>NC_004632.1:0-67473 GCF_000007805.1 Pseudomonas syringae pv. tomato str. DC3000 | reverse complement strand
GCATGGGAGCCTCGCTTTTCGCGTTACAAAATCCGTTGCTTTCAACAAGCTAGGTCAGTCATCAGCACGTGGTAGGGCGCAGTTGACCCAGGACACGCAGGATTTCGTTTTCAAAGGCCACTTTTGATTCGAAATCGCCCAGCTTTGTATGGCGTTCTGCAACGCACCTCAGCAAGCCCGGCAGGTGACCGTACTGGGGAGGCTCATTGCCGTTCGTGACTAGGTAGCTTTTGTGGTACTGCGCGGCGATATAGCCCTGCGTCTCCAACGAACGCAGCGCTTCGCGCACAGGCATACGGCTGACCTGGAAGGCATTGGCGATGGCTTGATGCGTAAGGGGTTCACCCGGTTCAAGCCGCCCATCAATGATGGCTTCGCGAAGCGCCACTTCAATTGTCTCCCGGGGCAGCGCTACAGGCCGTGCAATGCCGAGGGCTATGGTTTCGAGCACGTGCTGCGCGTGCAGTTTCTGCGTTTTGCGGTTACTCATTTACAGCTCCTTTTTACGCATGCGACACAACCCTGCGCCGGCGCATCGGTATCGGCGCGGCACAGGGTTGCGGTCTATTAATCCCAGTCGAACGGCGCCGGCGAATACGATCCGTCGTCGAAATAGGGCGGTGAATGGTCGTGGCGTGGTGGAACAGGCGTTGTGGCTCTAGGTGCAGGCGCCTTGCCCTTCACTTTCGGCGCTCTGGCCGGATCGATGTGCTGCGCCTGGTAGGCCTGCAACCGCTTGCTGCCGACGGTCAGATCCAGCGCCGTGGACGATTGCGCCACGTAGCCGCTTCCGCGCTTGGGCACATGCTCCAGCGCTGTGTGCCATAACAAGGTGCTGCGCACTGCCGCTCCAGGACGGCGACGCCAGATCAGCCGCCACTCTTCTCCCAGCTCGTTCAAGACGACCAACGTCGGATCTGTCAGCACCAGGTTTTCAAGGTCTGAACGGCCAGGCTTCATCGCCAGGTGGTACAGGATCTGCTGCACGCGGTCCGCGCGCGGATAGCTGCGCCGAATGCGGGCAGGCGCACCGGCCAACAAGGTGTCCAGCGCTGGCGGGGCCACCTCGATGAAGCGGTTGATCCGGATCGCTTCCTTGGACAGCTTGTCAGCATCGTGAATGTACAAGGAGCTGCCGCGAATCACTTGTCCGTTGAACAGCGTGATGTTTTCCCCCTCCTTGAGCTGCTGCACTTCCTCGACGCTGACTTTCTTCTCATCTTTCAGGCTCAGTGTGTCTGCTTCCTCCCAGCTGGCCCCCATGATTCCGGCCTGACGCACCATACCGCTCATCACTGGCAGGTACTCGGTACCGGCCATCAACTGCAGTATTTCGAGAGTGTCCTTGGGGTCCATGATCTTGCCGGTGATTCGGACCCCCATGTTCCCGATCAGCGTCCACACCTTGTCGCCGGCCGCCGACTTGAGGCGCTGCGCCTCCTGACTGGCCAGGAGCAGGCAAAACCCCAGGGAGCGTACTTGCGTGGCCAGCTCGCCGAGCTTTTCGGTGTAGTAGGCCCCGACCTCGTCGCAGATCCACAAGAACGGAAAGCGGTCCTTGTACTTGCGGATCACCAGGATGTCTTCGGGTTTGCCCTCCAGTTTCTCCCCCAGATCCTGGCTCAGGATCATGGCCAATTGCGACACGTACAGACGCCCAAGGGTCGCGGCCTCGGTCGAGGAGATTTCCAGCGCAGGAATCAGGACCACCAGGATGCGATCGTTATGCACCACGTCCTTGAGGTCTATGTCGCCGGCGTCACGGGCAAACACATGGCCGTAGGTGTCATTGAACAAGGCCAGCATGCGGGTGAACTGCTGGATCAGAAAACCATGCTGATCCAACGCAGTGGTCGCCCATTCCTCCGGCGAATCCACCTTGGCCAGGTCAAAACCGGACAATGTGCCCAGGTAGTTTTTCAGGGGTAACTGGGCGTCTTCATGCCATTGCTGTTCCACCGACTGGATGTAGAGCTTGGCAATGGCCCGCAACGGCAAATGTGCCTGGATCGTGCGCTGGGACATGACCGTGCCTTCACGCCGGCACTTGTACACCAGGGAGAACACCAAAGCCTGAATCATGGCCCGGGCTTTCTCTTGCCAGCCGGCATCGTTGCCCGCAGGAGGCAACATCGAATCCATCAGGTTGATGATGTAGGTTTCCTGAGCAATACCGAACGCGTTGACGGTATTGGTCTGCCCTCTGCTTTTGTTGTCCTCCAGCAGTTCCTGTGCCCTGGAGCGGCCCCCGGTAATGAAGTTCATCATCCGAACGTCGTCTTCACGGCCAAAGCGTCGGGCCAGCGACACGATCGCGGCGGCCACATCATTTTGGGCCTTGCCGTCCGAATAAATCAGGCCCTTTCCATAGCCCAGCTGGCCCAACACGTACCCCAGCAGTGCTTCGGTTTTGCCGGCACCGGTTGTACCGAACATCAGAATATGGCGGGTCATGTCATCCAGCGACAGCCACAGTTCACGCCCGGCGTCCCGACCGCGCAGGTACCCCATATACAGGATGCCCGCTGCCTTGAGCATCACCGTGCGCATGGCCGTGACCGGCAAGAAACCCAGCAGCTTGCCCGTCACCTGGCGTTGCGTCGAAGGGTCGAGGCAGTCCATGTCTGAAGGCATGCGCATGGGCATCTGCCAGGGTTCGAGCAGCATGACAGGTGACCAAACCAGCAAGGCCGGCAGACTGAGCCACAGGCTGACCGGGTACAGGACGCCTCCCACCACAGACCCGGCAAGGCCCAGCGTCAGACTACCGGGGCCCATCAACCACTCAGCCAGTGCCGAGTGGTAAACCCGCCGATTTAGGCGCGTGCGCTCGACGGCGTAGTCATTGGGGCGCATTCGACACCTCCTGAACCTGGCGGGCAGGTCGCTCATCTAGGAAGGCTTTGAGCCTGATCGGATCACGCAACAACGCCTGCGGCACATAGCGCCCATCGTCGCTGATCACCCAGGGCGTGCCCGGTATGCGATACGCCTGATAGGCCGTCTGGTTGATCCCCAAGGCCTTTTCTGCAACATCGCACGTGCCTGCTGGTTGCGCCGCTTTCAACTCCACCCCTTCCGACGCCGGCTTTAACGGGGGTTTCCCAAGGTTCACACCCTCAGGGGCTGCATCAAACAGGCGATCCCACGGGGTTTTGCGCTGCTCAGGCGGCAGGCACAGCACCGGCGTAATGGCGGCGATCGACTTTTCCTTACCAATCACCGGCACAGGAAACACCACCACGTTGAAGGCGTCGGAGAGCGTGTTGAGGGACGACTCCAGACGCTGGCAGTTCGGGCAGCCAGGGTCCGAAAAGACATACAGCGTGCGCGCGTGACCGCTGGAATAGTCAACGGTGAACAGCTTGCGCTCGGCAGCGTTGTGCAGCTTTTGAGGGAGTGTGGCCCGAACCTCCCTGGGCAATGTCCAGCCATCGTCAGGTGCCACGTCTGCAGCGGACTGGCGTGGCTCAGAAGCGATCGGCGCCGGCGCGCTGCGCTTGGCCAGGTCCGGCTTGGGGGGGCTCGTGACTGAGGGCGTGATGACCTGCGCCGCCGGCATTACAACAGGCAATTCAAGCGCTCGGCCAAGCCATGGGGCACCGAGGCAAAGCACAACCAACAGCACGAACACGCCCATCAGACGCCGCTGGGTCTTGCGTCGTCCATGACGCAGCAAAGCCCGCGACAGTGCGGTCAGTAGCTCATGGGTTTCGTTACTGTCATGGGTTTCAAGTGAGAATTCAAAACCCTGAACATCGCGGCAGACCACACCGTCATTGCTCAAATAAAACGAGTGCTGATGGCGAAGGTCCAGGGTGCAAATCGTGCGTGTCACGATGCCTGCTTCCTGATCTGCCTGATAGACAACCAGCTGATCGCCTTGGATGTCCACCGAAAACGGGGCGCGTAAAGATGCCGAGGCCATGGGGCTTCCTCTTTCTAAAGTAAAGAATTAATAGTGCTTTTTTGAATCAAATTTGATGTAGAGTTACATCAAAATTGAAGCAAGGAGTCATCATGAGAACGACTGTTACCATCGACGATGCGTTGTACCAACGTGCTCTGGAAGTCGCCGATCCGGCGATGGACAAGGCCGACCTGTTCCGTGAAGCCGTTCAGACGTTTGTGCGCATTCAAGCGGCTAAACGATTGATGGCCTTAGGGGCCACACTGCCAACGATGGAAGACATTGCCCGCCGACACGAGAAGGCACAGTGATAGGCGTCCTGGTAGACACCTCCGTTTGGGTTGAACACTTTCGCAACAACAGTCCAGAACTGGTGAACTTGCTCAGCCAGGACCGGGTACTCATACACCCCATGGTGATCGGAGAACTGGCGTGTGGTACGCCGCCTGATCGTTTGAGCACCTTGACTGACCTTGGCGACCTACGAGGTGCACAACAACCCACGGTGAGTGAAGTCATCGCCTTTCTGAACACCCACAAGCTCTATGGCCTGGGCTGTGGGCTGGTGGATATGACGCTCCTGGCCTCCGCGTTATTGAGCGGCACAGCGCTTTGGACGTTAGACAAGCGCCTGGAGCGTTTGGCTAGCCGCATGGCCGTGTCTTACCAGCCTCCTACTCACTAGGCTCATCACCCACAGGTGGCTGCGCGGCATACACCGCCGTCATGACAGGAAGGTCAGAGGCCTCCCGGCGTTTAGGCGTGATGACATGTCGCGCAAATACCAGACCGATGCTTTCCAACTCGGCCTGCAAGCCATCGATGGCCTGGGTCACCATCAACCCAGGACGTGGCAGCCCCAGCTTTCTGGCATGGACTTCTGCCCGCGCCTGAGCCTGAACACCGGCGCCTTCCACAAACACCTTGGCCGTGTCGGCACTGTGCAGGGCATACCACAAAGTACGGTTAACCCCCTTGAGCCAGCGAAAGCGCGCCGGCGCCAAGCGCAGATCGCGGCCATACAAGGCCACCAGCGCGGTGCGCATCGATCTATGGCTTTGCAGCCACTCACTGACGCCCGGTGCTTTTGCAACGCGATCAAACCCCGCATCGGCCAAGCCGTACAGCGGCGTCAACGAGAAGGTCTTGCGCCGCAACAACCCCTTGATCATGCAGGAACGGTTCAGGTCATCGAGCAACCGGGTCGCTGCCTTGCGGTCATTGAGGAAAACCTGCAGACCGAATACGGCCAGCAAGGCCCGTTCATAGGGTGTCAAGTCCAGAAGGCCATCATGAACATCTCCGACCTGCTCCTCGAACACCGCACGAGCGGCCTCCCGATCCAGCACTTTGCGCTGCACCAGGTTGTAACGTTCAGCAAACTCCTCGGGCTTTAGCGCCCACGCATTGCTGGGAGAGGTATCGTTCATCAGGCCATCGGGACCAGACGCAGCCAACACCGGGATGACCGAGGGTGCGAAACGACTCACCAGGCCAGGAAGGGTGTGAATGTTCACCAGGCGTTTACTGCGAAACGGCAGTACCGGATGCTGCGCCAGCCCCCAACTGCTCACAATCACCAGCGGTATCAAGAACAGCAGCAGAATCCCACTGGTGGCGTTCATCACCTCAAGCCATTCATCCAGCGTCACGGCCTTGGCGTGGTTGGCCACGTCGGCCAGCAGGTTGATCTTGCCACCGGCCCAGGCATGGATGAAGGGAAAATCCACCATTTTCCATAACCAATAGAGCGTCCAGGTGGTCCAGTACACGAAGATATCGAAGAACATCCAGCACAACAGGACGGCTGCACAAAGCGCCAATAACATCTGCGCTTGCTCACCCTCCCATGCACCTTGGGATTGTCGATTTTGCATTGCGATGCCCCACAAATAGTCGCACCGCCCGAATTGGGCGGTGTGAGAAAAAGGTAAAGCGCGTCGGGAACAGCTGCGGAGGGGTTATGGCTTCACGCCAGGCGTGGGATCTGCACGTTCAGATCACGTTCAAGCGCTTCGAGGTGGTCATGCACATAGCGGTTGAACGGTTGCGGGGTGCTGTACTGCTTCTGCTTGTGCTCCATAGCCCCGAGCGTGTCGTACCAGCGTTGCGCCCATGGGGTGGCGATCTCGATACGCGGCAGGTCAGGGAACTTGGTGTAGAGGCGCAACATGCCATTGCCTTCAACCTCGCGGTCGGTCCAGTCGTCCATGGTCAGGGCCACCACATCGACCTGACCTTTGCGAATCCTGTGAACATACAGGATGGTGCCGTTTTGGGTATCGATGCCCAGGTATTTGCCATCACCTTCGTGATAAATCTCATTGGCAACGTCTGGTTCAAAGAACTGGGCAGCTTTGATAGCCGTCGTAATTCGCTTCAGTAGACGGCGGCGACTTAAAATTCCATGGATGAAAACGGTCAAAGAGACCAAAACAGGGGCCGCAAACAGTGCAGCAAATACAGAAAATCCGTAAGCATCTTCACCAGTTGAACCCGAAGCCGCGATCAAAAACAAAATTGCGAATATGAGCAAAAATGGAAACGCTAACAAATAAAGCCCTTTGAAGACCACGAGCCACCCTTCTTTCGCTGTTTTCAGGCGCTGAACTTTCATGATTTTTCTCCTGTTTCCTTTTTCCTGAGTACTTTAGCGTCCGCCAGGCACTCAAGGGCAAATTGAACGCGGTAATCCGCTTCCCGGTACAAATAATGCGATTCATCACGCAGGTAGTTTCGAAACCCCGACCACGACATACCGATCAGTTGGGCCGCGCCTCGGCGGCTAAGCCCGGCCTGATCGATCAGTCCGCACAAATAGCGCGGGTCAGGGTTGTGATGAATCGCGTTGGGCATCATTGAATGAACACCTCGTTGGCTGGGCACTACCTAGACAATAGCGGGTGACAACGAGACCCACGACACCATTTGTCCGATAGCCGTGATCGATGGTCGCTGTTGCTATTGAATTCCATCCCCATGCCCCCCTGCGCCAGGCTTCCTAGGTTGCATTTTAACGCCAGGGGTACGTTGTGCCCCAGAGCCAGCAGCACCAAACATGCCTTTCATGTTATCGACCATGCCGCCCATCAGGTTTGCCCCTTCTCGGCCTCCTAGAAACGAGATCACGTAGTCCGCCAGGGACGCCTGCAGGCCAAAGAGCCGAGTCACACCAAAGGTCGCAATGCGGGCATAGATCATCAGCCACCCAATCATCTTGAACAGCCCCATTATCGAGTCTGCGTTGGCATTGGCCAGCGCCGAGGCGAATAACAGATTCAGGATCGTTCCCCCTGCGGCTACGGCCACCGAAGCGAAAAAGAACCCCAGTACCATCAACGACGGCCGCAGCATCATGTCGATCAGGAAGATATAACCGTAGGCACTACGGCTGCCCTTGTCTTCCTCTGCGCCCAAGTGCGTCGCAGCCCACATCGGCCCAGCCGCACATCCCACCAGCACACTGACGACCCAGTTGAATACCCCCATCATCCAGAACAGGAAGGGCACAGCAGGCAGAAATACGGCCAGCGAAAAACCGATGGCCAGCAGGGCGAACATGACGAAATAAAACATCGGTGCAAGCGCGCCCAGCACGTCTTTCACAACCGCCCCTAAATCTACCGCAAATATTTTGGCCCCCCAGCCCAACGGCGAGTTGCTGGCCGATGAGGCGGCGGCCCAAGTTCCGGCATAGGCAGCCATAAGTGTTTCTGTAACTCCTAACGTGTAGTCACCAATTGTTTGCATCTTGATAAGCGGGTTCACTTGGTTCGAAAAGTCTGCCTCGGTACCGACGCGCTTAGTGGCAAAAAAATTGGTAAGCCCCTGCATGGGCGATTTGAAAACGTTTACAAACACCGAATTCGGGTCCTTCGCCGTCGCTGCCGCGCCATCATCCTTGGCCGTCTGCGTCCCTAGCGGAGCCGTGTAGGTACTGTTTTGCACCTGCGATTTGTAGGCCGCAAACACCTGGTTATACAAATCGCCAGTACCGTGCTCGCCCAGGTTGCTCATCCCCGTGACAACCGGAGTCGAGCTGGCCACATCATTGGTCTTGTTATTGGCTGTGGCAAAGGTGTGATACCAACTGCCCAGAGCCACCCAACCACTGCTTTTGATCTGGCTTGAAAGCTGGCTCTGTAGCGTGTCCTTGAAGTCGATCTTGTTGATCGCCTGGTTCACCGTGTTTTCATAGGCGGCGGCTGCGTTCTGGATCTGCGTTTCGGCGTCCTGAAAACTCCCCACGTCCTGGTCACGCTTGCTCAGGTAGGTGTCTACGAACGCCTGTGCCGCTTGATCCAGGGTACTCTGCATGGTGTCTAGCGCTTGGTGCTGCGCCGTGATCACCCCACTCGTGTCCACGTCACTGTCAAACAACAGGTTCCAGGTCCCGGTGCGGCCCGTGTTGGGTGTTTTGGCAGAACCACATACCGCGCTGCCGTTGCCGGTGTCGTATTGGCCGTTGCCCCCCTTGGTGGTAATCAACGGGGTATTGGCTTCGCCGTCCCCGTAAAGCGCTTGCAGCTCACGGTTGATCGCGTACTTGCACAGGTTCATTTCGAAGATGCCGCGTGCCGCGCCTCGGGTCACCGGGGCCGTAGGTTGCGTCACCATCGAGTAGCCGCTGTCCATCATGTCCACGGCTTTATCGGTCAACAGATTGGCACTGCCAATACCCATCGTAGAGGTAGCCCAGAGCATGACCAGCTGGGCCAGTGACCAACCCGATTGCGTGGGCAGAATCATGATGAAGCCGCCGAACGTCATGATCGGGTACAGCGCAGATCGACCGCCTGCGAAAAACTGTCCCTGATGCCCGGCCTTCACGATGGTTTTCATGGTGATGGTCAGAAACCAGAACATGGCCAGCACAGCCAGAAAGCCATTGATAATGGCGAACAGTGAGCCAATCAGTGTTGGCTGTGAGGGTGCAAATGGATCGACTGCTACTTGCCCAAAAATCATCACCAGCGCCTGGCGCGAGAGGTCATTGGGCTTTTGGGCAGCCGCTGCGATGGTCTGATAATCCACACTGTCGGCCATTGCCGGCACAGAAAAGACCAGCAGTAAACCGACCCACCAAAAGCGTTTTAGGAGGTTCATGGTAACTGTCCCGCTTGAATGAGTCTTTTGTTAGCCGAAGTGACCGAGCGTCAGTACCTGCCGGCACCATCGGTTTTCGATGAGGAAATCTTCAAAGGTGCCTCGTTCCGCTACGCTGACGCGCCGTTCCCGCAACTGCCATAGCCGGTAAGTGGCGATTAGCGTCTGCGCAAACCCCCAACTGGCCAGAGCCATCAATAAAAGCAGTGTCACCGCAGCCCGCAGGAATGTGCCCGAAGGCAAGCTGAGGTTTGCCAACAGCAGCATGATCAGCAGGAACAGGCTCAAGGCCCCACCACTCGCCATCAAGCACCACCATGCAGCACGAATGCGCTGGTAGGACCTCACCAGTTGCTCAACAGATCTGCTGGAACGCTCGACTGCTTGTACCCAGCTGACACCGACTGCATCTGCCTCAGTCGTTGCTGACGCCGGGGTCAGCAACGTCTTCAGTAGCTTCAGCTTTTGCGCCGTCGGTTTTATGCCCCGGCGATAGATCACCGCCAGGTCAGAGAACGGGTTGAGGATCGACAGCCCCACATGACCGGCGCGCCGTAACGGTGTGCCCGAATGCTTGTCGTCCGGCGGCGATTGTTCGTCCTCGTGCTTTGTTGTGTCAGGTTCAGTTTTCATGTGCGGTGACTCCCGAACTCATTTTTGCTCCCAGTTCCTGAAGCTGCGGAACGTATTTGGCGTCTGCCGCCAAGGCCAGTTGCTGGCCGGCAATGATGTTGGCCTGGCGCTGGTCGTTTTTGAGTCCCAACTGCAGCCAGTTGCCCAGGCTCTGCACGCGCACCAACTCACGCATCAGGTTGTCTCCGCTCAGGGCCTGAAGGTCGGTTTCATAGGCGGTATTGGCATAGCGCCTGCCCACCTCGAAAGCCTCGAACTCGCGCTCGCTCATCACCCCGGTGCGTTGTGCTTTCTGGCTGCCCGTTGAAGCGAAGTACTCCGCCGCTGACGGATTCTGTAGCGCCTCTTGCAATGCCTCCTGTGTGGCCGGATTGGCCTGACTGGCGGCGATAATGTCCAGCTGCGGTTGAGTCGCGGCGCTCTGAATCGCCTTGTACTGGGTCATCAGCCCCTGATACTCACGTCCCGTGGCCGACTGGATATCGCCCTTGCCCGGTGCCCGCCCCCCGTCATGGCGTGCAGAGTTCTTCATGTACGCCATGCCCGCATCGACCTGATCCTGATTGAACGTCAGGTCAGGGGCCTTGCCCACGGCTCCCGCCCCGTCGATCAACGAGCGCATTTCGATGTCGCCTCCAGGCAAGCTGGAGACCTGCGGGCACAGATCTGTACCGCCGTACTGGGCAGATTCGCTTTGTGTGCAGTACTGCGCGTGCATGGCGGCACTGCGATAGCCACCCTGACGCGAGGCCACGGGCTCGGAAGCGATGGTCTTCTGCACCACAGCACTGCCGACGCCTGCCCCGCTGGCCAGAACCGCCGTTTGCGCACGGCTCACCTTCCCCACCGTGGCCGCGACCCCAGAGGCCGACTCGCTGCAGATGCTGTCAGGGACCGAGTACTGTTCTAGGGCACGCTCCTGGCGCTCGGTCTGACGGCCAAAAATATCGGCCTCGCGCTGGGCACGTGCGGCCTCAGAAATAACCGCGACCTGTTTGTCACTGGCCTGCACGATGGCCGTGCCGACTTGTGTCTCAGTGGTCAGGATTTCCGCCAGGGTAGCTTGAAGGCCGGCCATGGCCGGCATTACCTGCGCCGTAATGGGCACGCTGGCCGTGACGGCCACCGGCTGGACGTACGCTAGGACCTGTTGTGTTTGCAGTACCCCCACGGCTATCGCTGTTAACGCATAAAGTCTTTTCATGATCATTGCCTCAAATGTTGTAGCCGCGCCGTTTGATCAACTCGTTGGCCAGCGTGCCAATCACGTTATTGGAATCCGCTTCACCCGCTTGCTTCTGGCGCAGCGCGATGAGTTTTTCTGCCGTGCCCTGGGGAAAGGCTTCGGCCAGGATGGCGCGAGCCGTGGCACCGCCGACGGCGTCATATAGCAACCTGCGCAGGGCGCTGTCGGTCGGTGAAGAGCCCAACGCCCATAGCTCCAGGGGGCCCATGGCGTTTTTCAGAATGCGCGCCAGGGTGCCGCCACCCTTGATTCGGAACACGCCCAAAAACGGTACGCCGCTGCCATCCGCTGCTGGACCTGAGCCCAAACGCTGAAAGCGCTGCAGAGTGACCTTGGGCACTTTGATGGTGTCGGTCAGAAGCTTCTCGTCTTTGGGGTCCACTTCCATCATGTACAGCGAGTTGGCCGAATTCAGAATGGCGTCGGGAAAGTCGCTCACGTACTGCGAGGACAACACCGTGCGTATGCCGAATTTGCGTTGCTCACGGTCCTGGGTTTCCAGCATGGGAAAGATGAAGGGCACCTGTTTCGCATTGTGCAGCTCGTCGTAGATCTTGGTTTTGACCTCCTGATCCAGCTGCTCCAAGCGGTCGAGATGCATGGGGTGGTAAAGCGTGGGCACCGCCTCCAACAGCTCATCCCGGTATTGCGGCAACACAAAATCTCCCCCCGCCACCTGGCCCGCAAACAGGAACATGATTCCGGTTTTCAGGTGGCCAGCATTGGTGGTGTTATCACCCATGACATTGTTCAGATCGATCGCGATCACTCGCGTGCGTGGACTGATCAAGAACTGCGTACGCCCGGCCAGCATCTTGAATTCTCTACAGGCGTCAGTCATGCATCGGTGCAAGTACTCCAGCAACAGCTCCTGACTGCCATCGCGTTGCACCCGACCATAGGCGCTCTGTACATCTTCATGGTTCAGGAAGGTGGTCATGTCGGCCAGTTCCGGCACCGCTTCGAACTGGGCCAGCTGCGCTTCCTTAACAAAGCCTGCTTCAAACAACAGATCGCGCACCTCATACCAGGTACTGCTATCCCACCACTGGGCCGGATAGCGCTCGATCAACCCGCTTTTATCCAAGGCAGTGTCCACTTCGGGGACGACCCCGCGCCCCCAGCGTCTGGGGCTTTTTTCGGCATTGGCGGTATAGGCCATGCTGATGACGCGGTCCAGTATTTGCCGGGTATCGCGTTCGTTTGGCGGATTGCCGGTAGAGGGATCAATGCACATGGCCGTGAGCATGCTGATGATCCAGTTACGCTCGGGGGCGATCGGAAACCGCGCGCCCAGCTGGATATCGAACAGGTTCCGGCAATGCTTGGGGCTGTTCTGCAGCACAATGCCCACCACCTCGTCCTTACGCTCCGGCGGCAGACTGTCGCGCAGCAAGGCGACTTGACCTTGCATCGAGAAACCTTTGTCCACCCCCGCCATGAACGGTAATCGCTGCTGGGCGCTGGACACCGTGACATTGCCCAGCTTGTTCAGCAGCACCGACTTGCCCTGGCCGGAAGAGCCGGTGACCACACTGGTGAGCTTGTTCTGCTTGGGGGTGGCCAGACCGACCGGATAGAGCTTGCCATCGAGCGTAGCGAACAAGGCGTTGCCGTCCTCCTCCCAAGCCGAGGCAGGGCGGGTCAGCGGCAACAGGTTCAGCGCCTCTGAAAGCGGCGGATACAACAGGTTCGGGCCACTGCCTTTGCTGGAAGCCACCAGCGTCGAGGCCCATGCGCGTACCGGGTTGCCGAAGGTTTGCGTCACCTCGCACACCCCCCAGGCCTGAAAGGCCTGGGTCAGCAGCGTCAGATGGCGCGTCACTGCGGCCTGGCTGTCTCCCCAGGTCGATGCCATGATCGTCATGACACACACCGGCTCCTGCTGCTCGACTTTCGTCAACGTTTCGATGGAGTTCCAGATGGGGCGAAGCGGCGGCACAAACGCCATGAAGTCCAACGTGCCTTTTTTCATGCCCAGCGACTTCATGCCTCCAGGCATCAGGTCCATGCGTACGCGCCAAGGCACGCCGCGAGGGACCAGCGCTTTGAGCTTGGCAAAGGTCTGCGGCGTCTGCGGCCCCAGGACTACAGACAAGGTCCCATGCCACATCCCATTGACGCAGAGCTTGTTGCCGTTGGTTTCCATGTCCTGGTTCATCAGCTGAAACTTCAGCTGCGGGGCCAGAAACGGTGTGTGATCGTCGCCGTTACGTACACCGTGCGGGGTGATCGGATCATCAGGGAGCAGCGGGTACCAATGCTCACTGGTACCGAGCCGGTCCACTTGAGAGCGCAGCGCCTGGCCCACTGCATGGGCATCGAGCAGTTCCAGCAGCACACCCTGGCCGTCATCTTTAAAGGCAGCTTCCACAGCGCTCATGAAGGCGTCGTGGCGAATTTTCAGGCCGGCCATTTCAGCCAGGACCGGATTTTGTCCATACCGTGCATCCGGGCTTTGCCCGATCAATTGCTTGATACGGCGATTTTCGTCAATCAGTTCATGCGCCGAGAGCGTCTTGCGCCCGGTGTAACACACCAGGTAGCAGCGTTCGCGCGAAACCCAGGGGGCCAGCTTTTCAACGTTTTCGTCCAGGATCGGCGTCAAGTCGATGCCGGTCCTTTTGACAGAAGCGTACTGAGGGGCCAGCAGGCGTTCGACGTCCTCGCGGCCTCGATCAGGGTCATCATCGAACACCAGGCTGATTTTGTGTCCATGTCGGCGATAGTGGGCTGTCAGCGCATGCATCATGCGCTCCAAGCGGCCGGCCCAGGAATAAGGGGCCTCCAGGGGTGCCGCTTCGTCGGTGTCACAAAAACTGCCGGCAACGGCATACACCGAGCAGTAATCGCCATCGTCGTTGACCAGTACATACGGGGCATTGAGGGCTGGGTGGCGAGTGCGATCGTCGTCCGTCAGACGCAGTACCGTGTTCAAGTCGCAATAGTCGGGCAGATCGCGTGATACGGCAAACCGGGAGGTTTCTGTGATCAGGTCTTCAACCCAACGGATCAAGCTCGGCATAAAAGTCACTCCGTTTATAGGTGTCCCAGCTGCGGGAGGAAAGTGCCCCCGCGACCGTTTTGCCGGTGGGCAGTAATAGCGACAGATCCTCGAACATGTCCGCCGGCAGGATCAGGGCACAGCCTTCCAGGCGGTTTCGAAGGGTCGAGCGCTTGTGAGGAGGAAGACGCTGAAAGGCCATGGCGAATTCGCCGGCACGTGTCGTGCCCCAGGCTTGTTCCACCTCACGGCCATGTCGAGCCAGCCAGAGCAGAACCCTTTTTCCTTGGGCACGCTGTGTGCGGGTACCACCGAGAATGGCAATCAGCGCACGGCGCTGCAGGTGATGCACATCCGTCATGGCCATACCGGGCAGGTAGGCCAGCACGCCGTGAGCCGCAGTAGGGCTGTCCAGGTGCCCGGCCAGGTAGCACAGGGTGCAAACCGCATGGGAGGCGGTAAACCCTGATCGAGCCCCCTGCCACAGCTTTTGGGTCCACAGTCCACAGCAAGCGCACTGCTCGCCAGGCATAGCCGTCGGTACCGGCGTTTCAGGATCACCGCTGACATCGAGCATCAGGGGGATATGCGATAGATCAACATCCATAGCTTCGCCTTCTGCAAGCTTCAGAATTGGGTTTCGGAGGGGAGGCCCTGCGATGACCGAAGTCACCGCAGGAGGGTTGGCTTAGCCCACATCCACGGGTGCCAGGCCAACTTGAGCTTGCGAGCGCTTGATGATTTCCGGGATCACTGCCAGGCACACGCCAAACAGGATGGACCCCACGATATGGCCAGTTTTGATCTGAGGGTTGTCCTTTTTGTTCTTGGCAGCAACCAACCCAGTGATCACAAACACTACCCCCACAAACTGAGCAATGGTCAGCGCATTCTTTTGCAACGACTTGGCGCCCACTGCCGCCGAATTACCCATCCCGGCAATGTCGGCACCGCCGGCACCGGCAAAAGCCAGCACTGGGTTGGCAGCTATCGCTGCCGCCAGGCCTTTCAATATGTGTTGACGCAGACCATCTTTGAAAATCGACAGGCGAACAGCAGCGCACAGCATTACGTCTTTGGACATAGCCAACTCCTATGGATTAATAAGCAGGGTGTAACAATCGAAGGTGCGCCGAGGCGCTTTGGAATCCCGATCTGCTTACAGCAGGCCGAGGGTTTTTTGCAGGGCGCTAAGCAGGTACGGATTGCATACGCAGAAAACGCCCAGGACAAACTTGAGGGTACCGCTTGAAACGTCCTGACTGGCCGATAGGCCCGTATGACCGTCCTTGAACGAGCGTTTCCAGGACAACATGCCTTGCAGCGCGAACCAGACGCCCAGCATGCGCACCAGACTTAACACGGCATTGGCCGCATCGGCTGCGACACCAAAGGTGCCCACGTCCACGTAGCTGATGGCATCGAAGGTCGCGCCCTGCCAACCCAACTGGCGAGCGGCAGCACCGATCATTTGATCGAGGCCGGCCAGGCCTCCACAGAGCAACAACACAGCGATGACCTTGCCGCCACCTTCCGCATGGCCAGGTGCTTTGCGCGCGGCACTGGCGTGAGTGGCGAGGTAGCTCACAGCGCCAGTGACCGCAAACAAGCTGCCCAGCGTGAAGGCAAAGTTGACTAAGGAAGTCAGCAGGTTGTGGGACAGATTGACCAACATTTGAATCGCGTCAGTACTGCCGTCCATGATTTACCTCATTTGATTGTGCCCGCGCTGGTCAGCACTTCGCGGGCCTGGGGATTGATGCCGGTGACAGTCACCTGGCCCAGTTTCTCGCCGGGACTGACGGCCCAGGTCTTGTCCTGCCAGTACACCCAGGCCATGCCGTTCTGAATGGCTTGCACGCGCATACCATTCAACGGCGAACGTGTTTTAGCGACTGGCTTGCTGGCCTGCTGTGTCGTGGTCGTCGCGCCGGGTCGTCCTTCAAGGAAGGACAGACGTGCTGACAAGACGCTGTTTTGCGCTTGTGCCTCGGCCAGTTGCTGTTGCAACGCCTGTTGTGCAACCCCCTGAGTCTTGATCGTTTCGGACAAGCGCTGGATCGCGGTGCGATTCACCTCTGCGTAGGTACGCACCCCGCCGATCATGGCCGCAACCTCGTTCTTGAACTGGCCCAAATCAGACTCGGCAGCGGCTGCAACAGGGGGGGTACTCGACTGTTCAGCGGGCAAAGGTTGCTGTTCGAAGTCATTTTCAAAGGCCAGACGATTGACTGACGCGGTTTTCTCGGGGCCAAACAAGTACCAGCCAGCCAGTGCCAATACCAGGGCAATGCCGATCAGCCAGGGAAGTGAAAGCCCCATGACGATCGGGCGTTGCCACACGCTACGACTGGGAGCCTGGGTGGGAGCCGGCATTTCAATCGTCGATGCCTTGGGCTCTGCTGGACTGAACTCGCTCATTGTTGACTCTCCTGCAGCTTGCGCTGCGCCTGGATTCGCGTCTGGGTCTGCGCACGCCATTGATCAGGCGTCAGCGGTTGGGCTGGGGACTGGGGTTGTGCCGACATGACGGCCTGAGCGGGAGCCGCAGGTTGCACCGTTTCACCGCTTCGCCCTGGGGCAACGGCATCACCTGCGTATACGCCTCGCATGAACTGAATCGCGACCACCTGCCCCTTGAACACATTGACTTGGGTAGCCGGGGTGCGGGCGGCGTCTTCAGTCAGCACTTTGGCCGCCTGACCGGCGGCACCGCCCAGAATGGTGCCGGCGACGGCGGTACCATCCGGCATGCCCGGTCGGGCGGTCTGGGTGGAAAAGCCATTGCTGAGGACCTGAGTATTGGCCTGCGAATACATATCGCTGATATTGCCAATGCCGCCCAGTACCGCTGGCAACACAATGCGTGACATGTAGCGGTGGTTCACTTCAGAAGCCACGTTGGCCAACAGGGTGTCGTCCTGAAGCGCATAGGCATCGACTTTGTAATTGACGCCATTGAAGGCCATTTCAGTGAAGTGGATCACCACACCATCACCGGCCAACCTGGCGCCCTCGGGTGCCTTGAGCACAGCCCCGGCATAAGGCCCGGACAGCTTGCCCAGCACCGGCGTGGTGCTGTTGTCCGAGTCCACACCGATATCGATCACGCCAGCCCCGCGCCAGTAGGGCGGCACCACTTCGACAGGTGAATAGGGTTCTGCGGTGCTTTTCATGGAAGCGGTTTTCAGCTTGGCACCTCCCGGCAGGGTTTCACTCCAGCTGTCATAGCCTCCAGCAGAACCCGTGTTCGTATCGCCTGAGCCATTCAAAGCGTTAGTTCCCCCTAAAACATGGGCGAAGACCAGTCCGGACTGCCGCTCTTCGGCTTTTTTTTCAGGATTGATCCGTTCTAGCAATGCCTTCAGACGCGGGTCTTCCTTCTTTTCGGAGTCTTTTGAGTTCTCGTCCTGACGAGTATGGCTACGCCGGGCGGTAGGCTCTGCCTGAGGGGCAGGCTTGGCCTTCGTCACAGGCAGCATCACGCTCGTCTGCTCCATGGGCATACTGGCAATGAAGCTGCTGTTTTCGTTTTTAGCCGTGCTGGCCCCTTCCTCGTTGTATTGCTTGAGCAGATCGCGATAGGCAGGGCTTTCAGTGCTGTGGCTGCGCGAAGCTTGTGCTACTCGACCCAGGTCTACCTTCGATTGCGCCGGCTCAGGCCTGGCCAGCCAGTCCCAAAGGTAATAGGCACCGCCAAAAACGACCACCAATGCGCCTCCAACCAGCGCTGCGGTGAGTTTCATGTCGCGTTTGGCATCGTTTTCGTTTGCCATGATGCTTACTCCAAGGCGACGTTGAGGGCCGCTGTGTGGCCCATGACTGAGAACGACACATAGGGCGTCACGGGTAATTTCCAGAGATGCGTACCGTCTGCCGACGACAACGTGGATTCGAACTCGTCCCGGATATCAGCCCGCGTGCGGATGTACAGATCGTCACCCATTTGCCACACCGTGGTGTCTGGCACGTTGCCGGTGGTTTTGAGCTGTTTGGCCTCCTTGGGTGGAACGCCATCGAGAAACCCCTGCAGCACCCGATCGTGCAAGCCGATACGGACCTCGGGAGCGGCGCCTGGCTGAGCACCTGGCCCACGCCTGGGCACACGCAAGTCCAGGCGAGCGTCCACTGCCCACGTCTGGGCCTTGGTATCCGACTCCCCGCTGCTGACGTAGAGCATGATCGGCACGGCCAAACCTTTCAGGTAAACCGTGACGTTTCCGCTGGCAAAAGGCTTTGCGGCGTACAAGACCATGACCGGGCTATTGGGCACGTAATACGGCGTGATATCGGGGTTGCCACTGATGGGCGCGGCGCCCAGGTTCCACGGCGCGCCGGTACTGTCGATAAAGGTCAAGGAAGTGGGGTAGTTCACCGCCGTGCGCACCAGCGGCAAACTGGCCCCCGGCGACAGATTCACCGTTTGTGCGCTGATTCTCGGCACAATGGCGACCTGCGGTGCGGCCATGGCCTTGTCAACCTCTCCAACCTGCCCGCGCAGTTGCCGAATCTCTTGGGGAGTCAGCGGAGAAACGCTGTCCTGAGCCTTTTGAAAAAGCTCGGATGGCGGCGGAGGGAGCGGATCATTTCCAGACGGTTGCTGAGCTGGTGCTGCATTCACAGGGCCATTACCTTGTGCCGGCGATCCGGCTTTCTGTGCTGCTGGGTTTACACCCACGCCCGTAGCCCAGCCCGAAGGTGCAGCCCCCGCAGCAGGCGTAACAGGGGCAGAGGGGGGAACCGCAGATTTAGCCGGAGCGGCCTCTGGGCTGACAGTTTCATCCGCCCAGGCGTAGCCGCTTGCCGCTAGCCATAGGGCCAGCGCAATTGAAGTTTTCATAGGAGGTTCCTGTCTAGCGGAGCCGATTAAACGCGCACCAAATGCACCAGTGCGTATCAGTTAGCGTTGGTGGTAATCACTTGCGTGACTTCCAATCCTGCGTTTTTCACGCGTACGTCCGTCTGCTGAATGCGCAGAGTAAAAATGAAGCGCTGAGGCGGACTGCCCGATTGCTGACCATCCAGCTTCAAAGTCACCGGGTACTGGTACTCCCAGGCAAACTTGTCCCCGATCGTCCCGCTACCGCGAATCACACCTGGGCCAACGTCTACCCAGAGGTTCATGCGCTGATCCTTGACCGCTTTGAGCAGGTTCGAGGCCACCAAGGCTTTGTAATAGTCCTGGAAGCCCACTTCCGAGTAGCGTTCGCCCAGTTGGGTCATCTGATCGCGGTAATGCACGAAGTCCAGAGTGAAGCTCTGGCGAATGGTGTCGGCCCCAAAGGCCGACACGTCACGCCTGCTATGCCCTGGTTTGTCCGTAGGGATGATCTTGGTCACGCGACCACCCTCGGCCGCGAAGTACTTCACCGGAGGATGAGCGACCTGCCAGCCCAAGTAGCCATTCACGCTGACCGATAGCACCAGTGCAGGTGCCATCCAGAGCACTGCGGTCAGACAGCGATGGGCGAATGCCGCACCTAACGCACGGTCACGCTGCAACTGCATGGCATGCTCGAACGTGTGCTGATCTTCCGCCGTGGGGAGGTGAGGTATTTCCAGAGACTCTTCCACGGGCAGCAACTTCTCTGATGAGTCAGTCACAATGAACCTCCTACCGACTGCCAAGGGTCCGAGCCGCTGGGGATATGGCTGTTGATCTTGTCCACCGCCGCCTGGCATACCTGATCGGCCACCTGGTTCATCAGGTCTTCCAGGCTTGGAAACGAGGGAAGGCTGATGCTGGTGGTGCGAATGCGCGACAAGCAATCCTGGAGTTCGTCTGAGACGGTGCGCTCGCGCTCTGCCCACACGTCCGACGCCTTCTTGGCCCGCTCATACGCAGTCTGACTGCCCACACTGGCCGCTTGTCCTGAGCGGCACACTGCTGCGTTTCCCACAACGGGCAGGCAGCACACAACCATCAGCAGTGCACCGCACATGCTTTTCTTCATGATGAGTTCCTTTGCTGTTTGCGTTTTACACCGGACGTGGATCGCTCGGCTGTACTGACGGTGCCGCTGTGGGAGCTGACTTTGGGAGGGTGTTTTCCTCTTTCCAGCGCTGATCGAAGCCCAATAGGTTGTGCAAGGTCGGGGGCACCTCGCCAGGCGCATCAAGCTTGCCAATGCGCACAGCGCTGTCGCCTTCAAGCTTGAAGGCAATGTGCTCTCTCGACACCGGCTCGCCACCAGAGCGGTTGATGCCATTGCCCGTGCCGATCGGCAGCAGTCCCTCGGGGGTAATGGCGTTAAACACCATCGAAGGCCCATCGTCACGGCCTGGAAGACTCACCAATACATGCTGCATCTGATCCCCCTGACGCACCACACCTTGCAGATAGGGACCATCGCCGCGCACCAGGTACATGTCCAGATGGC
The DNA here is from genome assembly GCF_000007805.1 of Pseudomonas syringae pv. tomato str. DC3000. Taxonomy (NCBI): domain Bacteria; kingdom Pseudomonadati; phylum Pseudomonadota; class Gammaproteobacteria; order Pseudomonadales; family Pseudomonadaceae; genus Pseudomonas; species Pseudomonas syringae group genomosp. 3. Next base: position 47,194 of record NC_004632.1, on the reverse strand, counting down.
CATCCCGTGACCAACTGCTGATGACGGGTTGTCCCGCTGTGTTGTTGGGGTCGATCGGCGGCCGAGGGGCTGACAGCTCATCACCCGTTTTTGCGCTGCCTTCACCGTTTGGGGTCAACCAATACAGGCCATCCGTGGGTGGCGTGGGCAAGGGAGCCTCCACGCCCAGTTGCGCAAGCCAGGCTTGTTGCACCACGGCGAAACGCCCGGCGTCATAGGCGCCGAGTTTGACGCCCTCATCCTGGCCAGAACGCACTGCGGGGTTACCCTCTACCTTAAGGGCCCATTGGTTGCGATGAACGTCTTTATCGTCGTAACCCACGGTGACGCCCTGCTCGTTTTTGCGGGGCACCTTGACGGTAACCGGATGATTGCCCAGCCACTGCAACGTCACCATCTTGCCTGGCTGCACACGGGTTTGGCGCAGCAGCCCCGCCAGCTCCTTGCCCCAAAAAGTCTGAACACCGTTCACGGTACGCAGTGTGATGAAGGTGCTCTCGGGCTTGTCTGGCTCAAAACGAAACGGCTTCTGGCCAAATTTGAGGATCTTGCCTGTCACGCCATCCTTGGCCGCCTGGAAAGGCTGATGGATGGCGGGCGACACCTGCTGATTCGCTGACGTTGCAGGCTGATCCGATGCTGGAGCTGCCGAGGGCGGATTGATGACCGGTGCGTCCGGCTGTGCCGGTGGTGCAGGTTGAACCAGTGGCCGCTGCAGACCCTCAACGTCCAGCGGCTGATAAGCAGTACTTGCCGAAGCGGGCGCAGACGAATGTACCGGCGCGGCTTGTTGAGGTTGCGGTGCAACGCCCGCTTGCGGGGCCTGTGCCTGTGGGGCAGATTGAGCCGGCCGCCGTTGCAGACCCTCAACCTCCAGAGGCTGGTAAGCGGTACTCGCCGGCGCGGGCGCAGACGAATGCACCGGTGCCGGCGCGGCTTGTTGAGGTTGCGGTGCCGAGGGCTTCGCCTGTGACGGCTGTGGACCACCATACGGCGGTGGGGTATCACCATGAATGGCATCAAGCGTTACAGGTGGCTGCTTCAACGCGTTACGGGCATCGTCCAGCAACATTTGCTGCGCAGGGTTCTTCATCTCCACATTGATCTGGTGCTGAGCAATCAGCTCGATGGCTTTTGCCTTGAATTCGTCACTGCCGGTCAGTTCGATGCGCCCCCGGTAGAACTGTGCTGCCGTGAGCAACGCAGCTATTACCTTCTCATCTTCCTGACCTGCGCCTTGGACCATCTCCAGGCGCGACCCACGGTCAACGAAAGCAGGCTCGGCATCGAGCTTGTAGAGCACCGAATTGTCACCTTGAACCTCACGGCTGATGCGGGCCAACAGAGCGTCTTTGTCGATGTTGCTGGCTTGCAGTTGTGGCTCGTCGGCACCTATCGGAGCCCCTACGAAGATAGCATCCGGTACGACCGCCGGGCCGGTCTTGCGTGCTGTGGTGAAACGACGCGGCAGGGCCCCTGACACCGGAACCTCCACGTCTGAAAGGCTTTCATTGTCTTCGTTTTGAGCAGGCCCTGCCGGTGCGATTATCGGTTGATCCTCAGCGACGGGGGAAGTGTCAGGATCAGCCTCTACTGACGCCTGTTGTTTAGCAGGAGGCGCAGCTGGTTGAGCTGTCTCGTTTGACTGCTCTGGCTCGGCCGCCGCCAAAGGTGGCCGGTTGAGTCCTGGCGCGTCAGAGGACGTGTTGCGGTCGGACGCCGCAGGCATTGTTGCCTTGGGCTGATCGTCAACGATCGCGGAAGCGTCAGGATCGGCCTCGGCCGACGTCTGTTGCTTAACTGGTGGCGCTGCTTCAACCGACGCAGAGGCAGGTTGGGCAGCTTCATCTGACATTTCGGTCAAAGGCGCTGATGCAGGCTGCGGCCCATCTACAGGCAAGGCTTCGGGCAATGCGGTCGGCGGTGTTTTCTCAGGCTCAATCACCGCCGCAGGTTGCTGAACGGGCACGTCCGCAGTGCCGACGACCAATGGCACTTCGGTCACAGGCTCTACAGGCAGGGTACTTGACTGATCAAGCCTCGCTGCGACTTCATCACGAATTGACTGGTAGGTTTCTTGCGAAACCTCCAGGCCCGCCTTTTTGAAAGCACTTTTTAATTCCGGCCAGGTTTTTGCCGCGTTAGTAGTGATGACGCGAACACTCTCATCAAGCACAGGCATATAGCGGTGGATTTCAATTGCGGCTCCCTCCAGCGCATACCGTTGGGAGTGCTCAAGTTCAAGTGCCGCCTTCAAGCCATCAATGGGCGTAAAGCGCTCAGCCTCAGCGAGGTCTGCGGCCTTGAACGCCTGACCGTCCCAAACCATCCCGTTGTCTGCATCCATTAAGATGAAGGTCTTGGCTTGCTTATCCTCACTCTCAGCCGTTGATGTTGGGTCGCCAGATTGCACCAGGTCGGCCTGCGGCTGCACCGCTTCATCCGGTATCGGCATGGCAGGTGCGACATCCTGTGCTTGGGTATTCGAATCTGTCGGCATGGCAGTTACCTCTTCATACTGTCGAATCAGGGGAGCGGTCTGTTCGCGTACCGCGTCCAATCCTCGTGATTGGTGAAGGTCGTTAAAGTCCGTGAACCCACGGGCGATTTCGGCGTCGTTAAACGTTGGGTACATAACCTGGCCCCCCACCGCTATGGCCGCCTCATTGGCCATGATCAACCCCTTGTTCACGTCCTTGGCATGATCGAAATCCGCCATGAACAGGTGCCGACTGTCGGGATACTGCTGATGCAGCACCTTGGCCACCGCCACCATGTTGCCGGCGTCAATGGTCATCACCACCGGCAGGCCGGTGGCCAGATTCAGGCTGCGCGCCGTGGCATAGCCCTCGGCATACAGGATGGGGTTGACCGGATCGAGCGGGCCGCCCACCACCAGGAAATGCTCTTGTTTGGGGGCATCCTTGAAGAGGAACTTCTCACCCTCGGGTGGGATGTACTGCAGCGTCTTGAACGTTCCCGACGCATTAAAAAACGGCACCACCAGGGCACCGTTTCGTGTTTGACGAATGTCGGGCGTCGGGGGTATTCCCTTTCGCACCAGGTAGGGATGCGCAGGGTCTGCGGCGGGCAGCCGGTCGTAAAGCCTCTTGGCAGCCAACGTCTGCTTGGCGTAGGTGACGGCGCGATCACGAGCAGCGTCTTCCTGGGCTTGCTTGGCCCCGGCCCTAATGTGCAGGCGGGTGATCGGATCAGACTCACCGCCAGTCGCCGCCCAGTTGGTCACATCCTTGGCCGAATCGGCACGATGGTAGTTGATGAACCAGCCAGCAGGGCGACGATCCAGAAAACCGCAATAGACACCGCTTTTCTTGCCGTGCTTGTCATCGACCGTCGCTACACGCTGCCGACTACCGTTCATCACCGGCATGCCTTTGACGACCAGGCCGGCTTGAGTCAGTACATCCAGAAACTCTGATTCGGCGTCCCCTCCCCCAGCGCGGCGGCTTGGATCAGGCAACCAGTCGGTGATGCGATCAAGGTCACATCCAGGTCTGGCAAACCACAGCTTTTCCTCTTTGTTCCAGGCAATGGCCGCACGACCGTCACTGAGTCGTCCGGCAGACAGTCGAGCCTTATCACGATCATCAGGCGGCACGGCCAGCCAAACCGGGTATTCGGATGTGCGAGGGGCTGTTTCGATCTTGAACTGGGCATTGTCCGACGCTGGGAAGTTCTGTTGCGACCGGCTGCGGTCGTGCAACCCTTCGGCCACCATCGTCGTGAGGTTGATGAGGTCACTGACCTGCATCGCACGCGTACGCTCTATGCAGGTTTCGCGAAAAGAACGGGCACCCTCGGCAACGTTGCCACGGATTGGTGAAACAATCCTTTCACAGGCAAAAGCAAAAACTTCCTCTGCCTTCATTGAGTCAGTCAACTGAGGATAAATCCTGGCAACCTCAGCCCAGAGAGCAGCCATGCCCGGATCATTGCGTGACTGGATGACGCCTTCTAGGACCGCTCGTTTTTCGGCGGGGTTGAAGGTGTTGATCCCATAATGTCCGAGTATTTCGTGCCTAAGAGTTCTTCTAAAGTGGTCCTCGTCACGAAAGTTGGAAATGGCAAATTCGGCTCGTCCTCTTCCTGGACGAAATGAACCGAGGATGATTCCAGCGGCTTCTCGGGTGGCTTGCGGTCCATAAAGCTCCTCCTGGGTTTCTCTGATCTTGTAGCTGATGGTGGACGCTACCGGGTAGGTCGCACAGAATTCAATCACTAACTTTTTCGCATGATCAATGGTTAACGTCATTGTCTCTCGCCTCCATTATGGGCGCCATTTGCAATAGCAAGTTCATCGCTCCCCCCTTTCGGTAAAGCGTCGATACCACCAGGGCCGACCGGACAAGCGCTTGCCGCGCAACAGGTAAGCCAGTCGCATCACCAGGACCTTGAACGTCCACCCAAAGAACGAGAGCAGCCGAAAGCCGCCAATAATGGCGGTGATGACGTAGATCGTGACCATGGAGGGGAAGCGAAACCACGCCAGGTACAACAAGAACAAGGGGGCTGGTATGCCGTAGAGATTGAGAAGGCGTGAGGCATTGCGCCAATAGCCCGGTTGCAGTTGCTGGTCAGACATGGATAACTCCTATGCTGCGGTTGGGACGCTAGCCCGATTCGTGATCTCCTTTTTTCGCCGGCGCGAGTTCCGGGAACTCAACCAGCAATGCCTTGTTGCCCTGGGCGATGTGTTTCATCACCGCCAGTCTGATGTTTTCACGCACGCTCCCTGTCGATACGAAGTACATGCCCCAGGCCTGATCGGGCGTGCAATGGCCGATCTGTTCCTCAATGTCTCGGAAGGCCTTGCATTCGTCTGGGGTTGAGCAGCACTGCTGAGCGTTTTGGCACATGACGTTCCCTTCCCTAGTCGTTTCACCACATCCTCTTCAGTAAGTCGGCTGATAAGGCTGGCCCTGCACCCAGCGTGATTGCCAATGCTCCAGGTACACGCTGGCCACCGCAGGAACGTCCCACATCACTACCGCATTTTCGCTGTTGGCCTTGGCAGCCGAGGCCGAGTAGTTGAACGAGCCGGTCTCGACGTTCTGGCCATCGGTGATGATCACCTTGTCGTGCTGAATCTTGTACGCAGCGTTGGTGCGCACAGGGATTTGCGCGTTGGCCAGCAGGTTCATCGCAGCGCGACTGGCCCTGTTGTCGTTGCCATGGGCATCGACCACCACCTGTACATCGACGCCGCGCCGTTTGGCTTGCACCAACGCCTTGACCACGCTCGGAGAGGTGAAGCTGTAAGCCATCATCCGTATCTGCTGCCGGGCTCGCTGGATCACATTGAGTACCAACTGCTCCGCGCTGCCCTCGGGTGAAAAACCCACCTGTATTTCAGCCGCCTGAACGGTAAAGGTCAGATTGCACAGCAGCACCGAGGCCACCATCCAACGACTGAGCGGTCTGGTTAACGCCGATAAGGCAGTCATGACACGGCGCTCTGTTCAAGAGCGCTGGATACTTCTCGATGCGCTTGTGCTTGTTGCACCAAAGGCTCAGTCATGGCGGGGCCCCTCTTGGCAGGCTTGCACAGGGCTGCACCGAGATTTTCAGCGGCAACCTTGAGCCATTCGTTTGCATCACGCATGGCACCGGCGTCTATGGCTGTGTCGGTCTTGTCCTGGCGGCACAACATGAGAAACTCATAGGCTTTCTTGACCTGATCGATCTGCTCCCGACTATCCTTCTCCGACCCAGCCAGTTCGGCCTTCAGTTGCTCGATCTCGGCCTGGAGCGAGTCGACGATTTTCGGAGCCTTGCCAGAACCAATTGGCGAAGCCTGCACCATTGCTGCCAGTACCTGCGCCATGTCGTTCCACGAAACACCTATGAACTTTCCATCAGGAGCGCACAGCTCCAGTAACTTCTCTCCGCCGCGCAGGCACATGAGATGCGTCGGCTCAAAGATGGATTCGAATCTGGCGATTTCGCCTTGCAGGAATTTGATCCGGTCCCGACTGCCTGCCAGGAGGCAGCGAAGTGTCTCTATCTCTTCGTCTATCTCTTCGAATTCGTTGCTCATTTCAATTCCTTCGCGCTTTGCGCATAGAGGGTCTGACGCTGCGTCGAGCAGGCCTTTTGTTTGCCAGACTGGCGGGACTGAACTGCACCAAAAGCTCAATCATGGCGTGGCCCGCTGTTCGAGTTCTCGCAATTGAGAGGCGGTCATGGCCACCGCCAGTTCACGCCGGTCAATGCGCCCTTCCAGATGAAGACGCCAGGCCTGATCAGCGAAGCGTCGTTGCTCCAGGCGAATAATGGAGTCGATATGCCGACCCCATTCGGGATAAGGCATGCTGGCCAGCTTGGCGCGCAGCCCATCATCGAAGATGATGTATTCGCGCACGGCCTGGCGCTTGCCATCGGTGGTGCGCAGCAGCTTTTGCACGATGATGTATTGCAGAACGCTCAGTAGATCGTGGGCCGTAGCCTCGCGCATTTCCGAGGGCACCATGGTCAGGCACCGTGGAATGGCCTCTCCAGGCGAATGGATGTGCAAGGTGCTGAGATTGAAATGGCCCACCTGTCCGGCCAAAACGGCCGCCTGGAAGGTTTCCAAATCCCGCATTTCACCCACCCCGATGATCGACGGTGCCCGGCGAAGATCTGCCCGAATGCCTTCGGCATAGTTGGCAACGTCTCGACCTATCTGCAGTTGCGTCGAGGCCAATACATCCCCTGGACGCGCGAGAATGAATTCGATCGGGTCTTCGATCGTGGTCACCTTGCGGTCAGGATCGGTGTCCAGGCAAAAGCGGTAGATAGCGGCCGCCTGGGTACTTTTACCCGACCCCGTGATTCCACCAATGAGTCCTAGACCATTGGACGGCAACAACGCTTCGAACAGATCCTCTTCCAGCCCCATCTTTGTTAGATCCGGGATATCAGATGGAATGATCCGCATCGTCAGTGCGATGGTGGTGTCCAGTCGCCCAGCAGTGGCCTGCACAAAGTTGCAGCGAAAGCGTAATCGCTCGCCACGCTCCAGGCCGTAGCGCTGGTTGATGTCGCCATCCAGCTGTATGGCCCGGTCTACAGGCCGACCACCGCGTACCGTCGGCCGGATTTCAGGGCTGAACAGATCATCGAGGAGCTTGGACCACGTATCGTCAGCCAGCACAAACCGGCTGGCCTGGCGCAAGCGACCTTGATGCCCTACCACCAGGTGGTTACCGCCCTGGATGTGAATGTCGCTGGCTGACTGCCGTTCACACCAGACGAAAAAATCGCGCAAGGTGTCTGCATTCAGCCCGTCTTCAAAAGCGTAGGGGGCAAACTCCATTGTCTGGGCCGTCTGGGTCATGGCTGCACCTTGCGTATCACCGGATGCCACTGAGTTTTGTCGGGAACAAAGCCGGCGTTCTCCTTGAGGCTTCGTACGCGATCGCCGGTGGTCAGCTTCTGCCGATCCCCCGTCACGGTCTGCTGTTGATCCGTGACTACCGGCGCCGTGATGAACCCCTGGCGCAGTAACTGCGAGTACATCAGCATGCCCCGGTAATCTCGGGTCAGGCGGTTGAAATTGGCTTCAAGGGTCTGATCGGCACTTTGCCGCCCTTCACCCCAGCCCTGGCGGACCGCCGCTTGCCAAAGCGCCTTCTGCAAACGGTTTTCAGGTGTGACTGCCACGGTTTCATCAGGGCCCGACGATGACAGGCCCGCCATCAACCAGGTACGCCACGACGGTGGGTTACTGACGAACCGTTCGGGCACAATGATTTCGTAAACATGGCTTGCAGTGCGTATCTGCCGTGGCGTGATATGGGCCACGTCCACCGCCTCGTCGATGACTGGCGGTAGCCAGCCCTCACGGCTGATCAGGGTCCGAAAGTCATACAAGGTGTTGAGCCGTCCGATCTGCCCCTCCAATGCCTGGCGTAATTCCCACACGCGCTCAGCCTTACCGCCACGAAACCCTGTATTGCGTCCCGATTCCTCCAGCAGTTGTCGCCGCGATTCGGTCACGTCTGCTGACGGCGGGTCAGCGGGGACAAGATAGCTTTCCAGTGGCGCCGGCGTGTCGGCGGGTGTGGAAGGTGGCGTATGTCCACACCCTTGCAGGCCCTGCAACAGGACAAGCGTCAGAATTGATTTTTTCACTGACGCCCTCCCGCCTTCTTGGTAGGCTCCGCCTGCGCAAAGGCCAGGGTCAGTTGCCCTGGAAGCTGGGTCAGGGTCGCACGCCAGGCTGTTTGCATCTCGATCAGACGCAACAGATTCGCATAGGAGATTCCATTGACCTTGAGGTTCACCGGCAAGGGCAGGCGCACGCCGGTCCAGGCAAACGTCTGACCGCGCTGGCGGGCCAGATGGGACAGCAGCTCAATCGCGTCACCGCTCCAGTCAACCGCGACCAGGTCGCTCCGAGCACGGATAGCATCGGTCGGCAGGGTTGACCGGGTATTTATCGCACCTTCCATCCACAGCGTTTCTTGCTGTAACGCAACCCGATCAAGTACCGGCGCAGCTGTCGCAGAAGGCGTAGGAGCCGCCGGCGGCTTCTCACAAAAACTCTGGCAGCCAGACAGCAGCAATGCCGCCGCCGGCGCAGCCCAAAGGGAGTATTTCATCGATAGTCTCCTGACACCCCAAACCGGGCGCAGTCATTAACGGATAGCGAGGTGGGCCGGTGCAGCGCCCAATGCTTTGAGGCGGTCGTAGACGTTGCGCACTTGCTGCGCGTAATGCAGGCGCCGTTGCTCCTGGCGTTGCGAAGGGTCAAAGCCTGCGTTATACGAACCCAGGCAACGCCAGGTATTGCCGCACACACGAAGATGTTGAGCCAGTACCCAAGCCCCCGCCTGAACGTTAAAGCAGGCGTTGGTGAGCAGGTCCTCCGCTCGCGTGATCAGTCCCATCCTGACCAGCCGGTTAGCGTTGCGCGTGCTGATCTGCATGACGCCGTAGTCGGTGCTGAGCACTTTTCCAGACGAATCGCGGTTAAGGTTCACTGCACCAGGCTGCAGTTTACTTTCCTGTATGCCGATCGCTTGCAGTAGCACCGGATCAACTCCATAGCGCTGGCCAGCCTCCTGGAAGCAGAAAGCAGAGGCCTGCATCGGCGCCGACAATGCCAAAACCAGCCATAGGCAGCGCATGGCTAACCCCCAGCAACAGGCACAGGCCTGACGGGAGCTTTGACTGCGGGAGCCTGTGCTTTAGCGGTCGGTTTGACCTGTGCTGACACGGGAGCAAAGGAAGGAACAGCGCTGGTCTGGTGCAACCGGCTCTGCGCCTGGCTCACCGAAGAAGCGCTCTGTCGGATCAGCTCATCCACCCGTTCCCCCGCCGGTTCCTGTGCGAACTGGGCCGTCGGCTGGCTGCACCCTGACAGAGAGATGAGCAGCACGGAAAAAAGGAGTCTCTTTTGCATTGCGACCTCCTCAATGACTACCTTTTGGAGTCATCAACCATTTTTTGGATAGCCGCTTCCAGGAAGTTATCGATCAGGTAGCGAGCAAGTTCCGAGGGTGAAATCTGCCTGCTGCTGTTGGTTTCATAACTCACCCGTATCGCGGCTTTGTTGAGCGCCTCAACCCTGATCGGGCGGATATAAACGCTTGATGTCTTGGTGGTTGCTTCATCTTCAGATGACGCCATGGGAACTCCTAAGGGCTGTGAAGACGCAAAAAAACACCGCCTGGCTAAACCAGGCGGTGAAATGGGAAATCGTGGGAAGTGGTAAAGCCTAGGCGGCACGTACCCTCGAATAGCAAAGGGTTCCGTGGCGCCTGACAAGGCGCTCCAGCGCTGCGTCCTGGGCCAGGAGCGCAAGGAAAGCCGCTCTACGGGCAGCTTCAGATTTCATGTCGATGATCAGACGCAGCGTTTTTTCCAGCTCTGTCGGCAAATTACGAAACTCGATGCAATCAAGCGCACGGTTGGAACGAACCAAAGCCGCTGCCTTCAAGCCCTCTACTGTGCTGTCCTGCATGACACACGCTTGACCGCCGAACTCACACGTTTGACCGCCGAACTGAACAAACCCACGGGCGCCGTTCAACGCTGTGATGGTGGTGGTGTGCGTCACTTGGGGATCGAAGCGCAGCAGCAGATAGCCAGGAAACAAACGCACCACCTTCTCTGTCGATGAAGGGCGATCAGGACGTTTGCGGTAGGTAATGCTTTCGGGGGAATACACCTCCACACCCAATCGCTCGATCGACGTGATAAGTGACTGGTAAACGGAGGAATTGTGCATCAAAACACGCCAATTTTTCATAATCGGATCCTTTTGATCAGGCGCTCTTTCGAATTCCCAAACCGCTGAGCGCAGGGGCGAGTGGTGTGCTGATGGAAACCAGCTCCATCTGTGACTGGGCCAGGGATGGCCAGCAGGTGATGGATTTGTAGATAACAAAATAGAGCAAACAAAAGAAAAAGTAAATGTAAATCCATCTATTAGATGGTTTGTTTTCTTTTCCGTGAGCCAACCGCATGAAACCATGCGATTTTATGGGTAAAAAATGGACACGCTTCGAAGCTTCGTAGGAGCAAAAATCAAGGCTCTTCGTAAATTGTCAGGCATGAGCCAAGCAGCCCTTGCTGAAAAAATAGGCTGTGATGCGCCGCTTGTAGGTTGTTACGAAAGAGGAATTCACCTCCCCGGCGTTGAGCAGTTGATAAAAATCTCGATGGCTTTTGATGTAGCTCCTGGCGAACTGCTACCAGGCGGCCAAGACGTACTGAGGACGCGCCTGATATCGCTTAGACAGGCAATCGCTGACAAAGCAATAGAAGTTGATTCGCCAGAATCTCTAGAAGAGATTCTGGCATTCATGAATAAATTCACGACTTACAACAAGTCTGATGAAAAATAACAAGCCATATCAAACATCAGCCCAGGCCGTATTTACGTGAAATTTCCAATATTCGAAAACGTCGCTGGTAATTGAATTCAATTGCTTCGTGATCTATTGGAAAAATACCATTCGACAACAAAGAGGCGTACTTTTCGTCTAAGCGTATCAAGTCCATCAATTCTTTTATTTCGACTCTCACTTCATCTTCATCAATTATCATTATTTTCTCCAACACGGTGCACGCGGCATCAATTAAAGGTCAGAAAATCTATTTATCAGTTTTTGAAACTAGAACTCTTACCACCTTGATCAAACGCGCTGGCCACGACTAGCAAAACTGCTGATAAAACCAAGATCAGTACAACGCCATTTGTTGAGTGCGTTGGAGAACTTGAAACCAAGGATAACGCTCCAAGTGGAGCTAGGCCACCCGCTATAGCAGTTCCAATCTCACGACCAGTACCAACGCCCGATGACCTTGTATTAGCAGGAAACTGACGACTCAAGAAAGAGCCTTGTGGAGCGAACATCATAGGTGCAAGTACACCAGTTGCAAAACCAATAGCGACACAGATCCACAAGCTCTGCCCTGTCTCCAAGAGCTGCATGAAGGTGTACGCAAATATTGCAGACAGCGTCCCTCCAGCCATCAATACTTTTTTGCTGCTCCAGCGATCACACAAAGCGCCAAAACAAGGAACCGTGAAAATTGCTATTAGACTGGCAATGGTTACAGATAGCGACGTGGTATTTGCGGAGACTCCCTTATACAATGTGAGGTATGCGAGTGAAAAGGTTTTGAATATATAGCTTAATGCATTATACCCAATTGCAACAAGAAGCACGACAACAAGACCTTTAAAGTCTTTCTTAAGCAAAGTCAGCAAAGGTGCTTTTTCTATCCCTGTGTTCGACGTGACCTGTGATTTGTTGTCTTCACTGATCTTCTGGAACGCAATCGTTTCTGGAATGCTTCTGCGCACCCACAATCCAACCATGACAAGAACGATACTGGCTATAAATGGAATTCTCCACCCTCCAGAAAGCAAGAATGCTTCACCCTGCAGCGTCAGAAGATAGACCGTCAGCGACGATAGAAGCAGACCCAGGTTCAACCCTAGAGCGGGCCATGCGCCCTGGCTGCCGCGCTTGTTCTCGTCAGCATGCTCATACGCTGTGACAGCGGCTGCAGCGAGTTCCGCACCAGCGCCTAAACCTTGCAAGATTCGAATCAACACTAACGTTATGGGTGCCCAAATGCCGAGCGTGGCATAACCAGGAATGAGCCCAATGATTGTTGTGCAAACTCCCATTAGGCAAAAGGTAACCATCAACATTCGTTTACGGCCAAACTTATCTCCGAGGTGTCCAAAAAGAATACCTCCAAACGGTCGAGCTATAAAGCCGATTGCGAATGTAGAGAACGACAGTAGTGTCGCATTTTGCGGATCAGCAGGATTAAAGAAAACTTTAGAAAAAACAGTGGCAGCCATCAATGCATACAGATAAAAATCATACCACTCCAGCATTGAGCCGACGATTGTTGCGGCGGCAACCTTCCGCAAACGAATTTTACGCTCGGCTGTAGTTTCATCTGGCATCAGTTTACTTTTTTCACTCATGGTTGTATCCATACTATTATAATTTATATTAACGGCACTGCTTAAACTACAGAGCCTTCTAGTTTTGCCACTATCATTTCTGCTATGGGAATCGCCGACGTAGCTGCCGGTGATGGTGCATTACACACGTGCAGCATTCTAGAGGTTTGGACAAACAGAAAGTCATGTACAAACCCTCCGTTTTTTGTGACCGCCTGCGCGCGTATTCCTGCGTCCGATGGCTGTAAGTCTTCAAGTCTGAGAGAGGGGTAATATTGACGGCATTGTTCTAAGTAGCTTTTCTTACAGGCCGAATTTTTAATCTCGCTAACTCCGGAGCGTAAATTTTTACCAAGAAGCTTCCAAAAGCCAGGATACATGCTGTATTCCAAAACATCGCGAGCATTGAACGCATGTTTTTTGTAACCCTCGCGAGAAAAACCAAGCACAGCATTGGGTCCAACCGTAACCCCTCCGTCAATCATACGAGTTAGATGAATGCCGAGAAATGGAAGCCCTGCTTCTGGCACTGGGTAGATCAGGTGATTTATACTGTTGTTTTTTTCTGACGGTAAGCGAAAATATTCACCACGAAAAGGTATAATCTGAAAATCGACATCCAGTCCGGCCATTCCAGCTAAACGATCAGACTGTAAACCCGCGCAAACCACTAATTTTTTAGCCTTCCAGGATAGCGCTTCTGATGACACCGATACATGGCTCTCATGCTCCTGAATTGCGACTATAGTTTGACCTAATGCTATTTCCCCACCGGCTTTGGCTATCACACCAGCCATCACATCTGATACGAGGCGATAATCCACAATACCGCTGCTGTCTACAAACAGTGCGCCCAGACCTGTGATATTGGGTTCGCGTTGCATTAGCGCCCTAGCTTCAAGTCGTTCAACGTTGAGCCCATTCTGTCTGGCTCGCGCTTCAAGGTTGCTGAGCGAGGCAAGCTGTCGAGGATTAGATGCCACAAGCATTTTCCCGCAAACCTCATACGGGATCTTGTGTTCTGTACAGAAGGCTTTTGTCAGCTCTGCCCCACGCTTGCACAGTACGGCCTTCAAACTGCCAGGATCGTAGTAGACCCCAGCATGGATGACCCCGCTGTTATGGCCAGTTTGGTGCTTTGCTATCGCTGCCTCTTTTTCCACGAGTACCAACGAAGCGCCTGGATGCGCCCTAAGCAGTTGCATGGCTGTGGCCAGCCCCACTATCCCACCCCCAATCACACAGAAATCGTAGATCATAGAAATCCTTTTAAATGTCAGGTTGTCTGACAACATGATGAGCGATATTTGTACTCATGGATGCCCACTAATCCGCCAGATCGATATTGAGCCGTAGCGCGGCAGCCTTGAGATGCATGCGGGCACAACGAGCGGCTTCTGACGAATTTCGTTTTGTCATTGCGTCGTAAATTTCACGATGCTCTCGGATGGCACCGCTTGGGCCTATTGCAAGTTTTGAAGAGTTTTCCCAAGCCATGAAACGGGCCTGGACTAACTGGCTGCCTAAAAACTCGTGGAATGCAGTCAGATATTCGTTCTTGCATGCGGCTACGATGGCACTATGAAATTCAACATCCGCCTTGGAGGAAACCTCGAAATTGCTCGTATTACTCTCCATCAACGACATGGCTTCAGACAGTCGTTCCAAATCGGCATCTGTATGCCGCTGCGCAGCAACAGACGCTGCCTGGATTTCAATCCATGACCGCAACTCAAACAATTTTGCCAAATCCGCTGAATGGCTCTCGTTGCTTGGCAGCCGAAAAACCGTTCCACCGGGAGTCTGAGAAACAAAGGAGCCACTGCCGCGACGAATCACTGTCACCGCCACTGTAAAAATGACCCCCTAACGCCAACCTAGAATTGACCCCCCTGGGTAAAACTGGCGGCTTTGAGCTGCCAATATGTTGACCCAGGAGCAGTCTGTGGAAATTAAAGTGTTGGCCCGTCAGGGCCATGGCATCAAATTCATCGCCCGTGAGCTGGGTATTTCGCGTAACACCGTGCGCAAGTACCTGCGAAAGGCCCGGTCGCTACCCAGTGACAAGGTGAGACCCGCACGTCCGTGCAAAATCGACCCCTTCAAGGACTACCTGCACGAGCGTATTGAGGCGGCGCGCCCACACTGGATTCCGGCGACCGTCCTGCTGCGTGAGATCACGGCATTGGGGTACAGCGGCGGCGTCAGTCGTCTGAAGGCTTATATTCGCCCCTTCAAACGTAAGGCAGAAGAGCCGGTGGTACGTTTCGAGACACTGCCCGGCAAGCAGATACAGGTGGACTTCACCACCATTCGACGAGGCCGTCAGCCGCTTAAGGCGTTCGTGGCGACACTTGGTTTTAGTCGAGCAAGCTTTGTCCGTTTCTCCGAGCGAGAGGACAGCGAAGCCTGGCTGACAGGGCTTCGGGAGGCGTTCGCTTACTTTGGCGGCGTGCCCGAGCAGGCATTGTTTGATAACGCCGGAACCATCATCACCGAGCGAGATGCTTTTGGGGAGGGCCAGCACCGTTGGCATCCCCGATTGGCTGCGCTGGCCGATGAGTTTGGTTTTATTCCCAAGGTCTGCCGCCCTTACCGTGCCCAGACCAAGGGCAAGGTTGAGCGCTTCAACGGGTATCTGAAGGGCAGTTTCATTACCCCGTTGGCCGCTACGCTCAAGAGTGCGGGTCTGACGCTGGATGTGGTGACGGCCAACGCACATATCGGCCAATGGCTCGACGAAGTCGCTCATCAGCGGATTCACGGCACGACGGGTGTTCAACCGGCGGTACGTCTGGCCCAAGAGCAGCAGGTACTATTACCACTGCCAACACAGAGCCTGCGCCCACAACCCGCCCAAGGCCTACGCCTGGGACGGGTCCTGCCGTACGAGAGCTTGCAGCATCCGCTGTCGGTTTATGAGCAACTGCTGGAGGTGAGAGCATGAACCTTCAACATGCTCGCCTGACAGAACTATGCAAGGGGCTAAAGCTTGAGCGCGTCGGGGTGGACTGGCCGCACCTGGCCCAACAAGCAGCAAGCGGCGAAGACAGCTTTGCCGACTTCCTCGAAAAGCTGCTGGC
Organism: Pseudomonas syringae pv. tomato str. DC3000; assembly: GCF_000007805.1. Lineage (NCBI taxonomy): Bacteria > Pseudomonadati > Pseudomonadota > Gammaproteobacteria > Pseudomonadales > Pseudomonadaceae > Pseudomonas > Pseudomonas syringae group genomosp. 3. The sequence goes on along the minus strand of NC_004632.1, from coordinate 31,672 downwards.
TGCCGAGACCGATGCCCGAAGTGAACGCTCTCGACAGGCCCTGCTGAAAACTGCCGCGCTGCCCGCTGTGAAAACGCTGGAGCAATACGACTTCGCGTTTGCCACCGGCGTCCCCCGGGCACAGCTCCAGGAGCTGGCAGCACTGAGTTTTGTTGGACGTGCCGAGAACATCGTGTTCCTGGGGCCTAGTGGTGTAGGCAAGAGCCACCTGGCTATCGCCCTGGCCTACCGGGCAGTGATGGCCGGTATCAAAACCCGCTTCGTCACGGCGGCTGACTTGATGCTGCAACTGACCGCTGCGCACCGCCAGGAACGGCTCAAGGAATACTTCAGTCGTGTGGTGATGGCCCCTGGGTTGTTGGTCATCGATGAAATCGGCTACCTGCCGTTTGGTCGTGATGAAGCCAACCTGTTCTTCAATGTTGTCGCCAAGCGCTACGAGCAAGGCAGCCTGATCCTCACGAGTAACTTGCCGTTTACCCAGTGGGCCGGAACCTTTGCGGATGATCAAACACTGACAGCGGCCATGCTGGACAGGCTGTTACATCATGCCCATATCGTGCAGATGACAGGTGAAAGCTATCGACTCAAGGACAAGCGCAAAGCAGGAACCAAATCTTCTCGGGCCGAACCGGCTCGAAAATATGAACCCGAGGGGGGTCAAAACTAAGTTGGCGATTTAGCACGGAAGGGGGTCACTTTTTAGTTGGCGTTGACAAATCACTAGCACGCCATCAGCTTTCAGCTGCGAAATGGCCTCACGTACCACGGACCGGCTCACACTGAATTGATCAGCTAACTCATGCTCTGTCGGCATCTTCGACTCTGCTGGGAGCCGTCCGCTCACAATCTCTCTGCGGATCGCAGAGACGACACCTTCGACGAGGGAGTGAGGACGTGGAAAGCTAAGCATAAAGTTTATGTCCTATTGTCAGACAATCAGGCTAATAAACTTTGGATCCAGTTGCGATTTTTGCCGACGAATGGCTGCTGTAGTTAGCATGCTTGGTATCGAACTGCCGTGACAGAACGGATTCCACTAGCTCCGACGATACGGTTTTCTCGCCAATCAGGTAGCCGGCATCCGAGGAAAGGATTGGCAAATCCTTGTCAGTGAGATCCAAATAGGCAGGAGGTAGCTGGCGTACCCCCATAAGCGGTGACTCTCAATTCAGCTGAAATTCCACCTTCTCAAGACACGGTCGTACATTTTGAATGTAGGTCCTGGCCATTTCTGGCGGCTCGCCTCAACCAACGAACGGCTTTGGAGGCTGGTAATCATCATCGGGGACGTCATCCATCGGGTCATGCCGAGCTGGGGAATGGGTACTCACCTCCGGCTCGTCGTAGCCGTAATACTGACGGTGATCCTTCTCGATCACGTCATAGCGCGCCATCTGCTCTGGATCGGTCACCTGGAACACATACTGACTTCCGCGATGGTTGACGCCACATCCCGCATCAAGCACTTGGTCAACGAACTGGTCATCACCAATGATCCTCACAGCGTCACCGCTTTTCGTAGATACCAGGTTGGCGGCCAGCCGATAGTTGTCCAGCTCATCGTCGTCATTGAACCCCGGTTTTACGTGGACGAAATCGCCACGGTCGATCACACCCGCCCTGCCATCGCGCAAATATTCGACAGTGCCGTCACGATGCAAATGTGACGTGTAAGAGCGCAGGTGATAGACAGCAGAGTCATCTGCCTGGCCGCACTGGATCAGACGATCAAGACCACCATCCGGAGTGCGCCCCTTACGCTTTTCTCGATATACAAAACCACGCAGTTGACTGACAGCCGCAACGTCTCCTCTAAGAGCTTGCTGCTCGACCCAGGGACGGTATGCAAGCGGACGAAGCAAGCCCTTTTCGGCAAGCGCTTGCCGCTCGTCACGAAGCTCGATGCGCAACTCAGCCATGGCTTTCATCCGGTCGAACTCGGCAACTCGATACAGCAACTTGCGAAGCAAAGGATCGTGCTGAGAGCGTTTGACGTCCGCCTTCATTGCCTGGTACCGAGCAGCCACTTGCTGGTATCGATCCTTGACATGAAGATCAGGTTTTTCCCATCCTTCACGATAGCGTTTGTAGCGCATTTTTAAGTCCAGCCGAGCCTCAGCTCTCGCCTGCCGGCGATCGAAACGCACGTCTTTATCTCGGAGTTCAAATTCAGGCTGGTAAGAGGAAAAAATACCATAGCTCCACTCTTCATGTTCGAAGGTGGGGGGCCCTTCAAACGCACCTATGTGGGCTTCCAGTCGAAACTTGGTCAGCGTCGGATGAACCGAAGAAGCCTTGACCACAGGACCCTCGGGGCGCAGGAAATCATAGATCACCAAACCTTCGCCTTGCTCCCTCAATCCCAAGCCACGTTCATGTAGGGCCAGATGGATTTGACGCCAGGCAATCTCTCGCGATTCGATAAGCTCAGATATCTTTTCGCGCACCTCACGCACGGCGTAATGATAGAGACTCTCGGTGTTTGAATAGACCTGCAATGGCACAGTACCTTGCGGAGCGCTGCCATATCGGAAAGGTGCGCGGACCAATTGGTCGTTGACGCCCCACTGCCAGCTTCCATTATCCTGAATGAATCCGTATTTGCGTTCGAGAACGCGGCAGCTTTTCTGCAAAGTGTCAGCATCATTCCACAAGGCGGCGGCTTTGTAGGTAATGGGATTGACTCGGTTCACCGCCACATGACAGTGCGTATTGTCTGTGTCTTGGTGAATAGCGGTGACGTACTGATGCCCTTCCATGCCCAGCTGACGAATGCAGTGTTCGGCGCATTCGAATATCTGCGCATCAGTAGGCAGTTCGTTTTCGCGCCACGACAAGATGAAGTGATAGACCGGGTCCTGGCAGCGACGACTTTGGGCGGCAACCATGTTCATTTCCGCGGCCGATGTCTCCCAGGAGAAGCAGTTTGTCTCGCAAGAAATGCCCCCACTGATCAAGCGCTGACGGCCATCGGGGAACACGTCGGTGATCACGACGGCACGGTCGTCTCCATCATTTCGATCCGCATAATCGACAAGCCGATCAAACATCGCCTTCTTGGTGCGCGAAGCATTCTGGCGAGGCGCAGCGCTGACTAGATCATCATCTTTGGGCTTGTCACCACGGTCGCTGATATAGCTCACCAGCCGGTTAAAGCTGGAGCCCTTATCGCCGCGTTTCGGGGGGATGATGACGTTCATGGCTGATTGGCTACTTGATGCGAGTCTGGGACAGATCGATGGCATTGACGGCATTTCGGATGGCGACCAACACGTCAGAAAATTGCTTGCTAAGATCAGTTGTCATGCTGTCCTGCATCTGGTTGAACAAATGCTTTTGCAAGCCACCCAGCTGTAGCAACGCGGCCATTAGCTTCTTGTCAGTCGGTGTCTTGATTTTGCGATTCAGCGCAGCACGACGCATCAGATCTGAAACAGATATCTCGGCAGCCAGCGCTTTTTCGCGAATCAAGGCCGCATCCTCTTCAGTGCAACGAATTTCGATCCTCACCGTTGCTTGACGCGCTGTGCTTTTCGACATGCTCTAACTCAACCTTAACTAACTGAATGACGCTGTCGGGGTGTCGGGGCGGAGCCCTGATCCGGGTTTTGTCGGATGGACCGCGTGCGGGCCGTCCGTACAAAACATTTCCGGTCAATATCTTAGACCATCTTTACACCTTTTAAATACCATATTACCCTAAAGCGGGCAAGAGCGCTGCGGGGGTGGTTGGGGCCCGAAATTCGAGCAGGCTCTCCAGACCTTTGAAAAGCGCAGGACACGTAAGGGGCTGATTTTCATGGCAAAGACAAGGCTGTACACCCAGCATGATCTGGCTGCGGCCCGTGAGTTTCTGGACGGCCTCCCCTCGCTGAAGGTGGACAAGTTCCAGCGCTTTGGGCCTGAAGCGTCAGTCAGCGAAAAACTGTACGCGGCCCTGCACGATGAAGACTTTACCCTCACGGATATTTTGCACTTCCTGGAAAAGCATGGATTCAGCTCGACGGTAGACAAACTGCGCACGATGCGTAGAGTGATGTTCACGCTTGACATTGATCAGCCGGAATCCCGTGACCCATCACGGTGTATTGATATCAGCAGAATGCGGGTGCATACGTGGATAAAAAGAAAAAAATCACGCTAGATCAGGTAGAGGTCGCCAGGCAAGCTCTTGCGGCTTTGCCGGACCTCAGTCAGGACAGAATGTCGAAAGGTCAATTTCTGAGCGCGCTTGCGGATAGATTTCACACGTTGTCTCAAGAAAAGGGATACTCACTGCTGGCCATACAAGAAGCCCTCAGAACAATTGGTGTGAGAACATCCCCTGCACGTATTGCGTTGCTGGTAACTGAATACGCCAGACGGTCAAAAAAACGAGAACACAGCTCAAAGCACTAACTTAATGTAGAGTAACCCATCAGTACATCAGGATACCCAGCCTATGGCCAAGCAGAAAACATTCACCCAACAAGACCTAGAAGCCGCCCGTCAAAAACTGGCCGATCTGCCAGACCTGAGCAAGGACAAAATGAGCCAGGCCGAAGTGCTACAGTCGCTCAAAGAACAAATCGTTGAGCTGTGTTCGGCCAAGGGTTACTCCGTCTCGGAGGTTAAACAGGCTCTCGCTGATGTTGGTCTGAACGTGAGTGTTCGGGAAATTACCGACCTGACCACTAAGCGCAAACGCGCTGCACCTCGGGCGAAGCCTCAGGTTGCCTGAGCGCTCAAAACCAGCCAACAAAAAAGCCCCACATCGAGGGGCTTTTTTGTTCCAAGGCAACCGTCTTCAATCCGTGTAAAGATAATCAGCAAGATCGATTTTTTCCGATTGACCATCCATACCGGTGACAACAAAGGTACACGCGCTGTCTGGTTCGCCGTCAGCGATACGTGCCTGGAAGAAACGCTGTGCTACATCAAGGGCGGCTTCTTTATGTGCGCCTACCGATTCTGTGTAGATGGTCCAGGTGACTACATAGCCGTTCATTATCTTCATCCTTACGTTGATGTGGATTTATCAGAGTTGGGCGCCGACAACGCCCAGTTAGGTTGAGTTAAGCGGCTTTTCTGTGCTCACCCATAGCCTGCGCAAGCACCCACAAGGCCCGGTTCAGTTTCACGTCCTGATCAATCCCATTGACCGCTCGCGTGGTCGTGCGTCGGCCTTGCTTGTTACGCCCGGTCAAACCGCCTTTGATGGTGTTTTCCTGGACTCGATTGAAGGTGGTCCAAAGGTCGCTGCTACGGTCCTCCCGACGGCGTGGCATGAGCAACTGGGACGGGGTAACAGGCGCAGGTCCTTCTGCCGGATCGTAGCGATACGCCAAGGCAGCCAATGCAAAGGCCTCTTGCTCGTCCTGGTCTAATTGTTGATGCTTCATGTCAGCGGTGATGTGGTCGATCTGTTCGAAATGCTTCAACACTTCGAAGGCGCCTTCGATCACGTCATGCACCACATCACCACGGCCGCTATGGCGCACTTTCTGGTCAGCAGCAACGTCCCCCAGTACCAGTCCGTTTGCACACACGAAACGGAATTTGCCTCCAATCATCTGATAGCTGCTGCTGCCATCGTGGCTGTTGAGCAGGATGACTTCGTTGGCTTCCTGGTCCAGGATCTGGCTCGCATGGCGCAGGCGCAGCATGTGCTTGGTGTGCTCACGTTTGCCCTGGTCACGCACGCGTGTCTGACAGGCCATGAATGGTTCAAATCCTTCGGCGCGCAGCGCATCAAGTACCTGCACGGTCGGGATATACAGATAACGTGCCGACCTGCTGTCGTGCGCTTCTTCGGCGAAGATGGAAGGCACATAGTGGGCGATCTGATCGTTGCTCAGTGGGACGTCACTGCGGATCATGCATGGGTTACGGAAGTTGCTGGACATACGCATATTTTTTCTCCTGGTGTAGCGCCCGGCCTGACGGGCGCAAGCGGGGTTAAGCGGCGAAAAGGTCGCCCTGGCGGTCGGCGTAGCTGCACCAGCGGGCAAACGATTCGTTGCCGCACCAGGTCTGAATTTTTTCCACGAAGCCTTCACGACGCGCTGTGGTGATTAGCTCGGCGATCACCTCGGCCGAGTCACCCATTTCAAAGCAGTTGTCGAACTGGCGTTCGCCCAGGCCTTCGAAACCGTTGTCCCAAAGTTCATACCGGACTACGGCGTCTGCCAGGTCATGCTTGAACGTCAGCACCAGGAACTCGACGCGGGCATTGAACTTGTGTACCTGGCGACTCAGTTTCAGCAGCTTTTTGCAGATCTCGACCTGACCGCTTGTGAAGCGCTTCATCAGCTGTTGCTTTGCTTGTCTGTTCATTTCGTCTCACCTCTGTGCTGGCTTAGCTGAGTGCCTTTCGCCGATGCGCTTAGGTCGATCGGGCGCATAGGTGCGTGACAAGGGCGCGATGCGAGGCCGCAGCTAAGGGAGCGAAGCGAGTCTGAACGGGGGAGTGTCGCGGGCGCAGCCGAACCCTTGTCAGGTGCCGCGCTCGATCTACCGTCAAGCGCACGGCGAAAGGTGCGCAGCAAAGCCTGCAGGTGATACGGGAAGTACAGGCAGCGACGGCAAGCGGAGCGCGCAGGCCGAGAGGCCGGAGGCGTTAGAGCCGGCTTGCCGGCGAGGATTGAAGCCCGAAGGGTCGAGACGGGCCGGCTTCATGGCCTGGCTCGATGCGCAGCACGAAAGCCCGGCCCTGAGCGCAGCGAGGGGAACGCGCATCAGCGGTTGCCAGCGATCGAGCTGCACCGAGGCTTAAACAGCCAGGGCACGCCTCTCCTATTGCGATTGAGCAGATCTGAGTGATTGAGCTAATGCCAGAACATCACCTGCAGCTGCTGGCGGAAGCCAGGCCTCAACCTTGACCCAATCAGCCGGCAAATCCTCCAGGCGCGCCCGAATGCGTGCCATAAGCCTGTGAACCACCTGCCGGGTCAATCCAGTCTCCAAGGCGGCTTCGGACACACTGGCACCCATGACCAGGACGAGCCTGGCAGCACTTATCGAGCGATCGGAGAACGCCCGACGTCGATTCTGGCCCGCAAGCACGGCCATGACCCGCTCAAATTCGTCCGCAGCCATCAGGGCGCAGGGTGAAACAGGACTGATCATTCTGATCAACTGGGCAATCTGGGCGTTGCTGTAGTTCTGAGTGATCTTCGTTGCAAGACCAGGCAGGTCAGGATCGACAATCATAGGGGCAGACCAGACTGAAAGAAGTCAAAACTACAGGAATCGCAACCACATGTAACCTGTATCAAGCTGCAGTTTTGACACTGACCTCAACGTGCATGCCGCCCTGGGCTAGCATGTTGATCAATCGATCCACGCTGAACAGGTCGATCTTTCCGCGCTGGAGTTCTGAAATGCGGGGTTGCGTTACGTTGAACAGCTGCGCAGCGTCAGCCTGCGAGAGCTGACGCACCTCGATAAAGTCTCGGATAGCCGACATTAGGCTGCTGCGAATACGCATGTTCTCTGCTTCGGCTGGTGAGTCCTCCAGGGCGTCCCAGACGCTGCTGAAGGCTTGATTTGATTCAGTCATTAGTTCAACTCCTTAGTCAGTTCTTTCATCCGCTTGGCGGCGAGGTCAAGGTCATGCTTGCTCGTTTTTTGCGTCTTCTTTTGGAAGCAGTGCAGGACATAAACCGCCGTCGAGAATTTCGCAATGTAGATCACACGGAAGGCGCCGTGGGCGTCCCTGATCCGTATCTCCTGTACCCCTGGACCAACGGTCGTCATGGGCTTCCAATCGTCAGGCTCATTGCCCACCTGCACCCTATCCAGCTGAAAGCCGGCCTCACGGCGGGCAGAGATTGGGAACGCTCTCAGGTCGTTTAGAGCTGAGCCCATAAAGATGATTTGTTTGAGGACTTTGTTCATGGACTAATTATACGTGATTACGTATATCTAGTCTCTTTTATTTTACCTGCATTTTTGTCACCACATGGTGCTACTTATGATCGTCAACATAGGGTCTACCCCAAGTGACACGAAAATCAGCACGACCCGATTTCAGCTTTGCGCACTTAACGCACACCCAATTTGATACAATCATTTGACTACACCCAAAATGAGACGGATCTACTGATGTTCATTCGTGCATACCTTCGAGCATCGACCGATGACCAGGACGCAAGTCGAGCGCGCGATTATTTGGAAACGTTTGTCTCCGGCTACGGCAAGGCCATCGCATCGTGCTACATGGAAAATGCCAGTGGCAGCCATGCCGACCGCCCGGAATTAATCCGACTACTCAAAGATGCTCGCCGAGGTGACGTGCTGCTGGTGGAAAGCATCGATCGGCTGTCGCGGATGGATGACCAGGCTTGGCGATCCCTCAAAACAGCAATCGATAACCGAGGCATACGGATCGTCTCTGTGGATCTGCCTACCAGTCATCAAGGCATGACGGCCCAGTCGGGGGACGAGTTCACCGACCGCATGCTGGCGGCCATCAACTACATGATGATCGATATGATGGCCGCGATTGCCAGGAAGGACTATCAGCAAAGAAGACTGCGCCAGGCACAAGGGATTGAGAAGGCAAGAGCTTCAGGCGTCTACAAAGGCAGACCCGTAGACGCAGAACTGCGTAACCGAGTGCGTGAGCTGCTGGCTGCGGGTCTCGGAATCCGCGCCGTAGCGAGGCATGCTGCGTGTTCAACTACGACCGTCATGAAGGTCCGCGACGAGCTGGCGCAACGTTAGTCGGTTAAGGCCAATAGGCACTGACCTACTCATCGTCACGAAGCACCCAGCCCGCTTTTGAAAAAGCCCACCGGGTCAGGACGAGGCTATCAAGGGGGTCATACGGGCGGTTGTCCCAGTCGTGGCTTGAGATGTTCACCCTTCTAGCATTTTTGATCAGTGTTCCTGTGTGCCCTCCCCGGGAAATCAATTGGACTGAATCATCTGACTGTCGCTCGAATTCGATCCGAACCAGGATGGGATAGTCATACCCATTGCCTTTGGCCTGAAGCGGCTCAGTACAGGTTATGAACCCCATGACAGGGGTAGCAATCGCGTTCATAGAATGTCCCTTAGTGCTTTGGCTGTGCAGCGGCCCATTGGATATAAGCGCTTTCGATCAACCACGTAGCATCAGCGGCTGTGGGTACAGGATTGAGCGCTATGTTAGCCAGCTTTTTTTCTATCCACGTCAGCAGTGCGGTACGCCCTGCTGGACAAGGCATTAGATCACGCTCCAAATGGTTGGCAAGCTCTGAAATAGCCACATCGCGCTCGGCACTTTTTGCAGTCATCGCAATTCTCCTGGATCACTTCGCCGCGGAGACTTTACTAGGCCACTTGGCGTTGGTGCATCCCCTTGGCCTCCAGCACACGCATCGATTCGACCGAGTACAACGACTCGGGGACCAGTAGCAGGCGTTTTAGGCCTATGGCCTCGCCAGTCTCCTGACAAAAACCGTAGTCGCCCAGAGCGAGAATTTCCAGGACCTTAAGCACATGGCTCAACGCTTGTCTGCCACTTTCTATCATGCTTGCTGCCACCGCTCTGTTTTACTCATCGGAAGCGAAGTCTGCTTCGTCCGGGTGGGGATGATAACCCGACAGCCTGGAACAAGATGGTAACCGCCAATGTTCATGGAATCAGCGAACGCTAATCACACCTTACGTTGATTTTTGGTTCCGTTGCTCCTAAATCCCCTACAACCGAGGTACTCCTTCACCATACCGGATGAGATCTCCCGAGGTGAGCTGCGGCAACTGGGTAATCCAGACCACGATCTATGACCAGAGCTATATTAGGGTTTACGCTGTAATGCATATGCATATACTATGTATTGAGCTCATGAATACGCTTTTTACCGCTAGTCATGAGCAATAAAATACATATCAAAAGCATATTATATAAACATCAAGGCAGGTGGACATGACAATTTATGCTGTGGCAAATACGAAAGGTGGCGTAGGTAAGACCACTACTGCAGTCAGCTTGGGAATCGGTTTGACGCTCAAAGGGCGCAAGGTGTGGGTAATTGATGGCGACCGTCAGAAGACTGCGCAGAAAGCCATCACACACCGGTATACCAAAGGGATCGAGCCTGCCTTGGCATGCGACGCTTATATTGATGGTCCAACGCTGCGCAGCCAGCTGATGCTGCGCAAGGGCGACTATGACGATATCGTGATCGACGTGGGTGGCTTCGATTCTTCTGCTATGCGTGCGGCATTGGTTTTATGCGATGCAGTGATCATACCGTTCCGTCCTCGCTCGTTTGACATGTGGGCCTTTGACGAGATGTTGCCTCTGCTGGAAGACGCGCGTAGCACTCGCGACGACTTCCCCGCCTATGCGGTCCTCTGCCAGGCAGACCCTGGCGTTCTGGCACTCGACAATATTGAAGCGGCTAAATGGGTTTCGGAGTACCCACAACTTACTTACGTGGATACCCCGCTCCGTACACGTAAGGCTGTTAGCAATGCCACAGGCCAAGGCATGGGGGTATGGGAGTACAGCCCCAAAGATGGTAAAGCAATCGCCGAAATCGATGCTTTAATTAAATATCTAATACATATGCATTGCGGATCAAAACCGAATGAGGATGCAGCGTAATGGCACTTGCACGACCCCCTAAAGCGGTTGATAACGCTATTCATAAGCCAGCCTCGAAAACTGACTCCGTAGCTGCTGACCTCTACATCCAAGGCGCGCCTGACCTAGAAGGGCGTCCCAAACGACTGCGCCGTGGCAAGCGCGTACAGGTCAGTCACACCTTGCCGGAAGCGATGTTGGATGAGATCGATGCCGCCGCCGCTGACGACGGGCTAAGTCGCACTGCCTGGATTAATTGGCAGATAAAAAAGATCCTTAAGAAGCGGGATGGTAAAAAATAGGTGCATATAGGCCCAATGGGCCTATATGGGGTTTTAATCACAAACCGCCTAAATTTCCGTAGGACGACCTGATTATCACCCTGCAAGCTGCTCGATTCGCTTGCCCATAAGGCTGAAAACCGCATTCACGTATCCCATATTGCTGACTGGCGAATATCTCCGGCCCAACGGCGAAAACGCTTAGGGTGTTATCTCGCCCCCCAGCCGGAACCGACCCCTAACTAAGACGTGATAAAATATTCCTACGGTTAACAGACTGCCAGAATCATGAAAGCCCCCTCGATCAAGAAGCTGCTCAAGCCCTACTGAACAGGCTCTGAGAATGTATTTTTACCGCCTATGGCGAATGGAGACCCGCACCATGGCGATGAAGTTTGGCCGCGCCCACTGCGAAGAACTCAAAAAATTGTTGTCGCCCTACCAAGCACGCGATCTTTATACCAACGAAGACGGCGAGCACTATGCACAAGAGTTGACCTTTCTCTGCGAGGATCAGCGCTGCCGCGCACTACTCACACCCGTCGGCATATACATGGCGCGCAAATCAAAACGGGCGCTGCACTTTCGCACTAAAGATACACATGCATCGGATTGTGATTTTCTACAGCCTGGCGCATCCAGTGGCCCGAGCCGCTCGCCAGCGGGGCAAGAGGACGACTTCAAACCCAGCGACTTCCCAACTGAGCTAGATTTATCTCCTTGTCCCCGTAAAGGCGCTGCAGGGGGAGGCGAAACCACGACCAGCGGGACTGATGACGAGACAGGCAGCAGCGTGGCCACCTCGACAAGCGGTGGCAGCAGGCGAAAGACGAGTACCCGCACGCGCTATTTGGATTTGGTGGTGGATTGCTACCTGTCCGAAGATAACGCCAGCAAGAACCAGCTCTTGACCATTGCAGACAAGACCAAAACCTTTACCCGCTTTTTCAAGAAGATCCAGTATTTCCAAGACGAAACCGGACTGATCTATCACGGCCTGATCGATGATCTACGACTATACGCAGGCAAAGGCGTGGGCCTACGCTTTACCGAATTGGTGTGGGTGAACAAGAAGCGATACCGTATATGGGCGCATGTCCCACAGAAGCGTATCGACGAGTCCCGACGCCGAAAGGCTTTTCTGACAGAAATTGATGAGTTGGAGAAAGCGATCAAGGCCGGAGAACAGGTACATGCGTTCTTTGTCGGCGCCTACCCGCTCAGAAGCACCGTGGAGAATAGAGACGGCAGCCAATTTGAGGTATACCGAGCCGAGCTATCAAGTATCGATCATCTATCTCTGGTATTTGCCGAACCCAACCAACGCTAGACCCCCACCCCGCCTAAACCACAGAATACGATGGTTATAAAAAAACCGTCCCTTTAGGGGTCGCCTCAGAAAACGGATTTTACAGTACGTTAAGCTGATTTCAGTCGTCGTAATGGCCGGAATCTTCCACCACGGGGTTTGGGGAGTAACGGAACAGAAAAACAACCTAAACCCCGCCACTCGCGCTCGGTATGGTTCAAAAGGGTGGTTCTTTCCAAGATGGCTCTATAGGCTTGCTGTTATACCCATAGAGCCATGGCTTATCAGCTATGGCTCTATGGGTATACCTAAATAGACCAGCCTGGCATTCTTGATTTATGGTATCAAAAGCATATAGTGATACCACTAATGGCAAAAACTGGTAACTACCAAGTGGCAAACGTGAACGTAAGAAATCTACCCGATGAAGTGCATCGGGCCATCCGCATCCAAGCTGCCCTGCACGGGCGCAGCACCGAGGCCGAAATACGCGACATCTTGGAGCGGGCGGCGAGACCCGAGGGACGTGTGAAACTTGGCTCGTTCTTGGCGTCTATTGCCCGCGAGGTTGGTGGTCTGACCGATAAAGAACACACCTTGTTTGAGAACACGCGCATCACGTCTCCGGCCCGTGCGGTGAGCTTTGAATGATCCTGCTCGATACGAACGTAATTTCAGAACCGCAGCGCCGAGAGCCCAATGCCCACGTCCTTGACTGGATCGACGCACAAGCGCTGGAAACGCTTTATCTGTCCACCATCACGGTAGCCGAGTTGCGTGCTGGTATCGCGCTGATGCCTGTCGGAAAACGCCAGGATAGCTTGCGTGAAAACCTGGAAAAGCACCTGCTGCCGATGTTCGCCAATAGGGTGCTGTCGTTCGATATGACTTGTACGAAGGCTTATGCCGAGCTGCTGGCCAAGTCCCGCGCAGCCGGGTTGGCGGTCGAAACGGCAGATGCCTTCATTGCAGCCATCGCCCTCGCCAACGGCTTCACCGTCGCCACCCGTGACACTGGCCCTTTTGAGGCTGCCGGGTTGAACGTCATTAACCCCTGGGAAGCGTAAACGTAGTGTTGAATCAGGAACGTATCTAAGGAAGGTCTGAAGTAGGCATCGATTTTTGACGCTCTCATGGCCTGAGGTTCAAAAAAAGCTCGCCCGATCAGATAATTAGACGTTTTCCGCTCTTAACTCATCGATTTTCCTTCAAACAGCACCTTTCCAAGGCGTTTTTCCGCATTACAGGCGCACCTCTCCCATCGCCAGCAGCCGTTTTCGCACCATCCAAAGGTTCGACAAGGCAAACAGAGTAGCCTGTTGCGCGGTGTTTTTAGCCAGCCCGCGAAACCGGACTTTCGTATAACCAAACTGGCGCTTGATCACGCGAAACGGATGTTCAACCTTCGCCCGTAACTGGGCTTTCGTGAACTCGATTTTGCGATAGACCCGTGCGATCAAACTTTTCTCGCCATGCTTTTTATAACGGCTTGGGCGGGCCGCAATTGACCAGATCATCTGACGATCCTGATGCTCCGCACGCTTGTCCACGCCGGTGTAGCCCGCATCACCGCTGACATAGGTTTCCTCACCATGTAGCAATTGATCAACCTGAGTCACGTCCGCCACATTCGCCGCAGTACCCACCAGGCTATGGACTAAACCCGACTCGGCATCGACGCCGATATGCGCTTTCATGCCGAAGAAATACTGGTTTCCTTTCTTCGTCTGATGCATTTCGGGATCGCGTTTGCCGTCCTTGTTCTTGGTCGAGCTCGGCGCATGAATGATCGTCGCATCGACCACCGTACCTTGGCGCAGCATCAAACCTCGATCACCCAGATAGCCATTGATGACCTGCAAAATCCCGCCTGCCAACTCATGCTTTTCCAACAGACGCCGGAAGTTGAGAATCGTGGTTTCATCGGCGATTCGATCCAGACTCAACCCTGCGAACTGGCGCAGGATCGTTGTCTCGTAAAGTGCTTCCTCCATCGCCGGATCGCTGTAACCAAACCAGTTCTGCATCAGGTGAATACGCAGCATCGCCATCAGCGGATAAGCCGGACGGCCACCTTCGCCCTTTGGATAATGTGGTTCGATAAGGGCAATCAAGCCTTTCCAGGGCACAACCTGATCCATCTCGATGAGAAAGCGCTCGCGGCGGGTATGCTTACGTGTAGCGGCCTGCAATCGAAATGGTCTCGACCTGCAATCATCGCATTTTTCGACCGGGATTAATTGCGTCTATCCGAGCCAGCAGACCGAGATTATTTGCGAATGAACCTGCATTCATCTGATCCGACCTGCAATCGACCGTCATGAACCGGAATTGACTGCGAGTGAGCGCACGCTGTTTCTGTCTCATTCGAGTACACCCTTGCGGGACGCGTGTCTGAGGCGTTTTTTATGTCTCAATAGGGTTGATTTTCATTTTTGATATAGTACTTTCACAAAATCTAGAGCCTAAAGAGACAAAAGCGCTATTGGGGTAGAGGACTGAATCTTGTGACCGCCACTATGGTGCTCTGGAACACAGGGTTTGGGAGTAACGAAACAGAATGTGCACTTAGCCCAGCTCCTGAAGACCACTGTTTGATGGACGCTAAATCATCGGTTTTTCAGTCGCATTTAATCCTGGTCGGTTGCGCTCGATTGCAGGTCGAAGTGGCTGGATGCAGGTTCGTTTGCAGTCAATGCTGGTTCGCAGTGCCGGATAGACGCAATCAATCCCGGTCGAAAAACGCGATGATTGCAGGTCGGTGCCATTTCGATTGCAGGTCGTTACAGCTAAGCGATGCCTCCAACAGCGCTTCCTCACGAGGATCGAGGCAGTCGGCGGCGATCTGCACTCTCACTCCGATCATCGTTCTACTGTATGCCTTGCAGGCTGCATCCTGAGAAGCAGCGCTGGTGATGGCGTTTATTCCGTCAGCAGCGATCACTTGCAGAATCGGGGGTGGGCTGTTTTTGCCGTAAAGGGCAAGCAGCGCGGAAACCCGGCGCGCTTGTGAATCGTGATCTAGTGCCCTGCGGCGTCTGCCGAGAGCGAGCGACTGTTTAGGTGCTTTGTTGGGCATCTTATTTACCTCCCTCTTTTCCTAGCGTTTAGCAACTGTGTTTGCTGTCTCGGTCGCCTCTACTGCAGCATGCAGAAGCATCAGCAAATCCATACGCTCGCGGCTGTACTCTCTGCCCAAACAATCTGCCTCGTTCTTGTCATCTTCCAGAACACGTTTTTTGCTGAGTTCGTTCACCTGCTCCAACGTGGTCAACAGTGTTGGTGAGACTTCGACCTGAATAATGAAGCTCCATATTTCTTGCGGACACAAAAATTGGCATCCTTCTAAGTACTTGGCCCCACGTTTGACGGCAGGGCTTAGCTTGTACCTGGGCACAAACCATATGAATCTTGGTTGTCAGGCCGACTCGACTGCGCCCCAGAGCATGGTCTAGCGATTCTTCAGGCCCTCTTTTTCCCGGCGCCTGAAGAGGCTCGGGTTGCACGTACCGCCGTGGAGTAGATCATCCAGGTGCCCAGATCGATCAGTTCTTCCTGGTTGAGTCGAATGTGCAAGCGTTCCAGTATCCGGTCGAACGTACCGTCATCGCGCCAGTCACAAAAACGTTAATACACCGTAGACCATGGCCCAAAACGTTCTGGCAGATCACGCCAGGCAGCGCCCGAGCACAAAATCCAAAGGACTCCGTGGAGTACCAGACGATCATAACTACGTGGGCGACCCATTTTCTGCTCGGGAGAAACCAGATACTTGATCAATTCCCACGATGCGTCGGAGAGTTCGCAACGCTTTGCCATGTGGGAATCCAGCCAATCAATGCGGCAATTCTACCCCCACCGACTTTTCGTACAGAACCTAATCTAGCTCTGTTCATAGATCGTCGCCTGGATTACGCAGTGACCGCAGCTCACCTCGGGCGATCTCATCCGGTACCGCGAAGGAGTACTGTCCCAGCATATTGATATGCAGTAAATCAGCGGCGACAGCCGAACCAGATTCTCGTCCATGGATGGTTGAGGAGCCAGTGTAGCGGTTTACGCCCAGGCCTGGGTTACCATGGCGCCGCGAAATTTCCGCCGAACCCTCTGGCCGCCTATGTCCTCCAACGCGCTGTATACCGACCTTTCCATCTACTACGACCTGATGTGCGCCGACATTGACTACCGGGCACAGAGCCACAGCGTGCGCCGCCTGCACCAACTTTTCGGTAACCGCGGGCGCCGCCACCTCGACCTTGCCTGCGGCACCGGGCCCCATGTGCGCCACTTCCTCGACTTCGGCTACTGCAGCGCCGGCCTGGACATCAGCCAACCGATGCTGGACCTCGCCCAACTGCGCTGTCCCGAAGCACAGTTCAGCCGCCAGGACATGGCCGGTTTCCATGTGGACGAACCGCAAGACCTGATCACCTGCTTCCTGTACTCGACCCATTACAACCCCGACCTGGCACAACTGCGCGCCTGCATTGCCAGCGTGCACGGCGCCCTCGCAGAAAACGGTGTGTTCTGCTTCAACGCGGTAGACAAACTGCATATCGACAACCGCTTGCTCGTACGCCATAGCGTGGAGTTTGAAGGCAGCCACTTCACCTTCGGCTCAGGCTGGTATTACCGCGGAGAGGGCGAGCAGCAGGCGCTGCGCCTGAGTATCGAGAAGGCCACAGCGGGGGTGACTGAGGCCTGGCAGGATGAGCATGCCATGGTGGCGCTGAGTTTCACTGAATTGCAGGGGCTGTTACAGCCGTACTTTGAGGTGCAGGTTTTTGAGCATGACTATGAGCGGATCACGCCTTGGGAGGGCGTGACCGGGAATGCGTTGTTTGTGTGTGTGAAGCGTTAATAAACTGCCAGAGAGCGCTATTGCTGGCGCGCTGGATCGCAATGATGCCAGCGCGTATTCAGCTGATTTGATTTAGCTTGGCTTTCGCCCGGATCTTTTGCGTCGGCCTCCTGGCTTCGATGGCGGTCTTTTTTTAAAACAATCGTATTTTTTAGTTTACGTATAGAGCCTAGTCATTCATTCTATTTTACTATTTGTAAAAACCAAGCAAAAAGATAAATGGTATGAACAGTCTTCACAAGACCAGTCTGCTAGCGGCTGTATTGACCGTATCACCCTGCATTGTGGCGGCTAACGCGCATGCGATGAGTTGTCCTGTCCCGCAAAGCGTGAAGTAGGTTAATGGTGTATATATCGCACCGGAAACATTTGCCGGGTGGGAGGGAAATTGGGTTTCTCAACCACATAAGAAGCACTCCATCAAAGAGTTTTCCACCGCTTTATATCTTTCCGTCGAAAAAAGTCGGCAGGGTGGAACATTGACTAACTGCAGTTATTCATTGGGCGGAGATAACGGCATCATAGATCTTGAGTATCGCAAAGCAGGAGATGAGAATAGATTAAAAACGCTTATCGTTTCCATTGAAGGTCAGCACAATTGGAATAAGGAGCATGGCGCGGTTGGCATTCAGGGATATGAATGTACAAAGTCAGCATCCGAGTGTCAATTCATTCCGCTGCGGCTAAACGAGGACTGATAAGTTGATGCGTATGAATTTAAAAATTCCTACGCATCAAGCTGAGGCTATGAAGGAGGCGTCATGCCCTATCGTGGGAGGCGGATTGCCAGCGTAGCCAGTCCGTTTAAGATTTAGCATTTGTAACGCAGTCTTCGCGAGCAAGGGTTGCGGACACTGGTAAAGCGGGCACCTTGACACCAGCCTACTATATGACGCTAACCATCAAAAAAATCTGCAGTAGACTCGCCGCTCATAAAATAGGATGCACATCATGCTGATATCAAACATTCAACACGCGGGTTCGTCGCGTGCCTTACAGGCAGCGGCGATGCTGTTCGGGTTGATACTGTCAACACTGGCCAGCGCTGCCGATGCGCAGAAGACCTACGGCGAGATGGACGGTGCAGCCTTTGATAAAGCTGCCCGCAAGACTTACGCGCTGCAGGACTTCTCCGACCATTATCGCGCCACGGTGGAAGTTGCGGCTGCGGACGAGACGTTTCGTCCCGGTGTCATCACCGTGTATGGCAAAGCGAGCGACAAGTTGCTGATCCGCGTGCAATCCAATGAGCTTGTGCTGGACCCTGATGCGAAAAGCGGCAAGATCAAGGCCAACGTGCAAGAGCTGCCGTATGGCGAGCAGAGTGTACTGATCTACAATGATTTCAACTTTGACGGCATAAAGGATCTGGCCTTGATGGACGGCCAGAATAGCTGTTATCGCGGGCCGTCGTTTCAAGTGTTTCTCGGTACGGCGAACGGTTTCAAGCACAGCGATTCGTTTACCAAGCTTGCGCAGAACAACTGCGGCATGTTCGCAGTGGATGAGAAGAAGCACCAGATCAGCACCATGACCAAAGACGGTTGCTGCTGGCATCAGACTGCCACGTACAGCATCCGCGGTGGCGAACCGGTCATGGAAACCGAGACGATCACCGAACAAACCGGTGCATCGGGTGTGCCTACGCAAACGGTCGGCATGAACAAGAATGGCAAGATGGTACGCACGACCAGCATGCTGTGGAAAAAAAATGATCAGCGCGAAACTCTGCTGTCGTTCAAGCTGGCACCGGCCGGCAAGCGGGTCATTCTGTTCCGCTCAGGGGCAGGCAGTCCGGTCTTTTACGCGGCAGTTAACACCAAGGATCAGGTCGGACTGCTTTATCCGCAGGCGGATGCCGAGCGGTTCGAATACGACGCTGCGAGTAACGCACTGAGCTTTGTGCGCGGCGACACGACGTATCGCATTCAGGGTGATGCGAAGGGTGCGCCCAAAAGCATGCACGTGGTGGCGCGCGGCAAGGCAACCGATCTGAAGCTGCTTGCCGAACCTGCCCAAGGCTCACTCGAAAAGGTCGCTGAAGCGATCAAGGCAAGCGCCCAGTAGCCATCAACCCCAACACCTGATCGCTTCCAAAAACGCCGTGAAAGTGGGTGATGCTTGGCGGCGATTAGGGTAGGTGGAAGCCTTTGAAGTAAGGGCTCCGGTCGACGAGCGCTTCCTTGAGGCGTCCGCTGGCCAGGTGCGGCTTGGCGAAAAAGTTCGGCACATAGGCCTGGCCCACGCCATCGAGCGCTGCGTTCATACACAGGAGTTTCAAAGCGCCTATGCATGAAGCTGAAGCTATAAAGGAGACGTCATGTCTTCATAAAAATGCGTAGGAAGAGGCTAGGGGTTACTTATTTAGTGAAAATCTTTACAGAACCGCATTTTCGCAGGTTATTTAACTGATAAATTTACTTGGAGGCGCACTTTTCCCCTGTCAGTGCTATACGTCTGCACGGTCATTTGGGCATGGATTAAAAGCCCGCGCACCGTCAACCCATTGACCGCCGCTGCGTCGACCATTTTGCCCCGCATAGGATGCAGACAGACGGATCCTGATTCAGGAATGCGTTTGCCATCTGCGCAAAATACAGCTTCGGTGCATCGATCCATTAATCTGCCTCTTTGATCGGACCCAGCTCGGTCAGTCGCCTGCCGAACATTCTGCTACAGTTGATATCCTGCTTGGGCGGTGCAGCCTCTCCCAGCTCCAGGCACGGAATGCCGGCGAGCTCGCGTGCAGTTTTCTCGATGACAACGCTGAACCGATCTCTCAAGGTCCGGGCATCGGCACGGGCAAGATCGATCGCGGTGCGGATGTTTATAGCCTCGAACAGGTCATCGGTAAATTCGCCTGGCTGGCAGATATCCATCAGCAGCACCTCTGCTTTGCTGTACCTGAAGCTTGGCCGAAAAATCCGCGAGACCGCCTCCGTCGCGTATTGCGCCATAAGCCTCACATCGTTGGTGGGGTAGGGCAGCTGGACCAGTGCGCCGTTTGCATACTTGGCCTCGTCAGGATTGAACTGGCCGGTGCGGATGCTCACCCTAATCTTTTTACACACGGAACCCTGAGCTCGCAGCTTCTCAGAGGCACGCATCATGTAGGTGGCCACCGCCTCTTTGATCGGTCCCAGTTCGGTCAGTCGCTTGCCAAACATTCTGCTGCAACAAATCTCCTGCCGTGGCGGTTCGACTTCGTCCAGCTCCAGGCAAGCGGTGCCAGCAAGCTCCCGTGCAGTTTTCTCGATCACAACGCTAAACGTTTTGCGCAGCATCCAGGGATCCGCCTTGGCGAGGTCCTTGGCCGACAGGATCCGCATGCCCTCCAGATGTGCTTTCATATTTCGACCAATACCCCAGACTTCTCCGACAGAGGTATTGCGCAGCACCCAATCGCGTTTTACAGGGTCGCAGATGTCCACGACCTCACCTGTGTGCGCCTGGATACGCTTTGCCGTGTAGTTGGCCAGCTTGGCCAGTGTCTTGCTCGGTGCAATCCCCACACCCACGGGAATACCTGTGCAGCGATGGACTTTGGCTCGAATCGATATTCCCAACTCGGTCAGATTGCCTGGCATGCCGGTGAGGTCTAAAAATGCTTCGTCGATGCACTCTGCGTCGTCAGTGCCACCGCGATAAAGGCAGCAGGTTTGACTATCGTGCGACGCTCTGCGTCGGCATGCCGTTCTCGACGCTCTGCGTCCGATCTAGCATAAGTGCAATTACTGCTTGGTCACCACAACCCGTTCCGCCAACCCTGCCACTGGCTCTTCAGCCACCATGCGCGCCGTCATCCGCTCTGCATCCCGGCTGAAGCAGCGCGATGCCTGATACAAAAACAGCAAGGTCAGAAACAGCGCGACCGGGATCAGGTACATGGCGTCGTGCAGGCCGATGGCTTTGAAGCTTTCGTTCATGACATCGACACCCGCCACCGCCATCGCCGAGTAGGCGAAGTGATCAGAGAGCAGGCCGACCACCACCGGCCCAAGCCCGCCGCCCAGCAGATAGAGCCCGGCAAAGAACAATGCCATGGCGGTTGCCCGCAGGCGAGGCTCGACCACGTCCTGTATCGCGGTATAGGCGCAGGTGTAAAAGTTGTAGGCAAACAGCCAGCCAAGGCTGAAAACGCCTACAAATACGCCGATCTCGATTCGTCCTGCATGCAGCGCATAGCCTGTCGCCAGCGCGGCGACCAGCATGCTGAAGGTCGCAAACAGTAGCCGCCAATTGGCGGAACGCTGGTGCAGCTTGTCGGCAATCCAGCCGCCCAGCGTCAGGCCGATCAATCCGGTCACGCCCACGATGACCCCCGTCGCAACCGCAGCTTCCTGCAACGGCAAAAGGAAGTAACGCTGCAGCATCGGCACCATGAATGAATTGCAGGCGTAGGTCGCAAAGTTGAAGGTCAGACCGGCCAGCACCAGCCACCGAAAGGTCGGGATCGACATCACCCGGTGGATCGGCTTGTCGATCTTAGCTTCCGACATGCGCACGCTTTCGGCAGCGCCGCGCTTGGGCTCCCTGATGAAAAAAAACAACACGGCCAGCAACAGACCGGGCACCGCCGCAATGAAGAATGGCGCACGCCAGCTGTCGAACGCCTTTACCATCGCACCGATGGTAAAGAACGCCAGCAGCAAGCCCAACGGCAGACCCAGCATGAACAGGCCCATGGCCCGTGCGCGCCGGTGGGCAGGGAACAAATCGCCAATCAGCGAGTTGGCCGCAGGCGCATAACTGGCCTCGCCTATCCCGACGCCCATGCGCACCAGCAGGAACGTCCAGAAACTGCCGACCATGCCGTTGACCGCCGTCAAGCCGCTCCAGACCGCCAGCCCGCAGCCCATCAGCTTTTTACGCGAACCGTTATCCGCCATGCGCCCCAGCGGCAGGCCGGCAATGGCGTAGACCAGCGTGAACGCAGTGCCGAGCATGCCCAGCTGGAAGTCGCTCAAGTGCCATTCCAGACGAATGGGCTCAACGATGATTGCCGGAATGGTACGATCGAAAAAGTTGAACAGGTTGGCCAAAAACAACAGGAACAGCACGCGCCAGGCATTGGCCGCTTGAGTCGCGTTTTCCAGCGGGAGCTTATTCATGGCGTCATTCGTCCTTCCATATCCAGATTCAGTCACTCAAATCTAGCAAGAGGGCTATCTGCCTGTAAATATTCGTGAATATGATACGTGCATGATGGCATTTTATAACTATTCGTTATTGAGCTGATGTCAAAATGCCCCCTCATTTGAGTGGCAAGTTGTAAACAGCTTCTATACTCAGCTCAAATCGCCAGGCCTTAAGCCTTGGCGCCCTGGTAGTCAAAGTAGGGCACGCTATGGAGTGGCTGGATTTGAACATGTTCGCTGGCCTGCCAGCGGATGGTCAATTGCTGGTCGACTGCAGTCATAATCTGTTTCTGGTGGCGCTGGCCTATGGCGTGGCGTGTGCGGCGTGCTTTGCCACGCTGGACATCGCCGACCGAGTCATCCATGTGGATGCCACCAGAAGCCGACGCGTATGGAAAGCGCTGGACGCACTCTGCCTGGCAGGTGGCATGTGGGCCATGCACTTCATCAGCATGCTGGCGTTTCAGGCACCACTGAAAATCTCCTACGACCTGACTATTACCTTGGTGTCGCTGCTGATCGTGCTGATCACGGCACTGGGTGCGATGAAAGCCCTCACTATTCCGGCGTTGACCCTGAAGCGCTGCCTGATCAGCTCGGTGGTCATGGGCATAGGCATCAGCACCATGCACTATCTGGGCATGTCGGCCATGCGCTCCGCAGCCACGCAATACTACGAGCCGCGAATGTTCGCGTTGTCGATCGTGGTCGCGGTGCTCTCCAGCATCGCGCTGCTGACCCTGTCACGCCACCTGCGTCAGTACAGCGGCATCTTTCATCAGATGTTTCGCTATTGCGTCAGCCTTCTGCTGGGCGCAGGCCTGCTGACCATGCACCTGATGGGCATGAGAGCGCTGCGCCTGGTCATACCCGAGAACGCCGAGCTGCACATCCCCGGCACCGAAAACAGCCAGCAACTGGGGCTCACCATTGCGGCCATTACCCTGCTGATCATCGCAGGCAGCATCAGTGCGGCAATGGCCGACAAGAAGCTGCAGGGCAAGGAGCATGACCTGCAACGGGTCAACGCCCTGCTTAGCCAGCTGGATCAGGCACGCGTTTCGCTTCAGGAATAGGGCAGCCTGCAGCTGCAAATCGCCCGTTCTTACGATCGCGTAGCAGCAGGAACATGGGTTTGAGCTTTGTCATGAGGCCCATTATTGATCATCATGAAGCCTGCTTACCCACCGCTGTTGCTTCAGATGAGTCCAGCCTACAAACCTCGACCGCTCAAAAACCTCTTCACCGCTAACCAGTGCTGGGCACACCTCCTCGAGGAGGGCGGCTGGCGCGACATCGAAGTCGAGTCCAGCTGCGTGCTGTGTGGACCGCGGATGGTTTATACGAGGGCGGTGGCCTGCCTGACAGTGCAGGGCCTGGTCAACAATGCCCAAAGCATCGCGCAATTGAGGTACGTGCGGGACTGATGTGGGGAAGGTGCTACCGCGCCTGCAGCTTGGAGGAAGGTGACAGCCAAGGCGATATGTCACCCTTTCATCATTGGTAGGCGACAGCTGCTCCAGTTGGAACTGCCGCAGGCAGCGTGACACCAACGTAGCCTGAGCTTAGTGTAAGTAAGCGACCGGATGATGCGGTGCAGATGGCCAGCGACCCCCCAGTCAAATTGATCATCTCCGAAACAAGACTAGGCTGCGGGGAGCCGTAGAACGCGTAACTTCGTCCTGCATCGATCACTCCATCCACTCCAGGGTAACGCGCGTACCAGGTGGGCAGATCCAACTGGTTATCGGCCACCGTTCCTGACGCAGCTTTGTGAGTGTATGCATACTCGGCCAAGGCATTTCTGTAGACCAGGACGTTACGAGCAATCAGCGATATTTCCACGGTCTGAGAGTTCTGTTCTGCCTGATGGGTCTTCTCATAAACCATCCCAAGCACTGCCGTTATGACCACCATTGCAAGCCAGTAAATGTTCACTCTACGTCCTCGATGACTGCTATGAACTGGATCAGAGCTGGCAACAGAATATGGTGGCGTAATCGTTCTGGCCGACGACGAGGCCCGGGGTACTACTGAATCTCATGGCTGAACCGGTGGTGTCCCACCCAATTTTCGTGTAACCGACTGGACAGGCGTAGGTAGTCACGTCGTTTGCGTCATAACCTGGGATAGTCATTGCCGTACAGTTGGGGGCACTGGAACCGTTTACCTTCCAGATCTGGTTCTCACAGGAGAGAGACCGGCCCGTGCTGGTGCGACCAATCATGCCGTTTGCGGCACAGGCTGTGCCGGCGGTGGCAACGCCATTGAGCTGAAGGTATTCACCGACGGTTGCGCGTCCTTCCGAGGTCACTGTTCCACCGCGTATGTTTCCCGCTGTGTAGAGGTTTTTGTCGCCGTAGACCCGAACCCAGTCAGAGTCACTCATGTACCAACCACCCCCCCATTTTTCTCCCCTCAGTCTGACGAGCATTCTCGCCTAAATGGGTGTCCGGTTTCATTAGACCACTACACCGCGTGCAGCCTAGCCGGTACGATAAAACCGCCGTTTTGTGAAACCACTTCTGCGAGCACCTCACCTGAGGTAGGGGTATTGCACTCAGTTTTTGCGTGCCGCCGATCGACAGAATCAACAGAACTGGAACCGATTCCGCTATCTGACCACCTACACCTATGAGTGCTCTGCATAACTTTTCAGCGTCACTAGTCAAACGAGGTGAATAATATGAAATTTAGTAGCACCGTTTCTAAAGCTAAACTATTAGCATTGGCGAGCCTCACCGCCTTGTCTCTCCAAATACCTTTGGTTAATGCTGCCGGGGATAGTGCGATGCTAGGTGGAGGTCAAACCAGCATCGAACGCCCAGCACCGCGGGAAGGAAAAGGCAATCAGGGAAGCTCAGGCAGTGGCTCCGCTAGTCCGAGCGCAGGAAATGCAGGAAATACTCGTCAACGACGGGATGATGACATTCCATGCACTCCCATCGTGGGAACCACGAAATGTATTGCATATTGATCACTGTAATGGCCGAGTTGCCCGTCATTGATACCGTATAGACCTCTAGGATGCTCCGATCAACTTGCCGCGCGTCAGCGGCAAGTCGAAAATGCACTCGGCAAACAGCGCTATTCGCTGAAAATGGCCTGATGCAGCCTGCGTTGAGGGCATTTTCGCCCGGTTTTCCTTGTTGGAAACGTTCGCGGCGTGCCTGCTTGCGCTTGCCGGCATATTTCGAAATCGGAAAAGCTCATCTGGCTCATGGGCGGCTCGGATCAGGTGGTCAGGCGTATTTCATCACATTTGGGACTTGTTCGGAGATCCCCTAATTTGAGGTGGATCTACACAGGTGCAGCAATGCTAAAAAGCTGCGGACAGACTTACTTAAAACTGCACGCCTTAAAGACAAGGCACTTGGCAACCCGTACCGCATATCAAGAACTCAGACAGGTATCAGGCGATGAGCGACAGACCGGAAGACGAAGACAGAAACGAAAACCCCAGTCGTCGTCGCTTTCTCGGCGGGATGGCAGCGCTGGGCGCGGGCGTCACCCTCAGTGGCTATGTTTCTTCTCACGAACGGCCACCCGCCGAACCGGACCGGCATCACCTCACAGGACCGGCACTTGATCGGGCCCTGCGTGAGAACGTGAAAACGGTGATCGTGATCTACGCCGAGAACCGCAGTTTCAACAATCTGTTCGGTGACTTCCCTGGCGTGCAGAAACCGCTGTCTTCACTCAGGCCTGCCGAGTATCAGCAGCGCGATCGCGATGGCTCGATGCTGGACAAGCTGCCGCCGGCCTGGGGCGGCGTGTTGCAGGTCGGGCCTCAGACGGTTGACGGCGTGACCTATCCCGTCGGCGTGCAGTTTCAGGAAAACCTGCCCAACGCGCCCTTCCCGCTCAAAGGCCCGAATGCCGAAGACCTGCCGATGAGCCTGGTCACCCGCGACCTCTGGCACGTGTTCTACCAGAACCAGATGCAGATCAACGACGGCCTGAACGACTGTTTCGTTGCATGGGCCGATGCGGGCGGGCTGACCATGGGCAACTACGCACAAAGCCAGTATTCATTGCGCCTGTGGGACGTCGCCAGAGAGTTCGTGCTGTGTGACAACTTCTTTCAGGGCGCATTCGGCGGCTCGTTCCTCAACCATCAATACCTGATCTCGGCCACTGCACCGGTCTATCCGAACGCCGCCGATTCGCCTGCAAAATCCCAGATTGCCTCGTTGCAGAGCATGAACCCGCTGGACCCGCGTCTCAAACCGCTGGACAAGTCTCCCGCCAGCGCCATGGAAGGTCCGCCGCAATTCGGCCCCAGCGCGATCACGCCGGATGGTTACGCGGTCAACACCATGGCCCCGCCATACTGGCCAACCTGGCTGCGCGATCCGCAAAACCCTGATTACTCGAAACCTGACCTGGCCAACGTGCTGGTGCCACAGAGCCACGAGCACATCGGTGACAAGCTGTCGAAAAGGAATGTCGACTGGGCCTGGTACGCCGGCGCCTGGCAGGTGACGCTCGACGAGTTCAAGGACTCGTCCGGCATCCCGAAAATCCCCAACTTTCAGTACCATCACCAGCCGTTCAACTACTTCAAGCAGCAAGGTCCGCAGAACCCGACCGAGCGTAAAAAACGCCTGCGCGACGGCGGCCTGGGTGACGAGTCCAGCACCAACCGCTTCCTCGCCGATGCCGAAGCGGGCAAGCTGCCTGCAGTGACCTTCTACAAACCCCAAGGCAACCTGAACATGCACGCCGGTTATGCCGACGTGGCCTCGGGTGACCGGCACATCGACCGGGTCATCAAGGTACTGCGCAACAGCCCGCAGTGGGACAACATGGTGATTGTCGTGACCGCGGACGAAAACGGCGGCTGGTGGGACCACGTCGCACCGCCGAAAGGCGACCGCTTCGGCCCCGGCACGCGTGTTCCGGCGCTGGTCATCTCACCGTTCGCCCGCAAGAGCAAGGTGGACCACACGGTTTATGACACCGCCTCGATCTTGCGCCTGATCACCCGCGTCCATGGCCTAGAAAAACTCGACGGTCTGAAACGCCGCGACGACGCAATGATCGGACGCGGCCAGACGCCCATGGGCGACCTGACCAACGCGCTGCACTTTCCAGCCTGATAACACTGATCGCTCACCGCCTATGTCTCATTTGAGTGCACCCTTGCAGGACGCGTATCTGAGACGTTTTTAATGTTTCAATAGGGTTGATTTTCATTTTTGATATAGTACAGACAAAAAATCTAGAGCCTAAAGAGACGAAAGCGCTAGCCTGAAGACCACTGTTTGATAGACGCCAAAATCATCGGTTTTTCAGTCGCATTTAACCTTGGTTGGTTGCGCTCGATTGCAGGTCGAAGTGGCTGGATGCAGGTTCGTTTGCAGTCAATGCTGGTTCGCGGTGCCAGATAGACGCAATCAATCCCGGTCGAAAAACGCAATGATTGCAGGTCGAGGCCATTTCGATTGCAGGTTGTTACACGTAGGGGTTGTTGATCGGCTACGTGGAACAGGGCAGCCTGCGGCTGCAAATCGCCCGTTCTTACGATCGCGTAGCAGCAGAAACATTGATTTGAGCTTTGTCATGATGCCCGTTATTGATCATCATGAAGCCTGCTTACCCACCGCTGCTGCTTCAGATGAGTCCAGCCTACGCACCTCGACCGCTCAAAAACCTCTTCACCGCTAACCAGTATTGGGCACATCTCCTCGAAGGGGGCTATGAAGACATGACGCCTTCTTCATAACGTCAACTTGATGCATAGGCATCTTAAAATCCCCATGCATAAACTCATCAGTCCTCGTTTAGCCGCAGCGGAACGAACTGACACTCAGATGCTGACTTTGTACATTCATATCCTTGAATTCCAACCGCGCCACGCTCTTTAATCCAATTGTGCTGACCTTCAATGGAAACGATAAGTGTCTTTAGTCTATTCTCATTTCCTGATTTTCGATACTCAAGATCTATTACGCCATTATCTCCGCTTAGTGAATAACTACAGTTAGTCAATGTTCCTCCCTTCTGACTTTTATCCACTGAAAGATATAAAGCAGTGGAAAACTCTTTAATGGAGTGTTTCTTGTGTGGTTGAGAAACCCAGTTCCCCTCCCAACCAGCAAACGTTTCCGGCGCGATATAGATACCATTAACGTACTTCACGCTTTGCGGGACAGGACAACTCATAGCATGAGCGTTAGCTGCCATAATGCAGGGGGATGCGGTCAATATAGCCGCCAGCAGACTGGTCTTGTGAAGCCTGTTCATAGCACTTGTCCTCTTGTCTGGTTCTTATAAATAGAATGAATGACTAGGCTCTATACGTAAACCAAAAAATACGATTGCTTGTAGAGAGCACGGAAGTGTTAGTGGAGCCGCACCAGCCGGCAGTTCCCAGCCTGCGGGGAAATATGAGGGCCGGGGAGCAATGAACATCGATTTGAGCTTTGCCATGAGGCCCATTATTGATCATCATGAAGCCTGCTTACCCACCGCTGCTGCTTCAGATGAGTCCTGCCTACACGCCTCGACCGCTCAAAAACCTCTTCACCGCTAACCAGTGCTGGGCACACCTCATCGAGGAGGGCGGCTTACGCGACATCGAAGTCGAGTCCGTCACCAAAATGCTGGCCTGCGGCACCTCGATCCTGGGCGTCAAACACTACACCTGCGGCAACCACAGCTGCCCGCACGTCAAATACCTGTGCAACACCTGCAGTTGCCGCGCCTGTCCATCCTGCGGCAAAAAGGCTACCGATCAGTGGATAGCCAATCAACAGCACCGCTTACCCGAGTGTACCTGGCAACACCTGGTGTTCACATTGCCTGACACCCTGTGGCCGCTGTTCTTTCATAACCGTCACTGGCTCGATGCCTTGTGTCGCCTGGCCGTCGACAACCTGCTCTATGCGGGCCGACGCCGGGGCGTGGAGGTGGGTGTTTTCTGCGCCATCCACACCTACGGGCGGCGACTTAACTGGCACCCACACATCCATGTCTCGGTCACCTTGGGTGGGATCGATGACGCAGGTGTCTGGAAAGATCTTTCGTTTCATCCATCAGCCTTGCGTCGACGCTGGATGTGGAATGTACGCCAGTACCTGCTCAGTCAGTGGGAGCACACCACCGTCCCACCTGAAAACGCTCATCTGCAGAGCGAAAATGACTGGCGTCACCTCGTGCTCAACGCCGGTGGTCAGCACTGGCACATCCACTTGTCGAAGAAGACGAAAAACGGCAAAAAGACCGTCAATTACCTGGGCCGCTACCTGAAAAAACCGCCCATCTCGGGCAGTCGTCTGGCGCACTACACCTCCGGTGCCACGTTGAGCTTCACCTACCTGGATCACCGCACCAAGACCTATCAACAGGAAACACTGAGCCAGACCGACATGCTGCGCCGGGTGGTGCAGCACATCCCGGAGAAGCACTTTCGGATGATCCGGTATTTTGGATTTCTGGCCAACCGCGTCTGTGGCCGACAGCTACCCCGGGTGTATGAGGCGATACGAATGGAAAGGCGTGGCAAAGCGCCAAAACTGTATTTTGCGCAGATGAGCAAAGCGTTCTTGCATCGGGATCCGTTCAGCTGCGTGCTGTGCGGAGCGCGGATGGTGTACACCGCAGCCATCGCCGGTCTGACAGTGCAGGGCTTGATCAACAACGCTCAAAGCATCGCGCAATTGAGGTACGTGCCGGCCTGATACGGGAGAGGTGCGTCCAAAATCTGGAAAAGGCACAGAAAAGTCGCTTTCAATCCATTTTTCGGCGTGGGTGATGGGTGAAAAAAGCTTTTTGCCGACATCGACGCCACGTTGGCATCACGCAGAGGGTGCCTTTTTAGGAGGATTACCCTGTATAGGAATTATTGAAATTCCTATACATGAACAATCGTCATGTTCCTTTTTTAACGGCTCTCCAGCTTGCGGCCCCTTCGGCACCGCAGATATCTGATGTACACCGGATTGCACACCTGGAGCGCGACGATTTGCAGCCTGGCCCGAAGCGGGTTGTGGGGTAGTTGAATCGACTGGGCCATCTGCCCCAGTCGCAACCTTGGCAGGCTGACGGGTAGCCCTGAGAACACTCACAGTGGATGGTTGAGAGACTTCAGTGAGAATGTGCGTGTAGCTGGCCACCGTTCTCACCGAAACGCCGGCGAGTTTCGCAATGGCAGAACGTACCAGTGCCTTGCCCTGGTCTTGAAGCTGCCTGCACGCTGCTCGGATCTTCGATTCTGTGGCTTTGTGCCGCAGCTCATTGGTGCGCTTGGCCGCCAGGCTCTGCCGTTCGGTGAGCGACAAGCTGCCATCGAGCTGCATTGCGCCTCGATGGCAGCGACGATCACCGGTGTACCGATCCCACGTCCAGCGACCTACGGATTTGACCGTGGCACGTATCGATGACAGCGGCAGGTTTTCCGAAAACCCCTGCTTTAGAAAGCTGTTGTGGTTGTAGGCATATGCATCGAGCGAGCGCATGAAGGACTCAAACGAACCCAGCTCGCGCTCGCGATTGACGATGCTGTACGCAAAATAACGCAGCTGCTCGAACAGGATGCAGTGCCGCGAATGGCTGACCTGGTCAAGCTTGGGACCTGTGGCCCAGGGTTTGACGGTCAACTCCACCGCGCTCGCCAGTTCGCCCAGTTCGTACACGTGGCTATGAAATTCGGTCGTCTCCCACCAAGGGTGGCCAGGTGTTTTGGCCACAGGGCCACCGTGGTAGTCCACGTCCGCGTCGAGGCGAGCGGCAAACGCGGCATAGATCGCTTTCATGTACTGAATGGGCTTGGTCCGTGCATTCTCAGTGGTGCATACGGACGGCACCGCATAGAACAGCTGGGAGTGACCGCTCTTGCGGTTGCGCACCATCAGGTTAGGCGCGGGCAACCCAGCATCGTCCCAGGCTAATGCGTTGGCATGGTCCAGGTCGAACACCAGCCAAGACACCATGCCGGGGCGATTGACCTGCATATAGGGATAACGCAGCGCGTATTCACGAGGACGGACGCGAGTCGCGGTTTTGTCGTCACTGCACCGCGCCATGTACGGCGCTTCCAGCAATAACCGGTTGAGCGCAGTGCCGTCTTCGAAGAAACGGGCAGGCGGCAGGTGGGTGCTGCTGGCCAGCGGATCGGCGTTGGCCGTGGGTGAGGTCGCGCGGGCAAGACTGATCGCGTGGTCGTGGCTCATGCCTCACCGCCTTGGCCAACTGGTTGGCCAACGGCGTGAGAGGGTGTGACGCAAGGCGTCAAGTGGGGGGGCAGGGTGCTGTCATCGAGGACGCACAGCCGCTGAAGAATCTTTTCCATAAGTCCACCGTTCAGCGGTGAACTGAAGGCTTCACTTTTGACGGCTTGCACAAAGCCGCAGTGAACGCCATAATCAGCTCACGTTATGTGTGTTGAACAGGTAACCCGCGTATCAAACGGCCTGTTCAAGATTTTCCAAAAAGCCCCGCCGGCAAGCGGGGCTTTTTGGTTTCTGCAATTCGTGAATCTACATCGTCGCTTTCCTGCAAATAAAACTGTGCCGGATAGTA
>NC_004633.1:0-73661 GCF_000007805.1 Pseudomonas syringae pv. tomato str. DC3000 | reverse complement strand
CATGGGAGCCTCACTTTTCGCGTTACAAAATCCGCTGTTTTCAACGAGCTAGGACGCTCTCCTGGACACCACCGGCCCTTCATGGCTCGATTTGCTCAAGTACCGTGTGTAAAGCCCGCGCCGGAACCGCTGAAAATCAGCAGTGTCAAGCCAGGGGGCACTGGCCTCCCACGCGTCCCGAGGCGCACCGTCGAGCCGATCCTGGCTGATCAGCAGATACTCTTCATCGTTGCGCCCATCGTCGTTGCAGATGAACTTAGAAAGGTGGTTTGTCATTGTTGTCATTCCTTGTTCGCGTTTCAGTGCCAACGGCTGGATGCAGAACAGCCATGCCTATAGCTACCGGTTGGAGCATCAGCAAGGGGTAGGGCGCAGCCGGCCCAGGACGTGCAGGATTTCATTTTCAAAGGCCACTTTTGATTCGAGGTCGCCCAGCTGCGTATGGCGTTCTGCAACGCACCTCAGCAAGCCAGGCAGGTGGCCGCACTGGGGCAGGTCATGGCCGTTCGTGACCCGATAACTTTTGTGATACTCCGTCGCGATGTAACCCTGCGTCTCCAATGACCGCAGGGCTTCGCGCACCGGCATCCGGCTGACCTGGAAGGCATTGGCAATGGCTTGCTGCGTAAGCCGTTCACCCGGTTCAAGTCGTCCATCCATGATGGCTTCGCGAAGCACTTCTTCAATGGTCTCGCGGGGCAGCGCTATTGGCTGTGCCAAGCCGTAGGCCAGGTGTTCAAGCACCTGCTGAGCGTGCATTTTTTGCGTTCTGTGGTTAATCATGTCCTTCACCTATTTAACGAATGCGTACTGCCCCCTGCGCTGTAGAGCTGGGCTCAGCGCTGCACATGATTGACGGGGTTGTGATGTGTATCAGGAACCGCTTGAGAGCCCCGAGGACCTGGATGCGCTCCTGGCCGGGCTGGAGTTGGGGTGACGGAATTTTCTGGGGTTTCCCCCCTTAAGGTGTCTACTTGTCGCCGGCGACCCTGCTGGACTCAAACGAAGCGCTGTCATCTGCGGTGTAAACATCCCAAGGGACTTTCACCCCGTTGACCAGAAAGCCCCAGTCACAGGATTTAGGGCAGGTGATGAACAGGGTGTAAGCACCGCCAGCTGCCACCTGGTCGATACGGTGATACTCACCAGGACGCAGCGCTGCGCAGGTGCCTGTTCTGCGCTCGATACGCTCAGTGACCTGTCCATGGGTATTGATCATGATCAGACGCAGCTCGACGTACCCACCCTGCAGGATGATCGTACGGGCGTGCCACGGGTGGTCGTGCAGGTCGCGATCACGATCCTCGCACAAGATGTGGTGGACCCGGACCGACCAGGGAAACCAGCGGTGTTTGGGTTGCTGCCTGGCGCGATCATAGCCATCGAACAGCCACCAGCGGCCCATGTAGCGTTCCTGACCATCGGCCGAGGTGATGTGTTGGTAAGGCGTACGCTGGGCGCGTCGAATGATCCAGGCGGCGACGCATGGACGCGACACGATCACCGCAAAAGCTCGCCAAAGAGTCTCTTTCATGGGGGCTCCGATCAGCAAAGTTAATCGTCGTAAGGCGATGACGAATACAGACGGTGGCAATAGGCATCCGCTCGTCTGTTGTCTTCATCCGTTTGACGGTCGTCCCACCCGTCAAGAATGAACATCACACCCAGGTATTTCTGGTTGGATTCCTTGCCCAGACACGACTGGACCCAATCAACCTGATAACGCACGTAGTCGATATCGGTACTGCATTGGATGGCTTCTGCGTGGGCCGTTGGAGACCCCAGCCAGTGCCTCATGTTCTGCAGTAGAGCCCGGCAATCATCGACACCTATATCTCGGGTAACGGACCCAGTGGGTGGAAGGCCGTACAAGCCAAGCCCTCCATATTGGCTAAATACCGCAAACGTGTTTTTCGCGATGTGAAACTTCAAAACCTTCCTTGAAAACCAGGGATCACTTTGAGGTCTGTAACTCATCGGCTGCGCTCCTGCCCGTGCGGTCTATTAATCCCAGTCGAACGGCGCCGGCGAATACGATCCGTCGTCGAAATAGGGCGGTGACTGGTCGTGGCTTGGTGGAACAGGCGTTGTGGCTCTAGGTGCAGGCGCCTTGCCCTTCACTTTCGGTACTCTGGCCGGATCGATGTGCTGCGCCTGATAGGTCTGCAACCGCTTGCTGCCGACGGTCAGGTCCAGCGCCGTGGACGATTGCGCCACGTAGCCGCTTCCGCGCTTGGGCACATGCTCCAGCGCTGTGTGCCATAACAAGGTGCTGCGCACTGCCGCTCCAGGACGGCGACGCCAGATCAGCCGCCACTCTTCTCCCAGCTCGTTCAAGACGACCAACGTCGGATCTGTCAGCACCAGGTTTTCAAGGTCTGAACGACCAGGCTTCATCGCCAGGTGGTACAGAATCTGCTGCACGCGGTCCGCGCGCGAATAGCTGCGCCGAATGTGAGCAGGCGCACCGGCCAACAAGGTGTCCAGCGCTGGCGGGGCCACCTCGATGAAGCGGTTGATCCGGATCGCTTCCTTGGACAGCTTGTCAGCATCGTGAATGTACAAGGAGCTGCCGCGAATCACTTGTCCGTTGAACAGCGTGATGTTTTCCCCCTCCTTGAGCTGCTGCACTTCCTCGACGCTGACTTTCTTCTCATCTTTCAGGCTCAGTGTGTCTGCTTCCTCCCAGCTGGCCCCCATGATTCCGGCCTGACGCACCATACCGCTCATCACTGGCAGGTACTCGGTACCGGCCATCAACTGCAGTATTTCGAGAGTGTCCTTGGGGTCCATGATCTTGCCGGTGATTCGGACCCCCATGTTCCCGATCAGCGTCCACACCTTGTCGCCGGCCGCCGACTTGAGGCGCTGCGCCTCTTGGCTGGCCAGGAGCAGGCAAAACCCCAGGGAGCGTACCTGCGTGGCCAGCTCACCGAGCTTTTCGGTGTAGTAGGCCCCGACCTCGTCGCAGATCCACAAGAACGGAAAGCGGTCCTTGTACTTGCGGATCACCAGGATGTCTTCGGGTTTGCCCTCCAGTTTCTCCCCCAGATCCTGGCTCAGGATCATGGCCAGCTGCGACACGTACAGACGCCCAAGAGTCGCGGCCTCGGTCGAGGAGATTTCCAGCGCAGGAATCAGGACCACCAGGATGCGATCGTTATGCACCACGTCCTTGAGGTCTATGTCGCCGGCGTCACGAGCAAACACATGGCCGTAGGTGTCATTGAACAAGGCCAGCATGCGGGTGAATTGCTGGATCAGAAAACCATGCTGATCCAACGCAGTGGTCGCCCATTCCTCCGGCGAATCCACCTTGGCCAGGTCAAAACCGGACAATGTGCCCAGGTAGTTTTTCAGGGGTAACTGGGCGTCTTCATGCCATTGCTGTTCCACCGACTGGATGTAGAGCTTGGCAATGGCCCGCAACGGCAAATGTGCCTGGATCGTGCGCTGGGACATGACCGTGCCTTCACGCCGGCACTTGTACACCAGGGAGAACACCAAAGCCTGAATCATGGCCCGGGCTTTCTCTTGCCAGCCGGCATCGTTGCCCGCAGGAGGCAACATCGAATCCATCAGGTTGATGATGTAGGTTTCCTGAGCAATACCGAACGCGTTGACGGTATTGGTCTGCCCTCTGCTTTTGTTGTCCTCCAGCAGTTCCTGTGCCCTGGAGCGGCCCCCGGTAATGAAGTTCATCATCCGAACGTCGTCTTCACGGCCAAAGCGTCGGGCCAGCGACACGATCGCGGCGGCCACATCATTTTGGGCCTTGCCGTCCGAATAAATCAGGCCCTTTCCATAGCCCAGCTGGCCCAACACGTACCCCAGCAGTGCTTCGGTTTTGCCGGCACCGGTTGTACCGAACATCAGAATATGGCGGGTCATGTCATCCAGCGACAGCCACAGTTCACGCCCGGCGTCCCGACCGCGCAGGTACCCCATATACAGGATGCCCGCTGCCTTGAGCATCACCGTGCGCATGGCCGTGACCGGCAAGAAACCCAGCAGCTTGCCCGTCACCTGGCGTTGCGTCGAAGGGTCGAGGCAGTCCATGTCTGAAGGCATGCGCATGGGCATCTGCCAGGGTTCGAGCAGCATGACAGGTGACCAAACCAGCAAGGCCGGCAGACTGAGCCACAGGCTGACCGGGTACAGGACGCCTCCCACCACAGACCCGGCAAGGCCCAGCGTCAGACTACCGGGGCCCATCAACCACTCAGCCAGTGCCGAGTGGTAAACCCGCCGATTTAGGCGCGTGCGCTCGACGGCGTAGTCATTGGGGCGCATTCGACACCTCCTGAACCTGGCGGGCAGGTCGCTCATCTAGGAAGGCTTTGAGCCTGATCGGATCACGCAACAACGCCTGCGGCACATAGCGCCCATCGTCGCTGATCACCCAGGGCGTGCCCGGTATGCGATACGCCTGATAGGCCGTCTGGTTGATCCCCAAGGCCTTTTCTGCAACATCGCACGTGCCTGCTGGTTGCGCCGCTTTCAACTCCACCCCTTCCGACGCCGGCTTTAACGGGGGTTTCCCAAAGTTCACACCCTCGGGGGCTGCATCAAACAGGCGATCCCACGCGGCTTTGCGTTGCTCAGGCGGCAGGCACAGCACCGGCGTAATAGCGGCAATCGACTTTTCCTTACCAATCACCGGCACAGGAAACACCACCACGTTGAAGGCATCGGAGAGCGTGTTGAGGGACGACTCCAGACGCTGGCAGTTCGGACAGCCAGGGTCCGAAAAGACATACAGCGTGCGCGCGTGACCGCTGGAATAGTCAACGGTGAACAGCTTGCGCTCCGCAGCGTTGTGCAGCTTTTGAGGGAGTGTGGCCCGAACTTCCCAGGGCAATATCCAGCCATCGTCAGGTGCCACGTCTGCAGCGGACTGGCGTGGCTCAGACGCGATCGGCGCCGGCGCGCTGCGCTTGGCCAGGTCCGGCTTGGGGGGGGGCGTGACTGAGGGCGTGATGACCTGCGCCGCCGGCATTACAACAGGCAATTCAAGCGCTCGGCCAAGCCATGGGGCACCGAGGCAAAGCACAACCAACAGCACGAACACGCCCATCAGACGCCGCTGGGTCTTGCGTCGTCCATGACGCAGCAAAGCCCGCGACAGTGCGGTCAGTAGCTCATGGGTTTCGTCACTGTCATGGGTTTCAAGAGAGAATTCAAAACCCTGAACATCGCGGCAGACCACACCGTCATTGCTCAGATAAAACGAGTGCTGATGGCGAAGGTCCAGGGTGCAAATCGTGCGTGTCACGATGCCTTCTTCCTGATCTGCCTGATAAACAACAAGCTGATCGCCTTGGATGTCCACCGAAAACGGGGCGCGCAAAGATGCCGAGGCCATGGGGTTTCCTCTGATAGAAGATGAATTCAATTGAATGGAACAGTGTCAGAAAGGGGATATGAAGGGCGCGGCGAGACGTAGCGCTTCAGGCTGGCTCAGTTAACTCAGTAGGCTGCACGGCATACACCGCCGTCATGACAGGAAGGTCAGAGGCCTCCCGGCGTTTAGGCGTGATGACATGTCGCGCAAATACCAGACCGATGCTTTCCAACTCGGCCTGCAAGCCATCGATGGCCTGGGTCACCATCAACCCAGGACGTGGCAGCCCCAGCTTTCTGGCATGGACTTCTGCCCGCGCCTGAGCCTGAACACCGGCGCCTTCCACAAACACCTTGGCCGTGTCGGCACTGTGCAAGGCATACCACAAAGTACGGTTAACCCCCTTGAGCCAGCGAAAGCGCGCCGGCGCCAAGCGCAGATCGCGGCCATACAGTGCCACCAGCGCGGTGCGCATCGATCTATGGCTTTGTAGCCACTCACTGACGCCCGGTGCTTTTGCAACGCGATCAAACCCCGCGTCGGCCAAGCCGTACAGCGGCGTCAACGAGAAGGTCTTGCGCCGCAACAACCCCTTGATCATGCAGGAACGGTTCAGGTCATCGAGCAACCGGGTCGCTGCCTTGCGGTCATTGAGGAATACCTGCAGACCGAATACGGCCAGCAAGGCCCGTTCATAGGGCGTCAAGTCCAGAAGTCCATTATGGACATCTCCGACTTGCTCCTCGAACACCGCACGAGCAGCCTCTCGATCCAGCACTTTGCGCTGCACCAGGTTGTAACGTTCGGCAAACTCCTCGGGCTTGAGCGCCCAGGCATTACTGGGGGAGGTATCGTTCATCAGGCCATCGGGACCGGACGCGGCCAACACCGGGATGACCGAGGGTGCGAAACGACTCACCAGGCCAGGCAGCGTGTGAATGTTCACCAGGCGTTTGCTGCGAAACGGCAGTACCGGATGCTGCGCCAGCCCCCAACTGCTCACAATCACCAGCGGTATCAGGAACAGCAGCAGAATCCCACTGGTAGCGTTCATCACCTCAAGCCACTCATCCAGCGTCACGGCCTTGGCGTGGTTGGCCACGTCGGCCAGCAGGTTGATCTTGCCACCGGCCCAGACATGGATGAAGGGAAAATCCACCATTTTCCATAACCAATAAAGCGTCCAGGTGGTCCAGTACACGAAGATATCGAAGAACATCCAGCACAACAGGACGGCTGCACAAAGCGCCAATAACATCTGCGCTTGCTCGCCCTCCCATGCACCTTGGGATTGTCGATTTTGCATTGCGATGCCCCACAAATAGTCGCACCGCCCGGAGTGGGCGGTGTGAGAGAAAGGTAAAGCGCGTCGGGAACAGCTGCGGAGGGGTTATGGCTTCACGCCAGGCGTGGGATCTGCACGTTCAGATCACGTTCAAGCGCTTCGAGGTGGTCATGCACATAGCGGTTGAACGGTTGTGGGGTGCTGTACTGCTTCTGCTTGTGCTCCATAGCCCCCAGGGTGTCATACCAAAGCTGCGCCAAGGGTGTTCCGATTTCGATCCGTGGAAGATCCGGGTGTTTGGTATAGAGGCGTAATATGCCCTTGCCTTCGACCTCGCGGTTGGTCCAGTCGTCCATGGTCAGGGCCACCACATCTACCTGCTCCTTACGAATGCGGTGCACGTACAGAATGGTACCGTTCTTCGTGTCGATGCCCAGGTACTTGCCGTCACCCTCGTGATAAATCTCATTGGTAGGGTCTGGGTTGAAGAACTGCGGCGATTTTATGACCCGTGTGACTCGCTTGAGCAAACGACGGCGACTCAGTACGCCATAGATGAATATTCCCATGGGAATCAGTACGCCAAGCCAAAGCATCGAGCAAAAACCGAGGGTAGTGAAGTCTTTCTCCTCTATCAGCGAGGAAGCGATGAAAAGTGAAGGGACTCCAACTAGCACTGCAAATGGAAAAGCAAAAAGCATGTAGAAGATTTTGACGATCCAAAACCATCCTTCTTTCGCTGTTTTCAGGCGCTGTACTTTCATGATTTCTCTCCTGTTTCCTTTTTCCTGAGTACTTTAGCGTCCGCCAGGCACTCAAGGGCAAATTGAACGCGGTAATCCGCTTCCCGGTACAAATAATGCGATTCATCACGCAGGTAGTTTCGAAACCCTGACCACGACATTCCGATCAGCTGGGCCGCGCCTCGGCGGCTAAGCCCTGCCTGATCTATCAGTCCGCACAAATAGCGCGGGTCAGGGTTGTGATGAATCGCGTTGGGCATCATTGAATGAACACCTCGTTGGCTGGGCACTACCTAGACAATAGCGGGTGACAACGAGACCCATGACACCATTTGTCCGATAGCCGTGATCGATGGCGCCGTTGCTACTGGATTCCATCCCCATTGCCCCCTGCGCCAGGCTTCCTAGGTTGCATTTTAACGCCAGGGGTACGTTGTGCCCCAGAGCCAGCAGCACCAAACATGCCTTTCATGTTATCGACCATGCCGCCCATCAGGTTGGCGCCTTCTCGACCGCCCAGGAACGAGATCACGTAGTCCGCCAAGGACGCCTGCAGGCCAAAGAGTCGAGTCACACCAAAGGTCGCAATGCGGGCATAGATCATCAGCCATCCGATCATCTTGAACAATCCCACGATCGAGTCCGCGTTGGCATTGGCCAGCGCCGAGGCGAATAACAGATTCAGGATCGTTCCCCCACCGATTACGGCCACCGACGCAAAAAAGAACCCCAGTACCATCAACGAAGGCCGCAGCATCATGTCGATCAGAAAGATATAACCGTAGGTACTGCGACTCCCCTTGTCCTCTTCGGCCCCCAGGTGCGTGGCAGCCCACATTGAGCCCGCCGCACAGCCCACCAGCACACTGACGACCCAGTTGAATATGCCCACCATCCAGAACAGAAAGGGCACAGCAGGCAGAAATACGGCCAGCGAAAAACCGATGGCCAGCAGGGCGAACATGACGAAATAGAACATCGGGGCCAGCGCACCCAGCACATCTTTCACCACCGCCCCGACATCCACCGAAAATATCTTGGCACCCCAGCCCAACGGCGAATTACTGGCCGATGAGGCAGCTGCCCACGTCCCGGCATAGGCCACCATCAGGGTTTCAACAGTTCCCAGCGTGTAGTCACCAATGGTTTGCATTTTGATAAGCGGGTTCACCTGGTTGGAAAAGCTGGCATCAGTACCAATTTTCCCAGTTGCAAATAACGAGGTTAACTTCTGCATAGGCGACTTAAAAATGCCAACAAACACTGCATTCGGGTCATTCGCCGTCGCTGCCGCCCCGTCATCCTTGGTCGTCTGCGTCCCCAGCGGCGCGGTGTAGGTACTGTTCTGCACCTGCGATTTGTAGGCTGCGAACACCTGGTTATACAAGTCGCCGGTGCCGTGCTCGCCCAGATTACTCATCCCCGTGACAACCGGGGTCGAGCTGGCCACGTCGTTGGTCTTGTTATTAGCTGTGGCGAAGGTGTGATACCAACTGCCCAGGGCCACCCAACCACTGCTTTTGATCTGGCTCGACAACTGGCTTTGCAGTGTGTCCTTGAAATCTATCTTGTTGAGGGCCAGGTTCACCGTGTTTTCATAGGCGGCGGCTGCGTTCTGGATCTGCGTCTCGGCGTCCTGGAAGCTCCCCGTATCCTGGTCGCGCTTGCTCAGGTAGGTGTCTACGAACGCCTGTGCCGCTTGATCCAGGGTGCTTTGCATGGTGTCTAGCGCTTGGTGCTGCGCCGTGATCACCCCACTCGTGTCCACGTCACTGTCAAACAGCAGGTTCCAGGTTCCGGTGCGGCCCGTATTGGGTGTTTTGGCAGAACCACACACCGCGCTGCCGTTGCCAGTGTCGTATTGGCCGTTGCCCCCCTTGGTGGTAATCAACGGGGTATTGGCCACACCATCCGCATACAGCGACTCCAGCTCACGGTTGATCGCGTACTTGCACAAGTTCATTTCAAAGATGCCCCGTGCCGCGCTTCGGGTTGAAGGAGCCGTGGGTTGCGTCACCATCGAGTAGCCGCTGTCCATCATGTCCACAGCTTTATCAGTCAGCAGATTGGCACTGCCAACCCCCATGGTGGAGCAGGCCCATACCATGACGAGCTGGGCCAGTGACCAACCTGATTGGGTGGGCAAGATCATGATGAAACCGGCAAACGTCATGATCGGGTACAACGCAGATCGACCGCCTGCGAAAAACTGTCCCTGATGCCCAGCCTTCACAATGGTTTTCAGGGTGATGGTCAGAAACCAGAACAGGGCCATCACGGCCAGAACGCCATTGATAATGGCGAACAGTGAGCCAATCAAGGTTGGCTGTGATGGTGCAAATGGATCGACTGCTACTTGGCCCATGATCATGACCATCGCCTGGCGCGAGAGGTCATTGGGCTTTTGGGAGGCTGCCGCGATCGTCTGGTAATCCACGTTATCGGCCAGTACCGGCACGGAGAAGACCAGCAGAAGACCCATCCACCAGAAGCGTTTAATGAGGTTCATGGCATCTGTCCATATTTAGAGGTCAGTATTACTTGAGGTGGCCGCGAGTAAGCACCAGCCGGCACCACCGGGTCTCGGCCAGAAAGTCTTTGAAGGTCCCTCGTTCCGCTACGCTGACGCGCCTTTTCTGCAGTTGCCACAGTCGGTAGGTCGCGATCAGCGTTTTGACGAAGCCCAAACTGGCGATTGATCCCAGGACCAGGAGCGTTACCGTCGCCCGAAGAAAGGTGCTCAATGGCAGGCTGAAGTTGGCCAACAGCAGCATGGCCAGCAGCAGAACACTCAGGCTGGTGCTGACCATCATCAAACACCACCATGCCATCCTGATGCGGTTGTAGGAGGTCAGTAGCTGTTCGATAGTCCTTCCCGAACGAGCGACAGCCACACTCCAACTGACACCGGCTGCATCTGCCTCAGTCGTTGCTGACGCCGGGGTCAGCAACGTCTTCAGTAGCTTCAGCTTTTGCGCCGTCGGTTTTATGCCCCGGCGATAGATCACCGCCAGGTCAGAGAACGGGTTGAGGATCGACAGCCCCACATGGCCGGCGCGCCGTAACGGTGTGCCCGAATGCTTGTCGTCCGGCGGCGATTGTTCGTCCTCGTGCTTTGTTGTGTCAGGTTCAGTTTTCATGTGCGGTGACTCCCGAACTCATTTTTGCTCCCAGTTCCTGAAGCTGCGGAACGTATTTGGCGTCTGCCGCCAGGGCCAGTTGCTGGCCGGCAATGATGTTGGCCTGACGTTGGTCGTTTTTGAGTCCCAACTGCAGCCAGTTGCCCAGGCTCTGCACGCGCACCAATTCACGCATCAGGTTGTCTCCGCTCAGGGCCTGAAGGTCGGTTTCATAGGCGGTATTGGCATAGCGCCTGCCCACCTCGAAAGCCTCGAACTCGCGCTCGCTCATCACCCCGGTGCGTTGTGCTTGCTGGCTTCCCGTTGAAGCGAAATACTCCGCCGCTGATGGATTCTGTAGCGCCTCTTGCAATGCCTCCTGTGTGGCCGGATTGGCCTGACTGGCGGCGATAATGTCTAGCTGCGGTTGAGTCGCGGCGCTCTGAATCGCCTTGTACTGGGTCATCAGCCCCTGATACTCACGTCCCGTGGCCGACTGGATATCCCCCTTGCCCGGTGCCCGCCCCCCGTCATGGCGTGCCGAGTTCTTCATGTACGCCATGCCCGCATCGACTTGATCCTGATTGAACGTCAAGTCGGGGGCCTTGCCCACGGCTCCCGCCCCGTCGATCAACGAGCGCATTTCGATGTCGCCCCCAGGCAAGCTGGAGACCTGCGGGCACAGATCAGTACCGCCGTACTGGGCCGATTCGCTTTGTGTGCAGTACTGCGCGTGCATGGCGGCACTGCGATAGCCACCCTGACGCGAGGCCACGGGCTCGGAAGCGATGGTCTTCTGCACCACAGCACTGCCGACGCCTGCCCCGCTGGCCAGCACCGCCGTTTGCGCACGGCTCACCTTCCCCACCGTGGCCGCGACTCCAGAGGCCGACTCGCTGCAGATGCTGTCAGGGACCGAGTACTGTTCTCGGGCACGCTCCAGACGCTCGGTCTGACGGCCAAAAATATCGGCCTCGCGCTGGGCACGTGCGGCCTCAGAAATAACCGCGACTTGCTTGTCACTGGCCTGCACGATGGCCGTGCCGATTTGTGTCTCAGTGGTCAGGATTTCCGCCAGGGTAGCTTGAAGGCCGGCCATGGCCGGCATTACCTGCGCCGTAATGGGCACGCTGGCCGTGACGGCCACCGGCTGGACGTACGCCAGGACCTGTTGGGTTTGCAGTACCCCCACGGCTATCGCCGTTAATGCATAGCGCTTTTTCACAATCACTTCCTCAAATGTCGTAGCCGGGACTGACATTTCCTATCAGTTCGCAACACGCACCAGGTTCTCCGAGACCGTATCCGCCAGCTCGGTGTCAAGGTGTTCGCGCATGAACGCGATGACCTTATCCGTAGCGCCGATCCGAATACCGTTTGACCGGCCAACGACCAGCAACCGATGGTGCTTTGCCATCCAGGTGGCCAGCTCCGCCAAAGCCTGTAATTGATCCGGGCTCGCTTCACGCAAAGCGTCGTGCAGGGAATCATTTTCGTTATTCATGGAATGTGCTCTCCGTTTATTGGCTAGAGGTTGTAACCACGCCGTTTGATCAACTCGTTGGCCAGCGTGCGAATCACGTTGTTGGAATCCACTTCACCGGCTTGCTTCTGGCGCAGCGCGATGAGTTTTTCTGCCGTGCCCTGGGGAAAGGCTTCGGCCAGGATGGCGCGAGCCGTGGAACCGCCGACCGCTTCATACAACAACCTGCGCAGGGCGCTGTCGGTCGGTGAAGAGCCCAACGCCCATAGTTCCAGGGGCCCCATGGCGTTTTTCAGAATGCGCGCCAGGGTGCCGCCACCCTTGATTCGGAACACGCCCAAAAACGGTACGCCGCTGCCATCCGCTGCTGGACCTGAGCCTAAACGCTGAAAGCGCTGCAGAGTGACCTTGGGCACTTTGATGGTGTCGGTCAGAAGCTTCTCGTCCTTGGGGTCCACCTCCATCATGTACAGCG
The DNA here is from genome assembly GCF_000007805.1 of Pseudomonas syringae pv. tomato str. DC3000. Classification (NCBI taxonomy): domain Bacteria; kingdom Pseudomonadati; phylum Pseudomonadota; class Gammaproteobacteria; order Pseudomonadales; family Pseudomonadaceae; genus Pseudomonas; species Pseudomonas syringae group genomosp. 3. The sequence goes on along the minus strand of NC_004633.1, from coordinate 61,212 downwards.
AGTTGGCCGAATTCAGAATGGCGTCGGGAAAGTCGCTCACGTACTGCGAGGACAACACCGTGCGTATGCCGAATTTGCGTTGCTCACGATCCTGGGTTTCCAGCATGGGAAAGATGAAGGGCACCTGTTTCGCATTGTGCAGCTCGTCGTAGACCTTGGTTTTGACCTCCTGATCCAGTTGCTCCAAGCGGTCGAGATGCATGGGGTGGTAAAGCGTGGGCACCGCCTCCAACAGCTCATCCCTGTACTGAGGCAACACAAAATCGCCCCCAGCCACCTGGCCCGCAAACAGGAACATGATTCCGGTTTTCAGGTGGCCAGCATTGGTGGTGTTATCACCCATGACATTGTTCAGATCGATCGCGATCACTCGCGTGCGTGGACTGATCAAGAACTGCGTACGCCCGGCCAGCATCTTGAATTCTCTACAGGCGTCAGTCATGCAGCGGTGCAAGTACTCCAGCAACAGCTCCTGACTGCCATCACGTTGCACCCGACCATAGGCGCTTTCTACGTCTTCATGGTTCAGGAAGGTGGTCATGTCGGCCAGTTCCGGCACTGCTTCGAACTGGGCCAGCTGCGCTTCCTTAACAAAGCCTGCTTCAAACAACAGATCGCGCACCTCATACCAGGTACTGCTATCCCACCACTGGGCCGGATAGCGCTCGATCAACCCGCTTTTATCCAAGGCAGTGTCCACTTCGGGGACGACCCCGCGCGCCCAGGCTCTGGGGCTTTTTTCGGCATTGGCGGTATAGGCCATGCTGATGACGCGGTCCAGTATCTGCCGGGTATCGCGTTCGTTTGGCGGATTGCCGGTAGAGGGGTCAATGCACATGGCCGTGAGCATGCTGATGATCCAGTTACGCTCGGGGGCGATCGGAAACCGCGCGCCCAGCTGGATATCGAACAGGTTCCGGCAATGCTTGGGGCTGTTCTGCAGCACAATGCCCACGACCTCGTCCTTGCGCTCCGGCGGCAGACTGTCGCGCAGCAAGGCGACTTGACCTTGCATCGAGAAACCTTTGTCCACCCCCGCCATGAACGGTAATCGCTGCTGGGCGCTGGACACCGTGACATTGCCCAGCTTGTTCAGCAGCACCGACTTGCCCTGGCCGGAAGAGCCGGTGACCACACTGGTGAGCTTGTTCTGCTTGGGGGTGGCCAGACCGACCGGATAGAGCTTGCCATCGAGCGTAGCGAACAAGGCGTTGCCGTCTTCCTCCCAAGCCGAGGCCGGGCGGGTCAGCGGCAACAGGTTCAGCGCCTCTGAAAGCGGCGGATACAACAGGTTCGGGCCACTGCCTTTGCTGGAAGCCACCAGCGTCGAGGCCCATGCGCGTACCGGGTTGCCGAAGGTTTGCGTCACCTCGCACACTCCCCATGCCTGAAAGGCCTGGGTCAGCAGCGTCAGATGGCGCGTCACTGCGGCCTGGCTGTCACCCCAGGTGGAGGCCATGATCGTCATGACGCATACCGGCTCTTGTTGCTCAACCTTTGTCAACGTTTCGATGGAGTTCCAGATGGGCCGAAGCGGCGGCACAAACGCCATGAAGTCCAACGTGCCTTTTTTCATGCCTAGCGACTTCATGCCCCCAGGCATCAGGTCCATGCGTACGCGCCAAGGCACGCCGCGAGGGACCAGCGCCTTGAGCTTGGCAAAGGTCTGCGGCGTCTGCGGTCCCAGGACGACAGACAAGGTGCCATGCCACATCCCATTGACGCAGAGCTTGCTGCCGTTGGTTTCCATGTCCTGGTTCATCAGCTGGAATTTCAGCTGCGGGGCCAGAAACGGTGTGTGATCGTCGCCGTTACGCACACCATGCGGGGTGATCGGATCATCAGGGAGCAGCGGGTACCAATGCTCACTGGTACCGAGCCGGTCCACTTGAGAGCGCAGCGCCTGGCCCACTGCATGGGCATCGAGCAGTTCCAGCAGCACACCCTGGCCATCATCTTTAAAGGCAGCTTCCACAGCGCTCATGAAGGCGTCGTGGCGAATTTTCAGGCCGGCCATTTCAGCCAGGACCGGATTTTGTCCAAACCGTGCATCCGGGCTTTGCCCGATCAATTGCTTGATACGGCGATTTTCGTCGATCAGTTCATGCGCAGAGAGCGCCTTGCGTCCGGTGTAACACACCAGGTAGCAGCGTTCGCGAGAGACCCAGGGGGCCAGCTTTTCAACGTTTTCGTCCAGGATCGGCGTCAAGTCGATGCCGGTCCGTTTGACAGAAGCGTACTGAGGGGCCAGCAGGCGTTCGACGTCCTCGCGGCCTCGATCAGGGTCATCGTCGAACACCAGGCTGATTTTGTGCCCATGTCGGCGATAGTGGGCTGTCAGCGCATGCATCATGCGCTCCAAGCGGCCGGCCCAGGAATAAGGGGCCTCCAGGGGTGCCGCTTCGTCGGTGTCACAAAAACTGCCGGCAACGGCATACACCGAGCAGTAATCGCCATCGTCGTTGACCAGTACATACGGGGCATTGAGGGCTGGGTGGCGAGTGCGATCGTCGTCCGTCAGACGCAGTACCGTGTTCAAGTCGCAATAGTCGGGCAGATCGCGTGATACGGCAAACCGGGAGGTTTCTGTGATCAGGTCTTCAACCCAACGGATCAAGCTCGGCATAAAAGTCACTCCGTTTATAGGTGTCCCAGCTGCGGGAGGAAAGTGCCCCCGCGACCGTTTTGCCGGTGGGCAGTAATAGCGACAGATCCTCGAACATGTCCGCCGGCAGGATCAGGGCACAGCCTTCCAGGCGGTTTCGAAGGGTCGAGCGCTTGTGAGGAGGAAGACGCTGAAAGGCCATGGCGAATTCGCCGGCACGTGTCGTGCCCCAGGCTTGTTCCACCTCACGGCCATGTCGAGCCAGCCAGAGCAGAACCCTTTTGCCTTGGGCACGCTGCGTGCGGGTACCGCCGAGAATGGCAATCAGCGCACGGCGCTGCAGGTGATGCACATCCGTCATGGCCATACCGGGCAGGTAGGCCAGCACGCCGTGAGCCGCCGTAGGGCTGTCCAGGTGCCCGGCCAGGTAGCACAGGGTGCAAACCGCATGGGAGGCGGTAAACCCTGATCGAGCCCCCTGCCACAGCTTTTGGGTCCACAGTCCGCAGCAAGCGCACTGCTCGCCCGGCATAGCCGCCGGTACCGGCGTTTCAGGATCACCGCTGACATCGAGCATCAGGGGGGTCAGCGAGGGTTGCTCACGTTCAGCTTGAAACGCTGCTTTCAAGGGTGGGGCTGATAGATCGACATCCATAAGCTCTCCTTCTGGAATATTTTCAGAATTAGGAAAAGTCGTGGTTATTTGGCGTGTACGGCTAGCCGCCGCAGGTTTGCGTCAGAATTACAGCGGTTGATCCGCAATGGTGCACGTGGTCCGGGCCAAACGACAGAACGACCCGGAAGGTTTAAGCTGTTGGGTATCTAAATAGGAGGTCTCTATGAGCACCCAACTTTCCCCCATCGTTTCCGAGTTCGAAACACAGGAACAAGCAGACAGCTATGACCGCTGGTTTCGGGCCAAGGTGCAGGAAGCCATGAACAGCACTAAGCCACGTTTGCCCCACGACGAGGCAATGGCGAAGGTGCAAACCGCCCTAGCAGAGCGAAGGAAGGCCCGTGCTAACAATTCGCTGGGCTGATGAGGCCTCCACCGACTTGGTGGAAATTATCGACTACATCGAGCAGCGTAACCCCATCGCCGCCGAGGCGCTGAACGCCAACATATTGAAGGCCGTTGAAGGCCTTCCATCAGCACCCTACCTGTTCCGCCACGGTCGCGAAACCGGAACGCGTGAATGCGTTTTGCATCCCAACTACCTAGTGGTGTATCAGGTAGGGGCCGACACTATCGACGTGCTGCGCATCCTACACGCCCGTCAGCAATACCCTTGAACCGTAGCCCTGCGATGACCGAAGTCACCGCAGGAGGGTTGGCTTAGCCCACATCCACGGGTGCCAGGCCAACTTGAGCTTGCGAGCGCTTGATGATTTCCGGGATCACTGCCAGGCACACGCCAAACAGGATGGACCCCACGATATGGCCAGTTTTGATCTGAGGGTTGTCCTTTTTGTTCTTGGCAGCAACCAACCCAGTGATCACAAACACTACCCCCACAAACTGAGCAATGGTCAGCGCATTCTTTTGCAACGACTTGGCGCCCACTGCCGCCGAATTACCCATCCCGGCAATGTCGGCACCGCCGGCACCGGCAAAAGCCAGCACTGGGTTGGCAGCTATCGCTGCCGCCAGGCCTTTCAATATGTGTTGACGCAGACCATCTTTGAAAATCGACAGGCGAACAGCAGCGCACAGCATTACGTCTTTGGACATAGCCAACTCCTATGGATTAATAAGCAGGGTGTAACAATCGAAGGTGCGCCGAGGCGCTTTGGAATCCCGATCTGCTTACAGCAGGCCGAGGGTTTTTTGCAGGGCGCTAAGCAGGTACGGATTGCATACGCAGAAAACGCCCAGGACAAACTTGAGGGTACCGCTTGAAACGTCCTGACTGGCCGATAGGCCCGTATGACCGTCCTTGAACGAGCGTTTCCAGGACAACATGCCTTGCAGCGCGAACCAGACGCCCAGCATGCGCACCAGACTTAACACGGCATTGGCCGCATCGGCTGCGACACCAAAGGTGCCCACGTCCACGTAGCTGATGGCATCGAAGGTCGCGCCCTGCCAACCCAACTGGCGAGCGGCAGCACCGATCATTTGATCGAGGCCGGCCAGGCCTCCACAGAGCAACAACACAGCGATGACCTTGCCGCCACCTTCCGCATGGCCAGGTGCTTTGCGCGCGGCACTGGCGTGAGTGGCGAGGTAGCTCACAGCGCCAGTGACCGCAAACAAGCTGCCCAGCGTGAAGGCAAAGTTGACTAAGGAAGTCAGCAGGTTGTGGGACAGATTGACCAACATTTGAATCGCGTCAGTACTGCCGTCCATGATTTACCTCATTTGATTGTGCCCGCGCTGGTCAGCACTTCGCGGGCCTGGGGATTGATGCCGGTGACAGTCACCTGGCCCAGTTTCTCGCCGGGACTGACGGCCCAGGTCTTGTCCTGCCAGTACACCCAGGCCATGCCGTTCTGAATGGCTTGCACGCGCATACCATTCAACGGCGAACGTGTTTTAGCGACTGGCTTGCTGGCCTGCTGTGTCGTGGTCGTCGCGCCGGGTCGTCCTTCAAGGAAGGACAGACGTGCTGACAAGACGCTGTTTTGCGCTTGTGCCTCGGCCAGTTGCTGTTGCAACGCCTGTTGTGCAACCCCCTGAGTCTTGATCGTTTCGGACAAGCGCTGGATCGCGGTGCGATTCACCTCTGCGTAGGTACGCACCCCGCCGATCATGGCCGCAACCTCGTTCTTGAACTGGCCCAAATCAGACTCGGCAGCGGCTGCAACAGGGGGGGTACTCGACTGTTCAGCGGGCAAAGGTTGCTGTTCGAAGTCATTTTCAAAGGCCAGACGATTGACTGACGCGGTTTTCTCGGGGCCAAACAAGTACCAGCCAGCCAGTGCCAATACCAGGGCAATGCCGATCAGCCAGGGAAGTGAAAGCCCCATGACGATCGGGCGTTGCCACACGCTACGACTGGGAGCCTGGGTGGGAGCCGGCATTTCAATCGTCGATGCCTTGGGCTCTGCTGGACTGAACTCGCTCATTGTTGACTCTCCTGCAGCTTGCGCTGCGCCTGGATTCGCGTCTGGGTCTGCGCACGCCATTGATCAGGCGTCAGCGGTTGGGCTGGGGACTGGGGTTGTGCCGACATGACGGCCTGAGCGGGAGCCGCAGGTTGCACCGTTTCACCGCTTCGCCCTGGGGCAACGGCATCACCTGCGTATACGCCTCGCATGAACTGAATCGCGACCACCTGCCCCTTGAACACATTGACTTGGGTAGCCGGGGTGCGGGCGGCGTCTTCAGTCAGCACTTTGGCCGCCTGACCGGCGGCACCGCCCAGAATGGTGCCGGCGACGGCGGTACCATCCGGCATGCCCGGTCGGGCGGTCTGGGTGGAAAAGCCATTGCTGAGGACCTGAGTATTGGCCTGCGAATACATATCGCTGATATTGCCAATGCCGCCCAGTACCGCTGGCAACACAATGCGTGACATGTAGCGGTGGTTCACTTCAGAAGCCACGTTGGCCAACAGGGTGTCGTCCTGAAGCGCATAGGCATCGACTTTGTAATTGACGCCATTGAAGGCCATTTCAGTGAAGTGGATCACCACACCATCACCGGCCAACCTGGCGCCCTCGGGTGCCTTGAGCACAGCCCCGGCATAAGGCCCGGACAGCTTGCCCAGCACCGGCGTGGTGCTGTTGTCCGAGTCCACACCGATATCGATCACGCCAGCCCCGCGCCAGTAGGGCGGCACCACTTCGACAGGTGAATAGGGTTCTGCGGTGCTTTTCATGGAAGCGGTTTTCAGCTTGGCACCTCCCGGCAGGGTTTCACTCCAGCTGTCATAGCCTCCAGCAGAACCCGTGTTCGTATCGCCTGAGCCATTCAAAGCGTTAGTTCCCCCTAAAACATGGGCGAAGACCAGTCCGGACTGCCGCTCTTCGGCTTTTTTTTCAGGATTGATCCGTTCTAGCAATGCCTTCAGACGCGGGTCTTCCTTCTTTTCGGAGTCTTTTGAGTTCTCGTCCTGACGAGTATGGCTACGCCGGGCGGTAGGCTCTGCCTGAGGGGCAGGCTTGGCCTTCGTCACAGGCAGCATCACGCTCGTCTGCTCCATGGGCATACTGGCAATGAAGCTGCTGTTTTCGTTTTTAGCCGTGCTGGCCCCTTCCTCGTTGTATTGCTTGAGCAGATCGCGATAGGCAGGGCTTTCAGTGCTGTGGCTGCGCGAAGCTTGTGCTACTCGACCCAGGTCTACCTTCGATTGCGCCGGCTCAGGCCTGGCCAGCCAGTCCCAAAGGTAATAGGCACCGCCAAAAACGACCACCAATGCGCCTCCAACCAGCGCTGCGGTGAGTTTCATGTCGCGTTTGGCATCGTTTTCGTTTGCCATGATGCTTACTCCAAGGCGACGTTGAGGGCCGCTGTGTGGCCCATGACTGAGAACGACACATAGGGCGTCACGGGTAATTTCCAGAGATGCGTACCGTCTGCCGACGACAACGTGGATTCGAACTCGTCCCGGATATCAGCCCGCGTGCGGATGTACAGATCGTCACCCATTTGCCACACCGTGGTGTCTGGCACGTTGCCGGTGGTTTTGAGCTGTTTGGCCTCCTTGGGTGGAACGCCATCGAGAAACCCCTGCAGCACCCGATCGTGCAAGCCGATACGGACCTCGGGAGCGGCGCCTGGCTGAGCACCTGGCCCACGCCTGGGCACACGCAAGTCCAGGCGAGCGTCCACTGCCCACGTCTGGGCCTTGGTATCCGACTCCCCGCTGCTGACGTAGAGCATGATCGGCACGGCCAAACCTTTCAGGTAAACCGTGACGTTTCCGCTGGCAAAAGGCTTTGCGGCGTACAAGACCATGACCGGGCTATTGGGCACGTAATACGGCGTGATATCGGGGTTGCCACTGATGGGCGCGGCGCCCAGGTTCCACGGCGCGCCGGTACTGTCGATAAAGGTCAAGGAAGTGGGGTAGTTCACCGCCGTGCGCACCAGCGGCAAACTGGCCCCCGGCGACAGATTCACCGTTTGTGCGCTGATTCTCGGCACAATGGCGACCTGCGGTGCGGCCATGGCCTTGTCAACCTCTCCAACCTGCCCGCGCAGTTGCCGAATCTCTTGGGGAGTCAGCGGAGAAACGCTGTCCTGAGCCTTTTGAAAAAGCTCGGATGGCGGCGGAGGGAGCGGATCATTTCCAGACGGTTGCTGAGCTGGTGCTGCATTCACAGGGCCATTACCTTGTGCCGGCGATCCGGCTTTCTGTGCTGCTGGGTTTACACCCACGCCCGTAGCCCAGCCCGAAGGTGCAGCCCCCGCAGCAGGCGTAACAGGGGCAGAGGGGGGAACCGCAGATTTAGCCGGAGCGGCCTCTGGGCTGACAGTTTCATCCGCCCAGGCGTAGCCGCTTGCCGCTAGCCATAGGGCCAGCGCAATTGAAGTTTTCATAGGAGGTTCCTGTCTAGCGGAGCCGATTAAACGCGCACCAAATGCACCAGTGCGTATCAGTTAGCGTTGGTGGTAATCACTTGCGTGACTTCCAATCCTGCGTTTTTCACGCGTACGTCCGTCTGCTGAATGCGCAGAGTAAAAATGAAGCGCTGAGGCGGACTGCCCGATTGCTGACCATCCAGCTTCAAAGTCACCGGGTACTGGTACTCCCAGGCAAACTTGTCCCCGATCGTCCCGCTACCGCGAATCACACCTGGGCCAACGTCTACCCAGAGGTTCATGCGCTGATCCTTGACCGCTTTGAGCAGGTTCGAGGCCACCAAGGCTTTGTAATAGTCCTGGAAGCCCACTTCCGAGTAGCGTTCGCCCAGTTGGGTCATCTGATCGCGGTAATGCACGAAGTCCAGAGTGAAGCTCTGGCGAATGGTGTCGGCCCCAAAGGCCGACACGTCACGCCTGCTATGCCCTGGTTTGTCCGTAGGGATGATCTTGGTCACGCGACCACCCTCGGCCGCGAAGTACTTCACCGGAGGATGAGCGACCTGCCAGCCCAAGTAGCCATTCACGCTGACCGATAGCACCAGTGCAGGTGCCATCCAGAGCACTGCGGTCAGACAGCGATGGGCGAATGCCGCACCTAACGCACGGTCACGCTGCAACTGCATGGCATGCTCGAACGTGTGCTGATCTTCCGCCGTGGGGAGGTGAGGTATTTCCAGAGACTCTTCCACGGGCAGCAACTTCTCTGATGAGTCAGTCACAATGAACCTCCTACCGACTGCCAAGGGTCCGAGCCGCTGGGGATATGGCTGTTGATCTTGTCCACCGCCGCCTGGCATACCTGATCGGCCACCTGGTTCATCAGGTCTTCCAGGCTTGGAAACGAGGGAAGGCTGATGCTGGTGGTGCGAATGCGCGACAAGCAATCCTGGAGTTCGTCTGAGACGGTGCGCTCGCGCTCTGCCCACACGTCCGACGCCTTCTTGGCCCGCTCATACGCAGTCTGACTGCCCACACTGGCCGCTTGTCCTGAGCGGCACACTGCTGCGTTTCCCACAACGGGCAGGCAGCACACAACCATCAGCAGTGCACCGCACATGCTTTTCTTCATGATGAGTTCCTTTGCTGTTTGCGTTTTACACCGGACGTGGATCGCTCGGCTGTACTGACGGTGCCGCTGTGGGAGCTGACTTTGGGAGGGTGTTTTCCTCTTTCCAGCGCTGATCGAAGCCCAATAGGTTGTGCAAGGTCGGGGGCACCTCGCCAGGCGCATCAAGCTTGCCAATGCGCACAGCGCTGTCGCCTTCAAGCTTGAAGGCAATGTGCTCTCTCGACACCGGCTCGCCACCAGAGCGGTTGATGCCATTGCCCGTGCCGATCGGCAGCAGTCCCTCGGGGGTAATGGCGTTAAACACCATCGAAGGCCCATCGTCACGGCCTGGAAGACTCACCAATACATGCTGCATCTGATCCCCCTGACGCACCACACCTTGCAGATAGGGACCATCGCCGCGCACCAGGTACATGTCCAGATGGCCATCCCGTGACCAACTGCTGATGACGGGTTGTCCCGCTGTGTTGTTGGGGTCGATCGGCGGCCGAGGGGCTGACAGCTCATCACCCGTTTTTGCGCTGCCTTCACCGTTTGGGGTCAACCAATACAGGCCATCCGTGGGTGGCGTGGGCAAGGGAGCCTCCACGCCCAGTTGCGCAAGCCAGGCTTGTTGCACCACGGCGAAACGCCCGGCGTCATAGGCGCCGAGTTTGACGCCCTCATCCTGGCCAGAACGCACTGCGGGGTTACCCTCTACCTTAAGGGCCCATTGGTTGCGATGAACGTCTTTATCGTCGTAACCCACGGTGACGCCCTGCTCGTTTTTGCGGGGCACCTTGACGGTAACCGGATGATTGCCCAGCCACTGCAACGTCACCATCTTGCCTGGCTGCACACGGGTTTGGCGCAGCAGCCCCGCCAGCTCCTTGCCCCAAAAAGTCTGAACACCGTTCACGGTACGCAGTGTGATGAAGGTGCTCTCGGGCTTGTCTGGCTCAAAACGAAACGGCTTCTGGCCAAATTTGAGGATCTTGCCTGTCACGCCATCCTTGGCCGCCTGGAAAGGCTGATGGATGGCGGGCGACACCTGCTGATTCGCTGACGTTGCAGGCTGATCCGATGCTGGAGCTGCCGAGGGCGGATTGATGACCGGTGCGTCCGGCTGTGCCGGTGGTGCAGGTTGAACCAGTGGCCGCTGCAGACCCTCAACGTCCAGCGGCTGATAAGCAGTACTTGCCGAAGCGGGCGCAGACGAATGTACCGGCGCGGCTTGTTGAGGTTGCGGTGCAACGCCCGCTTGCGGGGCCTGTGCCTGTGGGGCAGATTGAGCCGGCCGCCGTTGCAGACCCTCAACCTCCAGAGGCTGGTAAGCGGTACTCGCCGGCGCGGGCGCAGACGAATGCACCGGTGCCGGCGCGGCTTGTTGAGGTTGCGGTGCCGAGGGCTTCGCCTGTGACGGCTGTGGACCACCATACGGCGGTGGGGTATCACCATGAATGGCATCAAGCGTTACAGGTGGCTGCTTCAACGCGTTACGGGCATCGTCCAGCAACATTTGCTGCGCAGGGTTCTTCATCTCCACATTGATCTGGTGCTGAGCAATCAGCTCGATGGCTTTTGCCTTGAATTCGTCACTGCCGGTCAGTTCGATGCGCCCCCGGTAGAACTGTGCTGCCGTGAGCAACGCAGCTATTACCTTCTCATCTTCCTGACCTGCGCCTTGGACCATCTCCAGGCGCGACCCACGGTCAACGAAAGCAGGCTCGGCATCGAGCTTGTAGAGCACCGAATTGTCACCTTGAACCTCACGGCTGATGCGGGCCAACAGAGCGTCTTTGTCGATGTTGCTGGCTTGCAGTTGTGGCTCGTCGGCACCTATCGGAGCCCCTACGAAGATAGCATCCGGTACGACCGCCGGGCCGGTCTTGCGTGCTGTGGTGAAACGACGCGGCAGGGCCCCTGACACCGGAACCTCCACGTCTGAAAGGCTTTCATTGTCTTCGTTTTGAGCAGGCCCTGCCGGTGCGATTATCGGTTGATCCTCAGCGACGGGGGAAGTGTCAGGATCAGCCTCTACTGACGCCTGTTGTTTAGCAGGAGGCGCAGCTGGTTGAGCGGTCTCGTTCGACTGCTCTGGCTCGGCCGCCGCCAAAGGTGGCCGGTTGAGTACAGGCGCGTCGGAGGACATTTCTTGGTCTGTCGCCGCAGGTGGTGCCGCCCTCTTCTGATCATCCACGTTGGCAGAAGAGCCTGGGTCGGCCTCTCCCGGTGCCTGTTGTTGAGCAGTCTCGTTCGACTGCTCTGGCTCGGCCGCCGCCAAAGGTGGCTGGTTGAGTACAGGCGCGTCAGAGGACATTTCTTGGTCTGTCGCCGCAGGTGGTGCCGCCCTCTTCTGATCATCCAAGTTGGCAGAAGAGCCTGGGTCGGCCTCTCCCGGTGCCTGTTGTTGAGCAGTCTCGTTCGACTGCTCTGGCTCGGCCGCCGCCAAAGGTGGCTGGTTGAGTACAGGCGCGTCAGAGGACATTTCTTGGTCTGTCGCCGCAGGTGGTGCCGCCCTCTTCTGATCATCCACGTTGGCAGAAGAGCCTGGGTCGGCCTCTCCCGGTGCCTGTTGTTGAGCAGAGCGCGCATCTGGTTGAGCGGTTTCGTTAGACTGCTCTGGCACGACCTCCGCCGAGGTAGGCTGGGTGAGTTCAGGCGCGTCAGACGGCGTGTTGCGGTCTGTCGCCACAGACATTGTCGCTTTGGGCTGTTCGTCAACGATCGCGGAAGCGTCAGGATCGGCCTCTACCGACGCCAGTTGCTCAGCAGGTGACAACGCCAAAGGTGGCTGGGTGGATACCTGCGCATCATCAATGCCAACAGGTGCTTCAGTGACCTGGGCAGTTTCGGGCGACTGGCTTTCAACAGATGACGCTTCAGATGCAACCGGTTGAGCACTACGGGTCTGCGGCGGTGCGGATTGATCCGGGACCTGTATTGAAGCTGCAGGCGCTGCATCCAGTTCCAGCGTTTCTTGCGCGGGAGTTGCTACCTTTTGCGCAGTATTGTCCGGAGACTGAGTGTTCGAATCTGTCGGCATGGTAGTTACCTCTTCATACGGTCGAATCAGGGGAGCGGTCTGTTCGCGCACCGCGTCCAGTCCTCGTGATTGGTGAAGGTCGTTGAAGTCCGTGAACCCACGGGCAATTTCGGCGTCGTTGAACGTTGGATACAGAACCTGGCCCCCCACCGCTATGGCCGCCTCATTGGCCATGATCAACCCCTTGTTCACGTCCTTGGCATGATCGAAATCCGCCATGAACAGGTGCCGACTGTCGGGATACTGCTGATGCAGCACCTTGGCCACCGCCACCATGTTGCCGGCGTCAATGGTCATCACCACCGGCAGGCCGGTGGCCAGGTTCAGGCTGCGCGCAGTGGCATAGCCCTCGGCATACAGGATGGGGTTGACCGGATCGAGCGAGCCGCCCACCACCAGGAAATGCTCTTGTTTGGGGGCATCCTTGAAGAGGAACTTCTCACCCTCGGGTGGGATGTACTGCAGCGTCTTGAACGTTCCCGAGGCATTAAAAAACGGCACCACCAGGGCACCGTTTCGTGTTTGACGAATGTCGGGCGTCGGGGGTATTCCCTTCCGCACCAGGTAGGGGTGCGCAGGGTCTGCGGCGGGCAGCCGGTCGTAAAGTCTCTTGGCAGCCAACGTCTGCTTGGCGTAGGTAACAGCGCGATCACGAGCGGCGTCTTCCTGGGCTTGCTTGGCCCCGGCCCGAATGTGCAGGCGGGTGATCGGATCAGATTCACCGCCAGTCGCCGCCCAGTTGGTTACATCCTTGGGCGAATCGGCACGGTGGTAGTTGATGAACCAGCCTGCAGGGCGACGATCCAGAAAGCCACAATAGACGCCGCTTTTCTTGCCGTGCTTGTCATCGACCGTCGCGACACGCTGCCGACTACCGTCCATCACCGGCATGCCTTTGACCACCAGGCCGGCTTGAGTCAGTACATCTAGAAACTCTGATTCGGCGTCACCACCACCGGCACGGCGGCTTGGATCAGGCAACCAGGCGGTGATGCGATCAAGGTCACATCCAGGTCTGGCAAACCAAAGCTTTTCTTCTTTGTTCCAGGCAATAGCCGCACGACCGTCACTGAGTCGTCCAGCAGACAGACGTGCTTTTTCACGATCGTCAGGCGGCACTGCCAACCAGACCGGGTATTCGGATGTGCGAGGGGCTGTTTCAATCTTCATATAGCTCCTCCTGGGTTTCTCTGATTTTGTAGCTGATGGTGGACGCTACCGGGTAGGTCGCACAGAATTCAATAACTAACTTCTTCGCATGATCAATGGTTAACGTCATTGTCTCTCGCCTCCATTATGGGCGCCATTTGCAATAGCAAGTTCATCGCTCCCCCCTTTCGGTAAAGCGTCGATACCACCAGGGCCGACCGGACATGCGCTTGCCGCGCATCAGGTAAGCCAGTCGCATCACCAGGACCTGGAACGTCCATCCAAAGGACGAGAGCAGCCGAAAGCCGCAAATAATGGCGGTGATGACGCAGAGCGTGATCATGCTGGGGAAGCGAAACCACGCCAGGTACAACAAGAACAAGGGGGCTGGTATGCCGTAGAGATTGAGAAGGCGTGAGGCGTCGCGCCAATATCCCGGTTGCAGTTGCTGGTCAGACATGGATGACTCCTATGCTGCGGTTGGGCCGCTAGCCCGATTCGTGATCTCCTATTTTTGCCGGCGCGAGTTCCGGGAACTCAACCAGCAATGCCTTGTTGCCCTGGGCGATGTGTTTCATTACTGCCAGTCTGATGTTTTCACGCACGCTCCCTGTCGATACGAAGTACATGCCCCAGGCCTGATCGGGCGTGCAATGGCCGATCTGTTCCTCAATGTCTCGGAAGGCCTTGCATTCGTCTGGGGTTGAGCAGCACTGCTGAGCGTATTGGCACATGACGTTCCCCTCCCTAGTAGTTTCACCACACCTTCCTCAGTAAGTCGGCTGATAAGGCTGGCCCTGTACCCAGCGTGATTGCCAATGCTCCAGGTACACGCTGGCCACCGCAGGAACGTCCCACATCACCACCGCATTTTCGCTGTTGGCCTTGGCAGCGGAGGCCGAGTAGTTGAACGAGCCGGTCTCGACGTTCTGGCCATCGGTGATGATCACCTTGTCGTGCTGAATCTTGTACACCCCGTTGGTGCGCACAGGGATTTGCGCGTTGGCCAGCAGGTTCATCGCAGCGCGACTGGCCCTGTTGTCGTTGCCATGGGCATCGACCACCACCTGTACATCGACGCCGCGCCGTTTGGCTTGCACCAACGCCTTGACTACGCTCGGAGAGGTGAAGCTGTAGGCCATCAGCCGTATCTGCTGCCGGGCTCGCTGGATCACATTGAGTACCAACTGCTCCGCGCTGCCCTCGGGTGAAAAACCCACCTGTATTTCCGCCGCCTGAACGGTAAAGGACAGATTGCACAGCAGCACCGAGGCCAGCAGCCCACGACTGAGCGGTCTGGTTAACGCCGATAGGGCAGTCATGACTCGGCACTCTGTTCAAGAGCGCTGGGTACTTCTCGATGCGCTTGTGCTTGTTGCACCAAAGGCTCAGTCATGGCGTGGCCCCTCTTGGCAGGCTTGCACAGGGCTGCACCGAGATTTTCAGCGGCAACCTTGAGCCATTCGTTTGCATCACGCATGGCACCGGCGTCTATTGCTGTGTCGGTCTTGTCCTGGCGGCACAACATGAGAAACTCATAGGCTTTCTTGACCTGATCGATCTGCTCCCGACTATCCTTCTCCGACCCAGCCAGTTCGGCCTTCAGCTGCTCGATCTCGGCCTGGAGTGAGTCGACGATTTTCGGAGCCTTGCCAGATCCAATTGGCGAAGCCTGCACCATTGCTGCCAGTACCTGCGCCATGTCGTTCCACGAAACACCTATGAACTTTCCATCAGGAGCGCACAGCTCCAGTAACTTCTCTCCGCCGCGCAGACACATGAGATGCGTCGGCTCAAAGATGGATTCGAATCTGGCGATTTCGCCTTGCAGGAATTTGATCCGGTCCCGACTGCCTGCCAGGAGGCAGCGAAGTGTCTCTATCTCTTCGAATTCGTTGCTCATTTCAATTCCTTCGCGCGTTGCGCATAGAGGGTCTGACGCTGCGTCGAGCAGGCCTTGTGGTTTCCGCATTACCTAGGGATGGGGGGCATCCTTGCCTGCATTTCGAAGGTCGGCTTCAGGTCGAGCAGTGCTTCCACCCGAACTGGGCCACGCCTTGTTTGCCAGACTGGCGGGACTGAAATGCACCAAAAGCTCAATCATGGCTTTGCCCGCTGTTCGAGTTCCCGCAATTGAGAGGCGGTCATGGCCACCGCCAGTTCACGCCGGTCAATGCGCCCTTCCAGATGAAGACGCCAGGCCTGATCAGCGAAGCGTCGTTGCTCCAGGCGAATAATGGAGTCGATATGCCGACCCCATTCGGGATAAGGCATGCTGGCCAGCTTGGCGCGCAGCCCATCATCGAAGATGATGTATTCGCGCACGGCCTGGCGCTTGCCATCGGTGGTGCGCAGCAGCTTTTGCACGATGATGTATTGCAGAACGCTCAGTAGATCGTGGGCCGTAGCCTCGCGCATTTCCGAGGGCACCATGGTCAGGCACCGTGGAATGGCCTCTCCAGGCGAATGGATGTGCAAGGTGCTGAGATTGAAATGGCCCACCTGTCCGGCCAAAACGGCCGCCTGGAAGGTTTCCAAATCCCGCATTTCACCCACCCCGATGATCGACGGTGCCCGGCGAAGATCTGCCCGAATGCCTTCGGCATAGTTGGCAACGTCTCGACCTATCTGCAGTTGCGTCGAGGCCAATACATCCCCTGGACGCGCGAGAATGAATTCGATCGGGTCTTCGATCGTGGTCACCTTGCGGTCAGGATCGGTGTCCAGGCAAAAGCGGTAGATAGCGGCCGCCTGGGTACTTTTACCCGACCCCGTGATTCCACCAATGAGTCCTAGACCATTGGACGGCAACAACGCTTCGAACAGATCCTCTTCCAGCCCCATCTTTGTTAGATCCGGGATATCAGATGGAATGATCCGCATCGTCAGTGCGATGGTGGTGTCCAGTCGCCCAGCAGTGGCCTGCACAAAGTTGCAGCGAAAGCGTAATCGCTCGCCACGCTCCAGGCCGTAGCGCTGGTTGATGTCGCCATCCAGCTGTATGGCCCGGTCTACAGGCCGACCACCGCGTACCGTCGGCCGGATTTCAGGGCTGAACAGATCATCGAGGAGCTTGGACCACGTATCGTCAGCCAGCACAAACCGGCTGGCCTGGCGCAAGCGACCTTGATGCCCTACCACCAGGTGGTTACCGCCCTGGATGTGAATGTCGCTGGCTGACTGCCGTTCACACCAGACGAAAAAATCGCGCAAGGTGTCTGCATTCAGCCCGTCTTCAAAAGCGTAGGGGGCAAACTCCATTGTCTGGGCCGTCTGGGTCATGGCTGCACCTTGCGTATCACCGGATGCCACTGAGTTTTGTCGGGAACAAAGCCGGCGTTCTCCTTGAGGCTTCGTACGCGATCGCCGGTGGTCAGCTTCTGCCGATCCCCCGTCACGGTCTGCTGTTGATCCGTGACTACCGGCGCCGTGATGAACCCCTGGCGCAGTAACTGCGAGTACATCAGCATGCCCCGGTAATCTCGGGTCAGGCGGTTGAAATTGGCTTCAAGGGTCTGATCGGCACTTTGCCGCCCTTCACCCCAGCCCTGGCGGACCGCCGCTTGCCAAAGCGCCTTCTGCAAACGGTTTTCAGGTGTGACTGCCACGGTTTCATCAGGGCCCGACGATGACAGGCCCGCCATCAACCAGGTACGCCACGACGGTGGGTTACTGACGAACCGTTCGGGCACAATGATTTCGTAAACATGGCTTGCAGTGCGTATCTGCCGTGGCGTGATATGGGCCACGTCCACCGCCTCGTCGATGACTGGCGGTAGCCAGCCCTCACGGCTGATCAGGGTCCGAAAGTCATACAAGGTGTTGAGCCGTCCGATCTGCCCCTCCAATGCCTGGCGTAATTCCCACACGCGCTCAGCCTTACCGCCACGAAACCCTGTATTGCGTCCCGATTCCTCCAGCAGTTGTCGCCGCGATTCGGTCACGTCTGCTGACGGCGGGTCAGCGGGGACAAGATAGCTTTCCAGTGGCGCCGGCGTGTCGGCGGGTGTGGAAGGTGGCGTATGTCCACACCCTTGCAGGCCCTGCAACAGGACAAGCGTCAGAATTGATTTTTTCACTGACGCCCTCCCGCCTTCTTGGTAGGCTCCGCCTGCGCAAAGGCCAGGGTCAGTTGCCCTGGAAGCTGGGTCAGGGTCGCACGCCAGGCTGTTTGCATCTCGATCAGACGCAACAGATTCGCATAGGAGATTCCATTGACCTTGAGGTTCACCGGCAAGGGCAGGCGCACGCCGGTCCAGGCAAACGTCTGACCGCGCTGGCGGGCCAGATGGGACAGCAGCTCAATCGCGTCACCGCTCCAGTCAACCGCGACCAGGTCGCTCCGAGCACGGATAGCATCGGTCGGCAGGGTTGACCGGGTATTTATCGCACCTTCCATCCACAGCGTTTCTTGCTGTAACGCAACCCGATCAAGTACCGGCGCAGCTGTCGCAGAAGGCGTAGGAGCCGCCGGCGGCTTCTCACAAAAACTCTGGCAGCCAGACAGCAGCAATGCCGCCGCCGGCGCAGCCCAAAGGGAGTATTTCATCGATAGTCTCCTGACACCCCAAACCGGGCGCAGTCATTAACGGATAGCGAGGTGGGCCGGTGCAGCGCCCAATGCTTTGAGGCGGTCGTAGACGTTGCGCACTTGCTGCGCGTAATGCAGGCGCCGTTGCTCCTGGCGTTGCGAAGGGTCAAAGCCTGCGTTATACGAACCTAGGCAACGCCAGGTATTGCCGCACACACGAAGATGTTGAGCCAGTACCCAAGCCCCCGCCTGAACGTTAAAGCAGGCGTTGGTGAGCAGGTCCTCCGCTCGCGTGATCAGTCCCATCCTGACCAGCCGGTTAGCGTTGCGCGTGCTGATCTGCATGACGCCGTAGTCGGTGCTGAGCACTTTTCCAGACGAATCGCGGTTAAGGTTCACTGCACCAGGCTGCAGTTTACTTTCCTGTATGCCGATCGCTTGCAGTAGCACCGGATCAACTCCATAGCGCTGGCCAGCCTCCTGGAAGCAGAAAGCAGAGGCCTGCATCGGCGCCGACAATGCCAAAACCAGCCATAGGCAGCGCATGGCTAACCCCCAGCAACAGGCACAGGCCTGACGGGAGCTTTGACTGCGGGAGCCTGTGCTTTAGCGGTCGGTTTGACCTGTGCTGACACGGGAGCAAAGGAAGGAACAGCGCTGGTCTGGTGCAACCGGCTCTGCGCCTGGCTCACCGAAGAAGCGCTCTGTCGGATCAGCTCATCCACCCGTTCCCCCGCCGGTTCCTGTGCGAACTGGGCCGTCGGCTGGCTGCACCCTGACAGAGAGATGAGCAGCACGGAAAAAAGGAGTCTCTTTTGCATTGCGACCTCCTCAATGACTACCTTTTGGAGTCATCAACCATTTTTTGGATAGCCGCTTCCAGGAAGTTATCGATCAGGTAGCGAGCAAGTTCCGAGGGTGAAATCTGCCTGCTGCTGTTGGTTTCATAACTCACCCGTATCGCGGCTTTGTTGAGCGCCTCAACCCTGATCGGGCGGATATAAACGCTTGATGTCTTGGTGGTTGCTTCATCTTCAGATGACGCCATGGGAACTCCTAAGGGCTGTGAGAACGCAAAAAAACACCGCCTGGCTAAACCAGGCGGTGAAATGGGAAATCGTGGGAAGTGGTAAAGCCTAGGCGGCACGTACCCTCGAATAGCAAAGGGTTCCGTGGCGCCTGACAAGGCGCTCCAGCGCTGCGTCCTGGGCCAGGAGCGCAAGGAAAGCCGCTCTACGCGCAGCTTCAGATTTCATGTCGATGATCAGACGCAGCGTTTTTTCCAGCTCTGTCGGCAAATTACGAAACTCGACGCAATCAAGCGCACGGTTGGAACGAACCAAAGCCGCTGCCTTCAAGCCCTCTACTGTGCTGTCCTGCATGACACACGCTTGACCGCCGAACTCACACGTTTGACCGCCAAACTGAACAAACCCACGGGCGCCGTTCAACGCTGTGATGGTGGTGGTGTGCGTCACTTGGGGATCGAAGCGCAGCAGCAGATAGCCAGGAAACAAACGCACCACCTTCTCTGTCGATGAAGGGCGATCAGGACGTTTGCGGTAGGTAATGCTTTCGGGGGAATACACCTCCACATCCAATCGTTCGATCGACGTGATAAGCGACTGATAAACGGAAGAATTGTGCATCAAAACACGCCAATTTTTCATACTCAGAACCTTTCGATCAGGCGCTCTTTCGAATTCCCAAACCGCTGAGCGCAGGGGCGAGTGATGTGCTGATGAGAACCAGCTCTATCCACCTCTGGGCCAGGGTTGGCCAGCAGGTGATGGATTTCTAGAAGACAAAATAAATCGGTTAAAACAAAAAGTAAACACCTAAATACAAATTTTATACTCAAATGCCTTTAACGAAGCGCAAGCAGATGAAATTATTGATTTTTTCTGGAGACACAGTGGACACTCTAAGGAGCGTGGTCGGGGCAAAAATAAAGGCCCTCCGCAAGTCGACAACCCTGAGCCAAGCTGATTTGGCAGAAATGATAGGGTGCGATGCGCCGTTGGTAAGTCGATACGAAAGAGGTTCTACGCTTCCAGGTATTGAGCAATTGATAAGAATCGCTACAGTTTTCAACGTCGCACCAGGAGAGCTTCTACCTGGTGGCCAAGATGTATTACGAACACGGCTGCTTTCGCTTCGACAAGAAATCACAGAACGCATCGCTGAAGTCGATTCGCCAGAATATTTGGAAGAAATGCTTAACTTCATTAACAGATACCCGCAGTACGATAATAAAAATAAGAAATGATGTAGACCTCAATATGGACATTCAATCTAATCCATACTTACGGGTTATTTCCTCAATACGACTTCTACGCTTACAATGGAACTGTAAAGCCTGTTGATCGACTGGAAGCACACGATCAGCAGCTAAGGACGCATATTTTTCGTCCAGCCGAATCAGGTCAATCAATTCTTTGATTTCGACTCGAACTTTATCTTTTTGGATTAGCATTATGTTCTCCACATACTGTGCAAGCAGTATTAATGAAAAATCAATTTTTGAAGCTGGAGTTCTTTCCACCCTGATCAAAAGCACTAGCCACAACAAGCAAGACTGCCGACAATATTAAAATCCATACGACGCCAATTGTAGAGTGCTTGGGTGAGTTTGAAACCAGCGACAACGCTCCAAGCGGTGCTAAACCACCAGCAATTGCAGTTCCGATCTCACGGCCTGTGCCTACGCCTGAAGACCTTGTATGCGTAGGGAATTGACGACTCAAGAAAGAGCCTTGCGGGGCAAACATCATCGGAGCCAGCACACCAGTCGCAAGGCCAATTGCAATGAATATCCATAGGTTCTGGCCCGTCTCAAGAAGCTGCATGAAGATGTATGCAAATATGGCTGACAGAACTCCCCCGGCCATCAACACCTTTTTGCTGCTCCAACGGTCACACAAAGCTCCAAAGCAGGGGACAGTGAAGATTGCTATTAGACTGGCAATAGTTACCGAAAGTGATGTAGTGTTTGCAGACACACCTTTGTACAAAGTGAGATAAGCAAGTGAAAATGTTTTGAATATATAGCTGAGTGCGTTGTACCCAATTGCAACAAGAAGCACGACTACTAGACCTTTAAAATCTTTCTTCAGCAAGGCCAACAGAGGTGTTTTTGCTATTCCTATCTCCGATGAACCTTGAGCTTGCTTCGCATTACTTATCTCTTGGAATGCAATCGTTTCAGGGATGCTGTTTCGTACCCACATACCAACCAAAACTAAAACGATGCTGCCAATAAACGGTACTCTCCAACCTCCCTCAATGAGAAACTCTTCTCCTGGCATCGTAAGGAGATAGACCGTCAGGGATGAGAGAAGCAGACCCAGGTTCAATCCTAGCGCGGGCCACGCTCCTTGGCTTCCACGCTTATTTTCTTCAGCATGTTCATATGCAGTCACCGCTGCAGCAGCAAGTTCAGCACCGGCACCAAGGCCTTGGAGAATTCGAATCAGCACCAGCAGAATTGGAGCCCAGATGCCCATCGTGGCATACCCAGGAACCAGGCCGATTGCAGTCGTACAAATGCCCATCAGGCAAAACGTCACCATCAGCATTCGCTTGCGACCGAACTTATCGCCCAAATGCCCGAATATTACGCCACCAAATGGCCGCGCTATGAATCCAATTGCGAACGTTGAAAATGCCATAAGCGTTGCCGTTTGGGGATCGCTAGGGTCAAAAAAAACTTTCGCAAAAACCGTTGCAGCCATCATTGCATACAGATAAAAATCGTACCATTCCAACATTGAGCCAATTATTGTTGCTCCAGCAACCCTGCGCAGCCGAGCTTTTCGCTGACCTGAACTTTCACTACAAGGCAAATCCGTTACATCGCTCATATTATTTTCCATAACCGTGTAATAATTATTTTTCTAGAGTTCAGCAATTCTTCGTAAGCTTATCTACAATAATTTGACCTATCGGAATGGCTGACGTAGCTGCTGGGGATGGCGCGTTGCACACATGCAACATTCTTTCTGTCTGTACGAACAGAAAGTCGTCTACAAACTCGCCTGAACGTGTTACCGCCTGAGCACGAATGCCTGCCTCATACGGTTCAAGGTCCTCCAACTTAAGCGATGGATAGTATTTTTGGCACTGCTCTAAATAACTCTTTTTGAAAAGTGCATTTCTCATTTCAGCAATGCCAGAGCTAATGTTTTTCCCAATGAGCTTCCAAAATCCAGGGTACGAACTATATTCTAAAAAATCACGCGCATTGAATGAGAACTTGCTATACCCTTCTCTTGATAGCCCCAATACGGCATTGGGCCCAACCGTAACGCCTCCATTGATCATTCGAGTTATATGTATGCCCAGAAACGGTAGCCCGACCTCAGGAACCGGATATATTAGGTGCTTTACACTGTAATCAAGATGTGAAGACAGCCGATAATACTCACCTCTGAATGGAACAATCTGGCAGTCCAATTTCAAGCCCGCAAGCGTTGCCAGGCGATCAGATTGTAAACCCGCGCAGACCACCAGTTTTTTTGCAGACAACGACGAACCCTCAGACGCAATGTTTACATGGTTTCCATGTTCTTCTATAGAGACGACTGTTTGGCCCAGAAGTATTTGCCCTCCAGACTGGATGATCACATTGGCCATGGAATTAGACACAACACCGTAATCAACGATCCCTGAGCTTTTTACAAACAACGCGCCCTCCCCGGCGACATTGGGTTCGCGCCGCCGTAGCTCTAGGGCATCAAGGCGTTCTGTGGCAAGGCCATTTTGCTTTGCCCGCTCTTCAAGCGATCCCAATCTGGCGAGGCTATCCTTGTTTGATGCAACCACCAATTTTCCGCACACTTCGTAAGGAATACTGTGTTCGGTGCAAAACGATTTCGTGAGCTCTGCACCGCGCGCGCAGAGCTTAGCTTTAAAGCTGCCTGGGGCGTAATAAACCCCAGCATGTATCACTCCGCTGTTATGGCCTGTCTGATGCTGTGCGAGTGAAAGCTCTTTCTCCATCAACACAAGCGAACAGCCAGGGTAGACCTCAAGCAGCCGCATCGCCGTGGCAAGCCCAACGATTCCCCCTCCAATCACACAGAAATCGTAGATCATAAAATTCCCTCTCTAATGTCAGGTTGTCTGACAACCTGGTGAGCGATGTCTGTACTCATGGATGCCCACTAATCCGCCAGATCGATATTGAGCCGTAGCGCGGCAGCCTTGAGATGCATGCGGGCACAATGAGCGGCTTCAGAGGGATTTCGTTTTGCTATTGCGTCGAAGATTTCACGGTGTTCACGGATGGCACCACTTGGACCTATTTCAAGTTTTGAGGAGTTTTCCCAAGCCATGAAACGAGCCTGGATTAACTGGCTGCCTAAGAAGTCATGGAAGGCAGTCAGATATTCGTTTTTGCACGCAGCTACGATGGCGCAGTGAAATTCACAATCTGCCTTGGAGGATATCTCGAAATTTCCCGCGTTACTCTCCATCAACAACATGGCGTCAGACAGCCGCTTCAAATCTGCATCTGTATGCCGCTGCGCAGCAACAGACGCAACTTGTATTTCAATCCATGAGCGCAATTCAAATAGTTTAGCTAAGCCAGCCGAATGGTCCTCGTTGCCTGGCAGCCGGAAGACCGTTCCACCAGGAGTCTGAGAAACAAATGAACCGCTGCCACGACGAATAACTAGAACGCCGTCAGCTTTCAGCTGCGAAATGGCCTCACGTACCACGGACCGGCTCACACTGAATTGATCAGCTAACTCATGCTCTGTCGGCATCTTCGACTCTGCAGGGAGCCGTCCACTCACAATCTCTCTGCGGATCGCAGAGACGACACCTTCGACGAGGGAGTGAGGACGTGGAAAGCTAAGCATAAAGTTTATGTCCTGTTGTCAGACAATCAGGCTAATAAACTTAGGATCCAATTGCGATTTTTGCCGACGAGTGGCTGTTGTAGTTAGCATGCTTGGTATCGAACTGCCGTGACAGAACGGATTCCACTAGCTCCTACGATACGGTTTTCTCGCCAATCAGGTAGCCGGCATCCGAGGAATGGATTGGCAAATCTTTGTCAGAGAAATCCATATAGGCAGGAGGTAGCTGGTGTCCCCCCCCCCATAAGCGGCGACGTTCAATTCAGCTGAAAGTCCCCCTTCTCAAGACACGGTCGTACATTTCGAATGTAGGTCCTGAGCGTTTCTGATGGCTCGCCTCAACCAACGAAAGGCTTTGGAGGCTGGTAACCATCATCGGGGCGTCATCCACCTGGTCATGCCGAGCTAGGGGATGGGTACTCACCCCCGGCTCGTCGTATCCGTAATATTGACGGTGATCCTTCTCGATCACGTCATAGCGCGCCAATGCTCAGTCCTGTTTTACCGTAAAGAATTAATTACCGCTGCCGAGAGCATTACAGGTGAGCAGGTTACAACCTGGCTCGCATGATGAGCAGCAAGCCGCTTGCGCTTTGAATGTACTGACAGAGAAGCCTTGCGATGCTGAAAAAAATGATGGATGCCTTGCGCACCCTGATGTCCGTGCCCTCCGATAATCCTCGGCTGCTGCAAGCTCAATACATCGCATTGTCCCGACAACTGCCGCTGATGTACTTCGTGCTGTTGGTCAACACCTGGGCGCTTGCCTTTACCCATTGGGCAACTGCCCCGATGTGGCTGACGTTGCTGGTACCGACAGTCCTCACCATCGGGTGCTGCATTCGCGCGCGCAAGTGGCTGCTTACGGTAAACAAGCCGCCGCCAGCTTCAAGCACTATTCTCGAGACGCTGCGCGGCACCAATAGGCTGGTGGGTATCATCTCCACCGCATTTGCGGCATGGTCTTTGTCGATGTACCCCTATGGCGATGCCTATACCCAGGCGCAAGTGGCGTTTTTCATGGGCATCACCGTGATTGTGTGCATTTTCTGCATGATGCATTTGCAGTCTGCAGCCTTGATTACTGCAGTGATCGTCAATACAGCGTTCGTTATTTTCTTCGCCTCAACACACAACATCACGTTTATCGCCACGGCTGCAAATATCGTGCTGGTGTCGATCGGTATGCTGATCATTCTTCGCCATCAGTACCGCGACTTCACCAGCCTGGTGAACGCCCAGTTCAAGACTGAACAACTGAGCAACGCGAACCTGATGTTGGCCAATCGGGATAGCCTGACCGGCCTGCCTAACCGTCGGCATTTTTTCCAGACACTGGATACGGCGATGAACGAGGCACTGCTACAGCGCAGCGGGCTAGCGGTGGGTGTGCTGGATCTGGACGGGTTCAAGCCGGTCAACGATCTTTATGGCCATAGTGTTGGCGACAGGCTGTTGATGCTGGTCGCCGAACGGCTGACCACTGCTGCGAGCGATACCGTGCACGTGTCTAGGCTGGGCGGTGACGAATTCGCGCTGGTCATCAAGGGCGACACCAGTAACGAGGCGTTACTGATGTTCGGCAAGCACCTTTGCACGTTGATGCATGAAAGTTTCGAACTCTCGGAAATACCGATCCAGATCGGCGCGACTCTGGGTTTCGCAACGTATCCAGCTACCGCCGACAATGCTACCCAATTGTTTGAATATGCCGACTACGCCCTTTACCAAGGCAAGAATCACAACCCCGGGTCCACTTGCATATTTTCGGCCAGTCACCGTGAACAACTTAGTGCCGATGGCGTAACCGAGCAGGCATTGCGGCGGGCGAATCTGAAGACGGAGTTTCACGTTTTGTTTCAGCCGATCATTGAAAGCTGTACACGCGAAACAGTGGCTTTCGAGGCGCTGGCACGCTGGGACAGTCCAGTACTCGGCGCGGTATCGCCTGCGCATTTCATTCCGATTGCCGAGCGGATCGGCATGATCAACGAGCTGACCGCCCCTTTGTTAACGCAGGCGCTACAGCGAGCATTGTCCTGGCCGTCGCCGATCAGGCTGTCGTTCAATTTGTCGGCCCATGACTGCGCGACCTGGGAAAGCGTCAAGAGAATTGTCGATATAATCGAAAACAGTGGTTTTGACGCCTCACGACTTGATCTGGAAATCACCGAAACGGCTGTCATGCAGGACATTGACCAGGTTCAACAGGCTATCCTCCGGTTCCGTCAGTTGGGTTGCGGGATTTCCCTTGACGACTTTGGCACCGGTTACACTAGTCTCAGCCAGTTGCACGCCTTGCCGCTGACCAAACTGAAGATTGATCGCAGTTTTGTGAGGTGCGTGCATGACAATCCGGCCAGCTACAAGATCGTCAAGTCGCTGGTGGCCCTAAGCCTGGACATGTCATTAGGATGCGTGATCGAGGGTGTCGAGACGCAGGACGAGCTGAACGCGCTGACGAGTCTGGGCTGCACGATGGTCCAAGGCTACTTCTACAGCCCGCCGATAACGTTCGCCGAAACACTCGTGTGGATTGAGGCGCCGGATGACGAGCGCACGTTTGGTTAGCCGGACTCGCTCAACGTCTGTCTTCCCTAAACAGTCGCATTAATTGCCCACAGCCGATTGAGGCCTTCGCCAATCAGATGTCGCGTTTATTTCAGAAACCGACACTGGTCGCAAATACCATGAGCTGAGTGGCACATAATCCGAGCCAGCGGCTACTGATAGTCGCAATTAATGTGAGCCAGCGGTTTTCGATTGCAAGCCGCTACACGTACCGTTTATCCGGGCCAATGGCGCAACTGTGGTCGAACTGGTGTTGAACTCCGGCCAAACTCGACCCACCCCGAAACTGCCCCTTTCCAGCCTTTCCGGAGGGAGGTAAAAAGGCACCACGATATGCGATTTGCGCCTCAGGGCAGCCGCCGGATACGGGCTTTTCAACAGCACCGACCGGTAAATTGCGATTACCCAAACCCCGCCCAGGCGGGGTTTTTCTTTGGGCGAAGCAAAAGGAGACCAGTGCAAGTGTTGAAAGACTATAGATGCGGGCAGTGCAAGAAGCTGCTGCTTCGCATGGGTGACTACACCGAACTCCAGATCAAGTGCCCCCGCTGCGGGACATTGAATCATGTGAAGGCCGTGAGCCTTGAGTTATCGCCTTTGAGCGACAGAGGTACAGCAGCGTCGCTGCTGCCTCCCACAACTATTTAAAGGTATCAATTATGTACAATAGCAACTCTGCTGTAAGCCAGCTCCAAAATAGTCCTCTCGTAGATAACATCAAATACCCACCTACTGTCTGGTCCCGCGCCGATGCGCTGAAGGTCAATGAAAATGACCCGACCACGACGCAGCCACTGGTCAGTGCGGACTTTCCGGTCATGAGTGATACGGTATTCATCTGGGACACCATGCCGCTGCGAGAGCTCGACGGCACGGTGGTTTCGGTCAACGGCTGGTCAGTGATCATCACCCTGACGGCGGACCGCCATCCTGACGACCCTCAGTACCTGGGGCCCGACGGTCGCTATGACATCAAGCGTGACTGGGAAGATCGACATGGCCGCGCACGCATGTGCTACTGGTACTCGCGTACCGGCAAGGACTGGATTTTTGGTGGTCGTGTAATGGCCGAGGGGGTATCGCCCACCACTCGAGAGTGGGCGGGCACACCCATACTGTTGAATGACAAAGGCGATATTGATCTCTATTACACCTGCGTCACGCCCGGCGCAGCGATCGCCAAAGTACGTGGCCGTATTGTGACGTCCGATCAGGGCGTGGAGTTGAAAGACTTTACCCAGGTCAAAAAACTGTTTGAGGCCGACGGCACCTATTATCAAACCGAAGCGCAGAACTCAAGCTGGAACTTTCGCGACCCCAGTCCGTTCATTGATCCTAATGATGGCAAGTTGTATATGGTGTTTGAAGGCAATGTCGCCGGTGAACGCGGTTCGCACACAGTAGGGGTTGCCGAACTTGGCCCTGTGCCACCGGGTCACGAAGACGTGGGGGGTGCCAGATTCCAGGTGGGTTGTATCGGTCTGGCGGTTGCAAAAGATCTCAGTGGCGAAGAGTGGGAAATACTTCCGCCATTGGTGACTGCCGTCGGCGTGAATGATCAGACCGAGCGCCCGCACTATGTTTTTCAAGACGGCAAATATTACTTGTTCACCATCAGTCACAAGTTCACGTATGCCGATGGTGTTACAGGGCCAGACGGGGTGTACGGTTTTGTCGGCGAACATTTGTTCGGTCCGTACCGGCCAATGAACGCTTCCGGCCTGGTGCTCGGCAATCCGCCCGAGCAGCCTTTCCAGACGTATTCGCACTGCGTCATGCCAAACGGTCTGGTAACTTCGTTCATCGACAGCGTGCCCACCACAGGTGAGGATTACCGTATCGGCGGGACCGAAGCGCCGACGGTGAGAATCCTCCTGAAAGGGGATCGCTCGTTCGTGCAGGAAGAATATGACTACGGTTATATCCCTGCGATGAAAGACGTGCAACTGAGCTGACACGCCGTTCCCATACCTGAAGAACGTCTGTGAGAGCAGGCGTTCTTCGTTCACTCAGAACCCTAAAGGAGAAACCGCAATGGCAACTGCGAACAAAAACCTCAAGGCGACTTGGGTCGCGACAGTTACGAATCTTGACTGGCCGTCAGTCTCATCTGTGGCCATCACTGATGAGGCTGCACGTGTCAGTAAACAGAAAGAAGAATTGACCGGCATTCTTGATGAAATTGTGGCAATGAAAATGAATGCCGTCATATTCCAGGTTGTTCCCTGCGCAGATGCATTCTATGCATCAGACCTGCTTCCGTGGTCGAAGTACCTGACGGGTACGCTCGGGAAGAATCCCGGCTTCGACCCACTGGCTTATGCTATCGAGCAGGCACATGCTCGCAATATTGAGCTGCACGCATGGGTGAACCCGTACCGCGTATCAATGAACGCCAGCGATGCCACAATCGAAGAGCTGAACAACTCATCATCTGACTCACCGGCCAGTGTGTTTAAAACACATCCTGAATGGACGGGAACCGCAGCGAACCGCTTTGTTCTCAACCCCGGGATACCTGAAGTTCAGACGTGGGTTAGTAATATTGTTGAAGAAATTGTCACTAAATACGATGTTGATGCCATTCAATTCGATGATTATTTTTATTATGAAACTGCCAGCTCGCTGCTGCAGGACGATGCCACCTATCAGAAATACAATACGAACTTTACCACGAAGGCCGACTGGCGGCGGAATAACACTTATTCGCTGGTTGATACATGCCATAAAAAAATAGCCGCCGTAAAAGCGAATGTCTTGTTTGGCGTCAGCCCGGCAGGCGTCTGGCGGAATAAATCTGACGACCCGCTGGGGTCTGATACGCAGGCCGGTGCGTCTAATTACGATTTCGCGTATGCAGACACACGGAAATGGGTCATTGACGGCATCATTGATTATATCGCCCCGCAGGTATACTGGCCGTTTGCTCGTGAGGTTGCGCGTTATGATGTCATCACACAGTGGTGGGCGGATACCGTCAGCGGAACTGGCACAGCGTTATATATTGGTATGGCTCTGTATAAAGTGGGAACGGCATCAGAAACCGAGCCCGACTGGACTGTCGAGGGGGGCGTGCCTGAAATTACCCGTCAGCTTGACCTGAATGATTCTCTGACTGAGGTTTCCGGGTGCATGTTATTTCGACATATGTTTCTGCGGGCCTCACAGACTCAGCAGGTGGTCGACTACCTGAAGCTTCGCTGGGCTGACGTCTAATATTGTATTGTCGGGGCTTGGGGAACAACTTAACAGAAAGTGCACTTAAGCCCAGTGCCTGTCCGTACCCCCTAATGCAGACTGGCCAATACGATAAAACCACGTTTTATGATACCGCCTCAGCGAGCGCCACGGTAGGTGATATCACTCTGAAAAGCGGTGCCATAAACTCGTTCAGAAAATCAAAGTTCGCTAATCCCCGCACTCTGAGGGGATTAGCAAACTCTAACCATGCCTTACGTTGGTTTTTTTCAGTTCCATTGCTCCCTACCCCACCCCGTTTTTGGAGGGTTGAAAGCTACCTCGAATGGAGTCACGCCGAGCAAGCCTACTTCCTACCTGCCCCTCCCGTTGGCCTGCCACCGCCTGGCGGCAGTCTTCACTCTATCTAAAGGAAAATGACGATGAACTTTCGCCTTTTCATGCACCGCCACGCAGGCTGCTAGAGCCGAGCCGCTGGCGGCGAGTTTTGCCCGTACGCACCTTGTATGAGATTCCCAATGGAAAAACCCGAAGAAGACCTGTGCTGCACTTGCCGCACCGAAAACTCCAACGCGCCGTAGATAACGTTGAACCAACAGTAGAGAAGCAGTCACTCATAGCTTGGGCTGCCGTTTAAGGAATTGCAGATTTATTCGGTTTTCGTCCCAACAATGCTTTGGGAGCATTGGTTTACAAAGGGGCAGCAACTGGGTTTTTAATAAATAAAGCCTTCCTAAGTTTTGACAAAAACACATATATTCCGCCTAGCCCGCCAATTATAAATAGTTCTAAAATTCTCAGACACGAGAAATAGGAGAGATTCATGAGCACAATTAAGAAAGGTATTGATCTATCGCATTTTCAAGGTGATATTGATTTTAAAAAAGTTTTTGAGGCTGGCATTGAGTATGCCTTTATCAAGACAACAGAAGGCGCTACCGTACAGGACAATAAATACACTACGTATCGTACTGACGCTAGAGCCGTCGGAATTAAAACGGGGGCATATCATTACTTTCGTGCGCTCAGCAGCTCGCCGGAAGCACAACGAGATAACATAGTTAGTACACTTACTGCTGCCGGCTTCGATGCATCTACTGAGTTTTTTGCAATCGATGCGGAGCTCGAAGGTAACGAAAAAGCTACCCCGGACGAAATGGCTGACAACCTTCATAAACTGCTAACTTTATTGGATAACGAAAAAATCCTAAAGAGCCAAAAATCATTTATATATTGCGATAATAACTTCTGGATGAATCATATTTTAGGAGAAAAATATGCATTTAGTGAATACCCTCTTTGGATCGCTAATTGGGATGTCAGTGAACCTAAAGTTCCAGCTTCATGGGAGGTAGCAGGTAAAAGCTGGTCAATTTGGCAGCACAGTAACAAAGGTCGCATCGCGGGCATTGAGGTTGATGTAGATCTTAATTGGGTTCGTACTTGATCCAGTGATTTTGCGAAAGCATGTTTATCGTTCAAAAAAGTAGGTTTTTTTGGACGACAAAGCCGAAGATGTTGCCGCAGATGCAGAATTGACCCAGCTGCCGAAATTTCGCTGACCCAAGCTTCTACTCCGTAAAGCGTTAGCAGGTCTGACTTTGGGCTGAATACTTAGCAGCGCAGGCCTGCCTCTTATATCACCAGTTGGAAAACAATTCGGTCGGTTCCGGTGCACGGCATCAAACGGGCCGGATATAAAGCAACGAGGCAAGACCCCGGCCCTCGGCGATCACCAGGCCAAGCAGCTGCTCGAGGCGCCGAATACCGACACCGTGAAAGGACTGCGCGACCGGTTGATTCTGGTCGTGCTGCTATACCACGGCCTGCAGGAACGACGCGGCATCAAGCACTTACGGGTCCACGGCAAAGGCAGCAAGATCCGCTTGTTGCACCTGCATCCCGTGGCCGCTGAACGTTTATCACTGCTAAAACGCTGCGCAATAATGACCTGCGCTAAGGAGACTCGGGTTTCAACCGCCAAATGGTCTTGGAGGCTGGTAACCATCATCCGGAGCATCATCCACCGGATCATGACGTACGGGGGACTGGGGACGGGACGGCTCGTCGTATCCGTAATACTGACGGTGATCCCTCTCGATCACGTCGTAGCGCGCCAACTGTTCTGGATCGGTCACTTGGAACACATACTGACTTCCGCGATGGTTGACGCCACATCCCGCATCAAGCACCTGGTCTACGAACTGGTCATCACCAATGATCCTCACAGCGTCACCGCTTTTCGTGGATACCAGGTTGGCGGCCAGCCGATAATTGTCCAACTCATCGTCGTCATTGAACCCCGGTTTTACGTGGACGAAATCGCCACGGTCGATCACACCCGCCCTGCCATCGCGCAGATATTCGACAGTGCCGTCACGATGCAAATGTGACGTGTAAGAGCGCAGGTGATAGACAGCAGAATCATCTGCCTGGCCGCACTGGATAAGACGATCAAACCCACCGTCCGGAGTGCGCTCCTTCCGCTTTTCTCGATACACAAATCCACGCAGTTGACTGACCGCCGCAACGTCCCCTCTGAGAGCTTGCTGCTCGACCCAGGGACGGTATGCAAGCGGACGAAGCAAGCCCTTTTCGGCAAGCGCTTGCCGCTCATCACGAAGCTCGATGCGCAACTCAGCCATGGCTTTCATCCGGTCGAACTCGGCAACTCGATACAGCAACTTGCGAAGCAAAGGATCGTGCTGAGAGCGTTTGACGTCCGCCTTCATTGCCTGGTAGCGAGCAGCCACTTGCTGGTATCGATCCTTGACATGAAGATCAGGTTTTTCCCATCCCTCACGATAGCGTTTGTAGCGCATTTTTAAGTCCAGCCGAGCCTCAGCTCTCGCCTGCCGGCGATCGAAACGCACGTCTTTATCTCGGAGTTCAAATGCAGGCTGGTAATAGGAAGAAATACCATAGCTCCATTCTTCATGTTCGAAGGTGGGTGGTCCTTCAAACGGGCCTATGTGGGCCTCCAATCGAAACTTGGTCAGCGTCGGATGAACCGAAGAAGCCTTGACCACAGGACCCTCGGGGCGCAAGAAATCATAGATCACCAAACCTTCGCCTTGCTCCCTCAATCCCAAGCCACGTTCATGCAGGGCCAGATGGATTTGACGCCAGGTAATCTCTCGCGATTCGATAAGCTCAGATATCTTTTCGCGCACCTCACGCACGGCGTAATGATAGAGACTCTCGGTGTTTGAATAGACCTGCAATGGCACAGTCCCTTGCGGAGCACTGCCATACCGAAAAGGAGCACGGACCAATTGGTCGTTGACACCCCACTGCCAACTCCCATTGTCCTGAATGAATCCGTATTTGCGTTCGAGGACTCGGCAGCTTTTCTGCAACGTGTCAGCATCATTCCACAAGGCGGCGGCTTTGTAGGTAATGGGATTGACTCGGTTCACCGCCACATGACAGTGCGTATTGTCTGTGTCTTGGTGAATAGCGGTGACGTACTGATGCCCTTCCATGCCCAGCTGACGAATGCAGTGTTCGGCGCATTCGAATATCTGCGCATCAGTAGGCAGTTCGTTTTCGCGCCACGACAAGATGAAGTGATAGACCGGGTCCTGGCAGCGACGACTTTGGGCGGCAACCATGTTCATTTCCGCGGCCGATGTCTCCCAGGAGAAGCAGTTTGTCTCGCAAGAAATGCCCCCACTGATCAAGCGCTGACGGCCATCGGGGAACACGTCGGTGATCACGACGGCACGGTCGTCTCCATCATTTCGATCCGCATAATCGACAAGCCGATCAAACATCGCCTTCTTGGTGCGCGAAGCATTCTGGCGAGGCGCAGCGCTGACTAGATCATCATCTTTGGGCTTGTCACCACGGTCGCTGATATAGCTCACCAGCCGGTTAAAGCTGGAGCCCTTATCGCCGCGTTTCGGGGGGATGATGACGTTCATGGCTGATTGGCTACTTGATGCGAGTCTGGGACAGATCGATGGCATTGACGGCATTTCGGATGGCGACCAACACGTCAGAAAATTGCTTGCTAAGATCAGTTGTCATGCTGTCCTGCATCTGGTTGAACAAATGCTTTTGCAAGCCACCCAGCTGTAGCAACGCGGCCATTAGCTTCTTGTCAGTCGGTGTCTTGATTTTGCGATTCAGCGCAGCACGACGCATCAGATCTGAAACAGATATCTCGGCAGCCAGCGCTTTTTCGCGAATCAAGGCCGCATCCTCTTCAGTGCAACGAATTTCGATCCTCACCGTTGCTTGACGCGCTGTGCTTTTCGACATGCTCTGACTCAACCTTAACTAACTGAATAACGCTGTCGGGGTGTCGGGGCGGAGCCCTGATCCGGGTTTTGTCGGACGGACCGCGTGCGGGCCGTCCGTACAAAACATTTCCGGTCATATCTTATGGCCTCGATTTTGCCTTTAGCCTAGCATTTTGGCTCAATGCCGCCTAGGGCCAAAGCAGAGAAGCGGCTGCGGTGGTGGCTGGTTGGGGTTTTCGATACGTCTAGGCGATCCTCACAGCTCATACGGGCTGCCATGCTTTGACCGTCAGGAAAAAGCCCGTAGAGGGTTGGCGCGTCTAATTGCCTCACCACAATCTGCCTGAGCTTGCAAAACCACACTGTCATCGATTGACCGCTTCCTGATATCCTCGACGACTAACGGGCGCCCTGCCCTATGATCGGGTGCTGGGTATCGATCAACATCATTCGGAATCGCGCAATGGCGAAGCAAAAGACGTTCACCCAAAAAGAGTTGGAAGCCGCACGCCAGAAACTCGCTGAGCTTCCAGACCTGAGCCAGGACAAGCTGAGCCAGGCGGAAGTGCTTCAATCACTGAAAGCGGAAATAGTTGAGCTATGCACTGCGAAGGGCTACACAGTCACCGAGGTCAAGCAAGCGCTCGCTGACGTGGGCATGAATGTGACTGCCAAGGAAATTACTGAATTGACGTCTTCTCGCAAACGCGCAGCCCCTCGTGTTAAAGCGCAGACGGCTTGACGCCCGCTCACGTTAAAAAATGAGCAAAAAAAAGCCCCACATCGTGGGGCTTATTTTCTGCACTTTTCGTCAGCTAATGCGCTGCTAGGTCGATTTGTTTCGATTCGCCTTTGCTGTTTGTTACAACGAACGTACAAGCCGTATCGGGCTCTCCTGCTGCAATCCGTTCTTGAAAATATAGCTCCGCTACTTCCTGGGCGGCTGCCTTGTGGTCGCCGGGGTTTTCGCTGTACATGGTCCAGGTTACGATATAGGGGCCCATGGTGTTCTCCTCCGTTAGGGTGTTGTGTGCCCGGACAGATCATGTCCGGGCTTGAGATTAGGCGGCGAGCTGACGGCCTTGCAGAGCCTGTGCGAGCACCCACAGTGCGCGATTCAATTTCACATCCTGATCAATGCCATTAACTGCCCTCGTTGTCGTGCGTCGGCCTTGCTTGTTGCGCCCGGTCAAACCGCCTTTTATGGTGTTTTCCTGGACTCGATTGAACGTGGTCCAAAGGTCGCTGCTGCGGTCCTCACGACGGCGGGGCATGAGCAACTGGGACGGGGTAACAGGCGCAGGTCCTTCTGCCGGATCGTAGCGATACGCCAAGGCAGCCAATGCAAAGGCCTCTTGCTCGTCCTGGTCTAATTGTTGATGCTTCATGTCGGCGGTTATGTGGTCGATCTGTTCGAAATGCTTCAACACTTCGAAGGCGCCTTCGATCACGTCATTTACCACATCACCACGGCCGCTATGGCGCACTTTCTGGTCAGCGGCAACGTCCCCCAGTACCAGTCCGTTTGCACACACGAAACGGAATTTGCCTCCAATCATTTGATAGCTGCTGCTGCCATCGTGGCTGTTGAGAAGGATGATTTCGTTGGCTTCCTGGTCCAGGATCTGGCTCGCATGGCGCAAGCGCAGCATGTGCTTGGTGTGCTCACGTTTGCCCTGGTCACGCACGCGTGTCTGACAGGCCATGAATGGTTCAAATCCTTCGGCGCGCAGCGCATCAAGTACCTGCACGGTCGGGATATACAGATAACGTGCCGACCTGCTGTCGTGCGCTTCTTCGGCAAAGATGGAAGGCACATAGTGGGCGATCTGATCGTTGCTCAGTGGGACGTCACTGCGGATCATGCATGGGTTACGGAAGTTGCTGGACATACGCATATTTTTTCTCCTGGTGTAGCGCCCGGCCTGACGGGCGTAAGCGGGGTTAAGCGGCGAAAAGGTCGCCCTGGCGGTCGGCGTAGCTGCACCAGCGGGCAAACGATTCGTTGCCGCACCAGGTCTGAATTTTTTCCACGAAGCCTTCACGACGCGCTGTGGTGATTAGTTCGGCGATCACCTCGGCCGAGTCACCCATTTCAAAGCAGTTGTCGAACTGGCGTTCGCCCAGGCCTTCGAAACCGTTGTCCCAAAGTTCATACCGGACTACGGCGTCTGCCAGGTCATGCTTGAACGTCAGCACCAGGAACTCGACGCGGGCATTGAACTTGTGTACCTGGCGACTCAGTTTCAGCAGCTTTTTGCAGATCTCGACCTGACCGCTTGTGAAGCGCTTCATCAGCTGTTGCTTTGCTTGTCTGTTCATTTCGTCTCACCTCTGTGCTGGCTTAGCTGAGTGCCTTTCGCCGATGCGCTTAGGTCGATCGGGCGCATAGGTGCGTGACAAGGGCGCGATGCGAGGCCGCAGCTAAGGGAGCGAAGCGAGTCTGAACGGGGGAGTGTCGCGGGCGCAGCCGAACCCTTGTCAGGTGCCGCGCTCGATCTACCGTCAAGCGCACGGCGAAAGGTGCGCAGCAAAGCCTGCAGGTGATACGGGAAGTACAGGCAGCGACGGCAAGCGGAGCGCGCAGGCCGAGAGGCCGGAGGCGTTAGAGCCGGCTTGCCGGCGAGGATTGAAGCCCGAAGGGGCGAGACGGGCCGGCTTCATGGCCTGGCTCGATGCGCAGCACGAAAGCCCGGCCCTGAGCGCAGCGAAGGGAACGCACGTCAGAGGTTGTCAAATCGAACTGCACCGAGGCTCAAACAGCCAGGCCACTCCTCTCCTCCTGCGATTGAGCAGATCTGAGTGATTGAGCTAATGCCAGAACATCGCCTGCAGTTGCAGGGGGCAGCCAGGCTTCGACCTTTACCCAATTAGCCGGCAAACCCTCCAGGCGCGACCGAATACGTGTCATGAGTCTGTGAACCACCTGCCTGGCCAATCCAGTTTCCAAAGCCGCTTCGGACACGCTGGCACCCATAACCAGGACAAGCCTGGCAGCATTTATCGAACGATCGGAGAACGCTCGTCGTCGATTCTGGCCGGCAAGTACGACCATGACTCGCTCAAACTCCTCTGCGGTCATTAGGGCGCAGGGAGAAACTGGACTAATAATCCTGATCAACTGGGCGATCTGGGCGTTGCTGTAGTGTTGGATGATCTTTGTTGCAAGACCAAGCGGGTCAGGATCGACAGTCATGGTGGTAGGTCCAGGTTGATGAAAGTCGAATCTACCGTAACTGCAACCACATGTAACCTGTATGAAGACACAGTTGTAGGCTTCAGGTGCGGCCAAAAGACCAGTCCTGAGCACAGGGAGGGTGTGTTCAAAATGGCGCACAATTGCTGAACAAAAAATGTCACCACATGTAACCTTTCTGTGTTGTCACTTTTGGGTATACCCCAAGTGACACGAAAATCAGCACGACCCGATTTCAGCTTTGCGCACTTAACGCACACCCAATTTGATACAATCATTTGACTACACCCAAAATGAGACGGATCTACTGATGTTCATTCGTGCATACCTTCGAGCATCGACCGATGACCAGGACGCAAGTCGAGCGCGCGATTATTTGGAAACGTTTGTCTCCGGCTACGGCAAGGCCATCGCATCGTGCTACATGGAAAATGCCAGTGGCAGCCATGCCGACCGCCCGGAATTAATCCGACTACTCAAAGATGCTCGCCGAGGTGACGTGCTGCTGGTGGAAAGCATCGATCGGCTGTCGCGAATGGATGACCAGGCTTGGCGATCCCTCAAAACAGCAATCGATAACCGAGGCATACGGATCGTCTCTGTGGATCTGCCTACCAGTCATCAAGGCATGACGGCCCAGTCGGGGGACGAGTTCACCGACCGCATGCTGGCGGCCATCAACTACATGATGATCGATATGATGGCCGCGATTGCCAGGAAGGACTATCAGCAAAGAAGACTGCGCCAGGCACAAGGGATTGAGAAGGCAAAAGCTTCAGGCGTCTACAAAGGCAGACCCGTAGACGCAGAGCTGCGTAACCGAGTGCGTGAGCTGCTGGCTGCAGGTCTCGGGATCCGCGCAGTAGCGAGGCACGCTGCGTGTTCAACTACGACCGTCATGAAGGTCCGCGACGAGCTGGCGCAACGTTAGTCGGTTAAGGCCAATAGGTGTAGCGGCTTGCAATCGAAAACAGCCGTACTCGCAATCAGCGCAATTTTCGGCTCAGATTAACTGCGACTGACGGAGCCGTCTGGCTCAGATTAATTGCGAGCGAGCTTGCATTCAGCCGCATCGACTTGCATTCCATCGTTTCCGGCTCACATTAGCTGCAACTGAACCCGCGCCGGTTAGCACGTCCAACAAACGAGGGTTTGTTGGACAAAAACCGCGCTCCAGGCGCAGGTATGGTAGGGCTTGGGTGACGGAGTCCAGCAAATCTGTATATATTTCAACGTCCAGAAAATGTGTATTACCACGAGTTTCTGCACGCACATTCAGTTGCAAAAAGCGTGAGCCGGGCAACCTGCAATTTGAGCTGGTCGCAAATATCGTGAGCTGGAATGCAGATAATCTGAGCCAGCGGCACCGGATACATGCAAATAATCTGAGCCGAAAAAGGCGCTGATTGCGAGCACGCGTGTTTTCCAACGCGAGCCGCTACACCTACCAAAGCTGTATTTTGCGCAGATGGCCAAAGCCTTTCTAAACGTCGATCTGTTCCGTTGCGTGCTGTGTGGCGCGCGGATGGTATACACGGCGGCACTCAGCGGGCTGACGGTGCAGGGACTGATCCTCAACGCTCAGGCGATCGCGCAGATGAGGTACGTGAAGCCCTGACAGGGGGAAGGTGCGTCCGCACCTAGGCTCAGCGGTAAAATAACCTGAGTTAATGCGGATTGATAGGTATTTTCACTGCATAAGTAACGCATCAGCGTCTTCCTACGCATCGCTTTGAAGGCATGACGCCTCCGTCATAGCGTCAGCCGGATGCATAGGCATTTTGAAATTCCTATGCATCAAGCCTTTCCTTGAGAGGCTCAATGGCTCATGACTTTTGAGCCGCCTGCCTGACGACTTGCCTATGCGCGAGATTGTCTATACCAAACCCGCGACCTTTAATTGAATTACTGAAAGGCTCGTTATAAAGCGTGTCGTCCCATTGTTCCGGCATTCCATGGGAAGCGACACCAAGATTCACTTCAAGCATCGAATGGTGGCTGTCCTGACCGAAATAGGCATAGCAGGCATACCGCACAAGCTCTTTCAGGTTCTGCTCACTCTCAATACCCAGGCTTTTCAAACAAGCCGGTGCCAGAAAACGCGCAACAGCGACCATGCGCGAAGCGGTACCGGACGGGCCGGCGATAATAGGCTTTCCAGAAACTTCAGCACGCTTTGCGAAATCGCTGCCCGGTTTTACACTCCATACACTGCTGCCATGGCCTCTCAGAACCTGCAGATCAGATTCCTCAGGCAAACCCTTATCGAAGCCCACTTTCGTTTGGGCAGACGGATGATTAACCGGATTGTGACGATGAAAAGCCAACTCACGTGCACTGATCAGCGTCTGGCTAAGATTTGATGCCGTTTCATACCGGGCTTTGCCAATTTGTTCACGACTTTCGCTAGCCCGTGCAGCCCACCCTGACATGACATAAAGATCGCCTTCACAAGCCTTCAGATAGTTGAGGTCTAACCCACCGTCGAGCTTTTGCTGCAAGGCTGGATCGTTAACCACTCGTTTAAGCAAATGTTTAAAGTTGTTACTGAGCATAAGGTTAGTGAACAGTGTACCTTTCTCTCGAAGCGTCCCGACGCGACTGGTGGCCCGGATAGCTGCCGCATTCCAACCAACACTCCCCATTACATCAAAGCGCGGGCTGAGCACTCCACTGCCGTGTCGATTACTGTCATGAGGGCGAGAGACTGCCTGGACGATTTCGGCCCACCCCTTAACCTCCCCATGAGCCCTGACAAAAACGTCTGTCAACGTGTCAACCAGCGCGCTTATTGTCATTTTCGCTGCCGGGTGGTCGGCAATGTGTTCGATGACTGCTTTTTCGATCTTGCTGTTACGCTGGATTTCGCTGCAAACCGGCTGGGATTTCTGCGCCGAAGTTTCCGTTCCCGCATCCACGACGAGATTTGTACTGGGTATCGAGTGATTGCTGACTGTTTTCATCATATGAGTCACTCGTCAGAGCTCTCTGCGATCTCGTTCAAGTGGACGTGCCACCTATCGTCCTGCTTGTGCAGACCGGTTACTTTGAAAGGCGTCAGGGGCGGGATGAGCGCTTCGTCCTCGTATGGGTTTTTTGAAAAGGGACCTATATTGACGGCTGATGAGGACTGCAGATGTAACGTGACATCGGAAGTAAATTCTTCTGTAACATCCATTCTAGTCGATGTGCTCATGAACGCGTCATCACGATAAGTATTACCCGGCTTGAAGCGACTCATAACTTCACCATCATCCATCTTTTGCTTGATGCCTCTATGCAGCTGACCAGACACCTGATAATCAGGGTATTGAGCAAGTTTGGCCAAACCGCTATTCATTGCCTCGACAACAGGCGCGACATCATTTTTCGGGGCAT
This sequence comes from Pseudomonas syringae pv. tomato str. DC3000, assembly GCF_000007805.1. Lineage (NCBI taxonomy): Bacteria > Pseudomonadati > Pseudomonadota > Gammaproteobacteria > Pseudomonadales > Pseudomonadaceae > Pseudomonas > Pseudomonas syringae group genomosp. 3. The sequence goes on along the minus strand of NC_004633.1, from coordinate 20,843 downwards.
ACCGCAGATGATGGTTGATCGGTCTGTAAAGACAACTCGTATAGAGATGGATCGCAAGAAATTCATCGTCTGAAAAGCAATCACCAAAAGGGTGGCTGTCTTTTTCATCAAGTGCATTTTTGATCATGCTGTTTGGAGGCTGAATATCTTGGGCTATTGACTTTGGTTGACTTTTAAGTCGCTTTTTCTCTTGTGTGATCACTGAAGACAGCGCCTGCTTCATCAGCGTATCAGAAAGCCTAGGAGATGGTCCTTTTCGGGGGTTCGTGCGATATTTCCCCTTTATATTGCTAGCATAGTTCTGGCTTAATATTTGTTCATGACTGAGAGAAAGCATCGTCCCAGAAGCACTGGGCACTGGTGTGGACGAACCAGATGCATGTTGAGGGCTAATAGGCGGACTATACACATGATTGGAGCCAGAAGTACCACAAATATTACCCATAAATAAAATCACTCACTTAAAGTTTAAAGAAACGCTGAACAATTAACACGTCCGCGCCGTTCTCGTTTTTCAAGCCGATTTTTAAATCGAACGAGCTTACCTTGCTTTTCTGGGGACCAATTTCTGCCCTCACTCTGCTGATTTGCGGGCCAACCCACTCAGCAGTCCTTTGGAGAGGACTTCTGCGCTGAATCCGTTGGGGTGTTTGCAGAAGATGTGGAGCCGGATATTTTCATAGCAACCTCCTTTTATCTATCGGCGTCCCTGATCGTGCCTAAAGTTTTCGATTACCTGCTTGATCTGTTCAGCAAGCGCTTGGGCGTTTTCGAGCGCAAGCAACAGGGTATCTGCCCCGTTCCCGCCAAGGTCATGGGTGTAGCGAAGACACAACGTGTTTTGCTCGACATCAAGTGCTATACATGCGCTCATCGTGTGGACAGGAGACAGGTTCAGGTGCAATGCAAGCGCCAGCAGACGTCCGTCGTGCTCGGGATCGACACGGCTCAAGGTACAGATAGCGAAAAGCGCGTCGCCGTCAGTAGAGGGAACCAGAAGACTGGCTTGCTTATCCTTGCCTTGCCACAGTAAATAACCGTCGTCGCGCAAGGCCTGCAATGCCGAAGTATCAAAGCCCAGGGTCTTCAGGCTGTGCTCAAGCAGACCATTAACGGATGTGCGCATGGTGTGAATACCTTTAGGTTCGAATGAGCACTTGGTGGCGTGAACCTCCGTAAGGTTCCAGGCCACGTGAACTTGGGGTCCGGGGAGCAATGGAACAGGGAAGTCAGTTAAGGCCTCCCACCATACAAACAGCCGGCTGCCTCGTTAAATCTTGTCCGTAAGAGGGTGGTCAGGTGGAGTGCAATTACCCAAGCGTAATAGGTCTCGTCAGGATTGAACATATCCCCATGCTCAGCGTAACGGCCTCGATCCACGATGACGACGTCACCAAAAAAATACCGGCGCTCTGCATGTTGTCGCCTTCCACTTTGACCAAATATGAGCTGAAAACGCCATCCTGTGGCTGAGCTGGACACCATCCGATAAACGGTTAGTAACCCTAATCAACTGTTTCATATGATAATTATCGCTTGTAACGGTTAACAGCGTTCCGGAACAATTGCAATCGACCAGGCCAAACACCGGCGTTGGCTTATTACTCAAAGCTCGTGACGCCATGTCTCACAACGCCCCATATCGACAGTTCTTCGCCTTCCAGGATATGCCGAGGCGGATAGGCGGGGTTGGCTGACTTCAGCACGACATGGTCACCCTGCAGGATGAGGATTTTGCACAGCGGCTCGTTGTTCACGGCAGCAATGACAATGCTGCCACTGGACGGTTTTCTGGATCGATCCACAACAACCAGGCTGTCATGAAAAATCTTTGCACCCTCCATGCTGTCGCCATCGATCTTGGCCACATAGATGTGAGGCGCACGTAAATCCATCAACCGGTCGAATGAGAAGTCCTGCTCGATGTGGTCCGCAGCAGGATTAGGAAAACCGGCGGGGATTTTAAAGGTGTAGAGGGGGCGAATAGAGAAAACGGAAAAAATCGTACGCTAGCGTGAATTTTGTCAGGTTGAGGTCCTAGAAGTTGACGGCGATCCGTCAGGAAATACAGTAAATGTCCTAGTCTGACCCGGTGCCGGTGAGCGGCCTGACGCCGGGTTGAGGTGTACTTCAATCGGACACAGTCCAGGCTGCACGAGGGCCTGTCCCATGTCGGAAGTGCTTACCGTACGATTTTTTCCGAATTCTGCGGGCTCCCCTTCTTTACGCGTCTCGGCCATGGAGCCTATCAGCCCTCGAATTTTTCACACCTCTGGCCTGTTGCCGTTCGCTCAACCAAATAGTGAGTTTTTAAACATAAACTCAAATGAGCAAATGAACTTCCCTTACTAATCAGGTAGTTGGGCCACAAAATCGCTCAATACCTCTTTGATACTCCTTCCCTGCTTCGTCGCATAAAGCTTTAGCTTCATGTGTTGCTCCCGATCCAGGTCAAAATTGACTCGAACCGTCGCAGGCTTATCAGCCAAGCTTGCCAAGGTGGTTGCCTTCGAGCTTCGCGCGCTTGGCCGGCCGGCACTCAAAGCACCTTTTAATTTTTCACTCATAAACTCATTAGCTCCTTTGCTCAAAAAAGTTTTTGTTTTATCTCGGTCATCAGCGCGCGAATTTCCTTCGCACCGTCACTTTCTGGATCGCTATCGAGAATGGTCGTGCCTTGAGCGGCAGTGCCTGGGTAGCTCACACGCTGAGTGATGCGCGACTCCAGTACAGGGAGGCCATAGCCGGCCAACGCTTCCGAAATCTCTGCACCTATCCGCGTACCCTTGATTGCACGCGACACGACAAATGCTGCCTGCAAGGCACCATCCGTTACTTCTATGCGCTGTTTAACCAAATCCACGAGGTCTGCTGTAGCCCAAATGTCATACGGGCTCGGTTGCACTGGGATCAAAATAAAGGAGGCAGCTTTGATGGCTGAGATAGCCAAGTCTGCTGCCTGGGGTGCCCCATCGATAACAACAATATCTTTGTGCCCGATCGCCTTTAGATCGCGGTCGATGGTAGGGCGGTCGATACCAACAACCGTCACAGGGTTGTCATCAAGCACCGCTGCCCAATCACGAGCGCTTCCCTGGGGGTCTGAATCCACCAGCAGCACACTGGACCCATCCAACTGGAAAGCGCGCGTCAGGTGCGTGGCGATTGTCGTTTTCCCTGAGCCGCCTTTCTGGTTCAACACCGCAATGACTCGCATGAAACCTCCTGAGTAAATGATTTTATGTGCTTTTACTCAAGCGAGTATACCAGTAACTCAAACAAGTAAAAGCTCATAAACTCATAAATTTATTGCCTCCAGATGCGCTATTGTTGGCCCAGCGTGAGCCAACAATCATTTTTATGAAGAAGGCTTCAGAGCTTTAAAAGCTCGTTGAGTCATTGGGTGTCACCGCCACTGTAAAAATGACCCCCTAACGCCAACCTAGAATTGACCCCCCTGGGTAAAACTGGCGGCTTTGAGCTGCCAATATGTTGACCCAGGAGCAGTCTGTGGAAATTAAAGTGTTGGCCCGTCAGGGCCATGGCATCAAATTCATCGCCCGTGAGCTGGGTATTTCGCGTAACACCGTGCGCAAGTACCTGCGAAAGGCCCGGTCGCTACCCAGTGACAAGGTGAGACCCGCACGTCCGTGCAAAATCGACCCCTTCAAGGACTACCTGCACGAGCGTATTGAGGCGGCGCGCCCACACTGGATTCCGGCGACCGTCCTGCTGCGTGAGATCACGGCATTGGGGTACAGCGGCGGCGTCAGTCGTCTGAAGGCTTATATTCGCCCCTTCAAACGTAAGGCAGAAGAGCCGGTGGTACGTTTCGAGACACTGCCCGGCAAGCAGATACAGGTGGACTTCACCACCATTCGACGAGGCCGTCAGCCGCTTAAGGCGTTCGTGGCGACACTTGGTTTTAGTCGAGCAAGCTTTGTCCGTTTCTCCGAGCGAGAGGACAGCGAAGCCTGGCTGACAGGGCTTCGGGAGGCGTTCGCTTACTTTGGCGGCGTGCCCGAGCAGGCATTGTTTGATAACGCCGGAACCATCATCACCGAGCGAGATGCTTTTGGGGAGGGCCAGCACCGTTGGCATCCCCGATTGGCTGCGCTGGCCGATGAGTTTGGTTTTATTCCCAAGGTCTGCCGCCCTTACCGTGCCCAGACCAAGGGCAAGGTTGAGCGCTTCAACGGGTATCTGAAGGGCAGTTTCATTACCCCGTTGGCCGCTACGCTCAAGAGTGCGGGTCTGACGCTGGATGTGGTGACGGCCAACGCACATATCGGCCAATGGCTCGACGAAGTCGCTCATCAGCGGATTCACGGCACGACGGGTGTTCAACCGGCGGTACGTCTGGCCCAAGAGCAGCAGGTACTATTACCACTGCCAACACAGAGCCTGCGCCCACAACCCGCCCAAGGCCTACGCCTGGGACGGGTCCTGCCGTACGAGAGCTTGCAGCATCCGCTGTCGGTTTATGAGCAACTGCTGGAGGTGAGAGCATGAACCTTCAACATGCTCGCCTGACAGGGGTCGCCTCAGAAAACGGATTTTAAAGTACGCTAAGCGATTTCACTCGTCGTAATGGTCAGAATTTCCCCGCGCTGTTGCCGCTAAAGCTGGATTTCCACATCAGTGAAAGCTCTGCGCGCAGATTAATGTTGCTTCAGCGGCTATGGCATAGATTAGGGAACTTGCTTGGTGGGAACTGACCCGGCCAAATGACGACATAGCTAGCATGATGAAAGTATTTAATTCGTTGAGATAAAATGAAAATACATAACGCTGGCCTAACCCCACCTTTGCCGGGCATTTCGAATGGAAACGTTGGAAAGGCGGCGCAATCATCAATAACTCAACCGCAGAGCCAGCAAGGCTCTTATGGCTTGCCACCAGAAAGCTCTGAGACTCGCCCTGATAGGGCGCGTGCGAACTATCCATATTCATCAGTACAAACACGGTTGCCGCCCGTTGCGTCTGCTGGGAAACCGCTGCCTGATACACCATCTTCTTTGCCCGGCTACTTACTGTTGCGAAGGCTGGACCATCGCCCTGTGGATCAGGAAGGTACCAAAAGTCTGATCCCGGCAGACAAGGCTGTGGCTGAAGCGCGCCGTGCATTGCCCTTTGGAAGAGGCAATATTGATGTGGATGCGCAACTTTCCAATCTGGAAAGTGGAGCCCGCACCCTTGCAGCAAGGTGCTTGAGAAAAGATGCCGAGGCCGCCGGTCATGAGCCTATGCCTGCGAATGAGCCGATGAACTGGCATGTTCTTGTTGCGATGTCAGGCCAGGTGTTCGGCGCGGGCAACTGTGGCGAACATGCTCGTATAGCGAGCTTCGCCTATGGAGCTTTGGCCCAGGAAAACGGACGATCTGAATATGAAAACATCTACTTGGCTGCATCGACTGAGGAAGATCATGTGTGGGCTGAAACCGACGAATCCCAGTCTGGCACCTCAACGATTGTCATGGATCCGTGGTCAAATGGTTCAGCCATATTTGCGGAGGACAGTAGGTTTGCGAAAAATCGAAATGCTGTAGAGCGTACGGATACGTTTAATCTTTCAACCGCAGCCGAAGCGGGCAAAATTACGCGTGAGACAGCCGAGAAGGCTTTGACGCAGGTCACAACCCGATTGCAGAAACGCCTGGCGGATCAGCAGGAGCAAGTCTCGCCCATCAAAAGTGGTCGCTATCGACCAGAAAAATCGGTACTTGATGATGCATTTGTCCGCAGAGTGAGCGACAAGTTGACCTCCCCTGATTTGCGGCGTGCACTACAGGTAGATATTGAAGCGGTCGGAGTCGCAATGTCGCTCGGCACCAAGGGCGTCAAGGACGCTACTCGACAAGCCCGACCTTTGGTTGAGCTTGCAGTGAAGGTCGCCTCTCCTCAAGGCTTGGCGAGACGAGATGTCTGAAACCTGAACTCGCATTTTAAAGTACGTACGTTAAGAATAAGCGCCCCATTCATTCACGATGCCAGCGCTTTGTAGACCGTCGAACGACCGATCTTCAGCTGCCTGGCAATCTCCATCGCACTGACACCCTGATCGTGCAGGGTGAAGACATCGGCCTTATTCACCTTAGGTTTACGGCCAAATTTCACGCCCTTGGCCTTGGCTTCCAAACGACCTTCGTTGGTACGTTCCAGTATGCGCAGGCGCTCGGCCTGAGCCACCGCAGACAGGATGGTGACCACCATTTTTCCCATGGTCCCCTCTGTACTGATGCCATCATCCAGAAAACGGATGGCCACGCCCATGTCGTCGAACTCTTTGATGAGCTGAATCATGTCCGCAGTATCGCGACCTAATCGGTCAAGTTTTTTTACCAAGACAACATCGCCCTCTTCGACCTTGAGCCGCAGCAGCTTGAGGCCTTCGCGGTTCACATGACTGCCCGAGACCTTGTCAGTAAAAATCCTTGCTGCGCTGACGTTTTCAGCCTTGAGCGCGTTTATCTGTACGTCAAGGGACTGTTGGCTGGTGGAGACGCGGGCATAACCAAAAAGTCGCATGGGAAATGTCTCATAAGTCGATTTATAGATACCCCGTCTACGAAGTATAAGCAAACGAATTTATAGACGTGTGTGGAGGATCATTTTACCGTGTCCACAAACTTATGAGTAAGGAGACTGCATGCCACGTCGCTCGATTCTTTCCCTTGCGGAGCGGGAAAGCTTACTGGCGTTGCCAGATTCCCAAGATGAAATGATTCGTCACTACTCTTTCAGCGAAACCGACCTCGCCATCATCCGCCAACGGCGTGGGTCTGCAAATCGGCTGGGCTTCGCTGTACAGCTCTGTTACATGCGCTATCCCGGGGTAACACTTGCTATGGATGAAGAACCATTCGAGCCATTGCTGCGCTTGGTGGCCACGCAACTGAAGGTGCCGCCTGAAGCATGGGCTGACTATGGGCAACGCGCCGAGACGCGCCGCGAGCACCTGTTGGAATTACAAGCTCTTTTTGAGTTTCAGCCATTCACAACAAGACATTATCGTCCCTGCGTTCATAGTTTGGATGAACTGGCATGGCAGTCCGACAAAGGCTTCGTGTTGGCGACGGAGTTGGTTGAAGGGTTGCGACGACAGAACATATTGCTTCCATCACCAGGTGTGATCGAGCGCATTTGTGCTGAGGCAATCACCCGCGCCAATCGGCGGATCTATGAAGCCTTGTCCGAGCCTCTTTCGAATACACACCGCCGTTGCCTCGATGGCCTCCTTAGACGCCGAGACAAAGGCCAGACCACCTGGTTGGCCTGGTTACGCCAGTCGCCAGTTAAACCGAACTCACGGCACATGCTTGAACACATCGAGCGCCTCAAAGCATGGCAGGCTCTCGATCTACCAGCAGGCATTGAGCGGCTGGTTCACCAGAATCGCCTGCTCAAAATTGCCCGTGAAGGCGGCCAAATGACACCTGCTGACTTGTCCAAGTTCGAATTGCAACGACGCTACGCTACCCTTGTGGCACTGGCCATCGAGGGCATGGCCACCGTCACTGACGAAATCATCGACCTGCACGATCGTATCCTGGGCAAGCTGTTTAACGCAGCCAAGAATAAACACCAGAAACAGTTCCAGGCATCCGGAAAAGCGATCAACGCAAAGGTGCGAATTTATGGACGCATCGGCCAAGCCCTGCTGGAGGCCAAGCAAAACGGCTGCGATCCGTTTGCTGCCATCGAAGCGGTCATGTCTTGGGAGGCTTTCGCCAAGAGTGTCACCGAAGCGCAAAAACTTGCACAGCCCGAAGACTTCGACTTCCTGCACCGCATCGGCGAGAGCTACGCCACGTTGCGCCGCTATGCTCCGCAGTTTCTCGACGTACTCAAGCTGCGGGCTGCGCCCGCAGCCAAGGACGTGTTTGAAGGCATTGAGGTATTGCGCGCAATGAACACTGACAACGCCCGTAAGGTTCCCGTCGATGCCCCGATCGGGTTCATCAAGAAGCGCTGGAAGAAACTGGTTATAACCGACGGCGGTATCGACCGGCGCTACTACGAACTGTGCGTGATGTCGGAACTAAAGAACGCGCTGCGCTCTGGAGATATTTGGGTGCAGGGATCGCGTCAGTTCAAGGACTTCGAGGATTACCTGATGCCATCCGAGAAATTCGCCCATCTCAAGCTGGCCCATGAATTGCCTCTGGCCGTAGCCACCGACTGCGACAAATACCTGAACGACCGGTTGACGCTGTTGGAAGCTCAGCTTGCCACCGTGAACCGCATGGCTCTAGCCAATGACTTACCGGATGCCATCATCACCGAGTCTGGTTTGAAGATCACGCCTCTGGATGCGGCAGTGCCAGATACCGCACAGGCGTTGATTGATCAAACCGCAATGGCTATGCCGCATATCAAGATCACCGAATTGTTGTTGGAGGTGGACGAGTGGACAGGATTCACCCGGCATTTCGCACATCTGAAATCGGGTGACCTGGCCAAGGATAAGCACTTACTGTTGTCCACCATCCTGGCTGATGCGATCAACCTAGGCCTGGCTAAAATGGCCGAGTCTTGCCCTGGCACCACCTACGCAAAACTGTCCTGGCTACAAGCCTGGCACATCCGTGACGAAACCTATTCGGCCGCGCTGGCTGAGCTAGTAAACGCGCAGCTCCAACATCCTTTTTCCAAGCATTGGGGTGACGGTACCACATCATCGTCAGATGGACAGAATTTCAGAACTGGCAGCAAAGCCGAGAGTACGGGTCACATCAATCCCAAATACGGCAGCAGCCCGGGACGAACTTTTTACACCCACATTTCTGACCAGTACGCCCCGTATCACCTGAAGGTGGTCAACGTTGGCGTGCGCGATTCTACCTATGTGCTTGACGGGCTTCTGTATCACGAATCTGACCTGCGTATTGAGGAGCACTACACGGATACTGCGGGCTTCACAGATCACGTCTTCGGTCTGATGCATTTACTGGGTTTTCGCTTTGCACCGCGCATCCGCGACCTAGGCGATACCAAGCTGTTCGTGCCCCAAGGAAATATCGATTATGACGCGATTAAGTCAATGATTAGTAAAGAAAAACTGGATATCAAGGCCATTCGGACGCACTGGGATGAAATTCTGAGGCTGGCCACCTCGATCAAACAAGGTACCGTGACTGCCTCGCTGATGTTGCGCAAGCTGGGTAGTTATCCTCGGCAGAACGGCTTAGCCGTTGCCCTTCGCGAAATCGGTCGCATCGAACGCACGCTGTTCATTTTGGACTGGCTACAAAGTGCCGAGCTGCGCCGTCGTGTGAATGCAGGACTGAACAAGGGCGAAGCGCGCAATGCGCTGGCCAGGGCTGTCTTCTTTAACCGGCTGGGCGAAATCCGAGACCGTAGCTTCGAACAGCAACGCTACCGTGCCAGCGGCCTCAACTTGGTGACTGCTGCAATAGTGCTGTGGAACACGGTTTACCTGGAGCGGTCCGCAAACGCATTACGCGGACATAGCACCGCTGTCGATGAATCGCTGCTGCAGTACCTGTCGCCGCTGGGCTGGGAGCACATCAACCTAACTGGTGATTACCTGTGGCGCAGCACCGTCAAGGTTGGTGGAGGAAGATTCCGGCCATTACGACGACTGAAATCAGCTTAACGTACTTTAAAATCCGTTTTCTGAGGCGACCCCTTAGATGCCTCACAGCCACATTTTGCAATAATTGTGACGGTCAAATGATGGCAAACAGCCATTCAGCGCCTACGCTCAGGAATTCCTCCGTGAGATGAGCGCACCATGACTAAGATTGAGGCTGTACCGGCAGTAGCTGATGATTTCGAGACATGGCTGAATTCGCGCCCTAAGTGGTTGCAGACCGCAGCTCGAATGATCATCGACTCGAAGCGACAGTTGAACCCGGATGAAGTTAAAACGCTAGCTAGGCTTTGCAAGCTCGAAGCCAAGGGTGAAGCTGATCCAGGATTTCTGATCGTTACTCCTGGCACTTTATCGCAGGTTGCCAATAAACCTTTGCTTCGGATCGAGGAGATCCTAGATGTGCATGGGTTGAACGCAATCAAGGCTGGCGCCAATCTTCCATTCGGCAAAAGCAATCTCTCGGTGATCTACGGACAGAATGGAACCGGCAAGAGCGGTTTTGCGCGGCTGCTAAAGGAGATCTGTGGATCACGATCCAAGGACCAAATACGCAGCAACGTCTTTGATCCGACCCCTAAGGTCATCACACGAACGCTGTCATTCCACTAGATTTAAAGGCAGAAGCAAATAAATTCCGCTAAAACAGCTAAATAATAATGAATACCGGAACAAAGGCTTTATTTATTAAAAATCACGAACTATAGTGAAAGTCTCACTCATCTAGTAGGCGACCTCGCGCATGACTCCTGCCGATAACGAAATAGCTGAACAGCAGAATTTTGTAGACTTCAACTCCATTCTTTATACGCCTCAGTACGCCGCTGGCTGCTTCGGTCTGACTACGCGTCGACTTATGGCCATTGAAGAAGAACACGGCTTGGACATCAAACGCATAAAGCGTGGGTCGTCTACATCCAGGGTCTACACGGCCTCGGATCTTTTCAACATCGCCGCGCTGCGTCGGTCGCTAGGCCATCTCAAACCAATTGGTCGTCAAATTGTCGCTTCAACCTTCGTGCCAAAGGGCGGGACTGCCAAGACCACTACCGCGGTCAACCTTGCTATTAGCGCTCAATTTGCAGGGATTAAGACACTAATTATCGATAATGACCCTCAGGGTGATACCTCAAACATGCTGGGTTATGACCCCGACCTCAGCCCAGATGATCTCGTCGACATGAACATTCCTTCAGATCGGCTGGTGGATGGACATTTTGGCAATCTTCTCAGCCCGTTGCTTCGAATGAAGCCTTTTTCAGAAAAGGTGCTCGCTGATGTGATCAAAAAACCTTTTGGCGAAAACGGCATTCATCTCATCCCGGCTGACACATATCTTGAGGATTTGGCTGTTGCGCTCGATGCTTCGAACAATTCGGATATGTGGTATGCCCGATTCATCGAAGACGCAAATGCAGGAAAAGTACCAGGATGTGACCTTTCTGTTTATGACCTGATAATTATTGACAACGCGCCTGCTGGCTCTCGATTGACCAAGAATTCAGTTGCAGCTAGCGATCTATTGTTGTGCCCCGTTCGGATGGACAAATTTTCGTTCAGAGCACTGTTAAGGTTGCATGAGTGGTGCGCTCGATTCGCAAAAGAGTACAGCTATGCGCCTGCTCTCATGGCTATTCCTACGATGTTTATTCGCAAGCGCGCTAGGTTGTTAGCAAATCTTCAATCACTCAACACGCTTTTCCCTGGGCAGGTAACTGAGGAAAAAATCTATTTTTCCGAAGATTATTCGAAGTCACTGGATGATGGTATTCCTCTCATGTTGTGGAAGAGGGCGAACTCACAAACCATCGACACTGCAAGGCTTGTCTTTGGTGAAATCTTGCAGAAGATTCGCAGCTTGGCCGCCTGATTTTAAACATGGTGCTTCTAGCACCACCGCTCACTGATGCTTGTAGCACCACAAACACCGACTGGTGCTAGTAGCACCACTAAGAAACGGATAAATAATCATGAAATCCGATGATTTCCCGGGAAAACCTAAAGTCGGCCCAGCCATCAAAGGGCTGAAAGCACCGACGCCGATAACCACGCCTGACTCAACGACGGCGCAGCCGACAGGGAGGGCCGCGATGCTTCAAAGAATGAGCCAAGACTCCGAATCACCACAACTACAGGTGCCGAATTCAGAAGCGGCCTCAAGCAGGACCGCTATCCATATTCTGAATGTTGACCAGATAGTAAAATCACCATTTCAGCCAAGATTAGTTTTCGATCAGGCTGCACTCGAAGATCTTGGAACGTCAATCCAGACAATTGGTCTGGGACAGCCAATCCTTGTCAGGCCGCTGCCGAACGGACTTTTTGAGTTGATAGGCGGGGAGCGTCGATGGAGAGCTTCTAAACTCATCGGCAACATGACCATAGAAGCTATGGTCAAGCCCATGTCAGATGATCTCGCAATGCTTTTGGCGTTGACAGACAACGACCAGGAAGACCTCACAGACTATGAGAAAGCTCGTAGCTATTACTGTCTTCTCAAAAATGGTGAAGATTCGAGTATGCGTGCTCTAGCAAGGCGACTAGGTACGAATCATTCAGTGATCAGCCGTCTCCTGCAGCTGACACAATTACCCGAGAGCATACGCACAATACTGGACGGGCATCCAGCGCTAATCACGGCGAATTACGCTAAAGATTTCAAAGACCTATCCACTATCAATGAAGATTTAGTAGTAAATGTGGTCGAAAAAATGGCTTCAACTGGACTGCCACAAGAAGCTGCACTGAAATTGATAAGACGTGAAGTTGATTCGTTAAGCAGACCTGAAGCAAAGCAGGCAAAAAAAAGTGCAGTAGACGGGATAGGGACACTGCGTATTCTGGGTGACAGGGTTGAGGTCAAGTGTGCAAAGGGAATTGACGCTACAAAACTCGCTCAGGAATTTTTGACATTCCTGCATTCTTTGGATAAAGCTCAAATCCTAGAAGCTGATGAGTCCCCGTCGGGCCAGTGAACCAAAATCAGCGCAAAGATTGGATAATTTCAACGAAAAAGGATAACCAAATGGATAGAAATCAAAATCGCGGAGCTGAAATACTTGCACTTACCTTGGGCCTTGCCATGGTCTGTTACGTTGTTGCCAAGGCGTTTTCAGACTACCTGGGCGTGGACATCACAGCCGGGGGGCGGGTACTTTTAGCGCTTTTAATGGCCCTGGGTATGATTGGCTATGCAGTCTGGAGCGAGCTGACAAATGGGTTCCTCGGCTTCAGGGCACTTTTACCGTTGGCATTTTCCACTCTCTGGAGCGGTATGTGGCCAGCCATGCAGTATTGGGGCACCAAGTCGCTGTATTTCCCCGGCCTGCCTAGTGAGTATCAAGACTTGGAATGGTGGGCAAATGGATATACTCAGTGGGGTGGATGGGCTCTCATCCTGTTCGGCGGATATGGCATTGCATATTTCACCTGGCGGGCTAGGTAAGCCAACGAGTTATCACCTCACTGGCGCGCTTGATCATTTGGCCTTTACAACCCATAGCTGATCCAGGCGCGTCGTGTAACTCTGACTCATCTGCTCACGGCGCATGCCCCAATCTGGAGTGACTGGTACTGAGCCTGTACGCAGCGTTCCACGTCCCCACTTGCCGTTGATTGAATCCAAAGCGGCCATCAGTCGATCTGAACTCGCCGGTTGATTGGTCATGAAAAGGTCATCGGTAAATTCACCTGGTTGGCAGATATCCATCAGCAGCACTTCGGCTTTGCTGTACCTGAAGCCTGGGCGAAATATCCGCGAAACCGCCTCCGTCGCGAACTGGGTCATCACCCTGACATCGTTAGTGGGGTAGGGCAGCTGGACGAGTGCGCCGTTCGCGTACTTGGCCTCGTCAGGATTGAACATGCCGGTGCGGATGCTCACCCTGATCTTTTTACACACGGACCCTTGGGCTCTCAACTTCTCAGAAGCGCGCATCATGTAGGTGGCCACCGCCTCCTTGATCGGCCCCAGCTCGGTCAGCCGCTTGCCGAACATTCTGCTGCAGCAAATCTCCTGCCGTGGCGGCTCGACTTCGTCCAGCTCCAGGCACGCGGTGCCTGCAAGCTCCCGTGCAGTTTTCTCGATCACAACGCTAAACGTTTTGCGCAGCATCCAGGGATCCGCCATAGCGAGGTCCTTGGCCGACATGATCCGCATGCCCTCCAGATGCGCTTTCATCTTTCGACCGATGCCCCAGACCTCTCCGACAGAGGTATTGCGCAGCACCCAATCACGTTTTACAGGGTCGCAGATGTCCACGACCCCACCTGTGTGCGCCTGAATACGCTTTGCCGTGTAGTTGGCCAGCTTGGCCAGTGTCTTGGTCGGTGCAATCCCGACACCCACGGGAATACCTGTGCAGCGATGGACTTTGGCTCGAATCGATCTTCCCAACTCGGTCAGATTGCCTGGGATGCCGGTCAGGTCTGCAAAAGCCTCATCGATGCTGTAAACCTCAACAGCAGGCACCATAGATTCTATGATGGTCATCACGCGCTGGCTTAAGTCGCCATTTATGTGGAATGGAAAATCAACCCCTTACGTCCTAACAAAAATTCTCTACGTGAGAGGCCTTCAAGTAGATCTCCCGCCAATTTGGGAACCACATCATGGGTAAAAGCCACGAAGAGCTAAGTTGTTAGAAGCAACGTCTGGAGGCATACATGCACGCAAATCCTTTAAGCTCTTTCAACAGAGCTCAACATGGCAATCTGACTAATGTAGAGGCCAGCCAAGTTAAATCGGCAGGAACCTCTTCCACCACTAATATAGACAGTAAAAACATTGAAGAACATGTTGCAGACAGACTCAGTGATTTAGGCAGACCTGATGGTGGATGGTTTTTCGAGAAGTCACTTGGCACCTTGAAAAATTTAAATCTTGAGCAGTTAGCCGGAATCCATGATGTACTAAAATTAACAGATGGCGTAAAGAACATTGTCTCTTTTGGAGCTCGGGAAGGAGGCTTCGAGTTGGCAATGCAGTTTCGTCATGATTTATACAGATCTCAACATCCGGATGAAAACTCGCCGCACGATGCCGCAACTCATTATCTTGATGCAATCAGCCTGCAATCAAACAAATTTACAAAACTTGAAAAACTACAACATGTAGATGTATTTAAAATGCAAAACCCGTTTTGGGATGTCGGGTACAAAAACGGAATTGCGCACGCAAAAAAAATGGCATTCTTCATAACGCCAGAGTGGCTGGGTTCTGATTTCTGTAAACAGGAATTCCAGTGGCTTAGCGAAACAAAAAACAAAGACATAAAATCTGCATTTGTGATCTTTAAAGATGTAGACTTAAAAAGCAAAAATATGACAAGTATCTTCAATTTTGCAGACTTCCATAAATCACGCGTCATGATGGCAAGCACACCTCCCGAATCGGGATTGAATAATGTAAAAATCGAAAATAGCGTTGACCTGAATTTCAAGAGGTTATTAACTGACCGTGAGTCATGGGAACTAAATAATTTCCTAGGCGACTAAAAAACTCAAATCAGAGTGCCCACGATTATCGGTGTTTTTTAGCCTCGATTTGACTGGGCGTTCTGCCATCCAGCGTCGGCACATCATCGAGCTTGCGTATAAGCCCATCCAATTTTTCCAGGTCACCTTCAACAATAGCCCGCTCATCGGCCGTCAGGGGCACGGCCTCCAGATAATGTCCGATGGACGCTTTACTTTCCAGAGCCTGCGCTCTGGCACTGGCTTTGGGAATATTAAAATCGCAGCCAGCACACGCCATTCGATGAGGGCAACTGCTCCAGAACGGATTTGAACAGTACGAATCGCCCAGATCATAAAAGGTATAAGGGTCAGATGAACGTCGTGCGATTACGTCGTGGTCGATAAGCACTGACACCATGTGAGACATTTGATCAGCTTTGACAAATGATGCAGCCAGCTTGGTGGGGCGGATGCGGATGTAATGGAGCGTAGAACTGGGGGAACTGTGCCCAGACCACTGCATCAGCTCCATTAGCGACATGCCCTGCGGAACACTCGCCAATGCAGTAACGACCGAGGCGCGCCCCCGATGGCTGGTAATACGACCGCGACTGTCGTCTAGCGGGACACCGGCCTTTGCACATAGCATCGGGATAATCGTACGGTTGATGACTCCCACGCCCATGCGCTTGCCCCGAAACTGAAACAGGTAACTGACCTTCTCCCCGGTTCGTTCATCCAGAAGTGGTGCCTGGTTCACCGGTCTTTCTTTAAGCCAGGCGTCGATTCGCTCTTTAACCACCACCGCCACGGGTTTGACAAAAGCCTTGAATGTCTTGCTGGCTGGAATATCGAGGTAGCACAAGGTCTCTGGTGGAATTGTGGTTCCGTCTTCGTGTACCACCTCATGAAGCTGGGCATGCGCACACCCCATGGACAGCCGCATAATTTCATTACTGCGTAGCCCGGTGTGTGTCCACACCACAGCCGCCGCCTGAACCATCGCCAAGGGGTAGTGAATTTCCGAGAGCAAATCCTTACGCTCCAGGTTTAGGCTCGCCCAGACCAGCTTGAGCCAACTGGAGTCGTCGATAACGCGTGGATTGATACCCGAGTTGAACGCCACAGTACGGGGTGTGGCCAGGTAATGACGGGGGCTGAACTTTAGACGTCCCCAGCCCCACAGTTCAAAGTCGATGAAAAAACGGCGTAAGGCATGCAGAAACGCTCGCTTTGAGTTCGGTGCAATCGCTTGACCAAGTCCTTTCAACTTCGTACCGAGCGCTGACTCCAAAGCCCACTCACCAACGGTCATCCGGTCAATCGCCGCGATGACGGCCGCGCAGGTTGATGTGTTCCAATCGACGGGGGAGCTCACCCACGGCTGCTCGCGCGTCAACCAGATGCCGGTTCTCAACATGAAGCTGTAGTTACTTTCCCGTGTACGGGGACGTAAGGTTGAGGTGTCTCGCCAGCGACGACACCAACTGACCCAGACAGGGTCAATACCTTCGATACTCTTTTCACGCCAGTCAGCATAGCCACGCTTGCGTAACGGTTTATCCAGAATACCTAGTGCAGCTAGACCGTGGGAGACTTTGCCAACCAGCCTGGCAATGCCCACGCTTCGATGGCCTTGGCCTTTAATCAAAAGCCCTTCCGTGAAAGTCTCAAGCCGAGGGTCGCCGTTTTCCAAAATCAATGCCCCCAGCACGCTACTCAGGAACTTTTCAAGGTGACGCGCTGTGTAGCCCAGTGATTTCAAAACCGTACTTAAACGAGTGAGCTCATCCTTGAATATCTTGTGCCCGAAAATGAATGATGCATAAATCGCAGATTGGCGAAATTTGGTAATGCGCTGTGGCGTGCGAAAACCTCCCATGTGGTATGCGACCGCTGCCAGATAAGGGCGCGACCCAGCTTGGGTATCGAGGAGAGCCAACCACTGCATTTCTGACCAAGACCAATAGGGGATATCAGTCCTACTAACGTGCCAGAGAATGACGGACACAGAGGAGACCGCCAATCGATCTGAAACGCCAGCGTGTGCCACGAGATCAATTAGAGGAATAACGAGTCTGGGTACACTCGATTGTAGATAGGCCCAGTCGGAACGATACCGACGATTCGAGAGTATAGTCCGCTCCAGATCCGACAGTTTCTCTTGACGCTCATAATGATCCACATCAAATGGCACGTAGCTCATGGTAAATAATGCTCCCGTGACGATTACTCCGACTTGAAGAGTTCAGCGAACAGTCGGGCGTCCAGACTACCCACCGAATGCGCCATTTTTGCAGTCAGGTCCGCGCCCGACAGGTGCACATAAATCAAGGTGGTCTTCGGATCCCGGTGACCTGCATAGGCCATCAACTCATGCAGTTTCCACCCCGCACGAGCCAAATGCGTGAGTCGCAGATGACGAAAAGTGTGTGTACTCAGGCATGACAGATTTGAGTCCGTGGCCCATCTTTCTACCGTTTTACTCCACGTCCACCGCGTGAGTGCCGAACCTCGATTGCGATCAGACTCGGATCGAAACAGGGCTCCTCTCGACCAACCGGCCAGACGAAGGGCATGAAGATGCGTTCCAAGTATCGGCGCAATGTCAGGGCTGTAGCACACGACACGGCTGCGTCGGCCTTTGGTCGTTTCTGCGCGCACTGAAATGAGTCGATGGGCGAGATCCAGGTCTTCGATTCTCAGGCCCACCAGTTCGGCACGACGGAGCGCACCGCAGTATGCCAACGAGAGCATAAGTCGATCACGAATAGACGACCTGGCCGCGATGCTGAGAAAGTAACGCCACTGCTCATCCGAGGGGATGTCGGGCAGCTTTATCAGGCGAGGCACCAGCCCTCTCATAAAGCCTGAATGTCCAGGGATCTGACACAGGCGGCCGTGCTGGCCGCGAGGTACCGGATTCTGTGCGCAACGCCCCTGAAACACCAGGTGGTCGTACCACAGGCGGATCGCGGTGAGGCGCTGGTGCAAGGTCGAATTCGCCACCGCGTTTTCTTGCCCGGGCAGTAGCCGACGGATGTAGAGCGTGACTTGCTCAAATGTGATGGATTCAGCCTCCAGACCGGAGGCTTCGCAGTGGAGCAAGTAATGCGCCAATCCCCTGCCGTAGGCATCCAAGGTAGCCGGTGCTCTTCCCAGGTTACCGAGCAGCGCCAGCCATTGCTGAACGCTGGGGTAGCGGTGAAGCACGTGCTCATAAGAGGCAATAGAGGCCATGGGCAATCCCCCAGAACGTCGACAGAATCAGCGTAGCCCAAAAGCATTCCACTTAACTTACTAAAGCCCAAAATTGCTGCTGAACGACTGAATTCCATAGCGACGCAAAACATCTTTGATCTGGAAATAGGGCGCGCCCATTTTCACGTACGGTTTTGCATCGTAGCTGCGGGCAATAACGCAACCATCGTTGTTGCTGAGCACAACTATAGGAACCTTGGCCAAGTCAGGTCGAAACACGCGCTCACAGCTGGCGTAGAACGAGTTGCAATCGACCAGGCCAAACACCGGCGTTGGCTTGTTACTCAAAGCTCGTAACGCCATGTCGCACAACGCCCCATATCGACAGCTCTTCACCTTCCAGGATATGCCGAGGCGGATAGGCAGGGTTGGCTGACTTCAGCACCACATGGTCGCCCTGCAGGATGAGGATTTTGCACAGAGGCTCATTATTCAGTGCCGCGATCACGATGCTGCCACTCGACGGCTTTCGAGAGCGATCTACAACCACCAAGCTGTCATGAAAGATCTTTGCACCCTCCATGCTGTCGCCATCGATCTTGGCCACGTAAATGTGAGGGGCGCGCAAATCCATCAGCCGGTCGAATGAGAAGTCTTGCTCGATGTGGTCCGCTGCAGGATTAGGAAAACCGGCAGGGATTTTGAAAGTGTAGAAGGGTATGACCTTACCGGATTCGCACAACCGACCGAGTATTTTGACGTTCATGAGGCGAACCTAACTGGAAACAGAGTTAACTGTATAGACGTACAGTTAACGGCGCGCTGCCATCACCCGTCAACTCAAGCCGACCAGCAGCACGAAAAGCAGTCGCTGCCAGCACTGAATTCATGCGCGCACTCCCCATCATGAACCATCCTCATGTTCTGTTTTTAAGGGCTCTCCAGCTTGCGGCCCCTGCGTGACCGCAGATATCTGATGTACACCATGTTGCACACCCGAAGCGCGGCCATCAGCAGGCTGACCAACGGGGGCCCGAACAGGTGGGGTAGCGGGTGAGCGATCTTGCTTAGGTTGCATGGGCACAGCCTTACGGCTGACCTTGAGAACGCTCACAGTGGTCGGTTGAGCCACTTCAGTGAGGATGTGCGTGTAGCTGGCCACCGTTCTCACCGAAACGCCGGCGAGTGTTGCAATGGCAGAACGTACCAGCGCCTTGCCCTGGTCTTGAAGCTGTCGGCACGCGGCGCGTATCTTCGATTCTGTGGCTTTGTGTCGTAGTTCATGGGTGCGCCTGGCCGCCAGGCTCTGCCGCTCGGTGAGCGACAGGCTGCCATCGAGCTGCATTGCGCCTCGATGGCAGCGACGATCACCGGTGTACCGATCCCACGTCCAGCGGCCTACGGATTTGACCGTGGCGCGTATCGACGACAGGGGCAGGTTTTCCGAAAACCCCTGTTTTAGAAAGCTGTTGTGGTTGTAGGCATACGCATCGAGCGAGCGCATGAACGACTCAAACGAACCCAGCTCGCGCTCGCGATTGACGATGCTGTACGCAAAATAACGCAGCTGCTCGAACAGGATGCAGTGCCGCGAATGGCTGACCTGGTCCAGCTTGGGGCCGGTGGCCCACGGCTTGACGGTCAACTCCACCGCGCTCGCCAGTTCGCCCAGTTCATACACGTGGCTGTGAAATTCGGTCGTCTCCCACCAAGGGTGGCCGGGCGTTTTGGCCACGGGGCCACCGTGGTAGTCCACGTCCGCGTCGAGGCGAGCGGCAAACGCGGCATAGATCGCCTTCATGTACTGAATCGGCTTGGCCCGTGCATTCTCTGTCGTGCATACGGACGGCACGGCATAGAACAACTGGGAATGGCCGCTTTTGCGGTTGCGCACCATCAGGTTCGGCGCGGGCAACCCGGCATCGTCCCAAGCCAAGGCGTTGGCATGGTCGAGGTCGAACACCAGCCACGACACCATGCCGGGGCGATTGACCTGCATATAGGGATAACGCAGCGCGTATTCACGAGGACGGACGCGAGTCGCGGTTTTGTCGTCACTGCACCGCGCCATGTACGGCGCTTCCAGCAATAACCGGTTGAGCGCAGTGCCGTCTTCGAAGAAACGGGCAGGCGGCAGGTGGGTGCTGCTGGCCAGCGGATCGGTGTTGGCCGTGGATGAGGTCGCGAGGGCAAGACTGATCGCGTTGTCGTGGCTCATGCTTCACCGCCTTGGCCAACTGGTTGGCCAACGCGGTGAAAGGGTGTGACGCAAGGGGTCAACTGGGGGGGCAGGGTGCTGTCATCGAGGTCGCACAGCAGCTGAAAAATCTTTTCCATAAGTCCACCGTTCAGCGGTGAACTGAAGGCTTCACTTTTGACGGCTTGCACAAAGCCGCAGTGAACGCCATAATCAGCTCACGTTATGTGTGTTGAACAGGTTTCCGCCTTTCCAAACGGCCTGTTCAGGATTTTCCAAAAAGCCCCGCCGGCAAGCGGGGCTTTTTGGTTTCTGCATTTTGTGAATCTACATCGTCGCTTTCCTGCAAATAAAACTGTGCCGGATAGTAG
>NC_004578.1:6220000-6397126 GCF_000007805.1 Pseudomonas syringae pv. tomato str. DC3000 | reverse complement strand
AGAAAGCTGCTGCGTAAGAGTTATAAGCTTTATAAAAAAGCTTTAAATCCTCTCTTTCTTTTTATTTCTATAAATGACGCAAGCCGTCGGCTCAAAAGCGCGGTTCAAGGATGAATGGCCTGTAAAAGACGTATATGAAGAAAAGCTGGTTGGAAATTGACCTAAGGGCGCGCTTTCTCTAGAATCCCCGATCTCTTAAAACGGGGGCCATTCCGGCCCGTAGTGGACGAACCAGGTAACACGCCATGAAACGTACTTTCCAACCCAGCACTATCAAGCGCGCCCGCACCCACGGTTTCCGTGCACGTATGGCCACCAAAAACGGCCGCGCCGTCCTTTCGCGTCGTCGTGCCAAAGGCCGTAAGCGTCTGGCAGTTTGATAAATCGGCACAGGAGGTGAGTCGAGACTTCAGTCGGGAAAAGCGTTTGCTGACTCCCCGGCATTTCAAGGCAGTCTTTGACTCCCCTACCGGTAAGGTTCCGGGGAAAAATCTCCTGCTCCTTGCGCGCAACAACGACCTTGATCATCCCCGTCTGGGGCTTGTGATAGGTAAAAAGAGCGTGAAGCTCTCCGTCGAGCGCAATCGTTTGAAACGCCTGATGCGCGAATCATTTCGCCAACACCAAGACAGTTTGGTCGGTTGGGATATCGTTATCGTCGCGCGTAAAGGTTTGGGTGACGTAGAAAACCCTGAACTGATTCAGCATTTCGGCAAGCTCTGGAAGCGTCTGGCGCGTAGCCGACCCACTCCGGAAGAAAAGTCCGAACCTGCAGGGGTAGACAGTACCGATGCGTAAACTGGCACTCGTTCCGATCCAGTTTTATCGCTATGCCATTAGCCCGCTGATGGCCAGTCACTGTCGTTTCTACCCCAGTTGCTCCTGCTACGCGTATGAAGCCATCGATAATCATGGCCTTTTGCGCGGCGGCTGGCTGTCAATTCGTCGCCTGGGTCGCTGTCACCCGTGGAATCCCGGTGGTTATGACCCGGTTCCAGCTGTCCCCACCTCCCGTTCTTCTTCGATGGCCGAGTAATCATGGATATTAAACGCACGATCCTGATCGTTGCCCTGGCAATCGTGACCTACGTCGGGGTCCTGAAATGGAACCAAGACTATGGTCAGGCTGCCATGCCAACCCAGAATGTTGCAGCCAGCAACACCGCACCGGGTATTCCGGATACGGCTGCTGGTAATAATGGTTCTGCAAGTGCCGACGTTCCGAGCGCTACTGGCAATACTACCAGTGCAGCGCCTCTTGAAACTCCGGCCGTAGCCAGCAAAGACCTCATCCACGTCAAGACCGACGTGCTTGATCTGGCGATCGACCCGGTAGGTGGTGACGTCGTTCAGCTTCGTTTGCCTCTGTACCCGCGTCGTCAGGATCGTCCTGACGTGCCTTTCCAGCTGTTCGATAACGGCGGCGAGCGTACTTTTCTCGCACAGAGCGGCCTGACCGGGACCAATGGTCCTGATGCTCGCGCCTCCGGTCGTCCGGTTTATTCCTCCGCGCAAAAGAGTTATCAACTGGCTGATGGCCAGGACTCGATGGTCGTGGAGCTGAAATTCTCGGAAAACGGCGTCAACTACATCAAGCGCTTCACATTCAAGCGCGGTCTGTACGACCTGGTCATGACTTACGTTGTGGATAACCAGAGCGCGCAACCCTGGGCCGGTAATCTGTTCGCGCAATTGAAGCGTGATGCCAGCTCCGATCCTTCGTCGACCACTGCAACCGGCACAGCCACCTACCTGGGTGCTGCGCTCTGGACTGCGGCCGAGCCGTACAAAAAAGTGTCGATGAAAGATATCGACAAGGGCCAGATCAAGGAAAACGTTCAGGGCGGCTGGGTTGCATGGCTGCAGCACTACTTCGTGACGGCGTGGATTCCTGATCATAACGTGACCAACGCCGTTCAGACCCGCAAAGACAGCCAAGGCAACTACATCATTGGTTTCACCAGCCCGACACTGTCGGTTGCGCCAGGCGCACAAGGCGAAACCACTGCCACGTTGTACGCAGGTCCGAAAAGCCAGGCGGTGCTCAAAGAGTTATCCCCAGGTCTGGAGCTGACAGTCGATTACGGTTTCCTGTGGTTCATTGCCCAGCCTATCTTCTGGCTGCTGCAACACATCCACGCGATTCTGGGCAACTGGGGCTGGTCGATCATCGTCCTGACCATGTTGATCAAAGGCCTGTTCTTCCCGCTGTCCGCAGCCAGCTACAAGTCGATGGCACGCATGCGCGCCGTGGCTCCAAAGCTTGCAGTGCTGAAGGAACAACATGGCGATGATCGTCAGAAGATGTCCCAAGCAATGATGGAGCTGTACAAGAAAGAGAAGATCAACCCACTGGGTGGATGCTTGCCGATTCTTGTACAAATGCCGGTTTTCCTCTCGCTGTA
Source organism: Pseudomonas syringae pv. tomato str. DC3000 (assembly GCF_000007805.1). Lineage (NCBI taxonomy): Bacteria > Pseudomonadati > Pseudomonadota > Gammaproteobacteria > Pseudomonadales > Pseudomonadaceae > Pseudomonas > Pseudomonas syringae group genomosp. 3. The sequence continues at coordinate 6,394,721 of NC_004578.1, read as the reverse complement.
CTGGGTACTCCTGGAAAGCGTGGAAATGCGTCAGGCGCCGTGGATCCTGTGGATAACTGATCTGTCGATCAAAGACCCGTTCTTTATCCTGCCGATCATCATGGGCGCGACCATGTTCATCCAGCAGCGTTTGAACCCTACTCCGCCGGACCCGATGCAGGCCAAGGTCATGAAAATGATGCCGATCATTTTCACGTTCTTCTTCCTGTGGTTCCCTGCCGGTCTGGTTCTGTACTGGGTTGTGAACAACACCCTGTCGATCGCACAGCAGGCGTACATCACTCGCAAGATCGGAGCAGCTACCAAGAAAGCAGCTGCCTGATCTAACCTGTGAACACGCTATACAAAACGCCCCCTAGTGGGGCGTTTTGCTATCCGTCATTTGTCCTGGAGCCGGACCATGAACGTTCCTCGTGAAACCATCGCCGCCATCGCTACCGCCCAGGGGCGCGGTGGTGTCGGTATTGTCCGTGTGTCGGGGCCTTTGGCCGGCAAAACCGCGCAAGCCATTACCGGTCGAATGCCCAAGCCACGATTCGCGCACTACGGCCCTTTTGCCGACGAGTCGGGGCAGGTGCTCGATGAAGGCATTGCGTTGTATTTCCCCGGGCCAAACTCGTTCACCGGCGAGGACGTGCTGGAGCTTCAGGGTCATGGTGGGCCCATCGTTCTGGATATGCTGCTGCAACGCTGCCTGCAACTGGGCAGCCGCCTGGCGCGTCCGGGTGAATTCAGCGAACGTGCGTTCCTCAATGACAAGCTCGATCTTGCCCAGGCCGAGGCCATTGCTGACCTGATCGAGGCGAGTTCTGCACAGGCAGCGCGCAATGCGCTGCGCTCGTTGCAGGGTGTTTTTTCGCAGCGTGTGGATAACTTGACCGAGAAATTGATCAGCCTGCGTATCTACGTCGAAGCCGCCATCGACTTTCCAGAGGAAGAAATCGACTTTCTCGCCGACGGCCATGTGCTGGGTATGCTCGACGATGTGCGTGCCGAGTTATCCACAGTGCTGCGTGAGGCAGGACAGGGTGCGTTGCTGCGTGACGGCATGACGGTGGTGATCGCCGGTCGTCCCAATGCGGGCAAGTCCAGCTTGCTGAACGCTCTGGCGGGCAGAGAAGCGGCCATCGTTACCGAGATTGCCGGCACGACTCGCGATGTATTGCGTGAACATATCCACATAGACGGAATGCCCTTGCACGTCGTGGACACTGCTGGTTTGCGCGACACTCAGGACCAGGTTGAAATGATCGGCGTGCAGCGTGCACTCAAGGCTATAGGTGAAGCTGACCGGATCCTGCTGGTGGTGGACGCAACCGCCCCGGAAGCTGCAGATCCGTTCGCCTTGTGGCCGGAATTCCTGGAGCAGCGTCCGGACCCTGCGAAGGTCACTCTGATCCGTAACAAGGCTGATTTGAGTGGCGACAGCATTGCCCTGCAAACAAGCGCCGATGGCCATGTCACGATCAGCCTCAGCGCCAGGTCAGGAGGAGAGGGGCTTGAGCTGCTGCGTGAGCATCTGAAGGCCTGCATGGGCTATGAGCAGACATCGGAAAGCAGCTTTAGCGCGCGTCGGCGCCACCTTGAGGCGCTGCGCCACGCCAGTGACTCGCTGGAGCACGGCAGGGCGCAATTGACCCTGGCTGGCGCTGGAGAGCTGTTGGCCGAAGACCTGCGTCAGGCGCAACAGGCGCTTGGCGAGATTACCGGGGCATTCAGTTCCGATGACCTGCTCGGCAGAATCTTTTCCAGCTTCTGTATCGGCAAATAATAGCCACCTGATGAAGGTATGACCGCTCCGGTCATACCTCCCTGCCTGGCACAACCTTCTTTTAGCTACGCCCTTCCTCACCCGATGCAACAGACCACTGCTTTTCAGCTCGGGTTTTGATTTTTTTCGCACGAAAATCTTCATCGAGTGGATTTTTTGCGCCTCTTTTTTGTTCACCAGGCAATTTTTTGTGGATTAAGCCCTGTGAATAACTGCCCCTCAGCTCGGTGGGTAAGCAGGGTGCAAACCTGAAGATAAACCGGCCTGTGGACAAGTGGACATTTTATCAACAGGCTCAAGACGGTTATCCCAACCCCTCATACCCACATGAACACAGAGTTTTGAATCCCTGTACATAACGTAAATAAAGGCCTGTAGCGTTCTATCCACAGAAACTGTGCTCAGTAAGAATAAACATAAAAATAAGGCTTTATAAACTTTCTTTCCTTTTTATTTTCTTTATTCGCGAGTTTTCCACAGCTGGTTAAATTTTGTCCAACGGGTTTCATTCAGGTGGGGTAAGTCCCTATACTTGTCAGCTATCCCAATTTCTCATCGACAACAGGCACGAGGTGCGTGGTGGATTTCCCTTCCCGTTTTGAAGTGATCGTCATCGGTGGCGGTCATGCCGGTACCGAGGCCGCACTGGCGTCGGCACGCATGGGTGTCAAAACCCTGCTGTTGACGCACAACGTGGAAACCCTGGGCCAGATGAGCTGCAACCCGGCCATCGGTGGCATCGGCAAAAGCCATCTGGTCAAGGAAATCGACGCCTTGGGCGGCGCAATGGCAATGGCTACCGACAAGGGCGGTATACAGTTTCGTGTCTTGAACAGCCGCAAAGGCCCTGCGGTACGGGCAACCCGTGCTCAGGCAGACCGGGTGCTGTACAAAGCCGCCATTCGCGAGATCCTCGAAAATCAGCCGAACCTGTGGATATTTCAGCAGGCCTGCGATGACCTCATCGTCGAACAGGATCAGGTGCGTGGTGTAGTGACCCAGATGGGCCTGCGCATCCTTGCCGACTCCGTGGTGTTGACCACCGGAACGTTCCTCGGTGGACTTATCCACATCGGGATGCAGAATTATTCAGGGGGCCGTGCAGGCGATCCACCGTCGATCGCGCTGGCTCAACGGTTACGTGAACTGCCACTGCGTGTAGGACGACTGAAAACAGGAACTCCGCCTCGCATCGACGGGCGTTCTGTCGATTTTTCGGTCATGACCGAGCAACCAGGTGATACGCCTATTCTGGTCATGTCGTTCCTGGGCTCCAAAGAGCAGCACCCGGCGCAGGTCAGTTGCTGGATTACCCACACCAACGCCCGGACTCACGAAATCATCGCGTCCAACCTGGATCGATCGCCCATGTATTCCGGTGTGATCGAAGGCATCGGGCCGCGCTACTGCCCGTCGATCGAAGACAAGATTCATCGTTTTGCCGACAAGGAAAGCCATCAGGTTTTCATCGAGCCAGAAGGCCTGACCACCCACGAGCTGTATCCGAACGGGATATCCACCTCGTTGCCGTTCGACGTGCAGTTGCAGATCGTACGTTCGATTCGTGGCATGGAAAACGCACATATCGTCCGCCCCGGTTACGCTATCGAATACGATTATTTCGACCCGCGTGATCTGAAATACAGCCTGGAAACCAAGGTCATCGGCGGGTTGTTCTTTGCCGGTCAGATCAACGGCACAACTGGTTACGAAGAAGCGGGAGCCCAGGGTTTGTTGGCTGGAACCAACGCTGCCCTTCGGGCGCAAGGCCGAGACAGCTGGTGCCCGCGTCGTGATGAAGCGTACATCGGCGTGCTGGTTGACGACCTGATCACGCTCGGCACGCAAGAGCCCTACCGAATGTTTACGTCCAGGGCCGAATACCGTCTGATCCTGCGCGAAGACAACGCTGATCTGCGTCTGACCGAAAAAGGTCGCGAGCTGGGCCTGGTCGACGATGCGCGCTGGGCAGCGTTCTGCACCAAGCGCGAAAGCATCGAGCTGGAAGAGCAGCGGCTGAAAAGTACCTGGGTTCGCCCCGGTACCCAGCAGGGTGATGCAATATCCGCACATTTCGGCACGCCGCTCACCCACGAATACAATTTGCTCAATCTGCTGACCCGTCCGGAAATCGATTACAACAGCCTGATTGCCCTCACAGGCCAGGGCTGTGCTGATCCTCTGGTGGCCGAGCAGGTCGAGATCAAGACAAAATACGCCGGTTACATTGATCGGCAGCAGGAAGAAATTGCCCGCTTGCGCGCCAGCGAAGACACACGTCTGCCCGAAGACATCGACTACACCGGTATTTCTGGCCTGTCGAAAGAAATCCAGAGCAAGCTGGGGATAACTCGCCCGGAAACACTTGGCCAGGCCTCGCGCATTCCAGGCGTCACGCCAGCCGCTATTTCCCTGTTGATGATTCATTTGAAAAAACGCGGCGCGGGCCGTCAGTTGGAGCAAAGCGCTTGAGTTCTATGGTCACCCCGCAACATGCCCAAGAGTTATCCACAGGTGCCCGGGAATTGGGCATTGACCTCAGCGAGGCTCAGCACGAGCAATTGCTGGCGTATCTGGCGCTGTTGATCAAGTGGAACAAGGCTTACAACCTGACCGCTGTACGCAATCCGGACGAAATGGTCTCGAGACATCTGCTCGACAGTCTCAGCGTTGTGCCATTCATCGAAGGTACGCGCTGGATGGATGTAGGCAGCGGCGGCGGGATGCCTGGTATTCCTATGGCCATCCTGTTTCCTGAACGAAATATTTCGCTGCTGGACAGCAACGGCAAGAAGACCCGGTTTCAGACACAGGTCAAACTGGAGCTGAAACTGGACAATCTTGAAGTTATCCACAGCCGTGCAGAAAATTATCAGCCTGATGTGCCGTTCGACGGGATCATTTCCAGGGCCTTCAGCAGCCTCGAAGACTTTGCTGGCTGGACGCGCCACATGGGCGACGTCAATACGCGCTGGTTGGCAATGAAAGGGCTGCATCCTGCTGATGAGCTGGTAGCATTGCCCTCGGATTTTCACCTCGATAGCGCACAAGCCTTGACCGTTCCGGGTTGCCAAGGCCAACGCCATCTGCTGATACTGCGCCGCACGGCATGATTGGGAACACAAGCAAGAATGGCTAAGGTATTCGCGATAGCGAACCAGAAAGGTGGGGTAGGCAAGACCACCACATGCATAAACCTCGCCGCGTCGCTGGTTGCGACCAAGCGCCGTGTGCTGTTGATCGATCTCGATCCCCAGGGCAACGCGACCATGGGCAGCGGTGTGGATAAACACACTCTGGAAAACTCGGTCTACGACCTGTTGATCGGTGAATGCGATCTGGGCGAGGCCATGCAGTTCTCCGAACACGGTGGCTACCAACTGCTTCCGGCCAACCGCGACCTGACTGCAGGCGAAGTGGTGCTGCTGGAAATGCAGATGAAAGAGAGCCGTCTGCGCAATGCGCTGGCGCCGATCCGGGAAAATTACGATTACATTCTGATCGACTGCCCACCTTCGCTGTCGATGCTGACACTGAACGCGCTGGTTGCCGCCGACGGCGTAATCATCCCCATGCAGTGCGAGTATTTTGCGCTGGAAGGTCTCAGCGACCTTGTGGATAACATCAAGCGCATCGGTGAACTGCTCAACCCGCAGTTGAAGATCGAAGGCCTGTTGCGCACCATGTACGACCCGCGTCTGAGCCTGATCAACGACGTTTCGGCGCAGCTTCAGGAGCACTTCGGCGAACAGCTGTACGACACCGTGATCCCCAGAAACATCAGGCTGGCCGAGGCGCCGAGTTTCGGCATGCCTGTGCTGGCGTATGACAAATCGTCTCGCGGTGCGCTGGCCTATCTGGCCCTGGCAAGCGAGCTGGTTCGTCGTCAACGTCGCGGCGCAAAAAGCGCTCAGCCAACCTAAGGAATTTCCATGGCCGTCAAGAAACGAGGTCTCGGACGTGGGTTGGACGCACTTCTGAGCAGTCCAACCGTCAGTTCGCTGGAAGAGCAGGCCGTCAAGGCACCACCCAGCGAGTTGCAACATGTGCCGCTGGACCTGATCCAGCGCGGCAAGTATCAGCCGCGCCGTGACATGGACCCGCAAGCGCTTGAAGAGCTCGCGCAGTCGATCAAGTCGCAGGGTGTGATGCAGCCGATCGTGGTTCGTCCGATCGGCAACAACCGTTTTGAAATCATCGCCGGCGAACGTCGCTGGCGCGCCAGTCAGCAGGCTGGCGTCGAGACCATCCCGGCGATGGTTCGTGACGTACCGGACGAAACTGCCATTGCGATGGCGCTGATCGAAAACATTCAGCGTGAAGACCTCAACCCCATCGAAGAAGCCATGGCGTTGCAGCGTTTGCAGCAGGAGTTTCAGCTGACCCAGCAGCAAGTGGCGGATGCCGTTGGCAAATCACGGGTCAGCGTGGCCAACCTGTTGCGCCTGATCGCATTGCCCGAGGCCATCAAGACCATGTTGTCGCATGGCGACCTGGAAATGGGTCATGCCCGTGCATTGCTCGGCCTGGGTGAAGATCGGCAGGTCGAAGGTGCGCGACACGTTGTCGCACGCGGGTTGACCGTACGCCAGACCGAAGCACTGGTCAGGCAATGGCTGAGCGGCAAGCCCGAGGCGGCAGAACCGGCCAAGGCCGACCCGGACATCAGCCGGCTCGAGCAGCGTCTGGCCGAGCGTCTGGGCTCTGCAGTGCAGATTCGCCATGGTCAGAAGGGCAAGGGTCAATTGGTCATCCGTTACAACTCGCTGGACGAGCTGCAAGGAGTGCTCGCTCACATCCGCTGAAACAATTGCTCTGTAGCGTGTAGTCGGAAATCACTACCCGCCTGTTGAATAGGGGCTGAACCGCCCCTATACTCTGCGCGCATTTTGTCGGCACAAATTATGCCAAGTTATTGATTATGGCGACCGACATCAGAGGAGCAGTTGCGATGGAATCCCGCATGCCAGACCGCTTGCCGTTCTATTGCCTGGCGGTTTTTCCGTTATTGCTGGCTCAATTGATCGTCCTGCTCATCGCCGCGTTGGTGCTGTGGCAGTGGCAAGGAGTCGTAGCGGGATACTCGGGACTCTGCGGAGGCCTGATAGCCTGGCTACCCAATTTATACTTTGCCCACAAGGCATTCCGGTTTTCCGGGGCCCGGGCAGCGCAAGCCATCGTGCGGTCGTTCTACGCCGGCGAGGCTGGCAAACTGATTTTCACGGCAGTGCTTTTTGCATTGACGTTCGCAGGTGTGAAGCCATTGGCGCCGCTGGCTGTATTCGGCGTGTTCATGTTGATCCAGGTGGTCAACTGGTTCGCTCCCCTGCTTACGAGAACAAGACTTTCGAGACCTTAGGGCGTTTGAGGCAACCATGGCAGAGCAAACAGCTTCGGGCTATATCCAGCACCACTTGCAGAACCTTACATTCGGGCACCTGCCCAATGGCGATTGGGGCTTTGCCCACACCGCAGCAGAAGCCAAGGAAATGGGTTTCTGGGCCTTCCACGTCGATACACTCGGCTGGTCGGTTGCGTTGGGTCTGATTTTCGTTCTGATCTTCCGCATGGCGGCCAAGAAGGCAACTTCCGGTCAGCCAGGCGCCCTGCAGAACTTCGTTGAAGTTCTGGTCGAGTTCGTCGACGGCAGCGTGAAAGACAGTTTCCACGGTCGTAGCGCGGTCATCGCGCCACTGGCTCTGACCATCTTCGTCTGGGTTTTCCTGATGAACGCGGTCGATCTGGTACCGGTGGACTGGATTCCACAACTGGCGATGATGATCTCGGGCGACGAGCACATTCCGTTCCGCGCCGTACCGACCACCGACCCGAATGCGACGCTGGGCATGGCCCTGTCGGTGTTCGCGCTGATCATTTTCTACAGCATCAAGGTCAAGGGCATTGGCGGCTTCATCGGCGAACTGACCCTTCACCCGTTCGGCAGCAAGAACATCTTCGTTCAGGCACTGCTGATCCCGGTCAACTTCCTGCTCGAATTCGTCACGCTGATCGCCAAGCCGATTTCTCTGGCTCTGCGTCTGTTCGGCAACATGTATGCTGGCGAGCTGGTCTTCATTCTGATCGCCGTGATGTTCGGCAGCGGTCTGTTGTGGCTCAGCGGTCTGGGTATTGTTCTGCAGTGGGCGTGGGCTGTGTTCCACATCCTGATCATCACCCTGCAGGCGTTTATCTTCATGATGCTGACCATCGTCTACCTGTCGATGGCGCACGAAGACAACCATTGAGATTCGTCTCACGACGTGTCTGATGACCGTCTCGCCATCGGCGAGGCGGTGCCCGCAAGGGCTGATGTAGAAACGATTTTGTTTTACCGCTTCAATTAAAAAAACCTAACCAATACGACGTAAAAGTCGGGAGGAAAGATGGAAACTGTAGTTGGTCTAACCGCTATCGCTGTTGCACTGTTGATCGGCCTGGGCGCACTGGGTACTGCAATCGGTTTCGGCCTGTTGGGCGGCAAGTTCCTGGAAGGCGCTGCGCGTCAACCGGAAATGGTCCCAATGCTGCAAGTCAAAATGTTCATCGTTGCGGGCCTGCTCGACGCCGTGACCATGATCGGTGTCGGTATCGCTCTGTTCTTCACCTTTGCGAACCCCTTCGTTGGTCAACTCGCTGGCTGATCACTCGAATTTTCGAGTTGATTGGTGTGATGGACAACGAACGAGCGAGGTGTTGGCGTGAACATTAATGCAACCCTGATTGGTCAGTCCGTTGCGTTCTTCATCTTTGTGCTGTTCTGCATGAAGTACGTGTGGCCTCCGGTCATCGCTGCTTTGCACGAACGTCAGAAGAAGATCGCGGATGGACTGGACGCTGCTTCCCGAGCAGCTCGCGACCTGGAGCTGGCCCAAGATAAAGTGGGTCAACAACTGCGCGAAGCTAAGGCTCAAGCAGCCGAGATCATTGAGCAAGCCAAGAAGCGCGGAACTCAGATTGTCGACGAGGCCCGTGAAACGGCACGCGTTGAAGCTGACCGTGTGAAGGCTCAGGCTCAGGCCGAGATCGAGCAGGAACTGAACGGTGTCAAAGACGCCTTGCGCGCCCAGTTGGGTAGCCTGGCAGTCAATGGCGCAGAGAAGATTCTGGGCGCCACAATCGATCAAAACGCGCACGCGGAGCTGGTTAACAAACTGGCTGCTGAAATTTAAGCGAGGGCGATCATGGCAGAACTGACCACGTTGGCCCGACCTTACGCGAAGGCGGCCTTCGAGCATGCGCAGGCCCACCAGCAACTGGCCAATTGGTCAGCCATGCTCGGCCTGGCTGCTGCAGTGTCGCAAGACGACACCATGCAGCGCATGCTCAAGGCCCCGCGAGTGACGAGCGCACAAAAGGCCACCACTTTTATTGAAGTGTGTGGCGAAAAGTTCGATGCCAAGGCACAGAATTTCATTCACGTCGTTGCTGAAAACGACCGTCTCCCGCTTCTGCCGGAGATCGCCGAACTGTTCGACCTGTACAAGGCCGAGCAGGAAAAATCGGTCGATGTGGATGTCACCAGTGCTTTTGCATTGAACCAAGAACAGCAAGACAAACTCGCCAAGGTTCTCAGTGCACGGCTCGGCCGGGAAGTGCGCCTGCATGCTGCGGAGGATGCCTCTCTTATAGGGGGTGTCGTAATCCGCGCCGGCGACCTGGTTATCGATGGCTCAGTTCGCGGCAAAATCGCGAAACTAGCCGAAGCATTGAAATCTTGAGTTTGAAGGGGCAGCAGAGCAATGCAGCAACTCAATCCTTCCGAAATAAGTGAAATCATCAAGGGTCGCATCGACAAGCTCGATGTAACCTCCCAAGCCCGTAACGAAGGCACAGTCGTCAGCGTGTCTGACGGTATCGTGCGGATTCACGGTCTGGCCGACGTAATGTACGGCGAGATGATCGAGTTTCCGGGCGGCGTCTACGGTATGGCGCTGAACCTTGAGCAAGACTCCGTAGGTGCCGTTGTACTGGGCGCTTACACGACTCTGGCTGAAGGCATGAGCGCCAAGTGCACTGGCCGCATCCTCGAGGTTCCGGTGGGTAAGGAACTGCTGGGTCGCGTTGTCGATGCACTGGGTAACCCGGTTGACGGCAAAGGTCCGCTGAACAACACCGAGACCGATGCGGTCGAGAAAGTTGCTCCAGGCGTGATCTGGCGTAAGTCGGTAGACCAGCCTGTACAGACTGGCTACAAGGCTGTCGATGCCATGATTCCTGTCGGCCGTGGCCAGCGTGAGCTGATCATCGGTGACCGTCAGATCGGTAAAACCGCTCTGGCCATCGACGCAATCATCAACCAGAAGAACAGCGGCATCTTCTGCGTCTACGTAGCAATAGGTCAGAAGCAATCGACCATCGCCAACGTTGTTCGCAAGCTCGAAGAAAACGGCGCACTGGCTAACACCATCGTCGTGGCTGCAAGTGCTTCCGAATCCGCTGCGCTGCAATTCCTTGCACCGTACTCGGGTTGCACCATGGGTGAATTCTTCCGCGACCGCGGTGAAGACGCGCTGATCGTTTATGACGATCTGTCCAAGCAAGCAGTGGCTTACCGCCAGATTTCCCTGCTGCTGCGCCGTCCACCAGGCCGTGAAGCTTACCCAGGCGACGTGTTCTATCTCCACTCCCGTCTGCTGGAGCGCGCATCGCGTGTTTCCGAAGAGTACGTAGAGAAGTTCACCAACGGCGCAGTGACCGGCAAAACAGGCTCCCTGACCGCGCTGCCGATCATCGAAACCCAGGCTGGCGACGTTTCCGCGTTCGTTCCGACCAACGTGATTTCCATCACCGACGGTCAGATCTTCCTGGAATCGGCCATGTTCAACTCCGGCATCCGTCCGGCTGTGAACGCCGGTGTTTCGGTATCCCGTGTGGGTGGTGCCGCTCAGACCAAGATCATCAAGAAGCTTTCCGGTGGTATCCGTACTGCTCTGGCTCAGTACCGTGAACTGGCGGCATTCGCCCAGTTCGCTTCTGACCTGGACGAGGCGACCCGCAAGCAACTTGAGCATGGTCAGCGCGTTACCGAGCTGATGAAGCAGAAGCAATACGCACCAATGTCGATCGCTGACATGGCGCTGTCGCTGTATGCCGCTGAGCGTGGGTTCCTGACTGACGTCGAAATCGCCAAGATCGGCAGCTTTGAACAAGCGCTGATTGCTTACTTCAACCGCGATCACGCCGATTTGATGGCCAAGATCAACGTTAAGGGTGACTTCAATGACGAAATCGACGCTGGCATGAAAGCCGGTATCGAGAAGTTCAAGGCCACCCAAACCTGGTAAGCCGCAGCGGGGGCCGCAAGGCTCCCGCTTGCTAACCTGATAGGTGTTACATGGCAGGCGCAAAAGAGATTCGCAGCAAGATTGCGAGCATCAAAAGCACGCAAAAGATCACCAGCGCCATGGAAAAAGTGGCGGTCAGCAAAATGCGCAAGGCTCAAATGCGTATGGCTGCTAGCCGTCCTTACGCGGAGCGCATTCGTCAGGTGATTGGTCACCTGGCAAACGCCAACCCGGAGTATCTCCACCCGTTCATGATCGAGCGCCCTTTGAAGCGTGTCGGTTATGTCGTAGTGAGCAGTGACCGTGGTCTGTGTGGTGGCTTGAATACCAACCTGTTCAAGACTCTGGTCAAGGACATGGCGGTGAACCGTGAAAACGGTGTAGAGATCGATCTGTGCGTGGTCGGCAGCAAAGGTGCGGCATTTTTCCGCAACTTCGGCGGTAACGTCGTCGCTGCGATCAGCCACCTGGGCGAAGAGCCGTCGATCAACGACTTGATCGGCAGCGTCAAGGTGATGCTGGATGCCTACCTGGATGGCCGTATTGATCGCCTGTCCGTGGTATCCAACAAGTTCATCAACACCATGACCCAGCAACCCACCGTGGAGCAATTGATTCCGCTGGTGGCAACCCCGGATCAAGGGCTCAAGCACCACTGGGACTATCTCTACGAACCCGACGCCAAAGAGCTGCTTGACGGCCTGATGGTTCGCTACGTGGAATCGCAGGTGTACCAGGCGGTGGTCGAGAACAACGCAGCTGAACAAGCGGCGCGGATGATCGCGATGAAGAACGCCACAGACAACGCCGGTGATTTGATCAGTGATTTGCAGCTGATCTACAACAAGGCGCGTCAGGCAGCGATCACCCAAGAGATCTCGGAAATCGTCGGCGGCGCTGCCGCGGTTTAACGGTTCAAATATTAGAGGAACCAGCTAATGAGTAGCGGACGTATCGTTCAAATCATCGGCGCCGTGATCGACGTGGAATTCCCACGCGATAGCGTACCGAGTATCTACAACGCGCTGGAAGTCAAAAGCGCGGCAGGAACCACTCTGGAAGTTCAGCAGCAGCTGGGCGACGGCGTGGTTCGTACCATTGCGATGGGCTCCACCGAGGGCTTGAAGCGTGGTCTGGAAGTAACAGACTCTGGCGCAGCCATCTCCGTACCGGTCGGTAAAGCGACGCTGGGCCGGATCATGGACGTGCTGGGCAACCCGATCGACGAAGCTGGCCCGATTGCCACCGAAGAGCGCTGGGGCATTCACCGTCCTGCACCGTCCTTCGCTGAGCAAGCTGGCGGCAACGACCTTCTGGAAACCGGCATCAAGGTTATCGACCTGGTCTGCCCGTTCGCCAAAGGCGGTAAAGTCGGTCTGTTCGGTGGTGCCGGTGTCGGCAAGACCGTAAACATGATGGAACTGATCCGTAACATCGCCATCGAGCACAGCGGTTATTCCGTGTTCGCCGGTGTGGGTGAGCGTACTCGTGAGGGTAACGACTTCTACCACGAGATGAAGGACTCCAACGTTCTGGACAAAGTGGCACTGGTTTACGGTCAGATGAACGAGCCGCCGGGTAACCGTCTGCGCGTAGCACTGACCGGCCTGACCATGGCCGAGAAGTTCCGTGACGAAGGTAACGACGTTCTGCTGTTCGTCGACAACATCTATCGTTACACCTTGGCCGGTACTGAAGTATCCGCACTGCTGGGCCGTATGCCTTCCGCAGTAGGTTACCAGCCGACCCTGGCTGAAGAGATGGGCACTCTGCAAGAGCGCATCACTTCCACCAAGAATGGTTCGATCACCTCGATCCAGGCCGTATACGTACCCGCGGACGACTTGACTGACCCGTCGCCAGCGACCACGTTTGCCCACTTGGACGCCACCGTCGTTCTGTCCCGTGATATCGCTTCCCTGGGTATCTACCCAGCGGTAGATCCACTGGACTCGACTTCGCGCCAGCTGGATCCGAACGTCATTGGCCAGGAACACTACGACACCGCTCGCGGCGTTCAGTACGTGTTGCAGCGTTACAAAGAGCTGAAAGACATTATCGCGATCCTGGGTATGGACGAGCTGTCGGAGACCGACAAACAGTTGGTTAACCGTGCTCGTAAGATCCAGCGCTTCCTGTCCCAGCCTTTCTTCGTGGCAGAAGTCTTCACCGGTGCTTCGGGTAAATACGTTTCCCTGAAAGACACCATTGCTGGCTTCAAAGGCATCCTCAACGGTGACTACGACCACCTGCCAGAACAAGCGTTCTACATGGTCGGCGGCATCGAAGAAGCGATCGAGAAAGCCAAGAAACTGTAATCCCGGCGCCCGGCAACGGGCGCTAATTAGGTTGAGGCAAGCAAATGGCTATGACAGTCCATTGCGACATCGTCAGCGCGGAAGGGGAAATCTTCTCCGGTCTGGTCGAGATGGTGATTGCGCACGGCAACCTGGGTGATATCGGTATCGCTCCAGGCCACGCGCCGCTGATCACTGATCTGAAGCCGGGCCCGATCCGCTTGATCAAGCAGGGTGGGGAAGCGGAGGTGTTCTACATCTCCGGTGGTTTCCTTGAGGTTCAGCCGAACATGGTCAAGGTGCTTGCCGACACTGTGCAACGTGCTGCCGACCTGGACGAAGCTTCTGCTCAGGCCGCTGTCAAGGCTGCCGAGAAAGCCCTGAACGAAAAAGGCGCGGATTTCGATTACGGATCTGCAACTGCTCGTCTGGCCGAGGCTGCAGCTCAGCTGCGCACCGTTCAGCAAATTCGCAAGAAGTTTGGCGGCTAACCCGCTGACTCCTATACGCGATTGAGAAAAAGGGTAGCTTCGGCTACCCTTTTTCTTTTTTCAGATTTCCTTTTCCACGTCAGCCTGCCTACGGTACCGGTTGCCGCTCAGTTGGTAGTCCTATCATGTCTCTCGATATCGTTATTCTCGCTGCTGGCCAAGGTACCCGGATGCGTTCGGCGCTGCCCAAGGTTCTACATCCAGTGGCAGGCAATTCCATGCTCGGCCATGTTATCCACAGCGCGCGTCAGTTATCCCCAGTCGGCATCCATGTGGTGATTGGCCACGGCGCGGATGCTGTGCGTGAACAGCTTGCGGCCGACGACCTGAATTTCGTGATGCAGGACAAACAGCTGGGCACAGGCCATGCGGTTGCTCAGGCATTGCCTGCGCTGACGGCTGAAACCGTGTTGATTCTGTACGGCGATGTACCGCTGATCGAAGTGGAAACCCTTCAGCGTCTGCTCAAGCGGGTGACACCCGAGCAACTCGGCTTGTTGACCGTGAAGCTGGATGACCCCACCGGCTACGGTCGTATCGTTCGCGACGATCAGCATCGCGTTTGCGCTATCGTCGAGCACAAAGATGCCACTGATGCGCAGAAGGCAATCACCGAAGGCAACACCGGGATTCTCGCGGTGCCTGCCTCCCATTTGCAGGACTGGCTCGGGCGCCTCTCCAACAACAACGCCCAAGGCGAGTATTACCTGACCGATGTCATCGCGATGGCGGTCAATGACGGCCTCGTGGTTGCGACTGAACAGCCACACGACGCAATGGAAGTGCAGGGAGCCAATGATCGCAAGCAGCTCTCGGAACTGGAGCGTCATTATCAACTGCGCGAGGCACGCCGTCTGATGGCGGCAGGCGTCACCTTGCGTGACCCGTCGCGATTCGATGTGCGCGGTGAGGTCAGTGTCGGGCGGGATGTGCTGATCGACATCAACGTGATCCTCGAAGGCAAGGTGATCATTGAAGACGACGTGGTGATCGGCCCTAACTGCGTCATCAAGGACAGCACCTTGCGCAAGGGTGTGGTCGTCAAAGCCAACAGCCATATCGACGGCGCACTATTGGGCGAGTGCAGCGATGCCGGCCCGTTCGCACGCTTGCGGCCTGGCAGTGTGCTGGGTGCCAAGGCGCATGTGGGTAACTTTGTCGAGCTCAAGAATGCGAACCTCGGCGAGGGTGCCAAGGTCGGCCACCTGACGTACCTGGGCGACGCCGAAGTTGGCGCACGCACCAATATCGGTGCCGGCACCATCACCTGTAACTACGATGGTGCCAACAAGCACAAGACCACGTTGGGTGCAGACGTCTTCATCGGTTCCAACAACTCTCTGGTTGCGCCTGTGGATATCCTGGACGGTGCGACGACTGCAGCCGGTTCGACCATCACGCAGAATGTGCCTGCTGAACAGCTCGGCGTGGCCCGTGCCCGCCAGCGCAACATCGAAGGCTGGAAGCGGCCGGTGAAAATCACGAAAGACTGAGTTATCCACAGCCCGGAAAAAATGATGCCCTGTGGGAGCGGACTCGTCCGCGAAAGCCATCTCACGTCCTGGAATCTTTGTGAATAGCTTTCGCGGACAAGTCCGCTCCCACAAAAATGCATTCCGGATCGGTCCAACTGGCCTATGCATACTTCTGAGAGCGGATCACTGGAACGTTAGTTACGAGAATCTCGTTCCTCATGCTCCAGTGGGAGTGCCTTGCATTACACTCTGCTCCACAATTGCTGCACACAAAGTAGCGGCAGGGAGCCAATAAAAGTGTCCTGCCAAACCCTCTGGCCTTGACCAATCCGCAAAAATAGGTTTTGATTGCCTTCGTTATCTTTCGAAACGAAACCTAAGGCAGTCATGACGAAGCGCAATACACCACAACGCCGCCACAACATCCTTGCCTTGCTTAACGAGCAGGGTGAAGTGAGTGTCGATGATCTGGCTAGGCGCTTTGAAACTTCCGAAGTTACGATCCGAAAGGATCTGGCGGCACTGGAAACCAACGGCCTGCTATTACGCCGCTATGGTGGTGCGATTCCTTTGCCCCACGAGTTGATCAGTGAAAGCAGTCAGCCGGTGTCCCGCTATAAAAAGGCCATCGCTCGCGCTGCCGTTTCAAGGATTCGTGAGCACGCCAGGATCATCGTCGACAGCGGCAGCACTACTGCTGCGTTGATTCCTGAACTGGGCCAGCAACCCGGCCTGGTGGTCATGACCAACTCCCTGCACGTCGCCCGCGCACTCACCGACCTGGAGCACGAGCCAGTACTGTTGATGACCGGTGGGACGTGGGACCCGCATTCCGAGTCGTTTCAGGGCCAAGTCGCCGAGCAGGTACTGCGCTCCTACGATTTCGATCAGTTGTTCATCGGTGCCGACGGCATCGATCTGATTCGTGGCACCACCACGTTCAATGAGCTGCTGGGCTTGAGCCGGGTCATGGCTGAAGTCGCCCGGGAAGTCGTGGTCATGGTCGAAGCCGACAAGGTAGGCCGCAAGATCCCCAATCTGGAACTGCCCTGGAGCAGTATCCATACCCTTATTACTGATGATCGCCTGCCCGTTGAAGCGCGCGATCAGATACAGGCCCGTGGCATCAATCTCATTTGTGCCGCTGTCAGTTAGGAGAGAACCATGTGTGGAATCGTCGGCGCCGTTGCTGAACGTAATATCACGGCTATTTTGCTCGAAGGCCTCAAGCGCCTTGAATATCGCGGCTATGACAGCGCAGGCGTGGCTGTCTTCACTAACGAAGGCGTTCTTGAACGCCGTCGTCGCTCCGGCAAGGTCAGCGAGCTGGAACAGGCGCTGGCCGGCGAGCCACTGATCGGCCGTCTGGGCATTGCTCACACCCGCTGGGCCACGCATGGCGCACCGTGCGAGCGTAATGCACACCCACACTTTTCGGCCGACGAGCTGGCAGTTGTCCACAACGGCATCATCGAAAACCACGAGGCCCTGCGCGAACAGCTCAAAAGCCTGGGCTACGTTTTCGTGTCCGATACTGACACCGAAGTCATCGTTCACCTGCTGCACCACAAACTCAAGGACACGCCTGATCTGGCGGTTGCCCTGAAGTCTGCCGTGAAAGAACTGCACGGTGCCTACGGCCTTGCGGTGATCAACGCCGCACAGCCTGATCGCCTGCTGGCCGCCCGCAGTGGCAGCCCGCTGGTGATCGGCGTTGGCATGGGCGAAAACTTCCTGGCCTCCGATCAACTGGCGCTGCGTCAGGTGACCGACCGTTTCATGTACCTGGAAGAGGGCGACATCGCCGAGATCCGTCGCGACAGCGTGCAGATCTGGACCGTTGACGGCCTGCCGGTCGTGCGTGAAGTGGTGCAGTACCACGAAGGTGCAGAAGCCGCCGACAAAGGCGAATACCGCCACTTCATGCTCAAGGAAATCCACGAACAACCTAAAGTTGTGCAGCGCACGCTTGAAGGTCGTCTGGGCCAGCATCAGGTATTGGTCCACGCATTTGGTCCACAGGCAGCCGAGCTGTTCGCCAAGGTCCGCAACGTTCAGATCGTGGCGTGTGGCACCAGCTATCACGCCGGCATGGTCGCGCGTTACTGGCTCGAAGGCCTTGCTGGCATACCTTGCCAGGTAGAAGTGGCAAGCGAGTTCCGCTACCGCAAGGTTGTGGTTCAGCCAGACACCCTGTTCGTCTCCATCTCGCAATCAGGCGAAACCGCCGACACGCTGGCCGCGCTGCGCAATGCCAAAGAGCTGGGCTTTCTGGCCAGCCTGGCAATCTGCAACGTGGGCATCAGCTCGCTGGTGCGGGAATCCGACCTGACCCTGCTCACCCAGGCCGGTCCGGAAATCGGCGTGGCATCCACCAAAGCCTTCACCACGCAACTGGTCGCCTTGCTGCTGCTGACCCTGTCGCTGGGTCAGGTCAAAGGCTCGTTGGAGGAGGGCGTCGAAGCGCAACTGGTCGAAGAACTGCGCCGCCTGCCGACCCGTTTGGGCGAAGCCCTGGCAATGGACGGCACCATCGAGAAAGTCGCCGAGCTGTTCGCCGAGAAGCACCACACCCTGTTCCTCGGGCGCGGCGCGCAATTCCCGGTGGCCATGGAAGGCGCGCTCAAGCTCAAAGAGATTTCCTACATCCACGCCGAAGCCTACCCGGCTGGCGAACTCAAACACGGCCCGCTGGCATTGGTCGACGCCGACATGCCGGTTGTCACCGTCGCGCCCAACAACGAGCTGCTGGAAAAACTCAAATCCAACCTGCAGGAAGTCCGCGCGCGCGGTGGAGAGTTGATCGTATTCGCTGACGAGCAAGCCGGCATGAAAAACGGCGAAGGCACCCACGTCATCGCCATGCCGCACATCATCGATGCGCTGGCGCCGATTCTGTACACCATTCCGTTGCAGCTGCTTTCGTATTATGTGGCAGTGTTGAAAGGGACGGACGTTGACCAGCCGCGGAATCTGGCGAAGTCGGTGACGGTGGAGTGAGTTATCCACAGGGAAGAGGCTTGTTGGCTGTTCAGAATAAAGATTGACACAAAATAATAAAGTTTGACACAGCGTGAAAACCCCCGAAAATACGGGGGTTTTCGGTTTCTGGACCAAGCCGTTGGTCCGGATTAGCGGCTTCGCTTTTCAGTAAGAGTAGGCTAGGGAGTACTTCCAAGAGGTCGTTTCGCGGACCGTTTTTTCCTAGGGAAACTCTGAAAAAGGTTTCCTGATTTGGCAAAATACCCCAACACCTTTCACCGAGCTTCCCTGATGAAACAGATGACCTTCGCCGATGCCGAGTACGCGGGTATGCGCTTTACGCAAAAAATAAGACATCCACGATCCGCAGTGCTTACGACAAAATGCTAAGGAGGTTCTACTCGGTAAAAGAACTCTCCAAAAATGCTGAGAACCGCGTCCGCTTGCTACCTGAGTCGGAAATACCGACATTCAATCAGTTTGATTATTGGGGCAAGCTCTTTTTCGATGAAATCGAAACCGATCGTGGGCGTAAGGGCAAGACGAGGTGGCTCAAGGATTGTCGTCCGCTAAACGGCACTGTTCGCGATTGGCTTCGAGGTCCATGCCATCAATTCGAGATTGACGCGACGATTGCCGACATCTATCTGGTCAACAGTTACTCCCGGCGTATGCTGATTGGCAGGCCCGTGGTGTATATCGTGGTGGATAGCTACTCGGGGATGATTGTGGGTCTATATGTCGGCCTGGAGGGTCCGAGCTGGAACGGTGCTCGGCAGGCTCTTTTCAATGCGTTCACTTCCAAAGTAGGCTTCTGCGCGCAGAACGGCGTTGAAATCAACTCTGAAGATTGGGCCTGCAGTCATCTGCCACATCACATCTATGCCGACAGAGGCGAGATGCTGTCTTTGGCAGCAGAAGGACTGGCGAGTGGCTTGGGTATCGAGATGGGTACGGCTCCTCCGTACCGACCAGATTGGAAACCCATGGTCGAGAGTCGGTTCGGTATCCTCAATGATCTAACTGGTATCAGGTGGCTTCCAGGCGGTGTGGCTGCGCGCGAGAAGGAACGGGGTGAGCGTGATTATCGACTTGACGCCACGCTGAACCTGAAGGAGTTCACCCAGATCGTCATTGAGTGTGTCCTTCACTACAACCGCTATCACCGGCAGCCGGACCGTCTCACTCAAGTCATGATGAACGACGATGTCGAACCTACTCCTATTGGCATTTGGACTTGGGCTTCGGAGAATGACCTGATTCAGGCCAACAACCGACCTGATGACCTGATCTATCTCCACCTGCTGCCCCGTGAACGAGCCACCGTGCAAAAGGGGGGCGTGATATTCCGTGGGATGCACTACGTCTGCGAGCTGGCGATCCAAGAAAACTGGTTCGCCAAAGCGCGGCGCAATGGTGTTTGGTCGATCGACTGCCGGTTCGACCCGAACTCTGCAGCCCATATCTGGATCCAGGGTGAGAACAAGCAGTTCCTACGCTGCGACCTTCGTCGCTCGGATGCCAAATACGCAGGTTATCGCTCCGACAAGATCTACGATGTGCTGGAAGCGCACCGGCAGTCGCCCCCAGCCCATAAGCGCGCGGAGTTGGAGAGCCGCGTAGGCTTGGTCGACACAGTGGAGCAGATCATCAATACGGCACTGGCCGAGCGGAAGCTTGAACCTCCTGCCCCTACTAAGGCAAAGGCGGTGGCCAATATCCGTGACAATCGTGCAGAGGAGCGGCGGCTAGAGCGAGAAAACGCCACGGTCCCTGATGGTGTTCGTGCGGAACCTGTCCTACCTGACGTAGAAGTCCCGTCCATTGCGCATGACTCGTATGCGGGGCCCCGCAGCGCGCAGGTTATCGACTTGCTAAAAAGGCTTCGGCCGGGGCATTCCAAATGAAAGGAGCGCAAATTTTTGCGAGCTATACCAAGCAGGCCATCACTGAGTATGCGGGAAATCCGTTGATTGAAGCCTTGCCGCCAATTCTTCCGGAAACGGTAGCCATCGAGTTGATATCGAATTTCCCCCAGCCAGTAACACCTGAAGAGCTTGATCTTGAAGGAACAACGCGGATTCACTGCATTGATCGTCTGAGGACAGTCGTACAGCCGTTCCTGCTGCATTTGGAGCTTGAGTCCATGTTCTCTCTGCTGATCCGCCGCGGATACGTTGGACGCAATCCAACCTCACCCGACACGGTCAGGCATCTGCACTCCTTATCGGGTTCTCAGCGCTATCATGACTCCTTCAAGTCGACTGCTGATTCTTTCAGCGTCGTAGGGCTGAGTGGTATTGGGAAGTCCACTGCTCTCCATGCCATTTTAAGCCTTTAAAGGTGCACTGAAGCCAGAGCTTGTGGCCGCCGGAGGTAATCTTGCCTGCCCCATGCATCAAGTGAATGCTCAGTGGCGTGCCGAAATGAGAGGGCTTGGTGTTCTGAGCATGAACCACCAGTTTCAGGGCAATACCCTGTTCAAAGAAATAAGCGGTACCAGCTTTTCCGCGCCCTACATCACCCATCTTGCGGGCCGTCTCCTTAACGAGCACCCAGAGGCATCGGCGAACCTCTTGCGCGCTATGCTGGTGAATCATGCGTCATTGTCTAGCGAGGTCGAGACGACTTTCTCCGACGACATGAGGAAGGGCTACAAAGCTAATAAGGCGACCCACAACCGTGAAATATCGCGCGATGTGAGTGGTTACGGCCAAGTGAATGAGGCAGACCTGTTTCGGTCTTCCGACCATTGCGTTGTGCTGATGTGTGAAGAGTCCATTGAGAAGGACTCGTGCCAGTTCTACGAACTGCCTTTGCCCACTTCGTTTCTTCGCAGGGCTAGAGGGGCAAGGCACCTGAGCGTCACGCTGGCTTATTCTCCTGCCGTCAGGACAACTCGGTTGGACTATCTGGCAACTCAGATCAGTTATCGCCTAGTGAAAGGTTCGTCGCTTGAGGAAGTCCAGGCCTCGTTTAACTACGACAAGCAGGACGAAACGAAGACCCGTGGAGATGACGCTGAGCAGAATCGAGACATCACTGCTCAGTTGAGAAGCCGCGGGACCGTCCAGTCCTCGCGGTGGACGTTCAAGAAGCGAAATCCAGAAGAAAAATGGTTTGTAGTTGTGATCCGCCAGGATCGGGAATGGAATCATCCCGACGTGCTGGATCGAGAATCTTACGCCCTGGTGGTAACAGTTGCTGATCGTGACAACGAACACGCGCAGTTGTATGCCGAAATTCAAGCCAAGCTGACGCTTCAAAATCAGGTGCGTGAAGAGGCAAGGCAGCGGGCTGTTCTGTAAAGGCACAATGCATCGCCAGTGATAAGGCTGGTTCAACGGGCCTTTTCGCTTAATCAACATCGAGTGCTGAGGTGATTCAGTTGTGAATGATCTTCCACGAACGCTATCTACCTATGACATGGCGATGCGATCTCTTATAAAAATTTTTTGAAGCTGCCCGTTAATAGGGGGCAAGCGGTGGGTAGATTCTTTTGGGTGTATCTTGACTTGGCTATGCATTCAATACGATAGCGCTCAAACCACTGGTCTTGAAAATTTACAACCAGAGGATATTCTTTGAAAAAGGACCACCTAAATTTCAATCTCAACACCCTATCAACGCGGTCTACTGAATATGCTTAAATCTCCACAAGAAGCAAAGCTCTGATTACAAGCCCAAGGAATCAGCGTAACTGAATTCGCACGCGATCATGGCCTCGACCTAGGGACTACTTACCAGGTACTTGCTGGTCGAAAGAAAGGGCTCCGAGGCAAGGCACATAAGGCGGCTATCGCACTGGGTATAAAAGCAGGGGTCCCGGCATCGCTTTTGTCAGTCAGCATATCGCGCACAAAGCTTTGATCAATTTTCAGTACATTGATGAGGACTTGCCGTCCACATTTCAGCGTCGCGCTATTGAATCGACCTGGCACAGCTCTATGAGCAAGGAGTGGGCAGACGAAGTCGGATGGGATCAGTCCTCGCGCTATAACCGTAAGCGATCCACCAACCACACCTACCATCAGATGCGGCTTCCGTTTATCTTGGCATTTCCGGTGAGCAGTTCCACGGCAGCAACGCCTCATAGTCGGCCACCGACTGCGCAAGTGGCAACCTCTCCAGTACGTGGCGCAGCCACGTATAGGGCTCCTGGCCGTTGACCTTGGCGGTCTCGACCAAGCTATAGATCTGTGCACTGGCGGTGGCGCCTTTAGGCGTGTCGCTGAACAGCCAGGCTTTGCGCCCAATAACAAACGGCTTTATTGCGCGCTCTGCCGGGTTGTTGTCGATCGGTAAAAAGCCGGCTTCCACGTAACGCTTCAGCCGACTCCAGTTATTCGCCAGATAACCAACTGCCTTGCCCAGCACGCTTTGCGGCGTCACGTGGGACTGAGTTTTATCCAGCCAGCTTTTCAACTGAGCCAAGATTGGCAGGCTTTTCTCCTGCCGACCGGTAAAGCGCTGTTCGTCGCTGCCGTCTTTCAATTCGCGCTCGATACCGTACAGCTTATTGATCATCGTCAGCGCGATATCGGCACGCCCGGTCTTGCCCTTAGGTTGCACTTTTTGTGCTTCGACAAATTTGCGCCGCGCATGGGCCATACACGCCAAGCGCTCCACGCCCGGTTGTAACGCCAGCGCGTTATAGCCCGCGTAATCATCAGTCATCACATAGCCGCGATAACTTTCCAGCAGCCGTAACGGTACGTCCTGCGCGCGGCTGGAAGTGTAGTCGAACAATACGACTTTATGATCTGGAGGCCCGCTGGCCTGTACCCACATCCAGGATTGGCTGGTCGGGTCTCGATCTGGTTCTTTCAGTACCTGAACGCGGGTTTCGTCACAGTGGATGACCGGGCTTTCCAGCAATCGATCACGCATCAGATTTAACAGCGGCTGCAAATGTTCGCCGCACTGGATAATCCAGCGGGCCAACGTTTGACGCGGGATTTCTATGCCATGTCGGCTTAGCACCGTTTCAAAACGATGCAGCGGCAAGCCGTCGACATACTTGGTGGTCAGCAGCATGGCCAACACGCTGGGGCTGGCCATGCTCTTTTCAATCAACTGCGCAGGCTTGCCGGCTGTGACCGGTGCCGACTCACAGCCACGACAGCCGTAGACTTTGCGGATGTGTTTGATCACCCGAATCTGCATCGGCACGATATCCAGTTGCTCGCTGGTTTCCTCGCTGACGACATGCTTGCGGCAACCGCAGGCACAGGTCAGTTCGTGTTCGGGCAGCTCGTGGATGACTTCAATGCGCGGCAGATCAGCCGACAGTGGCTTGCGCTTGCCACGGCGTGGCGCAGGAGCAACTACTTCCTCATCAGCATCGCCGACCGGGAGCATAGGCTCGCTTTCAGGTTCATTGAACAAGGCAAGTTGAGGGGTATTAGGCTCGACGGTTTGTTCGGACTTTCGACCAAAAATACGGTCACGCAGCAGCTTGATCTGCTCTTTGAGATCAACGATGTGAGTGGCGTAGGCGTCTTTAACTTCCTGTTCGCGCGAGCGTGCTTCGTAGCTCTCAAGCAGCATCTGTTTGAGCAATACGGGATCGTCAGGAAGGTTGTCGGGCAATGGTCGCATGCCCTGGATTATACCCGTCAGGCAACAAACCTTGGAGTCAAAATCTTATGAGGACGGTTGCGCCACAGATCAAATCCATCCAGCAGCCAATTCAATTCCTGAACCGTCAGCACAATGGCTTCGTCGACATCATCTGGCGAGATTTTGAAACGCTCGGACTCGAGACGCTTGAGCCAAAGGCAGAAGCCGTTACGCTCCCAATACAAAATCTTCACTCGATTCCGGGATTTGTTGAGAAAGACAAAGAGCACCGGATCAAAGACCGCCACTTTAATATCCAACTCGACCAAAGCAGCTAAGCCATCGATGGATTTTCTGAAATCCACGGGTTTGGGATAGAGGTAGACTTTCTCGACTTTGGCGTCGGGTCGCATCATGGTGCTGGCTCCTGAAAGAAAACGGGAGCACAGCATCAGGCGTCAGCCAGTGGCTTGAAATGTGGGGTTCGTGGATCGGATACCTATAACCAGATAAATAGGTACGTTGCGCGTTCTGTGCAGAGTCACTGGTTGGCCATTGATGACGACATTCAGGGGTGGCCCGATACAGACCGGACCCGATTGATCAGAACGATCCAGGTCTTGGCTTATCCGGCCCCGGCGCGTTGCCTGAACTCAGGCGCAAACTGGCTGACCTAAGCAAGCAATGATCGGCTTGCCAGTGCCAGTTTTCCCCGTAATGCACAGATACTGGAAAGCTTATGAGCCGCGCAATCAGAGGCCTGCTCACGCTACTATTTCGATAATTTCGAAAATTTGTAAAACAGATTCGGCTCGCTGACCACGTACAAGTTGCCATCATGATCCATCGTCAGTCCTTCGGGTTGAGGCGCGCTGTTTCGAAGATCGGAAAATGCACTCGTGAGTGAGCGTATGCTGACGAACCGGCCATTGCCGTCCAGCTCGGTAATCGAGCGTGACTGGTCACTGAGCAGCAGCAAGTGTCCGGTGCGCTGATCGTAGTGGCCGTCCGAAAGGTCGCGTGTCGCAACACTCTCTGTAATCCAGTCCAGCCGATCCACGACCTTGATCTGCAAACGATGTTGATCGATGGACCGCAAGACGCCTGAGACCTCGAACAGCTGGCGTGGATCGCGCTCCTTGATTGCGAATAAACGGTCGTTAGCCGGATCGTAAGTCACCCCCTCGAAGCCCTTGTTATGAAGGCTCGGATTGATCACCAACGCAATATATTCGGCCTCTTCGACCTGAATCGGACGCGCTTGCCCGGGCACCTTGATGATATCCAGTTGTTGGAGCTGTTCGTCGCAAAGTGCCACACGTCCGTTACCCAGGTAGGTCACCCCTTCGGTGTCCTCAAAGCCGATCAACGGATAGCGTTCGAGTATGTCTCCGTCCATGTCCAGCGCCAGCAGCTGCATCGGGCCTTTGTTGGTCACCGCCAACAGGCGATGGTTGTCGTAGTCGTAAGTGATTCCCGAGATATTGGCCACCGCCGGATCGATGGGCTTTGCGTCAATGACCACCTGAAAGCCCGGCAACCAGATGTTCCTTTCGGGAGCCTCATTGCCTTTCAGCCAGGTCAGGCCGTAATGGTAGAGCTGTTGATGAAGCTGAAAGTGGGCCGACACGGCGTATGCCAGTATCAACACCGCGAATACAGCTGCAAAGAGCAGTACCTGCAGGAACGAAACTCGTCGTCGAGGGAGACCCGACCAACCCGCCCGTTTTGTTTCAGTCTTTTCCAGAAGCATGGCTTCACGCGCTCCCTGCTGTTGTGGCGAGTGGGGCTTGCGGTCATTGAGCATTCTGTTTCCAGGCGAATCGATACACTTCCGGAGGGCGTTCAGGTCGGCACACGCCGTTGTCGGCCTGGGCATCGACTAAGAACCAGTCAGCTCTGGACGTCTTGCCCAGCGGGTGGGCTTTTTCTGGAAGGAAGCAGTTGGCCAATAGTTCGCCTGGCACCAGCGCGAAGGTGCCGGGGTGCTCTCTAAGCCAACTGGCCGCCCGCTCGTTCGCCAGCGCGTGGGCAAAGCCGAAATGCACCATGGGCTGGCGCGCATAGAGCCAGTGTCCTTCACGCCAATTGACCAGGACCAGGTCGGCCCCGTGGGTGACTTCAGCTGCCTGCTCCATGAGTTCTTTATGCGGGTTTTCGCCTTCAACGACAGGCTCGATAAAGCCTCTGGCGAACCACAGAGCGAGCCAGACAACGACGATCGTGGGAACGATTCGCCGGGCCAACACGCGTTCCCGAAACCAGCGGCGCAGGAGCCAGGGCACGAGTGGTGCAGCGACCAGGACCAGGCCAGGTAGCGCCGGAAAGATGTAGAGCTTGCGTTTGCCACTGGAAAGACTGAAGAACAGCAGTACCAGCAAGACCCAGCCCAGCAGTACCAGTACGCGACCATCCTGCTTGCTCAATTGCCTGCGCCAGGCCGGGATGAGCCAGGGCAGTGCGAACACCAGTGGCAGCCAGTACTGAGGGATGACGTTGACAAGGAAATACCAGAAGGGCTCGCGGTGGTCCCATGCGCTGGCGTAGCGGTTGGCCGTCTGGTGCAAGAGTATTTCATGAAGGTAGGCAAAGCCTTCGGGTCCACCGTCACGCACGACCGAGATCACCATAGGCACCAACCAGAGGCAGCATGCAATCAGTGTGACCAGCAGGCCAAGCGCCCAGCGTGCGGCCTGCCCAGGCATTCGCACCACACCGTGCCAGTTTTTACGTACGGCGTAGGCATACGGAATCAGCATAAGAGCCGGTACGAAACCTACGCCTTTGCTGATGATGCCCAGGCCCATCGCTGCGCAACTGAAGTAAAACCAGCCCCAGGCAGGTCCAAGCAACAGATGGCGAACCAATCCGTAGAAGCCCAGCGCGACCCACAGGCAAAGGAAGCTGTCGATTTGCCCTGTTCGCAGGATGCTGTAGGTTTGATACGTTGCCAGGAACAGCAAGGCGGCGTATCGACCGATGCGTCGTTCCCAAAGACGATTCCCCAGGTCATAGAGGACAGCGGTGATCGTGCCTGCGGAAAGGAGACCGGGCAGATAAAGTGCGATGTTCGGGCTACCGGTCAGCCAGATGAAGAAGGCGACCGTCCACATGAACAGCGGTGGCTTATCGGCGTAGATCTCGGCCGCCCGGTGCGGAACGAACCACGAACCGTTTTGCAGCATCTCCAGAGCAACACCCAGAAAGCGCTCTTCGTCAACGTTCTGCGGCTGGCGCATACCCAGACCTGCGCCGATCAGCAGGACGGCCAACGCGACCAGCAACCATCCTTCGAGGCGTGGCGAAAAGGGAGTTCGCAACATCACTGCTCCTTGGGCGTGCTGGCCTGGCGGCTGATCAATTGAAGATTTCGCAAGTACACGAGCAGACCGAAGGACTGACCTGCGATGAAGACCGGGTCCTGTCGATAGATGGCGTAGACCAACAGGATGGAACTGCCCAGCATGCTGAGGTACCAGAACCCTACTGGAATGACGCTGCGTTTCTTGAACTCGCTGTACAGCCATTGCAGAACAAAACGGCCGGTGAAGACCGCCTGCCCTACAAAGCCCACGATCAGCCAAAGCGTTTCGCTGTCCGGTTTCATGGGCGATGCTCCTGTGCCGGAACATTCAGACGTGTTCGGCGGATCAGCCACCAGACGCCGAACAGATCAAGAATGCCGACCAGTGCGCGGTCCAGATTGCCGTATTTGGAGACTCCGGCCTGGCGATGGCGGTGATTGACCGGGTGGACGATCATCCGGCCGTTGTGCCGCTGAATGAGCGCAGGAATGAATCGATGCATGTGGTCGAAATAGGGCAGGCGCAAGAACGCGGCTCGCTCGATCAGCTTCAAGCCACAGCCGGTGTCCGGCGTTGCGTCCTTGAGAAGGCGACGACGCAAGCCATTGGCGAATCGAGAAGCCCAGCGTTTGCTGGCCGTATCGCGGCGATTGACCCGGTGCCCCGCGACCAGTTGGATGGAGTCCGAACGCTCCTGGCGGGCTCGTACCAGCGACAGCATTCCCGGAATATCGGCAGGGTCGTTTTGGCCGTCACCGTCCAGCGTCGCCAGCCAGTTACCCTCGGCTGCCAACGCGGCGTGATAGATCGAGGTGCTCTGACCGAGTGATTGCTCATGGCGCAGGATACGCAACTCCGTTAGGCCGCTTTCCTTGAGCGTTGTCAGCACGTGCAGGGTTTCATCCGTGCTGCCGTCGTCAACCACCACGATCTCGTAATGCTCTTCAGTGAGCGCTGTACAGATTTCCCTTATCAGGACGGGCAGGTTCTGCGCTTCGTTCTTGGCTGGAATCACGACAGAAAGAAAAATGGGCGTGGTCATGGAGGTCCTTATTGGAGAGATAGCGGAGGCGGTCCGGATTGATAATGCTCTCGGTACCACTCAACGAACGCGCTCACACCGCTGTCGACCGAGACGTGCGGCTGGAAATCGATCCAACGGGCCAAGGCGGTAACGTCAGCCCAGGTCTGCAGTACATCGCCTGCCTGCAGAGGGAGATAGCGACGCTGGGCCTTGAGGCCCAGCGCCTTTTCCAGGCAATCGACGAACTCCAGCAGCTTGACGGGCTGGCCGCGTCCGATGTTGAAGAGCTGATGTGCAGGCTCACCGCCCGCTGGCTCGGGCGGGCGCAGACGCAGGCGTAGGATGCTTTCCACGATGTCGTCGATGTAGGTGAAATCCCGCGCCATCTCACCATGGTTGTAAATGTCCACAGGCTCTTCGCGGAGCATGGCTTGGGTGAACTTGAACAGCGCCATGTCCGGTCGACCCCAGGGGCCGTAAACCGTGAAAAAGCGCAGCCCGGTAGCTCGCAAGCCGTACAGGTGGCAGTAGCTGTAAGCCGCCAGCTCATTGGCGCGCTTTGTGGCCGCATAGAGGGAGAGCGGCCTGTCGACGGCATCCTCCACCCGAAACGGCAGGCGCGTATTGGCCCCGTAGACCGAACTGCTGGAGGCATAAATCAGGTGCGAGGGGCGGTGCTGGCGGCAGGCCTCGAGCACGTTGCTGAAACCGACCAGATTGGATTGGATGTAGGCGTCGGGTTGCTCCATCGAATAGCGCACACCCGCCTGGGCGGCGAGGTGAATGACCTGTTCGAAGGTATTGTGTTCGAACAGAGTGGACAGACCCGTTGCATCCGTAATGTCCAGCCTTTTGAAGACGAAACCTGGCATGCGCTCAAGGATGGCCAGTCGTGAATGTTTCAGTTCGACGCTGTAGTAATCGTTCAGGTTATCGATGCCGACAACTTCAATACCCTGCTCACACAGATGTTTGGCAACGTGGAAGCCAATGAATCCGGCGGCGCCTGTCACGAGCACCGTCATACGTTGATCCTCTGGCCGCGCCCAATGCCGTGGTACACAAACCCTGCTTCCCGTAGCTGTACCGGATCGAACAGGTTACGGCCATCGAAGATGACACGGTCGCGCAATGTCGTACCGAGCCGGTCCAGATTCAGAACGCGGTAGTCCTGCCACTCAGTGACCACTACCAGGGCGTCCGCGCCTTCAAGCGCATGTTCCTTGCAGTCGACGAGCTTCAAGTCATCACGCTCGCCATAATGAAGCCGTATGGCTTGCATCGCCTGCGGATCATGGGCCTGAATCCTCGCGCCAGAGGCCCAGAGCGCTTCCAGCAAAGCGTGACTGGAGGCTTCGCGGATATCGTCAGTGTTGGGTTTGAAAGCCAGCCCCCAGACGGCAAAGACTTTACCTGCAAGTTCGCCCTGATAATGGGTACGGATCTTCTCGAACAATCGGTGCTTCTGGCGACGGTTGACCTGTTCTACGGCACTGAGCAGCGAGGTCTCGACACCGTGTTCCGCAGCAGTGCCGATCAGCGCCTGAAGGTCCTTGGGAAAGCATGACCCGCCGAAACCGCAGCCAGGGTAGATGAAGTCGTAACCTATGCGCGGATCGGACCCGATGCCCAGACGAACCTGCTCGATATCGGCATCAACCTGTTCGGCCAGATTGGCCATTTCATTGATGAACGATATTTTGGTTGCGAGTAGGCAGTTGGCTGCGTATTTGGTGAGTTCAGCGCTTCGGGCATCCATGACTACAAACTTTTCACGGTTGCGGCTGAAAGGTTGGTAAAGCTCACGCAGGAGCTCCAGTGCCGATTGACTGGCACCGCCGACGATAATGCGATCCGGACGCAGACAATCGCCGACCGCAGAGCCTTCCTTGAAAAATTCCGGGTTGCTGATGACTTCGAAACCATCATCGCATCGCGGGCTGGCAGCGATTTCGGCGAGCAAACGGTCCACCGTCCCGACGGGTGAGGTGGACTTGTTGACGATGATCCGGGCACCGTCGGCGTGCTCGAGCACGGTGTGCATTACGGCAAGCACCTGGCTCAGATCGGCCCTGCCGTCCGCTAGCGGCGGCGTTCCGACAGCGATGAATATCAACTCGGCAAAGCGGCTGGCATGGGCTGCGTTCGTGGTGAACTGCAACCGTTGGCAAGCCAGACCGCTTTGCAGAAGGTCCGCAAGACCGGGCTCGAATATCGGGCATGCGCCTTCACGCAGTGCCTGGATACGTTTTTCGTCCACATCCACACAGCAAACGGTGTGGCCTACTTTCGCCAGACATGCGGCTTGGGTAAGCCCCACGTAGCCGGTTCCAAACACTGTCACTTTCATGCGCTGCTCCCTCTGCTCATGAAGCGATGAGCGTGGTTTGCTTTCAGATGCCAGCACCGGGTGCTGTATACGTAGCGCAAGATGAATGTCATAAATGTGTTAAGAAAAGATGACCGTGTTTGTCATATAAGGGTTGGTGGTGTGAAGTTTGAGCGCGTCGTCTCACACCTCCCGACATGAGACGCGGAGATCAGGTCCTGTTTATTGCTCCGCCAATGCGTCCTGTTCGCGGGGGCTTCGACAGCCTGAAAACATGTCCAGAGCGGGGTCGTAAGCCTTGGTATCTACTCGCATTAACCCCAGCATTGAGTGAAACAGGTTGTCCTGGCTCAGTGCTGAGTCGCGCTTCTTTTTCAGGCAGTCTGAGTTGATAGCGAACGATTTTTTATAGTTTTCAGAGAACCAGGTGATCATAGGGACATGCTTTTGCTGGATAGGCGCTAGCATGTAAGGAGTGCCATGCAGGAACAGGTTGTATTCCCCCAGTGATTCGCCATGGTCTGAAAGATACAACATGGCCGTATCGACTTTTTCCTGATTGCTGCGCAGGATATTGATCAGGCTGGACAAGACATGGTCGGTATAGGTCAACGTATTGTCGTAACTGTTGACGATGCTTTCTCGCGAGCAATTGTTCAGCGCGTTGCTTTCGCAAACAGGCGTGAATTTCTCGAATTTTTTTGGGTAACGTTTGAAGTACTCCGGGCCGTGGCTACCCATTTGATGAAGCACCAGCACTGTGTCCTTTTCGAGGTTATCGATGCGCGCCTGCAGACCCTGCAGCAGAATTTCGTCGCGGCATTCGTTATCAAGGCATAACGCAGGATCATCGAGATTGCTCACATCTTCAAAGGTCACTCGGTCGCAGGTGCCTTTGCAGCCGGACTGGTTGTCCCGCCAAATCACATCCACTCCGGCGCGTTTCAGTACATCCAGCAACCCTTCCTGATTCTTGGCCGTTGTAGGGTTGTAGTTTTTCCGACCCATATTCGAGAACATGCACGGTACCGATACCGCCGTCTCTGTGCCGCAGGATTGCACGTCGCTGAACGCGATTACACCAGACTGGCTGCGCAATTCTGGGGTGGTATCTCGGCTGTAGCCGAGGATTCCGAAGTTATCGGCACGTGCGCTTTCGCCGATGACCAGTACTGTCAGCGATTTTCGCGAATGTTGCGCCCAGGAGCTGTTCAGCTTTGCGTCTTCGGCAATGGTTGAAAAAGGCTTCTGAGCGGAGACCACCTTCTCGCGCAGGTAGCTGATAGAGGCACCAATGTAGTTGCTGGGAACCACCATAAGTCGCAATTCGTGGTGGTTGCGAAGAAGCGATGACAAGCCTTGGTAATTGAGCAGAGCAATCGAGCCTACAGCAAAGCCGCAGCCAGCTAGGACAATCGCTTTACTGAGTAACTCTCTGGGCCAGCGTCTATAGTTAATCGGGGTTTTCCACAGTACGATGGAGGGCACGATGCCCAGTAGCACGAGGTAGACAAGCAGTTTGAGAGAAAGCAATCCCTGGGCTTCGGTGATATTGGTTTCGGCCACGTTTCTGAACATGCCTACGTCAATCAAAACGCCATACTGGTCCATAAAGTATGAGACCGCTGCGCTCAGAACGAACAGGACAGTCAAAATTGGTTTTAGCACAACTTTAAAAGCTAGCAATGTCAGTACAATGTTGAAAATACAAAAAACTATGAGGCCGAATGCGACACGCAGCTCGGCACTTCCGTCATGATTGTCTGTGATGTTGAACAGGTGTTGCCACAACGTCGCATTGAAAGCCAGTAACAAAAATAAGCTGGCGAGCACAATCGCAAACTCGGGACGAGCTGCTTTGATTTTCCACATTCCGGTCTTCCTGACTTCAGTGAGCGAGTACTAGGCAGCTCAATGGCGGCCTCTGCAAGGCTGCGAACTTTAGGTCTAGGATTATAAAATTTGTGTGAAAAGCTCGGTGATAAAAGGTCGGTAAGTGCAGCGTTCAGCTCTTTTATTTTTCGGCTATGCTGGCATCGATCCCGTCCAAAAAATCATTGTTCGCATTAACTAATTTTTGACATCTTCTTCACTGCTCAGCCACGTCAGCATCTTTATTTTTCGCCCCATGTCGTGGTGCGACGCTTCATCCATATGAAGGGATACTGCGATGACCAATAGGAGCTCGATGTGTCACATACATTTATTCATGACCAAGGTGAGCCCAAAACAAGCTTTGGCTCACTTCATCTTGTCAACTGGCGCACATTGTTTGCGGTTTTCTCGTTAATGCTAACCACAACGTTGATCTGGTTTTCGACCACGGCCCAGGTTTCCGACTTGGCTAGTGGCAAAAATCTTGTCACCTCGGGGCTTGTCGAGCAATGGAGACATGGTGATGTAGTGGTCATGATCAGGCACGCGGAACGCTGTGACCGATCTGCAAATAGCTGTCTCGGCAGTCCTGACGGCATTACGGTGAACGGTAGCCATGCGGCGTCTGATGTAGGTGAGGGGCTGCGAAGGTTAGGGCTTGATCGGACCCAGCTGATCGCCAGCCCATTGACTCGTACGCAGCAGACGGCAAATTACATCGCGGGACAAGCAGTAGTCCCTCAGGGCTGGGCTGGGGACTGTAACAATCACTTCAAGGATGCAGTCGTTGCCCACAAAATAAAAGGGGAAAACCTGGTGTTGATAACCCACAGCGGTTGTATCGATCATTTCGAGCGAACCATGGGGGTGCCTGCAGGGGAGCGGTCTAGCGAATACGCTGAGGCATTCTTTGTAAAAATGGACGGCAAGTCGACCCCCAGAATTCTTGGCTCATTGAATGCGGTGCAGTGGAAGAGCTTGGCCAACGACCAGCTTAAGTAACGACCAGCTTAAGTAACGACCAGCTTAAGTAATGAAATACCCACCGTCATCAGCCGTCTGCTCGGAAATTAAGGTATGCGTCCGGCCAAGTCATCTACCCGGCCCCACAAAGCCAGGGCATGGTGTGCACTTAAATTTAGGGAAGGTCTGAAGTAGGCATCGATTTTTGACGCTCTCATGGCCTGAGGTTCAAAAAAAGCTCGCCCGATCAGATAATTAGACGTTTTCCGCTCTTAACTCATCGATTTTCCTTCAAACAGCACCTTTCCAAGGCGTTTTTCCGCATTACAGGCGCACCTCTCCCATCGCCAGCAGCCGTTTTCGCACCATCCAAAGGTTCGACAAGGCAAACAGAGTAGCCTGTTGCGCGGTGTTTTTAGCCAGCCCGCGAAACCGGACTTTCGTATAACCAAACTGGCGCTTGATCACGCGAAACGGATGTTCAACCTTCGCCCGTAACTGGGCTTTCGTGAACTCGATTTTGCGATAGACCCGTGCGATCAAACTTTTCTCGCCATGCTTTTTATAACGGCTTGGGCGGGCCGCAATTGACCAGATCATCTGACGATCCTGATGCTCCGCACGCTTGTCCACGCCGGTGTAGCCCGCATCACCGCTGACATAGGTTTCCTCACCATGTAGCAATTGATCAACCTGAGTCACGTCCGCCACATTCGCCGCAGTACCCACCAGGCTATGGACTAAACCCGACTCGGCATCGACGCCGATATGCGCTTTCATGCCGAAGAAATACTGGTTTCCTTTCTTCGTCTGATGCATTTCGGGATCGCGTTTGCCGTCCTTGTTCTTGGTCGAGCTCGGCGCATGAATGATCGTCGCATCGACCACCGTACCTTGGCGCAGCATCAAACCTCGATCACCCAGATAGCCATTGATGACCTGCAAAATCCCGCCTGCCAACTCATGCTTTTCCAACAGACGCCGGAAGTTGAGAATCGTGGTTTCATCGGCGATTCGATCCAGACTCAACCCTGCGAACTGGCGCAGGATCGTTGTCTCGTAAAGTGCTTCCTCCATCGCCGGATCGCTGTAACCAAACCAGTTCTGCATCAGGTGAATACGCAGCATCGCCATCAGCGGATAAGCCGGACGGCCACCTTCGCCCTTTGGATAATGTGGTTCGATAAGGGCAATCAAGCCTTTCCAGGGCACAACCTGATCCATCTCGATGAGAAAGCGCTCGCGGCGGGTATGCTTACGTTTACCCGCGTACTCGGCATCGGCGAAGGTCATCTGTTTCATCAGGGAAGCTCGGTGAAAGGTGTTGGGGTATTTTGCCAAATCAGGAAACCTTTTTCAGAGTTTCCTTAAGTGGACACCAGTTCTAGCTTTTTAAGCGGGTATTTCATGCAGCCAACACGCCGTTCCTATTCCAATCCCTTCAAAGCCCAGGTCATTCAGGAGTGTTCCCAACCCGGCGCTTCGATTGCCAGCGTCGCACTCAGCCATAATCTCAACGCAAACCTCGTCCACAAATGGATTCGGCTGCATGCGCAGAAAAGCCCAACGCTCCCACCTGCATTTATTCCGTTAGCCATGCCGCCGGCCGGTGCAAACCCCCATCCAGCATCACCGAATATCTGCGTTGAAATACAGCACACGCGCGGCACCGTAAAGGTGAGCTGGCCCACTGAAAATGCTGCTGCTTGCGCGACCTTTCTTCGAGACCTTCTGCGATGATTCGCATCGACTCCATCTGGCTCGCCACCGAGCCGATGGACATGCGCGCCGGTACCGAGACGGCATTGGCCAGGGTGCCGACGCAGCGTGCGAGTGAGATTAACAAGCTGCTGCCGCACAGGTGGGCACCTGTTTAATCGAGCAGGGTGTTTTGTGCTTATGTCTTCCCTGGCATCTACATTTTGCGCCACACCAAAGCAGGAATTGCTCGGATGTAAATTAGTTCGCTGACCAACTCAATCAGCGTTTGAGTAATGACTGCTGCCGCAGCCAGCCCTCTGATTTCCTCGGGCAAGGCCAATGCCAATGGTAGAACTACCAATGAGTTTCGTGTCGAACTGCTGAAAGCGACAGATCTTGCCGTGCTAGCCGGTAACTTAAACGCCCAAGCAACCAGCGCACCCACCACGGGTGCCAAGAGCATGAAACCAATGTAGACGGGAATAACAGGCAGCAGCTTGTCCATGTCTCTGACCACCGTTGAAATCTGAGAGCCGATCACTACGACCAATACAGCCGCCATAGCTGGCACAGGCATCCAAGCCCATACATTGTTCCAGCCCTCAACGACGCGTGACCCCTTTGCCCCGGCAGCTGTTGCTACTGCCAAGACCAAGGGTAAAGCGATCAGCACTCCGAAGGCCTCAACAAATGGGCCGACCGATATAACCACCGCCGAGTCATCACTCACCATGAAGGCTAGATAGAGGGGTAGTAGCACAAGCTGAAGCACGAGTAGTAATGGCGTTGCCGCCAGAGTCAGTTTGGAGTCGCCCTTACCGATATGGGTAAACACCACCACATAATCGATACAAGGCGTCAGCAAGACCAATAGTGCGCCCACCAAAATCGCCGGGTGGTCGGCTAGGCCCATCGTCAACGCCCAAACCAAC
Source organism: Pseudomonas syringae pv. tomato str. DC3000 (assembly GCF_000007805.1). Taxonomy (NCBI): domain Bacteria; kingdom Pseudomonadati; phylum Pseudomonadota; class Gammaproteobacteria; order Pseudomonadales; family Pseudomonadaceae; genus Pseudomonas; species Pseudomonas syringae group genomosp. 3. The sequence goes on along the minus strand of NC_004578.1, from coordinate 6,358,730 downwards.
AGGGGGGTGGCGACGAAATTAGCGGTCAGCAGCGCGGTCATGAAACGCTTGTTTGCAAGCCCTTTGCGGAGATCCAGGAATGGGATCTGTAGAAACATGGCGTACATCAGCACCGCGATGGCTGGTGTCACCAACGCACCTAACGCTTGAGAGGCATCAGGTGCGAGCAGGCCTCCGATAGCCGCGACAATGACCGCGACGAAGTAAACGGGAATCTGGTTCTTCTCTAGCTGTTCTCTGTCCACGGAATGCCCTTAAAACGCGTGAAATCATTTTTCGATTGAGCAGGTTAATATCTGTAGCTACTACAGGTTCAAGAAAATGCTTGGGGAGTTTGGATGTCAGGAATCGGAGCGCTGTCGAAAACAACGGGTTGCCACATTGAAACGATTCGCTACTACGAGAAAATAGGCCTTCTCCCTCCGGCCCTACGGTCGACAGGGCGGCATCGAATCTATACCGAAAAGCACCGGTCACGACTCATCTTCATCAGGCAGAATCGTGAACTGGGCTTTCCACTCGACGATATCCGCGAACTCATTGCGCTCGCGGCAGATGCTGATCGTCCGTGTGCTGATGCCTTGTCGGTGGTCAAGAAGCACTTGGCAGAAGTGGAATCTAAGGTAGCTAAGCTACAGCAGATCCGGATAGAGCTGCTCTCAATGTCACGCACGTGTGAGTCAACATGCCTAGGCTCGAACACTCCAGACTGTACGATTGTTGAGTCACTGTTCGAACCCGCTGCTGGGGCTCGCTCTGGTTGCTGCTCCTAGACGAGTCAAGAGCATAGGGGGAGCAAGCGGCCATCGAAACCGAATAGCGCGATAGTCTCGACAGGGTGTTTCGAGCGTCCGTCTACACCAAACGGCCTGGTGCAAGATGTGTTCGGCAGACGCTTACGTCCATTCACCGTGCTCCTCCATTGCTGACAGGAAAAGTGTACGAGCTATTCCGGAAAACTCACGATGCTGGTGGACGAACGGATTCAAAACTACGGCTTTCGGCTCGACTTGTCCGTAGCCGAGCTTCAAGGGGTACAGCCTGCCAGCGCAATATCTGATGGAAATGCTGACGGTTGTCTTTAGGTTTGCTTGGAAGCGTATGCCATGGAAGACGCTACAGCTTTCTCAAAAGATAGACCCGCCACATTGCGTAGAGCGGTATGAAGTCAATACGTTCTTCGATAGCGAACCCAGCCGAAAGAAATTCCGCCTCTGCGGTTGCGCGATGCAGGACAAACCGATTTTGGTAATCACCTTGCCTACCCGATGCCCTGCGAGCAGCCTCCTGGCGTGTGCGCCTCCAGGATTTGTAGTTGCCATCCACCCACAGCGAAAGGATGACAGTCTCACGGGTAACGCGGTGAAACTCTCTGAGCATCGTCATGCGGTTTTCTGCCTCACCAATGTGGTGGAGCAAGCGCATGCTGAAAATGGTATCAACTGAATTGTTGGGCAGCGAAATATTGAATGCTGACGTCTGTAATGGTTTTACCCGTTTGACAATGTCCTGATCCTGTAGCGTACAGGCAGTGCTTAGCATGTCTGCTGAGTTGTCTGCACCTATGATTATTCGACTTTTCTTTTCTGACAGGAGAGGCCAGAACCTGCCTGCGCCACAGGGTAAATCCAATACCAGGCCTGGGTCTCCAGCTAGCTTGAGCGCTTTACGCACCATTTGCTCATCCCGCAAGTGGGACATGCGACGGGCCAGAGTGGCATGGTGCTTCTGGAAATACTGCTCTGCATGATCCTGATCGTATTTTTCAGAAAACTTGAGTTTGACTGGGCCGCTCATGATGCTCTCCGGGTGTTCATGAGCAAAAGATAGAGCGATTCGCGTTGTTGCTGGGTCAAGTGATTGTGAAAACTGTGTTGCTCCGTAACAAGCTATTCCGCCTTACTGAGCTTGTAACCAAGGCCATGTGCGGTGTGAAGCAGAGGGGCGTCAAAGCCGCTGTGTAATGTACGTCTCAGGTGTCAACGCCAACTAAAAAGTGACCCCCTTCCGTGCTAAATCGCCAACTTAGTTTTGACCCCCCTCGGGTTCATATTTTCGAGCCGGTTCGGCCCGAGAAGATTTGGTTCCTGCTTTGCGCTTGTCCTTGAGTCGATAGCTTTCACCTGTCATCTGCACGATATGGGCATGATGTAACAGCCTGTCCAGCATGGCCGCTGTCAGTGTTTGATCATCCGCAAAGGTTCCGGCCCACTGGGTAAACGGCAAGTTACTCGTGAGGATCAGGCTGCCTTGCTCGTAGCGCTTGGCGACAACATTGAAGAACAGGTTGGCTTCATCACGACCAAACGGCAGGTAGCCGATTTCATCGATGACCAACAACCCAGGGGCCATCACCACACGACTGAAGTATTCCTTGAGCCGTTCCTGGCGGTGCGCAGCGGTCAGTTGCAGCATCAAGTCAGCCGCCGTGACGAAGCGGGTTTTGATACCGGCCATCACTGCCCGGTAGGCCAGGGCGATAGCCAGGTGGCTCTTGCCTACACCACTAGGCCCCAGGAACACGATGTTCTCGGCACGTCCAACAAAACTCAGTGCTGCCAGCTCCTGGAGCTGTGCCCGGGGGACGCCGGTGGCAAACGCGAAGTCGTATTGCTCCAGCGTTTTCACAGCGGGCAGCGCGGCAGTTTTCAGCAGGGCCTGTCGAGAGCGTTCACTTCGGGCATCGGTCTCGGCAGCCAGCAGCTTTTCGAGGAAGTCGGCAAAGCTGTCTTCGCCGCTTGCTGCTTGTTGGGCCAGGTGCGGCCAGTCCACCCCGACGCGCTCAAGCTTTAGCCCCTTGCATAGTTCTGTCAGGCGAGCATGTTGAAGGTTCATGCTCTCACCTCCAGCAGTTGCTCATAAACCGACAGCGGATGCTGCAAGCTCTCGTACGGCAGGACCCGTCCCAGGCGTAGGCCTTGGGCGGGTTGTGGGCGCAGGCTCTGTGTTGGCAGTGGTAATAGTACCTGCTGCTCTTGGGCCAGACGTACCGCCGGTTGAACACCCGTCGTGCCGTGAATCCGCTGATGAGCGACTTCGTCGAGCCATTGGCCGATATGTGCGTTGGCCGTCACCACATCCAGCGTCAGACCCGCACTCTTGAGCGTAGCGGCCAACGGGGTAATGAAACTGCCCTTCAGATACCCGTTGAAGCGCTCAACCTTGCCCTTGGTCTGGGCACGGTAAGGGCGGCAGACCTTGGGAATAAAACCAAACTCATCGGCCAGCGCAGCCAATCGGGGATGCCAACGGTGCTGGCCCTCCCCAAAAGCATCTCGCTCGGTGATGATGGTTCCGGCGTTATCAAACAATGCCTGCTCGGGCACGCCGCCAAAGTAAGCGAACGCCTCCCGAAGCCCTGTCAGCCAGGCTTCGCTGTCCTCTCGCTCGGAGAAACGGACAAAGCTTGCTCGACTAAAACCAAGTGTCGCCACGAACGCCTTAAGCGGCTGACGGCCTCGTCGAATGGTGGTGAAGTCCACCTGTATCTGCTTGCCGGGCAGTGTCTCGAAACGTACCACCGGCTCTTCTGCCTTACGTTTGAAGGGGCGAATATAAGCCTTCAGACGACTGACGCCGCCGCTGTACCCCAATGCCGTGATCTCACGCAGCAGGACGGTCGCCGGAATCCAGTGTGGGCGCGCCGCCTCAATACGCTCGTGCAGGTAGTCCTTGAAGGGGTCGATTTTGCACGGACGTGCGGGTCTCACCTTGTCACTGGGTAGCGACCGGGCCTTTCGCAGGTACTTGCGCACGGTGTTACGCGAAATACCCAGCTCACGGGCGATGAATTTGATGCCATGGCCCTGACGGGCCAACACTTTAATTTCCACAGACTGCTCCTGGGTCAACATATTGGCAGCTCAAAGCCGCCAGTTTTACCCAGGGGGGTCAATTCTAGGTTGGCGTTAGGGGGTCATTTTTACAGTGGCGGTGACACTCAGGATGTGAATATTGCTGCGCAAACTGTCGCTGTTGGGTGCGTCGCGCCCCCAAACGACATCTTCAAGCTCTGCGCGCTTTACGATGTGGGGACTTTTGCGCATCAACAACTCCAGCAATTTCATACTAGTAGGATTCAGTTTAAGGAGCTTGCCGTTTCTGGAAACCTCCCATGTGTCCAGGTCAAATTTTAGATCAGCAACGACCATGACTCGGTTATTCCGTCGTTGACTGCGAGCGACCACCGCTTCGACTCTGGCAAGGACTTCCGACATGGCGAAGGGTTTCGTAATGTAGTCGTCAGTGCCCACACTGAATCCTACAAGTCGATCTTCAAGCTCGTCTCGGGCGCTGAGCATGACGATCGCAACTTCCGTTTTGGAATACTGGCGTAAGCTTCGACAGATCTGGTTGCCATCGATTCCTGGCAACATGATGTCGAGAATGATGGCATCGAATTTCTGGGTGGCCGCCAAGTGCAGCCCGCTCAGGCCGTCGAGCGCGCTCTGCACGTTGTGCCCTCTCAGTTCGAAATATTCCACCAGGTTGTCGTGGATGTCTTGATGATCCTCAATAATCAGAATTTCCATCACTGCGCCTTATTATTGTCCATCAAATTTACTGAGAATCGGCATCCATTGGGCTCCTGACTGTAAAGCTGGACCTCCCATTTCTGGTTTGTGCAGATCCTTTGAACCAGAGAAAGCCCCAAGCCTAGACCCTCACCTCGTTTTTCATCACCCCTTACGAAGGGTTCAAACATGGCCCGCTGTTTCTCTTCAGGTATGCCAATCCCTGTGTCTTCGACCACAAAACCATATTCGGTCAGGGCCAGAGTGATGCGTCCTTTGTCGGTGTAATGCCAAGCGTTGCGCAGCAGATTGCCCATGACTGAAGACAGCAATGTATCGCTGTAGCGAGCTTGAGAATGTTCTGTAGGGTCATAGATAAACTCGAGACCTTTTGAACGGATCTGCTTTCCCCAAATATCTGCCTGTTCGTCCGCTACTTGCCTCAGCGAGACGGGATTTGCTTCAGTCGGATGACGGTCTTCATCGCGGGCCAACAACAGGAATGTGTCGACCAAATGAAGCATGGTGTCGGTTGCTCTAGCGATACGAGTCACCTGTTTTTGGCAGCGAATATCCAGCGAAGCAGTCTGGAGCAGTGTTTCTGAAGCGCTTGCAAGTACTATCAGTGGCGAGCGCAGTTCGTTGCTCACGTCACTCGTAAATAATTGCTCGCGCGCCAGGGCTGGGCGAAGCTTCAGCAACGTATCGTCGAATGAGCGGGCAAGGTCACCTACTTCGTCAGCAGCGTAATCGGGCCCAAGGGGGGGAGCGAAAGACAGCAATTGGTCGCGATGTCGAACTTGTCGCGCAAGACGAATGACAGGTGACATGACGCGGCGGGCGAGCAGCCAACCTAAGCCCAGTGCCAGGAGAACGCTTAACAAAACGCCTCCGCCTACAGTCATGAACAGCAGGTTTTCACGTCGCTGTAGGGCCTTATGGTTGCGTAGCAAAACATATTTCTTGCCGTCCACCTCTCGCACCATCGCGTAAAATGGAGCACCTTGGAGCTCGATCTCTTGAAAGCCTGAAGGCAACGAGAGCAAATTTCTGGGCATCAGCAGGTCGCCAGGTCCGTCCTGGACATAAAAGAACTCATCTTTTTCAGGCTCATGACGCCAGTCGTCGACTGTATCCATGGCAAGTATGCGGTGCAGGCTACCCGCCAGGCTTGTGTCGGTGAGTCTGCGCTCGACCACGTGAAAGGTCGCAACGATCCCTGCAGCAAAAACAATGGCTACAAAAGCAGTCATCAACGCGAACACAATGACGATTCTTTTCTTGATGCTGTGTGTGAAGTCCATATCGCTCCGTATCGTTGCTCAAGGCCGCCACTATGGCGCGGACCCAGCTCGCGACACCTTCCGATAGTGTCAGAGCGGTTCCTGATAAAGATAGCGCATCAGAAGGACGAAACCTGCAATCGTGTTGGTCGCGACCTCAAGTCGGTAAAGCTTTTGCCTTCTCCTCTGGCCGTTCGGTAAAAAATTCTTCATTGACCCGGAAAGTCGTCACGCTTTTGTGGAAAGCACTCGGTAGGGCCAGCACGCCTGTCCAGCGAATTTCTAAGAAGTACCAGGTTTAGGCTTTTGTTGATGAGTTCAGTATGATGGGGCTGTCAGCACGGATGGCTGCGTCAAACCCTTATGAGAGCACCCTCAGTTTTTCCTGTCCTCATGTCGTTGCTTCGCAACGCTGCCCTGCCTGAAAGGGGTGGTGTGGCCAAGCCACCGTCTGACTCATGCTCATTTTTGAACGATTCGTTCACGAGATTTGCCAACGGCGGTTTCAAGTCCACCTCGGTAACACCCTCTCGATCCGCAGTCTTGTAGAACTCCAGCGCCATTGGGCGCCGGGATAAAAACAAAGAAAGGATTCTCTTATGCTTCAAATGCGTTACTCCCCCCTGCGTTTATTAGCCATGATATGCGGCATCTGGTTCGTGATCTTTCTTGTCACTCGTTTTGCGTTGGTCATTAGCCACCCCGACGAGTCTGTTGATGGGTATGCGTCCGTTTTTGGAAAAGGGCTACTTTACGATCTGAGCTTCCTTGCCTATGCCATGCTTCCCTTTGGGCTTTATGTACTGCTGTGTCCACCCGTGTTATGGCGTTCTAGGTGGCACAGGTGGTGGCTGCAAGGACTCGTATCCGTTAGCTTTTTCGTGATGTTGTTCACCGCTGTGGCCGAATTGTTGTTCTGGGATGAGTTTGGGGTTCGCTTCAATTTCATTGCGGTCGACTACCTCGTTTATTCGGATGAGGTATTGAACAACCTGTTCGAGTCGTATCCCATGGGCACCTTGCTGACGGCACTTGGTGTTTCGGCAGTAACGCTCAGTTGGGCGTTGCATAAAACGTTATGGCGTATTCTCGATGCACCGTTGCCTAACTGGCGTACTCGCGCCGCTGTACTGGCTTCGCTCTGTGTGTTGATGGTGGCAAGCCTGATGTTTGTCGACCAGGACACGCCAAAGGGGCGCGGTGGAAATACCTACCACAACGAGTTGGCAAGCAACGGGCCTTACCAATTCTTTGCGGCTTTTCGTAATAATGAACTGGATTACGAACAGTTTTTTGCCAGCCTTCCGCCTGATCAGGCTGGAGGGCTTGTTCGGGCTGAGTTGGGTGAGCCTGGAGCCATATTTACGGGCACAGATCCTATGGACATCCGTCGCAGGATCACACGCCAAGGCAAGGTTAAAAAACTGAATGTCGTGCTAGTCACGATCGAGAGCTTTAGCGCCAAATACATGGGTAGCAATGGGGATGGTCGCAACCTGACGCCCAACCTTGATGAGCTGCGAAGACACAGCCTGTACTTCAGTAATTTTTATGCGACGGGCACCCGGACAGATCGAGGTCTGGAGGCCATTACGCTCTCTATACCGCCGACTCCCGGCCGTTCCATCGTAAAGCGCGTAGGTCGCGAGGGCGGTTATGCGAGCCTGGGGCAGCAGCTCTCTGCCGTGGGGTACGACAGTGTATTTGTCTACGGAGGTCGTGGTTACTTTGACAACATGAATGCTTTTTTCAGTGGAAACGGTTATCGAGTGGTCGACCAAAGCAGCGTTGCCGAATCGGATATTCATTTCAAAAATGCCTGGGGCATGGCTGACGAAGATCTTTACGCCCAAACACTCAAGTTAGCGGACGCAAACTTCGCTGCGGGTAAGCCCTTTCTGCTGCAGTTGATGACAACGTCAAACCACCGTCCGTACACCTATCCTGACAACAGAATTGACATCAAATCTGGCAAGGGCCGTGACGGGGCCGTGAAATATACAGATTATGCCATCGGTCAATTCCTGCTCGCCGCTAGGCAAATGTATGGTCAGCCCACCTCCTGCAATCGCAGTTCGATGAGCGGTAAAGCATGCTTGCGCTAATGTATCCGGGCTCATTCTGGGCAATTTCGCTGCCCGGCCCTTGATGAGTATTCGCCGCCTTACTGTCCTCAAAAATCCCTAAAGCCTCGAAGGCTGCTTTGCCTATCAGGTTTTCAGTCTGGCCATGAGCTGTTTATCGTCATCATCACTGCGTCGCAAAAGCCGGTACGCCTATGTCCTACTCAGATCATTGATGCGTTGTAAGTGCTACCTCGTCTGAGCACCGCCCATACGATTCTTGCCAGCTTGTTCGCTAAAGCACATGCCACCTTGTTCGGATGCTTGCGTGCCAACAAGTCTCTTACCCACTGCCCAAGGGCATCATCGCGGCGTTCTATTCGAATCATGAGCGCTCGAGAACCTTGCACCAACAGGGTTCGCAGGTGCCTGTCACCTCGCTTGCTGATACCCAGCAATACGGGTCTCCCGCCTGTAGAGAACTGTCTGGGAACCAGCCCCAGAAAAGCGGAAAGGTCTCGTGAGGCTCGAAAATTGGAAGCGTCACCCAGATCCGCTACAAATGCGCTGGCGGTAATAGGACCAATGCCAGGAATCGTCATCAAGCGTGTACCAGCATCGTCTTGCGCCAGTTGCTGCTTGATTTGCGCATCACAGGCCTTTATTTCGGTATCAAGGCGATGAATATCCTCCAGCAAATGCTCCATGACCCTTTTGAACTGCAGCGGCAGGTCGCTACGTGAATCGTCAATCAGCTCAGGCACTTTGGCGATCGCTGCCTTGGTGGCTGGCAAGGCAATTCCGAACTCAAGCAAAAAACCATGCACCCTGTTGATGGCTTCAGTACGGTGGCAAACCAGTGACTCGCGAAGACGATGTTGTACAGAAAGTACCTGCTGCTCCACAGTCTTGACGGCAACGTAATGAGTACGTGGTCTGGAGGCCGCCTCGCATATAGCTTCGGCATCGATGAAGTCATTCTTGTTGCCCGTCACGTAGGGCTTCACATGTTGCGGAGCAATCAACTTCACCCGGTGCCCCAGCGAGGCGAGTTTCCTGGCAAGCCAGTGAGAGCCACCGCACGACTCCATTGCAATGGTGCAGGGTTCAATCTGAGCCGCAAACTGCAGAAGGCGATTGCGATTGAAGCACTTGCGTAATACTTGGTGGCCGCCTGCATCATGGCCTATGAGGTGAAAACTGTTTTTACCAATGTCGATGCCTAAGAGCTTGAGGCCGTTTTTCATGAGTGATCTCCTCGACGTTAGAGAGAAACCCGGAAAGTGTAGACACTCCGGGTTTCTCGGATCGGGCTGACCATCTCATTAGCCGTGGTTTGACGAAACGATTTTTGTCTTCGTCGCGGATCACACCGCTGGGAGTGCAGGCAAGGAAGACTTGCCCGTGGTGAACTATCAGATCCCGCTTTTCATTTATGCGCCCAAGATCGTGCCGCCAAAGGACGATGGTCAGTTGGCGAGCCAGATCGATTTGGCACCGACCCTGCTCGGGCTACTCAATATGAGCTATGAATCAACGTTTTTCGGCCGAGATCTGCGACTTGCGCCGACGCTGCCCCCTCGCGTGGTATTGGGTAACTACCAGCATTTGGGACTCTTTGACGGACAGAATCTTGCCATCCTCAGCCCGCGCAATGGGCTACGTCGTCACAACGATGCGTTAGGTGCAAGTGTTGAAGAGGCTTCACAGAGTTCCGATCCGCTGATTGCTCGCGCTATAGCTTATTACCAGTCGGCGAGTCATGGCTTCAAGCATCAGCTTTTGATGTGGGCAGGCAGTCTGCAAGCACCACGCAGCGATGCCGGTAAAATAACGGAGCTTTGATTGGCACGTTTCGGGTATCTGATGAAAGCGGTTGCCACTTAATCGGTGGCAACTTTGAGATAGCCCTCTGGGCAGTTGTGAGGCCGAAAAAGCGCTGGCGCTCATTGAATTTTTTGCCCGTCTTGAGGCTAAAATTGGGGTGGGTTAGAGAAGATATCTTCCATTCGCAAGTGACCATCAGTGATCGCGGCTTCCAAGGTCTCAATCCGTCAGGAAAACGCGCATGGCGACCTCTCGATGCATGCCAGTCCGAGGAATGCCCTGGCGTCGCTGCGAGCAGCTTCTACGCTCAAGCCAAAACCTTTGTAAGCAACAGACCTGAATTTAGTGCCGGGCCGTCCCCTAATTGCACCGCCTTGCTGCAGAGCATAATCAAGTCCGGAATCGAAGTACCAGATCATTCAGGTTGACTGCCAGCTGCGATAGCTCGTTACTGGCGATGAGCGTCTGGCGAGTTCCCTCACTGCTTTGCATTGCGAGATCGCGAATACTGACCAGGCTGCGATCGACATCGCGCGCTACGTGCGCTTGTTGTTCGGACGCCGTTGCGATCTGCAGGTTGCGTTCGTTTATCTCCAGCACAGAATTTGCGATCTGTCGCAAAGACTGTCCTGCGTCTTCTGCGGTTTTGCGAGTGCTATGCACTTCCTGAGTGCTTTTTTGCATCGACTCCACAGTAGCAGACGAGCCTGCCTGTATGGCCGAGATCATCTGCTCGATTTCCTGAGTAGAAGTCTGTGTGCGATGCGCCAAGGCGCGCACCTCGTCTGCAACAACTGCAAAGCCTCTGCCTTGCTCACCTGCTCGGGCAGCTTCGATTGCGGCGTTCAGTGCCAATAGATTGGTCTGCTCAGCGATGCCTCTAATTACACTCAGTACCTTACTGATGTCTTGGGCCTGGCCTGCGAGTGCTAATACTTGTGCTGATGAACCTTCGACCAAGCCCGTCAACGCTTGCATGGCGGTTAGGGTCTCAGCGACACGGCTATTGCCCAGATCTGCTGATGCACTGGATTGCTGGGCTGCTTGAGATGTCGACGTAGCATTACGTGCAACCTCATCTACGGCAGCGCTCATCTCGTTGACGGCGGTCGCAGCCTGTTCAATTTCGCTATTTTGTTGCTGCAGCGTACGGTCTGCGCTTTCGGTGATGGATGTCATTTCTACGGCAGCGGTGCTCAGTTGCGTAGAGGCACCGGAGATATCTTGAATGGTGCTCCTCAATTTCCCAGACATCTGGTTAAGCGCCTGCATCAACCTTGAGGCCTCATCCCTGCCGGTAACCTCAAGATGTCGGGTCAAGTCACCTTCGGCAATATCTTCAGCAAGTTTCAGAGATACGCTCATAGGCCCTACAATGCTGCGTGTCATGGTGATTGCGAGAATGACGGTCAGAATAGAGGCGAGTACGACAACAGCTATCATAACGTTGACGCTATGGTTGTAAACCGATGTTGCATCTGCCCCCGACTGCTGTGCTTCCTTTGCATTCTCATCGCGGATTGTCGTCAAGGTTTCCTGATAAGCGCTCGCCCTGTCGGCCTGTTCCGAATTGGCAAAAGATACGGCTTGTTCATGGTCGGCAACATCCATTGCAATCACCTGCTTCAAACCGCCAAGGTAATTGCTCATTTTGTTACGGGCATCGTCAAATTGAGAGCGATCTTGTTCACCTGATATGAGATTTTTTTGATAGAAATCGCTGCGTGATTGAAGGGTGTCCATTGCTTGTCGCACCTTGGCCTCCGATGCCTTTTTAACGTCAGGATCTGTACTTGCTAGCATTCTTATACTTTCAAGACGTGCATGAAGAAGCGCGATCTGAATGTCATCAATGACCTGAATGCTGGGTAGCGAGTTTTGCTCAATGTTTTGTTCCGCTGCGCGCAAATGACCAATTTGAACGTAGGAGAAACCACCCAAGCCGATCAAAAGCAGAGTAATGACGCCGAAGCATAGGAAAGCTCTATGTGCGATTTTCAGAGATCTGAGATTCATGGATGGCTCCAGCGAGGCAGGACAGCAGGTAACAATTTATCAAAAGATGGCGCTATGCCGGTCATGACAGCTTTCGACAAAGCCGATGAAAATTTTGTGACCAGTGTGTGGTTTTTTTGAAAACGGCGGTATAGGTCAAGCGTAGCAACAGGATGAGATATAGCATGATGAGGCCTCTTGGCTTGTGGCGCTTCGGATGCATATCGGCGACATGGCGCGCGAAGGCTTTCGAGGTCATCACGAATTCAGGTATCAAATTGATGGTATTCAAGAAGCCAGATGCCCTGGATGGAAATCTATCGAGCAGCGAAGCTGCAGGGGGCCTCAAGAAAGGGCTGGCGTCTGAATCGCTACATTTCGCCTGAGCTGAGAATGAGACAAAATCACGGTAATCAATCCGGAAATTGATTTTTTCGCTACATTCCAGCCAAATTCTGAAACAACATGCGGAAATCACGGTTCATCTGAGTGGGCCATCTCTCAGAAATTTTAAAAATTCTTGACGGTGCGCTCAAGGCTATTGGCAGCATGGCGTCCAACTATGCGGGTTTGCATGCGGACAAACTGGAGCAGGACGGTAGCGCACGTCAGGCACGAATGATCAGAGAGTCCTACTAGAGCCCCGGTTGCCTTGTCCACGGCCCAAGATGGCTCCGGTAGGATAAGCTTTGGAACGCTTCCAGTGGACGGCGAAAGTCATCTTCATACTGTCGATGTGAGCCATCCCTCTGTCGGAGAAGCCGCCGTTCAGCCTAATCTTCTCATCAGCGATCAGAAATTTGATCATACCTATGTGTTCTTCTGCGGTTATACATAGTCGCAGCTACAATCATAGTCAGGAGAATCCCCACTAGTACCGCTGAGGAACCCACGGTGCCGAAGTCTAGGCCTCCTTTTGAATAGGGCTTGGTAAGCACGTCTCCGAGTGTTGCACCAAAGGGACGTGTCAGCACAAAGGCTATCCAGAACAAAGCCACAGAAGATAGTTTTGTTGTGTAATGTAGCGCCGCGACTATGGCGATGCCGCTGCCTACAAGAAGCGCGCCCCCCATGAAACCTAGACCTGAGTCATCAGCGAGGAAATCGCCTAGAGCGGTGCCGAGCGTGTTAGAAATCAGAATCGCAATCCAGTAGAAAAGCTCCGCTTTGAGCGAGGTTATACGGTTAACCGATAGTGATTTTTCGCTCCAGTACCACACTGAAAAAACTGCCAATAACACTGCGATCAGAATCGCCGAGCCAGTTGTATAACCAAGGCCCAATGTACGATCCATAAAGTCGGAGATAGTGGTGCCAGCAGTGCTGGTGGACAGGATTACAACCCAGTAAAGGGCCGGGTTGTAGCGTTTGCTGGCAAGCTGCATGAGAAGAGTTACGACAAAAACACTTACAAGAATTAGCGAGCTGATAGCGTAACCGACGTCCAAGGTCATGGACAACAAGTCGCCTGCAGTCTCACCAAGCGTGGTCGCGCAAATTTTCATTATCCAAAACGCGAGCGTAATTTTAGGTAGTTTATTCATGTTAAAACCTGGCCGATTAACCGATGGTGCAGGCTGAAGGTAGGTGCCTACTGAAGCTCATGATCAGGATATGTATGTTGAATATTTGTATAGTGAAGATGAAAAAAAGGTAGCTGATCTCAGCGTGAAGTCATTCGCCGCAATGCTTCAATCAACAAACGCTGTGTTTGTGGATCGCCTAGGCCCAAGTCGGGATTGCAGGCCACCAAGCGGTGTTGCGCGGTAGTTCCCCATCCTTCTGGGTCGTCTTCGAGTGACACCCAATTCGCAAGCTGGGCTCTAGCCGCATACCGGCTGATCTGGTCGTAACGCATCCGTCCATCCCATTTGTTTTCATCTGCCCAATCCCTCGCCATGGAGCTGTGCCATGTTGCGCCTGTAACCCGATTACCCAAATCGAATGGCAAAAAGCCCATTGCTCTTTTGAAGCTCAAATTTCGAACCCAGCTCGTACTGAGGACCAAGGAAACCTCTTGGAAATCTTCCAGGATCTTAACAAGAACGGGGGCCCACATGAAAAGCTCCCCTTCTGCACGCAGTACGGGTCCTTGGCGGGACAAATACACCGCATCTGGATGCAGTACACCGTCGTAATCCAGGAAAAGGACTTGTTCTCTTCTGGCTGGCATGAAGATTTTCCGTGGTTGGCAGTAGGTAATGGTGATCTTCTGCCCCATAGTCTGCCTGCTCGTCTTCGTGGTCAATCAAACGTGCCTAGCATTCAGCGGTGGATTCGTTCGACTGACCGTAAAAGCCAATTTATTGCAAACGAGAAACCGAAACGCGCATGTAGGACGAAGTTATTTTCAAACCGGAGAGCATGTCTAATTGCCATCATTCAGGAGGCGAAAGAGGGGAATTGAACGTAGTTGCGGGCAGTTCCAACAGCTCACCTAATGTCATTCAGTAAGCAAATGTACTTCGTGTAAACTCCCAAGAATCCTGGCCTCTGATAACCGCTTGGTTTGATACAAGCATACCGGTCACTGAATGCACGTATTTTCCGAGCCCTACTTCGTAAGTCGGTAACCGATGTCTGACCTTCTATTCTTCCCTATCTCTATGCCTGGCGAGACGCTACATTCCCGTATCACTCGCTACCACTTCCTTTCAGGCAATAAAACTGCGGGTGAGACCTTCCGCGACCTGTTCGGCTCGGCCACTTTCTCAGTAGGCATGTTGCCGAAGCAGATTGAGGTGCTTGCAACCAGGCTGCCCGGAGACACTGAGAGCAATCTCGACGAACTGATCTTTACGAACACCACGTTCCCTCTTTACAGACCTTTTCTGGGGATAAATCAAGGAGGAGACTGCGCTGGTGCAGGGCGTGGTCTCCATGGCGTTGCCCGTATTCCCCGCCGAGAGGGAACGGTCCACGGTAAGGCAAAGCTCTGCCCTACCTGCGTTCAGCAGGACCTCCTTGAACTGGGTTATGCATACTGGCATCGATCACACCACTTGCCTGGTGTGTCAGTCTGTTGGCGCCATGGCGACTCGCTGATGCATGCGTGTCCCAAATGCTCTCACCCGTTCTTTCGAAAGCTGCGGTTACTTCCTGGCCTATCAGAGCCCTGCGTATGTGGTTGGAGCGCTCTCGCCCCTGCGAAAGCTAATCAAGGCATTCAGCTTGATAAGAAGTTTGCGGAATTCGCGCATGAGCTTTTACAACGCAATTTACCCCTGATTAGCAGCGATGCGTTATGTTCTAGCTACCTACGGCAATGCAGAAAGAAAGGTTTTGTACACGGAAGGTTAGCTGGCACAGCAAAGTTATTTAACAGCATTCGGGATAAGTATGGTGATGAAGCTTTGTCACAAATGGATAGCGCATACGCAACGGGCAAACATGAACAATGGATAAGATTTACTTCTTATAAGGGCCAGATGGATATGCCCCTTGCGCGGCATATGATCATTGCGCTGCATTTGTTTGGTAGCGTTGATAATTTTGAGGACGCCTTAAAGAAAGAATCCATTCTTCAGAGCGTTGCAGGTGCCAGGTTAGCATCGCTGCAGGAAAAGCCAAAGGTCGGGAGTAAGGCGCAGTTTCGACAGAAAATCGAAACCGTTCTTGCGGTCCGAGCTGAAGCCAGCCTGGAGTATCTTTGGACGAGCGCGTACAAAGCAACTCGGTGGCTTTATGAGAATGACAAAGCATGGCTGATGGCGAAGATAAGCACGCCAAAACGTGAGCATGCTGAGGTCGAAGACGTTAGCGACTCCAGAGATAGCGCGTTTGCCGCGATCCTTCTCGAGGGGGGTAAGGATCTATATAGGATTTCCAGAAGGCAAAAACGGGTTAATTTAAGCAATTTGCAAAAACTACTCCCAGTCCGTTTACCTCCGGACCCGTCGACGCGGAAGAGCAAATTCCCCTTAGCCTCTCAGCGAGTTGAGATACTCTTGGAGTCGGTCTGGCATTTTCGGTTGAGGAGGTTAGTTTGTGCTCTATCCGACATGACACGGCTAAATCTCCCTATAAATATTGGAAGTCTTTACACAGTGTCCAGTGTGCCAGGTCCTGTGTTCCAAGCCATCGTCAGCTTTTTCGAATGGGACTTGGAGAGTTTTGCAAGAAATGGCGTAGACCCAGATGCTTTACTCAAGTCGACCGGCGTATCTCGGGATTGGCAGGGACCTCCAGGTTTCAATGTGGCTCTAGGGGGAAATGCGTACTATCACAATAAAAACGTGGGTGGGTTTGTCGTAAGAGTAGAAGGCTGAGCCCATGAGAGTCGGCTGACTTACCCTTCAGCCGATCATACTAGAAGAACCGGCATAGGCTCGATCAACGTTGATGGGGCTGTGAAGCTCTGGAACGGCAAGGCTATCGTTAAGCAAGCTTACCGGACGCAGTGTCAAACTTTATTATAGACGGTAGAGGGTGTTTTTCGTCAGCATATTTGTCTGTGTCAAACTATATTTTGGCTGCCGTAGTCATCAATGATGCTGAACCCCGCGGATCTAGGGGGGCAATGTGTCAAACTATATTACGGGCAGCCACTTGTTGGTTTTAGAGAACTAAAGCTTTCCCTGGAGCCAGTTGGGGCTATCCTTGCCCGCTCCCGAGCCATTCGTCTCGGGAGCGACTTTTTATCCTACTCCCCCTGTTTATGCTTATGGGGTTTCAGTTTTGGGTGATCCTTTTGCTTTTCAGGCCTAACCCTTTGCCTCTTATCCGGAGTGCCATCCTCGTTCGTTCTCTTCGGGCCAGGTTTGATGCTCATGATCGATTTCCTTTATCGCTTAGGTTGTTAAGTCCTGCTTCTCAAATATCCAAGCCTCTTTAATCTGTCAATAGGCAGTGGGCAAGGATTGCGTAGTCGCAATGTAGGCATTCGGTAGACAGCCTACATGCAAAAAAGGTGGTAAGTGGATGCAATTGTCCATGAAGGTGTTTTGCCAGCTATGACGACTTGATATATTATAACTACTGCCATTTCGATGGTAGCAATTGGTCGACTTAACTTTCCAACGGTGCCAGTGCAGACAGGCACTGAAGGTATAAATCATTACTCGGTAGTCTAGCAGCCAATAGTTAATAAGGAGTTTTACTTGAATCATTTAATGAGCAGGATGCGTAGAATTTTTCGTAGAGCGTACGTTGGAATGCCAAGGCTGCTCCAGGATAGAACGAGTAAGCCATCGTACCTATCGGTACTGGTGTCCATTCTGGTAGGTGCAAAAGCTATCCATGAGCGTCAACGCTACAACTTCTGGATTTTCCTGGTGGTCGGTATGATCTGCGTACTTGGTATGCTTATCCCTAATACAAGAGTGTCATCTTTCTTTAGTAGCATCTACGGTGAGCAATTGGCCTTCAAGACAATCCTGATGACGTTCACCGCTTGTTTTCTTCTCGTCCTGCTGACTTTTTTCACCAAGGGCCCACAACACTATCGCGGCCGACGCCGACATGTCTGGGCGTATCGCCTGGTTGAGCGACCTGCACTATTTGGGGAAGACTTGAGCTGCGTCGCCGCTGCGGTGAGTTTGCCGCTTTGCATTGCTGTCGCCATAGAGAGCGAGTTGAAGTGGGAGCACGTCATGTACCCTATTACGCTGGGATTAATCGCGCTGCTGTTCAGAGGAATACCTTGGATGGTCTATAGCCCCCTGTACCGTTCCGGAAATATGACGTTCGATCGCGTGATTTTTGGGCTCGGTGCTACCGCGGGGCTCGCGCTCCTTTGGTTCTCTGCGGGTGGAATTACTTGACGCGCGATTCCGATGATTTTTGTGTCGTTAAGTCATCTATTAGTATGGGGGCAGCACAGTGACGGCATAAAAATCTATGTGTTATGGGCAAAAAATTATAGCTACAGTTTAGACTCGCCTTCTACCGGTAGTTAGATACTTAAATATTAATACCTTTACATAGACACTTAGCGCTGAGCTGATGCATCGATTGCTCTGGCAGTCGACCAATAATCGCCTGTGAAAGTTTTCGTCAACGCTCACAGTCTGTTGTAGGGTTTATCACCTTGATTCATACAGTTCCTGAATGTGCATGGGTCGGTGCTTTTATTACACTGCGTCGTTTTTAGCTAGGCGGCTCTTGGCTTTGGAAAAAACTTAAGGAAGGTCTGAAGTAGGCATCGATTTTTGACGCTCTCATGGCCTGAGGTTCAAAAAAAGCTCGCCCGATCAGATAATTAGACGTTTTCCGCTCTTAACTCATCGATTTTCCTTCAAACAGCACCTTTCCAAGGCGTTTTTCCGCATTACAGGCGCACCTCTCCCATCGCCAGCAGCCGTTTTCGCACCATCCAAAGGTTCGACAAGGCAAACAGAGTAGCCTGTTGCGCGGTGTTTTTAGCCAGCCCGCGAAACCGGACTTTCGTATAACCAAACTGGCGCTTGATCACGCGAAACGGATGTTCAACCTTCGCCCGTAACTGGGCTTTCGTGAACTCGATTTTGCGATAGACCCGTGCGATCAAACTTTTCTCGCCATGCTTTTTATAACGGCTTGGGCGGGCCGCAATTGACCAGATCATCTGACGATCCTGATGCTCCGCACGCTTGTCCACGCCGGTGTAGCCCGCATCACCGCTGACATAGGTTTCCTCACCATGTAGCAATTGATCAACCTGAGTCACGTCCGCCACATTCGCCGCAGTACCCACCAGGCTATGGACTAAACCCGACTCGGCATCGACGCCGATATGCGCTTTCATGCCGAAGAAATACTGGTTTCCTTTCTTCGTCTGATGCATTTCGGGATCGCGTTTGCCGTCCTTGTTCTTGGTCGAGCTCGGCGCATGAATGATCGTCGCATCGACCACCGTACCTTGGCGCAGCATCAAACCTCGATCACCCAGATAGCCATTGATGACCTGCAAAATCCCGCCTGCCAACTCATGCTTTTCCAACAGACGCCGGAAGTTGAGAATCGTGGTTTCATCGGCGATTCGATCCAGACTCAACCCTGCGAACTGGCGCAGGATCGTTGTCTCGTAAAGTGCTTCCTCCATCGCCGGATCGCTGTAACCAAACCAGTTCTGCATCAGGTGAATACGCAGCATCGCCATCAGCGGATAAGCCGGACGGCCACCTTCGCCCTTTGGATAATGTGGTTCGATAAGGGCAATCAAGCCTTTCCAGGGCACAACCTGATCCATCTCGATGAGAAAGCGCTCGCGGCGGGTATGCTTACGTTTACCCGCGTACTCGGCATCGGCGAAGGTCATCTGTTTCATCAGGGAAGCTCGGTGAAAGGTGTTGGGGTATTTTGCCAAATCAGGAAACCTTTTTCAGAGTTTCCTTAACACCGCTGAGCCTCAGCCCCGCTTCATCATAAAAATAAAAAACACCCCACCCAACAGTGCGGTCGCAATACCTATCGGCAGATCCTCAGGCGCGATCAGCGTGCGGGAGATGACATCCACCCAGATCATCAACAACGCCCCCAGCAGAGTGGCGACTGGCAGCAGTCGTCGATGCTCCGAGCCCACCAGGCGTCTGGCGATGTGCGGCACCATCAGGCCGACAAAGCCGATGGAGCCGCACAGGGCGACCAGCACGCCGGTCATCAGTGAGGCGATCAGGAAAACCAGCAGGCGCACATTGCGTACTTGCAGACCAAGGCTTGTGGCGGTCTGATCACCACCCATCAGCGCGTTCAGGGAGCGACCCAGCCCTTGCAGGAGAATCCAGCCAGACATAACCGTGATCAGTGGCACGGTCAGCAGTTCCCAGCGTGCCAGCCCCAGGCCGCCGAGCATCCAGAACAGCACCGAGGAGCTGGCGCGGTGGTCGCCCAGAAACAGCGACAGGTTGGCGATTGCCATCATCACGAAGGACACGGCGACGCCGCCGAGCAGCAGGCGCTGGCTGTCCAGGCGGCCGTTGTGGCTGGCCAGCCACAACACCAGGCACAGGCTGACCAGCGAGCCTGCAAATGCAGCCAGTGGCAATGTCAGCAGGCCTGCCACTTCCCCGACATGCATGACCACAATAACCGCGCCGAGCGTCGCGCCTGAGGTCGCGCCCAACAAATGCGGGTCGGCCAGCGGGTTGCGAGTCGCTGCCTGCAGGACGCTGCCGATCAGTGCCAGCCCGGCGCCTGCCAGCACGCCCAGTAACACGCGTGGCGTGCGTATCAGCCAGACGATGGTTTCCTGTCCTGCCGTCCAGAGCGGTGGGGTTTGGGCAGTACCGAACAGTTTGAACATCAGGATATCCATCACCCGATTCAACGGAACAGGGGCCGCGCCGAAGGTGATGCACACCAGACAGGACATCAGCAGCACGAGCGTGAGGGTAACCAACAGACCCGTGTAACGGCTTCGCCGCTCGGTCAGCCACTGCGCCAGCGTCATTGCTTCAAGTCATGAAATGCCGCTGCAAGCGTCTCGATGGCCGAGACGTTGTCGAGCCCTGGCGTTACCGCCACGTAAGGCAGCACGACATAGCGTCGGTTGCGGATCGCATCGACAGATTGCAGCGCCGGGTTGCTTTCAAGGAAGTGCTGTTTCTGCGCAGCGCTGACCTCGCCGTAGTCGACGATCACGATCACCTCGGGGTTGCCTTGCACAACCGACTCCCAGTTGACGTGGGTCCAGCTGGCCGCCACGTCCGCCATGATATTGTGCCCGCCAGCCGCGCTGATCAGTGCCTGAGGGATAGCCAGACGTCCGGCGGTCATGGGTCGGTCTTCGCCGCTGTCATACAGAAAAACCCTGGGCGATGTTTTACCTGCCACGTTTGCCTGGACGTCACTCACGCTGCGGCGCATCTGCGCAACCAGTGTTTCTGCCCGGGTCTGCACGTCGAATATCCGGCCTAGATTGAGCAGGTCGTTGTAGACATCCGCCAGTGTCGCTTCAGCGCGAGGCATGATCTGCGCGCAGGACTCGGTCAGTTCATAGGCCTGAATACCCAATGGCGCGAGGCTCTGCGGCGTGACGTCGCCGCCCACGCGCATGCCGTAATTCCAGCCGGCAAAATAGAAGTCGGCATTGGCATTGAGCAGTGTTTCCAGCGACGGGTATTTGCTGGCCAGCTCCGGCAGGTTGCCAAGGTCATGCAACAGTGCCTGGTCGGGTTTGTTCCAGCCGGTGATGCCGCTGTAGCCGACCATGTGCGATTGCAAACCCAGGGCAACCATCATTTTAGTCAGGTTCACGTCGTTGCTGACGGCGCGCTGCGGCGCAGCCGTGAAGGTCACCGAGCGGTCGCAGCTTTGCACAGTGACGGGGTAGGCGGCGTGCGCCATCGGGCTGCATAACAACATGACCAAAGCCAGGCGGGTGAGCAGGGCGTTCATCTAGGGTATCCAGGTGATGCGTGGGTAGTCACGCAGAGGGTGGCTGTCAACCAGCGCCTTGGCGCCGAATACGGTGAGCAGCATTTCCGGGGTCAGTACCTCCCGAGGCGAGCCTTGCGCAATGAGCCGACCATGATGAATGACACACAGGCGATCACAGAACGCCGCTGCCAGGTTCAGGTCGTGAATACTGGCCAGCGTCGCCACGCCGAGCTGTTTGACCAGCCCCAGCAGTTCCAGCTGATGGCGCGGGTCCAGGTGGTTGGTCGGCTCGTCCAGTACCATCAACCGAGGCTCTTGCACCAATGCCCGCGCCAGCAGACAACGCTGCTTCTCACCGCCGGACAACGTATCGAAACGGTGCTGCTCATAGCCCGCCAGCCCGACGGCCTTGAGCGCGTTCTGCACAATGGCGCGGTCGTGATTACTGTCGGCGGCGAAAAACCCCTGATGAGGTGCGCGGCCCATGCTCGTCACATCCAGCAGCGTCAGGCCAAATGCGTCGGGAAACTCCTGGGCAACCACCGCGACGTGCCGGGCGCACCAGCGTGGGCTGCGGGACCAGATATCGTGAGCGCTGATTGTGACCTTGCCACTGTGCGGACGGCTGTACCGAAAGGCGCAACGCAGCAGGCTGGTCTTGCCGCTGCCGTTAGGACCAATCAGCCCGACGAACTCGCCGGTAGCGATCTGCAGGTCGATATCCTTCAGGGCGAAATGCTCGTGCGCGCACACTGACGCCTGTTCCGGTGCCCACGCGAGACGCTCTAGCGCAAGCATCAGAAACTCAGGTCCGCTGTGACGAACAACGAGCGGGGTTCGCCCAGAATCCATTGCTGACCTTCGTTGTACTGACTCGCTGCGTACTGACGGTCAAACAGGTTGCGCGCCTGCAGGCCTAGGGTGGTGTTGCGCAGTGCTTTCCATGACAGGCTGGCATCGGCCACAGTGTAGGCGGGCAGTTTTTCGCTGTTGGCGATGTCGGCGTATCGGCTGTCGACATAGCGCAGCCCACCGCCGATCTGCACCGAACTGCCGAGCTGTTTGTCGAGCCACAGGTTGGCCGTGCGCCTTGGCACATCGACCGGTGTATTGCCGTCACGCGAGACAGACACGCCCGATACGCCCTGATCAAATTGGTCATAGCGGGCGCGCACGATGGCCGCATTGGCTGTCAGAGCCCAGTCCTGCGGCAATTGCAGCTTCATGCTGGCCTCCAGCCCGTCGGCAGACTGCTGCCCGACCTGTTGGGTGAGGTCAGGGTTACCGGCGTCGGTGGTGAGCAGCTTTTTCTTGACGATATGGTAAGCCGCCAGCGTCCACTCCAGGCGCTGATCCCACAGGGCCTGTTTGAAGCCCACCTCCGATTGCCTGGCGGTGGCGAGGTCGAATTGTTGCTGCGTGGGGTTGAGCGAGACAAGGCTGCCAACCCCATCGGTGCTGGTCGAATATTGAGCGTAGGCGGAACTGTCCGGCGTCAGAGCGTAAACCAGTCCGATTTTCCAGTTGTTGCCGATCAGGTCCTTTTCAGTGCGGCTGTCATCACGCAGGTTATTGCGTTCGATATCCGCATAGTCACGCCGCACGCCTGTGATCACCGAGAGTTGATCGCTCAGTTGCGTGCGGTTTTCCCCGAATACCGACAGCTGCCGGGTCGTGCTTTTGAACAGCTCGGAATAAGGTGACGCACTCTGAAAAAGCCCCGGCACCGGGTGCTCTATATCTATCGGGTCGCCCGCCGGATTCACATCGTTGTAGGGCGAATTGTTGGTCAGCTTGAAGCGAATGCGGTTGACGTCCATTCCCAGCACACTCTGGCTGTCCAGCCCGCCCAGACTGTGTTTGAAGGTGAACGTCTGGCGATCGCCCACCTGTTCCTGGTTGTGCTTGATGCTGAAATAGCCGCTGCGCGATAGCTGTTGAGTAGCAGCGTCCCAGTTGTAGTTTTCGGCGTTCTGCCAGCGACGGTGCGAGGTCAGGTAGTAAAGCTCGTTGGATGAGGTCACATTATCGGACACCTGCCAGTCGGTGGTCAGCCGTGTCCATTGATCGTCGTAATGTTGTTTGTCGTTCTCGATGTTGTAGTTCTTGTCGCGCAGGACCTCGTGGTAGCGGCCGTTGATCAGCGGCACGCCGAAGTAGTTCATCGGTCGCTGGTTGCCGCCGTCGTGGGCGAGGGCGAACGACAGGTCTTCGTTGGCCTGCCAGCGCAGCGCACCGCTGAAGAACGTGCTTTGCGAGTCGCCGTCACCGATCCAGCCGTTGCTGCGCAGCTGATTGAGGTTCAAGCGATAGCTCAACTGATCGGTTAGCGAGCCGCCGCTGTCGAGCGCTGTCTGCTGGCTATCGTACGAACCGTAGCCAAGGCGCAGGTGGTTTTCGATCTCGCCTTCAAAAGGCTTCTTGGGGATGACATTGACTACCGCTCCCGTAGCACCTTCGCCATAAAGCACGGAGGCCGGGCCGCGCAACACGTCCATGCGCTCGATTGCCCAGGTATCCACGGGCAGGGTGACCGTGCCCATGGCGCTGTACATGCGGCTGCCGTCATACAGCTGCATCACCGATCCCTGGCCTGTGAAACCACGCGCGGACAACGCAGTGCCTCCGTCGCCTGGCGTACCGATAGCTGTGATGCCGGGGCTACGAGCCACGGCCTGCTGGACATTCGCGTCACCGCGACGACGCACCTCGTATCCGTCAAGCGAGCTGGTGCTTGCCGGAGTCTGTAACGCCGTCAATGGCAGGCGAGAACCGGCATTGGTAACGGAATCGAGATGTTCTTCCGCTTGGGGCTGAGCTGCAGCTCTTATCGTGGACGGAGCAAGCTCTACCTGTTCGGAAGCGTTTACATAACCCGCGCTGCTGGCCAGCAGGCAGAGCGTTGTGACTAGACGACGGGATTGGAAAAGAGGGCTGATCATGGAATGGAGGATCACTTGGGAGGAATGCGTTTGATAACCTAAATTTGTTATAACATAACATTTATAGGTCGGCATACCCGCTTATTGATCTCAAGCGACGGGAGCGCCCCAGCTAGCCCCGACGAGTCACCACCAGCTCCACCGCCGCAATACGGTCCACGTCCTCATAACCCTCTTCAAGCAATTCTTCGCTGAACACATCCGGGTCCAGTTCGCGATAGGTCCATGCCAATGCCGCATGATCAATATCGTCACGTACAGCCTCGAAGAACGGATCATGTTCACCGACCATGGCCACTCCGGTGTAAAGCACCAGTGAGCCACCGCGAGTGAGGCGATCCAGCGATTCGCGCACGATGCGCACTGACAGGTCCGCGCCCAGTGCATCGCCGCCGTGGCGGTAGGCTCGGCGTTTGGCGTCTTTCATGTAGGGCGGGTTGGCGACGATCAGGTCGAAATTGCCGGTCAGCCCCGAGAGGATGTCGCTGTGGCAGCACTCCATGTTTTGCAGCCCGGCCACGACGGCGTTGGCCTGAGCAAAATGCAGTGCCTTGGGGTTGATGTCGACGGCGTAGACCTGCGCGTCCGGGCGTGCAACGGCGATCAGCAGTGCACCAGCGCCCGTGCCGCAGCCGATGTCTGCTGCGCGTTTGATCGGGTGCGAGGTGCTTTGCAGGTGGTGATTGATCGATTGTGCAAAGCGATAGGTGTCGGGGCCAAAGAAGACCGAGTCTTCATCCAGAGTCGGGAATGCGGAGTGCATCAGCAGCAAATCATCCAGGCTTGAAAACCTGACCCGGCTCTTCAAGCCGTCTTCGCTGCGCTCAAGAATGCCGGCTTCCAGCAGGCCTTGTGCCTCGGCAAGCGGCAGCATGGTTTCCGGTATCAGGCGGCTCCAGCCGAACACGTCGCGCAGCGAGGCGGCCGTGCGGTTTTCCGGGCGCTGATTGACCTGCTGATGAGTCAGCGGCGTCGGCGTCACAAAACGATAACCATTGGTTTTGAGGCGCTGCGCCAACGCAATCAGTGCAGCGTGATCCGGTAAAGAAGTGCCCGGTAAAGAAACATCTGGTAGAGAAACACTCATGCAGGAACCCCTGTCACTCGCTCGGCCATGCTGCTGACAAACAGGCGTGTGGCGCACAATCCCGCTGCCGTCGCGTGCCTGGCGGGCGACATGCTCTCGATCAGCGTGGGCATCTTCTCGGACGCGGCCGCCGATTCAAGTTTCATGTGCAGCTCGCGTACGTCCGGGTCGGCGTCTGTGGCCGTGGGTGCGCCAGCAGTTAAAGAAGGCTGACCAGCGTTTTGCAGATTGCGAAAGCGCGAGCGAAACGCTTCGGGCAGTCGCTTGCCAACCGTCGGTGGCGCGCTACCGTCCGACAGCCAGTCACCCGCTATCCAGTCGTGCATCAGTTGCTTCTCATAGCCGTTGAACACCCCGAACATCGGCGCGCCGACGCCCTCGAACAGTTTCCAGAAGCGACTGTGAATGGGGTCTTCATGACGCTTGATCCAGCCCCTGCTTTGCAGCACGTCGAGAAACTCCGGGATCTGGTCGGGTTGCGCGAGCCACTCGTTGACGGTCTTGCCATCCAGACGGCAATAGTCGGAATGCATATGCTGACCGAACGTGCGCTTGCGCTCGAGCATCGCGACCACTTCCTGCTCCAGATCGAACGACTGGATCACGGCGGTAGAACCCATGCCCAGCTCGTTCAGTCGGTAACCACTGGCGACCCGGCGATAAAACTCGTTGCGTTCCTGCCCCACAGGCAGCAACTCGATGACGCTTTGCGCAGCCTTGCGGGCATGGCCGGTGCTGGCGTTATCGATGGTCACGTGCAGGGTGAAATAATAGGGGTCGATGCCCAGTTCGTTCAGCTCGAACGAGGTAATGAGCAAGTGCAGCGGCAGTTGCTCGTAGCCCAGGTTGTAACCGATGACTTCGGGCAGATATTGCTCGCTCAACTGGCCCAGTGACAGCTGAATGGCACCTTGCAGATAGGCTTCATCGGGCAGCGGGGCGCTGGTGTCGCAGTCCAGGTCGGCGAGCAGTTTGCGATACAGCGACACGTGGTTCTGCGCTTGTTCACCGTCGCCCAACTCTTCCAGATAGGTACGAATCAGGCCATGAAAGCGGTAGTCCGCCCAATGTGGCAACAGACCATACAGCCAGGCACCGTCGACCAGTTTGGCCGGTGCCACCTGCTGGATGAAATACATTGCCTGAGCTTTGCTTTTGAAAAATCGTCGTGGCTGCCCGGCGCGGCGTTGTTCCAGATACTGCGCGTATTGATCGGCTACAACACCTACGTTCTGTTCCATCCACTGTTCAAGCGTCTCGGGCTGGGCCGGAAGATCACAGTTTTCCCGCTCCGCCCGGGCCAGACAGTGGTTCAGAAACATGACCGCATCGTGTTGATGTTCTGGAGCGCGCTCATTCATCCATGATTGGTAGATGACTTTTGCACATGCTTCTTCAACAACGGTTTTGACGACGGCATTGCCGG
Source organism: Pseudomonas syringae pv. tomato str. DC3000 (assembly GCF_000007805.1). Classification (NCBI taxonomy): domain Bacteria; kingdom Pseudomonadati; phylum Pseudomonadota; class Gammaproteobacteria; order Pseudomonadales; family Pseudomonadaceae; genus Pseudomonas; species Pseudomonas syringae group genomosp. 3. The sequence continues at coordinate 6,332,296 of NC_004578.1, read as the reverse complement.
CCATCACTTGAAGAGACGTCATGAAAATCGTACCTCGGCAGTTAAAAGTCACCCTTGACGCGGTCATGCAGGACTTTGTGTTTTTCTATGCCGTTGTTCTGTGCGGCGTAGAGAAGTGAGTGCTGCGGCGCGGGTAAAATTCAGCGTATTTTGCCGGGGGCCGATAGGTGGTGATTGTCGTGGGTGCCTTTATTCCATCAGGGCGAATGCCTCGTGGAAAAAAATGTATTCTCGTTATGTGTGCACAACCCTGAATGGATGATCATGGAAAACTCACAGGGCGGACAGAGTCTTGTCTGGCAACCCAGCCAGGTCTCTTCAAAGGACCGCGAGCAGCACTTGCGCCAGACGCCGAAGACGGTGTGGCTGACGGGACTCAGCGGCTCAGGAAAATCCACCATTGCTTTCGCGCTCGAGCGAGCGCTGATGGACCTCGGCAAACTTGCCTACACCCTTGATGGCGACAACATTCGTCAGGGTTTATGCCGTGATCTGGGCTTTTCTGCCGAGCACCGTTCGGAGAACATCCGACGCATTGCTGAAGTTGCCCGATTGATGAATGACGCAGGCTTGATCGTTATCTCATCATTCATTTCGCCCTATGAGGCGGACCGCGAAGCAGCCCGTTCGATCATTGGCAATGAACGCTTCATGGAAGTATTTATCAGCACTCCCCTGGAAACCTGCATTCAGCGTGACCCCAAAGGGCTTTATCGCAGGGCTGTGGCAGGAGAATTGAAAGACTTTACCGGCATCAGCGCCCCGTATGAGTCGCCGTTGTATCCCGTGCTGCAACTGGACACCCGCCATGTACCCATTGAAGAGTGCGTCGCACGGATTCTGGATATTCTTCAGATAACAAAAAACCATTTTCGCGCCTGATTTCTAAGGAAGGTCTGAAGTAGGCATCGATTTTTGACGCTCTCATGGCCTGAGGTTCAAAAAAAGCTCGCCCGATCAGATAATTAGACGTTTTCCGCTCTTAACTCATCGATTTTCCTTCAAACAGCACCTTTCCAAGGCGTTTTTCCGCATTACAGGCGCACCTCTCCCATCGCCAGCAGCCGTTTTCGCACCATCCAAAGGTTCGACAAGGCAAACAGAGTAGCCTGTTGCGCGGTGTTTTTAGCCAGCCCGCGAAACCGGACTTTCGTATAACCAAACTGGCGCTTGATCACGCGAAACGGATGTTCAACCTTCGCCCGTAACTGGGCTTTCGTGAACTCGATTTTGCGATAGACCCGTGCGATCAAACTTTTCTCGCCATGCTTTTTATAACGGCTTGGGCGGGCCGCAATTGACCAGATCATCTGACGATCCTGATGCTCCGCACGCTTGTCCACGCCGGTGTAGCCCGCATCACCGCTGACATAGGTTTCCTCACCATGTAGCAATTGATCAACCTGAGTCACGTCCGCCACATTCGCCGCAGTACCCACCAGGCTATGGACTAAACCCGACTCGGCATCGACGCCGATATGCGCTTTCATGCCGAAGAAATACTGGTTTCCTTTCTTCGTCTGATGCATTTCGGGATCGCGTTTGCCGTCCTTGTTCTTGGTCGAGCTCGGCGCATGAATGATCGTCGCATCGACCACCGTACCTTGGCGCAGCATCAAACCTCGATCACCCAGATAGCCATTGATGACCTGCAAAATCCCGCCTGCCAACTCATGCTTTTCCAACAGACGCCGGAAGTTGAGAATCGTGGTTTCATCGGCGATTCGATCCAGACTCAACCCTGCGAACTGGCGCAGGATCGTTGTCTCGTAAAGTGCTTCCTCCATCGCCGGATCGCTGTAACCAAACCAGTTCTGCATCAGGTGAATACGCAGCATCGCCATCAGCGGATAAGCCGGACGGCCACCTTCGCCCTTTGGATAATGTGGTTCGATAAGGGCAATCAAGCCTTTCCAGGGCACAACCTGATCCATCTCGATGAGAAAGCGCTCGCGGCGGGTATGCTTACGTTTACCCGCGTACTCGGCATCGGCGAAGGTCATCTGTTTCATCAGGGAAGCTCGGTGAAAGGTGTTGGGGTATTTTGCCAAATCAGGAAACCTTTTTCAGAGTTTCCCTAAGCGGGGAAGCGATGTGAAAACAGGGTTCAATAGAATTTTATAATTCAGCTGAAACTGCCATTATCTTCATGTATCTGTTTTGGTGCCTGTAGCGCCTGACTAAAAGCCGCCCAGTGCGTCACGCTGAAAACACCGAAAAAATGCAGCTATAAACAAACGCTATCAGTGAGTAAACCAAAGGGTTCAGATATAAAAGAGATTGTTGTATGGCTATCTGACATCTTTTAGATGACGGCATTAATATTTTGAATTTTTAGAAAAGGCCGCGATCTGTTTTTCGAGTCGACAAAGCAGGAGCACTCCCATGGCTGATGAAAAACACTTCCGTATCGATTACCTGCTGCATGGCAGTTACAAGACGTTCTATATAAGAGCAGGTGTCATGGACAACAAAGAGGCCTGGCATTGGGCGTCGGTGGATGCAGGGTTCGGTGCGATTCCCAAGTACCGTTCCGATCCGGTGCCCAAGCTGAGCAAGCCTCAGGCTGAAAAACTCGGGTTGTCGAATGTGGAGTGGACGAGGGCTTGAAACACAGCCTTGGTCTGCTCGGTCATTAACGCTCGCCGTCGTGCGTCACGATGTCGCACGACGGTGTAGCGGTTGATACGTAAAAACCGGCCGATCGGCCAAAACCAGCGTTTTTCTCGTGTTATCTGTCTAAAAACCCCCGTTTGAATCAACACCCGGCCCTGACTCTGTTCGTCATGCGCCATCCCCGCCGGTCCCCTTGCACCTTCTCAAGCTCACGTTCCATATGGCCTGGCCGATAGCTGGGTATCAGATTATGGCCCTCATTGAACTTCTCGATGAGGCATGCCTCTGAGGTGATATCACAGTGCCTTCATCTGAACGAATATGCCTGTTCAGCCTTGGCAAAGATGACGTAGCACCTGTCGCGACGCGAAGAAGGGATTTTCTTTAGCCGTATCAGGCACCCTAACTAAAAAGAGAACGTTATGAACATCCTTTCGCCTGGTATCTACCTGACCAACCGCCTGCGCTTCCCTGCCAAGTTCGCCGTATTAGCCATCATCGTCGTCATTCCGCTCATCGTTCTGGGGTTGCGGGTGTTCAACAGCCTGAACTCGAGCATCGACACCGTCGCCCAAGAGCGCGTCGGTCGAGAGTACCTGCACGTCGTAACGCCCATCCTGCGGCTGTCCATGCTGCAGCGTGCGGCAACCAACCGTTTGCTCGCTGGCGATGCGTCCGCGGCTCAAGACCTGGTCACCAACCGTGGCCAACTCGAGACAGCTTTCAATAACCTTGCCGACATGGACGCCCGTCAGGGCCGCACGCTGGAAACCGAGAATCGCGTGCAGCGCCTGCGTGACGGTGCCCGCTCGTTGATGGATAGCGTCAAGCCGGGCCTTGCGCAAGACGAGTTTTTTGCACAGTGGAGCGAGCAACTGGCTCAGACACTCAACTTTATCTACTACGTTTCGGCCACCTCGGGCATGGTGCTGGACGAAGATTACGCCTCGCTGTTTATGATCGACCTGAGCACCATCAGGATGCCTCGGGAAATCAACGTGGCCGGTCAGATCCGTGGCATTACGGCGGGATTGAGCACCGGGCAGGGCCTGAACGTACCGATGCGCGGTTCGCTTGAAAGCCTGTTGAAGATCGAGCTGCAATTTCGCGCGGAGCTTGAGCAAAGCATTCGCCTGCTCAAGCGTCGCGCTCCAGAACTCGCTGCCCGTATTGGCGAGCCGATAGCCACTGCCACCTCAACGATGGACAGCTTTCGCAACGATCTCTCGACCTACGTCAGAGGTTCTGAGTTTTCAGTGCAGCAGGGTCAGGCGCTGAGTGCTCGCGGCAATGTCGTGGTCGCGGGCCTCTACAAGGCTCAGGACGAAATTCAGACCGCGCTTCAGGGCGAACTGGATGCGCGTTACGACGCGCTCCTGCGTCAACGCGAAGTTGTCATCGCCATGTGCGTGGTGATGGGCCTATTGTTGCTCTATGCGTTCTGCAGCATTTATCGCGCCTTGCGCGTTGCCATCGACAGCCTGCTGGGTGTTACCCGGCGTCTGGCAGACGGCGATCTGAGTGCCCGTGCGCAGGTGGTCAGCCAAGACGAAATCGCGGATATCGGCAACGGCCTGAACGCGATGGCAGAGGCGTTCGCCAGCTCCATTTCGCACATGGATCGCACCTCCTACGAGCTGTCCGACGTCGCTGCACGACTGGGCACCTCCATCGGTCTGGCCAAGCAGTCGATGAACGCCCAGCAGGCTGAAACCGAACAAGTGGCCACGGCCATCAACGAGATGACCGCGAGCGTCGCCGACGTGGCGCAGAATACCGAAGGCGCAGCGATGGCGGCTGATGCGGCAAACACTGCGTCGCGTGACGGTTTGCGCATCATGGGCCAGACCCACTCGACCATTCAGGCGTTGGCTGAAGAGGTGGAAATCAGCGCCCAGAAAGTCCAGGCCCTGGCCCTGCATAGTCAGTCGATTGGTGGCGTTATCCAGGTCATCAGCACGATTGCCGACCAGACCAACCTGTTGGCCCTGAACGCTGCCATCGAAGCCGCACGGGCCGGCGAGCAAGGGCGCGGGTTTGCGGTGGTGGCTGACGAAGTCCGCACCCTGGCATCGCGCACCCAGGCTTCCACCCAAGAGATCCGCAGCATCATCGAGCAACTGCAAAGTGCAACCCATGCCGCCGTGCAACAGATGCAGGCCGGGCAGCACAAGGCGCAGGCCTGTATCAGTGCGGCCAGCGAAGCATCGGGCAGCCTGTCGAGCATCAGTCAGGGTGTGGAGCGTATCGTCGAGATGAACACCCAGATCGCCAGCGCTGCTGTGCAGCAGCATGCGGTGTCCGAAGACATCAACCGCAACGTCATGGAGATTCGCAACAGCTCCGGGACCCTGATGCTGGGCATCGACAACAATGCGGTCACGGCCGAAGAGCTGGCGCGGGTTGCCAGTGACATGCGCAGTGTCGTGGCGCGCTTCAAACTGGTTGCCTGACCTGCCGGGGGCGTTCAGCCCCCTGGCTTCCCCCGAATCAGCGCTCAGGCGCTGATTTCTTTTTTATAAAGTTTTGCTCCTGTGCGGCCGATAGCTCTGGCGCGCGGTTTTGCTGTCCATAAAAACAAGTCTTCAGCTCTTTCAGTGCACTTAAAAAAGCATAATCAGGAGATTTTATGAACAGCGGCTTCGCGAATATCAGCGTCAACATGAAGTTGGCATTGGGCTTTGGGACAGTTCTTTTTTTCACTGCCATTCTCGCCTTCGTCGGCTGGACCAGCCTCGACAAACTCATCTATCGCACCGACAGAATCGGCAACATCACTGAACTCAGCAACAACCTGACCAACCTGCGGGTTGCGCGTCTGCAGTACATGCTCACCGAAGGCGACGAGACCGCCGCGCAGAACATGCAGAGCAAACTGGACGTCTTCCGCACGCACCAGCAATCGCTGCTGACACAGTTCACCAACCCGCTTAACCTGAAGCCTCTGGGTGAGTTGTCGGATATCACCCGCGATTACGAAGCATCGCTGAACCGCATGCGCGCGGCGTATCAGTCCGGTGCCAAAGTGCGTGGCGAGATAGCCACCCATGCTGGCGCTGCTTCTCAAACCATTGAATCGCTGAACAATGCCGTGATGCAGATGGACCCTTCGGAGCCGGCGCGTTTCGACCAGGCCTTGTTGGTAAACACCGCCAGGCAGGACCTGCTGTTGGTGGGCAATGAAGTGCGTGGTTACACCGCCAAGCCGGATGAAAAGACCGAGAAGGCTGTCTTCCAACTGCTCGATACTGCCATCAGCCATCTGGACAAACTGAAATCCGCTTTTGATGCGGGCAATCGCGAGCGGATTACGCAACTGGAAACCGCTCTGCGTAACTACCGTGCCTCGATCGATGCGTTCAAGGTGACGACCCAGACCGCTGGCGCAGTTCGTAAAGACCTGACCACGCAAGGTGCGGCCATCGTCAAACTGGGCGAAGAGCTGTATGGCATCCAGATGCAACTCGCCAAGGCAGATACCGCCAAAGCGCGAAACTTGCAGTTGGGCTGCGTTGTGCTGGTGATGCTGTTCGGCATTCTGGCGGCCGTCATCATTACCCGTCAGATCACCCGTCCGCTGCGCGATACGCTGGCCATTGTCGAGCGCATTGCGTCCGGCGACCTGACCCATTCGGCGGCCATCACCCGACGCGACGAACTGGGCGTGTTGCAACAGGGCATCCAGCGCATGGGCGCAACCCTGCGCGACCTGATTTCCGGGATTCGCGACGGCGTGACGCAGATTGCCAGCGCTGCCGAGCAATTGTCGGCGGTCACCGAGCAGACCAGCGCTGGCGTCAACAGCCAGAAGGTCGAGACCGATCAGGTCGCCACTGCCATGCACGAGATGTCCGCCACTGTTCACGAAGTTGCGCGCAACGCTGAGCAAGCATCCGTTGCCGCATCGGATGCCGACAAGCAGGCGCGTGAGGGCGACAAGGTGGTGGGCGAAGCCATCCAGCAGATCGAACGACTGGCTGCCGAAGTCGTCCGTTCGTCTGATGCGATGAATGTGCTGGAGCAGGACAGCGACAAGATCGGCAAGGTCATGGACGTGATCAAGGCGGTTGCCGAACAGACCAACTTGCTCGCGCTCAATGCGGCCATCGAGGCCGCGCGTGCGGGTGAGGCGGGTCGTGGTTTTGCGGTGGTTGCCGATGAAGTGCGCGGTCTTGCCCAGCGCACTCAGCAGTCCACCGAAGAAATCGAAGGCCTGGTCGCTGCCTTGCAAAACGGCACTCGTCAGGTGTCGGGCATCATGCTGGGCAGCCGCACGCTGACTGACAGCAGCGTCGAGTTGACGCGCAAGGCGGGTACGTCACTGGAAAGCATTACCCGTACGGTGTCGAACATCCAGGCCATGAACCAGCAGATTGCAGCGGCTGCCGAACAACAAAGCTCGGTCGCCGACGAAATCAGCCGCAGCATCGTCAACGTTCGCGACGTGTCCGAACAGACCGCCGAAGCCAGCGAAGAAACCGCAGCATCCAGCGTCGAACTGGCACGCCTGGGTGGCCAGTTGCAGATGATGGTCAGCCACTTCCGGGTGTGATGAGGGGGCGTTGAGACGCCTGTCGTTGCGCACGCTCCAGCGTCGGATGCCGTGCGTCACACCTCTGCGCCGCTCATTCAAGACCGGACGCAGAGCGTCCCGAACGCCATGCGACGCAGAGCGTCGCACGATAGTGAGGTTATCGTTGCGCACGCTCCAGCGTCGCAATGCCTTGCGTGACGCTCTGCGTCACACCTCTGCGCCGCGCCGCATACTCAAGACCGGACGCAGAGCGTCGCACGATAGTGAGGTTATTGTTGAGCACATTATTAGCACGTTAGTCATAGCACTATACGTTGGTATATATAACCCATACTGACAGATAAGCACGACCTACTTTTGCAGGTTATATCTATTGTTTAAATCCCTATAAGCTTTACCTCATCATCCGGCAGCCATTAATGCCCTTTATCTGTAATCGCTGAAAGCCCGTCTGCTCGTAAAGCCGACTGGCCTGCGCCTGTGCAGCCGATTCGAGGTGAGCAATGCATTCTATATTTGAACTCGGTAAAAGCCTGCGTGCGCCCCGTTTTGTAAAACCCGGTGCGCGTAATACGTATTGGGCCGATGGTCTTTGTCTGGCCTTACTTGCGCTGTTTGTCGCGCTGGTGCTGTTTGGCGCAGGTCAGATGCTGCAGCCGATTGAAGTGCTTACTTCAAGCCCGATGAGCCTCGACCCTGCACGGTTGCCCGAGTACGCATTGCGCACCACGCTGCGCATGTTCATTGCGCTGGCGGCGTCGTTGATCTTTACCTTTGTCGTGGCCACGCTGGCGGCCAAGAGCCGCAAGGCCGAGCACGTCATCATTCCTGCGCTGGATATTCTTCAGTCGGTTCCGGTGCTGGGTTTTCTGACCTTCACGGTGACGTTCTTCATGGGCCTGTTTCCTGGCCGGCAATTGGGCGTCGAGTGCGCCGCCATCTTTGCCATCTTCACCAGTCAGGCGTGGAACCTGGCGTTCAGCTTTTATCAGTCACTGCGCACCGTGCCCAGCGACCTGAGTGAAGTCAGCCGCCAGTTCGGCCTGTCCCCTGTGTTGCGCTTTACCCGGCTGGAACTGCCGTTCGCCATTCCGGGGCTGGTGTGGAACATGATGATGTCGATGTCCGGCGGCTGGTTTTTTGTGGTGGCCTGCGAGGCGATTTCGGTCGGCGACACCACCGTCAACCTGCCCGGCATCGGTTCCTGGCTGGCGCTGGCCATCGAGCAGAAAAACCTTGCCGCGATTGCCTGGGCCGTCGGCGCAATGGCGCTGGTGATTCTGGCCTACGACCAGTTTCTGTTTCGCCCGATAGTGGCGTGGGCGGACAAATTCCGCTTCGAGCAAACCGCATCGTCCAAGCGTCCCCGCTCCTGGATGTACAGCCTGCTGGGCCGCTCGCGTGTGGCACCCATGCTGAGCGCGCTGCTGGCGGCACCGTGGAAAGGCCTGATGCTGATCAACGGGCGCGGTGTTTCCCGGCTGTGGAAAGTGAAGCCCACGCCCGGTGTCGTGCGTGTTATCGACTACCTGTGGCTCGCGCTGGTCATGGCGGGTTGCCTGACCGCCAGTGTCTACCTGTTCCGTTTCATCGAGGCGTCATTGGGCTTGAGCGACATGGTCGGCGCGTTTGGTCTGGGGCTGGCGACCATGCTGCGGGTAATCGTGCTGATCGCCATTGCCAGCGTGATCTGGGTGCCCATCGGTGTGTGGATCGGCCTGCGCCCGGTCTGGGCTGAGCGGTTGCAGCCGATTGCGCAGTTCATGGCAGCGTTTCCGGCCAACGTGCTGTTCCCCTTCGCGGTGATCGCCATCGTCGGCCTGCACCTCAACCCGGACATCTGGCTGTCGCCACTGATGGTGCTCGGCACCCAGTGGTACATCCTGTTCAACGTGATCGCCGGGGCCAGCGCACTGCCGACTGACCTGCGCGAAGCGGCCAGCATGTTCAACATGCGCGGTTGGCAATGGTGGCGTCGTGTGGCGCTGCCGGGCGTGTTTCCTTACTACGTCACCGGCGCGCTGACGGCGTCGGGCGGTTCATGGAACGCTAGCATCGTCGCGGAAGCCGTGTCGTGGGGCGATCAGCATCTGCAGGCGGCCGGGCTGGGTTCCTACATCGCCAACGCGACTCAGGCGGGTGATTTTCCACGCGTCGCGCTGGGCATTGTCGTCATGTCGATTTTTGTGATCGCGTTCAACCGGTTGCTGTGGCGCCCGCTGTACGGGTTTGCCGAGCGACGTCTGAGTCTGGTGTGATTTTGTGTGATTTTGTTTTAGGGAGGGCGCCATGATGATGGCTGTCGAAACGCGTTGCCTGGTAGATGTTCAGAAGGTCCGACACGTATACGGCAAAGGCAGCAAAGAGCGCTTGGTGCTGGAAGACGTGACACTGCAACTCAACGAGAACGAAATCGTCGGTCTTCTGGGCCGCTCAGGCTCGGGCAAGTCCACCCTGTTGCGTTCCATCGCCGGGTTGGTGGTGCCGACCGAGGGCGAGGTGAATTTCCCTCGTCGTGTGCAGGGGCGGGCGATGTCGGTAGGCATGGTGTTCCAGAGCTTCGCCTTGTTCCCGTGGCTGACCGTGCTGGAAAACGTTGAAGTCGGGCTTGAGGCGCAGCGTGTGCCTGCTGCCGTGCGTCGCAAGCGCGCGCTGGCGGCCATCGACCTGATTGGCCTGGACGGCTTTGAAAGCGCTTACCCCAAAGAGCTGTCCGGCGGCATGCGCCAGCGCGTGGGCATGGCGCGGGCGCTGGTGATCGACCCTGACGTGTTGCTGATGGACGAGCCTTTTTCTGCGCTCGATGTGCTGACCGCCGAAACCCTGCGCACTGACCTGCTGGACATGTGGAGCGAAGGGCGCATGCCCATCAAGTCGATCCTGATGGTCACGCACAACATTGCCGAGGCCGTGCTGATGTGCGATCGCATCCTGCTGTTCTCCTCCAATCCGGGGCGGGTGATCAGCGAGATCAAGGTCGATCTGCCACAGCCGCGCAATCGTCAGGACCCGATTTTCCGGGCATTGGTGGAAGAAATCTACGTGCTGATGACCCAGGACAACGATGCCGGCGAGATTCGTCAGGGCGTGTTTCCGGGCACCGGTCTGGGCATGGTCTTGCCGCAGGTGTCCACCAATGCGCTGGCCGGTCTGATCGAAGCGATCCATGCGCCGCCTTACAGCCTCAAGGCCGACCTGCCGGAACTGGCCAGCGCACTGCATTACAACGCCGACGAGCTGTTCCCGATTGCCGAAGTCCTGCAACTGCTGCGTTTTGCCGAGCTGAAGGGGGGCGACATACGTTTGCTGCCGGCTGCAAATCGCTACGCACTGGCGGATGTGGACGAGCGCAAGCAGCTGTTTGCCCAGCATCTGCTGAGCTTCGTGCCGCTGGTCGCGCATATTCGGCGGGTGCTGGATGATCGCCCTACGCACACGGCACCGGCGCGGCGTTTTCGTGATCAGCTGGAAGATTTCATGTCCGAAAGCGACGCCATGCAGACCCTGAATGCTGTTACCCAATGGGGGCGCTACGCCGAGTTGTTCGCGTACGATGAGCTGGCCGATCAGTTCAGCCTGGATAACCCGTCCTGAGGTTTGTACGACATACTCAGCGGGCGTTTTGAAGAGCGAGAGGGTGCAGATGCACGAGCCGGAATCCTGTAGCAAGGCTGCGATGGCAGTCAGGTGGGTCGCGTTGCTGTTGCTGGCGCTGTTTATCGCGGTTGCCGACACCCTGACCGATCTGGAGATCGCCGTGGGCGTGTTCCAGATCGCGGTGGTCTTGCTGGCCGTCATGCTCCTGCCGGTCAGGGGCGTGCTTGTCATTGCGCTGGTGTGCATGGTGCTGACGGTGGTCAGTTACGAGCTGACCACCTCCAGAGGCAGCGAGGCGTCCGGGCTGGTCAATTGTTTCATCAGCCTGGTGGCCATCGCCATGACCACCTGGCTGGCGCTGCGCCTGGCTCGGGCCATCCGTACGGTTCATGAGGCGCGTTCGCAGCTGGCACAGATCGCCCGGGTCAATCAGTTGGGCGAGCTTGCTGCGTCCATTGCCCACGAGGTCAATCAGCCGCTGTCGGCCATTGTCATCAGCGGCAACGCCTGTCAGCGCTGGCTGGCCGCCGAACCGGTCAACCTGGAAAAGGCCCGGCAGGCAGTCGAGCGCATGATCGGTGATGCCAATCGTGCTGGCGATATCATCGTGCGCGTGCGTGCGCTGGCCAAACGTTCGTCGACCTACAAGGAGTGGATCAGCGTGGCCGACACGGTGGCCGAGATCGTGGCGCTGGCGCACAGCGAAATAGACGCGCAGGGCGTCGCACTGACGGTCGAGGTCCCGGAGGGTTTGCCGCCGCTGTTGGCCGACCGGGTGCAGATCCAGCAAGTGCTGCTCAATCTGATGCTCAACGGTGTGGATGCAATGAGCAAGGTCGAGACGGATCAGGCGCAGCTGGAGATTCGGGTCGATTGGCGCGAGGGCGGCGATATCGGTTTCGCAGTGCGCGACAATGGCATCGGCGTGCAGGCGGACAACACCGACCGGCTGTTCGATGCCTTCTATACCACCAAGCAAGAGGGGATGGGGATTGGTCTGGCGATCAGCCGATCGATCATTGAGGCCCACGGCGGACGCATCTGGGTCACGCCCAACCCATCGATCGGTGCTACGTTTCACTTCACGCTGCCCACCGGAAAGATGGAAACCTGATGAACACACTCGCTGCTGCCCCGCAGGCCGAAGAGCCGATCATCTATGTGATCGACGACGACCTGTCGGTGCGTTCTTCGCTGGAAGACCTGTTGGCGTCGGTGGGCCTGCGCAGCCTGTTGTTCGGCTCGACCAAAGCGTTCCTGGAGGCTTCACGCCCTGATGTGCCGGGCTGCCTGATTCTGGACATCCGCATGCCGGGCATGAGCGGCCTGGACTTTCAGGAGCATATGGCCAAATCCGGGATTTTTCTGCCGGTCATTTTCATCACCGGGCATGGCGACATTCCCATGTCGGTGCGGGCGATGAAGGCGGGCGCGATTGAGTTTCTGACCAAACCCTTTCGCGAGCAGGACCTGCTGGATGCCATCCAGCAAGGGCTGGCGCAGGATCGCAGCCGTCGCCAGAGCGCAGCGATCGAAGCCCGCTTGCAGCGCCGCCACGCCAGCCTCAATCAGGGCGAGCAGCAGGTGATGGCGCTGGTCGTCAGCGGCTTGCTCAACAAGCAGATTGCCGCGCAACTGAACGTGAGTGAAATCACCGTCAAGGTTCGACGCGGCTCGGTCATGCGCAAGATGGAAGCCGACTCGCTGGCTGATCTGGTCAAGTTCGCCGAGCGGCTTAAAGAGCTTCATTGATTCCGGTGCGCGCATTCGTTCGCCTCTGATTCTGGCCGAAGGCCATGCGGACCGGGTGACGCTCAGGTATCCACGCGCTTTGGTGGGAGTGGACCGGGCGAAAACACCGAAAGTAAGACGTCTGAAGCACCGTCTTCGCGTCTACTCGTTCACCAACCGTGGCAGTACGTAATTGCGCACGACGTACAGCGAACCCTCTGCGCTCAGGTGCCCGGAGTCGATCTGCAGCAGTGAGGTGCTGTTTTCCGGACGCACCCGGCAGGCGTCGGCGATGCACAGTTTGTCGATCAGCGAAACGAACTGAATGCCCGCCGACGCCGCCAGCTCGCGGGTGGCCTGATCCACCGCCATGACGTTCTGGTCCAGCGCCGGATCGCTGATGTATGACTCGGTCAGCCCCCAGTGACGGTTGGCGATGACGCTGGGCAGCGATGGATTCCACGACGGCAGCGGGCCGATCAACACAATGTGTTTCACGCCCAGGCGCTTGAGCCGGGCTGCGATACGGTTCCAGTCGGTCTTGTCGTGGCTATCCTTTTGCGCGATGACCACGATATCCGGGTGCAGCCTCTCGATGCCTTGCAGCGCGGTGCGGTTGGAATAATCACAAGCCCGGCTGGTCGCCGACGCGCGTCCGTCATGGTCGCTGAGGCTGGGCAGGCAACTGGCCGACGCTACTTGATAGAACGGCGTAGTGCGCGCCAGCAAAGTGCGCAGCCCGAGCGACAGCGCCTGCGCGTGGGAGTCGCCCCACAGAAACACGCCCCCCGTGCCCTGTTTGCGCGTGCACGCCTCGTCGATGTCGGTTTGACCGCGCTGGGTCTGGGCTGAAAACGCGTCACACTTCAGCCAGTAAGGTTCGTAAAGGTTGTGCTGGCGGTCAACGTATTCCTGGATGAAATGCGCCTTGTCCGAAAGACTGATCGGGCGCACCGGCGATATCACTCCCTGAGTCGCACTGACCAGCGCGCCGCCCGTGAATACCAGAACAATCAGTGTGCCGAGCGGGGCAAATCTCCAGGGCCTCGCAGGTTGGCGTGTGCCGAAGGGCTGCTCGATCAGCCGCCACGACGCCAGCGCCAGCATCAAGGCCACGCCGATGCCGAGTGACACGTTGCGCAGCTCGCCCAGCCAGCCGGCGTAACTCATCCACACCACCACCGGCCAGTGCCAGAGATACAGCGAGTACGACAGCTTGCCGGTCCATTGCGACAGCGGGTTGCAGGTCAGCAGCGAGTCGTTGCGTGCTGCCGCGATCACCGCGAAAGTCCCCAGCACCGGCAGCAGTACCAGGTATCCCGGCCATGTGTCCTGCACTGACAGCGCGAAGAAACCGACCACGATCATTGCCAGCCCGACCTGTTCCAGAACGCGCTGCTGTAGGGCTCTCAGTTGAAACGGAAACAGGCACGCCACGCCGCCTGACAACAATTCCCAGGCGCGGGTCGGCAACAGGTAAAACGCCGCCTCCGGCCATTGCGACGACGCAAATACGCAAAAAATGAAACCCGTCAGGCACCCGCCCAGCACCCACCAGCGCAGGTTGTGCAGCGCGACGAAGTGGCTGAGCATCAGCAGTGCGATCGGGTACAGCAGGTAAAACTGCCATTCGACTGACAGTGACCAGGTGTGCAACAGCCATTTCTCATGGGCGCTGGCGGTGAAGTAGCCGGCCTCGCGCCAATACACAATGTTCGAAACAAACCCCAGGCTGCTGGCCACGTGCGTCCCCAGCGCGCTGTAGTCCAGTGGCAGCAGGTAAAACCAGCCCGCCAGCAACAAGGCCAGGCATACCGCCGCCAGTGCCGGGACGATGCGCCTGGCCCGTGACGCATAGAACGCCGTCAACCTGAAGCTGCCGTTTCTCAGGCCGCGCATGATGATTCCGGTAATCAGATACCCCGAGATCACAAAAAACACATCCACCCCGGCAAAACCGCCAGGCAGCCAGGCAGGGTGAAAGTGAAACAGCAGCACGGCGATAACCGCAATGGCGCGCAGGCCATTGATGTCTTTTCTGAAGTCCATTTGAGAAAGTCATCCATTGGTTAAGCGGGCGGTGGAAAAGCAGATTCGGCGGCTGGCAGCTCACGGCTCAGCCGAATGATCCTGGGGAAATCGCTCAGGCTGATCGAGGCTGAACAGTGATCGTCATGACACGCCCACAACTGATCGCTGTTGACCTGGCCGCGCTCGGCGTTAGTGGTATTGATCAGCCGTACAGGGCCGCTCATGGGGTGTTTGCTGGTCACCTGAATGTCTCGCGGTTTGCCGATGGCCCACGCCACCAGCACGCGCTCGTCGCCCTTGTCGAAATACAGCTGATAGAGGTCCTGCGTCAGCGTGCTGGCCTGAACGTCATAGGTGAAGTCGCGAACCACCGGCGCTATCGCCTTCATCATGGTGTAGGCGGGCTTGGGCGACAGGTCTTCATTGAGCAAGCCGAAGTTGTGCTCCTGATCGCGGCGGTCCGGCCCGTCGTTATAAAGGTCGTACCACCACATGCCTTTGACATTGGGCACCGTGCGGGCCAGAAAGTAGAGACGCGCCATGTACAGCGCCTGAGTGGTTTCGCTCTTGCCACACGCACCCTGATGGCTTGGCCAGCCTGTTTCGGTCAGATAGATCGGCACGGCGCGGCCCGCCTTTTGGCGAATATGCTGCTCGTAACCGGCTAGCCAGCGCACCCAGGCTTCCGGGGTGTTGCCATCGTTGGCGGCACAATGGGCATAAGGGTGTACGGAAAGACCATCGACCAGATCCAGCGCGCCGCTTTCGATCAACGGGTCAGCGAAACCTGAATCCATGCCGCCAGGCGTCACTGCACCGGCCAGAATCTTCGCCTGTGGACCGATGGCATTGCGCGTGTTCTTGCGAATCACCGGCGCGGTTTTCTGTACCAGCCTGACGTAGTCCAGGGCAAGTTGACGGTCCTTGGGGGCTTCGAGGTCCCACTCATTCCAGATTTCGTAAAAACTCACCCGATTGCCCAACTGCCGCGTGACGTAATCGACGTAATTCAGAAAGGGTTTCATCACCTTCTGTGTACGGGGCTTGGCGTTGTCGTGGAAGTACGTGCTGTAACCGAGGATCGCCACCCGGCTCAAGTTGCGGTCCTGGGCGGTTCGCAGGTAATTGCGCCATTGCGGGGTGATCCGCAGGTGATAGGGAGCAAACTCTGCGGTGGACCAGAAAATATCGTCCCTGACCGAGTTGAAACCGGCCTCGGCAGTGAGCATCAGCGGTTTGTGCAAGGGGCGGTTGTAATTCATCAGGTGCGTACCGACGCCCACGATGAAAGCAGGTTCGGCATGAACAGCCGGAGCACTGCTCAGGCAAGCGAGCAGTGCCAGGCACGCTATGGTGCGGCACGAAAATGCGTTCAGGGCGGCCATCTCAGCGTGGCTCCGCATGCGTGATCAACTGCAGCGCGGGAGAGTGGCCTTGTGAGGCGACTGCTTTACTGCGGGCAATGGCATAGCCAATCGCCAGACCGACAAACAGGTTGGCGACCGCAACCTCGAACATGTCGGTGGTCCAACTGATCAGGCACCAGCAAAAACTGATGGCCAGCAGCATGCGGCCGACGCGGGTCGGGTCATCGAGCAGTCTGAAAAGCAGCGGAATCTGCAGCCCATACAAGAGCAGTCCGACCACGCCCAGCATCGCCCACAGGTACAGGGCGGAGCTGTCCATGCCTAAAAATACGCCGCTACCTTGTACCGGGAAGATGGCCATCGTGCTGCCGACCATGCCGAAGCCTGCCCCGCTGATCATCCAGCCTTCACGGCTCATGGCGTCGATCAGCGTGGGCCAGGTGTTGATCAGCCGGTCGTAAAGCGAGGCCAGCGAGCCGCCGCTGCTCACGGTGTGGGCATCAGGACTCAAGATCAGACCCAGCGTCGGCAGCAGCAAACCGATGCACACCACCAGCACGCAGAGCGTCCTGCAGGTCCAGCTCATTCGCTGGATCAGCAACAGGCCGATGGTCAGGGCAAATGCTGCGGCCGGCGCTTTACTGGTGGTCAGCACGATAGCGTAAAGCGCCACCACGCTCAGCAATACCCTCAGCAGACGCGAGCGCAGGAACATGAGCAGGTACAGCGCGTAGAAGGCGATCATGATCGACAGCACGTTGGACACCCTGGCAAACCCGGCAATGCGGTCCACCTGGTCGTCGCTCCATGTGGTGTTGGCGCTCAGCTCGGTTTCACCGAGGGTGTAGCTGTAGCCTTTCCACGGCACTGACGTTGATGTGTCCAGAGCCACGCCCAGCAGCGAGGCCAGCAGGCAAAAACCGATCGCCCATTGCAACAGCGTGCGGCGATGCAGCAGGTGCTTGCCGCAGACCAGCCCGAACAGCAGCGGGCTCAAGGCAAACAGACTGAACGCCAGGTTGTGGATACTGGCGCGATGGAGCATCGCCAGCAGGCCTGAGATCAGCCATAGAATCATGAACGCCCAGAACAGCCGCCCGGCCTTGAACGTGCGCAGTTCGAGGATGAACAACAGGATGCAGGCGGCTTTGGGCAGATAGAGCAGGGGGCTGATGCCGGCCTGATCGAAATAGAAGCGCAGGGCACCTGAAAACGTCTCGACCAGCATCAGGCTGATAGCGACCCATGTCACTGCAGTGGATGTATCAAAGGAAATCATCGACGACCTGGCGTCGGCACTGCTCGCAGGATTGAACGCCATGCTGGCTGCCTTCTGATATGCATCAGGGAAATTACGCGGACAAAGCTACCGCCCGACGCTGTGGATAAACGCGTCGATACGAATGAGCCTGGGAGGTGAAGCGAAGTCTGGAGCGAATGCTCGCAACGGCGTGACAAGACGTATATCAGTCGCAGATCGGGGAACTGTCAATTAATTGTATCCGATCCACGAACCCCACATTTCAAGCCACTGGCTGACGCCTGATGCTGTGCTCCCGTTTTCTTTCAGGAGCCAGCACCATGATGCGACCCGACGCCAAAGTCGAGAAAGTCTACCTCTATCCCAAACCCGTGGATTTCAGAAAATCCATCGATGGCTTAGCTGCTTTGGTCGAGTTGGATATTAAAGTGGCGGTCTTTGATCCGGTGCTCTTTGTCTTTCTCAACAAATCCCGGAATCGAGTGAAGATTTTGTATTGGGAGCGTAACGGCTTCTGCCTTTGGCTCAAGCGTCTCGAGTCCGAGCGTTTCAAAATCTCGCCAGATGATGTCGACGAAGCCATTGTGCTGACGGTTCAGGAATTGAATTGGCTGCTGGATGGATTTGATCTGTGGCGCAACCGTCCTCATAAGATTTTGACTCCAAGGTTTGTTGCCTGACGGGTATAATCCAGGGCATGCGACCATTGCCCGACAACCTTCCTGACGATCCCGTATTGCTCAAACAGATGCTGCTTGAGAGCTACGAAGCACGCTCGCGCGAACAGGAAGTTAAAGACGCCTACGCCACTCACATCGTTGATCTCAAAGAGCAGATCAAGCTGCTGCGTGACCGTATTTTTGGTCGAAAGTCCGAACAAACCGTCGAGCCTAATACCCCTCAACTTGCCTTGTTCAATGAACCTGAAAGCGAGCCTATGCTCCCGGTCGGCGATGCTGATGAGGAAGTAGTTGCTCCTGCGCCACGCCGTGGCAAGCGCAAGCCACTGTCGGCTGATCTGCCGCGCATTGAAGTCATCCACGAGCTGCCCGAACACGAACTGACCTGTGCCTGCGGTTGCCGCAAGCATGTCGTCAGCGAGGAAACCAGCGAGCAACTGGATATCGTGCCGATGCAGATTCGGGTGATCAAACACATCCGCAAAGTCTACGGCTGTCGTGGCTGTGAGTCGGCACCGGTCACAGCCGGCAAGCCTGCGCAGTTGATTGAAAAGAGCATGGCCAGCCCCAGCGTGTTGGCCATGCTGCTGACCACCAAGTATGTCGACGGCTTGCCGCTGCATCGTTTTGAAACGGTGCTAAGCCGACATGGCATAGAAATCCCGCGTCAAACGTTGGCCCGCTGGATTATCCAGTGCGGCGAACATTTGCAGCCGCTGTTAAATCTGATGCGTGATCGATTGCTGGAAAGCCCGGTCATCCACTGTGACGAAACCCGCGTTCAGGTACTGAAAGAACCAGATCGAGACCCGACCAGCCAATCCTGGATGTGGGTACAGGCCAGCGGGCCTCCAGATCATAAAGTCGTATTGTTCGACTACACTTCCAGCCGCGCGCAGGACGTACCGTTACGGCTGCTGGAAAGTTATCGCGGCTATGTGATGACTGATGATTACGCGGGCTATAACGCGCTGGCGTTACAACCGGGCGTGGAGCGCTTGGCGTGTATGGCCCATGCGCGGCGCAAATTTGTCGAAGCACAAAAAGTGCAACCTAAGGGCAAGACCGGGCGTGCCGATATCGCGCTGACGATGATCAATAAGCTGTACGGTATCGAGCGCGAATTGAAAGACGGCAGCGACGAACAGCGCTTTACCGGTCGGCAGGAGAAAAGCCTGCCAATCTTGGCTCAGTTGAAAAGCTGGCTGGATAAAACTCAGTCCCACGTGACGCCGCAAAGCGTGCTGGGCAAGGCAGTTGGTTATCTGGCGAATAACTGGAGTCGGCTGAAGCGTTACGTGGAAGCCGGCTTTTTACCGATCGACAACAACCCGGCAGAGCGCGCAATAAAGCCGTTTGTTATTGGGCGCAAAGCCTGGCTGTTCAGCGACACGCCTAAAGGCGCCACCGCCAGTGCACAGATCTATAGCTTGGTCGAGACCGCCAAGGTCAACGGCCAGGAGCCCTATACGTGGCTGCGCCACGTACTGGAGAGGTTGCCACTTGCGCAGTCGGTGGCCGACTATGAGGCGTTGCTGCCGTGGAACTGCTCACCGGAAATGCCAAGATAAACGGAAGCCGCATCTGATGGTAGGTGTGGTTGGTGGATCGCTTACAATTAATTAGTCAGGATTAGTGGATATCCGGTAGAGCACTCGGCTTTTCTAGAAGCGGACCGGGCGACGTTTCGCTTGTCCACGATCTGCCGGGAACCGGTAGCAAAACCAGCCGCCTCGATGCACCAGATACAACCGATGCGGCCTGTTTTGGGGCCGCTTCGCAGCCCTTCGCGGACAAGTCCGCTCCTACGCCCTGCGGGCAGAAACGCTTTGCGCGGCAGCGGGCCGGGCGGCGCTTCGCTTTTGTGGGAGCGGACTTGTCCGCGAACTGCCGGGAACCGGCAGTAAAACCTACCGCCGCGGTGCAGCAGATACAACCGAGGCGGCCTGTTTTAGGGCCGCTTCGCAGCCCTTCGCGGACAAGTCCGCTCCTTGCCCTGCGGGCAGAAGCCCGTTCTCCGGGCCTCTCAGGAGGAACCCCCGCCTTACGGGTACTTGCGCTTGTCCAGTGCTGGCGGGAAGTACTGGTACATCCAGGTCTCGCTCAGCGTCCGGTCGCCGGTACGGATGAACATGCGCATTTCCACCGGATCGACCGAGTCGCTGTCCGGCACCCAGTCAAAGGTGATGCGATAACCCTTGATGTCCGGCAGCACGAGGATGTTGAAGTCCTGCACCTTGCCATGAGAAACGGTGACGATAGGCTCGATGCCCGTGCCTTCCGGCAAGCGATCCAGACCGCCGCCGTTGAAGTCCACCGCAAAGCGGCGTGCCCAGGTTTTCGGGTAATGCTCGCCCGGTGCCCAGCCTTCGAGGAAACCGCCCATGCCGGAACGTGTGGCGTGGACCTGAGCCAGCGGCGTGCTCACCGGCGGCAGCGGGCTCCAGAACAGCTTGTAGCCGTAATTCAACGAATCCCCGGCCTTGACCGGCGTCTTCGGTGTCCAGAACACCACGATGTTGTCCATCGTCTCGCCGGTGGTCGGCAATTCCAGCAGGCTGACTTCGCCTTCACCCCACGCTGTGATCGGTTCGACCCACAGGCTTGGACGACGGCTGTACCAGACCACGGTGTCCTGATAGCTGGAGAATTCGTGATCGCTTTGCACCAGACCGAAGCCTTTCGGGTCTTTGTCGGCGAACGCGCTGAATTGCGGTTTGGCCGGGTTGTTCAACGGGCGGCAGATCCACTCGCCGTTACCGCGCCACATCGACAGGCGATCGGAGTCGTGAATTTGCGGGTGGATGGTGTCGCACATGCGCCGTTCGTGGGTGCCGCAACTGAACATGCTGGTCATCGGCGAAATACCCAGTTGCTGGATATCGGTACGCGCATTGATGTGCGCATCGATTTCCATGACCACCTGACCGGCCTGGCAGTCGATGTCGAAACGGTAAGCGCCGGTGGCGCTGGGCGAGTCGAGCAGCGCGTACACCACAAAGCGCGTGGCATTCTTGTCCGGTGTTTCAAACCAGAACTTGGTGAAATCGGGGAATTCTTCCTGACGCTTGGCATAACTGTCGATAGCCAGGCCGCGGGCCGACAGGCCATATTGCTTGTTGCTGTCCACGGCCCGGAAATAACTGGCACCGAGGAACGAAACGACGTCGTTGATGGCGATTTCGGGCGCCTTGAACAACTTGAAGCCGGCAAAGCCCAGGTCGCCTTTGACCAGGTTCTTGTCGATGCCGCTGCTTTCGTAATTGAACAGGTCATGGCGGAAATGCACTTCCCGCGCCTGCTTGTTCTGCGGGTCGACGCTGTACATGCGTACCGGCGTCTTGAAACCCATGCCGACGTGGAAGAAGTGCACATCGAGCTGACCGTTGACGTCTTTCCACAGCGAATGATTGGGGTCGTAGCGAATGGCATTGAATTGCAGCGGCGTCATGTTCGCCAGGACGGGTGGCAGCACTTGCTTGTTGCTCACATAGCCTTTGCCTGCGAGCTTCTTGGCATGGGCTTGCAGCTCTGCAAAATCGAAGTGTTCGATCTCGCCATCGGCTGCTGCGGCCAGTGCTCGCGCAGCATAAAGACCTGAGGCCGATACGCTGCCGTAAGCGGCCAACGCCATGGACGCTTTCAGGAGATTTCTGCGATTCATAAGGGTGAAGCCTCTGAGTAATTCTGTGCGTCCTGCACAAAAAATGGCGCGCCAACGACTCCTTGCCGAACGCAAACTACCCACAACAGATAACAAAGACGAGATCCCGTTCGGAAATCGGCCAAAAAAAAACACGAATCATGCGCAATGAATTCGGCGTCAGGCCTTGAAAACGGACGTTTTTTCAAACGTATTACAGCTGTCCGATCACGCTCGTGGCCGCTTGGCACAAGGCCTGCGAGGGAGTCGGGTGCGCGAAAGTCATCAGGGCAGTAGCGTGCCTGGCCGTCGAGCGCTGCATTTGCCACGCAATATTCAGCAATCATTTTGCTGGCGCGTATTCGTGGCAAATGCCTGTCGGCCCCCCTACAGGCGACCGATTTTGCAGATCGCAGGCGCCCTCAGGTCCACCAGTAACGCACCAGATGGAAGAAAATCGGCGCGGCAAAACAGACCGAGTCCAGCCGATCAAGCATGCCGCCGTGGCCTTCGATCATGTGGCCCCAGTCTTTCACGCCGCGGTCACGCTTGATGGCGGACATGACAATGCCCCCTGCAAACCCCAGCAGGTTGATCAGCAGTGCGATCAGGACGCCCTGCCAGGCATTGAACGGGGTTATCCACCACAGCGCGCCGCCAATCAACGAGGCGAGGGCGATGCCGCCCAGAAAGCCTTCGACGGTCTTCGATGGCGACAGGTTGGGCGCGATCTTGCGTTTGCCGAACAACTTGCCGCACACGTATTGCAGCACATCGGAGATCTGCACCACGATCACCAGCCAGGCGATCAGCAACAGGTTGCGGCCCTCGTAGCCGGCGATCTCCAGGGTCAGCAGGGCGGGCACGTAGGAGACGCAGAACACCGCGATCATCAAGCCCCACTGCACTTTCGAGGCGCGCTCCAGGAAGTGCTTACTGTCGCCGCCCAGCGAGGCCAGAATCGGCAGCAGCAGGAACACATAGACCGGAATGAAGATCGAGAACAGCCCGTACCAGTTAATCGCAATCAGCACGTACTGCAACGGCAGCGCCAGGTAAAACGCCGCCACCAAGGCCGGGTAATCGCTGCGCCGGGTCGGCGTCAGGGTCAGGAACTCGCGCAGGGCGTAGAACGAAACAGCGTAGAACAGCAGGATGACCGCGCCCTGACCCAGCCAGAAGGCGAAGCCGATCACCAGCACCATCACCCACCAGGCATTGATGCGCGCGTTGAGGTTGTCGATAACCGAGTTGGGTCCGCCAGCCCTGCGCTTGAGCACATAGCCGATCAGCGAGGCGAGCAGCAGAACGATGCCGATGCCCATGAACAACAGTTGAGTCTGGTTATCCATTACAGCGGCTCCGGTGCCAGGGCCAGCAGCGCGTCACGGCTGCGGGTGAGGAATTGCTCTTTGCTTTCTTCGCTGTCCAGACGCAGAGGCGCGCCGAAACTGGTGGTGCATAGCAGGGGCAACGGCAACATGCGGCCTTTGGGCATGACCCGGTTGAGGTTGGCAATCCACACGGGCACTAGGTCGACCTGTGGATAACTCTGCGCCAAGTGATAAAGCCCGCTTTTGAAGGGCAGTAAGCCGTCTTCCGGGTTGCGCGTGCCCTCAGGGAAAAAAATCAGCGAGTCGCCGTTTTCCAGTGCTTCGAGCATCGGTTGCAGCGGGTTGCTTTCCGGCGTGCTGCGCTTGCGATCCACCAGCACACCGTTGAACACGCGGTTGATGATGTAGCGCCGCAACGGGCTGGTCTGCCAGTAATCGGCGCCGGCAACCGGCCTGGCGGTCTTGCGCAGCGCAGGAGGCAGCGAGGCCCAGAGCAGCACGAAGTCGCCGTGGCTGCTGTGATTGGCAAAGTAGATCCGTTGCCGCAGCTCAGGCGTGCAACCCAGCCATAAGCTGCGTGCACCGGTGATGCTGCGCGCGCCTGCGGTGATGATCGTGGCGACCAGAGGTTCGAACATGAAAATTCCTATAGGGCAAAGGACAGCCAGGGAAAGAGAAAGATGAAACCGACCAGCCAGAACAGCTGAAGCGCGATGTACCCGACCTGCACGCGCAGTTGCCGCAGCGCGCCCTGCCTGCGCAGCGTCCAGTCGCGACCGCCTTTATCCACAGGCTGCAAACCCAGCTCGCTGAGGGTCTGGTCAAGTTCCAGAGTGCGATCAGCCAGTTGGCTGGGCTGACTGGCCATGATCTGAAACAGGTCTGCGTCGAAAGCGACCCGGAATGCCTTGGATTTTGCCAGCAGCCCGGTCAGCACCATGACCACGATCCACACCGCCAACAAAGTGCTGAGTGGCGTTATCCACAACTGTGCGAGCCCTGCCGCAAGGCTCAACAGCAACAGCCCTGTGGACAGATAGTCCAGCGATTTACCCCGACGCAGCAGGCTGGCGGTGACCAAGAGGTGCATTTCTGGTGACATAAGCCGTCCGTCCTGTGGATAAACTATCGCGCGCCAATAGGCAGAGTGCTTGTGTGAATGACATCGCGGTTACGCAGCACATCCGCCAGAACCTGAAGATGTCCTTCACGCAGAACCACGCCAGGCCTTGCTGCCCTGATCAGCGCCGCCGCGTTATCCACCGACGTTGCCCTGCCTGAATAAAGCAGCCACGCCGCTACTGCCGTAGCACTGCGCGAGTAACCCAGTGCGCAGCAGACCAGCAAAGGCCCATGCTGGCGCAGGTTTTCGATGGCTTTTGCCGCGCGCAGGCAATTGTCTATATCGGGCGGGATCAGGTCGATTGCAGCGACCTGTTGATAACTTCGCGTGCCCGGATTGATTGGCAGCTCGGCGCACATATCCACAATCGCCTGAAACGGCTGCATCTGTTGTTCACTGGGCAATCGACCCAGCCATACGTTATCCACAACCTGATCCGGATCGGGCCGCTTTTTTGTCCACAGCCGCGAGTTTATCCACGCGCCGAGTACGTATGGGCCAAGCAACCAGTAAGCGGCAGCGGACAATCGCCCGTCGGCACGTTTCTGAAAACCGGCTGCATCGAACAGCAGGTAATTGAGCGCCACCAGCAGCAACGAGAGTGCCGGCCACGCCAACCACAACCCGCCACCAGCGAGCGCAAATGCAGGGATCGCCAGCAAAGCAGCGCCCATGCTGTAGTAAAGCGCCAGCCTGAGCCGTTTGGGATGTCGCGTCAGGCGCGCCGCCAGCAATGGGCTACGGCCCTCATCCGGCCACAGCCAGACACAGAACCAGCCGGCCAGTGCGCCTGTGGGCAAGTCAACGAAGTGGTGCTGCCAAGTGGTTAATACCGACAGGCCGATCAGGGCAAACCAGCTGTGCAGCAGCCAGCGCCACGCGACATGAAAGTGCCGAGCGTAGCGGTCGTAACACACCCACAGCACCACCAGCAGGGCGATGTGCAGGGACGGTGCCTGATTGAACGGCTTGTCGAAGCCTGCCAGCACCGCGAACAGCCAGCCGAAGATGCCGTCCAGTTCCGGACGCTCGAAGGTAAAGCGCAGCGGCCAGAGCAAAAAGCAGGTAACGGCGATGAGTTGCGCGCTGAACAGGCGCAAGGCATGCGTGTCCAGTTGCCGACGGGTCAGGCAGGCCAGCAGGGAAAAACCGTAAAGCAGGTCGATGGACCAATAAGGCAAGATGGTCCAGGCCCAGAACGGCATGTGTGCTTCCCAGTCGAACACCAGGCTGCCGACGTCGGTGCGCTGCGCCGTATACCAGGTGGCAAAGCCGTAACTGGCGAAAAAGAACGGCGCGAGTAACACCAGCCAGACGACCGCTCTTTTCCACAGGCCGCGCTCGCGTACCGCACTCACTGGATGCGCTGCGCGAGGGACACAGTGAAAATCCCCCATTCATCCACACGCTGGGTGATCTTGCGAAAGCCTGCGGCTTCCACCAGTTGGTCCATCTCTGACTGACTGCGACGGCGCATTACCCAGGCCTGGCCTTCGCGATGGCTGGTCAGGGCGCGGGCGATCAGCTCCAGTTGCGGGTGCCACGGCTGCCCGGTGTACACCAGATAACCGCCCGGTTCGACGGCTGCCGCCAGCCCGGCCAGCGAATCGCCGACCATCTGGTTGCTGGAAAACAACTCGTACAGCCCCGACACCACCGCCAGCGTCGGTTTGGGGTCCAGCGTCGCCAGGTCGTTGCGGTCAAAGGCATCGCCCTTGACGAAGCGCGCGATGTCTTCCAGATCTTTCTGCTCTATCAGCAGGCTGCCGTCGCGCACATTGATGTCGCTGTAGTCGCGCAGCAGAATGGATTCCGGCAGCGGCTCTACGCCCCGCAACGACTCCAGAATGTAGCGCCCGTGCCCGGCGGCGATGTCCACGATGCGTACCGGTTTGCCCTGATTGCGCAAATGCGCCATGGCCAGGCGCAGCAGTTCTTCGGCATGCAGCTTGCGTTGGCGAATGCCACGCCAGCCGATCGATTGCAGGTAGTTCTTGTCGATCATGCGACCCAGCGCGCCTTTGCCGGCGGGTCGGTTGCGATAGACGTAATCAAGCGTGCTGCCAGAATCGAAACCAGTGTCGAAACCCAGTTTCACCCCTGTGGATAACTTGCTGCCAAGGCGCATGCTGGCGTGGGTCATGCGCCAGTACAGGTCGCGCAACGAATTGTGCGGCAACGGCGCGGCCAGCTCTTCGGACTCCGCACAGGTTGCGCCCAGCCGGTCAGCGTCCAGCAACGACGGGCGGTGCATCGGCGTTTCAAAACTCTGCAAAACAAAGCGCCGCGCGCGGCTCAGCGCCAAGTGACGGTCGCGCTCGCCCAACGTGTCGTGGAAGAACCCTGGCAGGATGTGTTTCTCCTTGCGCAAGCTGCCCAGTTGTTCGAAAAAACGCTCCTGCGGCGCGCGATGCACGACGAAATCCGAGCCGGAAATCAGCAATTGGGTCGGGATCTGGATCGCCTGGGCATCGGCAACCACACGGTCGGCGGCTTCATACAGGCCCAGCAGTACATTCACTGAAATGGCCTTGGTGATCAGCGGGTCGCTGTCGTAGGACGCGATACGTTGCGGATCGTGGCTCAGGAAGCGCGCCTTGACGTAGCTGTTGACGAAGAAATTGCCCTTGAACCTGCGCAGCAGCGCCAGCCCCGTGCGGGCGAAAGGTACGTACAGCTTGACCTTGAAGGCGGGGGAGGCGAGGACCAGTGCGCGGATCTTCGGTGCGTAGTCGTGCGCCCATGTCGCTGCAATGACGGCGCCTACGCTTTGCGCGATCACCGCCATGTTCTCTTCGGCAATATCAAACGTGACGCGCAGGTGATCGACGAAGGTCTGCACGTCGCGAACGCTGGTCGCAAAGCTCGGGCTGTCACCACGGGCCCCGGGCGACTGGCCGTGACCGCGGGCATCCCAGGCGAAAAAATCAAAGCCTGGCAGGTCCAGTTCATCAACCAGATGCGCAATTCGCCCGGAATGCTCGTGGCCGCGATGAAACAGCAACACCGCTTGCCGTGGCGCACCGGGCGTCGGGTGTGCAACAGGCCAGTGGCGGTAGAACAGCTCCACGCCATCGTGGGTGGTGAAGCGCTGATCATTCACATCACGCATTGCGACTTCCTTATGCCAGTACGATGTTTTGATTATTGCTGGGAGGAGGGTGCTTCACTCAGGCCGCGCCGCACGCGGTTGAACAGGGTGTACACCAGCAGCGCACAGACGAGGAGCAGAATCACGTTTATCCACAGGGCGGGCAGCCAGCCAATGGCGACGCCTGCGCCGAGCACGCCGAAGACCAGTGCGCGGTCGCTTTTGCCCATCGGGCCGTCGTAGCGTCGTGATGCACCGTCCATCGGGCCGAGCACGCCTGCGTATTCGCTGAAAATCGCCAGCAGGGTCACCAGCAGCACCAGGCCCGGGCTGACATCGACAAGCAGCGCAAAAGGCAGAAACAGCGCGCTGTCGGCGATGACATCGGTCAGTTCGTTGAGGTACGCGCCAAGCCGGGACTTCTGGCCGAACTCGCGGGCCAGCATGCCGTCGATGGCATTGAGCGCCATGCGCACGATCATCCACGCAGGGATCAGTGCAAACACCCAGTAATGCGGGATCGCCATGGCCACGACGGCACCGATCAGCACTGAGATGGCGCACGCCGCGAGCGTGACTTGATTGGCTGTTATGCCGCGCTCGTACAGGCGCTGAACGAGCGGGCGCAACAGATTTTGAAAGCGCGGTTTGAGCTGGTAGATAGAAATCAACGCAAGAGCATCCGTGTCTGTGGATAACTACAACGCTCAGCGCCCTTTGCAGCGGCGCGGGCCGAGGCGCTAGTGAAACATAATGTGACCGGTACTACGTAACAGTGTTTGTGCGACAGGTCTCAATGCGCAGACGATTCTGCCGCCAAATGCTTGAGTGGACGGACATTTCGCGGCGCTCCACGTCGCAAATCTGCGCTGCACCCCCTACGCTGGACCAATGCGAAACCTGACGAAAGTTTCACTCTGCGTGTTATATCGTAACGCTATGATGCGGCGGCATTGATAGAAGCCGATATGGGGCTCTCTACAGGGCAATATTCAGCGGGTTCCGGGGTAGTGATGCGGGTTGATTTGGGTGAGCACGCAGACCTCGAAGGTCTGCCGCGTTTTCAGATGGCAGTGCAGCAGGTTCGGCGTCTCGGGCGACTGATGTATGTGACCGGCGGGTTGGCGGCGTTCGCGCTGCTGCTGGCGCTGTCCATTGATCTGTTTTCGCCAGGCTCATTGTGGATGGCAGTGCTGGGTAATGCGGCGGCGGCCTTGCTGTTGCTCAGCGCAGGCTTGCAGTCGGCACGGCACGTGGCGCTTTGGCGGGCCCGCGCATGGGGCGCACCTGCCCGCGGAGAGTCTCCTGAAACCGCAGCAACGCCTGATGAAACCGGCTGGTACGAGCGTCTGCTCGCCCGGTTAAGCGACGCAGGTCAGTCGATGGTCAGTTACATCGGCAGCTCGACCCTGTGGCTTGGCGGGTGGGCATTGCTGGCGCTGATCATCATCCGCGCCTTCTGGAACCTGACCCTGCTCGGCACTGACCTTTCGGCGCCGGGCAGTCTGGTCGGTGGCATCATGCTGCTGTTGGCGTTCGGCCTGCTGGTTATCGAGCGGCAACTGAGCAGCGAGCCAGAAGGCCAGTCGCCAGAAGCCGGCCCGCTCGCGCAACTGGTGCGCATGACCCTCATCGTTCTGCTGATCGGCGCGCTGTGCCTGTTCTTCTCCAGTGCGGACAGAGTCTGGCCTGCACGGCTGGCAGTATTGATCGGCCTGCTGCCGCTGGGCGTTGCGCTGGAGTTTGTGTTGCGTGCGGGCCTGTCGGTGTTCAGCCCGCGCACTGCGCTTGTCGAGCCGCGCCTGCTGGCGAGCAGCTTCGTCGCCGACCTGCTGCGCTGGCCGCCACGTCCGCTGCTGGCCTTGCAGCACGAACTGCACAATCGTTTTGGCATCGACCTGCGTCAGATCTGGGCCTTCACCTACATGCGTCGCGCCTTTTTGCCGGTGCTGGCAGTCGTTGCGGCGCTGGGCTGGGCGTTGAGCGGCGTGCACGAAGTGCCGATGCAGGGGCGCGGCATCTACGAGCGTTTCGGCAAACCGGTCGAGGTGTTCGGGCCAGGCTTGCATGCAGGATTGCCTTGGCCGTTCGGCCGGGTTCTGGCGGTGGAAAACGGTGTAGTGCATGAGCTGGCGACCAGTGTGTCTGCTGCCGACGCCGCCGAGCAGAGCCTGGACCCTGCCGAAGGACCGCCGCCCAACAGCGCCAACCGCCTGTGGGACGCCAGCCACATCAACGAAAAATCTCAAGTGATCGCCAGCAGCGCAGGCGACAAGCAGAGCTTTCAGATCGTCAACATGGACGTGCGCTTCGTCTATCGCATCGGTCTGACGGATTCGGCAGCCATGGCCTCGACCTACAACAGCGCCGACATTCCCGCGCTGATCCGCAGCACCGCCAGCCGCGTGCTGGTGCACGATTTTGCCTCACGTACCCTTGATGAGCTGCTCGGCGAGCAACGCAGCGGCCTGGCCGACGATATCGGCAAGGCTGTGCAGGCTGACTTGCAGCGCCTGGACAGCGGTGTCGAGCTGCTCGCCACCGTGGTCGAAGCGATCCACCCGCCGGCCGGTGCCGCCAACGCCTATCACGCCGTGCAGGCTGCGCAGATCGGTGCTCAGGCGTTGATTGCGCGCGAGCGCGGTGCCGCCAGTGACAAGGCCAACCAGGCTCAGCTCAACGCCAGCGTTGCCCGCGATCAGGCCAGCGCCGGAGCCCGGGAAGTGCTGGCCACCGCACAAGGTGCAGACCTGCGTTTCAGTGCCGAGCGCCAGGCTTACGCCAAGGCAGGGCAGGCGTTTCTGCTCGAGCAATACCTGGCCCGCCTCACCGAGGGCCTGGGCAATGCGAAGTTGCTGATACTCGACCACCGACTGGGCGGCGACAACGCGCCAACCATCGACCTGCGTTCGTTCACCCCACCGGCAGACCCAACGGCGCCGCGTAAAGCCGTTCAGTAAGGAGTCGTCCCTTGAGTCTGTTCCATCATCATCACGATCACAGCGACCACGATAGCCACGCCAGTCATGGGCATGGCGGTCATGGTCATCATCACCACCATCACGCAGCGACCGGGCCGTCGGTGTTCCCCTGGCGGCGAGCGAGCCTGGCTGCGCTGCTGATTGCCTTTGCCATCGCCGCGGCCAGCCTGGTGCAGGTGCGTTCTGGCGAGGCAACGGTGGTCACCCGTTTTGGCAATCCGTCGCGTGTGCTGCTCGACCCCGGCTTGAACTGGCGCTGGCCTGCGCCGTTCGAGGCGACCATTCCGGTGGACCTGCGCCTGCGTACCACCTCCAGTGGCTTGCAGGATGTCGGCACCCGCGACGGCCTGCGCATCATCGTTCAAGCCTACGTGGCGTGGCAGGTGCAGGGCGACGCTGACAACGTGCAGCGTTTCATGCGTGCGGTACAAAACCAGCCTGACGAAGCGGCGCGGCAGATCCGTACCTTTGTCGGTTCTGCGCTGGAGACCACGGCGAGCAGCTTTGACCTGTCCAGTCTGGTGAACACCGACGCCAGCAAAGTGAACATCACTGCGTTCGAAAACCAGCTGCGTCAGCAGATTGATCAGCAACTGCTGGCGACGTATGGCGTTCGTGTTCTGCAAGTGGGCGTCGAGCGACTGACCCTGCCGTCGGTGACGCTCAACGCGACCGTGGACCGCATGCGTGCCGAGCGCGAAACCATCGCCACCGAGCGCACCGCCGTGGGCAAGCGTGAAGCGGCGCAGATACGTTCGGCCGCCGAGCGTGATGCGCGTATCGTCGAAGCCGATGCCACGGTCAAAGCCGCTGATATCGAGGCGCAGTCGCGTGTCGAAGCCGCGCAGATCTACGGCCGCGCTTACGCCGGTTCGCCACAGCTGTACAACCTGCTGCGCTCGCTGGACACATTGGGCACCATCGTGACGCCGGGCACCCGACTGATTTTGCGCACCGATGCTGCGCCATTCCGTGTGCTGGTGGACGGCCCGCCGACGCTGGACGGCAAGGGTGGAACACAACCATGAGCGAAGCGGCTGACCAACCCGTGGCGCAACGACCGCCCGTGAACAGCCCGTGGCTGCAGGCCAGCCGTCTGGCGTTCATCGGGTTGTATGGCGTGACACTGCTGGCCGCGCTTGGCTGGGTAACGTCCAACGTGCGCCAGATCGATCCGCAGAACCGTGCCGTGGTGATGCGCTTCGGTGCGCTCGAGCGGGTTCAAAACGCGGGTTTGCTGACCGCCTGGCCGCAACCTTTCGAGCACGTGGTGCTGCTGCCCTCGGCGGATCGAGTGATCGAGCGGCGCGTGGAAACCCTGCTGCGTTCGCCCGCTGCGTTGAAAGCGGATGAAATCGTGACCCTGTCGGCACCGATGAGCGATGCACTGGCAGGTTCGGGTTTTCTACTGACCGGCGATGCCGGGGTCGTGCAGCTGGACGTCACGGTGTTCTACAAAGTGACTGACCCCAATGCCTTCGTGTTGCAGGGCGATCATGTGTTGCCCGCGCTGGACCGGCTGGTCAATCGCAGCGCGGTGGCACTCACCGCTGCGCGGGATCTGGACACTATTCTGGTGGCCCGGCCCGAGCTGATCGGCGCAGACAGTCAGGCGGCCGAACGCCGCGAGCGACTGCGTGGCGATCTGGTGCGCGGCATCAATCAACGTCTGGCCGAGCTCAACGCGACGGGGATGGGCATTGGCGTCGAGGTGGCGCGGGTGGACGTGCAGTCGAGTCTGCCGAAGGCCGCGGTCAATGCGTTCAATGCCGTGTTGACTGCCAGCCAGCAAGCGGATCAAGCGGTGGCCAACGCACGCACTGAGGCCGAGAAGCTGACCCAGACCGCCAATCAACAAGCCGACCGAACCCTGCAGGTGGCGCATGCCCAGGCCTCTGAACGGCTGGCCAAGGCCCAAGCCGCTACGGCGACGGTCGTCAGCCTGTCAGAGTCGGCGCAGAACCGCAGCGATCCTGGCCTCATGCAACGCCTTTATCGAGAACGTGTGCCGGGTATTCTGCACCAGGCAGGTTCGGTCACCACCGTCGATCCGCGAGACGATTCCCGCCTGATTATCCAGGGAGCACCGCAATGAGTGGCGAAGCCGTTCACACCCACGACGCTGTTCACTCAGAAGCGGCCGGCAGCCTGTTGAGCAACGCAGAACAGCGCAGCGCGGCCCGGCAACTGACGCTGGCGATGTTGGCATTGGGCCTGCTGGGGCTGGGTCTGATCTGGCGCTTCATCGCCCCGGAGCAGAACGGCGTCAGTCAGTTGCTGCTGGGTGCGGCTTCACTGTTGGTGGCCATCCCGGTGATCAGCGCCGGTTGGCACAGCCTGCGGCATCCAAGCCTGCACGGCATCACCGACCAGTTGATTGCGCTGGCCATGCTCGGTGCCTGGGCCACCGGCGACTTGATGACCGCGGCACTGCTGCCGATCATCATGATCTTCGGCCACGTGCTGGAAGAACGCAGCGTGATTGGCTCGCAGGAAGCCATCGAAGCGCTGGGTCGTCTGACCCGCAGTCAGGCTCGGTTGCTGAGCGCGGACGGGAGCATTCTTGAGGTCGACAACACCACACTGAAACCCGGCGACCAGGTTGAAGTGCGCGCCGGCGATCGGGTCCCGGCAGACGGTCGGGTGCTGTTCGGTCAGGCCAGCCTGGACACGTCGTCGATTACCGGTGAGTCAGTGCCGCTGGAAGCCAGTGTCGGCATTGAAGTGTTTGGCGGTGCGATCAATCTGGATGGCCTGCTGCGTATCGAAGTGACCCGCATCGGCGATCAGTCCACGCTGGGCAAGGTCATCGCGCTGATGCAGAGCGCCGAACGCTCCAAACCGCCCATCACCCGCCTGCTGGAACGCTACGCAGGCAGTTACATGGTGCTTGTGTTGCTGATCGCGGCGCTGACCTGGTTCATCACCCAAGATGCGCAGGCAATGCTCGCTGTGCTGGTGGCGGCCTGTCCGTGCGCGCTGGTGCTCTCGGCTCCGGCAACGGCCATCGCCGGCATTGCCGTCGCGGCACGGCACGGCATCTTGATCCGCAGTTCAGCGTTTCTTGAAGAGCTGGCTGACTTGAACTCGCTGGTTGTGGATAAAACCGGCACGCTGACCTACGGTCGTCTGCGTTTGCAGTCGGTACAGGCCCAGGGTGCAGAACATCCACAACTGCTGGAGTTGGCGGCAAGCCTGGGCTCGGCCAGCAGTCACCCGGTCAGTCGGGCATTGGCCGGGCTTGTGGATAATAGCCGCCTGCTACCGTTGACCGATACTCGTGAGCGCCAGGGGCTGGGAGTGCTGGCGGCGACTGAGCACGGCGATGCCGCACTGGGCCGACCTGAGTTGTTTGAACAACTGGGGATTGTCACGCCGCAGGTACCGGCACACGACGGCCCGCTGGCCGGGCTGTCGCTGGACGGTGTATTTCTGGCTTGGCTGCTGCTGGCCGACAGCGTCAAGCCCGAAGCCCAGGCCGCGCTGCTTGAACTGCGCGAGCTGGGCATGGGGCGGCAGTTATTGCTGACCGGTGATCGGCAAAGCGTGGCCGATAACCTGGCGCGTGATATCGGCATCGCTGATGTGCATGCGCAGGCGTTGCCGGAAGACAAGCTCAACCGGGTGATGGGCGAAATCGCCAGCGGCTTCCGGCCGATGGTGGTCGGCGACGGGGTCAACGATTCGCTGGCCCTCAAGGCGGGGGTAGTCGGCGTCGCGATGGGGGCGGGCGGGGCCGACATCGCGCTGGCGTCTGCCGACATCGTCCTGATCGGCAGCGACCTGCGCCGCCTGGGCACCTGTGTACGACTCAGCCGCCAGTGTCGCCAGACCTTGCAGGTCAACGTGATCATCGGCCTGGGCTGGACGCTGGCCATCGTGGCCCTGGCCGCCTTTGGCCTGCTAGGCGCCGCTGGCGCGATGGTCGCCGCCATTTTGCACAACCTCAGCACCTTATTGGTGTTGGGCAATGCCGGGCGTCTGTTGCGCTTTCAGGAGCCGTTGATGAAGCTGTAGGTGCGTTGTGCGTCACTTCTCGCTCCAGCTCGGTACGTAAGTTATGAAGCCCGGAAAGTGCGGATTCTGCCGCGGACCGGGCGACGCTTCGCTTGTCCGCGAACTGCCGGGAACCGGCAGCAAAACAGGTAAGCACGGTGCACCCGGTAAAATCAAGGTGGCCTGTTCTAGGGCCGCTTCGCAACCCTTCGCGGACAAGTCCGCTCCCACGCCCTCCGGGCAGAAGCGCGTTGTGTGTGCGGACCGGGTGAAGCTTCGCTTGTCCGGGATTTCTCGCTTTCTGTAGGAGCGGACTTGTCCGCGAACTGCCGGGAACCGGCAGCAAAAAGGTAAGCACGGTGCACCCGGTAAAATCAAGGTGGCCTGTTCTAGGGCCGCTTCGCAACCCTTCGCGGACAAGTCCGCTCCCACGCCCTCCGGGCAGAAGCGCGTTGTGTGTGCGGACCGGGCGAAGCTTCGCTTGTCCGGGATTTCTCGCTTTCTGTAGGAGCGGACTTGTCCGCGAACTGCCGGGAACCGGCAGCAAAACAGGTAAGCACGGTGCACCCGGTAAAATCAAGGTGGCCTGTTCTAGGGCCGCTTCGCAACCCTTCGCGGACAAGTCCGCTCCCACGCCCTCCGGGCAGAAGCGCGTTGTGTGTGCGGACCGGGCGAAGCTTCGCTTGTCCGCGAACTGCCGGGAACCGGCAGCAAAACAGGTAAGCACGGTGCACCCGGTAAAATCAAGGTGGCCTGTTCTAGGGCCGCTTCGCAACCCTTCGCGGACAAGTCCGCTCCCACGCCCTCCGGGCAGAAGCGCGTTGTGTGTGCGGACCGGGCGAAGCTTCGCTTGTCCGGGATTTCTCGCTTTCTGTAGGAGCGGACTTGTCCGCGATCTGCCGGGCACCGGCAGCAAAACAGGTAAGCACGGTGCACCCGGTAAAATCAAGGTGGCCTGTTTTTGGGCCGCTTCGCAACCCTTAGCGGACAAGTCCGCACGCCCTCCGGGCAGAAGCCTCGTTTTCGGGGACTTGAGGAGTTGTGTATAACTTCCAGTGCAGTCTCACAAAATCGGCGAGATCAGCCTGGCTACGCGCATGCCGAGCTGATGCAGGCGTCGGGTTTCATGGCTTTCCTGCAGGGATATTTCGCGCGCCGCAGCGAAGTCGGCGGTGAGCATGGCCTCGACCTGGCTGGAGAAGTCGCTGTCGACGGTGAGCAGCATCAGTTCGAAGTTGAGTCGGAACGAGCGGTTGTCGAGGTTGGCGCTGCCGATGGCGGTGATGTCGTTGTCGACCAGCACCACCTTCTGATGCAGAAAGCCCGGCTCGTAGCGAAACACTCGCACACCCGCACGGACGGCATCAAAGGCATAAAGGCTGGAGGCGGCGTAGACCACGTAATGGTCTGGGCGCGAGGGCAGTAGCAGGCGCACGTCCACACCGCGCAGGACCGCCAGGGTCAGCGCGGCGCTCACGGCCTCGTCAGGGATGAAATAGGGGCTGGTGATCCATACGCGTTCTTCGGCAGCATGAATGGCTTCGACGAAAAACAGTGAACAGGTTTCCTGGGCATCGGCCGGCCCGCTGGTCAGCAACTGGCACAGCACGCCGTCCTCGGGAAACTCGTCGGGCAGGCTAAGCGGCGGTAGTTCGCGGGTGGCCCAGAACCAGTCTTCGGCGAACGATTCCTGCAAGCAGGCGACCACCGGGCCGATGACTTCCACGTGTGTATCGCGCCAAGGCGCCAGCGGCGGTTTCAGGCCCATGTATTCATCGCCCACGTTATGCCCGCCGATGTAACCTTTCAGGCCGTCGACCACCACGATCTTGCGATGGTTGCGAAAGTTGATCTGGAAGCGGTTGAGCCACCCGCCGCGCGTGGCAAAGGCTTTTATCTGCACACCACCGTCGCGCAACGTGTCGATGTAGGCGCCCGGCAATGCATGGCTGCCGATGCGGTCGTACAGCACAAAAATCGCCACGCCCTGGGCGGCTTTTTCCAGCAGCAGCGTTTGCAACTGGCGGCCGAGGTTGTCGTCATGAATGATGAAGAACTGAATCAGGATCGTCTGTTTCGCTTCGCGGATTGCCTGGAAAATCGCGCCGAACGTCTCTTCGCCATTGATCAGCAGCCTGACCTTGTTGTTGGCCAGCGCCGGCATGTTCCCCAGCCTGGGCATTGCACGCAACGCCGCGTAGGCGTCTGATCGGCGTGCGGCTACGGCTTCTTCTATCCAGGGCCGCCAGTTGAGGCTGCCGATCGCTGCGCGCATCTCCTTGTTGGCCTCACGGCGGGCCTTGATATACGCGTCGAACGAGCTGCGTCCGAATATCAGATAAGGCAGCAAGGTGAAGTAGGGGATGAACAGCAACGGCATCGCCCAGGCGATCGCGCCTTGGGAGGTGCGCACCGTCAGCAGCGCATGGATGGCGGCACCTGTGCCCAGCAGGTGAATGAAACCGAGGACATAACCGAAAAAGTACGGGTCGTGATAATCCATGTGGAACAATGCTCCTCGCTTTGCTCCCTAACAGACCACAGCTGAACAGGAATGTCGCTATTTTATTCCCGCTGCAACTGGGCGGCGCTTGTGTCGTCTAAGGCTTATCTTTCGGCTGAACTATCGTTCCAGCCCTGTGTGTATCTGCAACTGCCCGATCAGGAATCTCGAAATGAACAAACGCATGTTGGCTTGGATGTTTTGTCTGGCTACCCCCTTGGCTCAAGCGCAGATGCTGCAACCAGGTCTGTGGGAGCTGACGTCGAGCAATATGAAGGTGGACGGCCAGCAGCTACCGGATATGCAGTTGATGCTGGGGCAACTGCAAAACCTGCCGCCTGAGCAGCGCGCCATGATGGAACAGATGATGAAGAAGCAGGGCGTCTCGCTCGGCGGCAAGGGCGTGCGGGCTTGCCTGACTCAGGCGCAGGTGCAATCGGACGATATCCCGCTGACTGATCCGGCTTCCGGTTGCACGCAAAAGATTACCGCGCGCAATGGCAAGACCTGGAACTTCCAGTTCTCGTGCCCGAAAGCGCAAGGTACAGGGCAAGCCCAGTTCCTCAGTGATCGTGAATTCACCACCAAAGTGGTGGGCACGTTCAACGCTACTGGCCAGCAACAGAACGGCAGCATGGACACCCGTTCCGTTTGGTTGGGCCCGCAGTGTGGCAATGTTGCTCCGCGTACCTGATTAAATTCATGGAGTTATGTTCCACGTGGAACATCGACTGAAAAGGCGATGATTTATTGTCGCCGATGGCTTGCAGTTGATGACGGAATCTTCATGAAGCGCTTCATCTTGCGTCTGTAACTGCATGTTATATTGTTACTATTACGTGGATGAACCCTTCATGAGCCGGGATGCTCGATTTGCTCTTTGAGACATTCCATGCACCGACGTCAAGTGTTGCTCAATATGTTGCTGGCCAGCGCCGCCCTGACGTTGCCGTTTGGCGTGTGCGCTACGCAGATCAGTAATGCGCGCCTTTGGCGGACCAACGACAAGCTACGGCTGGTGCTCGACCTGAGCGGCCCGGTGCAATACAAAACCTTCTCGCTGACTTCGCCCGACCGTCTGATCATTGATGTCAGCGGTTCGCGGCTGACTGGCGATTTCAGCCAGCTGGCGCTGGATCGCACGGTTATCAAATCGATTCGTTCCGGTCACTACGGCACGGGCGATGACACGCGCATCGTGCTAGACCTGACTGCGCCGGTGCAGCTCAACAGCTTCTTGCTCGGCCCGGAAGGCGGGCAGGGCCACAGGCTGGTGCTGGACATGAGTTCCACGGCTCGTGCGCCGGTACAGATGGCCGAGCTGCCGCCGCCCGTGCCGGTTCCCATCCAGAGCAAAGCGCGCACCGGCCGCGACATCATGGTGGTGGTCGACGCCGGTCATGGCGGCAAGGACCCAGGTGCTGTCGGGTCGCGTGGCGAGCGCGAGAAAGATGTGGTGCTGTCGATCGCCCAGTTGCTGGCCAAACGCTTGAAGCGCGAGAAGGGTTTTGATGTGCGCTTGGTGCGCAATGACGACTTCTTTGTGCCGCTGCGCAAGCGCGTCGAGTTCGCGCATAAATCCAATGCCGACATGTTCATCTCCGTGCACGCCGACGCCGCGCCTCGTCTGACGGCGTCCGGTGCTTCGGTGTTCGCGTTGTCCGAAGGCGGCGCCACGTCGGCAACCGCGCGCTTCATGGCGCAGCGGGAAAACGGTGCGGACCTGCTGGGCGCGACGTCGCTGCTCAACCTCAAGGACAAGGACCCGATGCTTGCCGGGGTGATTCTCGACATGTCGATGAACGCCACCATCGCCGCCAGTCTGCAACTGGGTCACACGATACTGGGCAGCCTGGAAGGCATCACCACGTTGCACCAGAAGCGTGTGGAACAAGCCGGATTCGCGGTGCTCAAATCGCCGGATGTGCCGTCGATTCTGGTTGAAACCGGGTTCATCTCCAACAGCCGTGACAGTCAGCGTCTGGTCACAGCGCGCCATCAACAGGCCGTTGCGGACGGGCTGTTCGATGGCCTGCAACGTTACTTCCAGCGCAACCCGCCCATGGATTCGCACCTGGCCTGGATGCAGGCGCAAAAGCAGGAGCAGCAGGCGTGAGCCCGTCAGCGGCAGCCATTCAGGCGGCTGCAGGTGATCTTGCTGCGCGTACCGCTTGAGCTGGATACCCGCGTGATGGTGGTCCAGCCCACGCGCTGGACAGTGCCAACCCAGGCTTCGCCATTCGAGGCCAGCCCGGTAAAAAACGTCAGTTGACCATAGCGAGTGTTGGTCTGCACCCAGCGACGTTTATCAATCTTCTCGTAACCTCTCAACCAGGTCGTCGAGCCCGCGGTGACAACGCTGTAGCTGTTGCCCTGTGCGTCGCTGCACGCCAGAACGGTCACGCTGCGTGTGCAAGTCGCGAGGTCGGCCGGGGGCTTGCCGAATGCTGCCATTGCCTGCGCACTGAACAGCACCGCTAGACCTATCGAAGCAATCAGACCTGTTGAAACCCGATTCATTAAGATCCCTTCACCAAGGTCAGTAGCTATTGTGTGTTGTTATACTATAACATCATGAAGTGATTAGAGCCGGCTGCCTGAGGGATTCGTTGCAGCCGACATAAACAAGGCCCAAGCCTTGCAGCTGCCCGGAGAATCCTGATGGCAAACCTTCTACCTGTTACCGTCCTTTCCGGTTTTCTCGGTGCCGGAAAAAGCATCTTACTCAATTACATACTGCGCAATCGTGAAAACTTGCGAGTTGCGGTGATCGTCAATGATATGAGCGAGATCAACATTGATGGCGGCGAAGTTCAGCGCGATGTCAGCCTGAACCGCGCCGAAGAAAAGCTGATCGAGATGAGCAATGGCTGCATTTGCTGCACCCTGCGCGAGGATTTGCTCGAAGAAGTCAGCCGCCTTGCCCAAGACGGTCGTTTTGATTACTTATTGATCGAATCCACGGGTATTTCCGAGCCGTTGCCGGTCGCCGAGACCTTCACCTTTCGTGACGAGGCAGGCAAGAGCCTGATGGACCTGGCGCGGCTGGACACGATGGTCACTGTGGTCGACGGGGTGAATTTCCTGCTTGATTACGAAGCGGCAGACGGCTTGTCCACACGCGGCGAAAGCCTCGGCGAAGATGATGACCGCTCGATCACTGACCTGTTGATCGAACAGATCGAGTTCGCCGACGTCATCCTGCTCAGCAAGATTGACCTGATCAGCTCCAGCGAGCGCGAAGAGCTGATGGCCATTCTGAAACGCCTGAACCCTGATGCGCAGATCGTGCCGATGGTCATGGGTCAGGTGCCGCTGGCGACAATTCTCAACACCGGTCGTTTTGACTTCGAGCGTGCGTCCCAGGCCCCTGGCTGGCTGAAGGAAATGCGCGGTGAACATGCGCCGGAAACCGAGGAATACGGCATCGCCTCGACGGCTTATCGTGCTCGTCGCCCCTTTCATCCGCAGCGCTTCTTCGATCTCATCAATCGCCCCTGGACCAACGGCAAACTGCTGCGCTCCAAGGGTTTCTTCTGGCTGGCCAGCAAGTACAAGGACGCGGGCAGCTGGTCGCAGGCGGGCGGCTTGATGCGTCACGGTTTTGCCGGACGCTGGTGGCGCTTCGTGACCCGCGACAGCTGGCCTCAGGACAAGGAAAGCGTCGCATCGATTCTGGAAAACTGGTCGAGCGAAACCGGCGACTGCCGTCAGGAGCTGGTCTTCATCGGGCAGAACATCGATTTCACGCTGCTCACGGCCGAACTGGACAACTGCCTGCTCACCGACGACGAGATGGCTGCAGGTGCCGAGCGCTGGCGCCAGCTGTCCGATCCCTTTGGCGAATGGTATGAAGACGAGGTGGCTGCCTGATGCTCGCGTATCGTATGAAACACAAGCCTGTGGTCCGTCAGGCGCAGGACTGCACGCCCGACGTGCTGAGCCAGGTGCTGGAAGACGGTGTAAATCTTGCTGTCTGGCAGCGTCGTTTGCCCGCGCACATCGAGGATTTCAGCACATTGCTGTTGTCGATGGGTCAGCCGCTTGCCGAGTCGATGACCCTGGAAGTGAAAGGCGGCGAAGTCGAGCCTGATTTGAGTACGCTGGCACGTGGGTATGCCGATCTGCAGGGTTATCAGGGCTTCATCGCCGACGTGTCCTGGCTGGTGAGCGCTTATGCCTGCCTGCTGGGGGCCGAGTGTGTCGGCTTACGCCTGCGGGTGCTCGACAAGGCCATGTGCCCGCGCTTCCATGTCGATCATGTGCCGGTGCGGTTGATTACCACCTATGGCGGAGTCGGTAGCCAGTGGCTGCACGAAGGCGTCATGGACCGTAAGCAACTGGGTCGCGCCGAAGCCGAGCCAGGCGATGCTGCCGATATTCAGCAGATCAACAGCGGTGACGTGGCATTGCTCAAGGGCGAGCGCTGGCATGGCAATGAGGGCGCGGGCCTGATCCATCGTTCGCCGCAATTGGTACGTAACGAGCGCAGGCTGATTCTGACCCTGGACTGGCTCGCATAGGGCGGGTTACGGCGTGATCCACTGACCCTTGCTCTGGCCTTCGCAAAAAGGTTTGAGGTACAGCGCGTCGCGGGCCACGCCGTAATAGTGGATGTTCTCGCGGTAGGGCATATTGGCCACCTGCGCGTTGCGACAGACGCCGAATGCGCCAGCCGGGCACTGCGCCGAGTAGGTCGTCTCGGTTTTCTGCCCGGCCAGTTGCGGCTGGCAAAAACTGTCGTGGAACAGGTTGGCCGGGATGTTGATGTTTTCCTGGCAGACTTTGACGTCCAGCCGCTCGGCCTGGCTATGCACCAGACACGCCTCAGCCCACGCCGTACCTGAAAACACCGCCAGCAGCATCAGCGCCAGGCGAGCAGTCGGCTGTATCGCTTGCATCGTTACCTTTCCTTGCTCTTCAATGAACCACGCACTCTTCAAAAGTGATCCCATGCTGCAGAACATCCCCACGCACGTTATCGGCGGCCCGCTGGGTGCCGGCAAGACCAGCCTGATCAAGCGCCTGCTAGCGCAGAAACCTGCCCATGAACGCTGGGCGGTGCTGATCAACGAGTTCGGGCAGATCGGCCTGGACGCCGCGCTGCTGACCACAACTGCCGATGGTATCGCACTTGGTGAAGTGGCTGGCGGCTGCCTGTGCTGCGTCAACGGGGTGCCGTTCCAGATTGGTCTGGGCCGATTGCTGCGCAAGGCCCGGCCTGATCGATTGCTGATCGAGCCTTCGGGGCTGGGGCACCCAGCGCAACTCATGGCCCAACTGCGCGAAGCACCCTGGCGTGGCGTGCTGACGGTGCAGCCCGGCGTGATGGTGCTGGACGCAGCGGCGATGGCGACCGGCCAGCCGTTACCGGCCACCCAGCAGGAAGCGCTGGCTGAGGCGGGGCTGGTGGTGATGAACAAATCCGAACAACTGGATGAAGCGGCGCGTCAGGCCCTGGCAGAACAGATGAAGCCATGCGCGTTGCTGTGGACCCGGCATGCAGATCTGTCGCTGAGTCGTTTGCCGGGATTCGTTGAGGGCACGGCTGTGGATAAACACGCTGTGGATAACCTGACGTTGCCCAACAGCATCGGACGGTTGCCTGCCCTGTGGGCTGACCCGAACGTGCCGATCTGCCTGAGCCAGACCAGCGCCGAAGGCTGGAGTGTGGGCTGGCGTTGGCACCCCTCGCAGCAATTTGATCTGCAGCGCGTGCTGCATTGGCTGGAAGGCATGGCGTGGCGACGGGCGAAGGTGGTTATCCACAGCGAGGGCGGCTGGTATTCCGGCAATGTCCTGGAGGGTGCACCACTGGCCTGGCAAATCAGCGAATGGCGACAGGATTCGCGCCTGGAACTGATCTTCTCGGCGCCGCAGGATGTGGATACATTGCAGGCGCAGATGGCGGGGTGCCTGGCCTGACGCACCGGCGCACAGGTCGCCCATACAACGATTTGCATTACCTGGCCGCTACTGCTTCCACTTCTGATGCGATTGACGCCATTCGCTCATTTGAATAATTTCAGCGCTGGGTGGTGGCGTTTTGATTTCAAAGGGGTAGGGTGCCAGTTCGATTTGCGCGGTGTGTGCGCCGAACAGGGTGATCGTGCCCGGATGACGTTGCTCGCCAGTCACGGTGAACTCGAAGGCATACACCCGAGCCAGACGCTTGCGACCCTGAGTGTCGAGGGCGAAGGTCAGGCGGCGCAGGGCGACCGCGTCGTCCAGCAGCTGGAGTTCGAGCCGTGCGCAGTGCTGTTTGACGCGTGCCAGCGCTTTTTCACGCAGACCATGGGCGTGCCACCACCAGGCCGCGGCGCTCGCGAACAGCATAAGCACGAAAATGTTTCCCAGGGTCAGCATGACGGAGTGCTCCAACGTAGGAGTCACCAGCTTAACTGTCCTGAGTGATTTACAGCCATACTGCGCAACTTATATTTCTCATTATTGCATTTGCATCGTGTTCAGGATTCTACCCGCCATGAAACGTACGCCCCACTTGCTCGCTATTCAGTCCCATGTGGTGTTCGGCCACGCCGGCAACAGCGCAGCGGTGTTCCCGATGCAGCGTATTGGAGTCAATGTCTGGCCGCTCAACACGGTTCAGTTCTCCAACCACACGCAATACAAGCAGTGGACGGGCGAAGTCCTGGCCCCGCAGCAAATCCCCGCGCTGATCGACGGTATTGCCGCCATTGGCGAGCTGGGTAACTGTGATGCGGTGTTGTCCGGCTATCTGGGCAGTGCAGCGCAGGGGCGGGCGATTCTGAGTGGTGTGGCGCGCATCAAGGCCGCCAATCCCAAGGCGCTGTACCTGTGCGACCCGGTGATGGGCCATCCTGAAAAAGGCTGCATCGTACCGCCGCAAGTCAGCGATTTTCTGCTCGAGGAGGCCGCAGCCGTGGCTGACTTCATGTGCCCCAATCAGCTGGAACTGGACAGCTTCTCGGGCCGCAAGCCTGAATCACTGCCCGATTGTC
Organism: Pseudomonas syringae pv. tomato str. DC3000; assembly: GCF_000007805.1. Classification (NCBI taxonomy): domain Bacteria; kingdom Pseudomonadati; phylum Pseudomonadota; class Gammaproteobacteria; order Pseudomonadales; family Pseudomonadaceae; genus Pseudomonas; species Pseudomonas syringae group genomosp. 3. The sequence goes on along the minus strand of NC_004578.1, from coordinate 6,288,825 downwards.
TGGCGATGGCACGGGCGCTGTTGGCGCGAGGCCCCAAGGCCATCGTGGTCAAGCACCTCGATTATCCCGGCAAGGCCGCCGATGGCTTTGAAATGCTGCTGGTGACCGCCGAGGCCAGTTGGCACCTGCGCCGTCCGCTGCTGGCGTTTCCGCGCCAGCCGGTTGGTGTAGGTGATCTGACGTCCGGGTTGTTTCTGTCGCGAATTCTGCTGGGCGACGATCTGGTCGCGGCGTTCGAGTTCACCGCAGCAGCAGTCCATGAAGTGCTTCTGGAAACCCAGGCGTGTGGCAGTTACGAGCTGGAACTGGTCCGTGCCCAGGATCGCATCGCGCATCCCCGGGTGAAGTTCGAAGCCGTGCGGTTATAACCTCAGCCGTTCAAGCGACTCAGGCGTCCTTGCCTGAGTCAGCGCATTACAAGGCTTCTTCCTTGATGTCCTGATAACGCTTCTCCAGTTCCTGGCGGATCTGGCGGCGTTGTTGCGCCTGAATGAAACGGCGCTTGCCTTCCGGCGTTTCCGGCTCCAGAGGCGGGACAGCCGCAGGTTTGCGATTGTCGTCCACGGCGACCATGGTGAAGAAACAACTGTTGGAATGACGTACCGAGCGCTCGCGGATATTTTCAGTGACGACTTTGATACCGACTTCCATCGACGTGTTGCCGGTGTAATTGACCGATGCCAGAAACGTCACCAGCTCGCCGACATGCACCGGCTCGCGAAAAATCACCTGATCCACCGACAGTGTCACCACATAGCGGCCGGCATAGCGGCTTGCGCAGGCGTAGGCCACTTCGTCCAGGTACTTGAGCAACGTACCGCCGTGCACATTGCCAGAAAAGTTGGCCATGTCCGGGGTCATCAATACAGTCATCGACAGCTGGGCGTTTCCGGGTTCCATAGCGTACTCACACGGTCAAGGTGTTCAAAGGACGCCTATGCTGGCGCTCAATAGGGCTTGCGACAGTTATCGGGACGCTGGCCAGCAGACGGCCGTCACGCGTCATAACTATCTGTTTCCATATATTGCACCGGCTTTATGTCCAAGGGGGCGGTGTTAACCTGCAAAAACCCGTGGATCGGGTTTTTTCTTACGTTTTAATCGGATTTCGATGACGAACCGGGTGGCTCACGCCTTACAAGGTGTGGCGATGTCGGTTGCGAACGTCATCACCAAAAGGAGCTTTGCCGCCATGCATGCCATCAATTTCATTCAAGACCTGGCAGTGATCATGCTGGTGGCGGGCGTAGTGACCATTCTCTTTCATCGCCTTCGTCAGCCCGTGGTACTCGGTTATATCGTCGCCGGCTTCATCATCGGCCCGCACACGCCACCGGTCAGCCTGATCCACGATGAGGACACCATCAAGATCCTGGCCGAGCTGGGGGTGATCTTCCTGATGTTCTGCCTGGGGCTGGAGTTCAGCCTGCGCAAGCTGTTCAAGGTCGGGGCCACAGCGTTCATCGCCGCGTTCCTCGAAATTGCCCTGATGATCTGGATTGGTTACGAGATCGGTCAGTTCTTCGGCTGGAAAACCATGGACTCGCTATTTCTCGGCGCGATTTTGGCGATCTCCTCGACCACCATCATCGTCAAGGCGCTCAACGACCTGAAGATGAAGAACCAGCATTTCGCCCAGTTGATCTTCGGCGTGCTGATCGTCGAAGACATTCTGGGCATCGGCATTATCGCGCTGCTGTCGGGCATTGCGGTCAGTGGTTCGGTCAGTTCGGGCGAAGTGTTCTCAACGGTCGGCAAGCTGTCTCTGTTCATGATTGTGGCGCTGGTCGTCGGTATTCTGCTGGTGCCGCGATTGCTGTCCTACGTCGCCAGGTTCGACAGCAACGAGATGCTGCTGATTACCGTGCTGGGCTTGTGCTTCGGCTTCTGCCTGCTGGTGGTCAAGCTGGAATACAGCATGGTATTGGGCGCGTTCCTGATCGGCGCGATCATGGCCGAGTCGCGAGAGCTGCTGAAGATCGAACGGTTGATCGAACCCATCCGGGACATGTTCAGTGCGATCTTCTTTGTCGCCATCGGCTTGATGATCGATCCGAAAATCCTTCTGGAATATGCCTGGCCGATTGCAGTCATCACTGTCGCGGTGGTGTTGGGCAAGATGATTTCCTGCGGCCTTGGCGCGTTTATCGCCGGCAATGACGGCCGTACCTCACTGCGTGTGGGCATGGGGCTGTCACAGATTGGCGAGTTTTCCTTCATCATCGCGGCGCTGGGCATGACCCTGCAGGTCACCAGCGATTTCCTGTACCCGGTGGCCGTCGCTGTATCGGCAATCACCACGTTGCTGACGCCCTACCTTATTCGCGGCGCTGATCCGTTGTCGCTCAAGCTGGCCGCAATAATGCCCCGGCGCGTGGCGCGGGTGTTCGGCATGTACGGTGAATGGCTGCGCAGCATTCAGCCGCAAGGGCAGAGCGCAGTGCTCGCCGGGATGATCAGGCGGATTCTGCTGCAGGTTGGTGTCAACCTGGCGCTGGTGATGGCGATCTTTTTCAGCGGTGGCTACTTCGCGGAACGTCTTGGCGGGTACATGGACGAGTGGGTGGCAGATGTCAGCCATCAGAAAGCCTGGATCTGCGGTGCGGCATTGCTGCTGTCGCTGCCGTTCCTGATTGCGGCGTACCGCAAGCTCAAGGCGCTGTCGATGTTGCTGGCAGAGATGGGCGTCAAGCCCGAGATGGCCGGCCGACATACCGTGCGTGTGCGCAAGGTCGTGGCGGAGGTGATTCCGTTGTTGTCGCTGGTGGTGATCTTTGTGATGCTGGCGGCGTTGTCGGCCAGTATTCTGCCGGCCAACGAATTGCTGCTGGTCGTTGTTCTGGTGGCTGCGCTGGTCGCCGCTTTGCTGTGGCGCTGGCTGATCCGCGTGCATACGCGGATGCAGATCGCGCTGCTGGAGACGCTGGGGAATAATCAGGAATCATCCGGGCATTGAGCCCGGTGATCTTTTCACAACCCGTGCAGCAGAGGTGCCTCAGCTTTCCAGCCAGACATCCCGAGCCCAGTGCCAGACCGACTCCCAGCTTTCTTCGGTAACCAGTTCTTCTTCGGCGGACCACAGCAACACAGTGCCGTCTTCCTCGACGCAGTAATAGTCTTCGCCGTCCTGGCAGATCGGGATCAGCTCGCGCGGCACGCCCAGATCCCAGGCGGTGGCACAGACTTCCGGCAGGTAGGTGTGCGACTGCGGGTCGGTCACAGTGACCGGCTCAAGGCTGCCATACACCACGTCGCTGACCGTCAGGAGAAACTCCTTGAAGACGAACGGGATGTTGATAAACAGCTGTTCCTCGATCTCGACCAGTTGGTCCTCGTCGGGCAGCTCAAGCGGAACCGGGACTGGTTCATTCGCTTCACGCAATTGTTCGATGACTTCTTCCACGACACGGATCCTCTCACTTGATGGCGCGGGTTATACAGTAGCGTAAAGCCTTTCTCAAAATAACTATCCGAACGGATAAACAAAAACCCCGGACATGTCCGGGGTTCTGAACGCGAGAACGGAATCTGGTTCAACCGTTCTGGCGAATTCCTGCGACCAGCCAAGGCTGGTTTTCACCTTGCGGGCGCTCCATGTTCCAGCTTTCGCTGAACACTTCGCCCTGGTCAAAGCGCGAGGTCTTGGACACGCCGGAGAAGGTCAGGGTAGCGATGGTCTTGTCGGCACGATCATCCAGACCGTCCAGCTGCACGTGCAGGTTATCGATGAAGGTCGACTGGAAGCCATCGCCCAGGTCTGCACGTTCCTTTTTCAGGAACTGCAGCATTTGTGGGGTGACGAACTCGGCGATCTTGTCCATCTCGTTGGCGTCCCAGTGCTGCTGCAGCGACTGGAAGTGACCACGGGCGGCGTCCAGAAAGCGCTCTTCGTTGAACCAGGCCGGTGCGTTGATGACGGGTGCGGCGGACGCAGGCGACGAGCTGCCGAAGATCGGGTTCTGTGCCGGCTGGCTGGTTTCACGCTGGTACGGCGCACCGGCAGCGGCCATTTTCGGCTGTTGCTGCTGACGACGGCGAGCGATGAAGCGGAAGATCAGGAAGGCGATGAGGCCCATGATCAGGATGTCGAACAGTTGCAGGCCGTTGAAGCCGTCACCCATGAACATCGACGCGAGCAGGCCACCGGCAGCGATACCGGCCAATGGGCCCAGCCAGCGGGAGGCACCGCTTGGCGCAGCAGCAGGGCGGCCAGCCGCGTTAGGCGCAGCTGCCGGAGTAGCCGGTGCGGTCTGGCGAGCCTGATGCGTAGGTGCCGAGCCCATGCTCTTGCCGCCACCGAAGCGCGCGGCGTTCACATCCAGGCTCATGGTGAGCCCGATGCACAGCGCCATCGCGATGCTTAGAAAACGTTGCATAAGGGTATTCCCGTTTTGTGATTGCACGCGCGCCATGTTGCACAGCAGATGCCGGCATGACCAGCGCGTTAGTGTTTCGGACTTTTACACAAATAGCGTAGGACTTTTCAGCGCGCTTCGTAGGACTTGTGATTAACCCCACGCAACGAGGTTATACACAGGTCTTGGAACGCCCGGAATAAACGATAGTCAGGGGCGTATGGACGATGATTGACCGGCCTACCCTACAACGCCACCAGCTTCGCATAGCCCATCATCAGCCACTTGCTGCCTTCGGCGAAGTTGACCTGCACGCGTGCCTGGGCGCCAGCGCCTTCGAAGTTGAGGATCACGCCTTCGCCGAACACCGCATGCTGCACGCGCTGGCCCATGGCGAACTCGGTTTCCGGAATGCCGGTGCCGTTGAACAAGCTGCCGCTGTTGAACTTCGGAGTGCCGCCGAAAGGACGGCTCACGCTGTTGGACAAACGGACTTCCTGAATCAGCGCAGGCGGAATCTCGCGGACGAAACGCGAAACCTTGTTGTAGGTTTCGCTGCCGTACAGGCGGCGTGTCTCGGCGTAGGTCATCACCAGCTGTTTCATGGCACGGGTGATGCCGACATAGGCCAGACGCCGCTCTTCTTCAAGACGGCCCGGTTCTTCCAGGCTCATCTTGTGCGGGAACAGACCTTCTTCCATGCCCACCAGAAACACATGCGGGAATTCCAGGCCCTTGGCGCTGTGCAACGTCATCAACTGAATGCTGTCTTCATGCTCTTGCGCCTGAGTGTCGCCAGCTTCCAGCGAAGCATGGCCGAGGAAGGCGGCCAGCGGGGTCAATTCTTCGTCGCTCTCGTGATTTTCGAAAGCCCGAGCGGCGCTGACCAGTTCCTCAAGGTTTTCTACCCGGGCCTGGCCTTTCTCGCCTTTTTCCTGTTCGTGATAGGTAATCAGCCCGGACTGCTCGATGACTGTCTGAGTCATCAGGTGCAGCGGCATTTCCATGACCTTGGCCGACAGGTTCTCGATCAGCTCGATAAACCCGCCCAGCGCGCCGGCAGCGCGGCCAGTCAGGCCCTTGTTGGCGACCAGCAGGCGCATGGCTTCCCACATCGACACGTCGGCATGCCGCGCGTGCTCGCGAATCGCTTCGACGGTTTTCTCGCCGATGCCGCGTGCCGGAACGTTGATCACCCGCTCCAGCGCGGCATCGTTGCCGCGACCTTCCAGCAGGCGCATATAGGCCATCGCGTTCTTGATCTCGGCGCGCTCGAAAAAGCGCTGCCCGCCATAGATGCGGTACGGAATACGCTCGCGCAGCAGGGCTTCTTCCAGCACCCTAGACTGGGCGTTGGAACGGTACAGAATGGCGATGTCGTTGCGTGAGATGCCGGTTTTCAGGGCGCTCTCGATGGTCTCGACCACGTAACGCGCTTCGTCGTGTTCGTTGAAGGCGGCATACAGATTGATCAGCTCGCCATCGCCGACGTCGGTCCACAACTCTTTGCCCAGACGCCCGCTGTTATTGATGATCAAACCGTTGGCGGCTTTGAGGATGCTCGCCGTGGAGCGGTAGTTCTGCTCCAGGCGGATCACTTCGGTGTCCGGGAAATCATCGGAATACTGATGGATGTTCTCGATCTTCGCGCCACGCCAGCCGTAGATGGACTGATCGTCGTCGCCGACCACCATCAGGCTGTCGCCACCCTGAGCAAGCAGGCGCAGCCAGGCATATTGCACGGCGTTGGTATCTTGAAACTCGTCCACCAGTACGTGGCGGAAGCGGCGCTGGTAGTGCGCCAGCAAGCCAGGGTTGTCACGCCACAGGTCCAGCGCGCGCAGCAGCAACTCAGAGAAGTCGATGACGCCTGCACGCTGGCAGGCAGCCTCGTAGGCTTCGTAAACGCTTTTCATGGTGGTCAGGAACAGATCGCCGCTGGCCTGAATATGTTTCGGGCGCAGGCCTTCGTCTTTCTGACCATTGATGAACCACTGAGCCTGACGCGCAGGCCAGAGTTGCTCGTCCAGACCCAGCTCGCGCATCACGCGCTTGACCAGACGTTGCTGGTCATCGCTGTCGAGAATCTGGAAGGTCTGCACCAGCCCGGCTTCCTGCCAGTGCGCCCGCAACAGGCGGTGCGCCAGGCCGTGGAAAGTGCCTACCCACATGCCAGCAGGGCTGATGCCCATGAGCTGCTCGATGCGGTGGCGCATCTCGGCAGCTGCCTTGTTGGTGAACGTCACCGACAGGACCGAATGCGGGGAGGCTTGCTCGACCTGCATCAGCCAGGCGATGCGATGCACCAGCACTCGGGTTTTGCCGGAGCCAGCACCGGCCAGGACCAACTGACGACCCAATGAGGCGGCTACGGCCTGACGTTGGGCATCGTTGAGGGAATTAAGAAGAACAGAGAGATCATCGCGCATCAGCGCATTCTAGGGTGCCGCGCGATGACGGGCAAACCATGCTTTGCGTCAGGCATAAAAAATGAGCAGGTGCTGACGACCGGTCGTCGCCATGCTGCCTGGCTTGAATAAGGTCAGTCTATCGTTGCCCGATGAGCGTGCGCGGGTCTGGTGTGAGGCTCGACGTAATGTAGGATTATTCCCACATATTTTTTTGAATTTTCCTTTTCAGGCTCGCGCAGGACGTTCCAGCGTCGTTTAACTGGGCGGTTTGCAGGTCATGTAGTATAACTACAAGAAAGCTACAACCCAGCCCATCTTCCCTTTGTTGAGTCTGCCCCTTGAATCTGCTGCAACACATCGCTCAGTCACGTCACCTGCTGCGCAAATCGGAGCTCAAAGTAGCCGACCATGTGCTGCTTGACCCTGCGGCTGTGATGCACAGTTCCATGGCCGATCTGGCGCACAGCGTCGGCATCAGCGAGCCGACCATCGTGCGTTTCTGTCGCGCCATTGGTTGCACCGGGTTTCAGGACCTCAAGCTCAAGCTGGCGCAAAGTCTGGCGGCGGGCGCCAGTTTTGGGCAGTTCGCGATTCACGAAGATGATTCGGTCGCTGATTACAGCCTGAAGATTTTCGACACAACCCTGCACACGCTTATGGAAGTGCGCGAGAACCTTGATCCCCACGCCTTGCAGCAGGCGGTCACGGCGATGGCCGGGGCCAATCGGGTGGAGTTTTATGGGTTTGGTGCATCTGGCGCCGTGGCTGCCGATGCGCAACACAAGTTCTTTCGACTGTTGCTGACCGCCGCTGCGTATTCCGACCCGCACATGCAGGCCATGTCGGCAGTTACGCTCAAGCCGACCGATGTAGCAGTGTGCATTTCCCAGTCGGGGCGCTCCAAGGACTTGTTGATCACCGCCAATCTGGTCCGCGAAAGCGGCGCTACGCTGATCACGCTGTGCCCGAGCCAGACGCCGCTGGCCGAGCTGTCTTCGGTCAACCTGGCCATCGATGTGCACGAAGACACCGAAATCTATACACCGCTGACCTCGCGTATCGCACATCTGGTGGTTATCGATGTGCTGGCAATGGGCGTCGCGATGGCTCGAGGGCCGAGCCTGGTCAATCACCTCAAGAGCGTCAAGCGCAGCTTGCGCGGCTTGCGTTTGTCGCCGAAGTCGATCAAGAGCCACGAAGACTGACGGCATTCATGGTCAGCTACAACAAAGAGGAAAGCTCTCCCCGGAAACCCTGAGGCATCCGGAGAGAGCTGTCCTTAATCTGCTGCTTGTCGATCAATGGATGACGGTTATGTCATCAATGCCTACCAGCAACTTATTGTCCTGATAGATCCAGACGGAGGTAATGGTCGGGTCGCTTGGCTGGGTGTATATAACCTGTGCCTCGCCCATAACTTGCAGGCCGTAGTCTTCTGTTTTGTAGGTCAGGTTCAGGACCAGTTGGCCTGTACCACCCTGTGTGTTGCTGACGGTCAGCATGGGGAACGTGTTGCTGGCGGTTGTAGGTACGACGCCTGCTACTGTCAGGGTGTTCACGTCTGACGCTCTGTCATCGCGCACAATCCAGTTTTTGTTTTGGCTAGTCATTGTGTAGCTCCTTGCTATGATTTCATTTAATGGGTGAGTTGCATCCTGCAGGGCCAGTTTCTTTCGTTGGGGGCATCGGAGTGCGGTAAATATATATTTTTCTCATTTCCGAGCTGGCTATCACGTTTCAAAATTTAACCAAGCTGTCATGTGTCCGCCGCCTGACTGTCACTGTAGCGCTCCATTCTGGTGCTCCCACAAAACGTATTGGGAGACAGGACATGGCTCGGCATTACGATGATTTACCCAACAGCACCGTGAAAACCCGCCGTCAGCAGGAAGATCAGCGTCGCATGGAGTTTCGTCGGGCAATCGAGAGCTACAGCGAAGCGCGGCAGCTCAATCAGGAGCTTTGCGACTACATGGACGGTGTGAAAAACGCAGTCTGGCAGACCGCTACACCGCCTGCGGTCGACCGTCGAAGCGCTCGACAAGCTGGCTGATCTGCGCACGTTCGGTGCGGATGAACGCAAGAAAGGCGTGTGCCACGGGTGACAGGCGTTTGTCCCTGGCCTGAACCACGCACCAGCTTCGGTACAGCGGCAGCTCCGCCACTGGCAACTCTACGAGAGTGCCGGTGGCGAGTTCCTGGCAGACCGCATGCCGCGTCAGCATCGCCAGGCCCAGCCCGGCAACCACGCATTCACGCTGCGCTTCGCTGGACGACACCTCCAGGGTCTGGGTGAAGTGCACGCGTTTCTCCTTGAAATACTCCTCGCAGGCCCGGCGTGTACCCGATCCCGTTTCGCGGGTCAGCAGCGGCCACGGCTCCAGGTCTTTCAGGCTCAACGTTTCACGGCTGCTCAGCGGATGATCCGGCGGGGCCACGGCCACAATCGGGTTGTTGAGGAAGGGCAGAAACTCAAGGCCCATGTCCAGAGGCACTGCCGACATCACCACCAGATCGTCGCGGTTATCCGACAATCGCCTGATGATCTGCGCACGGTTGACCACCATCAGGCTCAGGCTGACTTCCGGATGCTGGCGTTTGAATGCAGCGAACAGGTGAGGAATGAAGTACTTGCAGCTCGACTCGACCGCAAGCTTCAGCTGGCCTTGCAGCGAGCCCTGCATATCGGAGAGCTGCATATCCAGGCTTTCAAGGCGCCCGAAAATATCCCGGCTGGCCAGTTGCAGCGCTTCGGCGGCTTCTGTCATGTAGAGCTTCTTGCCGACGTACTCGAACAACGGCTGGCCGATCAGCTCTTCAAGCTGGCGAACCTGCAGGCTGACGGCGGGCTGTGTAAGGGACATTTCTTCTGCGGCGCGGCTGTAGGAGCGCAGGTCGCACACTTCGTTGAAAATACGCAGCTGACGCAATGTCATACGCATCAATGACTTACGCATGTATAAGGCCTTCAGAGGGGCGGCTGGGCGTTCAACTATAAGCTTTTACTTATGCACGACCCAATTTTTAATCATTTTTGTTAATCCTTGATCAGGGCTAGGGTGTCCCTGCGGCATTCAGTCACATGCCTGTCTGCAAAAACGGCTGTAAAGCGCCATGCAGATGTATCGACCGGTTTGACCGGGTTTGTCCTTAGGGTCGAGGAAACACCAGTGATAACAAAAATTCTGATCGCCAACCGCGGAGAAATCGCCGTCCGCATCGTGCGTGCCTGTGCCGAAATGGGCATTCGCTCGGTAGCGATCTTCTCCGATGCGGACCGGCATGCCTTGCACGTCAAGCGGGCCGACGAAGCCTATAGCATTGGTGCCGAACCACTGGCCGGTTACCTGAACCCGCGCAAGCTGGTGAATCTGGCGGTGGAGACCGGGTGTGATGCATTGCACCCAGGTTATGGTTTTTTGTCGGAAAACGCTGAACTCGCTGACATCTGCAATGAACGTGGCATCAAATTCATCGGGCCGTCGGCAGAAGTGATTCGCCGTATGGGCGACAAGACCGAAGCGCGGCGCAGCATGATCAAAGCCGGTGTGCCGGTAACGCCGGGTACTGAAGGCAATGTGGCAGATATCGAAGAAGCGCTGGTCGAAGGCGAGCGTATCGGTTATCCGGTGATGCTCAAGGCCACTTCCGGTGGTGGGGGGCGCGGTATCCGCCGTTGCAACAGCCGCCAAGAGCTGGAGCAGGCTTTCCCCAGGGTGATTTCCGAGGCGACCAAAGCCTTTGGCTCGGCAGAAGTCTTTCTGGAAAAGTGCATCGTTAACCCCAAGCACATCGAAGCGCAGATTCTCGGCGACAGCTTCGGCAACGTGGTGCACCTGTTCGAGCGTGACTGTTCCATTCAGCGCCGTAACCAGAAGCTGATCGAGATCGCTCCCAGCCCGCAACTGACCCCTGAGCAGCGCGCCTATATCGGCGATCTGTCGGTGCGTGCGGCCAAGGCTGTCGGTTACGAGAACGCGGGTACCGTGGAGTTTCTGCTCGCCGAGGGCGAGGTGTACTTCATGGAGATGAACACCCGTGTACAGGTCGAGCACACCATCACCGAAGAAATCACCGGCATCGACATTGTTCGCGAGCAGATCAGCATCGCGTCCGGCCTGCCGTTGTCGGTCAAGCAGGAAGACATCATTCACCGCGGTTTTGCCCTGCAGTTTCGAATCAACGCAGAAGACCCGAAAAACAACTTCCTGCCCAGCTTCGGCAAGATCACCCGGTATTACGCCCCCGGCGGGCCTGGCGTGCGCACCGACACGGCGATTTACACCGGCTACACGATTCCGCCGTACTACGACTCCATGTGCCTGAAGCTGATCGTCTGGGCATTGAGCTGGGAAGAGGCGATGGACCGCGGCCTGCGCGCGCTGGATGACATGCGCCTGCAAGGGGTGAAGACCACGGCTGCCTATTACCAGGAAATTCTGCGCAACCCGGAGTTTCGCAGCGGTGAGTTCAATACCAGCTTTGTCGAAAGCCACCCTGAGCTGACCAATTACTCGATCAAGCGCAAACCCGAAGAGCTGGCCCTGGCCATCGCTGCCGCCATTGCCGCACATGCAGGCTTATGAATGAGTCAGCTGCAAGTTGTCAGCTGCAAGCTTCAAGCAAGAGCGACTCGGCTTTTACTTGCGGCTTGTAGCTTGAAACTTGCAGCTTGAAAGGAGCTACCAATGACCAAGAAGATATTCGTAACCGACACCATCCTGCGCGACGCTCACCAATCGCTGCTGGCGACCCGCATGCGCACCGAGGACATGCTGCCAATCTGCGACAAGCTCGACAAGGTCGGCTATTGGTCGCTGGAAATGTGGGGTGGCGCGACGTTTGACGCCTGCGTGCGTTTTCTCAAGGAAGACCCTTGGGAGCGTCTGCGTCAGTTGCGTGCGGCTTTGCCCAATACCCGTCTGCAAATGCTTCTACGCGGTCAGAACCTGCTGGGCTATCGGCATTACAGCGATGACGTGGTCAAGGCGTTCGTGGCCAAGGCGGCGGTGAATGGCATCGACGTGTTCCGTATTTTCGATGCCATGAACGATGTGCGTAACCTGCGCGTTGCCATCGAAGCGGTGAAGGCGGCAGGCAAGCATGCGCAGGGTACCATCGCCTACACCACCAGCCCGGTGCACACCATCGAAGCGTTCGTCGCGCAGGCCCGGCAAATGGAGGCGATGGGCTGCGACTCGGTGGCGATCAAGGACATGGCCGGTCTGTTGACGCCGTATGCCACCGGCGAGCTGGTCAGGGCGCTGAAAGCCGAGCAGTCGTTGCCGGTGTTCATTCACTCCCATGACACGGCGGGTCTGGCTGCGATGTGTCAGCTCAAGGCCATCGAAAGCGGCGCGGACCATATCGACACCGCCATCTCCAGCTTCGCCTGGGGCACCAGCCATCCAGGCACCGAGTCGATGGTTGCGGCGCTCAAGGGCAGCGAGTTCGACACCGGGCTGGACCTGGAGCTGTTGCAGGAAATCGGTTTGTATTTCTACGCAGTGCGTAAGAAATACCACCAGTTCGAGAGCGAATTCACGGCAGTCGATACCCGCGTGCAGGTCAATCAGGTGCCTGGCGGGATGATTTCCAACCTCGCCAACCAGCTCAAGGAGCAGGGCGCGCTCAATCGCATGAGCGAAGTACTGGCGGAAATCCCGCGCGTGCGCAAAGACCTGGGTTATCCACCGCTGGTCACACCGACTTCACAGATTGTCGGCACCCAGGCGTTTTTCAACGTGCTGGCTGGCGAGCGTTACAAGACCATCACCAATGAGGTGAAGCTTTACCTGCAAGGCGGGTATGGCAAAGCGCCGGGGCAAGTGGATGAAAAACTGCGTCGGCAGGCGATTGGCAGCGAGGACCTGATCGATGTTCGTCCGGCCGACCTGCTCAAGCCGGAGATGACCAAGCTGCGTGCTGACATTGGCGCACTGGCCAAATCCGAAGAGGACGTGCTGACCTTTGCCATGTTTCCGGACATTGGCCGCAAGTTTCTTGAAGAGCGCGCCGCCGGGACCCTGACGCCGGAAGTGTTGCTGCCGATCCCCGAAGCCGGAAGCGTGGCCAAAGCAGGCGGCGAGGGTGTGCCGACCGAGTTCGTGATTGATGTGCATGGCGAGACCTACCGGGTGGACATCACCGGCGTGGGCGTCAAGGCCGAGGGCAAGCGCCACTTCTACCTGACCATCGACGGCATGCCGGAAGAAGTGGTGTTCGAGCCGCTCAACGAATTTGTCGGCGGCGGCGCGAGCAAACGCCAGCAGGCCAGCGCGCCGGGCCACGTCAGTACCACCATGCCGGGCAACATCGTCGATGTGCTGGTCAAGGAAGGCGATGTGGTGAAGGCCGGTCAGGCCGTGCTGATTACTGAAGCGATGAAGATGGAAACCGAAGTTCAGGCATCCATTGCCGGCAAGGTCGTGGCGATCCACGTTGCCAAGGGCGACCGCGTCAACCCGGGCGAGATACTGGTCGAGATCGAAGGCTGATCAGACGCCTCACATCATTCAACCGTTTACCTCAGGGAAGCACTCGTGGCTTCCCTTTTTTTATTCTGCAGGCGAAACGCCTTGCTTATGAAGCGCAGCACGATAGTCAGGATTATCGTTCCTACGGCCCCGCGTGGGAATGCAGCTCTCGACGCTCTGCGTCGCGAAGAGGACGCGGAGCGTCCGGAACGGCATGACGACGCAGAGCGTCGCACGATAGTTGAGATCAGCATATCGACACAGAATTTCAGCACGATAGTCAGGGCTATCGTTCCCTACGCCCCCCGTGGACTGCCCCCCGGAAGTTGGACAGTTTTAGCTTGCCGCCTGAGTCCTGTATTTTACGGGGCTCAGGCCGCCTAGCTTCAGCTTAATGCGGTCATGGTTGTAGTAGCGGATGTACTCCTCCAGACCTGCCGTCAGCTCTTCTATGCTTTCAAATCGTTTCAAGTAGAAAAACTCGGACTTAAGCGTACCAAAAAAGCTTTCCATCGCAGCGTTGTCCAGGCAATTTCCCTTACGAGACATGCTTTGCTTCACACCCTTTGCCGCCAGTTTCTGACGGTACTGCGCGTGTTGATACTGCCAGCCTTGATCCGAGTGCATCACAAGCTTCGGCTCGTCTTGCAACTGCTGCAACGCCTTGTCCAGCATACTGGTGACCAGCTCAAAGCACGGCCTGGTAGACAATTCGTACGCCACGATCTCACCGTTGTACAGGTCCATCACAGGCGAGAGATACAGCTTTCGATTGGCCACTTTAAACTCGGTCACATCGGTCACCCATTTCTGGTTCGGGCGTTGCGCCGTGAAATTGCGCTCCAGCAAATTCGGTGCAATTTTTCCGACGGTGCCCTTATAGGAACGGTATTTTTTTGGTCGAACAACGGAGCGCAGACCCAGTTCAGCCATCAATCTCTCCACAACCTTCTTGTTGACCAGCGTGCCTGAGTTGCGGATAACCGCTGTGATGCGCCGAGCCCCATAAAGACCTCTCTCCTCGTGATAAATCCGCTCTACCTCCTGCTTTAGAGCAGCATCTGGATCGGGTCTGGATTGCACCTGAACCTGATAGTAGAACGTACTGCGCGCCAAGCCCGCCAGCGTCAGAAGGGCGCAGAGCGAGAAGCGGCTCCTCAGTTGTTTGACGATCAGGGCTTTTTCTTTTGCCGTCGTTGCTGCTCCTTCAACTCTTCCAACTTTTTTAGGTAAGCGTTCTCCATGCGCAGGTATTCGAGCTCGGCCATTAACTGGTCACGCGTCTTCTGCGTATCGTCGTCGATTACTGGTGCGGTGGGATAAGGCTTCTTGGGCATGGCAACAGACTTTCTTCTCTTGGGAACGTAGGGGGCTAGATCGTTACTGTAATGCTGCTGTTCCCAAATGACTATTTGGCCAGGATCACCAATACCAAAATGCGCTGCGGTCTGGCGAAGGGACAGCCCGTGCTCGCGCTTGTGCTCCAGCACTGAGCGTTTGAAGGCTTCGCTGTACCGAAGACCAGGCTTACGATGGCCTGTGTGCCCATGGCTCTTGTAATTGGCGACCCAGCGTCGAAGCAGGCTGGAATCGATCGAGAACTGGCTGGACACCTTGCGAAAGCCTATGTTGCCTGCAAGATAGGCTTTGACGACGGTGAGCTTGAATTGCTCTGAATACTTGGCCATTTGAACACCCCCATTAGGTCGGATTGGTGTCCAACTTCTTGGGGGCAGTCCACCGCGTGGGAATGCAGCTCTCGACGCTCTGAGTCGCGAAGAGGACGCGGAGCGTCCGGAACGGCATGACGACGCAGAGCGTCGCACGATAGTTGAGATCAGCATACCGACACAGGATTTCAGCACGATAGTCAGGATTATCGTTCCCTACGCTCCCGCGTGGGAATGCAGCTATAGACGCTCTGCGTCGCGAAGAGGACGCAGAGTGTCCCGAACGGCATGCCGAGGTGGTTTTTCGAGCGCCATGCTGATGCAGCGTCGCACGATAATGGTGTTCCTTCATCGAAACGCTTCAAGCCCTTTGATCTGCTGACCGTCTGCGAAGTTATCCACAGCCAGCCAGTGCTCGAATGCCTTTTGCCGTTCAGGCCATTCGCTGTCGAGCATCGAGTACCACGCGGTGTCTCGGCTCAGGCCTTTCACCACCATGTGTTGGCGAAAGGTACCTTCGTAGCTGAAACCGAATCGCTCGGCAGCGCGTTTGGAACGAGCGTTGTTGGCGTTGCATTTCCATTCCACACGTCGATTGCCCAGCGCAAAGGCTTCCCTGGCCAGCAGGTAAACGGCTTCGGTGCCTTTGGGGGTGCGTTGCATGGCGGCGCTGAACGTGACGTGGCCTATTTCGATTCGGCCATGTACGGCGAAGATCGACATCAGGCTGATAACGCCTTCGGCTTTGCCGGTCTGTTGATCGATCACGGTGTAGAACCAAGGGTCGGAGGCCGCCTGATGCCCGGTCAGCCATGTGTCGAAGTCAACGCGTTCGATGAAAGGACCGTAAGGCAGATAATCCCACAACTTGAGGTCGGCATCCGGGCCTTGAAGCACGGCCCACAAGTCATCGCCGTGACGTGAAGTATCGAGCTTCTCCAGGCGAATAAACCGGCCGGCGAGCGTTTTATCAGTGGGCAGCTCTGCGGCTTGCCAGTCCAGCATGATGTCCGACATGAATCACTTCCTGTTTCAGAGTGCTTTACGAAATTGGATGTACCCGCCGCGATCAGCAATCCGCCCATACAACCGGATGGCCGTGGCGTTGGTTTCATGGGTCAGCCAGTGCACCTTGTCGCAGCCATCGGCCCTGGCCGTGGCGTAGACAAACTCGATCAACTGCCGGCCTACGCCCGTCCCGCGCTGCTCGGGGGTGACGATCAGGTCTTGCAGGTAACAGGCGTTGTTGATGCTCCAGTTGGAGCGATGATAGATGAAGTTCACCATGCCCACCGCCTTGCCATCCAGCCAGGCCAGTGCCGAATGAGTCGGCTCGCTGGGGTCGAGAAAGCGTTGCCAGGTGATCTCGCTCACGCCTTCGGGCAGCTCGGTCTTGTAAAAACTCAGATAGGCCTGCCATAACGGCAGCCAGGCCTGATGATCGTCGGCAGCGACGGGGCGAATCCGGACGTCGGTCATGAAGGTCTCCATCCGCTCATCAAGCGAGCGATTTGTTGGTCATTTGCAAGATGGCTTGCGCCAAGACCGTCGCGTACACCGGCCATATCCTCAGCGCTGCGGTTCTGGCTGAGTTTGCGTTTACCTTGCAGGCGCTGCACGGGAATGGAAAACCCGACAATGGCGCCGAGCATCTTTGCAATGTAGTCCGCGGGCGCATCGTTGATCGACCACGGTTGGGCGCGACTGGACTCGTGCCGATCGGTGAGGTCATTGAGCAGTTGATGCAGCCGGTCGGGATCGGTGAAGCACTCAGCCTGACCATAGGCGTGCACGGCCAGATAATTCCAGGTCGGCACGACCTTGCCGTGTTCCGCTTTACTCGGGTAGAACGACGGGCTCACGTAGGCATCTTCACCCGGGAAAATCACCATTGCCTCGGCGTCGGCATTCAGTTGCTGCCATTGCGGGTTGGCCTTGGCCATGTGCCCGTAGAGCGTGCCATACGGGCCTTCATCGCTACGCAAAAGCAGCGGCAGGTGGGTCGCGTGCAAGCCGTCGTCACCTTGGGTGACCAGAATGGCCAGGCGAGTCTTGTCCATGTGCTCCTGAAGGTTGTGTGTATCGCTTTCCCTGAAGGCATTGGGTATGTACATAACGATTTTCCTCGGCTGATGAGGGAATCCTAGGCAAGCTATTGGTCTGTTGTAAGATCCATTTTCAATAGATTTCACAGAGCCAATCTAATGCCGGCAGACCGCGTTGCGTTTCCACCCACGCTTATCGGTATCGAACTGGACCCACGCCAAGGTCTTAGCAAGCAGCTGTATGAAATTCTGCGTCGGCAAATCCTCGACGGACGCCTGAGCAGCGGCATGCGCCTGCCTGCCAGCCGGGATCTGGCAAAATCGCTGGCGATTTCTCGCAACAGCGTGATGCGCGCCTTCGATCAGCTATACGCCGAAGGTTTCATTGAAGGGCGCGTTGGCGATGGCACATACGTCGCGCAACTGGCCGGACGTCACGCTGCGCTTCAGCGCAATGCTCCCGGAAAACTATCCACCAACTTACCCACAGGTTTGCACACAGGGTTATGCACAGGTTTGTCCACATTTGCGGTTGAAAACACGCAGAATCTGCTGAATCAAGTTATCCACAACCCCGCGCTGCAACGGGTTGAAAAGCACCACCTCAATGAGCCCCCGGATGACCGGCCCAAGGCCTTTAGGGTCGGGGTTCCCGCGTTTGACCTTTTCCCGTTCGCCTTGTGGGGCAAGCTGTATGCGTCTTTTTGGCGCAAGCCAAATCTCGATCAACTGGGCTATGGCGCTGCGGCGGGAGAGTGGCGGCTGCGAGAGCTGGTTGCGGCGTATCTTCGCTCCTCGCGAGGGCTGGGCTGTACTGCTGAGCAAATTGTGATCACCAGTGGCGCGCAGCACGCAATCAGCCTTTGTGCACAGCTGCTGGTGACGCCAGGCGAGGGCGTTGCAGTGGAAAATCCGGGCTATCGCGCGGCAGGTCACGCGTTCGCACTGGCTGGTGCGCGGTTGCAGGGTGTAGCGGTGGACAGCGAGGGTATGCGTTGCGCCGACCTTGAGCAGACGGACTGTCGGCTGGCGTACGTTACGCCTTCGCATCAATACCCTACAGGCGTGGTCATGAGCCTGGCCCGGCGTCTGGAGTTGCTGGCCTGGGCCGAGAAAAACCAGAGCTGGATCGTCGAGGACGATTACGACGGCGAGTACCGCTACAGCGGGTCGCCCTTGGCACCCTTGGCTGCGCTCGATCAGAACGGGCGAGTGCTTTACGTCGGGACGTTCGGCAAGATTGTTTTCCCGGCGCTGCGCCTGGGCTATCTGGTGCTGCCCGAGCATCTGGTGCGTCCGTTCAGCCAGCGCAAGGCGGTGGACATGCGCCATACCGAGATCGGCGTGCAGGCGGTCATGGCGCAATTCATTGCCCAAGGGCATTTTCAGCGACACATCCGCCGCATGCGTCGTGCGGCCCTGAGTCGTCGTGATGCGCTGCTGGCCGGCTGGCCTGACAACGTTCCCGGCTGCGCGGCAATGCCCAAAGTCGTGGCGGGCCTGCACGTAATGGTCAAGGTCGACAGCGTTGCGCGCGAGCAAGCGTTGATTGCCAAAGCCAGAAGCGTTGGCGTCGAGATGAGCCCATTGAGTGGATACTGGCTGTCCGATTCCGACGAGCCTGTGGATAACCGTGCCGGTCTGGTGCTTGGGTTCGCCGCTGTGCCTGAGCCCGCCATCGCGGATGCGTTGAACAGGCTACGCATGGTCTGGTCGGAGTAGGTCGGCAGTACCCCGTATACTCTGCACTTTCTGCAACTTGTCGTTGAGATACCCATGAACAACTCTCTTTCTGCAACACCCGGCCGCAAGTTCGGCGCGCCGCTGGCTGCGCTGTTCCTGCTGCTGATGGGCGCCCAGTTTCTGCTGCTCAGTGTCGGCACTCGCCAGGTGATGCTGTGGATCGTCGGTGCCGCGCTGGGCGTGACGCTGTATCACGCGGCATTCGGCTTCACCTCGGCGTGGCGGGTGTTCATCCGTGAGCGGCGTGGCGCGGGCCTGCGCGCACAAATGGTCATGCTGGCAGTAGCCGTGGTGTTGTTTTTTCCGGCATTGGGTGCGGGCACGCTGTTTGGCCAGCCTGTTACCGGGCTGGTTGCACCGGTGGGCGTTTCAGTCGTGGTGGGTGCGTTTATTTTCGGCATCGGCATGCAACTGGGCGGCGGTTGTGCGTCCGGCACGCTGTTCACCGCGGGTGGCGGCAACGCGCGCATGCTGGTGACGCTGCTGTTTTTTATCCTCGGTTCGTTGATCGCTACCCATCATGTGGACTGGTGGTTTGCACTGCCTGCGTTCCCGGCTGTTTCGGTGGTCAAGACCTTCGGCGTGCTGCCTGCGCTGATCGTGAACCTTGCGCTGTTTGCCTTGATCGCATTCGTGACCGTGAAGCTCGAAAAGCGTCGTCATGGCCGGCTTGAAGCGCCTGTGACCACTGAGCATCGCGGTCTGTCTCGCGTGTTGCGTGGGCCGTGGGTTCTGGTCTGGGGCGCTGTGGCACTGGCGCTTCTGAATTACGCGACACTGGCGTTGGCCGGTCGCCCCTGGGGGATCACCTCGGCGTTCGCGTTGTGGGGCGCCAAGGCTGCCAGTGGTCTAGGCGTGGACGTCGGCAACTGGGTGTTCTGGCAGAGCGCTGCGAATGCCAAGGCGCTGGCGGCACCGGTGTGGGAAGACATCACCAGCGTGATGGACATCGGCATCATGCTCGGTGCCTTGCTGGCTGCAGGTCTGGCCGGTCGTTTTGCGCCGAGCCTGGACATTCCCGTGCGTTCGCTGGTGGCGTCGGTCATCGGCGGGTTGCTGCTGGGCTATGGCTCGCGTCTGGCATATGGCTGCAATATCGGCGCGTATTTCAGCGGGATTGCTTCGGGCAGCCTGCACGGCTGGCTGTGGCTGGTCGCGGCCTATGCCGGTAACGTCATCGGCGTCCGGTTGCGGCCGATATTCTTCACCGGCGAACGCCCGCAAGTGGCTCTGACTGGCTGTTAAGAAACCCCAAGGCCCTGAGATAAAGCCCCGAGATAAAGCGGGCCGTTTGCGAACCATCTGCTGGATTGGCATTCAAAGGCCATGCAGTAGCGGTCCGAATGCGCGCTCGCTTATTTATCGTGGGGTAGTCCTTTGCAGCAAACGATCATGTCAAAAGTCCGTTTTCTCGGCAAAACCATTGGTTACGTCGGTTGGTCGCTGTTCTGGCTGCTGATCTGGGACGTGATCGTCACCGTCGATTTCATGCTGTTTCTCGATCGCAAGATCAACCTGCCATCGTTGCCGCTGACCTTGCTCGGTTCGGCGCTGGTGGTGCTGACCAGCTTTCGCAATTCCAGCGCTTACAATCGCTGGTGGGAGGCGCGCACGCTGTGGGGCGCGATGGTCAACAGCTCACGCAGCTTCGCCCGTCAGGTTCTGACGCTGGTCGAAGACGACAACGGCATCAACCCGGTCAAGGCCATCTTGTTGCGTCGCCATGTGGCCTACGTGAAGTGCCTGTCCGCGCACTTGAAGGGCGTTGAACCGGGCGACGAGATTCAGATGCTGATCCCCCGCGAGGAATTTGAACGCCGTCGCGATACCAACAACTTCCCCAACGACCTGCTCAACACCTCGGCTGCACTGCTGGCCAAGGAGTATCAGGCAGGGCGTCTGGACAGTATTCGTCTGGCGCGTCTGGAGTCGACCATGGTCGATCTCTCCAACTGCCAAGGCGGCATGGAGCGGATCGCCAACACGCCTTTGCCTTATCCGTATGTGGCCTTCCCGAGGCTGTTCATCACGCTGTTCTGCCTGATCGTCCCGATTGGTCTGGTGGAAACCCTGGGCTGGTTCACGCCGCTGGCCTCCACCGTGGTGGGCTTCATGCTGCTGGCCATCGAGAAGATCGGCACCGACCTGCAGAGCCCGTTCCGTGCCAGTGAGCACGTGATTCAGATGAATGCGTTGTGCGAAAACATCGAGCGCAATCTGGATTCGATGCTCAGGGGCGCGCAGGAAGAAAGCAAAGCGTCGTAAGAGGGGTGAGGTGCTCCGCATGTGCGGAGCGCCTCGGATACAGCAGAAGAAAGCTACCGCGGCTTAACGCAACTCGCCACACAGGTCCAGCTCGACAAGACGCCGAACTTCTTCGGTGGTCAGGCCGGCACCGAGCAGCGCATGCAACTTGCCAAGCGCCGCTTCACGGGTCATGCCACCACCGGAAAGCACACCTGCACCGCGCAGACGGCTTCCCGCCTCGTACACATCCAGTTCGACACCACCTTCATGGCACTGAGTGATCGCGACCACGCAGACACCCTGCGCGCGAGCGTTCTCCAGGCTGGCCAGAAACTGCGGATCATCACTGGGCCCGGTGCCGCTGCCGAAGCATTCGAGTACCAGACCCTGGATACGGCTGTTGACCAACCCGTCCAGCTGGGCTGCGCCGACGCCTGGAAACAATGGCAATACAGCGACCCTGGCTTGCGCCTTGGTTCGCCGGTAATCCAGTGCATCAGGCAGCGAAACCACCGCATGACCGCCGCGCGAGCGTTGCAGTGGCGCGAACGGTTGACGACCGAAGCTGCGAATTTTTGCGCAGCGCACAGGCGTCATCAGTTGCCCGTGGAAATACAGCTGAACGCCCGACACCAGGCCGGAACCCAGCGCAAGCAGGGCACCGTTGACGTTTTCCCAGGCATCGCTGTCCTGCACACCGGCAGGCAGCATGGAACCGGTGAACACCACTGGCGCGCTGAAACCCAACAGCTGGAAGCACATGGCGGCGGCGCTGTACGCCAGGGTGTCGGTGCCGTGCAGCACCAGCACCGCGTCGCAGCCCTCGACATCCACCGCCTCGATCACCGCCTCACGCAGGCGCAGCCAGTAGGCGGGGGTCATGTTGGCGCTGTCGATCAGCGGCGACATCTCGCGAAAGCGCCACTGCGGCACCCGCAGTTCGGGGTGGTCGGCCAGTTGCCCGGCCATCCGCGCTTCAAACCCCGAGGCAGGAGCCAGGCCGTTGGCGCTGGCCTGCATGCCGATGGTGCCGCCGGTGTAAAGAACCATGACTCGCTGAGCGGGTTGATGTGCATCATGACTCATGGGTCTTCTCCGGCGTAATGTCGCGTGGTTTATCGGGCTTCAGGCGCAGGCTTGCCCGCCAGTTCGGCATCGTGTGTCGACTGACGGCTCGGGTTGGCCGGCCAGGCGCTACGGTCCAGGTCCAGATCAGGGAACTGGCTGGAGTCGAACACTGGCGTCTTGATGCCTGCCCGACGCTGCGCATCGTAGTCGTTGAGGATACGCTTGACGACTTTGAACAGCATCGCCAGTGCGATCAGGTTGACGAACGCCAGCATGGTCATGGTGATGTCGGCGAAGGCCAGTACATCTTTCAGGTCGACGACAGCGCCCCACATGATCAGCACCAGCACCGCGATACGGTAAATGATGATGGTCTGGATCTTCTCGCCGAACAGGAAACGCAGGCTGTTTTCGCCCAGGTAGTAGTTGTAGAGAATCGAGGTGAAGACGAACAACGCCAGCGCCACGCTGATGAAGATCCGGCCCCAGTCGCCGACCACGGCGGCCAGCGAGTTTTGCGCCAGCACGATACCGTTGCCGTCGTAACCGATGTCGTAGATACCCGACAGCAGGATCAGCAAGGCGGTGCAGGTGCAGATGACGAAGGTGTCGAGGAACACGCTGAACGCCTGAACCACGCCCTGTGCCACCGGGTGTTCTACATGCGCTACAGCCGCCACGTTGGGCGCACTGCCCAGACCGGCTTCGTTGGCAAACACACCACGCTTGACGCCCATCACGATCGCGCTGCCGATCAGGCCACCGAATACCGGGTCAAGGCCGAAGGCGCTTCTGACGATGGTCATCAGCATGCCGGGCACGTGGTCGATCTGCAGAACGATGACGTAGATGGTGACCGCGATGTAGATCAGGGTCTTGACCGGGACCAGCAGGTCGGAAATTGCCGCGATGCGCTTGATGCCGCCGACGAACGCCAGACCCAGCAACACAACCAGGCAGATGCCGGTGGTTTTGGTGTCGACGTTGAACGCGCTTTTCAGCGAGTCGGTCACGGCGTGGGATTGCAGGCCGTTGAAGGCAAAGCCGAAGGTCACCAGCAGCAGTACGGCCATGACCATACCCAGCCAGCGTTTGCCCAGACCGTGCTGGATGTAATACGCCGGACCGCCGCGGAACTGGCCTTCGGAGTCCTTGCGCTTGTAGAGCTGCGCGAGCGAACACTCGATGAAGCTGCTGGACATGCCGACCAGTGCGGTGACCCACATCCAGAACACGGCACCCGGACCACCCAGCGTCACGGCAATGCCGACGCCTGCAATGTTGCCTGCACCGACGCGGCCAGCAAGGCTGAGCATCAGGGCCTGAAACGAACTCAGCTGGCCGGCGCTGCTGCGCAGACTGTCGCGGAAAACCGAGAACATGTGGAAAAAGTGTCGAAACTGGACGAAACGCGAGCGGATCGTGAAGTAACTACCCAGGCCAACGATAAGTACGATCAGTACCTTACCGGAGAGAAAGTCGTTAATCATTTCCAACATTTTTGTTATTCCTCGCTACTTTTGAGGGGGCGCACTATACCGGTGCAAAGTTTTTACGTCTGTAGTCGCTTTCTTGTGAGGCTGATTCTTCATTCGCGACGATGAATGAATGCTCCTGCGGATCGCTCCTTGGAAGCAGGTCGCCGCAGGCTCTGGGTCAAGCATCTGAGCCCTTTGCAGCAGGCAAAAAAAAGGGTCTGGAGAATCACTCCCAGACCCTCAAAAAATTGAGGGGTGTCTAGGCCCTCAATCTGGTGAGCGTGTTGCGCAGGTCATTCCCTGTCAGGCCTTCAAGGGGGCCAGACGTGGAGCGATCATGTTTTCCGGTCGCAGAATGTCGTCGAGCATGGCGTCGTCGAGCAGACCTTCTTCGCGGACCAGTTCCAGTACGCCACGGCCGGTTTCCAGCGCGATACGGGCGATACGGGTGGAGTTTTCATACCCGATGTACGGGTTCAGTGCGGTGACCAGACCGATCGAGTGCTCGACCAGTTCGCGGCAGCGCTGTTCGTTGGCGGTGATGCCGACGATGCAGTGTTCGCGCAGCATGTCCATGGCGCGCTGCAGCAAGCGGATCGAGTCGAAGATCTTGTAGGCGATCAGCGGCTCCATGACGTTGAGCTGCAACTGGCCACCTTCGGCTGCCATGGTCAGCGACAGGTCGTTGCCGATGATCTCGAAGGCCACCTGATTGACCGCTTCCGGGATTACCGGGTTGACCTTGCCGGGCATGATAGAGCTGCCTGGCTGGCGCGCCGGCAGGTTGATTTCGTTGATGCCGGTGCGCGGGCCGCTGGACAACAGGCGCAGGTCGTTGCAGATCTTCGACAGCTTGACCGCGGTGCGTTTGAGCATGCCCGAGAACAGTACGAACGCGCCCATGTCGGAGGTCGCTTCGATCAGGTCGGCTGCCGGCACCAGCGGCTGACCGCTGATCAGCGCCAAACGGTCGACAGCAAGCTTCTGGTAGCCGGGGTCGGCGTTGATGCCGGTACCGATGGCCGTGCCGCCCAGGTTGACTTCGGTCAACAGTTCGGGTGCCAGGCTGCGCAGACGGTTGAGGTCTTCGGTCAGCGTGGTGGCAAAGGCGCGGAATTCCTGGCCCAGAGTCATTGGAACGGCGTCCTGCAACTGGGTACGACCCATCTTCAGCACATGGTTGAATTCTTCGCCTTTGGCGGCGAACGCCTGGATCAGGCTGGCAAGGCTGGCGAGAAGGGCGTCATGACCCAGCAGCAGACCCAGGCGGATCGCGGTCGGGTAGGCGTCGTTGGTGGACTGCGCCATGTTCACGTCGTTGTTGGGGTGCAGGTGTTTGTATTCGCCCTTCTCGAAACCCATGGTTTCCAGCGCGATGTTGGCGATGACTTCGTTGGCATTCATGTTGGTCGAAGTGCCAGCGCCGCCCTGAATCATGTCGACCACGAACTGGTCATGGAAGTCGCCGCGGATCAGCCGGGCGCACGCCTCGCTGATCGCTGAATGCTTGGTATCGTTGAGGTGCCCAAGCTGATGGTTTGCATCGGCTGCCGCCTGCTTGACCATGGCCAGCGCTACTACCAGTTTCGGATAGTGCGAAAGCGGTACGCCCGAAAGGTGAAAGTTGTTCACCGCTCGCAGGGTCTGGATGCCGTAATAAGCGTTGGCAGGTACTTCGAGAACACCTAGCAGGTCTTTTTCGATGCGCGATGATGCAGGCGAGGACATGATAAAAAAAGTCTCAAAAAGGCACGGACAATGCCGGAACGCCACGAATAGTGGGCTTGCCGTTCTTGATTGACCAATGCTGTTAAACGCTGGGCTATGCAATAACGGCATAATGCAGGTGTGACCTGGATTACATCCGGTGCGTAAAGAGGGCAAAATGTCGCACCCGGCCCGTGCCGTGTCTGCTGATCAATAGCGATTGTTCATGTATCTGCGCCGAGTTGTCGTTCGTCCCACAGGCGTCGTTAAAAGGATGCCTGTCGAGGGCCTTCATTCATTGTCCGGGAGGACCTGATGAATCTGGAAAGCAAATGGCTGGAGGATTTCAGTGCCCTGGCGGCCACGCGCAGCTTTTCCCAGGCTGCCGAGCGTCGTTTCGTCACCCAGCCGGCGTTCAGCCGACGCATCCGCAGCCTTGAGGCCGCGCTGGGGCTGGTCTTGGTCAACCGTTCACGCACGCCTGTAGAATTGACCGCCGCCGGGCAGTTGTTTCTGGTGACGGCGCGCACTGTGGTCGAACAACTGGGCGAGGTGGTGCGGCATCTGCATCATCTGGAAGGCGGGCAGGGCGAGGTCATGCAGGTTGCCGCTGCGCATTCGCTGGCGCTCGGCTTCTTTCCACGCTGGATTGCTCAACTTCGTAACGAAGGGTTGAACATTGCGACTCGTCTGGTAGCCACCAACGTCGGTGACGCGGTGCACGCATTGCGTGAAGGCGGCTGCGATTTGATGCTGGCGTTCTATGATCCTGATGCTGCGTTGCAGATGGATGCTGAAATCTTCCCCTCGCTGCACTTGGGGCATACCGAGATGCTGCCGGTTTGCGCCGCCGATGCCGAGGGCCGGCCATTGTTCGATATGGAAGGCGAGGCCAGTGTGCCTTTGCTTGCCTACAGCACGGGGGCGTTTCTCGGGCGTTCAGTGAATTTGCTGCTGCGTCAGCGCAATTTGCGCTTCACCACGGTTTACGAGACAGCGATGGCCGACAGCCTGAAAAGCATGGCGCTTGAAGGGTTGGGCATCGCCTGGGTGCCGCAGTTGAGTGTGCGCGCCGAACTGGCGCGCGGTGAATTGGTGGTGTGTGGCGGGCCGCAATGGCACGTTCCGCTGGAGATTCGTCTGTACCGTTGCGCATTGGTGCGCAAGGCCAATGTGCGTCTGCTGTGGCGCAAGCTTGAAAGCGCTGCGCCACCAGAGTCATTGTAAGGCGGGCCGCTCCTGGCAAGCGGCCCGCGCTTTATTCAGGGGTACTCACTCAGGTTTGCGACGATTTTTTGCTTGTTTTGGTCGCTGTAGAAGTAGCAGTTGGCACGTACGGATTGGCGGGTCGCTACCAGATTGGTTTCACACCACCAGCCCCCTTTGTAAATGACCTCTGCGAGTTCGTGAGTACCGCCGAGCATATGGCCAAGCTCATGTGCAGGTGCGGTAAACGTTTCCAGCGAGGCTATGCCGGTATTCCCACCGAGGGTGGCGAAACCAGCCGTGGTTGAATTCATCCTGCTTTGGGTCACCAACAGGTATTTGCTGGTGCCATTGATCGGCAGGTTTTGCTCCTTCAAATACTGATTGATTTCGCTCCTCCATGCGCCATAGGTCTGGTCCGTGTTTTCGTTCTTGTATTGAAAGTCCGTCACGTCAGGAACGTTGCGAATGAACTGTAAATGGACGCGGCGACCCGTGAAGCTTTCCAGGTCCTTGATGAGCCAGGCAAAGTAGTCCTCGACGAGACGCTTGTCGCTGGTTTCCTTTACGTCGTCATGAATGAGCAGAAAGAAAAATAGCGGGCGCTTCGAGGTGTCATCCGCCAGTGCGGCCTGGCATAGCGTGAAGGTAGCGATTAACAGCAGAGTTCTTGCGATTGTCTTGAACATGTTTTTACTCGTCCGTGAGTAGTTAATTAGCATTCATGACCCAAGGCAGGTCATGTCCCTAATTAATAGCAATCGCGGCGTCGGGTGAATCAGCATTGTCAGCGGTCGATGTAGTCCTCAGCTGTAAAATGGTGCAGGACAAATCCACGCATTTCATGAGGTCGCAGATGCCGGTAGCCGTGGCCGTAAAAAACTGAACGGCGGCCCATTGCAACGGGGTGTGCGCGCCGAGCCGGCGCGCAGCGAGGCGAGTTCTCAGTTAACGGCAGGTGTGCCGTCGACGTAACTACGAATCAGCGCCTTGTTGGCTTCGCTGAAGTAGTAGCAGGGAATGATCGAGGTCGTGAAGTCTCCCCACATCGTCGTCTGGCACGGGAAACCGGTTGCGGCTTCGTGCGTGGCGCCAAGCAGGTGGCCGACTTCGTGTGCCAAGGTGTTGTAGTTCTTCAGCGACGCAATGGCGACGTTGTAGTTTGTTGCCGAAACCCCATGTGTCAACGGGCTGATTTTATTGGATGTCAGGAACACGTACTTATGCCGCTCTGACGGGAGCGGCAGGTTTTTCGCGTCTGCATATTTCTCACTGATGAAAGACAGGTTGGTCATCAGGTCGGCCTTTTCCAGCCCGCGATAGTCGAAGTCAGTGATCCCGGGTTCGTTGGCGATGGAGGTCACGGTGACTCTACGCCCGGTGATCTCAGTCAACTGTTCGATCAGCGGGCTCAAGTAACTCTCGTTCAGATCGGCGCGTTCCTGCTGTGTGAGCTGATCATGCATAACCAGGAACAGCCCCAGATTGGGTCCGCTTGCAGTTGCAAATGGCAGGTAAAAAAAGACGGCCAGAGACAGCCATGTTTTCAATGTGGTTTTCACGTTTACGTTTTTCATAGTGACGTTCTCATCCTTGATAGTCAGATTCAGGTGGCGACTTTACTGTCGCGGCACCAGTCAAGCAGATACCGATCAGCGATAACAGGCGCACTTTGCGCTGCAAGCAGTAGTTTCAGTGCCTTTGTGGTGTAGGGCGTATGGGTTGAGTGTCAGGAATCCGGCCGCTGACAGAAGGTGATCGCAGGTGCTTTAAACAGGCAACTTTGCGCTATACTGCGCGGCCTTTGGCCGGCTAAGTCGGTCATTATTCGTACAGCAAGCCACGCCGGTTCCCTGCGTGGCTTGTTGTTTTAAGACGCGCCTGCGGGCGCCCGATGAGAGGCACGACGATGAGCGCACTGGTTGGCGTGATCATGGGCTCCAAGTCCGATTGGTCCACCCTTAGCCACACCGCCGACATGCTGGAAAAGCTCGGCATTCCTTTTGAAGTCAAAGTGGTGTCAGCTCACCGCACGCCGGACCTGCTGTTCCAGTACGCCGACGAAGCCGAAGGCCGTGGCATTGAAGTGATCATCGCCGGTGCCGGTGGTGCCGCTCACTTGCCGGGTATGTGCGCTGCCAAGACTCACCTGCCTGTATTGGGCGTTCCGGTGCAGTCCTCCATGCTCTCGGGTGTCGACTCCCTGCTGTCGATCGTGCAGATGCCCGCTGGCATTCCGGTCGCGACGCTGGCCATCGGCAAGGCCGGTGCGATCAACGCAGCGCTGCTGTCGGCAAGCATTCTCGGCGCCAAGCACCCGCAATTTCACGCAGCGCTGAAGAAATTTCGCACTGAGCAGACAGACAGCGTCCTGGACAATCCAGACCCACGCCACGCCTGAGGTTTTTCCATGAAGATCGGTGTAATCGGTGGCGGCCAGCTCGGTCGCATGTTGGCATTGGCAGGGACGCCGCTGGGCATGAACTTCGCCTTTCTCGATCCCGCGCCGGATGCTTGCGCAGCTGCGTTGGGTGAGCATTTGCGTGCCGATTATGGCGATCTGGATCATCTGCGTCAGTTGGCTGACGAAGTCGATCTGGTGACGTTCGAATTTGAAAGCGTTCCGGCTGAAACCGTCGCGTTCCTGTCGCAGTTCGTGCCGGTCTACCCGAGTGCCGAAGCGCTGCGCATTGCGCGTGACCGCTGGTTTGAAAAAAGCATGTTCAAGGATCTGGGCATTCCGACCCCGGCGTTCGCCGATATCCAGTCGCAAGCCGACCTGGATGCCGCCGTGGCCAGCATTGGTCTGCCCGCTGTTCTGAAAACCCGCACCCTGGGTTATGACGGCAAGGGCCAGAAGGTTCTGCGTTCGGCAGCCGATGTGGTCGGTACGTTCGCCGAACTGGGCAGCGTGCCTTGCCTGCTGGAAGGCTTCGTGCCGTTCACTGGGGAAGTATCCTTGATTGCCGTGCGTGCGCGTGACGGTGAAACCCGTTTTTACCCGCTGGTGCACAACACTCATGACAGCGGCATTCTGCGCCTGTCCATTGCCAGCACCGATCACCCCTTGCAGGCACTGGCAGAAGACTATGCCGGGCGTGTGTTGAAGCAGCTCGATTACGTCGGCGTGCTTGCATTCGAGTTCTTCGAGGTCGACGGTGGCCTGAAAGCCAACGAGATTGCACCGCGTGTGCACAACTCCGGCCACTGGACCACCGAAGGCGCCGAGTGCAGCCAGTTCGAAAACCACCTGCGGGCGGTTGCCGGTCTGCCACTGGGCTCGACGGCCAAGGTTGGCGAGAGCGCCATGCTCAACTTTATCGGCGAAGTGCCATCTGTGGACAAGGTCATGGCTGTCGAGGACTGTCACCTGCACCACTACGGTAAAGCGTTCAAGGCTGGCCGCAAAGTGGGCCACGCCACCGTTCGCAGCGCCGACCACGCCACGCTGGATCGCCAGGTGAAGTTGGTCGAAGCGCTGATCAAGCCGTAACGCTTGTGCCAATGCTCTGCGTCGCAAGAGGACGCGGAGCGTCCAGAACGGCATGCGACGCAGAGCGTCGCACGATAGTTGACCTTGTGGGGGCGACCGTGGGTTTTGGCAGTTCGTGGCGCTCTGGGTCGCGAGAGGATGCAGATGCCCTGCCATTCATGAAGAATTCTCCACCTCGACTCAAACTCGCCATTTTGCCGGAACCATTCCCTGCTACTGTTCTCAGATAGCAGTAAGTCGGGGCTGCTATTGCCCAGGCATGTTCACTTAATACAGAGGGAAATGGCATGGGTATCATTGGAACCATCTTTATCGGCCTGATCGTTGGTCTGTTGGCTCGCTTTCTGAAGCCGGGCGATGACAGCATGGGCTGGATCATGACCATTGTGCTGGGTATCGCCGGTTCGCTCGCGGCAACCTATGGTGGCCAGGCGTTGGGTATCTATCACGCAGGCGAGGGTGCAGGTTTCCTCGGTGCACTGGTCGGTGCAATCATCCTGCTGGTTATCTACGGCATGATCAAAAAGAAATAACGTTTCATGTTCAGCCCTCTGTTCTGTACGGCGCAGAGGGCTAGAATGCGCGGCAACTCTTCTCCCTTTTGCCGAGCTTTATCATGCGTCGCTTTCTGTTGATGACCCTTTTACTGCTTTCCGGGCTTGCACACGCCCAGTTGCCGGAAACCGACTGGCTTGAGCTGATGCCCAAGTCCGATCAAAAAGCCCTCGACGCCATGCCCGAGATTGACCACAACTCTCCGGAAGCCATGGGCACGTTCGACAGCAAAGGTGGCTTGAAGCAGAGCAAGGGTTTGCCGGCAGTGATGTATTCCACCAAGACCGTCCCGGCCATGAACGGCAAGACCATTCGCTTGGGTGGCTATCCTGTACCCCTCGAAACCGACGCCAAAGGTCATAGCACGCTGTTCTTTATCGTGCCTTACCCCGGCGCCTGCATCCACGTGCCGCCTCCGCCGCCCAACCAGTTGGTGCTGGTGCGCTACC
The DNA here is from genome assembly GCF_000007805.1 of Pseudomonas syringae pv. tomato str. DC3000. Taxonomy (NCBI): domain Bacteria; kingdom Pseudomonadati; phylum Pseudomonadota; class Gammaproteobacteria; order Pseudomonadales; family Pseudomonadaceae; genus Pseudomonas; species Pseudomonas syringae group genomosp. 3. Next base: position 6,257,922 of record NC_004578.1, on the reverse strand, counting down.
CCAAGGGTCTGAAGCTGGACGACATCTACACACCGCTGTGGGTAGAGGGCACACTCAAGATCGAGAAAGTCAGTAACGATCTGGCCGATGCCGCTTACGCAATGGATGCATCAAAGGTCCGCGTGGTGGTGGAGTCGGACCTTTGATGGCTGATCTCTGATCAGGTTTCGATCAGAGACTCTCACCCCAGATACTCACCCCCAGCACATGCATCTGGTCAGGCGCCAGCGTGACCACGTCGTCCAGCACGTTGGCGGTTTCGACGCAGACCATGCGCTGCCAGCCGTCGGCTGCCATGTCGGTGAATGTGCCGGTTTTCTCGATCCACGGGTTCCACAGGATGGCTGATTTCGAGCCGGTGCTGCGGATGTGGATGCGTCGCTGCCACTCAGGGTCAATGATGCTGAGCACGCCTGGTGTGTCCTGGTAGATGCGGTCGGTTTCGCCGGTGAACGTCAGGTCGCCGGTCTGTTCGCGTTCTTCCCAGTTTGCCAGGGTTTCGATGTAGCGCAGGCCGTCGAGTCCTTCGATGCTGACCTGACGAACATCGCTGACGGCGAAATAGGTGTGCAACGCCTGACTGAAGGTGACCGGTTCTGCGCCGCAGTTATAGCTGACCAGACTGACGTTCAGAGCGTGGTCCAGGCGAATGCTCAGTTTCAGGGCGACGTTGTGCGGCCAGCCTGGCAAGTGGCCTTCAGCTTCGGGGAGGACAAACTCTACCAGCAGTGCATCGCCATCTGCGCCAATACCGAGCAGTTGCCAGTCCAGTGCGCGGACTTCTCCGTGGGCCTTGGCGGGTTCGCTGCTGTCGCGCATGGCCTGCACGCTCTGAGGGTTGCGCTCCAGATTGCCGAACCACGGCCAGCAGATGGGCATGCCCGCACGGATCGCTTTGCCTTTCTTGAACGCCGCTTCTTCGTTCAGCCACACCAGTGGCGGTTGTCCGGCCACCTGATAGCTGAGGATGTGTGCGCCTTGCTGGGCGACCAGCAGCTCTGCTTCGCCGTGGCGAATGCGCCAACAGTTCAGTTCATCGTACTGGACGGATTCGACGAGGGGTTCAACCGGGGATGTTGGCATGCAAGGTTCTCACTCAATGACCGTGACGAAAATAGACCGCTTCACGAAGAATGAGTTTACCGTGCAGCCAAACCTGGGCCGAGCAACAATTTACCGTCGTGCAGGAACCGAGCGTGTCCGGCCGCTGGAATCTATGGCCACGAACACGAACGCAGCCTCTGTTACCTTACGCCACTCGCTGGTAACCGGGTCATCGCTCCACACTTCGACCATCATCTTGATCGAGGTGCGCCCCACTTCCAGGGTGCGCGTATAAAAGGAAAGCTGCTCGCCGACTGCGACCGGCACCAGAAACGCCATGCGATCGATAGCCACGGTCGCCACGCGACCGCCGGCCACTTTGCTGGCCATTGCAGTCCCGGCCAGGTCCATCTGAGACACCAGCCAGCCGCCGAAGATATCGCCGAAGCCGTTGGTTTCACGGGGAAGAGCAGTAATTTGCAGCGCAAGGTCGCCTTGCGGAGTTGGATCTTCTTGTTCGAGCTCGATCATGCCTAGGGTGCCTCTGACCCATGACTCTCATTATTGTGTGCCGCGGTTAACAGGGGCCATTCAAAACCATGCGCATGAACGTTAGGGGTTCAGCACCGGTGTGGCCTAAGGGAAACTCTGCGAAACCCGCTGATTCAGACGTTTTCGCACAACTTCCCACTGCTGTTGACGGCTTGCGAGTATATCGGGCGTTGCGTCTTAGAACGACCGTCGGGTTTTCATTTTGTATTGATGCAGTTCTTGACATGTGTTTTTTGAAAGCAATTTGCTATCTTGCTGGACCTCTACAGGTAACAAGACTGCCTGTACACGCAATTTTGGTGCCTATCTGCACCGTTGCTCCCGACTATCGCTTCTGCACGGCACCCCGCAGCAGCCAGCGTTGCTGTCGCTTGCCCCCTTCGAAGAACAAGTAAAGAGAAGCCTTGTCATGTCATCTGTTCCCTCAAGTTCCACGCAGCCTGCGCGGCCGTTGACTCGCAGCGATTACAAAACCCTGTCGCTGTCCGCTCTGGGTGGTGCCCTGGAGTTCTACGACTTCATCATCTTCGTGTTTTTCGCGGCCGTGGTTGGAAAGCTGTTTTTCCCGGTCGATATGCCTGACTGGCTGCGCATGATGCAGACCTTCGGCATTTTCGCCGCCGGTTATCTGGCAAGACCGCTAGGCTGCATTATCATGGCGCACTTCGGCGATCTGCTGGGGCGCAAGAAAATGTTCACCCTGAGCATTTTCATGATGGCGGTGCCGACGCTGATCATGGGCCTGTTGCCCACTTATGCGCAGATTGGCATGTGGGCACCCATTCTGCTGCTGGTGATGCGGGTCATTCAGGGCGCGGCCATTGGCGGCGAAGTGCCGGGGGCGTGGGTGTTCGTGTCCGAGCATGTACCTGCACGTCGCGTCGGTTATGCCTGCGGCACACTGACGGCTGGCCTGACTGCCGGTATTTTGCTGGGCTCGCTGGTTGCCACGGCGATCAACAGCATTTATACACCGGTTGAAGTGTCGGACTACGCCTGGCGGATTCCTTTCCTGCTGGGCGGCGTGTTCGGTCTGATGTCGGTGTACCTGCGTCGCCTGCTACACGAGACCCCGGTGTTTGCCGAGCTGCAACTGCGTAAGGCTCTGGCAGAAGAAGTGCCACTCAAGGCGGTGTTGCGTGATCATCGCGGTGCCGTTGCGCTGTCGATGTTGATGACCTGGTTGCTGTCGGCGGGCATCATTGTCGTGATCCTGATGACGCCTACCATCCTGCAGACTATCTACGGCTTCCCGGCGGCCACGGCGTTGAAGGCCAACAGCCTGGCCATCGTGTTCCTCAGTGTGGGCTGCATCGCTGCCGGTGCGCTGGCGGATCGTTTCGGTGCAGGCTGGGTATTTCTGCTGGGCAGTGCCGGTCTGCTGGTCAGTTCCTGGACGTTTTATCACGTCCTCGGCAGCCACCCGGAGGTGCTGTTCCCGCTCTATGCAATCACCGGGCTGTTCGTCGGCACCATCGGCGCGGTGCCTTACGTCATGGTCAAAGCCTTCCCGCCGGTGGTGCGCTTTTCCGGGCTGTCGTTTTCCTACAACCTGGCGTACGCCATTTTCGGCGGTCTGACGCCGATGGTGGTGACCTTCATGCTCAAGAGCAGCCCGATGGGGCCGTCCTGGTATGTCGCGATTCTCTGCGGCCTGGGCATGGCAATCGGTGTGTTCCTGCTGACCAGGAAGCGTTGATCAGCTTCGCCTGAAAACCTGCTTGTTGATCCCTACCGCTAAAAGGCTGTCGCCCCTGCTCAGGGGCGGTGGCCTTTTCATCTTATTGTCATAATCAATTCATAGAGTGTTCACAAGACGGGCCGACGAGGCTTGTGAACACCTACATACCCTGCCGGGAGCGCAAGGAATGACACTCAAGCGTTTGATGACTGCACTGACGTTCGTTGCCGCTGGAGTGGCAGCAACCCACACGTTCGCGGCCGTCGACCCAGCCATCAAGGCCTATACCAAGACCTCGGGTGTGTCGGGCAATCTCTCCAGTGTCGGTTCCGATACCCTGGCAAATCTCATGACCTTGTGGGCCGAGGCGTACAAGAAAGAATACCCGAGCGTGAACATCCAGATTCAGGCGGCGGGTTCTTCCACCGCCCCGCCTGCATTGACCGAAGGCACCGCCAACCTGGGGCCGATGAGCCGCAGGATGAAAGACGGCGAACTGTCGGCCTTCGAGCAAAAGCACGGTTACAAACCTACTGCGATTCCGGTCGCGGTCGATGCGCTGGCGGTGTTCGTGCACAAGGACAACCCGATCAAGGGCCTGACCCTGCAGCAAGTGGACGCGATTTTCTCAGTAACCCGGCTGTGCGGTGCCAAGGCTGATGCAAAAACCTGGGGTGATGTGGGCGTGACGGGCGATCTGGCGGGCAAGCCGATCCAGCTGTTTGGTCGCAACTCGGTGTCAGGCACTTACGGTTACTTCAAGGAAGAAGCCCTGTGCAAAGGCGACTTCAAGGCCAACGTCAATGAGCAGCCGGGTTCGGCATCGGTGGTCAGCGCCATCAGCAACTCGCTGAACGGTATTGGTTACTCGGGCATTGGTTATAAAACGTCCAATGTCAGGACCGTGCCGCTGGCCAAGAAAGCGGGTGGCGAGTTTGTCGAAGACAACGAAGCCAACACGTTGAACGGCACCTATCCGCTGTCGCGCTTTCTCTACGTTTACGTGAATAAGGCACCCAACCAGCCTCTGGCACCGCTGGAAGCAGAGTTCGTCAAACTGGTGCTGTCCAGACAAGGCCAGGAAGTGGTGATGAAAGACGGTTATATTCCGCTGCCCGCGCGCGTAGTGGAAAAGACCCTGACTGATCTCGGCCTGCAGGGCGCAAGCGGGCTGGCAGTCAAGTAGCCGCGAGGCGCAATGGACTGGCCTGTACACACGTTCGACAGTCCGCCGCCGGCTTCACGGGCAGCGGGCTTTTCTGCGTCACCTTGCTGTAATGTTTTTGTCATACAAGGCGTCTACGGTGTGTGCGCATGAATGAGCTGTTCAAATCCTCGATGAATCAGAGTTCGCCTCCGGAGCGGATCGACTTCAATACGCCTGCGATGCAGCGCAAGCGTCGTGTCCGCGCGCTCAAGGATCGGCTCACTCACTGGTACGTCGCCATTGGTGGTCTCGCCGTGCTGGCCGCCATCACGCTGATCTTCTTCTATCTGGCCTATGTCGTTGCGCCGCTGTTCAAAGGCGCAAGCCTGACCTCTGCACCGGCGCTTGATGTGCCGTGGATGCAGGGCGCCGGCGAGCCGTTGATGATCTCGATCGAAGAGCAGAACCTGATCGGCATGCGTGTTTCCGACAAGGGCGAGGTGATCTTTTTCAATGTTCAGAGCGGCGCAGAGCTGCATCGGGTGGCCTTGCCGCTCCCTGCGGGTGTGTCCGTTGCTTCCATCGGCAAGGATCAGCCCGGCGCGCCGCTTATAGCATTGGGCCTTTCCAATGGTCAGGTGCTGATTTTCAGGCATACCTACCTGACCACGTACCCGAACAACCAGAAAACCATCACCCCGAGCGTGGCCTGGCCTTACGGCGAAACACCGCTGGTGCTGGATGAAGCCGGGCGGGCGGTCGAACATGTGACGGTCAGCGCGGACGGCGACAGCCTGAAAGTGGCGGGCTCTACTGGAACCCAGCTGCACGTCATGTCGCTCGAACAGAAAGAAAACATGATGACCGGCGAAATGACGCGTGACCAGACACGCATCGAACTGCCGCAGATGTCCGCCGAGGTCAAAGCCATCTACATCGACCCGCGCCAGCAATGGATGTACGTTATCAATGGCCGGGCGCAGGCGGATGTGTTCAGCCTGCGTGATCGCAGCCTCAATGGACGTTACAAGCTGCTGGAAGACGGCAACGCCGAAATCACCGCCAGCGCTCAGTTGGTCGGCGGTATTTCGCTGATCATCGGCAACTCCAAAGGCAGCATGTCCCAGTGGTTCATGGCCCGTGACACTGATGGCGAACAGCGCTTCATGCGGATTCGTGACTTCAAGATGGGCAAAGCGCCGATCCGTCAGATCAGGGCCGAGCAGCGTCGCAAAGGTTTTATCGCCCTTGATGAGTCGGGCCGGCTGGGGGTGTTTCACAGCACCGCGCACCGCACATTGCTGGTCGAAAAGGTTGCAGATGGCCCCGGCATCCTGACGCTGTCGCCGCGCGCCAATCAGGTGTTGATTGAAAGTGGCGGCAAGTTGTTGCCCCTCACGCTGGATAACCCGCACCCGGAAGTGTCCTGGAGTTCGCTGTGGGGCAAGGTCTGGTACGAGAACTACGACGAGCCCAAGTACGTCTGGCAATCCACGGCTTCCAATTCCGACTTCGAGCCCAAGCTGAGCCTCGCACCGCTGACCTATGGCACGCTCAAGGCGGCGTTCTACGCCATGCTGCTGGCCGCGCCGCTGGCCGTTGCTGCAGCTATCTACACCGCCTATTTCATGGCACCGGGCATGCGCCGCAAGGTCAAGCCGGTGATCGAATTGATGGAAGCGATGCCGACGGTGATTCTCGGCTTCTTTGCCGGACTGTTTCTTGCGCCGTACCTGGAAGCGCACCTGCCCGGCATCTTCAGCCTGTTGCTGCTCACGCCGATCGGTATTCTGCTGGCAGGCTTTTTCTGGACCCGTCTGCCTGATTCGATTCGCCTGCGCGTGCCCGATGGCTGGGAAGGCGCGATTCTGATTCCTGTCGTGCTGTTGGTAGGCTGGTTTTCCCTGAGCATGAGCCCGCACCTGGAGAACTGGTTCTTCGGTGGCGACATGAGCACGTGGATCCGGGACGAATTGGGCATTACCTACGATCAGCGCAACGCGCTGGTGGTCGGCATTGCGATGGGCTTTGCGGTGATCCCCAACATTTATTCGATTGCCGAAGACGCCGTGTTCAGCGTGCCACGCAGCCTGACCCTCGGCTCGCTGGCACTGGGCGCAACACCTTGGCAGACCCTGACGCGGGTCGTCATCCTGACCGCCAGCCCGGGCATTTTTTCGGCGTTGATGATCGGTATGGGCCGCGCGGTGGGTGAAACCATGATTGTGCTGATGGCCACGGGCAACACGCCGATCATGGACATGAACCTGTTTGAAGGCATGCGCACCCTGGCGGCCAACGTTGCGGTGGAAATGCCCGAGTCTGAAGTCGGTGGCAGTCATTATCGGGTGCTGTTTCTGGCCGCGTTGGTGCTGCTGATCTTCACCTTTGTGATGAACACCCTCGCAGAGCTGATTCGTCAGCGCCTGCGCAAGCAATATTCGTTGCTGTAGGAAGGTAGACGTTGTTGAAACGGAACTCACTCAAAAGCTGGTTCAAAAGCGGCGCGCCTGGCGTCTGGATGAGTGCGGGCGCCGTTTCCATCGCGGTGATCATGACCATCGGGCTGCTGGCGGTGATCGCCGTGCGCGGGCTGGGACACTTTTGGCCTGCTGACCTGGTGGTCGCGCAGTACGCGGTGCCCGATCAGCCGGCGCATGTTCTGGTCGGTGAATTGGTCGAGCAGGAGCAGGTGCCGCGTGCGCGCCTGAAAAGCGCTGGTCTGCCGGTGCCTGATCAGGGGCCAGAGTTCATGACCCGTGAGCTGTTCAAGGTTGGCAACCGTGACCTGAACCCCAGCGATTTCACCTGGGTAGTCGGCGAGTGGCTGAGCGGGCAAAGCAGCCCCGCAGAGCTGATGACGCTGGAGCGCCGCGAGTGGGGTAATTTCTACGGCTATCTGGTCAACGTCAAGGAAGGTGGCAGAGTCGTGGCCGAAGGCGAGGCGGCCTGGCCAACCCTGCAAGAACGCATCAAACGCATCGAAACGCTCGCTGACGAGCTCTACAGCCTGGAAAAGAAAGACATCGGCGCGATCAATCATGGCATTGAGCGCTTGCGTCTGCAGGCCCGCAAGCTGGAGCTGGCCGGCAAGCTGGATGCCGCTGCGCAAGCCGACATGGCGGCAGAGCGTGCCGAGCTGGACGCGCGCTACAAGGTCATCGAGGGCCGTCTTGAAACGCTGCATCAGGCCTTTGACCGTGACAGCCTGACGGCCCGCGATGCCGACGGCAAAACAATCGAAATCAGCCTGGGCAAGGTGGTGCATGCCTATCAGCCCAATGCGATGGGCACGTTCACCAAGCTGGGTTTCTATTTCCAGAAGCTGTGGGAGTTTCTCAGCGACGACCCGCGTGAGGCCAATACCGAGGGCGGTATCTTCCCGGCCATCTTCGGCACGGTGATGATGACGCTGATCATGGCAGTGATCGTGACGCCGTTCGGTGTGCTGGCGGCGGTTTATCTGCGTGAGTACGCGCGTCAGGGCCTGGTGACCCGCCTGATCCGCATCGCCGTGAATAACCTGGCCGGTGTACCGGCGATTGTGTACGGCGTGTTCGGCCTCGGGTTTTTCGTTTACGTGCTGGGCGGCTCGGTGGATCGTCTGTTCTTTCCCGAAGCGCTGCCGGCCCCGACGTGCGGCACGCCTGGCCTGTTATGGGCCTCGTTGACGCTGGCGCTGCTGGCGGTTCCGGTGGTGATCGTAGCCACTGAGGAAGGGCTGGCGCGCATTCCGCTGACCCTGCGCGAGGGCTCGCTGGCACTGGGTGCCACCAAGGCCGAGACGCTGTGGAAGATTGTGCTGCCAATGGCCAGCCCGGCGATGATGACCGGTCTGATTCTGGCGGTCGCCCGCGCAGCCGGTGAGGTGGCGCCGTTGATGCTGGTGGGTGTGGTCAAACTGGCCCCGTCATTACCCGTGGATGGCAACTATCCTTACCTTCACCTCAATCAGAAAATCATGCACCTGGGTTTCCATATTTACGACGTAGGGTTCCAGAGCCCCAATGTCGAGGCGGCACGACCGCTGGTTTATGCCACCGCGCTGTTGCTGGTGCTGGTCATCGCCTTGCTCAACCTGTCGGCGGTCAGCATTCGTAATCATTTGCGGGAAAAGTACAAGGCGCTCGACAATTGATCCTTACGACGCCTGCGGGCAAGCAGGGCAGTTCGATGCAACGAATGGTTCGCACAGGAGCAATCCATGCAGCATGAAAGACCGACTCACGGCATGAACATACCGGCCCTGCGACGTCGCAAACAAGTCCTGGACCTGGCCGAGGAGACGGTGGCCATCGAAGTGCCGGGGCTGAGTCTGTTCTATGGCGACAAGCAGGCGTTGTTCGACATCGCCCTGAATATCCCCAAACAGAAGGTGACCTCGTTCATCGGTCCGTCCGGCTGCGGCAAGTCGACGTTGCTGCGCAGTTTCAATCGCATGAACGATCTGGTCGATGGCTGCCGCGTCGAAGGCGCCATCAACCTGTACGGGCACAACATCTATACCAAGGGTGAGGAAGTCGCTGAATTGCGTCGGCGCGTCGGCATGGTGTTCCAGAAGCCGAACCCGTTTCCCAAGACGATCTATGAAAACGTGGTCTATGGGCTGCGCATTCAGGGGATCAACAAAAAACGCGTACTCGATGAAGCTGTCGCGTGGGCTTTGAAGGCTGCGGCGCTGTGGGATGAAGTCAAGGACCGGCTGCATGAGTCGGCCCTGGGTTTGTCCGGTGGTCAGCAACAGCGTCTGGTGATTGCCCGAACGATCGCCGTGGAGCCGGAAGTCCTGCTGCTCGACGAACCCTGTTCGGCACTCGATCCGATTTCGACCCTTAAAGTCGAAGAACTGATCTACGAACTGAAATCCAAATACACCATTGTGATCGTTACCCACAACATGCAGCAGGCGGCTCGGGTGTCGGATTACACCGCGTTTATGTACATGGGCAAACTCGTCGAGTTCGGTGACACGGATACGTTGTTCACCAACCCGGCAAAAAAGCAGACTGAAGACTACATCACCGGTCGTTACGGCTAGGACGTGCTTCGTCAGCCCTGAACCACCGCTGTGTTTTCGCAATTAACCGGACGTTCCAAGGACACCCAGCATGATCCACAAAGACAGCCATACGCATCACATTTCCCAACAGTTCAACGCTGAACTCGAAGACGTTCGCAGCCATTTGCTCGAAATGGGTGGCCTGGTCGAGAAACAGGTCAACGATTCGGTCACGGCATTGATCGAGGCCGACTCCGGTCTTGCCCAGCGTGTTCGTGAAGTCGACGACCGGATCAATCAGATGGAGCGCAGCATCGACGAAGAATGCCTGCGCATTCTGGCTCGTCGTCAGCCTGCGGCGTCCGATCTGCGCCTGATCATCAGCATTTCCAAGTCGGTGATCGACCTGGAGCGCATTGGTGATGAAGCCACCAAGATCGCCCGCCGTGCCATCAAGCTCTGCGATGAGGGCGAGGCACCGCGCGGTTACGTCGAGGTGCGGCATATCGGCGATCAGGTGCGCAACATGGTGCGTGACGCGCTGGACTCGTTCGCGCGCTTCGACGCCGAGCTGGCCCTGTCGGTCGCGCAGTACGACAAGATCATCGACCGCGAGTACAAGACCGCTCTGCGTGAGCTGGCGACCTACATGATGGAAGACCCACGCTCGATCTCCCGGGTACTGGACGTCATCTGGGTGCTGCGCTCGCTGGAGCGCATCGGCGACCACGCACGCAATATCTCTGAGCTGGTGATCTATCTGGTGCGCGGGACCGACGTGCGGCACATGGGCCTCAAGCGCATGAAGGAAGAAGTGCAGGGTATCTCGAGCGAAACCGCTAATGTTCCGGGCAACGCTGACGATAAGTAAGATTGCCTGCGAGAAAAACGCCCGGCACGCGCTGGGCGTTTTTCGTTGTGCAGCGCAATTTTCCGTCGCCTGCGGATTAAATGTCGCGGCGTAGTCAATCAATATGGCTGTTGGCCATCGGTCAACGCTATGCTTGCCGAAACAAAGGGCGTGTTGGCATACCGCAGTTCGCCTCCAGGTGAACACGCCCGCAGGAGCGTCGATGAGTAAGGTCAGTGTATTGGTGGTGGATGACGCGACTTTCATTCGCGACTTGGTCAAGAAAGGGCTGCGCAATTATTTTCCCGGGATTCATACCGAGGACGCGGTCAACGGTCGCAAGGCTCAGGCATTGCTGAGCAAAGAGTCGTTCGATCTGATTCTGTGCGACTGGGAAATGCCCGAGATGTCCGGCCTTGAGTTGTTGACATGGTGCCGCGAGCAAGACAATTACCTGAAAACCGTTCCGTTCATCATGGTGACCAGCCGTGGCGACAAGGAAAACGTCGTGCAGGCGATCCAGGCCGGCGTCACCGACTTTGTCGGCAAGCCATTCACCAACGAGCAGTTGCTGAGCAAGGTCAAGAAAGCGCTGGCCAAGGTCGGCAAGCTGGACGCGGTCATGTCCACGGCCCCGGCGCGCATGAATTCGCCGCTCAACGACTCGCTCAGTGCACTGACAGGCGGCAAGGCCGAGGTGGTTCGCGCCACGTCTGCTGCAGCGCCTGCCAGTATCCCTAAAGCACCGCCAGTCGCAGCAGTCCGCTCGGCAGAGCCTACCGGTCGTGGTCAGGGTCAGTTGCGCCTGCCCAACGGTACTCAGCCTTGCGTGATCAAGGCCCTGAGCCTGAAAGACGCCACGCTGGTGGTGCGCGTCAGCGAAAAGCTGCCGCAGGTACTCGAGAGCGCGGTACTGGACCTTGAGCAGGGCGAAAGCAACGAAGTTGCACGTCTGAACGGCTACCTGCACTCGGTTGCTGCGTTCGAGCAGAAGCCTGACAGCGAATGGCTGCAAGTGACCTTCCGCTTTGTCGATCAGGATGCACAGAAGCTGGATTACCTGTCGCGTCTGATCGCGCGCGGCACGGCGCAGAAGCACTTCGTTCCGGGGGCCTGATACCGCTGGTGCAGGGGCGTGCGGAACGAGAGGGTCTGACTCTCGCACCGATGCTCCGTGGTCGGGACGCCTTTCTCGACGCTGCGCGTCACAGCGCAGCCTACGACCCGCGGCGGCTTTTCCTGCGTCATCCATACAGCTCGTCGTCTATCGGTGCCGGGCAATAGTCTATTTAGTTTTTCCAGTCGCATGAAAATGCAAATCACTACTGGAAATCCACCCGATGACTTCAACTCCGCTCCAATCAAACGTCCACACGGCTGTTGCGCCTCCTGCACCCTCCGCCCATCAGCGCTCTGACCTGGGCATTTTCTGCCAGGCTCTGGTCGGGCTGACCCCCGTTGGCGAGTACCACGACAAGGCGCTTGCGAATTCGCTCAACCAGCAACTGGCTGCACCTGAGCGCCAGATTGCAATTGCGCACCAGTTGGCAGCGATCCCGGTCAGCCACTGGCCCGACAGTAATCTGCACGTCGACCCCTCGACCGCCATGGCGCTTGCCAGCCGGGCCGAATACCTGCGCAGGATGGCCATCCATCTTGTCAATCCGGATGGCGCACGCTGGCTGAATACGGCTATTGAGGATGCAACCGCCGCGCCGGGTATGCGCGCGCTTTCTCTGGCAATCAGCCTTGGTGCCGAGCACTCCAGATTATCCTTCGAGTCGCTGATTGCGCTCGCAGCCATAGTGCTGATGCCGGTGCTGCATGCGAGCGTGGCGCTGGACGAGTCGTTGCCCAATGCCAAAAGCCTTGATGCAAAGGTTCCGCGCCTGGACACCTGGAGCACTGTCCGCGATGTGGGGTATCTGCTGCAGCGTTCGGGTATGGCGCTGCTGTGCGAGCCTGAGTCGCAAGGCAGCTTTCTGCGCTTTAGCCCGCACGCGACCTGGCATGCGCTGTGCCAGACCGCGCAGTTCAAATCTGTCTTCAAGCCGCTGTTGAGTTACATGGATTGGTTCGGTGGACGATCGGGCGAACATACCTCGCCCCTCGTTACCCAGGCACTTGCCGGCCGTGTGATCGCCGATCACGTTGCAGCAGCCGTGCAACTTGATGGCGAGCCACTTGAAAAGGCCCTGCGTCGCCGCTGGGTCTGTGAACACAGCCATGTGCAGATTCATGACAAGGTGCGCAAGCTTGTTCGCGCTCACTTTCCTCAAGCCCTGCCGAGCACTCTGGACATAATGTGTCACCTGTTTTTGCGTGAAGCGATGCCCGAGCTTCTGGTCGAGGGCGTGCCCGACCACCTTCAATATGGACGTTCTTTGCAGAGCGTCGCCTTCATTCATGGCGTTGCACTGGTTGAAGCGTTGTCGCCGGGCCTGTCACAGATCACGCCATACGACACGCTGATCAAGGTCAGCGCGGATCTGGCTCAATCCAGCGATGTCGATATTCATGCGCTGTGGGCGAAAACGCTGATTATCCCGGCCCTGCGTTACGCCACTGCGCACGGCGCTATTGAATGGAAAAATAATGATGATGTCCATCAAGCCAGCGCCGCGCAGATCAGTCAGGCGCTTGCTTATCTGGATGCTCAGCAGAGCCTTCATGCTCAGGAACTGAACAGTTTGCTGGGAATAAAGCCAGCGGACCGGAAAGGCCTGGCGCAGCAGATGCTGAAAGCGGCAGGTGTCGATCATTGGCTTTGGGAGCAGAGCATTCATATCGACCACTGGCCGATATTGCAGGCACATGGGTTCACGGTCGCCTCGTCTTACTCCATTGACCGTCTGCTGGCAGCCGGGCGACCGCAGGCGTCAGTGGTCGAGCTGGTGATGATGGGTGAGGTGTACATTCAGGGACAGCCCACGGTCCCGGAAGCCTACGCCACTGCATTCGATGCATTTCAGCGCGCACTGGTCCGTGCCGAGGCCAGCGTCATCCGGCGCCAATTGTCCGAAATGCAGGTGATTGACCAAAAGACCCTGCTTGATTCCACCTGCGAGCTGAGCAGGGTCCGATTCGGCGCTCAGGAAGGAACGCAGGGGCTTTTCATCCGGTGCCAGGCGGGCGATCACCGCAGCGATTTTGAGGGCCACTCGGTGGGCGAACGCTTTTTCGAGTTGATCCCGGCAGCGGGCGTCGCAGGAGAAGTTCGTCAGGCGTTCAGGTACGCGGTAGAGGGCGTTACGTGGTCCGGCACTATTCCGATCACAGAAGCGCTCAGCCGCAAGGAGGCTCACCAGCGACGCATTGAAAAAGCCAGAGTTACCCCGCTATGGCCAATGGACAGCGATGCTTATCTGCTTGGGGCCGTATCACGTTCCTCGGCAGCCTTGCACCAGCCACAACAAGGGACACTGATTCCTTCTGCAACGCTGGTCTACTTTGCTGATACCGATCAGCAAAGCGGCCTGGACGTCCTGGCAAGCAAGGCGGCAGAGCATTTGCTCGGCGACTTTCTCGAGCGCAGTAAAGCTGAACACCTGCACGAGACTCAATGGGAGCAGGTCTGGGCGAAGGAACGTGAATACGCCGATATCGCTGCACGTCTGATCATTCCGTTTTACGGCTGTATCAAGGACCTTGCATCCGGTGATCGGTCGGGCGGTGCGATAGTTGGCTGTGTAATGGATGTTGCCTTCGTGTTGCTTCCTTTGGGGCAGTTCGTCAGTTCAACCGCGCGCATCGTTCTGCGAGCGGGCGAAATGAGCGTCGAGTCAGTTGCCAGACTCACTGGCCAGGCGGTCGGCAAGTTGATCGCTGGGCTGGCGAAGTCCAGTGCTGTATTCGCCTTGCGCGATATAGGCAGGCTGGGACTGAAAATGGGTGTCCGAGGCTGGGCCGCATTGTTGGAAGACGTGCCGTCGCTGAGCAGCGTGTTTTCATCGCAGGCTGTGCTTGACGCCACTTTCGGCCTGGACAAGGGAATGTATCGGCTCGCCGAAGACATGCAGTTGCCGATAACTGCCGAGCCTGCGAGCAAGGTTGTAATGGTCGATGGCAGAGCCGACGTAGTGGTGCGCGACGTAGGCACTCTGGAGCAACCGGATTTCAGGCTGTCTGATCCACGGTCAGGCGCGGCATTTGGTAAAAAGCTGACGCAGGTGGCACAGAGCGAACGAATGGAGTTTTCGGTTTTTTCAGCGCAGGAGCGCATAAGCCCTGAACACTACCCGTCCATCGCGCCGGTAACGGAGGTCGAGTACGGCACTGCCTGCGAGGTGCGCATTGTGGAACGCTGCAATGTCCGGGCTATCGAGCGGGAAGGGGGCGTATTCGATATTCTGGTCGATGATCAGATCTACCACATCGACGCCAACACGCCTGACGCAGCATTGCGCAAGCTCGCTGTTGAAAAGTTATCTCTGCGTTCAACGCAACTGCAGGAAACAGAGAGACTCTGCCGGGTTCGGCGCAACCTGATAGAAATCCCCTGCACCAATGGTGTAAAGCTGGCAACACCCGCGCCGGAGCCGATAATGGATGGCTCGACGTCCCCGAAACGTACTGGCAAATACCCGAGCAATGCCATGGATGCCCGTGAGTTCGGGCTGGACAGGCTGTCTTTGGGGGCCGACTCTGCGGCGAGTAGCATTGATGTATTCGTCAACGAGGGCAAGTTCTGTAAATGGGCCGATTCTGTTGAGCCAGTGGCCTCCACGTCGGCTGCCGTGAAACAGGTCGTGCCGCTTTCCGAGGCCGAACGGGCACTGCTTGCGTTGCCTGAAACGCCGGTCTATCTGCCCCAGCTTCGCGGCGCACTGGCAAGGGCAGGGCTACTTGGCCTGCCGGAAAACTTCCCGATGGATGATGCGCTGTGGATATACGCGCATATACCTGTCATCAAGATCGGCCCCATTGCTTCAGACATCGCTGATGCTCGAGCTCTTCGCGGTATCCGGCTGGAAATGGACGGGGAGAACTGGATTTTCATCGAGCCAGACACCGGGCTGTTCTACAAGGCACCCATTTCTATGGATGAGGCGCCTGATCTGAAGTTTTCTCGCGTTACCGAGGCGGCTGAAATCAATGAATACATCCGGGTATCCGAGCAGTATCGGTTGGTTCGCGAGTTTCCAGGAGCCGAGCAGGACCAGGAAAATATTGCCCGGCTGCTTTTTGATTTGCTGGATGATTCCGCGCGGGCTGATTGGCACGTGTCCTGGGGGGAGCCCGTCACTCATTATGACGACTACGTGCAGTGGTGCACTGCCAATCAAAAACCCAATGACCTTCTGAAGTTTGCCGCCAATATCATGTCCGGCGAAGAGATTCAGAAAAAGTTCGTGACGCTGGCCAGAAACAGTATTCCAGACTTCAAGAAGATTACTCTGAGAAGCCTGCCGGATCAGCAGCACATCGTGGAAGTACTCAATCAACTGCTGCCGACGCAGGGCTCTCCCATCAAATGGGAGAAGCTGACCCTGGAAAGCATCGTGACGCCCCAGGCACCCAAACGCATAATGAAACAAGTCCGCGGGGCAAACCTTTCATTCTTGCAGGCCTATACCGAGTCCGGTGAGCGGATTGTGTATTACGCGCTGTCTGGTGGTAACAAAGCCAAAGATCTGAAGCTGCAACTCGATGTCACTGAAAGCACCGAGCGAGTCATCGATGGCGTGATTTACCGGGATGCACGCGCTCGTATGGCTGGGCGTCAGCCGGATCCGGGGTTTACCAGCCTGCCGGTCATCAGAGACGTCGATCATTTGGTCGTCAGATCATTCGGCCGTTATCTTGATTCGGAACGGTTGATTGCGACTGTCTTGAAGGAAGACATGGCGTCCACCAAACTGACGCATATCAAGGTTTTCACTGTGTTGGACACTTGCCGTTCGTGTGGCGGATTCGTTTTGCCGCGTTTGAAGCTCGACTTCCCTGATGCGCAATTTTCGGTGACTTACCTGAAACCTTATCAAGCTATCTGACCGTATTCACCTCGCGCAGTGTTTTAACGGCACTGCGCGTCTTGTGTCTGGCGCGGCTTGTCTGGCGCTTCATTCATGTCCGATTGATACCGGTGAGTCCTCTTCTGCCTGCAAGGCTGCTAGGCTTGGCACCCGGCACCTTTGAACCTGATCGCCTCCGATGCTTGAACGCCTGCTCATCCTGTTTGCCCTGACGTTGACTGTGCAGTCGGCGGGGGCAGTCACGATCTACAAATTCACCGATGCCCAAGGCGTGGTGTCGTTCTCTGACCGGCCGACGCCGGGTGCATCGGTCATGGTCTTTCGGGACCGGATGGTCGAACGTATCGACCAGCAGGTGCACCTGAGTGTGCGGCGGGAAAAGGGCGTGCACAGCCTGTATGTGCGTAACGACCTTTATGCCCCGGTCGAGGTTGAACTCAAGCTTTCCAGCGTCACCAACGTGTTGGGTGTGGCAGGAGCTTCCTCGACATTGCGCCGCACTATCCCGGCACGCAGTAACGAACGGGTGGTGGTCTTGAGCCCCAAGGTTGCGAGCAAGCCGATGAATTACGCGTCGATGCTCACCTCCACGCTGGGCGATCCCAAGGGCTCGGTACACGCTTACAAATACCCGTTGCCGTGGATCGGTGGGCCGTTTCGTCTGACCCAGGGGCCTAATGGCAGATACAGCCACTTCGGTGTCAAAGGGCGCTACGCGATGGACATCGCCATGCCCGAAGGCACGCCGATCATCGCAGCGCGCGGCGGCACGGTGGTGAAGATCGAAAACAGCCAGTCAGGCAGAGGCTCGAATGCGTCAGGCAACTTTGTGCGGATTCTGCACGAGGACGGCACGATGGGCGTCTACCTGCACTTGATGCAAGGCTCGGTGGCGGTCAGGGAAGGTCAGCGGGTCAGTGTCGGTACGGCGCTGGCGCGTTCCGGCAATACCGGCAACAGCACCGGCCCGCACCTGCACTTTGTCGTGCAACGCAATTCGGGCAATGAACTGGTCTCCATCCCCTACGAATTCGCTACACCGGTACCGAGCCTGCCCAACTTCGCGGTGGGCGGGAATTAGCGCTGTTGCCTATCGCGCCAATGCTCCGCGCGGGCATGCAGCTCATGACGCTTTGCGGCCGATTTTGAACAGGCGGCGCTGATCGGGTCAATCCAGCTTCAGCACTTTAGCCAAAACGATTTTCGGGCCTTTCATCTTTTTGATGATGATGCGCAGGCCCTCGACTTCCATCTGCTCTTCTTCTTCCGGCACGCGCTTGAGGGTTTCGTAGATCAGACCTGCCAGGGTTTCCGCTTCGATGTGATCCAGGTCGATGCCCAGCAGACGCTCGATCTTGAACAGCGGCGTATCGCCACGCACCAACAGCTTGCCCGGCTGGTAAGCGAGAATGCCGCGCTCCACCTTGCGGTGTTCGTCCTGAATATCGCCGACCAGCACTTCGAGTACGTCTTCCATGGTCAGGTAGCCGACGATCTTGCCGTCGGCTTCTTCGACCACGGCGAAATGCGCGCCGCCCTTGCGGAACTGCTCCAGCAATTGCGACAGCGGCATGTGCCGCGACACGCGCTCCAGCGGGCGGGTCAGTTCAGCCAGGTTGAAGGATTCGGGAATATGATCCAGCGCGGCCAGCTCCAGCAGCAAGTCCTTGATGTGCAACAGCCCGACGAACTCGCCACGTTCGGCGTCGTACAGCGGATAACGGCTGAATTTGTGGCGACGAAACAAGGCCAGAATTTCCTTGAGCGGCGCGTTGAAGTCCAGCGAGACCATGTCTTCGCGGGAGTTGGCCCAATCGACCACTTCCAGCTCGCCCATTTCCACAGCAGATGCCAGCACCCGCATGCCCTGATCGCTTGGGTCCTGACCACGGCTGGAGTGCAGAATCAGTTTCAGTTCATCGCGGCTGTAGCTGTGCTCATGGTGCGGGCCAGGCTCGCCCTGGCCTGCGATGCGCAGAATGGCGTTGGCGCTGGCGTTGAGCAGGTAGATGGCCGGGTACATCAGCCAGTAGAAAAAGTACAACGGTGCCGCCGTCCATAGCGACAGCAGCTCCGGCTTGCGGATTGCCCATGACTTGGGGGCCAGCTCGCCGATGACGATGTGCAGGTAGGAAATGATGAAGAAGGCGGTAAAGAACGACACGCCCTTGATCAGTTCCGGGGTGTCGACGCCCATTGCTGCGAGCAGTGGCTCCAGCAGGTGCGCAAACGCCGGTTCGCCCACCCAGCCCAGGCCGAGAGAGGCGAGGGTGATACCCAGCTGGCAGGCCGAGAGATAGGCGTCCAGTTGGCCGTGGACCTTGCGCAGAATGTGCCCGCGCCAGCCGTTCTTGTCGGCGATGGCCTCGACCTTGGTCGAGCGCAGTTTGACCATGGCAAACTCTGCCGCAACGAAAAAGCCGTTGAGCAGGACCAGGAACAGAGCAAAGAGAATCATGCCGAAGTCGGCAAAGAGTGAAGACAGGTTAAAACTAGGAGAAGGGTCCATGATGGGGTTTTGCAGGGTCCGTATTAACAGAAAGAGAGCGATTTCGCGCCAAGGAAGACGCTATGAACCCGGCAATGTAGCGGCTGAAAGCTCGATTGCCTAGTAGTCTGAATCGTCGTTCAAGGGTTTGGACAATTGGTCGTCGGCAAAGTGGCAAGTAAAAACGCTGCCCTTGCCCGGAACGCTATTGATCTCAAGGTGGCCGCGATGGCGCAGCAACACGTGTTTGACGATCGCCAGGCCCAGCCCCGTGCCACCGGTATTGGACGCCCGGCTGGTATCGACCCTGTAGAAGCGTTCTGTCAGGCGTGGCAGATGTTTGGTCTCGATGCCGATGCCCGAATCCTGCACGCTAAGGTGCGCGCCCCGTTCGTCGTTCCACCAGCGTATGCGGATAACGCCTTCGGCCAGGGTGTACTTGACCGCGTTGAAAATCAGGTTGGAAAACGCGCTGCGCAGCTCGCTTTCGCTGCCTTTGAGGAGCATGTCGCTTTCAAGGCTGAGGTGGATCTGTTGATTCTTGCTGCCCGACAGCGCATTGGCGTCGGCGGTAATGGTCTTGAGCAGCGCAGTGACCACGACCGGATTGTTGTCCGAAGGGTAATCCGTGGCTTCGAGCTTGGCCAGCAACAGCAGGTCGTTGAGCAGCGTCTGCATGCGCCCGCCTTGTTGATGCATCTGTTGCAGTGCCCGCACCCAGCGTGGGTTCACCTCTTCCACGTTGTCGAGCAGTGTTTCCAGGTAGCCGAAGATCACGGTCAGCGGCGTGCGTAATTCATGGGATACGTTGGCGACGAAGTCTTTGCGCATCTGCTCCAGCAGATGAATGCGTGTGACGTCACGTACCAGCATCAGATGCTCGTTGTTGCCATAGCGGGTAATCAGCAACTGAATGCGCATGCGGTCGTTGGTGGGCGAGGAGATCTCCAGCGGCTCGCTGTAGTCGCCCAGCGCAAAGTATTCCTTGAAGCGTGGATGGCGCACCAGATTGGTCACGGGCTGGCCACTGTCCTGCGGCGTCTTGAGGCCCAGCAAGGTTTCGGCGGCGCGGTTCCACCACTCCAGATTGCCTTCGCTGTCGAGCATGATCACCGCATCGCGCAGAGCAGCGGTGGATTCCTGCACGCGGTCGATGACGGCCTGCAAGCGGCCACGCACCCGTTGGTCACGGCGTTGCAGGTGGTAGATGCTGTCGAACACTTCGCCCCATAGGCCGTAACCGTCTGGAGGTGGCTCGTCGGCCTTGTGGCTGCTCAGCCAGTCATGCAGGCGCAGTAATTGTTTGAGGGTCCAGGCCAGATACAGGCCCAGACCGGTGGCCAGGCTCCAGCCATAGTGTCCGCTGATCAGGCCCACCAACAGGCAGGCGGTGACCAGCAGCAACATGTGGCGTATCAGGGTGCCGTACCAATTTTGATTCAATTAAGGGTAAATCCTTGTCTGGTCCGCACCGGTCGCTGCCCTGCATCGACGAAACGGCTGTCAGCTCTTCGTTGAAAAGCGATAGCCGGTGCCGCGCACGGTTTGTACCAGATTTTCATACGCATCACCCAAGGCCTTGCGCAGGCGACGAATGTGGACATCGACGGTACGCTCTTCGACGTACACGTTGCCGCCCCAGACCTGATCCAGCAGCTGGCCACGTGTGTAAGCGCGCTCCTGATGGGTCATGAAAAATTGCAGCAGGCGGTATTCGGTTGGGCCCATTTCTGCCGGTTTGCCATCGATGGTGACGCGGTGGCTGATCGGGTCGAGCAGCAAGCCGCCGACTTCGATAGGGGACTCTCCGTCAGTCGGCCCGGCCCGGCGCAGCACGGCCTTGAGGCGGGCAACCAGTTCGCGGGGCGAAAACGGCTTGGTGATGTAATCGTCAGCGCCCACTTCCAGGCCCTGGATCTTGTTGTCCTCTTCGCCCTTGGCGGTGAGCATGATGATCGGGATATCCCCGGTCAGCTCATCACGTTTGAGGCGTCGGGCCAATTCGATGCCGGATGTGCCAGGCAGCATCCAGTCGAGCAGAATAAGGTCAGGCTTGCGGTCGACGATGATCGCGTGGGCCTGCTGAGAGTTTTCGGCTTCAATACAGTCGTATCCAGCCATTTCCAACGCAACGGCGATCATTTCACGAATAGGCGCTTCGTCGTCAACGATCAGGATGCTCCTGCCAGCCATGCTCGAACCTCTTGTCATTTAACTGTCTTGGGGCGCATTAGATAACGGAATTATTGCAGTCGTGTGACAGGTCTGGATGAGGCTAGCATGCGCACAGGATACCGGGGGCCCGCACGCCCAGTGATCACGCCTTTATTTCAATCGCCCGAGTGCGCTTGGCGGCTGTGCTCAGCGCAAGGCGTAATCGGCGACGATGCCGAGGAATATCGCAAGGCCCGCCCAATGATTGTGCAGAAAGGCCTTGAAGCAGGCATCGCGCTCGCGCAGGCGCGTGCTCCAGAATTCCCAGGCGAAGCAGGCAGCCGCGACCAGCAACCCCATGTAGAAAAAGGCACCCAGCTCAAAGCGCGAACCGGCCAGCGCCAGACAGCCCAGCGCCAGACCTTGCAGGGACAAAATGATCACGCGGTCGGCATCGCCAAACAGCACGGCGGTGGATTTCACGCCGATTTTCAGGTCATCGTCGCGATCGACCATTGCGTAGTAAGTGTCGTAGCCCACTGTCCAGAGCAGGTTGGCGATGTACAACAGCCAGGCTGCGGCAGGCAGCTCGCCGGTTTCAGCGGTAAACGCCATCGGCATTCCCCACGAGAACGCGGCACCCAGCACCACCTGCGGGTAATAGGTGTAGCGCTTCATGAACGGATAACAGGCAGCCAGCGCCAGCCCGCCAAATGACAGCCAGATCGTCGTGCTGTTGGTGAACAGCACCAGCACAAAACTCAGGCTGACCAGTACGGCAAACAGAACCAACGCTTCACGCGAACTGACTTTACCGCTGACCAGCGGGCGTTGTTCGGTACGCTTTACGTGACCATCGACCTTGCGGTCGGCGAAGTCATTGATCACGCAGCCCGCCGCGCGCATGAGGAATACGCCTGCCACGAAGATGAACACCGTGTTCAGCGACGGCGAGCCCTTGCCTGCGATCCAGACCGCCCACAGGGTTGGCCACAGCAACAGATAAATGCCGATCGGCTTGTCGATACGTGTCAGTTGGACAAAATCCCAGGCGCGTGGGCTCAGGCGATTGAGGGATTTGAGCAGGGACAGGTACATCAGGCGTGGTCCTTGTTATGAATCGCATTCCACAGGGCGGGCAGAAAAACTTCGGCAACCAGCACGCTCAACGCACCGCGACTGAATTGTGAGCGGCGTGCCCACAGCCCGGAAACTGCATCGGCATCAGGCAGCCAGCTTTGCGGGTAATGACACACCTGGAGGGTGCCGCGGTCGAACGCCGGGTCGCTGAACAGCAATGCGCCCAGCGAGCGGGTACCCAGTTCGTCCATGTGCAAACCGCCGTGTTGCAGCGCGTCCCGTGCGGCGACGCTACGGGCGAACACCCAGTTTTCGCCGTTACCGCGCAAGTACACCTCGCGCACCCAGCCTTCGCTGGCTGCTGGCAAGCCCAAAGCGGCGCATTCGTCGTCGCGCAACGCTTGCCAGCCTTCAGACAGGGGAACGATATCGAAGCCGCCGTCAGACAGGCGGTCCAGTCGGCGTGTAAGGGATTGCTGATTGAATAGCCAGCCGAAAAATACAGGTGTGGGCGTGTCAGTCAGTTGCTCGCGCTCAAGCCAGTCAGGGGTAACGAATGCGGGGGAATGCTGGGTCACAATAAGTCAGTTTCGACGGCCAACGAGGCAGCGAGCTTATCACGATTGCCTGGCTTGACCGCCGACCGGCAGAGCAACAAGTCATAGAATCAGGCTTGCATCCGGGCCTTGTGATCAGTACAACGCCCGTTCAGGTGGCAATCGACCGCCGCACTACATTTAGCCTGATAACCAAGAGAATCAAAACATGAAGAAGTGGCAATGCATTGTCTGTGGCCTGATCTACAACGAAGCCGATGGTTGGCCGGATGACGGAATTGCCGCCGGCACACTCTGGCAGGACGTGCCTGAAGACTGGCTGTGCCCGGATTGCGGCGTTGGCAAGATGGACTTTGAAATGATCGAAATCGCCTGATCGTTCTTCGGTAACACTGAGCAGAAAAACATTGAGCAGGAAAAAACAATGAGTGCACCCGTCGTCATCGTCGGCACCGGCCTTGCGGGCTACAACCTCGCTCGGGAGTTTCGCAAGCTGGACGCAGACACACCGCTGCTATTGATCACGGCCGATGATGGCCGCTCCTATTCCAAACCAATGCTGTCCACAGGCTTTGGCAAGAACAAGGAAGCCGACGGCCTGAGCATGGCCGAGCCGGGTGCAATGGCCGATCAGCTCAAGGCCGAAATCCGCACGCACACGCGTATCAGCGGCGTTGATCCTGGCCACAAACGCCTGTGGATCGGTGAAGAGGCGGTATATTACCGTGATCTGGTGCTGGCCTGGGGGGCTGAAACCATACGCGTGCCGGTGGAAGGCGATGCCAGCGATGCGGTGTTCCCGATTAACGACCTGCAGGATTACGCGCGCTTTCGGGCGGCGGCTGCGGGCAAGCGCCGCGTATTGATTCTAGGGGCAGGCCTGATTGGCTGCGAGTTTGCCAACGACCTGATGCTGGGCGGTTACGAAGTGGACCTGGTTGCGCCCTGCGAACAGGTCATGCCGACCCTGTTGCCGCCTGCTGCTGCGGCGGCCGTCAAGGCCGGGCTTGAAAGCCTGGGGGCACGTTTCCACCTCGGCCCGCTGCTGACACGTTTGCAACGCGCAGATGAAGCCCTTCAAGCGCATTTGTCGGACGGGCAGGTGATTGATTGCGACGTGGTGGTTTCGGCCATTGGCCTGCGGCCGCGCATCGATCTGGCCGCCGCTGCCGGCCTGCAGACGGGGCGCGGCATTCTGGCGGACCGTCAGTTGCAAACCTCCCACGCCAATATCTACGCGCTGGGTGATTGTGCTGAAGTCGACGGTCTCAACCTGTTGTATGTCATGCCATTGATGAGCTGTGCACGCGCCCTGGCCCAGACGCTGGCCGGAACACCGACGGCCGTGAAGTATGGCCCCATGCCGATCACTGTAAAGACGCCGGCGTGTCCGCTGGTGGTTTCCCCTCCGCCGCGCGGTACTGACGGGCAGTGGAGCATCGAAGGGCAGGGGGCTGATATCAAGGCACTGTGTCACGACACTGGTGGCAATCTGATGGGTTACGCACTGACCGGCACTGCGGTTATGGAAAAACTCGCACTGAACAAGGTTTTACCTGCGTTATTGGCATAATTTCGCGGCATTTTGTCGGATATACCACGTTTTTTTGTCAAGAAACCATGCCCGTGCACTGGCGCGGGCCACGCCAGCATGCCATCCTCGGTCTGTCTGCCGCTACGTAGAGCCGTCGCGGCGCCTTGTTGCCGCTTTTCACGAGCGGCGCGGGACATAAAAACAAAAAACCGTTAAAGAGGCTTCATATGCGTAAACCAGATGTTGCAGCCGCTATTGCTGAAAAAGCGGATCTCACCAAAGAACAGTCCAATCGCGTTCTCAATGCCATTCTCGAAGAAATCACTGGCGCACTGCACCGCAAGGACAGTGTCACGCTGGTAGGCTTTGGCACGTTTCTACAACGCCATCGCGGCGCCCGGACTGGCAAGAACCCACAGACCGGAGAGCCAGTAAAAATCAAGGCAAGCAACACCGTAGCCTTCAAACCGGGGAAAGCCCTGAAAGACAGCGTCAACCCTTGATACCTGGTCGCGCGCCTCGGCGGGAGGCGCGTTACTGAAATGCGGGCACACCATTCAGTTGGCGTGCCCGTTTTTGCATCTGGCGTGTCGTACGGTTCAGGCGCGAGCGCCTGTGGTGAGAATAATCCTACTGAATTTTGTACAGCAGCCTTCCTGAACACTGGCATTTGCCTGACATTTTCTTGTTTCGCATTCCCCTAGAGTGCCGCTCCTGCTGCACCCCTTAAAATTACTCTTGGGAAATCTCGAATGAAGAAGCTATGGATGTCTGCTGCTGTTGCGGCGCTGATCGCCACCACCAGTGGTTGCGTGAGCTACAACGTCAGCCAGCCAAGCGCACCGCTGGAAGGCACGGTCAAAACCGACCTTAAAGCGGACGTCAAGGTCGGCGGCACCATCACCGGTGAGTCCTCCACCAATGTGCTGTTCAACTTCCTGAGCTTCGGTGGCGACAACCATTTTGCCGATGGCGTGACCTACGGCGGCGCGAGTGGTGGCGGTGGTCTTGGGCTGGCGCTGCCTGACCCTGTATCGACCGCCAAGGCGGCTGCTGCCTACAAGGCAGTCAAGTCCTCGGGTGCCGATCTGATCGTGGCACCACGTTATGAAGTCAGCGTTCAGGACTACTTCATCTTCAAGAAGGTCAACGTGAAGGTAACGGGCAGCAAGGGCAGCATCAGCAGTATTCGCTGATTTGGTGACGGTGCTGCTTTCCACGCGGAGCAGCACCTGGTTGTGGATTAAGGTTTATGTACCGATCTTCGTCGAAATAGATCTTTCCTTGCAGGCTTTTCCCTTCAACCTACTACACTGTACTAGCCACCCGGGCTCTGATGACAGGGTCTGGTTCACGCCGAGGAACTGTATGAAATTTCGCTTTCTTCTTTGGATGCTGGGCCGAATGATGGCCCGCGCCAGTAGAGACAATCCTGATTTCCAGCAGCAGTTGGCTGGCAAGAACCTTACCTTTCAGTTGCAGACCATAGACGGCAGGATTGCGCGCCATTTCGTGGTTCAGGATCAACGCATTCGCACAGCGAGCGGTGTAGTGGCAGAGCCTGCCTTTGCCATCGCGTTTCGTGACGCAGCGTTCGGTTTTGCCACACTTCAGGCAAAAAACAAGCAATTGGCGTTCATGAGGGGCGTTCAGGACAAGGACATTCAGATCAAGGGCAACCCGGCTCTGGTAATCTGGTTCCAGGGCCTTACCAAGTACCTCAAGCCGAAAAAGAAAGCAGCCTGATCAAGGCAGTTGCAGACCGCCTGCTGCTTTGTGCAGCGCGCGAAGGTGTTCGCCCATCTGTTTCAGATTGTTTTCGTTGGCTGCGATTTCCTTGGCCCGTTCAGGCTCCAGCAATGCGCGCACTTCCTTGTCGAGATCGCCGGTCAGGCGCTTGAGCTGTTTCTGGCGCTGACTGCTTTCTGCCTCAAGACGCTGCCATTCACTGGCCTGCGGCAAGCCATAACCGTCGCTGCCCAGCAGCTCGGCAGGGCGACTCAGAAAGCCGCTGCTGGCAAGAATCTCCTGCAGCGTCGTGGTTGCCTTGGAAACCCTGCCGTCGTTCAACTGCCGTGCGCCCAGATAGCGTTGCTTGACTTCATCCTGTGCCAGCAGCAATTGCCGACGCAGGCTCGCCTGTTCCAGTAGCAGGATGGCGGCACTGGTGCGCAGGTCAGCCTTCTCGAACCATTGGCTGCGTTCGCTGGCGGACAGGGTCATCCATTCTTCGACGGTGTTCTGCTTGATCGGCAGGTATTTCTTCAATACCTCGAACATCGCCTGATAACGATCGCGGTAGGAGTCGAATCGATAGCCCAGACGCAGCGCTTCCTTGGGGTCGTCCAGCACGCTGGTATCCGCCAGCCCACGGCCTTTAAGCACTTCAAGCAAACCGTTGGGCAGAATGCTGTCCAGGCCGACCAGCTTGGGATTGTGCGTGCCGCTGCGCAACAGTTTGAGGTTTTCAACCGCGCAGTTGTTCGAGAGAAAGTAGTAGTTGCCGTCGTAGCTCCAGTGCATCTCGGCAGCATGCTGAACCAGCCCTTCGATCTCCGGGCGGGACAGCGTGATCGGCACCGATGCCAGGCTGCGCAGTTCGGTCTTGGTGTATTCATCAATGACCTGAGCAAGCGGCAGCACAAACAGCCGTGACGGGTACGCACCCATCAGGCCATCCCAGCTCGAGAGCTGCACGTCGCCGACAAACGCCCGGTAAGACAGAACCAGATGCTGGTCGAGGTCCAGTCGGCAATCCGGGCCGCGCGGGCGACCGGGTTTGCAGATCACCAGCCGCAACATGCTGTGACCCCAGCGGCTTGCCCAGTTCTGGTTCGCCTCGGCCAGCAGGTAATCGACCGCATAGACCCGCTCCGGGTCCAGCTTGCCCAAGGGCTCTCGGCCGAAGTCGCTGCCGGCGTTCAGGTACGGGTAATACGTCGGGCATTCATCGCGTGCCGCAGGTGCCCAGCCGAAGCGCTGCTTGTAATAGGCATACAGCGCGGGGCGACGGCAGGCGTAGGCCGGGTCGAGGAGAAAATACTCCATATTGACGGCCACGAATTCCAGCGGGCTGGTGGTTTCGTAAATGTCCGGGCTGCGCGCGACCTGGCCGTTATGTTCTTCGCGTTCACCGCGGCGTCCGACATATTGCTGCCAGCCGGCGAGGTCCAGCAGGCGCGGATCGTCGCTCAGGGTGAAGCGTCGTTCGGTCTGACCGCGACAGCTGTCGGGCAGGCCGATCTTGCCCAGCGAATTGTTACGCGAGGCGCAGCGGAAAATAGCCGCCTTCTCGGCGGGTGACCACAGACGAGCGCGGTCGTACACGTGGGTCAGTTCATGCAGGACGGTGGCGAGCATTTCCCGGCGAACCGTGCCATGTGGTCGGCCTGTCTGGGCTGTGGCCGCCGAGCCGTCGGTCAACGCAGCCAGCAAATGGCTGTTGAGGTACAACTGATAAGGGCCGGCAGCCTGGCCATAGGCGTTTTGCGGCATGTCACCGGACCAGCTCACCTCGACGGTACGGTCCAGCGTCTCGACGAAACCGGGTGGCAGCGCCTGCATGGCTTCGTCGAGCAGCGTCTGGCTGGCTTGCTGTTGGGCGGCGTTGAGGCCATCGGCCTGCAGTTCCAGCTTCAGGCTGGCAAAGGCAGGTGTCCCGACCAGCGACAGCGCGCCAGCAAGCAGCCAGGCGCGAAACCGCCTCACAATGCGAGGATTGCTTCAGCCAGGGTCTGGTCGCTGGCACCGCGCGCTTCCGGCACGCGAGTACGCAGCGTATCGAAGGCTGCGTCGAGCTGGGCACCATGAATGTCGCCGCCGCTGGCAACGTAGCTGGCGGCATCGTCCTTGGCCTGGATGACAACCTTGGAATCACGGATCGACGTGGTGGTGTCCGAGGTAAAGTCGATGGTACGGCCGAACGCGCGAACGATGATGTTGCTCGTGGCCACAACGGTCTGAGCCTGGGCAAGATCGGCCAGCAACAGCAGGCCAAGTGAAGCAGCAGCAATCAGCGGGGTACGCATGTAGTGACGTCTCCAGTTACGCAAAGAGGGGAAAGTGGCTATTGGACGAGGATTGCCTGCGCCAGTTCAAGGTCGCTGGCATGAAGTTTTGCATTTGCCTGGCGCAGAGCGAGCAAGGCCGATTCAAGCCTCGCACCGCGCATTGCTCCACCACTGGCGACAAACGCTGCAGCGTCGTCCCGTGCCGCGATGATCAGCTTGTTATCGAACGGCGCCGTTGTGACCTGACTGGTGACATAGCCGGTGATGACCAGGCTTTGTGTGGTCGTATCGAACGCTTGAACCTGACTGACAACGGCCAGGCTGGCAATGGGTGCGATAAACAGAAGGTGCAGTAAACGCATGGCTTTCACGAACCGGCAAAACAGGCCTCAAGGCTAGCGCAATGCTCTGGCACGGGCTACCCCGACACGTGGCCGGGGCGTTATGTGTCAGATGGCCAGAATGGCCTGAGCCAGCTGGTTGTCGGTGGCTTGCAGTTCAGGCAACTGTTGGCGGATGTGCTGCAGGGCGCCTTCAAGGCGAGCGCCGCGAATTTCGCCGGAGCTGGCCACGAAGCTGGCGGCATCTTCGCGTGCGGCCAGAACGATCTTGTCGTCCTTGAGGGACGACGACACTTTGGAGGTGGCGCGGGTCGCCGCGTTGACTGCATCGACCACCGCGTCAGTGGTCACGATGAAGCTGGAGGCGTTGGCGCCTGCTGCTGCGGTCAACAGGATGGCAGCGCCAAGGGTACGTAGCAGAGACATGATCGAATTCCATCGTGGACAAAAGGGCATAGGCTGCTTGCGAAGCCAAAGGGCTGGGGTAGAGCGCTAGATTATCCCAGCGGTACCGCGCTTGTCATGGCGGTCGACGGCCTGTTGTCATCTAACATGCGATATTTGGTAACTGTACAGGCTTATTTTTGAAATAACTAAAACTGTACTGCTGCTTGGGAATCAGCCTGTATTGTAAGCCTGAAACGACAAAACCCGCCTCGGTTGCCTGAGACGGGTCTTGTATGAAGCAATTCGGGGTGCTGGTGGGAGACCTTTGGAGGTCTGGGACCAGCGAGCGCTAAATTAGCGCCAGAACGGCTTGCTCAGCTCTTCGTAACGCTGGGATTCGCTGATACCGGCGTCAGCCAGCAGACGGGAATCCAGGCGAGCCAGTTGATGGCGGCTGGACAAGCGACGCTGCCAGAGCATCAGGTTGGCGAATACGCGCAGAGGCAAAGAAGCTTTTGCAGTGTTGACGGTGCTTTCGCTGAACAGATCGGAACTGATTGTACGTTCCATGGTGTGACTTCCTTCCGCTTGTGGCGGGATTAGTGAGTTGCTTGACTGGTGCCCATTTTCCTCGTACGCGTCCAGCTTCGATAGACACAGTTCAGCTGTATTGTGAGGGTTCAGTTAACTGTGATCGGGCACTGTTTTGTTCATAAATGGGGAAACTGTACCGGTCGGCACCAATCCAGTGCGTTTTATGCTCGATTGTGGTGATTTTGGTGTTTTAAGGCAGTTTTATGACCGGTACAGAAGTACAGTTTTCTCGGATACCGCTCAGCAGCACCAGGAAGTGATCAAGCAAAGGTCTCGATCACTTCCAACTGTCCTGTTCAGGTCGGCAGCATGCGCCCGTTTTCTTCCAGGTTGATGTGCCAACTCAGTGCTTCCCGAAGGATGTGCGGCGTATGCCCGCCCAGCGCGCAGGCGGCGTCGAAATAGGCGTTCAACGCATCGCGATAATCAGCATGTACGCAGTTATCGATGATCACCCGCGCCCGCTCGCGAGGTGCCAGCCCGCGTAAATCGGCCAGCCCCTGCTCGGTCACCAGAATGTCGACGTCATGCTCGGTGTGGTCGACATGGCTGACCATCGGCACAACGCTGGAAATGGCACCGCCCTTGGCAATCGACTTGGTGACGAATATCGCCAGGTGCGCGTTGCGCGAAAAATCCCCAGAGCCGCCAATGCCGTTCATCATCCGCGTGCCACAGATGTGGGTGGAGTTGACGTTGCCGTACAGATCGAACTCCAGCGCGGTATTGATCCCGATAATCCCCAGGCGCCGGATGACTTCGGGGTGATTGGATATTTCCTGCGGGCGCAGCACCAGCCTGGATTTATAGCGGTTGAAGTCGGCAAATACTTCGGCGTGTTTGGCCGCTGACAGGGTCATGGAGCTGCCGGAAGCAAATGTCAGTTTGCCGGCGTCGAACAGGTCGAATGTCGAGTCCTGCAATACTTCGGAATACATGGTCAGGTCAGTGAATGGCGATTCCAGCAGGCCATGCATGACTGCGTTGGCGATGTTGCCAATGCCCGCCTGCAGGGGCATCAGTTTGTCGGTGAGCCGGTCTTCGCGCACCTCCTTCTTGAAGAACTCCACCAGGTGGTTGGCGATGGCCTGAGTGTCTGCGTCAGGTGGCGTGACGGTGGAAGGCGAGTCAGGCTGGTTGCTGATAACGATGCCGACGATCTTCGCCGGGTCGATCTTCACCGCATGGCTGCCGATGCGCGAATCGGCTTCCAGCACCGGGATCGGCAGGCGCGTCGGCCGGTAGCTGGGTATATAGATGTCATGCAGGCCTTCCAGCTCCAGAGGCTGGGACAGGTTGATTTCCACGATGACCTGTTTGGCCAGAATAGCGAAACTGGCCGAGTTGCCAACGGAGGTGCTCAGCACCAGGTGGCCTTCCTCGGTAATTGCCACACACTCGATCACCGCCAGGTCCACGGCCTTGATCTGCCGATTGCGCAACAACTCGACGGTATCGGACAAATGCTGGTCGATGAACATCACCGTGCCGTTGTTGATCGCCTTGCGCAGAGTGCTGTCGACCTGAAACGGCATGCGCCGGGACAGCACGCCGGATTCGGTCAGTTGCTTGTCCAGGTCATTGCCCAGGCTGGCACCCGTCATCAGGCTGATTTTCAGGGGTGTCACCTTGGCGCGCTCGGCCAGCGCATGAGGCACGGCCTTGGCTTCGCCTGCGCGGGTGAAGCCGCTCATGCCGACGGTCATGCCGTCTTCAATCAATGCAGCAGCATCGGCTGCGCTCATAACCTTGCTCATCAGGGAGGGCAGGCGGATACGGTCACGGTACATGGGATCTGTCTCGTAGATAGAAGCGAGCGACAAGTCTAGAGAACCGGGCCTTGTTCGTCCCGCTACCAAGGTCGCATTTGAGGGATCTAATGGGCGGCTTCAGCGCAAAACACTGTTACGCGAAATGTAAAAAGCCCCGGTCGCCAAGCGAGCCGGGGCTGTGCTGAAGCAGGGTCAGGCTAGGCGTTTTCCACAGCCTTCACCATGTCCTCGATCACCTTTTTGGCGTCTCCGAACACCATCATGGTTTTATCCAGATAGAACAGCTCGTTATCCAGTCCTGCGTAACCACTGGCCATCGAGCGCTTGTTGACGATGATGGTTTTGGCCTTGAAGGCTTCCAGAATCGGCATCCCGGCAATGGGCGATTTCGGATCGTTCTTGGCGGCCGGGTTGACCACGTCGTTGGCACCGAGCACCAAAACCACGTCAGCCTGGCCAAACTCGGAGTTGATGTCGTCCATCTCGAACACCTGGTCGTAAGGCACTTCCGCTTCGGCCAGCAGTACGTTCATGTGCCCCGGCATACGCCCGGCAACCGGGTGAATGGCGTACTTCACGGTGACGCCACGGTGCACAAGCTTTTCTGTCAGCTCCTTGAGGGCATGCTGCGCGCGAGCCACAGCCAAGCCGTAACCCGGCACGATGATCACGGTGTCGGCATTGGTCAGCAGGAAGGTTGCATCGTCTGCCGAGCCGGACTTCACCGGGCGCGCTTCCTTGGCGCCTGCAGGCCCTGCCGAATCCGTTGCGCCACCGAAGCCGCCGCCGATCACGTTGAAGAACGAGCGGTTCATCGCCTTGCACATGATGTAAGACAGGATCGCGCCAGAAGAACCCACCAGCGAGCCGGCGATGATCAGCATCGAGTTGTTCAGCGAAAAGCCGATACCCGCCGCTGCCCAGCCTGAATAACTGTTGAGCATCGAGACCACGACCGGCATGTCGGCGCCGCCAATCGGGATGATCAGCAGCACGCCGATCACGAACGCAAGGGCAAGCATGATCGCAAAGGCTGTGAGGCTGCCGGTGAACATGAAAGTCAGGCCAAAGAACAGCGTGGCCAGGCCGAGCGCCAGGTTGAGCTTGTGCTGCCCGGCAAACTGTACCGGTGCACCCTGAAACAGCCGGAACTTGTACTTGCCCGACAGTTTGCCGAAGGCGATCACCGAACCCGAGAACGTGACCGCGCCAATGGCCGCACCGAGGAAAAGCTCCAGACGGTTGCCCGCCGGGATAGCGTCGCCCAAGTGCTGAACGATGCCCAGTGACTGGGGCTCGACCACAGCGGCAATGGCAATGAACACCGCCGCCAGGCCGATCATGCTGTGCATGAACGCTACCAGCTCCGGCATTTTGGTCATTTCGACACGTTTTGCCATGATCGAGCCGGCGGTTCCGCCTACCAGCAGGCCGACCACGATGTAGCCAATGCCGGCGCTAGTGCCTTCAGCGCTGGAAAGGGCTGCCAGTTTGAACACCAGGCCTATCGTGGTGATAACCGCCAGACCCATGCCGAGCATGCCGAACAGGTTGCCGCGGCGGGAGGTGGTCGGGTGTGACAGGCCTTTGAGTGCCTGGATGAAACAGATCGATGCAATCAGATACAGCAGCGTGACCAGATTCATGCTCATGACTTTGGCGCCTCGTCTTTCGCTTTGGGTGCCTTTTTCCTGAACATCTCCAGCATTCGCCGCGTGACCAGAAAACCGCCAAACACATTCACTGCAGCCAGCGCGACGGCCAGCGTGCCCATGGTCTTGCCCAGCGGCGTGACAGTGAGGGCAGCGGCGAGCATGGCGCCGACAATCACGATGGCAGAGATCGCGTTGGTAACGGCCATCAAGGGCGTGTGCAGCGCAGGCGTGACGTTCCAGACCACGTGGTAGCCGACATAGATGGCCAGCACGAAGATGATCAGGTTATAGACGCCGGGGGAGATCAGCTCATCCATGGGTGTGTCCTCAGCCGTTTTTGCGTACGACTTGACCGTCGCGGCACATCAGGCACGCGGCGACGATGTCGTCTTCAAGGTTGATCGAGAGTGTGCCGTCTTTGTCGAACAGCAGCTTCATGAAGTCCAGCAGGTTGCGGGCGTACAGCGCGGACGCATCGGCGGCGACCAGTGCGGGCAGGTTGGTGTGCCCGACTAGGGTGACGCCGTGCGCGACGACAACCTCATCCGCCACCGTCAGCGGGCAATTGCCGCCTTGTGCAGCCGCCAGGTCGATCACTACCGAGCCGGGCTTCATCTGCGCCACGGTTTCGGCGCTGAGCAGCACCGGTGCCTTGCGGCCGGGGATCAGGGCGGTAGTAATAATGATGTCCGCCAGCCTGGCCCGCTCGTGAACGGCTGCGGCCTGGCGCTGCATCCAGCTGGCGGGCATCGGCCGGGCATAACCGCCGACCCCTTCGGCGCACTCGCGCTCTTCATCGGTCTCGTACGGCACATCAATGAATTTTGCGCCGAGCGATTCGATCTGCTCTTTGACTGCCGGCCTCACGTCGGAGCCTTCCACCACTGCACCCAGCCGTTTGGCAGTAGCAATGGCCTGCAGGCCTGCGACACCTGCGCCGAGTATCAGCACGCGTGCCGCTTTGACGGTGCCAGCTGCGGTCATCAGCATCGGCATGAAGCGCGGGTAGTGGTGCGCGGCGAGCAGCACGGCTTTGTAGCCGGCAATGTTGGCTTGCGAAGACAGCACATCGAGGCTCTGGGCGCGGGAGGTGCGTGGCGCGGCTTCCAGGGCGAAAGCGGTGACGCCGCGATCGGCCATCTTGCCGATCAGCTCGTTATTGAACGGGTTGAGCATGCCGATGACCACCGAGCCGCTGTTTATCAGTGCTAACTCGTTATCGTTCGGCGCGACGACCTTGAGGATCAGCTCACCTGCAAACGCTTCGCTCGCCTCACCTATGACCGCGCCTGCGGCCTCAAAAGCGCTGTCTGGAACGCTGGCCTGAATACCGGCGCCGCGCTGCACGGTGATCCTGTGTCCTTGGCTGATCAGCTTTTTGATAGTTTCCGGGGTAGCAGCCACCCTGGTTTCGCCCGCTTGCGTTTCGAGAGGAACACCAATGTGCACGACAAATCTCCTGCGCGATTTTTTATCGTTTGTAGGTAGGCCAGGGCACTACGGTTGGTGCGTCTGGCTGGTGCGTCTGGAACGGTCAATCAACGCGCCCTTTCGAGCAGGCGCGGGGCATTTTGCAGGCGATGTTTCCAAGCATCAATATATTCTGTAACGAAACTATAGATGAACTACAAGTCACACTGTGACTTATTGTCGCAGTAATTCCGTACAACGCTTTGGTTGCGGGTGTTTGGGCGCTAATCCACAAGAAATACAGGTGATAAAACTTTTTTCTTAAAAGCTCCAGGGGCCAAGCTGAAATCAATGAAATAACCCCGTGGATATTGAGGGGTTAACTTGATTTCCGAGTTTTTTAGCGAGTTGCCCTCATGCGACATAAGGTTATATATGTAGGGGTTTACGGAGTGTCACTACCTTCAAACGAGTGCTTGTTCTTTGTCTTGCGGCAGTGAGTAATCATGGGCCTGATTGACCAGCCAGTCGCGAAATGCGGTCAATGAAGCAGATTCTACTTTTCGCTCGGGGATCATCAGGTGATAAGCCTTGTTGCTGGGCAGGGCGCTGATGCTGGCGATCACCAAGCGTTTTTCGTGCAGTTCACGCAGGATGAGAAAGGGCGGGATCAGCGCCACGCCCATGTCGTGCATGGCTGCCTGCGCCAGCATCGAGAACAGCTCGTAGCGAGGGCCGGTCATGTCGCGGGCAACGTTCAGGTTCTGCGCGTTGAACCATTGGCGCCACGCATAGGGGCGGGTGGTCTGTTGAAGCAGCGGCAGCTCGGCCAGCTCGCTGGCCTTGAGGCTGCCTCGCCCGCCCAGGAATGAAGGGCTGCACACCGGCAATGAGTTTTCGCCCATCAGCCTGTGTGACTGGGTGCCGGACCAGTCGGCGTCGCCAAAATAGATGGCGGCATCGAAGTCGGTGTCGGCGAACAGAAACGGGCGCGTGCGGTTGGTCAGATGAACCGTGACATCAGGGTGCTTGTGCTGAAAGTCTTTCAGACGCGGCAATAGCCATTGGGTGCCGAAGGTGGGGACTACGGCCAGCTCGATGGCATGCGCGCCTTGTTCGCCCATGACCGAAAGGGTGTCCCGTTCGACGGCGTCCAGCTGCTGGGCAACACGGCGGCTGTAGGAAAGCCCTGCTTCTGTAAGCTTTACGCCCCGCCTGGAGCGTCGGAACAGTTCTATGCCGAGGAACTCTTCCAGCCCGCCTATCTGCCGGCAAACGGCGCCCTGCGTGAGGGAAAGTTCATGCGCGGCTTTGGTGAAGCTCTCATGGCGCGCGGCTGCCTCAAAACTCACCAGGGCGGTTGTACTGGGTATTTTGCGTCTCATGTACTTTCTTCTCACTGATCTTTTTGTTGTGGGGCCATTAACCGAACTTCGGAGTGAGAAATTAGCACAGGGCCTTGATAAAACCTCGATTGTCGCAGGGGTAAGCCGGGGCTAGGATCGTTACAGGATTTTTCAGCTGAGCGTGAGGAACAGACATGAGCGGTGAAGCGAGCTTTAACTGGATCGACCCATTGTTGCTGGATCAACAGCTTTCTGAAGAAGA
Source organism: Pseudomonas syringae pv. tomato str. DC3000 (assembly GCF_000007805.1). Lineage (NCBI taxonomy): Bacteria > Pseudomonadati > Pseudomonadota > Gammaproteobacteria > Pseudomonadales > Pseudomonadaceae > Pseudomonas > Pseudomonas syringae group genomosp. 3. The sequence goes on along the minus strand of NC_004578.1, from coordinate 6,222,084 downwards.
GCGCATGGTTCGCGACACTGCCGAGCAGTTCGCCCAGGGCAAGCTTGCGCCGCGTGTGCTGGAAGCGTTTCGTCACGAGAAAACCGACCCGGACATCTTTCGCGAGATGGGTGAAGTGGGGCTGCTGGGTGCGACCATCCCTGAAGAGTTCGGCGGCAGTGGCTTGAATTACGTCTGCTACGGGCTGATCGCTCGCGAAGTAGAGCGCGTTGACTCGGGCTATCGTTCGATGATGAGTGTGCAGTCCTCACTGGTCATGGTGCCGATCAATGAATTCGGCACGCAGGCCCAGAAAGAGAAATACCTGCCCAAACTGGCGTCTGGCGAGTGGATCGGCTGCTTTGGCCTGACCGAGCCCAATCACGGCTCCGACCCTGGCGCGATGATCACCCGGGCAAGGAGTGTCGAAGGCGGTTATCGCCTGAGCGGCAGCAAGATGTGGATCACCAACAGTCCGATCGCGGACGTGTTCGTGGTGTGGGCCAAGGACGACGCTGGAGATATTCGCGGTTTCGTTCTTGAAAAAGGCTGGGCGGGGCTGAGTGCTCCGGTCATTCATGGCAAGGTCGGTTTGCGCGCGTCAATCACCGGCGAGATCGTCATGGACAATGTGTTCGTGCCCGAAGAAAACATCTTCCCGGACGTGCGCGGTCTCAAAGGTCCTTTTACCTGCCTTAATTCGGCACGCTACGGTATTTCCTGGGGTGCGCTGGGTGCGGCTGAATTCTGCTGGCACACCGCTCGGCAATACACCCTTGATCGTCAGCAGTTTGGCCGTCCGCTGGCAGCCAATCAGTTGATCCAGAAAAAGCTCGCAGACATGCAGACCGAGATCACCCTGGCGCTGCAAGGCTGTCTGCGACTGGGGCGCATGAAAGACGAAGGCATTGCAGCGGTGGAAATCACCTCGATCATGAAGCGCAACTCCTGCGGCAAATCTCTGGATATCGCGCGCATGGCTCGCGACATGCTGGGCGGGAACGGGATTTCCGACGAATTCGGCATTGCGCGCCATCTGGTCAATCTGGAAGTGGTGAATACGTATGAAGGGACGCATGACGTTCATGCGTTGATCCTGGGGCGAGCGCAGACCGGTATTCAGGCTTTCTATTAAGGAGGGCTGATCATGGGTGCGCTTTCACATATAAGAGTGCTCGATCTTTCGCGTGTTCTGGCCGGACCCTGGGCCGGGCAGATCCTTGCTGATCTGGGCGCTGACGTCATCAAGGTCGAGCGTCCGGGCTGTGGCGATGACACTCGCGCCTGGGGGCCTCCGTTTCTTAAGGATGCGGCCGGGCATAACACCAGTGAGGCGGCTTATTACCTGTCGGCCAATCGTAACAAGCAGTCGGTCACCATCGACTTCACGCGACCTGAAGGGCAGAAGCTGGTCAGGGAGCTGGCGGCGAAGTCCGATATCGTCATAGAAAACTTCAAGGTTGGTGGGTTGGCGGCGCATGGCCTGGATTACGCGTCGCTCAAGGCAATCAACCCCCGACTGATCTATTGCTCCATTACCGGTTTCGGTCAAAGCGGTCCATATGCGACTCGTCCGGGTTACGACTTCATGATTCAGGCGCTTGGCGGTCTGATGAGCCTTACCGGTTTGCCGGGGGGCGAGGAAGGTGCAGGTCCGGTGAAGGTCGGCGTCGCGCTGACCGACATTCTGACCGGCCTGTATTCAACGACCGCAATCCTTGCAGCTCTGGCTCATCGCGATCAAAGCGATGTAGGGCAGCATATTGATATGGCGTTGCTGGACGTACAGGTGGCCTGCCTGGCCAATCAGGCCATGAACTACCTGACTACCGGGGTCGCACCAGAGCGTCTGGGCAATGCCCATCCCAATATCGTGCCCTATCAGAGTTTTCCGACTGCCGATGGCGACCTTATCCTTACGGTGGGTAACGACAGTCAGTTCAGGAAGTTTGCCGAAGTGGCGGGGCAGTCGCAGTGGGCAGATGATCCGCGTTTTCTGACCAACACGCTGCGAGTTGCTCATCGTGCTGAACTGATCCCGCTGATTCGGCAGGTGACGGTTTTCAAGGCGACCGCTCAGTGGGTGGCCGTACTGGAGGCTGTGG
>NC_004578.1:3875000-6215000 GCF_000007805.1 Pseudomonas syringae pv. tomato str. DC3000 | reverse complement strand
CACTGGACTTTGAATTTGCTTGTGTAGGATAGGTGGGAGGCTTTGAAGCGTGGACGCCAGTCTGCGTGGAGCCAACCTTGAAATACCACCCTGGCAACTTTGAGGTTCTAACTCAGGTCCGTTATCCGGATCGAGGACAGTGTATGGTGGGTAGTTTGACTGGGGCGGTCTCCTCCTAAAGAGTAACGGAGGAGTACGAAGGTGCGCTCAGACCGGTCGGAAATCGGTCGTAGAGTATAAAGGCAAAAGCGCGCTTGACTGCGAGACAGACACGTCGAGCAGGTACGAAAGTAGGTCTTAGTGATCCGGTGGTTCTGTATGGAAGGGCCATCGCTCAACGGATAAAAGGTACTCCGGGGATAACAGGCTGATACCGCCCAAGAGTTCATATCGACGGCGGTGTTTGGCACCTCGATGTCGGCTCATCACATCCTGGGGCTGAAGCCGGTCCCAAGGGTATGGCTGTTCGCCATTTAAAGTGGTACGCGAGCTGGGTTTAGAACGTCGTGAGACAGTTCGGTCCCTATCTGCCGTGGACGTTTGAGATTTGAGAGGGGCTGCTCCTAGTACGAGAGGACCGGAGTGGACGAACCTCTGGTGTTCCGGTTGTCACGCCAGTGGCATTGCCGGGTAGCTATGTTCGGAAAAGATAACCGCTGAAAGCATCTAAGCGGGAAACTTGCCTCAAGATGAGATCTCACTGGAACCTTGAGTTCCCTGAAGGGCCGTCGAAGACTACGACGTTGATAGGTTGGGTGTGTAAGCGCTGTGAGGCGTTGAGCTAACCAATACTAATTGCCCGTGAGGCTTGACCATATAACACCCAAGCAATTTGAGTCGAATGACCAGATTGCGGTGACTGTGGAGATGACACGAACCGAAGGTTTGCGTCACGAACGACACCTGCAACAGCTTGCTATCACATACCAGATTTGCTGAAGCGCGCCGTACGGCACGACTCGGTACCCGAATTTCTTGACGACCATAGAACATTGGAACCACCTGATCCCATCCCGAACTCAGCAGTGAAACGATGTATCGCCGATGGTAGTGTGGGGTTTCCCCATGTGAGAGTAGGTTATCGTCAAGATTAAATTCCAAAAACCCTCATCGCTTACGCGTTGAGGGTTTTTGTTTAAGTAGAAGTCACCAAAATTCGCTGGGACGTTACCTGATAACGCATCGGCAACAGAATTTCTTGACGACCATAGAGCATTGGAACCACCTGATCCCATCCCGAACTCAGCAGTGAAACGATGTATCGCCGATGGTAGTGTGGGGTTTCCCCATGTGAGAGTAGGTCATCGTCAAGATTGAATTCCGAAACCCCTCATCGCTCAGGCGATGAGGGGTTTTGTCGTTATGGGCTACTGCTCAGCCAACCGCCCCGGCTGACACCAACATCCACACAGGCAAACACCCACCTCAGGAAATGAAAAAGCCCGCCCAGGCTTTCGCACTGAACGGGCTGCACCAGCAAGGCCTGTATCAGCCAAACAGGCTGCGCACGTTACTCATCGCACCGTCAGCAAACCCCTGAAGAAACCCTTCAAACGCGTCCCCCTCAGGCCCACCCTGAACAGGGTCTGCAACGATTGTCCAACTGGCGACACACGTGTTGTCACCGGTAGCCTCAACCGCCATCGCAGCCCACAGGTTATTGACCGGCAAGCTGGTATGTATCAATGACCAGGTCATGTAATGCGCGTGATCATCCTGGGAATTCAACTGCTCGATCGCCACATTGCCATCCTTGAACAGCTTCTTGCGCACTGAGCGAGGACCTTTGCCGGTGACTTCAGTGCTCTCCAATGCCGGAATAAATGCTTGAAAACCGCCAAAATTGCCCACGATAGCCCACACACTATTGGCATCGCCGCAAACCTCTACAGCCGATACAACGCGGCACATCGTCGGGTTGTTGATCAGTGTGTCGGGCTTTAAATCAATGTGAATATGGTTCATAGACTTCTCCATTAACGTCAGTAGAGGATCGACTCAGATGAAGTCGATTTCTTTCAGGTAATCGCAACCCTTGCGCAGCAGCGCCGGAGTTTTCTGCGGGTATTGCTCGCCCATGCAGCGGACGCCGCTCTGGGTGTTCTGGTACTCGATCATCGAGATGTCGCCGATGTCCTCTTCAAATCCGTCGAGGTAAAAACCCAAAACGCCAAACAAAGCGTTCTGGCTGTCGACACGGCCAAGCTGGGCCTGCCACTGCTCCACGCTGACCAACTCGAAGTCACGTCCAGCCTCGCGGAAGGCTTCCACGTAGTTGTTCCAGCTCAAGGGTTCGGGGTTGTGCAGATTGAACACAGCGCGCTCTGGCTGATAACGACTGGCGTGGAAACCGATAAAGCGCGCCAGAAAGTCCACCGGCATCAGGTCGAAGTTGATGGGGAATTGCGGAACCTGGCCCAGTTGCAGCGACCCCTTGAGCATCAGCATCAGGCGGTTTTTCTGCGGCTGGCACACGCCGGTAACACTGTTGAACGCGATATTGCCGGGACGATAGATGTTCACCCACACGCCTTGATCGCGGGCACGTTGCAGGACCCGCTCAGCGACCCATTTGGACAGGTTATAGCCGTTCTTGATGTAGATCGGCGGGGTAGCCGCCGCCGGTTGTTCAAGCACGTTGCCGGCGGCATCGATGGCGCTGCAGGCAGACAGGGTCGAGACGAAGTTGAAGATCTTCTTGCTGCGCCCCTCACACAGCTTCAGGCATTCAAAGACCGGTGCGACGTTGTCTCTGGCCAGGGTTTCATAATCCTGAACGTGGTTCACATTGGCCGCGTTGTGCACCAGTACGCCAAACTCAAGATCCAGTCGTTCATACACCGCGTCATCAAGGCCCAGCCTGGGCCTGGTTACATCAGCCGGGTAAACCTTCACCCGACTCAAGTCCAGGTGGTCCAGCCGATTCTCCCGCAGGGCGTATTCGAAGCGCTGTTGTGCACTTTGCTCCGGGGTTTCCCGGACCAGACAGGCAATCTCGGTCGTTCCCCAATTCAGCAGCGCTTCAACGATGTGCACACCGAGAAAGCCGTTTGCACCGGTAACAATCACCTTATGAACATCACCCAACTGACTGACGGGCAATGTCGTCAGCGGCGTATCTGCATCGGCATCCAGCAGAGCCTGCGCACTGATGGTGTAACCCGCAGTGCCGTCGCTGTCGATCAGGCTGGCCAGCGTCAGCACGGTCGGTGCTTCTATGAAACGGTTGATCGGGATACTGCGCCCGAACCGCTCGCGAATGCCCAGCAACAGGCGCGACAAAAGAATCGAATGGCCACCCAGATTGAAAAAGCTCTCGTCTGTCGAGATGTCTCCTGGCGGCAGCTCCAACAGCTCAGCCCACAGTTCCAGCAAGGCCTGCTCCTGCGCGGTCGAAGGTAAGCGCCGCGTGGGGTGCTCTGCAAAGCTCAGCGGTATTTCCAGGAGTGCCTTGCGGTCAACTTTGCCGTTATGTGCGAACGGCATGCTCGGCAATGTCGTGTAGACGGCGGGATGCATATAGTCCGGCAGCAAGCGCTGCACATGGGCTCTCAACGCCTGTTCGTCATGAGCGGAATACGGTTGAGCGACAAACGCCAGAATTCGCCGTTGTGCGTCGATCACCACCGCGACCTGCCGATAAAACTGGCTGGCCCTCAGGCAATGCTCGATCTCTTCAGGCTCGACCCGAAAGCCGCGAATCTTCACCTGGTTGTCGCGTCGGCCACTCAAGACAACACCGTCAGCCGTCCACTGTGCGATGTCTCCGGTGCGATAGGCGCGCAGCTCCTGACCCTCAGGCAGCGTCAGCCACACATAGCGCTCGGCCGTAAGCTCGGGATTGTCGATGTAACCCAGGCACACGCCGGGGCCTACGATATACAGCTCACCCTGAGTCTGCTCTGGCACGGGCTGCAAGTGCTCGTCCAGAATCCACACCTGACTGTTGGCAATCGGTCGCCCTAGATGACGATTGCTGCTGGACGGCTGAAACTCGCAGGCAGTGACCAGCACCGTGGCTTCTGTCGGGCCATACAGGTTATGGAAATGGCATTGCCCGCAAAGTTGCGCAATCACATGCGGCTCGCAGACGTCACCGCCGGTCATCACATGCTCGATTCCCAGCGGCTGATCCAGCGGCAGGACGCTCAACAGCGCAGGCGGCAGAAACGCATGGGTGATGCCCTGTTTCAGTACGCTGATCAGTTGTAAGGGATCGCGACGCTGGTCTTCGTCAGGCACGACCAGCTCGGCACCACTGAGCCAGGTGGGAAAGATGTCGATGACCGACGAATCAAAGCTTAGCGTCGAGAATTGCAACACCCGGCTGTGTTCGCTCAGGCTCACATGCTCGGCGTACCAGGCGGTGAAGTGGCTGAGGTTGCGCTGGCTCAGCGACACACCTTTGGGCTGCCCTGTGGTGCCCGACGTGTACAGCGCCATGCACGGCGCGTGCTGATCTGCTCGAACAGGTCTTTTCGTGAGAGCCACATTCACCACACGCACCGCGCTGATATCCAGCGCCGGAAACTCCGCAGCGGCCAGTGGATGCGAGCCATCGTGCAGTAACAGCATCGCTCCCGAGTTTTGCAGAATGTACTGCTGACGTTGCACCGGCTGGCCGGGGTCAAGCGGCAGATAAACCGCGCCGCAGCCAAGAATCGCCAGGATGCCCGCGTACAGCTCGGGCGACTTGGCCAGGCAGATACCGATTACGGGAGGAGCATCGGCTTTCGCGTGCGCCAGCATCGGCAGCAACAGGTACTCAATGGCGATGCTGTGTGCGTGCAGTTCTCCATAGCTGAACGTCTGATTACCGACGGACAGCGCCGGGCGTTCGGCAAACTTCAGCAGCGCCTGCTCCAATCGCTCGGTGATGGAGGTTTCTGCCAGCTTGAGCAAACGGGGCTGCGCCGTTTGATTCAAACGGTGTTCAAACAGCAACTGATCCACCGCCTGCAAACCACACTGGCGATCGCTTTGGGCAGGCGTCGTTGTGGGCACGCTGATGATGAAGTAGTCATCGTCTCGCGACAGCCTGCTGACCTGCAGCGCAATCAGGTCAACCAGCCTCGCGATAGCACGATCACGCAACTCGCGGCCGTTACCTGACGCCTCGGATGACAGCCACTCGCGAACGATCAACCGTTGAGCCTTGACGCTGCCGTGCCAGCACAACAGCTCCAGCCGAGGCAGGCCGAACGCAAGGGTCGAGTCGAAACCGACACGCAGGCTCAGATGAACGCAGCGTCCATAAGCTTGCGGCAACATCGGGCTCAGATCCAGGCTGCCGTCTTCGATCAGAATGCACGCATCAGGCATCGTCAACCCGGCCAGTGCATGCTGCTCACCAATGAGTCGCGCGCCATGCCCGTGGTCTTGTAGCTCGGTACTCAGTTCACCCAGGGTCAGGCTGTGACCGATGAGCACAATCTCCAGGCGCTTCATTGCAGCGATCCCTGAACCGGGAGGTAGTGAGCCAGCGCTCGCTGTACATAAGGATCGTCGAGCATCGAACTGCTCTTGAAGAAGCGCATGATGTTGCCGATCAACGGGTGATGGCGATTGACCGGAAAGCTCAACGCCAAGGTTTCGGCCTTGAGTGCCTGCCTGACCGGATCCGGCACCTGCAAGCGCTCGATCAGCGTAAAGTCGAAGCCGTTCTGGATATCGTTGGTCAGATATTGCGCGATGAAGACCGGCAGAATACGGGCGATGCATTCACGGTCCTGCTCAGCCGCCGTGTGCCAGTAAATCCGCACCAATCGCGCCCAGAATCCCGAGTGACGCCCCTCGTCCAGCAAGTGGTCGGCCATAAGGCCCTTAATCGATTGCTTGACCGAGTCGTCCTTGGCGAACGCTGCTACATCATGGGTCACGGTGTTCTCCGCGATGGCAACGCAAATCAGCTCCACGGCGCTGCGCAGGTGCTCTGGGGCCAACGCCAGCGCTGCGGGTATGGCGCGGCTGAGCTCGATCTCGGTCGGCAACTGAATAGGTTCGATACCGGTCAGGGCGATGGTCTGCTGCATGAAGTCCATGGCCACCAGTGCGTGGTAGTCCTCATCGACCACCACCGTCATCGCGTCATAGCGGCAGGCAAACGGAAAGCGAATCGCGAAGTTGTCCTTGGCAATGCTGCGTGCAGTCTTGTCGACGATCTCGGTTTCGAATATCACCACGTCGTTGATGAACTTGTAGAGGCTCTGCACCAGCGCGTAATCACGCAAATGCGCGCACTCGCGGGTGAACGTGTCGCTGAGCACCAAGGGCTGGCGGCTGAGCGGATAGATCAGTTTTTCATCGTTCTCAACAATCCGGCGCGGGCGAGTGCGAATGGTGGCGCGACCTTCCCACGCATCGATGAACGACATGTAGTCTTCTGCTTTCATGATGGCTTCCTTGTTAAGGCTTGAGGGTGTTGCGACCCGGTTCTACGCACTGGCCTGCATCAGCGGCGCCCGCATGCTCATGCGCAGCGTGTCCCATAGCTGCACCCGGCTTTCCACGGCAGCGATGGCGGCCTGGTACACCTCCGTTTCACGCTGCGCGTCACCGGCAACCAGCCGCGCCAGCAATTGCTCCGCTGCCGGGCCGTGATCTTCGGAGTCCACTTCGATATGGCGCTCCAGGTAGTAGCGAAAGGTCGGCGCCTGTTCGACGGTGATGCCCCAGTCATCGAGAATGCTCTGGAACATCAGCGGGATGACGCTCTCGCGGCCATGCAGAAATGCCGCAGCAACGCTGTGCGCCGGCGCATGCAGGGCGGTGTCGAGGGTGTGTGTCACGAATGCCGAGGCTGCCTGACCCGCATTGACCTGTTGCAGGGCGGTTGCGTAGTGCACGCCTTGTTTCTGCAGTTCGATGAAGCGCTCGATCTGCGCAGTGCTTGCGCCGATTTCGCGCATGGCGTCCAGATACAGTTCGAAGTGGCTGTAGTGACCGTGCCCCAATCTGTCGTCGGACTCTTCCCCCAGCACGATTTCGTTGATCAGACGGGCGGCAGGCGCATCGGTGGGTGGCAGCCACGGCAGTCGGGTGCAGGTCAGTTCCTGCTGCAGCCGCTTGGTCAACGACATAAAGTCCCAGACGGCGAAGACATGCGTTTCCATAAAGCGCTGGAGCACGTGCAGGGAACTGATTTCTGCAAAGATCGGGTGGCGGCTAAGTTCGAGTTTCTTGTGCTCAAGTTGAGTTTTCTCACAATACATAGCGATATCCCTAAGTCATGATGGCAGTAAATGAGTCTTTACTTTTTGGTCTGAGGAAAGTGCCGCTATTGCCGGGTGGAAGTTACGTTGCTGTCGGATCTCAGGCGAACAACTGCCTGGCGATTGAGGCGCTGGTTCGCCGCAAACACACAACGTTACTTTCAATTCAAGACCCGGCGCGTGGTCGGCTTTACGGGCCGAGACCCCTATGGCGTTTGCTTTCCCGACAGCCAGTGCGTTAGTCCAAGCTGGCTGCGAATAAAACTTAAAACAAATTTAACAAGCCGCGCAATAACTTTCTTACACTATTTTACTTGGTGTTTTTTCGATGCGTAAGTTGCCTTATAAAACTCAAGAAGACAGTTTTATAAGCGCGCAGGCAGCCCTTCCGACTGATTGAGTCAGAATTATTAATAATGAACGAATGCCTCGCTCAGCGTTGCCGTTATGCCGAACAATCAGAAGTTGAGGTTTTTAATGGGCGATGTTGGAAATGACTTCCAATGTCTGCGTGCCCCGTTCAGCAACTCCTTATCCATTGAGTTCAGATGAACAGAGAACCGTCCTGAGCCTGCGCGGACAGTTCAGCCATAGCCTTGGAAAACCCTCCGGTCGGGTTTCCTGAGGTCACAGCCGAGTTTGCCTGATTCGAGCGTCAGGCCACCCGGCTGATCAGGAAAATAACCATGAAAGCACTATGCCAGGTGCGGGACCTGACAATGTGCAAGAAGGGCGGGCAGGGAAGTGCGAACGACCCATCCGCAGGCCAGAGCTCAGGACCTGTCGGATAAGCCGCTTTGATGATTCAGGCGGGGGTATTCTTCTTCGTGCGGGCTGGCTTTACGTTGCCTGCCTTCTGGCTTTGCAGGTACTGGGTGACGGCTTGCACGCCCCGGTTGAGGTGATACTGCAGCGCTTCAACGCACGGCTCGACCGCTTTCTGTTCGGCCAGCCGGAGCAACTGCCAGTGGTCATCCTGAGAAAGCTTGCCCAGGCCCATGGAGGAAAGATTGAAACGCAAAAAGCGCTCCTCTTCGTTCAGGCCCTCTTCAACCAGCCGCATCAGGCGCTTGTTGTGGGTCTTGGCGTACAACGACAAGTGAAACATCCGGTTGAGCCTGCCGATCTGGCCAAAGTCAGTCTCGACTTCGAGTTGCTCGATATAACTCGCAGCCGCTGCCAGATCGTCTGCGTCCAGTAAAGGGATCGACAAACGCAACGCCTCGGACTCCAGCAGGATCCGCAAGGCATAGGCGTCTACCGCATCTTCGGTAATCAACGGCGCGACGACAGCGCCTTTGTGCGTTTCGACACGCAACAACGATTGCGCCTCGAGCTGGCGCAGTGCTTCGCGCACGGGCATCCGGCTGACGCCAAACAGCGTTGCCAGTTCCTGTTGGCGCAGGGCTGTGCCACTGGGAAGGCTGCCATCGATAATGGCATTTCGCAGTTTTTCTTCAATCACGGTTCTGGCAAGGTGCGCCGGAGGCTGCTCATTGCCCAGTACGGAGCTTAGAAAGGCTTCTCTATCTGATTTGCGCATCGGCCTACTTCTTCATCAACCTTGGCTGGACAGGGTCCAATTAATCGCTGTATTGCCGACAGACTAGCCAAGACTTGCCAGTAAGTCGCGAAAATAGAAGCATCATTATGTTTTGTCGCTTTAACCGGTGTGCATTCAGGCCTCCGGTTATCCACAAGCGTCCCCTATCTTAGCGCTCATCCGTGCAGCGTACCGAGCCAGCGTCAGGACTTAACAGGAATTTCACCTCAGGCTTTCATGCCGCCGCGCTCTGTAACGTGCATTCCAGAGCGCATCGGTGCGAGCCTTTGCGACGTAAAGCCGCAGGGTGAGAACGGCCTCAGCGAACCGGACGACCAGACACAAAGTGCTGGGTATCATTGAAGCCGGGCGTAGAGGCATGCCCAGGGGTTACCAGCGAATCAATGAACGCCTCATCCTCGGCGGTAATGCTCACTTCAAGCGCCTTGGTGTAGCCGTCCCACTGTTGCTCGGTTCTCGGCCCGACAATGGCCGAAGTCACTGCCTTGTTGTTGAGCACCCAGGCAATGGCGAACTCGACAATGCCGACACCCTTGTCCTGCACGTATTCTTGAATCCGCTGGGCAATACGCAACGACTCCACGCGCCATTCGGTTTCCAGCAATCGCTTGTCCTGGCGACCGGCCCGGCTTTCGCTGTCCGGGGCGATATCCGGGGCGTACTTGCCACTGAGCACGCCACGCGCCAGCGGGCTGTAAGGCACCACGCCAAGGCCGTGATAAGCGGCTGCAGTGATCTGCTCGATTTCGGCCTGACGGTTTACGATGTTGTACAGCGGCTGGCTGATGACCGGTTTGTCCACGCCCAGACGCTGCGCGACGTTGACGATTTCAGCGATTCGCCAGCCGCGAAAGTTCGACACGCCCCAATAGCGTATTTTGCCCTGACGGATCAGATCGCCAATGGCCGAGACCGTCACTTCCAGTGGAGTGTCATGGTCTTCCTTGTGCAGGTAGTAGATATCCACATAGTCAGTGTCCAGTCGGCGCAGACTGTTCTCGATGGCGTTGAAGATGTGCTTGCGGTTCAGACCGGCCCGGTTGGGCACGCCGTCGGCTGGCCCGATGGCGACTTTGGTGGCCAGTACCCAGTCGCTGCGCTGTGCGGCGATGGCGCGACCGACGATCTCTTCCGAACGCCCGCCGTTGTAGACATCCGCCGTGTCGATGAAATTGATGCCTTGGTCGCGGGCCTTGTCGATGATACGCAGGGACTCTTCGGCAGCGGTCTGTTCACCGAACATCATCGAGCCGAGGGTCAATGTGGAAACCTTGAGGCCGGACTGGCCGAGGGTTCGATACTTCATGCTTAACATCTCCTTGTCATTCAAACGAGTTCAGGCAGCCCCCACGCTTTGAGCGGGAAGTCGGCCAGTGAGGCTAGCAGCAGATCCGCGTGCTCGTATTGCTCGACCGGCATGTGCGAGTCCGGCACCGCCACGGCGTACATCCCGGCAGCCTTGGCTGCCGTTACGCCGAACGGTGAGTCTTCGAAGACCAGGCAATCGGCCGGCGCAACGCCAAGCCGGCGCGCGGCGACCAGAAAGATGTCCGGAGCCGGTTTGGCTGCGCCGACTTCCGGGTCATCGGCAGTCACGATGGTGTCGAACAGTTCAAACCAGGCGCGGTGCTGCGTCGTCTTGGCCTGAAAGTAATGCACCGACGAACTGGTACCCACGGCGATGGGGATATTGTGGGCGGCCAGATGGCGGACCAGCGCTTCGGCTCCGGGCATTGCCGGGGCTTTGGGGAAACGCTCGTCGAGCATCGGCTCGCGGATTTCGAGAAATTCGTCGATCGACATCGGCAGTTCAAGCGCCTTGATCACGTAATCCGAGAAATCCCGGGCACCGCGGCCGATGGTGTGCTGCTTGATTGACCAGTCGAAAGTTCGACCGTGGCGACTGGCAATCAGGTGTGTGACCTCCGTGTACACACCCTCAGTGTCCAGCAGCAGGCCATCCATATCGAAGATAACGGCCTTGATCGGGCCTCGTTCGTTGTGCTGTTCGCTCATGTGATCACGTCCCGTCGTCAAATTCGTTTCAGCCTAACGTTTCCGTGAATACCGTGGCTACCCTGTGTTTCTGATAAAATTTCGCGGTTTTCAAGCTGTGCTGTCAGTCCCGGTACGACTTTCCCATCATCAGAACGGATATCTTCACGTCACTATGAATAAATCAGCAGGTATAGCGGTTGGCGTCATTGTCGTAGCGGGTGCACTGGTTACGGCGGGTGCCTGGTACACCGGTAATCAACTGGAAGGCGCGCTGAACGACTCGATCGGCAAGGCCAATCAAGAGCTTTCCAAGTCATTCAAAGGCACTGACACCAGCGTCAAACTGGAAATGGTTTCGCTGGAAAAGCACTTTTTCAGCAGCACGGCGCACTACCGTGTCGACATCCAGAACCTGTCCGATAGCACCCAGGGCGGCCAGTTCCTGTTTGTCGACCAGATCGAGCACGGCCCGATCCCGTTGTCGCATTTGAAGACCCTGAACCTGATACCGGTCATGGCCCTGAGCAATTTCCAGATGGAAAAAAGGCCCAGCGCCGAGAAATGGTTTGCCATGAGCAAGGACGTTCCGCCGCTCAAGGGCAAGGCCAGCATTGGTTACGACCGCGCCACCAAAGGCACGCTGCAGATGGCGCCGCTGGAAATGACCGACGTGGACGGTACGTTCCGGTTTTCCGGGCTCGACCTGAATGCTGAGTCGTCCGCCGATGCCGAAAAATTCAGCCTCGCCGGCAACATGGAAAACCTGCAACTCAACGTCGCCTCAGCTGAAGGGCCGGTGAGCATCGAAGTCAAAGGCATGACCTTCGACACGGGCGGCACCAAGGGCAAGTCCGGTTTCTATCTGGGCCATACCAACATGAAAATCCAGAACGCGGGCTTCCAGGTCGTCGGCAAGCCACAGGTGCAGATCAAGGATTTCTCCAACACCAACCTGGCGCAGGAAGATGCCGGTAACCTGGCAGCCCAGGTCAACTATGACGCCGGCATGATCGCCTACGGCGGCAAGGATGTCGGCTCTGCGCACATGGGCTTCAAGATCGCCAACTTCGACGTGGTGGCCACCCAGGCGCTGTACCAGTTGTATCAGGACAGGATCCTGCCTCAACAGCAAGCCGCAGCGCTGGAGAAGCGCCCGTTCCGTATGGAGCTGAACCCGGCAGATCAAGAGCTGATGAATACCCAGATGAAGAAGCTGCTGGTCGCCAAGCCGCACGTTGAACTGGAAAAACTCTCGCTCAAGACCAGCAATGGCGAAAGCCACATGCGCATTGCGGTGGACCTTGCCGATCCGGGCCCGCTTGATCAGCCGTCCAATGTGCTGCTCATGAAAACCCTGGGCGAAGTCAACGCCAAGGTCGTCCTGTCCAAACCGATGATCCGCGACCTCGCTACCCAGCAGGCCATCCGTGAAGGCCAGACCGACCTCAAGGTCATCGCAGAACAGGCCAAGGCTGCCAGCGACATGGCCAGCGTCATGGCCGAGATGATGCAACTGGCCAAGGTCGACGGCGACAACATCGTCTCCGACCTGCATTACGCCAACCAGATGGTCGACTTCAACGGCCAGAAAATGACCGTGCAGCAATTCGTCAGCAACGTGATGGGCAAGGTGGGTGTGCTGGGTAACCAGTAAGCCGCTGTCGCGCGCTCAGGGCTGCGCGCTGTGCAGCCCTGAGCGCGCAGGCCTTTGTAGCAGGCATGTCCTGCATCAGGGTTCTGATCACGCGCAGCGTAATGGAGTCGGCGGCCGCGCCGGACAGGTGAACGTCGACCGGGGGGCTGCTCAGCACATTCGCAACGCTGCCTACCTGTTCCTTCAGCCGCGAGATAACCGCCTGTTCATCCACCGTAGAGGCCATGCCGATGGCCAGACGCCGGAAGAGAGTGACTCGTGACGTTTAAAGAACTCAAGGGGTATGTGAGCAGCGCTGACGCCGACCTGGTCCGCCTTGAGTCGGTCGACCAGAGCCTTCACCAGACGCTGCTCAGGCTTGGATTTGTGGCCTCCGGTGAGCCGGGTATCCATGTGCTGGATGTCATGGACGAGCAGCACAAGGCAAGAGTATTCGATGCATTGCGCCTGGAGGGCATCGCCTTTTCTGGCGGTCGAGAGTGGTGCCCTGCGCAGGTATTCGAATACCTGAGGGACAAGGGTCTGCTGAGCGGGCCTTTTTTGACAGTAGTCTGGACAGCGCCGGGCCAATATCGGGTTGTCCATAGCTGAAATGGGCATGATTACTTACGGTGTTTTTACTGTTACGCCATTCCAGTTGACGATCAGCCGATGCACTGCCCAGGCACGCAACCCTTCAATCTAAAACGGGAAAAGCCGTAAAGCGTTCGGTATTAAGCCCCTCCAGAAATCGCTACACTCACCGCCTCACAAGGACGACCCAAGGACCTGCAATGCCGCTCCCTTCTGCCACCCTGCGGCGCACGCTGGTGATCTGGTTGTATGCCGTTGCTTCAGCGCACGTGCTGGGCAGTATGGTGTTCACCTGGGCGGGCTTTTCCGGTTTGCTCGACAGCTACCTGACCACGCTCGAACAGGCGTTCTGGACCGAGGCCGTTCCCGCTGCCGCGCGTGCGCAACAGGTCTGGTGGATGGCGCTGTTCGGCGCCACTCTGCAAACCTATTCGGTGTACATGCTCGCGCTGGTGCATCTGGGTAATCGTCTGAAAAGCGCCATGCCGTGGGGCTGGCTGATTGCAGGCCTGTTGCTCTGGGCACCTCAGGACATACTGATTTCCGTACGCGGCGGTGTCTGGTCGCATGTGTGGCTGGATATGGCGGCGTTGCTGGCATTGCTGCCGCCGTTGTTCTGGCTGTATCGCCATGATCGCGCCACTGTGCAGAAGGAACTCCACGATGTCGGACTTGCCCTTCATGTACCTGTTGGGCGGTAATGGCAGTACTGCCCAGTGGTGGGATGATGCGCTGCCACACTTTCAGCGCTATCAGGTTATGCCGCTGGAGTTGCCCGGCTTCGGCAGCAACCCGCTACCGCCCTGCGACGACCTTGCCGCCTATGCGGATGCGCTGTTGGCGGCAACGGTGAGAGGCAGTTCAATCGTCGCGGTGGGCGTCAACGCCTTGCTGGTCATGCATGCGTTGCAACGACAGCCGGGGCACTTTTGCAGAAGCGTGTTGCTGGCACCCGTGGGCGCTTTCCTGTGGCAGAGAAGCCTGCCTGCATTGATGTCGCCGTTGCCTATCCGCAAAACCATTCACTGGTTGCTGGCCAACAAGCCCAAGCTGTTTGCGCACAAGTTTTCCAGGCACGCCTGGCCCGACTCGCACTACCGGCGTATGGGGGCCGGTTACGCCCGCTGCCGCGCTTTCATTCCGTATTGGGACATGGTGCGCGCCGACACCGCGCTGCCGTTGCTGGAGTGGGTGCAGGACCCGATCGAGCTGGTCTGGGGCGATCAGGACAAAGTCCTGGGTATCGATCAAGCCGCCGCCTGGTCCGCTATCCTGGCCCGTGCCGACCTGACCATCAGCTTAAAACCGGGCTGGGGACATTACCCGTGGATCGACTCGCCGGCCGAGTTCGCCCAGTGGCTCGAATCCGGCGAGCGCGGTTTTGTCGCACACACCAAAGGCGGACGTCTGCGCCTGGCGGCCATTACCGGGCAACCGGTGCCTGCGGCGTTGTCACTTGTGCAGGGTGACGACTCGGCCTTGCCAGCGTTTTTGGCCAGCCAGCCCGATGCCGTCTGGGCGGTGCGTTCGTCCAGCTTCGGCGAGGATCAGGCCGATGCGGCAAATGCCGGGCTCAGCACCACCTTTCTTCGTGAGCCCGCCCACAACGTGCCCGCGCGTATTGCAGAACTGCACAGTGCCGGGGTCGAAGAGGTCGTGGTGCAGCGCTTCATTACACCGGTGCTTTCCGGTATCGCATTTGTGCGTCACCTGTCGGTCGAGCTGGAGTGGGTCGAAGGTCATCTGGAGTCGCTGGCCGACGGTCAGGCAAGCCCTGATCGAGCGATCCTTTCCCGCCTCGGCGAATCCTGGAGCAGCGGCAGCTTCAAGCCCTCCCATGGGTTGACTCAGGAAATGCTCTGGGGCTTTCTGCAAGGTGTTCTGCGGGTCTTCCATTACGTGCCGGGCGATGTCGAATGGGCGTGGGATGGCAGCCGGTTGTGGTTGCTGCAATACCGACCGATCAGCGATTACGGCTGGCGTCGGCACCTGACCGCCGCCAACATTGCCGAGATCCTGCCGCCACAGCCCAGTCGCCTGGTGGAATACGCCCAGCGACGTGCCGCAGGCAGTATCCCGGCGATCATGGCGCGCTGGGACTCACGCATCTTGCAGGATAACGAGCCGTTCACAGCGTTGTTCGGCGCGGCGTCCTACATCAACAACGACCTTTTTCTTGCGCGCCTGGCTGACTGGGGCATTGCCTCCAGCAGCTACGCCGGTGAAGTCGGTGGCGCGACGCCGCATCTGCCCTGGCGACCCCTGCGGCTGTTGCGTTCGCTGCCGTTGTTCCTGCGCATGCAGCGCATCGCGCGTGGCCACCTGCTGACTCTGGAACAGCAACTGCACCGTTTCGACCGGGAGTTGCAGACGCTGACCGCACACGGCGCAGACGGCAAACAACTCGCCGACTGGTTCACGCGCTTCTACGTGTTCGTCGTGCAGGGCAACCTGTGTATCGCCACCTCGCTGGCCAGCAGTGGCGGTGACCTGTTGGGGCGTCCGCCGACCGCTTACGACGACCTTGAACACTGCCCGCATCGGTTGCCCTGGGAAACCGACCCCGCTACGCCACGCCCGGCACAGACCGACCTGCCGTTGCAGGCATTTCCGAGCTGGCCGAAAGCGATCCGCCTTGCCCACAGCGCAGGCTTGCCAGGTATGCGCGGCTATTACCTGCAAGTGCGCGAGTGGTACCGCGACAACTTGATGCGCGTGTTCTTTCGCCTGCACCACGCCATGCCCGTGGCCGACCGGGCGCACTGGTTCGCACCCCACCCGGATATTCGCAGCCGTGATGGCAGCTTCTGGCAGGACGGCCGCGAAGGCACCGAGCAGGCCACCGGCTTCATGATCTATCCGGGACAGGTGCAGGGCATTCTGGGTGAGGATATCTTGCTGGAAGACACCCTCGACCCCGGACGCCACGCGCACTACCAGAACGCACGCGCCGTAATCGCGCGCATGGGTGGGCGTCTTTCCCATGGGTCTACCTTGCTGCGCGAACTGCGCAAGCCTTCGGCGGTGCTGCCCAATGTCGATATGGCGTGGGTGGGAAGGGAAGTGCGGTACGCGGATGGGGAATTGCTGTTGGTCGAGGGGCAATGACAGCGCCCGAGGGAGGCTTGTCTACCGCGAACCCGCCCTCTCATTGAGAGGTACGGGTGCTCAGTTGGCTGCATCTGCAAGTCAGAGACGCATGCCTTTGAACGGGTTCCAGCCTTGCTCGCCTTTTACTTCCTTGAGGTAGTAGGAGTAATTGGCAGTCAGGGAGTACATCATGGAAAACATGACGTTCAAGCCAGTCCCCAATGCCTTTGGAGCCTCCATTCCGAAGATTCCGAAAAGCACGGCTATAACGATATTGACGGCGATGATGATGCCGATCAGCGCCAGGTTTTTCTTCCACAGCCCCAGCACGAAGAAGTAAATCGGGCCAAAGAAAAACGTGATGACATTAGCGCAAATAAGCAGCTTCTTCTTGAAGCCGGGCAGCGCGTTGACCGCAGGCTTGAAGCGCGGATCGTTCGGCGCACCGTAAGTCTCGAAAAGGTTGAAGCGTTCCTGCCACTTTGCACTGTAATTGCCAGCGCTTTGGGTCTGATCTGCTGTGCTCATGGTTCTACTCCTGATGTTCCGTTGGGATGACGTTTTCTTCCGGGAAATCCTGTGTCTCGATGTTTCTTGCTTTTATGACCGCGCGGCGATTGTATGAACTTTACAGGTGGGTGACTACGCTGCTGCATGCCTATTTCCTGAAATCTGCGTAGGCCAGGCATGGCGAAAGGCTTACACGTGCTGGAGGCGGTTGGCTATTTCCGCCCTGACGCTTGCCTCGTAATATTGGATCCATCAACTGGTGAACAGGAGTTCACCAGGGTCAAGGATGACCGACCATTGCCTTGGAGGCAGCCGACAGGGAGTCGGGATGGTCTTGGGAAAACCCGCTTCGGCGGGTTTTTTATTGGGCGCGAGAACGCTTTGTTTGGCTCAAGCTACTCGCGCAGTGCGTTTCGCTTGCGCAGGTTTTCACGATGCTTCTCAAGATCCTTGCGGCGACGCATCTCCTGACGGATCTCCTTGCGTTCGGATCGAATAATCCTCCACTGCAAGCGCAATTCCCGGTAAGCGATCCACCAACCACACCTACCATCAGATGCGGCTTCCGTTTATCTTGGCATTTCCGGTGAGCAGTTCCACGGCAGCAACGCCTCATAGTCGGCCACCGACTGCGCAAGTGGCAACCTCTCCAGTACGTGGCGCAGCCACGTATAGGGCTCCTGGCCGTTGACCTTGGCGGTCTCGACCAAGCTATAGATCTGTGCACTGGCGGTGGCGCCTTTAGGCGTGTCGCTGAACAGCCAGGCTTTGCGCCCAATAACAAACGGCTTTATTGCGCGCTCTGCCGGGTTGTTGTCGATCGGTAAAAAGCCGGCTTCCACGTAACGCTTCAGCCGACTCCAGTTATTCGCCAGATAACCAACTGCCTTGCCCAGCACGCTTTGCGGCGTCACGTGGGACTGAGTTTTATCCAGCCAGCTTTTCAACTGAGCCAAGATTGGCAGGCTTTTCTCCTGCCGACCGGTAAAGCGCTGTTCGTCGCTGCCGTCTTTCAATTCGCGCTCGATACCGTACAGCTTATTGATCATCGTCAGCGCGATATCGGCACGCCCGGTCTTGCCCTTAGGTTGCACTTTTTGTGCTTCGACAAATTTGCGCCGCGCATGGGCCATACACGCCAAGCGCTCCACGCCCGGTTGTAACGCCAGCGCGTTATAGCCCGCGTAATCATCAGTCATCACATAGCCGCGATAACTTTCCAGCAGCCGTAACGGTACGTCCTGCGCGCGGCTGGAAGTGTAGTCGAACAATACGACTTTATGATCTGGAGGCCCGCTGGCCTGTACCCACATCCAGGATTGGCTGGTCGGGTCTCGATCTGGTTCTTTCAGTACCTGAACGCGGGTTTCGTCACAGTGGATGACCGGGCTTTCCAGCAATCGATCACGCATCAGATTTAACAGCGGCTGCAAATGTTCGCCGCACTGGATAATCCAGCGGGCCAACGTTTGACGCGGGATTTCTATGCCATGTCGGCTTAGCACCGTTTCAAAACGATGCAGCGGCAAGCCGTCGACATACTTGGTGGTCAGCAGCATGGCCAACACGCTGGGGCTGGCCATGCTCTTTTCAATCAACTGCGCAGGCTTGCCGGCTGTGACCGGTGCCGACTCACAGCCACGACAGCCGTAGACTTTGCGGATGTGTTTGATCACCCGAATCTGCATCGGCACGATATCCAGTTGCTCGCTGGTTTCCTCGCTGACGACATGCTTGCGGCAACCGCAGGCACAGGTCAGTTCGTGTTCGGGCAGCTCGTGGATGACTTCAATGCGCGGCAGATCAGCCGACAGTGGCTTGCGCTTGCCACGGCGTGGCGCAGGAGCAACTACTTCCTCATCAGCATCGCCGACCGGGAGCATAGGCTCGCTTTCAGGTTCATTGAACAAGGCAAGTTGAGGGGTATTAGGCTCGACGGTTTGTTCGGACTTTCGACCAAAAATACGGTCACGCAGCAGCTTGATCTGCTCTTTGAGATCAACGATGTGAGTGGCGTAGGCGTCTTTAACTTCCTGTTCGCGCGAGCGTGCTTCGTAGCTCTCAAGCAGCATCTGTTTGAGCAATACGGGATCGTCAGGAAGGTTGTCGGGCAATGGTCGCATGCCCTGGATTATACCCGTCAGGCAACAAACCTTGGAGTCAAAATCTTATGAGGACGGTTGCGCCACAGATCAAATCCATCCAGCAGCCAATTCAATTCCTGAACCGTCAGCACAATGGCTTCGTCGACATCATCTGGCGAGATTTTGAAACGCTCGGACTCGAGACGCTTGAGCCAAAGGCAGAAGCCGTTACGCTCCCAATACAAAATCTTCACTCGATTCCGGGATTTGTTGAGAAAGACAAAGAGCACCGGATCAAAGACCGCCACTTTAATATCCAACTCGACCAAAGCAGCTAAGCCATCGATGGATTTTCTGAAATCCACGGGTTTGGGATAGAGGTAGACTTTCTCGACTTTGGCGTCGGGTCGCATCATGGTGCTGGCTCCTGAAAGAAAACGGGAGCACAGCATCAGGCGTCAGCCAGTGGCTTGAAATGTGGGGTTCGTGGATCGGATACATTGAATTGGCTGCTGGATGGATTTGATCTGTGGCGCAACCGTCCTCATAAGATTTTGACTCCAAGGTTTGTTGCCTGACGGGTATAATCCAGGGCATGCGACCATTGCCCGACAACCTTCCTGACGATCCCGTATTGCTCAAACAGATGCTGCTTGAGAGCTACGAAGCACGCTCGCGCGAACAGGAAGTTAAAGACGCCTACGCCACTCACATCGTTGATCTCAAAGAGCAGATCAAGCTGCTGCGTGACCGTATTTTTGGTCGAAAGTCCGAACAAACCGTCGAGCCTAATACCCCTCAACTTGCCTTGTTCAATGAACCTGAAAGCGAGCCTATGCTCCCGGTCGGCGATGCTGATGAGGAAGTAGTTGCTCCTGCGCCACGCCGTGGCAAGCGCAAGCCACTGTCGGCTGATCTGCCGCGCATTGAAGTCATCCACGAGCTGCCCGAACACGAACTGACCTGTGCCTGCGGTTGCCGCAAGCATGTCGTCAGCGAGGAAACCAGCGAGCAACTGGATATCGTGCCGATGCAGATTCGGGTGATCAAACACATCCGCAAAGTCTACGGCTGTCGTGGCTGTGAGTCGGCACCGGTCACAGCCGGCAAGCCTGCGCAGTTGATTGAAAAGAGCATGGCCAGCCCCAGCGTGTTGGCCATGCTGCTGACCACCAAGTATGTCGACGGCTTGCCGCTGCATCGTTTTGAAACGGTGCTAAGCCGACATGGCATAGAAATCCCGCGTCAAACGTTGGCCCGCTGGATTATCCAGTGCGGCGAACATTTGCAGCCGCTGTTAAATCTGATGCGTGATCGATTGCTGGAAAGCCCGGTCATCCACTGTGACGAAACCCGCGTTCAGGTACTGAAAGAACCAGATCGAGACCCGACCAGCCAATCCTGGATGTGGGTACAGGCCAGCGGGCCTCCAGATCATAAAGTCGTATTGTTCGACTACACTTCCAGCCGCGCGCAGGACGTACCGTTACGGCTGCTGGAAAGTTATCGCGGCTATGTGATGACTGATGATTACGCGGGCTATAACGCGCTGGCGTTACAACCGGGCGTGGAGCGCTTGGCGTGTATGGCCCATGCGCGGCGCAAATTTGTCGAAGCACAAAAAGTGCAACCTAAGGGCAAGACCGGGCGTGCCGATATCGCGCTGACGATGATCAATAAGCTGTACGGTATCGAGCGCGAATTGAAAGACGGCAGCGACGAACAGCGCTTTACCGGTCGGCAGGAGAAAAGCCTGCCAATCTTGGCTCAGTTGAAAAGCTGGCTGGATAAAACTCAGTCCCACGTGACGCCGCAAAGCGTGCTGGGCAAGGCAGTTGGTTATCTGGCGAATAACTGGAGTCGGCTGAAGCGTTACGTGGAAGCCGGCTTTTTACCGATCGACAACAACCCGGCAGAGCGCGCAATAAAGCCGTTTGTTATTGGGCGCAAAGCCTGGCTGTTCAGCGACACGCCTAAAGGCGCCACCGCCAGTGCACAGATCTATAGCTTGGTCGAGACCGCCAAGGTCAACGGCCAGGAGCCCTATACGTGGCTGCGCCACGTACTGGAGAGGTTGCCACTTGCGCAGTCGGTGGCCGACTATGAGGCGTTGCTGCCGTGGAACTGCTCACCGGAAATGCCAAGATAAACGGAAGCCGCATCTGATGGTAGGTGTGGTTGGTGGATCGCTTACGTCGTAGCGATAACGCAGCTGGCTGCCGTCCGGGTTGATGCGGCGGCTGACCAGATGCAGGTTGTCGGCGTATTCGTAGCGGGTGATGCGGCCCAGTTCGTCGCGCTCGGCGGTGACTTTGCCGTAGGCGTTGTAGGAGAAAGCACGCGTGGCGCCGCCGGGCAGGGTGATCTGCGCCAGGCGGTTGGCTGCGTCCCACTGATAATGGGTGATGGCGCCGGTTTCTTCCTGACGGGTGATCTGCCGACCCAGGGCGTCGTAACGGTATTTACGCTGGCCACCATCGGGCAGGCGCTCTTCCAGCAGTTGGCCAAGGCCGTTCCAGCCCAGCGTGTGACGACTGCCGTCGGGGTGAGTATCAAAAGCGGTACGGCCAAAGGAGTCCTGATTATAAAAATCTTACATCCGCTTTAGATAATATGGGGTAAGCCTAGTGTACTGTTTGCGAAATAGGTTACCCCTGACCTTCAATCTAAGCTATTGATAAAATTTGACTTTTCCTTTAGTCAGTAGCTGGTTTTTTCGAAAACAGTACACTAGAGCACGTGAAGGTCAGACATCTGAAGCTTTTCATTCTCGCCTTCATGGATTAGCTCTAAGGATAATGTTAGATCGCTCATTCCCTCTTCAGTTGTCCATAATGGTACATCGATTTTCAAGCCGGACCCATCTTGGTACTCATATATATATGCTTTCTCCATAAAAGAGTCTGGAGGTGAAGTAAGCGTTCTGCCGTACTCTAAAATTCTTGCTTCAATATCTTCTTTATTTAGTCTGCCGTACCAGTTGTTTGATGATATTTTTTTAAAGTCATTGCAGGCTAATGCCTCTAATAGATCTCTTATTTCTAGTTTTACGCTGTTTTTTATATTCATTTTCGTCTGTTTCCTGGAATGCGAGTTGTGGTTTCCGGAGTAACGCCAATACCTTTAAAATGCTCATCAGCACCCCTGATCAAGGTTTTTGCATCGTCCTTACTAACCCCTGCTTTACGCAACGCTCTGTAGCCAAAAATACGCTCAAGCCTATAGGTTCCTCCGCCAGATCTACGCTGAGCCTGAGTGGCCTCGTAGTGGGGAGTTCCTTTTTTGGTAGATGGGCCGGGAAGTTGTACAGCAGGTGCCGCATTTCGATCATATCCTGGTAAATCCCTTACAGCCGCATCTTGAATAATGTGATGTGAATCTTTTGCCTTCGCATCATTCAAAGCCTTGTGACTTCCGCTGACTATCGGAAGGCTAGGTTCGCCTTGGTTGACACTAGCTTTCGTTTCCGGTGCTTTTGTTTTACCGATTGGATTCCCAATACTTGACCCAGGACAGTTGGATATTGCGGTTTGGGATCTAATGTTAGATTGAACGGTAGAAGCGGCTTTCCTAGCAGTACCAGCAGATCTAACAGCGGCAGCCCGAATAGCACCAAATATCAACCCCAACGGATCCACCCACCCAGTAGGGTTAGGCACATACTGGTAGTTGTTCAGCCCACCCGCCAGCTTGATCGGGTCCGGGGTCAAAAACCGTCCAGTGCCCGGATTGTAATAGCGATGCCGGTTGTAATGTAAGCCCGTTTCCGCATCGAAGTACTGACCCTGGAAGCGCAACGGGTTGTCGATCTCGCTGATGTCGAGGGTGGCGAGGTTGCCGTAAGCCCGGTATTTGGCCGATCACACGATCTCGCCGCTGTAGTCGGTGAGTTCCTGCGGCGTACCCAGGTGGTCAAGCTGGTAATAGAACGGTGCGGCTTTGACCGAGCCTTCGCCATCCAGCATCGCCAGCGGGCAGAAGGTGCCGGGTTCGTAGATGTAGCTGCGATACCGGTTGGTTGCGCTTTCGGCGATGAGGCGTTCACCTTGCCACAGGAACTCAGTGGTGTGTCCGTCGACGATCTTCTCGATGCATCTTCCGAAGGCGTTGTACTTGTAGGACGCGGCACCGTGAGCTTGATTGAATCGGGCGTCAGCCAAGTAATAGCGTTACAGTAATGCTAGTGGTAAAAGCTGCACTATAATACATGGCAGAGCAAGCTGGAATGGGCTGTTTAACATTCGGGTAAGACCTTACTGACGCCCACACAAAAAATAAATTTAGGGCTTCCAGAATTTAATTCCTTCTAAGTGTCGCTCCATATCATCCATATCATCCTCTCCAAGCGTTGAATCAAAATTTTCACTTATTATCTTTCTCACTTTGGCTAGACGCTGAGTTATTTTTTCATTGTCGATGAAGTTGGTGGTGGCCTTTTGATAATCTTCAGTAGGTTTATCTTGATAGTAACTTCCCATTTTATGTAATGAAATTAATATAAACTCGATATCTGCTAGTATTTCGAGCGCCTCATCTCCTGACAGACTTATTTTTTTATTGCTTTCTAGCATTATTTTCTCCTTGTAAATGTTGGATTTTTGAGCTTTAAATTTCCTTTGATTGTAAGTTCTATAGTGCCATATCTAGGGTTTTTCACCCATTCTAACTGAGAGTTAGGGAAACTCTGAAAAAGGTTTCCTGATTTGGCAAAATACCCCAACACCTTTCACCGAGCTTCCCTGATGAAACAGATGACCTTCGCCGATGCCGAGTACGCGGGTAAACGTAAGCATACCCGCCGCGAGCGCTTTCTCATCGAGATGGATCAGGTTGTGCCCTGGAAAGGCTTGATTGCCCTTATCGAACCACATTATCCAAAGGGCGAAGGTGGCCGTCCGGCTTATCCGCTGATGGCGATGCTGCGTATTCACCTGATGCAGAACTGGTTTGGTTACAGCGATCCGGCGATGGAGGAAGCACTTTACGAGACAACGATCCTGCGCCAGTTCGCAGGGTTGAGTCTGGATCGAATCGCCGATGAAACCACGATTCTCAACTTCCGGCGTCTGTTGGAAAAGCATGAGTTGGCAGGCGGGATTTTGCAGGTCATCAATGGCTATCTGGGTGATCGAGGTTTGATGCTGCGCCAAGGTACGGTGGTCGATGCGACGATCATTCATGCGCCGAGCTCGACCAAGAACAAGGACGGCAAACGCGATCCCGAAATGCATCAGACGAAGAAAGGAAACCAGTATTTCTTCGGCATGAAAGCGCATATCGGCGTCGATGCCGAGTCGGGTTTAGTCCATAGCCTGGTGGGTACTGCGGCGAATGTGGCGGACGTGACTCAGGTTGATCAATTGCTACATGGTGAGGAAACCTATGTCAGCGGTGATGCGGGCTACACCGGCGTGGACAAGCGTGCGGAGCATCAGGATCGTCAGATGATCTGGTCAATTGCGGCCCGCCCAAGCCGTTATAAAAAGCATGGCGAGAAAAGTTTGATCGCACGGGTCTATCGCAAAATCGAGTTCACGAAAGCCCAGTTACGGGCGAAGGTTGAACATCCGTTTCGCGTGATCAAGCGCCAGTTTGGTTATACGAAAGTCCGGTTTCGCGGGCTGGCTAAAAACACCGCGCAACAGGCTACTCTGTTTGCCTTGTCGAACCTTTGGATGGTGCGAAAACGGCTGCTGGCGATGGGAGAGGTGCGCCTGTAATGCGGAAAAACGCCTTGGAAAGGTGCTGTTTGAAGGAAAATCGATGAGTTAAGAGCGGAAAACGTCTAATTATCTGATCGGGCGAGCTTTTTTTGAACCTCAGGCCATGAGAGCGTCAAAAATCGATGCCTACTTCAGACCTTCCTTAGGTACATCTGTTTCGATATAGTCCCTACCACGCCCTCTGCCAATTTGATATTTTTCTTCTGCATCAGCTGGACTCATCGGCTTTTTATTGGCTAGTTCTGCATAAACTCGATTATTATCCTGAGCTTGTATTATGCCGTCATTTTCGATACCGGCAGAGCCTTTTCTATTGGTGTAGTGTCGGACACGAGTCGTATTTTCTCCACGTGCTACAGGAGCAGGTACTGCTGGTTCGCCTTCATTTGTTTTCGCTTTCTCTGGAGGGCTTCCAACATCGCCCACAGATTTTGTTCCCGGACATTCACTATTCAACCCCAACGGATCCACCCACCCCGTAGGGTTAGGCACATACTGGTAGTTGTTCAACCCACCCGCCAGCTTGATCGGGTCCGGGGTCAAAAACCTTCCAGTGCCCGGATTGTAATAGCGATGCCGGTTGTAATGTAAGCCCGTTTCCGCATCGAAGTACTGACCCTGGAAGCGCAGCGGGTTGTCGATCTCGCTGACGTCGAGGGTGGCGAGGTTGCCGTAGGCGCGGTATTTCGCCGACCACATGATCTCGCCGCTATAGTCGGTGAGTTCCTGCGGGGTACCCAAATGGTCAAGCTGGTAATAGAACGGTGCGGCTTTCAGCGGGCCTTCGCCGTACAGCATCGCCAGCGGGCGGAAGGTGCCGGGTTCGTAGATGTAGGTGCGATACCGGTCGGTGGTTTTTTCGAAGATTATTGATGTTGGTCTGTTACATCTATCGCCAGTGTATGATTAGCTTGTCTGGACGTTCCATTGGTATTTGTACAGTAACTCCGTTGGATGAATAAGCATGAATCTCCGCTCCTTCAACTTTTAAGTTCTCAAATGGATTTGTTTTGCTTAAAACAACTAGCCATACTAATTCTTCCGTGTGCTTTCTTGTTAATGCGATGAAGCCATCCTCCCCGGCTGCGAAGCATTCGCCACATTGTACAATGCTATCATCAAAGCCTTCTATTTTGCTAATGGTTGATAGGCCCTCACTTGCATTGCTGTCAAGAGAATAATAATCTGATGCGGGAATCCATATTTTATTTTTTAATGATATATCATCTTTAGCTAGATCGAAAAGACAAAAAAAACCATTCCCTGAAGTTATCGAGTCTGTGCGCGGATATATTTCTTCTAACCACTGCTCTTGTATAATTTTTATTTCGTCTGAAAACATTTTATGCCCTATTCATTAATTTTAGGTAGTGTGTTTAGTCCTTTTGGAGGTACAGGCTCACCATCTAGAAGATTTCGTCTATCTTCTCTTCTGAGTTTAAAAGCTTTCTCCCAAGTTTTTTTCGAACCTGGCATTATATCTTCGGCCAGTACAATTTGTATAGGTATTGAGTTTAAGCCGACAGATCTAGCGGCTCTTAGCCTTCGGTTGTCATAAGACACAAGTTGACCGTCAACCTCCATTACGTTAAGAGCGGAACCTGGTCGGGACCAATCCCAATCACCTTGTGACATTTTTGCTTCATATTCATTGCCGTGTACGCCGCGCTGTGAAAAATTTATGTCCTGGGGATTTACATAATGTTTACCAGCTGCATATCTTCTGCCATTTGATTCAGGCGGTCTGAGCTCTTCCGAGTTGTCGTAAGAGTTGGATGGACTGGATGCTTCCTCAACTGGGATTTTGTTTTTTTCTGAATCTGGACATTCTCCACTCAACCCCAACGGATCCACCCACCCCGTCGGGTTAGGCACATACTGGTAGTTGTTCAACCCACCCGCCAGCTTGATCGGGTCCGGGGTCAAAAACCGTCCAGTGCCCGGATTGTAATAGCGATGCCGGTTGTAATGTAAGCCCGTTTCCGCATCGAAGTACTGACCCTGGAAGCGCAGCGGGTTTTCGATTTCGGCGATGTCGAGGGTGGCGAGGTTGCCGTAAGCCCGGTATTTGGCCGACCACATGATCTCGCCGCTGTAGTCAGTGAGTTCTTGCGGCGTGCCGAGGTGGTCAAGCTGGTAATAGAACGGTGCGGCTTTCAGAGGGCCTTCGCCGTCCAGCATCGCCAGCGGTCGGAAGGTGCCCGGCTCGTAGATGTAGCTGCGGTAACGGTTGTCGGCGCTTTCGGCGATCAGGCGTTCGCCTTGCCAGAGAAATTCGGTGATGTGGCCATCGATGGTCTTTTCGATGCGCCGGCCAAAGGCGTCGTATTTGTACGAAGCCACGCTTCCGCCCGGCAGGCTGACGCCGATCAGGCGGTGCTGGCAGTCGTAGCGGTACTCGGTGACGAGCTTTTGTCCGGTGCCGCGGCGTTCGCGGATCTGGTTGCCGTAGGCGTCGTAATCGTAATGGCGGTCGCCCTGCATCAGCAGGCGGTTGCCTTTGACGTTGGCCAGGTTGGCAGCCGGTTGATCGCCTTGGCCGAGGAGGTTGCCTGCGGGATCATGGGCGAAGCTTTCCGGGGTGGTGCCACGCACGTTGATCAGGCGGTCGAGCGGATCGTAATGATAGCTACGGTTGCCTTTTCGGCTGTCGTTGACGCCTGCCAGATTGCCGTTTGCGTCGTACGCGTAGTGGCGGTGGAACAGGTGGCGATCCTGTTGGCTGACGCTGTGTGCTTGCAGTCGGCCTTGTTCGTCGTACTGATACTGACTTAGCAACAAACCTTGCTGGCGTTGCTGTTCGCGGCCGGCGCTGAACTGGTGGGTGGTCAGGCGCGAGCCGTTGAGGTCGATGCTGCCGAGCTGGCCACCACGCTGATGGTGGTAATCGAGCTTACTGCCGTCAGGCAGGCGGCAGTGTTTCAGTTGGCCGACAGTGTCGTACTCGTAACGCAGCGTGCCCCAGCCCTGATGCTCGGTGATCAGGCGGTCCTGCAAGTCGTATTCGTAAGCCAGCGGCCAGTGGCCGTCGTCGACGCTGACCAGACGCCCGAGGGCGTCGTAGCGGTAATGGATCGCGCTGCCATCGGCCAGGGTTTTCACCAGCAGACGGCCAGCGGCATCACGTTGGTATTCAGTGGACAACTCGCTGCCGTCGTCGCCGAATTCGGTTTTCTTCAGTAACTGGCCGTTGAGGTCGTACTCGTAGGCGGTGCTGCGGCCGTCGAAACCGGTTTCTCGCTGGATCAGGCCGTTGCTGTAGTAGTCGAGGTGGTAGTGCTCGCCGCGCTCGTTTTCGATCTCGGTGAGCAGCAGGCGCGCGTTGTCGTAACGATAACGCAGCTGGCTGCCGTCCGGGTTGATACGGCGGCTGACCAGATGCAGGTTGTCGGCGTATTCGTAGCGGGTGATGCGGCCCAGTTCGTCGCGCTCGGCGGTGACTTTGCCGTAGGCGTTGTAGGAGAAAGCACGCGTGGCGCCGCCGGGCAGAGTGGCTTGTGCCAGGCGGTTGGCTGCGTCCCATTGGTAATGGGTGATGGCGCCGGTTTCTTCCTGACGGGTGATCTGCCGACCCAGGGCGTCGTAACGGTATTTACGCTGACCACCATCAGGCAGACGCTCTTCGAGCAATTGGCCTAGGCCGTTCCAGCCCAGTTGATGACGGCTGCCGTCGGGGTGACGGATCTCCAGCAAGCGGCCGCGCAGGTCATAGCTGTAATGGGTTTCGTTGCCGTCCGGGTCGGTCTGGACGGTAATGTCGCCTTGTTCATTACGCTGATATTTCCAAGTTGCTTTACCCCGACGAACATCACTGACGAAGCCGCGATGGTATTCGTAGGCTACCGGTTCGTCTTCCGGTGGAATCAACGCGATCAGCAGTCCGTCTTCGTCATAGCGGTATTCAGTGATCGCACCCAGCGGGTCTTTCTCCGCGATCAGTCGGCCTTTCTCGTCATAAGCTTTTTGCGTTTCAGCTCCATCAGGGGTGGTTTCACTGATGAGGCGCGCATTTTCGTCGTGTACATAAACCTGTTCACTGCCATCGGCATTGAGAACAGTGACCTGGCCTGCGTCGTCCCATATGTAACGCGAGTCCATCTGAGAAAAGTTGGCCCAGTGATGGATGCTTCGCGATGACTTGCCTTCGTTCTCCCATTCCCAGAAAAAGCTCGCGCCTCCAGCAAGCTGGCGCTCCTGGATCACGTTTTGTTCGTTGTAACGGTAGTGCTCGCTTTCGCCCGCCGCGGTGGTTGCGCTGACAAGCTGACCTTTCACGTTGTACTGGTAGGTCACCAATGTCTGTACGGTCGCCCAAGGATCTTGCCGTTCGCCCTGATCGGTATAGTCGGGCCGTTGCTGCTGATAATCCACTGCGACGATATGGCGATCTTCATAACGCAGAAGCAGAGAGCGCCCGGCGTTGTTGTCGATCCGCTGCACGCGATCTACAAGGTCGTAAGTGATTTGAAGCTGGTTGTCGTAGGCGTCGCTGATAGTAATCAGGCGCCCGGCACGAAAGTGGTAGAAGCGTGGTTGCTTGCCAGCTTGAGTCAGGATCAGCTCGCCGGGCGTATTGCCGAGATAGATCGCCGCTTTGGCCAAGCTATTGGTGATAGCAGGGCGATGCTCGGTCGGCATCGGGAAGCGGGTCTGGCGGTTTTCATTGTCGATCCATAGCACTCCCTCATCGTCAAGTTGAAGACGATGGGATAACGCATGGCTCCAGCCATAACCGAGACGGCTGTCAGTTTCTACCGCGCTGGTGCGATACAGTCGCGTCCATTCAAAGGGCAGCAGGCCATCGAGTTGCCCATCGGTCAGGGTGAGCAGCTCTTCCCCTGTCACCATTGAAACCGGGCAACCGTTGACACAAGTGTCCTGCGCCGCCGCTGCACTTTTACCGTCATGTGTCCTGGATTGGCTGGCTGCATCGTCGAGACGTTTACTGGTTCTGACTGTGGTGTTTCTTTTGCCGTCAAAACGTAGTTGGGCGACGCCTTGGTTAGTGGCTGATACTGCGCCGCGAGCTGCTACCGCGACGTATTTGCTCACATAGCCCATGAAGCCTTTGATGATATTGAACACGGCTTTTACAAAGCCGGTGACCGCGTTGAGGATGATCTTGCCGTACTTGGCCAGGCGTGCAGCCAGATAAAACAGCCCTGCGCCCTCGGCTGCCAAGGTCAACACGACGGATATGACAATGTCGATCAGGATGCCGATAGTGGCTGCCGAGGTCATCTTCGCCGTCTGGCCTGCAGCCTGGGTCGGCGGTAATCCGGCCACCCATATCGAGGCGCAGCGAACCATCAGGAAAAGGGCCGCCTCGTCGCTGGCAAGCAACATGGCTTTTTTCATGACATCAGGCGCTTCTTTGGCCAGTTTGACCAGTTCGTCAGCACCTGCGCCCAATTCCTCCGCAAATTTCTTAGGGTTTTGCAAAATATCCAGCGCTTTGGTGATGCCGTCCCACACGCCTTTAATGGCTTCCCAGCCACCCTCCAGAATGCCTGCGCCGATCGCCATTGCTGTCGCCGAAGCGCTTTGATTGGACCACTGGGGTTTGAAGCCTGCCCACTCCTTGCGCAGGAAGCCTTCCAGGTCAGCACTCAGACCGTCATAGGATTTGAACAGGGCATCAATTTGAGCGGGGGTGACTTTGTCATGGACATGAATTTTATAAGCTTTGCCCGGTTGCCCCTGAAAGCTGCCTTTGCCTTGCTTGTCCAGCATCACGGTGGTCTTGGCGCCACCTTCAACGGCAATAACATCAACCTGAATGTCACCGACAGGAATGTCATACAGCGACTCAAACTTACTCTCGATCAAAAGCGGGCCGACGAGAGGGCACTTGGCGACGTATGAGAAATCGTCGTCATTCATGCTGACCGCTTTACTCGATCCCCCTGCTTTGATGACGCGCTCCATGCCTAACAGTGAAGGCATGTCTGTCGCGCGGCTGCCTTTGTCGGCCAGCTCTGCATACCAGGTTTTGGTTTGTTCACGGTACAGCGTCAGGCTGTCTTTGAACGAGTCCAGTTGTGCTTCGATATCGGCAACGCGATCCATCAGCCTTGCTCCAGAATCAGGTGGTTAAGCAGTGCTTCGTTGAGAGATGTTGAAACGTCTGTACTGCGCACAAAGTGGTCGATCTTGCGGCGCAATATGGACTCTGGAAAGGCGACATAGATATCCGGCCGTTCTTCAGTCAACCACTGCATCAAATTATCGATCAGCGTTACTGGATCTTTTTTCGTCAACTGATCCAAAAGAGGTTGAGGCACCTCCCACCAAGGCCAGTCTTTCACCACTGGCAATGCCCCTGACCCGGTTTTCAGCGCTCGTCCATTGATCAGATAGCGATCAAACACCGGCAACACTTCCACTGCCGCCTCACCCAACCCTTCCAGAATCGGATAAATATGCCGCCCATCCCAGAACCGGAAAAACACCTCGGCTCCGTCCGGCATCTTTACCTGGGTCAGGCTGCGAAGGTGCTCGAACACTACCTGCGATGGATGCGTCGAAACGGCCAGCCAGCCCCAGTCTTCGGCATCGGTTTCGGCCACCCAGTTCAGGAACGCTGATCGAGGCATCAGCTCGCTCAGGTAGGGCATCACCGGCTGCCAGGTATCGTACGGCGTGCCGCCCCAGATCGGGGTGACCTGGGTGCTGGGTTCTACCTGATAAAGGGTTTTGAGCGCCTCTGCATCACTGGCCGCACTCACAACCAGATAGAGATGCTCACCCACCTGTAATGGCTGCTCAGCCAACCAGGCCTGCGGAGTCAAAAGATCAGATCGCACACGCACCGTCCTTGCACTTCTCGCATTCTTCACAGAACGGCGCGTTGCGTTTGAGGGTGTTGATCTGCGCCGGGGTTAGAGCCGCACCGGCCTTGTCGGCATCGGCCTGCAGCAAAGGACCCGGCATCAGCGGGGCTGCCGGGGTGCCGTTGCCGGGGCTACCGCCGTCGTTGACGTGGATGAACGGGCCGCTCAGGGTCACGCCGCTGGCGTCGATCTTGATGAAGCTGCCCCCAGCCTTAAGGGTCAATTCGCTACCGGCTTCAAGCACCACTTTCACGCCGCTGCTCAGGTGGATCTCTTGGCCTGCTTCGATGAACTGACCGGTGCCGACCTTGACGTGCTGGTTCGCACCTACGGTGAGGTGATCGTCAGCCCGTGCTTCGACTTTGCGGTCGGCGTAGACGGTATGGTGCTCTTCGGCCTTGAATTCGCTGTGGCTGTTCTGCTCGACTGTGTCGTGTCGTTCGTTGCCGACGCGTATCTTCTGATCGTTCTCGACGTTCTCGTCCCAGTCGCGCTGGGCGTGCAGGAATATCTGTTCCTGGCCTTTCTTGTCTTCGATACGCAGCTCGTTGAAGCCGCCGCCACCGGGTGAACTCATGGACTTGAAAGTGCTGCGGGTTTTGTTAGCCGGCAGGTCGTACGGAACCACGTTTTCCTTGTGGTACAGGCAGCCACTGATCAGCGGCTGATCGGGGTCGCCTTCAAGGAAAGTCACCAGCACTTCCATGCCGATGCGCGGAATGGCGATGCCGCCGTACATCGCACCTGCCCAGGCCGAGGAGACCCTCAGCCAGCAGCTGGTCTTGTCGTCGGACTGGCCTTCGCGGTCCCAGGGGAACTGCACTTTGACGCGGCCGTACTGATCGCAGTGGATTTCTTCGCCTTTGGGGCCGGTGACCACGGCACTTTGGCTGCCGAGAATGCGCGGTTTGGGGTGGGTCAGCGGCGGACGGTTGGGCACGTCCCACGGGGTGGCCTGGAAGCGGTTGCGGTAGCCCTGATGGAAATCATCCTTCAGGTCGGTTGTG
Organism: Pseudomonas syringae pv. tomato str. DC3000; assembly: GCF_000007805.1. Taxonomy (NCBI): domain Bacteria; kingdom Pseudomonadati; phylum Pseudomonadota; class Gammaproteobacteria; order Pseudomonadales; family Pseudomonadaceae; genus Pseudomonas; species Pseudomonas syringae group genomosp. 3. The sequence goes on along the minus strand of NC_004578.1, from coordinate 6,182,753 downwards.
TCGCTGGTGACCGACTCCTCCAGCACCTGCGGCTGTTTGCCTTCGTGCAGGATTTCGGTCAGCAGCCACAGATCGTTCCATTTGGCTTTGGGGTGCTGGGTCAGCGCCAGAAAGTGGCCGCTGACCAGCAGCGGCTGATCGCTCTTGCCTACGGCCAGTTGGTAGTCGCTGCGATGACGTTCCAGTGCTCTTTTGGCCAGTTGCTTGCCGCGTTCGCGATCCACGAAGCGGCCAGGGTAGTCGTAGTCTTCAAGGTCGGGGATGGCATCGCCCCGGTTTTCGCTTTCCAGCGTCAGGCGCGGTTTCTCGAAGTCGTAGTCGCGGCGTGTCGTGCGGCTAGTGCGGGTTTCCATGCGCAGGTCGAATCGCTTTACCACCGGATCGGTGGCGACCATGCCTGAGTCTTGCTGGTAGGCCACTGGTGCAAGTTTCGGGAACACCGTCTGGTCATCGCCGAACACCAGTGTGTGGCCGTTGGTGCTGTGCTGGAAATGGTAGTGGATACCTTCTTCCTCGCACAGCCGTTGGACGAAGTGCAGATCCGATTCATCGTATTGAACGCAGTAGATGCGTTCAGGATAAATCGACCCGACTTTGAATTCGTAGGCGTTGCCTTGAATGCCGTGCTCTTCGAGAACAATACCGATGATTTTCGGGACGGTGAGGTTCTGGAAGATACGCTGGTTGGTACGGTGGGCAAGGTAGGCCAGTTGCGGGCGTAAGGTCACGGCGTAGCGGGTTAGCCGCTTGCCCGAGTCGCCCTGTGAGGCGCGGTAAATCTGGCCATGAATGCCGCTGCCGTCAGGCGAGAGCTGCAGAAAGGCCGGTTTATGTAGCAGCGTTTCGAGGTCCAGGGATGGCTGCTCACTGACCAGATCGACCTCAAACGCAAAAGGCTGGCTGATGGCTTCCCGACCTTGCAAGGCAAGAACCTGCAGATCATTGGAAAGACCTTCTATGGTCAGGGAAAAGTGAGTCTGATTGGCCGGCGCGAACATCCCTTGTTCCTCGTGCAGTGTTGCGGCGCGCGTCCAGGCTCAACAAGCAGCCCGACACACGCAAAATTCTGGAGGTGCGTAAACAACATCGACCAGCAGAGCTGGCCGATGCTTGAAACGGTCGGCCAGACTTAGCCAGCGACCGGGGAACGCCAGTCATCGGAACCCGAAGTACCGGATACTTCGTGGGTCCAAGTGATTTTGCGGTAGGTGAATTCTACGTCTTCCAAATGGGTGAAATGCGCGTTCGCCGGGTCTTGGCAATTGTGCATGTAGTCCTTGATGTCAACGATGATCGCGTCTTCAAGCTTGGTGGTGTAGTAGTGCTCTTGAGTGCCGGCAGCCGAGGTGCGGTACCACTGGATGGTGATTTCGGTCAGACGCTCGCCAGAGGTCAGTGCTGCCAGCAGCAGAGGCGAGGACTTGTCGAACACTTTGGTGATCTTGACCGGCTTGTGGACGCGCTGACCGGTAGGTTGGCCCGACTGCGGGTCACGCGGGATGATGAGTTCGTGGCTGAAGCCCTGAACCATCACTTGGTCTTCGTGACCTTCCTGGTAGGTGTTGCCGACCGAGTCAGCAGTGAAGGCACCGGCGGTGATCAGGCCTTGTTTGGTGCCGGTGATGGACATGTACGCTGGCGTAGCCATGGAGGTGCTCCTTGCTGGATAGATGTAGTTGCCCGGGAGGCGAAATCGCTCATTGGGTTCAGCTCATCTTCCAATCATCATGCCATGTTACAAAAAAATCATGTAAATCAACTGGCTACGCCCGCAGTCGCGGCGACTTGATCCCCTTACGTTGTAAAAAAGCTTTTGGTTTGCGCAAGAAGTTGCGCACTGTTGCGCAACTTCTTGCGCACTTGGCTGTGCCCCTCGTTAACTAAGGTCTGTGGCGATATATCCACAGGTTACTAACAGTTTTGGTGCGCAGCTTTCTGCGCATGGTGGCGTTGTGCCGACGCATGTCTTATTGCTGCGAAATACTCAGCCAGATAAATTTCAGACATCTCCTACATCGTTTTTGATGTGTCGGTAAAGAGATTTTGTCATTATGGAAGCTTGAATTTGTATCAATTTTAATCGCTTTCTTAGACGTGATCTTTTTTCTTTGAGCGGTTTTGAGCGTATGCGTCCTGCTGAGGTTTTCAGGGGTAAATCTATATTTTTCAATAGGTTAATTCAGGTTTTTCATTCGCTTAGATAGTCAAGTATTACTGAGGTGTGGCCATGAAAAGAAATTTCCTACAAAAAAATAAGGATATTCGCCTTGATGTTTAATCGAATGCTTGCTAGTGGCTATTGCCGTGAGTAAGATGGCCACTTATTTGGAAGCGCGCCATTCTCGACCGGTCAAGCCGCGTCGCTACCCTTTCAGCTTCCTTGTGCCATTTCACTGTAATGGCCGTAGGTATGATCGTAATCGAAGGTCATGGATGTCCTACTCAAGCAAACTTTCTGCTCACTACCTGGAACTCGCCAAGGCCCCTGTTTCGCCTGCTAGTTTTGCGGGCGATGACGTTCGTTTTTCGGTCGAGTTCGAGTCGCTGGAAAGCGAGTTGGGTAAAGCCCAGTCCATGCATGAAGCAGGGCAGATCGACTGGCTTAAAATCCGTGAAAACAGTGAGAGCCTGCTTCGCACCCAGTCCAAGGACTTGCGGGTAGGTGTCTGGCTTGCATGGGCGCTTTATCAGCGAGAGTCCTTCCAGGGCCTGTTGGCCGGTCTCGGTGTTTTGCACCATCTTTGCGAGCAGCACTGGGCTGACATTCACCCGAAAAAGGCCCGCACGCGCGCCGCTGCCATTGGCTGGCTGGTGCCGCGTCTCGAGCAGGTGCTGAACGAAAACGTCGCGCTCAAGGAGCAGTTGCCAATGTTCCGGCGTCTGGTCGAACACCTTGAAGGCCTCGATAAAGCGTGCACCGAACATTTGGGCGACGACGCACCTTTGCTACTGCCGATCTCCCGCCGTCTGAAAAGCATGGTCCAGCGCGCTGCTGACAACCAGCCCGAGCCTGGTGTAGTCGGCGCAGCGGTTGCGCAGGTCAAGCAGGCTGCCACACAACTCTTCACGCCTGGTGCGCCTATCGATAACGAAAAGGAAGCGCACAAGGCCCTGCGCGCCCAGCAGGAAAACGCGCGCCCTTTATGTGCATGGTGGCTTAAACAGAAAGCCAGCGATCTGCGAGCCTTGCGGCTTAATCGCACACTGCTGTGGCTGCCGATCGATGCTGTTCCGGAGCGTAACGCCGAGCAAATCACTGCCCTGCGAGGCCTGCCGGCAGACAAACTCAAGGCTTATCGGGATCGCTACGAGCAGGCCAAATATGCCGATCTCTTGGTCGAGCTGGAAGCGAGCCTGGCGAAGGCGCCTTTCTGGTTCGACGGCCAGCGAATGGTATGGGAATGCCTGCAAGGCCTGAACGCAGAGATGGCGATGCGTGAAGTGGAAATCCACTTCGCGCTTTTGATTCAGCGCCTGCCCGGCATCATCGAATTGCGCTATCACGATGGAACGCCGTTCGCCGACCCGGCGACGCGTGCCTGGATCAGCGCAAGCGTCTTGCCGCATCTGCAAACCAACAACGCACCGCGCAAGGTGGAAGTTACCGATACCCAGCCAGCCTGGGAAGTGGCCCTTGAAGCGGCGTTGCTCGTCCTGCGCAAAGAGGGCTTGAAAGCCGCTGTGCAGTTCCTCAAGCAAGGGCTGCAAAAGGCGCAGGGCGGACGCGCTCGATTTTTCTGGCAGTTCGCTCTCGCCCGACTGTGCTTCGTGGCCAAAAAATACGAACTGGCCAAGGCGCAACTCGAGACGCTGGATCAGACATTACAGGAGTCGGGCCTGCATGCATGGGAGCCCGATCTTGCGCTGGAAGTGCTGCATCTGCTGCATAGCTGCTGTGAGCTGCTACCACAGAACCAAGTGGTGCGCGAACGCAAGGAAGAGATTTATCGCAGGCTGTGCCACCTAGACCTCGAAGTGGTACTCGAATAGGCCTTAGGGCCACAACCGACAGGAGAAAAGCCATGGCCAAAGAAGGCTCTGTAGCCCCCAAGGAACGCATCAACGTCACTTTTAAACCCGCTACCGGCGGTAATCAGGAAGAGATCGAGTTGCCGCTGAAGTTGTTGGCAATCGGTGATTACACCCATCGCAGGGACGAGCGCAAAGTTGAAGATCGCAAGCCGATCAGCATCGACAAGACGACCTTCGACGAAGTGTTGGCCAAGCAAGAGCTTGAACTGACACTTAGCGTGCCGAACCGCCTTCAGGACGAAGAAGGCGTAGCGGAAGAGCTGCCCGTGAAACTGCGTGTCAACTCGATGAAAGACTTCAACCCGGCCAGCCTGGTTGAACAGGTTCCCGAGCTGAAAAAACTGATGGAACTGCGTGATGCGTTGGTGGCGCTCAAAGGCCCGCTGGGTAACGCGCCTGCGTTCCGCAAAGCTATCGAAGGCGTTCTTGCCGACGACGAATCCCGCGGTCGCGTACTGGGTGAACTGGGCCTGAAAGCCCCAGCCCCGGACGCTTGAGTCCCTATCAGCCAAGGAAGTCAAATTCATGCCAAGCAATAGCTCAGCAAAGCAAAAAAGCGTTGAGACAAGCGAACACAGTATTCTCGACAGCATCATTGCCCAGACCAGTCTGACGCGTGACGACGAAGCCTATGACATCGCCAAGCGTGGCGTATCGGCCTTCATTGAAGAGCTGCTAAAGCCGCAGAACAACGGTGAGCCGGTCAAGAAGGCAATGGTCGACCGCATGATCGCCGAGATCGATGCCAAGCTCAGCCGCCAGATGGACGAAATCCTGCACCACCCAGACTTCCAGTCCCTGGAATCGTCGTGGCGTGGCCTGCAGTTGTTGGTCGATCGCACCAACTTCCGTGAAAACATCAAGATCGAAATCCTCAACGTCTCCAAAGATGATTTGCTGGAAGACTTCGAAGACTCGCCGGAAGTGATGCAGTCGGGCCTGTACAAGCACATCTACACCGCAGAATACGGCCAGTTCGGTGGTCAGCCAGTGGGCGCGATCATCGCCAACTACTTCATGTCTCCAAGCTCGCCTGACGTGAAACTCATGCAGTACGTATCTAGCGTAGCCTGCATGTCTCATGCACCGTTCATTGCTGCTGCCGGCCCGAAATTCTTCGGTCTGGAGAGCTTCACTGGCTTGCCGGACCTGAAAGATCTGAAGGATCACTTCGAAGGCCCGCAGTTCGCAAAATGGCAGAGCTTCCGCCAGTCGGAAGATTCCCGTTACGTCGGCCTGACCGTTCCGCGCTTCTTGCTGCGCAATCCGTACGACCCGCAGGAAAACCCCGTCAAGTCATTCGTGTACAAGGAAACCGTCGCCAACAGCCACGAGCATTATCTGTGGGGCAACACGGCTTACGCGTTCGGCACCAAGCTGACCGACAGTTTCGCCAAGTTCCGCTGGTGCCCGAACATCATCGGCCCGCAGAGCGGCGGTGCAGTTGAAGACCTGCCGTTGCACCATTTCGAAAGCATGGGCGAAATCGAGACCAAGATCCCTACCGAGGTTCTGGTCAGCGACCGTCGTGAATACGAACTGGCTGAGGAAGGCTTCATCTCCCTGACCATGCGTAAGGGCAGCGACAACGCGGCGTTCTTCTCCGCCAGTTCCGTGCAGAAGCCGAAGTTCTTCGGTAACAGCGCTGAAGGCAAGGCTGCAGAGCTGAACTACAAGCTGGGCACCCAGCTGCCGTACATGATGATCGTCAACCGCCTGGCTCACTACTTGAAAGTGCTGCAGCGCGAGCAACTCGGTTCGTGGAAAGAGCGTACCGATCTCGAGCTGGAACTGAACAAGTGGATCCGCCAGTACGTCGCAGATCAGGAGAACCCGAGCGCCGAAGTGCGCGGCCGTCGCCCGTTGCGCGCTGCCCAGATTACCGTCAGCGACGTCGAAGGTGAACCTGGCTGGTACCGCGTCAGCCTGAACGTGCGCCCGCACTTCAAATACATGGGTGCTGATTTCACCCTGTCGCTGGTTGGCAAGCTGGACAAAGAGTAAACGGAGCTCACTCATGACTGGATACGGCAGCCTTTTCGAACGCCTCAATGGCGATGCGGAAAAACGCGTCAGCTGGAGCCGCGAGGTTTCAGCCACGGCCTCCGTGGCTGCCCATCTGGCCAAGATGCTCAGCACCCGTGCGGGCAGCGTGCAAACGCTGTCCGACTACGGGCTACCCGATCTCAATGACATGCGCCTGAGCCTGCACGACTCGCTGACTCAGGCCCGTTTGGCCATCGAAAGCTTCATCGAAGCCTACGAGCCGCGCTTGAGCAATGTGCGTGTCATTTCCCTGCCGCGTGATCACGATCAGCTTCGCCTGTCCTTCAGCATTGAAGGCCTGCTGGAAGTCGAGGGTTTCAAGCGTCAGGTCAGTTTCGCCGCTCGCCTGGATGGTAGCGGTCAAGTGAAGGTTAATTAAGGAGATTCGTATGTCTGGAAAACCCGCAGCACGCGTCACCGACCCCACGGCTTGCCCGCTCCCCGGCCACGGCACCAATCCTATCGTTGCTGGCTCCAGCAACGTGTTTTTCGACGGCCTTCCGGCCGCCCGCCAAGGCGATGCCTCGGCGTGTGGCGGTGCGATGTCAGGTGGTTTGGCGACAACCGTGCTGATCAACGGAAAACCGGCTGCCACGGTTGATTCTGTCGGGACTCATGGCAACAGAGTGATTGCCGGTTCCGGGACAGTGATTATTGGTAATTCCCATACGCCTGCGCCGTTTGTGGCGCCGTTGCCAGTGGAAATTCAGTGGCCGTTTGATGAGCACTACATAATCAGTTGTCAGGACAGCGGTAAGCCATTAGCGGGTATTGCTTATAGCTTTAAAACGGCTTCAGGGAAGGCCGTTTCTGGCATCACTGGGACGGACGGTAGAACTCAAAAGCTTTCATCTTCGGAGGCGGAGGCATATGAGTTTATCATCGAGCCTCAGTCAGAAGTTGTGATCGGTTGATTATGATTCTAAATAGATAGCGAGCACATTTATGACAGACAATACAGTAGCTTCCAGTTTGACACCAGCCAGTAATCAGGCCGGGAAGACTGCGACTGTGCGTCAGTTTAAAGTGAGTGATATTCCTGCTGCGATGGATAAAATGAAATGGCCTGTGGCCGCAGCGTTGATGCGTCATTGGTTTAATGGAAAGCCTTGGGCCAACGCTAGTGGCGGAATGGAGACGGAGGAGAAACAACGTACAAGGCCTGTGCCTGATGAGTACATCGAAGAGAATATAGTTAAGATGGCATGGGTGCTTAAGTTCGAAAAGCCTGCGGAAACACGCCGCATTTTGGGTGGCGCTTGGAATAATGCAAAAGCATTGCCTGAGATTCGCACCAAAATATTGCGTGCTTTTGGACAGTCTGCACCTGGATGTTACCCCGTTAGATTTAATGGTAAGGGGCGCGAGGCGGAGAAGTTCGGTTACTTCAATTCCAGATCTGTTAATTTCGGTCAATTGGGCGGGGGTGAGCTGGATGAGCTGCGCGGTGCCTTGGCAAATTTTAATATGAGAGTTGTTGCAGAAGGCGTGGTAAATGTTTTCGATGATAAGGTTGAGTTCGTTGCAGATCGCCTAGGCTATTACGTTGAAGATAATTATGACTTTAGCGATGGTGACGACTTTTTTAGTCAGCCCCTTGGTTATTGGAACTTCGATGGCGTAGCTGGTCTTTTCGAAGCCAATGGGCAAAATGCCGCAATCGCTCAGGAGACTACAGCAATCGCTAAATCCTCCATATTCGGTATGAGCGAGGCATCAGAAAAGCGCTACATAGAGATGGGAAATAAAAGATATTTTTTCATTCAGAATAAACATTTTGTTGAATATAGAAAGCTTTACTCTAAGGGCGGAGATTTTAAAATTTTTTCTGACATTTTTTATGAGCAGATCACCCCCATTTCTATTAAGTTTGTGAGGGGATAATGTTTTCTAAAAAAATAAAAATTATCTTGGTTTTGTTGATTGCCGTTATTGGTGTATTTGTCGGTTCTTTAAATAATATTAAGCATCGTCAGGCCAGCAGCTTCGTGGTGAGTGACACTGGCAATTATCTCATTGAAAATGTTTCGGCTCGGGGATTGCTTGTGCCGTTCGAGAATCTGTCATATCTGCGCATTACAGATAAGAGAGATTCAAATACAGTGTTCCGTTCCCCACTATATCCGAGCAGTTCGCTCGATATGAGCAGCCATGAGGACGAAGTGATTGTTGGTATTGTGTGGCTTGATTTTTATAAGCGCGATCAGCATTTCGTTCTTAGGTTTCCCGAGTGGGAAACGCATTGGTTGAATTTTTTTATTAGCAATACTCCATATGAAGTGATCGGGGAGTAGCGGAACAGTGAATCGTTTAGATAGAGTAACCTCGGTTCATTATTCTTTTTCCAGACTCCCTCTGGCAAAAGCGTTCACCTTGATTACGACTCCGCGGGCCAAGCTAGGGAAACTCTGAAAAAGGTTTCCTGATTTGGCAAAATACCCCAACACCTTTCACCGAGCTTCCCTGATGAAACAGATGACCTTCGCCGATGCCGAGTACGCGGGTAAACGTAAGCATACCCGCCGCGAGCGCTTTCTCATCGAGATGGATCAGGTTGTGCCCTGGAAAGGCTTGATTGCCCTTATCGAACCACATTATCCAAAGGGCGAAGGTGGCCGTCCGGCTTATCCGCTGATGGCGATGCTGCGTATTCACCTGATGCAGAACTGGTTTGGTTACAGCGATCCGGCGATGGAGGAAGCACTTTACGAGACAACGATCCTGCGCCAGTTCGCAGGGTTGAGTCTGGATCGAATCGCCGATGAAACCACGATTCTCAACTTCCGGCGTCTGTTGGAAAAGCATGAGTTGGCAGGCGGGATTTTGCAGGTCATCAATGGCTATCTGGGTGATCGAGGTTTGATGCTGCGCCAAGGTACGGTGGTCGATGCGACGATCATTCATGCGCCGAGCTCGACCAAGAACAAGGACGGCAAACGCGATCCCGAAATGCATCAGACGAAGAAAGGAAACCAGTATTTCTTCGGCATGAAAGCGCATATCGGCGTCGATGCCGAGTCGGGTTTAGTCCATAGCCTGGTGGGTACTGCGGCGAATGTGGCGGACGTGACTCAGGTTGATCAATTGCTACATGGTGAGGAAACCTATGTCAGCGGTGATGCGGGCTACACCGGCGTGGACAAGCGTGCGGAGCATCAGGATCGTCAGATGATCTGGTCAATTGCGGCCCGCCCAAGCCGTTATAAAAAGCATGGCGAGAAAAGTTTGATCGCACGGGTCTATCGCAAAATCGAGTTCACGAAAGCCCAGTTACGGGCGAAGGTTGAACATCCGTTTCGCGTGATCAAGCGCCAGTTTGGTTATACGAAAGTCCGGTTTCGCGGGCTGGCTAAAAACACCGCGCAACAGGCTACTCTGTTTGCCTTGTCGAACCTTTGGATGGTGCGAAAACGGCTGCTGGCGATGGGAGAGGTGCGCCTGTAATGCGGAAAAACGCCTTGGAAAGGTGCTGTTTGAAGGAAAATCGATGAGTTAAGAGCGGAAAACGTCTAATTATCTGATCGGGCGAGCTTTTTTTGAACCTCAGGCCATGAGAGCGTCAAAAATCGATGCCTACTTCAGACCTTCCCTAGGGATTTTTGCAATGGTGAACAGTATTGTTTTATGCGCAACGGCCCCGGATAAACCTCTTCTGGCTCTTTTCTACACCGCAGCTAAATCCTATTTGGCAAGGAGCTTTGGATCAGTATGGAGAGAGGGAAAGATGATTGCCAAATTAGCGCGAAGTTTGCTCATACATTTTTTTGCCTGCGTCATTTATATTGTTGCTAATTACTATGGGGTTTTTCTCTATAAAGTGATCTTTGGTAGTTTGACCTCTCGGGGTGCTTCCATTGGGATTGCCATGTACATGATTTTTTATCTATTTGTTTTTTTGAATTTGGTGATTGCTGTAATTTCTAAGCGACTTTTTAAGTGGTGCGCTGTTGTTTTAATAGTTGTGTTGATATTAGTTTATCTGCTGCCACTTTACCCTGTTCGAGCGATAGCTTATAGCGTTTTGGCGGGTGGGCTTACTGCTCTGGCAATAGCGGTGGCTGGCAAATTCGAAAGGTTCTGGCTCTCTCGTGACCTCAAATAAAATTCTTTTTCCATATTTGTCGCACTTTGGATATAAAGTAGTCATGAGAAAAAAATCGTTAACGTTGGCCTTTATTAGTGTTTTGCTCTGCGCCTTAGGCGCTACTTGGTTGTATGTTAAACAAGGAGCTGCTTCGGCGGCCGTAATGTATTCAACAACCTGGAATGACTCGAAAAAGTGTTATATCAACTCATATATTCCCCAGTATTCGAGGTTTAGTGTTGTTGGGAAGTTTGTAAAGCTGTTCACCAGCGAAGCTTTTTTTCGAGTGTATACCGATAAAGGAGAGCTGCTGAAGTCGTCTGAGTGGCTGCTTTGGCAGAGTGAGTTCACGACGGATGAGCGTTCGCAGTGGGTTCATGGTCATGCGATTTATCCAACTTCAACCGGGTATGAAGGTTGGAATATTTCAGAGTGCGCGTCTTTAAACGACAGTAAAGAGAACGCGTTAAACGGCGGTTTCACCGCCCGTGTCGCATGGTCCGACTCTGCTCGTCGTGGGCCAGGTAGTGCCAGGTCTGACGCTCGCGTTCTACAAGACAATTTTTCAATGAGTTCTACTACCAGGCAGGTAACCCGTGTCCTTTAACCATTACTACCAGAGCGAACTCACTGCACTGCGCCAGCTTGGTCGTCGCTTCGCCGAGCGTAGTCCGGCGTTGGCGCCGTTTCTGGGGCAGGCCGGACGGGATCCGGATGTGGAGCGGTTGCTCGAGGGCTTTGCGTTTCTGACCGGGCGGTTGCGTCAGAAGCTGGATGACGAGCTGCCGGAACTCAGTCATTCGCTGATGCACCTGCTGTGGCCCAATTACATGCGGCCGTTGCCTGCGTTCAGTATTTTGCAGTTTGATCCGTTGAAACGTTCGGGTCCTGCGCTGACGGTCGAACGTGATACACCGGTCGATAGCAAGCCTATTAATGACGTGCGTTGTCGCTTCCGTACGTGCTACCCGACCGAAGTTCAGGCGCTGGATCTGACCGCGCTGAATTACTCGGTGAAAGGCGGTGGTTCGTTGCTCAGCCTGCGCCTGGAGATGAGCGCTGAAGGTCACTTGGGTGAGCTTGAACTGAGCCGCCTGCGTCTGCACTTTGCAGGCGAGCGCTATATCAGCCAGATGCTGTACCTCTGCCTGCTACGCAATCTCGAGGGTATCGAGCTGATCCCTCTGGACGCTGCCGGCAAGCCCATCGACGGTGTCAATGGCGCGCCAATGGCGTTCAAGATGCCGGGCGACCGTGTACAGCCGGTAGGGTTTGCCGAAGAAGAGGCGTTGATCCCGTATCCGCTGAACACGTTCCGCGGTTATCGCTACCTGCAGGAGTACTTCGCGTTTCAGGACAAGTTCCTGTTCGTCGACATCAACGGTCTGGATCTGCTCAACGCACTGCCAGAAGAGACACTCAAACAAGTGCGCGGCCTTGAGTTGCGCTTTGATATTCGCAAGAGCGGCATTCAGCGTCTTCGTCCCACCCTGGATAACGTAAAGCTGTATTGCACGCCGATCGTCAACTTGTTCAAGCACGACGCCTTGCCGATTCGCCTTGATGGCAAGCAGGACGAGTACCTGCTGCTGCCCGCCGAATATGGCCTGGAAACCTGTGGTGTGTTTTCGGTTGAAACCGTGACCGGTTGGAAGCCGGGAGGTCTTGGCTATCAGGATTATGTGCCGTTCGAATCCTTTGAGCACGACCCCAGTTTCGACGTGCCCAACAGCCGTCCGCATTACAGCATTCGCCAGCGTTCTTCTTTGCTCCATGAAGGCCTCGACACTTATCTGAGTTTCGGCATTCGCCATACAGAAGCGCACGAAACCCTGTCGATCGAGTTGATGTGCACCAATCAGAACCTGCCACGCAAACTCAAACTGGGCGAAATCAACGTGGCCTGCGAAGATACGCCGGAGTTTTTGAGTTTCCGCAATATCACACCGGCTACCTCCAGTTTCGCGCCCCCGCTGAACCGTGACTTCCTGTGGAAGTTGATCAGCAATATGTCGCTCAATTACTTGTCTCTGGCTGACGTCAATGCGCTGAAGGTGATTCTGGAAACCTACGATTTGCCCCGTTACTACGACCAGCACGCGGAAAAAGTCAGCAAGCGCCTGTTGGGCGGTTTGAAATCGATCAAGCATCAACACGTGGACAGATTGCACCGAGGGTTACCGGTACGCGGATTGCGCACTGAGCTGACCATCGACCCGGAAGGGTATATCGGCGAAGGCGACATGTTTGTATTCGCTTCGGTTCTCAACGAGTTTTTCGCGCTTTACGCCAGTCTCAATTCGTACCACGAGCTGCGGGTAAAAAGCACACAGGGAGAGGTGTACCAATGGACACCACGTATGGGCCTCCAGCCCCTGCTTTAAGCGGGCTGACCCTCGGTATACGCGAGTACTCGCTGTTTCAGGCCGTGCTGCTGGTCATTGACCGGCTGCGCGATGCACACCCGCACCTGAGCGAAGACGATCTGTACGACCAGCTTGAATTTCAGGCCAACCCAAGCCTCGGCTTTCCGTCGAGTGATGTCAGTCGCGTGGAGTTTTTTCACGAGCACGGGCAGATGCGCGCGCGCATGCAGTTCAACCTGATCGGCCTGGTCGGTTCCGGCTCGCCATTGCCGGCGTTCTACGGCGAACAGGCGCTGGGCGACAGCGAAGACGGCAACCCGACGCGCAACTTCCTCGACCTGTTCCACCACCGTTTGCAACGGCTAATGTTGCCGATCTGGAAGAAATATCGCTACCGGGCCAGTTTTGAAAGCGGCGCGCTCGATCCGTTTTCTGCACAGCTGTTTGCCTTGATCGGCCTGGGTGGCGAAGAGATTCGACGTGCTCAGGAACTGAACTGGAAACGCCTGCTGCCCTACCTGGGCTTGCTCAGTCTGCGTGCGCACTCGGCTGCGCTGATCGAGGCAGTGCTGCGTTATTACTTCAAGCATGCCGAACTGACCATTGAGCAGTGCATCGAGCGCCGCGTGGAGATTCTCGACGAACAGCGCAATCGCTTGGGGAGTGCCAACAGCATGCTCGGTGAGGACCTGGTGTTGGGCGATCACGTGCGTGACCGTAGCGGCAAGTTCCGCATTCACATCCGCGAACTCGACTGGCAACGCTTTCACGAATTTCTGCCGATCGGTTTCGGCTATCAACCGCTGTGTGCGCTGGTGCGCTTCACGCTGCGTGATCCGCTCGACTACGACATTCGACTGGTTCTGCGCCAGGAAGAAATCCGCGAGCTGCGTATAGGTGAACAAAACGCCTGTCGATTGGGGTGGACCAGTTGGCTCGGTCGCGAAAAAGCGGACGGTGTGGTGACCTTGGGCAGCAAAATTCATTAAGGATCAATGACTGATGAGCAATGTAGACCTGCAACAACTTATTCAAGCGCTGGACGCCGAAACCCGTCGTGATCTGGAAAGCTCCGCGGAGCGCTGCGTAGCCCGGGGCGGTAGCAAGATTCTGGTTGAAGATCTGTTGCTGGAGCTGCTGGAGCGTCCGCAAGGTCTGCTCGCGCGTGCCCTGCAGGATGCTGAAGTGGACGCTGGTGAATTGAGTGCCTCTCTGCAATCGCGGGTCGAGCACAGCGCTTCACGCAACCCGGTGTTTGCTCCGGAACTGGTGCAATGGCTGCAGGATGCCTTGCTGGTGGCCAACCTTGAACTGGGTCAGACCCAGGTCGAACAGGCCGCGCTGATCCTCGCACTACTGCGCAACCCGATGCGCTACGCCGGTAGCCGCTATCAGCCTTTGCTGGCCAAACTGAATATTGATCGGCTGAAAGAGTTTGCTCTGTCCAAGCAAGAGCAGCCTGCCAACGGCAAATCGGCTGCTCAGGGCGAATCGCTGTTGGAGCGTTTCACTCACAACCTGACCCAGCAGGCCCGCGACGGCAAGCTTGATCCGGTACTGTGCCGCGATGGCGCGATTCGGCAAATGGTCGACATCCTGGCTCGGCGCCGCAAGAACAATCCGATTGTGGTCGGCGAAGCCGGTGTCGGTAAAACCGCCATCGTTGAAGGTCTCGCATCCCGAATTGCTGCGGGTGAAGTGCCGCAGGCGCTCAAGGGCGTCGAGCTGCTGTCGCTGGACATGGGGCTGCTGCAGGCTGGCGCCAGCGTAAAGGGTGAGTTCGAGCGTCGCCTCAAAGGTGTGATCGACGAAGTCAAAGCGTCGCCTAAGCCGATCATTCTGTTCATCGATGAAGCCCACACGCTTATCGGTGCTGGCGGCAACGCTGGTGGTTCCGATGCCGCCAACCTGCTCAAGCCGGCTCTGGCGCGTGGCGAGTTGCGCACCATCGCTGCCACGACGTGGGCTGAGTACAAGAAGTACTTTGAAAAAGACCCGGCTCTGGCGCGTCGCTTCCAGCCTGTTCAACTGCATGAACCGACCGTAAGCGAAGCCGTGACCATCCTGCGTGGTCTGGCACAAGTCTATGAGAAGAGCCATGGCATTTACTTGCGCGACGACGCTGTGGTTGCTGCCGCCGAGCTGTCTGCCCGCTATCTGGCTGGCCGCCAGCTTCCTGACAAAGCAGTCGATGTTCTCGATACGGCGTGCGCGCGCGTGCGTATCAGCCTGGCTGCCGCGCCGGAGAGTCTGGAGCGCCTGCGTGGCGAGCTGGCTGAAGGTGGTCGCCAGCGTCAGGCATTGCGTCGCGACGCTGAAGCCGGTCTGCTGATTGACCACGAGTCGCTGGAAGCTCTGGAAACGCGTCTGCACGCAGCTGAAGAGGAAAGGGTTGCACTGGAAGCAATGTGGCTCGAACAGAAAACATTGGCCGAACGCTTGCTGGAACTGCGTCAGCAACTGGCCAAGGCGCGTGAAGCGGTAGCTGCCGTGCCAGTCGTTGAAATCGGAGAGGACGACGAGGGCACGGTCATCGAAGCCGTTGCGCTGGATGAAACGCAGAGCGTAGAGGCGCTGACAGCAGCCCTGAACGATACCCATGTCGCCCTGGCCGCACTGCAGGTCAAGGAGCGACTGGTGAGCTTCGAGGTCTGTCCGCGTCTTGTGGCTGAGGTGATCAGCGCCTGGACCGGTGTCCCGCTGGCGCAACTGGCTCGTGAGCACAACGCCAAGGTTGCCAGTTTCGCCAAGGACCTTCGTATTCGCATCCGTGGTCAAGAGCAGGCCGTTCATGCCCTTGATCGCTCCATGCGCGCTACTGCCGCTGGCTTGAACAAACCCGATGCGCCGGTAGGCGTGTTTCTGCTTGTGGGGCCGAGCGGCGTTGGCAAGACTGAAACGGCGCTGGCGCTCGCTGATCTGTTGTACGGAGGTGATCGTTTTATCACCACCATCAACATGTCCGAGTTTCAGGAGAAGCATACGGTTTCGCGCCTGATCGGTGCGCCGCCAGGTTACGTCGGTTATGGCGAAGGCGGCATGCTCACCGAAGCTGTACGTCAGAAGCCGTATTCGGTCGTGCTGCTTGATGAAGTCGAGAAAGCCGACCCTGATGTGCTCAACCTGTTCTATCAGATCTTCGACAAAGGTGTGGCCAACGACGGCGAGGGACGCGAGATCGACTTCCGCAATACGCTGATTCTGATGACATCGAACCTTGGCAGCGACCAGATCAGCGCACTGTGCGAAGACGGCGCGCGGCCAACCGCCGAAGTGCTTGAGGAGACCATCCGGCCGGTCCTCAGCAAACACTTCAAGCCAGCGTTACTGGCACGTATGCGCGTAGTGCCGTACTACCCGGTCAGCGGGCCGGTGCTACGCGAGCTGATCGAAATCAAACTCGGTCGCCTGGGCGAGCGCCTGAACCGTCGTCAGCTGGAATTCACTTACTGTCAGGACCTCGTTGATCACTTGGCGCAGCGTTGCACTCAAAGCGACAGCGGTGCGCGTCTGATCGACCATCTGCTGGACCTTCATGTCCTGCCGCTGGTAGCTGACCGCCTGCTCGATGCTATGGCTACCGGAGAAAGTCTGAAGCGTGTTCATGCCACGCTGGACACTTCCGGCACCGTGACGTGTGAGTTTGCCTGAGGTGAATGTGATGTTCACTCAGATGCCGCAGCCTCTGGCATATGCCCAAGCCTTGTTGGCGCAATTCGCCAGCTTGGCGCGGGCGGTGAATGGTGCCCAATTGCTGGGTGATTTTGTACGTAGCCTCGCTGAGCTCAGCGGCTGCGAGCTGTCGCAGCTTTATCTGCTGGACGCCACTCATAAGTGTTTGAAGATGAGAGCCGAGTGCCTGGACGGCACGCTGCAACCGCGGGAAGCGGCAAGCCTGCCGGTGGATTACAACGGCGAACAGCTGTTGCAATTTGCCCTTTGTCAGAATCGTGTGGTTTGCCTTGGCGAACTGAGCGGCAGCCTGCACGAAACCAGTTTTCTGCCGACGCAAAGTACGCCGTGGCAGTCGCTGCTTTGTGTCCCGGTCGTCAACCATCAGCAAGCCGTCGAAGGCTTGTTGTTGTGCGCAAGTCGCCGACATGTCGATCTGCAGGGTTTTGCTGATTCTCTCGGTCAGTTCGGCTCGTTCGCACTGGGTCAACTCAACCTGCTGCAACGTTTGCATAAGCCTGCGGATGAGGTACGACCGGCAGGGATCACTATGCCAAGCGTCAGCGGATACGGTTTGATCGGAAAAAGCGCAAGCATGCGTCAGACCTACACGATGATCAGCAAGGTGCTGCACAGCCCGTACACTGTGTTGCTGCGGGGAGAGACAGGCACCGGCAAAGAAGTCGTTGCCCGGGCGATTCACGACTTCGGTCCGCGTCGCTCTCAGCCTTTCATTGTTCAGAACTGTGCGGCATTTCCAGAGCACCTGCTTGAAAGCGAGCTTTTCGGCTATCGCAAAGGAGCCTTTACAGGTGCCGACAGTGATCGTACCGGGCTGTTCGAGGCTGCCAATGGCGGCACACTGTTGCTCGACGAAATCGGCGACATTCCCCTGCCGCTGCAAGCCAAGCTGCTGCGCGTGCTGCAAGAGGGCGAGATTCGCCCATTGGGTTGCAACGATACGCGCAAGATCGACGTGCGTATTCTTGCAGCAACGCATCGTGACCTGTCGGCGATGGTCAGCGAAGGCAAATTCCGCGAGGACTTGTATTACCGTCTTGCGCAATTTCCCATTGAGCTGCCTGCCCTGCGCAATCGAGAGGGTGACATTCTCGACCTGGCGCGGCACTTCGTCGACAAGACGTGTGCGTTCTTGCAACGTAGCCCTTTGCGCTGGTCGGACGCAGCTCTTGATCTCCTGTCCGGTTATACGTTTCCCGGCAATGTGCGCGAACTCAAAGGCCTGGTCGAGCGTGCTGTCCTGCTCTGCGAGGGCAGCGAGTTGCTTGTGGAGCATTTCTCTCTGCGCCCGGAAGTTGTGCCTGAAGGCAGCAGCCTCAATCTGCGCGAGCGGCTGGAGCAGGTGGAGCGCAGCCTGTTGCTTGATTGCCTGCGCAAGAACGACGGCAACCAGACTCTTTCCGCGCGTGAACTCGGCCTGCCGAGGCGCACGCTGCTTTACCGTTTGGGACGCCTGAATATCAACCTGGGTGACTTAAATGGTTAGGCAAAAGCAATTGTTTTCACCTTATTCGCTTCTGACAGCGTTCCCCGAAAGGGGTGGCGCTTTTTGCTCACTTCTGGAGACCATCTGATGTCTGTTCGTCACTGGCAAGCCGTCCTGCTCACTGTTGTCGTTTTATGCGGCGTCGGGGGCTGCAGCGGCAATTACAAATTCAACGACAACACCTATCGCCCATTGGGTGATCCGCAGGCGGTCAACCGCGGCAAGTGACCGCAAGGAGCATCATCATGGAACTGGTTTTCGAAATGCTGAACACCAAGCAATTCGTGCCCACTGACTTGTGCCAAAAGACCTTTAAACAGGCTGGCGGCGTGATTGGCAGGGGAGACGATTGCGACTGGATCATCCCGGACCGCAAGCGGCACCTGTCCAATCATCACGCGCTGATCAGCTATCGCGACGGCTCGTTTTTCCTGACCGATACCAGCAGCAACGGTATTCAGGACAGTACGAACGGCACGCGCCTGCGCAAGGGTGAGGTGGTACGTATCGAGCATGGCAGTGAATACATTCTGGGCGATTTTGAGATTCGTGCCCGACTGGTACGCGACCCGGCAGCTTTTGACGTAGAAGTCGGCCGCCCGCAGGCTGCAGGCAGCATTATTCCGGACGACGCGTTTCTCGATCTCGATCCGCTGAACGCCCTTGATCAGCAAGAGCGCGTTTACTCGGAAATCGAAGAACTGATCTCACCGAGTATCTCCTTGGATGATGGCAAGCAGCGTGCTGACTATGCACGTATCGATATGGAAAGCCTGCTGGTGCCGGAACTGGTCGAGGTTCCAAAAGAACCTGCGCCAGCTCCAGCGCCACCACCGGTTGAGCGTCAGGCCGACGGCTTCTGGGAAAAGTTTGGTGCAGCGCTGGGCGTTGATCTCAAAGGGCTCGATCACGATGCTAAAGAAGCGTTGGCTTTGAACGCAGCCCGCTTGCTCAAGCAAAGCGTCGGCGGTTTGCAGCAGAGCCTGCGCACTCGCAGCGAACTCAAAAACGAGCTGCGTCTTGCGCAGACCATCGTGCAAGGCACGCAGAAAAACCCGTTGAAGTTTGCCGTCGATGCGGGTGAGGCGCTGGACATTCTGCTGCACGCCAACAAGCCAGGGCAGTTGCCGGCCGAGCAGGCGATCTCTCGTGCATTCCGTGATTTGCAGGCTCACCAGGTCGCTTTGCTGACCGCCAGCCGTGCAGCTGTTCGAGGCACCCTTGAGCATTTCTCGCCGCAACAACTCATGCTGCGTTTCGAGCGCGATAACAAGCCGCTGATCGCCACTTCCGGCAGCCGCTGGAGAGCTTACGGGCGTTATCACCAAGCGCTGCGCCAGGATACCGATTGGAGCGAGCGCCTTTTGACTCGGGATTTCGCTCAGGCCTACGAAGAGCAGATTCGTTTGATTTCCACACTCCACACTGACCACCAAGGATGATGCGCATGTCTCGCCGCTCGACTGCTTTCTTTAACATGCTGGCTGCGCTCACCGCCTTGTTGGTGCTGGCCGGCTGCTCTACGTTGTCGCCGTACTCAAACGTCACCAAGCTCAACCTGAAACTGACCGCCAGCGACCAGGTGAACCCGGACCTCAACGGTCGCCCGTCCCCCGTTGTTGTGCGCCTGTTCGAGCTCAAGCACCCGGTAGCGTTCGAAAATGCAGATTTCTTCAGCTTGTATGAGCGCGCAAAAGAATCTCTGGCCCCGGACATGGTTGCGTCTGAAGAGCTGGAGCTGCGTCCGGGTGAAACCGTCGAGCTCAAGCTCAGCCTGCAAGAAGGCAGTCGTTACGTCGGCGTTCTTGCAGCCTATCGGGACCTGCCGGACAGCAGATGGCGCTACACGCTGCAGGTAACACCGGTAGGTATCACTGACGCTGACCTGACTCTTGATCAGAACGGCATTCGTAACACCCATGAACCGCTCGCCAAGGCAGATGACTGACCATGAAATCCCATAAAGTCATTTGGCAGGAAGGCATGTTGCTGCGCCCGCAGCACTTCCAGCACAACGATCGCTACTACGATCACCAGATGAAAACCCGTACCCAGTTATTGGGGAGCTACACGTGGGGTTTTCTGAGTCTGGACATCGACCTGCAGTTTCTCAATATGGGCAAACTGGTGATCAGCCATGCGTCGGGAATCCTGCCGGATGGCAGCCTGTTCGAGTTGGGGGGCAACACTGAGCCGCTGGCGCTCGATGTGCCGCCCAATACGGGTAATACTCCGATCTATCTCGCGCTGCCGCTGGTCACGGGTAACCACATTGAGTCGCGCCGCCCCGAGCAATCTGATGTGCTGGCGCGCTATACCGCCTACGAGGCTGAGGTGTCCGACTCCAACGCTGGCGATGACTCCTCGAGTCAGGTCAGTTGTGGTCGTCCCGACTTCAAGCTGTTGCTTGGCCAGCAGCAAAGCGATCAGGCTTACGTGAAGCTGAAGGTTTGCGAAGTACTCGACACGACGCCGGATGGCGTAATCAGCCTTGATCCCGATTTTGTACCGACCTACATACAGGCTCACGCTTCCAGCTACCTGCTGTCTTGCCTCAAGGAAGTCATCAGCATGCTCAGCCACCGGGGCGACACCATCGCTGACCGGATCCGTTCCAACGGCAAGGTAGGGGGTGCCGAAGTCGGCGACTTCATGATGCTGCAACTGATCAACCGTACCGAGTTGCTGCTGCGTCACTATCTGGACCTTGAACAGGTGCACCCTGAAGAGTTGTATCGCACGCTGCTGACCATGCTTGGCGATCTGGCGACGTTTTCGAGCGATAGCAAGAGACCGCGTCTGGACAGCCGCTACCAGCACAGCGATCAGGGAGCCAGCTTCCGCAAGCTGATGGAGGCGATCCGTCAGGTGCTGTCGATGGTGCTGGAACAGCACGCCATCGAACTGGTTCTACAGGCGCGTCAGTACGGCATCATCGTATCGCCTCTGCATGATCACAAGCTGTTGGGATCGGCGTCGTTCGTTCTGGCAGCCAGCGCAAATTGCGACTCCGAGGAACTGCGTCACCGTTTGCCAGCGCACCTCAAGGTCGGTCCTGTGGAGCGTATCCGCCAACTGGTCAACCTTCATCTGCCTGGTATCAAGGTCAAGCCATTACCGGTGGCCCCGCGGCAGATTGCGTTCCATACCAACAAAACCTATTTCATCCTCGAACTCAGTTCCGAAGATCTGGCGCAACTCGAGCGCTCCGGCGGCTTCGCGTTCCATGTGTCCGGCGAATTCGCCGAGCTTGAACTGAAATTCTGGGCTATCAGGAACTGACCGACATGAGCAAGGATACGAATTACAGTCAGGACGATAAAACCGTCCTGCTCGACCGCCAGGGCCACGGCCCGGCGGCGAGCCCGCTGACGGACTTCGCTGCTCCGCCAAGGTTCGAGCAACTGGAAGAGCGCATGATTTACGCGGCACGCCTGCGCCCGGCCGAGGCCTTCAACATCAGCCTCAATGCGCTGGTCGCGGCTGGCTCCGACCTTCTTTCAGAAGTGGTACGCCTCAAGCACAGCGACACACGTGAAGACATGTATGCGCTCAACGAGCATCTGACTGCCGGGCTAAAGCTGTTTGAAGTCCGCGCGCTGCACAACGGTGCCGAAAGCAGCCAGGTGATGGCGGCTCGTTACGTGCTGTGCACGGTCGTGGACGAGGCGGTTGTGACCACGCCGTGGGGCAACGAAAGCGAGTGGTCGCAGATGAGCTTGCTCAGCAGCTTCCACAACGAAACATTTGGTGGTGAGAAGTTCTTCCAATTGCTCGATCGGCTGTCGAAAAACCCGGTCAAGCATTTACCGATGCTGGAATTGATGTACCTGTGTCTGTCGCTTGGCTTCGAGGGCAAGTACCGGGTGCAGGCGCGCGGCATGCTTGAGCTTGAAGGCATCCGCGACGCTTTGTATCGCCAGATCCGTCAATTGCGCGGTGATGTGCCACGTGAATTGTCACCCCACTGGGAAGGCTTGAACAATCGACGCCGCAGCCTGGTGCGCATTGTGCCTGCCTGGATGGTGGTGTTGTTTACCCTGGTCTGTCTGGCAGTGATGTATTTCGGCTTCGCCTGGGTACTGGGCGAGCAACGCGAAACCGTTTTACAACCATATCAGCCGTTTGATCCGGCGGCGGTCCAGCCGCAGTCACAGCCGTAAACAGGGACGCATGATGAAAAACTTCTTCAAGAAAGTCGGCGCATTCCTGCGCAAGACATGGGTCTGGACGCTGCTGCTGGTGCTGTTTGTTGCGCTGTTGGTGTGGTTCGTCGGACCGCTGCTGGCGGTTGATGATTACAGGTTCTGGGAAAGCTCCACCTCGCGTTTGCTGACTATCAGTGTGCTGTTCCTGATCTGGGGCCTGACGATGGTTTTCGTCAGTTGGCGCTCGGGTGTTCGCAAGAAAGCCCTCGAAGAAAGCGAAGACGGCCAGGATCGCATCCGCCGAGAAGAGCAGATCGACGAAGAGCAGAAAGAACTGAAAACGCGTTTCAAGGACGCGTTGAAAACGCTGAAAACGTCGAGCCTTTATCGCGGCCGTAGCGAACGCTGGCGCAGCGATCTGCCTTGGTACCTGCTGATTGGTCCGCAAGGCAGTGGTAAAACCAGCCTGCTGGATTTCTCGGGCCTTGAGTTTCCAATCAACAAGATTGAACGCAAACTGACACGAGACACTCTGGGCACCCGTCACTGTGACTGGTACTTCGCCGATCACGGCGTGCTCATCGACACCGCTGGCCGCTACCTGACCCAGCCTGACGCCGAAGTCGACGGCAGTGCCTGGAACACCTTGTTGGACCTGCTGCGCAAACGTCGCCGCAATCGTCCGCTGAACGGTGTACTGGTGACCATTCCGGTTGAAACCCTGCTGAATGAAAGTGAGCAGAACCTTGAAACACTCGCTCGTCAGGTGCGTGCGCGTTTGCAGGACGTGCATCAGAAACTGCACGTCGATGTGCCCATCTATCTGGTTCTGAGCAAGGCCGACCGCTTGTTGGGCTTTGAAGAGTTCTTCGATCAACTGACGCGTGAAGAAAGCGATCAGGTCCTCGGCACGAGCTTTCGCAAAGAGCAGATGGGCACCGATGTGGCGGTGTTGCGCACCGAGTTCGAAGAGCTGCTGCGTCGCCTGAACAGTCAGGTGATCATGCGCATGCATCAAGAGCGTGACACGCAGCGTCGTGGTCGTATTCTCGACTTCCCGCATCGACTGGGGCAGATCGGCGAGCGCCTGTGCCTGTTTGTCGATCTGGCATTCACGGGTAACCGCTACCAGCGCGTCAGTCAGTTGCGCGGCTTCTACCTGACCAGTGCGCCGCATCTGACAGAGGAAATGGACGCTACCACCGCTGGCATCGGCGCCAATCTGGGCATGAGTGCAGGTGTACTGCCAACGCTTCGCAGCGGCCGATCACGATTCATCCATCATCTGCTCAGCCGGGTGATCTTTCCGGAAGCCGATCTCGCGGGACTGGACAAGCGTGAGCGCAGTCGCATCCATTGGGGCCAACGTGCGTTGTACGTGGGCGCGCTGGTAGCGTTGGCGCTGTTCGGCGTACTGTGGGCTGGCGGCTTTTCGGCCAACTATTCACGTCTGGAAAACCTGCGCAGTCTGGCTCAGACCTGGACTCAGCAACGTTCGGCGCTGAGCGCCCGCGATGACTCCATGGCGGTGCTCAAAACGCTCGACACCAGTTACGCAGCCACTCAAGTGTTCCCGGAAAAAGGCGACGTGAGTTATCACGAGCGTGGCGGCCTGTATCAAGGCGAAGACGTCAATCCGGTGGTCAGGGTCGCTTACGAACGTGAGCTTCACGACCAGTTGCTGCCCCGCGTTGCAAACTTGCTGGAAAGCCAGATCCGCGCCAACACCAAGGATCGCGACCGCCTGCTCAACAGCCTGCGTGCGTACCTGATGCTGAACATGACGGATCGCCGCGACGCTCAGTGGCTCAAGGATTGGGTCGCTACTGAATGGTCCCAGCGCTATACCGGCAACACCGCGGTACAGAACGGTTTGAACACCCATTTTGATCGTTTATTGAAACAGCCATTCAGCTATCCGTTGAATGATCCGCTGGTGGCTCAGGCGCGTCAGATTCTGCGTAGCGAGTCTTTGGCGACTGTGGTTTACCGCATGCTGCGCGAGCAGGCCCGTAATCTGCCGGAATACACTTTGGGCCAGCACCTTGGTCCTCAGGGTGCGCTGTTTGTCGGCACCGATTACACGATCCCCGGCTTCTATACCCAACAGGGCTACCAGCAGTACTTCTCGGTTCAGGGCACCAAGCTGGTTACTGACATCCTTAGTGATAACTGGGTGCTGGGTGAAGGTGCCGGTCTCAGCACGATGGACTTGCGCCGCCTGATGGTTGAACTGGAGCAGCTGTACTTCCGCGACTACGCCAACTATTGGGGGGAGGCGATAGGTGAGGTCCAACTGCCAGCAATCAATGACTTTGGGGAAGGCGCTGAGCAGTTGGCAGGTCTGACGTCAGCCAACTCCCCGGTCATCCAGTTGCTGATAGAGGTGCGTGAAAATACACGCTTCCCGGTGGTTGCCGATTCGGCGGAAGAAGCTGCCGATGCAGCAGGGCAACTGGCAGAGAATGGTGGCAAGCTTGGCAAACTGGCCGTTGCCGCAGCAGGCAAGGCATCTGATGCATTGGCGAAAAAGCTGCCGGATACCGCGAGGAAGTCTCTGCAAAGTCGCTTCGAGCCGTTGCACCGCTTGCTGGATGACAACAATGGGCCGACTGCCGACCTGACGCCTGCCCTGGCCGCTCTTAATGAGCTGCAACTGCAGATGGCGAGCCTTGCACGTTCCAGCTCGCCGGATCAGGCCGCCTTTGAAATGGCCAAAAGCCGAATGGGTGGCCAGCGCGACGCGCTGAGCAATCTGCGCACGGCGTCCGGTCGTTTGCCGCGTCCGGTGGGCGTATGGTTCAACGTTCTGGCTGAAGACACCTGGCGTCTGGTGCTGGGCGATTCCTATCAGTACCTGAACCAGCGCTACCAGAGCGAGCTGTACAGCTTCTATGGCAAAGCGATCAGCAAGCGCTATCCGTTCGACGCGCACAGCGCCAGCGATGTGGCAATCAGCGACTTCCGTGAGTTCTTCAAGGCTCAGGGCATTGCCGATCGCTTCTTCGATAACTACATGCGTCCGTTCGTGAGTGGCGATGCAGGCAACTATCGCATGCGTAGCGTCGATGGCTACAGCCTGCCGGTTTCCAAGGTCTATCTCGACCAGATGGCCGCGGCACTGGTGATCCGCCAAAGCTTCTTCGCCGACAACCCGGCCGAGCCGCAGGTGCAGTTCAAGCTGGAGCCTTACACACTTGACCCGGCTGTCAGCCGCTCCGAGTTCAAGTTTGGCGACAAGACCATTGAATACCGTCACGGTCCGATCGTACCGGTGTCCTTCAAATGGCCTACAGATGCGGAAGACGGCCGCACCAGCCTGGTACTCGACAGAATGGTGGGTCGTCCGCTGGGTCTTGAGAAGAATACCGGCCCATGGTCGCTGTTCCGTCTGTTCGACCTGATGCAGACCGAATACCTGACCGGACGTGACGTGTTGGTGCTCAAGGCTGACGTGGGTGGTCTGCGCGCCAACTACCTGTTGACCAGCCAGCGTACGCCGAACCCGTTTGACATGGGCGCACTGCGTACCTTCCGCATGCCGGGGCAGCTTTGATGCTGGTAGCCAGCCCTTGGCGCAGCGCTGCGCGTACCGATGCCGGCAAGGTACGGGCGCGCAACGAAGATGCTTTTCTGGACTCCCCGCAGCACGGGCTGTGGGTGGTCGCGGATGGCATGGGCGGTCATCAGGGTGGCGATGTCGCCAGTCAGTTGATCGTCGCCAGCCTGGCGGAACTGCCTGTGCAGGAAGGCTTTGACGAACGCCTCAAGGGCATTCGTCAATGTCTGCACTGGCTCAACCGCCGTCTGGGTCAGGAACTGACGGTCACTGCGGGTCGCCATGACAGCATCATGGGCAGCACGGTGGTAGCGCTGATGGTTGAGGGTAATCGCGCCGCCTGTATCTGGGCGGGCGATAGCCGTTGTTACTTGTGGCGCGGACAGCGTCTGTACCAGCTGTCCAAAGACCACTCGCTGCAACAGCAATTGATCGACGAGGAGAAAATGAGCGTCGAACAGGCCAGTGCCCATCCTTCCGCGCACGCCTTGACGCGCGCGGTCGGTGCGGCAGAACAGTTGACCCTGGATGTACTGGAGCTTGAGGTATATCCCGGCGACGCATTTTTGCTGTGTAGCGATGGTTTGTATCAGGGACTTGGCAGCGATGCGCTCGGTAGCGCCTTGAGTCTGACCGCGCCGCAGGTAGCGCTGGAGCGCTTGTTCGATAGTGCCTTGCGTGGTTCGGCGCGGGATAATCTGACGGCCGTGGTGATCCGCAAATGACTGAGCTCGTGCGCCCGAACGACGACCTGCTGGTGAACGAAGAGCAGGACAGCAACCTGACCTACTTTGCGTTTGCCAAGTCACACAAGGCAGAAGCTGCACTGGCGCCGACCAAGGCCAGTATTGGTGAGATGCCCGACGTGTTGGCAGGTCGTTACCGTATCGAGCGACTGCTCGGCGCCGGTGGCATGGGCGCTGTCTACCGGGCCAAGGATTTGCTGAGCGAACAGTTCGGCGAGCCCGATCCTTATGTGGCGCTGAAAATCCTCAGCGAAGAATTTGCCGAGTCGCCGGACGCAAGCGCCTTGCTTTACAGCGAGTTCGCCCTGACCCGACGCCTTCGTCACAATAACGTGCTGCGTTTGCACTCGTTCGAAGTGGACACTAACTGCCAGCGGGCTTTCATCACCATGGAACTCATGCGTGGGCTGACTTTGGACAAACTGCTATGCGAACGGCCTTTGGGCCTGCCGTGGAGAGAACTGCGTGACATTGCATTGTCGTTGCTCGACGCACTGGCTTATTCACATGCTCGCGGCGTGTTGCATGGCGACATGAAACCCAGCAATGTCATGCTCAGCGAAGAAGGTGTGCGCCTGTTCGACTTTGGCCTTGGCCAGGCCGAGGAAGGCGTAATGCCGGGGCTGCCTCACTTGAGTCGCGAACGTTTCAACGCTTGGACTCCGGGCTACGCAGCCCCGGAATTGCTGGAAGGCCAGGCACTATCAGCCAGCGCCGATGTGTATGGCGTTGCCTGTGTAATTTTTGAACTGGCAGGAGGCAAGCACCCGTTTCGCCGCTTGCCGTCGACCCAGGCGCGTGACGAGCGTCTTGAGCGTGAGCTGAAGGCACCAAGGAATTTACCGAAACACTGCTGGCCTGCTTTGCGGTCAGCACTGAGATTCGATGCACAGGATCGCAAGATCACTGCCAAACAACTGCGTGACGCTTTCGCCGTCACTTCGTCCAGGCTGCAACGCTTGATGCCGTGGTGTAACGGATGACAACCGAACAGGGAGCAAACAATGTTCAATCCTTCTAACGAAACGCACTTCAGTCTGACCGTCAAAGATTTTTCAGGCGACCTGCAAGTGTTGTCGTTTACAGGTACTGAAGGCATCAGCCAACCGTTCAGTTTCGACCTGGAGCTGGTCAGCGAAAACCCCGACATCGATCTGGAGACGCTTTTGCACAAGCAGGCGTTTCTGGCGTTCGATCCCCAGGGGAATGGCATCCACGGGCAGATCTACCGCGTTGCCCAAGGCGACGCTGGCAAGCGCCTGACGCGTTACACCCTGTCTTTGGTACCGCAGTTGCAGTACCTGCATCATCGTACCAACCAGCGTATCTATCAGCAGATGTCGGCGCAGCAAATCATCGCGCTGATCCTGGAAGAGCATGGCATCAAGAGTAACGGCTACAGCTTTCAGCTCGGCCAGCCATGCCCGGCGCGCGATTACTGCGTGCAATACGATGAAACCGATCTGCACTTCGTCCAGAGGCTGTGCGAGGAAGAGGGGGTTCACTACCACTTCCAGCACAGCCAGGAAGGGCATGTGCTGGTCTTCGGCGATGACCAAACGGTCTTCCCCAAGCTGAGTGGGCCCACGGCGTATGTGCAAGGCAGCGGCCTGGTCGCTGACGTGCCGGTCATCAAGGGATTCCAACTGCGTCTGGAAACCCGCACAGGCCGTGTGACCCGACGCGACTACGACTTCGAGAAGCCGAAACTGCAACTTGAAGCCGCTTACAAACCTGCCAACGAAAGTAACGAGCCGGACCTGGAGGATTATGACTACCCAGGCCGCTTCGTCGATCGCGCGCGGGGCAAGTTCCTCAGCCAGCGTGCGCTGGAACGTCATCGTGCCGATTATCAGCAAGCCGAAGGCTGGGGCGATCAGACCGCGCTCAAGAGTGGGCATTTTCTTCCGTTATCCGAGCACCCTCGCGCGGAGTGGAACGACTTGTGGCTGCTGACTGAAATCGTCCATGAAGGCAAACAGCCGCAAGTGTTGGAAGAGTCGGTCACTAGCGACACCACCAACAACAAGGACGACTTCCACCACGGCTATCGCAACCGATTCCTGGCAACCCCGTGGGCGGTTTTATATCGCCCGGCGCTGAACCACCCCAAGCCTCGGGTACTCGGCAGCCAAACCGCCGTGGTCACCGGCCCCAAGGGTGAAGAAATCCACTGCGACCAGTATGGCCGCGTGAAAGTGCAGTTTTTCTGGGACCGCGAAGGCCTGGCCGATGACAAGACCAGTTGCTGGCTGCGCGTCTCCAGCGGGTGGGCGGGCGACCGCTACGGCGGCATCAGCATCCCGCGCGTAGGTATGGAAGTGCTGGTGTCATTCCTTGAGGGCGACCCGGACCAACCGCTGGTGACCGGCTGCCTGTACCACAAGGAAAACCAGGTGCCGTACCCGCTGCCGACCAACAAGACCCGCACAGTATTCAAGACCTTCAGTTCCCCTGGCGGTGGCGGCTACAACGAACTGCGCATCGAAGATAAAAAAGGCGCCGAACAGATTTTCATCCATGCCCAGCGGGACTGGGACGAAAACATCGAAAACGACCAGAAAATCCGCGTTGGCAACGAACGCCACGACACGGTCGAAAAGAACACCTACACCGAGCTGAAAGCCGAAGAACACCGCACCACCCACGCCGACCGCAAGACCGAAGTCCGCATGGACGACCACCTGACGGTTGCGCAGAACCAGCACGTGAAACTGGGCACCGCGCAACTGACCAGCGCAGGCACCGAGATTCACTTGAAGGCGGGCGAAAAGATTGTTATCGAGGCGGGCGTGGAGCTCACCGTGAAGGCGGGCGGGAGCTTCATCAAGCTCGACGCGGGCGGGATAACCATGATCGGTCCGATCGCGAACGTCAACGCTGGAGGCTCCGCCGGAACCGGCACCGGGATTGGCATCAAGCCGCCTAGATTGCCGGGGGTTGTGGATCAGGACAAGGCGGGGAGTTTGATGGATCCGGCGTTGGTGAATGCACCGCCTGAGAAAGTTGAACCGAAGGCTGTTTTTGTGTTTTCTGAGTGATTGATATGAATCGTGTTTTCAAAAAAAATAGCGTATTCGCGATAATATTTGCAGCCTGTAGCTGGGGAGGGTTTCTTGACCGTGCGTATGCAGAGGCCTGCCCGTCTGAGGATTTTTCGAAGTTTCTTACGGTGTTTTCTGCCACGCCTGAAGTGCAGCAACGCTTTACGGCGGTGAAGGTGCAGGCTTTGGTTTTGAAACCAGCAAAACAGACCGATAGGTTCGAACCCCAAACGACTGATGTAGCGAATGCATCTTTGGCCTACCCACTGATGGGTCCAATCATCTCGGACAAAACTGACGGTGTTCAGATTGAAGCTGTAGACGATCGTCATGTCAGGGTTATTGATAAACGCGCTGGTCATAGCGATATCAAAGTCTTCAACTTTTCTCGTCAAACATGCTGGGTGCTTGCAGGAATGGAAGATTGGTCGATAAGCGAGAAAGATCTCTCAGCAGCAGTCCAGCCAAAAATGAACCGTAGTGAGAGTCTTTGCTTCCAGCGCGGTAGAGCATACGCGGGCCTGGGCGGTGTAGAGCAGTATCCATTGACCGCTGAATTCTTTGAGGCTGCACTGGAAAACTATGTGTGTGCAGCTGCGTCGGGAGATCCTCAGGCAAGTTTGAACGCTGCGAGTCTCAGCCTTTCCGGGATGGCACCACAGCTGGAAACGGAAAAGGTCGAGGCGCTTTTCAAGGCGGCCTCTACTACGCTCGCCGATGGAGCGGCAGGGTTGTCGAGTTTCTACTGTTATGGCAACAACGTTGCAGCTGATGGCCCTTGTCAGCACCCCGAGCAAGCAGAAAAGGAGCTTGTTCGTGCAGTGTCCATGGGATCTTCCGATGCGACTAATTACTTGGGCTACACCTTGGAAACAGGTGAGCTAAGAACAACGGACTTAGACAGAGCAATAGCTTGTTATCGTCTGGCTGCCAGTA
Source organism: Pseudomonas syringae pv. tomato str. DC3000 (assembly GCF_000007805.1). Lineage (NCBI taxonomy): Bacteria > Pseudomonadati > Pseudomonadota > Gammaproteobacteria > Pseudomonadales > Pseudomonadaceae > Pseudomonas > Pseudomonas syringae group genomosp. 3. Next base: position 6,152,613 of record NC_004578.1, on the reverse strand, counting down.
TGGGTAATCAAACTGCCGCCGACAATCTGAAACGCCTGAGCAAGCAAGCTACCGACGTTTCAACAGCTGGCCATTGCTATTAATTTGCGGGATGCAGTCATGACAGAACCACTTGATCTAGCGACTAACTACACCGGCGGCGACTATATTTACAAAATGGGCGGAAATGGGTCGACGGTCGTCAATGGGAAAAAACAAATTGATTGCTCCCATATGGTTAACCTGCTGCTGACAGGTGCTGGCTATAGCATTCCATATGAAGATACGCGGGTAATGGAAAACTCGACCTATTACACGACGGTTTTGCCGCAAGACGTGAAACGGGGCGATATCGCGCTTTGGATCAATGCAACACCTAATAGCCCCGGTGCTCCGCTGTTCCATACGGGGATCGTTCAAGAATTCAATGCTGCGAACCGGTCCGGATATATTTTTGGTGCACAGACAAGTACCGGACCTGCCAGAGCCAGATTCGGCCCCAAACCCCCAAGCTTCTTCTGGCCTGTTGCAACGAAATTCCTGAGAGCCAAAGAAGAGTTCAGAACAGGAGGCGCTGCTCCAGCACCGGAAGCTCCGGCAGCTACTCCCGCACCTGCAGGCCCCGCACCACTGATGAACTTCCAGTACCCATTCCGCAAGGCTGACGGGAAGCAGTTCACTGATGCGGAGGAAATTTACAAGGCCCTTGAGGGCGAGACCGCCGGTCATTACCTGCTTGGCAGCAACAGATTTTGGCACGGTGGTATTCATATCTCCGATCAAAGCGCCCCGCAGTGCGTGTTGAATGAACCGATCCGTTGTATGGCTGATGGTGAAGTCGTCGCCTATCGCCTGAATGAGGATTATCTGGAATCCACGTTTGGTGATAACGAGAAAAAACTCAAATACTCCAACTCCTTTTGCCTGGTGCGTCACGAGTACAAATCAGCGCCTAATCCCGAGGAGGGAGCTAATAAAGGCAAGCAGAACAAGCTGACGTTTTACAGCTTGTATATGCATCTGTTGCCGTTTGCGCGTTACCCCTTATCACCTGCAGAAACACCTAAACCCAAGGTGACCATGAAGGTTGGAGATTTCAGGGCTTACGACACCGCTCCAGCACCCGGAGTGACCACTGCGTCCTGCGGACAACTGGCAATCGGCACCAAGTTAGAAATCATCGAGACCGCCGAGAATGGCGAACTTACTTATGCCAAGGGTAAGATTCTATCTGGCAGCGTGAAGCAGGGGGCAACCAAAAAACGGGTCGAGGGGGCGGAGGTCTGGTTCGCTTATTTGAAAAACGGCGAACCCTACAAAAACTCAGTCCCTAAGCGCATCTGGCTCGCTGACGATGTGCCTGAGCGAGCAAGACCCAATTACTGGCAGGGTAAGGTCAAAGCCTCAGTAGTGAATAAGTTGCCGCTGTACGATGATCCTGCCAGCCCTACAAATGGCCAGCCTGCAGGCGCCCGGAAGGGGACTCTGGAGCTGGTCATGAACAGCGTCATCGAGTTTAACTCTTCGGAAGTCGTCAACCTGGCGCTGGATGGCAAGCTGCATCGGATGGCCAAGTGCACGATGCTGAGTGGCGGCCTGCGGGGTCATGGTGCGGTTCCCCCCAGCTTTTGGGCATGTGTTGAAAATGACCCTGCTAATAAAGTATTGAAATGGGACTCGGTAACGCCGACCAGTTTTGATACGGTCGTTATGACGAGCACCGGAGTGAAGGCGGGCGATCCAATTGGCTATCTTGGACAAACCGAAAATCTCACCGGTGAAAATGGCGGCGTCAGCAGCAAATACCAGGTTCACGTCGAAATTTTCACAGCCGATGCTGAGGTTAAAGACTTCCTCAAGAACACCGCGGGTTTGAAGATTGGGAAGCAATACCTGCACCTTGCAAGCGGGGCTGTACTCAAGCAAAAAGCGCCCGCGACCGGCACCACAGCACTCAAGCAAGACCATGCGGTTGACTTGGCTAAAGCCACAATTGTCAAAGAAGGCACCGATGACTGGTATGAGGTCAGCGTGATCGAGGACGATCAGCCTGTAGCCGGCCTGATAAAAAAAGCCACTGCGCTAGTCATCACACAGCACGATTGGGAAAAATTGGGCTTTCAGATCGTAGAGGAGAACAACGCAGCAGCCGATGGTTTCTTGGACCCGGATGCAATGCCACAGTTCTTCAAAGACCTATTCGCGAAGATCGACAAGAACCACGATGGTGAGGTGGAGCCTGCTGAACTGGCTGAGGCTCTTAAGAAACCGGAAACCAGAACCCAGTGGGCCAGGCTTGTTGCCCATCACCCTACGGAGTGGAAAGATAAGGCAGGCTCCCCCAAGTGGAGCAAGTTGGATAAACTGCTGGAAACGTCGCCGAAGATGTTGAAACATGAAAAAGAACGCATTGATAAATATGTATTTTGGGATGAGTTGTCAGGGAAAGCTAAGATGACCTCAAGTTTAATATGGCATTTTCATCCGGTAGAATTCATTTCAACATTTAGCGCAAAAAAAGTCTGCGCTTGCAACGCCATAGTTAAGGCTACTCGCTGGGTTTCTTCCAGTAAGACGCACTATGGCCCATTGCATACGGGTGATAAAGAGCTTGGGAGTGCACCTCAGTGGGATGACCTGGTCTCAGAAGGAAAAATAACGGAAGAGGAGAAAAAAATTATTGTTGTAATGTCTGGAAACGAGGCAAAAATTAACGGAGTACAAAGTTATGATAGCGAAATAATTACTGCCGGCGCGATGCAGAAAACAATTAACTTGTCCGGTGGCGGTGAGCTGCCACTACAAGTTAAGAAGTTTAAAAATCAGCATCCCGAGGCGTACATCGAATACTTTGATTCTCAAGGCTGGAAGTTGGATGAGACAGGTGATTCGGCGAAAATGTATTATCAAGGGCCGGCTCGAGCTAGTGGCGCAAAGCTGGAAGGAAAGGCGCTGAAGGATAATTTAAAAATTGGTTGCAGTGAATCGACATTTGGGAAGGTGGTTGACTGTCAACCTGTTTCAGTGATGGCCTGCGCTATCGCAAGTCCGTTATATATCCAGATACAAATAATGGATTTTATAGAAAGGTTACGTAGTTCTTTAACGAAGAAGCCCACAGGCTATAACTTTACTGCTGGGGGATTTTTCAAGACCTCTCTCGGAAAAGCTGTGGTTTTGGATCACGATATAAATCGACCCGGGTATGTGAAGGATGACTTGGGATCTGCTCTTGACACTTTTTTTGCTCAAAATCCAACAGTCAGCCGGGATATTGATACATGGGGCGCAGCATATAGCGTTAATGAGCGAAAAGTTTTAGACCTGTATGGCGCTCGAAGAAGAATGACCAATGCATTGCTTCGATACAATCACTTGAAGGCGGAGTTATAAGTATGTCGAATTTGAGATTTTTAGTTGCTGGTGCTGTTTGCTGGTTTTTGATAGCCGCCAATTGCCAGGCTGCTGATCTGATTTTGAATGGGGCTGGCGATTCCAGGTTAAATTTTTCCTCGTGGGATGAAAAGTCTGCCGTTTGGAAAATAGTAGATTTTAAAAAAGAGAATTTGAATTTTTCTTTATATAATAATGTCCCTGACTCTTCGATAGGATTAGGGGTAAATTCTGATAGCATGTCTTCTGATGGGAGATATGCTCTAGTTCAAAGAACTATATTTGGTAAACTCTACGATTCGGAGCAGGTAACGGAAACTGAAAAAAACTATTGTGACATGGTTGAAATGAATAGCGGTTGTGTGTTGCTCTCAAGGTCTGCCGAGGTTTGTTCTGGAAGTTGGAAGGGTTCTATTTGGTCGGCAGACGGAGGGGAAATTGTTAAGCCAAAGCTAGAAACAATAAATCCTCAAAAATTGATCGAGTCGATTTCGACTGTACGCGGTTCAACCTTAAGGGCCGACGCTATAAAAGAGCAAATGTTCATGGGTGTTGATTCATACGCGAGTTGTTATTCAGGCGTTGAAAATGTACGGGCGCTAAATGACTTGGGGTTTTATTTGGCTCAAGGGGGTGATGATAGCGGCGCACTTAGGATGTATCGAAGAGTTGAGTCTGTTGGCGAACGTACAGTGCTGTTTTTAAATATCGCTGACTCGCTCTGGAATACTGGGAAAACTTCTGAAGCTGTCAAATACTACAAGAAATACGCTGACTCTATGAATACTAGCGGGAAAAGCAATAAGGTTCCTTCGCGAGTCGCTGAGCGCACAAAGTAGCATGGAGTGCTGTCAACACCTTAGGCTAGTTTTGAATCGGTGGCTTTAAAGGCGCTGCGGGAAAGGTCAGTTATCCAACGGTCTACTGTAGATACACCTAAAATCTCCGCGCTCAAGAGTCGGTCTTCTCTGCTGTAATAAGTGATAGAACAAAATGGCTTAACGTTCCTGAAGATCGATTCAATAAGCGTGTTGATTATTTGAGGTGATGCATGAAGATGTTTAATGTGTATTTCATATTTGGTGTGTTGTCTGTAGGCGGTGCCTCTGCAGTAGCAGCAGACTTGGGAGCGGTTTCAGAGGTGGGTGTCGGTCGCGTCGGTACTAACGTAGTTCGATATGTGAAAACCTTCAATAATAGCTGCTTGGAAGTACAGGTGGTGAGACCTGAAAATAATTGGAAGGTTTTGTCTGTTTCAAATTTCTGCAGCTTTGGGGGCAAGTCTTTTGGTTCTGACTTTGCCGACGCTGGATTTGAGCAGATTTCTGTTAAAAATGATGGTGTTCATTTAGTGCTTAGTTTAACGCCGCTGACGCCAACGGGCGAGCAGCGCAGAGTCTGCATTGTTCCAGTTGAAGGGGCTACTATCAAAGATCTAAAATGTTTAGAAACCGAAAAGTAATATTAGATCCTCAGCAACACCGACTCACAAAAGAGTTTTTACTGCAACGTTGAAAAAGTATATTTGTGCTGCCGCTTCGAGGGGGGGCGGCGCAGTTTAGTCTGAGCGCTCAGAACTAGCGCTTTTCGGGAGTGGCGCCAAAGTTGGGCACTGAAGGTTGAGGCGCTTTAGCAAAAAAAGCGATTGCTAACTATAATCGTTGGACTTCGACTCTTCCTGGATATTTAGAGTGGCCGGCATTAAGGCCTATCATTCAGGATGTTTTAGTTGATTTTGTATATCAAGGGTTCACTAAGGACCCTCTGAAAAAGCCCATTTTTTGGAAAGAGACCGGGCTGGAGCGCCGTATCCGATCCACGAACCCCACATTTCAAGCCACTGGCTGACGCCTGATGCTGTGCTCCCGTTTTCTTTCAGGAGCCAGCACCATGATGCGACCCGACGCCAAAGTCGAGAAAGTCTACCTCTATCCCAAACCCGTGGATTTCAGAAAATCCATCGATGGCTTAGCTGCTTTGGTCGAGTTGGATATTAAAGTGGCGGTCTTTGATCCGGTGCTCTTTGTCTTTCTCAACAAATCCCGGAATCGAGTGAAGATTTTGTATTGGGAGCGTAACGGCTTCTGCCTTTGGCTCAAGCGTCTCGAGTCCGAGCGTTTCAAAATCTCGCCAGATGATGTCGACGAAGCCATTGTGCTGACGGTTCAGGAATTGAATTGGCTGCTGGATGGATTTGATCTGTGGCGCAACCGTCCTCATAAGATTTTGACTCCAAGGTTTGTTGCCTGACGGGTATAATCCAGGGCATGCGACCATTGCCCGACAACCTTCCTGACGATCCCGTATTGCTCAAACAGATGCTGCTTGAGAGCTACGAAGCACGCTCGCGCGAACAGGAAGTTAAAGACGCCTACGCCACTCACATCGTTGATCTCAAAGAGCAGATCAAGCTGCTGCGTGACCGTATTTTTGGTCGAAAGTCCGAACAAACCGTCGAGCCTAATACCCCTCAACTTGCCTTGTTCAATGAACCTGAAAGCGAGCCTATGCTCCCGGTCGGCGATGCTGATGAGGAAGTAGTTGCTCCTGCGCCACGCCGTGGCAAGCGCAAGCCACTGTCGGCTGATCTGCCGCGCATTGAAGTCATCCACGAGCTGCCCGAACACGAACTGACCTGTGCCTGCGGTTGCCGCAAGCATGTCGTCAGCGAGGAAACCAGCGAGCAACTGGATATCGTGCCGATGCAGATTCGGGTGATCAAACACATCCGCAAAGTCTACGGCTGTCGTGGCTGTGAGTCGGCACCGGTCACAGCCGGCAAGCCTGCGCAGTTGATTGAAAAGAGCATGGCCAGCCCCAGCGTGTTGGCCATGCTGCTGACCACCAAGTATGTCGACGGCTTGCCGCTGCATCGTTTTGAAACGGTGCTAAGCCGACATGGCATAGAAATCCCGCGTCAAACGTTGGCCCGCTGGATTATCCAGTGCGGCGAACATTTGCAGCCGCTGTTAAATCTGATGCGTGATCGATTGCTGGAAAGCCCGGTCATCCACTGTGACGAAACCCGCGTTCAGGTACTGAAAGAACCAGATCGAGACCCGACCAGCCAATCCTGGATGTGGGTACAGGCCAGCGGGCCTCCAGATCATAAAGTCGTATTGTTCGACTACACTTCCAGCCGCGCGCAGGACGTACCGTTACGGCTGCTGGAAAGTTATCGCGGCTATGTGATGACTGATGATTACGCGGGCTATAACGCGCTGGCGTTACAACCGGGCGTGGAGCGCTTGGCGTGTATGGCCCATGCGCGGCGCAAATTTGTCGAAGCACAAAAAGTGCAACCTAAGGGCAAGACCGGGCGTGCCGATATCGCGCTGACGATGATCAATAAGCTGTACGGTATCGAGCGCGAATTGAAAGACGGCAGCGACGAACAGCGCTTTACCGGTCGGCAGGAGAAAAGCCTGCCAATCTTGGCTCAGTTGAAAAGCTGGCTGGATAAAACTCAGTCCCACGTGACGCCGCAAAGCGTGCTGGGCAAGGCAGTTGGTTATCTGGCGAATAACTGGAGTCGGCTGAAGCGTTACGTGGAAGCCGGCTTTTTACCGATCGACAACAACCCGGCAGAGCGCGCAATAAAGCCGTTTGTTATTGGGCGCAAAGCCTGGCTGTTCAGCGACACGCCTAAAGGCGCCACCGCCAGTGCACAGATCTATAGCTTGGTCGAGACCGCCAAGGTCAACGGCCAGGAGCCCTATACGTGGCTGCGCCACGTACTGGAGAGGTTGCCACTTGCGCAGTCGGTGGCCGACTATGAGGCGTTGCTGCCGTGGAACTGCTCACCGGAAATGCCAAGATAAACGGAAGCCGCATCTGATGGTAGGTGTGGTTGGTGGATCGCTTACAAAAGCTCACACCCGACGAACTGGGCCCACTGATCGCAGATTATGTGAACGCAGGCGTCGCGCGGCACTTGCTGCAGCAGCGTTTCGAGAAGGCGTAGACGGCAGGGCGGTGTGATCGCCTGACTTTTCCTGCGCACAACAAAAAACCCGCCGAAGCGGGTTTTTCCAAGAACCATCCCGACATCCTGTCGGCCGCCTCCGAGGCGATGGTCGATCATCCTTGATCCTGGTGAACTCCCTGTTCACCACTTGATGGATCCAATCTTATGCGTAGCGCACAGGGTCGGAAATAGCCAAGTTCCTCGATCGCGTGTAAGCCTTTCGCTATACCTCGCTAATTCGATCCGGCGCGTATGGGTGGCGGGCAAGTATTTTGGCGTCAGGAAAGATTTGCATCTGGCAGGTTTGTCGACAGCAAAATACGCAGGCAATAAAAAACCCGCCGAAGCGGGTTTGTACCAAGACCATTCCAACTCCCTGTCGGCTGCCTTCCCGGCGATGGTCGATCGTCCCTGATCCTGGTGAACTCCTTGTTCACCAGTTGTTGGATCCAATATTACGGCTCTTGGGACGGGTGGCAAATAGCCAATGTGCTATTTGGCGTGTAAGCCTTTCGCTATACGTGTGTGGCATTCAGCCATGTATTTGCGTGCCAAAACCCTGTCTTGAGTCGCTGAAAGCGCCAGCCTGTAAGGGTTTCAGCGTTTTCAGAGCGATCAGGGCGAGAAGGTCGACGCCACTTCACAATAACGCTGCTCGGCGTTTTTGCTCTCTTCGTCGCGGTTGCGCGCCGCACGTTTGGTCCACTCCCGGCATTCCTCTTTGAAATTGACCTGAGCGGCCTTGCGGCACTCGCGTCGTTCCAGCGAGCGAACGGCGAAGTTCTCGCAAACGCTGTCGCCATCGATGGTGTTGCCGTAGACGCGCCATTGCGCGCGGTAGCGATTGCGACCGTCCCATTCGCGAATGGAGACCGTCGCGACGCTGTAAGGCCTGGACGAACGCGCCGTGCTGCGCGCAGCGTTGGCCTTGAAGTCGGCCATGTAGTCTGCCGACACCATGCCTTTCGCCGGTTCTGTCTGAGCCGGGCGAGGGACCTGGCCAAACCGGCAGTTCAATACGCTCTCATCAATGACGTTGCCGTTCTTCATGCAATTATCCAGCGGCTGCACAGTAGCGGGCTGCTCCTGGGTTGCAGCGACGGGCATGAGGTCCGATGTTCGGTTCAACGTGCTTGGCGCGGCAGCTGAGGGCGCTGCCGGTTCGCTGTCGATCGCAGGTGTCTGGGCTTCGACCGCTGGCTGTTCGACCAGCGGCAGCGGCGCGGCCTTCGGGCCTCGCACCTGAGAGGCCACCAGCCCTGCCAGGCATCCGGCAACGATCAGCCCGGCCAGCCACAGGCCATAAGGACGCGGTCGCACCTTGCGTTGGCGGCTTGGATGCGAACCCAATACGACGTCAACCTGGCCGGGTACGAGCCGCTGGATACGGATAATCCCGTCGTCCTCGGGTTGCTGTGTGGATTCCATTCCTGCTCCAGATCAAGCGTCATGTGAAGGTAAGTGCTGCGTCTGCTGACGAACGTAGCGGGCGTCAAATTTCAATTTTATCGGCTGTGCATCGTGTTTCTGTAACGCTTTGGCGCTGTATGTATCGGACCTGCCGCGCTAAGGTTGGGGCCGTTTTGATTGGCTATGAAAGGACCGCACATGCATCAGCGTCTTGAGCAGGTTTTTGGTTACACGCAGTTCCGGCCGGGCCAAGAGGCTGCAATCAGTGCCGTGCTGGCCGGGCGCTCGGCTGCGGCGATCTTTCCGACCGGCTCAGGCAAGTCGCTATGTTACCAATTGCCTGCGTTGATGTTGCCGCATTTAACGCTGGTGGTTTCACCGTTGCTGGCGCTGATTCAGGATCAGCTTGCCTTTCTGCATCGGCATGGCATTTCGGCGGCGAGCATCGATTCGGCGCAGAGCCGGGATGATGTCGCGGACGTCATGGCCAAGGCGCGCTCCGGGGAACTGAAAATCCTGATGATCTCGGTCGAGCGGCTCAAGAATGAGCGCTTCCGTAACTTCATCGCTCAGGTGCCGATTTCCCTTTTGGTTGTCGATGAAGCGCACTGTATCTCGGAATGGGGGCATAACTTTCGGCCCGATTACCTGAAACTGCCGGATTACCAGCGCGAATTCAACATCCCTCAAGCCCTGCTGCTGACGGCGACTGCGACGCCGCAAGTCATTATCGACATGCAGGATAAATTCGCCATCGCCCCTGAAGATGTAATCACCACCGGTTTCTACCGCGCCAATCTGCACCTGTGGGTCGAGCCGGTCAGCGGGCGTGACAAGAGGCAGCGCCTGGTCGAGTGGCTCCATGAGCGACAGGGGCAGCCCACCATTGTCTACGTGACCCTGCAAAAAACCGCCGAATACATCGCCGCGCACCTTGAACAGAACGGTCTGCCTGCCAGCGCCTACCACGCCGGGCTGCCTACGGATCAGCGCGAATCCATCCAGAAGCGCTTCATGGGCGGCAGCCTCAATTGCATCGTGGCGACCATCGCGTTCGGGATGGGCATCGACAAGAGCGACATTCGCAACGTGGTGCATTTCGACCTGCCTAAATCCATCGAGAACTACAGCCAGGAAATCGGACGGGCAGGGCGCGACGGTGCCGCTTCCGATTGCCTGGTGCTGGCCAATCGCGACAGCCTCAACGTATTGGAAAACTTTGTGTACGGCGATACGCCGGAGCGCGAGGGAATTGCGCGCGTGCTGGAAGACCTGCTCGGCGCGCGCCACGACGGGCAATGGGAGTTTCTGCTCGGGCCGTTGGGCGATCTTGGCAACATTCGCCAACTGCCGCTGAAAACATTGCTGGTGCAACTGGAGCTGCGCGGGCTCATTGCGTCACGTTACTCCTACTTCGCCGAGTACCGTTTCAAGTTCATGCTCCAGCCGCACGACCTGATGGCGCGCTTTGAAGGCGAGCGGCGCGAATTTGTTCAGGCGCTGATCGACACCTCCAGCCGGGCGCGGACCTGGGCGACGGTCAACTTCGACGCGATGTACCAGCAATACGGTGCCGAGCGCGGGCGAGTGGTCAAGGCGCTGGATTACTTTCAAGAGAAGGGCTGGATCGAGCTTGAAAGCAAGCAGACGACCGAGGTGTACAGCCTGCTGCGCAGCGATTTTGACCTGCAGGCCCTGAGTACCGAGCTGTACGAGTATTTCGCCCACCACGAGGCCACGGAAGTGGCGCGCATTCATGCAATGCTTGAAGTGTTCTCCAGCGATCAGTGCCTGACTCATCGGCTGGCGCGCTACTTCGGCGATCATAATGCCCCTGGGCTTTGCGGGCATTGTTCGGTCTGCCACGGCCAGGTCGCCCACCTGCCTGAACCGCCCGAGCTTGAACCGCTACCGAGCCGGGACTTTCAGCAACTGTGTGGCGAGTTTATCCACAAGCACCAGGACTACACCGGCCAGCCACCCAGCGCAGAGTGCCTGACCCGTTTTTTGTGCGGCATTAGCGTACCGTTGTTTACCAGGCTCAAGGCCCGCGCCACCAGAGGTTTTGCCGTGCTCGAGGATTATCCGTATGCGCAGGTCAGGGCGTGGGTGCAGGGGATGCTCTGAACGAAAACCGGCCGCTCGAAAGCGGCCGGTTTTGATACATCAGTCGATAGCGATCAGGTCAATCGCGACCGTGACGGCGATGTCCGTAGTGCTTGTTGCGTTTGCCATGACCACGGTACTCACGGCGATCATCACGGTCGCCGCGATAGCGACGATCATCACTACGGCTTTCGTTGCCCATGTAATTACCCAGTGCAGCACCGCCGCCGCCACCGACTGCTGAACCGACCAGGCTGCCGGTGTTGCCGCCAACGCTGCGGCCCAGCACGTTACCGCCCGCTGCGCCCAGGCCACCGCCAATAGCGGCTTCTGTGCGGTTGCGACGATCTGCACCGACCGCACCGCCGGCTGCGCCACCTACGCCTGCGCCAATCGCAGAACCGGTGCTGCCGCCGATCTGTTGACCGACGACCGAGCCGAGTACCCCACCCAATGCTCCGCCTACGCCTGACTCAAGGTTGCCTGCCGAGGCGGCGCCGCTGATCAAGGTAAGAGACAACAACAGTATCGAGGAATACTTCATGTATGGAATCTCATAGGGATGACGGCGCGATCTTGGTGTCAAGTGAAGAACGTAGCAATGTAAATCCGACGAGTAACACGATTGCAACACAACTTGCTAAGTTATTGTTTTGGCTAAGGAACTTAAGTCGGGAAAGACAGTCTCAGGTTACTTGTGAAAGGCCCGTTTCGAGAGAGACGGGCCTTTTTTTATGGGCGTTTTTTACCGGCTTAGATAATCCGCGCCGACTCTGCCGAACGCTCAAGGCGAATGGCCACGAACTTCGACGTTGGCGTGCTGCTGCCGGCGCCGACGCTTTCCAGTGGCACAAGCGGGTTGACCTCCGGGTAGTAAGCCGCAGCCTGGCCCGCCGGAATATCGAACGGCAACAGCGTGAAGCCTTTGACGCGACGCTCGCGGTTGTCGCTCCAGATCGAGATCAAGTCAGCTTTCTGACCTGGCTGGAAGCCAAGACGAATGATGTCCGCTTCGTTGACGAACAGCACGTCACGTTGACCTTTCACACCGCGATAACGGTCGTCCAGGCCATAAATGGTGGTGTTGTACTGATCGTGGGAGCGCATCGACTGCATGATCAGGTCTGGTATCTGCCCGGTCGAACTGATGTCTTCATGGATCAGGTTCAACGGCAGCGCATTGGACTTGAAGTTGGCGCGAGTCGAGGCCGTGTTCCAGCGACGGGAACCGGCTGCGTTACCCAGGTAGAAGCCGCCCGGGTTCTTGACGCGCTCGTTGAAGTCCTTGAAGCCTGGAATGGTGTCGGCGATCAGGTCGCGAATACGGTCGTAGTCTTCAACCAGCCACAGCCAGTCCACAGGCGTTTTGCCCAGTGTGGCATTGGCAATGCCGGCAATGATCGCTGGCTCCGAACGCATCTGCTTCGAAGACGGCTGCAACTGGCCGTTGGACGCATGCACCATGCTGAACGAATCTTCCACGGTGACCGCTTGCGGCCCATTGGCCTGGATGTCGATGTCGGTACGACCGAAACACGGCAGAATCAACGCGTCTTTGCCGTGGAACAGGTGGCTACGGTTGAGTTTGGTGCTGATTTGCACCGTCAGATCGCAACTGCTCAGTGCCTCGGCGGTGCGATGGCTGTCCGGCGTCGCCTGGGCGAAGTTGCCACCCAGCGCGATAAATACCTTGGCGCGGCCCTCGGCCATGGCATGAATGGCTTCGACCACGTTGTGGCCATTGTCGCGCGGCACTTTGAACTGGAAGCGTTTTTCCAGTGCATCCAGGAAGAACACCGGTGGGCGCTCGTTGATGCCCATGGTGCGGTCGCCCTGCACGTTACTGTGGCCACGGACCGGGCAAAGGCCAGCACCCGGACGGCCAATATTGCCGCGCAGCAGCATCAGGTTAGCGATTTCCTGAATGGTCGCGACCGAGTGGCGGTGCTGGGTGATGCCCATCGCCCAGCACATGATGACGTTCTTGCCCTTGGCATACATGCGCGCCGATTGCTCGATGTCAGCCAGGGTCAGACCGGACTGCTCGACAATCCCGTCCCAGGACGTGTCATCAATGGCCGCCAGGTATTCGAGAACGCCTTCGGTGTGTTCATTAAGGAATGCGTGATCAAAAACCGACGGTTCATTGGCCAGCTGTGCATCACGCTCCCATTGCAGCAGGAACTTGGCCATGCCGCGCAACAGCGCCATGTCGCCGCCCAGCGCAGGACGGAAGTAGGCCGTGTTGGTCGGACGGTCACCATTGGTGAGCATCTCGACCGGGTGTTGCGGATGCTGGAAACGCTCAAGCCCACGCTCTTTCAGCGGGTTGACGCACACCACCTGCGCGCCACGCTGTACCGCTTCACGCAGCGGCTCAAGCATGCGCGGGTGGTTGGTGCCGGGGTTCTGGCCGAGGACGAAAATAGCGTCAGCGTGTTCGAAATCCTCGAAGGTCACGGTGCCTTTGCCCACGCCGACACTTTGCGACAAGGCAACGCCGCTGGCCTCGTGGCACATGTTCGAGCAGTCCGGGAAGTTGTTGGTCCCGTAGGCACGCACGAACAGTTGATACAGGTACGCCGCTTCGTTGCTCGCACGACCCGAGGTGTAGAACTCGGCCATGTTCGGGCTGGGCAGGTTCTTCAGGTGCTTGGCGATCAGCGCAAACGCGCTGTCCCAGCTGATGGGTTTGTAACGGTCGGTTTCTGCGTCGTAAGCCATCGGCTCGGTCAGGCGACCCTGATACTCAAGCCAGTAATCGCTCTGTTCCAGCAGCGCGCTGACGCTGTAGCGTGCGAAGAAGCCCGCATCGACGCGGCGTTTGGTGGCTTCCCAGTTGACCGCCTTGGCACCGTTCTCGCAGAACTTGACCATGCCGCTTTCCGGCGAGTCGCCCCACGCGCAGCCCGGGCAGTCGAAGCCGCCGTTCTGATTGGTCTTGAGCATCATGCGCAGGTTCTTCAGCGCGTTGTCACTGCCCAGCCAGGCCTGCGTCACGCTGATCAGTGCGCCCCAGCCGCCCGCCGCACCTTTGTAGGGCTTATAACGGGGTGTAGGTGTCTTGTCGGCTTGATGATGAATGCTCACGCTTGAATCTCCATCGCAGGGCTATAGACCCGCGGCGCACTGTGCTGCGGCAGGTGGATTAAATTGAGGTTGTGACGGCGAGCCCATTGCAGGGCAAGTCCGGTGGGCGAGGACAGACTGACCAGGGTCTGAATGCCGGCGCGCAATACTTTCTGAATCAGTTCCAGGCTGCAGCGACTGGTCACAATCGCCACGCCGCCGGTCATGGGAATGTCCTGGCGGATAAGCGCGCCGATCAGCTTGTCCAGCGCGTTATGGCGGCCGATGTCTTCGCGGCCCAGCAGCAACTGACCGGTGTTGTCCATGAAGACCGCGGCATGCACCGCGCCACAGTGGCGGCCAAGCGGCTGGAATTCGCCGATGCGCTGGCGCAGGCCTTCCAGCCATTCAATCGGCGGCAAAGGCGCTCCGGGTAATACATTCAGCTCCGGCAGCGCCTGCTCGACCGCTTCGACACCGCACAATCCGCAGCCGCTGGTGCCGGCCAGTTGTCGCCGTTGCTGTTTGAGGTCCCAGAAGGCCCGGCTGGCGATTTCGACCTCGGCCTGCATCGCCGAACCACAGCCGCTGAGCGTGAAGTCGTAGATTTCATCGCGTGAGGCAATGATGCCGCTGCCCAGGCTGAAACCGACGATAAAGTCTTCAAGATCGGTGGGGCTGACCAGCATGACCGCCTGGCTGATGCCGTTGTAGGCAATGGCCAGTGCCACTTCTTCAGCAAGCGCGTTGCGTGCGCAATCCTGCCCCTCGAGATTCGAGTAGCTGTAATTCTGGCTTGCTTCGGGGGCTGGCGCGGAAACGGGCACCGAGCTGACCTTGCGCGTGACGTGCATGGGCTGAGATACCGGCAGATTGACATCTACAGGTTAGGCGTCTTCCCGGGTATCGTCTAATCGCTAGTGCTGATGCGTCGATAGATGACGTCGATCAACGTTTCATCGCGGGATCTCTGCCACCAGTGCAAAGCAGGCTTCAGCCAGTGCCGAACGCGGTGCACTGCGGCGCATGATCAAGCCCAGCCGGGCCAACGTGCAGGCGTCGGCAATCGGGTGCAGGTGCAAATGTTCGGTGAGCGTTTCCAGGCCGCCGTCCAGCGGCATGATCGCGCAACAAAAACCGCCATGAACAGCCTGCAGTAACTGATGAACGGCATCGGTCTGGATCAGCGGATTGGGTTGCAGGCCGCGACTGTGGAAGTTGTGATCGATCGATTGGCGAAAATGCATGCCGCTGGTCAGTGTGCCCAGCGGCAATTCGACCAGATCCGCCCAGCTCAACGGCGTATCACCAAACGTGAAGTGCCGACGGTCATACAGCAGCCCCATGCGCGTTTCGTCCAGGGTCAATGAGTCAAAGCGCTCGCTGTCCAGGCGTTCCAGGTACGAGACGCCCAGATCGATGCGATTGCTCGCCAGTTGCTCCAGAACCTGCTCGGAACTGAG
Source organism: Pseudomonas syringae pv. tomato str. DC3000 (assembly GCF_000007805.1). NCBI lineage: Bacteria > Pseudomonadati > Pseudomonadota > Gammaproteobacteria > Pseudomonadales > Pseudomonadaceae > Pseudomonas > Pseudomonas syringae group genomosp. 3. Next base: position 6,137,226 of record NC_004578.1, on the reverse strand, counting down.
TGACGACAGCTCAAAGCGCAGGTTGGGGTGCAACTGATGCAGGCGATGCAGCAACGGCAACGGATCGAAGCTCGACATGGGCACCACGCCCAGACGCAGCGTACCGACCAGATGCCCACGGCAGGCAGCGGCTTCAGCCTGCAAACCGTCATAGGCTGCCAGTACCGTACGCGCCCAGGCCAGTACGCGTTCGCCCGGCGCGGTAAACCCTTCAAAACGCTGGCCACGATTGACCAGCGGCAAGCCAAGCTCTTCTTCCAGGTTGCGCAGGCGCATCGACAAGGTCGGCTGAGTGATGTTGCAGCGCGCAGCCGCTTGACCGAAATGCCTTGTTTCATCAAGGGCGATCAGAAATTTAAGTTGCTTGATGTCCATGTGCACTCCGGTAGGCCGTCCAGACAGCCGATTCTACGCTTTCAGGCTGAACGATGGTCGAGCAACGTTGGTCGGAAGCCTGCAGCCCTTGACTTATAAGGGCTACAGTTATAGCGACATTCCTTGAACCACACTATGGGAGATCTAGAGAATGGGCCTTATCAGTTTTATCAAAGAAGCCGGCGAGAAAATTCTGGACGCGCTGACGCCAGACCATGCTAACGCAGACGACGTATTGAAAAAGCATATCTCCGAAGTGGGCCTGGGCAATCCCAATGTTCAGACTGAGGTCAGCGGTGGCACTGTCACCGTGAAAGGCCAGGTCGCCAATCAGGAGGAAAGGGAAAAGATTGTCGTCACGCTGGGCAATATTCATGGCGTGGATAAAGTCGACGACCAAATGACTGTTGCGGGCGGCGAGACTGCTGAATCCGAATACGTCGAAGTGAAATCGGGCGACACCCTCAGCGATATTTCCAAGCGCGTATACGGCGATGCCAATCAGTACCAGAAAATCTTTGAAGCCAACAAGCCGATGCTCAAGGACGTAAACAAGATTTATCCGGGCCAGAAGCTTCGTATTCCCAAGTGATCTGAAGCAGGTGCCCACTTTCGAGCGGGCACCTGTCAGCGTCACAACCCCTTGATCAACTCACGGTAGTCGCCCACCGCGGCAAACTCTTCGGTGTCTTTCGGGCCTTTCTGGCTGTTCGGCTGGCTGACGGCCAACAAGTGAGCAACGCCGAAGTGGCGCGCGCTGCGCAGGATCGGCAGGGTGTCGTCGATGAACAGGCTGCGCGCCGGATCAAACGCGGTTTCAGCTTTCAAAGCGTCCCAGAAATGCTGGCTCTCCTTGGGGAAGCCATAATCGTGGGAACTGATCAGGCGCTCGAAATAAGGTGCCAGTTCGATGCGCTCCATCTTCAGCGACAACGAGTCGCGGTGCGCATTGGTGATCATGATCACCCGCTTGCCGGCTTGCTTGATGGCCGCCAGAAAGGTTTCTGCGTCCGGGCGTAGCGCAATCATGTGCGCAATTTCCCGTTTCAGGTCGCGAACCGACAGTTTAAGCTCAGTGCTCCAGAAATCCAGGCAGTACCAGTTCAGCGTGCCTGCATTGTTTTCAAACAGCGGCTTTAATTCCAGCCAGGCCATCGCGAAACTGATGCCGTGAAGTTCGGCATAGCGCTGCGGCAGGTGTTGCATCCAGAAGTGTTCGTCGTAATGCAGGTCGAGCAACGTGCCGTCCATATCCAGCAGGACGGTATCGATTTCGCTCCAGGGCATGGAAAGCATTCTGGCCTCGTCAGGGGGTTGGTGTCGGGTCAAGCATATCCGACACAGACATCGGGAAAAGCTCGGTATAGTACCTCGTTCATGTAAAGGAGCCTGTCATGCGTCAGAAACCTACCGTACTTGCCCGCGCAATTGTCGCCAGCAGTCGTCTGTTCCGCGTTGAAGAGCTGCAGTTGCGCTTTGCCAACGGTGTCGAGCGGACCTATGAGCGTCTGGCCAGCCGAGGCACGGGCCCCGGTGCCGTGATGATTGTGGCCATGCTCGATGCCGATCACGCGGTATTGATCGAAGAGTATTGCGGCGGCACCGATGCCTACGAGCTGTCCTTGCCCAAGGGCCTGATCGAGCCGGGCGAAGACGTGCTTGAGGCCGCCAACCGCGAGCTCAAGGAAGAAGCCGGTTTCGGGGCGCACAATCTGGAATTGCTGACCGAACTGTCACTCTCTCCCGGTTACATGAGCCAGAAGATTCAGGTGGTATTGGCCACCGACCTTTACGAGGAGCGGCTGGAGGGCGACGAGCCCGAGCCGATTCGGGTTGACCGGATTAACCTGCGCGAGCTGTCGAGCCTGGCGCAGAATGCCCAGTTCAGCGAAGGCCGTGCACTGGCCGCGCTGTACCTCACCCGTGACCTGCTGACCCAGCGTGGACTGTTCCAGCCATGACCGATGCCTTGCAAAACCTGCCACACCCATTGCTCGCCCCGGTAATAGAGCTGGCACGACTGGCCGGGGAAGTGATCCTGCCGTTCTGGCGCGCCAACGTCACGGTGACCACCAAGACGGATGACTCGCCAGTGACCGCCGCCGATCTGGCTGCGCACCAGGTGCTGGTCGAAGGCTTGCAGGCACTTGATCCAGGTATTCATGTGCTCTCCGAAGAAGACGCCGACATCCCGCTCAGCGAGCGTGCGAGCTGGGAACGCTGGTGGCTGGTCGACCCGCTGGACGGCACCAAGGAGTTCATTTCAGGGAGTGAAGAGTTCACCGTCAACGTCGCGCTGATCGAGCATGGTCGGGTGGTGTTCGGTGTGGTGTCGATGCCGACCAATAACCGCTGCTACTTCGGCGGTGCAGGCCTGGGCGCGTGGCGCAGCGATGATATCGATCACGTCGAGCCGATTGCCGTGCGTAATCAGCCGGGTGACGGGCAGACCTTTACCGTGGTCGCCAGCCGCCGCCACACCAGCCCGCAGCAGGAACACCTGCTGGCCGGTCTGGCGAACGGGCTAGGGCCTTTGCAACTGACCAATATCGGCAGTTCGCTGAAATTCTGCCTGCTGGCCGAAGGCGCTGCCGATTGCTACCCAAGGCTTGCCCCGACTTCGCAATGGGACACCGCTGCGGCGCAAGGCGTGCTTGAGGGCGCGGGTGGCGCAGTCCTGCAACTGGACGGCCAACCGTTCAGCTACCCGGCACGCGAATCGCTGCTCAACCCCTTCTTCCTCGCGCTGCCCGCCAACGCCGCATGGCGCGACAAACTGCTGGTGCTGGCGCAGTCCTGAAACGCAGTGGACGCGGAGCGTCCAGAGCGGCGTTAACGCAGCGTGGAAACAAGCGTGAATCGGCTCCGCACAAGCTTCACCGATGCAACACAAACTGCCCGACAAACCGCACGGCCTGTTCGTCACTGTCCTGCGCGGTAATGCAGGTGTGCAAGGTCAGGCGGGCGCGGCCTCGGCGTTGGTAGGTGGTGAGGAATTTTTCCCACTGCGCCACCTCTGGCGCATCGCAGCGAGCAATCGCGTCGCTGCGCACGGGCAGCGGATAACTGATCTGCCCGTCCTGAATCACGATATGCCCATCGGTAATGCCCACTTCGTGCAGCCTCAGGTGTAACCAGCCCCAGCCGGCCAGCACTGCACCGCAGTACAGGCTGCCGCCGAACAGCGTGCTCTTGTGATTGACGTTGGGGGCCAGTGGCAAATGCAGGCGCAACGTGTGGTGGTGCCAGTCGATCACGCGCATGCCCATGTCGCGGGTCAGCGGGATGTCGTGGTGCAGCACCCGCTCCAGATCGCGGGCTGCCAGGTCATCCTTGGGTTCAATCGTTGTCATCGGACGCTCCACCGCTGTCGCCAAACGTCAGGCCGTGTTTGCGCAATTTGTCGTGCAGGGTTTTGCGCGGTACACCCAACGCTTCCGCCAGGCTGCGTACAGAGCTGTGTGGGCGAGCCAGCTCGGCGGCGATCAAGGCCCGCTCGAAACTTTCCACCTGATCACTCAACCCGCCGCCCGGCGGTGGCGCCTGCTCGGCATCGCCGCCTTCCAGCTCCAGTTCCAGGCCCAGCGCAAAACGTTCGGCGGCGTTTTGCAGCTCGCGCACATTGCCCGGCCAGTTGTGGCGCAACAACAGCGCCCGCTGCCCCGGCTTGAGTTCGTGTTGGGGAATACCGTGGCGCATGCTGGCCGCGTCGGCGTAATGCTCAAACAGCATCAGCGCATCTTCGCCACGCTCGCGCAATGGCGGGATACGCAGCGAGGCCACGTTCAGCCGGTAATACAAGTCAGCCCTGAAACGGCCCTGATCAGCCGCCTGACGCAGGTCTTCCTTGGTGGCGGCGATGATGCGGATATCCAGCGGGATTTGTTGATTGCTGCCCATCCGCTCGACAACACGCTCTTGCAACAGGCGCAGCAGCTTGACCTGCACATCCATACTCATGCTTTCGATTTCATCGAGGAACAGCGTGCCGCCATTGGCAAACTCGAACTTGCCGATGCGCCGCTTCTGCGCGCCGGTAAACGCACCGGGCTCATGACCGAACAGCTCGCTTTCGACCACTGACTCGGCCAGCGCCCCGGCGTTGATCGCCACAAACGGTCCGCTGCGGCGGTTGGACAGATCATGCAGGGCGCGGGCGACGACTTCTTTGCCCGCACCGGTCTCCCCCAGAATCAACACATCGGCGCGCGTTCCGGCCAGGGCGCCGATCTGTTCGCGCAGACGCAATATCGACGGTGACTGACCGATCAGCCGGGTGCTCAACTGCTGGCGATCGCTCAATGCCAGACGCAGGCTGCGGTTATCCAGCACCAGGCGGCGTAGCGCCAGAGCCCGGCGCACGCTGTCGAGCATGGCGTCGCTGGCAAAGGGTTTTTCCAGAAAGTCATAAGCCCCGGCGCGCATGGCTTTGACCGCCAATGGCACGTCACCATGACCGGTGATCAGCAGCACCGGCAGGTCGGGGTCTTGCTCGTGCAGTTGGTCGAGCAGTTCCAGGCCATCCATGCCCTGCATACGAATATCGCTGACCACCACGCCCGGCCAGTCGCGGCCGATACGTTCGGCAAGGCCTGAAGCCTGGGGCAGCGACAGAACGTTCAGACCGGCCAGGTCCAGCGTCTGACGCAAGGCCTGGCGCAGGTGCGAATCGTCGTCGATCAGCACCACTTGAATCTGGCTGTCGATGGCTGTTTCCGAACTCATGCGGAAAGGTCCTCTGGCGGTTGAAGATTGGCCCCTGAAGCACCGGCACGCAGGCGCAGGGTAAGCACTGCGCCGCCGCTCGGGTGGTTGGCGAACAGTAACTCGCCGCCCAGCGCGCGCATCAGCGTGTCGCAGATCGCCAGCCCAAGCCCAAGGCCCTGGGTGCGGGTCTTGGTAGTGAAGAATGGCTCGCGGGCCCGCGCCAGTGCTTCCTGAGAAAACCCGGGACCGTTGTCACGAATGTACAGGTTGACGCCGTCGGCGGTTTGCTCGGCACTTATCCACAGCCGGCGCGGCGGGCCTTTTTCGGTGAGGGCGTCCAGCGCGTTGGCCAGCAGATTGCCGAGCACCTGACGCAGACGCGTTTCACCGGCCTGCACCCACAGCGTCGCGTCGGGCAGGTCACGAATCAGTTCGACTTCCATCGCGCGACGGCGTTTGGTCAGCAATGCCAGCGCGTCGTCCAGCGCCGGCTGCAGTGCCACACTTTCAGGCGCATGACGGTCACGTCGGGCGAAGGCGCGCAAATGAGCGATGATCGAGGCCATGCGCCCGGTCAGTTCGCTGATCAGTTTGAGGTTGCCGCGCGCCTCTTCGGTACGCTGATGATCAAGCAGCACTTCGGCGTTCTCCGCATAACTGCGGATCGCGGCCAACGGCTGATTCAATTCGTGGCTGATGCTCGCCGACATGGTGCCCAGCGCGGTCAGTTTGCTGGTCTGGACCAGTTCGTCCTGGGCCTGCACCAGTTCCTGCTGCGCCTGTTCACGCTCCAGCACTTCCTGGCGCAGTCGGCTGTTGAGGCCTTCCAGATCGCTGGTGCGCTCGATCACGCGCATTTCCAGCTCGCGCCGCGCCTTGGCCTCGAAGGCGATGCGGTCCAGGTAGTGACGACGACGCTGCATCATCAAGCCCAGCAGCAGCATCAACACCAGCAGCGCCGCGCCGCCAATTGCCACCACCGTGCGTACCTGGCGATCAACCAGCGAGCGGGGCGCCAGAATATTCACGTTCCAGCCCGTCTCCTCGATAGCCTGGGTCTGGGCCAGCCAGGCGTGCTCGTCAATCCTCAACGGGCGAGGATCGCGGGTCGGGTAGGACTGGATCGCGACAATGGCCTTTTTCTCGTCATCGGTCAGATCGCGGGTCGCCCGAAACCGCCATTCCGGGTTGGAGGTGAGGATCACCACGCCACTCTGATCGGTCAGTAACAGTTGCTCGGGGGTCTTGCCCCACAGGGTTTCGGTGTGGTCCAGATCGACCTTGACCACCAGCACGCCGATCACCCGCTCGCCATCGCGTACCGGCCCGGCAAAGAAGTAGCCCCGCTTGGCCGAGGTGGTGCCCAGACCGAAGAAACGGCCGGTTCTGCCCGCCAGCGCATCGATGAAGTACGGACGAAACGAGAAGTTGCGGCCAATGAAGCTGTCTTTATGCTCTGAATTGGAAGCGGCAAGTGTCAGGCCGTTGGCGTCCATCAGGTACATGACATCGGCGCCGGTCTGGCGCGTTATGTCGCTGAGCAGGCGATTGGCGTTTTTCAGCGTCTCGCTGTCATGCGGTGCAACCAGTGCGCCGCGCAAGGCTGGCAGGTCGCCGAGAATCTGCGGCAGGGTTTCATAACGGTGCAGGGTGCCGAGCAGGTTGGCGACGTACAGGTCCAGGGTCTGGCGATTCTGATTGGCCAATACGCTGCGGTAATAACGCTCGGCCAGATGCTCAAGCGGCCACAATAACGGCGCCAGGCACAGCGCCAGCAGGGCAAGGCTGCGCCAGCGTGGGCGGGGCGGCAGAGCGGGAGTCATGGTCATCGATTGGCCGTCGCCGAGTGATTGACGATGCCTGTCGGCGAGAAGGCCGGTGCAGGCAACAGAAACACCCGGTCGATCCTGACGTGGGCATCAGGCGCGTATTATGCCCGCCGCCGACGTGTCAGGCACCCGGACATTGCGCCGAGGTGCCTGTGGTCATCGGTTCAGGAAAACAGATCGGCGTCTTTCAGGCTTTTGCCTTGCTGATCCTTGGCTGACAGGCTGGGCTCGCCGTCGAACTGCCAGTCGATCGCCAGGTCAGGGTCGTTCCAGGCGATACAGCGCTCGGCCGAAGGCGTGTAGTAGTCGGTGGTCTTGTAAAGGAACTCGGCATGCTCGCTGAGCACCACGAAACCATGCGCAAACCCTTCCGGAACCCACAACTGACGGGCGTTTTCAGCGGACAGCTCGACGCCGACCCACCGCCCGAAGTTCGGCGAACTGCGGCGGATGTCCACAGCCACATCCAGCACTTTGCCGACAGTGACGCGCACCAGCTTGCCCTGCGCGTTTTCGATCTGATAATGCAGGCCGCGCAGTACGCCTCGTTGCGAGCGCGAGTGATTGTCCTGTACAAACTGCCGGGTCAGGCCAGTGGCTTCCTGAAAGGCCCTTGCGTTGAAGCTTTCATAGAAGAAGCCTCGTTCATCACCGAATACCTTGGGCTCCAGAATCAGGACTTCCGGCAGTTGTGTGGCTACTACGTTCACGTGACTTCCCCTGCAATCTTCAATAAATAGTGGCTGTTCGACAGTTTGCACTCAGGCGTGCCGGTCGAAAAGTGCGGCGCTCAGGCAATCAGGTCTTTCGGGTCAGTAAAACCCAATCGCTGGCCCTGATAACTGCCGTCCTGAACCCGGCGGCACCAGTCCAGGTTGTCCAGGTACCACTGCACGGTCTTGCGCAGCCCGGACTCGAAGGTTTCTTCAGGCGTCCAGCCCAACTCGTTGTCGATCTTGCTGGCATCAATGGCGTAGCGCTGATCGTGGCCCGGCCGATCAACCACATAGGTGATCAGGTCGCTGTAATGCTGCACGCCGTCCGGATGCTGCGGGGCGAGCTCGTCGAGCAGTGAGCAGATGCCACGCACCACGTCGATGTTCTTCTGCTCGTTATGGCCACCAATGTTGTACGTCTCACCGACGTCGCCCTCGGTCACGACCTTGAGCAGCGCCCGCGCGTGGTCTTCGACGTACAGCCAGTCGCGCACTTGCAGGCCGTTGCCGTATACCGGCAGTGGCTTGCCCGCCAGCGCGTTGAGAATCACCAGCGGGATGAGCTTTTCGGGGAAGTGGAACGGTCCGTAATTGTTGGAACAGTTGGTCACCACCACCGGCAGGCCATAAGTGCGATGCCAGGCGCGAACCAGGTGGTCGGACGCAGCCTTGCTCGCGGAGTAAGGCGAGCTGGGCGCATAGGGCGTGGTTTCAGTGAACAGATCATCGACACCGTGCAGGTCGCCATACACTTCGTCGGTGGAAATATGGTGAAAGCGGAACGCCTGACGCTCGACGTCCGGCAGCTTCAGCCAATAGGCGCGCGTGGCCTCCAGCAGGCTGTAAGTGCCGACGATGTTGGTCTGCACAAACTCGGCCGGGCCATCGATGGAGCGGTCGACGTGGGACTCGGCCGCCAGGTGCATGATCGCCTGGGGCGCGAACCGCTCCAGCACTGCGCTGACCTTGGCTTGATCGCAAATATCGGCGTGCACGAATTCATAACGCGTGTTGCTCGCAATCGACTGCAGCGACTCAAGGTTGCCGGCGTAGGTCAATTTGTCGAAGTTCAGCACGTCGTGTTCGGTGTTGTTTATCAGATGGCGGATCAGTGCGGAGCCGATGAAGCCCGCGCCCCCAGTGACGAGTATTCGCATGAACTGACCTTCTTGTGTGTTCTGGAAGTAGTGCAGCATAGCGCTTGAGCGCGTATGACAGGATGAGGTCATTAAACCTGAGCACTCGAACGAATAAAACTCAGCCGATTTTCGATCTGAATCAATCGGCCTGATTGCTATAGTCGCCCGGCTGCCTATAAAGCCCTGCTCGCCGAGCCGGGGCCTGACAACACGATCGAGGTTTCCTCAATGCCGCTCGCCACGCTCATCCGCCGCTCCAGTCTGCCGTGCCCCGAAGTGAGCGTGGATCAGGCGCTGCAACTGCTTGCGCAGCATTACGGCCTGAGCGGCACGCTGAAAACGCTGGGTAGCCAGCAAGATCGTAATTTTTTGCTTGAAACCGACAAGCGGCGTTACGTGCTGAAAATCTGCCACGGGGCGTATTCGACCCGCGAGTTAATGGCCCAGCACGCGGCATTGCAACACCTGGCCAGCCACCGCGCAGTCAGTGTGCCCGGCGTGATACGCGCCAATGACACCGAGCCGCTGTTGTCCGTCGATGTCGACGGGCAGGCGGTGCACGTACGCTTGCTGGAATTTATCGACGGGCAGTCGCTGGGGCATGTCGGGCACCTGAGCCATGACATCGTAGTCGGGCTGGGCGAGTTGTGCGCCCGCGTTGATCTGGCGCTGGCCGATTTCGAGCATCCTGGCCTGGAGCGCATCCTGCAATGGGACCCGCGCCATGCTCAGGCGCTGATCAAGCACCTGTTGCCCGTCATCAAGGACGCCGACGCCCGTGCCTGCGTGATTGAAGCGGGCGAGCAGGCTCATCGTCGCCTGTTGCCGTTGATCCCTTCACTGCCGATACAGGCGGTGCACCTGGATATCACCGAGCACAACGTGGTCTGGCTGCGTGATTCGCAGCGCCAGTGGCAAATGCAGGGGCTGATCGACTTCGGCGATCTGGTGAGCACCTGGCGAGTGGCTGACCTTTCGGTAACCTGCGCGGCGCTGTTGCACCATGCCGAGGGCGATCCGTTGTACATCCTGCCGGCCATTCGCGCCTACCACGCGCTCAATCCGTTGAAGCGCGAAGAGTTACAGGCGCTCTGGCCGCTGATCGTGGCGCGTTCTGCGGTGCTGGTACTCAGCAGCGAACAGCAGGCCAGCGTCGAGCCAGGCAACGCTTACATTCAGGCCAACCTTGCTGGCGAATGGAACATCTTCGACGTCGCGACTTCAGTGCCGATGGCCCTGATGGAAGCGGCGATTCTGCAGGCGGCAGGGGTGGATCTCCCGTCTGTCGATCAGCCCGTCTACCAGCCGCTGTTGCCCGGTCTGCCGGGGCTCACGCCGACAGTGGTTGATCTGGGCGTGCTCAGTGAACACTTCGTTGCAGGCAACTGGGAGCAGGGCGGTATCGATGAATACCTGCTCTCGCAAGCGGCCGGTGACGATGGCCTGGCGGCCAGTCGTTTCGGCGAGTATCGGCTGTCGCGCACCTTGCCTGACTGCGCGAAAGAGCCCGAGACGTTCGCCTTGCACGTTGAACTGCACGTGCCCGCCGGCACCGCTGTGCATGCTCCCTTCAGCGGCACTTTACGGCTGACGGCAGATGCGGCATTGCTGCTGGTCGGTGACGCAATAAGCCTGAAGCTGTGGGGCGTTTTGCCGAATGCTTCGTTGGCGGATCACGTGTCAGCAGGCGCGTTGATCGGGCAGGGCGGCGGTTCGCTGTTGCTGCAACTGTGCACCGCGCCAGACCTCAGCCCGCCACTGTTCACCACGCCATCCTGGGCGGCCGCCTGGCGCAGGTTCTGCCCATCGCCTTCAATGCTGCTCGGTTTTGACTGCGACGCGCCGGCGCTTGCAGACCCCGCGCAGTTGCTGGCGCGCCGTGATGCCAGCTTCGCCCGCTCGCAAAAACACTACTATCAGGCGCCGCCGCAGATCGAGCGCGGCTGGCGCAATCACCTGATCGACATGCAGGGCCGTTCCTATCTGGATATGCTCAATAACGTCGCGGTCCTCGGCCACGGCCACCCGCGCATGGCTTATGAAGCGGCGCGGCAGTGGTCGCTGCTCAACACCAATTCGCGCTTTCACTATGCGGCGATTGCCGAGTTTTCCGAGCGCCTGCTCAAACTTGCGCCCGACGGCATGGACCGGGTTTTTCTGGTCAACAGCGGCACCGAGGCCAACGATCTGGCGATCAGGCTGGCCTGGGCCTACAGCGGCGGGCGCGACATGCTCAGCGTGCTAGAGGCTTATCATGGCTGGTCAGTGGCAACCGATGCCATTTCCACGTCAATCGCCGACAATCCGCAGGCGCTCAGCACCCGTCCCGACTGGGTGCACCCGGTCACTGCGCCCAACACTTATCGCGGGCCGTACCGTGGCGCAGACAGCGCGCCGGAGTACGTGCGCAGTGTCGATCAGGTGCTGGCAGCGCTCGCCGAACAGCAGCGCCAGGTGGCGGGTTTTATCTGTGAGCCGGTGTATGGCAATGCGGGCGGCATCTCGTTGCCGGCGGGCTATCTGCAGCAGGTGTATCAAAAGGTTCGCGCGGTGGGTGGCGTGTGCATTGCAGATGAAGTGCAGGTGGGCTATGGCCGCCTGGGTCATTACTTCTGGGGCTTTGAAGAGCAGGGTGTGGTCCCGGACATCATCAGCATGGCCAAGGGCATGGGCAACGGCCACCCGCTGGGCGCGGTCATTACCCGTCGTGAGATTGCCGAAGCGCTGGAGGCTGAAGGCTACTTCTTCTCGTCATCTGGCGGCAGCCCGGTCAGTTGCCGAATCGGCATGGCGGTGCTGGAGGTCATGGAGGAAGAAAAACTGTGGGACAACGCGCGGATTGTCGGCGACCACTTCAAGGCACGCCTGCAAGCACTGACCGATAAACATCCGCTGGTGGGCGCGGTGCATGGCATGGGGTTTTATCTGGGCGTTGAGTTGGTCCGCGACCGCCAGACCCTGGAACCCGCCACAGAAGAAACCGCGCAACTCTGCGAGCGCTTGCGTGAGCTGGGCATCTTCATGCAGCCGACCGGCGACCACCTGAACATCCTGAAAATCAAACCGCCGATGTGCACCACTCGCCAGAGTGTGGATTTTTTCGTCGATAACGTGTCGAAGGTGCTGTACGAACTGGAATAGAGGACGCAGAGCGTCCAGAACGGCATACCCACGCGGAGCATGGGCACGATAGGTGGCGCCCGGACGCCTATCGTTCCACAGCGTGGGAATGCCGTTCTGGACGCTCCGCGTCATACCCAGCTCGCAGGAATAGGCACAGTCATGAAATATAATCAGATTAATATCGGCAAAAATAACAAAATGCCGTGTTCTCGCTGAATTTTTCGCTTTTAATCCCGATTTTTATCCGCTATAAAGACCCCCATAATCGTCATCGCCCGTCTGCTATGGTGATAAGTCCTTTGCATCCGCCCCTGGAGATATTTTCATGAGCCGTATCGTTTCTGTCGCTGCTACCCAGATGGCCTGTTCCTGGGATCTGGAAGCCAACATCGAAACCGCTGAAAAGCTGGTGCGTGAAGCTGCCGCCAAGGGCGCACAGATCATCCTGATTCAGGAACTGTTCGAAACCCCGTACTTCTGCCAGAAGCCGAACGCGGACTATCTGCAGTTGGCGACTACGCTGGAGTCCAACGTTGCGATCAAGCATTTCCAGAAAATCGCCAAAGAGCTGCAAGTCGTGCTGCCGATCAGCTTCTTTGAGTTGGCGGGGCGTGCGCGTTTCAACACCATTGCGATCATCGACGCAGACGGCACCAACCTGGGCATCTACCGCAAGAGCCACATACCGGATGGCCCCGGCTACCACGAAAAGTACTACTTCAACCCAGGCGATACCGGCTTCAAGGTCTGGCAGACCCGTTACGCGAAAATCGGCGTCGGCATCTGCTGGGACCAGTGGTTCCCGGAATGCGCGCGCAGCATGGCGTTGCAGGGCGCAGAAATCCTGTTCTACCCGACCGCCATTGGCAGCGAGCCGCATGACAAGACCATCAGCTCCCGCGACCACTGGCAGCGTGTGCAACAAGGCCATGCCGGCGCGAACCTGATGCCGCTGATTGCCAGCAACCGCATCGGCAACGAAGAGCAGGACGGCTACGACATCACCTTCTATGGCTCGTCGTTCATCGCCAACCAGTTCGGTGAGAAAGTCGCCGAGCTCAATGAGACCGAAGAAGGCGTGCTGGTTCACAGCTTCGACCTGGACGAGCTGGAGCACATTCGTAGCGCCTGGGGCACGTTCCGTGATCGCCGTCCGAACCTGTACGGCGCGGTCAAGACCCTCGACGGTTCGCTGGAGTCCTGATCGCCATGACCACGCTCAACAGCACGCCACGCGCCGACGGTTTTCACATGCCAGCCGAATGGGCACCGCAAACCCAGGTCTGGATGGTCTGGCCCGAGCGCCCGGACAACTGGCGCCTGGGTGGCAAGCCCGCCCAGGCCGCCCACGTTGCCATCGCCAAGGCCATCGCCCGCTTCGAGCCGGTCACGGTGGCAGTGTCTGCTGCGCAGTACGACAACGCCCGTGCGCGGCTGGACATGCCCAACATTCGCGTCGTGGAAATGAGCAGCAACGATGCCTGGGTGCGCGACAGCGGCCCGACCTTCGTCATCAATGACCGTGGCGAACTGCGTGGCGTGAACTGGGAGTTCAATGCCTGGGGCGGCTTCGATGGCGGCTTGTACGCGCCGTGGAATCTGGACTCGCAAGTGGGCAGCAAGGTGCTGGAAATCGAGCGTTGCCCACGTTATGCCACCCAAGGCTTCGTGCTGGAAGGCGGCTCGATCCATGTGGATGGCGAAGGCACACTGATCACCACTGAAGAGTGCTTGCTCAATCGCAACCGTAATCCGCACCTGACCCGCGAACAGATCGAAGCGGTACTGAGCGACTACCTGGCTGTGGATAAGATCATCTGGCTGCCGGATGGCTTGTTCAACGACGAAACCGACGGGCATGTGGATAACTTCTGCTGCTATATCCGTCCGGGCGAAGTGTTACTGGCCTGGACCGATGATCCCGAAGACCCCAACTACCCACGCTGCCATGCCGCGTTGAGTATTTTGGAAAACACCCGTGATGCGCAGGGTCGTGCGTTTATCGTTCATAAAATGCCGATTCCCGGCCCATTGTTCGCGACAGAAGAAGAATGCGCAGGCGTCGATCAGGTGCACGGCAGCCAGGAACGCAACCCATCGGTGCGCCTGGCCGGCTCCTATGTGAATTTTCTGATCGTCAACGGCGGCATTATCGCGCCGAGTTTCGATGATCCGATGGACGAAAAGGCCCGTGAAATCCTGCAAAAGCTGTTTCCGGAGCACGAAGTGGTGATGGCACCAGGCCGGGAGCTGCTGCTCGGCGGGGGAAATATTCACTGCTTGACGCAGCAACAGCCAGCCCCTTTCAAGGCCTAGTGCTTCATGACTAGTTGTATCTGACAGCAACTGGTTGGTCCCGATCTTGCTCTATCAAGCTCATCATCTGATGGGCTTTTTTTCGTTATCTTATAACTACATTTCACGCAGGCTCAGTGGAAATTGTTGTAAATCCGATTGGCGAAAAACCGTTTCATTAGCTTGACTGTCACACGGCGGCAGTAGATTTAGCCCCTCATGAATCAAGAGGTTTTCGTTATGAACGCAGGTATGAACCAGCAGTATGTTCGTGGTTTCTCTGCTTCTCCCAGTAACGAGGCCCGCCAGTTGATGGCGGATTGGTTAAGGACAACCAGGCCTGCGAAACCAAGGCCGGATGTGCGTGCGATGCTGTTGCGGCGCTACCCGGCAGGACTGCTCAACGATGCCGAATTTGAAGCATTGCTCCGCGTTCTGACTGACTAGACAACACTCAGGCCGAACGCTCTGGCTCGGCCATCTGCTCGTTTGACACCTTCAGGCACCGGGACTAGGATTCGCGCCCCACTGCCTGTGGCCAGACCCCCTGTACGTGCATCAGTAGTCCACTGCGATTCTCGTGCGGCTCTCTATACTGCTTGTTCAGAGGCTGGAAGCCAGGACGGCCATTGGCCGTCGCCACAGCGCGTGTCAATTCGCAGAAAAGGAAGACAGGATGCTAACCAAACGTATGGGCATGCTCGCTTTGGGCATCATCAGTGCCAGTCAGGCCATGGCCGAAGGGCAGGCAGATTCAAAGGGTTTTGTTGAGGACAGCAGGCTGACCGTCAACCTGCGTAACGCCTACATCAATCGCGATTATAAAAACGACCGGGAAGACAAGTCCGAATGGGGCCAGGCTTTCATGGGCACCTTCGCGTCCGGTTTCACTCAAGGCACGGTTGGCGTGGGCGTCGATGCCTTTGCGCTGTACGGCATTCGCCTGGATGGCGGCAAGGGCCGCAGTGGCAACGGCGGTATCGATTTCTTCAAGCAGGGCGACAGTGGCGCAGCGGCCGATGACCTGTCTCGGGCAGGTGCAGCGGTGAAGGCGCGCTTCTCGAAGACCGTCATCAAATACGGCGACCAGATGCCGCAATTGCCGGTGCTGAGTTACGACAATTCCCGTCTGCTGCCAGAAAGCTACACCGGCACCATGATCACCTCGAAAGAGATCGACGGGCTTGAAGTGGTTGCAGGACGTTTCACCCAAGAGGCCCGTAAAAGCGCCGAAGGTCGCGACAGCGGGGATCTGAAAAGCATCAATGTCTACGGTGCCAGCTACAAATTCACCGATGAATTCAGCGCTGCGTTCTACGCTTCCGACAACGAAGACGTGCTCAAGAAGCAGTACGTCAACCTGAACTACGTCTTTGCCCTGCCGCAAGACCAGTCGCTGACCTTCGACTTCAACGGCTACAAGACCAAGCTGGATAAAGACTTCACCACCAGCGATGCGCGTGACAACAAAATCTGGAGCCTGGCAGCGACCTGGGCCGTCGGCATCCATTCCTTCACCCTGGCGCACCAGCGCAGCACCGGTGACATGGGCTACGCCTACGGAGGCTATCGCAACGACGGTGGTTTTGGCGACGGCGGCAACACCATCTACCTTGCCAACTCCTACTGGTCCGACTTCAACGGCAAGGACGAGCGCTCGTGGCAAGCAGCCTACGGCGTGGACTTGTCCAGCCTCGTCATGCCTGGCCTGAGCTACAAGGCTGCCTACGTGCGCGGCGACAACATCGACGATGGCACCGCTGGCAGTGGCGACGGCACCGAGCGCGAGATCTTCAGCCAACTGACCTACGTGGTTCAAAGCGGCCCGGCCAAAGACCTTTCGATTCGCCTGCGCAACTCGTTCCTGCGCGTCTCCGATGATGCACAGGCCTACAACAGCGAAGGCAACGAAACGCGCATTTTCGTTGATTATCCGATTAACGTTTTTTGATCTGAGGGCGGCGGCGTGGCACAGAGCGTCGCCTATCACTCAATCCGCAATCAACTGCACGAACACTGCGAAGCTGCCAAGGAATATCCAGAAAAAACTGAACAGCCAAGGGCTGCGCTTGGAGAACAACAAGGACTTTTTCGGCCCGGTTTCGCTGGACTCCCAGTCGCTGAATAACGGTGAGTCGTCGTAGGTCAGCCCGATGACAGGCTCGCTGAGCAGCAACTGAGACTGTTTGTGATGCCAGTGCTGAATGATGTCGCATGCCGCCCGAATGCCTGGCCAGGCGAACAACGTACTGAGCAGCCCCAGCAAGGCCAGCATCGGCGGCACCACCAGCGTGAACATCGCGCCCCATTCTGTGTTCATGTTCGCCATCGACGATGCGTAGGCAATTACCAGAAATGACTGCGCCGACAAATAAGCGTTGGTGCGGTTGGACAGGTTAGTGGTTTCGTAATGAATTTCGCGTCGATAGAAATCCAGCCGTTCCTTGGGCGAGCCAAATAATTTGACCTGCTGCTCATCCACCACATGCTGAGGTGTCTGATCCGTAATGATTCTGGGCACTGGGCTTACCGATGTGTAAAAGATGCTGGATAGACCCCCATCTGCATCAAGCGGTTCGACTTAAAACCTCGGCATAAGGGACCGTTCATCCTGTGAGCACTGTTCGACGCAAAGGGACATCGTCATGACCATTCCTGAAAAACCTACCAGCAGCAACCAGCGATATCGCCTGACGAACCTGGGAAAAGCCGTTCGCAAGCGACTCGACGAACAGTGAATGCCTGGCCGGTGAGGTCGGCCAGCAGAACTCAAAGCAGGCACAGAGCTCATTTTCTGATGAGAGTGACTCCAGAATCGGGTGTCTGACATCAAGCTTTTGATACTGGAGCAAATACAGTGCAGCAGATCTTGAAAAATGCTTCCGAAGTCACGCTAACAACGGTTCAGCCTGAAGACTTTGAAGCCCTCGTTGCACTGCGTATCGAAGCCATGCGCGAAAGCCTCGAGCGCGTTGGCCGGTTCGATCCGGTGCGCGCTCGAGAGCGTTTTCGTGAAGGCTTCTCGGCGCCGGATACACGCTATATCGATGTTGCCGGCAACAGGGTCGGCTTCGTCGTCGTCAAGGCGCTCGCCGATGGTCTGGTGCTGGACCACCTGTACATCAAACCCGATGCGCAAGGGCAGGGCACAGGCTCTGCGGTGCTTCGCCAAGTGTTCGCCGAAGCGGACGCAACTTCGTCGACATTACGAGTCGGCGCGCTGAAAGAAAGCGACTCAAACCGTTTCTACCTCCGCCACGGTTTTCAGCTCGTTGAAAGCGGCGAGTTCGATAACTACTACGTCCGCCCCAACGCCTGATGAGTCGCTGACAGGGTGTGACAACCTGCCGTGGCGGCCTTTTCGGCTGCACGGGCGGCATCGAAAGCGACCAGTGGGCGTGAAAATTTATAAGTGAGCTGTGCGCCTGCTTGCAAAGACAAATGTTTTTTGTCAGTGTAAAGACCAATGTCATTACAATCGGAGGCCGTACTGATGGCGTCTATTAATGTTCGTATCGACGACGATCTCAAAGCTCGTGCTTATCTCGAGCTTGAAAAGCTTGGCGTCACTCCTTCGGAATTGCTGCGTCAAACCCTGCAGTACGTGGCAGAGCGCGGCCAGCTACCGTTCAAGACCGTACTGATGACCGAGGAAGACGAAGCGTTGCTTGCAACAGTGCGCGAGCGCCTTGCGGCTCCGCAACGGGTCAAGGTTTCACTGGATGACTTATAGCCTCGAGTTTGATGCGCGAGCTCTGAAGGAGTGGCGCAAATTAGGGGATACCGTGCGTCAGCAGCTCAAGAAAAAGCTGGCTACGATTCTGGTTGCACCGCGCGTTGAAGCAAATCGTCTGCATGCGTTGCCCGACTGCTACAAAATCAAACTGCGCAGCAGCGGCTATCGGCTGGTTTATCAGGTTATTGACCAAGAGGTTGTGGTCTTCGTGGTTGCTGTGGACAAGCGTGAGCGAGATGAGGTTTACCGTAAGGCGGCTGATCGGTTGAGTGGGTAAATGAGGGCCGGGTTACTGCGTACCGAATGAAAACACACACGTTGCTTAGCCCGCCGTCAGCTCTGGTGCGCAGGCTAATGCAACCCATCGACTGCGGGTGGGCACGCTGAAAGAAAGCGACTCAAACCGTTTCTACCTCCGCCACGGTTTTCAGCTCGTTGAAAGCGGCGAGTTCGATAACTACTACGTCCGCCCCAACGCCTGATGAGTCGCTGACGGGGTGTGATCAACCTGCCGTGGCGGCCTTTTCGGCGGCACGGGCGGCAAGCATCGCGGCTTCCGATTCCTTGGTGTGCAGCTCACCTTTGTAAGCCAGTTGGTTGAAGAACATACCGTCTATCTGCTCCTTGGACGGCGTCGATCCCTTGGGGATAAACAATGCGCCCAGATCCAGCGAATTGGCGAAGTTCTCCTTGGTCAGGTTGTACCGCCCCAGATAACTGCCGCTCCGGGGCGAGTCGGCATCGACCAGGTCGATAGCCGTCTCCCGATAAGTGGCGGCTGCCGCTTTCAAGCCACTGGATGCATTCAACAGCGAGTTCAGCTGCTCCGTGTCCGCTTGGCTTAATTCACCGGAACTGTTGGTCGCTTTCAAATTGCCGTCCGCCTCAATCGTGAAGCCGAACTTCTTGCTCGCAAGATCCGGATACACCGACGCCAGTGTCGATTTGAATGATTCATACGACGTCTTCAACGCCTCTGTCGAGTTACTGTGTTGCGCCGCCATCTTCGGAAAGTCAGGCGACTGCGAGCGACCGATCCAGGTTTCGATCACGACCACAGGTTCAGTCGTCGCAGGGGCTTCTGTGCTCGGGTGATAAACGACTGCGGGCGTATTGGCGGCGGCGTTCTTCAGCGCTTCTTTCTGCGCGTCGGTAAGCGGCTGCGGAGTGAGTGTCACGCCAGAATGGGGAAGAGTGACAGTTGGAGAGGTGTTATTGCCGGGTGTGAGTGAGATAACCATTTCATCGATCCATGATTGCGGGGTGTAGGCAGGATATCGACGGGGTTTGGGGGAGCTTTAGTAACGGCTGCTCAGGCCAATCCATTCAAGATGTTTCGAGTAAACGACTAACGAGCGATACTGATGCTCTATCTGACCAGATCGGGAGTGACGATACGAAGTGCTATTCAGTCTGGCCAGAAAGGGATTAGCCCGCGCTTGGACACGAAAAAAAGCCCTTGGGGCTCGTCAGGCGATAGAGAGAAGGGCATCTTGTAAGTGGCATAAAAGAAGCGGCAATGGCAGTCGTCAACCACTATGGCCAGACGGCGAAAAGACCAGGCAATCAACACATAACCTTACGAGGGGTAACCATGCAGTTGACCAACGAAACCATGGCCAAACACGCCTTTCTGAAAGGCATGTATCAGGACGAGTATTTCCCTGACGCCGTTGTAAAAATGTGCGAAGACGTGCTGGTCAATCTGGGTCACGAAATCGAGCAGCAAAAGCCTTCCGGCCTGACCGCACTGTATGCCCTGACCCACAAGGCGACAGAGCAAATCAACGACCTGGAGGAAGTGTTTGAAGAAAACGGCAGCGAAATCGAGACCTTCGCCCGCGAAACCATTGGTGAGGACTTCATACGAATAGCAGACGCTTATGGTTTCCCCGATGCAGACATCGAGGAGCTGATCGCTCCGCGTGAGTGGTGATCAACGTTCTTGACGCCCCGAGACACTGATTTTCAGCAGCGCAAACTCAGCCTTCTACTACGCACGAGCCCTCGTTAATGAAGCACGTCAGGCTAATTCGTCACGGTGAAAGTGCCGCCAATGCAGGCCAACCCAGCGTGGATCACGCAACTATCCCTCTCACGCTGAAGGGTGTCGAGCAAGCGCAGTCAGTGGCCCGGTCATTCACGCATGCTCCGGCCTTGATCGTCGCCTCGCCGTTCTCACGAGCGCAGGCAACGGCGATGGCCACCGTATCTACCTTTCCTGCCACCCCATTTGAAACCTGGCCCATTCAGGAATTCACCTACCTCGAACCCGCACGGTGTACCAACACCACCGTTGCGCAGAGACGGGGTTGGGTCGAAGCCTATTGGGCGAGGTCAGACCCGGCGTTTACGGAAGGCGCAGGCGCTGAGTCTTTTCTGGAATTTATTGCCAGGGCTCAGTCTTTACTGGTTCGACTTGCAGAGCACCCTGCCCAATACATCGCAGTGTTTTCGCACGGGCAGTTCATCAATGCCGTCGCCTGGCTGATAGAGCGCACGCCGCAGCGCATTGATGGGCGAGCAATGGCCGACTGGCGTGAGTATGAAATCACGAACCCTGTGCCCAATGGCTGTGGCTATGTGCTTTCCAGGCACCCAGACGATGCCGGCTGGAGAGTGAGATAAGCCGGTCAGACGGCCTGTATGTTGTGATCCGCCCCATTGGCCTCCTCACTCACCTTTCATGGTTGGACTGCCGCCGCCAGCTTCGACGCCTCGGCCAGCGCCGCAGTGAAATTAGCCTCCGCCGTCGCCGGATCTGCGAGCGTCGCTTCCGACAGCACCGCGTCGATGGTCGGGATACCCACCATCCGTGCCCAGGTTTTGAGGTAGGCGACTTGATGGTCATAGGCTTCGGTGGGGAAATCTTCCCCAAGTGCTACCCCGCGAGAGGCGAACACCACCACGTTCTTGCCCTTGAGCAGGCCGCGCATGCCTTGGGCATCAAACTCGAACAGCACGCCGCGCTGCGAGACTGAGTCAATCAAATGCTTGAGGCGGTAGGGAACACCGAAATTCCACATCGGCACACTGAACAGGATGACGTCGGCTCGGTGGAAACGCTCGCCCAGCGCGTGGATCTGCTTCCATACCGCCTGCTGCTCGTCGCTCATTTGCACACCTTGGAGGTCGGCGTATTTGGCCTCCAGAGCAGGGCCGTCGAAGGGCAACAGATCAATCGTCCACACGTCCAGAACATCCACGGTGGATTCAGGATGAAGCGAGGTCAGCGTCTCAAGGTAGCGCGAGGCCAGTTTCAGCGAAACGGAGCGCTCTCCACGAGGAGAGCTGGCGATATGAAGAATATGCATCGAGTTGATTCCTGTTGGGTGCACCCGGGGGAGTTACTCAATTTAGTCTACTCGCTGAAGGCCAGTGTTCCGTACGGCGGGTGGCTTGAGAGGATTAGATTGCAGTATTGGCCTTAACGTACTGTCAAGCGTCTCTATGCCAGGAGAATTGTTCACCAAGGCTTCTGGGTGGCAAAGGCCTGGTCTAGCAAATGTGGATGATTACCGTCCTTGGCTTTTAGGTACTGTTGAATCGATAGCTGAGCAGTGTTCATGGTTGTTCGTCGCTTTCCTGATTCTCCAGATAACGACAGATTTAGGGGTGGAGTTTTATCGTTATTTTGAGTTCACAGTGACATCTACCGTTTTCTGCGGGCAGCACGCGGCAATCGGGTTATTAGCCCGTTGCGCGTATAGCCTGCAAAAAGAAGCGTTTAAATCAATTAACGGTTTTGATACGGCCGATCAAAGAGCCCGCTTCAAAGTAAGTACCCGCTGGTTGGGTAATATTAACGTCGCCAGCACAAGGGGCCAGAATCGAAGTTTCCATTTTCATCGCTTCTACCACGGCGATAACTTGCCCGGCGCTGACCGACTCGCCGTCTTCGACGACCCAGGTATGCAGGTTGCCCGCCACCGGTGTCAGTACCGCCTGAGGATCAACCGCTTCGCTTGGGGCCGCGCTTTCGCTGGCAGGGCCTGCTGCGTTCAGGCTCATGCCGCGCAACAATGCTGCGGGCAGACCCAGTTCGTGGCGCTTGCCGTCGATTTCGACGAAGGTGCGCAGTACTTCTGGGTTCCCCGACTGGGCGTTGCGTGGGGCGATGGTGATCTGTTCGGCGAAGTCGGTCTCGATCCAGCGGGTGTGCACGCCGAATCGGTCAGCGCTGGTGAAGTCGACATGGTCCATCACGGCCCGGTGGAACGGCAGCACTGAGGCGATGCCTTCGATGTTGAATTCCGCCAGGGCGCGACGGGCGCGGGTTATCGCCTGCTCACGAGTTGCACCGGTGACAATCAGCTTGGCCATCATCGAATCGAAGGTGCTCGGCACGCTGGAACCGCTGACCACGCCGCTGTCCAGGCGCACGCCGGGGCCAGAGGGCGGCAGGAATTCTGTGATTTGCCCGGGGGTGGGCAAAAAGCCCTTGCCTGCGTCTTCGGCGTTGATGCGAAATTCAAAGCTGTGGCCGCGTGGCGTCGGGGTTTCGCTGAACGACAACGGCAGGCCGTCGGCGATACGCAGTTGCTCGATCACCAGGTCGATGCCGGTGGTTTCTTCTGTCACTGGGTGCTCGACCTGCAAGCGCGTGTTGACCTCAAGGAACGACAGGGTGCCGTCCTGGCTGAGCAGGAACTCCACGGTGCCCGCACCAACGTAGCCCGCTTTGGCGCAGATGTCCTGAGCCGACTGGTGAATGCGCGCACGCTGTTCTTCGCTGATGAACGGTGCTGGCGCTTCTTCCACCAGCTTCTGGTTACGGCGTTGCAGGGAGCAATCGCGTGTGCCCACAACCACGACCTTGCCGTGTTTGTCGGCCAGGATCTGGGCTTCGATGTGGCGTGGGCGGTCGAGGAACTGTTCAACAAAACATTCGCCACGCCCGAAAGCGGCTTCGGCTTCGCGCACGGCGGAAGCGAACATTTCGGCGACTTCATCAAGACGCCAAGCCACTTTCATGCCGCGTCCGCCACCGCCGAAAGCGGCTTTGATGGCGATCGGCAAACCGTGCTGCTCGGCAAAGGCCAGCACTTGGGCGGCGCTTTCGACCGGGCCGGGTGTGCCGGCAACCAATGGCGCGCCGACCAGATGCGCCAGTTTGCGCGCCTCGACCTTGTCGCCCAGCACATCAATGGTTTCCGGGTTGGGGCCGACCCAGATCAGACCGGCGTTGATCACCGCCCGGGCGAAGTCGGCCCGCTCAGACAGAAAGCCATAGCCTGGGTGCACAGCGTCTGCCCCGCTGCGTTTGGCGACAGCTAGCAGCTTTTCGATGTCCAGATAGGTCTCGGCAGGGCGTTGGCCGTTCAGAGAATAAGCTTCGTCGGCCTGGCGCACGTGCAGCGCGTCAATGTCGGCGTCGGCGTAGACGGCAACCGACTGCACACCGTAGTCGCGGCAAGCGCGAGCGATGCGGACGGCGATTTCACCACGGTTGGCGATCAATAATTTTTTCATGAATTGTTCTTCGCATCGGCAGTTGAAAAAGAGGCTTCGGTGCTGGGCTGCATTTCTTCGAACGCCCCCAGCGGGTTGAAGCGAATCTGTGCATTGACCGGTATCTGTCCTGCCAAATCCAGATGGTGGCTGGCCACCGAGGCAATCACCGGATAACCACCGGTCAGTGGATGGTCGGCCAGGAACAGCACCGGTTGGCCGCTGGCTGGAACCTGGATCGCGCCAACAGAAGTGCCTTCGCTGGGCAACTCCTGATGATTACTGCGTTCCAGTGGTGTATCACCGGCCAGACGGATGCCGACCCGGTTGGATTGCGGGGTGACGCGCCACAGCTGGCTGCTCAGACGCTGGATGGCGTTTTCGGTAAACCAGTCGGTGCGCGGCCCCATCACCACATCGAGGGTGACAATGTTGGCGGTGGTCGGCAGCTCAAAGGCTGGCGCTTCGTTCAGGGATACGCTGGTGCCGTTGACCGGCGCGGTAAAGCCCAGTCGGTCGCCAGTTGCCAACGCTTCAGGACCGAGCTGCGCCAGGGTATCGGTGGACAGGCTGCCGAGCACCGGCGTGACGTCGAAACCCCCACGGATGGCCAGATAACTGCGCAAGCCGGCCTTGGGTGAGCCCAGGCTCACGCGGTCGCCCGTTTCCAGCTCGATGGGCTGATAGTTGCTGGCTTGCCATTGCAGGCCGCTGGCGCTGGTGATGGTGACTGGGGTGTGTGCGCCGGTGATGGCGATCACAGCACTGCCATGGCAACTGAAACTCAGGCCTCCAAGTACCGATTCCACGCAGGCCATGTCCGAAGGGTTGCCGACGGTGCGGTTGGCCGAGCGCAGAGCACCCAGGTCCAGCGCGCCGGAGCGGGATACGCCCTGGCCGGTCTGGCCGGGGCGGCCCATGTCCTGCAATACGCTGTGCAGGCCTGGGCTGGTGATCTCCAGATACGTTGCTGTTGTGGCGTCGTTGCGTGCTGGCGCCGAAGGCACTGGCAGGCCATCGGCAGGCAATGGACCGGCGTCGGTGAAGCGTACTTTATAGCCAGGGCGTAGCAGGGCAGGCTCGGCGCGGTTCAGGTCCCACATCTGCAACGGCGTCACGCCGATGATCTGCCACCCACCAGGGCTGGCTTTGGGATAGACACCGCTGAAGTCGCCCGCCAACGCCACCGCACCGGCAGGGATGCGAGTGCGCGGCGTTTGCCGACGAGGCACCTGGAACCCGGCGCCGCCCGTCAGGTACGCGAAGCCCGGCGCGAAACCGCAGAACGCCACGCTGTAGTCATGAGCGGTGTGACGCTGGATGACCTCTGCGCGGCTGATATTCAGCAGCGTTGCGACTTCGTCGAGGTCTTCGCCGTTGTAATGCACCGGGATTTCCACCCGACGGTGTTCGCCCTCACGGCGCTGGCTGAGGTCCTGGCCAGCTATGCGGTTGACCAGCGCCTGACGCTCGATGGTGCTGGGGCGGAACTGGATCAATAGCGTGCGTGCGGCAGGAACGATCTCCTCCACACCCGCAATTGGCTCCGCCGTCAGGGCGTCGAACAAGGCCAGGGTTTCGTCCAGATCTTTCAATTCGACGAGCAGGACGTCCAGGTTGACCGGTAGAAAGCGCACAGAGAACTCCTAGACGTGGTAAGTGCTGTCAGGCACGTCGGTGATGAACATATAGCCGGGCGAATGGGTGATGGCGAAGGGTACACCTGATGCCATGACTGCTGCCTGAGGGGTGACACCGCACGCCCAGAAAACCGGAACTTCGCCAGGCTTGATGCTAACGGCATCGCCGAAATCGGGTCGACTCAGGTCGTTGATACCCAGCCGTCCAGGCTCGCCGATGTGGACTGGAGCGCCGTGCACCGAGGGGTAGCGCCCGGAGATAGCGCTGGCCTCGGCCACGCGATCAGCCGGAATCGGACGCATCGAAACCACCATTTCGCCGTGTAACCGACCGGCAGGACGGCAGGCCCGGTTGGTGCGGTACATCGGCACATTGCAGCCATCGGTGATGTGCCGCACTTCGATGCCCGCCTCTTGCAGCGGGGTTTCAAAGGTAAAGCTGCAACCGATCAGAAACGCGACCATGTCGTCGTGTTCAGCCCAGGCCTGGGTTGCGTCGCTGACTTCTTCCGCCAGCTTGCCATCGCGCCAGATGCGGTACATCGGGATGTCGGTGCGCAGGTCCGAGCCTTCAGCCAGAAGGGTGGTCGGGCTGCCGGCGTCGCTGACATCCAGGATCGGGCACGCTTTGGGATTGCGTTGCGCGTAGAGCAGGAAGTCGTAGGCCCAGTCGCGGGGCAATGCGATCAGGTTGGCTTGGGTCATCCCCGGTGCAACGCCTGCCGTGGGGGTCACCAGACCGTTGCGGTAAGTGCCACGCGCCTCGCGGGCTGCGGCGATGGCGCTCTGACGGGCTCGATCAAAGGCATTCATGAGCGTTTTCCGGCAAAGGGCTGCAAAGATGTACTGGCTTGTTCCAGTACGCGGCGCAGCTCGCGGGCCATCTCTACGGCGGCGGGGCTGTCGCCATGCACACAAATCGAGTCGGCCTCTATCCTGACCAGGCTGCCATCAATGGCTTCGATGGAGCCTGACTGAACCAGACGCAACATGCGCTGGGCCACCAGCTCCGGGTCGTGAAGCACAGCCCCGGGCTCGCGCCGCGAAACCAGAGTGCCTTGTGGCGTATACGCACGATCAGCGAAGGCCTCGGCGATGCACTGCAAACCTTCGCTACGGGCCAGCTCAATCAGGGTGGAGCCCGCCAGAGCGACGAGCACCAGCGCAGGATCAATGGCGCGGATCGCCTCAATCACCGCCATCGCCTGTCTGCGGTCGTGCGCAATGGTGTTGTACAAGGCCCCGTGAGGCTTGACGTAGCGCACCGAGGTGCCAGCAGCCTTGGCCAGGCCTTGCAGCGAACCGATCTGATAAATCACGTCGGCGGTCAGTTCGTCGCTGGCCACGTCCATGTTACGGCGGCCAAAGCCAACCTTGTCCGGGTAGGACACGTGAGCGCCAATCGTGACGTTCTTTGCGGCAGCGGCTTTCAGTGTCCGCAGGATGCCCGCCGGGTCGCCGGCGTGAAAACCACAGGCGACATTGGCGCTGGTTACGATGTCGAGCATCGCGGCATCGTCGCCCATGCTCCAGGCGCCGAAGCTTTCACCCAGGTCGCTATTTAGATCAATCGCACGCATTTGAAATTACCTCTTTGTAATCAGGCATTTTTAATCAGGCTGCGCCAATGAACGCAAAGATGGCACCGGCCGACTTGTAGGCCATGAACCACGACAGCAGGCAGGTCAGAATACCCAGCACCAGCAACCAGCGTGGATAGTGGTAGCCATCCATCAGGTCAGACCGGGCCCAGCCCACGTACATGAAGATGCTCAGGCCCAGCGGCAGGATCAACCCGTTGAAACCGCCAGCAAACACCAGCAACGCTGCCGGTGGCTTACCCAGCACGATATAGACAGCCATGCAGATGACGATGAAAACCACGGTCGCGAGGTTACGAACGCGCTCTGTGATTTTCTTGGAGAACACCGTGATAAAGGACATCGACGTATAAGACGCGCCGATTACACTGCTGATACCCGCCGCCCACAGCACCAGGCCGAACATCATCATGCCGATGTCGCCTGCCGCTGCCTGAAATGCCTGACCAGCAGGGTTTGCGCCCTTGCCAGACACATCGATAACCACTCCGCTTGCCACCACACCCAGAATAGCCAGAAACAATACGTAGCGAGCAATGCCTGTGACCAGGATACCGGTCAGCGCTGCGCGTGATACCGCCTGAAGATTTTCTACACCCACGGTGCCGCGATCAAGCAGACGGTGAGCGCCGGCATAAGTGATGTAACCGCCTACCGTGCCGCCGACGATGGTGGTGATGGAGGCAAAGTCGATGTAGTCAGGCCATACCGACTGACGCAGGGCTTCGCCCAGCGGAGGATGGGTCGCAAAGCATGCGAACACGATCAGGCATATTTTCAGGATGCCCAGCCCCATCATGATCCGGTCCATCGCCACGCCAGCGCGATGAGACGAGAAAATCCCAATGGCAAGCAGCGCACTCAACGCACCACCCCATTTAGGATCAAGACCAGTCAGCGCATTCAAGCCCAGACCTGCACCGGCAATGTTACCCAGCATGAACACCAGCCCACCGCACAGCACCAACACCGTCAGCAAGTAGCCACTGCCCGGAATAGCAGCGTTGGCCAGATCGGCCGCGCGCATTTTAGTCAGCGACACTATGCGCCAGACGTTCAGCTGAACGACGAAGTCAATCAGGATCGAAGCCAGAATGCCGAAAGCAAACGCAGCACCCAATGTTGCCGTGAACGTAGCGGTCTGGGTCAGGAAGCCAGGCCCGATGGCAGACGTGGCCATCATGAAGACAGCGGCGACTAAAGACGCCCGCCGCGCCTTTGTGAACTCTTTTGTGGTCGTTGTCACGGCATCATTCCTACGGTGAGAGGTATCTCGACTGAGCAATGAGCATGCCAAGACTCAAGAATTGCCGCTGTAATGTAGGTTGATAAAGGATTTATTGTTGAACAATTTGTTGTTTATGACTGATGCAAAAGCACCAATTGTTACCTTAAGCGCTTGCGGTGCTACCTAATGAAGCATGTTCCAGGCTTGATCCTTGTGCCACGCACTAGGCTCTGATGGAATAACCCTGCGGTTTTCCTCATCCTGGACCTCTTAATGAACGACGCCTCTCCCACCCTTCCCCGAACACTGGGAGAAACCATCACCCGAGAAATACGCAGAATGCTGGTCGAGGGAGAACTCGTGCCCGGCCAACGCCTTTCAGAAGCCGCACTGGCAGAAAACCTCGCCATTTCGCGCAACACCTTGAGAGAGGCATTTCGGGTTCTGACGCGCGAAGGCCTGCTCAAACACGAACCTAACCGCGGAGTGACGGTTGCAGAACCCGACATGGCCTCGATCATCGACATCTACCGAGTGCGCCGCTTCATCGAGTGCAAGGCCATCGCCCAAGCCTACCCCCAGCACCCAGGCACCCTGCACATGCGTGAGGCTGTCGAATCAGGCGTGCACGCGCGCGAATCGAAAGACTGGGTAGCGGTCGGCACGGCCAACATGATTTTTCACAACTCAATCGTCGAACTGGCAGATAGCCCACGCCTGCTGGTGTTTTACGGGCAGATCTCGGCTGAATTGCGGCTGGCCTTCGGGTTGCTCAACGACCCCCGATTACTGCACTTGCCGTTCCTCGATATGAACGCATCGATACTTCAATGCGTTGAAGAAGGCCGAGCGGGCGACGCGACGATCATGCTGGATGCCTACCTGGTGCAATCTGAGCGAACTGTCCTGGCCGCTTACGAGCGCAGCATGAAACGGTAGTCGCGTTGGTGTGGTGCTGGGGGGGGGCGGTGTCTTTGTTGGAGTCTTCGTTTATGCGGGCATTGGATTTATGGGGGCGTAAAAACGATATTTTGTTGATTGATGATCCAGCTAGGGTGGAACGTAGGTCCTTTTCCTGGATGAGGAATCGTCACGGGTCGGTGCGTTGGCCGCCCACGTCCGGCCTGTGCGAAACGACCTTTGACATTCCCACGCCCAGTGCCTGGAGCACCTTCAGGATGGTGGAGAGCTTGGGGTCGCCACCAGCTGCAATAGATCTGTAAAGGTTGGGTCGGGCCAGGCCTGTGTTCTTTGAGAGGTTTCCCATACCGCCTCTCGCCTCGATCAAGCGACGGATGGCGATAAGAAAAGCGTCTTCGCCACCGTCCTCGTCGATTTCCTCCAGCGCAACAGACAGATATTCGATGGCAAATGCTTCGTCTTCACGAAGCATGTCGAGAACGCTTTCGTCATGGGATCGCGTATGAGTGGTCATTTCTTTTTCACCTTGTGGCATTTCCATAGCGCCTTGGCTTGGTCGATGTCGTTTTGTTGCTTGTCCTTTGAGCCGCCGCCCAAGAGAAAAAGCACCTTTTGACCTTCTATCGCGTAATACACACGAAAGCCGGGACCAAAATCCAGCTTCATCTCAAAGACCCCATCACCTACCGGTTCGGTTATACCGAAGTGGCCAAGCGCCGCTCGGTCGACTCTGGTGGTGATTCGTGCCTTGGATCGGGTGTCTCGAACGGTGTCGAGCCAACCCTGATAGATATCTACCCCATTGGCAGACAGTACGTGTTCCACTTCGTACATAGAAAAATGTACCTTAAAAGAGACATTGTGGTGATTGAATATTCTTATCGATGGCGAGTGTGGTGATCGGAAATGGGTAAAACCGCGCTCCGCGTTGGCGGACGCTACAGAAATTTTCGTTTTTGAGAGAGCGATATAAAGCGGCGAAATGTTGCAGGGTCCATACATAATCTAAAATTTAGGCGCGGTTCAGTTCATTAGCGAAAACACCGAAGTCAGAGCCTCCAAGGAGATGACCCATACCCCAACCGACCACATTTGCCGGCATTGTAACTCCAGTACCTATTTCTCCCTATTGACAGCTTAACGGGGCTCTGATATTTAAAATCAAGGATTCAACAACCCCAGCGATAAAGGAAGTCGACCATGAGTATCAAACCTGGCCCTAAAAGAACGAACGAGGATGGCACTCCGGACAAGCGGCAAAGAGTCACGCCTGAAAAGCAAAAGGAGCATCCAAAGCTGAAGCCCCATAAGCATAAACCGGGGGAGTAGGATTAAAAGGCGGCTCTTAAGCATAATGATGACAGCTGATATGACTCGCAGCCTTTTCGCTCTGCCAGCTTGCCGCCGGATTTTGCCCATTGGCATATTTAACGTTGATGAGCATGCCCTTCCTCCCGTAAGCAAGATTCGGCAATCAAACTAGTCAGTAAGGTAGTCGATTGCCGTATTACCGTCTCAGTATGGGGTGTTGTGATTTATTCGGTACGTGAAGCTAGCGCAAGGTCTAACATACTCACAATCTTTTTGTCCAATTGACATAGTGGAGACTTTTCATGAGTCAGCATCCATTCCATTGGATACTCCCCCATTGGGTAAAGCTCGTCCTCAATCAAAATATTACCCCACCTATTGTATTCGATGTATGGGATATCTATATATTGAGCATCACATTTTTTACCACTCAACGAAAAACGGACTTCGTGCATTAAGCAATCAGATTTTGAAATCTCGAAATATCCCGTTTTGGCAACTTCAATTGCATCCTTCGGGCTAAGACCTATCACTCCTTCAAACTTTAGTCCTTTCCCTGCATAAGATCGACTAAAGTGCTCAAAGCATTCGGCGACGTAATTAGTAATAGCATCATGCTTAGAAATATCGCCATCGAACACGGGGCAGTTATGAAATGAATAAACACTACTGCGCAGCTTTTCCATCAGTTTCTCTACGACTCTGAACCTAGCCTTGGCAAAAAACTCTTTACCCTTTGGATCTTTATCATAGAAAGTTACTTCCACTTGATCTTTAATATCAGATTCATGAATTAGCGATAGAGGTATTCTCAGCTTAAAATTGTGATGACTAACGGCATTGCGCAGACGCGTGACAAGTTTAAGTATTGGCGGATTTTTAACCGCTTCATCCTCAATAATATCAAATTCGCTAAAGTGCCAATCGGATTTGAGCTTGTCACTAATTTTGTTAGGGATTTTATCTGATGCTATTTCTTTTGCGATGCCCAAATTAATACTCATATACGCTGCCAAGGATCCTAGCCCCATTGGGAACTTTAAGTTTCGAATCGCCTGTTTTTCATTTGGGTTATCCGCTCTCCCTCCAACCACCCTCGGATAGTCATCATGCGTATTAATCAGACCAAGGGCATATAAATAATCTCTGTATACACTTAAAAGAGAGCGATGCTGTTGCTCTCGGTCGAAGATTGCTGCTTGAAAATACTCTAGAAATCTTATGGTCGAATGATAGCTAGTCATCAGATCTAACGCTTCACGCTTTGGATCTAATTCATCTTCTTCAAAAAGCGCCTTCAATGACATATTTATGCACCTCAGAAATAATTATTATGTAAATGATGAAAGATCATTCAGATCGCCATAGAACTATCATGAATAGACTTAACCAAATCCAAGCAATCGGTGGCGCAATATCATTATGATATTATAATAGGTATATTTCAACCGTCCGGAAGGTCTACCTTCGGTAAAAGCGACTGGGCAAGACTTGCGACCTTCCAGCTAGGTCGGTATCACTCTGTTTAAGGTCGGTAATCGCACATTGAGATCCTCACCTTAATACTTATCAACCGTACGCTCACTCAATAATTGCGAAAGCAGTTGCTTGAGCAATACAGGGTCATCTGGAAGATCTTCGGGCATGGAAATCATGCCCGGATTATACCTGTCAGGCGACGAATCTTGGAGTTAAAACCTGATGAGGACGGTTGCGCCAGAGATCAAAACCGTCAAGCAACCAGTTCAGTTCCTGAACCGTCAGCGCGATGGCGTCGTCTGTCTCATCGGGAGATGTTTTGAAACGCTCGGACTCCAGGCGCTTGAGCCAAAGGCATAAGCCGTTGCGCTCCCAGTAAAGGATTTTCACCAGGTTACGAGGGCGATTCAGAAAAACAAAAAGCACGGGGTCGAACACGGCGACTTTGATATCTAGCTCGACCAGCGCAGCAAGGCCGTCGATAGATTTTCGGAAATCCACAGGCTTGGGGTAGAGGTACACTTTTTCGACTTTGGCGTCGGGTCGCATCATGAGGTGCTGTCTCCTGAAAAGAATTTAGAGCACAGCATCAAGCTTTAATTGTCGGCTGGGAATGTGGGGTTCA
Source organism: Pseudomonas syringae pv. tomato str. DC3000 (assembly GCF_000007805.1). Classification (NCBI taxonomy): domain Bacteria; kingdom Pseudomonadati; phylum Pseudomonadota; class Gammaproteobacteria; order Pseudomonadales; family Pseudomonadaceae; genus Pseudomonas; species Pseudomonas syringae group genomosp. 3. The sequence goes on along the minus strand of NC_004578.1, from coordinate 6,105,050 downwards.
TGAGGCGCTTACACCTAAACCTGGTGGTCGGCCATAAGCACAACGCCACGGTGGGCGGCGACATGTTGGAAAGAATTCAAGGGTTACGAGAGAGTATCACCAGCGAGAGCCAACGGCTGCAGGCTCCCAAAAACTGGGTAGGTGTCAACGCCAACTAAAAAGTGACCCCCTTCCGTGCTAAATCGCCAACTTAGTTTTGACCCCCCTCGGGTTCATATTTTCGAGCCGGTTCGGCCCGAGAAGATTTGGTTCCTGCTTTGCGCTTGTCCTTGAGTCGATAGCTTTCACCTGTCATCTGCACGATATGGGCATGATGTAACAGCCTGTCCAGCATGGCCGCTGTCAGTGTTTGATCATCCGCAAAGGTTCCGGCCCACTGGGTAAACGGCAAGTTACTCGTGAGGATCAGGCTGCCTTGCTCGTAGCGCTTGGCGACAACATTGAAGAACAGGTTGGCTTCATCACGACCAAACGGCAGGTAGCCGATTTCATCGATGACCAACAACCCAGGGGCCATCACCACACGACTGAAGTATTCCTTGAGCCGTTCCTGGCGGTGCGCAGCGGTCAGTTGCAGCATCAAGTCAGCCGCCGTGACGAAGCGGGTTTTGATACCGGCCATCACTGCCCGGTAGGCCAGGGCGATAGCCAGGTGGCTCTTGCCTACACCACTAGGCCCCAGGAACACGATGTTCTCGGCACGTCCAACAAAACTCAGTGCTGCCAGCTCCTGGAGCTGTGCCCGGGGGACGCCGGTGGCAAACGCGAAGTCGTATTGCTCCAGCGTTTTCACAGCGGGCAGCGCGGCAGTTTTCAGCAGGGCCTGTCGAGAGCGTTCACTTCGGGCATCGGTCTCGGCAGCCAGCAGCTTTTCGAGGAAGTCGGCAAAGCTGTCTTCGCCGCTTGCTGCTTGTTGGGCCAGGTGCGGCCAGTCCACCCCGACGCGCTCAAGCTTTAGCCCCTTGCATAGTTCTGTCAGGCGAGCATGTTGAAGGTTCATGCTCTCACCTCCAGCAGTTGCTCATAAACCGACAGCGGATGCTGCAAGCTCTCGTACGGCAGGACCCGTCCCAGGCGTAGGCCTTGGGCGGGTTGTGGGCGCAGGCTCTGTGTTGGCAGTGGTAATAGTACCTGCTGCTCTTGGGCCAGACGTACCGCCGGTTGAACACCCGTCGTGCCGTGAATCCGCTGATGAGCGACTTCGTCGAGCCATTGGCCGATATGTGCGTTGGCCGTCACCACATCCAGCGTCAGACCCGCACTCTTGAGCGTAGCGGCCAACGGGGTAATGAAACTGCCCTTCAGATACCCGTTGAAGCGCTCAACCTTGCCCTTGGTCTGGGCACGGTAAGGGCGGCAGACCTTGGGAATAAAACCAAACTCATCGGCCAGCGCAGCCAATCGGGGATGCCAACGGTGCTGGCCCTCCCCAAAAGCATCTCGCTCGGTGATGATGGTTCCGGCGTTATCAAACAATGCCTGCTCGGGCACGCCGCCAAAGTAAGCGAACGCCTCCCGAAGCCCTGTCAGCCAGGCTTCGCTGTCCTCTCGCTCGGAGAAACGTAAGCGATCCACCAACCACACCTACCATCAGATGCGGCTTCCGTTTATCTTGGCATTTCCGGTGAGCAGTTCCACGGCAGCAACGCCTCATAGTCGGCCACCGACTGCGCAAGTGGCAACCTCTCCAGTACGTGGCGCAGCCACGTATAGGGCTCCTGGCCGTTGACCTTGGCGGTCTCGACCAAGCTATAGATCTGTGCACTGGCGGTGGCGCCTTTAGGCGTGTCGCTGAACAGCCAGGCTTTGCGCCCAATAACAAACGGCTTTATTGCGCGCTCTGCCGGGTTGTTGTCGATCGGTAAAAAGCCGGCTTCCACGTAACGCTTCAGCCGACTCCAGTTATTCGCCAGATAACCAACTGCCTTGCCCAGCACGCTTTGCGGCGTCACGTGGGACTGAGTTTTATCCAGCCAGCTTTTCAACTGAGCCAAGATTGGCAGGCTTTTCTCCTGCCGACCGGTAAAGCGCTGTTCGTCGCTGCCGTCTTTCAATTCGCGCTCGATACCGTACAGCTTATTGATCATCGTCAGCGCGATATCGGCACGCCCGGTCTTGCCCTTAGGTTGCACTTTTTGTGCTTCGACAAATTTGCGCCGCGCATGGGCCATACACGCCAAGCGCTCCACGCCCGGTTGTAACGCCAGCGCGTTATAGCCCGCGTAATCATCAGTCATCACATAGCCGCGATAACTTTCCAGCAGCCGTAACGGTACGTCCTGCGCGCGGCTGGAAGTGTAGTCGAACAATACGACTTTATGATCTGGAGGCCCGCTGGCCTGTACCCACATCCAGGATTGGCTGGTCGGGTCTCGATCTGGTTCTTTCAGTACCTGAACGCGGGTTTCGTCACAGTGGATGACCGGGCTTTCCAGCAATCGATCACGCATCAGATTTAACAGCGGCTGCAAATGTTCGCCGCACTGGATAATCCAGCGGGCCAACGTTTGACGCGGGATTTCTATGCCATGTCGGCTTAGCACCGTTTCAAAACGATGCAGCGGCAAGCCGTCGACATACTTGGTGGTCAGCAGCATGGCCAACACGCTGGGGCTGGCCATGCTCTTTTCAATCAACTGCGCAGGCTTGCCGGCTGTGACCGGTGCCGACTCACAGCCACGACAGCCGTAGACTTTGCGGATGTGTTTGATCACCCGAATCTGCATCGGCACGATATCCAGTTGCTCGCTGGTTTCCTCGCTGACGACATGCTTGCGGCAACCGCAGGCACAGGTCAGTTCGTGTTCGGGCAGCTCGTGGATGACTTCAATGCGCGGCAGATCAGCCGACAGTGGCTTGCGCTTGCCACGGCGTGGCGCAGGAGCAACTACTTCCTCATCAGCATCGCCGACCGGGAGCATAGGCTCGCTTTCAGGTTCATTGAACAAGGCAAGTTGAGGGGTATTAGGCTCGACGGTTTGTTCGGACTTTCGACCAAAAATACGGTCACGCAGCAGCTTGATCTGCTCTTTGAGATCAACGATGTGAGTGGCGTAGGCGTCTTTAACTTCCTGTTCGCGCGAGCGTGCTTCGTAGCTCTCAAGCAGCATCTGTTTGAGCAATACGGGATCGTCAGGAAGGTTGTCGGGCAATGGTCGCATGCCCTGGATTATACCCGTCAGGCAACAAACCTTGGAGTCAAAATCTTATGAGGACGGTTGCGCCACAGATCAAATCCATCCAGCAGCCAATTCAATTCCTGAACCGTCAGCACAATGGCTTCGTCGACATCATCTGGCGAGATTTTGAAACGCTCGGACTCGAGACGCTTGAGCCAAAGGCAGAAGCCGTTACGCTCCCAATACAAAATCTTCACTCGATTCCGGGATTTGTTGAGAAAGACAAAGAGCACCGGATCAAAGACCGCCACTTTAATATCCAACTCGACCAAAGCAGCTAAGCCATCGATGGATTTTCTGAAATCCACGGGTTTGGGATAGAGGTAGACTTTCTCGACTTTGGCGTCGGGTCGCATCATGGTGCTGGCTCCTGAAAGAAAACGGGAGCACAGCATCAGGCGTCAGCCAGTGGCTTGAAATGTGGGGTTCGTGGATCGGATACGGAGAAACGGACAAAGCTTGCTCGACTAAAACCAAGTGTCGCCACGAACGCCTTAAGCGGCTGACGGCCTCGTCGAATGGTGGTGAAGTCCACCTGTATCTGCTTGCCGGGCAGTGTCTCGAAACGTACCACCGGCTCTTCTGCCTTACGTTTGAAGGGGCGAATATAAGCCTTCAGACGACTGACGCCGCCGCTGTACCCCAATGCCGTGATCTCACGCAGCAGGACGGTCGCCGGAATCCAGTGTGGGCGCGCCGCCTCAATACGCTCGTGCAGGTAGTCCTTGAAGGGGTCGATTTTGCACGGACGTGCGGGTCTCACCTTGTCACTGGGTAGCGACCGGGCCTTTCGCAGGTACTTGCGCACGGTGTTACGCGAAATACCCAGCTCACGGGCGATGAATTTGATGCCATGGCCCTGACGGGCCAACACTTTAATTTCCACAGACTGCTCCTGGGTCAACATATTGGCAGCTCAAAGCCGCCAGTTTTACCCAGGGGGGTCAATTCTAGGTTGGCGTTAGGGGGTCATTTTTACAGTGGCGGTGACAGGTAGGCTCGAACAGTGTAAATATTTTTCAAGTCGTCTGTGAACTTTTGGAACTGCTGCATGATATGAGCAGCGAGATCGCTGCCCATACACATGGGCCAACTTCGATACCTGGCAATGCATTGCCATTCAGTACAACGGCTGCCAAGGCAGCATGGTTGCACACGCTCCTTCAGCCGATAACTACTCAGAAAGCATAGAATTCACTTGCTGAGGTTTCAGAACCAGTTTTTCGAGAAAGTTCATCTCGCTCCCTTCTGCCGCTATCATCTCCAAGATAAGAGAGTTATCCATAGTAACTTGGGTGCTTGCGATGTCTTCTGTTTCTGGCAGGGGCAATAGTAGTAAGGCTTGGCTTTCCGGTGTTTGACGCTGTGTCGTAGACTGCTGTTCAAATCTGCCCGCAACATGCTTAATGACAAATGTCGGATATGATATTATGGCGTGATCGCCAGTGAACGTATATAAATCATCTTTGTCGCTGAAGTATGCGTAAATAATCTTGGCATGTGCGCCTAGATTTTCAACGTATCTTTCAAAATATTGAGAAGGTTTGGGGTCAGAGAAGCCACAGCTCTGATAATTGTGAAACTCCCTTGCTTTCATTAACCACTCTGTAGGGTATAGTCCATCTATCTCTTGAGACAATAGTCGAGAGTTCGGGAAGTTTTTTTCCAGAAGATAAAGTACCGACCCATGAGAGCCGGAAAGGTTTTTCTCCGCGTTTCCGCCTGCGCAGTATGATTTTTTGCGTGGAAATGCCGTGAGGCACTCCCCAGGCTGTGTTTTAATCCATCCCAGCTTCTTGTTTACTGATACATAGGCAACGCCTTCAAGGGCAAGCAATGCTCTGACTAGGTAGAAAACTGAGTAGTAAAACTTTACAGCGCTCCAAGTCCAAGTTTTTTTCTTAACCCTGCTATCGCTTCGAGATAGGTAATTAATCCGGACTGATAATACTTTCTAGCATCCAGTCGTAAAATATTAGTCAGCTCCCAAGACTCCACCTCTGTCAAGGGGGCGCCAATATCTTGGGTTAAAATTCGCTCTGCTAAATAAGCATTTGCTCCGTGCGCGCTCATAGATTAGATTCTTATTTGATCATTGCCCGTCGATGGGAAGAAGTTGTTTAGTAGAGCTTTGAATACTATATTTGGAGCCTCCTTTCCCTGAATTCCTTTCACCTCTTCTTGGAGTATCAAAGAATCCTTGTCAATTTTTAAAGCCGCCTGCATGTGTTCTCTGGTGAAGTTATAGCTAGAGTTGGTGCAATAAGGTATCATTCTTTTTGCTAAAAACTCCATTGCCCCCGTGAAGCCAGAGGCATACATAAATGCGTTAGTTTTCTCCTGCCATATTTCGCCATAAGGATTGGAGATTATTATGAAAAAATTCTTTATGATGTCTTTTTGTTGTTCAAAGTTAACAATGCCTATTTGCTCGAAAGGGCCTTTTTCTTCCACAAGTGGTTTTATAGCACCAACGGCTGAAGACAATGCAATTCCTCCTTTTCTTCGGGGTGATCCTGGAGTTTTTATTTCTTCCAGATAAGGAGAGTCTTCTTCAGTGTTTAAGGCCTCGGCAATATCCCTGGCTCTTGCAATCGTTGGGTCAACTATCTCTTCGTCGGCAACAAGATACAAATCATAGACTAAACTACGTGGAACCGGCTTCTGCTCGGTGTTGATGGAGAGAAAAATGTTCGCGCACTTTTTGGTGGAGAGACCTATATATATAGTAACTGGAAGTTCCAGCTCACCTAGCTCTTCATTTTCTTCGACTGCTGCCTGAATTCCCGCGACTCTGTGCTGGCCATCAATTAGCTGTGCGGATTTTGGGACGATGGGAATGCTTAGACGGCTTTCGTCGAACTCAATATTCTGTTCATGGTTAACCCAGTTTAAAACAATAGATGAAGGAAAAGAAGCTTGATGTAGTGTGAACTCTTTAATGCTCGATATGCGTCTTGTGTTCAGGAAGCGTTGCACCGCCCCAGCCTCATTGTCTCTACCTCTCACTGAAACGTAGGAGATATTAATCAAATCACGAGCCTTAAGTTTAATTAGAAAAAATTCTTGGCCTCGCTGTTCAATTTTTATGTATGGGCATTCTATAGTTGGCATTTCATGTCCTTTTGATAATGTCATGAGTTTTGGGCTTCTAATAAATTAAAAGTTCTTCTCATAAGCTTACAGGGCCTTGAGAAAAATCTGCCTCAATTTACGCCAGTGACAGGCATTTATTCAAGCGCAACTGACAAGTTTCGCAAGAAATTTCAACGCCTTGCTAGTCTATTTTCGTTTGCCCCGCAGCTTTGCTCTGGTTGTAGCATATTCACCATGCCTTCCCCCTCCCGCCAACGGGCTTTGCATCCTTTTTTTGTGCAAACTAGGATGCGATGAAAGCAATACTCCAGCCCAGGCCGGCTGTGGGGTTGCGCAGGGCAGTGGCAATTGCACAACGTGCAAGGTTATGAAGAAAAATGTCATCGCCTTGCACAGCGAGTGACAAGGCCGCGCGCGAGGTGCGAATACTCGAAGGCCCGGCCAGACTGGGTCAAAAATTGGAAAACCGAGGAAGGGGGCAGTTTTCTAAATCGACACTGGTCCTAAAACTGTGCATCAGGGGCGCGCTGGTTAGATCCGGTCCGGCCTCTACATACTAAGCAGGCCCTGGGCTGCAGTCGTATCGACGACGTTTCCCAAGTTGCATTCGATTGCATCGGTGCTGCGAAGGTGGGGAAGATCCGTGTTGCGAGTTATTCGGGCGAATTCAGCTTCCACCATCGGTATCAACAACTCACATAAGGCACTGTGCAGTGCCTCGGCTTGGTTCTGATCAAGTCGTTTGACGGTGCCAGTCACACCGCTCGCACAGCAAACCCTCTCTGGAGCGATGCGGAGCATGTCCAATACCCCATCTATGTAGCCGCGCAGATATTCGGCACGGTTGAACAGCACCAAGCTCGCGGGCCCCTCCTGATAATCCCAGTGAGCCTCCCATTGTCCACCCTTCTTGATCATCTCGATTTGTGGGGTAGGGGCGCGGGTACTGGGCTTCGGCATGGGGTTCTCCGGTCAGCGATGCGAGGCGAGGATGGTTTTTAGGGTGTTTCCAAGTGGGCTACCGAAAACCTTTTTCCGGCATACCCCCTCCTGACGCGTAAGTAGTGTAAGTGAGCGAGTAAAAGCTCTCTAGCCCCCGTAATCATTGAGGATCCTCACTTACAGTCGGGTCGTCAAAAAATGTAAGCGAGAGAAAGGATTAAAAATATCCTTTAAAAGCAGTAGGTTACAGAGCGACTCACTTACAGTCACAAACTGTCCTGCGCTTACGCTTTTCTGACAGTCTACTTACGGTTAGGTCTGTATGCCAAACCCTTGATATAGAAGGATTTTATAGAGAGTAAAAATCTCACTTACACTTCTGACGCACTTTTTAGGTATGCACCGGAAAATTTTTCCCCGTGTGTAGGGTGTGTGGCAGACATGTGCGCACACATCCTCGTGAGGCTCAATTTCTGAGGCCATCACTACCTGTAACTGGTCGAATTCAGGATGCCCGCTGGCCCTGGAAAGCGCCGTTCGGGACGGCTTATTACGTGCGTTGTTACGTGCGGGACAAAAAACGAGGGCCTGCATCGCTGCAAGCCCTTGATTTATATGGTGCCGGCACCAGGAGTCGAACCCGGGACCTACTGATTACAAGTCAGTTGCTCTACCAACTGAGCTATACCGGCGTAATGGGCTGCGAGTATATAGCTTCTGATGCGCTTGTAAACCCTAGCTGTCTGATTCAGTTGAAAAAAATTGACCGTTGGTGCTCCAGGTAGGATGTGGGCGGGTGGTGGTGCAGGACGTTTCCTTTGGTTTGCAGGGATTGGTCTGTTTGATGTGTGTGAGCTCTGCGCTTTTGAACGCTGATTTTGCTTCTGCTGCGGGCGGCTTGAGCGTCAAGGGAGGCTGGATTTTTAACCTGGCCTTGCAAACCGATGCTTCCAGCGTTGATGGCTATCTGGCGCATGAAAAGGCGCTGAGCGGGGCTGGTGGTTTTGGGGGTGTTGCAGGGCGGGGGGGCTTTGCATAGGCTTGTTCTCAACGGCCCAGGCTACTGAGTCAGCAGCACAGGCCGTTAGCTTTTCAGCCATGCAGACAAAGGATTGTCTGGTGAGTGATGCGATGGATCGTAACCGGGCTTGGGGTGTTGTGTGCCGCAGGCTGGTCATTCGCTGAGGAGTTGTTGAAGAATAGGTGTCATTGCGTCTGGCCTGTTGGGTCTTGCGCAAGGTGGGGCCGAGGATTGCTGTCTGAATCGCATGAATGTGCGTCTGGATGGTGGCGAAGGTTTCATCGATGTTTCAAGAAATGCCCGAATCCTCTGGATTCGGGCATTTTCTTGTGGGCTGGTTCCTGTTGCGCGGCATTTGCACTGGAGCTATGGGCTTTTTGGCCGATATAGCTGTATCGAAAATGGCAGTCGGCCATGGACAGCTAGTGCAATGCAGAGAACGCCCACGCATTACGAGCTGCTGAGTGTTGCTCGCGATGCCTCTCCTGAGCAGATCAAGAAGGCTTATCGCAAGCTGGCGCAGAAGCTGCACCCGGACAGGAATCCCGATCCTTATGCCTCGGACATGATGGGCGTGGTCAACGCGTCTCATGATGTGCTGGCTGACCCCGGACGGCGGGCGGCTTATGACGCGCAGCTGGCTGCCGATGAGCACAAGGCCCGTATCGAGGCGCAGCGTCGCAAGCAGGCGCATGCGGCGAAAGGGCAGGCGGTTCATGTTTATGCTGCAACCTCTGCCGCCGCGACTGTGACGCCCGCTCGGGCGGCTCAGGCAGGCCCGGCTCACAAGGCGGCTCCTTCCCCTGCTTCACCTTCCAGTGGCAAGCGGCGTCGCAATGCGTGGCGCTGGGCGCTGGTGTTTGTGGTGTTCTGCGCAGGCGGGGCGTGGATGGGGTATGAGCCGGAGGCGGGCAAGGCGTTTGTGCCGACTGAACCGGTGCCTGTGGCGCAGACGTGGGCCAAGCCTGCGCCCGCCGAACCGGTTGAAGAGCCTGTGGTCAGCCAGGCAAAGCCTGTTGAGGCGGCGCCGTCGGAGTGTGAGGTGCCCGCGCTGGACCCGATGGGCGCGCCGTGGTCGGACAAGGCGGGGTATGTGAAGGACATGCCGTTGCTCAAGGACAATGGCTGGTCGCAGATCACTGTGGATAACTCGGCGGGTGAGTCGGCGGTGTATGCCAAGGTCACGGATGCGGTGGGGCGCAGGGCGTTTCGGCATGCGTTCGTGCCGGCCGGGGCGGTGTTCAGTTTCGCCAAGATGGACCCGGGGCTGTATCTGCTCAAGTACAAAATGCTCAATACCGGCTGTGCCTTTGCGTCGGGGCGTATTTTGCTGGAGGAGACGCCGATGGGCAGTCAGATCAAGTCGAGTGCCTACAAGCTGACGTTGCGTAAGCTGCAGAATCGCAGTGTGCCGTTTACGCGGTTGAAGGATGATCAGTTTTAGAGGGCATTGTCTGTTTGTGCTCTGATAGCCGGAATCTGACGCAGAGTCACGGTGCTCCTATTTTGCTGTCGGTTCCCGACAGATCGTGGACAAGTCCACTCCCACTGCCTTTGGCCAGAATCCCAGGCATCGTGTGTGCCGATATCATCTCCCACGGCCTTTGGTCAGCATCAAAAGCTGTGTACACGGAGATCATCTTTTGCAACGCTTTCAGGCCGGTTTTTGCAGGCATGGTCTCTTTCTTTTGAAGGACATTTCCGAGAGAATCCCCGACCGCTTGCGTCCCTCGATTTGTGCTTCTACTCTCCGCCCGTCGCTGCCCATCAGCGATCGGGTTTAGTAGCCCGCAGTGAGTTAAGGCGCAACACAGCCGTGTTTCATCAGGTTTTGTCCCGATGCTATGGCGACTGTGCGCTTGGCACCTTCGGGTGCGCCGGTTCTTAGCTCACCGGTCTACTAACTTGCGTACAGTTGCCGCCTTTCGTTTAGTAGCGAGCAGGCAGCTACTTCATAGAAGGAGCTAAAACATGGTCAAAGTAACCCCCGATCCACCCAACACCACTCCGGTCTTCGACAAGGCCGTCGTCAAGCGCGCCATGGCGTGCTACCTGCCAGTCCCTCGGTCTCCCCGAGAACCCCACGACAGCAAGTTCGACTTCATCAGCCTGGAAGCGACGTTGGTGCATGCGCTGGATTTCCTGCGTTGCGCATCGGCCACCGCTTACGAACTCGGCGATGAATTGACCGGCTCACAACGCGATCTGGCCTTCGCCTCCATGCACATGGTGGAGATGGCCAAAGTGATGATCGAGCGCTCGGTGGAGTGTGTCGAAGAGGTCTGAAAACGCGCATCAGACAGGTCGTGCACAGGCAGCTGCATGTGCACGATCAAGGCGTGTAAAAGGCTTGTGCCAGAGCCTTTACCAAATCTTTATGCACAATTTCGGAATAAAGAATTGCCCGCGTGACCAGATATGTGCAGTCAGCCGCATTGTGCCGCAAAGCACTGTTTTTAAGGGTTTAAGGACGTCTGGCGAGAAAAAATAAGGGGCTTCGTTAACTGGCGCGCCAAGCTTTAACGCACTCATCCACATTTTCATCAACAGACTTATCCACAGGTTGCTCTATTGTTTTGCGTCACGTTTTTCGGGCCAGAATCAGCAGGTTGCGCGGTGTAAGCTGGCTCTCGCAAAAAGTACCGACGCTGACGCGATAACCCTGCTCTTGCACATACATCGCCCGGTCGAGCACCAGCCATACTTCCAGTGCGCGACGAAACAGGTTGCGCACCAGTTCCAGATTGCGAACGTGCGCCAGTCTTTCCCAGCCAGCGGCTTCAAGTGCTGCCCAGTCCTGCTTGCCCGGTGCAGGAAGACTCTTTAGTTTCGCTAGATGACAGCAATAGTCAGCGTAGGGTGCGTCCAGCCAGGACGTCGGCAGCGAAGGCGTGGGCAAGTAATCGTCAATGCCGCGCAGATTGCGCTGTAACAGATCGAAGCCAAGGCGCCGGGCCATCGACGTATCGCGCTGCCGGCGCACACGAGCGCCAGCGGTGACGGTTTCGCTCAGCGGCAGCCCGAGTTCGTCCCGCGAAAGCTTCAGGCCGGATGCCTTGCCTTCGCTGGACAACGGCTGGTAGTGGTCGTGACGGGTGCGGTTGTAACAGCACGGCGCAACGGCCATGTGCTGGCAGCCGGTCTGGCTGGCCAATTCCATCAATTGAATGTGCAGATCGCCGCACGCGTGCAGCGCCACGGGCGTGTGCTGTGCCTGCAGACAGCGCCAGGCGTCATCGGCCATCACGTCCTGCTGCACATGCCGCGCCTCGATGCTTTGCCGGGCGCTGAGGGCCAGGCCCGCTTCGATCAGCGCCGGGTCGTGTTCCAGGCAGGTCAGGCTTTGGCCACGCGCCGTCAGCCGACGGCCCAGATGGCCTTTGCCTGCGCACCAGTCCAGCCAGTGAGTGGTGCTGTCGCGCATGTCCAGATGAGCCGCAAAGGCTTCGATCTGCTGCCATTTACGCCCTGGCACATCGACGTTCATGCGCGCATTGACGGGCGCCAGAGGGAAGGCGGGCAGTTCGGCAACGTGGCTTAGCGCTACCGCTTCGGCAGCCAGCTGTGTAAAGGGGAAGGGCGCGTCGAGGTGTTGCGGGTGATTGTGCGCCGCTTCGGCCTGCGCCAGCGTGCGGTGCCGCAGCCAGTGCGACAGCTGCGGGTATGTGTCTTCCCATGGCAGGTGCAGGTGGGTGAACGGCTTGGGCCGCCACAAGGCCTGATGCGCGAACAGAAAGCTGTCCAGTGCACGAAAGTGGCTGCCGAGGTGTGCGTCCTGCAAGCAGGGTTCAGAGGGCATATCGACGGCCTCGGTTGACTGGGTGCTGACTGGATCGACGCCAGCACCCTTCATATCAGCGCCCCTGACTTGCGTCTACACGCAGCAGCTTTTCCAGCAGGCGGAAGCCTTGCACCAGCACGAATGTCATCACCAGGTAGAACATGCCGGCGGCGAAGAAGATCTCCACCGGCAAGTAAGTGCGGGCGATGATCGTACGCGCCATGCCGGTCAGTTCCAGCAGGGTGACGGTGCTGGCCAGCGCGCTGGCCTTGAGCATCAGGATCACTTCGTTGCTGTAGGCGGGCAGGCCGATGCGCGCGGCGCGCGGCAGGACGATGTAGAACAGCGCTTTCCATTTCGACATGCCCAGCGCCCGCGCAGCCTCGACTTCACCGACCGGCACGGCCTGAATTGCGCCGCGCAGGATTTCCGCGATATAGGCGGCGGTGTGCAGGGTCATGGTAACAACCGCACACCAGAACGGGTCGCGCAGGTACGGCCACAGCGGCCCCTGACGCACGGCATCGAACTGCGCCAGGCCGTAATAGACCAGAAACAACTGCACCAGCAGCGGCGTGCCACGGAAGAAAAAGATGTAGGCGTAAGGCAGGGCGCGCACTGGCCAGTGCCGCGACGCGCGAGCGATGCCCATCGGGATGGCGAGGATGAGACCGGCGATGACGGCAATGGCCACCAGCTCCAGGGTCAGGGTCGCGCCCTGCGCCAGTCGCGGCAACCATTTGATGATGACTTCCCAGTTCATGACGCGCTCCTCAGAAAGCCGCGGCCGGCATGTTTTTCAAGGAAATACATGCCGATCATGGCCAGCACGGTCAGGCCCAGGTACATGATGGCCGCGACCATGTAGAACGTGAACGCCTCTTTGGTGAAGCCCACGGCGATCTGCGCGTGGCGCATGATTTCTTCCAGGCCGATCACCGAGACCAGCGCGGTGTCTTTCATCAAAATCATGAACAGGTTGCCCAGGCCGGGCAGGGCGATGCGCCACATCTGCGGCAGCACCAGTTTGAACAGGATGCGCGACCGCGACATGCCCAGCGCCAGTCCGGCTTCGCGATGGCCTTTGGGAATGGCGAGAATTGCGCCGCGAAACACCTCGGTGGCGTACGCGCCAAAGCACAGCCCCAAGGCGATAACCCCGGCGGCGAAGGCGCTCAGGGCCAGGTTGGGAATACCGAGCAGTTCGCCCAAAGCGCGCATGCCGTTGACGGTGCCGAAGTAGATCAGCAGCACCCAGAGCAGTTCGGGAATGCCGCGTACCAGCGTCGAGTAGGTGCCGCCCAGCCATTGCAATGGCTTGTAGGGCGAGGTCTTGGCCAAGGCGCCGAGCAGTCCGAGCACCAGCCCCAGGCACAGGGCCGAGAGCGCAAGCTGAACCGTCATCAGCGCGCCAGCCGCAAGGGCCGGGCCGAATCCGTGGAGATCAATGTTCATGGGCAGGCTTTGTCAGGACCAGTCGCCGCGCCTGGGTTCAAGGCAGCGGCGACGTGGTCGGGTGAATCAGAGAATGCTGAAAGGGAAATACTTGTCGTTGATCTTTTTATAGGTGCCGTCAGCGATGACTTCTTTCAGGGCAACGTTCAGACGCTCGCGCAACGGGTCGTCGCCTTTGCGCACGGCGATACCGATCTTGTCGTTTTCCACAACAGGCTCGCCCTTGAACTCGAAGTTTTGCCCGGCCTCGCTTTTCAGCCACTCGTAGCTGACGTACTTGTCGGCCAGCATGGCGTCAACGCGACCGGAGAGCAGATCAAGAAAAGCGTTTTCCTGAGTGTCGTAGAGCTTGGCGTCCATGATCTCGAGTTTGTCTTCCAGCCAGGTGGCGGCCAGTGTCGAGCGCTGTGCGCCCACTGATTTGCCAGTCAGGCTTTCCTTGGCTTTTTCAATGGACGAAACGTCAATGGAGGATGTCTTCGGCGCCAGAAACTGCAGCTTGTTCGAGTAGTACGGATCGGTGAAATCAACCACCTGCTTGCGCTCGTCGGTGATCGACAGCGACGAGATCAGGAAGTCGAACTTCTGCGCGTTGAGCGCCGGGATGATGCCGTCCCAGTCGGAGGTCACCACTTCGCATTCGACTTTCATCTTGGCGCACAGGGCCTGCCCGATTTCATAGTCGAAGCCGACCACCTGGCCGCTCGCATCCTTGTTATTGAACGGCGGATAAGCCCCTTCAATACCCATTTTCAGCTTTTCGGCAAAGGCACCGCTGCTAAACGCCAGCGTGGCCGCCGCAACCAGCAAGATCTTCTTATACGTCTTCATGGGGTGTTGCTCCGTTAGCGGTGACTCGACATGAATTGTTTGCACCTTGCCGACAGCGGGTTTTCGAACACTTGCTGTGGTGTGCCCTGTTCTTCGACCATTCCCTGATGCAAAAACACCACTTCACTTGATACCTGACGTGCAAAATTCATTTCGTGGGTCACCAGCAGCATGGTCCGGCCTTCTTCGGCCAGGGCGCGAATGACCCCGAGTACTTCCTGGACCATCTCCGGGTCGAGCGCCGAGGTTGGCTCGTCGAACAGAATGACCTTCGGCTGCATGGCCAGCGTACGCGCAATGGCGGCGCGTTGCTGTTGGCCACCGGAAAGCTGGGCGGGGTACGCGTGACGCTTGTCAGCGATACCGACTTTTGCCAGCAGCGCTTCGGCCACTTCAATGGCTTGGGCCTTGCTCTGGCCAAGAACACGACGCGGGGCTTCGATGATGTTATCGAGCACGCTCATGTGCGGCCACAGGTTGAAGTTCTGGAATACAAAGCCGATCTGGCTGCGCAGACGGTTGATCTGCCGGTTATCGGCGGCAATCAGGTCGCCGTTGCGCGCCGCCTTGAGTTTCAGTTCTTCACCGGCCACCAGGATCTGACCCTGATGCGGGTTTTCCAGCAGGTTGATGCAGCGCAGCAAGGTGGACTTGCCGGAGCCGGAAGAGCCGAGGATCGAAATGACGTCGCCATCGCGCGCGGTCAGCGAGATGCCTTTGAGCACCTCAAGCTGATCGTAGCGCTTGTGCAGGTTACGGATTTCCAGGGCGGGCGTGGCCTCAGCCATGTGGGGTCCTCATAAAAGTGTGCGCTCTTGCTGCCGGCGAACGCCAAGCTAGCACAGCGTTTGAAGGACAACCATCAGCGTTGAGCGCTCAATGTGACAGCGTTCGCCGGGTTGTCGCATCGCGGTAGCAGGCTGTCGCTGGAAGGCAAGCATGATGCCTGTTTCAGGCGAGCGTGCGCGAAAAAGGCGCGATGTTGCCAGCTTTGAACGGGTGTTGGAAGCAGCTTTTAGCGACCGGCGACCAAGAGCTTGCACTGTTTTTGCGCCTCTCGCTGGGTACGGGGCTTTTTTGGTGCGCGCGTGTAGACGATTCTGAGGCGTTCGGTAACAAATCCTACAAACGGCGTAAACGATTCAGCGTCCTGCACGCCCCGCAGACTGCGCCACACGCCTTGCAATCGCTAAGCGACGTCGTTTTTGAAATATTTTGGCGTAATTCTTGCGTCAATAATAAAGAACGGCACCGTAGCTTTCTTTTTACGTAACGCTTCGGTGTGCCTCGCTCGTCTTGCACAGGTGGTTTTATGAGCAGTACCGCTAACTCTTCCGAGCTCGAACAAGGGCTGAAACCTCGACACATTACGATGCTGTCGATTGCCGGCGTCATTGGCGCTGGTCTGTTCGTCGGCTCCGGCCACGCGATTGCCGAGGCCGGGCCAGCCGTGCTGTTGGCCTACGCCGCAGCGGGTACGCTGGTGGTGCTGGTCATGCGCATGCTGGCCGAAATGGCCGTTGCCTCGCCGGATACCGGCTCGTTTTCGACCTACGCCGACCGGGCCATCGGACATTGGGCCGGCTTTACCATCGGCTGGCTGTACTGGTGGTTCTGGGTGTTGGTGATTCCGCTGGAAGCCAACGCCGCTGCGACCATTCTGCACGCCTGGTTCCCCGACATCGCCATATGGATGTTCACCCTGGTCATCACATTGCTGCTGACCGCGACCAACCTGTTCAGCGTGAAGAACTACGGCGAATTCGAGTTCTGGTTTGCGCTCATCAAGGTTGTGGCGATCATCGCCTTCGTGGTGCTGGGTGTTGCGGCCATTTTTGGTTTGCTGCCGACCAGTAGCGTGAGTGGCGTCAGTCATCTGTTCGACACCGGTGGTTTCCTGCCTAACGGCATGGGCGCGGTGCTTGCTGCCATGCTGACTACCATGTTCTCGTTCATGGGCACCGAGATCGTGACCATTGCGGCAGCCGAGTCCAGGAACCCTGGCAAGCAGATCACCAAGGCCACCAATTCAGTGATCTGGAGGATCTTCCTGTTCTATCTGGTTTCGATCTTCATCGTTGTGTCGCTGGTGCCGTGGAATGATCCGCGCCTGGCCGAGGTGGGTTCGTATCAGACCGTGCTGGATGCGATGGGCATTCCGAACGCCAAGCTGATTGTCGATCTGGTGGTGTTGGTTGCCGTGACCAGTTGCCTGAACTCGGCGCTGTATACCGCTTCGCGCATGCTCTTCTCGCTCGGCAAGCGCGGCGATGCACCGGCGTTGTCCAAGCGCACCAGCAAGGGCGGCACGCCATACTGGGCGGTGATCATGTCGACTGCGGCGGCGTTCCTGACCGTATTTGCCAACTACGTCGCACCCGCTGCCGTGTTTGACTTCCTGCTCGCCAGCTCCGGTGCCATTGCGCTGCTGGTGTATCTGGTGATTGCCGTTTCGCAACTGCGGATGCGCCAGAAGCGCATTGCTGCAGGCGAGACCATCGACTTCAAAATGTGGCTGTTCCCATGGCTGACCTGGGCGGCGATTGCGTTCATCGTTGCCGTGCTGACCATCATGTTGATCCAGCAAGAGCACCGCGTCGAAATCATCGCCACCGGCGTGCTCAGCCTGCTGGTGATCGGCGCCGGCCTGATCGTCTCTCGTCGCCGCAAGGCCGGGCCCGTGGGCGCTGCTGCACTGGGCTGACTGGCCACTCGCTCCCGTGCTGACGCTCTGCGTCAGCACGATCTCGCTCAACGCAACGTCTTGCTGTCTCTTCTGGTCAGCAGATCCGACGCCAGCGTGTAATCCTTCTGGAACGCAGGGCTCTCTATCCATTCGATAGCGGTGTCCTCGTCTTCATCGTGGTACATGGCGCGGTACACGATCAGCAAGCCCATCATGAAGTCCGTGGCCGGGTCTTCGTCTTCTTCGGAAACCACCAGCGCCAGCACCGGGTATTGCAGGAAGACGACGCACAGCGCGAGCTGACTGATGTTTTCGGCGGCTTTCATGGCCACGAACAGGTCGTCATAGTCAGCCGGGTCGAAGCCGTTCTCCACGATGTCGTTGAAGTCGAACGTGTTGAGATCAAGTTCGACGTCATCAAATGGCAGATTGACCAGTGCCGAGGCAAACACCGGGTGCACGAGGCTGGTTGTACCCTTGCCCGAGCGGTTCTGTTTAGCCTTGATCTTTGCGCGCTTGGCGCGTTTTTGCTGCTTGTCTGGCGAGGCCATGGGCGGTCCTTTGGCTGGCGTGAAGTGCGAAGGCCGCTATTGAAGCGCAGACATGGCAAATAACCAAGGTTTTGCCAGGGTGGGTCTCACTCAGAATCGCTGCACTTACGCCGAACGCTGCTTTCATTTCGTGTTTCGAAGGGCCGGGTTGTCCGGGTCATAGCCATTGGCAGACAGTGATAGCTTCAATCTGGCCAGAAATGGCATCCCGTCCATCCTCAAGGCATCGCTGATCACTTCCGCTCGCGACATCCCATGGCCTCTGGTGTCGCCCAGGATGCTTTCTGCATAGGACAGACCTTTACTCAGGGATTGCATGCTCAAAGGGGTGTGCTCAACGAACGCATCCAGAGGAATGCCGCTCATCTGTTTCAGTTTCTCGCCCAGCTTTTCTGCCTTTGCAACATCACCGTTGATATACAAAACTGCCGAATCGGTCATTTGGCCGTGGCAGGCGGGGCCTATTACTTTGCCATGCGTGATTGCACTTTCCTTCCCTATCAGGGTTGCCATGGCGCGGGTCAACTGTGTTGCATATTGGGGTTGCACGCCAATGGTCAATCGCCCTTGATTCTTATCTTCTCGGCGCTCATGTTTGGGGATAATTCGATAGAAAAACCTCTTTGCATCCGGGCTCTCTGCGATGTACTTGTCCAGGTTGCGGTCTTTTTTATTTCTGACGCTGTCGTGGTCCTGAGTGCGCACCTCAATGCCGTTTTTGCCATTCAATGCCTTTAGCGTGTGCAGGAACTCTTCTTGCTGCTCGTCGCTCATGGGGTGTGAGTGAGGTGCATCTTGTTTATAGATCTTGTAGATATCCATTCGAGACGGGTTTCGCATCGCCTCTGCCTGTTTGGCCCACTCATGAAAGCTGTTAAAAGTACTTTGCGCAGCCTGTTTGGCAGTGGGTTTGATGGCTGTTGTGGCTGAGCTGCTTTCGCCCCGCTCAAGGGTGTCCAAGCGTCCGCCCGTCATAGCGCTCTGGTGCAAGACAGTGCGTGCCGATGCGACCTTCTCGTTGAGCGCCTGGGCAATCTGCGCGCGCTGGCTGCTGCCACCTATCAACTGGGAAGCGCCCTTGAAAAAACTTTTCGCTTTGGATTGTTGCTCCGGTCGAAGGACCGAAATTGTTCCGTCATCGGCTGCACGAATCTCGTACCTCTTGCCGTCGACCTCCAGTTGGCCATTGGCTTTGAGCGCCGGAATATCAACGTTGGATCGTCTGAGCTCTTGCACACTGGAGAAGCGTGACTGAATGGGGTTCATGGGTTATTTCTCATTTAAAAAGTGCATCGAGAGTCTTAAGGCGTCTATTGGCTTGCTTCGCGCCAGCCCCTCATCCACTCCAGCAGACCTGCCATTTCGCGTTTGAGCGTCGGCACGCTGAGTTTTTCTCGAGGGATGCTTTGATACGCGTGATACAGGCCGCTTTTCTCATCCAGGCCAAGGCCTGGGCCTGCATTGAGGAGCGGATTGAGAGCGCCAGCCAAAAGGCACTGCTGAGGTATGTCCTTGTGCGGCTCAAGCAAGCCGATCAACAGCAGGCGCTCACGCGCGTAATCGCATGACAGTGTCAGCGCGAACGTATTGTCGATGATCATGTTGCACGTCCCGTGATCATCAAATACCAACGGTTGCATCTCGAGGGATCTGGAGAAGTCATCAAGCAGGGTTTTGTAGAAAAGGTTGCTCATCAGCCTGCTCATCAACGGGGGTTTTTCAATGAGTGGAGCCTCTGCTCGAGGCGGTTCCATGCATGCATAAAAAATGCTCAAGCGTTCCCGTGCCGAGCAAGCGACACAATGCAGGGCAATAAAAAAACCGCAGGGCGCGGGTTTTGATTTGCGGGTATTACCAGGCCGTCATCGCTTGCCCGGTTTTGCAAACGCGTCAGCTTCGTCCATGCGCGTGGCAAACATGTTGACGGCCTCGACGGCATCGCTCGCGCCGTCACGGATCTGCACGATGACCTGTCCGGCCTGATCGGCCAGTGTCACACCACGAATGGCACCTTCCTGTGTGGCACTCATGCTGGCCACGGCTTCGCGTGTTTCCGCGAGGATCTTGCCAATCATCTCGGCAATCTCGGTGGTAGAGCCGCTGGTACGGCCCGCCAGTTGCCGCACTTCGTCGGCCACTACGGCAAACCCGCGACCCTGATCACCGGCACGCGCAGCTTCGATGGCGGCGTTAAGCGCCAGCAGGTTGGTCTGGTCGGCGATGCCACGGATGGTGTTGACGATGGCAGTGATCTGCTCGGAGCGATCCCCGAGTTGCCCCACCAGCTTCGCCGAGGCACCAATATTTTCGGCGATCTGACGCATTTCCCGCGCGGTTTCCTGAATCACCAGCGTGCCCTGTTCGGCCACTTTCTCGGTTTCCGCCGAGATGTGGTAAGCGCGTGAGGCACCGTGTGCGTCGGCCTCCTGCTTTTCGACCCGCGCGGTAATGTCACTGGCGAACTTGACGATCTTGTAGAGCTTGCCGTCGACATCGAAGACCGGGTTGTAGGTGGCTTCAAGCCAGACGACCCGGCCATGCTTGCCAAGGCGCTTGAACTGATCGCCAATGAACTCGCCATTGTTCAGCTTGCGCCAGAACTCGGAATACTCCGGGCTGTTGACCAGTGACGGTTCGCAGAACGACCTGTGATGCTTGCCTTTGATCTCGGCCAGCGCATAACCCATGACGTGCAGGAAGTTGGCGTTGGCGGTGATCACATTGCCGTTGGGCTCGAATTCGCAGACCGCCATGGCCCGGTCTACTGCAGCGAGCTTGCTGTTGGTCTCGTTCTCCAGCATCACGCGCCGTGTGACGTCCAGTGCGTACTTGACCACCTTGACGACTTTGCCCTGCGTGTCGATCACCGGGTTGTAGCTGGCTTCAAGCCAGACACTGTGGCCGTTCTTGTTGATGCGCTTGAATGTCCCGGAGATGAACTTGCCGGCCTTGAGCGATGCCCACAGATCCGCGTACTCGCGGCTGCGAAGTACTTCCGGTTCGCAGAAGTCGCGGTGCGTCTTGTTGGTCAGCTCATCGGCCCGGTAGCCCATCGTCGCGAGAAAGTTATCGTTGGCCCGAAGGATCTTGCCGTCGAGACCAAGCTCGACCACAGCCATTGATTTTTCCAGTGCGCTTGTCAGTCCTTTGAGTCCATCTACCTCGGCCTTCATGGCTGTCAGTTCAGCTTTGTTCTTGTTTCCGAACATAACCTGCCCCTTGGTGTGTTAGTGGACTTGCTGTGATTAGAGTATCGGCTCGAAAAGCTGCGGCATGAATGGGTCATTGCAACAATTGGCTGGATAAATCAAGAGATTTTCTGGCGTCAAAAAAGTGCAGTTTTTTGTCAAAAAAAACACGCTGACTACAGGTGCACGGATATCTGGAAAAAGCGGTCTGCCTGCCAAATTCCGGACAAAGAAAAGCCCGCGATGGGGGAGCGGGCTTAAGGATTCACACTTGGGAGCAGCTCTACAATGACCTGTCGGCTGTGAAAAGTTTGTGAAGGGTTTTCACTGTTTTCACTTTTTTTCCGGCTGAATGGTTTTGGTCACTTCGGAGGTCGGCACGAAGGTTTTCGACTCTTCAGCAGCGGCTTCTTTGGACGCAGCTTTGTCCTTGGCGGCTTCAGTGTTTTCTTTGGCAGCCTCGTTCACCTTGTCCTGAGCAGATTCCATCTTTTCCTGGGATTTTTCCTGATGAGCCTGAGCATCCTGTGCTTTCTGTTCGGACTTGCTGTCGCAGGCAGCCAGACCCAGAGTGGCGACGATGATGACGGCGGAGGCGGTAAACTTGAGCACGGAATTTTCCTTGTGGAAGCAAATGTATGGCTTCGAGGGCGGGCGGGGAAAATTAGTTCAATGGGATGGGGGGGCTCATAGCTCTGGATGGCGCGTCTTGATGCCGAATTTAGTCTCGATCAGAGGCCCAATGGCTGTTCGGAAAGCATGTGGATTCAAACGATGGTGGTGTGAGGGTAGGCGTGCATGGCGCTGTCATGCGTGACCAGAGTAAGACCCTCTGCAAGAGCCTGAGCAACCATAATTCGGTCAAATGGATCGCGATGATGGTTTGGCAGGCTGGCAACGGCCAGTCCGTGAGTCGAGGTGATGGGTAGCTCCAGATAACCTGCATCTGTCAGTTCCTTGCGCAGCAGTGCGGGGTTCACGCCTGTGCGCTCTGCACCTTTTATCGTCAGTTCCAATATGCTCGCTGCACTGAAATGAAGGTGTTGGCCTCATCGTCAATAAGTTGGGCTGCCGCCGCGGGGAGCTTGGTATCGCCGATTGCAGCCCATAATAGAATGTGCGTATCGAGCAGCAGCTTCATTCCTTGCCCTCAAAAAGCTCTGTAATTTCTGCGTCCATGGCATCCGAGGCTTCTGCGTCAAACATCACGTGGCTCAACATTCCTCTGCGCTTGGGTGCAGAAATGGGCACCAGCTTGGCAACCGGTATGCCTGCTTTGGCGATAATAATCGTTTCGCCACCCGCCGCTGCGTCGACCAGCTGCGAGAAGTGGGTTTTGGCTGCGTGGATGTTGTGGGTTTGCATGGTATAGCCTCCCGTTTACGTAAGGTCTTGTCTTGGTCCAGTGGGTGGACTAAGTAACGAGCGTTACATCCGAAGGCGATGGATTTATCGACTGGGGCCGGTCGCGTCAAGGAAGATTGCAGGGCTTGGCTCCAGACAACAAAAAGCCCGCACGAGGCGGGCTTCTTGTGTGCTTTCAGGTGTGCTTGGCATCAACTGAAAACGAAAGGTGGTGCCAGAGACGGAATCGAACTTTTTTATTAAAGCATTGTAAGTTATGGGGTTTTTTAGTTTTGCCGCTTTAATCTACTCACAAATCTACTCTCTTTTTGAAATGTGGCTTTGTTTTGCTAGTACATTCGGCAGCCGAAACAAGCCACATTTACTCGTCTTGCCTCCGACGAACGGATGCCTAGATTCTGCGTATTTCCAAGGTGAACGCCATCACTCGGGTTGTTCGGTGTGGTGAGGTGCCCGGTGTTTTCCAGATTTGCCTGTAACCATCGCCACCACCCTCTCGAACTCCTCTTTTGAGTTCGCGTGAGGATCAGGCTTTGCTGCAGGTGCTTGGCTGCCTGATCTACCCATCAACCGTTTTTCGGGTTTCGGTAAAAGTGGCGTATCCGAGCGCTGCTGCTTATCAACCGAGTTTGTCGCAATATAGGCGTCCGCCCACGCGTCCAACTCCAAGCGGTCGAATCCGACCCCCTGTTTACCGATGGGGAATTCGCGCACATTCGGGCGCACGGTCTTGTTGAATTCATCCCGGCACATCCCTAGGTAGCCATGCGCTTGGTTCGCTCTCAGAATTCGCGGCGGAATGACGGTATTGTTCACGGGAGTGCCCTTGATGCGTCAATCAAATGCTGATTCGCTGATCGCATTACGGCCAGCCTGGCGCAGCGAGCGGCCATGCTTTATGGATACCAGGCTAGCCGGCCGAGACACGAAGTCCCGACGGCTCCAACGTACTGGAGGAGTCGCGCTGGAGCAACGGTCAAACCGACAGGTGGAATGGCGGACAGATCCGCATCGGCTGAAGGGAAGCGTTTTTTGACGACCAGTATGAAAGATGCGAGCGTGGTCACTGAAGCCTCGCACGTCGAATCACACGGGTAGTGAGATGGATCAGGATCGCGTTCACAGAGATACCCTCTACGCCGAAGTATGGGCCACACCCATGCTTTCTCTCGCTCCCAAGTACGGAGTGTCAGCGGTTTTTCTGTCACGAGTCTGTGCCCGCCTGAACGTACCTTGCCCGCCCCGAGGTTACTGGGCGAGGAAGAAATCGGGACAAAAGCTGAGTATTCCGCCCCTCCCAAAGTTGAGGGTTGGACACCCTGCCGAGTGGAGGAAGGGTGATCAGCTACTCCGCAGTAATGGAACTGCGCCCGTTGATGCTGCTGTGAAAGGCCGAAGTGATAGTCGTTTGATGGTGATGGGATCGCTCGAGCCGTTCACGAGCGGTAGGGTCGCGGGTGACGGCTACCTCAAACCGATGAAACGGAACCTCCCTGATCTGGTAGTCACCGAGCCCACTCTTCACCGGGCGGCGACGATACTCCAAAAAATCGCGACCCGTTTCCGCGACCAGAAGCATCGTATCTCTGTGGCATGCGGGGAAACCGGATTTACGCGCAAAGCGCTTACAGACGAGCAAGGCAGATTGAAACGCTCGATATTCGAAACCAACACTATTTGGTCGCCAGGCAGGCCAACAGTAGTTTTTATCGGCGAGGTTGCGATTGGACTGACTATTTATGAGCAGACAGTCGAGAAAGAGATGGTCTACATCGATGGACAGTCTCTGCCGGTGCATGAGGCGAGAATTCTCAATCCGGGTCTTTGGGATCGTAGGACGAAGACCACGTACACGAAAAGCGTTCTGCCTGCCCCCTCTGGCCGACTCTGCTTGAAAGCCTACAGCCCATACTACCGAGTGGAATGGGCTCAAACCTGGACAGAGGATGATTTAAGACTTTCAAAAAAAATAGACGAGATTGTTTCGTTGCTGATCTCCGCTGCCAGCGATCTCAAGGTGCTGCTCTCCGAGGCAAACAAAAAAGCTGAAGAGGAGCATGAGCAATGGCAGGTGGCGCGCGCGATTTTCCAGGCAGAGCAACAGCGTTTGGTGATCGAAAAAGCCCGGGAAGACTCACTCAAGAGTTTGCTGAAAATAATCGACAGATGGAGTGAGAGCAGAAAAGTTGATGATCATCTTTGATGACATCGTTGCTCGCTCCGCCAGCCTTACAGAACGTGAGCGATCGGAGATTTTGGCAAAGGTAAAAGACGCGAGAGAATTGATTGCTTCCCCTGATAGCACTGAAGCTCTCAGGCTCTGGGATTCGCCTCCACCGCTGCCATCCGAGTAGGCGGCAGGTTGCCAAGCAAATCTGTGGAAACCTGAGTGGCAACCTGTGTGTGGAAACCTGCTCAGCATACATTCGCCGTCACCTTGATGGCACGAACCTGCGCCGATAGTGATGCTTCCACTGGAATGCCTGTTACAGCCGCTGTTACACCCGGCCTGTTACAGATATCAGATGCCGCCGCAACCATTGTCGGTCCAGGCGCACCCCTCCACCTTCCACGTAGGGGCGTTAACCAGGTTTCAACTCGCCTTCGTGCCGCCAATCCTCTGCAGCAGGATTTGGTCATGCTTCCGAACCGTGGATACCGACGTGGATACCGCCGCGCTGGATACCTAGATTGTGCGTGCGCGCCCTGGAGGCTTGATCGGGCATGAGCACCAGAGCACTACCGATTTTCTCGGTACTGCTCCTGAGTGGTGTGGATGCCACGGCGTGTTGAAATCTACACAGTGTGTGGAGTTCAACACGGTTTGGGCGTCCTCAGGCCGACCCGCCGGAGATCGGTCTGCTGATGGTTGTTGAGGTCTGAGCTATCCGCAGATGATGGGAATGCTCCATACGCAACCACGTGAAGGTGCGTACCTGTCTGCGTACCAGCCAACTGCGTACCTGCTGAGCGCAGCCCGATCAGAACCGATCCTGCCTATTGGGCGCAACTGGATGTTGTTCGCGCAGTGCTAAGTACGCGAAACCGATGCGCGAAGCAGTGCGCGAGATCTCGGCTATCCGTTCAGGCGCCAACGGCTCATGAATGTAGTTCTTCTGAGCTCAGGCTCCAGCGCTTCGTGCCAGCTATCACCCCGCAAACGACGCATCTTCACGGTCTGCCATTTCAGGCCGCGCGTTGCCGCCCAGATCATCGCTGGCATGGTTTCGGTGCCTAGCGTGACCAGCGTTGCCCCGGCGCATACCGTAGTACGGATGGGCATACGTGGGAGTGAAATTGCGGTGTTGCCAACGGTCACCAGTTGCATGCTCGGCCATCCTAAGTAAGTCCAGATGACGCGAATTTATGTGACTGGTAGCAAACCGCCTTACCTTGGACGCACCCGCCCTCAAACCGTTTGATTTCAGGGCAGGTCAGGATGCCCGAGCTAGATCGATGGTGCCGACTGCTCCTTCGCTCGTATCGACCATGCCCCGGTCCCAGGCACTTTGAAGGCCTCGTATTCGTTGCGGATGCGCGCTTGGCGGAGTGCTTGGTTCGCGGCGCCCTGCGTCTGGTAGTAGCCCGCTGTCGCGGCTTGGATCTCGTTCTGCCTCTGAGATGCGCGGCGCGCTGCATCGGTAGATCCATCCTGACCCGCTGCGATACTGGCCACCGCTGGCACGTTGCGGCCGACGACTGCGCGAGGCAGCACGCCGGTGAGCGCATCCAGCCCGTCCTTGGATGTCAGGGCATTGGCCAAGACCCGTTGGGAGCGCTCATTGATTCTTGCGCCGGCTGCCCGCGGCAGGGAGCGCAGTAGGGTATGCATCAAGCCTGTGCCGGAACTGGCACTGAAGCCGATAGCTACCAGATCGCTCATCACCCCATTGGCTTCGTCAATTTCAGCTTGTCGCCGTGCGGTGGCGCTATTGCCCAGTGCCCGGCCGCTGAGTCTGGAAACCTCGATCTCATGATTGAGAGAGTTCTCCCAGCGCTGACGCGCAGCATCGTCCGGAAGAATGGCTGCGATCTTTGCTCGTCCGTTCGGGCTTCTTAGGTATTTCGTGATGTCAGGCATGGCTGCCGCGTCGTTGCCGATCTTCCCGATGATGGATGAGATGGCACCAATACGAACTGCTTCCTGTTCCGACGGGTTCAGCCTTGCAATGTCGCTTGCCCAACGCTCTGGGGAAATATTGGGTTTCATGATCATTGCCCCATGGTCTACCCCATCCAGATAACGGCTGTGCCCGGCGAACACAGCACGAGCTTGGGCATAGGTTGGCGCGCTGGCATCCATAACGCTCAGCAGGTCATTTCTGATGCCGACGATATCGCGAGCCTCGGAGCGGGCACCTGAGTTGAGTAGTCGCTCAACCTGGCCGTCGAGGTTCTGTTTGATGACATCGAGATCACCGGTCCGCGGGACTGCTTTGGCAGTGATAGTGCCGTCTGGAGCAATCTCCATGAATTGACCGTCGAACTTGCGGCCCTGGTTCGCTGCGCGGCGTTCTGCGTCACGGTAAGCGGCCTGCATGGCTGGGCGCTTCATTAGGCTTTCCAACTCAGGTGTCCATGGCACTTCCTCTGCGTGGGCTGCAGCGTAGAGCGGACCGGCTTCGCGCGCACGCTGGGCCATTGTTTCGTCAATGGCTGTATCTGCAGATCGGTTCACCCCGCTCAAGCTGCGCGCGCTATCCGAGATGCGGGTTCGTTGCGCGGCCTGCCGCTGGGCCAAGGTTTCGACAACCGTCGATCTCGCCTGTCCTGGCGTGTTGGCCAAGCGTTCAACAAGGCCCCGCACGTTTTCACCGCCGGCGTCTGCCGGGATTGCGGTGTTTGGATGCTGCACAGCCAGGTCGTCGTACTGTGTACGGAATTGATCGGGTGTGAGGCCGTCCCGCTCAAGTGCGCGGCCGAGCTGCGCCTGTGCGCGGACCTCTGGATTGAATGCGGTGTTGCGCACCCCCTTGCCTTGCCGGTCGCGGCCGAGGGCAGATGCTTTTTAAGGAATGCGATCAGCGGAGTTTTGCGTGGCGGTACTTTCCTGCTGGCAATCCACCGGGCCAGCGGCAGGACTAACTCCGGGTGTAGCCAGAAGCCGGGACGATAGTCGACCTCACCACGGCCGAACTGGCCTGCTCCGAGCGCTGCGCGACGACCGACATCGCCCAGAACACGCATGGCAATTCCGGATGCACGAAGAGCATGAAAGGTCTGGCCTCGATCTGCGCCAGCGGCCTGGGCGTCGGATAGTCGCTCAGGACAGGACTTTCCCTCTCTGCTCAGGATGGCTTGAATCAGCTCCAGTGTGCTTGCCAGGCAGAGAAAGTCCATGGTCGATGGCGGGCGCTCACCAGTGATCAATGTCTCGGCATTGACCATGCTCTGCTCATTCATGACCAAGGCATGCCGATCGTCAGCGATGATTCTGAGGCCTTCGTTTACTTTGCTCATGCCGCTACCCCACGACTCTCAGCAATCCTGGCTTCACACCATGCCAAAATTTCAGTCTCTACCCAGACAACGGACTTAGGTCCGAGGGTGACTTGCTTAGGGAAGTTGTCAGCAGCAACGCGGCGGTAAATCTCAGTGCAGGAAAGACCAGTGATCGACTCTACTTCCTGACGTTTGATGAATCGGCGAGCTGGGGAAGGGGTGTTGGTAGTGTTTGCCATCGTCTGCGCCTCCTGGGGCGTGCTTGGTAATCGACGATGGAAATGCTGGCAGGGATAACGCGCACTTAAAATTGCTGAGCGGCGCCGGATATTCTGTTATCCGGTCGGATGTGTGATTTATTTCTTTATTTTTCCTTGCGCGGACGACCAGGTCGCTTTGCAAACTCCGGTGCAGAACTTGAAATCCACCTCGCTAGCGCCGCATCGTTCTTTGGCAAATCCCATTCGGGCTCCGAATCAGCGAGTCGCCTAATAACGTTAACCATATCCATGGTTCTATGCTTGGCGTAATCGTCATGCTGCCAAAGTGATATGGCTCGTTCCTCTACCTGTGCCTGGCACGCCCTGGCTTTTTCGTTTCGCATCTCCACATTGGATAGCTTTCTGGGCTTAGCGTCTGGCTTTCTGGTCGCGATGTACGCTGGAGGTAACTGCGTATTGGATCGCTCTTTGCGTAGCTGGTCGTTCTCGCGTGTGAGTATTTTTATCGCTTTGTCGGACGCGTCGTTTTTAGCAGCAAGGGCTTTTTCCCTAGCAGTAGACGCCTCCAATTGGATTCTAAGGCGCTCAATTTCGGCTTCTCGCTCGTCGTCTGGGCGTATTACCAGGCTCCGCTCTATGCGGATATTTAGTTTGCGAAGTTCGGCGCGTGCGGCTTTCGGGTCTTGGTCCTCCAGCGGTTGAATGATCGGGGTTACAGTTGCACCATGTGAGGCGTAGGACCGTAGCTCTATCTCTCGCACCACCTCAGGCTGACGCGCGGCGTGCTCGCGCTGGTTGAGCAGCCATTCGCGATTGACTGCGACGTGCGACGACTCAATAACCCCAACCTCGGTCTCGATAAGGACCGAAGCGAGCCTAGTCACAGCTGTATTCAGATATCCGCCAAGCTGCCCATAAGTGATGGCGAAGCCAGGAATGCTATCTCCGTGTTTTGATCCAGTGATGATTTCGCGGTTGAATTTGGCGTGCGGGTCTACCGAGCTAATAGCGTTCGCGATAGCCTTTAACACTTCTGGGTGGTCGCGCTTGAGCGAGGCTATAGCGCTTTCAAGCGGTATGTACTTTCCGGGTGGAAGCATCTAATTGCCCTGTCCGCGCACTTTTGGGGCCAGCCAAGCGATTGGCGGCCTGGATTGGAACAACCGGCTGATACTCATTGCTGTACGAATATCCAGCGATGGCCACTAGCTTACCAGCTACTCCCGATCATAACCAAGCGTACCCTGTGGATAAGTGTTAAGCCTGGCGCTTGATGCTCACCACGTTGGAGCCAGCACTTAGCGCGTCGATTGAGTCGGCCCAGGCCTGCATCATTCCCCGGCGCTGCTCCAGATAGCTGGCATGGTTGTAGGTGTCGCGGATGCCGTCAGCGTCACCGTGCGCAAGCTGGCGCTCTATCCAGTCTTTGTTATACCCGCGCCCATTGAGCTCGGTGGAAAGCAAATGGCGGAAGCCGTGGCCGGTTTGACGATTCTCGTAGCCCAACAAGCGCAGTGCTTTATTGATCGTGTTCTCGCTCATTGGTCGGCTGGGGTTGTGCTGGCCAGCGAATACCAACGGGTATCGACCTGTGATTGGCTGGAGCTGGCGCAGGATGTCGACCGCTTGAGTGGGTAGGGGGACGACATGAGGTCTGCGAGCTTTCATTCGCTCCTTTGGGATAGCCCAAGTAGCAGCATCCAGATCGAACTCTGACCAAGGGGCATTTCGCAGCTCGCCTGGTCGAACGGCGGTCAGCACCAGTAAGTGAATGGCGCATCGGGTCAATGTGTTGATCTTAGACCCGTCGCATATCTCAAGAAGCTCGGGTAATTCTGAGAACGGCACATGTGGATGATGACGGGGCGCTTTCTGCGGCGCGGCTACAACGTCCAGGTCGGTGGCCGGGTTGCTCTCGACAACTCCCTTTGCCAGGCCGTAACGGAATATCTGGTGCAGCCACTGACGGATCTTGCCAGCCGCATTCAATGTGCCGCGGGCCTCCACCTTGCGCACCAGATCAACCAGATCGGGCCGGGTGAGCGCTTTCACCGGACGGGCACCGATACCGGGAATAAGGTCGTTCTCCATATAAAGCTTGGCCTTATAGGTGGTGCTCTCTGCCCAGCGGGGGGAGTTGTACGCGAACCACTCACGGGCAAGTGTTTCAAAAGTCAGCCCTTCAACCTTCTGTGCTTGCTGAGCGGTTTTTTTGTGCTCGCCGGGATCATTGCCCTCAACCAGCAACTGACGTGCACTATCGCGGAGCTGGCGAGCTTTCAGAAGAGTGACAGCTGGGTAGGCACCAAGCGCCAGCATCTTTGCTTTGCCGTTAAAGCGATATCGATATCGCCAGAGCTTCGATCCCGATGGAGCGATTTCAAGGCAAAGGCCGTTGGCATCGGTCAGGCGATAAAGCTTGTCCTTGGGCTTTGCGGTACGGATGGTGGTATCTGACAACGGCAAAGCAGCCCCCTTGCAGGCTTTACCAGGCGGGGGCTTTGCCGCTTGGTGTGAGTAGATTTCTAGACCGAACTGGATCTACTCACGAATCTACTCACATATCTTTGGGCTTACAAGGGAGCGGTTGGGAACTCCAGACAACAAAAAGCCCGCACGAGGCGGGCTTCTTGTGTGTTTCAGGTGTGCTTGGCATCACCTGAAAACGAAAGGTGGTGCCCAGAGACGGAATCGAACCGCCGACACGGGGATTTTCAATCCCCTGCTCTACCGACTGAGCTATCTGGGCAACGGGGCGCATTAAACGTGTTTTTCAGGAGGTCGTCAAGCGTGTTTTTTAAAAAAATGAATTATTACCGACGCTTACGACCTTCACTGGGTGAAACGCTTTATTTTTCGGGGGGAACGTAGCCTTCGGCCTGAGCGTATTCTTCCCCGGAAAGGAACTTGTCCATCTCGGTCTGGAGGAATTTGCGGTCTTCGGCGTTCATCATGTTCAGGCGACGCTCGTTGATCAGCAGGGTCTGGTGTTTCTGCCAGTCGGCCCAGGCTTTCTGCGAGACGTGGTTGAAGATGTCTTCGCCCTTGGCGCCAGGGTACGGGGCGCGTTCCAGGCCGGGCAGTTCTTCTTTATATTTGCGGCACATTACGGTGCGGGTCATGACGACTCTCCTGCGTTCAATACGTCAGCTGCGCGTTTGAGCAGCTTTTTCACCGGGGCCGCAAGGCCCAGGCGTGGCGGGGTGGCGAGGTTATACCAGAGCCAGTCGGCCTCGGCCACGTGATCGGCGGACTCCTGGACCTTGACCAGCCAGGGTTCGATGCTCAACTGAAAGTGGCTGAAGGTGTGTACCAGCCCCGGCAGTTCGTGATGCTCGCCCAGTTGCAGCGCGTGTTGCGTGGCCAGGTGTTGCAGGTCATCGAAGTCATCCAGCTCCGGCAGGCTCCATAAGCCGCCCCACAAGCCGCTGGAGGGGCGACGATAAAGCAGAATCGCGCCGTCTTCGTTGGCGAGCATCGGCATGAGCGTGCGTTTCTGTGGCACGGTCTTGCGCGGCTTGGGGATCGGGTAGCGGGTTTCCAGGCCCAGCATGTGCGCCTCGCAGGCTCGTTCCAGCGGGCAGAGCAGGCAACTGGGTTTGCTGCGGGTGCAGAGCGTGGCGCCTAGGTCCATCATCGCCTGGGTGTAGTTGTTGACCCGGCTGTGCGGCGTGAAGCGTTCGGCGGTGGCCCACAGCTGTTTGGCGACCTTGGGTTCGCCGGGGTAGCCCTCTTGCGCGGTAAAGCGCGCCAGCACGCGTTTGACGTTGCCGTCGAGGATCGGCGCGCGAAGGCCCATGCTCAGGCTGGCAATCGCGCCGGCGGTGGACAGGCCGATACCTGGCAGCAAAATCAGTTTTTCGACGTCGCGGGGAAACTCGCCATCGTGATCGGCGACCACGATTCTGGCGGTCTTCTGCAGGTTGCGGGCGCGGGTGTAGTAACCCAGCCCGGTCCACAGGTGCAGCACTTCGTCTTCGGGGGCTTCGGCGAGCGCCTGCACGGTCGGCAAGGCTTCCATGAAGCGGTCGAAGTAATTCAGGACGGTGCTGACCTGAGTCTGCTGCAGCATGATTTCCGATACCCAGACCCGGTAAGGCGTAATGCCTTGTTGCCAGGGCAGGTCATGTCGGCCATGACGGTCGTACCAGTCCAGCACGGCGCTGGAGAATTGTTCGGGTTGCATGGCCGGGTGGGCTCTCATAGTCGGGATGTGAAAAGTTTTTTGCCAGTGCAGGAGCGCCAGAGAATGGCGCTCCTGTGCTGCGCCTCAGCGCTTGAACAATCCCTTGAGCGCGTCCTTGAGTTCAGGGCTGACCTTGTCGCCCAGTTTCTCGTCCAGCTTGCCCTCGAGCTTCTCGCTGATCCGGTCGCCGGCCAGCTTCGCGGCGATCTGGCCAACGCCTTCCTTGTCCAGACGGCAGGCCTTGGCTCCCAGTTCCAGGGGGCCACGGCACTGCACCGGCCACTCGATGCCGACAAAGCGCGGGTTGATCTCGCAGGCCGGGTCCGGCATGTCGCTCTTGTCGCCTTCGACGATGATGCCGACGCGGTAGTTCATGCCCAGTACGCGCAGGTCTACGTCACCGTTGCCGTTGACGGTCATGCCCGGAATGCGCATTTTCAGGTCGGGGTTGCTGGCGACGCCGTTGCGCATGACCAGCGTGCCGTTGAGTTGCTGGAACGGTGTGTCCTTGGCGCGCGGCTCGCCGCTGAGCGTTTTACGGTTGAGGATCGAAATGCCTCTGCACAGTTGCTGCTCCAGGTTGGCATTGACCAGCACGCCGTTGTTGAGTGCAAAGCTGGCGGTGCCATTGAGGCTGTCGATCAGGGCTTTTTCGCTGTTGCCCTTGCCGGTCATGCTGCTGTCGAGGGTCAGCAGGCCGCGTACGGGAGGTGTCTGGCCCTGGCTTTCGAGAACGCGCTCGATCGGCACCTTGGCAACACGCGTTTGTACACTCGCAACCGGCACATCCGGACGTGCATCCAGGTCACCCTTGACCTCGAAGTTGCCGTTGTAGAGATCGCCACTCAAGGTGTCGAGCTTGATCACGCCACCGCTGGCCTGTGTTCTGAGCGCAGCGTTGCCGATGGGCAGCTTGTTCAGGGTCAGCTTGCCGAAACTCAGGTCTGCCGCGACATCCAGCGTGCGCAGACGCTCCAGTGGCAGCAGTTTTGCGCTGCTCCAGGCCGCCTTGGTCGGTTGCTCGGGCAACGGCGAGTCGCCTGCAACGGCGGCGGCTTCGCCCGATTGCACTTCGGATTTGCGCGCAGCCTTGGCGCCTTTGCTTTCTTCGCTTTCAGCCGGGCGATAGCGGTCGGCGTCGAAGGTGTCAGCCTTGAGCTGGACGCGCAGCGCCTGTCTGGCGAAGTCGTCTACGGCAATGCGCCCGGTGAAGGTGCTGTCATCAACTTTCAGGTTGAGGTTTTCCAACGCAAGGCTGGTGGGCGTGCCGCTGAGGCGCGTGACCATTTCAACCTTGCTCAGCGCACCTTCTGCCATTGCTGGCAGCGGCTGACCGATGTTTTCGAAGAATGCGCGCAGATCAAGCGAGGCTATGGAGAGGCCGCCGCTGATCTGCGGGGTTTTGTCCAGGTCGCGAGCACGCAATTCGCCCAGCGCGCGCAATTGGTTGGCCGAGATTTTGAGGCTGTTCCATTCGGCGATGTTCGCGGTGAGGTCCACCAGCAGTTGGCCCTGGGCCGAGAACGTTACCAATTTGCCCTGCAGCGGCTCGCCTGCGACTTCGCCGGACAGGCGCATGTCTTCGAACTGATAGCGCTTGAGCACGCGGTCCATGCGCAACTGGCCGACCAGCTCGGTCTTGGTGCGTACAACCGGCTGGTTGGTGCTCAGGAACGCTGTCAGTTTGATCGGGATATCGGACGCTTCACGAATCGGCCCG
Organism: Pseudomonas syringae pv. tomato str. DC3000; assembly: GCF_000007805.1. Taxonomy (NCBI): domain Bacteria; kingdom Pseudomonadati; phylum Pseudomonadota; class Gammaproteobacteria; order Pseudomonadales; family Pseudomonadaceae; genus Pseudomonas; species Pseudomonas syringae group genomosp. 3. Next base: position 6,071,386 of record NC_004578.1, on the reverse strand, counting down.
GTGCTCAACTGGATACTCTCGGCCGTGAAGGTTCGGCCCTTTCGGGCGTCGCTGTAGTCAACGCGAGCGTTATTGACGGTCAGGCTGTCGATGTCCAGCCGGATGGGCTGGGAAGGGCGATCAGGTTTCGCCGCGTCCGGCGCTGGCGCTGGGGTCGCTTCGCCGGGTGTGCCGGTGGTTGCGACAGCAGGCTTGCCGATGTCTTCCCAGTTGCCATGGCCATTTTCATCGCGGTGCAGCGTCAGGTTCAGACCTTCGACACGGATGTCGCTCATCTGTACCTGGCGGCGCAGCAGTGGCAGAACACGAACGGACAGGCCAAGCATCTGCACATCGGCAAACGGCTGATCGGGTGCGGTCAGGGTGGCGACATGGGCCTCGTGCAATTCCAGGCCGAGCCAAGGGAACAGGCTCCAGCCGATATCGCCGTCAAGCGTCAGCTCGACGTTTGCCTTGTCGCGTGCCAGCTGTCGAATCTCGTCTTTGTAGTCGTTGGGATCAAACAGGTGGGTCAGGGCGAAGCCCAGAGCCACGATGATCAGCAACAACCCGAGAATAAACAGCCCCAGGATTTTGCCGAACGCTTTCATGGGCGAGTCCTTGTGTCGATGTTCAAAAATAGCCCACGAGTATACCGCTCTGACGCACGGACCGGGCTGCGGATGCCGTTATTGCTCGTGGGTGTTCAGCTTGAACGGGTTGCGGTCCTCGATTCAGGTCCGGAGTGGACGAAAAAACGAGGGGACGCTGTACGTGCCGCACTATCTTTCGGGCATCTTCCAGGGTTAAGCAGACCCCAAAGTTAGTAGTCCGACTCAGCGCAGAACAGGGATTTTGATATTACTTAATTGAGTACATCTATGGGCTCATAGATGGCGCGGATTAACCTTTTGATATTGATAATAAAAAGCCTGCAACAAGATGCTTATTTGCCATCAGACAGTGATAGTCTCCGTTTTTGCTGGGGTAGGGTGCGTCTTTTTGTCACGTATCCAGTTCACCTGCCGATAAAACAGACATGGCCGCACGGCATGGAGTCTGTGGCGGACCAGCGGACCATCTGCGAGCTTCACACATTGGGGTAATTATAATGAGCACAAGTACAGCCTTGGGCGGCGAAGCCGCTCAGCCTGCGTTCTTGTCCAAAGAGCGCATTATCGCCAAGCCCGGTTTCAACCGTTGGCTTGTTCCACCAGCAGCATTGGCAATCCATCTTTGCATCGGCATGGCTTATGGCTTCTCGGTGTTCTGGTTGCCACTGTCGAAGGCAGTCGGTGTCACTGCACCTGTTGCTTGCACTCCGGACATGGGTTTCTTCGCGCAGATGTTCGCGTCGACCTGTGACTGGCAGATCTCCATGCTGGGCTGGATCTACACGCTGTTCTTCATCTTCCTGGGCTGCTCGGCTGCCATCTGGGGTGGCTGGCTGGAGCACGCAGGTCCACGCAAGGCAGGTGTTGTTTCGGCACTGTGCTGGTGTGGCGGTCTGCTGATTTCCGCGCTGGGTATCTACACGCACCAGATCTGGCTGATGTGGCTGGGCTCGGGCGTGATCGGCGGTATCGGTCTGGGGTTGGGCTATATCTCCCCGGTATCCACCCTGATCAAGTGGTTCCCGGACAAACGCGGCATGGCGACCGGCATGGCGATCATGGGCTTTGGTGGCGGCGCGATGGTGGGCGCACCCCTGGCCACTGCGTTGATGGGCCACTTCGCTTCGGCTGAGGGCGTGGGCGTCTGGCAGAGCTTCGTGGTGATGGCGGTGATTTACTTCATCTTCATGATCGGCGGCGCGCTGGGCTATCGTGTTCCGCCAACTGGCTGGAAACCTGAGGGCTGGACTGCTCCGGCTGCCAAGGCCAAGAACTCGATGATCACCAACCGTCACGTGCACGTCAGCGTGGCCTGGAAAACACCGCAATTCCGTCTGGTCTGGCTGGTGCTGTGCCTTAACGTGTCGGCCGGTATCGGTATCCTGGGCATGGCTTCGCCACTGTTGCAGGAAGTGTTCGCCGGCAAACTGCTGGGCAACGATCTGACATTCAGCGAACTCAATGCTGATCAACTGAAGGCCATTGCTGCCATTGCAGCCGGCTTCACCGGTCTGTTGAGCCTGTTCAACATTGGCGGTCGTTTCTTCTGGGCGTCGTGCTCGGACTACATTGGCCGTAAAGCGACTTACTTTGTGTTCTTCGCGCTGGGCTTCCTGCTTTACGCTTCGGTTCCGACACTGGGTCATATGGGCAGCATTGCGCTGTTCGTAGCGGCTTTCTGTGTGGTGCTGTCGATGTACGGTGGCGGTTTCGCGACGGTTCCGGCCTATCTGGCTGACTTGTTCGGTACGCAGATGGTGGGTGCGATCCACGGTCGTCTGCTGACTGCATGGGCTGCGGCAGGTGTGCTGGGTCCGGTATTGGTCAACTACCTGCGCGAGTATCAACTCAGCCACGGTGTTGCGCGTGCCGATGCCTACAACATCACCTTGTACATCCTCGCGGGTCTGCTGGTGCTGGGCTTTATCTGCAACCTGCTGATTCGTCCGGTTGCCGACAAGTACTTCATGACCGACGCCGAACTGGCTGCTGAACAGGCCATTGGTCGCGACAAGGGCGCTAGCGCCGCTACTTCGCTGGAGTGGAAAGCATCCTCCTCCAGCAAGCCGCTGGTGATCGCTGCCTGGCTGGCGGTCGGCATCCCGCTGGCATGGGGCGTCTGGATTACCCTGCAAAAGACCGCAGTGCTGTTTCACTAAAAGCCTGCAGGTAACCAAAAGCGCTTGCACCTCGGTGCCGGCGCTTTTTTTTGCCTGGGTTTTTGGTGCGCTGCACTTTTGACTATCGTGCCAGTGCTCCGCATGGGAACGATGACCACTGTGTTCGTCGCGATAGCGATATTCAGTTGACCCGATGTACTCGATGCACTGCCCGTTCCCCCGCAGACGCTGCTACATTAGCAACCCCTGTGTTTATTGCCTGAAGGAGTTGTTTGCATGCTAGCCCACGTGGAGTCGTACGCCGGTGATCCGATCCTTTCGCTGATGGAAGCCTTTGGCAAGGATCCACGCGCAGACAAGGTCAATCTGAGCATCGGTCTGTATTACGACGCGCAGGGACGTATCCCGCAGTTGGCATGCGTGGCAACTGCGCAACAACAATTGGCCGAAGGCGAGCAGGCGGCTTCTGTCTATTTGCCGATGGAAGGCCTGGCGGCTTACCGGCAGGCGGTGCAAACCCTGTTGTTCGGCGCCGACCATCCGCTGGTGCAGGCCGGTCGCGTGGCGACTATCCAAACCGTGGGCGGCTCGGGCGCGCTTAAAGTGGGGGCCGACTTCCTCAAATATGCATTCCCCGATTCTCAGGTGTGGGTCAGTGATCCGACCTGGGAAAACCACCTTGCGCTGTTCGGCGGTGCGGGCTTCAAGGTCAATACTTACCCCTACTTCGATGCCCAGACTGGCGGCGTCAGGTTCGAGGCTATGCTCGACACCGTGCAGGGTCTGCCGGCGCAAAGCATCCTTTTGCTGCACCCGTGCTGCCACAACCCGACTGGCGCGGATTTGTCCGTCGAGCAGTGGGACCGGTTGATCGAAGTGATCAAGGATCGCCAGCTCATCGCGTTTCTGGATATCGCCTATCAGGGCTTCGGCAAAGGCATCGACGAAGACGCCTACGCTATCCGCGCGATGGCCGACGCGGGCATCACCACGCTGGTCAGCAACTCGTTCTCGAAAATCTTCTCGCTGTATGGCGAGCGGGTCGGCGGGCTATCGGTGGTCTGCGAAGACACCGCATCGGCCGCCAATGTATTCGGCCAGCTCAAGGCCACAGTACGCCGCAACTATTCCAGTCCGCCTGCGCATGGCGCGTTTCTGGTGTCCAGAGTGCTCAACACACCGCAACTGCGTGATCAGTGGCTGAGCGAGGTCGAAACCATGCGCCTGCGCATCATCGACATGCGCAGCCGTCTGGTTTCGGTGCTGGCGCAGAAAGTTGCCGGGCGCGATTTCAGCTTTATCCTCAGGCAGAGCGGCATGTTCAGCTACACCGGATTGACGCCGCAGCAGGTTGACGAGCTGAAAGATGTTCACGGTATTTACATGCTGCGCAGTGGCCGGGTGTGCATGGCGGGCTTGAATGAAAGAAATATCGACAAGGTGTGTGACGCGATTGCGAGCCTCTTTGCCCACTAAATGCCCTGCTGGTCGTCTGTTTGCTTCATGGCGAGCGCTTCTGAGCCTATAATGCTCGCCTTTTTTCGCCCAATGATTTTGCGGAGCTGGTGATGGCCGAACGTAAGGCGTACGTCGAGCGCAATACTCTGGAAACCCAGATCAAAGCCTCGATCAACCTGGATGGCACCGGAAAGGCCCGATTCGATATCGGTGTGCCTTTCCTTGAGCACATGCTCGACCAGATCGCCCGGCACGGGCTGATCGACCTGGACATCGAATGCAAGGGCGACCTGGCAATCGACGACCACCATACGGTAGAAGACGTCGGGATCACCGTCGGCCAGGCGTTCAGCCAGGCCATCGGCGACAAGAAGGGCATTCGTCGTTACGGCCACGCCTATGTGCCGCTCGACGAAGCGCTGTCGCGTGTGGTGATCGATTTTTCGGGTCGTCCGGGCCTGCAAATGCATGTGCCGTATACCCGCGCCACGGTTGGCGGCTTTGATGTGGACCTGTTTCAGGAGTTCTTTCAGGGCTTCGTCAACCACGCGAACGTGACGCTGCACATCGACAACCTGCGTGGCACCAACACTCACCACCAGATCGAAACCGTGTTCAAGGCTTTCGGTCGTGCACTGCGCATGGCGGTCGAGCTGGATGAGCGCATGGCCGGGCAAATGCCATCCACCAAGGGTGTGCTCTGATGCAGACGGTTGCGGTCATCGATTACGGCATGGGCAACCTGCACTCGGTCGCCAAGGCGCTGGAACATGTGGGCGCAGGCCGTGTGCTGATTACCAGTGACGCCAAGGTGATTCGCGAAGCCGACCGTGTGGTGTTTCCGGGTGTGGGCGCGATTCGCGACTGTATGGCCGAGATCCGTCGTCTGGGTTTTGATTCGCTGGTCAGGGAAGTGAGCCAGGATCGCCCGTTTCTGGGCATCTGCGTCGGCATGCAGGCGTTGCTCGACAGAAGTGAAGAGAGCGGCGGCGTGGACTGCATTGGTTTGTTCCCCGGCCAGGTGAAGTTCTTCGGCAAGAACCTGCATGAAGAAGGCGAGCACCTGAAAGTGCCGCACATGGGCTGGAATCAGGTAACGCAGGCGGTCGATCACCCGCTGTGGCACGATATTCCGGACCTGGCGCGCTTCTACTTCGTGCACAGCTTCTACATCGATGCCGCCAACCAGCGTCAGGTGGTCGGGCGTGGTCATTACGGCCTCGATTTTGCCGCAGCACTGGCCGACGGTTCGCGTTTCGCCGTGCAGTTCCACCCGGAGAAGAGCCACACCCACGGCCTGCAATTGCTGCAGAACTTCGCCGCCTGGGATGGTCGCTGGTAAGCGCATGAGCAAAGCCAAGGGCAAGCCGCCCATTCTGACCCTCTCGCCCGAGCATGAGCAGCAGGCGATCGACAAGCTCAAGCGTCTGTTCGCCGACCGTTTCGAGCTGGACCTGGGTTCGTTTGAGGTGGCAGAGGTGCTTGAACTGTTCACTCGCGAGATCGCACCGCATTACTACAATCGCGCTATTTTCGATGTTCAGCAGCACCTCAAAGAGCGCTTCGAGAGCATCGAAAGTGATCTCTGGTCACTCGAAAAGAATTAGATAAAGCAGCTTCAAGCGTTGAGCTTCAAGCTGCAAGAATTGGTGAGTACGCATACTTGCAGCTAATCGCTTGCAGCTTGCCGCTCTTTTGACGAAGGAATAAGCATGCTGATTATCCCCGCTATCGACCTCAAGGACGGCGCCTGCGTACGTCTGCGTCAGGGCCGGATGGAAGATTCCACGGTGTTCTCCGACGACCCGGTGGCCATGGCTGCCAAGTGGGTCGACGGTGGCTGCCGCCGTCTGCATCTGGTCGACCTGAACGGCGCGTTCGAAGGTCAGCCGGTCAACGGTGATGTGGTTACCGCCATCGCCAAACGCTACCCGAACCTGCCGATCCAGATTGGTGGCGGCATCCGCTCGCTGGAAACCATTGAGCACTACATCAAGGCCGGTGTGAGCTACGTCATCATCGGTACCAAGGCCGTCAAAGATCCCGAGTTCGTGGCGCAAGCCTGCCGCGCGTTCCCCGGCAAGGTGATCGTGGGTCTGGACGCCAAGGACGGTTTTGTCGCCACCGACGGCTGGGCTGAAGTCAGCACTGTGCAGGTCATTGATCTGGCCAAGCGCTTTGAAGCCGACGGCGTGTCGGCCATCGTGTACACCGACATCGCCAAAGACGGCATGATGCAGGGCTGCAATATCCCGTTCACCGCAGCATTGGCGGCCGCCACGCGGATCCCGGTGATCGCTTCGGGCGGTATTCACAATCTGGGCGACATTCAGGCGCTGTTGAATGCGAAGGCTCCGGGCATCATCGGCGCAATCACCGGTCGTGCGATCTACGAAGGCACGCTGGATGTGGCTGAAGCCCAGGCGCTCTGCGACCGCGAACAACGCTGAATAGCTGGAGACTGACTCTGTGGCCCTAGCCAAACGCATCATTCCTTGCCTGGACGTCGACAACGGTCGAGTGGTCAAGGGCGTCAAGTTCGAGAACATCCGTGATGCTGGCGACCCGGTGGAAATCGCGCGTCGTTACGATGAGCAGGGTGCCGACGAAATCACCTTTCTCGACATCACCGCCAGCGTCGATGGCCGTGACACCACGCTGCATACCGTCGAGCGCATGGCCAGCCAGGTGTTCATTCCACTGACCGTGGGCGGCGGCGTGCGCACCGTGCAGGACATCCGCAACCTGCTCAACGCAGGTGCTGACAAGGTCTCGATCAACACCGCCGCAGTCTTCAACCCGGAATTTGTCGGTGAAGCCGCCGCCCGTTTCGGCTCGCAGTGCATCGTGGTTGCTATCGACGCCAAGAGGGTTTCCGGCCCTGGCGAAGCCCCGCGCTGGGAAATCTTCACCCACGGCGGGCGCAAGCCTACCGGGCTGGATGCGGTGCTCTGGGCGAAGAAGATGGAAGATCTGGGCGCTGGCGAAATCCTGCTGACCAGCATGGATCAGGACGGTATGAAAAACGGCTTCGACCTGGGCGTCACCCGCGCCATCAGCGATGCGCTGGGCATCCCGGTCATCGCCTCGGGCGGTGTCGGAAACCTTGAGCATCTGGCTGCGGGCGTGATCGAAGGCCATGCCAGTGCAGTGCTGGCGGCGAGTATTTTCCACTTCGGCGAATACACCGTTCCTGAGGCCAAGGCGTACATGGCCAGTCGCGGGATTGTGGTGCGTTAAATCGTCCTGCAAAAAAGCGAGCGTCGCTTGTTTGAGCCCATAAGCTTGAAACGATCGATGCTCGTTTTCGTTTCAGGCCCTTCGCCCCGGTTTATTGTCTGTAAGCGACATCGCAAAGTACCGGGCTAGACAGTGCACCGGGTTCACGGCACTCTGCATGCGTCGTTCACGATCGAGTGCCGGAACATGTTCAAACGTTTTTTCCTTGCCCTGATCGGGGTCGGCATCCTGTTGAGCGAAAGCACCCAGGCCAGCGAGTCACCTCCTTATTCCATGGTCTTGCTGACCGAGAATTTCCCGCCGTTCAACATGGCGGTCGATGGCAAGAACTTCGCTCAGGAAAACAACATCGACGGCATTGCCGCTGAAGTGGTGCGCGAGATGTTCAAGCGCGCGAACATCGGCTACAGCATGACCCTGCGTTTTCCGTGGGATCGCGTTTACAAGCTTGCCCTCGACAAGCCTGGCTACGGCGTGTTCTCCACCACCCGCCTGCCCGAGCGGGAGAAGCTGTTCAAGTGGATCGGCCCGTTAGGTTCCTATGACTGGATCATGCTCGCCCGCGGTGACAGCCCCATCACGTTAGCGTCGCTGGAGCAGGCAAAGGATTACCGGATCGGTGCCTATAAGGGCGATGCTATCGGCGAGCGCCTGAACGCCATGGGGCTCAATCCGATCCTGATGCTGCGTGACCGGGACAACGTTAAAAAACTGGCCAATGGTCAGATCGACCTGTGGGCGGTGGGCGATCCTGTAGGTCGTTATCTGGCGAAGCTTGAAGGTGTCAGCGGGTTCAAGACAGCGCTGCGCTTCAACAGCGCCGAGTTGTACCTGGCCGTCAACAAAAGCACGCCCGACGAGATCGTCAACCGCTTGCAAGCGGCGCTTGACCAGATGCGCACCGAAGGCTGGGTGGACGCCGTCAAGGCGCGCTATCAGTAACCGCTCAACCGGCTGCGGGAACGATGTCTTCGCGTAAGGCAGAATGCTGCCCATTGATATCGTGGGCGTAGGTGCAGATCTTCTGCGGCAGCGACTTTGCGCGCAGTGTCAGGTCGCGGAGCTGGGTTTTGAAACCTTCAGGCTCCGAACAGTCAGTAGTATCCGGTGGACCCATCTTGACCGTGTAGTGGTCGATCAAGCGATGCTCATAGGACCAACTGACCGATGATGCGCCAAAGCGGTTTTTGCCGATCTTCACCTGCGGCTCAGGTGTAGGTCCCGCCGGTTGCAGCTCGATGGCAAGCGTCAGTGCATTGCGCATCAGACCGACAGTGGGAAGGTGCTCTGCCGAAGACACGCCGATCATGCACAGCCAGTTGATTCCGATCTGCCGATCCACAGGATCATCAATGGCCGCATCCTGTGAGCTGATGGTGTGGCTGTAACCCACCGGGTCTTCGCACTGCATGGCCGAGTCGACCTTCTTGTAACGGTACAGCGGCGTATCGATCAGAAATCGCAGGTCCCAGGACGGATAGACATTCCTGCCTTCGGCATCCAGTTGCACCCTTGCAAGCTGCGCCGGCTGCCTGCCCAGCGTTTCAAAGTCGACCGAGAACGTTGGAAACAGGTCACAGATTGCCGGATCCGTACTCAACGTGCCGTCGACAAAGCATTTGTTCAGCAGCGTGACCGGGTTGCCATAGTTACTGTCGGCGACCATGGGTGGAAAGCCGGGTATTTCGTCACTGAAGTTTTCAGTTGCGTTATCCGACGAGGCTTGGTTGGTGAGGTTCAGGACCGCATAAACCTCGTTGTTGTCGCGGGTCAGAAGCGGGCTGCCGGAGGCCCCGGTATCGACATCCCGGCATTGATTGCGCACCGTTTGACGCCAGACCCAAGGCTGCTCCATGATCACCTCCGACGGCTGATGCACACACGCTGCCATGCGCAGATGCCCGGTATCCTTGTTGAGCGGGGCACCCACCCATAGAATTTCGCGGTCCTGCTCCGGCATTTCGCTGGCCAGTGCAAGCGGCTGAATGCCGTCGTCGATCAGCGACTTGAGCGTTGGCTGCAACTCGACAACGGCGAGGTCCACGCCCTGCATGCTGCTCCAGTTGATGCGTTTCAGCGGATAGCTGCGCGCCGTGCTGTCAGTGAAGAAGTTGAACTGGATACTGCCTTCGACCTCACGGTCGGTGATGATCACGCCGTTCTGTCGGCTGATGCAGTGGCCACTGGTGACTACATAGGCCGGGGCGTCAGGCGTGCTGTCCGGGCTTCGGGTGTCGATCAGCGTAGCAGTGCAGCTCGACCCGCCCTTGCTCTTGATACGACCGATTCCGTTCCAGTGGTCGCGTGAGCTATCGGCATTGAGCAGGACTTTGGAGGGGGCAAGGGAAAGCAGTCCTTCGCCCAGGTCTGTGGCGGCAGCATGAATGGAAAAGGGCAGCAGTGCGGCGATACAGCACGCACCTGTAATCGTGGGTAATTTCATAATCATCCTTGATAGCAGTGTCTTGGCCTCCGTCATGGAGACACCTTCCTTTAAGCCGGAATCGACAGGGTTATCAAGGCTGAAACGGCGGTGGACATGGAAAACAGATTTGGCCTACTCCGCTTTTAGAAAGTGCTGACGCGAACCTGGGGAGTGTATCCGTTGGTTCGCGCTGTGTGACAAGTGTCGGTCTACAACCAGCCGCAACCGAACGCTGCTTAATCCCTATAAGGCCTGATCGCGGTCAGTCGCTGTGACGGGTAGGGAAAGCCAAGTGCGCTTACAGCGATCCACACTTCGGTGTCTGTGACTTTGAGCAAGCCCCAATCAGCGAAAAACTCAGTGAGGTTACGTTTAGCCGCAATGCACGCCGACAGCACAAAGTATTTTAGGCCTGGCGCCTCGCCTGGGTTTTCTCTGATGTAACGGTGCCATGCGGGCATAAAACCCTCACCCAGCCCCTTGCGCAGTTGTTCAAGCATTGCCAGCGGGTCAGATTCGGGCGCCCCGTAGGTTTTCGCAGTGCGTGGTAATGCCAGCCAATTCACAGTGCCAGACCAGCGATCAGGGAAGACGTATGTGTATTCGTTTATGTAGTGCAGACTGACTGCAAGGGCATATAAATTGACGGTGACTTCGCCAAAAGGACCGTACGAGTTGTAAGAGGTCTGATAATGATGGCCATATTCGTGCAATGTAACCCATCGCTCGGCTGCCAGCCCCCCAAGTAGGGCCTCGTTATACTGGCTGATATAGTCCGTGTGGGGCAGGACGATGCAACCTGTGGTTGCATGGGGGTTTGCAGTGCCTGAACCTTCCACTGCATAGATCAACAAAGCAGGCCTGGTATGAATAGGCGCAGAGCCATCCAGCCCGCTGACCTCTGCTTCCAGTCGCATCACTTCTTCATGAGAGCGCATCACCGCTTGAGCGCCGATACTCGAGAACTTGAGCGCCGTCTCTTTAAGCGCCGCAACGACTATGCGTGCACCCACCAACTCCACTTCGGGCGCTTCTGTCAGCAGCAGCATTAATAGCCATTGTAGTTGGGCAGTGGCACCACTGACATAGTAGGGCATCGGTATCGCCCCACGCATAAACACAATCCGAGCTGCGCCGGTCGTGTTTCCGATTAATTTACGGATGTGAATCGCACCTCCCAAGGGATCTCGGATAATGTTCTTTCCTTTGAATAGAGGTGTCTCCCGCATGTTTTCGGATTGCCTGAACGGGTTGTTTCGGTCCGCCATGCCTTGTGTGCCGACCAGCACGGTCAGGTTTTCAGTATTGCCCGATATCCATAGCTCAACGTCTGTTCCCGCCGGCGCAAAATATCCTGTTGGCTGATAATCGGCCCACCTTAATCGCCAAGACATCGCCGCCTGCTCTGCAGCGGCAGATTGCAGCGGTTGAATAAGCACCGACCGTGGATGAGGGAACTCAAGCGTTGAATCAAGCGCGCCGGAGGCTACAACTCCAACGTTGTAACGCACGCGAACCCGCATTGTATTAGCGTTATACAGATAGGTAGACGGAACTGCCGTGTTGGAGAAGACGCCTTCGGTGACGATACCGATGCCTTTCCAGGCATTGCCGGACAACGCTTCCACCAACCCTGACCGCATCGTAGTAGATCCGGTCACCGAGATACTGCCATCGTTGTTTTCGTGTGATGACAAGCGGGTCAGTATCGGATGGACGTAAAACGTAACCTGAGTGCCTGGAAAGCCGGCTATGCGTAGACTAATGCGCTCAGCGTCCATAAGATAGCTTGAAGGTACATCCGGGTTGGACAGCTGAGGCCCGACCACCGAGCCGATAGAGGCCCATATGCCGTCCGCTCTGAACGCCTCAACTATCGCCCCAGGCGCTGCTCCTCTGACGCCGACGATAACCTCGACCCGATCATCTGAAATGGCCGCTATGCTGGTTGCGGCAATTGAAATTATACGCGTTGATTGTTCTTCAGAGTATGAAGTGTCGGTGCCGCAGATAAATTCTTGCGCACCCTTTGCTCCTGCATTGACTGTCGTAAAGTCGTCCATCGAATCATTACCTCTTGCTGCCCGAATACGTTGTATCCAGGAAAAAAAGTCGGGAAGGGTAAGCATCGCGGGTGAGACACCGTGCGCTCGCGCCTACAATCGTCTGGTACAGCAAGGGTGGGTGACGGGTGCAACAGGATGCTGCCTACCGCGCTGTTACGGCCATGTCCAAACCAGTTCAGCGCAGTATGAGTCGGCTCTTGGCAGAAGGTTACTAGCAGAACTGATAGGCACGTTTCGTTGTTAACGGGATCAGCGGTAAAGTCCATTCTTGCCATGCGCCGCACTCGCCTGATTGCCGCGTTCGCTGATCATGCTGCGCAGGTCGATCCATTCGACGCCCTGAGCCTTGAGCTTGGGCAGCTCGCGCTCCAGCACGTCCAGCGTGACCGGGTAGGGGTGACCGATAACCACCGCTGAACCGTGCTTTTGGGCCAGTTTGATTGCAGTCTGCAATTGGCGGGTGATGGCTTCGGCCGTGCGTTCGTCGTCCAGGAACACATCGCGCGAAACGCTGGCCAGACCGATGCGCTGCGCCTCGGCGGCGGCCACGGTTTTTGCGCTGGTGCGGCTGTCGACGAAAAACAGATGACGTCGCTGCAGTTCGGCCATTAGCCAGGTCATGGCTACCGGCTCGGCGGTCATGCGGCTGCCCATGTGGTTATTGATACCGGCGGCATACGGCACTTTCAACAGCGCTGCATTCAGACGACTTTCCAGTTCCGGCAGAGGCAGCTCGGGGTGCCAGGCGTAAGGGCCGGTCGCGGGGTCCATCGGCATGTGCAGAATCACCGTTTTACCGGCGCGATGGGCCTCGCGGGCAAACTCGGTGGCGTGCGGGGTGTCGGGCATGATCGCCAGCGTGACCGGGCCTGGGAGCGCCAGAGTACGGCTGTCGCGCACCGGGTTCTGGCCCAGATCGTCGATGATCAGGGTGAAGTAGGCTTTCGAGGTTTTTTCAGCATGATCGACTGGCGCTGCATGCGCAGCGCCAGTGATCGAGAGTGCCAACAGAAGCGAGCCGAGAAAGCGCACCCGTCAGTTACCGCGGGTGATACTCAGCCCCTTCAGCAGGCTAAGCGCCTGACTGAGCTGGAAGTCGTCATCCTGCGGACGCGCCTTGGCCGCTGCGCTGCCTTTGACGGTCGGTTTGTCGGCGCCGCCATTGCCGTTGCCCAGGTGACCCATCAGGTCGGCTTCCTTGTAGTTCTCGCCGTCCGCTTCGCTGGTGACCTTGGCCCGACGTACCACGATGTCCGGGTTGATACCCTGCGCCTGAATAGAGCGACCGTTCGGCGTGTAATACAGCGCCGTAGTGATCTTCAGTGCGCGATCGTTGTTCAGCGGCAGAACGGTTTGCACCGAGCCTTTGCCGAAGGTATCGGTACCCATCAGGATGCCGCGTTTCTGGTCTTGCAGGGCGCCGGCGACAATTTCAGATGCCGAGGCGCTGCCGCCGTTGATCAGCACCACCAGTGGCACGCCTTCGCTGGCGTCTGCCGGGTCGGCCGAGAAGCGCAGTTCGGAATTGGCGATGCGGCCTTTGGTGTAGACGATCAGGCCTTTGGTGAGGAAGTGGTCCGCCACCTGCACTGCCGATTGCAGCACGCCGCCAGGGTTGTTGCGCAGGTCGAGAATCAGGCCGCTCATCTTCTTGCCGTTGTCCTTGCGGAACTTGGCCAGCGCCTTGCCGACCTCGTCGCCGGTCTTGACCTGGAACTGGGTGATGCGGATGTAGCCGTAGCCGTTTTCCAGCATCTGCGCCTTGACGCTCTTGACCTGAATGGTCGCCCGCGCCAGCGTTACGTCAAACGGCGTGCCGCCATCGCGCACCAATGTCAGCGTTATTTTTTCGCCGATCTTGCCGCGCATCTTGTCGACTGCTTCCTGCATGTTCTGGCCCTGGGTCGGCGTGCCATTGATCTTCACGATCAGGTCGCCTGCCTCAATGCCAGCCTTGGAGGCGGGGGTATCGTCGATGGGCGAAACCACCTTGACCAGGCCGTCTTCGACGCCTACTTCGATGCCCAGACCACCGAATTCGCCGCTGGTGCTTTCCTGCAACTCCTGGAAATCTTCCGGGCCGAGGTAGGCCGAGTGCGGATCAAGGTTGCTGAGCATGCCCTTGATAGCGTTTTCCAGCAGCGTTTTGTCGTCCACCGGCTCGACGTAGGCAGCCTTGACCCGATCCATGACCTCGGCAAAGGTCCGCAACTCGTCAAGCGGCAGCGGCGGCTTGGCGTTGGCATTGGGTTTGGCGGGTGCGACTGCTGCAGGCGTGGCTGGCGCGGTTTTTTCGGCAGCTTGCGCCAGGGGCGCGCCGATAACGATGGCAATTGCCAGGGCCAGCGAGGTGAGGCGGGACAAATGCAGCATGTCTAACGAACTCCTACAGATATTGGCGCCGGCTTATCCTTGAGTGCGGCACCATTGGGCCGGATCGCTGGGGCGACCCTGCTGACGAATAGCAAAGTACAACGCTGCCGTGTCCTGACCACCACTATTGCCGACCGTGGAAATCGCTTCACCGGCTTTTACAATGTCACCTGCCGACTTGAGCAGGCTCTGGTTATGCCCGTATAGGGTCAAATAGCCATTGCCGTGGTCCAGAATGACCAGAAGCCCGGCACCGCGCAACCAGTCGGCAAACACCACTCGTCCGCCATGTACGGCATGGACCTGACTGCCGGCTGTGGCACTGATCATGACGCCGTCCCACTTGGTCCGCTCGTCATCACCGCGTGCTTCACCGAAACGCGCAAGCAGTCGACCATCGATTGGCCATGGAAGTTTTCCCCTGGCCTCTGCAAAAGGTCCGCCGTAGGACACACCGGCACTGGAAACGACTGCGCCGGGGGCTTTGACCGGGCGATGCGGTGCGGGTTCATCAGCGCTTTTACTGCGGCTGGTGCTGTTGTTGCGGGCGATGGCCTCAGCTTCGCGCTGACGTTTCTCTTCGGCCTCGCGCGCAGCAACCAGCGCCTTCTGGCGAGCCTCTTCGGCTTCACGTGCCTGACGCGCCAGGGTTTCTTCGATGGTCTTGAGGACTTTGGCCAGATCAGCCTGATCCTGCTGACGGGCCTGCAGTTTCTGATCGCGAGCTTTGTAGTCCTGATTCAGTTTGGCCAGTGCCTGTTGACGCTCCTGGCGGACTTTGGCCAGTTCTTCGCTCTGGCTGTCCAGGTTGCTCTTCTGCACCAGTAGCTGTGCTTGTTGCAGGTCGATTTCTTTTCCGACGTTGGCCAGCTGGCGCAGGGTTTCATTGAAGTTGCGTAGCTGCTCCAGGCGCGCCTGGCTCAGGTAGTCGTAATAGGTGAGGGTGCGGGCGAACTTCTCGGGGTGCTGCTGGTTGAGCAACAGCTTGAGGTATTCCTGGCGGCCGCTTTGATAGGCGGCACGGGCCTGGATGGCAATCAGGCGCTGTTGTTCGACGCGAGCGCTGTTGAGTTTTTTCTTCTCACTGTCGAGCTTTTGCAGCTCGGCTTCCGTCTTTTTTAGTTCCTTTTGCAGGACCTCGACCTGCTTTTCCAACTTGCCCATTTCGGTTTCAGTGGTGCGCAGGTCTTTCTGGACGCCTGTGCGTTCTTCCTGAAGCTTGCTCAGGACCTTTTGCAGCTCCGTCACATCCTGACGCGCAGCATCTATCTGTTTTTGGGTTTGCACACGCTCGTCTTCGGCAAACGCCGGATTGAGCAGGCAGATCAGAGCAAGGGCGATCAAGGCGCGAAGCATGTGGGTGGGCGATACCGGGCAATTGTGAGAAAAAATGTCAGGCCTAGTATGCCCGCCATGCGTTGCAAAAAAAACGCCCCGCAGCCACTGCTTTAGGGCTTGAAGCATAAAAAACCGGCCTTGCCTGATGGCTATAGGCCGGTTTTTAACGGTTACTCTTCCACAAGGATCGAGTGGCCGGTCATCTCTTGCGGTTTTTCCATGCCCAGCAGTTGCAGCATGGTTGGCGCCACGTCGGCCAGAACGCCGCCTTCGCGGACCTTCAACTGACGTTTGCCGACGTACACAAAAGGTACAGGCTCGGACGTGTGCGCGGTGTGCGCCTGGCCTGTGGCGTCATCGGTCATCTGCTCGACGTTGCCGTGGTCGGCGGTGATCAGTGCTTCACCGCCGACTTTCTCCAGCGCATCGGTAATCCGTCCGACACACACGTCGAGGTATTCCACGGCCTTGATCGCCGCTTCCATGATGCCGCTATGGCCAACCATGTCGCCGTTGGCGTAGTTGACGATGATGACGTCGTAACGCTGATGCTCGATGGCGTCGACGATCTTGTCGGTCACTTCCGGCGCGCTCATTTCCGGCTGCAGGTCGTAGGTCGCGACTTTCGGCGACGGGATCAGAATGCGCTCTTCGCCCGGAAACGGTTCTTCACGACCGCCCGAGAAGAAGAAAGTGACGTGGGCGTATTTTTCAGTCTCGGCAATGCGCAGTTGAGTCTTGCCGTTGTCTGCCAGGTATTCGCCCAGCACGTTTTTCAGGCTGCCGGCGGCGAACGCCGAAGGCGCGGGGATGCTGGCCGCGTACTGGGTCAGCATCACGTAATTGACCTTGGGCTGGCGGGCGCGCTCAAAGTCCTTGAAATCGTCTTCGACGAAAACACGGGTCAGTTCACGGGCGCGGTCGGCGCGGAAGTTCATGAACACCACGGCGTCGCCGTCTTCTACGTTGGCTGGCTCGCCAATGCGCGTGGCCTTGACGAACTCGTCGTTCTCGTCACGCGCGTAAGCGGCTTCAAGCCCGGCGACGCCGGTAGCTGCGTGAAATTCGGCGCTGCTGTCGACGATCAGGTTGTAGGCCGTCGATACCCGGTCCCAGCGGTTATCGCGGTCCATGGCGAAGTAGCGGCCGATGATCGTGGCGATGCGGCCCTTGCCCAGACGTGCAAAGGTTTCGTCCATCAGTTCGAGGGATTTCTTCGCGCTGCGCGGTGGTGTGTCGCGACCGTCGAGAAACGCATGCAGATAGATTTTATCGGCGCCACGTCTTACCGCCAGCTCGGCCATGGCCACCAGGTGATCCTGATGGCTGTGCACGCCGCCATCGGACAGCAAGCCCATGATGTGCACCGCCTTGCCGGCGCTCACGGCTTTATCCACCGCGGCGCAGATGGTCGGATTCTCGAAGAACTCGCCGTCACGAATCGCCTTGGTCACCCGGGTGAAATCCTGATACACCACGCGACCGGCACCGAGGTTCATGTGCCCGACTTCGGAGTTGCCCATCTGCCCGTCCGGCAGACCGACGTCCATGCCCGAACCGGAAATCAGGCCGTTGGGCATGGTTTTGTAGAGGCGATCCATGACGGGCATTTTCGCCGCCAGGATGGCATTGCCTTCGTGGCTTTCGCTGTGTCCGAAGCCATCGAGGATGATAAGGACCAGAGGTTTTGGCGTGGCAGTCATAGAACCCACTCGATGCTGGTTGAATAAAGAGAGTAACAAAGTACAAGGGAACGGCATTTTAGGGACAAGTTCCAACGGCGTCACTGCCGTACGGACTTTGGCCGACCTTGGCTGCTGTGTATACTGGCCGACATTTTAACGCCCTGGAACCTACTGATGGTTGCTCACCTGCTTGAATTCGCCACTACCCACTATTTGATCACCGGTGCCTTCGTCATTCTGCTGGGCCTGCTGATTGCTTACGAACTGAGCAAGGGCGGCGCCAGCCTGAGCACTCGCGAGCTGACCGCACTGGTCAACAGCGATCAGGGCGTGGTCATCGACGTGCGCTCGAAAAAGGACTTCACCGCCGGCCACATCGTTGGCTCCCTGAATTTTCCGCAGGACAAGGTGCTGACCCGCACCGCCGAACTGCAGAAATACAAGGACAAGACGTTGATCATAGTCGATGCAATGGGGCAGCATGCGGGCTCTACCGCCCGCGAGCTGCTCAAAACCGGCTTCAAGGCGGCCAAGCTGTCCGGCGGTATTTCCAGCTGGCGCGGCGATAATCTTCCTCTGGTGAAATGAACATGGCTCAAGTCATCGTCTATTCCAGCGACTACTGCCCGTATTGCATACGTGCCAAGCAGCTGTTGCAGAGCAAGAGCGTGGCCTTCGAAGAAATCCGGGTCGACGGCAAGCCGCAATTGCGCGCCGAAATGACCAAGAAGGCCGGTCGTACTTCTGTACCGCAGATCTGGATCGGCCCGACCCACGTGGGCGGCTGCGATGACCTGTTTGCTCTGGAACGTGCCGGCAAGCTTGATGCCCTGCTGGCCTGATTCCCTTTAATCTTTCAGCCCTATCTGACAAGGATCCGAGATGACCGATCAACCGAACAACGGCGCTGTTGCCAACGAAGAAAACGGCCCGCAATTTTCCCTGCAGCGTATCTACGTTCGCGACCTGTCGTTTGAAGCGCCAAAAAGCCCGGCAATCTTCCGCCAGGAGTGGACGCCGACCGTCAGCCTGGACCTGAACACTCGTCAGAAGCCGCTGGAAGGTGATTTCTACGAAGTCGTGCTGACCCTGTCGGTGACCGTCAACAATGGCGAAGAAGTTGCGTTCATCGTTGAAGTGCAACAGGCCGGTATCTTCCTGATCAAGGGTCTGGACGACGCCGCAATGAGCCACACACTGGGCGCGTTCTGCCCTAACATCCTGTTCCCGTACGCTCGCGAAGCCATCGACAATCTGGTCGTACGTGGCTCGTTCCCTGCGCTGATGCTGGCCCCGGTGAACTTCGACGCCCTGTACGCGCAAGAGCTGCAACGCATGCAGGAAGCTGGCGAAACGCCAATGCCGACTGTGCAGTAAGCATTACGGCTATTACAGCGATGAAAAAGCGCCTTTCGGGGCGCTTTTTTGTGCCTGGCAGCTCGCGGTCAGGCAAACCCGTGCTGGCGCCACGCTTCATAGACGGCCACCGCCACGGTGTTGGACAGGTTCAGGCTGCGGCAGCCTTCGCGCATGGGCAGGCGCAGGCGATGTTCGCTGCTCAGCGAGTCGAGAATGTCGGCGGGCAGGCCACGGCTTTCAGGGCCGAACAGAAACGCATCGCCTGGCGCAAAGCTCGCATCATGAAAAGGCCGCGAGCCTTTGGTGGTGAAGGCGAACAACCGAGGGTTGCCGATCTTCTCCAGGCAGCTTGCCAGGTCTGCGTGCGTCTGCAGCGTGGCATACTCGTGGTAATCGAGACCGGCACGGCGCAGGCGCTTGTCGTCCAGCTCGAAACCCAACGGCTCGATCAAATGCAGGGTGCAGCCACTGTTGGCGCACAGCCTGATGACATTGCCGGTATTCGGCGGAATTTCTGGTTGAAAAAGGATGACGTGAAACATGCACGGCTCCGGACAAAAGGACGGGATGCATTCTACCCCTGAAGAGGACCCGAGACCGAAGCTCTGGCCACGCGTTCTTGGCTCTATGGCGATTGTCGGCTTCACCGTGGGTACGATTATCGGTCGCTTGCAGCAGCCAGACCCCGTCGAGCTTGAGCAGATTGAGGAATTACCCACCGGGCTGGTGCTGTGGTTCAACGAAGAGCCCAAGTATCAGGGGGCGACGGTCGATGGCGCTGTAGTGCTCAACGTCGATGCGTCGGGGCGGCCGTGGACGGGCCAGTTGAGGTTCGACAACAAGGTCGCACGCTGGAAAGTAGAGCAAGGGGAGAAGGGCTTGGTGCTGACGCTCCTGGCAGCCCGTCCGCTTCATGGCGACTGGCGCACTGAGAAGGTGGACGGGCGCTGGAGACTGGAGGTCAGTCTCCGGGAGGAATAAAAGAGGGGAATCCCCGGCCTGCCTGTACCAAGGTCCCCAAAACGGGTGATACAAGACTTATTGCAGAGTGCGTGCCAGTTTTGAGAATTAATCCGAAAGAACGCATTTTCATAGTCATATCGGATTACATACCGCTTGGTTGTAGTGTCTTTAAAACCTTTAAGTCATTGAATAGGCTGGATTTATTCCTCGGGTCTGCTCCTTGGGCAACATTTTTGAAAAACGCTTTGCACGCCTGTCACTTTAGCGTCTCGAATTCTGAGCGGTGCCTTTCGCTTGATTGCGCAGCCTCGGGAGATGCACTCAATGTGCGCACCGTCACGATGCAAACACCCATACTGATGCATTAATGATGCTGACCATGCCACGGCACCAGTTTGCGTTGCAGCGCGCGCAGGCCCAGTTCCATGGCAAAAGCGATGATGGCGATGACCAGAATCCCCAGTACCACCACATCAGTCACCAGAAACTGCGCAGCCGACTGGACCATGAAGCCAAGCCCGCTGGTCGCGGCGATGAGTTCTGCGGCGACCAGTGTCGACCAACCCACGCCCAGGCCGATGCGAATGCCGGTAAGAATGTCCGGTAACGCGCTGGGCACGATGACATGGCGAATCAGTTGCCAGCGCGTGGCCCCCAGCGATTGCGCAGCCCGCACCCTGGCAGGGTCCACGGTGCGCACCCCGGCGGCTGTGGCGATGGCAATCGGCGCGAAGATCGCCAGGTAGATCAACAGCACCTTGGAAAACTCGCCGATGCCGAACCAGATCACGATCAGCGGCAGGTAGGCCAATGGCGGGATGGGACGGTAGAACTCGATCAGCGGGTCGAAAATCCCGCGAGCGATGCGGTTCTGGCCGATGGCAATGCCGACCGGAATCGCGGTGAGAGTCGCTGCGCCCAAGGCCAGGCCGATACGTTGCAAGCTGGCACCCAGATGCTGCCAGAGCGTGGAGTCCATGTAGCCCTTGGTCATCAGTAGCCAGCCTTTGCCCAGTACATCCGCTGGCGGCGGCAGGAACAGTGGCTCGATCCAGCCTCCGGCCGTTACCGCCCACCACAGGGCCAGCAGCGTGACGAGGGTCAGAGCGCTGATGGCCCGGGTGCCCGGATAGACCCGCGGCCTGCGGGCGACAGGTGGTTTACCTGCAAGGTTGGCGATGCCTGTCAGTTCATGGCTGCTGATCGGCTCATGGCTGCTCATGCGCGCTGTTCTCCGGCACGTTGGGCAAACACGCTGGCCAGCACCTGTTCGCGGGTTTCGATAAAGCCTGGGTCAGACTTGATCGCACGAGCCGACTCGCCAGCGCTGTAGCGGCGGCCGAAGTCCAGTTGCAGGTGCTGCGCAATACGCCCGGGGTCGGGCGCCAGCAGAATCAGGTCAGTAGCGAGAAAAACCGCTTCTTCTATATCGTGGGTAATCAGAAACACCGGTTTGGCGGTGCGTTGCCAGACTTGCAGCAACAATTCCTGCATCTGTTCGCGGGTGAAAGCGTCCAGTGCGCCGAAGGGCTCGTCCATCAATAGAATGCGTGGGTCGGCTGCCAGCGCTCTGGCCAGACCCACGCGTTGCCGTTGCCCGCCGGACAGCTCCCAGATACGCCGCTGTTCAAAGCCGATCAGGTCCACCAGCGCCAGCATTTCCCGCGCCTTTGCTTCGCGTTCGCTGCGGCTGACCCCGGCCAGTTCCAGGCCAAATGCAACATTGGCCAGCACGTCCTGCCAGGGCAACAGTGCATTATCCTGAAACACCACGCCGCGCTCGGCACCTGGCCCTTCGACGGCGCTGCCGTCCAGCGTGATGCGCCCGCCGCTGGGTGTGACGAACCCGGCAATCAGATTCAGCAGCGAGGTCTTGCCGCTGCCTGACGGCCCGAGCGCCACCAGCAATTGCTGTGGCCCCAGACTCAGGTTGATGTTCTCCAGCACGGGTGCTGCTGCACCGGGGTAGTGAGCGCCGATGCCCTCCAGCTGCAACAAAGCCATGGGGATTTCCTCGCGATTTATTGCGGGATGAATGCGTTGCTGACGTACGGCGAGTAATCAGGCAGCACCGCGTCGACCTTGCCTTGTTCTTTAAGGAACGCCGCAGTTTTGGCTACCGCTTCGATGGTCGGTGTGCCCAGCAGTGAGCTCTGCTCGGTGGCCAGCGGATAGACATTGCCTTGCAGCAGTTCCGGTACGTCAGACGCCTTGGCGCCGGAAAGCCGGGTCAACTTGTCGACGTTCGCCGGGTTGGCGATCCACGCCGCAGGGTCCTGGCGATACTGGGCGTAGGCATCCAGCGTCACTTTGGCGAACGCTTTGACGACTTCCGGGTGTTTGCTGGCGAAGTCCTTGCGCACGATCCAGGCGTCGAACGTCGGCGCGCCAACCTTGGCCAGTTCGCCGGAAGTGATCAGCACCTTGCCGGTTTCCTTGGCTACACCCAGCGCCGGGTCCCAGACGTAGGTCGCGTCGATGTCACCGCGTTTCCACGCGGCGGCAATGGCTGGCGGCGCGAGGTTCAGAATCGTGACCTTGGCCGGGTCGATGTTCCAGTGCTTGAGTGCCGCGAGCAGGCTGTAGTGGCCGGTGGAAACGAACGGCACGGCAATCTTCTTGCCGATCAGGTCCTGAGGCGAATTGATTCCCGAGCCATTGCGCGCAACCAGTGCCTCGGCAGCGCCGATCTGAGTGGCGATCAGGAAGGTCTCGACCGGCAGTTTGCGCGTAGCGGCCGCAGTGAAAGGGCTTGAGCCGAGATACCCGATCTGTACGTCGCTCGAAGCGATGGCAGTGATGACGTCGGCCCCGTTGTCGAACTTGCGCCAGGCGATTTTCGAGTCAGTGGCTTTTTCGTAGGCATTGTCGGCCTGCGCCACCTTGGCTGGATCGACAGTGGTCTGGTAGGCAACCGTAAAATCGGCTGCTTGTGCGAGAAAGGTTGCGCCAGTCAACGACAGCGCTGTCAGCAGGCGCAGGGAAAAATGCAGTTTCATGATGAAGCTCCGAATCAGACGGGCCGGGGACAGGCTGGAGATGGAGACTAAGTGATCTAAGAATCCTAAAATAAATAACTTTTAGGCATTAGCTTATGAGGTGTTCTGCTGCATGCATGCACACGATCGCCAGGTTTCGCATCGGCCAATCGGCCCGAGCCAGTGGCGCACGACACTGAAATTGCTTTTTTGTTCATCTGGACTACAGTCGAATGCGTGTTTTGAGTGGTAAAAAGTGCCCAAAAAGCCTGTTTTGAGCGGATTTTCGAAATTATTTTGCGATGGCACAACGCCTGCCGTCAAAGTGGTGACAACTGTCACATTAACCGCTTAATCTCTTCGAAGTGCCCGTTTTACAAGGCTTTTGCTGGCTTGCCAGTAACGCAGTGCCGTGGGGGCCTGTGACTGGTCAGTCTCAATTTGGGCAGTCTGGTGCACAAAACCAAACGATCTGACGAATGGTCCCAAAATAAATTTTGGGAATTACACAATTAGGTCGATACACGTCCGTGACGTCCTGGCTGACACGAGTTGTGACATATAACTGAATACTCTTAATAACTGCAAAATGGTTATTTTTGAGCATGAAGAAAACACACTCCCGTGCGGCCATCGATATACGCGGTCTAGTCAAAAGTCGGGGTGTACAGAATCCATTGACCTCCAGGTCGGGACTGTCACCTTTCGCGAAATCCTTGGGTCAGGGCAAAGCCCGGCACCAAGGACATAAAAAATTAGATTCACGAGGAGCGTAGCAATGAAGAAGTCCACCCTGGCCTTGGCCGTAACCGTCGCGGCATTGGCTCAGCAGGCCGGTGCAGCTGGTTTCCTTGAAGACAGCAAAGCGTCCGTCAGTTCTCGTACTCTGTATTTCAACAACGACCTGCGTGAAGGCCGTCGTGCACCCGATCAGCGCGAAACCGCGACCGGTTTGAAATTTGACTACACCTCGGGCTTTACCCAGGGCACCGTTGGGTTTGGTCTTGATGCACAAGCCGTGATGGGTCTCCATCTGGGCGGCGGCATTCAGCACCATACTGTCAACACGGCCAACACCGTTGTTCCGACCGATACTGATGGTTCTTCGGTCAGCGACTGGTCCCGTGTAGGCGCCAACGCCAAGATGCGCTTCTCCAAAACTGAATTGAAGGTCGGTAACGCTCTGGCGCCTAACCTGCCAATTCTGGTCGCCAACGATGGTCGTCTGTTGCCTCAAGCTTTTGAGGGCGGCATCCTGACTTCGAAGGATCTGGACAATGTTACCTTCACTGCCGGTCAACTGAACAAGTCCATAGGCCGTGCTTCGAGCAACTGGACTGACCTGTCCGTTGCCGGTGCTACTCAGACCGCCGATCAGTTCCGTTTCGCGGGTGCTGACTGGAAAGTTACCAAAGACCTGACCTTGCAGTACTACTACGCCAACCTGGAAGACTTCTACAAGCAGCACTTCCTGGGCCTGGTTCATGTTTACCCGATCAGCGACAACCAGTCTTTCAAGACTGACCTGCGTTATTTCAACAGCAGCTCTGACGGTAAAAACAGCGAGGCCGCCGCAGGCTATCGCTTCAACAACAACGGTGGTTACGCCTCACACGCCGGTGAAGTCGACAACCAGACCTGGTCTGCCATGTTCACCTACGCTTTGGGCGGTCACTCGTTCATGGTTGGTCACCAGCAAGTGGGTGACAGCGGCGGCATGGTCTTCCTTGGCCAGGGTAACGTAGTGGACGGTCGCGGCCGTCCTGAAGGCAACGGCGGTTCAAGCTTCTACCTGTTCACCGATTCGATGATCAACGGCTTCAACCGTGCTGGTGAAAACACCACATTCGGTCAGTACTCGTATGACTTCGCCAAGGTCGGTGTTCCAGGTTTGAAAGCCGCGATTGCTTACTTGAGCGGTGATGACATCCGTGACGTAAACCGCAATCTGGGTACTCACTCCGAGTGGGAACGCGATATGCGCGTTGACTACGTGATTCAAAGCGGCGTGTTGAAAGGCTTCGGCACCACTGTACGTCACGGCACCTTCCGCGGTGACGTTGCCACTACTGCTGATACCGATCAAACCCGTATTCTCTTCAACTACACCTACAACTTCATGTAAGTGTACTGAAGCGTGACGAAACCCCGCCGAGTGCGGGGTTTCTTTTGTCTGCTTTCTGATATTCCTTATCGGTATATATCTGTCGTTATTTATTCTTTTTAATTTCCTTTCACAGGGCGCACAGTCAGGCTATACCCAGATACACCCGAATATCACAAGGAGCAACACCATGACACTGCGACTTGGCGACATCGCCCCTGACTTCGAGCAGGAATCCAGCGAAGGTCGTATCCGTTTCCATGAATGGCTCGGCAACAGCTGGGGTGTGTTGTTTTCTCATCCGGCAGACTTCACGCCTGTCTGCACCACAGAGCTGGGCTTCACTGCCAAATTGAAAGATGAGTTCGCCAAGCGCGGCGTTAAAGCCATCGCGCTGTCCGTTGACCCGGTTGATTCGCACATCAAGTGGATCGACGACATCAACACCACGCAGAATACCCAGGTCAATTTTCCGATTCTGGCCGACGCCGACCGCAAGGTTTCCGACCTTTATGACTTGATTCACCCCAATGCCAACGACACGCTGACCGTGCGCTCGCTATTCGTGATCGACCCGAACAAGAAAGTGCGTCTGACCATCACCTATCCGGCCAGCACCGGGCGCAATTTCCACGAGATTCTGCGGGTCATCGACTCCCTGCAACTGACCGACAACTATAAAGTCGCCACGCCTGCCAACTGGGTGGATGGTGATGATGTAGTGATCGTGCCGTCGATCAAGGACGAAGCCGAAATCAAAGAACGCTTTCCCAAAGGCTACAAGGCCGTCACGCCTTATCTGCGACTGACGCCACAGCCAAACCGCTGATTTTCGATCTACCAGGCGTGGGGTTATTCGGGCCGATTTATCGGCCCTTTTTTATGGCGCCCGAACACCTCCGTTCACTTCAGTGCAGCGCTGGCAAGGCCGGACGCAGAGCGTCCAGAACGGCATGCGACGCGGAGCGTCGCACGATAGTCGAAAAATAGTATTTTTCTTTATATTCATTTATGGAATAACTAAATGAATAAATAAGATTTATAGATATAAAAATGTGCTGTTAAGGTCGTCCCTATTCCCGCCTTGTTCGTCTACGACTGGCCGAGCAGGCACTACCCAACACCCGGTAAAGGAGCGCATATGCGCACTGTCATTTTGCGTCGAAGCCTTGTCGCCCTGTTTGCTGCTGCGGTCGCTCTTGGTGCGGTCACTCAGGCCCAGGCGGAAGATCTGCGCATCGGTTATCAGAAATACGGCACGCTGGTGCTGCTCAAGGCCAAGGGCTCGCTGGAAAAGCGCTTGGCCGAGCAGGGCGTCAAGGTTCAGTGGACCGAGTTCCCGGGTGGCCCGCAGTTGCTTGAAGGCCTGAACGTCGGCTCCATCGATTTTGGTGTGACCGGTGAAACGCCACCGGTCTTCGCTCAAGCAGCAGGCGCAGATCTTCTGTACGTCGCGTACGAGCCGCCTGCACCAACCAGCGAAGCCATTCTGGTGCCCAAGGACTCGCCGATTACCTCGGTAAAAGACCTTAAAGGCAAGAAAGTCGTCCTCAATAAAGGCTCCAACGTTCATTACCTGTTGGTTAAGGCTCTGGAAGATGCAGGTCTCAAATACACCGATATTCAGACCGTGTTCCTGCCGCCAGCCGATGCGCGTGCCGCTTTCGAACGTGGCAGCGTAGACGCCTGGGTCATCTGGGATCCTTACCAGGCCGCTGCTGAAAAGCAATTGCAGGCCCGCACGCTGAAAGACGGCACTGGCATTGTCGACAACCACCAGTTCTATCTGGCGACCAAGCCTTACGCGCAGAAAAATCCAAAAGTGATTCAGGCCGTGATCGAAGAAGTCCGCGCGGTGGGCGAGTGGTCCAAGGCCCACCCCGACGAAGTGACCAAACAGGTCGCACCGCTGCTGGGGCTGCCCGCCGACATTACGTTGACCTCGGTGAAACGCCAGGGCTACGGCGCGCTGTTCATCACCCCGCCGGTGGTCGCCGCGCAGCAGAAAATTGCCGATACCTTCTACCAGCTCAAATTGATCCCCAAGCCGCTCAGCATTGCTGACGTGGTCTGGACGCCACCTGCTGCTGTTGCTCAAGCACAGTGACAAACAGGCCCCTTGAGGAGACAACTCCATGAGCCTCAGTGCTTCGCAACGCATCGTTCATCGACTGGCGCCCTGGGCACTTCCAGTCCTGTTATTGGCCATCTGGCAGCTGTCAGTCAGTGCCGGCTGGTTATCCACACGCATTCTGCCCGCACCCAGCGCAGTCATTGAAGCGGGTGCCACGCTGGTTGCCAGCGGCGAAATCTGGACCCACCTGGCGATCAGCGGCTGGCGCGCCGGAATCGGCTTTGCCATCGGCGGCGGCATAGGTCTGGCACTGGGCTTTATTACCGGCCTGAGCAAATGGGGCGAACGCTTGCTGGACAGCTCGGTGCAGATGATCCGTAACGTGCCGCACCTGGCGCTGATCCCGCTGGTCATCCTGTGGTTCGGCATCGACGAGACCGCGAAGATATTTCTGGTCGCACTGGGCACGCTGTTCCCGATTTACCTGAACACCTACCACGGCATCCGCAACATCGATCCGGCGCTGGTAGAAATGTCCCGCAGCTACGGCTTGTCCGGCTTCAGCCTGTTTCGGCATGTGATCCTGCCGGGCGCCATGCCTTCGATTCTGGTGGGCGTACGCTTTGCGCTGGGCTTCATGTGGCTGACGTTGATCGTGGCGGAAACCATTTCGGCCAGTTCCGGCATCGGATATCTGGCAATGAATGCGCGGGAATTTCTGCAGACCGACATCGTGGTGCTGGCCATAGTGTTGTACGCAGTCCTCGGCAAGCTGGCCGATCTGGCGGCGCGCGGCCTTGAGCGTGTCTGCCTGCGCTGGCATCCGGCCTATCAAGTGAGCAAAGGCGGTGCCGCATGACCAGTCTGAAACAACAACCCCCGCACCTGCTGCGCGGTATCCCGCTGGCGGTGCAAAACCTGAAAAAAGCGTTTGGCACCCGCGAAGTGCTCAAGGACATCGACCTGCACATTCCGGCCGGTCAGTTCGTCGCCATTGTCGGCCGTAGTGGTTGCGGTAAAAGCACCCTGCTGCGCCTGCTTGCCGGTCTCGACAAGCCAACCGAGGGCCAGTTGCTCGCAGGTTCTGCGCCGCTGGACGATGCCCGCGAAGACACGCGCTTGATGTTCCAGGAGGCGCGCTTGCTGCCCTGGAAGAAGGTCATCGACAACGTCGGTCTGGGCCTCGGTGGCAACTGGCGACCGCAGGCACTCGAAGCGCTTGAGGCCGTCGGGTTGGCTGAACGTGCCAACGAGTGGCCGGCGGCATTGTCCGGTGGCCAGAAGCAGCGTGTTGCACTGGCTCGCGCGCTGATTCACAAGCCGCGGCTGCTGTTGCTCGACGAACCACTGGGCGCGCTGGACGCCCTGACCCGGATCGAAATGCAACAACTGATTGAAAAGCTGTGGGGCCAGTATGGCTTCACGGTGCTGCTGGTCACCCACGATGTCAGCGAAGCGGTCGCCATTGCCGACCGCGTGATTCTGATCGAAGAAGGCCAGATCGGCCTCGATCTGCTGGTCGATCTGCCACGCCCGCGAGCTCGCGGCTCACATCGCCTCGCCGCTCTGGAAGCAGAAGTGCTTAACCGCGTGCTGGCCATCCCCGGCTCGCCACCTGACCCGGAACCGTTTTCGCCACTGCCCACGCAACTGAGCTGGGCAAATTAACCCTGATCCCAAAGGAAGACACGCCATGACTATTAAAGCCATCAACGTTCGTAACCAGTTCAAAGGCACCATCAAGGAAATCGTTCACGGCGACGTGCTGTCGGAAATCGACGTACAGACCGCATCGGGCGTCGTGACCTCGGTCATCACCACCCGCTCGGTCAAAGAGCTGGAACTGGTCGTAGGCAGCGAAGTGATCGCCTTCGTGAAGTCGACCGAAGTCTCCATCGCCAAGCTGTAAACGATGGGCAAAAAACACCCCGGGCGGTCCTGACCCTCCGGGGTTTTTTGCTGTTTACCTAGCAGTTCTGTGAGGTAGGCGGTGTAGCGGTTTTGCCGGATGCTAAAGACCGATTCCTTTTGGAACGTCTGGCCATGGCCTCTTCAAATCAAGCAGTGTTATGCCGTTATCGCTACGACCCACTGGATCGCTTGGCATCCAGTTCGCCGGTAGGGCAGGCGGCCCTTCAGCGCTTCTATCACAAGAACCGCCTGGCGACCGAAATACAGGGCGCGTTGCGGCGTACGGTCTTTCAGCATGATGATCTGTTATTGGCTCAGCAGCGGCGTGTTGAGGGTGTGCTGGAAACCACGCTGCTGGCAACCGATCAGCAGCGTTCTGTTTTGCAGCTTGTGGATAAAGCGGGTACTGAGCCTATTGCCTATAGCCCCTACGGTCATCATCCGGCAGAAAGTGGCTTGGCCAGTTTGCTGGGTTTCAATGGCGAACGACGCGATCCGGTGACCGGGCATTATCTGTTGGGAAATGGGTATCGCGCTTATAACCCGGTGTTGATGCGCTTTAACAGCCCGGACAGTTTGAGCCCGTTTGGTGAGGGTGGGTTGAATGCGTATGGGTATGTGGGTGGGGATCCGGTTGGGTGTGTGGATACTTCGGGGCATGTTCCAATGTTTAAGCCTTTTTTTAAGCGGTCGAGCCCTTATCACAGGCGGGATATACTGTCTGATTACATTATTCCTGTTACATCCTCACGTAATCGAGCTTTACTGGGATCTCAAGCGGGGGGCGCGCGCGATGGTATTTACTCCTCAGCGACTTCACTTGGTAACAGTTCGGGAGCAGCTTCTGAGCAAGCAATGAATTTCTCAATAACTAAGCCGATAGCGTCAACGAGTAAAGCTGCATCGTCGAATGGTTCAGCGAGCACCGCACGTTTAGTCGCGCCGACGGAGAAGAAAGCGGCTCCAGTTCCTTTTTATACACAGGATGAAGCTCTAAAAGCTTTGTATGATGATTATCGGGTCGCATCCAAAGCTGCGAAGTCTGCTCATGTTTCTGGCTCTCCTAGCTCTGAATACTACCGTTTAGCGGGTGAGGCTTACCTGAAGGAGGGTGTTTACCTACGCTCCAAACTTGCACATATTGAATTGCTTGGAGTAGACGGAGCTCATAGAGCCACCTATTCAAATTTAAAAAGTAAAATTAAAAGACTTTGGACTTATCAAGACCCTAATATTTTTCCACATTTAAGTAAGGTAGATGATATACGTAAGTAAAGTTCAAACAGCCCTCTTCCCCAAAAACACCGGCAAATACAACCCCAAATAAGCATCAAACACCCGCATGCCTTCCTCAGCCATGCGCGGTGTGATCTCGTCATGCAACTGCACCGACCGCGCATACACCCGATCCCCCAGTTCCATCGCCAGCGCAAATACGTCCACGTCATCCGGCAGCGCAGGCAGCTGGAAGTGGCGATCAAAGACCTCAAGCATCAAGTGCCCCAGTTCAATGTCGTGCTGGCGGTCGGCCTGATTGATTTCGGTCAGGCCGTGCTGGGCGAGGATCAACTGCCGGGCGGCGGCGTCGGCGTTGTAGATGGCGAGCATGCGCAGTTCGACGATGCGTGACAGGTCGCGCCAGGTGGTGAGCTGATCGTGATCGATGGGCGCCTGCAGCGATGCGCGGAAGGCGGCGTGGATGTCGGCGGTCAGTGCTTCGAGTAGCGCCGGAACGCTGGCGAAGAAGTGATACACCGACGAAGGCGGAATGCCGGCGCGTTCAGCCACGCTGTAGATCGACAGGCTGGCCACCCCTTGTTCGGCAAGCAATGTGCGCGCGGCGTCGAGAATCGAATCGATCCTGGCCTGGCTGCGTGCTTGCGGTTTGCGGGGAGTGGCGGCGCGTGTCATGGGCGTGGCTCTTGATTGGGCTGGCGGCATTGTAAGGGATTCTGACTGGATGAATCTCTGTCGTCGCCAAACGATTATCGCTCCCACGCTGGAGCGTGCGGAACGATAGTCGCCCGCAAGAACACCATCGTGCCCATGCTCCGCGTGGGTATGCCGTTCTGGACGCTCCGCGTCCTCTCCTGATTATGTGGCGCGGCGCAGATCTGTGACGCGGAGCGTCACCCAAGGCGTTCCCACGCTGGAGCGTGCGGAACGATAGTCGTCCGCAAGAACACCATCGTGCCCATGCTCCGCGTGGGTATGCCGTTCTGGACGCTCCGCGTCCTCTCCTGATTATGTGGCGCGGCGCAGATTTGTGACGCAGAACGTCACGAATGGCACGCCCACGCTGGAGCGTGCGGAACGATAGTCGCCCGCAAGAACACCATCGTGCCCATGCTCCGCGTGGGTATGCCGTTCTGGACGCTCCGCGTCCTCTCCTGATTATGTGGCGCGGCGCAGATCTGTGACGCAGAGCGTCACGAATGGCACGCCCACGCTGGAGCATGCGGCGCGAGAGATGCTCCGGGCGCAAACAAAAACGCCGCAAAGCTCAAGGCTTTGCGGCGTTATGTGTTGCCCAGCCTCAATCAGACCGTATGCAGGTACCAGTTGTACTCAAGGTCGGAGATCGAGTGTTCGAACTCTTCCAGCTCGCTCTCTTTACAGGCGACAAAGATGTCGATGTATTTCGGATCGATGTACTTGGCCATGACCGGGTTGTCGTCCAGCTCGCGCAGTGCGTCGCGCAGGTTGTTCGGCAGGCTTTGTTCGTGCTGTTCGTACGAGTTGCCTTCCACCGGAGCGCCAGGCTCGATCTTGTTGACCAGACCGTGATGCACGCCTGCCAGCACCGAAGCCATGACCAGATACGGGTTGGCATCGGCACCGGCTACGCGGTGTTCGATACGCACGGCATCGGCCGAACCGGTTGGCACGCGGACCGCGACCGTGCGGTTGTCCAGGCCCCAGGTGGGCGAGTTTGGTACGTAAAACTGAGCACCAAAGCGACGGTACGAGTTGACGTTCGGGCACAGGAACGCCATCTGCGCAGGCAGGGTCTCGAGCACACCGCCGATCGCGTGACGCAATGCGGCGTTCTGCTCGGGATCCTCGCTGGTGAAGATGTTCTTGCCATCGCGATCCAGAATCGAGATGTGGACGTGCAGACCATTACCCGCCTGACCCGGATAGGGCTTGGCCATGAAGGTCGTGTCCATTTCGTGATCGTAGGCGATGTTCTTGATCAGGCGCTTGAGCAGCACAGCGTAGTCGCACGCTTTGATAGCGTCTGCGACGTGGTGCAGGTTCACTTCGAACTGCGCAGGGGCACTTTCCTTGACGATGGCGTCGGCAGGAATGCCTTGCTCCTTCGCACCTTCCAGAATGTCCTGCAGGCAATCGACGTATTCGTCGAGGTCATCGATCAGGTAGACCTGTGTCGAGTGCGGGCGCTTGCCGGAGATAGGGGAGCGGGGCGGTTGCGGACGGCCGTTAACGTTCTCCTGATCGATCAGGTAGAACTCCAGCTCGAAGGCGGCGCAGATGGTCAGGCCCATTTCATCGAACTTGGCGACTACCTGGCGCAAGACTTCGCGCGGGTCGGCGAAAAACGGGTCACCTTCGATTTCGTGCATGGTCATCAGCAGTTGCGCGGTAGGGCGCTTTTGCCAAGGCTCGTTGCACAGGGTGTCAGGGATGGGATAACAGATTCGGTCAGCATCACCGATATCCAGGCCCAGACCGGTGCTTTCCACCGTGGAGCCGTTGATATCCAGGGCAAATAAAGAGGCCGGCAGGTTGATGCCTTTCTCGTAAACCTTATGGAGGCTGGTGCGCTCGATGCGTTTGCCACGCACCACACCATTCATATCTGCAATCAGAAGGTCAACGTACAGAACCTCAGGATGTTCCTTAAGGAACGCGTTCGCTTCGTTAAGCTGAACGGCACGCGGGGGTACCGACATGATGCAACACCTTTGTTGTTAAAAATATCAATCATCAATGATTGCGGATCTCAGTCAATCCGAAAGCCATGATGAAGTCAATAGAGCCTTTTTTGCCCTAAAACTGCGCCAGATGGCCTTTTTTGCCGCTATTTAGGGCGTTTTATCGTGTTTCTATTCAGTCTTGATCGCCAGCGTGAGCGGCCTGTCTTCTATTTTTAACGGGTTATTGTATAAAAAAATGAACGAGGCTAAGCTCGATCGCAACCCAATAGAGCAACAATAGCGGGGGTCCAATGCTTCACCTTCCCTTGGTCGGCACGCGGATATCGAGTCCGCATAGCGGTCATCATGCCTGTGATACCCATGCTCGTGGTGAACTGACGCACTTTGCTACACACCTGAACGACCGTTCGGGCTCGCCTGCTCTACGCTCAAGACCGGACATTACCACTATAACCGCGTCGCCAGTGTTATGGCGGCCGTCTGGAACTCCGGCTCTGCAGGTGTCACCTTACCCCTAATCGGCGCCTGCCGAAACGAGTTGTACACCGTGACGCCGACGCGTCGAAAAAACGCCTGATCACGATCAGGACAAGAAAACCCTGAGGTATTTATGAGTACCAACCTCGACCAGCTCACCGATTGGTTGAAAGAACACAAGATTACCGAAGTCGAATGCATGGTGTCCGACCTCACTGGCATCACGCGTGGCAAGATCTCGCCGACCAACAAGTTCATCGCTGAAAAGGGCATGCGCCTGCCTGAAAGCGTGCTGTTGCAGACAGTGACCGGCGACTACGTAGAAGACGACATCTACTACGAACTGCTCGACCCGGCAGACATCGACATGATCTGCCGCCCCGACCAGAACGCGGTGTATCTGGTGCCCTGGGCCGTCGAGCCCACTGCGCAGGTGATCCACGACACCTACGACAAGCAGGGCAACCCCATCGAGCTGTCGCCGCGCAACGTATTGAAGAAGGTGCTCAAACTCTACGCCGATCAAGGCTGGCAGCCGATCGTGGCGCCGGAGATGGAGTTTTACCTGACCAAGCGCAGCGACGACCCGGATTACCCGTTGCAACCGCCCATCGGTCGCTCCGGGCGCCCTGAGACCGGTCGCCAATCGTTCTCTATAGAAGCGGCAAACGAATTCGACCCGCTGTTTGAAGACGTCTATGACTGGTGCGAACTGCAGAACCTGGACCTCGACACGCTGATTCACGAAGACGGCACAGCGCAGATGGAAATCAACTTCCGTCACGGCGATGCCCTGTCGCTGGCCGATCAGATTCTGGTGTTCAAGCGCACCATGCGTGAAGCCGCGCTCAAGCACGACGTGGCGGCGACCTTCATGGCCAAGCCCATGACCGGCGAACCGGGCAGCGCCATGCACCTGCACCAGAGCATCATCGACATCGAGACCGGCAAGAACATCTTCTCCAATGAAGACGGGACCATGAGCGAGCTGTTTCTAAACCACGTCGGTGGCCTGCAGAAGTTCATCCCCGAGCTGTTGCCGCTGTTCGCGCCCAACGTCAACTCGTTCCGCCGTTTTCTGCCCGACACCTCGGCACCCGTTAACGTCGAATGGGGCGAAGAAAACCGCACCGTCGGCCTGCGCGTACCGGATGCAGTGCCGCAGAAC
Organism: Pseudomonas syringae pv. tomato str. DC3000; assembly: GCF_000007805.1. Taxonomy (NCBI): domain Bacteria; kingdom Pseudomonadati; phylum Pseudomonadota; class Gammaproteobacteria; order Pseudomonadales; family Pseudomonadaceae; genus Pseudomonas; species Pseudomonas syringae group genomosp. 3. Next base: position 6,037,152 of record NC_004578.1, on the reverse strand, counting down.
CGCCGTGTGGAAAACCGTCTGCCGGGTGCAGATGCCAACCCTTATCTGGCGATTGCCGCCAGCCTGCTGTGCGGTTTCATCGGCATGGTCGAAGGCATCAACCCGAGTGCGCCGGTGGTCGGGCGTGGCTACGAGCGGCGCAATCTGCGCTTGCCGTTGACCATCGAAGACGCGCTGGAACGCATGGAAAACAGCAAGACCATCGAGAAGTACCTGGGCAAGAAATTCATCATCGGTTATGTCGCGGTCAAGCGTGCCGAGCATGAAAACTTCAAGCGTGTGATCAGTTCGTGGGAGCGAGAATTCCTGCTCTTCGCTGTCTGATCCCGCAGGGCGCCGCCGCGGTTGATGCGCGGCGCTCTGACTACTGACCTGAAACAAAGGAAGTGCTGCATGAGTGCCAACAACAACCCGCAAACCCTCGAATGGCAGGCCCTGAGTAGCGAGCATCACCTGGCACCGTTCAGCGACTACAAACAATTGAAAGAAAAAGGCCCGCGCATCATCACCCGCGCCGAGGGCGTGTACCTTTGGGACAGCGAGGGCCACAAGATCCTCGATGGCATGTCCGGTCTGTGGTGCGTGGCCATTGGCTATGGCCGCGAAGAACTGGCCGATGCTGCCAGCAAGCAGATGCGTGAGCTGCCGTACTACAACCTGTTCTTCCAGACTGCTCACCCGCCGGTGCTGGAGCTGGCCAAAGCCATTTCCGAGATCGCTCCGCAGGGCATGAACCATGTGTTCTTCACCGGTTCAGGCTCCGAAGGCAATGACACGATGCTGCGCATGGTTCGTCATTACTGGGCGTTGAAAGGCCAGCCGAACAAGAAAACCATCATCAGCCGCGTCAACGGTTATCACGGCTCCACGGTCGCCGGTGCCAGCCTTGGCGGCATGACGTACATGCACGAACAGGGCGACCTGCCGATACCGGGTATCGCTCATATTCCGCAGCCCTACTGGTTCGGTGAAGGCGGCGACATGACGCCCGACGAGTTCGGTGTGTGGGCCGCCGAGCAACTGGAAAAGAAAATCCTCGAGCTGGGTGTCGAGAACGTCGCTGCGTTCATTGCCGAGCCGGTTCAGGGGGCAGGCGGCGTGATCGTTCCGCCTGAATCCTACTGGCCAAAAATCAAAGAGATTCTGTCGCGCTACGACATCCTGTTTGCCGCCGATGAGGTGATCTGTGGTTTCGGGCGCACCGGTGAGTGGTTCGGTAGCGATTTTTACGGCCTCAAGCCCGACATGATGACCATCGCCAAAGGCCTTACCTCCGGTTATGTGCCGATGGGCGGCCTGATCGTGCGCGACGAGATCGTCGCGGTGCTCAACGAGGGCGGTGATTTCAATCATGGCTTTACCTACTCGGGGCACCCGGTGGCGGCAGCCGTCGCACTGGAGAACATTCGCATTCTGCGCGAAGAAAGGATTGTCGAACGGGTGAAGTCGGAAACGGCACCTTATTTGCAAAAGCGTTTGCGTGAACTGAACGATCATCCGCTGGTAGGTGAAGTGCGTGGCGTCGGGTTGCTGGGGGCCATCGAGCTGGTGAAAGACAAAGTCACCCGCGAGCGCTACACCGACAAGGGCGCGGGCATGATCTGTCGAACCTTCTGCTTCGAGAATGGCCTGATCATGCGCGCCGTGGACGACACGATGATCATTGCGCCGCCACTGGTGATCAGTTTCGCGCAAATCGATGAACTGGTGGAGAAGGCGCGTACGTGCCTGGATCTGACGCTGGCCGCACTGCAGAGCTGAATCCGCAAAAAGTGCGGGGATGTGCGTTGTTTAACGAGGGGCGGCTTGAAAGCCTGCTCCGGAACTTGCCAGACTAATGGCTACACGCCGCCAATCGACGGTCAGTGATAAAAATACATTGGAGCTACGCATGAAAAAATTTGGCAAGACCCTTCTCGCGCTGTCCCTGATGGGCGTTGTGGCCACTGCTGCGCAGGCCGATGACAAAGTGCTGCACGTCTATAACTGGTCCGATTACATCGCGCCGGACACCGTTGCCAAGTTCGAGAAAGAGTCGGGCATCAAGGTGGTCTACGACGTTTTCGACAGCAACGAGACGCTGGAAGCCAAATTGCTCGCTGGCAAGTCCGGTTATGACATCGTCGTACCGTCCAACAACTTCCTCGCCAAGCAGATCAAGGCGGGCGTTTATCAGGAGCTGGACAAGTCCAAACTGCCGAACTGGAAGAACCTGAACGAATCCTTGCTCAAGGCCGTGTCGGTCAGCGACCCGGACAACAAGCACGCCTTCCCTTACATGTGGGGCTCGATCGGTATCGGCATCAACCCGGACAAGGTCAAGGCCGCGCTGGGTGCTGACGCGCCGGTCAACTCGTGGGACTTGCTGTTCAAGCCCGAGAACGCCGCCAAGCTGAAGTCGTGCGGCATCAGCTTCCTCGATTCGCCAACCGAAATGCTGCCAATCGCGCTGCATTACCTGGGCTACCCGACCGACTCTCAGGACAAGAAGCAGCTTGCCGAAGCCGAAGCGCTGTTCATGAAGATTCGCCCATCGATTGGTTACTTCCACTCGTCCAAGTACATCTCGGACCTGGCCAACGGCAACATCTGTGTCGCGGTCGGTTACTCGGGTGACATCTATCAGGCCAAGTCGCGCGCTGCTGAGGCCGGTGGCAAGGTCAAAGTTGCTTACAACATTCCCAAAGAAGGTGCCGGCAGCTTCTACGACATGGTTGCCATCCCCAAGGATGCCGAAAACGTTGAAGGTGCCTACAAGTTCATGACCTTCCTGATGAAGCCGGAAATCATGGCTGAAATCACCAACGCCGTGCGCTTCCCGAACGGTAACGCTGCTGCTACGGCGCTGGTCGACAAGGAAATCACCGGCGATCCGGGCGTTTACCCGCCTGCTGACGTCCAGGCCAAGCTGTATGCAATCGCCGACCTGCCTGCTGCCACGCAACGAATCATGACCCGCAGCTGGACCAAGATTAAGTCAGGTAAATAAGCCTGTCATCAAACCTGTGGATGCTGCGTAGCCCTGGCTGCGCAGCTTCCAACAGACAGGAACATCGCCTAAACCTTTGCTGGTTGGACGCATAGACGGTAAGTTGCGCGCCGGTTTGGTTTTCCGGACGCCCTCCGGCGCTCAGGCCCCTCTGCTAAAAGGACTCATTCTTTGTCTATTTCTATTTTTTCCAAAGCCTTGCTGGCGGCTGCCGGCCTGACACTGACCCTCAGTGCCCAGGCTGAATCCACCGTGCATATTTATAACTGGTCCGATTACATCGGCAAGACCACCCTGGCAGACTTCAAAGCCGCTACCGGCATCAAGCCTGTGTACGACGTGTTCGACTCCAACGAAACCCTGGAAGCCAAGCTGCTGGCCGGGCGCACCGGCTACGACGTGGTGGTGCCGTCCAATCACTTCCTCGGCAAGCAGATCAAGGCGGGCGCGTTCCAGAAGCTCGACAAGTCGCTGCTGCCCAACTACAAAAACCTCGACCCTGCGCTGCTCAAGCGTCTGGAGAAAAACGATCCGGGCAACCAGTACGCTGTCCCGTACCTGTGGGGCACCAACGGCATCGGTTATAACGTCGACAAGGTCAAGGCGGTGCTCGGTGTCGACAAGATCGACTCCTGGTCGGTGCTGTTCGAGCCTGAGAACATCAAGAAGCTGTCCAGTTGCGGAGTAGCGTTTCTTGATTCCGCCGATGAAATGCTGCCAGCCATGCTCAACTACCTGGGGCTGGACCCCAACAGTACCAAGGAAGCCGATTACAAGAAGGCCGAAGCCAAGCTGATGGCGATTCGTCCTTACGTAACCTATTTCCACTCGTCCAAATACATCACCGATCTGGCCAACGGCGATATATGCGTTGCCGCAGGTTTCTCGGGCGATGTGTTCCAGGCCAAGGCTCGTGCAGAAGAAGCGGGCAAGGGCGTGAAGCTCGCTTACAGCACCCCGAAAGAGGGCGGCAACTTGTGGTTCGACATGCTGGCGATTCCGGCGGACTCGAAAAACGTCAAAGCCGCCAGCGCCTTCATCAACTACATGCTTGACCCCAAAGTCATTGCCCAGGTCAGCGATGAAGTCGGCTATGCCAACCCCAATCCCGCCTCCGGCGAGTTCATGGAACAGAAAATTCGTACTGACGCAGCGGTCTACCCGTCTCAGGAAGTGCTGGACCGTCTGTTCGTGAACAGCGAGTTGCCACCCAAGGTGCAACGTCTCATGACCCGCAGCTGGACCAAAGTATCCGATCCACGAACCCCACATTTCAAGCCACTGGCTGACGCCTGATGCTGTGCTCCCGTTTTCTTTCAGGAGCCAGCACCATGATGCGACCCGACGCCAAAGTCGAGAAAGTCTACCTCTATCCCAAACCCGTGGATTTCAGAAAATCCATCGATGGCTTAGCTGCTTTGGTCGAGTTGGATATTAAAGTGGCGGTCTTTGATCCGGTGCTCTTTGTCTTTCTCAACAAATCCCGGAATCGAGTGAAGATTTTGTATTGGGAGCGTAACGGCTTCTGCCTTTGGCTCAAGCGTCTCGAGTCCGAGCGTTTCAAAATCTCGCCAGATGATGTCGACGAAGCCATTGTGCTGACGGTTCAGGAATTGAATTGGCTGCTGGATGGATTTGATCTGTGGCGCAACCGTCCTCATAAGATTTTGACTCCAAGGTTTGTTGCCTGACGGGTATAATCCAGGGCATGCGACCATTGCCCGACAACCTTCCTGACGATCCCGTATTGCTCAAACAGATGCTGCTTGAGAGCTACGAAGCACGCTCGCGCAAACAGGAAGTTAAAGACGCCTACGCCACTCACATCGTTGATCTCAAAGAGCAGATCAAGCTGCTGCGTGACCGTATTTTTGGTCGAAAGTCCGAACAAACCGTCGAGCCTAATACCCCTCAACTTGCCTTGTTCAATGAACCTGAAAGCGAGCCTATGCTCCCGGTCGGCGATGCTGATGAGGAAGTAGTTGCTCCTGCGCCACGCCGTGGCAAGCGCAAGCCACTGTCGGCTGATCTGCCGCGCATTGAAGTCATCCACGAGCTGCCCGAACACGAACTGACCTGTGCCTGCGGTTGCCGCAAGCATGTCGTCAGCGAGGAAACCAGCGAGCAACTGGATATCGTGCCGATGCAGATTCGGGTGATCAAACACATCCGCAAAGTCTACGGCTGTCGTGGCTGTGAGTCGGCACCGGTCACAGCCGGCAAGCCTGCGCAGTTGATTGAAAAGAGCATGGCCAGCCCCAGCGTGTTGGCCATGCTGCTGACCACCAAGTATGTCGACGGCTTGCCGCTGCATCGTTTTGAAACGGTGCTAAGCCGACATGGCATAGAAATCCCGCGTCAAACGTTGGCCCGCTGGATTATCCAGTGCGGCGAACATTTGCAGCCGCTGTTAAATCTGATGCGTGATCGATTGCTGGAAAGCCCGGTCATCCACTGTGACGAAACCCGCGTTCAGGTACTGAAAGAACCAGATCGAGACCCGACCAGCCAATCCTGGATGTGGGTACAGGCCAGCGGGCCTCCAGATCATAAAGTCGTATTGTTCGACTACACTTCCAGCCGCGCGCAGGACGTACCGTTACGGCTGCTGGAAAGTTATCGCGGCTATGTGATGACTGATGATTACGCGGGCTATAACGCGCTGGCGTTACAACCGGGCGTGGAGCGCTTGGCGTGTATGGCCCATGCGCGGCGCAAATTTGTCGAAGCACAAAAAGTGCAACCTAAGGGCAAGACCGGGCGTGCCGATATCGCGCTGACGATGATCAATAAGCTGTACGGTATCGAGCGCGAATTGAAAGACGGCAGCGACGAACAGCGCTTTACCGGTCGGCAGGAGAAAAGCCTGCCAATCTTGGCTCAGTTGAAAAGCTGGCTGGATAAAACTCAGTCCCACGTGACGCCGCAAAGCGTGCTGGGCAAGGCAGTTGGTTATCTGGCGAATAACTGGAGTCGGCTGAAGCGTTACGTGGAAGCCGGCTTTTTACCGATCGACAACAACCCGGCAGAGCGCGCAATAAAGCCGTTTGTTATTGGGCGCAAAGCCTGGCTGTTCAGCGACACGCCTAAAGGCGCCACCGCCAGTGCACAGATCTATAGCTTGGTCGAGACCGCCAAGGTCAACGGCCAGGAGCCCTATACGTGGCTGCGCCACGTACTGGAGAGGTTGCCACTTGCGCAGTCGGTGGCCGACTATGAGGCGTTGCTGCCGTGGAACTGCTCACCGGAAATGCCAAGATAAACGGAAGCCGCATCTGATGGTAGGTGTGGTTGGTGGATCGCTTACGGACCAAAGTCAAGTCGGGCAAATAACTATTCAGCACCCGGCCGCATTGGCCGGGTTGCCTACCTGTTGGGAGTTTCACCCATGGCAGTTGCCTCCGGCGCCTACAAGAAAGCCCTCGAAGGCGGTCAGCAACCCAAAGAGGTGCTGGTCAGGATCGATAGGGTCACCAAGAAGTTCGACGAGACGATTGCGGTGGACGATGTGTCCCTGCAGATCAACAAGGGCGAAATCTTCGCCCTGCTTGGCGGCTCTGGCTCCGGCAAGTCCACGCTGCTGCGCATGCTGGCCGGTTTCGAGCGCCCGACCGAGGGGCGTATCTACCTCGACGGCGTCGACATCACCGACATGCCGCCGTACGAACGTCCGATCAACATGATGTTTCAGTCCTATGCGCTGTTCCCGCACATGACCGTGGCCGACAACATCGCCTTCGGCCTCAAGCAGGACAAGCTCGCCAAGTCGGAAATCGAAGCCCGTGTGGCCGAAATGCTCAAGCTGGTGCAGATGACCCAGTACGCCAAGCGCAAGCCGCATCAGCTTTCCGGCGGCCAGCGTCAGCGTGTTGCGCTGGCCCGTTCGCTGGCCAAAAAGCCCAAGCTGCTGCTGCTCGATGAACCGATGGGCGCGCTGGACAAGAAACTGCGCTCGCAGATGCAACTGGAGCTGGTGGAGATCATCGAGCGCGTTGGCGTGACCTGCGTGATGGTGACTCACGATCAGGAAGAGGCCATGACCATGGCCGAGCGCATCGCCATCATGCATCTGGGCTGGATCGCGCAGATCGGCAGCCCTATCGACATCTACGAAACCCCTACCAGCCGTCTGGTCTGCGAGTTCATCGGCAGCGTCAACCTGTTCGAGGGTGAAGTGATCGAGGACATGGAAGGCCATGCGCTGATCCGCAGCCCGGAGCTGGAACGCAACATTTATGTCGGCCACGGCGTCAGTACGTCGGTGGAAGACAAGCACATCACCTACGCATTGCGCCCGGAAAAACTGCTGATCACCGCTGAACAACCCGGTTTCGAATACAACTGGTCGCGCGGCAAGGTCCACGACATTGCCTACCTGGGCGGCCATTCGGTGTTCTACGTCGAACTGCCGGGCGGCAAGCTGGTGCAGTCGTTTGTCGCCAATGCCGAGCGTCAGGGCGCGCGACCTACCTGGGGCGATGAAGTCTACGTCTGGTGGGAAGACGACAGCGGCGTGGTACTGCGCTCATGAAAATACGCAAGATCAAGCGCGCTTTCGAGCGCATAAAACCCACCGGGCGGCAGATGGTCATCGGTGTGCCGTTCCTCTGGCTATTCCTGTTCTTTGCCTTGCCGTTTTTGATTGTGCTCAAGATCAGCTTCGCCGAAGCCGACGTCGCGATCCCGCCGTACACCGAGATCTTCAGTTACGCCGACGAAAAGCTGCAAATGGCCCTGAATTTCGCCAACTACACCTTGCTCAGCGGCGATGATCTGTACGTTTCGGCGTACCTGGGTTCGCTGAAAATGGCGTTTATCAGCACCGCGCTATGCCTGCTGATCGGCTACCCGATGGCCTACGCCATCGCCAGCGCCCGCAAGGACCTGCAGACCGTGCTGTTGCTGCTGATCATGATGCCGACCTGGACCGCGATCCTGATTCGCGTGTATGCGTGGATGGGTATTCTCAGCAACAACGGCCTGCTCAACGCCTTTCTGATGTGGCTGGGCCTGATCGACGCGCCGTTGCAGATCCTCAATACCAACCTGGCGGTGTACATCGGCGTGGTCTATTCCTACCTGCCGTTCATGATCCTGCCGCTCTATGCCAACCTCGTGAAGCACGACACCAGCCTGCTGGAAGCCGCGTCCGACCTGGGCTCCAGCACCTTCAACAGCTTCTGGAAAATCACCGTGCCGCTGTCCAAGAACGGCGTGATCGCTGGCTGCATGCTGGTGTTTATCCCGGTGGTGGGCGAGTTCGTGATCCCCGAACTGCTCGGTGGCCCGGAAACCCTGATGATCGGCCGTGTGCTGTGGCAGGAATTCTTCAACAACCGTGACTGGCCGGTGGCTTCGGCACTGGCGGTCATCATGCTGCTGGTGCTGATCGTGCCCATTATTCTGTTCAACCGCAGTCAGGCCAAAGAGCTGGAGGGCAAGGCATGAACCGCTTTCGATTCTCGAACCTGATGCTGGTTTTCGGCCTGTTGTTCATCTACGCGCCGATGGTGATTCTGGTCATCTACTCGTTCAACGCCTCGCAACTGGTGACGGTCTGGGGCGGTTGGTCGGTGAAATGGTACGTCGGCCTGCTGGACAACTCGCAACTGATGGGCTCGGTGATGCGCTCACTGGAAATCGCCTGCTACACCGCTATTGCGGCAGTGGCATTGGGCACCATGGCCGCGTTCGTCCTGACCCGCATCAGCCGCTTCAAGGGCCGGACGTTCTTCGGCGGGCTGGTCACGGCGCCGCTGGTGATGCCGGAAGTAATCACCGGTCTGTCGCTGTTGCTGCTGTTCGTGGCCATGGCGCAGATGATCGGCTGGCCGCAGGAACGCGGCATCATGACCATCTGGATCGCCCACACGACGTTCTGCGCGGCTTACGTGGCGGTTGTGGTGTCGGCGCGGCTGCGTGAGCTGGACCTGTCGATCGAAGAGGCGGCAATGGACCTGGGCGCGCGCCCGTGGAAGGTGTTCTTCCTGATCACCATCCCGATGATCGCGCCGTCACTGGCTGCCGGGGGCATGATGTCGTTTGCGCTGTCGCTGGACGACCTGGTACTCGCCAGCTTCGTTTCCGGGCCGGGCTCGACGACCTTGCCGATGGAGGTGTTCTCTGCTGTGCGCTTGGGCGTGAAGCCTGAAATCAACGCCGTTGCGAGTCTGATCCTGCTGGCCGTGTCACTGGCGACCTTCCTTGTCTGGTTCTTCACCCGCCGCGCTGAAAACAACCGCAAACGCGCGATCCAGCAAGCCATCGAGGAAAGCGCTGCCGACGCCTGGACGCAGCCTGACCCAAGGCGAGCGCCAGCTGTCTGACAGCTATGGCAGGACGCAGAGCGTCCAGAACTGCATACCTACGCAGAGCGCAGGCACGATGACCAGTCAAATGGCTATCGCTCCCACGCTCCAGCGTGGGAGCGCAGCTCTGGACGCTCTGCGTCCGATCTTGATAGCGCGGTGCTACGCAGACTTGTGACGCGGAGCGTCACGAAATGCATGCCAACGCGGAGCATTGGCACGATAGTCAAACCCGGTTGTGCCTGATGTACCGTGTGTAACGGTTTCACTGTCGGTTCCCGACAGTTCGAGGACAAGTCCCACACAAGGAATTGTGGCGATCGCTACTCCCCCGGCACCAACCGCAAAACGCCTTCGGTATGCGCTGCCACATCTTCCTCACTAAAGCGCTGCGGCACGTACTCGCCGTTCACAAACGCCTTGGCCTGATCCGAATAGTGCTTGTCGAACGGTACACCGCTCTGGCCTACCGGGTTGATGCCCAGGCTGTGGGCCGGGTCGGCGAAGTCTATGAGGCGGCGGGTCGAGGGGCCGTAGCCGACGGGCCACGGGGCAGGGCGGATGCTGGAGGACAGGTTGTTCGGTACTTCGTGAGTGCCCGGCGCAGCATACGGGCCGACGTTGAAAATACTGTCCAGCGGCTTCTGTGATCCCAGCGGATGACCTTGGGTCAAAGTGTGAGCCTTGCCCCAGAGCCATTCGTCCGGATTGGTGCCGTACAGCGATCGCAAGTGCGAAACGCTGGCCCGCCAGGCCACCTTGACGGTGTTGGCGCGGCTTTCTTCGTGGGGCGAATTGCGATTGTTCCACCAGGGCGAATCGGCATCGGCGGCCAGGCGTGGCAAGGCGGAGTCCAGTGCGCGGGTCGACAGCAAGGTTTCAAACAGCGCATCGTCCAGTTCGTCGTGGAAAGTCTCTTCAGTCAGGTCGAAGAGGAACTGGTTGAACAGCGTGGCACCCACCGAATCAACCGGGTAATCACCTTTCCAGCTGGCCAGCCGCTCGACCAGCGCGAGTTCGTCCGGGTCGCTGATCGCGCTGCGCAGCACCGGAATCAGAGGCCTGAGAATGCTCGGGGCGTAATCGGTCTGTGTGCTCAACTGCAAGGCCTTGCTGGCCGCCAGGTCCCACTTGATGCTGGAATCACTCAGTTGCCGGTTGAGTTCCTGGCCGCGCTCAGCCGGGTTGTAATACCCCGGAATCTGCATGCCGGTCGGCGACAGTGGCTGGAAGTTGGCTGACACGATGTAGCCACGCGCAGGGTTTTCTTCGTGCGGGTTGGCGCTGAACGGGTAGAAACCCAGTTTATCGGCCTGCGCGGTGCTGCCATCCAGAATGAAACCCGGGTTGACGCCTTCCGGGCGGATCGGCAGTTGCGCCGCTGCCCACCAGCCAATGTCGCCCTTGGCGTTGGCCCAGACGATATTAAGGCCCGGCGACTGGATCTTCTCGGCGGCGCTGCGCATCTTGTCCAGCGTGTCGGCGCGATTGGCATCGTAGAAACCATCAAGCACGGGGTTGGCGGACACCAGAAATGACCACCACATTGCAATCGGCGTCTGACCGGCATTCTTGCCCATCACGTTATTGACGATAGGGCCGTGCGGCGACTCAATCAGGGTCAGCGTGACCGGGGCCTGACCTTTGACCGCGATCTGCTGCTCGGTACGCTTCATGTCCACCCATTGGCCGTGATACCAGACCTGATTGGGGTTGTCGGGGTTGGTCTTTTCGGCAATCAGGTCAACGTCATCGTTCTGAAACATGGTCAGGCTCCAGCCGAAATCCATGTTGTGGCCCAGAAACGCGAACGGGTTGAGCGCCGGAAAGTGACCGTACAGCTCAAAGCCTGGCGCAGACAGCTGCGCCTCGTACCATACCGAGGGCACCGAGAAGCGAATGTGCGGATCGCCCGCAAGAATAGGTTTACCGCTTTGCGTGCGGCTGCCGGAAATCGCCCAGGCGTTGCTGCCCTCGAATTGCGGCAGGCCTGCGTCTTCCAGCGCCTTGTGGCTCAACTGTGCCAGTTCAGCCAGGCCTTTCCAGTCGGCGCTGGCCAGTGCCGGTTTTGCGTCCAGCATACCGTCCGGGTGCCAGTCCAGATCGAACACTTTCAAATACTGCGGGCCAAGCTGGTCGCGCACGTAGGTCAGCAGTGGCTCGGTGCGGAACGCGGCGGCAAAACTGTAGGCCAGATAGCCGCCGATGCTGAGCGTGTCTTCGGCAGTGAAGCGCCGCCTGGGGATGCCCAGCACGTCAAACTCCATCGGCCTTGCGTGGGTGTCCTGATACTGATTGATGCCGTCGATGTAGGCTTCCAGCGCTTTCCAGGTCGCAGTGGTCTTGTCCTGGTGTGCGACGTATGCGTCAGCATGCTCGCGGATGCGCAGGGTGCGAAACAGTTTGTCGGTCTCGAGCAGATTCGGCCCGAGTATTTCGGCCAGCTCGCCACGCGCCAGACGACGCAGCATTTCCATCTGGAACAGCCGGTCCTGGGCATGGGCGTAACCCAGCGCACGGTACAGATCGGCTTCGTTTTCAGCCCGTATGTGCGGTACGCCGCGCTCGTCGTAACGCAGGGTGACGGGCGCTTGAAGACGGCTCATGGCGATCTCGCCATCGCGGACCGGCTGCTTGCTGTTCACGTACCAGCCTGCGCCGCCGGCGATGATGGCAATAATAATGGCTAGAATGACAAGGCTGCGTTTCATCCGGGTTCTCGAAAATTACAACTGGCAGGGGCCATGCAGGCTACAGTTTCAAAAGTGCAATCAGCTAGCGACAAAGCCGGGTCTCTCGACTGAGCGGGTGGCTGAGTCAGTCTGCAAGCTTGCGGCAATTGTCTTTACGACACTATGAAGCTTTGCGGCAAACTGGCGAATATCACGACAGTCGATTATGGCGGCATAGCTTGCCATGCCGGAGTAGACAGAAGAATATCGTTACACAACTTTACGATTTCCTTGCCGGAATCTGGAAACCCCATGTCCGCCACGTTCGACCCCGATAATCTGCGAGCCAGCCTGCTGGCGCTGAACGTTATTGACCCCCTTTCTCTGGACGGTCAGGCGTATCAGCGCTTCTACGGTCTTGCAGGCCTTGGCGGTGAAAATGTGGTGCGCAGCTGGCTTGGTCGCCTTGATGTTGACGGCTATGAGATTGTCGGGCAAGTGTGGCTGCCCGAAAGCCCGGTCGCGACGCTGTTTCTGTTTCATGGTTTCTACGACCACATGGGCCTGTACCGGCATGTCATCGAATGGGCGCTGACCCAGGGTTTTGCAGTGATCTCCTGCGACCTGCCAGGGCATGGATTATCCAGCGGCAGCCGTGCCAGCATCAACGATTTCGCCGAATATCAGGTGGTATTGCAGCGCCTGCTGCTTGAAGCCGGCTCCCTGGGTCTGCCGCACCCCTGGCATCTGTGCGGGCAAAGCACGGGTGGCGCGATTGTGATCGATCACTTGCTGCATCAGGGCGCAGAGTCTCCGGCGCAAGGTGAAGTCATTCTGCTGGCACCCTTGGTCAGGCCGCGTGCATGGGGCTGGTCGCGTTTCAGCTATCGCCTGCTCAAGCCCTTCGTGAGCGGCATTGCCCGGCGCTTCACCGAGAACTCCAACGCGCCGGCGTTCCTGCCTTTTCTGCTGGCCGACCCGTTGCAGCCGCGTCGCCTGCCGACCGCCTGGGTCGGCGCGCTGGCGCAATGGATCGTGCGCGTCGAAAGTGCTCCTCGCAGCCTGCGCAGCCCGATCATCATTCAAGGCGACGCAGACATGACGGTCGATTGGTCGCACAACCTTGCGGTCCTGAAAGACAAGTTCAGCCAGCCGCACATTCTCATGCTGGGGCACGCCCGGCATCATCTGGCCAACGAAACGCCGGAATTGCGGGCCAGGTACTTTGATTTCGTGAAAGGGCGGCTGGGCTAGGTTTTCGCAGCCTTGTCTGCCAGCAGCGCCTTTACCTGGCGGCGCAGGCGAAAGTTTTCAGCGGCCAGCACGGCCACCATCAGCAGACTCAGTACGCCAAACGCATCCTGCCCCAGAGAACTCCAGAACAGCCAGGCGAAAAAGGACATTACGATAGCGGTGGCCAGCAGGGCCAGAGAGTCTTTCATGCGATTGCTTCCATTCCTTGACCTCAGGCGCTTGAGGGCCTGAACGGTGTTTACTGTCCGGGATTCAGGCTCGATGCACTTTGCCCCACTGCCAGCCCTGCGCGAATCGCAGCCAGTGCGGCCTGGTAATAGGCTTTGCCTTGCGGCGACTCGGCGAACGTCGAGAACTCTTCAAGCTCCGGGTCGGACAGGTCGCGGTAAACATACAGCAGCGTGTTGTTCAGGTCGGCGCTGATCTGTGCCATCAGGCGTTCGCGCTGGCCTTCGAGCATGCCCTGCGCCTGACCGCCGCCCAACAGGCCGGGGATCATCTGGCTCAGGCTGTCTGCCGCAACGCCTGCAATGGCAAGGCTGACTTCGGCACCGGCCTGTTTGGCGGGCAGCGCCTGGGCCAGATGACCGATCAGCAACTGGCGCGTTGCATCCGCTTGTATGTGCGGGATGCCCTGGGCGTGCTTGGCCAGTTGATCGGCGCGGGTCGCGGTCAGCTCGGCATTGACGATCTTGCGACCCAGCGGTGACTGGAAAAACTGCAGCGATGGTGTGGGGTCATTGAGGCTTTCACGCAGGCGTTTTGAAGCGCGCTGGTCCATTGCCTGCGGTGCGAAACGCTGATTGCTGTTGGCCACCAGCGCCTGAAAAACTGCTGGCGGCAGGTTATTGCTGTAACGCTGCTGGGCCGCTTTGAGAGCATCGTTGAAATGCGCGCGCTGTTCCGGCCAGCCTGCAGCTTTGTACAACTGATCGTAGTTGTCTGCCCAGACAGGCGAGGTGCAGAACATCAACAGCAAAACAAACAAACGACGCATTGGGGACTCCTGTCGGCAGGCCGCTATTCTCCGGGTGTTAGCGTGGATTTGTCGAGTTATGAGTGCCGTTTGCGAATGAAATCTCGCGCCATTGATACCGCGTGTATACGCCTCTGTCGAATTTCAGGGCTTATGGATACTATGCACGTCATGCGCATACCCTCTGACCACCCACTGCTGCTGAGAATCGTCGACGACCTGGCCGCCAATGGCTGGTCGCAGCAGAATATTTTCCTGCCGGAAGCTCTGACCCTCGAGCTTGCGCAAGAGTGCCGCAAACGTGCAGCCGAAGGCGAGCTTGAGCCTGCCGCTGTTGGCAAAGGGCCGGCACAGGAAATTCGCGAAGGCATTCGTGGTGATCGTATTCAGTGGCTCGAGCCTGGGCAGGTGGAGTGTTGCGACAGCTACCTGGAACTGATGGACAGCTTGCGCCAGGCGCTCAATCGCGGTCTGTTTCTGGGGCTGCAAGATTACGAAAGCCACTTTGCCCTGTACCCGCCAGGTGCCCGCTACCTGCGGCATGTGGATCGCTTTCGTGACGATGACAAGCGCATGGTGTCGGTGGTGCTCTACCTCAATAATGCCTGGCTGCCGGAGCATGGCGGTCAGTTGCGCATGTACCTCAAGGACGATCTGGCTTATGACGTCCAGCCTGCAGGCGGTTGCCTGGTGGTGTTTCTCTCGGGTGACATTCCCCACGAAGTCATGCCCGCCACCCGTGACCGGCTTTCATTGACCGGCTGGTTCAGGCGTCGAGGCAATGAGCTGTTCCAGTAATGCCGTTATGCCTCATGAAAACTGTTTCATGAATGTGGTGAGCCATTGAGCCCGGCAGCGGTCTATCGTGAGCACACCTGAACCGACGGATTGTCGTGGGCAGGGTCGGACTTACGTCAACTGTAACTGGAGCAATCATGAAATCCTTATTTTCTGGAACGGTGGTAGCAGGTCTGTTGCTGAGTGCGTCCATGCTGGTCAGCGCTGCAGAAATGCCGCAGACCGCATCGCCTGAAGGTGCCGAGGTGTACATCATTTCGCCCAATGATGGCGAAACGGTGACCTCGCCGTTCAAGGTGCAATTCGGCCTCAAAGGCATGGGCGTCGCGCCAGCCGGTGTGGACGTGCCCGAGACCGGTCACCACCACCTGCTGATCGATGTGAAAGACCAGCCCGCCGCAAATATGCCGTTGCCGGTCAGCGACAACATCCGCCACTTCGGCAAAGGCCAGACCGAAACCGAACTCAACCTGCCGCCAGGCCAGCACACTCTGCAATTGCTGATGGGCGACAAAGGCCACATGCCGCTGAACCCTTCGGTCGAGTCGAAGAAGGTCACGATCAATGTGAAGTAGGTAGTTGATTTCACCTGAGAGGGTGTGACGCACAGCGTCACGAACGGCAGTCCCGATAATTTCAATTATCGTGCGACGCTCCGCGTCGGCATGCCGTTCCGGACGCTCTGCGTCCGATCTTGAGGGGCGAGTACCCATGCAGTGCATGGGCACTCTGGTCAGAACGCTCGGATCAGAACAACACGCGGCTGCGGATGGTGCCTTTGATGTGTTGCAGCTTGGCCTGTGCCAGGTCCGAGTACTCGGCGTCAACGTCGATCACCACGTAGCCGACTTTCTCGTTGGTCTGCAAGAACTGACCGGAGATGTTGATGCCGTTTTCGGCGAAGACCTTGTTGATCTCGCTGAGTACGCCCGGGATGTTTTCGTGGATGTGCAGCAGGCGGTGTTTGCCTGGGTGCGCAGGCAGCGCCACTTCCGGGAAGTTGACCGAGGACACCGACGTACCGTTGTCGCTGTACTTGACCAGCTTTTCTGCCACTTCCAGACCAATGTTGGCCTGCGCCTCGGCAGTGGAACCACCGATGTGCGGGGTCAGGATCACGTTGTCCAGGCCACGCAGCGGGCTTTCAAAGATGTCGTCGTTCGAGCGTGGCTCGACCGGGAACACGTCAATGGCGGCTCCGATCAGGTGTTTGTCCTTGATCGCGTCAGCCAGGGCATCCAGTTCGACGACTGTGCCGCGCGCGGCGTTGATCAGGATGCTGCCCTTTTTCATCGCGCGGATTTCTTTCTCGCCGATCATCCACTGGGTTTCGGTGGTTTCCGGAACGTGCAGCGTGACGATGTCGGACATGCCCAGCAGCTCGTTCAGGCTGGAAACCTGAGTGGCGTTGCCCAGTGGCAACTTGGTCAGCGTGTCGTAGAAATACACCTGCATGCCCAGGCCTTCAGCCAGCACTGACAATTGCGTGCCGATCGAGCCGTAGCCGACGATGCCGAGCTTCTTGCCACGGATCTCGAAGGAGTTGGCCGCGCTCTTGATCCAGCCGCCACGGTGGCAGGACGCGTTCTTTTCCGGGATGCCGCGCAACAGCAGAATCGCCTCGGCCAGCACCAGTTCGGCAACCGAACGGGTATTGGAGTAAGGCGCGTTGAACACCGCAATACCGCGTTCGCGCGCTGCGTTGAGGTCAACCTGATTGGTGCCGATGCAGAAGCAGCCCACTGCGACCAGTTTCTTGGCGCTATCGAACAGCTCTTCGGTCAGTTGGGTGCGGGAGCGGATACCGATAAAGTGAGCGTCGGCGATCTTTTCCTTCAGTTCGGCTTCCGGCAGAGACTTGGTGTGGTACTCGATGCTGGTGTAGCCGGCTGCCTTGAGGACGTCGACAGCGGATTGATGGACGCCTTCGAGAAGAAGGAACTTGATCTTGCTCTTGTCGAGGGAAGTCTTGCTCATCTGCGTAAACCTGTGTCCCGAAGAAAATTGGCAGGGGTGCCCGGATCGGCTCTGGGCACGACTCGCGGGGGGCGTATGCTAGCATATGAGCCCCGCGAAACCTCATTCCAGAACGTGAACCGTTCTCAGGATGCCCATGAATTGTCCGAGAGTTGAGTCGATGACCCATCCCGCTTTGATTGATGAGCTGCAAGCCCTGGCTGACCCCGGCAAGGTGCTGACTGATGCCGGTTCTCTGGAGACCTACGGCAAGGACTGGACCAGGCAGTTCACCCCCGCGCCGCTGGCTATCGTGTTTCCCAAGACCACCGAGCAGGTTCAGGCCATTGTGCGCTGGGCCAATGAGCGTCTGGTCGCGCTGGTGCCGTCTGGCGGGCGCACCGGGTTGTCTGCGGCAGCGGTGGCGGCCAACGGTGAAGTGGTGGTGTCATTCGATTACATGAACCAGGTGCTGGAACTGAATCTCACCGACCGTACGGCAGTTTGCCAGCCGGGCGTGATCACCCGGCAGTTGCAGGCGCTGGCCGAAGACAACGGCCTTTATTACCCGGTCGACTTTGCCTCGTCGGGCTCCAGCCAGATCGGCGGCAATATCGGCACCAATGCGGGCGGGATCAAGGTCATTCGCTACGGTATGACCCGCAACTGGGTGGCTGGCCTCAAAGTGGTCACCGGCAAGGGCGACCTGCTTGAACTGAACAAGGACCTGATCAAGAACGCCACCGGTTACGACCTGCGGCAGTTGTTCATCGGTGCCGAAGGCACGCTGGGGTTCGTGGTCGAAGCCACCATGCGCCTCGACCGCGCGCCGAAAAACCTCACTGCGATGGTGTTGGGTACCACCGATTTCAACTCGATCATGCCTGTGTTGCATGCCTTCCACGGCAAGCTCGACCTGACAGCCTTCGAATTCTTCTCCGACAAGTCTTTCGCCCGGGTCATGGCGCGCGGCGATGTGCCGTCACCCTTTGATACGCCTTGCCCGTTCTATGTGCTGCTGGAATTTGAAGCGACCACCGAAGACCTTGCCGATCAGGCGCTGGCGACCTTTGAGCATTGCGTCGAGCAGGGCTGGGTGCTGGACGGGGTCATGAGCCAAAGCGAGCAGCAGCTGCGCAACCTGTGGAAGCTGCGCGAATACATCTCCGAGACCATCTCGCACTTCACCCCGTACAAGAACGACATCTCGGTCTCGGTCTCGAAAGTGCCGGAATTTCTCGCTGAAATCGACGCCATCGTTGCCGAGTACTACCCGGACTTCGAAGTGCTCTGGTACGGCCATATCGGCGACGGCAACCTGCACCTGAACATCCTCAAGCCTGAAAACCTCGACAAGGACGAGTTCTTCGTCAAATGTGCGCGGGTCAACAAATGGGTGTTCGAGACCGTAGAAAAGTACAACGGCTCGATTTCTGCCGAGCATGGCGTCGGGATGACCAAACGCGATTACCTGACGTACAGTCGCTCGCCGGTGGAAATCGAGTACATGAAGGCGTTGAAAGCGGTCTTCGACCCCAACGGCATCATGAACCCCGGAAAGATATTCGCCGTTTGATCCCTGCCGTACCGTGTACCGCCACGCTAAAACAGCCACGCCACACTTATCAGACTGAGGAGACGTCATGAGCTACCAGCACAAATATGTCGATGGAACGAGCATTCACTTCCCGCTGGGCAAAGTGGTCTGCATCGGCCGCAACTATGCCGAGCACGCCAAGGAATTGGGCAACCCGGTGCCCACCGAGCCGCTGCTGTTCATGAAGCCTGGCAGTGCGGTAGTTGCACTGGAAGGCGGTTTCACCATCCCGGCCGATCGTGGCTCGGTGCATTACGAAGCCGAGATTGTGGTGTTGATCGGCAAGCCCCTGAGCAAGAATCCGTCCCGCGAAGAAGTGCTCGACGCGATCAGCGGCTTTGCACCCGGCCTGGACCTGACCCTGCGTGACGTGCAGTCCCGTCTGCGCGAGAAAGGCCTGCCGTGGGAACTGGCCAAGTGCTTCGACGGCGCTGCGGTGATCCCTCCATTCGTCCCGGCTGGCACCTTCACGGACCTGACAGACATCGGCATTCGTCTGACCATCAACGGCAAAGTGGTGCAGGACGGCAACAGCAGCCTGATGCTCAACCCCATCGTGCCGATGATTCAGCACATGGCGGCCAACTTCTCGTTGCAGGCCGGTGACCTGATCATGACCGGTACGCCTGCTGGCGTGGGGCCGTTTGAAGCCGGTGACGAAATCGTTCTGGAACTGACCGGTCAAACGCCATTCACCAGCGTCGTTCGCTGACAGCGCAGCCGTTTCATGCAGTAGCCAAAGCCACGCGGGATCATTCCCGGGTGGCTTTTGTTTGTGGGGTAGTTGATAGTTCAGTCGATTTTGCGTTTTTTTCACACCCGCTCTGGATAATCCTGCCGGCCCTTCACGGGCACCCGTGTCGTCATGAAGTCTCACCTGCTCAGGAACACTTGAATGGCCCTTCCTGCCTCAACGCCGCCTCGCGCTAAAAAACGCTTCGCCTGGATACGCACCCTGCGTTGGTATTGGTGGCTGCTGCTGTTCATCTTGCTGGGCTATGGCCTGTCTCACATCATGCATTGGGATGATCGCGGGCTGCTTTGGCTCAAGGAAAGGTTCGAGAGCAACGAAGAGCGCAGCGCAAGTATCTGGTTGCCGGACTATCATGTAGAGATCGATGCCAAAGCGTTGCCAGGCATGGAAAAAGACGAGGCTTCGGACCTTTCTTATAACCCGATCAGCAAAACGCTGTTCGCGGTCATGGGCAAGAATGCGTTTCTGGTGGAATTGACGCTCAAGGGCGACGTGCTGCGCAAGATTCCGCTGGTCGGCTGGAGCAATCCGGAAGGCGTGGCCGTCATGAATGACGGGCTTATTGCTATCACCGACGAACGTCAACATCAGCTGACTATTGTCAAGGTGACAGCCGATACCACCACCCTGAACATTGCAGACTTCCCTCACTACGAGCTGGGCACGTCGGCCAACAAGAACAAGGGTTTCGAGGGCGTCGCCTGGGACCCGCGTCGTCAGCAACTGCTGCTGGGCGAAGAGCGTCCGCCAGCGTTGTACACCTGGAAGAGCGACGGCAGCAACGTGCTCAAGGGCGACAAGCAGAGCCTTTTGAGTCGCGCTCTGGACATGCGCAACCTGTCGTCACTGAGCATCGATCCGCGCACCGGCCACATGCTGGCGCTTTCAGCAGATTCGCACATGCTGCTGGAAGTGGACGAGCAGGGTAATCAGGTCAGCTTCATGACCCTGCTGGGTGGCATGAATGGCTTGAAAGATACGATTCCTCGCGCAGAAGGTGTTGCGCTGGATGAGGCCGGGACGCTGTACATGGTCAGCGAGCCGAACCTGTTCTATTCGTTTCGCAAGCAGTAAGCCAGGACGGCAACCACATAACTGGTAATCAAATAGCACTACGCCATTAAGCTTGCTTTCAGAATGGCGTGGTATCAATGCCGCCCGCTCAACTTGCCCGAGTCACCTCAATGCGCCGCTCTACCCGCTCTTTACTCCTGCTCATTGCCCTTGTTCCGTTGGCCGGGCTGTTCATGCTCGCCAATGAGCGATACCGCTATGTGGAACGCGTGCTGTTCGACTGGCAAGTGTTCTGGCAATCCGACTCGCTTGAGGCCATTGGCCTTGATCAGTATCGCGCTGTGACAGAAGGTCAGGTCATCAACGGGCTTGAGGACGATGTCTCGGGCCTGAGCTTCGACCCGGACCGCAAAAGCCTGTTCACCGTGACCAACCAGAACCCCGAGCTTGTCGAGCTGAGCCTGGACGGTCGCGTGCTGCGGCGTATTGCGCTGGTGGGTTTTGGTGATGCCGAAGCGGTCGAATACATCAGCCCCGGCGTTTACGTGATCAGTGACGAGCGTCA
This sequence comes from Pseudomonas syringae pv. tomato str. DC3000, assembly GCF_000007805.1. Lineage (NCBI taxonomy): Bacteria > Pseudomonadati > Pseudomonadota > Gammaproteobacteria > Pseudomonadales > Pseudomonadaceae > Pseudomonas > Pseudomonas syringae group genomosp. 3. Next base: position 6,016,269 of record NC_004578.1, on the reverse strand, counting down.
GTTACGGCTGATTCAGATTCACGTCGATGACAGCACAAAAAGCCTGAACGCCGCCGATGCCGAGCAGCTGACGCTGGGGCTGACGGCCAGCGGCAACAAGGGCTACGAAGGGCTGGCCTATGATTCGCGTGGCAAGCGCCTGTTTGTCGCCCGCGAGCGCGATCCGGTGCAGATCATCGAGGTGCGTGGCTTTCCCCGAGTCAATGCCGATGCGCCGGGCAATCTTCAGGTCATCACCGACGGCAAGCGCGACGGCAAGCTTTCCGTGCGTGATCTTTCCAGCCTGCAATTCGATGAAGTGAGCGGTCACCTGCTGGCGCTGTCCGATGAGTCGAAACGGATTCTGGAACTCGACACCACGGGGCGGCCGATTGGCAGTGGCTCGCTGAAAGAAGGCGATATGGGGTTGAGCAAGAGCGTGCCACAGGCCGAAGGCATGGCCATGGACGACGAAGGGACGTTGTATCTGGTGAGCGAGCCGAACCTGTTCTACGTGTTCCGCAAGCCTTGAGTCGTTGAGGCGCATGCCCACTTTGCGTGGGCATGGCCGGGTGCATCAGCGTGTTAGGGTCTTCACGCCTTCGGCGGTGCCCAGCAGCAGCAGGTCAGCCGGGCGAGCGGCGAACAGGCCGTTGGTGACCACGCCGACGATGGCGTTGATGCTCGCTTCCAGCTCTACCGGGTTGGTGATGCTCATATTGTGCACGTCGATGATGATATTGCCGTTGTCGGTCAGCACGCCTTCACGGTAGACCGGGTCGCCGCCCAGCTTCACCAGTTGCCGCGCAACGTGGCTGCGCGCCATCGGCACAACTTCAACCGGCAGCGGGAATGCGCCCAGCACTGGCACCAGCTTGCTGCCGTCGGCGATGCAGATGAAGGTCTTGGCCACTGCCGCGACGATCTTCTCGCGAGTCAGCGCTGCACCGCCGCCCTTGATCAGGTTCAGATGCTCGTCGCTTTCATCGGCGCCATCGACGTAGAACTCCAGGTCGCTGACGGTGTTCAGCTCATAGACCGGAATACCGTGGCCCTTGAGGCGTGCAGCGGTGGCTTCGGAGCTGGCGACTGCGCCGTCGAACGCACCCTTGTGTTTGGCCAGTGCATCAATGAAGCAGTTGGCTGTGGAACCGGTGCCGACGCCCACAATGCTCTTGTCGTCGAGCTTTGGAAGGATGAAATCGACAGCGGCTTGGGCGACTGCCTGTTTGAGTTGATCCTGGGTCATGCGGACTCCACGGTGCCTGATGTAGGTAAATGAGAGGTTTCTGGAAAAGGCGGGACGCAAAAAGGCCCGCATTATAGCGGCGACTGCACCGTAAAGCCTTGTCATTCGTATGGTCGTCTTTCGGCACGCAGGGTAGACTTCCCGACCTTGCCCGCTTCGTCAGTGATGCCGCCCCCGATGCTTGAACAATACGTCAAGAAAATCCTCACCTCGCGCGTCTACGACGTAGCGGTCGAAACCCCGCTGCACGGCGCTCGTCAGCTGTCCGAGCGGCTGGGCAATCAGGTGCTGCTCAAGCGCGAAGATTTGCAGCCGGTGTTCTCCTTCAAGATTCGCGGCGCGTACAACAAGCTCGCCCAATTGACCGCAGAAGAGGCCGCACGCGGCGTGGTCACGGCCTCGGCGGGCAATCACGCCCAGGGCCTGGCGCTGGCGGCGAAAGAGCTGGGCATTCTGGCCACCATCGTCATGCCGCGCACCACCCCGGAAATCAAGGTCGAAGGGGTGCGTTCCCGCGGTGCCACGGTGGTGTTGCACGGCGATTCCTTCCCTGAAGCGCTGGCCTATTCGCTGAAACTGGTCGAGCAACAAGGCTTCGTCTACATCCATCCGTATGACGACCCCGACACCATTGCCGGGCAAGGCACCGTGGCGATGGAAATCCTCCGTCAGCAGCCGGGGAAGCTGGACGCGATCTTTGTGCCGGTCGGTGGCGGCGGCTTGATTGCAGGGATTGCAGCGTACGTGAAATACCTGCGGCCTGAGATCAAGGTCATCGGCGTCGAGCCCGACGACTCCAACTGTCTGCAAGCGGCGATGGCGGCGGGCGAGCGCGTGGTGTTGAGCCAGGTCGGGCTGTTTGCCGACGGCGTGGCGGTGGCGCAGATCGGTTATCACACCTTTGAAGTGTGCCGTCATTACGTCGATGAAGTGATCACCGTCAGCACCGACGAGATCTGCGCGGCGATCAAGGACATCTACGACGACACCCGCTCGATCACCGAGCCTGCGGGTGCGCTGGGTGTTGCAGGCATCAAGAAGTACGTCGAGCAGCGCGGCGTGACCGGCCAGACGCTGGTGGCCATCGACTCCGGCGCCAACGTCAACTTTGACCGCCTGCGCCACGTGGCCGAGCGTGCCGAACTGGGCGAAGGCCGCGAGGCGATCATTGCCGTGACCATTCCCGAGCAGCCGGGCAGTTTCAAGGCGTTCTGCGAAGCCATCGGCAAGCGCCAGATCACTGAATTCAACTACCGCTACCACACCGACCGTGAAGCCCATATCTTCGTCGGCGTGCAGACTCACCCGGAGAACGACCCACGCAGCGCGCTGGTCGCCAGTCTCACCGGGCAGGGTTTTCCGGTGCTGGACCTGACCGACAACGAACTGGCCAAACTGCACATCCGCCACATGGTTGGCGGGCATGCCGAGCGGGTCAACGATGAGGTGGTGCTGCGTTTCGAGTTCCCGGAGAGGCCGGGCGCGCTGTTCAACTTCCTCAACCGGCTGGGCGGGCGCTGGACCATCTCGATGTTCCACTACCGCAACCACGGGGCAGCGGATGGCCGGGTGGTGGCGGGTCTGGTGGTGCCCGAGGAAGAGCGGCACTTGGTGGGCGCGGCGCTGGACGAGATTGGTTATCGGTATTGGGACGAGAGCGAGAACCCGGCGTATCGGCTGTTTTTGGGCTGAGGGGAGATTTCTCGTTCCTCACGCTCCGCGTCACAAGAGGACGCAGAGCGTCCAGACCGGCATACCCACGCGGAGCATGGGCACGATAGCTCTTAAGGCGCGACCCTTGTGCCCACACTGCTAAACTCACTCAAGCCCGATTCCAGAGGAACACCGCGTAATGGAACCCATCACCGCCCTCAACACCCTGCACATCACCGCCCTCACGCTTCTGTTGATCAGCGCCCTGGTGTTGGCCAGCGGGGTGATCAAGGTTCGTCTTGAAGGTGACGCGACCATCCAGAATCGCCTGCTCATGCGGCCGCTGCTGTTTTTCTGGGTGCTGATGGCCGTGTGTCTGGCGACGCTGCCGTTCAGCGGCTGGTGGCTGGTGCACCTGAAAGGGTTGTCTTTGGGCCAGACCTGGGTGCTGGGCAGCAGCGTGCTTTACACGGTCGGGTTGTGCAGTTGGGGCTGGCTGGTGCTCAGGCTCAATCGGTTGCGCCTTGGTGTTACCAAAAGCAAACGAGGCTTTACCCTGGCGCTGACCGTGATCAGCGTCGTGTGCTTTGTGGCAATGGCCGGTCTGATGGGCTTCAAGCCGGCCTGAACGCTTTCGCGGATCAACTGCGCAGGGTAATCACCGGCCAGCCGCGCTGCTCGGCTTCTGCACGCAGTCTGGCGTCCGGGTCTACCGCGACCGGGTTGGCGACCTGCTCCAGCAGCGGCAGGTCATTCATCGAGTCGCTGTAGAAATAGCTGTCTTCAAGGCTGAACGCATTGTCTTCCAGCCACTGATTGAGACGTGTCACCTTACCCTCACGGAAGCATGGAACGCCCGTCGTGCGGCCGGTGTAGCGCCCGTCAACCATCTCGCACTCGGTCGCCAGCAGCGTTTCAATCCCCAGGCGCGCCACGATCGGTGCCGTCACAAAGCGATTGGTCGCAGTAATCACCACCAGTTTGTCGCCGGCCTCGCGGTGTTTGGCGATCAGCTCCAGCGCCTTGGGCAGCATGATCGGCTCGATGCAGTCGCGCATGAACTCGCGGTGCCACTCCTGCAGTTGCGCCATGTCAGTGTTGCCCAGAATCTCCAGCGTAAAATTCAGGTAGTCGGTCATGTTCAGCGTACCGGCCAGGTAATCCTGATAAAACTCGTCGTTGCGGCTTTTGTACGTGGCGGCATCGAGGATGCCACGCTGGTACAGGTAATCGCCCCAGGCGTGATCGCTGTCGCCGCCCAGAAGCGTGTTGTCGAGGTCGAATAAAGCCAGGCGCATAGGGTTACTCGCTGAAATAGTTGAAAAAAGAGCCCCAGAATACGAGGTTTTCACAAGTCTTCACATAAGGTGCTAAGCCTCGTTGCTGGTTTGATCGCCTTTGTGGAACAATGCGGCGACATGCGTTTGCGAGGTTGTTGCCGTGATCGACCCCGATGGTTTCCGTCCTAATGTCGGGATTATTCTGACAAACGATGCTGGTCAGGTCCTATGGGCTCGACGTATTAACCAGGATGCCTGGCAGTTTCCCCAGGGTGGAATCAACCCGCAGGAGACGCCTGAAGACGCGCTTTATCGTGAATTGAACGAAGAAGTCGGGCTTGAACGGCATGATGTGCAAATACTTGCCTGCACTCGGGGCTGGTTGCGTTATCGTCTGCCGCAACGATTGGTCCGTACGCACAGCCAGCCGCTGTGTATCGGCCAGAAGCAAAAATGGTTTCTCCTGCGCCTGATCTCCAACGAGCAGCGGGTGCGGATGGATTTGACCGGCAAACCGGAGTTCGATGGCTGGCGCTGGGTCAGTTATTGGTATCCGTTGGGCCAGGTGGTGACATTCAAGCGCGAGGTGTATCGACGCGCACTCAAAGAGCTTGCCCCGCGCCTGTTATCGCGCGACTGACACGGAGTTCGACCCCGAGCCATGCTCAATACGCTGCGCAAGATCGTCCAGGAAGTTAACTCCGCCAAGGATCTCAAGGCGGCGTTGGGCATTATTGTGTTGCGCGTCAAGGAGGCCATGGGCAGCCAGGTCTGCTCGGTCTACCTGCTCGATGCCGAAGTGAACCGTTTTGTGCTGATGGCCTCCGAAGGCCTCAACAAGCGTTCCATCGGCAAAGTCAGCATGGCGCCGAACGAAGGCCTTGTTGGTCTGGTCGGTACGCGCGAAGAACCTCTAAACCTCGAAAACGCCGCTGATCACCCCCGTTATCGCTACTTCGCCGAGACCGGTGAAGAGCGTTATGCCTCGTTCCTGGGGGCGCCGATCATCCACCATCGTCGTGTGGTTGGCGTATTGGTGATCCAGCAAAAGGAGCGCCGTCAGTTCGACGAGGGCGAGGAAGCCTTCCTTGTCACCATGAGTGCGCAACTGGCGGGCGTTATCGCGCATGCCGAAGCCACCGGCTCGATTCGCGGTCTGGGTCGCCAGGGCAAGGGCATTCAGGAAGCCAAGTTTGTCGGTGTGGCCGGCTCGCCGGGTGCCGCAGTCGGTGTCGCAGTGGTCATGCTGCCGCCTGCCGATCTGGAAGTTGTCCCGGACAAGACCGTCACGGATATCGCTGCCGAGCTGACGCTGTTCCAGAATGCACTGGAAGGTGTGCGCAACGACATGCGCACCCTGTCCGCCAAGCTCGCCACGCAACTGCGCCCCGAAGAGCGCGCGCTGTTCGATGTCTACCTGATGATGCTCGACGATGCTTCGCTGGGCAGCGAGGTGACCAATGTCATCAAGACCGGCGAATGGGCACAAGGTGCCTTGCGCTCGGTGGTCAGCGAGCACGTCAAACGCTTTGAGCTGATGGACGATGCTTACCTGCGTGAGCGGGCCTCGGACGTCAAGGACCTGGGCCGCCGCCTGCTGGCGTACCTGCAGGAAGAGCGGCAACAGGCACTGGTTTACCCCGATAACACGATTCTGGTCAGTGAAGAGCTGACCCCGGCCATGCTTGGCGAAGTGCCGGAAGGCAAGCTGGTCGGTCTGGTGTCGGTGCAAGGTTCCGGCAACTCCCACGTCGCGATTCTGGCGCGGGCGATGGGTATTCCCACGGTCATGGGCCTGGTGGATTTCCCGTACTCCAAGGTCGATGGCATCGATCTTGTGGTCGACGGCTATCACGGCGAAGTCTTCACCAACCCCAGCGAAATCATGCGTAAGCAGTTCGGCAAGGTGGTGGAGGAGGAGCGTCAGCTCTCTCAGGGCCTGGATGCCCTGCGCGAATTGCCGTGCGTGACCCTCGACGGGCATCGCATGCCGCTGTGGGTCAACACCGGTCTGCTAGCCGACGTCGCTCGCGCCCAGCAGCGTGGCGCCGAAGGGGTTGGCCTGTATCGCACCGAAGTGCCGTTCATGATCAACCAGCGTTTCCCGAGTGAAAAGGAACAGCTGGCGATCTACCGCGAGCAACTGGCGGCCTTCCATCCGCTGCCGGTGACCATGCGCAGCCTGGACATCGGCGGCGACAAGTCGCTGTCCTACTTCCCGATCAAGGAAGACAACCCGTTTCTCGGCTGGCGCGGTATTCGCGTCACCCTCGACCACCCGGAAATCTTTCTGGTTCAGACCCGCGCCATGCTCAAGGCCAGCGAAGGCCTGAACAACCTGCGCATTCTGTTGCCGATGATTTCCAGCACCCATGAAGTGGAAGAGGCGCTGCACCTGATCCACCGGGCCTGGGGCGAAGTGCGCGACGAAGGCACCGATGTGCCGATGCCGCCTGTCGGCGTGATGATCGAAGTACCCGCTGCGGTTTACCAGACTCGTGACCTGGCGCGGCAGGTGGACTTCCTCTCGGTGGGCTCCAACGACCTGACCCAATACCTGCTGGCGGTCGACCGCAACAACCCGCGTGTGGCCGATCTCTACGATTACCTGCACCCGGCGGTGCTTCAGGCGCTGCAAAGCGTGGTGCGTGATGCCCACGCCGAGGGCAAGCCGGTGAGCATCTGCGGCGAAATGGCCGGCGACCCGGCAGCCGCCGTGCTGCTCATGGCGATGGGCTTCGACAGCCTGTCGATGAACGCCACCAACCTGCCGAAAGTGAAGTGGATGCTGCGCCAGATCAACCTCAGCAAGGCCAAGGAGTTGCTGGCGCAACTGATGACCAACGACAACCCGCAAGTCATCAGCAGCTCCCTGCAACTGGCACTGAAAAACCTCGGTCTGTCGCGGATGATCAACCCGGGCTCGGTCAAAGGGCACTAGCTGCGCTTGCAGGACCGGACGCAGAGCGTCCAGAAAGGCGCTACCACGCGGAGCGTGGGAGCGATGACCATTGTTCAGCAAATCTTCATTGGCTGTACCGACCTGTTTGTGAACAATGCGGATCGCCGCCCCCGGTCACTCTCACCCACGCGCCGCCTGTTTCAATACCGGACGCAGAGCGTCCAGAACGGCATGCCGACGCAGAGCGTCGCACGATAGTTGAAAGTCAGACACATCAGGCGGATCTTTTTTCACTTCGTTCAGCCAGCTTCCATCGGTCGCCGCTAGAGCATCCTGCCGGGCTCCGGTAACATGCGCGCCTGATTCAGTCGCTCGCAAGGGCGTTCCAATTGAGGAGTCGCAATGCTGCCTTACCCGCAGATTGACCCGGTAGCCGTCGCTATCGGCCCGCTGCAAATTCACTGGTACGGTTTGATGTACCTGGTCGGCATCGGTGGCGCCTGGCTGCTCGCGTCGCGTCGTCTGAATAAGTTCGACCCGACCTGGACCAAGGAAAAACTCTCCGATCTGATTTTCTGGCTGGCCATGGGCGTGATCGTCGGTGGGCGGTTGGGCTATGTGCTGTTCTACGACCTGTCTGCCTACATCGCCAATCCTCTGTTGATATTCGAGGTCTGGAAGGGCGGCATGGCGTTCCACGGCGGCTTTGTCGGGGTCATGATCGCGGCCTGGTGGTTCGGCAAGCGTAACGGCAAAAGCTTCTTCCAGTTGATGGATTTTGTCGCCCCATTGGTGCCAATCGGCCTGGGTGCCGGGCGGATCGGCAACTTTATCAATGCCGAACTGTGGGGCAAGCCGACCGACGTGCCGTGGGCAATGGTCTTCCCGCCATTCAGCGACCCTGCACAGTTGGCGCGCCACCCGTCGCAGCTGTATCAGTTCGCACTGGAAGGCGTGGCACTGTTCATCATTCTCAATCTGTACGCCCGCAAGCCGCGCCCGACTATGGCCGTTTCCGGCATGTTCGCGCTGTTCTACGGCATCTTCCGCTTTGTGGTCGAATTCGTCCGCGTTCCTGATGCCCAGCTGGGCTATCTGGCATGGGGCTGGGTCACCATGGGTCAGATCCTCAGCCTGCCGATGATCATCGCTGGTCTGTTCCTGATCTGGCTGGCCTACAAGCGCGACCCGGCTGCCAGCAAGGCAGCGGTTTAACACCGAACCGCCGGGTCACGATGCCCGGCGCGTTCAACAACGCAGGTGATTTATGAAGCAATATCTGGAACTGGTCGCCCACGTGATCAAGCACGGCACCTTGCAAGCCAACCGTACCGGCGTGAACACCATCAGCTTTCCGGGTGCCATGCTGCGTTACGACTTGCAGGAAGGTTTTCCGGCGATCACCACACGGCGCATGGCGTTCAAATCGGCTATTGGCGAGATGGTCGGTTTCTTGCGTGGCGTGAGCAATGCCGCCGAATTCCGCGAACTGGGCTGCAAGGTCTGGGACCAGAACGCCAACGAAAACGCCCAGTGGCTGAACAATCCGTTCCGCAAGGGCGAAGACGATCTGGGCGAGATCTACGGCGTGCAATGGCGCAAATGGCCAGCGTACAAGCGCATCGACACGGGCAACGTCGCCGCCATCGAACTGGCACTCGGTCAGGGTTATCGCCAGATTGCCGAATCGGAAGAAGACGGCCAGTCGTTCGTGGTGCTGTACAAGGCCATCGACCAGATTCGCCAGTGCATCGACACCATCATCAATGACCCAGGCAGCCGCCGCATCCTGTTCCACGGCTGGAACTGCGCCCAGCTCGATGAAATGGCCCTGCCGCCATGCCATCTGCTGTACCAGCTGCACCCCAACCCGCAGACCCGCGAAATCTCCCTGACCCTGTACATCCGCTCCAACGACCTGGGCCTCGGCACGCCGTTCAACCTGACCGAAGGCGCCGCGCTGCTGAGCCTCATCGGCCGCCTGACCGGCTACACGCCGCGCTGGTTCACCTACTTCATCGGCGATGCCCATGTGTACGAGAACCACCTGGACATGCTCAACGAGCAAATGACCCGCGAGCCGTACCCGATGCCAAAACTGGTGATCTCCGACCGCGTGCCGGAGTTTGCCAAGACCGGCGTTTATCAGCCTGAATGGCTGGAGCTGATCGAGCCGTCGGACTTTTCGCTGGAAGGCTATCAGCATCACCCGGCGATGACTGCGCCGATGGCGGTCTGAGCCCGTAAGAGAGCGAATCTAGCGCTGTGCTATAGTTTCAGCGCACCCCCCCTGACCCTGTTCAATGGAATCGACTATGTTTTTCAATCGGATTGGACATCGTAGTGATACGAAGAAGGCTGAAGACGCGGCCCTCATGCAGGCAATCAAGAGCATCGACACTCTTGTGGTAAGGGGTGGTCGCATGTCCATGGACGCCAAAGAAATCGAAGATTTGGTTCGCTCCTCCCGCGACAAGGCTAAAAAACTGGTCACTGCGCAAAACGAATCCTGATAAATGGCTTTTTTACTTCTGTTGCCACTACTCGTCAGCGGTTTTTTGGTGTGCCTGAAGGATCCCACGATGCCTTGTCAGGTTTACTGACCTTTGTGATGCCAGCCCTATGGGCTTTTCTTACTGTCCGACCGATTATCCAAGCGATACACCGCTCAGGCCTATTGGTTTTCGGCAGGAAAATATCGTCTCGATCAGCGTATTCAGCGAGGAAGTACGCGAAGCGTTCAAGCGCGTTGATTCTGAGCGGGCGGGTGAAGAGGCTGCGAAAGAGAAAGCTGCCAAAGATCAGCTCGTAAAGGCGATCACTGAGCTTGTGGCGGTGGTGCAGGCTGCGCAGCGTTAAACGAGAGGTGTCAAACCCACCTCAATGCCCATGACTCCTGCCCACATGCGAGGGCTCACCCTCGGGCGCCGCAACAGCGCCTGTCACTTCCAGCCTCTCCAGTATCGCGCAGTGGTCCGCCACGCCATCGCTGCAGCGGCGGCGCAGGTCGAGCAGTTGCTCCTGGAGCGCTTGCAGGCTCGCGACGCGGGCGTTGACGTGTTCGATGTGCTCGTCGATCAGCGCATTGACGCTTTCGCACTGGTCCTGCGGGCTGTCGCGCAGGTTGAGCAGGTTGCGAATCTCTTCGAGGGTCATGTCCAGGCTGCGGCAATTGCGGATGAACGACAGGCGTTCCATGTGCGCCTGGGTGTACAGCCGGTAGTTGCCATCACTGCGGGCGGGGGCGGGCAGCAGGCCTTCGCGCTCGTAATAACGGATGGTTTCGACCTGGGTATCGGTCAGTTTTGCCAGTTCGCCGATTTTCATGTGGGCTCATCTCGATTGAGTGCTTGACCCTATAGTGGCTACAGGGTGTTCACTTGGCAACAAGCAGAATCCTGGAGCACAACGAATGGGCACGACAATCAAGAATCCCTCCGCACATGACCACGATCATGACCATGATCACGGGGCGCACGAACACGAGCATAAATCCCCAGAGCCTGCGCATTCGTGCTGCTCCAGTGATGCGCAACCTGCCGTGGTGACGTTTGCCGACGCGCCGACATCCGGTAGCCGCTTGAGCAACTTCCGTATCGAAGCGATGGATTGCCCGACCGAGCAGACCCTGATCCAGAACAAGCTCGGCAAGCTGGCCGGTGTGCAGAAGCTCGAGTTCAACCTGATCAACCGCCTGCTGGGCGTCTGGCATGACCTGCCGTCCACCGATCCGATTCGCGAGGCCATCAGCTCGCTGGGCATGCAGGCCGAGCCGGTCGAGGAGGGTGTTGTGCCTGCTGCATCGGTTCCTGCGCCGGCGAAACACTGGTGGCCATTGGCATTGTCCGGCGTCACAGCGCTGGGTGCCGAAGTGGTCCATCTGGCTTCACTCGGCCCGACTTGGGTCGTTGCGCTGCTGGCGTTGGTGTCGATCTTCAGTTGTGGGTTGACCACCTATAAAAAGGGCTGGATCGCGCTTAAGAACTTCAACCTGAACATCAATGCCCTGATGAGCATTGCGGTGACCGGCGCGATTCTGATCGGTCAGTGGCCTGAAGCGGCGATGGTGATGTTTCTGTTTACCGTGGCCGAGTTGATCGAAGCCAAATCCCTGGACCGCGCCCGCAACGCGATCAGCGGCCTGATGCAACTGACGCCGGAACTGGCGACCGTGAAGCAGGCTGATGGCAGCTGGCAGGAAATTGAAGCCAAAAATGTCGAACTGGGCGCTATCGTCAGGATAAAGCCGGGTGAGCGGGTCGGGCTGGATGGTGAAGTGGTGTCCGGTAACTCGACCATTGATCAGGCCTCTATCACGGGTGAAAGCCTGCCGGTCGAGAAAACCATTGGCGATAAAGTTTTCGCGGGCACTATCAACCAGGCAGGGTCGCTGGAGTATCGCGTCACCGCTGCGGCGAACAATTCGACGCTGGCGCGCATCATTCATGCGGTGGAAGCGGCCCAGGGTTCACGCGCGCCGACTCAGCGTTTCGTCGACAGCTTCTCGCGCATCTATACGCCAGTAGTGTTCGTTGTCGCGTTGGGCGTGGCGCTGATTGCGCCGCTGTTTTTTGGCGGGCAATGGTTTGACTGGATCTACCGGGCGCTGGTGTTGCTGGTCGTCGCGTGCCCGTGTGCGCTGGTGATTTCTACGCCGGTGACCATTGTCAGCGGCCTGGCAGCAGCGGCGCGCAAAGGCATTCTGATCAAGGGCGGCGTTTATCTGGAGATGGGCGAGAAGCTTGATTACCTGGCCCTCGACAAGACCGGCACCCTGACCCACGGCAAGCCGGTGCAGACCGATTACGTGCCGCTGGACCCCACAGTCGCCGAAAGCGCGCCGGCGATTGCCGCGAGCCTTGCCGGGCGCTCCGATCACCCTGTTTCTCAGGCGATTGCCAAAGCCGCTGATAACAGCCTGACGTTGTACGAGGTCACAGCGTTTGAGGCCTTGGGCGGGCGTGGCGTGAAGGGCGAAGTGAACGGCCAGATGTACCATTTGGGCAACCACCGCTTGGTCGAAGAGCTGGGCCTGTGCTCGCCAGCGCTGGAAGCCAGGCTTGATGCGCTGGAAATGCAGGGCAAGACTGTAGTGCTGTTGCTGGATGCGTCCGGTCCGATCGCGCTGTTTGCGGTAGCCGACACCGTGAAGGAAACCAGCCGTGAAGCCATTGCTCAGTTGCATGAACTGGGCATCAAGACCGTCATGCTGACGGGTGATAACCCGCACACCGCCAAGGCAATTGCCGATCAGGTCGGGATCGATGAAGCGCAGGGCAACCTGCTGCCTGCCGACAAACTGAGTGCCATCGAAGCGCTTTACGCGCGCAACCATCGCGTGGGCATGGTGGGTGACGGCATCAACGATGCCCCGGCACTGGCTCGGGCCGAGATTGGCTTTGCGATGGCGGCTGCGGGGACTGACACGGCGATCGAAACGGCAGATGTCGCCCTGATGGACGATGATCTGCGCAAAATCCCGACGTTCATTCGACTGTCCCGTCAGACCTCGGCGGTGCTCAAGCAAAACATTATCCTGGCCATCGCGACCAAAGTGCTGTTCATCGGCATCACCTTCGCGGGCCTGGCGACCATGTGGATGGCCGTATTTGCCGACATGGGCGTGAGCCTGCTGGTGGTGTTCAACGGCTTGCGATTGCTCAAGAAGTGATCAGTCGGGAACATTGAGGGGCGGACGCGGAGCGTCCAGAACGGCATTCCCACGCGGAGCATGGGAACGATAAAAAGCAGACTTTGCTATCGCTCCCACGCTTTGCGTGGTAGCGCCTTTCTGGACGCTCTGCGTCCGCCTTCATCAGCCAAACCGCTCCTGCCCCCAGGCAATAAAGGTCTCCAGCAACGGTTTGAGCACGGCGCGGGTTGGTTCGGCCAGGTCCGTGCGGTAGTGGAAGGGCACGAACTCATCCATGTAGGTGCTTTGCGCCAGTTCCAGTTGCACCGCGTGGATGTTGTTGGCCGGGTCGCCGTAGTGGCGGGTGATGTGGCCGCCCTTGAAGCGTCCGTTCAGCACATGGCTGTAATCCTTGGCCGCTGCGCAGACCTGCTCCATTCGGCTGGCGAGTTCCGGGTCGCAACTGACCCCGTTGAAAGTGCCCAGGTTGAAATCCGGCAAGCGCCCCTCGAACAGGTGCGGAATGTGCCCGCGAATCGAGTGGGCGTCGAACAGCAGCGCATAGCCAAACTCATCGCGCATCCGCTGCAGCTCCTGCTCCAGCGTCTGGTGATAGGGCGTCCAGATCTGCTGCAGATACCGAGCACGTTCTTCGGCACTCGGCGTCTGGCCTTCCTTGAACAACGGCACGCCGTCAAACAGGATCGACGGGAACAAGCCTGTGGTCGCGCCCACGTACATCGGCTTGTCGTCTGATGGCCGATTGAGATCGATGACAAAACGCGAATACTCGGCGGCCAGGGTGCTCGCGCCCAGTTCGGCAGCAAAGTCATACAGGCGCGGGATGTGCCAGTCGGTGTCCGGCAGGCTAAGCGCCTCGTCCACCAGCGCCGCCTCGACCACCGGTGTCAGCTTCAGGCCTGCATGCGGCATGCTGATCAGCAGCGGGACGCGGCCACGTTTGAATGTCAGAACGTTATCCACAGAGCAGACTCCTTCAGATCGATGATTCGACGCCGTGGCGCACGATGCGTTTGTCCAGATCGCCGCCTAGCCAGTAGCCCAGGTCAGCCGGTCGTTCGATGTTCCAGGCGACAAAATCCGCCACCTTGCCCACTTCCAGCGAACCGTGAGTCGCGCTCATGCCCAGTGCCTTGGCGGCATTGAACGTAACGCCCGCCAGCGCTTCTTCAGGCGTCATGCGAAACAGCGTGCAGGCCATGTTGAGCATCAGGCGCAACGACAGGCCAGGCGAGGTGCCGGGGTTCAGGTCGGTGGAGATGGCAATCGGCACGCCATGCTTGCGCAGCGCGTCCATCGGCGGCAATTGAGTTTCCCGCAGGAAATAAAACGCCCCCGGCAGCAGCACGGCGACGGTTCCGGCAGCGGCCATGGCAATGGCGTCGTCTTCGGTCATGAACTCCAGATGGTCCGCCGACAGCGCGTTGTAGCGCGCTGCCAGGCTCGACCCGCCCAGCGAAGAAAGCTGCTCGGCATGCAGTTTCACCGGCAACGCCAATTGCCCTGCCGTGATGAATACCCGCTCGACCTGCTCAGGCGAGAACGCCAGGTATTCACAGAACGCATCTACCGCGTCCACCAGCCCTTCGGCCGCCAGTGCCGGAAGCATCTCGTTGCAGATGTGGTTGATGAAGTCATCGGCACGGTCAGCGTATTCCGGTGGCAACGCATGGGCGGCCAGACAGGTGGCGCGCACGGTGACCGGCTGGGTATTGCCCAGACGGCGGATCACGCGGAGGATCTTGCGCTCGTTTTCCAGGTCCAGCCCGTAGCCCGATTTCATCTCGACGGTGGTGACGCCGTCTTTCAGCAAGTGCCGCAGACGACGCTCGGCGCTGGCGTACAGTTCATCTTCACTGGCGGCACGGGTCGCGCGCACCGTGCTGGCGATACCACCGCCTGCTGCGGCAATCTCGGCATAACTCACACCCTGCAAACGCTGCTCGAACTCGCCGCTGCGGTTGCCGCCAAACACCGTGTGCGTGTGGCAGTCGATCAGGCCGGGGGTCACCCACGCGCCGCCCAGATCGATGCAGTTGTCATGTTCCGGCTCGGCCAGTTCAGCCTGAGGCCCGATCCACTCGATGAGCGCCCCGGAGGTCACGATGGCGGCATCCTCGATGATCGAGTATTTGCCGTGTGCCATGCTTGCGATGTGACAGTGTTTCCAGAGCGTTTTCATTCCGGGCCTCTTTGATCAATGGGTTTTGTTGAGCGCCTTTGGCTTGACCCACAACCCGTAGGCGATGAGCAGCAGCGCAATCCAGATTGCGCCGACGATCAAGGCTGCACGGTTGTCCGGGAAATAGCCCAGAACGCCGAAGATGAACAGCATGAAGGCAATGGCGGCGGCAGGCCCGTAAGGCCAGAACGGCACCGCAAACTTGAGCTGTGTGACCTCTTCGCGGCTCATCGAGCGGCGCATGGCGACCTGAGTCAGCAGGATCATCAGCCAGACCCAGACCGTGGCGAAGGTTGCCAGCGACGCGATCAGCAGGAACACGTCTTTGGGGATCAGGTAGTTGAGCAGCACGCCGCCGAGCAGCGTCACGCCCATCACCAGCACGGTCATCCACGGCACGCCCTGACGCGACAGGCGCGCAAAACTCGCCGGCGCCTGACCGTCGCGGGCCAGGCCGTACATCATGCGGCCTGCGCCGAAGATGTCGCTGTTGATAGCTGACACCGCCGCCGAGATCACCACGATGTTGAGAATGGTCGCCGCCGAGGCAATGCCCAGGTTGTCGAAAATCTGTACGAACGGGCTGCCTTGGGTGCCGATTTGCGGCCACGGATAAATACACATCAGCACAAACAGGGTCAGCACGTAGAACAGCAGAATACGCAGCGGCACCGCGTTGATTGCCTGCGGCAGGCTGCGTTGCGGGTCCTTTGCCTCACCGGCCGTGATGCCGATGATCTCGATGCCGCCGAAAGCAAACATCACCACTGCAAACGAAGCGATCAGGCCGGTGACGCCGTTGGGCATGAAGCCGCCATGCGCCCACAGGTTGCTGATGCCGATTTCAGTGCCGCTGGTCGAGCTGCCGATGCCGAAGATCATGATGCCGAAGCCTGCAACGATCATCGCCACGATGGCGCTGACCTTGAGGATCGACAGCCAGAATTCGGTTTCGCCGAAAACTTTGACGTTGCACAGGTTGAGCGCGCCGATCAGGAACACGATGCCCAGCACCCAGATCCAGCGCGGCACTTCCGGAAACCAGAAGCCCATGTAAATGCCGAAGGCTGTCACATCGGCCAGACAGACGATGATCATCTCGAACGCGTAGGTCCAGCCCAGCACGAAACCGGCCAGCGGCCCCATGTAGCG
This sequence comes from Pseudomonas syringae pv. tomato str. DC3000, assembly GCF_000007805.1. Taxonomy (NCBI): domain Bacteria; kingdom Pseudomonadati; phylum Pseudomonadota; class Gammaproteobacteria; order Pseudomonadales; family Pseudomonadaceae; genus Pseudomonas; species Pseudomonas syringae group genomosp. 3. Next base: position 6,000,219 of record NC_004578.1, on the reverse strand, counting down.
TGTGGCGTAATGGCTGAACGAACCGGACACCGGGTCGTGAACAGCCATTTCGCCCAGTGCGCGCATTACCATGTACACCGCCGCGCCGCCGATCAGGTACGCCAGCAATACAGCGGGACCGGCCTGTTGAATCGCCGAGGCCGAGCCGTAGAACAACCCTGTGCCGATGGCAGAGCCCAGGGCCATGAAGCGGATGTGGCGGGCGGATAACCCGCGTTTCAAACCATCTTGTGACGTCATTTCAGGTCCATTTCATTACAGGTATGGCAAAAGCCGCGAGGACGCCTGCATCCGGCTTCCCGCAGCAATGACCAAAGCGAGCCCTGCCAGGCTCGCGGTGCATCACAGACTCGGTAGCAGACGTGCAGGAACCAGCGGGTTCAGGCAAGTGGAGGACAACAGCTGACTGGCAGCTTCGATGTCCGGTGCAAAAAAGCGGTCCTTTTCATAGAACGGGACCTTGCTGCGCAACAGGCTGCGGGCTTGCTCCAGCTTCGCGGAGGTTTTCAGGCCTTCACGCAAGTCCAGCCCCTGGCAGGCAGCCAACCATTCTACGGCAAGAATCCCGCGAACGTTTTCTGCCATTTCCCATAACCGCTTGCCAGCAGCCGGTGCCATCGACACATGGTCTTCCTGATTGGCGGAGGTCGGCAGGCTGTCGACACTGTGCGGATGGGCCAATGCCTTGTTTTCACTGGCCAGCGCGGCGGCCGTGACCTGCGCGATCATGAAGCCGGAATTGACGCCTCCGTTGGCCACCAGGAAGGGCGGCAGTTGCGACATGTGCTTGTCCATCATCAGCGAAATACGGCGCTCGCTGAGCGAGCCGATCTCGGCGATGGCCAGCGCCAGATTGTCCGCCGCCATCGCGACCGGCTCTGCGTGAAAATTGCCACCGGATATGACGTCGTTCTCGGCGGCGAACACCAGCGGGTTATCGGACACCGCATTCGATTCGACTTCCAGCACCTCGGCGGCCTGACGCAACTGGGTCAGGCACGCGCCCATCACCTGTGGCTGGCAGCGCAGCGAGTAGGGGTCCTGAACCTTGTCGCAGTTGCGGTGCGACTCCGACACGCCACTGCTTTCGCCCAGCAATTCGCGGTAGCAGGCCGCCGCATCGATCTGCCCGCGCTGACCGCGCGCGGCATGAATACGTGCGTCGAACGGCGAGCGTGAGCCGAGCACCGCTTCGACGGTCAACGAACCGCAGGTCAGCGCAGCGGCAAACAGGTCTTCGCCCTCGAACAAGCCGCGCAGTGCATACGCGGTGGAAACCTGGGTGCCGTTGAGCAGTGCCAGCCCTTCCTTGGCGGCGAGGGTCAGCGGTTTCAGGCCAGCAACGGCAAGTGCATCGACAGCGTTGAGCCATTCGCCCTTGTGACGTGCCTTGCCTTCGCCCAGCAGCACCAGCGACATATGCGCCAGCGGAGCCAGGTCACCCGAAGCGCCGACCGAACCCTTGAGCGGAATATGCGGATAGACCTCGGCATTGATCAGCGCGATCAACGCATCGATCACCACCCGACGAATACCCGAGAAGCCGCGGCTCAGGCTGTTGACCTTGAGCACCATGATCAAGCGCACCAGATCATCGCTGATCGGTTGGCCGACACCGGCCGCATGCGACAGCACCAGCGAACGCTGCAGGTTTTCCAGGTCCTCGCTGGCGATTCGCGTCGAGGCCAGCAAGCCGAAACCGGTGTTGATGCCGTACGCGGTGCGGTTCTCGGCCAGAATGCGCTCGACGCAGGCTACGCTGTCGTCGATCTGCTGGTTGGCGCTGCTGTCCAGCGTCAGGCTGACCGGCTGTTGGTGAATGGCGCGCAATTGCGCGAGGGTCAACTGGCCAGGGATCAGGTTCAGCGTCTTGGCAGATAAGGTGGTCACGATGCAGCTACTCCTTGATTGATGTCAGCAACGGCGTGTGGCCGTCAGCTGCTTTTATAGGTTTGCCGCGTGATCGCGACAGTGCTGGAAAACCCTTTCCAGCGATGTTTCGTCTTTGAGCAGGGCAGCGCTGCTGGCGATGTCGGGTGCCAGCCAGCGGTCTTCTTCGTAGGCCGGAACCCGCTCGCGCAGCAACCGCCAGGCCAGGTCCGTACCGACGCCAAAACGCTGCGCCTTGAGAAACTCAAACGCTTGGGCTGCCAGCAAATATTCGATGGCCAGAATCTGCGTGGCATTGCCCAGCACCTTGTGCAGCTTGAGCGCGGCGCTGGTGCCCAGGCTCAGATGATCTTCCTGCAGGCCTGAGGTGACGTAGTTGTCGACCACTGCGGGCTGCGCCAACTGGCGGTTTTCGGCGCAGAGCGAAGCGGCGACGTACTGGACGATCATCATTCCCGAGTTGACGCCCGGCTGGCTGACCAGAAACGCCGGCAGGCCGCTGACCATCGGGTTGATCAGGCGATCCAGCCGACGCTCGGCGATCGAGCCCAGTTCGGCCATCGCCATGCACAGCAAATCCGCCGCCATCGCCACCGACTGGCCATGCGGGTTGGCCTGGGACACCACGCGCCAGGCATCGGGCGTGCCGAGCAGCATCGGGTTATCGGTGACCGAGTTCAGTTCGGTCTCGATCTGGCGAGTGGCATGGGCCAACTGGTCGCGGGTTGCGCCGTGCACCTGGGGAATCGAGCGAATGCTCAGCGCGTCCTGCGTGCGAATGCCCTGGCTGCTGGCCAGTACTTCGCTGCCTGCCAACACGCTGCGCAGGTTCTTGCCCACCTGCTGCATGCCCGGATGCGGCTTGAGCGCGAGAATGCTTTCATCGAACGCGTCCAGCTGGCCGCGCAGGGCTTCAAAAGTCATGGCGCCGATCACATCGGCCCATTGGCTCAGACGCTCGGCATCGGCGATAGCCAGGCAGCTCAGGCCAGTCATGCACGGCGTGCCGTTGACCAGGCACAAGCCGTCCTTGGCACCGAGAATGACCGGAGCCAGACCTTCCTCGTTCAAGGCCTGCTCAGCCGCGACGATCTGCCCGCGATAGCTGACCTGGCCGATGCCCAGCAACGCGACACCGACGTGCGCCATGTGCGTCAGGTAACCCACCGACCCCTGCGACGGCACTTGCGGAGTAATGCCCCGGTTGAGCAAGGCCAGCAGCGCCTCGACCACCTGCCGGTGAATGCCCGATTTGCCCTGGCTGTAATTGAGGATTGCGGCGCAGATGATTGCGCGGGTTTGTTCGTCGGCCAACGGTGCACCGACACCGCAGGCGTGGCTGAGCAGGGTATTGCGCGACAGACGGCTGAGCTGGTCGCCTTGCAGTGAAACGTTGCACAGCGCCCCGAGCCCAGTGTTCACGCCATACGCGCGTTCGCCGCTGGCGACGATTTGCCGGACGATGGCCTGGGCGTTATCGATCCGCGCCCAGGCGGCGTCTGACAGGCGCACTTGCGCGCCATGTCGGGCCACTGCGACCACGTCCTGCCAGCCCGACGGGGCTTCACCGAAGACGACCTGTTCTGCTCGCGACATCTGCAACAGTCCTTAAAGGGTGGCCACGCGGCGCTGAACGAAACGGTCCACGTAATCGTCGGCGGGCGAGTGAAGAATTTCTTTCGGCGTACCGACCTGAATCAATCGCCCGTCCTTGAGGATTGCGATGCGATTGCCGATGCGTACCGCTTCGTCCAGGTCGTGGGTGATGAACACGATGGTCTTGTGCAGGCTGGCTTGCAGTTCCAGCAACTGGTCCTGCATCTCGGCGCGGATCAACGGGTCGAGGGCGCTGAAGGCTTCGTCCATCAGGATGATGTCGGTGTCCGCCGCCAATGCCCGTGCCAGGCCGACGCGCTGGCGCATGCCACCGGAAAGCTGGTGCGGGTATTTGTTTTCGTAGCCCTTCAGGCCCACCGTCGTGACCCAGTGCTGCGCGCGTTCCTGGCACAGCGCCTTGCTCTCGCCGCGCACTTTCAGGCCGTACGCGACGTTGGCCAGCACAGTCTTGTGCGGCAGCAGGCCGAAGCTCTGAAACACCATGCTGATCTTGTGCCGACGAAATTGGCGCAAGGCCTCCATGTCGTAGCGCAGGATGTCTTCGCCATCGACCAGAATCTCGCCGCTGGTCGGGTCTATCAGCCGGTTGAAGTGGCGCACCAGCGTCGATTTGCCGGAGCCGGACAGGCCCATGATGACGAAAATCTCGCCACTGCCGATCGACAGCGACAGGTCGTTGACCCCCACCACGCAGCCGGTCTGCGCCAGTACCTGATCCTTGCTCTGGTTCTGTTTGATCAGCGCCAGCGCTTCCTTCGAGCGGTTGCCAAAAATCTTGAACACGTTTTTGACGACGATTTTGTTCGGTTCCACGCTGCTCATTTGTGCGCCTCATGCCGTGGGCGGCCATAGGCCTGCGTGATTCGGTCGATGACGACCGCCAGAATGACGATGGCAAGGCCGGCTTCCAGCCCGCGTCCGACGTTGAGGGTCTGAATGCCTACCAGCACATCCTCGCCCAGCCCGCGTGCGCCGATCATCGAGGCGATGACCACCATCGACAGCGCCATCATGGTGGTCTGGTTGATGCCAGCCATGATGCTCGGCATGGCCAGCGGCAGTTGCACGCCGAACAGTTGCTGCCAGCGATTGGCGCCGAAGGCGTTGATCGCTTCCATCACTTCGCCATCGACCTGACGAATGCCCAGATCAGTCAGGCGAATCAGCGGCGGCGCGGCATAGATCACGGTGGCGAAGATGGCCGGGACCTTGCCCAAACCGAACAGCATCAGCACCGGAATCAGATAAACGAAGCTGGGCATGGTCTGCATGATGTCCAGCAGCGGCATCAGCACCGAGCGCAGGCGATTACTGCGCGCCGAGAGAATGCCCAGTGGAATGCCGATCAGCACCGCAATGATCGTGGCGACCAGCATCAGCGCCAGTGTCTGCATCAGCTTGTCCCACAACCCGACCGCGCCGACCAGAAACAGCAGGCCGACGATCACCAGCGTCGTGATGATTTTGCGCGTCGCGTGCCAGGCGATACCGCCGACGATGATCAGCATCAGCCACCACGGGGCCATGCGCAGCAGGCCTTCGAGGTTGACGATAGCCCACAGCAGGGTCTCGGAGATGTGCCGGAACACGTCGCCATACTGAGTCACCAGCGAGTCGACCCCGTCGTTGACCCAGTTGGCGATCGAGAAAGTGAAGCTTTCAGGAAACATAAGCGGCTCTCAAATGAGGTGTGTCGGGTCAACGGTCAGGGCAGACGGCTCGTCAGGCTGGCTGCCCCGTCGTTTACAGCGAGGCGTCCACCTTTTTCGCGGCGTCTTCACTGACCCATTTGTGCCAGACTTCCGGGTGCTCTTTAAGGAAAATCTTCGCCAGCTTCGGCGATTCGATGCGTTCCTTGGCCATGCGCCCCAGGTTCTGGTTGAGCAAATCGATCGGCAGGTTGACCTTTTCCAGTATCGCGATCAGCTCGGGTGCCTGTTCGTGGAACACTTTGGACACCCCGACTTTGATATCGATGGTCTTGTTGACCCCGGCTTTCTCTTCCAGACGCACCAGATCCACCTGGCCCATAAGCGGCGTCGGCGACCAGTAATAGGTCAGGATCGGCTCGCCACGTTTGTAGCTGGAGAGAATAGCCGCATCCAGCGCAGGACCGGTGCCAGGGCGGAAGTTGGTGTATTTGTTTTCCAGGCCGTAGCTCTTGAGCATTTCGCTGTTTTCCAGCTCGCAGGTCCAGCCCGCCGGGCAATTATAGAAACGGCCTTTGCCGGGCTCTTCCTGATCCTTGAACACCGCGGAATATTGAGCCAGATCGCTGATGGATTTCAGGTTGGGTGCCTTGGCTTCCAGCTTGCGCTTGGCGTCGCCCTCAATCACGTAACGCGGCACGTACCAGCCTTCGACAGCGCCGACGATAGGCGCGCCGACACCCACCACTTTCCCGGCAGCGGCGGCCTTGTTCCAGACTTCACTGCGGCCGACCCATTCTTCGGCGAAAATCTGAATGTCGTTGGTGCTCAGGGCGTTCTCCATGGCGATGGAGTTGCCGGGCAGGGCGTCCACGGCGCAGCCGTAACCCTTGTCCAGAATGACCTGCAGCACGTCGGTCAGCAGCATCGCGCTTTCCCAGTTCAGGCCAGCGAACTTCACCGGCTTGCCTGATTCGCACCAGCCGGCAGCCTGACTTGCGCCTGCACTGGCGAGCAAGCCTGCGGATACCAAGGTGGTCAACAGGGCCTTTTTCATATTCATTGTCGATGCTCCCAAGCTTGAAATGGATGACGGCAGCTTCAATCAGGCATCCGGCCCGTGGGCATGCTCATGCCCGTTCCCCGAGTCTGTCGGTTTGATAACCGCAGACCCCTTAACGTCCGATCATCGGCAGGTTCAAGCCCTGCTCTTTGGCACAGTCGATGGCAATGTCGTAACCGGCATCGGCATGGCGCATCACGCCGGTGGCCGGGTCGTTGTGCAGTACGCGGGCGATGCGTTCGGCGGCCTCGTCCGTACCGTCACAGACGATGACCATTCCTGAATGCTGCGAAAAGCCCATGCCGACGCCGCCGCCGTGGTGCAGTGACACCCATGTCGCGCCGCTGGCGGTGTTGAGCAGGGCGTTGAGCAGTGGCCAGTCGGAGACGGCGTCGGAGCCGTCACGCATGGATTCGGTTTCGCGGTTGGGGCTGGCGACCGAGCCGGAATCCAGGTGGTCGCGGCCGATCACCACCGGTGCCGACAGCTCGCCGCTGCGGACCATTTCGTTGAACGCCAGGCCCAGCTTGGCGCGCTGACCCAGGCCGACCCAGCAGATACGTGCTGGCAAGCCCTGAAAACTGATGCGCTCGCGGGCCATGTCCAGCCAGTTATGCAGGTGATCGTCGTCCGGGATCAGCTCTTTGACCTTGGCGTCAGTCTTGTAGATGTCCTGTGGGTCACCCGACAGCGCGGCCCAGCGGAACGGCCCGATGCCACGGCAGAACAACGGGCGGATGTAGGCCGGAACGAAACCGGGGAAGTCGAAGGCATTGGAGACGCCGACTTCCTTGGCCATCTGGCGAATGTTGTTGCCGTAGTCGAAGGTCGGAATACCCGCTTGCTGGAACGCCAGCATCGCTTCGACGTGTTCGGCCATCGACTGCTTGGCAGCCTTGACCACTTCGGCCGGCTCGCTCACCGAGCGGGCGCGGTATTCGTCCCAGGTCCAGCCTTTGGGCAGATAGCCATTGAGCGGATCGTGGGCGCTGGTCTGGTCGGTGACCATGTCCGGGCGCACGCCGCGACGGACCATTTCCGGCAGAATGTCTGCTGCGTTGCCACACAGAGCGATGGAAATGGCTTTGCCCTCGGCGGTGTATTTGGCGATGCGTGCCAGTGCGTCGTCCAGATCAGCCGCCTGCTCGTCTACATAGCGGGTCTTGATGCGGAAGTCGATACGGCTTTGCTGGCATTCGATGTTCAGCGAGCAGGCCCCGGCCAGTGTCGCGGCCAGCGGTTGTGCGCCACCCATGCCGCCCAGGCCTGCGGTCAGCACCCAGCGACCTTTGAGGTTGCCGTCATAGTGCTGGCGACCGGCTTCGACGAAGGTTTCGTAGGTGCCCTGAACGATGCCCTGGCTGCCGATGTAGATCCAGCTGCCAGCGGTCATTTGGCCATACATCGCCAGGCCCTTGGCATCCAGTTCGTTGAAATGCTCCCAACTGGCCCAGTGCGGCACCAGGTTGGAGTTGGCGATCAGCACGCGCGGGGCGTTGCTGTGGGTCTTGAACACGCCGACCGGCTTGCCGGACTGCACCAGCAGGGTTTCATCATCGTTGAGCCGGGTGAGGCTCTCGACGATCTTGTCGTAGCATTCCCAGTTGCGCGCTGCGCGACCGATGCCACCGTAAACCACCAGTTCATTGGGGTTCTCGGCGACTTCCGGGTCGAGGTTGTTCATCAACATGCGCAGCGGCGCTTCGGTCATCCAGGTCTTGGCCGTCAATTGAGTGCCGCGAGCAGCCCGCACGACGCCTTCGCGGTGGCGGGTCCAGTTCTGCTTCAGGTCTTGATTATTCTCGGTCACAAAAAAATCCTCAGCGATCAATCCCAACCAGCCCGATGGCGGGCGAGCAGCGCCTGGCGAAGCAGGCTGGTTCAGTCCGACAGAAGACAGCGTGTCTAGCCTGTCTCTACTTGTACATACAAGCATATGCAATCAAAAGACCAACTTTGCCGAACAGCGATTTATTGGTCACTCGAAGGCTCGGCGGCCCTGTATTTTCGGGGGTGTTGTGGACTTTTCGTGACGGGCGTACGGCGTGTGAGGCGAGGTGAGCATTGTTACCTGAGGCGTGGCTTGCGCGCTTTTGGGGCAGCAGGTAACAGAATGGTGCGGGAAATGTGCACAGGGTCGCAAGGCAACATCGGGGGTTCATCGACATCTGCAAAAATCGTCGCCTGAAGGGCCGGAGTTGTCTTGCCTGGGGATGGGAACGATCCCGCTCAAGCAAGCGTCATACCCAGGCCTGAGCGAGCATTCACTGGCCGGCGATTAGTCTTTGCGGGCACTTTCATGTTTAAATTGAACGCTCGTTCAAGTTAAACCGGTGGTTCGCTGCCCGCTCACAACAGGAGGCTTACCTTTGCCGTATCCGCTTTTTGCAGTTGGTTTTATCAGTCCGGAGGTCTGTAAACGATGAGTTCTCCGAGTACTTCTTCAAGTGGCACCGTCCGCATGAACGCTCCAGTGTTCTACTTCGCTGCGAGTTTCATCCTGATTTTCGGCATCATTGTCATCGCCTTCCCGCAAGCCAGCGGCGCCTGGCTGCTGGCCGCGCAGAACTGGGCTGCCAACACGGTCGGCTGGTATTACATGATGGTCATGACCCTGTACCTGGTCTTCGTGGTGGTCACCGCCTTGTCGGGCTTCGGCAAGATCAAGCTCGGTGCCGACCACGACGAACCCGAGTTCAGTTACCTGTCATGGGCCGGCATGCTGTTCGCCGCCGGGATCAGCATCACGCTGTTCTTCTTCTGCGTTTCAGAGCCGCTGACGCATTTGCTGCAACCGCCGCAGGGTGAAGGGGGCACGGCTGAGGCTGCGCGCCAAGGCATGCAACTGCTGTTTCTGCACTGGGGCCTGCATGGCTGGGGCGTGTTTGCTTTTGTCGGTATGGCGCTGGCCTACTTCGCCTATCGCCACAACCTGCCGCTGGCCCTGCGTTCGGCGCTGTACCCGCTGATCGGCAAGCGCATCAACGGCCCTATCGGCTACGCCGTCGATGGCTTCGGCATCATCGCGACCATCTTCGGGCTTGGTGCAGACATGGGTTTCGGCGTGCTGCACCTTAACTCCGGTCTCGATTACCTGTTTGGCGTACCGCACACTCAATGGATTCAGGTCGGCCTGATCACCCTGATGATGGGCGCGGCGATTCTGGTTGCCATCGCCGGTGTCGACAAGGGCGTGCGCGTGATGTCCGACATCAACATGCTGCTGGCCTGTGCGCTGCTGCTGTTCGTGTTGTTTGCAGGTCCCACTCAGCATTTGCTCAACACGCTGGTGCAGAATATCGGTGACTACCTGGGCGCGCTACCGAGCAAGAGTTTCGACGTCTACGCCTATAACAAGCCGAGTGACTGGCTGGGCGGCTGGACCGTGTTCTATTGGGCCTGGTGGATTGCCTGGGCACCGTTCGTGGGCCTGTTCATCGCGCGTATTTCCCGTGGCCGCACCATCCGTGAATTCGTTTTCGGTGTGCTGCTGATTCCGCTGGGCTTCACCCTGGCGTGGATGTCGATCTTCGGCAACAGCGCCATCGATCAGGTGCTCAACCACGGCATGGCTGCGCTGGGCCAGTCGGCTATCGATGACCCGTCGATGACGCTGTACCTGCTGCTGGAAACCTACCCGTGGAGCAAGACGGTCATCGCGGTCACGGTGTTCATCAGCTTCGTGTTCTTCGTTACGTCGGCCGATTCGGGCACTGTGGTGCTGTCGACGCTCTCGGCCAAAGGCGGCAACCCCGACGAAGACGGCCCGAAATGGCTGCGCGTGTTCTGGGGTGTGGCGACGGCGCTGATCACCAGCGGCCTGTTGTTCTCGGGCAGTATCGATGCGTTGAAATCGGCGGTGGTGCTGACCTCGCTGCCGTTTTCGCTGATCCTGCTGCTGATGATGTGGGGCCTGCACAAGGCGTTCGTCATGGAATCCCAGCGCCAGATTGCGCAGCTGTATTCGCTGGCGCCAGTTTCCGGCTCACGACGTGGCGGCTGGCGTCAGCGCCTGAGCCAGGCCGTGCATTACCCGTCGCGAGACGAGGTGTATCGCTTCCTCGACCAGACCGTGCGTCCGGCCATTGATGAAGTAACGGCGGTGTTTGTCGAAAAGGGCTTGAACGTGGTCAACGTTCCCGACCCGTCCAACGACTCGGTGACCCTGGAAATCGGCCACGGGGAAGAGCGCCCGTTCATCTACCAGGTGCAGATGAAAGGCTTCTTCACCCCGTCGTTTGCGCGTGGCGGCATGGGTTCCAAACAGTTGAACAACCGCCGCTACTACCGCGCCGAGGTTCACCTCAGCGAAGGCAGTCAGGACTACGACCTGGTGGGCTACACCAAGGAGCAAGTCATCAACGACGTGCTCGACCAGTACGAACGGCATATGCAGTTTCTGCATCTGGTGCGTTGACAGGGGCTGGGCGCAGAGCGCACTTATTGTTCCTCACGCGTGTGGGAATGCAGTAGGTGACGCTCTGCCTCAAAAGAGGACGCGAAGCGTCCAGAACGGCATGCGACGCGGAGCGTCGCACGATAGGGGGCGTGATTGAGATTATCGTTCCCTACGCAGAGCGTCGCACGATAGTTGTGGGCACTCAAAGACTGCTCAGGCAGCCCGTCAGGTCATTAGCCAGCTTTTCCAGTACCTGCTCGTAACCTTGCGCGGTGGCCGGGGTGTAGCCGCCCAGTGCGTCGAGTTCTGCGAGTTTCACCGGCAGGCCTGCGCTCAGCGTTTCTGCCAGGCGGGGGCGCAGGGGTGGTTCGCTGAAGACGCAGGTCTTGCCTGCCGCCTTCAAGCGCTCCCGCATTGCGGCCACGTGCTGCGCGCCCGGCTGGATCTCGGCGGCGATGGCGAATACACCTGCGTGCTTGAGCCCGTACGCTTCTTCGAAGTAATCGAACGCCTCGTGAAACACGAAGTACGGTTTGCCGGCAACCACACTGACGCGGCCCTTGATGCGCGCGTCCAGTGCGTCCAGACGTTTGCTGAAGGCATCGGCGTTGCTGGCGTAGCGGGCTGCATTGGCAGGGTCCGCAGCGCTCAGGTCAGCGGCCATTTTTGCGGCGATGACCCGTGCGTTGACGGTCGACAGCCACAGGTGCGAGTCCAGGCTGCCGGGGCGGTGATCGTGGTCATGCTCGTCGGCATCGTGGTCATGCTCGTGATCATCATGCGAGGCGTTGTCTCCGCCAAAGTGACGCAAATGCATGCCCGGCAGCGATTGCACAGCCACCGAAGGCAGTGTGCGGCTTTTGATGACGCGCGGCAGAAAGGTTTCCATGTCCGGGCCGATCCAGTAAAGCAACTCGACTTCCCCCACGCGCCGTACGTCGGATGGGCGCAGCGCGTAGTTGTGGGGGGACGCACCTGGCGGCAAAAGCACCTCGGGCTTGCCCACGCTGTCCTGCACAGCCGCTGCAATCAGCTGCAATGGCTTGATACTGGTCAGCACCCGAACCTCGGCCTGGGCAGGGGCGATGATCAGCAGGCTGACCCAGAAAACAGCAACAAGATTGAAAAGACGGCGCACTCGAATCACTCATATAAGCCAGGAACAGGTAACATAATAACGTCTCTAGCCAATATCGTCGCTGCTCATGCCCAATACTCCCCTGGCCAGTCGCCCCCATGATCATTCGCACTGCGTGCATTCGGCCCTCGCCGAAGCTGAAACGCTGTGCACACAACAGGGTCTGCGCCTGACCACATTGCGCCGCCGCGTGCTGGAACTGGTCTGGCAAAGCCACAAGCCGCTGGGTGCCTACGACATCCTTGCAGTGCTCAGTGAAGAAGACGGTCGTCGTGCTGCGCCGCCCACCGTTTACCGGGCTCTGGATTTTCTCCTGGAAAACGGCCTGGTGCACCGCATCGCGTCGCTCAACGCATTTACCGGCTGCAACCACCCGACCCACGCGCATCAGGGCCAGTTCCTGATCTGCCGCCTGTGTCACGCCGCCATCGAATTGCAGCACCCAGCGATCAGTAATGCCGTCGTCGATGCGGCTGCCGGCGTTGGTTTTGCGGTCGAAGGCCAGACGGTCGAAATCGTCGGCGTGTGCGCTGGTTGCAAGGCAGCCTGATGGCCGAAGCACTGATACGCCTGGAACAGGTCGCCGTCACGTTATCGGGGCAGAGCGTGCTGGACAACATCCAGCTGAGCGTGCGCCCCGGCGAGATCGTCACGCTGATCGGCCCCAATGGCGCTGGCAAGACTACGTTGGTGCGTGCCGTGCTGGGCTTGCTCAAGCCAGACTCGGGAACGGTCTGGCGCAAGCCGAAGCTGCGTGTCGGGTACATGCCGCAAAAGCTGCATGTGGATCAGACCCTGCCGCTGTCGGTGCTGCGTTTCCTGCGCCTGGTACCGGGTGTGGACCGCGTAGCCGCGCAGTCGGCGCTTGAAGAAGTCGGCGCTGAAAAGGTCATCGACAGCCCGCTACAGGGTATTTCCGGCGGCGAGATGCAGCGCGTACTGCTTGCCCGCGCCTTGTTGCGCAAGCCTGAGCTGCTGGTGCTCGACGAGCCCGTGCAGGGCGTCGATGTCGCCGGGCAGGCCGAGTTGTACAGCCTCATCACCCGTTTGCGCGACCGCCACCAGTGCGGCGTGCTGATGGTTTCCCACGATCTGCATCTGGTCATGAGCACCACCGATCAGGTGGTGTGCCTGAATCGCCACGTCTGCTGCTCCGGTCATCCCGAGCAGGTCAGCCATGACCCGGCGTTCGTCGAACTGTTCGGCAAGAATGCGCAGAGCCTGGCGATCTATCACCACCATCACGACCACGCGCATGACCTGCATGGCGCGGTAGTGAACGACGCGCCTACGGCTTCGCCCCCTCACACTCATGTTCATGGAGACAGCTGCAAGCATGGCTGATTTTCTACTGTATGCCTTGCTCGCAGGCGTTGCCCTGGCGCTGGTTGCCGGCCCGTTGGGGTCTTTTGTGGTCTGGCGGCGCATGGCGTATTTCGGCGACACGCTGTCCCACGCCGCATTGCTCGGCGTGGCGCTGGGCTTTTTGCTGGATATCAGCCCGACCATCGCGGTGACGTGCGGTTGCCTGCTGCTGGCGGTGTTGCTGGTCACCTTGCAGCAGCGTCAGCCGCTGGCGTCAGATACGTTGCTGGGGATCCTTGCGCCAAGCACCCTGTCGCTCGGGCTGGTGGTGCTCAGCTTCATGCACGAAGTGCGTATCGACCTGATGGCCTATCTGTTCGGCGACCTGCTGGCGATCAGCCCCACCGACCTGGCCTGGATTCTGGGCGGCAGCGCATTGGTGCTGGTGTTGATCGTGGCGCTTTGGCGGCCGCTGCTGGCAATGACTGTGCATGAAGAGCTGGCACGTGTCGAAGGCCTGCCCGTTGCCGCATTACGCATGGCATTGATGCTGCTGATCGCCGTGGTAATCGCCGTAGCGATGAAAATCGTCGGGGTTTTGCTGATTACCTCGCTGCTGATCATCCCTGCCGCTGCGGCACAACGTCACGCCCGCTCGCCGGAGCAGATGGCGCTGGGCGCAAGCGTGCTGGGCGTGATAGCCGTGTGCGTCGGGCTATCGTTATCATGGTTCAAAGACACCCCGGCCGGACCGTCTATAGTGGTATCTGCGGCTGCGCTGTTCTTGCTCAGCTTTGTTCTACCCAGGCGAGCGGTGTAGACTTGCTCGTTTTTTGCGCAAACTAGAGAATCGCAGGAATGAAGCCGTTCGCCCCACGCTATCTGCTGCTTGTCGCATTTTCCATCCTGTTGGGTGCCTGTCAGAGCGCGCCTACCGTAGAAACGCCTGCCTCGCAGGTTCAGCCCGATGCCTTTGCGCAGCTTGAACAGAACATCGCCAGCAACGAGCTGGCGACGGCCGAGGATCAACTCGCAACGTTACAGGCCGCCAATGCTGGCGACATCCGCCTGGAGCCCTTTCAGCGACGTCTGGCAGAGGCCTACCTGAGCCGTAGCCAGATAAGCCTGCAGAAGGGCGACATGAATGCGGCGGCCAGCGCATTGTCGCGTGCGCGCGCACTGATGCCCAAAGCGCCAGCGCTGACCAGCGGGGTCAACGGTGCCATCGCTCATGCACGCAAGGCGGAGCTTGAAAAAGCCGAAGCGGACCTCAAAGCTGCTGAAGACAAAAGGGTGGCCAAACTGGTTGATCCGTCGGCAGAAAGCACGACCATCGAGCTGAAAATCGGCGATATGCGCGCATTGCGTCACCAACTGGACGATATTGCAGCGGATACCGTGGCGTTCAATTGTGACGTGCTGTTGGTGGTGCCGCGCACCGAAGATTATCCGTGGCTGGCCACATTGCTGACCAAACGGGTGGTCAAGGCCAATCCGGATTTTGAATTGCAACTGCGTCGGGAAATCGAGCGCAATGAAAAAGCGCACATCGTTTTGACGCCAGCCAGGTCCTGAACTGCTTTTTCAAAAGCGGACTTTTGGACAGCTATCGTTCCTCACGCTCCGCGTGGGAATGCCGTGCGTGACGCTCCGCGTCACAAATCTGCGCCGCGCCGCATACTCAAGATCGGACGCAGAACGTCCAGAAATGCGTCCCCACGCTGGAGCGTGGGGACGATAATCCAGCCAGAACGAGACTGGCTCTGGCGTTTAGATCAAGCCGGAACAGCTTTGGCCTTCACTTCTCGGTCCCAGACGCGGTGTTGCGCAATCGCGTTGAAGAACGTCTCGAACGATTTGCTATCGGACACAACCAGCAAGCCTGCATCTTCTTCCAGGCGTAGCAACGTCAGCAGTTCTTTGGCTTCCCCGGCAACGGAGATGGCCTTGAGGTGCTTGTAGGCTTCCAGGATAAAGTGCAGCGCCACGCCATCGGTGCTCAACGCCTTCACCGAGTCCTTGCCGCCCGGCACAAACACCGCGTCGAACGCTACCGAAGGCAAGCCTTCAGCAGAAGCATCTACCGGCAGGCTGGCGCCATCAGCAGTTTTGACGGGTGCAGACGTCGGGCCGAGAACCTTGGCATGTGCGCCCTTTGCAGTCAGTTCCTTCTTCATGGCCTCGACCGCTTTGCCGTCCACGCCATTGGCGACAAGGATGGCGACTTTGCGCGAAACAATGTCACCCGACAGCAGATTGACCTGGCTCAGCGCCGGCGACTCTTTTACCGAGGTGTTACGAACAGGCACGGTTCCAGCAGTCGGCGCAGGCAAGCCAAGGTTGGCAGCCACACGGCTGGCCAGCTCAAGATCAATGTTGGCCAGAATCTCGTTGACCTGACGGGCACGAATGTACTCGCGCTCGACCTTGCCCAACTCGAAGCTGTACGCCGCGATGATGTGCTCTTTCTCGTGGTGGCTCATGCTCTGGAAGAACAGGGTAGCCTGCGAGAAGTGGTCGCCGAACGATTCGCTGCGCTCACGCACCTTGTGCGCTTCGACGCGCTCAGGGTAAGTCTCGAAGCCGCCGTCCACTGCAGCAGCAGGGGTTTCTTTCGGCCAGCCGCCATCAATCGAGTTCGGCTCGTAGGAAGCGCGGCCCTTGTCGATGGTGGTGCGGTGCTGAGCATCGCGCTGACCGTTGTTGTTCGGCGCAATCGGACGGTTGATCGGGATCTCGTGGAAGTTTGGGCCACCAAGACGGCTGATCTGCGTGTCGGTGTAAGAGAACAGGCGACCTTGCAGCAGCGGATCATTGGAGAAGTCGATGCCTGGCACGATGTGGCCCGGGCAGAAGGCAACCTGCTCGGTCTCGGCAAAGTAGTTGTCCGGGTTACGGTTCAGCACCATTTTGCCCAGCGGAGTGACCGGCACCAGTTCTTCCGGGATGATCTTGGTCGGATCGAGCAGGTCGAAGTCGAACTTGTGCTCGTCTTCCTCGGCAACGATCTGCACGCCCAGTTCCCATTCCGGGTAGTCGCCCATCTCGATGGACTCCCACAGGTCGCGGCGGTGGAAATCAGTGTCCTTGCCGGCCAGCTTCTGCGCCTCGTCCCAGACCAGCGAGCACACGCCGAACTTGGGCTTCCAGTGGAATTTGACGAAGCTGGATTTACCTTCGGTGTTGATCAGGCGGAAGGTGTGGATACCAAAGCCCTGCATGGTGCGCAGGCTTTTCGGGATCGCGCGGTCGGACATGGTCCACAGCACCATGTGTGCAGATTCCGGCACCAGCGAGACGAAGTCCCAGAAGGTGTCGTGCGCCGAGCCGCCAGTCGGGATTTCGTTGTGCGGTTCAGGTTTTACCGCGTGCACGAAGTCGGGAAACTTGATCGCGTCCTGAATAAAGAAGATCGGCATGTTGTTGCCCACCAGGTCGAAGTTGCCTTCGCCGGTGTAGAACTTGACCGCAAAACCACGCACATCGCGCACGGTATCGCCCGAGCCACGTGGCCCCTGAACAGTCGAGAAACGCACGAAAACCGGCGTTTTCTCGGCCGGATCACGCAAAAAACCCGCCTTGCTGAGTGCGCCGTGGTTTTCATACGTCTGGAAATAGCCATGGGCTGCGGTGCCGCGGGCGTGAACAATACGTTCCGGGATACGCTCATGGTCAAAGTGCGTGATTTTTTCACGCATGATGAAGTCTTCAAGCAGCGAAGGGCCACGGCTGCCGACTTTAAGGGTGTTCTGGTTATCAGAGATTTTTACGCCGTGGTTGGTGCGCAGCGCCTGGCCGGTGGCGTCCGAGCGAAATTGCTCGAGGCTCTCCAGCTTGGCGTTGGTGTTGCCGCGGTCCGGTGTATCAGTGCCGGCCATCTGGCTTTTTGACGTATCGGTCGCAGGTGGTGCTTTCTTGCTAGCCATCAGAAACTCCTTATCTCGACCCAATCGTTGAGTTGGGTTCGCTGAATACGACTTCCCTGCCGTAAGCGGGAAATCACGGTATCCAGAAAGTGACCGGCCGTATAAACAGCCGTTCAGTCGGATTTGCAGTCGTTGGCATCAGCGGTCGCGTTATGCCCGTTGCACAGGACAGCCTACAAATAAATGCTAAGCACAGTCGGCCGGACAGGCTAAAATGCGCGCCCGGCTCAATCTGGCCGAGGTAACGAAGCAAGTGGCGTCCTGCCACTGCGCTGATTTTTTAACGCGCCCCCACAAGGTTCGCTCCGTGATCGAGTTTCATAACGTCCACAAAACCTATCGGGTGGCAGGCAAGGAAATACCGGCCCTGCACCCCACCAACCTGCGCGTCGACGACGGCCAGGTGTTTGGCATCATCGGCCATTCCGGTGCTGGCAAAAGCACGCTGCTGCGCCTGATCAACCGCCTCGAGACCCCAAGCGGCGGGCAGATCGTGGTCGATGGCGAAGACGTCACCGCGCTCGACGCCAATGGCCTGCGGCGCTTCCGGCAGCAGGTGGGGATGATTTTCCAGCACTTCAATCTGCTGGCCTCCAGGACTGTCGCCGACAACGTGGCAATGCCGCTGACCCTGGCCGGCGATATGCCCCGCAAGCAGATCGACCAGCGTGTGGCCGAGTTGCTGGAGCGGGTCGGGCTGTCCGATCACGCTAAAAAGTACCCGGCGCAATTGTCGGGCGGCCAGAAGCAGCGCGTCGGTATTGCCCGCGCGCTGGCGACCAAGCCGAAGATTCTGCTCTGTGACGAAGCCACCAGCGCGCTGGACCCGCAGACCACTGCGTCGGTCCTGCAACTGCTGGCCGAGATCAACCGCGAGCTGAAGCTGACCATCGTGCTCATCACCCATGAAATGGACGTGATTCGTCGCGTCTGCGACCAGGTCGCGGTCATGGACGCAGGCGTGATCGTCGAGCAGGGCAAGGTCGCGGATGTGTTTCTGCATCCGCAGCACTCGACGACCAAGCGCTTTGTGCAGGAAGACGATCAGGTTGATGAAAACGAGCAGCGTGACGACTTCGCCCATGTGCAAGGCCGCATCGTGCGCCTGACCTTTCAGGGCGACGCGACCTACGCGCCCTTGCTCGGCACTGTGGCGCGGGAAACCGGCGTCGATTACAGCATCCTGGCCGGGCGCATCGACCGCATCAAGGACACGCCTTACGGGCAACTGACGCTGGCGATCACCGGCGGCGACATGGACGCTGCCTTTGCGCGCTTCACCGCTGCCGATGTTCATATGGAGGTGCTGCGCTGATGGACGCTTTCCTGAACCTGTTTGCCAACGTCGACTGGTACGAGATCTGGGTCGCCACGGGCGATACCCTGATCATGCTCAGTGTTTCGCTGGGTTTCACTATTCTGCTCGGGCTGCCCCTGGGCGTGCTGATGTTCCTGACATCGCCGCGTCAGTTGCTGGAGCATAAACAGCTGTACGCCACGGTCGGTTTGATCGTGAACATGCTGCGCGCGCTGCCGTTCATCATTCTGCTGATCGTGATGATGCCGCTGACCGAAATCATCACTGGCACATCATTGGGCATTCTCGGCACGCTGCCGCCGCTGATTGCCGGCGCCACGCCGTTTTTTGCGCGCCTGGTGGAAACCGCATTGCGTGAAGTGGATCGCGGCATCATCGAAGCCACACAGGCAATGGGCGCCACCACCCGGCAAATAATCGTCAAGGCACTGCTGCCCGAAGCTCGCCCCGGCATTGTGGCGGCGATTACCGTCACTGCCATCGCGCTGGTGTCCTTCACCGCCATGGCGGGTGCGGTAGGTGCTGGCGGGCTGGGCGATCTGGCCATTCGTTACGGTTATCAACGCTTCCAGAACGATGTGATGTTCGTGACGGTCGTATTGTTGCTGGTACTGGTGCAGATTCTGCAGACCATCGGCGACAGACTGGTCGCACACTTCACCCACCGTTGACCGAATCAGTTGGCATCGGCCCGCCTTTTGCGGGCCTCAAAGGAGTTGTTGCATGAAGAAGTTATTGGCCATATTTGCCGCTGTTACCGCCTTGTCCGCGCAGGCCAACGAAACACTGACCGTCGCGGCCTCTGCCGTGCCGCACGCCGAGATCCTCGAGTTCGTAAAACCAACCCTCGCCAAAGAGGGTGTGGACCTGGAGATCAAGGTATTCAACGATTACATCCAGCCCAACGCACAGGTGTCGCAGAAGCGTCTGGACGCGAACTTCTTCCAGCATCAGCCGTATCTGGATGAGTACAACAAGGGCAAAGGTACTGATCTGGTCGCAGTGGCCAAGGTTCACGTGGAACCCTTCGGCGCGTACTCGGACAAGTTCAAGAAGCTGGACGAGCTGCCTGCCGGTGCCAACGTCGCGCTGCCCAACGACGCCACCAACGAAGGCCGTGCCTTGCTGTTGCTGGCCAAGGCGGGTCTGATCACGCTGAAAGACCCAAGCAACATCCTGTCCAAGCCGTCGGATGTCGTGAACAACCCGAAAGACCTGAAATTTCGCGAGCTGGAAGCTGCCACGCTGCCACGCGTGCTGACCCAGGTCGATCTGGCGCTGATCAACACCAACTACGCGCTGAGCGCCAAGCTCGATCCGACCAAGGATGCGTTGATCATCGAAGGTGCCGATTCGCCTTACGCGAACATCCTCGTTACCCGCCCGGACAACAAGGACTCGGACGCCATCAAGAAACTGGTCGCAGCCTTGCAAAGCCCAGAAGTGAAAACCTTCCTGGCCGAGAAATACAAAGGCGCTGTGGTTCCGGCGTTTTGATCTGACTGCGCTGCGTCATACACGCAAAGCCGGCCGCCTCGGAGTGCCAGACACAACCGAGGTGGCCCGTTTTGGGGCCGCTTCGCAGCCCACCGCTGTGCGGAACCAGAGCCCGATGCCGCCCGTTGCAATGCCCCATTTAATCCCTTTCCAGCAACCTTGGTAATTGCTTCACCAGTTTCTGGTTATTCAGCGGGGCGCGGATGAAGCCTCGTTGGGTGCCGTCCGGGCCGATCAGGGCCAGGTTGCCGCTGTGGTCGACAAAGTAATTCGGCTTGCTGGTATCGGCGGGTATGAACGGGATGCTCACGCTGTTGGCCAGTTTCTGGATGTCGGCCACCGGCGCGGTCAGGCCGATGTACTGGGGGTCGAAATAGCTCAGGTATTCCTTGAGTTGCTGCGGGGTATCGCGGTTGGGGTCAACGCTGACCAGCACCACGCGCATTCGCTCGACCGCTGCTGTGGGTAATTCACTGCGAATCTGCTTTATCTGCGCCAGCGTCGTCGGGCAGATGTCTGGGCAAAACGTGTAGCCGAAGAACATCAGCGTCCACTGGTCTTTCAGGCCATCAAGGGCCACTGCCGCACCGTTCTGGTCGATCATGCTCAGCGCTGGCAACTGACGGCTTTTCGGCAGCAGGACAATACCTGCCTCATTAAGCGCAGTCTGATTGCTCGGCCCGCTACCAGGCAGCAGGCGGCTGAGGACCAGGCCAAGAACGAGGGCCACAATGGCGGCGACGATAAAAACGGTTTTCTGGGTGCGGGTCATGGCATCAACGCAGGTAATGATCGGTATTCAGCCGGGGATGATCGCCTATATCGCGCACCGAGCCTAGGGCGCGGTGACGTCAAACAGCGTATACGCCAGGGTCAGATGCTTCACATCGTCAGGTAAATCCTGATCCACGATGAAGCGCACCGGCATTTCGATGCGCTCGCCCGGCTGTAACGTCTGCTGAGTGAAGCAAAAGCATTCGGTCTTGTGAAACCAGGGCGCCGCCTTTCCCGGGGTAATACCCGGCACAGCCTGGGCCTTCATCGGTCTTTCTGTAGGGTTTTGGGCCACGAAAATCATTTCGTTGACCGCGCCCGGATGGACATACATGCGGCCTGCGCGGGGATAGAACGCCCAGACCATGCCGGCAGAATTGGACGACGTAAACTGCACCTCGATCTGCCGCGCGGTATCGACCTGCTGTTCGTCCGTAACGTCACGCAGCGAGTGATAAATCGGTGTCAGCGCAAATCCACACGCAAACATGATCGCCACCAGCATGAGCAGGCGGAAAACGAGCCGTTCAGAGGCGATGGGCTGAGTCATGAATGGCTCACTTTTGCGTCGGGCAATGTGTCGGGAAGAGGGTGATCACCTTCAGAGTAGTCGGCTTATCACAAAAACAAGGTGCTCGGCGCGTCGATCTTCACGCACCCCAGTGTGTGCGGGCAATGATTGTTTTTTGACCAAATGATCAAAAAACCGGCAAAACCCCCTTTGATATAGCCAATACATATAAATGTGAATCGGTTATGACAAAAATGTCTTAGGCATTTAGTTAACCGAGCTAACGTATGATCTTCCCTAACTGCAGTACAGGGCGTAACGCCCTCAGGAGTTCCAACTGCCATGAACACCGCCGCATTGCGCGAGCAGATACAACGAGCCCATCAACATGAGGCCCGGACCGGCCACCTGTTGCAACAGTTGGAACAAAAGCTGCCCCATCTTCACCCCGCCATCCACTTGCCGGATGTCGATGCGAGAGAAGTGCTGACTCGTTTCGTAACCGCTTACATTGATCTGGTGCCCGACCTGCTGGACGTTGCTCACGAGGTTGCGGTGGAAGCCGGGATCGAAGGGCAGATAAAACCGGTGCTGAAAATTGCCGAGCACTTTTTTGCCGCGCCGCCACCGGTCATGGCCGGGCACGAGGGGCTGGAAAGCCTGCTGGATGAGGCTTACCTGGCGCACCGGCTGGTGGAGGAAGTGAATGATCTGTACATCAAGCATTTCGGCCAGCCGCTGATACCGTCCAATACCACGGTTGCCAGCGTGATCGCCCACCAGTTGATCGGCGAGCAATTTGCCAACGCGCTGGACGAAGCGGTGCATCATGCGGTCGATCAGCTTCTCGACGATGAAAGCTTTGCGCTGGACTCTGTCGAAGCCTATCGCGAGAAACTGAGCAGCCCTGAAACCGGTGCAGCCTGGAAGCGCTGGCCAAGCCTGTCACGTCAATTGGGCATCGGCCTGGAGCTGGAACGCTCCATCGTCTGATTCAGACGCCCGCATCATTGTCTTCGCCCGCAACGGAAGGAGCCGGATATCGCTCCGCTGCTACGCGAAGACCCATCCGGCTCCTTCAATTACTCTGTGTTGCGACGATCAGGTTGCGCCCGAACCAATCCCTGTGGTCGTGTAGACCCGCCCTTCAAGACGACGCTTCAAGCCACGCGGCTCGATGAGCAGCCGGGTTCCGTTAGCGGCGTTGGAGCGGCCCCACTCTTCCAGCAGTTCCAGGCACGAGTGATCAATGTAAGACAGGTTGCCCAGTGGCACATGCACGGTGCTGCCTTGCGGGATAGTGGCCAATGCCTGAGTCAGCGCCGGCACCTTGAGGAAGGTCGCAGCGCCCACCAGACGCAGCTCACACTCTTTTTCGCCCGCCAGCGGTACCACATTGATCTTCAGACGCGATGCCTTGAAGGCCAGTTTGACCAGCGTCAGGCCGAAACCGATCAGCACACCTGTCAACAGGTCGGTAAAGACGATCGCGACGGCGGTTGCCGCATAGGTGAACATCGGCATCCGGCCATAGCGGCCCAGACCGCGAAACGCTTTCAGATCGACCAGTTTCAGACCGGTGTAGACCAATACGCCTGCAAGGCTTGCGACCGGTATGCTTTGCAATACGCTCGACAGCAGCAAGACGAACGCCAGCAGCCACGTACCGTGGAGTATGGTCGAGTAACGAGTCTTGGCACCGGCCTGCACGTTGGCCGAGCTGCGCACGATTACGCCAGTCATCGGCAACGCACCCAGCAGTCCGCAGAGCATATTACCCACGCCTTGAGCGCTCAGTTCCTTGTCGAAGTCCGAACGTTCGCCACTGTGCATGCGGTCCACCGCCGATGCAGAAAGCAGCGTTTCGGCACTGGCAATGAAGGCGACGACAATGGCGGCAACCAGAATCGCCGGGTCAGCCAGGTTCATCAGGTCCGCAGGGCGCAGCCAGTCGATGGCGTCGGCCAGGTTATCGGGCACTTCAACGCGCTTGACCTGCAAGGCCATGAACAGGCTGATACCGGTTGCAATACCAACACCCAGCAGCGCGCCGGGCACGAAGCGCAAGGATTGTGGGCGGAGTTTCTCCCAGCCCCACATGATCAGCATGGTGCCCAGACCGAGCATACCGGCTTGCATGCCGGTGCCTGGCCCGATGGCCTGAACCAATGTGGCGGGGAAGCCGATCAGGTTATCCAGCCCGGAAGGTTTAGGCCCGCTGTCGAACATGACGTGCGCCTGTGACAGGACGATCAGCACGCCGATGCCGGCGAGCATGCCGTAAACCACCGCAGGTGCGGTGACCCGGAACCAGCAGCCAAGCTTGAATCGACCCGCCAGCAACTGAAGCAAGCCTGCCAGCAGCAGGATCGGCCCGAGCATCGCCATGCCATGCTCGCGCACCACTTCGAAGACCAATACCGCCAGACCCGCAGCCGGACCACTGACCTGCAGTGGCGAACCGGCTATCCAGCCGACCACCAGGCCACCAACGATGCCGGTGATCAGGCCTTTGGCCGGAGGCATGCCGGATGCAATCGCGATCCCCATGCACAGCGGCAGTGCAACCAGGAACACGACCACGGAAGCCAGCAGCTCACGCGGTAAAGCAGATTTCAATTCTCTAATACCCATGGCGCTTCTCCGGGATTTTTCAGACGAAGCAAGGCGGGCGGCTCGCATCATGCGTAGCCGCCACCCGCTAAAACAAGAAGCTTGCCGTCAGTAGTGACTGATATCAGTCAGCTGAAAAGCGTGCTTTCGGGGAAGCCATCGGCGTCGGGCCGGTGCCATCGAGCGGCACGAAGGTGTCACGCTCTGCGTCGTAGGCCAGAATTTCGCTGGTTTCGATGCTGTAGACCCAGCCGTGGATGAACAACTGACCGCTGGCCATCTTCGCTGCGACCGATGGGTGGGTGCGCAGGTGATGCAATTGGGAAATCACGTTTTCTTGAGTCAGGACCTGCATGGTTTCAAGCTCGCCGCTGCAATTGCAGTTTTGCTCGACCACTGTGCGGGCCACTTCGGCATGACGCAGCCAGGCTTTTACCGTCGGCATCTTGTCCAGGCTTGAAGGGTTGAGCACGGCACGCATTGCGCCGCAGTCGGAGTGCCCGCAAACAATGATGTGCTGCACGCCCAGGGCGACCACTGCATATTCCAGTGCTGTGGACACGCCGCCGTTCATCTGGCCATACGGTGGTACAACGTTACCGACGTTACGCGTCACAAAAAGGTCGCCTGGCGAGCTTTGAGTGATCAATTCGGGCACGATGCGCGAGTCAGCGCAGGTAATGAACATGGCCCGTGGCGACTGCGCGGTCGCCAGCTTCTTGAACAGCTCTTCCTGCTGAGGGAAGACTTCTTTACGAAAATGAACAAAGCCATCGACGATATGTTTCAACGCTACGTCGGCGCTGTCCGCGTGGCTGGATGTGCTGGACGACGTAGCCGAATGCTGTTTATCAGTGTCTCTCATGTCTTCATCCTCTCTGACGGATTGATGTCGATTCTTCATGCCTGTTTGACCAGAGCCGGATGTGATCACCTGTAACGGGCATCACGAAAAAATCCCTTGAGCGCTAGCGCTGCTGTCACTCAGAGTTACAGACTAATCGCCCAAGCTTAAGCGAAACTGAATGCGATGGCTCTGGGACGCGGGTTTGCACGATAGTACCAAGTTCGTTACAAGAGTGACATTTGTTGTCCGGGCGGACAAAACGCATCACAATCGAGTGTGAAGCCATCACGTTTGTTCAATCCAAGCCGCTTGATTGCCAAGGCATAGCGTTGCGCCAGCAGATCGGCAAAAGGTCCTTCGCCACGCATCCTCGAGCCAAAACGACTGTCGTACAGTGCGCCGCCGCGACTTTGGCGAACAAGGCTCATCACATGTTCGGCGCGCTGCGGGTAATGCGTTTTCAACCATTCGTCGAACAGCGGTGCGACTTCCAGCGGCAAGCGCAGCATCACGTAACTGGCGCTCAATGCACCCGCGTCCTTTGCCTCGCTCAATAGCGCTTCCAGTTCGTGGTCGTTGATCATCGGGATCATTGGCGCGCACAGCACACCGACCGGCACGCCCGCCTGACGCAATACCCGAATGGCCCGCAAACGGGCCTTGGGCGCTGCGGCCCTGGGCTCGAGAATGCATTTGAGTTCGTCATCCAGCGTCGTCAGGCTGATGAATACCGATACCAGGCGCAATCTGGCCATTTCTGCCAACAGATCCAGATCCCGCAGGATCAGTGAGCCTTTGGTAATGATGCTCACCGGATGACGATAGCGCAGCAATACCTCAAGCGTAGCGCGAGTGATGCGGTGTTCACGTTCGATAGGCTGATACGGGTCGGTATTGGCTCCCAGGGTGATAGGCGCGCAGCGGTAGCCTGGCTTGGAGAGCTGTTGCTCCAGCAATGTCGCCGCGTTGGTTTTGGCGATCAGTCTGGTCTCGAAATCGAGCCCTGGAGACATGTCCCAATAGGCGTGGCTGGGTCTGGCGAAGCAATAGATGCAGCCATGTTCACAGCCCCGATAAGGATTGATCGACCGGTCGAACGGAATGTCCGGCGAGGTGTTGCGGGTGATGATGCTTTTGGCGGTTTCCAGCGTGACGGTGGTGCCCTGCGTCAGCGGGACTTCCTGATACCAGCCGTCGTCTTCGGCCACAGACTGGCTGGGCGCGAAACGATTATGCGGATTGCTGGCGGTACCGCGACCACGAACCGGGGCAGGGCTGGACATCGGGCATTACTCGGATACTGTTTATCCGTACAGTAAAGCATGTGCCTTGGTGTGTCGCCCAACAGACCATTGAAACACCGCTCGGCTGACGAGCGGCGTGCGTGCGGTCCTTTCAGGCATCGCCTTCGTGAGTCAGTTCCAATACCCGGTCAACCAGCTTGTTGATGCCTGATGCGGCCTCGCCAATGCTTTTGGCGACCATGTAGGCGGGCGTGCTGACCAGTTTCCGTGCGGGGTCTTCGACGATGTCATCGACAGCGCATTGCGCATGGCTGCCGCCCATTTTGGTAATGGCAGCTGCTGTTTCAGGGTCGTTGCCGATGGTGCAAATGACGCCGGGGCCATAGATCTTGGCGGCCAGTGCCGGAGTGATGCAGATCAGCCCGACCGGTTTGCCGGCTTCGGCGAACGCCTCGGCCAGCTCCAGCAGCCCGGCTTCCACCTGGCAGGCGTGACCTTGCAGGGCGAGGTCCGAGAGGTTTTTGGCCGAGCCGAAGCCGCCGGGGATGATCAGTGCGTCGAAATCGCCGGCGTTGGCATCGCGAATGTCTTTCACTTCGCCGCGGGCAATGCGTGCCGATTCGATCAGTACATTGCGCGATTCGGGCATTTCTTCGCCCGTCAGGTGATTGATCACATGGTGTTGAGCGATGTCCGGCGCGAAGCACTGGACCTGCGCGCCACGTTGATCCAGGCGTAGCAGGGTCAATACGCTTTCATGAATTTCAGCGCCATCGTAGACGCCGCATCCTGAGAGAATCACAGCCACTTTTTTTTGCATCGATTCGGCTCCTTGGTGCGTGAGCTGCCTGAAACGTGTCTTGATTGGTTTATGCATTGATCGTTTTACTGGCCGAGTGTTCAGTCGGCACTTCATTGGTACATTCAGGTGAGCAGGTGCACAAGGCGTCAGCGAGGTCAGACAGCGGCTGGGCGCTGTCGCCGGGCGAGGCCTGTCGGCCTGCACCCGGGGTAGGCAGTAGCGTTTTACTCGTCGGTTTTTTTGGTCAGATCGACGGGTACTGCTGCGGGCATATCCAGGTCGGAAGCGGCTGCCGATGCACAGAAACGGTCCTTTTCTGCGCGCGCTTCACGAGCAATGCGAGCGTTCTTGAAGCGTCTGCGGATCCACAGGCAAAGGCCAAGCAGTATCAGCGCGCCCAGTACCCAGAGCTCGTATTTCTTCACGTTGCCCAGCAAGCCTTCGAGAATCGCGCCAAAGTGGTAAGCGGCCGAGCCCAGCGCCGCCGCCCAGACCGCCGCGCCGATACCGTTCAGCACCAGATAGCGTGCGGGTGGGTAGCCGGACAGGCCGATGGCCACGGGCATGACAGTGCGCAGGCCGTACACGAAGCGGAAGCTCAGCACCCAGATGTCGGGGTGTTTGCGCACCAGCCTGAGTGCCTTGTCGCCCATGAGTTGCCAGCGAGGCTTGCGCGCCAGGAGCTTGCGGCCGTGTTTGCGACCCATGAAATACCACAACTGGTCACCCGCATAACTGCCACAGAACGCGACGAGGATGACGATATTGAGGTCCATGTATCCGCGGAACGCCAGAAATCCGGCAAGAACCAGAATGGTCTCGCCTTCAAAGAAGGTGCCGAGGAAAAGGGCAAAGTAGCCGAATTCGTTCAAGAAATTCTGGAGCATTGTCTGGATGCTGGCGAAATGAACGCGCAGCCTAACGCGCCCAACGCAATCATGAAAGTGTCGATATGTGTCTCGACGTTAAAGATTCTTACAACCACAATGGTTGCATCCACTTCAATGTCGTGACCGCGACGTGCAGTCGCAGGTCGAACCATGACTGTCACACATTGGTCATAATGGCGGCTTATAACTGTCGCGCTTGCCCGCGTAAGCGGGCTCAGGAGTCTCGCCGTGAGCTTTACCCCCGCCAACCGCCTGTTTCCTCTCACTCGTCTGCGCCGTAATCGCCGCGACGACTTTTCCCGTCGTCTGATGCGTGAGAACGTCGTTACCGTTGATGATCTGATTCTTCCCGTATTTGTCCTCGATGGCGAAAACCGTCGTGAATCGATTGCTTCCATGCCAGGCGTCGAGCGCCTGAGCGTTGACCTGCTGCTTGAGGAAGCCGAGCACTGGGTCGCACTGGGTATTCCTGCGCTGGCGCTGTTCCCGGTGACACCGCCGGAGAAAAAATCCCTGGACGGCGCCGAAGCCTGGAATCCGGACGGCATCGCTCAGCGCGCCACCCGCGCCCTGCGTGACCGCTTCCCGGAGCTGGGCGTCATTACTGACGTGGCGCTGGACCCGTTCACCACGCACGGTCAGGACGGCATTCTCGACGAAGAAGGCTACGTACAGAACGACATTACTGTCGACGCGCTGGTAAAACAGGCGTTGTCGCATGCCGATGCGGGCGCTCAGGTGATCGCGCCGTCGGACATGATGGATGGCCGCATTCAGGCCATCCGCGAGTCTCTGGAGCTGGCCGGGCATGTCAACGTGCGGATCATGGCCTACTCGGCCAAGTACGCCAGCGCCTATTACGGCCCGTTCCGCGATGCAGTGGGTTCTTCATTGAACCTGGGCAAGGCCAACAAGGCTTCCTATCAGATGGACCCGGCCAACAGCAACGAGGCGCTGCACGAAGTGGCGGCCGACCTTGCCGAAGGCGCCGACATGGTGATGGTCAAGCCAGGCATGCCTTATCTGGACATCCTGCACAGGGTCAAGGACGAGTTCAAGGTGCCGACCTTTGTCTATCAGGTCAGCGGTGAATACGCGATGCACATGGCAGCAATCCAGAATGGTTGGCTGAGTGAAGGGGTGATTCTCGAATCCCTCACTGCCTTCAAACGCGCCGGTGCCGACGGCATTCTTACCTACTTCGCCGTCCGGGCTGCTCAACTGTTGAAGGGGCAATAGCCTCACAGGAACATTCATGAATACCGAAGCACTCATCGAAGCCGCTGTTGAAGTCGATGTCCAGGAGGCTGCACCGGTGGTCGAGCCTGATATCGAAGTAATCCCGGCCATCGAGGCGCCTGCCGCTTCGTTGCCCGCCATCGTCGCTCCGAACCTGGACGACAGCAGCCTGTATATCCACCGCGAACTGTCGCAATTGCAGTTCAACATCCGGGTACTGGAACAGGCGCTCGATGAGTCCTACCCGTTGCTGGAGCGGCTGAAGTTTCTGCTGATCTTTTCCAGCAACCTCGATGAGTTCTTCGAGATTCGTGTTGCAGGCCTCAAGAAGCAGATCACGTTTGCCCGCGAGCAGGCAGGGGCCGACGGTTTGCAGCCGCATCAGGCACTGGCCAGGATCAGCGAGCTGGTGCATGGTCATGTCGATCGGCAATACGCGATCCTCAACGACATTCTGCTGCCGGAGCTTGAAAAGCATCAGGTCCGCTTCATCCGCCGCCGTCACTGGACGGCCAAGCTCAAGGCCTGGGTACGTCGCTATTTCCGTGACGAGATCGCGCCGATCATCACCCCGATCGGTCTGGACCCGACGCACCCGTTCCCGCTGCTGGTCAACAAGAGCCTGAACTTCATCGTCGAGCTGGAAGGTATCGATGCCTTCGGTCGCGATTCGGGCCTTGCGATCATTCCGGCCCCGCGTCTGCTGCCGCGTGTCATCAAGGTGCCGGAAGAGGTGTGTGGCCCGGGCGACAACTTCGTGTTCCTGTCGTCGATGATCCACGCCCACGCTGACGATCTGTTCCAGGGCATGAAGGTCAAGGGCTGCTACCAGTTCCGCCTGACCCGAAACGCCGATCTGGCGCTGGACTCGGAAGACGTGGAAGATCTGGCGCGTGCGCTGCGTGGCGAACTGTTCTCGCGTCGTTACGGCGATGCGGTACGTCTGGAAGTGGCCGATACCTGCCCTAAACACCTGTCGGACTACCTGCTCAAGCAGTTCAACCTGCACGAGTCCGAGCTGTATCAGGTCAACGGCCCGGTCAACCTGACGCGCCTGTTCAGCATCACCGGCCTGGACAGCCACCCCGAATTGCAATACCCGCCGTTCACGCCAGCCATCCCCAAGCTGCTGCAGAACAGCGAAAACGTTTTCAGCGTGGTCAGCAAGCAGGACATCCTGTTGCTGCATCCTTTCGAGTCGTTCACACCGGTGGTCGATCTGTTGCGTCAGGCTGCCAAGGACCCGCACGTGCTGGCGGTGCGCCAGACGCTGTACCGCAGTGGCGCGAACTCGGAAATCGTCGACGCGCTGGTTGATGCCGCCCGTAACGGCAAGGAAGTCACTGCGGTGATCGAGTTGCGTGCCCGATTTGACGAAGAGTCCAACCTGCAACTGGCCAGCCGCCTGCAAGCCGCGGGCGCGGTGGTGATCTACGGTGTGGTCGGCTTCAAGACCCACGCCAAGATGATGCTGATCCTGCGTCGCGAGGCGGGCGAGATCGTGCGTTACGCGCACCTTGGGACGGGTAACTATCACGCCGGCAACGCACGTCTTTACACCGACTACAGCCTGCTGACCTCTGACGACGCGCTGTGCGAAGACGTCGGCAAACTGTTCAGCCAGTTGATCGGCATGGGCAAGACCCTGCGCATGAAGAAACTGCTGCATGCGCCGTTCACGCTGAAGAAGGGCATGCTCGACATGATTGCCCGCGAAACGCAGTTCGCACTCGACGGCAAGCCTGCGCACATCATCGCCAAGTTCAACTCGCTGACCGATCCGAAGATCATCCGCGCGCTGTACAAGGCCAGCCAGTCTGGTGTACGTATCGATCTGGTGGTGCGCGGCATGTGCTGCCTGCGTCCGGGTATTGCCGGGGTCTCGCACAACATTCATGTGCGCTCGATCATCGGCCGCTTCCTGGAGCACACGCGGGTGTTCTACTTCCTCAACGGCGGCGACGAGCAGATGTTCCTGTCGAGTGCCGACTGGATGGAGCGCAACCTCGACAAGCGTGTCGAGACCTGCTTCCCGGTGGAAGGCAAGAAGTTGATTCTGCGCGTGAAGAAGGAGCTGGAAAGTTACCTGACCGACAACACCCACAGCTGGCTGCTGCAGTCAGACGGGCGTTACGTGCGCAGCATGCCGACTGGCAATCAGAATGCCCGAAGCGCCCAGGCGACCCTGCTGGAGCGCCTGAGCAACCCGGTTCTCAGCGTACGCTGAAGACGATGCCGACTCGGGTCAGCCACTCCGCTTCCAGCGCAAAGTCGGCCTGAGTCAGCTGGTTGTTTTCCAGCCAGCCCTGCGGGAACTCGGCGTCCAGATTCGGGCCGTCGGCACGCAACGTCACCCGTGGCATCTCCTGGGTGCCGCGAATGTGGTGGAACAGAATCGCAAAGCGCAGCAGTACGCACAGGCGAATCAGCTTGATGCCTTCAGCGCCGAACTCGGCGAACTTGTCCTTGGGAATGTTACGGCGATGACCGCGCACCAGCAGCGCGAGCATTTGCTGGTCTTCGCGTGAAAAACCGGCAAGGTCCGAGTGCTCGATCAGATACGCGCCGTGCTTGTGGTAATGATAGTGGGCGATGTCCAGCCCGACTTCATGCACCTTGGCGGCCCAGCTCAGCAGTTCGGCGTAGCTCTCGTGCTGCAACTCCCAGCTCTCGGCAACCTGCTCCAGCGCATGCAGCGCCTTGGCTTCGACGCGTGCGGCTTGTTCCAGATCGACGTGATAACGCTCCATCAGCGAGCTGAGGGTGCGCTCACGCACGTCTTCGTGGTGATGACGGCCCATCAGGTCGTACAGCACGCCTTCACGCAGGGCACCTTCGCAGTGATCCATGCGCTTGAGTTCCAGCGCATCGAAGATCGCTTCCAGAATCGCCAGACCGGCCGGGAAAATCGCACGGCGGTCGGGTTTGATGCCGTCGAAGTCGATTTTCTCGACGTCGCCCATCTTGAACAGCTTGCGTTTAAGCCACGCCAGCCCTTCGGCATTGACCTCGCCTGCGCCATAGCCGTTGGCTTTCAGCGCCAGGCCGATGGCGCGAATGGTGCCGGACGAACCGATGGCTTCATCCCACTTGAGGCGATGCAGCGCGTGTTCGATGCTCATGATTTCGAGGCGCGCAGCGGTGTAGGCCTGAGCGTAACGAGCGGGTGTTACTTTGCCGTCGCGGAAGTAGCGCTGAGTAAAACTCACGCAGCCCATCTGCAGGCTTTCACGCAGCAGCGGCTCGAAGCGTTGGCCGATGATGAATTCGGTGCTGCCGCCGCCAATGTCGGCGACCAGGCGCTTGCCGGGTGTGTCGGCCAGCGTGTGGGAGACGCCCAGATAAATGAGGCGTGCTTCTTCGCGGCCGGAAATCACTTCTACCGGATGGCCGAGAATTTCTTCGGCGCGGTGAATGAAGTCGTTGCGGTTGCGCGCTTCGCGCAGGGCATTGGTGCCCACAATACGCACGGCGCCGGGCGGCAGGCCGTTGATCAACTGCGCAAAGCGTTTCAGGCAGTCAAGACCGCGCTGCATCGATTCTTCGGTCAGTTGACGCTCTTCATCGATACCCGCTGCCAACTGCACCTTTTCGCCGAGGCGCTCAAGAATGCGAATTTCGCCCTGATTGGCTTTAGCCACAACCATATGAAAGCTGTTGGAGCCCAGGTCGATAGCGGCGATCAGTGAAAGATTCTTGGGTTTGGAGTGCGGCATGTTCAGGAAGTCCCGTTCGATAACCGCACCATCGTGCCACGATCCATGCCTGCCGCCAACGCGAAGCTGTTCAGGCCCGGGAAATATCCGGTATTACTATCATGGCATGGCGTATGGCTATCTGATTGATGTGATAGTTCTGTAACCATCGTGCGACGCTCCGCGTCGCATACCGTTCTGGACGCTCTGCGTCCGGTCTTGAGTCGGCAGCGTGGCACCAATTTGTGACGCAGAGCGTCACCCAAGGCGTTCCTGCGCTGGAGCGTGAGGAACGATAGGTGTCTGAGCTGGCGCGTGAGCAACGATAATCTCGACTATCGTGCGACGCTCCGCGTCGCATGCCGTTCTGGACGCTCTGCGTCCGGTCGTGAAAGTGCTGCGTGTCACGCCTGTTCCGTTGTCCCGATGAAATTCGCCAGTTCCGGAGTTTTCGGGTTGGCGAACAGTACTTTCGGGTCGCCGACTTCATGCACCTTGCCCTGATGCATGAACACCAGTTTGTCG
Source organism: Pseudomonas syringae pv. tomato str. DC3000 (assembly GCF_000007805.1). Taxonomy (NCBI): domain Bacteria; kingdom Pseudomonadati; phylum Pseudomonadota; class Gammaproteobacteria; order Pseudomonadales; family Pseudomonadaceae; genus Pseudomonas; species Pseudomonas syringae group genomosp. 3. The sequence goes on along the minus strand of NC_004578.1, from coordinate 5,967,277 downwards.
CCCACTTCACGGGCGAAGCGCATTTCGTGGGTGACCATGATCAGGGTCATGCCGTCCGCCGCCAATTGACGCACGACGCTGAGCACTTCGTTGACCAACTCCGGGTCCAGCGCCGAGGTGATCTCGTCGCACAGCAACACTTTGGGCGACATGGCCAGCGCGCGGGCTATTGCCACACGTTGCTGTTGCCCGCCAGACAGGCGATCCGGGTATGCATCGAACTTCTCGCCCAGCCCGACACGCTCCAGCATCGTTCTCGCCAGTTTCGCGGCTTCCGCTTTTGGCACCTTCTGCACGACCTGCGGCGCAAGCATCACGTTCTCGCCAACGCTCAGGTGCGGGAACAGATTGAACTGCTGAAACACCATGCCGACCTTCTGGCGCAGGGTGCGCAGATCGGCGCGTGCCGCGTCCAAGTATTCGCCATCGACTTCAATCACGCCGTCGTTGATCGACTCCAGCCCGTTGAGCGTGCGCAGCAGGGTGCTTTTACCCGAGCCGCTGCGACCGATGATCGCCACCACCTGGCCTTCCTCGACCGAAAGATCGATGCCTTTGAGGACGTGATGATCGCCATAGTATTTATGCAGGGCGGAAATTCTAAGCAGAGGCATGCAGTCTCCTTTCCAGATGGCGCGCGCACAGCGACAAGGGGTAGCAGAGGATGAAATAGCCCAGGGCAACGAAGCCATAGACCATGAAAGGTTCGAACGTGGCGTTGGCCAGCATGCTGCCGGTCTTGGTCAGCTCGGTAAAACCGATGATCGAAGTTACCGCTGTGCCTTTGACCACCTGTACGGAAAAGCCGACCGTCGGGGCAACCGCGATGCGCAGCGCTTGAGGGAGGATCACGTAGCGCATCTGTTCCAGTGGCGTCATCGCCAGGCTGGCCGAAGCTTCCCACTGGCCCTTGGAGATCGACTCCACGCAGCCGCGCCAGATCTCGGCGAGGTAGGCGCTGGTGAACAGCGTCAGTGCCAGGGCCGCAGCAGCCCACGGCGAAATGTCCATGCCCATCAGGGCAACCCCGAAGAACACCAGAAACAGCTGCATCAGCAGCGGTGTGCCCTGAAACAGTTCTATATAAAGCTTGGCGGCCACGCGCGGGCCGGTTTTTTCCGACGTGCGCATGACCATCACCAGCAAGCCGATCAAACCGCCGCCGATAAAGGCTACCAGCGACAGGGCCAGGGTCCATTGCAGGCCGATCAGCAGGTTGCGCAGGATGTCCCAGAGAGTGAAATCCATCAGCTGCTCCTCGAAATGTAACGACGCCCGATCCAGGCCAGCAGTTGGCGGATCAGCAGCGCCATCGCCAGGTAGATCAGCGTGGTCACAATGTAGGTTTCAAACGAGCGGAAGTTGCGCGACTGAATGAAGTTGGCAAAGAAGCTCAGTTCTTCGGTGGCAATCTGCGAGCAGACCGCCGAGCCCAGCATGACGATGATGATCTGGCTGCTCAGTGCCGGCCAGACCTTGCCCAGCGCCGGGACCAGCACCACATAGCGAAAGGCTTCATAGCGATTCATCGCCAGCGCTGCCGAGGCTTCAAGCTGCCCTTTGGGAATCGCCTGAATGCCTGCCCGAATGATTTCTGTCGAGTAAGCGCCCAGGTTGATCACCATCGCCAGCACGGCCGCCTGCCATTCCGAGATCTGCACGCCCAGCGATGGCAGACCGAAGAAAATGAAGAACAGCTGAACCAGAAACGGCGTATTACGGATCAGCTCGACGTAGATCGCGAAGATCGTCGCAAAGGGCTGGATCTTCCAGGCCCTGACGACGGCGCCGACAATACCGAGGCTGACACCCAGCAGGGTGCCAATGGCAGTCAGTTCCAGCGTGAACAAAGCCCCGCGCAACAGCACATCAATGTTCTGCAGGACCGGTGTAAAGTCGAAGTGATAAGCCATTGGTGAATCCTGTGACCGGAAAGCGGTGATCAGAGATCGGCGGGCAGCGGTTCCTTCAGCCAGGTCACGGACGCTTTTTCCAGCGTACCGTCAGCCTTGGCGGCGTTGAGGATCTCGTTGACCTTGCTCAGCAGTTCCGGCTGGCCTTTGTTCAAGCCGACATAAACAGGCGAATCCTTGAGCTTCACCTTCAGCGCTGGAATGCGCTTCGGGTTGCGCTCGCTGATTGCGACCATCACCACGTTACCGCTGGCGATCAGGTCGGTCTGACCGGCCAGGTAGGCGGCGATTGTCGAATTGTTGTCCTCGAAACGTTTGATGGTTGCGCCTTCCGGTGCAACTTTCGACAGTTCGATGTCTTCGATCGCGCCACGGGTAACACTGATGGTCTTGCCTTTCAGGTCAGCGATGTCCTTGACCGGAGAATCAGGCGGGCCGAACACAGCCAGGTAGAACGGTGCATACGCGCGGGAGAAATCGATGACTTTCTCGCGGTCCGGGTTCTTGCCCAGGCTTGAGATCACCAGATCAACCTTGCCGGTGGTCAGAAACGGAATGCGGTTGGTGCTGTTGACCGGCGTCAGTTCCAGCTTGACCTTCAGCCTGTCGGCCAGCAATTGCGCTGTGTCGATGTCCAGGCCGCGTGGCTTCATGTCCGGGCCGACCGAGCCAAAGGGCGGGAAATCCTGCGGAACGGCCACCTTCAAGGTGCCGCGCGCTACAACGTCGTCCAGGCCGTTGGCGTGGGCGGGTGTCTGACTCAACATCAGACTGGCAAACAAGGCAGTAAGCAGGGCGCTGTAACGCTTGGTCATGTGAAGTCTCCGGGCGAAACGAAAGATGTTGGTCAGTCTCCAGTGCACAGCGCATGCCATCCACTCGTTACGCGCCACAACTCGGGGTTTTCAGCATGATTACGGTCTTACTGGTCTGACCAGTTGGCGGCGCGCACGCCCTGCTTTGGCGCGCCTCAAGCCCCGGCCGCCCCAGCGCTGGGCGTCGCTTGCCCAATCGACGGGATGACGTTAAAAGGGATTTTCACTGGACTGACTGGCCTGAACAGTGATGCCGAACACTTCACTCGCAGTACCCGAATCAGCCCTGCGGGCCATTCGCAAGTTGATTGCCGAGCAAGGGTACAAGCCTGGCGAAAGCCTGCCGTCGCAGCGCGATCTGGCGGTTTTGCTGGGGGTCAGTCGTGCATCGCTGCGCGAAGCTCTTTCATCGCTCAGCGCGTTGGGCGTGGTCAGCGTTCAGCCCGGTAAAGGCGTGTTCGTGCAGTCGATTTCTGAACCAGAACAGCGCACGGGCGGATTTTCCTGGCCGTTCGACGCTCAGGTTTCACCTGCTGATACCTTCCAGTTGCGTTATGCCCTGGAAGGTTTCGCTGCGGGGCTGGCCGCCGTGACCCTGACCGCCGACGAGCGCGACGTGCTGGAAGACAACGTCGAAGCCATGCGCCTGGAGTTGCGCAGCGGAGATTTCGAGGCGGCGGCCAGGCTGGATTTCGAGTTTCATCGGCATATTCTGGTCGCCAGTGGCAATCAGGCCATGCTGGGGATCGTCACCGCAGGCGCCGATATTTTTCTGGAAAGCCAGAAAATGCCGTTCATACGCGCGGCCAGGGTTATGGAAACCTGGCAAGAACACCGCAAGATCCTTCGCGCGCTGGCCCGCCATGCGTCGGGGCCTGCGCAAAAAGCCATGCAGGAGCACATACGAGGCGCAGCGCTGCGCACCGGTATCGTGTTCGTTTCGCCCTCTGGCTGAAAGCCCGTGATAACGCCCGTCATGCGCCATCATAGCCAGAGTCAATGAACCTTCGCTTCCTGAATGACTTGAGGCCCGCTATGATGAGCGTCGTTTTTAGCCTATGACCTCGGAGACTTCCATGAGCAACGACCTGATCAAACACGTCACCGACGCCAGCTTTGAAGCCGACGTACTCAAGGCTGATGGTGCTGTACTTGTTGATTACTGGGCTGAGTGGTGTGGCCCGTGCAAGATGATTGCCCCGGTACTGGACGAAATTGCAACTACCTATGCCGGCAAACTGACCATTGCCAAACTGAACATCGACGAAAATCAGGAAACCCCGGCCAAGCATGGCGTGCGTGGTATCCCGACGCTGATGCTGTTCAAGAATGGCAACGTCGAAGCGACCAAAGTGGGCGCTCTGTCGAAGTCGCAGCTGGCCGCGTTTCTCGACGCCAACATCTGAAGCACTTCAAAGCCCCGCAAATAGCGGGGTTTTTTTCGGGTGTCGTACTAGACGCCTGGAAAATCAGGTGGTACATTCGGCCCCGCAACGGCTTCTCCGTTGCCCCCTGCTAGCCGTCGCCGACGCTCTCCTTTCGATTTAGTACGCGATCCTGTCGCCTTTTCTGCGGCGCGGCCTCATTAAGCCAAAAGCTTAATTTCCCCCTCCATACATGATTACGTCATTCCCCATATGAATCTGACTGAACTCAAGCAAAAGCCGATTACCGAATTGCTCGAAATGGCCGAACAGGCTGGCATCGAAAATATGGCCCGTTCGCGTAAGCAGGACGTCATTTTTTCCCTGCTTAAACGGCACGCCAAAAGTGGCGAGGAAATATCCGGTGATGGCGTGCTGGAGATTCTCCAGGACGGCTTCGGTTTCCTGCGCTCTGCAGACGCGTCCTACCTGGCCGGCCCGGATGACATCTACGTCTCCCCTAGCCAGATCCGCCGTTTCAACCTGCGTACCGGCGACACCATCGTTGGCAAGATCCGTCCACCCAAGGAAGGTGAGCGTTATTTCGCTCTGCTCAAGGTCGACACGATCAACTACGATCGTCCTGAAAACGCCAAGAACAAGATTCTGTTCGAAAACCTGACGCCGCTGTTCCCGACGATCCGCATGAAGATGGAAGCCGGTAACGGTTCCACCGAAGACCTTACCGGTCGTGTGATCGATCTGTGTGCACCGATCGGTAAAGGTCAGCGTGGTCTGATCGTTGCTCCGCCAAAAGCGGGCAAGACCATCATGCTGCAGAACATCGCGTCGAACATCACGCGTAACAACCCGGAAGTGCATCTGATCGTTCTGTTGATCGACGAGCGCCCGGAAGAGGTGACCGAAATGCAGCGCACCGTGCGCGGCGAAGTGGTTGCCTCGACATTCGACGAACCGCCAACCCGTCACGTACAGGTTGCCGAAATGGTGATCGAAAAGGCCAAGCGCCTGGTCGAGCACAAGAAAGACGTCGTTATCCTGCTCGACTCCATCACCCGTCTGGCGCGCGCCTATAACACCGTCATCCCGAGCTCCGGCAAGGTACTGACCGGTGGTGTCGACGCTCACGCACTCGAAAAGCCAAAGCGTTTCTTCGGTGCTGCGCGAAACATCGAAGAAGGCGGCTCGCTGACTATCATCGCCACCGCACTGGTTGAAACCGGTTCGAAGATGGATGAAGTCATCTACGAAGAGTTCAAGGGTACGGGCAACATGGAGCTGCCTCTGGATCGCAAGATCGCCGAGAAGCGCGTGTTCCCGGCCATCAACATCAACCGCTCCGGCACACGCCGCGAAGAGCTGTTGACCGCTGATGACGAGTTGCAGCGCATGTGGATCCTGCGCAAGCTGCTGCACCCGATGGACGAAGTCGCGGCTATCGAGTTCCTCATCGACAAGCTCAAGCAGACCAAGACCAACGACGAGTTCTTCCTGTCCATGAAACGCAAGTAACAGACAGGCTGGCTCAAAAAATGGTGTCCTTCGGGGCACCATTTTTTTTGCCTGTGCGCCGTGGATTTGCTGCCTTGGAGGGCGGGAGCAGGTACGATGTGCGTCTATTTGGATAAATGGCCGGGTTAATGAAATTCAAAGATCTAAGGGATTTCGTGCAGCAGTTGGAGCAGCGCGGAGAGTTGAAACGCATTCAGATGCCGATCTCGCCTGTGCTGGAAATGACTGAAATCTGTGACCGTACCTTGCGCGCCAAAGGCCCGGCCCTGCTGTTTGAAAACCCGGTTGGCTTTGATATTCCGGTGCTGGGCAACCTGTTCGGCACGCCGGAGCGCGTGGCCATGGGCATGGGCGCGGAAGCCGTCACCGAGCTGCGCGAAATCGGCAAGTTGCTTGCGTTTCTCAAGGAGCCCGAGCCGCCCAAAGGCCTGAAAGATGCCTGGTCCAAGCTGCCCATCTTCCGCAAAGTCATCGCCATGGCGCCCAAGGTCGTCAAGGATGCACCCTGCCAGGAGATCGTCATCGAGGGTGATGACGTCGATCTCGGCATGTTGCCGGTGCAGACCTGCTGGCCGGGCGATGTCGCGCCGCTGATCACCTGGGGCCTGACCGTGACCAAAGGCCCGAACAAGGAGCGGCAGAACCTCGGTATTTATCGCCAGCAGGTCATCGGCCGCAACAAGATCATCATGCGCTGGCTCAGCCATCGCGGTGGCGCGCTTGACTTCCGCGACTGGTGCGTCAAGCATCCTGGCGAGCCTTATCCGGTGGCCGTCGCACTGGGCGCGGACCCGGCGACCATTCTCGGTGCCGTGACGCCGGTGCCCGACAGCCTGTCCGAATACGCCTTCGCCGGGCTACTGCGTGGCTCGCGCACCGAGCTGATCAAGTGCCGTGGCAGCAACCTGCAAGTGCCAGCCAGTGCCGAAATCGTGCTTGAGGGCGTGATTCATCCGGGCGAGATGGCCAACGAAGGCCCCTACGGCGATCACACCGGTTATTACAACGAAGTCGACAGCTTTCCGGTGCTCACCGTCGAGCGCATCACCCACCGCATCAAGCCGATCTACCACAGCACCTACACCGGGCGTCCACCGGACGAGCCGGCTATCCTGGGTGTGGCGCTGAACGAAGTGTTCGTGCCGATTCTGCAGAAGCAGTTTCCGGAAATCGTCGATTTCTACCTGCCGCCCGAGGGGTGCTCTTACCGCATGGCGGTGGTGACTATCAAGAAACAGTACCCCGGCCATGCCAAGCGCGTGATGCTGGGCGTCTGGTCGTTCCTGCGCCAGTTTATGTACACCAAATTTGTGATCGTCACCGATGACGACATCAATGCGCGTGACTGGAATGACGTGATCTGGGCCATCACCACCCGCATGGACCCCAAGCGCGACACGGTCATGATCGACAACACGCCCATCGATTACCTCGATTTTGCCTCTCCGGTGTCTGGATTGGGATCAAAAATGGGCCTGGATGCCACTAACAAATGGCCAGGGGAAACCACCCGCGAATGGGGCAGGGCGATCGTCAAGGACGAAGCCACCACGCGCCGGGTGGACGAGATCTGGACTCAGTTGGGAATAGACTGATGCGTGTAACCTTGCAGCCCTCGGGTGCGGTACTCGAAACCCTGCCGGGCGAGCGGATTCTGGATGCTGCACAGCGGCTGGGCCATGAATGCCCGCAAAGCTGTCGCAACGGTAACTGCCATGTCTGCTCGGCCTTGCTGGTCGAAGGCCGGGTCATGCAGTCGGGGCAGGTGCTCGACCACGGCGAGATTCATACGTGTGTGGCCGAACCGCTGGAAGCGTGCGTCGTGCTGTGGGATGGCGTGCTGGCCAAAGGTGAACTGCCGGTACGCAGTTTTGCCTGCCAGTTGAGCGAGTGTGTCGAGATCGGTGGCGACGTCTGGCGTGTGGGCCTGCGCGCGCCGGCCGGCAAACCGCCGCGCTATCACGCCGGGCAGTACCTGATGATCGAGCGGGAGAACGGCGAGAAGTCGGCGTTTTCCATCGCATCAGCGCCGCACAGCGGTCGTGAGCTGGAGCTGCACGTGCTGGCCCGCGAAGACAGCGCACGCAGCCTTATCGAACAACTGCAACGCAATAAAATGGCGCGGGTCGAACTGCCGTTTGGCGACACCCACCTTGCCGAGTTGCCGAACGGGCCTTTGGTGCTGATCGCTGCCGGTACGGGCATGGCGCAAATGAACAGTTTGTTGGAACACTGTCGCTCCACAGGCTTTAGTCATCCTGTGCACCTGTACTGGGGCGTGCGTCGCCCCGAGGATTTTTACCAGGTCAGCCACTGGGATGAGTGGGCAACCCTGCCGAACCTGTTCCTGCACAAGGTCGTCAGCGATCTGTGCGGTTGGGAAGGGCGCTGCGGCCTGCTGCACGAGGCAGTTTGCGAGGACATCAAGGATCTCTCGGCGGTTCACGTGTACGCCAGCGGTTCGCCGGCAATGATCTACGGGACGCTGGACGCGCTTGTCAGTGCCGGTATGGATGCGCATCAAATGCGCGCAGACGTGTTTGCCTACGCACCACGTCCGTGATGCCGGACTGACGGCTGTATAACTGGAGTGTAAATTGCTACAACTGCTTATAGCTTCTGGCGATGTCACGAGTCGCCAGATGCCTTTTTGAAAAGACAGGCCTGTGGTCTGTAGCAACAACCGAACCACGACACCCTGATGCCGCTCACCCATGAGCGAGTCAGCGGGGCTCGGTAAAAACTGACAGCCAGACTGTCAGGGAGGCAAATGGAGAACCCAATCAACGAGTTGGCCGCTGCAGTGCATGACGGCCTCGGTCTGACGTACCCGCCCATCATCGACATGGGCCCACAGCTTACCCGCGAGCAACTGCTCGCATCCATGAGCGCCACCATGCGTCGCCATAAGGGCGGTCCGGTCTGGCTGTTCGCTTACGGGTCGCTGATCTGGCGTCCCGAGTGCACCGCCGTAGAGAGCCAGCGCGGCCGAGTGCACGGTTATCACCGCGGGCTTTACCTTTGGTCGCACGAACATCGCGGCACGCCGGAAGTACCCGGCCTGGTATTCGGGCTGGACCGGGGCGGCTCATGCACCGGTTTCGCCTATCGGCTGCCGGATGATTGCCTCGAGAAGTCGCTGCTGGCTTTGTGGGAGCGCGAAATGCCTTATCCCTCATACCGGCCGCACTGGCTCAACTGCCGCCTTGAGGACGGCCGAAAGGTACAGGCATTGGGGTTCGTGCTGGAGCGGCATTTGCCCAGCTATGCGGGCAACCTGCCAGACAGCGTGCTCAGCCAGGTGCTGGCCAGCGCGAGCGGACGTTACGGGACCACTCGCGATTACGTGGAACAGACCGCCAAGGCGCTGCGTAGCCACGCCATGCCAGACCTGAATCTGGAGGCGCGGCTCAAGCGCTGCAAGTCAGAGACTGCGTGATCAGCGTTTGATGTCGCGGGACGTACTGGCGACCTGTTTGTGCCGCAGCGTTGGCGCAAGAAACACCATCGCCAGGATGCACGCGCCGATCAGCAGCACGAAGCCGCCATCCCAGCCGAAGTGGTCAACCGTGTAGCCCATCGCAGCGCTCGCCGCGACAGAGCCGCCCAGATAGCCAAACAGCCCGGTAAAGCCCGCTGCCGTGCCCGCCGCCTTCTTGGGGGCCAGTTCCAGTGCCTGCAAGCCGATCAGCATCACCGGGCCGTAGATCAGGAAGCCGATGGACACCAGCGCGATCATGTCGACGGTCGGGTTGCCTTCAGGGTTCAGCCAGTACACCAGCGTGGCGATGGTCACCAGAAACATGAACACCATGCCGGTCAGGCCGCGATTGCCCTTGAAGATCTTGTCCGACATCCAGCCGCACAGCAGCGTGCCCGGAATACCTGCCCACTCGTACAGAAAGTAAGCCCATGAGGTCTTGTCGACCGTGAAGTGCTTGGCTTCTTTCAGGTAGGTCGGGGCCCAGTCCAGAACGCCGTAGCGCAGCAGGTAAACGAACACGTTGGCCATGGCGATGTACCACAGGAATTTGTTGCGCAGCACGTACTTGACGAAGATTTCCCGAGCGCTGAATTCTTCCTCGTGGCTCTCATCGTAGCCTTCCGGGTAATCGTTCTTGTAGTGCTCGATGGGCGGCAAACCCACCGATTGCGGAGTGTCACGCATCGTGGCGAAGGCGAATACCGCCACCAGCAGCGCAACTGCCGCCGGCACATAGAACGCTGCATGCCAGTCGTTTGTCCAGCCCATACCCAGCAGAAACAGCGGACCGATCAGGCCGCCGCCGACGTTGTGCGCCACGTTCCACACCGACACAACACCGCCGCGCTCTTTCTGCGACCACCAATGCACCATCGTCCGCCCGCTCGGCGGCCAACCCATGCCCTGTGCCCAGCCATTGATGAACAGCAGCACGAACATGATCGTGACACTGGACGTCGCCCACGGCGCGAAGCCGAAGATGAACATGATCCCGGCAGACACCAGCAGGCCGAACGGCAGAAAGTAACGCGGGTTGGATCGGTCGGAAATGATCCCCATGAGGAATTTTGACAAGCCGTAGGCAATCGCAATGGCAGACATCGCCACGCCCAGTTGGCCACGCGTGTAGCCTTCGTCGATCAGATACGGCATCGCCAGCGAGAAATTCTTGCGCAGCAAATAGTAGCCGGCGTAACCGATAAAGATGCCTGCGAAAATCTGCCAGCGCAGGCGTCGATAGGTGCTATCGACTTTTTCTTCGGGGAGGGGTGCCTGGTGCCTGGCGGGGCGGAAAAACCCGAACATGGAGAAGCTCCTGATTATTGTTGTTTTTGCGAATGCGAATATTACATTTTCATTACAGAAAAAAGCAGTGCCTCCGGGCTGATTCTTTGTAGGAAATGCAGGCAATCAGCTGTTGTTTTACGAACATTGCGTAAATGTTTACAGGTGTTTCAATTGTTTGGGATGGGTCCTACAGGCGTATCGGAAGTCGTGTGCTGACTGATGTGTCGGCAGGTTCATACCATCGTCATCACTGCGCCCTGGAGGTGCACCACGACGATGAGCCCCTACAACAATGAGAATCACCGCGTTCATGATTGCCGCAGCACTGGCCCCTCCCGTCGGCGCTGCAGAGCCATTTCTGGTGCCGATATACACGCCGACACCGGTTTTTCCGCCTGAGCTGGTCAAGACCCGCTATGCAGGCAAGGTCCGCGCCCAGCTGTGGATCAAATCCGACGGGCAGGTTCGTGAAGCCAGAGCGATCGAGAGCGGGCATCCGCAGCTCGCCGCAGTAGTGGAGCAGGCACTCCGCCAATGGCGCTATAAACCCTGGGTCGGGACAGTCGGCGCGCCGCCCATGACCACGATCACCGTGCCCGTCATTTTTGGTTCCCACGGCTATCGGCGCTTCAACACCGAAGTGACCGTGGGCCTGGGCAACATCCGCTGCGGCTACCTGAACCACGAAGTGAAATCCGCCCGCCAGGACTATCCCAAGGAACCGCTGAGTAAGGTCGACGTGTTCTGGTAAACCGGGCAGGCGCTGTTCGGCAGCCATGTTGCCCACCTGCGCAGCGAGCCCCAACGCCAGGTCCTGCTTGAGCAACTGGGCGCCGCGATACCGATGATGGTCAGCAATTGCCGAAGCAATCCCGATCGTCTGTACGGCGACTATCTGCCGACGCCGATCAAGACGTTGATGGTCGGGTTGGCCGAGCAAGCGGAGGGCAGCGAATGAGCTGCGTGCTGGGTTGCATGATGATTACGGGGTTGCTTTGGGCGGGGCGGCCACATACCAACCCGCCGCTGGCATCCAATGTCGAGCTGAAGCAGGTGTTGTGCTGGCAGTTGAATACAGAAATGTTCGAGGGACGCAAATGGCGCAAGGACGTCAAACCGGATGCGCTGATGCGCACAGAACTGTACCTGTCGAGCAGTCCGGTCATAGAGCAGTTTCTCACCCTGGACGAGCGTCAGGCCCTGGTTCTTGAGCTGCTGGAAGCGACGCCGGGCATCGTCGCTCAATGTCAAAAAAATCCGATGCGCAGGTATGTTGATTATTTGCCGGAGAGTGTGAGGAAGGCGCTGTAAGCGTGGGGCGCGTTAGCGAATTGCCGGGACCAAAGCATTCATGCCTTGGTCCCCGCACTGTTGGTGAGCGGTTAGTGAGTTGCGCTCATATTTTGAATCGCTTCAAGCTGACTCATGTCGAACGCCCCGTGAGCGCTGATCGTATTCGAGAAGTCGGTGATCGCGATTTCGATAGTGCCTCTCAGCACCTTGATCGCATTATCGATTTCTCGCGACGCCTCAGGCCCGAACGTTACCTCAATCACTCGGAGGGATTCGGCCTCTGTAGCGCGAGCTTCCTCGGCATTGCGTAGGGCCAACGCATGCTCGGTCTCTTCAACCTGACGCTGTGCAAGCTGGAACGCTGCCTCTATGGCTCCCTGCTGCGCAGCCTGTTCTTCCGCGAGTCGGCGAGCCGCCTCTTCCGCCTCGGCTCGCGCGCGCTTCTTCTTCGGCTTGGCGTTGTGCGGCTTCTTGGGCTTGACGGTTTGCGGCCTCTTGAGCAAGACGCTCAACGTGCTGCCGGTGCTGTTCTTTAATTCGAGCGTGCAAAGATTCAAGCTGGGTCTTGAGTTCGTTTAAAAAACGGATGCTTTCCATGTGAAACTGCGCGTACACCGTCATCGAGAAAAAGTCGATAGGTATGATGCCAGTAAGATTAAGAGAGTTCAGTCGAGCGTTCATTTCTATATCTGACTTTGTCCACGGAGTAGCATCTAACTCAATAGGTATGTTGTCGATATGATCTTGACGTAACGGAGCGCGCTTGTTCGTAATCAACTGATTGAGAGCGTGTATATGTCGATCGGTTATGTCGATATATTCCGATCCGCCCCAGTCGCCAACCTGAGCAGCAAGCTCTGCTTGCAAGAAGTCAGGCAGTTGCTGCAGGTGATGACGTAGTTCTTCCATGGATAATTTCCTTTTTTATAATGTCTAGCCAATGGTATATTGGGTATTTAGCGTTTGAATCCCGGCTTGCCATTTTCAGCTCGCCATTCTTTGATTGTTTTTAAAATACCCTCCGGGGTGTCCTCCTGACCTTCCTCGGGATAAAAGATTACGTCTGTTTGCGCTGGATGCTCTGTCACCTTTACAAAGTGCTTAACTAAACGATCCATGTGCTTAACAAACTCATCACCATGAAGTTGAATATGTTGAGAAGAGAGTCCCCTCAAAAATTCCAGGAATTCTTCTTCGGTGTAATCTTCTAGCTTTTCTTTAAAGATCATTTTTTTGGCTCCTGTGATGATCAATATGTTGCCTTGATGTCATAATAACCAAGTTGTCGATGTCATAAACCGCGCCGCCTTTTGAAATATAATTTTTATGATGGATTTCAAATCTCGTACGGCCTCCGGCTTGGTCGCTGAGTTTAGGGTGGGGCGCACCACCACCTCGCATTATTTCAAGGTTATTCTGAGTAGACTGTTTCCCTAGCTCGGGATCATCGGCTACGGCTATCCAGGTTGCTTTCCTCAGTGAAGCAAAATCACCAAATCGTCGTCCGCGCAGTTGATCTGCAATATGCGTCGGAATCGATGCGCCTTCTGCACGCGTTCTGTCCCCTAGCCAAACTCCAGTCACCGGCTCACCATACCCACTCGCAACCCCCGGAATCGACCTCGGGTCCTTGAACAACAGGTAAGTGTTAGGCAGCCCTGAATCAATCGGCGATATGAGAATGTAATCATCAGGATCATCTCGATCAATCGCCGGGTAAGCTTCAAGCTCGGGTACAAAAGGTGTCACCACGTTGCCTGGATCTACCGGCAAAGCGGGTGGCCCTGCGGGTGAGCTTGTCGAACTGTCCGCTGGTTGTGCTATTGGCGTCCATATCAGTGCCGGTGTCGATTCCCCGTCACGGATAAACTCGTAGGAATTGTTCTGTGCGTTATAGGTGAAAGTTCTTACGCGAACCTTGGTACCAACTTTCACACCGTCCGTAGCTACCCAGCGTGTAGCGCTTGTGCCAGCTTCATCGGATGTCAGTCGATGAGGCACATCCAGCGTGCCTTTGACGCTGGCAAGGTAGTGCAGATCGATATGCGGCGGCAGGTTGAGCTGCGACAGAGGTGTGGCGATAACGGCGGGCGGCAGTTCTGCGTCGCCCAACGGTTGTGGATACATCGCCAGCAACGTAACCAGATTGCTGCCCAATGTTCTGGTCGCAATCCTGATGAGTTGATCCTTCGCGATGTTGGTCGCAACGGTTCTGATGCCTGGTGCTGCGGTGGTGGTTGACGCGGGGGCAATAACTGACCACAACTTGTCGATGCCAGCGGCCTGTCGTGCTTCCTGACTCGCCGGTTTATTGGCCAGCGACAGTTCAGCATGGCGCATGGAAAGCGCTGCTGATTGTTCATTGAGCAGCGTGACCGACTCGGCAAGAAGCTTTGCTTCGTAGGTTTGAGATAAAGCGTTTACCCACGCTTCATGGGCCTGCTGCACACGTGGAGGATCACCCTGGCTGTAGTACACCAGATAGTTCAGGTGGTCTTTTTGTGTAGCATGGTCAAGCTCTTGACCGGTGAGACTCAGAGCCTGAGCGCGACGCTCGTCCAGTAACGGTTGTTTGATTGCAAGTAAATAGTTAACCCTGGTTTTTTTCTGAAGTATCAGCTCAAGAGTCTGCTCGTCGCGTGGGGGATCAGCATTTAGATCATGACCTGACGCTATTTCTTTTTGAAGATCATTTGGCAGCGATGCAGAAGCCAGTAAGTAGTTTTGTGCCAATCCAGATTGTAACGAGGGATAGGACGCTGTCAGTGTTTCAAGAGCCTGTCGATGTGCCTGATCTTTTTCGGCCTGTGCGCGTACCTGCGTTTCAACGCGCTCTCGCTCGGCGGCTTCCGCCATTGCCCGAGCATGCGCCTCAGCTTCTACTCGTGCGAGATGAGCCGCGTGTTCTGCCGCTTGCCGCTGGGCCAACGCATGCGCCTCTGCCTCTTGTTGCCTTAATAGACGTCTCAGCTGTTTATTAGTGATACCTCTTCGGCGACCGCGCCCTGGGCCTAGGCCGGTAGTGCTGGGTCCGCCGCCGCCACCACCGATTCCAATGCTCCAGCCTGAATTACCTCCACCACTCGCTTTATTAGCAGCTGCCTCGGCCGCTGCCCGGTCTGCGGACCCTAAGTCTGGAATAGGCCAGTATTTTACATATATATGTTTTTCTTGCTCATCTGCCATACAGTTCTCCTTATTAGCTGTATGGCGACTAATTAATCCGCTTTTTCTCCGTCATTGTGATACATAAATATTTTTTGCTTCATACTGTATTACGAGTGTTAATTAACCAAAACCACCACCTTCCCCACAGCCCTGCGCCCCCCCAACAAATCAATCGCCTCCCCAGCCCTTTCCAGCGGATAAACCGTCGATACCAGCGGCTTCAACTTCCCTTCTTCAAACCATGCAAACAACTGCGTGAAGTTCGCTGCATTATCTTGCGATTGTCGCTGCGCAAACGAGCCCCAGAACACGCCGACCACCGAAGCGCCCTTAAGCAGGGCCAAATTGATGGGCAGTTCCGGGATGCGGCCGCTGGCGAAGCCGACGACCAGCAGGCGGCCGTTCCAGGCGATGGTGCGGATGGCCTGGTCGAAGAGGTCGCCGCCGACCGGGTCGTAGATCACGTCGGCGCCGTTGCCTTGGGTGAGGCGTTTGACTTCGTCCTTGAGGCTGGTTTCGCTGTAGTTGATCAGTTCGTCCGCGCCTGCGTTTCTGGCGACTTCAAGTTTCTCGGAGCTGCTGGCGGCGGCGATGACGCGGGCGCCGAGGGCTTTGCCGATTTCCACGGCGGCCAGACCCACGCCACCGGATGCACCGAGCACCAGCAGGGTTTCGCCGGGTTGCAGGTTGGCGCGTTGTTTGAGGGCGTGCATGGAGGTGCCGTAAGTCATGCTGAATGCAGCGGCGGTGGTGAAGTCCATGCTTTCCGGGATCGGCAATACGTTGTAGTGAGGCACGGCGACCTGCTCGGCAAAGCTGCCCCAGCCGGTAAGGGCCATCACGCGGTCGCCGGGTTTAAGGTGGCTGACGTTTTCCCCGACGGCCGCTATCACGCCTGCGGCCTCGCCACCCGGTGAGAAAGGGAAGGGTGGTTTGAACTGGTATTTGCCTTCTATGATCAACGTGTCAGGGAAGTTGACCCCGGCAGCGTGCACATCAAGGAGGATTTCGTTCTTTTTGATCTCGGGGCTGGGCACGTCTTCCAGCACCAGCGTGCTGGCAGGACCGAAGGCTTTGCATAACAGGGCTTTCATCGGGCTATTCCTTTTCCGGTAATGGCCGATAAAGTCAGTTAAGCGGGTTCCCGGGTCAACAAGCATGGCCCTGCCTGATAAGCACACATAAGCTGTAAGCTACGTGGCAAACCGTATTAAGGAGTGGACTGTGAAAGCGTGGATTCTGGTATTGCTGGCCTTGTCATTGCCTGTCATGGCGCAGGAAGAGGCCAAGGAAGAAGGTGGCCCACCCAAAGCGGCTTATGTGTCGCTGACGCCGCCGTTCGTGGGCAACTACGCGCTGGATGGTGGCCCCAAGCTGCGCGTCTACAAGGCAGACATCGCCTTGCGCGTAACCGGTGCCGATGCCGAGGCGGCGGTGAAGCGCAATGACGCCTTGATTCGCAATCAACTGGTGTCGCTGTTTACTCAGCAGACGGTTGATTCGATGAGCAGCGCAGAAGCGAAGGAAAACATTCGTCAGGAAGCGCTCAAGCAGGTTCAGCGCGTCATGAATGATGAAGAAGGCAAGCCGATTGTCGAAGACTTGCTGTTCAATAACTTCATCGTTCAGTAAGTCTCTGTCAGCGCAGTGCCAGGATCGCCGCCCATTGTTCGGCGGTAACTGGCATGACTGACAGTCGGCTGCCTTTTTGCACCAGAGGCAGTTGCTCAAGCTGGCTTTGCTGTTTCAGATAACCCAGCCCCAGTACGTTCTTGAAGATATCCACAAACCCGATATCGAGGGCACTCCACGGGTTTTTCTCGGTAGTGGCCTTGGCATCGTGATAATGGCTGTCGGGGTCCAGTGCGGTGGGGTCTGGGTAAGCCGTTTTGACGATTTTGCCGATACCGGCAATTCCCGGTTCCGGGCAACTGGAATGGTAGAAAAAGAATTCGTCGCCCTCTGCCATGGTTCTCAGAAAATTACGCGCCTGATAGTTGCGCACGCCGTCCCAGCGCGCTTTGCCCAGTCGTTGCAGGTCGCTGATCGAGAATTCGTCAGGCTCTGACTTCATCAGCCAATAGGCCATTGTGCTCACTCCAGAGACAAAAATTTTACGGTATTACGAACAGTTTGATGACAAACCGACAATCGGTTCGCGCCACTATTTGCGTACTGGTTCACGTTACCGCAAAATGCCGGCCTTTAAAGCTCCACGCTGCTGCACGGCCTCTACAAAACCGATGCTGACATCGTATTGATTTGCCTAAGGAGGGCAGTCAATGAAACGCAAGCTTGATTTACTCTGGATTCTGGTTGTTTTGTTTGGCTTGGGTGTTGTGACGACCGGTTATGCACAGAGCTTGTGGACCAGCAAGGATGACGCTCCCGTCGAGATTACCCAGCAACAGCAAAAAGTCCCCGGCAGGCATTGAGCCCTGTTTCTACTCTGATCGTCGAGCGCCTGACGGGCTGAAACGATCAGAGCCTCTGCGTCAAATACCATTGCTTGTCCGATACCGTGCCCTGTAGCGGTACATCCCAAATGGCCTGCGCCAGTCGATCTACTTTCTGACACTCATGAGCCAAGCCCAGCAGCGCCGGTTTGCGCCAGGTTTTTCTGCGCGCCAGATACGCCAGGCTGCGGTCGTAGAAGCCGCCACCCATGCCCAGGCGACCGCCTTCGTCATCGAAACCCACCAGCGGCATCAGCACCAGGTCGAGTGCCCACACAGGGCGTTGCTTCGTGCGATTGATGCGCGGTTCGGGAATGCGAAAGCGATTGGGGATGAATTTCTCGCCGGGACGCACACGCTGGAAAACCATGCGGGTGCGTGGCCATGCGTTGAGCACCGGCAGGTAAGTTGCCTTGCCGCGACGCTGTGCTTCGCGCAGCAACAGGCGCGGGTCGATCTCGCCGTCCATCGGCAGGTACAGGGAGACGTGACGGGCGCGTCGAAACAGCGGGTGTTGCGCCAACTGCTGGTAGAGGCCGCGGGCGGCTGCGCGTTGCTGGCTGCGAGTGAGCACTCTGCGTGCCTTGCGTAGCTGGCGGCGCAATTGCGGACGTGTAAGTGACTGGGCGCTGATCATGAGCAGGAGGTCATGCAGGCTAATCCGGAAAGGAGGTTGAAGCTTTAGCGGGGTCGTCGTTGCCAGAAAACAGGGCTGGCAACTGACCGAATATGGACTCCCCGACGAACCGCTGTCGGTGTAGCCCTTGAACCCGAAAGTTCAAGGTGGAGATTGCAGGAGGTTTTAAGGCTTTCCGTCGAGCGGACATGCACACCAACCCCAACGTGCAACCCCCGTGGTTGTGCGTATCGGCTCAGGGACATGACCGACTGGCAAGCACTCCAGGGAGCAGCGCGAGTATACAGAAATGCCCCGCAATAATCAGCCCCGAGTTGAGTCCGGTGTGCCGGGCGTGTCTGTGGCCAGCACCAGATCGACCTTGTCGAGCAGATCGCGGACCTGTTCGCGAGTCGAGCCGCTGCTCTGCACGTCAGGCAGATGCTCCTTGTGCAGCAAGTCGTGAGTGATGTTGAGGGCGGCCATGACGGCGATGCGATCGGCACCGATGACTTTGCCGCTGCTGCGGATTTCACGCATCTTGCCGTCCAGGTAACGGGCGGCGCTGACCAGGTTGGTGCGCTCTTCCTGAGGGCAGATGATCGAGTATTCCTTGTCGAGGATCTGAACGGTGACGCTGTTGCCATTGCTCATGAGTCTTGCTCCAGGGCTTTGAGGCGCGAAATCATTGACTCGACCTTCTGCCGGGCGATTTCGTTTTTTTCAATGAGTTGGGCGCGTTCCTCGCGCCAGGTCTTTTCCTGAGCTAATAGGAGTGCGTTTTGGCCTTTAAGTTGCTCGGCGTACTTCAGGAGCAGCTCCACACGTTTCATCAGCGCTTGCAGGTCGGTGTCTTCCATTGTTTTCCACTGAATACTTTCTGATGAATGGCAGGGGGAGCGATGCTTATCCTCAAGCTCGAACCGCCGTCCGGGTGATCTTGTCGCGCGGATAGTCTAGGATACAAGGCCTTCATTCTAGACATTGCGCCGTTTGGCGACTAGCTACCCATGCCCATTCAGAATTCTCCGTACAAAGCGTTCGCCACCCTGCTCAATAGCGGTGGCCATAAAGTATCCCCTGCCGAACTGCACGGCCTGCTGTTGGGCCGCAGTTGCGCGGGTGCCGGCTTCGATAACGAAGGCTGGTTCGCCGACGCCTCGATGCTGCTGGAAACCGAGCCGCAAGACAACATTCGTGCAGCGCTTGTCGGCCTGCAAGAGATGGTCAAGGGCGAACTCACCGGCGATGACATGACCGTCGTGCTGTTGCTGCCGGGCGATGATGAGCCGCTCACCGAGCGCGCCGCCGCGCTGGGCCAGTGGTGTCAGGGTTTCCTCGCAGGCTTTGGCCTAGCCATCGGCGACAAGGTTCTGGGCAGCGAAGCGAAAGCCGTGCTCGAAGACCTGGCTGCCATCGCCCAAGTGCAGGACGCGCTGGAAGAGTCCGAGGACGGCGAGACCGACTACATGGAAGTTATGGAATACATGCGTGTTGCGCCGCTGCTGCTGTTCACCGAGTTCAACGAGCCTGCCGAGCCGCAACCCAAGCCTTCCCTGCACTGATAGCCCATCACTGCGACGCCGGCCCGGGTTGGCAACTGCCCGGTCCGGTGGACTTCATCAGGACTCCCGCTGCCCATGACCCAGATTCCGAAGGCCGAATACGCCCGCCGTCGCAAGGCCCTGATGGCGCAGATGGAGCCGAACAGCATCGCTATTCTGCCGGCCGCTGCGGTGGCGATTCGTAATCGTGATGTCGAGCATGTTTACCGGCAGGACAGCGACTTTCAGTACCTGAGCGGCTTTCCCGAGCCGGAAGCGGTGGTGGTGCTGATTCCCGGACGCGAATATGGCGAGTACGTGTTGTTCTGCCGTGAGCGCAATCCCGAGCGTGAATTGTGGGATGGCTTGCGCGCCGGGCAGGAAGGTGCGATTCGCGATTTCGGTGCGGATGATGCTTTCCCGATCAACGACATCGACGAAATTCTGCCGGGGCTGATCGAAGGCCGTGACCGGGTGTATTCGGCGATGGGCAGCAACCCCGAATTCGACCGGCACCTGATGGACTGGATCAACGTGATTCGCTCCAAGGCGCACCTCGGTGCCCAGCCGCCCAAGGAATTCGTTGCGCTGGACCACCTGCTGCATGACATGCGCCTCTACAAGTCGGCGGCGGAAGTCAAAGTCATGCGCCGCGCCGCAGACATCTCGGCGCGGGCCCATGTGCGGGCGATGCAGGCCTGCCGTGCCGGTCTGCACGAGTTCAGCCTTGAAGCCGAGCTGGATTACGAGTTCCGCAAGGGCGGCTCGAAGATGCCGGCCTACGGCTCCATCGTCGCCTCAGGTCGCAACAGTTGCATCCTGCATTACCAGCAGAACGATGCTGTCTTGCGCGACGGTGATCTGGTGCTGATCGACGCGGGCTGCGAAATCGATTGTTATGCCAGTGACATCACCCGCACTTTTCCGGTGAGCGGCACGTTTTCGCCCGAGCAAAAAGCTATTTATGAACTGGTGCTCAAGTCTCAACTCGCAGCGTTCGAGGCCATCGGCCCCGACAGGCACTGGAACCAGGCGCACGAAGCGACGGTCCAGGTTATTACCGCAGGGCTGGTCGAGTTGGGCCTGCTGCGCGGCGATGTCGATCAGTTGATCGAGAGTGAGGCCTACAAGATGTTTTACATGCACCGTGCCGGACACTGGCTGGGCATGGACGTGCACGATGTCGGCGAGTACAAGGTCGGCGGCGAGTGGCGCGTACTGGAGGTTGGTATGACGCTGACCGTCGAACCGGGAATCTACATATCCCCCGACAACCTGGAAGTCCCGAAGAAATGGCGAGGTATTGGCGTGCGAATCGAGGATGACGTTGTGGTAACCCGACAGGGCTGTGAAATTCTGTCCGGCGGCGTGCCCAAGACCGTGGCCGAGATCGAGGCGTTGATGGCTGCTGCCAGGGTGCAGGTCGCATGAGCCGCTTCAATATTGCCATCGTGGGCGGCGGGTTGGTCGGTGCAAGCCTTGCGCTTGCGCTACAGGCGGGTGCCAAGGCGCGTGGCTGGAAGATCGTGCTCATCGAACCCTTCGCCCCGGGAGACGCCTGGCAACCCAGCTACGACGCGCGCTCTTCGGCGCTGTCGTTCGGCGCACGGCGCATCTACGAGCGACTGGGCCTGTGGCAGCAGATTTCCCGACGTGCCGAGCCCATTCTGCAAATTCAGGTGTCGGACCGCGGCCGCTTTGGCGCTACGCGCTTGTCTGCGATTGAAGAAGGTGTGCCGGCGCTCGGCTATGTCGTGGAAAACGCCTGGCTGGGGCAGTCGCTCTGGGCTGGGCTGGACCGTGACGTGGTCAGTTGGCGCGTGCCGGCCGAGGTCAGGCAGATGCAGCCGCTGGCCGATGGTTATCGCCTGACCCTCAGTGATGAAACCGAGCTGGAATGCGATCTGGCCGTGCTGGCCGATGGCGGTCGTTCCAGCCTGCGTGAGCAACTGGGTATCGGTGTACGGCAGCGGCCTTACGATCAAAGCGCGCTGATCGCCAACATCTCGCCGGGCGAGGCACATTGCGGGCAGGCGTTCGAGCGCTTCACCGACGACGGGCCGATGGCCTTGCTGCCATTGCCGGACAATCGCTGTGCGCTGGTCTGGACGCGACCGGGCAACGACACTCAACGTCTTGCCGAGCTGGACGACCGCAGTTTTCTGGAAGAGCTTCAAGGCGTGTTCGGTTATCGCCTCGGCACCCTTCGTCAGGTCGGCGCGCGGCATGTCTACCCGTTGGCGCTGGTCGAGGCCGAAGAGCAAGTGCGCTCGCATCTGGTGATTCTGGGCAATGCGGCGCACAGCCTGCACCCGATTGCCGGGCAGGGGTTCAACCTTTCCCTTCGCGACGCCGATGCACTGGCCCAGACGCTGCTGGAGAGCGACGCGCCGCTCGGCGATCTGCCGACCCTGCAGCTCTACCGCGAGCGCCAGCGTCAGGATCAGCAATTGACCGTGGGTTTCTCCGACAAGGTGACGCGGCTGTTCGGCAGCACTCAGTCGGCCGTCACCACCGGACGCAACCTCGGGCTGCTGGGGCTGGACCTCTTGCCCGCCGCCAAGCGTTGGTTTGCCCGTCAGGCAATGGGTTTGGGGACTCGATCCGATGTTTGACTCACCCACTTCACATACAGGGCTTCGGCCACAAGCGAGAACGCTTTGACCATGGAAACGCGTGCAGATGTGTTGATTGTCGGGGCCGGAATGGTCGGCAGTGCTCTTGCGCTGGCCTTGCAGGGCAGTGGCCTTGATGTGCTGGTGGTCGACGGCGGGCCGCTGAGCGTCAAACCCTTTGACCCGCAATCGACTTTCGAGCCACGGGTCAGTGCCTTGTCAGCGGCCAGCCAGCGCATTCTGCAGCGGCTTGGCGTGTGGGATGGCATCGCGTCGCGACGTACCAGCCCTTACGCGCACATGCACGTCTGGGATGGCAGCGGCACCGGGCAGATCCACTTCTCGGCCTCTAGTGTGCATGCCGACGTGCTGGGCCATATCGTCGAGAACCGAGTGGTGCAGGATGCGTTGCTCGACCGTTTGCATGACAGCGACATCGGCCTGCTGGCCAACGCGCGGCTAGAGCAGATGCGTCACTCCGGCGATGACTGGTTGCTGACGCTGGCGGACGGTCGTTTGCTGCGTGCGCCGCTGGTGGTTGCCGCCGACGGTGCTAACTCGGCAGTACGCCGCCTGACCGAAACGCCGACGCGCGAGTGGGATTACCTGCACCACGCCATCGTCACCAGCGTGCGCACGGCCGATTCCCACAAGAAAACCGCCTGGCAGCGTTTCACGGATGACGGCCCGCTGGCGTTTCTGCCGCTGGACCGTGAGGGCGAGCACTGGTGTTCCATTGTCTGGTCGGTCACGCCAGCAGAAGCCGAGCGTTTGATGGTGCTGGAAGATGATCTGTTCTGCCGTGAGCTGGAGCAGGCGTTCGAGGGCCGGCTGGGCCAGGTCTTGTCTGCCGACGCGCGCCTGTGCGTGCCGCTGCGCCAGCGTCACGCCAAGCGCTACGTCGCCAATGGCCTCGCGCTGATTGGGGACGCGGCGCACACCATTCACCCGTTGGCCGGGCAGGGCGTGAACCTGGGTTTTCTGGATGCTGCGGTGCTGGCGCAAGTGCTGACCCACGCAGCGCAGCGTGGCGAGCGCGTGGCAGACCTGCGCGTGCTGGGCCGCTACGAGCGTCGCCGCATGCCGCACAACCTGGCATTGATGGCGGCGATGGAGGGCTTTGAACGCCTGTTCCAGGCCAACCCGCTGCCACTGCGCTGGCTGCGTAATACCGGCCTGAAAATGGTCAACCAAATGCCCGAGGCCAAGGCTCTGTTCGTGCGCGAAGCCTTAGGTTTGTCGGGCGATCTGCCGGAGTTGGCACGGCTTGACGCTCGTTAGAGCGTCTATCTACAGCCCAGTGGCGTTGCGCCTGTTCAGCACCGGACGCAGAGCGTCCAGAACGGCGTGCGACGCGGAGCGTCGCACGATAGCTGCATTATCCTCACCGCCCCAACGCACTCCGATACTGCCCCGGTGTCAGCCCGGTCCAGCGTTTGAACGCGCGGCTCAGGCTTTCGGTGTCGCTAAAGCCCAGCAGGTAGGCGATTTCGCTCAGTGAGCTTTGCGGGTCGTTCATGTGCAGCAGTGCCAGGTTCTGGCGGCATTGATTGAGTAACAGGTCGTAACAGCAACCCTCGTCCGCCAAATGGCGATGCAGGCTGCGCGTGCTCAGGTGCAGTGCTGCAGCAATGCTTTCGGCGGTCGGCTCGCCATCCGGCAGCAGGGTTTCGATGGCCGAGCGCACGCGCTGCTCCCAGATCAGCGAAGGCAACGGGTCGCCATTGGCTTTTTGCTCGTTTACCTGCATCGGGCCGTCATCCAGGTGGCTGTCGAAATCATCGCCGCCAAACTCCAGCAGGTTCTCTTGCGCCGAGAACATCACTGGCGAACGAAACAGGTCTTCCCAAGGCTGCGGATTGTCAGGCGCGGGGCGTTGCAGGTGCACGGACAGTGGCGCGTAACCCCGGCCTAACCGACTGCGGCAAGTGCGCACGTAAATGGCCGCGAATGCATCCAGCAATTCATGCGCGGGGAGCTGACACGATTTCGGCGTGCCGAAGCGAAACTCGTAACGCTCGCCGACCGCTCTGAAGTCCAGTTCCAGCGAGTCTTCAGCCATTGCCCGATAGCGCACGATACGCTCGAAAACCTCGCGCAGAGAGCCGCTGGCCACCAGCGTGTAGCCCAGTGCATGGAACGCTGTGGGGCTGACAAAACGCGAGACTCGCAAGCCCAGCGCAGGATCAAGGCTGGCGTGCACCGCCAGTTGCCAAAGCCTGGCGATAGCGTCGGCCGGAAATTGCGCGCCGGGGTCATCCAGCGATTCCATATGGATACCCGCGCTCCTGCACAGCGCATGGCTGTCCACTCCCAGCGCATCGAGTTGCTTGCGCAAGGCGCGGGTCCAACTGGCGAGACTGCTTGGCTCAGGCATGCGGGGCGCCTCCTCCAGCATTCAGCGTCGGACTGTCGCCGACCAGGTATCGCAGGGCACTCCTTTGCCCAATGCCACAGCCAGAGAATGAAAGCATTTATGACAGTTGTGCAAGCCCCCGGAGCTGATTCTCGACGCTGCGCTGTGAGTTGCAGTACTTCATGGCTTGCGATCAGTGGCGAATAGGTCAAAACGAGCTAGAAACGCTGTCTCCCCAAGCAGTCATCGTATAACGAGGGTGTAAGCGTTCAGGCTTCAACATTCGCAAGCGCTTGCCAAGCGGAGTCAACAGCGTTTCTGGCATTTGACACTGGCATGGCAAATGACTATAAATGCGGGATGTTGTACGACAACATAAGACCTTTATAAAATTACAACCATAAAAATAATTCAAAGAGTAACAAAGCCATGATCAGACAAAATTGTCAGGCAAAAATCCTGTCTGGATTGCTCGGTAGGTCACCTAAAGCGTCTGAATATCGTCGAAATCCATCGATTAGCCCCTCTGCGGTATCCGCAATCTAACGTTACATAAAAAACAGCCGCTCCACGGTTCTGGCCGAGGGACGCTCATCGCCAATCTAAAAATAAACAGGGTGAAGAGATGAAGATAAAAGGAATTCGATGGTGGATGGTGGGGCTGGTCACGGCCGGCCTGGTCGTCAACTACCTCGCACGCAACACGCTGTCCGTTGCAGCGCCGACGCTCATGAGTGAGCTGAGCATTTCCACCGAGCAGTACGCGCACATCGTGGTCGCCTGGCAGTTGTGCTACGCGATCATGCAACCGGTGGCGGGCTACATCATCGACGCAATAGGCACCAAGATGGGCTTCGCGATTTTCGCTGTGGCCTGGTCGGGTGCCTGTGCTGCGGCAGCGTTCGCAACTGGCTGGCAGAGCCTGGCAATCTTCCGTGGCCTGCTCGGGCTGACCGAAGCGGCGGGCCTGCCTGCGGGCGTCAAGGCGACGACCGAATGGTTTCCAGCCAAAGAGCGCTCGGTCGCCATCGGCTGGTTCAACATCGGCTCGTCATTCGGCGCATTGCTCGCGCCACCGTTGGTGGTCTGGGCGATTCTGCACAGCGGCTGGGAACTGGCGTTTCTGATTGTCGGTGGCCTGGGGATCGTGTGGAGCGGGCTGTGGCTGCTGCTCTACAAGCACCCGCGTGACCAGAAACGTCTGGGCGATGCCGAGCGCGATTACATTCTCAGCGGCCAGGAATCGCGCCTCAAGGATGCACCTGCCCAAAAAGGCAGCTGGAAACGCCTGTTCAAGAACCGCAATTTCTACGCCATCGCCTCGGCGCGCATTCTGTCCGAGCCCGCCTGGCAGACCTTCAACGCGTGGATCCCGCTGTACCTGATGACCGAACGGCACATGAACATCAAGGAAGTCGCGATGTTCGCCTGGCTGCCGTTCCTGGCGGCCGATATCGGCTGCGTGCTGGGCGGCTATCTCAGCCCGCTGTTTCACAAGTACTGCAAGGTCTCGCTGTTCACCTCTCGCAAGATGGTCATGCTGTTCGGCTGTTCATGCATGATCGGCCCGGCCTGCATCGGGCTGGTCGAAAGCCCTTACACCGCCATTGCGCTGCTGTGCATTGGTGGCTTTGCGCACCAGACTCTGTCGGGTGCGCTGTACTCGATCACCTCCGACTCGTTCGGCAAAAACGAAGTGGCCACGGCCACGGGCATGGGCGGAATGTTCGGGTTCATGGGGGCGGCTGCGTTCACGATGGTGTTTGGCGTGCTGGTCACCAAGATCGGCTACAGCCCGCTGTTCGTGGTACTGGCGATCTTCGACGTGGTGGCCGCGATTGTGGTCTGGACCGTGGCCCGCGAGGTGCCGCAAAACGAAGAGCCCGTTGCACTTGGCGTCGGTGAGCCGGGCCCTCGTACAGTTCCGGTAACCTGAGCGCCGTCGTAATCCTGTAACCAAGCGCGGATATTCTTTGCCCTGAAAGTGATTTTTTATTAGAGGCCGTTCCTCGAAGGCAGGGGACGGCTTCTTTTTTTGTCTGACGGCTTATATTCGTTTTGGGAATTAACAAATAGCTTCTTATTCCTTAGCGAATATAACTTGAGTCCCTATACTCGTCTCATGAACGCATACATGCAGGAGGCGAATCCATGCATAACGAGTCGATCCGGTATCTGATCGTGCCAGGCTGGCAAGGGTCTCCTGATGATCATTGGCAGGCCCATTGGCAAAACAGCCTGCCCAACAGTACACGCGTAGAACAAGCCGACTGGCTCAAACCGCGCCGTGAAGACTGGGTGGGCGAGCTGCAGCGCACCATTGCCGCGCAGAGCACGCCAGTGATCCTGATCGCCCATAGCCTGGGTTGCGTGACGGTCGCGCACTGGGCGCAACTCGCGCCGCTGGAAACCCTTCGCCAGGTGCAAGGCGCGTTGCTGGTTGCGCCTGCCGATGTCGAGCGTCCGAACTGCCCCCCTGCATTGCGCAACTTCGCGCCGATTCCTGCCGATCTGCTGCCGTTTCCGACGCAGGTTGTCAGCTCCGACAACGACCCTGCCGTCAGCTCCCAGCGCGCTATTGAAATGGCTCGTCATTGGGGTGCAGAGCTTGGGTTTCTGAGCCAGGCCGGGCATATCAACGTCAAGTCCGGTCATCAACGCTGGGAGCAGGGCTTCGCTTATCTGTACCGGCTGCAAAATCGTCTGGAGCAGCACGCGCGTCGTCGCGCATGAGCGGATTACGTATCTATCGGGCCTGCCGGGCCCTGTCTTTTTAACGCTTGAGCCGTCGCAAGGGCTCAGGCGGGAGTGTGTCATGAGCCTTCACGAAAATTTCGGCCAGCCGCTGCTGACCTTTCCCGATGCGGAAAAAAGCCCACTCAGCATTCGCGCCAAGGCGCTGGTGTTCATCGACCCACGCTCCCGCCGCTTGCGTGAGGAAATGGAGCAACTGGCCCCACGTGAGCTGCCGGTGCTGATCCGCGGTGAATCAGGGACCGGCAAGGAGCTGCTGGCACGGCACATTCATCGCGGCAGTGATCGCTCCGGCCTGTTCGTTTCGGTGAACTGCGGCGCCATCAGCCCGACCTACGCCGATGCCGAGCTGTTCGGTTACGCCGCCGGGGCGCACAGCGGCTCGGTCAGCAGCCGCGCAGGCTGGTTCGGTTCTGCCAATGGTGGCACTTTGTATCTGGACGAGATCGGCGACTTGCCGTTGCCGATTCAGGTCAAGCTGCTCGCCGCGCTGGAAAATCACGAAGTCACCCGAGTCGGCGCGCACCAGCCCAGCCCGGTCGATGTGCGCCTGGTCGCGGCCACCAGCATCGATCTGGCGCAGGCGGTAGCCGCCGGAAAATTCCACGAGCGGCTCTATCATTACCTCAGCGAAGGGAAGCTCGACCTGCCCGCATTGCGCGAACAGCCGGGCAATATCCTGCCATTGGCCGAATATTTTGTCGGCATCTACAGTCAGCGCCTGAGCCTGCCCGTGCAGTTGATCAGCGAAGACGCGCA
This sequence comes from Pseudomonas syringae pv. tomato str. DC3000, assembly GCF_000007805.1. Lineage (NCBI taxonomy): Bacteria > Pseudomonadati > Pseudomonadota > Gammaproteobacteria > Pseudomonadales > Pseudomonadaceae > Pseudomonas > Pseudomonas syringae group genomosp. 3. The sequence continues at coordinate 5,939,320 of NC_004578.1, read as the reverse complement.
ACGCACGCTGGAAGCCCATAGCTGGCCCGGCAACACTCGCGAACTGGAGAACGTCATTCACTTTGCATTGCTGGTCAGCAGCGGCGACGAGATTCGGGCTGAAGACATCAACCTGCCCGACATCGCCACCCCGCTGACGCTGATCGAGCGCCAGGCAAAGCTGTTGGTCAGCAGCGGAGATCGCGAGCAGCTTTCTGCGCTGCGGCAATTGCTGGAGTCGGTGACGTCGCAGCTTGAGCAGAGCCCTGCGTGAGGGCGTTAGACAAAAAGATATAAGCACTCGACTAAAAAGTCTTTCATCGGAATATAAAATCTCGGTAATGTCAGCGTGATGTCGCAGTGATCGGATCGCGCGACGGCAAACCATTGAATAATAAGGCGTCGTTTTTGGATGACGCTCTCGGATTTCGCTAAGGACATTGCATGAAAAAGACGTTTTTGATCACCGCTCTGGCGGCTGCGCTTTCGATTGGCCTGGCTCACGCAGGCGAAAAACTGGTCGTCGGCGCAACGCCCGTACCGCACGCGGAAATCCTTGAGCTGATCAAGCCGACCCTGGCCAAAGAAGGCGTGGACCTGGAAATCAAGGTCTTCACTGACTACGTACAGCCCAACGTTCAACTGAACGAAAAGCGTCTGGACGCCAACTACTTCCAGACCAAGCCTTACCTGGACGGCTTCAACAAAGGCAAGGGCGCCAATCTGGTGACCGGCGTTGGCGTACACGTCGAACCGTTCGGTGGCTACTCCAACAAGTACAAGAAACTGGCTGACCTGCCTGAAGGCGCAACCATCGCCATCCCGAACGAAGGCAGCAACGCCGGTCGTGCCCTGCTCCTGTTGCAGAAAGGTGGCCTGATCACCCTGAAGGACCCGACCAACGCCCTGGCCACGCCTAAAGACATCGCGACCAACCCGAAAAAACTCAAGTTCCGCGAACTGGAATCGGCTGTATTGCCGCGCGCCTTGAGCCAGGTTGACCTTGCCTTGATCAACACCAACTACGCGCTGGAAGCCAAGCTCAATCCGAAGAAGGATGCGCTGATCATTGAGGGCGCTGATTCGCCGTACGTGAACTTCCTCGTCACCCGCGAAGATAACGCCCACACCGACGCCATCGAAAAACTGTCGAAAGCGCTGACCAGCCAGCAAGTCAAAGACTTCATCAACAAGAAGTACGACGGCGCGGTACTGCCTGCGTTCTGACCCACTGATTATCGTTCCCGCGCTGAGGAACGATAATCTGTAAGCGATCCACCAACCACACCTACCATCAGATGCGGCTTCCGTTTATCTTGGCATTTCCGGTGAGCAGTTCCACGGCAGCAACGCCTCATAGTCGGCCACCGACTGCGCAAGTGGCAACCTCTCCAGTACGTGGCGCAGCCACGTATAGGGCTCCTGGCCGTTGACCTTGGCGGTCTCGACCAAGCTATAGATCTGTGCACTGGCGGTGGCGCCTTTAGGCGTGTCGCTGAACAGCCAGGCTTTGCGCCCAATAACAAACGGCTTTATTGCGCGCTCTGCCGGGTTGTTGTCGATCGGTAAAAAGCCGGCTTCCACGTAACGCTTCAGCCGACTCCAGTTATTCGCCAGATAACCAACTGCCTTGCCCAGCACGCTTTGCGGCGTCACGTGGGACTGAGTTTTATCCAGCCAGCTTTTCAACTGAGCCAAGATTGGCAGGCTTTTCTCCTGCCGACCGGTAAAGCGCTGTTCGTCGCTGCCGTCTTTCAATTCGCGCTCGATACCGTACAGCTTATTGATCATCGTCAGCGCGATATCGGCACGCCCGGTCTTGCCCTTAGGTTGCACTTTTTGTGCTTCGACAAATTTGCGCCGCGCATGGGCCATACACGCCAAGCGCTCCACGCCCGGTTGTAACGCCAGCGCGTTATAGCCCGCGTAATCATCAGTCATCACATAGCCGCGATAACTTTCCAGCAGCCGTAACGGTACGTCCTGCGCGCGGCTGGAAGTGTAGTCGAACAATACGACTTTATGATCTGGAGGCCCGCTGGCCTGTACCCACATCCAGGATTGGCTGGTCGGGTCTCGATCTGGTTCTTTCAGTACCTGAACGCGGGTTTCGTCACAGTGGATGACCGGGCTTTCCAGCAATCGATCACGCATCAGATTTAACAGCGGCTGCAAATGTTCGCCGCACTGGATAATCCAGCGGGCCAACGTTTGACGCGGGATTTCTATGCCATGTCGGCTTAGCACCGTTTCAAAACGATGCAGCGGCAAGCCGTCGACATACTTGGTGGTCAGCAGCATGGCCAACACGCTGGGGCTGGCCATGCTCTTTTCAATCAACTGCGCAGGCTTGCCGGCTGTGACCGGTGCCGACTCACAGCCACGACAGCCGTAGACTTTGCGGATGTGTTTGATCACCCGAATCTGCATCGGCACGATATCCAGTTGCTCGCTGGTTTCCTCGCTGACGACATGCTTGCGGCAACCGCAGGCACAGGTCAGTTCGTGTTCGGGCAGCTCGTGGATGACTTCAATGCGCGGCAGATCAGCCGACAGTGGCTTGCGCTTGCCACGGCGTGGCGCAGGAGCAACTACTTCCTCATCAGCATCGCCGACCGGGAGCATAGGCTCGCTTTCAGGTTCATTGAACAAGGCAAGTTGAGGGGTATTAGGCTCGACGGTTTGTTCGGACTTTCGACCAAAAATACGGTCACGCAGCAGCTTGATCTGCTCTTTGAGATCAACGATGTGAGTGGCGTAGGCGTCTTTAACTTCCTGTTCGCGCGAGCGTGCTTCGTAGCTCTCAAGCAGCATCTGTTTGAGCAATACGGGATCGTCAGGAAGGTTGTCGGGCAATGGTCGCATGCCCTGGATTATACCCGTCAGGCAACAAACCTTGGAGTCAAAATCTTATGAGGACGGTTGCGCCACAGATCAAATCCATCCAGCAGCCAATTCAATTCCTGAACCGTCAGCACAATGGCTTCGTCGACATCATCTGGCGAGATTTTGAAACGCTCGGACTCGAGACGCTTGAGCCAAAGGCAGAAGCCGTTACGCTCCCAATACAAAATCTTCACTCGATTCCGGGATTTGTTGAGAAAGACAAAGAGCACCGGATCAAAGACCGCCACTTTAATATCCAACTCGACCAAAGCAGCTAAGCCATCGATGGATTTTCTGAAATCCACGGGTTTGGGATAGAGGTAGACTTTCTCGACTTTGGCGTCGGGTCGCATCATGGTGCTGGCTCCTGAAAGAAAACGGGAGCACAGCATCAGGCGTCAGCCAGTGGCTTGAAATGTGGGGTTCGTGGATCGGATACGATAATCTCAACTATCGTGCGCCGCTCCGCGTCGCATGCCGTTCTGGACGCTCCGCGTCCGATCTTGAATGTGCGGCGCGGCAGAGATTTGCGACGCAGGAGCGTCACGCAAGGCATTCCGACGCTGGAGCGTGCGGAACGATAGGTGCCTGGCTCAACATCAGCGCGGGCGGATCGCCCCAACCGCCCCACAGTTCCCCGCCATAAAAAAGCGCAAGTTCTGAGCGCTCAGACTAAATTGCGCCGCTCCCCCGGAAGCGGCAGCACAAAGATACTTTTCAACGTTGCAGTAAAACTCTTTTGTGAGTCGGTGTTGCTGAGGATCTAATGTTATTTCTCGGTTTCTAAACATTTTAGGTCTTTGATGGTAGCCCCTTCAACTGGAATAATACAGGCTCTGCGCTGCTCGCCCGTTGGCGTCAGCGGCGTGAAACTAAGCACTAAATGAAGACCATCATTTTTAACAGAGATCTGCTCAAATCCAGCATCGGCAAAGTCAGAACCAAAAGACTTGCCCTCAAAGCTGCAGAAATTCGAAACAGACAAAACTTTCCAATTATTTTCAGGGCTCACCACCTGTACTTCCAAGCAGCTATTATTGAAGGTTTTCACATATCGAACTACGTTAGTGCCGACACGACCGACACCCACCTCTGAAACCGCCCCCAAGTCTGCTGCTACTGCAGAGGCACCGCCTACAGAAAGCACACCAAATATGAAATACATATTAAACATCTTCGTGCATCACCTAAAATAATCAACACGCTTATTGAATCGATCTTCAGGAACGTTAAGCCATTTTGTTCTATCACTTATTAAAGCAGAGAAGGCCGACAGATTATTACTCGTCATATGCCTCTGAATAAGAGCCCTGGAACTCCCGGTATAATCCCCTCGATAGATCAAGTCTATAGCCATGTCTTGAATCTTGGGGGCAGTCACATCCCAACCCAAAGACCTATACAAATTAACAGCATCAGGCTTGTCTGAAATTTGTATGATTTCACTTTTCATGAACTCACACACAGGTATCGCAAAACGCCAAAGAAAATTCATCCGGCGCGTTCTCCAAATCATTATTAATAAAAACCACTTTTTTACTCGGAAAACACGAAAAAAAATTTCGGCTCAACTTTCTCAGGCGGTGCATTCACCGTATCCGATCCACGAACCCCACATTTCAAGCCACTGGCTGACGCCTGATGCTGTGCTCCCGTTTTCTTTCAGGAGCCAGCACCATGATGCGACCCGACGCCAAAGTCGAGAAAGTCTACCTCTATCCCAAACCCGTGGATTTCAGAAAATCCATCGATGGCTTAGCTGCTTTGGTCGAGTTGGATATTAAAGTGGCGGTCTTTGATCCGGTGCTCTTTGTCTTTCTCAACAAATCCCGGAATCGAGTGAAGATTTTGTATTGGGAGCGTAACGGCTTCTGCCTTTGGCTCAAGCGTCTCGAGTCCGAGCGTTTCAAAATCTCGCCAGATGATGTCGACGAAGCCATTGTGCTGACGGTTCAGGAATTGAATTGGCTGCTGGATGGATTTGATCTGTGGCGCAACCGTCCTCATAAGATTTTGACTCCAAGGTTTGTTGCCTGACGGGTATAATCCAGGGCATGCGACCATTGCCCGACAACCTTCCTGACGATCCCGTATTGCTCAAACAGATGCTGCTTGAGAGCTACGAAGCACGCTCGCGCGAACAGGAAGTTAAAGACGCCTACGCCACTCACATCGTTGATCTCAAAGAGCAGATCAAGCTGCTGCGTGACCGTATTTTTGGTCGAAAGTCCGAACAAACCGTCGAGCCTAATACCCCTCAACTTGCCTTGTTCAATGAACCTGAAAGCGAGCCTATGCTCCCGGTCGGCGATGCTGATGAGGAAGTAGTTGCTCCTGCGCCACGCCGTGGCAAGCGCAAGCCACTGTCGGCTGATCTGCCGCGCATTGAAGTCATCCACGAGCTGCCCGAACACGAACTGACCTGTGCCTGCGGTTGCCGCAAGCATGTCGTCAGCGAGGAAACCAGCGAGCAACTGGATATCGTGCCGATGCAGATTCGGGTGATCAAACACATCCGCAAAGTCTACGGCTGTCGTGGCTGTGAGTCGGCACCGGTCACAGCCGGCAAGCCTGCGCAGTTGATTGAAAAGAGCATGGCCAGCCCCAGCGTGTTGGCCATGCTGCTGACCACCAAGTATGTCGACGGCTTGCCGCTGCATCGTTTTGAAACGGTGCTAAGCCGACATGGCATAGAAATCCCGCGTCAAACGTTGGCCCGCTGGATTATCCAGTGCGGCGAACATTTGCAGCCGCTGTTAAATCTGATGCGTGATCGATTGCTGGAAAGCCCGGTCATCCACTGTGACGAAACCCGCGTTCAGGTACTGAAAGAACCAGATCGAGACCCGACCAGCCAATCCTGGATGTGGGTACAGGCCAGCGGGCCTCCAGATCATAAAGTCGTATTGTTCGACTACACTTCCAGCCGCGCGCAGGACGTACCGTTACGGCTGCTGGAAAGTTATCGCGGCTATGTGATGACTGATGATTACGCGGGCTATAACGCGCTGGCGTTACAACCGGGCGTGGAGCGCTTGGCGTGTATGGCCCATGCGCGGCGCAAATTTGTCGAAGCACAAAAAGTGCAACCTAAGGGCAAGACCGGGCGTGCCGATATCGCGCTGACGATGATCAATAAGCTGTACGGTATCGAGCGCGAATTGAAAGACGGCAGCGACGAACAGCGCTTTACCGGTCGGCAGGAGAAAAGCCTGCCAATCTTGGCTCAGTTGAAAAGCTGGCTGGATAAAACTCAGTCCCACGTGACGCCGCAAAGCGTGCTGGGCAAGGCAGTTGGTTATCTGGCGAATAACTGGAGTCGGCTGAAGCGTTACGTGGAAGCCGGCTTTTTACCGATCGACAACAACCCGGCAGAGCGCGCAATAAAGCCGTTTGTTATTGGGCGCAAAGCCTGGCTGTTCAGCGACACGCCTAAAGGCGCCACCGCCAGTGCACAGATCTATAGCTTGGTCGAGACCGCCAAGGTCAACGGCCAGGAGCCCTATACGTGGCTGCGCCACGTACTGGAGAGGTTGCCACTTGCGCAGTCGGTGGCCGACTATGAGGCGTTGCTGCCGTGGAACTGCTCACCGGAAATGCCAAGATAAACGGAAGCCGCATCTGATGGTAGGTGTGGTTGGTGGATCGCTTACCATTCACCAACGCCAAATCCTCAACCCCCCCCGCTTTGTCCTTATCCACCGCCGGCAACGGCGGCTTGATGCAGATTCCGCCCATCTTCACGGTGAGCTCCACGCCCGCCTCGATGACGATCTTTTCGCCGGCCTTCAGGTGGATCTCGGTGCCTGCGCTGGTCAGTTGCGCGCCAACAAAATTACGCCTTGGCTCTCCAATGAAGGTCAAGCTCTTGGCCACCCGAAGACAGCGTCCCTAATGTTTTTGTGAAGGCCGGCTAGCTGGTTAGCCGACCCAAGAATAGCCTTCTATCTTCAAACCCACTTCACTCTTGCAAACGTCTAAATTTATGTCGCAGCAATGAAGACGGGGATACTTCCAATCTAAAATCCGCCTTAAATATCGGGCAATAATTTATCCAAATAAGCCGCACGTTCCAGGCTCATCCCCGCAACACAATTATTAATTGTTGTCAGGTAAGCAGCCTGCCCAACTTCTATTTCAAACGCTTCAAGTGGGCAATTCGTATCACGTAACCTTAGCCATGCGCGCTGCGAATCTTTTAGTTTCGCTTTGAATTCATCGCCAAGTCTAGCATCTGACCTATATTGACCTTGAGCTCTGGCTATTAATTTTTTATAACTGCCGTTTAGGCGGGCATCTGCGGTATTTTTTTCTGCCTTTGCACACTCGTCAACTTCTTGGCTCGTACCGCTATTGATGCACTCAGCGTGCGCTGGCAGAAAATAGAGCGAGGCTAAAACTAAAACAAATCTAAAATTTATTTTCACATCAGATTCCTAACGATTTTTTTTGAGATATGCAGCACGTTTCCGCCCGGGTTCATACTGACTGATCGCCGGGGTGTTTTCTATATAACGTATCAATTCATCCACGTCATCTTTCATTCCCGCCCTCATTGGGTTTTCTCCTTTAGTAAACCCTTGATACACAAAATCAACTAAAATATCCTGAATGATAGGCCTTAATGCCGCCCACTCTAAATGTCCAGGAAGAGTCGAAGTCCAACGATTATAGTTAGCGATCGCTTTGGAAACATAATCCGGATAAATTAAGGCAAAAAACGCTTTCTGTTGCTCTAGTGTTATATTTCCAATATCAATTTTATTCTGAACAACGAAATTGTTGGCGGCGGCACCTTTCAGGTTGCGGGCCTTAGATATCTTAGTTGCCTGTCCTGGCTCAACCCCAGCTGCAATCATGTGATTGTATATCTCTGTTTCAGACCTAAACCCCATGTCATAGCCACGCCCTAGCGTAACACCAGACAAATCGTTGCCAGGCCAATGAATGCAACGACTGAAATATGGTGATCCTGGTATATCATTACCTTCAGCGTCATAAGTGATCTGCCCACTATTCGCAACAGTTTTTGTTAGAAAACCGCCTATCATTCCAATCGGGTGAAAATGCCAAACGGCATCCGCACTAATCAACGCCTTACCTGTCAATTTCTCCCAAAAAACATATTTGTTAATTCGCTCTTTCTCGTGCTTAAGCGTCTTAGGAGATGTCTCAAGCAGCTTATCCAACCTACTCCACTTGGCCGCGTCTGCCTTGTACTTCCACTCTGTTGGGTGATGAGCTATCAGCTTTGCCCACTGATCCCTGGTGTCGGTATTTTTTAACGCTTCCGCGAGTTCGCCGGGAGAAACATCCCCATCATGGTTCGCATCTACTTTCGCAAACAACTCCTTGAAAAAAGTAGGCATGTCTTCCGGATCAAGGAAGCCGTCTGCTGTCGCGTTGCTTTCCTCGACGATCTGGAACCCCACTTTCTCCCAATCGTGCTGTGTGATGATGACAGCACTCGCTTTCTTCACCAATCCTGTTACAGACTGTCCGTCCTATGTCACGCTGACTCCATACCAGTCTTCAGCCCCCTCTTTGATGACCGCAGCTTTACTCACAAACTGACCTTTCCCGCAGCGCCTTTAAAGCCGCCGAATCAAAACTGGCCTAAGGTGTTGACAGCACTCCATGCTACTTTGTGCGTTCAGCGACTCGCGAAGGAACCTTATTGCTTTTCCCGCTAGCATTCATAGAATCAGCGTATTTCTTGTAGTATTTGACAGCCTCAGAAGTTTTTCCAGTATTCCAGAGCGAGTCAGCGATATTTAAAAACAACACTGTACGTTCGCCAATAGACTCAACTCTTCGATACATTCTAAGTGCGCCGCTATCATCACCCCCTTGAGACAAATAAAACCCCAAGTCATTTAGCGCCTGTACATTTTCAACGCCTGGATAACAACTCGCATATGATTCAATACCCATGAACATTTGCTCTTTTATAGCGTCGGCCCTTAAGGTTGAACCGCGTACAGTCGAAATCGACTCGATCAATTTTTGAGGATTTATTGTTTCTAGCTTTGGCTTAACAATTTCCCCTCCGTCTGCCGACCAAATAGAACCCTTCCAACTTCCAGAACAAACCTCGGCAGACCTTGAGAGCAACACACAACCGCTATTCATTTCAACCATGTCACAATAGTTTTTTTCAGTTTCCGTTACCTGCTCCGAATCGTAGAGTTTACCAAATATAGTTCTTTGAACTAGAGCATATCTCCCATCAGAAGACATGCTATCAGAATTTACCCCTAATCCTATCGAAGAGTCAGGGGCATTATTATATAAAGAAAAATTCAAATTCTCTTTTTTAAAATCTACTATTTTCCAAACGGCAGACTTTTCATCCCACGAGGAAAAATTTAACCTGGAATCGCCAGCCCCATTCAAAATCAGATCAGCAGCCTGGCAATTGGCGGCTATCAAAAACCAGCAAACAGCACCAGCAACTAAAAATCTCAAATTCGACATACTTATAACTCCGCCTTCAAGTGATTGTATCGAAGCAATGCATTGGTCATTCTTCTTCGAGCGCCATACAGGTCTAAAACTTTTCGCTCATTAACGTTATATGCTGAGCCCCATGTATCAACATTCCGGCTGACTGTTGGATTTTGAGCAAAAAAAGTGTCAAGAGCAGATCCCAAATCATCCTTCACATACCCGGGTCGATTTATATCGTGGTCCAAAACCACAGCTTTTCCGAGAGAGGTCTTGAAAAATCCCCCAGCAGTAAAGTTATAGCCTGTGGGCTTCTTCGTTAAAGAACTACGCAACCTTTCTATAAAATCCATTATTTGTATCTGGATATATAGCGGACTTGCGATAGCGCAGGCCATCACTGAAACAGGCTGACAGTCAACCACCTTCCCAAATGTCGATTCACTGCAACCAATTTTTAAATTATCCTTCAGCGCCTTTCCTTCCAGCTTTGCGCCACTAGCTCGAGCCGGCCCTTGATAATACATTTTCGCCGAATCACCTGTCTCATCCAACTTCCAGCCTTGAGAATCAAAGTATTCGATGTACGCCTCGGGATGCTGATTTTTGAACTTCTTAACTTGTAGTGGCAGCTCACCGCCACCGGACAAATTAATTGTTTTCTGCATCGCGCCGGCAGTAATTATTTCGCTATCATAACTTTGTACTCCGTTAATTTTTGCCTCGTTTCCAGACATTACAACAATAATTTTTTTCTCCTCTTCCGTTATTTTCCCTTCTGAGACCAGGTCATCCCACTGAGGTGCACTCCCAAGCTCTTTATCACCCGTATGCAATGGGCCATAGTGCGTCTTACTGGAAGAAACCCAGCGAGTAGCCTTAACTATGGCGTTGCAAGCGCAGACTTTTTTAGCGCTAAATGTTGAAATGAATTCTACCGGATGAAAATGCCATATTAAACTTGAGGTCATCTTAGCTTTCCCTGACAACTCATCCCAAAATACATATTTATCAATGCGTTCTTTCTCATGCTTCAACATCTTCGGAGACGGTTTCAGCAGTTTATCCAACTTGCTCCACTTGGCAGAGTCTGCCTTATCCTTCCACTCCGTAGGGTGATGTCGCGGGTGCTTTTTGCTTGAGTACAGCCCCGCTTGTAAGGTGCAGGTATTGGTTCCGGTTCCGGCGGAGCCTCCAGCGTTGGCCTTCACGATCCGCCCGCGTCGAGCTTGATGAAGCTCCCGCCCGCCTTCACGGCGAGCTCCACGCCCGCCTCGATGACGATCTTTTCGCCGGCCTTCAGGTGGATCTCGGTGCCTGCGCTGGTCAGTTGCGCGCCAACCAAATTACGCCTTGGCTCTCCAATGAAGGTCAAGCTCTTGGCCACCTGAAGACAGCGTCCCTAATGTTTTTGTGAAGGCCGGCTAGCTGGTTCGCCGACCCAAGAATAGCCCTCTATCTTCAAACCCACTTCACTCTTGCAAACGTCTAAATTTATGTCGCAGCAATGAAGACGGGGATACTTCCAATCTAAAATCCGCCTTAAATATCGTGCAATAATTTATCCAAATAAGCCGCACGTTCCAGGCTCATCCCCGCAACACAGTTATTAATTGTTGTCAGGTAAGCAGCCTGCCCAACTTCTATTTCAAACGCTTCAAGTGGGCAATTCGTATCACGCAACCTTAGCCATGCGCGCTGCGAATCTTTTAGTTTCGCTTTGAATTCATCGCCAAGTCTAGCATCTGACCTATATTGACCTTGAGCTCTGGCTATTATTTTTTTATAACTGCCGTTTAGGCGGGCATCTGCGGTATTTTTTTCTGCCTTTGCACACTCGTCAACTTCTTGGCTCGTATCGCTATTGATGCACTCAGCGTGCGCTGGCAGAAAATAGAGCGAGGCTAAAACTAAAACAAATCTAAAATTTATTTTCACATCAGATTCCTAACGATTTTTTTTGAGATATGCAGCACGTTTCCGCCCGGGTTCATACTGACTGATCGCCGGGGTGTTTTCTATATAACGTATCAATTCATCCACGTCATCTTTCATTCCCGCCCTCATTGGGTTTTCTCCTTTAGTAAACCCTTGATACACAAAATCAACTAAAATATCCTGAATGATAGGCCTTAATGCCGCCCACTCTAAATGTGCAGGAAGAGTCGAAGTCCAACGATTATAGTTAGCGATCGCTTTGGAAACATAATCCGGATAAATTAAGGCAAAAAGCGCTTTCTGTTGCTCTAGTGTTATATTTCCAATATCAGTTTTATTCTGAACGACGAAATTGTTGGCGGCGGCACCTTTCAGGTTGCGGGCCTTAGATATCTTAGTTGCCTGTCCTGGCTCAACCCCAGCTGCAATCATGTGATTGTATATCTCTGTTTCAGATCTAAACCCCATGTCATAGCCACGCCCTAGCGTAACACCAGACAAATCGTTGCCAGGCCAATGAATGCAACGACTGAAATATGGTGATCCTGGTATATCATTACCTTCGGCGTCATAAGTGATCTGCCCACTATTCGCAACAGTTTTTGTTAGAAAACCGCCTATCATTCCAATCGGGTGAAAATGCCAAACGGCATCAGCACTAATCAACGCCTTACCCGTCAATTCCTCCCAAAAAACATATTTGCTAATGCACTCTTTCTCGTGCTTAAGCGTCTTGGGCGATGTCTCAAGCAGCTTATCCAGCCGGCTCCACTTGGTTGCGTCTGCCTTGTACTTCCACTCGGTTGGGTGATGAGCGATCAGCTTTGCCCACTGATCCCTGGTGTCGGTATTTTTTAACGCTTCCGCGAGTTCGCCGGGAGAAACATCCCCATCATGGTTCGTATCTACTTTCGCAAACAACTCCTTGAAAAAAGGAGGCATGTCTTCCAGATCCAGGAAGCCGTCTGCTGTCGCGTTGCTTTCCTCGACGATCTGGAACCCCAATTTCTCCTAATCGTGCTGAGTGATGATGACAGCACTCGCTTTCTTCACCAACCCTGTTACAGAATGCCCGTCCTCTGTCACGCTGACTTCATACCAGTCTTCAGCACCCTCTTTGATGACCGCAGCTTTACTCAGGTCAACCGCGTGCTGTTTCTTGACTGAAGTGGCCTCCGTTGCAGGGGCTTTTTTCTTGAGCGCAGTCCCTACCGCTAGATGAAGGTGCTGCTTCCCTTTCTTCAAACCAGCCGTATTTTTGAGAAAGTCTCTGGAGTGATCTACTTCGATAGATCACTTAAAATCCTCATCACTTTTAGGTACTGTTTCAATACCTTCTCTTGCCTCTCGGCTTATTACTTTATTGCCACCTTTCTCACATATTCTTCGCAAAACCATCTTTCCGTTTTTCAGCACAGTCAGATTGCTCATTGACATTTGAGAAACAAGGTACGTGTAGCTTCCATTTTTAAATTTTATAATATCTTTATTTACACTCCCTTCGGAAGCATTCACCACAAAAAATCTCTTCATAGGTGGGATCTTTTTCTGTGGAAACATCATTTCGATATTGTTTGGCTTCCCGTACCTATATTGAACATATCCGGAACTGGGATCACTATTGCCAGACGCACATATCGAAACTATTTTTTCGTCAGAAAAAGGACAGCTAAAATAGATTTTTTCGTCAACGCCACATAGCGTTTTCTCTATTTCTTCGTCATATGCTTGCACCCAAGGTATGCAAAGCATAGAACAAAAAAAACAGGTAATAGCGTTAAATTTAGACCTAGTCATAGAATGATCTCATTAAATAGTCCCTGCTGCCAAATTTTCTTGAAATTGCTTATTCGTGCTGGCCTGCTATCGGTATTATAATTTACCACATCGGTTATTGACTGAACTGTTGAGTCATTAGCTCCGTTATCAGCCCTTCGATAAAGCTCATTATCTATCCAGAAAAATGCAGCGGAGCGTACCGCGTATTTCATCTGAACCAACAGTTCAGGATTTATCTCAAAGTCATGAAGCTCACTTGGCCACTCAACTGAATTGGTCGAGCACCACTTTGTAAAGTTTCTGTAATGAGCCCTACCAGTGAGCTGTTTGAGCCCTCTACCTCGGAATTTCCAACCATCTCCGCTTGCGTAGTCCCCATTCCCCAGTTCTGCACGCCCACCATAAGCACCATTAGCAACGGCTTCATAATCTGCCTGATTTACTCGTGTTCCATCGGCTTTTATTGGTTTGGTTGTATCGTAACCATGTGCACGTGCTGCAGCAGGATTATTACGAAAATATGAGAAAGACCCAATGAGGGATGACGCTTTCCAGAGAAATCCTTCTTCGACGCTGAGAGCGGCACCTGTCTCCTGCATGACCTGCGCGAAGAAATGGCTCCTTCTTAGCGGGGTATCCAGTCGGAAGAAATCGATATGAGCATTTAACTCATCTATGATTTCCTGCAGATCTGATTGCCTAGAAGGCTCTATCAATGGATAGATTTTTTGCATCATTTCGAGCGTGAATACAAAACCAGCTTTTGCCCTTATATTCTTTAAGAACTCAACTGGATGAAAATGCCAAACGGCATCAGTACTAATCAATGCCTTACCTGTCAACTCCTCCCAAAAAACATATTTGTTAATTCGCTCTTTCTCGTGCTTAAGCGTCTTGGGCGATGTCTCAAGCAGCTTATCCAGCCTGCTCCACTTGGCTGCGTCTGCCTTGTACTTCCACTCGGTTGGGTGATGAGCGATCAGCTTTGCCCACTGATCCCTGGTGTCGATATTTTTTAACGCTTCCGCGAGTTCGCCGGGAGAAACATCCCCATCATGGTTCGTATCTACTTTCGCAAACAACTCTTTGAAAAAAGGAGGCATGTCTTCCGGGTCCAGGAAGCCATCGGCTGCTGCGTTGTTCTCCTCCACGATCTGAAAGCCCAATTTCTCCCAATCGTGCTGTGTGATGACTGGCGCAGTGGCTTTTTTTATCAAGCCGGCTACAGGCTGATCGTCCTCGATCACGCTGACCTCATACCAGTCATCTAAGCCTTCTTTGACAACCGTGGCTTTAGCCAAGTCAACCGCATGGTCTTGCTTGAGTGCTGTGGTGCCTGTAGCGGGCGCTTTTTGCTTGAGTACAGCCCCGCTTGCAAGGTGCAGGTATTGCTTCCCAATCTTCAAACCCGCGGTGTTCTTGAGGAAGTCTTTAACCTCAGCATCGGCTGTGAAGATTTCGACGTGAACCTGGTATTTGCTGCTGACGCCGCCATTTTCACCGGTGAGATTTTCGGTTTGTCCAAGATAGCCAATTGGATCGCCCGCCTTCACTCCGGTGCTCGTCATAACGACCGTATCAAAACTGGTCGGCGTTACCGAGTCCCACTTCAATACTTTATTAGCAGGGTCATTTTCAACACATGCCCAAAAGCTGGGGGGAACCGCACCATGACCCCGCAGGCCGCCACTCAGCATTGTGCACTTGGCCATCCGCTGCAGCTTGCCATCCAGCGCCAGGTTGACGACTTCCGAAGAGTTAAACTCGATGACGCTGTTCATGACCAGCTCCAGAGTCCCCTTCCGGGCGCCTGCAGGCTGGCCATTTGTAGGGCTGGCAGGATCATCGTACAGCGGCAACTTATTCACGACTGAGGCTTTGACCTTACCTTGCCAGTAATTGGGTCTTGCTCGCTCAGGCACATCGTCAGCGAGCCAGATGCGCTTAGGGACTGAGTTTTTGTAGGGTTCGCCGTTTTTCAAATAAGCGAACCAGACCTCCGCCCCCTCGACCCGTTTTTTGGTTGCCCCCTGCTTCACGCTGCCAGATAGAATCTTACCCTTGGCATAAGTAAGTTCGCCATTCTCGGCGGTCTCGATGATTCTAACTTGGTGCCGATTGCCAGTTGTCCGCAGGACGCAGTGGTCACTCCGGGTGCTGGAGCGGTGTCGTAAGCCCTGAAATCTCCAACCTTCATGGTCACCTTGGGTTTAGGCGTTTCTGCAGGTGATAAGGGGTAACGCGCAAACGGCAACAGATGCATATACAAGCTGTAAAACGTCAGCTTGTTCTGCTTGCATTTATTAGCTCCCTCCTCGGGATTAGGCGCTGATTTGTACTCGTGACGCACCAGGCAAAAGGAGCTGGAGTATTTGAGTTTTTTCTCGTTATCACCAAACGTGGATTCCAGATAATCCTTATTCAGACGATAAGCCACAACCTCGCCGTCGGCCATACAGCGTACGGGCTCATTCAACACACATTGCGGGGCGCTCTTGTCGCTTATGTGGATACCACCGTGCCAAAATTTGTTATTGCCCAGCAGGTAGTGGCCGGATGTCTCTCCTTCCAACGCCTTATAGACTTCTTCTGCATCGATGAACTGCTTCCCGTCAGCCTTACGGAACGGATATTGGAAATTCATCAAGGGTGCTGGCCCGGCAGGCGCCGGAGCAGGTGCCGGTTGCGCTCCGCTTCGATACTGGGCTTTAGGCCTCAGATATTTGTCGGGCATCGGCCAGTAAGCGCCAGCGCCGAATTTTGCGGACTTTGGTCCCGTAGAGGTTTGCGATCCAAAGAATTCACCCTTGGTGCGGGTTGCTTCCATTTTTTCGACCACACCGGTATGCCCCCTTGTCGTCCACAGGGCAATATCACCCTCCTGGACATCATTCAGAGCAATGAAATCGTAGTGGGTGGTGTCTGACGCTAACTCCCTCGTGGTTTTGTAAGGGATGGTATAGCCCGCGCCAGTGAGCATTTTGGTCAGGAGATGCGAGCAGTCTATCTCTTTGCGACCGTTACCATCGGCATCGCTGTTACCAGTGCTGCCATAACCATACTCATACCCCGTGTGAGGGTAGTTAGCGCGCTGTTCGAGTAATCCAGTGCTCATAAAAAGCGTCCTGCTTTAAGACAGTGAGAGTCGTTGTCTACGGTAATACCCTTCTTGCGAAGCCGTTCCACGTTTGAGGACGCTGCTTCGTGCCCTCCTTTTTCGGCTTCCTTATAGCAGGCCATCGCTCTGGGTAGGTCGTTCGGGACAATGGCGCCGACTTCGTAAGCACTTCCCAACTGGATCAGCGCTGAAGGAGCACCTGAGCGTGCCGCCGTTACAAGAGCATCCAGCGATTTCTCGGGGTTCAAACACGCTCGCGCCTCCTCGCTGTCACCCTCGTTACAGTAAAAGTCGGCCAAAGCCACTCCTGCCTCAGGAACGCTCTTGGAGGCATAGATAAGCAGTCCAAGAATCTTCTTGTTTTCGAGACGGGGTGCCTGGCCAGACAAGCTGATTGCCGCCGCAGCAAAAGCGGCCTCTGCAGAACCTTGCTCAGCACCGTCCAGATAGCTGTCCAGTGCCGATAGGTAGAGTTGAACTGATGACTGAGACTGAGTCTCCATGCCCAACTGATTAAACAACTCCCCACGTTTAAAGGCTCTTGCAGCCAGCGATAATTTACCGCTTGGGTCTTGAGCATCAAGTACTTTTTCGAGCGACCAGTCTTCAATACGGCTTAACGTCCAGCAATCGCCCTGCTTGAAGGTCAGTATCGTCAACACCTTACCTTTGTTATCGCGTATGTAGACTTGATTCGGCAATTGAACCGTCGCGCTCAGGCCAGGCTTTTGAACGTTTTCGGCAGCCAGTAGTGACAGGGTCGAAGCATCAACAGCTTGCAACGATCTCGGCACCACCTGATAAGCTGATCCTTTCGGCTGGACCGTCTGCTGGACTACCGGGGATGCAGTGAAGGCTCGCTGCACTTGCGGGTTCGTAGAGAATTCCTTGAAAAACCCGGCAAGGTCATGAGTCGGGCATTGCGCAGCAAAGGCGCCTGAACTTGCCCATAAAGCAAGCAAAACCAACCATTTTGAACCGGACTTTCGCATATAATCCTTCCTTCTCACTACTGGCTCCGTCACACCCTAAGAAATATGAAATCTTTAGTTCGATTCTCTCAAACAGCGGCATTCCGCGCGGCGATACCGACTTCAGCACCCATTCTCGTATCTCCTTTCCTTTTGCGCTCTTATAGACGATAGATATCGATCCTGCCGATACTACTTCTTGGTTTACATTACCCCACCTTAAAGCATGGCACCTCATGCTCCGCCATACCCAACGGTTTCTTCGGCTCAGGCTCGTCCGCACGTCGATTGGGTGGTGGAGGCGGGGGCGGTGACTCCGGTTTGTCCAGCGCCCCTCTGCGAGGGCCGGCGTTTTGCAGGTCGGGGTGTCTTCTCAGGGCTTCTTCGTGCTGGAGCATCCATTGGCCCAGCTTTGCACCTCTTGAACTGGCCTGCATTTCGCTGGCAAGCACGCTTGCATTGCCTCGGCCGCGCGTCAGGTAGGCGACGATGGCGCCCAGTAGCAGTATCACCATTTCTTCGTGGCCTTGGGCGATGTGATAGGCGGCGCGGTCTACAACCTGGGGATCATCGCCGCCGAAAGGGTTGAGGCCAGGCTCGCCACGGGTGCCTTCCCAGGCGACTTTGATGCCACGCACGTAATGGTCGAAAATCTGCGGAAGGCCGTCGACGAAAAATTCGGCGATGGAGGCCAGGCCGAGAATCGCCAGGATCCAGGTGCTGACTTCCAGGCCGATGGCGGCACCCGCTGCGCCAGAAGGAAGCGCGCCGATCCCAAAGAAACCGAAGCCGATCCCTGCACCTATCGCGCCTCCGACGAGCGTACTGCCGGCGACGATCATGGCCATTTGGCTAACCACGTCTATCAGGTCGTTGATGATGCTGGCGATGTCGATGTCTGCGAAACGCCGCCCAAGTCGGCGGGCCGCTTGCCATTCGGCGCGGATGAATGCGGTTCTGATATTGCTGATACGGCGAAGGTTGAGCTGTAACGTCGAAACAGGCTCGTTGTTGGGGCTGCGCTGGAAGCTGGCGCCAGGCTGGTAGCCCATGCTTTGGCTAAAACGTCGTTCTATATCGAGCCACGTTGGCACAATGCTCCATAACGGCATTCGGCGTCTCCCTGACTGCTCCGGCTGGTAGGGGCACGATAGAGAAGGCCGATAATGAAGTCAAAGCGACCTGAGGTTTTCTGATGGGTCCTACACGTTGAGTCGCAAAGTCCTGCATGCAGCTCTCTGAACTTGCAGAGAGCTGCACAGTTGAAGATTTTTCAGTTTTAAAACGCCAACGTCACCCGCGCATTCAGCGTCTGATCAGACGCATCGCTGCTCACTTGCCCGTTGTAACTCAGCCCAACGCTCAGCGTGTCGCTCAACCCCAGATCAACACCTGCGCCGAGTACCGCTGCGCTGCGTGCGATCGGTGCGCCGGAGAGTTCGAAGGTGCTGCCGCCGCTGAAGGCTGCGCGGCTCTCTGGCGTCACGTCGCCATAGGCGCGACGCCAGCCCAGTGTGGCGTTGGGTTTGATTGCGACGCTGCCGGCGTTCAAGTGAGTCGCGGCACGCAGGCCCAGGGTGCTGAAGGTAATGTGATTATCCTGGGCTTTGTTCTCCAGGCGGATGGCGTTGCTGTTTTCATCGAAGGCGTCGGTGTCCAGCCGCACATGCGCGAGGTTGGCGAAGGGTTCGAGCTGTGCGTTGCCCATGTCGATGGCGTAACCCAGTTCGCCGAATACCTGATTGGTCGCCGCTTTGTAGTCTTCCTTGAAATGCTCGGACGAGCCCGGCAGATCCAGCGTGCGCTTGGCGGTCAGTTCATGCCAGGTGCGCACCGCGCCGAGGCGCAGGCCCAGTTGGCCCCATTTGGCTCCGGCGTAGACGCCCAGGTGGTAGTTGTCGCTGTCGGTGGACCCCGATGCATGGCGCAGGTCGAAGCTGCTGTTGCTGAAACCGGCCATTGCGCCCAGGCGCCAAGTGTCGTCGAGCGGCACGTCCGCGCCGAACAGCAAACCGCTGGTGCGGGTGTCGAGGCCCGAGACGTCGCGGGTGCTTTCGGTCTTGCCGGTTGCGCCGATGGCCTGAGTCCAGACCACGCCACGCGAAGCATCGCCGGCGAGGGTTTGTGTGCTGCTGCCGAATGCCTGGGCGGACTGCGCTTGCTGCAATCGGTCGTTCATGGCGTTGCGCACCAGGCGGCTGTCTTCGATCAGCGCGGACTGGGTCGATGCATGCAGTTCGTTGGACAGCGCCTTGAAGGTGGCTTGTGCCGTGGAGGCGTCGGATTGCACCACCTGACGCCACAGCGCGTTGTTTGCGCCTGAACTGTCCAGGCCCTGCGCAACGGCCCTTGCGTTGTCGCTGGTCGCCAGGCTGGAGAAGCGCTGGGCATTGCGATCCAGCGTCAGTCCGACATCGGTCGCGGTGTAGTTCAGCGTCGGCGTGAGGAAGGCGAAGTTGGTTTGCACGGCGGCAAATGCACCACTCACGCCGCCGGCTGCCGAGAGAATCGAGTAGCGGCTGGCGGCCAGCCAGTTGCCGCCTTCGACCAGTGATAGCGTGCTGTTATTGATCGTCGCACGGCCACTGGCGACGATACGGTCTGCGTTGCCGTTGGCGTCCGACTCCACTTGGTAAACCGCGCCCTGAGCGAGGTTTACGTCACCGTTGACGTTCAGTTGTCCCACCGAATTGCCCGGCGCAACCACACCGCCCTGAGCGACGTTGATGCCGCCGACGGTGCCGTTGCCACCCAGCGTTGCGCCTTGTTGCACGCTGACGATGGAGTTGCCCAGGTTGCCGTTTACCGCCAGACGACCGGCTTGCACTGTCGTTGCACCGGACAGGCTGTTGTTGCCCGTCAGGTTCAGCGAGCCGGAACCGCGCTTGATCAGCGCACCGTTGCCCGCCAGCGTGTTGGCGAGGGTGGCGTTGGTCGATTGATCGACCACCAGCGTCGCGTTGTCGGTGATCGTTCCACGGCCGAAGGCCTGAGCGTGTCCGGTCAGCACGCCGCCGTTGATCACGGTGCCGCCCGAGTAGGTGTTGTTGCCGGTCAGCATCAGGTTGCCGCCGCCGTTCTTGATCAGCGCGCCGCTGCCGCTGATGTCGTTGCGCCAGGCGTCGATGGCGTTATAGCCGCCCAGGCTGGCGTTCATGTTGACTGTGACGTTGGAATTGAACGCTGCGTAGCCATCGCCCGCTGCGTACAGGTTCAGACGGCCATAACCGCCGGACTGATCGATCACCGCATAGCCCGACGAAATTTCAGTGGTCGCCAGGATCTCGCGGCGCTGACTGGCGTCCAGGTACGGAAAGCGGGTTTCCAGCAGCACTTCGGCGTTGGTCGGCACCACGGGGGCCAGGTTGGTCGGGCCAACCGGGTCGAAGCCATAGGTCATGCGCGAGGTGTACAGCGCCTTGTCCAGCGCGTGTTGGGAGGTACGGTCAGTGGCCGGGTCGATGGTTGCCATGCAGTTATTGACGTCGCCGCCGCACTGCGCGGTGAAATAATTCAGTGCCTGGGCGCGGGCGTCGGCGCGCAGTTGAGCGTTGGCCGGGTTGGACAGGTTGTCGATGGCAAAATAGGTCGCGGTGATGCGCCCGCCCATCACGTCGAACGGCGAGTGCATGCCGGCTTCGATGCGGTTGTCGCCAATCTCCGAGGCGCGCAGCATCAACTCGCTGAAACGCTCAGGGATGGCGTAGGCCAATGCGTAGGAAGACAAGTAGGCTGCGTTGGTATGCCCGCTGGGGAACCCCGAGTCGCTGGTTGGCGTGGTGCTTTGCGCCGGGCGCAGGGAAGGCGCAACCACGAAGGCCAGGCTTTGCCCATCCAGGCTTTGTCGCCACGGGCGCGGGTACAAATAGTGGGATTTGGCTGGCGTGGTGGACGCGTCGTTGCGCACCGCGCCGACCAGATCGACCACCTTGCCCAGTGCGGAAGTCGAACTGCCTGCGCCATTGCCTTTGTCGTCGTATTTGACGGTTTTGTTGCTGTCATCGAATTGCGTGATGGTGGTGAAAGCGCCAGCGCCTGCTCTGTAGGCCGCGGTCAGCGAGCCCAGGCCGCTGGTGGCGCTGTAGCTCTGGTCACGGCGGTCATCGAAATAGGCGGCGGTTTCCTGAGCCAGCGTGCGCGAGTTGGCGCGGTCAACCACGATTTGCAGGTTGCGCCGCAGCAGACTCTGCCCCAGCGCGGTCGGTGTGCCGGTGTCCCAGGTCGCGCCGGTGGTCCACAACGTGTCGAACCCGGAAAGCAGATCGACGCCGTTGATCCTGTCGTCACCTGAGCGTCCTGCCGCCTGCACTGAAACGGCCAGCATCGAAAGTATCAGGGACGACACCATGATCTGGACCACCGGTTTACTGCATCGCATAGCGTGCGCCTTCACTCAGTTTGAATAAGGCGCAGACCCTAGCAAGCAGGTCTTACACTGAGATGTATCTGCCGTGACACATTTATGAGCCGCTACGTTCGACAAAGTATGCGGACGTATTCGGGACTATCGATATTCCTCAACGGTATTTAAATTCTTTTTCTTATACCTATACAGTTCCGTCTTTCAGTCACACTGTTCTGGAGTTGGAGTTCTCATGCCAGCAGCCTCCCTCGTTTCATCGTCCACTCGCGCCGCCTCGCAATCGTTCGACGTGCGTCCATTCGCCGGAAAGATGGGCGCGGAAATCGTTGGGCTGGATCTGTCCAGGCCGCTGAATGACGCCGATTTTGCCCGCGTGCATCGGGCGCACCTGGATCACCATGTTGTGGTGTTCCGCGATCAGCAGATCACGCCGCAGCAGCAGATCGATTTCAGTCGCCGCTTTGGCGTGCTGCAGATTCACGTGCTCAAGCAGTTCCTGCTGGCCAATCACCCGGAAATCCTGATCGTCTCCAACATTGTCGAGAACGAGAAGCCGGTAGGTCTGGGCGATGCCGGCAAATACTGGCACTCGGACCTGTCTTATAAAGAACTGCCGAGCCTGGGCTCGATGCTCTACGCCCAGGAGTTGCCGAGCGAGGGCGGCGATACGCTGTTCGCCGATATGCACCAGGCGTGGGACACCTTGCCGCAACACCTGCGTGATGCAGTTGAAGGGCGCTCAGCGGTTCACAGCTACACCGCGCGTTATTCCGAAGGCCACAACGCCGTCAACTGGCGCCCGACCCTGACCGCCGAGCAATTGGCTCAGGTGGTCGAGGTCAGTCACCCGATCGTGCGCACCCATCCTGAAAACGGTCGCAAGGCATTGTTTGTCAGTGAGGGTTTCACCACCCACATTCTGGGCCTGCCGGAAGACGAAAGCCGGGAGATTCTCGGCGAGTTGTACGCCCACAGCGTGCGCCCCGAGCATATCTATCGCCATCAGTGGCAAGCCAACGACATGGTGTTCTGGGACAACCGATCCCTGATCCACCTGGCCGCCGGTTGCCCGGCCCATCTGCGACGCAAACTGCATCGCACGACCATTCAAGGCACTGCGCCGTTTTGATTCAGGAGAGCCGTTCATGAATGCTGTCGCGCAAGGCCACACGGCCAGCACGAGCGCCCAACCGCAAGAAGCCTTGTTGCAGGTTCGCGGCGTCAGCCTCGAATACCGCACGCCAGAGCGCGTGGTACGTGCGACGCACCAGGTCAGTTTCGAGGTCGATCCGTCTGATCGTTTCGTTCTGCTCGGCCCGTCCGGCTGCGGCAAGTCCACGCTGCTCAAAGCGGTAGCGGGGTTCATTCAGCCCAGCGAAGGCGAGATTCGTCTGGCGGGCAATCAGGTCACCGAGCCCGGTCCTGATCGCATCGTGGTGTTTCAGGAGTTCGACCAGCTGCCACCGTGGAAAACCGTGATCGAGAACGTCATGTTTCCGCTCTTGGCGTCACGCACCCTGAAGCGCCCCGAAGCACTGGAGCGTGCACGTTATTACCTGGAAAAAGTCGGGCTCAGCGCGTTTGCCGATGCTTATCCGCACACCTTGTCCGGCGGCATGAAAGCCCGCGTGGCCATTGCCCGCGCCTTGGCCATGCAGCCGAAAATCCTGCTGATGGACGAACCGTTCGCCGCGCTGGATGCACTGACCCGTCGCAAGATGCAGGAAGAGCTGCTGGAGCTGTGGGACGAAGTGCGTTTCACGCTGCTGTTTGTTACGCACTCCATCGAAGAAGCGCTGGTGGTGGGCAATCGCATCCTGCTGCTGTCGCCGCATCCGGGGCGGGTGCGGGCGGAAATCAACAGCCACCAATACGACCTGAAAAGCCTCGGCGGCGTCGGCTTCCAGCAAACCGCCCAGCGTATTCATCGTCTGTTGTTTGATGAAGGTGAGACCGGGACCGTCGAGCAGGAACTGAATTTTCAGGACATCCGGATTGCTTATTGAGTGACTGCTTTGATCGTTCCCACGCTCCGCGTGGTAATGCCTTTCAGGACGCTCCGCGTCCTGTCTACACGATTACCGGGAAACCCGAACCATGAGCCTTGCACCTCCCGCTCGCGAAGAATACGAAGTCACGCTGGAGCCTTTCACTCAGGAAGACCTGGCCCGCGACCTGCCGCTCGCGCAGCGCATCTGGCAGCTGAGCTGGGTGCGCAAAAGCGTGATCATGATCGCCCTGGCCGTGATCTGGGAGCTGGCCGCACGCCTGCAGAACAACGACCTGCTGTTACCCAGCTTTCTGCAAACGGCCGCCGCTTTTTATGACGGGCTGATTTCCGGCGAGCTGCCAGGCAAGGTATGGATTTCCCTGACCGTGCTGATTCAGGGCTACCTGATCGGCATCGTGCTGGCGTTTGCCCTGACCACGCTGGCCGTGTCCACCCAATTGGGCCGCGACCTGCTCAGCACGCTGACCGCCATGTTCAATCCGCTGCCGGCCATTGCCCTGCTGCCTTTGGCGCTGCTGTGGTTCGGGCTGGGGCAGAACAGCCTGATATTCGTGCTGGTGCATTCTGTGCTGTGGGCGCTGGCGCTCAATACCTACGCAGGCTTTCTCGGTGTTTCGGAAACCCAGCGCATGGCCGGGCGCAACTATGGCCTCAAGGGGTTGCGCTTTGTCTGGCACATCCTGATTCCCGCTGCGCTGCCGTCGATTCTCGCAGGTCTGAAAATCGGCTGGGCCTTTGCCTGGCGCACTCTGATCGCCGCCGAACTGGTCTTCGGCGCATCATCCGGCAAGGGCGGTCTGGGTTGGTACATCTTCCAGAATCGTAACGAGCTGTATACCGACAAAGTCTTCGCAGGCCTGGCAGCGGTGATCCTCATCGGCTTGCTGGTGGAAAACCTGCTGTTCGCCAACATCGAGCGCCTGACCGTCAAGCGCTGGGGCATGCAGCGTTAAAGCGCGCTCTTCTTTTGAATCATCAAGGTGACAAGCACATGACAATTCCCTTTCAACGCCCGGCCCTGACGGTACTGGCGGCGGCACTCGGGCTGTTCGGCGTACTGCTCAGCAGCGGTGCGCAGGCCGAAGGCAAGATCAGCATCGCTCAGCAATTCGGCATCGGTTATCTGATCCTCGACGTGGTGCGTGATCAGAAACTGATCGAGAAACACGGCAAGGAACAGGGCCTGGACATCAAGGTCGACTGGAACAGCATCTCTGGCGCCACGGCAATGAACGAGGCGCTGCTGGCCGGCGCGCTGGACGTGGTGTCGGCAGGCGTACCGCCGATGCTGACCATCTGGGACCGCACCAAGGGCAAGCAGAACGTCAAGGCCATCGCTTCGCTGGGCTCGATGCCCAACTACCTGCTGACCAACAACCCCAACGTGAAAACCATCAAGGACTTCACTGACAAGGACCGCATCGCCGTGCCTGCTGCGGGTGTGGGCTTCCAGTCGCGTACCTTGCAGATCGAGACCGCCAAACTGTTCGGTAACGACAACTACAAGAAATTCGACAACATCTCGGTGAGTCTGGCGCACCCGGACGCCACCGCAGCATTGCTGGCGGGCGGTTCGGAAATCAACTCGCACTTCTCCAGCCCGCCGTTCCAGTACCAGGCGCTGGAAAACCCCAACGTCCCCAAGGTGCTCAGCTCCTATGACGTGCTAGGCGGTCAGGCCACGTTCAACGTGCTCTACACCACGGAAAAATTCCACGACCAAAACCCCAAGACCTACAAGGCGTTCTACGACGCACTGGCCGAAGCCGAGAAAATCATCAAGGCCGACAAACCGGCAGCGGCGCAGACCTACATCCGCGTCGAGCAGTCGAAACTGCCGCTGTCGCTGGTAGAGAAAATCGTTTCCGACCCGGAAATCGACTTCACCATCACCCCGCAGCGCACCTTCATCTACGCCGAGAAACTGCATGAACTGGGCGTGTTGAAAAACAAAGCGGCGAGCTGGAAGGATTACTTCTTCGAAGAGGCGCAGGGTACTGAGGGCAGTTGATCGGAGGATGACGCGGAGTTTCACAAAGGGCATGCCCGAGCGTGCGGAACGATAATCTCGACATCGTGCGGCGCTCCGCGTCGGCATGCCGTTCTGGACGCTCTGCGTCCTCTGTCCGAAGCGCAGCCTTGGAAAGAATCAGGTTAATTCTGCTGCATACGGTGGTCTTGTCAGCTAAAGGAATAAGCGATGATCAACTACCTAGTAGTTCTACGAGTAGCCGATGCCTCCTCAACCCTTTATTGTGAGCATCGGTGATGTTCATCTATCGCAACCCGGTTGCTCGGCATGCCTCAGCCAATCAGTCTGTGCCAATACAGCTACGACGCACTGGACCGTATCGCGACCCGCACGCCGCTCGCCAGGGCTATCGCTGGAATATCCCGGCAGTCCGGCCCGCGGCCGGGTTTCAATGGCGAACTTCTGGACGACATAACCGGCCACTATCTGCTGGGCAACGGCTATCGCGCCTACAACCCGGTGCTGATGCGCTTCAACAGCCCCGACAGCCTGAGCCCGTTTGGCGAGGGTGGTTTGAATGCCTATGCCTATTGCGCGGGGGACCCGGTCAATCGTTCTGATCCGTCAGGGCATGGTTTTCTTGAGGATCTGGAATCCTCCCTCTACATCGGTGCTGCGGTCCTGAACGGCATTATGGGTTTGCTGGCGGTCCGTGCGCCTATAAGAGCTGTATTTAAAGGTGTCAAAGTGAAGCCTCAGGCTGTTGTCGCCGGCAATAATCTGACTTCTCCAGTACAGGCGACCAGAAGACCGGCAACTCGAGCGGAAAAAATCTCGGCATTCACCGGAGTGTCTGCACTGGTTGCCACTGCGGCATGGGCCGCTTCCTTCGCTCTGACAAAAACTGACCCTGAATCACCAGCAATCCACCCGCTGAGAATTGCCGCTATCCTTATTGCCTACCCGACGGCTGGGCTGCGTGGCTGGTCAATTGCTCGTTCCATAATGGACAAGCGGGTCCAGAAGGCAGTGCCTGTCATTAACGTCAATAAACCCTTAGACGATGCTTCGGGCATTCGAGAGTGGGGGTTGGTGGTCGCTGTTAACGGTCGTTGACCATTGGCTTTGCCATTGGTATCTGGCTTTGGCAACCCATAATCGGGTTATCCATCTACTCCTGCGCAAAATTCGATTGTTCATTAATGCGTTCTGATCACTCCCCAATGAACCCTCACCCTCGCCTACAGTCGCATAGTCACGCTATTCTCTCGCCCCACAACGCCCGCACCCGGCAGCCGCACAAGGAGTCTGCATGCCCGTTCGTATTTCAAGACTGGTTACATTCGGTCTGGCCGCTGCCTTGGCGGCGCTGGCAGGCTGTGGCGAGGAGAAACCGCTCGCTCCGGAACTGCCACGGGTTTATGTGCAATCGGTGAAAAGCGCCGACTTCGCGGCCAGTGTCGCCTTGACCGGCGACGTTCAGGCGCGGGTGCAGACTCGTCTGTCTTTCCGGGTGAATGGCAAGATCATTCAGCGCAACGTGGATGTCGGCGACCGCGTAACGGCACGGCAGGTGCTGGCCCGTCTTGACCCCAGGGATTTGCAGATCAATGTCGATTCGGCTGCTGCCTCCGTGGCCGCCGAGCAGGCTCGCGTCAGTCAGGCCAGCGCTGCGTTCGTGCGCCAGCAAAAGCTGTTGCCCAAGGGTTACACCAGCCGCAGCGAATATGACTCCGCACAGGCGGCCGTGCGCGGCAGCGAAAGTTCGTTGAAAGCCGCGCAGGCGCAATTGGCCAATGCCCGTGAACAGTTGAGTTACACCGCGCTGGTCGCGGATGCGCCGGGGGTGATTACGGCGCGTCAGGCTGAGGTCGGGCAGGTGGTTCAGGCGACGGTGCCTATTTTTGACCTGGCGCGTGATGGTGAGCGCGACGCGGTGTTCAATGTTTACGAATCGCTGTTCGTCCAGCCGCCCACCGATCAAGCCGTACAGGTCACGCTGCTCGACAATCCGGCTATCAAGGTCAGCGGCAAGGTGCGCGAAGTGACCCCGGCGGTTTCGGCGCAAACCGGGACGTTGCAGGTCAAGATCGCGCTGGACCCGCTGCCGGAAGGCATGGACCTCGGTTCGGTGGTCAGTGTGGCGCTGAGCGCGCCGGCCAATGCCAGTGTCGAGTTGCCGTGGTCGGCGCTGACCAAGGACCTCGGCGAGCACTTGGGCAAACCCGCTGTGTGGGTGGTCGACGAGCAGGGCAAGGTCAATCTGCGCAAGGTGACTGTCACCCGTTACCTGACCTCCAAAGTCATCATCGGCGATGGGCTGAAAGGTGGAGAGAACGTTGTGGTCGCAGGCGGACAGTTGTTACACCCTGATATGCAGGTCGAGATTGCCGAACAACCCAAACAGCAGAATACGCAGGTGCAGCCATGAAGCGTATGTCATGCCTGTTGCTGGGCGGCCTTCTGCTGAGTGGCTGTGGCAAGGAAGAAGCACCGCCCGAGCCCATACGACCGGTAGTGTTCGTTGAAGCACAGCCCGAATCGATGCAGGATTTCGGGCGTTTCGCTGGCAATATCCAGGCGCGTTATCAGAGCGTGCTGGGTTTTCGAGTGGCAGGGCGCATTGCCCGACGCAATGTGGACGTCGGCAGCGAAGTGAAGAAAGGCGATTTGCTCGCAACCCTCGATCCGACCGATCAGCAGAATAACGTGCGCGGTCGTCAAGGCGATCTGGCCAATGTTCAGGCGCAGTGGATCAACGCGCAGGCCAACGCCCGTCGTCAGCAAGAACTGTTCGACCGTGGTGTCGGTGCCCAGGCGCAGCTGGACGTCGCGCTCACTGACCTCAAGACTGCCAGTTCTTCACTGGAGCAGGCCAAGGCTGCCGAGCAGCAGGCGCGCGATCAATTGAGTTACAGCGAACTACACAGCGATCACGATGCGGTAGTGACCGAATGGAAAGTCGAGGCTGGGCAGGTGGTGACCGCCGGGCAGGAAGTCGTTACCCTGGCGCGCCCGGATATCAAGGAAGCAGTGATTGATCTGCCCGACGCACTGGCCGACCAGTTGCCCCGCGACGTGGTTTTCACCGTGGCCAGCCAGTTGAATCCGGACATCAACACCACCGCGACCATTCGCGAAATCGAACCCCAGGCCGACCGCACAACACGTACTCGCCGTACGCGCCTGTCACTGGCCGAAACGCCAGTGGCGTTCCGGCTGGGCACTGCCATCAGCGTGACGCTCAGCTCGACCATCACGGCGCGCATGCGTTTACCGATCAATGCCTTGCAGGAGGTCGATGGCAAACGCCAGATCTGGATCGTCGACCCGCAGAGCCAGACGGTGAACCCCAGAGCGGTGAATATTACCAGCCGTGACAACGACAGCTTTGTGCTGGCAGACGGTGTCAAAGCTGGTGAAAAAGTCGTGAGCGCAGGCGTCAACAGCCTCAAGCCGGGTCAGAAAGTCAAAGTCGATGAGGAAAGCCCGCGATGAAAGGGAATTTCAATTTATCCGAGTGGGCCATCAAGCATCAGTCGTTTGTCTGGTACCTGATGTTCGTCGCGCTGTTGATGGGCGTGTTTTCCTACATGAAGCTTGGGCGCGAGGAAGACCCGTCCTTCACCATCAAAACCATGATTATCCAGACCCGCTGGCCGGGCGCGACGGTGGACGAGACCCTGGAGCAGGTGACCGACCGCATCGAGAAGAAGCTTGAAGAGCTGGACTCGCTGGACTACGTGAAAAGCTATACCCGACCGGGCGAGTCCACGGTCTTCGTTTACCTGCGTGACACTACCAACGCCAAGGCGATACCGGAGATCTGGTATCAGGTGCGCAAGAAGGTCGATGACATCCGCGGCCAGTTCCCGCAGGGGCTGCAAGGCCCGTCGTTCAACGATGAGTTCGGCGATGTGTACGGTTCGATCTATGCGTTTACCGCAGACGGCTTTTCAATGCGTCAGTTGCGTGATTACGTCGAGAAGGTTCGTGCCGACATCCGCGAAGTGCCGGGTCTGGGCAAGGTCGAGATGATCGGCCAGCAGGATGAAGTGCTGTACCTGAACTTCTCCACCCGCAAGCTCGCGGCATTGGGCATCGATCAGAGCCAGGTGGTGCAAAGCCTGCAATCGCAGAACGCGGTGACGCCTGCCGGGGTGATAGAAGCCGGGCCGGAGCGGATATCTGTGCGCACGTCTGGCCAGTTTGCTTCCGAGAAGGATCTGGCAACGGTCAATCTGCGGATCAACGACCGCTTTTACCGCCTGAGCGACATTGCCGACATCACGCGCGGCTATACCGATCCGCCCAAACCGCTGTTTCGCTTTAACGGCAAACCGGCCATCGGCCTGTCCATCGCCATGCAGAAGGGCGGCAACATCCAGGCGTTCGGCAAGGCGCTGCACGAGCGCATGGACGCCACGACCGCCGAGCTGCCGGTGGGTATCGGCGTACACAAGGTCTCCGATCAGGCCGAGGTGGTGAACAAGGCCGTGGGCGGCTTCACCAGCGCGTTGTTCGAGGCGGTGATCATCGTGCTGCTGGTCAGCTTCGTCAGCCTCGGATTTCGCGCGGGGTTGGTGGTCGCGTGTTCGATTCCGCTGGTGCTGGCGATGGTGTTTGTGTTCATGGAATACAGCGGCATCACCATGCAACGGATTTCCCTCGGCGCGCTGATCATCGCCCTCGGTCTGTTGGTGGATGACGCCATGATCACCGTGGAAATGATGGTCACACGGCTGGAAATGGGTGAAACCAAGGAGCAGGCCGCGACTTACGCCTATACCTCCACAGCGTTCCCGATGCTCACCGGGACGCTGGTGACCGTGGCCGGCTTTGTGCCGATCGGTCTGAACAACAGCTCGGCGGGGGAGTACACCTTTACACTGTTTGCTGTGATTGCCGTGGCGATGCTGGTGTCGTGGGTGGTTGCCGTGCTGTTTGCGCCGGTGATCGGCGTGCACATTCTGAGCGCCAACATCAAGCCCAAATCCGAAGAGCCGGGCCGCATAGGCCGGGCATTCAACAGCAGCATGCTTTGGGCCATGCGCCATCGCTGGCTGGCGATTGGCATCACGGTAGGGTTGTTCGCTGCGTCACTGTTCTCCATGCAGTTCGTACAGAACCAGTTCTTCCCGTCTTCTGACCGCCCGGAAATTCTTGTCGACCTGAACCTGCCGCAAAACGCCTCGATCAACGAGACGCGCAAGGTGGTGGACCGTTTCGAAGCGAGCCTCAAGGACGATCCGGACATCGAGCGCTGGAGCACCTACATCGGGCAGGGGTCGGTGCGTTTTTACCTGCCGCTCGATCAGCAACTGGAAAACCCGTTCTATGCCCAGTTGGTGATTGTCAGTAAAGGCCTGGAAGAGCGGGGCGCACTGACCGCGCGTCTGCAAAAGCGCCTGCGTGATGATTTCGTCGGCATCGGTTCCTACGTGCAAGCCCTGGAAATGGGCCCGCCGGTGGGGCGTCCGCTGCAGTATCGCGTCAGTGGCGAGAGCATCGACAAAGTGCGTCAGCATGCCATCGAGCTGGCCACGCTGCTGGACCACAACCCGCATGTGGGCGAAGTGATCTACGACTGGAACGAGCCGGGCAAGGTTTTGCGCATCGACATCAATCAGGACAAGGCCAGACAACTGGGGCTGTCGTCCGAGGACGTCGCCAAGTTGATGAACAGCGTGGTCAGCGGCTCTACCGTGACGCAGGTGCGTGATGACATCTACCTGATCAACGTGGTCGGACGCGCTGAAGACGCCGAGCGTGGTACGCCGGAAACGCTGCAGAACCTGCAGATCGTGACCCCGACCGGAACCTCGATTCCGCTGCTGGCGTTCGCCACTGTTGGCTATGAGCTTGAGCAGCCGCTGGTCTGGCGACGTGATCGCAAGCCGACCATCACCGTGAAAGGCTCGGTGCGCGACGAAATTCAGCCGACCGATCTGGTCAATCAGCTGAAGCCGGAAATCGACAAGTTTGCAGCCGGTTTGCCGGTGGGCTACAAGGTCGCGACCGGTGGCACGGTTGAGGAAAGCAGCAAGGCGCAGGGGCCGATTGCCAGTGTTGCGCCGCTGATGCTGTTCCTTATGGCGACGTTCCTGATGATCCAGTTGCACAGCGTGCAGAAGATGTTCCTGGTGGCCAGTGTCGCGCCGCTCGGGCTGATCGGCGTGGTGCTTGCGCTTATTCCGACGGGTACGCCGCTGGGGTTTGTGGCGATTCTCGGGGTGCTGGCGCTGATCGGCATCATCATCCGCAACTCGGTGATTCTGGTGACCCAGATCGATGCCTATGAAAAGAGTGGCTATCTGCCTTGGGACGCTGTGGTCGAAGCCACCGAGCACCGCCGTCGGCCGATTTTGCTGACCGCCGCAGCGGCCAGCCTGGGCATGATCCCTATTGCCCGCGAAGTGTTCTGGGGGCCGATGGCCTACGCCATGATTGGCGGCATCATCATCGCCACGCTGCTGACCTTGCTGTTTCTGCCAGCGCTGTACGTGGCCTGGTATCGCATTAAGGAGCCGAGCGACGAACAGCGTCAGGAAGCCGAAGACAAGGACGAGGATGAAAACGCGCAGCCTGCGCATTGATGATCGTCCCCACGCTCCGCTTTTGATTATCGTCCCCACGCTCTGCGTGGGGATGCATTTCTCGACGCTCTGCGTCGCAAAAGGGACGCAGAGCGTCCTGAACGGCATGCCAACGCGGAGCATTGGCACGATAATCAAGGCATCCGTTCAGACACTGTATTTTCGGTGAATATACCGGCCCTTTCGCGAGCAATGCGGATCGCCGCCCGAGGCTTGCGTATAACGCCGGGCGCTCTGCGTGGGGCATCTCTTGACGCTCTAGCGCCGCCAGACGCTCGCCAGCCACGGCTGCTGATCCCTCGGCAGCCCGGCGGGGCGGTAGTAGTGTTCCAGTTCGGCAAACCCGGCGTCGGTCAGCAATTGGCGCCATGTTTCGAGGTCGTGATACGCGCCGTAGCGCTCGCCTTGCCAGCCTTCCTGGTTTTGCCCGCGCGGGTTGGAGCTGAACAGTACGCCGCCCGGTTTAAGCGTGGCATACAGTTCGCGCAGCACGCGTGGCAGCTCCTGCCTGGGGATGTGGAACAGCACCGCATTGGCGAAAATGCCATCGAAGCGGCCTTGCGGCAGATCGAGCTCAAGGAAGTTCTGCTGGAAGACTTCGCAACCGGTTTCGGCACGGGCCATCTCGGCGAAGCGCTCGGAGCCATCAAGCCCGACCGCAACGTGCCCCATTGCCGTGAACGTCTTCAGATCACGCCCCGGGCCGCAGCCGAAATCGAGAATCTGCCACGGCGCCGATCCTTCGATATGGCGCAGCAGCGCGTCGATGTTCTGGCTGACGTCATGGTCGCGGGTGCCTTCGCGAAAGTCATCGGCCACACGGTTGTAGTTGCCGAGGGTGGCGGACGTGATGTGCGCAAGGGTCTGTGGATCAAGTTTCATCAAAGGCGGTCCGGTGAGGGAAGACCGCCAATATACCCTAGGGGCGGCTGCTCAGCGTCTGTCGAAGCTGCGCGCCAGCCGGTCACCGCCCAGTTGCACCAGCGCCACCACGGCCACCAGCAATACAATCACAGTCAGCATCACCTGTGTGTCAAAGCGCTGATAGCCGTAGCGATAGGCAATGTCGCCCAGCCCGCCTGCGCCAATCGCACCGGCCATGGCCGATGAGTTGATCATGGTCACCAATGTGATGGTAAAGCCGCCGACAATGCCGGGACGCGCTTCGGGCAGCAGCACATGCCAGATGATGTGCCAGCGCCGACAGCCCATCGCCTGCGCGGCTTCTATCAGCCCGTGATCGACCTCGCGCAGGCTCACTTCGGCGATACGCGCGAAGAACGGCGTGGCGGCGATGGTCAGCGGCACTACCGCCGCCCACACGCCATAGGTGGTGCCGACGATCATCCGCGTGAACGGGATCAGCGCCACCATCAGGATCAAAAAGGGAATCGAGCGAAACAGGTTCACAAAGCCGCCCAGCACCCGATTGATCGCCGGTGCCTCGTAGATGCCGCCTTTGGAACTGGTGACCAGAATCACTGCCAGCGGGATGCCCAGCAGCAACGCGATCAATGACGACACACCGACCATCAGAAACGTGTCGAGAGTGCCTTGCAGCAAGCGATCAACCCACATAACCCAATACCTCCACACGCGGTGCCAGTTGCCGGGCACGCAACAGCAGTTCTTCGCGAGGGTGCGGCGAGCCGGCAATCAACAGAATCAGGTGGCCGATGGCGCGGTCCTGAATACGCTCGACCCCGCCTTGCAGCAGTTGCACCTTGCCGCCCAGCGTCGCGAACAGCGCGGCCAGGTCCGGCCCCTCGTCGCTGACCCCGGTGAAATGCACATCCAGCAGGATGGCCGCATCAGGCCGTTGCGGATATTCGCTCAGGCGCTCGGCCCACTCTTTGGGCAGCCCGAGTTGCAGCGGTGCCAGCAAGGTCTTGCTGACTTCGTGCTGCGGGTCGCCGAACACTTGCCAGACCGGGCCTTGCTCGACGATTCGGCCTTGCTCCAGCACCACGACGCGGTGACAGATATCACGGATCACTGCCATTTCATGGGTGATCAGCACAATGGTCAGGCCCAGGCGCTGATTGATCTCGCGCAACAGGCCGAGAATCGACTGGGTCGTTTCCGGGTCCAGTGCCGAGGTGGCTTCGTCGCAGAGCAGAATCGCCGGGTCGTGCACCAGTGCGCGGGCGATGCCGACGCGCTGTTTCTGCCCGCCGGACAATTGCGCCGGATACGCCTTGTGCTTGTCCTGCAAACCCACCAGTTCCAGCAACTGCGTGACCTTGCGGGCGCGTTGCTCTTTCGGCACGCCAGCGACCTTGAGCGGCAGCTCGACGTTCTGCCACACGGTCTTGGCCGACATCAGGTTGAAGTGCTGGAAGATCATGCCGATGCGTCGGCGCAGTTCCACCAGTTTGTCTTCGTTGAACTCGCCGATGTCCACCTGATCGATCAGCACCCGGCCGCTGCTGGGTTGTTCCAGACGATTGATGGTGCGGATCAGCGACGACTTGCCTGCGCCGCTACGACCGATGATGCCGAAAATCTCGCCGCGCTGGATGGCCAGGTCGATGCTGCCCAGCGCCTCCACCGCGCCCTGTTTGCCGTGGTAGGTCTTGCCCAGATTGATGAAACGCACATGGGCGCGGTTCAACTCCGGGTGCAGTTCGGCCTGTTGCGCCAACTGACCTGCGCCCGTGGTGTCGAGTGGCAGTTGCCGTTGCGCGGTTGCCGTCATTCTTTCCACCCTACCTGGTAGAGCTTGCCGTTGACCTTGTCCAGCGCCGCACGGACCACCGGCGAGTGCTGGTAGATATCGACGAATTTGGCCAGACGTGGATCGTCTTTACGCTCGGGTTTGATGACGAACTGAATCACGTATTCCGGGTGATCCATGCCGTCGAACAGAATCGCCGAGTCGGCAGGGAAGGTTTTGGCCAGGCGGATGTAGGCGGGGTAGCCCTGCACCAGGTCGGCGTCATCGTAGGCGCGCACCAGTTGCACGGCTTCCACCTGAATGAGCTTGAGTTTCTTCGGGTTGGCGGTGATGTCTTCCTCGGTGGCCTTGTAGCCAACGCCCTGCTTGAGGGTGATCAGCCCGGCCTTGGCGAGCAGTTGCAGGCCGCGCCCGCTGTTGATCGGGTCGTTGGCGATGGCCACGGTGGCACCGGTCGGCAGCTCATCGAAGCTTTTGTACTTTTTTGAGTACAGACCAACGTTGTTGATGATCCCTGGCGCGTAGGGCACCAGCCCGAAACCGGCGGCTTCGTTGGCGTTGGTCAGGAACGGGATATGCTGAAAGTAGTTCACGTCGATGTCACCGGCGGCGAGGCTGACGTTGGGCGCGATCCAGTCGGTGAACTCCACCAGCTCGACTTTCAGGCCCTGCTTGCCGGCTTCTTCGACAGCCGCTTCCAGCGGTATGGCAAACGCCGCTGTGGTGCCGACTTTCAGGGGGTTATCGCCGGCGTAAGCGGTCAGGGTCAACAGGCCGAGGGCCAGTGCTGCGAGGGTTTTGGTCATGGTGCGGTCCTTTTAAAAATCCCTAAGTCTCGTCCCCACGCGTTGCGCTCATCGGTCCCACAAGACCTGTGTATAACGCTCAGCGCTTCAGCGTGGGAGCGCATGTCGTCATCAAATATGCCGGTGTGCTGCCCCTGCATGCCGTTGCGGTAAACGATCCGTACCTTCTGGAAACAGTTTTTTGCGCAGGCTGCCGTCTTCGTATGCGGTCTTGTATGACCCGCGGCGTTGCAGCTCCGGGATGACCAGGTCGATGAAGTCCTCGTAACTCTCCGGCGTCACGATGCGGGTCAGGTTGAAGCCGTCCAGGCCGGTTTCCTCGATCCACGATTCCAGCTCATCGGCGACCTGCTCAGGCGAGCCGATCAGCGTGATGTAACGGCCGCCCAGCGCGTGCTGATCGAGCAGTTTCTGGCGGGTCCAGTCGTTGTTTTTCAGGTTCCTGGTCGCTGACTGAATGGCATTGCTCTTCACGTACTGAATGGGTTCGTCCAGTTCGTAGTCGGCAAAATCAATACCGGTCGAGGCCGCAAAGTGCGCCACGCCCGCTTCGGCGCTGGCGTGAAGACGGTACTCGGCGTGCTTCTCGCGGGCCTGCGCTTCAGTCGCCGCAACAATCACGTTGAGGCCCATGAACACTTTGACGTCATCCGGTTTACGCCCGGCCTGCACCGCGCTGGCGCGCACCTTGTCCACCTGCTCGCGAGTCGCGGCCTTGTTCTGACCACTGATGAACACGCACTCGGCGTTCTGGCCGGCAAACTGTAAACCACGCTCCGAACTGCCCGCCTGAAACAGCACCGGCGTGCGTTGCGGCGACGGTTCGCAGAGGTGATAGCCTTCGACCTGATAGAACTCGCCCTGGTGCCGAACCTTGTGGACCTTGCCCGGCTGGGCGTAGACGCGCTGATCGCGGTCGTTGATCACCGCATCGTCTTCCCAACTGCCTTCCCAGAGTTTGTAGAGCACCTCCAGGTATTCATCGGCCTGATCGTAGCGGCGGTCGTGTTCGTTCTGCTCGCTCAGGCCCATGGCCCGCGCTGCACTGTCGAGATACCCGGTGACAATGTTCCAGCCCACCCGACCACGGCTCAGGTGATCAAGCGTCGACATGCGCCGGGCGAACAGATAAGGCGCGTCATAGGTCAGGTTGGCAGTCAGTCCGAAACCCAGGTGTTTCGTCACGCCCGCCATCGCCGAGACCAGCAGCAACGGGTCGTTGACCGGTAACTGAATGGCTTCCTTGAGCGTGACGTCTACCGAGTTCTGATAAACGTCATACACCCCGACGATATCGGCGATAAACAGCCCGTCGAACAAGCCACGCTCCAGCAGTTTCGCCAGATCGGTCCAGTATTCCAGGCTGTTGAATTGCGTGGAGGTGTCACGCGGATGCGTCCACAACCCGTGGTTGATGTGGCCAATGCAATTCATGTTGAACGCATTGAGGAGGATCTTCTTGCGCGCCATCAGATCGTCCCCCGCAATGGCGGGTTTGCGTCGTTCAGGTAGTAATTGCCGATGGCGTGAAACTTCCAGCGCACCGGATCGTGCAGCGTGTGCACGCGAGCGTTGCGCCAGTGGCGATCCAGGCCATGTTCGGCCAGGGTCGATTGGCTGCCTGCCAGTTCGAACAGTGTGCTGCCCGCCGCCAGGGAAATCTCCGTGCTGATGGCGCGGGCTTCTGCCACTGCGATCGAGGCAGCGGCGACGTGCTCGGCAGTGCTGTCGGCCTGGGCGATATCAAGAAATTCCCCGGCCCGTTCCAGCAGGGCTTCGGCGGCGTGCAGGCGAATACCGAGCCTGCCGAAGCTGTGCAGCGTCAGCGGGTCATCCACGGCTTTTTCGATACCCGAATCAATCCATGGCCGGGTGCGGGTACGAACGAAGGTCAGCGCGTCCTCGAATGCGGCGCGGGCGATGCCGGTGTCGATGGCTGCATGGAGAATCTGCGCCAGCGGGCCGACCGTGGTTGGCCGCTCGAAGGCGCTCTGGAATGGCACTACCTCAGCTGCGCTGACGTACACGTTGTCGAAGACCACCGAGCCGCTGCCGGTGGTGCGCTGGCCGAAACCGCTCCAGTCATCGATAACCGTCAACCCCTCGCTGTCATGCGGGACGAACACCAGTTGCTGCACGCCGTCGTCGTCAACCACCGACGTGGGAATACGTTGCGCGTACAGCGCGCCGGTCGCGTAAAACTTGCGGCCGTTGATGCGATAACCGTCGCCATCGCGCGTCAGACGCGTGGTGCGGTCGTGTGCGGTTTTGGTCCCCAGCTCAGCCAGCGCGTTGCCGAAGCGCACGCCTGCCAGCGCCTCGGCATACAGCCGCGCCTGTTGCTGGGGGCTGCCGTTCACGCGCAGCACTTCAAGGGCGTAAAAATGGTTCTGCGGAATCTGGCCGAGCGAGCCATCGGCTTCGGAAATCAGCTGGATCACCTTGGCCAGCGTCACGTTTGAAACGCCCGCGCCACCAAAGGCTTTCGGCACGCTGATGCCCCACAAGCCGGACTGGCTGTAGATGTCGAGTTCGGCGTGGGGTAAACGGCGCTCACTGTCGCGTTGGGCGCTGCCGGTCTTGAACTGCGAAGCCAGTTCGCCAGCGACTTGCAGGGCCTGCGCGTCACTGGTAATCAGCGCTGCGTGGTCGCGCGCCTGTGGATTGAAACTCATGAAGGGTGTTCTCCAGTGGTCTGGTTCAGATCCAGGAATGGCGAGCGGGCAGGGTGCCGTTCAAATGCCAGGTGCCGACCGCGTGGTATTTCCAGCGCACCGGGTCGTGCAGGGTGTGAACGCGTGCGTTACGCCAGTGGCGGTCGAGATTGAACTCGGCAAGCGTTGCGCGGCTGCCTGCCAGCTCGAACAGCTTTTCGCTGGCCAGCAAGGAGATTTCGGTGGTCAGCACCTTGGCGCGTGCTACGGCGATGGAAGCGCGTGCCGCCGACTGTTCGTCGATGGGCGCAGCGTTGATCTCATCCAGTTCCTGACCCGCCTTGCGCAACAAGGCCTCAGCCGCATGCAGTTCGAGCTTCAGCTTGCCGATGTCGGCGATCACATACAGGTCGTCGCTGGCGCGCTCGACCTTGGCGTCGATCCACGGGCGGGACTTTTCGCGGACGAAGGCAATCGCATCATCGATAGCACCGCGAGCAATGCCCGCATCGATTGCCGCTTGAATCAGTTGCGAGACCGCGCCCTGAATATTGGGTGTCAGCGCCAGGCGCCAGTTGTCGACGACCTGCTCGGCATCCACTGCCACGTTGTCGAGCAGCACTGTGCCGCTCGCCGTGGTGCGCTGGCCAAAGCCCGACCAGTCATCGACGATGCTCAGGCCCGGCGTGCCGCGTTTGACGAAGGCCATAACTTGCCGGCCTTGATCGTCCAGCGCCTTGACCGCTACCCAGTGGGCAAACAAAGCACCTGTGGAGTAGAACTTCTGACCGGTAATGACCAGCCGTTCGCCGTTGGCGGTAATGCGCGCCTTGAGCTCGAGTGTGTTTTTGCTACCGCGTTCGGGGCCGGCGTTACCGATGCGCCAGCCGTCCAGCACGCTCTGAAACAGGGTTTTTTTCTGTTGTTCGGTGGCACTGCTTTGCAGCAGATTCAGGATGCCGAACTGGTTTTGCGGGATCTGCCCAAGCGCAGGGTCGGCGGTCGAAATGATCCTGAACACCTCCGCCACGGTGGCGAACGAGACTTGCGGACCACCGTAGGCACGGGGAATGGAAATGCTGCCCAGCCCGCTGCGCGTGAAGTGTTCGATTTCAGCCCACGGCAAGGCGCGCTGCTGATCGCGCGTAGCGGCATTGAGCCGTGCAGAAGCGGCCAACCGATGAGCCGCCGCAATGGCCTCAGCGTCGTTTTGCAATACTGTGGCCGGTAGCAGGCGGGGAGCGACGTCTGGCTCTTGTGAAGCCGTGACGTGGTGGGCGGTAACTGTCGCCGGATCAGACTCGCGTCGCTCACTGGCAGTCGGCACAGCCCTGGGTTTATCCACAGGGGTAGTTGTGAAAGGGACCATCGGAACCTCGTAGCAATAGACCGCATCAGGTGCGGCTGGAAAAACATCACGACGTCCGGTGGTCCGGTGTATATACCCTAAGCGCGTATAAAGCTTTTTAAAACGTCCTTTTTGGAATAAGCATAGACAGCAATTGGCAGTCGGCGGTGGCGGTCCTGTACCTCACCTTGCGCGCACAGGGCGACAGGTTGCTGACCGGCAATGAACAACCGACAGAACAGAACGCATAACCGGTTCATGCGCGTCTTTTTACACATAAGTAATATTTAAACTAACGCGTATGGCGTGGCGACCCGTTTTTCTCTGCGTATTGTCAGCGCCGGGCAAGTTGTTTAACGACGTCTCTATCTATCTATGCAGGGTTGGTCTCTGAATTCAAACGGGTCATTCAGTTCACTCGTCGATCGGCAGTGCCTTGATCAGCCGCGGGGGTGCCCAGAGGGAGTTATTGCCGACCCGGTCGATAACGCAGTAAGTCACTTCCAGGCGCTGTTCTTCACCGCCTTCGATGATCAACGCAGGGGGGATGACCAGGTCGATCGGTTCGCCGACGTCCTCGGCGATCAGGGGCGGCAGGTCCATGCGCAGATCGCCCCAGCGCACGGTGATCTCGTCGTGAACGGCCATGTTCAGATAAGGCTCGATGGTCATCGGCAGACCTCCTTCCAGATGCCTGCGCGAGAGTCCGCGACGGATGACCGACGGTGCGACATAGAGCGGTGCCAGGCCCTGGTTTTCTTCAGTGTGGGCACTGATCAGATTGCCGCCGGGGGCGCTCAGCTTGACCCACAGCTTGCGGCACGGCGAGGTCAGGGGTGTTCCGCCTATTTTCATGACCCGGTAGTAGGTCCGTGCCTTGCCGTTCTGAAGAAAGCTTTCGGGTACACGTAGGACAATGGTTTTGTCGATGTCGGAAGCCTTTAGAATTTTTGACGCGACGTAACAGCCGTCCCAGAACAGCTCGATCAGATCGCCCTCGTCCATGTTGGCGTACGGCTCGACATGAACCGTGAGTTGAGAGGCGATCCTCACGCCTATGCCATGACGGCTGGCCTGCGGTATGGAAGGCGTTGGCAGCTCCTGATGGGCTGCTTTGCAAGTGACATGACTCATGTTCGGGTGCTCCTGATAATCAATAATTAAAGTAAAGAATCGTCATAAGTTGTCATGTTTATGTAATAAGAAACGCAGTTCAGACAGCACGATAAGTACCTTAAATATCCAGGCTATGGCAAACATTACAATCGGTAGACTATTAGTGCTTGAAAATTTTGAATCTCGTTAAATGAGCGGTTAGTGTGAGCTAATGGGCTTTGTGATCGCTTGTCAATATGAAGAGAGCGTTTGTCAGGAATTTACTTAAAAAACGGATATGTCCTACACGGTATATTTGGAACTGTTTACCGTCCGGCAAACTACTGTCCTACCACAAAGTATCAACAGCAAAAGCCTGTTACCGATGGGAAAGAAATCAGGAGCGGGGATTGGACCAAGTGCGGTGGTTGCAGGTCAGCCAGGCACGCGGTGGGTGCGATAACCGAGCTCGGCTCGTCTTATTAATTCGATGAATTTTCGGAGATTTACGCAGGAATTAAACAAGGATCTTGAACGATCGAGGCGCTATGAAGTGTAAGAAAAAAGCAGCGCCCGTGGATGGACGCTGCTTTTTTGTGTGTGCGTAAACGATCAGGAGCGTGTGCGTTCCAGAAACTGCCTTGTACGTTCTTCCTGGGGGTTGGCAAAAAGCGCCTTGGCTTCGCCTTGCTCGACGATGACCCCCTTGTCGATGAAAATCACCCGATTGGCGACCTCTCGTGCAAAGCTCATTTCGTGAGTGACGATCACCATCGTACGGTTCTCTTCAGCCAGGGCACGGATCGTTGTCAGCACTTCACCGACCAGTTCCGGGTCCAGTGCCGAGGTTGGCTCGTCAAACAGGATCACTTGCGGCTCCATCGCCAGCGCCCGGGCGATCGCCACACGCTGTTGCTGCCCGCCGGAAAGACGGCGCGGGTACGCGTCTTCCTTGCCGGTCAGGCCAACCTTGGCGAGTAATTGTCGCCCTAGTGCCTCGGCAGCTTCGCGCGCGATCTTCTTGACCACCACAGGACCTTCGATGACATTCTCCAGCGCTGTGCGATGCGGGAACAGGTTGAAGTTCTGAAAGACGAACCCCACCTGCTGGCGCAACTGGCGGATCAGCCCTTGTTGCTGGCCTATGGAGCGGGTGCCATCGATCTCGATGTCGCCGACCTTGATTCTGCCGCTAGTGGGTGTTTCAAGCAGGTTCAGGCAGCGCAACAGGGTGGTCTTGCCCGAGCCGCTCGGGCCGATGATCGCGACGACTTCTCCGGCTTCGATACGCAGATCAATGCCCTTGAGCACTTGATTGCCCTTGAATTCCTTGGTGAGTTTTTCA
The DNA here is from genome assembly GCF_000007805.1 of Pseudomonas syringae pv. tomato str. DC3000. Taxonomy (NCBI): domain Bacteria; kingdom Pseudomonadati; phylum Pseudomonadota; class Gammaproteobacteria; order Pseudomonadales; family Pseudomonadaceae; genus Pseudomonas; species Pseudomonas syringae group genomosp. 3. Next base: position 5,897,335 of record NC_004578.1, on the reverse strand, counting down.
ACGACTATCATGCGTCAGGTCTCCAGATCGTGCCGGTTGACCCTGGCTTCCAGCTTGTTTTGCAGGTGCGAGAGCGCCGTGGCAAGGATCCAGTAGATCAGTGCGGCGGCCAGGTACATGGTGAAAATTTCGAAGGTACGCGCGGTGATCAACTGTGCCTGGCGGAACAGCTCCGGCACCTGAATGGTGGCGGCCAGTGCGGTGTCCTTGACCAGCGAGATGAAACTGTTGCCCAGCGGTGGCAATGCTGTGCGTGCTGCCTGCGGCAGGATTGCACGGCGCATGGTCTGCCAGCGGGTCATGCCGATACTGGCGGCGGCTTCCCACTGCCCACGTTCCACAGAGCCAATGGCTGCGCGCAGAATCTCGCAGGCGTAGGCGGCCATGTTCAGCGAAAAACCGATCAGCGCTGCGCTTAGCGGTTCAAGCTGGATGCCCAGTTCCGGCAGGCCGTAATAAATCACGAACAGCTGAACCAGCAACGGCGTGCCGCGAAAGAACGACACGTAGATGCGTGCTATCCAGTTCACCAGCTTGAAGCGCGACAGGCGCATCAGTGCCAGGCCGAAGCCCAGCAGCAATCCGAAAAACATACCGCCCAGGCTGAGGAAGACCGTGTAGTACGCGCCCTTGAGCAAAAAGGGCGCGGAGTCCAGCGCGAGCTGAAGGCTCTCTTCGATCATTTGGTGACGTCAGCGTTGAAGTACTTTTTCGACAGCTTTTCCAGGGTGCCGTCGGCACGCAATTTGTCGATTGCCTTGTCGATGGCAGCCAGCAGCTCCGGCTCGCCTTTACGCAGGGCAATGCCCGACTCCTGACGAGAGAACGCTGCGCCGGCAGGGGCAAGTTCTCGTTTTGTGTCTTTGGTCTTGGCTGCGATCTCCAGGGCTGCCAGACGATCAACCAGGATTGCATCGATACGGCCTACACTCAGGTCCTGGATCTTGGTGGGGTCATCTTCGTAGGTCTTTATTTCGGCTCCCGGAACGTTTGCTTTCAACCACTGTTCGTAGTTGGTGCCCAGACCTACGCCAACCTTCTTGCCGCTCAGGTCATTGGCAGACTTGATGGTGTCTGCGTTCTTCTTCAGAACCAGCGCCTGGATGCCGGAAATGGTGTAGGGCTCAGAGAAGTCGTACTTTTTCTTGCGCTCGTCGGAGATGGTTACCTGGTTGATCACCACGTCCAGACGTTTGGAGTCCAGAGCGGCCAGAATACCGTCCCATTTCGATGGCTGAATCCTGGCCTTCACGCCCAGCTCCTTGGCCAGCGCTTCGGAAAACTCGACTTCAAAACCGCTCAGTTTGCCGTTTTCATCGACGAAGCTGAACGGCGGGTAGGTGCCTTCAAGGCCCACATTCAGCGTGCCGCTATCCTTGATTTTCTGCAGTTGCTCGCCAGCCATGGCTTGCCCGGCGATACCGGTACCGAGCATCAAGCCCAGTGCCGAGAAAAGAAACGTGCGACGAATAGCGGAAATGTTCATGCGAGCCCCTTGTTGGAATGGAAGTGTCTGGCCATTTTCTGACCCGACTCAAGCAACTTCGTGCTGATTATTCAGCTTTTTTTCAGGCAGTTACGTCGGGTGTAAGGTTAAGCGTTGTGGTCTGCCGGGCGCGACTATATAGCCATCGGCTTATGAGGAAAAATAACAAAAAAAGTCATTTTCCCTCCACAAATGCATAAAGGACCCGTTGGCTAAAACGTCACTGGTCAAACGCATCCGGATAAGCGAACAACGCAGGCGCGCCACCGGTGTGCAGGAATATCAACGGCCCGTCGTTGAAGCGTTGACGGCCGATACCGTCCAGCAGGCCGGACATGGCCTTGCCGGTGTAGACCGGGTCCAGCAACAGGCCTTCCTGGCTGGCCACCAGTTTGATCGCTGCCAGCGTACCGGCGTTTGGCTCGCCGTAGCGCGGGGCGAAATACTCGTCCCACAGTTCGACCTTGAAGTGCTCCGGCAGGGCGATATCGAGCAGTTGCGCGGTGCGCTCGGCGAGGCCTTGCACTTTGGGCAACTGCGCTTCTTCACTGCGCGACACGGTCACGCCGACCACCGGCAACTGCGGCAACTCATGAGCCAGCGCCAACGCCAGGCCGCTGTGCGTACCCGCACTGCCCGATGCCAGCACCACGGCCGCAAAGTCGATACCGGTCTGTTTGATCTGCTCGGCGAGTTCCAGCCCGGCGCGGACATACCCCAGTGCACCAACCGGGCTTGAGCCACCGATAGGCACCAGATACGGCTTCTTGCCGCTGGAGCGCAGGCGCGCAGCCAAGGCATGCAACTGGTCGTCGGCGTTATCGAGGTTTTCGACCAGCTCGACCTTGGCATCGAACAGTTCCAGCAGCAGGCGGTTGCCGTTTTTCAGGTAACTCGGGTCTTCGGTGCCGATGGGGTTTTCCAGCAGGGCCACGCAGCCCAGCCCCAGCCGCGCCGCCAGGGCTGCCGTCTGGCGTACATGGTTGGACTGGATTGCGCCGGCCGTGATCAGTGTGTCGGCACCCTGAGCCAGCGCATCGGCGGCCAGGTATTCAAGCTTGCGCACCTTGTTGCCGCCCAGCGCGAGCGTGGTGGTGTCATCACGCTTGATGTAGATGTCGCGATCTGCCCACAGCGACAGGCGCTCAAGCTTTTCCAGGGCCGTTGGCGCGCTGATCAAGTCCAGACGATTGAAGCGGGCAAGCTGATTTTTGATCATGGTGATAAATGAGCCGTGTAAAGAGTCACCGGACTATAGGCAGACGTTTCCCGCACGGCAACTTATCTGTGCTTACAGACGGCTCGGAATATACCTATGGAAATTGTTGTTTTTTTCGTCTGAATGTTTGCCGTAGAGTGGCATGAACAGCGGCCCGCTCTGTCGGTCGTTACCCTCGCATCAAGGAGAGTCCAGCGTGAGCGATATTCCACAAGCCCCTGCCGATGGTCGCTCCAGCCACTGGCAGTTGCAGCGGATCGTCAGTCAATTGCGCGGCGCGCGTGAAGACTGGCGGGCGCGCAACCGTCGGGTCAGCGGCGAGCACGGCGGGCGCGAACTGCCTTCGCGTGCAGCCATGGGTGAAATTCTCGAAGCGCTGAGCGGGGCGTTGTTCCCGATGCGGCTCGGCCCGGTGGACCTGCGTGAAGAAAGCGAAGACTTCTACGTGGGTCATACGCTGGATGTGGCGCTCAACGCCTTGCTGGCCCAGGCCCGCCTGGAGCTGCGCTATGTGGCCCACCAGCAGGGCGCTGACCTCAAGGGCATCGACGCCCATGCGCTTGAACTGATTCAGGGTTTCGCCACGGCACTGCCGGCCATTCGCCTGTTGCTGGACACCGACGTGCTGGCGGCTTATCACGGCGACCCGGCGGCCCGCAGCGTCGATGAAGTGCTGCTCTGCTACCCCGGCATTCTGGCGGTGATTCATCATCGTCTGGCGCATCATCTGTACCGCGCCGGCTTGCCATTACTGGCGCGCATCAGCTCGGAAATCGCCCACTCGGCGACCGGCATCGACATTCACCCCGGCGCGCAGATCGGGCCGAGCTTCTTTATCGATCACGGGACGGGCGTGGTGATTGGCGAAACCGCAATCATCGGCGAGCGGGTGCGCATTTATCAGGCTGTTACGCTTGGGGCCAAGCGCTTCCCGGCGGACGAGGACGGCCAGTTGCAGAAAGGCCATCCGCGCCATCCTATCGTTGAAAACGATGTGGTGATCTACGCCGGTGCAACCATTCTGGGGCGCATCACCATTGGTCAGGGCTCGACCATCGGCGGTAATGTCTGGCTGACCCGTAGCGTGCCGGCAGGCTGCAACCTGACTCAGGCCAACCTGCTGCAACAGGACGATTGCAGCAAGAAGTGATGTTGGCTCGTTATCAGATGACCTTCACCGCCCGGCCGATGAACTGAATCGGGCCGGTCGGTTTGCCGATTGGCGAGCCGGTGGAGGTCTCCAGGGTCAGCTCGAACAACTGATTGGCTTGCAACGGCGGCAGTTTGTCCAGTGCAATGCTCAGGCTCTGCCCCGGTTTGACCAGCCCGAGGGATACCGGGCCTTGCCAGTCGTCGCCCCTGGTCCAGAACTCCAGCGCCTTGTCGGCCGGGACTTCAACCACACCCAGCGGAATAAGCTGTATCTGCTGTGAGTTGCTGGCTTGCACGACCCAGCCGGGGGCTTTGTCCTGCGGCCCGACGAGCACCACGAGGTAGGACGGCTGCGCCGGTGCGCGGGTCAGCAGGGTCATGCCCAGCACCAGCGATGCGGCCAGCCCCGCGCCGGCCAAACCGCGCCAGACCGACAGGTTGTTCCACCAGCGCACGCGCGGCCTGTGTGCCGGTTTGGCCGGCGCGGTCATGTCCTGCAGGTTGCGTTCGATGCGTTCCCACAGGCCGGGCGATGGCGTGACGGGGTCGGCCAGTTCGGTCAGGGGCAACAGGCGTTGCTCCCAGGCATCGATGGCCGCCTGCAAGTCTGGCTCGCGGGGCAGGCGACGCTGCACGTCGAGCCTTTGCTGCGCTGACAGGGTGCCGAGCACATACTCGCCAGCCAGGTCATGAATGTTGTCGTCTAAAGGCCGGGTCATCCCATGCACTCCCGCAAAGCCGTCAGGCTGCGCTTGATCCAGGCTTTGACCGTACCCAATGGCGCGCCGATCTTCTGCGCGATTTCCTGATGCGAATAGCCGTCTACGTAAGCGTGAAAAATACAGTTTCGGCGTACCGGTTCGAGTTGCTCCATGCATGAAATCATCCGTCCTGGATTGACCCGCCAATCGAAAGCGTCCCCGGTTTCCTGCCAGCCTTCCAGGGTTGCCTGTTCGTGATGGTCGTCGCTGCCATCATCCTCGACACGCACCTCGCGTGCCGTGTTGCGCAGTGTGTTCAGCGCAAGGTGCCGGGTCACGCTGAATATCCAGCCACGTGCCGAACCGCGCGACGCGTCGAAGCTGGCCGCGTGGGTCCAGATTTTCAAGAAGGCGTCATGCACGATGTCTTCGGCCAGTGCGCTGTCACGTACCAGGCGCTGGGCGACGCCGAGCAACCGGGCGCTTTCCTGTAGATAGAGACGCTGCAAGGCCTGTTTCTCACCGCGAGCGCAGGCCTGCAACGTAGCTTCGTAATCAAATAGAGATTCGTGCGAGGACAAGATGATCCGCCATCAATGGAAGACTAACTGCCTCGCGGGTATCACGAGGCTCCCGCGCAGCAGCATAGCTCACCAGATGCGCGGTCACCCGGTTAATAATGGCGATCAGCTGGCGGTCCAGAACAGGTAGTCAGCCTGATACTTGACCACTTCTTTGGCGCCCTTGTTGCTCTCTGCGCAGGCTTTGGCCGGTGCAACGCCACCTTTCAACGCCACGCGCTGAATGTAGGTCACGCCGGTCATTGCGCCTTTGCCTTCAGCCGGGTTGGCCTTGACCAGTTGATACGGCAGGTTGCCAGCGCTCGATGGAGCCACAGCAACCTGAGTACCGGTCACTTTGGAGCCGTCTTTGGCTTCCCAGGTGGCAGGCGGGCCGTAGTAAGTGCCGACCTGTTTGCCGCTTTTGTCATTGAGTACGGCTTTGGGGCCTACGAACGCCCATTCCAGCTCGTTGGGCATGTTGGCTTTGGCGCGGCACTCGTAGGTGATTTCGCCCACCCCGGTGGTCGTCATGCTGACTTTGTTGCCAGCTGGCACGTGGACGCTTTCAGGCAGGTCAGTCTGAGCCAGGGCCACGGACGACAGGCAAGTGAAGGCCAAAGTGCTACCTGCAAGGCAGAGCAAACGTTTTGCGTTCATGCAGAAATCTCCAGATTGTTTAACCGCGCTCAGCAACTCGAAGTGGCTGCTGAATGTACTACCCGCGAGAAACCCATCTGGATGCAGTGATTTGAAAATATTTTTCAGTGCCGGCTGAAACGGCTGCGCAGCAGCACTATGCCGGCAACCGCCGCAAGCCCCGAGCCGATCAGCACACCGACTTTGACTTCGTCGATCAGGTGCTGCGAGCCGGGGAATGCCAGGTTGCCGATGAACAGGCTCATGGTGAAGCCGATGCCACACAGGATCGCCACGCCGTACAGCTGCACCCAGTTGCTGCCCTCCGGCAGCACGGCGAGCCCTGCGCGGATGGCCAGCACTGCGGCGAGAAACACGCCGATCTGCTTGCCCACAAACAGGCCCAATGCAACGCCCAGCGGCACCGGGTCGATCAGGTTTGCCAGGGTAATGCCGGAAAGCGATACGCCGGCATTGGCAAAGCCAAAGATCGGTACCACGGCAAACGCGACCCAGTAATGCATTTTTTCTTCCAGCAACAGCAGCGGCGAGCGTGCTTCTTCCTCGGGCTTGCCCATCGGGATACACAGCGCCAGCGCGACACCGGCCAGCGTCGCGTGCACGCCCGACTGCAGGACGAAGAACCACAGCAGCGCACCGAGCAGCAAATACGGCAGCAGACGACGGATGTTCAGGCGGTTCAGCGCGACCAACACGGCGAGGGTCACGAACGCGGCGGCCAGCATCGGCAGATTAAGCCCGGAGCTGTAGAAAAACGCGATGATGGTCACAGCCCCCAGGTCATCGAGAATCGCCAGCGCGGCGAGGAAGACTTTTAGCGAGGTCGGCACGCGATTGCCCAGCAGCGACAGCACGCCGAGGGCGAAGGCGATGTCGGTGGCCGCCGGGATCGCCCAGCCGCTCAGGGTCTGCGGGTTGCCCCAGTTGATCGCGATGTAGATCAGCGCGGGCACCAGCATGCCGCCAAGGGCTGCAAAGCCGGGCAGGGCGCGTTGCCCCCAGGTTGCCAGGCCACCGGCCAGCACTTCGCGCTTGATCTCCAAACCGACCATCAGAAAGAAGATCGCCATCAGCCCGTCGTTGATCCACAACTCGACCGACAGCCCCAGCCAGACGCTGTGCAGCGTCGAGAAGTAGCCCGCGGACAAGGGCGAGTTGGCGACGATCAGTGCGGCCAGCGCTGCGGCCATCAGCACGATGCCGCCCGCTGATTCGGAGGCGAGAAAACGGGTAAGAATGGCAACGCCACGGGGCGTTTCCCGGTTTGGGACTTGAGTCATGGTCTTCCTTGAAAACACAGCTGTTTTTATTGTGAGGTGCCAGAAAGCGGTGACTGGCCCGTGGCACTGAGCTCGATGAGGCAGCAACGGCTGACGCGTGGTGATTGCAGTTCGATTTCCAGCAAACCGCCGGGATTATCCACCAGCGCGCAGTCGTGTTTGCCGAGAATTTCCCAAGGCTGGCCGTCGACGCTGATCGCCACCTGTTCGGCCATGCTGAACAGGACGAAGGTGCTGGCCGAACTGAACAGACGCTGGGGATGACGAACGTCGATCCAGTGCAGGCGCGCTGTGTAACGGTGTGCAGCATAGATCAGATTGAAGTCGCGAATCGGACCGTCCAGCAGGGTGCAGCTGACTGCGCTGTCACCACTGAAGGCAAACGGATCTGAAGGCAGCAGCGGGCGACTGGCCACGCCGTCCACCTCCAGGGTCATGCCGGCGCCCTGCAATACGGTAATGATGCGTTGATAACCGGCGAATACCGAGAAGCCGCCTGAGGTGTCGATGTCGGCAATCGACAGTCGCCAGCCAAAGCCGTCGAGGTCCTGGCCTGCGTCGCGTGCGATTTCTTCGGTGCTGCCGCCGCCGTTTTTCCATGGCATGCGTGGGTAGTCGGCGGCGCGCAGCAGGCGGGTCTTGGTCATTTGGTAAAGCGTCCTTCCAGGCGATGGCGGGAGCCGGGGTGAATCAGGCGCGCAGCGGTGACGGGCTGGCGACCCGACCAGGTACGGCGGCGAATCAGCAGACAGGGCTCTCCGGCATCGATCTGCAACAGTTTGCACTCATCGGCTTCGGCGAGGATCGCCTCGACCACATGCTCGCCTTCGGTGAGCGGCGCGACCTGGGAGAGATAAGCGTAAGGCGTTTGCAGGGTGAAGTCTTGCTTGAGATAGTCCGGCGCGACCTGAGCGTTCACGAAGCGGTCTTCGATCTGCACCGGGATGTCGTTCTCGAAATGCACGATCAGCGAATGAAAGACCCGCTGGCCTTCGCGCATGTCCAGTGCCAGTGCGCGTTCCGAGCCTGCGGCTTCTTCTTTGAGCACCATCACTTTGCAGGTGTGGCGATGGCCGCGCGCAGCGATCTCGTCGGCAATGTTGTGCACTTCAAACAGCGCCGACTGGCTTTTGGGTTCGGCCACAAAGGTACCGACGCCCTGCATGCGCACCAGCAAACCCTCGACCGTCAGCTCGCGCAGGGCACGGTTGATGGTCATGCGGCTGAAGCCCAACTGCGTCACCAGCTCGCTTTCCGACGGCACGCGATGGTGCGGCGGCCAGGTGCCGTTCTGAATCTGCAAGGCGATCATGTGTTTGACGCGGGCGTACAAGGGTGCGGGACTTTCGCCCATCTGGGCTGCCAGGGAAGAAGCGGCGGGCGGAGTCGGCACGAGTGAGTCCTTGTTTTCAAAATGACGTTTTGACGATGATTCAGACGCCGGAGAGCGCCACGCTAACCATTAACCTGCTGCTCGGCAAGCGTGCCGAAGGTTTACCGGCTCCGTAAACGTCTGTATATGTATATACAAATTACAGTGATGGGGTGTGAAGTCAATGTCAGCCTTCTTTGCCGAGCGTGCGCTACTTCCCGACGGCTGGGCCAGCAATGTGCGTCTGGAGGTCAGCCAGGAAGGTGTATTGACCCGCGTCGAGGCCAATGCGGACCGGCAGGGTGCCGACATTGTCAGCGGGCCTTTGCTGCCTGGCATGCCGAACCTGCATTCCCACGCGTTTCAGCGGGCGATGGCCGGGCTGGCCGAGGTGGCGGGCAACCCCAACGACAGTTTCTGGACGTGGCGCGACCTCATGTACCGGCTGGTCGGGCGCATCAGCCCGCAGCAACTGGGCGTCATTGCCCGACAGCTGTACATCGAGATGCTTAAGGGCGGCTATACCTCGGTCGCCGAATTTCATTACGTGCATCAGGACCTGGACGGCAAACCCTACGCAGATCCTGCCGAACTGGCGGTGCAGATCAGCCAGGCGGCGAGTTCGGTCGGCATCGGCCTGACGTTGCTGCCGGTGCTTTACAGCCATTCGGGGTTTGGCGGGCAGGTGCCGAACGAAGGCCAGCGCCGGTTTATCCACAGTAGCGACAGCTATCTGGACTTACAGGCACGCCTGCGACCGGTGCTGGCGGCTCAGCCAGCGCAGCAGTTGGGGCTGTGCTTCCATTCGCTGCGTGCGGTAACCCCACAGCAGATCAGTGAAGTGCTGGCGGCCAGCGACCCGCAATGCCCGGTGCATATTCATATCGCCGAGCAGCAGAAGGAGGTCGATGACTGCCTGAGCTGGAGCGGGCGACGTCCGCTGCAATGGCTGTATGAAAACACCCCTGTGGATAACCGCTGGTGCCTGGTCCATGCGACCCACGCCGACGCGCATGAAGTGCAACTGATGGCGCAAAGTGGTGCGGTGGCTGGATTGTGTCTGACCACCGAGGCGAACCTTGGCGACGGGATCTTTCCGGCGGTGGACTACGTCGCGCAGGGCGGTCGTTGGGGGATTGGTTCGGACAGTCACGTCTCGCTCAGTGTGGTCGAGGAGCTGCGCTGGCTGGAATACGGCCAGCGTCTACGCGATCAACGCCGTAACCGGCTGTATCGCAGTGACCAGCCGATGGTTGGCCGCACGCTCTACGACGCCGCACTGGCAGGCGGCACGCAGGCGCTGGGTCAGCAGGTTGGTGCACTGCAAGCAGGGCAACGCGCCGACTGGCTGGTGCTGGATGGCAACGACCCATACATCGCCACCGCCTCGGGAGACGCAATTCTCAACCGCTGGTTGTTCGCGGGCAGCGACCGGCAGATTCGCGACGTGGCGGTGAATGGACGCTGGGTGATACGCGAAGGGCGACATGCCGGCGAAGAGCAAAGCAGCCGTGAGTTCGCGCAGGTGTTGAGGGAGTTGCTGGGCTGATGCGAGAGAGGACGCGGAGCGTCCAGAACGGCATGCGACGCAGAGCGTCGCACGATAGTTGAGATTATCGTTGCGCACGCTCCAGCGTCGGGATGCCTTGCGTGACGCTCCGCGTCACAAATCTGCGCCGCGCCGCTGATCCAGGATCGGACGCAGAGCGTCCAGAACGGCATTCGACGCAGAGCGTCGCACGATAATCAACTGTGTAGTGTTTGTTTACTTTTCAGCCTTGCCGATCTTCGAGTCATCCTCACGCCAGATCAGGCGCGAGGTGTCGTAGCCTTGCTGGCGGGCCTTGCCGAGCATGTTTTCCCTGACCGATGCAGACACCGTTGGCGTGCGTGACAGCAGCCACAGGTACTTGCGGTCCGGGTTGCCGACCACGGCGGTTCTGTAGCCTTCGCTGACGTCCAGAATCCAGTAGTCACCCTTGGCAACGCCTGGCAGCAGGCGCGAGAACCAGTTATCGAATACAACCCACAGCTTGTCGGTCTTGCCCGGGACCTGCGGCGAGGCCGTGCCCGTTGCTTCTTCCCACTTGCCTTCAATCGTGCGGCAGCGGTTGGTCACCGCGATGTTGCCGTCGTCCTTGAGCGTGTACAGCGCTTCGGACTGGGCGCATTTGCGCTGGAAGAACATTGGCAGGCGCGCGATCTCGTACCAGGTGCCCTGATACTGCTTGAGGTCAACGCCGTCGACAGTCCTTGGCTCAAGGTTGTCAGCCGAGTGGGCAAAACCGATGGCCAGGAAGCTGGCCATGACAAAAATTCCGAAACGTACCAGTACCTTGATCATGTTTTATTTCAGACCCTGACCCGAGAACAGCACCACTTTATCCGCTGCGTACTGCACGCTGATAAAGGTGTTCTGATCGCCCCATGTGCAACTGGACATGCCCAGCGCGCCGGAACATTCCGTCGGGCTGCCGAGCAGGGATTCGACCTGTGCCTTAGGCATGCCAGCGGAAATTTTCGAGTAGTTTTCCTGAGTGATCTTGCTGCAGGCAGCCAGAAAGACGCAGAACGAGAGTAACGCGACAGTGCGCAAGGACATGGATGTAGCTCCTGAACGGAAGGGGGTCGCGTCGCAGTGCAGGCGGATGCAGTCTGGCGCTGGCGCAGTACCGCAAGCTTAGAAGAGAAAAACGGGATCTGGTTCCCGCAGGGCGCAAGGATTTGTGGCATGGATCAGAGGGGTGACTGGCAGCCCCGTGCTGGCTGCATCCCCCGATGCTCATTTGCCTGAGCATTTGCCCGCTTGATGGCGGTTCAGCCAGGCTGAACCGCCACAGGAGCATCAGAAGCGGTCTTACTCTTTGTGATACGCGGTTGCGCGCTCGACTTCTTCTTTCGAGCCCAGGTACACCGCTACGCGCTGGTGCAGGCCTTCGGGCTGGATGTCGAGGATGCGCTGATGGCCATCGGTGGACGCGCCACCAGCCTGTTCAACCAGGAAGGACATCGGGTTGGCTTCGTACATCAGGCGCAGTTTGCCCGGCTTGGACGGCTCGCGGCTGTCGCGTGGGTACATGAACAGGCCGCCACGGGTCAGGATGCGATGCACGTCGGCAACCATCGCGGCAACCCAGCGCATGTTGTAGTTCTTTTTCAGCGGACCGTCTTCACCGGCCAGCAACTCGCTGACGTAGCGCTGTACCGGGGCTTCCCAGTGGCGCTGGTTGGACATGTTGACGGCGAATTCCTGAGTGGTCTCAGGAATGGTGATGTCTTCATGAGTCAGTACGAAGCTGCCCATTTCACGGTCCAGCGTAAAGCCTTTCACACCGTCACCCAGCGTCAGTACCAGCATGGTCTGCGGGCCGTAGATGGCATAACCGGCCGCGACCTGTTCAGTGCCTGGCTGCAGGAAAGCTTTTTCGTTCAGGGCTTCGTTCTGGCTCAGGTACTCGTTCGGGCAACGCAGTACCGAGAAGATGGTGCCGACCGGTGCGTTGATGTCGATGTTCGACGAGCCGTCGAGTGGGTCGAACACCAGCAGGTACGCGCCCTTCGGGTATTTGCCCGGGATCTGGTAGGCGTTGTCCATTTCTTCGGACGCCATACCGGCCAGGTGACCGCCCCATTCGTTGGCTTCGAGCAGAATTTCGTTGGAGATCACGTCGAGTTTTTTCTGCACTTCGCCCTGAACGTTTTCAGTGCCCATGCTGCCCAGTACGCCGCCCAGCGCGCCTTTGGAGACGGCGTGGCTGATTTCCTTGCAAGCGCGCGCCACCACTTCGATCAGGAAGCGCAGATCGGCAGGGGTGTTGTTGCTGCGGGTCTGCTCGATCAAGTAACGACTTAGTGTGACGCGGGACATGGATAGCTCCGAAAATAGGGATATGAAAACCCGCGCAGTTTAACGCGAGTGGCGACGTAATACTGCTATCAGACTGGCTTATGCCTGTTTCAGTTCAGATGCCGGGCTAACCGAGCCCGACAGGCCGTATGTTTCAGCGTTTCGACGCGCGCAAGGTGCTGAACGCCATCCAGCCCAGAAACAGCACGCCGAGCAACAGCACCGCCCACAGCCCCAGGCGTTTGAAGTCAGTGCTCTGCGTGGCCACCAACGGCGCGGCGGTCATGTTGGCGACGCTTGCCGTGGCAGGTTTCGCGGTGCCGATAGAGGCCAGCTTCGCCGGGCTCAGGTCGGGAATCAAGGTCGCCAGCGACAGGTTCGCCGCTTTGGCTGCAGCGTTACCGACCGCCAGCGTGAATGGCCCGTTGCCGCGTGCCAGAAACACCACTTCCGTCGCCGGTACGGCCACGCTCAATTGCGGTGCCTCATTGCCCAGCCCGCCGCCGCGGTCATCGACCACCAGCTTGAGCTGCTGAACGATGCGTCCGGACAATTGCAGTTGGTCCTGCAAGACATCGCTGTTGTTCTGCGACAGCCGATACAGCAGGCCACTGCTGATCGGCTGCCAGGGCTGTCTGGCGTCGATACGGCCGTAAAGTGTTGCCGGGGCGAGGCTGTTGGGTTGCGCGATATCGACCCTGACGCGCCCTACCGGCAGGCCTGCCGGCAATTGCCAGACATATTCGTTGGGGCTTTCGACGCTGCCTTTGACCGGCGGCGACCAGGTCAGCGGCGGCGTCGGGTTGTCGCTTGCGGCGCTCAGCACGTGCGCGGAAACCAACAGCGGGGCGCTGTGCGGGGCGCGCCACAGCAGGCGCAGATAACGGGCACTCTGACCCGGCAGGCCGACTTCACGCTGCTCGACCACTTCGTCTGCAAACGACAGGCGTGCCACCTGCCCCTCACCCCAGTCGCGCCAGTGTTGCAAGTCGTCGCTGGCCTCGATGCTGAAATTCTGAAAGCCTTCGCGCTCGGTGCTCCAGTCGATCACCAGTTGTTCCAGCGGTGCCTTGACGGCGCTGGTATCCAGCAGCCAGCCACGCAGCACCTCTTCGCCTGCTTCGATGTCGCTTTGCGGCTGGACCTCGATCACGCTGCCGTTGCTGGAGCGCTCGATGCGGATGACCGGCGCGGTGTCGCCTGCTTCCTGCGTGCTATACAGCGCGAACCATTTGACCTCGATCGGCGCGGGCTCCTGCTCGCGGGCGGGCTGTCGAGGGGTTATTGCATAAGCCTGCGGCTGCCCCTCGGCGTTGAACACACGCACGTCACCCAGGTCGGTCTGACGGGCATTCAACTGGACGGCAAGCGGTAACTCGATGCGATACCACGGCCCTTCGCCGCTGAGGCTCAGCGGGGTCTGACTCGCGAAATCCGCCGGCTTGTCCTGAGCGGCGGCGGTCATCACCGTGCACAAGGCCAGGCCAAGCACGGCGATTTTCATGGCGGGATGACTCAAGAACAGTTCCTCATGGCGTTTCAGGCGCTGCAGTCGGGCCAGGGCCGGGTGTTTCGCCGAGATCTTTGACAGCATGTTTCGGCGGTAATGGTGCGAAATATCCCACCACCAGTAGCAAAATGCCAACACCGATGAACGAGACGATACGCTCCATGCCGCCGCGATTGCTCAGCTCGACAAAAAACAGTTTGATCACCACCACCCCGATCAATGCTGCGCCGCCGAGCCAGATTTCGCGATTGGCGCGCATGTGGCCGCCGATCATCAACGCCAGCGCCATCAGCGTCCAGACAATCGACAAGCCCGCCTGAACGCGCATCGACGCCAGCAGTGCCTCGGTTTCCCACGGCACATCGGCCCAGTGATGGGCGGTGCGCATGACCATCGCCGTGATCAGTGCGAACAGCGAAGCGCCGGCCAGCAGCAGGGTGTGATTGCGTTTGTGCGTCAGGTAGGTGCGCATCCACAGGCACACGCCGGTCAGCGCGAGCAGCAGGCCGATTTCCAGCGGGTTGAACAGCGGTAGGTAAGGCAGCGGATCGGCGGCGCCGTCGCTGAAGATATTCGCCAGCCAGAACCACACCAGCATCAGGGCCGCCAGTGGCGCGGCAGCTCCTGCGTGATAAGCCTCGGGGCAGGCTTTCACGGGCCACGGCCATTGACGTGTCGAACTCATCGCCAGCAGGAACAGGCTCGGCAGGATAGCCCAACCCAGCCAGCGCCAGGCGTTGTAATACTCGGACAATTGCAACAGACCGAAACGCAACTCCAGTGCCAGCACGCTTATGATCAGCAGGCAGCCCACTGTGTGAGCGATACGTTGGGCAAGGACGGATTGCAGGCCCGCCAGGTAGCGCAGACTTAGCAGATGCACCGCGAACACCGCCAGCCAGGCCAGCCAGCCCAGGTTGCCTGCCGGATTATTGCGCAGGTACACCGAGATCATCAGCAATGCAGCGCACACAGGCGTTAGTGCGCTGCACAGCGCGGCGAGATCCGTCCAGCGCAAACGGAGGGCGAATGCGGCCCAGAGCGCCACGCTGATTGCCATGGCGATTAGGGCCGTGGAGGCCAGATACGGCGCTGGCGCGTGCAGGACGGCCGCGCTGGCCAGCGAAACCAGCCACCAGAACGCCCCCCAGATGACCAGCAGTGTTCGAGCGGTGCGCTGGTCGATGAGGGTCAGCGAATTGAGGCGGAACACGCACCAGGCGCTGACCATGGCGGCGATGGCCAGGATCATCGGCGTCCAGTAATCATTGGCAAAGGCTTGCCGCGCGCTGTCGGTGCCGCCGCTGATCAGAATCGCGCTGGCGGCCAGTTGCAACACCAGGCCGAAAACCTGTGCCAGCCTACGGTGCTGGCGCAGGCCCAGCCAGAAAACCGCTGCGCCTTCCACGGCCCAGGCACTGGTCGTCCACTGCGAACCAAGGCCCAGCGGTATTGCCAATGTGGCAAACACCACGCCCAGCGCCAGGCAGGTTTCCATCAACAAAACGGTTCGGCCGGTTGCACGTGCCGCCAGCCAGCGTGCCACCCCCATGTAGATCAGGCCCAGCGTGAGCGCGCTGAACGCGGCACCGAACTCAAGGTGTTCGACCAGTGCGTATTGCAGGCCGAACCCGACGATTGGCGTGCCAAACAGCAGTGTGCCGTCGACGTAATCACCTTGGCGTGCAGGCCAGCGCAGCAGGGTTTCGCGACTGGCATCCGGTGGCGCGTCAGTGAGTTCCAGCAGCTTTTGGCGGGCGAACAGCAGACCGATAGCCAGATACATCAGGAAGAACAGAATCAGGAAGGGTTCGGTGCTCCAGAACAGTTCGGGGGTGTAAGCCCTGATGCCCCAGGCGAAGCCGATGCCGAAGGTGCCGAAAAAGCCGATCAGGTTGAGGACGCGCCAGGCCTTGAACCAGGCGATGGCGATGATGCCCGCATTGAGCAGGGCGAAATAACTGAACAGCGAAACGTGGCTGCCTTGACCGGTCGAGGCCAGAATCGGTGCCGCAAACCCGCCGAGTGCGCCCGCGCAGGCCAGCGCCAGCGAATTCTGGTTCAGCGCCAGAATGGCCGAGAACACCGTGACGGCGACCAGCAGCGCAAAGCCCAGCGTCGGGTCCAGCAATGCGTGCAGCTTCATCGCTGCGAATACAGTCAGGTACAACACGCCGACGCCAGCGCCTTGCAGCATCAGCGCGTAAGGCCCGTTGCGCAACCTTAGCCACCAGCCCAGCGCCAACAAGGCCAGCGCACTGGCTGCAACACCGGCGTAGCGTGCTTCAACAGGCACAACCACGCCTTCGGTGGCATAACGCAGCAGAAACGCCAGGCCGAGAAACAGCACGACCACGCCGACGCGCAACACTGTATTGCCGCCCAGCAGCCAGTTCTTTGCGCGCTCGATGGCGCGGTCCAGCAGGTTGGGTGTTGCCGGTGGTGATGGCTGGGGGAGTGCGGCGGCAGGTTCGGGAGGTTGCGTTGGTTGCGTTTGTGGTTCGTCCGGCAGGTCCCAGATCAGTTCGGGGCCGGCAGTCGGCGCTTGCAGAATGACAGCATCCACCGGCAGCGGAGCGGCGTCCTGTGCAGGCGGTACGAAGGCGGGTGCAGGCTGGCGTTCAAGTGCGCCAAGGCGTTGCTGGAGGGTCTCGATGTTTTTGCCGGTTGCGAGTATCTGTTGCAGTTGAGCCTCGGATCGCCTGCCAAGCACACGTACACGAATGCCTGCCCAGACAGCCCAGCCCATCAGCGCGCCGATCAGAAACCCCGTCCACTCGTCATAGCTGAGCAAATAGCCCAGTAATGCACCGCCCACTACCAGACAAATCCAAAGCACGCGACGACATCCTTTTCGGTGTGTGAAGGTTTATCGGGCGCAGTATATAGGGGCGGACGGACATCGTTTGTAATGTTTTATGCGGAACAGACCCTCGTTACGCATGCTTCAAACCAGGCATCTATCGTTCTCACGCTCCAGCGCATTCAAGATCGGACGCGGAGCGTCCAGAACGTCGTTACCACGCAGGGCGTGGTAACGATAACCATGTGAGTGGGCGAGCAGCGCTTGGTCAGTCCAGCGCCTTCCAGATGTCGCCGGCGTATTCGCGAATGGTCCGGTCCGAGGAGAACCAGCCCATGCGTGCGGTGTTGAGCACCGCCGAGCGCCACCATTCCTTGGAGTCGTGCCAGCGTTCCTCGACCTTGGCCTGGGCCGCCCAGTACGAGTCGAAGTCGGCACAGACAAGGAAACGGTCATACGCCAGCAACTGATCGATCAGGCCCACGTAACGGTTCGGATCATCCGGTGAGAACACCCCGCCACGAATCGCTTGCAGTACATCGTTCAAACGTCCCGATGCCTCTACATCAGCATGCGCGCTGAATTCGCCTGCCTGTTTGCGGGCTTCGACCTGTTGCGAGGTCATGCCGAAGATGAACATGTGCTCCAGCCCGACCTGCTCGCTCATCTCCACGTTGGCACCGTCCAGTGTGCCGATGGTCAGTGCGCCGTTAAGGCCGAATTTCATGTTGCTGGTGCCCGACGCTTCCAGGCCCGCAGTGGAGATCTGCTCGGACAGGTCGGCTGCCGGAATGATGCTCTCGGCCAGGCTGACGTTGTAGTTGGGCATGAACACCACTTTCAGCAAACCACGAACCGTAGGGTCGTTGTTCACGGTCCGGGCGATGTCGTTGGTCAGCTTGATGATCAGCTTGGCCGAGTGATAGCTGGCGGCTGCCTTGCCGGCGAAGATTTTCACTCGCGGCACCCAGTCCGTACCTGGTTCGGCACGAATGGCCTGATACAGGGCGACGGTGTGGAACAGGTTCAGCAACTGACGCTTGTATTCGTGAATCCGTTTGACCTGCACGTCGAACATCGCCGCAGGGTTGACCGCAATGCCCAGACGCTCATGAATGATCGCGGCCAGGGCACGCTTGCTGTGCAGGCGCTGATCGGCCATCTGCTTGCGAAACGATGACTTCTCGGCGAACGGCTCAAGCTCCTTGAGTCGGGTCTCGGCGTTGTCCAGAACATCCTCGCCCAGCGATTCGACGAGCATTTCGGTCAGTTTCGGGTTGGCCTGGAACAGCCAGCGGCGGAAGGTGATGCCGTTGGTCTTGTTGTTGATCCGGTCCGGGTAGATCTTGTGCAGCTCTGCGAATACGGTCTTGCGCATCAACTGAGTATGCAGCGCCGAAACGCCGTTGACGCTGTGCGAACCGAGGAAGGCGAGGTTGCCCATGCGCACACGACGACCGTTGTCTTCTTCGATCAGCGACACCGCGCGCAGCACGTTGACGTCGTCGACGCCTTTGGCACGCAGCGTGTCGATGTGTTGCGCGTTGATCAGGTAGATGATCTGCATGTGGCGCGGCAGCATGCGCTCCATCAGGCCGACCGACCAGGTTTCCAGCGCTTCGGGCAGCAACGTGTGGTTGGTGTAACCGAGGGTGCCGACGGTGATTTTCCAGGCGGTGTCCCACGCAATGTTGTGGTTGTCGATCAACTGACGCATCAGTTCGGCCACTGCAATCGAGGGGTGCGTGTCGTTCATCTGGATCGCAGCGTGATCGGCCAGGTCGGTCAGCGTCGCGTGCTGGTTCAGGTGGCGACGCAGCAAGTCCTGCAGCGATGCCGATACGAAGAAGTACTCTTGACGCAGGCGCAGTTCCTGGCCCGCTTCGGTTGCATCGTTCGGATACAGCACGCGCGAGATGCTTTCTGCGCGCACCACTTCGGCCACCGCACCAAAGTGGTCGCCGGCGTTGAAGCGCTCCAGATGCAGATCTTCTACTGCACGGGCACGCCACAGGCGCAGGGTGTTGACGCTTTTGCCGCGCCAGCCCACCACGGGGGTGTCATAGGCGATGGCCCGCACGGTTTCGCCCGGACGCCATACCTGACGCGACTCGCCCGCTTCGGTAACAACGGTGTCGACGCTGCCGCTGAAGCCGATGGAGTACACGACCTCAGGGCGCTCGAATTCCCACGGGTTGCCGAAGTCCAGCCAGTTCTCGGTCTGTTCCTGCTGCCAGCCATCGACGATGCCCTGACGAAACAGCCCATGCTCGTAACGAATGCCGTAACCGTGGCCAGCAATGCCCAGGGTCGACATGCTTTCCATAAAGCACGCGGCCAGGCGGCCCAGGCCGCCGTTACCCAACGCAGCGTCGGGTTCGAGCAAGCGGATACGCTCGATGTCCACGCCCAGCTCGGTCAACGCTTCGCGAGCGACTTCCAGCAGGCCGAGGTTGCTCAGGCTGTCGTACAGCAGCCTGCCGATCAGAAATTCCAGCGACAGGTAATAAACGCGCTTCTGGACCTTGCGATAAATCTGTCGCGTGTGGTCCATCCAGTGTTCGACCATGTGGTCACGAGCGGCCAGAGCAACGGCTTCAAACCAGTCATGCTCAAACGCATGGTCGGGGTCCTTGCCCACCGAATAGGTGAGTTTGGCGAGCACGGCGGCGCGAAAAGCTGCCACATCAGCGTCACGAACAAGTGGTTCCTGAGACATCGATACAACCTCAAGTAGTCTGACGAATGAAAAACGGGATTCTTAGACTGTTAGACTGTAGGCGTGTCGTCAGTTATTTCCTGAAAATAGAGAAATAATTCGGTTTACGACTCACGCTTCGACCCAGCGCGACGGCTCTGGTTCGCGAACTTTTCAAATTGGCAAAACGCTTGCATCGATCGTTCCACCCCGATCAATGACGTGCAGCATGCTCATTCTTCGTTTCGGGTTTATGATGCCCCGTGGCAGAACAATAGAAGCCTCTGAACTGGACTTATGGAGCACTTATGCAGACTTTGTACCCGCAGATCAAACCCTACGCCCGGCACGATCTGGCCGTGGAACAACCGCATGTGCTCTACGTCGATGAAAGCGGTTCGCCTGAAGGTTTGCCTGTGGTGTTCATTCACGGTGGCCCGGGTTCTGGATGCGATGCGCACAGCCGCTGCTATTTCGATCCCAACCTGTACCGAATTGTTACCTTCGATCAGCGTGGCTGTGGCCGCTCCACACCTCATGCCAGCCTCGAAAACAATACCACCTGGAAGCTGGTGGAAGACCTTGAGGTCATTCGCGAGCACTTGGGCATCGACAAATGGGTACTGTTCGGCGGCTCGTGGGGTTCGACCCTCGCGCTGGCTTACGCTCAGACCCACCCCGACCGCGTGCATGCGCTGATTCTGCGTGGCGTGTTTCTGGCCCGTCAGCAAGAAATCGACTGGTTCTATCAAGCGGGTGCCAGCCGCCTGTTCCCCGATTACTGGCAGGACTACGTCGCCCCTATCCCGTTGGATGAGCGCAACAATATTCTCGCTGCCTTTCACAAGCGTCTCACCGGCGCAGACCAGATTGCCCAGATGCATGCCGCCAAGGCCTGGTCGACGTGGGAAGGCCGCTGCGCAACCTTGCGTCCCAATCCTCAGGTGGTCGACCGCTTTACCGATCCGCACCGTGCCCTGTCCATCGCGCGTATCGAATGCCACTACTTCATGAACAAGGCGTTTCTGGAAGAGAACCAGCTGATTCGCGACATGCCGAAGATCGCTCACCTGCCGGCAATCATTGTGCACGGTCGTTACGATGTCATCTGCCCGCTGGACAATGCCTGGGAGCTGCATCAGAACTGGCCCGACAGCGAGCTGCAGATCATTCGCGACGCAGGGCATTCGGCCGCCGAAACCGGTATCGCCGATGCGCTGGTACGTGCCGCTGCGCAGATTGCGCAGAACCTGCTCGATCTGC
Source organism: Pseudomonas syringae pv. tomato str. DC3000 (assembly GCF_000007805.1). Taxonomy (NCBI): domain Bacteria; kingdom Pseudomonadati; phylum Pseudomonadota; class Gammaproteobacteria; order Pseudomonadales; family Pseudomonadaceae; genus Pseudomonas; species Pseudomonas syringae group genomosp. 3. The sequence continues at coordinate 5,876,784 of NC_004578.1, read as the reverse complement.
CGCCCGAAGAAGCCTGACGGCGGTTTTTGAAACGGGTCTGAAGTCTGGAAAGGTCTCTATGAAAGGTTTGTTGCAGCGCGTGCGCAGCGCACGCGTCGAGGTGGGTACCGAGGTCGTTGGTGCTATCGATCAAGGTATATTGGTGCTGGTCGGGATAGAGCCTCAAGACACTCGCGCCAGTGCCGATAAGTTGCTGCACAAACTGCTCAATTATCGTGTGTTCAGCGACGCCGACGGCAAGATGAACCTGTCATTGCGCGAAGTCAGCGGCGGATTGCTGCTGGTTTCGCAGTTCACGCTGGCTGCCGATACCAAAAGCGGGTTGCGCGCAGGGTTCTCGAAAGCCGCTGCTCCAGCGCTGGGTGCCGAGTTGTTTGACTACCTATTGAGTCAGGCCAGAATCGCGCACCCGGTCGTGGCAGCGGGCCAATTTGGTGCGGATATGCAGGTGCACCTGATAAATGATGGCCCTGTGACATTTTTGTTTGAGACGTAAGCTACGATTTCACCGTTACGCTTGGCGAATTCATCGTTCGTTCAGGAAATAAATTCTTTGTCATACCTGATGCGTTGTAGCGCGCGCTGCTGGATAATCGCGCGCTACGGGGATCGGCACTGTTGGTCCAATTGGTATGACAAAAGCGGTTCTGACATCGGATTGGGGAATCATTAAGCCCATTCGGAGTCGGAACAATGCTCGCCAACCCGGCATTGATAGCTGGCCGTTGGTTTATTCATCTGTTTTTCGGCGAGGGTTGCTCGTGATTGTTAGTCCCTGTGATGCTCCAAAGACACCCGTCAAGCGGTTGCGTAGTGCACTTCTGGCAAGCTCGGCCCTTGTGTGCCTGTTCAGTGCAGGCCAGCTGTGGGCGTTCAGCCTTGATGATGTAGCGGCAAAGGCCAAAGAAATGGCCGGGCAGAAGTTCGAGGCTCCGCGGAGCAATCTGCCGAACGAACTGCGCGACATGAAGTTCGCCGACTATCAGAAGATCCGCTTCCGTGATGACAAGGCCGAATGGGCGGGCGACAAGACCCCGTTCAAAGTGTCTTTCTACCACCAGGGCATGCACTTCGATACGCCGGTCAAGATCAACGAAGTGACCGCGACCAGCGTTGACGAGATCAAGTATGACGCCAGTCGGTTTGACTTCGGCGGCCTGAACATCGATCCGAAAACCTCCGAGAAACTGGGTTATGCCGGTTTTCGCGTTCTGTATCCGATCAACAAGGATGACAAGCAGGACGAAATCATGACCATGCTGGGCGCGAGCTACTTCCGCGTCATCGGCAAGGGTCAGGTTTATGGCCTGTCCGCACGCGGCATGGCCATCGACACGGCATCGCCGTCCGGTGAAGAGTTCCCGCGCTTCAAGGAATTCTGGATCGAGAAGCCAGGCCCGGATGACAACCATCTGGTGATTTTCGCACTGCTCGATTCGCCACGCGCCACGGGTGCCTACCAGTTAACCCTGCGTCCTGGCACCAACACGCTGGTTGACGTCAAATCGCGCATGTTCCTGCGTGACAAGGTCAACAAGCTCGGTGTTGCGCCGCTGACCAGCATGTTCCTGTTCGGCGCCAACCAGCCTTCGCGTGTGCCTAACTACCGTCGCGAGCTGCACGACTCCAGCGGTCTGTCGATTCAGGCAGCCAATGGCGAGTGGTTGTGGCGTCCGCTGAACAACCCTAAACATCTGTCCATCAGCAGCTTCTCGGTCGAAAACCCGCGTGGTTTCGGTTTGCTGCAACGTGGTCGTGATTTCAGCCAGTACGAAGACCTCGATGATCGCTACGACAAGCGCCCTAGCGCCTGGATCGAGCCAAAAGGTGATTGGGGCAAGGGCACCGTCGAGCTGGTCGAAATCCCGACTGCCGACGAGACCAACGACAACATCGTCGCGTTCTGGAAGCCTGAGACCCTCAAGGCGCCGGGCGAGGAAATGGCGTTCGATTACCGTCTGCACTGGACCATGCAGGAAAACTCGATTCACTCGCCTGATCTGGGCTGGGTCAAACAGACCCAACGCTCCATCGGTGACGTGCGTCAGTCCAACCTGATTCGTCAGCCGGACGGCAGCCTTGCATTTCTGGTCGACTTCGTTGGTCCGGTACTGGCGGCATTGCCGGAAGACAAGACCATTCGTAGCCAGGTCACTACCGACGACAACGTCGAGCTGGTGGAAAACAACCTGCGTTACAACCCGGTCACCAAAGGCTACCGCCTGACCCTTCGTGTGAAGGTCAAGGATGCCGGCAAGGCGACCGAGATGCGCGCTTATCTGCTGCGTGAAATCCCTGCCGAGCCGGGCAAGGAACCTGCGTTGCTCGTCGCTGATAAAGCTGACGAGAAGAAAGCTGCTGCCAAGGAAGCTGCTGCCAAGGAAGCTGCCAAGCCTGCCGTTGCCAAAGAGTCCGCCAACGACCAGGTAGAAATTGCCAAAGCCGACGCGCCGAAGCCTGAAGCCGCCAAGCCGGAAGCTGGCAAAGCTGATGCATCCAAGGCCGACGCTGCCAAAGGTGACGTTGCCAAGGCTGATGCAGCCAAGGCTGATGACGTAGCCAAGGGCAAGGACGGTAAAGATATTCAGCAGCCTGCTACCGAGGCAGCACCCACCCATCCGGAACCGGCCAAGACGTTGCAAGTCATGACCGAGACCTGGAGCTATCAGTTGCCGAGCGATGAGTAATTCTCAATGGGTGCCAGTGTCTCTGAACGAGTACCTGGCGCATTTGCCGATGAGCGACGAGCAGCGGGCAGAACTTGCCAGCTGCACAACCTTCGCCGAGTTGCATGAACGCCTTTCGGCGCAGCCGGTCACCGATCCTGCCGAGGCCGCTCAGGCTTCGGTAGGCCGTCGTCTGACGCTGTCCGCAGACGATCTGGAAGACGCCGAGATGCTCGGCGTCGATGCCAGCGGGCGTCTGTGCCTGAAGGCTACACCGCCGATTCGCCGGACCAAGGTTGTGCCCGAGCCGTGGCGCACCAACATTCTGGTGCGTGGCTGGCGCCGCCTGACCGGCAAGAGCAACCCGCCCAAGCCGGATCACAGCGATCTGCCTCGGGATCTGCCGAAGTCTCGCTGGCGTACCGTCGGTTCGATCCGCCGCTACATTCTGCTGATCCTCATGCTGGGTCAGACGATTGTGGCTGGCTCGTACATGAAAGGCATCTTGCCGTATCAGGGCTGGTCGCTGGTTTCGCTGGATGAAATCACCCGTCAGACCTTCGTGCAGACCGCTTTGCAGGTCCTGCCTTATGCCTTGCAGACCAGTATTCTGTTGCTGTTCGGCATTCTGTTCTGCTGGGTGTCGGCCGGTTTCTGGACCGCACTGATGGGCTTTCTGGAATTGCTCACCGGGCGTGACAAGTACCGCATCTCCGGTGCCAGTGCTGGCAACGAGCCGATTGAAGCCGGTGCACGCACCGCGCTGGTCATGCCGATCTGCAACGAAGACGTGCCGCGTGTTTTCGCGGGTTTGCGTGCAACGTTCGAGTCGGTAGCGGCCACGGGTAATCTGGACCGCTTCGACTTTTTCGTGCTCAGTGATACCAACGAGACCGATATTGCCGTCGCCGAGCAACAGGCCTGGCTGGATGTGTGCCGCGAGACCAAAGGTTTTGGCAGCATCTTCTATCGTCGTCGCCGCCGTCGCGTAAAACGTAAAAGCGGCAACCTCGATGACTTCTGCCGTCGCTGGGGCGGTGAATACCGCTACATGGTCGTACTCGACGCCGACAGCGTCATGAGCGGTGAGTGTCTGACCAGCCTGGTTCGCCTGATGGAAGCCACGCCGGACGCCGGTATCATCCAGACCGCGCCACGTGCTTCGGGTATGGACACGCTGTATGCACGCATGCAGCAGTTTGCTACCCGCGTCTATGGTCCACTGTTCACGGCCGGTCTGCACTTCTGGCAGCTGGGTGAATCCCACTACTGGGGTCACAACGCGATCATTCGCATGAAGCCGTTCATCGAGCACTGTGCGCTTGCGCCGTTGCCCGGCAAGGGCGCGTTTGCCGGTGCAATTCTGTCCCACGACTTCGTTGAAGCTGCGCTGATGCGCCGTGCCGGCTGGGGCGTATGGATTGCCTACGACCTGCCGGGCAGTTACGAAGAGTTGCCGCCCAACCTGCTCGACGAACTCAAGCGTGACCGTCGCTGGTGCCACGGCAACCTGATGAACTTCAGGCTGTTTCTGGTCAAGGGCATGCACCCGGTTCACCGTGCGGTGTTTCTGACCGGCGTGATGTCATACCTGTCGGCACCGTTGTGGTTCTTCTTCCTTGTGTTGTCCACGGCCCTGTTGGCGGTGAACACCCTGATGGAGCCGACCTACTTCCTTGAGCCGCGCCAGTTGTACCCGTTGTGGCCACAATGGCATCCGGAACGCGCTGTAGCGTTGTTCTCGACCACCATCGTTCTGCTGTTCCTGCCTAAACTGCTCAGCGTTATTCTGATTTGGGCCAAGGGCGCGAAAGGCTTCGGTGGCAAGTTCAAGGTTACCGTTTCGATGCTGCTGGAAATGCTCTTCTCGGTGCTGCTCGCACCGGTGCGCATGTTGTTCCATACACGCTTCGTACTGGCTGCCTTCCTGGGCTGGGCCGCAACCTGGAACTCGCCGCAACGCGACGATGACTCCACGCCGTGGCTTGAAGCGGTGAAGCGTCACGGTCCGCAGACCTTGCTGGGCGCATGCTGGGCACTGCTGGTGTTCTGGTTGAACCCCAGCTTCCTGTGGTGGCTTGCGCCTATCGTGGTTTCGTTGATGCTGTCGATTCCGGTGTCGGTGATTTCCAGCCGTACCAACCTGGGCCTCAAGGCGCGCGACGAGAAATTCTTCCTGATTCCTGAAGAATTCGAGCCGCCCCAAGAGCTGGTCTCGACCGATCAGTACACCCACGAGAACCGTTGGCATGCGCTGAAACAAGGCTTTATTCGCGCGGTTGTCGATCCTCGGCAGAATGCTCTGGCTTGCGCGTTGGCCACTTCGCGTCACCGTCAGGCACAGCCGATTGAAGTCGTGCGTATGGAGCGTGTTGATCACGCTCTCAAGGTCGGTCCGGCGAAGCTCGACAACCAGCACCGTCTGATGCTGCTGAGCGACCCGGTCGCACTGGGTCGCTTGCACGAGCGGGTCTGGAGCGAAGGTCATGAAGAGTGGCTGGCTGCCTGGAGAGCTTCCATCGAAGCTGATCCGCATGCGCCGTTGCTGCCTTTGCAACCTGTCGTGAAAGCACCGGAGCCGGTCCTGGTCTAAAACCACCCGGCAACCAAAAAGCCCCTGAAGCACTGCTTCAGGGGCTTTTTATTGGGCGTGTGCCGAGAAAAGATTTTTTGTGGGAGCGGACCGGGCGACGCTCCCACAGTTACGTTACCGGCCCCTTCGCGGACAAGTCCGCTACCACTTGGGCAGAATCCAAAGCAGACTTCTGTCCGAGGGGTAGGAGCGAACTTGTCTATGCCCGTTAAGCAGAATCAAAAGCGGGCGGGTGTATAACGCCAAGCGCTCCAGCTTGGGAATCCTTGCATCGCAGATCCATCAACTCACCTTGAATTTCCCCACCAGCCCCTGCAAGTGTGTGCCCAATCGGGCCAGTTCGACGCTGGATGCTGCGGTTTGTTCGCTCGCTGCTGCAGTCTGTTCGGAGATGTCGCGCACGCTGATGACGTTGCGGTTGATCTGTTCGGCAACCACGCTTTGTTCCTCGCTGGCGGTGGCGATCTGTTCGTTCATGTGCTGGATGGTTGCAACCGTGCGGGTAATGTCCTCAAGTGCACTGCCCGCGCGACGGCTCAGTTCGACCGTGTTGTCGGTCAAGGTGCGGCTGTTGTCCAGCGTGGTCGCGACCTGCTGCGTGCCGCTTTGCAGCGCCGCAATCAACTCCTCGATTTCCTCAGTGGACTTCTGGGTTCGTTGCGCCAGGCTGCGTACCTCATCGGCGACCACCGCAAAGCCACGCCCGGCTTCGCCCGCGCGGGCTGCTTCAATCGCCGCATTCAGGGCCAGCAGGTTGGTCTGCTGCGAAACCGACTTGATTACATCAAGAACGCCGACGATCTTGCCGCTTTCCTGCTTGAGCTGATTCATGGACTGAGTGGAATTGACCATCTCGCGCGCCAGTTGCTCGATCTGAGTGATCGCCCGTCCGACCACTTCATCACCGCTGCGCGCCTGTTGGTCGGCCTGAACAGCCGCCTGGGATGCCTCCTGAGCACTGCGCGCCACTTCCTGCACTGTCGCGGCCATTTCATTCATGGCGGTGGCCACCAGATCCGTCTCGTCCTTCTGGCTGTTCACCCCTGAACAGGTCTGTTCAGTGACGGCTGAAAGCTGCTCGGCTGCGCTGGCGATCTGCGTGACGCCATCACTGATGCCGCCAATCAACTCGCGCAGGCTAAGCGTCATGGTCTGCATACTGCGCTGCAACTGACCCATCTCGTCACGACGCGCTACTGACATATCCCGGCTCAGGTCGCCTTGAGCGATGCGTGCTGCGGCAATCAGGGTTTGTTGCAGCGGAACGGTGATTTGTCGGGTCATGACCCAGGCCGCCAGCAACCCGATCAGTAATGCCAGGCTCGCCACACTGGCCAGCATCGTTCTGGAGTTTGCAGCTTCGCTGTCACGTTGCGCGGTTTGCAGAAGGGTCAGCGCGGCCACAGACTCAAGCAGCTTTTCACCCAGGCTTTCCATCGACTCCTGATCAGCCTCGGCTTTGGTCTGTATCTGTTTGAACTCGCTCAGGCTGTCCCGATAACCCTTCAGCGCCTCGGTCGCGGGTACCAGTCCTTGAAGCGGGTCGTCGGCCTGGGTCTGAGCGATCTGCTCGACTTCCTTGAGCGCTTCGTCGATAGCGGTAATGGCGGCCGTTTCATCCGCATCCTTGGTGGTGAAGGTGTAGGCCTGCACCTGATAACGCGCGACCTGGATCTGCTGCCTCAGTTGTGAAATGTTGGTGAATTCTTCCATGCGCTCGCTGCTGTCCTGCTCCTGGCTCACGCTCTTGAGCACTTCGGCTTCGACCTGCGCGACTGCCTGCAAAGCCTGCTCTGACCTTTGATCCAGGCGCTGGCGTATCTGGTTGCGGCTCTGTCGATTGCTGCGAATCTCGGCGAAGGATTTCTCCAGTTCGCTCACCGCCTGCAGTTGCCCGTTGAGCAAGGTGATGGTCGCCTGCTCCGTGCTCTGCCGGTGCAGCGATGTCAGGTGGGTTTTCATTTCGTCGAGCTTTTTGATGACTTGCGCTGTGGTCTCCGGGGTCTTTTCCACTCGGTCGGTGATTCTGTCAGCGCGCAGGTCTTTGGTCAGGCTGGTGAGCTGTGAGACGTCCGAAAGCGACTCGGAGCGGTCGATCATGGTGTAAAGACCATGCCAGCCGGTGAGTGTGATGATCAGGGTTAGTAATAGCACCAGGGCAAAACCCAGGGACAGTTTGAATCTGACGTTCATGTTGCCGAGCGCGTGATTGATCAGTCGGAACATTGGAATCTCCTGCAATGAGCGAACAAAAACAGGTCCTGTGTGAGTCAGGACGTGCGTTGTGAGCGCATCGGCATGGCGATCCATTGTGTGACCTGAGAAGGTCGTGGGAGATTTCCGAGAAGAAACGAGGGGTGACAGACGTCACATTCCACGCAGACAGTCGGGCCCGTGCTCGCAAAAAGCACGGGCCTGATGCGCTTGATCAGACGGTAAAGCGGCTTACCAGCAACTGCAGGTGATTGCCGAGTCTGGCCAGCTCGACGCTTGAGGCTGCCGTTTCTTCACTGGCCGCTGAGGTCTGTTCGGAAACATCGCGCACATTGATGATGCTGCGATTGATCTCTTCGGCGGTGGCGCTCTGTTGTTCGGCTGCGGCGGCAATCTGCTGATTCATCGACTGGATGGCCGAAACGGTTTTGGTGATGTTTTCCAGCGATCCACCGGCCCGACGGGTCAGCTCCACGCTGCTGGCGCTCAGCTCGCGGCTGCTGTCCATGACCGTCGCGGCTTGGTGAGTGCCGCTTTGCAGGCTGGCAATCAGCGCTTCGATTTCTTCGGTGGACTTCTGGGTGCGCTGCGCAAGGCTGCGCACCTCGTCGGCGACTACGGCGAACCCGCGACCCGCTTCACCGGCACGGGCTGCTTCAATGGCGGCGTTCAGGGCCAGCAGGTTGGTCTGTTGCGCGACCGACTTGATAACGTCCAGCACGCTGCCGATCTTCTCGCTTTCCTGTTTCAGGGCACCCATTGCTTCGCTGGAATTGCCCACCGCAGAGGCGAGGCGTTCGATCTGCGCGATGGCCTCCTTGACCACGCGTTCACCGTCACGGGCCTGCTGATCGGCGGCTACCGCAGCTTCAGAGGCTTCTTCGGCGTTGCGTGCCACTTCCTGAACCGTGGCGGTCATCTCATGCATGGCCGTGGCCACCTGATCGGTCTCGACCTTCTGGCTGTTGACCCCGGCACTGGTCTGCTCGGTGACTGCCGACAATTCCTCAGCAGCACTGGCAATCTGCGTCACGCCGTCACGGATACCGCCAACCAGCTCACGCAGGCTGACAGTCATGCGCTGGATGGTGCTTTGCAGCTTGCCCAGCTCATCCTTGCGATCGACCCGCAGGTTGCGACTCAGGTCGCCGGAGGCAACGCGCTCAACCACTTCAAGGGTTTCCTGTAGGGGCGTGGTGATCTGACGGGTGATTATCCAGGCTGCCAGAATGCTCATCACCAGCGCCAGCGCGGTGGCTACAGCGATCATCAGGACTGACTTGTCGCTGTCTGCGTTGCGGCTTTTGTTCTGCCTGGCGATCATTTCATTGCTGGTGGCCAGCATGGTGGTGCCCAGCGCTGTCATTTTCTCCAGCGCGGCCTGGCTGGCGGCTTGCGCGTCCCGATACTGGCCTACCGCAGCGCGGTAGCCTTTTAGGCCGACCACGGCCTGTTGCAGCAACGGCAGGTATTCGGAGGAAATGTCACCGGCCAGGGTGTTGATCCCGGTAACGGCTTCATCGATAGCCTGGTTGGCGTTCTTTTCAAAGTCCGGACGGCCGCTGTAGGTGTAACCACGAACCTGGAAGCGCGCCTGTTGAATCAGCTTGCTGACGCCAACGATGCCGTTGAAGGCGAGGATGTTATCTGCCTTGAGCAACTCCGCTTCCACCTTGTTGGCCTGATCCACCGCCTTGTCGGCGTTGTCGCCCATCTGACTGCGGCTGGCCTCGCGAACATCGATGGCTTTGGACATGTCCGCGAACGACTGGCGGTATTCACGAGCGGTCTGGATCTGACCATCAAGTGACTGGAGGTTTTCAGGTGAGCGCAGCAGGCTTCTCGCGTACGCAAGTGCTGCATCAAGTTGATCCAGGGTAGTTCTGACTTCTGCCGCGCTTTCTGCGTTGAACAGGTCTTCGTAACGGGAACGGTTGATGCGCAACTGAAGCGTCAACTCGTTGATCTCTGCAATCGCTGTGACACGGTCGCCACGATCAATAAGCGCCTGGTTGCTGAACCAGCCGGTGGCCGAGATCATCAGGGTCATTAGCATGACCAGGCCAAAGCCGACTGCCAATTTCAGGCTGACACTCGCGTTGGCGAGACGTTGAGATAACCCACGAGACATGACCACTCCTTAGCTGTCTGTTCTTTTACGAATGCACTTACATCGGCAGTGCAGCAACTAACTGAAGCGATTTAGTTTGCGTAAAAAGTCTAGAACAGACGAGCCAGAAGGGCTGTTACTGCCGTTTCGACGCGCAGGATGCGCTCGCCCAGCTGCACAGGCTGCAAACCGGATTGGCGCAACAGGTCGACTTCATACGGGATCCAGCCGCCTTCGGGGCCGATCGCCAGCGTGACAGGCTGGGTGACCGCGCGCGGGCAGGCAGGGAAGTCGCCAGGATGGCCGACCAGGCCAAGTGTGTCGGCAGCTATGTGCGGCAGGCGGTCTTCAACGAAAGGCTTGAAACGTTTCTCGATCACGATCTCGGGCAGTACACAGTCGCGCGCCTGTTCCAACCCCAGAATCAACTGCTCGCGAATGGCTTCGGGCTCCAGAAACGGTGTCTGCCAGAAGCTTTTTTCGACCCGGTAGCTGTTCAGCAGAATGACTTTCGGCACGCCCATGGTCGCAATGGTCTGAAACACCCGGAGCAGCATTTTGGGACGAGGCAGCGCCAGCAACAGGGTCAGCGGCAGCTTGGCCGGCGGCTCGGCAGTCAGCGAAACACGCAACTCGGCCTCGTGAGGCTCCAGACGCAGCAGTTCGGCACTGCCCAGCAAGCCGTTGACACGGCCCACGCGCAAGCTGTCGCCAACCTCTGCGCGATGCACCTCCTGCATGTGCTTGAGGCGCCGATCGCGCAGAACCACCCGGTCGGCCGCGATAAAGTCGGCCTCCTCAAGTAACAGCAGGTTCACGGTGTGGTGGCGGGCGGCTGATCCTGCTTGTCAGCGTCCTCGGTTTCATCGTCCGGGTGTTCGCCGCGCTTCCTGATCATCGAGCTGCACAGGATGCCCAGCTCGAACAGCAGCCACATCGGCACAGCCAGCAGCGTTTGCGAGAAGATGTCCGGCGGGGTCAGGATCATGCCGACCACGAAGCAGCCGATGATCACGTACGGACGAATCTTTTTCAGGTACTTGACGTCGACAATGCCGATCCAGACCAGCAACACCACCGCCACCGGGATCTCGAAGGCCACGCCGAAGGCGAAGAACAACGTCATCACGAAGTCCAGATAACTGGCGATGTCGGTCATCATCGACACGCCTTCCGGCGTCACGCTGGCGAAGAAGTGGAAGATGATCGGAAAGACCAGAAAGTAGGCGAACGCCATGCCTGCGTAAAACAGGATGATGCTGGAGACCAGCAACGGAATGGCCACACGCTTTTCATGCTTGTACAGGCCCGGGGCGATGAAGCCCCAGATCTGATGCAGGATGACCGGCATCGACAGAAACAGCGCGACCATCATGGTCAGCTTGAACGGCGTGATGAACGGCGAGGCCACGTCGGTGGCGATCATCGTTGCGCCTTCAGGCAGGTAGACGCGCAGCGGGGCCGACACCAGGGTGTAGATCTTCTGCGTGAAGTAAAACAGACCGGCAAAAATCAGAAACACTGCCGCGACACAGCGCAACAGACGTGTACGCAGCTCGGTGAGGTGCGAGATCAGCGGCATTTGCTGATCGTTTTCCGGGATATCAGCGCTCATGGGGCTCGCGGTGGCAATGACGAATCGTGGGCGGGAGGCGTCGGGACCGGCGTGCCGGCATCGGCTGGCTTCGCGGTTTTCTCCAGCGACAGTGCGGTTTTCGGTGCCGCAGGTTCCGCCGGGCCGAGGGAGTTGTGCCCGGTGTCGGTGGCGTCGGTCTGCACCGGTGCTGGCTGCGGGCTCACCGGCTCGTAAGCGGTTTCGGGGTGCTGATTCTGAGCGAACATTTTGCGCGCTTCGTCTTCCAGCGAAAGAATGTGCTCGTTGTGCAGCTGCCGACGAATTTCGTCGGCACCGATTTCACGTTCAACTTCCTGTTTGATCGCATTGAAGCTGCGCTTCAAGCGGCCGATCCATAAGCCTGCGGTGCGTGCGGCACCCGGCAGGCGCTCGGGACCCAGCACCAGCAAGGCAACCAGGCCGACAAGCAGCAGTTCAGAGAAGCTGATACCGAACATGGGCTTAAACCTGGTCTTTGCGGATCGGCTCGTCGACTTTGTGCGCTTGCGCGTCGATGGTGTGCGGCTGGTTCAGCGGCGAGCCCTGAGGCGCGGGCTGGGCCTGCTGAGGTTGAGGTGCAGGCTGCTCGGCGGGCTTGTCGTCATCGTGCATCGCTTTGCGAAAGCCCTTGATCGACTCACCGACGTCAGTGCCCAGGCCCTTGAGCTTTTTGGTCCCGAAAACCAGTACCACGACGATCAGGATGACGATCCAGTGTTTCCAGTCAAAAATACCCATGAAACAGTCCTCGTAAAAGATTTCAAGCTTGAAAGGGGAGAGCGCTATTCTGCCGTGCGAGCAGCTTTTTCGGTGTGACCGGACAAGCCGAAACGGCGGTCCAGTTCATCGAGCACCGCCTGCGGATGCTGACCTAACGCGGCGAGCATCACCATGCTGTGAAACCACAGGTCGGCGGTTTCATAGATCACATCGCTGCAATCACCGCTGACCGCTGCGTCCTTGGCGGCAATGATGGTCTCGATCGACTCTTCGCCGAGCTTTTCCAGAATCTTGTTCAAGCCCTTGTGGTACAGACTGGCGACGTAGGAGCTGTCGGCAGCTGCATCCTTGCGTGATTCCAGCACCTCGGCCAGGCGGGACAACGTATCAGTCATGTTCAATGGCCTGCAGGGTAAATAGCATCAGGATCTTTCAGAACCGGGTCTACGGTCTTCCAGCCTGACTGTTCATACACGCGGTAAAAGCAACTTTCGCGGCCGGTGTGGCATGCGATGCCGCCGATCTGCTCGACCATCAGGATAATAACGTCGGCGTCACAGTCCAGGCGCAGTTCGTGCAGCTTTTGCACATGACCTGATTCTTCACCTTTGCGCCAGAGTTTGCCACGCGAACGCGACCAATAGATTGCACGATTTTCGGAGGCCGTCAGGCTCAGGGCCTCGCGGTTCATCCAGGCCATCATCAGTACCCGGCCGGTCTTGCGGTCCTGAGCGATTGCAGGCACCAGACCGTCGCTGTTCCAGTGAATCTCGTCCAGCCAGTCTTTCATATCTACTCCGGCAGCCGGACTTCAGGCCCGGCGGATTGAACAGTGTGCCAGCGCCATACGCTGCTGGCTATCGGCGAACGATCAGATACAGCCCGGCGATCAGCATGATCGCCGCCGGCCATGCGGTCAGCGTCAGCAGCTGCGTGGCTGCCTCGCTCATCACCCAGCCCTGTATCGCACCGCCCACCAGCAAGGCCGCACCGATGAGCCGCAAGACCGGCTCGTCCTTGCGATCGTGCCAGGGGCGTGGCGGGTCCGAAGCATGCGGGCGGGACATGCGCTCCAGCAGGTCGCGGGTCATGCCGGCGATATGCGGTAGTTGCTCGACCTGGGATTGCAGGTTGCCCAGCAGGGTTTTCGGGCTGACCCGCTCACGCATCCAGCGCTCCAGATACGGCTGCGCGGTGCTCCACAGATCCAGCTCCGGGTACAGCTGACGACCCAGCCCTTCGATGTTGAGCAGGGTCTTTTGCAGCAGAACCAGTTGCGGCTGAACTTCCATATTGAAGCGGCGCGCGGTCTGGAACAGGCGCATCAGCACCTGACCAAAGGAAATATCCTTGAGCGGCTTCTCGAAGATCGGCTCGCAGACGGTACGGATGGCCGCTTCGAATTCATTGAGCTTGGTCTCGGCCGGCACCCAGCCCGAATCGATGTGCAACTGCGCAACCCGGCGATAATCGCGTTTGAAGAAGGCAAACAGGTTACGCGCCAGATAATCCTGGTCTTCCGGCGTAAGACTGCCGACGATGCCGCAGTCGATGGCGATGTATTTCGGCGCCCACGGATTGACCGTGCTGACGAAAATATTGCCGGGGTGCATGTCAGCATGGAAAAAGCTGTCGCGAAAGATCTGCGTGAAGAAGATCTCCACGCCGCGCTCGGCGAGCATCTTCATGTCGGTGCGCTGATCGGCCAGCCCGGCCATGTCAGTGACCTGCAGGCCGTAGATGCGCTCCATGACCAGTACTTTCGGACGGCACCAGTCCCAGTAGACTTGTGGCACGTAAAGCAGGTCGGAGCCTTCGAAGTTGCGGCGCAGCTGGCTGGAGTTGGCCGCTTCGCGCAGCAGGTCCAGCTCGTCGTAGATGGTTTTTTCGTAGTCCATCACCACCTGCACCGGGTGCAGCAGGCGCGCATCGGCGGAAACACGCTCGGCCATGCGGGCAAGGATGAACAGCCAGGCAAGGTCTTGGCCGATGATCGGTTTGAGCCCCGGGCGTACCACTTTCACCACGACTTCTTCGCCAGTCTTGAGGCACGCGGCATGCACTTGCGCCACCGACGCCGATGCCAATGGTGTTTCGTCAAACCGGCTGAACACATCGCAGATACGTGCGCCCAGTTGTTCTTCGATCAGCTTGATGGCCACTTGCTGGTCGAACGGCGGCACGCGGTCCTGCAGCAGCATCAGCTCGTCGGCGATGTCTTCGGGCAGCAGATCGCGGCGCGTGGACAGCAGTTGCCCGAACTTGATGAAAATCGGCCCCAGGTCTTGCAGTGCCAGACGAAAACGTACGCCACGGCTCAGCTCGGACTTGCGCCGTGGCAGCCAGCGCCAGGGCAGCACGAAACGCACCGCGAGCATCCACCACGGCAAGGGCAAAGCGAACAACAAGTCATCGAGGCGATAGCGAATAACGACACGTTGAATGCGAAACAGACGGCGGACGGCAAGCAGCTTCATGCGTTATCGCTGGTATTGAGAAAGTGGGCAAGGCGGGCAAAACGCGCCTCGAGACGGTCCAGATCGAGTTTGATCCGGTCGAGTTCGGCGAAGCGTGCCTCGGCTTCGTGATTGCCCACCAGCGTACGCGATTCTTCGCTGAGGTAGTCGGCAACGTTCTGGCTGAGGCTGGTGAAGCTTTCCCGCGTCCAGCGCCCGCTGCTGCGCACGCGGCTGCTGAATAGCTGGCTTGCCACAGGGCCGACCCAATTGGACAGTTCGTGCTCCCAGTCCAGTTCGAGGTCCTGAAGAATGCCGGTCAGTTCCAGCAGTACGCCGCTGTCACCCTCAAGTTCGACGTCCGGGCCATGCAGCACGGCGGTCTTGTCCTTGCTCAGGGCCAGACGCAACAGGCTGGAAGCCGGTGCACGCAGGGTGCAGTCGGCATCGGCGGCCCAGTCAGCGGCCAGCAACAGGCCTTCGTCACTGGGCAGAATGAAGATTTTCAGGGACGGGTCGCGGCAATCGACGGCAATGACATGGCCGGACAGACGCGCCAGGCGCGGCAACGCTGTGCTGTCCAGGCGCAACACCCGATTGATACCGTGCTCGATGCTGGCGAGCAGCCCCCGAAGCAACATCAGGGTTTGATACCGCGGTGCAGGGCGACGACACCCGCCGTCATGTTGTGATAGGTCACGCGGTCGAAACCGGCGTCGACCATCATCGACTTGAGGGTTTCCTGATTGGGGTGCATGCGGATAGATTCGGCCAGATAGCGGTAGCTTTCCGAATCATTGGTGACCAGTTTGCCCATCAGCGGCATGAACGCGAACGAGTAAGCATCGTAAGCCTTGGACATGAGCTTGTTGGTCGGCTTGGAGAACTCCAGCACCAGCAAGCGGCCACCCGGCTTGAGCACGCGCAGCATGGAGCGCAGAGCGTCTTCCTTGTGCGTCACGTTGCGCAGGCCGAAAGCGATGGTCACGCAGTCGAAATGGTTGTCTGGAAACGGCAGTTTTTCGGCGTCGGCCTGGACAAACTCGACGTTGCCCGACACACCGAGGTCCAGCAGGCGGTCGCGACCGACCTTGAGCATGGAGGCGTTGATGTCAGCCAGAACCACTTGCCCGGTCGGGCCGACCAGGTTCGAGAATTTGCGGGTCAGATCACCTGTGCCGCCAGCGATGTCGAGCACGCGGTTGCCGGTGCGCACGCCGGACAGCTCAATGGCGAAACGCTTCCACAGGCGGTGCATGCCACCGGACAGCAAGTCGTTCATGAGGTCGTACTTGGCCGCGACCGAATGGAAAACCTCAGCGACTTTTTCTGCCTTCTGGCTTTCCGGTACATTTTTGTAACCGAAGTGAGTCGTAGGTTCGGCATCGCTGCCTTTGCGCTGATCGTTCATATCGCTTCACCGGAATAGAGTGCGGGTCATTCTAATCGCCAAGGCCGGCTTTGTCTTGACAAGGCTCATCAGCAACGCTTTCTTGGATGCGGGCGGGTGTATATAGTTGCGCCGCATTTCATCTGACGATCAAGGAACGCTCCAATGGCCAAGATAACCGTTGAACGCCCGCACGCCCTGGGCCGGGAAAAGGCTCGCGAGAAAGCCGAACAGCTGGTTCAGAAGCTGTCCGACAAGTATGGCCTGGCTCACGAGTGGTCTGGCGATACCGTGAAACTGGAAGGCAATGGCGCCAAGGGCAAGGTCGAGGTCGAAGAGGCGCTGATCCGCATCAATATCGAGCTCAACTTCATCCTGTCGACCATGAGCGGCTCGATCAAGACCGAAGTCGAGCGTGTGCTGGACAAGGCGCTGGCTGCCTGAGGCCTGGTATTTAGCCTAGGGTGAGCTTTCTAATTTTTCTCCGTAACGTTGTGCTTATGCCCATCAGGGGCGGTTCCTTCAACTTTCGAGCATGAGGTGCACCATGGCCAGAGCGAACACGAAGAAAAAAATCGAAGACGAGCAAGCCTCCACGCTTTCCGACGTCAGGCTGTATGCCCGCAAGATCTGGCTGGCCGGTCTGGGTGCCTATTCCCGTGTCAACGAGGAAGGCACCCAGTACGTCAAGGCGCTGATCAGAACTGGCGAGCAGACCGAAAAGGAAGTGCTCAAGACGGTCGATGAAACACGTGTGGCCGCCAACAGCGAAATCGAATCGATCAAGGGTGAGGTGTCGGGCGTCAAGGGGCGTGTCGATGCGCAATTAGGCAGAATCGAGGGTGCTTTCGACCGTCGCGTCGCAAAGGCCTTGAACCGTATTGGAATCCCGTCTAAACATGATGTTGACACGCTCTCTGCCAAGCTCGACGAGCTGACGGCATTGCTTGAACGTGTCGTGCCTAAAAAGCTCGAGCGCTCAGAGTCGAAATGACTTGAACGTTCAGGGTCTGGACAATAAGGAGAGCAGGATGGCTGGCAAGAAGAAAATCGATAAAGATGGCAGCTCGTGGATCGGTGAGGTCGAGAAGTACTCGCGCCAGATCTGGCTCGCGGGTCTTGGGGCTTATTCCAAGATCAGCAACGACGGCAGCAAGCTTTTCGAGACACTGGTAAAAGACGGTGAGAAAGCCGAGAAGCAGACCAAGGTCGAGGCGCAGAAACAGCTCGATGAGGTCAAGGACACGGCCAAGACGGCCAAGTCCCGTGTCGGCGACGTGAAAGACCTCGCGGTCGGCAAATGGAATGAGCTGGAAGGTGCTTTTGACAAGCGTCTGAACAGCGCCATTTCGCGTCTGGGCGTACCGAGCCGCAACGAAGTTCAGTCGCTGCACAGCAAGGTCGACCAGTTGACCCGGCAGATCGAACAACTGACTGGCGAGAAAGCCAAACCAGTGGCGTCGCGAGCTGCGCCGGCCAAGCCTGCACCGAAGACTACGGCCAAACCGCTGGTCAAGGCCGCTGCCAAAACCGTTGCGAAAACTGCTGACAAAGCAGCAGCCAAAACCGCTGCGGCCAAGCCTGCAGTCAAGAAAGCTGCGGCCAAACCGGTCGATGCGGCCAACAAGGCCGCGACTGCCACCGCCAGCAAAGCCAAGGCCGTCGCCAAACCTGCTGCAGCGAAAAAGCCTGCGGCCAGAAAACCGGCTGCCAAGCCCGCTGCGTCGTCGCCTGCGGCAAACAGTTCGACGCCTGCGGCAACCGCCCCGGCCGCTACACCGGAAACACCCGCCAGCCAGTCCTGATAACCGGCTGCAACATCGAAGCCCGGCCTGTCAAACAGGCCGGGCTTTTTTAATACCCCGAATACCTGCCATGCCAAAGCTTCTGGCCGAAGGCCGCAGGGAGCGAACTTGTTCGCGAAGAGGGTGGTTCAGACGATGCATCTTCGGGGAATGTGCCGGCCCTTTCGCGAACAAGTTCGCTCCCACAGGGGGTGGGCGTTCAGCCTGCTAATTCAGTTTTAGACCAATTTTCAACTATCGTGCCAGCACCGCTATCGTGCGACGCTCAGCGTCGGCATGCCGTTCTGGACGCTCTGCGTCCGCTCTTGAGCATGCGGCGCGGCGCGAGGTGCGTCAGGGAGAACGCTTCTCGCGCCCATGTTCACCCACCCAGGTACTCCATCGCCAACTGTTCTGCCGCCTCTCTTGAGGTGGGCAACAGGTGTGGAATGACAAGCATCATGATCTGGTAAACCACCACCCGCACATTGCCCTCGCGTCCGAGGATGCGTTGGTAGTCCAGTGAAAACAGCAGGTTCATGGTGATCTGCTCCACCAGTTGCCCCAATGCCTGGGTTTCGCTGACCAGTTGCCCGCGGGCCTTGAGGCGGGCCAGCAATGAGGCCAGGGTCTTTTTGATCGAGTTGAGCAGGTTGCGAATACCGCGGGCCAGTTTAGGCAGTCGTCCGGCGAGGTTGGACAGGTCCTGAAACAAAAAGCGATAGTGCGACAGCCGCTCGACAATCAGGTGCAGAAACATCCAGTAGTCTTCAGGCTCAAGCCTGGCGTCCGAGGGCGGATCGAGCAGCGGCGCCAGTTCTGTCTGAAAACGCTCGAACAGGCCCAGAATCAAAGGCTCCTTGCCATGAAAGTGGTAATACAGATTGCCGGGGCTGATGCCCATTTCATTGGCAATTTCCAGTGTGGAGACGTTCGGCTCGCCCTGCTGATTGAACAGCGTCAGCGCGCATTCAAGGATACGGTCGCGGGTTTTCATCCAGTCTTCTTGTTCAAAATTCAGAGTCTCGGGCTGGCCTGACCGGGTCAGCGCACATGCACATAGGTCCCCGGCGCGGCCTCCATCGGCGGGTAGTCGGCGTTGCCCAGCTCCCTCCGGGTTTCACGTTCGGCACCGCAATGTTCCTGAACCCATTTCAGCCAGTTCGGCCACCAGCTGCCGTCGTGGTGCTGCGCGTCGTAGTACCAGGCACGCGGATCGCTGCTCAGCCTGTCGTTCTCGACATAGCTGGCTTTGGGGTTGCCTGGCGGGTTGAGAATGCTCTGCACATGGCCGCTGTTGGCCAGCACGAAACGCCGGTCGCCGCCCAGCAGCAGGGTCGAGCGGTACACCGAGTCCCATGGCGTGATGTGATCGTTGATGCCGGCGACGCTGAAGCTGTCGACCGTGACTTTCTGCAGGTCGATTGGCGTACCGCAGACTTCCAGCCCACCGGCATGACTGAGCGGGTTGTGCTTGAAGAAGTCCAGCAGGTCACCGTGCAACGCGGCGGGGAGGCGCGTGGTGTCGTTGTTCCAGTACAGAATGTCGAACGGCGGCGGCGATTTGCCCAGCAGGTAATTGTTGATCCAGTACGTCCAGATCAGGTCATTGGGGCGCATCCAGGAAAACACCCGGCTCATCTCGCTGCCTTCCAGTACGCCTCGCTGGTAGGAGCGGCGCTTGGCGGCTTCCAGTGCCTGCTCATCAATGAACAGCGTGGCAGGGCTATCGATCTGGCTGTCCAGCAGGCTGACCATGTAGGTCGCGCTGGCAACACGGCGTGTCTGGCGTTTGACCTGCAAGTGGCCCAACAGCGCGGCGATGGTCAGACCGCCTGCGCAAGCGCCCACCAGATTGACCTCACGCGCGCCGCTGATCGCCCGGCAGATATTCATCGCCTGCTCGGCCGCCTCGACATAACTGGACAGCCCCCATTCGCGATGACGGATATCCGGGTTGCGCCAACTGATGATGAACGTCGACAGACCGTTCTTGAGGGCGTATTGCACAAAGCTGTTGGCCGGGCTGAGGTCGAAAATGTAGTACTTGTTGATCTGCGGCGGCACGATCAGCACCGGTCGGCTGAACTGCTTTTCGCTCATCGGCCGGTACTGGATCAATTCGAACATTTCGTTACGGAACACCACCGCGCCGGGTGTGGCCGCCACGGTCCGTCCTACCTCGAAAGCGTCCTTGGTGGTCTGGCTGGGCAGGCCGTTGTTGTGCAACAGGTCATCGGCCATGTGGCTCAGGCCTTTGAGCAGGCTGGCCCCGCCGGAGTTGAACAGCTCTTTGATGGCTTGCGGGTTGAGCAAGGTATTGGACGGGGCCAGCGCGTCGTTGATCAGCGTGAACAGAAAATGCGCGCGGGCCCGGTCCTCTGTGGACAGGTCGCAGTCATCGATCCACTGCCTGACTTGATGCTGGCAACTGAGATAAACCTGCAGCCCCCGGCGATAAAGCGGGTTCAGGCTCCAGGTCGGGTCGGCGAAGCGGCTGTCCTTTGGGTTGTGCGGATAAAGGGTTTCGCCCAGCAGCACCACGCGCCCCAGCTGGCTGCCCAGTGCCAGAGCGTGGCGGGCGCTGCGAATCGGATGCCGCCAGCCTTGCGCAGCCACATTACGCAGGGTCGAAAGCAGGTCTCGTCCGCGCACGCCGGCTATGGCGCTTTGCGCGTTGATAAAGTTCGCAGGCGCGGGCGCGATCGCGGCAGCTTTCGCTGGTTTTTCTTGCATGAGGGCAACACTCCGTCGTCAGGCAACTCATGGGTTGGCGCGAGCCCTTCTGTTGCGAAGGGCTTGCGTCGTTTTGCGCGCTCAAAAGCTCCTATGTAGTGCGCAATGGTTGAAACTGTTTTGTTCGGCGTCGCGGGCCTGCTGGCGCTGTCAGCGCGTTCGGGTTGGCGTGGGCTGCGGGTGCATGACCGCGCGTTGTCGTTCCTGCTGCAGAAACCCCATGATGATCGGCGCGACGGCTTCGGCGCGGGTAATCAGAAACAAATGCCCGTCATCGATTATGTGTAGCTGGGCATTGGGTATTCGCCAGGCCAGCAGGCGCATATTGACCAGCGGGATCAGCGGATCGTCATCGCCGGCCAGCACCAGCGTTGGCTGGTGAATCTTGTGCAGCCAGTGAATGCTGGTCCAGCCCATGCCGGCAAACAGCTGCCAGTAATAGCCCAGCTTGCCGGACGAGCGCACTTTGGCAGCGTGATTGGCTGCCAGATTGTGGTCGCGCCGAAACGCCCCACCGTAAATTTCCGGCGCGATGCGAATCACATGGGACGGTTGAATATAGCGGCGCGGGCTGGCCATCAACCACAGCACCCGTGGCTTGCCCGGCACCATCGCCATGCCCGCTGATGTAGCCGCCAGCACCAGTTTCTTGCAGCGCTCCGGGTAGTCATGGGCAAACTGCTGCGCCAGCGCACCGCCCCAGGAAACGCCGATGGCATTGACCTGCCCGTAGTTCAGGTAATCGAGCATGCGCGCCGCGAGTTTGGCCAGCCCCGGAAAGCGATAGGGACGTTTGGGTGTCGACGACCCACCGACTCCCGGCACGTCGAAGGCGATGACTTCCAAGTCCGGGTCCAGCGCCTCGACAAACGGAAACACCAGCTCCAGGTTGGCGCCGATGCCGTTGAATATCAGCAGCGGCGTCAGGTGACTCTTGCCTGGGCGCACGGCGGTACGAATGGTGTGTCCGTTCAGGTCAATGGAGCGAAAAACAAACGGTTGCGGCATGCGCGAAGCCCTGTTGATTGAACCGCCGGGGGATTTCTCCGGACTGAGCGAGCCTAGCGTTCGTGAACGTAAGTCCCGGGCGCTGCCTCGGCTGATGGATAGGCTTTGTTGCCGAGCGCGGCCGGTGCCTTTTTCAACTTGCCCGAGCGGCTGGTCTGCCATTCCTGCCAGTGTAGCCACCAGGAATCGGTGTGCTTGGTGCCGTTTTCCTGCCAGACGGCCGGGTCCGCAGGCAGTTCATCGTGCGTCATGTAACGCGACTTGGGGTTGCCCGGCGGGTTGAGAATGCTCTGGATGTGGCCGCTGCTGGAAAGCACGAACTCGGTCTTGCCGCCAAACAGCCGCGCCTACTTGTAGCAGGAGGCCCACGGCGTGATGTGGTCGTTGGTGCCGGCCAGGCAGAACACATCGGCCGTCACCTGCTTGAGGTCGATCGGCGTGCCGCAGACTTCCAGCGCGTTGGGGCGGATCAGCGGATTGTTCTTGAACATCTCGATCAGATCGCCATGAAAAGCGGCGGGCAGGCGCGTGGTGTCGTTGTTCCAGAACAGAATGTCGAAGACCGGCGGCTCGTTGCCGAGCAGGTAATTGTTGACCCAGTAATTCCAGATCAGGTCGTTGGGGCGCATCCAGGCGAACACTTTGGCCATGTCGCGGCCTTCCAGCACGCCTGCCTGATAGGAGTGGCGCTTTGCGGTTTCGAGCGTCTGCTCGTCGACGAACAGCGCGACTTCGTTGTCCAGCGTGGTATCCAGAACGCTGACCAGCAGGGTCATGGCGTTGACTTTCTTTTCGCCCAGCGCCGCGTAATGCCCCAGCAGCGCGGTACAGGTGATCCCGCCCGAGCAGGCCCCGAGCATATTGATGTCTTTGCTGCCGGTGATCGCCAGCACCACATCGACGGCTTCCTTGAGCGCTTCGATGTAGGTCGACAGGCCCCATTCGCGCTGGGCCTTGGTCGGGTTGCGCCAACTGATGATGAAGGTCTGCACGTTACTGCGCAGGCAGAAGCGCGCGAGGCTTTTTTCCGGGCTCAGGTCGAAGACATAGAATTTGTTGATCTGCGGCGGGATCACCAGCAAGGGGCGCTCGTGAACCTGCTCGGTGATCGGCTTGTACTGGATCAGCTCCAGCACATCGTTGCGAAACACCACGGCACCTTCGCTGGTGGCCAGGTTCTTGCCGACCTCGAAAGCATCCATGTTGACCTGGCTCGGCATACCGCCGTTGTTTACCAGATCCTTGGCCAGGTGTGACAAACCATCGAGCAGGCTTTTGCCGCCGGTCTCGAAGAAGCGCTTAACGGCTGCCGGATTGGCGGCGGAGTTGGTGGGCGACATGGCTTCGGTCATCAGATTGATCACAAAGTGAGCACGGCTGATGTCTTGGGGGGTGAGGTTGCTGCCGCCGATCCACTCGTGCAGTTCTTTGCGCCAGGCCAGGTAGGTCTGCAGGTAGCGGCGGTAAAGCGGGTTCTGGCTCCAGGCCGGATCAGCGAAGCGTCGGTCCTCAGGCGGCGGCTGCAAGGCGGACTTGCCGAACATCACGTTTCTGAGTTCGACGCCCAGGTGCGCGACGTGCTTGATGCTGTGAATCGGTTGCTTGAACGCTTGGCGCAGTACGAGGCGTGCGGTGCTCAGCAAGTCCTTGCGGCGCAGGCCTACTACCGGGTTCAGGCCTAGCGTGTGCTCAGAGGCCTGGCGCTGCAGTTCATCATCTTTCGGGTTACTCATCTACGACGCTCCATTGTCCTGAGACGAACACTGACATTCCTTGCCTGTGAACAGTGATACAGGCTGATAGCCAGTTCTACTGTCAATTTGCTGTGTGACTTTCTTCTGGACGATCCGACGCAGGAAACTTGCCAAAGTGACTGGTTACCCGAGATTTAAAAAAATCGCAAGCAGCGTCAGTCATCGACCGCTGCGCGGAACATTGAAACAAATTTGATTAGAACGCGCTTTCTAAAACGGCAAGCGGCAGGCCAGAGCGGCGGTGCTTGACTATGAAGGGGGGGGGCGGGCAGGTGGGCCTGGAGGGGTCAGAGCATCAGCTTGATGACTTGCTCGGAAGGGTCGCGGGATTTGCCGGCTTTTTTCAACTCCTGCAAATAATCTTCCCACAGCGCCGCCTGGCGTGTGGCCAGTTGGTACAGGTAGTCCCAAGTGAACAGTCCTGAGTCATGACCATCGTCGAAGGTCAGTTTCAGTGCGTATTGCCCCGCAGGTTCAACCTTGCTCAGGCCGACGCCCAGCTTGCCGAACTGCAGGATTGGCCGGCCATGCCCCTGAACTTCAGCAGACGGCGAATGCACGCGCAGAAACTCGGCAGGGAGGTGATATTCCTCATTCGCCGCGTATTTCAGCGTCAGGGTTTTAGAGGCTTTGTGCAGATGGATAGCAGTGGGGAGCATTAAGAGCAGCCTCAAGTTTTAAGCTACAAGCTACAAGCAGAAGCAAAAAAGCTGCAGGAGTGAACGACCTCTTGCAGCTTGTAGCTCGCGTTTAAAGAATATAGCGCGACAGGTCTTCGTTTTCCGCCAGATCGCCAAGATGGCTGTTGACGTAGTCGGCATCGATTTCGATAGGCGCTGCGTCCGGGCTGATCGCCAGGTCGCCTGCGCTGAACGAAACTTCTTCCAGCAGACGCTCAAGCAGCGTGTGCAGGCGTCGGGCGCCGATGTTCTCGGTCTTCTCGTTGACCTGCCAGGCAATCTCGGCCAGACGTTTGATGCCATCGGGCTTGAATTCGATTTTCAGGCCTTCGGTCTTGAGCAGTTCGCGGTATTGCTCGGTCAGCGAAGCGTGTGGCTCGGTGAGGATGCGCTCGAAGTCCTGTGGCGACAGCGCTTTGAGCTCAACACGGATGGGCAGGCGGCCTTGCAGCTCGGGTACCAGATCACTCGGCTTGCTCAGGTGGAACGCACCCGAGGCGATGAACAGGATGTGGTCGGTCTTGACCATGCCCAGCTTGGTGTTCACCGTGCAGCCCTCGATCAGCGGCAGCAGGTCGCGCTGCACGCCTTCACGGGACACATCGACGCCGCCCGAGTTACCACGCTTGGCTACTTTGTCGATTTCGTCGATGAACACGATGCCGTGTTGCTCGACCGCTTCCAGCGCCTTGACCTTCAACTCTTCGTCGTTGACCAGACGCCCGGCTTCTTCTTCGCGCACCAGCTTGAGTGCTTCCTTGACCTTGAGCTTGCGGCTCTTGGTCTTGCCTTTGCCCATGTTGGCAAACAGGCTCTGCAGCTGATTAGTCATTTCTTCCATGCCGGGCGGCGCGGAAATGTCGACACCAACGGCTTCGTTGATCTCGATTTCAATTTCCTTGTCGTCCAGCTGGCCTTCACGCAGGCGCTTGCGGAACAGCTGACGGGTGTTGGAATCGTTACTTTGCGCCGGGTCTTCGTTGAAACCGACGCGGGCAGGCGGCAGCAGGGCGTCGAGGATGCGGTCTTCAGCAGCGTCTTCGGCGCGGTGGCGTACCTTGACGATTTCCTGTTCACGCAGCAGCTTGATGGCAGCATCGGCCAGATCACGGATGATCGACTCGACATCACGGCCTACATAGCCCACTTCGGTGAATTTGGTCGCTTCGACCTTGATGAACGGCGCATTGGCGAGCTTGGCCAGGCGCCGGGCGATTTCGGTCTTGCCGACACCGGTCGGGCCGATCATCAGGATGTTCTTGGGCGTCACTTCAACACGCAGTTCTTCGGGCAACTGCATGCGCCGCCAGCGGTTGCGCAGGGCAATGGCAACGGCGCGCTTGGCATCGTCCTGGCCGATGATATGGCGGTTGAGTTCGTGGACGATTTCGCGGGGAGTCATGGACATGGTTATTCACGGCCCTCTGGCGCGATCAAGCCAATGGGGCCGCAGCATGTGCGGCCCGCAAGGGCTTAATCGGCGAGGTCCTGCTCCTCAATGGTGATGTTGTGGTTGGTGAACACGCAGATATCGCCAGCGATGTGCAAAGAGGTCTCGGCGATTTCGCGTGCTGAAAGATCAGTCTTGAGCAACAGGGCGCGGGCAGCGGCCTGAGCGAATGCGCCGCCGGAACCCATCGCGATCAGGCCATCTTCGGGCTCTACCACGTCGCCGTTGCCGGTGATGATCAAGGAGGCGTCCTTGTTGGCAACTGCCAGCATGGCCTCAAGCCGGCTCAGCGAGCGGTCGGTACGCCAGTCCTTGGCCAGCTCGACGGCTGCGCGAACCAGATGCCCCTGGTGTTTTTCCAGTTGGGCTTCAAAACGCTCGAACAGCGTGAAGGCATCGGCGGTCGCGCCAGCAAATCCGGCGATCACTTCACCGTGATACAGGCGGCGCACCTTCTTGGCGTTGCCTTTCATGACGGTGTTGCCCAGGGAAACCTGGCCGTCGCCGGCCATGACGACTTTACCGTGGCGGCGCACTGAAACGATGGTGGTCAAGGGAGAGTCTCCACACTGCGGGGCGAAAATGCCCTGATGCAAACTCATATGGGGGTGTGGGTGAGTATTTCAACCTTGGGGGTGAACAGCGGGGTCGAGATGACCCTCGTACCAGCGCGTAGCATGGGCACGAGGTCGTCTCAAGGGTTACGTATTACCGGCTCTGGCGCTGTTGCAACAACAGGTTACTAAAACCGCCGCCTGCCAGTTGTTTCTGGGCGGTGGTCAGTTGTTCGCGGTTGCTGAACGGGCCGACCAATACGCGGTACCAGGTTTCATCCTTCACCGTGCCGGACTCCACTGTCGAAGTCTGGCCCAGCAGGATGATTTGCGCGCGGACTTTCTCGGCGTCAGCCTGTTTGCGGAACGAGCCCGCCTGCAGGAAGAACGTCGTGACCGCCGCTGGCTTGGTAGTGGCGACGGGCGGAGCCGGTGGCGGCGTCAGGCCGCTGAGGGCTGCCTGGGCGCGTGCCGTGTCGATCTTGGCAGCCTGTTCGGGCGAAACCGGGGCGGTCGGTGCCACAGGCGGCGGCGTCTTCTCCGGGACCGCTTCGTTGGGCACGATCACTTCCGATTCCGGCAGCAGCGTGTAGAAGTCGTACTTCGGCTTGACCGGCGCAGTGGGGCTCGGTGGCGTCTTGTTCGCTTCGGCGATCTTCGCGGCCTTGGCGTCCGCCTTGACCCGCTTGACGTCTTCGCCGCCCGGTTCGAGCTTCATCAGAAAGACCACGAATGCGCCCACGGTCAAGCCAATCGCCAGCCACAACCATCCTGGAATCGGCTTCTTCGCGGGTGCCTGATAACGGCTGGCGCCCCGCTTGGGTGCCGGTTTTTTCTTCGCAACTGCCAACTTACATACGCTCCAGAGTTTCCAGACCCAACAGATCCAGGCCTTGCTTGAGGGTGCGGCCGGTCAGGGCAGCCAGACGCAGACGGCTCTGCTGCTGATCGGGATTTTCCGCACCAAGGATCGGGCAGTT
Organism: Pseudomonas syringae pv. tomato str. DC3000; assembly: GCF_000007805.1. Taxonomy (NCBI): domain Bacteria; kingdom Pseudomonadati; phylum Pseudomonadota; class Gammaproteobacteria; order Pseudomonadales; family Pseudomonadaceae; genus Pseudomonas; species Pseudomonas syringae group genomosp. 3. The sequence goes on along the minus strand of NC_004578.1, from coordinate 5,850,074 downwards.
TTCGTAAAAGCTCGAAAACAGGCCCGCAAGGTCATACAGGTAAGCACAAAGTACGTGCGGTGTGCCTTTTTCTGCGACGTTATTCAGTGTTTCGTTGAACTGCGCCAAGCGTGCAGCCAGTTCCTGCTCCTGCGGCGCCTCAAGGACGATGTGCCCTTTGCTGGCGTCGAAAGGCGTGCCCAGCTTGCGGAATACGCCGGCTACACGGGTGTAGGCATACAACAGGTAAGGCGCAGTATTGCCTTCAAAGCTCAGCATCTGATCGAAGTTGAAGCTGTAATCGCTGGCGCGGTGCTTGGACAGGTCGGCGTATTTCACCGCGCTGATGCCCACGGCCTTGGCAATGCTGCGCAGCTCGGCCTCGGCGACTTGCGGGTTCTTTTCCTTGACCAGCGTGTAGGCGCGCTCTTGGGCTTCATCGAGCAGGTCGATGAGCTTGACCGTGCCGCCGTCGCGGGTCTTGAACGGACGGCCGTCGGCCCCGTTCATAGTGCCAAAACCCATGTGTTCCAGTTGCATGCCTTCGTGGACGAAACCGGCGCGGCGAGCCACTTCAAACACCTGCTGGAAGTGCAGCGCCTGACGCTGGTCGACAAAATACAGTGCGCGGTCGGCCTTGAGCACTTTGCTGCGGTAGCGAATGGCGGCCAGGTCGGTGGTGGCGTACAGATAACCGCCACCGGCCTTTTGCACGATCACCGGCAGGGGCGTGTCATCGGCGGTGCGAAATTCTTCGAGGAACACGCACTGTGCGCCATTGCTTTCAACCAGCAGGCCAGCGGCTTTCAGGTCGTTGACGACATTGGCCAGGTCATCGTTATAGGCACTTTCGCCCATGACATCGGCCGGGGTCAGTTTGACGTTGAGACGCTCGTAGGTTTGTTGGCAGTGCGACAGCGAAATATCCTTGAAGCGCGTCCACAGCGTCAGGCATTCGGCATCGCCGGCTTGCAGCTTGACCACCAGCCCGCGAGCCCGCTCGGCGAACTCTTCTGACTCGTCAAAGCGTTGTTTGGCGGCGCGGTAGAAGTTTTCCAGGTCTGACAGCTCGTCGCTGGTCGCCGGTTTTTCCTGCAGATAGGCCAGCAGCATGCCGAACTGGGTGCCCCAGTCGCCGACATGGTTCTGGCGAATGACCGTGTCACCGAGAAACTCGAGAACGTTGGCCACGCCGTCGCCAATGATGGTCGAGCGCAGGTGCCCTACGTGCATTTCCTTGGCCAGATTGGGTGCCGACAGATCGACCACCACACGCTGGGCTGCGCCAGCCTTGCGGACCGACAGTTGCGGGTCGGACAGGGCGGCGTCGAGGCGCGAAGCCAGCGCGGCCGTGTTCTGGAAAAAATTCAGAAAGCCCGGCCCGGCAATTTCGACCTTGCTGACCTGCTCGTCGGCAGGCAGCGCGGCGATCAGCTTTTCAGCCAGATCGCGGGGCTTCATGCCGGCAGGCTTGGCGAGCATCATCGCGATATTGCTGGCGAAGTCGCCGTGGGTCTTGTCACGGGCGTTTTCCACCTGGATCGCCGGCGTCAGCCCTTCTGGCAAGACGCCCTCGGTGACGAGACGGGTCAGGGCTTGTTGAATCAGCTGGCGAATGGTGTCTTTCATGAGGCTCTCTTCGACCGCAAGCGCGGTGGCGCTTCATTGCGCGGGTGGAAAAACTCCGCATTATCCGTTGCCGGAGCCTGCTTGCCAACGGCGTGCCTTAATAAAGATCCACCGGGTCCACATCCAGCGACCATCGGACCTGTCGCCCGCTGGGCATTTGCTCCAGTGCCAGCAGCCAGCTGCCGAGCAATTTGTGCAGCGGCGCGCGCGCGCTGGACTGCACCAGCAACTGCGCCCGATAACGCCCGGCGCGGCGCTCCATCGGTGCCGGAATAGGCCCCAGCAGCTCGATGCCGCCCAGCTGCATCTGCGCCACCAACTGCTCGGCATCGCTGCAGGCCTGATCGAGAAAGGCCTCGGCCTGCCCCGGTTTGTGTGCTTCGGCGCGCAGCAGCGCAAGGTGGGAAAACGGTGGCAGGCCCGCCGAGCGGCGTTCGCTCAGGGCTTGTTCGGCGAAGGCGAAATAGCCCTGTTCGGTGAGCTGGATCAACAGCGGATGGTCGGCCAGATGAGTCTGGATGATCACCTTGCCCGGCTCTTCGGCACGCCCGGCACGCCCGGCCACCTGCACAATCAGCTGCGCCATGCGCTCGCTGGCGCGGAAGTCACCGGAAAACAGCCCGCCGTCGGCGTCCAGAATCGACACCAGCGTCACACGGGGAAAGTGATGCCCTTTGGCGAGCATCTGCGTGCCGACCAGAATGCACGGCTGACCGCGCTGGATGGTCGCGAACAACTGGTTCATGGCGTCCTTGCGCGAGGTGCTGTCGCGGTCGACGCGCAACACGGGAAAGTCCGGGAACAGAATCGCCAGCCGCTCTTCGGCGCGTTCGGTGCCTGCGCCTACCGGGCGCAAATCCACCTTGCCGCAGGACGGACACTGGCGCGGCACACGCTCGACATAGCCACAATGGTGGCAACGCAACTCGCCCGAGCGTTGGTGCACTGTCATGCGTGCATCGCAGCGCTGGCAGCCGGACATCCAGCCGCAGTCATGGCACAGCAGGGTCGGCGCAAAGCCGCGGCGGTTGAGAAACACCAGCACTTGCTGACCTGCTGCCAGGGTCTGGCCGATGGCCTGTTGCATCGGACCGGAAATGCCGCTGTCCAGCGGCCTGCTCTTGACGTCCAGACGCATGAAGCGCGGCTGTTGCGCGCCGCCTGCGCGCTGGTTCAGGCGCAGCAGGCCATAGCGTCCGGTGTAGGCGTTGTGCAGGCTTTCCAGTGAGGGCGTGGCCGAGCCGAGCACAATCGGGATGTTTTCCTGGCGTGCCCGCACCAGCGCCAGGTCGCGGGCGTGATAGCGCAGGCCTTCCTGCTGTTTATAGGAGCCGTCGTGTTCTTCGTCGATGATGATCAGGCCAGGGTTCTTCATCGGCGTGAATAATGCTGAGCGCGTACCGATAATAATGTCGGCTTCGCCATCGCGGGCGGCCAGCCAGGCATCCAGCCGTTCACGGTCGTTGACGGCCGAGTGCACCAGCGCGATGCGGGCATTGAAACGTTGTTCAAAGCGCGCCAGGGTTTGTGGTCCCAGGTTGATCTCCGGGATCAGCACCAGCGCCTGTTTGCCGGCTTCAAGGGTTTCGCGAATCAGCTGCAGATAGACTTCGGTCTTGCCACTGCCCGTGACGCCCGCCAATAAAAACGCATGGAAGCTGTCGAACCCGGCACGAATGGCTTCGTAAGCGGCGCGTTGCTCGGTGTTGAGGGGTAACTCCGGCTGCGCCAGCCAGTGTTCATGGCGTGCGCTGGGCGCGTGACTGCGCACCTCGACGTATACCAGTTCTTTGGCCAGCAACAGGTTGAGGCTGTCCTTGTTAAGCAGCAGTTTGCCGAGCAGTTGATGCGCCACGCCATGCGGGTGCTGGGCGAGGGTGGTCAGCGCTTCACGCTGCTTGGGCGCACGGGCGATACGCGGGTCATCGACACTGGCATTGGCGGCCACATGCCAGAAGCGTTCCTGGCGGCTTTCGGCCAGCTCGCCCTGACGCAGCAGCCCGGGCAGCGCCCAGCTCAGCGTGTCACCCAGGCTGTGCTGATAATACTGCGACGTCCACAGGCACAGCTTGAACAGCGCGGGCGGCAGCGGTGCTTCGCTGTCGAGCAGGGCGATGGCGGGCTTGAGCTTGTCGGCGGGCACTTCGCTGTGATCGACCACCTCCACCAGAATCCCGATCATTTCTCGCCGTCCGAACGGCACCCGCAGACGCATGCCCGGCTGCAAGGCGCTGCGCAGCACGCCCGCCGGGGCACGGTAGTCGAACAGGCGGCGAAGCGGCGAGGGCAGGGCAAGGCGCAGGATGGCGTCGGGCACGCGATGTTTCCCTGTGGTGGTCTGTAATAAGAAGGCGCGATCTTAGCAGACGACCGGTGAGAAGGTTCGCTTGCGTCGTTGCAATTGTCTGGTACTATCCGCAGCCTATTTCCGTGCGGTATTCAACAATAGTGTTGGGTGGCGGCACGTTAGACTGAGGAAGTACCGATGAAAGCTGATATCCATCCAGTTTACGAAGCCATTGACGCGACCTGCAGCTGCGGCAATGTCATCAAAACCCGTTCCACCCTGACCGGCCCTTTGAGCCTGGACGTGTGCAACGAATGTCACCCGTTCTACACCGGCAAGCAAAAAACGCTTGATATCGGCGGCCGTGTTGACAAGTTCAAGTCCCGTTTCGGTGCGTTCGGCGCAACCAAAGCGAAGCAGGACTGATAGCAAGACTGATTGCCCCTTGGGCATTTCCAGACTGCTTGAAAAGGCGCCCCTTGTGGGCGTCTTTTTTATGTCCGCGATTTGGCTGTCTGGTGCTCAGGCCTTCTGCCCGGCACCTGCTTCGTTGCCGGTTGCTCACGTGCAGCGCGTGGTAGATGGCGACACGCTACGCCTGACCGACGGCCGCAATGTGCGCATGATCGGCCTCAATACCCCTGAAACCGGCAAGAAAGGCCGCTCTGCCGAGCCATTCGCCGAGGCCGCCAAAAAGCGCCTGCAAGCGCTGGTGGACAAAAGTGGCGGGCAAATCAGTCTGCGTGTCGGTCAGCAGGGCAAGGATCATTACGGCCGCACGCTGGCCAACGTTTATGGCCGCAATGGCGACAATCTTGAAGCGCAGTTGCTCAGTGAAGGGCTGGGCTATCTGGTCGCTGTCGCGCCCAATGTGGCACTGGTCGACTGCCAGCAAAGCGCCGAGCGTGAGGCGCGTCAGGCCCGGCGCGGGGTGTGGCGCAATTCGCAGGTGCAGCCTTCCGACAAACTACGCAAAGGCGGCTTTGCAGTGGTGTCTGGCAAGGTCAGGAGCGTGCAGCGTAATCGCGGTGGCATCTGGATCGAACTACACGGTTCGGTGGTGCTGCGCGTTGCCCCTGATCAGGCGTTCAGGTTCGATATGGCGGCGCTTGAGCGTCTCAAGGGTCGGCAAATTGAAACGCGCGGCTGGGTGATTGATCGTTCTGGCCGAGGTGGCTTGAAGGCCGGGCAGTCGCGCTGGATGATCGCGTTGAGCCATCCGGCAATGCTAAGCCTTTAGAGGCTGATGGTAGAAATCAGCAGGCAGGCGACCAGCGGTCAGGCATCTAAGCGTAAAGTCTAATCCAGTACCTATTGACAGCAGTGACTGGCCAGTCTTGTTAGGACTATGCATCTTGCGTATCCTCGGCGGTCCGTCTGTCCCACAGTAAAAAAGCGGAATCCAATACATGTCAGATTTGAAAACTGCCGCGCTCGAATACCATGCCAATCCTCGTCCGGGGAAGCTGAGCGTCGAACTCACCAAGCCGACCGCAACCGCTCGTGACCTGGCTCTGGCCTACAGCCCTGGCGTTGCTGAACCCGTGCGTGAAATTGCCCGTGACCCCGAGCTGGCTTACAAGTACACCGGCAAAGGCAACCTGGTAGCAGTTATTTCCGATGGCACCGCGATTCTCGGCCTCGGCGATCTGGGCCCATTGGCCTCCAAGCCGGTTATGGAAGGTAAAGGGGTTCTGTTCAAGCGTTTCGCCGGTATCGACGTTTTCGATATCGAAGTCGATTCCGAAAGCCCGCAAGCGTTCATCGACACCGTCAAGCGTATCTCCATCACCTTCGGTGGCATCAACCTGGAAGACATCAAGGCACCTGAGTGCTTTGAGATCGAGAAAGCACTGATCGAACAGTGCGACATCCCGGTTTTCCACGATGACCAGCACGGCACCGCTATCGTGACCGCAGCCGGCATGATCAACGCACTGGAAATCGTCGGCAAAAGCCTTGAGTCCGCGAAGATCGTCTGCCTGGGCGCTGGCGCAGCTGCCATCTCTTGCATGAAGCTACTGGTGAGCATGGGCGCGAAGATCGAAAACATCTTCATGGTTGACCGTACCGGCGTGATCCACTCCGGCCGTACCGACCTGAACCAGTACAAGGCGGTGTTCGCTCACGCCACCGAGAAGCGCTCGCTGACCGATGCACTGGATGGCGCTGATGTATTTGTGGGCTTGTCCGGTCCTAACCTGCTGAGCGCTGAAAATCTCAAATTGATGGCCAAGGACCCGATCGTGTTCGCCTGCTCGAACCCGGACCCGGAAATCTCCCCGGAGCTGGCTCACGCCACCCGCAGCGACGTGATCATGGCGACCGGCCGTTCGGACTACCCGAACCAGGTCAACAACGTGCTGGGCTTCCCGTTCATCTTCCGTGGTGCACTGGACGTTCGCGCCAAGCGCATCAACGAAGAGATGAAAATCGCCGCAGCCAACGCCCTGCGTGAACTGGCCAAGCTGCCGGTTCCTCAGGAAGTCTGCGACGCTTATGGCGGTATCAAGCTGGAATTCGGTCGTGAATACATCATCCCGAAACCAATGGACACCCGTCTGCTGGGCCTGATCGCCGACGCGGTTGCCAAGGCTGCCATCGAAAGCGGCGTTGCGACCCTGCCGTATCCGAAGCACTACCCGCTGACCAGCGTGGACGACGTGTTCAACGGCTGATCCCGCCGCAATAAAAAACCCCTGCAGCGATGCAGGGGTTTTTTTATGTCTTGAGTAGCGCTAAAAGCGGACGCAGTGCGTCCAGGGCTGCATGCGACGCGGAGCGTCTCACGATAGTTGCGATAGTTGCGATAGTTGCGATTTATCGTTCCGCACGCTCCAGCGTCGGAATGCCTTGCGTGACGCTCCGCGTCACAACTCTGCGCCGCGCCGCCTACTCAAGATCGGACGCAGAGCGTCCAGGGCTGCATGCGACGCGGAGCGTCTCACGGTAGTTGAAGGCGATGGGCCCAACATCTTCGCGAGCAAGCTCGCACACAAGGCCTGTGTATGACCGTGAGTGCGGAGCCTGCGGCGTATCAGAATAAGTCGATCGGCGCGGACTCGTCTGCTGGCAGCGGGCTGCCGGGTGCGCTACCGCCGCCCAGTTCGTTGACGCTTGGCGGTGTGTCTTCGCTTTTGAACAGCTCGAAGAACGCGTTTGGCGTGCTCGGTGTGGCCGCGCGGCCGCTCAGCGGGTCGACGCGCAGGCTGAGGATGCCAGACGGTTCGGCCTGCTGATGGGGTGGTTTGTCCTTGAGCGCGGCGCTCATGTAGTCCATCCAGATCGGCAACGAGACCGTACCGCCAAATTCATGACGGCCAAGGCTCTCAGGCTGATCGAAACCGCTCCACACCGTCGTGACGTAATCCGCGTTGTAGCCGGAGAACCATGCATCCTTGGAATCGTTGGTCGTACCGGTCTTGCCTGCAATGTCCGGCCGGTTCATCGACAAGGCGCGACGCCCGGTGCCGCGCTTGATCACGTCCTGCAGCATGCTGTTCAGAATGTACGTGGTGCGCCCATCCACAATGCGCTCGGCAACGGCTGGCGCTTGCGGTTGGGCCGGTGAGCCCGGAGGGCTTGCGACTACGCTCGGGCTGTCATGCACGGCAAAGGTCGACGTATTGGGCGCCGTATTCACGTCATTGACCGGAACGCTAGGCGGATTGGCGACAAACAGCGTCTGGCCGTCACGGTTCTCGATGGTCTGGATCAGGTAAGGGCTGACCTTGTAACCGCCGTTGGCAAAGGTCGCCCAGCCGGTAGCGATTTCCATCGGGGTCAGTGTGGCCGTACCGAGTGCCAGCGACAGGTTGCGTGGCAGATCCTGCTTGGCAAAACCGAAGCGAGTGATGTAGTCGATGGTGCTATCGACGCCCAGCGCCTGCAGCAGGCGGATAGAAACCAGGTTGCGCGACTTGTACAGCGCTTCGCGCAGGCGGATCGGGCCGAGGAAGGTGTTGGTGTCATTTTTCGGACGCCATACCTTGTCCAGATACTCGTCGACGAACACGATCGGCGCGTCGTTCACCAGGCTGGAGGCGGTGTAGCCGTTATCCAGCGCGGCGCTGTAAATGAATGGCTTGAAACTGGAGCCCGGCTGACGCTTGGCCTGCATGGCCCGGTTGTAGTTGCTCTGCTCGAAAGCAAAACCGCCGACCAGGGCGCGGATGGCGCCATTTTGCGGGTCGAGGGAAACCAGAGCGCTTTGCGCGACGGGAATTTGACTGAATTTCAGCGAGCCATCGTCCTGACGCAGCAGGCGAACCAGATCACCCACCTTCGCAACATCGCCAGGCTGCTTGGGATTGGCGCCCAGGCTGTTGGTGTTCAGATAAGGACGCGCCCACTTCATGCTGGCCCAATCGACGGTTTCTTCCTTCTCGCCATTGCGCGTCAAAACGCGCAGACCGGTCTTGTCGATCTGGGTGACGATGGCCGGCTCCAGGCCGTTGATCGTGCGTTGTTTGGTCAGCTCCTGCGTCCAGCCAGCGCGGGTCATGCCCGGGAAGCGGCTTTCAGGCCCGCGATAGCCGTGGCGTTGATCGTAGTCGATCAAGCCCTGCTGGATGGACTTGTTGGCGTGCTCCTGCAGGTCGCTCGGCACCGTGGTCGTGACGCGGAAGCCCTCTGTATAGGCCTCGCTGCCATAACGGCCGACCATTTCGGCGCGGGCCATTTCAGCGATGTACGGCGCGTTCACTTCCGGTGTCGGTACGTGATAACTGGCGTTGAGCGGCTCGTTGAGCGCTGCCTGATACGCAGCCTGGTCGATTTTGCCCAGACGGAACATGCGCCCCAGAATCCAGTCGCGACGCTCTTTGGCACGGGTTGCATTGGCGAGTGGGTTGAAGCGTGACGGCGCCTTGGGCAAACCGGCAATCATGGCCATTTGCGCAAGGCTTACATCGCGAATCGATTTGCCATAGTAGACTTGCGCCGCCGCCTCGATGCCGTAGGCGCGGTTACCCAGATAAATCTTGTTCACGTACAGCTCGAGAATCTCGTCTTTGGTGAGTTGGCGCTCGATTTGCAAGGCGAGAAGGATCTCTGTGGTTTTGCGCGAAAAGCTTCGTTCGCTGGTCAGGAAAAAGTTTTTCGCGACCTGCATGGTGATGGTACTGCCGCCTGACTGAATATGACCGCTCTTCACCAATTGGGTGGCGGCGCGCATCAGGCTGCTGGGGTCAACGCCATAGTGGTTGGCGAAGTTGTCGTCTTCGGCCGATAACAGCGCGTTGATGAAGTTGGGCGGGATTTCGGCAAAGCGAATCGGGGTCCGGCGCATCTCGCCGAACTCGGCAATCAGCTTGCCGTCGCTGCTGAACACGCGCAGGGGAATTTGCAGTTGAATGCTTCGCAGCGCTTCGACAGAGGGCAGGGTCGGGCTCAGATACAGAAACGCGCCGCTCAGGCCGAGTAACAGCGAGCAGAATACCGCTACGAGGGACCACCAGAAAAACTTCAGCAGGCGTATCAAGGCTTTTGGATTTCCAGAAAAAATAATGGGTTAAGCGCAGGCATTTATAAATGAACACGCCTTGAAGCTTTCTTAAATGAAAAAAACGCTGGGCATTATAAGCATTTTTCGTCCCCAAGCGTGATTTGCGCTACTGTCAAGGCTGTCGACAGTGACGTTGACCCGAAATAACTCCGTAAGTGACGGAAACTCATAGGAATCAGGTTGTGTTCGAACTCTTTGGTAAGAAGGCCAATACCCTTCTAGGGATCGATATTAGCTCCACCTCGGTAAAACTCCTGGAATTGAGTCGTTCCGGCACTCGTTACAAGGTCGAGTCTTACGCAGTCGAGCCGTTACCGGCCAACGCTGTCGTCGAAAAGAATATTGCCGAACTCGAAGGGGTTGGTCAGGCGCTGTCTCGCGTACTGATCAAGGCCAAGACCAACGTCAAGATTGTGGCGGTTGCCGTGGCGGGTTCCGCGGTGATCACCAAAACCATCGAGATGGACGCCGGTCTCTCCGACGACGACATGGAAAATCAGCTCAAGCTTGAAGCTGATCAGTACATCCCTTACCCGCTCGAAGAAGTTGCCATCGATTTTGAAGTGCAGGGCTACTCGGTCCGCAACCCGGAACGTGTCGAAGTCCTGCTGGCGGCCTGCCGCAAGGAAAACGTCGAAGTGCGCGAGGCCGCGCTGGCCCTGGCCGGGCTGACGGCGCGTGTCGTGGACGTCGAGGCCTACGCGCTGGAGCGTTCATTCGGTCTGCTGGCTGCGCAACTGGGCAACGGCCATGACGAACTGACCGTTGCCGTGGTGGACATCGGCGCGACCATGACCACCCTCAGCGTGCTGCACCATGGTCGAATCATCTATACCCGCGAGCAATTGTTCGGCGGTCGCCAGTTGACTGACGAAATTCAGCGCCGCTACGGGCTTTCCATGGAAGAGGCCGGGCTGGCCAAGAAGCAGGGCGGGCTGCCTGACGATTATGTCAGCGAGGTGCTGGATCCCTTCAAGGAAGCGCTGGTGCAACAGGTTTCCCGATCCCTGCAGTTCTTCTTTGCGGCCGGTCAGTACAACTCCGTGGATCACATCATGCTGGCAGGCGGTACGGCGTCGATCTCAGGGCTGGAGCATTTGATTCAGCGACGTATCGGCACACCGACCATGGTTGCCAACCCGTTTGCCGACATGGCCTTGAGTTCCAAGGTCAATGCCGGTGCGCTGGCCAGCGATGCACCTGCCCTGATGATCGCGTGCGGTCTGGCGTTGAGGAGCTTTGACTGATGGCGCGGATCAACTTATTACCGTGGCGTGAAGAGCTTCGCGAAGCACGCAAAAAACGCTTTCTGACCGCACTGGTCTGCGTGCTGGTGGTGTCGGTCGGCATTCTCTTTCTGATCGATCGCTATGTCAGCAGCGCCATTGAACATCAGATGGCCCGCAACGCGTTTCTGCAAACCCAGATCGCCCAGCTCGATATCCGCATCAAGGAGATCAGCGACCTGAAGGCGCGTCGCAAACAACTGCTTGAGCGCATGAAGATCATCCAGGACCTGCAAGGCAACCGGCCTGTCACCGGGCGTGTGTTTGACCAGTTGGCGCGCACTCTGCCGGATGGCGTTTATTTCTCGCAGGTCAAAATGACCAGCAAACTGATTGCCATCAGTGGCGCTGCCGAATCGAACAACCGGGTTTCCGACCTCATGCGTAACCTTGAAGCCTCCGACTGGCTGGAAGCGCCAAGCCTCACCGAGGTCAAGGCCACGACGGCGGGCGCTGTCGATCAGGCCAACGTCTTTCAGTTGACCGTGCGCCAGACCCAGCCACCGGTTGCCGCAGTTGCTCCAGCCGGCGCTGCATCGGTCGCACCCACAGCCGCACCCGCACCCGCTGCAGGAGCCAAGCCATGAATATGTCCGAATGGCTGGAAGGGCTGCGCAAGGTTGATCTGAGCGAGCTGGACCTGAACAACATGGGTTCCTGGCCCGCCGCGATCAAGGCGATTGCCGGTGTGCTGGTCGCGGTACTGATTTTCGCGCTGGGCTATTTCTTCTTTATTCAGGATCTGGAAACCCAGCTGGAGAGCACGCAGGCCAGCGAGGTAGCGCTTAAAGAGCAGTTTTCCAACAAGGCGTTCCAGGCTGCGAACCTTGAGCCCTACAGAAAGCAGATGGAAGAAATGGAAAACACCTTCGGGGCGCTGCTGCGGCAATTGCCGAGCGACACCGAAGTGCCAGGCCTGCTTGAAGACATCACCCGCACCGGGCTGGGAAGCGGGCTTGAGTTCGAGGAAATCAAGCTGTTGCCCGAAGCGGTCCAGCAGTTCTATATCGAGCTGCCGATACAGATCACAGTGGTGGGTGGCTATCACGACCTGGCAACCTTTGTCAGCGGCGTTGCCAGCCTGCCGCGCATCGTCACGCTGCATGATTTCGAGATTAAGCCGGTCGATTCGAAGGTGCCGACCAAGTTGCGCATGAGCATTCTGGCCAAGACCTACCGCTACAACGATGAAGGGCTGAAGAAATGAGGGCGGCGCGATTGTTGTGCGTCAGTGTGGTTCTGGCAGGGCTGGCCGGTTGCGGCAATGACAACGATTTTGCCGACCTGAGCGAGTTCATGGATCAGGCCAGGGCGCGCCCGAGCGGCACGATCGAGCCCTTGCCGAAGTTTCGCCCGTATGAGGCCTTTACCTATAACGCAGCGGCCCTGCGCAGCCCGTTTCAGCCGCCGATCAAGATTGACCTGCTCAATCGTCAGAAAGGTACGCGGCTGGTGGCGCCGGACGAGCATCGGGTCAGGCAGTTTCTCGAAGGGTTCAATATCGAGGCGTTCGAGATGGTCGGCACGATCGGCAACGAGTCAGGGACGTTCGCCCTGTTGCGTGGTGCCGGAGGCGTTCATCGCGTCAAGGTGGGCGATTACCTGGGGCGCAACAATGGCCGGGTAGTGTCGATCGGAGATGCACAGGTTGATGTCATTGAAATAGTTCCTGATGGAGAGGGGGCCTGGCTGGAAAGGCCGCGCAGTATTTCCCTCAAAGAACGCTCATGAAGTGGGCAAGGCCAAGTATGCACAGTAGCGCTCAACGGAAATTGATCATGACCCGGATTCTCTCGATTATCGGCGTGTCGTTATGCATAGCGATGCTGTCGCCGGTTCTCCAGGCTGCCAACCTCAAGACCCTGGATGTCGCCGCCCTGCCAGGCGACCGCATCGAGCTCAAGCTTGCCTTTGACGCACCGGTGCCCGCGCCTCGCGGCTACACCACCGCGCAACCGGCGCGCATCGCTCTGGACCTGCCGGGCGTGACCAGCCAGCTGGAGACCAAAAGCCGTGAGCTGGGCACCGGCAATGCACGCAGCGTAGTGGTGGTGCAGGCTCAGGATCGCACGCGAGTGATCATCAACCTGACGACGCTTGCGCCTTACAGCTCTCGCGTTGACGGCAACAATCTGTTTGTGGTCATCGGCCAGGGTGCCGCCGCAGCGCAGGCCTCCCAGCCGACCACTGCGATGGGCGCGCAACGGGTAGCGGTGCCGCCTCCAGCCCCGGCGTCTGCCAGACCCTTTATACCGGCGGGCGTCAAAGCCATCCGCAATGTCGATTTTCAGCGTGGTGAGCTGGGCGAAGGCAATGTGGTCATAGACCTGAGTAACCCGAGCATCGCGCCTGATATTCAGGAGCAGGGCGGCAAGATCCGTGTCGACTTCGCCAAGACCCAGTTGCCCGAGCCTCTGCGTGTGCGGCTGGACGTCAAGGATTTCGCGACCCCTGTGCAGTTCGTCAGTGCGTCGGCCACGGGCGACAAGGCCAGTATTCTGATCGAGCCGTCGGGTGCCTTCGACTACTCGGCGTTCCAGACCGAAAACAAGCTGACCATCAGTGTGCGTCCGTTGACCAACGAAGATCTGGACCGCCGCGCCGCCGACAAGCCGGTGTACACCGGTGAAAAGCTCTCGCTTAACTTCCAGGACATCGATGTGCGTTCGGTGCTGCAACTGATCGCCGACTTCACCAACCTCAATCTGGTGGCCAGTGACACGGTTCAGGGCGGCATCACCCTGCGCCTGCAGAACGTGCCCTGGGATCAGGCGCTGGACCTGGTGCTGAAAACCAAAGGCCTGGACAAGCGCAAGGTCGGCAGTGTTCTGCTGGTTGCGCCAGCGGATGAAATTGCCGCCCGCGAACGCCAGGAGCTGGAATCGCTCAAGCAGATTGCCGAACTGGCACCGCTGCGCCGCGAGCTGTTGCAGGTCAATTACGCCAAGGCCGCCGACATCGCCAAGCTGTTTCAGTCGGTGACCAGTGCCGAGTCCAAGGCTGAAGAGCGTGGCTCGATCACCGTGGACGATCGCACCAACAACATCATTGCCTACCAGACTCAGGACCGTCTCGACGAACTGCGTCGCATTGTTTCGCAACTGGATATTCCAGTGCGCCAGGTGATGATCGAGGCGCGTATCGTCGAGGCCAACGTCGATTACAACAAGCAGTTGGGTGTGCGCTGGGGTGGCTCGACCAATACCAGTCGCAACGGTAAATGGACCACCTACGGTCTGGACGACAATGGTGATGAGGGCGGTAACACGAATGCAAACCTGACCTCCAACATCCCTTTTGTTGACTTGGGTGCAGCCGATGCGACCACAGGCATTGGCTTGGGCTTCGTAACCAACAACACGCTGCTGGACCTTGAGCTGAGCGCGATGGAGAAGACCGGCAACGGTGAAATCGTCTCCCAGCCCAAAGTGGTCACATCCGACAAGGAAACCGCCAAGATCCTCAAGGGCACAGAGATTCCGTATCAGGAATCCAGCTCCAGCGGCGCCACCACCGTGAGCTTCAAGGAGGCTTCGCTGTCGCTTGAAGTCACGCCGCAGATCACGCCGGACAACCGCATCATTATGGAGGTCAAGGTCACCAAGGATGAGCCGGACTACCTGAATGCGGTGCTTGGCGTACCGCCCATCAAGAAAAACGAGGTCAACGCCAAAGTGCTGATTTCCGATGGCGAAACCATCGTGATCGGTGGTGTGTTCTCCAATACGCAAAGTAAAGTTGTCGATAAAGTGCCATTTCTTGGCGATGTACCGTATCTTGGCCGGCTTTTCAGGCGCGATGTGGTATCCGAGTCCAAATCCGAGCTGTTGGTATTTTTGACTCCGCGTATCATGAACAACCAGGCGATTTCTGTGAGTCGTTGATTTTGTGCGAAATTTAATACTTGTGGGGCCGATGGGTGCTGGCAAAAGCACCATCGGCCGCTTGCTTGCCAAAGAGTTGCGACTGCCGTTCAAGGATTCCGACAAGGAAATCGAGCTGCGCACGGGCGCCAACATCCCCTGGATCTTCGACAAGGAGGGCGAACCGGGTTTCCGGGAGCGCGAGCAGGCCATGATTGCCGAGTTGTGCGAAGCCGATGGCGTGGTTCTGGCCACTGGCGGCGGCGCAGTCATGCGCACTGAAAACCGTCAGGCGCTGCGTGCCGGTGGGCGTGTGGTGTATCTGCATGCCTCTATCGAACAGCAGGTCGGGCGCACCGCGCGTGACCGAAATCGTCCTTTGTTGCGTACTGCCGATCCGGCCCGGGTGCTGAGCGAATTGCTGGCCATCCGCGACCCGCTGTATCGGGAAATCGCCGACGTGGTGATCGAAACCGATGAGCGGCCACCCCGAATG
Source organism: Pseudomonas syringae pv. tomato str. DC3000 (assembly GCF_000007805.1). NCBI lineage: Bacteria > Pseudomonadati > Pseudomonadota > Gammaproteobacteria > Pseudomonadales > Pseudomonadaceae > Pseudomonas > Pseudomonas syringae group genomosp. 3. The sequence goes on along the minus strand of NC_004578.1, from coordinate 5,835,028 downwards.
GTGGTTCTCGAGATACTGGCGCGCCTTGCAGAGCTTCCTCCCCGTTAAAGCGCAGGCGAAAATGCGCTATCCTCGGCGACCATAAAAACAGCGACGGTGCATGGCCTTGCGTCATGACCTCCTGAAAACCGTGCAGCGGTCCAATCGGTAATCAATGTGGGGACACATGCAGACACTTAAGGTCGAGCTGGGCGAGCGCAGCTACCCGATCCATATAGGCGAAGGCCTGCTGGATCAGCCAGAGCTCCTTGCCCCGCACATTGTCGGGCGTCAGGTGGCCATCGTCTCCAACACGACGGTCGCGCCGCTGTATCTGGAGCGCCTGACTCAGACGCTGGCTGGTTACAATGTCCTGCCGATTGTTCTGCCCGATGGCGAGGCGTTCAAGAACTGGGAAACCCTGCAGACCATTTTCGATGGCCTGCTCACTGCCCGTCACGACCGTCGTACCACGGTCATTGCGCTGGGTGGCGGAGTGATTGGCGACATGGCCGGTTTCGCTGCGGCGTGTTATCAGCGCGGCGTGAATTTCATTCAGATCCCGACCACGCTGTTGTCTCAGGTGGACTCCTCGGTCGGCGGCAAGACCGGCATCAACCATCCGCTGGGCAAGAACATGGTCGGTGCGTTCTATCAGCCAAGCGTCGTGCTGATCGACACCACCTCGCTCAATACCCTGCCTGAGCGTGAGTTGTCCGCCGGGCTGGCCGAAGTCATCAAGTACGGTCTGATCTGCGATGAGCCGTTTCTGACCTGGCTCGAAGAACACGTCGACGCCCTGCGCGGGCTTGATCAGGCCGCGCTGACCGTGGCCATTGAACGCTCCTGCGCCGCGAAGGCGCTGGTGGTCGGTGCCGATGAGCGTGAGTCCGGTGTGCGCGCCACATTGAACCTGGGGCACACATTCGGCCACGCCATCGAGACGCATATGGGCTATGGTGTCTGGCTGCATGGCGAAGCGGTGGCTGCCGGTACGGTCATGGCGCTGGAAATGTCCTCGCGCCTGGGCTGGATCAGCACGCAGGAACGGGATCGCGGCATTCGCCTGTTTCAGCGCGCCGGGCTGCCGGTGGTGCCGCCGCAAGAAATGACGGAAGACAATTTTCTCGAACACATGGCGATCGACAAGAAAGTCATCGACGGTCGCCTGCGTCTGGTGCTGTTGCGCCAGATAGGTGAAGCGGTTATCACGGACGATTATCCACAAGAAGTATTACAGGCCACCCTGGTTGCGGACTATCGCGCCCTGGTGGATCAGCTTAGAGGTTAACGGAAAACCCATGACTAGTTTGCATGCCGACGAGGCCTTCCTCGGCCATTATCAGTTGAGTCATGACCCCTTTGCAGCGCGGGTACCTGGCTTCAAATTCTTTCCTGCCCAGCGCAAGCCCGTGCTGGGTCAGCTTCATCATCTGGCGCGTTACAGCCAGTTGCTGCTGGCAGTCACCGGGCCACAGGGCAGCGGCAAGACCCTGCTGCGCCAGGCGCTGGTGGCCAGCACCAACAAGCAGTCGGTGCAAAGCGTCGTGGTTTCTGCGCGCGGTGCAGGCGATGCGGCGGGTGTATTGCAGCAGGTCGCCCAGGCGCTGAGTGTCGCTCAGGCCGAAATGCAGGCAATCCTGTCGCAGGTCGTTCAGCTCGGGCTGACCGGTCAGGAAGTCTACTTGCTGGTCGACGATGCGGAACAACTGGGCGATTCGGCGCTCGAAGCGTTGCTGGGTCTTGCTGCGGGCACGCCGGAAGGGCGTCCGCATGTATTCCTGTTCGGAGAGCCATCGCTGCTCGATCGTCTCGATCAGATGTGTGCCGACCTGCAGGGCGATGTCGAAGGCGAACGCTTTCACGTCATCGAGCTGCAACCCTATACGCAAGAGGAAACCCGGGAGTATCTGGCTCAGCGTCTGGAGGGTGCAGGGCAGGGAATCGCATTGTTTACTGCCGACCAGATCACCGATATTCATGAACAATCCGATGGCTGGCCTGGGGCAATCAACCAGGTGGCCCGCGATTCAATGATCGAGGCGATGATCGCGAGTCGTTCCGCGGTCAAGCGTCCAAGTGTGGGGTTCAACATGCCGAAAAAACACGTATTGGCCTTGGGTGCCGTCGTCATAGTGGCCGTGGCAGCAGCAGTGCTGATCCCGGGTCGTGGTGACAAGACGGGCGCACCTGCCAATGCCCCTGCTTCCGCTCAGGCGCAATTGCCGCTGGGCGAGGGCAAGCCAACTGCTCAGCAATCGAACAACGGTAGCCCGGCCATCGAATTTGCGGGCAATTCGCAACCGATGCCGCTGCCGATGAACGGTAATTCGCAGCCGGTAATGCGCGGTCCGCTGGCTGAGGCCGCCGGTTCCAGCGATGTCGACGAAGACGCAGTGCCGACAGGTTCGCCTGCCCAGCCGCCGACCGTGACCACCACCGCGCCGCCAGCAGGCGTGCCTGCCGGTCAGGCCGCCGCTCAAACGCCACGTTCGTCGATTCCTGCGCCAACGCCTGCCGCCAAACCGACGCCAGCGCCAGCGCCGACTCAGGTTGCTGTCGCCAAGCCTGCTCCAGCGCCTGCACCGGCCGCCAAGCCTGCCGAAAAACCGGCAGCTGCGGCCGCCAAGCCAGCGACCGGTGGCAACTGGTACAGCAGTCAGGCACCAGGCCACTACGTAGTGCAGATTCTCGGCACCAGCTCCGAAGCGACGGCTCAGGCCTATATCGCAGAGCAAGGTGGCGAGTACCGTTATTTCAAGAAAACCCTGCAGGGCAAGCCGCTGTACGTCATCACGTATGGCAACTTTCCTGACCGTGCTGCCGCTCTGGCAGCCATCAAGGTATTGCCAGCCAAGGTTCAGGCTGGTAAACCTTGGCCTCGCACTGTCGCCAGCGTCCAACAAGAGCTCGGCGCCACCCGCTGAAGTCGCAGCGGCTCTATCCGGGCCGCTTCACCCAGCCAGCCTGACTTAACCCGCATGAGCGCCACCTTATGGGTGCGCGCCTTGCGGCGTCTGCGTTACAAGCGCTTTGCAGTCTCCCGTCGCGTCAGTCAGATTCATGAAGAAATGCTTTGACTAGCACAGCGACCCGCTTTAAAACTTTCATAATTGCGACATTGATTATCAACCAGTCGTCGTTAAATTTGTGAGCCCTTGTGTCGCTGTGTACAATGACCTCCGTTTTGCCTGTCCGAAGCCGGCGTACGTTCGGCGTGACAGGTAATTGGTTGAATTAAAAGGAAATTTGCCTCGCATAGAGGCAGCCTGGTGAGAAAGTGTCTATGAAAGCAGGTCTGTACCAACCAGATGAATTCAAGGATAACTGCGGCTTCGGCCTGATCGCTCATATGCAGGGCGAGCCCAGTCATCACCTGTTGCAGACGGCCGTCCAGGCCCTGACCTGCATGACCCACCGTGGCGGTATCAACGCCGACGGCAAGACCGGCGACGGTTGTGGTCTGTTGATTCAGAAGCCCGACGGCTTCCTGCGTGCGATGGCCAGCGAGCACTTCGGTGTCGAACTGCCCCGTCAATATGCCGTGGGCATGGTGTTCCTCAATCAGGACGACACCAAGGCCAAGGCCGCACGCGAAAACATGAACCGCGAGATCCTGGCCGAGGGCCTGGAACTTGTAGGCTGGCGCCAGGTGCCGATCGATACCAGCGTGCTGGGTCAACTGGCGCTGGAGCGACTGCCGAAAATCGAGCAGGTGTACATCGGCGGCGAAGGCCTGAGTGATCAGGAGTTCGCCATCAAGCTGTTCAGTGCCCGTCGCCGTTCATCGGTTGCCAACGCTGCAGATTCGGATCACTACATCTGCAGCTTTTCGCACAAGACCATCATTTATAAAGGCCTGATGATGCCGGCCGACCTCACGGCCTTTTTCCCGGACCTGAGCGACGAGCGTCTGCAGACCGCAATCTGCGTGTTCCACCAGCGCTTTTCGACTAACACCCTGCCGAAATGGCCGCTGGCTCAGCCTTTCCGCTTTCTTGCCCACAACGGCGAGATCAACACCATCACCGGTAACCGTAACTGGGCACAGGCGCGTCGTACCAAGTTCACCAACGACCTGATGGATCTGGACGAATTGGGCCCGCTGGTCAACCGCGTGGGCTCCGACTCGTCGAGCATGGACAACATGCTTGAGCTGATGGTGACCGGCGGCATAGACCTGTTTCGTGGCGTGCGCATGATCATTCCGCCTGCGTGGCAGAACGTCGAGACCATGGACCCGGATCTACGCGCCTTCTATGAATACAACTCCATGCACATGGAGCCGTGGGACGGCCCGGCCGGCATCGTGATGACCGAAGGTCGTCACGCGGTCTGCCTGCTCGACCGCAACGGCCTGCGCCCGGCGCGCTGGGTCACGACCAAGAATGGCTACATCACCCTCGCGTCGGAAATCGGCGTGTGGGACTACAAGCCCGAAGACGTCATCGCCAAGGGCCGTGTCGGTCCTGGGCAGATTTTTGCCGTGGACACTGAAACCGGCCAGATCCTCGACACCGACGCTATCGACAACCGCCTCAAGTCGCGTCATCCGTACAAGCAATGGCTGCGCAAGAATGCCCTGCGCATTCAGGCCACCATGGAAGACAACGACCACGGCTCGGCTTTCTATGACAGCGAGCAGCTCAAGCAGTACATGAAGATGTATCAGGTCACGTTCGAGGAGCGTGATCAGGTGCTGCGTCCGCTCGGCGAGCAGGGCCAGGAAGCCGTGGGCTCGATGGGTGACGACACGCCGATGGCAGTGCTGTCGCGTCGCGTGCGTTCGCCTTACGATTACTTCCGCCAGCAGTTCGCGCAGGTTACCAACCCGCCGATCGACCCGCTGCGTGAAGCCATCGTCATGTCGCTGGAGATCTGCCTCGGTGCCGAGCGCAATATCTTCCAGGAATCGCCAGAGCATGCTTCGCGCGTAATCCTCAGCTCGCCAGTCATTTCGCCGGCCAAATGGCGTTCGCTGATGAACCTGGAGCGTCCGGGTTTCGAGCGCCACATTATCGACCTGAACTACGACGAAAGCCTGGGCCTTGAAGCCGCTGTGCGTAACGTCGCCGATCAGGCCGAAGAAGCGGTGCGTTCCGGGCATACCCTGATTGTGCTGAGCGACCGCCACATTGCACCGGGCAAACTGCCGGTGCACGCTTCGCTGGCCGTCGGCGCGGTTCACCACCGTCTGACCGAGCAGGGCCTGCGTTGCGACAGCAACATTCTGGTCGAAACCGCCACGGCGCGTGACCCGCATCATTTCGCTGTGCTGATCGGTTTTGGCGCTTCGGCGGTCTATCCGTTCCTGGCCTACGAAGTGCTGGGTGACCTGATCCGTACCGGCGAAGTGCTGGGCGACCTGTACGAAGTCTTCAAGAACTACCGTAAAGGCATCACCAAGGGCCTGCTCAAGATTCTGTCGAAGATGGGCATTTCGACCGTTGCGTCCTACCGTGGTGCACAACTGTTCGAAGCCATCGGCCTGTCCGAAGAAGTCTGCAACACCAGCTTCCGCGGTGTGCCGAGCCGCTTGAAAGGCGCGCGTTTCGTCGATATCGAAGCCGAACAGAAGGCCCTGGCCGCCGAAGCCTGGAGCCCGCGCAAGCCGATCCAGCAGGGCGGTCTGCTCAAGTTTGTCTACGGTGGCGAATACCACGCCTACAACCCGGACGTGGTCAGCACCCTGCAAGCCGCTGTACAGCAGGGTGACTACAGCAAGTTCAAGGAATACACCGCGCTGGTGGACCAACGTCCGGTGTCGATGATTCGTGACCTGTTGCAGGTCAAGACCCTCGACCAGCCGCTGAACATCGACGAAATCGAGCCGCTGAGCGAGATTCTCAAGCGCTTCGATTCGGCCGGTATCTCGCTGGGTGCCTTGTCGCCCGAGGCTCACGAAGCGCTGGCCGAGGCAATGAACCGTCTGGGCGCGCGCTCCAACTCCGGTGAAGGCGGTGAAGACCCGGCGCGCTACGGCACCATTCGTAGCTCGAAAATCAAGCAGATTGCCACCGGCCGCTTTGGTGTAACGCCTGAGTATCTGGTCAACGCCGATGTGTTGCAGATCAAAGTCGCGCAGGGCGCCAAACCGGGTGAGGGCGGGCAACTGCCGGGCGGCAAGGTCAACGGCCTGATCGCCAAACTGCGCTATGCCGTACCGGGTGTGACGCTGATTTCGCCGCCGCCGCACCATGACATCTATTCCATCGAAGACCTGTCGCAGCTGATTTTCGACCTCAAACAGGTCAACCCGGCAGCGCTGGTCTCGGTCAAGCTGGTGGCAGAAGCGGGCGTGGGCACCATTGCCGCAGGCGTGGCCAAGGCCTATGCCGACCTGATCACCATTTCCGGCTACGACGGCGGCACCGGCGCTTCGCCGCTGACCTCTATCAAATACGCTGGCGCGCCGTGGGAACTGGGCCTGGCCGAAACGCACCAGACCCTGCGCGGCAATGACCTGCGCGGCAAGGTCCGGGTGCAGACTGACGGTGGTCTGAAAACCGGCCTCGACGTGATCAAGGCAGCCATTCTCGGTGCTGAAAGCTTCGGCTTCGGTACTGCACCAATGATCGCGCTGGGCTGCAAATACCTGCGCATCTGCCACCTGAACAACTGCGCTACCGGCGTCGCGACGCAGAACGAAAAGCTGCGCAAAGACCACTACATCGGCACCGTCGATATGGTGATCAACTTCTTCACCTACGTGGCAGAAGAAACCCGTGAGTGGCTGGCCAGGCTGGGTGTTCGCACGCTGGAAGAGCTGATCGGTCGTACCGACCTGCTGGACATTCTGCCGGGCGAAACCGAAAAGCAACGGCATCTGGACCTCACGCCTTTGCTGGGCAGCGATCACATCCCGGCTGACAAGCCACAGTTCAGCCTGGTGGACCGCAACCCGCCGTTCGACAAAGGCCTGCTGGCAGAAAAAATGGTCGAGCTGGCCAAGCCGGCCATCGAAGCCCTCAGCGGCGGCGAGTTTGAGCTGGACATCTGTAACTGCGACCGTTCCATCGGCGCGCGGATCTCCGGCGAAATCGCCAGACTGCACGGCAATCAGGGCATGAACAAGGCGCCGATCACTTTCCGTTTCAAAGGCACTGCCGGGCAGAGCTTCGGGGTATGGAACGCTGGTGGTCTGAACATGTACCTGGAAGGCGATGCCAACGACTACGTCGGTAAAGGCATGACCGCTGGCAAGCTGGTGATCGTGCCGCCCAAGGGCAGCCCGTTCAAGACCAACGAGAGCGCCATCATCGGCAACACCTGCCTGTACGGCGCAACCGGCGGCAAGCTGTTTGCGGCGGGTACCGCGGGCGAGCGTTTCGCGGTGCGTAACTCGGGTGCCCACACGGTTGTGGAAGGCACGGGCGACCACTGCTGCGAGTACATGACCGGTGGTTTCGTCTGCGTTCTGGGCAAGACCGGTTACAACTTCGGTTCCGGCATGACCGGCGGTTTCGCTTACGTGCTCGATCAGGACAACACCTTCGTTGACCTGGTCAATCATGAACTGGTCGAGATCCAGCGCATCAGCGGCGAGTCGATGGAAGCTTATCGCACTCACCTGCAGAGCGTTCTGAACGAGTACGTGGCTGAAACCGACAGTGAATGGGGTCGTAACCTCGCGGAAAACCTGGACGATTACCTGCGTCGTTTCTGGCTGGTCAAGCCCAAGGCTGCCAACCTGAAATCGCTGCTCTCCAGCACTCGGGCGAATCCGCAATAACAGCAGCTGCTAGCGGTTAGCTTCAAGCCGCCAGTTAACGGCAGTGCGCGAATTGCCTGCGATCATGATTTTTTGCAGCTTCAAGCTTGTAGCTTGAAGCTGCCGCAAAGAGGCTCCAGAGAATGGCTGAACGTCTCAGTAACGACTTCCAGTTCATCGACGTCGGGCGTAAAGACCCGAAGAAGAAACTGCTGCGTCAACGCAAGAAAGAGTTCGTGGAAATCTACGAACCCTTCAAACCCCAGCAGTCCGCCGATCAGGCGCACCGCTGCCTGGGTTGCGGCAACCCGTATTGCGAGTGGAAGTGCCCGGTGCACAACTTCATTCCCAACTGGCTCAAGCTGGTTGCCGAGGGCAATATTCTCGCGGCGGCGGAGTTGTCCCACCAGACCAACACCCTGCCGGAAGTCTGCGGCCGCGTGTGCCCCCAGGATCGCCTGTGTGAAGGTGCCTGCACGCTGAACGACGGCTTTGGTGCGGTCACCATCGGCTCGGTCGAGAAGTACATCACCGACACCGCGTTCGCCATGGGCTGGCGTCCGGACATGTCCAGGGTCATACCGACCGGCAAGCGCGTCGCCATCATTGGCGCAGGGCCTGCGGGCCTTGGCTGTGCCGACGTGCTGGTGCGTGGCGGCGTGACCCCGGTGGTGTTCGACAAGAACCCTGAAATCGGCGGTCTGCTGACCTTCGGCATCCCCGAATTCAAGCTGGAAAAATCCGTGCTCAGCCATCGGCGTGAAGTGTTCACCGGCATGGGGATCGAGTTCCGGCTCAACACCGAAGTCGGCAAGGACGTGACCATCGACCAGTTGCTCGAAGAGTACGATGCGGTGTTCATGGGCATGGGCACCTACACCTACATGAAAGGCGGTTTTGCCGGTGAAGACCTGCCGGGCGTGCACGATGCGCTCGACTTCCTGATTGCCAACGTCAACCGTAACCTGGGCTTCGAAAAGGCGCCGGAAGACTTTGTCGACATGAAAGGCAAGCGCGTTGTCGTGCTGGGCGGCGGCGACACGGCGATGGACTGCAACCGTACTTCGATCCGTCAGGGCGCCAAATCGGTCACCTGCGCCTACCGTCGCGACGAAGAAAACATGCCGGGTTCACGCAAGGAAGTGAAGAACGCCAAGGAAGAGGGCGTGCGCTTCCTCTACAACCGCCAACCCATCGCCATTGTCGGCGAAGGCAAGGTCGAAGGCGTCAAGGTGGTCGAAACGCGTCTTGGCGAACCCGACGCCCGTGGCCGTCGCAGCCCCGAGCCGATTCCGGGTTCTGAAGAGATCATCCCGGCAGACGCCGTGGTCATCGCCTTTGGCTTCCGCCCAAGCCCGGCACCGTGGTTCGAGCAGTTCACGATCAGCACCGACAGTCAGGGCCGCGTCGTCGCCCCGGAGCAGGCGCAGTACAAGCACCAGACCAGCAATCCGAAAATCTTTGCCGGTGGTGACATGGTTCGCGGCTCCGACCTGGTGGTCACTGCGATCTTCGAAGGCCGCAATGCGGCTGAAGGGATCATGGATTACCTCGGCGTCTGATCCTTGGGAGTGCGCCTTTGCAGAGGCGTACTCCTACAACAAGCGTCTACCCTTCACCTGCAACCTGCCTATCTGTCTGACATCCCCGCTGTCACTTCCTTCCTAGACTTGCTGAATTCGCTCAGGACGAGCGTTTTATCAACCGGGGAAGGACGTCATGAAACTCAAGTTTGGTCTGTTTTGCGCGCTCTCTATTGCGCCCTTTGCATTTGCATGTGCTGACGATCAGGCAAATGCGCAATTCGATGGGCCCGTTTTCGGATCGATCATCGAAACGAAGGCATCCCATTTCGAATCTAGTGTGGAGCTTCAGAAACGCTTGAGCGAAGGTAGCCTGACTTCCGCCGAGCTGGTCCACGATCTGCTCCAGCGTATCGAAGCGCTGAACAACAATGGCCCGGCGCTCAACGCTGTCATCGAAGTCAACCCCGAGGCTCGGCGGATAGCCACTCTGCTTGACAGGGAGCGCTCCAGCGGCAAGCAAAGAGGGCCGCTGCATGGCATTCCCGTACTGGTGAAAGACAATATCGATACGGCAGACAAAATGCAGACGACTGCAGGCGCACTTGCCATGGCCGGCGCGCCTGCGCAGTACGACGCTTTTGTAGTGCAGCGGCTACGCGAGGCGGGCGCGATCATTATCGGCAAGGCCAACCTCAGCGAATGGTCTAATTTCCGTGGGAGTAACGTCCCGAACGGTTGGAGCGGCCGAGGCGGGCAAACGCGTCATCCATATGACCTCGCTGCCAGTCCGCTTGGCTCCAGTTCGGGTCCGGCGGTAAGTGTTGCAGCTGGCTTTGCGCCGCTGGCAGTGGGTACCGAAACCAATGGTTCGATCATTCAGCCTGCCGCCACCAGTGGCGTCGTGGGAGTGAGGCCCACGTTGGGTCTGCTTAGCCGCTCTGGCATGATTCCGATCTCCAGTCGCCAGGACACCCCCGGTCCAATGGCGCGGACGGTCACTGATGCTGCCATCATGCTGACGGCGATGAGCGGCACTGACCCGCTCGACAAAGCCACCTACCAAGTCCCCGGCAACACCGTTAGCTACGTTGAGTACCTCAGAGCTGGAGCGTTGAGAGGCAAGCGCCTGGGTTATCCGAGCAAACTGCCTGACGGTCGATTCATGGACGACGATCCCGCGTTCCAAAAGATAAAACGTAATCTGAGGTCTGCAGGGGCGATATTGGTTCCGGTCGACGTTCCGCTTGTTTCCAGCATGGCGGAGCCTGCAATGCTCATGAATGACTTCAAGCGTGAGCTTGAAGCGTACTTGAAAACCCGTCCCGGGCTTGAGGTTCGTACGCTTGATGACATCATTGCCTTCAATGTCGCGTCTCCTGGACCGGAAGGTTACAGTCAGGACGCGTTGATTGCGGCCTCGGGCACGGTCGTAGATCAGGCGATCTATTTTTATGATGCAACCGATTTACGCCGTTCCCATCAGCAGCTGATAGACGGGCTCTTGCAACGACACTCGCTTGACGCGCTTATCGACTGGTCGGAGAGTGCTTTCGGAGCGGTTGGCGCTATCGCGGGTTACCCCGGAATGAACCTGCCTGTCGGACTCAATAATGAAGGCCTGCCCAAAGGGCTGTATTTTCTTTCCACGGCCTGGGATGAAGCTAAATTGCTGAGCTATGCCTACGCACTCGAACAGGTTCTTTTGGCTGCGCCCTCAACCTCGATCAGCACGACTGTGCCGCGGGAAGATTGATGCAAGAAGCCTTCAGGGGAGCCAGTGCGTCTGAAGGATCCCCCCGCTTTTCTTACTTTCAAAAATATTTCGCTCTACACGTTCATCGGGAGATCGATCGCCGCATCGACACTCCCGTCACCCATGTCGCTATAAGGAAATAGCCATGTTGAAAGCAGCACCCATGGGCAAGCTTGCCCGATCCAACGAACAGAAAGCGCTCGGACCTGACCGCTTCAGCCCCAGTACGGTTGCAGTGCGTGAACACCGGGCACGTGAGCGCGCAGACCGAATGATCGACCAGTTGGTCGAGCGCTTCACGGAAAAGAATTATTTCCCTGACGATGGCGAGAGTGCCTTGTTCGCCTTGCTGGTTCAGTTGCCGGAATGGCCTGCTGAACTGATGATCAGTGTTCAAAACGAAAACGGTGAAGACCTTGCGTTGTACCTGAAAGGCAACGACCAAAGCGTTGTCGAAAACACCGTCGTGCTGATGCATGACAGTGACGATGCTTATGTCGCACCCGACGGTGTTTCTATCTCCGATGACGAGCCCCTGTTGAATCTTGTCTTCAGCCAATTGCCTGTCAGCTCAAGGCTCGGCATGGGCGGAAACTTTCCGGGCAACAACAGTACAGCCGGCCGAATCGTCACCCTGCGCGAACAGATAGCAGGATTGGCCAGGGAACAGCGGCCGCTGTTGTTCGCGGCCTTGCTGGCCGATGAGGGGACTTGCAAAAGCCTGTTGAATGTTCGTCTGCCCAATCCCTTCCTGCCACTTTGGGATCGTAGGGACATCGAAATCTCGCCGGTTCTGGGCTGGTTGGGGGCCTTGAATCCGCAGGTTCCTGTCAGCCGTCTCGGAGAGCTGCTGGAGCGGGTGCCACTGACCGAAGAACAGCAAATCGACTTTTTGAAAAATGATGTTCTCCCGGATAAATTCGTTGAAGCGATGGAAATTTCGCTGGATGAATGGACGCGCAGCACGGCGATTGATGGCCTGTCGCGCACGCGGATCTTCAATCAGTACACCGATGAACTGGCTCGCACCGGAGCGCGGGCGCTGCTGGCTGCTTCAGAGCAGAATCTGGTGATCGTTGACCCCGGCATGAGCAAGTACGAGCCTGCGGGACCTGACGAGACCAGTATCGTGTTGTTGCACGATGGCGCCGGTAATTACAGTGCTCAGGATATAAGCAATGGTGAGATAACTGAGTTCAAGGACGGCACCGACAGTTTTTATCTGGCAATCAGTTCGCAATTGAAGGCTGAGGATCGTTTGTCGCTGGGCATGCAGTTCGAGCAGGATGTAGCGGGGTTTCGCAAGGCTTTGACCCAGCGCGCAATCGAAGAAAACCGAGGCTGGTTCGATCCCGAAAAACCGACCGGAATTGAAAAGGAGTTTTTGCCCGAGTGGTTCGCGAGCGCGTCCGATGACGACAAGTATGCGTGGAAGATCGCCGTACAGGATTACAGTCAGGCGGTGCTCGAAGCCCAGGCTCCTGATCTGCTTGAACCTTCCAGGTACGGAGAGCCTGATCAGCTTCGTAACTATGCTCGCGAGAAGCTGCAGGAGCGAATCCTGCTGGATCATGGTGTAGAGGTTAATCCTGACGAGATCAGCATCCTTACCGTGAGTATTGAAATCGATCCGGGCTTTATCCTGGATCTGGATTATGAGTTTGCAGGCCCTTCGGAGGTCGAGGCTAACTACGAAACGCAGCAACGCAGCCTCACGGACTTGTCCCTGGAAAATATCGCTGTTACCGATCTCAACTTTTTGTGGACCAGTCGCGCGTTAGATGCTCAGGGGCAATTGATCGGTTTTCTCAAGGCTGGTTATCTGTTCAGTCTGATCCGTGATCTGAACATTGGTGAAAATTACCCCAGGTTCCTGAGAAACGTATTGTCGACCTCGTCTACCGGCGCATGGCACCGCCAACGCTATGCACGCGTGATGCATACGCAGATGCGCCTCGACGGGATCGAGGCAAAGATGGCAGGCGACTTTCTGGGCGACGGAAGTCTTCCCCCCGAGCTGGCGAACCGAGGTCACAAGTGGCTGACAGCCGTGCTGGACCACCCTGTCGACGATGATGACCGTGCAACTGTCGAGGGGCATCGCATTCAGGTCAGTCAGTTGTCCATTAACGGTGTGCCCTTGAGCGGCGTACTGGCGATCGGGGTTGAGGCACGTTCCAGCGTCGGCACCCTGGTGATGTTTACTCCGCAGGCACCTGACGGTAAATGTTTTCGGGAAATGAGCAGCATGACCGAGTTTCAGCAACTGTTGCTTGAGCCTGCATTACTGGACTATCTGGTGGGCAGGGCAGCGCTCCCCTATCAGGCCGATGTGCGGCGGGCATTGACCGCTGACCGGGATGCGCTGTTCATTGACTTGCTGCCCCGCAGCGAAAACTTTCTTGAAGCGGTGTATGACTCCGAAGTCGAACGGGTGATATCGGCTGTTGATGAGCAGACCAATAGTAATTGGGAAACCAACTGGCGAAGTGCTTGGGAGATCACCCAAGCCGTTGGCGACATCATCCTCACCTTCGTGCCCTTTAAAGTGCAGCTCCCGATCGCCGCTCTTCGCAGTTTCTACGCCATCTGGCAGGGCATTGGAAAGGTGGCCAGCGAACAAGGCAGTGCGCCGTTGTATTTCGCTCAGGCTGCGCTGTTGCTGGCCGATGGGCTGACGCTGCCCAAAGGGCGGCGGGTTAAACCGTATTCTCCGGCGGCGGTTGGCCGCTCTGTTCTCAATCCGAAAACAGCCGTATCAAAAACGCCCGGCGGGTTGACGGCGCGCGGCGACGGTATTTATCGGGGCATCCATGAGAAAGTTCAGGAGGGTGTGCCGAGTCGCTTTTACGCTATACAACAGGAAAAAGCCTATGCCGTCAGGTATGACGCTGATTCCGCTGTATGGCGAGTGATTGATTCGCGGCGACCGGATGCCTATTACCAACTACCGATCCAGTTGGACGGTCAAGGCGTCTGGGTGCACGCGCCGGTCGGTTTGCGTGGTGGCGGCAAACATACGGTGCCGAAACTTCCACGCGAGGAGGCTCAGGTCAATAAAGCTCGCCCGTCTGGGTACAAGATATTCATGGGTGAGTTTTTCACCAGCAGCAAGTTTACAAAGGCGCAGGGTAAAATACAGGAAGATATCGAAGGCGGCCTTAAAAGCGCAGTCAATCGTGCAGTTGCCAAGTACGTCGAAGATGGCGCTGGTAGCCTGCATGCGTGGAAACACAATGGAAAATTCAATATACCCAGGGACGTACAGATGTTTACTCTGGATCTGACTACCGTCGGTAACAGTACCGGGAGAGGGGACTGGCGTCTGATCCTCCAACAGGGGAAGGGCTTGCTTAAGCCTTGGAACATCCTGAATCATAAGGATTTGAAATAGACGTCATTCGGTTCCGAAGGCGCAACGTTTTTTATAACAAATCGCCTCGATAGACAAAAGGCACGGCGCTTGCCGTGCCTTTTGCGTCGCGCTCTGAGAAAATGCGCGCACTTTTATAGCGGATGCCGACATGACTGCCCTGAAGAACGACCGTTTCCTTCGTGCTTTGCTCAAGCAACCCGTAGACGTCACGCCGGTGTGGATGATGCGTCAGGCCGGCCGCTACCTGCCGGAATACCGCGCCAGCCGGGCAAGCGCCGGGGATTTCATGAGCCTGTGCAAGAACCCGCAGTTCGCCTGTGAAGTCACGCTGCAACCGCTGGATCGTTATCCGCTGGATGCCGCGATTCTGTTTTCCGACATCCTGACCATTCCCGATGCGATGGGCCTGGGCCTGTACTTCGAGACCGGCGAAGGCCCGCGTTTCAAGAAAACCGTCAGCACACTGGCGGACATCGAAGCGCTGCCAATCCCGGATGCACAGCAAGACCTGGGTTATGTGATGGACGCGGTCAGCACCATCCGCCGCGAACTCAACGGTCGTGTGCCACTGATCGGTTTTGCCGGCAGCCCGTGGACCCTGGCGACCTATATGGTCGAAGGCGGCTCGTCCAAGGACTTCCGCAAATCCAAGGCCATGCTCTACGACAACCCGCAAGCCATGCACCTGCTGCTCGACAAGCTGGCGCAGTCGGTGACCTCGTACCTGAACGGCCAGATTCTGGCCGGTGCCCAAGCGGTGCAGATCTTCGACAGTTGGGGCGGCAGCCTTTCTTCGGCGGCGTATCAGGAATTCTCGCTGGCGTACATGCGCAAGATCGTCAACGGCCTGATTCGTGAGAACGACGGGCGCAAAGTGCCGGTCATCGTCTTCACCAAAGGCGGCGGACTGTGGCTGGAAAGCATCGCTGAGATCGGTGCCGACACCCTCGGCCTGGACTGGACCTGCGACATCGGCGAAGCGCGTCAGCGTGTCGGCAACAAGGTTTCGCTACAAGGCAACATGGACCCGACCGTGCTCTACGCTCGCCCGGAAGCCATCCGCCAGGAAGTCGCGCGCATCCTCGCCAGCTACGGCAGCGGCACCGGCCACGTCTTCAACCTCGGCCACGGCATCACCCCCGAAGTCGACCCGGCCAATGCCGGTGCGTTCATCAACGCAGTACACGAGTTGTCGGCGCAGTATCACCAGTAACTGCCAGGCTAACGATGTGTTGAGAGATCAAGACGCATCGTTCCTTTCACGCTTGATCGCCGACGCCTGCGTCGGCGTTTTTGCACCCGAAAAGCCCTCCACCATTGACCCGCTGCGAGGCAGAAATCTGCCCTGACGCTCGCCCTGCGGTTTGCCCTCGGCATAGCTCAGTTGGCCGTTTACCCAGACGCCATCAATGCCTTCTGCTGCTCGCTGAGGATCTTTGAAGTCTGCTATGTCGCGCACGGTGTGCGGGTTGAACAACACCAGATCCGCCCAGTAGCCCTCGCGGATCAGGCCGCGCTCGTGCAGGGCAAAGCGCGCTGCCGAAAGCCCGGTCATTTTGTGGACGGCGGTGTGCAAGGCAAACAGTTTCTTGTCGCGGCTGAAGTGGCCGAGCACCCGTGGGAAAGCGCCCCACAAGCGCGGATGGGGGAACGGGTCTTCCGGAAGGCCATCGGAACCGATCATCGACAGCGGGTGGGACATGATGCGTTCGACATCGCCTTCATCCATGCCGTAATACACTGCGCCTGCAGGCTGCAACTTGCGGGCGGTGTCTTGTAATGACAGCCCCCAGCCAGCGGCAATATCCTGCAAGTCCCGGCCGCCCTGATCCGGGTGCGGCGTTGACCAGGTGATAGTGATACGGAACGCGTCAGTGACCTGTTTAAGGTCCAGCGTCGAAGAACTGGCTGCATAGGGGTAACAATCGCAGCCGACCGGATGGCCCTGCGCTGCGCTCTCCAGTGCCGCCAGCAGTTGCGGGCTACGCCCCCAGTTACCTGCGCCCGCGCATTTCAGGTGGGAAATGATCACTGGCGAGCGTGCATGGCGACCGATGTCGAATGCCTCTGCCATCGCCTCCAGCACCGGCTCGAATTCGCTGCGTAAGTGAGTGGTGTAGACCGCGCCGAACGCCGTCAGCTCTTCGGCCAGTTGTTTGACTTCGCCGGTTTCGGCCGAGAAGGCCGAGGCGTAGGCAAGGCCGGTCGACAAACCCAGCGCGCCGGCTTCGAGGCTGTCGCGCAACTGCTCGCGCATGGCGGCAATTTCCGCCGGGCTGGCGCTGCGCAACAAGTCATCCATGTGGTTGCTGCGCAATGCCGTGTGGCCAATCAGGGCGGCCACGTTCACCGCGGGCCGGGCGTTGTCCACCGCCGCACGGTAGTCGGCGAAACGTGGATAGACAAACGCCGCTGCGTCGCCGAGCAGGTTCATCGGGTCGGGCGGATTACCGCGCAGCGAGACCGGCGATGCGCTGATCCCGCAGTTGCCGACGATCACCGTCGTCACGCCCTGGCTGATTTTGGGCAGCATCTCGGGTTTGCGAATGACCACCGTGTCGTCGTGGGTGTGAACGTCGATAAACCCTGGAGCCAGCACGCGTCCCGCTGCATTGACCTCATCCCGCGCTCGGGCCTCGGTCAGGCTGCCGATGCGCTGAATGCGTCCGTCGCTGATCGCCACGTCGGCGCGCACTCCGGGCGTATCGCTGCCATCAATGACCAGCGCATCGCGAATGATCAAGTCGTAGAGCATGGTTCAGTCTCCCAGCGGCAGGCCGTCTTCGCCGCCGCGGTATTCATCCAGCGCAAGCTTGATTCGGCGCAGCCGCTCCTGATTGTCTTCAGGGCTCTGCAATGCCAGTTCAGTGGCCAGCACATCGATGGTCAGCAACATGCCGTAACGCGCTGCCGTGGGTTTATAGATGAAATTGGTTTCAGCAATTTGCAGCGGCAGTACCACCTCAGCCCGTTGCGCCAACGGTGAGTCAGGCAAGGTGATGGCCAGTACGCGAGTGCCATAGCTGCGCGCCAGCGTCACCGCATCGAGCAGTTCTGGCGTGCGCCCGCTGAGCGAACAGACAATCAGGCTGTGTTGCGGGCCGAGCGTGGCGGCAATCATGCGCATCATCACCGGGTCGCGGCAGGCGGCGACCGGGTAGCCGAGGCGCACCAGGCGGGTTTGCAGCTCCTCGCTGCACAGACTGGAGCAACCGCCCATGCCGAATGTATGAATCATGCTCGCGTCGGCGACACAGGCCACGGCTGCCGCAAAGCGCGATGCATCAAATCCTGCAAGGTGCTGACGCAACGTAGCTTCGATGTCGCCGACAATCCGGGTGAAGAACGCCGACTGCTCCGGAGCCTGTTCCGGGTTGAGAAAACGACTGCCCACCGCGCTGGCCTGAGCCAGTTGCAGACGCAAGTCGCGCAGATCACGGCAGCCGATGTTGCGGGCGAAGCGCGACAGCGTGGCACTGCTGACCTCGGCGCGGCTGGCCAGCTCGTCCAGGCTGGCGCTCGCGGCAAAGGCAATATCGCTGAGCAACAGTTTGGCGATCCGGCCTTCGCCCGCGCTGAATGAAGCCTGACGGGCACGTATCTGATACAGAATGTCCACTCAGAGCACCTGCGCCAGGCCAAGCGTCAAGGCAAAGGCGACAACGGAAATCAGCGTCTCCAGTACCGTCCAGGTCTTGAATGTTTGCGCTACGGTCATGTTGAAGTATTCCTTGATAAGCCAGAAACCGCCGTCGTTGACGTGGGAAAAGATTACCGAGCCTGCGCCCGTCGCCAGCACCAGCAACTCGGGATGTGGGTAACCCAGGCCCATTGCCACAGGCGCAACGATCCCCGATGCGGTGGTCATCGCCACCGTCGCCGAGCCCGTCGCCACACGCATCAGTGCTGCGAACAGCCAGCCCATCAGCAAGGGCGACAGATGAAAGTCCTGCGCCAGACCGACGATCTGGTTGGTCACGCCGCTGTCGACCAGAATACGGTTCAAACCGCCACCGGCGCCGACCAGTAAGGTGATACTGGCGGTAGGTGCCAGGCACTCATTGGTGAATTTCAGAATCGAGTCGCGATTGAATCCTTGAGCGATGCCCAGCGTCCAGAAGCTCAGCAAAGTGGCCAGCAGCAGAGCGATCACCGAGTTGCCGATGAACAACAGAAAGCCATTGAACGCGCTGCCCGGCGCGCTGATCAGGTTCGCCCAGCCGCCCAACAACATCAGCACCACCGGCAACAGGATGGTCGCCATGGTCAGGCCGAAGCTGGGCAGCTTTGCACGGGGTTCCCGGTCGAGAAACTGCTTCGCCAGCGGGTTTTCAGCCGGCAAATGGATGCGCGGCACGATAAATTTGGCATACACGGGCCCTGCAATGATTGCCGTGGGTATGCCGATCAGAATGGCGTAAAACAGGGTCTGCCCCACCGACGCCTGATAAGCCTGAACGGCCAGCATCGCCGCAGGGTGCGGCGGCACCAGCGCGTGTACCACCGACAGACCGGCCACCATCGGCAGGCCGACCATCAGAATCGACACCCCGACACGACGCGCTACGGTAAACGCAATCGGCACCAGCAGCACAAAACCCACTTCAAAAAACAGCGGCAAGCCGACCAGAAACGCAATACAGACCATGGCCCAGTGCGCATTACGCTCACCAAAGCGGTCAATCAGCGTGCGCGCCACCTGCTCGGCCCCGCCGGACTCGGCCATCATCTTGCCAAGCATGGTGCCCAGCGCCACAACCAGCGCGATATGCCCCAGCGTTTTGCCAACCCCGGCCTCATAAGAGGCAACCACGCCACTGGCCGGCATCCCTGCAACCAGCGCCAGCCCGACCGAAACAAGCGTAATGACAATAAATGGATTGAGCCGATACCGCGCGATCAGCACGATCAAGGCAATGATTGCGACAGCGGCGTAGACCAACAGCGAAATACCGGGTGACGGCGACATAGCGACGGTTCCTTGCAGAGGCGACAGGCGAGGGCGCAACAGCAACGGCTCTGGCCGTCAGCTGAGAGGCAACCCGGGAGTACTCGGCAGGGGTGAGGCAATGAGAGAGTGCAGGGAGGTTTCAGGGCGATCACAGGCATTCATTGTTTTTATCTCTGTTTTCGTGATGAAAATAAATTACACGAAAATTAGATATAAACAAATATATGAAAATAAATTTCTTTTTTGGCTGTGTAGGGTGGGGTCAGGAATGTGCGTCTGTCACGTCTCCCCGGCCCTGCTTTTTCAGGAGCGGGTGTCAGGACGCCAGCAACTGCTCCGCATAGCGTGCAACGACGTGGCCAAAGGCGACCTGCTTGCCGGCATCTCCTGAGCGCAAACTCTGCACCAGATGCGTCAACTCCGCCTCACTGGCGCTCAATATGAACTGGTCATCAAAAATGCCTGTGATCGCTTCCTGACGTCTTCTCGTCAGGTAGGCGATATCGAGTGCGAGTTTCTCGATCATCGTGGCGGCGGGAAGGTCTGCGGATTCAGTGTTTTGAATTTTTCCTGTCAGGAGATAGCGAAATCGCTGTTCGCAATCGTCTGCCAGTGGAGAAATGTGCAGCGTTTCATCGAACCAGTTGCTCTTGTGATGTCCGCAATGCAGTGGGTTTCCTGGTTTGGTCTCGCGCAGGCAGGACGCATGGAGATTGCTGTACTCCAGCGCCAGTGGCAGGTAGTGCTCCTGGGGTTTGAAATGTTCGATGTGGCTGCTCTCAAGTTCTATTTCCCTGCCGCAATGGCAGCAAGAAGAATGCTGCTCTTGTAGCAGGCTGTTATGCAATTCGCGTTTTTGTGGGTTCTGTAAGGTTGGATAAGTGGGCATCCAGTCTTCATTTGCGCTGGCTTTCCATTCGGTAAATGACGCAGGCTCAGTTCCCTTGATGATGCGTCTCATCGTCCAATAAGCTCCTTGCGCTTGAGCAGTGCTTCGGCACCTGCGAACTCGGGTAGATCGGGGGCTTTTTTCTTTAGCGCGTCAAGCTGCAGCCTGGCTTTTTCAAGTTCATTGTTTTCCAGCGTGCTGAACAGCTCATCAAGCAACACTTCAATTTCGGGTTCGCGCTGCGGTACGCCCATGACTTCTTCCAAAATGGTGCTGGAGTCCAGGCCATAGGTTGCTCGCGGGTGAGAGCTGTCGCCATTCTTCAGCAGGATGACCTCGCCCGGTTGCAGGCTGCCAATCACTTGAGGCGAGTGGCTTGTGGCGATGAATTGCACTTTGGGGAATGCTTTTTTAAGCGTCGGCGCAATGTTGCGTTGCCAGGCCGGGTGCAGATGAATATCGAGCTCATCAATAATCACGATGCCACCGGTATTCGCCAGAACGTCTTTTCCTATGTGTGGGTTTAGAACGCACATGCGTCGTGCAATATCTGCAATCAACGCAATCAAACTACGTTGACCATCACTGAGTTCGTGAAACGGAACGGCGTTGCCTTCCCCCATATCTACGAGCAGGCTTTGTAGCCTCAAGTCATATCGGAGATCATGGGCATCCGGTATGGCAAGTCTGATCGCTCGATTCACCCATTCAAGTTCATCTTCACGCTCGACAGTCGGAGTTGAATCAAGACGGTCCTGAAGGCGCTCAAGCGTCCTTGCGATTAACCAGCTTTCAAAATCACGCAGATCGGCTACGGCGTCAAACCAGTTTGCATATCCGTCAAAACGGGAAGTCCGCTGCTGTGCTGCGAACTCGGCAGATATGCGCGCACTGCTCCAACGACGATTGGCGCGATAGAAGGCAAGAACCGGAAAGTCAATCTGCTCACCTGCGTTGTTCCTGGCGAGCACAGCACTCAAGTGAGAGAGTGATGAGGGATCTACTCCTCCTTCCCAGGGCTCGAGCAGACGGACTGCCCGCCAATTTGGCAGATCAAAAATATCGCCATCCGCTCTTATGAATACGGGAAACTTTCTCTCAAATCGACTGCGTCCTTCATGCCTGTCTATAACGAAACGAACGTCTTCCTTGCTCAGAATTTCCTGGCCTTGCCCCATTGCATTGCCATAAGGAATCAGGCATTCCGCCACCCCCAACAGCAGCGACGTCTTCCCACTCCCATTAACCCCCACCACCAGATTGAAACCCGGCTGGAAGTCAAAATGAGCATCTTCGTAACAACGAAAATTCTGCAGGCGGAGGTGGTCGAGGCGCATGTCGGTTTCCTTTACCAGAGCGGGCGGATGCGCCAGTGTACCTTGGCTCACCCGATGCGCCATCGCCCGATGTGTGACTAAACCCTCGCCCCCAACGGCTGCAACCTCGCCAACCTCAACGCCACGCCCAGCGCCATCAGTAACAGTGCCCCGATAAACAGCCCGATGCCGTTCCAGCCCGCGTAATGCCAGAACACGCCACCGCCGGTTCCGGCTACGCTTGAGCCAGCGTAATAGCAGAACAGGTACAGCGACGCAGCCTGACCTCTTGCCGTTGTGGCCCTGCGGCCTACCCAGCTGCTGGCCACTGAATGCGCGCCGAAGAAGCCGAAGGTGAAGATCAATACACCGGGGATAACCAGGGCCAGTGGTGTGAACAGCGTCATGATCAAGCCCGCCAGCATCATCACGATCACGGCCCAGAGCACTTTCCGACGACCCAGCCGGTCGGCCAGCGAGCCGATCTTCGCCGAACTGTAGATGCCCGACAGGTACACCACGGAAAACACGCCGACCACGGCCTGGCTGAGGTTGTAGGGCTCGCTCAACAAGCGGTAGGCGATGTAATTGAACAGTGTGACGAAGGCGCCCATCAGCAGAAAGCCAATCAGAAACAACAGCGGTAACCCTGCGTCTTTGAACTGCACCACAAAGCCGTCCAGCAGGCTGCGCGGGTGCAGCGAGCGGGGGCGGAAGTTGCGTGACTCCGGGAGGATCTTCCAGAACACCACAGCGGCGATCAGCGCCAGCCCGCCGACCACCAGCATCGCCGCGTGCCAGCTCACATAATCGATCATGACCCCGACAATCAGCCGCCCGCTCATTCCGCCGACCGCGCTGCCACCGATATACAGCCCCATCGCCAGGCCCAGGTGAGTGGGGTGTATTTCCTCGCTCAGGTAGGTCATCGCTACCGCCGCCAGCCCGCTCAGCGACAGGCCCACCAGTGCCCGTGTGATGAGCACGCCTTCCCAACTGGGCATCAACGCGCTGGCGATGGTGAACAGCGACGCGCAGAACAGCGCCATGACCATCACCGACTTGCGCCCGAGCCGGTCGGATATCGGCCCGGTGATTAGCAGGCCGATGGCGAGCATCGCCGTGGCAACTGACAGAATCAGGCTGCTCTGGGCGGCCGAGAGGGAGAACTCGGTGGAAAGCGTCGGCATCATCGGCTGGACGCAATACAGCAGTGTGAACGTCGAGAACCCACCCGCGAACAGCGCCAGCGCGGTGCGTTTGAACAGCGGCGTGTTCTTTTCGATGTAGCTGTCGCCAGACGGTTTAGCGGACGTATTCAGGTCGGTGGTAGGCGGGGCGACGGCAGGATTCAAGGGAGACCTCGGAGCACGGTTGGGCAGGCAATGAAAAAATCATATAGCCCGTCAATCATTCCATCCAATATATTGTTCGACCTGTTTGATAGGTAAAACGTCTTAATGGAGGCCGCATGGAATTGCGCCATCTGCGTTACTTCATCGCAGTTGCCGAAGAGCTGCATTTCGGCCGTGCAGCACTGGCGCTGGGCATTTCTCAGCCGCCACTCAGCCAGCAGATTCAGGCGCTGGAGCAGGAACTGGGTACGCGTCTGTTCGAGCGCACCAACCGGCGCGTTGAGTTGAGCGAATCCGGGCGGCTGTTTCTTGATGAGGCGCGTCTGGTGTTGGCCCAGGTTGATAAAGCCACTGATGTCGCCCGACGCGCGCAACTGGGTGAAATCGGTGAGCTGAAGATCGGCTTTACATCGTCTGCGCCGTTCACTTCCAGCATTCCGCAGGCGATCTTTGCGTTCCGCCAGGCCTACCCCGACGTGCACCTGACCCTGACCGAAATCACCAGCCAGGAAGTGGCCGCAGGGCTTGAAGACAAGACCATACAGGTCGGCATCATGCGCCCGCTGGCGTTGCCTGATTCACTGGTGGTGTTTGAATTGCTGAACGAACCGCTGGTAGCCATCATGCGTGCCGACCATCCGCTGGCGGCCAGCACCGAGGACGGAATCTACATGGCAGCGCTGGCCGCCGAGCCCTTTGTGTTCTTTCCACGCACCTATGGCAGTGGCATCTACGCACAGGTCCTGAGCCTGGCCCGCGCCGCAGGGTTCAGCCCGTTGATCACTCAGGAAGCAGGGGAAGTGATGACCATCATTGGCCTGGTCGCAGCCGGCTTGGGCGTGACGGTGTTGCCTGCGTCCTACCGCCGAATGCGCATCGACAGCGTGGTCTACCGCAACGTCCTCGACCCCGGCGCGACCAGCGCGGTGTGGCTGGTGCAGCGCAAGGACGAACAGTCACCGATGGCCAAGGCGTTTACCGAACTCTTGACGCGGAGCGTCGCACGGTAGTGCGGTTATCGTGCCTCACGCCCCGGAGATTGAGGTCTTAACCCCAACGCTTGAAGATCAGGGAGGTATTCACCCCGCCAAAGGCAAAGTTGTTGTTCATCACGTATTCATTGCTCATCTGCCGGGGTTCGCCGAGGATGTAGTCCAGTTCGCCGCAGTGTGGGTCTACATCGACCAGGTTCAGCGTGTGGATGTAGCGATCACTGTTGAGCATTTCGATGCTGAACCACGACTCCAGTGCGCCGCAGGCACCCAATGTGTGACCAAGGAAACTTTTTTGTGAGCTGAGCGGCATGCGTGGGCCGAACAGGCTGCTGGTGGCGAGGGTTTCGGCGATGTCGCCTTGTTCCGTAGCCGTGCCGTGGCCGTTGACGTAGCCGATGGCTT
Organism: Pseudomonas syringae pv. tomato str. DC3000; assembly: GCF_000007805.1. Lineage (NCBI taxonomy): Bacteria > Pseudomonadati > Pseudomonadota > Gammaproteobacteria > Pseudomonadales > Pseudomonadaceae > Pseudomonas > Pseudomonas syringae group genomosp. 3. Next base: position 5,810,775 of record NC_004578.1, on the reverse strand, counting down.
CGGGAGGCAAACCGGCGTCTTCCAGCGCCAGTTCCATCGCGCGGCGCATGGTGGCCTGTTCCGGGCGAGTGCTGTGCGCGCCGTCGGCGTTGCTGCCAAAGCCGACGATCTCGGCATAGATGTGCGCGCCACGCGCCTGGGCGTGTTCAAGTTCTTCGAGCACCAGCATGCCGCCGCCTTCGCCGATCACCAGCCCGTCGCGTCCGCTGTCGTAGGGCCGTGGCGTGGTGTGCGGTGCGTCGTTTTTCAGGCTGGTTGCATACAGAGCATCAAAGACCATCGCTTCGGTCGGGCACAGTTCTTCGGCGCCGCCCGCGAGCATCAGCGGCAGACGCCCGAACTTGATCGCCTCGTAGGCGTACCCGATACCCTGACTGCCACTGGTGCAAGCGCTGGACGTCGGGATTAAGCGTCCGGTCAGGCCGAAGAAGATACTGAGGTTAGCCGCCGTCGTGTGCGGCATCATCCGCACGTACGAGTTGGCGTTGAGGTTCAGCGCCACCGAGTTGATCAGCATGTTGCCGAACGCCTTGATCTCGTCGGTACTGCCGGTGGACGAGCCGCAGGCAGTGCCCATGCGGCCGTCACGAATGATCGGATCATTCAGCAGCCCGGCGTCGATCAGCGCCTGTTCTCCAGCCCCGACCGCCAGCCGCGATACACGGCCCATGCTGCGCAATTGCTTGCGCGTCCAGTGCGCGGGCACGGCGAAATCATCGATGGGCCCCGCCAGCCGGGTGTTCAGCTCGATGAAACGGTCCCACTCGTCCATCCGCCGAATACCACTACGGTTTGCCGTGAAGCTCGCATTGATGGTGGCCCAGTCGCTGCCCACCGAGGTAATGCCGGACATGCCGGTAACCACCACACGCTTCATCAGCACAACCCTCCATTGACGGCCAGCACCTGACGGGTGATGTAGCTGGCTTCCGCCGACATCAGGAAATTCACTGCGCCTGCGACTTCTTCGGGAGTGCCCATGCGCTGCGCCGGGATCATTTTCATCAGTTCATCCACGGGAACGTTCTCGTCGAGCATCGCGGTGTCGATCAGCCCCGGCGCTACGCAATTGACGGTAATCTTGCGTTTGCCCAGTTCGATGGCCAGCGCTTTGGCTGCACCGATCAGGCCCGCTTTGGACGCGCTGTAGTTCACCTGGCCGCGGTTGCCGATCAGGCCTGAAACCGAAGTGATACAGACGATACGCCCCGCCGCGCGACGACGGATCATCGGCATGGTCAGCGGGTGCAGCACGTTGTAGAAGCCATCAAGGTTGGTGCGCAGCACCTGATCCCAGTCGTCGTCGCTCAGTGCCGGAAATGCGCCGTCGCGGGTCAGACCGGCATTGAGCACCACGCCGTAATACGCGCCGTGGGTTTCCACGTCATCTTCCAGAATCGCCTTGCAGGCGACGCGGTCCGAGACGTCGAATTGCAGCACCCGCGCCTGACGGCCCAGCGCGATGATTTCGGCTTGCACCGCTTCTGCTTCGCTGCGACCGGTGCGGCAGTGCAGGACCAGGTCGTAGCCAGCGCGGGCCAGACGCAAGGCAATGGCGCGGCCGATGCCACGGCTGGAGCCGGTGACCAGTATCGATTCAGTCATGCCGGGGCTCCTTCAGCCAGGTAGTCAGCAGTGTTGGGTGGGCAATATACATTGAGGCGGGCAAGCGCTGTGATGTCCGGGCCGGTGAGGGTGCATTCGAACACACCCATACCGCTGTCGTCCTGCAGGGAGCGGATGGCATGAATGTGCAGTTCGCTGCCAGCCGGGAAGCGCGCCACGTTGCAGTCGAACTTACGGCTGCCGAGCAAAAAGCCCAGCTTGACCGCTTCGCCCTTGCTGCGCGCCTGACAGCCTGCGTAGGCCGCCACGCTTTGCGCCATCAGCTCGATGCCGAGCCAGGCGGGCAGGCTGCCGTCCGGCTGGTTGAACAGACCATCGGCGCGCACGGTCAGGCGGGTGTTGATCTGCTCTTCGTCGAAATCCAGCACCTGATCGATGAGGATCATGTCGCCAGCATGGGGGATGAGTTCGGCGAGCTGCCACTCGATCATGGGGCATCTCCGATAATCAGGCTGATGTTGTTGCCACCGAAAGCAAAGGAATTGCTCATCATGTAGCGCGTGTCGGCAGCGGCCAGGCGTGCGCCCGGCACGGTCCAGTGCAGCGCGGGTAACAGCGGGTCGGCGGCGCCATCCCACACCTGCGGGGGCAGGGCGTGTTCAGTGTTGTGCGGCACCAGACTCAGCCAGCAAAAGGCGATTTCCAGCGCCCCTGCCGCGCCCAGCGTGTGGCCGCTGAGTGATTTGGTCGAGGAGCAGGGCACGCCCTCCGGGAACACCGCCTGTACCGCCAGGCTTTCCATGGCATCGTTGAGTTGCGTCGCGGTGCCGTGCAGGTTCAGGTAGCTGATCTGCGCAGCCTCAAGTCGGGCGTTGCTCAAGGCTTGCAGCATGGCATCCCGCGCACCGCGCCCGCTGGGTTCAGGGGCGGAGATATGGTGAGCGTCGCAATTGGCACCTGCGCCCAGCAGCGCAATCGAGTGCGTGCTGCCAGCCTCGCGGGTCATGAGAAACAGCGCCGCCGCCTCGCCAATGTTGATCCCGTTGCGATTGAGGGAAAACGGGTTGCACAGCTGTGGCGACATGGCTTCAAGTGCCGAGAAACCGTTCAGGGTCAGTTTGCACAGGCTGTCGACGCCGCCGCACAGCACCGCATCGCACAGGCCCATGTCCAGCGCCCGGCGCGCACTGAGCAGCGCCCGCGCGCTGGAGGTGCAGGCGGTTGAAATCACATAGGCCGGACCGCTCAATTGCAGCCAGGTGGCCAGAAAGTTAGCGGGTGCACCGAGTTCCTGCTGCCGATAGTCGTAATCGGCGGGGAAGGTCTGGTCGCGTAGCCAACTGGCCATGCTGCTGCTCGCTTCATCGATGCCCGACGTACTGGTGCCGATGATCACGCCAATGCGCCCGGCACCGTATTGCTCGATAGCCTGACCAATCTCGTCTTTGATTTGTAGGGCCGCGGCCAGCAGCAATTGATTATTGCGGCTGTGCTGCGAACGCATGGCAGGCGGCATGGCGGGCAGTGCACCCTTGACTGCGCCCACCGGCAATGCCCGCTCCGGCACCCAGCCGCTTTCGACCACCATGCCCGAGCTGTCGCCTGCGAACAGCCTGCGCGCGACTTCTTCGCGGCTGTCACCCAGCGCGCAGATCACGCCCAGCGCATTGAGGTAGGCGGTCATTGCGCGCGCTCGTCGTTCAGCGGTGTGACCTGGTAGCTCAGCCCGTCCTTGAGACGAATGGTGAAGGCGTTCGCCGATTGATACTCAACCAGCCAGCGATCATCCAGGCGGCGTTGCATACCCTGGCGGTAAGCGCTGGGATAGCGGCCATGCATTTCCATGTCCGGAGTCATGGCGAACATCAGCGCCGCAAACAGCTCGCGGGCTTCAGGGTTGGGCGGCAGCAGGCCGTCGGCTTGCCATTGCCCGTTGATCAGCAACTGGCGGGCCTGAGGAATGCCCAGCGGGTCCATCATCGACCAGCGCAGCCCGGCGTTTTCTCGCTGAATGACCAGCATCCAGTCCTGACGCTGATCGGTTTGCCGACGTTCGATGTGCAGTTGCATCGGCAAGTTCAGGGTCGGTGCAGTGGTCGGCAGCGGTGCCTGCGCAGCGCAGCCGCCGAGCAGCAGAAAAACCACGAACAATAGGCGAATCATGAGGCGTCACCTCGCAGCGGCTTGCGGGCCACGACATTGACCAGGGTTTCTTCGCGCTGGCCGAATGGCTTGGGCTTTTGCAGCTTCAAGGCTTCGAGCAGGCCGAAGTCTCTGGCGCGGCTCCACCACAGATAAGGGTAGGAAACATTGCCGGCATCGAACTCGAAACCCTGTTCGCGGATCATCTGCAGATAGTCGGCGGCGCTCTTCTGCACGTGCATCGGGTGACGAAACAGCCAGCGGATCACCCACGTGTCGATGTAGGCCTCGGTGGACTCGGCAAACAGCAGATAGCCGCCCGGTTTGAGCACCCGATAGAACTCGGCCAGCGCCCGTTCCTGCTCGACCAGATGATGAAAGGTCTGGTGACAGAACAGCACATCGACGCTGGCGTCCGGCAGTTGCAGGGCTGCGCAATCGCTGCCGATCAACTCGACATCGATGCCGCGGGCCTGCGCTTCGAGGCGACTCATTTCAAGGCTGTCCGGGTCTGCATCGACGCCGATCAGTTTCGACGGGGCAAAGACCTTGCTCAGGTGCTGGAACGACTTGCCCTGCCCGCAACCGGCATCCAGCAACACGGGTGCAGTCGGTGGCGGGCTGGCGAACAGGCTGCGTAAATCGTTTATAGCAACTCGCAACACCCGGTATTGCCAGGTGTGGCTGCGCAGAAACCACAGACCAAAGCGGGTTTCCTCGACGTAGCTGTCACTCATAAACGGACGACTCATGAGCCGCCGTCCGCACAGATTTCCGACAGCATGCGCAGGCGGCGTTTTGGCTCGCTGACGAACGGGTTGCGCTCGTCCCAGGCATAACCGGCCAGAATCGCACTGATCATACGGCGAATATCCGGGGTGCTTTCGGGGTAGAAAATCACGCTCTGGAACGTGCCGTTGTACCAGCCTTCGACGTAGGCCCGAAAGGTATCGACGCCGCGTTTCAAGGGGATGGCGAACTCGGTTTCCCAGTCCACGTTTTCGCCCTGCAACTGTCGGTTCAGCACGCCGGCGGCCATGCTCGCCGAGCGCATGGCGATGGTCACGCCCGAGGAGAATACCGGGTCGAGAAACTCCGCCGCATTACCCAGCAGCGCAAAGCCCTTGCCGTGCAGGGTTTTGACGTTCGCCGAGTAGCCACCGATGGTCCGCGCAGGCGTGTCCCAGACTGCATTTTTCAGCACGCTGGCCAACTGCGGCGTTTCATCGATAAAGGCGCGCAGGCAGGCGTCCAGATCGTCGGGCTTGCCTTTGAAGCGCTCGGCCGAGGCCACGACGCCCACTGAGCAGCGGCCCTCGCTGAACGGGATCGACCAGAACCATACGTCGCTGTGCTGCGGATGGATGCTGACGAGGATCTTCTGGCGGTCGAAAGGCGGGCTTTCGATGCGGTCTTCGATGTGCGTAAACACCGCCTGACGCAGCGGAAAGCCTGAGGGCGCTTCCAGGTCCAGCAAGCGCGGCAGCACGCGGCCGTAACCGCTGGCGTCCAGCACAAAGGTCGCTTGCACGCTGTATTCGCTGCCGTCTTCGCGCCTTACCTGCAAAACCGGCTGCGGGCCGTCGAAGTCGGCACTGATGATTTCCTGCTGATAGCGGATATCCACGCCCTGCAACTCGGCCTGATCGGCCAGCAGTTTGTCGAACTCGCTGCGCTGCACCTGAAACGTGGTGGTTTTGCCGTTGCTGAACGTGTCGCCGAAGTCGAAATCGCTGTACTGCTCGCCGCGTGCAAACGCTGCACCGTTCTTGCGCTGAAAGCCGGCGGCGTTCACCGCATCGAGCATCCCCGCTTCTTCGACGAAGTCCAGGCAGTGGCAGAGCAGGCTTTCGCCGATCGAGAAGCGCGGGAACAGTTGGCGCTCGATGATCAGCACGTCGTGGCCCTGGCGTTTGAGCAAGGCAGCAGCGATTGACCCGGCAGGGCCGGCACCGATGACGACGACCTGACGAATTTCCCTATCAGTGATGGGCACAGGTATTCCTTTCCGGTTTGGCGGTTGCAAGGGAGGGCTGCACGGTAACGCGACCCATGCCGGTGAGTGCCGGCAACAGCGTCGCGAGCAGGCCCATCAGCATCAGGGCGAAATACAGCGCCGGGCTGATGAGTTGCTGTTGCAGCAGCAGATTGAGGAAAACGATTTCGCTCAAGCCACGAATATTCAGCAGCACGCTTTCACGCCAGCGGCTGGCCCCGGCGAACGACGGCGGGGCCCAGCGCAGGCCAATCCAGTTGCCGAGCAGCTTGCTGACAATCGGCAGCACGATCAGCACGGCCAGTTGCAGTGCGCTGAGTTCGCCGAGGGCGCTGTGTACGTTGATCTGCACGATGCCGAAGGTCAGCAGCAGCGGGATGGCCAGGCGGTTTTGCACAAAGCCACGCTGTGCGGCGCTCAGCGGCGGCACCCAGGCCTGGCCGAGGCGCGCCATGCACAGCAGATACCCAATACCGAAAATCAGCGCGTTGAGCCGGTAATGCTCAGCGACCATCAGCAGAATGAAAAACGTCAGGCTGTAAAGCAGCGGCTGGCGCAAACGCAGCAAGCTGAACAGCAGCGGCACGCAGGCACCCAGCAAGGGTAACAACAGGCTGCTCAGGTGCAGGCTGCCCTGAGCGATGGCGAACAGGCTCCAGCAGGTCAGGTCGATAAGAATCGCGGTCTGCACCAGGCGGCGAGTGGCGGCAGGCGGGTAATCGATGTGCTGCAGATACAGGTAAAGCACCGGGATCGCGGTGATGGCGAACACCAGCCCGATGGCCAGCGAACTGATCCACGCTTGCTCCGGCAGCAGCCATGCGGCACAGGCCAGCCCGCTCAGAAATGGCACCAGAAAGCTCGGCACGGCGATTTTCAGGCTTTGGCGGTCAAGTCTCAGGTCGATCACATCGCTGAGAATCTGCCCCAGCACGATGGCAAACGCCAAGCCGTACAGGCTTTTCAGCCAGACGGGAGACACCAGTTGCGCGCCGCTGAGTTGCCAGTGGGGTTCTATCCAGAACAGCATCAGCAGCGGCAAACCGAAGGTTGCCAGCAGCAGTTGGCTGACGATAGGGATCAGGCCCAATTGCCGACCTGCCCAAGTGGCCAGCGCGAACAAGGCCAGCGCCATCAGCCAGAACGCCACCACCATCATGCGTGCGGCTCCCCGGAGTTGACCTGCGTGCGAGCAGTTTTTCGCGGGCTTGCCCACGGTGCCAGCAGAAAACTGAAGGCCAGCCCCAGGCTGACCGACAGGCCGAAATTGCTGATCGCTGGCGTGCCGGAAATGGCCAGCAACCCGAACGATAGCCAAGTGGTGACCGCCGCCAGCAGGGTGCCCAGCAGGCTGACCGCCGCACCGCCGATCTGCTCGCGCATCAGAATCGCGTAATCGACACTGATCGCCGTGACCAGCAGCAGGCCGAACAGGCTGAACAGGGTCAGTGGCTGGCCGAGCCAACCCAGGCTGGCAAGGCTGCACAAGGCGGCGAGCAAGGGCAGGGCGACGACGCGTAACGCGCCGTTGAAGCCGAACGGTGCGATCAGCAGCAGAACGATCAGCACGCACGAGGCTAGCTTCAATTCGGCTGCGCTGATTTGTGTGTGGGCGAACACATCGTTGAGTTCACCCAGGCGGTCCACCAGTTGCACACCTTCCAGGCCGATGGCTTGCACACGCAGCAACGCCATGCTGTTCAGGCCGCGCAGGCTGACGATGCTGGCTACCTGAGCGTCGCCTTCGGCATCTTCGCTGGCGCCCAGCCAGAGCGTGCGCCACTGTTCGCTGAGCGGGCCTTGAAGCGCCTGATCAATGTCTTGCGTCGGCAGTGCCTGCAATTGAGCGAGTTCGGTTTTCAAGGCGCTGGCCGGAACGCCGAGCTGCACCAGTGGTGTCCAGTATTGCGCCAATTTGCCCAGTGCATCACGGGTCGCCTGTTGTTCGGCTGGCGAATCGAGCAACTGATTGATCGCCATGTAGCCTTGCAGCTTGTCCATGCTGACCAATTGATCGAGACGCTGGGTCAGCGCCGACTGGCGGTCGAGCAACTGCTGTTGGTCTTTGCCGCGCACCAGAAAAAACTGGCTGGTGGGCTGATAGCCGGTAATTCGCGCGATGGCTTGTGCTTCGTCGGTCAGCGCCTGAGGTGCCGAGACCCATTGGCGAATATCGTTCTTGGTGGTCAGGTGCCAGAGCCCGCCGCCACAGAAGGCCAGCAGCAGCGCGAGCAGGATCGGCGTGTTGATGCGCTGCAACAATGCGGCGCGGCAATCGAGCATCTGTTGCGCCAGTTTCAGCGGCCATTGCGCGGGACGAATTTCTACCCTGGCGAGCAATGCAGGCAACAGGCAGACGGCGGTCAGGTACGCACCGATCAGCCCCGCTGCCGAGAACACGGCAATTTGCGTCAGTGCCGGGAACGGCGTCCAGGCCAGGGCGAGATAGCCAATGCAACTGGTGATCAGGCTCAGGCTCAGCCCCGGCAGGGTCAGGCGCAGGGCGGGCCAGCTGCGCCAGGGCTTCATGCTCCAGCTTTTCGACAGGTAATGCAGCGGGTAATCCACCGCCACGCCGATCAGGCTGGAACCCAGCACCAGCGTCATGACGTGCATGCTGCCAAACAGCGCCACGCAGGCCACCGCACCAAACAGCATGCCGACCACCACCGGGACAAAGGCCAGCAATACACTCCAGCGCCGGAAGGCCAGCAACAGCAGCAACAGAATGCCAACCGTTGCGCCACCGCCCACCCAGGTGATCTCGCGGCTGGCCTGTTTCTGGCCGTCTGCGGCGTACAACAGGCCGCTGGCTGCCAGCAACTGACCACCCGCCTGAGCGGCCTGCCCCCGCGCTTTTGCCAGCAGGTCGGCGACCTGACCGGGCAAGTGCATGTCGAACGCATCGCTGCGGGTTCGCGAGCGCAGCAGCACCCAGCTTTTACCTTCGGCGGTCGCAATCAGCGCGCCGCTGGCCAGGTCCGCCTCGACCGAGCCCTGTTTCGGCAGCCCGTTCTGAATACGTCCGGTCAGGCCCAGCCAGTCATCCTGGCCCGGCACCAGGCTGAAACCGGCAAACGGGTCGAACAGGGTTTGCACGCGCTGCTCGATGAAGGCCTTCGGGTCGTCGATCAGCAGCGTGCGGTCCACAGCTGGCAACATCGCGATTCGGCCTTGCAGCAACTGGGTGCGCAGCGCGGGCAGATCGGCCTGCAGCGACCACTGGACCTTTTCGAACAGGCCACTGGCCTGCCATTGCTCGGCCAGCGTGCGCGTCAGCTCGACGGCTTGCTGGCGATCAGCGTGACCGACCAGCACCAGCATTTCGCGATTAAGCGGCGCCTGCATGCGCTTTTCGGCACTCGTTACCAGCGCGTCATTGTCAGTGCCCGGCACCAGCTCCATGAGGTTGGCCGACAACGGCGAGCGGTCGTGCCACTGCCAGCCGGCCAGCGCCAGTACGCCCGCCAGAATCAGCAGGAACAGCCTCGGCAGCAGCCGCTCAGTTGTTGAAGTCATTACGCTGCGCATCGGTCAGGGTAGGGGCGCTGTTGCTGTCGATCATTTTCAGGACCGTGCTGTCGCCCTGGGTTTCCAGCAGTTCAATGCGCTGGACCAGCTCGCCGCCATCGATGTTGATCTGCCTGAACACCTGTTGCAGCAACAGCGAGCGCGGTGTCAGCGTGAGGTGCCAGGCGTTCGCTTCGCCCTTGATCTGCAAGTCGAAATCCCGTTGCAGGCCGCTGCTGTCGCCTTGCAGCACGGCCAGAAACAAGCGGTTCTGCTCGGCGCCGGCATTTTTGTTTGGCACCGGCTTCCAGGTACTGACATCGCCGACGGTTTCGCGACGGGCAATGCCGGTGGCGTTGATGCGGTAATCCTGTTTCAGCGGTGTTTCCAGCAGCCAGAGCAGCCCGAAATCCTTGGCGAGCACGAAGCGGCCTTTGCTCAGCAGCGGCTGCGGCAGGGCGCGCAGGTGTTTTTCCTGAATGAAACGGCCTTGCACCACCGCAGGTTTGGCCAGTTGGTCGCTCAGTTGTTGCAGATCGAAAGCCTGCGCCAGTGAAGACAGGCACAGCAAACCCAGCAGCATCAAGGCTCGGCACAGACGGTTCATGGCAACGCTCTCTTTACGGCATCGATAAAGACCTGGGGCGAGGCCAGTTGCATTTCGTGGCTGTCGCGGTCAACTGCGACCTGCACGGTGCTGGCACGGGTCAGGCGCTCGCCGGTGTCGGCGTCGGTGATCAGATAGTTGATTTTCAAGCGGTTCTCCCACTCCACCAGACTGGCGCGCACGTTAAGCTTCTGGCCGAACACGGCACTGCGCACATAGCGCAATTGCAGGTCGATCACCGGCCAACCATAACCGGATTCGAGCATTTGCATGTAGTTATGGCCAATGTGGTCGAGCAGCGCGCAACGCGCCACTTCCAGGTATTTGACGTAATGCCCGTGCCAGACGATGTTCATCATGTCGACGTCGAAAAACGGCACCACGATTTCAGTGTCCAGGTGCAGAAAACCCTTACTGCGCATGCAACCTCCAGCGGCGGTTGGCGATGTGTTTCAGGCACAGACGCAGTTCGCTTTCCAGTGCACGGTCTTCGATGACCGGAGCAAAGTCTTCGCCCAGTTCTGCGTGCATGCTGGCCAGCGCCGGTGGCAGCGGGCGCGCATCGGCGCCCTTGCTGCGCAGCCAGACACCCTGATTGGCGGCGATCAGCGTGGCCGCGGCGACCTGTTCGGTCAGCTCCAGCACACGAATGGCGTCACGCGCAGCGATTGTGCCCATGCTCACCTTGTCCTGATTGTGGCATTCGGTGGAACGTGAGAACACACTGGCCGGCATGGTGTTTTTCAGCGCTTCGGCGGTCCACGCGCTGGTGCCGATCTGCACTGCCTTGAAGCCATGATTGAGCATCGCCCGCTCGGCGCTGGCACCCGACAGGTTGCTCGGCAAGCCGTGGTTGTAGCGCTCGTCCACCAACAGCGCCAGTTGCCGGTCGAGCAAGTCCGCGACGTTGGCCACCAGGGTTTTCAGGCTGTCCATTGCAAAGGCGATATGCCCGCCGTAAAAATGCCCGCCGTGCAACACGCGCTCGGCTTCTGCATCGATAATAGGGTTGTCATTGGCGCTGTTCAGCTCGATCTCGATGAACGAACGCAGCCAGTTCAGGCTGTCGGCCAGCACGCCCAGCACATGCGGTGCGCAACGCAGCGAATAGCGATCCTGCAAACGGTGCAGCGGAGCGGTTGGCGCGTCGATGGCCAGGTCCTGACGCAGCCACGCCGCCACTTGCATCTGGCCCGGGTGCGGCTTGGCGGCAAACAGGCGCTCGTCGAAGTGTTCCGGGTTGCCTTGCAGCGCCACCACATTCATCGCGGTGATGCGGGTGGCCAGTTGCAGCAGGTAATCGGCGCGGGCGAAGGCCAGGCAGGCGATGCCGGTCATGACAGCGGTGCCGTTCATCAGCGCCAGTGCTTCCTTGGGGCGCAGCACCAGCGGCGTCCAGCCCAGTTCGCGATGCACATCGCTGGCCAAACGGCGCTCGCCACGGAACATCACCTCGCGCTCACCGGACAGGGTCGCGGCCACGTACGACAGCGGCGTCAGATCACCACTGGCACCCACCGAGCCTTCTTCGGGGATCAACGGCAGCACGTCCTGATCGATAAATGCCTGCAAACGCTCGAGCAGTTCGACCCGCACCCCGGAAACGCCCTGACACAACGACTGCAAGCGCGCCGCCAACACTGCGCGGGTGGCCTGGGCGTCGAGCAGTTTGCCCAGCCCGCAACCGTGAAACGTGTACAGATAACGCGGTAGCGCCTCGACATGCTCCAGCGGCACCGCCACCACGCAGGAATCCCCGTAACCGGTGGTGACCCCGTAGATCACGCCTTCCTTGCTCAGCAACGAATCGAGAAACTGCGCGCCCCTGGCGATGCGTGCGCGAAATTCATCGTCGCCTTGCAGCGCGCTCGGTGCCTGACGATTGGCCAGGGCCAGCACGTCTTCGATACACAGGGCGCGTTCGCCGAACATGATCGGGTCAGGAACTTGATTCGTCATCGGACTTCCAGAATGGGTAGAAATTGAACCACTGCTGTGGCGCTTCCAGGCAGTAATGACCCAGGCGCTCGGCATAGCGCGTGGCCCAGTGGGCGATTACCTGAGCGCGGTCGCTGCGACGCCATTCGATGGCGTCGGCGAACGGTTCGAGAATCACCCGATAGCCCTTCGGGCCCTTGAGGCAGAAAAACAGATTGACCGGGCACTTGAGCAGACCGGCCAGCAGCCACGGGCCTTGCGGGAACGTCGCGGGCTGGCCGAGAAAGTCGACCCGCACGTTGCGCCCGCCATGCAGCGCAACGCGGTCGCCGGCAATGGCCAGCCACTCGCCTTCGTCCAGACGCTGACTCAGTTGCAGCATGATCGCCGGGTCCAGCTCGCTGACCTGAATCAGCCGCAGGTTGGTTGCCCCGGCTTCACCGAGCAGGCGATTGAAGCGTTCGGCATGCTTGGTGTGTACCAGCACGTTCATGGTGATCTTCTCGCCGAGCTCGGCCAGCGCGCGGCACACCTCAAGGTTGCCCAGGTGCGCGCCCACCAGCATCTGCCCGCGTGCGCCACGCAGGCTCTGGCGCAGCAATGCCGGGTCGATGATCTCGATCTGCTCGATGCCCAGCCTGCCGTTCCACACGTCGAGTTTGTCGAGCAGCGCCTCGGCAAAGGCCATGAACTGGCCGAACACCCGCCGTTGGCTTGGGCGCAGCTCAGGCCGGGCGCTCCAGTCCGCCAGGCGCTGCTGGTATTCCCAAATGCTGTGCCGGGCACGACGGCCGAACACAAAGAAATACAGCACGATGCCATACTGCACAGGGGTGAGCAGGCGACGGCCGAGCACGCGCATGCCCCAGGCAGTGAGCTTCATGAGCATGAAACTGCCGCGCTCCTGGTGGCTGGCCCAATGCTCCCTGGGCGATTTGTCGATGCTCATGAGCGCCACCGTCGCCAGAGGATCAGCGGCAGGCGCATCAGCATGCCAAAGAACAGTTTGGCGTGCATGGTCGAGATCAGCGCGTTGTCGTGAAACAGGCGGAAATGCGACAGGCCGTCCTGTGGATAATGAACGCGGGTCGGCAGCCAGCGCATCGCCTGACCGCGCCAGGCCAGGCGCACGAGGATCTCCGAATCAAAATCCATGCGCTTGCCGATCCGCACCGCGTCGATCAGCACGAGCACCGGCGCCAGCGGGTACAGGCGAAAGCCGCACATCGAGTCGCGAATCTGCAATGACAGGGTGTTGATCCATACCCACACGTGAGTGAGATAGCGGGCGTACAGGCGGCCTTTCGGCACGCTTTCGTCGTACTGCGGATAGCCGCAGATCAGCGCTTCGGGGCACTGACGCGACTGCTCCAGAAACACCGGAATATCGCTCAGGTCATGCTGGCCGTCGGCATCGACCTGCAAGGCATGACTGAACCCAAGCCGCGCCGCCTCCCTGAACCCGGCCATGACTGCGCCGCCCTTGCCTTGGTTGACCGGCAGGCACACCAGATAGATTTCGTCGCCTTGGGCGAGCTGTCGCAGCACGGCGGCGCAGGCCGGGCTGCTGGCGTCGTCCACCAACACGCAGGGCAGCCCGGCGGCGCGCACGGCCTTGACGACGTCGGGCACGGCCAGCTCGTGGTCGAACACCGGAATGATCACGCAAGGCTTATGCATGGGCACCTTCCAGCACAACCCGACCGCTGGAGCACGGTGCGTTTTCGCTGTTGTGAAAGGCGAAATGCAGCTTGGCGCGTGTAGCATCGAAGCGCAGGGTCAGTTTCAGTCGGTCACCGGGGCGCACCAATTGCTGAAATTTGAGCACTTCCATGCCGGCAAAATCGGGTGGCAGGTCGAGCAATTGTTGGCCCAAATTGATTGCCCATTGCACCTGAAGCACACCTGGCAAGACCGGTGCCTTGGGGAAGTGGCCGCTGAAAAAAGCCAGGTCGGGCGGGACCATCAGGTTCAGGTGCCACTCGCCATCAACCATTTGTTGGTCGAGTACTTCCGGCTGTTTGGGGCGTGGCGCCATGAGCAGGGCCTGAACGTCGGTCTGCGCCAGTTTGCCCTGGGTATTGAGGGGCATTTGCCGCAATAGGCGCCAGCGGCGCGGCAGGGCGATGGTTTCGCAATGCGGTCGCAGATGCTCGCGCAAGGCTTCGGTGAGTGCGCGACGGCCCTGATTACGCAGGGCCAGCAAGCCGCTGTCGCTCAGCACCAGCAGCGCGCCGAGTGACGCACGATTTTCCTGCACCACACCCAGGCGCGCTTCGCTGACCCAGGCATGGCTGGCAAGCGCTTGCTCGATCAGCGGCAATGACACGCGCTTTTCTTCCAGTTTGACGATACGGTCCAGCCTGCCCAGCAGCTCGAATCGCCCGTCATCGCCAATCAGCACGGCATCGGCGGTTTGCTCGACATGGCCGGATGGCAGGTAAGGCGAACGGATGCGCAACGCACCTTCGCTGTCCTGACTCAGTTCGATGCCGTCGAAAGCCTGCCAGCGCTGTTCGCCCTGACGCCAGGCGATACCACCGGTTTCCGAGCTGCCGAGAATTTCCGTTGGCCATTGTCCCAGACGCTGATGCAGGCTTTGCGCAGCCTCGCCAGGCAGGGCGCCACCGGATGAAAACACCCGGCGCACGCTGCTCAGGCTGTTCCAGTCGAGGTTGTCGCCCATGCGCTTGAGCAGTGCCGGGCTGGCGACCCAGGCAAAGGACGGGTATTGGCGGCTGGCCCGTTGCAGGTCTTCGGCAAATGGCAACTGGCAACGCACGAACGGGCGCGCCGCGCACAGCGGCCATAGCAGTCGGAACAGCAAGCCATAAATGTGCTGGGTCGCGACGCTGCCGATCATGCACGCCGAGCCAAGCTGCGCGCCCCACAGCTGCTCCAGCCCGCAGACTTCGTTGGCCAGTTGGCGCAGACGCTTTTCAATCAGTTTGGGTTCGCCGCTGGAGCCCGAGGTGCACAGGCTCAACCGGCACTGGTCGAGGTCCAGCGTGGCCGCTGCGAGAGGCGCAGCCTGTAAATCGCTCAGTTGAGCGTCGCCCGGCAGGTCGGTCAGCCACAGATCGACCTGGCTCGCCCAGCGCTCGCGGGTCTGGCCCTGCAAATCGGCGGGCAACAACACATGCACGCCCGCGCGCCAGGCACCGAACAGCGCGACGGCCAGCTCGGCGGCATCTTCAAGGTGCAGCGCAAGGTTTTTGATACCACGGGCTTGCAGCCCTGCCGCCACGCTTAACGACTGCTCACAAAATTGCGCGTGATCCAGCGCAGGGGTCTGGGTCAGCAGCCGGTCGGGCAGGGCGTCGAGCAGCAGGTCTTGCAGATTCAACCAGTTCATGCGATCCATTTCATTTGCCGTCCGTAGCGGGTGGGCGAGCTATCCATTCAGCGGCGAACAGCAGCCCCATCAATCCATAGGAAATCAGGCCGGTGTACAGCGCCCACCACGACAACGGTGCCCACAGCGTGAGCATCGCTGCAGTCAGGCCATTGGCCAGAAAGAACAGGCACCAGATCTGTGTGACTTTGCGGGTGTAGCGGATGCCGGATTCGGGCAGTTGCGGGCGGGTGATGCGCGCCATTCTTTCCACGATCGGCGGACCGTAGATCAGGCTCGAGCCAAACAGACCGAGCATGAACGTGCTGACCAGCACCGGGTACCAGCGCAGCATCAAATGGCTGTCGAGCACACCGAGCACCACGCAAAAGGCCAGGGCCACACTCGCCATCGCCAGGCTGCCGGGTTTGCGTTCGCCGGTCAGCGCACGCGCCAGCCACAGGCTGCCAAGCAGCAGCGCGAACTGCCACGGGGCGAAGTGCTCGGTGCCCCAGTAAACGGCAAACGGATACAGCACACCGGCCAGTACCAGAGTCAGGCCAATCAGCCGCTTCATTCGGCTGCGTTGACCAGGCGGTAGACGGCCTCGACCACGTCGTCGACGGTTCTGACCGACTTGAATTCTTCTGCAGCAATCTTTTTGCCGGTCTTGCGTTTGATGTGGTCGATCAGGTCCACGGCATCGATGCTGTCGATTTCCAGGTCCTGATACAGGTTGGCGTCCAGCGTGACCCTTTCAGGCTCCAGTTCGAACAGTTCCACCATCGCGGCGCGGAGGATTTCGAAGATGTCTTCACGGGTTTGCATGTTCAATTCTCAGGCCGGTTGTCTGGCGCTGACGAAGGCCGCAAGGCTGTCGACGCTGGCGAAATGGTTACGGGTGTCCTTTGCATCGGCGTCTATCTTGATGCCGTAGCGTTTCTGGATGGCCAGGCCCAGTTCCAGTGCATCGACCGAATCCAGGCCCAGGCCTTCGCCGAACAGGGTCATGTCGTTGCCGATGTCTTCGGGGGTGATGTCTTCGAGGCCCAGGGCATCGATGATCAGCAATTTAATGTCCTGGTGCAGATCGCTCATCTGAGGCGAGCTCCTTGGTGAAATAGTCATGCAGGTAATCGTTGAGCTTGCGGGACGCTACGGGTGGTGGGCCGAGCGCACTGAAGGCATTGGGGTCTATATCGGCGCCGACGCACAAACTGAAGTGCACACGGCGCTGGGGAATGCGATACCAGGGTTCGGCCTTGGTCAGGGTTGTCGGATGGACCTTGATGGTCACCGGCGTGATCATGCTCGCGCCCCGCAGCGCAATGGCCGCCGCGCCGCGGTGAAAGACCGGCGGCTGGCCGGGCTGGGTGCGCGTGCCCTCCGGGAATATGATCAATGTCTGGCCGCTTTGCAGGCGCTCCACGGCGGCGTCGAGCATGTCCATGCTGCCGTCGTTGCTGATGTAGCCGGTCGAGCGCACCGGGCCGCGGGTAAACGGGTTTTCCCAGAGGCTGCGCTTGACCACGCAGTTGGCGTCACGCACCAGCCCGATCAGGAACACCACATCGATCAGCGACGGGTGATTGGCGATGATCATCTGGCCGGGACGTCCCAGCTTTTCTGCGCCCCGAACCTCGTAGGTCAGCACGCCCATGCGCGCCATTATGCGGATGAAGCGCCAGAACAGTCGGCTGATGGTGCGCCGGGCGCGGCATTGATGACTGGCGGCGCTGCCGGGCAGGCAATCGAGTACCGGAAAAACGAACAGTCGCAGGCACAGGCCGCTCATCCCGAACAGGGCAAAGCTGATGCCGGTTGCCAGCAGCCGCCAGTAATAAGCGTCACGGCCTTTCTTCAGTGGTTGCGTTGCCAGTTCCATAACCGGTTATTCCAGGGGTGCAGGCAGGCGGATTGATCAGTGTGCAAGGCTTGCAGCAGGTTCAGCGCATGGGGCCACTGAGTCCGCTCTGTGCCTTGCGTATCGGTGTTCAGAGACAATTGCCATTCATTGCCGGGCGTCAGCAGTAAGCCGACGGCGTAAGGGAACGGCACGTCATCAATCCATTGGGCATAGGCTTGCGGTGGTTGCTCTTCTGTCACCACCAGCAGCACGGCTTCGGCTCCTTCAGCCAGCAGCGCCGCTGCCTCGAATGCTCCATATTCCAGGCCATCGCCTGCGGCTGCCAACGCCGTCATTTCACTGGTTTCGCCACGCATGATCGACCACAGACCAATCACTGCGTTATGTACCGACAAACTGAATTGCGTGGGTGAAAGCGGTTCTTCTGCGGCCAGGTCACGCAGAATTTCGAATGTTCTCGGGGTTTCGCCGTGGCGCGAGACGAACACCAGCGGCACGCGCCCGTAGCCTTCGGTCAATGGCCAGCCCACCGCAAACGCCATGCGCGCCATGCGACCAAGCCGTCGGCGTTGCATGGCGGGAAGAAAAGACACGTCCGGCGCTGCGTCACTGGTTTCCAGCAGCGTCGGGTTCAGGCTCCATTGTCGCCAGTCGTCCGCGCTCGCCAGGCCCGGTGCCCAGGCTTGCCATCGTGCAATATTGAAGGTGATCAAGACTTCTCTTCCCGCCCCTGCGGGCATGTTTCTCACTACATCGATATCAGGTCGATATCAGCCTGGGTGCGGTAATTGACTGAGTGCGCGCATTATCCCGATGGGGCTCGTTACTAGCAAATTTGTTACATAAAAACCGTTTACAGACGTGTATTTTAAGGTTCAAGTCGCATTTTTGATGACAAACAGGCAGAGGTGCTTTGCTGTAACCTCACGGTTGTCATCTGCAGTGCCTAGACTCGACCGATCCTGAGGTCTTTATCGGCCACTCCTGCTGTTTCTTCATCTTTCAAGGAATCCAAAGCATGCGTCGCGTGGTATTCAATCAGAAGGGCGGTGTCGGCAAATCGAGCATCGCCTGCAATCTGGCTGCAGTCAGCGCTCACGAAGGCTATCGGACGCTGTTGATCGACCTCGATGCCCAGGCCAACTCGACTCAGTACCTCACGGGCCTCACGGGCGACGACATTCCGATGGGCATCGCCGAGTTCTTCAAGAACACGCTGTCGGCGGCACCGTTTGCCAAGAAAAAACACGTCGATATCTATGAAACACCGTTCGACAACCTGCACGTGGTGACCGCCACCGCCGAGCTGGCTGATCTGCAGCCCAAGCTTGAGGCCAAGCACAAGATCAACAAACTGCGCAAATTGCTGGACGAGTTGAGCGAAGATTACGAGCGGATTTACCTGGATACGCCGCCAGCATTGAATTTCTATGCGGTTTCGGCGTTGATTGCTTCAGATCGCGTCCTGATCCCGTTTGACTGCGACAGCTTCTCCCGGCAGGCGCTGTATGGGCTGATGCGCGAGATCGAAGAGCTGAAAGAAGATCACAACGAGGATCTTCAGGTTGAAGGCATCATCGTCAACCAGTTCCAGCCCAGGGCCAGCCTGCCGCAGCAGATGCTCGACGAACTGATCGCCGAGGGCCTGCCGGTGCTGCCGGTCTACCTCAACGCATCGGTGAAAATGCGCGAGTCGCATCAGGCCAACCTGCCCCTGATCCACCTCGACCCACGGCACAAGCTGACACAGCAGTTCGTTGACCTGCACCACTTGCTCGAGACCAATGCCCATCCGTGATGGGTATGTACCGCGCGTAGCGTCGCACGATAGTTGAGATTAGATGAGCTGGACGCGGAGCACTGGCCAGAAATCATCGCGGCCGGAGCACCTCGGGCGTGTAGCTGCCGTCTCTGAGTGAGCAGGCCAGATGCTCGGCATGCAGCCGCGCCGCCAAGGCAAGTTCGGTGGATATGGTGACAGCAGCGTCCATGTCGGCGTGGACGTGTTCCTGCGAGGCGCTCAGGCGGTTGCTGCCGGGTTTGCAGCCGCACTCCACTGCATGTCCCTGCGTGGCAACCGCCACCAGATCGTCGACATACGTCGGGTTGCCCTGAGCAATGAAACCGATGCTCGTGCACATCGGGCACCACACCGGATCACCCATGCGGGCAACGCGGCGCTGGTCGATGACTTCGCTTGACGACCCGCTCAGCACAAACCCGCCGGTGGTGGTTGGATCGCCTTCCCTGACTATGAACGACATGGCAGTGCTTCCTGTGGGTTCTGGAAGCCTGAAGGCTAGGCGAGAATCGGCTGCCCGATTGTGCAAAAGCCCTGTTAAAGACCGGTCCTACGCAAACATCAGCAGGGTGTTTCGCAAATGTTACGCAGTCCGGCAAAAAATGATCGCATTCCCCATCGTTACTCCAGCCGTAATGATCCGTCTCGCTGCTTGATTGATGCCTGCCGCTATCGCTCCTAAGGTGGCCCTCGACAGCAAAATCGTGGAGTGATCATGACAACAACAACTTCCCCCGACGCACGCTGGACACGTCGTCGCACCGAGAAACAGCGGCGTCTGGAGCAAGTACGGGCGCTTGCCGATGGCGTGGTGTTGCCGACCGATAAAATCGTCGCGGCGCTGGAGGCCTTGCTGGTTTCCGGTGATCGGGTGGTGCTTGAGGGCAATAACCAGAAACAGGCGGATTTTCTGTCCCGCGCGCTGGCCAAGGTCGATCCGGGCAAGGTGCATGACCTGCACATGATCATGCCCAGCGTGGGCCGCGCCGAGCACCTGGACCTTTTCGAGCAAGGCATCGCACGCAAACTGGACTTCTCGTTTGCCGGCACGCAAAGCCTGCGCATCAGCCAGTTGCTGGAAGACGGTTTGCTGGAAATCGGTGCGATACACACCTACATCGAACTGTATTCGCGGCTGGTGGTGGACCTGATTCCCAACGTGGTGCTTGCCGCAGGCTTCATGGCCGACCGGGCCGGCAACATCTACACCGGCCCGAGCACCGAAGACACCCCCGCGTTGATCGAACCGGCCGCCTTCAGCGATGGCATCGTTATCGTTCAGGTCAATCAACTGGTGGATGACGTCAGTGAGCTGCCTCGGGTGGACATTCCTGCCTCGTGGGTCGACTTCGTGGTCGTGGCCGACAAGCCGTTCTACATCGAGCCGCTGTTCACCCGCGACCCGCGCCACATCAAGCCGGTCCACGTGCTGATGGCGATGATGGCGATTCGGGGCATCTACGAAAAACACAACGTTCAGTCGCTGAACCACGGCATCGGTTTCAACACGGCTGCCATCGAACTGATCCTGCCGACCTACGGCGAGTCACTGGGGCTCAAAGGCAAAATCTGCCGCAACTGGACGCTCAACCCGCACCCGACCCTGATCCCGGCCATTGAAAGCGGCTGGGTCGAGAGCGTGCATTGTTTCGGCACCGAACTGGGCATGGAAAACTACATCGCCGCCCGCCCGGACGTGTTCTTCACCGGGCGCGACGGCTCGCTGCGTTCCAACCGGCAACTCTGCCAACTGGCTGGCCAGTACGCCGTTGACCTGTTCATCGGCGCGACCCTGCAGGTCGATGGCGACGGGCATTCCTCGACCGTCACCCGTGGGCGCCTGGCAGGTTTCGGTGGCGCGCCGAACATGGGTCATGACCCGCGTGGCCGCCGCCATGCCACCCCGGCCTGGCTGGACATGCGCCAACAGACCGAAGACGGCCCGGCTGCCTATCTGGAGCGCGGTAAAAAACTCGTGGTGCAGATGGTCGAGACGTTTCAGGAGGGCGGCAAACCGACCTTCGTCGAAACCCTTGATGCGGTCGAAGTGGCGAAGAAAAGCGGCATGCCGCTGGCACCCATCATGATCTACGGCGACGACGTCACCCATTTGCTGACCGAAGAAGGCATCGCCTATCTCTACAAGGCGCGCAGCCTGGCAGAGCGTCAGGCGATGATCGCCGCCGTGGCGGGCGTGACCGTGATCGGCTTGCGCCATAACCCGAAAGACACCGCGCGCATGCGCCGTGAGGGGCTGATTGCGCTGCCCGAAGACCTCGGTATCCGGCGTACCGACGCCAGCCGCGAACTGCTGGCCGCCAAGAGCATTGCCGACCTGGTTCAGTGGTCCGGCGGCCTCTACAACCCGCCTGCCAAATTCAGGAGCTGGTGATGAGCGCACTTCAACGGACACCGCAACCCGCTTCGCTGGCCGAACGACTGGCCGATCTGGCCGTCGATGCGTTGATCGACGAAGCCGATCTGTCGCCCAAGCCCGCGCTTGTGGACCGCTGCAGCAATGGTGCGCACACCGATTTGCACCTGGGGCTGATGCATTCTTCGGCGCTGTCGCTGTGGCCGACCTTCAAGTTGATGGCCGACGCCGCCGCGCAATTCCAGGCAGTGGGCGAGCCATTGCGGGAGGCGCTGGGGCGTCTCGGTCGTGAAGGTGAAGCCACGATGCTGCGCACCACATCAGGCGTGAATACCCACCGCGGTGCGATCTGGGCGCTGGGCCTGCTGGTGACCGCCGCCGCGCTCGACCCGCAAGACTGTGGGCCTGACGCAGTCTGCCAGCGCGCTGCCAGTCTGGCGTTGATCAAGGATCGGCAGGTGCTTGCGCAAAACAGCCATGGCAGTGAAGTGGTGCGTCGTTATGGTGTCATGGGCGCCCGCGAGCAGGCCCAGCACGGCTTTCCTGCCGTTATCCGGTGTGCCTTGCCGCAATTGCAACGCAGCCGCGCAGCCGGCAGCGGCGAGCAGAACGCCCGGCTGGATGCGCTATTGGCAATCATGACCACCCTGGCCGACACCTGCGTGCTGCATCGCGCCGGTCTTGAAGGGCTGCAGACCATGCAGAACGGCGCACAGCGCGTGCTGGACGCTGGCGGCAGTGCCAGCCTGGCCGGTCGTCGCGCGCTGAACCAACTGGATCAGCAACTGCTGGCCCTCAACGCCTCGCCTGGCGGAGCGGCTGATCTGCTCGCCGCCTGCCTGTTTATCGACGGCCTGGAGCCTGCGCTCGGCCCTGTTTCGAGGAGTGCCTGAAATGGAAACCCTGTCTTTTGAATTCCCCGCCGGACAGCCGCCCAAAGGCCGTGCGCTGGTGGGCGTGGTCGGTTCCGGTGATCTGGAAGTACTGCTGGAGCCTGGTCAGCCAGGCAAATTGTCGATTCAGGTGGTGACCTCGGTCAACGGTGCCTCGCTGCGCTGGAAACATCTTTTCGAGCGCATGTTCGATGGCCAGACCCCGCCCGCGCTGAGCATCGACATTCATGACTTCGGCGCAACGCCTGGCGTGGTGCGTCTGCGTCTGGAGCAGGGTTTCGAGGAGATCGGCCATGACTGATAACGCACGTTTGCTGAGCCAGCACAGCTTTATCGAGCTCGGTGCCCGTCAACGCGCCCGCGCCTTGCTGGATGCTGGCAGCTTTCGGGAATTGCTCGGTCCGTTCGACCGCGTCATGTCGCCCTGGCTGGCCATGCAAGGTGTCGTGCCGCAGGCCGATGACGGCGTGGTGGTTGCCAAGGGCACCGTTGATGGCCTGCCGGTAGTGATCGCGGCCATCGAAGGCTCTTTTCAGGGCGGCAGCATGGGCGAAGTCGGCGGCGCGAAAATGGCCGGTGCGCTGGAACTGGCCGCTGAAGACAACCGCAACGGCATCCCTACTGCCGCCATCGTGCTGCTGGAGACAGGCGGCGTGCGTTTGCAGGAAGCCAATCTGGGCCTGGCGGCGATTGCCGAGATTCATGCTGCGATGGTCGATCTGCGTCAGTACCAGCCGGTGATAGGTGTGGTGGCGGGCAGTGTCGGCTGTTTTGGCGGGATGTCCATTGCCGCCGGTTTGTGCAGCTATTTATTGGTGACTCAGGAAGCCCGGCTCGGCCTGAACGGACCGCAGGTGATCGAGCAGGAAGCGGGCATTGAAGAGTACGACTCACGCGACCGGCCCTTTATCTGGAGCCTGACCGGTGGCGAACAGCGTTTCGCCAGCGATCTGGTGGACGGCTTTGCTGCCGACGATGTGGCCGACATCCGCCAGCAGGTCAGCGGCTGGCTCAAGCAGGGCGTGCCGGCAACGCATCGCAGCGGTCAGTACGCGCTGTTCCTGCAACGCTTGGCCAGTCTCGACACCGAGCCACAAATCGATCCGCAGAGCGTACGCACTCTCTATCAAGGAGCCCGGCCATGAGCCATTCACAACGGGGTTTGAACTGGTTCAACGCGCTGAGCGCAGACGCGAGCGAAGTGACCGGTCTACCGGCTTCGCTCAAAGTGGCCGATGGCTTGCTGGGTGAGCAGCCGGTGCGCTTTGTGGCGGTGATTGCCGACACCAACAACCGCTTTCCTCGGGCGCGTCAGGGTGAAGTCGGCTTGTTGGAAGGCTGGGGTCTTGCCAAGGCGGTGGACGATGCCATCGAACAGGATCGCGAGCGCGCCGAAAAACGTGCGCTGATTGCGATTGTCGATGTGCCGAGCCAGGCGTATGGCCGTCGCGAGGAAGCGCTCGGCATCCATCAGGCGCTGGCCGGCGCGGTAGACAGTTACGCGCGGGCGCGGTTGGCCGGGCATCCGGTGATTGGCCTGTTGGTTGGCAAGGCGATGTCCGGCGCATTCCTGGCTCACGGCTATCAAGCCAATCGGTTGATTGCGTTGCGCGACCCTGGCGTGATGGTGCACGCGATGGGCAAGGCCTCGGCCGCCCGCGTTACCCAGCGCAGTGTCGATGACCTGGAAAAGCTCGCCGCCAGCATTGCGCCCATGGCTTACGATATCGACAGCTACGCCAGCCTCGGCCTGCTGTGGGAAACCCTGTCGGTCAGCCAGATCGAACAGCCCGCTGTGGACGACCTGACCCAGGTCCGCCAGGTGCTGAGCAGCGCGATCAAGGACGTGCAGGCCAGCGGTGTCGACCTGAGCAGTCGTCTGGGTGCCAGCAACCGTAAAGCCTCGGCGCACGTGCGCCAGTTGTTGCGGGCGCAGTGGTGATCGACAGCGCATTCGTAGTGCTGCCCCATGATTTGTTGTGGGGCATGCCGCTGTCTGCCTTGCCGGACGATGCGCCCCAATGGGCGGTCGATACGCTGCTGGCCGGGCAGCCGGTGGTAGTGCGCCGCCAGGCCATGCCAGCCGGTCAGGTGGCCGTGGGGTTGCGCGGCCGTGGGCGTGAGCAGCGCTATGCCGCGAGCATGTGGCTGACGAATGTCTATCGCCGGGTGACTCCCGAGCAACTGATCGATTGCCCGAGCGAGCATATTCAGGACTGGCCAGCGCTGCGTGCCTTGCGCCAGGTCCGCCCGGTGATGGATGCGCTGGAGCGGGTCTGGGGTGTCGGCGGCAGTGCCGGATTCGAATTGGCCAGCGGCATTGCCGCGCTGAATCAGGACAGCGATCTGGACCTGATTCTGCGCACGCCTGCGCCGTTCAGTCGCCGCTGTGCCGCCGAGCTGGTTGAAGCGCTGGCAGCATCGGTCTGCCGGGTGGATGTCCAGTTACAGCTTGATCAAGGCGCCGTGGCGCTGCGCGAATGGGCGCGGCCAGCGGGAAGGGTACTGCTCAAGACCGCCAGCGGTGCGCGACTGGTGAGTGACCCGTGGCATCTGGCCGAGGTGTGCGCATGAGCAGCCTGTGGGTGTTTCCAGGTCAGGGCGCGCAGCAGGCGGGCATGCTGCATCAGTTGCCGGATGACCCTGTGGTTCGCGATTGCCTGCAAAACGCTGCGGATGCGTTGGGTGAGGACGTACTGGCGCTGGACACCCCTCAGGCGCTGCAAGCGACCCGTGCCGTTCAACTGTGCCTGCTGATCGCCGGAGTCGCCTGCGCCCGGCTGTTGCAGGCGCGCGGCTGTGTGCCGGATTACGTCGCAGGGCTGTCCATCGGTGCCTATCCGGCAGCTGTCATCTGTGACGCGCTGGCCTTCGACGATGCCGTGCGGCTGGTCGCGCTGCGCGGCGAACTGATGCAGAGCGCCTGGCCCGAAGGTTATGGCATGACCGCTGTCATCGGTCTGGATCAGACCCAGGTCGAGGCGCTGATCGGCCGGGTACACAGCCCGGGTTCGCCGGTGTTTCTCGCCAATATCAACGCCGATAACCAGATGGTGATCTCGGGCAGCAACGAGGCCATGCGGCAGGTCGGGCAACTGGCCAAAGCGGCTGGCGCTGCCGCCATCAAGCGCCTCGCAGTCAGCGTGCCATCGCATTGCGCCTTGCTGCAAGCGCCAGCGCAGCAACTGGCCGAGGCTTTTTCCAGCATCGAGCTGAAAGCGCCGAAGGTGCGCTACCTCAGCGGCAGCACGGCGCGCCCAGTGCTGAACGCCGAAAAGCTGCGTGACGACCTGGCGTTCAACATGTGCCGGGTCATCGACTGGCGCAGCACCGTGGAAACCGCCTACGAGCGCGGTGTGCGCCTGCACATCGAGCTACCACCCGGTGCCGTGTTGACCGGCCTGGCGCGCAAGGTCTTCCAGCAAGGAACGGCGCTGGCTTTTCAGGCTGCGCGGCTGGACAGTCTTGTCGCGTTGTCGCGTGAGGAGGGTCGCCGCAGCCCATAGAGCCGCCGTGCAGCTGCTACGAAGGACAAAAACAACAACTTCAGCAATGCAAACAGAGGAATAACAACAATGATTATCTACGGTGTTGCACTACTGGCCATCTGCACGCTTGCGGGCGTGATTCTCGGTGACATGCTCGGCGTTCTGCTGGGTGTCAAATCCAACGTAGGCGGGGTCGGGATCGCCATGATTCTGTTGATCTGCGCACGCCTGTGGATGGAGAAAAACGGCGGCATGAGCAAAGACTGTGAAATGGGCGTCGGTTTCTGGGGGGCGCTGTATATCCCGGTGGTGGTCGCGATGGCTGCGCAACAGAATGTCGTCACCGCGCTGAAGGGCGGGCCTGTTGCCGTTCTGGCCGCTGTCGGTTCGGTGGTGTTGTGTGCCTGCACCATCGCCGTGATCAGCCGTACCAACCGGGGCGAGCCATTGCCCAGGGAAGAGCCGCTGCTGAGCCCGGTGATCCCTGAAATCACTCCGGCTGGAGGTCGCTGACATGTGGGATCTCATCGAAAAAGGACTGGAACACAACGGCCTGATCACCGCCTTCGCCTTCGTCGGCATCATTATGTGGGTGTCGGTGGTGCTGTCAAAACGGCTGACGTTTGGCCGCGTGCACGGCTCGGCCATCGCGATTGTCATCGGGCTGATCCTGGCCTGGGTCGGCGGCACCTTGACCGGTGGCCAGAAGGGGCTGGCCGATATCACCCTGTTCTCCGGCATCGGCCTGATGGGCGGGGCGATGCTGCGTGATTTCGCCATCGTGGCGACGGCCTTTGAAGTGCAGGCCACCGAAGCCCGCAAGGCCGGGCTGATCGGTGTGATCGCCTTGCTGTTGGGCACGATTCTACCGTTTATCGTGGGTGCGAGCATTGCCTGGCTGTTTGGCTATCGCGATGCAATCAGCATGACCACCATCGGCGCAGGCGCGGTGACCTATATTGTTGGCCCGGTGACGGGTGCTGCCTTGGGCGCGACCTCTGACGTCATGGCGCTGTCGATTGCCACCGGCCTGATCAAGGCGATTCTGGTGATGGTCGGCACTCCCATGGCTGCGCGCTGGATGGGGCTGGACAACCCGCGCTCGGCGATGGTCTTCGGCGGTCTGGCCGGCACCGTCAGCGGCGTGACTGCCGGGCTGGCGGCTACGGATCGGCGTCTGGTGCCTTATGGCGCGCTGACTGCAACGTTTCACACCGGGCTGGGCTGCTTGCTTGGCCCTTCGGTGTTGTATTTCATCGTGCGCGCTATCGTCGGTTAGTCCATGCCCGTCAGGTCGCCTGTTCCAGCAGGCGATTCGCGTACATCCGGCACTCGGCCAGCAGCGCCAGCAGGTTGGGATCGCGCTCTTTGGATTTGAGAAAGACCACGCCAATGTGTTGCTGCATCCGGTAGCGGCTTTGCAGCGGAATCAGGCGCACGCGGTTTTCATAGACCGCTGCTATGCGCCCCGGCAGCAGCGCATAGCCGACGCCGGAGCTGACCATGCTCAGCAGAGTGAAGATGTCATTCACCTGCATCGCCACCTTGGGTTCGAACCCTGCCTGCTGAAAAACCCGTACGCCGTCGCGATGGGTCGCAAAGCCTTGGGTGAGGGTGATAAACGTCGCCTCGCGCAGGTCGATCAAGTCCACTTCGTGGTGCTCGGCAAAGGGCGAGTCGGTGGGCACGGCGAGGAAGATATCGTCGGAAAACAGCGCCAGATGCTCGCAATCCGGGTCATTGGTGCTCTCGTCCAGCGACACCAGCATGGCATCGACTTCCATGTTCTTGAGCTTGTAGAGCAGGTCGATGTTCGAGCCCAGAATCAAGTCGATGTTCAGCTCGCTGCGGCGGATCTTCAGGCCCATGATCAACTGCGGCACCGTCTTGACCGTCAGCGAATACAAGGCTCCGAGCCGGAATCGCGCCGCCGAAAAGCCCGCCGCCTGACGGGTCAATTCAACCGTTGTGAGCACATCCTGCACCAGTTTCTGCGCACGCTCTTCCAGCACATAAGCGCTTTCCAGCGGCGTCAGATTGCGCCCTTCGTGCTTGAACAGCGGGCAGCGCAGGGCGCTTTCCAGTGAATGAATGGCGCGGTGCACGCTGACGTTGCTGGTCTGCAACTCTTCTGCCGCACGGGCCAGATTGCCGGTGCGCATGAAGGCCAGGAAGATTTCGAGTTTCTTGAGCGTGAGTTCGTCATCGATCTGCATGTCGTGGCGCTTGTTGTTGGTGTGAACTGATTGTGCCCTGTAATGACAGATACGTTGCTCTTTGTTTCAATAAGCCGGAGCCTCTGCAATCAGGGTTTTCTCTAGACGAGGGCAATAAGCGGATGTATTACGGAGAAAAATTCAACGCCTGGTCTCATTTGGTGGGCGCAGTGCTCGCCACCGTCGGTGCGATTTGGTTATTGGTGATAGCCAGCCTGCAGGGCGACGTCTGGAAAGTGGTCAGCATGGCCATTTATGGCGCGTGTCTGGTGACGCTGTACAGCGTCTCGACGGTGTACCACAGCGTCAAAGGCCGCTCGAAATCGATCATGCAGAAGGTCGATCACTTTTCGATCTACCTGATGATCGCTGGCAGTTACACGCCGTTCTGCCTCGTGACACTGCGCGGTGCGTGGGGCTGGACGTTGTTCGGTATCGTCTGGGGGCTGGCGCTGATCGGCATTTTACAGGAGATAAAACCCCGTTCCGAAGCGCGCATCATGTCCATCGTGATCTACGCGGTGATGGGCTGGATCGTGCTGGTGGCCGTGAAACCGTTGATCGCTGCGCTCGGCCTGGCGGGCTTCATCTGGCTGGCAGGCGGCGGCGTGCTGTACACCGTCGGCATCCTGTTCTTCGCCTACGACCAGATCCGCCACTTTCACGGCATCTGGCACCTGTTCGTGATTGGCGGCAGCTTGATGCACTTCGTGGCGATTTGTTTTTATGTGCTGTGAAAGTGGCCAGGTTCATGCCTCAATGGCTGGGTAGATGCAAATCCTTGTGGGAGCAAGCTCGCTCCCACCCCGCCGGTGTCTGACTCTGAGCGTGCAGCGCGTTTGAGGACGCATCAAATGATCAGAAATCGCCCCACAACTGCTGCGCCACGCTGAGCGCAACTACCGGGGCGGTTTCGGTGCGCAGGACTCTCGGGCCGAGGCGGGCGGCGTGGAAGCCAGCGTTTTGTGCCTGATCGACTTCTGCGTCATTCAAGCCACCTTCCGGGCCGATCAGAAAGGCCAGGCTGGCGGGTTTGGCATGGCTGGTCAGCGGTTCGGCCACCGGGTGCAGCACCAGTTTCAGGTCGGCCTCGGTGAGCTTGATCCAGTCGGCCAGCGGCATCGGTGGGTGAATGACCGGCACCACCGAGCGACCGCATTGCTCGCACGCGCTGATTGCGATCTGCTGCCAGTGCGCCTGGCGCTTCTCGGCGCGCTCGTCCTTGAGGCGCACTTCGCAACGCTCGCTGACAATTGGCGTGATCTCGCTGACGCCCAGCTCGGTCGCCTTCTGAATCGCCCAGTCCATGCGCTCGCCACGTGACAAGCCCTGACCCAGATGAATGCGCAAACCTGATTCAACCTGCCCGGCAAAGCGTTCAGTCAGTTGCACACGCACGCGTTTCTTGCCGACCTCCAGCAGCGTGCCGCTAAACTCCTGGCCTGAGCCATCGAACAGTTGCAGGGCATCGCCCTCGGTCATGCGCAGCACACGGCTGATGTAATGCGCCTGGGCTTCAGGCAGTTCGTGCTCGCCCAGGCTCAGCGGCGTTTCAGTGAAAAAGCGGGACAGTCTCATGGTGTGTCTCGGTTCCGGTGTTTGTTCTGTGATGACGCTGTCGCGGACAAGCGAAGCGTCGCCCGGTCCGCTCGTGGGAGCGGAAGAAGTCAGTCGCGACGCCGCAAATTCCAGCCCTAGCCCGGATCCCTGAAATCCGGATGAAAATTCTCGCGCACCGCCACACTGATGCTGCTGCGCGTCGCGATATCAATACCTTCAGTGGCCACTTCTGCGAGAAAGTCGATCTGCTCCGGCGTAATCACATACGGCGGCAGGAAATACACCACGCTGCCTAGCGGCCGCAGCAATGCGCCACGCTCCAGCGCATGCTGAAAGACCTTCATGCCCCGGCGTTCCTGCCACGGGTAGGCAGTCTTGGTGGCCTTGTCCTGAACCATCTCGATAGCGATGGCCATGCCGGTCTGGCGTACTTCCGCCACATGCGGGTGATCCACCAGGTGCGCCGTCGCCGTTGCCATGCGCTGCGCCAGCGCCTTGTTGTTCTCGATGACGTTGTCCTGCTCGAAAATATCCAGCGTCGCCAGCGCCGCAGCACAGGCCAGCGGGTTGCCGGTGTAACTGTGCGAATGCAGGAAGGCGCGCAGCGTGGGGTAGTCGTCGTAGAACGCGTCGTACACGTCGTCTGTGGTCACGCAGGCCGCCAGCGGCAGGTAGCCACCGGTCAGCGCCTTGGACAGGCACAGAAAATCCGGGCGGATACCCGCCTGCTCGCAGGCAAACATGGTCCCGGTACGGCCGAAGCCCACGGCGATCTCATCGTGGATCAGGTGCACGCCGTAGCGGTCACAGGCTTCGCGCAGCAGCTTGAGGTAGATCGGGTGATACATGCGCATGCCGCCCGCGCCCTGAATCAGCGGCTCGACGATCACGGCTGCGACGCTGGCGTGATGCTCGGCCAGGGTCTGCTCCATGGCCGCAAACATGTTGCGCGAATGCTCTTCCCAGCCCATGCCATCGGGGCGGTGATAGCAGTCGGGGCTTGGCACCTTGATGGTGTCGAGCAGCAGCGCCTTGTAGGTTTCAGTAAACAGCGGCACGTCACCGACCGACATCGCCGCCATGGTTTCGCCGTGGTAACTGTTGGTCAGGGTGACGAAACGCTTCTTGGCCGGCTGGCCGCGATTGAGCCAATAGTGAAAGCTCATCTTCAACGCGACTTCGATGCACGAAGAACCGTTGTCGGCATAGAAGCAACGCGTCAGACCTTCCGGTGTGAGCTTGACCAGCCGCTCGGACAGCTCGATCACCGGCTGATGGCTGAAACCGGCGAGAATCACGTGCTCCAGCTGGTCGACTTGGTCCTTGATG
The DNA here is from genome assembly GCF_000007805.1 of Pseudomonas syringae pv. tomato str. DC3000. Classification (NCBI taxonomy): domain Bacteria; kingdom Pseudomonadati; phylum Pseudomonadota; class Gammaproteobacteria; order Pseudomonadales; family Pseudomonadaceae; genus Pseudomonas; species Pseudomonas syringae group genomosp. 3. The sequence goes on along the minus strand of NC_004578.1, from coordinate 5,780,154 downwards.
CGCTGGTTGATGCGCGGGTTGGCATGGCCGAATACGTTGACCCACCAGGAGCTGACAGCGTCCAGATAACGCTTGCCTTCGAAGTCTTCAAGCCACACGCCTTCGCCACGCTTGATGGGTATCAACGGCAGATTTTCGTGGTCTTTCATCTGGGTGCAGGGGTGCCACAGGACCTTGAGGTCACGCTGCATCCACTGGTCATTGAGGCCCATTTGCAATCTCCGGGTAGCGACTCGCTTGATGCGAGGACGAACAATCGCGCAAGCCTATGCAATGCCCGGCTGCGGGACAACCTCTGATGCCGTTTTAACGGCTGATGGACATTGCTGGCGGCTATTTGATGGCTCGCGTATCCTGCGCAGCGAGTCGATCCTTCTGGCTGACTTGCCCAATCTTTCCTACGTTTTTTCGGAGTTCGCCGAATGCTTTCTGGGTGGCTGCGCGCGTGTGCGCTGATAGTTGCAGGGCTGGTCAGCGTTTCTACGCTCGCCGACGAAAAACAACGCACGGCGATCGTCGTCGGCGGTGGCCTGGCGGGCCTGACCGCTGCCTATGAGCTGCAAACCAAGGGCTGGCAGGTCACGCTGCTGGAGGCCAAACCTGCGCTGGGTGGTCGCTCCGGCCTGGCCACCAGCGAGTGGGTCGGCAACACCAAGGCCCAGCCGGTGCTGAACCGCTACCTGGACAGTTTCAAGCTGGCGACCGTGCCCGCGCCTGAATTTATGCGCACGCCCAGCTACCTGATCGACGGCGTTTACTTCACCCAGGCTGACCTGGCGCTCAAACAGCCTGCGACCGCCGAAGCCATCAAGCGCTACAACGAGACGCTGGACAACCTGGCGCGCTCCGTTGATGACCCGCAAAACCCGGCGGCCAATAGCACATTGTTCGCCCTGGACCAGATCAACGTCGCCAACTGGCTTGACCGTCTGAGCCTGCCGACCACGGCGCGTCAGTTGATCAATCAGCAGATTCGTACACGCTACGACGAGCCTTCGCGCTTGTCGCTGCTGTATTTCGCCCAGCAATCGCGGGTTTACCGTTCGGTTGACGAGCGTGATTTACGCGCCTCGCGCCTGCCCGGTGGCAGCGCGGTGTTGACTCAGGCGTTCGTCAAACAGCTAAAGACCGTCAAGACCAACTCGCCGGTGACGGCCGTTGTTCAAGACAAGGACAAAGTCACCGTTCAGGCTGGCGCAACCAGTTACAGCGCTGATTACGTGGTCATGGCCGTGCCGCTGCGTTCGTTGGGCAAGATCCAGATGACGCCCGCGCTGGATGCGCAGCACATGGGCGCGATCAAGAGCACCAACTACGGCTGGCGCGACCAGATCATGCTCAAGTTCAAGACCCCGGTCTGGGACAGCAAGGCGCGCATGTCCGGTGAAGTGTTCAGTAACACCGGCCTGGGCATGCTATGGGTAGAACCGGCCCTCAAGGGTGGTGCCAATGTGGTGATCAACCTGTCCGGCGACAACGCACGCATCATGCAGGCCTTTGGTGACAAGCAGATCGTCGATCAGGTGCTGATCCGCCTGCACGCGTTCTATCCCGAGGCGCGCGGGGCCTACACCGGCTACGAAATCCGCCGTTACAGCGTTGACCCGTCCACGGGTGGCTCCTATCTGGCGTTCGGCCCTGGCCAGATCAGCAAGTACTGGCGCTTGTGGGAAAGGCCGATTCTGCGCGTAGCCTTTGCTGGCGAGCACACCGACACCTTGTACCCCGGCACGCTGGAAGGCGCCTTGCGCAGCGGTCAGCGTGCGGCCAGCCAGGTGCAGGATCTGGCGGCTGGCAAATCGTTTGAGCCCGTCAAGGTTGCTCCGCCGAAAGCGCCGGCACCGGCTTCGCAGAAATCCGAAGGCAATTTCTTCAGCAACCTGTTTGGTGGCGGTTCTGCCGACAAACCGGCTGAGCCGACCACGCCGCAGGCCAGCAAGCCAGGCTTCTTCTCGCGCCTATTTGGTGGTGCCCAAGAGCCAGCTCCAGCTCCTGCTCCGTTAGAGAAGGCCCCGGAACCTGCTCAGGCCCCCGCGCCTGTTGCTGCCCCGGTGCCAGTGGTTGCGCCGGTGGTTCAGCCAGCCAAACCGCCGGTAAAAGCAGAATCTGCGAAAAAGCCTGCAGCCAAGGCTGACGCGGCGAAAAAACCGCAGCCCTCGGAAGCCGCGAAGAAAGAAGCTGCCAGGAAGGAAGCGGCAAAGAAAGAAGCCGCGAAAAAAGAGGCGGCAAAAAAAGCTCAGGCCAAACCGGCTCCGGCCAAGGCGCCCGCTGAAAAAGCCCCCGCAGACGTCAGTAACTGACCGAGCGCGAGCTGACTGAAAAGGGACGCGGTTGATACCGCGTCCCTTTTTTTGTGCCTGCTGAATTCGTTCTGGGTATGAGGACCGACCACATCGAGACGGATCATGCCGTTCATCGGCATCGAACGGCCGATGGTCATTGCAAAGTGTTACTGACTTTGATTTATCGGGATGCTGTTGCTGCAAGGGTGGTAGGCGTTGGCTTTGCCGACGTAATCGGAACACTGATCATTGAAATGACTGATCGTATTGTTCGATGCATCCGAGCGAAAATTTGCGCTTTCATTCGATAGATAAAAAGCTAGTCTGGTAACACTTCTGACAAGGTATTGGGAATGCAGCTACGTAATTCATCCTCTCGCTACGGTCTGGTCAGCATGGTGCTGCACTGGGGTGTGGCTGCTGTCGTGTTTGGAATGTTCGCGCTGGGGCTGTGGATGGTCGGGCTGGATTACTACGATACGTGGCGCAAGGCCGGCCCTGATCTGCACAAGAGCATCGGCATCACCCTGTTTGCGGTCATGTTGATCCGTGTGGTCTGGCGCTTGCTCAGCCCGCCACCGCCGCCGTTGACCAGCTACAGTAAGTTGACGCGCATCGGTGCTGCGTTCGGCCACTTGTTTCTGTATGTGGCGCTGTTTGCCGTGATGTTCGCCGGTTATCTGATATCCACCGCCGATGGCGTGGGCATCCCGATATTCGGCTTGTTCGATGTGCCTGCGCTGGTTTCGGGCCTTCCTGAACAAGCAGAAACGGCTGGCTGGATTCACCTTTACCTGGCCTGGGTCATCGTGATTTTTGCGGGGCTCCATGGTCTGGCAGCATTGAAACACCACTTCATCGATCGCGATGTGACCCTCAAGCGTATGCTGGGTCGTCATTGATTGTTCAACCAAAACGGGAATAAAAGCATGTTGAAGAAGTCTCTCGCCGCTCTGGCTCTGGGTACCGCACTGTTGTCTGCTGGCCAGGCCATGGCTGCCGACTACGTTATCGACAAGGAAGGCCAACACGCATTCGTTGACTTCAAGATCAGCCACTTGGGCTACAGCTTCATCCACGGTACATTCAAGGACTGGGACGGCACGTTCAGCTTTGACGCTGCCAAGCCTGAAGCCAGCAAAATCAATGTCGAGCTGAAAACCGCCAGCCTGTTTACCAACCACGCTGAACGCGACAAGCACATCTCCAGCAAAGACTTCCTGGACGTTGCCAAATACCCTGAAGCGAAGTTCGTCTCTACCGCTGTCAAATCGACCGGCGAGAAAACTGCTGATGTGACCGGCGACCTGACCCTGCACGGCGTGACCAAGCCCATCGTGATCAAGGCAACCTTCAACGGCGAAGGCAAGGACCCGTGGGGCGGCTACCGTGCCGGCTTCAACGGTACTTCGACGCTGAACCTGAACGACTTCGGCATCAAAGGCCCTGGCCCGACGTCGCAGACCCTGGACCTGGACATCACCTTCGAAGGCGTACAGAAGAAGTAAGTGCACGCTTGATCGACAAAACGCCGGCCTTAGGGTCGGCGTTTTTGTTTGGGTGCTGCTTTGTGGGGAAAGTTTATAACTATCGTGCCAATGCTCCGCGTTGGCATGCATTTCGTGACGCTCTGCGTCACAGATCGGCGCCGCGCTAGCGCCTCAAGATCGGACGCGGAGCGTCCAAGGCTGCGCTACCACGCGGAGCGTGGGAGCGATGATCAACATCCTCCAGGCCCACAAACAAAAACGCCCCGAACAGGTCGGGGCGTTTTGTTGTTGCCGGGCTATCAGCTGTCGCGGTTGCGGGTCAGCAGGGCCGGTTTTTCACCACGTGGGCGTGCTGGCAACTGGTCCAGTTGCTCGGCAGACGGGAAGCGGTCGATCTTGGACTCTTTGTGCACGATCTTTGGCTGAGGCTGGCCGTCGCGTGGGGCGCGTACAGCGGGCTCCTGGCCTTCGCGCGGCAAGGGTTGATCTTCGCGTGCCGGGCGACGACCGCGCGGCTGGCTGTCGCGCGAGCGCGGCGCCGAAGAACCCGAACCATTGCGCTTCGGTGCACCAGCACCAGAACCGGTACGTGGCGCGCCACCCGCAGGGCGGCCCGAATTGGCCGGACGTGCAGCGCCGCCGGCCGCCGGTGCAGCGCCAGGCGCAGCAGCAGGGCGACGGCCACGGTTTTGGCCTTTACCCTGATAAGGGCTTACGTAGTCAGCACGATTGCCGAAGTTATCGACTTCGTCGTCGCGAAACTCGTCCGGGGCACGATCTGATGCCTGACGCGGAGTTGAAGGCTGCACTGCACGCTGTTCGCTACGAGGCGTGCCCTCACGGGGCTTTTTTTCGCGTGGCGGCCGGGCTGGGCGTTCGCCTGTAGCTGCCGCAGCGGCAGGTTTGTCCTTACCTTTATCCTTGCCCTTGTCGCGACGACCACCGTTGTTCTTGTCGCCATCGGCACGCGCAGGACGTGCGCCGCGCGAGTTGCGAACATCGGGACGCTCACGCACTTCAGGCTTCTCGGCCTCAACTGCAGTGATATCGAAGCCCATTAGATCACCGTCGGCAATCTTCTGTTTGGTCATGCGCTCGATACTTTTGAGCAGCTTCTCTTCGTCCGGTGCAACCAGCGAGATGGCTTCGCCGGAGCGACCTGCACGGCCGGTACGACCGATACGGTGCACGTAGTCTTCATCGACGTTAGGCAGCTCGAAGTTGACGACATGCGGCAACTGATCGATATCCAGACCGCGCGCGGCGATATCGGTAGCCACCATGATGCGCACATCACCGGCCTTGAAATCGGCCAGCGCTTTGGTACGTGCGTTCTGGCTCTTGTTGCCGTGGATCGCTACTGCCGCAAGGCCGTGTTTGTCCAGGTACTCGGCGAGACGGTTGGCACCGTGCTTGGTGCGGGTGAACACCAGCACCTGTTCCCAGGCGCCCACGGTGATCAGATGCGCCAGCAGCGAACGCTTGTGGTTGGCAGCCAGACGGAAAACCCGTTGCTCGATGCGCTCGACCGTGGTGTTCGGCGGCGTGACTTCGATACGCTCCGGGTTGTGCAGCAGCTTGCCGGCCAGGGACGTGATGTCATTGGAGAAGGTCGCTGAGAACAGCAGGTTCTGACGCTTGGCCGGCAAACGTGCCAGGACCTTTTTGACGTCATGGACGAAGCCCATGTCGAGCATCCGGTCTGCTTCATCGAGCACCAGAATTTCGACGTGGGACAGATCGACGCTGCCTTGACCGGCCAGATCGAGCAGGCGGCCAGGGCAGGCCACCAGTACGTCTACACCACGGGACATGGCCTGAACCTGTGGGTTCATGCCGACGCCGCCGAAGATGCAGGCACTGACGAACTTGAGGTCGCGGGCATAGAGCTTGAAGCTCTCGTGCACTTGCGCGGCCAGTTCGCGAGTCGGGGTCAGGACCAGTACGCGGGGTTGGCGCGGGCCGTGACGCTGGGATTTGTCCGGAACACCATTGGGAAACAGCCGCTCCAGAATAGGGAGGGCGAAACCACCGGTTTTACCCGTACCGGTCTGTGCCGCAACCATCAGGTCGCGACCTTGCAACACGGCGGGGATGGCCCGCTGTTGCACTGGGGTAGGCTGGGTGTAGCCCGCTGCCTCGATGGCGCGGACTAAAGCCTCGGAGAGACCGAGGGAAGCAAAGGACATGAGTAATCCTGTTCTGTTGGAGCTTAAGCTCAAGGGATGTCTTGCCTGGCGCGAATGGCGTGTAAAGACAACGCGATCCCGTCCGGTCCTGCCGGGTCTTCAGTACATCTCGTGACGTCTGCGCTTGATGAAAAGTGCGCTGATGGCGTGAACAAGTGACGATTGCAAGACCGAGCGTCCGGGCGTAAGCCTGGCGGGAAGGCTGGAGTATAACAGAGCGAGCGCAATACGCTGCTTTCATGCTGCCCAACGGTGTATCAGGCCGCGATCTGTGGGGAAGCGCCCGACAGATCGCGGCTTTACAGGGTTATCAGCGTGGCAATTGCAGATTGTTCCACACCGCCAGGCTCGGTTCTGCCTGGTTCAGCGTGTAGAAGTGCAGGCCCGGGGCGCCACCCTCCAGCAGGCGTTCACACATCTGCGTGATGACGTCTTCGCCAAACGCCTGAATGCTCTGCACATCATCGCCATAGGCTTCCAGCTGCTTGCGGATCCAGCGCGGGATTTCCGCACCGCAGGCATCGGAGAAACGCGCCAGCTTGCTGTAGTTGGTGATCGGCATGATGCCCGGCACGATCGGAATGCTCACGCCCATCTTCTCTACACGTTCGACGAAGTTGAAATAACTGTCGGCGTTGAAGAAGTACTGGGTGATCGCACTGTCGGCACCGGCGTTGGCCTTGGTGACGAAGTGCTTGAGGTCATCCTCGAAATTGCGCGCCTGCGGATGCATTTCCGGGTAGGCGGCGACTTCGATGTGGAAGTGGCTGCCGGTTTCTTCACGGATGAATGCCACCAGGTCATTGGCGTGACGCAGCTCACCGCTGGCCATGCCCATACCGGAAGGCAGGTCGCCGCGCAGGGCAACGATGCGTCTGATACCCGCATCCTTGTACTGGGCAAGCAGGCTGCGCAAGTCTTCCTTGCTGTCCCCAACGCACGACAAATGCGGCGCGGCGGGCACTTTTACTTCATTCTCCAGCTGAAGCACGGTATTGAGCGTGCGGTCGCGGGTAGAACCACCGGCACCGTAAGTGCAGGAGAAAAAATCGGGGTTGTACGTAGCGAGCTGACGAGCAACGGTCAGCAGCTTTTCATGTCCAGCGTCGGTCTTGGTAGGAAAGAACTCGAAGCTGAAGCGGCGTTCTTGAGACATGGGGGAGGAGACCTCCAGCTTTTAGCTGCAAGTTGCAAGCTGCAAGAGGGCTGTATGCCTGGCTCCGCAGTCTTACGCTTGCCGCTCACGGCTGTTTAGTAACGATAAAGAAACGAGCTTAAAGCCCAAGCTGCAAACAAGAAAAGCGCACTTGCTTGCAGCTTGAAACTTACCGCTTACAGCTATCAATCAATAGCGATAAGCGTCTGGCTTGAACGGACCTTCGACGGTCACGCCGATGTAGTCGGCCTGGGTCTTGGTCAGTTTGGTCACAACACCGCCGAAACCGCGGACCATTTCCAGGGCCACTTCTTCGTCGAGTTTCTTCGGCAGTACTTCAACGGTCAGACGCTCGGCTTTCTTGGCAGGTGCCAGGTCAGCGTACTTCTGATCGAACAGGAAGATCTGCGCCAGCACCTGGTTGGCGAACGAGCCGTCCATAATGCGGCTTGGGTGGCCAGTGGCGTTGCCCAGGTTGACCAGACGGCCTTCGGCCAGCAGGATCAGATAGTCGTCGTTCTGTGCGTCGAACGCGCCAGCACCGGTGCGGTGAATCTTGTGCACCTGTGGCTTCACTTCTTCCCATGCCCAGTTCTTGCGCATGAAAGCGGTGTCGATTTCGTTGTCGAAGTGGCCGATGTTGCACACGACAGCGCGTTTTTTCAGCGCCTTGAGCATGTTCGAGTCACAGACATTGACGTTGCCGGTGGTGGTCACGATCAGGTCGATCTTGCCCAGCAGCGCTTTGTCGATGCTCGCTTCGGTGCCATCGTTTTCGCCGTCGATGAATGGGGAAACCAGCTCGAAACCGTCCATGCAGGCCTGCATGGCGCAGATCGGGTCGACTTCAGTCACTTTGACGATCATGCCTTCCTGACGCAGCGACTGGGCCGAGCCCTTGCCCACGTCACCGTAGCCGATCACCAGTGCCTGCTTGCCGGACAGCAAGTGGTCGGTGCCGCGCTTGATGGCGTCGTTCAGGCTGTGACGGCAGCCGTACTTGTTGTCGTTCTTGCTCTTGGTCACCGAGTCGTTGACGTTGATGGCCGGGATTTTCAGCTCGCCCTTGGCCAGCATGTCCAGCAGACGGTGAACGCCGGTGGTGGTTTCTTCGGTCACGCCGTGGATCTTGTCCAGCATCGCCGGGTATTTCTTGTGGATGATCTCGGTCAGGTCGCCGCCGTCGTCGAGGATCATGTTGGCGTCCCATGGCTGGCCATCCTTGAGGATGGTCTGCTCGATGCACCACTCGTATTCTTCTTCGGTTTCGCCTTTCCAGGCGTACACGGCAATACCGGCGGCGGCGATGGCAGCAGCGGCCTGGTCCTGCGTGGAGAAGATGTTGCACGACGACCAGCGTACTTCGGCACCCAGGGCAACCAGGGTTTCGATCAGCACGGCGGTCTGAATGGTCATGTGGATGCAGCCGAGGATTTTCGCGCCTTTGAGCGGCTGCTCAGCGGCATACTTGCGGCGCAGACCCATCAGGGCAGGCATTTCGGATTCAGCGATGATGGTTTCGCGACGACCCCAGGCAGCCAGGGAAATGTCGGCAACCTTGTAGTCGTTAAATTCTGCAGGCGTGATTACAGCACTCATTGAGAGTCTCCATTCCATAAAAATGCGAATGGGCGCCGTTGTGCGTTTAAGGCTTGCCGGCTGTGATCAACCTGACAAACAACGCCCCATCCGAGCCTGACAGGGTAAACCTGCTGCAGCGCCCCTCGGACAGGTGGCGGGAACGGTATCAAGCGTAGATGACCGTTTTGAAACGGTTGGCAGTATAGCTGTGCTGGCGATTCTTCCCAAGGCTTTCTGTCGGGTAACTGGCCACCCTATTGCCATCTGGCTGTAATCGGGTGGATGCACAATTGCAATGACGCAGGCATGGGCGTTGGCCGCCGGCTCTGCCATCATGCTGGTCTCTACCGGCCAGACGCTCAGGAGTGAACATGAATTTCCACACCCGCAAATGGGTCAAGCCCGAAGACCTCAACCCCAACGGCACGTTATTCGGCGGTAGCCTGCTGCGCTGGATCGATGAGGAGGCGGCGATTTACGCGATTGTCCAGCTGGGCAATCAGCGCGTGGTGACCAAGTACATTTCCGAGATCAACTTCGTCAGCGCTTCGCGTCAGGGCGATATCATCGAGCTGGGCATCACCGCCACCGAGTTCGGTCGCACCTCGATCACCCTCAAATGCCAGGTGCGCAACAAGATCACCCGCAAGAGCATTCTGACGGTCGAGAAGATCGTCTTCGTCAACCTCGACGAAGACGGCCAGCCCGCCCCGCACGGCCGGACTGAAATCCGCTACATCAAGGACCAGTTCGACGTAGAGGATTGATCCATCTTCCAAGACCGGACGCGGAGCGTCCAGAACGGCATGCGACGCGGAGCGTCGCACGATAGTCGTGTAGAGCGGACAGGGCGACGCTTCGCTTGTCCGCGATCTGACGGGAACCGGCAGCAAAACCGGTGTATGCAGTACATCAGGCGCAACCAAAGTCGTCTGGTTTAGGGCCGCTTCGCAACCCATCGCGGACAAGTCCACTCCCACAAAATGGACTGCCCCCCGGAAGTTGGACAGTTTTAGCTTGCCGCCTGAGTCCTGTATTTTACGGGGCTCAGGCCGCCTAGCTTCAGCTTAATGCGGTCATGGTTGTAGTAGCGGATGTACTCCTCCAGACCTGCCGTCAGCTCTTCTATGCTTTCAAATCGTTTCAAGTAGAAAAACTCGGACTTAAGCGTACCAAAAAAGCTTTCCATCGCAGCGTTGTCCAGGCAATTTCCCTTACGAGACATGCTTTGCTTCACACCCTTTACCGCCAGTTTCTGACGGTACTGCGCGTGTTGATACTGCCAGCCTTGATCCGAGTGCATCACAAGCTTCGGCTCGTCTTGCAACTGCTGCAACGCCTTGTCCAGCATACTGGTGACCAGCTCAAAGCACGGCCTGGTAGACAATTCGTACGCCACGATCTCACCGTTGTACAGGTCCATCACAGGCGAGAGATACAGCTTTCGATTGGCCACTTTAAACTCGGTCACATCGGTCACCCATTTCTGGTTCGGGCGTTGCGCCGTGAAATTGCGCTCCAGCAAATTCGGTGCAATTTTTCCGACGGTGCCCTTATAGGAACGGTATTTTTTTGGTCGAACAACGGAGCGCAGACCCAGTTCAGCCATCAATCTCTCCACAACCTTCTTGTTGACCAGCGTGCCTGAGTTGCGGATAACCGCCGTGATGCGCCGAGCCCCATAAAGACCTCTCTCCTCGTGATAAATCCGCTCTACCTCCTGCTTTAGAGCAGCATCTGGATCGGGTCTGGATTGCACCTGAACCTGATAGTAGAACGTACTGCGCGCCAAGCCCGCCAGCGTCAGAAGGGCGCAGAGCGAGAAGCGGCTCCTCAGTTGTTTGACGATCAGGGCTTTTTCTTTTGCCGTCGTTGCTGCTCCTTCAACTCTTCCAACTTTTTTAGGTAAGCGTTCTCCATGCGCAGGTATTCGAGCTCTGCCATTAACTGGTCACGCGTCTTCTGCGTATCGTCGTCGATTACTGGTGCGGTGGGATAAGGCTTCTTGGGCATGGCAACAGACTTTCTTCTCTTGGGAACGTAGGGGGCTAGATCGTTACTGTAATGCTGCTGTTCCCAAATGACTATTTGGCCAGGATCACCAATACCAAAATGCGCTGCGGTCTGGCGAAGGGACAGCCCGTGCTCGCGCTTGTGCTCCAGCACTGAGCGTTTGAAGGCTTCGCTGTACCGAAGACCAGGCTTACGATGGCCTGTGTGCCCATGGCTCTTGTAATTGGCGACCCAGCGTCGAAGCAGGCTGGAATCGATCGAGAACTGGCTGGACACCTTGCGAAAGCCTATGTTGCCTGCAAGATAGGCTTTGACGACGGTGAGCTTGAATTGCTCTGAATACTTGGCCATTTGAACACCCCCATTAGGTCGGATTGGTGTCCAACTTCTTGGGGGCAGTCCAAAAGCCAAGCTTTTCGGGCTCTTTCAGAGTTGCGTATGACGCTGAGCGCTCAGTTCAGCCCTTCGCCTGCAACGCCCGCAACCACGACAACCCTTCGCTGGTGTCGCCTTTGGGGCGGTATTCACAGCCTATCCAGCCGGTATAGCCCAGCTCGTCGATAACGTTGAACAGGTGTTCGTAATTCAGCTCGCCCAGGTTCGGTTCATGGCGATCCGGTACCCCTGCAATCTGAATGTGGCCAATACCCGCAAAGTCGCGGCGCAGTTTGCTGGTCAGGTCGCCTTCGACGATCTGACAGTGATAGCAGTCAAATTGCACCTTCAGGTTATCTGCACCCACCTGCTTGCAGATGGCCTGCGCCTGATCCTGACGGTTGAGAAAGAAGCCCGGCATGTCGCGGGTGTTGATCGGTTCGATCAGAATCGTGACGCCAGCTGACTTCGCCTGCTCGGCCGCAAACGCCAGGTTTTCCAGATAAACCGCTTGATGGCGCTCACGCAAAGCTTCGCTGGGCAGCAGACCGGCCATCACGTGCACACGGTCGTTGCCCAGCACCTGCGCATATTCCAGCGCACGTTCGATGCCGCTGCGAAAGTCCGCTTCGCGGCCCGGCAGCGTGGCGATCCCGCGCTCGCAGTTATCCCAGTCGCCCGGCGGGGCGTTGAACAGCGCCTGCACCAGACCGTTGTCGCTCAGGCGTTGTTTGAGTTCCTGCGGCGTGTAGGCGTAAGGAAACAGGTACTCGACCGCGCCGAAACCATCGGCGGCGGCTGCGGCAAAGCGCTCAAGAAAATCATGCTGCGGGTATAGCATGCTGAGGTTGGCGGCAAAACGAGGCATGTTAACTCCAGTCTTCAAAGGGTCAGACGAATGGCCAAAGCAGCAGGGTGATCACAAAGCCCAGCGTGCCGAGCAGCGTGACCAGTACGGTCCAGGTGCGCAAGCCGTCGGCGACGTTGAGGCCCGCCAGCTTGGTGAACATCCAGTAACCGGCATCGTTGATGTGCGACATGGCCAGACCGCCACCGCCCATCGCCAGACACAACAGAGCCAAGTGGTTGGCGCTCAGGTCCAGCGTGGCGATCAGCGGGCTGAGAATGCCGGCAGTGGTCACCAGCGCAACGGTGGTCGAGCCCTGCACCGCGCGCAGCAACAGCGTCAGCAGAAAGCCCAGCGCCAGCACCGGCAAACCGGTATTGCGCAACGCCTCGGAAACCACCGCACCGATACCGGTATCCACCAGCACCTTGCCGAACACGCCACCGGCACCGGCAATCAGGATAACCATCGCCACACCCGGCAAGGCAGAGCCGATTACGTCGGACACCTGCGTGCGGCTCCAGCCACGACGCGAACCCAGCAGCCAGGCGCACAGCAGTGTGTCGATCAGTAGCGCCACCAGAGGCGCGCCGAGAACCGTCAGCACTGCACGCAGCGTGGACGTCGCAGGCAGCAAAGTGGTGGCCAGCGTGCCCATCAGGATCAGCACGATCGGCAGCAGAATCAGCGCAATGATCAGCCCGAAACCCGGTGCAGGCGCTGGAGGCAGTTTGCTCGCCAGGCTGCTGGCGCTTTCTTCCGCGCCCAGGGTTTTGGTTTCGGTGGCTTCACGCGCGCCGGAATAATCGTTGCGCGCCCAAGCTTCCAGGTCTTCGTTGGTGACATGCGGGCCGTAGACTTCTGCGCGAATATCATCGGTCATCGGGTAGGTCTTGCGAGTCATGCGGCCTGCCACGAAGTAGCCGATCATGCACAGCACCGCGACAATCGGGATACCCAGCATCAACACACGACCCAGGTCCGCGCCCAACTGGCTGGCCGCAGCAACGGCGCCAGGGTGTGGCGGCAGGAACGCATGCACCGCCAGCAACGCAGCACACATCGGCAGCGCGAAAATCAGCAGCGGTTTGCGCGCCGCACGGGCCACGCCGTAGGCCAACGGCATGAGAATGATCACGCCGACCTCGAAGAACACCGGAATACCCACCATGAAGCCGGCAACGGTCAGCGCCAGCGGCGTGCGCCTGTTGCCGAAACGGTTGATCAGCGTCTTGGCCAGTGCTTCGGCCCCGCCCGACAGCTCGATGATGCGTCCGATCATCGCGCCCAGGGCGATGATGATCGCGATGTGGCCGAGGGTCTTGCCCATGCCGCCTTCAATGGTTGCCACCAGATCTGCCGGCTTAACACCGGCGACCAGCGCCACGATGATGCTGACCAGCATCAACGCAACGAACGGCTGAAATTTATACTTGAGCACCAGAAACAACAGCAGTGCGATGCCCGCACCGGCCACGACCATCAACATGAGCGGCGTCATGCCCGTGCACTCCGGTCAATGGCAGTAAAGAGTGACAACGAAACAGCGGGGTAAGGGTGAGTCATGCTCTCGATTCCTGTTGTTATTGTTTTTCGGCCGCGAGGCGCAGTGCGCCCCTCGATCAATGTGTGTCCGTTACCACTTCGCGCCGAACACCTGACGCAATTCTTCCAGCGCCGCCGGGGCCAGCGGTGCAGGTTTAGGGTTGCTTATCAGCCACAGACGGGCGGTTTCTTCCAGCTCTTCCAGGGCGTAACAAGCCTTGGCCACCGAGCTTTCCCAGACCACCGGGCCGAGCCGCTCAAGCATCACGCCGCGTACGCTGTTGGCCAGCTCCGCCACGCGCTCGGCGACTTTCGGCGAGCCCGGACGCTCGTAAGGGATCAACGGAATGTGCCCGACTTTCATGACTTGATAGGGCGTCAGTGGCGGCAGGATGTCATCTTCACGCCACACGCCGGCCAGGGTCAGCGCCACCAGATGCGTCGAGTGGGTGTGCACCACGCCGCCGACTTCCGGGTTGCGGTCATAAACTTCGCGGTGCAGCGCCAATGTCTTGGACGGCTTGCTGCCGGACACCCATTCACCGGCCAGATTGACTTTGGCGATGTCTGCCGGGTCCATGCGGCCCAGGCAGGCGTCGGTCGGGGTGATCAGCCAGCCGTCATCAAGACGTGCGCTGATGTTGCCCGCGCTGCCGACCGTGTAGCCACGGCCATACAACAGCCGGCCGACGTCGCAGATTTCCTGACGCAGGGCGTTTTCATCAATCATCAGGCTTCTCCCGCCAATTGCTTGAGGGCCTTGGAGAAGAAGTCGCGTGCGCCGAAGTTGCCGGATTTCAGCGCCAGTGCCAGCGGTTGCGCGCCGCTGCTGACGGTGGCCGGAACGCCCGGATCGATCTGTGCGCCGATCTGCAGCAACTGCACGCCCAGCGCCTGAACGACAGCCCCGGAGGTTTCGCCGCCAGCGACCACAAAACGGCGCACACCCGCGTCCAGCAGCCCTTTGGCGATTTCGCCCAACGCGGCTTCGACCATCGCCCCGGAGCGCTCGACGCCCAGCTCGTTCTGTACGGCTTTGACTTCATCCGGCGTGCTGGTGGCGTAAATCAGTACGGTTTGCCCGGCGTCTCTGGCAAACGCCAGCGCCTGCTCGACCACCGGCTTGCCTGCGGCCAGATCCAACGGATTGATGCGCAGGGCAGGGCGATTGGCTTCCAGCCAGGCCGCGACCTGGCTGTTGGTGGCAACCGAAGCGCTGCCTGCCAGCACCACTTCGCCGCCGCTGATCGCAATCTGTTTGGCCGCGTCTATGTCGCGCAGCTTGCCCGCCTTGCGGAAGTTGCCCGGCAGGCCCAACGCCAGCCCCGAACCACCAGTCAGCAATGGCAGGTCGGCGCAGGCTTCGCCCAGTGTGTACAAATCGGCGTCCGATAGCGCATCGGCAATCGCCATACGCACACCTTCAGCGCGCAGTTCGGCAATTCTGTTGCGCACGCCCTCGACACCTTGGGCAATGCTGTCGTAGCGCAACAGGCCGACTTTGCCGGTGGTCTGCGCTTGCAGCACGCGCACCAGATTGGCATCGGTCATTGGCGTCAGCGGGTGGTTCTGCATGCCCGATTCGCTTAGCAACTGGTCCTGTACGAACAAATGACCGCGGAAAATCGTGCGGCCGTTTTCCGGGAAGGCCGGGCAGGCCAGAGTGAAGTCGCTGCCCAGTTGTTCCAGCAGTGCCTCGCTGACCTGACCGATGTTGCCGGCGGCAGTCGAATCGAAGGTCGAGCAATACTTGAAGAAGATCTGCTCGCACCCGCGCTCGCGCAGCCATTCCAGCGCAGCGAGGGATTCAGCCACGGCATCAGCGCTTGGCGTGGTGCGCGATTTCAGGGCAATGACAATCGCATCGGCGTCCAGGCCTGCAGCCATCTCGGCGCTAGGGATGCCGATGCTCTGCACGGTGCGCATGCCGCCGCGCACCAGCATGTTGGCCAGGTCGGTCGCGCCGGTGAAATCGTCAGCAATGCAGCCCAGCAGCGGGCGAGCGTTATTCAGGCTCATCAGTCGCTCCTCAGGCTTTTTCAGGCTTGGCTTTCGGCAATTCGATGCCCGGGAAAATCTTGATCACCGCCGAGTCGTCTTCGCGGCCGAAACCGGCACTGGAGGCCTGCATGAACATCTGGTGCGCAGTGGCCGACAGTGGCAGCGGGAATTTGCTGCTGCGTGCGGTATCCAGCACCAGGCCCAGGTCCTTGACGAAGATATCCACAGCCGACAGCGGCGTGTAGTCGGCATTGAGGATGTGCGGCACGCGGTTTTCGAACATCCACGAGTTACCGGCACTGTTGGTGATCACTTCGTACAGCGCGTCCGCATCGACGCCTTCACGCAGGCCGAGCGCCATCGCTTCGGCACTGGCAGCAATGTGCACGCCGGCCAGCAACTGGTTGATGATTTTGACTTTCGAGCCCAGCCCGTGAACGTCGCCCAAGCGGTAGACCTTGCCGGCCATGCCAGTGAGGATGGCTTCGGCCTTGGCGTAGGACTCGTTCGGGCCGGAGGTCATCATGGTCATCTGGCCGGAAGCGGCCTTGGCTGCGCCGCCGGAGATCGGGGCGTCGAGGTACAGCAGGTTCTGCGCGGTCAGGCGTTCACCCAGCTCGACAGCGAAAGTCGGCGCCACGGTGGCGCAGCCGATCACCAGGCTGCCCGGACGCAGGGCCGCGATGGCGCCGTTTTCACCAAACAGGACAGTTTCAGTCTGCTCGGCATTGACCACAACGGTAATGATCACGTCGCAGGCAGCGGCCATGCTGGCTGGGGATTGGCAGGCAACACCGCCTTCCTGGGCGAACGCTTCGGTCACGCTGGTGCGCACATCGCAGGCATGCACAGTGAAGCCGCTGCGCAGCAACGAGCGGGCAATGCCCAGACCCATTGCACCCAGGCCGATAACGCCGACATTTTTGCTGTTCATGCAGTAATCCTCAAAGTCAGTGCCGATGCCTGTGTTGCCGGCATTCGAGCGTTTATTGTTCTGATCTGTGAATCCGATAGTGAATCAATGACTGGATAATGTGAAGTATTTTTATTTTTAACAAAATTTAACATCGATAGGGTTTCTCCATCAGGCTTTTCCATCGCCCACAAAAAAGCCCCTGATAGGGGCTTGATTGGAACCGTTCGGTCAGCAACGTAGAGCATCGCTTGCTACACGATCAGAATTTCGGCACCGGTGCGCTGGTGGCGTTGCGCAGCGAGCCGCTTTCCTGACGTACAACCTCTTTGGGCTTGTAGGCACAAAAGCCTGGGCGCGGTCCGATTTTCGGATGGTTGCGGCAGGTGTCCGGGCGCTTTTCATAGATGGTGCACAGGCGGCTTTTGCGATCCAGGTACAGGCAGTCATTGTTGCTCATGCGCTGCAACGTGAAGATTTCCGACTTCTGGTTGTAACGCTCAACGATGCCTTCCTTCTGCAGACGCTTGGCGATGTTCTTCGCCGGGTCGCCACGCTCAAACTCATCGACGATGCCGATGCGGATCAGGTCCTTGATCTTCACTTCTACCGGCAACGTGCAGCAACTGGAGATACAGCCCCCGCACATATGGCTGGAGTACTTGGCCCAGGTGTCGATGCGATCGAGTTCTGCGGCGGCGATCAAGGTGGGTTTCATTTTATTTCAGAATTCCGGGTGTATCGGGGCGCGCGATCATACCGGTCCGCGGCCATTTGCAGTAAGTAAAAATTGCCGAGGCGACTGTCGGTATTGCTCGTATCACCGGTTGCCACTGCCACGCCTGCCGAAAGTACTCAGTCAGCAGGCGTGGTCATGCAGACGGCTGACTCAGGACTTGAGCTTGTCGTCGGCCCTGAACATGCTGCGGATCCCGCGCACGGCCTGGCGGATGCGGTCCTGATTCTCGATCAGCGCGAAACGCACGTGATCGTCGCCGTATTCACCAAAACCGATGCCCGGCGAAACACAGACCTTGGCTTCGGCCAACAGCTTCTTGGCGAACTCCAGCGAACCCAAGTGCGCGTAGGCTTCGGGGATCTTCGCCCAGACATACATCGACGCCTTGGGGTTTTCGACCATCCAGCCCAGTTCGTGCAGGCCTTTGACCAGTACGTTGCGGCGCTGGCGATACTGCTCGGCGATGTCGAGCACGCACTGCTGATCGCCTTCCAGCGCGGCAATGGCGGCGACCTGCAACGGCGTGAAGGTGCCGTAGTCGTGGTAACTCTTGATCCGCGCCAGTGCGTTCACCAGCTCGGGGTTACCAACCATGAAGCCGATCCGCCAGCCCGCCATGTTGTAGCTCTTGGACAGGGTGAAAAACTCGACGGCAATGTCCTTGGCGCCCGGCACCTGCATGATCGACGGGGCTTTCCAGCCGTCGTAGACGATGTCGGCGTACGCCAGGTCGTGAATCACCAGCACGTCGTATTGCTTGGCCAGCGCCACCACGCGCTCGAAGAAATCCAGCTCCACGCACTGCGCGGTCGGGTTCGACGGGAAGCCGAGAATCATCATTTTCGGCTTGGGAATCGAGCCGCGGATGGCCTTTTCCAGCTCGGCGAAGAAGTCCACGCCCGGCACCAGTGGCACCGACCGCACCTGGGCGCCGGCAATCACGGCACCGTAGATGTGAATCGGGTAGCTGGGGTTGGGTACCAGCACGGTATCGCCCTGATCCAGCGTGGCGAGCATCAAGTGCGCCAGGCCTTCCTTTGAGCCGATGGTCACGATGGCTTCGCTTTCAGGGTCGATATCGACCTCGTAGCGTTTCTTGTACCAGTTGGAAATGGCCCGGCGCAGGCGCGGAATGCCGCGTGAGGTGGAGTAACCGTGGGTGTCTTCGCGCTGGGCGACGGTGACCAGTTTTTCGACGATGTGCGGCGGCGTGGCCCCGTCGGGGTTGCCCATGCTCAGGTCGATGATGTCTTCACCACGACGGCGCGCAGCCATCTTCAGCTCGGCGGTGATGTTGAACACGTAAGGGGGGAGTCGATCTATGCGCGCAAAGCGGCGCGGCGAACCTTGGTCAGCCATGAGTGTCTCGCAAACGTAAGCGCCCGGAACCGTCCGAGCGACGTGGCCACATGAGGCGGCCTGCTGCGCAAGATAAGGGGGGCGATGGCGTTTTGTCCACAGGGTTTTTCAGCCAGGCACCGCCCGCGACATTCGGCCCCCACCAAACGGTAGCGGCGGTGTAGAATCGCGCTATTCATCGCCATTCATCCCCCGGCGGGTTTATGAGCTCAGGCCGAGTACACGGTGATCCCGTGGTGTTCGGTTTCTTCGCTGCCTGTGGTCACTGCCGCTCGCCCGCGACGTCAATAGAAGCTCACTCCCTACCCTGATCAGCCCTAGTTTTGCCGGAGTGCTCCAATGCCTGATTACCGCTCGAAAACGTCCACCCACGGCCGCAACATGGCCGGCGCCCGTGCCCTGTGGCGCGCAACGGGCATGAAGGACGAAGATTTCAAGAAACCGATCATCGCCATCGCCAACTCCTTCACCCAGTTCGTACCGGGCCACGTGCACCTCAAGGACATGGGCCAACTGGTCGCCCGTGAAGTCGAACGCGCCGGTGGCGTGGCCAAGGAATTCAACACCATTGCGGTCGATGACGGCATTGCGATGGGCCATGACGGCATGCTGTATTCGCTGCCAAGCCGCGAGATCATCGCCGACTCGGTCGAATATATGGTCAACGCGCATTGCGCCGACGCCATCGTGTGCATTTCCAACTGCGACAAGATCACCCCCGGCATGCTGATGGCGGCACTGCGCCTCAATATCCCGGTGGTTTTCGTGTCTGGCGGGCCGATGGAAGCGGGCAAGACCAAACTGGCCAGCCACGGCCTGGACCTGGTCGATGCAATGGTGATCGCTGCCGACTCCACCGCCAGCGACGAAAAAGTTGCCGAATACGAGCGCAGCGCCTGCCCAACGTGCGGTTCGTGCTCGGGCATGTTCACCGCCAACTCGATGAACTGCCTGACCGAAGCGCTGGGCCTGGCACTGCCGGGCAACGGCTCTGCACTGGCCACCCACAGCGACCGCGAGCAACTGTTCCTGCAGGCTGGCCGCACCATCGTTGACCTGTGCCGACAGTACTACAAGGAAAACGACTATTCGGTGTTGCCACGCAACATCGCCAACTTCAAGGCGTTCGAAAACGCCATGACGCTGGACATCGCCATGGGCGGTTCGACCAACACCATCCTGCACTTGCTGGCGGCTGCTCAGGAAGCCGAGATCGACTTCGACCTGCACCACATCGACCGTCTGTCACGCAAGGTTCCACAGCTGTGCAAGGTCGCGCCTAACATCCAGAAGTACCACATGGAAGACGTACACCGCGCGGGCGGGATCTTCAGCATCCTCGGCGAGCTGGCACGCGGCGGCTTGCTGCACACCGACCTGCCGACCGTGCACAGCAAAACCATGGCCGAAGGCATCGCCAAATGGGACATCACCCAGACTGACGACGAAGCGGTGCACACCTTCTTCAAGGCAGGCCCGGCCGGCATCCCGACGCAGACCGCGTTCAGCCAGTCGACCCGTTGGGAAAGCCTGGACGACGACCGTGAAAACGGCTGCATCCGCAGCGTCGAGCATGCCTATTCTCAGGAAGGCGGCCTGGCCGTGCTGTACGGCAACATCGCGCTGGATGGCTGCGTGGTGAAAACCGCCGGTGTCGATGAGTCGATCCACGTCTTTGAAGGCAACGCGAAGATCTTCGAAAGCCAGGACAGCGCCGTGCGCGGGATTCTTGCTGACGAAGTGAAGGCGGGCGACATCGTCATCATTCGTTACGAAGGCCCGAAAGGCGGTCCGGGCATGCAGGAAATGCTCTACCCGACCTCGTACCTGAAGTCCAAAGGGCTGGGTAAAGACTGTGCGCTGCTCACCGATGGCCGTTTCTCGGGCGGTACCTCTGGCCTGTCCATCGGCCACGCCTCGCCGGAAGCAGCAGCGGGTGGTGCGATTGGTCTGGTGCGCGATGGTGACAAAGTGCTGATCGACATCCCGAACCGCTCGATCAACCTGATGATCGACGACGCCGAGATGGCCGAACGTCGCGCCGAACAGGACAAGAAAGGCTGGAAACCGGTCGAGTCGCGTCCACGTA
This sequence comes from Pseudomonas syringae pv. tomato str. DC3000, assembly GCF_000007805.1. NCBI lineage: Bacteria > Pseudomonadati > Pseudomonadota > Gammaproteobacteria > Pseudomonadales > Pseudomonadaceae > Pseudomonas > Pseudomonas syringae group genomosp. 3. Next base: position 5,759,575 of record NC_004578.1, on the reverse strand, counting down.
AAGTGACCACCGCACTCAAGGCCTACGCCCTGCTGGCGACCAGCGCCGACAAGGGCGCTGTGCGTGACAAGGCGTTGCTGGACAAATTGGTGCCTTGATTTGCCCGATCAAAAAAAGCCCTGACGTTCACTAGTCGGGGCTTTTCTTTATTTAACACAGCCCCCTCTTTTCAAGCCCGACGCCTTAAGCCAACGTTGCGGGCCGCAGTCTGATTACTCCGCTCATTACTCTGTAAGAAATGAGCGACAGCCTCTTATGAATTAGCCGACGCGCCCGTTGGCCATCTTGTACTACTTCAACGCCGTATCAGTAGTAACGTTGCTCGACGACCTGATCCGGCAATTTGATGGTGTAAGCCCGGAAAGAAGCGTATAGATTCCCGCCCTCTCTATTTCAGCACTCTTCATCAAAAGAGTCGCCGGTTTTATATCGGAGCAACAATGTTAAAGGATCTAGCCGCTGTATTCGCGCCACAAAACCGTCGCCTGATCAAGTTGTCGACCGTTGCCCGAGACGAACAGGAACTGTTGCTGGAAAAGTTTACCGGCACCGAAGGCCTGTCCAACTGTTCAGTTTTGAGTTATCGATGATCAGCCGCGATGCGGGGATTGAGCTCAAGTCGCAGATCGGCCAGCCGGCGCAATTGGCGATAGAACTGGCCACCGGCGAAGCGCGCTACATCAATGGCTATATCAGTGCGTTCAGCCTGCAAGGCAGTGACGGCGGCCTGGCCCGCTACAGCGCCACACTCAGCCCTTGGCTATGGATGCTCTCGCGGCGTATCGACTCGCGGATTTTCCAGGAACAGACCATCGAAGCCGTTATACGCACGGTATTTGAAGCCTACGGCGCATTGCCCGACTTCAAGTTTCAACTCAGCCAGCCTCTCAAGACGCACAGCTACATCACGCAATACCGTGAAAGCGACCTGACATTTGTTCTGCGACTGCTGGAACACGAAGGGCTGTTCTTCTATTTTGATCACGATAAAGAAAAGCACACGCTAATCATTCTTGATCACTCGCGCGACCTCGTGCCGCTGCCACAACAGCCGCAAATCCGTTATCACACGGCGTCTGTGACCGAGACTTCAGACTCGATTACTGAATGGAGCAGCCACCGACGCCTGCAATCAGGGCGCATGTCCATTCAGACATACGATTACAAGCAACCGCGTAACCAGTTGCCGGTCGGTATGCCCAGTCTCAACGAGCAGGGCAACGTCGAATCGTACGAAGTGTATGACTTCCTCGATCACTACAGCCACGGCACGTTCGCTGACGGCGAACATCTGGTGCGCCAGCGCCTTGAAGCGATTGAAGTGCAGGGCAAGACATTCACTGGCCACAGTAACTGCCGCGCCATGTACCCCGGCCATACCTTTGAATTGACCCAGCACTTTGATCACGACCGCGGTTCTGCCGAAGATCGCCGTTTTCTGCTGTTATCGGTCAAGCACGAGGGCTGCAACAATTACCTCTCGGATGAAGACGCAGGCTACACAAACGAGTTTGAGTGCATTCGTCACAAGATTCCGTATCGCCATCCGATCACCGTGCCCCGCCCGCTGATCCATGGTCCACATACTGCCATTGTGGTCGGGCCACAGGGCGAAGAGGTGTTTACCGATGAACTGGCGCGCATCCAGATCAGATTCCACTGGCAGCGCGGCGACAGCCTTCCGCAGGGCACCACGTGGCTGAGTGTGGCCATGCCCAGCGCAGGCAGCGGCTTTGGTCACCAGTTTCTGCCGCGCATCGGCCAGGAAGTGCTGGTGACGTTTGTCGCCGGGGATATTGATCGTCCGCTCGTCACGTCAGTGGTCTACAACAACCATAATTTGCCGCCGCGCTTCAGTAAGGCTTCGGGGCTGCCGGGCAACCGCACGCTGTCGGGGATCCGTACGCAGGAGCACAAGGGCGACGGCTTCAACGAACTGCTGTTCGATGACACCCCCGGTTCGCTGCGCGCACGCATGGGCACGACCCATCAGGCCACGGCGCTCAACCTGGGCAAACTGACCGACCCACGCACCGACGGCACCGCCCAGCCGCGTGGCAACGGTGCAGAGCTGCGCACCGATGCCGCCATTGCGCTACGTGCCGCGCAGGGCATGTTGCTGACCACTTATGCGCGCACCGACGCCAAAGGCTCGCAACTGGACCGCGAAGAGCTGCTCAAACTGCTGGCCGAGTGCGGCGAGCTGTTCAAATCCCTCGGCGAAACCGCTGCCGCTCGCGGTGGTCAGGCAGTGGACGTCAAAGGCATTGAAGCCTTGCGTCAGTCGCTCGATCAATGGCCCGCGCCGGAGAGCAATAGCCTCGGCGACCCGGTTCTGGCCATGACCGCCGCTGGCGGTATCACCAGCGCCACGCCACGCTCGCAGGTGCACTACGCCGGCGAAAATCACGACACCACCGCGCAGGACAACCTGCAATTGACCAGCGGCGCAGCCCTGCACCTGCAAGCGGGCAAAGGGCTGTCGGCCTTCGCCCAGGACGCCGGCATCAGCGCCATCGCCAACCGGGGCAAAGTGCTGGTGCAGGCCCAGGAAGACGACATCGCCCTCAATGCCCAGAAAAACCTGCACGTCTCGGCTGTCGAAGGCGAAGTGGTCATCACCGCGCCGACCATTCGCCTGGTGGCCGATGACGGCAGTTACATCAAGATCGGCGGCGGCGTCGAGATTGGCTCGCAAGGCAAGGTCACCGTGCACGCCAGCGAACACGACTGGATCGGCCCAAAAACCGACAGCGCCTCGATCCCCTCTTTCGGCCGCGACCCCGCCGCCCAACAGGTCACATTCCACTACCCCGGCCACAGCGAAGCAAGCCCGCGGGCAGCGGCGGACCATTCTTATGAAATCAAACTGGAAGATGGCAGCACAGTGAAAGGATTGACGGACGCAGGCGGACTGACAGAGCGAGTGGAGCGCGAAATGATGCATCAGGCACACGTCTCGGCATTACGCAGCGGCGCACCCAAAGGAGGTGCGTAATGAACGGTGCCGATGAATACGCCGTTGCCCAAGGCAACACACGGCTGATCCCCAACCTCAACACCACCTGCAAAATGGAAGTGCCCGCCGACCTGCCGGGCGTGGTGATCTTTCTGCATGGTGTGAATGATCCGGGGGCTTCTTATGAGTCGGTGGAGACGGGGTTGTGTCAGGGGGTGAATGAGCGGCTGGATCGGCCGGATCTGGTGCCGGGGCGGTATGGGGGAAAATACAAAGAAGCAGGAAACGTCCCCTACGAGAAAAGGGACAGTGACCAGAAAGTCATCCTCGATGATCCTGATACTTATCTCTACCGGCGCGACGCATCTGATCCGAAAACCCATAGCCTGCTAATTCCCTTTTATTGGGGACATCGGGCAGCACCCGATCAAATCAAGCGTGATGACGCGGGCGACCCGTTCAGAATGCGTAATCAGTTTCAGGACATTAATGGCAACCGGCTGGATCGCCACTTTGCCAAAGCGGGAGGGTTTATTGCCAACGCGACCAATAACATACCGGATGTCTATGGTGAAGGTTTTAGGCCCAATCTGAAAAGCATCGCTCTGGAAACGTTCAAGCCAGACAACGCTTTGTATTTTGGTCACTCGCCAGCGCGGCACTATTGCGTATTGGCGGCTCACCGTTTGGCTATGCTGATACGCGAGATCCGTCGCGTGTCGCCTGACGAGACCATAACAATCATGGGCCACAGCCAAGGCACGATAGTCACCTTGCTGGCGCAAGCGTTGCTGGTAGATGGGGGAGACCGTTGCGCAGATACTTTTATCATGGTTGATACGCCTTATTGTGTGTTGCCTGGTAACACTCCCAAAGACCAAGACACATTTTCAACGCTGGTCGGGATCGTAACTGCGATAACCAATATGCCACACACACAACCAGCCATGTCAGAACTCAGGGACGCTAAAACCTACTGCGGCAGAAGCGGTTCTCGATGGTTACCCACTCAAGGTATCCGCAAAAATAAAGTGGGCAGCATGACGGTCTTTCCCGAGCGCGATAACCGAGGAAAGGTGTATCTGTATTTCTGCCCGGATGACACCACTGTCTCACTGGATGACGTCCAAGGCATCGGGACCTATGGAATGCCTGATGCTCTACCTGATGGACGAATGGCAATGATGGTGCTCCCGCAACTACGCTTCTACCAACGCATGTGGACTAAGCGCCATCGCTATGGCGAGGCGATCCTGATCGGCAACACGCCACAACCTGAACTCATGCGTGCCACAGGCGAAGCTCGATACCCAGGTAGCTCATTTGGAGCCGGTATGATTGCTCGCGCGCCTATCCTGGAGGGGCAAGAGCGCCTTATCAATGCAGAAGCGCTGAGTCCGCCTCATGAACCAGAAATGTTCGGCGGCGAAGCGAGCAGGGGCACCCCGACGACTTCAGGTTTGGACAGGCCCGACGATGTTGCGAAGGGCGTTGCGCTGGGAAAGGATGAAGCCACGTTCATGTGGGTAAGAATGCCGTCCGAGTACGATTCTCCGAACATGTCACAACAAGAGGCACAAAACGCTTTTAACGCATTGTCCGACGACCCGGAAAACCATACTCGCGCATTACGAAAAATAAAATCCACGACAAATAGTAGCTCTCATCATGAAAGAGAGGAAACACCCAGAGAAGCACGCGAACGTATGGAGAAAAACCGTGATGCCTGGAGCGAAAACTCCTATCACTCAGGCATACTGCGCAGCCCGGAAAATCATCGCTGGGTGACTGCAATGGACATCGCTATTGGCCAGGCTAAATGCTTGGATGATCCGGCGATGCGTGATGTTCTGATTGCGATTGCGGATTGGAAAATTGACAAAAAAGTATTCGAGTACATTGAAAAGTTACCTGATTGGGTGCGATTGAGCCATAAAGCACAGGCTCTGGTAAAGGCTAGCAATGATTATTATGTAAAAGGTAAATTCCCTCCCTCAAGTTTAGTACCTCTTACACCCCCACCTTTGGTCGGCCCTGCTTTAAATGCAGGAACTGTCGCATGAAAGGCCGCCAATCGAAAAGTCTAATCCGACCAAGCTTGAAGCCTTATCTCGGGATAGCTAGCGTATTACTCATTCTCTGGACTGGATTCGTCCTGTTTGTCTATTACAAAACACAGGAAAGCAACATGAAACTCATCGACATGGGCACCGTGCTACGCTGGAGCATTGCAGTAGTTTTAGGAACCGCACTACTAGCGTACAGCGGGCATTGGTGGGGCAAAGCCATAGCCCATGAGAGAGCCGAACTTGTAGCGTATAAAACCAAGATAATGGCCCAAAATTCTGAACAACAGGCTACGCAAAAACGGACCTATGCGCTGGAAATACGTGGGGTCGGGATTGGTATCTATCACGATCACCAGTCTGAGATCTGGAAGCTCATAAAAAAGAAGAGTAATAATTTTGTCTCAATATACTCCCGAGACCCGAAAGACTATGATGCTTCTGTTGACTCGCGCGAAATAAGTAGAGACATTAAAATCCAAGTAGCGTTCCAGCATTCTGCGGATGCTTCAGTAGCTTACTGGCCTATACCTGTGTTTGCAATTGTCCCACCCAAGCAACCGTCAGATGTTGGTGCTGCCGATAATATTGTCAATGGTAGGAATGCAGCCACCCTAGGGGTAACTCTCTTTTTGTGGCAAGACGCCGATAACACCACACAAGCCCAAAGCATGATTGAGCGTCTTTACAAATTTTTTGATGAAAATCAGCAAGTGCCTCAAGCATTGATTGTAAGTGAAGATGGCGATGTCACGCGAAATGGCCTGCGCGTGGCAGGTACTCCTGGATTGCAACACGGACAGGTTGTACCCACAATCTACGAAAGTATGACTGGATTGTTGGTCACTCGGTCAGATCGGGTGGATCGCTACATTCGTCCCTATGCCATTGATGAAACCGAAAACAATCAGAACAAAAACACAGATCTGGGAAAACTTTGGGCTTTTTACTGGAATCGTGACGACGCATTCACGGAACAGTATGAAAACGAACAAAGCGCCAAAGGCGTTTTAATTCCCAAATCCCCAGGCACCATGTCCACCGCCTACTGGCAAGCCCAACTCCCCACCCTCTGGAAAACCATCAGCAACCGTGGCCCCGGCAATTTCGAGCCTTCCCCTTGGCTGCCCATCCGCTGGGGGCAGCATCAGGTCAAGGAGTTCGACGCCGCGCCGGTGCTCGGCTACCTGCATCGCCCGATCAAGGCGCCCATGCAGGATGAAAACGGCAAGCGCCTGAAACCTGCCTTGCAAGCCAAAGCCCTGCAAGCCGCGTGGATGCAGGCGCTGGACACTCTGCCCGAAGGTCAGAAACCTGTGCGGGTGTTCTACGACAGCACCAACAACCCGGAAGCCGAAATTGCTCTGAACAATGCACTGCACGACCTGAACAAGGACGGCCACGGCCTTGAACTGGGCAACGTCGAAGAAGGCTACGACATCGGTCGCCGTCTGGGTAATACCGGGGTCAGCGGTGCGCTGGTCGAGATCAATCTGGCGACCATCGCCAGCTACAAGGACGGCGGCGTCAGTGCGGTGGTCTACGCAGGCACCGATGGCAGCCTGACCGTACAAATGGTCCGCCCACCCGATGAAGCCCGCAAAGCGAAGAACAGCCAGAACCGTGGTGCCGACCCGTTCACCTACGGCTCACCCTAAGTACGAGCCGCGCGAGAGGTGTGACGTTTTACTATCGAAGAAAAAACCTGCACGCCAACTGTGTAGAAAAACAGGGATCGAACAATGACTACAGAAGCTAAAAATCATATCGGCCACTATTTTATCCTCACGCTCATTGGCTTGGGCATCTGGCTGCCCATTAGCGGTATAGCCTTTTGTATATACGTGCTTCGAACGGCCAGCAATCTAGGCATGGGGGGACTGACTGTCGTCGGAACGATATTCTCACTCCTGTGCATAGAGTTCGTCGCAACTGGAATGTTGCTTATATACGCATATTTGAAAATGCCGTGGAGGCTTTCCAGAAAAATCCGAACAGTTTTTTTCATGCACGCCTTGGCAGCAGGCTTGACCGCACTCTCAGCTTTTATATTATTTTTAATTATCAAGCTGCAATGAGGTTCAAAAGTCACACCCTGAAAAAATAGTTAACCTATGTAGGCGCAAAATTAAAGAAGACTATGATGAGTCGGTCATAGGCGCGGTCTTATCACAAAAGACCAACCTGTAACGAACGCATATAAGAAAGCCCCAACTCTCACGAGCCAAGGCTTTTTATTTACCACTGGTTTTACGCCGGGTGTGTTCACTTGCGGTCAGCAATCACCCCGATCAATACCAGCACTACCAACAGCACCGGTGCCAGGCTGTAGTTGTTGAACTGGTTGAGACCGCGCACCACCCATGGGGTGGCGTAGATCAGTGCTGCGCCGCTGCCGACGGCGCAGAGCAGGGCGATGAGCGGGATGCGCAGGGCGCCTGTGATGCCGCTGATGCGTTGCTCCAGCCAGCCTTTGATGTCCGAGCCGAACAGCACCAGCAGGCAGCCCACCAGTGCGAGGGCGATTTCCGAAAGATTGCTGCGACTCCAGCGCGAAACGGTGGCGAGCAGGTCGAGTACGAAATCCATGCAGGGTCCTTAGATCAGAAAATATTGCAGCAAGTCATTGAGGAACAGCTGGCCTTGCGGGGTCGCGATCAGGCGTGCCGGATCTTCATGCAGCAGGCCTTTTTGTTCGGCTTGCCTGCGTGCCTCGGCGAGCGAATCGAGGCTTAGACCCGTTCTTTCCCGAAATAACGCAGCGTCCACACCATTTGTCAGTCGCAATGCATTCATCAAGAATTCAAACGGCAATTCGTCCAGCGGCAACAGCTTTGAACCGGCCTGAAACGGTTTGTCCGGGTTCAGGTAATCCTTGGGCAGCCGGGTCTTCCAGGTGCGGATAATGCGCCCGTCCGGATGGCTCAGCTTGCCGTGCGCGCCTGCGCCGATGCCGATGAAATCACCAAACGCCCAGTAGTTGAGGTTATGCCGCGCCGGTTTCCCGGGTTGCGCATAAGCCGACACTTCGTACTGCGCGTAACCCTGAGTGGCCAGCAACTGCTGTCCGGTTTCCTGAATGTCCCAAAGAATGTCGTCTTCCGGCAAAACCGGCGGCTGGTTCCAGAAGACGGTGTTGGGTTCCAGCGTCAGTTGATACCAGGACAAGTGCGTCGGCGCGAGGGCGATGGCCTGGCGCAGATCGTCCAGCGCCTCGTCCTGGGACTGGTCCGGCAGGCCGTGCATCAGGTCCAAGTTGAAGTTGTCGAAACCGGCCTGACGTGCCATGTCGGCGGCGCGAATCGCTTCGTCGCCGTTGTGGATACGGCCCAGCGCCTTGAGTTTGGATGCCTGAAAGCTCTGAATGCCGATGGACAGCCGATTGATCCCCAGACCGCGATAGGCGCTGAATTTCGCCTGTTCAGAGGTGCCGGGGTTGGCTTCCAGGGTGATCTCGATGTCGCTGGCAAAGCGGATACGTTGTTCGACGCCTCGCAGCAAACGGCCCAGCGCGTTGGCGCTGAACAGGCTCGGCGTGCCTCCACCGAAGAAGATCGATTGCAGTTCACGGCCGTAGACGTGCGGCAGGTCGAGGTCCAGATCGGCGAGCAGCGCGTCGACGTATTCCTGTTCCGGCAGCACGGGGCTTGCGGTGTGCGAATTGAAGTCGCAGTACGGGCATTTGCGCACGCACCACGGAATGTGGATGTACAGCGACAGCGGGGGCAGGTGCGGCAGTGCAGGGCGTGGCGTCTCTGACGAGAAACCGCTCTCGCCGAGAAACAGCGGCTGCGCAGGCGAATCGTGGGTCATTGCAGACCCAGGCGTTGGCGCAACAGGACCATGGCTCGGGCGCGATGGCTGAGCTGGTTTTTCTCGCTCGGGCCGAGTTCGGCGCTGGAGCAGTTGCGCTCCGGCACCCAGAACAGCGGATCGTAGCCAAAACCGTACTCGCCGCTGGCAGCGTGCAGGATGCGCCCATGCCACAGGCCTTCGCAGAGGATCGGCAACGGGTCGTCGGCGTGACGCACCAGCGCCAGTACGCAAACGAACTGCGCGCCACGCTGCTCGTCCGGCACGTCTTTGAGCGCCTCCAGCAGCTTGGCGTTGTTGGCCGCGTCGCCCTGGCCATCGGCGTAGCGTGCCGAATAGATGCCAGGCGCGCCGCCGAGAAAGTCCACCGCCAGCCCCGAGTCATCGGCCAGCGCGGGCAGGCCGGACAGGCGTGAGGCATTGCGCGCCTTGAGGATCGCGTTCTCGACGAACGACAGGCCGGTCTCTTCCGGCTCCACCAGGCTGAACTCGCTGACCGAGCGCAGCGTCACGCTGCCGCCGAGCATGGCCTGAAGTTCTTTGAGTTTGCCGCCGTTGTGGCTGGCCAGTACGAGTTGGGTGAGGTTCATCATTGGCCTGTCGTGGTGCGTGAAAACGATCGGTTAAATGGCAATCTGGTGGTCCGTCAGGCCTGGGCTGGTGACCCGGTAGATACCGATTTCGCCGAGCAGATTGGGCCACAGTTTGCTGGCCCAGCCGTGACGGTGCTGCTGATCGACGGCTAGCCTGTCGAGCACCTGTGCGTCGCGCTCGCGGCACAGTTCTTCGAAGTCGCCGAAGGTGCAGAAGTGGATGTTCGGTGTGTTGTACCAGGTGTACGGCAGAAAATCCGACACCGGCATGCGGCCTTTGCTCGCCAGATACCAGCGGCAGCGCCAATGGCCGAAGTTCGGGAAGGTGATGATGCACTGACGTCCGACGCGCAGCATCTCGTCGAGGATTCTGTCCGGGTAATGCACCGCTTGCAGGGCCTGGGTCATGACCACCACGTCAAAGCTGTTGCTGGCAAAGTTGCCCAGCCCCTTGTCGAGGTCCTGCTCGATGACGTTAATGCCCTTGGCCACGCATTCGGCGATGTTGGCTGCGTCGTTTTCCAGCCCGTAACCGGTGACCTGCTTGTGATCACGCAGCCAGGTCAGCAATTCGCCGTCGCCGCAACCGAGGTCGAGCACACGGCTGCCTGCGGGGATCCATTCCTGGATGATTTCCAGATCGGCTCTCATGACGTCCTCACAACGAAATTCGGTTCATGTAATTACCGAAAGCCTGCAAGTAGCGCGGAATCGGGATCAGGAAGGCGTCGTGCCCTTGGGGCGCGTCGATTTCCAGGTAGCAGACGTCCTTGCGTGCGGCCATCAGCGCGTCCACCAGCTCCCGCGAGCGGGCTGGCGAGAAACGCCAGTCGGTGGTGAACGACATCACGCAGAATCTGGCGGTGGCGTTGGCGAACGTCTTGGCCAGGTCGTCGTTGAAATTAGCGGCAGGGTCGAAGTAATCCAGCGCTTTGGTCATCAACAGGTAGGTATTGGCGTCGAAACGCCCGGAAAACTCTTCACCTTGATAACGCAGGTAGCTTTCGACCTGAAACTCGACGCTGTGGAAATCGTAGTTGAGCTTCTCGCTCTTCAGGCCACGGCCGAATTTTTCGCCCATCGAGTCGTCCGACAGGTAGGTGATGTGCCCGACCATCCGCGCCAGCATCAGGCCGCGCTTGGGGATTACGCCGCGCTCCTGAAACGAACCGCCGTGGAACTCCGGGTCGGTGAGAATCGCCTGGCGCGCCACTTCGTTGAAGGCGATGTTCTGCGCCGACAGCTTGGGGGCCGAGGCGATTGCCAGGCAATGGCGCACGCGATCCGGGTAACTGATGGTCCATTGCAGCGCCTGCATGCCGCCCAGACTGCCGCCAATCACCGCCGCCCATGTGTCGATGTTCAGCACATCAGCCAGCCGGGCCTGACTGTTGACCCAGTCTTCCACGGTCACGACCGGGAAATTGGCCCCGAACGGCTTGCCGGTGTCCGGGTCGATGCTGCTTGGGCCGGTTGAGCCATTGCAGCCGCCCAGGTTGTTGAGGCTGACGACGAAGAATTTGTCTGTGTCGATAGGCTTGCCGGGACCTATGCAACTGTCCCACCAGCCGGGTTTGCGGTCATCGGCGCTGTGAAAGCCTGCGGCATGATGATGCCCGGACAGCGCGTGGCAGATCAGCACGGCATTGCTGCGTGCAGCGTTGAGCTGACCGTAGGTTTCGTAAATCAGGTCATAGGCTGGCAACGAACGACCGCAGGCCAGCGCCAGAGGCTCGCTGAAATGCGCCGTTTGCGGTGTGACCAGTCCGACAGAATCGTGGGGGAATACCGTGGGCATCGACCCTGCTCTCGCTTGAATGAGGCGTAAGTCTAAAGATCGCGGGGGGCAGCGGCAATAAGGGATGTTGTGAGGCGCAAATTGACGGCACGATAGTTGAGATTATCGTTCCTACGCTCCAGCGTGGGAATGCATTGCGTGACGCTCTGCGTCACAGATCTGCGCCGCGCCGCGCATTCAGGATAGGACGCAGAGCGTCCAGAACGGCATGCGACGCGGAGCGTCGCACGATAATTGAGATTATCGTTCCGCATGCTCCAGCGTCGGCGCGATAGTTACAGAGCGTCGCTTACATCAGCAACCGCAGCACGTCCGGCATGTTGCTCATGGCGGCGAGGTTGTTGATGACCAGCATGTCGAGCAGTTTGAGCACCAGAAATGCCAGGATCGGCGAGATATCCAGGCCGCCCAGGTTCGGGACGATCTTGCGGAACGGTGCCAGGGCGGGCTCGCAGATCTGGTTGACCAGCTCTGCGCCAGGGTTGTGGCTGCCCGGTGCGACCCACGACAGGATCACGCTGATGATCAGGGCAAAGAAGAATATCTTCAGGAACAGCGCCGTCACGCCAATAATCGACCAGAGCAGCAAATGCAGCGGGTCGCCGGTGGTGCCGAACATCAGCAGCAGGGTCAGCGCCATCAGGATCATCTGCACGATGATCGCCAGCACCAATGACGACATGTCCAGGCCGAACAGGCTCGGAATGATGCGTCGCAAAGGCTTGAGCAGCGGCTGGGTGGCGCGCACGATGAACTGGCACAGCGGGTTATAGAAGTTGGCCCGCACCAGTTGCAGCACGAAGCGCAACAGGATGATCAGCAGGTACAGACTGCCGAGCGTTTGCAGGACGTAAATTGCAGCGGTGTTCAATCCGATCATCAATCTGCTCCAGAAAGCCTGAGAATTATTTGCCCAGTTGCTCAGCCAGCTCGGCTGCGCGGTGGTCTGCGGCGGTCAGTGCTGTTTCTACCAGCGCCTCGAAGCCGCCTGCCTGAAAGGCCTTGATCGCAGCTTCGGTGGTCCCGCCCGGTGAGGCGACACGACGACGCAATTCGCCTGCGTCCACATTGCTGCCAGTGGCGATCAGCGCCGAGCCCAGCGCCGTTTGCAGCGTGAGTTTTTTGGCGATGTCTTCCGGCAGGCCCAGCTTCACGCCTGCCGCGGTCATCGCTTCCATCATCAGAAAGAAGTAGGCAGGGCCGCTGCCGGACACTGCTGTCACGGCATCCATGTGTTTTTCCTGCTCGACCCACACTGCCACGCCAACAGCCGACAGCAATTGCTCGGCCTGCTCGCGTTGTGTTGGCGAGACCTTGTCGGTCGCATACAGACCGCTGGCACCCTGACGCAACAGCGAGGGGGTGTTGGGCATGCAGCGCACCACAGGCTGGTCGCCCAGCCATTGAGTCAGGCTGGCACAGGTGATACCCGCCGCGACCGAGACAATCAGTTGATGAGCTTCAAGGCTGGCCTTGAGTGCCTGGCAGACGCTTTTCATCATCTGCGGTTTGACGGCCAGTACCACGACGTCGGCACCCTTGACGGCCTCGGCGTTGTCGGCGAACACCTCGATGCCGTGTTCAGTGGAAATGCGCTCACGGGTTTCGGCACCCGGCGCACTGGCGCAGATCAGCGATGCTTCCACGCCTTGCGCGCGCAGGCCGCCGATCAGGCTGGCAGCCATGTTTCCGGCGCCGACGAAGGCGATACGAGTCTTGCTCATGAGGGGGTCCTTGTGGGCAGATTCAGAGTAGGCAAATTCAGTGTGTGCAAAGTCATGGCTGCCCATAGTCGCGGGCGCCAAAAAGAGCCGTGCCGATCCGCACCCAGGTTGCGCCTTGTGCAATGGCGGCTTCCAGGTCGTGGCTCATGCCCATGGAAAGTGTGTCGAGTGACAGGTTCAACTGCTCCTGCAAGGTACGCACGGCGGCGAAAGAGGCCGCCTGAGCCGCTGGGTCGTCCGTCGGCTCGGGAATGGCCATCAGGCCACGCAGCTTCAATCGTGGCAGGGCGTTGATGGCGGCGGCCAGTGCTGGCAGGTCTTGAGGCGCACAGCCGGACTTGCTGGCTTCACCGCTGACGTTCACTTGAATGCAGATGTTTAGCGGCTCAAGGCCTTCGGGGCGCTGCTCGGACAGGCGTTGAGCAATTTTCAGGCGATCCACGGAATGTACCCAGGCGAAGTTCTCGGCGATAGCGCGCGTCTTGTTCGACTGAATGGGGCCGATGAAGTGCCAGCACAAGGGCAGGTCGGCCAGTTCGAGCTGTTTGCCCAGTGCTTCCTGTAAATAATTTTCGCCAAAGTCACGCAAGCCTGCGGTGTAAGCTTCACGCAGGTCGCCGGCAGGCTTGGTTTTACTCACCGCCAGCAGGCCTACGGACGCCGGATCACGTTTGGCCGCGAGGGCTGCGTCGCGAATTCGCTGTTCGAGCGTTGAAATGTTCGCTGCTATCGTGGACATTGATTTACGCCAGCAAGGCTAAGGTCTGCGGCATTCTATGTGATTGAGGAGCTGTATGGATATTACCGAGCTGCTGGCCTTCAGTGCCAAACAGGGCGCGTCGGACTTGCACCTCTCTGCAGGTCTGCCACCGATGATCCGCGTGGACGGCGATGTGCGGCGTATCAACCTGCCCCCGCTGGACGCCAAGGAGGTCAAGGCGCTGATCTACGACATCATGACCGACCGGCAGCGTCAGGATTTTGAAGAGCGCCTGGAAACCGACTTTTCGTTTGAAGTGCCGGGTGTCGCGCGGTTTCGGGTCAACGCCTTCAACCAGAATCGCGGTGCGGGCGCGGTATTTCGGACCATCCCGTCGAAAATCCTCAGCATGGAAGACTTGGGGATGGGCAGTGTGTTTCGCAAGATTACCGATGTGGCGCGCGGCCTGATTCTGGTTACCGGGCCGACCGGTTCAGGCAAGTCGACGACCCTGGCGGCGATGATCGACTACCTCAACTGCAACAAGCATCACCACATCCTGACCATCGAAGACCCTATCGAATTCGTTCACGAGTCCAAAAAGTGCCTGGTTAACCAGCGCGAAGTGCACCGCGACACGCTGGGGTTTTCCGAAGCGTTGCGCTCGGCCCTGCGTGAGGACCCGGATGTGATTCTGGTGGGCGAGATGCGTGACCTGGAGACCATTCGTCTGGCTCTGACCGCTGCTGAAACCGGCCACCTGGTATTCGGCACGTTGCACACCACGTCGGCGGCCAAGACCATCGACCGGATCGTCGATGTGTTCCCGGCGCAGGAAAAGTCGATGATTCGCTCGATGCTGTCCGAGTCGCTGCACGCGGTTGTCTCGCAGGCGCTGCTCAAGAAGGTTGGCGGCGGGCGCGTGGCGGCGCATGAAATCATGATGGGCACCCCGGCGATTCGTAACCTGATTCGCGAGGACAAGGTGGCGCAGATGTATTCGTCCATCCAGACCGGCGGCTCATTGGGCATGCAGACGCTGGACATGTGCCTGGCCGACCTGGTGAAACGCGGCCTGATTACCCGCGAAAGCGCTCGCGAGCGGGCCAAGGTGCCGGACAACTTCTGATGTTGGCCGAGTGCGACATTTGGCATTTGGCGTCTGGAAATAAAAAAGGGGCCCTGAACGAATTCAGGGCCCCTTTTTTGTCAGGCAAAGATCAGATCAGCGCTGAACGACGCGCAACTGCTGTGCCTGCTTGGGCAGCACGCGCTTGGCGATCTTGTAGTGACTGTTCCAGTACGGCTTGTTCAGCGTGTCGACAGTGACCGCCTTGCCACGTCGTGGCGCGTGGACGAACTTGTTGTCGCCCAGGTAGATAGCCACATGATTGATGTTGCGGCTCTTGATGTTGAAGAACAGCAGGTCACCTGGCTTCAGGTCCTTGCGGTCCACGGTCTGGCCATGACCCTGAGCCATTGCGTTGGACGTGCGCGGCAGGTCGACTTCACGAACATCGGTGTAGGCATATTTGACCAGCCCGCTGCAGTCCAGACCTTTGCCGGGCGTGGTGCCGCCCCAGCGATACGGTGTACCGACAGCCTGTAAGGCGCGTTTTACAACGGCATTGCCCTGTTTGGCAGGCGCGGCGATGGACGCCTGCAAGGCGGCGGCCTTGGCGTTTTTGCGGGAAAGTGGCTTCTGAGTGGCGTGAGAGGTTTTAGGTTGCAGAGAGACTGGTGTGGCTTCCTGGGGTGCATTGCGAGTCGCGAGTGCCGGTGAAGAGTGACTTTTGGCGGTGTAGCCCGTGAAGCTCGCAGGAAGTTGTTGCTCACGATTGGTGGCGTGGGCGGCCAGTGGCATAAATAGGCAAATGGTTAGCCATGTCTTGAAAAGAGGACGCATTCGGCAAGGCTCATAGTGGTCAGCGCGCAACTTTATAACAGCTTTTTCAAAAATTCTGACCCCATTTGTCGATCGCGTCACACTGGCATCATTACGTTTTATGCGACAAACTCTTTCTTTTTTCGCGTCAATCCCTTTAACGACAAGGGCTTGGCGGCGTGAAACCGACTCGTTTGCCATACGTCGGAATAGGGAAACGAAGTCACAAATTTGTTATGTATTTTTTTCTATCAGCGCAAAGAGGGTAAAAATGAACGGCTATCGTTCTGACACGCACAGCAAAGTCATGGGCTACCTGATGTGGATTTTCGGGTTTCTCGGTGCGCACCGTTTCTACTATGGCAAGCCGGTCACCGGGACTATCTGGTTCTTCACCTTCGGCCTGTTCGGCATTGGCTGGCTGATCGACCTGTTCCTGATCCCGTCGATGGACCGCGAAGCCGACCTGCGCTTTACCCCCGGCTCAACCGATTACAGCCTGGCGTGGATCCTGCTGACCTTCCTCGGCCTGTTTGGCGTACACCGCATGTACCAGGGCAAGTGGATCACCGGCATCATCTACCTGTGCACGGGCGGATTGTTTCTGGTGGGCATTTTGTATGACTTCTGGACAATGAATGACCAGATCTCGATGAAAAACGCCCAGCGCGGGTGAATGGTTGAGGTTATCGTTCCTCACGCTCCAGCGCAGGCATGCCTTGCGTGACGCTCTGCGTCACAAACCTGCGCCGCGCTGCCGCACTCAAGAGCGGACGCAGAGCGTCCAGAACGGCATGCCGACGCGGAGCGTCGCACGATAGTTGCTGTCGTTGCGCACGCTCCAGCCCCGACACTTGTCGTTCCTCACGCTCCAGCGCGGGAACGACCTTGCCTCAACGGCTATAGCTGATCCGTCCATCCACCAGTGTGTAGCGTACCGAGCCCGGCAGGCAGTGGCCGATGAAGGGGCAGTTATCGCCCTTTGACAGCCAGGTCTCACCGGCGACGGTCGAGGCTGTCGGGTCGAACAGCACGATGTCCGCAGGCGCGCCGGCGCTGAGCTTGCCGGCAGGCAAACGCAAGGCGTCTGCCGGGCCGCTGCTCAGGCGGGCGAGCAGGGTTGGCAGGTCAAGGAGGCCGTCGTCCACCAGCGTCATGGCCAGCGGCAACAACAACTCAACACTGCTGATGCCCGGCTCGGTGGCGCCGAACGGTGCCAGCTTGGCGTCACGCTCATGCGGCTGGTGATGGCTCGAGATGGCTTGAATCACCCCGGACCTCACGGCTTCACGCAGGCCGTCGCGGTCTGCGCGGGTGCGCAGCGGCGGCTGGACATGATACAGGCTGGAGAAATCGATCAGCGCCTCATCAGTCAGAATCAACTGGTACAACGCCACATCCGCCGTTACCGGCAGCCCACGCGCCTGTGCTTGAGCAATCAGGGCCGCGCCGCGTGCGCTGGTCAGTTGGCTGAAGTGCGCGCGCACGCCGCTTTGCTCGACCAGCAGCAGATCGCGAGCCAGCGCCACGGTCTCGGCTGTTTCAGGAATGCCCGCCAGACCCAGAAACGCCGCCGTCGGGCCATCATGGGCCAGACCGCCTTCGGCCAGATCACGATCCTGGGAGTTGAAAATCACAGTCAGGTCGAAGGTGGCGGCGTATTCCAGCGCCCGGCACAGCGTACGGGTATTGCTGAAGCTGCTCAGGCCGTTGCCGAACGCCACGCAGCCTGCGTCGCGCAGGGCGATCAGTTCGGCCAGTTGCTCGCCTTCCAGGCCCTTGCTCAGTGCACCAACAGGAAACACTTTGCTGAAACCGGCTTCACGGGCACGGTCCAGAATCAGTTCGGCCACCGCCGAGGTGTCGAGCACCGGTTTGGTCTGTGGCGGGCAGCACAGGCTGGTTACGCCGCCTGCGACCGCAGCGCGGGTTTCACTGGCGATGCTGCCTTTACGGCTATAGCCCGGCTCGCGCAGGGACACGTTGAGGTCGACCAGGCCGGGCGCGGCAACCAGCCCGGTAGCGTCGATGACCTGAGTGGGTTCAAAACCGGCCGGTGCGGCGCCGATTGCGACGAGTTTGCCTGCCTCGATGTGCAGGTCGGTGGTCTGATCCAGCCCGCTGACCGGGTCGATGACGCGAGCGCCGAGGATGCTGAGCTTCACTGGGCGTTCTCCTGTTCGAATTGGCGTTGTGCGTTTTGTCCGCTCATGGCCATCGACAGCACTGCCATGCGGATCGCGATGCCGTAAGTCACCTGGTTGAGAATCACCGAGTGTGCTCCGTCGGCGACGGCCGATTCGATTTCCACGCCTCGGTTGATCGGGCCGGGGTGCATCACAATCGCATCCGGTTTAGCGCCAGCCAGGCGCGCGGTGGTCAGGCCGAACAAGCGGTAGAACTCGCCTTCGCTGGGCAACAGGCCACCGGTCATGCGCTCACGTTGCAGGCGCAACATGATCACCACATCGACGTCCTTCAAACCTTCGTTGAGGTCGGTGTAGACCTTGACCCCGTATTGCTCGACGCCGACCGGCAGCAGGGTTTTCGGGCCGATCACGCGGATGTCCGGGCAGCCCAGCGCCTTGAGTGCAATCATGTTGGAGCGCGCCACCCGCGAGTGCAGGATGTCGCCGACGATGGCCACCGACAGGTTTTCAAAGCCACCCTTGTGACGACGAATCGTCAGCATGTCGAGCATGCCCTGGGTCGGGTGCGCGTGTCGGCCGTCACCGCCGTTGATGATCGCCACGTCCGGGCACACATGCTCGGCAATGAAGTGCGCAGCGCCGGAGTCTGCGTGGCGCACGACGAACATGTCGGCGGCCATTGCTTCAAGGTTGCGCAGGGTGTCGAACAGTGTTTCGCCCTTGCTGGTAGAGGAAGTCGAGACGTTCAGGGTGATCACGTCGGCCGACAGCCGCTGGGCCGCCAGTTCGAAAGTGGTCCGGGTGCGTGTGGAGTTTTCGAAGAACACGTTGCACACCGTCTTGCCGCGCAACAACGGGACCTTCTTCACCGCCCGTGCGCCGACTTCAAGGAACGAGTCGGCGGTGTCAAGAATTTCGGTTAGCAGCTCGCGGGGCAAGCCGTCCAGAGACAGAAAATGGCGCAGCTGGCCCTGATGGTTGAGCTGCAGCGGGCGCTTGGCGTCGAGAGGCGTCATCGCAATGGACTCTTAAAGGGCGGTGGAGAGGTCTTGAAGTTCAAGTGCCAACGGCTCGGGGCCGGACAGTTTGATGCGCTCGTTGGGTGCCAACGACAGGGTCGCGCCAACCACGTTGGGGCGGATCGGCAGTTCACCGGCGTTCAGGTCCAGCAGGCAGACCAGCGTGACGCTGGCCGGGCGGCCGTAATCGAACAGTTCGTTGAGGGCTGCGCGAACGGTGCGGCCACTCATCAGCACGTCGTCGATCAGCACCAGATGCTGGCCTTCGATCTCGAACGGCAGCTCCGAAGGGCGCACTTGCGGATGCAGGCCGTTCTGGCTGAAATCATCGCGGTAGAACGAAACGTCGAGGGTGCCCAGCGGCGAGGGGTTGTTCAACGCCTCGAGCAGCGCCTGAGCGACCCACACACCGCCCGTGCGGATGCCGATGAAACGAGGGTCGCTGATGCCGCGCTTGCTCAGATGAGCGTTCAGGTCAGTGGCCATCTGACGAATCAGTTCGGCGGGATTGGGCAGGCTCATATTTGCTCCTTTGAGGCTCGGGCAGCGTCCTTCCCAGACTGTGTAAAAACTACTGCGCTTGGCAATACTGCGTTAAAAACAGGCGAAAAATGCTCATTTAGAACACCTAGACTCCGCTTTTTCGCCTGTTTTTGCCTTGTCTTGCCTTCGCTCGTGACGTTTTTACACAGTCTGGTCCGTGGCGCGTTACTCAAGCAATAACGTGGAATCCGGGTATCTCGAAGCGGTATGGGCTGCGAAAGTCACACATTCAGCAATTCGGGGTGCTCGTCGAGCCAGCCTTGCAGCAGCAGCGCAGCGGCAATGGCGTCCACCGGGTTGTCGCGATAGCTGCCTTTCTGGCCGCCGCGAGCCATGCGCTCGCCCTTGGCCTCGAAGGTCGTCAGGCGTTCGTCGTGGGTGTAGACCGTGACGCCGAAGCGGCCGTTGAGTTTGCGCGAAAACTTCTCGGCGCGGGCACTCATCTCGCTGGGCGTGCCGTCCATGTTCAGCGGCAGGCCGACCACGATGGCGTCAGGTTTCCATTCGTTGATCAGCGCCTGGACCTTGTCCCAGTCCGGGACGCCGTTCTGCGCCTTGAGCGTACAGAGTTCGCGGGCCTGGCCGGTAATCGCCTGGCCGACCGCGACGCCGATCTGTTTGGTGCCGTAGTCGATCCCCAGCAGCAAGCGTAAAGCAGCCATCAAGCGTGCCCCGCCTGAGTCGAGATAAGGGCGAGATTGATGCCCAGCCGTCTGGCTGCGGCATCGAGGCGCTGATCGCTGTCGACATCGAACAGAATGGCCGGGTCGAACGAGCAGGTCAGCCAGGCATTGTCAGCCATTTCCGCATCCAGCTGGCCAGCGTCCCATCCCGCGTAACCGAGGGTGATCACATTTTGATCAGGCCCGTAGCCGTCGGCGATGGAAAACAGCACGTCCTGTGACGTCGACAGCGAAATCCCGCCGGGTAGATCGACGGTGGCCTGAAAGGTCTGGCCGCTGGGGTGCAGGACAAACCCACGGTCGGTCTGCACCGGGCCGCCAGCATGGATGGCGATTTCCTGGCAGCGTTTTGGCGCAGGCAGTTCCGGTCGCAGTTGCTCGAGCACATCCGCCAGGGTCAGGCTTTGCGGACGGTTGATCACCAGCCCCATCGCGCCATTGGCGTTGTGCTCAACGACGTAGGTCAAGGTCTGCGCAAAGTTCTCGTCGTGCATGTGGGGCATGGCGATCAGGAACTGATGCTTGAGATAACTCGGAGAGACTTTTTTCATGAGTCCTAGTGTGGCGTCGTGTTACAGACCTGACAACTGGCACTTATACGTGTCGAGTGTCCGTTGGCAAAAATGTCAGTTGCTGGACAGCTTGTCGCCGCGTGCGAATTTCCAGGTGCGGATGATCTCTAGCCGGTCGATGTCTGCCAGATCGCCGGTGAACGGCGCAAAAGGCGCAGCAAGACGCACGATCCGCTGTGCGGCCTGGTCCAGCAACGGTTGCCCTGATGATTCCAGCACCAGCACTTCGTACAACGACCCATCCCGATTGATCGACACAAGAAGTCGCAAATTGCCGTAAATCTGCTTGCGGCGAGCTTCCTCAGGATAGTTCAGGTTACCGACTCGCTCGACCTTCTTGCGCCAGTCGTCCTTGTACCAGGCACCTTTGTCGCGCATGGTCGAGGCGGCGTTGAGGCGGTGGATCTTGGGGCGCTTGGCGTACAGCTGCTGTTCGGTCGAGAGTTCGGCTTCCAGGCTGGCGATTTCGTTGCTCAGGTCCGAACTGTCAAAGGTCGGCGCGGCCTTGGTAGTGGGCTCGGGCTTGACTTCGTCGCGCTTGGCGACGGTTTTCTGCGGGCTGGCCGCAGTGGTCGCGACGGCTGTCTTGGGCGCTTCCTGCTTGACCACCGGCTTGCTGGACGGTGGCGGCGTGACTTTATTGACCTTGGTGTCCTGATACGGCGCAAGCTCGGTGGTCTTCAGCGTTTCGGCCTTGTCCAGCGTGCCGCTGCCTTGTTGATCGTCCTGGGCCAGAAAGTCGGCCTGTTTGGGCTTTTCTTCGCTCTTGAACGTGGCGAGGGTGATTTCCAGGGTCTGCGAGATCTGTTCCGGCTTCACATAGGTGAAGCCCACGCCGAGGATCACCGCGAGGTGGATCAGCGCAGCGATCATCATGGTAAAGCCCAGCCGATCGGCAGGACGCACACCCACATTGGCGAGTTCGAGGGGCAGGTCGTTTCTGGCCATGGATGTCATCAGCGGTTCAGTGTCTCGTCAGCCTGCATGTCAAAATCCGTGTCGTGTTACAGGTGGCGCATGATAACGCAATGTACGGTGCAACCTGGCTGCGGATCAGACGAAGGGGCGCCGTGGCATAGGGTTTGCTCCATAGCCGGCGGCGCTCGTCGTTGTACATAACGCTTGAAATACACGAAAACGCGAGCCTTTGTGGGAGCGAAGCGTCGCCCGGTCCGCTCTCACAAAAAGCCCCATCTCCGGGGGACCTTAGCCCTTGCGCGCCTGCAGCTTCTTCTCGATCGCATCCATCAACAGGCCACCGATATTGGTGCCGAAAGCGTTGTCGATTTCGCGGATGCAGGTCGGGCTGGTGACGTTGATTTCGGTCAGGTGCTCACCGATCACGTCGAGGCCGACGAACAGCAGGCCTTTTTCGCGCAGGGTGGGGCCGATCTGTTCGGCGATCCAGCGGTCCTTGTCACTCAGCGGACGCGCTTCGCCACGCCCGCCTGCGGCCAGGTTGCCACGGGTTTCGCCAGCGGCAGGGATGCGCGCCAGGCAGTATGGCACCGGCTCACCGTCAACCATCAGGATGCGTTTGTCGCCGTCCTTGATGGCCGGCAAGTAGCCCTGCGCCATGATCTGCTGGGTGCCGTGGGCCGTCAGGGTTTCGAGGATCACCGAGAGGTTCGGGTCGCCCGCACGATGACGGAAGATCGACGCGCCGCCCATGCCGTCCAGCGGCTTGAGGATCACGTCGCCCTGTTGCTCGGCGAACTCGCGCAGGATGTCGGCGCGGCGGCTGACCAGTGTCGGCGGGGTGCACTGCGGGAACAGCGTGGCGAACAGCTTTTCGTTGCAGTCGCGCAGGCTCTGCGGCTTGTTGACCACCAGCACGCCAGCGCTCTCGGCCTGTTCCAGCAGGTAAGTGGTGTAGATGAATTCCATGTCGAACGGCGGATCCTTACGCATCAGGATCACGTCCAGATCGTCAAGACCTGCGTCGATTTCGGCTTCGAACTCGAACCATTTGGCCGGATCGGCGAACACCTTCAGCGGCTTCATGCGCGCGCGGGCCTGGCCTGCGTTCTGGTACAGGTCTTTCTGTTCCATATAGAACAGCGTCCAGCCGCGATCCTGTGCGGCAAGGAGCATGGCCAGCGAGCTGTCCTTTTTATAGGAGATGCGCTCAATGGGGTCCATGACAATCCCTAGGCGAACGCTCATGGGCAATATCCTCTGATCGGTAAGGGCCGCAACGGCCATAAAATTGGCATCAGGGTGGCGCTCCGAGTGCTCCCGGTCAAGGGGCAGGTCTGCCACGGTGCGCTTTATGGATTGAGTCCGGAGAGTATGCTAAAAAGGCTCGGCATCCAGGCTTCGATCCCTGTGGATCAATGAAGCGATACCGTCAGGCTCTCAATGCCTCGCAGAATGCGCAAAAATTCGCTGCGGCGATGGAAGAGCAGCTATGGAACAACACGCCTCTGCATTGAAAGTCATGGTCATCGATGACTCGAAGACCATCCGCCGCACCGCCGAAACGCTGCTTAAAAACGCAGGTTGCGAAGTCATCACTGCGATAGACGGTTTTGACGCGCTGGCCAAGATTGCCGATAACCACCCACGAATCATATTCGTCGATATCATGATGCCGCGTCTGGACGGCTACCAGACGTGCGCACTGATCAAGAACAACCGTGCATTTAAGTCCACGCCGGTCATTATGCTGTCCTCCAAGGACGGTCTGTTCGACAAGGCCAAGGGGCGAATCGTCGGTTCCGATCAGTTTTTGACAAAGCCTTTCAGCAAGGAAGAACTGCTCAGCGCGATCAAGGCTCATGTGCCGGGCTTCGTTGCAGCAGAACAACACATATCGTGACGCCCGCGCCTGATGTCGCGCGCTCGTAATCTGACGGGGAACACCCATGGCTCGAATACTGATCGTCGATGACTCGCCGACTGAAATGTACAAACTCACGGGCATGCTGGAAAAGCACGGCCATGAAGTGCTCAAGGCCGAAAACGGCGCTGATGGCGTGGCTCTGGCCCGTCAGGAAAAGCCCGACGCCGTATTGATGGACATCGTCATGCCGGGGCTCAACGGTTTTCAGGCCACGCGCCAGCTGACTAAGGACGCCGACACCAGCAACATTCCGGTGATCATGATCACCACCAAGGATCAGGAAACCGACAAGGTCTGGGGCAAACGCCAGGGCGCGCGGGATTACCTGACCAAGCCGGTAGATGAAGAAACCCTGATGAAAACCCTGAACGCGGTGCTGGCCGGCTGATTGCCGGAATCGCCATGGCCGAGCCTCGTACCGCCTTTGAACTGCTGCTGGATATGGACCGACGCTGCCGTTCGCTGGCGGCGGGCCTGCCGTTGCAGGAAACCCACCAGCAGGACTGGGTCGGGATTGGCTTTCGCATGGGCGATCAGCGTTTTGTGGCACCGATCGGTGAAATCGCCGAAATTCTCCATGAGCCCCGACACGCTGTCATGCCCGGCGTGAAATTCTGGGTGGCGGGTGTCGCCAATCTGCGCGGTCGGCTGTTGCCGCTCATGGACTTGTGCGGGTTCTTCGGTCACGAACTGACGTCGGCACGCAAGCAGCGCCGGGTAATGGTGGTCGAGTACAACGACATATTTGCCGGCCTGGTGGTCGATGAGGTGTTCGGCATGCAGCGTTTCAGTCAGTTGAGCCTGATACCCCACACCCCGCAGGACGTCGATCAGCGCCTCGTGCCGTTCCTGCGGGGTCAGTTCATTCGCGAGCAGGCCTGGCAGATATTCAGCCCGTGGGCGTTGGTGCAGTCTGCAGATTTCATGGACCTGGCGTCCTAGGTTCACAATTGGTCCAGGCGGGGGCCTGATTAATGAGCAGTACAGACAGGTCAAGGGAAGGTGCACGAAGCCGTACGCAGATTATTCTGCTGTTCGTCGCGTTGATTGTTTTCATCATGTTGCTGTTCGCCAACTTCGCGTACCTCAATACTCAGTCGAACTACGACAAGCAGTACATCGGGCATGCCGGTGAGCTGCGCGTGCTGTCCCAGCGCATCGCCAAGAACGCCACGGAAGCGGCTGCCGGCAAAACCCAGGCGTTCAAATTGCTGGCCGATGCGCGCAACGATTTCGACGTGCGCTGGGGCTACCTGAGAAAAGGCGACCCGGCCACCGGGCTGCCTGCGGCTCCCGAGCTGATACGCGACGAATTGCGCACCGTGCAACGAGACTGGGAAGGGCTGCGCAAGAGTACCGACGTGATTCTGGCCAGCGAGCAGACCGTCCTTTCGCTGCATCAGGTGGCGGCGACCCTGGCCGAAACCATTCCGCAGTTGCAGGCCGAATACGACAAGGTCGTCGAAAACCTTCTGCAAAGTCGTGCGCCTGCTGCGCAGGTCGTGGTCGCGCAACGTCAGGCGCTGCTCGCCGAGCGGATTCTCGGTTCGGTCAACACCGTACTGGCTGGCGACGAAACAGCGGTGCAGGCCGCCGATGCCTTTGGCCGTGACGCCAGCCAGTTTGGCCGGGTGCTTAACGGCATGCTGGAAGGCAATGCGACGCTGCGCATCACCCAGGTCGAAGATCGCGATGCCCGGGCGCGGCTGGCGGAAATCGCCGAGCTGTTCGAGTTCGTGTCCGGCTCGGTGGACGAAATCCTCGAAACCTCGCCCGAGCTTTATCAGGTGCGCGAGGCCTCGGGCAACATCTTCAACACCTCGCAGACCCTGCTGGACGAAACCTCGGTGCTCGCCAACAGCTTGGAAAACCTCGCCAAACGCCGCACCATGAACACCGTCGGCGGTTATGTGCTGGGCTTGCTGGCGCTGATGTCGATCATCCTCATCGGGCTGGTCATGGTTCGCGAAACCAACCGCCAGTTGCGCGAAACCGCTCAGAAGAGCGAGCGCAATCAGACGGCGATCATGCGTCTGCTGGACGAGATCGAAAACCTCGCCGACGGCGATCTGACCGTGACGGCTTCTGTTACCGAGGACTTCACCGGTGCGATTGCCGACTCCATCAACTACTCCATCGATCAACTGCGCGAACTGGTGGTGACCATCAACCTGACGGCCGAACAGGTGGCCTCGGCCGTCACCGAGACCCAGGCCACGGCCATGCAGTTGTCTGCCGCGTCCGAGCATCAGGCCTTGCAGATCAGCGCGGCCTCCACGGCGGTCAACGACATGGCGGCATCGATTGATCAGGTGTCGGCCAATGCGTCGGAGTCCTCGGCGGTTGCCGAGCGTTCGGTGGCAATTGCCAACAAAGGCAACGAGGTGGTGCAGAACACCATCCACGGCATGGACAACATTCGCGAACAGATTCAGGACACGTCCAAGCGCATCAAACGCTTGGGTGAGTCTTCGCAGGAAATTGGCGACATTGTCAGCCTGATCGACGACATTGCTGATCAAACCAACATTCTTGCGCTCAACGCGGCCATTCAGGCGTCGATGGCCGGTGATGCCGGGCGAGGCTTTGCGGTGGTGGCTGACGAAGTGCAGCGGCTGGCGGAGCGTTCCTCGTCGGCGACCAAACAGATCGAGACGCTGGTGCGCGCCATCCAGAACGACACCAATGAAGCAGTGATCTCCATGGAGCAGACCACCAGCGAAGTGGTGCGCGGCGCGCGGCTGGCGCAGGATGCTGGCGTAGCACTCGGGGAAATCGAAGGCGTTTCCAGGGTGCTGGCCGAACTGATCGAAAGTATCACCGATGCAGCCCATCAGCAGGCCGAGTCTGCCGGTCAGATCTCGCAGACCATGACCGTGATTCAGCAGACCACTTCGCAGACCACGTCCGGCACGTCGGCCACCGCCGAAAGCATTGGCAATCTGGCGAAGATGGCCAGCGAAATGCGTCGCTCGGTATCGGGTTTCACCCTGCCGCCCTCGAAGAAGATCGGATGATGTTCAAGAAATGAACAATCTTGGTTGGGTAACAGGCGGGCCTCGTCATGGCTGATCGTCACGATTACGTGGCCCTTGAATGGCTCAAGGGCGAGATCGCCGAAACGCTGCGGCAGGCCCGCCATGCGCTGGACGAATTCATCGAAGATCCGGCCAACGGCGCGGCGATGGCCGAGTGCCTGAACCTGGTGCATCAGGTTCACGGCAGCCTGCAAATGATCGAATTCTATGGCGCGGCGTTACTGGCCGAGGAAATCGAGCAACTGGCGCTGGCAGTTCAGCAAAATCGCGTCAGCCATCCGGTCGAGTCCGAGCAGCTTTTGATTCAGGCCATGAGCCAGTTGCCGCTGTACCTGGAGCGTATTCACTCCGCGCGCCGTGATCTGCCGCTGGTGGTTTTGCCGTTGCTCAATGACCTGCGCAGTGCGCGGGGTGAAAGCCTGCTCTCGGAAACCAGCCTGTTCGCCCCGCAACTGGTCGTCGTCCCAGCCCTTGATGAGGAAGAACTGGCGCGACGCAATACCCCGGAACTGCCAGGCCTGCTGCGCAAGCTGCGCCAGACCTTGCAGGCAGCGCTGGCGGGCCTGATGCGCGAGCAGGGCGTACAGACCCAGCTCGGTTACATGGCCAAGGTCTTCGCCCGGCTCGAGCAATTGTGCGAAGACGCGCCGCTCGGTCCGCTCTGGCGAATTTCCTCGGCGCTGGTCGAGACCATGCTCAACGGCAACTTCACCAATAGCCCGGCCCTGCGCAGCCTGTTGAAAGACGCTGACAAGGAACTCAAGCGGCTGGCCGAGCAGGGCGTGGCGGGCATCAATCAGCCTGCGCCGGAAGAATTGCTGAAAAGCCTGCTGTTCTACATCGCCAAGTCCGACAGCCTGGCGCCGAAAATGCTTGATCTCAAAGATCAGTACGCACTGGCCGACGCCTTGCCCGGCAACGACGTGGTCAATGAAGAGCGGGCGCGCATGGCCGGGCCGGACCGCGATGCCATGCGCTCGGTGATCGTGGCGTTGTGCGAAGGGCTGGTGCGGGTCAAGGAACGGCTCGATGTGTTTGTGCGCGGTGACCGCCAGCATGTCAGCGAGCTCAACGCCTTGCTGCCGCCGCTGCGACAGATCGCCGACACCTTGGCGGTGTTGGGCTTTGGCCAGCCGCGCAAGGTGATCATCGACCAGCTTTCGGTTGTTCTGGGGCTGGCGCAGGGGCAGCGCGAGCCCAGCGACGGCGCGCTGATGGATGTGGCGGGCGCGTTGTTGTACGTCGAATCGACCCTCGCAGGGATGGCCGGTAATAACGAACAGTCGAGCCGCGAAGAAAGCCGCCTGCCGACCACCGACCTGACGCAGATTCATCAACTGGTGATTCGCGAGGCCCGTAACGTCTTGCAGCAAGCCAAGGACGTGATCCTCGACTACATCGATGGCGAATGGGACCGCCAGCGGCTTGACCCGCTGTGCGCGCTGATCGTACAGGTTCGCGGTGCCCTGGCGATGATCCCGCTGGCGCGTGCGGCGAGCCTGCTGGCTGCCTGTAACGAATACATTCAGGAACACCTGCTGGTGGATGAAACCCGACCCACCGGCGTGCAGCTCGACTGTCTGGCCGACACCATTACCGGGATCGAGTACTACCTGGAGCGCATGCTCGAAGACCACGAAGCGCCTGGCGATCAAGTTCTCGACATGGCCCAGCAAAGCCTCGCGCGTCTGGGTTATACCCCCGCAGCGGATACGCTTGAAGTGCCGCTGCTCGACGAGATCATCACTCAGGACGAACTGCTGGAACTGGACGACCGCAAGGCCTTGGTCAGCCCGACGCAAACCATTGCACAAGTGCTCGCCAGCCCGATGTCGGCGGTCAACCCTCCGGCGCGCAACGTGCCCACCAGCCTGCTGCCGCCTTCGCCTGACGAAGAGGCGGTGGATGAGGAGCTGCGCGAAGTTTTTCTGGAAGAGGCCGACGAAGTCCTCGACGCGCTGCGTGAGTATCTGCCGCGCTGGTTTGCCTCGCTCGGCAGCGGCGGTCACTGGGACAGCACGGCACTGACCGAGGTGCGCCGGGCGTTTCATACCCTCAAGGGCAGCGGCCGTATGGTGCGCGCGCTGATCCTCAGTGAACTGGCTTGGTCGGTGGAAAACCTGCTCAACCGGGTGCTGGAAGGCGACGTACTTCCGGGTTTGGAAGTGCAGCAACTGATGGGTGAAGTGTTGGCGCTGCTGCCCTCGGTGATACGCGACTTCGCTGATGACGCGCAGTGCCAGCGCAACGACGTCGACCTGCTGGCGGCCCGCGCCCACGCGCTGGCCAATGGTCTTGAAGCACCTTCTTTGTCTGTTGCCGACTCGCATGCGCCAGGCGAAGTGCTGGATCCGCAGTTGCTGGAAATTTTCCGCCAGGAAGCGCTGGGGCATTTGAATACCCTCAGCCGCTTTCTCGACAACGCCGAACAGTCCGCATCGCCTTCGATCAGCGACGCGGTGCTGCGCGCACTGCACACGCTCAAAGGCAGCGCGCACATGGCTGGTGTGCTGCCGATTGCCGAACTGGCCAGCCCGCTCGACCAGTTGGTGCGAGAATACAAAGCCAACCTGATCGACATCGGCGCGCCCGAACTCGACGTGCTGCGCCGCGCCGAACCGCTGCTGCGTATGGGGCTGGAGCAGCTGGACACGACTCCGCTGGGCGAGATTGCGGGTGCGGCGCAGTTGATCGATGCTGCCTTTTCGCTGCTCAATGAGCGCCTCACGGCGGTGCTGCGTGACTCGGACAGCGGCTTGCGGATCAAGCGTAACCCCACGCTGCTGGCGGGCTTTCTGGCCGAAGGCATGGACATCGTGCTCGATGCCGAAAACCTGTTGCGGCGCTGGCGTCAGCATCCCGGTGAGCGACAGGAGCTTAGCGCGCTGCTCGATGAGCTGACCACGCTGGGGCATGGCGCGCACCTGGCCGATTTGCCGCAGGTCGATGAGCTGTGCGAGGCCTTGCTCGACTTGTATGGCGCTGTCGAAGAAAGCAGCCTGGCGGTCAGCGAGCGCTTTTTCGACGTAGCCGAACAGGCCCATGAAGCCTTGATCAATATGCTTGATCAGGTTGCGGCCGGCCAGAATGTCGAGCCACGCCCCGAGTGCGTGCGCGCCTTGAACGATCTGCTGGATCAGGCGCTGGACCCGTCGGCGACCGGGCTGGTCAAGAGCGATGGCCACCGTACCCTGAGTGTTACAGAACTCAATGCGGCCACCGAGCAACTGGCCCGTGAGGCCGTGCCGCCGGAGGTTTTCAGTCCGGACGACGAGATTGTCGAGATATTTCTGGAGGAAGCCGTCGATATCCTCGACAGCGCAGGGCAAGCCCTGCAACGCTGGCTGGCTGATCCGGAAAACCCGGCACCGTTGAGTTCGCTGCAACGCGACCTGCACACCCTCAAGGGCGGTGCGCGGATGGCCGAAGTGGTTGAAGTGGGCGACCTTGCCCACGAGCTGGAAAACCTTTACGAAGGCTTGATCGACCGACGCTTCAACCACTCACCGACGCTGGCCGAGTTGCTGCACAAGAGTCACGACCACCTGGCGATTCTGCTGGAGCAGTTGTATCAGCACGCAGCGCTCAGCGATCCCTCGGCGCTGATCGAGGCGTTGCGCGGCTGCCGCACGGTCGAGAGCGCAGTGCCCGAAGCGCCATTATCGTCCCAGGCCAGCGCAGACCTGCCTGAGCATGACACCGAGTTGCGTGAAGTCTTCCTTGAGGAAGGTTTCGACATCATCGAAAGCTCCGGCGCGGCACTGGCCCGCTGGCAGGCTGACCCGCACAACCTGCTGGAGGTCGAGAACCTGCTGCGTGACCTGCACACCCTCAAGGGTGGCGCACGGATGGTCGAAATTGCTCCGATAGGCGACCTTGCTCACGAGCTGGAAACGCTTTACGAAGGGCTTTGCGCGGGCAGCATGCAGGCTGATCCTCTGATGATCAGCCTGTTGCAAAGCGGCCACGATGTGCTGGCCGACATGCTCGATGCGGTGCGCTCTGAAAAGCCGCTGTCTGACGCAACCCTGCTGATCGAAAACATCCGCCGGCTGGCCAGCGATGGCCCGACGGGTGGGCAGTTTGTTGCGCAGGCCATCGAGTCCGGCCCGGAACCGGTTGTGGCGGTCACGCCTGTTGTTGACGGCGAGGGCGAGCGCAGTGGCCCGGAAATGGTCAAGGTGCCTGCCGAGCAACTGGAAGGCCTGGTCAATCTGGCGGGCGAAACATCCATCTTCCGGGGGCGCATTGAGCAGCAGATTATCGATTCGCAGGTCACGCTGGTAGAAATGGAAACCACCATCGAGCGGATGCGCGACCAGTTGCGTCGTCTGGATATGGAAACCCAGGGGCGCATTCTCAGCCGTGAGCAGGTTCAGGCCGAGCGGTTGGGTTACGAAGAGTTCGACCCGCTGGAAATGGACCGCCACTCTCAGTTGCAGCAGTTGTCGCGCGCCTTGTTCGAGTCTGCGTCCGACCTGATGGACCTCAAGGAAACCCTTGGCGCGCGAGCCCGCGATGCCGAAACACTGCTGTCGCAACAGGCCCGGGTCAACACCCAGTTGCAGGAAGGCCTGATGCGCACGCGCATGGTGCCGTTCGAGCGACTGGTGCCGCGTTTGCGTCGCGTGGTGCGACAGGTGGCCTCGGAACTGAACAAGAAAGTGCATTTCGAGGTCGGCAATGCCGATGGCGAGATGGACCGCAACGTGCTGGAGCGGATGGTCGCGCCACTGGAGCACATGCTGCGCAACGCCGTCGATCACGGCCTTGAAAGCACCGAAAAACGTATCGCTGCTGGCAAACCGGAACAGGGTCGCATCAACCTGGAGCTGATGTACGAAGGCGGCGACATGCTGATCGAGCTGAGCGATGACGGCTCGGGCGTCGATCTGGCGGCCGTGCGCCGCAAGGCCATCAAGCGCGGCATGATCCACCCGGACGCCGACCTGGCCGATCATGAAGTGTTGCCGTTCATTCTGCAGGCGGGGTTTTCCACCAGCGAGATCATCACCCAGATTTCCGGGCGAGGCGTGGGCATGGACGTGGTGCATGCCGAGGTCAAGCAGTTGGGCGGCTCGATGGTCATCGACTCGGTGCCTGGCAAGGGCACGCGCTTTCGTATTCGTCTGCCGATTTCGGTGTCGGTCAACCGGGCGCTGATGGTGACCTGTGGCGAAGAGCAATACGCAGTGCCGCTCAACACCGTCGATGGCATCGTGCGCGTCATGGCCAACGAGCTGGACGGTTACTACCAGACCAGCCCGCCGCGTTATCAGTACGGCGGGCGCAGTTACGAGTTGCGTTATCTGGGTGAGTTGCTGGGCAACAGCCCGCCACGGTTGGTCGGGCAATTGCAGCCGTTGCCGGTATTGCTGGTGCATTTGCAGGATCAGTGGGTGGCGGTGCAGGTCGATGCGCTGGCCGGCTCGCGGGAAATTGTGGTCAAGAGCCTTGGCGCGCAGTTTTCCAGAGTGCAGGGCATTTCCGGCGCGACCATTCTGGGTGATGGCCGTGTGGTTCTGATTCTTGATCTGATGGCGCAGCTTCGCACCTTGCAGGGCCTGCCTTTCAGAGGCTTCACGCCAGCAGCGTATAACGAGATCGAGCACGCCAGGCCATTGCTGGTGATGGTGGTGGACGATTCGGTGACGGTGCGTAAAGTGACCAGTCGGTTGCTTGAACGCCACGGCATGCATGTGCTGACCGCCAAGGACGGGATCGACGCCATGAGCCTGTTGCAGGAGCACACGCCGGACATCATGTTGCTGGATATCGAAATGCCGCGCATGGACGGCTTTGAAGTGGCCAGCCAGATCCGCCAGGACGAACAGCTCAAGGAACTGCCGATCATCATGATCACCTCACGCTCCGGCCAGAAACACCGCGACCGGGCCATGGCGCTGGGCGTCAACGAGTACCTGAGCAAGCCTTATCAGGAGAACGTGCTGCTGGAAAGCATCACTTACTGGAGTCAGGTCGATGTCTGAAGGTACGTTCCAGACCAGCCGGCTGACCAGCCTGACCGGCCTGCTGTTGCCGCTCAGCGACCGGCACTTGTTGCTGCCCAACGTCGCGGTCGCCGAGCTGATCGATTATCAGGACAGCAGCGCCGGGCCGGATGCGCCCGAGTGGTATCTGGGTGTGATCAGCTGGCGCGAACTGAGCCTGCCGCTGCTCAGCTTCGAAGCCGCTTGCGGCGGCCGAACACGCGTAGGAGGGCGTGCGCGAATCGTGGTGCTCAACGCGCTGGGCGGGCGCAACGGCGTCAGGTTCATCGCTTTGCTGACCCAAGGCATCCCGCGCTCGTGCAAGGTCGACAGCCAACTCAGCTACGTTGACGTCCCGCTGGCCGAACTGGAACTGGCCGCCGTGCAGATCGGCGAAACCGTCGCACGCATCCCCGACCTGGAAGGGCTGGAGCAGTGGCTGGTGAATGCTGGGCTTGCGTAGATAAAGCGGACGCAGAGCGTCCAGGCCTGCATGCGACGCAGAGCGTCGCACGATAGGTAATCAGCGGCACGGTAGTTGAGATTATCGTTACTCACGCTGAAGCGCGGTAATGCCGTGAGTGACGCTCCGCGTCCAGACCTGCATGCGACGCAGAGCGTCGCACGATAAGTAATCAGCGGCACGGTAGTTGAGATTATCGTTCCTCACGCTCCAGCGTGGGAATGCCGTGAGTGACGCTCCGCGTCACAGATCTGCGCCGCCCTCCAGGCCTCACGACGAGCAACTGATCTCAAGGTGCTTGCCCCAGTCCGGTGGACGTTGCGCGTAGCCTTCCATGCCGGGTTGTTCGGTGAAGGGGGTGCAGAGCACTTGGTGCAGGCGGCGGACTTCTTCGTAATCGCCTTTTTCGGCCGCTTCGATGGCATTTTGCGCGAGGTAGTTGCGCAGGATGTACAGCGGATTGACCGCGTGCATCCGCTCTTTGCGCGCCTGCTCGGTGCCGTTTTCCTCAGCCGCGATGCGTGCCTGATAGGCCTGTGCCCAGTCATCGAAGACTT
The DNA here is from genome assembly GCF_000007805.1 of Pseudomonas syringae pv. tomato str. DC3000. Classification (NCBI taxonomy): domain Bacteria; kingdom Pseudomonadati; phylum Pseudomonadota; class Gammaproteobacteria; order Pseudomonadales; family Pseudomonadaceae; genus Pseudomonas; species Pseudomonas syringae group genomosp. 3. Next base: position 5,726,177 of record NC_004578.1, on the reverse strand, counting down.
TGATGTCCACGAAGTCATCACGTAACGCGCGCAGCGCTTGTGCGGCAGGTTGATCGCCCAGACGGCGGAAGAACAGGGTGTAATCCACGCCGCTGTTCTGCATCAGTTGCAGCAGTTGGCTGACCAGCTTGTCGTCCTGATCCTGCGCAACCGTCAGGCCCAACCGACGACGCATCAGGTCCAGATAGTGCGCCTGGTACAGCGGCAGAAACAGGCCAATCGTCTCGCGCAACGCTTCCACACTGACAAACGGCGTCAATGCCTGCCCCAGCGCGCTAAGGTTCCACTGCGCGATGGGCACCTGATTGCTGAAGGAGTAACGGCCTTCATGATCGGAGTGGTTGCAGATGAAGTGCTCGTCGAAATCATCCAGAAACGCAAACGGCCCGAAGTCGAAGGTAATGCCCAGAATCGACATGTTGTCGGTGTTCATCACGCCGTGGCAGAAACCATAGGCCTGCCACTTGGCGATCAGCTCGGCATTGCGCTCGACGATTTCCCGGAACATCGCCAGATAGGGCTCGGGCTGCTCCTGACAGTGTGGGTAATGCATTGTCAGTACATGCTCGGCCAGCGTCTTCAAGTGCTCTGGCTGCTTGGTGTAGAACAGGTATTCAAGGCTGCCGAAACGCACGTGGCTCTGTGCCAGACGCAGCACCATCGCCGCATATTCCTGTTTCTCCCGCCATACTGGCGTGTTGGAACTGACCACACACGCGGCGCGACTGCTGGGGATGCCCAGCGCATGCAGCGCCTCGGAAGCCAGAAACTCGCGAATCGAAGACCTCAGCACCGCACGCCCATCGCCCATCCGCGAATAGGGCGTGCGGCCAGCACCTTTGAGGTGCAAGTCCCAATGCTCGCCGGCGTCGTTGTAAACCTCGCCCAGCAACAGCCCACGCCCGTCGCCCAGGCGCGGGTTGTAGGAGCCGAACTGATGGCCGGAATAAACCATCGCCCGTGGCTCTGCTTCGGCCCACAGCTTGTGACCGCTGAAAATTTCTGCGAACAGCGGCAGTTCAGACTGCTCAGGGGCCAGATCCAGCAGCGCCAGGGCTGATTCGCTGGCGACCACCAAGCGCGGCGCGTCGATAGGCTCGGGCAATACGTGGGTGGAAAACGCATCACCCAGGCGGGCAAAGCGGTTGTCGAAAACGAGTTCGTCGAGTGCTTTCAAAGCGTGTCGCCTCCAGAGGAGAATTTCAGGCGTGCAACAGAGCGGCGGCCTGTGTGGCTCGTCGGGCGGGTTTCAGCGATCAGAACCCGTAGACCCCAAGCCATCAACGGTAGTTCTGGCAATCGGCAGTCAGGCCTGACTGCCGGTTCGGTTGCGCTGGAAAGCGGCCAGAATCGTACGTTCCGATTGCACCAGGTAGTCTTCGAGCATGCGCGTTGCCTCATCGGTCTTGCCAGCGTCGAGACAGCCGAGCACGGCGGCGTTCATGTCCAGATAAGGCGAGTGAAGCAATTCAGGATTGTTCAGCAAACCGAAGGCCAGGCGCAATTCTGCCGAGATCTGCCCATAAAACGCCGTCAGACGCGGGCTGTCAGCCAGCTCGACGATCGCCTTGTGGAACATCATGTTGGCCGTGCCGACCGCCACCCAGTCGCTTGCTTCACGCGCCTGGACTCCCGCCTCGACCGCTTCGCGCATGTGCCGCACGCCCGGATGCTGCGGATAAGCCTGGGCAATCGCCGTGCATTCGATAAAACGGCGCACGCGATAGATGTCGATGATCGACGCCATGTCCGGCTCGGCCACGGTCACGCCACGATTAGGCTCATGAGTGAGCAAGCCTTCACGGGTCAGCACTCTGAACGCTTCTCTCAAGGTGTTTCGGGAGATCTGCAGGCTGTCCGCCAGCGCCGCTTCCGAGAGGCGCTGACCGGGGACCAGCTCGCCTTCCACCAGCATTCTGCGCAGCTCCTTGGTGATGGATTCTCCAAGTGTGCGGGGCAGGGTGGGAGCAGCGTTGTTCATAAAGAGTCCATAGAGAAATTGCCCTGCCGATATTCCACGAGAGCTTGATGGCTGGCAAGGAGCAGGGCTCACATGGAGCCTCACTCGTTCGGTCAGGCTTTGGTAATGACCTGGATGAAGCCCGATTAATACTCAGCTATACGCCAGCGCTCTGGTAGATCAGGCGTTGAGCGGCACGGCAACACACAGATACCACCTCCAAAAAGCACGCCGCAATTGCGGGTCGCCATCATCAGATAACTTGCTCGCGAACGCCAAACCGCCCGCAAACGCTGATGCGACAAGTTTTCTATACTCTATAAACCTTATGATGCCATAGGGGGGGAGGTAGTTGACCTCGTATCAACGAGAGTTATTCAAACTAGTAGGCTGAGGCGAGTTATGAAATTTAATTCTGCGCTAGAATATATAAATCACGCATCATTGCTGGCGCCGCCAGAGGTGTATATGGATATCGAAAAGCTTAAACAGAAAACGCAAAAGCTACGTGAGGCCATTGAAGATTTAGAAAAATCAGATCGCGTTGTTGAAAAACTTCGAATTGAGATAGAACCCCTGATGACGCTAGCCGAATCTGGCATGATACCGGTGAAGCTGCAGTGGAGAGATATTCCAGGGCGTTACCTTTTTACAGAAGAGAGCTTGCAACAATATCCCCTTCTTGAGCACGCTTTCGCAGAGTTCAGAATTGAGCTGACCGGTGGAGAGACTCCTTTGTTGCGTAAATTGAAAAGTGAAATGGGTGGGGAATGAGTTGACTATCATTGTCAGCAAAGTTTTGCTCTGTACTAATGGTTTTCGACCAAGCTAACGGACGCGATATTGAACGGGCGTAAATATGAATATTCAAGCTTTGAAAGTTTTACGCCAATCGCTCTAGAAATCTCTACCAATGAAGGCTGTGATGCCTGCTTTCTCGGTTGCTCAAATTCCTACCCAATGGGGCCTGTACAGCCATGAAGTCCCAAAGAAAATGCATGGAAAAAATCATACACGCCATCAAGTGCATCAACGAAGCTATCAACCTGGCCGATCCAAACGTGCTGGCATTCACCACAGTAAGCCAGCTCGAGCATTTCAAACAGAAACTTCAAGTCGTTCTAGACTTGATTGCGCAAAATGATCTCCCAGAAAAACAGAATCGCGATCTGGGTATCTCAAGAGTCATCGTCGACCAATGGCCCTATGACTCGAAGCTCGGCGTGATCATTGTTGAAGCTGAACAAGCCTTCAAGGGGCTATAGCCGTTCAGCTTGTAGACCGAGAACAACCGACAGCCACCCAAACCGCCGGTCACTCCCCATTCAGCCTCAGTCCAGCCTCAACTCCGGCGGCTCTGGCGCATCTTTGGTTGCCGGGGCTACTTTGGTGTTTACCGGTTGCAGCGTGGTTTGCCCAGCCGGTGCGCCGTGCTTTTCGCCTGGTTCGGCGGGCACCAGTTTGTATTCCAGGCCCTGGGTGTTTTTGAGGTAGATCTCCATCTGGCGGAACGAGATGTTGATGTGCTGTTTCTTGAACTCGCGGTTGATGAAGCGGTTGATCTCGTCGAGTACCGGGTTGCGGTCGCCCAGGTCGCGAACGTGCATGCGCAGTTCGTGGTCGAGGGTGCTTTCGCCGAAGTTCAGGAAGTAGACAATGGGCTCTGGCTCCTTGAGCACCCGAGGGTTTTCCCGTGCGGCTTGCAGCAGCAGGGAGCGCACGAGGTCCAGGTCCGAGCCGTAATCCACACCCAGCTTGAGCGTTACGCGGGTGACGGTGTCAGTCAGTGACCAGTTGATGAGCTGGCCGGTGATGAAGGTCTTGTTCGGGACGATAATGTCCTTGCGGTCGAAGTCGGTGATGGTCGTGGCGCGGATGCGGATCTTGCTGACCGTACCCGACAGGGCGCCGATGGTGATGGTGTCGCCGATCCGTACCGGGCGCTCGAAGAGGATCATGATGCCGGAAATGAAGTTGGCGAAGATCTCCTGCATGCCGAACCCCAGGCCCACCGACAGCGCTGCGACCAGCCACTGCAGCTTGTCCCAGCTCACGCCTAATGTGGACAGCGTGGTCACAAAGCCGATGCCGGCGATGGTGTAGGAGAGCAGCGTGGTGGTCGCATAGGCGCTGCCTTGCGCCAGGTTCATGCGTGACAGAACCAGCACCTCGAGCAAGCCGGGCAGGTTGCCCGCCAGCACAAAGGTAATGACGATGATGACCCCGGCACCGAGGAAGTCGCTCAGGCTGATCGGCACCATGCTCATGTTGGCGCCTGTGCCGCTTGTGTATTCGTAGAGGATGATGTTGTCCAGGTAGGCGAACACCGTGATCAGCTCGGCCCAGACCAGGTACAACGCGCCGACGAAACCAGCCAGCAAGGCCAGACGAATCAGGCGCAGCGACTGCTGGTTGACCTGTTCGATGTCCAGTTTCGGTTCTTCGACGGGGATGTCGCTGTCACCGTTTTCTCGCGCAGCCTGACGTTTGGCCAGCGCACGCTGGTAGGCCAGTCGCCGCGCGGCAACGCCCAGACCACGAACGAAGGTGGCCTCGACCATCAGCCAGATCATCATCAGGTACAGCGTGTCGATCAGACGGTCGCTGAGCTTGAGTGCGGTGTAGTAGTAGCCGAAGCACACCGCCAGAAACAGCGCGACCGGCAATGCCGTGAACGCCACACCCAGCGTCTTGCGGAACAGCGACGCGTTGTGGTGCGTAGGGCTGGAGAGCAGCAATCGGCCCAGCAGCCAGGTCATCAGCGCGTAACAGGTCAGCACCACGCCGATACCCAGCACGTCGTCGGCCAGCGCGGCCGGTTGATGCTCGGCGACCGCCACCACGGCGACCAGCGCCAGCACCACCAACCCCAGGCGACGAACCCAGCCGCGCAAGAACGCGACCTGCGCCGGTTCCCAGCGAAAGTGCAGTTGCGCAACGCCGGACGGGGCCAGCACGCGGTAGGCGGTGTAGAACACTAGCCAGGCCAGCGCGATCTGCAGCAAGGCCTCGCCAAGGTTGGCGTTTTGCCCGCGCGCATCGATTTGCAAGGCGTAGCCGCACAGCGCCAGCCCCAATGCGACCGGCATGGCCAGCAGCACGTTGATCAGCAGCGCCAACGGGGTTTTCCACTGACTGTCGCGTTTGAAGTGGCCGATGTCGGCGTGCAGCCGGTTGAGCTTCTGGTAAAGCGCCTTGCGCCTCCAGGTCAGTACACCGATCAGCAGTAACAATGGCAGAAACAGCAGCGGGCGTTGTGTCAAGCCGTCCGACAGCTCGCTGAGGCTGGACGTCCAGGGCAGGGTCGCGACCTGTTTTTGCAGGCGCGGCCAGATGTTCTGGAACCACTCCAGATCCAGCGGCTTGTTGCTGGGGATCCAGAACATCTGCTCGTCCAGCGTGGAGCGCAGGCCGACGGCGGTACTGGTCAACTGCTTCTGGTTCAATTGCAGCGTGATGGACTCGTTGAGCAACGCGCTCAGCTCGCGGTTCAGGCGTTCGAGCAGGTCGCTGCGGGTGATGGCCAGATCAAGCAGCGTCCTGCGCAGTTGCGGGGTGATATTTTCCGGGGGCTGGGTGGCGAGCAGTCGTTCGACGTAAGCGGTCGGTGTGCTCATCTGCTCGCGTTGCTGATTGATGTCGAACTGATAAAGGCGGATGTTGGCGATTTCGTCAGCCAGGCCTTTGTCCAGTTCCAGGTGCGGCAACGACTGTTTTTGCTTGTAGAGAATCTTGGACAGCAGCAGGCTGCCGCTCAGCACGTTGATCTGCTCGCTGAGGGCTTGATCGGTCTGCGTCAGGTTGTCCAGTTGCTGCTTGGTCTTGAGGTTTTGCTGGGTCAGCTCGTTGAGACGGTCGGTGCCGCGCAGCAGGTAATCGGACAGCTTGAGGTTGGCGGCGCTCTCGGTCGCCAGGAGGCTGCTGCCACCGGATTTCTGCGCTTCCAGAGACAGGTCCGCCACGGTTTTCTGCGACTGGGCTCGGCGCTTGTCGTTGATCAGGGTTTGCAGGTCCTGAATTTCCTGCTCCTGGCGGGCGACTTTTTCGGTCAGCAAGTCGTGCTGGCTGTTGCCCAGGTCCTGTAACTGGCTGTTGCCGGCCAGTTCCTGACGGCGCAGCAGGTTCAGCGCGTTGATCGAGGCCAGTTCCGCATTGAGCAGATTGCGCTGATCGGCACTCAGGGTCTTGCCGTTGTCTTTGCCATTCTTGAGGATGGCATTGATCTGCTGGATGCGTGTCTGATTGGCGCTGATTTCAGTCTGCGCCCGCTCCGGCCGGGTTTGCGCGGTGATGGCCAGGCTGTTGGCGTCGTTAAGCTCGCTTTGCAGATCACTTTGCTGGGTGCTGCGCTGGCTGAGCAGTTGCTCCAGTTGCGGCACATCGAGGCCACCGTAGCGCTGTGCAACGGCAACGACTTTGCTTTCTTTCAACCGGGCCAGCTCGCGCTGGTTGTCCGAGGTCTGTTTTGGCGCTTGAGCCAGCTGCTGCTTGAGCGCGGTCAGCTTTTGCTCGCTGTCGTCTTTGCTGTTGAGAAACGCCAGCGTCTGCTCAAGCACCTGCTGCAAGGCCTTCTGATCGGCATCCGGCAGCTTGCGGTCGGCAATCTTGTCGAGGCTTTGCTGCACGGCATCGCGGGTGGGCGGCTCGGCGGCCAGCGCCGGGAAGATAGACAGGCAAAGCGCAAACAGTGCGGCAGCACAAATGGAACGCAGGGAAAACATAGACACCGGTCGCATGATGATACGTGTGGATTGGCAGTTTAAAGGAACAGTCCGGGGCCCGGGCGGGTTCCTTCGGGGAATTTGACGCCGACTTTCTGGATCTTGTTCCCGTCCATCACGGCAACGGTCCAAATAGTGCCGTTCCATTCAATCTGGTCACCCACCACAGGCTCGCCGCGATTCTTTTGCACAATGAACTGGCTGAGCGGCATGCCGGGGTCGATGCCGTCGAGTTTCAGGCCGTACAGCGCCGCCACTTCGCCCAGTCGCGCATCGCCTTCGAGCACGAAATCGCCGAAAAAGCGCAGGTCCAGACCGCGTTGCGGTGCCTGGCTGAACAGTTTGCCCAGCGCAGGAAGATCGTGTTCATGGCCGATCACACACAGCAGGTCACCCACTTCCAGGGTCGTACTGCCGGACGGGTGAAGCAACTGCTGGCCGCGGAACAGTGCGGCAATCCGTGTGCCTTCCGGCATCTTCAATTCGCGCAGCGCCGCACCGATGCACCATTTTTCAGCGCCCAGCCGGTAGACGAACAGCTCCCATTCGCTGGTGACGTGCACCTCCAGCGCAGCCCGGGAAATAGGCGCGGGGTCTGGCGGAACCGTCACTTTCAGCAGCTTGGCCATCCACGGCAGGCTGGTGCCTTGCAGCAGCAGCGAAACCAGCACGATGAAGAAGGCGAGGTTGAAATACAGTTGCGCGTTGGGCAGCCCGGCCATCAGCGGGAACACTGCCAGAATGATCGGGACCGCCCCACGCAGGCCGACCCAGGCAATGAACGCCTTTTCGCGACCATGAAACGCCTTGAACGGCAGCAGACCGACCATCACCGACAACGGGCGTGCGACCAGAATCATCCACAGCGCCAGGCCCAGCGCCGGTATCGCAATCGGCAGCAGGTCGTGCGGTGTGACCAGCAGGCCCAACACCAGAAACATGCCGATCTGCGCCAGCCAGGCCATGCCGTCGAGCATGTGCAGAATGCCGTGGCGGCTGCGGATCGGCCGGTTGCCGAGCACCAGGCCGCACAGGTACACCGCAAGAAAACCGCTGCCATGAATGGCGTTGGTCAGGGCAAAGATCGCCAGCCCCCCCGCGATGACCAGAATCGGGTACAGCCCGGCGGCCAGATTGATACGGTTGACCAGTTGCAGCAGGATCCAGCCGCCACCCAGGCCGATGAAGCTGCCGATGCCAAACTCCTGAATCAGGTGCCCCAGCAGCCCCCAATGCAGACCGGTCTGGCCGCTGGCGAGCATGCCGATCAGGGTCACGGTCAAGAACACCGCCATGGGATCGTTGCTCCCCGACTCGATCTCAAGGCTTGCGGTGACACGCTCGTTCAGGCCTTTGCCGCCGAGCAGCGAGAACACCGCTGCGGCGTCTGTGGAACCGACAATGGCGCCGATCAGCAAGCCCTGAATAACGCTCAGGTTGAACAGCCACGCGGCGACCATGCCGGTCAATACGGTGGTAATCAACACGCCCACCGTTGCCAGCGACAAGGCCGGCCACAGCGCTACCCGAAAACTGGCCACCCGCGTTCGCAGGCCGCCGTCGAGCAGGATGACGGCCAACGCGAGATTGCCGACCAGGTAGGCGGTAGCGTAGTTATCGAAGATGATCCCGCCGCCATCCACGCCCGCCACCATGCCCACGGCCAGAATGATGACCAGGATAGGGATGCCGAGGCGCGATGAGAGAGAACTGACCAGGATGCTTGCGGCTACCAGCAACGCGCCGATCAGGAACAGGCTGTTGATGGTGGTGGCGTCCAAGGGCGGTACTCCATAGAAAACGAAAGTGAAGCGAAAAGCGCGAAAGCTGACCATGCAGTCCGCGTGCCAAGGGATTTAACCTGTTGAATTGCTTGGCTGTCAAAGTGCAATTTCGAGCAGTTGACGCGGATCCTGCGCTGCAGGGCACACGACTCGTTGCAATTCGGCGACCAACACAGATCTATATACCGCAAGCCAAGCCTTGTAGCGGCCTATTGTCGGCGCTCCAGCCATCAAGAAGGTTTTCATCATGGACGATGAATTTGTAGCAAATCAGAATGCCGGAAATCCGTTCGGCGATGACCAGGATTCGGACGCAGCGTTCTGGGAACGAGTATCCGAAGACTTTTCGGTCAGCGATTACTTCCGCCTCAACCCGATCAACCTGCAGTCACCTGCTGCCCTTGCTGCGCGGGATGTGGCACAGGAATGCCAGTCAAAGTGGGGTATCGAGATCGATCCGGACGACACTTTGATCACCACGCTGTATATCGAAGACCCGAAGCTCTACCCCGCACCTCACCGCGCCAATGTCGCTCACTCGATGACGCTGACCGAGGCGCTGCTGCGCAACTGGCAGCAAAAGGGCAATGGTGACTGGTTTGATCACCTCGGGCATTTGCAGCCCCATCACGAGGGCGGTCTCGACTGTCAGGTCGTGGATGAAAAACTGCCGCCCTATGACTGCGTCGCTTATGAGGCGGTGTACCGGAAATCCGATCCGCAGCACTACGATTCGACGACGCAACTGCGCCTGACGGCCGAGGCGTTCAAGCAGTACATCTGGGATCACAACCTGCAAGCCGGCTATCTCGCCTACCTGAAACAGTTCTGGCAGGCGCACGCAGACGACTACAACCTGATGCTCAAGGCCGGTCTGTTCAGGGCGGCCTGGCTGCAAGCCGAGGAAAACACGCTCAAGGCCGAGCACAAGGACATGGTGCTGGAGGCGCTCGGGCTGCCCGCTGATCAGGGTTGGAAACAGCTGAGTTTCGACGCTTTTGTCGCCGCGCCGATTTCTACTCGGGTGACGATTTCCGAATTGCAGGTGCATGGCTACAGCGCGGTCGACATCATGGTCATACGCAGTGCCGATTCGCCGACCGTGCTGCTCTACATCCCCGGCAACTCGTCACCGATTCACACCTTCGCCAACGCTGATGCGCTCAAGGAGTGGGTCGCGCTGATGTGCAAAGATCCAGGCAAGCGCCGTTCGTTCGAGGCGCATTTCAGCGCTACGGATGATGTTGATGGTTTTTTCTACAGCGGCGTTGCCACTGCCCTGAAAGGCTTTGCGGTCTACCCGAAACTGCTGGACGCCGCGACCGGCGCATGGAACCCCCGCAAGCTGGTGCAGTTCGGCGAACCGTTGCAGCCTTGGCCGTTCTCGCACTTCAAGGATCGGATCAAGGCAAAGTCCGAAACCGATGCGCTGCAAAAAATCCGCAACCACGACGACTACTGGAAAGAGGAAGTCAGTGGTGGCTTGAGCGAGTGCGTGTCTGTCCTGGGCGGCGTCGCCATCGTCTTTCCTGAACTGATTCCGGTCATCGCGGGGCTGTCTCTTGCGCTGGTCGGGCTGGGCGTCGACGCGGCGGTCAATGGCCGCACGCTGGACGAGCGCCAGGCGGGGCTTGGGCGGATTGCCTTCGGGGTATTGAACGCATTGCCGATCCTTGCCGAGGAGGGCGCTGCGGTCGAGGCGGGCGCCGAAATCGGGCTGATTGACGAGGCGGGAGACGGTTACGAGGTTTCAGGCACAACCGCTCCGATCGACCCTGCTGTCGAGGTCGAGCCGATTCCGGTGTTCAGGGAAGAACCACCGGCCTTGCGTTCGCTCGATGCCAAAATGCGCCGTCTGTTGCGCGCGCTCGAAGTGACTCAAGACTTGCCAGGGCTGGCGTCGGGTGAAGTGGCGGGTGTCTATCCGCTGGAAGGCAAAAGCTACATAGAGTTGCATGATCGTGCTTTCCGGGTGGAGTGGGTGCCGCAGGAAAGACAGTACCGAATTCGCTCTGCCTCGGACCCTCGTGTGTGGGGACCCTATGTGAAGACTATCGACACCGGCTACTGGGACCTGGACCTCAAACTGGGGTTGCGCGGCGGGGAAAGCTTCGATGGTTCGCAGCTGCCGCCGGCCAGTGAGGCAGAAAGCGCCATGCTGCCTGTTGTGCCTGACGAGCCAGCCGTTGAGATTCAGCGCTGGGGCCCCAAGGTGCAGGTCGAGTTGCCTCTGGATCAGATCATGATCGAGGAGGTACAGAGCCAGGCAAAAGGGACGGTTGTAGAGAAGTACTTCATTCAGATCGGAGGGATCAGGAAGAACGTCTATTACGATGCCGATATTCCGTGCTGGCGCACTGATCCGTCTTCAAACGGACTGGTCTGGCTGGACCGAAACGGGGTCTGGAATAGCGGGTCGGAGAATGCATTCAGGAAGGAAGAGGCAAAACTGCCACAGAGCCGCCGCTTTGAGATCTATTCTTTCCCTCGCGTGCCCAGGTTGCCTGCAGATGCCGAGCCCATCAGCCGTGTGATTCATCATATATGGCTGGGCGAACGAATGCCGGGCGATAACCTGCTGGAAAAGATGCTCGACAACATGCGCACCAGCCCGGACTTGCGCTTCGAACTGCATATCGATATCAACCACCCGACGGCGCATCAGCAGTTGCTGGATTACTTCAGCGCACATCCTCAGATGCAGATTTCCATGCTCAAGGAAGAAGCGTTCTTTCCCAAGTTCCTGAGTGGCGAAAATGGCGAAGCCTTCAACTATTTCATGCACTCGGATAATCGTAATTATGCGGCCGCTTCGGACATTCTGCGTTATCGACTGATCAACGAATACGGCGGCATTTATCTTGATTGCGATGACACCCTTGATGTCCCTTTTGCAGGCATTCCGTTGAAGGCCGGGCCCAATGATGTATTGCTGGGCAGGCGTCTGGATGCGCAGCAACTGAGCTACACCGGGCCGGGTAACAGCCATTTCGCCAGCCACCCGGACAACCCTGTCCTGAAGAGGATCCTGAAAGAAATAAATACACGCTTCCAGAATGAAAAACAGACCAACAAGGCGTTTTTCAGTACGCGCAGACCCTTTATCGACCACAGCAGTGAAGCATTGCGTAGCGCCTCGAGAGACCGAATGACACCGTACATGACGCGCATTTCCGACCTGACCGGTCCTAAGCTCATGTCAGACGTCTTGAGAAAGCTGCGACCTGACTATTTTGATCTGCTGGAGCGTTCCTATTTGCCGGTCGATGAGGTCTTGTCCGTGTTGTACATCGAACACCTGAACGAGGCCGTGGACTTTTATTTTCCATTCAAGGGCAGGGCGAAAATTTCCCCGGGCTCCGAGAATGGTTGGTAAGGCTTCAGTGTTTGCAGCGGCTCATCGGCTGGGCCGCTGCATGCATTCAACGTCAGCTGAAGGATATAGATAGTTAGCGCCACCAACGCACTGATGAATGATTACGTGCATGACTTCTCTCATTCAGGAAGAAGTCATGTCATCCCAACCCCCGGCAACACCTAAAACTGATCAGCAACTGCTGCGTGAACGCGCGCGGCAGTTTGTTCTCGATTATCCCGACCTGCACGATCTGGCTTATAACGCAGCCACCAGGATCATGCTTCAGCACACGCAAAAGGTGTTCAACCCTGACAAGGTGTACTGGCATCGTTTCAGTAGCGCCAGCAGCAGCCCGCGCACCTTTACCGGCTGGCAGCATGCCGGGAAGCCAGTGCAGTCGATGACGTTGATCGAGCTGCTTATGAAGCACTTCAGTGCCCACGACCAGGAAGCCAGCGACGAGCTCTCCCTGTACGGCGGTTTCTATACCGATGGCCCGGATCACGAGTTTTTCGACGAGCGCAATGAGGTGCCCATGCTGCCTCAGGATGTGCTCAAGGACATGTGGACGCTCGATTTCAGCGGGCTGTACACCCGGCGTATGGAGCGGTTCTGGAGCCTGCACAGCGAGAATTTTTGCACCTTGGCCAAGGCACGCTATCTGGTTGCAGCCAGTCACTGCCTGCGCAAGGGCCAGCTTTCAGCCGATGATTTCAAGCGCGTCACGTGCGTTGTCATCGCCGACCCTTTGCAGACGCCTACGCTGAAGGCGTTGCAGGGCCCGCTTTCTGCAACTCCCGGCGTCACGGTACATACGCTGGATATCGATGGCATCAAGGCCCATGACATGCTGCGTATCGTCACCGCCGCTGGCCGCGAGATCATCTACTGGCCCGATGCCGAGCAGCCGTTCATGGCGTTCCATAGCGAACGTGCGGTGTACCGCTGGCTCAAGGCCCGGTTCATGGACGAGCGCACCGACAAAGCGATAACACGTCAGTTTCTGCGTGGTGAGGCGTCCCGGACAAAGGACGGTGCGCAGTTTTTTCGCGCGGTGAGCCAGTTACTCGCGCATGACTGGCGTGCGGACGTCCGACTCGTCAACCTGGCGCAGGCACCTATTGCGGGTGATCCCTTCGCGTACCTGCGAGACGTCGCCCGACAGGGGATGACCGCTGATGCGCGTGAGCTGCTGACCTCCAATGCGGATCTGCGCAAACAGATGTGGATCGGCTACCTGGGCGCATTCATGCAGGCGTTTGGCGGGCTTGCGCCGTTGGGCTGGCCGATCGCCTTGACGCTGGTTGGCGCAAGTCTCGCCAATACCGGTTTGAACATCGATCAGGCGGTCAATGGCAAGACCGCTGCGCAGCGCAAGGCGGGCGTGCTGGGCGCGATCATCAACATCATTTATCTGCTGTTCAATCTGCCGTTGTTGATGTCCATACGCGCCGTCCCCCAGCCTGTGCCGGTGGCCGCAGTCGGAGGGCTGCCGATCTCCAGCGAGGTACTGGAAGGCAGCAGCGCGCCGGCCCATCCACTGGACAATATGGAAGGTAACTTGCTGCTCGACAGCCTGACGCCTTCCGCCGCAGAGGGCAGGTTTCGCGGCATTTACACGCTGGTTAATGGCGAAACCTGGATCAAGCTTGCGCACCTGCCCTATCGCGTGATGTTCAATGAACAGCAGCAATGCTGGTTTATCGTCAACCCGGACAACCCGTTTGCATTCGCAGGCAGCAAGCCGGTGCGTCTGAGTACCGACGGGGAGTGGGCGTTACTTGACTCGCCCGGTCTGCAGGGCGGTGCCCCGATGGATGTGCCGGTGCCGTCAAGCAGCGCATCCGCCGCGACGGGCAAGCCTTATATGACCGTGCGCTCGGCCTTTTGGGACAGGTATCTGCAAACGGACCTGTTCAATGAACAGCACTATGCCGAAGTGGCATTGGCCCGGCAGAAGGACGTGATGATGATTTGGGAGCCAGGCCCTGAAGAGGCCCCTGTGTCTGACTCATCACCCGACGGCGACGAGGTGTACAAAGACCCTTGGCATGGCAAACATCGGGTTTTCAAGCTCGGTGAGGACGACTATTACGGCAGAAATATCATGCTCTATACCCAGGATGACGCTGAATTCAATCAGTTCCTGCGTACGGGCGAGGGCAAAAGGGCCAATCAGGTGCAATTCATCGAACGACTGGCCGATGACATTCAGGTGGTGGGGTACAACAATGATGTCGAGTTGTACCGCGGCGGCAGTGGTGATCGAGGGACCTCGGGTGCCGTGTTCCGCAGCGGGCAGATCAAGGTCGGTGATGTGCTGGTCAATACCGATGTCACTTCGTTCAGCGAAAACCCTTATGTGGTCAGCGCCTTCGCCAGCAGTCGGGCCGGGGCGCCCATTAACGCAACGATTGGGCCGGTAACGTTCGATGACACCTCAGTGGTCTTCGTTTTGCCCAAGGGCCGATACTTGAGGGCCACACCGATTGCGCCGTTTTCAGCCTCGCCGGAGGAGGCCGAATCGATCTTTTTGCCCGGCTGCTACTTTCGGATCGACAGCATCGAGGAAGTAAGCGGCGAGTTCTATCGCATCATGAAAATCCAGCTGCAGGAGGTCGATCGGCCAGTTCAGGGACGGGCGCTTTACGACATGCGCACGGGCGAACCCTTCACTCGGGAGCAGTACGCGCTCAAGCTAGGCGCAGACGCCAAGGGACTGGTCGACCGTTTTTTTCCGCAAAAACCGCTGACTGACCTGTTCAGCCCTCACTGATCAAGCGCTAGCCAGGTTTTCATCAGAACCAGTCATCGCGCATTGCCAGACAGGTGTCATCGCGGTTTTCCAGAATCGCCAGTTCATGATGGCAGCCCGGTACTTCCCACGTCAGGAAATACCGGGCTGCTTTCAACTTGCCCTGGTAAAAATCACTGTCCGCCGAATTACCTTTGCCCAGGCCTTCCTCGGCGCGGATTGCCTGTTCCAGCCAGCGCCAGCCGATTACCGTGTGACCGAATGCCTTGAGGTACAGCGCCGAGTTGGCCAGTGTGCTGGTGATCCTGCCTTGCGCCAGATCGCCCAGCAGCCCCAGAGTGACAGCCTGCAAGCGAGCAACCAATTGTTCCAGAGGCTGGCGCAGTTTAACGAGTGACTCGTGAGCCTGCGCGCGCTCGCAGGTGTTGGCGATCAGGCGCAGCAGTTGCTTGAGGGCGGTGCCACCGTTCTGCGCGAGCTTGCGCCCGAGCAGGTCCAGTGACTGGATGCCGTGAGTGCCTTCATGAATCGGATTGAGCCGGTTGTCGCGGTAGTACTGCTCAACGGGATACTCGCGGGTGTAACCATGACCGCCGAGCACCTGAATCGCCAGTTCATTGGCCTTCAGGCAGAACTCCGAAGGCCAGGATTTGACGACGGGGGTCAGCAAGTCCAGCAGCTCATGGGCGTGCTTGCGCACGTCTTCGGTTTCCCCGGTCTGGGTGTCGTCGAACAGCCGTGAGGCATACAGGCACAGGTCGAATGCGCCCTCTACGTAAGCCTTCTGGGTCAGCAACATGCGCCGCACGTCAGCGTGCTGAATGATCGGCACGGGCGCGCTCTCGGGGCTTTTGCTGTCGGGCAGGCGACCCTGAGGTCGATCCCGGGCGTAATCCAGCGCATACAGATAACCGGAGTAGCCCAACATGACAGCGCCCAGGCCAACGCCGATACGCGCTTCGTTCATCATCTGGAACATGTAACTCAAACCGTGATGCGGCTTGCCAACCAGATAGCCGACACATTCACCGTTATCGCCGAAATTCAGCGCTGTAGAGGTAGTGCCTTTCCAGCCCATCTTGTGAAACAGCCCGGCAAGCAGCACATCATTGCGCTTGCCTAGGCTGCCGTCGTCGTTGACCAGAAACTTGGGCACGATGAACAGTGAGATGCCTTTGACGCCACCTGGCGCATCCGGCAGTTTCGCCAGCACCAGGTGCACGATATTTTCCGACAGCGAATGATCGCCCCCGGAAATGAATATCTTGTTGCCACGCAGCCGATACGTACCGTCATCTGCCAGTTCGGCGCGTGTGCGGATGTCTGACAATGATGAACCCGCATGGGGCTCGGTCAGCGCCATCGTGCCGAAAAAGCGCCCCTCGATCATCGGTTGCAGAAAACGTTGTTTGTGCTCGTCACTGCCAAAACTTTCGATCAGGTTGGCGGCGCCCATGGTCAGAAACGGATAGGACGTGGTCCCGACGTTGGCGGCCTGAAAGTGGGCAAAGCAGGCTTGCGACAGCAGGGTAGGCAATTGCATGCCACCTGCGTGGAAATCACGCGATGCGTTGAGAAAGCCCGCCGCAATAAACGCATCCACCGCAGGCTTGACCTCCGGGATCAGAATCGCCTCGCCATGTTCATAGCGCGGTTCGTTTTCGTCGGCCTTGCGGTTGTGCGGTGCAAAGTACTTTTCCGCGATGACGCGCGCTGTCCCCAGGGCTGCGTCAAAGGTTTCCCGCGAGTGCTCGGCAAAGCGCTCGCGACCCGTCAGACCTTCGGCGTCCAGCACTTCATACAGCTCGAAAGCCAGGTTTCGGGAACTGAGCAGCGACTCGGACATGATGGCGTACCTGTTCTTGGAATAGGCTCAGTCTAGGTTGCGTCGCGGGAAGAGGGTAGCAAGATTGATGAGGGTGATAGGCGAGCGTCGGAGAGAGGTATTGCTGTGAATAAAAACGGCACGCCGACACGGAGCGTCGCACGATAGTTGAGATTATCGTTCCTCACGCTCTGGTGTGACCCCCGAAGGTTGGATGCAACCTTTGGAGGCGTCATGGGTAAATACACAGAGCAGGCAAAACTCGCAGCCGTGAAAGAGTATTGTGCCGGCAAGGCAGGTTTGAGGGATGTTGCGCATCGCCACGATGTGGACTTTTCCTGCCTTCGTCAGTGGGTCGCGGCTTATCAGATCCACGGCCCAGCCGCTCTTAAAGAGAAAAGGCGGCAGCGTTACAGTGACGAATTCAAGCTGGCTGTTTTGAAGCGCATGCATGATGAGCGATTATCACTGCGCCAGACAGCGGCCTTGTTCGATATCCGTCAGTTCGGCATCATCAATCTATGGCAGCGCCTTTTTGACGAAGGTGCCCTTAACGCATCCTCAAAGCCCCCTAAGAAAGCTGGACGCCCAAGAAAGATGACGACGCCCCTTCCCCCTGTGAACTCCTCTCCGATCAACGATGAATCGCGCTCGCGTGACGAGTTGCTTGCCGAGGTGAAGCAACTGCGGATGGAGGTCGATTATCTAAAAAAGCTCGATGCCTTGGTTCAGAAGAAGCAACGAATAGCGCAGCAGAAAAAGCGCAAATCGTGATGGAACTGAGGCCTTTGCATTCTCTGGACGGCCTGCTGAAGTTTGCCGGTCTGGCACGCAGCACTTTTTACTATCAACAAAAGGTACTGCTGGCAGATGACAAATACGCCGGGCTGAAAGACCTGATTCAGGCAACTTTCTACGAGCACAAGGGCCGGTATGGCTATCGTCGCATCACGGCAGCTTTGCGCAGGGCGGGCCATCTTGTGAACCACAAGACGGTGCAGAAACTAATGGGGCAGCTAGGCCTGAAGAGCCTGATACGCGTGAAGAAATACCGTTCCTACAAAGGCGAAACAGGCAAGGCCGCGCCTAACCTGCTAAAGCGTGATTTCAAAGCGCAATACCTTAACCAGAAATGGGCCACCGACGTGACCGAATTCAAAGTAGGAGGCCAGAAACTCTATCTGTCGCCGATCATGGATCTGTACAGCGGCGAAATCATTTCCTATGCGATTGCCAGGCGCCCGCTGTACTCCATGGTCGACGAAATGCTTGAAGGAGCATTTAAGCGGCTTGGACCGCATGAAAAGCCGATTTTGCATTCCGACCAGGGCTGGCAATATCGGATGCCTATTTACCAGCGACTGCTCAATGAGAATTCGATCACAGCCAGCATGTCGCGCAAGGGTAACTGCTACGACAACGCGGCTATTGAGAGTTTTTTTAGCACGCTGAAATTCGAATTTTTCTACCTGAACAAATTTAACGATCTGGATGAGCTTCAAGCGGGTATCGAAGAGTACATTGAGTATTACAATCACTCACGCATAAAACTGAAGCTTAACGGCCTGAGTCCTGTGGAATACAGAATGCAGGCCGCCAAGGCAGCGTAGGTGGATAATTGTCCAACCTTCGGGGGTCACACCACTCCAGCGTGGGAATGCCTTGCGTGACGCTCCGCGTCACAAATCTGTGCCACGCTGGGGACTCAATATCAGTCCCCAGCTCCTATCGCATCATCCTATCGTCATCAAGCTCGCATTGCCCCCCGCAGCCGCCGTGTTGACGCTCAGTGCCCGTTCGATCACCAGGCGTTCCAGAGGGACGTTGGTTTCGCCGTGGGACAGACCGTTGACGCCGACGATTGCGCCGCTGCGCTGGGCGATCTGTTGGCAGATGGCGCGCAATTGGTCGGAGTCGCCGTGGTGCAGAACAGCGTCGATAGCGACTTCGTCCTTGGCCCAGTCAGGCACCAGCTTGATGCGAGCCTGAACTTCTTTTGGCAGGCGAGCGAAGAGCGGTTTGCTGATGTCGGTTTCCGGCCATACGGCTGAGCTGCCGACAGCCAGTACGGCTGCCAGTTGGGTCAGCAGGTCGTTCTCGTCGTCAGCCAGGCACAGCACGTGTTCGCGTGGCAGAATGGCGTAGCTGTTGCGCTCGCCGGTCGGGCCGGCCAGTTGGCGGGTGATGCCGCTTTGCGATTGCTCGGCGTACTGGCCGCACAGCACATCCAGTTCGGCGTGCTGGCTGCTCGCTGCCCAGGCCTTCAAGGCTTGCAGCGGTTTGCTCATCACTTCGCGCAGACGTGTATCAGGTGCAACCAATGCATCGCCACGCACAAACGATTTTTCGATGGCATCCAGCGGTCGTGTCGACAACAGGCGATACAGGTACAGCGGGCCACCGGCTTTAGGGCCGGTGCCAGACAGGCCTTCGCCGCCAAACGGCTGAACCCCGACCACGGCACCGACGATGTTGCGGTTGACGTAGACGTTACCGGCGTTGACGTTATCGATGACCTTGGCGATGGTTTCGTCGATGCGCGTGTGAACGCCGAGCGTCAGGCCGTAGCCGGATGCATTGATCTGGTCGATCAAAAGGCCGAGCTCCTTGCGCTTGTAGCGCACCACGTGCAGCACCGGGCCGAAGATTTCGCGTTGCAGTTCATCGAAGCTTTCCAGCTCGATCAAGGTTGGCATCACGTAGGTGCCGCGCTTGAGTTCGGCGCTTTCGGCGATGGCAACCTGATAAACCGTGCGGCCCTTGTCGCGCATCGCCTGGATGTGTTTCTCGATGCCGGCCTTGGCCTCGGCATCGATCACCGGCCCGATGTCCACGGACAGGCGTTCCGGGTTGCCCAGACGGCTTTCGGCCATCGCGCCCTTGAGCATTTCAATGACGCGATCGGCCGAATCTTCCTGCAGGCACAGCACGCGCAGTGCCGAGCAACGTTGCCCGGCGCTGTCGAACGCCGAGGACACTACGTCGATGACCACTTGTTCGGTCAGCGCCGAGGAGTCCACGATCATTGCGTTCTGGCCGCCGGTTTCGGCGATTAGTGGGATAGGGCGACCCTGAGAGTCGAGGCGATCGGCGACATTGCGTTGCAGCAGGCGGGCGACTTCGGTGGAGCCGGTGAACATCACGCCCTTGACGCGCTCATCGCCCACCAGCCCGGCCCCGACGGTTTCACCGCGACCGGGCAGCAATTGCACCACGCCTTCCGGGATCCCGGCTTCAAGCAGCAGGCGTACCGCCTGAGCTGCAATCAGCGGCGTCTGCTCGGCGGGTTTGGCCAGTACCGGGTTACCTGCAGCCAATGCAGCCGCCACCTGACCACTGAAGATTGCCAGCGGGAAGTTCCATGGGCTGATGCAGACCACCGGGCCCAAAGGACGGTGCGCATCATTGGTGAAGTCGTTGCGCGCCTGCACTGCGTAGTAGCGCAGGAAGTCCACCGCTTCACGCACTTCGGCGATGGCGTTCGCGAACGTCTTGCCTGCTTCACGGACCAGCAGGCCCATCAGCGGCTGAATCTCGCCTTCCATCAGGTCGGCGGCGCGCTCCAGAATCGCGGCGCGTTCGGCGGGCGGCGTGGCCTGCCAGATCGGGCCGGCGCTCAAGGCGCACTGGATGGCATTATCGACATCCTGCAAGGAGGCTTCCTGCACATGGCCGACCACGTCACGCAGATCCGACGGGTTCAACGCCGCAGCAAGTGTGCCTTCACTGGCCGGGCAGCCGAGCATTGGCGCAGCTTTCCAGTCGTTGTGCGCGGTCGACAGCAGGGCTGAGGACAGCGACGCCAGACGATGTTCGTTGGCCATATCGATGCCGCTGGAGTTGGCGCGCTCGGTGCCATACAGGTCGCGCGGCAGCGGAATACGCGGGTGTGGCAAGCCGAACCCGCCTTCCTGCGTTGCCATGCGTTCGATCTGGTTGACCGGATCGGCGACGAGTTCCTGAATCGAGATCGAATGGTCGGCAATCCGGTTGACGAACGAGGTGTTGGCGCCGTTCTCCAGCAGGCGCCGGACCAGATAGGCCAGCAGCGTTTCGTGAGTGCCAACCGGCGCGTACACGCGGCACGGACGGTTCAGCTTGCCGTCGGCGACTTTGCCAACAACCTGCTCGTAGAGTGGCTCGCCCATGCCGTGCAGGCACTGGAACTCGTACTGGCCGGGGTAATAATTCTGACCGGCAATCTGGTAGATGGCCGCCAGGGTGTGGGCGTTGTGGGTGGCGAACTGCGGATAGATGACTTCCGGTGCGGCCAGCAGTTTGCGGGCGCAGGCGATATAGGAAACGTCGGTGTACACCTTGCGGGTGTAGACCGGATAGCCTTCCAGACCTTCAACCTGCGCACGCTTGATTTCGCTGTCCCAGTACGCGCCTTTTACCAGGCGGATCATCAGGCGATGACGACTGCGCCGAGCCAGATCGATCACGTAGTCGATCACATAAGGGCAGCGCTTCTGGTAAGCCTGAATCACGAAACCGATACCGTTCCAGCCGGTCAGTTGCGGCTCGAAGCACAGGCGCTCAAGCAGATCAAGCGACAGCTCCAGGCGGTCGGCTTCTTCGGCGTCGATGTTCAGGCCGATGTCGTACTGTTTGGCCAGCAGGGTCAGCGACAGCAGGCGCGGGTAGAGCTCGTCCATGACGCGCTCGTACTGAGCGCGGCTGTAGCGCGGATGCAGCGCCGACAGCTTGATGGAAATACCCGGGCCTTCGTAGATGCCGCGACCGTGGGAGGCTTTGCCGATGGAATGAATGGCCTGCTCGTAGGACGCCAGATATTTCTGCGCGTCGTGTTCGGTCAACGCTGCTTCACCCAGCATGTCGTAGGAGTAGCGGAAGCCCTTGGCTTCGAAACGACTGGCATTGGCCAGAGCCTCGCCAATGGTTTCGCCGGTGACGAACTGCTCACCCATCAGGCGCATGGCCATGTCGACGCCCTTGCGGATCATCGGTTCGCCGCGCTTGCCGATGATCCGGCTCAGCGAGGAGGTCAGGCCTGCTTCGTTGTGCGTGGCGACCAGCTTGCCGGTCAGCAGCAGGCCCCAGGTGGCTGCGTTGACGAACAGCGACGGGCTGTTGCCCAGGTGCGGCTGCCAGTTGCCGTTGCTGATCTTGTCGCGAATCAAGGCATCGCGAGTGCCTTTGTCGGGAATACGCAGCAGTGCTTCAGCCAGACACATCAGGGCAACGCCTTCCTGGGAGGACAGCGAAAACTCCTGCAGCAGGCCTTGAACGATGCCTGCGCGCCCGCCCGCGCTTTTTTGATTGCGCAGTTTTTCGGCAATCGACGCGGCGAGCTTGTTGGTCGCTTCGGCGACAGGCGCTGTCAGGCGTGCCTGTTCCAGCAGCATAGGCACCACTTCCTGCTCCGGGCGACGGTAGGCGGAAGTGATCGCCGCACGCAGCACTGACTGCGGCTGAATGCTTTCGGCAAAATCCAGAAAGCATTGCAGGCCTGCATCTTCTGCCAGCTCACCACGGTCTTCGCTGTCTTTGCCTGTCGCGCCGTTCAGCTCAAGCAAGGTTGCACCACTTTCCAGCTTTTCCAGGTAATTGAAAATCGCCTGCTTGATCAACCAGTGCGGCGTGCGGTCGATCGAATGGGCGGCGGCTTTCAATCGCTCGCGGGTAGGGTCGTCGAGCTTGACGCCCAAAGTGGTGGTGGCCATGTATTGTCCTCATTGTAGCCACTGCAAGTGTGGCGTCGGCTTTCACGCAGATTAGCGTCGAGGCGGGGGTGGGTGCAACCGAGTGCAACCCGTTTTCGAGAATATTTTGTGACATTTCTGTCAGGCAGTCAGATGAGCACCTGCTGTGCCCGGTGATGGTGCGCAATTTTTTGTAACTTATATCGAAAACGCACTAAAGGGGCGCGAAAACGCACAACTGTGTATTTTTTGTAACAGGTGCAACTCATGAGGTGAAATGGGTTGCACCCTGTGCGCTTTGTTTAATAGGATTCGCCCCTGCGGAGCAACCGCCAGTCATTGATTGCCGTACCTCACGGAGCGGTCAGTCAGCGCGGTGTCGGGTGCAAAGGCGCGTATGCACTGATAAGTCGGTCGCTACCCCCTTTTGGCATCGGGTGCCAACATAAAAACAATGCCAAGGCAGAACTCATGAGTGTCAGCAACCCTACCTTGATCACGTTCGTGATCTACATCGCGGCAATGGTATTGATCGGCCTGATGGCGTATCGCTCCACCAACAACCTGTCGGATTACATCCTTGGCGGACGTAGCCTGGGCAGTGTGGTCACTGCTCTTTCGGCGGGCGCCTCGGACATGAGCGGCTGGCTGCTGATGGGTTTGCCGGGGGCTATCTACATGTCCGGCCTGTCGGAAAGCTGGATCGCCATCGGTCTGATCATCGGTGCGTACCTGAACTGGCTGTTCGTCGCCGGCCGTCTGCGCGTGCAGACCGAGCACAACGGTGATGCGCTGACCCTGCCGGATTACTTCAGCAGCCGTTTTGAAGACAACAGCGGCCTGCTGCGCATCATTTCGGCCATCGTGATTCTGGTGTTCTTCACCATTTATTGCGCCTCTGGCATCGTTGCGGGCGCGCGTCTGTTTGAAAGCACCTTCGGCATGTCCTACGAAACCGCCCTGTGGGCCGGCGCTGCGGCGACCATCGCCTACACCTTCGTCGGTGGTTTTCTGGCTGTGAGCTGGACAGACACCGTGCAGGCCACGCTGATGATCTTCGCCCTCATCCTGACGCCGATCATCGTTCTGCTGGCGACCGGCGGGGTCGACACGACCTTCCTGGCGATTGAAGCGAAAGACCCGACCAGCTTCGACATGTTCAAGAACACCACATTCATCGGCATCATTTCCCTGCTCGGCTGGGGCCTGGGTTATTTCGGTCAGCCGCATATCCTGGCGCGCTTCATGGCGGCGGATTCGGTCAAGTCGATTGCCAGCGCCCGACGCATTTCTATGGCCTGGATGATCCTGTGCCTGGGCGGCACCGTGGCGGTCGGCTTCTTCGGCATCGCTTATTTCTCCGCGCACCCGGAGGTCGCCGGGCCGGTTACCGAGAACCCGGAGCGGGTGTTCATCGAGCTGGCCAAGCTGCTGTTCAATCCATGGGTTGCCGGTGTGCTGTTGTCGGCCATTCTGGCTGCGGTGATGAGTACGCTGAGCTGCCAGTTGCTGGTGTGTTCCAGTGCGCTGACCGAAGACTTCTACAAGGCTTATCTGCGCAAGGGTGCTTCACAGCTTGAGCTGGTATGGGTCGGCCGCGCGATGGTGCTGCTGATCGCGATCATCGCCATTTTGCTGGCTGCCAACCCCGAGAACCGCGTGCTGGGTCTGGTGAGCTACGCCTGGGCGGGCTTCGGCGCAGCATTTGGTCCTGTGGTACTGATTTCCGTGCTGTGGAAGGGCATGACCCGTAACGGCGCGTTGGCCGGTGTGATGGTCGGTGCAGCCACCGTGGTGCTCTGGAAGCAATTCAGCACCATGGGCCTGTATGAAATTATCCCCGGTTTCATTCTTGCCAGCATTGCCATCGTGGTGTTCAGTCTGATTGGTACACCGGCATCGGCTTCGATGAAAGCGCGCTTTCTGGCAGCCGAGCAAGAGTTCAAAGCCAACCGTTGATCACGCGCTGTTTGAATAACGGCTGAAATAAAAGCGGCCCGCACTTCCTGTGAAGTGCGGGCCGTTTTTTTTGCTTAAGCGGTGCCTGCGCGCCATTCAGCTTTTGTTGTGATCGATATCAAGGTTATAGAACGTGGCCTTGCCGCCCTCCGAGGTGTACCCGGTATTGTCCTGGGTATAAACACCTGCCTTGAAGTACAGCGGCTTGTCGCGCCAGGTCTTGCTGATGCTCTTGCTCCAGTCGGTGTCGTTGATGCTGACCGTCAATTTGCCGCCCTTGCTCAGGTGAATGACGTAATTGAAGGTCTGATTCAGCTTCACACCTTCGACTATCGTATAGACCTTGCTGTCGTCGTCATCATAACGATTGCGAACTTTCGCAACGATGTCGCCAGTCTTGGTGTCTTCCTTGTACTGGTACTCGACTTTCAGAAGCGGTTCGGTGCTTTCGTAGGCGTGGATCTGGCCGATCACGATCTTGCCCGACGAAGGTACCTGATCGACTTCCAGTTTGGCGTTCAGGTAATTGTCCGCATCCGGGTACACCCAGTTACGCAGCGTGCCGTCGGACCATGTTTCCCGTAACTCGCTGCGTGAATACTTGGCGTTTTCGGTCTTGGTCCCGGTTACCGGTGACCAGAACACAATGGAGTCCGATTTGGATTTGAAGTATTTGCCGTCATAACCTTTCACAAGCTGAGCGGTTGTAATGGTCTTGGGGGGTGAGCCCACTGGAATGCTGAGTTGGTACGATCCGAGATCGATCATTGCTTATCCTTCCGCGCATGTTTTTTTGCTACCAAGGGGGGCCTCTAGCGAGAGGGTTTGAGGGCGTTTTATACGGATTGTAGGGCAATTTGTTAATGGAAAGTTGTCGAACCAATGACGTCAAAGTGCTGTCACTTTTCCTGCAGGGCAGGCCCTGTAAGGCGTGCAGAGAATGACCGTTAGTCGGTTAGATCGAACTTTGAGGGTAGGGAAGAGGTGCCTTGCTTCTGCTTTTGGCGAGACGGGGCTAGAGTTATTCCAAAGTATGACGGTCATCCTGAAACCCAGGCGTCATGCCCACACAGAGAAGCAGCATGGAACGCGTGCCAACCCAACCTCATGATGGCTCTTCGGTTTTACTGGTAGTAGACGATTACCCGGAAAATCTGGTGACGATGTGCGCCGTTCTGCAAAGAACGGACTGGCACATCGTGACTGCAAGCTCAGGAATCGAAGCACTGACAGTGCTTCTGGAACAGGAAGTCGACCTGGTTCTGCTGGATGTGCAGATGCCGGGTATGGACGGTTTCGAGGTTGCACGCCTGATGCGTGGCAGCCAGCGTACCCGTCTTACGCCGATCATTTTTCTCACGGCCAATGAGCAGACTCAGGATGCCGTGCAGAAGGGCTATGCCAACGGTGCGACGGATTACCTGTTCAAGCCCTTCGACCCCAATGTACTCAAGCCCAAGGTGCAGACCCTGCTTGAGCAGCAGCGCAACCGTCGTGCGCTGCAACAATTATCGATGGAGCTGGAATCGGCTCGTGCATTCAACGCGTCAGTGCTGGCCAACGTGGCCGAAGGCATTCTGGTGGTCGATGAAGCGGGCAATATCAGCTTCGCCAACCCGGCCATCTGCCAGTTGTTGAACGCCTCGGTCGATCAATTGCGCGGAACGCAGGTGCTCGACTATGTCATCGAGCCGCAAGTCAGCAGTTGGCTGGAGTCGGGTTTCTACCAGCACTATCGCAAGGCCGACACTTATCGCGTACACGACGCCATCCTGCGTACCGCACAGGGTTCGCAATTACCGGTGGCGCTGTCATGCGCGGCGCTGCCTGCCGAACAGAAGGCGATGGTGTTGACGGTGCTCGACATGTCGGTGGTGCGTGATCTTTATCAGCAACTGGAAAAGCAGGCGGTTACCGATGCCTTGACCGGTTTGCTCAACCGGCGCGGGCTGTATCAGGCGGTTGAAAGCATGCTGTTGCGCAACGAGCGTGCAGACAAATACCTGGTCGTGCTGTTCATGGACCTGGACGGCTTCAAGCAGATCAATGATGCCCTGGGCCATGATGCCGGCGATCAGGTGTTGCTCTGGGTCGCCGAGCAGTTCAAGGACAGCATGCGGCCCTATGACGTACTGGCGCGTATCGGTGGCGACGAATTCACTGTGGTGATCGACGGGCTTGATTACCCCGAACAGGCGGCCAAAATCGCCGAAAAGCTCATTGAACGTGTGTCCGGGCGGCGGCAAGTCAACGGTGTCGACATCACCCTTGGCGCCAGTGTCGGGATTGCCACCTTCCCCGATTGCGGCTCGAATCTGGACGGTTTGTTACGTGCGGCAGATATCGCCATGTACGAAGCCAAGCGTGCCGGGCGTCAGCAATACCGGTTCTACGACCAGAACATGAACGGCCGCGCCCGCTCCAGGTTGATGCTTGAAGAGAGTGTGCGCACGGCCATCGACGGCAAGGACTTTTCGGTGGTGTATCAGCCGCAGATCCACGTCGGCGACGGTCGGCTGCGCGGTTTCGAGGCGCTGTTGCGCTGGCAGCACCCGGCGGTGGGCGAAGTGCCTCCGGCGTTGTTCATTCCCTTGCTCGAAGAAACCCGACTGATTAACCGGCTGGGTGGCTGGATCTTCGATCAGGGCGCCGAGCAGCGTCAGGCATGGAACGGCGTGTTTGCCCCTGATGTGGTGCTGAGCGTGTGCGTCAGCCCCACACAGTTCTGCATGCCCAATCTGGCGTCCGAACTCAAGCGTGCTATGGATCGCTTCGGGTTGAAACCAGGGCAGATTGAGGTGGAAATCACCGAAGGCTCGCTGGTGCACAACCTCACGCACAGCCACAAGCAACTGAAGTTGCTGCATGAAGTCGGTGTGCGCATTGCACTGGACGACTTCGGAACGGGTGAGTGTTCGCTGTCGCACCTGCGCAATCTTCAGCTTGATACGTTGAAGCTGGACAGGCGTTTTGTGGCCAACATCGTGGAGTCCAGGCGAGAGGCGGCAATGGCCAGAAGCATCATCGATTTGAGTCGCAACCTCGATATGCTGGTCATCGCCGAGGGCGTCGAAACCATCGAGCAATATCAGTGGCTGGCCGATAACGGCTGCCAGGTCATGCAGGGCTTTCTGATCGCTCATCCGATGGTGGCGGAAGAAGCCTTACACTTTCCAGCGCACTTTGAGCCGGCAGGCTTGAAGAAGGGTGGTTTGCTGTAGAATGGCGTCTTTCGATTTAATGCCAAGGCCCCATGACTGCATCCAGCCAGGCTCCACTCAAATACCTGCAGGCCTACCCGCAGGCGCTGCAGGATCAGGTGCATCAACTGATCGCACAGGATCGCCTGGCCGATTACCTGCAACAGCGTTACCCTGCGGGCCATCAGATTCAGAGTGACAAGGCTCTTTACGCTTACGCACTGGCCCTCAAGCAGGACCATCTGCGCAACGCGCCAGCCATCAAAAAGGTCCTGTTCGATAACCGCCTGGACCTCACCCACCGCGCGCTCGGGCTGCACACCAAGATATCCCGAGTGCAGGGCGGCAAGCTCAAGGCCAGTAACGAGATCCGCGTGGCGGCCTTGTTCAAGGAAGCCCCGGCAGAATTTCTGAAGATGATCGTGGTTCACGAACTGGCGCACTTTCGCGAGTCGGACCACAACAAGGCGTTCTACCAACTGTGCGAGCACATGCTGCCCGGCTATCACCAGCTGGAATTCGACCTGCGCGTTTATCTGACCTATAACGAGCTGCGAGCTTCAAGCGGCAAGTTTTGAGCTGCAAGCTACGGGCTTGTAGCCGGGCGTTGAATGCATTTAAAAAGGATTCATTGATGGAGATCAGCAAGACCAAAAGCAGCTTCTATCGTCGCCTGTATGTGGCGTACCTGATTGATTCAAAGCTCGCCTGCAGCGTACCGGAACTGACCGCAGTAACCGGCATGCCCCGCCGCACCGCGCAGGACACCATCAGTGCGCTCGCCGACCTGAACATTGAGTGTGAATTCGAACAGCAGGAAGGTGCCCGCAATCACGCAGGCGCTTATCGCATTCGCGACTGGGGCGCCATTGACAAGACCTGGATCGCCCGCAACCTGACCGGCATCAAAGACGTGCTCGGGTATCCCTGAGGAGCCGCTGTGAAAGGGCGTAAAGCAAGGCTTGCAGCTGAAAGCTTGCAACGGCCCCTACTCCAGATCGCGGCGCATGCCGATGTGCGGGATGTCGTCTTCCAGATAGACTTCGCCCACCGGGTTGAAGCCATAACGGCTGTAGTAGCCCTGCAAGTGCGCCTGAGCCGATAGATAGATCGGTTGGTCGGGCCATTTGCGCTCGGCGTTTTCCAGTGCCTGAACCATCAGCTCGTGGCCAATGCCTCTGCTGCGTATCGAAGGCGCGGTCACAACCCGGCCAATGGTCACATCACCACCCTGCTGAATCGGGTCCAGCAAGCGCAGGTAAGCAACCAGTTTGTCTTCCTGCCAGGCCATCAGGTGGCAGGTATCGCCTGTCAGGTCCTGTCCGTCCACGTCCAGATATACGCATTGCTGCTCAACCACAAACACCTCGGCACGCAATTGCAGTACGGCGTAGAGCTGCTGGATGCTCAGCTCGGTGTGATGTTTGCAGATCCAATTGATAGACATGTCGCAGACTCGCAGGGAAACCAGAAGCGAAGTCTAAACGTATCCAGCGACATTCCCAATAAACCCTGTCAACGAAGTGTGTGGCGTTGCAGAACGTGTTCACCTCGCCAGTTGTCTACCGCCGGCTTCAGGTCTTCAATTAAAAGCAGCGGGCACTCTAATGCGTCGCGGTTTTGCTGCCGATAGGATTGCATCGGGCATACCGCTCTTTTCAGGAACCTGAGCATGTCGCAGTGGCTTCGAGCGGTTGGGTTGCTGGTCTTTCTGCTGATGGCAAACGCCACTGCAGCCGAAAAGTTGCGTCTTGTCGCTGACCCCTGGCCTCCGTTCACCGATGCGCTGCTGCTCAATGGCGGGCTGGCGACCGATATCGTCAACACGGCGTTGAAGCGCGCCGGGTACACGACCCTCTACGAACAGGTGCCTTGGGCACGAGCGCTGCTGGGGTTGAGCGAGGGGCGTCACGATGTACTCATCAATGCGTGGTTCAGCGAAGATCGCAAAAAAATAGGCCAGTTTTCTGCCGAATACTTGCTCAATCGTATTCGCTTCATCAAGCGCAAAGAGTCGCCCATCGACGCTCTGACTCACGAGCAACTGCACCATTACCTGATCGCCGTTGTGCGCGGCTATGCCTATTCGCCCGCATTCGACAGCGACGTTCTGCTCAAAAAGGTCCCGGTTCAGAACTTCTCCACGGCAGTGCGCATGCTCGCTGCTGAACGCGTGGACCTGACCCTGGAGGATGAATACGTGGCGCGCTACAACCTTGCGCTGGAGGCCAACGAGGTTCGTGCTCGTGTCGAGTTTCTACCGGGCTCGTTGAGCGAAAACAGCCTGCATATTCTGGTCAGCCTGAAAAACCCCCATCACGCAAAGATCGTCGCCGACTTCGACCGGGAAATTGCCGCCATGAAAGCCGACGGCACCTATGAAGAACTGCTCAGACTGCACGGTCTGCAAGGGCCTCCGGAGCTTTGATCAGGTGAGCGGCGAGGGTGCGCAGCGGCGCCAGTTGACGGCAGATCAAGGCCAGTTGGGCCTGTACCAGACGCTGGCTTTCGTCCATCTCTTCGGGGAGCTGTTCCAGCTGAGTGGCCAGCGCTTCCTCGACGTCGCTTTGCACGGCGACAGACTTCTTGTCGGCCAGTCCTGCGGCAATTTCGTCAATACTGGCTGCCAGTGAGGTGCCCACGTTATCGATCAGGTGCTCGCGGACATCGCTCGGCAATTGAGTATCGCGGTGGGCACCGAGGCCCGACAGGTAGCTCAGCAGCGTGTGTGACAGCACCAGAAAGCGGAAACCGACGTCTGCCTCCTTGCGGAAGTGACCGGGCTCCATGAGCATGTTGGCCAGGGTGGTGGACAGCGCGGCATCGGCATTGTGCGCGTTGCGCCTGGCCAGTCGGTAGGCCAGATCGTCACTTTTGCCCTTGGCGTATTGCTGCATGATCTGCCGCAAATACACGCTGTTGCAGGTCAGGGTATTGGCCAGCACCTTGTTCAGGCGTCGTCCCTGCCAGTCGGGCAGGAACAGGAACACTGCGAGCCCGGCGATCAGGCTGCCCAGCAAGGTGTCGAACAAGCGTGGCAGGAACAACCCGTAGCCGTCGCCGACCTGATTGAAGCAGAACAGCACCATGACCGTGATGGCGGCGGTCGAAAGCGTATAGCGGGTAGTGCGGTTAACGAAGAACACCACGCCAGCCAGCACCGCGCACATCGACTGCAGAATCGGGCTGGTGACCAGATCGAACAGCACCCAGCCGACGGTCAGGCCGATGGCCGTGCCGATGATCCGCTGACCTAGCTTGCGCCGGGTGGCGCCATAACTGGGCTGGCAGACAAAAACCGTGGTCAGGATGATCCAGTAGCCTTGCGACGGGTGAATCAGGTGCACCATCGCGTACCCGATGGTCAGCGCCAGCGGCAGGCGCAGTGCATGGCGGAACAGCAGCGAGGTCGGGGTCATCTGCAAACGCAGGCGCGTCCAGACGTCCTTGAGGTTGCGCGGCGAACGGTCGAGCAGGCTGCTGTCGGTGGCGTCGGCCACGGCGTCGGGGTTGCTGGCGTCGCTGATCAGGCGATCCAGCGTGCCGAGGTTGGCGGCCAGTGCACGCAGCGAGCGCAACAGGCCGCGCCATGCCGGGTTGCTCTGGATGCGCAGGTGCTCAAGCGAGGCCTGCAGGTCTTCCATGGCTTCTGCGAAGCTCGGGTCGTACACGAACGGCTGACGCAGCTGGATGGACTCTGACAGCGCCTGACAGGCAACGCCTTGCTGACGCAGCAGTCGCTGACAGCGGAACAGCACATCGCTATGGAAGAACGCGTCGGCCAGCGAGTTGTAAGGGTAGTGCGATGAGCTGGCGCGCTCGTGGATGTCCTGAGCGATGAAATACAGTTTCAGGTAGCGGCTGACTTTCGAGCCGGGCCGACCACTGCCAACGCGGTGCAGAATGATTTCTTTGGTGGAGTTCAACGCCGCAACAACACGACCGTTCTGCTGCGCCAGTTCCAGGCGGCGGGCCTCCACATTGAGGGTGCGAATCGGCTCGAACAGCGTCGATTTGAGTTTCAGGTACTGCCCCAGTTCGCGGAACAACCGCGCCAGCGCCTGCTGCACCGGCTGGTTGGAAAACAGCATTTGCCACAGCACCGACAACAGGCCGTACCACGCGGCGCCTGCCACCAGCAGCATCGGCTCGTGCCAGAAGTCCAGCACCTCACCGCCGCGCTGATCGACGCCGATCATGGTGTAGACCGAGAGAATCAGCGTGCCGTAGGCAATCGCGCCATAGCGCTCGCCCAGCGCGCCAAGCATGGTCAGGCAGAAGCTGGCCAGCGCCAGAGAGCAGACGAACAGCCAGGGGTAGGGGAACAGCAGCTCTACAGCGAGTGCGGCGATGCTGAAGCACACCAGGGTCACGGCCAGTGCATTGAGCCGGCCTTGCCAACTGTCATCGGTCTCGGCCAGGGCGCTGGCGATAATCCCCAGGAACAGCGGGATCAGCAGGGCCATCTCGTTTTGATACCAGCACAGCGCCATGCTGCCGGTCAGTGCGATAAAAACCCGAACGCTATAGCTGAATTTATCCAGCGCCCACAATCGACGGAGAGTATGACGGAGAGATTTCGATGCCATGGATAAGCTGACGGCCCTGTTCGCAATTGATCGATCGTGCAGAAGGATATGTACAGGCCAAACGGCTGGCTGTACATCCGCTTCGCACGATTTGTACCGGTCTGCGGTGTTGCGATGTTAGTTCAAAACGTTACGTCAGGCGTATTGCGCTGCTGCATAGGCCGACGCCCAGGCCCACTGGAAATTGAAACCGCCCAGATGACCGCTCACGTCCAGCACTTCGCCCACAAAATAGAGGCCGGGTGATTTCAGTGATTCCATGGTCTTGGACGACACTTCACGGGTATCGATGCCACCCAGCGTTACTTCGGCGGTGCGATAGCCTTCGGTGCCTGCCGGGACCACCTTCCAGCTCGCCAGTTTTTCAGCGATGTCGGCCAGTTCAGCGTGGGTGTATTGCTTCATGGGCCTGGAAACGAACCAGTGTTCGGCGATCAGGTTGGCCATCTTCTTGGTGAAGATTTCCCCCAGTAGGGTTTTCAGCTCGCTGTTCGGGCGTTCGGCCTGTTGTTGCGTAAGCCAGGCGGGCACGTCGTGGTCGGGCAGCAGGTTGATTTCGACGGTGTCGCCGGGCTGCCAGAACGAGGATATCTGCAGAATCGCCGGGCCACTGAGGCCACGGTGCGTGAACAGGATGTTTTCGCGAAAGCTGGTGTCGTGGCAGCTGACCAGACAATCCACCGAGGTGCCGGACAGCTCGGTGCACAGCTCCTTGAGCTGATCGGTGATGGTGAACGGCACCAGCCCTGCGCGGGTGGGCAGCAGCGTGTGGCCGAACTGCTTGCCGACCTGATAGCCGAAGCCGGTGGCGCCCAGCGTCGGGATCGACAGCCCGCCTGTGGCGATGACCAGCGACTCGCAGCTCAGCGTACCCAGCGTGGTGTGCAGGCTGTAGCCGGATTCGGTTTTGTCGATCTGCTGCACGGAAGTGTCCATGTGCAGACTGACACCGGCCTGACGGCATTCCTCAAGCAGCATTTCCAGAATGTCACTGGACTTGTTGTCACAGAACAGCTGGCCGAGTTTCTTCTCGTGATACGGCACGCCATGTTTGGCGACCAGCGCGATGAAATCCCACTGGGTGTAGCGGGCCAGGGCCGATTTGCAGAAGTGCGAATTCTGCGACAGGAAATTGGCCGGCTCGGTGTACATGTTGGTGAAGTTGCAGCGCCCGCCACCGGACATGAGAATCTTCTTGCCGGGTTTGTTGGCGTGATCGATCAACATCACCTTGCGCCCGCGAGCGGCAGCGGTGAACGCGCACATCAAACCTGCGGCGCCAGCGCCAATGATTACAACGTCAGTAACGGGCACAGCGTGTTTCCTCGATCTGTAGGTCGCGATCGTTCCCACGCTCCGCATGGGAATGCCTCTCGTGACGCTCTGCGTCACCTATCTGCGCCGCACCAACTATTCAAAATCGGACGCAGGGCGTCCAGAACTGCGTCCCCACGCGGGGCGTGGGGACGATAATCCAGCTAACGACTATTTCAGAGGATTCGTACGCGCAGCGATTTGCCTTTGATCTTGCCGTTGTTCAGTCGCTCCAGCGCCTGTTTGGCCATGCTGCGTTCGACGGCGACGTAGGCCTGAAAGTCGAAGATTGCGATCTTGCCGACCTGGGTGCCCGCAATACCCGCTTCGCCGGTCAGTGCGCCGAGGATGTCGCCCGGACGCAGTTTGTCCTTGCGCCCGGAACCGATGCACAGCGTGGTCATGGCGGGCAGCAGCTTGCCGCCTTCCTTGATGCTCAGGCTGTCGTACTGCTGCCAGTTCAACGGGGCTTTCTGCAATTCTTCGATGGCGCGGGCGCGCTGGCTTTCCGACGGTGCCACGAGGCTTACCGCGATGCCTGTCTCGCCTGCGCGACCGGTACGGCCTACACGGTGAATGTGGATTTCCGAATCGCGGGCCAGTTCGACGTTGAGCACCATATCCAGTGCATCGATGTCCAGACCGCGCGCGGCTACGTCGGTGGCGACCAGTACCGAAGTACTGCGGTTGGCGAACATCGCCAGCACCTGATCACGGTCACGCTGTTCCAGATCGCCATGCAGGCCGACCGCAGACATGCCTTTGGCGGTCAGGTGGTCGACCACTTCCTGAACCTGCTGCTTGGTGAAACAGAACGCGACGCAGGACGTTGGACGGAAATGGCCGAGTACCTTGACCACGGCTTCCAGGCGCTGCTCGGGGGAGATCTCGTAGAAAATCTGCTCGATCTGGCTGTCGGCGTGCAGCGCTTCGACTTTGACAGTCTGTGGATCGCGCATGAACTTCGACGACAGTTGCTTGATACCGACCGGGTAAGTGGCCGAAAACAGCAGGGTTTGGCGGCGCTGCGGGGTCTGCTCGATGATATCGGCGATGGAATCGTAGAAACCCATGTCCAGCATGCGATCGGCTTCATCGAGAATCAGCGTGTTCAGGCCGTCAAGCACCAGCGAGCCTTTGCGCAAATGCTGCTGAATGCGGCCTGGCGTGCCAACGATGATGTGCGCGCCGTGCTCCAGCGAGCCGATCTGCGGGCCAAAAGACACACCGCCGCAAAGGGTCAGCACTTTGATGTTGTCTTCCGAGCGGGCCAGACGACGGATTTCCTTGGCCACCTGATCCGCCAGCTCGCGGGTCGGGCACATGACCAGTGCCTGGCAGCCGAAGAAGCGCGGGTTGATCGGGTTGAGCAGGCCGATGCCGAACGCAGCGGTCTTGCCGCTACCGGTCTTGGCTTGCGCGATCAGGTCCATGCCCTTGAGGATCACCGGCAGGCTCTGCGCCTGAATCGGCGTCATTTCGGCATAACCAAGCGACTCCAGGTTAGCCAGCATGGCAGCAGACAGAGGCAGAGAATTGAAAGCGGTGTTAGTCACGACGGTGGACCTGCAAAACAAAAATGTCGCGCAGTGTATCACCCGCCAGCCAGACCTGGCACCGACCGCTCGGAATCGTACGCAGAGTTGCCAGAACGGCGAGGCTTTTGTGGACCGGGCGAAGCTTCGCTTGTCCGCGAAGGCGGTGTTTCAGACGGCGCATTTTCGGTGAACATACCGCCCCCTTCGCGGACAAGTCCGCTCCCACAGATAGTGAGTTTCAACTTTAGGTCGAGCGAATCTGTGTATGACGCTGGATAGCCAGACAAAAAAATCCCCGCTGGAGGGCGGGGTTGAGGTTCGAGCGTGGCAGCTCGCAAAGGTGTACGGCCTGGCCCGTCGTGGTGACGGGCCTGGCTGGCTTACAGCAGGATTGTGCGGATGTCCGTCAGCAATTCGCTCAAGCGCTTGGTGAAGCGGGCAGCAGCTGCGCCGTTGATCACGCGGTGATCGTAGGACAGCGACAGCGGCAGCATCAGTTTAGGCTGGAAGGCTTTGCCGTCCCAGACAGGCTGGATGGTTGCCTTGGAAACACCGAGGATCGCCACTTCCGGCGCGTTGACGATCGGCGTGAAGCCGGTGCCGCCAATGTGGCCGAGGCTGGAGATGGTGAAGCACGCGCCCTGCATGTCGTTTGCGGTCAGTTTCTTGCTGCGCGCCTTTTCAGCCAGTACGGCTGCTTCGGCTGCCAGTTGCAGCAGGCTCTTCTGATCGACGTCGCGGATGACCGGGACCAGCAGGCCGTCCGGGGTGTCCACGGCGAAGCCGATGTGCACGTACTTCTTGCGGATCACAGCCTTGCCGCTGGGTGCCAGCGAAGCGTTGAAGTCCGGCAGTTCCTTGAGCAGATGCGCACAAGCCTTGAGCAGCAGCGGCAGCACGGTCAGCTTGACGCCAGCTTTCTCGGCAGCGCCTTTCTGCGCAACACGGAAAGCTTCCAGGTCGGTGATGTCGGCCTGGTCGAATTGCGTGACGTGCGGGATGTTCAGCCAGCTGCGATGCAGACCCGACGCACCCAGTTGCATCAGGCGAGTCATTGGCACTTCTTCGATTTCGCCAAAACGGCTGAAATCGACTTCCGGAATCGGCGGGATGCCCGAGCCGCCGCTTGCGCCGCCTGCTGGAGCTTCCTTGGCCTTCTGCATCATGGCCTTGACGTAAACCTGAACGTCTTCTTTCAGTACGCGACCGTGCGGGCCGGTGGCGCTGACTGCGCTCAGCTCGACGCCGAACTCGCGTGCCAGCTGACGAACAGCCGGGCCTGCGTGAACCTTGGCGCCGTCTTTGGCCGGTGCGGCCGGAGCGGGTGCAGCTTCGGCTTTAGGTGCAGGAGCAGCGGCCGGAGCAGCGGCTTCAGCCTTGGCCGGTGCGGCGGCCGGTGCGCTGGCGGCAGGCGCCGGTGCAGCAGCAGGCGCTGCGCCTGCGACTTTCAGTTTCAGGATCAGGTCGCCGGTGCCGACTTCCTGGTCCAGCTTGACTTCGATGCTTTCGATAACGCCTGCGGCAGGAGACGGGATCTCCATGCTGGCCTTGTCGGACTCAAGGGTGATCAACGATTGATCAGCCGTGATGCTGTCACCGACCTTGACCATCAGTTCGATGATCTTGGCCTTGCCTGACGAACCGATGTCCGGAACATGAATGTCTTGAACGGTGGCGGCGGCAGCCGGAGCTGGCTCGGCAGCAGCGGGTGCGGCTTCGGCAGGTTTTTCAGCAGCGGCAGGGGCCGCGGCGGCTGCAGGTTCGGCAGCAGGTGCCGGCGCGGCAGAGGCTTCGCCTTCCACTTCCAGCTCGAACAGCTCGTCGCCTTCTTTCAGGCGGTCGCCCAGCTTGACCTTCATGGCCTTGATGACGCCAGCCTTGGGAGCAGGGATTTCCATGCTCGCCTTGTCCGATTCAAGCGTCAGAACGCTCTGGTCGGCTTCGATGCGATCACCGACCTTGACCATCAATTCAATGACTTCGCCTTCACCGTTGCCGATGTCGGGTACGCGAATTAACTCACTCACTATGTCTCTCCTTAGGAGAACCTGTTCACTCACGAATACGCTGGCTCAGTTACAACGAAACAGCCTGGATGCTCATTTACGGTGGGTAAATTCCGCATCCTCGGCTGTTTACGCTCTGATCAGCGCTCTTGAAGCAGAGCCTTTAGCAATCCAGTGGATTGCGTTTTTCAGGATCGATGCCGAACTTGACGATGGCTTCCGCCACGACTTTAGGTTCGATATCGCCACGATCAGCCAAGGCTTCCAGAGCTGCCAGCACAACGAAGTGGCGATCGACTTCAAAGAAGTGACGCAGCTTCTTGCGGCTGTCGCTACGGCCGAAACCGTCGGTGCCCAACACTTTGTATTCCTTGGTCGGAACCCACTGACGAATCTGGTCCGCGAACAGCTTCATGTAGTCCGTCGAGGCAATGACCGGGCCTTTGCGACCGTTGAGGCATTGCTCAACATAGCTCAGTTCCGGCTTCTGGCCCGGGTGCAGGCGGTTGTTGCGCTCTACAGCCAGACCGTCGCGACGCAGTTCGTTGAAGCTGGTCACGCTCCACACGTCAGCACCGATGTTGAACTCGTCGCGGAGAATCTTCGCCGCTTCGCGAACTTCACGCAGGATGGTGCCCGAACCCAGCAACTGGACGTGGTGCGCCGCTTCTCTGGTGTCTTCTTCGAGCAGGTACATGCCCTTGACGATACCTGCCTCGACACCGGCCGGCATGGCTGGCTGCGCGTAGGATTCGTTCATCACGGTCAGGTAGTAGAAAACGTCCTGCTGTTCTTCGAACATCAGGCGCATGCCGTCCTGGATGATCACTGCCAGCTCGTAACCGTACGTCGGGTCGAAGGTGCGGCAGTTCGGGATGGTCGATGCCAGGATGTGGCTGTGACCGTCTTCGTGCTGCAGGCCTTCGCCGTTCAGGGTAGTACGGCCGGCGGTGCCGCCGATCAGGAAGCCACGGGTGCGGCTGTCGCCAGCGGCCCAGGCCAGGTCACCAATGCGCTGGAAACCGAACATCGAGTAGAAGATGTAGAACGGAATCATCGGCTGGTTGTGGCTGGAATACGAAGTACCGGCAGCGATGAAGGAGGACATGGCGCCCGCTTCGTTGATGCCTTCTTCGAGAATCTGGCCTTTCTTGTCTTCGCGATAGAACATCACTTGTTCTTTATCGACTGGCTCGTAGAGCTGGCCGACCGACGAGTAGATGCCCAACTGGCGGAACATGCCTTCCATGCCGAAGGTACGTGCTTCGTCAGGGATGATCGGCACGATGCGCTGACCGACTTCCTTGTCCTTGACCAGTTGCGTCAGGATGCGCACGAAGGCCATGGTGGTAGAAATTTCGCGGTCGCCCGAGCCGTCAAGGATGGCCTTGAGGGTGTCGAGTGGCGGGGTCGGCAGGTTGAAGCTCTTGGCGCGACGCTGCGGTACGAAGCCACCCAGCGCAGCACGACGCTCGCTCAGGTAACGGGCTTCGGCGCTGCCTTCTTCCGGCTTGTAGAACGGCAGGGCTTCAAGCTCTGCGTCCTTGACCGGGATGTCGAAGCGATCACGGAAGTGACGCAGGCTGTCGACATCGACCTTCTTGGTGTTGTGCGCAGTGTTTTTAGCTTCGCCGGCACCGGTGCCATAACCTTTGATGGTCTTGGCCAGAACCACGGTCGGTTGACCCTTGTGGTTGACGGCTTCGTGGTACGCCGCGTAGACCTTGTACGGGTCGTGGCCGCCACGGTTGAGTTTCCAGATTTCGTCGTCGGACAGATCGGCAACCATTGCCTTGAGTTCAGGCGAATTGAAGAAGTGCTCGCGAACGAACGCGCCGTCCTTGGCTTTGTAGTTCTGGTACTCGCCGTCGATTACTTCGTCCATACGACGTTGCAGGATACCGTCGACGTCCTTGGCCAGCAGTGGGTCCCAGAAACGGCCCCAGATGACTTTGGTGACGTTCCATTGCGCGCCACGGAACACGCCTTCCAGTTCCTGGATGATCTTGGCGTTGCCGCGAACCGGGCCGTCGAGGCGCTGCAGGTTGCAGTTGACGACGAAGATCAGGTTGTCGAGCTTCTCGCGACCGGCCAGGGCGATGGCGCCCAGGGATTCCGGTTCGTCGGTCTCGCCGTCACCCAGGAAGCACCAGACTTTCTGCTTGCCTTCCGGAATGTAACCGCGGTGCTCCAGGTACTTCATGAAGCGCGCCT
The DNA here is from genome assembly GCF_000007805.1 of Pseudomonas syringae pv. tomato str. DC3000. Taxonomy (NCBI): domain Bacteria; kingdom Pseudomonadati; phylum Pseudomonadota; class Gammaproteobacteria; order Pseudomonadales; family Pseudomonadaceae; genus Pseudomonas; species Pseudomonas syringae group genomosp. 3. Next base: position 5,687,288 of record NC_004578.1, on the reverse strand, counting down.
GGTAGATCGCCTGGATCGGGCCAAGGCCCATCGATACCGTCGGGAACTGCCAGAAATCCTTCATCAGCCACGGGTGCGGGTAAGAAGACAGGCCTTTGCCGTCGACTTCCTGACGGAAGTTGTTCATCTGGTCTTCAGTGATGCGGCCTTCGAGGAACGCACGGGCGTAGACGCCTGGCGATGCGTGACCCTGGAAGTAGATCAGGTCGCCGCCGTGTTCGTCGGTCGGGGCCTGGAAGAAGTAGTTGAAGCCGATGTCGTACAGGGTGGCGCTGGAGGCGAAGCTGGAGATGTGGCCGCCCAGATCCGGGTCGCCGATGTTGGTTTTGACAACCATGGCCAATGCGTTCCAGCGCACCAGCGAGCGAATGCGGCGTTCCATGAACAGGTCGCCAGGCATGCGTGCTTCGTGGGTGACAGGAATCGTGTTGCGGTATGGCGTGGTGATGGCGTACGGCAGCTGCGAACCACTACGGGTGGCCAGCTCGCCCAGACGGGTCATCAGGTAGTGAGCGCGGTCTTCGCCTTCTTTGTCGAGAACCGATTCCAGGGCGTCCAGCCATTCCTGGGTTTCGACGGGATCGAGGTCTTGCATGGCTTGCTCCAGGGCGGAAAGGCTTCCAGAATCGGTTGCCTGAGTTTGCGACTGGCCTTGTGGGCAGACGACATAAATTCTTGGATTACCGGAGGGTGGGATCCGGCGGCGTGTAGTTTTACTACAAATCGACGACGATTTCAGCCCTCCGAGTATCGGACCCAGTAGTAAAACTACAGAGAAGCGACTCAATCGCTCCTGTTGTCTTGTAACTTAAAACGTTACTGTTGATCGCTATTGAATATCTTGCAGGGAAAAAACGGATTTTTATGCTTCTAATTTGATTTTTCCAGCAATTTATAACCTTTGTTCGACAAGCGGTGCTGGCAGACGTATCTCGCCGTCATGGCGAGCGGCCGTTTGCACGCCGATCAAGGATAGACCATGAGCCTACCTTCACTGGCCGATTTTCCGGCTATTTTGCTGCCGTTTATTACCCGTGCCCGGCAAACCTGGCGCACCGCCCTGACTGAATTGTCCGCTGAAGCGCTGGCGTCTTTCGAGGCCTGGCCCGAGGCACGCCGCACGGCATTTGACCGGGTGTGCGCGGCCAGCGACTTTGTTACTGAGCAAATCTGCCGCGATCCGCAGATGCTCCTGCAGCTGGCCGGTTCGGGCGAGCTGGAGCGTAGCTTTTCTGTCGGCGAGTTGCGCGGGCAAATTGCCGATGCGCTGTCGAGCGCCGTCACCGAGGACGAGCTGGGGCGTAATCTACGTCGGCAGCGCGCACGCCAGCAAGTGCGAATCATCTGGCGCGATCTGACCCGTCAGGCAGATTTGATCGAAACCTGCCGCGATCTATCTGAAATGGCCGATGCTTCGATCGACCTTGCCTACCAATGGCTCTATCCGCGCCATTGTCAGCAGTTCGGTACGCCGACCGGTCGCCATTGCGGCCTGCCGCAACAGATGGTCATTCTCGGCATGGGCAAACTCGGCGCGGTCGAGCTGAACCTGTCGTCGGACATCGACCTGATTTTTGCCTACCCGGAAGGCGGCGAGACGGTCGGCACCAAGCGTGCATTGGACAATCAGGAGTTTTTCATTCGCCTGGGCCAGCGGCTGATCAAGGCGCTGGACCCGGTGACGGTTGACGGCTTTGTGTTCCGCGTTGACATGCGCCTGCGGCCCTACGGTTCATCCGGGGCGCTGGTGCTCAGCTTCAATGCGCTGGAGCAGTATTACCAGGATCAGGGCCGCGACTGGGAACGCTACGCGATGATCAAGGCGCGGGTGGTCGGCGGTGATCTGGCGGCGGGTGCCGAATTGCTGGAAATGCTGCGCCCGTTTGTGTATCGCCGCTACCTGGATTTCTCGGCCATCGAAGCGCTGCGCACCATGAAGCAGTTGATTCAGCAGGAAGTGAAACGCAAGGGCATGGCGGAAAACATCAAGCTGGGTGCTGGCGGAATTCGCGAAGTCGAGTTTATCGCCCAGGCGTTCCAGTTGATCCACGGTGGCCGCGACCTGAGCCTGCAACAGCGTCCGCTGTTCAACGTGCTGAAAACCCTCGAAGGGCAGGGCTATCTGCCTTCGGCGGTGACCGAAGAGCTGCGCGAAGGCTACGAATTTCTGCGTTACACCGAGCACGCCATTCAGGCGATTGCCGACCGCCAGACGCAAATGCTGCCTGACAACGAGCAGGATCAGGCGCGCATCGCCCTGATCATGGGCTTTGCCGACTGGGCCAGCTTTCACGAGCGCCTCATGTACTGGCGCAGCCGGGTGTCCTGGCATTTTCGTCAGGTCATCGCCGATCCCGATTCTGATCCGGACGACGAGCTGCAGGACGACAGTGAAGTGGTTGTGGGCGGCGAGTGGCTGCCCTTGTGGGAAGAGTCCCAGGATGAAGACGCAGCAGGCCGTCAGTTGTTGCAGGCAGGTTTCGTCGATACTGGCAAAGCGCTTAAAAGTCTGGCCGACCTGCGCAGCAGTCCGAATCTGCGCTCGATGCAACGCCTGAGCCGTGAACGTCTGGATGCCTTCATTCCCCGGCTGCTGGCGCAGGCGGTGGAGCATGAAAAGCCCGATCTGGTGCTGGAACGGGTGTTGCCGTTGGTGGAGGCCGTTGCCCGGCGCTCGGCGTATCTGGTGCTGCTCACTGAAAACCCTGATGCGCTGCGCCAGTTACTGACCCTGTGCGCCGCCAGCCCATGGATCGCCGAACAGATCGCGCGCTTCCCGCTGCTGCTCGATGAATTGCTCAATGAAGGTCGTCTGTTCAATCCGCCGTTGGCACCGGAACTGGCGGCTGAGCTGCGTGAGCGGCTGGTGCGTATTCCTGAGGACGACCTCGAGCAGCAAATGGAGGCCCTGCGCCACTTCAAGCTGGCGCACAGCCTGCGGGTCGCGGCTTCCGAGATATCCGGCAGCCTGCCATTGATGAAAGTCAGTGATTACCTGACCTGGCTGGCCGAAGCGATTCTGGATCAGGTGCTGGCCCTGGCGTGGCGCTACAGCGTGGCCCGTCACGGCACGCCCTCCCGGCCCGACGGCACATTGTGCGATCCGGGTTTTGTGATTGTCGGTTATGGCAAGGTCGGCGGCATCGAGCTGGGTCACGGCTCCGATCTGGATCTGGTGTTCATCCATGATGGCGATCTGCAGACCGAGACCGACGGCGCCAAACCTATCGACAGTGCGCAGTTTTTCACCCGGCTGGGGCAGCGGGTGATCCATTTACTCACCACGCAAACCAACTCCGGTCAGTTGTATGACGTCGATATGCGCCTGCGCCCCTCCGGTGCATCCGGGCTGCTGGTCAGCTCGCTGGGTGCCTTTGCCCGCTATCAGGCCAATGAAGCCTGGACCTGGGAGCATCAGGCGCTGGTCCGCGCGCGCGTGCTGACCGGTAGCCGTGATGTGGGTGAGCAGTTCGAGAAAGTCCGGGCCGATGTGCTGGGTCGCGAACGTGATCTGGACACCCTGCGTGCCGAAGTCAGCGAGATGCGCGCGAAGATGCGTGACAACCTCGGCACCCGGCTGACGGCGGCGGGCAGGGCGGCCAATGCCTTCGAGGCGTCGGTGCCATTCGACCTCAAGCAGGACGCCGGTGGTATCGTCGATATCGAATTTATGGTGCAATACGCCGCCTTGGCGTGGTCCAGAGAGCATCCCGCGCTGTTGCAACACACCGATAACATCCGGATTCTCGAAGGGCTTGAAGAGGCCGGGCTGTTGCCGGATGTGGACGCCAGCCTGTTGCGCGAAGCCTACAAGGCGTACCGCTCGGCGGCGCACCGTCAGGCCCTGCAGAAGCAGGCGGGCGTGGTCGGCGGCGATCAGTTTCATGCCCAGCGGCGTGAGGTGATGCGGATCTGGGCGCAAATGGGATTGAGCTGAGCCGCAAGGCCGCGCCGTATTCCGCTGCGCCGCTATATAAAGCTATGACAGGGAGGCGACAGGTTGTGTGGGAATGTCACGCAGTCTGCTCGGCCTCCCTGATCGTTTCTGGTCGTTTTTGGATGAAACATGAAAATTCTGATCGTTGGGCCTAGCTGGGTCGGTGACATGGTGATGGCGCAAACGCTGTTCCAGTGCCTGAAACAGCGTCATCCCGAGTGCGAAATCGACGTGTTGGCCCCTGAATGGAGCCGTCCGATACTGGAGCGCATGCCAGAGGTTCGCGCTGCGCTCAGCTTTCCGCTTGGTCACGGTGCGCTTGAACTGGCGACCCGTCGGCGCATCGGCAAGTCCCTCGCTGGCCAGTACGACCAGGCCATTCTGCTGCCCAACTCGCTGAAATCCGCGCTGGTGCCGTTTTTCGCCGGTATCCCGAAACGCACTGGCTGGCGCGGTGAATTTCGTTACGGCCTGCTCAATGACGTGCGCACCCTGGACAAGCAGCGCTACCCGCTGATGATCGAGCGTTTCATGGCGTTGGCCTTCGACAAGGGCACCGAGCTGCCACGTCCTTACCCTCAGCCCAGCCTGCGCATCGACTCCACGACGCGCGATGCGGCCTTGGGCAAGTTTGGCCTTAGCCTCGACCGTCCGGTGCTGGCGCTGTGCCCTGGCGCCGAGTTCGGCGAGTCCAAGCGCTGGCCGGCCGAGCACTACGCGCAAGTGGCCGAAGCCAGCATTCGTGAAGGCTGGCAGGTCTGGCTGTTCGGTTCTAAAAAAGATCATCCGGTCGGTGAGAGCATTCGGCAGGAACTGATCCCCGGCCTGCGTGAAGAGTCCGTCAACCTCAGCGGCGACACCTCGCTGGCCGAAGCCATCGACCTGCTGTCGTGTGCCGACGCCGTGGTGTCCAACGATTCGGGCCTGATGCATGTGGCCGCCGCGCTGAATCGCCCGCTGGTGGCGGTCTACGGTTCCACATCGCCAGGCTTCACGCCGCCGCTGGCCGACGAAGTCGAAGTGGTCCGCCTGGGCCTGGAATGCAGCCCCTGTTTCGAGCGTACCTGCCGTTTCGGCCATTACAACTGCATGCGTCTGCTTGAGCCGGACGCCGTGATTCAGGCTCTGACCCGCCTGAGCAGCACTCCGGTCGAGGTCGCCTGATTTTGCGGGTACTGCTGATCAAGACGTCTTCACTGGGTGATGTGATCCATGCCTTGCCGGCGCTGACCGATGCGGCCCGGGCCTTGCCCGGCATCCGCTTTGACTGGGTGGTCGAGGAAGGTTTCGCCGAAATTCCCGCCTGGCATCCGGCGGTCGATGCGGTCATCCCGGTCGCGATCCGCCGCTGGCGCAAAAACCTCTGGCAAACCTTCCGCTCAGGCGAATGGCGGCGCTTCAAGGCGCGTGTCCGCGAGCAGCGTTATGATCTGGTGATCGACGCTCAAGGCCTGTTCAAGAGTGCCTGGCTGACGCGCTACATTGATGCGCCGGTGGCGGGTCTGGACCGCGATTCGGCACGCGAGCCGGTGGCCAGTCGCTTTTATGACCGTGCCTTGCCGGTGGCACGCGGGCAGCATGCCGTCGAACGGCTGCGTCAGTTGTTTGCCCAGGCGCTGGGCTATCCGCTGCCGTCCGGTATGGGCGATTACGGGCTCAAGCCACTGGCGGCTCTGGACGACACGTTGCAGGCACCGTTTGTGCTGTTTTTGCACGGTACAACGTGGGACACCAAGCATTGGCCCGAGCTTTACTGGCGTCAACTGGCCGAATTGATGGTCGCACGTGGCTTGCATGTGCAGTTGCCGTGGGGCAATCCGACCGAAAAAGCGCGTGCCGAACGCATCGCCGAAGGTCTGGAGAGCGCCCATGTGCTGCCGAAACTGAACCTGGCGGGCGTCGCGCGGGTACTGGCCAGCGCGCAGGCCTGCGTAGCGGTCGATACCGGCATCGGGCACCTGGCCGCAGCGCTGGATGTGCCGACTGTCTCTCTCTTCGGCCCGACCAATCCGGGCCTGACCGGGGCCTACGGCAAGTCGCAGGTGCATCTGGCCAGCGACTATCCGGGCTGCACGCCGTGCCTGCAAAAGAAATGCACCTACCAACCGAGCGCCGACGATCAGCGCCGGTTCGACCTTAAGCGCGAGTGGCCGTTGTGCTTCACTCGCTTGAATCCCGAGCGAGTAGCGAGCCAACTGGGCGCGCTGTTGCTGGCAAAGGAACCTGGCTGATGCAACTGGCTTTTGTACTCTACAAATACTTTCCATTTGGCGGCCTGCAACGCGATTTCATGCGCATTGCGCTGGAATGTCAGCAGCGCGGCCATCAAATTCGCGTTTACACGCTGATCTGGGAAGGCGACGTGCCGCCCGGTTTTGAAGTGCTGGTGGCTCCGGTCAAGGCGTTCTTCAATCACCGGCGCAACGAAAAGCTCACTGCGTGGATGGAAGCGGACCTGGCTGTACGCCCGGTGGACCGTCTGATCGGTTTCAACAAGATGCCAGGGCTGGACGTGTATTACGCCGCTGACGGTTGTTTCGAGGACAAGGCGCAAAACCTGCGCAGCCCGCTGTATCGCAAGTGGGGACGGTATCGCCATTTCGCCGATTACGAGCGCGCCGTGTTCGCCAGGGACTCGAAAACCCAGGTCTTGATGATCTCCGAAGTGCAGCAACCGCTGTTCATCAAACATTACGACACCCCGTTGTCGCGCTTCCACCTGCTGCCACCGGGCATTTCCCAGGACCGTCGCGCACCGCCAGACGCTGCCGCCATTCGCGCCGACTTTCGCAAGGAGTTCGGCCTTGCCGACGATGACCGGTTATTGGTGCAAATCGGCTCCGGTTTCAAGACCAAGGGCGTAGATCGCAGCCTGAAAGCACTTGCGGCTTTGCCGGCAAACATGAAGAAACACACTCGCTTGTTTGTAATCGGCCAGGACGACCCCAAAGTATTCCAGTTGCAGAGCGCTGCGCTGGGGTTGGGCGATCAGGTGACGTTCATGAAAGGGCGCAGCGATATTCCGCGCTTCCTGCTCGGTGCCGACTTGCTGATCCACCCGGCCTACAACGAAAACACCGGCACGGTATTGCTCGAAGCACTGGTGGCCGGGCTGCCGGTACTGGTCAGCGCAGTGTGTGGTTACGCCCATTATATTGCCGAGGCCGATTGCGGGCGGGTTCTGGATGAGCCGTTCGATCAGGTGCAGCTCAATCGCTATTTGACCGACATGCTTCAGGATGATGCTGCACGCGGCGCCTGGAGTCGCAACGGTCTGGCCTTTGCTGACACAGCAGACCTTTACAGCATGCCGCAACACGCTGCGGATGTGATTCTGGCGGAGCACTATTGATGAAGTTGTTCCTTGCTGAACCGTTCAAGAGCCTGTGGGCCGGGCGCGATGCATTCGCTGAGGTCGAGGGCCTGAGCGGTGAGGTCTACCGCGAGCTGGAAGGACGTCGCACGCTGCGCACCGAAGTTGACGGGCGTGGCTACTTCGTCAAGATCCACCGCGGCATCGGCTGGGGCGAAATTGCCAAGAACCTGGCAACCGCCAAATTGCCGGTGCTGGGGGCAGGCAAGGAATGGGACGCCATCGAGCGTCTGCATGAGGTCGGTGTGCCGACCATGACCGCTGTAGCGTACGGCGAGCGTGGCAGCAACCCCGCCGCGCAGCACTCGTTTATCGTCACCGAAGAGTTGGCACCGACCACCAGCCTGGAGGACGTCAGCCTCAACTGGCGCACCGAGCCACCCGAGCCGCGCCTGAAAAGGGCGTTCATTGCCGAAGTCGCCAGACTGGTCGGGATGATGCACCGGGCTGGCGTCAACCATCGCGATTGTTACATCTGTCATTTTCTGTTGCACACCGACAAGCCGGTGACCGCTGACGATTTCAGGCTGTCGGTAATCGATCTGCACCGTGCCCAGACGCGTCGGGCGATCACGCCACGCTGGCGCAACAAGGACCTTGCGGCGCTGTACTTCTCGGCGCTGGACATCGGCCTGACCCGGCGCGACAAGCTGCGTTTTCTCAAGGACTATTTTCAGCTGCCGCTACGCGAGATTCTGCTCAAGGAAGCCGCGCTGCTGACCTGGCTGGATAAAAAAGCCGACAAGTTGTATCAGCGTAAAGTGCGCTACGGGGATGCGCTCTGATGGCGGGTTGGAACCTTGAGCCGGAGTACACTTCTCTGGCGCGGGACTTCGGAAGCCTGGACGCCGTGTTCGCCTTGCAGGGCCAGCAGTTGACCCGTGATCCGCTTTCCGATGTCATCCGTGTCGAGCGTGCCGGCGTCTACTATTTCGTCAAACGCTACGTGGGCGCGGGCAAAGGCCTGCGCCGTTACATGGGCAAGCCCAGAGTCAAGTCCGAGTGGCAGAACCTCAAGCGCTTCGCCAAATGGGGCATTCCAACGGCCGAAGTTGTGGCCTGGGGGCTGGAGCGCAATGGCGCAGCGTACGATCGCGGCGCACTGATCACGCGTGGCTTGCCGAACACCGAAGACTTGTCGGCGCTGGCGCAACGCAAGGACCCGCGACTGGCCGATCGCCAGTGGGTCGATGGCATCAGCCGTCAGTTGGCGGCTTATACCCGGATCATGCACGACAACCATTTCACACATAACGATTTGAAATGGCGCAATCTGCTGGTCGATAACGAAGACAGACTGTTTTTCATCGATTGCCCCAACGGCGCATTCTGGTGGAGCTTCATGCTGCGCTACCGGATCACCAAAGATCTGGCGTGCCTGGACAAGGTTGCCAAGTATCATCTGTCGGCCACCCAGCGCCTGCGCTTCTACTTGCAGTACCGTCAGCGAGCGCGTTTGAACGCCGCCGACAAAAAACGAATTCGACACATCGTCAGCTTTTTCGAGGGCCGTGAATGAGCGTTTTTATTGCCAGTGCCGATCAGCCTTTGCTGATGCGTCACGACCTGGCTGATTTTGAATCGCTTTGGAATATCCGGCTCGATGCAGTCGATGAGCCCAACACCGGTCGAGGTGGCTGGAGCAGTGTGTTTCGCCTTGATCTGGACGGCCAGGGTTTCTACCTCAAGCGCCAGAGCAATTACCTGACGCACACGTTGCATCACCCGTTTGGCGAGCCTTCGTTTTCGCGTGAGTTTCGTAATATCAGCCGCTACCGCAAGCTGGGTATTCCGGCGCTGCAAGCGGTGTTTTACGGCGAGCGCAAGGTCGACGGTGAGCGCCGTGCAATCCTGATGACCCGCGCGCTGGATGGCTGGACCGATCTCGATGAGCTGTTGCAGCAATGGAGCGCGCTGGCCTCGGAGCAGCGTTCGGGGATACTTCAGGCCTGTGGTCTTCTTGCACGTACGCTGCATGGTGCGGGGCAGGTGCACGGCTGCTTCTACCCCAAGCATATTTTTCTTCAGGCGGTTGGCGCGGGCTATCAGGCGCAGTTGATCGATCTTGAGAAAACGCGCCCGGTGATCTTCGGCAAGCGTGACCTGGCCAGGGATCTGGAGCCGCTGCTGCGGCGTGCCCAGGTATGGAATGACGCCGAGCGGCGCGAGCTGTTGGCGGCTTACCTGCAAGCCACGCCCGACAGCCTGCTGGTCGACGCCTGGAGCGGGCGTCTGGGCAAGCGCAGCGCTCACAAACGTGACCTTCAACACCGATGATTTCAACACCGACGATAAAGAGACCCGTTGATGCGCTTGTCTGAACTCAAGAACGCGGGACGCACCCCCGAGTTGCCGATGAGCCTGACGCTGGCCGATGCGGCCGGCCCGGCCAAGTTGCAATTGCTGAGCTTGCTGCGCGTGTTGCCGGGGCAGCGTTATGTGGGGGCCGGTGTGTGGCGAGGCAGAACCGTGCTGGCAAAACTGCTGGTTGGCGACAAGGCCGCCCGGCACTTTCAGCGTGAACTGGCCGGGGTGCGTCTGCTTGCCGAGCAAGGCTTGACCACACCGCTGTTGCTGGCCGACGGCTTGCAGGAAGGCGAAGGTGGCTGGCTGTTGTTCGAGTTTCTGGAGCAGGCGTCAAGTTTGGGCGATGCCTGGACTGAGGTTGAGGAACTGCCGCCTCTGGCCGACGAGCAGCAAGCGGTGCTCGGCGAGGCGCTGACCGCCATCGCTCAGCAGCACGCCAAAGGCTTGTGGCAGGAAGATCTGCACCTGGACAATCTGCTGCGTCATAAGGGGCAGCTGTACCTGATTGATGGGGCGGGTATTCGCGCCGAGCAGGCCGGCAAGCCGTTGTCGCGGCAAAAGGTGCTGGAAAACCTCGGGGTATTCTTTGCTCAGTTGCCCAAGGCTTTCGAGCCGTTCACGGAAGAGCTGCTGGTGCATTATCTGCTGAGCAACGGCGAACATGGTTTGCCGATGGAGGCGCTGCAACGGCAGATCGACAAGGTTCGCAGCTGGCGGCTCAAGGATTTTCTCGGCAAGACCGTGCGCGATTGCAGCCTGTTCAGCGTCGAGGACACCGCATCGGTGTTTCGCGCCATTCGCCGCAACGAAGAAGCGGCTATGCTGCCGGTGCTTGAGCAGGCTGACGCCTTGCTCGGCAAAGGGCACTTGTACAAGACCGGTGGCGCGGCGAGCGTGGGGCGGGTCGAGGCCAGCGGTCGCACGCTGGTCATCAAACGTTACAACATCAAGAATTTCAGCCACTGGCTCAAGCGCTTCTGGCGCCCGAGTCGCGCCTGGCATTCGTGGCGCGAAGGCAATCGCCTGATGTTTCTCGGCATCGCCACGCCCAAACCGCTGGCGGTTCAGGAGCGGCGCTTCCTTGGTTTGCGCAGCAAAGCCTGGCTGGTCACCGAGTTTATCGACGGGCCGGACATCATCGAGCGCTTCGCGCCCTATGTCGAAAGCGGTGATGCACCTGAGGCCGAGTTGCTGGCCCTGGACACGCTGTTCGCACAACTTATCCAGGCGCGCATCAGCCATGGCGACTTCAAAGGGCACAACCTGTTCTGGCACAAGGACCGCTGGGCGATGATCGACCTGGATGCCATGCAACAGCACAGTTCGCAATCGTCCTTTGCAGCAGCCTACGCGCGTGACCGGGCGCGCTTCATGCGTAACTGGCCAGTGCACAGCGCGCTGCACCAGAAGCTGGAGCAGCGCTTGCCGAAGATCGAGCCGGCCTGAGGCTGAGGCTGCGCGTCAGCCTACCCGCGTCAGGTTCATCTCCTCCAGCGCCGCTACCAGCGCGTCCATGTCATCAAAGGGTTTGAGGTGGATGCGCGGCCAGCGCACGCGCTCCAGGTACAGCTTGCCCTCGGCATTGACCAGCACCGGCGTGCGGTGAATCCAGGTGTCGCGAGCGCGGTGGACAATGGTCAGCAGATTGCCCTCACTCTCTTCCACCAGAAACAATCCCGGTCTGGCCAGTCGCTGTTCGAGGGTAACAGGCTGGGGTGGCCGAATGGCATCCTTCGCACGCGGTATTTCTATCTCCACTCGATAATCGCCTTTGATGTGTACTTTGGTTCTCGAGATGTCTGCCGAGACCAGCTCCCCCAGGTCGTGCATGACACCCTTCGACTGCCCCGGTGCCACGTCGATAACCCGCAGGCCGATGCCGCCTTCCAGCTCGGCGATACCAGGCACGACGCCTTGATAGACATTGGAATGGCTGTTGCCGACCAGCGCGATCCACTTGTGTGAGCCCATGACGTCCTGATGCCTGCGCAGGGTGCGCGACGCAAAGTAGTTCATCATTTGCTGACGGGTGATTGAACCATCGTTGTCAAGGCCACTAAGGTGGTAGCTGGCTGCGCAGTCGATGGCGCGGACTTCCATGCCGTGCTGCTGCGCCTTGATGACCAGTTGCTCAAAGGTGTAAACCTTGTCCGGGTCGGTGCGATGGCCCCGATCCAGCACTTTCAGGTCGTGAAGCAGGGTTTTGCTCATTTGCCCTGTTTCGAAAAAGCGATCCAGATCCGCCTGATGCAAGTCGGTGAGCAAGTGCTCCATGTACAGCGTTCGTACGTTTTGCTGCGACAGCAACGGCAGGTTGTCGATGATCATTTTCTTGCTGGCGACCGAAAAATGCGACTCGCCGATCACGATGCCATCGGTGTGCTGGTACAGCGTTTCAAACAGCTGCGCCGTGGTCGTCCGAGGGTTGACGGCCGGCATCGTCGGACGAGGCGGCAACTGTACAGCGCTGATCAAGGCCGCATCCTGTTGCAGCTTTTTGCGGTGCAGGGCGAATACGTTGCGAACAGTTTCGTACTGGCTTTCTTCAAAGAAATACTCCATGTCGAGCCCCCTTCTTTCGAAGTTCGCCAGCGTATGAAGCGTTGTTCGAGTGTCCAGTGGCATCTCATAGACAGGGTCGGTCAGGGATTGCTGGATTGCCGTCATCGGGCTGTCTGCGGGCCAGTCCTCAGGCGCGATCCACCGCCAGGCACCGTCCTCGTCACGGATGAATCCGTACTGGCCGGCCCAGCGTTCGCCCCCGGCACCGGCAGATTGGCCCCTCAGTTCTCTGAGCAGCATGTCGTCCAGTTTGGTACCGTGCGGGTGAGGCGCCTGGGGCACAATCAGCGTCGGATCGGAAAACGCAATCGTGAAGTCGCAGCGGGCCTGCGTGCCCTCGCGTGGCAGTTCGCCTGTGCCTTTAGTGATGCGCGTCGGCCGGCCTGCCGGGATGTCGCGGACATGCACACTGACCACGCCCTGCATTTCGGCAATGCCTAATACCCCGTCGTGGGTCGTGGCCAGCTTCTGGTCGAGCAAGGCAACCCAGCGTTTTGTCGGCGCGGATGCGACATCGCTGCTGATGAGCGTATGGCCGAAAAAATTGCTCATTTTTTGTACTGCAGTCGTGTCGTTGGCTGCGCTCAATACCGGATGGTCCAGAAACGGGTAGCTGATCGACGAGCTGAACGGTCGCACCTCGATACCATAGCGATGCGCTGCCTTGATGAGGTGGTAATAGTCGTAGTCGGTGCTGGAATTGTTCAGCGTCCCGCGGTTGAGATCGTGCAGGTAATGCTTGAGTTCGTGCGAGCCTGAGCGGCTCTTTTTGCCCAGTTGACGATACCTGGCCAGTTTAGACAGGTGCTTGTCGGTCAGCAGGTGCTCGATATACAGAATCTTGACACGCTGTTCGGCCAGCAGCGGCATGTTGAGTAACAGCAGCCGTTTGCTGGCGACCGACTTCGGTGCTTCACTCAAAACCAGGCCGTTACCCTGCGCGAAGACGTGTTCAATCAGGGTGTCGATGGCAACAGGTGGCGCCAGCGGAGGCAATTGCGGCTTTGGCGGCGGAGAAAAACCGGCGAAAAATGTCCGGGCATCCTCATAAAGCTTTTCCCTGCGCGCCACAAAACTCTGACGCAGATCCACGAAATAGCTCTCAAAGTAAGACTCCATGCCAATCCCGGTCGGGTCGTAGGGCTTGTTGCTCAACACGACATCAAGGCCTGCCTGCATGGCGGCCGGCATTTCGTAGTCGCTCGGAATCGAGCCTGTGCTGGAGCCCGGTGTTTCTTCGGGCAGGTGGGCATGGCTGGAGTCACCTACGCCACCGCCACGCAGACGTCGACGGGCGACAAGCTGCCATTGCCCCTGTTCATCTAGGCGCACCGGCTGCTGGCCAAAAAAGGCGAACGGGTTTTCTGGATCGACAATCTGCCAGCCGCGCAGATGTGTGTCGTAATGGACTTGAAAGGTTCTACCGGACAGCTCGACATAGTGCCGGCCGTTGACCACGCACACGCCTTCTGCATGGCCGGCGACGATACGCGGCACGTCATGCAGGGAAAGGTTGACTGCCAGCTCGATCCGCAGGCCCGAGGGTGCACGAGGCGCAAGGTTGGGCGAGGGGAGCAGGGGTTGCCAGGCACCGCCCGCCTGCCGCGCTGCAAACTGGCCGGTTGCCTTGGGTGGCGCCGATGAGCGATTGGGTACCTGGAAAACCGCAGCGTGTCCGTTGGCATTGGGCCTGCTGATCAGGAATACCTGCTCCTGCAGTTCCACCGGGTACAGGTCCTCGTAGTGCGGCAATGACGACTGTCGCTGGAACGAGCGCAGCACCGGGGCTGACTCACGGTATCCGATCCACGAACCCCACATTTCAAGCCACTGGCTGACGCCTGATGCTGTGCTCCCGTTTTCTTTCAGGAGCCAGCACCATGATGCGACCCGACGCCAAAGTCGAGAAAGTCTACCTCTATCCCAAACCCGTGGATTTCAGAAAATCCATCGATGGCTTAGCTGCTTTGGTCGAGTTGGATATTAAAGTGGCGGTCTTTGATCCGGTGCTCTTTGTCTTTCTCAACAAATCCCGGAATCGAGTGAAGATTTTGTATTGGGAGCGTAACGGCTTCTGCCTTTGGCTCAAGCGTCTCGAGTCCGAGCGTTTCAAAATCTCGCCAGATGATGTCGACGAAGCCATTGTGCTGACGGTTCAGGAATTGAATTGGCTGCTGGATGGATTTGATCTGTGGCGCAACCGTCCTCATAAGATTTTGACTCCAAGGTTTGTTGCCTGACGGGTATAATCCAGGGCATGCGACCATTGCCCGACAACCTTCCTGACGATCCCGTATTGCTCAAACAGATGCTGCTTGAGAGCTACGAAGCACGCTCGCGCGAACAGGAAGTTAAAGACGCCTACGCCACTCACATCGTTGATCTCAAAGAGCAGATCAAGCTGCTGCGTGACCGTATTTTTGGTCGAAAGTCCGAACAAACCGTCGAGCCTAATACCCCTCAACTTGCCTTGTTCAATGAACCTGAAAGCGAGCCTATGCTCCCGGTCGGCGATGCTGATGAGGAAGTAGTTGCTCCTGCGCCACGCCGTGGCAAGCGCAAGCCACTGTCGGCTGATCTGCCGCGCATTGAAGTCATCCACGAGCTGCCCGAACACGAACTGACCTGTGCCTGCGGTTGCCGCAAGCATGTCGTCAGCGAGGAAACCAGCGAGCAACTGGATATCGTGCCGATGCAGATTCGGGTGATCAAACACATCCGCAAAGTCTACGGCTGTCGTGGCTGTGAGTCGGCACCGGTCACAGCCGGCAAGCCTGCGCAGTTGATTGAAAAGAGCATGGCCAGCCCCAGCGTGTTGGCCATGCTGCTGACCACCAAGTATGTCGACGGCTTGCCGCTGCATCGTTTTGAAACGGTGCTAAGCCGACATGGCATAGAAATCCCGCGTCAAACGTTGGCCCGCTGGATTATCCAGTGCGGCGAACATTTGCAGCCGCTGTTAAATCTGATGCGTGATCGATTGCTGGAAAGCCCGGTCATCCACTGTGACGAAACCCGCGTTCAGGTACTGAAAGAACCAGATCGAGACCCGACCAGCCAATCCTGGATGTGGGTACAGGCCAGCGGGCCTCCAGATCATAAAGTCGTATTGTTCGACTACACTTCCAGCCGCGCGCAGGACGTACCGTTACGGCTGCTGGAAAGTTATCGCGGCTATGTGATGACTGATGATTACGCGGGCTATAACGCGCTGGCGTTACAACCGGGCGTGGAGCGCTTGGCGTGTATGGCCCATGCGCGGCGCAAATTTGTCGAAGCACAAAAAGTGCAACCTAAGGGCAAGACCGGGCGTGCCGATATCGCGCTGACGATGATCAATAAGCTGTACGGTATCGAGCGCGAATTGAAAGACGGCAGCGACGAACAGCGCTTTACCGGTCGGCAGGAGAAAAGCCTGCCAATCTTGGCTCAGTTGAAAAGCTGGCTGGATAAAACTCAGTCCCACGTGACGCCGCAAAGCGTGCTGGGCAAGGCAGTTGGTTATCTGGCGAATAACTGGAGTCGGCTGAAGCGTTACGTGGAAGCCGGCTTTTTACCGATCGACAACAACCCGGCAGAGCGCGCAATAAAGCCGTTTGTTATTGGGCGCAAAGCCTGGCTGTTCAGCGACACGCCTAAAGGCGCCACCGCCAGTGCACAGATCTATAGCTTGGTCGAGACCGCCAAGGTCAACGGCCAGGAGCCCTATACGTGGCTGCGCCACGTACTGGAGAGGTTGCCACTTGCGCAGTCGGTGGCCGACTATGAGGCGTTGCTGCCGTGGAACTGCTCACCGGAAATGCCAAGATAAACGGAAGCCGCATCTGATGGTAGGTGTGGTTGGTGGATCGCTTACGACTCACGACCGTGCTCAAGGTGATGCAACACGCCGCCAAACCCTTTCAGGCCGACCAGCAGGTCGCTGCCAGCCCCTATTCCATTGAACAGCGCGGACAGCATGTACGCCGTAGCGCGTCCGTGTTCACCTTCGGTCAGGGCCTTGATTGCGCGCCCGCTGTCATGCAACGACAGCAGGCTGCCGACGGCAAAGCTTGCCGGCGGGAAGGGTAGCGTCAGCGCAGTGGCGATGATCTCGACGCTGACCCAGATCAACTGGTTCAACATGTCATTGCGCCCGGTGGTGGTTTCTTCCACGTCACGCAGCCTGCGCTCGAGCGGCCTGTTGAAACAGGTTTCGGCGAAGTCTGAAATGAATGCCTTGGGAATGACCGGAGGCTTGTTGGCCTTGCCCTGCTGCATGTCGCGAAGGAAGAACGACAAGGTGCGTCGCGCCTTGATCCGGCAGCGATCCTTGTAGTAGTCGATCATGCCGTCGCTATCGAGCGAGCGCACAAAGGCGCTGAACAGGCGAAACTCGATACCGTCAGGCGCCTGCGGTGTGTAGAGCAGCGCGGCATGGCGAATCTGTGTCGGCAGGATCACCAGGCAGCCCTGCACGGTTTCCACGTGCGTGAGTAGCGGGCTGGGGATGACCAGTTGATCGACGCCGTTCAGCCCCGAGGCGATAAGCGGTTTATCCACATGCACCTGCAAAGGGTAAAGCGGGTACTGCTCCCGTGATGCCGGATCGTTCAGGTGCGCGTTATCCAGCGACTGCTTCAGCCAGGCATATTGCGCTGCCTCGATATGCCCCTTCAGCACGCTGCGCAATGCCGCGGCCTTCATCTGCAACTGAGTGATCAGCGTATTGATCTGGCGGCGATAGGCATAACCCTCGCTTTCGGGGTTGAGCAGCGTGCTTCGGATCAGGGCAATGTAGTCATCGGCCAGCCACCGGCCGCGCACCGAGCCTGCAACGGCGGCGGGTGACAACGCGCTCAGGTCAATGCCATCCGGGCCGCTGAAGGTTGCCTGTGTGTCGGCGGAGGTGCGAACAGGGTCGATGCTGTCGTTATAACCATTGAGCAGCATGTCTGTGTACGTCAGCGATTCGCGCTCGCTGGTGATTACGATCAGGTCCGGGTCTACGTTTGCGGCGGGTACGTTCAGCAGTTGGGCGATCTGCTGGCTGGCACGCTGATGAACGTAATTCTTGAAGGGCTGAACCTGCGTGTGCGGCTGGGCCTGATAGTGACCGAGTGCGCCGCCAATGGCTTCTTCAAGAGCCTGCAGTTCCCGGCGCTGAGCGCGGGTGGCGCGTAGATACCAATCCGGGGTGTGGCGGGCCTGCTCGGAGAGCATTACGCGCGTTTGTTCGTCGGTGAAGCCGCGCAAGGCCGTCTCACAGTCCGGGTGGTCAATGAACTGCAGAAAATCTTTCTCTGGCTGAGGTTTGAGCGCCAATGCGGCCAGCTTTTGCTCCAGTTCCGGGCGGGCGCTGACTTCCACCTGGTCGAGCAGGTAGGCAGTCATCGACGGTGATGCGCTCCAGCCGACCACTTCATGGAGCAATTGGGTTTCAGTGTCGAATGCCTTGAAGGGCTGCCCTGGAGCGTCCATCGCGACCATGATCAGTCTTTCGGTTCGGCCCTGGGCGTCCTGCTTACGGAATGCGAGCAGTCTGGCCATCACGTTATGGCCGTTCAGGCGGATTTGCTGCACGCACAGCGCCGGGTCTGACGCGCCCTGTGTCGGGCTTGCCAGTTGGGCAACGATGGCAAAATCCTCAGGCTGAATGTGCCCCTGCATCTTTGCCGCCCAGCCCTGCGCAGTCAGCCGGGTTCTGGCCAGGGCGCGCAGCAGTTGCTGGCTGTGTTCCTGCTGATAGGCCGCCTGTTGAAACTCGCCAAAGACCGCCCGCAGGTCCAGTTCATCGATCAATCCGGCAAGGTACGCCGGGTTCAGGGGGGCGTAAGCGGCGTCCAGCGGTTTGTCATTCAGGGTGATGACGGTCTGCTCGAGGAAGTCCGAGCCTGCGACCTCGTCGTCAGGGTGCAGGCCGTAAAGCGCCAGTTCGACCAGCGAGCGTGTCATCAGGTAGGTTTTATCGGTGGACGGCAGCGTGCGGCGGGTGGCGATGGTCAACGCTCGCGGGTGCAGATCATGGCCCAGGTCATTGGCCAGCCGGGTGCGCAAATGGGTTTCGGCAAATTGCTCTGGAGAGGCTGCGCTGCCCAGCACGCTTAGCATGGCGGCATGCGCATCGTCGTAGCGTCGCAGGTGATCAGCGTAGGTTTGCAGATCGGCCTCGCTGGCGATTTTCAGCCAGTCCGGCATGTCCCTGTGGTACTGACGTTGCCGATTGGTCAGTTCTCGCAGTTCGAGCATGTAGGAGGGGCCGAGCAGGCCGCGCATATCGATGGCTTTCTGAATCAGCCCCCGACGTGCTTCCCGGTCCTCGATATCCGGTCGCTCACACGCATGGCGAATGTCGTTGCGCTGCTTATTCAGCAGGCGATCCAGGGCATGCATGAAAGGGGCGGTGGTGACTGCCTGTAATTGCAGGTCAGCAGCCGTGAACGGCTCCAGGTACAGATCTGCTTCCTGGCTGATCGTGAAGAGTGGGTCTTGATGATCCTGTTCCAGCGTATTCAGAAGAGCATCCTGCAACGTCGGCGTATTGAGCCAGCGCGCCACGGTCGCGAGCATCAGGGCCTGGGTGGCAAAGCCGATGATGCCAAGCCCCGGCAGCATCAGCAGCGTACGCTCCTGTTCCTGGGATATGGCCAGCACCCCGGCCATTTCGACGTGTTCGTCATCATGTAACTGCACGTGCAGCGAAGCGTAAGTGAGCGCCGGGCTTTGCGGCTGCCCGGACGAGTCTGGCAGACAGGCCAGATAGCCGCTCTCCAGATCACGCTCGTGAATCCTGACACTTGCTTCATCACGCAAGGCCCGCTGCAAGGCAGGCACAAGGCGGTCACGGCGGCTTTCAGCGGTTTCGCCAGGGGCTGTCCAGTAGTCGTCGATCTGTTGCAGCAGGCTGAATATTTCCAGCTCCCGTTCGGAAGCGTCGGATCCGCCAAGCGCAGTCAACAGCGCCTCACTGGGGCCGGGCTGCGTCTCAAGCTCGCTGGCCAGAAGAGTGCGCAGTTCATCAAGCCTTTTCAGGGCGGCCGATGCCGCAGGCCAGGTATCGGCAGGTGTCAGCGGTGTAGGCGTTATAGCCAAAGGGGGCAGTTTTTGTGTCATGACAGGTTTCCCATTGCGCGCTTGGGGCGCTGAGGTTTGAGCGACGACCTGAAGGCCGGCGACGATGGGCCTCAATTAATCAGAAGCAACGGGCGGCAAGTCGTAGATAGTTATTGGCGTTGATAAAGAGACCTTTCCTACACCGTCTGGCGGGCACCCCGAGCGACATTTCAGCCCGTCGAGCCAATCCTCGGCCATTACGTTATAATCCCGCCCTTTAGCTGCCCTCAGCCCGCTGTGCGGGGGCACACCTTTTCTCGGGCGCGATGCGCCTGCATGCAGACTAAAGAGGCTAGACCCTAGTGGCATTGACGATCCTTGGCCTGTCCGGCGCCCTTAGCCATGATCCTTCCGCAGCGCTTTACATTGACGGCAAGCTGATAGCAGCGGCCGAAGAAGAGCGCTTCGTTCGTGATAAACACGCAAAGAACCGCATGCCCTACGAGTCGGCGAAGTTCTGTCTGGAACAGGCAGGCATCAAGCCTTCGGACGTCGATGTGGTCGCGATTCCGTTTGCCCCGATCAGCCTGTTCGGCAAGGCGCGCTGGCACTACGCCAAGCGTTACTGGTACGCCCCGGATCGCGCACTCGACGCGCTGCTGATGGGCAACCGCCGTTACAAGCGCTATCGCAACAAGATCGTCTGGTGCCTCGAGCAACTGGGCTTCGACCCGAAAAAAATCAAGATCGAGCCCGTCGAGCACCACCTGGCACACGCCTCCAGCGCCTACCACTGCTCCGGTTTCACCGAAAAAACCGCGATCATGGGCATCGACGGCAAGGGCGAGTACGCCACCACCTTCTTTGGCTACGGCGAAAACGGCAAGATCCACAAGATCAAGGAATTCTTCGATCCAGATTCGCTGGGCGGCCTGTACGGCGCGATCACCGAATTCCTCGGTTTCGAGATGCTCGACGGCGAATTCAAGGTCATGGGCATGGCGCCGTACGGCGATGCCAGCAAGTATGACTTTTCGCGTCTGGCCACCTTCGAGAATGGTGAACTGATCATCAACACCGAACTGGCCAACGTCATCGGCCTGCGTCGCTACAAAGAGAACGGCAAGGGCTTCTACTTCTCGCCCAAGCTGATCGAATGGCTGGGCCCGAAACGTGTGGGCGATGTGGCCGATGAGCCTTACATCCATTACGCCGCCAGCATGCAGGCGCTGTTCGAAAAACTCGCCTTGCAGATGATGGACCACTATCTGGGCGACATCCTCAAGGAAACCGGCAAGATCGCCTTCGCCGGGGGCTGTGCGCTGAACGTCAAGCTCAATCAGCGCATCATCGCCCGTCCGGAAGTCAAGGAACTGTTCGTCCAGCCTGCGTCCGGTGATGCCGGCACGGCAGTCGGCGCCGCAGCTTATGTGTCGCACGCCCGTGGCGTGCCGGTCGAGAAGATGGAACACGTCTACCTCGGCCCTTCCTACAGCAACGAAGACGTGATTGCCGCCTGTGCCCGCCACCCGAGCAAGCCGGTCTGGCGCCAGATCGACAACACGCCGCAGCGCATCGCTGAAATCATGGTCAAGGGCAACCCTGTTGCCTGGTTCCAGGGGCGCATGGAGTTCGGTCCGCGCGCGCTGGGCGGTCGTTCGATCATCGGTTGCCCGAGCGTGGCCGGCGTGGCCGACCGCATCAACCATCAAATCAAGTTCCGCGAGCGCTGGAGGCCTTTCTGCCCGTCGATGCTCGACACCGTTGCGCCGCAGATGATCAAGATCGATCACCCTGCACCGTTCATGACCTTCACCTTTGAAGTCGCCGAAGAGTGGAAAACCCGCGTGCCGGAGGTCGTCCACGAAGACGGCACTTCCCGTGCCCAAGTGCTCAAGCGCGAATACAACCCGCGCTACTACGACATGATGAAAGCGCTGGAAGAACTGACCGGTAACGGCGTTTCGCTGAACACCTCGCTGAACCGCCGTGGCGAGCCGATGATCTGCTCGCCGACCGATGCCCTGAACATGTTTTTTGGCTCGGACCTCGAGTACTTGATCATGGAAGACATCCTGGTGGTCAAAGAGGGCGTCGAGGCTTATGACACGCTCGGCTGATCGTCACGTGCTGCAGTTCTGCCACGGCTATGACGGGCCGTTTCTTGACTGCGCACGGCAATACGCCAGCCTGTTTGTCGGCAAGGGCTATCGGGTGACGACGGTGTTTCTGACCGGCGCCGCCGACCCCGATGTGGTCGCCGACTGCGGTTCGGACGAAGTGCTGTTCATGGAGTACAGCTCCAGTGCCATTCGCGGCCTGAAGCTGGGCGCTATCCGGGACCTGTGCAAAATCGCCGCCACGCGCAGTTTCAGCTTCTGCATCGCCCACCGTTTCAAACCGGTGTACATCGCCCTGCTGGCGACCAGCCTGCCGGTGATCGGCGTGCACCATGCGTTCGGCGACTACAAACGCCGTACGCGCAAACTGTTTGCTACGCTGTTTCGCAAGCGCCTGAGCCTGCTCGGCGTGTCCGATGCGGTGCGCGATGACATGCGCAGCAGCCTGCCCAAGTGGCCGGCCGAGCGCATTCAGACCCTGTACAACCGCATTGATGTCGAGCAACTGCAGGGCAGTCAGTTTTCCGCTGAAGATGCCCGCACAGAGCTTGGCCTGTCGCCGTCGGCGTGGATTGTCGGCAACGTCGGTCGTCTGCATCCCGACAAGGATCAGGCCACGCTGTTACGCGGTTTTGCCGAGGCGTTGCCCAGCCTTCCCGAGAACAGCCAGTTGGTGCTTCTCGGCAAGGGTCGCCTGGATGAAACCCTCAAGTCGCTCGCGCTGGAACTGGGCATAGGCCCGCATGTGCTGTTTCTCGGGCAGGTGCCTGACGCCCGCCGTTACTTCAAGGCGTTCGACGTGTTCGCCTTGAGCTCGGATCACGAGCCGTTCGGCATGGTGCTGCTGGAAGCGATGGTGGCCGGTGTGCCGCTGGTTGCGACCTCGTGCGGCGGCGCGAAGGAAGTGGTGGAAGATGTCGGCCTGCTGTTCCCGCTGGGCGATGCCCACAGCCTGGCGCATGGGCTGGTGCACATGGCCGGGCTTGACGTCGAGCAGCGTCAGGACTGCGCCGAGCGCATGCTGCTGCGCCTGCGCGAGCGTTTTTCCGATCATGCGGTACGCGATGTCTTCTGGCGCTTGCCGCAAGTCTCCAGCCTGACAGCGGGGGCCTGATGCTCAATCGATTCAAAAGCTGGCGCGAGCGTGGCTGGGTGCCGATCGACGCGGCGGCTTACGAACTGGCCTGGCAGCGCTTGGGTGGCAGTGTGGCCACTCACCCGCTGGTGGTTGCACGTTTGTCGGAGTTTTCCGGCATCCCGGTGCGCTATCTGGCCTGGGAGCAGGGCGGTGAAGTCAAGGCGGCGATCGCCACCTGGGGGCGCTCGCTGGCGCTGTCCAAGGACGAACTCAAGCGCCACGGCAAGAAAGGCCTGTTCGATCTGGGTAATGCCGAGCTGATTCTGCCGGTGGCCGAAGGGGTGCAGGTGCCGGTTCGCCATCGGGCTCGTTACGTGTCGGCGCTCAACGAAGGCCGGATCAGCACGCTCAAGTCGCAGACCGAATCACTGGCAATGGCGCGCACGCCTGAAGAGCTGTCGAAGAAGTTTCGTTACAACCAGCGCCGCGAACTTCGCTTGCTGGAAGAGGCGGGCGGTACGGTGCGGCCGGTCAGCGAGTTCAGCAGCGCCGAACTGGCGAGCATGTATTGCGACCTGTTTCAGCGCCGCTGGGGCTTTGAAGCCACCGGTGCCCGGGACAAGGCCCAGGTCATCGAGTTGCTGCGCGACCTGTTGATCGGCTCGGTGGTGTTTCTCAACGACGCGCCCATCGCCATTCAACTGGTGTACCGCGTCGAAGCGCCGCAGTGGGTCAGCATCGAGTACGTCAACGGTGGCGTCGACCCCGAAACCCGTGATTTCAGTCCGGGCAGCGTGCTGAGCTTCGTCAACACCCAGTCCGCCTGGGAAGACGCCAGGGCGCTGGGCAAGGCACTGCGGTTTTCCTTCGGTCGTGCCGACCGCGAGTACAAGGACCGTTGGTGCAACCCCGTTCCGGTATTCCAGCTTTGAGCCGCAAGCAACAGTTACTCAAGCGCCATCGCCGCAACAAGCGGCTGGCGTTGTTGGCGGGGCTGTTTGTGTTGATTGCGCTTGGCGTGTGGGTGGCCTGGTGGCTGGCGCCAGTTGTGGCGATTGGCGTATGGGTCGCTCACGAAGCTTGGCTTGCCGATCACCTGTTCTATTCGCCCTCCGACGACTATCAGTACACCTTTCCCGCCGACAGCGAGGTGCCAGGCGTGCGTCTCGACGGTGACACACTGTTGCTGGATACTCCGCTGCAACTGGCCGGTGACGATACGCTGATCCTGGCGCTGACCATCAAAAGCACTTGGCTGGGGCGTTTTCTCGACCCGTTCGTCGAGCTGCACGGGCTGGACCTGCATGACCGCCAGGCTTTCGAGCGTGGCGTTTCTGGCGTGCGTTACCTGAACCTGACCGGGCTCGGCGAGCCGCTGGGCGCCGGTGCGCTGCAATTGCGCGGGCGTTTCTGTCGCCTGTCAGCTACGCCGCGCCTCTGGCTGTTCCGTCAGGCGGATGCGCGCCAGCAGCGCGTGATGGTCATCGCGCCGCATGCCGACGATGCCGAACTGGCCGCGTTCGGGCTGTACAGCCAGGCGAAGGAAGCATGGATTGTCACGCTGACCGCCGGTGAAATCGAAGCCGAGCATTATCAACAGATGGGCATGCAGCGCGCCGAGGCTGCGCGCATGAAGGGTCGTCTGCGCGCCTGGGACAGCATTGCCGTCGCGCGCTGGGGCGGTGTGCCGGAGTCGCAGTGCGTGCAATTGGGCTATTTCTGCCTGCAACTGCCCGCAATGCAGGCTGCGCCGGACACGCCGGTCAGCTCGCGCGAGGCGGATCTGAGCGATACCCGGTTGTTTCGGCAGTTCAACACCCTGGCATTGCCCGGCGATGACGGTCAGCCGACCTGGAACAACCTGCTGGCCGACCTGCGTACGTTGATCCTCAAGGCCAGGCCGCAGGTTATTGTCATGCCGCACCCGGCCATCGACCCGCATCCTGACCACATTTGCGCCCAGGCGGCGGTGCGTGAAGCGCTGGCCGGGCTTGAGTGGCAGCCAGAGGTGATACTCGGTTACGCCAACCACCTGCACGACAATGACCGCTGGCCGATGGGCGACGCCTACACGGGCATCAGCCTGCCGCCGGTATTCGATGCCCAGTTGCCGCTGGTGCCCTACAGCCTGCAATTGTCGGTGGCGACCCAAAGAGACAAGGCGATGGCGCTGGGCATGATGCATGACCTGCAGCCGCCCATGCCGTTCAAGCGCCGAGTGCGCCGCACCTTGCAGAGCATGCTGGCCGGTCGCCGCTGGCCGGCCGAGGGTGAAAACGAATTCTTCCGCAAGGCGGTGCGACGGCACGAGTTGTTCTGGTGCAGCCGTGATATCTGATTCAGCAGGCGCAGTACTGCAAGGAAAACCATGAAAGTTCTACTTCTGGTCCAGAAAGAGCAGCGGGCCATTCTCGACCGTCTTTATGAAGGCATCGCCGCGTATTGTGAGTGCGAGGTGCGTTGGCTGAGCTCCGATGAGCAGCGCAACCTGCGTGGCTATTTCCGCCGTGAAGTGGATGTCGAGCGTTATGACCGGATCGTGTTTTTTCTGCGCTTCAAGCAGGAAGTCCGTCAGGTCGGGTTCATCCGCACGATTCCCAATCTGGTCATCCTTGAACACGATGCCTACCAGAACTACATCCCCTGCAAGTACACCGGCAAGTTCAGCGCGCACTATCGCAAGCTGCCCTGGGCGCGGGTGATCTGTTCGGGCTTCATGGTCAGCGAACGCCTGCGCGAAGAAGGCTTTGATGCGGTGTTCGTGCCCAAAGGCTATGACCAGAGCCTGTTGCAGTTGCAAACCCGCGAGCGCGATATCGAACTGGCCTTTGTGGGCAGCACCAACAGTGTGGCCTACAGCGGCCGCAAGGCATTGCTCGATGAGCTGGGCCAGGTCGAGAACCTGCTCGTCACGCGCACCAAATCCGGGGAAGAGTATTGCGACACCCTCAACCGCATCCGCTTTTTCGTCAGTGCCGATGTCGGTATGGGCGAATACATGATCAAGAATTTCGAGGCCATGGCTTGCGGTTGCGTGCTGCTGGCCTTTGATCAGGGCGCCGAAGAAAATCGCGCGCTGGGTTTTGTGGACATGCATAACATCGTGCTTTACCGCGACATTCCACAGCTTCGCGAAAAGCTGTCGCAGTTGCGCGAGAACAACCTGCTGGCCGGCGAAATATCCCGTAATGGGCAGACTTTGGTCGAGGAACGCTTTACATTCCACGCACTTGGGAAAGCCATCGTGGACGCCATGCAAGCGCCGCTGCGCAGTATGCCCGCGATCAGTTGGGTCGACCGTCTGCGGTCACGCTTGGGCTGGTAATGGCTTATGAATATTCAATGATTGGGAATGAATGATGGTATTCAGCGAAAACAGCGACATCACGCTGGTGGTCACCAGTTGTGGTCGATTCGACTTGTTGAAGCGCACCCTGGAAACGTTCGACCGTTTCAACACTGCGCCCATACGCCACGTGCTGATTACCGAAGACTCGGGCGATGCTCAGGTCGAGACCTGCATTCCCGAGCACTGGCGCGCGCACACGCGTTTCATCATCAACAACCCCAAACTGGGGCAGATGCGTTCTGTCGATGCGGCGTATTCACTGATCGAGACGTCCTGGGTTTTCCATTGCGAAGATGACTGGGATTTCTACCGTCCGCACTTCATCGAAGAATCGATGACCCTGCTGAAGCACGACCCGCAGGCGTTGCAGGTCTGGTTGCGCAGTTACAATCATGATCTGTGTGTGCATAGCCCCTATGTCTATCTCAACGAGCGGGAAGTGGTTGAGGGCATCGCGTTTTACAAGCTGGGTTCGCACAAGCCGGAGTGGCAGGGTTTTTCGTTCAATCCGGGGCTGCGTCGTCTGGCGGATTACCAGCAGCATGCGCCTTATGCAGGGCATGGCGGGGAGAAGAAACTTTCACAATTATTCGCCGCGCAAAACCGTTACGCTCTGATTCTGGAAAATGATGCCGTCTTGCATACCGGTTTCGGTGAGCATGTGGTGGTGCCGCAGGAGCGGCTGGATAAACAGCGCCGCAAGCGTCGGGATCGCCTCAAGCTGATCGTCGCTGTGCTCGTTGCCTTTGTAGCAGGCTGGTTGCTCAATAATGTCAGTTGACCGAATTACACTCCCCGGCAGCAAAATACAGACGTATTTCACCGCAGTGCTTATCGTCTTTCTGTTGAGTTTTATCCTCAACTCGTCGGCCAAGATCACCAACAACCTGTTTTATGCGCTCATCGCTTTGCCGGGCTTGTTCTTTCTGATTAAGTACCGCGGCGCTGGCGTGTTTGCCAGGCCGCTGAGCATTGCCTGGGTTGTGTTCATGGCGTGCTTTCTGGTCCCGGCGCTGCAGGTGCAGGAGTTCCAGTATTACAAGCACATTGTCTACGTCAGCCTGTTTGTTTTTGCCGTATCAGGGCTGACGGACAACGGAGTCTTCCGGCGCGGGCTGTTTGTGCGGGGGATGTTCTGGGTCATCGGTCTGTACATCCTGCTCAGCAGCATTCATAGCTGGGTGACCGGGCAGTTCGTGTTCGGTCAGCGTGTGGCGATTCTGCCCGGCCGTATGGAAAACGTGATTTATGCCAGCGGCTGGCTGGTCTGCAGCCTTGCGCTTGCATTGCCGCTGTGGGCAAAGGAGCGACGCTGGGTCGAGGCTGTGTGTGCGGTGTTGTTCACGCTGCTGATCACCGCCTTCGTCGTTCAGACCCGCACCGCATTGGTGGGCATGGCCTTTCTGTTCCTTGCCTGCACGGCGTATTCGCTTTACCGCTTTCCGTTGCGCACCGTTGTGGGCTTGCTGGTATTGGGCGTGGTTGCGGCGGCAGGCTTCTGGATCGTGAAGGATGAGCAGTGGGTTGCCCTGCTAATGGTCAGGGGCGATTCCTACCGTATCGAGCTGTTTGAAATCATGACCGGCGAGTGGCACCGCTGCGGCTGGATTCTGGGCTGCGGTGTCGATTTCTACACCACCAAGACCCTGACTGGCGGCGTACCGATCCAGCACCCGCACAACATCTTCGTCTCGTTGGGGCTGTACACCGGCGCGGCTTCGCTGGTGATGTTTCTGGTTGTAATGGCCATGACGCTGTGGAACGCCTTGCGCAACGCTGACGCGTGGGGCCTTTATCTGGCGTGTGCGCTGCTGATGCTCAATTTCGACGGTGGCCAGTTGGTGGGTAACCCGGATGAGCTCTGGGTGCTGGTCCTGTTACCGGCAACCATGGTGCTGGGGCGCGTGGTGCAGACGCATCGGCTGAGGCGACCAACAGAGGTTTGATCGCTGACAAGAATGGCCGCCTTTAACAAGCGGCCATTTTTTCAGTTCATTGCCTGAGTCAGTTCAGTGCTGTCGCAAAGGCTCTGAGCGCTCATGTAGCCCTCCAGAAACGCCGGGTTGCCGTTATCCAGCAGCCACTGACGGTCCTCCTGATAACGCAGCATGTGCTTGAAGTTGCGCAAGCGCAGGCTTTTGCGCAGCGCGCGGCGGAAAGTTTTCATGTCAGCGATGTCTATCAGGCCGAGGTTGCCTTCCGGGGTGAGAATCACATTGCCCAAGTGCGCTGAACGGAAATAGATGCCTTTTTCGTGCAGTTCGGCGATAAAACGCCCCAACTGCCAGCGCAAGCTGTCATCGCTGAGCGCGCTGCCCAGCAACTGGCGCAGGGTGTAGCCGGCCAGCGGGTCATAATGCACGGCATCGCGTTCGATCTCGGCGATGCGGCAGACGGTGAGCACACGCGGGCACGGGATGGCGCGCTGGGCCAGCGTTACACAGTTGTCTGCAAAGCGTTGGGCATACGGATACCAGGCTGCCGAGCTGACAAGACGTTTGCGCCGAAACAATTTCAACATCGAACCGTCACGCAGACGTAGTACTTTGTCGCCCGTGCCGTCGGCTTCAAGCACTTCGGCACCTTGAACCAGGTCAAGGTAATGGGCGTGGTCAAGCGCTTGCATCGATACTCCGGTTTTTACGCCCCAGGGGCCACTGGTCGTCATACACAAGCCTGCTGTTGATTCTGGCCAAGGGCCGTGGGAGCGAAGGGGCCCGTGCATTCAATAGAATGTGCGGCTTGAAACAACGTCTTCGCGAGCAAGCGAAGCGTCGCCCGGCTCATTCCCACGCCCTTCGGGCAGAAGCCGGATTTGCAGGCTTCAGGCAGCGATCAGAAACCCCAGGGAATGGACGGGCTGCCTATGTTACCGCAGCAGGCAGCCGCGAAAACCGCTGTGATACAATTCGGCCTCTTTTTAATACAACGGACTCTCATGACAACTCCCGAATCGTCCGCAACTTCCAGCGTGAAAATCTATTTCCGCCTGTTGTCTTATGTGCGTCCGTATGTGGGCATTTTTCTGCTCAGCATCCTTGGCTTCGTGATCTTTGCCTCGACTCAGCCGATGCTCGCCGGCATCCTCAAATACTTTGTCGATGGCCTGAGCAACCCTGAAGCGGTGCTGTTCCCCAACGTGCCTTATCTGCGCGAACTGCAACTGTTGCAGGCGGTGCCGCTGCTGATCGTGCTGATCGCCGCATGGCAGGGGCTTGGTTCGTTCCTGGGCAACTACTTTCTGGCCAAGGTTTCCCTGGGGCTGGTGCACGACCTGCGCGTTGAGCTGTTCAACAAGTTGCTGGTATTGCCCAATCGTTATTTCGACACGACCAATTCCGGCCATCTGATTTCGCGCATCACCTTCAACGTCACCATGGTGACCGGCGCTGCCACCGATGCCATCAAGGTGGTGATTCGCGAAGGCCTGACGGTGGTGTTCCTGTTCATCTATCTGCTGATGATGAACTGGAAACTGACCCTGGTCATGCTCGCCATCCTGCCGCTGATTGCCGTGATGGTGAGCAGCGCGAGCAAGAAATTTCGCAAGCAGAGCAAAAAGATTCAAGTGGCGATGGGCGATGTCACCCACGTTGCGTCGGAAACCATTCAGGGCTATCGCGTGGTGCGCAGCTTTGGTGGCGAAGCTTACGAGCAGAACCGTTTCGCCGAAGCCAGTGACAGCAACACCCGCAAGCAACTGCGCATGACCAAGACCGGCGCAATCTACACGCCGATGCTGCAACTGGTCATCTACAGCGCCATGGCCGTGCTGATGTTTCTGGTGCTGTTCCTGCGCGGCGACGCGACGGCGGGCGATCTGGTGGCTTACATCACCGCTGCCGGTCTGTTGCCCAAGCCAATTCGCCAGCTGTCGGAAGTCAGCTCGACCATCCAGAAAGGCGTGGCCGGTGCCGAAAGCATCTTCGAGCAACTGGACGTGGAGGAAGAGGTCGACACCGGTACGATCGAGCTTGATCGCGTCAGCGGCCATCTGGAGGTGAAGAACCTCAGCTTCTTCTACCCGCAGACCGAGCGTCAGGTGTTGAACGACATCAGTTTCTCTGCAGCGCCCGGGCAGATGATCGCGCTGGTGGGGCGTTCCGGAAGCGGCAAATCGACTCTGGCCAACCTGATACCGCGTTTTTACGGGCACGAGATGGGCAACATCCTGCTCGATGGCGTCGAAATCAACGATTACCGTTTGCGCAATCTGCGCAAGCACATCGCCCAGGTCAATCAGAACGTCACGCTGTTCAATGACTCCATTGCCAACAACATTGCCTATGGCGATCTGGCCGGTGCGCCGCGTGCCGACATCGAAGCGGCCGCCGCCGACGCTTACGCCAAGGAGTTCATCGACCAGTTGCCGCAAGGGTTCGACACTCAGGTCGGCGAAAACGGTGTGCTGCTGTCAGGTGGCCAGCGACAACGCCTGGCCATCGCTCGCGCGTTGCTCAAGAACGCGCCGCTGCTGATTCTCGATGAAGCCACGTCGGCGCTGGACACCGAGTCCGAGCGGCATATCCAGGCCGCACTGGATCACGTCATGAAGGGCCGTACCACACTGGTCATCGCCCACCGCCTTTCGACCATCGAAAAGGCCGACATGATTCTGGTCATGGATGCCGGGAAGATCGTCGAGCGCGGTACTCATACAGAGTTGCTGGCGCAGAACGGTTACTACGCCCGCCTGCACGCCATGGGGCTGGACGAGCCAGCGCCTGCCGGCGCGGTTTGACCTCATTATCAGGCGGGCTGACGCAGCCCGCCTGCCTTTCAGCGGTGTGATTCAACAGCCTGCCGGTTGCAAACCCCTGTGCTAAGATTCCGCCCCTGTCCATTTTTCACGTACGGGTTGTTCCATGAAGCTATCCATGCCGCGCTTTGATCAGGCCCCTGTCCTGGTGGTTGGCGATGTCATGCTCGACAGATACTGGCATGGTGGTACCTCGCGTATTTCCCCCGAAGCGCCGGTGCCTGTGGTCAAGGTCGATCAGATCGAAGACCGTCCGGGCGGTGCCGCCAACGTTGCCTTGAACATCGCAGCCCTGGGCGCTCCGGCGTCGCTGGTCGGTGTGACCGGCGACGACGAGGCTGCAGAAAGCCTGACCAACAGCCTGAAAGCTGCGGGTGTCGTGGCGCGCTTTCAGCGTATTGCCGATCAGCCGACCATCGTCAAACTGCGTGTCATGAGTCGCCATCAGCAATTGCTGCGTATCGACTTCGAAGAACCGTTCAACACGGATCCGCTGGCCCTGAGCGCAGAGGTTTACAGCCTGCTGGACGGCATCAAGGTGCTGGTCCTGTCCGATTACGGCAAAGGTGCGTTGAAAAACCATCAGGCATTGATTCAGGCAGCACGCAAACGCGGTATTCCGGTGCTGGCTGATCCCAAGGGCAAGGACTTCGCGATTTATCGCGGGGCCAGCCTGATCACGCCGAACCTCAGCGAATTCGAAGCCATCGTCGGCCATTGTGAAGACGAAGCACAACTGGTCACCAAGGGTGCGCAGTTGATGCAGGAACTTGATCTGGGCGCCTTGCTGGTGACCCGTGGCGAGCACGGCATGACCCTGCTGCGTCCTGACCAGCAGGCCCTGCACCTGCCAGCTCGCGCTCGTGAAGTGTTCGACGTCACTGGCGCTGGCGACACGGTCATTTCTACCCTGGCGGCGGCCATAGCGGCGGGCGAGGAACTGCCGCATGCGGTGGCGCTGGCCAATCTGGCGGCAGGCATTGTGGTCGGCAAACTCGGTACAGCGGCCATCAGCGCACCGGAACTGCGTCGCGCCATCCAGCGTGAAGAAGGCTCCGAGCGCGGCGTGCTGGGCCTGGAGCAATTGCTGCTGGCGGTCGATGACGCGCGTGCGCACAAGGAAAAAATCGTTTTCACCAATGGCTGCTTCGACATCCTCCACGCAGGCCATGTGACCTACCTGGAGCAGGCGCGCGCGCAAGGTGATCGTCTGATCGTAGCGGTCAACGATGACGCCTCCGTCAGCCGTCTCAAAGGCCCGGGCCGCCCGATCAACAGCGTTGACCGGCGCATGGCCGTACTGGCCGGGCTGGGCGCGGTGGACTGGGTCATTAGCTTCCCTGAAGGCACCCCGGAAAACCTCCTGACCCACGTCAAACCCGACGTACTGGTCAAAGGCGGTGATTACGGAATCGATCAGGTGGTCGGTGCCGACATCGTCCAGGCCTATGGCGGAGAAGTGCGGGTGTTGGGGCTGGTGGAAAACAGCTCGACCACCGCGATCGTCGAAAAGATTCGAGGGCAGGGGTAGGGTTAGCTGCAAGCTACAAGCTACAAGCTGCAGGCTTGAGGCAGAAGCAGATCAAACGCTTGAAGCTTGTCGCTTACAGCTTGCCACTAATGGCGTGCAACAGCTCCCGGGCCTTGCCGGTCAGGCGTTTGAGTCCGGTCTTTTTCGCCGGTGGGGTCATGCCCTGCTGGCGCAGCCAGTCCTTCCAGCGAATCCGCTCTTCACGTACCACCCAGCCATCCTGTGCGGCAAAGCTTTCTGCCAGGTACAACCCGCGAGTGCCTGCCGGGGTCAGTTTGTCGCGCTTGAGTGTGTAGAGCTCGGGCAGTGGCGATCCGTTTTCCAGCGGCATCAGGTACAGGTCGGGCTTGCTGCGGTTGAGGCGGGCGACCAGTTGATCGTTTTCCAGTGCCTCATCAACGTGAAACAAACTGATCGGCCGCGCCTCCTTGGGGATTTCCAGGCGCATGTCGTAAATCAGCTGCAATGAAGCCGTCGGCAAATGCACGTAAGCCCGAGGTCGCTCGATCAGTGTCAGGTTGCCGCTGCGCACTGGCCGCGCAGCGCCGGACAGCGGGCTTAGCCGAAAAGGCATGGCTTCACGATAATGCAGCGCGGCGGCATAGGGCGCTGGCAGCCAGGTTTCCTTGAACAGCCCGCTCAACCAGCCCTGAGGCGTCTCGATCAGGCACTCTTCGGCCACTTCCTGAATTGCCGTGTGCAGCGGCAGCGTCAACTCGTGCGCCGGAACGTAACCCGAAATCAGCTTGAGCACCACGTCGCCACGGTCCTGACGACGCTGGCGAACCAGCACCCAGTAATCGCGATTCTGCCAACTGACGGTCAGGCGCACCGACACGCCCAGATTGGCCAGTTCAGTGGCAAAGCGCTCGGTATCCGGTACGTCGATCTTGCGCCGCCGCTGCAGGGTCTGGGAGAAGTTCATCGGCATGCCGACGCTCTGGTAACTCAGGCTTTCCGGAGTGGCTTCAACGAACAGCGGCAGGGTCTTGAAGTTACTGGGGTTCTTCCGGATCAGTGTTCGCGGCATTACGGCTCCTTCTTGCGTTGGGGTCGGCCGCCTCAATCAGGCTTGACGGCAAATCACGGCAGCGGCAGTGGCGACGTTATGGGCCAGGTGCAATGGGTTGATGGTGCCGACAATAGCACTGGCAACCCCGGGATGTTCAAACAGAAGCTGGAAGCTGGCCTGCACCGGGTCGATCCCCGGCGTCAGGCAGGCATGCCCGCTGGCCAGCGCTTTCTTGACCAGAATGCCTTTGCCGTGCTCGGCAGCGTAGTCCACGACAGGTTTTTCACCCTGTTCGTCGAGGTTGTAGGTGACCATCGCGCAATCCCCGTCGCGCAAGGCCAGCAGGCCGCCTTCGACAGTTTTGCCGGAGAAGCCGAAGCCGCGAATCTTGCCTTCGCGCTTGAGCTCTGCGAGCGTCTGGTAGACCTCTGTGTCGTTGAGAATGGCCAGATCGTTGCCGTCAGAATGCACCAGCACCAGATCGAGAAAGTCAGTTTCAAGACGTTTCAGGCTGCGCTCCACTGACTTGCGCGTGTGCGCCGCGCTGAAGTCGTGGCTCGACTGACCGTTGTCGAATTCTTCGCCCACTTTGCTGACAATCACCCACTCCTGGCGCTGGCCGCGCAGCAACGGGCCGAGGCGTTCTTCGCTGGTGCCGTAAGCCGGCGCGGTGTCGATCAGGTTGATGCCCATGTCACGCGCCATGCGCAGTAGCATCTGTGCCTGCTGGTCGTCTGGAATCTTGAAGCCGTTGGGGTATTTGACACCTACGTCGCGGCCAAGCTTGACGGTGCCCAGGCCCAGCGGCGAGACGCTCAGGCCGGTGCTGCCGAACGGGCGATGCAGGTCATGCAGGGTTTTCAGGCTCATGGCAGCAGTTCATCCCAGACAGGTATGGCCAACGGTGGCCGCGGCACATCCACCAACGGGGCTTGCGGTGTCGGATGGATGTCGTCTTTCGACAGGTGCGACAGCACCCGGTCGGCGAAGTCCGGTGCCAGCGCCAGTTTGGTCGGCCAGCCCACCATCAGGCGACGCTGGCTGTCGAGAAAGGCGTTGTCCGGGCGCACCAGACCCGATTGAGCCGGTTCGGCGCGGTCTACGCGCAGGGTCGCCCACTGCGCCTGACTCAGATCGACCCACGGCAGCAAGGCTTCAAGTTCCTTGCGGGCGACGGCTATTTGCGCGTCCGGTTCACGCGCAACGCCATCGGCCTCGGCCAGATCACCGCCCAGATACCACACGCACTGGCCATCGGCTGCAGGGTGGGTCGTCACTGTAATGCGCGGCTTGGGCCCGCCGCCCAGGCAATGGGCGAACAGCGGCTTGAGCGTCGGCCCCTTGACCAGCACCATGTGCAGCGGGCGGCGCTGCATTTGTGGCTGTGACACGCCCAGCGCGTTCAGCAGATCAGCAGTGCCGCCGCCGGCACTGAGCACGATGCGCTGGGCATGAATATCGCGACCGTCGACGCGCAGGCCGATCAGTTCATCGGCCTCGTACAGCGGTTCGATCTTTTGTCCGGCCAGCAAGCTGTCTTCGGCCAGCTCTGCGAGGCGTTTGATCAGGCTCGGCACATCGACCACCAGTTCAGCGAGTCGATAGACCTTGCCTTTGAATTTCGGGTTTTGCAGGGCCGGCGGCAGTTGCTCGCCTTTGACCTGATCCACGCGGCCACGTACCGCCTTGCTGGCGAAAAAGCTGGTCAGGTTGCCGGCGATAGTGCCAGGCGACCACAGGTAATGAGCCTCGGACAGCAGGCGCACGCCCGACAGGTCCAGCTCGCCCTTGCCGTCGAGCGCCTCACGCCAGCGGCGGGGCATGTCGGCGATGGCTTCGGAAGCACCGGACAGCGCGCCGTGCAATGCGTACTTGGCACCGCCGTGAATAATCCCCTGCGACTTGAGGCTCTGCCCGCCACCCAGGCTGGCGCTTTCTACCAGCACTGTCGAGAACCCTTGACGACGCAACCGGGCATTGAGCCAGAGACCGGCGACGCCAGCCCCGACAATCAGCACGTCAGTGGAAATAACCGATGGCATGAGCACCTCAGTGAGCAAAAAGTACGAGCATTATAAGGGATCAGGTTTTCAATGCCCGGCGGTTTTCGAGAACAGCTGAATGACCGCGACCCCGGCGACAATCATCCCCATGCCGAGCAGTGCGGGCAGGTCGAGTTTCTGGCCGTAAATAAAGTACGCCGCGACGCTGACCATGACGATGCCCATGCCTGACCAGATGGCGTACGTGATACCGACCGGGATCGTGCGCATCACCAGAATCAGCATCCAGAACGCAATGGCGTAGCCGGTGATCAGCAATATCAGAGGCAGGGGCGTGCTCAATCCCTTGACGGCCTTCATGGACGTGGTGGCGATGACTTCCGCGCAAACGGCGATGGCCAACAGGTAATAAGCGTTCATGGTGCATTCCTTTTCGTCAGGCTGCGCATTCTAGCGACTTGTGATGGCGGGCTGATAAACTCCGCGCCATGAATAGAACTCTTTATACCGTGCTGTTTCATCTGGGCCTGCCCTTGGTCGCCCTGCGCCTGTGGTTGCGCGCGCGCAAGGCCCCGGCGTATCGCCAGCGCATCGGCGAGCGTTTCGCCAGTGGCCTGCCTGCCATGCAGCGCGACGGCATCTGGGTGCATGCGGTGTCGGTGGGCGAGAGCATCGCCGCTGCGCCGATGATTCGTGCGCTGCTGGTACAGTATCCGCAACTGCCGATCACTGTGACTTGCATGACGCCCACAGGTTCGGAGCGAATCAAGGCGCTGTTCGCCAACGAGCCGCGCATTCAGTACTGTTACCTGCCGTATGACCTGCCGTGGGCCGCCGGGCGTTTTCTCGATCATGTGCAGCCGCAGTTGGGCATCATCATGGAAACCGAGTTGTGGCCCAACCACATTCATCAATGTGCGAAACGCGCAATTCCCGTGGTGCTGGCCAATGCTCGACTGTCGGAACGTTCGGCGCGGGGCTATGCCCGTTTCGCCAGGCTGACGCAGCCGATGCTGGCTGAAATGGCCTGGTTTGCGGTGCAGACTGAAGTGGAAGCGCAGCGCTTTCGTGATCTGGGTGCGCGAGCGGAGTGTGTTGTGGTGACGGGCTCGATCAAGTTCGACCTGAACATCGACCCGCAGCTGCTGGAGCGCGCTGCGCAATTGCGCGAGCAATGGCAGGCGACGCAGCGCCCGGTGTGGATCGCAGCCAGTACCCATGCGGGCGAGGATGAAAGCGTTCTGTCCGCTCATCGCACTTTGCTGGCCAGCCATCCCGATGCGCTGTTGATTCTGGTGCCGCGCCATCCCGAGCGTTTCGACAGCGTGCATGCGCTGTGTCAGCAGCAGGGCTTCAAAACGGTTCGGCGCTCTTCCGCGCAGGCCGTCACGCCAGATGTTGCGGTGCTGATGGGCGATACCATGGGCGAGTTGCTGTTTCTCTATGCGCTGGTCGACATCGCCTTCGTCGGCGGCAGCCTGGTGCCCAACGGCGGGCACAACCTGCTGGAGCCCGCGGCGCTGGCCAAGCCCGTACTGAGCGGCCCGCACCTGTTCAACTTCCTCGAGATCGCCGCAATGTTGCGCACTGCCGGTGCGTTGCAAGAGGTCAGCGATGCGACCGCGCTAGCCACTGCGGTGCAGCGCCTGATCGACCAGCCACAACAGGCTCGCAGTATGGCCGATGCCGGGCTGGCAGTGATGAAGGCCAATCAGGGTGCGCTGCAACGCTTGCTGGACGGAATCGAGCGGTTGATGGCCAAACGCCGAGTCGCGGAGGACGCAGAGCGTCCAGAACGGCATGCCCACGCAGAGCGTCGGCACGATAGTTGAGATTCTCGTTCCTCACTCCAGCGTGGTAACGCATTTCGTGACGCTCTGCGTCACCTGTCAGCGCTGCGCCGGCCGCTCGAAATTCTTCTGCGCTGCAGTCGCCAAATCCGGCGGCAGGAAGTCCTTGTCCGGGTTGTAGTCCGGTTTGAGGTAGCGTGACAGGTCCTGCAAGTCGCCCGGGTTCAGGGTGCCCGCTGCCTGCTTGAGGCGCAGGTTGTCGAGGATGTAGTCATAGCGCGTGTTGTTGTAGTCACGCACCGAGGCATACAACTGACGCTGGGCGTCCAGCACATCGACGATGTTGCGGGTGCCGACCTGATAGCCGATTTCCGTGGCTTCCAGCGCACTCTGGTTGGAGATGATCGACTGTTTGCGCGCCTGAACCTGCTCGACATCAGTGTTCACCGCACGGTGCAGGTTACGGGTGTTTTCCACCACCTGACGTCGCAGGCTTTCGCGGCGCTGCTCGCTCTGGCTCAGGCGCGAATAAGCCTCACGCACCTGTGAACTGGTCAGGCCGCCGCTGTAGATCGGGATATTCAACTGCACGCCAATGCTGCGTTGCTCGACGTCGCCGCCGTAATTTTGCCCGGTGTAGTTGGGGTTGTTGAAACCCAATGCATCGTTGTCGCCACGCTGGTAAGTCGCCACGGCATCAAGGGTGGGCGCGTGCCCGGCCTTGCGCTGGCGCAGGGTTTCTTCGGCAGCGCTGACGGCGTAGTTGCTGGCCAGCAGGTTGAGGTTTTGTTGCGCTGCCGTATCCACCCAGGCCTTGGCGTCGTTGGGCGTTGGTGCCAGCACCGGCAAGGTGTGCACGATGCCTTCGATGG
This sequence comes from Pseudomonas syringae pv. tomato str. DC3000, assembly GCF_000007805.1. Lineage (NCBI taxonomy): Bacteria > Pseudomonadati > Pseudomonadota > Gammaproteobacteria > Pseudomonadales > Pseudomonadaceae > Pseudomonas > Pseudomonas syringae group genomosp. 3. The sequence goes on along the minus strand of NC_004578.1, from coordinate 5,649,563 downwards.
AGTTGTATTCGCGATTGGTCAGGGTCACCAGCGCCTGAAAGGCATCGTCCACCTGACGCCTGGCGATCAGCCGGCTGGCGCGCGAGGTGTCGTAGCTGGCCTGGGCCTGCAGCACATCGGTCTTGTCTGACAGACCGACATCGAAGCGTTCGTTGGCCTGATCGAGCTGGCGTTTGAACGCCGCTTCCTCAGCCTTGGTCGAGGCCAGATTGTCCTGCGCGCGCAACACACTGAAATAGCTCTGCGCCGATTGCAGGATCAGGTTCTGCTCGGTGGCCGACAGTTCCAGCGCGGCCTGTTCGTTGACCGCTTCGGCAGCCTGCAACTGGAACCAGCGGTCGGCGCGAAAGATCGGCTGGCTCAGGGTGGCCTGATAAACCGTGCCGCTGCGGGTCGCCACGGCGCTGGGGCGGTCGATGCTGGTGCGGGTGTTGGTGTTCTGGACACTGCCGGAAATATTCGGCAGCAGGCCGGCTCGGGCCTGTGGCACGGCTTCCTTGCGGGCATCGTAATCGGCACGCGAGGCCGCGAGGTCGGCGTTGTTGTCTACCGCCTGCTGATACACATTCAACAGACCGGTTTTGGTTGGCAGCGGCAAGTCGGCAGCCCAGGTCAGTCCGCTGGACGCCAACGAAACAGCCACGACCAACGAAAGTTTGCGCAACATGAGGCATTCCCTGTTCATGAAGAAAGTAGTCACAGTTCGGAGAGAAACCGGGTTAGCGAGTGTAGAGCCAGACGCTTTCAGCAACAATCGACGATTTGCGCCATTTATCGAGCCCCTTGCAAATAGGCTGGCATTACGACCGCGCCCCGGCATAGACTGGCCGCGTTCTTGTCGGGGTGCCTTGCTATGAGGCTGAGATCGGTTAAACCGGATCCCGTTGAACCTGATCAGGTTAGCGCCTGCGTAGGGAACAAGATTTCTCGTCTCCCGGCGAGTCCTCTTGAGTGTCGTCCGGGGTCGATTGTTCAAATAATGAACAGTTTCGCCTTCTTTCGATGCTCAGCACCAGCACTGGTGCACCCGTCCGTCATGATCAGGTCACTCCGACAATAAATCCGCAACCGGATGTCTGGAGAGCCCGTGATGAGTACAAAACCAAAAAACGCAGCCCATTTGAGCGAGTCGGCACAAGTCGATTCCGGATCGGTACAGCCGTTTACCCGTTCGCAGAAAATCTACGTTCAGGGCTCACGCCCGGACATCCGCGTGCCGATGCGCGAAGTGACTCTGGATGTCACGCCGACGGACTTTGGCGGCGAGATCAACGCGCCGGTTACCGTTTATGACACGTCAGGCCCGTACACCGACCCCAACGTGATCATCGATGTGCGCAAAGGCCTGGCGGATGTTCGCTCGCCGTGGATCGACTCGCGCAATGACACCGAGCGCCTGCCGGGCTTGAGTTCCCACTTCGGCCAGCAGCGCCTGAGTGACGCCGAACTGACCGCGCTGCGCTTTGCCCATGTGCGCAATCCGCGTCGCGCCAAGGCGGGCGCCAACGTCAGTCAGATGCACTATGCGCGTCAGGGGATCATCACTGCCGAGATGGAATACGTTGCCATCCGCGAGAACATGAAACTTCAGGAAGCCCGCGCCGCAGGCCTGCTGACCCAGCAGCACGCCGGGCACAGCTTCGGGGCGAGCATTCCGAAGGAGATCACCGCCGAGTTCGTGCGCGAGGAAATCGCCCGGGGTCGAGCCATCATTCCGGCCAACATCAACCATGTCGAGCTGGAACCGATGATCATCGGCCGTAACTTCCTGGTGAAGATCAACGGCAACATCGGCAACAGTGCGCTGGGTTCTTCCATCGAAGAAGAAGTCGCCAAACTGACCTGGGGCATTCGCTGGGGTTCGGACACGGTCATGGACCTGTCCACCGGCAAGCACATTCACGAAACCCGCGAATGGATCATCCGTAACTCGCCGGTGCCGATCGGTACGGTGCCGATCTATCAGGCGCTGGAAAAAGTCGGCGGCGCGGCCGAGGATCTGACCTGGGAGCTGTTCCGCGACACGTTGATCGAACAGGCCGAGCAGGGCGTCGATTACTTCACCATTCACGCCGGTGTGCTGCTGCGTTACGTACCGCTGACCGCCAAGCGCGTGACCGGGATTGTCAGCCGTGGTGGTTCGATCATGGCCAAGTGGTGCCTGGCGCATCACCAGGAAAACTTCCTGTACACCCATTTCGAAGACATCTGCGAAATCATGAAGGCCTACGACGTCAGCTTCTCGCTGGGCGATGGCTTGCGCCCCGGCTCGATTGCCGACGCCAACGATGCGGCGCAGTTCGGTGAGCTGGAAACCCTCGGCGAACTGACCAAGATTGCCTGGAAACACGACTTGCAGACCATGATCGAAGGCCCAGGCCACGTGCCGATGCAGTTGATCAAAGAGAACATGGACAAGCAGCTGGAGTGCTGCGACGAAGCGCCGTTCTACACCCTCGGCCCGCTGACCACTGATATTGCACCGGGTTATGACCACATCACCTCGGGCATCGGCGCGGCGATGATCGGCTGGTTCGGTTGCGCCATGCTGTGTTATGTCACACCCAAGGAACACCTGGGTTTGCCGAACAAGGATGACGTGAAGACCGGCATCATCACCTACAAGATCGCGGCCCACGCAGCGGACCTGGCCAAAGGGCATCCTGGCGCGCAGATTCGCGACAACGCGCTGAGCAAGGCGCGTTTCGAGTTCCGCTGGGAAGACCAGTTCAACCTCGGCCTGGACCCGGACACTGCGCGTTCATACCACGATGAAACCCTGCCCAAGGACTCGGCCAAGGTCGCGCATTTCTGCTCCATGTGCGGGCCGAAATTCTGCTCGATGAAAATCACCCAGGAAGTACGTGAATACGCCGCCAATCAGCGCATTGAAGCAGTGGATGTCGACGTCGCCAGGGGCCTTGCCGAACAGGCCGAGCGCTTCAAGCAGGAAGGCAGCCAGTTGTACAAGAAGGTGTAGGGAACTACAGGTGCACGACAGAACACCGCTAGCTGCATCGCTCCCACGCTCTGCGTGGTAGCGATGTTCTGGAAGCTCCGCGTCCGATCCCGAATCACCGATCAACACCTCGCACGAGACACAAACGTGAACACACCCGGCACCTATTCCCCCGATACCCCCATCCCCGCCAGCCAGCGGGTGTTCGGCGGGCGGGACCTGTTTTCTCTGTGGTTTTCCCTTGGCATCGGCCTGATGGTGCTGCAGACCGGGGCCTTGCTGGCGCCGGGGTTGGGCATGTCCGGCTCGATGCTGGCGATTTTTCTGGGCACGCTGGTCGGGGTTCTGCTGCTCGCCAGCGTGGCCGTGATCGGCAGTGACACCGGTTTGTCATCCATGGCCGCGCTCAAGCTCAGCCTGGGCAGCAAAGGCGCGTCGCTGCCGGCGGTGTTGAACCTGCTGCAACTGATCGGCTGGGGCTCGTTCGAGATCATCGTCATGCGCGATGCCGCCAGTCTGTTGGGCGCTCGTGCTTTTGCAAACGAAAGCCTCTGGGCTAACCCGGTGCTGTGGACACTGTTGTTCGGCGCGCTGGCGACGCTGTTGGCTATCAGCGGGCCGTTGACCTTCGTGCGCCGGTTTCTGCGTCAATGGGGGCTATGGATTCTGCTGGCCGCCTGCTCGTGGCTGACCTGGAACCTGCTTGCCAAGGCCGATCTCGCAACCTTGTGGTCGACCTCCGGCGATGGAACCATGCAGTTTGCCTCGGGTTTCGACATTGCCATCGCCATGCCGCTTTCCTGGCTGCCGCTGATTGCCGATTACTCGCGCTTCGGCCGACGCGCGAAAAGTGTCTTTGGCGGCACTGCTGTGGGCTTTTTCATCGGTAATGCCTGGCTGATGAGCCTGGGCGTTGCCTACACGCTGGCGTTCGCGCCGAGTGGCGAGATCAATGCGTTGCTGCTGGCACTGGCGGGCGCGGGGCTGGGGATCCCCTTGCTGTTGATTCTGCTGGATGAAACCGAAAACGCATTCGCCGACATTCACTCGGCGGCGGTATCCAGTGCGCTGCTGACACGCCTCAACGTTGAGCATCTGGCGTTGGTGATTGGCGTGATCTGCACTTTGATCGCCTGCCTGGCACCGTTGGCCCAATACCAGAACTTCCTGTTGCTCATCGGCTCGGTGTTTGCGCCGCTATTCGGCGTGGTGCTGGTCGACCATTTCATTCTGCGGCGTCGCAGTGGTCAGATTGCGCAGGGCGGTTTGCGCTGGATGAGTCTGCTGGCATGGCTTGGCGGCATCAGCACCTACCACTTGCTGGCCAATCTTTATCCGCAGATTGGCGCAACACTGCCAGCGCTCATCGTCGCTGGCGTGTTGCAACTGTTGATCGGCAGCGCAATCAGCCGCGGCCGGGGAACAGTTCCGGCTTGAGGATGCCATTGAGCTGAGGATAAGGAACCTTCAGCTCGATATGGCCCATCGAGTACGGCGCGATGGTGTCCACCGAATACTTGAGGATGACCGCGCCGTAGGTCAGCGCAATGTGTGGCGTACGCTTGAACGGCCAGGTCTTCATGAACTCGCTGTCTTCATTCAGCTTGCCTGACACCAGCCAGCTCTGGTGGGCCAGTTGCGCCTTTTGCCAGAACTCGCTTTCCTTGCCCGGCACGATCATGTCTGCCAGGGTCAGAACCTTCTGTTGCGGGCGCGAATAGTTGATGAACGCCCGGCCAGGGTTGCCGTGAGCGCCACCGTTATCCAGGTAGCTGGAGAGTTCGACAACCACGATACCGTCATGCTGTTCGCGTACCTTGGCCTGCAGATAACTGCTGTTGCGCCCCTGGGCCTGGCTCAGAAACTGCTCCTGATAGGCTTTGATGGACGCAGGCGGCGATGCGCTGGTGTCGGCAACAGTCAATTGCAGCAGCGTCTTCTGAACGATAGCGTCCAGTCGCGGCTCATCGGCAAAGTGCACCGTGTCGATGTTCACCAGCGGGCAATCCGCCGTGGTGCAGCCCGGCTTGATCAGCTCGGACGCATCGCGCTGGACTTGCAGCGGTGTGCGCATGTTGGGCGTGAAGAGGCTTTGGCAGGCGCCGAGCAACAGGGCCAGGCAAGCCAGTGAAGTGATCCTCAATAACGACATGTTGATCCTTGGCAGTGTCAATAAAGGCGGTTGCGTTGTGCGTGTGCAGGCTGGTTGGACTGTAAACAACGTGTTCGGTTCGCTAGATGGCAGATTAGAATTGTTTTCGGCCCCGGCCGTCTACCCTGCATGTTCAAGGGGGCTGCATCCGACTGCCGATGCGCGTTAGGATGGGCCGATGTTCAAAATGGCGGCAAGCGAGAATTCCATGACCCAGACCACACGCACCGTACCCACTGCTTTTGAAACCATCAGCCGTGAAAACTGCTTCAAGGGCTTCTATAAACTGGACAAGCTGCATGTGCGCCATGAGCTGTTCGACGGCAGCATGAGCAAGCAGATCAGTCGTGAATTGTTCGTTCGTCACGACGCGGTTTGCGTGCTGCCTTACGATGCCAAACACGATAATGTGGTGCTCATCGAGCAGTTTCGTGTGGGCGCGATGGAAAAGACCAGCAACCCGTGGTTGATCGAACTGGTTGCCGGGCTGATCGACAAGGATGAGCAGCCGGAAGAAGTTGCTCACCGAGAAGCGGAAGAGGAAGCTGGGCTGGTGTTCAGTTCGCTTTGGCCCATCACAAAATATTTTCCGTCCCCGGGTGGCAGTAACGAGTTTGTTCACTTGTACTTGGGGCAGTGCGACAGTGAAGGCGCAGGCGGCATTCACGGGCTTGAGTCCGAAGGCGAAGACATCCGTGTCACCGTCTGGTCGTTCGATGACGCAATGGACGCCATGAAGAACGGACTGATCAAGAACGCATCGACGATCATCGCCTTGCAATGGCTGGCGCTGAATCGTGCAGAGATAAGGGGGTTATGGTCGTGAATCTATTGCGCGAGCGCTACCGTGTCGATCTTGCAGGACTGCAGGCTGCGTGCGAGGCCAACTACGCGCGCCTGATGCGCCTGTTGCCCGACATGCGTAACGAACAACGTTCGCGCCGCGTCGCCGTTACCCAGGGTGATCAGATGCTGGGCGTGCTGGCCGTCGAAGTGCTGCTCGACTGCCCGTACACCACCACCCTGCAAGTCCGCCAGGAACACAGCTTGCCCTGGCTGCCGGTGCCGGTGCTTGAAGTGCAGGTTTATCACGATGCGCGCATGGCCGAAGTCATCGGTGCCGAACATGCGCGGCGCTTTCGCGGCATCTACCCATACCCTAATGCTGACATGCACCAGCCGGACGAAAAAGTTCAGCTCAATCTGTTTCTGGGTGAATGGCTGAGCCATTGCCTGGCGTGTGGGCATGAGTTTGAAGCAGTGCGGTAGCATGCGTGCTAACCGCACTCTCTTATTTCTGACGCCTCGTAAACGTTTATGTCAGGTCAAATTCATCGTCCGATTCAAATATATTATAGGGTTGCCTATTGCCTGAACTTGTGCCCGCACTTGCTCCGTGGGCGAATTGATCCTCAGCTGCAGATGCACCTGTCCGTGTTTTGGTTACACTGACTCCGTTTAAGAATCGTCTAGGTAGATAGTTGTACCCGGCTGGTGCTTCCTTAGGGAAACTCTGAAAAAGGTTTCCTGATTTGGCAAAATACCCCAACACCTTTCACCGAGCTTCCCTGATGAAACAGATGACCTTCGCCGATGCCGAGTACGCGGGTAAACGTAAGCATACCCGCCGCGAGCGCTTTCTCATCGAGATGGATCAGGTTGTGCCCTGGAAAGGCTTGATTGCCCTTATCGAACCACATTATCCAAAGGGCGAAGGTGGCCGTCCGGCTTATCCGCTGATGGCGATGCTGCGTATTCACCTGATGCAGAACTGGTTTGGTTACAGCGATCCGGCGATGGAGGAAGCACTTTACGAGACAACGATCCTGCGCCAGTTCGCAGGGTTGAGTCTGGATCGAATCGCCGATGAAACCACGATTCTCAACTTCCGGCGTCTGTTGGAAAAGCATGAGTTGGCAGGCGGGATTTTGCAGGTCATCAATGGCTATCTGGGTGATCGAGGTTTGATGCTGCGCCAAGGTACGGTGGTCGATGCGACGATCATTCATGCGCCGAGCTCGACCAAGAACAAGGACGGCAAACGCGATCCCGAAATGCATCAGACGAAGAAAGGAAACCAGTATTTCTTCGGCATGAAAGCGCATATCGGCGTCGATGCCGAGTCGGGTTTAGTCCATAGCCTGGTGGGTACTGCGGCGAATGTGGCGGACGTGACTCAGGTTGATCAATTGCTACATGGTGAGGAAACCTATGTCAGCGGTGATGCGGGCTACACCGGCGTGGACAAGCGTGCGGAGCATCAGGATCGTCAGATGATCTGGTCAATTGCGGCCCGCCCAAGCCGTTATAAAAAGCATGGCGAGAAAAGTTTGATCGCACGGGTCTATCGCAAAATCGAGTTCACGAAAGCCCAGTTACGGGCGAAGGTTGAACATCCGTTTCGCGTGATCAAGCGCCAGTTTGGTTATACGAAAGTCCGGTTTCGCGGGCTGGCTAAAAACACCGCGCAACAGGCTACTCTGTTTGCCTTGTCGAACCTTTGGATGGTGCGAAAACGGCTGCTGGCGATGGGAGAGGTGCGCCTGTAATGCGGAAAAACGCCTTGGAAAGGTGCTGTTTGAAGGAAAATCGATGAGTTAAGAGCGGAAAACGTCTAATTATCTGATCGGGCGAGCTTTTTTTGAACCTCAGGCCATGAGAGCGTCAAAAATCGATGCCTACTTCAGACCTTCCTTAGAGAAGCCCGGTTCATTACTAATCACTTTTTTTATCGTTTCTTGTGGAGTTGATTTCAGTTGCTCTTGAACTGCCTTGATTTGGTCTGGGCCTCTTACCCCTCGGAAAGCGTCCATTGAGTCTTCCATGCCAAAACGCGTGTCAACCACTCCCTCATAGCCCTTTACCGGTTTATTTGTGAGCTTTGAAAATGTGGCGGCGAATGATTTTTCCCCCCCGTCTGCTGAGTGACACATTATCAGCCGTACTTTCTCATATTTATTGAGGTCTACTTTTTTTGATTTCAGGAAATCAAAAAACGAATAGGCTGAAAATGATTTTCCACTGTAAGGCCCGCTTCCGCTGTATTCCTCAATCGCCATCATTGCTGCGTCCCCGACGTCGTCAGGCTTCACACCGTGAGCCATAAACGTAACGCGTTTTCCTTGCTTGTCTACTGTCATGAAGAGCGCATTTTCCAGTTTTTCAAACTTATCAAGCTTGCCTGGTGCCCAGCGGGTAACGTTGCTTGCTCCATAAGACGACATCCCTGGCTTGAGTACCTTTATCGTTCCGGTAAGGAGCTTTAGCTTTGGTCCCTTTGTAAATATGGACTCAACCCTCGAGATAAGTCTGCCGGTCCTGCTTGACGTCCAGCGTAGCAGCCGACCGCCCAATCTTAATCCCGCTCTAAAGGGGGCATTCGATATAAAACCCAGAGCGGTAGCGGCGGTTCCCAGTTTTCGGGCCAATTCGGGGTTGACGTCTTCCAGTACGTAACTGGCTATATCAAGACCTGCGGAAGCAACAGCCAATGTTGTCGCGAGGACGCCAGCAGCAAATCCCAAAGAAGACCCTCCTGTGAGGGGGACCATCAGGACGCCCGCGACGGCGACGCTTGCGTTGACCGCAAGGCCTCTCCAGAAATGGCCCAGTGGTTGAGGACTGGTTTCCTGTAATGCCTTCGTCAAGTCACTGATCATATTACTGGCGCCCCAGCGGCTGATCATTACATGCCCGCTGGGGTCGAACAGGTTGACCGGGTCGCCTGCGCAGTAGGCGGTATTGTTGATGCCGCCTGCTCCAAAGGGGCTCCAGCTGTCGGGTTGCAACCAATGTCGCTGTGCCGGACTATACGTCCTGTAGCCGTTGCCCAAGTGATACCAGCCCAATACTGGGTCGATACGCTCGCTATTGAAGCCCAGCCGACATCCGCTATCGAGGTTGGTGCTCTCGCCATAAGGGGTATAGCCAAGTGGGTGCAGTTTTACTCCAGCCGTTCCATCATGCGCGCTAAATCCAACGACACCGCTGCCGGGGTCGGTGAGGACGAAGTCTGACCGCACGGTTTCGCCAATACAGGTTTGCTGTACCATATCCTCGCTGAACAGGATACGTTTGAATTCCCTGTTCGCATCGTCGAACCATGCTTCTCCCGTCAGTTGCGTGCCGTCATACAGCAGCTCACAGGTGTGCTTTGTGGCGCCGATGTATTGAGATATAAGACGGCCAAATGCATCATAACTATAGCGAGTCAACAGTTTGCCGTCGTTGTCTTTAACGCTCGCCAATTGCCCCAGTGGCGTATAGGCCAGCGTGCGTCCTGATTCGTCAGTGGTTTGATTGCCGTTGGCGTCGTAAGCGAGCGTAGCCGTCTGTGTCGATGTTGTTTGGGAGCCTGACCTCAATTCGGTTTTTACAGACAGTCTTCGAGTCGGATTTTTAACGGTGTCATACGTGTATGTTTGAATACAGGTGCTGCCATCGGCGTAGGTCGAAGAGCATTCGCTCAGGTTGTGTAATTCGTCATAACCATAGCTCTGCTTCGAAAGGCTCTTTCCAGCCTGATCCTGAGGCCAGTCTGCAACGTCAGTCGTGCATTCGTAGCTGTTCAGTCGATCCCGGGCATCGTAGGAGAAGCCTTCCGTGCGTTGGAGCACTCCTTCACGCGTCAGGGTTTTACTGCTCACTTGGCCATTGGCCAGGTAACTGTTCGTCAAGGCCAATAACGGTTTGTTGTTGAGTGTATATTCGCGTGCTATCTCTTGGCCGAACGCGTCCCACGTAAAGCGAACGTCAAGGCGTTCACCGCTTGCCTGATTGACCACCGTGCGTTGTAGCGGCTCACCAAACGCGGACCAGAGATAGTGATAGTGCAATTCACCAAGAATCACACGAACTACACGGTCCAGGTAGTCGCGAAATACCCGCATCTGGCGACCATCTACTGCCGTGTTCGTCAAGAGCCTGCCCTTCAGTGATCGGGTCATTTCGGCCTGCCGACTTCCTCGGGGCGATGTTTGGGTAATACTCGTTAACCCCAGACTTTGCGGTGAACTTGTAAGGCTGGACCACGCCTCGGCGCTGGGTACCGATACAGGGTCCACAGTGACAGTCAGTACGTTGGGTTGAGAGATTACCCGTTGTGTATGAACTTTCTTGTTGATCGAAAGAGTTGCTGTGTGTCCATCTGCTGAGACGGCTGATTCGAGCAGGGTCTTATCCGGCCTGACGACTGTGCTGGCGGACCCGCCCGGGAATTCATACGTTAACTCTCCTACGGTAGTCTGCCTGGCGGCGGCGGTCATTTTTTGCGTGCCAAGCACAGTGGATCCGACGTTGAGTTGTGTGATGTAGTCGCTGAGTTGGTGGTACTTACGTTCTGTGCGAGTGCCGTCGGGAGCGATGATAGCTACTGCACGCTCCAACTCGTCATATTCGATGCAATGTTCACTGGTGTTGCTGGTACGGATTTTTATCAATCGCCTTTCATCGTCGAACGTGCGCTCGATAGTCCGGTCGGTTGATGCGTCCCTGGCAGTAGATGGCCGGAGTGTTTCGAGTAGCGCGGTGTGGCTCTTATCTAAATTCCGTCCGGAAAGCTGCCTTATGAGTTGGGCGCCGCTGTCAGCGCCGATAACTTGCTCATTTATAAGGATTCCTGCATCTTCCCGCGTGTAATCGGCCATCCAGGCCAGTTTTGAGGCGTCCACAGCCGCCTCAGGTCTGGCATCTTTAGTGCGGCGTAACCCGCCGGGCAAGTAATCGTATAGTGTCTGATTGGTGGCATCGGGACCGTCATATTCGATGCGCGAGATCACACAGAACGCCGAATCAGGCAATATCGTCCGCTTTATGGCCACCCAGACAGGGCGCTGCAAACCGTCATAAAGCGTGCGTACCTGTTGCTCAGCTTCGGTGACAGTGACTTGTAATCCCTCGGCGGTAATACTGTAGTCAGTCGTTTCGACCGCGTCTGCTTTCCATGCACCCGCTTCGGTGGTACCCCGTTCCTGTCTCACCAGTCGCCCCAAACTATCGTGAACATATCGGAATTCGAGGCCGTCTCTGGTTTCTGACAGCGGTCGCCCGCTCAATCGAGAGAAAATCCGACTGGATATAATCTTCCCCTGTGCCTCGGCGCGAACGGTGCGCCCAACAGATGGATTGTCGTCATAGAGCATGCTTGTGGTCAGCGTATTCCGTTGCATACCCAGCCAGGAGTTCTGTACAACGGATTCTTTCCAGGCAGTTGTATTTTCGGTCGCGACGTCGGGAATCGAGCGGCTGATAACCCGCTGTTCAATCAATGCGTTTTTGCGACCCTCCATTAATGAGGGCAGCATGGTTGTAGTGTCGAGCGTAACCCCGGTCAAAACAACGACTGTTGAGGGCACGAGGACTGAGCGTTGATTGACCGGGTTTTCCCTGGCCTGGTAAGCATAGGCTGTGATTTGCTGACTTTTCGGATAGGCCGGATCATGGACGTACTCTACTTTCACCGGAGGCATATAGCCTTCGGATACTTTCGGGCAGGTCAGGGTCACCAAGTCTTTCGATAGCGGTTTTTCGGCGATCAGCGATATGTCCAGCCCTTGCCCGCCAGTGTCGGGGTAATACAACCATTCAGTGACAACCCCGTCGACAGCGATACTCTTGGTGAGTTGGCCGATGTTGTTGTAGGCCAGTGTCTGGACGGTAGTGGTTCTTTCTGTGTTCGGGTGGCTGAGGTCGGTATAGTCGGTCGTAATTTTAGTGGGCAACCCGAATACCTTCTCACCCGGACTTGCATTGGCGAACTCCCAACTGATGACCTTCTCGGCCTGAAACTGGACCTGGAGATCTTCTCTGACTTGAAGATGATTTTTATTGAACGCGTGCCGTGTAGAGACAATATGGTCCGGGTTCTGACGCAGAATCTGAACATAATAGCCTTCATCGTCGACTAACTCGCGAAGTTCAAGCCGTTCATAATATAGGCGGTTTTGGTGAGCATCAGGAGGCTCGCTAAAGCCTAAATAATTGGTTCCTGAATAAAAATAGTGATCAGTGATATTGCTCTGGCAAGCGCCGGGAAATAAGCTGTGCAATGTTACGCATGGAAGAGGTGGCTGTCGATAGTATGGAAATGGCATGCCCCCTTCACGGTATGTGACAAGCTCAATCGAGCCATCCTCCTCTTCGATTCTATTGAGCACCCGGTCCAGCGTGGGGTCCGCACAGTAACCGTATTTTAGTTTTTGTGAGACCTTTAGGTTTTTTTCTATTCGTGTCAAACCTGTTAACGCGTACGAGGAAAGTTCAAGTCTGACCGTGTAAGCCTCATCCGTTTTTGGCCACACGCTGATCTCAACTGTACTGGTGTCTGATGAGGGCGCGCTGTAGGTTGAAGAGAGGATGACGTTACCGTCGCTTGATATTTTTTTAAGGAGAAATTGGCCTTGGTTACGGCTCCATTCAATAGACAGAGTTCCTCCTTGCGGTGATGTCACTTCCGACGGAAGCAACTGACCAAACGCTCTCTCCCAGTAAGCAATTTTTTTCAAGAGACCTGCTTTGTCTTTCTTCCACTCAGTAACGGATGCACTCCAGTCGACAATACCGGCTCCCATGTAAAGCTGAGGTAGAAACCCGGCGAGAATGGCTTCGCCAGTGTTGGCATCCTGATACAGTTTGATCAGGTTGGCGTCAGGCATGGATACTGCGTAGATGGCTTTTAAAAGGATGATCATTTTTTACGGAAGGTATCGTTCGGCTCCATCTGATCGCCTTGCGGGGCAGTCAGGACTTCTCGCTTGCCGTTGAGATGGTCCAACTTGAACGTGGTGTAATCGGCATTGCTGCTGAGCCAATAGCCAGGTTTGGACAGGGTTTTACCTTTCGCCAGATCTGCCCATTCCTGGTCGGTCAGCTCACACGTCTGGCCTGTCGCCAGCGTCAGGCGTCTATCTCGAATTTCCAGACTGGAAAAGCGAAAGGCCCAGCCATCCCCCAGGCCCGCTTCGTTGCCACGTAATGCGGAATAGTGCAAGGTAAGATCAATATCCGGGCCTTGACCATTCAATCCAGTCAGGTTTGCGATGGGGTAATGAGCATGAAACAATCCGGTGCGAGGGTCAACACCGTTGTCAACCTCGCCGCTCACATCAAACACTTCCGAGCGAAAAGTCGAACCATAATCTTCACACAATGGACTTGTTGGCGCTGAGCTGTCTTCAATTTCTTTTGCGGGTAAACGTACCGCCTGTGAGTCAATGGTGTTGCCCTTTTGGTCCAGTCTCAGCACATGAGCAACTGTCAGATCCTCAATGCTTTGAGGTATATCCAGATACAGAAAACAAGCTGCTTGATTACTTGCAAGTGCCTCATGTCTGTTTGTTTTTCTGGTGATAAACCTGTCTGTATCAGGCGCGCTTGATAGGTTCTTGAAGTTACAGCAGTCGATAATACTGATTCCAATTTTTTTGGCTTCGTCAGTCAGTTTGAATAATTGAGTTGAACTCGCTTTTTTTGCGTAGATTGCCAGGCAGTTATTTGGTAAAAGGGTGTGGCTAACGCGTGTTGGGTATCGGCGTGTGTTAGGACTATTAAAGTGTATCGTGGGTCGGTAATGGATGCCTTGAGGATACAAGGAGAAAAGTTGTTTTATAGGATTTACATCAATGAACGTTTCCTCATATTTTTTTGAAATGGCAAGGAGCTTTTCATCGTCGAGCAGGCTGCTTAGCGTGGGGTTTTTGTCGCTTTTGCAGGCCTCGAATAACGCGACAGGAAAGCTTCGCGCTTTAGCATAGGCTGGGTTGTTATTACGGTCGAAAAAGCTAAAAACCCATTCCGTGTTTTTGAGTTTTTGTTCTACGTACTCTATGGTTTCCCGGTCAAGGACTTTCGAATAAGAATAGAGATCGGCGTCTGTAATGGAGGCGGCAAGCATGTACGCTACAAAAATTCTTGATTTATATTTTTCGATTAAGAATATTGTAAGATTCTTTTGGCTGGTTGCATCTTCATCTTCATCTTCATCTTCATCTTCATCTTCATCTTCATATTCATATTCATCCACGGATGCAGCCACGGCTGCAGGGGGCGAAACACAAACCAGCCCCGTAAAACCGGGTGCTGACATCCTGACCTGCAATGTCCCCTCCACTTGCCAGACGACTCCGTACGTTGCGGCGGGATCTGACAAGGTCGATGCCTTGACCTTTGCTTCTCCAATCCGTACATAAATATCCACTGGTGAAGCTTTAAGCGAAGAGGCCCATGTCATCAGCCATTGTGACTTCTTGCGCTCTTTTTCATCAGTAGGTTTGTAGATGTGCTCAGCGATCAAGGTATTGGAATACTCATCCCAGACTTGGGTGCGTAACTCCTCACCGTCGTTCAGATCGCGTGAAGGCGTTACTTCCAGGCGGGTGGTCCAGATGGTTGGCGTCAGTGTGACCGCAATGTCCGATACCTGCGGTATCCACAGTGCGTTACCCGATGCCGCGGCGGAAATTTTACCGTCGGCATTCTGTGTACCTGTTTTGGTAAAGCGGCAATCACGATTGAATTGGCTCATCAAATCCATCTGCCAGTCAACCGTGTTCAACCGCTTTGGATCAGGCGTAAAGATGAAGTGTTCGTGCAGCGCCTGAGTACTGATGTCTCTGACCTCTAGCCTTAGCTGGGTATCTGCCTGAAGGGGGTGGTCAGGCAGTGCGAGCCCTTCGACCCAGTTGTTTTTCACGGCGGCCGTGGTGAATGCACGGTAAGCGTTACTGTAATGCCAAAGTCGCGGTTGGCCATCGGACGTTGAAAAAACTCCAGAAGTGTCCATATGACCAGCCTTCAGTTTACTGCCTTTCTTGTTGATCTCATGTGCAAACGCAATGGGCCATGTCGCCTTGCCTTTGTTTGCAGCGGTCGCTATAAACTCGATGGTCTCCACCAATGAGCCGTCTACAAGGCGAACCAGCCAGGCGAAAAGTTTTTCGCCGATATCAAGATCACGATCTGCGCGTATCAAGCTGGGGCTTGTCCACCCGTGAGCAGCCGCACTTGCGCCGTCCGGGTCAAAGCCTGTCATATCCGGCAGCGTGTCGTTGGGCTGGTTCGTGAGTGTGTTGACTGGCTTGGGCGGGGTGTTAAAAGGCTGTGCATCAGTGCCGGTTTTTGGAGCAGCGTCGGTTGCCGGAGGCGCTTTGATTTCCTGATAAATACCGGTTTTCGGATCAAAGACACTCGCCGCCAGTTTGCCGTAATCGGCTTTTAATGCGCGTCTGGAAAATTCCCGATCGTTGATTGCGTAGACGTTGATCATCGAAACCGAGACTTCGGTGTCGCCAGGCTTCTCGATGATGATCAGTTTGTCAGTCTTGAAATCAATTTGTTTGACGATACCGGACACAGAGTCACTCTTGCCATATTGGAGCTGTAAGCCCAGCGAGGAGGCCCGAGTCTTTTCGTCGAGTTCGTGTGTCTCGAAATAAGTAGCGTATTCGGCATCGAGATATTTTTTGATTTCCACTTCACGCCGTGCATTGATGTCAGCGATCAGTAATTGGGTGTCTTCGGTTTCTTTTTTTGAAATATCCATAGTAGCGCTACCCGCCCTTTATTCATGCTAAATTTATATAAGGTTCGTAGGTATGATCATCGCCACTGCACGAACACTGACTCGGTCAAGCTACTCCCAGAAATGGCGCCTGTGACCTGTCATTTTTGTCAGGTGCTGATTCCCCTGAAGCGGAGTACGCTGAACATTTTTAAAGTCACTCCGTAATGAATCGCTGAATGTCCGCTTGCCATTGTCGTAAGTCGACGCTTGTGCTCACAGGACATCTCTGCCCCCAATGCCATATGGGCACATTTCACGGGGCAGCGTTGGGCAAAGGGTTCCTTTATGGCGCATGGGGGCTCGTCAAGTCAGTTGCAGAATTTTCAGACCTGATCAATCCGTTTGATGCGCTCTCCAATGCTGCTGTGTCGGCATGGAGCGCAGAAGTATTGCCGGGTGGCAGTTGGCTCGATTCCTTTATCGAACAATATTCCGCTGCTCAGCACCGTGAGCTGGCAGAAGCGCTGGGTTTTGATCCCGCTACGATCAGCCGCGAAAAGATGGCGCATGCCTACGAAGTCGCGAGTTATGTCTTTCAGGACAATGAAAGCCAGCTTGCTCTGGGGCATTTCGCCAGAGAGTACGTCAAGATTCAAAATCACGAATCCATTCTGCACTTTACCGGAGGAATGGTTTTCGAGATCGTGCTCGCCGCGCTGCTAGTCTACTTGACCGGTGGAGTGGGGCTGGCAGCACGGGTCACCGCTGCCAGCACACGTTTAACTCCAACGCTCAAGCGGCTTGGCGAAGTGCTGGAAAAGCTGGGGCGTGATCTCAAGATTGCGCGTGTTCACGCAGAAGGCCATGCTAATGAGTGACTCAAAAAAGAATATCAGTTATGCGGAGTACGCTTCTCTGAATGACGGGAAGGTATCCAGATTTAAGTACTTATATATGGTGCTCGATAGCGAGAATATTCATGACGATTTTAAGTGCATTCTTTTTGGTTTGTTTAATCCGACTATTTTCTTTCTGAATGAAGGCTATTTCATTGAAGAGAATTTCACGCAGGATCGCTACGATCAAACGGTAGCGCAAGGTCTTGCACCATTAGAGATTCCTGTCTGGTTGAATATGATCGAGATTACCAGTTTGCTCGGTGATGTCGGTTATGACGAAGCCGCCGAGCTTGGTGCGTTAATTCGAGACTGTTGGAATACAAAGCTGAATCGACAGTTTCCTGACTCGTGTTTCGAAGCAAGGCTTGTGCTGGAGGATGACCTGGATGAGGTGTGGGTTACGTTGTGTAAGCAATAACTCGGCCTTCTTTACGCTGGCGTCATGTCTCTGACCGTTGGCAAGGTGCGCTGGGGGCGTTCCTTTTATATCTATCATTGGCAGGTTCATCGGTATTGTGTTGCTCATGCTGAGGCGTTGTGTGCATTTGATCGGGTTGCCTCGTATGACCTCATGAGGGATTGTCGTCTGGTTCGTCAGGTTTTTATGAGCAGCGTGTCGTTGGTCCGTTCAGCTTGCAAAGTGTCGGAAGCTGCCTAATCTCATAGGTACACAGGCCAATGTGTGCCCATAGAACATAAGGGAATATGATCATGAGTCTAGAACACGGTGCCATATTTTACATGGACGTCAATTATTCAGGCGAAGGCTATGCGTATGAAGAATCGGTTATTCAAAATAACCTTCCGCCAGCGCTGAATGACAGGTTTCGTTCGGTGGACATAAAGCCCCGTTCCAAAGTTTATGCATGGAGGCACTACGGGGACGGTTTCGATCAGTATTATGATTTTGATGTTTCTCAGCCTGATATTCAAAGTGTGGGCGGTGTGTCTACGATCCTGGTCGCCCCTAAAGACTCAGCGTTGTTTGCGATAAGGCTTGTAGGTCAGGCCGGTGATGACAGGAAATATCATGCATTTGTCAGGACTTTTACCATTACGAATCCTAAAGAAATAGAATCAGGCTCAGGCTATGAAATCGTTGGACTGATTCCCATCGATGGGAGGGATTATGTGACGGATATAATCATCTTTGATGCCGGTGATATACCTGTTCTTCATGGTGCTGTTTATGTACGTTATGATGCAAGCAAAAAAACACTTCTCAGTACGATCTACAGTGAGCTTTTTCCCATAGGGGAACTCGAGTTTAATAAGGTGTCGGATTACCAGTTTGACCTGAAGATCATTTCCATTCCGGGTGTGCTCGGTGCACGGTCGGTAGATTTTAAGATGCTAAAAGAGCAGCTGTCTTAAGCAGTAATATCTGTCAGTCTTTGTGCTGGGGGCTTGTAGGTTGTTTCTGAATAGACTTTAAAGCGGGTCGCGCGTTCTTGAATTTGAAATTCTATGGTTTACATTCGCTATGATTTCATCTGCAGGTAGAACGAATGAGCGTTTTGGAGAGGTATCTGGATTTTTTTCAAACATTGATAGCCTGTTTCGCTGGCGTCATTTTCGGTATTTTCCTCTACTTCGGGCTGATGACCTTGCTGGACGGTGCTCTGCGTTGGGAGCACTCCCTGTATGCATCCATTGTGGGTGCGGTCATTGGTGTTTTTTCTCTGAGGCTTATGCCGTGGGCCGTTCATTTGGCAGGGTTGGCAGGAATGGTTCTGGGCGTGTTATTGGCGCTCGTGCTCGCAGGGTATGTCTGGCCCGAGATGCCCTATGAGCACATTCCAGGTTATTTCCTGATCGCCGGGTTGGCAGGCATGCTCTGCGCAGGGCTTTTGGTTTACCGGGTGCTCAAGGTCCGACCCAATCAACAAATGTGAACCAATCATCACCCGCACCCACATTCCCGGTTTACCCGCCCGTTGCCGCATCACATAATCGCGCTGAATCCTCTCTGGGAGACGGCCTTGCCAAGCGCAGCCCTTTCATCGTCAGTTTTGCTGGTGCAGATATCCGATAGCCACCTGTTTGCCGAGGCGGACGGGGCATTGCTGGGTATGAGCACCCGCGACAGTCTGGAAAAAGTCGTTGATCAGGTGCTGGCCGAGCAGCCGCACATCGATCTTGTGGTCGCCAGCGGCGATATCTCGCAGGATGGCAGCGTCGAGTCTTACGAAGCGTTTCGTCGGATAAGCGGGCGGATCGATGCGCCAGCGCGCTGGTTTGCCGGCAATCATGATGAATTGCCGCAGATGGAGCACGTCGCTCAGGGTGAGGGGCTGCTTGATCCGGTTGTAGACATCGGCCGGTGGCGGGTGACGTTGCTGGATTCGGCGGTGCCTGGCTCGGTACCGGGTTTTCTGGCAGATGGGCAGTTGCAGTTGCTGGAACGGTCGTTGAGCGAGGCGCCAGACCGGCATCATCTGGTTTGCCTGCATCATCATCCGGTGGCCATTGGCTGTGAATGGATGGCGCCCATTGGTCTTCGTAATGCTGATGCGTTGTTTGCGGTGCTGGACCAGTTTGTGCAGGTAAAGGCCGTGCTCTGGGGGCATGTGCATCAGGAGTTCGACCAGGTGCGTAACGGCGTGCGCCTGTTGGCATCGCCTTCGACCTGCATTCAGTTCGCGCCGGGCAGTGTGGATTTCAAGGTGGACACGTTGGCGCCTGGCTATCGCTGGTTGCGACTGCATGATGACGGACGGCTGGAAACCGGTGTTTCCAGAGTGGTCGGCATGGTCTTTGAAGCGGATTACGGCGGCACCGGTTACTGAATCAGGCGACGAAGTATTTCCAGTGAGGTGTTGTAGCGTAAGTCCCTGTAAACTACACGGCTTTGCCTTGCACTCAGGAGCGACAGCGTGACCAGTGACACACCTGCCTTGCTGTACATCCACGGCCTGAACAGCTCGGCCCAGTCGAAAAAAGCCTGTCAGCTGATTGCGCTGATGAAATCGCTGGGGCTGGCTGATCGCCTGCAAGTACCTGAACTGCATCACCATCCGCGTCAGGCCATGCTGCAACTCGAGTCCGCTATCGGGGCGTTGGGCAGGCCATTACTGGTCGGCAGCTCCCTCGGCGGCTACTATGCGACTCACCTGGCGCAGCGCCACGGCCTCAAGGCGGTGCTGATCAACCCGGCGGTCAACCCGCATCAATTGTTCGACGGGTTTCTCGGCATGCAGCAAAACCTGTACACCGGCGAGCAGTGGCAGTTGACCGAGGACCATATTAAGGCGCTGGCCGAGCTGGAAGTCCCGGCCCCGCAAGACCCACAGCAGTTTCAGGTGTGGTTGCAGACCGGTGACGAAACCCTTGATTATCGGCGTGCCGAGAAGTTTTACCGCGCCTGTGCCCTGCGTATTCAGGCGGGTGGCGACCACAGCTTTCAGGGGTTTGCCGAGCGGTTGCCTGCGCTGCTGAGCTTCGCCGGTTTTGCGCCCGACCTGCTGCAAGGGATCGACCTGTCGGTGCTATAAGCGGTTGATGCAAGCGGTTGATGCCCGTTCACACGAATGCAAGAACATTGAATCCCCGAAATTTCATGAAAGATTGATAACGAGAACCCATGGCCAATCCCAGCGCTAGCTCTTATAACGCAGACGCCATCGAAGTCCTCTCGGGCCTCGATCCGGTTCGCAAACGTCCGGGCATGTACACCGACACCTCGCGCCCCAATCACCTGGCGCAGGAAGTCATCGACAATAGCGTCGACGAAGCCCTGGCCGGTCATGCGCGCTCGGTGCAGGTCATCCTGCACGCCGACAACTCTCTGGAAGTGTCCGACGACGGTCGCGGCATGCCGGTGGACATCCACCCGGAAGAGGGCGTGTCCGGCGTCGAGCTGATCCTTACCAAGCTGCACGCGGGTGGCAAATTCTCCAACAAGAATTACCAGTTTTCCGGCGGCCTGCACGGCGTGGGGATTTCCGTGGTCAACGCGCTTTCCACTCAGGTCCGGGTGCGGGTCAAGCGTGATGGCAACGAATACGAAATGACCTTCGCCGACGGCTACAAGGCCACCGAGCTGGCTGTCATTGGCACAGTCGGCAAGCGCAACACCGGCACCAGCGTTTATTTCGCGCCTGATCCGAAGTATTTCGATACGCCCAAGTTTTCGGTCAGCCGCCTCAAGCACGTGCTCAAGGCCAAAGCCGTGCTGTGCCCTGGCCTGCTGGTCAGTTTTGAAGACAAGTCCAGCGGCGAGAAAATCGAGTGGCATTATGAGGACGGCCTGCGCTCTTACTTGCAGGATTCGGTCACCGAGTTCCTGCGCCTGCCCGACGAGCCGTTCTGCGGCAGTTTTGCCGGTAACAAGGAGGCGGTCGATTGGGCGCTGCTGTGGTTGCCCGAGGGGGGCGACAGTGTTCAGGAAAGCTACGTCAACCTGATCCCGACCGCGCAGGGCGGCACCCACGTCAATGGCTTGCGCCAGGGCTTGCTGGATGCCATGCGCGAGTTCTGCGAGTTCCGCAACCTGCTGCCGCGCGGCGTAAAGCTTGCGCCGGAAGACGTCTGGGAGCGCATCGCTTTTGTGCTGTCGATGAAGATGCAGGAGCCGCAGTTCTCCGGCCAGACCAAAGAGCGTTTGTCGTCCCGTGAAGCGGCGGCGTTTGTCTCGGGTGTGGTCAAGGATGCGTTCAGCCTGTGGCTCAACACCCATTCCGAGCTTGGCCTGCAGCTGGCCGATCTGGCGATCAACAACGCCGGGCGTCGTCTCAAGGCCAGCAAGAAAGTCGAACGCAAGCGCATCACCCAAGGCCCTGCGTTGCCGGGCAAACTGGCTGATTGTGCCGGGCAGGATCCAGCGCGCTCCGAGCTGTTTCTGGTCGAAGGTGACTCCGCCGGTGGTTCGGCCAAGCAGGCACGCGACAAGGAGTTTCAGGCCATCCTGCCGTTGCGCGGCAAAATTCTGAACACCTGGGAAGTGGATGGCGGCGAAGTGCTCGCCAGCCAGGAAGTGCACAACATCGCTGTCGCCATCGGTGTTGATCCAGGCGCAGCGGACATCAGCCAGTTGCGCTACGGCAAGATCTGTATCCTCGCCGACGCCGACTCGGACGGTCTGCACATTGCCACGCTGCTGTGTGCGTTGTTCGTCCAGCACTTCCGCCCGTTGGTCGATGCCGGCCATGTGTATGTCGCCATGCCGCCGCTGTACCGGATCGACCTGGGCAAGGAAATCTACTACGCGCTGGATGAAGCCGAACGTGATGGGATTCTTGACCGTCTGGTAGCCGAAAAGAAACGCGGCAAGCCGCAGGTCACCCGATTCAAAGGGCTGGGTGAAATGAACCCGCCGCAGTTGCGCGAAACCACCATGGACCCGAACACGCGGCGTCTGGTCCAGCTCACGCTGGATGACTATGCCGCGACGTCGGAAATGATGGACATGCTGCTGGCCAAGAAGCGCGCCGGTGATCGCAAGTCCTGGCTTGAGTCGAAGGGCAACCTTGCTGAGGTCCTGACTTGATGCGAGCCTGGCTCGCCGCTTTGGCTTTTGCTGTTCAGGCTCTCATCATTGCGCCGGTTTTCGCCGTGCCGCTGGAAGTCCTGAAACTGCAATCCGAGCATCCGGTGGACGGCATGGTCGGCGGTAATCTGTCCGGGCTTGCCCTGTGCAACGGCCGGCTGTGGACGGTTTCCGACCGCGACGACAACCTGCTGTACAGCCTCGATGTGTCGGAAAACACCTGGAAAGCCGAGCCACAGCGCATCGATGCGCCGACACCTGATAGCTACCTGCCGTTGAAGCTGCGTTCACTGGCGGGCCTGTCTTCGGTAGTGCGCGGCGGTAATCTTGATTTCGAAGGCGTCAGTTGTGACGCTGCGGGCAATCGGTATCTGGTCAGCGAAGCCTATGGCACCGTCCTCAAGGTGCCGGTCAGCGGCGCGCCTTCATGGCTGCCACTGCCCAAGGAATTGATCGAGCAGGCCCGCGCGCGAGGCATGCTGCAACACTTCAACGCGATTTTCGAAGGAGTCGCGGTGAACGCCGCTGGCGACCGCATCTGGCTGGCTGCCGAACGCGAAAAGCGCGGTTTGCTGGTGGTCAGGCGTGATCAGGATCAGTGGACCTGCGGACAAAGCTGCGTGCTGCTGTCCGAGTCGGGTCAGGAGCAACTGCCGCCCGAACAGGGCAGCAAAAAGGTTTCCACGGATTTTTCCGATCTGTCGCTGTACAACGGCAAGCTGTTCACGCTGGAGCGCGCGGTGTATCGCATCTGCCGGCGTGACCTTGAGACCGGGCAGATCGAACGCTGCTGGTCGTTTGCCAAGGAAGCGATGGTGCCGTCGCGTCGTTACGATCAGCCTTACGGTCTGACCGAGGCGTTGGTGGTGGATGAAAGCGGAGCTTGGGTCGGCATCGACAATAACTTCGGTGCCCGCGCCGATGGCGAGAAACGCCCGATTGTCTGGCGCTTTGCTGCACCGAAAGCGGGCTGGAGTGACGGTCAGTGAGTCAGTCAGAAAATCATCCGCAACCCGGCAAGCGCGCTGGCAAGGTCTTGATGATCGTGGCCTGGGCGGCGGGACTGTTTTTGGCGACCCGTTTTTTCGGCGGCTGGGAAGACAAACAGCAAAACCCTAACGCCGTGGTGTCTTCGCAACACGGTGACGGCTACATAGAAGTGCAACTGGTCGGTAATCGCCAGGGGCATTTTGTCAGTACCGGACAGATCAACGGCCGGACAGTGGAATTTATGATCGACACCGGGGCGACCGACGTCGCCATACCCGGTGACATGGCCGACAGCCTCGGTTTGAAGCGCGGCCTGCCGGTCACGGTCAGCACCGCCAATGGCAACAGCCAGGGCTTTAGAACCACGCTGGACCGCCTGCAACTGGGCGATATCGTTCTGCACAACGTGCGTGCCCTGGTAGCGCCTGGTCTGGAAGGTGAACAGGTACTGCTGGGCATGAGCGCATTGAAACAACTCGAATTCACACAGCGCGGCGGCAACTTGCTGCTGCGCCAGTCAACGAAATAAAGAGGCCCGCATGAGCGACTCCCTTGACCTCAGCCTGGACGGCGTAGAACGCCGATCACTGGCTGACTTCACCGAACAGGCCTACCTCAACTACTCCATGTACGTGATCATGGACCGTGCCTTGCCGCACATCGGCGACGGCCTGAAACCGGTACAGCGGCGCATCATCTACGCGATGAGCGAGCTGGGCCTGGGGGCCGACGCCAAGCACAAGAAGTCGGCGCGTACCGTCGGTGATGTTCTCGGCAAGTTCCATCCGCACGGCGATTCGGCCTGCTACGAAGCCATGGTGCTGATGGCTCAGCCGTTCAGCTATCGCTACACGCTGGTAGACGGGCAGGGTAACTGGGGTGCGCCGGATGATCCCAAGTCCTTCGCTGCCATGCGTTACACCGAGGCGCGCCTGTCGCGCTACTCCGAAGTGTTGCTCAGCGAACTGGGTCAGGGGACCGCGGACTGGGTGCCGAACTTTGACGGCACGCTCGACGAGCCCGCAGTGTTGCCTGCACGGTTGCCGAATATTCTGCTCAACGGCACCACCGGTATCGCCGTCGGCATGGCCACTGATGTTCCGCCGCACAACCTGCGCGAAGTTGCCAGCGCCTGCGTGCATCTGCTCGACGAGCCCAAGGCCACGATTCCAGAGCTGTGCGAGCATATTCTGGGGCCGGATTATCCGACCGAAGCCGAGATCATCACGCCGCGTGCCGACCTGCTGAAAATCTATGAAACCGGTCGTGGTTCGGTGCGTATGCGTGCCGTGTACCGCATCGAAGATGGCGATATCATCGTCACGTCGCTGCCGCATCAGGTTTCCGGTGCCAAGGTGCTGGAGCAGATCGCCGCGCAGATGCAGGCCAAGAAACTGCCGATGGTTGCCGACTTGCGTGACGAGTCGGACCACGAAAACCCTTGCCGCATCGTGATCATCCCGCGCTCCAACCGGGTTGAGCTGGACGAACTGATGCAGCATCTGTTCGCGACCACGGAGCTTGAATCCAGTTATCGGGTCAACATCAACATCATTGGCCTGGACGGCAAACCGCAGCTCAAGAACCTCAAGACGCTGCTCAGCGAATGGCTGACGTTCCGTATCGGCACTGTGCGTCGTCGTTTGCAATTTCGTCTGGACAAGGTCGAGCATCGCCTGCACCTGTTGGACGGTTTGCTCACGGCTTACCTGAATCTGGATGAGGTGATCCACATCATCCGTACCGCCGAACATCCCAAGGCGGAGCTGATTGCGCGTTTCGGTCTCTCGGAAATTCAGGCTGACTACATCCTCGACACCCGCCTGCGCCAATTGGCACGTCTGGAAGAGATGAAGCTGCGCAGCGAGCAGGATGCCCTGCGTAAAGAGCAGGCCAAGCTTCAGGCGTTGCTGGGCAGTGAATCCAAACTGCGCAAGCTGGTGCGCGCCGAGCTGATCGCCGACGCTGAAACCTATGGTGATGACCGTCGTTCGCCGATCGTTGCCCGCGCCGAAGCCAAGGCGCTGTCTGAAAACGAATTGATGCCCACTGAGCCGGTGACCGTCGTGCTGTCGGAAAAAGGCTGGGTGCGTTGCGCCAAAGGTCATGACATCGATGCCACCGGGCTTTCCTATAAAGCCGGAGATGGCTTCAAGACGTCGGCCATTGGCCGTTCCAACCAGTTTGCGGTGTTCATCGACTCGACCGGACGCAGCTATTCGGTTGCCGCGCACACCCTGCCGTCCGCACGGGGGCAGGGCGAGCCGTTGACCGGCAAGTTGCAACCGCCACCGGGCGCGACCTTTGAATGTGTGTTGCTGCCCGAAGACGACGCGCTGTATGTGATCGCCTCCGATGCCGGTTACGGTTTTGTGGTCAAGGGTGAAGACCTGCAAGCCAAGAACAAGGCCGGCAAGGCGCTGTTGAGCTTGCCGGGCGGGGCGAAAGTTATTCTGCCGCGCCCCGTGGCTGACCGTGAGCTGAACTGGCTGGCGGCGGTGACCACCGAAGGTCGCCTGCTGGTCTTCAAAGTCAGCGATTTGCCGCAACTGGGCAAAGGCAAGGGCAACAAGATCATCGGCATTCCGGGCGAACGGGTCGCCAGTCGTGAAGAATATGTAACCGATCTGGCAGTGATCGCACAGGGCGCTACGCTTGTGCTTCAGGCGGGCAAACGAACGCTGTCGCTCAAGCCTGAAGACCTCGAACATTACAAGGGAGAGCGCGGTCGCCGTGGCAATAAACTGCCAAGGGGCTTCCAGCGGGTCGACGCATTATTGGTGGAAAATAGCTGAAAACATTGATCTGGCACCAACGTTCTTCGTTTTGCCATGAAGTACGATGCATAATCGCTGGAGTCATGATGCATATTCACGGATGATATGGGGTCTTGGGGTGCATGCGTGGCTCAGTGCCTGCATGGGTCTTGAAAGTACTAATACTGTGGCTTGTCTGTGGACGGCCACCTGGATGGGATGATGAATTTTCTACGCCTTCCCCTGATCTTGCTGATGACTGGCGTTCTGGGTCTGGCTGGTTGCAGTTCGCGCCAGCCGACCGCGCTGTATCAGCTCGATAGCGGTGAGCCTGGTCAGCCGAAACAGAGTAGCGGTCTGGCAGTATTGCTGGGTCCTGTTTCGGTGGCCGACTATCTGCAACGCGAAACCCTTTTACAACGCCAGCCGGATGGCACCCTGACCGCATCGCCTGACGGGCGCTGGGCGGGCAACCTGTCTTCGGATATCGACCAGTTGCTCCTGCGCCAACTGGCCTGGAAACTGGACAGCCAGCGAGTCGTAATGGCGCCTGCGGTTGCCAATTTCACGCCGGACGTTCAGGTCGTATTGTCGATCACCCGTCTGGACTCCGGTGCCAAACAGCCTGCGGTTCTGGATGCGCAATGGCGTCTTCTGGACCGCAAAGGCCATGTCCGCGACAGCCGACTGGTCCACCTTGAGCAAGTCCATGCCGGCAGCTCTGCCGACCAGGTCAAGGCGCAAGGCATGCTCTTGCAGCGCCTGGCCGATCAGGTCAGCACGGCGATCAAGCCGATTTCCTGGCAGCCGCTCGAAGAGCCAAAAAAGGCCCCGGTGGCCAAGGCCAAAGAGCCTGACAAGCCACGCATGCCAATGGCATCGCCGATACGTACCGACCTTGAGGTGTTCCGCTTCTAGACTGAATCGGACAAACAAAAAAGCCCGCAGCGATGCGGGCTTTTTGTTGGGGGTTCGGACGCTTCTCGTTTCAGTCCGGGTACCTATCGTTCATCACGTTCCAGAGTAGGAATGCCGTGCGTGACGCTCTGCGTCACAAATCTGCGCCACGCCCCCCGCCCTCAAGATCGGACGCAGAGCGTCGCACGATAGGTTATCAGCAGCACGATAGTTGAGATTGTCGTTCCTGACGCTCAGTGTTCAGAACGACATGCCGACGCAGAGCGTCGGCACGATAGTTATGGTGATGTGATGGGCGCCAGAGGCGACTGTCAGCCTTTGTTGGATTCGTGCATGCGCGACAGTTGGCGTTCGAGCATGGACGGGTAGGGCTCCATCAGACGCTCCACACAGCAGGCACCTTCCGGGCTTGCGATGGGGCGGATGCGGGCGCGCTGGCGGATCAGCGGGTCATCGTTGATTCGCCGCTCGACCAGCAGCAGGTTGCGGCTGTGCTGAGACAACGCCAAGGCGTCCTGCGCCGTTTCAGTCAGCAACAGGTCTATCTGGCTCAGGCCGCTGAGGTTCTCACCCAGGGTCAGGCCCAGTTGCAGTTGCAAGGTAATACCGCTGTCGGCCACTTCGATCTGCAAGGCGTGGCTTAGCGCGCGCAGCAACTCGCCGCAGCAAATGGCGTTGGTCAGGTAGTCGTCACCGCTTTCGTGGCTGTGGAACAGCATCAGCGTGCTGCCGTCGTTCAGCGTGTGCAGCTCGCCTTCGTACACCGAGGCGGCCTGATCGACACAGTCGCGATAGCGCTGCAGCAGTTCGGTCAAGCGTGCGCGCGGCAGACGGCGTAACTGATCCTGTGCGCCCAGCTGAACAGCCAGCACGGCACTGTTGTGCGGCTCTTGTTGAGCGACAGGCGATGCAGCAGGGCGCGCAACGGGTGTGCTGCCTGAGGTGTCACGCAGGTCCGCGAACGGGTCTTCGTCATCATCCTCATCTTCTTCTGCGACGATGCGACGCTGGACGGGCGGCGCCGGCAGGCGAGGTTTTGCTTCGCTGGCGCGTGCAGAGGTGGGTGGGGCAGGCTTTTCTTCCGGCTCCAGGTAGGGATCCTCGCCTTCGTCTTCGTCGCCTTCATATTCAGGCTCGGGCAGCGGTTCTGGCTCCGGCACTGGCGGTGCGAACGAGGTGCGCAGTTGCCGGGCCAGATCGCCGATTTCATCCTGACGGTCTGTGGCTGGCGTATACGGGTCGATATCGCGCAGCCAGATGCGCATTTGCATCAGCGGGGTGGAGATATGGCGACCGAGGCGCAGGCTCAGGGCCAGCGCCAGCGCCAGCAGGATGCCCGCCAGAATGCCCATGCTCTGCAGGCTGATGGTCATCGGTTGCTGGAACTGCGACATGTCGAGGCTGATGCGCAGATGACCCGCCATCACGTCCTGGAACGTGATCTTGATTTCATACAGGCCCTGCGCCTCGCCCAGAAGCCCGTTTTTCGGGCGCTGGCCGGCTTCCGCCAGAATGCGGTTATCCACACTGTAGATAGCGGCATGCGCTACCAGCGGGTTTTTGACCAGATTGCCCAGCAGCACGTTGAGACTGAGGATGTCGTTGGACACCAACAGCTCGGTAGCCGAGGTGGCGGTCTGGGTCGTCAGGGCCTGCCCCAGCGCATCCGCCTGTTCGTGCATGGCCTGCTTGAACTGCAGGCCCATGACACCGGCGTAGATCACCAGCGCCAAAGCGACCAGGATCACGTTATGGCTGGCAATGCGCAAAGCGATCGGTACACGGCGATGACGCAGGGCACGAAAGATGAGCAGGAAGAAATTATCGGTTTTAACAGGCGTGGGCCGGTTCACAGAGCACGGCTCTTTCGGTGAAGTTGTCGCGCAGTATAACGAGCGACCCAGTAGCGGCAAAGCGCTGCCTGTGCCCGGTGGTCACTGAATGTGGTTAGAATGCGGTTTTTTTCCACTGCGGGGGTGCGCCTTGCGCGAAATTGTCCTGATTAACATCACCGGTGTCGACCGTCCAGGTCTCACTGCGGCTATCACCGGCGTCCTGGCTCAGGGTGGCGTGAACATTCTCGACATCGGTCAGGCGGTGATCCACGACACGCTGTCGTTCGGCATTCTGGTTGAAATTCCGGATACCGTGCAGGGCTCGTCCGTGCTCAAGGACATCCTGTTTACCGCCTACAAGCTGGACCAACAGGTGCGTTTCACGGCCGTGTCCGAAGAAGGCTATCAGCATTGGGTCGAGGGCCAGGGCAAGGCACGGCACATCGTGACGCTGCTGACCCGCAAGGTCACCGCCGAGCAATTGCAGTGTGTCAGCGCCATCACTGCCAAATACGGGTTGAATATCGACCAGATCGATCGCCTGTCCGGGCGCATGCCGCTCGATACCCCGGCTGACAAGGGCAAGGGCTGCATCGAGTTCACCGTGCGCGGCGAGCCTGCCGACCCGAAAGCCATGCAGGCCGAGTTCCTCGCCGTGGCCCAGGAGCTGAATGTCGATATCGCCTTCCAGCAGGATTCGCTGTTCCGCCGCAACCGGCGTCTGGCGGTGTTCGACATGGACTCGACGCTGATCGAGGCCGAAGTGATCGACGAGCTGGCCAAGGCCGCAGGCGTCGGCGAGCAGGTTGCCGAGATCACCGAACGGGCAATGCGCGGCGAACTGGATTTCAGTGAGAGCTTCAAGGAGCGTCTGGCGTTGCTCAAGGGGCTGGACGTCGGCGTGCTGGATGAAATCGGTGCTTCGCTGCGGCTGACCGAAGGCGCTGAAACGCTGTTCTCCGAGCTCAAGCGGCTGGGTTACAAGACCGCGATCCTGTCCGGTGGCTTCACTTATTTCGCCAAACAGCTGCAAGCGAAGCTGGGCATCGATTACGTGTATGCCAACGAACTGGAAGTGGTCGATGGCAAAGTCACCGGCGTGGCCGTCGAGCCTATCGTCAATGCTCAGCGCAAGGCTGACCTGCTGCGCGAACTGGCGCACAAGGAAGGCTTGAGTCTGGAGCAGACCATCGCAGTCGGCGACGGTGCCAATGACCTGCCGATGCTGGCCATTGCCGGGCTGGGTGTCGCGTTCCGTGCCAAGCCGCTGGTCAAGCAGTCCGCCAAACAGGCGATTTCAACTTTGGGGCTGGATGGGGTTCTGTACCTGCTGGGCTTTCGCGACCGCGAAGGAAAACGCTGAGTCGCAGTCGTTGCGATCTCCAGGGTATTGCAACGACTACAGCGTGCCCCACAGGGAATCGAATTCCTGCCCCGGCTTCGCCTGTTCGACCTCGGCGGCTTTCGGCGCGTCGTAGATCTGATACTCGAACTGGTTGTAACTGGCGCTGCTGATGCGCCGGTTGCTCAGTGAGGCGCGGCGCTCTTCACCATCGACGTTGATCATCACCTTGCTGCCTTCCTGAAACGGCAGACGTGGTGCGAGCACGGTCGGCGGTTTTTCCATCGCGCGTACTTCCGGCAGCATCAACGTGCGCAGGTATTGGCTGTTCTGCTGTTCGCGTATCAGTTGCATGCCGCATGGCTGGGCGAAGGGAGCGATCAGCTCGATGCCCATTTGCGTGCCGCCGCTGCGTACCTGCCGGACCCAGCGCACGATGGCAACGCTCCAGCCCAGGCCTGAGTCGTCCTGAATGCCCACCAGCTCGCCGGCCTGCAATTGCTGTGGCACTTCCTTCTGCCATGCCAGGCAGTAGCCGCCCGGGCTGTGGTTGACGATATTCAGGTCGAAGGTCGGAAACGCGTGCTGGCCGTTGGAAAGCGAGTCGTTGTCGCCCTCAATCTTCGGGTATTCGATCTCTTCGTAGGGCAGCAGCACGGATGAAGTCTTGCCGCGATGTGTGTCGAAGGCGGAGGACCAAGGGTCATCCTCTTCATCAGTATTGGCGATCTTGAGCGAGAAATTCGCAGCACCGCTCGCGCTGTTCAATTGCAGCAAATCGCTGAACGAGCGCTGGCCCGCCACGTAGAAATGCAGCGCACTCATGCCGATGCACAGTTTCAGCGTGCCCTGGCCTGGCGTGCGATGAAAGGTGCGTTCAGCCACATCGCCCCAGGCGACCGCCAGATGTTGCAACAGGTCAGTGTTGATGCCGGTCGGAATCAACAGCGTTGAAGGGGAGCGTTGATCGTCCGGCAGCGCCAGATACTGGTTGATCGCCTCTGCCAGCGCGAAGGTATTGATGCCCAGCAGCCTGGACGATTGCTCATCGGTGAATAACGCGTGGTACAGCGGCGGCTTGTCGACCGTCGGGTCCAGGGCGAACAGGCCGTTTTGCTCGGCAGGCCATTGCAGTTTGACCAACGGGCTCCACGCTTCCAGGGCATCGGCCAGCTTGCCGATGTTCAACTGACGCATCTGATTGCAACGCGAGCAGCCCATCAATAACGCGATCACATACGTCTGTTCAATGCTCAATGCTTTGGTGTGGTGCGCCAGCGGCTCATCGACCAGCGCATGGTGCAACTGGTACTGGCGGGCAATCTGGTAAATCTGGTGCAGTTCGAGCCAGAGGCCGTCTTGAACAGGGCAGTACAGCTGATTGGCACGAATCAGCGGCCCGGTGAGCCCGTGCAATGCGCGTTGCAATGCCATGCTGAACAGCCCGGCCTGATCTCGGGTGTAGCGCGACGCTACTTGTTGGATGATCTGCTTGTAACCGGTTGCCAGGTGGTTTTGCAGGGCCTGGCAAAGATTGGCAACCTTGCGCGGGCGCTCGTCGAGCACGATGGCCTGATTGAGAAAGTGACGCTCAAGGTGCTTGCAGACGAAATAGACTTCCGGCCGCAGCAGTTCCAGCAGTTGCAGGCGATTGTCGCCAGGGGTGATCAACTGGTTAAGCTCGGTCAGGCCCTGATAGAGCTGACGGGCCATTTCCCCGAGGTTTGCCTTGGGCAGCCTGGAGATCCAGCGCTTGATGTCGCGGGGGTTTGCTTCACAGAATGTCAGGCTCGACTGCGTCGGCGTGTGGGCACGCAACAGCAGAGGAAGGCTAAAATTACTCATGTGACAGGCTGACTCCAACAACTCACTGGCCCGGACGGTGGCTTTAAATGGGGGATGACTTCATCGCGGATCAGCGATCTGTCGAGCATACGCCCATGAAAGTGCGAAGTATCCTACAACACCGGTTGGACGACTTTAACAGTATCGGCATCACCCTGCAGTAATTGTGGCATTAGGCCGGTATGTATGGCTTCAAGTTTCATGAGCGTTGCTGTCCATGCAGCGCTCATGCCCTGTCAGTGTCGCCGCGATCAGGCCTGAGCTGGAGCTGCCAGCGCCTGGCCCATCTGAACCTTGGAGCCTGCGGTCAACTGTTCAGCCCATTTCACCTGGTTTGGTCCGAACAGCACAATGGCGGTAGAACCCAGTTTGAAGCGGCCCATTTCGGCGCCTTTCTCCAGATGAATCGGCGCACGCGCGGCTTCGTCGTAGCTGAAGGTCTTCAGTTCGCGC
The DNA here is from genome assembly GCF_000007805.1 of Pseudomonas syringae pv. tomato str. DC3000. Classification (NCBI taxonomy): domain Bacteria; kingdom Pseudomonadati; phylum Pseudomonadota; class Gammaproteobacteria; order Pseudomonadales; family Pseudomonadaceae; genus Pseudomonas; species Pseudomonas syringae group genomosp. 3. The sequence goes on along the minus strand of NC_004578.1, from coordinate 5,617,428 downwards.
TTGGGTGGCGTGACCAGCCCGGCCCAGACCGTCTCGACCGACGCTACGATCATCGCACCCACCAGCACCACGGCCATCGGCCCGCGCTCGGTGTCGAACAGGCAAACCACGCGCTCGTTACGGGCGAACAGCTCCGGCACATTTTCAGCGGTGGTCTGGTTGACCGAGAAGATACGGCCCGGCACATAGACCATTTCGCGCAGCGTACCGGCCAATGGCATGTGTACGCGGTGGTAGTCCTTCGGCGACAGGTAAACGGTCGCGAACTCGCCGCCCATGAACGGCGCGGAGAGCTTTGGATCACCGCCCAGCAGCTCAAGCACGCTGAAGCTGTGGCCCTTGGCCTGGAAAATGCGGCCGTGATCGATAGGGCCCAACTGGCTGATGGCGCCGTCGGCTGGCGAAAGAATCGCGCCAGGCGTGGTGTCCATCGGGCGGGCATCGGCTTTCAGCGCGCGGGTGAAGAACGCGTTGAAGTGTTCGTACGAGGTGAGGTCCTCGACCAGCGCTTGAGACATGTCCACTTGATAGCGGCGGGCGAACCACGCTGTAAACGCGTTCTTGAACCAGCGCACGCGGCATTCGGCAACGCAGCCGGCCAGGCGGGACAGCAGATGGTGCGGCAACAGGTGCTGACTGAGAATAAACAAGCGGTCTTTCATTGAGGGTCCTGAAGATGAGTGTCCTGAAGATGAATGTCCTGAAAATTTTTGAGAACCCTTACTCCATTCAGTGGCGCGAACAGGCTCAATGGTTCCGGCTGGCTGGACAGGCGCTGCCGGTTCAATGACCTCAGCCGTTTCAATGGGTGCAACGGCCACGGTGGGTACTTCAACCGGCGTATCAGGATGATTGCCCCATTCTCCCCACGAGCCGGCGTAAGCCTTGACCCTTGGGTAGCCCAGCGCCTTGGCCACCAGATAGGTGAAGCCCGAGCGGTGGTGAGTCTGACAATGGGTGATCACTTCCTTGTCAGGCGTGATGCCCAGGTCTTGCAGAATCTGCGGCATGTCCTGACGAATGCGCAGGTTGCGCGCTTTGTCCATGCCCGCCGTCCACTCGAAGTTGACTGCGCCGGGAATGTGTCCACCTTTGGCGGCGACCACTTTTTCGCCCGAATATTCGGTAGGTGCGCGTGCGTCCCAGATTGCCAGGTCATCTGCGCCCAGGCGGCTCTGCAGGTATTCACGGGTGGCGGTGGGTTCGTCGTGCAGTGTCAGCGCAACCGGGCCGCCAGCAACCGGCGGCACCTCGGTGCTCAATGGCAGTGCTTGCGCTTCCCAGGCCAGCACGCCGCCGTCCAGATAGTGGTAGCCGCTATGGCCGATGACATCCAGCAACCAGATGAAACGCCCGGCCCAGCCACCGCCCTCGTCATCGTAGACAACGTAGACCGCATCGGGGTTGTGGCCCAGCTCGCCGAACAACTGCTCCAGGTCGGCCGTGTCCGGTAGCAGGCCGGGCGCCGGTGGCTTGCCCAGTTGCGTACGTTTCGGGTCGACGAAGCGAGCGCCGCGAATATGCCCGGCTTCGTAGCGAGCGCTGCTGGTCAGATCCACGAGAATCAGTTCAGGGGCGTCGAGACGCTCAAGCAGATCGTTGGGTTCGATGACCAGCGACAAGCCAGTGAATGCGGACATTTGCAGCCTCCGATGAAAAGAAAGACGCGAATTGTACGCCAGGCCTCACGCTTTGCGATGACTAAAGATGCCAAGTGCCCGTTCAATGCATTGCGCGGTTTTTCCGAAGGCCTGAACGGAAATTTCCGACAAGGCCCCTCCACCCTGATCGGCGACCACCAGCAACATGACCTTGCCGTTGTTGCTCAGCGAGCGAATCAGCCAGTGCTGGCCACTGAACAGCGTTTTTAGCGGCGCAGGCAGCAGCGCAGAAAACTGCGCAATGTTGGCGGGCGTCATGCGCAACTGCGTCGGTTGGGTCAGCAGGCGTTGCAGTACGGTGCTTTCCTTGGTGAACAGCTGCATGGCCGCCGCTTCCGCTGGCAGGCCGGCGGTCTGATTGACGCGCAGCACGGTGGAGGTCTTGTCCAGCATCAGCAGCATGACCCGTTCCATGCCGCACGACATGAACGCGTCGCGAGCGGTGGTGGTCAGGTGCATAGCGTTGATGAACGGGCTGGGTTCTTGCAGCAATTGGGCGCAATGTTTGCGCCACAGTTGCAGGGCGTCGGCCGAGGGCGGCGGTGCCGGTTCGTTGTCGCGTCTGACGCGCCGTGCGTCCCAAGGCCATATCAGCGATTCGGCCGGGTGCCAGAGGTCTTTTTCCGAATGAATGCGTGCGCTGCTGGCGGCGTTCTGGTGCGCCTGCTGCTGCACATCGCTGAGCGGTTGCTGCAGGTACAGGCTGGTCAGCCGCTCCCAGCGCAGACAGTGCGGGCTGTTCCAGGCATTTTGCGCCGCCAGTGCCAGGCCGTTGCCCAGCAATACGGTGTTGGCCGGCTGATTCAGCCAGCGGCGCAGATTCGGGTCGGCGTCCATCAGTTGCTGCTGTTGCAGCGGGCTGTTTTTTTCGCGAGAAATACGCAGCACCTTGGCCAGGTCGCGCCGTTCATTGATCAGCAGTTTGTAGCCGCGTGTGACCCAGATCGGCAGGCGCCAGAACTCGGCGAGGGCCAGGCACAGTTCCAGCAGGTTGACGCCAAACAGCTCTTTTTCCACCGCAAGGCTGGATTGGCCCTTGTGGATGACCCGCAATTCCAGTTCTTCCAGCAGTTTCGGGTAAGCCAGCGCCATCGGCCACAGCGGCGAAAGAAACAGCAGGCTGCCCATATGGATGTCCTGCCAGAGCCGTGCAAGGCGGCTGGCAAACAGCCCGTTGGCCTGTTGCGTGGCGTGCTGGCTGACCAGAATCAACTGTCGGTAGGCGGCCGGGATTTCCTCGGGCGGTTTGGCCGGCAGGCGTCCCAGAAGCGTTTCGGTACGCGCCAGCCCCAGACGGTTTATCGCGATTTCGAGGCTCTCGGCCTGTTCGGTCAAGCCATGAGTGTGATGATTGGCCTCGCGCATCACGCTGAGCACCAGCGCAGGGCTTTCCTGCATCATTTCGGCGATTTCACGCAGCGAGCGGCGGCTGTCGTTCAACGCTGAACGAACGTGAGCATGATTGACGGCCGGCACCGGCAGCGCGATGCCGTCAAGCTGTTTGACCCAGGCATCAAGCGTCTTGGGAACCAGATGATGTGCTACATGTGCTGTCGACATTCTATGGCCTGTGCGGCTGATTATCCGGGCTGGAAGACTGCCAGTGTGCGGGGTTGGACAGCCAGTTTCCCCTTTTTATCGGACCGGGAAAATGGTTTTTCACAAGAACCGGCTATAGTCTGGCCCAGTTAGGCCGATAAGGAGAAGAAGAGATTCAAGAACTTCCGGACTGTCCCTGAACCCGACTCAGTAAAGTATTTTTTCCTATGGCTAAAATTATCGGCATCATTGTCGTTATCGCGAGTGTCCTCGGCGGATACGTACTGTCCCATGGCAAGATCATGGCGCTGTTCCAGCCCTACGAGGTCTTGATCATCGGCGGTGCAGCACTGGGCGCGTTCCTCCAGGCCAACCCTGGCTACATGTTCATGCACGTGTTCAAGAAGTCGCTGAAGATGTTCGGTACGCGCTTCACACACGCCTATTACCTCGAAGTGCTGGGGTTGGTCTACGAAATCCTCAACAAGAGCCGCCGTGAAGGCATGATGGCGATTGAAGGAGATATCGAAGACGCGGCCTCCAGCCCGATCTTCGCCAAGTACCCCGGTGTGCTTAAAGATGAACGCATGACTGCGTACATCTGCGACTACCTGCGCATCATGTCGTCCGGCAACATGGCTCCCCACGAGCTGGAAGGCCTGTTCGACATGGAACTGCTGAGCATGAAAGAAGATCTTGAGCATCCATCCCACGCCATTACCGGTATCGCCGACGGTATGCCCGGCTTCGGCATCGTGGCTGCGGTACTGGGTATTGTGGTGACAATGGCGTCGCTGGGTTCGGGCGACAAGGCTGCGATCGGTATGCACGTAGGTGCGGCGCTGGTCGGTACGTTCTTCGGTATTCTCGCGGCTTACGGTTTCTTCGGCCCTCTGGCCACCAGCCTTGCGCACGACGCCAAAGAAGAAATGAACGTCTATGAGAGCATCAAGGCGTCGCTGGTGGCTTCAGCCTCCGGCATGCCGCCTTCGCTGGCCGTCGAGTTTGGCCGCAAGGTTCTCTATCCGCTGCATCGCCCCAGCTTCAGCGAGCTGGAACAAGCGGTTCGCGGTCGCTAAGTCATGGAAAATAATCAGCCGATTATCATCAAGCGCGTAAAGCGCTTTGGTGGCGGACATCACGGCGGTGCCTGGAAAATCGCATTTGCCGACTTCGCGACGGCGATGATGGCGTTCTTTCTGGTGCTGTGGCTGATGTCCTCTGCAACGCCGGAGCAGCTGCTCGCGGTGGCCGGTTACTTCAAAGACCCGGTCGGCTTCTCCGACAGCGGCTCACCGTATGTGATCGACCTGGGCGGCTCGCCGGAAATGTCGCCGAACCAGACGCTCAACCCTGAGGTCAAGACCACCCCTTCGCCAGACACGGTGCCTATTGAGGCCGAAACGTCGGAAACCAAGGCCGAGGCGGTCGAGCAGGAGCGTCTGGAGATGCTGTTGCAGGAGCTGCAGAACAAGGTCGAGGAAAACCCGCAACTGCAGAAATTCAAGGACCAGATTCTGTTCGAGATCACCCAGGACGGGTTGCGTATCCAGATAATGGACGCCGACAACCGACCGATGTTCGACTCGGGCAGTGCGCGTCTGAAGCCTTATTTTGAAGACATCCTGCTGGCGCTGGCTGACACGATCAGAAGCGTGCCTAACAAGATCAGCATCAGTGGCCACACCGATGCGACGCCATTCGTTGGTAACAACGGCTTTGGCAACTGGGAGCTGTCGGCCAACCGTGCCAACGCTGCGCGCCGTGCGCTGGTCGCTGGTACTTATCCGGATTCACAGGTGGCCAGAGTCGTGGGTTATGCCTCGTCGGCGCTGTATGACCGCGAGAACCCGACCAACCCGGTCAACCGCCGCATTGATATCGTGGTGCTGACCAAAAAGGCTCAGCATCGTATCGAAGGCGATCAGAACTCCGGTGGTGCACCGCCAGTCAAGCCTGCACCAGCGCCTGCCGGTGGTCCCGCTGCGCCAGGCGCTTCGACTGCCGCGCCGGTCGATCCGCAGGCCTACGCCCAGCCACACGAGATCCGGCAGAAGCTGAACATCTTCGATGAGGGCAAGTTACGGGTCGAGCCGGCCCAGAACTGAGCCGCAACACACTCACACAAGAACGCCGCGATCATCGCGGCGTTTTTGTGTGGCTTTCAGGTGTCAGTAACTGTCTTGCGGCAGGCTGGCGATGATCGAGCGATAGCTGTTCATGCGCTGCTGTTGCACGCGACCGTCTTCCAGGCCCTTGAGCAGGGCACAACCTGGCTCGCGGTCGTGTTTGCAGTCGCGGAAACGGCAAGTGCCGATCAGGTCGTTGAACTCGATGAAGCCGGCTTCGACGTCTGCCCGGCTGACGTGACCCAGGCCGAACTCACGAATACCCGGTGAGTCGATCAGGTCGCCGCCGCGGGGAAAGTGAAACAGGCGGGCGGTGGTGGTGGTGTGCGTGCCCTGGCCGGACACTTCGGACAGCGGGCCGACGCGGGTGTCGGTTTCCGGTAGCAGGCTGTTGACCAGCGAGGACTTGCCGACACCGGACTGACCGACGAACACACTGATGTGGCCATCGAGCTGGCTTTGCAGCGACTGCATGCCGTCGCCCTGGTGCGCGGACACTTCCAGCACCGGGTAACCGAGCGTGCGATAAACCGCCAACAGCGCATTGAGCGCCGGCGCGTTCTGTTCGTCGATCAGGTCGGCTTTGTTGAGCAGCAGCAGCGGATGAATGCCGGCGTGCTCGGCGGCGACCAGATAGCGGTCGATCAGGTTGGCGTGCGGCTCGGGCATTGGCGCAAAGACGATCACGATCAGATCGACGTTGGCCGCCACAGGCTTGAGCTGGCCGCGGGAGTCCGGGCGACGCAGTTCGGTGGTGCGCGGCAATTGCGCGACGATCACACCGATGCCCTGATTGCCGGCACGCCAGACAACGCGATCACCGGTGACCAGCGCGGGCAGGTTGGCGCGCAGGTGGCAGCGAAATACCTTGCCGACGTCTTCGCCTTCCTGGGCCTCGACTTCGACCTGTACGCCAAAGTGCGCGATTACCAGGCCTGTCTGCTCGGGGCCGAGGTCGCCGCCCTCCAGTGTTTCAAGCGTGACGGACTCGCGCTTTGCCGCACGGGCCGCACGTTCGCCCTGAATTTTTTCGATGCGCCAGTTCTGACGACGATTGAGTTGGCGTTTGGCCATGGGTGTTCCGATGTGAAGTAAACAATGAATTAGGCAGTACGTTTGATCGGCAGGAGTCTAGCACGGCAGGGTGAGCTAAACTGCGCGCCTACGCTGAGGAGTCGACACATGCAGAACAAGCAGAATCTGATCTGGATCGATCTGGAAATGACCGGTCTGGACCCTGATACCGATGTCATCATCGAAATGGCCACAATCATTACGGACAGCGAGCTGAACACCCTGGCCGAAGGGCCGGTGATCGCCGTGCACCAGAGCGATGAAACGCTGGCAAAAATGGATGAGTGGAACACTCGCCAACACGGCGGCTCGGGCCTGACCCAGCGCGTGCGCGAAAGCACCATCAGCATGGCCGACGCCGAGGCGCAGACCCTGGCGTTCATCAAGCTGTGGGTGCCGGAGCGCAGTTCGCCGATCTGCGGCAACAGCATCTGCCAGGACCGCCGCTTTTTGTATCGCCACATGCCGGCACTGGAAAACTACTTCCACTACCGCAACCTGGACGTCTCGACCCTCAAGGAGCTGGCCGCACGCTGGGCTCCGGAGCTGAAATTCAAGAAAGGCAGCACACATCTGGCGCTGGACGACATTCGTGAGTCGATCGCCGAGTTGCGCTTCTATCGCGAGCACTTCATCAAGCCTTGATCACGACGCGCGCGTGCAGTGAATAATCTTCGCTGCACTCTTTCAGTGCGCAGGTCCGCTGGTTAGACTGCGCGCCCTTGTCGCAGAGTCGCCGCCATGTTGCTGATGCTTTATCTGATCGCCATCACCGCTGAGGCCATGACCGGCGCGCTGTCTGCCGGGCGTCGCGGGATGGACTGGTTCGGCGTGGTGCTGATCGCCTGCGTGACTGCGCTGGGCGGTGGCTCGGTGCGTGACGTGCTGATCGGTCATTACCCGCTGACTTGGGTCAAGCACCCGGAATACCTGATGCTGACCAGCGTGGCGGCGTTGGTGACGATCTTTATCGCACCGCTGATGCGCCACCTGCGCTCGCTGTTTCTGGTGCTCGACGCACTGGGGCTGGTGGCCTTCACATTGATCGGCTGCATGACGGCACTGGAAGCCGGACATGGTCTGGTGATCGCGTCGGTGTGCGGCGTTATTACCGGGGTATTCGGTGGCATCCTGCGTGACATCTTCTGCAATGACATCCCGCTGATCTTCCGCCGCGAGCTGTACGCCAGCGTGTCGTTTCTGGCCGCGTGGTGTTTTCTGCTGTGCCAGTACCTGCAGTTGCCCAACGAACAGGCCGTGCTGATCACCCTGTTTGGCGGCCTGTTGCTGCGCCTGCTGGCCATCCGCTTCCACTGGGAAATGCCCAAGTTCGTCTATAAAGACGAGCCCTGAAGAGGACGCAGTGGGTTAAGAGTTGCATGCCCACGCGGACTACTCACAAGTCTTGTGGGAGCGAGCTTGCTCGCGAAGAGGCCAGCACGCGCGCTGCCAATTTAAAGCGGCGCCACGCCATGCCGCTGCAACGCCCATTCCACATGTTCCCTGACCAGCTCCGACGGGTAATCGCGCCGTGCTTGGAGGGCTTCGATCACCGGGATGGTGGACGGCGCGTTGCCCAGTCCTACGGCCAGGTTACGTAGCCAGCGCTCATAACCCGCCCGGCGCAGTGGCGAGCCTTCGGTGCTGCCGAGAAACTTTTCTTCATCCCACAGAAACAGCTCGGCCAGCCCGGCGTTGTCCAGGTTATGGCGTGGCTGGAAGTCGCTTTGATCGGTTGGGCGGGCGAAGCGGTTCCACGGGCAGACGATCTGGCAATCGTCACAGCCAAACACCCTGTTACCAATCAGCGGGCGAAGCTCTTCGGGAATTGCGGTTTTAAGCTCGATGGTCAGGTAGGAGATGCACCGTCGCGCATCCAGCACATAAGGCCCGACAAAGGCCGCCGTCGGGCAGATGTCCAGGCAGGCGGTACAGCGCCCGCAGTGTTCAGTCGCGTGAGGTGCATCCACCGGCAGCGGGATATCGACAAACAGCTCGCCGAGGAAGAAAAAGCTCCCGGCCTTACGGTTGAGTACTAGTGTGTTCTTGCCGATCCAGCCCAGCCCTGCCTGCTCGGCAATGGCTTTTTCCAGCACCGGCGCGCTGTCCACGAACGCTCGAAAGCCAAAGGGTCCGATAGCTTGCTGGATGCGCTCGGCCAGTTGTTGCAGGCGCTTGCGGATCAGCTTGTGATAGTCGCGGCCCAAGGCGTAGCGGGACACATAGGCTTTTTCCGGCTCGGTCAGGCGTTGCGCCATTTCGGTGTCGCCGGGCAGATAGTCCATGCGCAGCGACACCACGCGCAACGTTCCCGGCACCAGTTCGTCCGGGTGGGAACGTTTGCTGCCGTGGGCGGCCATATAGTCCATTTCGCCGTGATAGCCTGCGTCAAGCCAGCGCTGCAAGTGCTGCTCGTGCTCTGCCAGGTCAAGCCCGCTGATCCCTACTTCCTGAAAGCCCAGCTCACGCCCCCACGCCTTGATCGACAAGGTAAGGGTGGCAAGATCATCAAGTGTGGGGAGTGGAGCAGTAATAGCGGACATGCGCAGAGAGAAACCGGGACCAAGGTGCGTATAATTCTGCCAGACATCGGAGCCTATAGACGCATGTTCGACACTAAACCTCATTTACCCGACGCGCTGTACAGTGCGGCGCAGGTCCGCGACCTTGATGCCCGGCTGATTGCCGCCGGTACGCCAGGCCTGGAATTGATGCAGCGTGCAGCCCACGCCACGTGGCGCGCGATACGCAGGCGCTGGCCCGAGGCGAACCAACTGACGGTGCTGGCCGGACGTGGCAACAATGCCGGCGACGGTTATCTGGTGGCCGCGCTGGCGCACAAGGCGGGCTGGCAGGTCAACGTGCTGGCTGTCAGTGATCCGGCTGGGCTGACAGGCGATGCAGCGTCCGCGCACGCCGCGGCTTCGGGTATTGACACGCAAGCCTGGGGCGGGCAGCCGCTGGCCGGAGTGGTGCTGGATGCCCTGCTTGGCACTGGGCTCAACGGCGAGGTGCGCGAGCCCTTCCTTTCGGCCATTAACGCGATCAATGCCAGCGGGCTGCCGGTTGCAGCCGTGGACATTCCCTCGGGCCTGAGCGCCGACACCGGGCATAAATCGGGTGCGACAGTACGCGCCGACCTGACCGTCACCTTCATAGGCCTCAAGCTGGGGCTGCTGACCGGCGATGCGGCAGATCTGGTCGGCGAGCTGGTTTTTGACGATTTGCAGGCCGATCCGGCACTGGTTGCGCAGACGCCCGCCAGCGCCAAGCGTCTCGATGCGCACAACCTTCCTTATCTGGCACCGCGTCCGCGCACAGCCCATAAAGGTCTGTTCGGGCGCGTGCTGGTTATCGGTGGCGATCACGGCTTTGGCGGTGCGGCGTTGCTCTGCGCTGAAAGTGCCCTGCGCAGCGGTGCGGGCATGCTCACGCTGGCGACCCGCGCCGAGCATGTTCCGGCAGCCCTGACACGCATGCCGGAAATCATGAGCGCGGCCATTCGCTCGGCAAACCAGTTGATGGCGTTGATCGAGCCGGCCAGCGTGCTGGTGGTCGGGCCTGGCATGGGGCAGGGCAGTTGGGGGCGCAGCCTGTTGTCGGCTGCCGCCAACGCCGACCGGCCGCAGGTCTGGGACGCCGATGCGCTGAATATGCTGGCGGCCGGGCAGGTGAGCCTGCCGAAAAACAGCGTCATCACTCCGCATCCGGGCGAAGCCGCGCGTTTGCTGGGTGTCGGTATCAAGGACATTCAGGCCGATCGCCCTGCCGCTGTACGGGCGCTGGCCCGTAAATTCAATACCGTTTGTGTACTCAAGGGCTCGGGCAGCCTGATTGCCGATGCCGACGGGCGGCTGGCCCTGTGCAATCATGGGCACCCGGCGATGGCCACTGCGGGGCTCGGCGATGTGCTGGCCGGGTTGATCGGCGCGCTGATGGCGCAGCACCTGACGCCATTCGATGCTGCCTGTCTGGCCGTGTGGCTGCACGCCAGCGCCGGTCAGAAAGTGGGTGAATCCGGTCGCGGGCTGGCTGCCAGCGATATTATTCCCGCCATTCGTCAGTTATTGGAGGAGCTGCAACCGTGTCTGATTTAACGCTGCATGTGGTTGGCGAAGAGGCAATGATGAGTTTTGGTGCACGCCTTGCGCAGGTCACCGAGGGCGCAGGCGTGATCTTTCTGGACGGCGATCTGGGCGCCGGAAAAACCACCCTTTCGCGGGGCATGATTCGCGGGTTCGGGCATGCCGGGGCTGTCAAGAGCCCGACTTTCACGCTGGTCGAGCCTTACGAAATCGGTGCAATACGCGTGTTTCACTTCGACCTGTATCGGCTGGTCGATCCTGAAGAGCTCGAGTACATGGGCGCACGCGATTACTTCGATGACGATGCACTTTGCCTGATTGAATGGCCCCAGCGTGGTGCAGGCTTTTTGCCAAAGCCTGACCTGACCATTACCATTGGGCCGCACGGTGAAGGTCGGTCCGTGATATTGAGCCCGCTGGGCTCGCGTGGTGAGCGCTGGTGTGCCACTTTGGCTTTGGAATTCAAATAGATATGGGGTTAGGTATGCGCATGCGCGCGCTGGTTACTGTAGTTGGTCTGCTGTTGATGGCCCTAGCTGTCGAGGCGGTTGCCGCTACGCAAGTACGAAGTGTCCGCTTATGGCGAGCGCCGGATAACACGCGTCTGGTGTTCGACCTGTCCGGGCCTGTCCAGCACAGCGTATTTACCCTGACGTCGCCTGATCGTCTGGTGATCGACATCAATGGCGCCACTTTGGGTGGTCCGCTGAACGTGTCGACCGCCAATACGCCGATCAGCAGCATGCGTTCTGCTCAGCGCACGCCTACCGATCTGCGCGTGGTCATCGACCTGAAAAAGGCCGTGACCCCTAAAAGCTTCACGCTCGCGCCGAACCAGCAATACGGTAACCGTCTGGTGGTTGACCTGTTCGACAGCGCCGCCGACGCCAATCCGACGCCGGTTATCCCCGATACCGCCGCCAATACTGCGCCAGCGGTTCCGGTCAGCCCGGCCAAGCCTGAAATCAAACTGACGCCGGTGCCTAACGGCAAGCGCGACATCGTGATCGTGATCGATGCCGGGCACGGCGGTGAGGACCCGGGGGCCTCGGGTGGCGCAGGGCAGAAAGAAAAGAACGTGGTGCTGTCGATCGCCAAGGAGTTGCAGCGTCAGGTCAATGCTGAAAAAGGCTACCGCGCCGAGCTGACAAGGACCGGCGACTACTTTATTCCGTTGCGCAAACGCACCGAGATCGCCCGTTCCAAGGGCGCCGACCTGTTTGTGTCGATTCACGCTGACGCCGCGCCGTCCACGGCGGCCTTTGGTGCGTCGGTGTTCGCGCTGTCTGATCGCGGCGCGACGTCTGAAACCGCGCGCTGGCTGGCGGACAGTGAAAACCGTTCCGACCTGATCGGGGGCGCCGGTGCGGTAAGCCTCGATGACAAGGACCGTATGCTTGCCGGTGTGTTGCTGGACTTGTCCATGACCGCCTCGCTGTCTTCAAGCCTGAACGTCGGCCAGAAAGTGTTGAGCAACATTGGCCGAGTGACCTCGCTGCACAAATCCCGCGTCGAGCAGGCCGGCTTCATGGTGCTCAAGTCGCCGGACATTCCGTCGATTCTGGTGGAAACAGGCTTCATCTCCAACGCTAATGAAGCTAACAAGCTCTCTTCTGCGTCGCACCAGCAAGCCTTGGCGCGTTCGATCAACTCTGGCGTGAAACAGTTCTTCCAGCAGAATCCGCCGCAGGGCACCTATATCGCCTGGCTGCGTGACACCGGCAAGCTGGCCCAGGGGGCGCGCAACCATGTGGTGCGCTCCGGCGAAACCCTGGCCATGCTCGCGGCGCGCTATGACATGAACATCGCCACGCTGCGCAGTGCCAATAACCTGAAAACCGATGAATTGAAAATCGGCCAGGACCTGCGAATTCCGAGCGCCGAGGTTGCGACCCAGTAATGACCGATCTTCTCCTCGACGGCAGCGAAGCCGATAACGCGCAGACTGTCCTGAACGCTGCACGCATTGAACTGCTCAGCCCGCGTCTGGCCAACCAGATTGCCGCGGGCGAGGTGGTCGAGCGTCCGGCTTCGGTGATCAAGGAACTGCTGGAAAACAGCCTCGACTCTGGCGCTCGGCGCATTGATATCGATGTCGAACAGGCCGGCATCAAGCTGCTGAAAGTGCGCGATGATGGCGGCGGTATCTCCTCCGACGACCTGCCGCTGGCTCTGGCGCGACACGCGACCAGCAAGATTCGTGACCTGGAAGACCTTGAGCGGGTCATGAGCCTGGGTTTTCGCGGCGAGGCGCTGGCGTCGATCAGCTCCGTGGCGCGCCTGACACTGACCTCGCGCACCCGCGACGCCGATCAGGCCTGGCAGGTCGAGACCGAAGGGCGCGACATGGATGCGCGCGTGCAGCCTGCTGCGCATCCGGTGGGCACGTCTGTGGAAGTGCGCGACCTGTTCTTTAATACGCCCGCACGGCGCAAGTTTCTCAAGGCCGAGAAAACCGAATTCGATCACCTGCACGAAGTGATCAAGCGCATGGCGCTGGCGCGTTTCGATGTCGCCTTTCATTTGCGTCACAACGGCAAGACCGTGCTCAGCCTGCACGAAGCCCATGACGACACTGCCAGGGCGCGGCGCGTCTCGGCCATTTGCGGGCCGGGCTTTCTGGAGCAGGCGCTGCCCATCGAGATCGAACGCAACGGCCTGCATCTGTGGGGCTGGGTCGGGCTGCCGACGTTTTCGCGCAGCCAGGCTGATCTGCAATATTTCTTTGTGAATGGCCGTGCGGTGCGCGACAAACTGGTCGCCCACGCGGTGCGTCAGGCGTATCGCGATGTGCTGTTCAACGGCCGTCATCCGACGTTCGTGCTGTTTTTTGAGGTTGACCCGGCGGCTGTCGACGTCAACGTTCACCCGACCAAACACGAAGTGCGTTTCCGTGACGGGCGCATGGTGCATGACTTTCTGTATGGCACGTTGCACCGCGCTTTGGGTGATGTGCGCCCTGAAAACCAATTGGGCGGCAGCGTGCCGGCCGCCGCCGAACCTCGGCCGACCGGGCCTGACGCCGGTGAGTTCGGGCCACAGGGCGAAATGCGTCTGGCCAACAATGTGCTGGAGCAGCCCCAGGGTGAGCCTTTCGCCAGGCCTGCGGGCGGCGGTTCCGGCAGCGGCTATCAGTATTCGCCACGGCCCACCACGGGCGTGCCGGTTGCCGAAGCGCAGAGCGCCTATCGAGAGTTTTTTGCGCCGCTGCCCGGCACCACGCCGTCAGCGCTGCCTGAGTCGCCCAGCGACATTCCGCCGCTGGGCTACGCACTGGCGCAGCTCAAGGGTATCTACATTCTGGCTGAAAACGCCCACGGGCTGGTGCTGGTGGACATGCATGCCGCTCACGAGCGGATCATGTATGAGCGCCTGAAAATTGCGATGGCCAACGAAGGCCTGAGCGGCCAGCCCTTGCTGGTGCCCGAGTCCATTGCGGTCAGCCAGCGCGAAGCGGACTGCGCCGAAGAGCACATCACAACGTTCCAGCGCCTGGGTTTCGAGCTTCAGCGGCTTGGTCCGGAAACCCTGGCGATTCGACAGATTCCTGCGTTGCTCAAGCAGGCCGAAGCCAATCGGCTGGTCAGTGACGTATTGGCCGACCTGATGGAATACGGCACCAGCGACCGGGTGCAGGCGCACATGAACGAGTTGCTCGGCACGATGGCGTGCCACGGCGCTATTCGCGCCAATCGGCGTCTGGCCATTCCGGAAATGAACGGCCTGCTGCGCGACATGGAAAACACCGAGCGCAGCGGACAATGCAACCACGGTCGTCCTACCTGGACGCAGATGGGTCTCAGTGACCTGGACAAATTATTCCTGCGCGGTCAATGAATGAACGCTTTACCTCCGGCCATCTTTCTCATGGGGCCTACCGCGGCAGGCAAGACCGACCTTGCGATTGAACTGAGCAAAGTGCTGCCCTGCGAGCTGATCAGCGTCGATTCGGCGCTGGTCTATCGCGGCATGGACATCGGCACCGCCAAGCCGTCGAAAGCGCAACTGGCTGAATTCCCGCACCGCCTGATCGACATTCTCGACCCCGCGCAAAGCTACTCCGCCGCTGACTTTCGCAGTGACGCACTGGCCGCCATGGCGCAAATCACCGCACGCGGAAATATTCCTTTGCTGGTCGGCGGCACTATGTTGTATTTCAAGGCTCTATTGGACGGGCTGGCGGATATGCCAGCGGCCAATGCAGCGGTTCGGGCGCAGCTTGAAGCTGATGCGCAGGCCTTTGGCTGGCAGTCGTTGCATGATCAACTGGCGGTGGTCGACCCCGTTTCGGCGGCACGGATTCACCCCAATGATCCACAGCGACTGATCAGGGCTCTGGAGGTTTATCGGGTGAGCGGAATGAGCATGACCGCACACCGCGAGCAACAAACTGCGCAAAGTACCGAAGCGGCCGCATCAGGGTGTCAGCAATTGCCCTATACTGTCGCAAATCTTGCTATCGCTCCGGCTGATCGCAAGGTGTTGCATCAACGCATCGCGTTACGTTTCGAGCAAATGCTGGATCAGGGGTTTCTGGACGAAGTACTGGCATTACGCTCAAGAGGCGACCTGCACGCCGGGTTGCCCTCGATAAGAGCAGTCGGTTATCGCCAGGTCTGGGATCACCTGGATGGAAAGCTGACGCGGGAAGAAATGCAGGAGCGCGGCATCATTGCAACGCGCCAGTTGGCCAAAAGGCAGTTCACCTGGCTACGTAGCTGGGACGATCTGCACTGGTTGGACAGCCTGGCCAGCGACAATCTGTCGCGCGCCTTGAAATACCTGGGATCGGTCTCCATATTGAGCTGAGTCTCTGCAATAGCCGTCTATCCTTGGGGGGTGGCCGGTAAGCCAATCGAATTCGATTTATTATTTTATTGATCCTTAAAGGAGTGCGGCACATGTCAAAAGGGCATTCGCTACAAGACCCTTACTTGAATACCTTGCGAAAGGAGAAGGTCGGCGTCTCGATCTACCTGGTCAACGGTATCAAGCTGCAGGGAACGATCGAGTCTTTCGACCAGTTCGTCATTTTGCTGAAAAACACTGTCAGCCAGATGGTCTACAAACACGCCATTTCCACCGTCGTACCGGTTCGCCCGATTCGCCTGCCTAGCGCTACCGACGCTGACGGCGCTGACGCCGAGCCAGGTAACGCCTGATAGGAGTCTGCCTTGTTCTTTGAGCGCCACAGTGGTGGTGAACGCGCAATTCTCGTTCATCTGGATGGTCAGGACCCTGAGGCGCGCGAAGATCCGCAGGAGTTTCAGGAGCTGGCCATATCGGCAGGTGCTGATACCGTTGCGTTTATCAACGTGCCGCGTCATCGGCCTTCGGCCAAATACCTGATTGGCTCTGGCAAGGTCGAGGAACTTCGCGACCAGGTCAAGGCCGAACAGGCCGATCTCGTTATCTTCAATCACACCCTCACGCCCAGTCAGGAACGTAACCTCGAACGTGTTTTCGAGTGTCGCGTGCTTGATCGCACGGGTCTGATCCTCGATATCTTTGCGCAGCGAGCGCGTACTCACGAAGGCAAGCTGCAGGTCGAACTGGCCCAGCTTGAGCACATGAGTACCCGTCTGGTCCGTGGCTGGACTCACCTTGAGCGACAGAAAGGTGGTATCGGCCTGCGCGGTCCGGGTGAAACCCAGCTCGAAACCGACCGTCGTCTTCTGCGGGTTCGCCTGCGGCAGATCAAGGGGCGCCTGGAGAAGGTCCGCAGTCAGCGGGACCAGGCACGTCGCGGACGTCGGCGCGCCGACATTCCTTCGGTTTCACTGGTGGGTTATACCAACGCCGGCAAATCGACGCTTTTCAACTCGGTGACCGATTCGGACGTGTTCGCCGCCGATCAGCTGTTTGCGACCCTCGATCCAACCCTGCGTCGTCTGCAACTCAACGACCTTGGGCCGATCGTACTGGCTGACACAGTGGGCTTCATTCGCCATCTGCCGCACAAACTGGTAGAAGCCTTTCGGGCGACACTTGAAGAATCGAGCAACTCCGATTTACTGCTGCATGTGATCGACTCGCACGAGCCTGACCGCATGTCGCAGATCGAGCAGGTTATGGCTGTGCTCGGTGAGATCGGTGCCGAGGGCTTGCCGATCCTCGAGGTCTATAACAAACTCGATCTGCTTGAAGGCGTTGAGCCTCAGATACAGCGCGATGCCGATGGCAAACCGCAGCGTGTCTGGGTCTCTGCCCGTGATGGTCGAGGGCTGGACCTGCTCAAGCAGGCTATTGCCGAATTGCTCGGCGACGACCTGTTTGTCGGCACGCTGCTTTTGCCTCAAAGTCTTGCCCGGCTGCGTGCCCAGTTTTTTGAACTGGGTGCGGTGCAGAGCGAAACGCATGATGAGGACGGTGCCAGCGTGTTGGCGGTGCGATTGCCGCGCGTTGAACTCAATCGTCTGGTGAGTCGCGAAGGATTGCAGCCGCTGGAGTTCATCGAACAACACACTTTGCAATAAAAGCGCGAGAAAGCCGTTGTACGGCTTTCTCGAGCATTCTGTAGCATTGGCCGGCGCGCCGCGGGCGCGTCTTTGCTTTATCAGATGGAGAGCGCTATGGCTTGGAATGAGCCGGGTGGCAACTCGAATAATCAAGATCCCTGGGGTGGAAAACGCCGTGGCGGCGACCGCAAGGGGCCACCTGATCTCGACGAGGCCTTCCGTAAGCTGCAGGAAAGCCTGAAGGGGTTGTTCGGCGGCGGTAACAAACGTGGCAGCGATGGCGGCAGCGGCAATGGCGGTGGTTCAGGCAAGGGCGGTGGCTTTGGTCTGCTCGGCATTGGCTTGGTCGTGCTCGTCGCGTTCTGGCTCTACAGCGCTATCTATGTTGTCGATGAGCAAGAACAGGCTGTCGTGTTGCGTTTTGGCCAGTACCACGAAACCGTGGGGCCGGGCCTTAACATCTACTTCCCGCCGTTCGATCGCAAGTACATGGAAAACGTGACTCGCGAACGTGCCTACAGCAAGCAGGGCCAGATGCTCACCGAAGACGAGAACATCGTTGAAGTGCCACTGACCGTGCAGTACAAGATCAGCAATCTGGAAGCTTTCGTCCTGAACGTCGATCAGCCTGAAATCAGCCTGCAGCACGCGACTGAAAGTGCGCTGCGCCACGTCGTGGGTTCCACTGCGATGGATCAGGTACTGACTGAAGGCCGTGAACTGATGGCCAGCGAAATCAAGGAGCGTCTGCAACGTTTCCTCGATACCTACGGCACCGGTATCACCGTTACTCAGGTAAACGTGCAGAGCGCTGCCGCGCCACGCGAAGTTCAGGAAGCGTTCGATGACGTGATCCGCGCCCGTGAAGACGAGCAACGTTCACGCAACCAGGCTGAAAGCTACGCCAACGGTGTCATTCCGGAAGCCCGCGGTCAGGCTCAGCGCATCCTCGAAGATGCCAACGGCTACCGTGATGAAGTGGTTTCGCGCGCCAAGGGTGAGGCTGACCGCTTTACCAAACTGGTCGCCGAATACCGCAAGGCGCCTGAAGTCACTCGCCAGCGTCTGTATCTGGACACCATGCAGGAAGTCTTCAGCAACACCAGCAAGGTTCTCGTGACCGGTGACAAAGGGCAGAACAACCTGCTTTACCTCCCGCTCGACAAGATGATCGAAAGCAGCCGCAGCACTACCGGCAATGGCTCAGCTACCGGCACGCCATCTCAGTCCAATACTGATACTGCCGCGCGAGCGGCCGATACTCAGCAGCGCGGTGAAGTGCGTACAAGGGAGACTCGCTGATGAGCAATAAATCGCTGATCACCCTTATTGTTGGTGTGGTACTGGCAGTCGTTGCCTGGAACAGCTTCTACATAGTGTCCCAGACCGAGCGTGCGGTTTTGCTGCAGTTCGGCAAGGTGGTTCAGACTGACGTCAAGCCGGGTCTGCACGTGAAGGTCCCTTACGTGAACCAGGTGCGCAAGTTCGACGGACGTCTGCTGACGCTCGATGCGCCTACCCAGCGTTTTCTGACGCTGGAAAAGAAAGCCGTCATGGTTGATGCCTATGCCAAATGGCGCGTGAAGGATGCGGAGCGTTTCTATACTGCGACTTCCGGCCTCAAGCAGATTGCCGACGAGCGCCTGTCGCGTCGTCTGGAATCCGGCCTGCGAGACCAGTTCGGCAAGCGCACCCTGCATGAAGTCGTGTCGGGTGAGCGGGATGCACTGATGGCTGACATCACGGGTTCGCTGAACCGCATGGCTGAGAAAGAGCTGGGTATCGAAGTACTCGATGTCCGGGTCAAGGCCATCGACCTGCCCAAGGAAGTGAATCGCAGCGTTTTCGAGCGGATGAGTACCGAGCGTGAACGTGAAGCGCGCGAGCACCGTGCCAAGGGTAACGAGCTGGGTGAAGGCATCCGTGCCGACGCCGATCGTCAACGCCGTGTATTGCTGGCAGAAGCCTATCGCGAGTCTGAAGAGGCGCGTGGTGATGGTGATGCCCAGGCTGCGGCGATCTATTCCAAGGCCTACGGTCAGGATCAGGAGTTCTACGCGTTTTATCGTAGCCTGCGTGCCTACCGCGAAAGCTTTGCGAACAAGAGTGACGTGATGGTGCTTGATCCAGACAGCGAATTCTTTCGCTACATGGAAAAAGCCAAGCCGTAATTAATCACCCGCCGGGCGGCAAAACCGCCCGGTGGGGTGAACGTACGGTGAAACGTGTGTATCATGCGGCAGCCGGGAAATTCCCGGCTTTTTTGCGTCTGCACGATTGATTGGCCGTCTCTGAATCAGAATGCGGCAAAGTTTTTCGAGGAAAGTGGTCCAAGGCCTGTCTCGGGCATTTGTCGTGCCCGTCATACGGCGCACCACTTTCTGCTTCACTCAAGGCTGGCCTGTAGGCTGGCCGCCTGGATCACAGGGGAATGGCGTAATGGCAACGGTTGACCGCTGGCTGCTACCAGATGGCATCGAAGAAGTACTGCCACCGGAAGCGGCGCGCATTGAAGTAGCGCGTCGTCAGGTGTTGGATCTGTTTCAGAGCTGGGGCTATGAGTTTGTCGTCACCCCGCATATCGAGTATCTGGAGTCCTTGCTGACAGGGGCGGGTTCGGATCTGGATCTGCGCACCTTCAAGGTTATCGATCCGCAATCGGGCCGGCAGATGGGCTTTCGCGCCGACATCACGCCACAGGTTGCACGCATCGATGCCCACACGCTTAAACGTGAAGGCCCGAGTCGTCTGTGCTATGCGGGCAGCGTACTGCACGCTCAGCCGCGCGCGCTGTCTTCGTCGCGCAGCCCGATTCAGCTGGGTGCCGAGTTGTACGGCGACGCAAGCCCGAGCAGTGATGTCGAGGTCATCAGTCTGATGCTGGCCATGCTGCAACTGGCCGATGTGCCAGATGTGCACATGGACCTCGGGCATGTCGGCATCTACCGTGGTCTGGCGCGTGCCGCCGGCCTGTCGGGCGAAGTCGAGCAGCAGTTGTTCGATGCATTGCAACGCAAGGCCATCGACGAAGTGGTTGCCCTGACGGCCAATCTGCCGCCAGAGCTGGCTTCGATGCTGCGTGCACTGGTTGATCTGTGCGGTGGTCGCGAGGTGCTGGATGCGGCCCGTGACCGTCTGGCTGGCGCACCTGCGCCGGTGCTGGAAGCGCTGGATGACCTGCTGGCCATCGCCGATCGTCTGGCGGCGCGCTTCCCGCAACTGCCGTTGTATTTCGATCTCGGCGAGCTGCGTGGCTACCACTACCATACCGGTGTGGTATTCGCCGTGTTCGTGCCGGGTGTGGGGCAGTCGATTGCCCAGGGCGGTCGTTACGATGACATCGGTGCCGATTTCGGTCGTGCCCGCCCGGCGACCGGCTTTTCCACTGACCTGAAAACCCTGGTCACCCTTGGGCAGGCAGAAATCGTATTACCGTCCGGTGGCATCTGGATGCCGGACAGCACGGATGCGGCACTCTGGCAGCAGGTTTGCCAGTTGCGCAGCGAAGGTCAGCGTGTGGTTCAGGCCTTGCCTGGGCAGCAGGTGAGTGCGGCGCGTGAAGCCGACTGTGACCGGCAATTGATTCAGCATGGCGAGCACTGGCAGGTAATGCCGCTGGCTTCTTGAGTATTCCTGCCGGCCGCCGCCGGCACCAAGTTTGCGTGAATGAGGACAAGTGTTATGGGTAAGAATGTCGTAGTCCTGGGCACTCAATGGGGTGATGAGGGCAAAGGCAAGATCGTTGATCTGCTGACCGAACATGCTACCGCCGTAGTTCGCTATCAGGGTGGCCACAATGCGGGCCACACCCTGGTGATCGACGGTGAGAAAACCGTATTGCACCTGATTCCGTCCGGTGTACTGCGCGAAGGCGTGCAGTGCCTGATCGGTAACGGTGTGGTGGTTGCTCCCGACGCGCTCCTGCGCGAAATCATCAAGCTGGAAGAGAAAGGCATTCCGGTGCGCGAGCGCCTACGCATCAGCCCGTCCTGCCCGCTGATCCTGTCGTATCACGTTGCGCTGGATCAGGCGCGTGAAAAGGCCCGTGGCGAGTTCAAGATCGGCACCACCGGTCGCGGCATCGGCCCCGCTTACGAAGACAAGGTTGCACGTCGCGGTCTTCGCATCGGCGACCTGTTCCATCGCGAACGCTTCGCTGCCAAGCTGGGCGAGCTGCTCGACTACCACAACTTTGTGCTGGTCAATTACTACAAAGAGCCTGCCATCGACTTCCAGAAGACACTCGACGAGTGCATGGAATACGCTGACATGCTCAAGCCGCTGATGCTTGACGTCACCGCTGCGCTGCATGAAATGCGTCGCGACGGCAAAGACATCATGTTCGAAGGTGCCCAGGGTTCGCTGCTGGACATCGACCACGGTACTTATCCGTACGTCACCAGCTCCAACACCACTGCAGGCGGCATCGCCACAGGTTCCGGTTTTGGTCCGATGTACCTGGATTACATTCTGGGCATCACCAAGGCTTACACCACACGTGTTGGCTCGGGCCCGTTCCCGACCGAACTGTTTGACGATGTCGGTGCTTTCCTGGCCAAGCGCGGTCACGAGTTCGGTGCTACCACCGGTCGCGCCCGTCGTTGCGGCTGGTTCGATGCTGTCATCCTGCGTCGCGCTATCGAAATCAACAGCATTTCGGGTCTGTGCCTGACCAAGCTGGACGTGCTCGACGGTCTGGAAACCATCAACATCTGCATCGGCTACGAGAACGAAGAAGGCGCGGTTATCGACGCGCCTACCGACGCTGACAGCTACCTCGGCCTGCGTCCGGTCTACGAAGAAATGCCGGGCTGGAGCGAGTCCACGCTGGGTGCCAAGACCCTTGAAGAGCTGCCAGCTGCTGCACGCGCCTACATCAAGCGCGTCGAAGAGCTGGTCGGTGCGCCTATCGATATCATTTCGACCGGTCCTGACCGCAACGAAACTATCGTACTGCGTCACCCGTTCGGCTGATCCATCGCCGAGCACCACAAAGAGGGCCGCATTTGCGGCCCTTTTTGCGTTCAGCGTCGGGTGGATTCAATCCGGCAAAAAAGTGAGACTTGTGTCACGGCACGGCGCTTGCTACAAAGATGACAGAAAAGTGCCATCATTTTAGTGGCGCTGTGGGTGGAAGGATTCTCCTGTGTCTGCAGTCTTGTCTCTCTTGCAAAGTCGTCTGCTGCGCCCGGTCTTTATTGCGCTTGGCATTGCCCTTTTGGTGCAGGTCATCGTGGCGGTTGCTCTTACCCGGAGCACGGTCACGGCGCTTGAGGCGGATCTTGCCAATCGCCTGGGGATAGATTCGCAACACCTGTCCTCGGAGCTTGAACTGGCGAGTAGCGAAGTGACGTCGAGCCTCGACGCCCTGTCTGCCAGTACCCGCCAGCGTCTGAGTGTCGGGCTGTCGACGCGCCTGAAAGAAGAGCAGGCGCAACTGCGTGCCACGCTTGAAAAAGACCTGAGAGAATCCGCCACCGACATGGCCGAATTGCTTGCCGCCGTCGCCCCGCGAGCCATGTGGGATAACGACACGCCAACCCTTTCCGAATTTGCCCGCCGCGCCCAGCGCAATCCCAACGTGTTGTTCGTGGTTTATGACGACGCGGCGGGCGAGCACCTCACCCGCTATATGAGCCGGGATAACCCGCTGGTCAAGGCGCTGCTGGCCAAGGGTGAAGGCGAGCGGGCGATGGACAAGGTTCTGAGCGCTGCGAAAAACGATCCTTCGGTGTATTACGTCGAGGCCTCTATCAGTCCCAACGGCGTGGAGATCGGCAAGGTGCGCATGGGTGTGTCCACCGCGACCGTCGAGGAGAACCTGGCGGCGCTGGACAAGCGTTTCGCCACACTCATTACCAGCGGCGAGCAACTGGTTTCCGACAGCCTTGCCAGTGCGTCCAAAGACAGCTCGACTGCCTTGCGCACGCGCCTGCAATCTGCTCAGGCAGCGGGGGTGGCAATGACCGGCAATACACGTGTTGCGGTTCAGGAAGCGGCCGAAACGCTGCGCTGGCGGATCGGCATGGGCCTGGCGCTGGTGGGTCTTGGTGTGCTGTTGTTGCTGGCTGTGGTGCTGGGGCGTCGAGTGGTCAGCAAGCTGCACCTGCTGATCGCTGCACTCAATGACCTGGCGGCGGGTGAGGGTGACCTGACCAAACGCGTCAAGCTGGACAGCAACGACGAGATCGGCGACATGTCGGCAGCGGTCAACCGCTTCATCGACAAGCTGCAACCTATTGTGCGCGAGGCCGGTGAAGTGGCGCAGCGCACGGGTGTGGAAATCGGTGTCATGAGTCAGCGCAACGCCGGAGCTGATGCCGCCGCCGAGTTGCAGCGCGACGAAGTGGCTGCAAGCTTGAAGGCGCTCGGGCAAATGGCCGACGAGGCGCAGTCGGAAAGCCACGCGATGCAGGCGGCTTTGCGTCAGGTTATCGACATCAAGCAGGCGACCGACGAAAACACCCGCACGTCCAGTCAGGTCGGCGGGTTGATCGAAGCGCTGGCCGGGCAGGTCGAGACCGGTGCACAGGTCATTGAGCGTCTGGCGCAGCAAAGCCAGCAGATCGAGGTTGTGCTGGAAGTCATCCACGGCATTGCCGAGCAAACCAACCTGCTTGCGCTCAACGCAGCCATCGAAGCCGCACGTGCCGGCGAGACGGGCAGGGGCTTTGCCGTGGTGGCCGATGAGGTGCGGGCGCTGGCCAGCAAGACGCAGAGTTCGACGGGTGATATTCAGGAGCACATCATCGCCTTGCAGCGCGGTGCCAAAGAAGCAGTGGCCGCCATCGGCATCGCTGGCCGACAGGCCAAGGAAGGGCTGGAGGTATTACGCGACAGCGCCAAGCGCCAGCAGACCGTACAGGCGTCCGTCGAGCAGGTGCATGCGGCCATTGGTCTGGCGACTCAGGCTGCCGTTCATCAGGCTGAAGGTGCCCAGGCGGTGCGCGGTCGGGTAGAGGTGATTCACGCTCAGGCCGAGAAGGCCGCCAAGGCTGTGGTCGAAACAACCGCCAGCGGGAAAGTGCTCAACGGGCTGGCTGCGCAGTTGGAGGCGAGCCTGGGGCAGTTTCGGGCTTGAATGTGCGGGATCCGGCGCTGCTGCTGTAGCGCTGGATGCACAAAGATGGTTTTTGCCGAGTACAGAAAACAAAAAACCGAGCCATTGGCTCGGTTTTTTTGAATTGGTGCCCAGAAGAAGACTCGAACTTCCACGACCTTGCGGTCACCAGCACCTGAAGCTGGCGTGTCTACCAATTTCACCATCTGGGCAGCATCAGCAGCGTCTCCGCCGTCGATGGGGCGCACTATACGGCGATCGTTTTACTCTGTAAACCCCTGTTTTGATTTAATAATCAAAACCCTGGAATGCAAAAACCCGCTTTCGCGGGTTTTTGTGAGGCTTGAGACTGTTGTAGTCTGTTGCCTGAATTGGTGCCCAGAAGAAGACTCGAACTTCCACGACCTTGCGGTCACCAGCACCTGAAGCTGGCGTGTCTACCAATTTCACCATCTGGGCAGTATCGGAAGGCATCAGCCTGCCGATGGCGCGCACTATACGGAGCGCTTTTTAGACTGTAAACCCCGGCAGTGAAAAAAAGTCGAAAAAAATCGCGAGCGGCGTGTTTCGGGTGTTACAGCGTGGTCAGGCAGGCTTTTTGTCGGCTGGTTTGAGCGTGAAATTTCCCGTTTCATGAGGTCTATGCCAAACTAACCCCTATATATACAAGGTGAAAACTATCTAATGGCCGATTGGCAGTCCCTCGATCCCGAGGCCGCTCGTGAAGCGGAAAAATACGAAAACCCTATTCCCAGTCGCGAGCTGATCTTGCAGCATCTTGCCGAGCGCGGTTCGCCGGCAAGTCGCGAGCAACTGGTCGAAGAATTCGGCCTGACCACTGAAGATCAATTCGAGGCCCTGCGCCGTCGCCTTCGTGCGATGGAACGCGACGCCCAATTGATCTACACCCGTCGCGGCACTTACGCACCGGTGGACAAACTGGACCTGATCCTCGGCCGTATCTCCGGCCATCGTGACGGTTTTGGTTTTCTGGTCCCCGATGACGGCTCCGACGACCTGTTCATGAGCCCTGCACAAATGCGTCTGGTGTTCGACGGTGATCGGGCCTTGGCGCGTGTTTCCGGTCTTGACCGCCGTGGTCGTCGCGAAGGCGTGATCGTCGAAGTGATCTCGCGGGCTCATGAGACCATCGTGGGTCGCTATTTCGAAGAAAGCGGCATTGGTTTTGTTGTGCCCGACAACCCGAAAATCCAGCAGGAAGTGCTGGTCACGCCGGGTCGCAACAGCAGCGCCAAGATTGGCCAGTTCGTCGAGGTGAAAATCACTCACTGGCCAACCCCGCGCTTCCAGCCACAAGGTGATGTGGTCGAAGTGGTCGGCAACTACATGGCGCCGGGCATGGAGATCGATGTCGCACTGCGCACTTACGATATCCCGCACGTATGGCCAGAAGCCGTCCTCAAGGAAGCCGCCAAGCTCAAGCCGGAAGTTGAAGAGAAGGACAAGGAAAACCGCGTAGACCTGCGCCACCTGCCTTTCGTCACTATCGACGGCGAAGACGCTCGCGACTTCGACGATGCGGTTTATTGCGAAGCCAAGCCGGGCAAGCTGCGCTTGTTCTCCGGGGGCTGGAAGCTTTACGTGGCGATTGCCGACGTATCGAGCTACGTGAAGATCGGTTCCGCGCTGGATGCAGAATCCCAGGTTCGTGGCAACTCGGTGTACTTCCCCGAGCGCGTAGTGCCGATGCTGCCTGAGCAGTTGTCCAACGGCCTGTGTTCGCTGAACCCGCATGTCGATCGTCTGGCCATGGTCTGCGAGATGACCATCTCCAAGACCGGCGAGATGACCGACTACGTCTTTTACGAAGGCATCATTCACTCCCATGCCCGTCTGACCTACAACAAGGTCAGCACGATTCTGGAGCAGCCGAAAACCGCCGAGGCTAAAAGCCTGCGCGGCGAATACGGCGACGTGGTTCCGCACCTCAAGCAGCTTTACGCGATGTACAAGGTGTTGCTGGGTGCGCGCCATGTGCGTGGCGCGATCGATTTCGAAACTCAGGAAACCCGGATCATCTTCGGTTCCGAGCGCAAGATTGCCGAAATCCGTCCGACCACCCGCAACGACGCTCACAAGCTGATCGAAGAGTGCATGCTGGCTGCCAACGTGGCCACTGCGCAGTTCTTGAAGAAGCACGAAATTCCTGCGCTGTACCGCGTTCACGATGGTCCGCCGCCGGAGCGTCTTGAAAAACCGCGCGCGTTTCTGGGTGAGCTGGGTCTGAGCCTGCACAAAGGCAAGGACGGTCCTACGCCGAAGGATTATCAGGCGCTGCTTGAAACCGTTCGCGATCGACCTGACTACCACCTGATCCAGACCGTGATGCTGCGTTCGTTGAGCCAGGCTGTCTACAGCTCGGACAACAACGGCCATTTCGGTCTGAATTACGAGGCGTACACGCACTTCACGTCGCCGATCCGTCGTTATCCGGACCTGCTGACGCACCGTGCGATCCGCAGCGTTATCCGCTCCAAGCAGGACACCCCGCACGTCCGCCGTGCTGGCGCTGCCACGATTCCGAAGGCGCGCATCTACCCGTACGACGACGCGCTGCTCGACCAGTTGGGCGAACAATGCTCGATGAGCGAGCGCCGTGCCGATGAAGCCACGCGTGATGTGGTCAACTGGCTCAAGTGCGAGTACATGAAGGATCGCGTGGGCGAGTCGTTCCCGGGCGTGATCACGGCGGTGACCGGCTTTGGTCTGTTCGTCGAGCTGACCGACATCTATGTCGAAGGTCTGGTCCACGTCACGGCTCTGCCGGGTGATTACTACCATTTCGATCCGCTGCATCACCGCCTTGCCGGCGAGCGTACCGGGCGCAACTTCCGCCTGGGCGATACTGTTGAAGTGCGGGTCATGCGTGTCGATCTGGATGAGCGCAAGATCGATTTCGAAATTTCCGAGACGGCAGCGGCAGCAACCCCGGTCGGTCGCAAGCGTCAGGGTCACAACACTGCGCCGCCTGCTGCTGCAGCGCCGGCTGAAAAGGAAAAGGCACCTGCCAAGTCCGGTCGCCGTACAACGTCTGCCAAGGAGAGCAGTTCCGAAGCGTATCGCCCAAGCGATGCGGCGGCGAAAAACGCAGAAGTGCGTAAAAGCCGCGAACTGAAAAAAGCGCTTCTGGCTGACGCGAAGGGTGGTAGCAAGGCGTCGTCGGGAAAGTCTGACAGGTCGGGTTCTGCTCCTTCGTCGAGCAAGCCGGCCAGTAAACACCGTAAAGGCCCGCCAAAAGCGGGCTCGGCGCCAGCTGCAAAAAGCAGTGGCGCTCGTAAACCCAAGGCCAAGTCATGAGTCAGCTGGAAAAAATCTACGGCGTGCACGCCGTAGAAGCTTTGCTTCGTCATCACCCCAAGCGCGTCAAGCACATCTGGCTGGCAGAGGGTCGTAATGACCCTCGTGTTCAAACGCTGGTCGCACTGGCGAGCGAAAATCGCGTGACTATCGGTCAGGCCGAGCGTCGCGAAATGGACGCCTGGGTTGAAGGCGTGCATCAGGGCGTGGTCGCCGACGTCAGCCCGAGCCAGGTCTGGGGCGAGGCAATGCTCGATGAGCTGCTTGATCGCAGCGAGGGCCCGCCGTTGCTGCTGGTGCTTGATGGCGTGACTGATCCGCATAACCTGGGCGCTTGCCTGCGTACCGCCGATGCGGCCGGTGCGCTGGCTGTTATCGTGCCCAAGGACAAGTCTGCAACCTTGACGCCTGCTGTGCGAAAAGTCGCCTGCGGCGCTGCGGAAGTGATTCCTCTGGTGGCCGTGACCAACCTGGCCCGCACGCTGGAAAAACTTCAGCAGCGCGGCTTGTGGGTTGTCGGTACAGCAGGCGAGGCCGAGGTCGAGTTGTATCAGCAGGACCTGACCGGCCCGACGATCATCATTATGGGGGCTGAAGGCAAAGGCATGCGTCGCCTGACCCGCGAGCACTGCGACTACCTTGTGCGCCTGCCGATGGCGGGCAGCGTCAGCAGCCTCAACGTGTCGGTCGCGACCGGTGTGTGCCTGTTTGAAGCGCTGCGTCAGCGCTCCGCGAAGCGGAAGCCCTAAGCGGTTTAGCTACAAGCTACAAGTGGAAAGCCTCAAGCTGCTTGCTTTTGCTTGCAGCTTTTCACTTGCAGCTTGCAGCTGCCTTCTCTACACTTGCGCCCCTTGCTGTCACGGCAGGCGCGAATGTGCCTGTCCCTGAGCAAGACCAACAGTGTCATTCACTCCTTGTCTGACCGCTATTTGAGCGGCAGGCTACAACCCGTAAGGAGCATTCATGCGTCATTACGAAATTATCTTTTTGGTCCACCCGGATCAAAGCGAGCAAGTCGGCGGCATGGTAGAGCGTTACACCAAGCTGATCGAAGAAGACGGCGGCAAAATCCACCGTCTGGAAGATTGGGGCCGTCGTCAACTGGCCTATGCAATCAACAATGTTCACAAGGCTCACTACGTGATGCTGAACGTTGAGTGCACTGGCAAGGCCCTGGCCGAGCTGGAAGACAACTTCCGTTACAACGATGCTGTGATCCGTAACCTGGTCATCCGTCGCGACGAAGCCGTAACTGGCCAGTCCGAGATGCTCAAGGCTGAAGAGAACCGCAGTGAGCGCCGTGAGCGTCGTGACCGTCCTGAGCACTCCGACAGCGCCGATGGCGATGACGGCGACAACAGCGACGTTAGCGATAACGCTGACGAGTAATCCACGGACCTTTTGAGGAGCCAATTACATGGCACGTTTCTTCCGTCGTCGTAAATTCTGCCGCTTCACCGCTGAAGACGTCAAAGAGATCGATTACAAAGATCTCAACACTCTGAAAGCCTATGTATCCGAGACCGGCAAAATCGTTCCAAGCCGCATCACTGGTACTAAAGCACGTTATCAGCGTCAGCTGGCCACCGCTATCAAACGTGCCCGCTTCCTGGCCCTGCTGGCCTACACCGACAGCCACGGCCGCTGAGACCAGGTAGTCGACAAAACGTAACAAAGGATAGAAAGCATGCGTGCCCTGGCTGAATTCATCATGCGCGGCCGTATGCAGGCCACTCTCGTAGTGGCTGGATGTGCGGCATTGCCGCTGTTGTTCTGGTTGAGTGCTGCCGCAGGGTGCCTTGTGCTCCTGCGACGCGGGTTCAGTGATGCCGTTGGTGTCCTGTCCTGGGCTCTGCTGCCGGCTTTGGTCTGGTGGTATTTCGGTGAGCCTCGTACAGCCATGGTGCTGGCGGGTTCGCTGAGTTTGGCAATGGTTTTGCGTGCCAGCGAGTCCTGGGTCCGCGTGCTGCTGGTCAGCGTGGCGTTGGGTGTGGTGTATGCAGTAATTCTGGGCACGGTTTTTCGCGAACCTCTGGAAGCAATGTCGCAGGAGTTGCAGAAACATCTGCCGACAATGCTGGCCGGGCTCTACGAGCAATTGAACGTAGAAGAGCGAGCGCGTCTGGGAGCACTGATTGCCCCCGTCCTGAATGGCCTGATAGCGGCTGTGCTGCAAATCGTCAGTGTGCTGTGCCTGATTATCGGGCGGTACTGGCAAGCGATGTTGTACAACCCGGGCGGTTTCGGGCGTGAATTTCGCGCCGTGAAGCTTCCACTGGTGCCTGCGTTGGCGCTGTTGGCGTGCATGTTGGTGGGTCCGAATTTCGGTCCGCAGATAGCGATGCTGACACCGCTGTGCAGTGTGCCGCTGGTGTTTGCCGGGCTGGCCCTGATTCACGGACTGGTCGCTGAAAAGCGTCTTGCCCGGTTTTGGCTGGTGGGGATGTACATCACGCTGCTGGTGTTCATGCAACTGATCTATCCGTTGCTCGTGGTAATTGCCATTGTCGACAGCCTGATTGATTTTCGCGGTCGCCGGAGTCCGAAAGATTCCGGCAATGGTCCTGCGAACGGTGAAGGTTAAAAGTTAAGAGGATTTCCACATGCAACTGATCCTTCTGGAAAAAGTCGCCAACCTGGGCAACCTGGGCGACAAAGTAAACGTTAAGGCCGGTTACGGTCGTAACTACCTGCTGCCTTACGGCAAAGCAACCGCTGCAACCGCTGCCAACGTGGCTGCGTTTGAAGAGCGTCGTGCCGAGCTGGAAAAACTGGCTGCAGACAAGAAAGCATCTGCCGAAACTCGCGCTGCCCAACTGGCTGAGCTGGAAGTGACTATCACTGCCACCGCTGGTGACGAAGGCAAGCTGTTCGGTTCGATCGGCACCCACGACATCGCTGATGCACTGACCGCCTCTGGCGTTGAAGTTGCAAAAAGCGAAGTTCGTCTGCCGAACGGCACTATCCGCAACGTTGGCGAATTCGACGTAGCCGTGCACCTGCACAGCGACGTAGAAGCGACCGTACGCGTTGTCGTAGTGGCTGCTTAAGCAGTACTGAATCGTCTGGCGGCATTGCCGTCAGAGGATTAACATCGGGCACGATCCTGTTCACAGGTCGTGCCCTTTGTCTTTGTGCCATCCCCATTCTGCAAACCCCGAATTAAAGTGGCCATGAACGATATATCCGCCCCCGAGCAATACGATCTGCAAACCGCTGCCCTGAAGGTGCCGCCACACTCCATCGAGGCTGAACAGGCTGTGCTCGGTGGTCTGATGCTGGACAACAACGCCTGGGAGCGGGTGCTCGATCAAGTCTCTGACGGGGATTTCTATCGGCATGACCACCGCCTGATTTTCCGCGCCATCGCCAAGCTGGCGGATCAGAACAGCCCGATCGACGTGGTCACGCTGGCCGAGCAACTGGACAAGGAAGGGCAGACCTCTCAAGTCGGTGGCCTGGGCTACCTCAGTGAGCTGGCGAAAAACACGCCTTCCGTGGCCAACATCAAGGCCTATGCGCAGATCGTCCGTGCGCGGGCAACGTTGCGACAGCTGATCGGCATCAGCACCGAAATTGCCGATAGCGCGTTCAACCCGGAAGGGCGCACCGCCGAAGAGATTCTTGACGAAGCCGAACGGCAGATCTTCCAGATCGCCGAAGCACGGCCCAAGACCGGCGGCCCGGTCAGCGTCAATGACCTGCTGACCAAAGCCATCGACCGTATCGACACCCTGTTCAACAGCGACAACGCCATCACCGGCCTGTCCACCGGCTACACCGACCTTGATGAAAAAACCAGCGGCCTGCAGCCGGCTGACCTGATCATCGTCGCCGGTCGTCCGTCGATGGGTAAAACTACCTTCGCGATGAACCTGGTTGAAAACGCTGTGTTACGCAGCGACAAGGTGGTGCTGGTCTACTCGCTGGAGATGCCAGGCGAATCGCTGATCATGCGTATGTTGTCGTCGCTGGGGCGTATCGACCAGACCAAGGTGCGCGCCGGTCGCCTGGACGACGATGACTGGCCGCGTCTGACCTCTGCGGTCAATTTGCTCAATGACCGCAAGCTGTTCATCGACGACACCGCTGGCATCAGCCCGTCGGAAATGCGCGCGCGCACACGCCGTATCGTCCGCGAACACGGCGAAATCGGCATGATCATGATCGACTACCTGCAGTTGATGCAGATTCCCGGTTCCAGTGGCGACAACCGTACCAACGAGATTTCCGAGATTTCCCGCTCGTTGAAAGCACTGGCCAAGGAATTCAACTGCCCGGTCATTGCTCTCTCGCAGCTCAACCGCTCGCTGGAGCAGCGCCCGAACAAACGCCCGATCAACTCCGACCTCCGGGAATCCGGAGCGATCGAGCAGGATGCCGACGTCATCATGTTCGTTTACCGGGACGAGGTGTATCACCCGGAAACCGAGCACAAGGGAATTGCCGAGATTATCATCGGCAAGCAGCGTAACGGCCCCATCGGCACCACGCGCCTGGCGTTCATCGGCAAATACACACGCTTCGAGAACCTGGCGCCGGGTAGTTACAACTTCGACGACGATTGATCCGGGGTCGAGTCATCAAATCCGAGCACTCAAATCCGACCATTGCCGTCGGACTTGATCAAAAAATGTGCTATATTCCGCGCCCGCGATTTTTCCAACGTGCAAACGTAGGTCCTGAACATGCAATCAGCCAAGCCGTTATTTGACTATCCCAAGTACTGGGCCGAATGTTTCGGGCCTGCACCTTTCCTGCCCATGAGCCGGGAAGAAATGGATCTGCTTGGCTGGGATTCCTGCGACATCATCATTGTCACTGGTGATGCGTATGTGGATCACCCGTCTTTCGGCATGGCGATCATCGGCCGTCTGCTTGAATCCCAGGGCTTTCGGGTCGGGATCATCGCGCAGCCCAACTGGCAGTCCAAAGACGACTTCATGAAGCTCGGCGAGCCGAACCTGTTTTTCGGTGTCGCTGCCGGCAACATGGACTCGATGATCAACCGCTACACCGCCGACAAGAAAATCCGTTCCGACGACGCCTACACGCCCGGCGGCATGGCCGGCAAGCGTCCGGACCGCGCGAGTCTGGTCTACAGCCAGCGCTGCAAGGAAGCCTACAAGCACGTGCCTATCGTGCTCGGCGGCATCGAAGCCTCGCTGCGCCGCATTGCGCACTATGACTACTGGCAGGACAAGGTTCGCAACTCGATCCTGATCGACGCCTGCGCCGACATCCTGCTCTACGGCAACGCCGAGCGGGCTATTGTCGAAGTCGCCCAGCGTCTGTCGTATGGCCACAAGATCGAAGACATCACCGATGTGCGTGGCACCGCGTTCATCCGTCGCGACACGCCGCAAGGCTGGTACGAAGTCGACTCGACACGTATCGACCGTCCGGGCAAGGTCGACAAGATCATCAACCCGTACGTCAACACCCAGGACACCCAGGCCTGCGCCATCGAGCAGGAAAAAGGCAACGTCGAGGACCCCAACGAAGCCAAGGTTGTGCAGATTCTTGCCAGCCCGCGCATGACCCGTGACAAAACGGTCATCCGTCTGCCATCGGTGGAAAAGGTTCGCAACGACGCCGTGCTGTATGCCCACGCCAACCGCGTGTTGCACCTGGAAACCAACCCGGGCAACGCCCGTGCGCTGGTGCAGAAGCACGGTGAAGTCGACGTCTGGTTCAACCCGCCGCCGATTCCGATGACCACCGACGAAATGGACTACGTGTTCGGCATGCCTTACGCGCGCGTTCCACACCCTGCGTACGGCAAGGAAAAGATTCCCGCCTACGACATGATCCGTTTCTCGGTGAACATCATGCGTGGCTGCTTCGGCGGCTGCACGTTCTGCTCGATCACCGAGCACGAAGGCCGGATCATCCAGAACCGTTCGGAAGAGTCGATCATTCGCGAAATCGAAGAGATCCGCGACAAGGTGCCAGGCTTTACCGGCGTCATTTCCGACTTGGGCGGGCCGACTGCGAACATGTATCGCATCGCCTGCAAAAGCCCGGAAATCGAGTCGGCCTGCCGCAAGCCGTCCTGCGTATTCCCTGGCATCTGCCCGAACCTGAACACCGACCACTCGTCGCTGATTCAGCTGTATCGCAGTGCCCGCGCCTTGCCTGGCGTGAAGAAAATCCTCATCGCTTCCGGCCTGCGCTATGACCTGGCGGTCGAGTCGCCGGAATACGTCAAGGAGCTGGTCACCCACCACGTCGGTGGTTACCTGAAGATCGCCCCGGAACACACCGAGGAAGGTCCGCTCAATCAGATGATGAAGCCGGGCATTGGCAGCTATGACAAGTTCAAGCGCATGTTTGAAAAGTACACCAAGGAAGCAGGCAAGGAGCAGTACCTGATTCCTTACTTCATCGCCGCCCATCCAGGCACGACCGATGAAGACATGATGAACCTCGCGCTGTGGCTCAAGGGCAACGGTTTCCGCGCGGATCAGGTGCAGGCGTTCTACCCCTCGCCAATGGCGACTGCCACGGCCATGTACCACTCGGGCAAGAACCCCCTGCGCAAGGTCACTTACAAGAGTGACGCCGTCACGATTGTGAAGAGCGAAGAGCAGCGTCGCCTGCACAAGGCCTTCCTGCGTTATCACGACCCCAAGGGCTGGCCGATGCTGCGTGCAGCACTGGAGCGCATGGGCCGTGCCGACCTGATCGGGCCGGGCAAGGACCAGTTGATCCCGCTGCATCAGCCAGCGACCGACACCTACCAGAGTGCCCGTCGCAAGAACTCGACACCGGCTGGCAGCCACAAGGTGGGCAAGGACCCGAAAACCACGCTGATCCAGACCCAGCACACCGGCCTGCCGCCGCGTGGCAGCGATGGCAGCAAGCCGTGGGACAAACGCGAAGAAGCCAAGGCTGCCGCAATGGCGCGCAACAAGCAGGCCGCCAAAGAGCGCATGGACGCAGCCAAGGGCGGCAAGGGTAAAGGCGGCAAGCCAGCCCGCAAGCCTGTCGTGCCTCGTTGATAACTGCCGGCCGCAGGATTGTACCTGCGGCTCGGTAGTTCGTTACGTTACGTGGCCTCTTGCTTTGCGGCCTGGGCCTGCTGCCTGCTCATGATGGCTACAAGCCTGCGGCTTAAACCAATACCTATACGTATCGCCAGAAATTTCCAGGTGACGTGTTTCACGACGAATTGCGAAACGCCAGTCATTGCTTTACTGGTCATGTCAGGGGCCTGTCTGATCATGATCAGCGGGGCGTCTTTCAGGGTGGTGCCGGCCGTGATGAGCAATTTCGAGACCTGGACTTTGCTACCGCTGGTTATGAGGCTTTTGCCCAGGCGGGTAACGACTTTTGCCGTGCCTGCGAGCAACTTGCCCGCGGGTCCCACATAGGGAATCATGTAAAGCGCCAGACCGATTGCTCCTCCCCTCATAAGCGCTTTCTCTCCGGACAGAATGTTTTCGATTTCCGGCCAGGGCGTCAGGTGTATCAGAAAGCTGGACACCTCTTCGAGCGCACCTGGGGCACCGTTATCTATTTCTACCTGCGTGAGGCTTTTGCAGTGTGCAAAGAGTGCATCTTCGTTGACGTAGAAAAGCGATGTTGTGATGGTCTCGGCAATGCCAGTAGAGCGTTTTGAAAACGAGGTCGGAGGCTGGTGTTGCCCGACCTCTGCACTTGAAGAATCAAATCGTTCACCAATGGTTTCTGCAATCATCACAGCGCTTGCCCCAGGCTCAGGTAGCTGACCGTTCAAATAGGCTCCCTGATCAAATGGCATTGTGATTCCGTTATAAACCGCTACCGGTATACGGGTGGGAGGCAGAATGTCCCAAAAATCTATACCGACCACACCGTTCTTGAGAAGGGCCTCCAGATCAGGGCGATAGCGTACAATCATCGATAACGGAAACACCTCGTAAAACGTGGTTTTGCCCTCGTAGACAGCTTTGATGACAAAGCCCGTGCGCCCTCGCAACGGCTCCCGATGTTTTTCGCTCTCTGTCGCCGCCAGCACGTCCTTGGTCGGCAATCTGAGTGAGTGTAGCGACACCTCACCATTTTCGATCGCCATGCGGTGCTTGAGCGGCAGGTGAGTCAGCAACTTTCTGATAATCGTCGCATACGCCTTACGGGCATCTGCCAGATAAGCCTGAAATTCACTCTCGAACCTTTGATTGATGTCTGGCAGCGCCTTGTACAACAACTGCATTTCACGGTTGATGGGAAGCAGGCCCTCGTTGCTGTTGCGCCCCGGCAGTCTCCAGTCATCAATGTTTTCACCTGCCATGTAGATCTCCAGCAACGACGACGCCTTGTGTTTTATGCCGTAGGGGTCGTATGGCAGATTTGACGGTGAGAGCGTGCCTTGGTGATCGCGATAGACAGGCGTGTGATTTTTGCGTAGCACCGCCAGCCTGATGCCGAGATCGATGGGCGGAAACCAGTAATCTTCCTGCTCAAGTATTTTTTCTATTTCAGGCGTCCTCCGCGCTTCTTTCATGGCACTGATAGCCATGGCTTTGCGTTCTGGCGCTTTCCGGATCAAGGCGTTCGCAGCTTCAAGGGATTGTTTCTCGGAGTGTTCAAACGCGCTGGCGGCCTGTTCTATCTCTTGTTCGGAGTAAGGCAGGTCGCTCTGGGTACGAATGTAACCGTTGGCCTGGGCCCAAGTCAGAAGAATGGGCATGCGCGTTGCGACATAGGCGACTTGCTGCTCTTCGGTGTCCATCTTTTTGTTGAAAATCACCGGCAGCTCGATCAGGTCTTCAAAGTTCATCCAGCGTGACGAGCCAAACTCGATGACTTCCGCAAGTGTGACCCCATGTTGAAAGTTGACCCACACCTCTGTACAGCCGTATGGCAGATCATCGGGAACACTGCTGACCAGCCATTCCGGGCAGTCATCGAGTGCAAGTATGAAGCAGGCAATTATTGCTTCGTTGACAGACTCAGCCTTGCCCGTGGTGATCAGGTGGTTGTGAATATCGTTCAGGATGTCAGCGTGGCGGCGTCCCTGGTTTTCGGCCTGGGTGAATGGATAGCCGGCAATTTCTCCTGGCTTCCGGTTTTCTGGATCATGAAGATCGCTACTGATGGCATACCATAAAATCCGGTCCACGAGTGTTGTCAGGGACGCGTCCGTTTCTTCTTCAGGCCGACCAAGCTGTGCCAGCAGCGTTTGCCCCAATGCCCTTGCCGGTTCCGATCTGAGAATCCGGGCAATAACCGTCACCGGGGAGTTCTGCACATCTGCCAGTGGGCAGGAGGCAATTATTTCAGCACCCAGCTTGCCTAGCAGCGTGCCACCGTCGGTGCCAAGGTACTCAATGCAGGCTCGCTTCAGATCCTGCAGATTTTGCATGGTCAGCATGGCCTTGATGTCGAACTGATCAATAAGCCCCAGTTCTTGACTGGTGCGAAGTTCTGCCAGCGTATTGAGCAGGGTTTTGATCGCTGTTTCGTCAGGCGATTGCGGCAGCGACAACCCGTAGTTATAGCGCAGCATCAATGCCAGACTGACGCTGCCATCGCTGTCTATCTGAAACGGGAGTTCCTGGTTTTCGGCCTGGACCGGGTGAGGTAGCGCAGCTTTCTCAGCGCAGTATTCGCCGAACCCGGACGCTGGGTCGGGCTTGAGCCGAATCTGTTCGAGGTTGATCGCGGCATTGCCGCTTTGCATCGCTGCGAGCAATGCCATTCGGGTCGCCTCGTAGTCAGCGCTTTCGGCAGGATCCATGAGGTCAATGTGAGCTTTGACGATTCGGGTCGGTTCTGCGGGCGGTTGTCCCGCAGGGTTTAGCTGAGTCATTACATGTACTCCGATAAGGGTTAATCATTGGAGAACGATGTAAGCACTCACCAATCTGTCTGTGGCATTAAGTAAATATTGTGTGGGCCCAACGTTATTGCCCCGTGCGCCCCGTTTCCGTGCGACCCTTGCACCGTCGGCTCCGGCTGGCACGATTTTGGTGCTTTGCCTGGCTGGGCGGGCAATGTCACTCTCGTTGGCGCATGACTTTGACCGTATGGCATAAGTCTTGCGCGGCTCAATTACCGTTCAGGCTCGCAGGAGGCACGCCGTGTCGATTCATATTGCCTTGCACCATGTCACGCATTACCGCTACGAACGCGCGGTCGAACTGGGTCCTCAGATCGTTCGTCTGCGCCCGGCCGCCCACAGCCGCACCCGCGTGCTGTCGTATTCACTGAAAGTCCTGCCTGAAAACCACTTCATCAACTGGCAGCAGGACCCTCAGGGCAATTACCTGGCGCGTCTGGTCTTTCCGGAAAAGACCAACGAATTCCGTGTCGAGGTTGATCTGGTCGCCGAGATGGCGGTGTTCAACCCGTTCGACTTCTTTCTGGAACCCTACGCCGAGAACATCCCCTTCACGTACGCCAGCGAAGAGCAGCGCGAGCTTGCGCCGTACCTGGAAAAGCTGCCGCTGACGCCAAGATTCAAGGCCTATCTGGACAGCATCAGCCGTGTGCCGATTCCGGCCATCGACTTTCTGGTTGGTCTCAACCAACGCCTGAGCCAGGATGTCGATTACCTGATCCGCATGGAGCCGGGTGTACAGACCCCGGAATTCACCCTGGAAAACGCCTCGGGCTCCTGCCGCGATTCAGCCTGGCTGCTGGTGCAACTGCTGCGTCATCTGGGCATGGCTGCACGGTTTGTGTCGGGCTACCTGATTCAGCTCAAGGCGGATGTCGAGGCGCTGGACGGGCCGTCCGGTACCGACGTCGATTTCACCGACCTGCACGCCTGGTGCGAGGTGTATCTGCCGGGCGCGGGCTGGGTCGGGCTGGACGCCACGTCCGGGCTGTTCGCAGGCGAGGGGCACATTCCGCTGGCGTGCAGCCCGGAGCCGTCCTCCGCCGCGCCGATCAGCGGGCTGGTCGAGCCGTGCGAGACCGAATTCAGCCACGAAATGTCGGTCGAGCGCATCTGGGAGGCGCCACGCGTCACCAAGCCCTACACCGAAGAACAATGGCAGGACATCCAGGCCCTCGGCCGGCAGATCGACGCTGATCTGCTGCGCGACGACGTGCGCCTGACCATGGGCGGCGAGCCGACGTTCGTCTCCATCGATGATCGCGACGGCGCCGAGTGGAACACCGCCGCACTGGGCCCTCGCAAGCGCGAGCTGTCTGCCGAGCTGTTTCAGCGTATGCGCGCGCATTACGCGCCGCTGGGCATCGTGCATTTTGGTCAGGGCAAGTGGTATCCGGGCGAGCAACTGCCGCGCTGGTCGCTGAACTGCTTCTGGCGCAAGGACGGCAAGCCGGTCTGGCACAACAACGCGCTGATCGCGGATGAAACGCAGGACTATGGCGCGACCGGCGAGCTGGCCGGGCGTTTTCTCGCCAGCGTAGCCGAGCGCCTCAAGCTGCCGGAGCGTTTCGTCTTTCCAGCCTACGAAGACAACTTTTACTACCTGTGGCGCGAAGGTGCGCTGCCGGTGAACGTGACCGCCGAAGATTCACGGCTCGGCGACGAACTGGAGCGGGCGCGCCTGCGCAAGGTCTTCGCGCAAGGTCTGGACAAGATGATTGGTCAGGTCCTGCCGCTGGCCCGTAGCGCAAAAGGTGAAAATTGGCAGAGCGGCCGCTGGTATCTGCGCGATGAGCACTGCCGTCTGGTGCCTGGCGATTCTGCGCTGGGCTACCGATTGCCACTGGCGTCGCAGCCTTGGGTCAAGGCGGCGGAGTACCCGTTCATTCATCCGACTGACCATAACCAGGACTTCCCCGAGCTGGCCGACAGCGACTCGCTGACCTCGCAGCTCAAGGCCGAGAATGCCGACGCCGAGCGCGAGCCCAAGCTGGATGAGTCCGCCGACTGGCTGACCCGCACCGCGCTGTGTGCCGAGGCGCGTGATGGGCGTCTGTACCTGTTCATGCCGCCGCTGCAAAAGCTTGAGGAATACCTTGAGCTGGTAGCCGTGATCGAAGCGACCGCCGAAGAGCTGCAATGCCCGATCCTGCTGGAAGGCTACGAGCCGCCGAGCGATCCACGCCTGTGCAACTTCCGCATCACGCCGGATCCTGGCGTCATTGAAGTCAACGTGCAGCCGTCCGCCAGCTGGGACGAACTGGTCGAGCGCACCGAGTTTCTTTACGAACAGGCCCGCCAAACGCGCCTGACTACCGAGAAATTCATGATCGACGGCCGTCACACCGGCACCGGTGGCGGCAACCACTTCGTGCTCGGCGGGGCGACGCCTGCGGACTCACCGTTTCTGCGCCGCCCGGACCTGCTGCGCAGCCTGCTCAGCTACTGGCACAACCATCCCTCGCTGTCTTACCTGTTTTCCGGCCTGTTCATCGGCCCGACCTCTCAGGCACCGCGCGTCGATGAGGCGCGCAACGACTCGCTCTACGAGATGGAAATCGCCTTCGCGCAAATGCCTTCGCCCGGCGAAGAAGTCGCGCCGTGGGTCATCGACCGTCTGCTGCGCAACCTGTTGATCGACGTCACCGGCAACACCCATCGAGCCGAATTCTGCATCGACAAACTGTATTCGCCGGATGGCGCGACCGGGCGTCTGGGCTTGCTGGAGCTGCGCGCCTTCGAGATGCCGCCCCACGCACGCATGAGCCTTGCCCAGCAATTGCTGCTGCGGGCGCTGGTCGCACGTTTCTGGCGTGAACCCTACGCACCGGCCAAACTGGCGCGTTGGGGCACACAGTTGCACGACCGCTTCATGCTCCCGCACTTCATCGAGCAGGATTTCGCCGACGTGGTCGCCGACCTCAACTCGGCGGGTTATCCGGTGCAGGCCGACTGGTTTGCCGCGCATCTGGAGTTCCGCTTCCCCAAAGTGGGCGACTACGCCGTCAATGGTATCGAACTGGAACTGCGTCAGGCGCTGGAGCCTTGGCACGTGCTGGGTGAAGAAGGCTCGGCCGGTGGCGCGGTGCGCTATGTCGATTCGTCGCTGGAACGCCTGCAGGTGCATCTCACCGGTCTGTCGCCGCAGCGTTATTTGCTGACCTGCAATGGCATCCCGGTGCCGCTGCAAGCCACCGGTCGGGTCGGCGAGTTTGTCGCCGGCGTACGTTATCGTGCCTGGCAACCGGCCAACTGCCTGCAACCGACCATCGGTGTGCATGCACCGCTGGTATTTGATCTGCTCGACACCTGGATGCACCGCTCGCTGGGCGGCTGCGAGTATCATGTCGCCCACCCGGGCGGTCGTAACTACGAAACCTTGCCGGTCAACGCCAACGAAGCGGAAAGCCGTCGCCTGTCACGTTTCTTCCGCATCGGTCACACGCCCGGCAAACTGACCGTCCCGTCGCTCAACATTAATGACGAGCTGCCGATGACGCTGGATATGCGTCTGCATTAAAAACAGTGGCTCTGTGCGTCAGATGCACACGGACGTGACATCTGACTGCACTACTCTGAAGTCCTTACGTTGCCTGCCGAGCCTTCCATGCCCGACCTGCTTGACCAATACCCGCTGTCCGAGGGTACTTACCACGAAATGCTCGATGCCGACGGCGCTGTTCGCCCGCACTGGCGTCGCCTGTACGAACACCTGCGGCGCAGCACATCGGCGCAACTGATTCAGCGCCAGGACTTGCTGACCCGCCAGATTCAGGAAAACGGCGTCACCTACAACGTTTATGCCGACCCCAAGGGCGCTGATCGCCCATGGGAACTGGACCTGTTGCCGCACATTATTGCGGCGGATGAGTGGCAGCATGTGGCGGCAGGGATTGCCCAGCGTGCACGACTGCTCAACGCCGTGCTCGCCGACCTTTACGGCCCGCAGACGCTGATCGCCAATGGCTTGCTGCCTGCCGAGCTGGTATTTGGTCACAACAATTTCCTGTGGCCGTGCCAGGGCGTCAAACCGCCTGAGGGCACCTTCCTGCATATGTACGCCGTGGACCTGGCGCGCACGCCGGACGGGCGTTGGTGGGTGACTGCCGACCGCACTCAGGCACCCTCGGGTGCCGGTTATGCGCTGGAAAATCGCCAGAGCGTCGCGCGCGCCTTGCCGGAAACCTACCGCGACCTGCAAGTGCGGCATCTGTCGGGCTTTTTCGACACCCTGCAGCAGACCCTGGCCCGTCAGGCGCCGACCAGCAGCGAAGCGCCTCTGGTGGTGTTGTTGACGCCGGGACGTTTCAACGAGAGTTATTTCGAGCATCTGTACCTCGCTCGGCAGTTGGGTTATCCGCTGGTCGAAGGCGGCGATCTGACCGTGCGTGATGCCACTGTCTATCTGAAAACCCTCAGCGGCCTGCGCCGGGTTCACGCGATCATGCGCCGTCTGGACGATGACTTCTGCGATCCTCTGGAACTGCGTACCGATTCTGCGCTGGGCGTGCCGGGGCTGCTGGAAGCCGTGCGCCAGGGCAACGTGTTGGTCGCCAACGCCTTGGGCAGCGGTGTTCTCGAATCGCCTGGCCTGCTGGGCTTTTTACCGAAAATCAGCCAGTACCTGTTCGGCGAAGAGCTGATCCTGCCGTCCGTTGCGACCTGGTGGTGCGGAGAACCGACCGTGCTGGCGCAAGCGCTGGAGAAACTGCCTGATCTGCTGATCAAACCGGCATTTCCCTCGCAGCATTTCGCCCCGGTGTTCGGCCGCGACCTGAACGAAGAACAGTGCAACGCACTGGCTCAGCGCATGCAGTCGCGGCCCTACGCCTATGTCGCCCAAGAGCTGGCGCAGTTGTCTCACGCGCCGGTATTGCAAGCCGATGGCACCGGCTTGCAACCCCGTGCCATTGGCATGCGCGTTTATGCGGTGGCCAGCCTTGATGGCTATCGCGTGTTGCCCGGCGGCTTGACCCGCGTTGCCGCTGAAGCCGATGCCGACGTGGTGTCGATGCAGCGCGGTGGGGCGAGCAAAGACACCTGGGTGCTGGGCGAGCGCTCGCATTTGGGCGAGCCCTGGAAAGGCCAGCGCGCGCTGGGTGTCTACGACCTGATCCGCCGAGACCCTTACCTGCCATCACGCGTGGTGGAGAACCTGTTCTGGTTCGGGCGCTATTGCGAGCGCTGCGACGACAGTGCCCGTCTGCTGCGCATCATGCTGACGCGCTATGTCGATGATGACGATCCGCTGGCGTTGCAGGCAGCCGTGGCACTGGCGGAAAGCCTGGGCATGGTGCCCGAAGCCGAGGAAGACGAGGAGTTGAAGGATCGCCTGCTCGTGGCCCTGTTGGGTGACGAGTGGCCGTTCAGCCTGCGCGCCAACTTGCAGCGTCTGCAATGGGCCGCCTCGCAAGTGCGTGGCAAGCTCTCAAGGGAAAACTGGCAGGCGCTGGTCGAATTGCAGCGTGAAGCGTTAAGCCTGGAAACCGAAGAGCCGGATTTTGGCCAATTACTGGATTTTCTCAACCGTCTGGTGATGTCGCTGGCGGCACTGTCCGGTTTTGCGCTGGACGACATGACCCGCGACGAAGGCTGGAGCTTTTTGATGATCGGGCGGCGTATCGAGCGTCTGAAGTTTCTCAGCACCAGCCTGGCGGCGTTTCTGCGTGGCTCGGTGGCGTCTGAACAGGCGGGGCTGGAATGGCTGCTGGAGCTGGGCAACAGCAGCATCACCTATCGCTCGCGTTACATGGCCGTGCCGCACCTGATTCCGGTGCTGGACTTGCTGTTGCTTGATGAGCAAAACCCGCATGCGGTGTTGTTCCAGCTCAAGCTGGTGCAACGCTCGCTGCGCCGCCTGAACGACGAGTTCGATGCGCCCCGCGATAACAGCCTGGCGGTGCTGGCTCAGCGTCTGGCCGCATTCGATCTGGGCAGCCTGGAAAACCCGCTGTTTGGTCAGAGCAGCATCGACGCGGTGCTCGACGGCCTGGCTGATCTGCTGCACAGCATCGGCGACAGCAGCGGGCAGGCGTCAGATCGTATGGCGCTGCGCCATTTTGCCCACGTCGATGACGTCAGCCAACGCACGGTATCTGTCTGATGAGCGCCTTCTACCAGATTTTTCACGACACGCATTACAAGTACGACACCCCGGTGTCGCTGGCTCAGCAGCTGGCGCACCTGTGGCCGCGCAGCAGTCCCTGGCAGCGTTGTACCGAGCAGGCACTGGAGATTTTCCCGGCGCCCACCACGCGGCGTGATGAGCTGGATGTGTTCGGCAACCCGCTGACGCGACTGGCGTTCGAGCGCCCGCACGACGAGTTGCAGGTCAACGCCCGGCTACGTATCGAGGTACTGGAGCGGCCGCAGCTGGATTTCAACCTGTCGCCGGAGTGGGAAGTCACTCGCAATGCGCTGACTTACAGCGCCAAGCCGATGACCGAGGACATTCTTGAAGCCTGCCGCTATCGCTTCGAATCACCCTATGTGCACTTGAAGCGCTCGTTCGTCGAGTTCTCCCAGGATTGCTTTCCCGTAGGGCGTCCTTTGTTGCTGGGCGTGCAGGCCTTGATGGAGAAGATTTTCGACGAGTTTACCTTCGATGAGGAGGCGACTCAGGTCGCTACACCGTTGGTCGAGGTGCTGGAGAGTCGCCGCGGTGTGTGTCAGGACTTCGCCCATCTGATGCTGGCGTGCCTGCGTTCTCGTGGCTTGGCGGCGCGCTACGTGAGCGGCTACCTGCTGACTCAGCCCCCTCCCGGCCAGCCACGACTGATCGGCGCTGATGCATCGCATGCCTGGGTCTCGGTATTCTGCCCGGCGTCAGGTTGGGTCGATTTTGACCCCACCAACAATGTTCAGCCTGCGCTGGAACACATCAGCCTGGCCTGGGGCCGTGACTTCTCCGACGTGTCGCCGTTGCGCGGCGTGATTCTGGGGGGTGGCTCGCATGATCCCGACGTTCGGGTGACGGTAATGCCTGTCAGTGCTTAATTACTGGCCCTCGCTAATCGTTCTTCAAAAGGGCGCTTTATCGCAAGCGCCCCTGGGACCATTTGACTCACGTCCTTGGAACCCTCGCCCTGATCGGGCACTCTCTTGTTGCGTCCGTTTTTTTACGTTAATCAAATTCCTGCCCCGGAGATTCAAATGATTCGCAAGCTTGTAGCGATTTCGCTGTTGTCGTTGGCCAGTGGTCAGTTGTTGGCTG
Source organism: Pseudomonas syringae pv. tomato str. DC3000 (assembly GCF_000007805.1). NCBI lineage: Bacteria > Pseudomonadati > Pseudomonadota > Gammaproteobacteria > Pseudomonadales > Pseudomonadaceae > Pseudomonas > Pseudomonas syringae group genomosp. 3. Next base: position 5,573,065 of record NC_004578.1, on the reverse strand, counting down.
CCGAGTGCTCGGCTACAGTCGATTCTACCGATCAGATGATGTACGACACCAAGGCCATCCAGATCGACAAGAGCTGCAAGGAATTCACCCTCAACCTGACCCATTCCGGCAGCCTGCCGAAGAACGTCATGGGGCATAACTGGGTACTGAGCAAAAAAGCCGACGCCAGCGCGATCACCACTGACGGCATGTCGGTCGGCATCGACAAAGACTATGTGAAGCCGGACGACACCCGCGTCATCGCCCACACCAAAATCATCGGTGCCGGTGAAAACGACTCGGTAACGTTTGACGTATCGAAGCTTGATCCGGCGGAGGATTACCAATTCTTCTGCACATTCCCGGGGCACATCAGCATGATGAAAGGCGCCGTGACCCTCAAGTAACGGCCCCAAGTAACGGCCTCAAGTAACGGCTGGCCCTTGAGCAGCGCGAGGAGTGCGCACGATAGTTGAGATTAGCGTTCCTCACTCCAGCGTTGGAATGCCTCGGGTGACGCACTGCGTTACAGATCTGTGCCGCGCCGCATATTCAGAAGCTGACGCGCAGCGTCCAGAAAGGCGTACCCACGCGGAGCATGGGCACGATAGTGTTGCTGCTCTCTCGTTGCGCACGCACCGACCCACTCACGGCGCGTACGGCAATTCGCGTTTGTGTTGGGTCTTGGCGTAGGTTTCGCAAATGATCCGAAACGCTTCTTCACGTACCGGCTCGCCGTGCAGGAAGGCGTCGATCTCGGCGTAGGTCACGCCGTGCGAAGCTTCGTCCGGTTTGCCGGGGGAGAGGTCTTCGAGGTCGGCCGTCGGTACTTTTTCCACCAGTGATTCCGGCGCGCCGAAATGGCGGGCGATGGCGCGTACCTGGTTTTTCACCAGGCCGCTCAGCGGTGCCAGGTCGCAGGCACCGTCACCGAACTTGGTGAAAAAGCCCATGACCGCCTCGGCGGCGTGGTCAGTGCCGATCACCAGCCCTTGATAGGCCCCGGCGACGGTGTACTGCGCAACCATACGCATGCGCGCCTTGGTGTTGCCGAGTACGAAATCCACCGAGCTGGCCGGGAGCCCGTCAAACGCCTTCACTTCCGCGGCCAGCGCCTTGACGCTAGAGCCGATATTGATGGTGTGGCGCTCGTCCGGCTCGATGAAGTCCACCGACGCCTGAGCTTCGTGCTCGTCGGCCTGCACCACGTAAGGCAGGCGTACCGCGATAAAACGGTAGCGGGTATCACCGGTGCTTTCGCGCAACTCCTTGACGGCGCGCTGGGCGAGCAGGCCGGCGGTCAACGAGTCGACGCCGCCGCTGATGCCCAGCACCAGCGTTTTCAACCGAGCGTTCTGCAGGCAATCCTTGATGAAGCCGACGCGGCGGGCGACTTCTGCCTGCAACGCGTTCTGGTCCGCAAAAGGTGGCTGGACCTTGAGCTGTTCAGCAATCTGGCGCTGTACGGCGTGCATGATTCACTCCTCGTAAGTAGGGCATTTCAAGCGGGTTTTGCGGGGCTCGGCAAATCAGGCACCTTGAACACATGCCGCAGGTAGGCGACAAAGTTCGGGTCCTTGCATTGCGTCTTGCCGGACTCATCGGAAATTTTTGCCACCGCCTGACCTGCGCAAGCGGTCATCTTCAACACCATGTTCATGGGGGCGATGCCGGGTATGTCGGCGGTCAGGTTGGTGCCGATGCCGAAGCTGACATTGATGCGTCCGCGTAACGCCCGAAAAATATCGAGTGCCTTGGGCAGGTTCAGCCCATCGGAGAACACCAGCGTCTTGCTCATCGGGTCGATACCCAGTTTCTGGTAGTGCGAGATGCATTTTTCGGCCCACTTCACCGGGTCGCCCGAATCATGGCGTAAACCGTCGAACAGCTTGGCGAAGTACAGATCGAAGTCGTTCAGGAAGGCATCGGTGGTGATGCAGTCAGTCAGCGCAATACCCAACAGACCGCGGTACTCGCGAACCCAGCAATCAAGCGCGGCGATCTGACTGTCGATCAGGCGCGGCCCCAGTTGCTGGTGAGCCATGATCCATTCGTGGGCCATCGTGCCGAGCGGTTTGAGGTCAAGCTGGCGCGCCAGGTGAACGTTGCTGGTGCCGACCAGTTGCCCCGGAAAGTCCAGCTTGAGCACGTTGAGAACTTCTTCCTGCACACGGTAGGAGAACCGCCTGCGCGTGCCGAAGTCTGCGACTTTCAGCTCGGCCAGTTCATCTGGCGTGGCGTTGACGGTCAGCCATTCGAACTTGTCGTACAGGCGATCCCGCGCCTGGCTGAGCAGGGTGTCCGGGTAGCGATGCCGATTGCGCACCTCGCTGACGATCGCCAGCAACGGCACTTCAAAGAGGATGACGTGGAGCCACGGGCCGTGCAGGCGAATGCACAGTTCATCGTTCTCGATGCTGGTTTTTACGTAGCGGGTATTGAAACGGAACAGGCCCAGAAACCTCAGAAAATCCGGTTTCATGAAGGTGATGCGTTCCAGAAAGACCAGATGTTCAGGGCTCAGGGACAGCTCGCACAGCAGCTCGATCTGGTGCTGGATTTCGCCCAGGTAGGGACGCAGGTCTTCACCGTTGCGGCAGCGGAACTCCCATTCAACGTCGACGTTGGGGTAGTTGTGCAGCACCGCCTGCATCATGGTCAATTTGTAGAAATCGGTATCGAGCAGGCTTTGCACGATGCGATTTGAAAAGGCGCTCTCGCTCATTGAATCGGGCTCTCCAGAGCAGCCGGATAATGTCGGACCCGCGACTTCCTGTCTGTCACCACGGAAAGCTCACGGCCGGATGGGTAGGCATTGTCGCCCTTAACGGGCCGGTTGATCCAACTGTTCCAGCATCCACTGCAGAAAAACCCTGATTTTGGGTACGTCGGCAGTATGTTCCGGGTAGGACAGGTAGTAGGCGCTGTTAGTGCTGGGCAATGCGTAATCCCATGCAATCACCAGCTTGCCCTCGGCCAGTTCTTCCTCGACCAGAAAGCGTGGCAGCAACGCGACACCGCAACCGACCTGTGCGGCCCGAATACACATGTAGAAGGTTTCGAAGCGCGGCCCGTGATAACTGTGATCGGTGTGGTAACCCTGGCTTTCAAACCACTCGTGCCAGGCTTGCGGGCGAAAGGCGTTCTGCAATAGCACCAGTTCGCTCAGTTGTGTCGGGTCCGTGAAGGGCTCGGCTGGCAGGCTGTCGGGCGAGCACACCGGCACCAGTTCTTCGCCGAACAGCTTGACGCTTTCGGCACCGGGTATCGCGGCCTGGCCGAAGTAGAACGACACGTCGCAACGCCCCTTGAGCAGGTCGTCGGACTCCTGTTCATTGATCAGGTCCAGATGAATGTGCGGGTGTCGCAACCGCCAGCCTTTCAGGCGTGGCACCAGCCAGCGGGCACCGAACGTCGACGGCGTGGAGACCCGCAGCACCTCGGTCTCGCCGCCATAGGAGCGCAGAAAGTGCGTGGACATCTCGATCTGAGTGAGGATCTTGCGCACTTCCGCCAGATACAGCGCGCCGGCGGGCGTCAGTTGCAAGCGCCGACGCACGCGCTGAAACAGCAAGTGCTGGACCAGTTCTTCAAGCTGCGCGACCTGTTTGCTGACGGCGCTCTGGGTCAGGTTCAACTCTTCTGCGGCGCGCGTGAAGCTCAAGTGCCGGGTCACTGCCTCAAAGCATTGCAATGCGGCGATCGAAGGCAGATGACGTTTGTTCAGCATGATGACTTCTCTTTTTACGGCGCGAGCGTGCGTGAGCAACATGAATAATCGGAATGATATCTCGCTTGAATGTCGTTTGTCGGCCACGCGTCTGCCGTTTATTAATGCCTGAGATAGCTGCGTTCATGTGTTCTTTGGCAAATCCGCTAGCCTCAAATGGTGCGTCTCGTAGCGTTCGCGCACCGGGCGTGTGCAATTCGGTGACGTGTGTTGTTACAAGCGGGTTGCCCATTGTCGAATGTGTGGGTTGCTACCTGGCTCGGTTTCGGTTGCTCTTTTTCATGGTCAGGTTGCACCTTGTATGTTTCAGCGGGTTGCACGCCTCTGCGCGTGGTAAACAGGTCGTTGAATGGAAAGAAAAACACGCCATTCACGATAATGAAAAAGTGATGGCACGCGCCTTGCTCTAAGCAACACGTAGTTCTGAAGCTGATTTCGAGCAATCACGTAATTGCAGTGCCCATTAAAAAAATATCCTCAGGAGCACCACTCATGTCGCATACGTTTTACAGGAAAGGCTTTCTGGCAATCGCAGTGGCAACTGCATTGGGCGTGTCTTCGTTTGCACAGGCTGACGTGAAAATCGGCGTCGCAGGTCCCATGACCGGCGCCAACGCATCGTTTGGTCAGCAATACATGAAGGGTGCGCAGGCAGCAGCCGACGCAATCAACGCGGCAGGCGGTGTGAACGGGGAAAAAATCGTCCTGGTTGCAGGCGATGACGCCTGTGAGCCAAAGCAGGCCGTTGCGGTTGCAAACCGTCTTGTGGATCAGGAAAAAGTGATTGGTGTGGTCGGGCACTTCTGCTCGTCGTCGACCATTCCCGCCTCGGATATCTACAACGATGCAGGCGTGATTGCCATTACGCCGGGCTCGACCAACCCGACGGTGACAGAGCGTGGCTTCAAGGAAATGTTCCGCATGTGCGGTCGTGATGACCAGCAGGGCGTGGTCGCCGGTGATTACATCGTTGACGTGCTCAAGGGTAAGAAAATTGCCGTTATTCACGACAAGGACACCTATGGCCAGGGCCTTGCCGATGCAACCCGCAAGCAACTGGACAAGCGCGGCATCAAGAAAGAAGAAATTCTCTACGAGGGTCTGACTCGTGGTGAAAAAGACTTCAGTGCGCTGGTGACCAAGATTCGTTCGTTTGGCGCCGACGTTGTGTACTTCGGCGGCTTGCACCCGGAAGCCGGCCCGCTGGTTCGCCAGATGCGCGAGCAGGGCCTCAAGGACGTCAGGTTCATGTCCGATGACGGCATCGTCACCGACGAGCTGGTCACCACCGCTGGCGGTCCGCAATACGTAGACGGCGTGTACATGACCTTCGGCGCAGACCCGCGCGTGTTGCCGGAAAGCAAGGCTGTCGTGGATCAGTTCCGCAAAACCGGTTACGAGCCTGAAGGCTACACACTCTACGCTTACGCCTCGCTGCAGACGCTGGCTGCCGGCTTCAATGGCGCCAAATCCAACAAGGGCGAAGAGGCTGCCAAGTGGCTCAAGGCCAACTCCGTCAAGACCGTTATGGGTGATAAAGCCTGGGATGCCAAGGGCGACCTGAAAGTCTCCGACTATGTGGTTTACCAGTGGGACGCCACCGGCAAATACAAGCAACTCGAAAAACAGAAGTGAGATAAACCTCGTGTCAGTTCTGCCCGGCAGAGGCTGACCGGGTGATGGGCTCGCCCATGAGCGAGCCTGCATCTCTTTTGTGTTTTCGGACCTGCCGATCGCGCCTCACGAGGGGGCGATCAGTGGGGTGCTGAGCTGCCTTTCAGTGTGTGAGCGTGCGTGATGGATGGAATCTTCCTGCAACAAATGGTCAACGGACTCACCCTCGGGTCTGTTTATGGCCTTATCGCCATCGGCTACACGATGGTCTACGGCATCATCGGCATGATCAACTTCGCCCACGGCGATGTGTACATGATTTCCGCCTACCTGGCCGCTATCGGCCTCGCGGTTTTGTCTTTCTTTGGACTGGAATCCTTTCCGTTCCTGATTCTCGGCACGCTGGTTTTCACCATCGTGGTCACTGGCGTCTACGGGTTTGTCATCGAGCGGGTGGCCTACAAGCCACTGCGTAACTCGACCCGCCTGGCACCGCTGATCAGCGCGATCGGTATTTCCCTGATTCTGCAGAACTACGCGCAGATCAGTCAGGGCGCTCGCCAGCAAGGCGTGCCGACATTGCTTGAAGGCGCCTGGCGCTTCGAGATCGGCAGCGGCTTTGTGCAGATCACCTACACCAAGATCTTCATCCTGATTGCCGCGTTCGTCGGCATGGGCGTACTGACCTACATCATCAAGTACACCAAGCTGGGCCGCATGTGCCGCGCCACGCAGCAGGACCGCAAGATGGCGTCGATCCTCGGCATCAACACCGACCGTGTCATCTCCTACGTGTTCATCATTGGTGCTGCCATGGCTGCACTGGCCGGTGTGCTGATCACCATGAATTACGGCACCTTCGATTTCTATGCGGGCTTCATCATCGGCATCAAGGCGTTCACGGCTGCGGTACTCGGCGGCATTGGTTCGCTACCGGGCGCCATGCTGGGCGGTTTGATCCTCGGAGTTGCCGAGTCGCAGTTCTCCGGTTTGATCAACTCCGATTACAAAGACGTGTTCAGTTTCGGCCTGTTGGTATTGATCCTGATTTTCCGTCCCCAAGGCCTGCTGGGTCGCCCACTCGTGGCGAAGGTATAAGTATGTCCGTTACTGCTGCTGGTCCTGTCACCAAACCTGTTGAAATCAAAAAAAGCCTGATCGATGCCGTCGTCGCCGGGCTGCTGGCGCTGATCGTATTTGGCCCGATTGTCGGCATCGTGCTCGACGGCTACAGCTTCAACCTGCAACCGACCCGTGTCGCGTGGCTGGTGGCTGTGGTCATGGTCGGGCGCTTTCTGATTAGTCTGTTCCTGCAGACGCCCAGGGGCATACGCATGTCCCAGAGCTTTGAAAGCTCGGATTCTGGCGTGCATGTGCTCAAGCCAGATCACAAATCCAGCCTGTACTGGATCATTCCGCTGCTGATCGTGGTTGCCATCGTGTTCCCGATCTTCGCCAACAAGTACATCCTGACCGTGGTCATTCTCGGGCTGATCTACGTACTGCTGGGGCTGGGCCTGAACATCGTGGTCGGTCTGGCCGGTCTGCTCGATCTGGGCTACGTCGCGTTCTACGCCATCGGTGCTTATGGCCTGGCGCTCGGCTATCAGTATCTGGGCCTGGGTTTTTGGTCGGCGTTGCCGCTGGCAGCGATCGCGGCGGCGCTTGCCGGGTGCATTCTCGGCTTTCCGGTGTTGCGCATGCATGGCGATTACCTGGCCATCGTGACGCTGGGGTTCGGCGAAATCATCCGTCTGGTGCTGAACAACTGGCTATCGTTCACGGGCGGCCCGAATGGTGTGCCGGTGCCGTCGCCGACCTTTTTCGGCCTGGAATTCGGACGTCGCGCCAAAGACGGCGGTGTCCCCATTCATGAATATTTCGGCTTCGATTACAACCCGGACCTGAAATTCATCTTCATCTATACCGTGCTGTTTCTGGTGGTGCTGGCAGTGCTGTTCATCAAGCATCGCCTGACCCGCATGCCGATCGGTCGTGCCTGGGAAGCCTTGCGTGAAGACGAGATTGCCTGCCGTTCGATGGGCCTCAATCACGTACTGGTCAAGCTCTCGGCGTTCACCATAGGTGCTTCGACAGCGGGGCTTGCGGGCGTGTTTTTCGCCAGCTACCAAGGCTTCGTCAACCCGACGTCGTTCACCTTCTTCGAGTCGGCGCTGATTCTGGCCATCGTCGTGCTGGGCGGTATGGGTTCGACCATCGGTGTGGTGATTGCTGCGTTCGTGCTCACCGTTGCGCCTGAACTGCTGCGCAGCTTCTCTGAGTACCGCGTGTTGCTGTTCGGCATTCTGATGGTGCTGATGATGATCTGGCGGCCGCGCGGCCTGATCCGCATCAGCCGCACCGGGGTGAAACCACGCAAGGGTGCGCTGGTGACAGAAGGAGGTGCGCGATGAGCAATGAAGTGATTCTTTCTGTCGAGCACCTGATGATGCACTTTGGCGGCATCAAGGCCCTCAGCGACGTCAGCCTCAAGGTGCGTCGCAACTCGATTTTTGCCCTGATCGGTCCCAACGGTGCGGGCAAGACCACGGTTTTCAACTGCCTGACCGGTTTCTACAAGGCCACTGGCGGGCGCATCGAGCTGCACACCCGCGGCAAGACCACCAATGTGATCCGGCTGCTGGGCGAGCCGTTCAAGGCGACTGACTTTGTCTCGCCGAAAAGCTTTTTCAGCCGGGTGTACTACAAGATGTTCGGCGGCACCCATCTGGTCAACCGGGCAGGGCTGGCGCGCACCTTCCAGAACATTCGCCTGTTCAAGGAAATGTCTGTGGTCGAGAACCTGCTGGTTGCCCAGCACATGTGGGTCAACCGCAGCCTGATCAGCGGGATCCTCAACACCAAAGGCTATCGCAAGGCCGAAGAGGACGCGCTCAATACGGCGTTCTACTGGCTGGAAGTGGTCGATCTGGTGGATTGCGCCAACCGTCTGGCGGGCGAGCTGTCCTACGGCCAGCAACGCCGTCTGGAGATCGCCCGTGCCATGTGCACGCGTCCGCAGGTGATCTGCCTGGACGAGCCGGCTGCCGGTCTCAACCCGCAGGAAACCGAGGCGCTGAGCGGCATGATCCGCCTGCTGCGCGATGAACACGACATGACCATTGTGCTGATCGAGCACGACATGGGCATGGTCATGGGGATTTCCGACGATATTGTGGTGCTCGACCACGGCAACGTGATTGCCATGGGCGGGCCGGAACAGATCCGCAACGATCCGAAAGTGATCGCTGCGTACCTGGGCGCTGATGAAGAGGAGCTGGTATGAGCAAGCCGATCCTCGAACTAAAAGAGATCGATGTGTTTTACGGGCCGATTCAGGCCCTCAAGAAGGTCTCGCTGCACATCAATGAAGGCGAAACGGTGAGCCTGATCGGCTCCAACGGCGCGGGCAAGTCCACGCTGCTGATGTCGATCTTCGGTCAGCCGCGTGCCGCCAGCGGGCAGATCATCTATCAGGGCACGGACATCACCCAGAAGTCCTCGCACTACATTGCGTCCAATGGCATTGCGCAGTCGCCGGAAGGGCGGCGGGTGTTCCCCGACATGTCAGTCGAGGAAAACCTGATGATGGGCACCATCCCGATTGGCGACAAGCATTCGGCTGAAGACATGCAGCGCATGTTCGAACTGTTCCCCCGCCTCAAGGAGCGCCGCAACCAGCGCGCCATGACCATGTCCGGCGGCGAGCAGCAAATGCTCGCCATTGCCCGTGCGCTGATGAGCAGGCCCAAGTTGCTGCTGCTCGACGAACCGAGCCTGGGGCTGGCGCCGATCATCGTCAAACAGATCTTCTCGACCCTGCGCGAGCTGGCGGCCACCGGCATGACCATCTTTCTGGTCGAGCAGAACGCCAACCATGCGCTCAAGCTGTCGGATCGCGCCTATGTGATGGTCAACGGTGAGATTCGCTTGTCAGATACGGGCAAGGAATTGCTTGTAAATGAAGAGGTCAGGAACGCTTATCTGGGCGGTCACTGAGTTCGTCAAAGACCTGTCGTATTCAAACCGCGCCCCGGATGCTCAAACATCCGGAGCGCGTTTCTTTGCAATTGTGGAAAACATTTTTGGTGACCCTCCTGCATGCGACATAAAACCGCTGCAAATGGTTGTTTTGTCACCGTTTTGACTTGTTCAGGTTTACTGTGGAACTGGCTGTTAATAACTTGGGAGTATTTACCTGCAGCCCTTTATGCATAAGGGCTGTAGCGCGCTGGTTAAATTTCGTACAAAGGTTTTCGGCTAACTTTCGAAGGGGTTTGTCAACCGTTTTGCAACTGGTCGTTCATACAGCTTTTACAGTTGCATAGCCTGTGGATAAGTCTGTGAACAAGCGTTGGAAATAGTGATCCAGCCGTTGCTGCATCTGGGCTACAGGCCATCACGGTTTTCTGACGCTCCTCATTCCCTTTGTGGTGTCGGGCAAAGTCAAGGGAAAAACTTCACCCCAATCGCTGGAAGCCCCGAACGACGGGACTTTCAGCGTAACCGACTTGCCCCCAGAGATTGTGTGTCTGACTGTGGATAAGGTGGGCAAAAGTACCTGCAAGCCCCGGAATACATGGCGTTGCTCAAGCTGGTTGTTTTTTGTACAAAAGTGCCGGGTTGTTGCATCGTGGCCCCGCTGACGGGCATTCTGCTGCCCTGCCGCTAACTTATTAACAGGCTGCGCTTTTTTCGCGCCATGTCAGGAGATTGAAATGACTTCCACCGTATTCATCACGGGCGCTACTTCCGGTTTCGGTGAGGCCTGCGCCCGCCGTTTTGCTGATGCGGGCTGGTCGCTGGTATTGACCGGTCGCCGTAAAGACCGTCTGGATGCCTTGAGTGCCGAGCTGTCGAAGCAGACCAAAGTCCACACGCTGGTGCTGGATGTGCGTGACCGCACGGCGATGGAGAGCGCCCTCGGCGATTTGCCTGAGGCGTTTGCCAGCATTCGTGGGCTGATCAACAACGCGGGTCTGGCGCTGGGCATCGACCCTGCGCCCAAGTGCGATCTGGATGACTGGGACACCATGATCGACACCAACGTGAAGGGCCTTGTGTACACCACTCGCCTGCTGCTGCCACGCCTGATCGCGCACGGTCGCGGGGCGAGCATCGTCAACCTGGGGTCGGTGGCCGGTAACTACCCGTATCCGGGCGGCAACGTCTACGGCGGCACCAAGGCATTCGTCGGCCAGTTCTCGCTGAACCTGCGCAACGACCTGATCGGCACGGGTGTGCGAGTCACCAACCTGGAGCCAGGGTTGTGCGAGAGCGAGTTTTCGCTGGTGCGTTTCGGCGGCGATCAGGCCAAGTATGACGCCACTTACGCAGGTGCCGAGCCGATCCAGCCACAGGACATCGCCGACACCATTTTCTGGATCATGAACACGCCAGCGCACGTCAACATCAACAGTCTGGAGCTGATGCCCGTCAGCCAGACCTGGGCTGGCTTTGCAATTGATCGCAATCGCGGCTGACCGTCCTGCTGATCGAGCGTTACAGCTCGATCAGCCCTCTCCTGGCACCGGCGGCGGGAAGGCGGTGACGAAGCGGTTCTCGGCAAAATCAGCCAGACCGATGTAACACGTTGCCAGATGGTAAGGCGTGGTCGAAGGCATGTCGCTGCGACTGACCGTACCGTCGGGCTCCACGCACTCGTTCCAGCCTTTGGCATGCAGAAAGCGCCGCTCAAAAGCCTGCAACTGCTTCAGTAGCCCGGCCTCACTGTCAGGCCGTAGCGCCATTGCCCGCAAATACTCCGCCTGAGCCCAGATACGCTGGGTAGCGTCGCGCACCGTGCCGTCCAGCGTCAGCATTGCCGTGACCGCGCCGCTCTGTGCATCAACGCCTTGTGCCTGGGCGTACGCGAATGCGCGGGTCATGGAGTGGTGTAGTTCGCGACCGTGCAGGTCGGGCGAGGATTGCAGCAGGAAAAACCATTCGAACTGATGGCCTGGTTCGTACCAGTTATCCACAGCCCCCAGCGGTTTTTCCAGCATCACGCCGGTTGCCGTGTCGACAAAGCGGCGTTGCATGTGGATAACCAGCGCATCCATAGCCGCCTGAGTGGCCGGATCGGCGCGCACTGACAATGTTGCCAGAAAGGCTTCGGCCAGGTGCATCAGGGGGTTCTGCAACGGGCCGCTGCCCAGCGTCGACCAGTCTTCATCGAGTTGCGCTTCGTATAGCCCGTCATCGTCGGCAAAGCGTTCAGCTACTACGTTGAGCGCTGCGTTGAGCACTGACTCGGCGAGCGGGTCGCGCACTTTAGCCCAGTAATGCGCGCAGGCAAATATGATGAAGGCGTGAGTGTAGAGGTCCTTGCGGCGGTCCAGTGGCGTGCCCTGGGGATCAATGCTGTAGAACCAGCCGCCGTGCTCGGCATCATGGAAATGCTGTTGCAAAGAGCGGAACAGCGCGCCAGCCCGGGTTTGCGCATTCGGCACATCAGGGTTACCGATCAGACTGGAAAACAGGAACAACTGCCGCGCACAGGCCATCGCCCGATAGCGCTGCGGCGGCAACGGCTGATCGTCGGCATCCAGTGCTTCATAAGGCAGCGCCAGTTGCGCATTCCAGCCCGGCCCCTGCCAGAGCGGCACGACGACTTGCAGGAAATGCGCCTGCAAGGCAGCGAGTGCGGCGGTCAGTTCAGGGCTGGAGGCAGAGCTGGAAACATGAGGCATCGGCGGGCATCGCGGCAGTGTCGAAGTGCGCAGCATGTTATCAGGATTGCTGCGCCGGTGAGTATTCAGGACGCTACGCGTGCACCGCTCGTTGCGCACGCTCCAGCGTGGCAATGCGGGTCGCGACGCTCTGCGTCGCAAGAGGACGCGGAGCGTCCAGAACGGCATGCGACGCAGAGCGTCGCACGATATTGAGATTATCGTTGCGCACGCTCCAGCGTTGGCACGAGAGTCAGTTATCAGCCTGCCAGTAACCACACACCCGTCGCCGCCGAGGCTGCGCCAGCGATGCGCACCAGTGGCGCAGCCGCTTTTGGCAGTACGCGCACCACGGCATAACCCGCTGCATGCAGTGCTGCAGTCGCCGCCACGAAACCGACTGCGTAAGCCCACGGGCTGGACATGTCAGGCAGCTCAAGACCGTGCGCCACGCCGTGGAACAACGCAAACACGGCTGTCGCCGCCATCGCCAGTGCCAGCGGAGGACGAACCGCCAGTGCCACCGCCAGGCCCAGCGCCAGTACCGAGGCGGCAATGCCGCTTTCCAGCGCAGGCAGGTTCAGGCCTTCAAAGCCCAGCAGGCCGCCGATCAGCATGGTGCCGACGAAAGTGCACGGCAGCGCCCAGCGCGCTGTGCCCTGTTGCTGTGCAGCCCACAAGCCGACCGCCAGCATCGCCAGCAAATGATCCAGCCCGCCGAGCGGGTGGCTGATACCGGCGATCAAGCCGTTATCGCCATGGCCAGGGTGAGCCAGCGCCAACGTAGGCACCAACAGCAGGGCGAGGGCGCCCAAGGCTTTTTTGTAGTTCATCGACGGGTTCCTTTTGGGTTGAATTCAGGCGGCCGTGGTCAGCAGGCCCTGGCGCTCGATAAAGGCAATGATCTGTTCCAGACCCTGGCCGGTTTTCTGGTTGCTGAAGACGAACGGCTTTTCGCCACGCATTTTGCGCGTGTCGCTGTCCATCATCTCCAGCGAAGCACCCACCAGCGGCGCCAGGTCGATCTTGTTGATCACCAGCAGGTCGGACTTGCAAATCCCGGGCCCGCCTTTACGCGGCAGTTTGTCGCCTGCCGACACATCGATCACGTAGATGGTCAGGTCTGACAGCTCGGGGCTGAAGGTCGCCGACAGGTTATCGCCACCGGATTCAACAATGATCATATCCAGCCCCTCGAAACGACGATTGAGCTGGTCAACGGCTTCAAGGTTGATCGAGGCATCTTCACGAATGGCTGTGTGCGGGCAGCCACCGGTTTCAACACCGATGATGCGCTCCGGTGCCAGTGCTTCGTTGCGCACCAGAAAGTCGGCGTCTTCGCGGGTGTAGATATCGTTGGTCACGACCGCCAGGTTGTAGCGTTCACGCAGGGCCAGACACAGGGCCAGGGTCAGGGCGGTCTTGCCGGATCCGACCGGGCCACCGATGCCGACGCGCAGAGGTTGGCTGTTCATTGAGTTCTCCATAAAGCTGATCAGGACCGGAATAACCGGCTGTATTGACGTTCGTGGGCCATGCTCGCCAACGCCAGGCCGAAGGCCGCGCTGCCAGCAGGGTGAGTGTCTTGTGCGCTGGCATTGACCTGCGCCTGCTGCAACAACGGCAACAGCTCGCTGGTCAGGCGCTGCGCGGCTTGCTGGCCCAGTGGCAGCGTCTTCATCAGCACAGCCAGCTGGTTTTCCAGCCAGCTCCACAGCCATGCGGCCAGTGCGTCCTGCGGGCTGATCCGCCATGTGCGAGCAGCCAGCGCCCAGCCAAGGGCCAGATGCGGCTCTGTGGTCTGTTCCAGAAAGCGCCGGGCGTCGCGGTCCAGTTCAGGCAGGCCGTTGAGCAACTGTTGCAGGGAGTAGCCCATCTGCCGGCTCTCCTGATGCAACTCGCGGGTCTCGCGGCTGGCGCGGTGTTGTTCGCTGACTTGCAGCAGCTGCCCCCAGTCGCCAACGGCTGCTGCTTCGCAGTGAGCCAACAACAAGGGGGCCTCGAAGCGGGCAAGGTTGAGCAATAACTGATCACCAATCCAGCGTCCGGCAGTCTGCGGGTCGATCACGATAGACTGCTCTACGGCCATTTCCAGCCCTTGCGAGTAGCTATAGCCACCAATCGGCAACTGCGGACTGGCCAGACGCAAGAGCGCCCAGGCGCTGTTCACTTGCGCACGCCGAACTGGTGCATGCGCGGTGGGTAGTTGAAGTCCTCTTCCCCTGCGCGTGAATGATGATGCCCGCCACCATAAGCACCATGTTCCGGCTGGAACGGAGCTTCGATGGCTTCGGTGGTCGCACCGAGTTGATCGAGCATGGCCTTGAGCACGTAATCGTCGAGCAGGCGCAGCCAGCCATCACCGACCTGCAGGGCAACATGGCGATTGCCCAGGTGATACGCGGCGCGCGTCAGCTCGAATGTACTGCTGCAGGTGACGTGCATGAGCTTCTCGGGGCGCGCGCAGACACGCACGATACGGCCGTCTTCAGCTTGCAGAAATTCACCATCGCGCAGCGGCGACTGACCGCGTTGCAGGAACAGTCCCACGTCTTCGTTTTCTGCACTGAAGCAGCGCAGACGACTTTTGCTGCGTGCTTCAAAATTCAAATGCAGCTCGGCGGCCCATTCGGCCTGAGGTTCGATTCGGTTGTGAATCACCAGCATCAGATAGCTTCCAGCCAATTGCGATGCTTCAGATCAGAGCAAGGGGCTTGCCAACAGTGCACGCTGTAGGAAATCGCCGATAAATATGAATGATTTTGATCGGGTGTGACCTGTTTATGCCTATTAGTGGTGCGTTGCTGAAAATATGCTTTGTTTTGGTGCGCGCACTGTCTTCAACTGACGCTCAATCGTGAGTGCCAAGCCCCCGCCAATGTCGTGCGCCTATAAAAATGAAGCGCAACTGCTGGGTGATCTTCGCTTGTGGCGTCAAGTGCGGTGCCAGCGAGGCGGGTGGCGGATCGATCAGTTCGGGAAGCATGGCGAAGACGCTTTTCACCACCAGGTCAGCGATTATCGACAGCGCGTCGGCATTCAGGTGTTGCCACTTGGGCATCTTCGCCAGGTCGGCGGTCAGGTCAGCGCTGATGCCTTCGCGCAGCGCGCCGAGCGCCTGACGCACCTTGAGCGAGCCGCCGTATTGTTCGCGGGCCAGAAACAGAAACTGCGAACGGTTGGCCGCCACACGTTCGAGAAATATTTTCACCGAGGCGCGAATCAGGCCGCCCATGGCGAATTCGTTATGGCGCACCAGGCGGATGGTCTCGCGAAAAGTCTGGCCAACCTCGATGACCAGCGCCAGACCCAACTGATCCATGTCCTCGAAATGGCGATAGAAACCGGTCGGTACGATGCCTGCCGTGCGCGCCACTTCACGCAGGCTGAGGCTGCCGAACCCGCGGCCACTCTCCATCAACTGGTGGGCGGCATCCAGCAAGGCTCGTCGGGTCTGTTGTTTCTGTTCGGCGCGGGGCAGCATGGTTCAACTGTTTCTTGGAATAGGCGCCAGCACTTTAGCAAATGCGCTTTGCCCGCGTCGAAAGGGTTTTCAGGCAAGCCCTCAGGTCAACGCGACAGCATCAGTACTGGCCTTTGGCTGGAATTCGTATTCAAATCAAACCCTCGGCGCGTTTGTCAGTCGAACATTCATGTCGTATTCAGCGCGCCAGGGTCGGGGCGCTGTTTTCTGGAGAGTCACGCATGACGCGCAGCCGCAAAATTTTCGCCTGGACGGGCACCACGCTTCTGTTGGTGCTCGCTGTACTGGTCATTGTGATCGTCACTTTCGACTGGAATCGCATCAAGCCCACCCTCAACGAGAAAGTCAGCGAGGCGCTGCATCGTCCTTTCGCCATCAATGGCGATCTGGATGTGCGCTGGACTCGCGAGCCGGAGCTGGGCGGCTGGCGCGCCTGGGTGCCGTCGCCGCACTTCGTTGCAGATGACCTGACGCTGGGCAACCCTGACTGGTCGAAAACGCCACAGATGGTCAACCTCAAGCACGTCGAGTTTCGACTCTCGCTGCTGCCGTTGCTGGTTCAGCAAGTGGTTATCCCGCGCATCGATCTGACTGGCCCGGAAGCGAAGCTGGAGCGTCTGGCTGATGGCCGTGCCAACTGGGTGTTCGATTTGCCCAAATCCGACCCGAATGCCGAGCCGTCCAAATGGGTGATCGATATCGGCGCGATCAAGTTCGACAAAGGGCTGGTCAGTTTCAATGACCAGACGTTGAATGCCAATCTGGATGTGGTTATCGACATGCTCGGCAAACCGATCCCGTTCAGCGAAATCGTGGGCAGCAAAGAGGCGCAAAAAGCGCAGGAAAAGGGCTCCGTGCCTCAGGATTACGCGTTTGGCCTGGCCGTCAAAGGCCAATACCACGGCCAGAAGCTGAGCGGCACCGGCAAAATCGGTGGCTTGCTGGCGCTGAAAGATGCCAGCCAGCCATTCCCTGTGCAGGCGGACGTCAAGATCGGCGACACTCACGCGGTGATCGCTGGCACCCTGACCGACCCGCAAAACCTCGGCGCGTTGGACCTGCGCCTGAAACTGTCCGGCGCAAGCCTGAGCAACCTGTACCCGCTGACTGGCGTGACCTTGCCGGACTCACCGGCTTACTCCACCGATGGACGCCTGGTGGCCAAACTGCACGATCCCGCAGGTGCCAACTTTCGTTACGAAGGCTTCAACGGCAAGATCGGCAACAGCGATATCCACGGCGACCTGGGCTACGTGGCCAGTCAGCCGCGGCCCAAGCTGAGCGGTGTGCTGGTTTCCAATCAACTGCTGTTCAGCGACCTCGCTCCGCTGATCGGTGCCGACTCCAATGCCGCGCAGAAAAAACGCGGTGGCGAGAGCAAGCAGCCTTCGGGCAAGGTCTTGCCGGTCGAGGAGTTTCAGACCGACCGCTGGCGCGCGATGGACGCCGACGTGGAATTCACCGGCAAACGCATCGTGCAGAGCCCTGATCTGCCGTTTACCGACCTCTATACCCATCTTGTTCTCAACGACGGTCAGTTGAGCCTTGAGCCACTGCGCTTTGGCGTGGCGGGCGGCAAGCTGGACGCCGATATCCGCCTCGACGGCCGTAACAAGCCGTTGCAGGGCAGGGCGAAGCTGTCGGCGCGCAACTTCAAACTCAAGCAACTGTTCCCGACCTTTGAGCCGATGAAAACCAGTTTCGGTGAGTTGAACGGCGATGCCGACATCAGCGGCCGGGGCAATTCGATTGCGGCCTTGCTCGGCACTGCCAATGGCGAAATGAAGATGCTGGTCAACGATGGCGCGATCAGCCGCGGCCTGATGGAAATCGCCGGGCTCAACGTCGGCAACTACGTGGTGGGCAAGCTGTTTGGTGACAAGGACGTGAAGATCAACTGCGCGGCTTCCGACTTCGGCATCAAGGACGGGCTGGCGACCAGTCGCCTGTTCGTCTTCGACACTGAAAACGCCATTATTTACATCAGCGGCACGGCGAACATGAAGACCGAGCAACTGGATCTGCAGATCAACCCTGAATCCAAGGGATTCCGTGTGTTATCGCTGCGCTCGCCGCTGTACGTCAACGGCCCGTTTGCCAAACCCAACGCTGGCGTGCAATCCGGGCCGTTGCTGTTGCGCGGAGCCGGCATGGTCCTGCTTGGCGCAACCGTCGGCCCGGTGGCAGGGTTGCTGGCGCTGGTTGCCACGGGTGACAGCGAGCCGAACCAGTGCGGCCCGCTGCTCGAACAAATGCGCACCGGCAAGGCGCCGAAGACGGTGAAGTGATTGCACACTCAAGGATCATCGGTGCGATGCAGGTCTGTGACGCAGAGCGTCACGATCGGCATGCCAAGGGAGCCCAGGGAACGATAGTGGTGCGTCAATCACGCGTTCCAGTTGCCCACAAAAAAAGCCAGGACACAGGTCCTGGCTTTTCACTTGGCGCCGAGTGTTACAGGCCTTCGAGAATATCCGCCATGTCGTCGGCATGCTCCTCTTCCTGAGCAAGGATTTCTTCAAAGATGCGGCGGGTGGTCGGGTCGCTGTCGCCGATGTACTGAATGATCTCGCGATAGCTGTCGACCGCAATGCGCTCGGCGACCAGGTCTTCGTAGACCATTTCTTTGAGCGTGTTGCCTGCAACGTATTGCGCGTGAGAGTTCTTCGACAGCAGGTCCGGGTTGAATTCCGGCTCGCCGCCCAGTTGCACGATACGCTCGGCCAGCTTGTCGGCGTGCTCGGCCTCTTGGGTGGCGTGCTCCAGAAACTCTTCCGCAGCGACGCTGGCTTTCAGGCCGGACGCCATGTAGTAGTGGCGCTTGTAGCGCAGGACGCAAACCAGCTCGGTCGCCAGCGACTCATTGAGCAGGCGCAGTACCGTTTCACGATCAGCGCTGTAGCCTTCGGTGACAGCACCATTCTCAACGTTCTGGCGCGCACGCTGGCGCAGGGTGTTCACATCGGAAAGCTGTGATTGCGGTGCAGAAGTCATCATTTATCTCCAGGGTTCATCAGGTTTTGCTGTCCCGCTCTGTGTGATGCCCGGCAAGATCAGCAAAGGTTGTGAGTGCTGGAGGAGGGGAAAAGTTTTATCGGATTTTCGCCGGTTTGGAAGGTTGTGACTAAATGTAAAAATATAAGAAACGAGCGCGAAACGCTGCGGTCCCAACCATGAGACCCAAATAAATCGTGGAGATACACAATGCTCAAGTTCCTGGGAAGCACCGTCGGCATCATCTTTCTGATCGGCCTGGTCGTGGTTATTGCCCTGTTCAAGCTGGTTTTCTAAAAGAAGCATTCAACAAAAAGCCCGAGGCGTGATGCCTCGGGCTTTTTGTTTTAACGTTGTCCCGTCCTGAATAAGGTTTACACCTTCTGACCTTTCCTCAGGAGGACTCAATGGATTCGGCTAAAAGGCGCAGCCAGCGCGATTACACGCTAGCCTTTAAATTATCGGTCGTAGATCAGGTTGAAAAAGGCGAGTTGAGTTATAAAGAAGCCCAACGATGCTATGGCATCCAAGGCCGGTCGACGGTGCTGGTCTGGTTACGAAAGCACGGTCGACAGGATTGGAGCCAAGGCGCATCAATTCGAGAGCAGAGGAGCAGGTCCATGACCGAGCCAACCCTCCCGCCGACACCCGAGCAGCGGATTAAAGAGCTTGAAGAACAGCTGGAGCTGAGCAATCAGAAGGCTCAGTTCTTTGAAGCCGTCGTCAACGTTCTGAAAAATGACTACGGCGTTTCTGTCGTAAAAAAGCCACCCGGCAAGTCCTCTCGCAAGGGCAAGTCCAAGACCTGAGCATTACCAGGGCTTGCCTGTTCATGGGTATTTCGCGCCAAGCGTATTACAAGCGTAATCGCGCTTTTGACGCGAGAGTCTGCCAAGACCAAGAGGTGGTGGACTTCGTCCTGGAAAAGCGGCGTCGCCAGCCCAGGTTGGGAACGCGCAAGCTGCACTACTTGATGAGCGTCGAAGCTCCTGCGTCGTTGTGCGTGGGTAGAGATCGTATGTTTACTATCCTTCGTGATGCGCGCGAGCTGGTTCCGCGTAAACGGGCTTAACACAAGACCACTCATAGCCATCATCGCTTCCGTCGCCACCCCAACCTGCTCAAAGCAGGTCCAGAACAAGTCGTGGCCAATGGACCCGAACAGGTCTGGGTTGCAGACATAACCTATCTGCCTACGCAGGAAAGCGTGGCCTACGTGAGCCTTGTGACAGATGCGTACTCACGTAAGATCGTTGGCCATCACGTGCATGAGAGCCTGCATACCCAATCGGTGATGAAGGCACTGGAAAAAGCGGTAGGAGAGCGAAAAACCGATCAGATGCTGATTCATCATTCAGATCGCGGCGCCCAGTACTGCTCCGATCTCTATCAGCAGCTGCATACCAGGCATGGAATCCGGTGCTCGATGACTGATGGCTATGACTGCTATCAGAACGCTATGGCCGAGCGAGTAAACGGGATTTTGAAGACCGAGTTTCTACTCCATCGGCCTAAAGACTGGGCAGATGCAGTGAAAATGGTTGACGAATCGGTGCAGATCTACAATGGGGAGCGGCCACACTTATCCCTGAAATACAAAACGCCCGATGCGGTGCATCGGGCGTTTTGAGCGTGAAACAGGTGTAAACCTATTTCAGGACTAGACACGTTATCCAGATTACATCGCTTTTTCGTTCTTCTCGCGCTGTTCGCAGGTCATGAAACCTTTGTTGGTCACACGGCCGTCGCTGTTGAAGCTGACGTGGTAAACCTGTTTGTGGCCATCTTTGTTCATGACGTAGTTGTTGCAGGTGCCGGTATTGACCTTGCGTTCGATGGTCGTCGAGGGCTCGCCGCCGATGGTCAGGACCTGCTGGCGCGTCATGCCGTTTTCGACCTGCTTGACCAGAGGCTCGTTGCGATAAGTGACGTAGTCCACCGGGTTTTGCACGGTTGTGTTGCTGCAGCCAGCCATCGTTGCCAATACAAAGGTCGCCGCGAAGATTTTCTTGTACATCGTTATTGCTCCACATGTCAGAGCCGGTATTGGCCCGGTAGCGCTTGGAGCAGTAAACGGAGAGAAGAGTTCGAAAAAAAGATGGCGATACGGCAGCACCTCCTGCGGCAAGCTGGGCCTTTGAATATTCGCTCGCACGTTCGCCAAAGGCTGAGGTCAATCTGATGGCACGGTCGGCCACTTCGGTCCGACCCTGGGCTCGGTCATCGGTAAGGTTTTTCAGACCGTAGTTCGTTAATCAGCCGATCCTCAGTGACGGCCAGGAAGATGCGATGAGCGATAAAGAACTGTACGAAATCGAGTACACCTTGCTGGGCGAGCACCACGTAGACGTTATCGAGAATCTGGATGTGCCCATTATTGAAGTGGTGCATGAGCTGGCGCTCAAGCACCATGTCGAGCTGGACGATCTTTCAACCGGTGACGCCGGCATGCCCCACGCTGCCGGAATCACCGACGTGTCGATTCATAGCCTGGAGGGCAGTGAAGGCAGCGCGACTGCTTAACTTGCTTTTGACCGCAGCGGAGTCGCCCAGCGTTCTGCGAGGACGACTCCGCACAGGGTCAGCGCTCCGCCAAAGAGGTGGTAGAGCGCCAGTTGTTCGCCCAGCGTCGCCGCTGCAATCAATGCCGTGGCAATCGGCATCAGGTTGAAGAACAGCGTCGTGCGGCTGGGACCCAGGCGCATGATGGCGGTCATCCACAGCCACGGCGCGAGCATGGAGGTGGGGATCGCCGCGTACAGCACCATCGGGATGTTGCTTGCGTTCAGGCCGGTTTTCGACGACAGGATGAACGGCGGCAGCAACACCAGAATCGCCAGCAGAATTTGCACGTATAAAAGCTGCAACGGCGGCAGGCGCAACTGCCACTTTTTCAACAGCGTGCTGTAAACCGCATACGACGCCGCTGCCACCAGCACCATTGCATCGCCTCGATTGACGCCATGTTCGATCAATTGGGCAGGATTGCCCGCCGACACCACAACCACCACGCCTGCGAAAGACAGAATCGCTCCCAGCAGCGCGCCAGAGGTCAGGTGGTTGCCCAGGCAGGCTATCGACAGCCCCAGCGCCATCATCGGCACCAGCGACTGAATGATGCCCATGTTGGTGGCAGTCGTGAGACCTGCGGCGAAATACGCCAGGCTTTGATACATCGCGGTGCCGAGCACGGCTAGGACGAAAATCTTGCCCAGCAGCGGTTTGATCGCCGCACGGTTTGCCCAGACCGGCTTGATCATGAAGGGCGTGAACAGCAAACCTGCCAGCGCCCAGCGATAAAAACCTATTTCAGCCGGAAAGATCACCCCGGCAGAAGCCTTGGTGACAGCAGTATTGACCGCCCAGATGAGCACGGTGATCAGTGGAAAAGCGTATTGCATGAGAGGGTCGTCATCAGAGCGAGGTGCAATTATCCGCCTGTTGGCCGCGAATGCCAGCGGCAATGCGTGATGCGCCGTCATAGGTTGCAACAGCTTGACTACACTTGATTGCAGCCTGTGCCGTCCGGCGCAGTGGACGTGGAGAGTGGATCGATGAAGAAGCTCGGTATTCCTTTGTTGCTTGTGGGCCTGATGGTGTCAGCTCAGGGGTTCGCTGCCACCGCGCAGCAGAACAAGATGACCACTTGCAATGCTGACGCCAGCGCGAAGACGCTCAAGGGGGATGAGCGCAAGGCGTTCATGAGCACTTGCCTGAAAGCTGCGCCGCCGCCAGCGGCCACTCAGCAGGAGAAAATGAAAACCTGTAACGCGACGGCGGGTAGCCAGGCGCTCAAAGGTGACGCGCGCAAGAGCTTCATGAGCGATTGTCTCAAGAAGAAATAATTTTTCGACGCCAGCCTTCACCACAAGCAACAGGCGCGGGTGCAGTAAACACTGCACTTTCGCGCCATTATCGAGCCGATCATAGGGCAGAGGGTCGCGCCTTGTTTTTTCCTGCTTTCGGATCACTGGTTCTCGGTTGAGAAGGCTGGCAGACTGCCCACCTTCCTTGTGTTGCCCTCTGAGGGTCTATGCCAACGTTTTCTGCGCGTCAGGTCTTAATCGCCAGCTGGATTCTTGTGTTTGGCGGTCTGTTGGCAGTGTTGCCGTTCAAGTTGCTGCCCAGTCTGCTGGCCGGTCTGCTGGTCTTCGAGCTGGTCAATATGTTGACCCCCAAATTGCAGCGTCTGATCTCCGGCGAGCGTGCGCGCTGGCTGGCGGTGGCGTTGCTGGGCACGATAATCGTCAGCCTGCTGACGCTGATCTTTGCCGGTGCCATCAGCTTTGTGCTGCATGAAGCAGAAAACCCCGGCGCCTCGCTGGACAAGTTCATGACCCTGGTGGACCGTGCCCGTGGTCAGTTGCCACCGTTTATCGATGCTTACCTGCCTGCCAGTGCGGCAGAATTTCAGGTGTCCCTCGGGCAGTGGCTGCAAAAGCATGTGGGTGAGCTACAGCTGATCGGCAAGGGCGCGGCGCATATGTTTGTCACCATGCTGATCGGCATGGTGCTGGGCGCGATCATCGCCTTGCAGCGCATTTCCGCGGACCATGTGCGCAAGCCGCTGGCCGCCGCACTGTTTGATCGTCTGTATCTGGTCAGCCGCGCGTTTCGTAATATCGTATTCGCCCAGATCAAGATTTCCCTGCTCAATACGGCGTTTACCTCGGTATTCCTGGCTATCGTCCTGCCGCTGTGCGGGATTCATCTGCCGCTGACCAAGACCCTGATCATCATGACCTTCCTGCTCGGCCTGTTGCCGGTGGTGGGTAACCTGCTGTCGAACACGCTGATTTTCATTGTCGGCATGTCGATTTCGATCTGGGTCGCCCTGGCGGCGCTGGGTTATCTGATCGTGATCCACAAGGTCGAGTATTTCCTCAATGCGCGCATCGTCGGCGGGCAGATCAATGCCAGGTCGTGGGAGTTGCTGCTGGCGATGCTGCTGTTCGAAGCCGCATTCGGCCTGCCGGGTGTGGTGGCAGGGCCGATTTATTATGCATATCTGAAGAGCGAGTTGCAGAAGGAAGGGTTGGTTTAAGCCGGTTTGATTGTCTATCGTGCCGGCGCTCCGCGTCGGCACGCATTTGTGGACGCTCCGCGTCCGATCTTGAGCCAGCGGCCCCTAGCCGTAACGCTTCTTCGCTTCAATCGCCAAACCGCTGCCGATGCTGCCGAAGATATTGCCTTCGACGTGGCGGGCGTTGGGCAGCATGGCCGAGACGCTGTTGCGAAGCGCAGGTATGCCGCTTGAGCCGCCGGTAAAAAACACCGTATTGACCTGCTCGACACTTACGCCTGCGTCGTTCAGCAATGTCGTCACGCTGTTGCGCACCCGCTCAAGCTGGGCGTCGATGGCGGCCTCGAACATCACTCGGCTCAGGTCCACGCTCAATCCTGCTTCCACCCGGTCCATCGGCAAATGGCGGTTTTCGGTGTGGGTCAGCTGAATCTTGGTTTCTTCCACTTCCATGGCCAGCCAGTGCCCGGCGCGCTGCTCGATCAGCTTGAACAGGCGATCGATGCCGCCGGTGTCTTCGATGTCGTAACGCATGCTGCCAAGTGCCAACTGGGATTTTTGCGAGTACACGGCGTTGATGGTGTGCCAGGTCGCCAGGTTCATGTGATGGCTGGTCGGCATGTAGGCGCCGCTTTTCATCCGGCTGCCGTAGCCGAACAACGGCATCACGCCTTGCAGGCTCAGCTGTTTGTCGAAGTCGGTACCGCCAATGTGCACACCGCCGGTGGCCAGGATGTCCTGCTCGCGATCAGCATGCGTGCGCCGCTCAGGCGACAGGCGTACCAGCGAGAAGTCCGACGTACCGCCGCCGATGTCGACGATTAGCACCAGCTCTTCGTTTTCGATGGTGGACTCGTAATCGAACGCCGCCGCGATAGGCTCGAACTGAAATGACACGTCCTTGAAGCCGATCTTGCGGGCCACTTCAGCCAGTGTGTCTTCGGCTTCCTGATCGGCCTGTGCGTCGTCATCGACAAAATGCACCGGGCGGCCAAGCACGACCTGTTCGAATTCGCGCCCTGCAGTGTTCTCGGCGCGCTTCTTGAGTTCGCCGATAAACAGTGCCAGCAGATCCTTGAACGGCATCGCCGTGCCCAGCACGCTGGTGTCGTGCTTGATCAGCTTGGAGCCCAGCAGGCTCTTGAGCGAGCGCATCAGGCGGCCTTCATAGCCCTCCAGGTACTCGTGAAGCGCAAGGCGGCCATACACCGGACGGCGCTCTTCGATGTTGAAGAACACCACCGAGGGCAGGGTGATCTTGTCGTCCTCCAGCGCGATCAACGATTCCACGCCGGGTCGTTGCCAGCCGACAGTGGAATTGGACGTGCCGAAATCGATACCGCAGGCACGGGCCGGGGATTGGTCATTCATGTCTTTTACGTTCCAGTCAAAAAACGGCCGCGCAGTTTATGCCAGTGCGGGCAAATTGCGTAGCGCGACACGTCGCTTATATTTGCCGGACGGTATTTGCTGCCGACACTTGAACTGAGGCCGCTCACCCCCAATCTTGAAGGTATTCTCGGTGGACCAGATTGTCGAATACTCGACCCGCCTGTAAATGCGGCTGGCTACCTGTATATTTTCGACGTTAGGTAATCCAGATGCCTCGTGACAGAGGGAGCTGGGCGCGTGACGCCAGCGTATCTGGCTTTGCCGGATAAATCGGATGGGTGATCGTTACATGGATTTCAAAGACTACTACAAGATACTTGACGTAGAGCCGGCTGCTGACGACAAGGCGATCAAGACCGCCTATCGCAAACTGGCGCGCAAGTATCACCCTGACGTCAGCAAGGAAGCCGGCGCCGAAGACAAGTTCAAGGAAGCATCCGAAGCCTATGAAGTGCTCAGCAGCCCTGAAAAGCGCGCCGAGTACGACGAACTGCGCAAGTACGGTCGGCAGGGCCGTCCGTTCCAGACGCCACCTGGCTGGCAAAGCCGTGCAGGCGCGGGCGCAGGCGGATTCGAAGAAACAGCGGATTTTTCCGAGTTTTTCAGTTCCATTTTTGGTGGCCGGCCACAGCAGGGCGGGCGTACCCGTAACCCGGGCCGCAAGGGGCAGGACGTGGAGATGGAACTGGCGGTCTTTCTGGAAGAAACCCTGTCAGGCGAGTCCAAGCAGGTCAGCTTCAAGGTGCCTCAGCACAGCCCCAACGGGCAGCGCATGGGTGATATCACCAAGACCCTGAACGTGAAGATTCCGGCGGGTGTCGTCGATGGCGAGCGCATTCGTCTCAAGGGCCAGGGCGCGCCGGGTATAGGCGGTGGTGCCAATGGCGATCTGTACCTGATCATTCGCCTGGCGCCGCACCCGATGTTCGAGGTCGAAGGCCATGATCTGGTGATTACCGTGCCGCTGGCCCCGTGGGAAGCCGCGCTGGGCACCAAAGTGGCGGTGCCGACCCTGACCAGCAGGCTCAACCTGACCATTCGGCCCGACAGCCAGAACGGTCAGCGCTTGCGGATCAAGGGTAATGGTTTGATGAACAAGAGTGGCGAGCGGGGTGATCTGTATGCCCAACTGAAGATCGTCATGCCCAAACAGACCGATGAAGCGGCACGTGCGCTCTGGCAGAAACTGGCCGACAGCGCTGCGTTCGACCCTCGGGCGCAGTGGAAGGGCTGAGCAGGCAGTCGCTCAGCCCGGCTTGATCTGCCGGATCAGGTTCTCGGCAGCACCACGGTAAACGTGGTGCCATCGCCGATGGTTGATGTCACCGTGATGCTGCCGCTGTGGGCGTTGACCACTTCCTTGACGATAAACAGGCCCAGGCCCAGGCTGGTCGAGGTGCTTTGGGTGTCGCTCTCTTCGCGAATGCTGCGCACCAGCGGGTCGAAAATCGTGCCGATGGCGTCTTCTGCGATCGGTTTACCTTCGTTGTGAACCCTCAGTTCGACGGCGTTCTGACCGCCACTGACCGCGACGGTGATTTCATGGCTGACCGCACCGTGCTGCAAGGCGTTGCCAATCAGGTTTTGCAGCAACTGACCTATTCGTGCGCTGTCCCAATGACCTTTGGTGTCGCCCTCGACCTTCAGCACCGGCACCGAGTTCGGTTGCCCGGCGCACGCTTCCTCGATGGCTTCGCGGCAGGCGGTCGCCAGGTCCATGTGCTTGCGCTCGACCGGCAAGCCCGCGCCCAGACGGCTGCGCACGAATTCAAGCAGGTCGCTGACCATCGAACCCATATGGCGCGTACTGGTCTTGATGCGCGAGATATAAGCCTCGGTTTTCTCATCAGCCGGTATTTTGCGCGCGAGTAATTCGGTGGACATGCTCACGGCCTGCAGTGGTGCGCGCAGGTCGTGGCCCAGAATCGCCAGAAAGATATCCCGCGAGCGCCCGACCCGTTCGGCGTAGGCTGCGGTGGATTCGGCAAGCGCTTCATCGATAGCCTCGTTGAAGCGGATCACGTCCTGAAAGTCGGCAGGCTGTGGCGCATCCAGGCTTTCGGCCCACAGACGAATGACGCTGGCACGCAAATGGCGGAACTCGGACGTCATCTGCACCAGATCAAAGCCGACTTCGTGGCGCAGTTCACCGTGGCTGCTGGCGGCTTCGTCCAGGCTTGGCGTCTTGTTCAACTCCTCGCCCCGAGCCTTGGCGATCTCCTCGCTCTTGCTCTGTGCGGTTGTCATGTCGCGGGCCGCAGCCAGCAGAATCGACCTGGCGTGATCGCGCAGCTCCAGTTTGCTCATTGAATCGGCTGCGGGTTTCAGGGTTTTGGCGAAGTCTTCCCACTCATCGACAATGCGATCCACATGAACAACGATGAATTCGGAAAGGCGCATGGCCGTTTACCTTGCTGGAGAGGCGTGACGAAAGATGGCGCATATTATCGCTTTTACAGGGCACGACAAACAGAGTGTTTACTGTCAATTCTTCAATACACCGCAAGAGATTCCTGAATGTGTGGGTCAACCGCGCGTTGCATTCAAGCAAAGGGGCGATCTGGTCGCCCCTTGTGCTTCTTTCAGGCAGGCCTAAAACAGAAAATACCGCTGCGCCATTGGTAGCACGTCCGCAGGTTCGCACCACAGCAACACACCGTCGGCCTTGACCTGATAGGTCTGTGGGTCGACTTCGATGTCCGGCAGGTAATCGTTGTGGATCAGGTCTTTTTTCTGCACGGTGCGGCAGCCTTTGACCACGCCGATCTGCTTCTTCAAGCCCAGTGTTTCCGGCACGCCCGCGTCGAATGCGGCCTGGCTGATGAAGGTCAGGCTGGTGGCGTGCAGCGAGCTGCCGAAGCTTGCGAACATGGGGCGGTAGTGGACCGGTTGCGGCGTCGGGATGGAAGCGTTGGCGTCGCCCATCAGGCTGGCGGCGATGGCACCGCCCTTGAGGATCAGGGTCGGTTTGACGCCGAAGAACGCCGGGCGCCAGAGCACCAGGTCCGCCCATTTGCCGACTTCAATGGAGCCCACTTCATGGCTGATGCCGTGGGTGATCGCCGGGTTGATGGTGTATTTGGCTATGTAGCGCTTGGCGCGGAAGTTATCGTTGCCTGGGCCATCCTGCGGCAGCGGGCCACGCTGTTTCTTCATCTTGTCGGCGGTTTGCCAGGTGCGCATGATCACCTCGCCAACCCGCCCCATGGCCTGGCTGTCGGAGCTGAGCATGGAAAACGCGCCCAGGTCGTGGAGGATGTCCTCGGCGGCAATGGTTTCGCGGCGAATGCGGCTTTCCGCGAAGGCCACGTCTTCGGCGATGCTCGGGTCCAGGTGGTGGCAGACCATGAGCATGTCCAGGTGCTCGTCGATGGTGTTGCGGGTGAACGGCCTGGTCGGGTTGGTCGAGCTTGGCAGCACGTTGGGTGAGCCGCACGCCTTGATGATGTCCGGCGCATGGCCGCCACCGGCACCTTCGGTATGGTAGGTGTGGATTGTGCGGTTCTTGAACGCTGCCAGGGTGGTTTCGACAAAACCTGACTCGTTGAGCGTGTCGGTGTGGATTGCGACCTGCACGTCATATTCGTCCGCCACGCTCAGGCAGTTGTCGATGGCGGCCGGGGTGGTGCCCCAGTCTTCGTGCAGTTTCAGGCCGATGGCACCGGCCTTGACCTGTTCGATCAGCGGGCCGGGCAGGCTGACGTTGCCCTTGCCGGTGAAACCGATGTTCATCGGGAACGAGTCCGAGGCCTGGAGCATGCGCGCCATGTGCCACGGGCCGGGCGTTACGGTGGTCGCGTTGGTGCCGGTGGCAGGGCCGGTGCCGCCGCCGATCATGGTGGTCACGCCGCTCATCAGCGCTTCTTCGATCTGCTGCGGGCAGATGAAGTGGATGTGCGTATCGACGCCGCCGGCGGTAAGGATCATGCCTTCGCCGGCAATGACTTCGGTGGCTGCGCCCACGGCAATGGTCACGTCCGGCTGAATGTCCGGGTTACCGGCCTTGCCGATGGCTGCGATACGGCCGTTCTTGATGCCGACGTCAGCCTTGACGATGCCCCAGTGGTCGATGATCAAGGCGTTGGTGATCAGCGTATCAACCACGTCGGCGGCCAGCAGTTGACCCTGGCCCATGCCGTCACGGATGACCTTGCCACCGCCGAACTTCACTTCTTCGCCGTAGGTGGTGAAGTCTTTCTCGACCTCGATCCACAGCTCGGTATCCGCCAGGCGAACCTTGTCGCCAACGGTGGGGCCGAACATGTCGGCGTAGGCTTGTCTGGAAATCTTCATGGTGATTCCTTATGCGTCGTTGTACGCAAACCCGACTGACTATGACTATCGTGCCAATGCTCCGCGTTGGCATGCATCCCGTGACGCTGCGCGTCACAAATCTTCAGTCTTGCGCGATGGCAGGTGTAATCGAAGCGCAGGCTTTTTTGCCCGGCTCAGATGCGACGCAGAGCGTCACGAGCTGCATTCCCACGCGGAGCGTAGGAACGATATTCAAAAAACGAGTCAATCCAGCGCACCCATCACCCGGCCGGCAAAGCCGTAAACCTCGCGCAATCCCGCCAGGTCCACCAGCTCGACTTCGCGCGACTGGCCCGGTTCGAAGCGCACGGCGGTGCCGGCCGGGATGTTCAGGCGCATGCCGCGGCTGGCGGCGCGGTCGAAGGTCAGCGCGTCGTTGGTCTCGAAAAAGTGGAAGTGCGAGCCCACCTGAATCGGCCGGTCGCCGCTGTTGGCGACGGTCAGGCTGTGGGTGCGGCGTCCGGCGTTGAGTTCGATGTCGCCGGGCTGGATCTGGTATTGACCAGGGATCATGTCGGTTGCCCCAAGGTTTTGAAATAAATGGCGGTCGGTCGATAGCGACCGTCCGGTGTAGCGCAATAATCCGGCAGCTCACCCACGCGGTGGTAGGCCAGCGAGCGATAGAACGCCTCCGCTGTGGAGCCTGCCTCGGTGTCCAGGTGCAGCAGCCCGCGCTTGAGCTTCACGGCGGTCTGTTCCACCTCGTCCATCAGTTGCCTGCCCAGGCCACGACCACGCGCAGTGGGCAGCACCATCAGTTTCTGCACTTCGGCACGGTTCAGGCCGTTGGGCTTCTGGCACAGTGACAACTGCGCGCTGGCCAGCACGTTCGCGTTTTCAGCCACCACCCACAGCAACAGACTGCCAGCGGCGATATCGGCCTTCAGCCCGTCGCACCAGGCGTAAGCCTGCTCCAGGTCGAGATCGGCCATGAAGCCGACCGAGGCGCCGTCATGGACCGTGTCGAACAGCAACTGCGCCAGGCCATGGCGGTAATGCGCGAAGCTTTCAGCAGTGACACGTCGCAGTTGTGCGTGGTTCATGGCGTGCTCTCTAGAGTGATTGAGGCGCTTGCGAGGCGGGTGCGCAAGCACCGGGCGACAGGTCGAGCTGCATGAAGGTCAGGTCCAGCCAGCGGCCGAACTTGGTGCCGACCTGTGGCATCTGCCCGGTAGTCTTGAAGCCTAGACGCTCGTGCAAGGCGATGGAGGCAGCGTTGCCGCTTTCGATCGCCGCGACCATCATGTGCTTGTCGCAGGCGCGGGCGCGTTCGATCAACTCAGCCATCAAGCGCGGCCCCAGGCCTTTGCCACGTTGATCGGCGCGTACGTAGACCGAATGCTCGACCGTGTGACGAAACCCTTCAAACGGCCGCCAGTCGCCAAACGACGAATAACCCAGCACTTCGCCTGCGCTGTCGACAGCGACCAGGACTGGATAGGCCTGGGCCTGACGAGATGTGTACCAGGCCTCGCGATTGGCGAGATCGACCGGCTGTTCGTTCCAGATGGCCGTGGTGTTGAGCACCGCATCGTTGTAGATAGCCAGAATGCCCGGCAGATCGTCCGCCAGCGCATCGCGAATCGGGTCATGCATGCTCACGTCCTCAGGCAATCGGCTGATGCACGGTGACCAGTTTGGTGCCGTCCGGGAAAGTGGCCTCCACCTGAATCTCAGGGATCATTTCCGGAATACCTTCCATGACCTGATCACGGGTCAGCAGCGTGGTGCCGTAGTGCATCAGGTCAGCGACGGTCTGCCCGTCACGCGCACCTTCCAGCAATGCCGCCGAGATGTAGGCCATGGCTTCCGGATAATTGAGCTTCACACCGCGTGCCAGACGCCGTTCGGCGACCAGTCCGGCGGTGAAAATCAGCATTTTGTCTTTTTCGCGTGGCGTCAGGTCCATGAGGTATTCGCTTCTTCAGATTCGGTGGTTGATCGTTCCCGTGCTCCGGCCAGAAATGCCGCCCTGGATGCATCAGGTCCAACCCTCAGGTATTCCAGATTCTCGGCATTACCGCCTCGCGTCCCAGCAGGGCAGGGCGCAGGCGTTTCCAGATTTCTATCAGCCAGGCCCTGGCGTGCAAGGCTTCGTCAGCCAGACAGCGCGCGACGATTAATCCCGGCAACTGAGTCAGATTACCGCGCACCGGACTGGGCATCGACAGCGAGCGGCAGACTTCAAGCAGGTCGCTGTCCACGTCACCGGTCAGCAGCAGGGTGGCGAACACCGTTTTGCCATCCAGCCCGATGGGCGAATCCAGCAGCCCGTCAGCGCCGATAATGCGTTGCCGCTCGTGCCAGAGCAACGTGCCGTCACGGCGGATATCCAGATGCGACTGAAAGTGTCCGTGCTCGAAACGCTCACCACTGGCGGGGCGGCCCAGCGCCACGACGTCCCAGTAGCATAACCGGGCATCACCATGCAGTTCGATGCGCGTGGTCAGTTCTGCCTGAGCGTTGCTGAACACGATGGTTTCCTGCGGGAGCCATTCCAGTGTCGCACCAGGCTGGACATGCAGCTCCAGTTGCTGAAACGCCGGGCTGGCTGCGCGATACCATTTGGCCGCGCCGGGGCTGGTCAGTTGCGCCCAGGCATGTGCGCCGACGTTGACTGAAATATCCAGCCGGTCGCCCCCGGCAATACCGCCCGGTGGGTGAACGATGATGTGCTGGCACACCTCGGGTCCTTCGGCATACAGGTGTTTTTGCACCCGCAGTGGCCCTTTGTGGCGACGTTGGGTCGGGCGCGTGCAGTCATAAAAACGGCCATAGCCCAGCTCCAGCTCGGCGTGCCAGCTGGGCGTGAACAAGGCGGTGTGGGCAGGCAGATTCATGGCGTCTTCATTGCTTGGTCGAGTGCTGCACGATAACGGATTGGCGCATCAGATGGTGACCAGACCGCGAACACCCTCGGCCTCCATGTTTTCGCCCCGACCCTGCTGAACGATCTCGCCCCGCGACATCACCAGATACTGGTCGGCCAGTTCTGCCGCGAAGTCATAGAACTGCTCGACCAGCAGAATAGCCATGTCACCACGCTCGGCCAGTTTTTTGATCACGGCGCCTATCTCCTTGATCACCGAGGGCTGAATGCCTTCGGTGGGCTCATCGAGAATCAGCAAGCGCGGGCGACTTGCCAGCGCCCGGCCAATCGCCAGTTGTTGCTGCTGGCCACCGGACAGATCGCCACCACGGCGATGCTTCATTTGCAGCAGTACCGGGAACAGCTCGTAGATGAACGCCGGTACCTCTTTGGCTTCAGAGCCCGGAAAGCGCGACAGGCCCATCAACAGGTTTTCCTCGACCGTCAGCCGCCCGAAGATCTCCCGACCCTGAGGGACGTACGCAATACCGGCATGCACGCGTTGATGCGGCTTGAACCCGGTGATGGCCTTGCCTTCCCAGTGCACCGCGCCTTCCTTTGAAGGCAGCAAGCCCATCAGGACGCGCAACAGTGTGGTCTTGCCGACGCCATTGCGGCCCAGCAGGCAGGTGACTTCACCGACCTTCACATCAAACGACAGACCGCGAAGGATATGGCTGCCGCCGTAATATTGGTGGAGCTTTTCGACCTGGAGCATGGTGGGTCCTTTTTTGAGCTGCAAGCTACAAGTTTCAAGCGGCAAGAAAGAGCAGCATGCTGCCTTTGCTTCTAGCTTGCCGCTTGCCGCTTGCAGCTAAAAGCTTGCAGCAGGGCGCTAGCGCCCTAAATACACTTCAATCACGCGTTCGTCAGCCTGTACGTCGTTCAGTGAGCCTTCGGCCAGTACGCTGCCCTGATGCAGCACGGTGACGTGGTCGGCAATCGAGCCGACGAAGCCCATGTCGTGCTCCACCACCATCAACGAGTGTTTGCCCGCCAGGCTCTTGAACAGTTCGGCGGTGAATTCGGTTTCGGCGTCGGTCATGCCTGCCACCGGCTCATCGAGCAGCAAAAGTTGCGGGTCCTGGACCAGCAACATGCCGATTTCCAGAAACTGCTTCTGACCGTGGGACAACAAGCCCGCCGGGCGATGCATCGAGGGGGTCAGGCGGATGGTTTCCAGCACTTCGCTGATTCGGTCCTGTTGCTCGCCTGTCAAGCGTGCACGCAGGCTGGCCCATACTGACTTGTCGGTCTTCTGCGCCAGCTCCAGGTTTTCGAACACGCTCAGGGCTTCGAATACCGTGGGCTTCTGGAATTTGCGGCCAATCCCGGACTGGGCAATCTGCACCTCGCTCATCTGCGTCAGGTCCAGTGTTTCGCCGAACCACGCTTTGCCGTGGCTTGGCCGGGTCTTGCCGGTAATGACGTCCATCAGCGTGGTCTTGCCCGCGCCGTTGGGGCCGATGATGCAGCGCAGCTCGCCCACGCCGATGTACAGGTTCAGATCATTTAGCGCCTTGAAACCGTCGAAGCTGACGCTGATGTCTTCAAGGGTCAGGATCGTGCCATGCCGCGTGTTCAGCCCTTTGCCAGCACTTTTGCCAAGGCCTACCGCGTCGCGGCTGGTGCCTGCGTCGGAGTTGGGGGCCAGAATCGGCTCAAGCATGAACGAGGGCGTCGGAGTGGTTTTCATTGCTCGCTCCTTTTCTTCAGCAAGCCGATCACGCCCTTGGGCAGGTACAGCGTGACAATGATGAACAGCGCGCCGAGAAAGAACAGCCAGTATTCCGGGAAAGCCACGGTGAACCAGCTTTTCATGCCGTTCACCAGACCGGCACCCAGCAGCGGGCCGATCAACGTGCCGCGCCCGCCCAGCGCCACCCACACAGCGGCTTCGATGGAGTTGGTCGGCGACATTTCGCTGGGGTTGATGATGCCGACCTGCGGCACATACAGGGCTCCGGCCAGACCGCACAGCACCGCGCTCAATACCCAGACGAACAGCTTGAAGCCGCGCGGATCGTAACCGCAGAACATCAGGCGGTTTTCCGCGTCACGCAGCGCGGTCAGCACCCGACCGAACTTGCTCTGTGCCAGTTTCCAGCCGATGTACAGGCTGGCGACCAGCAGCACCACCGTAGCCAGAAACAACGTGGCTCGGGTGCCTTGCGAGCTGATGCTGAAGCCCAGAATGCTGCGAAAATTGGTGAAGCCGTTGTTGCCGCCAAAGCCGGTTTCGTTGCGAAAGAACAGCAACATGCCGGCAAAGGTCAGCGCCTGGGTCATGATCGAGAAGTACACGCCCTTGATACGTGAGCGGAAGGCAAAGAAGCCGAACACCAGCGCCAGCAACCCCGGCGCCAAGACCACCAGGCACATGGCCCAGAGAAAGTTATCGGTGCCCGCCCAGTACCACGGCAGTTCGGTCCACGACAGGAAGGTCATGAATGCAGGCAGGCCGTCACCCGCGGCCTGGCGCATCAGGTACATCCCCATCGCATAGCCGCCCAGCGCGAAAAACAGGCCGTGGCCCAGCGATAACAACCCGGCGTAGCCCCAGACCAGGTCCAGTGCGAGGGCGACGATGGCGTAGCAGAGAATCTTGCCCACCAGCGTCAGGGTGTAGGCCGATACCTGAAAACTGTTATCGGCCGGCAGAAGCGACAGCAGCGGCAGTGCCAACAGCACGGCCAGTACCATAATGCCCAAAGCCAGCGTGCCCTTTGGGCCAACCTTCTGTGCGGCGGTTACCATCAATGGCTGGCTCATCAGTCAATCACCCGTCCTTTCAGTGCGAAGAGGCCTTGCGGACGTTTCTGGATAAACAGAATGATCAGCGCCAGGATCAGGATCTTGCCCAATACGGCGCCGATTTGCGGTTCGAGAATCTTGTTGGCGATACCCAGCCCGAAAGCCGCCGTCACGCTGCCGGCCAGTTGTCCGACGCCACCGAGCACCACCACCAGGAACGAGTCGATGATGTAGCTCTGGCCGAGATCAGGGCCGACGTTGCCGATCTGGCTCAGGGCGACGCCGCCCAGGCCTGCAATGCCTGAGCCCAGCCCGAACGCCATCATGTCGATGCGCCCGGTCGGCACGCCGCAGCAGGCGGCCATGTTGCGGTTCTGGGTCACGGCGCGCACGTTCAGCCCCAGGCGGGTCTTGTTCAGTAGCAGCCAGGTCAGCAGCACCACGAACAGCGCGAAGGCGATGATCACGATGCGGTTGTAAGGCAGCACCAGATTGGGCAGCACCTGAATCCCGCCGGACAACCATTGCGGGTTGGCCACTTCGACGTTTTGCGCACCGAAGGCCAGGCGCACGGCCTGGATCAGCATCAGGCTGATGCCCCAGGTGGCGAGCAGGGTTTCCAGCGGGCGGCCGTACAAATGACGAATCACCGTGCGCTCCAGCACCATGCCGATCATGGCGGTGACAAAAAACGCCACGGGCAATGCGATCAGCGGGTAGTACTCGATGGCACCCGGCGCGTAGCGCTGCAGCATCAGTTGCACCACGTAGGTCGAGTAGGCACCCAGCATCAGCATTTCGCCGTGGGCCATGTTGATCACGCCGAGCAGGCCGAAGGTGATTGCCAGCCCCAGCGCCGCCAACAACAGAATCGAGCCCAGCGACATGCCGCTGAACGCCTGACCGAGCACTTCGCCGATCATCAGCTTGCGGTTGACCTGCGCCAGGCTGGTTTCAGCGGCAATGCGCACTGACGCATCGGTTTCGACGCCCGGCGCCAGCAGCGACTCAAGACGGGTACGCGCCAGCGGGTCGCCGGTTTCGCCGAGCAGGCGCACTGCCGCCAGACGCACCGAGGGGCTGGAATCGACCAGTTGCAGGTTGGCCAGCGCCAGTGTCAGCGCGCTTTTAACGCTGGAATCGGTTTCGCTGGCCACGCGCTGGGTCAGCAGATCCAGTTGCGCGGGGCGGGCGCTTTTTTGCAATTGCAAAGCTGCCGCAAGACGCAGCCTGGTGTCGGCTGCCAGCAATTGGTGGCTGGCCAGCGCGGTATCGACCAGGCCGCGCAGCCGGTTGTTCAGGCGCAATTTGCGCGGTTCGTCAGGGGTTGGAGCGTCGGCAGCCGCAGGCGCATTCGCATCCACTGCCCCGTATTTGTCGTTGTTTTCGATCCACGCGCGTTTGCTACTGTCGGCGGCAACACGGCCATCGCGCAGCGCTTCCAGCAGTTCGATGCGTTCAGGGACCGGGCTGGCTGCCCAGGCCTCCAACAGCTCGGCCTGTCGGGAAGAACTGGCTGCGGCAAAATCACCGGCATCGCTGGCCTGCGCTGCGAAGGGCAGCAGCAGGCTGATGGCGAGGATCAAACGGTAAAAATAAGAAGGCATATCAATATGGCCTTGGTCTGTTATGGCGTTCCACTAGACATTCGTGGCTGTTCGCCCTGACGCTGCTCGTTCCTCACGCTCTGCGTGGGAATGCCTTCCGTGACGCTCTGCGTCAACCATGCACCGAGCCCCGCGCTCAGGATCGGACGCGGAGCGTCCAGAACTGCTTTCCCACGCTGGAGCGTGGGAACGATCAGGCTGTGTTGATAGGGGTCAGTTGCTTTTCACCGGAGTGTCCGGCTTCTTGTCATTGCCGGGAATGTACGGGCTCCACGGTTGGGCGCGAATCGGCTCCTTGGTCTGCCAGACGACGTTGAACTGACCGTTGTCCTCGACTTCGCCGATCATCACTGGCTTGTGCAGGTGATGGTTGGTCTTGTCCATGGTCAGGGTGAAGCCCGATGGGGCGGCGAATGTCTGCCCGGCCATGGCTTCGCGGACCTTGTCCACGTCAGTGGATTTGGCTTTTTCGACGGCTTGGGCCCACATGTGGATGCCGACGTAAGTGGCTTCCATCGGGTCGTTGGTCACCGCCTTGTCAGCGCCCGGCAGGTTTTTCTTCTGGGCGTAGGCTTTCCAGTCAGCAACGAACTTCTTGTTGACCGGGTTTTCCACCGACTGGAAGTAGTTCCAGGCAGCCAGGTGGCCTACCAATGGTTTGGTGTCGATGCCGCGCAGTTCTTCTTCGCCAACCGAGAAGGCTACAACCGGTACGTCGGTGGCTTTCAGGCCCTGGTTGGCCAGTTCCTTGTAGAACGGCACGTTGGAGTCGCCGTTGACGGTGGAGATAACGGCCGTCTTGCCACCGGCTGAGAACTTCTTGATGTTGGCCACGATGGTTTGATAATCGGAGTGACCGAACGGGGTGTAGACCTCTTCGATGTCCTTGTCCGCCACACCTTTGGAATGCAGGAACGCACGCAGAATCTTGTTGGTGGTGCGCGGGTAGACGTAGTCGGTGCCCAGCAGGAAGAAACGCTTGGCCGAGCCGCCGTCTTCGCTCATCACGTACTCGACCGCAGGAATGGCCTGCTGGTTAGGCGCTGCACCGGTATAGAACACGTTGGGCGACATTTCTTCGCCTTCGTACTGCACCGGGTAGAACAGCAGGCCGTTGAGTTCTTCAAAGACTGGCAATACGGATTTGCGTGATACCGAGGTCCAGCAACCGAAGACCACCGCCACTTTGTCCTGAGTCAGCAACTGACGGCCTTTTTCTGCGAACAGCGGCCAGTTGGAGGCCGGGTCCACGACCACAGCTTCGAGCATCTTGCTGTTGACGCCGCCTTTGGCGTTGATTTCGTCGATGGTCATCAAGGCCATGTCTTTGAGCGAGGTCTCGGAGATGGCCATGGTCCCGGACAACGAATGAAGAATGCCGACCTTGATGGTCTCGGCAGCCTGAACGGTCCAGGTCAGCCCCATGGCGACGATCGATGCGGACAGGGTAAAGGCTTTGATCAGGCTGCGACGCTTCATTGACTGGCTCCCTTCATTGTTTTGATGGTTCTGCGGCGGTGCATTACGTTGCCCGCTACAAGCTTTAGCAAGGTCTGGGCCAAGGCCCGCAGGTCGCAAAATGGAACGAATGTGTCGTGGGGCGAGGAGGGTGTGCACCAAGGTGGACCCCGGCTTTGCTCGGCGTGCGCTCCGGGCTCTGAAATGGTGCAAAGCTGCTTTGCAGGAGCGCCGGCCAGGAATGGCCGGCTTCCAGGATCAGTCGCTTGCGGGTTTCAGACCCAGAGTTCCTGTTCTCCTGTATAGAGATCGTAGGTCTGATCGACCATTTGTTCGGGCGCATCGAACCAGGCAAACAGCTGTCCGTTTATCCGCTTGGTCGCACCCAGTTGCACGCACGTGCCTGGCGGGATTGCCACGTGATCGCCAAGAAAGCCGGTGAACATGTTCTTCTTGGGCACTCCCGGTGCAAAGATGAAGAACACCGGGTGGTTTGCGGCATTGGCGTTGCTGCTCACGAACCCGTCCTGGCTCCATCTGGAGGCATTGGCTCGCGACACCGATGCAGACTGCACGCCGTTGTCGGTGAACACCGAACCCACTTCGCGCTCAAGGCATGCCACCCCGTCGCTGGACACATAGGTGGCGCGAAAGGCAGTGCCTTCCCACGCATTGAGTTTATGGAACTGACGTAAAAATCTGCGCGTGGTGGCGTTGCGCACGCCGCTTCGCAGCAGCGGGTTGATGTCTGTTGAACCGCTTTCCACGTAGGCGACTATTTCGGAATAGTTTTCTGCGTTGGATGTCTGGGCCAGCGCCAGGTAGTCGGTCTCGAAGCTCAAGCGTTCGGCGCTACTTGCTTCCTCCAGAGACGCCGGCCAGAGATTTGTCAGGCTGGTCAGTTGAGCCTGGGCATTGCGGATTGCGGACTGACTCATGCGCAGGATCTGTTTGCCCACGATTTTCCAGGTGCCGTTGGTGCTGCGCAAGGCAAACTCCTGCTCGTGCACCAGTTGCGTTGCATCCATCGGGTTTACCCGATAAAGGCGTGAGTGGCCGAACAGGTTGGCCCGCCGGCTTATTAAGCAGGTCTGGCCTTCTACCTCAATGGCGACGAAGC
Organism: Pseudomonas syringae pv. tomato str. DC3000; assembly: GCF_000007805.1. Taxonomy (NCBI): domain Bacteria; kingdom Pseudomonadati; phylum Pseudomonadota; class Gammaproteobacteria; order Pseudomonadales; family Pseudomonadaceae; genus Pseudomonas; species Pseudomonas syringae group genomosp. 3. Next base: position 5,534,056 of record NC_004578.1, on the reverse strand, counting down.
GTTTGGGGTCCATTGCAGCGATCAATTTCGAGTCTGGGAAACGCGGCGCTTTTGAATGCGACAGGAGGTAGCCGATCTGTGCCTGCCCATCACGACCGACTCTGCGTACCAGGTGCGGACGTCTCACCGTTTTTGCGGCGCTTCCTGCCGGTTTCAAGGCCAGCGCCAAATGGCCGACCAAGGTAATGGCAAGATAGCTGAGGGCGCTCAGAAACTCCTCGGCGGCACCTTCCAGGTCGTTTTCATCGATTTTCGAAAAAGCGCTCCAGGTTTTGTAAAGGCCAGCGCCCAGCGAGACAGGCATCATGATCGCGCCAGGCAGAAACAGAATCGCAATGCTCGCGATCAGATCGAAGCCCCGACCCGATTGCCCTGTACCGGTGGACAGGCTCATCTGCCGTTTGGCTTCGTTGATCAGATGGTTGATCTTGGTCTCGTGATTTTCCTCGTAAATGTCTTTGCTCTGGCTGACAAACACGACTGGGCGCAGCAGCCTTGACGGGATCGGTAGCAGCGTCAGTTGGGTGAATACTTCTGGCGGACGCCAATGCTTGGCTTCCTTTTCGTACTGCATGGCATGCAGCGTCTCAAGACGCCTGGAAACCGGTATTTGCTGAATCAGATACTGCTGGAAGGGTGCCTCTTCCAGAAAGCTGGTGGTCAGGTGATACATGCTGTTAAACCAGCGGAAAACCACACCGTCGGAAGCATCCAGCGTGCAAAGCACCAGCGGCCCCTTCTCGAATTTACCGGCTGGAGCAATCAGCATGACATTGGTCATCTTGAATTGGTTGACGCTGAAAAAACGGACTTCAATGCTTTCCCCTGCCATGGTTCGACGTCCTTGGGGGGCTGGCGAATCCAGCACAGCCTTGATCCACTCGCGACCGGCTGGTGCAAAAGCCTGTTGCTCGATCTCCAGCAGCGCCATCTTCATCTGAGCTTGCAACATGGCTTTTTCTGACCGCTTGAGCTGCTGTGCATACGCCGAGGTTTTCAGGTGCAGGTCAAGGTAATCACTGAGGTATCGGTGATCTTCCAGCGTGGCAATCAGCTCGGTTACGGCCTGCTTGTCCAAGTGCGCAAGGGGGACGCCTTCGGCGTCGACAGCGCGTAGAAGCACGGCATCCTTGGCCTTGGTGCGCAGGGCCTGGGTATGCACCAGTTGCCTGAGTGAAACGTTCTCGGTCTCGGTTTCTGGCAATACAGGCGCGCCGGGAATTTCGAGCACTTCGGTGCCCGTCCTGTAGGTCAGTGAAATATTGATCTGTTGCGCCGTTGCAGCGATGGATAGCCGGTTCAGCAGTTGAGCCAGTTGCTGGTCGATAAAGCGCGCCGGATAGGTGCGGCTGTCATTTTCCGCCTGGCCGAAGTGCTCCTTGCTGGCTTTGCGCATGTTCACCACCTGCTCGCCAAACCGCTGTGCCTCGCGATGCCATGCCTGACGCTGCGTCAGCGTCATGGTTTTCCACCAATCGGGCATCTGGTTTTGCACTAGATCGCTGTCGAACCCGTCGAGTCGCCAGTGGTTGTCGAAGTAAATCCTGGGTTTCAGCAAACTCGCTATCGATTGCTTGAAACAGACCGCGTCCATCTGCTGAGAGCGGGCCAGCTGTACAGCCTGAGCGAAGACCGACTGCTGCGCGACAACCTGCCGGGCAAGCAGCAGGCTGAGAAAATTGCCGTCCATCAGGGTGTATTGCCATTGCAAGATGGGGGTGGGTTCGGTGGGGCTTGCCTGCCCGGTGCTGACGCCGTCGCCCAAACGTCCTCTGTACTTGGGTTCAGTCACTCGCTGAACAAGGGCGTCATTCAACTGTTTCAATGAGGCAAATGCTTCCAGCCCGTCATGGGGCGTAAACAGCAGGACATCTTCCAGCTCTTCCAGGTCAAGCTGGACCGGCGCATCACGAAGACGCCGGGCAATGGCAAACGCACCGTAAAGCGACAGCGAGGGGCCGTCGCCGTCTTGTGCCGACAGGCTGTAAACACTGTGCGGCTGTAGGTCTGCGAGACCTGCGGTCGCATTTGTGGCACATGGCCCAAGGGCGGCCGAAAGCAGGCTGTAGTGCCCGGTCGTCATCTTTCCCAAGGCGATCAGCACCGCACATTCGGATGTCAGGCACTCGATCTGCTCAGCGACAAACCGGCTGCTCCGGGTTTCGCCATTCAGCGTCGCAGTGCTCCAGTAGTCTGCAAGTTTAGCGGTGTAGCGCTGCTCCAGTTGCTCGCTGACCTGGGTAAGGAACGCTACAGTCGCTGCCCGCCCCAACGGCTTAATGGCTGGCGGCTCGATGTCAGGCTGCTGTGTGTCAGGCGTTGGGGAACGAGCGTCGAGAGGCGGGTGGAGAGCGACTACATCATTGTCGATCCATTGCAAATGGCCGGTGAAATATTCGATCAGGCCAGGGATCAGTGGAACCCTGTGTATGTTGCTACCGTGGTCGAATTCGACCTCGCTGTCACGGTAGGTCAGCCAGGTCGTCTCGACATCCAGCTCGGGTTTGAGCGGGTGCAGCAGGTCACGGGCCAGTTCTTGCGTCGTCTTGCTGAAATCGGGTGGATAGGTATCGCTGGCAAGCGAGGCGGGTAGAGGTGGGGCTGATGTGGTGAGCGGTAAGTTCATGGTGCCGATTCGTCTGCATGATGGATGATCCGCTCGAGGCAATGGCCAGGCGGTTCATTTCATATAGTCAGGGTTGGCGGCAAGGCGCTGTCGGGCGTGGCTTGTCGATGCTTGTGGCATCGTCGATGCGCAAAGTAGGACCGATCTTCGGGCTGCAGCCCTGGCAGGGCGAGAGGCGAGGCCTGAAACCGGGTATGAGGAGGAATTCATCACAACGCCACTCAATGGTTTCAGGCCCCGCAGGGAGCAATCTAAGCTGTTGCCGCCCGTTTGGCAAAGCGCGAAAGCACTATTCGATCAAGCACCCAGACAATCAGCATCGAAATGCCCACCAGAGGGAACAGTACTCCCAGCGCAATCATCACCACGGTCGCGGTTTTCCAGCGTGGCAGGTCGTGGCGCAACGGCGGCACACCCAGCCCGCTCTGAGGTCGGCGTTTCCACCAGATCACCAGCCCGCTGACCGAACTGAGCAACACCAGCAGGCACACCAGCAGGATCAGCAACTGGTTGACCCAGCCGAAAAACTTGCCTTCATGCAGCATCACGCCCAGCTCGGTGGCTTTGGACACTGCGCTGTAATCGACATAACGGACATCGGCCAGCACCTTGCCGGTGTACTGATCGATGTGCAGCGTTGCGTCATCGCGCGGGTCGTCGGCGAACACCGACACGGTAAACACGCCATCGGCGGTCTTGGGCTGAGTGATGCTGTAACCCGGCACGATTTCTCTGGCGCGTGCAATGTCTACGACCTTTTGCAGCGACACGGTCGGCGCAGCCGGTGCGCTGGACATGTGCATGTGGTCCATGTGCTCGGCGTGTTCACCGGCCGAAACCGGCATCGGTGTGTTCTCCATTGCCCACGGCACGGTTTGCACGCTGGCATTGTTCAGCTCGCCAGCCTGCTTGTCGGACTTGGGGACGTCAGTCCACATGGCTGCCGGGAAGGTATTCCACACCGCGGCGTATTGCTTGCCCCACATGCCGGTCCAGGTCATGCCGCTCAACAGCATGAACAGCAGCAATAATGCACCCCAGAAGCCGGTCACTGCGTGCAGATCGCGCCACAGCACGCGCCCTTTGGCGGTCAGGCGCGGCCAGAATACACCCGCCGCCGAGCGACCCCTGGGCCACCACAGATAAAGGCCTGAGACCACCAGTACGATGCCCCAGCCCGCCGCCAGCTCGATGAGCCGGTCGCCCAGTGTGCCGATCATCAGTTCGCCATGCAGTGCACGGGCAATGGCTTGCAGGTTTTGCTTCGCGTCCTGAGTGCCAAGCACTTCGCCGCGATAAGGATCAATGAAGACATTCACCTCCTGACCCTGCTCGCTGACCACAAACTGCGCGCTGCCGCTGGCACTCGTCGGTGGGAAATACTTGCCGATGGTGGCTTGTGGATAAGTATTCAGCACCCTCTGTTGCAGCTCGTCGGCACTGAGGCGATGCTCGGCCGGTGCCACGTTCAGCAGGTCGCTGTACATCAGGTTGTCCAGCTGCGGCTTGAACAGGTAGATGATCCCGGTCAGCGACAGGAGGATCATGAACGGCGCGACGAACAGCCCGGCGTAGAAATGCCATCGCCAAGCCAGGTTATAAAAAGAGACAACAGGTTTGGACACGTTCAACACTCCCCAGTAGGGATTACACAGCACAAATCGCGCGCAGCCCTGGGCCACGCGCGATCGTGAAATCTTTTTTGCGGTTATGCCGTGATGAACGTTGGCGGCGCCCGGCTTCGGGCGTTGGGGAAAATCGATTTGCGTGCATGGCCGTGCAGTGGCGCCAGCGCGAAGAAGTCACCGGGCCTTGGCGGGGGCGCCGCAACCAGCTCCACTACCTGGGGCAGCGCCGGGCAACTGAACAGCAGGGTGCAATAACCGCATTTGGCCCACAGCGCGTGATCGCTCATGCCGGTGTCGGCAGGCATGGCGTGCTCGCTGCCGTGGTGGGCGTGGCTGTCGGCAGGCATGTCCATCGTGGCTGGCATGGACATGGACATGCCGGCGTGCTGATCCATCGGCATCGACTGGGAAACCAGTGGGCCGATAAAGATCATCAACATGGCGAACAGGCTCAGCCATGCGCCCCGGTAGTGACGGGGCGCGGGTGGTCTGTCGTTGCGGCGTGTGGCGCTCAATCTGAACGGTTACTCAGTGCTGGTGTTCCGGAGCCTGCTTTTGTACCACGACCTGCACCTCTACATCGCCTGCCTTTTCAAAATGCAGGGTCATCGGGAAGCGCTGGCCGACCCTCAGTTTCGAGCGATCCTTGAGGTCCAGCAGCATCACATGCCAGGCCATCGGCGCGAAACTCACTTTTGCCCCTGCCGGAATATCGACCGCCTCAACATGCTGCATCTTCATCAGCCCGTCGGCGTGTACATGCTCATGCAATTGCGCCTGCCCGGCGATGGGCGTGTCGACACCGATCAGCCGGTCGTCGCTGTCGCCTTTGTTCTCGATAATGAAATACGCCGCCACTGTGGGCGCATTGGGCGGCAACTCCATCGACCACGGATGGCCAATCAGCAGCGACCCTGCCTTGTACTCATGGGCCTGGGCGAAGCAGGCCGGCAGCAAAAATGCGGCCAGCAGGAGTGCTTTTTTGAGCATGGGGGTGATTCTCCGGTGGCGTTCAGGTGTTTTAGGCAAGAGGGACGGACAAGCGTGCTATTTCGTTCAGCGCTGCCCTTACGAGCAACCCGCCTCCTGAATCCTCTTCAAGACACGCATCCAGATAATTGGCCATATCTTCAGGTGTCTTCAAATAGTCGACGGTATCGAACGGTGTCGTCTCGTTGTTCATGGTTGCTCCCTTTCACACAGCTCTCTAAATCTCGTGCCAATGCTCCGCGTTGGCATGCATTTCGTGAGGCTCTGCTTCCCCCATCAAGATCGGACGCAGAGCGTCCGGAAATGCATTCCCACGCTGGAGTGTGCGGAACGAGAACTATCGTGGTTTTGGGCTGGTTTCAGCAAGCCCCAACACCCCAAGTACCTCATCCACGCTCCACAAAATCCTGTCCACGTCAGGCAACTGCGGGCGTTTCAAGATGAGGACGGGCAGGCCGCGTTCGCGGGCGACGTCCAGTTTGGGTTCGGTGGAGCTGCTGCCGCTGTTTTTGCTGATCAGCACGTCGATATTGCGTTGTTCAAACAGTTGGCGTTCGTCTTCCAGCACAAACGGACCGCGCGCGCCGATCACTTCGCAGCGGTCGTTGCCGGGATAGCTGTCCAGTGCACGCAGTGTCCAGAACTGATGTTTCGGGATTTCATTGAGATGCTGCAAGGGCTCGCGACCCAGCGTGAACAGCGGGCGCTTGAAAGGGGCCAGTGCCGTGACCAGCGCTGACCAGTCGGCCACTTCGCGCCAGTCATCGTCGGGGCCGGGCTGCCATGCCGTGCGGCGCAAGGCCCAGCAGGGAATGCCAGCAATCCGGGCCGCCAGCGCGGCATTGCGGCTGATCTGCGCGGCATACGGATGGGTAGCATCAAGCAGCAGATCAACACCCTGGTCGCGAATGTACTGCGCCATGCCCTCTGCGCCGCCGTAGCCGCCGACTTTCAACTGACAGGCCAGATCGGTCGGCACCCGGCCAACGCCCGCCAGGCTGTAGATGTGCTCAGGCCCGAGCTTGCGTGCAATCGCCAGCGCTTCGGTAATGCCGCCCAACAGCAGAATTCGTTTCATGTGTGTTCCTTCGATAACGCAACGCCTGCCTGACCGACGACCCCGCCCTGACGGTCGATGGCGAACACCTCGACCTCAACAGTGGCAGGCACCACGCTTCGGGCAAACGCCAGTGCATGACGACACACTTCATCGCCCAGCGGCACGCCCGCCGCCGCGCACATCGCCAGCGCCTGCTGGCTGGTATTGGCGTGAAGAATCTGTTGCTGCAAGGCCGCGTCCGCGCCGACCTGCGCCGCCCAGAGCGCCAGTTGCGGCAGGTCGATGCTTGAATGGCGGCTGTGCAGGTCCATGTGCCCGGCGGCCAGTTTGCTGATCTTGCCGAAGCCGCCGCACAGGCTCAACTTATCCACAGGCACCTTGCGCAGGTGCTTGAGTACCGCGCCCACGAAGTCGCCCATCTCGATCAGGGCGATATCCGGAATGTTGTAGACGCGGCGCATGGTGTCTTCGCTGGCATTGCCGGTGCAGGCGGCGATATGCCGATAGCCATTGGTGGTGGCGACGTCGATGCCTTGATGGATAGAGGCGATGTAGGCCGCGCAGGAAAACGGCCGGACGATCCCGCTGGTGCCCAGAATCGACAATCCGCCGAGAATGCCGAGACGCGGGTTCATGGTCTTGAGCGCCAGCGCTTCGCCGCCCTCGACGCCAATCGTGACCTCGAAACCACCGCTGTAGCCGAGTTCTTCTGCCAGCCGCAGAAGGTGCTCGGTCATCATGCGTCGAGGCACCGGGTTGATGGCCGGCTCGCCCACCGCCAGCACCAGACCGGGGCGGGTTACGCTGCCCACACCTGCGCCCGCCACGAAGCGCACACCGGGGGCCGCTTCCTGCCTGACGCGGGCAAACACCAGTGCGCCGTGGGTGACGTCGGGGTCGTCACCGGCATCCTTGAGCGTTCCGGCTTCGGCGAAGTTATCCACACGCCGGCAGAATTCCAGGCGCATCTGCACCTGCTTGCCCTTGGGCAACACAATCTCCACCGCATCGCTTATCTGCCCACTGAGCAGCAATCGCGCTGCCGCCAGGCTGGTCGCGGTCGCGCAACTGCCGGTGGTCAGGCCGCTGCGCAGCGGGGCCGGTTGTTCGGCGGTCTCTTCGCGCATCAGGGTTTGACTACGTCCAGCAGAGTGATCGGCAGTGCTTGACGCCACGTGTCGAACTCGCCGAGAGGCTGGGCATGCGCGACGTGAATGCGCGTCAGTTCGCCGCCATGCCGCTCGCGCCAGGCCATCAGTGCGACCTCGCTTTGCAGGGTCACGGCGTTGGCCACCAGTCGTCCGCCGGAGCGCAGTTGCTCCCAGCAGGTTTCCAGCACGCCGATACGCGTGACGCCGCCGCCGATGAAAATCGCATCCGGGCGTTCCAGGCCGTTCAGCGCCTGAGGTGCACTGCCGCGCACCAGTTGCAGGCCGGGCACGCCCAGCGCATCGCGATTGAATTCAATCAGTTGCTGACGACCCTCGTCGGCCTCGATGGCCATGGCCCGACAGGTCGGATGAGCCCGCATCCATTCGATGCCGATCGAGCCGCAGCCCGCCCCCACATCCCAGAGCAATGCGCCTGGCACCGGGGCAAGGCGGGCGAGGGTGATGGCGCGCACATCGCGCTTGGTCAACTGGCCGTCATGCTCGAACGCACTGTCTGGCAAACCGGCCAGCGTGCTCAGGCGAATAGCGCTGGCATCGGCGCGACAATCGATAGCGACAAGATTGAGCGCAGCGATTTCAGGATTGCCCCATTCGCTGGCCAGCCCTTCGACACGCCGCTCCGCTTCACCGCCCAGATGCTCCAGCACGGTCATGCGGCTGGGGCCCAAGCCTCGCTCGCGCAGCAGACCGGCGATCACGGCTGGGCTACTGCCGTCATTACTCAGCACCAACAGGCGCACGCCGTGATGGAAATGCGCGTTCAGCGCGGCCACCGGCCGGGCAACCACCGACAACGTGACGACTTCCTGCAACGGCCAGCCAAGGCGTGCAGCTGCCAGCGAATAAGAGGAGGGCGCGGGCAGGATGCGCATTTCTTCGATGGCGACCACACGCGCCAGGCTGGCACCGACGCCGAACAGCATGGGGTCGCCGCTGGCCAGTACACAAATCTCGGCACCGCGCTGCTCCAGCACCGGGTTCAGCGAGAACGGGCTTGGCCATGCGCGCCGTTCGGCGCCAATGCAGGGCGGCAGCAACGCCAGCTGGCGCGGGCTGCCGAACACCTGATCGGCGTGCAGCAGCGCGTGCCGGGCGTTCTTTCCCAGGCCCTTGTAACCGTCTTCTCCGATTCCCACGACTGTCAGCCACGGCGACATGTACACACCTCAATCCGAACTTCCGACAGAGCGCCTTTTCATGCCTGCGGACAAAGCAGGCATAATACCGCGCCCGACGGGGTACAAGTGCTCTAATCCGTTTTCCAGCCAGTTCATACCGGGTGATCCATTGAACGAGCAGCAGTCCGCTCGCACATCGTCTGTAACGCTACGCCCCTCGGCCTGTCCGGGGTTGCTGCGTATCGTCCCGGCGCTGGACGGCGGAATCTGCCGGATCAAACTGGCGGGTGGCGTCATCACCAGCGCGCAGGCGCTGGCGGTTGCACAGGCTGCGCAGACTTATGCACAGGGCGTGATCGAAGCCACCAACCGCGCCAATCTGCAGATTCGCGGCATTGGCGCTGATCATGATGGCCTGATTGAAACGCTGATGGCCGCAGGGCTCGGCCCGGCCAACCCTGCCAGTGACGATGTGCGCAACCTGATGCTCAGCCCGACCGCCGGGCTGGATCCGCACATGCTGTTCGATGCCCGGCCATTGGCTGCGCAGATTCTGCGTGCGCTGGAAAACCACACGCGCTTTCAAGAGCTGTCGCCCAAGTTTGCCCTGTCGCTGGATGCCGGTGAAGCGCTGGTTATGCTGGAGCATCCACATGACGTCTGGTTATCGGCGCTGAAGACGGGCGACGAGGTGCTGCTGGCGTTCGGGCTGGCGGGTTGTCCGGCCAGTGATCGACCGCTGGCCGCTGTACCGCCGGCGGCTGGAGAGGCGTTGGTTGTCGCGTTGCTGGAGCTGTTCCTCGATCTGGCTCGCCCGGAGCACACCCGGATGCGGCACTTGCTGGCCGAGCTGTCCACAGACGAGCTGCTGCGCCAGCTGTCTACTCGGCTGAGCTGCCCGGTGCGGGTTGATGACGCGGTTACCGGCTGGCAGCGCCCGGCAGTTCAGGGCAATCGGCATATCGGTGTTTATCCACAGGCGCAGTCAGGCCTGGTGGCGGTCGGTGCCGTGGTGCCGCTGGGTCGTCTGACCGCGCCCATGCTCGCTGCGGTGGCGCAGCTGGCGACCGATCATGGCGACGGCACCTTGCGATTGACGCCCTGGCAAAGCCTGCTGCTGCCCAACGTGCCGGCCGAGCGTGCGGCAGCCGTGATGGCGGCGTTGCAGGCAGCAGGCCTGATCTGTTCGGCCGAACAGCCGCTGGCGCAGATCGTGGCGTGCACCGGGTCTGCCGGATGTGCAAAGGGGCTGGCCGACACCAAGGCCGATGCCCTGCAACTGGCCAGCGGCCTGGCTGTCAGTCAGGCCGTGCACTTGAGCGGTTGCACACGTTCGTGTGCCGCTGCTCACGTGGCGCCGGTGACGTTGCTGGCTGTTGCGCCCGGCCGCTACGACCTTTATTTTCGCGACGCAACCCACTCCGGTTTCGGTGTGCTGCGCGCGCGTGACCTTACTATTGAAGCAGTCGGTGCGCAGTTGAACGCCGACTCACGGAGCAGCATTGCATGATTGATTACATCCGCGATGGTCAGGAGATATATCGCAACTCCTTCTCGATCATTCGCGCCGAAGCGCGCCTGGACACGATCCCCGCCGACCTGGAAAAACTCGCTGTGCGCGTGATCCATGCCTGCGGGATGGTCGAAGTCATCGAAGACCTGCGCTTCTCGCCGGGTGCCGGTACCGCCGGGCGCAACGCCCTGGCCGCCGGTGCGCCGATCCTTTGCGACGCACGCATGGTTTCCGAAGGCATCACCCGTACCCGATTGCCTGCCAACAACCCGATCATCTGCACATTGCACGATGACGGTGTGCGCGAAATGGCGCTGGAACTGGGCAATACACGCTCCGCCGTGGCGCTGGAACTGTGGCGTCCGCACCTGGAAGGCAGCGTGGTGGTCATCGGCAACGCGCCGACCGCGCTGTTCTACCTGCTGGAAATGCTCGATGCCGGCGCGCCGAAACCCGCGCTGATTCTCGGCTTCCCGGTCGGTTTTGTCGGCGCTGCCGAGTCCAAGGCCATGCTCGCTGCCGACAGCCGCGGCGTGCCATTCGTGATCATGCAGGGCCGTCGTGGCGGTAGCGCCATGGCTGTGGCCGCTGTCAATGCACTGGCCACGGAGATCGAATGATGCAGGCGCGCGGTCGATTGATTGGCCTGGGCGTCGGTCCCGGCGACCCGGAACTGATTACCGTCAAAGCCTTGCGCCTGCTGCGTGAGTCGCCGGTGGTGGCGTACTTCGTGGCCAAGGGCAAAAAGGGCAACGCGTTCGGCATCATCGAAGCGCACCTGCAGGACGTTCAGACCTTGATGCCGCTGATCTACCCGGTCACCACCGAGGCATTGCCAGCGCCGTTGTCGTACGAGAAAGTCATCAGTGATTTCTACGACGCGTCCAGCCTTCAAGTGGCTGCGCATCTGGATGCCGGGCGTGATGTGGCGGTGATCTGCGAAGGCGACCCGTTCTTCTACGGCTCTTACATGTACCTGCACGACCGCCTGGCCGAGCGCTACGAGGCTGAAGTGATTCCGGGTGTGTGCTCGATGCTCGGTGGCGCGTCGGTACTGGGCGCGCCGTTGGTGTATCGCAACCAGAGCCTGTCGGTGCTGTCCGGTGTGCTGTCCCATGACGATCTGAAACGCAAGCTGGCCGATGCCGATGCTGCGGTGATCATGAAACTGGGTCGCAACTTCCACAAGGTCCGCGAAGTGCTGACCGAGCTGGGCATGGCCGGGCGTGCGCTGTATGTCGAGCGCGCGACCATGAGCAACCAGAAAATAGTGCCGCTGGATCAGGTCGATCCAATGTCTTCGCCGTACTTTTCGCTGATTATCGTTCCTGGTGACAGGTGGCAAGGCTGATGACTCCCAACACTCCGGCCATCGTCATTCTCGGTAATGGCAGCCTCGCTACGGCAAAGCGCATTCAGCAGCTGTTTCCTGATGCGCTGATTCATGGCCTGGCCGAGCGCGTGCAGGGCGCTGACAATACGTACAGCGAGTTCGGTGCCACGCTGCGTCAGTTGTATCAGCAGAACACGCCGATCATTGCCCTGTGTGCCGCCGGCATCGTGATTCGCACCCTGGCCCCGCTGTTGCTGGAAAAGGGCGTCGAGCCTCCGGTGCTGGCTGTGGCTGAGGACGGCAGCGCCGTGGTGCCACTGCTGGGCGGTCTGGGCGGGGTCAATGTCATGGCGCGCAGCATTGCCTGCGGGCTTGGCGTTGCACCGGCCATTACCACCAGCGGAGAATTGCGCTTCGGCACGTGTTTGCTCAACCCGCCCAGCGGCTATGCATTGGGCGATCTGGAGCTGGGCAAACGTTTTGTCTCCGACCTGCTCTCCGGTGAGCCGGTGCGCATCGAAGGCGAGGCCCCGTGGCTGGCTCAAGCGCAATTGCCCGAAGACCCGCAGGCCGAGCTGGCGATTCATGTTGGCTGCGCCCTACGTGAGCCTGCGGCCAATGAATTACTGATTTACCCGCGCAGTGTGCTGGTCGCCGTCAGCGAAATGACCGCTGAACTGGCTGCACATGTGCGTACGGCATTGCGCGACTCGAACATTGCCGAGCAATCCCTGGCCTGCCTGCTGGCCAGCGAAGAGCAGATGGCCAGCGCGCTGCTGCACCAGGCCGCCAGCGAGCTGGGTGTCCCGTTACGCTTCGACAAGGCCGGGTCGGCCAGTGAAATGGCCTCCAGCGCTGTGCCGCAACTGCTGCCGCCACTCAGCGTCGGCAGCGACATGGCGATTGCCGTGGCGACGCAACCGCTGAACGTGCAACAGATTGGCCGTGGTCGCGGTCGCCTCGCCGTCATCGGCCTTGGCCCCGGTGCAGCCGAGCTGATGGTGCCTGCGGTCAAAACCGAGCTGGCACGCGCCAATGACGTGCTCGGTTATGAAACCTACGTACGCATGGCCGGGCCGTTTCGTGCCGATCAGGTGCTGCACTGCACCGACAATCGTGAAGAAATGCAACGTGCCCGGCATGCCTTCGAACTGGCGGCTCAAGGCCGCTCGGTGGTCGTGGTGTCGTCCGGTGATCCGGGGGTTTTCGCCATGGCTTCAGCGGTGCTTGAAGCGTTGCATGAGTCGGATAATCCTCACTGGCATGCGGTCGAGCTGGAGATTCTGCCAGGTGTCTCGGCTTCCCTGGCAACTGCCGCTCAGGCGGGTGCGCCGCTGGGGCACGATTTCTGCGTGCTGTCGCTGTCCGACAACCTCAAGCCCTGGGACATCATCGAAAAGCGTCTGGACCTTGCCTGTCAGGCCGATCTGGCGCTGGCGTTCTACAACCCGATATCCCGCTCCCGACCTTGGCAACTGGGGCGTGCGCTGGAAATCGTTCGTCAGCATCGGCTTCCCGAAACGCCCGTGACATTGGGGCGTGACGTTGGGCGTCCGGGTCAGACATTGCGTGTGATCACGCTGGGCGAACTGACCCCGGATCAGGTGGACATGCGCACCATGGTACTGATCGGTTCATCGCTGACCTGCACCTTCCCTCGTAACAGCGGTGGCAACTGGGTCTATACGCCGCGTTGGTATGGCGCGAAACCTACAGCCTGAGCCTGCTGGCTTGTCATACCGGTGGCGTCCGGTTGTGGGAAAACGCTGAAATCCTCACGTAAACGCGCGATATGCAAGCCGGACTTCCTGCCTGCGTATCGCGCGAATCAATCGCTTGTGAGCTATCCCCCCTTGTAGTCCATTTCGTTGTATGCCCGTGGAATGCTCTGTGGTGCCCGATCTGTCGGGGGATCACGTGCAGCTCGACCTGTTGCTTCTTCACAACAACCTGCAATCTGGCGATTTGACGCGGACATTTATCGACACAGGGCGCTTCCAGGCAGTCCGTTTTATTTCGTTAGTCTTGCTCCTGTCCATCGGGACGCATGAATTAACGGACTAATGAAATGAAAAAGGAAACCCCTATGAGCACCACCGATAACCTTGATTACCTCGCTGCCTGTGAACTGGCTGACTGCTCCCCGCAATTGGCCGCCTTTGCAGCTGCTCGCAATACCCCATCGCGTCTGGTGGGCGGCGATGCGACGGATGCAGCCGGAAGTGATGAGGGCGCTACAGCCGCAGTCGTCGCAGGCGGCCTGATCGCCTTTGCCGAAGGCGTGTCGCGTCAGAGCAAGGACGACGTCATGAACTCCTTTCTGTTCGCCACCCTGGTGGCCAAAAAAGCGTTCGACGCCGAAACCCAGGGCGATCAGTGGTACGACAAATTCAATGAAGTGCTTTCCAAGCTCGGCTGGCTGTCCACTCACTGGAACTACTCGCGTTACAGCGCTACCCAGCAACGCTTTAGCATGGACGAGGTCGGTCTCGAGATTCTCGGTTCGGCCATCACCGCCGCTGCATTGCCTGGCCCTGCCTCGCTGTTGATGCTCAAGGTCGCCGCTGATGCCGTTGCCGCCCTGAGTGCCAAAAAAGAGCCGCTGCGCCTGTTCGAGAGCCAGACAAAAGCACACCGTGGCGGCAGTTTTCGTATCGCCTCATGCATCGAGTCGGCAGATGGCACCGTCAATCTGGCCATGGGCGCAGTCACCTTTCAGACCGACAGCGAAGTCACCAATGTTCTGTTCTGGGAATGGCAGGACACCAACGTCAAAACCTGGAAGGGCGAGGACAGTCTGGTGCTGAACACCAGCCTGTATGCACGCCATCGCGAGCTGATTCAGCAACGTCTGGGCGATAACGCCAAGAGTGCGATCGACGCGTTCGAGATCTGAACGGATTATTTGCGGAGACGCGTGTCGTCTCCGCTTCCGGGATAAAAGGAATTTTCCCATGAAGCAGGAACTGAACGCTGGGGTGGTCAACGCGGGTTGTCTGCTGTTTTTTCCTGAGCGGACTCAGACGGCCTTGCGCAGCGATGTCATGGACTCAATGCTGTATGTGCAGTTGGCCGCATCGAAGAAACACCCGAAATTTGCCAGCCTCGATAAATGGAATGAAACCTGGCTGGCTGCGGCGATGAGCTTTGGCTGGATGCTGAACGCCAGCGAGCATGTCAGTGAGCCGTTGAAGGCAGACGCTGCCGAGACAATATGGAGCAGTGTTCGTCGAGCGCTTGCCGTGTCAGTCACACCAGCAGAACTTGACCGTGCGGAGCGGTCATTGCGCCAGACTTGCGCTAAGCCTTCCGGAAATCCGGCGATTCGATTGCTGGTTGGCCAGGTGCTTGAGCAGGGGGCGGATCATGTCGGACGGGCGCAGACCGTCGTGGCTGTGCAAACAGGTTTCATCGACGAGCAGCATAACCTGACGCTGGTACAACTGCATTTTGTCACCCGTCAGCCGCTGAGCGATGGCTTTCTGTTCGATGTCCTTGAGCCTGCCAGTACGGTTGGCAACATTGGCCTGACCTTCTACTCCCTGCACCTGATGGATCTTGTTTATCTACAGTTCCGCGACAAGATCAGCTCGGCGCTGGCAACCAGGCGTGCCGGCCTGATCGAGACGTTGCTGGAGGTTGCGGATGCCTGAGCACGATGAAAGCCTATTGTCAGGCAATAATCTGGTGTCCTTTGCTCAAAATGTCTGCCCGGCTTTGCGGCAGGACATTCTGGACTGCCTCCACCATGCCAGGCTTGTTGCCGATGATCTCCATTCCCCGCGTCAGGCCTGGCGTTCGTGGCTGGACGTCTACCAGCGAACAATTTCTGCCACAGGCGGGCAGCCTGACGCACGGGTTGAAGAGGCACTGCTAAAAATCCATCGTTTCCGGGATATCGGCACGCTGCGGCTTCCCGTTGTCAGTAACTCCGTTGAGCTTCGCCAGTTATACCAGCGCTCACTCGACAGTCTTCTGGCCAGTGGGCATGCGCAGACATTTTTCAGCAACTGGTTTGTTTCAGGTCGCTTTGAAAGCTTTCAGGTCATTCCCTGTGCAATGCAAAGCGAAGAGGAGGCAACGATCATGCTGTGCAGTATGCAGATGAAAACCCTGGCACTCAGGCCCGCGCTCTACTTCTGGCAAATACTGGGAGGGGAAATGCTGGTGCACACCGTTGGTACGGCGTTCCGCTTCAATCGCCAGCGCTTTGAACCGTTTCGCCAGATGGTTCAGGACACCGTGTCTGATCGCGCTACAGCCGAAATCATCGGTTTGTAACGAGTGATCAGGTGCCCATGGAAGGGAGCAACAAAAATGAGTACAGACACAGATAACGCCGCTTATCTGGGCAATATCCCCAGTATCGTGGCGTTTCTTCCGGGGTTATCGAGCGAAGAGCGCACCGACCTTCAGGACGTGCTGCTGGATGCGCAATTGTTCGCCGGCAAACAGTTCGATTTCAAGACGCAGTGGAGCAGTTGGATGCATTACTACCGCAGCCGGCTCAAGACGCGCGGCATAAAGCAAACAGGAGTGATCCTGGGGGACTCGCTGGTCGTGAGCAACGTTGACGATTTGCTACAGGCGACCTTCAAGGTCAGCAACCCTGAAGATCGCAAGCGTCTTGGTGGCATGGTGCAACGTGGCTTCAGTGCGATAGGTATGAGTCAGGCCGCGCAGGCTTATTTTCAAAACGGTTTCGATCAAGGCCGTCTGGGCAGTTTTCAGGTCGTACCCTGTGAAAAGTATGAGCCGAACCGGACACTTCTTTTGCTGTGCAGTCTGCACTTGAGTGTCGACGACCACGCCCCGGGTACGCGAAGGCTGCTGTTCCACTTCAAGGGCGGCAGTTACACCTTTGACAGGAATATCTACGCAGCCCATCGAGACAACGTGGCGCGTTATCTGGATGGCAAAGCCCACAGTATGGTGCGTTCGGCGTCTATCTGAGGCTGATCAGGGCAGCAGATAGCCCCTGATGCCGGTGAAGATGATTTGCGCAGCCAGCGCACAGACGAACAACCCCATCAAGCGGCTGACAATCTGCAGGCCCTGATCACCGAGAATACGTTCGATACGGTTGGCGAGATATAGCACCACCCCGACTGTCAGGCTGGCCAGGGCGATACTCAGGATGGCCGTGAGCTTGTCGTCCCAATGCGGCTGACTGACGCCCATGACCAGCAGCGCGCCGATGGTGCCGGGGCCTACGGTAAGCGGGATGGTCAACGGAACAATGGTGACGTCCTGCTGGACGTTATCGGTCTGGACCGCAGACTTGCCCTGGGCCATGCCCAGTGCCGAAATGAACAGCACACTGCCGGCACCAATCCGGAACGCATCCACGGTGATCCCGAAAATATCGAAAATGAATCGGCCGAACAGATAAAGCAGCACACTGGACACCAGCGTCGCCAACGCCACCTTCCAGGCCAGGCGCCGCTGTTCCTTGCGCGAGTGACCACGCGTGAGGCTGATGAAGCAGGAAAGAACGAAAAACGGGCTGTAAAGCACCAGCATTTTCAGATAGACGCTGAACAACACGTGAAGCATGGCTTCGACTCACAGCAGCAGGTGGATGGCATCGGCAGTCTATCAGGCCACAGGCCTCTCCCGTCGCCGTCAGTTTTGCCGATAGTGCTCGCCATCCGCCGTCAGCCCACGGGCCTTGTCACGGTGCGCCACCCAGTGCTCGACCAGTTCGCGCAACTGGGACAGTTCGATGGGCTTGGCCATGTGGCCGTCCATGCCGGCCTGGCGCGCGCGGTCCTTGTGCTCGGTGAGAATATGCGCGGTCAGGGCCACGACCGGCGTGCGTACCCGCTGGTTGCCGACTTCCCAGGCACGCAGTTGTTCGGTGGCCGAGAAACCGTCGAGTATCGGCATTTCGCAGTCCATCAGCACCAGATCATAACGCTGCGCTTTCATGGCGCGCAGCGCTTCTTCACCATTGCTGGCGGTGTCCGGGTTCAGATTGAGCTTGCCGAGCATGCCGCGAATCACTTTGGTCGAAATACTGTTGTCTTCGGCCACCAGAATGCGGAAGTCGCCGGGCACGCTGACCGGCGGGGGCATGGCCGGGCCGGGTTTGGCTAAAACAACGCCTTTGTTCAGTTGGGTCAGCTCATCTGCCAGCGTGGTCTTGAGCGTATAGCCCGCCACCGGTTTGGCCAGAATACGTTTGATGCCGCAATTGCGAGCAATGATCTTGGTGGGCGCATTGCTGATGCCGGTGAGCATGATCAGCAGAATGTCGTGATTGAGGCTGGGGTCTTCCTTGATCTTGGCGGCCAGTTGCATGCCGGTCATGCCGGGCATGTTCTGGTCGAGCAGGACTACATCGAAGTAGTCGCGCAAGTGCGCCTTGGTCCTGAGCAGCGCCAGCGCTTCCTTGCCCGATGCCACGGCGCTGACATTCAAGCCCCAGGCGCTGCATTGCTGGACGAGCACTTTACGGCAGGTGTCGTTGTCATCGACCACCAGCACGCGGGCATCCTTCAGCGGGCTGTCCAGGTCGATGGTCGGCTGTTCAAGCAGCTTTGCGTCCAGCGGCAGGTTCAGCCACAGCGTATTACCCGGCGTGCCACTGTTCTGGATACCGAATTCGCCGTCCATCAATATGATCAACTGGCGGGCGATGACCAGCCCCAGATGGCCGCCAAGCCTGCTGCTGGCCAGAAAGTTTCTGCTGTGCAGTTCGGCGTGAAGCAGCTCGTCGCGCTCTTCGTCGGAGAGCGATTCGCCGCTGTCCTGAACCGAAATGCGCAAGCGCGGCTGTCCGCTCTTGGAAGACTCAAGCGCAACGCCGAGCAGGATTTCGCCTTCGTCGGTCTTTTTCAGGGCATTTTCCAGCAGGCTCAGCAGCGTCTGGCGCAGGCGAGTCGGGTCGCCGCTGATCACGCGTGGCACCTGGGGCTGGATCTGGCTGATCAGTTCGACCTGTTGCTGCTCGGCCTTGGCGCGGAAGATATTCAGACAGTCTTCGACCAGCGCACTGATATCGAACTGTACGTCGTCCAGTTCGATCTGCCCTGATTCGAGCTTGGTGATGTCCAGAATCTCGTTGATCAGCGTCAGCAGTTCGTTGCCGGCACTGTGAATGGTCTGCACATAGTCGCGCTGCTTGACCGACAACGGCGTGCCGAGCAGCAGTTCGGTCATGCCCAGTACGCCGTTCATGGGGGTGCGGATCTCGTGGCTGATCTTGGCCAGAAATTCGGCTTTGGCGTTGATTTCAGCGGTACTGGCTGCCTGATCCCGGCTGACGCTGAAACGGTCTTCGGTAATGCTGCGATAACGTTCGCTGAGTGCCAGGCTCATCAGCAGGCCGCTGATACAGAAGACGCAGAGCAGCGCGAGTATCAACCATTGCGGCGGCACCAGACTCAGCCACAGCAGACCCGGCAACACCACCATATAGCCGATGTTGAAGGTGATCATGCCCAGAACGAACAGGCGTGCCGAACGATAGCCTTTTTGCCAGTGCCACATCGACACAGCAAGGATACTCAGCGTGGTCAGGGACACCAGAACGAAGGTCAGCGCGTTGATCGGCAGCGTAGCGTCGAACACCACCAGCAGTGCGCCAATGCCCATGAGCACGGCGTTGCCCAGTAGCAGGCGATCCAGTGTGCGGGCGTTGCGGTGCACGAAGAAACAATAGGTGTAGATCAGGCCCGCGACGGCGGCCAGCAGCAACGCAACGTGCGCGCTGGGTGTCTGGGCAATGTGCCACGGGTCTATAGGGCGAAGCAGGTTGAGCAGCAGCAGGGCGCTGAGCCCGAGCATTGATTCGCAGGCCGCCAGCCACAGGTTGCTGCGCGAACGCGTGTGCGCGTAGCGGGTCAGGTTCTGCACGATCAGCATTGCCAGCGCACCAAAAAGCAGGCCGAACAGAAACGGTTCGGTCTCGTCGGCAGCGCTCTGTATGGCGGGCTCGAGGGTAATGCTGGGGCGCATTTTCTGAGAGGAAACAAGCCTCAGGTAGATATCCAGAGAGGCCGCGCTTTGCGGGATCGGCAGCAGGAAATCATTGGAGGGCAGGCGCTGATCTTCTGTAGGCACGGCGTTGCCGGTGCGCAGATGATCGATCTGTTGATCGCCATCCATGACGTACATGTCGGCGCTGGCAAGGTCTGGGGCAAAGATACGCACCAGTTGCTCATGCTGGTTGGGATGTAACCTGTAATGCAGCCATACCGCGCTGTCGCGCTCCGCAGCGGCGACGCGTTCAAGTTCGATAGGGCTGAATTGATTCTGATACCGCGCCGAACGGATTTCATCCAGCGACAGGCGTGCCTTTTCGTCGAGCAGCGTCGACCAGCCAGCCCCGTGCTCGGCCTGAGCCGAAAGCATGAACAGCAGGGTCAGCAGTCCGACCGTTGAGGCTATGGCAATCCTGAGCCAGCGCACTATGAAATCCCTTCGTGAATGAATGCCTGGTACACCGCGAATACCGGATCAACCGGCCAGCCGCACAACAGCGGCTGGCCCGGTCGTTTATTCCTGGTCTTCGCCACGCTCACGGGCAATGGCGCGATAGCCGATGTCCGTGCGGTAGAAACAACCTTGCCAATCAACCTTGGCAGCCAGTGCGTAAGCATTTTTCTGCGCGCTGCCGACACTGTCGCCCAAGGCTGTGGCACACAGTACACGACCGCCACTGGTCACGACACGGTCATCCTGCAAGGTGGTGCCAGCATGAAAGATCTTGCCTTCCAGTAGCGCAGCCGCATCAAGACCCTCGATGATCGCGCCTTTGGCGTAATCACCCGGATAACCACCGGCCGCCAGAACGATACCCAGGCTCGGCCGCGGGTCCCATTGTGCTTCGACCTTGTCCAGCGCCTGCGCCAGGGCCGCTTCGATCAACAGCACCAGGCTCGATTGCAGGCGCAGCATGACCGGTTGGGTTTCCGGGTCGCCAAAGCGGCAGTTGAACTCGATGACTTTCGGGTTGCCGGCTTTGTCGATCATCAAACCCGCGTAGAGAAAGCCAGTATAGACGTTGCCTTCATCGGCCATGCCGCGCACGGTCGGCCAGATGACCAGGTCCATGACACGCTGATGAACGTCGGCGGTGACTACCGGTGCCGGGGAGTAGGCACCCATGCCGCCGGTGTTCGGCCCGCTGTCGCCGTCGCCGACGCGTTTGTGATCCTGGCTGGTGGCCATTGGCAATACATTTTTGCCATCGACCATGACGATGAAGCTGGCTTCTTCGCCATCCAGAAACTCTTCGATCACCACGCGCGAACCGGCTTCGCCAAAGGCATTGCCCGCCAGCATGTCCTGCACTGCGTCTTCGGCTTCGGTCAGGGTCATGGCGACGATCACGCCTTTGCCTGCAGCCAGGCCATCGGCCTTGATGACGATCGGCGCGCCTTTTTCACGCAGATAAGCCAGTGCTGGCTCGATCTCGGTGAAGTTCTGATAGTCGGCAGTCGGGATCTTGTGGCGCGCCAGAAAATCCTTGGTGAAGGCCTTGGAGCCCTCAAGCTGCGCGGCACCTGCGGTGGGGCCGAAGCAATCCAGGCCACGGCTGCGGAACAGGTCCACGACGCCTGCAACCAACGGCACTTCAGGGCCGACGATAGTCAGCGAAACGTTGTTTTCGGCAAAATCTGCCAGTTGCTCCAGCGCCAGAACGTCGATAGCCACGTTCTCGCACTTGGCCTCGATTGCCGTGCCTGCGTTGCCCGGTGCGACAAACACCTTCTGTACGCGTGGGTCCTGAGCGACTTTCCATGCCAGTGCGTGTTCACGACCGCCACTGCCAATGATCAAAACATTCATTTCAAAAACCTCGATGACGCTGATTCTGGAGTACGCGGTGTGTCTGAAAAGATCAATACCGCAATACGAGGTCGTAATGGCGTAGGTGTATGCAAGGCGGATGGGGCTTCGCTGAGCGGAGTTGCCTTCTGGCAATGAGCATCAGCGGAGCCCCATCCAACGCAGCAGACGCCTGCGACAGTGCGGCCGTTTTTCTGATTAGTGCCTGAAGTGGCGCATGCCGGTGAACACCATCGCAATGCCCGCTTCATCTGCCGCAGCAATTACTTCGTTGTCGCGCATCGAGCCGCCTGGCTGGATGACGGCGCTGATGCCGACCTTTGCCGCGTTGTCGATGCCATCACGGAACGGGAAGAATGCGTCGGAGGCCATGACCGCGCCCTGCACCTGCAAGCCTGCATGCTCGGCCTTGATGGCGGCGATGCGTGCCGAGTTCACACGGCTCATCTGGCCTGCGCCGACGCCGATGGTCTGGCGGTTGCGGGCATAGACGATGGCATTGGACTTGACGTACTTGGCGACTTTCCAGGCGAAGATCAGGTCATGCATTTCGTGTTCGGTGGGTGCGCGTTGGGTCACGACCTTGAGGTCGGCTTCGGTGATCATGCCGATGTCGCGGCTCTGCACCAGCAGACCGCCGTTGACGCGTTTGTAGTCCCAGGCCGGCAGGCGCTCGCTCCACTGGCCGCTGGTCAGCAGGCGCACGTTGGCTTTGCTGGCAATGATGCTGCGGGCTTCGGCGCTGACGCTTGGGGCGATGATCACTTCGACGAACTGACGCTCGACGATGGCCTTGGCCGTTGCAGCGTCCAGTTCGCGGTTGAAGGCGATGATGCCGCCAAACGCTGACTCGGAGTCAGTGGCGTAGGCCAGTTCGTAAGCCTGACGAATGCCGCCTTCGTCGTCCGGGCAGACCGCAACGCCGCACGGGTTGGCGTGCTTGACGATCACGCAGGCCGGCTTGACGAAGCTCTTGACACATTCCAGCGCGGCATCGGTGTCAGCCACATTGTTGAACGACAGCTCCTTGCCTTGCAGTTGGGTAGCGGTGGCGATACCGACTTCGGCAGGTTTGGCTTCAACGTAGAACGCCGCGCTCTGATGCGGGTTCTCGCCGTAGCGCATTTCCTGTGCCTTGACGAACTGGGTGTTGAAGGTGCGCGGGAACTGGCTGCGGCCTTCGGTGCTCAGGGTGTCGGCCGTCTGGTCAACGCCGCCCAGGTAGTTGGCGATCATGCCGTCGTAGGCGGCGGTGTGCTCGAACGCCTTGAGCATCAGGTCGAAGCGCTGTGCGTAGGTCAGGCCGCCGGCCTTGAGGCTTTCCAGTACCTGGCCGTAATCGCCGGCGTTAACCACGATGGCGACATCTTTATGGTTTTTCGCAGCGGAACGGACCATGGTCGGGCCGCCGATATCGATGTTTTCGATGGCGGTCGGCAAGTCGCAGCCCGGCTTGGAAACAGTGGCTTCAAATGGGTACAGATTGACGGCGACCAGATCGATTGGCTTGATGCCGTGTTCGTTCATGATGGCGTCGTCGATGCCACGACGGCCCAGAATGCCACCGTGGATCTTGGGGTGCAGGGTCTTGACCCGGCCGTCCATCATTTCTGCGAAGCCGGTGTAATCGGCCACTTCGACTGCCGCAACGCCGTTGTCCTGGAGCAGCTTGAACGTACCGCCAGTGGAAAGGATCTCGACGCCCAGCGCTTCCAGCTCGCGGGCAAATTCAAGGATTCCGGTCTTGTCGGATACGCTGATCAGGGCGCGGCGGATCGGCAGGCGGGTAGTCTGGTCGGTCATCTCGATTTCCATCAAAAGCAAAAGAGGTCTGCAAAAAAAAGCGACCGCGGTGCAAAAGGTCGCCTTTTCTGTTTTGAATGCTTTAAAGCAGATCGTACTGTTTGAGTTTCTTGCGCAGTGTGCCGCGATTGAGCCCCAGCAGTTCGGAAGCTTTCGTCTGGTTGCCCTTGACGTAGTTCATCACGCTTTCCAGAAGCGGAGCCTCGACTTCCGACAACACCAGGTTGTAGACGTCAGTGACGGATGCGCCTTCGAGGTGGGCGAAATAATTGTGCAGCGCCTTCTCGACACTTCCGCGCAGGGTCTGACCCTCTTCGCTCGGCGTGTTGAGGTGCTGTTTCAAATTGACGTTGTCGCTCACGGGTGTTGTTCCACTCACTAAAGTCTCGGTCATCATCGTCATGCGGCCACCTCTTTATCATTCTGGTTATCCGGGCCCTTGCAGCCTTGGCTGAAGAACTCCCGAACGTTGGCGCACTGTGCTTCCGTATCTTCCAAACGATTGAAGAGGGCGCGAAACTCCCTGGCGCCCGGCAGGGTTGCGAGATACCAACCAACGTGTTTGCGTGCAATACGCACGCCCATCACGTCGCCATAGAAAACGTGGAGCGCTGCCAGATGCTCAAGCAGAATGCGTTCCACTTCACTCGACTGCAGGGCCGGGAGTGTTTTTCCGGTAAGCAGGTAGTGTTCTATCTCGCGAAAAATCCAGGGACGCCCCTGGGCGGCCCTGCCAATCAGTAATCCGTCTGCGCCGGTGGCCTGTAGCACGTGCCGGGCTTTTTCGGGTGAATCGATGTCGCCATTGGCAAAGACCGGAATCGACACTGCCTGTTTGATCATGGCAATGGTGTCGTACTCGGCCTCGCCGGTGTAAAGGTCGGCACGGGTTCGCCCGTGCACCGCCAGCGCCTGAATGCCCGCCTGCTCGGCGATTTTCGCCACGGTCAGGCCGTTACGGTTGTCGCGGTCCCAGCCGGTGCGGATCTTCAGCGTGACCGGCACATCGACCGCAGCCACAACGGCCTGCAGGATGTCGTTGACCAGTTGCTCGTCTTTCAACAGCGCCGAACCTGCCGCCTTGTTACAGACCTTCTTGGCCGGGCAGCCCATGTTGATGTCGATGATCTGGGCACCCAGTTCAACATTGGCACGTGCTGCGTCTGCCATCATCTGCGCGTCACCACCAGCGATCTGTACCGAGCGGGGCTCGGGATCACCTGCGTGGATCATGCGCAGACGCGATTTGCGGCTGTTCCACAGGCTCATGTCACTGGTGACCATTTCCGATACCACCAGGCCAGCACCGAGTTGTCGGCACAGCTGACGGAAAGGCTGGTCGGTGACGCCCGCCATCGGGGCGAGGATCAAGCCGTTGTGCACTGTATACGGGCCGATGCGTACTGCCGACATAGCCTTACCTGTAGTGGAGGCCAAATCATCCGCAGGCCATGTAAAAACTGTTTCACCCGGTCTGCAACGGCCCGTCCTGCCAGCCGCGAGGGCCACTGCCAGAGCGAACCGAGAGTTCGAAAAAGGGTTGGCATGATACCCGCTCTCGATGACTGGATAAAGGCTGAATTGGATAAAATCTGAACAGTTCCTCACGGCTCGTTCAGCTTGCGATTACAACGTGTTTGGTGGGTCAACTTCTACGATCGTGCTGCGTTCCATCAATAAAAAGCGCAGTTCAGACCCGGCCCGGGTCTGCTCGGATGCCGTGAGGCACTCATTCCGGAGAGCGGAAGTTGAGGCTGTAATTCACGGCTTTGGCACCTGGATCAAGGATATCCAGCGCAATATGGATCGGCGTCTGCGGTGGCATCTCTTCCTTGCCGGCCATTTCACCGCTCAGGTATTCGCTCGGCTTGAAGCGACGACTGGCAATCAACTGACCACCGGTATCGGAAAAACGCAGCTCCAGCAGCGGGAATGGCTGCGAAAACGGGGCTCGGTTGTAGATGATCGCATCGACCACCAGCGCCCCTTGAAACTCGGGGTGGCTGCGCACCACCAGATTGCTGCTCTTGAGTTGGGAGATGTCGACCTTGCTCGGCACTTTGCAGCCGATTTGCGGGCAGATCTGCTGGAACCACGGTCGGTACTGATCCTGACGCGCCAGTTGATCGAAGTGATACCAGACGTATTGAACGGCCAGGCCGGCCAATGCCAGCAAAATCAGCAAGCCCCATGCAAAGCGTCGGCCCCAGCGCGGTTTGGGCCGCTGCCAGTCCAGTTGCAGAGGGTCGTCGGTCAGGTCCAGCAGCGTCTGGTCACGTACTGCCGGCTCGCTGCGGCTGCGCTTGCCGCGCTGTTCCGGCTCAGGCTCGTGGTCGTCGTGATCTTCATCATCGTCGTCCACTGCTGACCAGCGCTCGGCTTTCTCTACGGGCAACGCCTTGTGCTGGATGACGACAGGGACTCTGGGCTCGTCATCGTCCAGGTTTTTATCCAGTGACAGGGAGGGCTCGGTCCGATCGTTGTCCGACAGGGGGGCGGGCTCTTCGCTTGTATCGGTGTGGTCAATGACCTCGGCGTGCAGTTCGGGCAGATGCTCGACATCATCGTTGTGCACGGTGTCGATCCACGCCGCTTCGTCGGCCTGGCGGGTGTCACGTTTGGCAGTCAGGCTCACGTTTCCATTGCCATTGCCATTGCCATTGCCGATGTCGCTGGCCGGGCTTGCGAAGGTGTCAGGACGCCGGGTTTCGCGCTGTTCGAGGCGTGCCAGCTCTTCGTCCAGGTTCAGGTTGTCCAGGTCCATCTCGCTGACCTGCCAGGGGTCATCGTCGTCGGGCGCCTCGCCCGTCTCTGATATAGGCTCTGATGTCGGCTTTGGTGTCAGCGTTGGCCCGGGCTCAGATTCCAGTCGGGGTTCTGCCCGGGGCTGCTCGATGATGACCGGAACAGCCGCGAGCGCGACCTTTTCGGAGTCGTCGATGGCGCGCTGCTCCAGCAATTGCCGGGCGGCGTTGAACACCTGCAGGCAGGCTCCGCAACGCACCACGCCACGGGCCACGCTCAATTGAGCGTGACTGACTCTGAAACTGGTTTGGCAGTGCGGGCACTGGGTGACGAAGCTGTCGGTCATGCGGCTGTCCGGTTGAAGCGGCGGTTAACGGCGGCGACCCGTGATGCGTACCCAGCCATCTCGGTTTGCGATCGGGTCCAGGTCAAAGCTTTCAGCGTAGGCGGCGGCGACGTCTTCGCCCTGTTCGGCAAGGATGCCCGACAGCGCCAGGCGACCGCCGGTCTTGATCAGTGTGGTCAGTTGCGGTGCCAGGGACACCAGCGGGCCGGCCAGAATGTTGGCGACCAGCACGTCGGCCTGCTGAGGCGGCAGGTCTTCGGGCAGGTACAGCGGGAAGCGTTCGGCGGCGATGTTGTTGCGCCCGGCGTTGTCGCGTGAGGCTTCCAGCGCCTGCACGTCAATGTCGGTGCCCACTGCCTGCTCGGCACCCAATAACAGTGCGGCGATGGCCAGAATGCCCGAGCCGCAGCCGAAATCCAGCACATTGCAGCCTTTGAGGTCCTGGCCGTCCAGCCATTCGAGGCACAGCGCGGTGGTCGGGTGCGTCCCGGTGCCGAAGGCAAGGCCCGGATCAAGCAGCAGGTTCACGGCGTCCGGTTGTGGCGCTGCGTGCCAGCTTGGCACGATCCACAAGCGCTGGCCGAAACACATGGGCTGGAAGTTATCCATCCAGCTGCGTTCCCAGTCCTGGTCTTCGATGACTTCGGCGCTGTGCTCGGGCAGTTCGGCACCGGTCAGCAGGCTCAGGTGCGCCAGTGCCAGTTCGGCATTGGTGTCGGCTTCAAACAGTGCCAGCAGGTGGGTGTGCGTCCACAGCGGGGTGGTGTTGAGTTCGGGCTCGAAAATCGGCTGGTCTTCGGCATCCATGAACGTGACGGACACGGCACCGACTTCAAGAAGTGCATCTTCGTAGGTTTCGGCTTGTTCTGGGCTGATGGCGAGACGGACTTGCAGCCAAGGCATGGCGGATTACCTTCGATTTGGAAATAAATACGGCTTTACAGCTGATGTGCCGCAGGAAGCGGGCAAGTTTACTGCTATGCGCTGCAAACAACAAAGCCGCATCTCTGCGGCTTTGTCGTTCTGAAACACACTGGCTTATTGATTGGCCAGTTTGTGTTCCAGGTAGTGGATGTTGACGCCGCCTTCGCAGAAGCCTTCATCACGGGTCAGATCACGGTGCAACGGGATGTTGGTCTTGATCCCGTCAACCACGATTTCGTCCAGGGCATTACGCATGCGTGCCATGGCTTCTTCGCGGGTTGCGCCCCAGGTGATCACTTTGCCGATCAGCGAGTCGTAGTTCGACGGAACCTTGTACCCGCTGTACAGGTGCGAATCGACCCGTACGCCGTTGCCGCCCGGTGCATGGAAGTGCTTGACCAGGCCTGGGCTTGGCACGAAGGTTTTCGGGTCTTCGGCGTTGATCCGGCACTCCAGCGCATGCCCGGTGATGACCACGTCATCCTGGGTGTACGACAGTTTGTTACCGGCGGCGATGCTGAGCATCTCTTTGACGATGTCGATACCAGTGACCATCTCGGACACCGGGTGCTCCACCTGAACACGGGTGTTCATTTCGATGAAGTAGAAACGGCCATTCTCGTACAGGAACTCGAAAGTACCCGCACCGCGATAGCCGATATCGATACACGCCTTGACGCAGGCTGCCAGTACATCGGCACGCGCCTGTTCGTCGATGAACGGTGCCGGCGCTTCTTCGAGAACCTTCTGGTGACGGCGCTGCAGCGAGCAGTCGCGGTCGCCCAGATGAATCGCCTGGCCCTGGCCATCGGAAATGACCTGGACTTCCACGTGGCGTGGGTTGGTCAGGTATTTTTCCAGATAGACCATCGGGTTGCTGAACCAGGCCGCAGCTTCTGCACGGGTCTGTGCAGCGGCTTCGATCAGGTCTTCTTCGCGATGCACCACACGCATGCCGCGACCACCACCGCCACCGGCGGCCTTGATGATCACCGGGTAACCGACTTCGCGACCGATGCGCAGAGCGATTGCCTCGTCTTCCGGCAGCGGGCCGTCGGAGCCCGGAACGGTTGGCACGTTGGCCAGCTTCATGGCGTCCTTGGCAGAAACCTTGTCGCCCATCAGGCGGATGGTGTCTGCTTTCGGGCCAATGAAGGCAAAGCCGGATTTTTCAACCTGTTCAGCGAAATCGGCGTTTTCCGCAAGGAAACCGTAGCCTGGGTGAATGGCCGTGGCACCGGTCACTTCAGCGGCCGAGATGATCGCCGGAATGTTCAGGTAGGACAGGTTGGCCGGGGCCGGACCGATGCAGACGGTTTCGTCCGCCAGGCCCAGGTGCATCAACTCGCGATCTGCCGTGGAGTGTACAGCGACGGTCTTGATGCCCAGTTCTTTACAGGCACGCAAGATGCGCAAGGCAATTTCGCCGCGGTTGGCGATCAGAACTTTTTCCAACATCGCAGGCTCTCCCCGGTTCAAACGATAGTGAACAGCGGCTGGTCAAACTCAACCGGCTGACCGTTTTCTACCAGGATGGATTCGATCACACCGCTGGCTTCTGCCTGGATGTGGTTCATCATTTTCATCGCTTCGACGATGCAGATGGTGTCGCCTTTCTTGACGGTCTGGCCGACTTCGACGAATGCAGGCGAAGTAGGTGCCGGAGTGCGGTAGAACGTACCGACCATTGGCGACTTGACCACAAAACCGTTCAGTTTCGGTGCCGAGGGTGCTTCTGCAGCGGCCGGGGCGGCGGCAGGGGCTGGTGCGGCGACCGGCGCTGCAACCGGAGCGGGCGCGTAGTAAGGCTGCGCCGGGGTCTTGCTGTGACGGCTGATCCGTACGGATTCTTCGCCTTCACGAATTTCCAGCTCGTCGATGCCGGACTCTTCCAGCAATTCGATCAGCTTCTTGACTTTGCGAATATCCATTAATCAACTCCCAAGGTTCTGTAAGGGCAATTTGTTGGCCGGCTCACGCCATAGGTTCAGCTTCAGACTGGACTCGTCATGGCTTGGCACTGGCGGCCAGTTGTTCCAGGGCGGCTTCCAGGGCCAGTCGGTATCCACTGGCACCCAGGCCACAGATCACTCCCACGGCGACGTCTGAAAAGTAGGAGTGATGGCGGAAAGGTTCGCGTTTGTGCACGTTTGATAAATGCACTTCGATGAATGGGATGCTCACTCCCATCAGCGCGTCACGTATTGCAACGCTTGTGTGCGTAAAAGCAGCCGGATTGATCAAGATAAAGTCCACACCTTCGCCGCGAGCGGCATGAATGCGGTCGATCAATTCATACTCGGCGTTGCTTTGCAGGTACATCAGATGGTGACCGGCATCGCGCGCGCGCTGCTCCAGGTCCTGATTGATCTGGGGCAGGGTGATGGTGCCGTAGACCCCGGGTTCCCGAGTGCCCAGCAGGTTCAGGTTGGGCCCGTGAAGGACCAGGATAGTCGCCATTGCGTGTTCCTTTTATTGTCTGCGAGCGGTTTACGCCCGGCGACTATGCCGGAAGGGCAATGGACTGTCCAGTTAACAACCGTAGCCAGCACGATGAGCGATATTCGCGCAAAGTTTGTGACTCACCGTTTAGTTTTGGTCATTTGCTCTGTTCAGGCGTTCAATCAGCCCTGGGGCGTCGATTTCGCCGACAACCCGCACATTTTGCAGCTCTTCGCCGTTTTTTGCGAAAAACAGCAGCGCGGGAGGGCCGAACAGCTTGTAGCGATCAAGCAAGGCGCGTTGCTCTGCGTTGCTGTCGGTCATGTCGAAACGTATCAGGCTGTAGCCCGCCAGTCTGGCGACGACGCCCGGATCGGGCAGAACTTCGTGTTCGATGACCTTGCAACTGATGCACCAGTCGGCGTACCAGTCGAGCAGCAACGGCTTGCCAGCGCTTTGCGCTTCCTGCATCACACGGTCCAGTTCGGCCGAGGTGGTGATGGTTTGCCACTGTGTCGAGTTCGGTGCGACTGCGCCGTTGTTCGCAGAGGCGTACTCACGGCCCAGCGGGCGCATTGGGTCGGTTTGCCCGGACAGCGCGCCATACCAGCTGGCCAGCGCGTAGACCAGCAGCGCTAAACCGAGCAATTGAGCGAGCTTTTGCCGAGTGGTCTTTTCAGTGAATTCCAGTGCGCCCAAAAACAGCGCAACACCCGCAGCCAGCAGGCCAACCAGCAATAAGGTAATTTGCCCCGGCAGGACACGGCTCAGCAAGCCGATGGCCAGTGCCAGCAGTAGCACGCCGATCGCATTTTTCACCGTGACCAGCCAAGGCCCGCTTTTCGGCAGCCAGGTGGCTCCGCCGGTTGCGATCAACAGCAACGGCGCGCCCATGCCCAGGCCCAGCGCAAACAGTTTCAATCCGCCGCCGACTGCGTCGCCACTGGCGCTGATATACAGCAGCGCACCTGCCAGCGGCGCGGAAACACAGGGCGAGACCAGCAGGCTGGACACCACTCCCAACACTGCCGCGCCCCACAGTGACCCGCCTTCGGTCTTGCCGGCAATGCGGTCCAGACGCGAGCTGATGGACTGCGGCAGGCGCAGCTCAAAAGCGCCAAACATGGCGATGGCAAAGATCATGAAGAACGCCGAAAACGGTACCAGAACCCAGACCGATTGCAGGCGTGCCTGCAGGTTCAGACCCGCGCCGAACACGCCCATCAGTGCGCCGAGCAAGGCAAAACAGGCTGCCATCGGCAGTACGTAAGCGAGTGACAGGCTAAGGCCGCGCAGGCCGCCGACCTTGCCACGCAGCACCACGCCGGACAGGATCGGCAGCATCGGCAGTACACACGGCGTGAATGTCAGGCCTATGCCTGCGAGGAAAAACAGGGCGATTTCTTTCCAGCTCCAGGAGGATGCGGAAACGGGTGCTGCGAGTGCTTCGGGCGAACTGCCAGCCACGTTGCCGATGCTCAGCCGCTCGGTTTCCGGCGGGTAGCACAGGCCTTTGTCGGCGCAACCTTGATAAGTGACTACAAGCGTAAAGGGGCGTTGCTCACCGGGTTTGCGTGGCAGGTCGATGTCGAGAATGCCGTGATAGACCTCGACGTCGCCAAAGTACTCGTCGTGTTTCTGCTCGCCCTTGGGCAATTGCGCTTCGCCCAGACCAATGTCGGCAGGCTCGGTGCGGAACTGGAAGCGATGGCGATACAGGTAATAGCCATCGGTGGCGACCAGCCGCAGTTTGATCGATTCTGGCGTGGTTTCGATCAGGCTCAATTGAAAGGCCTGACGAACTGGCAGGAAGTCCTTGCTGTTATCCAGCGTGCCGCCACCCAGCGTTGGAGACGGGCGGCTGTCCAGCAGACCGGCTGCGGAGGCGGGCAGGGCCAGGATCAGTAACATCAGGCAGAGCAAACGGCGCATGGCAGCCTCGAATTGCGAAAGTCTGCGCATGATAACGGAGTGCTTCGCCGCCTGCTGAGATGAGGTTTGTAAGATACGGTGTCAGTTAATGTCAGAAAAGTCCGCGCGCACTATTTGCCTTTCGATGAAAAGCTGCCGCCAGCCTCCTGTTCGTAATGCTCGGGGATTTTGTATTGGTAGGTTTCAAGCCAGCGTTGCAGGCTCAGATCGCGTTCAAGTGGCGTGTTGCTCTGCGGTGTTGGCGATGCAGCCTTGCCGCTGGCTTGCAGTTGCAGCCAGGTTTCGGTCAGTTTCGGCCTGGTCACAGGCCGCTGGTCGCCATCGGCCCAGGCGTCGCTGGCGACAAGCAGCATGACCATGCCGCCGATTATCATGCTTTTCATGGTCGTACTCCGGTTGACTGGCGGTCTGTCTGTTCAGGCAGTGGTGCGTCACGCAGCGGTGCAACCCGCTCGACAGAGGCCAGTGGTGTGGCCTGTGCCTTGCCTATTTTTGCGGCTCGCGCCTGGGCGTCGGTGATCTGCTCGGGTGTCAGCCCGGCGCGGGAGGCCAGTTCGGCGGCTTGTGTCCAGTTGTTCTGGTAAATCAGCAGCGTGGCCAGGTTGACGGCCGCCAGCGAATCGGACGGTTTGAGTTCCATGGCCGTCAGAAACTGAAAACGCGCCTGCTCCAGCTTCAATTGATTGAGGTAGACGACGCCTAAGTCGTTGCGAATCTTTTCGTCGGTGGGTTCCAGTTTGCTGGCGGTGAGCAAGTGTTGCTGCGCCAGTGTATTGTCGCCGCGCGCTGCAGCCAGTTGGCCCAGACCGTGCTCGCCCTCGGCGGCCCGACAGGTGCCAAGCAGGCTGCGGTACAGCGGTTCGGCTTCATGACTGCCCAAAAGCCGTAATACCCGAGCCTTGCGCAAACGCACCTCGCCGAGGCTGTCCGGCATGCCTTCAAGGTTGGCGAGGCTGGCATGCAAGCGGCCTTCATCGGCCATGTTCTGCGCCAGGTTCAGGGAGAACTCCTGATCCGAGGTCAGCTTCGGGCATTGGCCGGACTGGGCCGAGGTCTGCGGCCAGAGCATGCGACCGTCGCTGGCACACCCGCCGAGCATGAGGAATCCGAGTACTGCAATTGCTGCTTTCATCAGCCGTTGTCTTCCTTGTATCAGGCGTATGTATAGAGGCGCTAACTGCCCAGCGCCCGACTTATGGCAATAAACCCGGGGCCTGCCAGCACGATCAGCAGAGCCGGGAACAGAAACACCATCATCACCACCGACATTTTGGCCGACAGTTTGGAAATGTACTCCTGCAGGCGGGTAAGGCGTCGGTCGTCGATCAGTTGCTTGAGCGTCAGCAGGGACTTCAATGCGCCGCCGCCTTGATGGATGAGCTGGTTGAGGATCACGCAGGTGTCGCTCAGCTCGTCTACGGCCAGCAGGGCGGCGGTTTTGCGCAGTTCTTCGCCCAGCTCCAGGCCGGAGTCGACGCGGGTCAATACCACGCGAATTTCATCGGACAGCACCGGCAGCAGGTCTTTGCCTTCATTGCTCAGGACCCGCAACGCCTGCTCCACTGCCATGCCCGACTCGAACAGGATGCGCAGCAGCGGGATAAACGTGGAGATTTCCACCACCACTTTTTTCTGGCGGCGTTGAGCGGCGGCGGCCAGCACCCGTTTGGGCAGCAGATAGCCGATGCCCAGTGCGAATATCGGTGCGATGAAGGGTTGCTCGATATCCTTGAAAAACAGCACTTGGGCCAGAATGACCATGCTCATCAGGGCGATGGGCACACCCACCTGGCATGCGGCAAACAGCGAGCGTTTGGTGGCACGCCGCCAGCCGATGCGGTTCAGCAGCACTTGGGTTTCCGAGTCCAGACTGATGCTGCGCTGACCGATGCGGGTATCGCCGAGCAGTCGCAACAGGCTGCCGATGCGGCTTTCACGAACCACCTGTCCCCTCAGCCGTTGTGCCACCAGGCGTTCGTTGCGGCGCTGGCGAGCCATGCCGGACAACAACAGAAAGACCGCCGCAGCAAACATAAACGTGCCCAGTACCAGTTCCATTTCAGATGCTCCTCAGCATGCGCCACAGCATCAGGCAGCCCAGCATTTGCAGGCCAAACGCCATGCTCAACATGATTCGCCCGCTGTCATCGCTCCACATTTGCAGCAGGTAATCGGGGTTCACCGCCAGGAAGTAGCCGGCCATGCTCACCGGCAGTAGCCCCAGGACGATAGCCGTCATGCGGGTTTCACCGGTCATGGCGCGCAATTGGCGACCGGCCTGCTCTCTGTCACGAATCAGCTTGATCAGGTTCTCCATCAGTTCGCTGGCGTTGCCGCCATATCGATGGTTGACCCGCAGGCCCAGGGCAAACAGGTGAAACTCGTCGCGCTCGTACAACTCGGCAAAATCCCTGACGGCATCCGGCAGGCTGACGCCCAGTTGCACATTGAGTTCGATGCGGCTCATGCCGTCCTTGAGTGGCTGGTCCGTCGCCTCGATACCGTGCAGCACCGCATCGGCCAGGGTTCTGCCGGACTTGAGGCTGCGCACGGTGTGATCGAGCAATTGCGGCAATTGCTGGATCATGCGGCGAACGCGCCTTTCATAGCGCCATGAAACAAATACCCGCACGACCAATGGGACGGCCAGCAGCATGCTGACCGCGCCGAGCCCGCCGCCCAGCCAGTAACCCAGCACGATCAATAGCGCATAGAGCGTCAACGCCAGGCCTGTGCGTTCGGTCGCCTTGCCCAGCCCGGCGCGCAGAAAGGCCCGGTCCAGGTACGACCATCCGGCCTTTTCGGCCGCCGCCGGCTGCACGTGCCCGGCAGTCAGGCGCTGCCTGACCCGCTCGCTGGCACCCTGATTGAGCGCCAGATAGAACATGCGAACGGACGCCATCAGCAACACGACTGAAATCAGGCCAAGCACCACGGATGCATGCATGCCGCCTCCTTGACCGGGTCAGTAACCGGGCCGCAGCTTGTCACCGGCGGCGTGCGCGGCCTCGCGCATGAAGCCGACCCCGGTGCGGCGATCCAGGCGGAACAAGGTGTTGGTGACGTAGATGTCATCGCGTATGCCGACCACCTCTACCACTTCGCTGACACAGCGCCGGCCGTCCGGCAGACGGGCCAACTGGATGATCACGTCCAGCGCTGCGCAGATCATTTGCCGCAGGGTTTTTTCCGGGATCAACCGTCCAGTCAGGCCGACCAGGGTTTCCAGGCGCAGCAAGGCGTCCTGCGCGTTGTTGGCGTGCACCGTGCTCATCGAGCCATCGTGGCCGGTGTTCATGGCCGTCAAAACGTCCAGTACCTCAACGCCACGGATCTCGCCGAGGATGATGCGGTCCGGGCGCATCCGCAGCGAGTTGCGGATCAGGTCGCTGGCGCGCACCTCGCCATGCCCTTCGGCATTCGGCGGGCGGGTTTCCAGGCGCACCACATGCGGGTGGCTGAGTTGTAGTTCGGCCACGTCTTCGATGGTGACCAGGCGCTGATTGTTGTCGATCAACTGGCTCAGCACGTTGAGCATGGTGGTCTTGCCTGTGCCGGTGCCGCCGCTGACCAGCACGTTGCAGCGTTTGCCCACCGCTTCCTGAAAGAACTCGAAGATGGGTTGGTCGATGGTCTGCATGGCCACCAGATCGGCGCTCTTGAGCATGTCCTTGCGAAACTTCCGGATCGACAGGCACGGGCCGTCCAGCGCAATCGGCGGAATGATCGCATTGACCCGGCTGCCGTCGGGCAAGCGCGCATCGACCATCGGCGAAGACTCGTCCAGGCGCCGACCCATCGGGGCGAGAATGCGCTGCATCACGCGTTCGACGTGATGCGAATCGATAAAACGCAGGTCGGTGTGATGCAGCACGCCATCGCGCTCGACAAACACTTTGCTCGGCCCGTTGACCAGAATTTCCGTGACCGAACTGTCGCGCAACAGCACTTCCAATGGCCCGAACCCGGTCAGCTCATCAACCAGTTCTTCGGCCAGCCGCTCCATTTCGTAACGCGAGATGGCCAGTCGCAGGCGAGCGACGTACTCAGCCACTTTATCGATGACAAATTGCGCCAGAGCCGGTCGTGAGCCTTCCAGCAAGTTTTTGCCGCTCTCTTCGATGCCATCAATGATGTAACGGTGCAGCACCAGTTTCAGGCCCTGGCCATCATCGGCCTGCCCGCTGCCGCGCGATGAGATGCCAAACAGTTTTTCCGGCATTACCTGTTCCCCCACAGCCGGGCGAGCCAGCCTTGATCGGATTTTTCATGCGTTTCGGAGTGCCGCGCCAGGTGTTCGCCAAGACGCCGCAGCCCGGAACACAGCGCGTCACGCGATGCCAGTTCAAACAGCGTCACGCCCTGATTCTTGGCATTGAGGCGCAACTCCGCAGCGAGCGGCAGCACCGAGAGCACCGGCAGGCCGAAGGTCTTGCCCAGGGTTTCCGAATTGGGCGCCACCGAGCGCAGATAGCGGTCGAGCAACAGGCCGGCGTGCTGCATTTTCATGCCTTTCTCGCGCCAATTGCTGAGCACGGTCAGGTTGCGCCGGCACCCCAGCACGCTCTGGTCGGTGTACCACAGCAACTGATCACAATGGCTGACCAGCGAACGCAGTGCTTCACTGTCCGGCTGCCCCACCAGGTTCACGATCACATGCTGAAAGTGCTGACGCAGCGCGCTGAGCAGCATGTACAGCTCGGCT
Source organism: Pseudomonas syringae pv. tomato str. DC3000 (assembly GCF_000007805.1). NCBI lineage: Bacteria > Pseudomonadati > Pseudomonadota > Gammaproteobacteria > Pseudomonadales > Pseudomonadaceae > Pseudomonas > Pseudomonas syringae group genomosp. 3. Next base: position 5,497,921 of record NC_004578.1, on the reverse strand, counting down.
GCGCTGGACTGCTCCAGATGATCGTCGGCTTCGGTGTAGGCCAGAATGCGCAGGCCGCTTTCGCTGGTGGTGAATGCGCTGTCGATCAACGTTGCATCGAGCCTGCGCAAGTGGCGCAGCGCATCGCCGAAGCTGAACGAGGATTCAAGGCCGAGCATCAACAGGCTATCGCCGCGTGGCAGGCCCAGGTCCAGCAGCAGTGTGCGTTGCCCGGTCTTGTGCACCACCAGTGCCAGATGGGTCGCGATCAAGGCGCCGTCGCCATCGTTTTGCGCGCCATACAGCACCGACAGCCCGCTCATGTTCGGGTTGGGCGTCACGGCGGGCAGGCGCTTGCTCAGGCGTCTGACCAGGCCGGCGACCTCGCTGGAGCGAGAGCCGTAGGCGACGAAATCCCGGGCTCCGGCACGCATGGCGTTGAGCACCAACTGGTTATCCATGCCGTCGCCGAGCGCAACGATGGCCAGCATCGGTTTGGCCTCCAGCGCACTCTCGATCAGGGCGCTCTGGGTCATCAAATGCTCACGGTCCAGCCCGACGAACACCACGCTGGCAAATGTCACATCCACCAACGCCAGCAGGTCGTCGAGGCTGCCGGTGCCTGCGCTGACCACCTGGCCCAATGAGCCGAGGGCACTCTGCAGCCATTCCAGATCGGTAGTGTTGCGGGTAATTGCCAGGAACGTCTGGCTCAGGCTCTGGCTCATTGCGATAACCCGTTGCTGCGGTCGAAGTTGCCTCTCTCCATAAAGAGCAGGCGCGGGAAGCTTGGATCGTAATTGCGCAGCCCCTCTCCCGGCAGCGACGGCAGTTGGGCGTTGACGGCCAGGGGCTGGACCAGGTGCGGGGTGACGATCATCAGCAGTTCGCGTTCATTGCGCTGAATTTGCGAACTGCGAAAAAACGCACCGAGAATCGGTATGTCGCCCAGGCCAGGAAACTTGTCCACAGCGCCGACGTTGCTGGAGCTGATCAGCCCGCTGACCACGAAGCTTTCTCCGTCGGCCAGCGCAATGCTGGTGTCGGTGCGACGGATGTTGAGCGCCGGCACCGTTGTGCCGGCGATGGTAATACCGGCTGAGAAGTCCAGTTCGCTGACCTCCGGTGCCACCTTGAGCAGGATCCGGTCACGTCCCACTATCGTTGGCGTCAGGGTCAGACGTACGCCGAACTCCTTGTACTCGATGGAGATGCCGTTGCCTTCGCCATTGGGCACCGGCACCGGGAACTCGCCACCGGCCAGAAAGCTGGCGCTTTGCCCGTTGAGTGCGACCAGGCTGGGGCGTGCCAGCGTGTAGGCGTAGCCGCTGTTTTCCATCGCATTCAACATGCCCAGCACCTTGCTGCTGCCACCGCCCCAGACGATATTGAAATTGCCGTTGTTCAACGGGATGCTCGGCAGGGTGCCACTCACGGTGCCCGGCGTGACGGTGACGCCGGGCACCGTGCCAGGCGCGCCAAACAGAAAGTTGTTCGAGCCTTTGCCAAAGATCGAGATGCTGGCTTCCTTGAGCCTGGTGCGGCTGACTTCGACGAAGCGGATGTCGGTCTGCACCTGGCTGGGCAACTGCGCCTCGTGGGCCTCGGCAGAAGGTGCGTTTGCACGTTCGACCATCGACGCCGTAGCCCGGCCGCGCACGAACACCATGCTCTGGCGCGGGGCGCTGGCGCAGGTGGTCCAGACCATCAGGCTGGTCGTGCCCTGAGCCACGCCGGTCAGCAGAAAGCCGTCGCTGCCGTTGACGTGCACATCGGCGATTTTCGGGTCGCCCACGGCGATGCGAGTAATGGCCACCGAAGAGCGGACATTCTGTTGAATGCCCTGATCGATTTCCATGGCGGCGGGCATCGCGGCCAGTCCCGCACAACTGCCGGACGCAGCCCAGGCTGACGACGCAGACAAGGCGGTGAAAAGTAAAACCAGCAGCCCGGGTTTTATAGCGGGCACGGAACAACAGCTCATCAAATGCAATCCTTGCTCAATCAGGGAGTTTGTTGCGTGATCTGGTTACCGCGTATCACCTCGACAGCGCGCTGTGCGCGCGTTGCGGTGCCCGGCGTTGCCGCACTGGTCGGGCTCAGGCTCAGTTGCCGAAAGCTGACCAGTTGGCGATTGGCTGAATCCAGCCGCTCGGCGGCATCGCGGCTGCCGGTTTCGCTTGCCCAGTAATCCTGCAGGTTGCTTTCTTCGGCGCTGCGCACTGCCAGGCGCAATATGCCGGTTTGCGACGCCAGCATCAGCCGCGCCAGCAATGCTTCCGGCACCGCGACTGTCACGGTTCGGGCGTTGATCCGCTGTTGTTCCTGTTTGAAGCGTTCGTCGGCGCTGATGTTCTGCACAGGTTTGCCATCGCGATCAGGGCCGAGCAGCCCTCCAACCCCGAGAATTCGCAGGGCGGGCACCACCACCTGGCTGGAGCGGCTGGGGTTGCTCGCGTCTTCAGGCAGGTAAAGCAGCACGTCCACGTAGTCGCCGGGGCTGAGTTGCCCGGATGCGCCAGTTACTTCATCCACCTGCAACGCCAGCGCCCGTTCATATGGGCGGATCATCCGTGCCAGCGTTCCTCCGGCGTCAAAGCTGCTCTCGCTGGGCCAGGTTCCGGCGGTCAGCGTCCGCCAGCTGCTGCGGCCGACAAGGCTGTCGATGCGCTCGAAACTTCCGGGGGGTGCAATCTTGAGCCGTTCAATGGCCAGGTCTTCGGCCGTGATGGGGGTGTACGCCGGGATGTCCCGGGCCAGAACCACAACGTTGTGGCGCAATGCTTCTTCGACGGGCGGGGTCACGGGTGTTTGAGCGGGTTGTTCGATGGCGACAGGCGGTGCTGACGTATTGACAACTGCCGGTACCTCAGCCGGTTTGCTGACGGCGATTCCCAGATATCCGGCAATCAACGCGCCCAGCAGAAACAGGACCGCGAGCACCAAGGTAATGCGACTGCTCATGGCAACTTTCCCTTTGTCATCGCAGGACAACTCAAACCGGTGCGGCAACTTCGCAACACCGTAACGGCGGACGACATTTCCGTCCATTATCTGACGGTAGCTGATGGCACCCAAAACGCCATTGTGCTTTGGTATAAAAAGCTTTTTGTGTGAATGACATAGCGTTTGGCCGAGTTAAACCGGGGAGGAGCCGGGCCTATCACTTTCCGGTTAATGCTTTATTGAGATTGTGGGTTTTCTGTTTGAGGGCAATGCTGGTACTGCAGGGGATACATGCGCGAAACGGTTTATTGGCGCCTTGAAGGCGCAAGGAGAAATCAGATGTTCCTTACCCAGCTATACATTAGCGTCTACACTCGTATTCAGTCTTTCCTGAAAGACAAAGAGGCCGCTTCTGCCATTGAGTACGCAGTCATTGTCGCGATGGTTGCACTGGTGCTGTTTGCAATGGTGACGCCAATGGGCACTGCAATCAAAGCAAGATTCAACGAAATTATCGAAGCGCTGGGTGGCACTGCCGCTCCGTAGTTTATGATGGTGCCCCTGAGTCCACTATCGAGATATCAACATGGCTGTGCATCCCACCCGCCAACAACTGTTGTTGGTTGATGACGAAGAGGACGCAAACGAGGAGCTTGCGGAACTGCTCGAAGGCGAGGGGTTCTGCTGCTTCACGGCGTCCTCAGTCAAAATGGCTCTGCATCAGTTGACTGCCCACCCGGATATCGCCTTGGTGATTACCGATCTGCGGATGCCGGAGGAGAGCGGCATCCAGCTGATCCGCCACCTGCGCGAACACACCTCGCGTCAGCACCTGCCGGTGATCGTCACCTCTGGCCATGCCGACATGGACGACGTCAGCGACATGCTGCGCCTGCACGTGCTCGACCTGTTCCGCAAACCCATCTACCACGTGCGCCTGATTGAAACCCTCAACAACCTGTTCCCCGAACCGAAAATCTTTCAGGTTCAGTGACGGCAGGTGATCTCTCGGTTTCTGCAGGAGCGGACCGTGCGACGCTTCGCTTGTCCGCGATCTGCCGGGAACAGGCAGCACAACCGGCCGCCGCGCTATCACCGTCACTCCACCACGCTGAATTCTACCCTCGCGGTCTGGCCGCTTTCGTCCAGGACGCTCAGTTGGTAGCGGCCCGGTTTGTTCAGGGTCGGGGTGAAGTCGTGTCCGGCGTCGGTGTCTGCCATTGGCGCGCCGTCGATGAACCACCAGCGCCGACCGCTGCCGCCCAGAGCCGAGAGTTTCAAGCGCAGAGCCTGACGGCTGCCAGCGGGCAAGCGCAGGTTGTCGCCTTCGCGCACGCCGACAATACTCAGCGGCGGTGCCTGGGAGAGGTTCTGTGGCGGGCAGTCCGGGTCGGCGGGTGGCAAGCGCGCTTCGCGTCTTTCGGCCCTGGGCAGCCAGGGCTCCAGCGGCGCAGGCCACAGCGCGATGTCTCGCGGTTGGGCATCCGAACAACTGGCACTGACACGCAAGCCTTTGTCATTGACCCAGATACGTTCCTGTAAACCCAGCCCAAGCGGTTGATCGGCGGCTTGCAGGGTCGGCGGCGTGGTGTCGTCCAGCGTCCAGGCGAAGCGCTGGCGACGGCAGTTCGGATCGCTCTTGCTCATCGGTTGCCCCAACGGCCAACAGATCGCTGCCACGCCAACGTTCAACGGCACCGCTTGCACTGGCGCAGCGATGCCGCGCTGGCTGTCGCGATTGACCAGTACATCGTGTACCTGCAGCATCAGCGGCGCAGCCGAGGCCAGGCCGAACTGGCCCGGCACCGGCGTACCGTCCGGCCTGCCGATCCACACGCCGACCAGAAAGCGCGGCCCGACGCCAATTGCCCAGGCATCGCGAAAGCCATAGCTGGTGCCGGTCTTCCAGGCCAGTTGCGGACGCTGCACCAGCTCTGCACGCGGATCAATGTCCGGGCGCGACTGGCCGCTGAGAATCCGCCGGATAATCCACGCAGCCCCCGGCGACATCATCCGCCGCTCACGCAGGCGGTCCTGCGGCTGCAACCTGACGTCGGCACTCCGCCCGCCACGGGCGAAGGCGCTGTAGCCAGCGACCAGATCTTCCAGCCGACTGCCGGCCCCGCCCAGAATCAGCGCCAGATTGGGCTCGGCCAGCGGCGGCAGGGTCAGCGGTACACCGCCATTACGCAGTTCTGCGGCGAAGCGTTTCGGGCCGTAGACCTCCAGCAACTGCACGGCAGGCAGGTTGAGGGACATCGACAGCGCAGAACTGGCAGCCACCGGCCCGCCGAACCCGGTCGAAAAGTTGCCTGGCCGGTAGTCGCCATAGCGGCGCGGCACGTCCTGCATCAGTGATTCGGAGTGGATCAACCCGGCGTCCATTGCCATGCCGTAGAGGAACGGTTTGAGCGTCGAGCCCGGCGAGCGCAGTGCGGTCACCATGTCCACATGGCCGAAACGCTTGACGTCGCTGATATCCACCGAGCCCACGTAGGCGCGCACCGCCATGTTCTCTGCCTCGACTACCAGAATCGCTGCCGAGGTGCGCTCCGGCAGCCGTGCCCGCCAGCCCATCAGCAAATCTTCCATGCGCCGTTGCAGCGGGGCATCCAGCGTGGTGCGGATCAGTGGCGGGCTGTTCGGTCGGTTCAGGCGTCGTGCCAGCAGTGGCGCCAGGCTCGGTTCCTGGCGCGGCGCCAGCCATAACGGCTCTTCCAGCGCCTCGTCGACGCTGCCTTGCGGCCACACCTGAAACTCGGCCAGACGCCTGAGAACCTTGTCGCGGGCCAACTGTGCACGTTGCGGATGACGGTCGGGGCGCAGACGGCTCGGCGCCTGCGGCAGCACGGCCAGCAAGGCTGCTTCGGCGCGGGTCAGGTTCTGTGGGGATTTGCCCAGATACGCCCAACTGGCGGCCGCCACCCCTTGCAGCGTGCCGCCAAACGGCGCGCGATTGAGGTACAGGCTGAGGATTTCATCCTTGGACAGGTGCCATTCCAGCTGCAACGTGCGCCACAGTTGGCGAAACTTGCCGGGCAGGGTTCGCGAGTGCGGGTCGAGCAGCCGCGCAACCTGCATCGACAGCGTACTGCCGCCCGACACCACGCGAGCACCCCTGAGGTTCTGCCAACTGGCGCGCACCAGCGCCAGCGGGTTCACGCCGGGGTGGCTGTAGAACCAGCGATCCTCGTAGGTCAGCAGCGCTTCAAGGTAGTAGGGCGAAACCTGCTGGTTAGTGACCGGGTAGCGCCACACACCGTTGGCATCGGCAAAGCGCCATAAGGGCGTGCCGTCTTCGGCCAGCACGACACGCGCCAGATCGTCCTTGGGCAGCGGCAACGGCCAGAGGCGATCAGCCAGCCAGAGCAGGGCAATCAGCAGCAAAACACCACCTGCCAGCCATTGGAGTTTTTGCACGAGGCGCAGAAGAAATTCAGGTTTCAACGCAAAGAGCCTTTATGATCCACGGAACCTGACACGCCTGGCGACGGCCAAAGCGGGCAGATCATTTTCTTAACGACCCCAATCAGGACGTACATATGCAGGTAGAAGGCTTTTTTGAATGGCTCGGGCAGGCCATCGGCGCGGTGATTCGCTTCTTCGTCGACGGTCTGGCGTGGTTGTTCAACGGTTTTACCCATGCTGGGGGGAATTTTGTCGATGGTTTGTCCCGCACACTGGGCATGGACACTTCACTGATCAGCATCGTCGCACTGATCATCGGCCTGATGTTGCTCTATTCAGCCGTCCGGGCATTCATGCGCGCCTCGATCATCCTCGGGATCATCTGGCTGGCGCTGGGTCTCTGGTTGCTGAGCTGGATTATTCATTGATGCGCTAACTCCGTCTCCACCTGCGGGAGCGAACCGGGCGACGCTTCGCTTGTTCGCGAAAGGAGCGACGCGGTTGGTATTTGTGGGAGCGAACTTGTTCGCGAAGGCTTTATTTCTGACGATACATCTTCAGCGGATGTACCGGCCCCTTCGCGAACAAGTTCGCTCCCACAGGTACGCATTCCAACCAACCAACCAACCAACCAACCAACCAACCAACCAACCAACCAGGCAGTCAGTCAGCGATCATTTGCCCTTTACCACCATCTGTGCGGGTGCATCACCCAGAGCCTGCCAGTTCGGGCGGTACATGGATTCCACCTGTGGCGGCGGCACGCGGTATGTACCCGGTGTGACTGCACGTGCCAGATAGAGCAGGTGCACGCTGCGGTTGCCGTCGATATCCAGCGCCGCCACGTAACGATCACCGCGATATTCCTGATGCTTGATCCCGGCGTTTTCCATCGACTCACGGATGGTTTTCACCTCTTCGCTGGCGTCTTCCAGGCTGGCCGAGCTTTGCGCCAGGTTCTGGTTTTCAAGTTCCAGACCTGCCGGCAGCAAGTCCACCACCAAGGCATCGGGCACACGCTGCTTGGCACCGATCTCCAGATGCACCAGTACCAGTTGCCCGGTTTTCAGCGCGCCGACGTTCAGCGGCGCGCCGCTCAGGCTCAGGTATTCGCGACGAATGCTCAGGTTCTCACCGCCCGCCGCAGGTGCCTGGGTCGGGTAACCCGAAACCGTCAGCTGTTGGTAGAGCGGCTCGCTGCCCTGATTGTGAACCGTAAGCGGTGAACCCAGCAGTGCACCGTCCAGCTTGAGGCCTGGCTGTTTGTTGCTCAGCTCGCGGGTTTCGGTGCCGCTGGCAATGCTGGCGGTCCAGTCCTTCTCCGGTTTGCCCAGCAGGTTGCGACCGGCGAGGAACAGCGAATTGCTTTCCTGAGTGGACAGGTAACGGCTGGCCGCGACTTCATCGGCCAGGGCAAACAGCCGCTCGTCGCGCTTGTCCTTGGCGATGTCGTTCTCTTCCAGCAATGCCAGAATCAGCGCCTGATCACGCAGCGAACTGCCGTAGTCGGCCAGCCATTCGTTCTTGCGCCCGACGGCCAGGCCTGCGGTAAGGGCCAGATCAGCGCGCGGTTTGTCGCCCATCTTCTCCAGCGCCACGGCCAGTTGCACCAGCGGCAGGCCCGAGCGCGCATCGCTGCGGCGGTCGAACAGGCTGCGCAATGCCGCAAGCGGTGCCTGTTGACTGCGTGACAGCACCAGCCCGGCGTAAGCCTGCACGGCAAAGCGGGTGTGCTCGGCGTTCTGGCTGTAATTGACCTGAATCTGCCCCGCGTCCTGCAAGTAGCGCAGCAGACGTTCATTAGCCTTCTTCAGCGAGTCCGCAGGTACGGCAAAGCCCTGATCGCGGGCGCGCAGCAGGAAGTCGGTGACGTAGGCGGTCAGCCAGTACTCTTCGTCGCTGTCCGAGCCCCACAGGCCAAAGCTGCCGTTGTAACGCTGCATGCCCAGCAGGCGCTCGATGCCGATCTCGACCTTGCGCTTGCGTTCGGCATCCGGCTCGCCGGTCAGGCCAAGACGTTTGAGGGTTGCGGCATCGGCGTACAGCGATGGATACAGGCCGCTGGCGGTCTGTTCCAGACAACCGTATGGATAGGCTTTCAGTGCCCGAATCTGTTCGCCGAGGTTCAGCGGCGGACGGCTCGACAGCGACAGTAGCGCTTGGCGACCGGCAGGCTCGAAGGACTCAAGTGCGCCGTCCGGCAGGCTCCAGGTCTGGTCGTTGAGGGTGGCACGGTAATGCTTGAGCATCGCCGGGTAGGCGGGGCGCACGCCAACGGTCCATTCGCGGGTGAAGGCGGGCAGGTTTTCACCTGGCAGCTCCAGGCCTTCCACCAGCACCTTGATCTTGCCTTGGCCCAGGCCACCTTGCGCCAATACCGGCACTTTCAGGGTGACGCGCTGGCCTTGCTTGAGCTGCAAGGGCTTGCTCTGATCGCCGCCGGGAATGCTCAACTGGCCTTCGGCGCTGATTTTTACGTCCAGCTTCTGTGCTGTGCCCGACAGGTTGGAGACGTCCAGCGCGATACTGGTCTGGTCGCCACCGGCCAGGAAGCGCGGCGTCGACAGCTCGGCGATGATCGGCGCAGCCACCACGGTTTTCGCCTCGGCCATGCCATAGCGGTCGTCGGTCCAGGCCTGAGCCATGACGCGTAGTTCGCCGTTGAAGTCAGGAATATCGACGCTGACCTCACCTTCACCGGCTTCATTGAGCGTTACCGGAGCGCTTTGCAGCGCAACGATGGTGACGCTGGTGTCCGGGCGTTTGCCGCCCTTGGCCAGCGCATCACCGCCGAACGCCATGCTCGCCAGGCGACCCTGGCCGGCTTCGATCAACTGGCCATAGATATCCAGTTGGTCAGCGCCGTATTGCTTGCGCCCGAACAGACTGGCAAACGGGTCGGGCGTGGCGTAGCGGGTGATGTTGAGAATGCCGACGTCCACCGCCGACACCAGCACTTGCACTTGTTCGGGCACGCTGCCATCGGCGTTTTTGGCGACAACCTTGAGAGTAAGCGGCTGTTTGGGGCGCATTTTTTCCGGCGCGGTAACGGTCAGCGCCAGCTTGCGTTGTGCACGGTCCAGCGGCAGGTGCAGCACACCCACGGCGCGCTTGGGCGTGACATTGGCCTTGCGTTCGCCGGGGCGTATCACCAGCGCGGTAACGTACAGGTCGTGACGCGCCCATTGCTTGTCGAGCGGGATTTCGTACGACTTGCCTTCGGCAGGCACGTCGATTTCCTTCCACCACAGCGGACCTTCGCTGGACTCGATCAGCAGGTAGCCTTTGCCAGCGGCCGGAGGGGTCACTGTGACTTTGGCGGTGTCGCCATCGTTGTAGGCCGGTTTGTCCAGCGCCAGCTTGACCTGATCCGGCCTGACCGCGCCGCCGTCGGTGTTGTCCTGCCAGCGATAACCGGCCCAGAAACGCAGGCTGCTGATCATGCCGGTGGAAGGGTCTTCCACCTCGACACGGTATGGGCCCCATTCGACCGGGAAACTGATTTTGGCCGTGGAGTCCTTGGTGATGCTGAGGGTTTCCTCGTTCAGGTTGAGGAATTTCTCGTTGAAGTGGTAGCTCCAGCCGTCATCGGCCGAGTAGTTCCAGTAGTAGTCGCGACGCTCACGGATCAGCCTGACCTTGACGTTATCCGCGGCCAGCTTGTTGCCAGTGGCATCGGCCATCACGATTTCAAACTCGGCCGGGCCGTCACCGTTGGTCTGGGCTTCGCCCTTGCTGGCTTCCTCGTCGTAGTCTTCGCCACCGGAGCTGCTGCCAAACAGTGCGCGTACGCCGGGCAGGTGCTCGGCGGGCCAGATCGGTTGCACCAGACGGCGGGTAATCGGCCGCCCGCCAGACTCTTGCAGGCTGGCTTGCAGAATCAGTTGCAGCGGGGATTTGGCCTCTGCCCACCGGGTTTGCACGGAGAGCGTCGAGTGGCCTTCGGCATCGAGGGTGACGGGTTCAACCTCCATGTCATGCTTGAGGTCTTCTTCGGTGATCGAGCCGAACTGATAGCCCGGCAGTTTGGCCACCGCTTCGCGCAATGGACGCACATACACCTGACCGGTCAGGGTGTTGCCCGACGCAGGCGCGCCATACAGGTAGCGGCCGGTGATGTCGAACTCGGGGTTGTCAGCAGGCGCGACAGGCGCGTCGCTGCCTTTGAGTTCCAGAGCCAGACGCTCAGGCAGGAAGTCTTCAACCTTGAACTCGTAAAGCTGAGGCTTGCCGTCGCCCAGGTCGAACACCAGTTGCCAGCGCCCGGTCGGGGCTTCTTCGGCAAGTTGCAATTGATACTGGTAGAAGCCACTGCTATCGGCTTCCCAGACAAACTTGCGGCTGACCTGATCGTCGGGGCGGCGCACTTCGACGGTGATCGGTTGTGGTTTGACGTTTTTGCCGTCGCTGTCACGCAGCAGACCGTTGAGCAGCACGGTTTCGCCGGGACGGTACAGGTCGCGCGGGCCGAAAATGAAGAATTGCAGCGGGTGCGCCTGCGGGCCGGAAATGTCGAACTCGGCCAGATCCAGCGCCGAGCTGTTCAGGCGCAGCATGCTGGTCTGTTCGTCTTTGTGCGCCAGCACCACTGCAGCCTTGGCGGGCAACGGCAGTCGGGCGTGGCCGTCGCTGTCGGTTTTGCCTTGCGCGACGACCTTGCCGTTGTCGTCGTACACATCCACGCTTACGTCGCCCAGAGCCTTGCCGCCCTCGAGTGCCTGGGTGAAGACATCCAGACGATTGCTGTAACGGTGCACCGACAGGCCGATGTCGCTGAGGGTGAGCAGGGTGGCCGGTTGCGAGTAGCTGTAAGTGCCGGATGCGCGCATGACCGCGAGGTAAACGCCCGGTTGTTGCAGCGCCTTGATGCCGGCAATCGGCAGCAGCACGGTTTCGCGGGTGTTGCGCGCAGGCTTGAGGTCGAAGCGGCCGCCGTAGACCAGATCGGCCATAGGCAGCAGTTCTTCGGAGCTGTAGCTGGACAGGCTGGATGCGCCGTCCCACTGGGCGAGGAAGTTCGGCATCGCGTCGGGTTTGACCCGGAAGAATTCGACATCGACCTTGTCGACGTTCAAGGCGATGACCGGCAAGCCCTCGGCCAGACGCGTCGGCAGCAGGCTGCCACGACTGGCGAAGCCGACAGTGGGTTGCAGGTCGCGGGTTTCCAGGCGGCTGATGTATTCGGCCGCGAGCTTGGCCTTGTTGACCGCCAGCAGCCCGGCATCGACCGTCAGCACAAGTTTGCGCTGCGGCTCCAGATGGCGCAGGCGCAACTCCATGAGGTTGTCCGACAGCTCCCAGGCGCCATCGACCTTGCCGTTCTTGCTGTCCACCAGATGCAGTTTTTCAGCAAACTTCTGCTCCGGGTCCAGCGGCACAGAAAAACTCACCGACAGCGTGCTTGCGCCGTCTACCTGAATTTCCGACACATCGATGACCGTCAGTTCACGGCCTGCATAACGCTTGCTCAGCGCGGCTAGGTCGACTGCGGGCCTGGGCTTGGTATCGGCAACCGTTGCCTGGGTGGTGGGTGCCGTGGCGGGCGCTGGTTTATCCGGGGTAGACGAATCACAGGCGCTCAGCAGCGCGAGCGCGCAAGCCAGAAACAATCCTTTGTTTAACATAGGTGCACTCATCGGCAACGGTTGAGAGAGCGCGACTATATAACACTCGTGATGACAAGTATTACTGTCAGATTGACAAGTGTGTGTCTGGGCACATTCGGGGTGAGGAGCGTCGCACGATAGTTGAGGTTATCGTTACTTACGCTCCAGCGTGCACGTTAGGTGTTCTCAGGATCCGGCGACCATCATTCACGCAACATAGCCCTCGCCATGGCTACAATGCCCGCCTTCCCGGGAGTTCTCATGTCCACGTTGCTCAACGACTGGCGTCATCGCTCAACCCATCGTCGTGTCTGGGCGCTGGCGGCGCCGATGATTCTGTCGAATATATCCGTGCCCTTGGTGGCGTTGGTCGACAGTGCGGTGATAGGCCACTTGCCGCATGCCCATCAGTTGGGTGCCGTCGCCGTAGGCTCGACGCTGTACACCTTTCTTGCCTGGGCAATGGGATTTTTGCGCATGGGCACCACCGGCTTTGCTGCGCAGGCAGCCGGACGCAATGACAGCGCGGCGTTGCGCCGGATACTGCTGCAAGGTTTGCTGCTGGCCGCCGGGCTGGCGTTGTTGCTGGGCGTGATCGCTTTACCGTTCAGTCACCTGGCGCTGGCGATGATGCAGCCGTCGGCCGATCTGCAACAGATGACGCTGGATTTCTTCCACACCCGACTGTTCGGTCTGCCCGCAGCCTTGGCCAGCTATGCGCTGGTCGGCTGGTTTCTCGGCACGCAGAACGCCAGAGCGCCGCTGGCCATTCTACTCGTCACCAATCTGGTCAATATCGCGCTCAACCTATGGTTCGTGATGGGCCTGGACTGGGGCGTGGTGGGGTCGGCGCGTGCGTCGGTGCTGGCGGAGTGGGCCGGTGTGGTGCTCGGTCTGCTGCTGGCCCGCAAGACCCTGCGCGCCTGGCCCGGCCAGATTGTCTGGTCGGCGCTGAAACTGTGGAACAACTGGCGGCCGTTGCTGGCGGTCAATCGCGACATCTTTCTGCGCACGCTGGCGCTGCAATCGGTGATGTTTCTGATCACCGTGCAAGGCGCTCGTCTGGGTGACGCTACGGTTGCCGCCAACGCGCTGCTGCTCAACGGCCTGCTGCTGACGGCTCACGCGCTCGACGGCCTGGCGCATGCGGTTGAAGCGCTGTGCGGCCACGCCATTGGCGCGCGTGACCGGGACACCTTGCGGCGTTCGCTGGTGGTGGCGGGGGGCTGGTCACTGATCGCAAGCGTGGGGTTTGCGTTATTGTTTCTGGTCGGTGGGCACGCCTTTGTCAGCTTCCAGACGGACATCCCCGAAGTGCGCGCCACCGCCATGACTTACCTGCCGTATCTGGCGCTGATGCCCTTGCTGGCCGTCTGGAGTTATCTGCTGGACGGGCTGTTTATCGGTGCCACGCGGGCCCGGGAGATGCGCAACGCGATGCTGGTCAGCGCGGCGGGCATCGCGCCGGTCGCCTGGCTGGCGTCCAGCCACGGCAACCACGCGCTATGGCTGACGTTTCTGGCGTTCACCTTGCTGCGCGGCTTGAGCCTGGGGGCCATCGCCTGGCGTCTGACGCGCAGGGACGGCTGGTTCGTTCACTGAGCCGTTAAGCCCCAACCCTTTGTTTCACGCTGCGCACCTGGCGTGTGTTTGACGAACATGTCCACCTCGTCAACCACTGGAGCCAGACCGCTGAGCAACTTGGCAAACGCGCCGACCAGAGTGCCGTGGTTGGTGCGTGAGAAGTACAGGTCACGCGCCGGCACATTCGCCGCGCGCAGCTTCTGCGCCAGCCCGCCGGTATTGCGCCTGGGATTGACCAGCGTATCGGTATTAGACGCCATCAGCAGCGCAGGCGGGGCGCCGGCACTGACGTAGTTGATGGGTTGCGACTCGGGTGGCGAGTTCGGGAAGAAGAACACCGGCTTCACTTCTTCTTCCTCAATGGGCAGGAAGTCGTAAGGCCCGGCCAGACCGATCCAGCCGCTGAGGATGGAAGGTGCAAGTCCCTCACGAGCCAGCCAGCGTGGGTCAAGCGCCAGCATTGCAGCGTTGTAGGCGCCCGCACTGTGCCCCATCACGTACAGTCGATCGGGATCGCCACCGTAGGTTTTTGCGTTTTTGTAGGCCCAGGCCAGCGCTTTGGCCGAGTCATCCAGAAAGTCCGGGTAGCGCACCTGTGGATAGAGTCTGTAGTCGGCGATGACCACCACCATGCCGCGCGCGGCCAAGGCTTCCCCTACGAAGGCGTAATCAGTTTTAGAGCCCCTTCTCCAACTGCCTCCATAGAAAAACACCACAACCGGTGAGTTGGCGGTTTTCGACCGTGGCATGTAAATGTCCAGTTTGTTGCGTGGATAAGGCCCATAGGCCAGCCCGTTGACATGCTCGACAGGACCGCTCGGATTCAGCGAGTTCAGCACTTTCAGCGGCGAGCAGCCGGACAACACTGCCAGCACAGCACCGGTGATCAGCGTCAGGAAAATCGCTCGAATCATATACAAGCCTCAGGCAGTGGATTGGGACATGCATGAGACCATCGCTTTGCGCCCCAGTGCCGCACAGGTACCGCTACGTTGCTTGCGGGCAGGTGGATCACCTGAGGCATCGGCTGCGTTGTTGAGGTGCTGCTGAAGCGCTCATCGTTATACATAAGTCCTGACGAGCCAGGAAAACGTGGCTCTCAGCTCCCACGGCCTTCGGCCAGAATCAAAAGCGGACTTGTGTATAACGACGAGGGTAAATGTGGTTTCACCCCCGTCTTTCGTGCCCTCAGGACGACAAGTACGACGAGCGGGTCAGGCCTAGGCGCAGGGCGTCGAGGAAGTAGGTGCGTTCGCGTGGGGTGATCTTGGCGCTGGCGACCTTGTCCCGATAATGGGTCATCAGTTCTTCCGGCGACAAATGCACGTAGCGCAGCATGTCTTCGATGGTGTCGTGGGTCTCGATACCGGCGTGGTACACGCTGCCGTCCGGGTTCTGGTAGATGTTCACCGAGTCGGTGTCACCGAACAGATTGTGCATGTCGCCCAGAATTTCCTGATAAGCGCCCACCAGAAAGATGCCCAGCAGATAGTCTTCGCCTTCGTTCAGCGAATGCACCGGCATGCTGGTCTCGATGCTCTGCTCGTCGACGTATTGCTTGATCTTGCCGTCGGAATCGCAGGTCAGGTCTTGCAGCACGGCGCGGCGTACCGGCTCCTCGTCGAGGCGATGCAACGGCAGGATCGGCAACACCTGGCCGATTGCCCAGGTGTCCGGCAGGCTCTGGAACACCGAGAAGTTGCAGATGTACTTGTCGGCCAGCTTGTCATTGAGCTCGTCCAGCACCTGACGATGCGAGCGTTGACGGGCTTTCAGCGAATTGTACAAACGGCGGCAGACAGCGAAGTAGCATTGTTCGCCCAGCGCCTTCTCGGCCAGGCTGATCTTGCCATCGGCGTACTGGGTGGCGATGTCGCTCATGTAGTGCGTGGCGCGCCAGTAGGTTTCGGTGACCATCTCGATGTCGGTCGGCCCCAGCAGGTCAACCAGCCACTGCACGGTCTCCGGCAGGCTTTCCTTGTCGGCAATCTTCGGCACTTCGTCGTTATGCTTCTCGACGTCGGTAACCTGCACCACCAGCATGGCGTGGTGGGCGGTCAGCGAGCGGCCGCTTTCCGAGAAAATGTGCGGGTGCGGCAGGCTCTGCGCGTCGCAGAATTCCTTGAGCATGCCGACCACGACACCGGCGTAATCGTCCATGTCGTAGTTGATCGAGCTGGCATTGCGCGAGTGAGTGCCGTCGTAATCGACGCCCAGACCGCCGCCGACGTCGATGTAGTCCACCGGCAGGCCGAGTTTGCGCAGTTCGCCGTAGTAGCGGATCGCTTCCTTGAAGCCGTGCTGGTAGTCCGCCAGGTTGGCGATCTGCGAGCCCATGTGAAAGTGCAGCAGGCGGATGCCCTGATCGAGGCCTGCCTTGCGGAAGCGCTCGACCACTGAGAGCAATTGCGCGGCAGACAGACCGAACTTGGATTTCTCGCCGCCCGTGTCTGCCCACTTGCTCGACGCAAGGGACGACAGGCGCACGCGCAGGCCAACCTGAGGGGCGACTTTAAGCTCGGCGGCTTCTTCGATGACCAGTTCGACTTCGGATTCTTTCTCGATGACGATGAACACGTTGTGGCCCAGCTTCTGGCCCATCAGCGCCAGCCGGATGAACTCGCGGTCCTTGTAACCGTTGCAGACGATGGTGCCGCCTTTGGGCGCCAGGGCCAGCACGGCCATCAGTTCAGGCTTGGAGCCGGCTTCCAGACCAATCGAGACGTTCTGCGTGGCGATGATGTTTTCCACCACCGCTTCCTGCTGGTTGACCTTGATCGGGTACAGCGCGGTGTATTGGCTCTGGTATTCCAGGCGCGCGATGTTGCTGTCGAATGCGCCGGTCAGTTGACGCACGCGGTCCTGCAGAATATCGGGGAAGCGCACCAGCAACGGCAGCGACAGGCCACTTTTGCGCAGGTTGTCGACTTGCTCATAGAGATCGATGGGCGAGCTGTCCGGCCCGTTGGGGCGAACTTCAACGCGGCCCGCCTCGTTGATTGCAAAATAACCCGCGCCCCAATGGCGAATGCCATAAACGCTGCGGCTGTCCGCAACTGTCCATTGGCTGCCATCGTCTTTGCGTGTGCGTCGTACGGACATCGAGGTCCCCTATAAAGAAGTCATAGCGCCAGCCAGTAGCCGGCTGGGCGCAGTGTAATGAGTTGAAATGACGATTTGAGTCGCGGGTTCAGCCGCCGGACTTTTTGGCCTTGAAGCCTTTCTTGACGAGTTCTGCGATCAGCAGTTCGACATGATCGCCCTGGATCTCGATCACATCGTCCTTGAGCGATCCGCCGGTGCCACAGCGTTGCTTGAGGGCCTTGGCCAGCTCTTTGAGCGGCTCTTCGGCCAGCGGCACGCCGCTGATGGTGGTGACTGTCTTGCCGCCACGGCCTTTGCTTTCGCGACGTACCCGAGCAACGCCGTCGCCTTCGGGGATGGCAGTCTGTTTGCAGGTGCATTCGGCAACAGGCTGACGACAATCGGGGCAGTGGCGCCCTGCGTCGGTTGAAAACACCAGGCCACCCAGGGCGGCGAGGGAAGCGGCTTTTTTAGCCACGGA
Organism: Pseudomonas syringae pv. tomato str. DC3000; assembly: GCF_000007805.1. Lineage (NCBI taxonomy): Bacteria > Pseudomonadati > Pseudomonadota > Gammaproteobacteria > Pseudomonadales > Pseudomonadaceae > Pseudomonas > Pseudomonas syringae group genomosp. 3. Next base: position 5,480,833 of record NC_004578.1, on the reverse strand, counting down.
ACATCCTCTTGTTGAGGACTGAAGATGGGTCGGGCTCACACGAGCCATCGACCGCGAAGCCCCACTCTGGCAGGGGCAGCGCTACTGGAAGGGCAGGGCCGGTCCAGTTTGAAAAAGGTCGCGCAGTGTAACGGCAAATAGCCCGAATGCTAAGAGGCTCGATGCGCCAATTTACTGAACAGTCGCTTTACCGAACACTTTCATCGCTAAACAGAAACAGACTGATTCAGGTAGCGTTTCAGCGCAGCCAGCGAGTCCGGGCAGTAGGGCGTGTGTTCTGCCTGATGCAGCACTTCGTCGATGGGCATGAAGCGCGCTTCCAGTACCTCCTCAGGTTGCAGTTTCAGCGGCCCGTCCCACACAGCCGAAAACACTGCACACCACAGGCGGTTGCCGGGCTGATCGAAGAAAAACTGTTCGTGCGCCTGCAACGGCACGCCACTGACGCCCAGCTCTTCTTCAAGCTCACGGGCCGCAGACTCGGCGTAGCTTTCCTCCGCCTGAACCATCCCGCCAGCCGCCACATCCCAGTAACCTGGGTAGATCGCCTTGCTCAGCGTGCGCCGATGCACACAGAGGTCCCCGGCACTGTTGAACAGCAGAATATAGGTGCCGCGGCCGATCAGCCCGCGTTCACGCAAATCGGCGCGTACCCGTGAACCGAGCAGACAATCCTGCTCGTCGACCCAGGCAATGTGCTCGGCGTCGGAGGCGGCGCGGTGCGCGGCCTCGTTCGGGGAGATATCCATCAGCCCTGATTCAGCAACTGGCGAAGGTCGATCACCGCAGCATTGGCGCGTGAGATGTAGTTGGCCATGACCAGCGAGTGGTTGGCGAACACACCGAACGGGCTGCCGTTGAGAATCATCGGGCTCCACAGCGGCTCCTGAGAGGCCTCCAGTTCACGAATGATCTGACGCACACTCACTGTCGCGTTCTTTTTGGCCAGCACATCGGCAAAATCCACTTCGATGGCGCGCAGCAAGTGCGACAGCGCCCAGGCCTGACCGCGCGCTTCATAGAAGACGTTGTCCACTTCCAGCCATGGGGTTTCAACGATTTCCTCGTCAACCTGCGGTACTTCGCCAGGCTTGACCGAAACAGCGGCTTCGGTTTTCAGCGTGCTGTTGAGTTTGACCCTGCCGACACTGGCCGAGAGGCGCTGCGACAGCGAACCCAGGCGCGTTCCGACATCACCCAGCCAGTTGTTGAGGTTGTCGGCGCGGGCGTAAAACAGTGCGCCTTTCTGGTTCGGATCGGACAGTCGTGCCTGGTAGCGGCTCAGAGATTTAATGCCCTCGGCATACTGCGATTCACTGGAGGGCAGGATCCAGCTGCGATTGTTGAAGTTGAACAGCGGCTCGGCACGCGCCAGATCGCCATCTTCGGCAGATTGCGACTGCGAGCGGGCGAAGTCCTTGCGCAGCGCACGGCTCAGGTCACGCACCTGAACCAGCACGCCGTATTCCCAGCTCGGAATGTTGTCCAGCCACAGGCCAGGCGGCATGCGGTCGTTGGAGAGGTAGCCGCCACGCTTGTCGAGCAAAGTGCCGGCCACGGTTTTCAGGGTTTCGACCGTGGTGTAGCCGATCACTATCTGCTTGCCTTCGCGTTCTGCGGCGGCTTGAGCGTTTTGTTGTACCGGGAACAGTGCGGGTTCTTTGCTCCAGTACCAGCCGACAACGAGCGCCACCAGCAGGTAAATCAAGATCAAGGCGCCCAGAGCGCGGCTATAGAACAGGTTACCCAGGTAACCCCGGCGCTTGACCGATGCGGTGTCAGCGGTGCGCTCACCCGCGCTGCCTGCGCGGTTTTTCCAATCCAGCATGGTAGGGTCCTTTCGATCTTGAGTTGAATGCTACACGGCGTTCGACCGCAACCTTCCTGGGCAGTTTCAAGCGATAAGCTGGAAGCTGCAAGCGGTTAGCTTCAAGCCTCAAGCCTCAAGCCTCAAGCCGACCGCTTCTAGTTTGCAGCTTGCAGCTTGCAGCCAAAAGCTTATAGCTATTATCTATCAGTCGATTAATTTTGAGTAGTGGCCATGCGCCATCAAAATGTTGTCAAATAAGTGACTTGCGGCGCTCTTCTGTCGTATGGGAGGTGCTAGCATAGCGCCATCAGCCATTTCGCTCAGTAAATCAACAGTAGTCTGAATATGACCGAGCTCGAAGATCCTAGCCGCGATCGTCTCAAGCATCACTTTGCCCAAAGGGTCATTCATCAGGCTCGGCAGATTCTGGAGACGTGGCAACGCCTGCAAAAAGCCCAGTGGTCGGTTGCCGACATGGCCGAGCTCAAAGAGGCCACGCTGCGTCTGATGCGTTTTGCCGAGCGCTTCGAGCAAGCTGAGCATGTGGCCCTGGCTCACGAGATCAATCAGTCACTGGACGCGGTTGACGCCAATCGCGGCCGGCTCAACAGCCACGTCATCACAGAACTCAATCGCCTCATGCAGCGCCTGTCGCGCACCGGGCTGCGGCATGGCGACCGGCTCGAGCAAACGTCGCTGCCGCCGCTGCGCAAGCCGGTTTACGTGGTGCTTCAGGACCATGAGCGGGCCGAGCGTCTGGCCAAACAGCTGGAGTTTTTCGGTTTGTCGGCCCTTTCACTGCACAGCGTTGCCGATTTCCAGCGTGCCATGGCGCAGCGGCACCCGGCGGCTATTGTCATGGACGTCGATTTCAGCGGTCCTGGCATGGGCTTGGAGCTGGCCTCGCAGGCGCAGGAAGGGTTGGAGCAAAAGCTGCCGCTGTTGTTTTTCAGTGTGCATGAAACCGACACGCCGACCCGGCTGGCAGCGGTGCGCGCCGGTGGTGAGGAGTTTCTGACCGGCGCGCTGGAAGCATCGAGCCTGCTGGAAAAAATCGAAGTGCTGACCTGCGTGGCGCAATACGAGCCTTATAAAGTGCTGATCATCGATGATTCCCGTGCCCAGGCTATGCACACCGAACGCGTGCTGAATGCCGCCGGGATCGTGACGCGGGTGCTCATTGACCCTATTCAGGCGATGTCCGAACTCGCCGATTTTCAGCCGGACCTGATCATTCTCGACATGTACATGCCCGGCTGTACCGGCACCGAACTGGCCAAGGTCATTCGCCACAACGACCGTTACGTTAGTGTGCCGATCATTTACCTGTCGGCCGAGGATGACCAGGACAAGCAGCTCGATGCCATGAGCGAAGGCGGCGATGACTTCCTGACCAAGCCGATCAAGCCGCGCCACTTGATCACCACGGTGCGCAATCGCGCCGCCAGGGCTCGTAACCTCAAGTCGCGCATGGTTCGTGACAGCCTGACCGGGCTCTACAACCACACGCACATCCTGCAACTGCTGGAAGATTGCAGTTTTCGTTCGCGACGTGAAGGCAAGCCGCTGTGTTTTGCCATGCTCGATATCGACCATTTCAAACGGGTCAACGACAGCCACGGCCATCCAATGGGGGATCGGGTCATCAAGAGCCTGGCACTGTTCCTCAAGCAGCGACTGCGTAAAACCGATTTCATCGGTCGTTACGGCGGTGAAGAGTTCGCCATTGTCATGCCCGACACCGACATTCATAACGCCCACAAGGTGCTCGATGAAATCCGTCACCGCTTTGCGGAGATTCACTACCCGGCGCAGCCTGCGGACCTGTTCTGCACCTTCAGTGCCGGCGTGGTTTGCCTCGGTGCAGATGATGACAGCCTGAGCCTTGCCTCCCAGGCCGACAACGCGCTGTATCGCGCCAAGCATGCAGGGCGCAATCAGGTGCACTCGGCGCTGGTGCAAGCGCCTTATCACATCGTGCTGGCAGAAATCGAGGCCTGAGCAGTCTTACCCCTGGCTTTCGATAAGCCGCTGCCGCTCCCCGCTTTTACCGGGTGAAAATGCCAGCGCCAGTTGAGTGCGGTTATGCATATGGGTCAGGCGCAGAACCTGCGACACGTAAAGTTTTACGGTGTTTTCGGTAATGCCCAGTTCGCAGGCAATCTGATAATTGGTCAACCCGGTACTGACCAGCCGCGCCACATCGAGCTGGCGACGTGACAGTTTGGCCAGAGCCACCGGCATCTGTGAGTCATTTTCAGCATTGAGCCGTGGTTTGCGCCCGGCCTGCGGCGTGTTCTGAGCGCTGTCCAGATTCTGATAAAGATCGTCAATGGACGCCGCCAGAAACTGGAGTTTCTCGTTCAGCAGGCCCAATTGCTGGCGGTTTTTCTGGCGCTCGGCCAGCGCTTCTACCTGCGACTGAACGCCTTCCAGCAGCTCATCAAGATTGACCGGCTTCTGGTAGTAATCGGCAATGCCGGCCCGCAGCGCCTTGATGACATCCTTTTTCTCGGCTTGCCCGGTCAGCATGATGGCTTCGAACAAATGCGTCTTGCCGCCCGCCATCTTCATGGCTTCGACCATTTCGATGCCATTCATGCCGGGCATTTCCAGATCGCACAGCACGATGCCGATGGCGCTGTCGTTGGCAAAGTGCTCGATGGCTTCAAGGCTTGAATGACAGCGCACACACGCATAGCCGCAGCCTTCCAGAAACTCGCCGAGTTCTTCAACGATCAAAGGTTGGTCATCGACCACCAGAATTTTTGGGACCGGGTAGTTATTCACATGCGACTCCATGCTGTTAAGGCCGGCAAGCCGGGACCTTTATCCATTCAGCAAAACATGATCAAGTTCTGTTTGCATACGCGACGTTACGCGAGCGCGATGTCTCAACCGTAGTCGTACTTTCCGACTATGTACATAGCATTATATTTTCATTCGACTAATGGATAACACACACTGTCAGCAGCAGGCCGATCAATAAGAACGGTGAGAAAGGATATTTGTCTGGCGTCCCGGGATTCATGTGTTTATAACGCTGCGTAACCTGTTGGTGTATAAGAGGCCAGACTCTTTTACCTATCAAGGCCCATGCCAGCATCGCGACGCCTGCGCCAATAAACGTGCATAACAAATAGGCAGTGTTTGATGCAAGCGCCAATGCCGTCATCAACTTGACGTCTGCAGCGCCCAGCCTGCCCAGCGTGTAACCGGGCAGTGTCAGGGCCAAGGCCAGCACCAGCGCCAGGGCGCCTTCAAGCGGCGGCGAGCCCAGCCAGGTCAGGCCGGTAACGGCCAGATAGCCGGCAGCCAGCGCTGCGGCGCCCAGTGTCAGCCCGTTGAGAATTTCCTTGCGGCGCGCATCCTGTTCGGCGCAAATTGCAAACCAGACCAGCAGAAAAAATAATTTCATCACGCAAAAAACATCCCGTTTTCCGTAAAGAACCTATGCTGTTCAAAGGTCGTAGATGTCAGGGTAGACGTTGAAATGAAAACACGTGCGCAGCAGACCTTTCCCGATAAGCAACAGGGTGCCGCTGCTATTGAGTTCGCTGCTGTATTCGTGGTGTTCTTTGCGGTGTTCTACGGCGTGGTGAGTTATAGCCTGCCGTTGCTGATGATGCAGTCATTCAATGCGGCGGCCAGTGAAGCCGTGCGCCGAAGTGTCGCCCTCAGTCCGACAGTTACAAATTATAACAGTCTATTGAAAAGCCAGGCACAGAGTGTCGTGATGAGCCAGTTGTCATGGATGCCGCCTGCGTTGGGCTTCAGTGCAAGTTATACCAACGTGACTTACACCGCCGGTGTGCTGACCGTCACCATCCAGTATCCCAAGACCCGACTGACCCAGGTATTGCCGCTGCTGACCCTGCCCGGCATCGGTGAGATCCCGCGTTTGCCGACCAATCTGACCGCCCAAGCGAGCCTGCAACTTGTCCCATGAAAAGAATCGCCTGAGCCGGTGGCTCGGACGCGGTGAAGCGCCGTCTTCGCCGCAGACCTTGCCTGTGTCCAGCGAGCCCGATCCGATCGGCGCCGACCTTTATCTACTGCTTGACGAAGAGGGGCGGATACAGAGCATCAGCCCGCAATTGCTTGCGCGACTGGGCATGGCAGCGCCGACGTTCGCTGCTCTGCGGCTGATGAACCTGCTGCTGCCCAATAGCGCGCTGGTCGTTGAAGGGGTGCCGCATGACTGGCTGGGGCACATGCTCGATCTGGACTTCAAGAGCGCCGACACGCACACCTTGCACGCCCGCGGCTGGGTCCAGGCGCACGGCAAGGGCTGGCTGCTGCAATTGCTGGATATCAGCGACCTGATGGAAGAAGCCAACGCCGCTCGCAGTCGCCAGCAGTGCTTGCGGTTCGCCGGGCAGATGGCCGAGCGTGTGCGTGTGTGCAACGTGGAACGGCTGACGGCGGTGGCGGCCGAACAGCTGGAAGAGCTGGCGCAGCTGTGGCGTATTCCTTGTGTGGCGCTGGTGTTGCCGGAGGTTAGCGGTGTCGGCTGGCGTGTCTACTGCCAGTACAGCGCGCATACGGCACCGGAACTGTGGCAGGTCGGACAGCGACTGGGGACGGCGCTGGACCGCTTCGATGCCAATATCACCCATCAATTGAGGTTTGGCAGCGGCGTCGATCAAGGGCCGTTGCAGAGTGTGTTCGCTAACGCTGACGGTTTTCTGATCCCGCACAGTCGTGACAACGCTCCCAAAGCCTGGCTGATGTTCGGCTTCTATGACCCGCGACAGCAGGCACCCGACCTCGGTGAGCGTGAGTGGCTGAACCTCTGCTCGGCGCTGGCAGGTCCGGTGCTGTTTCGCTTGTCCGAACAGCACAACCGTCACCACGTCGAGCGGCTGGCCGTGCTTCAAGGGCTGCTGGGTACCGGGTGGTGGGAGCTGATGCCCGCCAGCGACGAGGTCCTGCTGGCCCCGCAACTGGCGCGCAGTCTGCGTCTGGCTGACAGGGTCGAAAGCCTGTCACGTCAGGACTGGCTGGCGATGATTCATCCGGCAGACCGCCAGGAGCTTTCCAGCCGTCTCGCCCAGTTGCGTGACAAAGGCACGCCATTGCTGCTCTGCGTGCGTCTGGCGCAGAGTGACCCCGCGCAGGAAACCCTTTGGTTTCGTATTCAGGGCCAGGCGCTGATCAGCGGGCAGGTGAAGCGCGTGCTGGGTTTCATGCTCGATGTCAGCGATATCAAGAACCAGGAAACCGAGGCGGCTGCCGCCCATGCCCGGCTGGATAACCTGATTGCCAGCTCACCGGCGGTGATCTACGTGCAGCGTTACGATCAAGGCAACCTGGAGCCGACTTTTTTCAGTGACAGCCTCACGCCTTTGCTGGGCTGGACGCTGGCCGACTGCATCGAGGGGCAACTGGCTGAATACATCCACCCCGAAGACCGCGACATCTGGTTCGAGCGCAATCGGCAGTTGCTGCGTGAAGGCTTGGTCAGCCGGCGATACCGGTTGCGCGACAAGGGTGGCAATTATCACTGGCTGCTGGACGAGGCCCGGCTGTTGCGCGATGACCTCGGCATGCCGGTGGAGGCAGTCGGTTTATGGCTGGATGTTACCGAAGCCACACTGGCGGCCGAGCAAGTGCGCCAGAGCGAAGAGCGCTATCGCATTCTGGTTGAAGATTCTCCAGCGATGATCTGTCGCTATTCGCCTGATCTGGTGCTCAGTTTCGGCAACCGGCCGCTGGCCAACTACATGGAATGCACCCCGGAGCAACTGACCGGGATCAATCTCGGCGACTGGCTCTCGGATGAGCAGCGCGAAGCGTTCATTCGGCGCATCGGCCTGCTGACGCCTGAGGCGCCGTTGAGCACCGAAGAAATCTGCATCGAGTTGCCCGGCCGTGAATACGCCTGGTGGGTGTGGGCCGACCGGGGCATTTTCGATGAGCATGGCACGCTGGTCGAGGTGCAGGCCGTGGGCCGCGACAACACCGACGTGCGCCGCTCGAGGATGCAGTTGAATCAGAGCGCCAAGATGGCGACGCTCGGCGAAATGTCCACCGGACTGGCTCACGAGATCAATCAGCCGCTCAACGTCATGCGCATGGCGGTGGTCAACGTCTTGAAGCGCCTTAGCAGGGGCGATGTGGATATCGAATACCTCACTGAAAAACTCACGCGTATCGACACGCAGGTGCAACGTGCCGCCCGTGTGGTTGACCACATGCGGGTGTTCGGTCGGCGTTCCGAGGTCGAAGAGCAACTGTTCGATCCGGCTCAGGCCGTTGAAGGCACTCTTTCGATGCTGGCCGAGGGCATGAAAGGCAAGGGCGTGCAGATTCGCGTCGGGAGCATGATTGAGGCGGTGCGGGTGCGTGGGCATGTCGATCAGCTGGAGCAGGTGCTGATCAACCTGATGGTCAATGCCCGGGATGCCTTGCTGTCGCGGCGTGAAAAAGACCGTGAGTTCGAGCCGTGGATCAGTGTCGAAGCCGAGCGGGATGAAAATATCATCCGCCTGGTGGTTCAGGACAACGGCGGCGGTATTGACCCGCGTTTGCTGGAGCGCATTTTCGAGCCGTTCTTCACCACCAAGCCTGTCGGGGTCGGCACCGGGCTGGGCTTGTCGGTCAGTTACGGCATCGTCGATCAGATGGGCGGCCAGCTCAGTGTCAGCAACGTGGGCGAGGGCGCGCGTTTTCGCATCGAACTGCCGATCTTCAATGAAGGCTAGATGATCAGCTTTGCCTGGCCGATGTTGCAGCTCAGATTGGCCCCGACGTCGGTGGCGCCCAGGTTCAGGCCAAGCGACTCGAACAGCGGGTCGACGACCGTCGTCAGCAAGTTTGTGAGCGTATTGTCGACGATGGCGTCGAGTGCAACGGTCAGGCTGTTCAGTGTTACTGCCGTTCCAGTGATGACATTGCCCAACACGTTGCTGGTCGCGGGTTTATAGACGTTTACCTTCACACTGGAAACCGTGCCGTTGAGCAATGTGCTGGGTTTGGTGTTTGCAACGCCGGTCAGAAAGTACGGCGCGCTGTTGATTTCAGGGAGGTTGGGTGAGCTGAAGATGGTGCTGACGACCGTCGAGCTGCCCAATTGTGACTGGCTGACCGTGTCGAACGTGAGGCCGATGCCACCGCCGCCGAAGGGGGTACGAGCGGTGCAGTTGCCTAGCAGCCCCAATATTTTCTGGCAGGTTTGAGTGCCGATATCGAGTACGGGCAGCGGTGTGGTGGTTATTGCCGTGGGATCCGTGCTGGCAGGAAAACCGTCATTGATCAAGCCAACCTTGGCGCTGAGCAGTGCCGCATCGGTTTTGACGCTGAGGGTTTTATTGGTATTGCTGGTGCAGGTGAAGCCGGTGACATAGGTGTCGGCACTGGCCAGCGCCAGGCTCAGGTCGATTCGGGGGCCGGAGGTGCCGGAGGTCAGAAGCTTGATATCGGTGACCATACAGCTGTTCAGGCCCAGCGCACAGGTTGTGGAGCCTAGTACGCCAGCAATATTCAGACTCAACGCGCTGTTGAGGATTGGCGTCAGGCTGCCAACCACCGAGGTTGCCGTACTGACCAGAGAATTAATGTTGCCCAGCACCGGCAGGTTGATCGACACCAGCGCACGCATCTGCGCCGTGCGCACGTAGATCCGGTTGGCACCGGTTTTGGGATTGAGCGGGTCGATCTTGCTCGGGTCGCCGATGGCCGACAACTGAGGTGGCTCGACGACCTGAATGCGCGTCGTGACCTGCGCCAGGGTGCCTACGTTGATTTGCGCAGCCGTGGAGATTCCGGTCTTGTCATTGGCCAACTGCGCGAGGCCCTGAACCAGGTCCAGCAGGCGTAGATTGGTGTTTAGTGCGGCGATGTCCGAACTGCCCTGTATCGACAACAGGTCGCCCAGCACCACCGTGGTTGCACCGGCCGCCAGCTTCAAGGCCTGCAGGCCGGCAATAGTGGCCGTACCGGTCAAGGTTGCGCCGGGGTCGAGCACATTGATGGCACTCTGGATCAACTGGCTGACCGAAACCGACGTGTTGAGTACATCGCTGTAGCCGACTGCCGTCAGGTTGAGGTCAGTCTTGAGCCGGTTCAGGTAGCTGAGCAGGCTGAGGTCGGTGCTGGCAAGGCCCTGCCAGTTCGCAACGCTGAGGTTGAGTGACCCGCCGAGCAGGCTGCCAATGACCGGGTTCAGAATGGCCGCCCGGGTGCTGTCCACCGTCATGGTTGCACTGCGGATGGTCAGCGCCACCAGAGGTGCGGCGCTGGCGGCAACGGCTGTGGCGCTGAGCGTGACGTTGGCAGGCGATGGTGATTTATCGAACGCAGCACCAATGCCTGCGGCAATGCTGCGCGGCACCGGATGAGAGGCGACCACCTGAATGGCCAGCGCCTGGGTGGAATCGGCGACGAACACGCGCTGGCTCAGTGCGCCTACCGTGAGCGTTCCGCAGCGAGTCACCAGCGTGCGGCCATCGGTGTTCGGGGTAAAACCGTTACGGATGGCACTCTGGTTGGCAAAGTCGGGCGCACTGGCCGCACCGCTGCACGCTCCTCTGCGTCCTGCGGCCTCCAGCGCGGCGATATCCGCAACCCGTTGCAGCGAGCGTTTCTCCAGGTACAGCCTGCCGCTGTCGACCACGACCAGCGCACACAACAACGCCAGCCCCAGCGTCAGCGCCGCGATCAGGCCGATTGCGCCGCGCTGCCGAGCGGGCATTGCTGTGTAACGATTCAGGGCGGACATCAGCACTCCTTCGACAACGCCGTCGCTTACTCACCTGTTAAAAGGCAGTGTAGTCAACGTGTCGAAAGAGCAATGGCAAGGTGCCAGATTTGCGAAGTATCGCACCCGTTTCAGCGGGTGCGACGCAGGTGCGATCAGGTGTGCTGATCAGTACTGATAGCGCAGCACCGCATGCGACAGGGCGCGCACCGCAAATATACCGAGCAGTGCGGTCATCGCCGGGACGATCAGCCACCAGACCCGTACCGACATGGCTGGCAGGGGTTCCTTGCGCTGAATGAATGCGAGGCTGGCGGCGCAAACGCAGAACGCCAGCAGCATCCCGGCCAGCACGTCGGTTGGCCAGTGCACTCCCAGATACACCCTCGACAAGGCAATCGCCAAGGCCGGAATGCCACACAGCAACATCCAGCTCAGACGCAGGCGCACTGGCTGGCCACGCCCGGCCAGCACGGCAAGCGTCATGAACAGCGCAAAGGCTGCGGAGCTGTGCCCGCTGGGCATGCTGTAGGTGGTCAAGGGGTCGACCAGCACGTCCGGACGGGCGCGGGCGAAGAAGGTTTTCAGGAGGCCGTTGGCGACAGCGGTGCCCAGCGTGGCAGCCAGGGCGAAGGTCGCGTGGCGCCACTGCCTCGCAACCGCCAGGACAATGATCAGCAGGGAGGCCGCGAGCAACTGGGCCTTGAAGTCGCCGATGCTGGTGACGAACAGCACGATGTTCTGCGCGGCTTCGCTGCGGTGTTCCTGGATGAGCGTCATCAGGCCGTTGTCGAAATCAGCCAGGTAAGGCCAGCCGATGAACAGCGCGGCGACCAGCGTCAGGCTGAGCACGGAAATCAGCTTGGTTGCGTAGCGTTTCTGGCGCACGCTGCTTTGAATGCTCAGCCCGAACAGCACCGCCAGCCCGGTGCCGACCACTGCCGCCTCTGGCCAGAAGCCCTCTGGCAACGGCAGGCGAATGGCAGCGCCCGCAGCCCAGCCCGGCATCAGGTAGGCAATCGACCAGCCAGCGGCGGCGAGCACGCTGACGGCGATAAAGCGCGGCAGCGGCATGTCGCACATGCCGGCAATCATCGGCAGCATCGGCCGCAAAGGGCCGATGAAGCGCCCCACCAGCAGGCTGGCAATGCCATAGCGATGGAAGTAGCTCTCGGCGCCGGCCATCCATTCCGGGTGGGTGCGCAGGCCCGGCAACTGGCGAATGTTCTGATGAAAGCGCCTGCCGATGAAGTAAGACACCGCGTCCCCCAGCAGCCCGCCCAGAAAGCCCAGTAACAGCACTTCGCTCAACGGCAGAATGCCGCTACCCGCCAGCGCGGCAATCGCAAACATGATCACGGTGCCCGGCACAACGATCCCGACAATCGCGACGCATTCGGTGAATGCGACTAAAAAGATCGCGACAGCCACCCAGGAAGGGTTCGCCGTCAGCCAGCCGGTCATGCCATTGAGCAGGTCGCCCATGGGTCAGTTTCCTTGATCGAGAAATAAGTAGTCGCGGCCTTCGACCTGACCGCGTCTGAGAGGGTTCCGTGTACAGAAGCGGGCGTAGCCGGCGTCCACAAAGCGATACATGAGGTGTTCGTCGCGTCCGCTGGGGATGCCCAGTCGGGTGGTCTGGATAATGCGCTCGGGTGTCTGGCCGACGTCTTCGACCAGCAACCGTTGCGGGTCGAAGCGCTTGGCGTCCCATGCGGGTACTTTCAGGCCAAGCGCCTTGCACAGCAGCGTCTGGCCGGCGCAAAGCCGCTGCGGCGGGCGAATTGCGCCACTGGCATCGGGGTTGTTCAGTTGCATCTGCGCCAACGCATTTTCATCGCTGGTGGCGTCGGTCCACGGAAACGCCGATTTGATCAGCACCGCATTGCCCGGCCCCTCGGCGCTGAAATTCAGCGAATCACCGCCACGCGCGTAATACATATAGATGTGGCCGCCTTCGAGGAACAGCGCCTTGCGCTTCTCCGTGTAGCCTAACGAGGCATGGCTGCCTTTTTCGGCGCAGTAATACGCTTCGGTTTCGATGATGCGGGCGGCCAGCCACAGTTCACCCACTTTGTGGCGGATCACCTTGCCCAGCAGGTCGCGGGCGAGCACTTGGGCATCACGTTGAAAGAAATGGTCTTGAAGGGCCGCAGGCATAGTCAGACGGGTACGTTGAGAAGGTGCCCGATGATAACAAGCGCAACTTTAATTGCAGCTGAATGTGTCTTGATTAACGGCTTTGTTGTTTCTGAACGTGACTGAATCATGACAATCCAGTCAGCGCCATGCGCGATCTGCATGCGCATGACATGCCGCCATGCTGGTCACCGGCCAATAAATCTGCGCACTGATATCGACCATCCGCCTGTCTGCGCTGTCGTTCGTGCCCCACGACAGCTATAATCGGCCGCTTTCCTCTCCGCCAAGACCTCTGAGACCATGACTGAGTCCGTTCTTGACTACATGACCCGCCTGGGTCGCGCCGCCCGCGAAGCTTCGCGAGTGATCGGTCGTGCCAGCACCGCGCAGAAGAACCGCGCCCTGCAGGCCACCGCCGCCGCTCTGGACGAAGCCCGCGACGAGCTGTCTGCCGCCAATGCACTGGACCTGGCCTACGGTCAGGCCAACGGCCTTGAGCCGGCAATGCTGGAACGACTGGCCCTGACCCCCGCACGCATCGACAGCATGATCGTCGGGTTGCGTCAGGTCGCCAGCCTGGCAGACCCCGTAGGTGCGATCCGCGACATGAGTTATCGGCCGTCGGGTATTCAGGTTGGCAAGATGCGTGTGCCGCTGGGCGTTGTAGGCATCATCTACGAATCACGTCCGAATGTGACCATCGATGCAGCCAGCCTGTGCCTGAAGTCCGGTAACGCGACCATTCTGCGCGGTGGCTCCGAAGCCATTCACTCCAATCGCGCGATTGCCGCCTGTATCGCGCGCGGTCTGGCTGAAGCCGGTCTGCCCGCTGCTGTGGTGCAGGTGGTCGAGACCACCGACCGTGCGGCGGTTGGCGCGCTGATCACCATGCCTGAATATGTGGACGTCATCGTTCCGCGTGGCGGCAAGGGCCTGATCGAGCGGGTCAGTCGCGACGCCCGTGTGCCGGTCATCAAGCATCTGGACGGCATCTGCCACGTTTACGTCAGTGCCCATGCCGATCTGCCCAAGGCGCAAAAGATCGCTTTCAACGCCAAGACCTACCGTTACGGTATCTGCGGCGCGATGGAAACCCTGCTGGTCGATCAGACCATCGCAGCCGATTTTCTGCCTGCCATGGCGGCGCAGTTTCGCGAGAAGGGCGTCGAGTTGCGCGGTTGTGAGCGCACCCGCGAGCTGATCGACGTTATGCCGGCCACCGAAGACGACTGGCACACCGAGTACCTGGCGGCGATCCTCTCGATTCGTGTCGTGTCCGGGCTGGACGAAGCCATCGAGCACATCAATCATTACGGCTCGCATCACAGCGATGCCATCGTGTCCGATCACCAGAGCCAGATTCGCCGGTTCATGGCCGAGGTCGATTCCAGTTCGGTCATGGTCAATGCCCCGACGAGCTTCGCTGACGGCTTTGAATACGGATTGGGTGCCGAGATCGGCATTTCTACTGATAAGCTGCACGCCCGTGGTCCTGTCGGGCTGGAAGGGCTGACCTGCGAGAAGTACATCGTGATCGGTGATGGCCAATTGCGCGGGCACGCCTGACTTGAACAACCCCATGACCACGCTGCCCAGACGTATCGGCATGCTTGGGGGCACGTTCGACCCGGTTCATATCGGCCACTTGCGCGGTGCGCTTGAAGTGGCCGAACTGCTGGAACTCGATGAGTTGCGCCTGACGCCCAGCGCCAGGCCTCCGCATCGTGACATGCCGAGTGTTACGGCCCAGGACCGTCTGGCGATGGTCAGGAGCGCGGTTGCAGGCGTGTCGCCCCTGACGGTGGATGACCGTGAGCTGAAACGGGACAAACCGTCGTACACCCTCGACACACTGGAATCGATGCGCGCCGAACTGGCGCCTCGGGACCAGTTGTTTCTGTTGCTGGGTTGGGATGCCTTTTGCGGGCTGCCAACCTGGCACCGGTGGGAAGAACTGCTGGAGCACTGCCATATTGTGGTGCTGCAACGCCCGGACGCAGACAGCGAGTCGCCGGATGCCATGCGCAACCTGCTGGCGGCACGCGCGGTCAGCGACCCAAAGGCCCTGAAGGGGCCGGGCGGACAGATTACATTCGTCTGGCAGACGCCTTTATCGGTGTCTGCCACCCAGATCCGTCAACTGCTGGCCAGCGGTAAGTCGGTACGTTTTCTGGTGCCAGACGCGGTACTGGCCTATATCGATGTGCACGGGCTTTACCGTGCGCCGAACACTGATGGGTCGCCCTGAAACTGCTTTTATCGATAAGCGTTTGGGCGGTCCCACACATACGAGCTGAATGAGTTTTATATGACAAAGCAAAAAATGAGCAGTGAAGAAGTCGTGCAGGTTGCCATCGCAGCCCTGGAAGAGGTCAAGGGTGGCGACATTCTGACCATCGATGTGCGTGAAAAGACCAGCATCGCTGATTACATGCTGATCTGCACCGGTACTTCCAATCGCCAGCTGAACGCATTGGTCGACAACGTTCGTGACAAGGTCAAGGCTGCCGGCCTGAAATCCCTGAGCGAAGAAGGCAAGGGCGACAGTGACTGGGTTCTGCTGGACCTGGGCGATGTGATCGTTCACGTGATGACCGCTGCGGCACGCCAGTTCTATGACCTGGAGCGTCTGTGGAAAGGTGCCGAGCTGAGCCGCGCCGCCAGCGCTGCGCACCACACGCCAGGCAACGAATAAGGCTTTGATGTGCGTTTGCGTCTGATCGCTGTGGGTTCACGCATGCCCAAGTGGGTGGAAGAAGGTTGGCACGAGTACGCCAAGCGGATGCCTTCCGAGCTTGCGCTTGAACTGGTGGAAATCCCGCTCAATACCCGTGGCAAGAACGCCGATGTCGCGCGCTTTATCCGTCAGGAAGGCGAAGCGATGCTGGCCAAAGTGCAGCCGGGTGAGCGGATTGTCACGCTGGAAGTGCAGGGCAAACCGTGGAGCACTGAGCAGTTGGCGGTCGAACTCGATCGCTGGCGCCTTGATGCGCGCACGGTCAACCTGATGGTAGGCGGTCCCGAAGGGTTGGCACCGGAGGTCTGTGCCCGCAGTGAGCAGCGCTGGTCGCTGTCACCGCTGACCTTGCCGCACCCGCTGGTACGCATTCTGATCGGCGAGCAGATGTATCGCGCCTGGACAGTTCTGTCCGGGCACCCTTATCACAAGTAGCATCGTCCTTTACTGTGAACACGGCCTAAATGTCTCAACCGATCCGCCTAAAAGACCACGAAAAAGACGCACGTCTGGTGCGCGGCAGGGTCGTGTTCGGTGCTGTGGCGGTCGTGTTGCTGGTGTGCGTACTGATTGCCCGTCTGTATTACCTGCAGGTCATCCAGTACGACTATCACTCCACGCTGTCGGAAAACAATCGTGTTCACGTTCAGCCCATTCCGCCCAGCCGTGGCCTGATCTACGACCGCAACGGCGTTGTGGTGGCGGATAACCGGCCCAGTTTCAGCCTCAGCATGACCCGCGAGCGTTCCGGCGAATGGTCCAGCGTGCTCGACACCATCGTCGAGATCCTGCAGCTCACCCCTGACGACCGGATCATTTTCGAAAAACGCATGAAGCAGGGGCGTCGGCCTTTCGAGCCGGTGCCGATCCTGTTCGAGTTGAGCGAAGAGCAAATCGCCCTGATCGCCGTCAACCAGTTCCGCCTGCCGGGCGTCGAAGTGGTGGCGCAACTGGTACGCCACTACCCGCAAGGGCCGCATTTTGCGCACTCGGTGGGCTACATGGGGCGGATCAACGAAAAAGAGCTCAAGAGCCTCGACCCGATCAATTACAGCGGTACGCACCATATCGGCAAGACCGGTATCGAACGCTTCTACGAAGCCGAACTGCATGGTCAGGTCGGCTACGAAGAGGTCGAAACCAACGCTCGTGGCCGCGTGCTGCGCGTGCTTAAACGCACTGACCCGATCCCCGGCAAGGACATCGTCCTGAGCCTGGACATCAATCTTCAGGAAGCCGCCGAAGCGGCGCTGGGCGGGCGTCGTGGTGCGGTGGTTGCGCTGGACCCTTCTACCGGTGAAGTGCTGGCGATGGTCAGTGCGCCCAGCTTTGATCCGAACCTGTTCGTGACCGGTATCAGCTTCAAGGCCTACGCAGAGCTGCGCGATTCCATCGACCGGCCACTGTTCAACCGCATTCTGCGCGGCCTTTACCCACCCGGTTCGACCATCAAGCCTGCCGTGGCGATTGCAGGGCTGGACTCCGGCGCTGTGACGCCTGGCTCGAGGGTCTTCGATCCTGGGTATTACCAACTGCCCAATTACGATCACAAGTACCGCAACTGGAACCGCACCGGCGACGGCTGGGTGGACCTGGATACGGCGATCATGCGTTCAAATGACACGTACTTCTACGATCTGGCACACAAAGTGGGCATTGATCGACTTGCCGCCTACATGAACAAGTTTGGTATCGGGCAGAAGGTGTCGCTGGACATGTTCGAAGAGTCTCCCGGCCTGATGCCGTCCCGTGAATGGAAGCGCGCCACGCGCCGTCAGGCCTGGTTCCCGGGCGAAACCCTGATTCTCGGGATCGGTCAGGGCTACATGCAGGCAACCCCGTTGCAACTGGCCCAGGCGACCGCGCTGGTGGCCAACAAGGGTGTCTGGAACCGTCCGCATCTGGCCAGGACCATCGAGGGCAAAGCGCCGGTGGACGAAAACCCGATGCCGAACATCGTGCTGCGTGATCCGGCCAACTGGGGACGGGTCAACCACGGCATGCAGGAAGTGATGCACGGCGCCCGCGGCACGGCGCGCAAGGCTGCCATCGGTGCGCAATACCGGATTGCCGGCAAGAGCGGTACGGCGCAGGTCGTTGCGATCAAGCAAGGCGAGAAATACGACCGCACCAAGGTGCAGGAACGTCACCGTGACCACGCTTTGTTCGTCGGTTTTGCGCCGGCCGACAACCCGAAAATCGTTGTGGCAGTCATGGTCGAGAACGGCGAGTCCGGCTCCGGCGTGGCTGCACCTGTAGTTCGTCAGGTCCTGGACGCCTGGCTGCTCGACGAAAACGGCCATCTCAAGCCTGAGTACGCCGGTTCCCTGAATCTGGAGGCTGCGGCCCGTGAAGAGTAATTTCGACCGCATCCTGTCCAGCGAAGACGTGATGCGTCGCCGCGCCACGTTTCTGCAGCGCATTCATATCGATGGCCCGTTGCTGATCCTGCTGCTGACCCTGGCGGCGGGCAGCCTGTTTGTCCTGTATTCGGCCAGCGGCAAGAACTGGGACCTGCTGATCAAGCAGGCCAGTTCGTTCGGCATCGGTCTGGTGGCGATGGTGGTGATTGCCCAGCTGGAGCCCCGTTTCATGGCGCGCTGGGTGCCGGTGCTTTATGTGATTGGCGTGCTGTTGCTGGTGGTTGTGGATGTGATGGGCCATAACGCAATGGGTGCGACCCGCTGGATCAATATTCCCGGCGTGATTCGCTTCCAGCCTTCGGAGTTTCTCAAGATCATCATGCCGGCGACCATCGCCTGGTACCTGTCCAAGCGCACGTTGCCGCCGCACCTCAAGCATGTCGGGGTCAGTCTGGCGCTGATCGGTGTGCCGTTCATTCTGATCGTGCGCCAGCCCGACCTCGGCACATCGTTGCTGATTCTGGCGTCCGGGGCCTTTGTGCTGTTCATGGCAGGCCTGCGCTGGCGCTGGATTCTCAGTGTGCTGGCGGCTGCCGTGCCTGCGGCGGTGGCCATGTGGTTCTTCTTCATGCACGACTACCAGAAACAGCGCGTACTGACGTTTCTCGACCCGGAAAGCGATCCGCTGGGCACCGGCTGGAACATCATCCAGTCCAAGGCAGCCATTGGTTCGGGCGGCGTATTTGGCAAGGGCTGGTTGCTGGGCACCCAGTCGCACCTCGACTTTCTGCCGGAAAGCCACACCGACTTCATCATTGCGGTGCTGGGCGAGGAGTTCGGACTGGTGGGCATCTGTGCGCTGCTGATCATCTATATGTTGCTGATCGGTCGCGGGCTGGTGATCACTGCGCAAGCACAGACACTGTTCGGCAAATTGCTGGCCGGCGCGTTGACCATGACGTTTTTTGTTTACGTTTTCGTCAACATCGGTATGGTCAGTGGCCTGCTGCCAGTGGTGGGCGTACCACTGCCCTTCATTAGCTACGGCGGAACTTCGCTCGTGACCCTACTGTCAGCGTTTGGGGTTTTGATGTCGATCCATACACACCGTAAATGGATCGCTCAAGTTTGATTAAGGTGAACTATTCAATGCAAGCAATGCGTAACTGGGCTCGATATGCTCCGGTGGTCGGCCTGGTGGGCATCCTTGGGTCGGTGCAAGAGGCACTGGCCGGTGATTACGAAGGTTCGCCCCAGGTGGCCGAGTTCGTCGGTGAACTGACCCGCGACTACGGTTTTGCCGGCGAGCAGTTGATGGGCCTGTTTCGTGAGGTCGAGCGCAAGCAGGCCATTCTGGATGCCATTTCGCGCCCGGCTGAACGGGTCAAGCAGTGGAAAGAGTATCGGCCGATGTTCATCACTGACACGCGCATAGCCCGCGGTGTCGATTTCTGGCGTCAGCACGAGGCCGCATTGGCCCGCGCCGAGCAGGAATATGGCGTACCGGCGCAGATCATCGTTTCGATCATCGGCGTCGAAACCTTTTTCGGCCGCAACACCGGTAATTACCGGGTGATCGACGCCTTGTCGACGCTCGGTTTCGATTACCCGCCGCGCGCCCCGTTCTTCCGCAAGGAACTGCGTGAGTTCCTGCTGCTGGCCCGCGAGCAACAGGTCGATCCGCTGACCCTGAAAGGCTCGTATGCCGGCGCAATGGGCCTGCCGCAATTCATGCCGAGCAGCTTCCGCGCTTATGCAGTGGACTTTGACGGCGACGGTCACATCAACATCTGGACCGACCCGGACGACGCCATCGGCAGCGTGGCCAGCTATTTCAAGCGTCATGGCTGGGTGGCCGGCCAGCAGGTCGTCAGCCGCGCAACGGCGCGTGGCGACCGGGTTGATGAAGGCTTGAGCCCTGCACTTGATCCGGTAATGTCGGTCGGGGAGTTGCGACAGCTGGGTTGGGCAAGTCATGATGCGCTGCGCGACGACATGCCGGTGACGGCATTCCGTCTTGAAGGCGACAATGGTCCCGAATACTGGCTGGGTCTGAACAATTTTTATGCAATCACCCGTTATAACCGCAGTGTGATGTACGCCATGGCCGTGTATCAGCTGTCTGAATCGTTGGTTCAAGCTCGAGGCGTCAAGTAATGCGGGCATCGCCGATTCTTCAATCATTCAAGCTTCTGGCGTTGACTGGCCTGGCAGTGCTGGTCGCCAGTTGCTCGTCGCCGTCACGCACAACGTCGTCGCAGTCGCCAAAAGGCGGTGCAGTTGTACGCACCATGCCGGGCCTGGACATCAACCGTGCTCACAAGGACGGCGCGCCGTGGTGGGACGTGGATGTTTCGCGCATCCCCGATGCCACGCCGACCCTGCACACCGGGGCCTACAAGGCCAACCCGTACACCGTGCTGGGCAAGACCTATTTCCCCATGAGCGATTCCAGGCGCTACGTCGCTTCGGGCACCGCCTCCTGGTATGGCACCAAGTTTCATGGCCAGAACACCGCCAATGGCGAGGTTTACGACCTGTACGGCATGAGTGCCGCGCACAAGACCCTGCCGCTGCCCAGCTACGTCAAAGTGACCAACCTGGACAACAACCGCACGGTGATTCTGCGGGTCAACGACCGTGGGCCGTTTTATTCGGACCGCATCATCGACCTGTCCTACGCCGCCGCCAAAAAGCTCGGTTACGCCGAAAGCGGCACTGCGCGGGTCAAGGTCGAAGGTATCGACCCGCAGGAATGGTGGGCGCAACGTGGCCGTCCGGCACCGCTGATGCTCAATCAGCCACAAGTGATGGCCCAGGCAACACCGCCAGCGCTGTCCACTTCCACCGGCACCGTCGAACAATACACACCGCCACCCCAGCAGCACGCTGCACCTGTCGTGCCGTTGCAGGTTGACGCAAAAAAAAACGCTTCAGGACAAGCCGCTGGGCTGTTTCTCCAGGTGGGAGCCTTCGCCAACCCGGACGCTGCGGAGCTCCTGAGGTCGAAACTGAGCGGGATGGTTCGAGCGCCGGTGTTCGTCAGCTCGATCGCTCGCAATCAGCAAACGCTCTATCGGGTCCGGATGGGACCGATCGACACGCCGGGTGAAGCCCAGCAGCTGCAAAACAGCGTCAGGTCGGCCAATCTGGGCCAGCCGAGCGTAGTGACATCGGATCAGTAAGTTTTTCGACAGTCGCCTTCCGGCAGCAGTGGAGGGCGAGATGCAGTCGCAGGCGGCGCAGCTTTGCCAGCAGGGCAAGCGTTGCAGGTAACTGCCCACAAGGTCGTGTGTCGAACCGGCGACTTTGTCAGCCAGGGTTACAGCCTGGCGCCACGAGCCGTACCGAGGCGCTTTCGCCTCGCCGGTCTGTTCAGTTTTGCCCGCAAGGGCATGTTTGCCCATTAGGATTCTCGAGAGACGGATGAACATCACCACCTTTGCAAAACGTTTGTGCCTGCTTGTTCCACTGATTATCACCCCGGCTGCCTGGGCTGCGGAGCAGATGACGCCTGCCGCACCGCAACTGGCCGCCAAGTCCTACGTGCTGATGGACGCTACCAGCGGCAACGTTCTGGTCGAGAACAACGGTGATCAGCGTCTGGCGCCTGCCAGCCTGACCAAGCTGATGACTGCCTACATCGCGACCCTGGAAATCCGTCGTGGCCAGATCGGTGAAAACGATCCGGTGACCATCAGTGAAAACGCCTGGCGCACTGGCGGTTCGCGGATGTTCATCAAGGTCGGTAGCCAGGTCACGGTCAGCGATCTGCTGCACGGCATTATCATCCAGTCGGGTAACGACGCCAGCGTCGCGATCTCTGAACACATCGCCGGCAGCGAAGATGCATTTGCCGACATGATGAACAAGACCGCCGGCGACCTGGGCATGACCAACAGCCATTTCATGAACCCGACCGGTCTGCCGAACCCGGAGCACTATTCGTCGGCGCACGACATGGCGATTCTGGCCCGAGCCATCATCCACGAAGACCCGGCTCACTATGCGATCTACTCGCAGAAAGAGTTCTTCTGGAACGGCATCAAACAGCCTAACCGCAACCTGCTGCTGTGGCGTGACAAGACCGTTGACGGTCTGAAAACCGGTCACACCGACGAAGCCGGCTACTGCATGGTGTCTTCGGCCGTCCGTGACGGCATGCGCCTGATTGCCGTGGTGTTCGGCACCAACAGCGAACAGGCTCGTGCGGCTGAAACCCAGAAGCTGCTGACCTATGGTTTCCGTTTCTTCGAAACCCAAAACTTCTATCAGAAAGGCACCGAGCTGGCTCAGGCAACTGTCTGGAAAGGCACCGAGCGTCAGGTCAAGGCCGGTCTGGCTGAAGATCTGAGCATGACCATGCCCAAAGGCGACATGAAAAAGCTGTCCGCCAGCATGACCATGAACCCGCAACTGGTTGCGCCAATCGCCAAGGGCGACGTGATCGGCAAGGTCGAGGTCAAGAAGGACGATCAGGTGGTTCACACCGCCAATCTGATTGCCCTTGATGCAGTCGAGGAAGGTGGCATTTTCCGCCGCGTGTGGGATAGCATCCGCCTGTTCTTCTACGGCTTGTTCAACTGATTCAGTAACCAATGCCGACCTTCTCGCGGCCTGCTCATGATCTGAGCGGGTCGCGTGTCCGTCGTCACGGCTTGTGAGACCTTTACTGCCATGACTGATACCGACATCAAGTCGCACAAAATCGAATTTCCCTGCGTTGACTACCCGATCAAAGTGATCGGTGACACCAGCGCCGGTTTTACGGCCGCCGTAATGGAGGTGCTTGAAAAGCACGCCCAGGTCGATGCCAAAACGCTCGCCGAGCGTCAGAGCAGCAACGGCAAGTACACCACTGTCCAGTTGCACATCATCGCGACCAGCGAAGACCAGTTGCGCGATATCAATAGTGCCCTTCGCGCTACTGGTTTTGTGCACATGGTGCTCTGATGGCCAATGCTCTGGGCTTTCGTGATCTGGGTCTGATCGATTACGAAACCGCCTGGCACGCCATGCAGCGCTTCACCGATGGGCGTGGCCGCGAGGCTGGCGATGAAGTCTGGCTGGTCCAGCACCCGCCGGTCTTCACTCAGGGGCAGTCCGGCAAGGCCGAGCATTTGCTGCTGCCGGGCAATATTCCTGTCGTACAGGTCGATCGTGGCGGCCAAGTGACTTATCATGGCCCGGGCCAGCTGGTCGCTTATTTGATGCTGGATGTCAGGCGCCTTGGCTTTGGTGTGCGCGATCTGGTCACCCGGATCGAGAACACGCTCATTGCCTTGCTGGCCGATTATGGCGTCACGGCTGCGGCCAAGGCCGATGCGCCGGGTGTATATGTCGATGGCGCGAAAATCGCCTCGCTCGGTCTGCGCATTCGCAATGGCTGTTCGTTCCATGGCCTGGCGTTGAACGTCGACATGGACCTGGAGCCGTTCCGCCGCATCAACCCTTGCGGCTATGCCGGGCTGGCCATGACCCAACTGAGCGATCAGGCAGGGCAGATAGAATTTTCCGAGGTAAGTGTCCGACTGCGTGCGCAGCTCGTCAAACACCTCGACTACGCTGAGCAGGCGACCCTTACGGGCGGAATAAACCAATATGACTGACACCGTGCAAACCCTGATCCCGACGCTTGACGTTTCCGAGCGTGTGGCCCGTCCGAAAGTCGAAGCCGGCGTCAAGCTGCGCGGAGCGGAAAAGGTTGCGCGCATCCCGGTCAAGATCATCCCGACTGTAGACCTGCCGAAGAAGCCTGACTGGATTCGCGTGCGCATCCCGGTTTCTCCGGAGGTCGACCGTATCAAGCAACTGCTGCGCAAGCACAAGCTGCACAGCGTCTGCGAAGAGGCATCCTGCCCCAACCTGGGCGAATGTTTCTCCGGCGGCACCGCGACGTTCATGATCATGGGCGACATCTGCACCCGTCGCTGCCCGTTCTGCGACGTGGGCCACGGCCGTCCGAAGGCGCTCGACGCCGACGAACCGAAGAGCCTTGCCATCGCGATTGCCGATTTGCGCTTGAAATACGTGGTGATCACCTCGGTAGACCGTGATGACCTGCGTGACGGCGGCGCTCAGCACTTTGCCGACTGCATCCGCGAGATCCGCCTGCTGTCGCCGGGCATTCAGCTCGAAACACTGGTGCCCGATTACCGTGGGCGCATGGACGTAGCGCTGGAAATCACTGCAGCCGAGCCGCCGGATGTGTTCAACCACAACCTGGAAACCGTGCCGCGTCTGTACAAGGCCGCGCGTCCTGGCTCGGATTACCAGTGGTCGCTGACCCTGCTGCAACGCTTCAAGCAGATGGTCCCGCACGTACCGACCAAATCCGGCCTGATGCTGGGTCTGGGCGAGACTGACGAAGAAGTCATCGAAGTCATGAAGCGCATGCGCGAGCACGACATCGACATGCTGACCCTGGGTCAGTACCTGCAGCCATCGCGCAATCACCTGGCGGTGCAGCGTTTCGTCCATCCGGACACCTTCGCCTGGTTCGCCGAGGAAGGTTACAAGATGGGCTTCAAGAACGTCGCTTCAGGCCCGCTGGTGCGCTCGTCGTACCACGCCGACGAGCAAGCCAAGATCGCCAAAGCGATGCTCTGACAGCGAGCCGCAAAACAATAAGGGCCAGGTTGCGATCCCTGGCCCTTTTTTGCGGTTGATTATCGTGCCGACGCTCCGCGTTGGCATGCAGTTCGTGACGCTCCGCGTCACACACTTCGCCGCATCTTTGGTCGAGATTGGACGCAGAGCGTCCGGAAATGCATTCCCACGCCGGAGCGTGAGGAACGATAGGCGTCCGTAAGAACACTATCGTGCCGACGCTCCGCGTTGGCATGCCGTTCTGGACGCTCTGCGTCCTCCCGATTACTGCCCCACAGGCTTGCGAAGGGCTTCCAGCAACTCATGCGTCGGATAGCCATCGGCCGGCCAGCCGAAGGATTGCTGTGCGCTGCGGATTGCTTTGCGCGTATTGGCGCCGATAATGCCGTCTGGCGCGCCTGCGTCGTATTGGCGGGCCGAGAGCAGGCTTTGCAACTCGATACGCTCAGAGCGGCTCAGCGGCGTGTCTGCGCGTGGCCAGGCACCGACCACGTACCCTGCGCCCTTGAAACGGTCGGAAAGCAGGCTGATCGCCAAGGCATAGGAGGTGGAGTTGTTGTACTTGAGAATCGCACGGAAGTTATCCAGCACCAGAAAGGCCGGGCCGCGATAACCCGCGGGCAACAACAAGACCGCCTGCTGCTGGCTGGCCGCGACCGGAATCGCCGAGCCGTCGGGTTGCTTGAGGCCCAGTTGCTGCCATTCAGCAAGACTCTTGCGGGTTGTCGAATCGGCCAGCGAGTAGTCAAACCCGGAGCCTAGCACCACCTCAAAGCCCCACGGCTGACCACGCTGCCAGCCGGAGCTTTGCAGGTAGTGCGCAGTGGAGGCGAGGGCGTCGGCCGGGGTGTTCCAGATGTCGCGGCGGCCATCGCCGTCAAAATCGACGGCGTGGGTGTTGTAAGTAGTCGGGATGAACTGGGTCTGGCCCATTGCCCCGGCCCACGAGCCGAGCATTTTGTCCGGGGTGATGTCGCCATGCTGGATGATCTCCAGCGCGGCCAGCAACTGGCTCTGCGCGAAACCTGGACGACGGCCTTCGTAGGCTAGCGTCGCCAGTGAGCGAATCACCGATTGCGAACCCTGAAAGCTTCCGAAATTACTCTCCATGCCCCACACCGCGACCAATGCCTGACGGTCCACGCCGTACTGCTGCTCGATCTTCTGCAGATCATCAGCGTACTGCGACAGCAACGCCTGACCCTTGCGCACGCGTACAGCGGAAATGGCACCGTCCAGGTATTCCCAGACCGGGCGGCTGAACTCGGGCTGGCTGCGGTCGGCTTTGACCACGCTCATGTCGGGCGTGACACCGGCAAACGCCAGGTCGAATACGTCCGCCCGAATGCCTGCCTTGAGCGCCTGAGCACGAAAACCGGCTTGCCATTCGCTGAAGCTGACGGCGGGTTGAATGGTGAGCGTGTCATCGACGACCAGTGCTGGCGTGGGGGCCACGGCCGGAGCGTTTGTTTGCGCTTTACTGGTTTGAAGGGGCGTGGCATCGGCAGCAGTGGGTTTTTCTGCGCAAGCTACCAGGGCGATAAGGCTGGAGGCAGCGATGAGTTGGCGCAGCTGCGGGCGATGGGTAAAACGAGAAGGCATGCTTGAGTCCAAGGGTATTACCGTTAGGTGCAGACCATAACACGGCTAAGCGGTGGAAAGCGCCCCGCAGGTGTTGCTCGATATCAGGCTGCCATAAAGCAGGAAGCCTCCCAGCTTTTAGACTGGAAGGCTTCGCGGCGGTAGCTGCCTTTGCCCTTGGAAGGTTGTTCCTGACGACTGCGGAACAACGGCTGGGCGATGATCGATTTGGCCTTGTTCGGCCGTTTTGGCTTGCTCATGGCGGGTGCTCCTGATGGGTGTTGTAAAGCGCTGCAAATCATCGGGCAGATTGGCGGTTATGTCTAATAGTTGTGTGCTATGGCGAAGGAGCGGGGCCTTGGCTGAGTGAACACCTGTAGGAACGACCGGGGCGGCGCTCCCGCGAATTTGCGTTTACCCTCAGCTCAATGCACGAACAGCGCAACGATGGAAAACACCAAGACCACGAAACCGGTGGCGCTGGTCCATCCTGCTTGCCAGTTATCTTTGAGCCAAGAGCCTTTCCTGGGGTATTTCCCCCACGTGACGATGCGCACGATCGGCCAGCCTATGGGGTAGCAAATGTAACGAAGCGGTATTTCAAAAAACAGCTGAAAGAATATGTCCGACATGCACTCACTCCGCTGGCAGCGCCAGCCTCTGTCCCGCCATCAGTAGCGCCAGTCGGCTCAGGCTGCTCCAAGGCGAGCCTGCCGCCTGGCCCTTGATTTGCGCGTCGATGCGCTGCGCGTCCATCAGCAACTGGCTCCAGCGTTTTGCCGAGTGGCGTTGCAGGGCTTTGCTCATCAGCGGTTTGCGCTTGTCCCAGACCGGTGGGCGGGCCGAGCTGAACACCTTGTCGAGCGGCACACCCTGGCTGAACTGTTGGGACATGTTGGCCAGCGCACGCAGTTCGCGAGTCAACGCCCAGAGAATCACCGGCGTCTCGACCCCCTCGCCGCGCAGGCCCTCAAGCATGCGCAGGGCATGTGCCGCCTCGCCGTTGAGCACTGCGTCGGTCAGGCCGAATACATCGAAACGCGCACTGTCGGCCACCGCAGCCTGTACGGTCTGAACAGTGATCTGGCCTTCTTCGGCCATTAGCTTGAGCTTTTCGATTTCCTGCGCAGCGGCCAGCAGGTTACCTTCAACCCGCGCTGCGATCAGTTCGACAGCATCCTGTGTGGCCGAAAGCCCCGCCTGCGACAAACGTTGGCGAATCCATTGTGGCAACTGGCCGATGTCCACCGGCCAGATCTGCACGAACTGGGTGTGCGCACCTTCAACCAGTGCCTTGCCCCATTTGGTCTTCTGCGCACTGCCATCCAGTTTGGGCAGGCTGATCAGCAGCAGGGTGTCTTCGGCAGGTCTGGCGCAGTATTCCATGAGCGCGGCTGCACCTTTGTCACCGGGCTTGCCCGAAGGCAGGCGCAGTTCCAGAAGACGGCGTTCGGCGAACAGCGACATGCTGGCACCGGCCTGGAGCAACGTGCCCCAGTCGAAGCTGGCGTCTGCGCTGAACACCTGACGTTCATCGAAGCCCTGCTGGCGTGCAGCGGCGCGGACGGCATCGGCAGCCTCCTGACAAAGCAGCGGGTCGTCGCCACTGATCACATAGACAGGCGCGAGCGTACCTTGCAGGTGTTTAGCCAGTTGGGCGGGGGCGAGTTTCATGGGCTGGAGAATGTCGGGGCCATATGACTGGCCCCGCACACTTACCTGGCCGGTACTTCGACAGGCGACTGCTGAGGCGTCTCGTCGCGGATCCGCTGAGCGGCTTCCAGTGCGTCGGCTTCGGCTTTGGCAACTGCGTCGGCCTTGGCCTGCAGTTCGTCCAGACGGGACGGCGTCAGTTGTTGCAGGCGTGCCATCAGTTTCTGGATAAGGTCGTTGCGCATTTCCTGACGGACCTGCGAGGCTTCCTGATCGGAGCCGGTCAGGTTGTTGCCGTCATGTACGTAGGAGCGGTCTGCGCTGACCTTGTTGTCCAGCAGGAGGCGGTCCCGGTCACCGTGAATTTCATACGTCAGCGTGTTGGTCAGCTGGTATTCCGCCGAGCGGCCCGAACCGGAGAAGCTGATGGTGCGCTGGGTTTCGTTCTCACTGGTCAGAATCAGCTTGTAGGGCGCGCCGGTGTAGACCTTGACGCCGGAGCTGGTCAACAGGCGAGTCAGCTGAGTGACGGTTTCGCCGTAAGCGTTGCGTGCGCTGACATCCAGCTCCTTGATCGCCAACTCGGTCGTGCCGGTGCCACGCAGCTGGAAGCCACAGGCACTCAACAGAACAGCCAGGCCCATCACCAGCAAATTGCGTTTGATCATCTTGATGCTCCCGTTGAATCCGTTTGGGCCGCCACTGCGAGCCCTGAAAATATGTTCGGCGCCCGGCAGCTGCCAGGCGCCTGATCCAGTTAGCTTGCGACGATGTTGACCAGCTTGCCAGGCACGACGATCACCTTGCGAATGGTCAGGCCATCAGTGAAGCGCAAGACGTTCTCGTTGATGCGTGCCGCCGCTTCGACTTCTTCGCGGCTGGCACTGGCGGGCATTTCGATGTGGCCGCGCAGCTTGCCGTTGACCTGAATCACCAGTTGCAGGCTGTCCTGCACCAGCGCATGGGCATCAAACACAGGCCAGCCAGCGTCGATGACCGGCTCATTGTGGCCCAATTGCGTCCACAGTTCGTGGCTGATGTGCGGCGTGATCGGTGCCAGCAGCAGGGTGACTGTTTCCAGGCCTTCCTGCAGCAGTGCGCGATCCTGTGGCGTGGCCTGAGGGGCTTTTTCCAGCACGTTCATCAGCGTCATCACTTGCGCGACAGCGGTGTTGAATTTCTGATTCTGGCCAATATCCTGGCTCGCCTGCTTGATGGCCTGATGGATCGAACGGCGCACGGCCTTCTGCTCATCGGTCAGGGCGGCGATGTCCAGGCTGCCCGATGCACCCTGACCAACGTGCGCCTGAGCCAGACGCCATACACGGCGCAGGAAGCGATGCGAGCCTTCGACACCCGAGTCCGACCATTCCAGGCTCATGTCAGGCGGCGAGGCGAACATCATGAACAAACGGCAGGTATCCGCGCCGTACTGATCGATCATGGTCTGTGGGTCGATGCCGTTTTTCTTCGACTTCGACATCTTCTCGGTGCCGCCGATTTCTACCGGCAAGCCATCGCTGGTCAACGTGGCGCTGATCACCTTGGCCTTGGCGTCTCTTTCGAGGGTCACGTCGGCCGGGTTGATCCAGGTTTTCTTGCCGCTGGTTTCCATGCGGAAGTAGGTTTCGGCGTTGACCATGCCCTGGGTCAGCAGGTTCTTGAACGGCTCGTTCGACGTCACCAGGCCTTCGTCACGCATCAGCTTGTGGAAGAAGCGCGCGTAAAGCAGGTGCAAAATGGCGTGTTCGATGCCGCCGATGTACTGGTCGACCGGCAGCCAGTGGTTGGCTGCGTTTGGCTCGACCAGGCCACCTTCGTAATGCGGAGAGGCGTAGCGCGCGTAGTACCAGGAGGACTCGACGAAGGTGTCCATGGTGTCGGTTTCACGCTTGGCCGGTGCACCGCATTTCGGGCAGCTGCACTCGTAGAATTGCGGCATGCGCGCCAGCGGCGAGCCAGCACCGTCGGGCACCACGTCTTCCGGCAGGATAACCGGTAACTGGTCTTCAGGGACCGGCACGTCGCCGCAGGTGTCGCAATGCACGATCGGGATCGGGCAGCCCCAATAACGCTGACGGCTGATGCCCCAGTCGCGCAGGCGGAACTGAGTGCGCGACTGACCCAGCGCTTTTTTCACCAGAGCGGCTTCGATGGCATCGAACGCGTCCTGAAAATGCAGGCCGGTGAACTCGCCGGAATTGATCAGCGGGCCTTGTTCGTTGTACTCGGCTTGCCACGGCGCAGGCGTTTCGTCGCCAGCGCTGGTGCGTACTACGGGTTTGATCGGCAAGTCGTATTTGCTGGCAAATTCGAAATCGCGCTCATCGTGCGCCGGGACTGCCATGACAGCGCCATCGCCGTAATGCATCAATACATAGTTGGCGACCCACACCGGCAGTTTTTCGCCGGTCAGCGGGTGCTCGACGAACAACGAGGTCGGCTGGCCTTTCTTTTCCTGGGTGGCAACGTCTGCTTCGGCGACGCTGCCGCCCTTGCACTCATCGATAAAGGCTTGCAGCGCTGGGTTGCCTTGCGCTGCAAGGGTCGCCAGCGGGTGTTCAGCGGCGACGGCAACGTAGGTTGCCCCCATCAGGGTGTCAGGGCGTGTGGTGAAGACTTTCAATGCGCCCGCTTCGCCGATCGACGCCTGGTCGTACGGGAACTGCACTTCCATGCCGCGCGATCTGCCGATCCAGTTGCGCTGCATGGTCTTGACCTGTTCAGGCCAGCCCGGCAGTTCGTCGAGGCTTTCCAGCAGCTCGTCGGCGTAGGCGGTGATCTTGAAGTAGTACATCGGGATTTCGCGCTTTTCGATAAGCGCGCCGGAACGCCAGCCGCGACCGTCGATGACCTGCTCGTTGGCCAGTACGGTCTGGTCGATCGGGTCCCAGTTCACGGTGCCGTTCTTGCGGTAGATCACGCCTTTCTCGAACAGGCGAGTGAACAGCCATTGTTCCCAGCGATAGTAATCAGGCTTGCAGGTGGTGACTTCGCGAGACCAGTCCACCGCCAGACCCAGGCTCTTTAGCTGGTTCTTCATGTAGGCGATGTTTTCGTAGGTCCACTTGGCCGGCGCGACGTTGTTGTCGATCGCGGCGTTTTCAGCCGGCATGCCGAACGCGTCCCAGCCCAGTGGCTGCAGGACGTTCTTGCCGAGCATGCGCTGGTAGCGGGAAATCACGTCACCGATGGTGTAGTTGCGCACATGGCCCATGTGCAGCTTGCCGCTGGGGTAAGGAAACATCGACAGGCAATAGAAGGTTTCCTTGCCTGGCTGTTCACTGACTTCAAAAGACTTTTGCTCATCCCAGAACGTTTGGGCGGCGGCTTCGATTTCGCGGGGCTGATAGAGTTCGTGCATGGCTACTTTTTACTAAAGATTAGTGACCCTTGACCTCTTCATTGCTTCGCCGAGTCAGGTCGGCACCGCTGGGCTGACAATTGTAACTGTCTGTGCGGTGCGTTCGGGCTCAAGAGCGCGGAAGTGGAATTACAGGAAGCGCCGTAGCATACATGAGGGTCATCTATCGAGGGAAACCCTGATTGCTCCGTGCAGCGGTCAAAGCCCGGCTGACCGCTCTATCTGGCCGTTGGTCGCAGTTTTATGCCGGTTCCGGCAGCGCCGCTAAGCTCAAGCGCGAGGATAACGTTTATCTTCGATGAGGTGAGCAGATGACAGAGTTGCAGCACGCAGTAAGCACATCTGAGCTGTATGAGCGTTTGATCGATCGTCTCGGGCTTGCGCTTGAAATGGCAAGTACCTCGGTACGCTTGCGAAACGAATCGCCCGCCGAACTTGAACTCAAGGGGTTGAGCAGCGCCGAGTTCGAGTTGATAGAAGCCTGTCTGGAGAAAGGCGTCGGTACGTCAGGCGGGGCTGTCATGGATATTTCCAGGGGCAGCCATACGGATTCGTCTGAACACGCCAGCCCGGTCAAGTCGTCCAGAATGTCAGCCACGATCATCTGGCTGAAGGACAAGCGACGAGCCAGGGCATCGGCACGGCTGGGCCGTAGCGGTTAGGTATCCGCCTTCAAACATTGTTGCCTGGCTTCAAACATTCTAGGCTTCGGGCATCTCTGGAGATGCCCCGATGCCTTTGCGCTACCTGTTGAAAACCCTCTTGTTGCCACCCGGCGTTCTGTTTTTGCTGCTGATCCTCGGCTGGTGGCTGCGTCGCTCGCGTCCGCGTCTGGCAACAGCCTGTTTTGCTGCGGGTCTGGGCGGTTTATGGTTGATGAGCGTGCCGGTTGTGGTGGAGTTCGCCGCGCGCAAGATGGAGCAGATCCGGCCCTTGCCGCAACAACAATGGGCGACGCTGGCACAGCAGGCGGATGCGATTGTGGTGCTCGGCAACGGACGTGAGCGCAACTCGCCCACCTGGGGTGCCGATACGCCGACGGGGCTGGGCCTTGAGCGGTTGCGCCTGGCAGCCCGATTGGCGAAAGAGTCCGGGCTGCCGATACTGACCGCGGGCGGTTTGCACTTCGACCAGCCACCCAGCGAAGCGTCGATAATGGCGCAAGCGCTGCAGCAGGACTTCGGCGTGACAGTGCGTTGGCAGGAAGGTCTGAGCCGTACCACGTGGGAAAACGCGACAATGACCGCCGCAGTTCTGCAACCTCAGGGTATCAAGCGCGTGGTACTGGTCACGCAGGCCTGGCATATGTCAAGGGCGCGATGGAGTTTCGAGCAGGCGGGTTTTACCGTGGTGAGTGCGCCGGTCGGCTTTCTTGGGGTGGACAATGCCCGGCCCTTTGGCGGCTGGTTGCCCGAGAGTCGTGTGTTCACGCAGAGCGGGGTGTTGCTTAACGAAGCGGCGGGTTTACTGGTTTACCCGTGGATTTACCGAGGCGGTCACTGAGAGGAAGCCGATTCCAGCTGAAAACAGCTGGAACCGGCTTTGTGCAATCGGTCAGACAGTCTTGGAGATCCGGGCCGCCAGCAACGCCCAGCCAAATAACAGCAGGCAGACAATCGCCAGTGGCCACGAGCGCCAGTGCAGATACGGCGTGAGTTCGTGCATCGGCACCACCTCGCCGTACAGCACGCCACGCTCGAACTGCGGAATCTGCACGGTGATCCTGCCGAACGGGTCGATCAGCGCAGTAACACCATTGTTGGTCGCGCGGATCATCCAGCGTCCCGCTTCAAGGGCGCGCATCTGGGCCATCTGCAAATGTTGCAGAGGACCGATCGAGGTGCCGAACCAGGTGTCATTGCTGACCGTCAACAGCAGATCGCTCTGCGCCGACAGGCCTGCGGCGAACTCCGGATAAACCACTTCATAGCAGATGAACGGCGCGATGTGATAACCCTTGGCCTGCAATAGAGCCTGATCGTTCGGGCCGCGTGCGAAGTCGGACATCGGCAGGTCGAAGAAGGAGATCAGCCCGCGCAACAGGTCCTGCAACGGCACGTATTCACCGAACGGAACGAGCTTCTGCTTGAAATAAGTGCCGTCGCCCTGGCCGGTGACGGTGATGCCGTTGTAATAGCTGTATTCGCCACGCCCGGTCGGCTCACGCACCGGCACGCCCGTGATCAGCGCCGCGCCACGGTCCGCAGCAAACTTGCCCATCATCGACAGGTAGCCTTCTGCGCTTTCCTTGAGGACCGGCACAGCCGTTTCCGGCCAGACAATCAGGTCGGCCTGCTGTGAGCGAAAGGTCATGTCCCGATACAGCGCCAGTTGATCGTTGAGCTTTTGCGGGTCCCATTTCATGCTTTGTTCGATGTTGCCCTGCATGGCCGCCACTTTCAGCGGCGGGCCGGAAGGCGAGGTCCAGGCGTGATCCTTGAGCGCCAGACCTGCGACCCACGGTGCCAGCAACAGCAGCACGCCCATGGCCAGAAACGATTTGCGTGCCCGCAAGCGGTGCAGGTTGCACAACAGTGCAGCGGTCAGGCCCAGCGCAAATGAAATCAGCCAGACGCCGCCAACCGGCGCGAGGCCGGCAAGCGGGGCGTCGAGCTGGCTGTAACCGGAATAGAGCCACGGAAAGCCGGTAAGAAACCAGCCGCGAAACGCCTCTTGCCACAGCCACAGGGCGGCAAACGCCAGCGAATCTGCCAGTGGCGCTTCGTTGCGTCTCAGCCAGCGCGCCCAGACCCAGGCGGGCAGGGCAAAGAACAGCGCGATGGCTGCGATGAACAGCAGCATCAGCAAACCTGCCAGCAGCGCGGAAGCACCGCCGTAGGTGTGGATGCTGACGTAGATCCAACTGGTGCCTGCGCCGTACAGACCGAAGCCGTAACACCAGCCGCGAGCCAGTGCCTGACGCGGACTCAACTCGCGCAGCCCCAGATAGAACATCGCCACCGATACCAGCACCAACGGCCAGAAGTCGAAAGGCGCCAGGGCCAGGGTCGTGAGCCCGCCAGCCGCCAGGGCCAGCAGGTTACCGGGCCAGCCGGGGCGGGTTATCCAGCGCATGTAGATTCCTTAACGCAACATCAGGTGTGTGCAGTCGGTGATTACGGGCGAGAAATCGGGCTCACGCGCAGCAAATGGATGCGGCGGCTGTCAGCGCTCAGAATGCGGAAGCGATAGGCACCGATTTCGGTGATCTCGTTACGCTTGGGCAAATGACCGAAGGCATTCATCACCAGGCCGCCCACTGTGTCGAACTCGTCATCCGAAAACACGCTGTCGAAGAATTCGTTGAAATTCTCGATCGGGGTCAGCGCCTTGACCAGGAAGTCGCCGCTGGGCAGCGGTTTGATGTAGCTGTCTTCCTCGACGTCATGCTCATCCTCGATGTCGCCGACGATCTGTTCAAGCACGTCTTCGATGGTCACCAGGCCCGCCACGCCGCCGTATTCGTCAATGACGATGGCCATGTGGTTATGGTTGGCGCGGAATTCACGCAGCAGCACGTTGAGGCGCTTGGACTCGGGGACGAAGGTCGCCGGGCGCAGCAGCTTCTTGACGTCGTCGCTGTCGCCGTCAGCCTTGAGGATCAGTGGCAGCAGGTCCTTGGCCAGCAGCACGCCGAGCACGTCATCGTGGCTCTCGCCGATCACCGGGTAGCGCGAGTGCGCTGCATCGATGACCGCGGGCAGGAACTCGCGAGGGGTCTGGGTCGCCTTGATGCTGATCATCTGCGAACGCGGCACCATGATGTCGCGCACTTGCAGGTCAGCCACCTGAATGGCGCCCTCGACGATGGCCAGCGCTTCGCTGTCCAGCAGTTTGTTCTGGTGGGCTTCGCGCAGCAGCTCAAGCAGCTCCTGGCGGTTTTTCGGCTCATGGACAAAGGCCTGGGTCAGTTTACCCAACCATGACTTTTGCCCGTTGCTCGATCGGTCTTCGCTCATAGCCCTTACTCGTGGTCCTTGCTGGGTGTGTCTGAATGGGGGTGGTCGGCACTTTCGTCGTCGGCGTAAGGATCGGGGTAGCCCAACTCCTCAAGCAACGTTCGTTCCAGTGCTTCCATTTCTTCGGCTTCTTCATCATCGATGTGGTCGTAACCCAACAGATGAAGGCAGCCATGAATGACCATGTGTGCCCAGTGCGCGTCGATGGACTTGCCTTGTTCAGCGGCTTCGCGGTTGACCACCGGGACGCAGATGACCAGGTCGCCCAGCAACGGGATGTCCAGCATGTCGTCTGGAACATCCGCCGGGAATGAAAGCACGTTTGTAGCGTAATTTTTATGTCGCCAGGTGTGATTGAGCTCACGGCCTTCGGTTTCGTCAACCAGCCGGATGGTCAGCTCGGAATCGGCACTGCGCTGGCGCAGGCCCATTTCACACCAGAGGCGAAATCGGGCTTCATCGGGGGCGGGCGTTTCACTCGCAATCTGCAGGTCCAGCTCAAGCATTGCGATTCTTGTCCCGTGAATAACCGTTGTTGCCCGACGGGCCGTCGCTGAGCTGGTCATCGAAGCGCTCGTAGGCCTCGACAATGCGCTGCACCAGCGGATGGCGAACCACATCCTTGGGTTTGAAATGCGTGAAGCTGATACCTGGCACGTCCTTGAGCACATCGATGACATGCGTCAGCCCCGACCGCGTGCCCTTGGGCAGGTCGACCTGGGTGATGTCGCCGGTGATCACGGCCGTGGAGCCAAAGCCGATACGGGTCAGGAACATCTTCATCTGCTCGACGGTAGTGTTCTGACTTTCGTCGAGAATGATGAAGCTGTTATTAAGGGTGCGTCCGCGCATGTACGCCAGCGGTGCCACTTCAATGACCTGTTTCTCGATCAGTTTGGCGACGTATTCGAAGCCGAGCATCTCGTACAGTGCGTCGTACAGCGGGCGCAGGTACGGGTCGATCTTCTGCGCCAGATCGCCAGGCAGGAAGCCGAGCTTCTCGCCCGCCTCAACGGCCGGGCGCACCAGCAGGATGCGGCGAATCTGCTCGCGCTCCAGTGCATCGACCGCGCAGGCAACCGCCAGGTACGTCTTGCCAGTCCCCGCAGGGCCAATACCGAAGTTGATATCGTTGCTGAGGACTTCCTTGACGTAACGCTGCTGATTCAGGCCGCGCGGGCGAATCATGCCCTTTTTGGTGCGCAGCGAGACGCCGACTTCGGCGGCAGGGTGGTTGTCCAGGCCGTCGACGCCTGATTCCTGAAGAAACAGGTGGACCATGTCCGGCGTCAGCTCGGTACCCTTGGTTTCCCGGTACAGGCGGCGCAGAAGGTTCTCGGCGGATCGGGTTTGAGTGGTTTCGCCGATGAGTTCGAATTGATTGCCGCGATTGCGGATCTCGATGTCCAGGCGTTGTTCGATCAGGCGCAAGTGCTCGTCGAGTTGCCCGCACAAGTTGGCGAAACGATGGGCCTCGAATGGCTCGAGGGTGAAGCGATGAGGTTCTATGGGTGCGTTCAAGGTCGTTTAATGGCCGTCCGGCGGCAATTGAGATGTATTGAAGAATACCCCCTGGCAGTGGTGGTGCGAAAGCTTTGCCGTGTTAAAGGCTGTGCCAAGGGTTCACCGTGCTCAATGGTAGGGACCGCGCAGAAACGAATTCATTCGCCTATTCGCCTCTGCACCGACACTCAAGGTTTACTGTAGCAGCGAGCCACGCAACGAGTGGGGCTGCGCATCATCAATGTGTACGTCGGCAAACTGCCCGATCAGGCGGGGATTGTCGCAGCGAAAATTGACAATCCGGTTGTTCTCGGTGCGACCTTGCAGTTCGCCGGGGTCTTTCTTTGAGTAATCTGTAACCAGAATACGCTGGATGCTGCCAACCATCTGTCGGCTGATCTCGAAACCCTGTTGGTTCAGGCGATGTTGCAACGCGGCCAGTCGCTCTTTTTTCAGCGCTTCCGGCGTGTCGTCTTTCAGGTCAGCGGCCGGTGTGCCGGGGCGCGGGCTGTAAATGAACGAGAACGAGAAGTCGAAACCGGCGTCTTCGATCAGCTTCATGGTGTTGTCGAAATCCTTTTCGGTTTCACCGGGGAAGCCAACGATGAAGTCGGAACTGATGCTGATACCCGGCACTGCCGCCCGAAGCTTGCGTAGCCTGGACTTGTATTCCAGCGTGGTGTGGTTGCGTTTCATGGCCGCCAGAATGCGGTCCGAACCTGACTGCACCGGCAAATGCAGGTGCTTGACCAGTTCCGGCACGTCGGCGTGCGCCTGAATCAGGCTGTCGGAAAACTCGAGCGGGTGCGAGGTTGTGTAACGAATGCGGTCGATGCCATCGACGACGGCAACTGCCCGAATCAGATCAGCCAAGTCGGCGACTCGCCCGTCATGGGTGGTGCCGCGATAACCGTTGACGTTCTGCCCCAGCAGTGTGACTTCGCGCACGCCGTGTTCGGCCAGGTGAGTGACCTCGGTCAGCACGTCATCGAACGGTCGGCTGACTTCTTCGCCGCGCGTGTAGGGCACCACGCAGAAGGTGCAGTACTTGCTGCAGCCTTCCATCACCGACACGTAAGCACTCGGGCCATCCACGCGCGGCTCGGGCAAGTGGTCGAATTTTTCGATCTCGGGGAATGAAACATCGACCTGCGGCAAGCGGGTGATGCGCGCTGCGTCGATCATTTCCGGCAGGCGGTGCAATGTTTGCGGGCCGAACACCACGTCCACGTAGGGCGCGCGGTCGCGGATGGCCGCGCCTTCCTGGCTGGCAACACAGCCGCCGACGGCAATCACCATCTCGGGGTTGGCCAGTTTCAGCTCACGCCAGCGGCCGAGCTGCGAATAGACCCGGTCTTGCGCACGCTCGCGAATCGAGCAGGTGTTGAGCAGGATCACGTCGGCGTCTTCCGCGCGAGCGGTGACTTCCAGAGCCTGATGTTCGCCCAGCAGATCGACCATGCGCGAGCTGTCGTACTCGTTCATCTGGCAACCGTGGGTTTCGATGTAAAGCTTCTTGGCCATGCGTGATCATCAACCGATTCAGTGAACCGATCATTATAAGGATGAAGGGCTCCGGTTCCTAGCGTTGGCTGTCTGATGGACATGCTATAGTCCGCGCCCCTTTTTCATCTCTGATCGTTAACCGCCCGTTATGACCAAACGCGAAGCTCCAATCTACAAGGTGATTTTCCTCAACCAGGGACAGGTGTTTGAAATGTATGCCAAACAGATCTATCAAAGTGATCTGTGGGGCTTTCTGGAAGTGGAAGAATTCGTCTTCGGCGAGCGCACGACTGTCGTGGTAGACCCCAGCGAAGAGAAGCTCAAGGCCCAGTTCGAAGGCGTGGTGCGCAGTTTTGTGCCGATGCATTCGATTGTGCGTATCGATGAAGTCGAGCGCATGGGCGTGCCCAAGATCAGCGAAGCACGCGGCACCAGCAATGTGATGCCGTTTCCCATGCCGATGCCGGAAAAATAGTTGCCTGGGGTATGAGCAGCGATTGCCCTGAGCTAACGCGGATCAGGGCAGTGGCGAGAAGGGACTGCGGCCTTCGGCGGTTTGCAGTTCAAGCAGGTATTTGCGGAAAATCTGACCGAGTACCTGAGTGGCCACTTCGAGGTCTTCGCGCTTCATCTTCGCCGACACTTCGTCTGCTGCGTCCAGCGCGTCTTCCGAGCCATTGACGGCGGCCATTTTCAGCACGATGTACGCCTGAATGTTATTGGCCTGCACCCCTTCGCCCCGGCTGAACATCAAGCCCAGCTGGTACTGCGCCTGAGCGTGGCCCTGCAATGAAGCCTGCTCGAAGTAATTCAGCGCCTGTGGCAAATCGCGAGGTGCATTTCTGCCCTCGTAATAGAACTCACCCAACTCGTATTGCGCCTGAGCATCCCCGCCCTGAGCGGCCTGCTGACAGGCTGCGAGCGCAGCAGGCAGGTTCTCTGGCTGGGTATTGAGGGTGCAACGACCCATCGCCGGGATTAACAACGAGTTGCCGCCGGCAGTCGCCAGCAGGGGATAGACAAGCAACAGGCAGCCCAATACAAGGGTGCGGCCGGTGCGGTTCATGGGAGTCGACTTACCTCTGAAAAAGGTGCGGGCATGCCCGACCAGCTAAACGTGCTGGCTGCGCATTATGAAATAAGCAGAGCCAACCTTACAAAGTCTTTACGGATTTTCTGCTGCACGGCGAGGAAAAACCCGTTTTTACGGGTGTATTGCCTGAAACCAAACTTCCAGTGCCGTGTATTTGCAGCGTTCGCACTGCATTGTAGAAGCAAAATACGCACTTAACGTTCCGTTTCATTCACAGACTTCACTTGCGCCGGTTCAATGACACCCCGCGCAAGTGTGTCTGGCGTGCTTATTTGAGCGCAGCGAACGCCTTTTCTGCGGCATCAAGTGTCAGTTTCAGCTCGGCATCGCCGTGGGCAATAGAGGTGAAACCGGCTTCAAAGGCACTTGGCGCAAGGTAGACGCCACCTTCCAGCATCAGGTGGAAGAAGCGCTTGAAGCGCTCGGCATCGCTGGTCATCACGTCTTCAAACGTAACAATTTCGCTTGCATCGCTGAAGTACAGGCCGAACATGCCGCCTGCCTGAGTCGTCACGAACGCGATGCCCGCGGCGTCAGCCCTTTGTTGCAGGCCTTCGAGCAGGCGGCGAGTGTAGTCGCTCAGCTCATCGTGAAAGCCTGGGCGGCTGATCAGGCGCAAAGTGGTCAGGCCAGCGGCCATCGCCAGAGGATTGCCCGACAGGGTGCCGGCTTGATAGACCGGGCCGAGCGGCGCGATGTGCGACATTATTTCGCGTTTGCCGCCAAAGCAGCCCACCGGCATGCCGCCGCCGATGATCTTGCCGAACGTGCTCAGATCAGGCTTCACATCGTAGTAAGCCTGTGCACCACCGAGGGCCACACGAAAACCGGTCATCACTTCGTCGAAAATCAGCACCACGCCATGCTCGTCGCACAGGGCGCGCAGCCCTTGCAGATAGCCCGGCGCGGGCGGTACGCAGTTCATGTTGCCTGCAACGGGCTCGACGATGATGCACGCCACTTCCTGGCCCACTTCGGCCAGCAGGTCGCGCACGGCGTTCAGGTCGTTGAAGGGTACGGTCAGGGTATGTTTGGCGAAGGCCGCTGGTACGCCCGGCGAGCTTGGCACGCCCAGCGTCAGTGCGCCGGAGCCGGCCTTGACCAGCAGGCTGTCGGAGTGGCCGTGGTAGCAGCCTTCGAACTTGATGATGCTATCGCGGCCGGTGAAGCCACGGGCCAGACGAATCGCGCTCATGGTCGCTTCGGTGCCCGAGCTGACCATGCGCACCATTTCCATGGACGGCACCAGCTCGCAGACCAGATCGGCCATCTCGGTTTCCATCGCGGTTGGCGCACCGTAAGACAGACCGTGTTCCAGCTGATTGCGCACGGCATCGAGCACGTCCGGGTGGCTATGGCCCAGAATCATCGGGCCCCAGGAGCCGACGTAGTCAACGTAGCGTTTGTCGTCTTCGTCAGTCACGTAAGCGCCAGCAGCATGCTTGAAGAACAGCGGCGTCCCCCCCACGCTCTTGAACGCGCGAACTGGCGAATTGACGCCACCGGGAATGTGTTTTTGGGCATTGGCGAACAGTGTTTCGGAACGGGACATGATCGGGTCTCTGCTTTGAAACGGGGAATTCGTGTCTACGCTGGGGTCAGCCGAGGCGGGCAGCTTTATACCGGGCTGCTTTATTGAGTGGCATGAGCCAGAGCAGGCGCAGGAACGCGCACTATATCAAATGAAGCGCGCACATATGACCATCATGCCAATGCTCCGAGCATGGGAGCACGAGTTTTGTGGCAGCGATTGCGCTCTACAACAACGCCATAAACGCTTTCGCCCGACGGGTGACTTCCTGTGGGGTTTCGGCGCCGAACAGGCCATGCACCACGGCCAGCAGGTCAGCGCCGTGCTCGACCAGTTGCGGGGCGTTTTCCAGGGTGATGCCGCCGATCACCGCAATCGGCAAATGAACCCTGGCGCGGACCTGGGCGATCAGGTCCAGCGGCACGGCCGGTGCGCCGGGCTTGGTCTGCGAATTGAAGAACCTGCC
Source organism: Pseudomonas syringae pv. tomato str. DC3000 (assembly GCF_000007805.1). Taxonomy (NCBI): domain Bacteria; kingdom Pseudomonadati; phylum Pseudomonadota; class Gammaproteobacteria; order Pseudomonadales; family Pseudomonadaceae; genus Pseudomonas; species Pseudomonas syringae group genomosp. 3. The sequence goes on along the minus strand of NC_004578.1, from coordinate 5,439,815 downwards.
AAACGCCACGTAGGTCGCGCCGTCAGCCTTGGCTTGTTCCGCCAGCTCAAGCTGGCCGTGGCACGTAGCACCGACGATCGCCTTGTGCCCCAGCAGGGCGCGGGCATCCGGCAAAGAACCGTCGGTCTGCCCCAAATGCACACCAACCCCCAGACGAGCCGCCAGCTCGGCGTCGTCGTTGATAATCAGCCGCGTCTTGTAGCGTTCGCAAAGTTTGAGCAGTTCGGTCGCTTCGCGCAGACGGCGGGAGTCGTCACCGGTTTTGTCGCGGTATTGCAGCAGCGTCACGCCGCCGTCCAGCGCAGCCTCGACATAAGACAGAAATTTGCCGGTCAGCAACTGGCTGTCGGTGATGGCATACAGGCCACGTAGTTTCATGAATCGAGCCTCATGGCAGTGCGTTACGAGCAAAAATCCAGCGGCACGCGACGAGGCACAAATTGCCCCCGGCCCAGCTGTTCGGCATCGCGCAGTGTGCGCCAGGTGTAATCGAGTGCCGACTTCACGGCGCTGACCAGTTCTTCTCCCTGGGCAAGACGCCCGGCCAGCGTGCTGGCCAGTGTGCAGCCTGAACCGTGGTAGCTGCCCGGCAACCGCTCGCAGATGAAGGTGTGGGTCTGGCCGCCGCGGGTGTACAGGCGGTTGTGGATTTGCTGTTCGTCGCCATGCCCGCCCGTGATCAGCAGGTGCTGACAAAACGGCAGCAGTTTAGCTGCGCACTCATCTGCCGTGCCTTCAGGCAATTCGGCCAGAATGCGCGCTTCCGGAAGATTGGGTGTGGCGATGGTTGACAGCGGCAGCAGTTGTTCGCGCATGGCATAGCCGACTTCATCCTTGCCCAGGCGCCCACCACCGCCGGCACGCAGCACCGGGTCGCAGACCACTGGCACGTGTGGGTTGGCCTGCAGTAGTTCAACAACGGTGTCGACCATTTCCAGTGAACCCAGCATGCCCAGTTTGACTGCGGCCACGCTCGAATCATTCAGGATGGCATTGGCCTGGGCCATGACCCATTCACGGTCCAGCACCCGAAAATCACTGACGTTCACGGTGTCTTGCACGGTGAGCGCAGTAATGGCGGGAGCGGCATGGCAGCCTTGGGCGAGCAGGGCTTCGATATCGGCCTGTATACCGGCGCCGCCACTAGGGTCGTGGCCGGAGAGGCAGAGGACAACGGGGCGGGAGCTATAGATATTCATGGTGCGCGAGCTTATCACTAAACCTTTCACGGACCGCTGGTGCACCCGCTTTTTATTGCACATGTAGTTTGCATAAGTGCTGCCCAAGGTTTGCACGTGTTTTGCATACGTTCTGCATGAGTTCTGCATGCGTCTGCCAGCCGCACTCTGCGCGTGCCCGGCGACGCGCAAAATTACTCACGTTTGCTCTGAAATGACCGATATAGAGCTATTGCTTTGATTTTTATCGCGATACTGTCTTTACGCTATTAGCGACTATGCTTCAGTGGCAGGCCGGTTGTTGGCGGTTTGCGGGTGTTTTTATAGCGATGTCTGCTGGTGCATTTCCACGTTCAATGGTCTGTTTGAATCATTAGCCTGTTTCAAGGATAGAAATCTGCAGGACGTCGTCATCAACGGATGGATTGAACGCGACGACCTACCTTGGGGCTTCAATGCGCTATCTGTTGATCATCCTGGCTTTCTGGCTGCCGTTGCAGAGTCACGCGGTCGAGTTTGATGAGAACACTCGTTTTCTGCCGCTGGGCCGTGCCGTTCAGGTTTTTGAAGACCCGACCGGCACAGCGACCATCGACAGCGTCAGTTCGCCAGCCGGGGCGCAAGCCTTTCGGCCCGCACCCGCTGGCACTTTCAATGCAGGCTATTCGCGCTCTGCGTTCTGGCTGAAAGTCGAGCTTTCGTATCGTCCCGCCGATGCCGATATTCACAACGACTGGCTGCTGGAGCTGGCGTATCCGCCGATGGACCGGGTCGACTTTTACGCGCCAGATGCCAACGGTCGTCCGACACTGACCTGGCAGACCGGCGACATGCTGCCTTTCGCCAGCCGTCAATTCGCCCAGAATAACTACCTCTTTCAGCTGGAGCTGCCGCCAGGCCAGACGCGCACCCTGTATGTGCGTATCAGCAGCGAAGGTTCGGTACAGGCACCGCTCAACCTTTGGTCCACACACGCCTATTTAGAGGCGCAGCCCACCAAGATCTATGTGTTTGGCCTGATCTACGGCGTGCTGCTCGGCATGCTGGTCTACAACCTGTTCATCTACCTCAGCGTGCGCGAGCCCGATTACCTTTATTACCTGTTGTACGTGGCCGCCTTCGGGCTGTATCAGATGTCGATCAACGGGGTCGCCATCGAGTACTTGTGGCCTGACAGCCCCTGGTGGGCGAACGCCTCAACGCCGTTCCTGATGGCGCTGGCCACGTTGTTTGCCTGTCAGTTCACACGCAGCTTTCTGGGCACTGTGCGGCTGGGCCGCTGGCTCGATCGTTCGCTGTTGACCCTCATTGGCGCTGCCGTGCTGGTGATGTGCATCGCCTTGTTCCTCAGCTACGGGCCGGCGTTGCGCGCTGCCACGCAGCTGGTGATGGCCGGCGCCTTGACGATTTATCTGGCCGGCATCGTCGCCGTCGTGAAAGGTGAGCGGGTGGGGCGCTACTTTGTGCTTGCCTGGTCGGTCTTCATGATTGGCGGGCTGGTCTTCGGGCTGATGCTGATGGGTTACATGCCCAACACCTTCCTGACCATGTACGCCTCGCACATCGGCACATTGCTGGAAATGGCGTTCTTGTCGATGGCGCTGGCGGACCGCATCAACCATGCCCGTTACCAACAGGAACAAACCTTGCTGGCTTACGGCAAGGATCTGGAACGCCTGAACCAGCAACTGGCCACCAGCAACCGGCTCAAAGACGAATTTCTTGCCACGCTCACCCACGAATTGCGCACGCCGATGAACGGGGTGATCGGCTCGCTGGAGGTGATGCAGACGCTCGACATGGACGACGAAGTCGAGATGTACCAGCAAACGGCGGCCAGTTCTGCGCGGGACATGATGAGCATGATCAACGGCATTTTGACCCTCACCGAGCTTCAGGCCGGTGTGCTGTATGCCGAATGCAGCGCGTTTGCGCCCGTCGATCTGGTTGACAGGTTGCGTGAGCGCTTCAGCGGGGCAGCGCAATCCAAGGGCCTGACACTGACGCTTGATCTGGACGATAAGCTGCCGCCCGGCATTCGCGGCGATGCCGGCAAGCTCTACCAGTGCCTTGAATGCCTGGTGGACAACGCGATCAAGTTCACGCGCAAGGGCGCGGTGCAGGTGCGTTTCAGCGGGCAGCCGCAGGATCTGGAGCGCATGTACCTGCGCGTCGAAGTAATGGACAGCGGGATTGGTTTCAGCCATCTGGACGAAGCTTTGCTGTATCAGCACTTCCTGCAGGTCGATGGCTCCATGACCCGCGAATACGGCGGGTTGGGTATCGGTCTGGCGATCTGTCGGAAACTGGTCGAGTTGCAGGGCGGCGAACTCAGTCATCGTTCAGAGCCTGGCAAGGGCAGTTGTTTTACACTGAGCATTCCCATGCTGATGGCGGTGCCGGGCGCAGTACGCCGGGCGCCCGAAGCCAAGGCTCAGTGGGGGCACGTAAGCCGCTCCTGACACCGCTAAGCAGCAAAAGCGCCGGTTTTTCGGCGACTATGGCACCCTGCTGCAAGGCCTTGATGTCGAATCATTGCTGTTCAAGCCTTCTCCGCAGGTGGCATGAGCACGCGAACCCGTTACGATGCACGTCTGCAAGATCAGACAGGACATGAATCGTGACCCAAGCCTTTGTTGTCGTAGACACCGCCGAGCAAGCCGTCGAGCGGCTTGCCGAGCTGCACGAGCGCGCCACCAGCGCGTTGAGCCAGGCGCTCAAGCGCTACCTGAAAGACCGCGTCGAGCCCACCGCCGAAGAGCGAGCGCAGTTCAGCTACCCGCAACTGCGCCTAGTCTACAAATGCCACGGTGAAGTGCCGCTGACCACCCGCGCCTACGCCAAGGTCCAGCTGCCCGGCACTTACAGCGTCACGGTCACGCAGCCCAAAGCCTTCAAAAAATATCTGCTGGAGCAGCTTGTCCCGCTGATGAGCGACTTTACCGTCACGGTCGAAGTCGGCATGAGCGAGCAGAGCATTCCTTATCCTTACGTGGTCGAGCAGGGCGATGAGCTGGCGGGCACCGGCGTGACCGCTGCGGCGCTGGCCCGCGTGTTCCCGAGCACCGACCTGTCGGCCGCCACCGACGGCATTGCCGACGGTCTTTATGACTGGGCCAACGTTGACCCGCTGCCACTGGCGCTGTTCGATGCCGCACGAGTGGATTTCTCGCTGCGTCGTCTGGTGCACTACACCGGCAGCGACTGGCGTCATGTACAGCCGTGGATTCTGTTGACCAACTACCACCGGTACGTTGACCAGTTCATCTTGCATGGCCTGGAAAAACTCCGCGAAGACCCGCGTTTCGTGCGCATGGTTTTGCCGGGCAACGTGGTGGTCGACAAGAGCATGGGCGTCGACGAGGCCCAGGCGATTGTCGCCAGCGTGGTCTGGCACCGTTACCAGATGCCGGCTTATCACCTGATTGCCGAAGACGGTCACGGCGTGACGCTGGTCAACATCGGCGTCGGCCCGTCGAACGCCAAGAACATCACCGACCATCTGGCGGTGCTGCGTCCGCATTGCTGGCTGATGATCGGCCACTGTGGCGGCCTGCGTCAGTCGCAGACCATCGGCGATTACGTTCTGGCGCACGCTTACATGCGTCGCGACGGGATTCTCGACCGCGTACTGCCGCCGCATATCCCGATTCCAGCGCTGGCCGAAGTGCAACTGGCCTTGCAGGAGTCTGCCGCGCAGATCACCGGCGAGCGTGGCGAAGAGCTCAAGAAGCGTCTGCGCACCGGCACGGTTCTGACGTACGACGACCGCAACTGGGAGCTGCGCTGGGCTCAGGAGCGTCCGCTGATCAACCTGTCGCGCGCCGTAGCGGTGGACATGGAAAGCGGCACTATTGCCGCTCAGGGTTATCGCCTGCGTGTGCCGTACGGCACGCTGCTCTGCGTCTCCGACAAGCCGCTGCACAGTGAAATCAAGCTGCCGGGGTCGGCCAATGCGTTCTACGAACGTGCGGTCAGTCAGCACTTGAAGATCGGCATTGCCGCGCTGGACCTGATGCGCACCCAACTGAACTCGCTGCACTCACGCAAGCTGCGCAGCTTCGATGAGCCACCGTTCCGTTGATGGCTGCTCGTTAACAGGTTGGTATTTGCACCAAGGGCCACTAAAGTGGCCCTTTCTGTTTTCCGATTGCCGAATTCCCATGCCTCGCACCCAACGCCCCGTTTCCCGTCGTCCTGCGTCTAAGCCGGCAGGCGCTGCCCGCCGTGTCGCCAAAGCGCCACCGGCCGAGCCGAAGCTGATTCTGTTCAACAAGCCTTTTGATGTGCTGACCCAGTTCAGTGACGAGGAAGGCCGGGCCACGCTCAAGGACTTCATCAAGATCCCCGGCATTTACCCGGCTGGCCGGCTGGACCGTGACAGTGAAGGCTTGTTGCTGCTGACCAATGATGGCCAGTTGCAGGCGCGGATTGCCGACCCGAAACACAAGCTGGCCAAGACGTATTGGGTGCAGGTCGAGGGTGAGCCGACGCCAGAGCAGTTGCAGCAGTTGCGCAACGGCGTTCAGCTTAATGACGGTCCGACCTTGCCCGCCGAGGCGCGGCAGCTTGATGAGCCGCAACTCTGGCCGCGCAACCCGCCGGTGCGCTTTCGCAAGAGCGTGCCGACCAGTTGGCTGGAGCTGGTCATCAAGGAAGGTCGCAACCGTCAGGTACGGCGCATGACCGCCGCAGTCGGGCTACCCACCTTGCGGCTGGTGCGGGTCAGGATTGGCGACTGGACGCTGGATGGTCTGGACCAGGGCCAATACCGGGAAGTCGCTGCAAAGCTGTGATTGCAGGTATCAGTCAGCTGCGCAGGTGAGTCAGCGGCATTTCGGTGCTGGCCAGTACCTGATTGAGCACGAAGCTGGATTTGACGCTGGTCACGCCTTCGATACGCGTCAGGTGGCCCAGCAGCAATTTCTGATAGTGATCCATGTCAGGGACCACCACTTTCAGCTGATAGTCCGCGTCCATGCCGGTCACCAGGCTGCATTCCAGCACCTGAGGCAGGTTACGGATGTGCTGCTCGAAGTTCTCGAAGCGCTCCGGCGTGTGGCGGTCCATGCCGATCAGCACGTAGGCGGTCAGGTTCAGGCCAAGTTTCTTGCGATCAAGCAGGGCAACCTGACGCACGATATAACCGTCGTCTTCCAGTTGCTTGACCCGGCGCGAGCACGGCGAAGGTGACAGACCAATGCGTTCGGCCAATTCCTGGTTGGAAATACGTGCGTCCCGTTGCAGTTCAGCCAAAATGCTCAGGTCATATCTGTCGAGCTTGCTCACGATGCACCCCTTTATGAGTTGAATTGCGCTGGATTATTCATCTGAAGTCAAAAATTGCGCAAGTGATGTTTTAATCGGCAATATTAGCAATCCCCTGCCACTGCCTCAGGCCTATTCTTTTAAACAGAATCACTGCCCGGACACAGCGTCCAGCGACTCGCCAAATCAGGCCAGTTGCGGCCTCCCACCCAACAGGGTGTGCCAGGCCCCCGGGCTACATACTGTCCAGAAGACGGCATGAGGTGAGCCGACGTCAAAAGCGTTGCGCCAGGACGAAGCATCTCAAGGGGACCCTCTCAGACTGTGTGAAAACCTAGCAATCTGCGCAGCGCTCAAAGAAAATGCTCCGTATCGAAAGATACAGAGCATTTTTCGTTATGGCCTACATCCAAGGTGAGTCCCGCAGCCAGACCAGCCTATTCCCGGTCTCGCTGGAAGAGTTGATCCCCGAGGATCACCTCGTTCGTGTCATTGACCTGTACGTTGCCAAGCTCGATCTGGTGCAACTGGGCTTCGATAAAGCGATTCCAAAAAGCACGGGGCGCCCTGCTTATGATCCCGCCGATCAGCTAAAACTCTACCTCTACGGCTATTTTCAGCGGATTCGCTCATCGCGACGTCTTGAAGCCGAGTGTCAGCGCAACATCGAAGTGATGTGGCTGATCAACCGGCTCAAGCCCGACTTCAAGACCATCGCCGACTTTCGCAAGAACAATAAACCCGCCTTCATCGCGACCTGCCGTGCTTTCGTTCGATTTTGTCGCACAGCAGGCTTGATCGCCGGTGAATTGGTGGCCATCGACGGCAGCAAGTTTCAGGCGGTCGCCTCCTCACGGCGTCATGTGAATTTGAAGCAGCTCAAGCGCCAGGAAGAAAAACTGGATAAGCGCATCGCTCAGTATCTGGCCGAGCTGGATGAGGCCGACAAGGCTGAAACCACAGATTCAATTGATCGCAGCGCAATCAAAGCAGCACTGGCACAGCTTGAGGCTCGACAACAGGATAATCAGAGTTGCCAGGCACTGATGCGTTCGATGGGCATCGAGCAGTTCAACACTCATGAAAGCGATGCCCGAATGATGCGCACGGCCAAAGGGCCACGTGTGGCCTACAACGTGCAAACCGTCGTGGACGCCGAGCATTGCCTGATTTTGCATCATGAGGTCACCCAGGATGGCGATGACCGAAAGCAACTGGAGCCGATGGCCAAGGCCGCCAAAGCAGAGTTACAGCAAGATGAGCTGACGGTCACTGCCGATGCCGGCTACTCCAATGGCAAGCAGTTTCAGGCCTGCGAGGATGCTTCGATTACGGCCTATGTACCGCCCAATCGTTCGAAAAACCCTGGCAGTCAGGAAGAGCAGCTCTTTGAGCGAAAAGACTTTATCTATGAGGCCGGACACGATCGTTTCCAGTGTCCGGCAGGCAAATGGTTAACGCTAAAACAGCACAACAAAGGTGATCGGATCTATCAGGCTGAGGTCGATGACTGCGCCAACTGCGCGCTGAAAACGCAATGCACTCGAGCCCAGCGCCGTTATGTCTCACGACATGCCCATGAAGAGGCTTTCGAGCGGATGGAGCAAAGAATGCAGGCGCATCCTGAGATGATGGCCAACCGAAGATCCATCGTTGAGCACCCCTTCGGCAACCTCAAGCAATGGCTATTTGGTAATGGCCGTTTCTTGCTGCGACAACTGGAGGGGACAAAAGCTGAAATGGCCTTGGCGGTGAATGCTTATAACCTGAAACGAGCGATTAAAGTGCTCGGTGTGCGCCATCTGATGGCTTTGATGGGCTGAGCGGTCATTTTTTCGTCTGCTGCCAATACAAAACAAAACGCCCCGAACAAGTCGGGGCGTTTGCTTGGGCCTTCATCAGTGTGTTTTCACACAGTCTGCTCTGGTCCCCTTTTCTTTGTCTGCCGATAATGCGCTCTGCTGATAAAGTGCGCAGAACGGCGCTACGCTTAAGCAGTCTTAACTACGTCAACCCGCGCTCTAGTGAGGAAAGCATGAAATCTGGCATCTGGCAGTTCGCGGGTGTAAGTCTGTTGTGTCTGGGCATCAGTGCTCAGGCGCTGGCTGATGAACGCGATGAATCGCGGCAAAACCAGCTTTACGGCGGCTCCAATGACAATGGGCAGCAGCGTCAGCAGCAGCAAAATCAGCAGCGCAATGTGGAGCGTCAGCAGCAACAACAGCGCTTTCAAGAGCAGAATAATCAGCAGCGTCAGGTACAACAGCAGCAAAACCAGCTGCGTAATGTCGAGCGCGAGCAGCAACAGCAGATCAATCAGCAGCAGGACAACCAGCAGCGTCAGATTCAGCAACAGCAGAATCAGCAGCGCCAGGTCGAGCGCCAGCAACAGCAGCAGATCCAGCAACAACAGTTGCAGCAGCGCAATGTGGAGCGTCAGCAGCAACAGCAGATCGATCAGCAACAGCGTGACCAGCAGCGGCAGATTCAACAGCAGCAAAACCAGCAGCGTCAGCAGTTGCGCCAGAGCCAGGACAACCTGCCGATCCAGAGTGGCCCCAGAGAGGCGTGGCAAACCCAGCAGCCACGCCAGGGCTACTATCAGGACATTCCGCGCGGCAACAATCGCAATTGGCAGGCCGGCAATGGCCGCCCCAATGATCGATGGGAAGGTCGCCCGGATGGACACGGCAACGGCTGGGGTCCCGGCCCGCAATATCGGCCTGGCTACGCGATAGACCGAGTGCCTGGCGGTTACTCGCGCATCCCTTATCGCGGGCAGGATTATTTTTATTCCGGAGGCTACTGGTATCGCCCGCAAGGCCCACGCTATGTCGTGGTAACCCCGCCTTATGGCGTTCGGGTGAGCAGGCTGCCGTCTTATTCGCAGGAAGTGTGGATCGGCAGCAGCCTGCTGTTTCTGGCGGCGGGCACTTACTATGCGTATCAGCCCGACAGTCAGGATTATGTGGTGGTCAACCCGCCGCAGAACGAGGCGGTTTATCAGGCCCCGGCAGAGCAGCAGGGCAATGGCTACGATCCGGTTGCCTACCCGCAGAACGGTCAAAGCCAGCAGCAGGTCGAGCTGGATCGTTACCAGTGCTACCGCTGGGCCGCGGAGCAGAGCGGTTTCGATCCGGCCAATATCACCTCGCAGCCGCAACCTGAGGTGGTGGACCTTTACCGTCGTTCGATGGGTGCGTGCCTGGCGGGGCGTGGTTACAGCGTCAATTGAGAGGGGTCAGGCGTGTGCCTGCCTGACCACTTCCTGAGGGTCGGCGTGCACCAGCACTTCGGCCTTCGGGAATTGCTCGTGAATAGCGTCGGCGGCCTGATCGCAGAGTGCGTGCGCCACTGACAGGGTCAGCGTTCCCGGCAGTTCCAGGTGCAATTGCACAAACCAGTGATTACCGGAAATCCGCGTGCGCAGATCATGCGCCCCGAGTACGCCCGGCACACTGCGCGCCAGTTCCAGCATGCGCGTGCTGACATCGGCCGGCAGCTCTTCGTCCATCAACACTGACACGGTTTCGCGGGCAATCTGCAGCGCGCTCCAGAGTATGTACAGCGCGATGCCCAGGCCAAAATAGGCATCCAGCTGTTGCCAGCCGAAATACGCCAGGGTCAGGGCCACCAGAATACTTGCGTTGAGCAGCAGGTCAGAGCGGTAGTGCAGCGAGTCGGCACGGATGGCTGCAGAGCCGGTCGCCTTGATCACCCGGTATTGCAGGCTGAGCAGCGCGAGCGTCAGCGCAATGGAAATCACCATCACCACCATGCCCAACAACGGCGCGCCGAGTGGCTCCGGGTTCTGGATGCGCTCGACTGCCTGAACGGCAATAAGCACGCCACTGACAGTGATAAACAGCGCCTGCGCCATGCCTGACAGAGCTTCCGCCTTGCCGTGACCATAACGATGATCATCGTCGGCAGGGCGCAGCGCGTAATGCACCGCCAGCAGATTAAGAAACGAGGCCGCGCCATCGAGCAACGAGTCCGTCAGCCCGGCCAGCAGACTGACCGAACCGCTCAGCCACCAGGCCACGCCCTTGGCCAGAATCAGCGTCACGGCAACCGCCAGCGAAGCCCGTGTCGCCAGACGCAGCAGGCGGGAATGTTCGGCAGTGGTGCTCATGACGCTTCCTTCTTGTCAGGCTGCCGGGATCAGACCCAGTGTCGCCAGTTGCTCCACGCTGCCTTTGTGTTGGATCAGACGCGGGTCGTTCAATGGCAGGGAACGGCCCAGCTCGGTTTCGATAATGGCTTGCAGCTTGATGTTGTCGACACTGCCGTCAGCCTTGAGGGCTTTTTGCAGCTTCTGCGGATCAATCTGCGCATGCTCGCCAGGTCCGTAATAAATCGCACCTGTCGCGAAGTCCACCGCAAACGCGATCACACCGGGAACGATATAGAACAACAGCGCGAAAGCATCCAGCGCCGCAATGGCCGGATCCACCTTGCCATCAATCTGACCCCGACGGTCCGGATAGAAAATACTGCCGCAGGCAGAAATCTGGGTCAGCAACGTGGCGACCAGAACGCCACCGATCAAGCGAGAAGGAATGCGCATGGAAAGCTCCTGAGATGAAGAGGGCAACTATACAAGGCAATGGCTGCAAGGCTAAGACTATTGAGTGATGGGGTGGTTCTGCGGTTGATGCTCGTGTCGCGGGTAAGCGCTCAGCGTTATACACAAGTCCTGAAGATATAAGCCCATTTCTCTGGCTTCTGGCGGGAGTGGACCGGGCGACGCTTCGCTTGTCCACGCTTGACCTCAGGTGGAGCGGGTTTCCCGTGGGAGCGGACTTGTCCGCGAAAAGAACGGTACATTCGCGGAAGGTTGTCGCCCCTGCCAAAGCCTTCGCGGACAAGCGAAGCGTCGCCCGGTCCCACACAAGCGACGCGCCGACCGGTCTGCTCTTGCACAGGCGTATCTACGAAACGGTATCTGCGACTTTGGTCAGCCACTCAATTGGCACCGCCTCCACCAACCAAACCCCATTGTCTGCCTGAAAAAACTGTACCCCTGCCTCGAACATCCCCTTCGCATCAACGGCCAGCAACACCGGTTGCCCGTAACGTTTTCCAACGCTCAGTGCGGTTTCGGGATCTTCTGTCAGGTGAACATGATGCCGACTGCCAGCGATCAGCCCCTGAGTTTCGATGGATGCCATGAAGCGGCTGGCGGTGCCGTGGTAGAGCCAGGCTGGCGGTTCCTTTTCGATGTGCTGCACCTGAACCTGCTCGGTGCTGTGGCCTTGCGCTGCACGAATGCGCTGGCCATCTTCGGACAGCGTGAAGCGCTTTTTCTCGTTGGTCTCGACCACTTCTTCCAACGCCTGACGGTCGAAACTATGGCCGTTCGCGTTTGCCTTGCCGACCAGTTCATCGACCTCGCACCAGCCGTCGCGGTCCAGGGTCAGACCCATTGATTCAGGCGCGTGGCGCAGAACGTAGCTGAGCAGCTTGCTGATCTCGTCGCGTTGTTTCTTGTTCAAGGACGTGCCCTTTTTATGTCGGCTGCCGGTTTACAGTCTCTCTGCGTAATGACCCTAGTCTAGAGACAAACTCTTTCCGGTTTCAATGCCGGGAATACTGATCAGCTCTCTGCTTCAAGCATGTTGCGTACCCGCGTGGCCTCCTGATTGCCGGGCAAAACCATAAATCATGCAAAGCCCCGACCCCGTCCCTCCACCCATAGGTTTAGTCGTAAAAAAAGGTTCAAACGCCTTGCTGAGCGTTTCCGATGACATGCCAACCCCGTTGTCGGTTACGCACAACGAAACATACCGACCCTCCGGGAGGTCCTGCACATCGCGTGCGGTTTCGTCGAGCCACGTGTTGGACGTTTTTACTGTTATACGCCCGCCGTCCGGCATTGCATCCCGAGCATTAGCGAACACATTCAGCAGCGCATTTTCAAGCTGTGAAGAGTCCACCAGAACCGCGTACAACTTCGATGCCCTGATGATTTCAAAAGAAATATCCGGGCCCAGCGTATGTTGAATCCGTTCATGCATGTCACTGAGAAGCCGGTTGACGTCTACAGGTCTGGGATCAAGGATTTGCCGTTGTGAGAACGCAAGCAGGCGATGCGTCAATACGGCGGCTTGTTCGGCTGCACGCTGAGCAGATGTCATGTAGCGATCAACGTCGCTTAAACGACCCTGTCGAATTCGAACGTGCATCAATTCCAGCGAGCCAGAGATACCTGCGAGCAGATGGTTGAAATCATGCGCAAGGCCGCCGGCAAGTTGACCGACTGCTTCCATTTCATGCTGCGTAAGCATTTGAAAATCCAGTACGTAGAGGGGTTTTAAATTCGCTTGACGCGTCAGGGTGACCTTTGGCTCTTGCGCCATGACATAAACCGAGTGGGGGTGTTTGCCTACGTAATCTCCTCAACAAACCTTCTTACTGCGTTTACAACTTCCTTGGCACCTTTCTGTATTTCGATAATTTCCTCACCCGCCTGGCTGGCAAGTGCAAAACCTCGTTCGACCTGTTCCTGACTGTTGGTCATCTCTTCGGTGGCCTGGTCAGCCAGTCTTCGGTTTTGAAGCACAACGTTGACGATCTCCTCCGTCGCGCTGCTGGTGTGACTGGCAAGCTGCCGGACTTCGTCGGCCACGACCGCGAAGCCGAGTCCATGCTCGCCAGCACGTGCCGCCTCGATGGCAGCATTGAGCGCTAAAAGATTGGTTTGTGACGCTATGCTGCTGATGGTCTGCACGATTGAGCTGATCAACAGAGATTGTTTGCCGAGCGCGCCAATACTTTTAGTGGCTGATTGCACTTGTTGAGCAATATTGTCCATGGTGTGCACCGTTTGCTGGACCACAGACGCTCCGCGTTCAGCGCTGACATCGGTTTGTCGCGAAATGTTGTAGGCCACCACCGCTGCTTCTCTGACTTCAGTTTCTCTGGCCACCTGACGAGTGACCACGCTGGCAAACTTTACGACTTTGTAAAGACGACCAGCGCTGTCATGCACGGGGTTGTAAGTGGCTTGCAGCCAGATTTCCTTGCCTCGGCTGTCCATCCGCCTGAAGCGCCCCTCGACATATTCACCTTGGTTAAGCTTCTTCCAGAACGCTGTGTACTGGGGGGACTCAGCATCGCCGGCATGACAGAACATCCGGTGGCTACGATTTGCCACTTGCGCGAGGGTGTAGCCCATCGCCTGTAAAAACTGCTGATTGGCGGTGATGACCGTGCCGTCGAGATTAAACTGGATCACCGCCGTCGATCTGAAAAGCGCGTCAATCAATGCCTCGTTTTCAGCAGCGCTCTCAGCACTTTTGGTGACGTCATGGCCATAGCATTGAATGTGAGACAAACCGCCGTTTTCGGCCTGTACCGGGAACCAGAATAGTTTCAAGCATGCGATGGTGTTGTCTGCACGGATGAAGTGATATTCATTTGTCATCGATTCAAAGCGGAGCAGCGTTGTTTTCAGGCCGTGAAACCATGGCATGCCTTTCGAGTCAAACGCAGCGATGCTGGATAGCGGAAAACCCGACAAGCGATCTGGCGTATATCCCAAGGCTTTAGCAAAACCTTGATTAGCGGCAGAAATCGTGAAGTTGCCGTCCACTTGAACCGTCAGCATGTCTTGATCAATCCTGCCAAGCAGTTGATGCAACACGTGCAGTTCTGCCGTGTGCTCACGCAGCTTTCTTTTTACATCATTATTAAACATGATAACGCCCGAGCTATGTTTCGATTGAGTAGATAAAGCCCGACGTTGGGTAATCAGGTCTGTTGTGAGTGAGCAGGATCAGATGCTGCAGTTTCACGCCACGGCAATACGGCAGCCTGGCCATGCGGCAGTTGTGTGGCTTTTTGATCGTTTACCGCTCGTTGGTCAGGGTGAAAACTGCAGATCACTGAGTATCAGTTTGGTAAGTATTCTCAGAGAGCGTTTCAGTCGGGTATTTTTCTTTAAGCTTTGAATCGTCGAAAAGGAAAGAGACAATTTCCTGACCTTCAAAGTAAGCGCAGTCCTTGCCGTTTCTTTTAGCAATGTACATGCTCTTGTCCGCCATGCTCAGTGCTTCAGACATTGTTGATGCCGCCGAAAACCTGACCATTCCCACACTACAGCTGTAGTTATAGGGCGGATCGAAATTTGCTCTTACCGTCTCCAGCAGCCTTAATATGTAGTCACACGCAGTCAGCTCATCGCCCCCCGTGATCAAAACTCCAAACTCCTCCCCGCCAATTCTGCCGGCACAATGGCTGCCGCTGGTTGCTCTAAGGCATGCAGCCATGGAGCACAATATTCTGTCACCTATTTCGTGACCGTGTCTGTCATTGATCAGCTTGAAGTTGTCAATGTCCAGCATGATTAGATAACCAGACTCTCCCCCCTTGATCAAGCTGTCAAAGCTTTCCATGAAGGCGCGACGATTTGGAATAGACGTGAGGTAGTCGGTTTCTGCCAGCTCTCTGAACTTGCTTTCAAGTGACAGCACAGCTCGCAAGGTTTTGATGTATGAGATATTCAGCACACTGCCAATGCACACGGAGGCCACACAAAAAATCCAGACGTAAATCCCTATTTCTCCGTAGACGCCTTCTTGCCAACACAGCCAGGTCAGGAGCCAGACGAAAACTGCCGAAAGTAGGTAGTCTAAAAATTTAACAAATAACAACGCGCTGCTGATCGCCAGCGTTATGGTCAGCGGCAGGGCAAATATATTTATCTCAGGATCGCCGTCCATTAGGTAGAAAAATCCTGTGGCCAATAAAAGCATGTAGGCAATGCCTAGCAAGCGCCAGATGCAAAACACGGTCGTGGTGTGTTGTATCCAGCAAATACAGGCAAGGCTCAGTGTCAGAAAGCAGGTGAATAGATTAATCTTTACGGAAGGGCCAAGCATCAACACCCATAACCAGGCTGCGCCGCCAAGCAACTCAGCCTGCATGACGGCGGGTGAAAGTAACCTTTTAATTCGGGGTCGGAGTTTAAGATCTTTATCCATCTACGTTCTCCAGGAAAGCGCTTGATGCAGGACATGTTAATCTAATTCAGGTTCATGCAATGCAGCCCTACAGCGAAAGAGAGCGACATGAATCGTCTCACCATCGTTTCAAAAGCTGGCAGAACCTCAAGATTGTTTTTAGGGTGCGCTTTAAAATATCCCCTCTCGACACCTTCCTGAACCAGGCGCATCACGTGTGTTTTTGACACCGATAGTTGTTTTCCCAATGTTAGATACGAGGATGATTTAAACCCTGATCCGTCGATATCGCTGCTGCGAGCGTCAAGGTAAATAGCCAGAATCAGCATATGCCCGGCTTCTTTCTTTATCAGCCAGTGGCACTCTGGAAATACGATATCAATGGTCACGTTGTTCTTCTGTAACTCTGAAAAGCCCCTGAAATAAATGGCCAGAAAATCATAGTCATTCAGCGTCGATAACGTATGAACCGAATCGCTGTCAGCGCCCATGTCGGCCAGAGGGTCAATGACGGACGCTATCATTGCCCTGACTTCTTTGCAGGCTTTGTCAGTGGGTTTGAACACGCGAAGGCGTGCATCCAAGGCGTGCGCCGTTACGTCTATAAACCCTAAAACCCTCAATGACAGGAAAATTGACTGAATGCTGTTATGAGAACACAGTTTGCGTTCAGCACAAAAATCTCTAACCTGGGACAGCAGTGGCGTAGTGCTGGTGAAATAATGACTCAGCAGGCTAAATGCAATTAGCAGGCGATTGAATTGCAATGCTCGTTTGTAGAAGAATGGCCGCTTGTTGTAATGTTTCAGTAAGGTTGCGTAGTGTGATTCTATTGATCGTTCAAAATTATGGTGTCGCGCGACTTCATCCGCTGCACGGCACAAAGAGGTTTTTAAAAAAGTACCAGTCATTAAAACAGTTTCCGTAGAGAGTTAGTAGCATCTTGACAGAGTAGCATCGCCTCATGTTACTGCCTCGGTATATAGAACGATAACCAATGATGGCGTTTTGCCTTGGCTGGATCATAGCTATTTTTGATGAAGATTACTCATCCATACCAAATTTGTTCCGCTTTTTGAGAGTGATTTCTTCACAGGTCATAAACTTACATCTCGAAACAATTTATACTCACAAAGTAGGCTGGCGGACGCAGAAAGCGGTAAGCACGACGCATTGCCTGCCATCTCGATGAGGCAGGCCTGAAATCAGCAAGCGGTGGCTCCCCCTTACCGGCCATGCCATGCATCTGGTTTACTGTGCCCACGATAATTACAAAAAATCAGGAGTCATGTATGCAATCGATTCGTCTCGGGCTGGTGGGCTACGGCAAGATTGCCCAGGATCAGCACGTCCCGGCGATCCACGCCAACCCCGCCTTTCAACTGGTGGCCGTGGCGACGCAAGGGCAGCCGTGCGCAGGCGTCGAGAACTTCAAGTCTCTAGGCGAATTGCTCGAAAGCGGGCTGCACGTTGACGCCATTGCGTTCTGCACGCCGCCGCAAGGTCGATTTGCGCTGGTGCAGCAGGCGCTAGCCGCAGGCAAGCATGTGCTGGTGGAAAAGCCACCCTGCGCCACATTGGGCGAAGCAATGGCCTTGGTGCAGCAGACTGCAGAGCAGGGCGTCAGCGGTTTGTTTGCCTGGCACTCGCGTTATGCGCCCGGCATTCAGGCGGCGCGTGACTGGCTGTCCACCCGCACCCTGCAAAGCGTCCAGATTGACTGGAAAGAAGACGTGCGCAAATGGCACCCCGGTCAGGCGTGGATCTGGCAGCCTGGCGGTCTGGGTGTTTTCGATCCAGGCATCAATGCCCTGTCAATCGTCACCCATTTGCTGCCGCGGCCCCTGTTCGTCGAGTCTGCCGAACTGCGCGTGCCCGGCAACTGCCAGTCGCCAATCGCTGCTTTTATCAAGATGTCCGATACGCGCCAACTCGATATCCGCGCCGAGTTCGACTTCGATCACGGTCATGATGAACTCTGGAGTATCGAGATCCGCTGCGCCGAAGGTACTTTGCGACTGGACAACGGCGGCGCACTGTTGAGCATCGATGGCGTGCGTCAGGCAGTGTCGGAGGAGGGCGAATATGCAGCGGTGTATAAACACTTTCAACAGCTGATCAATAGCAACGCCAGCGATCTGGACGTGCAACCACTCAGGCTGGTCGCGGACAGTTTTTTTGTGGGCAGCCGTGCGTCCGTTGAACCGTTCTACGATTGATAGCCTCTCAGGTATAAGCAAAAGCGAGCAGCGTGCTCGCTTTTGCATACGTCAGCCTGATTAGAGAGCAGAAATTGGACATCAAAAAACGTTGGCCTTCCAGTGAGCAGGAGTTGGTAGAAGTCCGACGGTTTAACAAAACCCTCGCCCGGCTGCCGCGTTTCCAGGTTCGCAATCGCCTCACGCCCCGCTTGATTCAGGCGCTGCTGCGGGCGGCTCAGATTGGTCGCGCGTTGAAACCGGTCAAACATGACCTGCGGATTGAAACAACCATCGTCAGCACCGGTAACGTCCCTGTTTCAGTGCGAATCATAAGGCCCAAAGGCAAACCCAAAGGCGTGGTGTTTGATATTCACGGCGGCGGTTGGGTGATCGGCAACGCCCAGATGAACGATGACCTCAATATCGGTATCGTTAACGCGTGCAACGTGGCGGTCGTGTCCGTTGATTACAGATTGGCTTTATCGACCCCCGTCGAAGGGCTGATGGATGACTGCTTTTCTGCCGCATGCTGGCTGCTGGGTAGCGACTGTAAGGAGTTTGCCGGCCTGCCGGTTATTGTCGTCGGTGAGTCCGCGGGCGGGCATCTTGCCGCAGCCACTTTGCTCAAATTGAAAGCCAGGCCCGACTTGCTCAAGCGCGTAGTCGGCACGGTTCTGTATTACGGCGTGTACGACCTGACCGGGACAAAAAGCGTTCGTACCGCAGGCCCGGAAACGCTGGTGCTCGACGGCCCGGGCATGGTCGGCGCAATGCGCTTGCTCGCCCCGGACAGAACCGACGAGAAGCGCCGCGAGCCGCCGTTATCGCCCTTGTATGGCGACCTCACGGATCTGCCGCCCGCCCTGATGTTTGTCGGCGAACTCGACCCGCTGCTGGACGACACGCTGGAAATGGCCGAGCGATGGAAAAACTCGGCAGACGTTGAAATGCATCTTCTGCCCGAGTCTCCACATGGGTTCATCCACTTCCCGACTGCCTTGGCGCGCAAGGTACTTGCGCGCAGCCACGAGTGGATAAACGCGAGGATGGAAGGACGGCCTTAAACGTTCATCAGCCGATATCCGACACCCACTTCGACACCGGATCGCCACTGCTCATGCCGGGCTGCACGAGGCCGTTGATCATGAAGGTCGGCGAGACGTGTATGCCGTTCTGTCGGGCATATTTGGTGTGCCACTTTACGGCGTGCTCAAGTTCGGGATTGGCGAACGCCTCAGCCAGCGCGAGGCCGCTGTAACGCTCGATGCGCGCGATGATGTCGTTGGGCGTTGCATCGAGATTTGGCCCGCCCGCGTGGTGTTCAAACTCGAATTCCTCACGGTGCGATGCAACCGCTGTCATCACCGCTTTGGCGCTTTCCTTGCCGCCTTCCAGTGTCGCCGCGGCCAGAATACAGCGCACGATAACGCCGGAAAACATATGCCAAGGCTGGGATTGCAGACGGATTCTGACCGTGACGTTGTCTTCCCCGGCCTGCGCCAGCAAATCATCAAGCTTGAAGAACGCCTTCACGGAAAAAGGGCAGGTTGGCTCAAGGAAGACTTCGAACAGGCGAGGCCCGTGGCCCCAGGAAAGTGCGTCTGAATGCATGGTCGTGTTTCTCCCGTTGATGAGGATGTGGGATGCGCAGGCTGATTGACGCCAGGCATTGATCATGCGGTTTTGAGAGCTGGTTGGGGCGTGAGTTCGATTTTCAGGCCAGCAGCTGTTTAATTCAGCAACGCGGTAATCCAGCGGATCTGCTGCGCAAGGTCCTGCATTTTCTCTTCAGGCACAGCCTTCCGGGCGCGGGCGAAATTGCTCAGGGCCTTGTGTTTTTTGCCCAGCAGGCGCTGCCACTTGAGCAAAAAAGCCGGGCTGCGCGTCTGCATCTGTATGGGGCCGAAATACAGCTGTTCGGCGGTGTAGATCATCGGGCCGGTCCGCTCGGCGACGATGATTTCGTAGTCGAAGCGGTTCTCTCGCAGCACTTCCTCGTCAAGGATGCGGTAGTTATGTTCCATCAGCCACACGCGCAATGGCTGCTCGCCACCGTTGGGTTGCAGAATCAGCCGCTCCTGACCACTCAACCGCGCCTTGCCGCTTTCAAGAATGTCGCGGATTGTCTCGCCGCCCATGCCGCAAAGACTGATTGCAGTGATCCTGTCAGTCGGTTCTATCGCCGCCAACCCATCGGCCAGACGCACGCTGATCTGCTGATCCAGATCGTTCTCGCGCACGGTACGTTCGGCCGCGTAGAACGGCGTCAACGCTACTTCGCCCGCCACCGCCGCCGAGACGGCGCCACGGTTCAGCAGCGCCACCGGCAGGTAGCCGTGATCCGAGCCGATATCGGCCAGTCGCGCACCGGCGGGCACGTGCGTCGCCACACGCTCAAGGCGCATGGACAATCTCTGTTCGTTCAACGGCAACCCCTTTCAACGCAAGCGTCCGGCAGCGTGGCCGGGTCCGGGCGCGATTCTGTAGAGCAACGCCGCGCATTTCAACTTTCTACGAAAAAGCCTGCGGCTCGACCCGTACCTTTCGCTCGCGTAGGCTTGCCGTTTTCCGTCCCTGGCAAAGCAGAGAGCCCATGGCAAACGCAGACATCACCTTCACCCCCGACCCTGACGCGGACTCTATCTCCTCCGACGTCGCCGACTTCAACGGCTTGCTGGTCAGCACCCAGATCCCGACCCGCGCCGACGGCAGCCTGGAACTGGGCGGCATCACCGAACAAAGCGAATGCACCCTGCGGGCTCTGAAAGACGCATTGGAGCGGGCCGGCAGCTCGATGGATCGAGTCCTGCACCTGACCATCTACCTGACCGACATGGCAGATCGCGCGGCATTCAATGAAGTGTACAAACGCTTCTTCAAAAAACCGTGGCCAGTGCGCGCAGCCTTGGGCGTGGCATCGCTGGCGGTTGAGGGCATGCGCGTTGAAGTCACGGCAATGGCGGCCAAGGCGGGCTGATGCCCGTCGTTTCTGATGAGTGATGCGCTCCCGAGCATAAGGAGATGGAATGCTACAGATACGGGGCAAAGCCTCATCAATCAATGTGCGCAAAGTGCTCTGGGCCTGCACAGAGTTGGACATCCCGTTTGAACGACAGGACTGGGGCTCTGGTTTCAGAGAAACGAACACGCCTGAATTCACGGCACTGAATCCCAATGCGATGGTTCCGGTCATTGAGGACGATGGCTTCGTTCTGTGGGAGTCGAACGCGATCATCAGGTACCTGGCGAACCGCAACAGCGCCCTGCATCTTTACCCCGCAGAGGCGATAGCCCGAGCCCGAGTGGACCAATGGATCGACTGGCAAGCCACTGACCTCAACAAATCCTGGGGTTATGCGTTCATGTCGCTGGTCAGGCAATGCGCCGCCCATCAAGACCCCGACGCGCTGGCTGCCGGATGCCGTCAATGGACCAGGCACATGGCGATCCTGGATCGACAACTCGATGCTACGGGCGCGTACGTCAGCGGCAGCGAGTTTTCGCTGGCAGACATTCCGATAGGCCTCTCAGTGAATCGCTGGTTTGAAACCCCGTTGACCCATTCGGACTTCCCGGCCGTGAATGCCTATTACGAACGACTGAGCGAACGCCCCGGCTACCGCCTGCACGGCCGAAACGGTACACCGTGAGCCCTGCGTCTTGATACACGAGTCTCTATAGCCCCGGAAAATGTGTCTCAGACTACGACAATGATCGTTCCTACGCTCCGCGTGGGAATGCAGTTCGTGACGCTTTGCGTCACACATTGAAGCCCTGACGCCTATTTCACGGCGTATGAGATGAAGGCCCCAGTCAGGCCTTAACCTCGGTTACCTGGCTGTCTGGTCAGGCTGAAGATTTGTGACGCAGAGCGTCACGAACTGCATGCCAACGCAGAGCATTGGCACGATAGTCATTCCAAGACCTGTATAGCGTGGAGCGCTTGAGCCCGGCATCGAATATTGACTCGACCGTGGAACCAGATCTCGTTGCTTGCCACCAAGGCGATATCAGTTCCCGGGGAAGCCTATGATCAACCTCACCCACATTGCGTCTTCATTGGCGCGGGCAGCGCTCAGCGATTCGACAAAGCCGAAGATGGAGCGCGCGATAAACGTCGCGAGCCACATCGCTGGCAAAGTCGCGTTGCAGGTCACCAGCTCATTACTGGAGCAGAAAGGTCTGCTTAACGAGCGTCAGCAGAAAGGGCTCTCGATGATTCTGAAGGCCTTGAGCGGCAAGGAGCCGGTGAACAATGTCGAGACGCACGAAGGGGGAGGCCGATTCAATCTGGCGCGAGCCGCCTTCGACGTGGCCAGCGTTGTCTGGGAGCGCGACAAGTCGATGCATAACGTGATGAGCTTTCTGGGCGTCAGCGACAGCAAGGGCAAGATGTTGTTCTCTCTGGGCAAGAAGCTGGCGGATGCAATGGCCAAGCCTGAGCCTGGCAAGGACAACAGTGAGGCCACAAATGCGCGCCATGCCTATTTCTCCAGCAACTTGAAACTGAACAAGTTGATGAACGACCTCACTGACCAGGTTTTCAACAAGATTCGCCAGTCGAACGGTGATCGCGTGCGACGACCCATGCCAGAACCATTCTGGAGACCTTACGGCGCCCAACAGCAAGCGCGCCCGCAAACGCCTCCCGGCACTCGCCCACAAGCCAACAGCGCCCCGCCACCGCCGCCGAAAGCAGAGCCACGACCTGCGTCGGGCCGGCCTGACGGCGCCCAACAGCAGGCGCGCCCGGAAACGCCGCCTCGTACTCGACCGCAGGCCAATAGCACTCCGCCACCGCCGCCGAAAGCAGAGCCACGACCTGCGTCGGGCCGGCCTGACGGCGCCCAGCAGCAAGCACGCCCGGAAACGCCGCCGCGCACTCGCCCGCAGGCGAACAGCACGCCGCCACCGCCGCCCAAGGCAGAGCCACGACCTGCGTCCGGCCGGCCTGACGGCGCCCAACAGCAAGCACGCCCGGAAACGCCACCTCGCACTCGCCCCCAAGCGAACAGCGCGCCGCCTCCGCCGCCCAAAGCAGAGCCACGACCTGCGTCCGGCCGGCCTGACGGCACCCAACAGCAAGCACGCCCGGAAACGCCACCTCGCACTCGCCCCCAAGCGAACAGCGCGCCGCCTCCGCCGCCCAAAGCAGAACCCAGCGCAGGCGGCGAACGGCCTTCAACGGCGCGGCCCAATAACACATCGGCTGCTGACGCATCTGCCAGGGTGGGCGATTCCGCACCTGCCAAGCCGCCCGTCAAGCCGTTGTACGAGCACTTGGGCCTCACTGACATGTCGGTAGACTTATCCGCCGTTAAAAAGGCTTACAGAGATGCCGCGATGAAGAACCACCCTGATAAAAACCGCGGCAACGAGGCCGAGGCGGCCGAGCGCTTCAAAGTCATTTCAAATGCGTACAAGATTTTGTCCGACCCGGAGTTGCGCAAAGCATACGACAACGGCCGTATCAATGAGGCTGGTAATAGGGCATGAGTAGATGTTCCGGTCTGACTCCACGCTCACGGCGGTGCCGTTGAGCGGTGGGTGCCGCGCGTAAGCAGTCAGGATAACTAAACGCTGCTCTTCGCCGATCACACCGAAAAGTGCGCTTCCACTGCCTCGGAAAAATGCGTGCAGTTTATTCGCGCAAAACGTTGGTAATCGCGCGTCACCGAGAACGCTGAGCCCGGCATCAGCAGGATCCTGTGCTGTTCAAGTTTTGTCATGAAGGGCTGCAGGTCAGTGATGTCCGGGTGATAGGCCCAGATGAACATGCCGCCTTGCGGCGCTATATCAAACTTCCAGCCCCGTGCGAGCAATGAACGCTGAGTCTGTACTTGCTGGCTGATAAGCCTTTGCTGCACATCCTGCATATGCCGTGCGTAAGTACCGTCTGCCAGAATGGTATTGACGAACCGTTCGCAAAACGCTGGAACTGCCACGCAGGTCAACAGCTTCAGGCGTGTAAGCGGTTCTATGAGTTCTTGCGAACAGGCGATGTAGCCAACACGTAGCGAAGCGGAGAGGCATTTGGAAAAACTGCCGATGTAAATCACCCGATCCAGATTGTCCAGTTCAGCAAACGTCTGGCGGACAGTAGGGCTGAAGTCGCCATAGACATCATCCTCGACCACAAAGAACTCGTGCTCTACTGCAAGGCGCAAAACCTTGAAGGCGTTGTGCGGGCTGATGTTACTGCCAGTCGGGTTGTGAAAGGTGCTATTGCAAAAGAACGCTTTGACGGTGTGCTTCGCCAGATAGCTTTCCATCTCGGCAATGTCTGGCCCGTCCTGAGTCCGACGCACGCCGACCACGTGCCCGCCTGCCAACTGGATCAACCTGATCAGGTTTCCATTGCCTGGCTCGTCCACGAATACATGATCGCCCGCCTTGATCAGCAATCGTGCGACCAGATCCAGGCCCTGTGTCGCCCCAAGAGTGCTAAGCACCTGACTCGGGCGAATATCGATACGGGTCAGCCGCTTCATGTGCACACAGAGCTGTTTGCGCATGGGCAGATACCCCGAGATGTCACCGTACTCGGCCAGCGAACTCTGCTCCAGCCGCGCCGTGCGCCGAATGGCCTTGGCCAGCAATTCCGTATCTCGCCATGCCGGTGGCAGCCAGCCACCCCCCAGTTTGGTGTATTGCGGCCCGGCTTGCAGAAGCCTGAACAGCGGGTCCGCACTCATGCACTCTGGTTCGCGCGGGCTTACCGCTTGCGATGCACCGCTGTTTACAAAATAGCCTCGGCCTGGAGAAGCTGATAGCAATCCTTCACTCACCAGACGCGCGTAGGCCGTCACCGCATCGTGATAGCTGGCCTCAGACGTCGAGGCCAGTTTTCTGATTGAAGGCATGCGTTGCCCGGCAAGCCACTCGCCTGATTCAAGGCGCTGCTTCAGTGAGTTATAGAGGGCATTGAGGCTCATGGGGGCTTCGGCAGGCTGATAGAAAAAACACCCTAACAGTTAATCGAAAAGCTTGTCGAGTGTGCGCCTATGGACGTCGGACAGATGCGAACATGCGTCTGTCGGTGCCTAAGCCGAGAGCAGGTGAGGCATCTATCGAAACGACGTTTTTGTCCTGAAAGACCACAGCTCTTTCCCCACCCAGAGCAAGCCCCATGACGAGCACGCTTCCCCGTCGCACTTACCTGTATTTCGCTGCGCAATCCATCAACCTGACCACTGCGGTGATGTCAGTGACAATGGCCGCTATTGTCGGTGCCACGCTCGCACCCGAAGCCAGATTCTCGACCGTTCCGTACGGGTTTCAGTTTTTATTCCTGATGCTGGCTACCTATCCTGTCTCAAGAATGATGAGCCGCATCGGCCGAAAAAATGCTTTCATGCTTGGCGCCATCCCGCTGGTGATATCTGGCCTGAGCGGCTTTTGGGCCGTTGAATATCAGCATTTCCCACTGCTGGTTTTCAGCCATGCAGCGTTGGGGGGTTATATTGCGTTTGCCAACTTCAACCGATTTGCTGCAACCGACAATCTGGATCAAACGTTAAAGCCCAAAGCGATCTCGCTGGTCGTCGCCGGCGGAGTCATCGCTGCCGTCGTCGGGCCAACACTTACAGAGTTGCTCCGGGACTTGCACGGCTATTCCTTATTTTCGATGTGCTATGCATCGTTCATCGGCCTGGCGGCGCTATCGCTGTTAATCGCTGCTTTGCTGCCTGACGACTCGGTGAAACCCGCAACTTTCAGCGCAAACGAAAAGCCTGCCAACGCACGCCATAATCCGACCACTTCAACGGTCATGATCGCCCTGTCGGTCGCCGCAGTAGGTTACGGAGTCATGAACCTGCTGATGATTCAGGCTTCGATGCACATGAAGCATATGCATCAGGATTTCTCGGACGTCCGTCTTGCGATTCAGTGGCATGTGATTGCCATGTTTGCGCCGTCTTTTTTCACCGGAGCGATCATTCAGAAACTCGGGACCAAAGCCACAATCTGCTTGGGCCTGATCATGCTGATCGGTTGTGCGGCCGTCAATATGGGGTCAAGCAGTTACGGGGTAATGACCTTTTCGCTGATTATTCTGGGGCTGGGCTGGAACCTGACCTATGTCGGAGGCGGCGCACTGCTGGCACAGACGCTACAAAACAGTCCTGAGGCCATGAACATGCAGGGCAAAAACGATCTAGCCATCGCCATTTTTGCAACGATAGGTGCGTTCAGCCCCGCGCTATTGCTCAGCACAGTAGGTTGGGGCGGCACCAACGCAATTTGTATGGCGCTGTGCAGCGTGTTGTTAGTGGCTACCGCCCTCAAGCTAAAACATGCCGCCTGATTCCGCACTCCCGCGCCGGTATACTCCCCCGCATCTCTCCGGGAGCCCCCATGATTTCGTTACCCATCGATGCCGTCCTGCCAGCCCTGCGCCAGGCCCTGACCACACGCCACGAAGCCGTGCTCGAAGCCCCTCCCGGTGCAGGCAAGACCACGCGTGTGCCGCTCGCGCTGCTTGAGGAAACATGGCTGGCCGGGCAGACCATTCTGATGCTGGAGCCGCGCCGTCTTGCTGCGCGTGCGGCGGCGGAACGGTTGGCCAGTGAGCTGGGCGAGAAAGTGGGCGAAACTGTGGGTTATCGCATTCGTCTGGAAAGCTGCGTCGGCCCGAAGACGCGTATTGAAGTGGTCACCGAGGGGATTCTTACGCGTTGCTTGCAGGACGACCCGGCACTGGAAGGCGTCGGGCTGTTGATTTTCGATGAGTTTCACGTTTTGCCATTTGCACCGAAATAACCCTGAATCTTGTCAAACCCTAGGGCATTCTCCTGGCCCCATCGAACTCCTCCGAGCATCCCCTTGCCTCTTCGCCCTAAGTCATCTCAGTGACAAAAAATCTCTTCCACGCGGAGCGCCAAAGCCACGAGATAAATGCATCCGCCCCATGTGCGTCCCATCCTGTCCATTGCCCAAGCCGCGTGGCCGTCCAGACGAGGGGGCGGTAAAAGCACCGACTGCGGTGTATGAGTCACACCTCTCGTGATGACCTGATAGCAGAGCTCTCGAAGGGGTATGCAGGCGGGCGACGAGATTCTATGTCGGCACCTCGGCAGGGGAGAGCTTGCGATTCTGGCTATCAGCAAAGCAAGAGAGCCCTTCATCCGCTCCAACGCAGGTCGTAGGTAATCAGTAGGTCAAACTCCTCGCCATTCTTGCGATGGCCTCCTGTACCCACTGCTCTGACATGGCGCGCGTCGCAGGAATAAAAAGGTGTGATTCACTAACCATTTTTTCTCGCTGCATTGGCATTGAGTAGCTGGTGGGTGCAGTTACAGGTGGTTCTTCCACCTTCGCCATACCAAGGTTTTTAAGCGTGATGCGATACCAGCCGCTGCCGAATGCGGCCACCTCAAAGCAGGACAAAAGTAGTTTAGAAAGATGGCTTGGAGACACGAAGTAGAGGCCAACTGAGCGACCCTCCACAGGCACACTCGCATCAGCTTCTATCAGGACTAGTCCGTCGTCGAAAACCTGCCAAGTTGTATCCCCTGACTTCAAGCCTGTGAACGCCTTGTCATCCCAATCTTCATAACCTTGCTTGAGTTTCGCGAGGCCCAACTTATGAAAGTTTTGAAAAACGTCATCGCGCCGTTGCGACGCCACGTGTACAGCATGTTGTTCTGTCGGTTGTGGCAGAAACGCAAATTCAAAGCGCGGCGCGTAAGAGTGAGTCCCGTACGAACGAGAGCTGGATGCCTCTGTGATACGCTCGTGGAACGCTCTCTCGGAAAGCGAACTCTTGGATTTCTCCATTCTGCTGAGGCCTTGGATTATCGCTCTCAGCAGCTCCTGAGGCTCTGAAAATGAGGCTCGGAAGTAC
The DNA here is from genome assembly GCF_000007805.1 of Pseudomonas syringae pv. tomato str. DC3000. NCBI lineage: Bacteria > Pseudomonadati > Pseudomonadota > Gammaproteobacteria > Pseudomonadales > Pseudomonadaceae > Pseudomonas > Pseudomonas syringae group genomosp. 3. Next base: position 5,412,355 of record NC_004578.1, on the reverse strand, counting down.
CCCTGCTTATAGTCAGAAACCTCGTCGACAAACACTGCCTGCTTCTCATCAAAATCGGTCTGCTGAACGAATACCAAGATTGGTTTTCGCTTGCTAACTGCCTGGCGGAATTCTTGTTGGGTAACTGAGAGGCCCGGCTCAGACTCATAGCCATAGTTAGCCCCCAAAATTAGGATATAGACGTCGCACTGATCAACTTCTGTCAGGCATGCATGCTCTGAGGAGTAGGCGCGAGCTCCAAAATGCTCGCTCATGATCGGTCTCATATCCAATGTTTCCACAGCGTCCTTGGCAGCATCCCTGAAGTCCTTGAATCCTTTAATCACCGAGCTTATGAATACCTTCATTTATCCCTCCCAAGACGCTCGTGTGTGTTCCGGTTGGACTCCCGCTTCCTGGGATGGTTTCAGCTTGGTATGGCATGCAGCATACAGTTGCAAGCGCCTGAAAAATCCAGATGTTTTATTGATTCCGTCGCGGTAGGTATTTATAGAATTGAACCAAGTTTGCAAGAGTTGAGCATGATGGTTATAGGGGCTGAGGAGTGACGGGCACCTATCGCGCAACCTTGAGGCGTTCGCCATGGTCATTCCTGCTCGGGGACGTCAGTCACTTTCATTGTTTTGATCATTCTCAGCAGTAGGAAATCGTCAGGGGCAGTCATGATGAGCTCACCGTCCGCAGCGACGTTGACTTCGCACAGGCGAGGGTGGCTCAGCAGTCCCGATGGCAGGGGATGCCGAGCGAAGGGATTGTGGAGCACATACAGCCCATCCATCAGGTGCTCGCTGTAGTCCTTCTTCATCGCTGAACGCATGATCGGTAACAGGTTGCCCGGATTGGGGTAAAGCGTGCAGTACGCAGAGAGTGCATCAGGATTGTCAGCCAACGCCCTCAATTTTCCCCAGGTCGCGAGACTGCTGTAGACGACAGCGGAAACGTCCGCATAAGTGTCATCGCAAAATAATCCCACTTCGATGTTGGTTTTGGCATTTTTTGGGGCTGCTGTGACGTTGTAAGACGCAACGTGAGTATCCCCCGGCCTAGTCGCGGCTTCATCATGATAGAGCCCGTAAAGCGCAGCCATGATCGGGCGCCCAGCTGCAAAATGCGCGTGCGGCCTGTCGAATGATGCGATACCGATGACGAAGGGCTTGTCTTGAACGTGCCCCAGTTTTGAGTAGCTGTTCCTGTATTTTCTGACTTTCGCATCGAAGCTGTTGCAGATTCGCAAGGTGGACTCGATGTTGAAGTCGGTGAAGTCCTTAGGGGGATGGGCCATAGAGAAGCCGTAAGCTGGCTGCCCGCCAGCCGGGGGATTTGCGATTGTCGCTTCCAGGCAAAATGGGACTTCACCCTCGACGACAAAATCAGGCGCATGGTGACGAGGATCAGTCGGCAGCCCCCATTCCTTCAGCGCTGCGAACAGGTACAGCTCCCAAAACGATGATTCAAAGGTGGTTTGAAGCTCCTTTACGAACTTCCTATCACGATCTTCGAAGCCTTCGGCCCATTGAGATAGCACTGCGCGTTCAGGGCCATAGATTTCCTCAGACATCATTTTGAAGATCGGATGCTGCGCGGCGGTGGCGACCTGAGGGGAAAATAGATCAAGGGGCATACGCGGAGCTCTCCGTAACGACAATTTCAAGATTGAGTGCGCAGCAGTGTAGCTAAAGGCTATTTGAGGTTGTTCGAGACGGGATCGAGGCTGCAAGCACAGTACCTACACGGAACCTTCGCTCTCGCTGATGTTGCACGCGCTTCGACCCCGGACATATCCTAGCTCGATGTCCGGCATCAAGCGTGGAGCGCAGCCATGGAAGACAGAGAGCAATGGTTTACGTTGTTGGCGCAGAAGGACTGGGAGGCGATTGGCAAAATCATCTATCAGAAGAAGAAAGCCAAGGTGCAGGATCCCTTTTTGACACAAATGACCGGCTTCTTTGAGTCGGAATTCTTCACTTTCGCTGAGCCACTGCCACCTGCTGAGCGCTCCAGGCAATTCGAATACACCAATCTGATTATTGAGCTGAACCAGCATGGCTTCAGCCAGGGCTTTGTGGATCGCTTCGTTGATGAACGACTGAAGCTGATGCAAGAGACCAAGCACACAGCCCTGCTCAACTATGCTCAAACGCACCAGCACCGCCCGCTGGCCAAAGAAATTATCCAGTCTTTCCTTCGGGCCAAGCCGGAAGCGGTCTCAGCGAGCCTACGGACGAATATGACCGTCCGTGCAACGGAAGTGACACCGGGAGAGCCCAAGACCATCCGCCTGTTTAAGTCCAAGCAGGAAGAGAATTTCTATGAGGCGGTGCGGCGGGTCTTCCCGACGTTCCACCCATACCCCAATGTTGCCTTAAGCTGCGTTTTGGATTATCAGGCCATCAAGGATCAGTTGTCGGAGAAGGCCCGGTCATACTTCTTCCGGGGAATAGTCGACAGCGTCGTGTTCGACGTGGGCAGTGGCTATGTGCCGAAGTACTTTATTGAGCTGGACAGCAGCTTCCACGATGATCCCCAGGCGCAAGCGAATGACCTGTTGAAGGACGCCATTTTCCGCGCAGCCAACACCAAGCTGATACGCATTCGGCCTCTGGACGCCAAGGCCTCCTCGGTGGAGGAATTTGAGCGGCTGGTGCGAGAGCTGATGCGTCAACTCTGACTGCCTTGCATTAGGCTTCACCTGCCCGCCGCTTCTTGAATTGTTCAAAACGATCCCGGTACGAGAACAGGTAGTCGAGAATGGCGTTCGTGAATTCAATGGTGTCTCTCGCGTCTGGTTGGGCGATGGAACCCCCCACACCATGGGCAGCTTCATTGCCAACAATCCGCAGAGCATCAGACCACTCAAACAGACGCTCGTCGATGAGACCAGCCTCCTTCATCTTCTTCAAGGAAAGGCTGAGGTTTCGTTCCGTAACGCCATGCTCTGTGCATACTCCTTCAATGGTCTTGCGACACATAATTGCGGATGCTGTGTAGGCTTGAGACCGATAACATGCGCAAGCTTCCTCAAAGGCAGCGCGAATATCCCTAGGGGCATTTGGGTTAACTCGCACATCGGTTTGGGGGAAGACAACGAATGGGGTATCCCATTTATCGCCTTCTGCCATGTTTCCGATATTTGTTTGTCGCACCAGTATGGGAGATCTGCAAGCCGTGCATGAAAGCAGCGTGTAGCGGCAAGAGGGTTCTTTGCCCTCAAATCCACGCCAGTATCCACCGGTCTCTTCTGCCTCGACGTATTGCCGACATTCTGCGCACTGGATGATCATTTCTTTTGGCTACGTCCTTTCAAATCAGAGTAAGCGAATCAAATCAGCTGCCAAGCTTAGTCACTTTATCTAATCGGGCAATTTCGACGGCGATTTAGCCTGCCTTGAAACCATTAAAAAAACGGGGCTCCCATCGATATTTCGAGCACAGAGTTACTCCTTCAAATCCTGTCAGCGATGACTTTGACTTTGACTTTGACTTTGACTTTGACTTGCACGTAGCCATCGATTATCCCGATAAACGGTATATCACAGCGCCCTCCATTCTACCTTGATCGCAGCGGCCCCTTTCCTCAGCCTCATCTCCCAGCGCTATTTCAGCTTCTCCACACCAACTGCCTTGCAATAACGCACACCGATCTAGGGCAAATCTCCGGCCAGGTACGACATCCGACTCAACAGACCCTTTTTCAATATTGGCTAAAACCCAGTCAACAATCCTATCCCTGCAGCCCGTGAGCAGATAAAATCACGCTCCAATGCGTCGCGGCGGTACGCGGGGCTGGTAGGTGTCACCGCCACTGTAAAAATGACCCCCTAACGCCAACCTAGAATTGACCCCCCTGGGTAAAACTGGCGGCTTTGAGCTGCCAATATGTTGACCCAGGAGCAGTCTGTGGAAATTAAAGTGTTGGCCCGTCAGGGCCATGGCATCAAATTCATCGCCCGTGAGCTGGGTATTTCGCGTAACACCGTGCGCAAGTACCTGCGAAAGGCCCGGTCGCTACCCAGTGACAAGGTGAGACCCGCACGTCCGTGCAAAATCGACCCCTTCAAGGACTACCTGCACGAGCGTATTGAGGCGGCGCGCCCACACTGGATTCCGGCGACCGTCCTGCTGCGTGAGATCACGGCATTGGGGTACAGCGGCGGCGTCAGTCGTCTGAAGGCTTATATTCGCCCCTTCAAACGTAAGGCAGAAGAGCCGGTGGTACGTTTCGAGACACTGCCCGGCAAGCAGATACAGGTGGACTTCACCACCATTCGACGAGGCCGTCAGCCGCTTAAGGCGTTCGTGGCGACACTTGGTTTTAGTCGAGCAAGCTTTGTCCGTTTCTCCGAGCGAGAGGACAGCGAAGCCTGGCTGACAGGGCTTCGGGAGGCGTTCGCTTACTTTGGCGGCGTGCCCGAGCAGGCATTGTTTGATAACGCCGGAACCATCATCACCGAGCGAGATGCTTTTGGGGAGGGCCAGCACCGTTGGCATCCCCGATTGGCTGCGCTGGCCGATGAGTTTGGTTTTATTCCCAAGGTCTGCCGCCCTTACCGTGCCCAGACCAAGGGCAAGGTTGAGCGCTTCAACGGGTATCTGAAGGGCAGTTTCATTACCCCGTTGGCCGCTACGCTCAAGAGTGCGGGTCTGACGCTGGATGTGGTGACGGCCAACGCACATATCGGCCAATGGCTCGACGAAGTCGCTCATCAGCGGATTCACGGCACGACGGGTGTTCAACCGGCGGTACGTCTGGCCCAAGAGCAGCAGGTACTATTACCACTGCCAACACAGAGCCTGCGCCCACAACCCGCCCAAGGCCTACGCCTGGGACGGGTCCTGCCGTACGAGAGCTTGCAGCATCCGCTGTCGGTTTATGAGCAACTGCTGGAGGTGAGAGCATGAACCTTCAACATGCTCGCCTGACAGAACTATGCAAGGGGCTAAAGCTTGAGCGCGTCGGGGTGGACTGGCCGCACCTGGCCCAACAAGCAGCAAGCGGCGAAGACAGCTTTGCCGACTTCCTCGAAAAGCTGCTGGCTGCCGAGACCGATGCCCGAAGTGAACGCTCTCGACAGGCCCTGCTGAAAACTGCCGCGCTGCCCGCTGTGAAAACGCTGGAGCAATACGACTTCGCGTTTGCCACCGGCGTCCCCCGGGCACAGCTCCAGGAGCTGGCAGCACTGAGTTTTGTTGGACGTGCCGAGAACATCGTGTTCCTGGGGCCTAGTGGTGTAGGCAAGAGCCACCTGGCTATCGCCCTGGCCTACCGGGCAGTGATGGCCGGTATCAAAACCCGCTTCGTCACGGCGGCTGACTTGATGCTGCAACTGACCGCTGCGCACCGCCAGGAACGGCTCAAGGAATACTTCAGTCGTGTGGTGATGGCCCCTGGGTTGTTGGTCATCGATGAAATCGGCTACCTGCCGTTTGGTCGTGATGAAGCCAACCTGTTCTTCAATGTTGTCGCCAAGCGCTACGAGCAAGGCAGCCTGATCCTCACGAGTAACTTGCCGTTTACCCAGTGGGCCGGAACCTTTGCGGATGATCAAACACTGACAGCGGCCATGCTGGACAGGCTGTTACATCATGCCCATATCGTGCAGATGACAGGTGAAAGCTATCGACTCAAGGACAAGCGCAAAGCAGGAACCAAATCTTCTCGGGCCGAACCGGCTCGAAAATATGAACCCGAGGGGGGTCAAAACTAAGTTGGCGATTTAGCACGGAAGGGGGTCACTTTTTAGTTGGCGTTGACAGGTAGGTAGCTGTTTGGGCCTCAGAGTAGGGCAGTAGCTTTGCCCTGCCATGACATCAGCCACGCAGCGCGCAAACCATAAACGAGGTAAGTTGCCTACGCGGCGATGCCTCACTCACGCTCACTACCTAGTATTTGCTCATTAGCCACGGATTGACTGATTTATGTCGTCGAATGAAATGGACAGTGCTGAACAGCGCCCCAAAGGCCAGGCTGGAAACTCGTCAGCACGAGACAAACACGCCGCCGATGAGAACTGCTCTTCGTCCGGCGACGTGGCAGTGAACGACAGTGCTCCAGTTGTTGAAAAAACCAAGTCACAGTTCTTCGAAGACGATGGTCGTGAAGCGCTGACAGACGTGCGGATAAATGCGCCCGATTATAAAGTCGAAGGCGATCAAAAAACTTTTTATCGTAAGCTGCTAACGCGAGTTAGTGCAAAAAATATCACTTTCAAAAACGTCTCATTTTTTCAGACAATTTTTGATGCTTGTTACTTTAATCATTGCGTTTTTGATTCCTGTACGTTTATTGGTTGCAAGTTTGTCGGTTGCAATTTTAATCAAACGTCATTTCCTGGCTCAAACTTTGACTATGCCATATTCGAGCGTACTCAGGTGGATGACGATATTTTTAAGGCTGCCCCAGAACGCAGTAATATAAAGCTAAAGTTTGCGCGAACATTAAGAATGAATTATCAGCAAGTGGGTGATGCCAAAGCTGTTAATCGTGCGATTGTACTGGAGCTTGAGGCTACTGACGTCTTCCTGAAAGAGTCGTGGAGCAGCGATAGTTCTTACTATCGTGAAAAATATGCAGGCTTTGCCCGTATTGCTCAGCTTTTGAAATGGGCTGACTTTAAGGTGTTGGACTTCATATGGGGCAATGGTGAGAGCATCGCCAAACTTCTGAGGTCAATAATTTTGGTGATCTTGGTAGTTGGTTTTGTAAACATGTACTATATGAAAGAGCCGAGGCTGTTTGCGGAGTTCTTGCACAGCCTCTACACCGCTCCTGCAATGTTTTTGGGTGTGATGCCATTGCCTGCTGAGGTACCATCGCTTCTATCTTCTGGAATTGCGGCACTTCGCCTGGTTGGGTTCGCTTTTTTGACTGCCATATTGGTCAAGCGGTTCGGGAGGCGATGATGCATATTTACGCTTTCGGGTCGGTGTGTCGTGGTGAGATCGATCTGGGGTCTGATGTCGATATGCTTGCGTGCGTGGATGAAGACGAGCTGACTGTAGATAGTCAACAGTTTTCAGTTTACACCTATGACAAGCTCCGTGACCTCTGGGATGTGGGTAATCCCTTTGTCTGGCACCTGCACCTTGAGTCTAAACTAGTCTTTAGCTCAGATGGTAAGAACTACCTAGCAGAGCTCGGCGCGCCCGCGAGCTATAGCGAGATCAAAGCTGATCTGGCAAAGTTCACCGAGCTTTTTGAAGGCGCTAGCTCAGCACTGGTTAATGAAGAGACGAATTCTGTATTCAATGTTTCCTGTATATTTCTTGCCGTGCGCAATGCTGCAATGTGCTACTCGATATATTCGGGGAGGGCTGAGTTTTCTCGTTACTCTGCATTAAATATAGAGCCTGCCTTGCCAGTGTCTAATGATGTTTACAAGGTTTTGGTTAGAGCGCGGTTGTTGTCGTCTCGCGGCTATGGCACTCTAATCTCTAAACAGGAGATCGCTACGGTGGTTAGCGCCGTTGAAGTGATCCGGGCGTGGCTGGGTCACCTGGAGGAAAGCACGAATGAAGCGTGAGTTTAACAATCGCATCGATGCGCAGAGAAATGTTCTCAATATCGTTAATAAGCTTGGGTGGCGGGAGGAGCTCTTTGGGCTCTCAGCAGGTGCCATTGCGCGCTGGGTTGAGGCGAATCAGATTCCGGCTGGCGACCAGCTCCATGCAATGGTGACCCAGGCCGCAGAGAAGCTGTTCTTCTTGGCAAACAAGAGCCAGGAGCAGATCACGGGTGAGTATCGTGCGCTTTCGATCGAGGTAGCGGATCTGGTGCTTCGTATCCGATCCACGAACCCCACATTTCAAGCCACTGGCTGACGCCTGATGCTGTGCTCCCGTTTTCTTTCAGGAGCCAGCACCATGATGCGACCCGACGCCAAAGTCGAGAAAGTCTACCTCTATCCCAAACCCGTGGATTTCAGAAAATCCATCGATGGCTTAGCTGCTTTGGTCGAGTTGGATATTAAAGTGGCGGTCTTTGATCCGGTGCTCTTTGTCTTTCTCAACAAATCCCGGAATCGAGTGAAGATTTTGTATTGGGAGCGTAACGGCTTCTGCCTTTGGCTCAAGCGTCTCGAGTCCGAGCGTTTCAAAATCTCGCCAGATGATGTCGACGAAGCCATTGTGCTGACGGTTCAGGAATTGAATTGGCTGCTGGATGGATTTGATCTGTGGCGCAACCGTCCTCATAAGATTTTGACTCCAAGGTTTGTTGCCTGACGGGTATAATCCAGGGCATGCGACCATTGCCCGACAACCTTCCTGACGATCCCGTATTGCTCAAACAGATGCTGCTTGAGAGCTACGAAGCACGCTCGCGCGAACAGGAAGTTAAAGACGCCTACGCCACTCACATCGTTGATCTCAAAGAGCAGATCAAGCTGCTGCGTGACCGTATTTTTGGTCGAAAGTCCGAACAAACCGTCGAGCCTAATACCCCTCAACTTGCCTTGTTCAATGAACCTGAAAGCGAGCCTATGCTCCCGGTCGGCGATGCTGATGAGGAAGTAGTTGCTCCTGCGCCACGCCGTGGCAAGCGCAAGCCACTGTCGGCTGATCTGCCGCGCATTGAAGTCATCCACGAGCTGCCCGAACACGAACTGACCTGTGCCTGCGGTTGCCGCAAGCATGTCGTCAGCGAGGAAACCAGCGAGCAACTGGATATCGTGCCGATGCAGATTCGGGTGATCAAACACATCCGCAAAGTCTACGGCTGTCGTGGCTGTGAGTCGGCACCGGTCACAGCCGGCAAGCCTGCGCAGTTGATTGAAAAGAGCATGGCCAGCCCCAGCGTGTTGGCCATGCTGCTGACCACCAAGTATGTCGACGGCTTGCCGCTGCATCGTTTTGAAACGGTGCTAAGCCGACATGGCATAGAAATCCCGCGTCAAACGTTGGCCCGCTGGATTATCCAGTGCGGCGAACATTTGCAGCCGCTGTTAAATCTGATGCGTGATCGATTGCTGGAAAGCCCGGTCATCCACTGTGACGAAACCCGCGTTCAGGTACTGAAAGAACCAGATCGAGACCCGACCAGCCAATCCTGGATGTGGGTACAGGCCAGCGGGCCTCCAGATCATAAAGTCGTATTGTTCGACTACACTTCCAGCCGCGCGCAGGACGTACCGTTACGGCTGCTGGAAAGTTATCGCGGCTATGTGATGACTGATGATTACGCGGGCTATAACGCGCTGGCGTTACAACCGGGCGTGGAGCGCTTGGCGTGTATGGCCCATGCGCGGCGCAAATTTGTCGAAGCACAAAAAGTGCAACCTAAAGGCAAGACCGGGCGTGCCGATATCGCGCTGACGATGATCAATAAGCTGTACGGTATCGAGCGCGAATTGAAAGACGGCAGCGACGAACAGCGCTTTACCGGTCGGCAGGAGAAAAGCCTGCCAATCTTGGCTCAGTTGAAAAGCTGGCTGGATAAAACTCAGTCCCACGTGACGCCGCAAAGCGTGCTGGGCAAGGCAGTTGGTTATCTGGCGAATAACTGGAGTCGGCTGAAGCGTTACGTGGAAGCCGGCTTTTTACCGATCGACAACAACCCGGCAGAGCGCGCAATAAAGCCGTTTGTTATTGGGCGCAAAGCCTGGCTGTTCAGCGACACGCCTAAAGGCGCCACCGCCAGTGCACAGATCTATAGCTTGGTCGAGACCGCCAAGGTCAACGGCCAGGAGCCCTATACGTGGCTGCGCCACGTACTGGAGAGGTTGCCACTTGCGCAGTCGGTGGCCGACTATGAGGCGTTGCTGCCGTGGAACTGCTCACCGGAAATGCCAAGATAAACGGAAGCCGCATCTGATGGTAGGTGTGGTTGGTGGATCGCTTACGGTGCTTCAGATCGAAGAGATAGCAAGGGCTCGGTGAACTCTGTTCCTCTTGGATGTATTACAGAGTGAGATCGTAGCGTGGGAGCTTGAGGTTTTACTCAACCACTCTGAATTCTCCCTTCCCACCCCGATAACGGCTGGCTGTAAGTCAGCCGTGCTTGCATACCGTATCTCCTCTCTCGCCTACCCAAACGCAGTCCTTGACCGGCAGGAGTCGACTCGAAGCAGCCGCTAGGGGTGGGCAACTCGCGGTCGAAGAAACTCCCTGTAACGGAGTAATGGAGTGATTACTGTTGGTAGGGGTCGCCACCGACTTCAACACGTGCCTTTGCTCACTTGAAGACTAAACGCTGAAGAGTGTACTTTCGCAGGAGCCGTATTGGAGGAAAGCGCGACACTGAATAAAATATTTCCTGAATGCTACTATGACGTTGAAGCAAAATTTAGTAGCTGTACCGGAAAGGCACTTTAGAATCGAGACCATAACGCTCCAAGTGCAATATCATATCCGCGATACGGCCCATGTCCAAAAATTCCAGTCGTCGCGAGTTCCCAGTCAGTACAATACCAACAGGGATGGATTGAATACCTAACAATCTGTATTCTTGGGTGAGAACTGGAGCCCCGCTGAAGCCAATAAGATCTGTTCCCTTCCAGTTAAGTTTATCAAGCGCCTTGCGATCTAAATAGTGCGCGTCATTGGAATAGTACCCCCAGAGGAAACGGCGTTGAGTCCGTGCTTTGCCATCCAAGATTTCAGCCTCTGTTGTAGAGTCTTTCGGATAGCCTATAACACGAAGTTTTGTTCTGAGGCTGATTTTCTCAAAAAATGATTTGTACCACTGTGGATTATTTATGACTAAAGCTCTACGCCTTAGAGTCTCCTCCTGTTTTAATGTTAAATCTGCCTCAACCATATAAACCAGAGCGTCTTCATGCGCCCCAGGTTTGTTTTTGTCTCCGTGTGCGACATTTATAAAGCCTTCAAATCTCACGTCTTCACTGACTATAGGAGACTTTAGGCTGGTCTCATAAGCTACCTTTAGCAGAGGAAAGTCTTCTATCTCTCCGCTGTAGCCGCCTTGCTCTAAACAATGAAGAGCAGTGACATAGTAATATCGAACGCCGTCTGCAAGCCTGCAAAAAAAGCCTGTACCGTTTAAAAAAGGGTAGTCTGGAGCATTTTTGTCTATGAGAATATTTGGGGCGATAGCTGCCCAAGGTATCGTGCACTCTCTATTTGTGTAATTTCTTCCAGCGAAATACATTACCTATCTCACTAAGGTTACTTGAATAATCGTTTCCATAGGGCTTCAGATTGCCTAATGAGCGCGCCAAAAGTCAACGCCCTGATTCGTGCTTGGTTTTGCAGGCAGACGTAATGCATGCCTTCTTGCCGATTTTTGCCTTTTCCACCGCCTGCGGTGGTTGGTGAGTCCCCTCTCGACCTATCCTGTTGGAAAAGTCAGGCGTGGTTTTCACGGCAGAAAAGCGCGCGTCTGAGCTCGAATCTAGAACCCGCGCAGAGGCATCGGCCTCGGATTTTACGTGGTAACGTACTAAGAGGCTTTTTCATCCATTAGTATTCTCGCAGTGTGAGAAAATCGACTGTTTTCAACGGATCGACACGAAGCGGCCTCTCACCATGAGGGGAGAAAGCTAACGCCACACTCATTATTCGAGAATCGGCTCTGGGCAGTTGACCACTACAATGTTGCCGCTGATGCGATTTTGACCCAGGCTGCCGGAATTCATTGGCCTACCCAAATATTCAGTGAACCAAGTCTTCGCGCGGAATTTCAAATGCCGCATATAGGTCAGTCAAAATCAGCAACTTGGGTCAAAATCTTTTCAGCGCCAACATGCCCTGAAAGCTACTTGGTCGCAGGGTGCCCCATGTGGGCTATTCCGGCACCACGGGATGTGCAGTCTATGCCTAAACTGCAGCGGCCATCTTTACTTAGTGCCATCTGGAGTGAGCGCCAGGACTCCAATCGAACAATCGTCTGCTGATTTGACAGCAAAAGTTTTTTCCAAGTTGCCGGCCAAGACGTCTCTCATAGCTTTAGGAGTCGCGGTGCTGCACCAAGCGATAATTTTCCGTACCGCCGATGTTGCGGGTAATTTATCAAATCGTCGATACAAGCTCTCTGCTGTACCGTCGCTCATGATCACAAAGCCTGAGTCTGCTCCGCTTTCTCCACGATACAGCCGAAAGTGGCTATGTACGGTCGAGTCCGTCATGAAGAATGTCGTATTGGCGTACTCGCCATTATCTGGGTGCGATAGGACGACAATCTCGCCATCAGTTCGCTGCTGAACAATGCATCCATCACCCACGTGGCCTGCAAGGTACCGGCCTTTGGAGTGGGCAACGAACAGCAGGGTGCAGGCCAAGTCAGGAACTTCGCACTGCATTTTTATGGCCTGACTCTCCAGCGCTACTTTGCAGTGAGCGAGGAGCCTCTCAGACGCTTGAGAAGGCTTCACCTCGGAAAGCGCCCAAATCTCTTCGAACCCATCAACCAGCGCGCGTGAAACTGCTCTGACGACTACGCGAGCTCCATCGGCTGAGTACGCTCGCGAGCCAGCACCATCGGCCAAGGCGATGCATGCAATGTCACGCTCTATGCGGGCCGCAGCATAATCCTGGCATGGCATATCACTTTTCAGGTGCGCCCGCCCGGTGATCTGCCCGCACGAAGCTCGGTAGGAGTAGCGGCGATCCGCATCACTCATGTCTTAGACCTGACCCCAAGCATCGATACCAGCCTTGTCCAGTATTACGGTTTCACCAGGCGTGGATTGCGATACGCGAGATACGCTGCGGCTCAGCCAGAGAAAAAACTCTTTGAAGTTAAGGCCCTTCAAACGCAGAGGAGGGCGGCCAGGCGAGAGCATTCCAAGGATATCGAGGTTGGCAGCGGTACCAATCGCAATTGGAAAGACTGTCAGCTTCTTGCTTTCGCACATTTCACGAATACGCTCGCTAGCGCGGGTGATGTCGTCGGTAGGCTCGCCATCGGTCATCACAACCATCCAAGGCTGATAGTAATCAACCCCTGCTCGTTGATAGTCGCCTTTACGTACTTCGAGCAGATCGAGCGCAAGATTTACACCTTGCCCCATGGAGGTGGTGCCCTCGGCTATTAGGGCGGGTACGTCTTGGCGCTCGATCGCCATGAAGTCGACTGTTCTTTTTGCCTCACTGCCAAAGGTAACGATGCTGATTTCAGCGGCATACTGCGCTACTTCGTCCTCACGGATCGCTTGGTAGAACATGTTTACCCCAGCCTGTAGTTCTCGAATCGGTTCTCCAGCCATGGAGCCGCTGACATCAAGAACGAGGCAAATGGGAACCCTGGCAGTTGGGTTATCTACCAAGTCTTCTTGACTGAGAATGTATTCTTCCTGCATGTGCGATCTCCTACGTTTCTAATCATCGAGAGTTATTTGAAGAATGCGCGCCAGAGCATGTTGAAGAGTTCAGCTACTTTGGACTTTCGCTTGCGGTTGTATGGTTGCGACCGGGGTGTGGAACTAATCTGGCCGTGGGGTGGGACAGTTGAGTGTGGACGAGGACTCAGGGGCGTACGTTGCTGGGCCTGGCCCTGTGGCTGTGTTTGCCGTGGCTGTGGTGTCTGTACGGTACGAGCCTGTACGGGCTGAGCTTGGCGAGACAACTGTGGTTTGGCTGCTGGTGGGGCAGGGACTGCGCGGGGCGCGATTAACGGCTGTGCACTTGGAAGGATTGGGGCGGGTCGTCCTTGGTTGTTTCTTTCAGCCTGTTGACCTTCCTTATAACTCTCTTCGGCCATGCGCTTGAGTCTGTGCTTTCTATGGCAGTCCTGACACCAAACCTTGCGGCCTCGTTTCGCCTGGTTCTCGGCATATTTCTTCGACGCAGTGATTGTCGTGTTGCATTTTCCGCAAGCGACCCTTATCGGATCTCTAATAAAAAAATATGATGTTGGGAAGATTTCGTTTCCTAGGTATTTTTTCTCCACGGAAAATCGATAACGACTTAACAAACCAACCCAGTCATCAATCGAAATTCGGTCGTCGTCGCGGAAGGTACGATGGAATGCTACACGGACATCCTTTTTCAGGTGATTCCAAATCGTTTCCCACGATCCTTGCGGAGTGTTTTCGCCAGAGGAGTTTTCCTGGTCATCAAAGTCCCGGTATGGAAATTTCTTCGCTCTGATATTTTCCGACGGCGACCCTCCGCCTTGCTGAGAATAGGGAGGTTTACCAGGAAACAAAATCATGAACAGCATCGTTGCCACAGCGAAGAGCTCATGCTCCTTGGTGCGCATGAACGTTCCGTAGTTAACGCCCTGGATTTCAGGCGCAGTAAAATTGACAGTACCTACAGGGCATGGAAATCCCTCAATCTGGAAACTGTCGGTATCAACCATCCACAGCTTGGTGCTGTCTTGAGTAACGAGTAGGTTCTGGGCATTAATGTCACCTACCAAGATATTCAATTTATGAAGAAAACGGATGTGCTCTAAGAACGCTAGGCAAACATTGAGAAGGTCAATGCGGCCCCATGAGGGGAATGTTTTCAGCAGCACCGGTTTGACGAACATCGCTGCAAACATCGTCTTTCCTTGCGCCTTGGGCATGAGGTATCCGACAAACTCAGAATGCTGGTTGAGAACGCAATCCGTGGGCCAGCAGATGCCGTCGCGGCTGATCTTACGGGTCACCATCAGCTCAATCTTGCTGCGTTTGAGCGAGGTCAGCTTTTCCGTGTGGTAGATTTTGCAAACCAAGGAGGGCGTGTCAGTTTCATAAATGACGCCTTCACCCCCTTGGCTTATCTTGATACCTAAACTTACCCGTTTTCCAGCCGGTGTCACGACGGTGTCGCCTGTGCGAGGAAGCACCTTAGCGATTAGAGGTATATCTGAAGCGCTTATGGGGGTTTTATGTACCGTAAACGGTGCTAGGGGAGCGAGCACAGGTTTTGGTGCTTCGACTTTAGCTGTAGACGCAGGTTGGTTTCTGGGTGGCCACTTATGACAGGAAACGCCATTGGTTTTTGCTTGGCTCATCAGATGATCGTCGCAGGTCACGATGGTCATGCCATATTGACTGGCAACCTCGACTAATCGAGTACCGGCAGTCTGAGCGCTGAATCGCTGTCGCTTGAAAATGAGGGCCGGCGCACCGTCAAACTTGAACTCAGCAAGCAGATCACCTTGCTGAAGGGGAGCGCCGGCAGGGAACTGCTTAACCTCTTGTGCTCGACCACCCTCGATCTGTTTAAGTACGCGCTCAGCGTTTTTACCCTGCTCGGTAGGCTGGGCCCTTTGATCATTCAAAACGGTGATCGCTTCAGCGAGCAGCACTGGCAGATTGTGCTTGTCGCGAATTCTCGAAATGATGTCTGGATGAGCAAGCAGCACTCCAGTGTCAATCAGCACTCTTCGACTTTTTTGATCCGTCATAAGCCTTAACACATGGCGCGATTGGGGGTCTTTGGGACTGCAGCCTTACCAAACCCTCAGAGCAAGAGCCAGTTGCGCACACTTGGCTAGCATTGGGAGTCCGATCACCCGTAACGCAGTTTGACAGCCATGTTCTCGCTAGGCAGTGGCACTGTCAAATCGTTGTCCTCGTTGTGGCTGAAGGATTTCAGGGGGGGCGGTGGCTAAGCCCTGTCTACAGAGTGATTCGGGACAAAGCTCTCTGCCAAGCGCCGTGCGTCATCCCTCACGCGATTTTGACCGCAATGGCTTGGTCAAAGAGCGAGTGTTGAGAAATCCGTTCACGCCAGCTCTTTAAGCATTCGTGGCCCTAGGCGTTACCAATGGCGTGCAGCGGTCGATTTTGCAATCCCCATCAGTCGAGAGATTTCTGCCTTGGTGTGCCCAAGCGCTTTCAGGCGCTGTACTTCATTGCGCACTTTTTCTGCCTCAATGATTCTCGGGTGCACAGCGGGCTGGTCATCGATAGCGATTGGCCGCAAAAGTCCTTCGACAGATTCAAGCTCCCGACGGACGCGCTCCAATAGCTCCGCCGGCGGAATCTGCTCGCTAGCTCCCCATGTGAGAGCGATCAAAGAAAGTGGGTGCACGTTTAAGTGCGCGGCGATCTCTTCCAGTCTCTCCAGCGTGACACTAGATTCGCCCCTTTCCAGCCGACTGATGTGGGATTGCGAAACACCGCCTTCAAAGTCAGCTTGAAGAACGGAGCTGTGGCGGCGCACGAACCGCAAAGCTGAGGCAAACGCTATTCGGAGCATGAGCGAACGAGACCAGTAAATCGGACTATATGCCGCGTTTGCATGGTTCGACTCAAACCCGTATATTCATACGCGAAAGCAGAGCTGTCCGCTCATAAGTCCACAGTCGACCATTGAGGCGTGGCGAGTCTGTCAGTCCAGCTGGTACATGGCTCAATATTTCGATAAAGCCTCGCGTATCTAGCTTGGTGGACGAAAGCCCTCTGCCTAGCATCAATATATTGGGAAAGTCTTCTAGGCCTTCCCTCAACCGAGAGTTGGAGACCTGCTGTTGAAAGTCCGCATCTACTCCGACCTCCACCTAGAGATCGACGCTGCACCTGGCTTGATACCAGGAAACGCGAGCGATGGTGCTGATCTCGTGATCCTTGGAGGCGACATCCACACAAAAGGACGAGGAGTAGCATGGGCCCAGGAGGTATTCAATGTCCCGGTCATTTATGTGTGTGGAAACCACGAGTTTTACAAAGGTCACATCGACCGAACCCTAATGTCTATGAAGCAGCTCGCGGCAGGCAGCAATGTGCATGTTCTTGAAAATGAGTCTTTCCAGATAGATAAGGTGCGCTTTTTGGGGGCCACAGCTTGGACAGATTTCGCAACAGGTGAAAGCGTGTACCAAGCGTCCCAGGAGGCAAGGCGAGGCATGAATGACTTTCGCTTGATCCGTGCAGGCGAGGGTTACCGCGCATTGAGCATCAGTGATGTGATCAGTCGAAATCATCGAACTTACGAGTGGCTCAAGGAAGAGCTCGCCATGGAGTTCGATGGTCAGACCATTGTCATCACTCATCATTGCCCGTTGGTCAATTACTGTGGCCCAGAGCAGGGCTCACCGCTAATGCCTGCTTATTCAAATGATTGGCCAGAACTCGTTCGTCAGGCTGATGTGTGGGTCTTTGGGCACACGCACAGTCATGTCGATGTCATGGTGGAAGGATGCCGACTCATTAGTAACCCTAGAGGTTATCCAGGTGAGAGTTGCGGCTTTGCCAATGACTTTGTGGTCGATATTAACTAGTTGATTGGATTGAGATGCATAAGTATCTAGAATTGCTAGCTGAAGCTGCTAATCAAGATTTCAAGCGTGTAGTGACCGGTTTTTTGCTGGACGCACGTCCTAGGGACGGAGGGTTTCGAGGGGCGATATTTAACGACCGCCTAAATCGCTTCGAGGACGGTGAATCATTTACGACCAGCACTATTGTAGAGACATACCAAGAACGCGGGTACACGGTGTTGTTGACGGAAAGCGGATCCTGCTACGTGATCGTCAGCCATCTGCTGTTCATTGAAGATGTTGTAGCTGGCGTGCCGCACACAATGATCCTTCGAGCCAGTTGATGCCGGACTGCCAAATACTCAGTTAAACGAAAGATAAACTATCTCGATATCGCCAGATTTTAGTCCAGCACTGCTTAAGGAAAATGCATGTCTGACCTCAAGAAAATGACAGTGGTTGTGAAAAATTTCAATTTGCGGGCCTCCGGAGATATCGATGCGCTCTACAGTCGTGTCAGACTTGAGGATGAAGAGGGAAAAACGTTCTACTTTAAAGAGGTGGTGGTACCAAAATATCTATCTGACAAAGGAGCGCTCCGTACAGATACCCCGAGAACTTGGTTTTTTAAACACCTTGGGAAGAAATCGATCATTGTTGTCGCGTTCGAGAATATACACGGTAAGGTCGAGTATGACCTCGGTGATATGCGGCTCATAGTCAGGTCGACTGTCATTAAAGGGGTTTTGTATTCGCTCGGATCAATCCCTGGAGGATTCATTGCGGCGACTGCTACATTCGGTCTAGGCCTTGCGCTAATTCCATGGGGACTTTGGTACGGCTATCAAAACATCTTCAAGGTTCCGGCCATGCTAAGTCAAAAACGGCTCTTAGAGGACTTTTCTAAGTATGGGGTTGTCGTTAAATAACGAGGAGTCTAACTGAATGCGCTCGTCGACTAATGTCAAGGTACCGCCGAAAGTGATGGATGCGTTACAGGTTGATTTTGCAGTGGCAATTACTGGGTATATTAATGAGCCCGAAATCGTAGATTTTTCACTGGTAGGGAGCATCTACTTTGACCACAAAGACCGTTTCCTGAATGGCCGGTTGATCAGGACATCCGACGTTTCAGAGTTCCTGGAGCGTTCAGGCTATCTTCTGGCATTCACGCTGACGCTAAGCGTTTACGTCCTGATCGCCCCCGACCCTAGTCTGTCGGGGCTGCCCATGGGTGACGAATACGCACATCCTGCGAAGTCCTAAGACCCTGTGTTCAGATAATGATCATGTAGCAGGAGCAACCAATGAGTTATCGAGCAGTGCTAGTTGATGCGTTCGGCACAATCCTTCGAATTCGATCTGCCTCGCATCCATATCGCAGTCTATTGAAAGAAGGGCTGCGGAACGGTAGGCATCCTAGGCCAGGTGATATTCGAACGATCATGACGTTTGATGGCGACCTCCCTCAGGCCGCCGAGCTTCTTCAGATCACGGTTCTGCCACGGCGGCTTACTCAGATCCAAGATGCCCTGACTCGTGAGGTTCAAAGCATTGAGGCTTTCCCTGACGCGGTTGAAGCCATTCAAGCCTTGCAGGCACAACACGTGCGGGTGGGGGTCTGCAGCAATCTTGCTGCGCCGTATGGGACTGCTCTGAAGCGTCTTTTTCCAACGCTGGACGCTTATGCACTGAGTTACGAAATCGGAGCGCTCAAGCCGGATCCAGTAATGTACCGCACCGCCTGTAGACTGCTCGGAGGGGGCATTGGCGAACGGTTTAGTGATGAGCGCATTGCAATGGTGGGTGACTCACTGCGCTGTGACTGCTTCGGCCCAAGGGCTGTTGGAATCAATGGACTGCACCTTGACCGATCTGGCGCTGGAAAAATTACTGACCTGACGGATTTTGCCTCATTGATCCTCGCCGACTGGTAGTCTCACAGAGCCCGTGTTCTTGAGTTTTCATGGCAGTGTAAACCCAATTTGTAGCTTGTTAACCTCATAGGTTTACAACGCAAAAATTTGGTTTACAGGCCTGACTCATCGCAGGATCGTTCGAAATCTGAATGGGAAAAAGTCGAACATACCGCTTACCGCTATACAAAACTTGGGCTTTTAGCATTCGATTGGTTATGTAACGCATTCTGATTATCTCGAATAGATCCTACGTGATCTCCATTGCCAGCTAGTCTGGGAAACAATTGAAGCATAAAGGAAGGATGCCGTGATGCCAGACACTCAAACTCGTGAGGCGCAAGAAACCCTCGTCGCTATTCTTAGCACCGCTGCATCTGCCGGCATGGATCTCGAACTGCTTTGTCTCCTCGCGGCGGAGGAGCTCGACAGTCATGAGGACTCCGGTATCGTGAATCCTTATAGCGCCGGTGCAATTAACCAGCTTGGTTTATGTATGAGGTATGTTCTAGAACCGCATAGTACACTTGGCGGAGAGCCAAATCGCTAAGCGGGCGGATGGGTAGAGATCCTTAACGTGTTAATTTTTAAGTCCTAATGGTGAGTTCGTTATCGATGATGAGTTTCGCGGTGCTTTGTGTCGCTCGGAGCAGATTGGACTTGCGTTCTTCAGTTGGGTTGGTCACTGCCTCATAACTACAATCGATTCAGATCTTCGATGGTATTGCGAAGTTACGAGCTCTATATGGCCTCGGCTGTGGCTGATAACCAAGGCTCATGCATTTGAAGGAGAAAGTCACTTTAACGATGCACGCACAAACAAAAGGCCCTCATGGAGGGCCTTTGCTCGTACCCAGCGTAATTTACTTGGCGAGCCACGACTCAACAACTTCCGAACCATGCTCGCTTTTCCACGCCTTCAGCAGCTTGTGATTGCCACCTTTGGTCTCAACAATCTCACCGCTATGCGGGTTCTTGTAGACCTTCAGCTCGCGTGCCTTGCGAGTACCTTTCTCTGGCGACGCCTGCGGTGCTGACTTGCCGCGTTTCGCAGCTGTAGGATCCAGCAGGCTAATCACGTCACGCAAGCTGTAGCCATACTCGCCAAGCAAGCCACGCAGTTTGGTCTCAAACTCCATTTCGGCTTGCAAGCCAGAGTCATTTTTCATGGCATCTAACTCGGCGAGCTGCGCAGCGAGCTGTTGTTCGAGTTTTCGGTATTCAGCGAGACGAGACATTCGAGTTCCTATGGGTTTGGTGACGCAGTTCGTCACATAGTAGGTGATGATCGCGCTCTGGTCATCTCTCATCACGTACCGCCAGGCGCTCTAGATTGTGCCTCTGCTAAAGCGAATAGCTCGGTGGACAGATAATGGGATTGAACGTAGCTTGCCAGTACACAGGTACGATGGAGTAGGTGGCTATGAGGGACTCATTTTCTAAGCGCAATGGATTCGCTAACGCTGTTGAAGCCGAGATCACAGTCAGGGAGGACGCGCCCGAGGAGCTGCGAGGCTATCTCGTACAGCTCTGTTATGAATGCGGATTGAAGCCGAGTGACTTGCGAGCCATCCTGTGCAAGGCGCTAAAAAAACAACCTGACCAGAACAATTGGAGTGAGTTTCCCAACGTAGATTGGGAGGTCAACGGTCTATTGAGTGAATGCAAATGGTACAAGGTTTACGACGTCATTGAGCGCATTCAGCATCATTTAGGTGAGCGTAATTACAGCTCTGACATCTACGAGCATTTCCACACGGAACTGAATGAATATTTCGTCGAGAACGGCATCGGGTGGCAGGTAGCAGATGGCCATGTTGAGATCCGGGGGCCCGAGTCATTTGAAGTCATTGTGCGCCATGCGCGGAAAACTGAGCATGACTATGGTCATGTCACCGCCAGCAAAGAGTTACATGAAGCTATAGGTGACCTTTCGCGTCGTCCCAATCCAGATCCAACAGGCGCCATTCAGCACGCCATGGCATCACTGGAGTGCGTCGCTCGGCAGGTGACAGGGGACGTTAAGGCTAACCTTGGCGACATCATGAAAAGGCACGGCACCATCATTCCAGCGCCGCTGGATCAAGCGGTAGTCAAGGCTTGGGGATACGCATCTGAAAATGGTCGTCACATACGAGAAGGACGAGAACCTTCGTTCAATGAGGCAGAACTTATCGTTGGGCTCTGTGCATCTCTAGGCACCTATTTGATTAAGAATGCCCAGTTGGCTGAGTCGAACCAAGGGGATACTGAGTGGGATGCATTCTAGATGCATACGCATCGTCAGTTAGGCCTCTGTATCCTGGATACTTGCAGGTCATGCACAGCCTCTAAAAAACTGATTACGTTGGAGGCGAGAGCTGGCTGGGTATCTCACAGGGAGTGGAGCCTGAGTTTCATCTTCCGTAACTGACATCGTCGGTCGTTTTTGACGTGTTCCACTCCGGCTCTTGGCCAAGACTTTGAAGGCTGATGGATCCTGCCCCGCCAGGGGCTGAGGGGATCGGCCTTTTAGGCCGTCAGGCCGTACTGCTCTTCTTGAAATCAAAAATAGCTTAGGTGACTTGTTACCTTGATACGGATAAGTCCGTTGGCTTTATTCTCGTTTCGGACAACATGGACAAAACGCCGCTACGACTTGTCACTGGTCTTTGATCAGCTAGCGGTCTGGGGCTGCTCTCACTCGACCTGTAGCAGGGCCTGCCCAAGCGCTTGGAGCGCGTCAACCAGCCGCGCATCTTCTCGGCCCTCGTCAGGGGCTGGCGAGTAGTGCAGGGTTGCGGGGATGTTGGATGAAGGTTGTCGCGAGTATTTCCAATCGCAGCTTGCCCTGCATCGGTTGTAAATACGGTGGAAGGGGCATGGTGGCCAAAGACATCATCCAGGCAATGAATGGCTTGCCTTCGGTGGAAACTGTATGCCTGTTCAGCGACGTGTGCTGCTTTACAAGGAAAAACGTCTGATGATTTTCTCGCCGGCGAGCTAGCTCGCTGCGCCGGTTGAGGTTGAGCCTTAGAGAGGTAATCCCCCGAGAACTGTGTAACTGGCACTGCCGAGATGCCGTCGTTATATCTACGGATACAGCATGAAAGCGCTGCCGTCATGCCACTGGCTAGGATCGATATCCGTGATGTCTAGCCCGTAGGTACGTAGCAGCCAGCGTGTTTGCTGACCGTGGTCACTTCCAGGCTCACTGCGACCGTGAAGCGCGATCCGATTGTTTACGAGGGCGATATCACCTGGTTGCAGAGCCACAGGGATCGCACAGTCAGCACATGCGTGCTTCAAGGCGTCCATTGCCTCCTGAGCGGATTTGTGGCCGATATCTGCAATCTGCGTGGTGCTGTGGCTGAACCTGATCCACCAGCTCTCATTCATTTGGAAAAGAAGCTGCGCATCATCGACATCAAGTTGGTCGCCCAGGATGTCTACCATTCCATCCTGGAAGGTCAGCTGCGAACCAATGATGTACTGGGGCTTCTGGAGCTCATCGATATGCTCTTGGCTCAATCGCGCCATGAGGTGGTCGAGGGGCATCACTGTAGTCGGAACTTGCCTCGGGTTACGCAGTGCCGACAAGCACACAAAGTCTGGAGAAGGTGCAATGCGGTCGTTCCCGGGATCGCGATACCCTCGCAGCGGGAAGGTCACGCCATCAGTGTGCCCGCTCATCTTGTCCGCCGATTTGACCGTGAATTTACCTCGGCCAGGCGGGAACACCACTAAGTTCACGAACAGGTCGCCTCCGTTCTCGGAGCCATAGGAAACCGTGGCGGAATTGATAGCCGCAAGACACGCGATCGCAGTTACTCGGGCAATGACAGTTCCTTCTGCTTCAGGCACCGGGCAAAAATCAGTGGGGGTATCGGGTAGGTCATCTGGTTGGAATATTCCCTCCAGCTTCAGGCAAGGCTGTGCCCATGCAAAGGTTTGCATCTCTGCACAGCTGCTGCCCCGGCTGATCAGCTCACGTTCGATCGCTGGCTGCAGCTCAAGCCCCAGATCGCCAGGCCGCGCCAAGTACTCAAGCGCCTGCTCAAAGGTCAAGTTCGCTCGCCATTTGCTGACGGCGACACGCACTGCTTCTGAAAAGATTGCCTGGATCAATTGTGTCCCTACACCCGCGAGTGATATAAAAGTGATGTACGCCAGCGTGATTCTCACGCACGATCCTACTAGCGACCAAATCTGTCTATGAAAATGCCTAAGCTTCAGCCTGCCGATTATCTCCAAGGGTGCGCTAGTTTCCTAGCCTGCCTTAAGCCATTCATGCACTTGCGGGAGACATCCCAAGGTATTGAGTGTGAGATGACTCTGGCTAACGGCCAGCCTGTGGTGGTCACTGGTAAGGACGAGCCGCATCTGCTGCTTGGCTTGATGTCTGTTCTCGTCGAGCTGATTCCTCAAGTTCCTGCTGACGAACGGTCAGCAATGCCACCTGTCTCACGCACAGTGCCTGCAGATAAGCAGACTTTGGAGACGACCATGCAACCTACCGCTACTACCAAAATCACCGATGAACGAACCCAAGCTGCCCGCTTGCAAATTGGTTTAACTACCAAGGTCTCGCTTCACGAATTGGTGAGAGACGTAGCAGAACGCCGTGGGGTATCGCTGTCGATCGCTGCGCGAGATCTGGTGCAGGACGGGCTGACCCGGTTCGATAAAGAATCAAGGACGGTAGACCCTTCGGAGCTGCTGACTGATTACGAGCGCACTGCCAATGATTACGCAGGTGCCGATTCGGAGAGTTGGATCATTCGGGCTGACAGGCGTCTGGTGATGAGAGCGCGTTTACGCGCAGGCGAATATGAGCGCTCGTTGTCATCATTCACCAACTTCCTTCTCGCAAACGCGTTGAGCCATTGCCCTCACGCTGCCGCTGTGCGTGAGGCAACGACTAGTTCGATTACCAGTGATGAGGCTGTCGTAGAGGCTATCAAGGCGATTGAGCAGGTCAGTGGGGTCAAAGCCCGTGCTCTCGCTCCTCAGATCGATCTAGGTGAGCAACGCGGCCTGACCAACATGATCCTTGGTGGTTCGGTACTGGCGCCTGCGCGAGTCCTGGCGAAGCTGGCCGTCGTTTTGAAGAAGCCTTTGGACGTTGTGTCGGTGGCCTTGGAGCGTCGGTTCGCCACCCAATGCGTTCCAGCTTTCAAAGCGACTGATGGAAAACCAACCGTGCAAGCGGAACGCAAGGCTTGGAGTGTTGCAGTCAAAGAGCTTCAGCTACCGGCTGAGGAGCAAGAGCGTCTCCTCAATCTAGAGGGCTAAGTGTGAATCCATTCGACCGGGCACGTCGGCAAGCATTCGAAACCCGAGAAGCCCTGGTCGGATTGGCCGCCTCTCTGGGTGGGGTCAGATCCGCTGAGCTTCTGGCTCATGTAGAGGACACGCTCGAAATCGCAATCGAGCGGTTGCCTTTTGGACACCCAGAGTTGGGTGGCGGCAGCGGGGTGCTCAAGCGAGAAATTCAAACTATCTACATCCGCAACGACGTGTCTCCAGGAGAAACGGCCTATCTCATCGCCCATGAGTTGGGTCACTGGTATCTCGACGGCGATCGCCCCGCACAGACGGTCGCTCATCTGACCAGCATGACGGATTCCTATGGGAGTCAGGCTACGGTGGCGGTGGAAGCATACGGTGCTCGTGAGCGCTTGGAACTTCAAGCCAACGTGTTTGCTCGTGAGCTTCTGCTACCCCGTGGTGTCGCAAGCCAACTGTTCCATAGCGGTACTGGTGCCATGGTCATCGCGGCCACTCTGGAGGTACCGCTGGAGATCGTTCGTCTTCAGCTATTCGACGGCATTCTGCTCCCCATATTGCCTCCTGCTCCACCTCCTCCTCTGCCGCTTATGACGCAGGGGCAGCACGATGCTGCTACCGCGTCCGAAACCTTCGTCAACGTTGTTGCCGGGCCGGGTACTGGTAAAACGACGACACTGATCCATCGCATCAAACACCTGGTCGAGCGCGGTATCCCTCCCAGCCAAATCTTGGTGCTGACCTTCACGAACAAGGCGGCTCATGAATTGGTGGAGCGCCTTAAGGTATCTGGCATCGCCGGAGCCGCCGACGTGTGGGCCGGGACTTTCCATGCATTCGGGCTCGAATTCCTTCGCAAATACCATCAGATTTTCGGCCTGGAGTCCGACGTTCGGCTCGCAGATCCGCTGATGCAAGTTCGCCTGATGGTGAGCACGCTGCCCAAGGTGCGGCTCAAGTATTATCTGAGGCTACAGAACCCGTACGATTGGCTACCTGGCGTTCTGGGCCATATCAAACGACTCAAGGAAGAATGCCTCACCGTTGCCGACTACCGAGCACGTCTGGCTGCACTGCCGCCCTGCGAGCCGGATGTGGCCAATGAGCGCGAAGACATCGCCACCCTTTTTGAAGCCTACGAAACAGCAATGCGGGCTGAGCATTTGGTCGACTACGTTGACCTCATTGCCCTACCTGCATCCCAGGCCAAGCGGGATCGCACGAGCGTTGCTCAGTACATCGACCATTTCTCGCACGTGCTCGTGGATGAGTATCAGGATGTCACCGAGGTAATGGTCGACCTCCTTCGTCAATTGGCTCTCAATGCTCAATCATTCTGGGCCGTTGGCGACGTGCGCCAAGCCATCCACCATTGGCGAGGCGCATCGATCCGTAGCTTGATGCACTTCGACGCCACGTTTTTGAGCACCATCCCAGGAGCAACGGTGCGCCGTTACGCTCTCGACCTGAACCGGCGAAGCACCCCTGAGATCCTGGAGTTATTTTCCTGCGCAGGCATCCATCATGCACTGAATGACCGGATGCCTCTGGAGCCAGTCACGGCGTATCGTCCCTCGATCGGGGTCATACCTACCCTATATGAATGCGACTCCAAGCTTTCCCAAGCCGTCACGATCGCTCAGCGCATTGATGGGCTGGTGCAGAGGGGTGTCCCGTACAGGGATCAAGTCGTGATCAGCCGTAAATCGGCAAACGTTGAACAAATTGTTGAAGCGCTTGAAAACCTGAATGTGCCAGTGCTGCACATCGGCGATGTCTGCCAGCGCCCTGAGATAAAGAAGCTGCTGTGCCTGATGGAGCTGCTGTGTATGCGACAGCCGCGGTCTTTGGTCGGGCTGATCTCTGAGCCAGCGTTTCGGATGCCACCCCAAGACATTGAGCACCTCATATTCCTGACCCGCAAAGGCGCGGGGTTGAGCATGCAGCGAGGCCGGTGGCTATGGCTACCTACGCCAGGCCTCTCGCCCGCTGGCCAGCAAGCCAAGTCAAATTTGGCGTTGCTGTTGAGAGGGCTCAAGCGGGATTCACGGCCTTGGGATTTTGTCTCCAAAGTATTGCTCGATCAGCGCTACGGTCTCCCCAACCCTGCTGATCAAACCATACAGGCTCATACCCAGCGATTGGCAACATGGCTGTTCGTCTACGCCGTACGCAATGGTGACGGAGATATCCGCCAGGCACGGCTTTCCCAGTTCCTGCTTCGTGAGGAGCTACGCCGCAGGATCGGAGAAAAGCTAGGGGATCGTGGTTTACCGCCTGAAGCGCGAGTCCTGGATGCAGTGAGCGTCATGACTGTGCATTCCAGCAAGGGGCTTGAATACCCAGCGATTCACGTCACCGACGTTGACGACGCGTCCTACGGCGCCAATCGACCCTTTGCATACGATGTACGAGGGTTGGATCTCATCCCCCCGGAAGTGCTGAACAGCAACGGGGCGGAGTTCATGTTCGAAGAACGGGTGGAGCGCAATAACCTGCTCTACGTCGCTCTGTCTCGGGCCCGTGATTACCTGTATCTCTATGAGATCAGCGGGTGGCCACGTCCAGTTCCGCTCAATCGCGCTGCTGCCACGAGTCTGGTTAAACGCTCGGGGGTGAAGGTACCGCCCGCACCCATCATACCGCTGCCTTTGGCTAGCAGCACCGTGGTACCCACTGTGAGCTATGAGGCGTTCCAGGCCTACATGAGCTGTCCCCTCCAGTATCACTATCGCTATGAGCTAGCGCTCACTGCCGAGCAGGAAATCGACGTCTCGATCCGTGCTCGCTGGGCGATTATGGACATGCTGTTGACCGTGGCGAGGGACGGCACTGACCCTAACACGGCATTTCAAGCCGCATGGGCGTTACACGGTCTACCAGATAGGACAGAAGATCCTGGCTTGATGGATGATGCGATTGCCGCCACCAAGCGCGGGCTAGTGGTGGTTAACAGCGTCGGCGGCGCCGTCGAAGAAGGGATGGTTTCCGAAGTCAACGGGGTACGCATTGAGCTCCCTTGGATGATCGCCGATAAAGGGCAGCTGCACTGGATTCGAGCTCAGACGGGGATCCAGTACACCCTCAGTCAACTACGGCCCATGATGCTGGATATCAATGGGTCTCGAAGGCCGAGTGCGAAGATCTATTCCATTATTACTGACCAGCACGTGATGGATGGGCCTTCCAGGCAGGTCGCAAGCACGTCCGTATACAAGATGGCTCAACGTTTTGCCGCAGGTGATCGATCCGCCTCCAGAGGTCGGCATTGTGGGCGCTGCGCGTATCTGAGCATCTGTGCCAACATCCCCTGATTAACCTCAAGCTCCAGCGCTGTATCGCCATGGGCTATCTCTCTGCGGTGCGGAAAGCTGTGCGCTGAGATTAGGAGGTAGCTTGGCCGCCATTACACAAGGACAGTTTTGGGTATGACTTACATTAACCTGCCGAGTAATCAGCAAGCTGCAATCAGCGACGTTGACGAAGCGGCGCTTCGGGCAGCAGTACGCAAGTGCCTGGATGAAGAGCGCATAGGGCCGATTCATGGCCTCGGTCTCAGTAACTGTGGGCCCTATGTGGCTAACAAGCTCCATGGGTTCCAGCAAGCGATCACTGAGTACAGCAAGGCTAAGGCCCATGCCAAGCGCGAACGCACTCGGCAGGATGCGCTGTATGCCGGCAATGACCTCATTCACGCTATGCAGCAGATGAAAGGGCGGCTCGAAACTGAGCGTAAAGAGGGTGAGCTGTTCTTCATTGATGATCAGATCAGGCCGCCTTTCCTTCTCAGTAAGCGACTATCGGTGCAAGTGTCGTTCCGCTGGAGATGCCCAAAGGGCCAAGCAGTTGGCGAAGCAGTACCGTTCATATCTGCAAGGACAATCGCTGAAGCCTGTAGCAGATCCTGATGATGCCAAGTGGGTAGGGTGCCTACTCGCTCTTGCCTACCCGGATCGTATCGCCCAGCAGCGGCGTCCAGGCGGGGCAGAGTACCGGTTGAGCAATGGGCGGGCAGCCATGTTTGCCGACGTTGATGCACTCATGAAGCATCCGTGGTTGGTCGTGGCTGATCTGGGAAGCCGTCAGGGTCAACGTGAAGAGCGAATCTATCTTGCAGCAGATCTTGATCCGCAACTCTTCGAGAGCGTTTTGCAGGATCAGGTTCGCCAGGTGGATGAACTGGACTGGGATGAGCGTGAAGGAGTCCTTCGCGCAGAAAGGCAACGCCGTGTAGGTGAGCTCGTGCTCTCTACAGCCCCCCTGGCTAACCTCCTTGATGAAGTCCGTGGCCAAGCGTTAGTGAACTATGTGCGGCGTAAGGGGCTGGAGCTGCTTGCCTGGACGCCTGAACTGCGCCAATGGCAATTGCGCATCGGGCTTTTACGCGCACTCGATCTGACGAGCCAAAGCACAAGCGACTGGCCGGATGTCACTGACGCGTCGCTGCTGTCCACGCTCGAAGACTGGCTTTCGCCATACCTGACGGGTGTCACGCGGATGAGTCATTTTGCCCGGTTGGATCTGTCCTCAGCGCTGAAGGCGTTGCTGCCCTGGCCTTTGCCTAAACAGCTGGAAGCAATGGCCCCGCAGACGTTCCAAGTCCCTTCAGGCTCGAATATTCGAATTGATTACAGTGAACAGCCCCCTGTGCTCGCCGTTCGTTTGCAGGAGCTCTTCGGGCTGGCAGAGACACCTAGGGTTGCAAATGGGCGCCAAGTTCTAAAGTTGCACCTGCTGTCACCCGCACGGCGACCTGTGCAGGTTACCCAAGATCTGGCTAGCTTTTGGAATACGACTTACGCCGAAGTGAAGAAAGATCTCAAGGGCAGGTACCCCAAGCACTACTGGCCTGAAAATCCATTGATCGCAGAGGCAACAGCGCGGGCAAAGCCGCGCGGCACTTGATCTGGTTGAGGGTGTGTAGGCCTGATTTCCTTGTCTCGGGAACTTCTTGCCGCTTGCGAATCAACCAGAATCTAGCCCAGGCTTGACTCACGCCGCTTGGCAATCTCCATGTCTTTTTTGGATGATTCTCTTAAAGCCTTCTTTGCTTGCCGATATTCGACAATAGGCATGCCCTCTTCCAGCCGCGCCTCAAGCTCTTCTTCTTCAATAAAATATTGATCCATGGCCATTACCATGTGTACCGAGGTGAGGGTTTCTGAGTAGCTAGTCACGTCCCGGAAAGCCAGGTCGATGTAACGCTCAAGCGAAATAGGGTCGATATGGCCCGTCCAACTGACCACTTCCGCGAGAAAGGTGCTGGTGTCCAGGAGCGCTTGACGAAACTCATCAGCGTTGTTGATTTTGTGGCGCGTGACGAACCTTACGAAGAGCTTCGTTATGAATGCATGTCTGAACATATGCGGGCAAATCTGGCACTCGATGCCGGCAGCCTTTCTCAAATCGCGCACCTCGTTGGAGATCGAATCGCTAGACAAAGGTCGGCCAGTGGTGGAGGAGACGAAGACAAATCCGTGATCCTCACCATCCTTGTAAACCTCCCGCATCAGTTTGCGTCGCTCGCCTTCTATGTAACGGTTCAGCTTCACAAGGGTCGATAGGAGCATAGGAATTACCCGTTGAGCTTTGTCTTCACGTTTGAGTGTAGTCAGGCGAAGCATCGGCTCTTCCATGGCCAGTGCCGCTCTCACATCCTCTACCCTCAGCAGCGCGATTTCTGTTCTGCGCGCGCCTGTACCTGCGAGCATGTCGAGAATGTTTGCCCTGCGAACCTTCACGAATGCTGAGGCCTTCTGCACGCGGATAGTAGCTTTCAGCAGCTTGATCTGTTCATCGGTGATCGGATCTCGTGTGTGGCTGCGGTGATAGCTACCGAAAGAGTGATGCCACATATATGTGCGAGCAATCGGCTTACCACTACGGGTTTTGATGTAGTACGTTTCCTCTCGTGCCCGTATAGCTCCCTGGAGAGAAACGAAGCCGGGCTTTCCGTAGAAACGTCCCACAAATCCCAAAAAATCGAGCCAGCGCTTGCCTGTGTCGATCACGGCATTTTCTGTTTTCTTGGGCTGTGCTGGGTTGCTGCTAGAGGGTTCTTCGCGCAGCTCATCGATGTAGTCAGTAAATTTGCCATCTGTTAGGTGGATCGGGTCAATGTGATCTCGGTAGCAGCGCCTGAGCAATTGCCCCACATTGGCAGCATAGCCGGCCATTGTTCCGCCTTTGCTGCCCTTTCTGGACAATCCATTCGAGCGTCCTGGTCGATGGAGCAGGGACTGAATATATAGGTTCCCAATGATACAGGGAGACCCGTTCGGCCAGATCATGAACGGCATGTTGCTGGCGTCGACTGTGGTGACCTGATTGATCGAGAAGCTCCTGAACATCTTGAATTCGCCCAGGAGGGAGTAGAGGCGACGACTGTTTAATACGTCCATCATTACCCCTTGCGGTAATCGCTGAGGTTGGCGATGTCTGCCGATGGCGCAGGCGCACTGTGTGGGGCGTCAATGACATTAAAGGGGGGCATTGCCATGCTCAGGATCGCAAAGATGGTCTCAGTGGCATCCTGCGTGAATTTCTTACGAACATGCTCACTGGATGCATCACGGATATTGACGAACTGATGAAGGCTCTCGGACAGAGCCCGAGTCAGAATCATATTTGTCTGGCGGTGAAGTTCCATCTCGTGTTCGAGCTGAGCGACCTTCAGCGTGAGGCCAGAGCGCGTGCGTTTATTGGCACGCTCACCTTGTTTAAGCGCACATTGCAAAGAATCTGTCGCTTTCAATCTAAGGTCGTTGAGCCCTTTGAATCCACCGGGCAAGTGCTGGTCGGCGTAAGTTTTGAGTGAGTTAAGGCTCATGGGGAGCGTCTCTACGACTTCGCCATGCTGCACGATGATGGATCGACTGAGCTTGGCGATTCCACCTTGCGTCTTGAGGGCGGCATGAAGCTCCTCATCGTTAGAAAACTGAAGAGGTCGTTTGATGACGTCTACCAGCAATGCTCTGAGGGCTTGTATCCCAGGAACTGCTTGTGCGGACAGAGAACTGCCTTGCTTGTTACTTGGCTTCATGCGGCCTCCGGGACGCGCTTCAAGCGGGCGACGACCTTGAATTGTTTGCCTTGGTGATCAGTGAAGAACTCAGGCTCGATTTCGACCCAGCCTTCGAGCACCAGCTCTTGGATCTGATCCTCCAAATCATGCGCATCGACGGTGGTGAAATCCCTGGCTCCATACCGTGCTTTTAGCAACTGAGCGAGATCCTGGAAGTCTTCATCATCGCCTTCAATGAGCCTTTCCGCAGCAAAGTGAGCCTTCGCTCCTGCCAGAACTGCGCCATCCATTGATTCAGTGATGTATCGATAGATATGTTTGGGATCTGCATGGCCCATCATCCACTGCAGCGTGTCCAGTTTTGCGAAACTTCCACAGTAAAAGAACAGCATGGCGAAGAACCGGCGCAATTGGTGCTGTCGTAGGTAGTAGCGTTGGCCCT
Source organism: Pseudomonas syringae pv. tomato str. DC3000 (assembly GCF_000007805.1). Taxonomy (NCBI): domain Bacteria; kingdom Pseudomonadati; phylum Pseudomonadota; class Gammaproteobacteria; order Pseudomonadales; family Pseudomonadaceae; genus Pseudomonas; species Pseudomonas syringae group genomosp. 3. The sequence continues at coordinate 5,380,613 of NC_004578.1, read as the reverse complement.
CTGCATTCAACGGCATTTCAAAATAATCACAGAAAAGATCTAAATTGCGGTTATAGAGATAGGCGCTTGAGTCTGAAAGTTTTTTTGCACCCTTGAAATCAGGTACAGCGAAAAGAGTTGTAAGATTCGACAGGTATCCGATTCGAACCAATATCTTTTGCATGCGGATGAGCGTCTTGATCATGTCAGCCGCAATAGGCTCAATGGGGCGCGCTTCCTTGCGGCGTAGGCCGAACAAGTGGCGCGTGCTTTTAGCGTTCATGAAAAGCAGCCATTGCTCAGTTTCGTCCAGACAGTCTTCAGCTTTCAACATGTGCAGCTCACTGATCCGTCGCGCCATGAGGACGCCTACCGTTAGCTGAACAGCCCCCGTATAAACTGCAATCAGCTCATAAAGGCCACAGTTGCTTCTGAGGTTGGAAAAGTAGCAGTCTTTTGTGCCTTTCACACCTGAGTGATATCTGCCGCTGTTCATAGAGCGGATCGCCATGGAGAGCTGTGTAATGCCAAATTTTCGAAGCTTTTCGCCCACAATGGCCTGCACTTCCTCGTGGGTGAGGGATGCAGGAGAAATATTGCGTTTTTTACATTCCAGTGCGATCCGGCAAAATGCCTTGGTCAAGTCTTGGCCGTGATCAAGATGAAACTCGATTGCATGTTGCAAGGATTTGAATACTACATCCGATGGCAGGGTGCGGAATCGTCCAGTTGTTGATAAGTCCGGAGTGAAGTGCTCTGCAAGCTGTAGGGCGTTAATGGTCGGGGCAGCCACTGGAATCTCGTGCAACACACCGAGGTTGTAAATGGCGCGGCGATACATGGCATAGGTTGAATCGCGCATTTTTTCTCGCAAACCGCTGGTTACCGGTGCTGGGGGGTACTCGCGTTCGAATACTGAGCTGTCATCGTTATAGCACAAAATCTTATACGTAATTTTCGCTTGGTTTTTGCCCCAAAGTGTCTCAGGGTAGAGCAACTTCGAGATCAAGGTAGTGTTAGGCTGGCTTCCGTTTGTTTGTTTGTGGTATAGGTTTTTGAGATAAAGCGCCGCCCGGATCTTGGGAATCCACCCGTGAGGGATTTCTAATGTGTCTTCATCCACCTGCTCTGCGGTGATGAGTGAGATCGACGGTTTATTTTGAATCACTGCATCCAGCGCCGTGGTATTGGAACTTTCCAGCAGACCAAGGCAGAATCCTCGAAGCCGCTCTTTCCAGTTATATACTGACTCAGCGATCAATGGGGTCGCAGCCACATTCTCCAGAATTTCGATCAGATTACCCCCTGTCAGACCTTCCAAGCCGTAAGTACCTAGCTGAAAACGCTTTCCGTTAATCAGGAGGTAATCGACAATGTGGCAGGCGTGACAGAACCTCTGAAGCATGGCGCCCTGTAATTCATTGGTCTCTCCTGGCCCGAAAGCATCACGTGTAGAAGACGTCAGGTAATACTTCAACCCTTTAAGAAGGGTATCGTTCTTTGGGGCCGTGAGCAGCGATCCATCTTCAAGTGTTAAGCCCCAATCCAGATGTTTAGGCTCCTTGTAGTCGAAGCTGTATTCCCAAACCTGTTCATCGAAATCGCTTCGCAGCCAAACCGCTGTCCTGTACGTTTCAGATGGCTCAACAAAAAAGGGGGATAGGAACGCAAGTTCAGGAGGCAGTTGCATAGATCAGGTTTTCCATGTGAGCGGCGTTAGCGTACTGGCGGGCGACATCCAGATGATCCTGCAGGTCTGAGTTAAAGCTTTCTTCAATGTCTCGGACGACAGCGTCGCTGAAGTTCGACCAGTAAATGGCTTGGCCGCATACGCTGGCATTGGGCTTGGCACCAGCGACCGCTGCCTTCAGAGAAAGCAGAGCAGTGAGTACGCCGGCATCGATTGATACGATTACGCGGTCAGCGTTGCCGCTGTCCTTCGCGGTGGTAAGGAATGGCTTCGGCAACTTCAGATAGTCAGGGTTTTGAAGGTGTTCAGGGATGTCACGCAGTGCGTGGTTCTTGAGAAACTCATGAAGCTCCTCCATGTCAATGAACCGCGCAGCTTCCAGTAGTCGGGGGCTGTCCTTCATTGCTCTGCAAATTATCCCGCGCTGGAAAATTCGGATCCAGCGAGTTTGGAAAAAGGCCAGGATCGCCTCGGGTAGATAGCTGCTTAACAGGGAGGAGCTATATCGACTGTGGCCCAGCGCCCGCGCCATTTCCTCCACACTATGCGTATTCAGGTAGACTTCAACGCCAGCAGAAGCGCGAAATGCCGTGACGGATAGCCGAACGATGAACTGCTTAGCTTTATCTTCAGTTAAGTTGCCTACACTCATGAACTCGCTGATCATGGTTTGTTGGAACTTGATCGTCTTGGCGTTAAGTTTTATGGCTTCAGCGCGGGATGGTGTATTTATACGCCCACCGCTGTGCAGAAATAGGTACCGCCAGGCGTCGTCTCCTGCTGCCTTGAGCTCATCCCGGAAAGGCGTGGTCACAGAAATGATTAGCTTCACCCAGTCCGCCTGTTCAGCTGTCAGGTCGATCTTTTGCTCACTGAGCGCGCCGCCCTTTCGATCTTTGTACCCGACGAGCTGATAGCCAGAATTTGTTTTCAAAAAGCCTGAAAGATTTCCACGCTTGTTGTACAACTCAAAGTGAGTGAAAAAAGATTCAGTTACGCACGGGTGCGCATGGGTTAATAGCATTTGAAATGCAAAAAAAGTATCTACTGTGGGTACACCTATACGTAGCAAAAGTGCGGAGGTTGGCCTTTTCCTAAATACTTCTTTCTTTATGCTCTTAAGGTACTTCATGCCCTTATGCTGATAAGTGGCGCACAAGTTCTCGATGCCAATTTCCGCAATGTCTTTGGGGTTGTAATTGCCGCCGGTGATGATTTTTCCTTGCTCTGCTAGAGCTATGCATTCCATATTTTTCATATGGACTATGGCTAGCCTAGATCTAGCCCAATCTAGAACGAGATTGTTGTCGGCGCGGATCTGTCTGAACAGTAGGTCAATCGCTTGGGAGTCTGTAATGTGAAGCGGAATTTCGGTAATGAGCTTGTTCTTAACAACGGTTCCGTCTTTTGTTTTCTTCAGGTTGGTATGCGAGCCTGGTAGTGATTTTGTAATTGGGCGAGGCAGCTGCCCTGCAAAGGGGCGAGCCCAAACTCCAGACTCTAAAAACACTTGTTCTATTGTGAAGATAAACTTTGAGTAGCTCTTCGTTCTGACGTAGATATCCGTACCATTCTCGACAGCTTGGATGAAGTTGTTACCCATGAAATCTAGGAATAGTTTTTTGATTTCAATAGGGTGCTGAAACGTAGTGACAGGCCAGCGTTCCGAATTTTGAGAAAGGTATTCTAGGAAAAGGTTAAAGTCAGCATGTGAAGGCGCCAGTTGCTTAGCAGCATTCTGGCGATACTTTTCATAGATGAGTTCAGCGAATTCCTCGCCGTAAGAGCGCCAAATACCAGGAATAGGCAGATAGCTAACCTTCCCCTTGCGACCCTGAACTTCCCAGCCATGCCAGTACCGGAGCGCCTTGGTATCGAGGTTTCGCTTCATCGTTTCCCAAGCAGCATGGGCTTCCGCCGAATCAGCATCAGTCACTGCAAAGGAAGGCAGGAGGGGGACTTCATCACGTGCCCTGTCCATCAGTTTAACGAAGGTGCGAAGGTAGTCCATCCGAGTTGTACGGCTCATTGGGCTAACTGCACCATCTAAAACAGCCCTCATGAACCCCTTGCCAGCAGTTTTGAAGCTGTGTTTGGACAGCCCAAAGTACGTGACCTGGAAGCCCGTGACGTGGAAAAAAGCCGCCAAGAGCTTCAAGAGGTGACCGGTCTTTGCGGAGGTCTCTAGTTTTATTGCGTCGTAGCAGCGCTCAAAGAGATCCAGGACGTCGGACGGGATTCTGTCGATGGAGTGGTGGGCCAAGCTGTTGGTGCTTTTGATGATTGTCAAACCACTTTCCATCTGGTAGATCTCTATAAGCAACTGTTCTGTAAGTATTTTCTGACTTTTGACAGGATCGTGCAAGTGGTAAAATTGTTGAGCGCAGTCTGGACGCTGATCTGGCGCTGGCCCTGAGCCTCAATGGTCGCGAGTTGTTTCGTGACGACCAGCCGCTGAAGATTCTGCTGATGTCGGCAACGCTGGAAGGCGAGCGACTGGCAGCGTTGCTGGACGATGCACCAGTGGTACGCAGCGACGGGCGGATGTTTCCGGTGACGATGCAGTGGGGGCGTCCTTTTCAGCCCGGTGAGTTTGTCGAACCGCGAGTCGTGCAGACGGTGCTGGATGCGCTGGGCAGCGAGTCCGGCAGCCTGCTGGTCTTTCTGCCGGGGCAGGCCGAGATTCGTCGGGTCAACCAGCATCTGGTGGAAGCGCTGGGCGAGCGCGCCGATATTCTGCTCTGCCCGTTGCATGGCGAACTGGACCTCAGTGCGCAGCGTGCGGCCATCGAACCGGCGCCCAAGGGCACGCGCAAGGTGGTGCTGGCGACCAATATCGCGGAAACCAGCCTGACCATCGACGGCGTGCGTGTGGTGATTGATGCCGGGCTGGCGCGAGTGCCGCGTTTCGATCCAGGCAGCGGCATGACGCGGCTTGAGACCCAGCGCATCTCCCGCGCCAGCGCCACTCAGCGCGCCGGACGGGCAGGGCGGCTGGAGCCAGGCGTGTGTTACCGGCTGTGGTCCGAGGCGCAACACGATCAACTGGCCGCTTATGGCGCGGCAGAAATTCTTCAGGCGGACCTCGCCGGGCTCGCACTGCAACTGGCGCGCTGGGGGGTTACGCCTGCGCAACTGGTCTGGCTCGACGTGCCGCCCGCAGCAGCTTATGCACAGGCGCAGGACCTGCTGGTGCGGCTTGAGGCGCTGAGTAATCAGCCAGGTCAGCCGCCAGCCCTGACGCCCCACGGTCAGGCGATGGCCGAGTTGCCTGCCCATCCACGTATCGCTCATTTGCTATTGCGCGGCCATGCCTTGGGTCTGGGCGAACTGGCCTGTGACGTGGCTGCGCTGTTGGGCGAACACGACATCCTGCGCGGTGGCGGCGCGGACCTGCACAGCCGCCTGACCTTGCTGGCGGGCACCGAGCGTGCTGCGCGTGGCGCACAGGGCGGCGTGCAGCGGGCTAAACAGCTGGCACGGCAATATCGCGGATACCTGCGCGGCACTGCGAAAAGCCCGGTCAGCGATCCCGATCATTCACGCTGGCTGGGCGCTCTGCTGGCGCTGGCCTACCCGGATCGCGTGGCACAACAACGTCGCCCCGGCGGTGGTGAATATCGCTTGGCTAACGGTCGTGCGGCACTGTTTGCCGAGGCCGACGCACTGATGAAACAGCCGTGGCTGGTCATCGCAGATTTGGGCAGTCGCCAGGGCCAGCGCGAAGAACGCATCTACCTTGCCACCGATTTCGATCCGGCGCTGTTCGAGTCCGTGCTGGCCGAGCAGGTCATCACCGTGGACCAGATCGACTGGGACGAACGCGAAGGCGTGTTCCGCGCCGAGCGACAGCGCAAAGCGGGCGAGCTGATCATCAGCCGCGAACCACTTACTGGCCTCGACGACGCAGCCCGCAGCCAGGCGCTGCTCGCACTGGTGCGTCGTAAAGGCCTGGAACTGCTGCCGTGGACGCCGGAACTGCGCCAGTGGCAAGCGCGTGTCGCGCTGTTGCGCAGCCTCGATATCGACAAAAGCGCAACCAGCGAATGGCCCGACCTGAGCGACGCGCAACTGCTGGCGACACTCGAAAACTGGCTGATGCCCTACCTGGGTAAAGTCACCCGGCTCAGTCATTTCAGCCAACTCGACCTGTCATCCATCCTGCGCAACCTCCTGCCGTGGCCTCTGCCGCAACAACTGGAAGCACAGGCCCCGCAGACCATCCAGGTGCCCTCTGGCTCGAACATCCGCATCGACTACAGCGAACAGCCGCCGATTCTGTCTGTGCGGCTGCAAGAGCTGTTTGGATTATCTGATACCCCGCGCATTGCCAATGGGCGGCAGGTGCTGAAACTGCACTTGCTGTCCCCGGCGCGTCGTCCGGTGCAGGTTACGCAGGACCTGGCTAACTTCTGGCGGTCGACTTACATTGAGGTGAAGAAGGATTTGAAGGGGCGCTATCCGAAGCTATCACGCAACGTTCATCAATTGGCATATGCGTGAAACGTTGGAGTATTGACATTTTTGTTGGAAAAATATTGCCTAACGTTTATCATTGACGTTCTAGCGAATTGGGTATTCAGTGGCTGCTTACGAAAACACAGATCATGAAGGGCGTTTAGTTCTCATCCCCCAAGTAATCGATGCTTTTGCTGATCTTTGCTTTGGCGATACACCTGAGGGTTCAATCCCTGTAACCATTTTTGGTGTTGGCAGGCAAATAAACGGCTTTCAGGTAAACGAGGCAATTGGCGATACTGCAGATAGAGCCATCTTCAACATGCCTTTTTTATTTCATCGCAATGGAGAACCTTGGAAAGAAGCAAATTCTTTTCTTCTCAGTCTTGTAAAAAACAAACATGTAAGCAGTCGTCCAGCAGACGAAGCAAGACGAAAGGCTAGTCGGTTACTCGACTATTTAATATTTACTGAGAATAATAATATCCATTGGATGGACTTCTCCGGGCGACGAATAGTTCATAGACCGACGTATAAGTATCATCTGTATTTATTCCAGCTCCTAGAGCGTGGGCCTGCTGTGGCCAATCAGTATACTAGTGTTGTTTATCAGTTTTATAAATTTGTTTCAATGCATTGGCACCCTATTGATATTGCCAGGGTTGATTCGGTTCGCGAGATAAAGGTAGCTATAGAAAATAAATATGGGTTCACCCGGCAAATCACCGTAGAGAAAAGAAGTCAAACGCAGAAGACTAACAAAGGTAAGGTGGTGCCGATTGGGTTGGTGGACGACGAAGGTGAATGCCTAAGGCCATTGACGAATCCGGAACTTTCAGATTTGCTATCCCTTTTCGATTCGGGGGGGTGGGATGCGCAAGAGCGTCTCATTATCCTGTTGCCCTTGCTGACCGGGTCACGAAAACAAACTGTTCTAACGCTTCGAGTAAAACACGTTGAGGCGTTGATGCAGGGCTTGCGTACCCCTAAGGGTACGTACCTGTTGAAGGCTGGGCCTAGGACAGGGATTGATACTAAAGGCAACAAGCCTCAGACCCTACATGTCCCGGAGCAACTAGCCGAAGACTTGCTAACATATGTTAGAAGCGCCTATGCAAAAAACCGCAGGAAACGCTTTCAGTTGAACTATGCAACAGATTATCCTCATCTTAAAAGTATTCCAGACGAAGACATGTACGTGTTTTTGTCGGAGCAGGCTAACTGTTATTATATGGCTTCAAATGACCCGCGTTTTCCATTCATTAAGACTAGGCCGCTAGGTGCCGTAGCCGATACTCTTAAGAAGAAAATAAAACGCTCTGTGTCGTCCAGTTTTCCCCGAGGTTTTACTTACCACTGGCTTCGCGCAACGTTTGCTTATCAACTTTATCAGCACTTGATTCCTCTCTTGAAGGATGGGCATCTGCTGTCTGGAGAGGATATCTCCATCATTCAGTCACGCATGCATCATGAGCGCCGCGAGACCACTGAAAACTACTTAAAGCTCTTCAAAATGACGCCTGATAAGATTCGCGCCCAGGAAGATTATGAGGGTGTACTATTCAAAATGTCGTCCTATAGCGATTTGATTTTGGTTGATGATAATGCTTGATGCTTCACAGGTACGTAAACTTCATGTTGTTCGACTTCCTGAAATTGCCGATCAACGAGAGATTCTTCACCCGGAACTGATGGCCCTCAATCTCGATCATAGAGTAAGTCCGCTCGATGTTGGGATTTATGTGTATTCTGTCCGCGCAAAGACGGATAAGCCTAGAAAGTATTTGGTTGATGTGAAATCAGTGGTTCCGAGTCGACGTAAGATGCTTTTGGCTTTTTTGGAAAAACATTATGTTTCGAACTCATCCCACAAGTCGATTGAGACAGATTTCAAGTATCTTGATCGTGCTGTTAACTGGTGTGATGAAAATGGCCATTCTGCGGTGTTCTGTAATCCTGCTGCCGCTCGAGCAGCTTACGTAGAATATTCGAATTTCCTGTTTCAGGAAATTCTTAAACCCAACGGTATGGCGCCACTTACGGCACAGCTTCGCCAAGGAATTTTAAGGCGTATCCTCCAACTTCAGTTTCCAGAAGCCAGTAAAAATATTATTTCTAGTGTTCCTCCTATTAAGACGAGGCGCGATGGGCTGACGCCGCCTGAAGATGGGGATGTAAAAAAGTACATAGATATCACCTTGAATATTGCCTTTCAGTTCTCAAGGTTTTTGGTTGACGGAGCCCCCTTCCCATTTAAATTTCAAACTAATGAATATCATGCTCATCTTTTTCCTGGCAATGGAAAGCCTATTACACCTCACACTAAGGGAAAGCATGAGTATCAGGCGTATAACTACGAAGATGGGCGTATTTTTTCCACTGAAGAATTGAAGAGTACGTTTCCTAATCTTTCCTTGGGTGAACTTAAAAAGGCTGTGGAACGTGCTCAAAACCTGATGGTCGAGGTTAATGCTGATTTATATCATCCCTTCCGGTTGCGAATCGCAACCATGGCCATGAAAGCCTACGCCTGTTTGCTGAACTGCGTGGTTGGTGCTAACTCAAGTGAGTTTATTCAGTTTCTGCATGATGATGCAGTCGAGCTTGTGAAGTCTCCGTTGAAAAACGAACTGTCGGCAGTGAAGCTAAGAGCGAAAGGCTTGAATGTCACCTATACGGTCGGGCGTGGGCCTGGTATTCAAATCTTGCGCGAGTATCTCAGGTTTCGGGAGTGGTTTTTAAACGGTCGTAAGAGTGAGTTACTTTTTTTTCAGTTGCTCGGATGGCAGTATATTCCAAAAGAACCTAGGCCGTTAGAGGAAAACTTTTCGTCCACGTTTTTTAAGCGTATTGAAGGGGTGTTCGTGCCGGAAGGCACAAAAAATATCCCGCCGGTGTTGGTTCGTAAGTTTAAAAGTCTTACGCTTCATCAGTTGAAGCATTCGCCGCTTTTGGTGGGTGCGGTTATGAATCATAGTTCGCGAACTAATGTTCAGTCTTATGCGGGAACTACGAGCGCTAATTCAAGGGCGGAGTTCGGCAAATACTGGGCCGCCATTAAGAAGGCCGCTGCGCGGATTAAAGATTCAGAGCACGCTCCAGGTGTTTCTATTGCGGTAGGACACTGTGATTCAATTGATAGTCCCGAGAAAGATGTTTCGGTAGTTGCGATTGAACCAGATTGCAAAACCCAATATGGTTGTTTATTTTGTGTTCACTATGTTGTTCATTCCGATAAGTTGGATATTCATAAGCTTCTGAGCTTTCAGTACGTAATTGAGGGCGTGAGGGCCAATGCTCCCGACTTTGAGTTTTCTGAAGAGTTCTTCAAGGATGTAGTTATTCGCATTGATTTTATTTTAGAAGCTGTTTGCAAACGCTCTCCTGAAATAGCAAGTCTAGTTGGTACTATGCGGAAAAAAGTTTTCAGGTTGGGAATCCTCACGCCTTTTTGGGAAAGGCGGCTGCAGCGTTATGAAAAGATGGGGATTTATATCTGATGGTTGACTTCTATGAAGGTGTCGTTAATGAAACTCAGCCATTCGACGCAGCGGGTTCAATTCCTGTTGATCCAACTTGGAGGCCTTCGGCTGATTTCGTCATTTGTCGCAATGTCGATGGTGAAGTTACAGCATGTTACGGCGGAGCGAAGTGGGATCTTAATCCCATAAGGCTCAAGGCAAATCGCATCGCCATGATCGGGTTTAATAGCATTTTCAAAAAGTATGACTCTGGCCAGAGTTGTCTTGTAAAGGAAGTGAGGTATCTCTTGTTTTGCTTGTTTTTCTATGTTCAGACCGGACATCTAGGAAGGATGAGCGCGGGGATGCTAGGCCAATATTTTTTGACTTTACGAACAGCTGCGCGCTATTGCTGGGATCAAGAAGCCAATCCGCTGGTAGGTGTCATAAGTCTCCAGCAGTTATTTTCTAATCCGGCCTATCTTAATGCCTATAGTAAATGGATGGCTAGGGAGAATATAGGGAGTACTCAGCGAAGGCTCACTAAGTCCCTTATTTCGCATATGGTCGCCATTGGCGAAGAGCGTCTAGGCTATAAGCTGCATGGCGTCTTTAATATTGACTTTTGCGCTGTCGCAGAAGTTCAGCATCAGCATCCAGTAATTCCGACAAAGATATATCTCGGGGTAATTAATTCTGTTGGCGATTGGATGGATTTCATTTATCCAAAGAGGAAAGCTATTGAGCATTTCCTAGATTGCTTCATAAGTCCATATTACGGATATACAGAAGCCCATCAGAAAACTATGTTCGGAGGGCCGGATGTAGTCGAGCCGGAATTTGATCAGGCTTTGCGACTACATAAGCTTGATAAGATTTTCACCGGAGATTTGAATTGCGCTGGTCGAGGTGTATTGTCTTCGGCTATTCTAAAAGTGCAATGGATTCTTAAGACGGTCATTCATATCTACACAGGTATGCGTGACCAGGAAGTAATGCTTCTGCCCTACAACTGTATCGACGTCGAGGAGGTTGTTGCTGCGACTCTTGATGAGGATGGAGTGAGTCGAGATAAACCGAAAATCGTGAAGGTGCTTTCGAGTACGACTAAATTCACTGGATATCGTAAGTCCTCGTCTTGGTTGGCTACGGATGAGGTTGTACGTGCAGTTGAAATTGCTCGCTCCATTTGTCGAGCGATCTCCAATTTATTCGGAGTTCGCCCAGAGGATATGCCTCTTTTCCTCAATCCAGCGATTATTAATAGGCGTGAAACGAAAGTAGGCGTGCCGACATGGAACGACGTGTCGAAGCCGAAGTTTCTTTTGAATCAGCTAGTAATCACAGAGTCTGACTTTCAGGAGTTGCAGGCTACCGACCCTCTCCGAGATTTCTTAAGCGCGGCAGGTTTCAGTATTGGTTCGCCATGGTCATTTACAAGTCATCAGTTTCGCCGGTCGCTGGCTTTTTATGGAAGTAATAGTGGATTTATCTCTCTCCCCACTCTTCGAAAGCAGTTCAAGCATCTTTCTGTTCAAATGACGCGCTATTATGCGAATAACTTCTCAAGGCTCAAAACTATTTTTGGGTACTACGATGAGGAGGTAGGTGACTTTGTACTGCCTAAGCATCATGTGCTTTTCGAATATCAAATTGGCATGCCTTTAAATATCGCATATGATCTTCTTTCTCACGCGTTTGGAGACGGTGCGCAACTTTTTGGGGGAACTGGAAGCTACATTTCCACTCAGCGCAAAAAGATGCATGAGAGTGGTATTCATATTGCTACTCTGAGGAAGAAGACGGAAAACCAAGCATTAGATGGCAGGATCTCTTTTAAAGTTACCTTGCTGGGTGCCTGTACATACCCTGGAAAGTGCGACTCCTATCTTTTGGGGGATATTACATCATGCTTGTCTTGTGCAGATGGCATCATTGAACGAGATAAGCTGGAAGAGGCCATCGGTGACAGCGAGGCGGATCTGTTGCTATATGAGCCTGGTTCAGGCGAGTACCAGGTTGTTGAGGCCGAGTTGACAAGCTTAAAAAAATTCCACCAGAAATTCATTGCGGTTGTTGAGGTATAGCGTATGGCCGGTACTGGATTAAATGCTTGCAGGGAGGCTTTCGAGAGACTAAAGCTCGGTCAACCTCGAGTTGCAGCCCATATGGGATTGGATCCTACAAGAATTACTGCAGGTATTGTGAGTTTCGAGGCGGGCTTTGATCGTGGCTATCTGAAAAAAGACCGCAATAATCATAAGCAGTTAATTGCAGAGGTTGAAGCGTATCGCAACAGTTTCGGTACAGTCAGCTCTTCTAAAGCGTTACAAATAAAACGAGCTAATGATAAGGCAACGAAGGCTCATGCCGAGCTCGAAGTTGTGAAAGGCCAGCTTTATCAAGTCATGACGCAGAACATTCAGCTAGTGGAACGCGTGCGTTACCTCGAAGAACAACTGAAGAGCCTTAATAATATTGCTAAGCTGAATGTCACTCAAATACGAAAGTAGCCTCATTGATGAAGTGGTGTGCGCCTCTTCTTTGCAGAGGCAAGGATGTGCCAATAGCCCCATGTTCCGCTTTCTCGTGCCGAAGCTATATGTCAGGCGTCGCCTGATATTGGTTCATGATTTTCCCGTTTTATTTACCTCAAGACCGAACTGCTAATTCAGATCCACCGTATCCGATCCACGAACCCCACATTTCAAGCCACTGGCTGACGCCTGATGCTGTGCTCCCGTTTTCTTTCAGGAGCCAGCACCATGATGCGACCCGACGCCAAAGTCGAGAAAGTCTACCTCTATCCCAAACCCGTGGATTTCAGAAAATCCATCGATGGCTTAGCTGCTTTGGTCGTATCCGATCCACGAACCCCACATTTCAAGCCACTGGCTGACGCCTGATGCTGTGCTCCCGTTTTCTTTCAGGAGCCAGCACCATGATGCGACCCGACGCCAAAGTCGAGAAAGTCTACCTCTATCCCAAACCCGTGGATTTCAGAAAATCCATCGATGGCTTAGCTGCTTTGGTCGAGTTGGATATTAAAGTGGCGGTCTTTGATCCGGTGCTCTTTGTCTTTCTCAACAAATCCCGGAATCGAGTGAAGATTTTGTATTGGGAGCGTAACGGCTTCTGCCTTTGGCTCAAGCGTCTCGAGTCCGAGCGTTTCAAAATCTCGCCAGATGATGTCGACGAAGCCATTGTGCTGACGGTTCAGGAATTGAATTGGCTGCTGGATGGATTTGATCGTATCCGATCCACGAACCCCACATTTCAAGCCACTGGCTGACGCCTGATGCTGTGCTCCCGTTTTCTTTCAGGAGCCAGCACCATGATGCGACCCGACGCCAAAGTCGAGAAAGTCTACCTCTATCCCAAACCCGTGGATTTCAGAAAATCCATCGATGGCTTAGCTGCTTTGGTCGAGTTGGATATTAAAGTGGCGGTCTTTGATCCGGTGCTCTTTGTCTTTCTCAACAAATCCCGGAATCGAGTGAAGATTTTGTATTGGGAGCGTAACGGCTTCTGCCTTTGGCTCAAGCGTCTCGAGTCCGAGCGTTTCAAAATCTCGCCAGATGATGTCGACGAAGCCATTGTGCTGACGGTTCAGGAATTGAATTGGCTGCTGGATGGATTTGATCTGTGGCGCAACCGTCCTCATAAGATTTTGACTCCAAGGTTTGTTGCCTGACGGGTATAATCCAGGGCATGCGACCATTGCCCGACAACCTTCCTGACGATCCCGTATTGCTCAAACAGATGCTGCTTGAGAGCTACGAAGCACGCTCGCGCGAACAGGAAGTTAAAGACGCCTACGCCACTCACATCGTTGATCTCAAAGAGCAGATCAAGCTGCTGCGTGACCGTATTTTTGGTCGAAAGTCCGAACAAACCGTCGAGCCTAATACCCCTCAACTTGCCTTGTTCAATGAACCTGAAAGCGAGCCTATGCTCCCGGTCGGCGATGCTGATGAGGAAGTAGTTGCTCCTGCGCCACGCCGTGGCAAGCGCAAGCCACTGTCGGCTGATCTGCCGCGCATTGAAGTCATCCACGAGCTGCCCGAACACGAACTGACCTGTGCCTGCGGTTGCCGCAAGCATGTCGTCAGCGAGGAAACCAGCGAGCAACTGGATATCGTGCCGATGCAGATTCGGGTGATCAAACACATCCGCAAAGTCTACGGCTGTCGTGGCTGTGAGTCGGCACCGGTCACAGCCGGCAAGCCTGCGCAGTTGATTGAAAAGAGCATGGCCAGCCCCAGCGTGTTGGCCATGCTGCTGACCACCAAGTATGTCGACGGCTTGCCGCTGCATCGTTTTGAAACGGTGCTAAGCCGACATGGCATAGAAATCCCGCGTCAAACGTTGGCCCGCTGGATTATCCAGTGCGGCGAACATTTGCAGCCGCTGTTAAATCTGATGCGTGATCGATTGCTGGAAAGCCCGGTCATCCACTGTGACGAAACCCGCGTTCAGGTACTGAAAGAACCAGATCGAGACCCGACCAGCCAATCCTGGATGTGGGTACAGGCCAGCGGGCCTCCAGATCATAAAGTCGTATTGTTCGACTACACTTCCAGCCGCGCGCAGGACGTACCGTTACGGCTGCTGGAAAGTTATCGCGGCTATGTGATGACTGATGATTACGCGGGCTATAACGCGCTGGCGTTACAACCGGGCGTGGAGCGCTTGGCGTGTATGGCCCATGCGCGGCGCAAATTTGTCGAAGCACAAAAAGTGCAACCTAAGGGCAAGACCGGGCGTGCCGATATCGCGCTGACGATGATCAATAAGCTGTACGGTATCGAGCGCGAATTGAAAGACGGCAGCGACGAACAGCGCTTTACCGGTCGGCAGGAGAAAAGCCTGCCAATCTTGGCTCAGTTGAAAAGCTGGCTGGATAAAACTCAGTCCCACGTGACGCCGCAAAGCGTGCTGGGCAAGGCAGTTGGTTATCTGGCGAATAACTGGAGTCGGCTGAAGCGTTACGTGGAAGCCGGCTTTTTACCGATCGACAACAACCCGGCAGAGCGCGCAATAAAGCCGTTTGTTATTGGGCGCAAAGCCTGGCTGTTCAGCGACACGCCTAAAGGCGCCACCGCCAGTGCACAGATCTATAGCTTGGTCGAGACCGCCAAGGTCAACGGCCAGGAGCCCTATACGTGGCTGCGCCACGTACTGGAGAGGTTGCCACTTGCGCAGTCGGTGGCCGACTATGAGGCGTTGCTGCCGTGGAACTGCTCACCGGAAATGCCAAGATAAACGGAAGCCGCATCTGATGGTAGGTGTGGTTGGTGGATCGCTTACGATCAAGCTGCTGCGTGACCGTATTTTTGGTCGAAAGTCCGAACAAAAGCGTGCTGGGCAAGGCAGTTGGTTATCTGGCGAATAACTGGAGTCGGCTGAAGCGTTACGTGGAAGCCGGCTTTTTACCGATCGACAACAACCCGGCAGAGCGCGCAATAAAGCCGTTTGTTATTGGGCGCAAAGCCTGGCTGTTCAGCGACACGCCTAAAGGCGCCACCGCCAGTGCACAGATCTATAGCTTGGTCGAGACCGCCAAGGTCAACGGCCAGGAGCCCTATACGTGGCTGCGCCACGTACTGGAGAGGTTGCCACTTGCGCAGTCGGTGGCCGACTATGAGGCGTTGCTGCCGTGGAACTGCTCACCGGAAATGCCAAGATAAACGGAAGCCGCATCTGATGGTAGGTGTGGTTGGTGGATCGCTTACGATCCACCGGGTATACTACTCTCTTGATTTGGGAGCTCCGATGATTTCTCTGCCTATCGACCTCGTTTTGCCAGACCTGCGAGAGGCGCTGGTCAACCGCAATGAAGTGATCCTTGAAGCGCCTCCAGGTGCGGGCAAGACCACTCGAGTACCTCTGGCGCTGCTGAACGAATCTTGGCTTGGCGACCAGAAGATCTTGATGCTCGAACCTCGGCGACTGGCCGCTCGGGCCGCTGCTGAACGCTTGGCGAGTGAATTGGGAGAGAAGGTTGGGGAAATTGTCGGCTACCGCATTCGCCTTGAAAGCAAGGTAGGGCCGCGCACTAAGATTGAAGTGGTCACGGAAGGTATCCTGGCTCGCCGGCTCCAAGATGATCCTGCGCTGGATGGTGTTGGCGTGGTCATCTTCGACGAGTATCACCTGCGCAACCTGCACTCTGACCTTGCACTGGCTCTTTGCCTGAGTGGCCGTGACCTGCTACGTGATGACCCACCACTGAAACTGCTCCTGATGTCCGCAACGCTGGAGGGAGCTCGTCTTTCTAAGGTTTTGAACAATGCTCCTGTGATCACCAGTGAAGGCCGGATGTATCCGGTCTCCACGATCTGGGGCAGCCCGTATCAACCGGGTGAGCGTATCGATGCGCGAGTTACGGACACCTGCTTAGCCGCCATCAATGAGCAGCAGGGAAGCATCCTGGTTTTCCTTCCTGGGCAGGCAGAGATTCGTCGAGTAGCCGATTTTCTCGAAGAGCAACTCAGCAACCGTTCAGACGTGACCGTATGCCCGCTGTATGGAGACCTTGATCTCAATGCCCAGCGCGCCGCGATAAATCCGGCACCAACTGGCTCGCGGAAGATCGTTCTGGCCACAAACATTGCTGAGACCAGTTTGACCATCGAAGGCGTAAGAGTGGTCGTGGACAGCGGCCTTGAGCGAGTACCAAAATTCGATCCTCGCAGTGGTATGACTCGCCTCGACACTCAGCGCATCTCGAAGGCCAGCGCTACTCAGCGTATGGGGCGAGCAGGGCGCTTGGAGCCAGGTGTGTGCTATCGCCTATGGTCGGAAACGCAACACGAGCAAATAGCCGGCTACAGCACCCCTGAAATCCTGCAGGCGGATCTCTCAGCCTTGGCACTTCAGTTGGCCCGATGGGGAATGAAGCCAGAGGAAATGACTTGGCTCGACCAACCTCCGTCAGCTCCCTTCGCCCAGGCCAGAGACCTGCTGAAGCGCCTAGGCGCACTCGATGCTGCTGGCCAGCTCACATCGCACGGATCCGCCATGAGCGAGCTTCCAGCGCATCCACGGATCGCTCACCTTCTCATCAAGGGCAATGCGATGGGGCTGGATGACCTTGCGTGCAACATTGCCGCGTTGCTGGGTGAGAAAGATATCCTGCGCGGTGCAGGCGCCGATCTTCACACTAGGCTGAGTGCCTTGTCAGGCGAGCATTACTCACGTCGAGGTGGTGGTTCCTTCCAGCGGGTAAAACAGTCTGCTCGGCAGTATCGATCCCTGCTGCGTGGGAGGGCCGCCAGCCCTGTTAGTGAGCCCGATCACCTAAGGTGGGTAGGGTGCCTACTGGCATTCGCTTACCCTGATCGAATCGGTCTCCAGAGGCGTGCGAATGCCTCTGACTACCGTCTCTCCAACGGGCGGGCTGCTGTGTTCTCAGAGCCTGATGCTCTCACTAAACATGAGTGGCTAGTAGTGGCCGATCTGGGTAGCCGGCAAGGGCAGCGCGAGGAGCGGGTCTACCTTGCGAGCGATCTCGATCCTGCTTTGTTCGATGGCGAGCTGGCTGACCTTGTAGGGTCAGTCGATGAGGTTGACTGGGACGAGAGGGAGGGGGTACTCAAGGCTGAGCGGCAGCTAAAGGTGGGGCAGTTGGTACTGTCCGCAACACCTTTGCCAAGCCTTGATGAGCAAGCTCGTTCGCTAGCCTTGGTCAATCTGGTGAGGCGCAAAGGCATCGAACTTCTGCCTTGGAACCCTGAGTTGCGCCAGTGGCAAGCGCGGGTTGATATGCTGCGTCAGCTGGATATCCAAAATGGCCAAGCAGAAAGCAAGTGGCCTGATCTCAGCGATACCAGCCTTCTAGAAACGCTGGAAAAGTGGCTCGCACCGTACTTGGGCAAAGTCACGAGGCTCAGCCACTTCAGCCACCTGGATCTGTCATCGATTGTCATAAATCTTCTGTCTTGGCCGCTTCCACAGGAGTTGGAGACTCAGGCACCTCTGACCATCCAGGTGCCGTCTGGGTCGAATATCCGAATCGACTATTCGCAGCATCCTCCGATCTTGGCTGTGAGGCTGCAGGAGCTTTTTGGTCTGTCAGATACACCTCGGATTGCCCAAGGTAAACAGCTCCTGACGTTGCATCTTTTGTCGCCGGCGCGGAGGCCTGTACAGGTCACCCAAGATCTAGCCAATTTCTGGCGCAGCACCTACGTGGAAGTGAAGAAGGATCTTAAAGGCAGATACCCAAGACACTACTGGCCCGAAGATCCATTAGTGGCTGAGGCGACGGCCAACGCCAAGCCCCGAAAGTCCTGACCTTCGGGCCAAATCATCCTCACGTCAGGCCCGCTTCTTCGCCTACCGTCGCAGGCAAAATAGCCTAAGGCCATTAGGCGTGGACGTCACATGTGTTTTTCCATGGCCTTGGGCATCAAAAGCGATGGAAGTAGGTGATGGACTCAAGCAATGCGGGGGGCGTACCTATGCCACGCACCTGCAGGCATTGTCTTACACGACTAAGCCGGACGCCACCGATGCGGGTAGCGTCGTAGGCATCACATCCGTCCAGAACCACAATTTCGATCCACCTGATCCTTCGCCGCTTTTTGTACACCCTCCGGTGGTAGCTACTACCGGAGGGTAGCAATCTAGTAAAGTCTAGAGGATCTAATCTGTCTTTCCTTGAGATACTTTATGAACGGTGAGTTAACTGAAGAAGAAATGCGGCGCGCGCTGTTCGGTGAAACTGCTTCCCCTATTCCGGACGTCGCCCCCACACAGGTAGAGGAGGCCGTACTTGACCGGCGACAAACCTGTCTCAGCTGAGTTTGTGGCGTCCGTGCTGTCCCGGCAACTGGATGATTTGGAGCCTACCCTGACACGCCATGGCTATCGCATCAAGGATCTGGTCGAGCAGTTCGACGCCAAGCCTACCGAGATCAAGGCACTGTTTAGTAACGCACTCGATCCGGCTCGCACTACAGAACTGCGCGACTGGATGCTGGCGGCGGGGTTGCCGATCTGAGGCTCGGGCCAGTTGCAGTTGATCTGCCCGAAGCCACGCTTGTCGCAGGCCATTGCAGGTAGCATTGCAGGACAGCGCATTCAGCTAAAGAGCAGCCATGAAAGTAGGGATAGCAGTAACAATTACATTCGGGGCTTTTGTTAAGTGGATGCCGAACTCAGATACCGGCAAAGACAAAAGCCAAGACATATACAAATTTTCGCAGGGGGCTGCGATAATAGAGCAGTTCGGGAATGCCCATCTGCGCAGAGTAAAGCTCTGGCGTCGTCCACGTTTGCGGGGAACCAAATCCGCCTCAAAGTCCACTCAAGCCTACGTCATAGGAAGATACAATAAGGGATCGGAGTTTCGAGCAGCAGAGCTATTGTGCAGAACTTGTGAGCGCCGTCATTGTGCTATGGATCAATTTTTAGAGGCCGGCATGCAAACCTATATACCCTATCCAAAAAACCCTCCCACCGTTGGTACAGTTCTGCTGACTTCCTATGGCTCATTCGCCCATGAAAACGAGATACCTAAATCTTGTGCTGCCGACGCTTTAAGAGTAGGCAAAGAGCTCGCTGATGGTTTCGATGGCGAGGTTCATCATCTAGGCGCTCTGATGCTGATGATTTCCGACTTTCCAGCAGAGCCGCTGCTGAAAGCATCTGCTGCTAAGAAAGGTTCTTTGCTAGGAATTACTTCGCTTGGCTACCTATTATCCTATGGATCTACTGGTGAAAAAGCGAAGCGAATCATCGAAGCAGGTTGTGGTATTTTTCTCGTCAGAGTGAGTGGTGATATTGAAAACCCTAAAGCAAAAATTGAAGTTTATAGCTCTTGGTCTGAATACCAGAAGTTCCTTGAACCCATTTTGAAGACAGGTGACTTTTATCCAGTGAAAACGTCGTCGTTTTCCGAATAACAGTTATTGAGGGCTGGGTTGGAATCCGGCACAAAAACGTCGCCGTTACAGGTCTAAAAAGGGGATCATTGCCACTCGATGCGCGACCGGCGCAGGCCGGGCAGCCATGAAACTGCGAGGCATCAACCTATACTCTCAGCACCAATGCAAGCTTGTATTGGTCGCTGGTTTCGGTCTGCACGTACGCCTCAAGCGTTGTCCGTAAACCCTCGTGCTGCTTGGTCGGCTCGATAAAGCCACCGTCTGGTGGACTCCAAAATCATCGATTTTTCAGTCGCATTTAATCTTGGTCGGCCGCGCTCTATTGCAGGTCGAAGCGGATGAATGCGGGTTCGTTTGCAGTCAACACTGGTTCGCGGAGCCAGATAGACTCAATTAATGTCGGTCGAAAAACGCGATGATTACAGGTCGGCGCCATTTCGATTGCAGATCGTTACAGCTACAGACTGCTATTTGGTCACCAACGAACGCCCCCGGCTCTTTACGACAAACTGGCCAGCAGCTTTAAAGTCATGGTCACACTGACCTGCATCGGAATATGCTTGCGGGCTGACTTTTCAGACAACCCTAGCACACGGCAAGGAGGATAAGACGGCAAAGGTTCGTGTGTAGTATTCAAAACCCTACACATCGAGAGGGCAGCTAGAAAAAGAATATGCTTCGTCACCGGCTCAGCTGACAGGCATGACAGAGTGACCACCAAGTATTGTCTTCACTCTGCCAGGCCATCGTCGCTGCCAAACAAGGAGGCCTGTTTCCTGTAGGCATTTGCCGTGGGTCAATCCGGGACTGCCGTCGACTGGACAAGCGCAGATTTGGATAAAGCGGACATCAATAATTTTGCTTTCTCTGGATGCGTTACATCATCTGGACCTACTTGCTCTAGAACACCAAATCCCTCTGAGTGTGTAGCTTTGGGTTTAAAGAGCAGTTTCGCCGCGCCCGGGACTGAGGCCATTAATGTCAGAAGATCATACAGGTTTAGCTCCGTCACTTTAGGCCAGATATCATCAAACGACCTCTCTTTATTTTTATCCATCTGTGCTGCTTCAATCTGTGCATTCGGCATGAACGTCCGAAAGAACCACGAGTCATCCAACCCAGGAAGCAATCCAGCTTGAATACCTTCCCAGAGGCCTTTCAACGCACTCTTCTGAACGTCTCTCAGGTATTGGTCTACTGGGTGTGCAAGCATCTCGCGCTGTGCAGAAGTCAATAACGTTGGCGCACTTTTCGATCGCTCCAAAGCTGGGCTGCTCATACTTTTTTGCTGAGGAAGTGCTGATTACACGCTACTTTCCGATGGGGTACGTGATATCTGTTTTGATTGATCTAGGATGAGGCGTGAAGTGGTACAGACTGTGGTGATAGAGGCAGCCCGTGTTCAGCACGGATGGAGTTCTCTGAAGGCTTTTTTGTAACTGAATAACGATAATTCTCTAGTCCAGCGGCGTGCAGCTCCTCTTTGCCAGAACCTGTCCGGGGATTATAGCGGGCCCCGTCATCGGCTAAGGAACTGCCACTCAAAATATGTCGAGCATTGACAAACTCATGAGCCAATGTCGTTATCTTGTCCACATTGTCCATTCCGAGGTGTAACGGCGAGCTATTTTGGTTTAAGCGGATACTTGCTTTGTTTGGTGATCAGCTAATAATCGCATTGCTTCCTTCGCCCTTAGTAAAGGTTCCCTTTCGTGAAAGGTGTGATGCAATGCACTTATTCTCGGTGAGATCTTTTGGTTTGTACTTTTCCAGTTGTCTCCTGCTCAGAACAGGTTCCGTATAGCATTGGTTATTTATTTCAATCTCTTTTAGGGTTATTTTTCTTTCTTTTTGACTGCTAAGGGTAGATATTTTTCGCAAAAGTTTATCGCCAGAGGGACCTGCGTTGGTATGGTCCAGCGCCTCCTCTGCCTTTTCTTTGAAAGCGTTCGCTGCAGTAAGATCATTGCTAAGGATGCTCCGATCAACTTGCTACGCAGCGGCGGCGAGTCGCAATTTGCCCGGCACCCAGCGCTATTTGCTGAAAATGGCCTGATGCAACGCGCGTTGAGGGCGTTTCCGCCCGGTTTTCCGTGTTAAACGCGCAACTCACCCATACCCATCAGCTGTTTTCGAGCCATCCACAGATTCGACAGGGCGAACAGCGTGGTCAGCTGAGCTGTGTTTTTCATCAGCCCACGAAAGCGCACTTTCACATAGCCAAACTGACGCTTGATTACCCGAAACGGATGCTCGACCTTGGCCCGTGTCTGAGCTTTGCAGTACTCGATCTTGCGCTTGGCCTTGTAGAGCACGCTGCGTTTATTGAGCCTGGAATACGTGCTGCGCCGCGCCGCGATTTGCCAGA
This sequence comes from Pseudomonas syringae pv. tomato str. DC3000, assembly GCF_000007805.1. Lineage (NCBI taxonomy): Bacteria > Pseudomonadati > Pseudomonadota > Gammaproteobacteria > Pseudomonadales > Pseudomonadaceae > Pseudomonas > Pseudomonas syringae group genomosp. 3. The sequence continues at coordinate 5,358,764 of NC_004578.1, read as the reverse complement.
TGACCTCACGACTTTCATGCTCTTCACGCTTCTCGACACCGGTGTATCCAGCGTCTGCATACACCGCGCTTTCTTCGCCGTGGAGCAGTTCGGCGACCTGCGTGACATCGGCCACATTGGCCGCAGTGCCATGAACATGATGAACCAGTCCCGACTCCGCATCGGCGCCGATATGCGCCTTCATGCCGAAGAAGTATTGGTTACCTTTCTTCGTCTGATGCATCTCGGGATCACGCTTTCCTTCCTCGTTCTTGGTCGAGCAAGGGGCATGAATGATGGTGGCATCGACGATGTGTCACCGCCACTGTAAAAATGACCCCCTAACGCCAACCTAGAATTGACCCCCCTGGGTAAAACTGGCGGCTTTGAGCTGCCAATATGTTGACCCAGGAGCAGTCTGTGGAAATTAAAGTGTTGGCCCGTCAGGGCCATGGCATCAAATTCATCGCCCGTGAGCTGGGTATTTCGCGTAACACCGTGCGCAAGTACCTGCGAAAGGCCCGGTCGCTACCCAGTGACAAGGTGAGACCCGCACGTCCGTGCAAAATCGACCCCTTCAAGGACTACCTGCACGAGCGTATTGAGGCGGCGCGCCCACACTGGATTCCGGCGACCGTCCTGCTGCGTGAGATCACGGCATTGGGGTACAGCGGCGGCGTCAGTCGTCTGAAGGCTTATATTCGCCCCTTCAAACGTAAGGCAGAAGAGCCGGTGGTACGTTTCGAGACACTGCCCGGCAAGCAGATACAGGTGGACTTCACCACCATTCGACGAGGCCGTCAGCCGCTTAAGGCGTTCGTGGCGACACTTGGTTTTAGTCGAGCAAGCTTTGTCCGTTTCTCCGAGCGAGAGGACAGCGAAGCCTGGCTGACAGGGCTTCGGGAGGCGTTCGCTTACTTTGGCGGCGTGCCCGAGCAGGCATTGTTTGATAACGCCGGAACCATCATCACCGAGCGAGATGCTTTTGGGGAGGGCCAGCACCGTTGGCATCCCCGATTGGCTGCGCTGGCCGATGAGTTTGGTTTTATTCCCAAGGTCTGCCGCCCTTACCGTGCCCAGACCAAGGGCAAGGTTGAGCGCTTCAACGGGTATCTGAAGGGCAGTTTCATTACCCCGTTGGCCGCTACGCTCAAGAGTGCGGGTCTGACGCTGGATGTGGTGACGGCCAACGCACATATCGGCCAATGGCTCGACGAAGTCGCTCATCAGCGGATTCACGGCACGACGGGTGTTCAACCGGCGGTACGTCTGGCCCAAGAGCAGCAGGTACTATTACCACTGCCAACACAGAGCCTGCGCCCACAACCCGCCCAAGGCCTACGCCTGGGACGGGTCCTGCCGTACGAGAGCTTGCAGCATCCGCTGTCGGTTTATGAGCAACTGCTGGAGGTGAGAGCATGAACCTTCAACATGCTCGCCTGACAGAACTATGCAAGGGGCTAAAGCTTGAGCGCGTCGGGGTGGACTGGCCGCACCTGGCCCAACAAGCAGCAAGCGGCGAAGACAGCTTTGCCGACTTCCTCGAAAAGCTGCTGGCTGCCGAGACCGATGCCCGAAGTGAACGCTCTCGACAGGCCCTGCTGAAAACTGCCGCGCTGCCCGCTGTGAAAACGCTGGAGCAATACGACTTCGCGTTTGCCACCGGCGTCCCCCGGGCACAGCTCCAGGAGCTGGCAGCACTGAGTTTTGTTGGACGTGCCGAGAACATCGTGTTCCTGGGGCCTAGTGGTGTAGGCAAGAGCCACCTGGCTATCGCCCTGGCCTACCGGGCAGTGATGGCCGGTATCAAAACCCGCTTCGTCACGGCGGCTGACTTGATGCTGCAACTGACCGCTGCGCACCGCCAGGAACGGCTCAAGGAATACTTCAGTCGTGTGGTGATGGCCCCTGGGTTGTTGGTCATCGATGAAATCGGCTACCTGCCGTTTGGTCGTGATGAAGCCAACCTGTTCTTCAATGTTGTCGCCAAGCGCTACGAGCAAGGCAGCCTGATCCTCACGAGTAACTTGCCGTTTACCCAGTGGGCCGGAACCTTTGCGGATGATCAAACACTGACAGCGGCCATGCTGGACAGGCTGTTACATCATGCCCATATCGTGCAGATGACAGGTGAAAGCTATCGACTCAAGGACAAGCGCAAAGCAGGAACCAAATCTTCTCGGGCCGAACCGGCTCGAAAATATGAACCCGAGGGGGGTCAAAACTAAGTTGGCGATTTAGCACGGAAGGGGGTCACTTTTTAGTTGGCGTTGACAACGATGGTGCCCTGGCGCAGGGACAGGCCTTTGTCTTGCAGATAACCATTGATGACCGCGAGGATCGCAGGGGCCAGTTGATGCTTTTCCAGCAGGTGCCGGAAGTTCATGATCGTGGTGTCTTCAGGTATCGGGGCGCTCAAGGTCAGGCGTGCAAACTGGCGCATGGGCGTGATTTCGTAGAGCGCTTCTTCCATGGCCGGGTCGCTCAGGGAGAACCAGTTTTGCAGCAGATGAATGCGCAGCATGGTTTCCAGAGGATAAGGTTTTCTGCCTCCGCCGGCCTTCGGGTAGAACGGCTCGATCAGGCCCAGTAGACCTGTCCAGGGCACGACCTGATCCATCTCGGCGAGAAAACGTTCGCGGCGTGTCTGCTTACGCTTGCCGGCATATTCGAAATCGGAAAAGCTCATCTGGCTCATGGGCGGCTCGGATCAGGTGGTCAGGCGTATTTCATCACATTTGGGGACTTGTTCGGAGATTCCCTAAGAGGCGCAATATAGATGCCTGGGTATCGCGATGGGGTTATCATAAGTTTCCCTGATAGGTGGTCAAACTAATCTAATAAGTAAGTGATTTTTGAAGCTTCTCAATGAGCGCTGAGTGATGGATGGATCTAGTTTTCTGGTAATTTTTCGAAAGTTTATTCTAAAGCTTGTGCCGCTATTGTTTTCATAGTCGCACACTACAAGTGCATCACTGTAATTGTGCTTCTGATAAGTATGTTTGCATTTTTTGAATGATATTCCATTTCACAGGTGGCCTCATTGTTTGAAAATTAACGTGCGTCGGGCGTAACTCTTATTTAACTGCGACAATGCAGATGTGGTTTCCCTCTGGAAGCCAAGAAGCCACTTCGATCTGGATTGTCGGACGTTTCGACGTAGATGCCAATAAAGCTAGTTGGATTAATGCGGGGCATGGGGGGAGTCCAGTGATCACGGAGAGGCTAAGTGGCTCCGTGTGGGAAGATAGTTCCATCCTCCATGACCTCGCTTCAACGGAATCGCTGTCGCCTTGGCTGCTCGGCTGCTCGCAGGTCCTGTAGTTTTGTAGCTGTAGTGGCTTGCAATCGAAAACGGCAATGCTCGCAATCAGTGCGCATTTCGGATCAGATAACTATGACAATCTCTGACTCATGTTAATAGTTAGTTGATTTTGTCTAGCGGACAGTAAACCGTCCAGAGCGTCGGCAAGATGAACAACCTGAATGCGTTCTGGGCTGGCGCTGGAGAACGAAGAAAACTTACTAGTGGAACTCTACGCTTGGCGATGACCACGTATGACCACGTATGACCTTGTAAAATGAGCTAATGACCCGCAGCACATAGGATATGTAGATTATGCAAATAAAGAACAGTCATCTCTATTCAGCTTCAAGAATGGTGCAGAATACTTTTAATGCCTCGCCTAAGATGGAAGTAACTAATGCAATAGCAAAAAATAATGAACCTGCTGCGCTGAGCGCTACGCAAACTGCAAAGACACACGAAGGCGATTCAAAAGGCCAATCCAGCAATAACTCTAAATTGCCCTTCCGCGCCATGAGGTACGCTGCATACCTTGCAGGCAGCGCCTACCTCTACGATAAAACTGCCAATAATTTTTTTCTTTCTACCACTTCTCTGCATGATGGCAAAGGTGGTTTTACCAGCGATGCCAGGCTTAACGATGCACAAGATAAAGCGCGAAAGCGCTACCAAAACAACCATAGCAGCACTCTTGAAAATAAAAACTCGCTTTTAAGCCCGCTTAGGCTTTGCGGAGAGAATCAGTTCTTAACGATGATTGATTATCGTGCAGCAACTAAGATTTACCTCTCCGACCTAGTTGACACGGAGCAAGCGCACACATCAATTCTGAAGAATATTATGTGCCTGAAAGGTGAGCTTACCAATGAAGAGGCAATAAAAAAACTCAACCCGGAAAAAACACCAAAAGACTATGACCTTACAAATAGCGAAGCCTATATAAGCAAGAACAAATATTCTTTGACCGGCGTTAAAAATGAGGAGACGGGATCTACTGGTTATACATCTCGTTCTATCACAAAGCCATTTGTGGAAAAAGGCCTGAAACACTTTATAAAAGCGACTCATGGCGAAAAAGCTCTCACGCCCAAGCAGTGTATGGAAACTCTTGATAACTTACTTCGAAAAAGTATCACGCTCAACAGTGATTCCCAATTCGCAGCAGGCCAGGCACTTTTGGTTTTCAGACAGGTCTATGCGGGTGAAGACGCTTGGGGGGATGCGGAACGGGTCATATTGAAAAGCCATTATAATCGGGGCACTGTACTCCAAGATGAAGCTGATAAAATAGAACTAAGTAGGCCGTTCTCAGAGCAAGATTTAGCAAAGAACATGTTTAAGAGGAATACCAGCATTGCAGGGCCAGTGCTCTACCACGCATATATTTATATACAAGAAAAAATCTTCAAGCTACCCCCCGACAAAATAGAAGATTTGAAACATAAATCAATGGCAGACTTGAAAAACCTGCCTTTGACTCATGTTAAGCTTAGCAATTCCGGTGTGGGATTTGAAGACGCCTCAGGGTTAGGAGACTCGTTTACAGCTCTCAACGCGACGTCCTGTGTTAATCACGCAAGAATAATGAGTGGTGAGCCTCCCTTGTCAAAAGATGATGTTGTGATTCTGATAGGTTGCCTCAACGCCGTATACGACAATTCGAGCGGAATAAGGCATTCTCTCCGCGAAATTGCACGAGGGTGCTTTGTGGGTGCTGGTTTTACGGTCCAGGACGGTGACGACTTCTACAAACAGATCTGCAAAAACGCCTCTAAGCAGTTTTACAACGGCTAAAGTGTGGGGACGGTCGACATAAAGCATGCCGATCGTCCCTCCGGTCTCAGGATGGTTGTCGCCTCTCAGATGTTTCCTAGGGTTTGTCTGAAAAGTTGCTTTGAATTCCCAGAGCGTCATATCGGCTGCAGTCGAAGCCGACTTTGAAAGCGCGACGCAATTCAGCCGAGGCTACACGCGGGTACCCGCTTGGCCGCTCCTCGTGTAGTCCGGCAGATCGCGGCGACTATGGTTCAGGGGGCGGGCTGACGCGGCGAGTCGCGCACAGCCAGGTCTTGATACGGAATACGTTCGGCCAACGGAGCCTCACCATATCCAAGCTTCCGAGCCAGCGCGGGAATTGCCTCAAAGCTGGCATTCATGCCGTTGACAATCGCAGATCCCACATGGCGCAGGAACTCGCTCCGGGGAGCCAGCATTTGATGTAGCTCCTCTGCGGAAATGTTACGGTCTCCAGCTTCCATTTGCTGGCTGGCCCGCGCAAGAATGGTTTGTACCACGCGTGCATGCTTTGCATTGTCGGAATCAAATAGCCCGGGAACGTTGACACGCCCTCCTAGCGCCAACGCGTTCAGAGCGATGGCTTCGATTGGATTGAAGACGGCGCTCCGAAAAATACGCAGTACCTGTTCTGACAGCAGCCCGGTTGCCTTGTTGCTGGCAATCAGTGGAATCATCCCGACAATCGATGCCAGCCCCATGGACTTGACAGCGGTGCTTTCACCCGGAGCGATATCCAGCGCATGGCGCGTCATCCGCTCAATCGTCTCTTTGGTGTCCACCCCCTCGCCGGGATGAGCCATCACGCCGTCCTTCATGCTTTGGAACAAGCCAGCACGCATCAGCTCTTCACTTTCCTTGACCTCGGGTGGAATACCGGAGGCGGCGCCAAAGATTGCCGCTTCAGTTGTCACCGAGTTTGCGGCAAGATCGCCGACTCTGGATTTGAAGCCTGCATACTGCAAAACATTATTGGGGAATGAGACCACCGATGAGATGGCGCCGGCCTTCAACGCCTTGGGGAGTAGATCGCTCATGGACCACTCCTCACCTTTCATACCCTTGATGATGGCAAGTACGCACATGGTGTCCATGGACTCGATCATCAAAGGAGGCACCGAATCGATCCCGGCCAATTGCAGGGCATATTGACTGGGTGAGAAGTTTTTGCCGAAGATGGCATTTTTCAACAGTTCCGAAGCTCCAAGCTCCCATGCCGAGCCGAGTATGCTGCTGACCCCGATGCTGCCGGCAAGACCGCCGAGTTGAAACTCTTTCTTGGTGGCGACGTGCAACAATTCCTGTGCGCCTAGGCGTACCTTAAGATCATCGTCCCCCTTCAGCTTCTGGTTGATGAACGCTGAGAGGACATCGTCATTAGACGTGATCGTGGGAGCACACGAGGCGAGAAACGCTTTCGCGCTATTCTGGCCGATCGATGCGTTTGGGCCAAATGCCGCAGCACCCTGCTCAATGGCCTTAAGCAATAACGGGATATGGATGTCTGCGTTGATATCCTCATCTGCCCGCTCCGACGAGTTTGTAACGGACATCAGTTGCGCCTTCTCCACCGTGAAGGCATCTTTGAATTTCTTAAGTGCTTGCTCAATATCTCGAGTTGGCCGCATTTCCAGCTGGACTCCGTCAATGCTAGCGGCCTGTGGTGGGAATGCCTGGTCGGCCTGCGCGAAGGCTAGCAGTGCGTGCACTACCGGGTTATCGGAAACAAGGCTGCCAGAGTCCCTGCGGACTGATCCGATATGCACGGGCTCTGGCTGTGATGGCGGACGAGAATGTGCTCGCGAGCTCAGTAACGGACTTTCCAAGCCACTGCCATCTACTGCATCTTGTGAGAGAACGCGACTCATACCTAGGGAGACGCTGAAAAATTAACCCGTTCGCACCGTCTTCATTTCCAAGCCGGTTTTTTTCAACCTGCCGGCCTTGCTTTGCGTTTCTCGGGCAGATTTCTGCCCTCCTTTTGCTGATTGGCGGGCCAGTCCCGCCTTTCAGACGGATTTATCCTGCCGCCTGTTGCAAATACCGCTTGGCCAGCATCAGATTGGCCAACCCAAACAAACTGAACAACTGCGCTGTATTCTTTTCCAGCCCACGGTAGCGAACCTTGCGATGATTGAAGCGCACCTTGATTACCTGGAAGGGGTGCTCGACCTTGGCGCGCAGTTGCGCCTTGGCATATTCAATTTTACGCTTGACCCGATACAGCACGCTGCCTTCGCCGTGCTGCTTGTAACTGCTTGGCCGTGCTGCAATCGACCAGATAACGTCCCGTTCAGCATGCTCCGGTCGCTTGGCCGCACCGGTGTATCCAGCGTCACCCGAAACATAGGTTTCGTCACCGTGCAGCAACTGGCCAACCTGGGTGACATCCGCCACGTTAGCGGCCGTCCCTACTACGCTGTGCACCAGCCCCGACGTGGCGTCTACACCAATGTGGGCCTTCATCCCGAAGTGCCATTGATTGCCTTTCCTGGCCTGATGCATCTCAGGATCACGCTTGCCTTCTCGGTTCTTGACCGAGGGCGGCGCGGCGATCAGGGTAGCGTCGACGATAGTGCCTTCCTTGAGCAGCAGCCCCCGGCTGGCCAGATGCTGGTTAATCGTTTCAAACAGCAGCCGCGTTAGCTGATGGGTTTCCAGCAAGCGGCGAAAACGCAGCAAGGTGGTGGCATCCGGTGCCGACTCGCGACCCAGGTCGATACCCATAAAACCGCGGATGGCCTGGCTGTCGTAGACGGCATCTTCGCAACCTTCATCGGAGAAACCGAAACACTGCTGCACGACGTACATGCGCAACATGCGCGACACCCCTATCGCAGGGCGTCCGCGCTTGCCTGCGGTGTTGCTATAAAACGGCGCCACTTGCGCCTCCAGCTGGGCCCAGGGCACCAACTGTTCAAGGTCAGCCAGGAAGCGATCTCGGCGAGTCTGCTTTTTCTTGCCGGTATATTCGAGTTCGGAGAAGGTTTTCTGCACGCGCGTAACGCTCACGGAGAGGGAGGCTGGTTGAAGGAACTTAGTGTGCCAAGGGTGGGGACAGTTGGCTATTTTTGCAGCGCCTCCCTAGATGGGTCCGTTCACTCAAGGCTGAAGATGCTGAGCCATGTGCAGGCGGTGGGCTGGGCACATCGAAGGATATGGATCTCGAAGAGCCATGCAAATGGGCACTGACGATGTCGTACTCCGATTGATCATTTAATCGGGCCTGAACCGTCAGCTCGTTATTAATCAAGCGTTCGGTTCTCACGGTATCGGTATCGGTATCGGTGCTGGTGTCAGCTGGCAGGCATACTGGCGCTTTATAGGTTACTTGCTTGTCGTTACTGGATTGAAATTGAAGTGTGCCATCCTGCAGAGCGTTGCGTACCAGTGATGCAATGCGTTGGTGTTCGGCATTAGCTGAAGGGCGTTTTAGAGCCTGGTGAGCGCCTGGGCTCAATTGAGAGGGTGAAATCCTTTTAGGGTGAGATTGCTGGGCCTGAGGGCCCACAGCGTCTAATGGCCGACCGCCACTGATTAGGGGAGTTGTAATGCTGTGTTGAGTAGATTGTAGAGGATTCATAGAGCTATGAGCTGTCCCGGATGAATTAATTGGATCCCATATGTGGTCACAAGGGCTCGTGGGTTCCGAAGACAAACTCAAAACTGACGAATGCGTTGATCTGGAAGCATCACGCTGACGTGGACATTTAGTGGTCAACTCATCCCGGAAACGACATTGAGTCTTTTTTCGTACAAAGCTGGTGCGAGTCCGTTATTGAACTGGTGTCACTTGCCCACCTGGCGGCGCCTATTCCAGTGCTGGTGATACTCCAGAGCGCCTGTAGGAGCAGCTTGCCGAAGGCCTATCAGCTATCGGGAAAAAGACGTCGCTCAGCATCAGCTACCACCGGCCTGACCAAGGGAGATGCACGCGGAAAGTGCTGCAGTGCCCTTCTCGGGACACCAGGGTTCAGGAATGACCCAAGAGACGCGTCTTGGGTGAGAACGTCATCGAGCGTGCTGGCTTCGTTGACCGTCTTCTGCGGCAGCCTCATTTCCAACATCAGGACCATGCTGGAACGGAACAAGGCGTGATCATCAGTGAGCAAGATCGAAGAGCTCGGGATGGACTACGTATATCTCCAGTAAAGCGTATCCCCGGAGCACTTTTGGTCAAAATGGACGATGGGCGCTAGCCCATTACGCCTTTAAGGTCGATTCATGGTTGAGCGTGGGCCGTCTCCTTGAACGATCAGATGGCTTGCATCCCGATGCTAAGCCCATGGCGAAGGTGACTCTCTTGGAAAAAATTATGGCACCCGCTGTCGGGTTTTTGCTTTGATGTGTGGAGGGTAAAATGAGCGCCTATCTTATTGGTAAAATGAGTATCACCGACCAAGCTCGGTATGATAATTACAAGCGGCTAACGCCTGACATTGTGAAAGCTCATGGAGGCCGCTTCATCTCGAGAGGAGGCCAGAAGTTTCTTTTGGAAGGAGAGGCTGAAAGCCGTCGTGTGGTGATTGTAGAGTTCCCTTCAGTTGAGGCAGCACAGAAGTTCTACAATTCTGAAGAGTATACAAAGGCTAGACACCTCCGCGAAGGTGCAGCCGACGAGATGCAATTGTTCATTGTGGAGGGAGTGGATAACTAGAATTTACGCCATGAGCTCTTAATATAATCATGAGTAAGAAAAATGCCACTTCGGAAGATATCTAAAGTATTAACGCTATAAGAAGATCCTCGTACTAACCTGTTTGTCTTTATGCGGCCCATGCTTGCTGCAACAAAATATCCTCCTTTGGGTTTATCCAAGAGCAGTGGCAGAGAGACCCCGAACGATGCAAGCATTATCCAAACCACTACTTAACGGGACTTAAGGAAACTCTGAAGAAGACCTGATTAGCACTGTAGATGAGATGTCCTTAGTTTTCACGATCTGCATTGGTAACTCCCTGCTCGATCTCAGGGCGCGAAAAGCTCCCTCTCCTAGTGGCCAAGCCCGCCTTGTGGCGGGCTTGGTGGTGCAGCGGTTTTTCCGTTTTCTCTGTTGTCGTCTTGAATCTGTCTTCGGAACCCCACAAGCACTTATGACCACGCATTAGGATCCAATGCCTTTCGTCAGCCAATTACTCAACCGAGATAGTTCATACAGCTATGAATCCCCTGCAACCTATTCAGCACAGCATTACAAATTCCCAAATGAGTGGTGGTCAGCAATTAGAGGCGGAGGGCTCTCAGGCCCACAATTCCTATTCCCATCCTGACAGGATTTCGCTTTCCCAATTGAGCCAAAGCGCTCACCTAGCTCTAGATCACCTTTCAACTCAGCCTAATACCGATCACCAACGCGTTGCATCACTGGTACGCAACGCTGTGCAGGACGGTAAGTTCCAACTTCAATCCAGTAACGACACGCAAGTAACCTATAAAACTTCAGTCTGTCCGCCAGCTAACGCCGACACCATGGGGGCCGCCCACTTAATTAATAACGAGCTGACGGTTCAGGCCCGATTAAATGATCAACTTGAGTACGACATCGTCAGCGCTCATTTGTATGGCCCTTCGGAAGCCATATCCATCGATGCATCCAGTCCTCCCTCGGCCAACGATCTAGCGTCCTCTGGCTTGAGCGAACGTACGCATCTAGGTATGAATCGTGTCCTCTTACGCTACGCGGTGCCCCCTCGGGAAACCGAAGACCAATGTGTTATGGTGATCGACAAAATGCCCCCCCCCAAACACGGCAAAATGTCTTTCTTCCGTACCACTAATGACTTGAGCAAACTGCCTTTGGGAATGGAGACGGGCGGGTTGTCCGACCTGAAATTGGCTGGTTGTGAACGTATTTCTTCCGTCGAGCAGGTGAAGAGTATCCGCGCAGCGCTTGGAGGCGGGCCGCTCACCGTACTAGATCTGCGCGAAGAATCTCATGCGATTGTCAACGGTTTGCCTATCACCTTACGTGGCCCGATGGATTGGGCCAACGCCGGCCTATCCCAGGTTGACGGAGCGGCACGTGAAAGTGCCATGATTACAGAACTGAAGCGCACTAAGTCTTTAACGTTGGTCGATGCCAATTATGTAAAAGGTAAAAAAAGTAATCCTCAAACGACAGAACTGAAAAATTTGAATGTCCGGAGCGAGCGAGAAGTCGTTACAGAGGCCGGCGCGACCTATCGCCGCGTGGCCATTACCGACCATAACAGGCCTAGTCCGGAAGCGACCGACGAGCTAGTAGACATCATGCGCCACTGCCTGCAGGCAAATGAGTCGCTAGTTGTGCACTGTAACGGCGGTCGGGGCCGTACTACCACGGCTATGATAATGGTCGACATGCTTAAGAACGCTCGTAACCATTCCGCAGAAACCCTCATCACGCGTATGGCCAAGCTAAGCTATGACTACAACATGACGGATCTAGGCAGCATTTCTGCACTCAAGCGGCCATTCCTAGAGGACAGACTAAAATTTCTGCAGGCCTTTCACGACTATGCCCGCAACAACCCAAGCGGATTATCTCTTAATTGGACACAGTGGCGCGCAAAAATAGCGTTAGAATGATAGGCCCAGCCCTTTAGTGTTTCTCGCGCTAGCTGTCACCAGCTCTAGGTAAGGCTCATCACATGTCCACAATTAGCCTATCTGCTGGGTACTGGTGTCGCCGCTGATGCAGAGTTGACCCAGCTGCCGAAATTTCGCTGACCCAAACTTCTGCTCCGTAAAGCGTTAGCAGGTCTGACCTTGGGCTGAATACTTATGGGGCAACGCCAAGTCGGCACATGGGTCAATTCTGCTTCAGCGGTATCATCCTACGCATCGCTATGAAGCCATGAAGCTCCTTTCATAGCGTCAGCTTGATGCGTAGGCATTTGAAATTTCTATGTACCGAGGGAACGTGTCCGCTGTTACGGCCACTTAGTACAGATATTGCTATCTACGGATGTAATCATGAGCTTATCGCCGACGCTGCAAAAGCTAACTAATATATTGGGCCCGACAAAAAATGCCAAGCCTGTCACAGAGGCTATCCAGTGGCAGGAAGGCATGGATATAACGCTGCATGTCAGCGGCGACAGCCTTACCTTACTAGCTAAAATCATAGAACTGCGTACAGACCCTAAAGACGACATTTTATTGCGCAAGCTGCTTACCCATACGTTTCCGGGCCTGCGTCTGCGCCGTGGCGCGCTTACCATCAACCCTGATGAAAGTGCCCTGGTTTTCTCTTATGAACACGATTTTCACCTTCTGGACAAAGCCCGTTTTGAGAGCCTGCTGGCCAACTTTGCTGAAACGGCGCAGGAGCTTCGAGACACAGCGACACATTTTCGTTTTAACTGAGGAAAGAGTATGTTGGATAAAGTGGGGAACAGTGCTCGTGTAGATAATGCCCCGCATGTCGAAGCGCCTGCAGGGGCGGAGCCTATGCGGTTTGATGCTGCCCGAGGCCAGAAGCCCAAAGCCCCTATGGATGCACCGTCATCATTACGTTTGCGAGCGATAGCAGGTGGCATGCCCAGTGAAGAAGCAGGAACGACTGCACCTGCTGACGTGAATCAGCCTCCACCTGCTGATGTTCGTCCAGAAATGGGTGTAGGTCCTGTGAGACTCTTCGTTAAACTGATGGTAGGAACTCTGGCGCTGTCGACAGGAGTCCGTTTTGCAAGATACCCAGGTGATTTCGCGAAGGATCCGGGAGGCAGTGTATGGGCAGCAATCAATCTGCAGCATCGCTCGAGCGTCACACATCTTGAACAAGGCAATAAGACGGTTCTTGAGCGTTTCGGTGCACATATTCCAAAAGACAGTGCGTGTTTCAAAGCTCGCGCTGACGTCACACACGATGTTCCCTCAGGCGTGGCAGGGCAGTGGAACCACAAAACCCAACGGGTAAAACTGAACCCTAACATTCATTTCGAGAGCCATCCGGCACAGGTCGCCGGACATGAGTTCATACACTGTTACACGCATCCTGAGTTTGTCGAACGCCATATAAAACATCCGCACTGGAAAGCCCTGAACGAAGGGTTGACGACTCGTTTGACAGAGAAACTGCCAGACCCTAAGCGTCTCTTGCCCATTCCCTTGGCAAAGGATCCCTATCATGGTTTCAAGCTGTCCACCGGGGACTCCTGGCCGGATGCGGCCAGGCGAATCGAAGACGAAGTTGGCGAAGATGTGTTGTTGAAAGCGTTCTTTGGCGGCGATGACCAGGCTATTAGTGAAGTAGCTAAAGCCGCTGCTCAGATCTACCCCAAGATTGCCTCACGTATTACCGAGAGGGAGTTGTATCAAGCGGGCAGCATGCGTGGAGGACAACAGCTGGCCGAGTGTTACGTAGGTGCTTTGCTCAAAAACGGTCAGAAACTGCCTGACAGTTTTACGAATTATCTGCTACCTGTATTTAGCTATTCAGATATAAGCCCTGGTCACGCGAAAAAAATACAGGCGCAAGCGGAAAAAAGTCAAAAGCGGATGGGAATTGTGTTCGATACAGCGTTTTTTTCACCTGACCTGAAGACCCAGAGACTGGCACTTGGCATGCTACGGGAGGACCTGCTGATGCACTGGAAAAAAGTTATTCCGGATAGAAAGTAAATGTATAGGGAGGGTCTGAAGTAGGCATCGATTTTTGCCGCTATCATGGCCTGAGGTTTAAAAAAAGCCCGCCCGATTAGATAATCAGACGTTTTCCGCTCTTAACTCATCGAGTTTCCTACAAACAGCACCTTTACAAGGCGTTTTTCCGCATTACAGGCGCACCTCTCACATCGCCAGCAGCCGTTTTCAAACCATCCAGAGGTTCGACAAGGCAAACAGAGTGGCCTGTTGCGCGGTGTTTTTAGCCAGCCCGCGAAACCGGACTTTCGTATAACCAAACTGGCGCTTGGTGTAGAGGGGGAGCCTACAGAATTCGGAAAAAATCGTACGCTAAGGTTTTCCTACTGTCCGTCAGGGTCAACCGCGACCCACGCTTTTGCGCCGTTGTAGTCATCACCGCCTTGTGCCATGTAGACCAGCCCGGCCAGGTCCACGGCGTATGCGCCTGGTCGTTCGCTTTCTGGATCGCGCAGTTCGTTTTTCCAGCCATACACTTCGCCTTCCCACATCGCTGGCTAGAATCGCTTGGTAGACCTGCTGGGCAACCTTCTCGTATTCGGTGCTGTTATTTACGTCGAGCACTGCGGACTCCCTATCTGCTTTTGGCGGACGCGAAACCGCGCCCTGGTACTGCCAAAGCCCGCGACTGGGCGAGCTGGTAGTGCAGCGATGGAACCGTTAACGGCCCAGCGACTACACAGCTTTTTGTAAATCCAGTTCAACTGGAGTGTAGCCTGACGTTTCCGCTGTTTCTGGCGCTGTTTGATCGAAACTTCTCTGTATTGCTTTCACGCAAACATTCGCTCCGGACAAGCCTGACTCAGGATACAGCTGCTCAAACTTCCGTAGACCGAGATAGAATTTCCATGCACATCAACCAATCCGCCCAACAACCGCCTGGCGTTGCAATGGAGAGTTTTCGGACAGCTTCCGACGCGTCCCTTGCTTCGAGTTCTGTGCGGTCTGTCAGCACTACCTCGTGCCGCGATCTACAAGCTATTACCGATTATCTGAAACATCACGTGTTCGCTGCGCACAGGTTTTCGGTAATAGGCTCACCGGATGAGCGTGATGCCGCTCTTGCACACAACGAGCAGATCGATGCGTTGGTAGAGACACGCGCCAACCGCCTGTACTCCGAAGGGGAGACCCCCGCAACCATCGCCGAAACATTCGCCAAGGCGGAAAAGTTCGACCGTTTGGCGACGACCGCATCAAGTGCTTTTGAGAACACGCCATTTGCCGCTGCCTCGGTGCTTCAGTACATGCAGCCTGCGATCAACAAGGGCGATTGGCTAGCAACGCCGCTCAAGCCGCTGACCCCGCTCATTTCCGGAGCGCTGTCGGGAGCCATGGACCAGGTGGGCACCAAAATGATGGATCGTGCGAGGGGTGATCTGCATTACCTGAGCACTTCGCCGGACAAGTTGCATGATGCGATGGCCGTATCGGTGAAGCGCCACTCGCCTGCGCTTGGTCGACAGGTTGTGGACATGGGGATTGCAGTGCAGACGTTCTCGGCGCTAAATGTGGTGCGTACCGTATTGGCTCCAGCACTAGCGTCCAGACCGTCGGTGCAGGGTGCTGTTGATTTTGGCGTATCTACGGCGGGTGGCTTGGTTGCGAATGCAGGCTTTGGCGACCGCATGCTCAGTGTGCAATCGCGCGATCAACTGCGTGGGGGGGCATTCGTACTTGGCATGAAAGATAAAGAGCCCAAGGCCGCGTTGAGTGAAGAAACTGATTGGCTTGATGCTTACAAAGCGATCAAGTCGGCCAGCTACTCAGGTGCGGCGCTCAATGCGGGCAAGCGGATGGCCGGCCTGCCACTGGACGTCGCGACCGACGGGCTCAAGGCGGTGAGAAGTCTGGTGTCGGCCACCAGCCTGACAAAAAATGGCCTGGCCCTAGCCGGTGGTTACGCCGGGGTAAGTAAGTTGCAGAAAATGGCGACGAAAAATATCACTGATTCGGCGACCAAGGCTGCGGTTAGTCAGCTGAGCAACCTGGTGGGTTCGGTAGGCGTTTTCGCAGGCTGGACCACCGCTGGACTGGCGACTGACCCTGCGGTTAAGAAAGCCGAGTCGTTTATACAGGATAAGGTGAAATCGACCGCATCTAGTACCACAAGCTATGTTGCCGACCAGACCGTCAAACTGGCGAAAACAGTCAAGGACATGAGCGGGGAGGCGATCTCCAGCACCGGTGCCAGCTTACGCAGTACTGTCAATAACCTGCGTCATCGCTCCGCTCCGGAAGCTGATATCGAAGAAGGTGGGATTTCGGCGTTTTCTCGAAGTGAAACACCGTTTCAGCTCAGGCGTTTGTAAGCGGCCTGTGGGTTGCAACTGGGGTTTGCGGAGCAATGTAACTGAAAACCATCGTAAGGGGCATGATCAGAGTTCGCTTTTCCCGTCAGGTGGTGTGGATTAGCGAACTTTGATTTGCTGAGCGAGTTCATCGCACCGCTTTGCGGGGGGATTGCTTCCGTAGTGCTTGCTGAAGCGATTTCCTATAAGTCTGAGTTGGGCAGTCCGGCACCCCTGAGAACTGCTCGAAGCACTTCACGCTCTTCGCGATATGTCCATGCGCTTGGATGATGAACTGCAAGGTGCCGCGATTCCTCCTCCCAAGAGGTGTACCAGCTGTCTCTAGCAGCGATGTAGACCGGCGGACGTCCTTCAAATTGGTCGCTGGTAATGTCGATGACGACACCCTTTAACTCGACCCATGCATGGGAGCCACCGTCCTTTTCTCCACATACATACTCAACCTGCAGGCCTAGCTGCGCGTTCAGATAGTCACCGAGCAGTTCCGACACCACACCACAGCAGCCCCTGGGAAAACTCTTCAAATGACACGGGAGTTGATCCAAACTCTTCTGCTTTTCAAGCTCTTCACGGAAGGCATGCGCAACATGGATGTGGTCCATTGTGATTTCCTATTGCGTATCAGGGTCAACCGCGACCCACGCTTTTGCACCATTGTAGTCATCGCCGCCTTCGGCTCTGAAGATCAGCCCAGCCTTGTCCAAGGCATATGCACTTGGGCGCTCGCTGTCTGGGTCGCGCAGTTCATTCTTCCAGCCGTACACCTCGCCGTCCCACACCAGCACGACGCCTTCACGGTGTTCCTGGTTGCCTGCTCGCCACTTCGCGGCGGTCGAGCGTAACGCCTCGATCAGTTGTGCAATGGTCACGATTGCCTTCAAATTTTTATTACTGATCTGAGTCTGGCAGGCGCTCGTCGCACCACAAATCCAGACCACCGGCACGGTGCACAGTCGATCCCTGTTCGATCCGAAGCCAGTTTTCGCGTAACACGCGATAGAGCTCTGCGTCTCGGCGCAGCGCGTTCAGTTCGTTGTCTGCAGCCTCAATCAGATCAACTGTGATAGAGCTGGCTTTGCCTTTTACTTCTCCCCAATGGTTTGGTTCGTGATCCGCAGGCCGAAGATCCACAATGTCTCCGCCAAATCGCGGAGGTCCGTAGAAGATCACAAGGGCATCCCGCATCGCGATTGCAGGGTTGCCATAGCAGCAATCGGAATGCTGCTCGACCAAACCGTTGGCATGCACGAGACGCCATTCATAACTAGCGTTCTCAGGATCGCCAAAAACTTCAGCTGTCACGCCCGAACTCAGGTCAAGCTTGCAGGCTTCCTGGGTGCGAACATCTGTGGTGAACTTCAGATTCAATTCATTGCGAGCCTTCACATTTGCCTCCAATTTGCTGCTCGATCCTGGGAGCGGAAAGCCTCCCTATCTACATACTCGGCCCCAACTTTTAGGCCAGAGGTTGAGAGTGCATTTGAACGCTTTCCTAATTTTGATTAAACATGTCGAGCTGAGTGTTCCCCGGATCTGCTTTCGGCCTATTCAGCGGGTGGCCCAACTGATGGCGAATCTTGACCAACCAAACCTTGTAGGGATAGTTTCTCGCGCACCCCTTGGGTAAGCTTCAGCCAACTCCTTGCGCAGCGCTGTCATGTCATGACGGCCTAGGCAAACCGATAAGTAATCTGAGGTGCCCCTCAGGATTGTCTTCAGTCCTTGGAGAACAAGGGGCTGCCTCCACGAGACATGACTTGAGGTACAGTTCCGACGCGAGAGCGGAGGTCATCGCTGCTGGCTACTATAGAGCTACATCACCATCAGAGGCGCTCTGTTCAAGCAGCCGCGAAGCCCTCAAAAGTACGTGCTTCCTCAATTACCCAAGAGCTCGGCAGAGACTCGTAATCCATTTTTCCATACCTTCTATATAAAAAATCAGCGTCTTGGCCAAGGTTTATCAGGCTCTAAATGTCGTTTACCGTGATCGGTGTCTGGCCTAGGGTGATCTTGAGGCCTTGGCCTGGGTGGGTCCTGAGGAGTTTGTCTTGGGGGTTGTCTGTCTTTACTCATTGAAGGCCGCTCCAGGGATATAAAACTGATGATTTGGCAGCTCGGATAATACTTGCTGTTCGCAGATTTTTTTATGCCGGCCACCTCTATTCTTTCAGGGGACTTATCTACAAAATTTCGCAGCCTTTCTTTGATGTGTTGCCGCAAGATCGAGTTCACGAAAACCCAGGTGCGAGCGAAGGTTGAATATCCATTTCGTGCGATCGAGCGCCAGTTTGGTTATACGAAAGTGCGGTTTCGCGGGCTCGTTAAAAATACCACGCAACAGGCCAAACTGTTTGCCTTGTCGAACCTTTGGATGGTACGAAAACGGCTGTTGGCGATAGGAGAGGTGCGCCTGTAATACGGAAAAACACCTTGGAAAGGTGCTGTTTGAAGAAAAGTCGATGAGTTAAAAGCTAAAAAAGTCTGATTATCTGATCGGGCGTGCGTTTTATGAATCTCAGGCCACGAGGGCATCAATGATCGATGCCTACTTCAGAGCTTCCCTAACACCTAAAATGCCAATTTGGTCTTGATCAGTGAGTCAGTCAATTGGGAAAGGATCGCCACCGCGAAGCAGCAAATGATCACCGAGGCTGTGCGATTAATATTCAGCGTTGTCAGCCAAGCATGCCCGCTGCGTTTGATGTATGCGCCAAGCAGCACCCAGGCGCAGCCAATCGGGATTACCACCATACTGAGTTGCGCGACAAAATACAGGTACAACTTGATATCGGTAAAGGTCTGCTCGGGAGCGATGAACGAAACCACCAGTAGACCCTTGGGGTTGATCAGGGTCAGCCGAAAAAAGTACATTCTGGAGATATGCACGTTGGGTGAGGAATGGTAAGGGTTATCGGGGTTGCGCCATAGCCGGTGTGAGGTTTTGAACAGATAAGCCATCGACGCCAGTTGTACCACCTGCAGGCACCAGGGAGCGCTGTCACCGATATGGCTGAGCAGATACCCCCAAAAGGAAATCTGCAGCAGGTAGGCCGAGTACTCCAGCAGGCTCAAAGACCAGGCGTGTCGGAATCCGCTCAGTGCTCCAGACCGCAGCAGCAATGTATTCGTGGGCCCTGGCATCAAGAGCAGCAACCCAAGTACAGACATGATGTTGAACATGATAGCTCTCCTGGGCGGTCAATCCACTAGGTAGATTTCGACACGCTCTTTGTGCGCGCCGATGTTATTGCGCTTGAGCCGAATACGCCCGACCTCGCCCGTGGTACGCAGATGTGTACCGCCACAGGGCACCTCTGAAAACCCCTTGATGTACCAGCAACGGCGCAAGCACTTGGTGTCCGTAAAGCGGCTTTCAATCGGTAGGCCGGCGGCTACGAGGTGCTCTACGCCCTGCAGGATTTCCGGAAAGTACTGGCTGACATTACCCTCCAGCGAGAAGTCGATCCGCGCTTTGTGTTGGCCGATATGGGCACCGATCTTTTCCAGGTCTGGGAATTTTTTATAGAAAAACTCCAGCACAATTTCAGCGGCGAAGTGCAAACGCATAAGCGCATACCGACGAGGCCAATCGATCTCCACGCTAACCAGATCGCTCACGGCAAAGTCTGGATCTTCGGCAAGGCGATAGATGATGCGCTCGTCAACAACCGTGGCCTGGGTGACTTCGATACGGTTGATGCAACCCTTATCCGATTCCTGGCCGCCGGATTCGGCGAAGAAAATCGTCGGGCTGATCACCACGTCGCGCCCGTCAATACTTAGCACGCGGGCGTCTAGGGACGAGAGATAAGGGGTGTTCCAAAATGCACGTTCCATAACGCTCAACTGCCTTGTTCATCTAGAGCGGTTAACAGAGGCAAATACAAAAGCTGAAAATTGATGTTGAAGAAAAAATGTCCGCCGGGTACGTACTCGCTATGGAAGCTTGTGCTGGTGTAGCGCTGCCATTCGTCTAGGCGATGGAGCTCAAGCAACGGGTCGTCCTGGCCGTTGAGAACGTAAAGGGGCACTGGCAGCGGTCGGATAAAGCGATAAGTGAGTTGTGCATTGAGCGCTAGATCGGCTTTGAGCTTGCCCAGCGCATGTCTGGCAAAACTGCACGAGGCATCCGTCGGCAGTGGTAAGAGGCTCTCTGAGCATACGTGCTGCCACAGTTGGTTGTCGTCCATCGCACCCAGTAGCGGTGAGTAGCCGGTGTGGGGCGGCATGCGCCCGGACAGGACCAAATGCGTCGGCAGCGGCCGGTCGCGTTCGGCTAGCGCGTGGGCTACATCAAGCGCCAACCCGGCACCGAAGCTGTGACCGTAAAACGCGTACGGTATGCCTACGCTTTGCAGTGCATCGACGATCGCCTCGATAACATTCGCGACCCGCGTGACCGGCGCTTCCATACTTCGGTCCTCGCGTCCAGGTAGTTTCACTGCCCATGTCGCAACGCCGACATCGGCTAGTCGGCTCAAATCATTGAACGCTGAGGCGCCACCCCCTCCGTAGGGGAAACACAGCAGCAGGCGACATGCGTTCATAGGGGCGCCTGGCAGTGGTGCAAGCCAGGGTCGTTGCACCACAAAAGGATCGGCCATGGCTGCTCCTTAACCGGTGATCTCGAACAGGCCCACCGCGGGGTGGAACATGTGCGAGGTTGTCAGCGAGCGATGTTCCTCGGTGGCCGGGTACGGAATGGTCATGGGGTTGGTTACCGAGACGCCTCCCATACTGGCCAGAGAAATCTGAGTAGTCTGGATATCGCGGACCCTAAAGGCCGCGTGGTAGATACACGCCTCCACATTCACCAGCAGCCGGCTGACCACGCTGTCAGGTCGAAAGGGTTCGACCACTTCCACGATTTCGCCTGCTGGCGAGCGGAGCTTGGTTATCAACACGCCAAACTTTTCGATTGGCTGTTTATGGAACAGCACCTCGAACCCCAGGGCCGTGAAGAACTCCGAGGTTTTCTCCGTAGACCGCGTGGCATACGCGATGTGATCGATTGCCAGGTAGGAGGGCTGTTCCATGATCAATCCTCAATAAATGACTAGGGGCTTCAGGTCCATGCCGCTTAGGCTCTTGCGGGCCACTCTGTTCTTGGGGTCGGTGGTGGTACCGGACACCTGCACCACGCCGAACCGATCAAGTCGATACTCGCCCCCGAATTCCTTAACGTAATCTGTATCTGGATAAACCTTGACCCGTCCGGGTACGTAGCGGGCCACATAGCCCAGGCGGGTCTTGTCGGGTGTCGAATTGGGTAGCGAGGAGTGCATAAGCATCGAGCGGAAGATTACAAATTGGCCCGCTTTCATCACGATCGGTACTGCCGATGCTTCATCCGGCTTCCATGACTTGTCCTTTTGCAGAGTGGTGTAGTCGTAGCCGTTGAATCCACGTGGGTACTGCCCCTTGACCACATTATTGTTGGTGACCGGGTCGAAGGTCATGCCTCTGGTTTCGTCGTAGTTCATTTGCTTGTGGCTGCCGGGGATGAACTGCATGCAGCCGTTTTCTTGGGTGGCATCAGTGAAACCCGTCCACACATTAATAGCGCCGCCGAACGGCTCGCCCTCGGGCCACACCAGTTGCGGCTCGCCGGAGGCGTGAGCGAAAGTGTCTGCCTGGTGCCAGTCAGTGCCTTCGTTGCCAGGGTATTTGGGGATGAACTCGCTGCGCCAGCAGATTACATCCGGGCCGAGGATGCTTCGCACTCGATGCACGATTTCCTTGCGAAACACATGACTGGTCAGCAAGTCCACATCCAGGTGCCGGTCGTAGTTGGTGATCGCGACATCCAGTGGCGCGTCGTAGGGAGCATGGGTGCGGTTGAACAGTTGTGCTCGGATGGTCTTATGCATCTGTTTCATCTCTTCAGGCTCATAGAGCGTGAAGGGACCGATGAACCCATCTCGATCAAACTGCTGAAGTTCCTGTTTCGTCAACGAAAAGTCAGTCATTTCCATGTTGGCTCCTGAGAGAAGTTACTGGGTCTTCATGTGTTGCGTAGTACTGCACCCACTCTTGAAAGGTGCTCAGCCTGGCGACTTCGTCGAAAGGGGTCGTTCTGCCAAGTATTTCGTTGATGCGGCTATGGGCCATGACCACGCTCAGAGATGAGGCGCCATAGCCGTAAATTGAGTGTTCCAACTGCAGGTTGCGGGTGCCGAGGATGCCGGACCAGATATCTAGCACTGCCGAACCGGCCTGAGGGGGCGCCGCCGCTGCTTTCTCCGGTGGCTGTAAGGAACGCTTGTCGACCTTGCCATTGGCCGTCAGCGGAAGTTCCGCTAGGTAGTGGATCCGCCTCGGTACCATGTAATGAGGAAGCCGGTCGCCCAATAGGCTCATGAGCTTGCTTTCTTCGATAGTTGGCGAGCCATGCCGGAGCACGATGAAAGCGTGTAGGCTTTTTTCCAAATCGTTCATGACGTGCGCCTGCACCACAGCCTGGGCGACGCCAGGCAGTTGGGTCAGCGCATGTTCGACCTCGGCGATCTCCACCCGGAAGCCTTTGATTTTTACCTGTTCGTCGATGCGGCCTTGGTAGAAAAGCATGCCGTGCTCATCTTCGATGACATAGTCACCGGTCCGGTAATAGGTGCCTTCCGGCAGTTGTAGAAAGCGGGTTTGGGTCAAAGCGTCGTCGAGGTAACCTAGGGCTAGATTCGCACCCGTGAGCAGCAACTCGCCGGGCGTGCCGACCTCCACCTCTTGCAGTTTGGCATCGACGATTTTGCCGTACACCTGGTGTAGGAACTGCCCGATGGGCATTACGTCTCGCTCGGCGTCCTCAGGTTTGTTCAGACTGTACCAAGTGGAGAACACAGTATTCTCGGTCGGGCCGTAGCCATTCACCAAGGTAATGCGAGGATTGGCCAACAGCAGCGCGCGGGCGTGCACCGGTTTAAGTACTTCACCGCCGACATAGAGCACGCGCACAGCGTCTAGCATTGAAAGGCGGTGTTGCGCCACCAGGTGGAACAGTGAGGTGGTCAGTAACAGCACATCGCAGCTGGCCGCGCGTACGCAGTGATCCAGTGCATCTATATTGAACGCGCCAGGTTGCAGGGTGACGCAGGCGCCGGTCAGCAGCGGTACCCAAACTTCAAACAAGGCAGCATCGAAGCCGATGGACGAGTGATGTACGTAGCTGCGGGGCTTGCCTTGGACCTGTTGCTGTACGTTGTCTACTAGATTCAGCAACCCGTCATGGCTGATGCGTACACCTTTGGGGAGGCCGGTAGTGCCAGAGGTAAACATCACGGTTATCACCGAGGCATCATCCAGACGCCTTCGGATAGGCGGACGTAGGGCAGGGCCGTCGTAGCACAGAGTGCCGCAGTCGTCCAGGCGAAAGCATGTCAGCGTTGGGTCAGGGCGCAAGTCCGTTGGCTGACCGAGCAATAGCAAATGATTGCAGCCCAATTGTTCCAGCACGGCGATCAGGCGTTTGCTTGGCGTGCCTGGCTCGATGGAGACGTAGGTAATTCCCAGTTTGCAGCAGGCCAGCATCGTTATCAGATACTCAAGGCAACGGTTGGCCATCAGCGGCATGTAAGGATGGTCTGCCAGGCCTTGACGTATCAGTGCTTCGCTACGTTCCAACACCTGCGTCTGGAGCTGTTGATAAGTGACTAGTTTTCCTTCGTCCACCACCGCAATTGCGTTTGGCGCTTGCGTGCAGACCGACTCAAATCGGCGGTAGGCTTTGGGGGGATGTGAATGGTAGGAGGTCATTGAATGGCCCTCTGCTTGTGACGGGTCAGAAAATGGGTCATCGTCAGGTACAAACGTTCGTGGCCATCGACAAAATCGTGATGCTGGCCATCAGGATCTTCCACCAGTTCACTGTGAGGCAGCAGCTGGGCAATGTACCGGGAAGATGCGGTGTCGGTATAACGGTCCTGGCTGCCGCACCACACCAGCGTGGGGGTCTTTACGGTCTGCGCAATTCTGACCGATTCCAAGCTCGCCAAGCTGTTGAGGAACGTAAGGTACTGGCGGAACGCAGACAGTTCTCGCAGAGGGCGAACCTGCTGGTAGCGGTAGTCACTCGGGGTATAGGCGCTTTTGGTGTGCAACAGACTCACGGCTTCGTAGACTTGGGCGCAATTGCCTTGGGGAATGGACTGCATCATGCGCTCCACGTCGCGCTCGTATTGGCTCTTGATCACCCCGTCGTCTTTGAGAAAGTACGCGCCATTAAGCAGTAGCAAGGTGCGACAAGCACCTTGGTTGGCTGCCAAGAGTGCCAAAGGCGCTGAGGAGCAATAGCCCACCAGTGCATCTACACGCACGGGTTCTGGCAGCGCTGCATTGAACTGGCGGATGAAGTCCGCAACGCCTTCTTCGGGATTGACCCCGGCTTCGTTGGCGTACGCCAGCCAGGTGTCGCTTTCCAGGATGATCAAATTGAAATGGCTGATCAAAAATAGTGCAGCGTTCTTCATGTAGCAGCACTGGGTGCCCACGGGCGACAACAATAGGAGGGTTTCCCGGGCAGTGTCGAACGGCAAGCTCTGGACACAGATCACCTTGCCCGCTCGCTCTAGGTCCAGGTTTAGTGTGAACAGGCTGTGCATGGCAACCCTCTCAGGCTTTATCCGCCGCAGCGGCGACTTGCAACTGCGCAAGCACCGTTTGCTTGCAGGGCGTCAAGAAGAACTGCTCCATATTGATATTGGCGCCAAACGCCTCGTTGACCTGACCAATCAATTGGATAGCGGTAAGAGAATTGGCACCCAGGTCGAAGATATCTTCGTCATTTTCCACCGGACGCTGAAAAATTGCCTCGAAGATCTGATCGAGTTTTGCTGAGCTCATGGTTTACATGCCTCGTCGTCAATAAGGGAGCCGGTTCCCCGGCACATTGGTAAGCTTCACGCCGAAAGCCATCTGCTCGCTCAGGGAGATGGCCCACGCTGAACCACGGACCGACTTTAAAGGCGTACCGCGCGAGCGCCCATCGTCCATTTTGACCAAAAGCGCCCCGGGGATACGCTTTACTGGAGGTATACGTAGTCCATGCCGAGCTCTTCGATCTTGCTCATCGATTATCACGCCTTGTTCCGTTCCAGCGTGGCCCTAATGTTGGAAATGAGGCTGCCACGGACGACGGTCAGCGAAGCCAGCAGGATCGAGGAGGCGCTTGCCCAAGCGTGCCGGCCCCCGATCTCATCTTGCTCGATTTGCAAATGAAAGGTACTCACGGTCTGGAAGGCATAGCCTTGCAAGATCGCTAGTCCTCGGCGAGAGTGGTGATCGTGTCCGCCTTCGAACGGGATCAGTGTGCGAGGCGATCCAGCGCGGTACGGTGGAGTTTCACTCTAAGACAGAATGTCCAGAGCACCTGCTACAGCGGATCTAGGCGCTGCTCTCCTGTGGCTCCTCGCCCCTCATCACCACTCCGTTGTCGCTCACTCTACGATGCCGCTCCGCGCCAGGCTTTGGTTGAGGTGCGCTAAAACGGCGCCGGCACACAAGACTCTCGCTCAGTCTTGGATGTATTGGGCACAATGACCGTCTCACCATCAGCTCTCACCGGCCTGACCAGGGGGAGATGCACCCGAAAAGTGCTGCCGTGCCCCTCTCGGGAAGCCAGGGTCAACGGATGGCCTAATAGGCGAGCCAGCCTGGCAACGATGGCAAGCCCCAGGCCTAGCCCTTCGTGGTTGTTCCGGGTCGGATGATCGAGTTGGTGAAAGTCGCGAAAGATTTCCTGCTGGTGCTGGAGAGCGATACCGACGCCGGTGTCGACGACCTCGATCTGAAGGTAGCCATGGCGCCGCTGGCAAGCGATCAGGACGCCGCCTCTCAGGGTGTAGCGGATCGCATTGCCGATGAGATTTCGCAGTATCAGCTCCAGCAAGGTTGGATCGGATAGAGACAATAGCTCCGTATCCAGCGTGCGGTAGCTGAGGCCCTTGCCGTTGGCGAGGGGCGCAAGCTCCATTTCCAGTTTATCCAGCAGTGGCTGCAGGGCAAAGACTTGCAATGTCGGCTGCAAGGCTCCTAGTTCGATGCGTGATAGGTCCAGTAAGGTATTCAGCATGTCGGTAGTAGTCTTGACGGCCGTTCGGGCCCTGACCAGCAATTGCCGCTGTTGGGGATCTAGCGGACTGCCGGCCAGGGCTGCCAGAAAAAAGCCCTGAGCCTGCAGGGGCTGGCGCAGATCATGGCTGGCTCCAGCCAGCAACTGACAGCGCGCCGTATTCGACTGCCGCGCCCGTTGCAAAGCGATGCGGAGCTGCTGCAGGTCACGGCGTGCCCGCTTGGCGGTTTCATCCAGAAGCAATTGCCTTTTCAATTGCTTCACCAGGTGCTGACAACCCGAGCGCGCCAATCGGCAGAGACCCAAGCCGTAAAGCAGCACGGTGATCCCCAGAATCCTGTGCAGGTCATCACCAATGCGCAGAAACCACATAGCGATCAGTGCCACCGGCAGCAGGATGCGTCCCAGATAAAGACTGGGCACGGCACAGTTCAGCGACACCATGGCATGGCCGAGCGTGGCGAACAGCACCAACAGCAAGCCGATGAAGGGCGTAGGAAAGGCCTGTTGGAGGGCAATTTCGCACAGTATTACCCAGACGACGCTTTCCAAGATACCGGCCAGCATTAGGACCCGAGCCACTGGCTTAACCCGGCCAGCGTCCAGGCGGAGTAGCAATACCTGACGCGCATAGATGACTTGGCCCACCCTAAGACTCACGACGGCGACATACCAAAGCAACAATTGCGTTTGGATGGCGTCAGGGTCCCAGTCGCCGCTCAGTTGCGCTAGGGCTGACCAAGACACGCGGGCCTGAAAGCCGTCGATCAGGCTGAAGGTCAGGATCAGGCTGGTAGCGAGCAGGGTAGTCTTGACCAGCGACTGGGTGAGTTCGACCAGAATGAGTCGCAGGGCCTCCTGGTATGAGCGAGCGTCGTGCCTCACAGGACGAGTCCTAGGCGGCGCGCGGTATCGGCTGCCTCCGTACGGCAGGACGCTTGGAGGATGGTCAGTATCGCCTGGACATGGCTGCGGACCGTGTGCTCCGAGCGCCAGAGCTGCGAGGCGATCTCCTTGTTCGTCAATCCCTGGCACAGCAACCCGAGCACTTGGCGCTGGCGTGAAGTGAGCGTCAACGGGGTGGAGGCGATAGTCCTCGGTTCGGGAGGCTCTCCAGAGAGCAGCGCCTGGATCCGCTGCAGTAGATGCTCTGGACACTCTGTCTTAGAGTGAAACTCCACCGCACCGCGCTGGATCGCCTCGCACACGATCGCATCCCGATCGAAGGCGGACACGATCACCACCCTCGCCAAGGGCCAGCGCTCTTGCAACAAGGCGATGCCTTCCAGGCCGTTGGCACTTTCCAGCTGCAAATCGAGGAGGATGAGATCGGGTGCCGGCAACGCCTGGGCAAGCGCCTGCTCGATCCTACTTGCTTCGCTGACTGTCGTACCAACCGGCAGCCTTATTTCCAACATCAGGGCCACGCTTGAACGGAACAAGACGTGATCATCAATGAGCAAGATCGAAGAGCTCGGCATAGACTACTTATATCTCCTGTAAAGAGTATCCCTAGGTGTAATGACCTGTAATCGAAATGGCCTAGACCTGCAGTTATCGCGTTTTTCGAACCGCATTAATTGAGTCTATCCGGCCCCGCGAACCAGCACTGACTGCAAAAGACCCTGCATTCATGCACTGCCACCAGCAATCGAGCGCGTCCGACCGAGATTAAATGCGACTGAAAAATTGATGATTTTGGAGTCCATCAGACGGTGGTTTTTATCGAGTCGACCAGGCTGCACGAGGGTTTGGGTGATAGATGTTGTGGTGGCAACTAGAGGGGAATTGTCGGGCGCTGAGGCGAAGCGGTTTTGCGCTTCCTTCGTAGGGGCCGTGTAATTGAAGCTGGAATTTACTGAGCTGGTTGAAATTCGATTCATTGAAAAACCTCTTTGTCAAAAAAATCACGGTGCAGGAGCAGGCCTGCAGTCCTCATTTTTACGCTTGTGGAGAGGACGGAGGTTTTAGTGGAGCCGCACCAGCTTGCAGTTCCTAGCCTACTGGGAAATATTTGCTCTCTGGCAAGCTGTTGAAATTCGCCAGCATGTAACGTGGTTCGGTTAGGGAAGGTCTGAAGTAGGCATCGATTTTTGACGCTCTCATGGCCTGAGGTTCAAAAAAAGCTCGCCCGATCAGATAATTAGACGTTTTCCGCTCTTAACTCATCGATTTTCCTTCAAACAGCACCTTTCCAAGGCGTTTTTCCGCATTACAGGCGCACCTCTCCCATCGCCAGCAGCCGTTTTCGCACCATCCAAAGGTTCGACAAGGCAAACAGAGTAGCCTGTTGCGCGGTGTTTTTAGCCAGCCCGCGAAACCGGACTTTCGTATAACCAAACTGGCGCTTGATCACGCGAAACGGATGTTCAACCTTCGCCCGTAACTGGGCTTTCGTGAACTCGATTTTGCGATAGACCCGTGCGATCAAACTTTTCTCGCCATGCTTTTTATAACGGCTTGGGCGGGCCGCAATTGACCAGATCATCTGACGATCCTGATGCTCCGCACGCTTGTCCACGCCGGTGTAGCCCGCATCACCGCTGACATAGGTTTCCTCACCATGTAGCAATTGATCAACCTGAGTCACGTCCGCCACATTCGCCGCAGTACCCACCAGGCTATGGACTAAACCCGACTCGGCATCGACGCCGATATGCGCTTTCATGCCGAAGAAATACTGGTTTCCTTTCTTCGTCTGATGCATTTCGGGATCGCGTTTGCCGTCCTTGTTCTTGGTCGAGCTCGGCGCATGAATGATCGTCGCATCGACCACCGTACCTTGGCGCAGCATCAAACCTCGATCACCCAGATAGCCATTGATGACCTGCAAAATCCCGCCTGCCAACTCATGCTTTTCCAACAGACGCCGGAAGTTGAGAATCGTGGTTTCATCGGCGATTCGATCCAGACTCAACCCTGCGAACTGGCGCAGGATCGTTGTCTCGTAAAGTGCTTCCTCCATCGCCGGATCGCTGTAACCAAACCAGTTCTGCATCAGGTGAATACGCAGCATCGCCATCAGCGGATAAGCCGGACGGCCACCTTCGCCCTTTGGATAATGTGGTTCGATAAGGGCAATCAAGCCTTTCCAGGGCACAACCTGATCCATCTCGATGAGAAAGCGCTCGCGGCGGGTATGCTTACGTTTACCCGCGTACTCGGCATCGGCGAAGGTCATCTGTTTCATCAGGGAAGCTCGGTGAAAGGTGTTGGGGTATTTTGCCAAATCAGGAAACCTTTTTCAGAGTTTCCTTAGCAATGGAACAGAAAATGCATTTAAGGAGTCCGCAGAGTCCGGGAAAAATCAACCGATTGGTTATTACGAGTCTTTGTAGGGCTTCAGTTACCTGTCATCGCGTGTGTGCCACAGGCACAGCAGGTACTTAGTCGAATCTACTATCTAGTAGCGCATCTCGTGACAGCTGATATGGATTCGGCTTAAATCCCCTCGGTTCAAATTTTTCAAGTCGCTCACCAATGCGTGTATTGGCCAACAGCGCAGTCATGGCAATAGATTAGTTGCTGCACGATGTTTGGGCAGCAGGCTGATTCGCCGCTGCCAAAAACTCGTACAATCGGATAATGTCGGAAAGCACCTTGCTTGTACACTTCAACTCCATTAGGTTTTGTACGAAAAGTCGGTAGGGGTAGAGTTGCCGCCATGATTGGCTGGAGGCCCGCATGGCAACGCTTTACGAACTCTCCGACGCATCGTGGGAATTGATCAAGGATCTGGTTTCTCCCGAGCAGAAAATGGGTCGCCCACGTAGCGATGATCGTCTGGTACTCCACGGAATCCTTTGGATTTTGTGCTCAGGTGCTGCCTGGCGTGATCTGCCGGAACGCTTTGGGCCTTGGTCGGCGGTGTATCAGCGTTTTCGTGACTGGCGCGATAACTGCACGTTCGACCGGAAGCTGGAACGCTTGCACATTCGACTCAACCATGAAGGACTGATTGATCTGGACACCTGGATGATCGACTCCACGGCGGTACGTGCAACCCGAGCCTCTTCAGACGCCGGGAAAAGGGGGCCTGAAGAACCGCTAGACCATGCTCTGGGGCGAAGTCGAGGCGGCCTGACAACCAGGATTCATATGGTTTGCGACGCTAATGGCTTGCCATTGCGCTTCATGCTCTCACCGGGACAGGCTAGCGATATCGCCCACGCCCGGCCGTTACTGGATCAGGTGCGCATTCTCGGTAAGCCGGGGCGACCGCGAAAGCGCAGTAGATGGTTACTGGCTGACAACGGCTATGACGCAGAACACCTGCGTTACTACTGCGACCGTTATCGAATGCAGCCTGTGATCCCGCTACGCGCCATGCCACGCAAACCCGGCCTGGCTTGCCCAGACTCTTTGATCGTCCAAAGTATCGGGAGCGCAACATCATTGAGCGGATGTTTGGCTGGCTAAAAGAGAACCGCCGAATCGGCACTCGCTACAACAAGCTGGCCAAAACCTACGCAGCCATGGTCACGCTGGTCTGCAGCCTACGTTGTAGCGGCGATACTTTTCGTACAAAACCTAGGCGGGCTGATTTGCCTGATGGGATTTTTTTCAACCACCGTGCGCCGTCTTGAAGACGGCATACACCAATGATGTTCACTTAAAAATAAAGTTCATGGCATGGAACCGATAACAAATTTTTGGCCACATACATGTTTTAAGGACATTCTGATGAAGCTGTTCTAGGTTTGGCAGAGTGTTTGATCTCCACAGCTTAGGCACACCAAGGACGCAGATGATATTCCCCGACGCCGATTATGCTGGCAAACGTAAGCAAGTCCCTAAAGAGCGTTCTGGTCAAGCCTCAATGTCCGAAATGCGAATGGGGACGTATGGCAGTTCTGTCGACGGCCGTGTTGCGCACGAAGCATGAGTAAGCAGGCGGGATAAGCGGTAATGCGGGTTACACCGCCGTGGACAAGTGTCAGGAACATCAGGATTGTCAAATTAGCTGGCCGATGCGGTACGTCCGAGCCGCTAAAAGCGTGGTGAGACAAGTTGGATCGTGGAGGTGTCCGCAAAGTCGAGCATTCGTTCTGCGTGATCAAGTGCCAGTTTGCGTACACAAAGTTGCGGCTCCGCGGTTGGGCTAAAACCACCGGGCAACAGGCCGCGCTATTTACCCAGTCTAATATTTGGATGGTGCGAAAGAGCTGCTTAGGATGGGAAACCTGCACCTAAATACGAAAAACGTCTTGGGAAGGTGCTAATCGACAAAAATTAATGAGTTAAACACGGGGAAAGTCTGATTATCTGAAAGTAAGGAAGTTTTTTAAATCTTAGGTCAAAAGCTGAACAAAATCTGATGGCTACTTCAGAACCTTCCTAGGTTCTGACACCCAGTTCATCTGCGAAAAATTGTGCTGTAACTACCCATCTCTGTATGAAACTTGGCCAGCACTACAGGAATTCGGTAGGGCCGCGAACATCATCATTCAGCTGCCGGAAGAATATTAAAATCATGGATGTTTACGCATGAAGCCATCAAATCAAAAAGCATCGAAAAACTCAAATTTCTCGTATGAACTGTCCTCTGTACAGCAGGGTATCTGGCTCGGTCAGATAGCGGATTCGAACATACCACTGTACAACATTGGCATGAGACTGGAGATCAATGGTGATCTCGATATTCCGATGTTCGAGAAGGCTATCAATCTGGTTGCCAAGCATAACGATGCACTACGGCTTGCCTTGTTCCATGAGGGCGATATAGCCAGGCAGAGGGTGCTGCCATCTGTCGATATCAGACTCGCACTCGTCGATTTTTCAGACTACGTTGACAGTGTCGAGCGAGCGCTGGAATACCTTCAACAATCATTTTCCCGACCGTTCAATCCCTTGGAAGGCATTCTTTGGGAGGTGCAGCTCGTACGGTGCAGTGCATCCCATCATTACTGGCTGGGGCGGTGCCATCATTTGGTCATGGATGGCGCAGGGGTAACGCTGTTCTGCCATGCAGTGGAGAAAGCCTACAATAATTTGTTGGCGGGCATCGACGAGCTCGAGGAAGCCCCTTCCTACAGCGACTTCCTGATCAAAGACAAGGCCTATCTGAGTTCGTCGCGCCTGGAGCGCGACAGGGCGTTTTGGCGCGAACGCTATACACAACTGCCGCCACCTCTGCTGCAGTGGTCCGGCGATCATGCCGTGGGTTCAATGTGCAAGAGCGGTCATATTCGCTCGACGATAAAGCGTGACCTGTTCAATGCCCTGGTCGCCGTTGCCACCGAGCATGACCTTTCTCCTGTCGCGATATTCTTTGCCGCCGTAGGCGCCTATTTTTCACGTGTTGGTGATGCTGAAGAGGTCATCATCGGCATGCCCCTGCATAACCGCACGACGGCCTGTCAGAAAAAGACGATCGGTATGTTTTCTTCCGTTATTCCGATCGGCGTACGGGTCGACCCCAATCGCTCCCTGCTCGAATTGATGGGCAATGTGGCCGCCGAATTGCGACGCTGCTACCGCCATGAGCATTTTCCAATCGCGGAACTGAATCGCGCCCTCAATATTGGGCATTCCAGGCGCAAGCAGATCTTCGATATCACGCTTTCATTCGAAAAATTTGACGCGGACTTTATCTTTGGCGGCTCCCCTGCGCAGGCGATCAGGATGTACAGCGGCTTCGATCAGACGCCACTCTCAATCGCTATCTGCGATTACTATTCAGACGATGACATTGTCGTTGACTTTAACTTCAATCTGACCTGCTTTGGCCAAGACGAAATTGAACGGATTCGGGACCGCATTACGCTGCTCCTGAAGTTGGTTGCCGCTCATGACTCAACACCGATTAGCCAGCTTGCGCTGATGGGCGAAACCGAGCGCCGGCAAGTGCTCGTCGAGTTCAACGCAACACATCAGGCATTGCAGCAGGATCTATTGGTCCATCAGCTTTTCGAACAGCAAGCGCAGCAGCAGCCTCAAGCGCTTGCACTGGTGTGCGGCGACGAGTGTGTGACTTACGCGGACCTCAACAGACGCAGCAGCCAGGTGGCTCATGTCTTGCTGTCACTGGGCATTGTTGCCGACGACCGCGTGGCGATCTGTGTGGAACGCAGTGTGGAGATGGTGGTGGGCTTGCTGGGGATCCTGAAGGCTGGCGGTGCATATGTGCCGCTGGACCCTGGGTATCCGCTGGAGCGGTTGCGCTACATGCTGGAGGACAGCGCGCCGGTGGCGGTGCTGGTGCAGCCCGAAACCCGGGAGCTGCTGGGTGCGCTGGCGATGCCGGTGCTGGATCTGCAAAGCGCGAACTGGGCGGTTAAGGCCGAGCTTGATCGCGTGTCGCCGACAGTCACGCCACAGCACCTGGCTTATGTGATCTATACCTCGGGTTCGACCGGCCAACCCAAGGGCGTGATGATTGAGCATCGCAATCTCGTTAACCTGGTGGCTTGGCACTGCGATGCATTCGATCTGACCCATCACAATCGCGTTTCGAGCGTGGCGGGAGTCGGTTTCGATGCCTGCGCCTGGGAAATATGGCCAGCTTTGTGTGTGGGAGCCAGCCTGTCGCTGCTGCCTGGACAAGCGCTTGGCAACGATGTGGATGCACTGCTGTGGTGGTGGCGTCGGCAAGATCTGGATGTGAGCTTCCTGCCTACGCCGGTTGCCGAGATGGCATTCACCCAAGAGATCGAACCGGCCACGCTGCAAACGTTGCTGATTGGCGGAGACCGGTTGCGTCGGTTTCCCAATCCGGATAGTCAGGTCGCGCTGATCAACAACTATGGTCCGACCGAGACAACGGTTGTGGCGACATCCGGTCTGATCGATGCAACACAGTCGGTATTGCACATAGGCCGTCCTATAGCCAATACGCAGGTTTATCTGTTGGATGCCCACGGCCAGCCAGTACCCATTGGGGTCAGCGGCGAGATCCATATCGGCGGTGCGGGGGTTGGCCGTGGCTATCTGAATCTGCCGGAACTGACGGCGGAGCGTTTCGTCGAGGATCCGTTCAGTGCCGAGCCGGCAGCGCGGATGTACAGGAGCGGCGATCTGGGGCGCTGGCTGGCGGACGGTAATATCGAATACTTGGGGCGCAACGACGATCAGGTCAAGATACGAGGCTTGCGTATCGAACTGGGCGAGATCGAGACGCAGCTGAAACAGATAGCGAACATCAGGGAAGCGGTGGTGGTTGCCCGAGAGGACACGCCGGGCGAGAAGCGTCTGACGGCGTATTACACACAGCAGGAAGCGAAACAGGCGATTACGGCGCAGACATTGCGTACTGCCTTGCAGGCGAGGCTGCCTGAATACATGGTGCCGGCAGCGTATGTGAAATTGTCGGAATGGCCGCTGACGCCCAATGGCAAGCTGGACCGGCGGGCATTGCCGACGCCGGGGGACGACGCTTACGCCAGTGGTGACT
Organism: Pseudomonas syringae pv. tomato str. DC3000; assembly: GCF_000007805.1. NCBI lineage: Bacteria > Pseudomonadati > Pseudomonadota > Gammaproteobacteria > Pseudomonadales > Pseudomonadaceae > Pseudomonas > Pseudomonas syringae group genomosp. 3. The sequence goes on along the minus strand of NC_004578.1, from coordinate 5,324,292 downwards.
ACGAGGCGCCGGCAGGCAAAGTCGAACGTGCACTGGCGGATATCTGGCAAGAGCTGCTCGGTATCGATCGGGCAGGGCGCCACGATCACTTCTTCGAGCTGGGTGGGCATTCGTTGCTGGCGATGAGACTGATCTCCCTGGTCCGACAGCGTTTGAACGTAGAGTTGCGATTGGCCGAGTTATTCGCACATCCGCAGCTCGAGGCGCTTGCCTGCGTGGTTGAGCAGGCACAAAGCAACGCGCTGCCGCAGATTGCGCCAGTCTCACGAGAGATGCCATTGCCGCTGTCGTTTGCTCAGCAACGGCAGTGGTTTCTGGCCCAGATGGAAGGTGCCAGCGTTGCTTACCACATACCGGCGGGGCTGCGCATACTCGGCGCGCTGGATGAGCCCGCCTTGCAACGATCGTTGAACCGGATAGTGGCGCGTCACGAAGTACTGCGCACAACGTTTGTCCAGCAGACCGCGGACCAGTCCGTGGTGCTGCGCATACATCCCGAGGAAACAGGCTGCCCCTTGCGCAAGTACGATCTCACGACGCATGCCGATGGCTCGCGTGAGTTGGCACGACTGGTGGACGAAGAAGCCATTAGGCGCTTCGATCTTCAGCAGGGACCGCTGATTCGAGGGAGCCTGGTTCGTCTGAGCGATGAAGAGCATGTGCTGCTGTTGACCATGCACCACATCGTATCGGATGGCTGGTCGATGGGCATTTTGACGCGCGAGTTGGGAGCGCTCTACGCGAGCGGTTGCCAAGATGAGGCAGCCCCGTTGCCGCCGTTGTTGATTCAGTACGCGGACTACGCGATGTGGCAACGAAGTTGGTTGAGCGGCGAGGTATTGCACAAGCAAAGCACTTACTGGCAGACGGCTCTGCTCGATGCGCCGGCATTGCTGATGTTGCCCGCTGACCGTGTACGTCCTGCGCAACAGGACTATACGGGTGCGTCGGTAGCTGTGGTGCTGGATGCGACGCTGAGCAATGAGCTCAAGACGTTGAGTCGGCGGCACGGCACCACTCTTTTCATGACACTACTGGCGGGCTGGGCAACGGTATTGAGTCGTTTGTCAGGGCAGGATGAGGTGGTAATCGGTTCGCCGGTGGCGAACCGGATGAGCGCGGAGGTCGAGGGCCTGATCGGTTTTTTTGCCAACACCCTGGCGTTGCGGGTAGATGTGTCAGACGACCCGACGGTCGAGGCATTGCTGAGTCGAGTCAAGGCCTGCACGCTGGCGGCGTATGAACACCAGGATCTGCCGTTCGAGCAGGTGGTGGAGTTGCTCAAGCCGGTGCGCAGCTTGTCCCATAGCCCGCTGTTCCAGGCGATGCTGTCGTGGCAGAACATGCCGACGGCGGAACTCGCGATCGACGGGCTGGAGCTGACGCTGCTGGATTCGGTAGTACGCACCACCAAGTACGATGTGTCGCTCGACTTGGCGGAGGTAGAGGGCCGGATCGTCGGTTCGCTGGAATATGCGACGGCGCTGTTCGACAGAGATACGGCGCAAAGCTACGTGGCGTATCTGGAACGGGTGCTGCGTGCAATGGTCGAGAACGAGCGCCAGGTAGTCGGAGCGATCAAGCTCTTGGGCGAAACCGAACGCCGGCAAGTACTTGTCGAGTTCAACGCAACACACCAGGCCTTGCGACAGGATTTATTGCTCCATCAGCTTTTCGAACAGCAAGCGCAGCAGCAGCCGCAAGCGCTTGCGCTGGTATGCGGCGACGAACGAGTGACTTACGCCGATCTCAACAAACGCAGTAATCAGGTTGCTCATGTCTTGCTGTCACTGGGCATTGTTGCCGACGACCGCGTGGCGATCTGTGTGGAACGCAGTGTGGAGATGGTGGTGGGCTTGCTGGGGATCCTGAAGGCTGGCGGTGCATATGTGCCGCTGGACCCTGGGTATCCGCTGGAGCGGTTGTGTTACATGCTGGAGGACAGCGCGCCGGTGGCGGTGCTGGTGCAGCCCGAAACCCGGGAGCTGCTGGGTGCGCTGGGTGCGCTGGCGATGCCGGTGCTGGATCTGCAAAGCGCGAACTGGGCGGCTGAAGCTGAGCATGATCGCGTGTTGTCGACGGTCACGCCACAGCACCTGGCTTATGTGATCTATACCTCGGGTTCGACCGGCCAGCCCAAGGGCGTGATGATTGAGCATTGCGCCATTGTGAACCGCCTGTTATGGGCGCAGGACCACTATCGGCTGAGTCGCGAAGACCGCTTCTTGCAGAAGACACCGTTCGGGTTTGACGTGTCGGTCTGGGAGTTTTTTCTTCCTTTGCTCGCCGGTGCGCAATTGGTGATCGCACGTCCGGCAGGCCATCAGGACCCCGAGTATCTGGCCGAGTTGATCGCAGGCTCGGGAGTGACGATATTGCATTTTGTACCCTCCATGTTGCAGAGCTTCCTCAATCAGGTTGGCCCGCTGGCATGTAGCACATTGCGGCAGGTGTTCTGTAGCGGCGAGGCGTTGCCCTATAGTTTGCAAAAGCACTTCGAGCAACGCTTTGCGCATGTGCAATTGCATAACCTGTATGGCCCTACTGAAGCCGCTGTCGACGTCACCTACTGGCACTGCGTGCCCGACCTGCATACGGGGATCGTGCCGATTGGCCGGCCCGTCGCCAATACCCGGCTGTATCTGTTGGACCCGCATATGCAACCGGTCCCGGTTGGCGTGCGCGGCGAGATTTACATCGCGGGTATACAGCTCGCTCGCGGCTATTTGAATCGTGATGCGCTGACCGCGGAGCGATTCGTGAAAGACCGTTTCAGTAACGACCCGACGGCGCGGATGTATAGGAGCGGCGATCTGGGGCGTTGGCTGGCAGACGGTAATATCGAGTATCTGGGACGCAACGACGATCAGGTCAAACTCCGTGGGTTCCGTATCGAGCTGGGCGACATTGAAGCGCATCTGGCTGGGTGTGCTGGTGTCGGAGAGGCTGTGGTGGTTGCCCAGGAGGACACGCCGGGTGAGAAACGCCTGATCGCTTATTACACGACGAGGGAAGCGAAAGAGATTATTGCAGTGCAGACGCTACGTGCGGCCTTGCAGGCGAGTCTCCCTGAGTACATGGTGCCGGCGGCGTATGTGAAATTGTCGGGGTGGCCGCTGACACCTAACGGCAAGCTGGATCGCCGGGCGCTGCCCGCGCCGGAGGGTGATGCTTATGTGAGCCGCGGCTACGAAGCGCCTCGCGGGAAGGTGGAGATGGCGCTTGCCGAAATCTGGCAGGAGCTGCTTGATGTCGAACGGGTAGGGCGCCACGATCATTTCTTCGAACTGGGCGGGCATTCGCTATTGGCCGTCAGTCTGATGGGCCGGATGCGTCAAGCGGGACTGTCGGCGGATGTACGGATGCTGTTTGCTCAGCCGACTCTTTCGGCGTTTGCCGAGGTTTTGGGTAACGGTCATGAGGTGGAGGTGCCCGCCAACGGAATCGTGGTCGGGTGCACACGAATTACCCCGTCGATGTTGCCGCTCGCAGACCTCAGCGAGGACGCCATCGAGCGAATTGTGAGTACTGTGCCGGGCGGTACGGCGAACGTCCAGGATATCTACGCACTGGCGCCACTGCAGGAAGGGGTGTTGTTCCACCACCTTGCGTCGCTAGAGGGTGACCCCTATTTGCTGAATACGCGTTTTGCGCTGCCAAGCGAAGACCACCTGAAGGCTTTCGTGCGGGCACTTCAGGGCGTGATTGCCAGGCATGACATCTTGAGAACGGCGGTGCTGTGGGAGGGGCTGGACGAGCCGGTCCAGATAGTCTGGCGTGAAGCGCCATTGGCCGTGGAAGCATTGGAACTGAAGGCGGCTGACGGAGACATCGAACAGCAACTTCAGGAGCGCTTCGATCCCAGGCATTGCCGGCTGGATTTGACAAAAGCCCCCTTGATGAAGATGGCTTACGCCTACGACGACGCAAATAGTCGCTGGGTGGCGATTCTGCTGTTTCACCACATGGTGCTGGACCACATGGCGCTGGAAGTGGTGCAACATGAGGTACAGGCGGATCTGCTGGGGCAGGCAGCGCGACTGCCGACGCCGGTACCTTATCGTAACCATGTTGCGCAGGCGCGATTGGGAGTAAGCCAAGCGGCCCACGAAGCGTTCTTCCAGGAAATGCTCGGTCAGGTGACGGAGCCGACGCTGCCATTCGGTTTGCACGATGTGCAGGGTGACGGTCGGGACATAAGGCAAGCCAGGCAGGCAGTGCCCGCAGAGCTGGCGGGCAGGATCCGTCGGCAAGCCAGGAGTCTGGGTGTGAGTGCTGCCAGCCTGCATCATCTGGCGTGGGCGCACGTTCTGGGACGCACGTCGGGCAGGGAAGAGGTTGTGTTCGGTACGGTGTTGCTGGGGCGGATGCAGGGTGGCGACGGTGCCGACCGCTCGTTGGGGATGTTCATCAATACCTTGCCGGTGTGCTTGAACGTGGGTGAGCAAAGCGTAAGTGAGGGGGTGAAGGCCACGCATGCCCGCCTGACTGCGCTGCTTGGTCACGAACATGCGTCGTTGCCGCTGGCGCAACGCTGCAGCGCCATTGCCCCGTCGTTGCCGCTGTTCAGCGCGCTGCTGAATTATCGGCACAGCGCCCAGCCGGAAATATCGGATCAAGCAGACCGCCCTTGGGGCGAAATCGAGGTCTTGGGCTGGAATGAGTGGACCAACTATCCGTTGACGCTTGCCGTGGACGATCTGGGCGAGGGCTTTGCACTGACCGTTCAATCCACGGCGGGGGTCGATCCGCAAAGGGTATGTGCTTACATGGAGACGGCGCTGGAGAGTCTGGTCGAAGCGCTGGAGCACTATCCCGAGTCGTTGCTGCGCCGTCTGGATGTGCTGCCGCGAGCCGAGCGTCAGTTGCTTCAGGAGTGGAATGCGACGGCCGTGGATTACCCGCAAGACACCTGCGTCCATCAGTTGTTCGAAACGCAAGTGGAAAAGACGCCAGAAGCGATTGCGCTGGTATTCGAGGCGCGCAAATTCACTTATGCGCAACTGAATGCGCGTGCCAACCAGTTGGCGCATTATCTGATCGGCCTGGGCATCGGGCCGGATGACCGGGTGGCGATCTGCGTGGAGCGCAGCCCGGAAATGGTGGTGGGCTTGCTGGGGGTTTTAAAAGCGGGCGCTGCCTATGTGCCGCTGGACCCGACGTATCCGGAGCAGCGGTTGCGCTACATGCTGGAAGACAGCGCGCCGGCGGCGGTACTAGTGCAGCGCATGACCCGGGCGTTGCCAGGCAAGTTGGCAGTGCCGTTGCTCGACCTGGAAGGCGGGGGCTGGGAGTCTGAGGCTGACTATGATCCAGTGGCGCGAGCAGTCAAGCCGCATCATCTGGCCTATGTGATTTATACGTCAGGCTCAAGCGGCCGACCCAAGGGCGTGTTGATTGAGCAAAAGGGTTTTCGCAATCTGATGCACTGGTATCTCGACGAGCTGAAACTGGCGTCCGATGATGCCGTACTGCTTGTTTCATCCTATAGCTTCGATCTGACGCAAAAAAACATTCTGGGGCCGTTGTTGGTCGGTGGAACGCTGCATCTGGCCAGAGAGGCTTTTATTCCCGACGTGCTGCTGAAGCAGATTCAACGCGAGCGTATTACCCACATCAATCTTTCACCCAGTGCGTTCAACGCGCTCATCAATGCAAACGATTCAAGGCAACTAGACAGCATTCGCCGGGTGGTACTGGGCGGAGAGCCTGTTCAGTTCGCCAGATTGGAAATGCTTCCCGAGCCGAGGCCGGAATTCATTAACAGTTATGGGCCCACGGAGTGCAGCGACGTGGTGGCCTGGCATAGACTGGTTGAGGATATCGACTGTTATCGGTCTTCGGTGTTTCCGATCGGCCGTCCGATCGCGAATACACGGATTTACCTGTTGGATGTGCACGGCCAGCCAGTGCCCATCGGGGTCAGCGGCGAGATTTATATCGGCGGTGCGGGGGTTGCCCGTGGCTATCTCAATCTGCCGGAACTGACGGCGGAGCGTTTCCTGGATGACCCGTTCAGTGCTGAGCCGGCGGTGCGGATGTACAGAAGCGGCGATCTGGGCCGCTGGCTGGCGGACGGTAATATCGAGTACCTGGGGCGCAATGATGATCAGGTCAAGATCCGGGGCTTTCGTGTCGAGCTGGGCGAAATCGAGTCGCAACTGGCGGTTTGCCCCGGGGTCAGGGAAGCGGTGGTGCTGGCACGCGAGTATAGCCCCGGAGACAAGCGCCTGGTGGCGTACCTGACGGCGCAGGAAGGTGCCGTATTGTCAGCAGCGCAGTTGCGCGAGCAACTGTCGCAAGGGTTGACGGAACACATGATCCCGAGCGCCTTTGTGACGCTGGCGAGTTTCCCGCTGACGCCGAACGGCAAACTGGATCGTCGGGCATTGCCGGCGCCGGAGGACGACGCTTATGCCAGTCGTGATTACGAGGCGCCTGTAGGTGAAGTCGAACCTGCGCTGGCGGAGATCTGGCAGGCGTTGCTCGGTATCGATCGGGCAGGGCGTCAAGATCACTTCTTCGAACTGGGCGGGCATTCGTTACTGGCCGTGCAACTGGTTTCACGCCTGCGTCGGCAGTTCGGAGTCGACGTGGCACTGCGAGATGTGTTTGCCGAGCCTACATTACAAGGTCTGGCACGGCAGGTGACGAACGCCAGGCTCACGGCGCAGCCGCCGTTGACGCCGGTCGACCGCAATCTGCCATTGCCGTTGTCGTGGGCGCAGCAGCGCTTGTGGTTCCTCGATCAACTGGACCGTGCGGCGGGAGCCGCCTATCACATCGCTGCAGGGCTACGCTTGCGCGGCCAATTGAATCGCGACGCCTTGCAAGCCACGCTGGACCGCATCGTGGCTCGCCACGAAATCCTGCGCACCCATTTTGTCTTGCACAAGGGCCAGGCGATACAGTTGATCGCACCAGCGGCCCAAGGGTTTGCCCTGGCTACCCACGACCTGCGCTCTCTGGGCAGCACGGCGCAGCACGAGGCGGTCGAGCGGCTCGCTCGCGAGGAGTCGGTTGCACCGTTCGACTTGTCGAGTGGTCCGCTGATTCGTGGGCGGCTTGTGCAACTGTCGGAGACAGAGCACGTCCTGCTGGTGACGCAGCACCATATCGTTTCGGACGGTTGGTCGACGGGCGTTCTGCTGCAGGAAATCGGTACGTTATACCGTGCCTTCAGCCAGGGGCTGGCCGATCCTCTGCCGGCACTGGCCTTCCAGTATGCCGACTACGCGGCGTCGCAGCGGCAGTGGTTGCAGGGCGAAACCCTGCAAACGCAGGTCGACTTCTGGCGCCAGCACCTGAGCGGAGCTCCGGCCCTGCTGGAGCTGCCCACCGACCACCGCCGGCCACCATTGCGCAGTTACGCGGGCGGGCGGGTGAGTCTGGCCCTGGGCCCAGCATTAACGGCAGGGCTGCGACAGTTGGGTCAGCGTCATGGTGCGACGCTGTTCATGACATTGCTGGCGGGGTGGTCGAGTCTGTTGAGCCGGTTCAGCGGGCAGGATGACGTGGTGATCGGCACACCGGTGGCAAATCGTCCGCGTAGCGAACTGGAGTCGCTGATCGGCTTCTTCGTCAACACACTGGCGCTGCGCATCCGGCCGGAAGGGAGCCTGAGCGTGGCGGCGTTGCTGGAGCAGGTCAAGGCGGTCATGCTGGCGGCGCATGCGCATCAGGACCTGCCGTTCGAGCAGGTGGTGGAGGCGTTGCAGCCACCGCGCAGCCTGGGCCATAGCCCGATCTTCCAGGTCATGCTGGCGCTGAACAACACCCCGGGCGGCGGCGAACTCAGCCTGCCGGAGCTGAGCCTGGAGCCGCTGCAAACGCCGCACACGACAGCCCAGTTCGACCTGTCGCTTTCACTTGTCGAGGCGAAGGGTGGGTTGCTCGGTTCTCTGGAATACGCGAGCGATCTGTTCGAGCGTGCGACGATCGATCGGATGGCGGGGCATTTGCAGGTGCTTCTGGAAGGGATGGTGGCGGATGACCAGCAGCCGGTCGGAAAACTACCGCTGCTGTCCTGCGCGCAACGTCGGCAGGTGCTGGAGACGTTCAACGATACGGCGGCGGCCTACCCGGCGGACAAGCTGCTTCATCAACTGTTCGAGGAGCGGGTGGCACAACATCCGGATGCCCTGGCGGTGGTCGATGAAGCCGGAAGCCTGACCTATGGCGAACTGAATGTGCGGGCGAATCGACTGGCACATTATCTGATCGGCCTGGGTGTCCAGCCGGACGATCGGGTGGCGATCTGTGTTCAGCGCAGTCTGGAAATGGTGGTGGGCTTGCTGGGAATTTTGAAGGCGGGCGGTGCGTATGTGCCGCTGGACCCTGGATATCCGCCAGAGCGGTTGCGCTATATGCTGGAAGACAGTGCGCCGGTGGGGTTGCTGTTGCAGGGCGAAACCCGGATGTTGTTGGGCGAGTTGGCGGTGCCGATGCTTGATCTGCAAGAAGGCGACTGGGAGGTTGAGGCTGATCATAATCCCGTGGTGCCGACCATCAAGCCGCAGCACCTGGCCTATGTGATGTATACCTCAGGTTCCACTGGTAAACCCAAAGGTGTGGCCAACCAGCATAACGGCGTCGTAAACCGGTTGTGGTGGGCGCAGAGTGAATACCAGCTCGGGGCCGACGATTGTGTCTTGCAGAAGACTCCATTCGGCTTCGATGTATCGGTCTGGGAGATCTTTCTTCCTCTGCTTGCCGGAGCACAGCTGGTCATGGCCCGCCCCGGAGGCCATCAAGACCCTCACTACCTGATGGAAGTGATCGAGCGCCGAAGCATTAGCATGCTGCACTTCGTTCCTTCCATGCTGCAGGCCTTTGTCAATCAGACGCCAGCAGGGCGGTGTTCGACGCTCAAGCGAGTAATTTGCAGTGGAGAAACACTGCCGCATACTTTGCAATTGCAAAGCCAGGCGCATTTCCCGAAAAGCGAGTTGCATAATCTTTATGGACCCACCGAAGCAGCCATTGACGTCACTGCATGGCATTACGTGGCAGAGCAGGAGATCGGGATCGTTCCGATCGGCCGTCCGATAGCGAATACACGGATTTACCTGTTGGATATGCACGGCCAGCCAGTGCCCATCGGGATCAGCGCCGAGATTTATATCGGCGGAGTAGGGGTCGCCCGCGGTTATTTGAATCGACCGGAATTGACGGCGGAGCGTTTCCTGGAGGATCCGTTCAGTGCAGGGCCGGCGGCGCGGATGTACAGGAGCGGTGATCTGGGGCGCTGGCTGGCGGACGGCAATATCGAGTACCTGGGGCGTAACGACGATCAGGTCAAGCTCCGGGGCTACCGTATCGAACTGGGCGAGATCGAGTCGCAGCTTGCGGCTTGTCTCGGGGTCAGGGAGGCAGTGGTACTGGCGCGCGAGCACAGTCCCGGAGACAAACGCCTGGTGGCGTATCTGACAGCGCATGAAGGTGCCGTGTTGTCGGCGACGCAGTTGCGCGAGCAACTGTCGCAAGGGCTGGCCGAATACATGATTCCGAGTACCTTTGTAACGCTGGAGAGTTTCCCGCTAACGCCGAACGGCAAGCTGGATCGACGGGCATTGCCGGCGCCGGAAGACGACGCTTATGCCAGTCGTGGTTACGAGGCGCCGGTAGGTGAAATCGAGCATGCGCTGGCAGAGATCTGGAAGGCGTTGCTGGGGCTGGAGCGGATGGGTCGCCATGACCATTTTTTTGAACTGGGCGGGCATTCGTTACTGGCGGTGCAACTGGTTTCGTCCCTACGTGAGCGTTTCGAGGTCGAAGTGGCATTGGGCGATCTGTTCCTGCATCCGACAATCTGTGAACTTGCCGCGTCTTGTCTTAGTGGTTTGAACAAGTCTCTTCATCCGAATCTAACCACCATTCGCAAAGAGGGGACTCAATACCCCTTGTTCCTCATTCATGAAGGCTCAGGGGATATTGGTTATGCCCAACAGCTGGCGAAGCAAATTTCCTCTGATATCCCGGTGTATGGCTTTTCGGCGAGCGGACTGCAAATCGGAGAGGAGCACCTCACCACTATCGAGGCAATGGCCTCACGCTACATTCAGGGTATCCGCCATATACAGCCGGATGGGCCGTATCGCGTCGCCGGTTGGTCTGCCGGGGGAACGATCGCCTATGAAATTGCCCATCAGTTGATAGGGGCCGGTGCTACAGTAGAGTTTCTCGGGCTTATCGACACCACCAGTGACTATAGGCATTTGTTTAATGCGCAGGAGGTTGAACACGCTCATCCCTATGAGACGCCTGAGATCGAAGCCTTGTTGAGGCTTTTGTCCCCTGATGCACGTCACGGGGCTGTCAGCCACCTGGCTGCTGCTCGGGATTTCGAGGCCTTATTGGCTTATACGCAAGTTCAAGGTCTGCTTCCCGAAGGGATAGATAGTGATCTCGCAAAAAGATACCTGGCACTGATCCACAGTATCGGTCTGGCCCTCTACCGTTACGTTCCGCCAGCGCTACCGACACGCCTCACTTTATTCTCGGCGACCGGAGAAAGTCGCAGTGATATCAGCATTGGTTGGGGGGGGCTTATCCCCAAGGAGCAACTGCAAATCATCTCCGTCAGGGGAACTCATCACTCTATTTTGAAAGAACCCGACATTCGTGCTCTGGGACGGGCGATCCTTGAGGTAGTCACCAATAAGGGGGCAGCCAAAACCAGTTTAGTTTAGTGTGACTTTTTTTTGCCATCACCCGAAGCCCTAGGGTTTGTCTGAAAAGTCGCTTTGGCTAGAATGATGCCCTCTGGTTGCAAGGAGAGCCGGTATGACAAGCCGTTATGAAATTTCATCTAAGCGTTGGGCGATCATTGAAGCCATTGTTTCTCCTCAATACATGGTGCGGCCAAGGCGAGATGATCGTCAGATGCTTAACGGGATCTTCTGGATTTTGTGCTCTGGTGCCAAATGGCGGGATCTTCCAGAACGTTTCGGGCCTTGGAAGACCGGTTACTAGCGTTTCAGACAATGGCGTTACAACGGCACGTTCGAGCAGGTTCTGCGCCACCTTCATCTTCATTTGCGAGAAGACGGTTTCATCGATCTGGACACCTGTATGTTCGATTCCACGCCAATCTGGGCCACCCGAACAGCCAGCGGCGCTGGAAAAAAAGAGCCCGCAGGAACTGCCACATCACTGTCTCGGCCGAAGCGGGGGCGGGCTGAATACCAAGATATACCTAGCCTGCGACAGCCATGGCTTCCCGCTGGCCATCCTGCTGTCGCCTGGCGAACAGGCTGACTCGCGCTATTTCACGCCGTTGCTGGATCAGATCAGCCTTCCTGGCAGCAAGGGGCACCCGCGCAAGCATTGCCGTTATGTGCTTGCCGACAAGGGTCATGACAGCCAGATCTTGCGTCAGTACTGCGATCGCTACGGCATGCAGCCGGTGATTCCTCTGCGCAGGATGCACCGCAAGCCTCGACCTGGCGTGCCTCGGCTGTTTGACGGGACTCAGTGCAGAAAACGCAACGGTATTGGGCGGCTGTTCAGCTTGCTCAAGGAAAAACGTCGGATCTGTACGCATTACGACAAACTGGCCAGTAGCTTTAAAGCCATGGTCACACTGGGTATGCATCGAAAGATGCTTGCGGGCTGACTTTTCAGACAATCCCTAGCTCTTTGTAACCAGTCCGAATGGCCCGGATTTCGGGTGTTCCTTCCACAAATATCAGTGTGCAGACCCAATTGTTACCTTCGGAGATGCCTGCCGCAGGCTCAGGCGGGCATAACCAATTTGCTCTTATAACAGGTGCTGCAACATGGTTGCAAAGTCTGGCGCTGAGGCACCGTCAGTAGGCGCAACGTGCCCATGAACGTTAGCAGCCGGCGCAGCTGTGTTGTGAAGTGGTCACGGCCAACCAGCTGCGCTAGGGGGGAGTGAAAGAATGGCTTCGCCTGTGCGGGAGGATATTTCGACCTGTCCAAAAAAATGATCATTCGAGGTCATCGCTGTGTGGTCCTTGATGGGATCGATAGATAAAACGGAAAAAATCGTACGCCTAGCATGTAGCCTTTCAGGTTGAATCCATAGAAGCTGACCGCGAGGTGTAAGGAAATACCAAAGCTAGGTTTTGTAAGAAAAGTATTGCTGCCTACAACGTAGGCTGCAGGCCAGCGTGATCATGGCTGCGTAGCTCTTGGCCAGCTTGTCGTAGCGAGTGCCGATTCGGTTGTTCTCTTTTAGCCAGCCAAACATCCGCTCAATTATGTTGCGCTGCCGATACTTTGGACGATCAAAGAGTCGGGGCAAGCCAGGCCGGGTTTGCGTGGCATGGCGCGTGGCGGGATCACAGGCTGCATTCGATAACGGTCGCAGTAGTAACGCAGGTGTTCTGCACCATAGCCTTTGTCAGCCAGTAACCATCTACTGCGCTTTCGTGGTCGCCCCGGCTTACCGGGAACGCGCACCAGATCCAGCAACGACTGGGCGTGGGCGATATCGCTGGCTTGTCCCGGTGAAAACATGAAGCGCAATGGTACGCCATTAGCGTCGTAAACCATATGAATCCTGGTTGTCAGGCCGCCTCGACTGCGCCCCAGAGCATGGTCTAGCGGTTCTTCAGGCCCCCTTTTTCCGGCGCCTGAAGAGGCTCGGGTTGCACGTACCGCCGTGGAGTCGATCATCCAGGTGTTCAGATCGATCAGTCCCTGCTGATTGAGTCGAATGTAATGGTCAACGGATCCCGAACACGACGTTAAGGTTTTCTCGTACTGAGCGGGCGCCAGTCCATCATTGAACTGGTGTGGCCGAACCCGGTTGTAGCGATGCATCAGATAATGACTAATATCCCCTTGTGCCTCTTGGGCCGTCATGTAGCCCACGGCGGGTATCCACTCGGTTTTCAAGCTGCGGAATACACGCGCCATCGGCGAGTTGTCGTAGCAATTACCTCGGCGACTCATGCTCTGGCGCACGCGATATCGCCAAAGCCGCTTGCGAAACTGTCGGCTACCGTATTGGGCGCCCTGGTCCGAATGAAACAGCAGGCCCTGAGGCTTGCCGCGTTGCTCATAAGCCATGTCCAGCGCCTTGATCACCAAGTCCGTATCCGATTTTTTTGAAAACGCCCAGCCCAGCACCCGACGCGCATAAAGATCCATAACCACCGCCAGGTAATGCCATTTTCCTTGCGCCCAGATGTAGGTGATGTCGCCACACCAGACCTGATTGGGCGCGGTTACATCGAACTCCCGATTCAAAATGTTCGGAATGTCAGGTCGCTCCACTGTTGCTTTTTTGTAATCATGCGAGCCCGGTTGCTTGCTGATTAATCCCAGTTCCCGCATCAGGCCACGCACCTTGAACCGACCGATTTGCTCGCTATCTTCCTGCATCAACGACACAATACTGCGGCTGCCAGCAGCGCTTCGACTTTGTGTAAACAGCTCATTGAACCGCCCGCGTAGCCGCACCAGTTCGGAGTTGGTGGACCGGCGTCGCAAGCAATGGTCGTAGTAGCATGAGCGAGGTATCTCGAACACTTCGCACGGCAACTCGATCGGCTCATGGCACTGAGCTGATCGATCAGCGCATGCGCTCGTGCTCTTCCGACATCAAGAGCGCGTTGGCCATTTTTAAAATGGATTTCTCCCGCTCAAGGCGAGCGATCCGGGCTTCCTGCTCTTGAATTTTCTGCTGCTCGGGCGTCAGGGCTTTGCTCTGGGGCGTTACGCCATTGCGCTCCTGCTGGAGCTGGCTCACCCAGCGACGCAGCGCAGATTCCACCACCCCGAGCGAGCGGGCGGCTTCGATATGGCTATAGCCTTGATCGAGCACGAGGCCTGCGGCCTCGCGCTTGAATTCAGTGGAGAAGGTACGGCGTTGTTTTGTCCTCAGACACCTCTATCTGGCGACATTCTTGCCTAAGTGAGTGTCCGGAATCATTAGACCAGTACAAATATTGCGTATCCGATCCACGAACCCCACATTTCAAGCCACTGGCTGACGCCTGATGCTGTGCTCCCGTTTTCTTTCAGGAGCCAGCACCATGATGCGACCCGACGCCAAAGTCGAGAAAGTCTACCTCTATCCCAAACCCGTGGATTTCAGAAAATCCATCGATGGCTTAGCTGCTTTGGTCGAGTTGGATATTAAAGTGGCGGTCTTTGATCCGGTGCTCTTTGTCTTTCTCAACAAATCCCGGAATCGAGTGAAGATTTTGTATTGGGAGCGTAACGGCTTCTGCCTTTGGCTCAAGCGTCTCGAGTCCGAGCGTTTCAAAATCTCGCCAGATGATGTCGACGAAGCCATTGTGCTGACGGTTCAGGAATTGAATTGGCTGCTGGATGGATTTGATCTGTGGCGCAACCGTCCTCATAAGATTTTGACTCCAAGGTTTGTTGCCTGACGGGTATAATCCAGGGCATGCGACCATTGCCCGACAACCTTCCTGACGATCCCGTATTGCTCAAACAGATGCTGCTTGAGAGCTACGAAGCACGCTCGCGCGAACAGGAAGTTAAAGACGCCTACGCCACTCACATCGTTGATCTCAAAGAGCAGATCAAGCTGCTGCGTGACCGTATTTTTGGTCGAAAGTCCGAACAAACCGTCGAGCCTAATACCCCTCAACTTGCCTTGTTCAATGAACCTGAAAGCGAGCCTATGCTCCCGGTCGGCGATGCTGATGAGGAAGTAGTTGCTCCTGCGCCACGCCGTGGCAAGCGCAAGCCACTGTCGGCTGATCTGCCGCGCATTGAAGTCATCCACGAGCTGCCCGAACACGAACTGACCTGTGCCTGCGGTTGCCGCAAGCATGTCGTCAGCGAGGAAACCAGCGAGCAACTGGATATCGTGCCGATGCAGATTCGGGTGATCAAACACATCCGCAAAGTCTACGGCTGTCGTGGCTGTGAGTCGGCACCGGTCACAGCCGGCAAGCCTGCGCAGTTGATTGAAAAGAGCATGGCCAGCCCCAGCGTGTTGGCCATGCTGCTGACCACCAAGTATGTCGACGGCTTGCCGCTGCATCGTTTTGAAACGGTGCTAAGCCGACATGGCATAGAAATCCCGCGTCAAACGTTGGCCCGCTGGATTATCCAGTGCGGCGAACATTTGCAGCCGCTGTTAAATCTGATGCGTGATCGATTGCTGGAAAGCCCGGTCATCCACTGTGACGAAACCCGCGTTCAGGTACTGAAAGAACCAGATCGAGACCCGACCAGCCAATCCTGGATGTGGGTACAGGCCAGCGGGCCTCCAGATCATAAAGTCGTATTGTTCGACTACACTTCCAGCCGCGCGCAGGACGTACCGTTACGGCTGCTGGAAAGTTATCGCGGCTATGTGATGACTGATGATTACGCGGGCTATAACGCGCTGGCGTTACAACCGGGCGTGGAGCGCTTGGCGTGTATGGCCCATGCGCGGCGCAAATTTGTCGAAGCACAAAAAGTGCAACCTAAGGGCAAGACCGGGCGTGCCGATATCGCGCTGACGATGATCAATAAGCTGTACGGTATCGAGCGCGAATTGAAAGACGGCAGCGACGAACAGCGCTTTACCGGTCGGCAGGAGAAAAGCCTGCCAATCTTGGCTCAGTTGAAAAGCTGGCTGGATAAAACTCAGTCCCACGTGACGCCGCAAAGCGTGCTGGGCAAGGCAGTTGGTTATCTGGCGAATAACTGGAGTCGGCTGAAGCGTTACGTGGAAGCCGGCTTTTTACCGATCGACAACAACCCGGCAGAGCGCGCAATAAAGCCGTTTGTTATTGGGCGCAAAGCCTGGCTGTTCAGCGACACGCCTAAAGGCGCCACCGCCAGTGCACAGATCTATAGCTTGGTCGAGACCGCCAAGGTCAACGGCCAGGAGCCCTATACGTGGCTGCGCCACGTACTGGAGAGGTTGCCACTTGCGCAGTCGGTGGCCGACTATGAGGCGTTGCTGCCGTGGAACTGCTCACCGGAAATGCCAAGATAAACGGAAGCCGCATCTGATGGTAGGTGTGGTTGGTGGATCGCTTACAATATTGCGCAGTGCTGGCTTCGGCAAACAGTCGGTTTTGACCCTGCTAACGGCGACTGCCGTCGCCTACCTGATGTCGAGCCTAGGGGCTGTACGAAAAGTGGCTGCGGTTATGCTGCGTTAAAAACAGGCTCGGATGCGAGTCCAATCGGAATGCTCATTTACAACACGTAGAGTCGAACGCCACCCCGGCCGTTCCTCGCCTGTTTTTGCCTTGCCTGACCTTCGCGCGCCGACTTTTCGTACAGAACCTAGTAGCGGCATGTCTGGGTTTATTACGTCCACTGAGTCACCCATCAGACCTTTCAGGTGACATCAGCAATATCGGCCGAACTGTCTTGCCTGCGATGGCGCCGTTCTGCTCTCAGGAGCTGGCCGCTATGGGTGTTATCGGCAGTGTCATTCAGGTTGCTCTTTGTGTCGAGTTCGCCTTGTCCGGTGCGCTGATCCGGAGACTGGTGCAGAACCTCTGTGCACACTGCTCGC
This sequence comes from Pseudomonas syringae pv. tomato str. DC3000, assembly GCF_000007805.1. Lineage (NCBI taxonomy): Bacteria > Pseudomonadati > Pseudomonadota > Gammaproteobacteria > Pseudomonadales > Pseudomonadaceae > Pseudomonas > Pseudomonas syringae group genomosp. 3. Next base: position 5,307,821 of record NC_004578.1, on the reverse strand, counting down.
TTTTCGCAAGCCATAACGACAACGTAGGGGTTGTTGATCGGATACGGCGCAGTCACCTCGATGTTACTGATTCTGCTGGTTGAGCCATTAGCCGACCTGTCCCATGTTGTCCCTGTGGAACTATTTTTTGGGCAGCCAGCGCTGACTTAACGGCGTACCATCGTGCGCTCCAGAATTCAGCGCGTGCAAGTAAGCCTCATAAGCAGTCCTGACCGACGCCGGGACACCTAGGACCGGGGGGCGTAACGACACCAGTGGTTGAGCTCCTTTGTCCATCATTTCGCCTGCTACCTTCTCAATAAAACGCTGACTATTAAGGTGACGCAAAGTTACTACTTCATCGATAAATGCACTGGCTTCAGCGTTACCTATATTCGGATATCTTGCTGCAATGCCGGCACGGAGCATAGTTCGATTATCGGTGGTAAAGTTATTTTCGCCGTTAGCCACATATGCTGGCATAAGTCCCGACAATGCTGCAGCGGAGGCCTTGATCGTGCCTAACTGTGGTGACACGATGACCGATGCAACCTCGGTTAAGGTTTGATTTTTTACCTCTGCGGCAACCCCGTCCAGGTTGCCCTTTTGTTCGTTGGTTTGCCGCTGGAAGTAGTCTCGGGCCGCCAGATAGTTTTCTACTTGATTCTGCAGTACCTGTTTATCTGGCGGTTGACCGCTATCTAACTGCCAGGTTTTTAGATATGTCTGGATCTGTACTGATGGCGCACCTTCTAACAGCATTTGTGATAGCTTTTCTGTTTGCTTTTCGGGGAGCCTGGTCATTTCCTCAAGTATACGATCCAACGCGTGGTCCTTATAGCTATGCTGAACATTAGTGGCCAGCTGAGCAACTGCCGCCCCGACAATAATTAAACCATTATCGCTATTGGAGCCGCGACTTTGCAAGCCTATTACTGTCTTGAAAGGCTGGTCGCTATAGACTTGATCGTAGTCATATATAGGTTCTAGGTGGTCAAGAAGACTGCCTAGTATGGCCGCTGCGCTACCCGGCTTATGAATATCTTGACCCATGGCGTACACATAATAGTCCGCATCTAGCACCTTCTTTGGCTCCCGTGAGTCTTGTCCTAGCGAACTGTAATGTAGTCGCAATGCGAAACCATTCTCTAGTTTTGTTGGGCGAATATCTAATTTGTCAACTTTATGTATAGCGCTTTTGGCCAGCTCTGGCGCGAATTTTAGTTGATTGCCATCCAGCAATACCGGATTCGTACTGCGGGTAAACCAAACCGCATTTGCCCCAAGCTCCCCGGCACGTTCAGCTGCATCAATGCCTGCATTTGGTCCATGTATCACCACCGTTTTTCCAGCAAACGTCTGGGGAGAGGCATCACTCGCTCGCATAAACTCATCCAGGTCCAGCACCTTGCCACGCAAGGCTTTCTGCTCATGCAATTTGATGTTGTCCAGTCGTTTTTCTGCTTGAGTGTGTGATGTAACGCTGTTCCAGATACTGGTATGGGGTCCGGCACCAGTCCCCAGTACAATCTGTCGGCTTTGCAAAATCTGGCCATTGTCCAGATTTATTCGAAAACAACCGTCATCCAATCGCGAAATGCCTGTTACCTGTGCTTTCAAATGTTCTGCGCCTAACTCCACTGTTCGCGTCAACTGTCTTCGGTTACTCGCAGAAAATTCGGCACGAGCAGCATAGTTAGGATCATATTTTGGAACCTGTTGGTCCCATTGGCTTATAATTTCAGTCTGGTGGTTAATATAACCTTTCCCACGAACATTCTCGGCCCAAGAGTCGTCCTTGCCTACAATACTGACTTTTCCTAAAAACGGCGTTGTTACCCCGCTATCGGCAAAGCGACCATTAAGCTCATTGAGTAGGTAGGCAACACTACTACCCACTCCGATGAATGTAAGTTCACGGACACGATGCGGATCCAGCCGACTTTTGGTATTGCTGATAGTCTGGCTAGTTGCGGAAGTTGGTAGGCTAGAATCCACAGCAGTGGGTCGCATGTGATGCAAGCTGTGCCCGATAAGCATTGTGTGGTGCTCTCTCTAAAATCAGTTAGGAAGCATTAAGATCTAATACGAGCTTGCAATACCTGCCCGTTTTTGTACTACTATGGAAATTCTCGGTTCAAATTTTCCTTCGCATTGGCCGCGGCTTGCGGCGATTATGTAACAGCACGTCAACTTGGGTAGGCACGGTACGAGTGGTAGCAATATGTTTTGCAACCGCAGTTTTGGAGCTTTCAATAGCGATCGCCCCTAGGTCAACGTCTTATCCGGCGTTATCGTTTGCCAGGCGGTATCGCTGAGACTGTTTTGGTGACGCAAATAGCTTCTCGTGGTTTCAACTTGGGAATAGTGACGTCTCTTTTCTCTTTCAGCTTCCCCCCCCCTTCCTTAATTTGCCCCTGATCGAGTTTCAACTCATCAGAAGTTTGAGGGGTAATAAGCTGATCTGCCAGTCCCGCCACGGACGCGATTAGTCACGGATATTACCTCTAAATGGTAGTGATTTTCGCTATGAATTTGCCTTTAGACCCTTAGTCATTCAATGACATATTCTCTTTCTTTACGCCACTGTCAGTCTGTGGCGCTATGCAAGAAAAAGGTTCCTGAAAGAGGCTAGCTTTTGCTGGAAAAAAACAGGTGGGCCGGGCAGGAAAATCACTTTGCCTTGGCCGACGCGGCGCAAATTGCTCATCCAAGCCCAAAACAAACGCCACCGGCGCTTATGAATAATGACAGGGCCAGCCTTGCGTTCGGTCACTTTGCTATCAACGTGTTTGGACTGTGCCGCAAAAAAACCGGTGCTTCAATCTGGATACATAAATTCCCAGCGCCTTCTGAAATGCATATGACTTGGATCGTAAGCGGCCGGCGAATACACCTTCAAACCCCCAGCATTAATGACGATGGTGTCCACTTTGAAATACGTGGACACCATAGCCCTTATTGCCAGGTTCACCATGCGTCAACGCACAACTTATCCCAAGCTCTTCAAGTCTCAAATCGTCCAAGAATGCCCGACTTTATAAGGATTTTAGCAAGAATTGATTCATGATCTGTAGTACGTCGTAATGATGGTCCTTAATAAAGAAATGGCCGCCGTCGAATGCTTGGAAGGTGGTTTCACCAGAGGTTACGTCGCGCCAACCCTGGGCCACGTCGGGACCATGGGTGGAGTCTTGGCGACCGCTCAAAATCAAGAGGGGGATCGGCAGGCGGGGTTGCGGCTGCCAGCGATAGCTACGAACTAGGGTCAGGTCTGCCTTGATGGTCGGGAGGAAGAAACTCATCAGTGCCCGGTTGCTCAGGACAACTTCGGGCGTACCGCCGTAGGCGCGGATAAGGGCAATTGTATCATCGTCGGAAAGTGCTGGCTGCGCTACCGGTTCGAAGTAGGCGGGGGCTTTGCAGCCAGACAGGATCAAGCCGCGTGGCAAGGGTAGCTGTCGCTCTGCCAAGGCTCGGCATATCAGGAAGGACAGCAGGGCCCCGAAGCTATGGCCGAAGAAAGCGAAGGGTTTCTGGCAGTCGGCGAAAAGCGGCACCAGCGCCTGGACGAATTCCTGGACGTCGGCATAGGACGTTGCGGGGCAACTCCCTCGGCCTGGCAGTTCCAAGGTGATCCACTCGATGGAGGCATCGAGCCGGCTCGCCCAGCCTAAGTAGGCCTGGGCGTCGCCACCGGCATAGGGAAAGGCATAGAGGGTGCGCGGTCGTTGCTCGCGGCTGGCCCGTACCAGCCAGGGGTGGTCATTGGTTGAGGACATGGCTAGGTCTCAGAGCAATAGGGAGTAGGAGGTCGCGCGTCGAGCCGGCAACCGTTCAACAACCGACCCCTAGGCCGGGTCGCTCGGCCTTGACCAGCACGGCGGCATTGCCTACGACTTCTCCACTCAGTAGCGCCTGATGCGCCCTAGGTGTCTCCTCGAAGCGATAGAGGGTGTTCAGGGTCGGCACTACCCGGCGTTGTTCGACTAGTTGCAGGAATTCCTGGCACTCGCGGATGTTGGCGTAGTGGGAGCCCTGGATGCGCTTCTGGTGCATCCACAGGTGGCGGACATCGAAGTCGCAGTTGTAGCCGGACGTGCCACCCACGATGACCACCATGCCGGAGCGGTCGCAGATCTGCAGCGAGGTGGGGAAGGTGGCTTGGCCGGAGTGCTCGATCACCACTTTGGGCAGCTCCTTTTTCCCCAGCGTCATGAAGAAGTCGCGACGGAAACTCGCGAAGCTTTTGGTCCAGGCGCTGTGAGCGTCGGAGTTCAAGTCCGGCAGACGTCCCAGGTGCGGATAGTCGGTTCTGAGCAAGTACCCCACGGCGCCGAGTTCGCAGGCGTAGCGGCCCCTGTCTGGACTGGACACCACGGCCACCGGCAGCCCCCCGAGCGCGCGGGTCAACTGGATAGACATAGAGCCCAGGCCACCTGCCGCGCCCCAGATCAGGACTGCGTCTCCAGGCTTGACGGTATTGGGTGCCCAATGCGTGAGCTGCTTGTAGGCGGTCGGACCATTGAGCATCAGGGTGGCACTTTCCTCCCAGCTCAGGAACTTTGGTTTTGGGAAGCATTGGTAGTCTTCGACGAGGGTGTATTCGGCGAAGGAGCCGTAGCTGGTCTCGTAGCCGTAGATTTCCTGGTTGCTGCAGAACATGGGGTCGGGGGCGACGCGCGATTCGATGGCCGTGGCGTCGTAGACCGAGCAGGACACCACCACGGTATCGCCCACCTTGACGTGGGTGACAGCGTCGCCCACGGCTTTCACGTAACCGGAGGCTTCCGAGCCTCCGATGTGGAAGGGTTCGGCGTCACGGTTCCGCTTGCGCCGCGCGGCGATGATGTCCACCGGCTTACCCTGGGCGGCCCAGACGTTGTTGTAGTTGAGTCCGGCTGCCATCACTTCGATGAGGACCTGATGCGGACCCAGGGTGGGGATCTGGACCTGTTCGAGCTGGATGGCCTGCTGCGGTTCGCCATAGCGCTCGGGGCGGATCAGAAAGGCCTGCATGGTTTCAGTCAGTGCTTGATTCATGGGCTTCCTACTGGTTTTTAGGTTGAGAATCGGTAAGGCCGATCTGGGGCTAGTCGAGAGGGAGGCCTCGTTCGGTCGCCCCCCTGGTGGCGACCACGATGCCGGAGGCCGTGGCGCAAGGCGTCCCTCGCGAGTTGGTCAGGACCGCGGAAACGAATGTCAGACCCGGTGCCTGGCGATCGAGCCGTGTCGTGATGTAGCAGGGGAGGTGACGTACCTGGCGCAGCAGCTTCACCGACAACTCGATGACGCCCGCAGGCGTGTGACCGAGGGCGGCATGACCGCCGAGACCAATGGCGGCCTCCAAGGCAGCGCAAAGCACGGCACCATTGATACCAGGCAGGGTCATGTCTCCGAAGGCGCCACCATGGGTCGGGCACGACTCTGCGATGGCTAGGCAGACCCTGTCGGCGCTCAGGGTAACGACGCTCAGGCCCAGGCTCTGGAAGAGTGGCGACCGATCCAGGATATATTGGAAGTTCTCCGAGGTCATGACGCCGCTCCGCTGTAGTCCGCCAGCACCAGGATGAGGTGCTGTGCGGTTTGCTGCACCTCATCGCTGAGCAGGGCGAAGTGCCGTCCAGACGTCTTCACCACCTGCGTCAGGCGTGGCCAAAGTTGCGGCCAGGTGTCGCTGGCGCCCGCTGCGGAGGCCTGCTCCGCCTGCAGCAGCAGGACCGGAGCCTCCAGCGGCAGGGGGCTCCAGCGGCCAAAGAGCTCCAGGTAATAGGCCATGGCGCTCAGGCCGTCGTCGTCGGTCGACCAGAAGTCGCTGCGGCTTTCCAACCAATCGCTCAGGACTTCCTTAAGGACCGCCGAACGCATGGCGGCCGGCGGGTAGGTGTCGATCAGGCAGAGGGCCGCGGGGTGGATGCCGCGCTGTTGCAGGAGCTCGGCGACTGCATAGGCGACCAGTCCGCCGGTGGAAAAGCCGAGCAGCGTGAAGGGGCGACCGGCAGCGCAGGCTTCGACGGCGTGCGCGAGCGCCACTGCAACAGCTTCGGCGGAGGCCGGCAACGGCCCGTTATCGTAGCCAGGCAGGGGCAAGGTGGCCATGTCATAGTGGCCTTTGAGTTCGCGGCCCAAGCGCTGATAGGTGAGATTGGCCCTTGCGGGCAGAAAGGAGTTCAGGCAGATGAGCAGTGGCCGGTCACGCTCTTGTCGCGACCAGCTGGGCGCGGGCGCGTGCCCTTCGGCGGCATCCGGGGCAAACGTCGGACGTTTGGCCGCGAATTGCGCCAATCGTTCCAGCCCCTGTGCCAGACGCCCCTGCCGCATAGCCTCGCGCAATTCTTCGAAAAGCATGCCCACTGTCGCGATGGTTGGCGCTGGGGCGCGCTCCGGTTGGTCTAGGCAGGCGCTCAGGTGGTCGGCCAAGGCGCTGGGGGTCGGATGGTCGAACACGGCCGTGGACGGCAAGCGGATGCCGGTGGTGGCCGCCAGCCAACTGCCCAACTCGACGGCCGTGAGGGAATCGAAACCTAGGACAAGGAACTCGGTATCCCCAGGTATCGCCGCTGGATCGGGATGCTCGAGCACCTCACCGACCCCTTGGGCAATCACCGCGAGCAGGCGTGTCCGCCGCTCGGTGGGAGCCAGTTTCGCCAACGCTTCGGGGCCTTGGCTTGCCGTCTGCCCGCTGCCTTCGGCGAGCAATTCGCGCAGCAGCGCCAGGGGGCCATGGCGGCGGAGTGCCGGCAGGTCCAGGCGTGCAGGAATCGCGAGGGGCGGCAGGGAGCCGGTCAGCGCCAGATCCACTTGGCTCAGGCCATCCTCCAGGGCGATGGGCAACTGACCTCGGTCGAGCAGTTCCTGGATACCCGCGGCGGCCATTCGTTCACCCATGGCCGAGCGCTCGGCCCACAGGCCCCAGGCCAGGGCCACTGCGGGCAAGCCCAAGTGGCGACGATGGTGGGCGAGGGCATCGAGGAAGGTGTTGGCTGCGGCGTAGTGGCTCTGGCCCGGCTGGGGCAGCAGGCCGGCTGCCGAGGAATAGAGAACGAAGGCAGCCAGGTTTCGATGGCGGGTCTGGAGGTGGAGTTGCCAGGCCGCGTCCAGTTTGGGCCTTACCACCGCTTCGAGCTGTGCGGGGGTGAGTTGCAACAGAGGCGCCGGCTCGATGACGCCAGCGACATGGAAGACGGCGGTCAGTGGATGCCGTGCGGGCAGGCCGTCCAGCAACTGCGCGAGGGCCTGCGGGTCGGCGACGTCGCAGGCGGCGACCGTGGTGGCGGTCCCCTGTTCGGCCAGCTCTTCCACCAAGGCGGTGGCCTCGGGCGCGGCGGCACCGCTACGACTCACCAAGAGCAGGTGACGTACGCCGTGCTTGGCGACCAGGTGACGCGCGAGGGCCCGACCCAAGGTGCCGGTGCCCCCGGTGATTAGCACGGTGCCCTCCGGATCGAGCGAGACGTCCGATCGTTGCTCGGTTGCCGGCTCCACGCCACTGGATCGGACCAGTCGCGGTGTCAACAGACGCCCCTGGCGCCATGCCAATTGCGGTTCGTCGCCCTTTGCGGCTGCCAAGGCGCGCGCGAAGTCACGCGGGGTAGCGTGTGCGGTATCCAGGTCCAGCAGCAGGATACGGCCGGGGTGTTCCTCCTGTGCGGTACGCACGAGTCCCCAGAGCGCCGCCTGGGACAGGTTGGGCACGTCTTCGTCATCGGCGGTGGCCACCGCCCGGCGGGTTGCCACCAGTAACGGATGCCTTGCCGTCCGCTCATCTTCCAGCCACTCGCGTAGCGTGGCCGCTAGGTCTTGCAGGGCGCGGTTCGCCGCGGCCGGCGTAGCCGGGGGTACTGGCGGTACAAGAACGAGCGCCGTGCCGGGTGGCGTCGTTGCCAAGGTGGTGATCGCGTCGGCCAGGTGCTGGTAGGCAGCGCTGACGCAATCGCTCGGCAGGTCGTCCTTGGCGCCCAGCCAGAGCGCTTCGTGCGGGTCAGCCACGTGGTCGGGCGATACCTCGCGCCACAGTACCCGGTAGCCGACGAGGCGGCGTGGTAGGACGCCTGTGCTGGCCGACTTCAGCACCATTGAGTCCAGGGTGACGACGGCCCGGCCTTGGTAGTCCGCGAGGCGCATACGGTAGTCGCGGGGCGCGGTCGGCGAGGTGGGCCGCGCCTTGAGTTGCAGCAGGCCACGTAGCTGCGTGGCACCGGCTTGGTACAGGCGCATGCCACTCATGGAGAATAGCAGGCGTGGTGCGGCGGCGGAAGACGCCGCACCCTCGACCAGCAGGCCCGATTGCAGGCCTGCGTCCAACAGCGTCGGGTGCAGGGTAAAAGTCGAGCCTGGCTCGCTATGGGCACGCTCCGCTTCTACGTAGATGCCTTCGGGGCTCTGCCAAGCGCGGACGATCCGCCGGAAGGAGCCTTCCAGTACCACGCCCTGTTCGGCCAGGCGCGCATAGAGGTCGGCGAAGGCCGTCGGCTCGGCGTGGGCTGGCGGCCAGACGGCGGTCTGCAGGTCAGGCCAGAGCGGTGGCTCGGTAGGGTCGGGCAACAGCTGGCAACTGGCAAAGTGCTGCCAGCCACCCGTGGCATCTGGCTCCGCCGGGCGATAGTAGGCCGCGACGTTACGTACACCCTGTGCGTCGGGTACGTCGAGGTAAATCTGGATATCGACCGCACCCTGCTCCGGCAAGGGCACCAGGCGTTGCAGTGTCAGGTCCTGGAGCCACGGACAGCCCAGCCGGTTGCCTATTGTCAGGATGCACTCTGCGGTCATGGCGCCGGCACCGTACGCCTGGCCACCGACGCGATGTTCCAGCAACCAAGGCTGGCGGGAACCATCCAGTTGCCCCCAGAACACCCAACCTTGGCCATCGGCACGTTCGAGCCCGTGCGCCAGCAGTGGATGCTCCAGAGCTAGCAGGCCTGGCATGTTGCCCGCGTGGCCGTTCGCGCAGGAGCGCGGCTGCAACCAATAGTGCCGGTGTTGGAAAGGATAGGTGGGCAAGGCCAAGGTGGGGGCGGGCGGCAGCAGGCGGCGCCAGTCCAGCGCGGCGCCGCGGGTGTATAGCTGGGCGAGCGCTGCGAACAGCGGGCGAGAATCGTCCTTGTCGCGACGCTGGGGGGCGATCCACTGCGCCGCCGTATCACCGTTGGGATGGTGGCTCGCGTTGGTCCGGCCGAGCGCCGTGAGGACAGCATCCGGCCCGATTTCCACGGCCGTGGTCAGGCGATGCTCCAGCAGCCAGCACAGCGCAGCGGCGAAGCGTACCGGTTGGCGGGCCTGGTCGGCCCAGTAATCGGGCGAGCGCGCCTGCTCGGCGGTCAGCGGCATACCGGTGACGGTCGAGACGATGGGCAGGGTGGGGGCGTGGAAGCTGAGCCCTGCCAGGGTTTGGCGCAGTTCTGCGAGGATGCCGTCGAGGTGCGGCGAGTGGAAGGCATGGCTGACCCGTAACATTTGGGTGCGATGCCCCCGTTGCTGCCAGTCCGCGGCCAGGCGCTCGACCGCACTGCGATCGCCGGAGATCACCACGGCCGTCGGCGCGTTCACGGCGGCGATGGCGACGCTCTGTTCGAGTCCGGCCAAGGTGGCCCTGACGTCCTGCTCGCTCGCTTCGATGGCGACCATCGCGCCCTCATGGGTGATGGCTTGCATGAGGCGGCCACGCACGGCGACAAAGTGTGCGGCATCGGCCAGCGCGAAGACGCCAGCGACATGGGCCGCGGCGATTTCGCCGATGGAATGGCCCAGCAGCACGTCGGGGACAATTCCGAAATGCCGCAGCATCCGGTACAGGGACACCTCAAAGGCAAACAAGGCTGGCTGGGTGAAGTCGGTGCGATCCAGAAGCGCGGCGCGGTCGCTGCCCTTGTCGGCGAACATGACGTTCTTGAGCGGCTGCGCCAGCAAGGGGTCGAGGGCGGCGCAGACCTCGTCCAGCGCTGCGGCGAACGGCGGACAGAGGCGGTACAGATTACGGCCCATGCTCGGCCATTGCGCGCCCTGGCCTGAAAACAGAAAGGCGGTCGTGCCGCTTGGCGAGCGCTTGCCTTGGATCAGGCCCGGGGCATGCCGGCCTTCGGCTAGCGCGCGGAGTTGCATCAGGGCGTCTTCGCGCTGGGTGGCCAGAATCACCGCGCGATGATCGAAGGCGCTGCGCTGCAGTGCCAGCGATGCATTGAGCGCGGCCAGGTCGGTTGTCGGGTTTTCGAGCAGGGCGATGGTCTGGCGCGCCTGGGCCCGCAAGCCTTTCGCACAGGCGGCCGACAGCGGGAAACTGATGGCTGGCAGCCCTTCCAGCTCGGCGACGGTCGGGTGACAGGCAACCTGCGTGGCCGGTGGCGCCTGTTCGAGGATCAGGTGGGCATTGGTGCCGGAGAAGCCGAACGACGACACTCCGGCCCGCCGGGGCCGGTCGGTCTCGGGCCAAGGACGCGCCCTGTCGAGCAGGCGCACGGTCTGCTCCGACCAATCGATCTTTCGGGAGGGCTCCTGGGCATGCAGGGTCTTGGGGAGCACGCTCTGGTTCAGCGCCATCACCATCTTGATGACGCTGGCGACGCCCGCCGCCAACTGGGTGTGCCCGATGTTGCTCTTGAGCGAGCCCAGCCAGAGTGGCCGCTCCGGCGGGCGTCCGCGCCCATAGGTGTTGATCAGCGCGCCTGCTTCGATGGGATCGCCCAGCGCGGTACCGGTACCGTGCGCCTCGACCACGTCGATGTCGAGCGAGCGTAACCGCGCATTCTGTAGCGCCAGTTGGATCACCTGCTCTTGGGCCGAGCCACTCGGCGCGGTCAGGCCGTTACTGGCGCCGTCCTGGTTGATTGCGGTGCCGCGGATCACCGCCAGCACCGGATGACCGGCGCGCTGGGCGTCGGCGAGCCGCTCCAACAGCAACACGCCGGCACCCTCGGCGAAGCAGGTGCCGTCGGCCTGTTCGGCGAAGGCCTTGCAGTAGCCATCGGCGGCCAAGCCGTTCTGCCTGGTGAATTCTGCGAAGACCTCAGGCGTGGCCATGACGGTCACCCCGCCGGCCAGCGCTAGCGAGCACTCGTGGCTGCGTAGCGACTGGACCGCTAGGTGGATGGCGGTAAGGGAAGCGGAGCAGGCGGTATCGACCGTTACCGCCGGGCCTCGCAGGCCGAGGACGAAGGCGATGCGTCCCGAGATGATACTGCTGAGTCCTCCCTGCAAGCGATAGCCGTCGGCAGCCGGGTTACGCCGTTGCAAGTCGGCGAGATAGCCGTTCTGAGTCGCGCCGAGAAACACGCCGGTGGCGCTGTTTTTGAGGGTGTCGGGCACGATGCCGGCCCGTTCCAGAACCTCCCAACAGACCTCCAGCAGGAGTCGCTGCTGGGGGTCCATCGCCAGGGCCTCACGGTCGGAAATGCGAAAGAAGGCGGCGTCGAAGCCGGCGACCTTGTCGAGAAAACCACCCCGCCAGCCGGCAACGCGTTCGCGGAGCGGCGAGTCTGCGGGGAACAGGCTGTCTAGCTGCCAGCCCCGGTCGCTCGGCAAGGCGTTGCTCAAGGCCTCTCCCGCTTCGACGAGGCGCCACAGCGCCTCCGGTGAAGCCAGGCCACCGGGCAACCGGCAGCCCATGGCGACGATGGCGATGGGTTCCTGGGCGGCGGCCTGCAGCTCGTGGTTCTGCCGCTTGAGCGTTTCGTTGGCCATCAGACTAGCCCGCAGGGCTTCGGTCAGCCGCTCGCTGTCGGTGTTCTTGGTCTCGGTCATGGCGCTTACTCCTGGGTTCGCAGGGCGAGGGCAACGAGCTCGTCCGCGCTCGCCGTCGCGAGGTCGGCGGCAAGGGGCGGCGCCTTGACAAAGGGATGCTGGGCAAGCTGCAGCAGAGGGGCGAGTAGATCGGCTTCCCGCAAGGCGCTCAGCGACAGGCTGGCGAGCAGCGCCCGCACCTTAGGCTCGTCTATCGCCGCGGTGTCCGCGTCGGGGGCGCCGCCGTCGGGGAACAAGGCGTCGTTCAGGTAGGCCGCCAAGGCGGCCGGTGTCGGCTGGTCGTAGGTAAGGGTCGCCGCTAGCCTTAACCCCGCGGCGGTAGCCAACCGGTTGCGCAGCTCGAGCGCCATCAGCGAATCGATGCCACTCTCCTTGAAGGTCGCCTCCGGTAGCACCTGGCCCGGATCGTCCAGGCCCAGGATAGCGGCGACCTGGGTCGCGATGACGGTCTGCAACTGCTTGGTTCGTGCTTGAGGATCAAGTCCAGCCAGTAGCTGGCGCAGGTCCTGCACCTTTGCCGGACCCTCGCTGCCCCGCGCGCCGGGGCTGCCCCCCCCCAGACGCTCGAACAGCGGGTGCAAGGTACCCGCCTGGGCATTCTTGCGTAGCGTCTGCGGATTGAGCGGTGCCGCGACGAAGAATGCCTGGGGCGCGGCGATTGCCGTGTCGAGCAGCGCGTGACCATGCTCGGGGGTGATGGGCGCAAAGCCCGTGCGGGCGATCCGAGCATTATCCGCCGCCGTGAGGCGGCTGGAGAGCCCGGTGACCGGCTGCCACCAGCCCCATGCCAGGGAGGTCGCCGGCAGCCCCTGGCGCTGCCGCGTCTGCGCCAGAGCATCGAGGAAGCGGTTGGCCGCGGCATAGTTGGCCTGGCCGGGACTGCCCAGTGTGCCGGCGCTGGAAGAGTAGAGGACGAACGCCGCCAGATCCAGCTGGCGGGTGCGCTCATGCAGCATCCAAGCGGCGTCCGCCTTAGGCACGAAGACCCGCTCCAGCTCCTCGGGGCCTAGGTTGGGCAGGGTGGCATCGGCTAGGATCCCGGCGGTATGGATGATGGCGGTCAGCGGGTGCTTGGCAGGCAGCGAGTTGAGCAAGCGTTCGACGGACTCGGGATCGGCTAGGTCGCAGGCTGCCAGCCGGACCTGGGCGCCCGCGGCCTCTAACTCCTGGCGCAGCGCCAGGGCGCCGTCCGCTTGGGGGCCACTGCGGCTGGCCAATACCAGATGCCGGGCTTGCCCGGTGACGACCAGATGGCGTGCCGCCAGGCTACCTAGGGTGCCGGTGCCGCCGGTGATCAGTACCGTGCCGTCCGGGTCCAGGGTGCGCGGCAGGGTCAGCACCACCTTGCCGGTGTGGCGCCCCTGTTGCATCCAGCGCAGGGCCTGGACAGCATCGCGCAGGTCGAAGGCTGTGACCGGCAGGGGCGTCAGTATCCGGTCGCACATCAAGCCGAGCAACTCGTCGAGCATACGCCCGGTGTCCTGTGGATCCTGGTCCGGTCGGTCTAGGTAATGATAGTGGCGTCCGGGATACTGAAGCGCGACCGCGGCGGGCTCGCGTACCTCGGTCTTGCCCAGTTCGATGAAGCGTCCGCCGCGACCGAGCAAGGCCAAGGAGACGCCGATCGCCTCGCCGGCCAGGGAGTTGAGCACCACATCCATCCCCGCTTCGCCAAGCAGGGCGCCGAAGCGGCCGGCGAAACTCAGATCCCGCGAAGTGGCGATATGATCCTGGGCGATGCCCAAGGCCTTCAGGATCGGCCATTTGTCCGGGTGGGCGGTGGCGAAGACCTCGGCGCCCAGATGCTTCGCCAACTGGATTGCCGCCTGGCCGACACCGCCTGCGGCCGCGTGGATCAGCACCTTGTCACCGGGGCGCACCTGGGCGAGCCGGACCAGGCTGTAGTAGGCGGTCAGGAACGCTACCGGGAAGCCGGCGGCCTGGGCGAAGGTCCAGTCGGCGGGCAGTTTGCGCGCCGTGCGCTGGTCGGCGACCAGCAGCGGGCCGAAGGCGCCTTCGCTCATTACCAGAACACGATCGCCGGGCCGCAGGTCGGTGACGCCCGTGCCGACTTCGGTGACGATACCTGCGGCTTCCGTCCCCAGTTTGTGTTGCGGCGGAATCAGCCCTAGGGCACAGACCACGTCGTAGAAGTTGACCCCGGCGGCGCGCACTGCCAAGCGTATCTGGCCGTTTTCCAATGGAGCATCGGCCTGGGGTTCCGGTTGCAACGCCAGGTCGTCGAGATTGCCTGCACGCGTGATCTCTAGCCGCCAGGCGCCACCGCCAAGCGGCGGGGTGAGAACGCTGTTCGGGCCGCTGCGGGTAAGGTGCGGAACCAGCAGCTGGCCGCGCCGCAGGGCCAACTGGCGCTGGTCGCTGGCCAGCACGGCCTGCAATGGTGCCGGATCGGCCAAGGGCCCCTCGGTGTCCAGCAGCAACAAGCGCCCCGGATTCTCGTTCTGCGCGCTGTGCAGCAAACCCCAGAGGGCAGCATGAGCCGGATCGACGGCTTCACCGGCGACCGTGGCGTTGGCCTTGCGGGTCACTACCAGCAGCCGGGTATCGGCCAGACGCTCTTCGGCTAGCCAGACCTGCAGTTGGGCGATCACCTCGACGCATAGCTGGCGGGTCGCCAGCGCGCTGTTCGCGCCCTGCACCTCGGGCAAGGGCCAGACCAGGACATCGGCTGGTGTGGTGCTGGACTCCAACGCTTGGCCGAGAGCCGTAAGAGAGGGATAGGTCGGCGCGCTGCTGAGCCCTGGCTCGGCAGTGCCTATCCGTACCCAGCGCGTCACGGCTCGCTGCACGCGCGGTCGTGCCGACAACTGACTCCAGGTGAGCCGCAGCAGGTCATGGGCGGGCTGGACACGGGCCAGATCTCGCAGGGTGTCACGGGAGGCCGGGCGCAGCTGGAGCGCGGCGATGTGCAGCAGGGCGTTACCCGTCTCGTCATAGGCGCTGACCGAATAGGTCTCGGCCTGAGTGCGCTGCAGCACTGCGCGGAGCTGGCGCGGGCGCTCCGCGGTCACGCTGACGCCTGAGAAGGCGAAGGGCAGCCGTAATGGCGCGGCGGCTTCTTCGTCAGCCAGTGCCAAGGGATGCAGGGCCGCATCCAGCAGGGCGGGGTGCAGGACGTGGGTGCCGCTGGGCAGGGTCTCGGGTAGTGTTACCTCGACGTAGGTCCGTTCGCCGTCCTGCCAGGCGGCGGTTAGCCCCCGGAAGGCCAGGCCGTACTCGTAGCCGGCCTCGCTGAGCCGTTGATAGAGCGCGGCGCTGTCCAAGGGGATGGCGGCCGTCGGTGGCCAAGCCTGGTCGAGCGGAATAAGTGTCTGGGGGGGCATCGGCACCAGCTGCGCACTGGCGTGCAGGGTCCAACCGGCGGTGGCATCGCCATGGCGTCGCGCATGCAGGCTGGCCTGGCGCAGGCCTTCGGCTTCCGCTCGGCTCACCGTGAGCAACAGGTCGATCTGCCCCTGCTGCTCCAGCACCAAGGGTGCCTGTAGCGTCAGCTCCAGCAACTGGGTGCAGTCGGTCTGGGCCGCAGCGAACAGCAGCATGTCCAGGTAGGCGGTCCCGGGCAGCAGTACCACGCCGGCCGCAGCGTGATCCGCCAGCCACGGATGGGCGCCGAGTCCGAGGGTGCCGGTCAGCAGCATGCCACCCTCGGGTAGATCCACGGCCGCGCTCAGCAGTGGGTGCTGGGTGGCTCGCTGGCCCGCACCGGTGACATCGGTCGGTCCTTGTCCGGTAAGCCAGAACGGCTTGTGATCGAACGGATAGGTGGGCAGTTCGACGATGCGTCCCTGGGGATACAGCGCCCGCCAGCTCAACGGGTGACCCTCAAGGTAGAGCTGCGAGAGGCCTGCCACAAGGCAATCGACCGCAGGCTTGTTGCGTTGCAGCGAACCGAGGCTGCTGGTCTGGTCGCCAATCGTTTCTTCCAGTGGTGGCAAGAGCACCGGATGGGGACTGCATTCAATGAAGGTGACGTCGCCTGCACTGCTCAGCGCCTGGACCGTGTCGGCGAAGCGCACTGGCAGGCAGAGGTTGTCGCACCAATAGCCCGCGCCCAGCTGGCGGCCATCCAGGGAGACGGCAGGATTGTGTCCGGCGACGGTGCTGTAGAAGGGGATCTGCGTCGCCTGGGGTCGCAGGTCGGCGAAGCGCGCCAGCAACTGGGGACGCAGGACTTCGATCTGTGGGGAGTGCCCCGCCACGTCGACCGCGACGCGCCTGGCTACGATGCGTTCTCGCTTGCAGGTTTCCAGGAGCCGCGCGATGGCATTGGTGGCGCCGGAGATCACCGTGCTGCTAGGACTGTTGAAGACCGCCAGCGTCAGCGAGGCGTCCACCCGCGCGGCCAGTTCGGCGGCCTGCTGCTCCGGCAGGACGACGGTAGCCATGGCGCCGGTGCCGGCCTGGGCCAGCATCAGTTGCGAGCGGATGGCCAGGATCTTGACCGCATCCTCCAGCTTCAGGGCCCCGGCGATATAGGCCGCGGCGATCTCGCCCTGCGAGTGACCAATCACCGCGTCCGGGGTGCAGCCCAGCGACTGCCAAAGGCGGGCGATGGCCACCATCACCGCGAACAGGGCGGGCTGGACCACGTCGATACGCTCAAGCGAAGGTGCACCTTCCTCGCCACGCAGCACCGCGACCAGCGACCAGTCGACATAGGGCTGCAGCGCGGTCTCGATCTGGTCGATGGTTTGGCGATAGACGGCGAAGGCGGCGTACAGCTCCATACCCATGCCGGCCCACTGGGAGCCCTGACCGGGAAAGATGAAGACCCGCTTGCGCGCCCGGACCTGCGCCGTGCCCTGGAGCAGGCACGGATGGTCCGTACCGCTCGCTAGCGCATGCAAGGCTTCCAAGAGTGCCTCGCGCGAGGTGCCGCGCAGAGCGGCGCGGAAGGGGAAGCCGCTGCGTGAGATGCCTAGGGTGTAGCCGATATCGTCCGGCGCCAGGTGCGCTTGCTCGAGCACATGGCCGTGCAGGCGTGCGGCAACATCGCGCAGGGCTTCGGTGCTCTTGGCTGCCAGCGGCCACAACGGAGCCTGGGTCTCGGGCACCTGGCAGGCGCTTGTAGCCGCGGGGGCGACGTATTCTTCGACAATCAGGTGCGCATTGGTGCCGGAGACCCCGAAAGAGGAAATCCCGGCGCGGCGCGGCCGGTCGGCTACGGTTGGCCAAGGGCGCCGTTCGCTGAGCAGCTCGATGGCACCGGTCGACCAATCCACCTCGGTGGAGGGCGCGGTGATGTGCAGGCTGCGGGGCAGGGTGCCTGTGCGCAGGGCCATCACCATCTTCATCAGGCTGGCGACCCCGGCGGCGGCCTGGGTATGGCCGGTGTTCGACTTGATCGAGCCCAGCAGCAGCGGCCGCTCCGCCGGGCGCTGGCCATAGGTGGCCAGCAGGGCATTGGCTTCGATGGGATCGCCGAGGCGGGTGCCCGTGCCGTGGGCATCGACGGCATCCACGTCCTCGGGCTGCAGACCCGCATTGGCTAGGGCGTGGCGAATGACCTGTTGTTGCGCGGTGCCATTGGGCGCGGTCAGGCCGTTGGAGGCGCCGTCCTGGTTGACGGCGCTGCCGCGGATGACGCCGAGGATCAAGCGCCCCTTGGCTTGCGCTTGGGAGAGGCGTTCGAGCACCAGCATGCCCACGCCTTCGCCCAGGCCAACGCCATCGGCCGACGCCGAGAAGGCCTTGCAGCGGCCGTCCGGGGCCAGAACCCGCTGCTGGGAAAAGTCGATCAGCACCCCGGGGGTCGGCATGACCGTGACCCCGCCGGCCAAGGCCAACTGGCAGTCGTTGCTACGCAGCGCTTCGCAGGCGGTATGGATGGCCACCAACGAGGACGAACAGGCGGTATCGATCGCCAGCGCCGGTCCCTGCAGGCCTAGGCAGTAGGACACCCGGCCCGCGGCTACGCAGGTGGCCGTGCCCATGTAGCCATAGCCGGTCACGTCCTCCGAGGCGTGCTGGATCTGGGTACCGTACTCCGTCCCCATGATGCCGGCGTAGACCCCGGTCAGGGAGCCGTGCAACGAGGCCGGGTCTATTCCAGCACGCTCTAGGGCCTCCCAGGAAACCTCCAGCAACAGGCGCTGCTGAGGTTCCAAAGTGAGGGCTTCACGCGGCGATATACCGAAGAAGGCTGGATCGAAGGCCGAGGCATCATGCAGAAAACCACTGGTGCGGGTGGATATCTTGCCGAACCGTCCGGGCTCGGAATCGTAGAGCTTGGTGGTGTCCCAACCGCGGTCGGTCGGGTACTCGCTGATCGCGTCCCGCTCTTGCATCAACAGCGTCCAGAGCGCTTCCGGGCTGTTGGCGCCACCCGGATAACGACAGCTCATGCCGATGATGGCGATGGGCTCGTCATGGTGCGCGCCCGTCACGATGGGTGCGGCCTGGCGCTGGCTCGGTGACTGCAGCCCAAGGACGCCGCGCAGATAGGTGACGACGGCGCGAGGGGTAGGATGGTCGTATACCAGAGTCACCGGCAGGCTGACGCCGACCGCGGCCGACACGGCCTGGGCAAATTCGACCACATGCAGCGAGGTGAAGCCGCAGTCGCGAAATGCCTGGGTCTCGCTGGCAAATGGCTGGCCGATCAGCGTTTCCATCTCCTGCGCCAGCAGCTTGAGCAGCAGCCGACACTGTTCAGGCTCACCGAGTTGGGCGAGGTTCGCCGCGGCGAGGGTATCGTCACCTGCCGTTGCGGCGGTGGGCGCCAGCTGCGCTGACATCGACCCTTCCGGCAGCAACCGCTCGATCACCTGCGACCAGTCCACCGGGGCGCCGTGCACGAAGGCATGGGCCATGGCCTGCAGCAGGCTTTCACGATCATCCTTGCGCTGGTCTAGGGTAGCCACGGCCCCGTCGACGACACCAGCGCCACGTAGGGCTTCGTCGATAAGCGAGGTGAGCACCGGATGCGGGCTCACTTCTATGAACAGGCGGTGCCCATCGGCAATCAACGCCTGCAGGCTATCCTGGAAGCGCACGGTTTCGCGGAGTACGCGGAACCAATAGTCCGCATCCAGATGCTCGCCGTTTTGCCGTCCGCCGCTGACCGAGGAATAGTAGGGAACCTGTCCGTCCATGACTTTGGCCGGGGCGCGCGACGTTACGGCGTCGCGTAGCTGCTCCACCTGCGGCCCATGACCCGCCACCTGACCACCAGGTACGCGCCAGGCCCAGAAGCCAGCGTCGGTGAGTCGCGCCTGCAAAGCATCGAGGGCCATCAGGGTGCCGCTCAACGTCACACTGCGCGGCGCGTTGATGGCCGCGACGCTGAGGCTTTCTTGGTCGTCCAGCAGGGGCTTGATGTCGTCCAGCGCTGCGGCTACCGACAGCATTCCGCCCTGGCCTTCGATGGCGGTGAGCGTCTCGCCCCAGAGCACTGTGAGCGCGGCACCGCTGGCCTCGTCCAGATAGCCGCCGACGTGGGCGGCGGCGGCCTCGCCCACGGAGTGACCGATCACGGCAGCGGGCTCGATCCCGAAGGCCCGCCAGGTTTCTGCCAAGCTACAGGCCAGCGCGAATTGCAGCGGTTGGATTCGCAGGAGGCGCTCGATTCCCTCGCCCTCGGCGAGGGCCCGTGCTGGATTCCAGCCAATACGCGCCTCTATGACATCGCCATGGCGGTGCAGGGCCTGCTGGTAGCTCGGCAGGGTCGCGCTCAGTCCGGTAGTCATCCGCGGCCATAGCGGTCCTTGGCCTGGAAACACCAGTACCGGCTGTCGCAACTGGTCGGCGCGGCCCAGCACCAGATGGCGCGAGGCTCGGCCGCGGGCCAGCATATCCAGCCCTTTGAGTAGGCTGGCTTGATCGGTGGCTAAGATGGCCGCGCGGTATTCGGCATGGTCGCGTGT
Organism: Pseudomonas syringae pv. tomato str. DC3000; assembly: GCF_000007805.1. Lineage (NCBI taxonomy): Bacteria > Pseudomonadati > Pseudomonadota > Gammaproteobacteria > Pseudomonadales > Pseudomonadaceae > Pseudomonas > Pseudomonas syringae group genomosp. 3. The sequence goes on along the minus strand of NC_004578.1, from coordinate 5,288,223 downwards.
CAGTTGCTGTCGGCAGAATACTTGCCATTCGGCGAAGGAGCGCGTCTCGTGCTCGGCGCGCAGACGTTGCGCGGTAGCGGCGAGTGCCGTGGGGCTTGCATCCGACAGAATCAGGGGCACGGTGAAGGTGGTCACGGGCAGACTCCTGCAGAAATATTGGAAACGATTAACGGCGGCCTTTTTGCCAGATGGCGTGCTGCGCGAAGGTGACGTCCAGTCGATCCGGTTGCTCAGCGCGCAACAGGATCCCGGCAAGTTGTTGCCGTAGCGCTTGTTCATTGAGATCGGGGTCCTGGCTCTGCACATCGAGGATCAGCGCTACCTCGTCGTTCGGCCCGGCGTTCGGCCGTACCCAAGCCTCGGCACTGACGATTCCGGGCAGGCTTTCGACGATTTCGCAAATCGAGCGGGGACAGAGCTTTTCCCCTCGGCGCATGACGAACGTCGGGTTACGCTGGCGGAAGAACAGATAGCCATCCGCATCGATATGGAAGTGATCACCGGTGGCGACCAGGCGCTTCTGGCCGCGCAGCGGCGGCAAGCGGTCCGTTTCACCGGCACGGATGCGCCGCTGCATGGCGGTGTCTGTGACCACCAACAACTCCCCTTCACTAGCACCCGGCGCTCCTCCCAGCTCGACCTCGACCTCCGGTAACGGCCGACCGACCGACGCGTGCCGTTCGGCGGGCTCGAGGTGCGCGGCCAGCGTCGCTACGCGTGGGCCGGCCTGGGTCAGGCCATAGGTCAGATAGAGCTCGAGGTCCGGGTTGCGGGCCAGCAGCCGCGGCACAAGATTGGCGGCCAAGGCGTCGCCACCGATCGTCAACCGGCGCAGTGAGGGCGGCAGCCCATCCAGGTCCGCCGCACACAACGCCGTAACCATCACGGGCGTCAAGGAAGAGAGGGTGATGCCAAGGTCCAGGAGCGTGCGGTGATAATGGATCGGAGTGAACGGCGGCGTAGCCAGGACCACCTCGTTGCCCAGGACATAGCTGCTGAGCAACTGCGCCACGAAGGCGAAAGAGTAGAATAGCGGCAGGTTGATCAACAGCCGATCGGCGGCGCTTTGGCCAATGGAGGCGGCATGTCGCCTAGCGTTGAGCAGTAGCGCCGCGCTGTCGAACACACAGCCGCTGAAGATGCCGGAAGTCCCAGAGGTGAGCAGCACCACTTCGCCTGGTTCGTAGGGCAGGGTGACGATGTCCTTCAGTCTGGCCCATTGCAGTTCGCTCGATAGCCGTCCGGCCTCCCGCGCGTCGAGCGCCTTGATGGCGGCGCCGCAGGGCAGGATCAACAGGTCGGCGCCTAGTAGTTTGGCGAAGCGGCGAATACGTCCAGGCGGTGCTGCGTAGGGCAAGGGGGTCGGTACCGCACCCAGCAGCAGCAGCGCAAACAGCAAGGCCACGAAGTGGGTCCCGTTGGGCAGCGCCACCAGCACCGCGCGTCCGGGCTTGACCCCGAGGCGCTGCAAGCCCTCGCACAGGGTGGCGAATCCCTCAAAAGGCTCGCGTCCGCTGCCCGCTTCCATAGGCAGTACCCGCTCGAAGAGCGCCTGGACGCCTTGGGTGTCGACAACCACATTCATGGGCTCACCTGCTCGGTCTGCAGTTGCAGCAAGGTGCAGCGCACTCGATGCTGTGCGCCGTCCGTGTCGTGGGCACTCACCAATACGTAACTGGCAGCGCCGCTATCGAGCCAGTCCCGGGCGAGTAGGGCGGCCGGCCTCAGGCCGCCCTGGGGGGGCATGGACAGGACCAGGCTGGGACCGCTAAAACGCAGCAGTTGGCCTGGCAGGCTGCAGACCAGTCCCGGACAGGCACCGGAAAAACGTAGCGGCGACAGGCGATTCCTACCCAGATCGCGGGCGATATGCTGCATGGTGTGCAGGGTGCAGACGTCGCTCACGACAATGTGCCCCACCGTCTGGCCGGCGGCCAGCACCGCATCGCGGCAGTTGTCCAGGACGTAATCCACGGCCTCGAACACCAGCCAGGAGAGTGGATCGGCATAGGCGGAGGCTTTTTGCGCCGCGCCTCCCTCCGAGCCAAGGGCGGCCACTGACTCCGCTTGACCAAGGGCGTTTAGATGGTAGACGCTCCAATCGAGGTCGGTCATCGCATCGCCTCTCGTGCACGTTGAAAGACTAGGCAGGTATCGAAGCCACCGAAGCCTAGGGTCACGCTGATGCCGACCTCGGCGGGACAGGCAAGCGCCGTCCGCATGGCCAAGGGCAGCGCTATCCCTGTCAGGGGATTTTCCAGGCCGACGATTGGCGGTACCTGCTGGTTACCTAGCGCCAGCAGGAGACTGATAGCCTCCAGCGCGCCGGTAGCCCCGAGCGTATGCCCGAAGGCGCCCTTGGTGCCGAACAGCAGTGGAAGGCGTGGCGAGCTGGCGAATAGATCGCTGTAGGTTTTGGTTTCGACCTCGTCGTTGAGCCGCGTGCCGGTACCGTGGGTACTGATGCAACCGACTTCGTGGGCGGTAAGGCCCGCGTCGCAAAGAGCGCGTCGTACTGCCAAGGCCAGACAGTCGCCCGACAGGTCCGGCGCGACCGCGCTCACGGCGTCGTTGGCCGAGCCAGCCCCGGCGAGGATGCCGTAGGGCCGCGCGCCCCTGGCCAGTGCGGCGGCCCGCGTTTCCAGCACCAGAAAACCCGCGCCTTCGCCCAGTACGGTCCCGCTGTGCGCGCGATCGAAGGCACGCAGACCGTCCGCCGACAGCGTACCCAGTTGCGAATGCCCGAGCCGCTTGGCCGGGGTGAGGATGTCAGCACCGCCGCACAGGCAAGTATCGGTGAAGCCCCTGCGAATCAGGCTCAACCCCAGCAACAGCGCATCGGCCCCTGCCGAGCAGGCCGTGCTAACGGTGATCGGCGCGTGCTGGCAGCCTGCCTCTCGCGCCGCCTCCACCGCCCAGCGGGAGAGCGATTCGGTCTCCGGCACGTCCAGATGGTGCCCATAACTGGTGGCCAGGACCGGCACCACTTCCTCGGTAGCTTTCGCCAGTCCAGCGTCCTGCAACGCCCGGCGCAGGGTCGCCACCGTCAACCGGTGCTGACGCTCCGGCAGCGGCAGGGCTGGGTCTAGGTCGGGCAATGGCGAAGCCAAGGGACTGCGCAGCGCAACAGGGAAGTCAACCGAGCGGATGCCCGAACGTCCGGCGAGCAGGCTTTGCCAGACGACTTCCAGATCGTCGCCCAAAGCGGTTGACCAAGCCATCCCCGTGACCCATACCTCCACGGGGCGGCTCACCATAGGTGCTCTCCCAAGTCGGCGAGCGACTTGCGGACCAGCGAACCCTTGAGCATCCCGACACTGCGACCGTCCACCGTCGCTCGGCAACTGAAAGTGAAGAAATCCGGCCTCAGGCTTTCGCAATCGAGCTGGAAGATCACCAGGTCGCCCGGTACCACGGGGCGGGTGAAGCGCGATTTGATCGAGCCGACCAGCGTCATCTCATCGCCCGCCAGGCGCGAGGTCGATAGCTGGAACAGTATGATCGCCGACTGAGAAATGGCCTGCATCAGGTGGCTCGCCGGGTAGATCGCCCGTTCCGGGAAGTGGCCGGCGAGCGCGTCGGTCTGCCCCGATACCGCCATCAGCGTCTTGATCTGGACGCCTGGCTCGTAGTCGAGCACACGATCCAGGTACACCATTGGATGGCGATGGCGCAGCCAGGTCTTGAGTTCGGTGAAGCCCATAGTGCGTTGTGCACGGGGCTGCTTATCGCTCTCGGGAAGGCTCATGGCGATAGCCCTCACTTGGCCTGCAGGGCGGTCAGCAACTGGGCCAGCGTGTGGACCGAGTCGAAGTGCTTCGGATTGAAGTCCTCGTCCTCGATTTTGACGCCGAAGGCGTATTCGCACTGGGCCCGCAATTCGCTGAACCCGAGTGAATCCAGCCCCAGGGCGTTGCGTAGGTTGGCGTTGAGGTCGATATCCGCGCGGGGCGTGCTGATGAACAGGTCATCGACCAGAATGTCGACGATGGTTTTTTCGATCTCGTTCACGTTGAGAGCTCCAGTGGTGGGCAAAGGGTTGGTATCGGGGCCGGCTGTAGAGCCGGTCCCGCAGGCAACGCGCGTCACTGACGGGGCTAGGTCGATGGGGCGGCGCCGAGGATCTCTCGGTAGTCGCTTGCCAATTGTTTACGGCTCACCTTCCCCGCGGAGGACAGCGGAATACGTTCGACGAACAGGTATTGGCGGGGGTGCTTGTATTCTGCGATCAACGCCTTCAAGTGCTGCTTCAGCTGTTGCGTGGGAAGCTCCCGCCCACTGGTAGTACGCAACAGAGCGACTGGGCGCTCGCCGATGGTGGCATCAGGAACACCGAACACCACGGCTTCGGCGATGTCGGGCAGCTTGAGCAGCTCCTGCTCGACTTCCACGGGGGAGATGGAGTAAGCGTCGCATTTCAGCATGTCCTTTTCCCGACCGATGATGAGATAACCGCCATCGTCCTGGCGCTGCACCAGGTCGCCCGTAGCTATCCAGCGCGCAGCAGGCAGGCGATCTGCATCCTGGCCGTTCCACAGTCCCGGGGTATTGGCTGGCGAGCGAATCAACAGCTCGCCGTTCTCCGTCTGCTGCAGCGCGACGCCAGGCAGCGGCCAGCCGATCGATGACTGCTCGGTGGCGGCTACATCGGGTTGGCAGAAGATCGGGCCAGACTCCGTCGTACCGTAGGAACCACGCAACGTGCCGCCCCATAGGTTGTGCCAACGCCTACCCAGCTTCGGAGGGCAGGGGTCACCGCCGCTGACGCTATAGGTGCTCGTCAGAGAGGGAAGGGGGGTGGCTGCCGATGCCTCGCCTGCAGCGAGCAGATTATTGAAGTGCGAGGGAGCGCCTTTGAGAAAACTCAGCGGCAGTCGTTGTAGTAGCGCCAGGGTCGTCTCCGCCGTAAGTACGGGTAGCAACACGACGGCCCGCCCCAGACGGTGCGCGGCCAGGATCATCAGGATGCTCCAAGGCACGATCGCATCCATCATCGAATGGACGGCCCCCGTGTCGAGGGCACCTTGGGCCGTGCGGGGTGGCATCATAGCCTTCATCAGATCGACGGCCTGCGCCAGGGTCGCTTGGGAATGCACGATACCCTTAGTTAGTCCTGTGGTGCCGGACGTATAGAAAATCGCCGCGAGCGAATCCGCGTGGCTAGGCGGCCGCTTACTTGGCGACGAGACGAGCAGATCGGACCAGGGCAGATACTGCTCCTCCTTGAGCGCTTCCTCGCCCGCGACGATCCAGGCCCGTTCCACCGTGGCACTACCCGCGATCACAGCGGCGTAACGGCTGTAGGTCTCCTGGTCGCCGATGTAGTAGCGGGCGCCGCTGTGGTGGAGCAGATGCTCAATTTCGCCGGTGACGAGGCGCCGATTGATAGGCACTGTCACTGCGCCGATTTCCAGGCAGGCATAGTACAACGCCACCAGTTCCAGCCGATTACCTAGGTGAATAGCCACGCGATCGCCCGGCTGCAGGCCCGCTTGCAACAGCCCAGCGGAGACTTTGTCGGCCAGTTGTGCCAGCTCTGTGAAGGAAACCGCGCGCTGATCTTCCACTACGGCCGTGGTATCCGGCTGCTGGGCGACGACGCTGCGGAACTCAGAAATCAGACTCATGCTAGATCACCTTTTTTTGCACCTGCGTGCAGATCGGAAAATACGAGGCGTGTTGTGAAGCTGCGTCCCTAAGCAGGACCGGATTCAAGGGCCTCCGTACGGGAGGCCGTCTTACAGACGTACCGGTCCGCTAATGCTTGGTTTTGGGAGGGCCCACAGTCGCGAGCAGCGCATGGTGTCGGAGCATAAAGCGCTGCTGCGGAAGCGTCGGCTTCATTGATGCTGCCCGGTCAAGGAGCAGAGGCGGACAAGTCTGAAGCCCCATTGGGAAGGGGGAGTGGATTAAGTCCGCTTGGCGTAAGGCACCTGCAAAGCCGTTTTCTAGAACGGTTCTGTAACGCTGAATGACTGATCGCAATGAGGGTAACCTTCGCCAAAGTATTATCATCGGGACGCAAACCATCTGCTCGTTCAGGGAGATAGCCCACGCTCAACCACGAACCTACGTTAAAGGCATAATGGGCTAACGCCCATCGTCCATTTTGACCAAAAGCTCCCTAGGCGTAACGACCTGCAATCTGAATGGCCTCGACCTGCAATCATCGCGTTTTTCGACCGGGATTGATTGCGTCTATCCGATCCGGCAAACCGGGATTATTTGCGAATGAACCTGCACTCATCTGGTTAGACCTGCTAGCGACCGGCATGAACCAGAATTAGTTGCGAGTGACCACTCGCCTTCTAGAGCTTAAAGAGACAAATTTGACGATGGCCGTTTACGGATACACTCGTGTTTCCACAAGCGATTAAGATTTCGTTCTGCAAGAAAAACTTTGCGTGAAGCGGGTTATGATGTCGCGCGCGCCGAGAAAAAAGGCGGGGCTAGCCGGGTTGGTCGGACGGATTTGAAAACACTGCTCGATTTTCTACGCCTTGGCGATACGTCAGTGGTGACGCGTGTTGATCGTCTCGCGCGGAGCATCAAGGATCTTCAAGACATCGTTTATACATTCAAAGAACGTGGGGTTAGTCTCAAGAGGACGGAGCAACCAATCGATACGCAGAGCGCAGCCGGAAAAGCATTTTTGAACATGCTGGGCATGTTTGCTGATTTTGAAACTCACCTGCGACGCGATCGGCAGCTGGAAGGAATTGCTGACGCTAAAGCTCGTGGTGTTTTTACCGGGGCCGCAAACCGTCGATTGACCCGCTGTAAGTTCAGCGCTTATGGACCGAAGAAAATCTAGGTGCCACAGAAATTGCTCGAAAGCTCGGCGTTGGTCGTGCTTCAGAGTATCGAGCTCTAGCTCAAAATGGACGCCAAACGTAGTTCCATTCCTGTTGACTCGTTGCTGCAATTACGACAACGGCTTGACCGCTTACCGAAGAAAAGCCCGGAGCGGGCTACACAAGTGGCCGCGATAGCTGAGTTGTATGGCGTGTCCCCCAGCGCCGTGTACCGGGCGCTGAACCTCATTTATAAACCCCATGCGGTCCAGCGTGCCGATCGCGGTAAGTCGCGTGTATTGCAGCAGGCCCAGCTGGAACGCTAATGCGAGCTGATCGCTGCGCTCAAACTACGTACCACGAACAAGCAAGGGCGTCACCTTTCCACTCTGTTGGAAGATTAAGGAGTGGAAACTGAGCAAGGCTTGGTCAGGGCACCTGACCGGCGAGAAACCTGTCTCAGCTGAGTTGGTGGAGTCCGTGCTGTCGCGGCAACTGGATGATTTGGAGCCTACCCTGACGCGCCATGGCTGTCGCATCAAGGATCTGGTCGAGCGGTTCTGTGCGGGGGGGCGGCAGGTAACTGCTGTTCCTACCGCGACCGACCCGGTTCGATCGGCTGCCAGTGCGCCCATCATGTGGCGAAAGACAGGGTTGTTGATACCGCCCGACCCAAGCACGTCGCAGTCGATGCGCTGGAGCAGCACCGCGAGATTCTGCGGGGCCACCATCTCGAATGGCCTCTTCCAGGCTTCCCACGTTGCGGTTGCAGAGGGATGGCGAGACACCCATTGGTTCAGGGCATTCAAGGTTGAAGGCGGCAGATCAACTTCTGCTGCCATAGAAGGGATTCGATCAATACCTGACCTTCTAGCACACCTCTTTGTAATGAGCACCGTGGATAGGATCTCGAAGGGCTTGATCCCACGCGACGAAATCAGCGCTTGAGATGTTCTTGAAGATTCCAAAGCACTGTTTGATCGCCATTCCAACTATCGAGAAAGCCAACCTAGGTTCGAGACCATTTATTCCATGCTCCAGTGCCGGGCTCTAAGTCGAACGCAGCCGGAAGGAATGCCCAGGGTAGACATTCTCCTGATGCGACTCGTCCGGGAAATGACGACGCTGAATCCCCAGAACACTGCCGATACCGAAATTTAAGCAAAGGTAAAGCAAGCAGCGGTGATCGCATTGGGCCTCTCGCGCCGGTAATCCGTGCATTCCAGTCGAAGACGCCATCCCTGAGCCACGCCTTAATATCTCCACCCCAAGGCAAGAGGACGACCTGGTGTGCAGATGGGATGGGCTTGGCATACACGGTCACCAAGACGGCTAGCTTAAATACCAGATCAAGCATACCCGCCCACACTAGAAGCACTTTTAGCTCCTGATCCGCACCAGCCTGACACGACACCCCATCGAAGCACAGATTTCCCTGCCTTTGCGCAGAAGCGAGCCATAGATCTCGCCGTCTTGGTCGCCTGGATATATCTGCAGAAACCCCTCGCCATTCCTGAAGTACTTTTCGCTTATACGTCGCTCGATATCGTCCATGCCGCCCCCGTTCCCTTGATGAATGGTGGCGCACATAAAAGCCTCCAATGGTTATATGCCACAACCCATTTACATCGTGCTACCCGCAAAAAACAACCTACTCGGTCGTCGGCGAAAACAGCCACTAATTAACCTTGAACCAAACCGTGACATTTCTCAGCTCCACCGTATGCGCTTGCCGAACTCACCCTCTGACCTCCAGCGCTTAGGGCGCTTGATTTTCGGTTTAGCGATATGGACGATTCATAAACGATGAATTTATGTAACCGTCCGTCCGGGCCATCTTCGAACCTCGCTCGGGCGGGGGATCAAGCGTCGGGTTGGCTGATGAGGGTGGCCGTCACAACCGAGTTTGAGCGTCGCTTAGCTGACCTCTCAAGCGGTTTTGCTGAGTCACTCCTTGTCAGCTTTCAGCCAATACCGATCAACTGTGCTGAGTCCAACGCCAAGTCTCCGAGCGACTTCTGTTTTCGTAGATCCCTCTGCCTTCAAGGCTTGAATAGACTTTCGGGTGATCTCAGCGCGCTTGCCGCGAACCCCCTCATGCACTTTTGTGTCGGCAGTGTTGCGCAGTCTCTCAGCATCAACGTGTGCTCTTATTTGGTGGTCCTGCCTTGTCCGGTAGTCCTCCAAGCTCAAAGCGGCTAAGCGTGCTTCTGCTGCAAAAAGCACCAAGCTTGGTGTTATGCCCAGACAGTCACAGATTGAGTGAAGCTTCTCAATAGAAATGCTTCGCTGGCCTCGTTCGACGCCGGCAAGGTATTCGCGACTAAGAGCTGCCGAACAATCCTCCCTACGTAATCCTGCTGCCACTCGAATTTCTCTTAACACCTGTCCAAGGGCTTCCCGATATTCCATGAATAATCCGTGGCCTTAAAAGAAACTATAAGGCCACGCTTTGACACCCATCATCGTGTACCTATAAGATTACGAAGTGGTGATGTTGTGAGATTTAGGCTTCTTTTTTGATCGCACGAGACCGTCCACTGCTCATGGTGCAATTCCCCAACTCAAGTGGTTTAACGTGCTTGGCTAGCGACACACAATGGTGTAACCAGTGATATACGTGCTTGACCCCGTCACCAAAGACGTCGATGCAAGGTCGCACTGCGAAGTTGAAGGCCTATGTTTCTTAGCAACAATTACGTGCATCCAGACAGGGAAGCGAGACAGAGCTGCAATCGTTCGTTGCGCCTATGAGCTTCAGGCGTACCTCCTCAACGCTGAAGACGTTGTGATCGAAGGAGTCCAGATGCTATGCCCGCCGGCTTTGACCGGTAGAAGCGTCTGGAGTCTGGAGGAACTGGTAGAGATCATCTTCTTCAATGGCGTGGATATTGATGAATCCGCAGTGATTTATCGGACATCAGGAGGGACATACAAACTAGGTGATCTCGATCTTCGTAGAAAGAAAACATCGCGCGCTTGGTTCTCCGAGGCACAGGTTCGCTCCCGTTTGCCCCGAACCTCTGATCGTGCGATCGAGCTGAGCGAGCAACGTCTTTATTCCGCGAGGCGATAAGGCGAATTTTTGAGTCGCTTTATCCGAGGCGAGCTGCTGATAACAACGAGGAATCCGATGGCGGTTTTGAGACTACCTGCAGAGGCGTTGAAGGATGCCAGAAAAATTGTCTGCTTCTCTGGTGCAGGGATTTCTGCTGAGAGCGGCATTCTGACGTACCTAGACCAGATGCCTAAGTTGTGGGCACCTTATGACCCTCGTGCGCTTGAAACAGCCAACGCCTTCCGCGAAAGCCCAGCATTGGTTTGGGGCTGGTACCTATGGCGACGGCGCCAGGTAGACCGCGCCCAACCCAACGCAGCACATTTAGTGTGGCCTCAAATGGTTAATCTTGGCTACGAGGTTTCTGTCGTCACTCAAAACGTTGATGACCTTCATGAACGAGCCGGGTCTACAGATGTGATTCATCTCCATGGCAGTCTTACGATGCCCAAGTGTTTCGCTTGCCATCGACCAGCCGAGCTGACATCTGATCAGATGGAAATACCGGATGAAGGAGCGCTCGTCGAACCTCCCCGCTGTAAAAGGTGTCGAGGCAAGTTGCGTCCTGGCGTTGTCTGGTATGGAGAGGATCTGCCACCGGGCACATGGAAGAATGCAGTTTCACTCGTGAAGAACTGCGATGCTCTGATATCTGTGGGTACCTCTGGAGTAGTTACTCCGGCTGCTGATCTCCCCCACATTGCACTGGCGTCGGGAGCAACGGTTATTCATGTCAATACTGTTGATGTCGGAGCGCAAGCGGCTAATGAACTCATGCTCGTAGGTCGGGCTACCGATGTGCTCGCGAAGATTCACGAGTCTCTGTCGACCGGGAAGAACAATGACAATGGTTGATGAGCGAACCCGTAGCGTTGTTCAGGCGGGCGAGTTTCTGGCTGAAATAGTTAAAGACACTGCGTTGCCAGACTTCATCCGTAATGAGGCCAAAAGGCTGTTACGTCATTACCCCAGTGCACACGAAGTCTGGCTGGCCGGGCGTCTCGAGCTGTTAAGGCAAAATGAAATCCTTCAACTCTCTACTACGCCCGTGCCTTTGCCAGCAGTCCTCCTAACCTGGCCACTCTGCGAACCGTTTTTTTGCGATTCTCAGGACAAAATGTGACCGTCAGCCGTGCCGGTGTCGACCTGATGCGATGGGGATTGAGAAGCCTAAACCCACAGGTGGCCATCACATGACGAAGCGTTACGGCTCGATGTATGGGGAAGTCTCTTAGTCTCTTTTTGAGCACATACCCGCGTTGATTAAGATGCAGGCTTGGTGGGGGTAAGGTTGTGAGTCAGAGCTCATTTCCCATTTTATGACGATGTTGGAGCTGTCCTATCTCATGCCTGCCATGAGGAAGTGTCAATCCTGTCACGCCTACCCGGGAAGTCGCGCTGGATCGAGTGTCAATCAAGCGGTATTTCAGTCTAGTTACTGTCAATAAAGCGTATATGGATTGACGGTCAACCAGTGTCACGAGCATCTCTCATGGAGTATATATTTTACTGGTTCTGGAGCCTGTCAATCTTCAGAGCACTCACGTGGTACTAATCATTACTGGCCGGATGACCCGTTGGTGGCGGAGGCGACGGCGCGGGTGAAGCCGAGGGGGACGTAGTGAGGCGGTTCCCGGATGTATCAAGAGAGATTGACTGATAATGCTCTCGTTAACTGACAGTACAATAGGCCGGTATTTTCCGGTCAGCAGGGAGCTCGCATGGACGACGCAGCAAGATTTGCTTTTTACGAGCTAGAGCGCAAAGTGGCATACGGTTATGTTGACGTTCAGGGGGATAGTGACTTTGCAAGTTGAAAAATTCGTTAAGAAACTCACTGAGTTCATACTTTGCTTCATCCTAGCCTTTGCGATTTCTCGCTATGGCATGCCGCTCTATCCGATAACGAGCTGGCTTGTCGATCACTCCTACCAGTACTTCAGCCATTATCAGGATGACATCTACGAGTTAGGTGCTGATCCAGTAACGTTTATCTCTTTGATGGTTATTATTTTTGTCTATTCGTTAGTTTTATACAGCCTATTGAGATGGCTTTTAAAAAAAATGTTCCCGCTATGATGGGGGGAGGGTCTGTTGTTGCTGGCAGTCATATCTATCTCGGGATGCATTCAAACTGCTTACAGCAAAAGCATCGCAGTGACCAAGGACGCTTCGGGTCGCGTTGTGCAGACTGTGGAAACAGAGACTGTCACGCAGCCGGGTCAAGGTTATGAAATGCGCCTCGAAAAAATCCAGGGCGTGCAACGTTGAGTTGATCTCCAGAGGGGGCTTGTGCACCGCGTTATTCTGGCAACTTAGCGTATCGGCAAAAACGTTACCCAGAGAACGCCCTCTGCGTTGTACACAAATCCGTTAGAGGTCGTGGGAGCGAGCTTGCTCGCGAAATGGCTAGTACAGTCACAGAAACCTGGTCGTCTGAAACACAGTCTTCGCGAACAATGCGGATCGCCGCCCCGGTCGCTCCCACGCCCTGCGGGCAGAAGCCTGCAACCTCCGTTTCCGCGCTCGTCAAACGATGAGATGAACGCCAGGGCGCAACGCCCTGGCAGGCAGCAGGTGTCACTTTTTCTTTTTAGCGGGCTTTTCCGCTTTTTCTGACTTGTCTGATTTCTTGGCCTTTTCTGGCTTGCTATCAGCTTTTTTGGCAGCTTTCTTTGGCTCGGCGTCTTTTTTCTTGTCTTTCTTTTCAGAAGACTTGGAAAGCGTCGAGGCCGCTTCTGATTTCTTCGCCGGTGAGGCCTTCTTGTCCTTCAGGTCCTTGCTGGCTTTCGAGGCTTCGCCTTTGCTTTTCTTGTCGTCTTTAGCCACGTTGATCACCCTTTGGTGTATGCCGGTATTGGCACGTCGCCTGTGGAAGTATCCAAAGGCTAATCATTAGGCGAGCGCGCTCAGAAACGGTTCAAACTGTTTTGATTCTATCTGCCGTAACTGTCCGGTCGAAGGGGGGAAAGCGTGATCGCGCTGCCCTGACGGCTGCTGCCAGCCCATCGACTTCTCGCCGCAAATTACCTGTTCTGGCAGAATCGGCGCCATGCCTTTGCTTTCCACTGTCGATCACCGACGTTTCAACAAATCGATGACGGCTTTATCCATGCCTCTCTTTGAGTCAAAACACCAGAATCCTGGTTTTATCTCATTACTCTGTTTTGATCAGGGCGGGTGCCATGAGCGCAGTGTTGGCGTGGAAAGCATCGCAACCCAACAGCCGCTGAGCCGCGATACTATTTTCGATCTGGCTTCGGTTTCAAAGCAGTTCACTGCGTTTTGTTTGCTGCTGCTGGAGCAAGATGGACGTTTATCTCTGAGTGACCCGGTCAGCCGCTTTGTACCAGAAGTAAGCGGCTATTCAGGCCAGGTTACTTTGCAGGATCTGGTCTATCATGTTGGCGGAATGCCCGACTTCATAGACATCGCGTTGTCGCATGGTATCAACTTTGAAGACACACTCAGTGCCGCCGGGGTACTTGATAAGTTGAGGGGGCAGACCAGGGCTGACTTTCCGGCGGGCACTCGTTTCGAGTACAGTAATACAGGTTATTTTCTATTGGGGACAGTTATAGAGCGCGTGAGTGGAGTCCGCTATGCCGACTATGCCAGAGCCCGCATTTTTACACCCCTCAGTATGCGGGACACCTTCATTTTAGACGGCATGAGCCAAGACAAGCGGGTTGCGACTGGGTATGCAAAGGGCAGCGGCGGAGTTTATACCGCCTCACGAAACCCTTGGAATTCCCTTGGCGCGAGTCTGGTGCATTCATCCGCGGCAGACCTCATGAAGTGGGGCGAAAATTTTCTCACCGCTAAAGTAGGCGGGCATGCAGCCATACAAAAAATGCTAACGCCACTCGCTCGAATAAATGAGCGGGGAGAAGCGATAGCTGAGCATTCTGCTTATTGTTTTGGACTGTCAATGGACGAAGACGGCGAAGGCGTGAAGTTCTGTCATGAGGGCGGCACGGCGGGTTTCAGTAGCTATTTCGTGCGTTCACTGCAAAAGGGCTATACCTTGGCTGTTTTATCAAACATTGAAGATTATGACGTAGAGCAACTGGCCGATGACTTATGTGCGGAGTATGGTCTGTAAATATTTTACAATTCATCGAGGGCCACAGCGCCGCCACTCCCACTTCATTCAGGTATTCCAGTCACTGAGATATTCACGGATCACGGAAAACCGCCCAGCCACCGGGTAATCAAGGGGAAAATTGAGCACTGCCATGTTTATGTTCAAATCGCTTATCAAGCGCTGGATGAAGAACCTCTTTAGCCGGGATGACAGCCGCAACCGCGAGCTCAAACCCGAGTGGACATCCCAGGGCCCGGGTGCAATCCGCATGGAGCGGTACCACCACATCGACGCCAGCGAGCAGGATAAGGACGGCTTCTATGACTATTACTATGAGTACGATATGTACTACTTCACCGAAGGCACCTTGTCCCTCGTCGCCCGTTGTTACACGGATGATGCTGATGAAGCTAACTTTATGGGCATCGAGTTAGACGGGTATGACCGTGCGCTTGAGTCTGACGATCAGTCTCTTCCGTTGGTGAGCGCAGCCCTTGCCCAGTTGAAGGCTGATGGAAAAACGAAATTCTTTACGTTCACCGGAAAAGGTTACGAGCCTGTATTTGGTAGCACTGAGCATGCAGGCGACATCATGCGCCGCGAACATATTGAAGTCATCGCGCTGTCGCCCAGCGCTCGCTACCGTGTGCAGGCGACGCCTTACGAGGCACTTGCCACGCACTGGATTTATCCACCCGAGATAATCGACATCAGGCGCGACATCCGCGTGTTTGCTTTCGAAGACAATGGCTGGTCAGCGGATCAGGCACGCTGGCTGGATTGCTCGTGTGTTGAGCTGAAACTGCGTAAATATCCGGGACGGCTCACCGGCGCGGGAATAGCGGTGACTATCGATTGCGGTCGCGGTACGGCGGTTTACGGAGAGGGTATTGAGGTGGAACTATCGAAGCTTGAGCAAGCACTCGACTCTATGTTGGGCACAGCTGAAACCTGAATGCCGATTGCCCCCTCATGGCAAAACCGGCAACAAAAACCGCCCAATCACTGGCAGGTGATCAGATATCAACAACGTGTCATCCCTCCTTACCCTCGCGCTGACGCGCTTCAAGCTCGGGCTGTAAAACAGATAATCCACGGTCCTGTCCGGCCCGTTGATGCGGTTGTCGTTGGGGAAGTGGGTCAGCCATTGGCTGCGGTCGGTGCCGCTGGATTCGGTGTTGTTGGGGATCATCGGGTATTTTTCCCACAGCGCGTGCAGTTCGCTGTCGGCTGCGTAGCCGTGGCGCTGTTGTTCGGGGAGGCGTTGGTATTGACCCAGCGGCAGCAGGTTGAAGTCGCCGCCGATCAGCCAGGGTGTGCCGCCGCCTTCCAGTTTGCTCAACAGGGTTTCAGTTGAGGCGATTTGCTTTTGTGCGGTGCCGTCGCCGGGTTTTGCGGTGGCCAGGTGGGTGTTGATCACGGCGAGCTTGCCACCGTCGCGCAAGGGCAGGTAGCTGACCAGCAATGCGTTTTTTGGCTGGAACTGGCGGCTGATGATATTGGCGTCGGGCATTGGCAATTGCAGCCGTTCGGCGCTGTCGATGTGGAAGCGGCTGAGGGTGGTCAGTTTTCTGCCGACGCTGCCCCAGATATGCGGGCTGGGCACGAATTCCGCTTTCCAGTAGAAGGCCTGGGTGCTGCATGGGTACAGGTCGGCGAGGCGCTCTTGGAGCAGTTTCTGCTGGTCCTGGTAGTCGGAGTTCTTGGCGCCATCGTCGACACCTTGCAGCAGCACTATGTCTGGCTGTTCGTCACGGATCACCCGTGCCACTTCATCCAGGTTGTAGGCGAGGTCTTCAGGCGTCGGGCGTTCGTCCGGGCCGCTGCCGTCGGCCATGTCGTACCAGAACACATAGCGTTTGCCAGCCAGGTACTGGATGTTCCAGGTCATGACCTTCAGGGCCTGGCCAGGCACCAGTTTTGGTGCCTGGACCGCAGTACTGCAACTGGCAGTCAGTAACTCGTGAGCGGGCGGGCGCCAGGTCAATTGGTAGACCAGCAGCAGCGCCACGGCGATCAGCAGCAGGCAGGACAGGGTCAGGCGTAACAGAACACGGGGCATCGGCTCGACTTGGAGCGCCTGGCGCTCGGTGAGGGATTCGGGTTTGAGCATACCGCGAATAGAGGGGCCTGACGCCAGCCTTTGGATCAGGCCCTGTGCGCAGGCTCGCTGACCAGCATGAACAGGCGAAACATTACGATGGTGGTGAACAGTTGCAGGAAGCTGCTGAGGCTGTCGATGGCGACTGAAATCGGCAGGCTCTTTGGCTCGGGGAAGGCGTAAAGGCTCGCGCCTTCGAGCAGCCACAGCGGAATGTAGACGCTCAGCACGCACACCAGAATGCGCGTGAAATGCCCGGTGGTCATTTGCATGCTTTCGCGCATGGCCATGAACGGCGTGAGTTTGCGCAGCACCAGCAAGTATTCGCTGAACGCCAGCTTGACCATCACCCAGATGCCGGGAACGACGAACAGCGAGAGGCCGAACATGATCAGCAACGTGCTCATGGCCGAGAGCACCGCGAAGGTCGGCCACAGGCGCAACGCCATGGCCAGCAGGTCGCGGGTGGTGGCTTCTTCACCGCGGCTGCGCGAGTCGAGAAACAGAATCAGGGCCGCCGTGTAGATCGGGTAGAAAAACAGCCCGATCACCAGCGTGTAGGCCGATGAGGCCTGGGCGGGCATGGCGCTGCTCAGGGCTTGCTTGGCGAGGACTTCGAGGATCACCAACGGCAGGCACAGCACCAGAATGCTGACCAGATGGCGACGGAAAAAATAAAGCGAATCCTGGATGACGTTCAACGGGTTCATGTAGATAGATCGCAGGCTAAAAGCAGGTCGCCACTTTAGCCCATGCCCTTTGCTGAACCAAGCGCAGTGGCGGTAGGCAGGGGATTTCTTATCTTTTTCTTCATGTCATTGAAGCGCGTTGATGAGGCCCCATTTTCTGAGCATGGTCCTGCCCGTGCGGCGGGAAAATTCCAGTGGCAACTCAGTGAGGTGGTCATGAACAGCGAAGAGCAAACCCTGATCGATGGTCTTTTCTCGAAACTGAAAGACGCCGAAACGGCATCCGCCCCCCGCGATGCGGCGGCCGAGGCGCGTATCAAAGAGCACCTGACCCGTCAGCCCGCCGCTCCTTATTACATGACTCAGGCGATTCTGGTGCAGGAAGCGGCGGTCAATCAGCTGAATCAGCAGGTGAAACAGCGCGACGAGCAGATTCAGCAGTTGCAGGCCGAGCTTCAACAGGCCAAGGGCCAATCCTCATCTGCACCGGCCAGCGGCGGGTTTCTGTCGAGCATCTTTGGCAGCAGCGCACCGCGCGCGCCTCAGGCTCAGCCGAGTCAACCTTCCGGTGGCGGCTGGCGTGATGGGGCTGGCTTCAATCCAGCACCTGCGCCCGCCGCGCCGCAGGGTGGTTACGCCGCACCTGCGCCTGCTGCGGGCAGTGGTTTTCTCGGCGGCGCACTGAAAACCGCGGCCGGTGTGGCGGGTGGCGTGCTGCTGGCGGAGGGCATCAGCAGCATGTTCAGCCATCACAGCCAGCCGCAGGAGATCGTCGAGGTCATTCATGATGCGCCGCCGGTACAGGACAGCGGTTCGTTCAATGACCAGGGCAATTGGGGTCAGCCGGATCAGCAGTACACGGCCGATGACAGCTTTGATGAGGGTGGCGACATGTTTTCGGATGATGATTCGTTTGTTTGAGAGCGCAGTGATCGCTCCTCACGCTCCAGAACAGACAACTATCGTTGCGCACGCTCCAGCGTGGAAATGCTCTGGGTGACGCTCCTCGTCACAGGTCTGCGCCGCGCCGCCTATTCAAGATCGGACGCAGAGCGTCCAGAAATGCATGCGACGCGGAGCGTCGCACGATAGTTGAAGCTCACTTCCTTCCTCAAGCTGGCATACTGGTCGCCGATTCACATTCCGGATCGCTGTAACCAGTGGGCTTGTTGCCCGCCATGAGGAATTGCGGTGAAGAAGATCGCGGTGTTTGCCGACGTGCAGAACCTGTATTACACCGTGCGCCAGGCGTATGGCTGTCATTTCAACTACGCCGCGCTGTGGGCGGACATCAGCAAGCGTGGCGAGATTGTCCACGCGTTTGCGTACGCCATCGACCGCGGCGACAGCAAACAGCAGCAGTTCCAGCAGATCCTGCGCAATCTGGGTTTCACCGTCAGGCTCAAGCCATACATCCAGCGCAGCGATGGTTCGGCCAAAGGGGAATGGGATGTCGGCATCACCATCGATATCATGGACTTCGCGCCTCAGGTGGATGAGGTGGTGCTGGCGTCAGGTGATGGCGATTTCGATATGCTGCTTGATCGGGTGATCAGCAAGCATGGTGTCGAAGCGGTGGCTTACGGGGTACCGGGGCTGACCGCGAATTCGCTGATCCGTGCTGCAAGCCGTTATGTGCCCATCGAAGGCGCATTGTTGTTGAAATGAATTTACAGGGTCAGGCCAGTGTTGGAACGTGTTGCAGTCATCGACTTTGAAACCACCGGAATCTCGCCGAACCCCGGTTGCCGGGCGACCGAGATTGCCGTGGTCATCATGGAGCAGGGGCGTATCGTCGAGCGCTTTCAGAGCCTGATGAACGCTGGCGTGCGCATTCCGGCGTTCATCGAAGGGCTGACCGGTATCAGCAATAACATGATTCGCACCGCCCCCAGCGCCGAGCGGGTGATGGGTGATGTGGCGGACTTCGTCGGCTCGACGCCGCTGGTGGCGCACAACGCCTCGTTTGACCAGAAGTTCTGGGATTACGAACTGTCGCGCATCCAGCGCAAGCGCGAACAAAGCTTTGCCTGTTCGATGCTGCTGGCCCGACGCCTGATGCCCGGCGCCCCGAATCACAAGCTCGGCACATTGACTAGCTATGCGCGCCTGCCCAACACCGGCAAGGCTCACCGGGCGATTGCCGATGCGGAAATGGCCGCCAACCTGACGGCGTACCTGACCAACGAACTGCGCAACACCCACGGCATCGCCGGGATCTCCCACCAGATGCTGTGCTCGCTGCAAAAAGTCCCGGCCGCAAAAATCGGCGAAACGCTCAAGCGTCAGCGCGGCTTCTGATCTCGGGTTTGTTTTGTCTGGTCAGATAAGCCGGATCGACACGCACGAGCTAACCGACGCGGGCCGGACAGGTTAAACTGCGCGCCTTGCGTGAATTTTCCCTACGGTATCCCCATGACATTCGCCTCTCTTGGCCTGATCGAACCCTTGCTGCGCGCCCTTGAAGCGCTCGGTTACCAGACACCGACGCCTGTGCAGACGCAGGCAATTCCTCCGGTACTGGCGGGCCGCGATCTGATGGCAGCGGCCCAGACCGGCACCGGCAAGACCGCCGGTTTTGCCCTGCCGCTGCTGCAACGCCTGACCATGGAAGGCCCGAAAGTCGCACCCAACTCGATTCGTGCGCTGGTGCTGGCCCCCACCCGCGAGCTGGCCGATCAGGTTCATGAAAGCATTCGTCAGTACGCCGAACACCTGCCGTTGAGCACGTATGCGGCCTACGGCGGTGTGAGCATCAACCCGCAGATGATGAAGCTGCGCAAGGGCGTGGACGTGCTGGTTGCGACGCCGGGTCGCCTGCTCGATCTGTATCGTCAGAAGGCGATCAGGTTTTCCCAGTTGCAGACCCTGATTCTTGATGAAGCCGACCGCATGCTTGACCTGGGCTTTGCCGAGGAGCTGCGCGGCATTTATGCCGTATTGCCTAAGCAGCGTCAGACGCTGCTGTTTTCCGCGACGTTCTCCGATGAGATTCGTCTGCTGGCCGCGCAGATGCTCAATGACCCGCTGACCATCGAAGTCAGCCCGCGCAATGTCGCGGCGTCTTCGGTCAAGCAATGGGTCGTGACTGTGGACAAGAAGCGCAAGGCGGATCTGTTCATCCACCTGATGAAGAAGCATCGTTGGGGCCAGGTGCTGGTGTTCGCCAAGACCCGCGTGGGCGTCGATCAGTTGGTGGACCGTTTGCAGGGGTTGGGCCTGAACGCCGACGGCATTCATGGCGACAAACCACAGGCCACTCGTCAGCGTGCGCTGGACCGTTTCAAGAGCAACGATGTGAAGATTCTGGTCGCCACCGACGTGGCGGCTCGCGGTCTGGATATCGACGACCTGCCGACCGTGGTCAACCTGGACCTGCCGATCGTGGCCGAGGATTACATTCACCGTATTGGGCGCACCGGTCGTGCGGGCCAGACCGGTGAGGCTATTTCGCTGGTGTGTGCCGATGAAGTGGAACTGCTGTCGGCCATCGAAGTGCTGACCCGCCAGACGCTGGAACGCAAGGAAGAACCTGACTTCGAGCCGGAACACCGGGTGCCGAGCACTGATGCCAGCGGCCAGATCCTCAAAAAGCCCAAGAAGCCGAAAAAGCCCAAGGTATCGAGCAGCAAGCGCAATCTGGGCAAATGGGTAGACAGCGGCGAGTCCGAGCCAACGCCGGCGGTCAAGCCAGTGCGTAAAGTGCCAGTCTTCAACACCGGGCCACGCAAGAAGAAGCCTTGATATACGCATGTGGGAGCGAGCCGGGCGACGCTCCCACAGAAAGGATTTATGTATAACGCTGAGCGCAGAGCCTACGCACAGGAATCACTGTGAACTCAGCCACTCCACCATTCCCAACCCCGCAGCGCGGCCGCTGGCGAAGCAGGCGGTCAGCAGGTAGCCGCCGGTGGGCGCTTCCCAGTCGAGCATTTCGCCTGCGCAGAACACGCCGGGCAGTTGCTTGAGCATCAGGCGCTCGTCCATGGCTTCAAAGGTCACGCCACCCGCTGTGCTGATGGCTTCGTCGATCGGGCGCGGCTTGATAAGGTTCAGCGGCAGGGCCTTGATGGCCTCGCTCAACAACAGCGGATCGGCAAATGCCTCACGAGGCGCCAGTTCGCGCAACAGTGCGGCCTTCGCGCCGTCCAGCCCCAATTGGCTGTGCAGGTGTTTGGCCATCGAGCGCGAGCCGCGGGGTTTGTTCAGGGCTTTTTGGACGTCTGGCAGCGCTTTACCGGGCAGCAGGTCGATGTGCACAACTGCTGAACCCTGAAGGTTGATCTGTTCGCGAATCTGCGCTGAAAGTGCATAAACCAGACTGCCTTCAACGCCAGTCTCGGTCAGCACGCATTCGCCCAGACGCAGCGCTTGGCCGGTCAGGCCCATAGCTATGTTCTTCAGGGGCGCACCGGCAAATTTGCTGCGCAACAGATCGCTCCACGCGCTCACCTCAAAACCACAGTTGGCGGCTTGCAAGGGCGCGACGTTTACCTGCTGTGCTTGCAGCCACGGCAGCCAGGCGCCATCTGAACCGAGTCGCGCCCAACTGGCACCGCCCAGCGCCAGCAAGGTGGCTGCCGGTCTGAGCGCCAGTTCGTCATCAGCATGTGCGACGCGCAGGCTGCCATCGGCATTCCAGCCCAGCCAGCGATGCCGGGTGTGAATAACCACGCCCGCATCACGCAGCCGCTTGAGCCAGGCGCGCAGCAGGGGCGCGGCTTTCATGTCGGCAGGAAACACCCGGCCGGAGCTGCCGATGAACGTCTCGATTCCCAGCTCATGAATCCACTGGCACAACGCATGGCTATCAAACGCACGCAACATGGGCGCGATCATCGCCGATCGTTCAGCATAACGCGCCAGAAACGCAGGGTAGGCTTCGGAATGGGTAATGTTCATCCCGCCAACCCCGGCAAGCAGAAACTTGCGCCCCACCGAAGGCATGCCGTCGTACAGGTCTACCTTGAAACCGGCCTGGCTCAATACTTCGGCCGCCATCAAGCCCGCAGGGCCGCCTCCGATGATGGCAACGGATCGGGAAGCAGGGGAGGCGAGGTCGGTCATGGTCAGCAGAGCATCGGCAGCAGAAGGGTGGGGCATTCTACCCGAGGGTTGTTTTCCGGTGTGCAACTCAGGTGACGTACAGCGTTTGGTCACAGCCCCATGTCGTTCCAGACCCTCTGCGCGCTGTGATGCAAAATGCCGTGCCGCCTCGCCAGCGCGTGGCGGTCCTTGCTGTAGCCGCCACCGATTACGGCCATGACCGGAATGTCGCGGCCCAAGCAATGACGCAGCACGGCTTCGTCGCGATTGGCCAGGCCTCGGTCGGTCAGTTGCAGATAACCCAGCGCGTCGTCCTTGTGCACGTCCACGCCTGCGTCATACAGCACCAGGTCCGGTTTATAGAAGGGCAGCAGGTAGTTGAGCAGGTCGTCGACGACGTTCAGGTAATCCGCGTCGCCCATGCCCATCGGCAGAGGAATGTCCCAGTCGCTCTGGGCCTTGCGCGCCGGGAAGTTCTTCTCGCAATGCAGCGAGACGGTGATAGCGTCCTCGGTGTCGGCCAGAATCCGCGCCGTGCCGTCACCCTGATGCACGTCGCAGTCGAAGATCAACACCTTGCCCACGCGACCGCTTTGCAGCAGGTACTGGCTGATCACAGCCAGGTCATTGAAAATGCAGAAGCCCGCCGGGTAGTCATAGTGCGCATGATGGGTGCCGCCCGCCAGGTGACAGGCGAGGCCGTGGGTCAGGGCCTGCTCGGCGGTCAGCAGCGAGCCGCCCACGGCGCGAATGGTGCGACGCGCCAGTGCCTCGCTCCAGGGCAGGCCGAGACGCCGCTGGTCTTCACGCGACAGGTCGCCGCTCAGGTAGCGACTGATGTAGGAAGGGTCGTGAGCCAGCGCCAGAATGTCCACCGGGCATAACTCGGGACGCATTAATTGAACGTCGCGGGTTAGCCCGCTGTCGACCAAGTAGTCACGTAATAAACGAAACTTGTCCATCGGAAAGCGATGGTCCTGCGCGAATGCAGGGCTGTAGTCGTCATGGTAGATAAGCGGCAGTGACATTTTGCGTCCGTTCATTGCGTCGGATGATGGGTTTGAAGCCCGATAGTGCCAGTAATGCGTCCTCCCGCCCAGTTGCCTGGCGTGTCGGGTGGCTACACTGGTGCCCACTCACGTCTCGTTACATGGGGGAATCGATGGAACCGATACTCAAGCTTGATAGCGCTCGGTTGCTGATGCGCCAGTGGCGTGACGACGACCTGCCAGCCTTTGCCGCCATGTGCATGGACCCGCAGGTCATGCGCTATTTCCCTGAGCCGCTGAGCCGCCTTGAAAGCGCGGCCATGATCGGGCGACTGCGTGGGCATTTCGCCGAGCTGGGTTTTGGCTTCTGGGCGCTGGAGCGCAAGGACACGGGGGAATTCATCGGTTTCACCGGGCTGCACGTGGTGGGTTTCAAGGCTCCCTTTACCCCGGCTGTCGAGATCGGCTGGCGCCTGGCGCGTGAACACTGGGGGCTGGGCTTTGCCAGCGAGGCGGCGTGGACGGCGCTGGGCTGTGGTTTCGAGCGTTTGAAGCTGGACGAGATCGTGTCGTTCACTGCGGTCAGCAACGAGCCGTCGCAAAAGGTCATGCAGGCGATCGGTATGCAGTACGACGAGTCGGACGATTTCGACCACCCCAACCTGCCTGACGGCCACCCGCTCAAACCACACGTGCTGTACCGCATCAGCCGTGAACAATGGCTCAATACGCTGAAGCCCTGATGGATTTGCGCGCAGGTTCGCCCTCTTAAAACTGTATCATTCCATTTAATTAATAGTGCAGGCTCCGGGGCCTGCCAGGACCTGCGTCGACTGTTGTTTCCTTGCGGATGCAGCGTCGATGTGTGCGAGGAGTGAGAATGAGCCAAGTGCTGGATGATCTGGTTGCGTTGCTGACGCTTGAAGCTATCGAAGAAAACCTTTTTCGCGGCCACAGCCAGGATCTGGGGTTTCGCCAGCTATTTGGTGGTCAAGTGTTGGGGCAGTCTTTGTCTGCCGCCAGCCAGACGGTTGAAGAGGACCGGCACGTTCACTCGTTGCACGGCTACTTCCTGCGCCCCGGCGATGCCGGTCTGCCGGTGGTCTATCAGGTTGACCGGGTGCGCGATGGCGGCAGTTTCAGCACACGCCGCGTGACCGCCATTCAGAAGGGCAAGCCGATCTTCACCTGCAGCGCCTCGTTCCAGTACGACGAAGAGGGCTTCGAGCACCAGACGGTGATGCCGCAGATTGTCGGCCCGGAAAACCTGCCGTCCGAGCTGGAACTGGCGACTCGTCGCGCGCACCTGATTCCTGATGCGATGCATGACAAGTTTCTGCGCCCCAAACCGATCGAGTTTCGCCCGGTGACCGCCGACGATCCTTACGATCCCAAGCCTGGCGAGCCGGTCAAGCATGTGTGGTTTCGCGCCGATGGCAGCTTGAAAGACGTGCAGTCACTGCACCGCTACATGCTCGCTTATGCCTCTGACTTCAACCTGCTGACCACGTCCCTGTTGCCCCACGGCAAGACGGTCTGGCAGCGCGATATGCAGGTCGCCAGCCTCGATCACTCGCTGTGGTTCCACAACGACCTGCGCACCGATGACTGGCTGCTCTACGCGATGGACAGCCCTTGGGCAGGTAATTCCCGAGGTTTCTCGCGCGGCAGCATCTTCAATCGCGCCGGGCAACTGGTCGCATCGGTCAGTCAGGAAGGGCTGATCCGCCACCGTAAGGACTGGGCATGACACTCGACGGCATTCGGCACTGGGTGTTCGACATGGACGGCACCCTGACCGTCCCGGTCCACGACTTTCCGGCGATCAAGCGTGAACTGGGCATCCCGCAGGACGACGACATTCTGGGCCACCTTGCGGCATTGCCTGCCGACGAGTCGGCGGCCAAACATGCCTGGTTGCTGGAGCACGAGCGAGCGCTGGCGCTGGGCTCGCTGCCTGCCGACGGGGCAGTTGAACTGGTTCGCGAGCTGGCTGCACGTGGCTATCGTTTAGGCATACTGACCCGTAACGCTCGGGAGCTGGCGCACATCACCCTGCAGGCTATCGGCCTGGCGGACTGCTTTGCTGTCGACGATGTACTGGGCCGCGACGAAGCAACGCCCAAGCCCGATCCTGCGGGCTTGCTGAAGCTGGCCAGCGCCTGGCGTGTCGAGCCACAACGCATGGTCATGATCGGCGATTACCTGCACGACCTGAGCTGCGGCCGTGCGGCGGGTTCGAAGACCGTTCTGGTCAACCTGAAGGACAACCCCTGGCCTGAACTGACCGACTGGCATGCGGTTGATTGCACGGCGCTGCGCGGGATGTTGGGGTGAAGGCGGGAGGCTGACCCCGCCTATCGTGCCAATGCTCGGCGTTGGCATGCATTTCGTGACGCTCTGCGTCACAGCTCTGCGCAGCACTGCACACCAGGATAGGACGCAGAGCGTCCCGACATGCATCCCCACGCGGAGCGTAGGGACGATAGTTATAGTGCTCGGACGTCACCCCCTCAAAACGGCTTGAACAACACCGCCTGCCCCTCAGGCGAGGTGAAGATACCGTCGCCGTTGTGGCCGACTTTCGGCACGATCACCAAGCGCTGATTCAGACCTTCAGGATGGCGTTTCTTGAGGTAGTTGAAGTAGTTCTGGCCACGAATCAGGCGATACGCGCCTTGTGCTTCGGCGGCGCAGGTCTTATCCAGGGCAGGGTGGTTGCGGTCGGTGTCCAGCTCGCCCATCAGGTAAGTGATGTCGCGCTTCACGTAATTCTTCTCGATGTCAGCCGGTTTTTCCTTGCCCGAATAGAACGGCATCTTGTTCAGGCCGTATTTCCATTCGTCGAAATCAGGGCAGCTCTGCGCCGTTACCGGTTCAGGCCGCTCTGCGTCGAAATAAGCGTAGGACGACGGGTTGGCGATCACATAACGCAGCTTCACACCTTCACGCTGCAGCAAGGCATCTTCCTTGCCACCGATCATTGCGTAGCGCTGCACCACCTGAGCACCACCGGAATGCCCGGCGATGACCACTTCCTTCAGATTCGGAAACAGCTTGCTGTCGCTCAGGCGCTTGAGGATATGGTCCAGTACCAGAAACGAGCTGACGGGCTTGGGACCGGTGGAGGTTGCGCCTTCCATCCAGCTGTTCTGACGCCAGCGCAGGATCGACTCTGGCAAGTGATGCGCGACGATGTCCTTCTCATCCAGAAACTGCGGCGCAATCAGCAGGGTCTTGCCGCGCTCTTTTGACTGGTTGGCGGCACGCTCGATGCTGCGCAAATAAGTTTGCGCATTGCGCAGACGACCGTGCAGCACGATCACCACGCGCTCGATCTTCGGCTTGGGGTGCACCCACTCCTGGCTCAGCCCCAGAGTCGCCTCTGCGCCGTTGATCGCCAGACGATCCGGGCTGATAGACGTAACCGCTTGATCCTCGGCATGCGCCCCGAGGCTCACGAAGGCAGTGCTCAACAACAGGACCAGAAGCGGTTTAATCATGTGCTCAGAGACTCTTGGCGGCGAACGTGTCGCATTGATTGATTTGGCCTTGCGCAAAACCGGTTTTGAACCAGCGCACGCGCTGGGCGGAGGTTCCGTGCGTAAAGGAGTCCGGAACGACTCGCCCACTGCCTTGCTGCTGTAAGCGGTCATCGCCAATGGCATTCGCCGCATTCAGCGCCTCTTCAATATCACCCGGCTCCAGCCAGTTCAAACGATTTTGTGCGTTATAGGCCCAAACGCCTGCAAAACAGTCAGCCTGCAGTTCCTGGCGCACCAGCAAACCGTTGCTGCCTTCCATCTTTTGACCGGCCTGACGGGCCTTGTCGACCTTGGCCGAAATGCCCAGCAGGGTCTGCACGTGGTGGCCGACCTCGTGGGCGATCACGTAAGCCTGGGCAAAGTCGCCGGCAGCCGAGAAGCGCTGAGACATTTCACGGAAGAAATCCAGGTCCAGATAAACCTGCTGGTCTGCCGGGCAATAGAACGGACCTGTCGCCGAGGTGGCGCGACCACAGGCGGAGTTCACCTGACCGCTGAACAGCACCAGGGTCGGGTCCTTGTATTCGCGGCCATTCTGGGCGAACACGGCGCGCCAGGTGTCCTCGGTATCGCCCAGAATGCTGCGCACAAATTCAGCCTGCTGATCGTTGGCCGGTGGCGCCTGTCGCGTCTGCGCACTGGGTGGCGCGCTTTGCTCGGTGCCCTGGCCGGTCAACTGGCCAAGAATCTGCATCGGGTCCTGGCCGGTCAGCAGGCCGATGGCAACAATGATCACAATGCCGCCCAGCCCCAGGCCCTTGCCGCCGATGCGCATACCGCCGCCGCCCCCACTGCTGCCGCCATCGCGTGCATCGACTACGTTGTCGCTGCGTCGGCCTTTTTTCCAGAGCATGTCGGATCCCTCTTCTTTTCGTGCAATGAGTGTCGCTGCTGATGCACGTCTGCGCCAGTCCGGCGGTCCGGCCAGCGTGTGCAGGATGCGAGGGTATAGAGGTGCGAGAGAGGCGATTGGTTCGGGAAGTCCGTACCTAGCTTTTCACCGCCTGCGCCTGCAACACATCAAGCGGCGACGCATCGGCGAAACGATCGACCTGACGCAGCGACTTGAAGCCCGCCATCCACGCACCAACCACGCCCAGAGTACACACGCCGCCCATGATTGCGGCCGGGATTGCGCCGACCAGTGAGGCACTGGTGCCCGCCCGGAATTCGCCCAGCTCGTTGGAGGAACCGATAAACAGCATGTTCACCGCATTGACCCGGCCGCGCATGTTGTCTGGCGTCGAAAACTGTACCAGCGCCGAGCGGATGTAGACGCTGACCATGTCCGCCGCGCCCGCGACCAGCAATGCCAGGCACGACAGCCAGAACAGCGTGGACAGGGCAAACACCAGATTCGCCACACCGAACAGGCCGACGGCGAAAAACATGGTCATGCCGACATTGCGGTCCAGCGGGCGCATGCTCAGGTAAATCCCGACGCCCAGTTCGCCCAGGCTCATCGAAGCGCGCAGCATACCCAGCCCTTGCGGGCCCAGGTTCAGCACTTCATGAGCGTAGATTGGCAGCAGCGCGACCACGCCACCGAGCAGCACGGCGAACAGGTCCAGTGAAATGGTGCCCAGGATGATCGGCCGCGAGCGGATAAAGGCAATGCCCGCCGTGAACCGGCCCCAGGCGCTGGAGCCCAGATCCACAGGCTTGCCGGCAAAGGGCGTGGCAACCCGGGCCAGCAACAGGATCCCGGCGATGAATGCGGCCACACACACCGAATACGTAAGCTCTGCGCCGCCCAACCAATACAGATAACCGCCGATCAGCGGGCCGCCGACGGTCGAGCAGCGCATGATCACGCTGTTGGTGGCGATGGCTGAAGCGAGTTGGTCGCGCGGGACAATCTGCGGCAGCAGGCTTTGCAGGGCCGGGCCGGTGAACGCGCGGGCACAGCCGTAGAGCATCAGCGCGCCGTAGATCAGCCGCAGGTCGTGCAGCTTCAGCGCCGAGAACGCGAACAGAATGACGCCGCACACCGCCTGCACGCCCCAACTGATCATCAGGATAACCTTGCGGTTGTAACGGTCGATCAGGTCCCCGGCAGGCATCAACAGCAGTAACATGGGGATGAACTGAGCAAGGCCGACATACGCCAGCGCCATCGGCTCGCGGGTCATGTCATAGACCTGCCAGGCAACCACCACTGCCTGAATCTGCATGGCAAACACAGCCATCAGGCGCGAGAGGATAAAACTGACGAAACCGGGCTGGCTGGACAACTTGACCGGGGCAGAAGCAGCGGAGAACTCAGAACTCAAGATCGGATCCCATCGGGCGTGTAAATCGGGTCTCGATTTATACCTCAGCGGATCGATAGGAAGCTAATAAATAAACTGACAGTTTCGCAGTGAAGCGCCTATCGTTCCTCACGCTCCGGCCCAGACACCTATCGTTCCTCACGCTCCAGCGTAGGAATGCTTTGCGTGACGCTCTGCGTCACAGATCTGCGCCGCGCCGCGCATTCAGGATAGGACGCAGAGCGTCCAGAACGGCATGCGACGCGGAGCGTCGCACGATAGTGAGGTTGTCGTTCCGTGCGCTCCAGCCCAGGCGGCTATCGTTACTCACGCTCCAGCGTAGGAATGCTTTGCGTGACGCTCTGCGTCACAGATCTGCGCCGCGCCGCGTATTCAGGATAGGACGCAGAGCGTCCAGAACGGCATGCGACGCGCAGCGTTGCACGATAGTGAGGTTGTCGTTCCGTGCGCTCCAGCCCAGACGCCTATCGTTCCTCACGCTCCAGCGTAGGAGTGCCTTGCGTGACGCTCTGCATCACAAATCTGCGCCGCGCTGCACATTCAAGATCGGACGCGGAGCGTCCAGAACGGCATGCGACGCGGAGCGTCGCACGATAGTGAGGTTGTCGTTCCGTGCGCTCCAGCCCAGACGGCTATCGTTCCTCACGCTCCAGCGTAGGAATGCCTTGGGTGACGCTCTGCGTCACAAATCTGCGCCGCGCTGCACATTCAAGATCGGACGCGAAGCGTCCAGAACGGCATGCGACGCGGAGCGTCGCACGATAGTGAGGTTGTCGTTCCGTGCGCTCCAGCCCAGACGCCTATCGTTCCTCACGCTCCAGCGTAGGAATGCTTTGCGTGACGCTCTGCGTCACAAATCTGCGCCGCGCCGCGCATTCAGGATAGGACGCAGAGCGTCCAGAACGGCATGCGACGCGGAGCGTCGCACGATAGTCAGTCAGATAAGCCTCAACGCCTGACCAGCAACACCCCCGACTCCATATGGTGGGTATACGGAAACTGGTCGAACAGGGCGCAGCGTTCGATCCGGTGGGTGTCGTACAGTTGGGCGATGTTGGCGGCGAGGGTTTCGGGGTTGCAGGAGATGTACAGAATGCGCTCGAAGCGGCGGGTCAGTTCGCAGGTGTCCGGGTCCATGCCGGCGCGAGGCGGATCGACGAAGACGCTGCCGAAATCGTAGCTTTTCAGGTCTATGCCCTGCAGACGGCGGAACGGGCGCACTTCGTTCAGTGCCTCGGTCAATTCTTCGGCCGACAGGCGCACCAGCGTGACGTTGTCCACGCCGTTGTCATCCAGATTGCTCAGTGCAGCGTTGACCGAGGTCTTGCTGATCTCGGTCGCCAGCACCTTGCGCACGCGGGTGGCCAGCGGCAAGGTGAAGTTGCCGTTGCCGCAATACAATTCCAGCAGGTCGTCTTGACGCTCGCCCAGTGCATCAAAGGCCCAGTTGAGCATCTTGCCGTTCACGGTGCCGTTGGGCTGGGTGAACGCGCCTTCTGGCTGGCGATAGCTGAAGGTGCGGCCAGCCACGTCGAGCTTCTCGGTCACGTAGTCATGGCCGATGATCAACTTCTGACCTTTGGAACGGCCAATCAGGCTTACATCCAGCTCGACAGCCAATTGCTCGGCAGCGGCTAGCCACTCATCGTCCAGCGGCCGGTGATAGCACATTGTGATCATGGCATCGCCCGCCAGTGTGGTCAGAAAATCCACCTGGAACAGCTTGTGGTTCAACGTCGGGCTGGCTTCCCAACGCTCGCGCAGCACCGGCATCAGTGCGTTGATGCGCTGGCTGGCAATCGGCAGGCCTTCGAGCAGGATCGGCGTCTTGTTGTCGCCCGGCGCGAACATCGCGTAATAGCGCTTCTGGTCTTCGCGCCACAAGCGAAACTCGGCGCGCAGCCGGTAATGCTCGCGCGGTGAATCAAACACCTGCGGCTCGGGCGCGTCGAACGGTGCCAGCAACTCGCGCAGGCGGGCGGTTTTTTCTTCGAGCTGACGGTCGTAGCTCGCAGGGTCGAAAGGAACACTCATGCGTTGAACCAGCCCAGCTTGATCACGAACAAAATCGACAGGATCACCAGCGCGGAATTCAGCTCGCGCCAGCGTCCCGACAGCACTTTGATCGCTGTCCAGGAAATGAAGCCAAAGGCGATGCCGTTGGCGATGGAATAGGTGAACGGCATCGCCAGCGCAGTGATCACCACCGGTGCTGCGACGGTGATGTCGTCCCAGTCGATCTCGGCCAGGCCGGAAGCCATCAATACCGCGACGAACAGCAGGGCAGGAGCGGTCGCGAAGGCTGGCACGCTGCCAGCCAACGGGGCGAAGAACAGCGCCAGCAGGAACAGCACGGCGACGACCACGGCAGTCAGCCCAGTGCGGCCACCGGCGCTCACGCCCGCAGCCGACTCGATGTAGCTGGTTGTGGTCGAAGTACCCAGCAGCGAGCCGGCCATTGCCGCAGTACTGTCGGCGATCAGCGCACGGCCCATCTTCGGCATGTGCCCGTCCTTGCCCATCAGCCCGGCGCGCTTGGCGACGCCGATCAACGTGCCGGAGTTATCGAAGATATCCACGAACAGGAACGCGAAGATGATGCTGACCAGGCCGACATCCAGTGCGCCCATGATGTCCAGTTGCATGAAGGTCGGTGCCAGCGACGGCGGCATCGACACCACGCCGCCGAACGGCGTGAAGCCCAGACCGATGGACACCAGCGTGACGGCAAGAATGCCGATCAGCACGGCGCCGCGCACTTTGAGGTGGTCCAGCGCTACGATCAGAAAGAAACCCAGGGTGGCGAGCACCGGAGCAGGCTGCTTGAGGTCGCCCATGCCGATGATGGTGGCCGGGTTGCTGACCACAATGCCGGCGTTGTGCAGGGCGATGAGTGCCAGAAACAGGCCGATACCGGCGGCAATGGCCGAGCGCAGGGGCAGGGGGATGCTGTTGATGATCCACTCGCGAATGCGGAAGATCGACAGGATGAAGAACATCACCGCCGAAATGAACACTGCACCCAGCGCCACCTGCCAGCTATGGCCCATGTGCAGCACAACGGTGTAGGTAAAGAAGGCGTTCAGGCCCATGCCCGGTGCCAGGGCGATCGGGTAGTTGGCGATCAGGCCCATCACCGTCGAGCCGATGGCCGCTGCCAGGCAGGTGGCAACGAACACTGCGCCTTTGTCCATGCCGGTTTCGCCGAGGATGCTCGGGTTGACGAACAGGATGTAGGCCATCGCCAGGAAAGTCGTGACGCCCGCAAGAATCTCGGTTCGCACGTTGGTGTTGTGTGCCTTGAGTTGAAACAGCCTTTCCAGCATGTCTGGCTCTCCGTGACGCGGCGCGCGTCGTGAATGATCGACTCCAACAGCAAAGCACAGACTGCAGTGGCAGCCCGTTTGATTTTTGCGGGTCGGAAAAAGCCGCGCATCATACCAGCAGCGTGTCGGGATGGCTGCCTGTGGATCACGCCCTTTCGATGATCAGTACGCTCATCCATAAAGCCTGAACGTTGCATACCTCACGAAGTCCCACCCTCAAGACGCATAAAAATGCGCTAAGCGAACGCCTACCGTGAGGTTTCCATGAGTGCAACAACCCCGAACCCGAAGGATTTCGCGACCCACGCGATCTCGCTAACCCTCAACGGGCAGCCCCGCCAGCTTGATGTGCTGCCCTGGACCACCTTGCTGGACCTGCTGCGCGATCAGCTCGATCTGGTCGGCACCAAGAAAGGCTGCGACCACGGCCAGTGCGGCGCTTGCACCGTGCTGCGCGACGGGACGCGCATCAATGCCTGCCTGACGCTGGCGATCATGTGTGACGGCGCCGAGCTGACCACGATCGAGGGCCTGGCCAATGGCGAGGAACTGCACCCGATGCAGCAAGCCTTCATCAAGCACGACGCGTTTCAGTGCGGGTATTGCACGCCGGGGCAGATCTGCTCGGCCGTCGGGCTTGCCAACGAAGGCCGCGCCAGCACCCGCGCCGAAATTCAGGAACTGATGAGCGGTAACCTGTGCCGTTGCGGTGCGTACAGCAACATTCTGGCCGCCGTAGAAGAAGCGCTGCCACAGTTTCACAATGCGGCACCCAAGCCGGAGGTGAACGCATGAACCCGTTTACCTACAGCAAGCCGACCGACGTCAGCGCGGCCGTCAACCTGAGCGGACCCGCCACACGCTTTATCGCGGGCGGCACCAACCTGCTCGACCTGATGAAAGAAAACGTCACGCAACCCGAGCACCTGATTGATATCACCGGCCTGCCGTTGCGCGATGTCAGCGAGACGGCGTCTGGCGGGCTGATGATCGGTGCGCTGGTGAGCAACGCCGACCTGGCGTATCACCCGTTGATCGAAGCGCGTTATCCGTTGCTGAGCAAGGCCGTGCTGGCGGGTGCCTCGCCACAGTTGCGCAACATGGCCAGCACGGGCGGTAACCTGTTGCAGCGCACCCGTTGCTATTACTTCTACGACACCGGCGTGCCGTGCAACAAGCGCGAGCCTGGCACCGGTTGCCCCGCACGTGAGGGCCTGAACCGCAACCACGCGATCCTCGGTGCCAGTGACGATTGTGTTGCCACGCACCCGTCGGACATGTGCGTGGCGCTGGCTGCGCTGGACGCCGTGGTGCACGTCGAAGGGCGTGCCGGCAAGCGGACTATCGAGTTCGCAGACTTCCATCGTTTGCCTGGCGATGCGCCACAGCGCGACAACCTGCTGGCCGACGATGAGTTGATCACCGCCATCGAGCTGCCGGCCGAAAGTTTCGCCAGCCATAGTGCGTACCTGAAAATACGTGATCGTGCTTCTTATGCGTTTGCGCTGATATCTGCCGCTGCGGCCTTGAGCCTGGAAAATGGCGTGGTGCGCGACGTGCGCGTGGCGCTGGGCGGGGTTGCGCACAAGCCTTGGCGTGACAAGGAGGTCGAACGCCTGCTGATCGGCAAGCCGGTGACCCGCGAGAACTTCGCCGCCGCCGCCGACGCCATGCTCAAAGATGCGCAGCCTCTTGCGCAAAACGGTTTCAAAGTCAGACTGGCCCGCCGCGCGATCATTCGTGCCCTGAGCGATGCCGCAACAGGAGGGAGCGCCCAATGAATCAGCCATTTTCGCCAATGGGCAAACCCGTGGACCGCGTTGACGGCCGACTGAAAGTAACCGGCGGCGCACGTTACGCCGGGGAGTACCCAGAAGAAGGCCTGCTGCACGGCAGCGTGGTCTCCAGCACCATCGCCAAGGGGCGCGTGCTCAGCATTGATATCAGCGAAGCGCTGAAAGTGCCCGGCGTTGTGGCGGTGCTCGATCACAGCAATCGCCCGGCGCTGGCCAGCTACGACGAGAATTACGAAGACGCCGACTCGGCGGATGGTTCGCCGTTTCGCCCGCTGTATAACGACAACGTGCTGTACAGCGGTCAGCCGCTCGCGCTGGTGGTGGCCGAGACGCTTGAACTGGCGCGGCATGCCGGTTCGCTGGTGCGTATCGAGTACGAACAGGCGCCCCACGAGACCGATCTGCAGGCCATGCTCGACACAGCCTACAACGCGCCTGCAGAACTGCCACCACCGCGTGGCAATTTCGAGGGCGAGCTGGCAAGTTCGGCGCTGAGTGTCGATGTGACCTACAGCACGCCCAGCGAATACCACAACCCGATGGAACCGCACGCATCGACCGTTCTGTATCAGGCAGACGGCGGCTTGCAGATTCATGACAAGACCCAAGGCCCGCAGAACTGTCAGGACTACCTGCACAAGGTTTTCGGCCTGGAGAAGGACAAGATTCGCGTACTGGCCGCGTTTGTCGGCGGTGCTTTCGGTTCTGGCCTGCGTCCGCAGTATCAACTGCCTCTGGCGGTTATGGCCGCGCTGCACCTGAAACGCTCGGTGCGCCTGACCCTGACCCGCCAGCAGATGTTCACCTTTGGTTATCGCCCGCGCACGGTTCAGCGCTTGCGTCTGGGCGCTGCTGCCAATGGTCGTCTGCTGGCCGTAGGGCACGAAGCCATCGGCCAGACCTCGCGTTTCGAGGATTTCAGCGAGCACGTCGTGGAATGGAGCGGCATGCTTTATCACTGCGACAACGTGCAACTGACCTACAAGCTGGTGCCGCTGGATGTATTCACGCCGCTGGACATGCGCGCGCCGGGCGCCGCATTGGGGATGATCGGTCTGGAATGCGCGATGGACGAACTGGCCTGCGCGCTGGCCATCGATCCGGTGCGCCTGCGACTGACCAACTACGCCGAGCGTAATGGCAACGAAGACAAGCCGTATTCCAGCAAGGAACTGCGCGAGTGTTACAGCCAGGGCGCCGAGCGTTTTGGCTGGGAGCGCCGCAATCCTGAACCGCGCAGCATGCGTCAGGGTCGCCAACTGGTCGGCTGGGGCATGGCGGGCGGTGTATGGGAAGCGATGCAGATGAAAGCCAGCGCCAAGGCGCGTCTTGAAGCGGATGGCTCGCTGGTGGTCAGCAGCGCCACGACCGACATCGGCACGGGTACGTACACCGTGATGACGCAGATTGCGGCCGAGTCTGCAGGTATTGATGTCGAGAACGTCACCTTCCTGCTGGGCGACTCTTCATTGCCGACCGCGCCGTTGCAGGGCGGCTCGTTTACAGTGTCGTCGGTGGGCACGGCGGTGCAACAGGCGTGTCAGGCCTTGCAGCGTCAGGTGCTGGAAGTGGCCAAAGGGCTGCATCCGCAGTTTGCGTCTGTTACGCCGGATGAAGCTCGCTTTGAATCAGGCAAGCTGTACCTTGGCGATCAGGTGTTGTCGATGGCAGACCTGGCGGCGTCTCAGGCCAGCGGCGTGATTGAGGTACAAGTGGACGCCGAGCCGGACAAGAAGCGCGAAGCCTACGCAGCGGCGACGCACTCGGCGGTGTTCGTCGAGGTGCTGGTTGATGAGGACCTGGGCACCATCAAGGTCAGCCGTGTGGTCAGCGCTGTGGCGGCGGGCCGTGTGGTCAATCCGAAGATGGCACGCAGCCAGATTCTTGGTGGCGTTGTCTGGGGCATGGGCATGGCACTGCAGGAAGAAGCTCTGCTGGACCACGCACTGGGCCGCCCGATGAACCACAGCCTGGCCGAGTACCACGTTCCGGTGAACGCAGACATCGGCGACATCGACGTGCTGTTTGTCGAAGAACATGACGAGATCGTCAACGCGCTGGGCTCCAAGGGCGTGGGCGAAATCGGCATCGTCGGTGTCCCGGCAGCGATTGCCAACGCCATCTACCACGCAACGGGTAAACGGATACGCGAGTTTCCGATAACGCTGGATAAGTTGTTGTAGCAGTACCTGCTTCCCGTGGGAGCTTGCTCGCGAAGAAAGACTGGCTGATCAGTAGGTATTCAGCGTCTGCACCGGCCTCTTCGTGAGCAAGCTCCCTCCCACAAGGACACTGTGCACATGGCCTGCGTGGGAGCGACCGAGGCGGCGACCTGCAGGCTAAGGTGAGACAACTCGCCACGCGACAATAGACCACACGGCTCAAGTGGCTGAACAGGACTACTCTTTCATGGTCGATTGATCTACGTCAGTGCTCCATTCAAACAACGACGGATCGACCAGCGCTTTTTCCACTGAAAGCGCTGCATAAAAAGAAACAGAAGCACTCATTACCGTGGGGGCAATCGCTGTTGGCTTTTGGCCGGCGGCAGGTTTCATCTGAGAGAGGAACATCTTATGTTCGGTTTAGAGGCTATCGAGCTCGCCCGAATTCAGTTCGCATTCACGATTTCGTTTCACATCCTGTTTCCTGCCATCACCATTGGTCTGGCAAGTTACCTGGCTGTGCTCGAAGGCCTGTGGCTGAAGACCCGCGAAGACGTCTACTGTGATCTGTACCACTTCTGGTCGAAGATATTTGCCGTCAACTTCGGCATGGGCGTGGTGTCCGGGCTGGTCATGGCCTATCAGTTTGGCACCAACTGGAGCCGCTTCTCCGACTTTGCAGGCGCCGTTACCGGACCGCTGCTGACCTACGAGGTGTTGACCGCCTTTTTCCTGGAAGCCGGCTTCCTGGGTGTGATGCTGTTCGGCTGGAACCGCGTGGGCCGCAACCTGCACTTCTTCTCCACGGTGATGGTTGCCATCGGTACGCTGATCTCGACATTCTGGATTCTGTCCTCCAACAGCTGGATGCAGACGCCACAAGGTTTCGAGATCATCGACGGTCGTGTGATCCCGACTGACTGGTTCGCGGTGGTCTTCAACCCGTCGTTCCCGTACCGCCTGACGCACATGGCAATTGCCGCCTTCGTGGCGACGGCCTTCTTCGTAGGCTCTTCGGCGGCCTGGCACTTGCTGCGCGGTCGTGACACGCCCGCCGTGCGCAAGATGCTCTCGATGGCCATGTGGATGGCCCTGCTGGTTGCGCCAGTTCAGGCAGTGGTCGGTGACTTCCACGGCCTGAATACGCTCAAGCATCAGCCCGCCAAAATCGCCGCCATTGAAGGCCACTGGGAAAACATCGGCGACGAGCCGACCCCGCTGATCCTGTTCGGCATCCCCGACATGAAAGAGGAACGCACCAAGTACAAGGTGGAGATTCCGTACCTGGGCAGCCTGATCCTGACCCACAGCCTCGACAAGCAAGTGCCGGCGCTCAAGGAGTTCAAACCCGAGGACCGCCCGAACTCGCTGATCGTGTTCTGGTCGTTCCGGGTCATGGTCGCCCTCGGCATGCTGATGATCTTCACCGGCCTGTGGAGCCTCTGGCTGCGCAAGCGCGGCACACTGTATAGCTCGCGTCCGTTCCTGTACCTGGCGCTGTGGATGGGGCCGTCGGGCCTGGTCGCGATCCTGGCGGGCTGGTTCACCACCGAGATCGGCCGTCAGCCGTGGGTCGTGTACGGCTTGATGCGCACCGCAGATGCATCGTCCGGCCACAGCGTGGCGCAGATGAGCATCACCCTGGTGTTGTTCGTGGTGGTTTATTTCGTGCTGTTCGGTGCAGGTCTCGGTTACATGATGCGTCTGGTCCGCAAGGGCCCGAAAGCGTATGTCGAGCATGTGCCTCATGGTGGTCCCGGCCAGCAACGCACACCGGCCCGCCCGCTCTCCGCTGCTGTTGAAAGCGAAGACGATGGCGACAGTCCTGACCGTCTCGGCAAGGGGAATTAAGCCATGGGTATCGATCTTCCGCTGATCTGGGCCATCATCATCGTCTTCGGCATCATGATGTACGTGGTGATGGATGGCTTCGATCTGGGCATCGGGATTCTCTTCCCGTTCATGAAAGACAGTTCCGACCGCGATGTGATGATGAACACCGTCGCCCCGGTCTGGGACGGCAACGAGACCTGGCTGGTACTGGGCGGCGCTGCGCTGTTCGGTGCCTTTCCGCTGGCCTATTCGGTGGTGCTGTCGGCGCTTTATCTGCCGCTGATGTTCATGCTCATGGGCCTGATCTTCCGCGGCGTGGCGTTCGAGTTCCGCTTCAAGGCGACCGAAGAAAAGCAACACTTGTGGGACAAGGCGTTCATCGGCGGTTCGCTTGCCGCGACGTTCTTTCAGGGCGTTGCGCTGGGCGCTTACATTCAGGGCATTCCGGTGGTCGATCGCCAGTTCGCGGGCGGTTCACTGGACTGGCTGTCGCCGTTCCCGATGTTCTGCGGCCTGGCCCTTATCGTCGCTTACGCGCTGCTGGGCTGCACCTGGCTGATCATGAAAACCGAAGGTCCGTTGCAGAAGGCAATGCATGATCTGGCTCGCCCTCTGGCTGCGGCAGTGCTCGTGGTCATGGCCGTGGTCAGCCTGTGGACGCCGCTGGCCCACGCAGACATCGCGCATCGCTGGTTCAGCATGCCGAACCTGTTCTGGTTCATGCCAGTGCCGATTCTGGTGCTGGTGACCATGTACGTTCTGTTCAAGGCTGTCGCCCGCAATGCCCACTACACGCCGTTTTTGCTGACCCTGCTGCTGATATTTCTCGGTTACAGCGGCTTGGGCATCAGTTTGTGGCCGAACATCATTCCGCCGTCGGTATCGATCTGGCAGGCCGCTGCGCCGCCACAAAGCCAGGGTTTCATGCTGGTGGGCACGCTGTTCATCATCCCGTTCATTCTGGGGTACACCTTCTGGAGCTACTACGTGTTCCGCGGCAAGGTGACTGCTGAAGACGGTTATCACTAGTCCGAACCGAGGAGAATGACGATGTCTGGCAAAAATCCCCTGCACGACCCGGATCCGGCACTGAGCAAACCGCTCTGGCAACGACTGGCCTGGCTGGTCGGGATCTGGGCGGGCAGCGTGTTTGCGCTGTTTATCGTCGCCAGCCTGATGCGCATGTTCATGAGCGCTGCGGGCCTGACGACTCACTGACCCTCACTCAATTCCCGTTCGTGTCTTCCAGACACGTTTTGTGACCCTCTTGCCGCCAGCTGTGGCAAGAGGGTCTTTTTTTGTGTGCTATTTACGTGCTTTCAGGATCACGAATTTCGGTGTGGCCGCAACCTGCTCGACGCCGCGGAACAGGCGCGACAGCTTGGTGTGATACCCCAGATGGCGATTGCCGACGATGTACAGCGCACCGCCTGTAACCAATGCTGCACGGGCCTGAAGGAACATGCGCCAGGCGAGGAAATCCCCCACCACCTGTTGCTGGTGGAAGGGCGGGTTGCACAGCACCACGTCCAGCGAGTCGGGTTGCTGGGTGTCCAGCCCGTCGGCGGCACGCAGCACGACGTCTCGCTCGCCCAGATGTGCCCGCCAGTTTTCTGTTGCCGACTGCACCGCCATGTACGACTCGTCCACCAGCGTATAGTGCGCGTCGGGGTTTTCCAGCGCGCTGGCGATGGCCAGTACACCGTTGCCGCAGCCCAGGTCGGCGACCCTTGCCGCGCCGAGGTTTTTCGGCAGGCAGGGCAGGAGGGCGCGAGTGCCGATGTCCAGCCCGTCGCGGCAAAACACGTTGGCGTGATTGAGCAATTCGATAGCCGGCTCGTCCAGCGTGTAACGCGTCGGATAAGGCGACGTTCGTACCTCTTGGGGCCGCGGCGTCGCAAACAGCAGGCGGGCTTTTTTTACCGCCAGCGAGGCCTGCACCGGCCCCACGTACTCTTCCAGCAAGTCACCGGCCGAGCGTGGCAAATGCTTGACCATCGCGGCCGCAACAACGCGAGCACCGGGGGCCAGTTGGCCTTGCAGGCGGATCAACTGCTCTTCCAGCAGGGCCAATGTC
Organism: Pseudomonas syringae pv. tomato str. DC3000; assembly: GCF_000007805.1. Classification (NCBI taxonomy): domain Bacteria; kingdom Pseudomonadati; phylum Pseudomonadota; class Gammaproteobacteria; order Pseudomonadales; family Pseudomonadaceae; genus Pseudomonas; species Pseudomonas syringae group genomosp. 3. Next base: position 5,248,444 of record NC_004578.1, on the reverse strand, counting down.
TTGGGGATGCGGATCAGTACCCAGTCGAAAGGGCCGCTCAATGGCTCACTGGCCGGGATCAACGGCACGGCGTCGTAGGCCATGCCGTTGCGCGCCAGGTTCTTTTCCAGCCCCTGCGCTGCCAGAAACGAATCGGTACTGCTGACCACATTGGCGTGGCGCGCCAGACTCGCCGCCAGCGCGCCGAAACTGTCATTGAGCACCAGGACGCGGCTGTCCAGGCTCAGCCCGGTTTCTGCGACATGGCTGAGCAGGTACTCGTCAGCAGCATCGAATGCCTGCAACGGCTCATCCTGTTGCTCGGGTTGGCGAATGAGATCAAGTTCGGCGAAACGGCTGATGAGCAGGGGCATTGGCGGGAAAACTCTGTGCAATCGAAAGTGTGCCAGCGAACCCGACGACACGTGGGCTCGCTGAAGCAGACGATTTTACGTATTTTTTCGCTCTGATACCCGCTTGATTGTTGTTCTGCTAACGCTTTATCAGAACATCCCGCTCAATGCGGCCTGTACGGCTGCGGCGGTCTTGTTGCAGACCCCCATTTTCTGAATGGCGCTGGCGATGTGGAAGTGAATCGTGCGCTCCTTCAAACAGAGAATCATGGCGATGTCGCCAGCTGTTTTACCTTCGGCGGACCACTTGAGGACTTCAATTTCTCTCTGCGTCAGATTTTTTGTGGGTGAGGGCTGTGTAAAATTGATGTCCATGGTGCTCATGTAGCCTCCTTGCAGCACACAGCCAAACCTTGCTGTGTGTTTGTCCAGTCTAGGGAAACTCTGAAAAAGGTTTCCTGATTTGGCAAAATACCCCAACACCTTTCACCGAGCTTCCCTGATGAAACAGATGACCTTCGCCGATGCCGAGTACGCGGGTAAACGTAAGCATACCCGCCGCGAGCGCTTTCTCATCGAGATGGATCAGGTTGTGCCCTGGAAAGGCTTGATTGCCCTTATCGAACCACATTATCCAAAGGGCGAAGGTGGCCGTCCGGCTTATCCGCTGATGGCGATGCTGCGTATTCACCTGATGCAGAACTGGTTTGGTTACAGCGATCCGGCGATGGAGGAAGCACTTTACGAGACAACGATCCTGCGCCAGTTCGCAGGGTTGAGTCTGGATCGAATCGCCGATGAAACCACGATTCTCAACTTCCGGCGTCTGTTGGAAAAGCATGAGTTGGCAGGCGGGATTTTGCAGGTCATCAATGGCTATCTGGGTGATCGAGGTTTGATGCTGCGCCAAGGTACGGTGGTCGATGCGACGATCATTCATGCGCCGAGCTCGACCAAGAACAAGGACGGCAAACGCGATCCCGAAATGCATCAGACGAAGAAAGGAAACCAGTATTTCTTCGGCATGAAAGCGCATATCGGCGTCGATGCCGAGTCGGGTTTAGTCCATAGCCTGGTGGGTACTGCGGCGAATGTGGCGGACGTGACTCAGGTTGATCAATTGCTACATGGTGAGGAAACCTATGTCAGCGGTGATGCGGGCTACACCGGCGTGGACAAGCGTGCGGAGCATCAGGATCGTCAGATGATCTGGTCAATTGCGGCCCGCCCAAGCCGTTATAAAAAGCATGGCGAGAAAAGTTTGATCGCACGGGTCTATCGCAAAATCGAGTTCACGAAAGCCCAGTTACGGGCGAAGGTTGAACATCCGTTTCGCGTGATCAAGCGCCAGTTTGGTTATACGAAAGTCCGGTTTCGCGGGCTGGCTAAAAACACCGCGCAACAGGCTACTCTGTTTGCCTTGTCGAACCTTTGGATGGTGCGAAAACGGCTGCTGGCGATGGGAGAGGTGCGCCTGTAATGCGGAAAAACGCCTTGGAAAGGTGCTGTTTGAAGGAAAATCGATGAGTTAAGAGCGGAAAACGTCTAATTATCTGATCGGGCGAGCTTTTTTTGAACCTCAGGCCATGAGAGCGTCAAAAATCGATGCCTACTTCAGACCTTCCCTAGGAACAAATACCCGGCAATCGGCACGCTGCGAAACTGGTCTGACGGATGGGCTGATGGCACTTGGCAGTCTATTCTTGGCGTTTAAGCTGAAAGCCCCGAGCAAGAGCGGCCGAGGTGATTGGCCGTGCAGACGTTCAACCCGGCATTGGTGGGCGTCAAGAACCAAATACTCTAAGCGGCTACAACGATTTCAGGCAATCCACTACAAACCACCGGTGTTTATCGAGCCTGCTTTGCGGGACACTGGGTCTTGCTTGCCATTGTTCAGGAGTTTAAAGCGCACCATGACCGTCAGTGACGACAAATTCACCCGCCAGACGCTGCAGCGTGTCACACCGCTGACCACGAATCTGTTTACCCTGCGCACCACCCGCGACCCCGGCTTTCGCTTTCGCGCAGGGCAGTTCGCGCGGCTGGGTGTGACCAAGGCTGACGGCACGACGGTGTGGCGTGCGTACTCGATGGTTTCTTCTCCGCACGACGAGTTTCTGGAGTTTTTCTCAATCGTGGTGCCCGATGGGGAATTCACCAGCGAGTTGAGCCGCCTGCGCGAGGGCGACAGCCTGATGGTGGAGAAGCAGGCGTTTGGTTACCTGACCCTGGACCGCTTCGTTGATGGTCGCGACCTGTGGCTGCTGTCCACCGGCACGGGCGTTGCGCCGTTTCTTTCGATTCTTCAGGACTTCGAGGTCTGGGAGAAATTTGAACGGGTGATTCTGGTGTACAGCGTTCGCGAGTCCAGCGAGCTTGCCTATCAGCCGCTGATCAGCGAATTGATGCAGCGTGATTACCTGGCCGAGTACGCGCACAAGTTTATGTTTCTGCCCACCGTCACCCGCGAACAGCATACGGGTGCACTGAATGGCCGTATCACCCAACTGATCGAAAACGGAGCGCTTGAACGCGCCGCAGGTATCGACCTGACGCCGGAGCATTCGCGGGTAATGCTGTGCGGCAACCCACAGATGATCGACGACACCCGCGCATTGCTCAAGCAGCGCGACATGCGCCTGAGCCTGTCCCGCAAACCGGGGCAGGTGGCGGTGGAAACGTATTGGTAGGGGGCGGACGGCAGGAGCAGACCGGGCGACGCTTCGCTTGTCCGCGAATGCTGCACTACAGGCGATAAATATTCTGCGGATGTAAAGCCCTCTTCGCGGACAAGTCCGCTCCCACGGCCTTCGGCCAGAATCCAGAGCGAAGCGTCGCCCGGTCCGCCCCTACGCCCTCCGGGCAGAAGCCTGTTTTTCAGGCTTCCAACTACAGCGTACGAGCAGGGTCCACGGTAATGGGTGCTGCCGGTGTGTTCTGTGCCTTGAGCAGGTCGCGAATCTCGCTCAGCAACACTTCCTGCTTGGAAGGCGTTGGCGGCAGGGTCGGTGCCTTGGCTTCTTCGCGCTTGAGGCGGTTGATGGCCTTGACGCCCATGAAGATCGCGAACGCGACGATGATGAAGTCGATGACGGTCTGGATGAACTTGCCGTACGCCAGCAACACCGCAGGCGCTGTGCCTTGCGCAGGACGCAGGGTGACTGCCAGGTCGCTGAAGTCCACGCCGCCGATCAGCAGGCCCAGTGGTGGCATGATCACGTCGCCGACGAACGATGAAACGATTTTGCCGAATGCCGCGCCAATGATGATACCGACGGCCATATCGACCACGTTACCTTTGACCGCGAATGCCTTGAATTCTGTAAGCACGCTCATGGGTAATTCCTTGTAACAGATAAATTTGATCCAGTTGAGTGTAGCCCAGCCGTGCTCTTGCCGCCCGGTCTACGTTTAATCGACAGAAGCGGTCTGTGTAAGTTTTATAAGGTTTTGAAAGTTGTGGTCCGTTGCGCGGGTAACAGGCGCTGCAACCTGCGTTATCATGGGCGTTTTTTACGACTGGGGTTGTCATGGCCAAGGCCAAACGCTTGTACGGCTGCACCGAATGCGGCGCGACATTTCCCAAGTGGGCGGGCCAGTGTGCTGATTGCGGCGCCTGGAACACACTGGTCGAAACCATGATCGAAAGCGGTGCCGCCGCGCCTCCCAGCGGGCGCACCGGCTGGACCGGCTCACAGGCGCAGATCAGAACCCTGGCGCAAGTCAGCGTTGAAGAGATCCCGCGTTTCTCCACCAACTCCGCCGAACTCGACAGGGTGCTCGGTGGCGGTCTGGTGGATGGTTCTGTGGTGCTGATCGGCGGCGACCCTGGCATCGGCAAGTCGACGATTCTGTTGCAAACGCTGTGCAACATCGCCCAGCGCATGCCTGCGCTGTATGTCACCGGCGAGGAATCCCAACAGCAGGTGGCCATGCGCGCCCGCCGTCTGGGCCTGCCGCAGGACAAACTGCGGGTCATGACCGAAACCTGCATCGAAACCATTATTGCCACCGCCAAGGTCGAGAAGCCCAAGGTGATGGTGATTGACTCGATCCAGACGATCTTCACCGAGCAATTGCAGTCCGCACCGGGTGGCGTGTCGCAAGTGCGCGAAAGCGCCGCCTTGCTGGTGCGCTATGCCAAGCAGAGTGGCACCGCGATTTTCCTGGTGGGGCATGTCACCAAGGAAGGCGCACTGGCGGGGCCGCGTGTGCTTGAGCACATGGTCGATACCGTGCTGTATTTCGAGGGCGAGTCGGACGGTCGTCTGCGTTTGCTGCGCGCTGTAAAGAACCGTTTCGGCGCGGTAAACGAACTGGGTGTGTTCGGCATGACCGACAAGGGCCTGAAAGAAGTGTCCAATCCGTCGGCGATTTTTCTGACCCGTGCGCAGGAAGAAGTCCCCGGCAGCGTGGTCATGGCCACATGGGAAGGCACCCGGCCGATGCTGGTCGAAGTTCAGGCGCTGGTGGATGACAGCCATATGTCCAATCCGCGCCGCGTAACCCTGGGCCTGGATCAGAACCGTCTGGCGATGCTGCTGGCGGTGCTGCACCGGCATGGCGGCATTCCAACCCACGACCAGGACGTGTTCCTCAATGTGGTGGGCGGGGTCAAAGTGCTGGAAACCGCGTCCGATCTGGCCTTGATGGCCGCAGTCATGTCCAGCCTGCGCAATCGCCCGCTGCCGCATGACTTGCTGGTGTTTGGCGAGGTGGGGCTGTCGGGTGAGGTCAGGCCGGTGCCCAGCGGGCAGGAGCGCTTGAAAGAGGCTGCCAAGCACGGCTTCAAACGGGCCATCGTGCCGAAAGGCAATGCGCCGAAAGAAGCGCCTCCCGGTCTGCAGATCATTGCGGTCACGCGTCTGGAACAGGCGCTGGATGCGCTGTTCGAGTAAGCGGCCCTTAGAACTGAAGCCTAAAGTTCGATCAGTGCCGCCAGCTCCCTGTCGAGCTCTGCCGGGTCCCCCAGATTAAGTTCGATCAGCCGCCGCAGATGGCTGATCGACTCCAGCCCGATGTGGCGGCAGACGAATCCCAATTGCTGGTTGTGATCGTGAGTCATCTCGACATCCATTTTCACGTGCACGTCATTGCTGAGGCGGATATCCACTTCAAAAGGCTGCGTCGGATCAGCGCTCCACAGTTCAGGCTTCTCGATCAGCAAACCTTTCAGGGAAAGGTCGACCAATTGCGCTTTCCAACTGTTGTCGCCCTGCTTCACGTCGGTCTTTGCGTCGAAGGCAATACGTTTGAAACGACGGCGCTCTGCATGTGAGTCGGTCATCGAATGAGCTCTCTTGTTGACGGCCACCGGGGGTCAGCGGGCAGGTTGTTTTCTGATCGATTCTCTTGTTTATGCACGATAGCCCTGAAAGCCATTACAGAACAGTTCCGCATGACGGTTTTGTGATCCGGCCACCCTCTGCCTACGCCATTCCAGCCCTCTATGCCGGGTATCTGCCGCAATTGATCAATTTTCGGTCTAGACCATGGTTGGGGGTGGCCTTTCGCTGATCCGGCGCTAAACTCGCACTGCTTGCCTTCTAGTCAACTCTGCTGGAATAAAAAAATGAAAAATAATAATAGCCTGATGCGCCACGTTCCCTGGCTCATCGTCGCAATTGTCGGGGCATGTGCCCTTGGGGTCGTGGCCTTGCGCCGCGGAGAGGCGATCAACGCCTTGTGGATAGTGGTCGCTGCGGTGGCCATTTATCTGGTTGCTTATCGTTACTACAGTCTTTTCATCGCCACGCACGTCATGCAGCTCGATCCGCTGCGGGCGACACCGGCGGTGGTCAACAACGATGGTCTGGACTACGTGCCGACCAACAAACACATCCTGTTCGGTCACCACTTTGCCGCCATCGCTGGCGCAGGCCCGCTGGTCGGCCCTGTCCTGGCTGCGCAGATGGGGTATCTGCCCGGTACGCTGTGGCTGATTGCCGGGGTGGTACTGGCCGGTGCGGTGCAGGACTTCATGATCCTGTTCCTCTCCACGCGCCGTGACGGTCGCTCGCTGGGCGATATGGTTCGCGAGGAAATGGGCCGCATTCCCGGCACCATCGCCTTGTTCGGCTGCTTCCTGATCATGATCATCATCCTCGCGGTGCTGGCGCTGATCGTGGTCAAGGCCCTGGCCGAAAGCCCGTGGGGCATGTTCACGGTCATGGCGACGATTCCGATTGCGATGTTCATGGGCATTTACATGCGTTACATCCGCCCGGGCCGTATCGGTGAAATCTCGCTGGTGGGCGTGCTGCTGTTGCTCGGTTCGATCTGGGTCGGCGGCATGGTTGCGGCCGACCCGACCTGGGGGCCGATGTTTACCTTCACCGGCATCCAGATCACCTGGATGCTGGTGGGTTACGGCTTTGTGGCTGCGATGCTGCCGGTCTGGCTGCTGTTGGCACCGCGTGACTACCTGTCGACGTTCCTGAAAATCGGCACCATTCTGGCGCTGGCAATCGGCATCCTGATTCTGGCACCCGAGCTGAAGATGCCGGCCCTGACCCAGTTCACCGACGGCACCGGTCCGGTCTGGAAGGGCGCGCTGTTCCCGTTCCTGTTCATCACCATTGCCTGCGGCGCGGTATCGGGTTTCCACGCACTGATCTCCTCGGGCACCACGCCCAAGCTGCTGGATAACGAGAAAAACGCCCGTTATATCGGTTATGGCGGCATGTTGATGGAGTCGTTCGTGGCCATCATGGCAATGGTCGCCGCTTCGGTGATCGAGCCAGGCGTCTACTTCGCCATGAACAGCCCGGCCGCTGTGGTCGGCAGCGATGTGGTGACCGTCGCGCAGACAGTGTCCAGCTGGGGCTTTGCCATCACGCCGGAGCAACTGACCGCCGTGGCCAAGGACATCGGTGAAAACACCATCCTGGCCCGTGCCGGTGGTGCGCCGACGCTTGCTGTGGGGATCGCGCAGATCCTCCATCAGGTACTGCCGGGTGAAAACACCATGGCGTTCTGGTATCACTTCGCGATTCTGTTCGAGGCGCTGTTTATCCTGACGGCGGTTGACGCCGGTACACGTGCCGGGCGCTTCATGCTTCAAGACCTGCTGGGCAGCTTCGTTCCGGCCCTCAAACGCACAGAATCCTGGACGGCCAACGCTATCGGCACAGGGGGGTGCGTGGCGCTGTGGGGTTATCTGCTTTATCAAGGCGTCATCGACCCGCTGGGCGGCATCAATACCTTGTGGCCGTTGTTCGGTATCTCCAACCAGATGCTTGCCGGTATCGCGTTGATGCTGGCCAGCGTCGTGCTGATCAAAATGAAGCGTCAGCGCTATGTGTGGGTCACCATGCTGCCTGCCGTCTGGCTGTTGATCTGCACTGTGACGGCGGGCCTGATCAAGCTGTTCGATGCCAACCCTGCGGTCGGCTTCCTGGCCCTGGCCAAGAAATACAGCGCAGCGGCAGATGCCGGCCAGATTCTGGCGCCGGCAAAAACCATGGACCAGATGCAGCACGTGATTTTCAACGCGTACACCAACTCCGGGTTGACCATACTGTTCCTGTTTGTGGTGTTCAGCATTCTGTTCTACGCCATCAAGGTGGGCCGTGCGGCCTGGACGACCGAGGCGCGTACCGACAAGGAAGCTCCTTACCAGGCCATGCCGCCCGCGTCGCAGGTGTGATGATGGTTATCCACAGAGGATTTGCCCATGTTCAATGACCTGAGTCGCCTCGGGAAATACCTCGGTCAGGCCGCCCGCCTGATGGTGGGCATGCCCGACTACGACACCTACGTCGAGCACATGCAGAACACGCACCCGGACAAGCCGATGATGATCTACGAGCAGTTCTTTCGAGAGCGGCAAGAGGCGCGTTACGGCGGCAAGGGCGGTCCGAAGTGCTGCTGATCCTCTGAACTGCGTTATTGTCTGACCCGACGCGCCACAGGCCATCACCTGTGGCGCGTTTTCATTCCCGCTGAAAGCATCACGCCAGGAGCCTTATGACCGAGTTGCAACCCATCCCAGTGACCGTGCTGACCGGTTTTCTGGGCGCAGGCAAAACCACCTTGCTGCGCCACCTGCTCAAGGCCGAACACGGCCTGAAAATCGCCGTGATCGAAAACGAATTCAGCGATGCCGGTATCGACAGCCAGTTGCTGGGCACCGACCCGGTGCAGATCATGACCCTGTCCAACGGCTGTGTGTGCTGCACCATTCACACCGACCTGACCAAAGCGCTTTACCTGTTGCTGGAGCGTCTGGACAGCGGCGAAATTGCCTTCGACCGACTGGTGATCGAATGCACCGGCCTGGCCGATCCTGCGCCCGTCGCCCAGACCTTTTTCATCGATGAAGAACTGCGCGAGCGCTACATCCTCGACGGCATCATCACGTTGGTCGACGCTGCCCACGCCGACACCCACCTGACGCAAACCATCGCCCAGGCGCAGATCGGCTTTGCCGACCGCTTGCTGGTCAGCAAGCGCGATCTGGTCGACGACGCAGCCTTCGATGCCCTCAGCGCACGCCTGACCCGCATCAACCGCCGCGCCCCGATCCGCATCGTCGAGCACGGCAAGATCGACCTCGCCGAGCTGCTCGACGTACGTGGCTTCAACCTCAACGCCGATCTGGGCGGCAGCATGACCCTGCGCCCGCTGGCCCCGGCCGGTAAATCCAGCGACCGCATCACCAGCCTCGTCCTGCGCAGCGACAAACCCCTGAACCTGGACCGCCTCAGCGAGTTCATGAACGAACTGCTCGAAGACCACGGCAAGCAACTGCTGCGCTATAAAGGCGTGCTCAACATTGAGGATGAACCGCGCAAAATGGTATTTCAGGGCGTGCTCAAACTGTACGGCTTTGACTGGGATACTGAATGGGCCGAGGGCGAGCTGCGTGAGAGCGTGATCGTGTTTATTGCCGATGAGTTGCCGGAGGAGAAGATTCGGGCGGGGTTTGCGGCGGTGGTGGGGTGAGGTTGTTGCGTGGGTGACTGGGCGCTGTCAGGTATTTTCAGCCCACCAATAGGCGGGCAGCGCTGCAACTTCCCGCGCAAGTGAATACAGGTCGCGCCATTCGAAATATCGGGCATGTGCCGTCGATACCTGGGTAACGCCCGCCTGATACAGGGCATACCGACTTCGGGTGATGTGGAAGTATTGCGTCACCACAACAGCACTTTTGAAGCCGCGCTGTTTCATGATCTGAGCGCTGTTGCGGGCCGTGTCTTTCGTGGTGTTGCCCTGCTCATCAAGCAGAATCGCTTCACGCGGCAGCCCTGAGCGCTCCGCAAGGTAGTTGGCCATGCCGACGGCTTCGCTGAAACCCTCCACGCCGGTGCCTCCACTCACGATGATGTTCCTGACCCGTCCTTGCCGGTAAAGCTCCACTGCGCGATCAAGCCGGGCTTGCAGGCGTGCGGACGGAACGCCGTCTGGCGTGACTTTTGAACCAAGAACAATGGCGACATCGCTGGTCTTGGCTGTATCAGATACTCCATCAATGACGAGGAGGCTTGCCGACAGGATAAAAAGCGTGCCAAGCGAAAGTAGGGTGAGGTAAATCGTTTTCATCTATCGTCGTCCTGATTGTTCAGTCGGTCCAATCTGATCTTGCGCTGGTCGGCGTAAATTGTGCCGCACATGCCTGGCTCATCGAGCCCTAATTTAATACGACAGAGTTTTGTGAAGGCAATCTACTTGTTTGAAGGAAACGCCTAAAAGTCAGATGCTTCACTGCATACTGCGGATAGCTGAATTCTACAAATCTATAGGCCTCGCGCTTTATAGAATACCTCCTCTGAATTAATGTTCAGATAGCCCTTGAGCTCAAAGCCTGGATCGTATTTATTTAAGTAGCGTTCAAATATTCTTAGCGGGTTTGCTTCTGTATTAACTTTTAACGCGCCAGTGAACAAAATTCAACGTATGCATGAGGTGCTTGACGTCGTAAAAGGGACACAGATTATTCCGAAAGTATCACGCTGGCAGCGAGCCCTCATAGGCGACTATTAGACTCGGGTCAGACCTATCTCTGTTTGCATTCTTCAAGCTCGTGTTGGTTTTTCAAAGTCGTAGTCACGCCTAGGCGATACTTGCAATACTGAATGACCAGTTGGCGCTCGGTTTCGCTTAATTGACTCAGCTTTTTGTCATCTGATTCGTAAGCGAAAATATTTTCAAACTTGATCCTGGTTGTTGGGCTTTTCTTGATGAAGAAAACTTTTTCCGGATAGGCATCCTCTATCTTTTCGTAGTAGCCGACATAAAGGACGGCGGCGAGTGTGATTAGAGCACTGATAAGCAATAATTTCATGATGAGGGTGGCCGCAAAAGTTTAGTTTTGACTCGAAGATTTCTCACTAACTCCATTCCAATGTTACCAGGGCAAATTTTCCCTTCACCGGCCTGCATAGGGAATTCACGGTGTCCGCCTAAAGTTGTAACTTTAAAAACACTGGTTAGGGCGTGAATCAAAGTCAGAAGAGCGTCGATTTGTACGGCAGGTATTTTCTGGTCCATGTTACCGTTTAGGGTTTCAAGAGCCTGGCGAGCCAGAGCTACAACATCGCCACCTTCTTCGGCAGTTGTCAGGTTTTCTAGTAAAACGATACCAATTACACCTGTGTTGTAGTTATGTACACTTGAGCCTTTGAATCTTATGTCCCTCCCTTCGAAGACTTTTCCCATGCAGTCGATGCCGTAGTGGTAACCGATATCATCAAATTTAGCCTGATGCTCTTTTTGAATGTCGCGCATTTGTTCTGCGCCAAGACCGCAGCCTACACTCCGGCCTGCATGGTGAAGGGCTATCATCGTGTAGTCCCAATCATCAACCATCTCACCTTTTGCTTTATGCGCCCCCCAAGACGATCGTTCTGAGAACTCGCATTTGTATTTTTTAAGAAGCCTGATTATCGCTTCTCTGGTCGCGGCTCTATCGTTAATCGTGATGGTGGTGGAAGCTTTAGGCGGGCCGGGTTTTACTTCAGTTGCTTTTGCTTCAGTGGTAAATTTTTCTGCCATTTTAGATCAGTCCGTGAGTTCGCTGAGCGTCCGAGCCGGTGAGATAAAATCAATGCTAATAGAAATAGCGGCATCTTTGCTTGAGGTTTTGACGCTGGCTACTCCGGCGCGATCAGTAACACCGGTAATCTTTTGGCCATCTACAGTGGCTGTGAAGTTTCTTCCGGCTAGAGGCTGACCTGTTTCGCTATCAACTATGCTGAAAGCATGTCCATAAGTTTTTTTCAGTAAAATCGGGAGTGGGGGTATAAACGGTGCCGGCGTGTGCGAATCACCGATTATCACGGTGCCCGAGCCACCAATCACGATGTCTCCGTGGGTGCCAAAAGTCCCGACCAGCGCGGCATTTTTACCGTTAATGAACACGGTACTCGAAACGGCGGAATCTAGAATGCTGCCGCAGGTGCAGGTATCGCCTTTGGTTGCGGCAGCAAGGCCGTCGAAAAACACATTGGGAGATCCGGACGCAATGGCTTTGGTGCCGTGTCCAGGCATGGGGCAATTGGTGGGGTCGGTTATACGTGCGGCTGGCTTGGCCATGTTTGAGTCCTGTCGTCTAACTTTCCAAGTCAGACTATACCAGACTTGCTGTGAACTTCCTTTTCTGCAAGCTCAGGTATTGACTAGGTCAGGATTTCGGACAGAGCCAACGGTTCCTTCGAGAGGTGTTTGCGGGTAGCCAGTGTGCTGTTCGAGAAATAGCTTTTCGTTATTTTGGGCTACACCTCAGATGTCGTCCTGCCCTGGAGAGCTTACAGTGAGCGCTCTGGACGTCACGCTTAGCTTTGAAGAAAAGACCGAGCTGAAAAGATGCGTTGCTCTGCGACGATCCCTCAGCGAGAAGGCCGTCAAGCGCGCATAATCCTGCTGGCTGCCGAAGGCGGAATCCCAGACAACGTTGCAAGGTTCACGGGCTTTTCCTGGCCAACGATCACGGTCTGGTGTCAGCATTTCCAGGCACGTCGGCTGAACGGACTGGTCGACGAGCCTGAGCCTGGACGCAAGTCATCTTTGCCTGAGGAAACGGTTCGGCGGGTCTTAGAACTGGTCACCTCACCCCGTATCGGAGAGCCGCGCTCGAACTGTCGGAGCATAGTAAGGGCAGCGGATATTTCCTTGGCCGCCGTCCATAAACTGTGGACACCAAGCAAGAAAAAGCCCCGGCTCTCACGAACCGGGGCTTTTCATTACCGCGTTTAAACGATGCTCATCAAGCGCCGTAAACCGGCAGCTTCGCGCAGATGGCCTTGACCTTCTCACGGACAGCGTCGATCACGGCTTCGTTGTTCAGGTCCGCCAGGATGTCGCAGATCCAGCCGGCCAGTTCTTTGCACTCTGTTTCCTTGAAGCCGCGAGTGGTCACTGCCGGGGTGCCGAAGCGCAGGCCGGAGGTGACGAACGGGGAGCGTGGGTCGTTGGGTACCGAGTTCTTGTTGACGGTGATGAAGGCGCGACCCAATGCGGCGTCGGCGTCTTTACCGGAGATGTCCTGCTTGATCAGCGAGAGCAGGAACAGGTGGTTTTCAGTACCGCCGGACACCACGTCGAAACCGCGCTCGATGAACACGCCGGCCATTGCCTTGGCGTTCTTGACCACTTGTTGCTGGTAGGTCTTGAACTCAGGCTGCAACGCTTCCTTGAAGCAGATGGCCTTGGCTGCGATGACGTGCTCCAGCGGACCGCCCTGGGAGCCAGGGAATACGGCGGAGTTGAGCTTCTTCTCGATGTCGGCGTTGGCGCGAGCCAGGATCAGACCGCCACGTGGACCGCGCAAGGTCTTGTGCGTGGTGGTGGTGACGACGTCGGCGAACGGCACCGGGTTCGGGTAGACACCTGCGGCAACCAGACCGGCTACGTGCGCCATGTCGACGAACAGGTAGGCACCGACCTTGTCGGCAATGGCACGGAAGCGCGGGAAGTCGAGGATCTGCGAGTAGGCAGAGAACCCGGCAACGATCATTTTTGGCTTGTGTTCAACAGCCAGGCGCTCGACTTCGTCGTAGTCGATCATGCCGTTGCCGTCGATGCCGTACTGAACAGCGTTGTACAGCTTGCCCGAGGAGGACACGCTGGCACCGTGGGTCAAGTGACCGCCGTGAGCCAGGCTCATGCCCAGAATGGTGTCGCCGCCTTGCAGCAGAGCCAGGTAGACCGCCGAGTTGGCTTGCGAACCGGCGTGTGGCTGGACGTTGGCGTAGTCGGCGCCGAACAGCTCTTTGGCACGGTCGATAGCCAGTTGCTCGACAACGTCGACGTACTCGCAGCCACCGTAATAACGCTTGCCTGGGTAGCCTTCAGCGTACTTGTTGGTCAGTACCGAGCCTTGAGCTTCCATGACGGCCGGACTGGTGTAGTTTTCCGAGGCGATCAGCTCGATATGTTCTTCCTGACGCAGAGCTTCTTGCTCCATGGCGGCAAACAGATCGGCGTCGTACTTGGCGATAGTCAAATCACGGCTGAACATGGCAGTCCTCAACAGGGCATGGCGGAAAAGGCGGGTATTCTACCCCATCGGGTTTTATCTGGCATATGAAAGGGAGTCATCTTGAGTAGCAAATAGGTTCAAGCTGCAAGCTAGAAGCTAGAAGCTAGAAGCTAGAAGCTTGCAGCTAAACACTCGCCGCTGCCTTAATCCAGCATGAACAGGGCATCGTTGCTGAATTGCGCTTCGAACTGGCTGGGTGGCATAGGGCGGCCGAAGAGGTAGCCCTGGACTTCGTCACAGCCGTGCTCACGCAGGAACTCCAGTTGTTCGTGGGTTTCCACGCCCTCGGCGATGACCGAGAGGTTCAGGCTGTGGGCCATGGCGATGATGGCGCGGGCGATCTGGGCGTCCTGTTCGCCTGAGGGCAGGCCATCGACGAAGGTGCGATCGATCTTCAGCACGTCGATCGGGAACTGTTTGAGGTAATTCAGCGACGAGTATCCGGTGCCGAAGTCATCGACGGCGATGCTCAAGCCAAGGTTTTTCAGGCCGTCGAGGATCTGCATGGCCTCGTTGACCTCGCGCATCAGGATGCTTTCGGTCAGTTCCAGCTCAAGACAGGCAGGCGACAGACCCGTCTGTTCCAGTATGTGGGCGATGCGTTTACCCAACTGGCCGTCCGAGAATTGCCGCGCCGAGATGTTCACCGATACTTTCGGCACGCGAACTTTCGCCTGATGCCAGTGCTTGAGCTGGCGACAGGCTTCGGTGAGCACCCAGTCGCCGACTTCCACCACCAGCCCGAGCTCTTCGAGCACCGGGATGAAGTCGTTCGGCGGCACCAGCCCGCGACGCGGATGGCGCCAGCGCAGCAACGCTTCTGCGCCCGTCAGGCGTTTGCCGTCACCACTGAACTGCGGCTGGTAATAGAGGGTGAACTCCTGCTGTTCCAGGGCGTGACGCAGATCGCTCTCCAGCTCCAGACGCTCCAGCGCCGTGGCGTTCATGTCGGTCTGGTAGAACTGGAAGTTATTTTTGCCGCGCTCTTTGGCGTGATACATCGCCGTGTCGGCGTTCTTCATCAACTTGCTCAGTTCGCTACCGTCCTGCGGGCTGAGCGCGATGCCGATACTGGCGGTGACAAAGAACTCACGGCCTTCAAGCACAAACGGCGTCACCAGACTGGTCAGGATCCGCTCGGCCACGTGAATGGCGCGCGTCAGCGCGGCTTCGCGCGTGATGTCCGGTTGCAGCAACAGCGTGAATTCATCACCGCCCATGCGTGCCACGGTGTCGTCAGCGGATACACAGGCCAGCAGGCGCGTGGCCATTTCCTGCAGCATCCGGTCGCCGGCGGCATGGCCCAGAGAGTCATTGATCGGTTTGAAACGGTCGAGATCGAGGAACATCAGCACCACCCAGGCCTGCTGGCGCTCTGCCTGCTGCAACGCCGAATGCAGGCGATCCTGAAACAGTGTGCGGTTGGGCAGGTGCGTCAGCGCGTCGTAATAAGCCAGGCGGTGGATGCGGTCCTCACTGGCCTTGCGCTCGCTGATGTCGCTGAAGAAGCACACATAACTGGCCAGGTCGCCTTCGTCATCGACCACTGCCGTGATGCCGACCCAGGCCGGATAGTGTTCGCCGTTGCGTCGCTTGAGCCTGATTTCACCTTCCCAGGTGCCTTGCCCGTTCAACTGCCTGAGGATGTAGCGCAAGTGCGCTTCCTGTTCGCTTTCAACGGTGAGCATGCCCGGCAGTTGGTCGAGCACCTGAGCGACTTCGTAGCCGCTGACGCGCGTGAAGGCCTCGTTGGCCTGCACGATATAGCCTGCGGGGTCGGTGATGAGGATGGCCGAGGCGGAATGCTCAAATACTGTGGCAGCCATGCGCAGGTCTTTTTCGGCGCGGCGTTGCTGGCTGATGTCCCTGCCGACGCCGAAAATGCCCTCGAAATTGCCGTGTTCATCCCATACCAGTACCACGCGCAGTTCCACCGGGATCTTGCGACCGTCTGCACGCAGGCAGTCGAACAGAAACATCCGGGTGGTCACTTCGTCGCGCAACCGCGCCAGCTCCTGCGGCTTGTGGAGGACTTTGCTGATGCGGCTGATGAGCGCATCAAAACCGGTCAGTTGCTGGGGGTTGGCAATGGCGGCAGACCAGCCGTTCCGGGTAATCCAGTCGGCGCTGTAGCCCAGCGCGCGCTCGACCGAGGGGCTGACGTAATTGACGGTCAGATGGGCGTCGGTGGAAAAGATCACGTCGCTGATGCTTTCGGCGAGCATACGGTAGCGCTGTTCGCTGTCGCGCAGCGACTGGCTGGACGCAACCTGCTCGGTGATGTCCTTGGCAATGCCGATGATGCGCGTGACAAGATGTTCTGTGTCCCAGGCCAGTGCCTGCTCGCGCACGTCGAAGCAACGCCAGTTGTTCTCGTGATCGCGAAAGCGCAGCACGCATTGCAGCAACTCGTTGTGCCCGTGGTGGCGCTGGCGCAGGCGCATGTCCTGATAGCTCTTGGCATCGTCCGGGTGCAGCAGTATTTCCCAGAAGAACTCGCCCATCGCGCGCAGTTCGAACTTGTTGTAGCCCAGCGTATGGCCAAAATGGTGGTTGCTGTAGATCATGCGCTGGCTGAGCACGTCCTGCACATACAGGTGGTCCGGCACGGTGCGGATCACATCGGACCAGAAGCTTTCGCGGTCCAGCAGTGACAGCTCGGTCTGTTTGCGGCTGGTGATGTCGCCGATGCTGAGAATCACGGCATCGAAGTCGCTACGCGCTTCGGGCAGGCGCATGACCAGCCACAGATGCTGGTCCTGACCACTTGCACGTGTCAGGCAGATTTCCAGTTCCAATCGTGTCTGTCTGGCAAGCACGGCATGTATCACCTGAATGCCGATGCCTGGGCGCGTGCGCGATTCGCCCTCGATCAACTGCTGCCAGGCCTGTTCGTTGCACTCGATTTCCAGCAGGCCAAGCGCAACTTCGTTGAGCTCGTTGATGCGCAGTTGCTGCAGCAGCCTTTTCAGCGAGGCAGGCTGGCTCTTGAGCAGCCGATCAAACTCTTCGCCCGTGCTGATCTGAAGGGCGTCGAGTTGCTCCTGCAGGCCAGACATATCCATCACGCAGATCGCCACGCCCGCGCCTTCGAAGATGTCCCGATAGCGGCGTCGACTTTGCAGCATCTGGCGCTGACGTCGGCGCAGGCTGATCAGTGCGATCAATGGCAGGATCGAGAGCAGCAGGCCGATCACACATTTGCCGATCAGTGGCGTGAGCAGTTCGCTGCGCGCCTTGTAGGTGTCGAACAGGCCGCGCAGCTGCCAGTCACTGTTGCTGAGCGGTTGCAGAAGAATGGTTTCGGACAGACCGCTGTCGGCATCATTGGAGGGCAGCGGTTCGCGGAGGATGACCCGTTGTGTCTTGCGTTGCTCCAGACGCCACACGTGCTGAAAGTCCTGAGCCGGCTGGCTGGCCAGGTCTTTCAGCGCGTCCGGTGCCATGCGCAGCGCCCAATAGTCACCGGTAATGCCGCCGCCCTGGCGAATCAGCACGTAGAGCTGGTTGCCGTCGTCGGTACTGGTGTAGAAATAAGGGCGGCCCAGCGCCTGCCTCATGGCATGCCTGAGGAAGTCGCCGTCGCGGGGCACTTCGGCGCTGTCGCTGACGATGTCACCGGCCGGGTTCAGGCGAGCAACGCTGCGCAGCGCGGGCAGGGCAGTGCGCAGGCCTGCCAGCATGACGGGCTGCTCCAGACGTTCCCCGGACGATTGCGCCTCGTCCAGCAGGTTCATGGCGATCTGCGCCTTGAGCGCCATGTTCAGGCTCATCCGGTCGGAAAGCTGGATGCTGTATTCCAGGCTGCGCTGACGCTGGCGTTCCTGAGTCTGGTGAAACTGCTCGATCAATTGCCAGAGCAACATGGCAAGCATCACCAAGACCAGCGCCGCCAATACACCTTTCACTGACCCACGCAGAGGCCTTGTCGCACTGTCTGCAGCAACATGGGATGACGGCAAAGGCGTTGAAGTGGGCAAATCGTTGTTCCCTGACTGCTGGACTGGAAGCCGTAATGCTTAGTGCAAAAATGCCCGTCGCTTAAAGGGCGGCTAGCATGCCTTTACTTGTGGCAGAGTGCCAGCCCCATTGGGCCGGATCGTTTGCCCTGCAGGCTGCATTCGGGTAGCTTTGCGCAACGCGCGGTATCTACCGACTCCTGCACGAGTGACTCCACTCTTTGCAATACCGACCAGGCTTTATAGTTGCCAGCACTGCCCGATCTGCTTCTACCTGGTTTTATTCAAGGCTCGGAACGGTCTCGCGGCAAGTCTTACGGACAAATAAAAGCTTTTTTCCGGCCGGAGCTTTAAGCTCGCGCTTCAAATCGGTCCTCATCACAGACGCTAGGTTTTCATTCCATGGCTCAATATCGGTATCTGCCCTATTAATTTTTAGTCATGTTTTGCGATCCGCAGTTGAACCCTGATGGTTACTGGGTTGCCAGCCTATCCAGTCTTAAATTTTCCCCTCGCTCCTGTGGTAGCTCAGAGCTTTTGGTTAGCTTTTGCGGATTAAGGTTAAATCTAGGCATCAAAACTTAACTTTTTCGAAGTGTTCCCAAGCGGCTCGTGACCGTGAGTGGACCAAACCCCGGTGAGCTTGTCACGAGACGTAGTAATCTCACTCTCCGCCGAAACACCCGCGCTGGAAAAAAGCAATGTTTTTCGCCGCGTTCAACTCAGCGACTGCCCGATCGATATCAGGCACACAGCAGCGTCTTTCAAAAAGTGGAATGGGTTTACTTGATTGTCTTTCGGCTGCAACTACACGTATACCCCGTGTTGAATCTGCGTGAGATAACGCTCAACCGTAGTGAACCCAACTGACGTTTCGATGAGCTCAACTGGAGTGAGTCCCGATAAATGCCTAGATGGTCGGCACAGCCAGTCTTCCGCCATCGCTTGTGTACCTAAAACCGCAATCGCGTGCTCTAGCGTTTTCGCGAACTGGAATGCCATTGCGCTTTGTTGGGCATTGAGCCGATCCATTCCTAGGCCAGAATTTAGCAGCTGATTGACCTTCCGCTGAGACTTCCCTGTTATCAGCCCGATTACATTTCGCTTCGTGTACAGCGTCGAACTGGAGAGCATCATCTGTACGTCCCGCAGCGCAAACCCCTGCAAGACGAGTATCACGAGGTTCAGGTCTCCAAGGTCCTGAAGAGGGCGCTTTGTCAGCGTCTCTGTCGGCCCCCGAGCCTCGCCAGGTCTGGAATCAGAGTACGGTATTAGATCTTTCATCGCCATCATTGCCGGTTCAGACGGGGGTAGCCTGCCACAGGATCTAGCCGATGCGGCTTATACACTGATGGCGAGCAACGCTATCGGGAATTCTTAAGATCGGTTGCGGCGTCGAAGATCACCTGTATCAAGGTGGCATTCTCTAAAACCCCCGATCCAGAAAGGCTATAGCAGTTACCCCCATCGACCTCGAATGCCTCACATGGTCCGCCTAGGCTGGGGGATTCGAGGACAGATATTTTTTTAACGGGCTCCATAAGCCAGCGATCAGTACCGTTAACGTGTGCAGGGGTAACAATTTGGACCTCCTCAACCCTCATCCGAGGGGTTTCACGACGCACTAGTGAAACGACGTCCCGTGCATGCTGAATCATAAGCATGTACGTATCCGACTCGGTCGCGCCTACCCGAACTACGCTTAGGTAAAACCACGGATACATGAGTTCCTGCTCAACGTATGGCCAGATCTGCGTGTCGCCATATCGAGGATAGCCGAGGTCTGGTAACTGAATCTCAGAGCTTCGGTAGGTAGTGAACATAAGTCCCTCCAAAATGAACACTATAGATTGTAGCTCTATAGGACTCAAGAAGGCTTGATCGTTCCTTTTGTGAGCCTGAAAATTGGAACTGAACATCGCGTTTGGGCAGGTCCTTCGGGACATCCGCAAGCAAAGGGGCCTCACCCAAGAAGACTTCTCAGAAGTTAGTAGCAGGACGTATCTGAGTACGCTGGAACGTGGGTTGAAGTGCCCGACCATTGACAAGGTAACGCAGCTGGCTGAGGTACTTAGCGTCCACCCTGCCACGCTCATCACGGCAGCATTCCTAGCCCAAGAACGTGCGGTTGCGCGTAAGGCGCTGCTCCAACAAATCAACATGGAGCTGGAGGAACTCGGCATGCTTTAGCAGCGGACACATCAATACGTCAGACGCGTGTCGGCGCTGATTGAGCATTAACCCACCCTGTGGGTTGAATGATCCAAGGCTGCTTGCCGATTTTGACCTTGGCGATCGTGGATAAGGCTGCAAGCAAAGTGCTGATCCTGAGCTCAGCAAAGCCGGCGGCATGAGATCAAAACGGGTCGTCCTCCTTATCCTCGATAGCCACCTACGCCCACTCGCCTGAATCTTGGTGCTGGCCACCATAGTGCGTTTTTGCAAGCGATACGATTTGTTCCCCCTCTCAACTATCTATCAGTATGGCCCTACCGCTGGCATCATCCATGGACTGATCAGCGAGCACCTTGCTACCGGCGAAGACCTGTAGGTTGACCCGCACGCGATTGTGATCACGTCGGGATACCAGGAAGCAGGCCTTTCTCTGCCATTATCCATTGTAAAACGACTGCTTTGGGTCGATAGCCGTCAGTCGACCATGCGCGAGCGCAGAAGATGAGTTCAACCACGATGCCCGAGTCGGACATACGTCAATAAGTGAATTTGTGCTGAAAATTGCGAGATGCCATAGCCCCGGGATTGCAAAGTATCGAGTTGGCCGATGGAGGCGTAGCACTCAAGGCACTAAGTGCTGAATCGGGTGCCAGCGCAGAGAACCGAGACCAGGTATCCGTCGATACCGGAATGCGTTGACATCCCAACTGCAAAAGCTAACGTTGTCCACAGCGAACCGATCCTGGAGGACGGGCATGAAAACCAAAGAAAATGAAGACGTGAAGGCCGCAGCGCGTGCGAAGCTAAAGAAGATCCAGCAATCGGCAGGGTACAAAAGCTTTTTTAATGACTCTGCAATTGAGGCATTTGGTCGCGTTGGGGCCACCGCGTTTGCTGGCAAGCCTTTGAGCGGTAAAGCTTAGGCTGCCCCGGCCCGACTTTCCCATGGTTAGCGCGGCCTGAATTCGCAAGGATATGGGCGGCTGCTTTGGCTCGATACCTGCTTCAGGACTTCGCTTAAGCATCAGGGATCGGCTTTAGCATTGCTGACCCCGCGACCAGCCTGCAACGAGTCGTCTCAGGTTCGCATACTGTGCAGCCGGGGCATCTTCGCTCCAGTTGAATACAATGCCTTGGAGGTAGCGATTATTTGCAAACAAAAAAAAGCCGCCTTTAGTAGGGCGGCTTATGGTGGCAAAACGGTTGGGAGCGTTCTGCCAGATCTCACAGTGATCATCTGACGCGATCCATCTTCCTAGGAGCTGCCAAGCAAGGCAACCATTTTGCGGAGCGTGCTGCTGGTCTAGCAACAATCTAGTGTAGGGTGAACTCCATTACAGCGTAGCGCACAAACTATGGAGTGGCTGGCTCTGGCCGATAGCTGACCCACGAGACTGCTCGGCGGGTCTCAGAGGCGTGACGTGGTAAGGTTGAGTTGGCTAGTTATCCTCTGGCGCAGTCCAGGATGTCGTGTAGCGCAATCCACGGGTGCTTAGATTTCTCATCGTAAGTCTTGCACGCGTGGGCGTGAGAAAACGGGTTCTCGCTGTCTTCCAGTGCCTGGCTTTCAAGGCATCCAGTGCACACCGCTCGCCCAGCAACGATCATCCAACATGCATTCCATTGCTCAACCCTTTGCTCGCTGTCCATATCCCGCCTCCTTCCGCATGCGCTTTGAGTAACCGACGATACATGCGCTTCCGCCGCTTTTATACGCCCAGAACGATACCCTCAATTGAAGGTTACGCTACTGGATTGATAACTAGATCTGTACTGGATGGCTTTGTTCATCAACGTCAGCAGTCGGCCATAAACGGTCATTCCGTAATTAGACTTTCTCGTGCGACTGGGTTACCTGCGCACGTCACCTATTTGTCGGCTTAAAAGGAGCACTAATAGAGCAGAAAGGAGAATTGCGAATATGCTCGATGGGGCGTGCGTATATTGCAACTTTTGCCCCGGACCTCGGCTGTTACTTCCCATAAAGCCGCTGAGCTGAGTGGAGTGCTTTAGAGGTGTCCGCGTCGAAAGCAGCCCGCATCTCTTCCAGAGGATTTCCCAACCAAACTGGATTCAAGCCCCTTTTTCTTGCTTCCTCCAACAGGGGTAAATACTGCTCAGTCATCAGGTGGTAAAAAATTTTGGCACGTTCCACCCTGATTTCCATCCGGACGACAATTTCGCGTTCATCCCTAATTTTTTGAGTGATATCTCGGAGCCGGTCCCATACCTCTTTGTCAGATATAAAAGTATCCATTAAGATATTTTCAACGAAGGTCAAATCGGCGATCAAAGCCCGCACGACATGGCCACCCAGTCTACTTGCATAATAGCCGCTGTTGAGGTCGGCTTTGCCATGCGATTTAGTATGAATAAATCTTAGCTCGGTCAGGTCGCCCAAGACTTTCAGAGTGTCGTCTTCGGAGAAACCGATAGATCGAATATTGTCACGAATGTCGGGGCCATCAATGTGCCCCCCTTCAGCATTACTTTGTTTAACCAACGCCGAGAGGATGAACATTCTCAGTAATCCACCATTGGATTTCCCTAGCCGTGAGTCAAAGGGATTGCCGATTACGGAGAATTCTTCGCTATATACAGATTGGTTGCCTAACAAGATAGAGCGGAACGCTTCTTGCTTTGGCAGCACGTAAGTGTTTTTATTTTTATGACTCTGGAGAGCCTTTGCTGGATCAGTATATCCTTTCGCTAGAAATTCCCTAGTCATCCGAAGGGCGAGGCGTACATCGTGGTTGGCTAGAACATCAATGCGCTCGCCAATTTCTGTTCCCAGTACCGAAGCCTTCACGATATCAATGAAGACCGACAAGTCTTCGACTTTGAAATTTACGCCTCCATGGGTCGTAAAGCTCCCGCTTTTTCCACTTAGCATTTGGCCGGTCATAAAAAAGCGGCGGCTTAATACTGCGGGAATTTCAGGCGGTTCGATATGCAAAGGGTCAAAATCAAAAGCATCAAAAGTCGAAGACCCCCTATGCGCTACATAGGTAGATTCGCGCATGGAGATGATAAGGTTAAGGGACAATCGTCCTGCGATCGCCATGGCATCGGAAAATATTCCTGATTGCGTACTGCCATCTTCAAACTGGTCAACGTTATCAATCACTAGGAAGATTGGAGCATGCTTCGCACCATGCGCAATCATCTTATCGACGTAGGGACGTTTAGCGTTATAGTCGTTGAGAATCAGCTCCGTTATTTTTTTATCGAATTCGGTCTGGTTCTGGGCAATGAGAAACATAGGCCCTGATTGGAGCGCTTCAATTTCTTCGCGGTAAGCGGGTTTGATAGCCCTTTGAAAATCCCTAAAATATGGGTCAGTGCTCAGATAGGTGAACAGGTGCGCGTATATGAATTCCAGCGGATTCTCGCTGCGCGAAAAATTCCGGAAATCGATATCAATCCAGTGCGGGTAGGGCGCTCCCTGATTTTTTTCAAAGTACGCTGCGGAAGCAACCTTTCGCGTATATTGAAGGAAGGTTGTTTTGCCTGTGCCTACTGTACCTAGGATCAAAATCGCCAGCGGTCGTCGCGACGCAGAGGCGGAGCTTATCGAGTCTATTAGAGAGGAAGATTCCTTCTTTCGCATCGGCTTTTTGGGCTGCGTTGAGAAGAGGGGCTCTCTGCGCTGCAAATGCATCCTGATACGACTATCGAATTTTTGCCGGTCGGCATTTTTCACATAGCACTTTTCGAGGAGCGAGCTTTCAGCACCTACGATTGAATCTGAGAATGCGCTAATCACCTCGTTTTCAATCAGAGGGTAGATAGGGTTATGCCGTTTTACAGTTGACCCTTTGAAGAACTTGTTGAGGCGCCGTTCCTCAAACTGGTCCGTAGTCCGACCTATAAGTTCGATGGCGAGGTTTCCTTCGACCACGGCTGTCCGTGATAGCAGGTCGACGAAATGCTCTAACTCTTCTCCGAGGATTCGACTCAGTGAGTCGAAAACGATCGCATAAGAATCGGAGAAAGAAACGGCATCGGTGCGGACCGCCGGGAATATGATCCATTGCGCACCATTGGTGACAACAGCAAAAGGAATCGACTTTTTCCTACAGTAGTCCCGAGCTTGGACGATAGCTGCCCCGGTATCTCCCTCCATAATGCGACCCGTGAGCTTGACTCGCTTCTGGGTAGGTACCACGTCGAAGCTGCGACCGACGCGCTTTGCCTCTATAAGCAAAGCCACATCTGCAGTCCGAATGATGTAGTCGGCATACGTCGTACCGCCATCTTCGGAAACGCGCTCCTCGTAAGAGATATCAGTGTCGTCCCACGACAAAACGTCCTCGACTATTCTGTCGATCAACTTTTTTCGTGTTTCTGCTTCATTGGCGTTGTGTAATACCAACTTTGCATGTGTGGTCAACAATCCGCTCGCAATGCTTTCGACCCCATCCATCATCCACTCTCCCTTACCATAGATCCATCAACGGCCGAGCAGCCTTATCGCGAATCTGGCAGGAACATCGCCATCGCAATAGCAACGAGCCATCCTAGCCCCCACGTGGTTTGCGGTAAAGGCGGTGGGTCTATGGACCGTCGATGTGGCTCCCAATCCTAGTCGAAGAAAGATCGCTGCGGCCTATGGCAGAGCGAGCCCCTGGGTCTTTAATCTTGACAAAATAAACGACTGCTTTGGGTCGATAGCAGCCCCTCCCCGGCGATCCCTCCAGCCCGTTGCAGACCATCTGATGTCGAAAGGGATCCCTTTCGGCACCTCAAGGCCGGCAATGGTTGGGAGTGTTCGTCGGGGAGGGACTGTCTGAAGGCTTCTTTCTATGAGCTTTGGAGAGGGATAGCAGAGGGCAAGGGTGTGCCGTCCTCGTAGCGAACCAATTCTGTTCGGGCGATCAGCACTAAATTTTCAACCTGTACGAATGGCAGATCCTCAGCGAATAGCGAAATTTTCAATGTGTTATCAGAATCACACCTGAAGACCTCGGCGCATACTTGATTGGTGGCGTTAATAAGCTCGAGTCCCAGGCCATCACGGATCACGTCCGAAGCAATCTGAATCCGATATTCCATGTCTCAATCCTCGTGTTTGAACGTAACCGGTCAGCTAAAGGCCCATACCGCGTTATCGTCCATCGTCTTGAATCATCGCAATTATGGCTCCTAGCCGACCCGCTCCTGCTCAATACGCCGTGTGTGGAGTGTCGGAAGGATCGTTTTCGTACAATTAGGAGACGACTTGGTGAGCAGCGGCCGATACCGCCCCATGGTGGACATTTGCCTGTACCTGAAGTTGACTGACCATGAATTCGTATTGCAGCATGGAATTGACGTGTGGCAGCGCTGTGCGGCCAATCTGTAAGTGCTATCTTCGCACCTAATCGGAAGAAGCTCATGATCATGGTGTTACCGAAGATCGAACTCAGGGAACTGTCGGTGAAAGCGGATGCAGACGGTTTAACGCTGGGTGGTCTTATCCCCATTTGCGAACGCTTCGGCGTTGCACCGCATGATGTGCTGAACGAGTTGTCCGTCGCGGTTGCGGAAGGCTATCTACAAGGATCTCTGCTCTATGATTTTTGCGACGGCGTTATGAACGGGATCATAAATGCTGTTGTTGAAGTAGGCATGACTAACGACATGCCTCAGCCCGCTTTCTCGCTTTACCAAGCATTCGATCAAAGTGAATGGCTCCGCAGTAACGATCCACCGGAGACTGACCCCAGCAATAGATACACGAAGCCGGTGGTCGAGGAAATAATGCGTACCCTTAGAGGCTAGCTTTCAAAGGTCGAGAGGTTTTCGCTTTTCTGCTGGACGGCAGTGGATCGAATGCCGCTTTTGGCCGGTAGCTGCCGTTCCACACGGAGGGACGGTTCACCCCCGAGGCTCTGGAGCAAAACCGCAGCCAAGCAGTGGTCATTTTCAACGGGTAAATAATGAACCTTGTTTATGCATCTCCTTCCGAGATCTGCAAAACCTGTCTCATACCTTGGTAGGCCAATTATTTGTCAACGCCAACTAAAAAGTGACCCCCTTCCGTGCTAAATCGCCAACTTAGTTTTGACCCCCCTCGGGTTCATATTTTCGAGCCGGTTCGGCCCGAGAAGATTTGGTTCCTGCTTTGCGCTTGTCCTTGAGTCGATAGCTTTCACCTGTCATCTGCACGATATGGGCATGATGTAACAGCCTGTCCAGCATGGCCGCTGTCAGTGTTTGATCATCCGCAAAGGTTCCGGCCCACTGGGTAAACGGCAAGTTACTCGTGAGGATCAGGCTGCCTTGCTCGTAGCGCTTGGCGACAACATTGAAGAACAGGTTGGCTTCATCACGACCAAACGGCAGGTAGCCGATTTCATCGATGACCAACAACCCAGGGGCCATCACCACACGACTGAAGTATTCCTTGAGCCGTTCCTGGCGGTGCGCAGCGGTCAGTTGCAGCATCAAGTCAGCCGCCGTGACGAAGCGGGTTTTGATACCGGCCATCACTGCCCGGTAGGCCAGGGCGATAGCCAGGTGGCTCTTGCCTACACCACTAGGCCCCAGGAACACGATGTTCTCGGCACGTCCAACAAAACTCAGTGCTGCCAGCTCCTGGAGCTGTGCCCGGGGGACGCCGGTGGCAAACGCGAAGTCGTATTGCTCCAGCGTTTTCACAGCGGGCAGCGCGGCAGTTTTCAGCAGGGCCTGTCGAGAGCGTTCACTTCGGGCATCGGTCTCGGCAGCCAGCAGCTTTTCGAGGAAGTCGGCAAAGCTGTCTTCGCCGCTTGCTGCTTGTTGGGCCAGGTGCGGCCAGTCCACCCCGACGCGCTCAAGCTTTAGCCCCTTGCATAGTTCTGTCAGGCGAGCATGTTGAAGGTTCATGCTCTCACCTCCAGCAGTTGCTCATAAACCGACAGCGGATGCTGCAAGCTCTCGTACGGCAGGACCCGTCCCAGGCGTAGGCCTTGGGCGGGTTGTGGGCGCAGGCTCTGTGTTGGCAGTGGTAATAGTACCTGCTGCTCTTGGGCCAGACGTACCGCCGGTTGAACACCCGTCGTGCCGTGAATCCGCTGATGAGCGACTTCGTCGAGCCATTGGCCGATATGTGCGTTGGCCGTCACCACATCCAGCGTCAGACCCGCACTCTTGAGCGTAGCGGCCAACGGGGTAATGAAACTGCCCTTCAGATACCCGTTGAAGCGCTCAACCTTGCCCTTGGTCTGGGCACGGTAAGGGCGGCAGACCTTGGGAATAAAACCAAACTCATCGGCCAGCGCAGCCAATCGGGGATGCCAACGGTGCTGGCCCTCCCCAAAAGCATCTCGCTCGGTGATGATGGTTCCGGCGTTATCAAACAATGCCTGCTCGGGCACGCCGCCAAAGTAAGCGAACGCCTCCCGAAGCCCTGTCAGCCAGGCTTCGCTGTCCTCTCGCTCGGAGAAACGGACAAAGCTTGCTCGACTAAAACCAAGTGTCGCCACGAACGCCTTAAGCGGCTGACGGCCTCGTCGAATGGTGGTGAAGTCCACCTGTATCTGCTTGCCGGGCAGTGTCTCGAAACGTACCACCGGCTCTTCTGCCTTACGTTTGAAGGGGCGAATATAAGCCTTCAGACGACTGACGCCGCCGCTGTACCCCAATGCCGTGATCTCACGCAGCAGGACGGTCGCCGGAATCCAGTGTGGGCGCGCCGCCTCAATACGCTCGTGCAGGTAGTCCTTGAAGGGGTCGATTTTGCACGGACGTGCGGGTCTCACCTTGTCACTGGGTAGCGACCGGGCCTTTCGCAGGTACTTGCGCACGGTGTTACGCGAAATACCCAGCTCACGGGCGATGAATTTGATGCCATGGCCCTGACGGGCCAACACTTTAATTTCCACAGACTGCTCCTGGGTCAACATATTGGCAGCTCAAAGCCGCCAGTTTTACCCAGGGGGGTCAATTCTAGGTTGGCGTTAGGGGGTCATTTTTACAGTGGCGGTGACAATTATTGGTGATAACGTATTTCTTACATTGGTAAGTAACGGCCATAACCGACAATGGTACGCATGCGCCGCCGGGGGACGTGGTGTCAACGAGCTGACGAACAGCCATAATCCTTCACGATTTCTAGCCGATAGCTTCAAGACCAGGCCTCTGGCCATCTTGCAGTGGGAAGTCCTATGCGGCTCAGAAATATAAACCTCGCTCCACGCGCCACCTTGTTTTTTTCGGCCATCATTTTGCTGGTCGTGGTCTTGGGCGTCATCGCCATACTGCAGATGGGCAAGCTTCGCGATACGGAAAAGGATGTCGAACTGAATTGGCTACCCAGTATTCGGCAAACCGCGATGATGAACTCCACCGTCCTTCGCGTCCGGTTGGAGACCCAGCGGGCCGTTGCCGATCCTCAAACCGTTCAGCAGACCATCGTCAAATTTCCTGCCTACCGGAAAGCCATGAAGGATGCGGTCTATAACTATGAGACCCTCATTGCGAGTGACCAGGAGCGACAGTTGTTCTTGGCCGTGAAAAAGTCCTACGACGATTACGCAAGCCAACTGGATCTGCTGGAACCTTTGTTGAAGGCAGGCGACACCGCTTCGATTGTCAAACTCGTCGCTACCGGTATACGTCCCCTCACGAACCAAATGGAAACTCAGGTCGAGGAATTAACACAATTCAATAACAAAGGCGCTGCGCTTGCCGGTGTTCAAGCGACGCAAGTTTATGATTCAGGTCTTTACATCGTCATCGGCCTGATTATCTTCGTCGCGCTCCTGACTCTTTGTTTGGCAACTCTTCTAACCAAAACGATTACGTCGCCCATCGGGAGCGCCCTTAGCGTCGCCGAACGCATTGCCTCAAGCGATCTGACGAAGGAGGTTGAGGTAAGCGGTACCGACGAGGCAGGCAGGCTTTTGAGCGCGTTGGCCACGATGCAGCAGAACCTTCGAAGCACGATCATGCAGATCGCTGACTCCTCATCCCAACTGGCTGCCGCCTCGGAAGAAATGACCGCGGTGACTGAGCAATCCAGCCTTGGCCTGGTGTCGCAGAATGATGAAGTAAATCAGGCTGCAACTGCTGTCACCGAGATGAGCGCTGCAGTGGACGAGGTAGCACGCAATGCCGAATCAGCTTCCGAAGAGTCCAGGAAAGGTCAGGGCTATACGGAGGTTGGTTTGGAGCGTGTATCGCAGACGCTTAAGTCCATCGAAAAGCTGTCGAGCAACGTGCGCGACACCAGCGAGCAGATCACTGGCTTGTCCAATCGTGCACAGAACATTTCCAAAGTGGTTGAGGTGATCAGAGCCATTGCTGAGCAGACCAATCTGCTTGCGCTCAATGCCGCGATCGAGGCCGCTAGGGCGGGTGAACAAGGCCGAGGCTTCGCAGTCGTTGCTGACGAAGTTCGAGCCCTCGCTCACCGCACGCAAGTGTCTACGCAAGAAATTGAGCAGATGATTCAGGCCATTCAGAACGATTCTGACCAGGCCGTGAAGGCGATGGCCACCAGCAGAGAACTGGCTGCAGAATCCCTAAGCGTCGCAGGCGATGCCAGCAGTTCGCTTGACCAGATCGCGACAGCTATTACGGGCATCAACGAGCGTAACATTCTCATCGCCACCGCTTCGGAAGAACAGGCGCACGTCGCCCGGGAAGTCGATCGCAATCTGGTTAGCATTCGCGAGCTGGCCTCCCAAAGTTCTGCAGGTGCAAGCCAGACTGCAAGCGCTTGCAACGAGATGTCGAAGCTTGCGGTTGGTCTGAATCAGCTGGTCAATCGTTTCAAGGTTTAAGGTATTCACGTACGTCAGCGGACTCGTCCGATGTCCTTGGATATCGGACCTAGACTGTCGACTGTGCCTTGGCGATATACCGTCCTCCCTGAGCGTGAGCCTGCAGGGATTGCACAGTCTATTGGCTATTGGGTTGATCGGCTGTTTGTGTTTTGTGGGGTGGGTGACGTTGCGGGCCCGTGAAGATGTCCCGTAGGATCGTTGATCTGAATTGTCTTCCCATGCTGCCATCCATCCGCACCTGGATCTGCTTTGGGGATCTGAATATCGGCTCGTTGAGCTTTGATTGCCGACTTGACGATTCCCAAGCGTTGGTTGCGTTGTTGCTGCATTGCGGGATCAGCCTGGCCGTCAGCTGTGAACCCCATCATCAGTTGTGGAACACCTAGGGGAAGTGTTTTGTCTTGATCGGTGTGCCAGGTGTGCCACGTCTTGCCATGGGTATGAGCCAGTCGCTCCACCCGGTCAGCAATCTGAGTGACTCCACAGCAATTGAGCTTCATGGCCTGAAGATTGGTTGATAACAGATCGGGGATTCGCCACTTGCCTTTAGGCCTCAGTGTGGACTAAACACTATGCCGCCATTGCCGGAGCTGGTGAGGTGATTCAAAGAGACGGAACTTAGGAACTTGGGGATTTTCCGAATAAGGGAACTTCGTCACATTCCGGGAAAGGAATTGCCCATGCCACACTCCGCTCATTATCGAATCGAGTACGTGCACAATGGTGCCGACAAGAGCTTTTACGTCAGCGCGGAAATCATGAGCAATGCTGAGGCCTGGCACTGGGCTGCAGTGGATTCGGGGGTAGCGCAGATCCCGAAATATCGCCGAGACAGGGTCCAGATCGTTAGCAAGCCACTCGCCAAGCGGCACGGTATTGTCCAGGTGCAGTGGTCGCACGCTTAGTAGTCAGCTCAGTCTCGCATGGTGTATCAATGCACCATTAGAGCAAGCTGGCGGGCTTTGACGGCTGCACTGAACAAGAACGAATAGTCATCTGACCCCGTTGGGCCCCTCCAGCACTTGCCTCACCTTCTTAGCCAGATCGATGGGCACGTAAGATTTGGATAACATCAAAATCCCCCCGCATCCGTAGGCTCTAGCGAGTTTTCGGAATAACCAGTTTTCAGCGACACCTTTGGAGTGGGGTAAAAGCGCTTGGCTTCCCGGGCCAGCGTCACGCCTTTCATTCCACTAGGAATTGATCAGGTCGTAAGCGTCTGCCGAACACATCTTGTACCAGCCCGTTTGGTGTAGACGGACGCTCGAAACACCCTGTCGAGGCTATCGCGCTATTCGGTTTCGATGGCAGCTTGCTCCCCCTATGCTCTTGACTCGTCTAGGAGCAGCAACCAGAGCGAACCCCAGCAGCAGGTTCAAAAAGTGACTCAACAATCGTGCAGTCTGGAGTGTTCGAACCTAAGCATGTTGACTCACACATACCTGCCATTGAGAGCAGCTCTACCCGGATTTGCTGAAGCTTTGCTACCTTCGACTCTACTTCCGCTAGGTGCTTCTTGACCACCGAAAGCGCGTCAGCGCACGGACGATCAGCATCTGCTGCGAGCGCGATGAGTTCTCGGATATCTTCGAGCGGGAAACCCAATTCACGATTCTGCCGGATGAAGACGAGTCTTGATCGATGCTTTTCAGTATAGATTCGATGACGCCCAGTCGACCGCAGGGCGGGAGGTAAAAGGCCTATTTTCTCGTAGTAGCGAATCGTTTCAATGTGGCAACCCGTTGATTTCGACAGCGCCCCGATTCCTGACATGCAAACTCCCCAAGCATTTTCTTGAACCTGTAGCAGCTACAGATATTAACCTGTCTTCAGAAAATAATTTCACGCGCTTGAAGGGCATTTTGTGGACAGAGAACAGCTAGAGACTAACCAGATTCCCATTTACTTCGTCGCGGTCATTGTCGCGGCCCTCGGAGGCCTGCTCGCCCCCAATGCGTCTGAAGCATTAGGGTCGACGGTGACACCCACCATCGCAGTGCTGATGTACGCCATGTTTCTACAGATCCCGTTCTTGGATCTCCGTAATGGCCTCGCAAATAAGCGTTTCATGGCGGCGCTGCTCACAGCCAACTTCGTGGCCATCCCCTTGCTGGTTTGGGCATTGACGATGGGGATAACCAATCACCCGGCGATTTTGGTGGGTGCCCTGTTGGTCTTGCTGACGCCTTGTATCGACTATGTGGTGGTTTTTACCCATATCGGTAAAGGCGACTCCAAACTCACTCTGGCGGCCACCCCATTGCTTCTTTTGATGCAGCTTGTACTGCTGCCGGTGTACCTGACCTTCATGCTGGGTAACGACTCAACAGTGGTCATTTCTATAGGCCCATTTGTTGAGGCCTTTGTGATGCTGATCGCTTTGCCTTTGGTCTTAGCGGTAGCAACAGCTGCCGGGGCAAAGAGATCACGCATCGTTGAAAGCTGGAACAACGCATGGGCCTGGATGCCTGTACCGGCTATGGCGGCTGTATTGGTCGTGATGGGTAGGCTGCCCTGGGCGCTAGGCTCAGTTTCACTACACGTCGTGGGCTCGCTGGTAATGACGGCTGCCGGGCTTCTGTCCTATCAAATAATCAACACGCGCTGAGGAGAGGAACATGAAAGCTTTTCTGGTGACCTTCTTTACTCAACAGAATCGTCGCTATCAGGGAAAGATGCTCGGCGACTGGGTCGTTGATTTGGCGAAAGAAATGGGACTGCGGGGTGCGACTCTGTCCACAGGTATCGAAGGCTTTGGGCATACCGGCCGGCTGCATTCCTCGCATTTTTTTGAACTAGCGGATCAGCCTACCGAAATTCGTATGGCCATTACCGAGGACGAATCTGAACAGTTATTCAAGCGATTGGAGCTTGAAGATATCTCGTTGTTTTACATAAAAACCCCAGTTGAGCTGGGCTTCGTCGGAACAGAGGTCACCTAGTTTGGCCCTCTTTCGTAAGCGGTGACTCGAAGACGCCTTCGCTTGCCTCGTACTCCGAAACACGATTTTACATTTTGGACAGACCTAGCTAAGATCGGCGCATTGGAGATGGCATTCCTCCATTAACAAACCGCTGCGCCCGTAGCAGCTGATGATGCCTACAGAAACCTGATCAAACCAGGTCTGTAGGCGTTCGCGCTTAGAATCCCTTCTTTGGTCAGGCCCACTTATTTTTTGTGGCTGGCCAAATGTCTAAATTTCGACGACCTGAACAACTCGACTTACTGCCCTATATAGCGAAATGGCTTGCGCTTGCTGGTCTTGTAGCTCTTTTGGCAGGCTCTGCTTCTGCGTTATTCCTGCTTTCTTTGGATCATGCCACCCAGTGGCGAGAAACCCATCCCTGGGTAATCTGGCTCCTGCCAGTGGCCGGCTTTGCTGTGGGACTTGCATATCACTTGATAGGCAAACCCGTTGATGCCGGAAACAACCTGATCATCGATGAGATCCATGATCCTAAGAAGATCGTGCCTTTGCGCATGGTGCCGATGGTGCTGATCGGAACCGTGGTTTCCCACCTTTTTGGTGCATCTGTGGGACGTGAGGGGACGGCGGTGCAAATGGGCGGTGCCCTTGCCGATCAACTGACGCATGTCTTCCGTCTGCGCCGCGAAGACCGTCGGGTGATTCTCATGGCCGGTATCAGTGCTGGCTTTGCGTCCGTCTTCGGCACCCCTCTTGCCGGGGCTTTATTCGGACTTGAAGTATTGGCCATTGGACGTATGCGTTACGACGCGCTTTTCCCTTGCGTGGTTGCGGCAATCGTTGCTGACCAGGTGGGGCAAGCCTGGGGCGTGGTTCACACGCATTACGTCATTGGCGAAGTGGTTCCGGTGCAGCTGTGGAGCGTCATGGCTGTGGTGGCAGCTGGGATTGTCTTTGGCCTTACCGGCCTGCTATTCGCGACTGCGACCCACAAGCTCGGAGCCTTCGTTAAGCGGCTTATCACCTATTCACCATTAAGACCCTTCGCCGGCGGCCTGCTGATCGCAGTCGCAGTGTGGGCGCTCGGTAGTAACCATTACATCGACGTTGATAAGTACATCGGGCTAGGCATTCCGAGCATCGTCCAATCCTTTCAAATGCCAATGGCCCCTTGGGACTGGCTTGGAAAGATGGTGTTCACCGTTGTCTCCCTGGGGACTGGATTCAAGGGCGGCGAAGTCACACCGCTGTTTTACATCGGTGCCACCTTGGGGAATGCGCTGGCTCCCCTCTTGCACCTTCCCTTCGGCATGCTGGCTGGTATCGGCTTTGTCGCCGTCTTTGCCGGTGCAGCTAATACGCCACTGGCAACCATCGTTATGGCCATGGAGCTCTTCGGGCCCGAAATTGCTCCGCTTGCAGCCATTGCCTGTATCGCAAGTTACCTCGTATCCGGACACACCGGGATCTATCACGCCCAGCGCGTCGGCCACAGCAAGCATCACCGTCCTCTTCCGGAGGAAATCCGGCTCTCTGATATCAAGCAATTTCATGCTCAAAGTGAATCCGCCAGCGAGCGGAAAGTGACTCTTGCGGGGGAAGAGAAATGATTGAACATCACCAAGATCGCCTGACAGCTTTGCAACTCTATTTTCCTGGCGCTAGCCGGGCTCGCGTGACCAGCTTCTGGCACCACCTAAGCGCACCTGCACTAGCCCAGCACCTCCTTAAAGTTGCTCAAAAAGCAAGAATTGAGCAGGTCATGCTCAAGACGATTTCTGCAGGTTATTTGCCAGGCCATCGCATCTCCCATCATCACCCGGAGCTTGGCGATATGCGTCATCCCCAGTGTCTGGAATTGCTAGATACAGAGGACAAGCTGCGCGCATACCTGCGCGACCACGCTGACGAGTTACGCAAGGTGCGAGCAGTTCTTCTCTTATGTGAGTTACCGCTCACTGACGCGTCGTAATTCAGTTTGAAAACAGCTCGGAAATGAAGAGGTAAGGCCGACCGAAGCGTCGGTCACTCGCGACATTAGAGGATGTAGCTATGAACGGCTTTCAACTGACGTTTTTCACCGAACAGAGTACCAACTACCAGCACCTTCCACTGGGAGAGTGGTTGGTCGAGTTCGCCAAGCGAGAGGGCGCGTTGGGTGCGACGTTGGTGAGCGGTACAGAGGGGCTAGATCATTTGGGGCATTTGCATACGGCGCATTTCCTCGGCGGTGCCGACCATCCCGTCACGGTGACTATATCCACTGATGAAATTGGGTGCGACAGGTTGCTGGAGGCATTGGCCAAGGAGTCGTTTTCACTGAGCTATATCAAATTGCCCATCGAATACGGTCGAGTGGGCCAGGCGAAAAACTAAAAAACGCACCTTGTTGGACAACCGATAAAAAGGATAAACGCCATGTACCGAGTTTATAACCTACGTCCACAGCCAGCCCCCGCTAACTGGGCTCATGACAACAGGCAGCTCCTCGTAGGACTGGTTTTTTGGTCGCTTTTTCTGGCGGGCATCGCAGACAATCAAAAGATTTCGAGCGAGGGGTGGTACGTCGTCACCCCGCTCGAAGGCGCATTAGTCACGATGCGTATGCCCAGTGAAAAGTCCTGCAAGGCCGACGTAGCCCAGACCTGCGTACCGGGCTACGAGCTGAGAGCACAGCAACATTGAGCGCGATGGCGGTTGGCAATCCAAAGATGAGATCGCGAAATGGAGCTCACCGACGTCGGCTCATCAAAATCATTTTAGAGAATTGGGAGACCACATGAGCGCAGTGACGCTGAGCATCGTATTCGGGCTTGTGATGGGCAGGTTTTTCACAGGATCCGTCTATGAGTTCGCCGCGCTTTTCATCGTAAGCGTTGGAGTGTCCTTGCTGACCTTTCATCTGCTAAATCAAAGGCGCGTCAGGCTACAAGCCCAGACGGCGTATTGCTGCTCTGTAATGGTTGCTTCAAACCAAATGATGGAGCTTTTCCAGATGGCAAAAAGAGGGCAGTTCATGCCCTTGGTGGGAGAGATTCCTGAACTAATTATTGGAGGCTTCTTGGTTCCCGCAATTGCGGTGTCGGCAGTGCAGCTGTTCAGGATACTCATGGAGAGCTGACGTCCGACATAGAGGCCTCTCAACGGATTCAAATGGTTAATGACGCTCCCGAATCGTTACTTGGAGAAGATCAATGAAAACGCAAATCCAGGCCATTCATGCACGTGAAATTCTCGATTCACGCGGTAACCCTACCGTTGAAGTCGACGTCACCTTGGAGTGCGGCGCCATGGGCCGGGCTTCAGTACCGTCCGGTGCCTCTACAGGCGCTCACGAAGCAGTTGAGTTGCGTGACAAAGATACACAGCGGTACTCCGGCAAGGGAGTGTTAAAGGCCGTTAGCAATGTGAATACCGAAATACTTGAGTCTGTGAGGGGCATGAATGCGATTGACCAGGAACAAATTGATCATTTGATGATTAAGCTGGATGGAACCTCTGATAAATCCAGGCTTGGAGGAAACGCGATCTTGGGCGTGAGCCTCGCCGTTGCCAGAGCGGCGGCTTCTGCGCTGAACTTGCCCTTGTTCCAATATCTGGGCGGCGAGCAAGCAGCAAGAATGCCCGTCCCGATGTTCAATATTCTCAATGGCGGTGTTCACGCCAACTGGCAAGGCCCTGACTTTCAGGAATTCATGATTGCACCTACAGGGGCTGGCAGTTTCAAGGAAGCCTTGCGATGGGGCTCCGAGGTGTACCACGAGCTGAAAGCGGTGCTTAAGGACGCCGGCTATTCAACAGCGGTCGGAGATGAGGGCGGCTTTGCGCCGGCACTCAAGAAAAACTCAGACGCCATTGAGCTGATCATCAAGGCAATCGAGAGGGCTGGTTACACCCCTGGATCTCAGATCGAGATCGCTATCGATCCAGCATCCAGCGGCTTCTATGAAAACGGCCTTTACCATCTGCGCTCTGAGGGTCGTAAGGTCGATGCTCAAGAGCTGATTAATCTCTATTCCTCCTGGGTCGACAAGTATCCGATTGCGGTACTGGAAGATGGACTCGCGGAAGACGATTGGTCAGGCTGGAAGCTATTGAATGCAGCTCTGGGTGACCGGATCGAGTTGGTTGGAGATGACCTATTTGTCACCAATGTCGAACGGATTCAGCGAGGCATCACAGAAAACGTCGCCAATGCCGTATTGATCAAACCTAATCAAATCGGAACGCTGACTGAGACCAAAGCCGCCATCGAAATGGCCTATGGGGCAAATTGGGGGGCGATGGTTTCTCATCGTAGCGGGGAGACGGTGGACAGCTCCATCGCTGATCTGACTGTCGCGATGGGGACTGGCCATCTCAAGACAGGAGCTCCATGCCGGGGGGAGCGGGTCGAGAAATACAATCAGTTTCTGCGAATAGAAGAGGATCTTGGCAGCCGTGCGTTTTATGCAGGACATGATGCATTCGTGCGCTGACGGCCTATCGCCGGTAAACCTGTTGGACTGGTTACCGTAAAAAAACGAACCACGTATAGCTGTTGGCAAAAACGTCAGTGGCATTGGCCTTTCCTAGACGCTTGGAGATATGAGCATGAGCTACACGGATATTCCAGCTGGTAACGCGATCCCCGATGACTTCTTCACCGTTATCGAGATTCCTGCAAACCACTCGCCGATCAAGTACGAGGTGGACAAGCCAAGTGGACAGATCTTCGTTGATCGCTTCCTCAGCACGCCGATGTTCTACCCGGCTAACTACGGGTTCATTCCAAATACCTTGAGCGATGACGGCGATCCTTTGGACGTCCTCGTGATTTGCCCTTACCCGGTATCACCTGGCGTTGTCATCCGCAGTCGCCCAGTAGGTGTGATGTACATGACGGACGAAGCTGGTGCGGATGCCAAGGTAATCGCAGTGCCTCATGAAAAACTCAGCTCTATGTACAGCAATGTAAAGGAATGCTCTGACCTCCCTGCGTTACTCCTCGCACAGATTCAGCACTTCTTCGAAAACTACAAAGCGTTAGAGCCGGGTAAGTGGGTGAAAATGGGCCGCTGGGGGAGCGCAGACGAAGCGCGGGAAGATATTCGTAAATCGGTAGCGGCCTATAACCTGAAGAAGGAGGCTTCCAAGTAGTGTTACTCAATCAGAAAAGCGCAGAGCAGGAAATTTCTCTTAAGGTAAGAGAAGACTTTTTGCTGCTGCCGAAAACTGCTGAATTGACGCGCTGGGTAATGGCCCAGTCCACGGGCGAAAGAACATTACCGTATTTCGATCCACTGGATGGCGGCGTCTTCGCAAGGGTATTGATCTTGTTGGAATCGCCCGCTCGAACGGTCAGTCTTCCACGGTATGTCTCAAGAGACAATCCGGGGCCTGCACAACGCAACCTGAAAGGTTTCATTGAGCAGGTTGGACTGGCACGTCACAAAACCGTCCTTTGGAATTTGTACCCTTGGTTACCAGATCTCGATAAGCCCAAGGGTCCGCTCCGCAGAGCGCAAATTGAGGAAGGTATCGAGATGCTGATCACGCTACTGACGCTTTTCC
Organism: Pseudomonas syringae pv. tomato str. DC3000; assembly: GCF_000007805.1. Lineage (NCBI taxonomy): Bacteria > Pseudomonadati > Pseudomonadota > Gammaproteobacteria > Pseudomonadales > Pseudomonadaceae > Pseudomonas > Pseudomonas syringae group genomosp. 3. The sequence continues at coordinate 5,210,266 of NC_004578.1, read as the reverse complement.
CTGATCTCGTCACTATCGTGTTTGCCGGACGTGTTGCCCAGAAAGCCATACCGCGTGTTCGGCTCGCCTTCCCTAATTTTTCATTGCTGGAAATGCCACACCCAAGCCCCCTTTCCGTTTGCACTCACCCGAATGTTAGGCAGCGCATTTTGTCCACACTGCGTCACGCCAAACAGTCGATCAAGTAGCCAAAGGCTCAGGTTTTGCTCGCCTTGCTCAGCGAGTGGATACACGGCGAGACGAACAAGTTGCCGCGATAGGCACCAGCCAGGGTTTTAGCCGCGACGATCATCCACATGACAGTCAGCATCAACACCAGCCCCACGCCAAAGAAGCTAAAGAACGTGAGGTGCAGCATAGAGCCCAATTTGAGGGTTGTTACGGCGTACACTCCCAGCGGAAAGGTGAAGCCCCACCAGCCGAGGTTGAAGGGAATGCCCTCCCTGAAGTAGCGCCCGGTAATTAGCAGCGCCAATACCATCCACCACAATCCCAGCCCCCAGAACAGCACACCACCGATCAAGCCAATGCCCTCGGCTACGCCGCCGATGCTTGCCATTCCATGGGCAGCAAAGATTGCTGGAGCATCGTTGCCCAGCAGCAACATCCCCAAAGCCCCGGTACCGATCGGCCCTAAAGACAGCCAGCTCGATGCTGCCATGCTTTCATGAGGTAGTTTGTGCAGAGCCATGCGCAGTAACAGGATCACCAGTATGCTCAAGGCGACGGGCACCGAGTAGGCCCACAGCACGTAGCTGGTGATGAGCATGGTGAACTGTGCGCTCGCATCAGCGAGGTGCGGAGCCAATAGACCGCCACTGGCGGCAGCCACCTCAGCCGCAACTACTGGCAGCAGCCATACCGCTGTCATCTGATCAATGCTGTGCTGCTGGCGAGTAAACATCATATACGGGATCAGCACCCCGCAGGCCAATGCCATGGTGACATCGATCCACCACAACACTTCGGCTAAAGCGACTACCCCACCCCCCCAGCGTGGCAAACCATAAAGGAGAAAACCGTTGATGATGGTCGCCAATCCCATGGGGATAGTTCCAAAAAACATCGATACAGTGGAGTGGCCGAAGATCTGTTTGGCCTCATCGAAGAACAATACCCAACGGCTCGCGTACATCAGCGTAAACAGGCAAAACAGCACGATATTAAAAAACCACAAGGCTTCCCCTAACGCTTTGGGCCACTGCGCAACAAAGGGCAGTTGGCCCAGAGCCAGCGCCAGAATCCCGGTGCCCATCGTGGCGGCGAACCAGTTGGGTGTGAACTGCCGGATCGCTTCTCGTGGATTGGACAAAGCCGCCAGTGGATGGCTGCCGCCCATTATAGCTGCGAGTCGTGTCTCACTCATTTTCGCGCTCCCGCTTCAGTGTGCCTTCGATATGACATGGTTGAAGTATAGCTTGATGGGAATAGCGGTAAAAACGGATAGTATAGGTTTATATGACCTATAAAGAAGGTAGATTACATGAAGCTAAGCCTACGCCAGCTACAAATTTTCTGCGCCGTCGCGCAGCACGGTAGCACCACCAGCGCCGCCATTTCGGTGTCACTGTCCCAATCTGCAACCAGCGCCGCACTGAACGAGTTGGAAAGCGCCTTGGATACCAGGCTGTTCGACCGTGTAGGCAAGCGTTTAGTGCTGAACGATAACGGCCATGCCTTACTGCCTCAAGCCAGAAGGATGCTTGAGAATGCACAACAGATAGAGGCCAGTTTCTTACCCGGCCATGCCGGGCTGAAGACACGCTTGCGGGTAGGATGCAGTACCACGATAGGCAATTATGTTCTGCCATTGATTCTCGGTGAGCTACGTCAATCAACACCACATTTGAGGGTCGATGTCGACATGGCCAACAGCATGGCTATCGCAAGAAGAGTCGCTGATTTCGAGATTGATATGGGCCTGATCGAGGGGCCTTGCCACCTGCCCGAACTCAGTGCCGAGCCTTGGCTAATTGATGAGTTGCTTATTGCCGCAGGCCAACGGCACCCCTTGGCACTAAAGCAGCAGGTCACACTTGATGATCTTCGTACCGCTGAATGGCTACTGCGCGAGCCAGGTTCTGGTACCCGTGAAGAAGTCGAACAATTGCTGCTGCGTCATTTGCACGATCTCGCCGAAACGCGCCAGATCGGCAGTTCAGAGGCCATCAAGCATACCCTCGCACAAGGCATCGGCATCAGTTGCCTGTCCCGCTGGGTCGTTCGGGATCTACTGGCCTCTGAAGTCTTGGTTGAACTGCCGCACGCGTTGCCTGCACTGACCCGACGTTTTTTTCTGATCCGTCACCGGGACAAATACATCTCGCCTGGGCTTGAGCGATTCTGGGAAAAATGCAGTCAATTCGTGAGCCAGGAGTAGCTAGACCTATTTATAAAACAGGTAAGAGCTACCAAAACAAGTTGTTTCCGGAATTTATCAACGACGCATAAAGTCAACTCATTGCCCTGCAGCGATGAACGAGTTGTATATGCCAAGGCGCGACTGGGTGCCTTGCTTACCCTATGAGGAAATTCTGATGAATGTGATAAAGAAAACCGTCACAGCCCTGACGTTGGGTGTTGCGTTGGCCGCATCGATGAGCGCGTGTGCCGCGCAAGATCGCTGGACGTTTGACGGCGATATTCACAACAACTCGCTGGCCGTCAGCCCTGATGAAACGACGGCGGTGGTCTCTTACAGTCAGCGTCCAGATGTAGTGGTTTATGATTTGAAAACCGGTAAGGTTCGCCAGGTTCTCACCGGCTACGTCACGCCGCGAAATATTGTGTTTTCGCCAACTGGCGATGTGTTCTACCTCTCCGACAGCAGTTTGGGGGTCGTGCGCAAGATTGACACCAAGACTTTAAAAGTGATCGCAGATATTCCGTTGGGCGCAGGTGCTTTTGGTACCACACTCAGCAAGGACGGAAGCCTGCTCTACGTCAACAATGAAGCGGCCAGCACGCTGTCGGTCATTGACCTTGATCACCAGCGGCCAGTAGCTGTGGTACCTGGCTTCTCCCAACCGCGCCAGGGCATCCGAGTAAGTCCTGACGGCAAAACCGTCTATGTCACCAACTTTCTTGGGGACAAAATTACCTTGGTCGACAGCAAGACCAATACGATTGAAGGTGAGATCACTGGCTTCAACAAGTTGCGCGCCATCTCCATATCGGCGGACGGCAATACGCTGTACGCGGCTAACAGCGGCAGTAACAGCATCGCAGTTGTCGACACTCAAAAACGCGCCATCACAACCACCGTCATTGTTGGCAAAGACCCCTACGGCGCAGCCCTCACTCCAGACGGGCTGCACGTCTACTCGGGTAACCTCGGTGACAACAGCCTTTCAGTGATCGACACCAAAACGCTGAAAGTGACCACCACTGTGACCGGTTTGAAGGCACCCCGCCAGGCCATTGTCTTCACCAAAGACAAGTCGAAGGCGTATGTCCTCAATGAGGACTTGAGTATCTCCACAGTCGATCTCGCCAGCAACAAGGTGGTGTCGACGCTCAAGGCCGACTGATTGAACAGCGCAGGCCTTCATGGGGGCCTGCTGATACTCCACGACCAAGTGAATAATAATGAGTGAAAATGATGAGTCCTGGATGATGGATCGCCGTCGCTCATTGAGATGAGCCAATGATGCTTGACCGTGAGCGTCGCTTTGCTCAATTGAGGAAGGCACAGGGTCCGGGGGGGGGGGAGAGCCCAGCATTCCAGCAAAAAATGATATCGGGACGTTTTTTCTATGGAGTCGAATTAACCTGTTTGTGGCTCGTCTATTGTCTGATCGCTTGCCGTTTCAGAGGCAGGTGGGTCTTCTAAAAATTAAAAATGACCAAAGGAAATACATATGTTCAAAAAGATGATTCTCACCGTCGCTGTTGCCGCCAGCTGCATGTCGGGTTTGGCGCTCGCCGATGCGCCAGTCAAGCTTGCTGAAACGGACAAGGGAAAAGTACTCGTAGACGCAAAAGGTATGACTCTTTATACCTTCGGTAAGGACACCTCGGGCAAGTCGGTCTGCAATGGGCCATGCGCTTCAAACTGGCCACCTCTACCGGTATCCGCAGACGCGAAAGCGGGTCATGATTACTCTGTCATCACTCGAGACGATGGCACAAAACAATGGGCATACAAAGGCATGCCACTTTACAGCTGGGTCAAAGATACCAAGCCAGGGGATACAACCGGTGACGGCGTCAACCAAGTCTGGCACGTTGCCAAGCCGTAACGTCAAATAATTAATAGGCTGGCTTACGCCACTGGCTTTGTCAGTGGCGCAAACCAGAAGAATACACACCTGATATTTTCGCCAACATACAGCCGCCGCGCCTCATAAATCTTTGATGGATCATTTCAACGAAAAATGGGGCCGAGGTACGGTACACCTTGGACGTATTCCCGTAACGCCAGCCTGAGGATTTCGTTTGGCCGGGAGTCTGTGACGATGCGCATGGTGGTTCCATCCAGCCGCTAGTGGACCGATATTCTGAGGCAACGCCAATTAGAACGGTAGGGCATCGTAAATATGCGGGCGAAGGTCTGCTTATGGCCGAAAGCTGCCGTTAATAAGCCGACCAACAGGCGTCGCTTTGTTGGTTGGTGCGCATGGCTTACAACTCAAACAAGGGTATGGTTTTGGGCGTATCAAATCGGCCCGCACAGCGCTACCTTCAGCATCTAACAAACGTACGCTGAGGAGTCGAAACAGTGGAGACTGAACGAGGTGTTGAGGAACGGAACGGTCGATGGTCGATCGTTGCCGGACGTGCTGTATGCACTGGCTGCATGGAAAGCCAAGCGCTGGAAGACTGCGAAAGCCCCTTTCTACATGCCGACACCTGTCCAGCCAGCGATGTGGAAGGTCATCATCCATGGGCAGCGTTGCACCACATCCTTGGCAGTGCGCGTGGGTGAGCTGCCGCTTAGGCCTCGATCACTTCAATTAATACTTCACTTTATAGGTGGGTGAATCCTCCGGCCGGTTCTCCCGCCGATCGTAGATCTTGGTCGTGCTGATGTTGGCATGACCCAGCCAGGCCTGGACCTTGGCGATATCGGCTTCATGCTCCAAGGCGTTGGTGGCTGCCGTTGCTCGGAGTCCATGAACCCCAAGGCCGTCGACCTCAATCCCGGCCTTTTTCGCGTAGGCCGTGACGACGGCATAGATGCCGTTTGCCGTGATACCGGCGCCGGTCAATTTACCTCGCAGCGGCATGAACAGTGGCACCTTCCGTTCGGCCAGATGATGCTCTGAGTTTTCCAGGTACTGATGAATACGCCCGGCTGCGATCGGGTGCAACGGGAGGTATCGCACCTTGCCGCCCTTGCCGTGAACCTTCAGATGCTGAATACCGCGGCGCTCCTGAATGTCGCTCACCTGCAGCAGCGCCGCTTCTTCACGGCGCAGTCCGTGATAGAGAAGAACAGCCAATAGCGCCCGGTCGCGCTGCCCTTTAAGTGTTGTTTCATCCGGCGCCTCGAGCAGCGCCTTCGCCTGGTGGTCACCCAACGCCGGCGTCTTGCCTTCATTGCTTTCTATCCTGGGACGTTTTACCCCATGCACTGGATTGCCGCCGGCGATCGCATTGTTCTCCAGGAGGTGATCAAAGAGGCTGGCCAGCGCGGCCAATTTGCGCCGGATCGTGGCTCCGGCCAAACCGCGATGCTCGAGGTGGGCTCGCCAGGCTAAAACATGCGATCGGGTCACGACCCGAAATTCATCGGCCGAAGCCAAGCCGATAAAACTACAGAAGTCTTCCAGGTCGTTTTGGTAAGCACGTCGTGTTCGAGGGTTGTCCAGGTTGGCAAACCACTCGACCGCGGCTGGAACCTTGGCCAGCGTCTGAAATTCGACCGCCGTGAGCCGACGCTGATCATTCGTATGGTTTTTCGTCAGTTCCTGCATATCGTTCTCATCATTGGCTATCCTGCAATCGCTCTCAAAGCTTTCGGTCACAAAATCATCGCTATATCAGTCCGCCGTTGCTAAAACCGATAAACGGCAATAAGTGGTGATAACCTATTTTATCGCCAGTTATAATGAGCGACACATGCCGCTTAGGCACTCTCCGCTGCTGTCAGTAAAGTGCGTTTGGGCCGATTGGTGCCCGTCACGAACGACCGCAACTGGCTGATAGCGGACTCGTCTGGGACGCAGAAAAGGACCAAAGCCCGCAAATAGCGCTGAGCAGTGGCTGACTGTCCCCGTCTTCTGTTATGTCAGAAAGGGGATAATCATCGCACGCTGCCTATTATAGGGTTGGCCTAATAATTACCTGCCTCGCCTGCTAGCAGGTGGCACTCTCGGTGCAAGATGCCTGGCAACCGTTTGAAAGGTTTCTTCCTGACTTGTTAGCAATGCGGCGAAGTCAAAATAGTTTACCGTAAAGTTCGCGGCATGCCATTGGCCTTCAAGGTAGTCCTTAAAGGCCGCTGTCTTTTTGTACCTGTCGGATATAGCAAAAGAAGCTGCAAATTTTGAAACCTCTTCCCGGGTAGCTTCATTAAAAATCGGAGTGTCGGTGGACATTGCGTCAAGGAAAGCGAACGAACCTGCCCAATACCTGATGTGATAGATCCCTATGGACGTGGCCCTAAAATAGAAATCTTCAGGGTCTTCGCTATCCTGGACGTGAATTTCTCTGTAGTGACCATGCGGTGTTTCAATGAGTCTGCGCTTCGCCAGTCCTTTCAGCGACTTCGCAATTTGGTCGCTGATGAAACCTTGAGTTGCGACTTCAGCACCGATTATCCTCCCGCTTACGAAGCCGTCATTGTCAGCGACCCCTTGGCTTGAAGCTAGATAGGCGACAATCAGCGATGCTAGAAAGTGCTCACGGGGGTCTGCCATGCTCTGAATATCAAAAAGGTTGCAGGCGACAAACGACGACTGTGCGTTGAAATATGCGTATTCACCCAGCAAAGCGTGTTTGGTGAACTCGTGCAACGGTATTCGATAGTTTCCTCGTTCTTCCTCAATGTTGACTATCTTCTGCGAGTCGACGTTAGGGCTCCCAAAAAAGCCAGTGATCAACTCAATCACCGAGCGGGTATTGCCACCAGTGACGTTGCTGAGAAACGTTTTGATCTGATCGTTTGCCCGTATCGAGCGGAGCGTCGCGTTTAAGAAAGCCACAACGCTTGTCAGGTGCACCCTGATGTCAGTCAAGGTTGCCGGAGCGACGCTGCCTTCCGCGACACGGCCAGCAAATATCAGACGTTTCTGCACTACCTCATCAGCGGGGGGCGGAGAGATCGTTAACACTTTGTTTTGATACCCGGACAGCGCACCTGTCGTCTTCGAGAGAAAGAATGTGCTAGGGCGTAAAGCCACAAAAACAAGCAGATTGCGCGTCGAGGCGAATTCCTGAGCGATTAAGAAGGTTTCCTGCTGTACCTCGAACGACCGCTGATCAGCATTGTCGAGAACTAAAATTATCTGTTTTCCTCGCCCTCTTGATAGGTGACCTAACGATGCGCGTAGGTGCATATCCGTCTTCTTGGTCAAGTCAATTAAAAAACTGGCTCGTTCATCGTCATACTTGGCGCGATTGGTATCCTTAAGTCGACCAGGCGTTGTTTTATCGAAATCGAGCAAGTCACGATGATAAATGGACTCAACAAAAGACGCTTCATAGATATCTAATGCGTAATTTTCTTTCAGGGCGCACGGTATTTCGGATAATAAAAAGTCTTTAACTGAAGTGCTGAGTGTCGCCTTGTTCCCTAGATTGAGGTTCAGAAAGTAAGTCTGAGCCCGTTCTGATATGCTCAGGCTCTCGTAGAGATTTTCAAAAAATGAGGTCTTGCCCACCCCAACATCACCGATGATCACAATCGGTCTTGATCCAGCCGCGGCTAATGATGGGTCGCTGAATTGCAAATTGCCTTCATCCACCACCGCTATTTCGTCAAATGCGGAAGGCGCCACCCCGACTTCTCCAGCACGTCGGTAACGGGCCTGGATAACCTTCCTGCTCAGCAGCAGGTGGCGGTTATTCGCTTCCAGCTTGATGTAACACTCCTTGTAAAAGTCTGTCTTAAGCTCTGGGTTGTCCTCTATTTCTTCTAGCAAGAGCGACGATAAGGATCGCAAGTTTTCCTGAAACTGGTTTCGGTACCTGTATTTGAGTGGTTCAGGTATTACCGTTGATGCTTTTGGCGGGATCCGGGGATGACGATGATGAGCCAATTCACGATAGGCTCGGTTTTCGGCAATTCCTTCTGGAGACATCAGTTTCCAAAGCATCGCAAAATTCGCTACATAGGAATCGAATCCGTTGAAAATGTAGCACTCGCCATCCAAAGGTTGGTAACCAGGGGATATCGCTTGAAAGATAGCCAACTGCGGCCCATTGCAGACGATTGCGATGGAGGCGCCCCTGATCGCACAGTATGGGATTACTTGTTTGACTGCAGATTCAAATATTTTTGAAGAGAGGATCAAGGAGGGCATCTTGCGTAGCAGATTGCCGCCAATCGACGGGAAATCGAAATAAGCCGATTCGCGTTTAGCCTCTAGTATGGCTTTCGCTGGGTTCCCAAAAATGTAGTCTGCACGACCGCCCAACTCGTCAGTCTTTTCTACGGTCACGTTCGGGTGTGCCCATCCAAGGCACTCGAAGATCAACCTATCAATGAACTGAAATCTGTTCTGTGCTTCGTTCCAGTGAGGGCTGTCAGCTGGGAGCTCCGCAAGGATTCGTTTTAAGTTCTCCAAACCTTCAGACATTTCAATAAGCGCCTGCATCAAGCCTCCATGCTGTGGGAACTCAAAGTCCGATCATATCGAATCGTTGAGGCGTTTCAATAGAAATTACTGTTCAGAAGCGGGTCCATGTACTGTTTCCTACAGTGTGATGGCTTAGGTCGATCTTGGCCGGTGTCAATAGCTGCCACCGCATGGGCAGCTATCGACCCATAGGCGACATTAGCGCCACGAGACATCGCGCCAAGACGCTCGTCTGCTTAGCGCGTGTTTGCTGGCTCACCGAGTACACAAGGGTGGGGCAAGGCTATGAAGATCATTGGGCGATTCGAAACAGAAGTCGTGACCGACGTGAGATGTGAAATTCGTACAGGCTCGACCCGTGTAGACGCCGGCGAGCTTCAGTTCGCCACCTCCGTAAGTCTTTCTAGGCATAAGTTTCTGAACACCGCATCAGGTCTTTTTTTGAAGCTGTGAAACCGGCTGTTCCAACATCGATCGCGTTAGTCCGTGCATATCCGCATTGGCTTGCCAAATCAAAAACCGGCTATGCATATCTCGAACAGCAGCTAGCAGCTTCTGATTGTTCGCTGTGAGTTTCTCAATGTGCTCGTTGGCTACCTGAATATCGCTAATCCACCCCGGTTTCAGCTTCTGAGCCTTCAATGCCGCCTTGCAATTCTTCATCGCTAAATCCACGGCAGGTAGATTCATCAGGGACTGGCGAGCACGACTGATACCCAGTTTTTCTTTGCAAGCCTCAACGAGCAAAGGCCAGGTCAGCTTCGGCTCTGACCATTCCTCAATCAGCTTAATGATGCGTTTCTCATCCTTTGGCGTTAAATGCCCCATCGTTAACCCTCGATCTCATCAAGCAAAGCCAAGACGTCATCCAGCGATGACAATGCCTCTTGCGCCTGGTTCTCTTCAATGACTTTGACCTCCATCAGCCCCGACATTACGGCGGCATTTTTGGTCAGCGTCCAACCGTTATCGGCGTTCCACACAATGTCACCGTTTTCGAGTTCGGAGTTTTCCAGCATTTGGATTAGCGCCTCGCACTTACAGAGCTTCTCACCCAGTTTTTTGGCCGACTCCGATGCCCCAAACACTCCACGAGACTGTGCATCCATGGCTTTGTCGAGGCGGCGTTTAAGGTCGTCGTGTTCTTCAATGAGGTTGCCCAGCTTCACCTCATCGCCTTTTACGCAACCGAGCCGGCCGCAGTCCAGACAGGCACCCATTTTCGGGCAGGGCTCGGACGCGAAGTTGTGCACACAAACGCCGAGATGGGTTTGATGGATAATGCGGTCCCGCTCACCCTCGCGCAGTTCCCTCACCTCAACCAGGTTCAGCGGCTGATTGGTTTTGATCTTGTCCAGGCGCTGAGCAGCGGTGCTGTGCTTCGTTTTGGGGTGGTAAGCCGCAACCCTTTGGGTGCGATCCTCGATGGTCTCATGGTTATAGACTGACCCCATCGTCGTGCGTCCGGAGAAGGCGTCAATTAGGAGCTGCGACAGACCGGCCTGGTGCATTGCCGTGTTCAATTCGTGCCGAAACGCGTGCGTGCTGACCTTGACCCCGGGATAGCCCCAACGCTCGAACAGGCTTTTCATTGCAGGGCGGTTCAAACTGCCTAATTGCGTATTCATTCGGCTGGTGTCCGCTGCGATCTCGACGCCAAACCCGTGTGTCGCAACGGTGTTACCTGAGCCTTCAGCCATTGCTCCAGTGCGCACGGTAAACAAGGCATCACGGTACTTCACCCGAGCTTTGCCATCCGTGTACGGCGTGGTGTATGGAAAATTCTTTGGAAGATACTTCTCCCGCAACAGCACATTGAGCTTGCGCAGCGTGATCACACTCCGATCGTCAAACTCATAACCCCAGACTCCATGCTTGCCTTTAACATATTTGCGCTTTCCTGCGCTGGAATCCCACCCGCCACGGATCTCGGCCAATAGGTTTCGGGCGGCGGGGCTGGGCGCTTTTAGCTTCTCCATGCGTTTCAGAAACTTGGCATTGAATACGCTTCGCGGGCTGTAGCCTTCATGAACGGTGAGTTTCAGCGCGGCACAGGCTTCGGCGTAGGTGAGCGGTTCATCAGGTCCCTTGGATGGCAGTCTTTCATGGGGCGGAAACTCATCGGGATGGTCTTCCAGCCAGCCGGCGTAAGCCCGCGCCTCATCGGTGACCGGTTTCAGTAACGTGATGACCCGCTCTACGACCGCCTCCATCTCAGGTTTAACGACGGGCTTCAGCGTCACCTGGTTTATCTTTTCTGCATACCAGCGCAGGAACATGCGCCGATTGCCTTGGGTATCCTCTTTGAATACCAAGCACTTCAATTCAACATCCGCCAATTCACCCACGCGACTGGGTGCGCTCAGCAACAGCGCACAGGCGGATGTCATCACGATATCGAGGGGCCTGGTCAAATCGTTATTGAACACTTCCCCGAGGGCTTTGATCGCTTCAGGGGCGGGCAGCTTCTGTTCTCGATCTGTTTTTTGCTGCTTGAGCGTGCCACGCTGCCTCGGCGTCAGCGGAGAGGTCCATCGGAAATCTGACCTAAGAAGTTTTTTGTCCCGCATCAGGGTGATGATGGCTTCAAGTGACTTACTGTGAATGTATGCGCTATTGCCTTTTGTCCAGTGAAGTTCCATGCGGTAACACGCTTTATTACAGACAGCGGCGGATACCCGCGTCACATCCCGCGTGCTTTTCACCTCGTAGAGGGCGACTTCCAGCGCCTTCAGGGCGTTCACCCAGTCATGCAGCGTCTTTTTCTGCAAATAAACCCTTCGGTACACCATTATGGCTTTGGCAAACTCAGTGAAGGGTGCCTGCATCGCCTTTGGGGCATCTTTGGTCGATCCTAACGCTGTGAAGCTACAGCTTGTGAGGCCATGCGGATGCCAACTGCTGTCTTCCCAGCGGATACTCTCGTTCACTCGATTGGGAATGCCTTTGGGCAGGGTATCTTTTGCCCATTCAATAAACGCCGCGAGGTGAGCCTCTGCAGCCAGTTGGCTCATGGGCTTAAAATCAGCAATGTTATTTGTCGGTTCAGAATCAAGCGCATCGGTCATTCCTCTGTTCTCCTTGAGTCCGATGATCGGCGCATGGCCTCACAATCCAAAATGACCTTCCGACAAGCCAGGATGGCCCGATCCCAGAGCACACCGGTCGTTTTATCTGTGTCAATGGTTTGGGCCCGACGACGTTCCAATCGCTCAAGGACCTCACGGTGATTGGCGTACAGAAGGGGTTGGAATTTTGCGCATGCGTAACAGGTAAACGGCGCATCTAGATGGCAGGCGGCAGTGGCACCGCATACTGCCACATCCTCGATTTGTCGATCCGCTCGATCTCCGTTTTTCGCTGAGGCGCGATCTGTGACGATGATTCCGGTAAACGCATTCACAACCAGGGCCAGGTGGTCGCTCATCTTCGCGTCCACCAACGCCATTAACTCCGCCGACACCTGTCGGTACTTTCGCACTGTCTGAGTATCGATGTGCATAAATGCGCGGGCCATCGTCCACTCATCCAGCCCTGCATTGGAAAGGTCCGTGCCTAGGGTGTGCCTGAACCGGTGCCCCCGCGTCATTTTCAGCGGCTGATGGGTGCGAGGCGAAATCGGAAAGCCCTCCATCCGCTCGATGCGAGCAAGCCATGACCTGAGCGTGCCTGGTCCGACATGAAAGGTCGGCTGCGGCGCGTCTTCGAGGCTTTTTTGATGGGGGCTATCGAGCAAAACAGGGGGAGTCAGCCGCTCCCAAAATTCTGCTTTATCCTCAAGCTTCCGGCGAAAGAGGGGCACATTCTCAATGGCTACATTCCAGTCGGCACCGTCTGGATACGCTTGCCAGAGTTGCGCCAGAACCATTGCCTTGTAAGCCTGCACGGTGTTGAAGAAATCCTCATCCAGAGTGAATGTTTCGGACTTTGCTCGCCAACCCGCCTCGTCGCCTTTTTGCTTTGCCCTGTGAAACCTGACCTTGCAGCCCTGATCGCTCTTGGTGAAATCACCAAAAACCATCATTCTCACCTGAGCGCCACGTTGCCCATAAATCATCAACAAACGCAGGTAAAGATACTGCTCGGGATCTAACTGAGCGTGACAAAACTGCTGATGTATCCATTGATGCAGCGCGTCCTGCTCCACCTGCGTGAACGGGCCTTGTTCGGGGTCTAGGCTGAGGATCACATCGTTTCTGGAACGCTTTTTCCTGGGCAGTGCTTGGTAGGCACCGATTAGGGGTTGCGACGGGCGCTGTTCGAGAGATTCGCAGTCGTGCCAAAACGCCATTAAAGCGGCAATGGTACTAAACTCACCTTCGTTCAAGCGCTCCCGCAGAGCGATCAGGTGATCCTCGTTGAGCGGGTCAATCCCGGCCTGAGCAGCACGCGACAACCCACTGGCGGCGTGAGCAACCGTGCTTGCTGCCATATCGGCCATTCGGTACGCCAGGGTGGCGTGCAACCATGGCTGCCAATCCGGCGAGACGCAGCCAATGGCCGCTTCCCAGTTGACTGATCGATTAGCCGATTTATCCGGTTTCCACATCGGTTCGGCGGGTGTGAATACCTTCCCACATTTCGCCAGGCGCGGCGTGTTCAGCCATGCATCTAGCGTGGTCTTCGTGGGTGCCTGAAGTGCATCGACGGCAATGTTCACTCTGAACCTCCTAGTGTCGTGCCGGCCTTCTGACGGATGGCCTTAAACCGCTCGGCCCGTTTCTGTATCGCTTCGTCTGCCTCTTCCTTCCAGAATTTCGCGCCGTAGCGGCCTGGCATGTCCGATCCGGGACTCCAGCCGAACATCCATGTGAGGGTCTTTTGAACTTGGGTGGTGCGATCCTCTGGCGTGAGCGCTGCCAGTTCCTCACACATGCTTTCCAACATCGTGTAGACCGCGTCATGTCTCAGAATATGTGGGTGCACATGAGCCAGTTCCGGCGCTATTTCTCGAACCCTGGATAGAACGGCATCGATTGCTTTGATGGTCAGAGGGCCACCCTCATTTCGCTTGTGTGCCACCAGCAAAAACGGATGCTTTCTCGCTTGCGATGTGCCGATACGGGGCTTTCTGTGGCGATAATTCGATTCGTAGTCAGTGATCGCGTCATACAGGTCATCGGTCATCACCAGCATCCGCTCGTGGGTTTTGAATTGCGGGGCCATGGTTCGTGGATCGAGGCTCTCATCCTCCAGGTTGACCACCGCTAGTTGACGACTGTGCCAGTGAATATCGCTGGTCTTGATCAGCAGCATCTCGGAGCGTCGCAGCCCCATGTCGAGACCCAACAGCAAAATGATGTAGTTACGCAGCCTGATGGCTTTATCTGGAAAGGGGTTCTCGGCGCTATCCGGATGCATGATTTTCAGCAGTCGAGTTCGCTCCTGGCTTGTCAGCCCCTTCATCTCATCGACTCGCGTATTTTTCCACGCAGGGCTGGCCGCTTTGATCTTGCGGTTGATGCGCTTCTTCAGATCGTCACCCGCCTCATATCGCGTTAAGTGATCACCTAATTTGTCATAGAGGAAGGCGACATAGTCGCGTACCGCCTCGATTCGCTGCTGCGCATGGACTTTGCCAACGGTTTTGTAGGCAGTCGGATGCAAACGCATCCCTGCATACTTCATGGCCAAGGTTTCCTTGCGAAACCCCGCGTCCGACACAAATCTAGAAAGCTCACTGTCTGTCAGGTATTGGCTGTGAGGGCGCTGTTCGAGGCGAGAAATCAGATCAATGGAAGAAAAGGACAGAAACTGCTCAAGCACAATAAGATGCTCAAGATACTTCTTTGTTGTTTCCAGTGCTCTGCCGGAGCGCTCCATGGTGATGTAAAGATTGGGGTAGTAGACCGGGATGCAGTCTTGCACCAGAAGCTTTCTACGAGCACCATTCACAATCTGCTCTATGACCTGGAAATCCATATTGCTCCCTCATAAAACATAACTTTTCTAACTATAGTCAGGGACAGAGTAAGGTCAATGCAAAACCTAACATTTTGCTTTCCAGAATTTATGCATTTTCGCTACCATTAAACCGCTGAAAACACAGGATTAAAGGCGAATCAAACCATGTCAAAAAGTGACAAAACAGGCAAAACAGGCTCTTACGTCTACACCATGCATCGGCTGAGCAAAGTTGTGCCGCCGAAGCGTGAAATCCTGAAAAACATCTCTCTTTCTTTCTTCCCCGGCGCCAAGATTGGCGTGCTGGGCCTCAACGGTTCGGGTAAGTCAACGCTGTTGAAGATCATGGCCGGCGTCGATACCGAATTTGATGGCGAAGCGCGCCCGATGCCGGAACTGAACGTGGGGTATCTGCCGCAAGAGCCACAACTTGATCCGGAAAAGACGGTTCGTGAAGTGGTTGAAGAGGCGGTCAGCGTCATCAAGGACGCCCAGGCGCGTCTTGATCAGGTTTACGCTGAATATGCCGAGCCGGACGCTGATTTCGACAAGCTGGCGGCCGAGCAGGCCAAGCTTGAGTCGATCCTGCAAGCCAGCGACGGTCATAACCTGGAGCGTCAACTCGAAGTCGCTGCCGATGCGCTGCGTTTGCCTGCCTGGGATGCGAAGGTTTCGGTACTGTCCGGCGGTGAAAAGCGCCGTGTCGCGCTGTGCCGTCTGCTGTTGTCCGCCCCCGACATGCTGCTGCTCGACGAACCGACCAACCACCTGGACGCCGATTCCGTCGCCTGGCTGGAGCATTTCCTGCACGATTTCCCGGGCACCGTGGTTGCGATCACGCACGACCGTTACTTCCTGGATAACGTGGCGGGCTGGATTCTGGAACTCGACCGCGGCGCGGGCATTCCTTATGAAGGCAACTATTCTGGCTGGCTGGAAGCGAAATCTGACCGTCTGGCTCAGGAATCAAAGCAGCAGACAGCCCATGAAAAGGCCATGAAAGACGAGCTGGAATGGGTCCGCAAGGGCGCCAAGGCACGTCAGTCCAAATCCAAGGCGCGTCTGCAACGCTTTGAAGAAATGCAGTCGCAGGAATTCCAGAAGCGCAGTGAGACCAACGAGATCTACATCCCGGCCGGTCCGCGTCTGGGCGACAAGGTCATCGAGTTCAAGAACGTCACCAAGGGTTACGGCGACCGTGTGTTGATCGACAACCTGTCGTTCTCCATGCCCAAAGGCGCCATCGTTGGCGTGATCGGCGGTAACGGTGCCGGTAAATCGACCCTGTTCCGCATGCTGATGGGCAAGGAACAACCGGATTCGGGCAGCATCGAAGTTGGCGAAACGGTGCAACTGGCCTGTGTCGACCAGAGCCGTGATGACCTGGACGGCAGCAAGTCGGTGTTCCAGGCGGTTTCCGATGGTTCCGACGTGATCCGTATCGGCAACTATGAAATCCCGTCGCGCACCTACGTGGGCCGTTTCAACTTCAAGGGTGGCGATCAGCAGAAGTTCGTCAAGGACCTGTCCGGTGGTGAGCGCGGTCGTCTGCACTTGGCGTTGACCCTTAAAGAGGGCGGCAACGTGCTGCTGCTCGACGAACCGTCCAACGACCTCGACGTTGAAACCCTGCGTTCGCTGGAGGAAGCGCTGCTGGACTTCCCGGGCGCCGCCATTGTGATCTCCCACGATCGGTGGTTCCTTGACCGCGTGGCCACGCACATTCTGGCGTACGAAGATGATTCGCAAGCGATCTTCTTCGAGGGCAACTACACCGAGTATGAAGCGGATCGCAAGAAGCGTCTTGGCGACGCTGCTGCCCAGCCACACCGCGTACGTCACAAGAAACTGGCCTGATCAGCCCCGGCAGCGCTGTTCCCTTTCGGGAGCGGCGCTGCCGTCGCCGGCCTTAATGATCGGCTTCGATCAGCAGCACTTCAATCGACAAATCTCCCGCGGGGCGCTGCCATGTCACCTCGTCGCCTTTCTGCGCGCCGATCAAGGCGCGGCCCAGTGGTGAACCCCAGTTGATCAGCCCCTTGGCCGCATCGGCCTGATCTTCACCAACCAACTGCACACGCTGATGGTTGTCGTCTTCGTCCGCAAACGTGATCCAGCTGCCAATCTGCACCTTCTCGGTCGACAGGGCCGGCGCAACTACCTGCGCGCTTTGCAGGCGCTGGTTGAAGTAACGCAGGTCACGCTCCAGGTCGGCGAGGCGTTGTTTGTCAGAGGCTTCACCCAGCGCACTTTGCGCGCTGTGCTGGGCCTGAAGGCTGCTGACATGCTCTTTGAGTAACCTCAGGCCGTGCGCCGTCACGTAATTGGTCTGTGCACTGACCAGCCGCTCTACCGGTTGTTCTGCCTCTGCGGCGGCGTTGTCTTCGTTTACGAATGCGCGACTCATGAAATGTCCTCCCTAATGGGTATTGGGCCACACGAGGAGGGCATTGGTTTCGTCGATCTTCAAGCCTGGCTGAGCGTCAGTTCGGGCGATAGGCCTTGGCTGCACTGCGGGTTTTTTCCCGCTCCCAGTCCCGGTCGCGGTCGTTGAAAACCTGGCCGGGGTCGAGGCGGTCACGGTTGTTCTGCGACGCCTGGCACTGCCGGAAACCGTCGGTCCAGCCTTCGGCGTACAGCTTGTCTTTCAAGTAGCGGGGCACGTTTTTCCTGAATTGGCCGGTGCTGGCGCCTGCTGCATCGCGGCCACTGCTACAGCCGTCCTGATAACCATCGGCAAAACCCGGTGGGTAACCCTCGGCCAGCATCTGCTCGCGGGCGGACTGACAACCCGCCAGCACAATGGCCAGCGACAACGACAGCCAATAACGCTTCATGGTGATTCCCTCTACTTATGAGAGGAGTCTAGAAGCAAATGTGTTGGTTATTTGTAAAAGCGACGTAGGGAATGTGTGATATCACGATAGTGGCTTTTTTCTCCCGTCGAATGCCACGGTAGCTTGAAGCATTGATTTGGAACCGGACGAGGCTTTTTACCACTCAATGGACAGGTCTTATTGCTAGGTATTAATGTCATGAATGCGTTCGCAACCGGTCAGCTTGAATACAGCCTGAAAAAGCTGGGATACGATGCCGCCGCTTTGCAGGCCCTGCGCGAAGAAGGGTACTTGCTGTGGAAAGGGAAAAACGACCAGACCAGCTTGCTGGTGCCCTCGGCCGATCTGGATGCACTTTTCGTTATCAACACGTTGAGCTACATCGACCCCGAGCATGACGGACGTCTGCTGGCGCTTGCATTGCACCTTAACCTGTCCCCTGTCCATACGATGAGCGCCTGCATAGCCCTCGATGTCGAGCAAAACACGTTATGCCTGCGCTACACCCATGACCTTGGCGGGAGCGGGGCTGATACCCTGTTGCTTGCGCTCGAAAACGCCCAGGCGCTGGCCGAACAGGTCAGGCAGGTGATCGAAACCTTCAGGCGTGACCAAGGGCGTCCGTCCGGGCAAACGTCTTTGTCCCGGCAATCCAGTGCTCTGATGCGATAAAAAGAGATTGGTATGAAAATATCCGGCTCCACATCGCCTGCACACACTTCAACGAATTCCGCGCAGAAGTCCTCTTCAAAAGGGCTGCTGAGTGGTTTGGCCAAGCATTTCAAGGGGATGCTCGTTTCTGGCAACACTTCTGGTCATTCGGCGCTCGGGCATTACGCGTCATCCAGCAGCGGCTCCAAAGGCAAGGCACCGGTACGGGACGATTACAGCAACGGACCGCAAACACGCCTTAACAACACACCTCTGAAACGAGCACTGGCCCGAGAGCTTGATCGCTTTGGCTACGGTTCATCGGCGACCGAGTCTTTTGACCGCTCATTGCAGCGTAAGGATAAAAATCCAGAGCTTGGGAAGGTCTGAAGTAGGCATCGATTTTTGACGCTCTCATGGCCTGAGGTTCAAAAAAAGCTCGCCCGATCAGATAATTAGACGTTTTCCGCTCTTAACTCATCGATTTTCCTTCAAACAGCACCTTTCCAAGGCGTTTTTCCGCATTACAGGCGCACCTCTCCCATCGCCAGCAGCCGTTTTCGCACCATCCAAAGGTTCGACAAGGCAAACAGAGTAGCCTGTTGCGCGGTGTTTTTAGCCAGCCCGCGAAACCGGACTTTCGTATAACCAAACTGGCGCTTGATCACGCGAAACGGATGTTCAACCTTCGCCCGTAACTGGGCTTTCGTGAACTCGATTTTGCGATAGACCCGTGCGATCAAACTTTTCTCGCCATGCTTTTTATAACGGCTTGGGCGGGCCGCAATTGACCAGATCATCTGACGATCCTGATGCTCCGCACGCTTGTCCACGCCGGTGTAGCCCGCATCACCGCTGACATAGGTTTCCTCACCATGTAGCAATTGATCAACCTGAGTCACGTCCGCCACATTCGCCGCAGTACCCACCAGGCTATGGACTAAACCCGACTCGGCATCGACGCCGATATGCGCTTTCATGCCGAAGAAATACTGGTTTCCTTTCTTCGTCTGATGCATTTCGGGATCGCGTTTGCCGTCCTTGTTCTTGGTCGAGCTCGGCGCATGAATGATCGTCGCATCGACCACCGTACCTTGGCGCAGCATCAAACCTCGATCACCCAGATAGCCATTGATGACCTGCAAAATCCCGCCTGCCAACTCATGCTTTTCCAACAGACGCCGGAAGTTGAGAATCGTGGTTTCATCGGCGATTCGATCCAGACTCAACCCTGCGAACTGGCGCAGGATCGTTGTCTCGTAAAGTGCTTCCTCCATCGCCGGATCGCTGTAACCAAACCAGTTCTGCATCAGGTGAATACGCAGCATCGCCATCAGCGGATAAGCCGGACGGCCACCTTCGCCCTTTGGATAATGTGGTTCGATAAGGGCAATCAAGCCTTTCCAGGGCACAACCTGATCCATCTCGATGAGAAAGCGCTCGCGGCGGGTATGCTTACGTTTACCCGCGTACTCGGCATCGGCGAAGGTCATCTGTTTCATCAGGGAAGCTCGGTGAAAGGTGTTGGGGTATTTTGCCAAATCAGGAAACCTTTTTCAGAGTTTCCCTTGGTCACCTTGATGACGACGAGTACCTCGCTTTGCGCATGTACACAACGCCGTTTTACAGGGCTGTCAATCATCAGCTTCGCGATGGTAAGCCGTCCGAGGACATGAAAGTGGTGGTGGAGGCCATGAATAAAGGCTTGAAACGCTTGGCAGAGCATCCTGATAATGTCGTTAAAGAGACACTTTATCGCGGCATCAACAAAGTGGTGGATGACAAGTTCATACATAAGAACTTCAAACTTGGGGAGGTATACCGCGACAAGACGTTTGTCAGCGCCACGCCTGATCTGTCGACGGTCAATGCAACGTTTACAAGGCACACGGTCAAGAGTTCCAAGGCAAGGCATCAGCACCTGTGTATCAACGCAGTCCATTATTGGAGATTGAGAGCCGTTCTGCAGTACGCGTCAGGCAAGTTTCGCTGTCGAGTGCTGAAGAGGAAGGGATTTTTGCGCCTGATACTCCCTTTCTGGTGGCGGACAAGAGCAGGACAGACTCGGGAAGGTGGCATATAAAGCTCAAGGAAATCGACGAGAGCGACGAATCTTCCGGACTATAAGAGACGCTGTGTATGAATATCAGTCCTGTATCGGGTGCCCACGGTAGCAGCTACCCTTCAGCTCAATCCACAGCATCGACGGCATCGAAAGGTCCCTCTGGATCCTTTCTCAAACAGCTCGGCGGCTGTTTTTCACCCTGCCTGGGTAGCAGCTCTACTGGGGCCATACTTTCTCCCGCTCATGAGCAGGTATTGAGCCACACCTATTCCAGCAATATTAAAGGAAAGTTGCGCACGACGCCCCCAAAAGGACCGTCGCCCAGGTTGTCTGACACACCTATGAAGCAGGCGCTTTCTTCAATGATCGTACAGGAGCGAAAACGGCTTAAAAGTCAACCCAAGTCATTGGCCTCGGATATAGAACGTCCAGACAGTATGATCAAAAAAGCGCTTGATGAAAAAGACGGCCACCCGTTTGGCGAGCGCTTTTCAGACGACGAATTTCTTGCGATTCATCTCTATACGAGCTGTCTTTATAGGCCGATCAATCATCATCTGCGGTATGCCCCGAACAATGATGTTGCACCGGTTGTCGAGGCACTGAAAAGTGGTTTGGCAAAGCTTGCTCAAGACCCTGATTATCAAGTGTCTAGCCAGCTTCATAGAGGCATCAAGCAAAAGATGAGTGATGGCGAGGTCATGAGTCGTTTCAAACCGGGTAAGACCTATCGTGATGAAGCGTTCATGAGCACATCAACTCATATGCAGGTTTCAGAAGAGTTTACCTCCGACGTTACGTTGCACCTGCGGTCCTCATCAGCTGTCAATATAGGCCCCTTTTCGAAAAATCCATACGAGGACGAAGCGCTTATCTCGCCCCTGACGCCTTTCAAAGTAACCGGTCTGCGCAAGCAGGACGATAAGTGGCACGTCGATTTGAACGAGATAGCAGATAATTCAGACGAGTGACTCATATGATCAAAACAGTCAGCGATAACTCGATACCTGGTACGTATGGCATCGCGTTTACGAGGGTGGATACTGCGGCGCAGATATCCAGGCCGGTTCCCAGTGATATCCAGCGCAACAGCAGTATCGAAAAGGCAGTCATCGAACACATTGCTGACCACCCGGCGGCGAAGGTGGTAATGAGTGCGTTGGTAGAGGCATTGACAGGTGTTTTCGTAAAGGCTCAAGGTGAAATCAAGGGCTGGGCGGAAATCGTCCAGGCTGCTTCGCGTCCCCATGACAGCAACCGTAAGGGCACTGGTGTGCTGAGTCCGCGTTTCGATGTAATGGGCTGTGTGGGTTGGAATGCTGCAACGATTCGGGCTACCTGCCGGGTTGGCACACTGCGTGAAAAAGGCACGTTGTTCACTAACCTTATGTTGAGTGACAACTTCAAGCGGATACTCGAGCGTTCGATGACCGATCCTGCCTTGCAACGCAAGCTGGAAGGCTTGGTGGATCTGGACTATCTGAAGACCACGGATGGAAATCTGTACGCAATGTCCGGCTGGGCAGCCCGCGCCAGTGAATCTCGTGAACAGATTGGCAAGGCGGCATTTGAGTCTGCTTCAAACCTCGGCTCGGCACAGATCAGCGCACGGGAGTTGGCTTTTCATCGCCATAATCCGGTTAATCATCCGTCGAATCAGGCAAGAGTGGGTTTCGGCATATCGTCCCCAGCGAATAATGATCTGCAAGTTCTAAGAGGTCATGGCAGCAGCGTATGGAAGGTGAAGCCAGGCAGCGATTTTGCCCGGCTGGCCAGTGCATCGGGTAAGCCAGTGATCGCAGGTCCATCCGGTACCGCGTCGCGCTTCATGGCGGTAGCACGCTTTATTTCACCCGGCTGCCTGCGTGACTTGGGGCTTGATAGTGAGCAAGCATTCAAAGAGCTGGTCCGCTATGCGTGCTACGGTTATTTCGGTCAGGACGACCACCACTCGATGCTGGAGGTCAATCTGGGTATTGCTCCCCACGGTCTGGATGAGCAGTGGGACGATAAGCTATACACCGAGCCTTTCAGTCACGTCATCATGGGGCGCGGCTTCAGTGTTGACAATGCAGCTCAGCAGCACATCGTAGCGCGTGCGACCGACGAGCCAGTCGAGCATTCAGCCGCTGATCGGGTAGGCTGACAACCCGCCAGCACAACAGCCAGCGACAACGACAGCCAATAGAACTTCATGGTGATTCCCTCTTATTATCAGAGGCGTCTAGAAGCGTATAGGTGAGTTACTTTAAAAACGGCGCATGGAAAAAGTGATATCGCAGTGCCTTTAATACTCGGCAACTATTCGACATGGTCAGGCGTCGCTGACGCGGCTTAGTGATGAGCACGAGGGGCTGTTCCCTATAAGCCCCTCTTTCCGGGGCCCCGACAAAGCAAAGACTGACGCTGGTCGCTGGCACATAAAGTTGCAGGAAATCGAGAAGACTCGTTCTTCATCTTGATCTCTTTATCGTCCGTCACAGGAAACACCTATGAATATTAACCCTTCCCTGGGCGCTCATGGCAGCGCCTACTCGTCGCCTCAAAGTGATACTTCGAAGGCCACTGGAAAAGCACCTGCGCCTTCTTTTTTCAAACAGTTGGGCGGCTGTTTTTCGCCGTGCCTTGGTTCCCATGCGTCAAGCAGCCAACAACTGTCCGCCAGTCATGCGCAGACGCTCAGTCAGAATTACTCCAGCAACATTCAGGGGACGAGCCGCACACGCCAGCCGAGAGCACCCTCGCCACGCCTGTCAGATACGCCCATGAAGCAGGCGCTTTCCTCAATGATCGAACGCGAGCGTTTGCGGCTTCAAGGTCTTTCGGGAGGAATGTTCTCGGGCATTGACTCCGCCGATGCCATGATTGGTCGAGCGCTCACGAAGAAGGATTCAAACCCAAAGGCTGCGCGTTTTAGTGATGATGAGTTTCTCGCCGTTCACCTCTACACAACTTGCCTCTACAGACCTATCAATCATCATCTTCGGTATCAACACTAGGATGATGTACCTCCGATTGTAGAGGCCCTGAAGAGTGGTCTCGCCAAGCTTGCCCGCGATCCCGAGTATCAAGTAGCTGTCCCGCTTCACCGAGGCATCGAAAAAACCATGTCTGATGAAGAGGTCATGAAGCGTTTCAATTCCGGTCGGCCGTACCGTGATGAAGCGTTCATGAGTACATCGACCGATTCGGTAATTGCGAACAGTTTGACCTCAAGCGTGACACTGCACCTTCAATCAACCTCTGCGGTCAATGTAAGCCCGTTCGCCATGAACGCCTACGAGAAAGAGGCGATTATCCCGCCTCAAACTCCTTTCGAGGTCGTGGGGCTCAAGAAAATGCACAGTACTTGGCATGTGGATTTGAAAGAAGTTCAGGACAACGCTGACGGGAGTTAGACGCAATGAGAGCTGTGGCTGGTGTTTTGCCGCCGCTCGTGCATGAACGGGTGTCGTATCACCCCAGCACGGGTTGGAAGTCCTAAAACAGAAGCTTCTGGATTGCAGCTCAACAGCCGCATTGAAAAGGTGGTTGTTGAACATATCTCAGGTCATCCAGCAGCAAAAATCACGATGCAGTCATTGGTCGGTACATTGGCCCATACTTTCGTCATGGCTCATGGGGAAATCAAGGGCTGGGCGGAGATCGTCCAGTCACCTTCGCGTCCGCACGAAAGTAACCGGAAAGGCAGCGGCGTTTTCAGTGCGTGCGTCGATCTGATGGCGTGTGTGGGGTGGAATGCTGCACTGACTCGGGCGACCGCTGATCCAGCGACAACAACAGCCAATAAAGCGTCATGGTGATTGTCTCTACTGATGAGTGGAATCTATAAGCGTATAGGTGAGTTATTTGTAAAAAACGACGCGGGGAAAAGGTGATATCACAATAATAGCGTTATTGGCTTAGTTGCCCGGAACCCCTGCGCGTCCAGCGCCACTCAGTGACAGGACTCACTGCAAGGTACTTATGCCATGATCGCGTTCGCAACCGGACTGCTAGAACACAGCCTGAAACGGCTTGGATACGACGCCGCAGATTTGCAATCCCTTCGGGATGAAGGGTATTTGCTGTGGCACGGGAAAAACGGTCACACCAGCCTGTTGGTGCCCGCTGCTGGCGGGGATGCGCTTTTTGTCATCAGCACCCTGAGCTACATCGATCCTGAACAGGACGGGCGGCTGCTGGCGCTTGCGCTGCATTTGAACTTGTCGCCAGCCCACACTCTGGGCGCCAGTATCGCGCTGGATATCGAGCAAAATACCTTGTGCCTGCGTTACACGCACGACCTCACTGGGCACGGCACAGACAATTTGTCCCGCGCGCTTGAAAGCACTCAGGCACTTGCCGAGCAGATCAAGCAGGTCATCGAAACCTTCCGCAGTGAATTCGGACGCCCGCCAATGCCCGCCCACACAGCCCGACGGCCAGATGCCGTGGCGCTTTAGCCGGAGAGGCCTTCGTGAAAAAGTCTGGCGCTGGAACTCAAGCCTATGCGTTGTTCGCCTCTGCGACGGGAAGCTCGTCGAAGGGCGTTCTAAGTACCATTGCCAGGCACCTGACGGGATGTTTTGCACCCAACAAGACTGCGCTTCATTCAGCAACAGCCGTTTCGTATGAGCTATTGCCGGGCAATTATTCTGTCGCCGCCAGTGTGCATGGCTTGTCGGTTGATCACCGCCAGCCGGCGCTGACACGACTGAGTAACGTGCTGTTCAATCAGGCACTGGCGCTGGACCTGGAGCGTTTTGACGAGGGCGCGCCAGCCGACGAAATGTTCAGGCCTTCACTGAAACGCGAAGGTGCCCATCCCCGATTGGCCGACTCACTGGGTGGCGAGCAACTGGCTGTGCAAACCATGGAGAAGGGCCTTAAACGGCTGGCAGAGGATCCTGCGCAGTCCTTTGCGCGATGCCATTCATTTTTTTACCCGATCAGTAGTGATACCACTTCACCTCAAGCATCACTTCATTCTGTGGCGAGCTCATCTGGCTGAATTCGCGTTGGGCGCTCAGGCGCAGGCCCAGGTTGCGCGACAGCTCCCACTGCTGATTGAGGCTGACACTGCGACGCACTTCGCCGTTGGTGAAGTAGTCGCCTTTGGCTTCCAGGCTCAGGTTGCCCAGCGGGTTGCGCCACAGCACGCCTGTGTTGAAGCCAGCGGCAGGGGAAATGAACTCGGCAAAATCATTGTTGTGCTCGACACGCACCGTGCCCAGCGCGAAGCCCAGCACTTCGTCACCCAGTTGCCAGGTTCCGCCACCGCCACCGTTCACATGGCTGACGAGGTTTTCGTCGCCATGCTTGCCTAACACACGCTCCAGCCCGCCAGTGACTTGCCATGACCAGGGTTTCAGCAGTTCGGTACGCGGCGTTAGCGAACGAATGGTGGCCAGATCCAATTGCTGCACTTGCCAATCGTTGCCTTCGTATTGCCGCACCTTGAGCTGCAGAATCTCGATCTGTGCGCCCAGCGGGAAGCCATAGGCGTTGTCGTTCAGGTCGTGATAGGCCATGCGCAGGCCGTATTCGGCGAAGGCCTTGTCGCCGCGGGTGCCCGCGCCCAACTGCCAGGTGCGTGACTCATGGCCTTCTTCCGGCAAGCCGGGGCGCGGTATATCCAGTTGTGGCGGAGGGTTCTGGTTGATGGCCTGCAACAGCTCGAAGCTGCGTTGCGAGCGCTGCGTGTCGCGTTCAAGGCCGTTGGCGCGATAACGTTCAAGGCGATAGGCCGCATCCTGAATCAGCGCGCGGCGCTCTTTTGGCTGGGCCAGATACTGGCTGTCCTGCAAGTGCTTCTGATCGGCGCTGACTTTTAATACCCACTGCTGCTCGTCGGCATCGAGGGGCGCTGCACGGCTGAGCAATTCACGCTCGCGGGACGGTCGATAGTCGATCTTTTCCACCAACCCTGCGGCCTTGATGGCTTTTACGGTGTCGGTGGGGATTGCGGTCAGGCCGAACTGTTCGGTCAGGTGCAGCCCCGGTCGGGCGACCTGCAACAATTCCAGCAGGCGATAGGAGCAGTTTTCATCAAAGAAAAAGTAGCTGAAACGGATCTGTTTCAATTCCCAGACGTGCTCGACCATGCGCCCGGTTTCTTCTGCGGTCAGGTTCAGCCGGTACTCCCACAGGTCACGGTTTTCCAGGCTGCGGTATTCCGAGAGCTTTTCCTGGTAGGGCACCAGTGCAAACAGCCCCGGATAGCCGCCCGCCAGGCCTTTCCAGGCGTACAGAATGCTGTTGTCCATGCCTTCGATGTAGGCACCGAAGTTGATCGCATAGCTCAACAGTGTGGTGTTGTTGGTTTTTGCGCTGGCCGGGTCGATGCGCAACAGCGTATGGCCAAACATTGAGGACGGGCTGTTGAGGTAGGCCGCCGGAAAAATCAGCACGGTGCTGTCCGGGGCCACATCCTTGTACCAGGCCTTGAATTCCTTGCAGTCCGGGGTTGGCAGGTCAGTCAGGCGCAACTGATCGCGCAGCCAGCGGGTACGTGCCGGGTACACGCACTGGGCGTGGGTTTGCTCGTTGGTCACGGGGGCGTAAATCGCCTCCAGCGTGGCGCTCAGCTCTGCCTTCGGGTCATGCGCACCGTCGGCGGCGAGAAAGAATTTGGGGTCTGTGACGTAGCTGCGCCAGCCACCCAGCTTGCCGGCTTCATAGTGGCCCAGTGAAATCCAGAATGGCTCGTTGGCCATTTGCTGCAAACGGTCTGCGGTGGCATGAGGCGCGGCAGACAAGGGGGCACAGACAAACAGCGCCAGCGTTACAAGACGTTTGAGCATAGAGGGCAACTAGTCAAGAAAGAGAGTCCCGCCCTTCGCGAAGGAAGGGCGGGCGAACGACTTTAAGCCTGAGTAGCGTACTTGGCCAGAGTCGGATCGTTTTTCAGAACGTTGACGGTGTTGGTGTGAACGTCTTCAGCAGTGGCGTCGGCCTTGCTGAAAATCTGCGAGAAGTGTTCATGAGTGACGGCCGCGAAGTGCTCGCGATCCTCAGGTGCAACGCCCAGTACCACAGCGTAAGTAGTCAGTGCTTCGCCCTGACCCATTGCCATGTCCTTGGAGAGTTCATCCATCATGCCGTTCATGGCAAGCCAGGATTTACCGCCGTAGGTGAGGGCGCTGTTGGTCGAGCAGCCGTTGGTGCCGGAGGTCATGCCGAACGTGGCGTTACCCGAGGTGCCGTTGGTGGTTGATGCCAGGAAGTGAGCTGGGGTACCGCGCTGGCCTTCAAACAGCATGTTGCCCCAACCGCAGTCGGGACCACCTGGAGCTTGAGCCATAGCGTTGATGGATACAGCGGCGAAGAGCGTTCCAAGAAGAATCCGTTTCATAGCTTTTTCTCTTTTTAGTTCAGCCAAGGGTCGAGTTTCTTGAGTAATCACATCAAGGCAGACGGCCAACCAGCAACCACCTGCGCAATTTGG
Organism: Pseudomonas syringae pv. tomato str. DC3000; assembly: GCF_000007805.1. Classification (NCBI taxonomy): domain Bacteria; kingdom Pseudomonadati; phylum Pseudomonadota; class Gammaproteobacteria; order Pseudomonadales; family Pseudomonadaceae; genus Pseudomonas; species Pseudomonas syringae group genomosp. 3. The sequence goes on along the minus strand of NC_004578.1, from coordinate 5,182,636 downwards.
AGCGTAGGCGGGTTCCAAGGGTTCCGCGATCTATTGCAGATTATTGCCGGAAAAAGATTTTTTTTCGCACAACGGTGAAGGCTTTGCATCCACGAGCGCTTTTCGGGGCTTTCCTGCCTTGCAAGTCGCGTGCGGCGAGCGCCAGAATGCCGACATCTGCCCCGCCTGATGTAAGGATTACTGATGCCCGATTCTGTCGCAGCCAACCTACGCCTGGCGCCAAACGCGCTGACCCGTCCGTTTTCCGCTGAGCAGTTCAGCTTTGCGACCACCCACGAGCTTGAACCCTTTCGCGGTGTACTTGGCCAGGAGCGTGCCGTAGAAGCCTTGCAGTTTGGCGTTGCCATGCCGCGCCCCGGTTACAACGTGTTTGTCATGGGCGAGCCCGGCACTGGCCGCTTTTCGTTCGTCAAACGCTACCTCAAGGCCGAAGGCAAGCGCATGCAGGCGCCTTCGGACTGGGTGTACGTCAATAATTTCGATGAGCCCCGTGAGCCCAAAGCCCTGGAATTGCCGCCCGGCACCGCCCATGAGTTTATGGCCGATATCGGCGGTTTGATCGACAACCTGCTGGTGACCTTCCCGGCAGTGTTCGAGCACCCGTCCTATCAGCAAAAGAAAAGCTCGATCGACCGTGCGTTCAATCAGCGCTATGACCGCGCACTGGATGTGATCGAGCGCCTGTCGCTGGAAAAGGACATTGCGCTGTATCGCGACAATTCCAACATCGCGTTCACACCGATGGCCGATGGCAAGGCGCTGGACGAAGCCGAGTTCTCGCAGTTGCCCGAGGCCGACCGTGATCGTTTTCACGAAGATATTTCCTCCCTTGAGGAACGTCTTAACGAAGAGCTGGCCAGCCTGCCGCAGTGGAAACGCGAGTCCAATAACCAGCTGCGTCAACTCAATGAAGAAACCATTACTCTGACCTTGCAGCCGTTGCTGGCGCCGCTTTCGGAAAAATACGCCGAAAACGCCGCTGTCTGCGCGTACCTGCAAGCGATGCAGGTGTACCTGCTCAAGACGCTGGTCGAGCAACTGGTCGACGACGCCAAGACCGATGCCCAGGCGCGCAAGTTGCTGGAAGAGCAGTACAGCCCGAGCCTGGTGGTCGGAAACACCCGTGACGGCGGCGCGCCGGTGGTGTTCGAGCAGCATCCCACGTACGACAACCTGTTCGGGCGCATTGAATACAGCACCGATCAGGGCGCGCTGTACACCACCTACCGCCAGTTGCGCCCCGGCGCGCTGCACCGTGCCAACGGTGGCTTCCTGATTCTGGAAGCGGAAAAAATGCTCAGCGAGCCGTTTGTCTGGGATGCACTCAAACGTACCCTGCAATCACGCAAGCTGAAAATGGAGTCGCCGCTGGGTGAACTGGGCCGTGTGGCAACCGTGACGCTGACGCCGCAGGTGATCCCGTGGAACGTCAAGATCATCATCATTGGCTCCCGTTCGCTGTATTACACCCTGCAAGACCTCGATCCTGACTTTCAGGAGATGTTCCGGGTGCTGGTCGATTTCGACGAAGAAATCCCGATGGTCGACGAGACGCTGGAGCAGTTCGCGCAATTGCTGAAAACCCGTACCTCTGAGGAGGGCATGGCGCCCCTGACCGCCGATGCGGTGGCACGTCTGGCGACCTACAGTGCCCGACTGGCCGAGCATCAGGGCCGTTTGTCGGCGCGCATCGGGGACCTGTTTCAACTGGTCAGCGAAGCCGACTTTATCCGCCAACTGGCCAACGATGACAAGACCGACGCCGGGCACATCGAACGTGCGCTCAAGGCCAAGGCCACGCGCACCGGAAGGGTTTCTGCGCGGATTCTCGATGACATGATGGCCGGCGTGATCCTCATCGATACCGACGGCGCAGCGGTCGGCAAGTGCAACGGCCTGACGGTTCTGGAGGTCGGTGATTCGGCGTTTGGTGTGCCGGCGCGTATTTCCGCGACGGTCTATCCGGGTGGCAGCGGCATCGTCGATATCGAGCGTGAAGTCAATCTGGGCCAGCCGATCCACTCCAAGGGCGTGATGATCCTCACCGGTTACCTGGGTAGCCGTTACGCCCAAGAGTTCCCGCTGGCGATCTCCGCCAGTATCGCGCTTGAACAGTCCTACGGTTACGTGGACGGCGACAGTGCGTCGCTGGGCGAGGCCTGCACGTTGATCTCGGCGCTGTCGCGCACGCCGCTCAAGCAGTGTTTTGCGATTACCGGTTCCATCAACCAGTTCGGTGAAGTGCAGGCGGTGGGCGGGGTCAACGAGAAGATCGAAGGTTTCTTCCGCCTTTGCGAAGCGCGTGGCCTGACGGGTGAGCAGGGCGCAATCATCCCGCATGCCAACGTCACTACCCTGATGCTTGATGAACGCGTGGTTCAAGCCGTGCGTGACGGGCAGTTCCACATCTACGCAGTGCGTCAGGCTGACGAGGCCTTGAGCCTGCTGGTCGGTGAGCCCGCCGGTGCGCCTGACGAGAACGGCGAGTTTCCGCAAGGCAGCGTCAATGCGCGCGTGGTGGAGCGCTTGCGTGATATCGCCGAAATGCTCAGCGACGAAGACCTCAAGGAAGAGCTGGAAAAGGAGCCTGCGCAACTGCAACCCGAGCTGAAAATCTGATAACGGTGCTCATTGAACCGGGCGGTGCTGATGCCGCCCGGTACTCCGTTTATCAGGGCGGTTTCGCGTAGAGCGGGTTTTCTTCTAGTCTTGATCATGACCGCAGCAGCCAGAGGGTTGGCGTGCATTCTGCTTATGAGAAGGATGAATACTGTCGCTGATCAGGAGCGCGTCATGCAGCGTAGCCTTTGCCTTACCCGAGAATGTATGGGGCTGATGACCCGCATCGAATGTGTCATCCGGCCTCTTCCTCATGACAATGGGCAGTGGCTGGTGCTGTTTGCGGCGGGCATGGCTCAAGAGCAGCCTTCGGCAATCAAGTCTCAGGGGCCCTTTAATGGCATGCCCGAAGCGCAGTCGGTGCTGACGAGCATCCTCGAAAACCTTTCGTTGCACGGCTACCGATGCCTCGACGATGTGCCGATCTGGTCGCTGCACATGCAGGCCGAGCTGAGGCGAATCGGCGGTGACGGGGCGGTTTGCCAGCGCTCATCACTCTTTTGATCCTGAACATCCAGCTCCTCGGCGGTGCCTTGTGCGCCGGCCGTGCGATATTTTGTCGCAGTTCCAGAGCAGCGCGTTACCGCTGATATACTCGCCCGTCCTTTCAAAACACCTTGCGAGTACCAATGGAACGTTTTTTTGAGAATGCCATGTACGCATCGCGCTGGCTGCTTGCGCCGATCTATTTCGGTCTTTCCCTGGGCCTGTTGGCTTTGTGTCTCAAGTTCTTCCAGGAAATCTTTCACGTCATCCCCAATATCTTTTCCCTGGCAGAAGCCGATCTGATTCTGGTGCTGCTGTCGTTGATCGACATGGCGCTGGTGGGCGGCCTGCTGGTGATGGTGATGATTTCCGGTTATGAGAACTTCGTGTCGCAACTGGACATCGATGAGGACAAGGAAAAGCTCAACTGGCTGGGCACCATGGACTCGTCTTCGCTGAAGATGAAAGTTGCGGCTTCTATCGTGGCGATTTCTTCCATCCATCTGCTACGGGTGTTCATGGATGCCACCAACATCAAGCCTGAATACCTGATGTGGTACGTGATCATCCACATGACCTTCGTGATCTCCGCGTTTGCGATGGGCTATCTGGACAAGCTGACCAAGCACTGAGCCTGTGAAGGATAAATAAAAAGGGAGTATGGTTTCGTTTCTGGCGTGTCGCCGCAGTGTGTTGTAAAACGTCCGTTCCGATGCATTAGACGTTGCGCAGGAGGTTCGACCATGAATTACCAGGAATTTACCGACCACGCCCAGGCCGGTCGGGTCGAAGAGCTGAACCTGATCTCTATCGAAGGCGGTATCTATCTGCTCGATGTGCGCATGAACGGCACTTCGGTGATGCTCAAGGATGCGGCCGGCAACACTTTGCACCTTCGTTCGGTCGAGCATGCCCGTGAACTGTTGAAGAATGTGCCTGTGGTGCCGTTTTATCTGGTGCATTGCGTGGTGCACGATGAGTTGTGCGGCATGCCGGTCAATGACCGTTCCGAGATGCGCATGCCGATTTCCTTTCATTCGTCATGGTCCTGACCACCTGGGGCCAATGGCTGCTGCAATAGGGCCTGCTGGCTCAATTGTGCTAGGCTGCTCGCCCTTTTGGTTCGGGGCGCATCAGGGGTAAAGCGTGATGACCGTTCAGGTTTTACGCAATTATCGACTGCGTGCCCCTCAGCGGAGCAGTGTCATGTCCGAAGTCAATCTGTCCACCGACGAAACCCGCGTCAGCTACGGCATCGGCCGTCAGTTGGGCGACCAGTTGCGCGACAACCCGCCACCGGGCGTCAATCTGGAGGCCATCGTGGCAGGCCTGCGCGATGCGTTTGGCGGTCAGCCAAGCCGTGTCGGTCAGGAAGAAATGTCCGCCAGCTTCAAGGTCATCCGTGAAATCATGCAGGCCGAAGCGGCCGCCAAGGCCGAACAGGCTGCAGGTGCCGGCAAGGCTTACCTGGCTGAAAATGCCAAGCGCGAAGGCGTGACCACACTGGCTTCCGGTCTTCAATTTGAAGCGCTGACTTCCGGTGATGGCGCCAAGCCAACCCGTGAAGACCAGGTGCGCGTGCACTATCACGGCACGCTGATCGACGGCACTGTCTTCGACAGCTCTTACGATCGTGGCGAACCTGCCGAGTTTCCGGTCAGCGGCGTGATCGCGGGCTGGACCGAAGCACTGCAATTGATGAACGCCGGCAGCAAATGGCGTCTGCACGTGCCGAGCGAACTGGCTTACGGCGCTCAGGGCGTCGGCAGCATCGCACCGCACAGCGTGCTGGTGTTCGACGTGGAACTGCTGGACGTTCTGTAATCGACACCCGTTCGATACAGAAAATCGCTGAACGAATCGTGCTGACTCGTTCAGCGGCGGGGTTGTGCTGATGCTTCATGCTCAGTGCAACTCACCCATCGGGCGCAACGCCCGCGCATAGCAGAACAGAAACAGGTTTCTCACCAGCTCCTTGAGCACCAGCGGCTCGCTTGAACTCAGGCTGCACACGTCCAGATCGCCCTGATCGCGCAACTCCTCCAATGCCTCTTCCTCCAGAACGGCACACACTTCCCCCGTCTCGCGATGAAGAATTCTCAGGTAAGGGTGTGGTCGGTCCAGCCATGCATCGATCAAATAAGTCATGTCTCATCTCCTGTTCGGGTTAGATGAGAATAATTCTTATCGGTATAATAGCAAGGCACTATTGAGATTAATTCTCATTTTGCGCTGAATGGTTGATTCAGGTCAGTGGATACCAACCGGGAGCGGACGCAGAGCGTATTTTTGGACACGTCCATCGTTCCTCACGCTCCAGCGTGGGAATGCCGTGGGTGACGCTCCGCGTCACAGATTTGCGCTGCGCCGCAGGTTCGGGACAGGACGCGGAGCGTCCAGAACTGCATGCCGACGCGGAGCATCGGCACGATAGGTGTTCTCTCGGACACTTATCAGTTCGTGACGCTCCGCGTCACACCGCGGCGCCATCGGCCCGTCAATGGTGCTCGCGGGTGGCGCTGAATTTCACGTCGGGCCAGCGTTCTTCCATCAGCGCCAGGTTCACGCGGGTAGGGGCGAGGTAGGTCAGGTGACCGCCGCCGTCCACTGCCAGGTTTTCCACGGCCTTGTTCTCAAACTCTTCAAGCTTCTTTTTGTCAGCGCAGTCGATCCAGCGGGCCGACCAGACGGTGATCGGCTCGTAGGCGCATTCGACCTTGTATTCCTCCTTCAGGCGGCTGGCGACCACGTCGAACTGCAGCACACCGACGGCGCCGAGAATGATGTCGTTGCTGCGCTGCGGGAAGAACACCTGCGTGGCGCCTTCTTCGGCGAGCTGTTGCAGGCCCTGGCGCAGTTGCTTGGACTTGAGCGGGTCTTTCAGACGCACGCGGCGGAACAGCTCCGGGGCAAAGTGCGGAATACCCGTGAAGCCCAGCGCTTCGCCTTCGGTGAAGGTGTCGCCGATCTGGATGGTGCCGTGGTTGTGCAGGCCGATGATGTCGCCAGCGTAGGCTTCTTCGAGTTGCTCACGCTCCGAGGAGAAGAAGGTCAGCGCGTCGCCGATTCGCACGTCCTTGCCCAGGCGCACGTGGCGCATTTTCATGCCTTTCTCGTAGCGCCCCGAGCAAATGCGCATGAACGCAATACGGTCGCGGTGCTTGGGGTCCATGTTCGCCTGAATCTTGAACACGAAACCGGCGAATTTTTCTTCTTCCGGCTCGACGGTGCGCTCGTTGGCAACCCGTGCCAGCGGCATCGGCGCCCAGTTCACCACAGCATCAAGCACGTGATCGACGCCGAAGTTGCCCAAAGCCGTCCCGAAGAACACCGGGGTCAGTTGGCCGTCGATGAACTCCTGCTGATTGAATTCGTGGCAAGCGCCCTGCACCAGTTCCAGTTGCTCTACGAAGCGGTCGTACTCGTCACCCAGGTGGGCGCGGGCTTCGTCGGAGTCCAGATTCTGGATGATTTTGGTGTCGGTGCGTTCGTGACCGTGGCCTGCGGTGTAAACAATGATGTAGTCGTCAGCCAGGTGATAGACACCCTTGAAGTCACGGTAGCAGCCAATTGGCCAGGTAATCGGCGCAGCCTTGATCTTGAGGACCGCTTCGATTTCGTCGAGCAGTTCGATCGGGTCGCGAATGTCGCGGTCCAGCTTGTTGATGAAGCTGACGATCGGCGTGTCACGCAGGCGGCAGACATCCATCAGGGCAATGGTACGTGGCTCGACGCCTTTACCGCCGTCGAGCACCATCAAGGCCGAGTCGACGGCCGTCAGGGTACGGTAGGTGTCTTCGGAGAAGTCTTCGTGACCCGGGGTGTCGAGCAGGTTGATCATGTGATCGCGATACGGGAACTGCATCACCGACGTGGTGATGGAGATACCGCGCTGTTTCTCCATTTCCATCCAGTCGGAGGTGGCGTGGCGGTCGGATTTACGCGACTTGACCGTACCGGCGACGGAAATGGCCTTGCCCATCAGCAGGAGTTTTTCCGTGATGGTGGTTTTACCCGCATCCGGGTGGGAAATAATGGCGAAAGTGCGGCGTTTCGCGACTTCGGCGGCCTGTTGGGTCATGGGAAATCGCCTGGGATGGGATCTAAAAAGGGCGCAGATTATAGCTCAAATCGCGGCAATGTCCGAACCGTTCAGACAATAAACGATGGCCAGATAATGTCTCGTGTGGGAACCTTTCAGGCCGTGGAGACGTCCACTCCCCCGTCAAGGCTCGCAACGAAGCCAACGCAAGGGGCTGATTCATCAGCATGTTGGCTTGACGAAGCTGCGCTTATGGCTTGTGTTTTCGCCGAGGTTAAACCCTTACCGGCGACCCACCCGCTGCTCTTCGCGAACGTTATTTCCGGTGTCTTTTCTGGACGCCCTGGTCAACGCGTTCGCCGACTGAAATAAGGAGTCCGCCTGTGGCTAATCGCTATGGCAAGGGGCTATTGGGAGGCGCGGTTGTGATCGCACTCCTGGCCCTGCTGATCCACTGGATCGGCATCAGTACTATCAAGCAATACCAGGATGACCTGCTGTTCTACCTTCAGGCTCACCTGATTCTGGTTCTGGTTTCAATGTTGGCGGCCCTGGTGATCGGTATTCCCGCAGGCATCGCCCTCAGCCGACCGAGCATGGTGGGCCGCGCCGAACGCTTCATGCAGATATTCAACATTGGCAACACCGTTCCGCCACTCGCCGTTCTGGCCATTGCCCTCGGGATTCTCGGGATCGGCAGCGGGCCGGCGATCTTCGCGCTGTTTCTCGCCTCGCTGTTGCCCATCGTGCGTAACACCTATGAAGGCCTGAAAAACGTTCAGGGTTCACTCAAGGAAGCCGCCGTCGGTATCGGCATGACGCCGCGTCAAGTGCTGTGGCGTGTCGAATTGCCCAACGCTGTGCCGATCATTATTGGTGGCGTGCGTGTCGCGCTGGCGATCAACGTCGGGACCGCGCCGCTGGCGTTTCTCATCGGTGCCAACAGCCTCGGCAGCCTGATTTTCCCGGGCATTGCCTTGAACAACCAGCCGCAACTGGTGCTGGGCGCGGCGTGTACCGCGCTGCTGGCGCTGCTGCTCGATGGCCTGGTGACACTGGCCAGTCGTCTCTGGCTGGAACGCGGACTGGCTCGCTGAGCGAAGGAATTCTCATGAAAAAAATATGCTTGTTTTTAGGCTTTGCCTTGCTGTTTCCGGCATTTGCCCAAGCCGCGGAAAAGCCGCTGTTGCGCGTCGGAGCGCGGGTGTTCACCGAACAGACCATGCTCGCTGAGCTGACTGCACAATATCTGCGCACCAAAAACTACGATGTGCAAATCACTGGCGGTCTGGGCAGCAACCTGGCGCGCAGCGCACAGGAAAGCGGCCAACTGGATCTGCTGTGGGAATACACCGGCGTTTCATTGGTGGCCTACAACCACATCGATGAAAAGCTCGACAGCGCACAGACCTATGCGCGGGTGAAGGAAGTCGACGCAAAGAAAGGCCTGGTCTGGCTTTCCCCGTCCAAGTTCAACAACACCTACGCGCTGGCACTGCCGCAGAAGATTGCCGACAAGTACCCGCAGGTCAACACCATGACCGACCTGACCAAAGTGCTCAAGGACGAAGCCAAAGAGGGGCACCTGGTCGCGCTGGACACCGAGTTTGCCAACCGTTCCGACGGCCTGGTCGGCATGGTCAAGCACTACGGCATGAATCTGGGACGTGAGAATACCCGGCAGATGGACTCGGGGCTGGTGTACACCGCATTGCAGAATGGCCAGGTGTTCGCAGGGCTCGTCTACACCACCGACGGTCGCCTGAATGCGTTCAAGCTCAAAGTTCTCGAAGATGACAAACACTACTTTCCGGACTACACCGCTGCGCCGGTGATTCGTCAGGAGTACCTGGACAAGCATCCGGACATCGCCACGCTGCTCAAGCCGCTGGCTGAGCTTCTGGATAATCAGACCATGATCGACCTCAACGCTCGCGTCGACGTCGGCCATGAGAGCCCATCCTCGGTTGCTGCAGATTTCCTGCGCCAGCATCCATTGAACTAAGGAAGGAGACGATATGAGTTTCTTGAGCGCCTTCTCCCATCTGGACTGGGCACAAGTCCTGCAACTGACCTGGCAGCACATCACGCTGGTCGGCATCGCGGTGACCCTGGCCATCGTCGTCGGTGTCCCGCTGGGCGTGTTGATGACCCGCTTTCCGGCGCTGGCCGGCCCGCTGCAAGCCAGCGCCACCGTGCTGCTGACCGTGCCGTCCATTGCGTTGTTCGGCCTGTTGCTGCCGTTCTACTCAAAGTTCGGTCAGGGCCTTGGCCCGATGCCTGCCATCACTGCAGTGTTTCTCTATTCGCTGCTGCCGATCATGCGTAATACCTACCTGGCCCTGACTGGCGTCGAGCCGGGCATTCGTGAAGCCGCCAAAGGCATTGGCATGACCTTCGGCCAACGCCTGCGCATGGTTGAACTGCCCATTGCCGTGCCGGTCATTCTCGCCGGTGTGCGCACCGCCGTGGTGATGAACATCGGTGTCATGACCATCGCCGCGACCATCGGTGCCGGTGGCCTGGGTGTACTTATTCTTGCTTCTATCAGCCGCAGCGATATGTCGATGCTGATCGTCGGCGCGGTCCTGGTCAGTATTCTGGCCATCATCGCCGACCTGCTTCTGCAATGGCTGCAACGCACGCTGACTCCAAAAGGATTACTGAAATGATCGAACTCCAGAACCTCTCCAAGACTTTCCAGAGCAACGGCAAAGAAGTGAAGGCTGTCGATTCGGTCAGCCTCACGGTCAACGAAGGCGAAATCTGTGTCTTCCTCGGCCCGTCGGGCTGCGGCAAGAGCACCACGCTGAAAATGATCAACCGTCTGATCATGCCGACCTCCGGCAAAGTGCTGATCAACGGCGAAGACACCACTGACCTGGATGAAGTGACCTTGCGTCGCAACATCGGCTACGTGATCCAGCAGATCGGTCTGTTCCCGAACATGACCATCGAGGAAAACATCGTGGTCGTGCCTAAATTGCTGGGCTGGGACAAACAGCGTTGCCATGACCGTGCGCGCGAACTGATGAGCATGATCAAGCTGGAGCCCAAGCAGTACCTGCATCGCTACCCGCGCGAATTGTCCGGTGGTCAGCAGCAGCGTATCGGGGTGATCCGCGCGCTGGCGGCCGATGCGCCGTTGCTGCTGATGGACGAGCCGTTCGGTGCGGTCGATCCGATCAACCGCGAGATGATCCAGAACGAGTTCTTCGAGATGCAGCGGGCGCTGAACAAGACCGTGATCATGGTCAGCCACGACATTGACGAAGCCATCAAGCTGGGCGACAAGATCGCGATTTTCCGTGGCGGTAAACTGCTGCAGATCGATCACCCGGACACCTTGCTCGCGCATCCGGCTGACGACTTCGTCAGCAGCTTCGTCGGCCAGGACAGCACCCTCAAGCGCCTGCTGCTGGTCAAGGCAGAAGACGCCGCCGACAACGCGCCATCGGTCAGCCCGGAAACCCCGGTTGCCGATGCGCTGGAGGTGATGGACGAAAACGACCGTCGCTACATCGTCGTCACCGACAGCGAGAACAAGGCGATGGGCTACGTACGACGTCGTGACCTGCATCGCCAGCAAGGCACGTGCGCGCAGTTCCTGCGTGAGTTCAACGCCACGGCGGCCTACGACGAGCACTTGCGCATCCTGCTGTCGCGTATGTACGAGTTCAACCGCGCCTGGCTGCCGGTGCTGGATGCCGAGAACGTGTTCCTGGGTGAGGTGACGCAAGAGTCGATTGCGGCGTATCTGAGTTCGGGCCGTTCGCGCGGCATGAAGACCAGTATTGTTTCGCCTGCCGAGCAAGTGGCTTCTTGATTTGCCGTGTTGCCGCCAGTCGTTGTGACTGGCGGTAACAAGTGCAGTTACAGGTCTCTCGGGTCGCAATGAGTAACGTACGGGTCTTGTGCCCAGGTTTCAGTGCGTCTATCTGCCGCATTACTCTCGTACAGGACGTAGGTTGCGCCCTTGTAATCACAAGTGACTTTGCAGTTGTCGTCGCTGTCATGCGTACCGGAAGTGGTCCACACCCCATTGCTCACGCTGGAGTAATAAGCCTTCCCTCGGGTGATCTCGGATGCATAAGCATTGTTGACAAGCATCTTGTAGTTGAATTGTTTGTACGCCTCCCCCGTAAAATGCACAGACAGGCTGCTCACTGTCCGTACTACTTTGGTGTAGGTTCTTGGAAGCAGTAACTTCTGTGCGATGTTCAGATAAGACCGATAATCTGCGCGTTTTTTGATGCTGATAACCGGGTTGCCATTGACCGTCGTATACAAGGCATCCACGGTTTTCTGATCGGCCAAGGAGGTGAGTTGAGTCATGGTGTTGTCGGTGAAAAGCGCCCGTATCGGCTGGACTATATTGTCTTCCGCGAGGGTTCCTGAAAAAAGTGTATAAGGTGTGCTTGAGTGGTCCAGGCTCACAGAGATGGAATACAGAATATTATGGGCTACGGATAATTTCGTTATCCAGGTGTTTTCAACCAGCTCCGAATAGAGAGGGTACCCCTTGTCAAGCCTTGCAAAAGTATATTTATCCACCTTTAGCTGGTAGTTATAATTTTTGAATTCGGCGGTTGCGAAAGTGACGCTGATACCTTGCGAGGTTATCTGTACGCTACGGATCATGTTTTCTAGAAAAATACGCTGCGCTCGATGCAACAAGCGAACATGAGTCGCGTTAGGTTTAAGGCTGTTAACCTCTGAAAAATACATGTTCAAAGCTTGCTGTGTAAGGCCGGGCTTTAGCACGACACAACGCTCATCGGTAAACAGATTTTTTATGCTGGCCAGCAGCAAAGGGTAGTCGTGATTGCTGGCGGCCTCGTAGTGGATTGTGACTAAATCGTTAGGTACGATATTTACAGCCCATCGCTCACCCGGCATGATCTGGATGGGGGTGTCTACATAGCAACGGTCACCATCAAAACTGACGCGGCAATTTACAGCAGACGTATGATTCAACGTTGACATAACCAGCCCATTCTTGGTCACGTTGTAGCGATATCTCCCGTACCATTTCTCATTAATGGAGAAGCGTGTGGTTTGCGTGAAGTCGGCCTGTAGGTCCGCCCGGATATGGGCCAGTTCAGGAAAATACGTCAGAACAGGCAAAAAAATCGGAAATGACGTTGTTGCGTCGGTTTCCCAAATGTTTTTTTCCAGCGGCAGCAAGTCTGATATTTGTCGCAGCGTCTCGGGTGTTGGATAAATTCCCCAACGGTCGAAAAAGGTCGACAGGTCTCTTCCGCTGAGCAGTGAGGTTTCCACGATAAAACGCTGAAGTACGTCTTCACTCCCCTGTGGCAGGTTTTGCATGAGCCGGTAGCGCTGGTGCAATTGAGGGTAGAAACCAGTGCGGAAGGTAAGGTGGAGTTGCCAAAGCATGACGACTCTCTGAAAGTGATCTGGAAGACGACTGAACTCCCTGTGTGGACTGTTCAGGTATTCTTTTATGAAAGGGTACTCAACGTCCAGGCGCGATGCACGGCCTTCCATTCGTTCCTGTGTTGCAAGTGAATATATATTAACTGTCACCTCAGTCATGTCCTCCCAATTCATGGGAGACAGCTGCCGCTGATGACCGCTTTCATGCCAAGGGCCCCACCCCTGTGCAGGATTGCCTGATAACAAGTAGCTCAAGGCCGTCGCGCCGGTGAACCCCATGTGCCCATTAGTTGCAAACATATAGAGCGAGTCGGCTTCTACATAAAGATGCTTATTGGGGTCTATTGCCCACTCCGTCTCCCCCTCGCCCAAAACCCCCGAGATGTCATCCTGAGACCGAATGAGCTCATCGTAGTAGGTCATCAGTTTTTCGGGGTCTGTGATGTAGTCCCGGGCGCTTTCGTGACGGACGACGATAATGGCTCGCTCGCTGGTCAGCATCACAACAGGTGCATTATTGTATTGGACCATCATGTTCTGCCACATCGCGTTGGTTGTTTCTTTCAACCAGAAGGCAGGCACACCGCTGTAAGCCCCCTTTATAATTACAGTGACGGAATGGCCCGCGTCTTGACAGATAAAGCTCAGCAGGCCGGACTCACGCACCTCAAAGCTGTTATAACCGAAAACCAGTAGCTCGGTGACGGGTTTATTGAGTTCGGGAACGCCGAAAACGGCCCAAATCTTTACTGTCGTGTCTTGGTAGTAGCTGAGTTCCACGTGTTCGCCTTTCGTGACATAGATACCGGTTGGTTGGTAGTCACTGTGCGGCAAGGATCGCCTCTGCCGAACCTTGTTCAGGTCGGCAGAGGTCCTCCCGATGACGGTAAAGCTTGTTTGACGTGGCGTGAGGCTGGAAGGCTCCGAGCCTGCGGTTTCATCGTGTCTATCGTCCATGATCGTTTCCAGATGAGGTGGCTTGAGGTTTTATTGGGCGCGCGGACAGCCAATCCGTCTACTGTCAGAACTGACAGGCAGGGCAGCCCTTGTCTCATCGTCGTTCCAGGTCCAAGGGAACATCTACCTGTCATGCAGGTCGGTTAAACAGGTCCTTGGGAAGGCAACTCAAGCGCCCTGTGCAAAAACGCGACATTTTTTGTTGATCTCCGGCCCCTCAGGTCCTAAAGTTCGCGCCGAACGTCCATGCTGGAAACGATCCATCCGGCTCAAGTACTGACGACGAGACAGCAAGGCCAGGAAGGCAGCCCTTCAGTGGCCTTTTTGCTTTCGGCGACATGCCTTGGGAAGTAGGCGAACCAAAGTGGGGATACGGAGGGCGTTCATTTGCACCCATTGACCAATACCGTTTGCCATCAGGAGTTCCAGCAGCATGTCGATCAATGTCGAAGACTACTATTCAGCCGACACCTTCAAGAAAATGAAGGCGTTCGCTGACAAGCAAGAAACGCCGTTCGTGGTCATTGATACCGCCATCATCAGCAAGGCCTATGACGACCTGCGTGCGGGCTTCGATTTCGCCAAGGTTTACTACGCCGTCAAAGCCAACCCGGCCGTTGAAGTCATCAATCTGCTCAAGGACAAGGGTTCGAGCTTCGACATCGCTTCGATCTACGAACTGGACAAGGTCCTGAGTTGCGGCGTTGGCCCTGAGCGTATGAGCTATGGCAACACCATCAAGAAATCCAAGGACATCCGCTACTTCTACGAGAAGGGCGTGCGTCTGTTTGCAACCGATTCCGAAGCTGATCTGCGCAACATTGCCAAGGCTGCACCGGGCGCGAAAGTCTATGTGCGCATCCTGACCGAAGGCTCGACCACTGCCGACTGGCCTCTGTCGCGCAAATTCGGCTGCCAGACCGACATGGCCATGGACCTGCTGATTCTTGCCCGTGACCTGGGCCTGGTACCTTACGGCATCTCGTTCCACGTTGGCTCGCAGCAGCGCGACATCAGCGTCTGGGACGCTGCCATCGCCAAGGTCAAAGTGATTTTCGAGCGCCTGAAAGAAGAAGACGGCATCGTTCTGAAGCTGATCAACATGGGTGGCGGCTTCCCGGCCAACTACATCACCCGTACCAACAGCCTGGAAACCTACGCTGAAGAAATCATCCGCTTTCTGAAGGAAGACTTCGGTGATGACCTGCCGGAAATCATTCTGGAGCCAGGCCGTTCGCTGATCTCCAATGCCGGTATTCTGGTCAGCGAAGTCGTGCTGGTCGCGCGCAAGTCGCGCACCGCCGTCGAGCGTTGGGTCTACACCGACGTGGGCAAATTCTCCGGCCTGATCGAAACCATGGACGAAGCCATCAAGTTTCCGATCTGGACCGAAAAAAAAGGCGAGATGGAAGAAGTGGTCATTGCCGGCCCGACCTGCGACAGCGCCGACATCATGTACGAGAACTACAAGTATGGCCTGCCGCTCAACCTGGCCATCGGTGACCGTATGTACTGGCTGTCGACCGGCGCCTACACTACCAGCTACAGCGCGGTGGAGTTCAACGGCTTCCCGCCGCTGAAATCGTTCTACCTGTAAATTTTCAGCTTCAGAAAAAACCCATGAAAATGGGTTTTTTTTTGGAAAATAAATATGTAAGCCTGTCATGACTCCAATGTACGGTAATTGCGGCGTTGTTTATTATCTTTTCTTTGCCGATACAGCGGCGCCTGAAACGTTCCGTTGCTTATTCCTACAGGCAATGTCCACGCCGCTCGCTATTTAAGTTTGACACCCTCTGTTAATTTTCAGTGGCCTGGAAGCGGCAGTTCAATACGGTCGCAAACAGGACACCCATAATAAGGAAATTAATAATGGTTACTTCAGTTGAACCGCAATTTACAGATGGCGAAGCGCACACTGTCGAAGACGTCGGTCGCGTCGGCAAGGATCTAATGAATGTCCTTTCCGGAAAAACGGAAGGCGTCGCGCGTGCGCCGGGTCTTCTGATTACCAATGAAGATGTTCGAAGCATCAGGCGTTATGTCAACACCGGTCTGTCACTTCCAACGAAGCTGGAAGAAGTCAGCCAGTTGGTCGGCGGCAGCGATAATGGCATCGCCGGTCTGGCACCAGACGCAATTGCTGAACTGCATGTGGGTATCCAGACCCATGCCAGAAGCTGGTCGGCGATTGAGACGAACATGCAGAAGGTCGGCAGCGATCTTTATGTTTTCTCGGGCAACCTGATTACCATCGCATCCCATGTCGTGGATTTCATCAAGGGGCTGGAATCTTATCAGACCCTGCAAGTGGGGGACCTGACCCCGGCGCAGATTGATCAAATGCCTCCTGTCGCGTTGATGGACCAGGACAGCAAGAAGATACCTGGCCTACTGGCCCTGGTGGATGACCTCAAGGTCTATATCAAGCACCACAGCGCAAGCACCACCCGTACCCGAGTCGGGGTGACTGACTTCAAACGTTGCCTCAAGGATGAGATAGCCCCCGGCGTGGCGCTGAAGATAAGGCTGGCCCGCTCGGGAAACGCAGGTGACGAAATCGCTCGGCTCACCGCCGATGTTGATCAGCTCAACAATCGCATCAATCAGAAACTTGCTGAATATGAGGAGTACTCGGAATACAAGTGGATCGGTTTCTGGTGGGGCGTTATCGGCGGGGTGGTGTCCTATTCCATCTATGGTCCCAAGGCTACTGCGGCGCTCAGTGAAAAGGATCACCTGATTGAAGAGAAGCGCCACATCGAACTGACGCTGAAAAAACAAAGCAGGTTATTGGGCGATCTGCTGGCGTTCGAAACCAGTCTTCAGGATTTGAAAACCAGAATCGATGGCGCGGCCAGTGGTGTCAGCAACGTCGAGAGTTTATGGGTGCTACTGGAAGAGTTGGTCGAGTCTTCTCACGATCGCATCAAGAATACCAATAATGCTTTATACCTCGTCAGTTTTGTTTCCCGTTTTCAAACACTGTTGGCCAACTGGAAAGAGATTCAAACTCAGTCCTTCGACCTGCTGACTGCGTTCAATAACGCACTTGAAGAATCCGCTGTTTAAGTGTCGACCCATTGATACCCAAAGAGAATGCCGTTATGAACGTTCACGCACTCAATACGCCTGTTAAACTGCCAAAACCCGATATGGAAATTGTTATTGGCAGTCGTGAAAAGCTGAAACACCAGGCCGATGCGCTAGGTGACATTTATTTACCTGTGATGAAGGAAACGCTGCGCAGCCTGGTGAGCGAGGTAGGCAATGTCGATAAAGAAGCACTGGATACGCTGACGCTCGTTCCGCATTTTTTCAATGACGATGAGATGCTGCCGTTTGTTGACGCTATTGCAAAGCTCAGGGGCGAGCCTGACGAGGCGAAAAGTGGTGCTGCCATTGCAGAGTTCAGCCAAGAGATCAGTATCCTTCTGGACACCCGCATTGCCTCTCTGGCCAGCCAGGCTAAAGTGCTCGATAAAGCGCTGATCAACTTGAACGCAGTGCAGGTCAACGCAGTGGATCATCTGACCCCCGCCCTTGATCAGGAGATCAGCGTACTACAGGCCAGGCTGGCGATTGAAAACACGCGTCTGGAAGAACTGTTGACGAAGGAAAAAGTGGTCAATGTACTGGTTACCGATCTAGAGAGCCTCAGCTTTTTCAACAAGCTGAAGCCTTTGATCGCTTCGCTGGAAACGCTGGCGGATATCGATCCCAAAAATCCGTTGATCGGGTCCATCAAGGCGGGTATCGCCGGCGTGTCCAATATGCTGGATCTGCTGGACGGTGCCGTTGATTATGATCACCTGATTACCCTGCGCGACACATTGCAGGCGCAGTTGCTCGTTCTGCAGGACGCGGTGGGTGAGGCTCGCGCGGCACTTGATGCCGACGTGAGCAAGCGCGATCAGATTTCGGGGCTGGCATCGGTTCAGGTCTACAAGAACGACTACGTTCGAGAAATCGGCAAACTGCATACGGCGCTGACTCAGGTCCTGGCCAATTGCCGACTGCCCGCCTCCAAAGGGCTCGAGGAGCGGGTCGAACATTTCAGGCGTCAAGCAGATGCACTGAATACCTATCTGGTAGATCTACGAGGAAGCTGGCGTAGCTGATACTTGCTATTGCCCCGCTTGTGCACATCGGCGGGGTTTTCGGCGTGTGGCAAAAACACCTTAAAGACAGACACGTTACAGATAGACACGATATGGCCGTCAGTGCATTAATTGCGCCGCGCAATATGAGTGAGAGTAGCGAGCGTGTTGAAGAAAGTCCTGTTTCAACTGCACTGGTTCTTCGGGATCACGGCAGGTCTGGTGCTGGCCCTGATGGGCATCACCGGCGCCCTGTATTCGTTCGAGGACGAAATTCTCGACGTGCTCAATCCTGACACTCTGCTTGTCGAAGAGCGCGCTGCTGCATTGCCTCCCCTCGAACTTGTCCACAAGCTGGAGGCCGCAACGGGGCTCACCGTGGCTATCTTGCGTGTCGAGACTCTCGGCAATCGCGCCGCTCAGGTGTATTTCACGCCGGAGCCGGGCGAAAGGCGTGGCCCCAAACGCAATTTCGATCCTTATACCGGCGAGCTGAAAGGCGATGCGCTGGGCGAGGGGTTTTTCGATTTTATTCTGCAAGTGCATCGTTATCTGGCTGCCGGTGAAGTGGGCAAGCAGGTCACCGCAGCCTGTACGCTGATTCTGCTGTTCTTCTGCCTGTCTGGGCTCTATCTGCGCTGGCCTCGCAATGCCTTGAGCTGGCGTGTCTGGCTGACGATGGACTGGGCGAAAAAGGGCCGCAGTTTCAACTGGGACCTGCATTCGGTTTTCGGTACGTGGTGCCTGTTGTTCTACCTGTTGTTCGCGATTACGGGCTTGAACTGGTCGTATGACTGGGTGAGCAATGGTCTGAACACTTTGATGGGGGATGCGCCGTCAGTACAGCGCAAGGCCTCTGTGGTCACGGCTAACAAAACCGCACCGTTGGTGGTCGATTACGCAGCGGTCTGGGGCAGTATTCAGAAGACGGCCGGGCCTGAACTGCGCGCCTATAATCTGCGCCTGCCTGCGTCCGGCGGCCAACCGGCCACGGTGTTCTATCTGCTCAAGGATTCACCACACCCGCGCGCCCTGAACAGCATCACCCTGGACCCTGCAAACGGCCAGGTCAGTGCGGTTTCGCGCTACGCAGAGCGTGGTTTGGGGGCGCAACTGCTGGCCAGCAACTATGCGCTGCACGTCGGCAGCTACTTTGGCCTGGCTGGTCGAATCATCATGACGGGTGCCTCATTGATGATGCCGCTGTTCTTTATTACTGGCTGGTTGCTGTACCTGGATCGCCGTCGCAAAAAGCGCGATGTCAGGAGTGCGCGTGGCGAGTTGCAGGATGATGCGTGCGGTGATGCGTCGTCCTGGCTGATTGGCTTTGCCAGCCAGAGCGGCTTCGCCGAGCAACTGGCCTGGCAGACTGCCGCCCGGTTGCAGGCGTCAGGCTTGCCCGTGCGTGTGAAGCGTCTAGGGGATTTGACCGAAGAAGATTTCAGCCAGAGCCGCAAGGCGTTGTTTGTCGTCAGCACGTTTGGCGATGGAGAGGCGCCTGACAGTGCGCGGGGGTTCGAGCGTAAGTTGCTGGGCCGTCGGCTGGCAGTGGAGCACCTCGATTATGCCGTGCTGGCGCTGGGCGACCGGCAATATCAGCATTTCTGCGGCTTCGCCCATCGCCTGCATGACTGGCTGGCAGAGCAGGGTGCGCGTACGTTATTCGCGCCTGTCGAGGTAGACAGCGCCGATCCTGCGGCACTGCAGCATTGGCAACAACAACTGGGGCAACTGACCGGCTCTGTGCCCTTTGCCCACTGGCAGGCACCGGTTTTCGAAAACTGGACGCTGGTCCGTCGCGAGCATTTGAACCCTGGCAGCAGTGGTTCCAAGGTGTTCAGGCTTGAGCTGATGGCATCCGGTTTGATGAGCTGGCAAGCGGGTGATCTGGTTGAGGTGATGCCGCGCAACGCTGCGCAGGTCATCGGGCAATACCTTCACGGCCTGGGCGTCGATCCTTTGAGCCCGGTCAGCGTTGAGGACTTGCAGGAAACGCTTGCTCAGGCACTGGCAACCCGCCAGTTGCCGCATAACCGTGCGCATCTGGTGGGGTTGCATGCACAAGCGCTGATCGATGCGCTGGTGCCGATATCCGCTCGAGAGTACTCGATTGCTTCTATTCCCGAGGAAGGGGGCCTGCACCTGATTGTGCGTCAGGAGGTTCATCCTGACGGCAGTCTGGGGCTGGGTTCCGGCTGGCTGACCGAACATGCCGCCCTTGACAGTACGGTCAGTCTGCGAGTACGCCGCAACAGCAGCTTTCATTTGCCGGCTGAACCTGTCCCGCTGATTCTGTTGGGCAACGGCACAGGGCTGGCCGGCTTGCGCAGCCTGCTCAAGGCCCGCATTGCTCAAGGGCAGACGCGCAACTGGCTGCTGTTCGGTGAACGCAATCGCGCCCACGACTTTCATTGTGGCGCCGAGCTTGAGGGCTGGCTTGAGTCGGATGCTCTGGCTCGCCTGGACCTGGCTTTCTCCCGTGATCAGGCAGAAAAGATCTACGTACAGGATCGCTTGCGTGAGGCTGCTGCCGAACTGCGTGTATGGCTGGACGACGGCGCGGCGATTTACATCTGCGGCAGTCTTCTGGGCATGGCGGCGGGAGTGGATCAGGTGTTGCACGAGGTGCTGGGCGCGGCGGTGGTCAGCGAGTTGATCGAGCAGGGGCGCTATCGGCGAGATGTCTATTGACTGGCGAAGATCGGACGCAGAGCGTCCAGAGCGGCGTGCCCACGCTGGAGCGTGGGCACGATAGTCTTCTAGCTTCTAGCTTCTAGCTTCTAGCTTCTAGCTTCTAGCTTCTAGCTTAAGCCGCCACAAACTGCTCGGCGTAGTGGCATGCCACCTGGCGGTTATCGACCAGACGCAGTTCCGGGACGTCTGTTGCGCAACGCTCGGTCGCGTAGGGGCAGCGCTTGTGGAAGGCGCAGCCGCTTGGCGGGTTGAGTGGGTTGGGCAGCTCGCCGACGATCTTGATCTTCGGTTTGAGCGGGTCCGGGTGAATGGTCGGGGTCGCCGACAGCAGGGCCTGGGTGTAAGGATGCAACGGGCGGTTGTAGATCTCTTCCTTGGGACCCATTTCCGCAGGTCGCCCCAGGTACATCACCAATACCGTGTCGGCGACATGACGCACCACCGACAGGTTGTGGGAGATGAACACGTAGGCGGTGTTGAATTCCTGTTGCAGGTCCATGAACAGGTTCAGCACCTGGGCCTGAATCGACACGTCCAGTGCCGATGTAGGCTCGTCCGCCACCAGCACTTTGGGCTGCAGCATCATCGCCCGCGCCAGGGCGATACGCTGACGCTGACCACCGGAAAACATGTGCGGATAGCGCTGGTAGTGCTCGGGGCGCAAACCGACCTGAGCCATCATTGCCTGCACCTTCTCACGGCGTTCAACTGCCGACAGTTTGGTGTTGATCAACAGTGGCTCGCCGAGCTGATCACCGACTTTCTGGCGTGGGTTGAGTGTAAGCGATCCACCAACCACACCTACCATCAGATGCGGCTTCCGTTTATCTTGGCATTTCCGGTGAGCAGTTCCACGGCAGCAACGCCTCATAGTCGGCCACCGACTGCGCAAGTGGCAACCTCTCCAGTACGTGGCGCAGCCACGTATAGGGCTCCTGGCCGTTGACCTTGGCGGTCTCGACCAAGCTATAGATCTGTGCACTGGCGGTGGCGCCTTTAGGCGTGTCGCTGAACAGCCAGGCTTTGCGCCCAATAACAAACGGCTTTATTGCGCGCTCTGCCGGGTTGTTGTCGATCGGTAAAAAGCCGGCTTCCACGTAACGCTTCAGCCGACTCCAGTTATTCGCCAGATAACCAACTGCCTTGCCCAGCACGCTTTGCGGCGTCACGTGGGACTGAGTTTTATCCAGCCAGCTTTTCAACTGAGCCAAGATTGGCAGGCTTTTCTCCTGCCGACCGGTAAAGCGCTGTTCGTCGCTGCCGTCTTTCAATTCGCGCTCGATACCGTACAGCTTATTGATCATCGTCAGCGCGATATCGGCACGCCCGGTCTTGCCCTTAGGTTGCACTTTTTGTGCTTCGACAAATTTGCGCCGCGCATGGGCCATACACGCCAAGCGCTCCACGCCCGGTTGTAACGCCAGCGCGTTATAGCCCGCGTAATCATCAGTCATCACATAGCCGCGATAACTTTCCAGCAGCCGTAACGGTACGTCCTGCGCGCGGCTGGAAGTGTAGTCGAACAATACGACTTTATGATCTGGAGGCCCGCTGGCCTGTACCCACATCCAGGATTGGCTGGTCGGGTCTCGATCTGGTTCTTTCAGTACCTGAACGCGGGTTTCGTCACAGTGGATGACCGGGCTTTCCAGCAATCGATCACGCATCAGATTTAACAGCGGCTGCAAATGTTCGCCGCACTGGATAATCCAGCGGGCCAACGTTTGACGCGGGATTTCTATGCCATGTCGGCTTAGCACCGTTTCAAAACGATGCAGCGGCAAGCCGTCGACATACTTGGTGGTCAGCAGCATGGCCAACACGCTGGGGCTGGCCATGCTCTTTTCAATCAACTGCGCAGGCTTGCCGGCTGTGACCGGTGCCGACTCACAGCCACGACAGCCGTAGACTTTGCGGATGTGTTTGATCACCCGAATCTGCATCGGCACGATATCCAGTTGCTCGCTGGTTTCCTCGCTGACGACATGCTTGCGGCAACCGCAGGCACAGGTCAGTTCGTGTTCGGGCAGCTCGTGGATGACTTCAATGCGCGGCAGATCAGCCGACAGTGGCTTGCGCTTGCCACGGCGTGGCGCAGGAGCAACTACTTCCTCATCAGCATCGCCGACCGGGAGCATAGGCTCGCTTTCAGGTTCATTGAACAAGGCAAGTTGAGGGGTATTAGGCTCGACGGTTTGTTCGGACTTTCGACCAAAAATACGGTCACGCAGCAGCTTGATCTGCTCTTTGAGATCAACGATGTGAGTGGCGTAGGCGTCTTTAACTTCCTGTTCGCGCGAGCGTGCTTCGTAGCTCTCAAGCAGCATCTGTTTGAGCAATACGGGATCGTCAGGAAGGTTGTCGGGCAATGGTCGCATGCCCTGGATTATACCCGTCAGGCAACAAACCTTGGAGTCAAAATCTTATGAGGACGGTTGCGCCACAGATCAAATCCATCCAGCAGCCAATTCAATTCCTGAACCGTCAGCACAATGGCTTCGTCGACATCATCTGGCGAGATTTTGAAACGCTCGGACTCGAGACGCTTGAGCCAAAGGCAGAAGCCGTTACGCTCCCAATACAAAATCTTCACTCGATTCCGGGATTTGTTGAGAAAGACAAAGAGCACCGGATCAAAGACCGCCACTTTAATATCCAACTCGACCAAAGCAGCTAAGCCATCGATGGATTTTCTGAAATCCACGGGTTTGGGATAGAGGTAGACTTTCTCGACTTTGGCGTCGGGTCGCATCATGGTGCTGGCTCCTGAAAGAAAACGGGAGCACAGCATCAGGCGTCAGCCAGTGGCTTGAAATGTGGGGTTCGTGGATCGGATACGGTTGAGTGAGGCGTAAGGGCTCTGGAAAACCATCTGCACGTCTTTGCGCAATTGCTTGCGCTCAGACTTGCTGGCCCCGGTCACTTCCTGGCCGGCGATTTTCAGCGAGCCGGAGGACGGCTCTTCAATCAGCGTCAGGGCGCGGGCCAGGGTCGATTTGCCGCAGCCGGACTCACCGACCACCGCCAGTGTCTTGCCGGCTTCCAGCTCGAAAGACACGCCGTTGAGCGCGCGCACCAGCGCTGTGCCTTTGAACAGGCCGCGAGAAACTTCGTAGTGACGGGTAAGGTCGCGGGCGGTAAGTACGATGCTCATTACGCCACCTCCTGATTCAAGGGATAAAAGCAGCGCGACAGGCTATGCGCCTTGGGGTCCAGGCCGGGACGTTCGGTTCGGCAGTTGTCGCGCACATACGGGCAGCGCGGCGACAGCAGGCAGCCTTGCGGACGGTCATAACGCCCCGGGACCATGCCCGGCAGCGTGGCGAGGCGTTCGGCGCCCATGCTGTGCTCGGGAATGGCCGCCAGCAGAGCCTCGCTGTACGGGTGACCGGGGACGTCGAACAGCCCTGGCACCTGACCCACTTCAACAGCTTGACCGGCGTACATCACGCAAACACGCTGCGCGGTTTCCGCCACCACCGCCAGGTCGTGCGTGATCAGCACCAGCGCCATGTCCTGCTCTTTTTGCAGGCTCAGCAGCAGTTCCATGATCTGCGCCTGAATGGTCACGTCCAGCGCGGTGGTCGGTTCGTCGGCGATCAGCAGCTTGGGCTCGCCGGCGATGGCCATGGCAATCGCCACACGCTGGCTCATGCCGCCCGACAATTGGTGCGGGTAGGCATTCAGACGCGCAGCGGCGCCTGGGATTTCGACTTTTTCCAGCAGCTCCAGCGCGCGCTGGCGGGCTGCCTTGCCCGACATGTTCAGGTGCTGGCGCAGGACTTCCTCGATCTGGAAACCCACGGTGTAGCTGGGGTTCAGCGCGGTCATCGGGTCCTGGAAAACCATCGCCATTTCTTTGCCGATGATGCGGCGACGCTGCCGGGAGTTGAGCTTGAGCAGGTCATTGCCGTCGAAATTGAGCGCGTCAGCGGTGATGATGCCGGGGGAATCGATCAGCCCCATCAGCGCCATCATGGTCACGGACTTGCCGGAACCCGATTCGCCAACGATGGCCAGTACTTCGCCCCTGTCAACGCTCAGGGACAGGCCGTCCACAACAGGTACGGCCTTGGCGTCGCCGAAGCGGACGTTGAGATTCTTGATTTCAAGAAGTGACATGCGAATCTCCTCAGGCGGCGTTCTTGAGTTTCGGGTCCAGCGCATCGCGCAGACCGTCGCCCATCAGGTTGATTGCCAGCACGCTGAGCAAAATGGTCAGACCGGGCAGGCTCACGACCCACCAGGCACGTTCGATGTAGTCGCGCGCCGAGGCGAGCATGGTGCCCCACTCAGGCGTCGGCGGTTGTACGCCAAGGCCCAGGAAGCCCAGCGCTGCGGCGTCGAGAATGGCCGAGGAAAAACTCAGGGTTGCCTGAACGATCAGCGGTGCCATGCAGTTGGGCAGCACGGTGATGAACATCAGGCGCGGCAAGGTTGCACCGGCCAGACGCGCAGCGGTCACGTAGTCGCGGTTCAGTTCGCCCATCACCGCAGCGCGGGTCAGACGAACATAGGACGGCAGCGACACGATGGCGATCGCGATCACGGTGTTGATCAGGCCAGGGCCGAGAATGGCCACGATGGCCACCGCCAGCAGCAGCGACGGCAGGGCCAGCATGATGTCCATCAGGCGCATGACCGACGGGCCAAGCACGCGCGGGAAGAAACCCGCCAGTAGGCCGAGCAGGATGCCGGGGATCAGCGACATGACCACCGATGCCAGACCGATCAGCAGCGACAGGCGCGAGCCCTGAATCAGGCGCGACAGCAGATCGCGGCCCAGTTCGTCGGTGCCGAGCAGGAACTGCCATTGACCGCCTTCGAGCCACACCGGAGGGGTCAGCAGGAAGTCACGGTATTGCTCGCTCGGGTCATGTGGCGCAACCCAAGGGGCAAACAGGGCGCAGAACACGATCAGGATCATGAACAGCAGGCCGGCAACCGCGCCTTTGTTCCTGGAGAACGCTTGCCAGAATTCTTTGTACGGGGATGGGTAAAGCAGGCTTTGATCGACTGCTACCGCAGGAGTAGGGGTGCTCATATCGATGATCTCAGCGCTGGTGACGAATGCGTGGGTTGGCAAAGCCGTAGAGGATATCCACCACGAAGTTGACCAGGATCACCAGACAGGCGATCAGCAGAATGCCGTTTTGCACGACCGGATAGTCCCGTGCGCCGATGGCTTCGATCAGCCACTTGCCGATACCCGGCCAGGAGAAGATCGTTTCGGTCAGGACCGCACCGGCCAGCAGAGCACCGACTTGCAGGCCGAACACGGTCAGCACTGGAATCAGCGCGTTGCGCAGGCCGTGCACGAACACTACACGAGCAGGTGACAGGCCTTTGGCCCGGGCGGTACGCACGTAGTCTTCACGCAGCACTTCAAGCATCGAGGAGCGGGTCATCCGGGCGATTACCGCCAGCGGGATGGTGCCCAGCACGATGGCCGGAAGAATCAGGTGATGCAGTGCATCGAGAAACGCGCCTTGCTCGTCACTGAGCAGGGTGTCGATCAGCATGAAACCGGTGACTGGCGGGATGTCGTACAACAGGTCGATGCGCCCGGAAACCGGGGTCCAGCCCAGGGTTACCGAGAAGAACATGATGAGGATCAGGCCCCACCAGAAGATCGGCATGGAATAGCCGGCCAGGGAAATCCCCATGACCCCATGATCGAACAGGGACCCTCGCTTGAGTGCGGCGATGACGCCGGCCAGCAAGCCGAGGATGCCTGCGAAAATCAGTGCTGCCAGCGACAACTCCAGGGTTGCCGGGAACAGCGAGGTGAATTCGCTCCAGACGCTGGTGCGCGTACGCAGCGATTCACCGAGATCGCCCTGGGCGAGCTTGCCGATGTAATCGATGTACTGGGCATACAGCGGTTTGTTCAGGCCAAGACGTTCCATGGCCTGAGCGTGCATTTCCGGATCGACCCGGCGTTCACCCATCATGACTTCGACCGGGTCGCCCGGAATCAGACGAATCAGCGCGAACGTCAACAAGGTGATGCCGAAGAAAGTGGGTATCAGCAACCCCACTCGGCGGGCGATAAAACTAAACATCTTGGTGTGTACCTCATCAGCCGGTTAGGCGTACTCCGGCGAGTCTCGGGTTATGAGCTCGCCGGATTGTTTTTCTACTTCACCCTGGTAGTGGTGAAGTTGTTATTGGTCAGCGGGCTTATTTGAAAGCCTTCGACATCTTTGCGCATTGCAACGAACAGTTTCGGGTAAGCCAGGCTGATCCAGGGCTGTTCGTGATTGAACACTTGTTGAGCCTGCTTATAGAGGGCGGCACGTTCCGCTGGTTCGGTTATTTTCCGGGCTTGAGTGATTGCGTCCTCGAACGCCTTGTTGCACCAGCGGGCATAATTCTCACCATTTTTGGCCGCGTCGCAGCTCAGGTTGGGGGTCAGGAAGTTATCCGGATCGCCATTGTCGCCAGCCCACCCTGCAAACACCATGTCATGTTCGCCATTTTTGGCGCGCTTGAGCATTTCGCCCCATTCCATGATGCGAATGTCTATCTTGATCCCGACCTTGGCCATGTCCGATTGAAGCATCTGTGCGCCTACCATCGGGTTGGGGTTGGTCACGGCTCCGCCATTGCGAGCAAACAGGGTGAAGACCTGGCCCTCGGGTACTCCAGCTTCCTTGAGCAGTGCACGGGCCTTGTCAGGATCGTATGCGGGACTCTTGCTGTCGGTGTCATAACCCATCATGGTCGGTGGATACGGGCCAACACCCTCAGTGGCCTTGCCTTCGCCAAACAGCGCCCTGATGTAGGACTTCTTGTCGAAGGCCAGATTGATCGCTTGCCGCACACGCACATCGCTCAGGTATTTGTGCGAGGTGTTGATAGCCACGTAGCTGGTCATCATGGACTCCATCTCGTCGATCTTGAGATTGGGGTCGGCCTTGATGTTGGCAATATCGTCAGGTTTTGGGTAAAGCGCAACCTGACATTCATTCGCCTTGAGCTTTTGCAGGCGTGTGTTGTTGTCCAGAGTGATGGCAAATATCAGCGTTTCACTCGGCACCTTGCCTTTCCAGTAATCCGGGTTGGCTTTATAGCGGACCTGAGCGTCTTTGGCATAGCGAGTCAGGATGAACGGGCCAGTGCCAATCGGTTTGCTGTTGAATTCGGCGGTCTTGTTATTCTTGAGCAACTGATCGGCGTATTCGGCGGAATAGATCGAGGTGAACGGCATTGCCAGATCACGCAGGAAGGGCGACTCGGGGTGCGCGAGGGTGAACTTGACGGTGGAGTCGTCAACTTTTTCTACGTCTTTGAGCAAGTCCTGGAAGCCCATGCTTTCAAAATAGGGGTAGCCGACCAGCGAAAGTGCGTGCCACGGATGCTTGGGGTCCAGCTGGCGCTTGAAGCTCCAGACCACGTCGTCGGCATTCATTTCGCGGGTGGGCTTGAAGTAGTCGGTGGTGTGGAATTTGACGCCTTTTCGCAGCTTGAAGGTGTACGTCAGACCGTCGGGGCTGATGTCCCAGCTTTCAGCCAGGCCCGGTACAGTATCGGTAGTGCCTGGAGTGAAGGCTACCAGGCGTTCAAGAATGGTTTCGGCCGAGGCATCTGCCGTTACGGCAGTCGAATACTGCACGATATCGAAACCTTCAGGACTCGCCTCGGTGCAGACCACCAGGGGTTTGGCCGAAACGGTTGCGGCGGCGCTGAGCAGCGCAATGGCAATCGACGCGCGGAGCGATAGCAGTTTCAATAGAAGCCTCCTTGTTGATAAAAGAAGCCGCGACTGACCTGTGTCAGTCACGGCTTCGGGATCGCTTAAAGAATGTTGAATGGAACAGTGGTCACCAGACGGAATTCGTTGATGTTGCCATCAGCCTGATTCTCGCTGGCGCGGTGAGTGGTGTAGGTCGCGCGAATAGCGGTGGCCTTGAGCGGGCCGGACTGCACCGAGTAGGACGAACCGATGCCGTATTCGTAGTGGGTTTCGCCGTCCATTGCCAGCACGTCGGTGTAGCCGGTGCCTTTGTAATGCGTACCGTCGATGTCCCAGCCGCGCGCCTGGTAGATGTTGAACTTAAGGCCCGGCACGCCGTATTCGGCCATGTTCAGCACGTAAGCGATCTGCAGGGATTTCTCGTTCGGGCCGTTGAAGTCCGAGAGCAGGGAGTTGGCCAGGAAAATCGCGTTGGTGTCGTGGGCGTAGTCGAAGTATTCGTTACCGTTCACTTCCTGATAGGCAAGGCTGACGCTGTGCGCGTTGTGCGTACCGGTGAAGGAAAGGCTATAGGTATCGTTGTCGATTGCGCCCAGTTTGCTCTGACCCGCATCCTTGGTCTTGTAGTAGTTCAGATTGGTGCTCAGCGCGAAGACCTTGCTGTCACCCAGTTCGTGGGTGAACCCGAAGTAGTACTGGTGCCAGAAATCTTCCAGGTTCGACGCATAGAAGCTGGCAGTCAGGCTGTCGGTCGGCTTGTAGTCACCACCGAACATGTCCAGACGGTCGGCGGTCTGGCTGCGATCACCGTACTCGGAGCGGAACTTGTCCAGGCTCTGTTCCATACGTGGCGATACACGGTCGAAACTACCGGCTTGAAAGGACAGGTTATTCAGCTCGTCGCTCTGTACGGCAACACCCTGGAAGCTGGAGGGCAGTGCGCGGTTGCCGATGAAGGCGATAACCGGGGTGTTCACCGATTGGCGACCCATGGTCAGAACCGTGTTGGAGACCCGCGCCTTGACGTTGCCCAGACCCATCTTGCTCCACTGACCGACTGCATCGCCGTCGCGGTGTGCCAGGGTACGGTTGGAGCTGCCTGCAAAGTCATCGGTGTCACGGTCCAGCGCAATGGCGTTGTACAGCGCCAGTTCGGTGGAGAAACCTACAACGCCCTGGGTATAACCCGAGGTGTAGTTGACGATGGTGCCCTGCTGCCAGTTGATGCGACGCGAGGTCTGCTCGGCAGTGCCATTGTCGTTGTAGCGGAACACTTCGCCGCGACGCTTGAGTTCATTGGCGTACCAGTTACGGGTCGTGCCGGTCAGGTGTTGATCTTCGATAAAGCCGTTGGCGTCGGCCTGTGCGTTCTTGGAACTCAGCTCGGTCGGTATGAACGTCTGGCTTGCCGGTTCAGCCTGAACCAGTGCGCCGAACGATGAGAGAGACAATGCCAATAACGCAGTGCTGGTTGTTTTCACGATATGCAGCTCCCTTATCACTTTTTTATATGCCAGTTTTTTGAACCCGGCTTTTGGTGGTGCAGGACTTTGGGTCCTGCGTTGTTATAGGTATCGACGCGCAAGTGCCCGCGCTCGCCGTGAAACAAGACGGCGAGCGTGTGCGGAGTTCTCTATCAATCGGCGATGCTCACGCCCGAAAAGTTGTTGCGGCCAAACGGGCTGACGTGGAAGTCCCTGACCTCGGCGCGCAACGGCTGATTGACGGTGGAGTGGGCCACCGGGGTAATCGGCACCTGCTCCTTGAGGTAGCGCTGCGCCTGTTGGTACAGGTCGGTGCGCTTCTCTCGGTCGGTGGTCGCGACGGCCGCCTTGACCAGTTGGTCGTATTTTTCGTCGCACCACATCGAGTAGTTGTTGCCGCCAATCGCCGCGCAGCTGTACAGCGTGCCCAGCCAGTTGTCCGGGTCACCGTTGTCCCCGGTCCAGCCGATCAGCGAGATATCGTGCTCGCCGTTCTTGGTGCGTTTGAGGTATTCGCCCCATTCGTAACTGACGATTTTGACCTTGATACCCACCTTGGCCCAGTCGGCCTGAAGCATTTCGGCCATCAGCTTGGCGTTGGGGTTGTAAGGACGCTGAACCGGCATGGCCCACAGGGTCAGTTCGGTGCCTTCCTTGATGCCCGCGGCACGCAACAGGGTCCTGGCTTTTTCCGGGTCGTAAGGTGCGTCCTTGATGCTGGCGTCATAGGACCACTGGGTCGGTGGCATGGCGTTGACTGCCAGTTGCCCCGCGCCCTGGTAAACCGCGTTGATGATGGCTTTCTTGTTGACGGCCATGTCCAGCGCCTGACGCACTTCCAGCTTGCCCAGCGGTTCGTGGCGCACGTTGTAGGCGATGTAGCCGAGGTTTAAACCTGGCTTCTCGATAATCTGCAGGCTTTTGTCTTCCTTGAGCTTGGCGAGGTCTGCCGGACGCGGGTTGACCGACACCTGGCACTCGTCGGCCTTGAGCTTTTGCATGCGCGCCGAGGCGTCGGTCACGATGGCGAAGATCAACTGGTCGATTTTTACCCGGCTCGGGTCCCAGAACTCCTTGTTGCCCTTGTAACGAATCTGCGAGTCCTTCTGGTAGCGCTGAAACACGAACGGCCCGGTACCGATAGGCTGTTGATTGATGTCGCGCACATCACCTTTGGCCATCAGCTGTTCGGCGTACTCGGCGGAGAGAATGCCGGCAAAGTTCATCGCGATGTTCTGGATGAATGCCGCATCGACCATGTTGAGGGTGAACACCACGGTCAGCGGGTCGGTCTTCTCGACGGACTTGATCTTCTTGTTCAGGCCCATACTGGTGAAGTAGGGGAACTCGGTCGGGTAAGCGACGCGAAACGGGTGGTCAGGTTTGAGCATTCGATTGAAGGTGAAGACCACGTCGTCGGCATTGAAATCACGGCTGGGGGTGAAGTTCTTGTTGCTGTGAAACTTCACGCCTTCGCGCAGATGAAACCTGTAGGTCAGGCCGTTCTCTGAAACATCCCATGAGGTCGCCAGCGCAGGCACCACCGTGGTATCGCCCTGCTTGAATTCGGTCAGGCGGTTGTAGATCGGCTCTGACGCGTCATTATCGGTGGAGGAGGTGTACTGCGCGCCGTCAAAGCCCGCAGGACTCGCTTCCGAGCAGAACACCAGATTGCTTGCCGCCTGGGTAAAAGGGGCCAGAGCCAAAAGCCCAAGGCATGACGTCACTGCAAGCGTTTTACGCATGATGATCCCTATCCTTAAAAGGACGAGCCAAGGCTCGAATGTCTGACTGGCCCAAAACCGCCAACCCGAAAAAGATTTCCGAACAGCCCGTCCGCACACATTGAGTTACAGCGGCTGCGGGGCGGCTGGCTTCCTGCCAGTTGCCACCACCTCAGGACGGTAATTCGTCAGGAGCGCGCGGTATATAGGCTCAAAGGCAGCAAAGTGTGTAGGAAATATCTTAGTGATAGTCGCAGAGTGCTGATGAAGACACTTTTCAACTAACCAACAGGTCTCTTGCTCGGGTAGAGCGGGAACTGCGCCGCATAAGCAGCGCAGTCAAACCGCTGTTACTTCACGCTGACACCGTAGAAGGAATTCAAGCCAAACGGGCTGATCTTGAAGTCCTGTACGCTGGTGCGCATGGGTTGGTAGACAGTTGAGTGCGCGATAGGCGTCATCGGCACGGCGTCTTTCAGGAGGTGTTGCGCCTGTTTGTACAGTTCGGTGCGCTTGGCCTGATCAGGCGTCTGTTTTGCCTGATGGATCAGCGTGTCGAAAGGCTTGTCGCACCACTTGGCAAAGTTGTTGCCATTGAGTGCGTCGCAGCCAAACAGGGTGCCGAGCCAGTTGTCCGGATCACCATTGTCACCGCTCCAGCCAATCAGCATGGCGCCGTTTTCACCATTCTTGGCGCGCTTGATGTACTCGCCCCATTCATAGCTGACGATCTTGGCGCTGATACCGATCTTCTTCCAGTCGGCCTGGAGCATTTCGGCCATCAGTTTGGCGTTGGGGTTGTAAGGACGCTGAACCGGCATTGCCCAAAGGGTAATTTCGGTGCCTTCCTTGATGCCCGCTTCCTTGAGCAGTTGGCGAGCCTTCTCGGGATCATACTTGGCATCCTTGATGGTGGTGTCGTAAGACCACTGGGTCGGCGGCATGGCGTTGACCGCCAATTGACCTGCACCCTGGTAAACCGAGTCGATGATCTGCTGCTTGTTGACTGCCATGTCCAGTGCCTGACGCACTTTCAGCTGAGCCAGCGGGTTTGGATGGTCTTCGCCTTTGATCTGAGGCATCACGTTGTAGGCGATGTAACCCAGGTTGAAGCCAGCCTGATCCGGCATCTTCAGATTCTTGTCGGCCTTGAGGGGGGCGAGGTCGGCAGGACGCGGATAAGCGGTGATCTGGCATTCGTTTTTCTTGAGCTTCTGCATGCGCACCGATGCGTCGGTGGTGATGGCGAAGATCAGGTTGTCGACTTTGACGTCCTCAGGCTTCCAGTAATCCTTGTTGCCGGTGTAGCGGATGTTGGAGTCTTTCTGGTAGCTCTTGAACACGAACGGACCAGTGCCGATCGGCTGCTGGTTGATCAGTTCCGGCTTGCCTTCCTTGAGCAGCTTGGCGGCGTACTCTGCGGACTGGATGGACGCGAAGCTCATCGCCATGTTCTGGATGAACGCGGCGTCGACCTTGCCCAGAACGAACTTGACGGTGTGGTCGTCGACTTTTTCGATCTTGGTGATGTTGGTGTCCATCGCCATGTCGGTGAAGTACGGGAATTCGGTCGGATACGCTTTGCGGTAAGGCATGTCCTTGTCGATCATGCGATTGAAGGTGAACAGCACGTCATCGGCGTTGAATTCGCGGGTCGGCTTGAAATAGGACGTGGTGTGGAACTTGACGCCTTCACGCAAATGGAAGGTGTACGTCAGGCCGTCTTCCGAGATGTCCCATTTTGTTGCCAGGCCTGGCACAACGGCGGTGCCGCCACGCTCAAACTGGCTCAAACGGTTGAAGATGGTCTCGGCCGAGGCGTCGAAATCGGTACCTGTGGTGTATTGACCCGGATCGAAGCCGGCAGGGCTGCCCTCGGAGCAGAACACCAGGTTCGATGCTGCGTGAGCGAAAGGTGCACTGGCGAGCAAGCTGGCGCCGACCAGAAACGGAATGACCGCGTGTTTGAGCATGGTTGCCTCAGTTGTTGTCATTTTTGATTAGAGGGAACGACCTCGTGAGCCGATCCGTCCGATACTTATGCAGGGGCCATACCCAAAGCAAGACAGTGACGCCAAAGAAGCGACAAAGAGTGGCACGATCGTACAAGAATGTCGCGAAAGTGTAACTTTCTTGAGAGTTGATCGTTTGCGCGACGCTTTTTCGATTGTTTCGCGCACCAATAAGGCGCAACCGGGTGAGAAAAATGCACCCGGTTGGCGCTGTGTTGTTACTTCACTGTTCCCAGGCTGACACCATAAAACGGTGTCAGGCCGAAGGGACTGATCTTGAAGTCCTGCACTTCCTGGCGCATTGGCTGGAACACCTTCGAGTTGGCAATCGGAGTGATCGGCACCTGCTGCTTGAGGATGTGCTGGGCCTGTTGATAGAGCTTGATGCGTTCATCCCGGCTGGTTGTGAGCTTGGCCTGTTGCACCAGCTTGTCGTAAGCCGGGTCGCACCATTTGGCGTAGTTGCTGCCCTTGACGGCTGCACAGCTGTAAAGCACGCCGAGCCAGTTGTCAGGATCGCCGTTGTCACCGGTCCAGCCGTAGATCATCGCGTCATGCTCGCCCGCCTTGGCGCGCTTGATGTACTCGCCCCACTCGTAACTGACGATGTTGGCCTTGATGCCGATCTTGTCCCAATCCGACTGGATCATCTGTGCCGACATGCGTGCGTTGGGGTTGGAGGCGCGCTGTACTGTCATGGCCCACAGATCAATCTTCGTACCCGGTGCCACGCCTGCTTCCTTGAGCAACTGCCTGGCCTTGGTCGGGTCGTAAGGCGCGTCCTTGATGGTCGGGTCATAGCTCCACTGACCTGGCGGCAGGGCGTTTTCGGCCAACTGACCGGCGCTCTGATACACGGCCTTGATGATCGCCGGTTTGTCGATGGCCATGTCCAGCGCCTGATGCACCTTGAGCTGGTCCAGCGGCGCATGGGTAACGTTGTAGGCCAGGAACCCCAGGTTGAAACCTGCCTGGCTGAGGACCTTCAGTTTCGGGTCCTTTTTCATCTCTTCGATGTCTTGCGGGCGCGGGTAGCCGCTCACCTGGCACTCGCCGGCCTTGAGCTTCTGCATGCGCACGGCGGCATCGCTGCTGATCGAGAAGATCAGGTTGTCGATTTTCACGTCCTCGGGCTTCCAGTACTCGGTATTGCCGGTGTACCGGATCTGCGAGTCTTTCTGGTAGCGCTTGAATACGAACGGCCCGGTGCCGATCGGCTTCTGGTTCAGCTCGTCTGCCTTGCCTTCCTTGAGCAGCTTGCCCGCGTATTCGGCGGACTGAATGGAAGCAAAGCTCATGGCCAGGTTCTGCACGAACGCGGCATCGGTGTTGTTCAGCGTGAACCTGACGGTCTGCGCATCGACTTTATCGACGCTCTTGATCGTGGTGTTCAGGCCCATGTCGGTAAAGTACGGCGACTCCGACGGGTAGGCCTTGCGGAACGGGTGGTTGGCGTCGAGCAGGCGGTTGAACGTGAACAACACGTCATCGGCATTGAACGTACGGGTCGGGGTGAAATAGTCCGTGGTGTGGAACTTCACGCCGTCGCGCAGGTGGAAGGTGTACGTCAGGCCGTCCGGCGAAACGTCCCAGCGCGTCGCCAGGCCCGGTTCCACTTCGGTGCCGCCGCGCTTGAACTGGGTCAGGCGGTTGAAGACGGTCTCGGCCGAGGCATCGAAGTCCGTCCCGCTGGTGTACTGGCTGGGGTCGAAACCCGCCGGGCTGGCTTCCGAGCAATACACCAGCGTGCTTGCCGCCTGTGCCAGTGGTGCGCAGGCCAGCAGCGCGGTCGTCAGCAGCAGCGGTTTGAAGAGTGTGTGTCCCATGGATCCCTCGCGTGGTACGGCAATAACCGTGCTTGAATATCGACAATCAGATAGGCAACGGATAGTGCCGTACTTGGTCGGGATCGGACAATACACTTACTTGCCGGTCATTCTCGCCCACAAGTCCGCCAACGAGGTGCTTTCGAAAAATACGTTCAGAAAGTTGCTGCTGTCCTGGCTGAAACGCTGCAAGTCTTTCTTCGCGTGGCGCTGCAATTGGGTCCGGGTCTGGTCCAGCTCGCTCTTGAGTGCGGCACGTTCGATTTGCGCCGGATTAGCCTCTGCCCATTCACGGACGACAGCGTCCTGCCAGTCACAGTCCATCGGGTGAGTGAAAAACCGTGCGGCAACGCGAGCCGGATGCTCGGCCCCCTCTTTGCCGTGCCATTGACCCAGTACGGCCTGACCCACTTGCAGCACGGCTTTTCGGGCGAGGGTTGCGGCGAGTACATGCAACGGGTGCTGCGCGTGATCTTTGGCCAGTTGTGAATGTGACGGGTCGGTCGAGCCGCTGGTATTGGGATCTTCGTTGAGCAGGGTTTGCAGATCGTCGACGCTGTTACCCAGCCAGACGGCCAGGCTCTGCATGGCGATACCGAAAGCATTGCCAAGCAAGCGCCCCGGTGTGCCGATGAATGCGTAAAACCTTTCCACCTGCTCGGAAAACGGCTGGCTTGCCCATTGGTCGCGTGCTTCCAGAAAGGCCTCGTAGCCCGCAAGCAATCCCGGTTCCGGGTGCTCGCCGAGGATGATCTGGATAATCTGGTCGCGCTCATAACGTTCTCCAGCCCTGAACGCTTCAAACGGTTTGTCCTTTGGCGAGAACAATATCCTGCCAAGCGGTTCGGCGAGGCTGGCGATGATATCGCTGCCGCCGAACGTGCCGGTCACCAGTGGCAACGGGTGCTTGCAGTTTGCCTTGGACGTCCAGGGCAGCACACGGGTATGGCCGAGCTTGATCAGGCTCAGTTCTGCGAAGTTGGAGTGGGCGAAGAAATCCTCGAGAATATGCAGCGCCGCGCCCATGTCCCGCAGACCGTCAGTGGATTGTGGACCTGCGTTTACGGCCGACTCCAGGCCGGCGACCATGATGTCCACCGAGCGCTGAATGTAACGCTTCATCGAGGTGTCATGATCGACCTGCAAGACCGGGTCATCGGGCTGTAGCCAGTCGTCAAAGTCGGCGTCGCGCTCTTTGGGGTTGGCCGGTTCGGGATTGATGGTCCTCGGGTTGTCGATGTGTTCACCGGGGCGATAGACACCAAGTCGCTCCGGTGTCACGACAAAACGCGAGCGGTCTATCCGCATCAGGTCGGTGAACTCTTTCACCGCCAGCACATCCACGATGCGGGTCAGCGCCTGGCGGGACAGCAGGTCCGGAAAGCTCTTCGGCATGGTCTTCGCCCGGACGATTTTCGGGTCCAGCAGTTGCGAATAATCGCGCAACCAGTTGCCGAAATAGATCGCGCGGATTTCTTCATGCCTGAAACCGGCAGATTCGAGAACCGCCTCGATAGCGCCGTGCGTATGTGTGTGTTCGTCGCCTTTTCCGGCTTCAAATCGCAAGGGGGTGGGCAGCGGCTCGGCGTTTGTATTCATAGCCTGGTCAGTGTCAGCGGCAAAACGTTCGGAGGTGCCGTCCGGGCGGTTCATCCTTGATTCCTTGTAGGTAAACAAGCGCTGGCCGTATCGCTCGGTCAGGGCGGTGGTATGCGAAGTGAGTGGGTAGTTTCGCGGACGGGGAGGCTTGTCGCCAATCAGATGACACGCCAGCAAACGTAGGAGATTGCCGAGGCGCAGAGGGGCCCGGAGAGGAGGGAGGTGGGAAGTTGGCGGCAGTCGAAACTGCCGCCCTGCGAATCAAGGAATCGCGACTTCGATCACGCCATCGGCCGCAACGCTGACCTGGCTGGTGCCGGCTTCGACATCGGGCGTCGGTGCCGACTCATCACGCGAGGATTTTGCCATCATCATGACCGGCGCACGCAGATACGGCTGCGGGTAGCCCGAGGTGTTGAGGTTCAGGTTGACCAGTTTGTAGCCCTTGCCGCCCAGCGCCTCGGTCACCAACTGTGCACGCGCCTTGAAGGCTGTTACGGCGTCCTTGAGCAGCGCGTCTTCGCTGGTCTTGCGGGTGGATGGCGAGATCGAAAAGTCCATGCCGCCCATTTTCAGGTCTGTCAGCAGTTCGCCGGTCAGTTTGGACAGCACCGCAAAGTCCGCGCTTTCGAGGCGCAGCTCGGCGCGTTCACGCCAGCCGGTGATCTTCTGCCCTTTGTCGTCGTAGACCGGATAGCTGTTGCGGCTGCCCTGGCGAATCTTCACGTCCTTGACCTGTCGCGCCTGACCCAGCGCTTTGTTCAGGGTTTCAGTGATTTGCGCCGCCAGTCTGGCCGGGTCGCTGTCCTGCGCTTCGGTATAAAGAGTGACGAGCATCAGGTCGCGCTGGACTTCCTGATTGACCTCGGCACGCAGGGAAATCTGGTTGTAGCGGGCTTCTTCAGCCAGCGCTGGCAGGCTGGACAGGGCGGCGGCCAGCGCGACGAGCGTGGCAGCAGGGCGAAGATTGAACATGAAGGCTCCTTGTTATCAAACGGCCAGCCGACAAGTGTCGGGCGGCGCAAAGTGTTCTGACTGTAGCGCTTTGGCCCGGTTCCTGCGATGCCGGACTGTTCGGGTGTGTGGCGCGTTGACGCACTTTTCCAGTTTTGCCTCGCGCTTGGTTATACTCGCTGCGATCCGCCTGGAGCACTCATCAGGAGAGCTCATGCTCGCCCCCGTTCAAATGCTTTCGGCCACACGGCAAAACCTGTGGCGCCTGACATTCATCCGTATTCTGGTGCTGGCCGCGCAAGCCGGCTCGGTCGGTATCGCGTGGTTGTTCGACTTTCTGCCCCTGCCGTGGCTGCAGTTGTCTATCACCCTGGCCTGCTCGCTGGTGCTGTGCGGGCTGACCGTCATCCGCCTGCGCACATCGTTGCCGCTCACCGAGCTTGAGTACGCCTTGCAACTGGCGCTCGATCTGCTGATCCACAGTGCATTGCTGTACTACTCGGGCGGCTCGGCCAACCCGTTCGTTTCCTATTACCTGGTGCCGCTGACCATTGCCGCCGCGACCTTGCCGTGGCGCTATTCGCTGATTCTGTCGGGCTTTGCGCTGACCATGTACACCCTGTTGATGGTTCGTTCATACCCGCTGGAAACCGACTCGATTGCCCGTGAAAACATGCAGGTGTATGGCATGTGGCTGAGTTTTGCGCTGGCAGCGTCGGTCATCACCTTTTTTGCGGCAAAGATGGCCGAAGAGCTGCGTCGTCAGGAGCAACTGCGTGCCGAGCGTCGGGAGGAGGGCCTGCGCGATCAACAGTTGCTCGCTGTCGCCACCCAGGCAGCAGGTGCGGCGCATGAACTGGGTACGCCGTTGGCGACCATGAGCGTATTGCTCAAGGAAATGCGCCAGGACCACAGCGACCCTGCATTGCAGGAAGACCTGTCGGTGCTGCAGGAGCAGGTCAAACAGTGTAAGCAGACTCTCCAGCAACTGGTACGTGCCGCCGAAGCCAATCGGCGCATGGCCGTGGAGCAGCAGCCCGCCACCCGCTGGCTGGACGAGTCGCTTAACCGTTGGCATCTGATGCGCCCGGAAGTGAGTTACCGCTTCTATCAATTGGGCAAGGGTGATGTGCCCATGCTGGCACCGCCGCCAGACCTGACCCAGGCGCTGCTCAACCTGCTCAACAATGCCGCCGACGCCTGCCCCGATGGTCTGCAAGTCAACCTGAACTGGGACAGTGCAGAGGTCTGCATCAGCATTCGTGACCACGGCGCAGGTGTGCCGCTGGCCATTGCCGAGCAGATCGGCAAACCGTTCTTTACTACCAAAGGCAAAGGTTTCGGCCTGGGTCTGTTCCTGAGCAAGGCCAGCGTCACCCGTGCGGGTGGCTCGGTAAAGCTCTACAGTCATGAAGAAGGCGGTACGCTCACCGAGTTGCGCCTGCCCCGAGAAACACGAGGAGAAGAAGCATGAGTGACGATGACATCCAGGTCGAAGGCGAAGAGCTGCCGCACCTGTTGCTGGTCGATGACGACGCGACATTCACCCGTGTGATGGCGAGGGCCATGAGCCGTCGCGGTTTTCGCGTTAGCACCGCAGGTTCCGCTGAAGAAGGCCTGGCACTGGCGCAGCAGGATATTCCTGAATATGCCGCGCTGGACCTTAAAATGGATGGCGATTCCGGTCTGGTGCTGCTGCCCAAACTGCTGGAAATGGACCCGGACATGCGCGTGGTGATTCTCACCGGTTATTCGAGCATCGCCACGGCGGTCGAGGCCATCAAGCGCGGCGCGTGCAATTACCTGTGCAAGCCGGCGGATGCCGACGATGTGCTGGCGGCCTTGCTGTCCGAGCACGCCAACCTCGACACCCTGGTGCCCGAGAATCCGATGTCGGTGGACCGCTTGCAGTGGGAGCACATTCAGCGCGTGCTGACCGAGCACGAAGGCAATATTTCGGCGACCGCGCGGGCGCTGGGCATGCACCGCCGGACCTTGCAGCGCAAGTTGCAGAAGCGCCCGGTCAGGCGTTGATGAAGGTTTTTTCATAGTGGTCGTGTAGGCGTTTTTTTGCTTCATTGTGCTCAGGCATCGTACGTTCAAAGAGAGCGAGCCTGACCCACATGAATCGCAATGCTGAATATTCTGCCGTCAACGATACTGTGAAAGGGGCGTTTTTCCCCCGTGTATGGAAGCTGATAACGCCGTATTGGCGCAGCGAAGAAAAGACCATTGCCTGGCTGTTGCTGGTCTCGGTGATTGCCCTGTCGCTGTTCAGCGTGCAGGTTTCGGTCCTGTTCAACAGTTGGTACCGGGACTTTTACAACGCCCTGCAAAACAAGGATCTGGCGGCGTTCACGCACCTGATCCTGTACTTCAGCGGCATTGCCGCCATCGCTATTCTGGCTGCGGTGTATCGCCTGTACCTGACTCAACTACTGACCATTCGCTGGCGCCGCTGGCTGACCGAGCAGCATTTCGCCCGCTGGCTCGAACACAAGAATTACTACCACCTGGAGCAGGGCGGCTATACCGATAACCCTGACCAGCGTCTGTCCGAAGACCTCAACGAGTTCACCACCAGTACCCTGAGCCTGGGGCTTGGCCTGATGAGCTCGGTCGTCAGCCTGGTGTCGTTCTCGGTCATTCTCTGGGGCGTGTCGGGCAGCATCGAACTGTTCGGTATCACGATCCCTGGCTACATGTTCTGGGCGGCCATGCTCTACGCGATCGTCGGCAGTCTGCTGACGCACTGGATCGGCAAGCGCCTGATCCCGCTGAACAACCAGCAGGAACGTTACGAGGCGGACCTGCGTTTTGCGCTGGTACGTGTGCGGGAAAACGCCGAAAGCATCGCCTTGTGCGAGGGCGAGCGCAACGAAAACCAGCGCCTCAGCGGGCGGTTTTCGATGATCTGGAACAACTTTCGGGCCTCGATGAAAGTCCAGAAGCGGCTGACCTTTTTTACCTCCGGCTATTCGCAGATCGCCCTGATCTTTCCCTTTATCGTCGCTGCACCGCGGTATTTCGCGGGCAAGATCGAGCTGGGTGATCTGATGCAGATCAACTCGGCATTCGGCAATGTGCAGGAGAACTTCAGCTGGTTCATCAGCGCCTACAGCACGCTGGCGTCGTGGCGCGCCACCTGTGACCGTCTGCTCAGTTTCCGCCAGGCCCTGACCGACCATGAAGCGCAGCAGCCCGCCATCGAACGGGTTCACGCCGACGATGCGCTGGACCTGCGCAATCTGGGCCTGAGCATTGCGGGCGGTCGACAACTGCTTAGCGAGGCTGACTTGCACATCGCCGCAGGTGAGCGGGTCATGCTCAGTGGTCGTTCGGGCAGCGGCAAAAGCTCGTTGCTGAGGGCGCTGGGCGGATTGTGGCCACACGGCTCAGGGCAGATTCGCTTGCCGGCAGAGCCTGCGTTGTTTTTGCCGCAACGGCCTTATCTGCCGATTGGCACGTTGCGTGAGGCGATGAGTTATCCACAGTCAGCAGATCACTATTCGCCGGAGCGCTTTGCCGACGCGCTGAAAAAGTGTCGGCTGGAGCATTTGATTCCGCGTCTGGATGAAAGCAATCACTGGCAGCGCTTTCTGTCGCCAGGCGAGCAGCAACGGATGGCGTTCGCTCGAGCCCTGTTGGTGGCGCCGCGCTGGCTGTACATGGATGAAGCCACCTCGGCCATGGACGAAGAAGACGAGGCCGCCATGCACCGAGTGATCATCGACGGGCTGCCCGGCCTGACATTGTTCAGCATCGGACACCGCAGCAGCCTCAAGCGCTTCCATAGCCGGCATGTGCGCGTCGAGGACGGCAAATTGATCGAACAGGCGGCGTCTGGAGCGGTTTGAAGCTGATTCTGTAAGGCCGGCGCTGCTTTGAGGGTGTGATCACCTAACCGCTGAGCTATGATTAGCCCTTGTTTAGCAGTCCAGAGATCGATGTTGGATGGAAAATCAAAGCGCTCCACCCCGCGCCCGTAGAAAACACCGCAGCCTCGCGCAGGAGTTGGTGACTGAGTTATCCGAGCGTATTCGCAGCGGTCAGCTCAAGCGTGGCGATAAACTGCCCACTGAATCCGCGATCATGGAAGAGCAGGGCGTCAGCCGCACGGTGGTGCGCGAGGCGATCTCGCGCTTGCAGGCCTCCGGTCTGGTCGAGACCCGTCACGGGATCGGTACCTTTGTGCTGGACACGCCTAGCCCTAGCGGCTTTCGCATCGATCCGGCGACCATCGTCACCCTGCGTGATGTGCTGGCGATTCTTGAATTGCGTATCAGCCTGGAAGTCGAGTCGGCGGGGCTGGCAGCTCAGCGTCGCAGTGATGAGCAGCTTGCAGCGATGCGCGCGGCGCTGGACGCACTCAACGAAAGCGCTGCGCATGCGACGGATGCGGTGGCGTCGGACTTCCAGTTCCATCTGCAGATTGCGCTGTCGACCGGCAACCGCTACTTCACGGACATCATGACCCATCTGGGCACCAGCATCATTCCGCGTACACGGCTGAATTCGGCGCGTCTGGCCCATGATGATCAACAGCACTACATGGATCGCCTGAGCCGCGAGCACGAAGAAATCTTCGACGCCATCGCCCGCCAAGACTCCGACGCCGCCCGCGCTGCCATGCGCCTGCACCTGACCAACAGTCGCGAACGCCTGCGCCACGCGCATGAAGAAGCAGAATCGCAGCGGGCCTGAGGTTTAAAAGAGGATGCAGAGCGTCCAGAACTGCATGCGACGCAGAGCGTCGCACGACAGTCGCAGTTGAGGTTATCGTTCCGCACGCTCCAGCCCGGGAATGCCTTGCGTGACGCTCTGCGTCAAAAATCTACGCTGCATCGCAGGAGTCAAAACCTGCCCCGTTCCCTCCCGCTGAAAAAACCCGAAATCCCTGTTGAGTGATTCCATTATCAGTTGTACGATGACTTACGACATCGGCACTGACCCGGTGATCTTCTAACAATTATGTCCTCCAGGGTGTTCGAATAATGAATCCACAAGAACTGAAGTCCATCCTCTCTTCCGGTCTGCTGTCTTTCCCGGTTACCGATTTCAATGCTCAGGGCGATTTCCATCGCGCGGGCTACATCAAACGCCTCGAGTGGCTGGCTCCGTATGGCGCAAGCGCTCTGTTCGCTGCCGGCGGTACAGGTGAGTTCTTCTCCCTGGCAGCCAGCGAATACTCCGAAATCATCAAGACTGCCGTTGATACTTGCGCCACCAGCGTGCCGATTCTGGCCGGTGTAGGCGGTGCAACCCGTCAGGCCATCGAGTACGCTCAGGAAGCCGAGCGCCTGGGGGCCAAAGGCCTGTTGCTGCTGCCGCACTACCTGACCGAAGCCAGCCAGGACGGCGTTGCCGCCCACGTTGAAGCCGTCTGCAAGTCGGTCAAGATTGGCGTGGTGGTCTACAACCGTAACGTTTGCCGCCTGACGCCAACCCTGCTGGAACAACTGGCCGAGCGTTGCCCTAACCTGATCGGTTACAAGGATGGCCTGGGCGATATCGAACTGATGGTTTCGATCCGTCGCCGCCTCGGTGATCGCTTCTCGTACCTGGGCGGCCTGCCGACTGCCGAAGTCTACGCCGCTGCCTACAAGGCGCTGGGCGTGCCGGTCTACTCGTCTGCGGTATTCAACTTTGTGCCGAAACTGGCGATGGACTTCTACCACGCCATTGCCCGTGACGATCATGAGGCGGTCGGCAAGTACATCGATGATTTCTTTCTGCCTTATCTGGAAATCCGCAACCGCAAGGCTGGCTATGCCGTGAGCATCGTCAAGGCCGGTGCAAAAATCGCTGGCTACGATGCAGGCCCGGTTCGCGCGCCACTGACTGACCTGACCCCGGACGAGTGCGACATGCTCGCCGCACTGATGGACAAGCAAGGCAAGCAGTAACACTTCTGGAGATAGAGCCGCTGAGCGATCAGCGGCTTTGTCGTTGGATTGCATGACCCTTACAGGTGGCAGATGTCGTCGCCGCGACGCTGCCAAGGGGCCTGTGACGCTACACCCAAAAAACAGCTTTACCCGCGTAAAAAAATAATCAGTGGGAGCTCTACCATGCAAAAGTCCAAGCCGACGCACGTCCGCTATTTGATTTTGTTGATGCTGTTTCTGGTCACCACGATCAACTACGCCGACCGTGCCACCATCGCAATCGCTGGTTCCAGCATCCAGAAAGACCTCGGCATCAGTGCTGTTACTCTGGGTTATATCTTCTCTGCATTCGGCTGGGCCTACGTGGCCGGTCAGATTCCCGGTGGCTGGCTGCTCGACCGGTTCGGGTCGAAAAAAGTCTACGCCATGAGCATTTTCACCTGGTCGCTGTTCACCTTGCTGCAGGGCTATGTGGGCGAGTTCGGTGTCTCCACGGCGATCGTTGCGCTGTTCATGCTGCGCTTTCTTGTCGGGCTGGCCGAAGCGCCTTCCTTCCCGGGTAACGCGCGCATCGTGGCCGCCTGGTTTCCCACCGCTGAGCGCGGTACAGCTTCGGCGATTTTCAACTCGGCGCAGTACTTTGCCACCGTGCTGTTCGCACCGCTGATGGGCTGGATCGTTTACACCTACGGCTGGCAGCACGTGTTCGTGGTCATGGGCGCGATCGGTATCGTGTTCTCGATGATCTGGATGAAGGTCATTTATGGCCCGCGCAATCACCCGATGATCAACGAGGCCGAGTTCGAGCACATCTCCAGCAATGGTGCGCTGGTCGATCTGGATCAGGACAAGGGCAAAGGCAAGGAAAAAGCCGCCAGCAGCGGACCGAAGTGGGACTACATTCGCCAGTTGCTGACCAACCGCATGATGCTCGGCATCTACCTGAGCCAGTACTGCATC
Organism: Pseudomonas syringae pv. tomato str. DC3000; assembly: GCF_000007805.1. Taxonomy (NCBI): domain Bacteria; kingdom Pseudomonadati; phylum Pseudomonadota; class Gammaproteobacteria; order Pseudomonadales; family Pseudomonadaceae; genus Pseudomonas; species Pseudomonas syringae group genomosp. 3. Next base: position 5,138,192 of record NC_004578.1, on the reverse strand, counting down.
AACGGTATTACCTACTTCTTCCTGACCTGGTTCCCGGTGTACCTGGTTCAGGAGCGCGGCATGACCATCCTCAAGGCTGGCATCATCGCCTCCCTGCCAGCCATCTGCGGCTTCATCGGTGGCGTACTGGGCGGGGTCATTTCCGACTACTTGCTGCGCAAAGGCCACTCGCTGACCTTCGCCCGCAAGGCACCGATCATCGGCGGCCTGCTGCTCTCGACCTCGATCGTGACCTGCAACTATGTGGACGTGGAATGGGTGGTCGTGGGCTTCATGGCCCTGGCATTCTTCGGCAAAGGCGTGGGCGCACTGGGCTGGGCTGTGATGTCCGATGTTTCGCCCAAGCAGATTGCCGGTTTGAGTGGCGGCCTGTTCAACACCTTCGGTAACGTTGCATCGATCACCACCCCGATCGTGATTGGTTACATCATCAGCAGCACCGGCTCGTTCAAATGGGCGCTGGTGTTCGTGGGCGCCAATGCGCTGCTGGCAGTGATCAGTTACATTTTCATCGTGGGTGAAATCAAGCGTGTGGAATTGAAAGAGCCGCCTGCCAAGGGGCCATTGCTGAACGACTCGGTCAGCGACCTTTCCGAAGCAAAATCCTGAGGAAACCGTGATGAACCTGATTCAACATGCCGACTCTCCGCGCTACATCCGGCTGCACCCGCTGGATAACGTCGTGGTCGTGGTCAACGACCAGGGTGTACCGGCCGGAACCGAATTCGACAACGGCCTGGTGACGGTCGATAACGTGCCGCAGAGCCACAAGGTCAGCACCGTTGACCTGGCCGTGGGCGAGGCCATTATTCGTTATGGTCACACCATCGGTTACGCGCTGCAGCCGATACCGCGTGGCAGTTGGGTCAGGGAAGACCAGTTGCGCATGCCGTCTGCGCCTGCGCTCGACAGCTTGCCAATGTCCGATGCGGTGCCCGAGAAACAGGCAGCGCTGGAGGGTTATACCTTCGAGGGCTACCGCAACGCCGACGGCACGGTGGGCACCCGCAACATTCTGGGGATCACCACCACCGTGCAGTGCGTGACCGGCGTGCTGGACCATGCAGTCAAACGCATTCGTGACGAACTGCTGCCCAAATACCCTAACGTCGATGACGTAGTGGCCCTGACCCACAGCTACGGCTGCGGCGTGGCCATTACCGCCACCGACGCTTACATTCCGATCCGTACCGTGCGCAATCTGGCGCGCAACCCGAACCTGGGTGGCGAGGCGCTGGTGATCGGCCTGGGCTGCGAGAAATTGCAGGCCGGGCAGGTCATGCATGAGGACGACAGCTCGGTGGACCTGAGCGAGCCGTGGTTGTATCGGCTTCAGGATTCCAGCCACGGCTTCAACGAAATGATCGAGCAGATCATGGAACTGGCCGAGACGCGCCTCAAGAAACTGGATGTGCGTCGCCGCGAAACGGTTCCGGCCTCCGAGCTGATTCTGGGCATGCAGTGCGGCGGCAGTGATGCGTTCTCCGGCATTACCGCCAACCCGGCGCTGGGCTATGCCTCGGATCTGCTGTTGCGTGCAGGGGCGACGGTGATGTTTTCCGAAGTGACCGAGGTGCGCGATGCCATTTACTTGCTGACCTCCCGCGCGCAGGATCAGGACGTCGCGCAGGCGCTGGTACGGGAAATGGACTGGTACGACCGTTACCTGGCCAAAGGTGAGGCGGATCGCAGCGCCAACACCACGCCCGGCAACAAGAAGGGCGGGTTGTCGAACATTGTCGAGAAGTCCCTGGGGTCGATCGTCAAATCCGGCAGCAGCGCCATCAATGGCGTGCTTGGCCCGGGGGAGCGCGTCAACAGCAAGGGTTTGATCTTCTGCGCCACGCCCGCCAGTGACTTTGTCTGCGGTACGCTGCAACTGGCCGCCGGGATGAACCTGCACGTGTTCACCACCGGGCGCGGCACTCCGTATGGTCTGGCGATGGCGCCGGTGGTGAAGGTCTCGACCCGCACCGAACTGGCCCAGCGCTGGCCTGACCTGATCGATATCGACGCCGGACGCATCGCCACGGGGCGTGCGAGCATCGAAGATCTCGGCTGGGAGCTGTTTCACTTCTACCTGGATGTGGCCAGCGGCAAGAAAAAGACCTGGACCGAGCACTACCGTTTGCACAACGACATCACCCTGTTCAACCCGGCACCGATCACCTGACAGTGTGTGGCGTGGAGCGTCACCAAATGCACTCTTGCGCTCTGCGTCCTCTCTCGAAAAGGATGCACAATCCGAAAGATTCTCTGAACTTTAGGCCGCTCTCAGGCCTCTTCTACTGTAGGGCAGCCGATCTGGCTGCCTTCGTTGAAGGTGCAGGAGATTTCAAATGGGTTGGATATCGGAAAATCATTTGTGGTGGTTCGCATTGCTGACTGCTCTGGTCGTGCTTTCGGACATTTGGGCCGTCATGCGCGTTCGCAAGAGCAAGACAGAGTCCAGCAACAAGTTGATGTGGATCATCGTGATCGTCGCTGTGCCTGTGTTCGGCGTATTAGCGCTCATCCTCGCTGGACCGCGTCACGTAGACACGCCTGCCAAGCCTGAGCAGCAAAGCACCAAATACTGACACCCCCGCCTTCCAGAAATACCCCGCCGACGGCGTGGGTATTTCTCTTGTTGATCACCCGTTGCTCTCCCCCCGACTCTTTGTTCACAAAGATGCACTGTCGGCTGGCAAAAATAAAAATCTCTGCAATTCTTCTGCAATGGTGAGGTGTTTACATACTCGCCATCCAGACCCGGAAGGAGAGAGCCATGTCGATCATTACAAAGTGGATGTTGCAGACAATTGCGCTGTTTATGCTGGGCTGGATGGCAACCGTGACCGCGAGCTGGAGTAATAATGTCGCCAGCGGCACGAGCAATGACCGTCTGGCAGAGCTGAGCGCTGGCGTATTGAGCAGCCCGGCGGTGACTGTGGCCACTTCCAGAAACCTGCAAAGCGAATAATCAGACCTGTGTTTGCAGGCGGCAATGCAGCGCTTTTCTGCAGGCAAAAAAATGGCCCACAACGGGGTGGGCCAAATGGGATTCATCAAAGGAGTAGGGCTAATTTACCCATCCAGACGTGAAGAGGATGTGAAAGGGATGTGATGGAAACGAGAACTGTTCCAATGCTTGAAAGCACGTGATGCCGGGATAAAACAGCGCCGCCAGCCAGGTGACCACGCTGCTTTTGTTGATTCAGGGGGGGCTTAGCGGGCCATCGCACTTGCGCTTGGTTCGGGGGCTGCGCGCCGTGCCAGATGCGGCAATGAATGAGGGGCATCCATTCTGGACTTCATGCGATCTGCAAACTCGCGGGCTTCCTGCCAGCTCCTGCACTTGACCGGGTAATCACCCAGTTTTACAACCCAATCAGCTCCGTATACACCTTCTTCAATTCGGATAAGCATTGTTGGCATCTCCTGTCAGCGAGGGTAAGTCTGTGCCGGGTTATCGGCGCGTAAGCAGACGGACGAAATCCTGCGCCGAAAACCGGTGTTGAGCTACAAAAAATTACAATTCCCGATGAATGCGATCTATGTGCAGCAGAACACCTGCGGCAGGCGGTTCCAAGGCTGTGTGCACGCACCAAGCCTGACGCATGAATGTGACAGGCTGATGGAGGGGAGGGCGATCAGAACGCCAGCTTGAAGCCGATCATGCCCAGCATGATGGCCAGGAAGGGCCGCAACAGGTCATCGGAGACACGGCCGGCCATGTGGCTGCCCAGATAGATACCTGGCAGCGAGCCCATCAGCAGCCAGCCGAGCAATTCCCAGTTCATGTTGCCCATGCTCGCATGGCCCAGGCCTGCGACCAGCGTGAGGGGCACGGCGTGTGCGATCTCGGTACCCACCAGGCGGCGTGTCGGCAACAACGGGTAGAGAATGAACAGCGCCACAGTGCCCAATGCCCCGGCACCAATCGATGTCAGTGCGACCATGGTGCCGAGGATCAGGCCGGTGACAACAGTCAACATCGTCAGGCTGGTGCCACTGAAAAACGATTGTCCATCGCCACGACCGTGGGCGAACGCCAGCAGCTTTTTCTTGAACAGCACGGCCAGAGCGGTCAGTAACAGCACATAACCCAAGGCTTGCTTGATGATCGCGTTCAAGGCGTCGGGTGCAGTGTGCAAGGTACTCAGAAACCACAGCGTCAGCAGCACCGCCGGTACGCTGCCCAGTGTCAGCAGGCCGGTGACTTTCCAGTCGATGTTGTCATTTTTGCGGTGTACCAGAACCCCGCCGGATTTGGTGATTGCCGCATACAGCAGGTCGGTGCCGACTGCCGTTGCCGGGTTGATACCGAACCATAAAAGAATGGGCGTCATCAGTGAGCCGCCACCGACTCCGGTCATACCCACGATAAAACCGACTACCAGCCCCGCCACTACAAACCCAAGTCCACCCGCTTCCATAACCAACCCTGTCAAACAAACGTATCAGGCAAAAAGTGGCGGGCAGCATAACGGCTTGTGTTCAAAACGGTTATGAAGAAGTGATCTAAGGTTATAACCGTTTGTCGCGGATGACGGCCGCTTCGGCCGCTTCTGTGACACTTTGCAGGCGGCGGTCCGGGCCGAGCCAGCCCAGCACGGCGTCGGCTTCCATGGGTTTGGCAATCAGGTAGCCCTGGCCTTCGTCACAACCCCACTGCTTGACCAGCCGACGAATTTCATCGGTCTCGATGCCTTCGGCCACCACGCAATAGCCGAGCTTCTTGGCCAGCCCGATCAATGCCTTGACCAGACGCTGATCAGTCTTGTCGGAGGCCAGGTTACGAATCAGCGACTGGTCAAGCTTGACCGTGGTCGCGGGCAGTTGCCGCAGGTAATTCCAGTTGCTGTAGCCCGTGCCGAAGTCGTCAATCGCCACATCCATGCCCATCTGCCGCATGCGCTCCAGCTGATGACGCACTTCGGCAGGGTTGTGCATCAATGCGCCTTCGGTGAATTCCAGCTCGAAGCGCGTGGGGTCTATCTTGTGCTGACCCAACAGCCGCACCATCCGGTCGGTAAACGCCGGGCCGGTGAGGTCCTCGGGGGTCACGTTGATGGCAATACGGAAATGGAAGCCCTGTTGCTGCCACCGGGCTGCCTGCTCAATGGCGCTCGTCAATACCCACAGACTCAACGGGCGCATCAGTGCGGTCTTCTCGGCCAGCGGCACGAACTCGGCAGGCCCGATGGGGCCGAGCGTCGGGTGATTCCAGCGCAGCAAGGCTTCCACCGACGTGCACAGGCCGGTCTCCAGGTCGATACGCGGTTGATAGACCAGGCGCAACTGATCATGCGAGTGCACCGCGCTGGTCAATGAGCTGAGCAGCTTGAACGCGCGTTGCTGAGCAGCATCGAAGTGCGGCTCGTATATCGCCCAGCCAAGGTCGCGGTCGCGTGCGTCGTCGGCGGCGCTGATGACCATACGCATCCAGTCCTGCTCTTCGTTAGGGTCGCGGTTCAGGGTCACAACCCCGAGCCCGACCTGCATCTGCACCGGAATGCCCCGGCACTCGACTGGCGTCTCAAAGTCTTCGAGGATGGTGCGAAACAGGTGTTCAGGCGGACGGTCTCCAGGCAGCAGAAAGCCGAAACGGGTCGGCCCGACCTTGTACAGCGAGCAAGTCCTCGGCAACAGACTCTCTATGCGCTCCTTGATCGCCGTCACCAGGTCCTGAGAGAAATCGTAACCCAGCGCCTTGACGATGTCGTTTAAGAACGCCGAGGTAATCATGTCCACCACGACCAGTTGATAATCAACGCTCGATGCCAGCGCCTCATGAATGTCTTCCTGCAGGCGCGAGCGGTTGAACAGGCCGGTAGGCTGGTCGATGAAGCAACTGAGTCGCAGGCTGACAATGCGCTTCATGACCAGCGAGGCGAAACGCTTGAGCATCTGCGTCTGGTGCTCGCTCATCGGCTCACGCGGCTTGGTGTCGATCACGCACAGGCTGCCCAGGGCAAGGCCGTCGTCGGTGATCAGCGGAGCACCTGCGTAATAGCGGATGTCGGGATGGCCGGTCACCAGGCTGTTGTTCATGAACCGCTCATCGAGCGTCGCATCGGGGATTTCGAACAGCGTGTCGGAGAGGATTGTGTAGGCGCAGAACGACACGTTGCGCGGTGTCTCCCGCGCACTGAGACCCACTCTGGCGCGGAACCACTGGCGATGTTCATCGACGATCGAGACCAGGGCAATGGGCGTCTGGAAAAACTCGGCGGTCATCGCGACGATCTCGTCGAACACCTCGTCGGAGGTGTCTTCAAGTACGCACAGCTCCTGAATACGCAGCAGACGTTGCGTTTCATTCAGGGGAATGGGGGCACTGGCGTTCATAAAGATTCTCGATGGGTGTACGATGATGCCTCTTTGACATCACTAAGCTCACTTTAACAGACGAAAAGATTTCGACTACAGCCGCGAGATACAGAGTGATCGGCCGCAGACGCTGATTTCTTAATGCAGTCAGTCTTGCAACCCTTACAAACAAAGGCTTTGGCCCTTTAGTTACGGCGATTTTCCGGGTTTGCCATTCGTCGTTAAGTAGTAAAAATATATTTCATAATCGATGGCGGCGCTGAAATGCGCAGTTAACGAGGTTGGCACGGGGACGGGTTGAAGGCCGTATGTGAGGATCGGGAGGGCGAGGCGCGCAGGTGAGTCATGGGGCGGCATGTGCGCCCCCGAAATGTGGCGCGGGTTAAACGGTGAGTTCCTGCATTTCCTGCAGTTGGTAGTGCGCGTAAAGCGTGCTGGCAATCAGCGTGCAGAACACTTTCAGGGTGTCGAGCGTATCGGCGTCGTCGAGCTGCTTGGGCAACTGGTCCAGGCCGCACAGCGTGCCAAAGAAATCGCCATTGGGAAAAATGATCGGCAGCGAAAAATAGCTCTGAAACCCATAGAGTTTCGGAATGGGGTGCTCGGCATACACCGGATCGGTGGCCAGTTCGTTGATCACAATGGGTTGCCGGTGCTGGCGCAACTCGTTGCACAGCGTGGTTTCCAGCTTGAGCTGGTGACCCGCTTCCAGTCCGAACTGGATTTCGTCGTAAACAGCACACGCAGTCCAGCTGCTCTCGGTTACTTTCGCAATCGCCGCAAATCGCAGCCCGGTCAGCCGGGTTACCAGCCTGAGAAGGCTGGAAGTGGCTTCGATCTCACTAATGACTGCGAGCTCTGCCGAAGTCAGGTTGTTGTTCAAAATGTGTCACCCTGGTCATAAAAGCACTGATGCAGCCTTGGCAGTACGCCTGTCGCTGCCGATCTGGCGCAGGCACTGATCCTGCCATACCTGATCGTGGCTTACATGAAATATCGTCGTTATCCTTGGGTAACTATTTAATGGGTTAAACGCATCTGTCAACTTTCATGAACTTGTTCAGGGCAGGTGTCTTGGCAAAAACGCACTTTTCAAAGAGCCTTGTCCCTGCGCAAGGCTCGGTAATCACGTCTTGAAGCGCAGTACCAGATCGTTCAGGTTGACGGCCAGCTGCGACAGTTCGTTACTGGCCACCAGCGTCTGGCGAGTACCTTCACTGCTCTGCACGGCCAGGTCACGGATGCTGACCAGGCTGCGGTCTACGTCACGGGCCACATGCGCCTGTTGTTCTGATGCCGTGGCAATCTGCAGGTTGCGGTTGTTGATCTCCAGCACCGAATCGGTGATCTGACGCAGCGATTCGCCCGCACCTTCGGCTGTCTTGCGCGTGCTGTGAACTTCCTGTGTGCTCTTTTGCATGGACTCCACGGTCGCGGACGAACCGGCCTGAATCGCCGAAATCATCTGCTCTATTTCCTGCGTGGAGGTTTGCGTGCGATGCGCCAGTGCCCGCACTTCGTCCGCCACCACGGCAAAGCCGCGACCCTGCTCGCCGGCACGGGCCGCTTCGATCGCCGCGTTGAGCGCCAGCAGGTTGGTCTGTTCTGCAATGCCGCGAATCACGCTCAATACTTTGCTGATGTCCTGCGCCTGGCCGGCGAGTGCCGTGACCTGCTCCGATGAGCCTTCGACCAGCCCGGTGAGCTTTTGCATGGCGCTCAGGGTTTCAGTCACACGCTGGTTGCCCAGGTCGGCGGAAAGGCTCGACTGCCTGGCGGCCTCGGACGTGGACGTAGCGTTACGAGCAACTTCTTCCACGGCGGCACTCATTTCGTTTACTGCGGTGGCCGCCTGTTCGATCTCGCTGTTCTGTTGTTGCAAGGTCCGGTCTGCACTTTCAGTGATCGAGGTCATCTCGACAGCGGCAGTGCTGAGTTGCGCAGAGGCGCCGGAGATTTCGTGAATGGTGCTGCGCAGGTTTCCCGACATCGTGTTCAGTGCGTTCATCAGCCGTGATGCTTCGTCGCTGCCGACAACGCTCAACTGCCGGGTCAGGTCGCCTGCGGCGATGTCTTCGGCCAGCTTCAGCGAGACGCTGATCGGATCGACAATGCTGCGGGTCAGGGCTATTGCCAGCACCACCGTCAGCAGCGATGCTGCAATGACAACAGTCAGTAATACGTTGACGCTGTGGTTATAAACCGCCGTGGCATCTTTACCGGAGCTTACGGCTTCCTCGGCATTTTGCTCGCGCAGGGTGGTGAGTTTTTCCTGATAGGCGTTGGCGCGCTCGACCTGCTCTGCGTTCGCAAAGGAAAGGGCTTTTTCATGATCGGAACTGTCCATGGCGATGATCTGTTTCACGCCGTCGATGTAGGCCCCCATCTTGCTGTTGGCGTCTTCGAATTGCGCCAGGTCGGTCGCACCTGAAATCAGATTTTTCCGATAGAACTCGCTGCTTGAGCGAAGCGCCTCGATCGCTTCCCGAGCTTTTGCCTCCGCTGTGCTGTGCACGGCGGGGTCGGTACTGGCGAGCATTCTGATGCTTTCCAGCCGGGCGTGAAGCAGAGCGATCTGGATGTCATCGACGACCTGAATGCTGGGCAACGAATTCTCTTCGATGTTCTGCTCGGCCGTGCGCAGTTGGTCGATCTGCACATAGGAAAATCCTCCCAGGCCGATCAACAGTACGGTGATGATGCCGAAGCACAAGGAGGCCCGGCGCGAAATGTTTAACGATCTAAGATTCATGGTTGCCTCCGGCGGCAAAACAGGCAGAAGGTGAATACGTACCTTCCAATACCTGTTTTTCTGCCGAAGTGGGTAGAGCTTTAACGGGTTGCGATGAAGGTTATTTCATGATGAGCGACATATTTCAATTTTTTGTTTTTAATCAATGGCTTGGTGCTGATGTATAGGGTGTTTCTGTTTCCTGTAACAGTGCTGGAAAAGGCTGGTCGCGGGAAACTAAAGTATTCCCGCTTACTGCACGGCGGTGCGCCATTGATCATCCAAAACGGGCTTTGACGCCTGGCAACGCTTTGCCTGAGGTGGCGACCTCGTCAAGAAAATCTGCCACGCGGCCCATGCATGCCATGCGTTCTTCTACGTGGGGCATGTGGCTGGATTCCTGGAAAACCGACTGGCGAACGTCAGGGATGTTATCTACGTAAGGTTGAATCACCAGTGGAGTGGCCTCGTCGTAAAACCCTGAAATCACCAGGGTCGGGACGTTGATGTTCGACAGGCGGTCGACAATGCTCCAGTCTTTCATCGTGCCGATAACGTGAAATTCGGTGGGGCCGTTCATCGCGCGATACACCGTCGGATCTTCGTCGATCTGGTGGAATGTACGTTCTACCTCAACTGGCCAGGGCGTGATGCGGCAGACATGGCGGTCGTAGAATACCCGAGACGCTGTCAGGTACGCCGGGTCAGTCAAAGTGCCTGCCTCTTCGTGCTTGAGTAACGTGGCCTGAACGTCGTCGGGCAGCTCCTCGCGCAGGCGATTGGCTTCGCTGACCCACGTGTGCATGTCTGCGGGCGAGTTGGCGATGATCAGTGCCTGCAGGCCTGTCGGCTGAAGTACGGCGTGTTCCGACGCCAGCATGCCACCCCAGGATTGACCCAGCAGCGCGTAGTCGTCGGCGATCTCCAGATACTCAAGCAGGTTGTCCAGCTCGCTCAGGAACAGATCGACTGTCCAGAACTCGCTGCCCATGTCCGGCAGATGGGTCGACTTTCCGTTGCCCAGTTGATCGTAGTGGATCACCGCGCGACCGGTATTGGCGATGTCCTTGAACGAGTCCACGTAATCATGGGTACAGCCAGGGCCGCCGTGCAGGATGACCAGCGGTGTGCCGCCGCCACGCAGGTCGCCGGTGATGCGATACCACGTTTGATAGTCGCCAAAGGGCGCAAAACCTTCCTTGATCGTCATGTCTGCCATATCTGCCATGTCGGCGGTCCCTGCTGGATAGTTCGGGGCACCTTAGCGCTGTGCGCGGCATTTAATAACTATAGAAAGTAATAGGTTTTGGCCAATAAACCGGTCAGTGGTCGAGTAAACGGTAGTGAACGGCACGTACCACCGCCTGAACTCGGTTTTTGGCGCCCAGTTTCTGCATGGCCGAATTCAGATGCAGTGTGACGGTCGCGACCGAGCGGTTGAGTTGGTCGGCGATTTCTCTGGCCGTCAGGCCTTCTGCCGACCAGCTCAGGCACTCGCGTTCACGCCGGGTCAGCTTGATGGCGTTGCAGGAACGCATCTTCTGGTCAAACAGCGGGTAGGCGACTTCCTGAAACGCATGAGCCAGCAGGCCGAATTCCGCCAGGCTCTGCCGGGCATCTTCCAGTGCCACATCGCTGCTGTCAGAACACAAGCCTGTCAGGGTCGCAAAACCGCCCTTGGGCATGTGAATGGGCACGGTCAGGCCACACGTCATGTGTGAATCGTGCAGATAACGCACCACCGGCTTGTGCATGTCAGTGAGGAAGGTTTGCAGCACCGTCTCGGCTCTGGGCTGATAGGACCATACGAAAGGCGAGACGCTGGCGACGGCCAGGTGTTGCACCGGATCTATCTGGTAATAACCCTGACTGCACCAAAGCGCATGCCAGTCGGCGGGCGTGTTGCGCAATGACAGCAACGACGGGGTAATCAGTGCTCCATCATGGGACACGGGCACCGGGCTGTAATCGTAAATCACAGCATCGAACCCCATATCCGATGCCAGCAGCAGGGCGCAATCCATTTGCTGATCCAGCGTAGATGCCGATTGCAGACGCGAATTGAAATCCGACAACCTGATATGCATGGCATGACCTCCTTTGTCATTGAACCAATCTGGGGTCTTAATATAGCAATTAGCAAGGACAGTGCCACGCTTGCGTCCAATCGGCTGTCAGTCCTGTAAAACCTATAAGAATTGCTAGATGTCTGCCGTCGCGCTGCACGGTAGGGTTGATGTCATGAGCCATGGCCGCAAAGGTGCAGTGTGATGAGGGATGAGAGTGGGCCAGGTGAGCAAAAAACGATCAAATTCGACGAATGGCGAATGTTCGACTACAACTTCGCCTTGCCCTTTTGCGTGGAAAGGGCTGCGGCGTACTTTCCGGTTCTGCTGAAACTTCTGTCACAGCATCGGGGCGTCTGATGAATCCGGGTCGTTATCGCTTCATCCTCCAGCGTCCGCTGCAACTGCTGCCCGTGCTGTTCGGCATCAGCCTGGTGACCTTCATTCTGGTGCGTTCGATCCCCGGTGATCCGGCGCGCATCCTGCTGGGTGCCCGTTCCACACCGGACGCACTGGCCAATATCCGCGCCCAGTACGGCCTGGATCAGCCGATGTGGACGCAGTACCTGTACTTCATGAAAAACCTGTTTCAGGGTGATATGGGCAAGTCGCTGCTGTACAAGATCGACGTGCTCAAGCTGATCGGTACACGCCTGGAACCGACATTATTTCTGGTGATCGGCAGCGTTCTGCTGGCCTTGCTCATTGCTGTGCCACTGGCGACGGTCGCTGCGCGCAACAAAGGCAGTTGGGGCGATAACCTGATACGCGTTTTCACCACCACCGGGCTGGGCATGCCGGCGTTCTGGCTGGGCATCATGCTGATCCTGCTGTTCAGTGTGCGGCTTGACTGGTTTCCGGTGTCGGGCTACGGCAGCGACTGGCTGGACAAGCTGCATCACATGGTGCTGCCGTGCCTGACCATCGCCCTTGCGCTGTCTGCCGTGCTGGTCCGCAACCTGCGCGCCAGCATGCTCATGGAGCTGCAAGCCGATCACGTCACGGCAGCACGGGCACGCGGGGTCAGTGAAGGCGCGCTGTTTCGCCGTCACGTGCTGCCTAACTCGCTGGTGCCCTCGATCAACCTGCTGGCAGTGAATATCGGCTGGCTTATCAGCGGCACGGTGGTTATCGAAAGCCTGTTTGCCATCCCCGGCATCGGTCAGTTGTTGGTGCGCGGCATTTTCAGTCGCGATTACATGGTGGTGCAGGGTGTGGCGATGGTGCTGGCCTGTGCCACGGTGATCGTCAACTTCCTCGCCGATGTGGCCACGGTCGCGATAGACCCGCGGGTGAACATCAAATGAGCGTCGCTCAGGCTCATCTTCGTCCGCAGTGGCGTTCGCGACTGCGTCTGCGCTTGCGCAATGGCCGGCTGGCGATGCTCTCGGGTGGTGCGCTGCTTGGCGTGTGGTTGCTGCTGGCACTCTTCGCCCCTTGGCTGGCACCCTACGATCCGATTTATCAGAACACCGAACTGCGCCTGCTCGCGCCACACCTCGCACACCCGTTCGGCACCGACAATTTTGGCCGCGATATTCTGTCCAGAGTGATCTGGGCGGCGCGCGTCGACCTGCAGATCTGCGTGATCGGGGTGGTGTTCCCGTTCATGATCGGCACCTTTGTCGGTGCATTATCGGGCTATATCGGTGGCCGATTCGACAACCTGTGTATGCGCCTCATCGACATCGTTCTGGCGTTCCCGTTTCTGGTCTTGATGCTGGCGATCATCGCCATTCTCGGGCCGGGCCTGAGCAGCTTTTACATCGCCATGGCGCTGGTGGGCTGGGTGTCTTATGCGCGGCTTATTCGCTCACAGATTCTGGTCCTCAAGGAAAGCGATTTCGCCCTGGCGGCCAAGAGCCTGGGCTTTGGTCACCTGCGTATTCTGTTTCGCCATCTGCTGCCCAACGCGATGTTCGGCTCGATTGTGTTTTCCATGTCCGATGCGGTGCTGGTGTTGCTCAGTGGCGCGTCGGTCAGCTACCTGGGCCTGGGCGTGCAACCGCCGTTGGCCGAGTGGGGCACGATGGTTGCCGAGGGGCAGGCGTTTCTGACCTCGGCCTGGTGGATCTGCACCTTTCCAGGCCTCGCCATCGTGACACTGGCCATGGGCTTCAGCCTGCTGGCCGACGGCGTGGCCGAAACACTGGGAGAGCGTCGATGAGTACGCCGGTGCTGAAAGTCAGCGAGATGAGTGTGGTAGCCAGCAATGTGGCCAGGCATCGTGGCCGTGAGGTGACGCTGGTCGATCGCTTGTCGTTCGACCTGCATCAGGGCGAGATTCTCGGGCTGGTCGGCGAAAGCGGCTCCGGCAAGACCATGGCCTGCCGGGCACTGATGCAATTGATGCCGTCGCCGGACCTGCAGGTGCGTGGCGGCTCGGTGCTACTCGACGACGTTGATCTGCTGAAACTCGATGCAGCCGGAATGCGCGCCATGCGCGGACGCCGGATCGGCATGATTTTCCAGAACCCAAGCGGCCATCTGGACCCTTTGATGCGTATCGGCGAGCAGATCGCCGAGGGCTTTCGGCTGCATCAGGGCTCATCGAAGCGCGAAGCGCGGGCCCAGGCGATTGACCTGCTGCGTCAGGTCGGCATTCCTGATCCGGCTTCGCGTGTGGATAACTTTCCCCACGAGTTTTCCGGCGGCATGCGCCAGCGGGCGATGATTGCCGTCGCCCTGGGCTGCGGCCCGCAGGTGTTGATCGCCGACGAACCGACCACCGCGCTGGACGTGACCGTGCAGGCGCAGATTCTGCGTCTGCTGCTGGACTTGCGTGATCGTCACGGGCTGTCGTTGATCATGATCACCCACGACCTTGGCGTGGTGGCGCAAACCTGCGACTCCATTGCTGTGATGTACGCCGGTCGCCTGTGCGAACACGGCAGCAAGCGCGATGTGCTGGCCCGCGCCAGACACCCATACACCCACGGCCTGATCGAGTGCCAGCCCGCCAGCAGCGCGGGCAGCGGCCTGTTGCGCACCATTCCCGGCCAGCCGCCTTTGCTCGACGCGCTGCCCAGCGGCTGCCGCTTCCATGCGCGCTGTGGCCATGCCGGCCAAGGCTGCGCCGAAACGCTGCCGCTGATGCGCCCGATGGGCGTTGCGCATGCTGCGGCGTGTCACTATCCGCTGGCAGACAGGCAAGGAGCGCTTTCATGAGCGGCCCCAGCCTGTTGAACGTCAACGATCTGGTCGTACGCTTTGCAGCGCCCGGCTCGGGTTTCACGGGCCTGAACAAGCGCTGGGTCCATGCCGTCAACGGTGTGTCACTGAGCATTTCAGCGGGCGAAACGCTGGGCCTGGTCGGCGAGTCGGGCAGCGGCAAGAGCACCTTGGGCCGCGCGATTCTGCGCCTGAACGACATTACCTCAGGGCAAATCGTCTTCGACGATGTTGACGTGGCGCAGGGCAGCGGCATCAATTTACAGCGTCTGCGCAGTGAAACGGCGATGGTCTTTCAGGACCCGTCTTCCTCGCTCAACCCGCGCATGACCGTCGGTGCCACGCTGGCCGAGGTGCTTAAAGTGCAGCGCAAGGTCGCGGCATCCGACATTCCTGCGCGGGTCATCGAGTTACTCGACATGGTCGGCCTGCGCGCCGAGTTTGCCGAGCGCAAGCCCGGTGCATTGAGCGGCGGGCAGTGTCAGCGTGTCGGCATTGCCCGCGCACTGGCCATCGAGCCGCGGCTGATCATTGCCGACGAATGCGTGGCAGCGCTGGACGTGTCGATTCAGGGGCAGATCATCAACCTGCTGCTGGAACTGCGTGAACGCATGAACCTGGCGATTCTGTTCATCGCCCACGACCTGGCCATTGTGCGGCGGCTGTGCGACCGGGTGGCGGTGATGTATCTGGGCAAGATCGTTGAAGAAGGCCCGGTCGAAGCCGTCTTTCTCAGGCCGCGCCATCCCTACACCGCTGCGCTGATCCAGGCGATCCCGGAGATTGATCCGGATCGCCCATTGCCCAGCGAGCCGTTGCAGGGCGAGCCGCCAAGCCCCCTGCATCTGCCTGATGGCTGCGCGTTTCATCCGCGCTGCCGTTTTGCCCGGCCCACCTGTTGCAGCGTTGCGCCGCCGACCCGCTATGTCGGTGAACAACGCTATGACTGCGTACTCGATGCGCCCGTTTTTTGATCCGACTGACAACAACATTTGTCCCGACACCGGCAAGGAGTTCATGTGTATGAAAGCTCGACCAATGAAAATGCTGACCGTCGCTATGTTGGCGGCCTGTTCCCTGGCAGCGGGTGTGGCAGAAGCCGCGGGCGTGCTGACCATCGGCCGTCGTGAAGACGGCACCACCTTCGACCCGATCAAAAGCGCGCAGAACATCGACAACTGGGTATTTTCCAACGTCTACGACGTGCTGATCCGGGTGGACGACAAAGGCACCAAGCTGTTGCCGGGGCTGGCGGAAAGCTGGTCGATCTCGCCTGATGGCCTGACCTATACGCTGAAGATGCGTGAGGCGAAGTTCTCTGATGGTTCTGAGCTGACCGCCAGTGATGCGGTGTTCAGCCTGCTGCGAATTCGCGACGATAAAGGCTCGCTGTGGAGCGATTCCTACAAGATCATCGACAAAGTCGTCGCGACCGATCCGCATACACTGGTCATCACGCTGAAAAATCCTTCAGCTTCGTTCCTCTCGCAATTGGCCTTGCCAAACGTCTCGATCCTCTCCGAGAAGGCCATGAAAACCCTGGGCGAAGAGGCTTACGCCGAAAAGCCTGTCAGCTCCGGCGCCTTCACGGTGAAAGAATGGCGGCGTGGTGACCGGGTGATTCTGGCCAGAAACCCCAACTTCTGGGAGGCGCCGAGCGTCAGCCTGGATGGTGTCGAGTGGATCTCGGTACCGGATGACAACACGCGCGTACTGATGGTCCAGAAGGGCGAGCTGGACGCCGCGATTCTGGTGCCCTTCTCTCGGATCGAAAATCTGAAGAAGAACCCTGATCTGGTGGTGCATCTGGACCCGTCCACCCGCGAAGATCACTTGTTGATCAACCACGAACACGGCGCGCTGGCCAAGCCGGAAGTACGCCAGGCACTGGACATGGCCATCGACAAGAAATCGCTGATTGATGCCGCCACTTTCGGGCAGGGTACGGTGGCCAATTCCTACATCCCCAAAGGTGCGCTGTATCATTACGCCGATAATCTGCAACGCCCCTACGACCCGGTCAAAGCCAAAAAGATGCTGGCCGATGCCGGTGCCTCTGACCTGAAACTCAACTATGTGGTCAATGCGGGCAACGAAGTCGATGAGCAGATCTCGGTCATGCTTCAGCAGCAACTGGCCAAGGTCGGCGTGACCACGACGCTGCAGAAGGTTGATCCGAGCCAGAGCTGGCAGATGCTGATCGACGGTGATTACGATATTTCCGTGATGTACTGGACTAACGACATTCTCGACCCGGACCAGAAAACCACGTTCGTGCTCGGTCACGACACCAACAATAACTACATGACCCGTTACAAGAACGAGAAGGTCAAGGAACTGGTCGCTGCTGCGCGGGTGGAAATGGACCCCAAAAAGCGTGAGCAGATGTACATCGACCTGCAGAAAATGGCCAAAGCCGACGTCAACTGGATCGACCTGTACTACAGCCCTTACATCAGTGTTTCACGCAAGAACATCGAGCACTTCGGTCAGAACCCGCTGGGCCGATTCACCCTTGAAGAAACCGTCAAGAAGTGAGGCGGGCAGGGCTCTCTGCTGATTGGCCAGAGCCCTGATTCTTCGAGCGATGACTGGCGTGTGCGTTAATTTGTATCCTCAGGTTTACCTGCGCTTCGACAGGCTCTGCGAGTGGTAAAGTTGCGGCCTTTTTTCGCTGTACCCCGCGGAGCCCCTCATGCACAACCCCACCCCCCGTACCGAATCCCCGAACGCGCTGGCGTTCATCAAGCGCTTTTTCGCCGCCGAAGCCGCTGGCGGTCTGATTTTGATGGCGGCTGCACTGGCTGCCCTGATCGTCGCCAATTCGCCGTTGGCTGACAGCTATTTTGCAGCGCTGCACACCGTGCTCGCCGGCATGTCGGTAGAGCACTGGATCAACGACGGCCTGATGGCAATCTTCTTCATGCTGGTGGGCCTTGAGATCAAACGCGAAATGCTGGCAGGCCAGCTTGCGTCCTGGAGTCAGCGCGCCTTGCCGGGCTTTGCGGCGCTGGGTGGCATGGTGGTGCCGGCGTTGATCTACGTGGCATTCAACTGGGGCCAGCCAGAAACCATCGGCGGTTGGGCCATCCCGGCTGCGACCGACATCGCCTTTGCCCTGGGTGTGCTTTCTCTGCTCGGCAAACGCGTACCGTTGTCCCTGAAAATCTTCCTGTCGGCATTGGCGATTCTCGATGACCTCGGCGCGGTATTGATCATCGCGCTGTTCTACACCAGTGATCTGTCCATCCCCATGCTGCTGGCGGCGCTGGGCTCCATCGCCGTACTCGTGGCGCTGAACCGTCTGGGCGT
Source organism: Pseudomonas syringae pv. tomato str. DC3000 (assembly GCF_000007805.1). NCBI lineage: Bacteria > Pseudomonadati > Pseudomonadota > Gammaproteobacteria > Pseudomonadales > Pseudomonadaceae > Pseudomonas > Pseudomonas syringae group genomosp. 3. The sequence goes on along the minus strand of NC_004578.1, from coordinate 5,120,597 downwards.
TAAAAAGCTGTTGCCGTACCTGCTCATCGGCGCGCTGCTATGGTTTTTCATGCTCCAGTCCGGCATTCACGCCACCCTTGCAGGTGTGGCCCTGGCGCTGTGCATTCCGCTCGGCAAAGCTGATGAAGAAGCCAGCTCGCCACTGCTTCATCTGGAAGAGAAACTGCACCCGTGGGTCGCTTTTGCTGTGGTACCGATCTTCGGGTTCGCCAATGCGGGCGTGTCGCTGGCCGGTATCACCGTCGACAAACTGGTAGACCCGGTGCCGCTGGGCGTCGCGCTGGGGTTGTTGATCGGCAAACAGGTCGGCATCTTCGCCCTTGCGGCACTGGCCATCCGCGCCGGCCTGGCACGCTTGCCTGACGGCAGTAATTGGGGTCAGCTTTACGGCGTCGCGGCACTGTGCGGGATCGGTTTCACCATGAGCCTGTTCATCGGCGCACTGGCCTTCCCGGGCGCGCCGGCACTGGTGGACGAGGTCAAGGTGGGCGTGTTGATCGGGTCGGTGTTTTCGGCGTTGTTGGGGGTGGTGGTGTTGCGCAGGTTTGGGGCGCGGGGGTGAGCGTAGGGAATGGTAATCTCAACTCATATAGCCAGGGGGCATCGGTAAATGTTGAAACTGATAAGTCAGCGCAATTGCGCGCCATCGCTTGAGGACCCGAAACACGATGTGTATGCATTCAGTGTCGATACATCCGGGACCGATAAGCCGTTCTGTTTTGAACAGTCAATTACTGGCGGGCACGCTGAGCGGGGTGGCTGCATATTCCTGAACCTGGCCGAACTTGAGCAATGTCCCGGCGATTGGCGAGTTCATCTGGAGAAGTCCGGTTGCGGGTGGGTAGCGGAGTTGATGGCGGAGGCGCAAACCGATCAGCAGGCCGTGAAGTTGATTCTGGATCGAGTGTCCACCCTCTGATCACAATCTGACATACAGAAACCGCACGGCATGTCGATAAAGAACTGACATGCCAGGGACTCGGCAAATCTGACTTATTTTGAGAGTCCACTGTATGCTCCATTTATTCCGCCCGCGTCGCGACAGAAAAGCCCTTCACCAACTTATTGCCTCGCTCAACGGTTCTGGCGAGCCGGTTGTAAGAGGCTGCGCAGAAGAAAACACCGTACTTGAATGCTGGCGTTCGCTGAGCAGCCAGCGCCGTATGAACGAACAGCGTATTGCCGAGCTTGAGCAAGAGCTTGAAACCGCCCGCCATCTTCTCGGCGAGGCTTCCGCGTCGGCGACTGCTTACGAAACACGGTTTGATCTGGTCAACCGCGCTTCCAGTGAAGGTCTCTGGGACATGGAGGTGGTTGCGGGTGATCCGGTCAACCCGAACAATCGATTCTGGTGGTCTCAGCAACTGCGTTCGCTTCTGGGCTTCAATGACGAGCGAGACTTCCCCAACGTGCTGGCCAGCTGGGCCGACCGGCTTCATCCGCAGGATAAACAGGCCACGCTGGACGCCTTTGCCAAGCACCTCAACGACCGCTCGGGTAACACGCCGTATCGGATCAAGAATCGCCTGGCCATGAAGAACGGCACGTATCGCTGGTTCTACGCCCAGGGTGAAACATTACGAGACGCTCGTGGCACGCCCTTGCGTGTCGCCGGCTCCCTTCGTGATATTCACGATGAGCTTGAGCGTGACCTCGAACATGACGTGATCATTACCCGCTTCGAACTGGCCCGCGAAATGCTCTCCGACGGTCTGTGGGACATGGAAGTGATTGCGGGTGATCCGGTCAATGCCAGAAACCCTTTCTGGTGGTCGCCGCAGTTCAGACGTCTGCTTGGTTTTGAAACAGTCGAAGAGTTTCCTGACGTGCTGGACAGCTGGGCATCACGGCTGCACCCGGAAGACAAGGAAAGAAGCCTGACGGCCTTCGGCACCCATTTGAATGATCGCTCGGGCAAGACACCTTTCGATATCGAATACCGTTTAAAAATGAAAACCGGCGAGTACCGCTGGTTTCGCGCACGCGGTCAGACCCGCCGAACCCCGGAAGGTACGCCGCTGAGGGTGGTAGGGGCATTGGTGGATGTGCATTTGAAGCATGAGCAAGATGCCCTCCGGGAAACCGAAGCTCATCATCAGAAAAATCTGGAAGAGAACATCGCCCAGCTTACTCAGATTGTGGGCACCATCCAGAGCATCGCCAGCCAGACAAACCTGCTGGCGCTCAATGCGGCCATTGAAGCGGCACGTGCCGGTGAGGCAGGGCGGGGCTTTGCGGTTGTGGCCGATGAGGTGCGCAAGCTGGCCACCAGAACCACCGAAGCCACGGAGCAGGCAGCCAGCATGATGAGCCGCTGACGGCGCGCCGATCAGTGCGCAAAAAAAACGCCTCCACAGGGGAGGCGTTATTTTTGTACTCAAAACACAGCTAGCGCATCAAGCGAGGTCGAAACGGTCCAGGTTCATTACCTTGGTCCAGACGGCCACGAAGTCTTTGACAAACCTTTCTTGCGCATCCGCGCTGCCGTACACCTCGGAAATCGCACGCAGTTGAGCGTGTGAACCGAACACCAGATCGACACGAGAGCCGGTCCACTTCACTTCGCCGGTCTTGCGGTCACGTGCTTCAAAGGTGTCGTTGGCACCCGAAGTCGCTTTCCACTCGACAGCCATGTCCAACAGGTTCTTGAAGAAGTCGTTGGTCAGGGTTTCCGGCTTGTCGGTGAACACACCGTGCTTGCTCTGCCCGACGTTGATATTCAAGACCCGCAAGCCGCCCAGCAGCACAGTCATCTCTGGCGCAGTCAAGGTCAGCAGTTGCGCCTTGTCGACCAGCAGCGACTCGGCCGATACCTTGTAACGCCCTTTCTGATAGTTGCGGAAGCCATCGGCGATCGGCTCAAGGAAGCTGAACGACTCGACATCTGTCTGCTCTTGAGACGCATCGGCCCGGCCCGCTGTGAACGGAACCGTTACCTGCTGACCTGCGTTCTTCGCCGCCTGCTCGACGCCTGCACTACCGGCCAGCACGATCAGGTCGGCAATGGACACTTTCTTGCCGTTCGATTGAGCTGCGTTGAACTCGCTCTGAATACTTTCAAGCGTACTCAGCACGTTCGCCAGTTGTGCAGGCTGGTTGACCGCCCAGTCCTTCTGCGGCGCAAGACGCAGACGCCCGCCATTGGCACCGCCGCGCTTGTCAGAGCCGCGGAAGGTGGAAGCTGCCGCCCATGCGGTTGAAACCAGTTGTGACACCGAAAGCCCCGAGTCGAGAATCTTGCCCTTGAGCGCGGCAACATCCTGATCATCCACCAGCGGATGAGTGACGTCTGGAATCGGGTCCTGCCACAACAGCTCTTCGGTCGGTGTTTCCGGGCCGAGGTAGCGGGCCAGTGGGCCCATGTCGCGGTGAGTCAGCTTGAACCAGGCACGTGCGAACGCGTCGGCCAGTTGCTCGGGGTTGGCCAGGAAGCGGCGAGAAATCTGCTCGTAGGCCGGGTCGAAACGCAGCGCCAGGTCAGAGGTCAGCATGCTCGGTGCATGGCGTTTGCTCGGGTCGTGGGCATCCGGAATCTTGCCAGCGCCAGCGCCGTTTTTAGGCGTCCACTGATGCGCGCCGGCCGGGCTCTTGGTCAGTTCCCAATCGAAGGCAAAGAGGTTTTCCAGGTACTCGTTGCTCCATTGGGTAGGCGTCGAGGTCCAGGTCACTTCCAGGCCACTGGTGATGGTGTCGCCACCTTTACCGGTGCCAAATTTGTTGCTCCAGCCAAAGCCCTGTTGCTCAAGACCCGCTGCTTCCGGCTCTGGACCCACGTTGTCGGCCGGGCCGGCACCGTGAGTCTTGCCGAAGGCGTGACCACCGGCGATCAGCGCCACGGTCTCTTCGTCATTCATGGCCATGCGGCCGAAGGTTTCGCGGATATCCCTCGCCGAAGCGACAGGGTCCGGCACGCCTTCAGGGCCTTCCGGGTTCACATAGATCAAGCCCATCTGCACGGCGGCCAGCGGGTTTTCCAGATTACGTTCGCCACTGGCGGTGCGGCTTTCTTCGTTCGCGTGGTTCTCAGGCTCGGCCACCAGGGTGCCGTCGCCCGGCTGCTGCATTTTCTTCTGCGCGCCGTAGCGCTCTTCGCCACCCAGCCAGGTGGTTTCGGAACCCCAGTACACGTCTTCTTCCGGTTCCCAGACATCCGGGCGACCACCGGAAAAACCGAAGGTCTTGAAGCCCATGGACTCCAGCGCCACGTTACCGGTGAGCACGATCAGGTCGGCCCAGGAAATCTTGCGGCCGTACTTCTGCTTGACCGGCCAGATCAGGCGACGCGCCTTGTCCAGGCTGACGTTGTCAGGCCAGCTATTGAGCGGCGCAAACCGCTGCTGACCGGCGCCCGCGCCGCCACGACCATCACCGGTGCGGTAAGTACCGGCGCTGTGCCAGGCCATACGAATGAACAGCGGGCCGTAGTGGCCAAAATCCGCCGGCCACCAGTCCTGCGACCGGGTCATTACGTCGCGCAGGTCTTGCTTGACCGCTTCGAAGTCCAGGCTCTTGAACTCCTTGGCATAGTCAAAGTCCTCGCCCATCGGGTCGGAGAGCGAAGAATGCTGGTGCAAAATCTTCAGATTCAGCTGCTTGGGCCACCAGTCACGGTTGGTGGTGCCGCCGCCGGCAGCGTGGTTGAAGGGGCATTTCGATTCAGTTGACATGCTTGATACACCTTTTTGTCATTTGCATCCGGCCATCCAGCCCACTCGGGGGGCTTCAGACAGCGATGACGGAACTCAACAGCACGGGATTCATACCGGCAGCCCGATCAGCGATCGCGCCAGCTCTACAGATACGTCGCACAGCGATCATCAGATTACTGCGGTGCGAGCCCACAACGTGCACAGCGAACTTGAGCTCATTCTTATCTCCTTATCAGGGTAAAACCGCACGGCCTGCGCCGATGCATTCCTAGATTAGCCTTCTTGGTGAATATTTCTAATAGAAAGAACGTTAGAGGGTGATAGGCAGGCTCTGATAGCCAGGCTGTGAAAGCGTTGTCATGAGCGTAGCGAAGGGCTCTGCCAATCTGTTCGGCCTTTGAAACAGCAGGTTGAGCTTGCCCGATGACCACGATCCGCAGCATGACAATGGACGACTACGATGCAGTCATCGAACTGATGCGCAGCACGCCAGGCATCTCGATCCCCGAGGCGAACGACGATCACGCGCCCAGTGAGTAATGCCCGAAAAGCATGACTCAAGCAAGACGCGTGGGAAATTCAGGGGGGTTATTTCAAGGTGAACGAGTCTGCGCTGCATGCGCCGAGTGAGTTGGTATTATAGGTGCGCCAGTCGTCGATGCTCAGCATGCCAACGCGGATAGCCCCTTCGCCAAGGCTGTCGTTCAAATTCCTGATAGTCACCCACCGGACCGGCTTGTCACAAAAGCCGTTCTTGCCTTTGTTCAATGAGAAAAATTCATCGGCGTTCAGCACCTGATAGACGTCTCCGCCGAATTCAGTATTATCGCTGTTCTTCCATACGTCAGAATATTTAAGTTTCATTTCCCCTTTCAGTAGAGAAAATTGTGCAGACGTGCGAGAGAGTTTCATCGTGTCTCCCAGCGTTACCGATGTTCCGTTTGACAGCGCGTCATAGACACGAATGCTGTCCGTCGGCATCGCCTTCGTACTTGACTGGGCGATGGCGCCATGGGCCAAGAGTGTACACAGCGAAGCTGCGGTAAATAAGTTTGTTAAAAGCCTATAGCCTGTCATGGACGTACCTCTTTAACGACGCTGGTGTGTATACGAGTAACATCCGAATTATAAGCTTCGGCCATGGAATATTCTCCATCCGAGAAAGGAGAGCCGCCACTCTGGACACAAATCCCACAAGCCCTGTGCAACCGGAATGAAACTTGCCTCCACCTGTCCTGTGACCTTGAAACGTATTTAAGGGCAAGGCCGATGAATCACAATAATATGGCGATAAACCCTGCTTCGAACCAAGCGGCAGCACTGCCTCATCTAGGGCGTTTTCAAACCTGCGACATCGACGAGCACGGTCGTAACCTCAGCGGCTGGCAGGTTCGGTACGATCAAGTGACGCCCGGTGGCTTTGAAGGCGAACTGACGGAGTTTCGCTCGGACTGGCTGCAACTGGTCCGCGACCGCTCTAATCAGGCCTTGGTCAAGAGTGGCATGGCCTGGAAGGGGGCGATTATTTTTGCGCTGCCGTTGAGCGCCAACGGTCCGGCTTTCTGCGCCGGGCACACGCTTCAGGAGCCCAGCCTGATCGTCGCGCATGGCGAGAATCTTCCGGAATTGAGTACGCCGCTGCAACTGGATGCCCTGGGGGTGGCGATCGAAGAGGGTGCCCTGGCTCATGCGCTGGAGCGTCAGGGCAGTCGTTTTGAAATTACCGATCTTCCCAAGTGTTACCGTTTGGCCGATCCAACGGTTCGCACGAGGTTCGCTGCGTTGTTCGATAACCTGTTGAATGGTGAGCAGGCGTGCTTGCAGAAGCTTGAGTACGATTCGATCCGGCGGGGCATTCGCGATGCTGTGATGTTGCAGGTACTGGAGCTGGTGGCGCCTGATGAGGCGCCGCCGCTCAACCCCACGGCGCGCAAGAAAATGGTGGATCGGGCCCGAGATTATGCCTTGGCGCATCTGGACGAACCACTGTCCATCCTCGATGTGTGCAATCACATCGGCACCAGTCGCCGCAAACTGCAGTACTGTTTTCAGGAGACGCTGGGCATCAACCCTGTGGCCTTTCTGCGCACGTTGCGCCTCAACGCAGCGAGGCGTGAGTTGCGCGAAAGCAGCCGGGTCGAACTCGTACAGACGGTCGCCGCGCGCTGGGGTTTCTGGCACCTGAGCCGGTTTTCCAGTGACTACCGGACGCTGTTCGGGGAAACACCCTCGCAGACGTTACAGCGCACGCATCTTTGCTGAAAACGGATAACGGCACACAGCATGACTCAATAGCATAGCCCCACCACCTTCGTGGTCAGGGGCATGCGATGAGTCATAACAATAATTCCAAAATCAGACGCTTCACTTTCTTGACGCTCGGCCTGATGAGCCTTGGTGCTACGGTTCAGGCAACCGAAAACGGCGCACCCACTACGTCTTTCGGCGTTTACGATTTCGGCGCTGGCATGCTGCCTGCGTCGACGCCCGTGGGCACATTGGGAATGCGTGTAGCGTTCTATTCGGCCAATGTGCAAAAAGACCGCCACGGTCGCTCGCTGGACAACAATTTTTCGCTGGACGTTCTGTCCATCGGCGTCGCGTACTTTCGCATGACCGATTACAGAATACTGGGCGCGCGCTATGGCTACAGCGTTGCATTACCGTTCTTCCAGATGGATGGCTCTTTTCGGGTGCAGACGCCTGGCGGCCCGCTGGACCTGAAGGCGGATCCGTTCAGGATGGCCGACATTTCAGTGTCGCCGCTCATTCTGCAATGGGACCTTTCGCCCAACCTGTTCGTGAACGCGCGGATGCAGGTTCAGGCGCCCACCGGCGACTACGACAAGAGTCGTGTGTTCTCGCCGGGGGTGAATCACTGGACGTTTTCTCCCACTTTCAACGCGACCTATATCACCGACAGCGGCTTTGAAGTGTCCAGCAGTTTTCAGACGGACTTCAACACCCGCAACCCTGCGACCGACTACAAGAACGGCGTCGAATACCGTCACGAGTTCGCCGTGGGCCAGCACGCAGGGCCTTTCACGCTGGGGCTGGGCGGGTTCTATTACCGGCAATTCTCCGATGACGATGCGCCCGGGCTGCAAACCGGCAACCGCGCCCGAGTAGTCGCTGCCGGCCCCGCGATCAGCTACTTCACGCCTGGCATGCCAGCGGCGTGGTTTCACCTCTACAAGGAGTTCGATGCGCGCAACCGTTCCGAGGGTTACACCGTGGCGTTACGTGTGGGCCACAGTTTTTAAGGCGATTGCGAGATAGACGAGCTTTTCAATTATCAGGAACCTTCACATGAAAGACATTCAGAATTTGTTGAACGATGAAGACGCGACCGGCCTGGCCGAATGGGTCCGGCGCGGCGAGGTCCAGCCGATTGATTTGCTGGAGGCAGTGATTCAGCGCATCGAGCACGTCGAACCGCAGCTCAACGCCGTTGCCGAGCGGCTGTACGACTCGGCCCGCAGCGCAGCGCTGGACGCTGCAAAAAGCCAAGGCGTTTTCGCCGGCGTACCGACGCTCATCAAAGACCTGTTTACCCCGGTCCACGGCGCACGGATGAGCAATGGCTCCCTGGCCATGGGCGAGTTTCGCGCCCCCTTTGAAGCCGAAGTGGTCAGCCGCCTGAGGCGTGCCGGTTGCGTGCTTGCCGGCACGACCACCTCACCAGAATTCGGCACGTCCTATTCCACCGAGTCCACACGCTTCGGCGCGACCCGTAACCCCTGGAACCTTGAGCACAGCGCCGGAGGCTCAAGCGGCGGGGCTGCCGCACTCGTCGCCGCGCGGGTGGTGCCCTTTGCCCACGGCAACGACGGCGGTGGCTCATTGAGACTGCCGGCGTCCTGCTGCGGCGTGTTCGGCTTCAAACCCAGTCGCGGCCTGATGCCCTCCGGCCCCATGGTCGGCGAAGGCTGGGCCGGCATGAGCACTGCGCACGCCATCACCCTGACCGTACGCGACAGCGCAGCCCTGCTCGACGCCACAGCCGGCATGGACCTCGGCGCGCCTTACGCAGGCCCGGTCCAGAGCCTGTCTTACGTCAGCGCCGCCCAACGCGACCCCGGCCCCCTGCGCATTGCGCTCATCGAACAATCAGGCACCTGGCCAACCTCGCCCGAAAGCCTGACCGCCGTGCGCGAGGCCGCACAATTGTGCGAGTCACTCGGGCACCGCATCGAACCGGTCAGCCTGCCCGTGGTATTACCAGAACTCCTCGACCACGTCTTCACCATCATCGGCGCCAACACCCGCAACCACGTCGACATGCTCGGCCGCATGCGAGGTTTTGACGTGCAGGACGCCGAACTGGAAGCCCGCACACGCATCATCCTGCGCGACAAAGGCAGCGTCAGTGGCGCGCAATACGCTGCCGCCGTCGAATGGATTCATGCTCTGGGCCGTCAACTGGCGACGTTCATGCAGGACTACGACGTGATCCTCTCGCCCGTGCTGACACGCGAGCCGGCACGCATTGGTGAGCTTGTGGTGCCGGACATGAGCCTGAGCCTTGAGGACATGATCGAGCGGTCGCATCGGTATTCGCCCTTTGCCGCGTTGTTTAATGCGAGTGGTCAGCCGGCGATGTCGGTGCCGCTCTACTGGAGCGCTGCGGGGCTGCCTATGGGGGCGCATTTTGCTGGGCGGTTTGGGGAGGAAGGGGTGTTGTTGGGGTTGGCTGGGCAGTTGGAGCGGGTGCGGCCGTGGCGGGGGCGGGTGCCGGGGGTTAGTGGGGGTTGAGGTGGCGGGGTTTCCAGATGCTCGTTCGATATCGGGGTGGTTGCGTGGGTAGGCAAGCGGGGGCGAAAAAGACGCTTTAGGGCGTCTTCGTCTGCGATTTGATGGGCCGGGGTTGTAGTGGTCAACTGATCCCGGACACGACGTTAAGGTTTTTCTCGTACTGATATCCAGCTCAACCAGTGCGGCTAGACCGTCGATGGATTTTAGGAAATCCATAGGGTTCGGGTAGAGGTACACTTTTTCGACTTTGGCGTCGGGTCGCATCATGGGGAGCTGGCTCCTGAAAAGAATTGGGAGCACTGCATCAGGCTTCAATTGTCAGCTTGGAATGTGGGGGTTTACGCTAAACAGGCGGAGTCTATGCGGTATAGCAAAGCCCCGTCACTCACGCATAACGTCGGGTACTGGAATCAGCGTGCTCGCAACTGCCAGGCCACTGCCTGCCTTAATGACTCGCCTGCGTCGGCGATTTGTGACCCAGGCGTATCAGTTCGTCGGAGAAACACAAACCAGCGATCGCAGTCGTGAGCCGATCAGCAGGATTGCCAGTGGCAACAGCCAGGGCGCGGACTCGCCCAGGTAAATCGCCAGGCTGATCCAGAACAGATTCTGTAACAGCGCGAAGAGGCAGTGATAGTTGTCGTACATGTACAACGCTTAGATCTGTTCCTTGATATCTTTCGAGCATCGGTGTCTGAGTAACATCGACAGTCCTGTTGATAATATTAAGCATGGCAGTGCGCATTACATGCGGAAATCCCGCACTCATACAAAATGAGTGAATGGCCGAAGGCGCGAACAGCCTCTCTTGTTCAGGACCGGGCTTGGGCGCTGAGCGTTTTCTATTAATTATAGGTAACGAATAGCTCGCCGGCCCGACTGCAATCAGAGCACAACCTTGACACACAAGTGTACACACCAGGGCTTCTGGTCAGGCCTTGAACCCGTATCGCTTTCAAACAGAGCGCCGATTGCCGCAGGGACAGAGAAGGGTGTGCGCTTGTCTAGGTCAATCAAGACGTTTTTGATACCTGTCCACTTAAGTCCTTTTATTGAAGCTTCATCCTTAAAAGCGACGCAAGGCGATTGGAAGGAGTCAAACCATCGTGTGGCAGTCAACGTCATCAGCAGGGGGGCTTACTGATGTGTTGTTACACCCGGCGTAATAACGTCTATTCCGAGCTTTGTTTTACTTTATCTAATAATGCGCCAACGTTACGCGTAACAATATGCGAACGCAACTCGAACGCCATCATCTGTACATTTAATACATGGCATCGCTTTACCGAGGGAGCCGGGCCACAAGGCTCCGGCGCGTACTTTATGCCTTTGTGTCAGCGCAATGTGAGACCCAAAACGGGTCTCATACGAATATCACACTGCCTTCAATGCCATCAGAGCGTTCAATTCGCCATACGTATGGGCTTTCAGGGTGTGGGTATCCAGTTGGCCGTTGTCCAGAAAACTGCGGATCAGTCCGCCCATGGCACCGAACAGGAATTCCGCAATGCTGGAGCCTGCGCTGAGTCGTCTGACACCCAGGCGTTTGAGTTCGTCGGGGGACGGCAGACCGTCTCTGGAAAGCAGGTTGACCGGCAGTTGAGTGTTTTGACAGAGGGTCGCAATTTCATTGGAATCCACCACGCCTGCTGCAAACAGGCCATCTGCGCCAGCATCGGCATACAGTGCCGCGCGCTTCAGAAGCTCTTCCAGGCGTTGTTCCGGGGCGAAAAGATTCTTCAAATAGACATCGCAACGCACATTGATGAACAGATCGACTCCAGCCTGTTGCGCCATCTGTCTTGCGACATCGATTTTTCGAACCAGCAGCTCTGGAGCGCCAAGGCCATCTTCGATGTTGATGCCTACCGCCCCGGCGCCGACAACGGCGTTGATCACCTGTCCGACCTTCTCGAGTTCATCCGAATAACCGCCTTCGATATCCACGGTAAGTGGCACATTGAGTACGCGCACCATCGATTGGATGGTTGTGCTCAGCAGCTCCAGGGGAAGCTTATTGCCATCCTGATAGCCATGAGACCAAGCCATGGCCGCGCTGCTGGTGGCCACCGCTTTGCCGCCCAGATGTTCCACCATGCGCGCCCCGCCGGCGTCGGCCACATTCGCCAGGACCAGCAGTCCATTTTGATGCAGGCTGTGAAAAGCGTGATCCAGTGTGGTCATAACGTATCAACTCCTTCGACAATGACAGGCAAAATGATGGAGGGTTTGATTAATTCATCCGTCCAGAAAACCTTCAGAGATACGCGGACAGTGGAACCCGTTTCGAGTCATACACTTCGCGCAAGGTGATCGATGTTTTTATTTGGGTGATGCACGGAATCTTTCGCAGGGTCTTTTCAATGAAGACGGTATATAAGGCGATGCTTTTGCAAACAATCTTTACGAGGAAATCATAATCCCCTGTCACATTGTAAAGCGCCACTACTTCGGGGCACAGGATGATTTTCTCTTCCAGTTTTCGAGTGACTTCTTCCGTGTGTAAGTCCACGGAGAGATGCACGAAGGCAATGACTTCAAACCCCAGCGCTTCTTTGTTCAACATGGCTTGATAGCCTTCAATGAACCCTTCGTCTTCAAGGCGTTTGAGACGGCGCCAACACGGTGTCTCACTCATGGAAAGAACTTCCGCAAGTTTTGATGTGGTGGTAAGGCAATTAGCCTGCATGATGCTCAGGATTTTTAGATCTATTGCATCAAGTGCCCTAGAGTTTTTTTCAAAAACAGAATCCTTTCTGGAAGGCAGCGTCAGTTACAGCCTGGGTGCGCGCATAGATACCATTTATTTCAAGGTGATGCAAATTTTTCAGCTACCGTACAAGCCATCATTCGGATCAAGAAAAATGTCGCTTATCTGTTACATGGTGCTGCCCATACAATCGTTAATACCGGTGGCGATAAGGTACGACACTAAGCAATTTATCCATTGCAGGTATACCGTGCAGGCAATGCCGAGGGGGCGCTTGCGCTCTCGGCGGCAGTGTCGATACGTGTCGGTTTCTGTCAAGCCTGCGTGCTGTGGACGCTAATATCTTCAGACCTGACTGCAATAGCCTTGCGATTCGCAGATCGGACGAGAAGGGGAGTTGCGACACCGGCCAGGGCGAAGACAACAGCAAGGCCTATCCAGCCGGTTGAACCTGCCTCGACGACAGCGATGGGCAGGATCCCCGGAAAAATCACGGTCATCAGGTTGGCTCCCAAGGCATAGATGCTCAGGTAATAAGCGCGATTTTCGACTGGAGACAAATAGTACGAGATACCCCACGCACCTGCGCATTGCCACAGCTCTCCAAACGTCATGACCACACAGGCGAACAACAGGATACCTGCCACCAGGTAGGAGGGTTGTTCCGCCGTGGTGAAGGCAACCAATGCGCACGAAAGAGCCAGTGTTATCCCTGCGTACAAGTGTTTGCGGGCGGCAAAAAGCACCTCATTGCCACGCTTGCTGAACGACAGTTGCAGGGTAATCGCCATGATGCCGTTGATGACCAGAATGATGCCGATCAGAGACTTGGGCGCCTGTGTCTTGGTCAGCAGCCACAGGGGAATGGCGATGGTCATCACGGCCTGATGCAGTGACAGAATACCGTTGCACAAGGACAGCGACAGGAAGTTCAGGTTTTTCAACGGCTGAGCGGGCGGGGTCACAGGTTGGCTCTGGTCAGACGCCTTGGTGACAACATGGGGCAGTTTTACGCTGACCAGCAGGATGGCGGAAACCAGAAACGCCATGGCATTGGCGATCAGCATGCCAATCACGCCGCCGGGGCCGGTCGTGAAGCTGACCACAATGGAAAATATTCCGGCGGCCAACATGTAGGCCACGTTTCTGACGATCGCGACCTTGGACATGGTCTTCACGTAGGCATCCGCTGTTACCGCTGAACCTACCAGCGTCTGGATGATTGGCCAGACCGCCTGCTCGACACAGCCGATGAAGCAGGCAATCAGCAGGAAGGAATAGAACTCATCCACGAAGGGATAGATCAGAAAGCCTGCCATTCGCCAGACCTGAAGAAAGGCCAAGACGCGCGCGGCACCCAGACGATCCGCCAGTCGGCCAATCGGAACTGCGCAGACAAGGCCACAAAGGCCGGCCAAGGCCAGACCGATGCCAACTTCGACATTGCTCAGGCCAACAACCTGAGTGTAGAAAAACGTTGCCCCGGCGAGAAAAAGCCCGCGACCAGCCGCATCGACGAATGCGATGAGCAAGAGCAGAAGAGTGGCTCGGTCGTCGGAAACGGGCACCTTTTCAGAAACGCGGTTGGGCGCGGACATCAGACTATTCCTTTAGAGAAACATGCGTGAGCTTCAGCATCCGACGGATTCCCGAAAGGGCCGAAGAGCGGAACGCGGAGGTGAACACTGCCATGCCTGGCGCAGGGGGACATTGTCGATGACAACCCCTGCGCACGGCAACCGACTCAGGCCTGCTGGCGTTGCCGCAAACTCAGAGGGCGCATGTCAGTCCATACTTCTTTGATGTACTCCAGGCATTCGGACTTGCTTGCGCGTTTGCCCATGAACTGCCATCCGCCGGGTAATGGCAGATCGGCGGCCCAGATTGAGTACTGTTCTTCAGCGTTGGCGACGACCAGATAATCACCCTGGTTTTTTTCTTCATCGGTCATGATTGCTCTACCTCGGACTTAACAGTGATCGTTAGATTTTTCTGATAATCAGCATGTACATCTGGCCATGCAGGTCTGGAAATTTGGCCTGGAACGCGAGGTCCATGTCCAACAGATTCCTGATTCGCTCAGGGCCGTCCTGTTGCAGGTCAAGTTCGTAGCCCAGCGATTCCGGCAGCAGGCCCACGCCTCTGATTTCCTCGACAACGAACCCTTGCGCGATAGCGATCTCGCTAACGTCGGCTCGGCTGATGGCGTTCTGGCGCATCAGCTCTTTTTGTTCGTGAGAGTAGATGGAGAGGTAGGTCAGGTGCGGGCATTCGATGTCCCAGGTTGAGATGACACAGAACCCTCCGGGCACCAGGCAGCGATGAATTTCCGACATGACGGTGGGGACGTCCTGTCTTGGGAAATGCGCTGCGGTGCCCATCATGCAGGTGACGAGATCGAACTGGGTGCTTTCGAACGGCAGATCACGCGCGTCGCCCTGATGGAATTGAGGGTTCAGCGCGCCGTTGCTTTTTTTCCGGGCGAACTCCACGGCCATCGGCTCCAGGTCAACGCCAAATGCCTGGATACCTTGTTGTGCCAACAGCGTTGGATAACGGCCGGTCGCTGCGCCGATGTCCAGGCTTTTACTGAACGGACCGTAGTGTTTGATGCAGTCGAGCATGTTGACCAGTTCCAGCGATTTCTTCGCCTCGTCCTCGGGGACAGAACAGTCATAGCGCATATACGCGGCGACGTCGTAGCCGAGTCTGGCATCGGCGGTATTGTCGACGCTGTCCAGTGAAAACTCGGAAACAATCGACAGCAAGCGCTTGCGGTGCTCGGCGACTGAGGTGAGTCGGGCAGTTCTGGAGTGTGCGGGATTATCCTGCCGGGCAAGGTCAAACCCATGCTGCGAGACCGGGCTGAGCAATTCCCGGATAAGGCTGGCGTACCAGTCCTTGTTTTCGGGGACGGCCCGGGAAGTGAGCGTGGCGGGCGGGCTGTTCAGGTTCTGCAGTCTGGCGCAGACATCCAGATAGTCAGGGTTGAGGGTAAACACCACCTCATAGTATTTCTGGGCGTCCGTTATCGAGCCCTGTTCTTCATGGATGCGACCCAGCGTGTAGAGGGTTTTTTTCGCTTCCTCCGTAACGGTCAATTCGCGTGCCCGACGGTATGCCGACTTGGCGGCGAAAGGCAGACCTGCCTTCTGGAAGCTCTCTGCCGCCAAGGTGAAGCTTTTCAGTTTCATCCGCTCGTTCTGCCCGGCCCACGTGAAGTGGCGCGCAGCTTGATGCCATTCCTGACGTCTCTGATAAGTCTGGGCCAGAATAAAGTGGCTAGCATAGTGTTTGGGGAACCGTTGTACCTGTTCACTGAGCAGTTTGATGACGATTTCGTCAAGTGCATCGGGAGCCAGTTGCAGCGTCCCTTCCTGCAGCCAATTCACCGCATACACTGCCAGCCCCGTCTGGCTCAGACTGGCCAGAATCTCGCTGACCGCCTGCTGCTGTTCTGCGGTGTTTTTCAAGCGTTCGGCGCTGTGCTGCAACGCGTGGATGTATTGGTTGTAAGCATCGTGAGCATGGTTGGCGAGCAGTTTGACCGTGCCGTCGGTACAGCCGGAAGCAATGATCGCCCCGTTTTCCGAGATGCCCAGAGTCCAGACTTCGCCGTCCACCTGCCTGGACCAGAGTGGCTTGCCCTGGCAGTCGATAAGGTGAATCTTGCCGTCCAGCGAGCCGATGGCGGCCGTGCCTTCCAGAGACACCGCTACGCTTGCGGCGTGGGGGTACAGGTTCGGCTCACTGAGTAAACGGTCCTTGACCGCCAGCAAGGCATCATTACGCTTGGACTGCGCCACATCCTCGGCGTTGGCCTGACTCAATTGATAGGTGTCAGCCACGCGCGATGCGATGTACCACGCCTGGTTCTTGCACTGAATGACGAGATGTTCGCCATTAGAGGAGTGCGTGAGGCTCGAGACCGCCGACTTCAGCGATGTCCGGAACAGCTCCCGCCCATCGGCATCGAAGAGGTAGACAGCGACGGCTCCATCCGAGGCCTGTTGAGTTCCCACCGCGACGTGATGATTCGACGCGATCGCCGTTGCAGTGATGTCATCGTCCAGCCGATGGGACCAGTGCAACTCTCCGTCACGGGACAACACCGTCAACTGCCGGTTTTTACAGGCAACGGCGAGCATGGCGAGGTCCGCGGTAACCGAGAGGCTGACCACTGCGCTACCAAAATGCCGACTCCAGAGTTCGCTGTAGGGCGTTTCAAGAAACAGCGGGGAAGGATGAGGAACGCTGCTCAAGCCCATGACACTGTGAGTAGAGGCTCTTTGCTCTTTTGCCGGGGCGTAGAAATCAATGTTGAAGTTGGTCATGGAATTTCCTTATCAAACCATCTTGTCTGTTCGGTTTTAATTGAAGAGCTTGCTGATACATGGCGTGGCAGCTTCGAGAATGCTGTAGTGGTCGGCCGTGAACCCGGTGGCGTTGAAGGACTGCCCACAGAGTGGCCGCCACTTGTCCCGCAGCTCTGCACTTTCTTCTGTGTGCAGTAACGTCAGATTGCTGTTGATGCCGGTTTTTGGGCGATAGGCTTCCAGCGCCTGCTGATGGGTGCAGAAGATCTGCAGTCGTCGTGATACCTGCTGATCGTCCATGCTGTCGGGGATCACGCCGATGCGCCGCATGGTTGCAATGGCCAGAACGTCCCGGTCCGGATGCTCGATCAGTTGGTTCATTTCGCTGGCCGAAAGTGGCAGGTCGACCGAAAGCGAACGGGCCATGTCCATCAGGTAAGCACCCAGCGGCCAGGTCTGCTCCTGTGCCGCGTGGCCCGGCGCGGGCGCGTCGATCAGCAGCAGTTGGCGTACTTCCCTGTCCAGTGCTTCCAGCTGACGGGCCATCTCGAAGGCAATCACTCCTCCCATTGACCATCCGCCCAACCAGTACGGCCCCTCGGGTTGAATTTCAAGCATCTGCTCGATGTAGATCGCGGCCATTTTTTCCAGGGTATCGACGACGTCGGTGCCGTGTTCAAGACCTCCGGCCTGGAAGGCGTGTACGCTCACGTCATCGGGCATCAACTGCGAAAGCTTGATGTAGGGCGAGACCACGCCGCCAACGGCATGCACCAGGAAGAGGTGCCTGCGCGTTCCCTGCTTGAGCCTGATACGGTTTGAACCACGTTCGCCGATGCCCTGGCTGATCTTTTCGATGAAGGCGCCCAGAGTGGCTGACTCGAAAATGTCACGAACGCGGGCCGCCAGCCCCAGCTCCCGGTTGACCTGATCGATCATTTTCATTGCCAGCAATGAGTGACCGCCTTCGTGAAAGAAGTTGTCGTTCAGGCTGATGAACTCAAGATTCAGCGTGTTCTTCCAGACCGCAGCCACGCTTTTCTCCAACGCAGTTCTCGGCGCCAGCAGTTGAATGGCCTGGTCCCGAACCGCGCTTACAGGCTGCGGGAGCGCGCGCCGATCGACCTTGCCGTTTGACGTCAATGGCAAGTGGTCAAGAAACTGAAAGCAGACGTCTGCCATGTAATCGGGCAGGGTGCGGGCCAGGCATTCTCTGAGTTCGTCGACACTTGGCTGTGTATCCGCGTTGCACACAAGGTAGGCGGTAAGGGTGGGGTTATCCGCATCGCTGGTATTGACACTGACGACGGCCTGGCTGACCTGCGGATGGGCGCACAACTGCATTTCGATCTCGCCCAGTTCTATCCTGAAACCGCGCAATTTGATCTGCTGGTCGTTGCGTCCCAGATACTCGATTTCACCGTGGGCACGATAACGAGCGGTATCCCCGGTCATGTACATGCGACTGCCCGGCGTGCCGTGCGGGTCTGGGATGAAGCGTTCGGCCGTCAAGTCGACGCGTTTCAGATAGCCACGGGACAGTTGCACACCGGCCAGGTAGAGATTGCCGGTCACGCCAATGGGGACCGGTTGCAGCGTCTCGTCAAGAATGTACGTACGCGTATTGGCGACGGGGCGGCCAATCGGGACCGCATGACCGACGTCACCGGCCTGGCAATGCCAATGGGTGACATCAATCGCAGCCTCTGTCGGTCCATACAGATTATGCAGTTGTGTGGCCGGGTATCGTTTGAAGAACTCGTTTTGCACTGAGGTGGACAGTGCCTCGCCGCTGCTGAAGACCCGGCGCAGGGCGCGGGTGTGACTGGCCTGGGTCAAGGCCATGTAGGCGCTGAGCATGGAGGGCACAAAGTGCGCCGTGGTCACCCCCTCGCGTTCGATAAGCGTCTCCAGGTAGCGCGGATCTTTGTGCCCCTCGGGTTTGGCCAGCAGCATCCGCGCGCCCACACTGAGTGGCCAGAAAAATTCCCAGACCGAGACGTCGAACGAAAATGGCGTTTTTTGCAGCACCCGATCTGTCGCATCCAGCAAGTAGGTGTCCTGCATCCAAAGGATACGGTTGATGATTGCCTCATGGCTGTTCAACGAGCCTTTCGGCGCACCTGTCGATCCGGAGGTGTAGATGCAATACGCCAGACAGGCCGGGTCTATCAGGCGCTGAGGATTGGTCTTGGGCAGGTGTGCCAACGAGGTTGCGTGCTCGTCCAGACACAGGCTGTCGGTCCGTTGCAGCGCGGTAAGTTTCAGCAGGCTGCGTTGTGTCATGGTCAGGATCGGTGCGGCGTCTGCGAGCATGTACGCGATACGCTCTTCGGGATAATGAGGGTCGATTGGCACATAGGCGCCGCCGGCCTTCAGGACTCCCAGAAGACTGACGACCATCTCGACGCTGCGCTCCATGCAGATTGCGATCAGATCATCCGCCCGGGTCCCCCGCGAAATCAGGTAGTGGGCCAACTGATTGGCGGCCTCGTTGAGTGCCCCATAGCTGAGGTGTTGGCCTTCGAAACTGACTGCGATGGCGTCCGGCGTCTGTTCCACCTGCTGTTCAAACAGATGATGAAGGGCTGCAACCGGACGATGACTGACCTTGGTCGCATTCCACTGCTCAAGCATCCTGTTTTTTTCAGAGGCCGAAAGCAGGTCAAGGCTTGCGACCGTTTTCTGTGCATCAAGGACGGCCGATTCAGCGAGGGTCTGGAACTGTGCGGCCAGCCGTTCAATGGTCGTGGCGTCGAACAGGTCGCAGTTGTATTCCCAGCGTACTTGATAGCCCTGGACCGTGGGCGTCAGCTCCAGGCTCAAGTCGAATTTGGCCGTGGTGGTCCCGATGTCGAAGATGCGGACCTCGACGTCCGGAATTTTCAATGGCTCGGGCGCCGTGTTCTGTAGCACAAACATCACCTGGAACAGTGGCGAATGGCTCATGTTCCGAGGCGTATCCAGCGCTTCGACGACTTTTTCGAACGGCAGGTCTTGGTGGGCATAAGCGCCGAGGGTGGTGTTCCTGACCTGTTGCAATAATTGGCGAAATGTCGGGTTGCCTTCAATGCGTGTGCGCAGTGCCAGCGTGTTGACGAACAGGCCGATCAAGGGTTCGACCTCGGTTCGGGTCCGGTTGGCGATGGGCGTGCCGACGACGATATCGCGCTGGCCGCTGTGCCGGCTCAGCAGCAGACTGAACAGGGTGAGCAGGGTCATGAACGGTGTCACCCCCAGGCTTTGGCTCAACGTATCGATCTTCTTGGACAGGGTTGGGGGCCATGTATGGGTAACGGCCTGACCTCGATAGGTCTGAATCGCGGGACGCGGTCGGTCCGTCGGCAGCTCGAGGCGGGCAGGTGCCTGATCCAGCTGCTGGCGCCAGTAGCCGACCTGCGCTGCAAAAACGCTTGGGGCCTGTAACGAACGCTGCCAGAAGGCGTAGTCGCTGTACTGGATTTCCAGAGGCGGCAACGGTGATGCCTGGTCTGTCGAAAACGCTTGGTAGAGCGCCATGATCTCGCGGGTAAGCACCGCGATCGACCAGCCGTCAGCAATGATGTGATGCACGGTAAACAGCAGAATATGGTGCTCGTCGGCGACCTGCAGCAGGAGGACTCTCAGCAGTGGACCGGTTTCCAGGGAGAACAACTGTGAGGCATGGTCGCGTACCTGTTTTTCAGCCACCGACAGCGGCTGAGCGGTATGGCGCAAATCGAGAGAGATCAGCGTATCGAGCTGCGGGGGATGAACGAGGCTCACCACCTGGCCGTCTTCCTGCAAGGCGAATGTCGTGCGCAGGGGTTCGTGACGTCGAATCAGCTCGTCCAGGCATTGCTGCAACACCGGCTTTTTCAGCGGGCCGTTCAGTTCCAGCGCCAATGCAATGTTGTAAGCGGTACTGGAGCGATCCAGACGATTCAGGAAGAACAGACGCTCTTGGGCATAGGAAGCGACTTTCATGCCGGAGCCGGTGTTGGTGGCAGTGATTGCTGACAGGGTCACTACCGGGCTTGTGCTCAGGCGCGGCAGCAATTGTTCGATGGTCGGCGCTTCAAACAGGGTGCGCAGCGCCATATCGACATTCAGCTGTTTGCGAATACGCGAAACCACCTGAGTGGCGAGCAAAGAGTGCCCACCAAGTTCGAAGAAGTCATCGGTGATACCGACCTGCGACAGATTCAGGACACTCGCCCAGATGGCAGCGAGTTGTCGTTCAGCGTCGCTCCTGGGGGCAACATATTGATTTTCGTGGTTGTCGTTTTCCGGCTGCGGCAACGAGCGTTTGTCGACTTTGCCACTTGGGGTCAGGGGCAGGGTCGGCAGGATGACGAAGGTGGTCGGCACCATGTAATCGGGCAGCGTTCGTCGCAGATGTTCCTTGATGTCCACGATGTTCAGCGTGCAGTCGCTTTTGGCGACCAGATAACCCACCAGCTTTTTCAGCCCTGGACGGTCTTCCCGGACCATCGCGGCGGCGCTTGCCACCGTTTCCTGGGCCATCAGTGCCTGTTCGACCTCGGCCAGCTCGATCCTGAAGCCGCGAATCTTGACCTGATGGTCCGAGCGCCCCAGATACTCGATATTTCCATCAGGAAGATAGCGCGCAACATCACCGGTCTTGTACATACGAGCGCCCGGCGAGAGGCTGTGGGGATTGGGAACGAAACGTTCGGCAGTGATATCGGGACGCTCCCAGTAACAGCGCGCCAAGTGAACGCCAGCAATGTAAAGATCACCTCGTACGCCGACCGGAACCGGTTCCAGACTGGCGTCGAGAACGTACATCTGCGAGTTGAACAACGGCTTGCCAATGGGCGGGAGGGCCGGCCATTGCGTGGCATCGCCGCTGAGCCGATAGCCGGTGACGAAGTGTGACTCCGTCGGTCCGTACTGGTTGTGCAATAAGGCATCTGGCAGTTTTTGAAACAGGTCGACGACTTCCTGAGTGACCTGCAGTTGCTCGCCGCCGCAGACGACTTCCTTCAGGCAGGCCAGTTTATCTACATCCCGGGCAGCGTCAGCAATGCCTTGCAGGGCAACGAAGGGAATGAAAAGGCGGGCAATGTTCTGTCGCTGAATGAGTTCAAGCAGCAGAACGGGGTCCCGGCGCGTATCTTCGCTGACCATGACCAGCGTGCCGCCGCTGGCCCAGGTGGAGAAGAATTCGTCGAAACTCACATCGAAGCTCAATGGCGAGAATTGCAGCGTATTGTCGCCTCGGCTCAGGCGCGATTCAGTGAGTTGCCACTGCACGAGGTTGGTCAGCATTTCGTGAGTCAGGGCCGCGCCTTTGGGCAGCCCGGTGGAGCCCGAGGTGTAGATGACGTAACACAGGTCAAGCAGGTTTTGCGGTCTGGCCGGATTTGACGATGGCTCATGCCAGGCATCGGCGCATTGGTCCATGCAGATGATGGTATGGCTGCAGCCTTCGACACGCGGGCGCAAAGTAGTCAGGGTGATGATCAGGTCGGCACGGGCATCCTGGGCCATGAAGCGCAGGCGCTCGGTCGGATAGCTCGGGTCCATGGGCACGCACACTGCCCCCGCTTTTAGTACAGCCAGAATCGCCACAGGCACATGCATAGAGCGCTCGAGGCATATGCCCACCAGCGTGCCGGGGAGGACGCCCGAGCGTTGCAAGTAATGGGCGAATTGGTTGGAACGTGCTTCCAGCTGTCGATAGCTCATCGACGCTGTGCCGAACATGACTGCGGGCAAGTCGGCGCACGGCTCGCTCATTTCGGTGAACAACTGATGCACCGCCAATGGGCGATAAACCTGCTGAGTCGCGTTCCATTCGTGGAGGATGTGTTGTTTTTCTTGCGCGGTGATCATCGACAGGCGCTGGGCGGGTTGGCTCGGATCGCTGATCGCCGAGCGGGCCAGTGTTTCAAAATGGCGGGTCATGCGTTCGATAGTGTCAGCGTCAAAAAGGTCGCTGTTGTATTCCCAGCGCATCTGATAACCCTCGGATGAGGGCGTCAGTTCCAGGGTCAGATCGAACTTGGCTGTGGTCGACTCAAGCGCGAAATTTCCGATCTCCAGCCCTGGCAGGTTCATTGCTTCAAGCGCAGTGTTCTGCAGGACGAACAGCACCTGGAACAAGGGCGAGCGACTCATGTCACGCGGGATGGCCAAAGACTCGACTACTTTTTCGAAAGGCAGTTCTTGATGGGCATAGGCGTTTAACGTGGTGTCGCGAACCTGTCCTAGCAGTTCGCTAAAGGTCGGGTTGCCTTCCAGGCGTATCCGCATGGCAAGGGTATTGACGAACAAGCCGATCAGCGGCTCGATCTCGGGTCTGGTGCGGTTGGCGATCGGGGTTCCGATCACAATGTCTTGCTGGCCGCTGTAGCGGTTGAGTAAGACATTGAACAGGGCCAGCAGCGTCATGAACGGCGTGCCTTCCTGAGCCTGGCTCAGGGCATCGATCCGTGCGGACAGCGTTTTGCCCAGTGAGCGACTGATGACCCTGCCACGGTAGGTCTGAATCGCCGGGCGCGGCCGGTCGGTAGGCAGTTCCAGAGTGGTCGGGGCCTGGGCCAGATGGCAGGACCAGTAATCGGTTTTCGACGCGAACTCGATGGGGGCCTGCCACTCGCGTTGCCAGGCAGCATAGTCACCGTACTGAATATCAAGAGGTGCCAGGGGCGAGGGTTGGCCCTGTGCAAAGGCTTGATAAAGGGCCATGACCTCACGGGCGAGTACGGCCACCGACCAGCCATCACTGACGATGTGGTGCAGGGTCAACAGCAGGATATGTTGCTGCTCGCCAGTCTGTAACAGCGAGGCGCGAAACAATGGGCCTTTTTCCAGAGAAAACAGGTGTTGTGCTTCGGCATTGGCCTGCGTTTGAGCGAGCAGGTAAGGCGTCGAGTGATGACGCAGATCGCGATAGACCAGTTGGCTAAGCGCCTCGGGGTGAACCTGTGCCTGAGGCTTTCCGTCTGCGTCCAGGACGAACGTTGTGCGCAAGGGCTCGTGGCGACGGATCAGCTCATTCAGACACCTGTGCAGCAGCGATGCCTCCAGCGGGCCGTTCAGCTCAAGGGCCAACGCGATGGTGTAGGCCGCGCTGGCAGGCTCGAACTGATCCAGAAAATACAGTCGCTCTTGAGCGTACGACAGCGGCTGACGGTGCTGCGACGGTGAGCGCGGGATGATGGATTGGGCCTGCCGAACGGTTGGCGAGCCGAGGCTTGCGATCAGTTGCGCGATGGTCGGCGCTTCGAACAATGTGCGCACCGAGAGTTCGATCTGCAGGGTATTGCGTAGTCGGGAAACAACCTGAGTGGCGAGGATCGAGTGTCCGCCCAGCTCGAAGAAGTTATCGGTAATGCCGACGCCTTCCAGATTGAGTACGTGCTGCCAGATATCGGCTACGGCCTTTTCCATCGGTGTGCCAGGAAGAACACGATTCGCACCCGGCGGTGTGGTGTTGGGTGCCGGGAGGCGCTTGCGATCAAGTTTGCCATTGGGTGTCAGCGGGAATTGCTCAAGAACCACAAAGTGGTTCGGGATCATGTAGCCGGGCAACGTCTGCGCGAGGTGATGGCGCAGTTGTTCCGGCTCTGCGGCGTATTGCTCACCGACCAACAGGTAAGCCACGATCTGCTGGTCGCCCGGCTGATCTTCCCGAACGATCACTGCCCCTTGGCGTACGCTGGGGAAGCTGACCAGACGGGTTTCGATTTCACCCAGTTCGATGCGGAACCCGCGGACCTTGACTTGATGATCGATGCGCCCCAGAAATTCGATTTCGCCGTTGGGCAGCCACCTGACCAGGTCGCCGGTTTTATAAATACGTGCTCCTGACCCTGACGCATAAGGATCGGGCACGAATTTCTGCGCAGTCAGATCCGCACGGTCGAGATAGCCACGGGCGACACCCTCGCCACCGATGTGCAGTTCGCCGGGACTGCCGGTCGCACACAGGCGCGCGTTCTCATCAAGGACACGCAGCACGGTGTTGGCAATCGGGCGACCCAGAGTGCTAGCGCTGCCCGTTACACGGCTGATGGCTGACCAGATGGTGGTTTCGGTCGGGCCATACATGTTCCATACCGAGTCGCTGCGTTGCAGCAGTTTTTGCGCCAGAACAGGTGGCAGCGCTTCGCCGCCGCAAAGTACTTTGAGCTTGAGCGTGCTTGGCCAGCCTGCCTCCAGCATCAGCCAGTAGTTTGAAGGTGTGGCCTGGATGAAGGTGACATCCTGGTGCATGGCCAGCTTGATCAACGCCTGTCCATCCGCCGCCGCTTCCGAGTCTGCCAGCACAAGGCTTGCGCCACTGATCAATGGCAGGAAAAGCTCGAGGACACTGATGTCGAATGAGATCGAGGTGACCGCCAACAATCGGTCCCCAGCGTTTATGCCAGGCTGGTTCGTCATCGACAGCAGAAAGTTAACGACCGCCCGGTGCGGCACCTGAACGCCTTTCGGTAAGCCGGTGGAGCCTGAGGTGTAAATCACATAGGCCGTGTTCAGAGCGGCGACGGGATGCCGGATATCAGAGGGACGAGGGTTCGATTGCACTTCATCGAGCAGGACAATCTGTACCGCTGCTGCGCTGAACGCCTGCACGTGCGGTCGCTCGCTGAGCAGGATCCGAGCCTTGGAATCCTGCAGCATGTGCAGCAGGCGGGCATGAGGGTAGCCTGGGTCCATCGGTACATAATGTGCGCCCGCCATCCAGGTGCCGAGCAACGCTGCCACCATGGTGACCGAACGATCCAGACAGATCGCTACGCAGGTTTCCGGACCCGCGCCCAGCGCAATCAATCGGTCAGCGATGGCCGTTGCCTGCTGCTCCAGTTGGCGATAGCTCACCTCCTGCCCGGCGCAGAGAATCGCAGTCGCGTCAGGGGTGGCCCGCGCCTGGGTCAGAACCAGATCGTGCACGCATTGATCTGCACTGAGCGTGTGGGCAGGCGTGGGTGCGGTCGCCAGTCGGGACAGCCGTTCCTGCAGGGGCAAAATTTCGAGGTCGCCGATACGGGCAGTGGTGTCGACGACAATGGATTCCAGTAATACACGATAGTAGCCACTCATACGTTCAATGGTGGCCTGGTCATAAAGCGCGGTCCGGTACTCGAAGAAGCCTCCCAGGGTGTTCTGCCGAGTGTTCATTTCCAGAGACAGGTCAAACTTCGAGAAGCGGCAGTTCTGCTCCAGTGTGCCGGACGTTGTCCCACTGAGCGTCAGTCCTCCGGCCAGGTCCTGGTTGAAGAAAGAAAACAGGACTTGAAAGAGCGGCGAGTGGTTCAGCTCCCTGGCAGGGCGTAACGCCTCGACCAGTCTTTCGAACGGGATGTCCTGATTCAAGTCCGAGTCGAGCAGTGTCGATTGGGTCTGTTGCAGATAAGCGGCAAACGTCTGTTGCGTGCTCATCTGACTGCGCAGCACGAGGGTGTTGACGAAGAAGCCGATCAGCGGCTGGATTTCGGCACGACCGCGATTGGCGACCGGATACCCGATACAGATATCGGGCTGATTGCTCAAGCGCAGCAGCAGCGTATTGAAGGCACATATCAGCGTCGTGAACAGCGTCACATGGTGGCGTTGGCTGAGTTCCTGGAGTTGCGCTCCGAGTTCGGCGGGAAGTGTGAAGTGAACCCGGTTACCCGCATAGTCGAGTCGTGCAGGGCGGGGCCGGTCGGTCGGCAGTTCAAGAACGCTTGGCGCATCCTTGAGCTGAGTCTCCCAATAATCCAGCTGTGGTTGCACGACCTCTTCCTGCAGCCATTCCCTTTGCCAGACGGCGTAGTCGGCATAGTGTATTTCAAGCGCTTGAAGGTCAGCGGCTACGCCGTTCAGCTCGGCGTTGTAGAGCCGACTGAGTTCGTCCAGCAACACGCTCATGGACCAGCCATCTGCAACGATATGATGCAGGGTCAGCAGCAGGACATGCTCATCGGCCCTGACTTCGATGGCTGTGGCGCGGATCAGTGGTGCCTGCGTCAGGTCGAAGGGGCTGGCCGCCTCATCATCCATGAACTGTTGCAGGGTGAGGTTCCGTTCAAGGAGCGCCGCCAGTTTTACAGGCCTGATCAGCACCGGCGCCTCGCGCATGATCACTTGCACGGGTAGATCTTTATCCACGGAAAATGAGGTGCGTAGCGCTTCATGCCGCTCGATGATGGCATTAAGGCTGCGCTCAAGGATATCGAGCCGCAGCACACCGTTGATCCGGCAGGCGGCCGGGATGTTGTACAGGCCAGTGCCGGGTTCATATTGCTCGAGAAACCAAAGACGCTGTTGAGCAAAGGAGGTGCTGAATTGATCGGCTGACATGACTCGAAATCTCTTCTGGTTCTCTGTCCAAGAGGTCCGGTTCTTGATGCAGCGCATGGCGTGATGACATGCGGCGAGAACAATCGGTCCTGGGCAGGGGCGCTAGGGCATGCTTTTCAGGAAGGTGCCGACTTATGATCGGCACAAGGCAAGTCGAGGACCCAATCAGGTCTGGTTACGCGTCAGCCGCTTGATTGGCGGTGCCGACGCGCGTGGTGTTCGTGCCGCCTGATCGATGTAAGCCGCCATGGCCGCGACCGTTGGCGATTCGAATAGATGCTTCAGCGGCAGGCTGACCGAAAAGGTCTGCTGGACGCTGGCGAGAATCTGGGTTGCCAGCAGGGAGTGCCCGCCCAGTTCGAAGAAGCTGTCGTTGATGCCAACGCGGGGGACCTTCAGCGTCTCTTGCCAAAGGCTGACCAGACTTTTTTCGGTTGCGGTGGTCGGCGCCAGATAATCCCGGGCGAGCGACTGGGCAATTTGCTCGTGGGGCGGTAGCGCCTGTCGATCGATCTTTCCGTTAGCGCTCAGTGGCAACGCGGCAAGAACAACGTAAAAGCTCGGCTGCATATAGTCGGGCAGTATTTTTCCGATCTGTTTACGCAGTTGCGCAGCGTCCGGTTCGCTCACACTGGATGCAATGTAGGCCACAAGGTATTGGCCACCAAACGCATCGTCCCTGGGGACAACTACGGCTTCACGCACCGTTGGGCACTGCAGCAAGGCATTCTCGATCTCGCCCGGTTCGATGCGGAAACCACGGATCTTTATCTGATGATCGATACGCCCCAGGTATTGGATATCACCTGATGGCAGATAACGGCCACGATCTCCGGTGAGGTACATCCGGCCACCGTGGTTGTCGTTCGGGTCCGGAATAAAACGTTCTGCGGTCAGATCGGGACGCCCGAAGTAGCCTCGGGCCAGCTGCACCCCGGCGATGTAGAGATCGCCGATGACCCCGATAGGGGCTGGCTGCAGAGTCTCGTCCAGAATGTACAAACGGGTGTTGGCCACTGGGCGGCCAATCGGCACGAGTGGATGGCGATAATCGGGTTGGCATTCCCAATAAGAGACGTCCACGGCCGCTTCGGTCGGTCCGTAGAGGTTGTGCAGACGCGTGTGCCGGTAGCGTTCGAGGAACTCGTTGGCCACCGCCACCGGGAGTGCTTCACCACTGCTGAATACGTGACGTAATGAGTCGGCGGGTTGTGCTGGCCCGGTTTTGAGAAAGGCTTGCAACATTGAAGGCACGAAGTGCGCGGTTGTCACGCCCTGCTGACCGATCAGGTTCCATAGATAGGACGGGTCTTTGTGCCCCTCGGGTTTGCAGATCACCAGCCGGGCGCCCTGGATCAGCGGCCAGAAGAACTCCCAGACCGAGACATCGAACGAGAAAGGCGTCTTTTGCAATACGCGGTCCTGGTTCGATAGGGCGTACTGCTCTTGCATCCATTGCAGCCGATTGACGACAGCGCCATGAGCGTTCATCACGCCTTTCGGGCGGCCTGTGGAACCGGAAGTATAAATACAGTAGGCCAAGCTATCGGTATCGCCGATTGTCAGGTTATGGGATGAGCATCCGGCGATCTCCTGCTCTTCGGTCTCCAGCCATAGGGTCGGTACTGAATGCTCGGGCAAACAGTCTCGCACGCTCTCTTGAGAGACCAGCACGTCAGGTTTGGAGTCGTCGAGCATGTAGGCCAGACGCTCGGTGGGGTAGCCGGGATCAAGGGGCACGTAGGCGCCGCCTGCCTTGAGAATGGCCATTAGCGTGATGACCATCTGCGCGCTGCGTTCGATGCACAGAGCCACTCGTGAATCGAGCCCCACGCCATAGTCGAGCAGGCGGTGGGCCAACTGGTTGGCCCGTGTATTGAGTTGAGAGTAGCTCAGTTGCTCTGCCTCGAAGACCAGCGCGATAGCCTCGGGCGTGCGTTCGACCTGCTGCTCGAACAAGCCATGAAGTGTTTGCCCGAGCGGATAGTCCCGATCGGTATCGTTCCACAGACTGGTCAGCTGTCGTCGCTCGTTCTCATGCAGCAGAGGCAGGGTGTTGACCGGCACCTGGGGCTGGCCAGTCGCACCGGTCAGCAGAACGAGGAAGTGATTCATCACGCGGTCGATGGTCGACGGTGTGTACAGTTCCTTGTTGTACTCAAACGCGATGGACAGGTTTCGTGTCGTTGAATGCACCTCCATTTTCAACTCGAACGCTGCGTGGTTCACAGTACTCGGGTGATGGCCAACGAGGCTTACCCCACTGCTTCTCTGCAGCCCTGGCCGCGGCGTGGGTTCGGCTATTTCGTTGTGGAAGTTCATCACGAATTGAGCGTAAGGCGTACCGCCGGTCTGTCTGGGTGGCGCCAGATGCTTGAGGATCAGCTCGAAAGGAATCTGCTGGTCATAGGCAGCCAGTAATTGCCGGGAGGTGGTTTTCAACAGGTTGCTGAACGCCTCGTCCCCTTTGATGTGACTGTATAGAGGCACTACGTTGATGAAATTGCCGATCAACCCCTCGGTCCCTTCCGGGCGATTCGCCGACATCACGCCGATGCACAGATCTCTTTGTCCGGTCATGCGTTGCAACAGGACATTCATGGCAGTCACCATCACCATGAAGACTGTGGCGTTGTTCAGGCGGGCAAACGTTTCGAGTTGTCGCACCAATTCCTGCGGCACCTGAATCGTGCGCACATCGCCTTCCTGACGGGTGTTCTCATGGCGTGGAAAATCAGTCTGCAGATCCAGTGACGTCGGAGCATTGGCCAAGTGCGCACGCCAGAACGCCAGTTTCTCCTCAAGCCATGGGCCAGCGATGTGCTGCTGCTCCCACAGCGTGTAATCAGTGTACTCGAAGGGCAACGCAGGCAGCGCCGCAGGCTGGTCATGTACAAGCGCGTCATAGAGGGCCGAGAACTCATGTTGCAGCACATTGCTCGACCAGCCATCGCAACTGATGTGATGCAAGGTCAACAGCAGGACATGGCGCTGTGGGGCACTTTGCAACAGGCGGGCGCGAATCAGTGGGCCTTGTGCCAGATTGAACGGTTGATAAGCCTCCTGGCGAATGGCCTCGGCAATTGCGCAGGCCGCCTGGTCCCCCGATTGACTGAAGTCGACATGAGTTACCGGGACCTTCAGTACCGGCAGAATATGCTGCTGAAGCACACCGCCTTCGCGCTTGAACAGGGTTCTTAATGGCGTGTGGCGCATAACCAGCAGGTTCACGACCTGCTGGACGATTTCTGCGTCCAGCGGCCCGTCGATGGTCAGCGCCAGAGGCAGCGAATAGAACGGGTTGTCGGGCTGGTACTGGTCGAGAAACCAGAAACGTTGCTGTGCATAGGACAGCGGTACAGGTACTTGGTGAGGCGCGCGGGCAATGGCTGGCAGAGATTGGCCAGATGGGGGCCGTGCGTTGGAGATTTCAGCTGCCAGTTGGTGGAGTGTCGGCGAATGGAAGAGCACACTGAGCGCCAGGTCGACATTGAAGCGCTTGCGAACCTCCATCATCATCTGTGTGGCCAGCAACGAATGACCACCCAGCAAGAAGAAACTGTCAGTACTGGAAATATCCTGTCGATCCAGTGTCGTTTGCCAAATGGATAACAGCTGCGCCTCTATTTCTGTAAGGTGCGCGCTGCTCCGGGTGTCCGCCTGATGGCCTTCATCTTCCCGGCTCCATGACCATATCGGCTTCAGCTCTGCAGCTTCGAACAGGTCTCTGCAGCGAGCCCGCTGAATCTTGCCGCTGGAAGTTCTCGGCAGCGTACCCGTCTTGACCAGAAGCACTGCCGCCAGATCGAAGACTTCATGACGATCTGCCAGTTCGGCCCGCAGGCGGGGCATCACGCTGTCGAATTCAACGTGTTGGCGTGACTCCAACTCCTGCACGACCACCAGTTGACTGACCTCGCCGTTCTCGATGGAG
The DNA here is from genome assembly GCF_000007805.1 of Pseudomonas syringae pv. tomato str. DC3000. Lineage (NCBI taxonomy): Bacteria > Pseudomonadati > Pseudomonadota > Gammaproteobacteria > Pseudomonadales > Pseudomonadaceae > Pseudomonas > Pseudomonas syringae group genomosp. 3. The sequence goes on along the minus strand of NC_004578.1, from coordinate 5,089,937 downwards.
AAGGCCGCGCAGCCATTGGCGCGAAATGCCGGGTCGATGGCTTCGACCGTTATCTCGATGTCCTGAGGGTAAATATTTCGCCCACTAAAGATCATCACCTCCTTGAGGCGGCCAGTAATATAAAGATCGCCGTCATTGACGAAACCCAAGTCCCCGGTACGGAACCAGCGAGTTTCATCGCCCTCTGCACGGGTATTGAAAACCTGGCTTTCAGCCTCTTGCCGCCAGTAACTGCGGGCGGTTGACGGACCGCTGATCCATATTTCACCCACCTGCTGCGCCGCGAGCCGTAAGGCGTGCTGCGGATGGAAAATCCCGACCCGGTGATCGCCTGTGATTTCGGTGCCCGTGGCCACTAGCTCCACTGCGTCGGTGGCATGCCGTTCGGGCCTGACCTGGCCATTTTCCAGCGCACTTTTGCTGATAGTGCGCATACGCGGCAATTGTCCGATCGGGGTCTGCGTATTGGCCGTCACCAACAGTACGGACTCGGCCATGCCGTAAGCGGGAACCATGGCATGGGGTTTTAAACCACAGCCGGAAAACGCTTCCACGAACGACCTCAGAGTGCCCGGACGAATTCGCTCAGCCCCGTTGACCGCAATTTCCAGTGAACCAAGGTCAAGGCTTTGTTTCTGCTCTTCAGTGACGCGCTGGACGCACAGCTGGAAGGCGAAGTTGGGGCCGCCGGTGATGCGTGCCCGGTAGTCTGAAATCAATTTCAACCAACGGTAGGGGCGCATGACAAATGCCGCAGGCGGGAACTGCACGCAATGGCTGGCCATGTAGACCGGAAGAATGATCGCACCGATCAGCCCGAAATCGTGATGGGCCGGCAGCCAGGAGACGAAGACATCCTGCTCGCGTATCCGGTAGGTCTGTTTTGACAGTTCCACATTGGCCAGCAGATTGGCGTGGCTGACCATCACCCCTTTGGGCGCTCCGGTCGACCCTGATGTGTACTGCAAAAATACGATGTCGCTCGCCACGGTCGGCGGGCATTGCCAGTCGGCGCTGGCATCCACGAGCAGGTTGCTGGACAGCCAGGTGATGTCCGTGAGCAGGTTGGGCGTGTTGTCGTCAGTGACTATGCGTTGCAGCCCAGTCAAAACCGCATCCATCGTCAAGGCAAGTGCTGGCTGTGAGTCCTGTGCAATCAGATGCAGGCGAGGCAACGTCTTGGCGTTGGCCGGCGACAGTGCTGGAACCGCAATGACGCCAGCGTAGATGCAGGCATAAAAGGCAATGGTGTATTCCATACACGGTGGGTACACCAGCAATACCCGATCGCCAGGTCGAGTGTGGCGTTGTAAGTGAGCCGCCAGGCTACGTGCTTTTTGATCCAGTTGAACGTAGGTCAGACTATCACTGACCGACTCGCCGTCAGCCAGGTAAGTAAAGGCCAGACGCTCGGCATTGACTGAGTCATGCGTTGCTCGATAGCGGACAACATCCAGAAAAGTGTTGAAGTGCAGCGCAGTTGGTTTGTCCATTTGACGGCTCTAAAAAACGTGGTGATGTTGGCGGCAGGGCAACTTCTCTTCTCGGCAGTGTTTCAGGGTGATACGTCTGCCACGTTCTCCTTCCTCAGTTGGCTTGCACGTTCTGGAAACATCAACGGCGAATTCAAGTAATGCGAATACGGCACGGTATGGCGGTCGCTGGGTAACTCTTTGGTGAGCTCCGGAAGTTTTAGCCAATGCAGGCCGGGCTTGTAGTGATGTTCCTGGTGATAGCCCAGATTGAACGTCAGCAGGTTGTAGAGCGTTGAGTAGCAACTCACCGAATCGCGCTTCGGGTCATTGGGGTCCGTTGCTCCCCAGTGCTGAAAGTAGTTCTCGCCTTGCCTCAGGGTATCGATGAGGTAGGTGACGGGAATGAAGTAAAAGAAGAAAAACTGCCAGTCAACCACACACAGTACGAGGCGAAACAGGAACCAGGCTGCCAGGTCGTATTTCGCCGCCTTCAGTTTTGCAGGTTCCAGCAGTTTCTTCAGCGCCCGGGCTGCCAGCACAGGATCTTCCGGTGATGCCAGCACCGCCACGCGCTCGATGGGCCAGTATTTCAGCAGGACCAGCAAGGTGAAGTACTTCACGCCCAACGATTCGAAAATGAACAGACCGAAGCTGATCAGTTGTTGGGCGATTGAACGCTTCAGTCCGAGAACGGCCAGGATTGATTTGTCATTCCATGACTGGTGCGTTGCGTGATGAATGCCGTGGCCGATGTTATAGGGCGTCTTGGGCGCTTCCGTCGCAGAAAAGCCCATTCGCGTCAGTGTATTCATCCACCGGATACGAAAGAAGGGCGTGTGGTAATGGTTATGGTTGGCCCCGGCGTTTTGCAGGGACAAGGCAAACAGAACGGGGATCATGCCGAGCAGGGCAAGCAGCGACATGCTTTGATAGTAGTAGGCGAGTAAAGCGTACACGCTGATCTGAAAAGGAATTACCAGACAGCATGCAATGTCCCAGCGGGAATACTTGAATACTTTGCTTTGAAGCATGTCCACTCCTTGTGTGACGTTCTTCAGCAGTGTGACGCTCCTGCCAGCTGACCGGATTAAGAGGAGGCGGTAGGCGCAATGGTATGTTTCAGCCCTGCACCGTTACGGTGGAGGTTGTCAGGCTTTTTATGGCTGCATCGGCTAAGGCGGTTGTCGATGACAAAATTTATGGAACTATTATCTGTTTCTGAGTGAGAGGTTTTTTGCTTTTTTAGCGTGCTCACAGGGCGTTTTAGGGGAAATTTTTCGTTTTAGGGGAGGTAATCGGAGAAAAGCTCTCATCTGGCAGCGTGCTAGTGATTAACTGTTTCCGGGCTGCCTTTTGTTTCAAGGGGCCTCAGCAGATTGATGGCGGCCGGAGCTGTGATGGCTGAGATAGGTATAGCCGCCAGGCCGGGGAAGATATGCAAGGTCAGGGTGCGCTATATGCCTTAAGCGTAAGCGGTAGCAACGTAGTCTTAAGGTCAAACCATGCGGAGGGCACATTTTTGAAGGTGTGCTCAGTGGTCGCTTTTAGTATTTGCTGATCGGCGTCGCGCTCCTCTTTTGGGTCCAACCCCTGAGCAACGATTCCACAGTCCGCTTTCGCGTTTGAGCCAAGCCCACCTCAGGAAAAGTCCCAAGCCCATATTGATCCGCTTCTCGGATACAGGATGAATGTCGTTGAGATTCAACAGCTTCGAGCTATTGGGCATCCATGGTGTGCTGTGTGTATTCCAAAAAAATACCAGTGGAAGGCTTGGATTACCTGAATTGATGGATGGGGTCGGATCCCTCAGGACACCAATGGACCTGAACCCCCCTGTTTTCACAGGATTTCAGGCACAAAAAAAGACGCCCTAGGGCGTCTTCTTCTTGATTTGGTGGAGCCGGGGGGATTTGAACCCCCGTCCGCCAGTACTCCGCTGTCGGTACTACATGCGTAGCCGTGTCTATTAAGTTAACCCTCAGCGACCCGACGGGCAGGGTGCATTGGGCGAGTTGCGTAAGTTTTAGTCGCTTCGTCCACAACGTACTAGGCGACGATCCTGTTCTATATGACAATCATTTTGGGTTTACAGGCATCCCCTGATGATTGCTGGAGCCGAAGCTACCAGAAGTGCGGCTAGGCTGCTTACGCAGCTAGTTGAGCACCGTAGTTTTCGTCATTGGCAACTATAGAAAGTTGCAACAGTGGATTTACGAGTTCTGTTACCAACTCGGCATGCACCTAAAGTTTCATCACCGGCGTCGAATCCAAATCGGCCCCGAGACTGCTTTCGCAGTCGCTGGGGCGCAGTGTACGCCGATTGGCGTGCCACGTCGACCCGTTTGCTGCAATCGATCAGGCAAGCCCGGTGGCTGGCCTGATCGAGGGTGTTATTTGGTGCCTTCGCTGCCCGACCCGGTGTTTTTCAGCGAGGTGATCACCTTGGTGGTGATCTCGATGCATTTTTTCTCATCGTTCTGCGCTTGGGCCGCTTTGGCGTTTTTCTCGGTGGTTTCGAGCATGGTCTTGGTTTCAGGGCTCAGGTTGGTGCCGGAAGAAACCTGGGCATTTTCGATCGTTTTGATGTTGGCGCCACACAAATCATCGGCGGCGAATACCGGCGAAGCCAACAGGGCGGCGCTGAGGAACAATCCAGTGAGGGCGGTACGCATCATGTGTCTCTCCTTATAACCTGTGGACTCGGTATGGCCGGTCGTTGACGCCGTCGCCCGAGGGTTTGAAAGCCCGTTCATTTTCAGGGCCTAAAGGATTGACTGTGCTGTAACGCAGGCGTTCTATTTTATTTTTGCGCAGATGCGAAAAAGCCACATTGGGCAGTTAAGGCACCAAAGTGGGGCGATCTTCGCGTTGAGGTTGTGATTATGCTGGGTGGGAAGGGGAGGCGAAGTGATTGAAGCGGCGCAGCGCCAAATGCCTGGTTCAAGGCATTTGGCACTCGCAAAGGGCTAGTCGTCCTTGCCCTTGGTGCGCACGGCACGCTGCAGCTCACGGTCCGAATCGCGTTCGCGCTCGGTGTGGCGCTTGTCGTATTCCTTTTTCCCTTTACCCAAAGCAATTTCGCACTTGATCAAGTGCTGCTTCCAGTAAATGGAAAGGGCGACACAGGCGTAGCCTTTTTGCTGAACCGAGCTGGTGAGCTTTTCGAGCTCGCGCTGGTTCAGGAGCAGTTTACGGGTGCGTGTCGGGTCAGCGATGACGTGCGTGCTGGCAGTCTTGAGAGGCGTGATGTGGCAACCCATCAACCAGGCCTCGCCGTCCTTGAGCAGCACGTAACTGTCAACCAGCTGTACCTTGGTGGCACGCAGGCTTTTTACTTCCCAGCCAGACAGGACCAGACCGGCCTCGAACTTGTGTTCGATGAAGTAATCGTGGCGCGCCTTTTTGTTCTGCGCGATGGTCCCTGTAGGGTGTTTCTTGAGCTTAGCCATAGGGGGCGCATTATAGGGAGTTGCATCAATGTCGGCTACGGGAAAGCGTGTGCTTGAGCACAAAGGTTGAATCCCGGACAATGCGCGATCTTTTTTGGCTGGGCGTTTCAATAATGTCGACGGACAAGGTTTCGGTCCACGGTAGCTGGGCAAGTCGCTGGGTGTTCATCCTGGCTGCCACCGGCTCTGCCGTGGGGCTGGGCAGTATCTGGAAATTCCCGTACATGGTCGGTGCCTATGGCGGCGGCGCATTTGTGCTGGTATTTCTGGCGTGCATCGCGCTGATCGGCATTCCGGTGATGATCGCCGAGACGCTGATTGGTCGTCGTTCGCGGCTCAGTCCTGCGAATGCGCTCAAGACGCTGGCGGTCGAGGCGGGGCATTCGGCGCGTTGGTCATGGGGTGCTTTCGCCGGGATGATCACGGCGTTGCTGATTCTCTCCTTCTATAGCGTGGTGGGCGGCTGGTCGCTGGATTACATCATCGACATGGGGCGTGGCGATTTTCAGGGCGTGACGGCGGATCAGGTCGGTGCCTATTTCGGCGCGATGATTGCCGACCCTTGGCGGCTGATCTTGTGGCACACGGTCTTTATGCTGCTGTCGGCTGTGGTCATCGGTAAAGGTGTCGAGGCAGGGCTGGAGCGCAGTCTGCGGATCATGATGCCGATGCTGTTCCTGCTGATGCTGGCGCTGTTGGGCTATAGCCTGACCACCGGGCACTTCATGGAAGGCGTGCATTTCATGTTCGACTTCAACCCAGACAAGGTGCTGGACGGCTTGCTGCCAGCAATGGGGCATGCGTTCTTTTCGTTGAGCGTCGGCGTTGGCTCGATCATGGTCTACGGCGCGTACATGACCAAAGGCGCCTCCATCAGCACCACGGTCGTGGGCATCGCGCTGCTCGATACGTTTGTTTCGCTGCTGGCCGGCTTGGCGTTGTTTCCGATTGTCTTTGCCGCAGGGCTGAGTCCGAGCGAGGGGCCGGGTCTGATGTTTGTCGCGCTGCCGTTCGCGTTTGGTAACGTTGCGTTCGGGCAGTTGATGGGTGTCGTGTTCTTTGTGCTGGTCGCGGTTGCGGCCTGGAGCTCGGCCATTTCGCTGCTTGAGCCAATGGTTGCGTACCTGGTCGAGCGCACCCGTATTCGCCGCGCCTGGGTGACGTTCTGGCTGGCATTTACCTGCTGGTTTGTCGGTCTGGGAACGGTGTTCTCGTTCAACATCTGGCAAAAAGCCAAGTTCTTCGTGAACGATGGAGGCGTATTCCACCTCTATCAATGGGGCGCATCGAATGGCCTGGACTTCTTCGGAGTCATTGATTTCTTCACCTCGCGGGTCATGTTGCCGCTGGGTGGGTTGTGTTTTGTAGTATTCGCTGGTTGGGTGATGGGCCGTGAGGCGGTGCGCGACGAATTGTCGATTCGCAGTCCGCTGCTCTTTAACCTGACGTTCTTTTTGATGCGCTACGTGGCGCCGCTCGGCATTCTTGTGGTGTTTGCCGCTCAGCTCTGGAAATGACGCTCACATGACTACGCACATACAACGCTCTGCTTTACTGCCGTACCCGGCCGGTTTCCTTTATGACCTGGTCAATGACGTGGCTCGTTATCCCGAGTTTCTGCCGTGGTGCTCTTCCGCCACCGTGCTTGACGCCAGCGAGTCGCAAATGCGCGCCAGCCTGGAGATCGCCAAGGGCGGTCTGAGTCAGAAGTTCATGACGCGCAATACGCTGGTCCCCGGCGAATCGATTGTGATGGATCTGGTCGAAGGGCCGTTCGAGCAGTTTCATGGCGTCTGGACGTTCAAGCCGCTGGGTGAAAAGGCCTGCAAGATCAGCCTGGATTTGTCTTTCGATTACGCCGGAACGATTGTACGCGCCACGTTGGGGCCGCTGTTCAATCAGGCGGCCAACACGCTGGTGGATGCATTCTGCCAGCGAGCGAAAGAGCTGCATGGCTGAGGCATCGATTCAGATCGAAGTGGTGTATGCCACGGTTCAGCGTCAGGTGTTGATGACGGTCGATGTGCCGGCAGGCTCGTCGGTACGTCAGGCGCTGGCGCTGTGTGGCATGGATCGGGAGTTTCCCGAGCTGGATCTGTCACACTGCCCTGTGGGTATTTTCGGCAAAGTGGTCGCTGACCCTGCAGCGCGAGTGTTGGAGGCGGGTGAGCGAATCGAGATCTATCGCCCCTTGCTGGCCGACCCGATGGAAATCAGGCGTCTGCGCGCGGCCAAAGCGCGTGAGAAAAGAACGCTGCCAGGCTGAACACCGGCTGAATGAAAGTGTCTAGTCCTGAAATAGGTTTACACCTGTTTCACGCTCAAAACGCCCGATGCACCGCATCTGGCGTTTTGTATTTCAGGGATAAGTGTGGCCGCTCCCCATTGTAGATCTGCACCGATTCGTCAACCATTTTCACTGCATCTGCCAAGTCTTTAGGCCGATGGAGTAGAAACTCGGTCTTCAAAATCCCGTTTACTCGCTCGGCCATAGCGTTCTGATAACAGTCATAGCCATCAGTCATCGAGCACCGGATTCCATGCCTGGTATGCAGCTGCTGATAGAGATCGGAGCAGTACTGGGCGCCGCGATCTGAATGATGAATCAGCATCTGATCGGTTTTTCGCTCTCCTACCGCTTTTTCCAGTGCCTTCATCACCGATTGGGCATGCAGGCTCTCATGCACGTGATGGCCAACGATCTTACGTGAGTACGCATCTGTCACAAGGCTCACGTAGGCCACGCTTTCCTGCGTAGGCAGATAGGTTATGTCTGCAACCCAGACCTGTTCGGGTCCATTGGCCACGACTTGTTCTGGACCTGCTTTGAGCAGGTTGGGGTGGCGACGGAAGCGATGATGGCTATGAGTGGTCTTGTGATAAGCCCGTTTACGCGGAACCAGCTCGCGCGCACCACGAAGGATAGTAAACATACGATCTCTACCCACGCACAACGACGCAGGAGCTTCGACGCTCATCAAGTAGTGCAGCTTGCGCGTTCCCAACTTGGGCTGGCGACGCCGCTTTTCCAGGACGAAGTCCACCACCTCTTGGTCTTGGCAGACTCTCGCGTCAAAAGCGCGATTACGCTTGTAATACGCTTGGCGCGAAATACCCATGAACAGGCAAGCCCTGGTAATGCTCAGGTCTTGGATTTGCCCTTGCGAGAGGACTTGCCGGGTGGCTTTTTTACGACAGAAACGCCGTAGTCATTTTTCAGAACGTTGACGACGGCTTCAAAGAACTGAGCCTTCTGATTGCTCAGCTCCAGCTGTTCTTCAAGCTCTTTAATCCGCTGCTCGGGTGTCGGCGGGAGGGTTGGCTCGGTCATGGACCTGCTCCTCTGCTCTCGAATTGATGCGCCTTGGCTCCAATCCTGTCGACCGTGCTTTCGTAACCAGACCAGCACCGTCGACCGGCCTTGGATGCCATAGCGTCGTTGGGCTTCTTTATAACTCAACTCGCCTTTTTCAACCTGATCTACGACCGATAATTTAAAGGCTAGCGTGTAATCGCGCTGGCTGCGCCTTTTACCCGAATCCATTGAGTCCTCCTGAGGAAAGGTCAGAAGGTGTAAACCTTATTCAGGACGGGACAAAGCACACAAAAAAGCCCGGCGTGCCGGGCTTTTTGCTGAGCGGCTGGTGACTAACGGGGGTTAGTGTCCAGTGGCTCTTGAGTCGGGACCGGTACGGTCTCGACGCTGTCCACATCCTGCTGGATGGTGTCCAGAAGCGAGCCTGGCTTGGCTGGCTGTTCAGGCGGCTGCTGCGGCTGATTCTCTACAGGCGCAGTGGTATCACTGCCTTTGCCGAGAATGGCTTCATCGCGGCTGACGCCTGGCATGAAGTCGCCGGACAAGCTCACGAGCTGGTCATTGCCGTTGAATATCAGGCTGACACGCTCCTGCTGGCGTTCACCGCCACCTGGCTGCAGGCTATACAGGTAATCCCACCGATCGGCGTGGAAAGTGTCGGTCAGCAGGGGGTTGCCCATGATAAACCGTACTTGCCGCCGGGTCATTCCGGGGCGTAACTGGTCTATCATGTCCTGCGTGACGACATTACCCTGCTGGATGTCGATTTTGTAAACCCCGGGGAATGAACAACCGGCGAGTGCGAGCAGTCCCACGAAGGTGAAACTGGTTAGCAAGAGCTTGGTGTTTTGCATCGGTGGGCGACTTCCACTATCTTGGCTGGGACAACGTAAACCCCGATCATACCTGCATTAAGAGAAGCTGCGAAGCAGCGTCTGCGAGAAAGCTGACCATGGTTGAAAATAGCGAACTACGAAAAGCAGGACTAAAGGTAACCCTACCGAGGGTTAAAATACTCCAAATGCTCGATTCTGCCGAGCAGCGCCACATGAGTGCCGAGGATGTTTACAAGGCACTGATGGAGGCTAGCGAGGACGTCGGCCTGGCCACGGTTTACCGTGTCCTGACCCAGTTTGAAGCTGCGGGATTGGTGGTTCGCCACAATTTCGACGGTGGTCATGCTGTGTTTGAGCTGGCTGATGGCGGCCATCACGACCACATGGTCAACGTGGAGTCAGGCGAGGTGATTGAATTCTTCGATGAAGAAATCGAGAAGCTTCAAAAAGCCATCGTCGAAAGACACGGCTTTGACCTGGTGGACCACAATCTGGTGCTTTACGTACGCAACAAAAAGGCGTGAAACCAGATGACACAAAGGCGACCCAAGGTCGCCTTTGTGCTTTCTATGGCTGCGTTTCAGTGGCTCAGGTTTTAGCCGTCACGACCATCTTCCTGGCATGTGCCAAGGATTCCTTGGTGAGGTCAATGCCGCCCAGCATTCGGGCAACTTCTTCTATGCGCTCGGTTTTCGTCAGTTTGGAGACCGCCGTGCGCGTTGCGTCGTTATCCCTGACCTTGTGCACGAACAGATGCTGATGGCCCTGCGCCGCGACCTGCGGCAAGTGCGTGACGGTCATGACCTGCCCGCGCTCGCCCAGGCGACGCAGCAGTTGACCCACGATCTCGGCAGTCGGGCCGCCGATGCCCACATCCACCTCGTCGAACACCAGTGTTGGCACCCGTGAGGTTTGTGCGGTGATCACCTGAATGGCAAGGCTGATCCGTGACAGTTCGCCACCCGAAGCCACTTTTGCCAGCGCTTTCAGCGGTTGACCGGGGTTGGCGCTGACCAGCAGCTCCACCTGCTCAAGGCCGTGAGGCAGCGGCTCGGCACTGGCGTTGGGTTTGAGGTCTATCTGGAAGCGTCCGCCCGGCATGCCCAAGCGATGAATTTCCTGCTCTACCGCATTGGCCAGCGTGGTCGCTGACATATGACGCCGGTCGCTCAATTCGCGTGCTTTCTCCTGATAATGCCGGGCAAACGCCTGCACCTCGTGCTCCAGACGCTCGATGGACTCGTCGTTGGCATTCAGTGTTTCTATTTCATCCAGCAGCTTTTGTTGCAGCGTGGCTACTTCGCCCGGCTGGATGCGGTGCTTGCGCGCCAGCGTATAAATAGCATCGAGTCGCTCTTCAAGCTGTTGCAGGCGGGCAGGGTCGGCATCGAAATGATCCAGAAAGCGATTCAGCTCGCCTACGGCTTCTTCTACCTGGATCTGCGCGCTGGACAGCAGGCCTGTGGCCTCGCTCAGGGCCGTAGGTGAATGGTCGACGCTGCCGAGGCGATGCAGGCTGGCGGTCAAGGCTGTGAGTACATTGCCGGAATCGCTTTCGCTACATTGCTCGACGACCTGTCGGCAAATGCTCAGCAGGCTTTCGGCATTGGTCAGGTCCTTGTGTTCCTGTTCGAGCTGCTCCAGCTCGTTTTCGCCCAGGCTCAGGCTTTCCAGCTCTTCAAGCTGATAGCTGAGCAATTGATGGCGTGCGCGCTGTTCGTCGCCGGAGTTGGAGAGACGCTCCAGCTCCTGTCGCGTCTGCCGCCAGCGCTGCGCAGCAAGATGAACCTGGCGGGCGAGGTCGGTCGCGCCAGCGTATTCATCCAGCAGGCGTCGATGGGTGTCGGTCTTGAGCAGCGACTGATGTTCATGCTGGCTGTGGATATCGATGAGCAGTTCGCCCAGCGCTTTCAAGTCTCCCTGAGGGCAGGGCGAGCCATTGATGTAAGAGCGTGAGCGACCTTCGGCGGTAATCACCCGGCGCAGGATGCAGGGGCCGTCGTTGTCGAGGTCGCGCTCTTTGAGCCAGGCCTCGGCCTCGGGAATGTCGCCCAGGTCGAACGTGGCAAGGATGTCTGCCTTGTCGGCCCCCGGCCTGACCACGCCGCTGTCGGCCCGGTCGCCCAGAGTCAGGCCCAGGGCGTCGAGCATGATCGACTTGCCGGCACCGGTTTCGCCAGTAATAACGCTCATGCCTCGATCCAGTTCCAGATCAAGGTGTTCGACGATGGCGTAGTTGTGTACGGAAAGGTGCACCAGCATTGAGCGGCTCCCGGGCTGTTTGTCTGGATATTTATACAGTGTTTTGTTCGTGGCTGACAATGCCTCTGCTTAGCTCGATTTGGTCTGCTTTCAGTGTTTTTTAGTACCGGTTGCCTCATGGCGCCATTTTTTCTGGCCCCATATCCGGTTTTTTTGTCAGGGAATACGTATCTCGATCACATCAGACCCTTGAAGCGGGAAATTCCGATCCCATATAGGTGGCAGAAGCGCGAGTCGGGATCGCGGACGTTTTTAGAGGAGAATATTTATGGCTGACGAACAGAATCTGGATGCGCAGGCTCAGGATCAGGCTGCCGAGGCAGGCGCGGGTGACGAGTTGACAACCCGCGTGCAGGTGCTCGAAGAGCAACTGGCTGCTGCGCAGGACCAATCCCTTCGGGTGGCTGCGGATTTGCAGAATGTCCGCCGCCGTGCCGAACAGGATGTTGAAAAGGCGCACAAGTTTGCGCTGGAAAAATTTGCCGGTGATCTGTTGCCGATCATCGACAGTCTGGAGCGAGGCCTTGATCTGTCCAATCCGGACGATGAAAGCATTCGCCCGATGCGTGAAGGCATCGAGCTGACCTTGAAGATGTTCCAGGACACCCTCAAGCGTTATCAGCTGGAAGCCATTGATCCGCATGGTCAACCGTTCAGTGCCGACCAGCACCAGGCAATGGCCATGCAGGAAAGTGCCGATGTCGAGCCTAATACTGTGCTCAAGGTATTCCAGAAGGGTTATCAGCTTAATGGTCGTCTGCTGCGCCCGGCCATGGTCGTGGTCAGCAAGGCACCATCGCCTGCAACGCCGTCAATCAACGAGCAGGCTTGAAATTAGCTGTAAGGCCCCCATTTAAAGGTCAAGCGTTTAAGAGCTACCGCAATTTGTAAACGCAATTGCGGCAACCACATTCAAATTTTGCAAGTTTCGGGAGAGTCAAGATGGGCAGAATTATCGGTATCGACCTGGGGACTACCAACTCCTGCGTCTCCATTCTGGAAAACGGTAACGTCAAGGTTATCGATAACGCCGAAGGTACGCGTACCACGCCTTCGATCATTGCTTATGCCAACGATGGCGAGATCCTGGTCGGTCAGTCCGCCAAGCGTCAGGCTGTTACCAACCCGCACAACACCCTGTACGCGGTAAAGCGTCTGATCGGTCGCAAGTTCGACGAGCAAGTCGTTCAGAAAGACATCCAGATGGTCCCTTACAAGATCGTCAAGGCTGACAACGGTGATGCCTGGGTTGAAGTGAATGGCCAGAAAATGGCGCCTCCTCAGATTTCCGCTGAAATCCTGAAAAAGATGAAGAAGACTGCCGAAGACTACCTCGGTGAAGCGGTTACCGAAGCGGTCATCACCGTTCCAGCCTACTTCAACGACAGTCAGCGTCAGGCGACCAAGGACGCTGGCCGTATCGCCGGTCTGGACGTCAAGCGCATCATCAACGAGCCTACCGCAGCCGCTCTGGCATACGGTATGGACAAGGCCAAGGGCGACCACACTGTCATCGTTTATGACCTGGGTGGCGGTACTTTCGACGTTTCGGTTATCGAAATTGCCGAAGTCGATGGCGAGCATCAGTTCGAAGTGCTGGCCACCAATGGCGACACGTTCCTGGGCGGTGAAGACTTCGATATTCGTCTGATCGACTACTTCGTTGACGAATTCAAGAAAGAAAGCGGCATGAGCCTCAAAGGCGACCCGCTGGCCATGCAGCGTCTGAAAGAAGCGGCTGAAAAAGCCAAGATCGAGCTGTCTTCCAGCACCCAGACCGAAGTCAACCTGCCGTACATCACTGCAGATGCCACCGGTCCAAAGCACCTGGTTGTTAAAATCTCGCGCTCCAAGCTGGAATCGCTGGTTGAAGACCTGGTTCAGCGCACCATCGAGCCTTGCCGTATCGCATTGAAAGATGCCGGCATCGACATCGGCAAGATCAACGACGTGATTCTGGTCGGTGGCCAGACGCGTATGCCGCTGGTACAGAAGCTGGTAACCGAGTTCTTCGGTAAAGAAGCGCGTAAAGACGTCAATCCGGACGAAGCTGTTGCAATGGGTGCAGCTATTCAGGGCGCGGTATTGGCCGGTGATGTAAAAGACGTTCTGCTGCTGGACGTCAGCCCGCTGACGCTGGGTATCGAAACCATGGGCGGCGTGATGACTGCGCTGATCGAGAAAAACACCACGATTCCTACCAAGAAATCCCAGGTGTTTTCGACTGCCGATGACAACCAGAACGCTGTGACCATTCACGTACTGCAGGGTGAGCGCAAGCAGGCCGGTCAGAACAAGTCGCTGGGCAAGTTCGACCTGGCCGAGATTCCACCCGCTCCACGTGGCGTGCCGCAGATCGAAGTGACCTTCGACATCGACGCAAACGGCATCCTGCACGTTGGCGCGAAAGACAAGGCTACCGGCAAGCAGCAGTCCATCGTGATCAAGGCCAACTCCGGTCTGTCCGAGGAAGAAATTCAGCAGATGGTTCGCGATGCTGAAGTCAACTCCGAAGAAGATCGCAAGTTCGAAGAGCTGGCCTCTGCCCGTAACCAGGGTGATGCGTTGGTCCACTCGACTCGCAAGATGATTGCTGACGCAGGCGACAAGGTCACTGCTGAAGAGAAGACGGCTGTTGAAGCGGCGCTGGTTGCTCTGGAAGCGGCCATCAAGGGCGACGACAAGGCTGTCATTGAAGCCAAGGTCGAAGAACTGTCTAAGGTTTCCGCGCCGATCGCTCAGAAGATGTACGCCGAGCAGGCCGAGAATCCGGAAGCAGCAGCCAAGCCGGCTGAAGAAACTGCCAAGGCTGACGACGTCGTTGACGCCGAGTTTGAAGAAGTGAAAGACCACAAGTAAGCGCAGGCTCACTTGCAACCCGGTTGACCTCTTTCGAGCGCTGACTGGTAGGATGTCGCCGCGCGGGAGCTTGCTCCCGCGTTGGCGTGTCTGGAACACCCAAAATTTCGGCGTGCGGATTCGCTCCGTACGCCATGTGGCAAGATCGCTGCGCTCCTGCGTGGCGAATCATTCTGCCGCTTTCTCGGCCGGATCCGTCTGGCTGTTGAACGAAGACCAGGATCGTTGAATTGACGTGAGTTGGGTCCGGGCCTGTATGGGGCTCAACGAGTTTGGCTGGGCTCAGGAGGGTCTTGCCAAACGTCCTCAAGAGTGCGGAAGAATTATGGCAAAGCGTGATTATTACGAAGTGTTGGGTGTGGAGCGAGGCTCCAGCGAGGCGGACCTGAAGAAGGCTTATCGTCGTCTGGCGATGAAGCATCACCCTGACCGCAACCCTGATGACAAAGCGTCTGAAGAGATGTTCAAGGAGGCCAATGAGGCCTACGAAGTGCTGTCCGATGCCAGCAAACGCGCGGCCTACGACCAGTACGGCCATGCAGGCGTTGACCCGAGCATGGGTGGCGGCGGCGGGTTTGGCGGTGGTGCCGGTGGCGCCAACTTCTCGGACATCTTTGGCGACGTGTTCAGCGACTTCTTCGGCGGTGGCCGGGGCGGTGGCGGTGGCGGTCGTGGCGGTGCCCAGCGTGGCAGCGACCTGCGTTACACGCTTGAGCTGAACCTTGAGGAAGCGGTTCGCGGTACGACGGTGAATATCCGCGTGCCGACGCTGGTCAACTGCAAGCCTTGCGACGGGAGCGGCGCCAAGAAGGGCTCGTCCCCGGTGACCTGCCCGACCTGTGGCGGTATTGGTCAGGTGCGCATGCAGCAGGGGTTCTTCTCTGTGCAGCAAACCTGCCCACGTTGCCACGGCCACGGCAAGATCATTTCTGACCCGTGTGACTCGTGCCACGGCGAAGGGCGTGTCGAAGAGTCCAAGACCCTTTCCGTCAAAGTGCCGCCAGGTGTTGACACCGGTGACCGCATTCGCCTGTCGGGCGAAGGCGAGGCGGGTGCTCAGGGTGGGCCGACCGGCGACTTGTATGTCGTGATCAATGTGCGCGAACACGCAATCTTCCAGCGTGATGGCAAGCATCTGTTCTGCGAAGTGCCGATCAGCTTTACCGACGCGGCGCTGGGCGGCGAGCTTGAAGTGCCGACGCTCGATGGTCGCGTCAAACTGAAAATCCCTGAGGGCACCCAGACCGGCAAGCAGTTCCGCTTGCGTGGCAAGGGTGTTGCTCCGGTGCGTGGCGGTGGCGCGGGTGACTTGATGTGCCGCGTTGCAGTCGAAACACCGGTCAACCTGAGCAAGCGTCAGCGTGAATTGCTCGAAGAGTTCCGCACATCGCTTGAGAACGACGAGTCCCACTCTCCCAAGGCCAGTGGCTGGTTCGAGGGTGTGAAGCGTTTCTTCGGCGATCTGTAAGGCTTATCAACGGGAGCAGGGCATGCGACGTATTGCTGTAGTAGGCGCCGCCGGGCGCATGGGCAAGACTTTGATCGAAGCGGTTCAGCAGGCGCCTGGCGCCGGGCTGACCGCTGCCGTCGATCGTCCCGACAGCACGCTGGTGGGTGCTGATGCGGGCGAACTGGCGGCGCTGGGCCGTATCGGTGTGCCGTTGTCAGATGATCTGGCGAAGGTGATGGATGAGTTCGATGTGTTGATCGACTTCACTCACCCGTCGGTCACGCTGAAAAACCTGGCGTTCTGCCGCAAGGCAGGCAAGGCCATGATTATCGGGACGACCGGTTTCAGTGCCGAAGAGAAGCAGCGTCTGGTCGAAGCGGGGAAAGACATCCCGATCGTTTTCGCGGCCAATTTCAGCATCGGTGTGAATCTGTGCCTGAAGCTGCTCGACACCGCTGCTCGCGTGCTGGGTGATGAAGTCGATATCGAAATCACCGAAGCGCACCATCGGCACAAAGTCGATGCGCCGTCTGGTACCGCGCTGCGCATGGGCGAAGTAGTCGCCAATGCACTGGGCCGTGATCTGGAAAAAGTCGCGGTCTACGGGCGCGAAGGTCAGACCGGCGCGCGTGATCGTCAGACCATCGGCTTTGCGACTATTCGAGCCGGTGATGTGGTCGGTGACCATACTGTGCTGTTCGCAGCGGACGGCGAGCGGGTTGAAATCACCCACAAGGCGTCCAGCCGCATGACCTTCGCCAAGGGCGCGGTCAGGGCTGCAATGTGGCTCGACGGCAAGGCACCAGGCTTGTACGACATGCAGGATGTACTGGGTCTGCATTGATTCAATACAGGGCCTGCAAGGCCCTGTCGCATTTTCCCGCTTTTCAGGCTCATTGGTGGTAGACCAAAATGGGCCTTTTCTGTAAGCTACAGCTTTAGTGTGTCCACTAAAAGCGCGCAGATGATTCCATAAGAAAGCGGGGTGACGTAACTACGTCATTCCGCTTTTTTGCAACCTGCGATCGCCCTTTCAGGCTTTATTTACGGGAGGTCTTCTTGACTAAGCCAGCCATACTCGCCCTTGCTGATGGCAGCATTTTTCGCGGCGAAGCCATTGGAGCCGACGGTCAAACCGTTGGTGAGGTGGTGTTTAACACCGCAATGACAGGCTATCAGGAAATTCTTACCGATCCTTCCTACGCCCAGCAGATCGTTACCCTGACTTACCCGCACATCGGCAACACCGGTACTACACCTGAAGACGCCGAGTCGGATCGTGTCTGGTCAGCGGGTCTGGTCATCCGTGACCTGCCGCTGGTTGCCAGTAACTGGCGCAACAAGATGTCCCTTGGTGATTACCTGAAAGCCAATAATGTCGTTGCCATCGCTGGCATCGACACGCGTCGCCTGACCCGCATTCTGCGTGAGAAAGGCGCCCAGAACGGTTGCATCATGGCAGGGGACAACATTTCCGAAGAGGCAGCCATCGCCGCCGCTCGCGGGTTCCCTGGCCTCAAGGGCATGGACCTGGCGAAGGAAGTCAGCACCAAGGACACCTACGAGTGGCGCCACAGTGTCTGGAACCTGCAGACCGACAGCCACCCCGAAATCGCCGCTTCCGAGCTGCCTTATCACGTGGTTGCCTACGATTACGGCGTCAAGGTCAACATCCTGCGTATGCTGGTCGAGCGCGGTTGCCGGGTGACGGTAGTGCCTGCGCAAACGCCTGCCAGCGAAGTGCTTGCCTACAAGCCGGACGGTGTTTTCCTGTCCAACGGCCCTGGCGACCCTGAGCCATGCGACTACGCCATCAAGGCGATCAAGCAAGTGCTGGAAACCGAAGTGCCAGTATTCGGCATCTGCCTTGGTCACCAGTTGCTGGCGCTGGCTGCGGGTGCCAAGACCGTGAAAATGGGCCATGGCCACCACGGTGCAAACCACCCGGTTCAGGATCTGGACACCGGCGTTGTAATGATCACCAGTCAGAACCACGGTTTTGCGGTTGATGAATCGACGTTGCCGGGCAACGTTCGCGCTATCCACAAGTCGCTGTTCGACGGCACCCTGCAAGGTATCGAGCTGACTGACAAGAGCGCGTTCAGCTTCCAGGGTCACCCTGAAGCAAGCCCAGGCCCGAACGATGTAGCGCCCCTGTTTGACCGCTTTATCGACGCCATGGCCAAGCGACGCTGACCGGTTGCCTTGAGACTGTAAACGCAGGTGCCCAGGGCGGCCCCGGACCACACGTCCGGTTGCTGCCGCCCAGGCCACCTCAGAAAAATGTTCAAGACGGCTTGCCGACTGACCTGCGGATTTGAGTGACAACCCATGCCAAAACGTACAGATATTAAAAGCATCCTGATTCTCGGCGCCGGCCCCATCGTGATCGGCCAGGCCTGTGAATTCGACTACTCCGGCGCCCAGGCTTGCAAAGCCCTGCGCGAAGAGGGCTATCGAGTTATCCTGGTGAACTCCAACCCGGCGACCATCATGACCGACCCGGCCATGGCCGACGCCACCTACATCGAGCCGATCAAATGGCAGACCGTTGCCAAGATCATCGAGAAAGAGCGCCCGGACGCGTTGCTGCCAACCATGGGCGGCCAGACCGCACTGAACTGCGCACTGGATCTGGAGCGTGAAGGCGTTCTGGAGAAGTTCGGCGTAGAGATGATCGGTGCCAACGCCGACACCATCGACAAGGCTGAAGACCGTTCGCGTTTCGACAAGGCCATGAAGTCCATCGGCCTGGCGTGCCCGCGTTCCGGCATCGCGCACAGCATGGAAGAAGCCAACGCGGTTCTTGAAAAGCTCGGTTTCCCTTGCATCATCCGTCCGTCGTTCACCATGGGTGGCACGGGCGGCGGTATTGCTTACAATCGTGAAGAGTTCGAAGAAATCTGCGCTCGTGGTCTGGACCTGTCTCCGACCAAGGAACTGCTGATCGACGAATCGCTGATCGGCTGGAAAGAGTACGAAATGGAAGTTGTCCGCGACAAAAAGGACAACTGCATCATCGTCTGCTCCATCGAAAACTTCGATCCGATGGGTGTGCACACCGGTGACTCCATCACCGTTGCCCCGGCACAGACCCTGACCGACAAGGAATATCAGATCCTGCGTAACGCCTCGCTGGCGGTACTGCGCGAGATTGGCGTTGAAACGGGTGGTTCCAACGTTCAGTTCGGCATCTGCCCGGACACCGGCCGTATGGTCGTCATCGAGATGAACCCGCGCGTGTCGCGTTCCTCGGCGCTGGCTTCCAAGGCGACCGGCTTCCCGATTGCCCGGGTTGCGGCCAAGCTTGCAGTGGGTTACACCCTCGACGAGCTGTCCAACGAAATCACCGGCGGCAAGACCCCGGCGTCCTTCGAGCCATCCATCGACTACGTCGTTACCAAGCTGCCGCGCTTCGCGTTTGAGAAGTTCGCCAAGGCCGATGCACGCCTGACCACGCAGATGAAGTCGGTGGGTGAAGTCATGGCCATCGGCCGTACTTTCCAGGAATCCCTGCAGAAAGCGCTGCGCGGCCTGGAAGTTGGTGTGTGTGGCCTTGATCCGAAGCTGGACCTCAGCCATCCGGAAAGCATGAGCACGCTCAAGCGCGAGCTGACCGTGCCGGGCGCCGAGCGTATCTGGTACGTCGCCGATGCGTTCCGCGCAGGCATGACTGTCGAAGAAATCTTCGCCATGAACATGATCGACCCCTGGTTTCTGGTCCAGATCGAAGATCTGGTCAAGGACGAGGAGAAGATCAAGACGCTTGGCCTGTCGGCAATTGATCGCGACCTGATGTACCGTCTCAAGCGCAAGGGCTTCTCCGATGCACGCCTGGCCAAACTGGTCGGCGTTACCGAGAAAAACCTGCGCACGCACCGTCACAAGCTGGATGTGTTCCCGGTCTACAAGCGCGTCGATACCTGCGCGGCCGAGTTTGCAACCGACACCGCGTACCTTTACTCGACGTACGAAGAAGAGTGCGAAGCCAACCCTTCGACGCGCGACAAGATCATGATCCTCGGCGGTGGCCCTAACCGTATCGGCCAGGGTATCGAGTTCGACTACTGCTGCGTGCACGCAGCCCTGGCGCTGCGTGAAGACGGGTACGAGACCATCATGGTCAACTGCAACCCGGAAACCGTCTCCACCGACTACGACACCTCTGATCGTCTGTACTTCGAGCCGGTCACCCTGGAAGACGTGCTGGAAATCGTACGCGTCGAGAAGCCCAAGGGCGTGATCGTGCAGTACGGCGGCCAGACCCCGCTGAAACTCGCCCGTGCCCTGGAAGCCGCCGGCGTCCCGATCATCGGCACCAGCCCGGACGCCATCGACCGCGCAGAAGACCGCGAGCGCTTCCAGCAGATGGTCGAGCGTCTCAACCTGCGTCAGCCGCCAAACGCCACCGTGCGCAGCGAAGACGAAGCGATTCGTGCCGCCGCGAAAATCGGTTACCCGCTGGTCGTGCGTCCGTCCTATGTACTGGGCGGCCGGGCGATGGAAATCGTTTACCAGGAAGACGAGCTCAAGCGTTACCTGCGTGAAGCGGTTCAGGTGTCCAACGACAGCCCGGTGCTGCTCGACCACTTCCTGAACTGCGCCATCGAAATGGACGTCGATGCAGTTTGCGACGGTACTGACGTGGTGATCGGCGCGATCATGCAGCACATCGAACAGGCGGGCGTTCACTCCGGCGACTCCGCCTGCTCGCTGCCGCCGTACTCGCTGCCTGCTCACATCCAGGACGAGATGCGCGAACAGGTCAAGAAGATGGCCCTGGAACTGGGCGTGGTGGGCCTGATGAACGTACAGCTGGCACTTCAGGGCGAAGACATCTACGTGATCGAAGTGAACCCGCGTGCATCGCGTACCGTGCCGTTCGTTTCCAAGTGCATCGGTGTTTCCCTGGCCATGATCGCTGCGCGCGTGATGGCGGGTAAAACCCTGAAAGAGCTGAATTTCACCAAGGAAATCATTCCTAATTTCTATAGTGTGAAAGAGGCCGTGTTCCCGTTCGCCAAATTCCCTGGCGTTGACCCGATCCTTGGCCCGGAAATGAAGTCGACCGGCGAAGTGATGGGCGTGGGCGACACCTTCGGTGAAGCGTTCGCCAAGGCTCAGATGGGCGCCAGCGAAGTGCTGCCGACCGGCGGTACTGCGTTTATCAGCGTACGTGATGACGACAAGCCGCTGGTTGAAGCGGTTGCTCGTGACCTGATCAACCTGGGTTTCGAAATTGTCGCAACAGCCGGAACGGCCAAGCTGATCGAAGCGGCCGGCCTGAAAGTGCGTCGCGTCAACAAGGTGACCGAAGGTCGCCCGCACGTGGTCGACATGATCAAGAATGACGAAGTCACCCTGATCATCAACACCACCGAAGGCCGTCAGTCTATCGCTGATTCCTACTCCATCCGTCGCAACGCCTTGCAGCACAAGATTTACTGCACCACTACCATTGCAGCAGGCGAAGCGATCTGCGAAGCGCTCAAGTTCGGCCCAGAGAAGACCGTGCGTCGCTTGCAGGACCTCCATGCAGGATTGAAGGCATGATCAAATACCCGATGACCGTTCAGGGCGCTCGCGCCCTGGAAGAAGAGCTGACTCACCTGACCAAGGTGATCCGTCCCAAATTGAGCCAGGACATTGGTACTGCGCGCGAGCTGGGCGACCTCAAGGAAAACGCTGAATACCATGCTGCCCGCGAGCAGCAGGGTATGGTTGAAGCGCGTATTCGTGATATCGAAGGCCGTATGCAGAACGCGGTGGTGATCGACGTTACGACTATTGCGCACACTGGCAAGGTGATTTTCGGCACGACAGTCGAAATCGCCAACGTCGAGACCGACGAAAGCGTTGTTTACCAGATCGTGGGTGAGGACGAGGCGGATATCAAGAAGGGCAAGATTTCAGTGGGTTCGCCCATTGCTCGCGCCTTGATTGCCAAGGAAGAAGGTGACGTCGTCGTGGTGAAAACGCCGAGTGGCGTTATCGAATACGAAATCATCGAAGTGCGTCATATCTGATGCAAGTGCCCGCCATGGCGGGCACTTTCAGCGGTAAAAACGCGTCAGGGCACACACTAAGCGGCCCTGGCGCATATTTTTATCCGTGCGCGCGGTGGACGTTGGACAGTTGCTTGTTTACCTTTGGGTTCTTGCGGTAGATCAACGCCATTTTGCCGATGACCTGTACCAGGTCGGCTGAGCCAGCCTTGCACAGTTCTGCAACGGCACCCAGACGGCTTTCGCGGTCGAGGATATTGAGCTTGATCTTGATCAGCTCGTGATCGCTCAATGCGCGTTCAAGCTCTGCAAGTACACCTTCAGTCAAACCATTGTCAGCCACGGTCAATACCGGTTTCAGATGGTGACCAATGGATTTGTATTGTTTCTTCTGCTCTGGAGTGAGCGGCATAATCTGACCTCTGCGTCTGATCTTTTAAAAGCGGCGGCCAGTTTACCCGAGCGAGTCCGGGACCGCCCAGTTAATCACGACTCGTTTATTTTTGAGGTGCCCTGTGGCCCGTTCCAAGACAAGCCATAACTGGCTCAAAGAACACTTCGACGACAAGTACGTCAAAATGGCGCAGAAGGACGGCTACCGTTCGCGTGCCAGCTACAAGCTTCTCGAGATTCAGGAAAAGGACAAGATCATCCGCCCCGGCATGACCGTCATCGACCTCGGCGCTGCGCCGGGTGGCTGGTCGCAAGTGACCAGTCGTCTGATCGGTGGTCAAGGTCGCCTGATCGCTTCCGACATTCTTGAGATGGACAGCATCCCGGACGTGACCTTCATTCAGGGGGATTTCACCGAGGACGCCATCCTTGAGCAGATTCTTGAAGCCGTCGGTAATACGCAGGTAGACCTTGTGATTTCCGATATGGCCCCCAATATGAGTGGATTGAGCGCTGTCGATATGCCGCGTGCAATGTTTCTCTGTGAATTGGCGCTCGACCTTGCCGGTCGGGTACTGCGTCCCGGTGGCGATTTTCTGATCAAGGTCTTCCAGGGTGAAGGCTTCGATATTTACCACAAGGACATTCGCAAGCTGTTCGACAAGGTGCAGATGCGCAAGCCTTCGTCGTCCCGCGACCGATCGCGCGAGCAATACCTGCTGGCTCGTGGTTTTCGCGGAATCGATGGCGCAGCCAGCATCGAACGTTTTTGATAGAGCGCGATAGCTTTTTTCAAATGGCGTCGCCAGTGCGGCATCAACGAACATTATGGTGTCAAAGTTTCACAAAGGGTTACAGACGGTGTCTGCCGTATCTGTAGGTTCTGTAGTAAGTTAGGCCAGTGAATATCATGCGAGGCACGCTTGCTGCGTGGAGCTTGCTTCAGAGGGTAGCTAATTGAACGATATGGCAAAGAATTTGATCCTGTGGTTGATCATCGCGGCTGTCCTTGTGACGGTGATGAACAACTTCTCAAGCCCTAACGAGCCGCAGAACTTCAACTATTCCGAGTTCATCCAGCAGGTCAAGGATGGCAAGGTCGAGAAGGTTTCTGTCGATGGCTACGTGATCACGGGCAAGCGCAGTGACGGTGACACCTTCAAGACCATTCGTCCGAACATTCCGGACAATGGCCTGATCGGCGATCTGGTCAGCAACAACGTTGTGGTCGAAGGCAAGCAGCCCGAACAGCAGAGCATCTGGACCCAGTTGCTGGTCGCCAGCTTCCCGATTCTGGTGATCATCGCGGTCTTCATGTTCTTCATGCGCCAGATGCAGGGCGGAGCGGGCGGCAAAGGCGGCCCGATGAGCTTTGGCAAAAGCAAGGCGCGTCTGTTGTCTGAAGATCAGGTCAAGACCACCCTGGCGGATGTTGCAGGGTGTGACGAAGCCAAGGAAGAAGTCGGCGAGCTCGTCGAGTTCCTCCGTGATCCTGGCAAGTTCCAGCGTCTGGGTGGTCGAATTCCGCGCGGCGTGCTGATGGTTGGTCCTCCGGGTACCGGCAAGACGTTGATTGCCAAGGCGATTGCCGGCGAAGCCAAAGTGCCGTTCTTCACGATTTCCGGTTCCGACTTCGTCGAAATGTTTGTGGGTGTCGGTGCAAGCCGCGTCCGTGACATGTTCGAACAAGCCAAGAAACACGCGCCCTGCATCATCTTCATCGACGAAATCGATGCGGTCGGTCGTCATCGTGGTGCCGGCATGGGTGGTGGTCACGACGAGCGCGAGCAGACCCTCAACCAGTTGCTGGTAGAGATGGACGGCTTTGAAATGAATGACGGCATCATCGTCATTGCCGCGACCAACCGTCCTGACGTACTGGACCCTGCATTGCTGCGTCCAGGCCGTTTCGACCGTCAGGTTGTGGTGGGTCTGCCGGACATTCGTGGTCGCGAGCAGATTCTCAAGGTCCACATGCGCAAAGTGCCTATGGGTGAGGACGTCAATCCAGGCGTTATCGCTCGCGGTACTCCGGGTTTCTCCGGTGCCGATCTGGCCAACCTGGTCAACGAAGCGTCGCTGTTCGCTGCGCGCTCCGGCAAGCGTGTCGTCGAAATGAAGGAATTCGAACTGGCCAAGGACAAGATCATGATGGGCGCCGAGCGCAAATCGATGGTCATGTCCGACAAGGAAAAACGCAACACGGCTTACCACGAGGCGGGTCACGCCATCGTCGGTCGTCTGGTGCCCGAGCATGATCCGGTCTACAAGGTGTCGATCATTCCTCGCGGCCGCGCTTTGGGTGTGACCATGTTCCTGCCCGAAGAAGACCGTTACAGCCTGTCCAAGCGTGCGTTGATCAGCCAGATATGCTCGTTGTACGGCGGTCGTATCGCTGAAGAAATGACCCTGGGCTTTGATGGCGTCACGACGGGTGCGTCCAACGACATCATGCGTGCCAGCCAGATTGCCCGGAACATGGTCACCAAATGGGGCCTGTCTGAAAAGCTGGGTCCATTGATGTACTCTGAAGACGAAGATGGTGGTTACCTGGGGCGCGGCGGCAGCCAGAATTCCAGTGTTTCCGGCGACACCGCCAAGCTGATCGACTCGGAAGTACGCAGCATCATCGACCACTGCTACGGCACCGCCAAGCAGCTGCTGACGGACAATCGCGACAAGCTTGAAGCGATGGCCGACGCGTTGATGAAGTACGAGACCATCGATGCTGATCAGATCGATGACATCATGACCGGTCGCCCACCGCGCGAGCCGCGTGACTGGGATGGCGGTTCAGGTACCAACGGTACTCCGATCACACCTGATCCTCGTCCGGAAACGCCTATTGGCGGTCCTGCTGCTGAGCATTAAGGTCTGACATGACATCTGCGCTGTACCCAACCCGGTTGCCTTGCGGCAACCGGGTTCTTGATTTGGCCCATACCCATGTGATGGGCATCCTCAACGCGACTCCAGATTCGTTCTCCGACGGCGGCCGTTACAGCCAGCTCGATGCTGCCCTGCGTCATGCAGAAGCCATGGTGCTGGCCGGTGCCACGCTGATTGACGTCGGTGGCGAGTCGACCCGTCCGGGCGCACGCCCGGTGTCTCCTGCGCAAGAAGTCGAGCGTGTAGCGCCGGTTGTCGAGATTATTGCGCGTGAACTCGATGTGATCATCTCGGTTGATACGTCAACGCCTGAGGTCATGCTGGCGACGGCAGGGCTGGGCGCTGGCATGATCAATGACGTTCGCTCGTTGCAGCGTCCAGGCGCGCTTGAGGCGGCTGCAAGCACCGGTTTGCCGGTGTGTCTGATGCATATGCAGGGCGAGCCGGGCACCATGCAGAATGATCCGCACTATGAGGACCTTCTGGGCGAGGTCAGTGCCTTCCTGCTGGAGCGCATGAATCAGTGTGTGGCCGCGGGGATTGATCGGCAACAGCTCATCCTTGATCCGGGTTTTGGTTTTGCCAAGACGCTGGAACATAATCTGAGCCTGTTCAGGCGTATGGAAGCGTTGCACGCGCTGGGTCGGCCGCTGTTGGTGGGGGTTTCGCGCAAAAGCATGATCGGTGCAGTGCTGGGACGGCCCGTAGATCAGCGCTTGTCTGGAGGGCTGGCCCTGGCCGCCCTGGCGATGACCAAAGGGGCAAGAATTCTACGTGTGCACGATGTCGCCGAAACGGCTGACGTGGTGCGCATGATCGCAGCTGTCCAGGCAGCTGAATAAAAACAGTGGGGCATCCATGACTACCAGAAAATATTTCGGAACCGACGGCATTCGTGGTCGTGTAGGGCAATTCCCGATTACACCCGAGTTCATGCTGAAACTGGGCTGGGCTGCAGGCATGGCCTTTCGCAAGATGGGCGCCTGCCGCATTCTTGTTGGCAAGGACACGCGTATTTCCGGCTACATGTTCGAATCTGCACTGGAAGCAGGGCTTTCTGCGGCGGGCGCTGACGTGCTGCTGCTGGGGCCGATGCCTACACCTGCCATCGCGTATCTGACGCGCACTTTTCATGCCGAAGCAGGCATCGTCATCAGTGCTTCGCACAATCCGCACTACGACAACGGCATCAAGTTCTTCTCCGGCCAGGGCACCAAGCTGCCTGACGAGATCGAAATGATGATCGAGGAGTTGCTCGACGCACCGATGACCGTGGCCGAGTCCGAAAACCTCGGCAAGGTCTCGCGGATCAACGATGCTGCCGGGCGTTACATCGAATTCTGCAAGAGCAGCGTGCCGACCAGTACCGATTTTGCCGGGCTCAAGGTGGTGATCGATTGCGCGCACGGCGCGACTTACAAGGTGGCGCCCAACGTCTTCCGTGAGTTGGGGGCGCAGGTTGTGGTGCTCTCGGCGCAGCCTGACGGGCTCAACATCAACAAGGACTGCGGCTCTACTCACATGGAGGCCTTGCAGGCCGCTGTGGTTGCGGAGCACGCGGACATGGGCATCGGTTTTGATGGTGACGGCGACCGAGTGCTGATGGTCGACCACACCGGGACCATCGTTGATGGCGATGAGCTGCTTTACATCATTGCGCGCGATCTGCACGAGCGTGGCCGCTTGCAGGGAGGTGTTGTCGGCACGCTGATGAGTAACCTGGGTCTTGAGCTCGCTCTTGCCGAACAGAATATTCCCTTCGTGCGGGCCAACGTTGGCGACCGTTATGTGATTGCCGAGCTGCTTGAGCGCAATTGGCAGATCGGTGGTGAAAACTCCGGGCACATCGTGTGTTTCCAGCATGCCACCACCGGTGACGCCATTATCGCCTCGCTGCAGGTGATACTTGCCTTGCGTCGCAGCGGCATCAGCCTTGCCGAGGCGCGCCTGAAATTGCGCAAGTGCCCGCAAATCCTGATCAATGTGCGTTTCGAGGGTTCCAGTGTCGACCCGGTTACCCACCCGTCGGTGCAGGAAGCCTGTGCGCGCGTCACCGAACAGATGGCGGGGCGTGGCAGGGTGCTATTGCGCAAATCCGGCACAGAGCCTCTGGTGCGGGTGATGGTTGAAGGTGAGGACGAAGCGCAGGTCAGGGCGTACGCCGAAGAGCTCGCAAAACTGGTTGCTGAAGTTTGCGCCTGATTTCGGCTTGCCAGTGTCGGAAGTGTTGGGTAACATCTGCGCCCACTTTGACCCACGAGGTGTAGCATGCGTCGCCCAATGGTAGCTGGTAACTGGAAAATGCACGGTACCCGCGCCAGCGTCGCTGAGCTGATCGAGGGTTTGGTCAAGCAGGCGTTGCCTGGCAGCGTCGATATCGCCGTAATGCCTGCAAGCCTGTTTACCAGTCGAGTGATCGAGGGCCTTCAGGGTACGTCGATCATTGTCGGTGCGCAGGATGCAGCCATTCAGGCTGAGCAGGGCGCACTGACCGGCGAAATCGCATCGAGCCAATTGGCTGATGCCGGTTGCAAGCTGGTACTCGTCGGGCACTCGGAGCGTCGTCAGCTGATTGGCGAGCAGGATGAGGTGCTCAACAAGAAGTTCGCAGCGATACAGGCAAGCGGTCTTACCCCTGTGCTTTGCATAGGCGAGACGCTTGAAGAGCGCAAGGCAGGGCAAACGCTTGAAGTTGTCGGGCGTCAGCTTGACAGCGTCATTGCAGAGTTTGGTATTGGTGCGCTGGTCAATGCAGTAATTGCCTACGAGCCAGTCTGGGCCATCGGCACCGGATTGACCGCTTCGCCTCAAGAGGCGCAGGAGGTGCACGCAGCAATTCGTGCGCAACTGGCAAAAGAGAATGCCGAAGTCGCACAAGGCGTGCGACTTCTCTATGGCGGCAGCGTGAAGGCGGCCAATGCGGTCGAGCTTTTCAGCATGCCGGATATCGATGGGGGGCTCATTGGTGGAGCGTCCCTGAATGCAGATGAGTTCGGTGCGATCTGTCGCGCCGCGGGAAACTGAAAAAATGCTGGAAACAGTCGTAATCGTTTTTCACCTGTTGGGCGCTCTGGGCGTTGTCGCTCTGGTATTGCTGCAGCAGGGTAAAGGTGCGGACGCAGGTGCGTCTTTCGGAGCAGGTGCATCAAATACTGTCTTCGGAGGTCAAGGAACCTCTACCTTTCTCAGTAAGTTTACTGCTATACTTGCCGCATGTTTTTTCATAACCAGCTTGGGGTTAGGTTACTTTGCTAAAGAGAAAGCTCAACAGCTGACTCAGGTAGGTTTGCCAGACCCTGCAGTACTGGAAGTGAAGCAAAAGCCGGCGGCAGGTGATGTGCCGGTTCTCGAAGAGCAAAAGCCAGCAGTTGTTCCTGCTGATGCACCTCAGGCTCCAGAGAAGAAGTAAAAAAGAATTCGGCGATGTTTTTGCGAGATCGCCAAAGAGTTGTAATGCCGAGGTGGTGGAATTGGTAGACACGCAACCTTGAGGTGGTTGTGCCCAATGGGTGTAGGGGTTCGAGTCCCCTTCTCGGTACCAATTAACAAGGAAGCCCGCATTAGCGGGCTTTCTTGTAGGTGGATGTTGGATTGACCCAGCAATGGATCGGTCGTATACTTCCGCCCCAGCTTTGTCGCGGGGTGGAGCAGTTTGGTAGCTCGTCGGGCTCATAACCCGAAGGTCGTTGGTTCAAATCCAGCCCCCGCAACCAGTTTTAGCGGAGCCCCTTTTAAGGGGCTTTTTGTTAGCTGGACAGTACGTGACGCCGATGTTCAGCGGCGTTTTCAGGGATGGGCTTTTGCCCATTTTTTTATTTCTAAAGCATGTACGAGGGGGTTCAGGTGTCGAGCAAGCTAGAACAGTTGCAGGGCTTGTTGGCCCCTGTGGTCGTGGCGCTTGGCTATCAATGCTGGGGGATCGATTTCAGTTCCCAGGGCAAGCATTCGGTGCTGCGTATTTATATCGATAAAGAAGGTGGTGTTCTGGTAGACGACTGCGCAATCGTCAGTCGCCAGATCAGCGGTGTGTTGGACGTAGAAGACCCGATCAGCACCGAATACACCCTTGAAGTCTCTTCTCCTGGCATGGAGCGCCCGCTGTTCACTATCGAGCAGTTCGCTTTGTACGCCGGGGAACAAGTAAGAATAAAGCTGCGTTCGCCTTTCGAAGGTCGACGCAACTTTCAAGGCCTTCTCCGCGGGGTGGAGGAGCAGGATGTCGTGGTGCAGGTTGAAGACCATGAGTTTCTGTTGCCGATCGACTTGATCGACAAGGCCAACATTATTCCCACGTTTGACTGATACGTGCCGGTTACTGCGGATCCCGCGGATCCAATGGCTTGCGAAAGGCGAGGCGTACGATGAGCAAAGAAGTACTGCTGGTTGTTGAGTCGGTGTCCAATGAAAAGGGCGTTCCGGCAAGTGTAATTTTTGAAGCGCTGGAGCTGGCTCTGGCCACTGCTACCAAGAAACGTTTTGAAGACGAAGTTGAACTGCGTGTAGAGATCAACCGCCAAACAGGCAACTACGAGACTTTCCGTCGCTGGACAGTCGTCGAAGACGAAGATCTGGACGATCCTGCTTACGAGCTGGCCGTCGATCAGGCTCAGGCTAAAAAGCCTGGTGCCGTTGCAGGCGACCTGATCGAAGAGAAAATCGATTCCATCGAATTTGGTCGTATTGCTGCACAGACCGCAAAACAGGTCATCGTGCAGAAAGTTCGTGAAGCCGAGCGTGCTCAGGTAGTCGATGCCTACCGTGAGCGTCTGGGTGAAATCATTTCTGGTACTGTTAAAAAGGTTACACGTGACAATGTCATCGTTGATCTGGGTAACAATGCCGAAGCCTTGCTTGCTCGTGAAGACATCATTTCCCGGGAAACTTTCCGGGTCGGTGTTCGCGTCCGTGCTCTGCTGAAGGAAATTCGTACTGAAAACCGTGGCCCTCAGCTGATTCTGTCGCGTACTGCGCCAGAGATGCTGATCGAGCTTTTCCGCATTGAAGTGCCGGAAATTGCCGAAGGTCTCATCGAGGTGATGGCTGCCTCTCGTGACCCGGGCTCTCGTGCGAAAATCGCTGTTCGCTCCAAGGACAAACGAATCGATCCGCAAGGTGCCTGTATCGGCATGCGCGGTTCGCGAGTTCAGGCTGTTTCCGGCGAGCTGGGTGGCGAGCGTGTGGATATCGTGCTTTGGGACGATAACCCTGCGCAGTTCGTGATCAACGCAATGTCCCCTGCAGAAGTAGCTGCAATCATCGTAGATGAAGACGCTCATGCAATGGACATCGCGGTAGGCGCGGACAACCTGGCCCAGGCTATTGGTCGTGGCGGTCAGAACGTTCGTCTGGCCAGTCAGTTGACTGGCTGGACCCTGAACGTAATGACCGAATCGGACATCCAGGCCAAGCAGCAAGCTGAAACCGGTGACATCCTGCGCAACTTCATCGAAGAGCTCGAAGTCGATGAAGAACTGGCTCAGGTGCTGGTTGATGAAGGCTTCACCAGCCTGGAAGAGATTGCCTACGTACCGTTGGAAGAAATGCTCAACATCGACGGCTTTGACGAAGATATCGTCAACGAGCTTCGCGCTCGTGCCAAGGATCGTTTGTTGACTAAAGCCATCGCTACAGAGGAAAAGCTGGCAGACGCCCATCCGGCCGAAGACCTGCTCTCGCTTGAGGGTATGGACAAGGATTTGGCGATGGAACTGGCGGTGCGCGGCGTAGTTACCCGCGAAGACCTGGCCGAGCAGTCTATAGATGACCTGCTCGACATCGACGGCATTGACGATGATCGTGCCGGCAAGTTGATCATGGCCGCCCGAGCCCACTGGTTCGAGTAAGTAGGCGCGGCCTGAGGAGAGAAGTGCATGACGCAAGTCACGGTGAAAGAACTGGCCAAAGTGGTCGACACACCGGTAGAGCGCCTGTTACAGCAGATGCGTGAGGCAGGTCTGCCGCACACCGCCGCCGAGCAAGTTGTGACCGATAACGAAAAACAAGCCTTGTTGACGCACCTGAAAAGCGGTCACAAGGCCAAGGTGGAAGAGCCTCGCAAGATTACCTTGCAGCGCAAGACCACCAGCACCCTGCGCGTTGCTGGCAGCAAGAGCATCAGCGTTGAAGTGCGCAAGAAGAAAGTCTTTGTGCAGCGTAGCCCGGAAGAGATCGAAGCCGAGCGCAAGCGCGAGATGGACGAACGCCGTGCGGTAGAAAATGCCGCTCGTCAAAAGGCTGAAGAAGAAGCCAAGCGTCGCGCTGAAGAAGATGCGCGCAATCAGCCTGCTGCCGGCCAGCCTGCTTCGGCACCTGCGCAACCTGTTGCTGCCGCCGAGCCTGTGCGTGAAGCACCTGCAGCCGCTGCTCCGGCACCTGCCAGCGCAGCGCCGTCTGCCGATGCACGCAAGCGTGACGAACAACGTCGCCCTGACAAGCCTCGTGCTGACGACCGCAACGCCCGTGGCGGCGACGGCGATCGCAAGAACGCTCCGCATCGTGCTTCGGTCAAAGAGAAGGCTCCGGCCCCTCGTGTTGCACCTCGCACCACCGACGAAGAAAGCGACAGCTTCCGTCGTGGTGGTCGTGGCAAGGGCAAGCTGAAGAAGCGTAACGCGCATGGTTTCCAGAGCCCTACCGGCCCGGTTATCCGTGACGTTGCCATCGGCGAGACCATCACTGTGGGCGAATTGTCGGCACAGATGTCGGTCAAGGCTGCTGAAGTCATCAAATTCATGTTCAAGATGGGCACCCCGGTGACCATCAACCAGGTACTGGATCAGGAAACTGCCCAGTTGATCGCCGAAGAGCTGGGCCACAAGGTCACGCTGGTCAGCGACAATGCCCTGGAAGATTCCCTGGCGGAATCGCTGAAGTTCGAAGGCGAGTCGTTCTCTCGTGCGCCGGTTGTGACCGTAATGGGCCACGTCGACCACGGCAAGACTTCGCTGCTCGACTACATCCGTCGCGCCAAGGTAGCGGCTGGTGAAGCCGGTGGTATCACCCAGCACATCGGTGCCTACCACGTTGAAACCGAACGCGGCATGGTGACGTTCCTCGACACCCCTGGTCACGCTGCGTTTACCGCAATGCGCGCCCGTGGTGCCAAGGCGACCGACATCGTGATTCTGGTGGTTGCTGCCGACGACGGCGTGATGCCACAGACCATCGAAGCCGTTCAGCATGCTGTTGCTGCTGGCGTTCCGCTGGTGGTTGCGGTGAACAAGATCGACAAGCCGGGTGCGGATCTCGACCGCATTCGCAGCGAGTTGTCAGTCCATGGCGTGACGTCCGAAGAGTGGGGTGGTGATACGCCTTTCGTTTCGGTCTCCGCGAAAATGGGTACTGGCGTCGACGAGCTGCTGGAAGCTGTCTTGCTGCAAGCCGAAGTCCTGGAACTCAAGGCAACGCCTTCGGCTCCTGGCCGTGGTGTTGTTGTCGAGTCCCGTCTGGACAAGGGCCGCGGTCCGGTTGCTACTGTTCTGGTTCAGGACGGTACGCTGCGTCAGGGCGACATGGTTCTGGTCGGTTCGAACTTCGGCCGCATCCGCGCCATGCTTGACGAGAACGGCAAGCCGGTCAAGGAAGCGGGTCCTTCCATCCCTGTCGAGATTCTCGGCCTGGACGGTACCCCGGACGCTGGCGACGAGATGAGCGTGCTGTCCGACGAGAAGAAAGCCCGTGAAGTGGCTCTGTTCCGTCAAGGCAAGTTCCGTGAAGTCAAACTGGCCCGTGCCCACGCTGGCAAGCTGGAAAACATCTTCGAGAACATGGGTCAGGCAGAGAAGAAGACGCTCAATATCGTCCTCAAATCTGACGTTCGTGGTTCCCTCGAAGCGTTGAACGGCGCCTTGAACGGCCTGGGTAACGACGAAGTGCAAGTGCGCGTAGTGGGTGGCGGTGTCGGTGGTATCACCGAGAGCGACGCCAACCTGGCACTGGCGTCCAACGCTGTACTGTTCGGCTTCAACGTGCGTGCCGATGCTGGCGCACGCAAGATTGTCGAGCAGGAAGGTCTGGATATGCGTTACTACAACGTGATCTACGACATCATCGAAGACGTCAAGAAAGCCCTTACCGGTATGCTTGGCAGCGACGTTCGGGAGAATATCCTGGGTATTGCCGAAGTCCGCGATGTGTTCCGTTCGCCGAAATTCGGCGCGATCGCAGGTTGTATGGTTCTGGAAGGTACTGTTTACCGCAACCGTCCAATCCGTGTTCTGCGTGAAGACATCGTTATCTTCGAAGGCGAGCTGGAATCCCTGCGCCGCTTCAAGGATGACGCTGCCGATGTACGTGCCGGCATGGAATGCGGTATCGGCGTCAAGAGCTACAACGACGTCAAGGTTGGTGACAA
Source organism: Pseudomonas syringae pv. tomato str. DC3000 (assembly GCF_000007805.1). Taxonomy (NCBI): domain Bacteria; kingdom Pseudomonadati; phylum Pseudomonadota; class Gammaproteobacteria; order Pseudomonadales; family Pseudomonadaceae; genus Pseudomonas; species Pseudomonas syringae group genomosp. 3. The sequence goes on along the minus strand of NC_004578.1, from coordinate 5,056,650 downwards.
GATCGAAGTCTTCGAGAAGGTCCAAGTGGCTCGCAGCCTCTAAATCGCGAGCTTTAGGAGTCATGGTGGGGGCGTCGCATGTACATGCAGCGCTTTCTCCATGGGCTCTAAACGCAACGCCCGGTCTGGCAATTGTCAGGCCGGGCGTTTGCCGCTTTCAGACTGTCAGGGTTTGGTCCCGGATCAGTAACAGGTAACAAGCATGGCAAAAGAATACAGCCGTACCCAACGTATCGGCGATCAGATGCAGCGCGAGCTGGCGCAACTGATCCGTCGCGAAATCAAGGACCCACGTGTGGGTCTGGTCACGATTACCGCCGTAGACGTCAGCCGTGATGTCGGTCACGCAAAGATTTTCATGACCGTCATGGGGCAGGACAACGCGGAAGACATCGCGCAGACCATCAAGGTGCTCAACGCTGCCGCAGGCTTCCTGCGCATGCAGCTGGCCCGTGAAATGAAGCTGCGCAGCGTGCCTCAATTGCACTTCCACTACGACGAAAGCGTCGTGCGTGGTGCGCACCTCTCGGCACTGATCGAGCGCGCAGTGGCGCAGGACAGTCAGCACCAGGAAGGCCCTGCATCGCCAGATGCAAAGCCTGAAAGTACCGAGGAATAAAGGGTGGCTCAGGTCAAGCGTATACGTCGCAATGTCAGCGGGATCATCCTGCTCGACAAGCCACTGGGCTTCACGTCCAACGCCGCTCTGCAAAAGGTTCGCTGGCTGCTCAATGCCGAGAAGGCGGGGCACACGGGCAGCCTTGATCCTTTGGCCACCGGCGTTCTGCCGTTGTGCTTTGGCGAGGCGACCAAGTTCTCTCAGTATCTGCTCGATTCGGACAAGTCCTACGAGACGCTGGCCCAACTGGGCAAGACCACGACCACTGGCGACTCCGAGGGCGATGTTTTGCTCACGCGTCCGGTGACCGTTGGTCGCGACGATATCGAAGCGGTTCTGCCCGACTTTCGCGGGAAAATCAGCCAGATACCTCCCATGTACTCGGCCCTCAAGCGTGACGGGCAGCCACTTTACAAACTGGCGCGTGCAGGGGAAGTAGTGGAGCGCGAGCCCCGTTCTGTTACTATTGCGCGCCTGGAATTACTTGCTTGCGAAGGCGAGACAGCACGTCTGTCGGTGGATTGCAGTAAAGGCACCTATATCCGCACGCTGGTCGAGGATATCGGTGAAAAACTCGGTTGTGGTGCCTACGTCGCAGAACTGCGCCGTACCCAGGCCGGGCCTTTCACGCTGGCTCAGACGGTTACGCTGGAAGAGCTCGAGCAAGTGCACGCCGACGGTGGCAACGAAGCGGTTGACCGCTTCCTGATGCCTTCGGACAGCGGCCTGCTGGACTGGCCGTTGCTGAAGTTTTCCGAGCACAGTTCGTTTTACTGGTTGCATGGTCAGCCGGTACGCGCCCCGGACGCACCGAAATTCGGTATGGTGCGGGTGCAGGATCACGAAGGTCGCTTCATCGGTATCGGTGAAGTCAGCGAAGACGGGCGTATTGCGCCGCGTCGATTGATTCGGTCAGAGTGACCGGAACCAGTCCACTGGCGGGCTAGCCTGGCAGTGGGGTGGAACGAGGATGGCTGTCAACAGGCACGGTCATATCTCATTTTTTAATACGAGGTTTTGTCCTCGGCCTGTTGGAAACGTTTCCCCGGAAGCGCTTCCCTGAAATAAGGATTGCCCACATGGCACTCAGCGTTGAAGAAAAAGCTCAGATCGTAACCGACTACCAGCAAGCTGTTGGTGATACTGGTTCGCCAGAAGTGCAGGTTGCACTGCTTACCGCCAACATCAACAAACTGCAAGGCCACTTCAAGGCCAACGGTAAGGACCACCACTCCCGTCGTGGTCTGATCCGTATGGTAAACCAGCGCCGCAAGCTGCTGGATTACCTGAAAGGTAAGGACGTTAGCCGTTACAGCGCCCTGATCGGTCGTCTGGGTCTGCGTCGCTAATAACGACGTTGCTAGAGGTTGGTTGTCTGTCACGATCCGTCGGGTTTACCCGGTGGGTCTGGCAGGCTCCCAGCCTCAAGTTTTATCTGGGCTGTGGAAGGGGCCGATTCCCCACGCTGCCCAAGAATTCGCAAGAAACCAGTTCCCCAAGAGCCACAAAGAAAGGTAGGAAACCGTGAACCCGGTAATCAAAAAGTTTCAGTTCGGTCAATCGACCGTAACCCTCGAGACAGGCCGTATCGCCCGTCAAGCCTCTGGCGCAGTATTGGTCACCGTTGACGACGACGTCAGCGTACTTGTGACTGTGGTCGGCGCCAAACAGGCTGACGCTGGCAAAGGCTTCTTCCCTCTGTCCGTGCACTATCAGGAAAAAACCTACGCTGCCGGCAAGATTCCTGGTGGTTTCTTCAAGCGTGAAGGCCGTCCTTCCGAGAAAGAAACCCTGACCTCGCGCCTGATCGACCGTCCGATCCGTCCGCTGTTTCCAGAAGGCTTCATGAACGAAGTGCAGGTTGTCTGCACAGTCGTTTCCACCAGCAAGAAGATCGATCCGGACATCGCTGCGATGATCGGTACTTCGGCTGCTCTGGCCATCTCCGGTATCCCGTTTGACGGTCCGGTTGGCGCTGCGCGCGTTGCTTTCCACGAAAGCACCGGCTACCTGCTGAACCCGACTTACGAGCAACTGCAGGCTTCGAGCCTGGACATGGTCGTAGCTGGTACTTCCGAAGCCGTTCTGATGGTTGAGTCTGAAGCCAAAGAGCTGACCGAAGACCAGATGCTGGGCGCTGTGCTGTTTGCCCACGACGAGTTCCAGGTGGTCATCAACGCCATCAAGGAACTGGCTGCCGAAGCCGCCAAGCCTACCTGGGACTGGCAGCCAAAGCCTGAAGCGACTGCACTGCTGGGCGCTATCCGTGCCGAGTTCGGCGACGCGATCTCCCAGGCGTACACCATCACCGTCAAAGCCGACCGCTATGCGCGTCTGGGCGAGCTGAAAGACCAGGTCGTTGCCAAGCTGGCTGTCGAAGAAGGCAGCCCGTCTGCCGGCGAAGTCAAAGCGGCTTTCGGTGAAATCGAATACCGCACCGTTCGCGAAAACATCGTCAACGGCAAGCCGCGTATCGATGGCCGTGACACTCGCACTGTCCGCCCGCTGAACATCGAAGTCGGCGTTCTGCCAAAGACTCACGGTTCGGCACTGTTCACCCGTGGCGAAACTCAGGCGCTGGTTGTTGCCACCCTGGGTACTGCACGCGACGCACAGCTGCTCGACACCCTTGAAGGCGAGAAAAAAGACCCGTTCATGCTGCACTACAACTTCCCTCCGTTCTCGGTGGGCGAGTGTGGTCGTATGGGCGGCGCAGGTCGTCGCGAGATCGGTCACGGCCGTCTGGCACGCCGCAGCGTACAGGCTATGCTGCCGGGCGCTGATGTGTTCCCCTACACCATCCGTGTTGTGTCGGAAATCACCGAGTCCAACGGTTCCAGCTCCATGGCTTCGGTCTGCGGCGCTTCTCTGGCACTGATGGACGCTGGTGTTCCGATGAAGGCACCGGTTGCCGGTATCGCCATGGGTCTGGTCAAGGAAGGCGAGAAGTTCGCCATTCTGACCGACATCCTGGGTGACGAAGATCACCTGGGCGACATGGACTTCAAAGTAGCCGGTACCTCCAAAGGTGTTACCGCGCTGCAGATGGACATCAAGATCAAAGGCATCACCGAAGAAATCATGGAGATCGCTCTGGGCCAAGCCCTGGAAGCTCGCCTGAACATCCTCGGTCAGATGAACCAGATCATCGGTCAGTCGCGTAACGAATTGTCGGCCAACGCTCCGACCATGATCGCGATGAAGATCGATACCGACAAGATCCGTGACGTGATCGGCAAGGGTGGCGCGACCATCCGTGCAATCTGCGAAGAGACCAAGGCTTCGATCGACATCGAAGATGACGGCTCGATCAAGATCTTCGGCGAGTCCAAGGAAGCGGCTGAAGCAGCACGTCAGCGCGTTCTGGGTATCACCGCAGAAGCAGAGATCGGCAAGATCTACCTGGGCAAGGTTGAGCGCATCGTCGATTTCGGCGCATTCGTGAACATCCTGCCTGGCAAGGATGGCCTGGTACACATCTCCATGTTGAGCGACGCTCGCGTAGAGAAAGTGACCGACATCCTGAAAGAAGGTGAAGAGGTCGAAGTACTGGTATTGGACGTGGACAACCGCGGTCGTATCAAGCTGTCGATCAAAGACGTCGCCGCAGCGAAAGCGTCGGGCGTCTGATTGATTTAAGCAGTACTTGAAAAAAGGACTCTTCCAGACTGTGTGAAAACCTAGCAATCTGCGCAGCGCTCAAAGAAAATGCTCCGTATCGAAAGATACAGAGCATTTTTCGTTATGGCCTACATCCAAGGTGAGTCCCGCAGCCAGACCAGCCTATTCCCGGTCTCGCTGGAAGAGTTGATCCCCGAGGATCACCTCGTTCGTGTCATTGACCTGTACGTTGCCAAGCTCGATCTGGTGCAACTGGGCTTCGATAAAGCGATTCCAAAAAGCACGGGGCGCCCTGCTTATGATCCCGCCGATCAGCTAAAACTCTACCTCTACGGCTATTTTCAGCGGATTCGCTCATCGCGACGTCTTGAAGCCGAGTGTCAGCGCAACATCGAAGTGATGTGGCTGATCAACCGGCTCAAGCCCGACTTCAAGACCATCGCCGACTTTCGCAAGAACAATAAACCCGCCTTCATCGCGACCTGCCGTGCTTTCGTTCGATTTTGTCGCACAGCAGGCTTGATCGCCGGTGAATTGGTGGCCATCGACGGCAGCAAGTTTCAGGCGGTCGCCTCCTCACGGCGTCATGTGAATTTGAAGCAGCTCAAGCGCCAGGAAGAAAAACTGGATAAGCGCATCGCTCAGTATCTGGCCGAGCTGGATGAGGCCGACAAGGCTGAAACCACAGATTCAATTGATCGCAGCGCAATCAAAGCAGCACTGGCACAGCTTGAGGCTCGACAACAGGATAATCAGAGTTGCCAGGCACTGATGCGTTCGATGGGCATCGAGCAGTTCAACACTCATGAAAGCGATGCCCGAATGATGCGCACGGCCAAAGGGCCACGTGTGGCCTACAACGTGCAAACCGTCGTGGACGCCGAGCATTGCCTGATTTTGCATCATGAGGTCACCCAGGATGGCGATGACCGAAAGCAACTGGAGCCGATGGCCAAGGCCGCCAAAGCAGAGTTACAGCAAGATGAGCTGACGGTCACTGCCGATGCCGGCTACTCCAATGGCAAGCAGTTTCAGGCCTGCGAGGATGCTTCGATTACGGCCTATGTACCGCCCAATCGTTCGAAAAACCCTGGCAGTCATGAAGAGCAGCTCTTTGAGCGAAAAGACTTTATCTATGAGGCCGGACACGATCGTTTCCAGTGTCCGGCAGGCAAATGGTTAACGCTAAAACAGCACAACAAAGGTGATCGGATCTATCAGGCTGAGGTCGATGACTGCGCCAACTGCGCGCTGAAAACGCAATGCACTCGAGCCCAGCGCCGTTATGTCTCACGACATGCCCATGAAGAGGCTTTCGAGCGGATGGAGCAAAGAATGCAGGCGCATCCTGAGATGATGGCCAACCGAAGATCCATCGTTGAGCACCCCTTCGGCAACCTCAAGCAATGGCTATTTGGTAATGGCCGTTTCTTGCTGCGACAACTGGAGGGGACAAAAGCTGAAATGGCCTTGGCGGTGAATGCTTATAACCTGAAACGAGCGATTAAAGTGCTCGGTGTGCGCCATCTGATGGCTTTGATGGGCTGAGCGGTCATTTTTTCGTCTGCTGCCAATACAAAACAAAACGCCCCGAACAAGTCGGGGCGTTTGCTTGGGCCTTCATCAGTGTGTTTTCACACAGTCTGCTTCGGAGTCCTTTTTTTATGAGTGCAATTAGGGGCTTATGTTTGCACCGCGCGAAATGCCTGATGTGAACATGCATCTTGCAAGCCCGGGAAGCGGCGAACGGGCAATCTGCACGACTCCGTTAAATGGCCAAAAACACAAGCTGCTGATTTTAAAGGGTTTTTTTGCGTTCTCATATTTGGCACACCGATTGCGATATAACTGATAACCCTGCAGCCACACAGCTGGCGCAGATTTTGAGAAAAACAGGAGTTATCGTATGAAGAAGTTCGCTATCGCTGCTGCTACCGCTACTGCCCTGACTCTGACCATGGCTAACGCTGCATTCGCTCAGACTTCGGCCCAAGCGCCAATGGTTCTGGCAGCTAACACCACCACTCAAGAAGTCAAAGAAGATACCTCTGACACCTGGATCACCACCAAAGTCAAAGCTGACCTGCTGACTGAAAAAGGCATCCCGGGTTCGGACATCAAGGTTGAAACCAACAAAGGCGTGGTTTCCCTGTCTTCGACCGTAGCTGTAACTGATGCTCAGAAGAAAATCGCTGTAGCAATCACCAAGAAAATCAAAGGCGTCAAAGACGTATCGGCTGCTGGCCTGAAAGCCGAGTAATCGAACACTGCACATGAACACCCCCAGTCATTGATTGATGGAAGGTTCATGCGAGGCTACAAGGATGTAGCCATTACAGGCCCCGGCTGAAGAGTCGGGGCCTGTTCTATTGTGGGCGGGAAATATGCACAAGGCGCTGAACGCAACAAGGCGATCAGTTGCGACGTTTGCTTTCAATCCTCACCAGGCGACCGCCTTCAAAGCGCAGGTACTGATACATGCCGTTATCAGGGCCGTAGACCCACTCTTCTATCCTGACCGCCTCTGACCTGCGATAAGTGCTGTTGAAGGTCTCTTGAGTGCCAAGAACCTCCTGACTCACGGGCTCGCCACACTTCTGCTGAACTTCGAATGCCCGGTCACCGGTGCTTACCAGCTGGCTGCCGCACCGCAAGGTTGAGGTGGCGTAGGAAAAGGTAGCGGTTGACCCCGCCAAAGCGGCGAGGGTCAGGGTAATCAGCATCTTGATTCGGGTGCGTGCCAAGGGTTTATTCACTGTCGAGGTGGAGAGGGCTGACGACTTTACCATCCGGTTGAGCCTGACCCAGCCGGGCGTCGACAAAATACACGCGCGCATCTTCCAGCTTGCCGGTGTCCACCAGATAATCCTTGATGCTACTGGCCCTGCTCTGGCCCAGCTCACGCAGCAACAGCTCGTTACCGCTCCAGAATTTGAGTACGGCGGCACGCATCTGGCCTGCGCGTTGTTCCTTGCCCAGGTTTGCCCATTCAGCAGGCGGTTGCTGTTTCAGGCGAGTTCGGTAAATGCCTTCAAGCATCGGCGCTTTCTCATCGTCCGGGACCTGAATCAGCCCAGCCCTGGCCGGGACCTTGTCACCGCGTCTCTGAAGAATCTTGTAATACGTATACTGGTATTCCCGCTCCAGCCTCTGCTGGGCAATCAACGGGCCGTCACTGCTGGCGGCACTGGTGCCTTCAATCTCAAGCTTGAGGTCCGGGCGCTCCTTGAGTGCGGCTGAGAGCTTGTCCAGCGCCTTTTTTGCCTCGACCGACAAGTCACTGGCGCCTGGCGCGAAACTCACGCTGCCGAGGTCCTCGGAGCTGCCGCCTGCCACCAGCCCGCCAAGCATCTTGAACGGCGCTTGCGCGGCGCGCAGCACCAGGTTACGCAGCGTCTGCCAGACAATAGGCATCACGCTGAACTGAGGGTTGTTGAGGTCGCCTTCGATAGGCAGCTCCAGGGAAATGCGCCCCTTGGTGTCCTTGAGCAGCGCAACCGCCAGGCGAATAGGCAGGTCCAGCGCATCCGGGCTGTCGACCCGTTCGCCCAGTTGCAACTGTTCGATCAGCACTTTGTTCTGTGCCTTGAGCTGGCCCTTGGTGATCAGGTAGTGCAAATCGAGGTTGAGCCTGCCTTTGCGAATCCGGAAGCCGGCGAATTTACCCGAGTAAGGCGTCAGGTTGGTCAGCTCGACGCGCTTGAAGCTGGTTGTGATGTCGAGGCTGGCCATCGGGTCGAAAGGGTTGAGGCTGCCTTTGATGGTCACCGGTGCATAACGGTCTACCTTGCCTTCGATATCGACCGGGGCCGGAGTGGCTTTGCGGTTGTTGATCGTGCCGATGCGACCATTGAGTTGCTGCACCGCGGTCGCAAAGTTGGGTGTCAGGGTCATGTCGGCAAAGTTTGCCGAGCCGTCCTTGATGTTCACTTCACCGACATAGATCGCCAGCGGGTTCTCTGTTTTGGCCTTGGGCTGGGTCTTGGCTGTTTTTGGCTGCGAGGCCGCCTTGTCATCGGGCTGCGGAATCAGCAGGTCGTCAACGTTGGTGGTTCGGTCTTCGTTGATCATGAAGCGCGCGTACGGCTGGCTCATGTTGACTTTGGCAATCGACAGGCCCGTGCCGTGCTGGTAATCCAGCCCTTCGAGCTCCAGTTGTTGCCACTTGAGAAAATCGCGCTGTTTGAGTGTGTCGAGCGTGTGTAGCTGATTAACCTGGGCTTTGCCCGTGACGCTGAACGCCAGCGGCTCGGTGCTTTTCAGGTTGACCGCCAGATCGCTGCCCAGCATGCCGCTGCGCAGTTCAAGAAGAATGAACGGGCTGATGTAAGCCTGCGCGACGCGTAAATCGATGTCGCGGGTGGTCACGTTCAATCGTGCGCTCACCGGGTTCAGGTTCACGTCGCCGGTTGCAGTGAGATTGCCCTGTTTGCCCAGACCGGTGTCTAGCTTGAGGGTGAAGGGGGATTTGTTCAGGCTGTCGAAGTTTTGCATGTCCAGATTCAGCGGGCCGACATCCAGCGCAACAGGTTCTTTGGGCACGCGATCGGTCAGGTGAACCGTGTAGTTGCGCAGTTGCACATCGCGTAACAGCACTTGCCACGGCTTGCCTGGCTGAGTGCTGGCTTGCGCAGATGTCTGGGGGGCAGGCGCCGGTTCAGCGGCCTTTTCGTCCACTGCCGGTTTTTTCGGCGCGGCAGGCTTGCCCGGCGGGTTGGCGAACAGTTTTTGCCAGTCCAGTTGGCCATCGACTTCGCGCGCTGCCCAGGTTTCGAGCGTCTGGCTGCGAATCTTGCCGACACTGACCAGTTGCCGGGCCAGATCAACCGATGTTTCGCTGACATCCAGGCGTTGCAGGCGCACCAGTGGGCGACCGTCGGGGGTGTTCAGCGCGAAGGGCGCCACACTGGCCGACAGGTTGGTCAGCTTGAGTTCGGTTTCTTTGGAGAGGTCGAGCTTGTAAGCGGTGCTGAAATTCAGCACGCCATTTTCAAGCGCCAGCGGCAGGGCGTCACGTACATAAGGCCACCACAGCTTCATCTTGCCGTCCGTGACCTTCAACGTGCCCTCGGAGGTGATCGGCACCAGACTGATGCGGCCCACCCAGTCGATCTGCCCGCCATCGGGGCCTGCCGCGACCAGCGTCATGTCGGCATTGTCTTCGGGCAGAGTGCTGAGGTTCTTGAGTTCGAAATTCAGCGCGTCGTAGAGGAATTCGATCGGCTCGCTGGGGCGCACATCCTGAAAGTGCACGTAGCCGTCAGCCAGCTTGATCTCGCCGATACGCAGCGGGAACGGCTTGCTCGGCGGTTGGTCTTTCGCAGGTTCGCTGGCAGGCAGCTTGAACAACTGCGCCAGATTGAGCTTGCCTTGCTTGTCGAACAACAGTTCGGCTTTGGGTTTGATCAGTTCGACGCGTTGCAGGTGCAGCGCTTTGGTCCATAGGCTGTCGATCTGCAGGTTGGCGTAGAGCTTTTCAAACGCCACCTGTTCTTTGCCCGGCGTGCCGATGTTCAGGCCCCAGAGGGTCAGTTCCAGCGTGTAGGGATTGAATTCCAGGCGTTCGAGCTTGGCGGGCACGGTCGAATAATTGGCCAGTTGCTGATTCGCTATACGCAGGGCGACACCGGGGAGGATGAAAAACCCCAGCAAGCTGTAGAGCACGATCACAGCCAGCAGTGAGCCAAGTGTGCGTTTCAATCCTTTGGACATGGGCGGCGGCGTCTCTCTCTTTTGGAAGCCCTTGGAGTATGGCATGCCTGTTCGGTTCCCAAGGTACTGCTGTCGTGGCTTGTAGGAACTTTCCGGTATTGCTTTTCCAATTTTAAGTGACGAATCAGAGTTGCAGGATCAGCGTCTTCAACGGTGGCTGATTGTCCTGAGACGGAAAGTCCCCGGCAGGCAGCATCTCTTGCCAGTCACGGACCGGGCGACCGGTTTTGGTGGCGCAGCGCAGCACTTGCTCGCGCCAGTCTTGCATGCTGACCTTTGCCAGATTGTTGCAGCAGATCAGCACGCCGCCATCTGCCGTCGCCAACAGGGCCGGTTTGAGCAGGCTTTGATAGTCGCGCAACAGGTCAACGGTGCCGAATGCGCTCTTGGCCCAGGCGGGCGGGTCGAGCAGAACCAGGTCATAGTGGCGCGGCTGCAGTTTCACATAGCTGGGCAATTGCTGGCTGCGCCGCGCGGCGACAGGCAACCCGGCCAGTTGACGGATCGCCGGGAAGTAATCGGACTGAATGAATTGCATGGTCGGCAGCTGTGGGTTGAGCGCGCCGTTTTCGCGGCCCACGGCCAGATTGCCTTCGGCGAAGTCCAGATTGCACACCTCGCTGGCGCCGCCGGCTGCAGCGCTGAGGCCGACACCGCAGGTGTAGGCGAACAGGTTCAGCACGCTTTTGCCGGCGCTGTGCTGCTTGACCCAGCCGCGCGTGTTGCGCAGGTCGAGAAACAACAGCGGGTCCTGACCGGCGTGCCGCCCCCGAACCCGGTAATTGAGCCCCCATTCATGCCCGACATGATCGGCCAGGGCCGCTTCTTCGGCCTTGTAGACGGTGTCCTCACGGTCCACCCGCGAATTGCCCTGCGAGCGATCGTTGTAGACCAGCAGTGTTTCCACGCCCAAGTAGGTATTGATCTGCGCATGCACGGCGAGCAAAGCCTCGCGATCCAGGCTGGCGTGAAAGCTCTGTACCAGCAATTGCGGACCGTAGCGGTCGATGGTCAGGCCGCTGGCGCCTTCCTGGCTGCCATGAAACAGGCGATAGCAGTCCGTGCCTTGCGTGTGCAGTTCGGCAAGCAACGGTCGACGATTATCGAGGGCGACGCTGAGCGCCTGATTCAGGGAAGACATGCCAAGCGCCTCGGACTGTAATAAAGCGCGGGAGTTTACCAGTTACCTGCCATTGATGGCTTGAGCCGTCGAGAATTGGCGCCTCTGTCACACAGCGCCAACATTGCCCTGCTACGTTGCTTTTTTGCCTGTTAGCGAGGGGATAACCGTGAGCCAGTTCGATCTCAAGCGTCGCCGTGTCATCCAGGCCGTTGGCGCCGTAGGTGCCGGTCTGCTGTTACCGGGTGTTGCACCAGCGGTGATCGCCTCGGTGCAGGATCGTCCGAAGATGGCCGACGGCGTGCAATCCGGCGATGTATTCGGTGACAAGGCGATAGTCTGGAGCCGCAGCGACCGGCCTTCGCGAATGGTGGTCGAGTGGGACACCCGCAGCATGTTCACCCAGCCACGCCGTGTGGTGTCGGCGCTGGCCGATCAGCGCACTGACTTCACGGCGCGTGTCGAATTAAGCGGGTTGCCGGTGGATCAGGCGATTTTCTACCGTGTCTCGTTTGAAGATGCCCAGACCGGTGTCGCCAGCGAACCCTGGTTCGGGCATTTGCGCAGCACGCCACAGCAGCGCCGCGATATTCGTTTTGTCTGGAGTGGCGATACGGTCGGGCAGGGCTTTGGCATCAACCCGGACATCGGCGGCATGCGCATCTATGAAGCCATGCGCCTGCGCTTGCCGGACTTTTTTATCCACAGCGGCGACACTATTTATGCCGACGGCCCGGTACCAGCGCAGATTACGGCCGAGGGCGGGCGCATCTGGCGCAATATCACCACCGAGGCGAAAAGCAAGGTCGCGGAAACCCTCGACGAATACCGTGGTAATTACCGCTACAACCTGATGGATGAAAACCTGCGCCGCTTCAACGCCGAAGTGCCGCAGATCTGGCAGTGGGACGACCACGAAGTCACCAACAACTGGTCGCCCAGCAAGCAGCTGGATGATCGCTACAAGGTCAAGGACATCCAGCTGTTGTCCTCGCGTGCCCGTCAGGCTTATCTGGAGTACGCGCCGCTGCGCCTGCAAGAGGCGGACAAGGGCGGGCGCATCTATCGCAAGATTCCCTACGGGCCGATGCTCGACGTGTTTGTCCTCGACATGCGCAGTTACCGCGACGGCAATGACGCCAATCTGGCCGACAAGCCTGGTCCGACGACTGCTTTTATGGGGTGCGAGCAGCTTGACTGGCTCAAACGTGAACTTGATGCGTCCACTGCGCAGTGGAAAGTGATTGCCGCTGACATGCCCATCGGCCTGGGTGTGCCGGATGGCGAAGTGAGCCCGGGCGTGCCGCGCTGGGAAGCGATTGCCAACGGTAACGACGGCCCTGCGCTGGGCCGCGAGCTGGAAATTGCCGAGCTGCTGGCGTATCTGCGTGCGCAGAAGGTTCGCGACTGTGTGTGGCTGACGGCCGATGTGCACTATTGCGCCGCGCATCATTATCAGCCGGACCTGGCGGTGTTCCAGGATTTTGATCCATTCTGGGAGTTCGTCGCCGGGCCCTTGAATGCGAGCAGCTTCGGCCCTAACGTGCTGGACAAGACCTTCGGACCTGAGCTGGTGTTCCAGAAGGCGCCTCCCGCGCAGAACACCTCGCCTTTTGCGGGTTATCAATTCTTCGGTGAGGTGAATATCGACGGGCAGACGGGCGAAATGTCTGTCGCCCTGCGCGATCTGGATGGTGTGTCGGTGTTCGAGCGCAAATTGCAGCCGGCAGCGCAAGTCAGCCGCATCGTCTGACAGGCAATGAGGCCAATGGCGTAGGACTTTCGGAAATTCCTTGCAACATGCCTGTCACGGGTGGCCTATCATGAGCGACCTAACGACGGGACCGGGTGTGTTGCATGCTGGCTATTTTTCTCGAAACCCTGAACATCACCGCCCCGGTGTTTGCCATGCTGTTTCTGGGCGTGTTGCTGCGGCGTATCGGCGCAATCAACGACGGGTTCATTGTCGCCGCTTCGGGGCTGGTGTTTAACGTCACCATGCCTGCGCTGTTGTTTCTCGGCATCATCCATGCCGATCTGCGCACCGCGCTCAAACCCAGCCTGCTTATTTTCTTCAGTGCGGCGACTCTGTTGAGTTTCGCTTTTGCCTGGGGCTGGGCGATCTGGCGTTGCCCGTATGAAGAGCGCGGCATCTACGTTCAGGGCGCGTTCCGCGGCAACAACGGTGTGATCGGCCTGGCGCTGGCGGCGAGCATGTATGGGCCGGTAGGGATTTCCCTGGGGGCCATTCTCGCGGCGCTGGTCATCGTCTTCTATAACACGCTGTCGACGGTGGTGCTGGCGGTCTACAGCCCGGTGATCAAGTCCGATCCGTGGAGCATTTTCAAGAGTGTGCTGGTAAACCCGTTGATCATCAGCGTGATCATCGCCTCGCCCTTTGCCTACTTTGGCATCGGTCTGCCCAAATGGCTGGAGACTTCCGGCAGCTTGCTGGCACAGATGACGCTGCCGCTGGCGTTGATCTGCATCGGCGGCACGCTGTCGCTGGCGTCGTTGCGCAAGAGCGGCAAGCTCGCCGTCAGTGCCAGCGTCATGAAGATGATCACCTTGCCGCTAATCTGCACGCTGGCCGCATGGCTGTTGGGCTTTCGCGGTCCCGAGCTGGGCATTCTGTTTCTTTATTTCGGCAGCCCGACCGCCGCCGCCAGCTACATCATGGCGCGCACCGCCAACGGTAATTACGAACTGGCCGCAGCAATCATCGTCATCACCACCCTGGCCGCAGCGGTCACCACCAACGTGGGGATTTTCATTCTGCAATGGGGCGGCTGGATCAATCCGGCTTGACGTAGCTGTCGATCACTTCCTGCGCAGCCCGAAACGCATCGATAGCCGCTGGCACACCGGCGTATACCGCGCAGTGCAGCAGTGCTTCACGAATCTCTTCGACGGTGCAGCCGTTGTTCAGCGCGCCACGCACATGGCCCTTCAGTTCTTGCGGGCATTTAAGCGCGGTGAGGGCGGCCAGGGTGATCAGGCTGCGGGTTTTCAGCGGCAGACCATCACGGCTCCAGACGCTGCCCCAGGCGTGCTCGTTGACGAAGTCCTGCAGTGGCTGGCTGAACTCGGTGGCATTGCCCAGTGCGCGGTCAACGAAGACATCGCCCATCACCTGACGACGAATCTGTTCGCCGTTGCTGATTGTCTTGTCTGTCATGGCTTTCCCCTTGAGCGAATGTGGATTGAGATCAGTGCTGGCGTCGCCAGGCGCGAACAGTGCCCCAGGCGACGATAATTCCCAGCACAGGCAAAGCGAAAGTCAGCATCAAGCCTTCGAGCCTTTCGGCCAGCGCCATGCCGGTGCTGATCGCCAGGATATGCAGCCCGTAGGTCAGGTACAACGCCAGCAACAGCAAGCCTTCGATACGGTCCATCCGGTAGCCGGAATAGAACAGCGGCACGCACAGCAGCGAAACGCCCAGCATGATCGGCAGATCGAAAACCAGCGCGTTCGGCGAGATGGTCAGCGGCGTGGGCGCGACCAGCGCGGTGAGCCCCAGCACGCCCAGCAGGTTAAACAGGTTGCTGCCGATCACATTGCCCACCGCGATATCGCGCTCGCCGCGCAGTGCTGCGATCAAGGAAGTCATCAGCGCGGGCAGTGAGGTGCCGATGGCAATGACGGTCAGGCCGATAATACGCTCGGAAAGCCCCAGGTGGATGGCGATAACCACCGAGGCATCGACCAGCAAGTGCCCGCCCGCGACGAGCATCAGCAGGCCTGCAGCCAGCATGGCCATGCGCGTGAAGGTGCGCGGTTTTCCGCTTGTAGCGGCACGCCCGTGACGTGGGCTTTGGCCTCCCTGGCGGATGATGATGACCAGACAGACCAGCAGCGCGACCAGAAGCAGCGCACCGTCAAATTTGCTGAACTCGCCGCTCCACGACAGGCCGATGGCCAGCAGGCAGGCGCCGATCATCAGCGGGATGTCGATGTGCAATACCTGACGCGCGACGCGCAACGGAATGATCAGCGAACACAGCCCGAGGATGACCAGCACATTGAAGATGTTGCCGCCGATCACGCTGCCCACGGCAATGTCGGTGTTGTCGGAAAACGCGGCTTGCAGGCTGACGGCCATTTGAGGCGCGCTGGTGCCCATCGCCACGACAGTCAGGCCGATGATCAGTGGCCGAACCTTGAAAATCGCCGCCAGGTGTACGGCAGCGCGCACCGACAGTTCGGCCCCGATCAGCAGCAACAGCAAACCACTGAGCATCTGAATCAGCGCGGGGGCGGGCAGGGCCGATAGCTGGAGAATAGGGGGTTGTCCTTGATCGAGGGCTTAGTCGAGGGCTTGAACGCGAACTGGCGCGGTGCCGCTGCGCAGCATACCCAGTTGTTCGGCTGCTTCGCGAGAGACATCGATCAGACGACCCCGTGTGTGCGGGCCACGATCATTGACACGCACGATCACTGATTTGTCGTTGTTCAGGTTGGTGACTTTGACGCGCGTGCCGAATGGCAACTGCCGGTGGGCAGCGGTCAGGGCGTTCTGATTGAACGGTTCGCCGCTGGCGGTGCGATTGCCATGATGGCGGGTACCGTAATAAGCGGCAGTACCGGTTTCGTCATAACCGTGTGGGTCAATGACGTGATTGGCGCAGCCAGCCAGCAAGGTCAGCAGGCTGCTGGCAAGAAGAAGTCGGCGCATGGGTGGGGTCCTGAGTGCAAATCGGGCTCATCGATACTTGACTATCGTGCCAATGCTCCGCGTTGGCACGATAATCAGCGACAGTCAGCTTGGGACGATTAACCCTCCAGTTTGGCCTTCAGCAGTTCGTTGACCTGCTGTGGGTTGGCCTTGCCTTTGGAGGCTTTCATGGCCTGGCCGACGAAGAAACCGAACATCTTGCCGCGCTTGGCTTCATCAGCTGCACGGTACTGTTCGACCTGTTCTGCGTTGGCAGCCAGTACTTCGTCGAGCATCGATTCGATGGCACCGCTGTCGGTCACCTGTTTCAGGCCGCGCTTCTCGATCACTTCATCGGCGCTGCCTTCACCATTGGCCATCGCTTCAAAAACCATTTTGGCGATCTTGCCCGAAATGGTGTTGTCAGTGATGCGCTTGAGCATGCCGCCCAGTTGTTCGGCGCTGACCGGCGACTGGTCGATTTCGACCCCCTGTTTGTTCAACAGGCTGCCCAGTTCGACCATGACCCAGTTGGCGGCCAGCTTGGCGTCGCCGCTGATGCTGACCACTTTTTCAAAGTAGTCGGCCTGCTCGCGGCTGGAGGCCAGCACGCTGGCGTCGTACGTCGACAGGCCGAACTGGCTCTGGAAGCGTTCGCGTTTCTGCGGTGGCAGTTCCGGCAGTGTGGCGCGGGTTTCTTCGATGAACGAGTCTTCGATGATCACCGGCAACAGGTCTGGGTCAGGGAAGTAACGGTAGTCGTTGGCTTCTTCCTTGCTGCGCATGGCGCGGGTTTCGTTGGTGTTCGGGTCGTACAGACGTGTCTGCTGGATAACCTTGCCGCCGTCTTCGATCAGGTCGATCTGGCGCTGAATCTCGCTGTTGATCGCTTTTTCGATGAAGCGAAACGAGTTGACGTTCTTGATCTCGCAGCGAGTACCGAACTCGACCTGGCCCTTGGGGCGGATCGACACGTTGCAGTCGCAACGCAGCGAGCCCTCGGCCATGTTGCCGTCGCAGATACCCAGGTAGCGAACGATCGCGTGGATGGCCTTGACGTAGGCCACGGCTTCTTTTGCGCTGCGCATGTCCGGCTCGGAAACGATCTCCAGCAGCGGCGTGCCGGCACGGTTCAGGTCGATCCCGGTCATGCCCTGGAAGTCTTCATGCAGACTTTTGCCAGCGTCTTCTTCAAGGTGCGCGCGAGTGATGCCGACGCGTTTGACCGTGCCGTCCTCCAGGGGAATGTCCAGGTGGCCCTTGCCGACAATCGGCAGCTCCATCTGGCTGATCTGATAGCCCTTGGGCAGGTCCGGGTAAAAATAGTTTTTGCGGGCGAACACGTTGTGCTGACCGATTTCGGCATCTACCGCCAGGCCGAACTTGACGGCCATGCGCACGGCTTCCTTGTTCAGCACTGGCAGCACGCCCGGCATGCCCAGATCGACAAGGCAGGCCTGGGTGTTGGGCTCGGAGCCGAACGTGGTGGCGCTGCCGGAAAAAATCTTTGATTGGGTCGAAAGCTGAGTGTGAATCTCAAGCCCGATGACGACTTCCCATTGCATGTGTTTCTCCTCAGAAGCCTTCAGGTGCGCGAGTGTGCCAGTCAGTGACTTGCTGATACTGATGCGCCACATTCAAGAGACGGCCTTCCTGGAAATACGGGGCGAGCAATTGCACGCCGACCGGCAGACCATCGACAAAGCCCGCTGGCATGGACAAGCCGGGCAGGCCCGCCAGGTTGGCGGTGATGGTGTAGAAGTCTTCCAGGTATTGGGCAATCGGGTCGTGGGTCTTGGCGCCGATTTTCCAGGCCGGGTTAGGCGTGGTCGGGCCGAGGATCACGTCGACTTCGGCAAATGCACTCATGAAATCGTTCTTGATCAGGCGGCGGATTTTCTGCGCCTGCAAGTAATAGGCGTCGTAGTAACCCGCCGACAGCGCGTAGGCGCCGACCATGATGCGTCGCTGCACTTCCGGGCCAAAGCCCTCGGCGCGCGAGCGCTTGTACAGGTCGGTCAGGTCCTTCGGGTCTTCACAACGGTAGCCGAAGCGCACGCCGTCGAAACGCGACAGGTTGGACGATGCTTCTGCCGGAGCGATGACGTAGTAGGCAGGAATGGCGTGTTGCAGGTTCGGCAGGCTGACTTGCTTGACGATTGCGCCGAGCTTTTCCAGCTCCTTGACGCTCTCATGCACCAGCTGCGCGATGCGCGGGTCGAGGCCTGCACTGAAATATTCTTTCGGCACACCGATACGCAGGCCCTTGAGCGAGGTATTGAGGCTGGCGGAGTAGTCCGGGACCGGCTCGTCGATGCTGGTGGAGTCCTGCGGGTCGAAACCGGCCATGCCTTGCAGCAGCAGTGCGCAGTCTTCGGCGGTGCGAGCCATCGGGCCTGCCTGATCAAGGCTGGACGCATAAGCAATCATGCCCCAGCGCGACACACGACCGTAGGTCGGCTTGAGGCCGGTGAGGTTGGTCAGCGCCGCTGGCTGGCGAATCGAACCGCCGGTGTCGGTGCCGGTCGCCGCAGGCAGCAGGCGTGCAGCAACTGCTGCAGCCGAACCGCCAGAGGAGCCGCCAGGCACGCATTCCAGGTTCCACGGGTTTTTCACCGCGCCGTAATGGCTGGACTCGTTGGCCGAACCCATGGCGAATTCGTCCATGTTGGTCTTGCCCAGCGTTACCGTGCCGGCCGAAGCCAGTTTCGACACAACCGTGGCGTCGTACGGCGCCTTGAAGTTGTCGAGCATCCGGGAGCCGCAACTGGTGCGAATGCCCTGGGTGCAGAACAGGTCCTTGTGCGCCAGGGGGGCACCGAGCAGCGGCCCGTTTTCACCGGCCGCACGGCGGGCGTCTGCCGCCTGGGCCTGGGTGATGGCCAGGTCTTCGGTGAGGCTGATGAAGCTATTGAGCTGCGGGTCAAGCTGCGCGATACGCGACAGCAGAACGCGGGTCAGCTCTTCGGAAGAAAACTTTTTTTCGGCGAGTCCGCGAGCGATCTCGGCCAGAGTCATTTGGTGCATGCAGGCGCTTTCCCTTACTCGATGACTTTCGGAACCAGATAAAGTCCGTCTTGGACCGCTGGTGCGATGGCTTGGTAAGTGTCGCGTCGATTTCGCTCGGTTACCGCATCTTCGCGCAGGCGCTGGGTCGCTTCCAGCGGATGAGCCAGTGGTTCGATGCCGGTGGTGTCGACGGCCTGCATCTGATCGACCAGCCCGAGGATGCTGTTAAGGGCTTCGGTAGTACGCGGAATATCGGCGTCATTAAGGCCAAGTCGGGCCAGATGAGCGATCTTTTCCACGTCGGAGCGTTCAAGCGCCATGGGGTATCTCCAGTGGAATGCTGACGGATTTGCTTTGTTGCCAATTGCGGAACACTATCGCGTTATTACTGTCTCAAGCCGCTAACGTCGAGGGTCGTGTTCGGAAAACCGCCAATTTAGCATATTGGCTCCTTGCCCAAAATCCCTGTCGTTGTTAGAGTTTGCCGCACTTTTTTTACCACGCGTTCCCTAGGGTCCCTTATCCCATGTTCAAGAAACTGCGTGGCATGTTTTCCAGTGATCTATCCATCGACCTGGGCACTGCCAACACCCTTATTTACGTGCGTGAGCGCGGTATCGTCCTGAATGAACCCTCTGTCGTTGCCATTCGTACTCACGGCAATCAGAAGAGCGTCGTCGCTGTCGGTACCGAAGCCAAGCGTATGCTGGGCCGTACTCCAGGCAACATTGCCGCCATTCGCCCAATGAAAGACGGCGTCATCGCCGATTTCAGCGTCTGCGAAAAAATGTTGCAGTACTTCATCAACAAGGTCCACGAAAACAGCTTTCTGCAGCCAAGCCCTCGTGTGCTGATCTGCGTTCCGTGCAAATCCACTCAGGTCGAGCGTCGCGCCATTCGCGAATCTGCCCTGGGCGCAGGCGCGCGTGAAGTGTTCCTGATCGAAGAGCCTATGGCTGCTGCGATCGGTGCCGGTCTGCCGGTCGAAGAAGCGCGCGGCTCGATGGTCGTCGACATCGGCGGCGGCACCACCGAGATCGCGCTGATCTCCCTCAACGGTGTGGTGTATGCCGAATCCGTACGTGTGGGCGGCGACCGTTTCGACGAAGCGATCATCACTTACGTGCGTCGCAACTACGGCAGCCTGATCGGCGAATCCACCGCCGAGCGCATCAAACAGGAAATCGGCACCGCCTACCCGGGCGGTGAAGTACGTGAAGTCGACGTGCGTGGCCGCAACTTGGCCGAAGGCGTCCCGCGCGCCTTCACCCTGAACTCCAATGAAGTGCTCGAAGCACTGCAGGAGTCGCTGGCGACCATCGTTCAGGCGGTCAAGAGCGCTCTGGAGCAATCGCCTCCGGAGCTGGCTTCGGACATCGCCGAGCGTGGCCTGGTACTGACCGGTGGCGGCGCTCTGCTGCGTGACCTCGACAAACTGCTGGCTCAGGAAACAGGTCTGCCGGTGATCGTCGCCGAAGACCCGCTGACCTGTGTGGCGCGTGGCGGTGGCCGTGCGCTGGAAATGATGGATAAGCACACCATGGATCTGCTCTCCAGCGAGTAATTCGCCGGGGTGCCTTTCACGGAGTCTTTTGTATGCAGGTGGCGTATGTGCTACCTGTATGCCTCAGGCTGACGCCGAAACAGGGTGCCTATCCCTCTCATTGTCCAGGCCGGTTACATACCGCATGAATAATTGCCAATCGAAGTTCGATCCAACGATCGCATGCCCCGGAGGAGCGGCCTATTAAACCGCTTTTCGCAAAAGGCCCGTCGCTGGGTGTACGTCTGCTGGTGCTGGCCGTTCTGTCGGTAGCGTTGATGGTGGTCGACGCCCGCTTTACGATCCTCAAGCCCGTGCGCAGCCAGATGTCGATGGTGCTCATGCAGTCTTACTGGGTCGTCGATCTGCCACAACGTTTGTATCAGGGCGTTGCCAGTCAGTTCGGCAGCCGCACAGAACTCATCGCTGAAAACGAAAAACTCAAGACCGAAGCCCTGCTCCTGCAAGGTCGCCTGCAAAAGCTGGCGGCACTGACCGAGCAGAACGTGCGCCTGCGCGAGCTGCTGAACTCTTCGGCGCTGGTCAACGAGAAGGTCGAGGTCGCCGAGCTGATTGGCATGGACCCGAACCCCTTCACCCATCGCATTATCATCAACAAGGGCGAGCGCGATGGCGTGGTGCTCGGGCAGCCGGTGCTCGATGCACGGGGCCTGATGGGCCAGGTCGTCGAATTGATGCCCTACACCTCGCGGGTTCTGCTGCTGACTGACACGACCCACAGCATTCCGGTGCAGGTCAATCGCAACGGCCTGCGTGCCATTGCCAGCGGCACCGGTAACCCGGAACGCCTTGAGCTTCGGCATGTGGCGGACACCGCAGACATCAAGGAAGGCGATCTGCTGGTCAGCTCCGGCCTTGGTCAGCGTTTTCCGGCAGGCTACCCGGTGGCCACGGTCAAGGAGGTCATTCACGACTCCGGTCAGCCTTTCGCGATTGTCCGCGCCGTGCCTACGGCCGCTTTGAATCGTAGTCGCTACCTGTTGCTGGTGTTCTCCGACGGTCGCTCGCCCGAAGAGCGCGCTGCCGATGCCGCGCAGGCTCAGGAGTCGATCGACAAAGGCCTCGAACCCACGGTCATGGCTACCTTGCCGCCGCCAACACCGGCATTTCCGATGTGGCCGCAAGCAACGGTGCCGACGTTCCCCGGCAGTACAACGACGCATAAACCCGCCGCGCAACCCGCGACGCCAGCTCCGGCTGCCACGCCTGCCGCGACTCCGGCAGCAAGGCCCGCCGCCCGACCTGCTGCGTCGCGTCCGCCTGCGTCCACGCCTTCCAACTCCAACGCCCGGGAGCCTATCGATGGTTAGTCATGTTTCCGGGCGCAACGGCTGGGTAGTCTGGCTGACGTTCGCAATCGGTTTGTTGCTGAGTGTTTCGCCGCTGCCGCAGTTCATGGAAATCTTTCGGCCGCTGTGGCTGGCCTTGCTGTTAACCTTCTGGGTACTGGCGCTGCCGCACAAATACGGCATGACCACGGCGTGGATATTGGGGCTGATGGAGGACGTGCTGTACGGCACGCTGCTCGGCCAGAATGCGCTGATCCTCAGCCTGATCACGTTCCTGGTGATGTCCTTGCAGCAGCGTCTGCGCATGTTCCCCATGTGGCAACAGTGCCTGGTGCTGCTGGTGGTGTTCGGTCTGGCGCAGCTTGCGCAGTTGTGGCTCAGTGCCTTGACGGGCAATCGCCAGCCAACCCTTGCGCTGGTGTTGCCTGCTTTGGTCAGTGCGCTGTTGTGGCCTTGGGTCAGTTATGGTCTGCGTGGATTGCGCAAACGTTTGAAAATCAATTAAGCGCAAGGTGAGCGCGGCGCTCTGCAGCGTCCATCGCGCTCACCCGCACAGACACGGAGATGTCCTTATGCCCTCGCTTTATCTGGCTTCTGGCTCGCCGCGCCGTCGCGAACTTCTGACTCAGATCGGTGTGCCTTTCACCGTATTGAGCACTCAGATCGACGAAACCCCCTTCGACCTTGAAACCCCGGCTGCCTATGTCGAGCGTCTCGCGCTTGGCAAGGCCCAGGCCGGGTTGGCCGCGTTGCCGGCCGATCAGCAGGCTTGTGTGCTGGGGGCTGACACGGCGGTGGTGCTCGACGGGCGCATTCTCGGCAAGCCGGTTGATCAGGCCGATGCGCTGGCCATGCTTGCTGCGCTGTCCGGGCGAGAACACCAAGTGCTCACCGCCGTGGCACTGACTGACCGGCAGCGCAGTGAAACCTGTGTCGTGACCAGTCGCGTGCGTTTTCGCCCGATTCAACCCCATGAGGCTCACGCCTACTGGACCAGCGGCGAACCTGCCGACAAGGCCGGAGGCTATGCGATTCAAGGCCTGGCGGCGATTTTCGTCGCGGGTCTGCATGGCAGCTATTCTGCTGTGGTGGGCTTGCCGCTGTGTGAAACCGCAGAACTGCTCAGCCGTTTCGGCATACCCTGCTGGCAATGCCTGGAAGGTGACAAGTCATGAGTGAAGAGATTCTGATCAACATCACCCCGATGGAATCGCGGGTGGCAGTGGTAGAAAACGGTGTACTGCAAGAGGTGCACGTCGAACGCACCCAGCGTCGCGGCATTGTCGGCAACATCTACAAAGGCAAGGTGGTGCGGGTGTTGCCTGGCATGCAGGCGGCGTTCATCGACATCGGTCTGGATCGCGCCGCATTCATTCATGCATCGGAAATTTCCATGCGCGAAGGGCCTGCCGTCGAGAGCATTGCGTCGCTGGTGCATGACGGCCAGAGTCTGGTGGTGCAGGTCACCAAAGACCCGATTGGCAGCAAAGGCGCACGCCTGACCACGCAGCTGTCGATTCCGTCGCGGTATCTGGTGTACATGCCACGTACTGCCCACGTCGGGATTTCTCTGAAGATCGAAGACGAGGCCGAGCGGGAGCGACTGAAAAAAGTTGTCAGCGATTGTGTCGCCCAGGAAGGCATCAAAGAGGCCGGTGGCTTCATTTTGCGCACCGCTGCGGAAGGCGCCGGTGCCGACGAAATCCTCATGGACATTCGTTATCTGCGCAGGCTCTGGGACCAGATCGGCGATCAGATCAAGACCGTCAGCCCACCCACCGTGATCTACGAAGACCTGGGCCTGGCATTGCGTACCTTGCGTGACCTGGTCAGCCCGCGAATCGAAAAAATCCGCATTGACTCACGGGAGACGTTTCAGAAAACCACACAGTTCGTGGCTGAACTGATGCCTGAAATCGCCGACCGTCTTGAGCATTACCCGGGCGAGCGGCCGATTTTCGATCTGTACGGCGTCGAAGACGAAATCCAGAAAGCCCTGGAGCGCAAGGTGCCGCTCAAGTCCGGCGGTTATCTGGTGATCGATCCGGCCGAGGCGATGAGCACCATCGACGTCAATACCGGTGCGTTTGTCGGGCATCGCAACCTGGAAGAAACCATTTTCAAGACCAACCTGGAGGCGGCGACAGCCATCGCCCGCCAGCTGCGTCTGCGCAATCTGGGCGGCATCATCATTATCGATTTCATCGACATGGAAGACGGTGAACACCAGCGTCAGGTGCTGCGCACGCTGGAAAAACAGCTGGAGCGCGATCACGCCAAGACCAACATCATCGGTATTACCGAGCTGGGTCTGGTGCAAATGACGCGCAAGCGCACCCGCGAAAGTCTCGAGCAGGTGCTGTGCGAGCCCTGCCATTGCTGCGTGGGCCGGGGCAAGCTGAAAACCCCGGAGACCATCTGTTACGAAATCTTCCGGGAAATCCTGCGCGAAGCCAGGGCCTATCAGGCAGTGGGTTATCGCGTTCTGGCCAATCAGCGCGTGGTGGACCGCTTGCTCGACGAAGAGTCGGGCAACGTGGCTGAGCTGGAGAGCTTTATTGGCCGGACCATCCGTTTTCAGGTAGAAACCATGTACTCGCAGGAACAATACGACGTGGTGCTGCTCTGAAGCGGCTGAGCGTATGAAATGTTATGAAAAGCGCCCAACGGGTTTCTGGCAGGTATGCCGTTTTATCGAGAATGATGTGTGGCAAACGAGCAAAGCCTGTACCTGAGCGCAGCTGCACACTTGAGCCGGAATAGATTCGCCGATTCCGGTCTCTGCATCCCGCTGCGCAGGGCATCCTGAGATGGGGCGTCTTTCGCGTGCCGTTGCAACCCTGACGCGCTGGAGCCTGAGCCTCTGCGCGCTGATTCTGGTGCTCGCGGCGCTGTACGTCAGCCTCGGCCGTCAACTGGCGCCGCTGGTTGCCGAATACCGCGTCGATGTAGAAACCCGAGCCAGCAGCGCATTGGGCATACCGCTGAGCATTGGCAGCCTGGAAGGCAGCTGGAGCCGCTTTGCCCCGGTATTGCTGGCCCACGACGTCATGGTCGGTGAGGGCGCCAATGCCCTGCGTCTGGATCGTGTGCGGGTTGTTCCTGATCTCTGGGCAAGCCTGTTGGCGCGTCAAGTGCGCATCGCGCACCTTGAAGTAGACGGTCTGCAGTTCACGATCAAGCAGGATCAAGAAGGCGGCTGGGCCGTGCAGGGCTTGCCGCTGCGTAACGACACCCCGTTAGACCCGGGGCAATTGCTCAATCAGATGCAAATGGTGTCGCACCTTTCGCTGCTCGACAGCCAGGTGACGGTGCAACCGCTCGACGCCGCGCCACTGACCCTGACCTACGTCAACCTCAGTCTGACCACCGGCAGCTATCACCAGCGTCTGGACGCGCGCCTGACCCTGCCGGATGGCCAGCCGTTTGCGCTGAATGTGCGCTCGCGTATCCAGGCCAGTCAGTGGAAAGACGGCGAAGCGGATTTCTACGCCAGCCTGCCGCAAAGCGACTGGGCCAAATGGCTGCCGAAAAGCGCCACACGTGAATGGACGCTGTCCAGGCTGCAAGCCGGTGGCGACCTGTGGATGAGCTGGGGCAAGGGCACCGTGCAAAGCGCAACTGCACGCCTGAATGCCCCGCAGATCAAAGGCGTCTACGCCGATCGCAAGCCGTCCACAATCGATAATCTGGCGCTCAACGCCTGGTTCGCGCGCACGGCGACAGGCTTTGACCTGAACCTTGATTCACTGGCGATGAACCTGGGCAGCGACCGCTGGGAAAGCCGCCTGCAACTGACCCAGACCGCTGCAACGCCTGATAGCGAAGAGCTTTGGCATGTGCAGGCTGACCGCCTGGACCTGACACCGCTCACGCCACTGATCGACTCCCTCGCGCCACTGCCTGAGAAGGCAATGGCGGTGGTCGACGGGCTCAAGGTGACGGGCGGGCTTCGCAACGTATTGCTCGATTACCGCCCGCAGGCCACCGGCGACAAGCGCTTGGGTTTTGCCGCCAATCTGGACAAGGTCGGTTTCAATGCCTATCGCGGCGCACCGGCGGCCGGGAATGTCAGCGGCGCGATCAGCGGCGATCTGGGGCAGGGCGAGCTGAGGCTCGCTACTGACGATTTCATGCTGCACCTGGACCCGATCTTCGCCAAGCCGTGGCGCTATCAGAAAGCCAATGCCCGCCTGACCTGGAAGCTGGATGATCAGGCGTTCACCCTGATCGCGCCGTATATCAAGGTGCTTGGCGATGAAGGCAAGATCGCGGCAGACTTCCTGATCAGAATTCACCTCAGCCACGATCAGGAAGACTACATGGACCTGCGGGTTGGCATGGTCGATGGCGATGGTCGCTACACCAGCAAATACCTGCCTGCCGCGCTCAGCCCGGAACTCGATCACTGGCTGCGCACTGCCGTGGTGAGTGGCGCGGTCAAGCAAGGCTTTTTCCAGTACCAGGGTTCGTTGAACAAGAATTCGCCCGACACTGCGCATGTCATCAGTCTGTTTTTCGATGTCAGCAATGCAACGCTGGCGTTCCAGCCGGGCTGGCCTTCGCTGACCGGCGTGGACGGCAAGGTGTACGTTGAAAACAGCGGCGTGCGGGTCAAGGCAAGCAAGGGGCAGCTGTTCGACACCAAAGTCAGCAATGTGCTGGTCAACATTCCCCACGTGCCGTCGGGTCAGGACAGCCACCTGCTGGTGGACGGTAACTTTTCCGGAAGCCTGGTCGATGGGCTGAAGATTCTTCAGCAAGCGCCCATCGGCACGGGCAGCACGTTTGCCGGCTGGCAGGGCGAAGGCCCGCTGGACGGCAAGCTCAAGCTGGATATTCCGCTGGCAAAGGGCGTCGAGCCAAAGGTCGTGGTGGATTTCAGCACCGACAATGCACGTCTGAAGCTGGCAGATCCGGTGCTGGAACTGACCCGGCTCAAGGGTGACTTCCGTTTTGACAGCAACAGTGGGTTAAGCGGCAAAGGCATCAAGGCACAAGCGTTCGATCGTCCGGTGACGGCTGAAATTGCGGCCGAGGGCAAGCCGGGTGCCAATGTCACGCGCATCACGGCAAACGGGCAAATCACCGTTAAGAAACTGACGGACTGGCTGAGCGTCACCCAGCCGGTACCAGCGTCGGGTGACTTGCCTTATCAACTGCAACTGATTCTGGACAGCAAAGACAGCCCGTTGCTGATCAACTCCACGCTCAAGGGTGTGGCAATCGATCTGCCCGCGCCGTTTGGCAAAGCCGCCGATCAGGAGCGCCCGAGCGAATTTCGCATGACCCTGCAAGGGCCAGAGCGCAGGCTGGGTGTGGCTTACGACAACCTGGCGAACTTCGCTTTCGCAGCGCCGGGTGGCAAGTTTGCCGACGGTCGCGGCGAACTGTATCTGGGGCGCGGCGGGGCCGTCGTGCCAGACGCCAAGGGCTTGCGGATCCGCGGTGAGTTGTCCGAACTGGACATCGCCCCGTGGCAGGCGCTGGCAGGGCGATACTCCAGCAATGATCCGGGTGACAGTGCAAAACAGCTGCTCAACAGCGTGGACCTGCAGATTGGCAAGCTGACCGCGATGGGCACAACGCTCAATGAGGTGCGTGTTCAATTGCAGCGCAGCGCTGCGGCCTGGGCCTTGTCGCTGGACAGTGCGCTGGCCAAGGGCACGGCAACGCTGCCAGACGCCAAAGCTGCGCCAATCGGTATCAACATGGCGTATGTGCGACTGCCTGCGCCCGATCCGAATGCCGCCGTAGTCGAAAACGCGCCTGACCCGCTGGCTGACGTTGATCCGCGCAAGATCCCGGCGCTGGATATCAAGATCTCGCAACTGTTTCAGGGCGACCAGTTATTGGGTGCCTGGGCGTTGAAGATTCGTCCGACGCCCACCGGAATGCGCATGTCTGACCTGAGCCTGGGGCTCAAAGGCATCCTGCTGGAAGGCGACGGTGCCTGGGAAGGTGCGCCGGGTGCCAGCAGCAGCTGGTTCAAAGGGCGTCTGGCCGGCAAGAATCTGGAGGACGTACTCAAAGCCTGGAACTTCGCTCCGACCGTCACCAGCGAAAGCTTTGAAATGAACGTCGACGGGCGCTGGCCCGGCTCACCCGCGTGGGTAGGGCTCAAGCGTTATTCCGGCAGCCTCGATGCCACGTTGAACAGAGGTCAGTTTGTCGAAGTGGAGGGCGGCGCCCAGGCACTGCGTGTATTCGGGCTGCTCAA
Organism: Pseudomonas syringae pv. tomato str. DC3000; assembly: GCF_000007805.1. Lineage (NCBI taxonomy): Bacteria > Pseudomonadati > Pseudomonadota > Gammaproteobacteria > Pseudomonadales > Pseudomonadaceae > Pseudomonas > Pseudomonas syringae group genomosp. 3. The sequence continues at coordinate 5,028,841 of NC_004578.1, read as the reverse complement.
CTTCAACTCCATTGGTCGCCGTTTACGTCTGGACTTCTCTGACCTGCTCGGTAAAGGCCTCAGCTATGACCGGGTCAAAGGGCTGCTGGTGGCCAGCGACGGCGTTTACGTGACGCGCAACCCGATCACGCTGACCGGGCCGTCCAGTAATCTGGAACTCAACGGTACGCTGGACATGGTTCGCGACCGGGTCGATGCCAAGCTGCTGGTGACCTTGCCGGTGACCAACAACCTGCCTATCGCGGCGTTGATTGTCGGCGCGCCGGCCATTGGCGGCGCGCTGTTTCTGGTCGACAAGCTGCTGGGCGACCGGGTTGCCCGCTTCGCCAGCGTGCAGTACAAGGTCGAAGGCCCGTGGAAAGAGCCGAAGATCACCTTCGACAAGCCATTTGAAAAGCCCCAGTAGCGTCTCTTGGAGTACAGTGGTGGCCATGTCCTCAAGGAGCAGGTTGCCATGACCTTCGCTGTGATTCAGATGGTCAGCCAGAGCGATGTCCAGGCTAATCTGGCCAGCGCCCGCCGATTGCTCGAACAGGCGGCAGAAGGCGGTGCCAGGCTCGCCGTGCTGCCGGAAAACTTCGTCGCAATGGGGCGCCGTGATGTCGCTGATATCGGTCGTGCCGAGGCTGATGGGCACGGCCCCATCCTGCCATGGTTGAAACTGGCCGCTCGCGACCTCAAGTTATGGATTGTTGCCGGAACATTGCCACTGCCGCCGACCGCGCAGCCAGCGGGCAAGGTCACCGCCTGTTCGCTGCTGGTTGACGAGCATGGCGAGCAGATAGCGCGCTATGACAAGCTGCATTTGTTTGACGTGGATGTTGCCGACAGCCGAGGCCGCTACCGTGAATCGGATGACTATGCTCATGGCAGCAAGGTTGTGGTGGTCGATACGCCGGTCGGTCGTCTGGGGTTGAGCGTGTGTTATGACCTGCGCTTCCCGGAGCTTTACACCGCGCTGCGTGAAGCCGGCGCTGAACTGATCACGGCCCCGTCGGCATTCACAGCGGTCACCGGCGCTGCGCACTGGGACATTCTGATCAGGGCGCGCGCCGTCGAAACCCAGTGCTACGTGCTGGCGGCGGCACAAGGCGGGGTCCATCCGGGGCCTCGCGAGACTTACGGACACGCGGCCATCGTTGATCCATGGGGCCGCGTACTGGATCAGCAAGCGCAGGGTGAAGCCGTGCTGCTGGCCACACGCGACAGTGAAGAACAAGCGTCCATACGGGCGCGGATGCCGGTGTCCAGTCACCGGCGCTTTTTTTCGCAGGACGCCATGCGGCCTGCTTCGGAGTGAATATGAGTGATCTGTCCTCAGTCAGCGAACACCTTCTGGCACCTGGCGGCCTGACCCTCGACAGCCTGCAATCGGTGCTCGGCGAGCTTGCCGGACCTGGTATCGACGCGGCTGATCTGTATTTTCAGGGGATGATCTCCGAGTCCTGGTCGCTCGAAGACGGAATCGTCAAGGAAGGCAGTTTCAATCTGGATCAAGGTGTGGGCGTGCGTGCCCAGTCGGGCGAGAAGACCGGTTTTGCGTACAGCAACGCCATCACTGAAGATGCACTGCGCACCGCTGCCCGCGCGGCCCGCTCCATCTCCCGCGCCGGGCAGAATGGCCGGGTGCAGGCCTTCACATCGCAGGACGTGGCCCAGTTGTATGCCCCGGATAACCCGCTGGAAGTGCTGAGCCGCGCCGAGAAGGTTGAACTGCTCAAGCGCATCGACGTCGCGACGCGCGCACTGGACTCGCGCATTCAGCAGGTCTCGGTCAGCATGGCAGGGGTCTGGGAACGCATTCTGGTGGCTGCCGCTGATGGCAGCCTGGCTGCCGACGTGCGCCCGCTGGTGCGCTTCAACGTCAGCGTCATTGTCGAGCAGAACGGCCGTCGCGAGCGCGGCGGGCATGGCGGTGGCGGACGTACCGACTACCGTTATTTCCTGACGGATGATCGCGCCATGGGCTACGCCCGCGAAGCGTTGCGTCAGGCACTGGTCAATCTGGAAGCAATTCCTGCACCGGCCGGCACATTGCCGGTGGTACTGGGTTCAGGCTGGTCTGGCGTCCTGTTGCACGAAGCAGTCGGTCACGGCCTGGAAGGTGACTTCAACCGCAAGGGCAGTTCGGCCTACAGCGGGCGCATGGGCGAGATGGTTGCGTCGAAACTTTGCACCATTGTTGACGACGGCACCCTCGCCGGGCGTCGCGGCTCGTTGAGCGTCGATGACGAAGGTACGCCGACCGAATGCACCACGCTGATCGAAAACGGCGTGCTCAAGGGCTACATGCAGGACAAACTCAACGCTCGGCTGATGGGTGTTGCGCGGACCGGTAACGGTCGTCGCGAGTCTTACGCTCATCTGCCGATGCCACGCATGACCAACACTTACATGCTGGCTGGGCAAAGTGATCCGCAGGAGATCATCGCCTCGGTGAAGCGCGGTATCTACTGCGCCAATCTGGGGGGCGGTCAGGTGGACATCACCAGCGGCAAGTTTGTGTTTTCGACCTGTGAGGCGTACCTGATCGAAGACGGCAAGATTACCGCACCGGTCAAAGGCGCGACCTTGATCGGCAACGGGCCGGAAGCCATGAGCAGGGTTTCGATGGTGGGCAACGACCTGTCGCTGGACAGCGGCGTGGGTACGTGCGGAAAAGACGGCCAGTCACTGCCGGTCGGCGTGGGTCAGCCTACGCTTAAAATCGACGCGATCACGGTGGGCGGTACGGGCAACTGAATGTGAGTCGGGGCTGGCGGCTTGCTGCTGCCGGCCCCGAGGTTGAAATCAACGCAGACCGCGTTGAAGTTCGTCCAGCTCACGGATGTATTTGAAGATTTTGCGGCTGGTGGCCGGCGGTTTGTTGCGTGCAACTTCGTGTTGCGCCTGACGAATCAGCGAACGCAGCTGCTGACGGTCGGCGTCGGGGTATTCGATAACGAATTTCTCGAGGTCGGCGTCATCACCCGCGATCAGGCGATCACGCCAGCGCTCCAGATTGTGAAAACGTTCATTGTACTGGCGAGTGGAGGCATCGAGTTGGTCCAGCAACACCAGAATGGCTTCCTGGTCCTGATCGCGCATCAGCTTGCCAATGAACAGAATATGCCGTTTTCGGGCGATGTTGGCGGTGTGCTTGGGCGCTTCGGCCAGGGCTTTGCGCAAAGCATCGGTCAGCGGCAGCTTGGCCAGCACATCGGCTTTGAGTGTTGTCAGTCGCTCGCCGAGGTCGACCAGAGCATGCAGCTCTCGTTTGACCTGGGTTTTGCTTTTCTCCCCGTCGAGGGAGTCGTCGTAAGAATCAACCATGGGGGCAGTCCGCAAAGAAACGCCGCCATGATAACCAGTCGAGGGCCGCTTGTCCGGCCCGGTCGGTATTCGGCCTGTGCTGAAAGAAGAATTTGATGGAGAAAGTCATGAGTGCAACCCAAAGCGTCGGCCCACAAGCCTTGCCCGAGCTGCAGGAACAGGTCGAACAGATTATCGCCGAAGCCAGGCGTCAGGGCGCCAGTGCCTGCGAAGTTGCAGTGTCGGTGGATCAGGGGCTGTCGACATCGGTTCGTCAGCGAGAAGTCGAGACCGTCGAATTCAATCGTGACCAGGGTTTTGGTATCACCCTGTACGTCGGGCAGCGCAAAGGCTCGGCCAGCACCTCGGCCACCGGCGCCGATGCCATTCGCGAAACGGTCGCCGCCGCACTGGCGATTGCCGAGCACACCTCCGAGGACGAAAGCTCCGGGCTGGCGGATGCTGCGCTGATGGCCAAAGAGGTCATGGACTTCGATCTTTATCACACCTGGGACATCACCCCTGAACAAGCCATCGAGAAAGCGCTGATCTGCGAAGCCGCAGCTTTCGATGCCGACAGCCGGATCAAGAACGCCGATGGCACCACGCTCAACACGCATCAGGGGTGCCGTGTGTATGGCAACAGCAACGGTTTCATCGGTGGCTATGCATCGACACGGCACAGCCTCAGTTGCGTGATGATCGCTGAGGGCGAAGGGCAGATGCAGCGTGATTACTGGTACGACGTCAATCGCAAGGGTGAGCTGCTGGTTGATGCCCAAAGCATCGGCCGCAAGGCCGCGCTGCGTGCGGCGAGCCGTCTGGGTGCGCGCCCTGTGCCAACCTGTGAAGTGCCGGTGCTGTTTGCTGCGGAACTGGCAGGTGGGCTGTTCGGCAGTTTTCTCGGCGCTATTTCCGGTGGCAGCCTGTATCGCAAGTCTTCATTCCTTGAAGGCACGCTCGGCCAGCGGCTGTTCCCCGAGTGGATGACCATCGACGAACGCCCGCACTTGAAGCACGCCATGGGCAGCTCGGCGTTCGACAGCGATGGCCTGGCGACCTACGCCAAGCCATTTGTGGAAAACGGCGACCTGGTGTCCTACATATTGAGCACCTATTCCGGTCGCAAGCTGGGCATGCCGAGCACTGCCAATGCGGGCGGCGTTCATAACCTGTTCGTCACTCACGGGTCGGAAGACCAGGCAGCGCTGATCCGGCGCATGGGCCGTGGCCTGCTGGTCACCGAGTTGATGGGCAGCGGCTTGAACATGGTGACCGGCGACTACTCCCGAGGCGCGGCAGGTTTCTGGGTCGAGAATGGCGAGATTCAGTTCCCGGTCCAGGAAGTGACTATTGCCGGCAATATGCGTGACATGTTCAAGCAGATTGTCGCCGTTGGCAGCGATCTCGAACTGCGCAGCAACATCCGCACCGGCTCGGTCCTGATCGAGCGCATGACCGTCGCGGGTAGCTGAGCCGGGCCACGCCTCAAACCGGCAGCATCAGGCACAACTAGTGCGGCCCGTTCCAGGGCCGCTTCGCAGCCCTTCGCGGACAAGCGAAGCGTCGCCCGGTCCCACGTCCTCCAGGCCGAAGCAGCCCTTCGCTTGTCCACGATATCCAGGTTTTGTAGGAGCGGACTTGTCCGCGAACTGCCGGGAACCGACAGCAAAACGGGCATCTCAGCACCTGTGTATAACGCACTTGCTCAAGATCAGGCTTGTAATGAGTCAATATCTCATTTGATAATGAATATCATTACCAAAATGAGCTGTGGTCATGGGGCGTGTTTTGCACGAGCTGTCATACCTGGAAAACTGGCGCGCGCTCAGTCTGCGGATTCGTTGTGCCCTTGAGCCTGACGAGCCTCGACTGATCGAGCACTACCTCGCCGAGGGGCGTTATCTGGCGCGTTTCACCGCCACGCCTCCGCTCATGCTTGTCGAAACCACCTTTCGCCTGTTGATGGACACCGCGCGTGATACGGCGCTGCCGTGGCATTGGCGCTGCCTGTGCCTGGATCAGGTGTGGCGGCCGCTGCGTGATTTACAGGCCATCGCCGTCACGCCAGACCGACGTCAGCGCTGGCAAGCCTGTGCTCAGCAGCTCGCGACCTGCGTGCTACAGCCCTCGATTCCCCTTTCTGAACTGGTGCAAGGACATTGCGATGAGTAATACCCGTATCGAACGCGACAGCATGGGCCAATTACAGGTCCCGGCCGAGGCCCTTTACGGCGCGCAGACTCAGCGTGCGGTGGAAAATTTTCCGATCAGCCATCAGCGTATGCCCAGGCTGTTCATTCGCGCGCTACTGCTGGCCAAAGCGGCCGCTGCACAGGCGAACCTTGAGCTGGAGCAGATCAGCGAAGGGCAGAGCCAGGCGATTGTCGGTGCCGTGAAAGAGCTGTTGGCCAGCGACTACATGACTCATTTCCCGGTCGATATCTTCCAGACCGGTTCCGGCACCAGCACCAACATGAACGCCAACGAAGTGCTCGCAACGCTGGCAACGCGGTTACTGGGCGAAGAGGTCAACCCCAACGATCACGTCAACTGCGGGCAAAGCAGCAACGACATCATCCCGACCACGATTCACGTCAGCGCCGCGCTGGCACTCCATGAACAACTGCTGCCAGCGCTTGCGCATCTGGTGCAGGTCACCGAGCACAAGGCCGTGCAAGTCCACGCCTTCGTCAAGACCGGCCGCACACACCTGATGGACGCCATGCCCGTGCGCATGAGCCAGGTGCTCAATGGCTGGGCGCAGCAGATTCGCGCCAACATCGAACATCTGCAGGGTTTGCAGCCCAGCCTGCAAGCACTGGCTCAGGGCGGCACGGCGGTTGGCACCGGAATCAATGCGCATCCCGAGTTTGCAGCACGCTTCAGTCGCCAATTGAGCACATTGACCGGCGTGCAGTTCGCACCGGGCAAGGACCTTTTTGCGCTGATCGGCTCGCAAGACACAGCGGTAGCAGTGTCTGGTCAGCTAAAGGCCACGGCGGTGTCGCTGATGAAAATTGCCAACGACCTGCGCTGGATGAACTCCGGGCCGCTGGCAGGGCTGGGTGAGATCGAGCTTGAGGCCCTGCAACCGGGCTCGTCGATCATGCCCGGCAAGGTCAACCCGGTGATCCCCGAGGCGACTGCGATGGTGGCCGCGCAGGTCATCGGCAACGACGCGACCATCACCGTGGCGGGGCAGTCCGGCAACTTTGAGCTGAACGTGATGCTGCCGATCATCGCCCAGAACCTGCTCAGCAGCATCGAGCTGTTGGCCAACGCCAGCCGGCTTCTGGCGGACAAGGCAGTTGCCAGCTTCAAGGTCAATGAATCCAGGCTCCAGGAAGCGCTGTCACGTAACCCGATTCTGGTCACCGCGCTCAACCCGATCATCGGTTATCAGAAGGCCGCCGAAATCGCCAAGGCCGCTTACAAGCAGGGTCGCCCGGTGATTGACGTCGCTCTGGAGCACACCGATTTGCAGCGCAGCGAGCTGGAAGTGTTGCTCAATCCCGAAAAACTCACCGCTGGCGGCATCTGATTCCAGCCAGCCAACGTCTCTGGAGGTATGTCATGCAGCATTGGAAACGCACCATCGAGCAGGCCAATCGCTGTTTCAATCTCGGCGAGTGGGTAGAAGCCCGTGAGCTGTACCTTCAGGCGTTGGCGCTGGCGCAAGTGTTGTTCGAGCGCTGGGCGGATGCCGACGAAGCCGTCGCAGCCTGTGTGATTTCTCACCACAACCTGGCGGATCTGCACCTCAGCCTGGGTCAGCCGGAGGAGAGCGCCGAGTACCTGTGCGCCATCCACCAGCACCTGTTGCAAACCATGCAGAGCCAGCGTCTGCCCCCCGCCCTGCGGCAGGCAGCCCTGCGCCACAGCAGCAAGACGTACGCCGAGCTGTTGAGTTTTATCAGCGAGCACGGCGAATATCCACGCACCCATCGGTTGTTAAACAGCAGCAGCGAACACACACGCTCATCTCTGCAGCGCCATGGCGCAGCCACTTCCGGACTTTTCTACGGAGCACATTGAATGTCTTATACCTTGCCAGCACTGCCTTACGCCTACGATGCCCTTGAACCGCATATCGATGCGCAAACAATGGAAATCCATTACACCAAACACCACCAGACCTACATCAACAACCTCAATGCGGCGGTGGAAGGCACGGAGTTTTCTGACTGGTCGGTGGAGAAGCTGGTCGCCAGCGTCAAACAGCTCCCGGAAAACCTGCGTCCGGCAGTCATCAACCAGGGTGGCGGCCATGCCAATCATTCGTTGTTCTGGGAAATCATGGTGCCGGGCGGTGGAGGCTTGCCAAAGGGCCCGATCGCCGCGGCCATTGACGAGCAACTGGGTGGCTATGACAGCTTCAAAGAGGCGTTCACCAAAGCAGCGCTGACCCGTTTCGGCAGCGGCTGGGCGTGGCTGAGCGTCACACCTGAAAAGAAACTGGTGGTCGAGAGCAGCGGCAACCAGGACAGCCCGCTGATGAATGGCAATACCCCCATTCTGGGGCTCGATGTATGGGAGCACGCCTACTATCTGCGCTATCAGAACCGTCGTCCCGAATACATCAATGCGTTTTACAACGTGATCAATTGGGATGAAGTTTCCCGACGTTACCAGGCTGCTCTGGCCTGACTTCTGTAACCTGACCCAAGGCAGTTTATGCGCTCAGGAATATTCGCCATCGGCCGAGTGCGGTTGTTGCGTCAGGCAGTCGGCACCGTGCTGCTGATGGCGGGTATGGCGTTACTGGTCGCTCATGGTTTGAGCTGGCTGCGAATGCACTGGTGACGGGTGGGGTGGGCTTACTCGCCCTCATCAAACTTGTTATCAATCAGCTCAACCAGCCCGTCCAGCGCTTCCTGTTCGAATTCGCCTTCGGTGTGCAGGTGGATGTCGGTACCTTTGCCTGCGGCCAGCATCATCACAGCCATGATGCTTTTGCCGTCGACCATGCTGTCTGGCGTGCGGCCGACCCTGATTTTGCAAGGGAACTTGCCGGCGACGCCTACGAATTTGGCGGCGGCGCGGGCGTGCAGGCCCAGTTTGTTGATGATGGTGATTTGACGAACGGGCATCGCAGTGTAAATCCTTTCAGCTAAGGTCGCGGTGGCGGACCTGAACGTTCTTGAGTGATTGTTGCAAGACCTGGCCAAGCCGTTCGGTCAGGTAGACGGAGCGGTGATGCCCGCCGGTGCAACCGATGGCAATGGTAACGTAAGAGCGGTTGCTGGCTGCAAAGCGCGGCAGCCATTTATTGAGGTAGGAGAAGATATCCTGGAACATCTCTTCTACATCGGCCTGCGCGGACAGGTAGTCGATAACCGGTTGTTCCAGGCCCGAATGGTCGCGCAGCTCAGGCTTCCAATAAGGGTTGGGCAGGCAACGCACGTCAAATACCAGGTCTGCATCGACAGGCATGCCACGCTTGAAGCCGAACGACTCGATCAGGAAAGCCGTACCCGGCTCGGGCTTGTTCAGCAGGCGCAGTTTCAGAGCGTCACGCAGCTGGTACAGGTTCAGGTGAGTGGTGTTGATTTTCAGATCGGCCAGGTCGATGATCGGGCCGAGCAGGGTGGTCTCGTCCCGTATCGCCTCAGCCAGCGAGCGGTCCGCTGTGCTCAGCGGGTGGCGACGTCGGGTTTCCGAGAAACGCTTGAGCAGGGTGGCTTCGTCGGCGTCCAGGTAAAGCACGTCGCATTGGATATTGCGTGAGCGCACTTCATCCAGCATCTGCGGGAAGCGTGTGAGGTGGCTGGGCAGATTGCGTGCATCGATGGAAACTGCCAGCAGCGGTTCAGCCAGTTCGGTGTTGATCAGCGCGCGCTCGGCCAGTTCCGGCAGCAGGCCGGCTGGCAGGTTGTCGACGCAATAGAAACCGTTGTCTTCCAGCACATCGAGCGCCGTACTCTTGCCTGAGCCGGAGCGGCCGCTGACGATGATCATGCGCATGGTCAGTGGCCGTTCTGCACGTCCAGCACCACTTGATAAAGCGCTTCACCGCTTTTGGCACTGCGTAGGCGTTCACGCACATCGGCGCGGTCAAGCATGCTGGCGATCTGGCGCAGCAGCTCCAGGTGTGCATCGGTGGCGGCTTGCGGGACCAGCAACACGAAAAGCAGGTCCACTGGTGCGCCATCGATAGCATCGAAGTCGATAGGGTTGGCGAGGTGAATGACCGCACTGACGGGTTCGTCACAGCCGGGGAGGCGGCAATGAGGGATGGCAATACCGTTGCCGAAACCGGTCGATCCCAGCTTTTCGCGGGCAACGAGGCTTGTAAACACCGTGTCCGAATCCATGCCCTGTACTTCACGACCGATCAGGTTGGCGATTTCTTCGAGTACACGCTTTTTGCTGCCTCCCGGCACGTTCACGAGCGAACGGCCGGGGGTCAGGATATTTTCAATTAGGATCATTTAAATGGGCGTTAGCGAGCGGCCGCACCTTTGAGGATGCTTTGCTGCTTTTCCTTATGCTTGAGCAATTGTCTGTCGAGCTTGTCAGTGAGCAGGTCGATGGCAGCATACATGTCGTCATGTTCAGCATTGGCAACTACCTCCCCACCGTGGATATGCAGCGTGGCTTCGATCTTCTGCTTGAGCTTTTCGACCGCCATCGTGACCTGCACGTTTGTAATCTTGTCAAAGTGCCCCTCGAGCTTCTTGAGCTTGAGCTCAACGTATTCGCGAAGGGGTTTGGTCACTTCCAGTTGGTGTCCACTGATGTTGACTTGCATACAGTTTTCTCCTTTGCCAGTGCATAAGAGGCAGGCGTGGTGCCTGCCGCTGGGACGCTTTGGCTCGGCCTGCATCACATCAATCGCTTACGCTCACTGGAAGGCGCTATCCCGAGTGACTCGCGGTACTTGGCGACTGTGCGACGGGCTACTTGAATGCCTTGTGCCTCCAGTAAACCAGCGATCTTGCTATCACTCAACGGCTTTTTCTGATTTTCCGCAGCCACCAGTTTTTTGATGATTGCGCGAATTGCCGTGGACGAGCATTCGCCGCCCTCGGAGGTGCTCACGTGGCTCGAGAAGAAGTATTTCAGCTCGTAAATACCGCGTGGGGTGTGCATGAATTTCTGCGTGGTCACCCGCGAGATCGTCGACTCGTGCATGCCTACCGCTTCGGCGATATCGTGCAGGACGAGCGGCTTCATGGCCTCGTCGCCGTACTCGAGGAAACCGCGCTGATGCTCTACGATCTGCGTGGCGACCTTCATCAGCGTTTCGTTGCGGCTCTGCAGGCTCTTGATGAACCAGCGGGCTTCCTGCAACTGGTTGCGCATGAAGGTGTTGTCGGCGCTGGTATCGGCGCGACGCACGAAGCCTGCGTATTGCGGGTTGACGCGCAGACGCGGTACCGACTCCTGATTGAGCTCGACCAGCCAGCGCTCGTTGTCCTTGCGCACGATCACATCAGGGATGACATATTCGGCTTCTGTGGATTCGATTTGCGAACCCGGGCGCGGGTTGAGGCTCTGGACCAGCTCGATGACCTGACGCAGCTCGTCTTCCTTGAGCTTCATGCGGCGCATCAACTGGCCATAGTCACGGCTGCCCAGCAGGTCGATATAGTCGGTGACCAGTCGCTGCGCTTCTGTCAGCCAAGGCGTCTTCGCCGGCAACTGGCGCAATTGCAGCAGCAGGCATTCACTGAGATTGCGCGCGCCGATGCCCGCAGGTTCAAACTGCTGGATGCGGTGCAGTACGGCTTCGATTTCGTCGAGTTCTATGTCCAGTTCCGGGTCGAAAGACTCGAGAATCTCTTCAAGCGTCTCGTCCAGATAGCCCTGATTGTTGATGCAGTCGATCAGCGTGACGGCGACCAGGCGATCCTTGTCGGACATCGGTGCGACGTTCAGTTGCCACAGCAGGTGGCTTTGCAGGCTTTCGCCGGCCGAAGTACGGGTGGTGAAGTCCCACTCGTCATCATCGTTGCTGGGCAGGCTGCTGGCGCTGGTCTGGTAGACATCTTCCCAGGCAGTATCGACCGGCAGTTCATTGGGAATGCGCTCGCTCCATTCGCCGTCCTCGAGGTTGTCCACGGTAGGCGCGGATTCCTGGTAGGTCGGTTCCTGAACGTCGGGGTTGGGCTTTTGTTCGATGTTGTCGGCAAGCGGGTCGGAGTTGTCGAAGTCGTCGCCTTCTTCCTGCCGTTCCAGCATAGGGTTTGACTCCAGCGCCTCCTGAATCTCCTGCTGGAGGTCCAGAGTGGAAAGCTGAAGTAAGCGGATTGCCTGTTGCAGCTGCGGTGTCATCGTCAGCTGCTGGCCCATTCTCAAGACTAGCGATGGTTTCATGGCAGGGGCTAAACACCTTATTCGCCGGCGCGCACGCGCCATCTACTACAGGCGCCGGGGCGCCAACTTAAGCAAATTATATGCCTGAAACCTGTGCCTTTGCCTAGAGTGGTATGACAAATAAAATATTGTCAACACACTGCATGGGCATCAATCGGCCGCGAAGCGCAAAGGGCAGCCGATTAAAGGCGGAATTCGTGACCGAGGTAGACCTCTTTCACCAGTTGATTCGCCAGAATGGTCTCGGAGTCGCCTTCTGCGATCAGTTGCCCATCGTTGACGATGTAGGCGGTTTCGCAGATGTCCAGCGTTTCACGGACGTTGTGGTCTGTGATCAGTACGCCGATACCCTTGGCCTTGAGATGGTGAATGATCTGCTTGATATCACCCACCGAAATCGGGTCGACGCCTGCGAACGGTTCGTCCAGCAGGATGAACTTGGGCGACGTGGCCAGCGCACGGGCAATCTCCACACGGCGACGCTCACCACCCGACAGGCTCATGCCCAGGTTGTCGCGAATGTGGGTGATGTGAAACTCCTGCAGGAGACTTTCCAGCTCCTTGCGGCGAGCCCCGGCGTCGAGTTCCTTGCGGGTTTCGAGAATCGCCATGATGTTGTCGGACACCGACAGCTTGCGGAAGATCGAGGCTTCCTGCGGCAGATAGCCAATACCGGCGCGTGCGCGGCCGTGCATGGGCTGGTGGCTGATGTCCAGATCGTCAATCAGCACGCGACCCTGATCAGCCTGGACCAGACCCACGATCATGTAGAAGCACGTGGTCTTGCCGGCGCCGTTGGGGCCCAGCAAGCCGACGATCTGGCCGCTGTCGATGGAGATACTCACATCGCGTACGACCTGTCGGCTCTTGTAGCTTTTAGCCAGATGCTGGGCTTTGAGCGTTGCCATTTACGGGGCCTTCTGCGGTTGATCGGTTTTCTTTTTCGGCTGGATGACCATGTCGATACGCGGACGTGGTGTGGTCACCTTGGCGCCGCCATTGGCCCGGCCGGCGCTGACGACCTGCCTGACGGTGTCATAGACGATTTTCTCGCCTTCTGACGTGTTGCCGTCATTGACGACCTTGGCCTTGTCGATCAGGACAATACGGTCCTGCCCGGCGTAATACTGAATGGTGATGGCGTATGCCTGCACGATCGGTTTGTCCACGGCAGGCTTCTGCTCGTAGTAGGCCAGGTTGCCGACCGAGGTAAACACATCGACTTCGCCCTGGGCATTACGAGTGATCGTCACGGTGTTGCCGGTGATTTTCATCGAGCCCTGGGTGATGATGACGTTACCTTTGTAGGTCGCCACGCCTTTCTTGTCATCGAGCTGAGCATCGTCAGACTGGATGTGGATCGGCTGATCACGGTCATTTGGCAGGGACCAGGCGCTCGCGCTTCCCAGTGCCGCGCTCAGGCCGAGCAATAAAGGAAGAGTTTTAACGAGCCTCATACTGTCCTCTTACGTTGGACAGCAGGTCCATCCTGCTGTCTTTCAAATACGCTTTCATTCCCTTGGCCGTAGTGACACCGCCCGCGCCGTCGATTCTAACGTCTTGGTCGGTCTGCGCATATTCCTTCTGCGGGAATACAGTCATGCGGCTGCTGGTAATGATAGTTGTGCGTTGTTTCTCATCGGTGCGTTCGACGCGAACATCGTCGATCAGCTCAACCTGGTCACCCGCAGACGAAACTTCGCCTCTTTTGCTTGTCACGTGCCAGGGGAACTCGCCGCCACGGTACATGTGCAGGTTGGGGGTGGTCAGCAGGCTCACGTCTGTGGCCATCACATGCTCTACCTTATCGGCAGTCATGTCGTACTGAAGTGTGCCGTCCGGCAGATACTGCACGCTGCGCGTGTTGATCGCATAGTAGTCGATGACCGTGTCGTCAACGGATGAAATGGGTCTATCCATAAAACTTTCCGGGCTGATGTTCCAATAGCCGACGGCCGCCAGCAGCACCGCCAGTACCCCGAAAAGCAGGAACTTCCGAATTTTTTTAGTGAACATAATGGCTTCTATAAATAGGCGGAGTGAGCCGCTTCAAGGTTGCCTTGCGCACTCAGAATCAGTTCGCAGAACTCGCGTGCAGCGCCTTCGCCGCCTCGCGCTCTGGTTATTCCGTGTGCATGCTCGCGTACAAAGCTTGCTGCATTGGCAACCGCCATGCCCAGGCCGACACGCCGAATGACGGGCAAGTCTGGCAGATCGTCGCCCAGATAGGCGACTTGTTCGTAATCGAGTTTCAACTCTGCCAGCAATTGATCCAGTACGACCAGTTTATCTTCGCGACCCTGAAACAGGTGCGCGATGCCCAGGCTCTTTGCCCGGCGCTCGACGATTGACGTCTTGCGGCCACTGATAATGGCAGTAGTCACGCCCGAGGCTATCAGCATTTTTATGCCTTGGCCGTCGAGCGTATTGAATGTCTTGATCTCGCTGCCATCTTCCATGAAATAAAGACGGCCGTCAGTCAGTACGCCGTCGACGTCGAAAACGGCCAGCTTGATAGCTTTGCCGCGCTGCATGAGGTCCTGAGTCATTGTTTCGGTTTCCATCACATGACACCTGCGCGCAAAAGGTCTTGCAGGTTGAATGCGCCCACCGGCTTGTCGTTCTGGTCCACGACGACCAGAGCGCTGATCTTGTTGTCCTCCATGATTTTCAGCGCCTGGGCGGCAAGCATGTCTGCGTGCGCCGTCTTGCCGTGGAGGGTCATGACTTCATCAATGGTGGTCTGGCGGATATCGACCGGGCGATCCAGTGTTCTGCGCAAGTCGCCGTCGGTGAATATGCCGGCGAGCGTGCCGTCGGCTTCAAGAATTGCAGTCATGCCCAGGCCCTTACGGGTCATTTCCAGCAGCGCGTCCCGTAGCAGGGTGCCGCGCTGAACGCTGGGCAGGGCGTCACCGGAGTGCATGACGTTCTCGACCTTGAGCAGCAGGCGCCGGCCTAGCGCACCGCCCGGATGGGAAAATGCAAAATCTTCGGCAGTGAAGCCCCGTGCATCGAGCAGCGCCACGGCCAGGGCATCGCCCATGACCAATGCAGCGGTGGTTGACGACGTCGGTGCCAGATTGAGCGGGCAGGCTTCGTGCACGACATGGGCATTGAGGTTGATGTCCGCGGCCCTGGCCAAAATTGACTCGGGGTCGCCGGTCAGGCTGATCATCTTGATGCCCAGACGCTTGATCAGCGGCAGCAGCGTGACAATTTCGTGGGTGCTGCCGGAGTTGGACAGGGCCAGGATGATGTCGTCACGGGTAATCATGCCCATGTCACCGTGGCTGGCTTCGGCCGGGTGGACAAAAAAAGACGTGGTGCCGGTGCTCGCCAGTGTTGCGGCGATTTTTTTGCCCACGTGCCCGGACTTGCCCATGCCGACCACCACAACCCGACCTTTGCTGGCGAGGATCATTTCGCACGCGCGCACGAAATCCCCGTCAAGACGTTCGAGCAAGCCTTGTATGGCTTCGATCTCGAGACGAATGGTGCGTTGCGCCGATTGGATCAGGTCACTGGATTGGTTCATGTCTGGAAAGGGTCAGCCTGCTGAAAGGCGGCGATTATAGCGGTAATGAACGATTCCCTCACGTCTGATCGTCATTGTGTGGTTTTTAAACGAATTTCCTACGTTCTTGCGAGTCTGTATCGAAGCCTGTGGCCATAACATTGTGGTACAGAATAATTCAGCGAATACCTGAACCGCTCGGTTCTCTTCTTGGGGACGGGGGGTTGCGGTGATATAGTTCGCGGCCTGTTCGGTCCGCCTGGACAGCCAGTCTGCCGCCACCAACCGGCGGCCAAGGGCGGAGGCTGTATCGCAAGGAGTTTAGATGAGTCCTGATGACGCCTATGCGGTCGAGTTGAAAGGTGTGTCTTTCAAACGCGGTACGCGCAGCATTTTTAATAACGTCGATATTCGTATTCCGCGGGGCAAGGTCACCGGGATCATGGGGCCGTCGGGCTGTGGCAAGACTACCTTGCTGCGCCTGATGGGCGCTCAGTTGCGCCCGAGCGAAGGGCAGGTGCTGGTCAACGGCCAGAATCTGCCGGAGCTGTCGCGCAGTGATCTGTTCGACGCGCGCAAGCAGATGGGCGTGTTGTTCCAGAGCGGGGCGCTGTTCACCGATCTGGACGTTTTCGAAAACGTCGCCTTTCCGTTGCGCGTGCACACCGAGCTGCCGGAAGAAATGATCCGTGACATCGTGCTGCTCAAGCTTCAGGCGGTAGGCCTGCGCGGTGCGGTCGAGCTGATGCCGGACGAACTGTCGGGTGGCATGAAGCGCCGCGTCGCACTAGCCCGTGCAATTGCTCTCGACCCACAGATCCTCATGTATGACGAGCCCTTTGTGGGGCAGGACCCGATCGCCATGGGCGTGCTGGTACGCCTGATCCGCCTGCTCAACGATGCGCTGGGTATCACCAGTATCGTCGTGTCCCATGATCTCAGCGAGACAGCGAGCATTGCCGACTATCTCTATGTCGTGGGCGACGGGCAGGTGCTGGGGCAGGGCACGCCTGAGGAACTGATGTCCTCGGACAACCCACGTATTCGTCAATTCATGACCGGCGAACCTGATGGCCCTGTGCCGTTCCATTATCCGGCGCCGGATTTTCGCGAAGATCTTTTGGGGAAGCGCTGATGCGCAACAAGTCACTGATGGACCGGGTTCGCCTGCTGGGGCGTTCGGCCATTGATATCGTCGCTGTACTGGGCCGCTCCGGTCTGTTTCTGGTGCACGCCCTGCTGGGGCGCGGCGGTGCGGGCAGCAGCTTTCAGTTGCTGGTCAAGCAGCTTTATTCAGTCGGTGTGATGTCGCTGGTCATCATTGTGGTGTCCGGCATGTTCATCGGCATGGTGCTGGCGCTGCAAGGCTTCAGCATTCTGGCCAAATACGGCTCCGAGCAGGCGGTCGGCCAGATGGTCGCCCTGACCCTGCTGCGTGAACTGGGGCCGGTGGTCACCGCCTTGCTGTTCGCCGGCCGCGCAGGTTCTGCGCTGTCCGCCGAGATCGGCAACATGAAGTCCACCGAGCAGTTGTCGAGCCTTGAGATGATCGGTGTCGATCCACTCAAGTACATCGTTGCGCCGCGCCTGTGGGCAGGTTTTATCTCGCTGCCGATTCTGGCGATGATTTTCAGCGTGGTGGGTATCTGGGGCGCGTCCTGGGTAGCAATCGATTGGCTGGGCGTCTATGACGGTTCTTTTTGGTCGAACATGCAAAACAGCGTTTCTTTCACGAACGATGTGCTCAATGGGGTGATCAAAAGCGTCGTATTTGCCTTCGTGGTGACATGGATTGCCGTTTTTCAGGGTTACGATTGCGATCCTACTTCCGAGGGGATCAGTCGCGCGACGACCAAAACCGTCGTCTACGCCTCGTTGGCCGTGCTGGGACTGGACTTTATTTTGACCGCCTTGATGTTTGGAGATTTCTGATGCAAAACCGTGCCATCGAAACCGGAGTCGGCCTTTTCCTGCTTGCCGGGATACTGGCTCTGCTCCTGCTGGCCCTGCGAGTCAGTGGTCTGAGCACAAGCGCGAGCACCGACACCTATAAACTTTATGCCTACTTCGACAATATTGCCGGTTTGACTGTCAGAGCCAAGGTCAGCATGGCGGGTGTCACCGTCGGCAAGGTGACTGCGATCGATCTGGACCGCGACACCTTCACCGGCCGTGTCACCCTGGAAATCCAGAAGAAGGTCGACAACCTGCCTTCCGACTCCACCGCGTCGATTCTGACCGCTGGCCTGCTGGGCGAAAAATACATCGGTCTGAGCGTCGGTGGCGATGACAAGCTGCTCAAGGATGGCGGGACCATTCATGACACGCAGTCGTCGCTGGTGCTGGAAGACCTGATCGGGAAATTCCTGCTCAATACCGTCAGCAAAGACGCCAAGTAAGCCAAGTCAAGCCTAGTAAGGAGCTTTAAATGATCTCTATCCTGCGTCGTGGTCTGCTGATACTGCTAGCCACCCTGCCGATGCTGGCCAACGCGGCGGCGACCCCTTCGGCTCATGACCTGGTGGAACGCACCACCAAGGAATTGCTGAGCGATCTGGCGACCAACCGTGAGCAATACAAGTCCAATCCAAGCGCGTTCTACGATGCGCTGAATCGCATTGTCGGCCCTGTCGTGGATGCGGACGGCATTTCCAAAAGCATCATGACCGTCAAGTACTCCCGCAAGGCAACGCCTGAGCAGGTGAAGCGTTTTGAAGAAAACTTCAAACGCAGCCTGATGCAGTTCTACGGCAACGCGTTGCTCGAGTTCAACAACCAGGGCATCACCGTAGCGCCTGCCAAGGACGAAGGCGATGACCGGACCAGCGTTGACATGCAGGTCAAGGGCAGTAACGGCGCGGTGTATCCGGTCTCCTACACGCTGGTTAAGCTGAACGACGAGTGGAAAGTGCGTAACGTTGTCATCAATGGCATCAACATCGGCAAACTGTTCCGAGACCAGTTCGCCGATGCAATGCAGCGTAACGGTAACAACCTCGACACCACGATCAACAACTGGGCTGGCGAGGTCGCCAAGACCAAGTCCACCGTCGAAGCTGCGCAGAAGCCTGCGCAATGAGTGAGTCTGCCGTCCGTCTTGTCGGGCCAGGTGAGCTCAAGCTGACTGGCGTGCTGGATTACCGCACCGGGCCGCACCTGCGCAAGCAGGGGGCGGCACTGATCAAATCCGGCGATCTGTCCGAGCTGACGCTTGATTGTTCCGGTGTCGAGAAGTCCAGCAGCGTGGGCCTGGCACTGCTGCTGGCGTTCATGCGTGATGCTCGCGATGCAGGAAAGTCGATCACCGTGCAGTCATTGCCCGAAGACATGCGCCAGATAGCCCGTGTTTCAGGTGTGACCGAGCTGCTGGGCATTCATTAAAAGGCATCACCGAGAAAGCCCTTTATCCGGGACCCGCTCGTCGGGCTTCGCATAACATGGGCTTTTTTGTATGATGGCCGACCCGCGCGCGTTCAGCGCCGATCGAGGTTAAGCATGCAGGCTGTAGAAGTTAAGAGCTTCCTTGAAGGAAAGCTGCCGCAAATCAAGGTGGAAGTTGAAGGCGAAGGCTGCAACTTCCAACTGAACATTATCAGCGACGAGTTGGCGGGCCTGAGCCCGGTCAAGCGTCAGCAGCAGATTTATACCCATCTGAACCCCTGGATCGCCGATGGCAGCATCCACGCGGTGACCATGAAATTTTTCAGCCGCGCTGCCTGGGCCGAGCGTACCTGAGCCAATTGGTGTCGAGACTCTAATGGATAAATTGATTATTACCGGCGGCGTTCGTCTTGATGGCGAAATTCGCATTTCCGGGGCAAAGAACTCTGCCCTGCCGATCCTTGCCGCCACGTTGCTGGCCGATGGGCCCGTCACCGTTCAGAACCTGCCACACCTGCACGACATCACCACCATGATCGAGCTGTTCGGTCGTATGGGCATCGAGCCTGTGATCGACGAAAAGCTCAGCGTCGAGATCGACCCGCGCACCATCAAGACCCTGATCGCTCCGTACGAACTGGTGAAAACCATGCGTGCGTCGATTCTGGTACTGGGCCCGATGGTCGCTCGTTTCGGCGAGGCCGAAGTGGCGCTGCCGGGTGGCTGTGCCATCGGTTCGCGTCCGGTTGACCTGCACATCCGTGGCCTTGAAGCTATGGGCGCGATCATCGATGTCGAAGGCGGCTACATCAAAGCCAAGGCGCCTGAAGGCGGCTTGCGTGGTGCGCACTTCTTCTTCGATACCGTGAGCGTGACCGGTACTGAAAACATCATGATGGCCGCCAGCCTGGCAAACGGTCGCAGCGTGCTGGAGAACGCCGCTCGCGAGCCTGAGGTTGTCGACCTGGCCAATTTCCTGATCGCCATGGGTGCAAAAATCCACGGTGCAGGCACCGACACCATCACCATTGATGGCGTCAAGCGTCTGGGGTCGGCCACCTACAAGGTCATGCCTGACCGCATCGAGACCGGCACCTATCTGGTCGCTGCCGCCGTTACCGGTGGCCGTGTGAAGGTCAAGGACACCGATCCGACCATCCTTGAGGCGGTGTTGCTCAAGCTTCAGGAAGCCGGTGCCGAAGTCACCACCGGTGAAGACTGGATCGAGCTGAACATGCACGGCAAGCGTCCCAAGGCCGTCAATGTGCGTACTGCGCCGTATCCTGCGTTTCCGACCGACATGCAGGCGCAGTTCATCTCGCTCAACGCGATTGCCGAAGGCACGGGCGCGGTCATCGAGACCATCTTCGAAAACCGCTTCATGCACGTGTATGAAATGCACCGCATGGGCGCTCAGATCCAGGTCGAAGGTAACACTGCGATCGTCACGGGCACCGAGGTGCTCAAGGGCGCGCCAGTCATGGCCACCGACCTGCGTGCATCGGCCAGTCTGGTGATTTCGGCGCTGGTCGCTCAGGGCGATACGCTGATCGACCGCATCTACCACATCGACCGTGGTTACGAGTGCATCGAAGAGAAGCTGCAAATGCTGGGCGCCAAGATCCGCCGCGTTCCGGGCTAGTAGCGAGTGGTCCTGGTGCCGCTGGCATCAGGACCGCCTGTTCTGTCGCGGGTGTGGTTTCTGATTCGTTTCACTTCAGGCTGAATCGGCCTGAGGGTTGTCACGCGCCGCTTGCGTCGTGACAAAAGTTTCCTGATAAGGACTTACGTTTCCCATGTTGACCATCGCACTGTCCAAGGGCCGCATTCTTGATGACACCCTGCCGCTTCTCGCCGAAGCGGGCATCGTGCCGACCGAGAATCCGGACAAGAGCCGCAAGCTCATCATTCCTACGACCCAGGCCGATGTGCGCCTGCTGATCGTGCGCGCCACCGATGTGCCGACGTACGTCGAGCATGGCGCAGCCGATCTCGGCGTTGCGGGCAAGGATGTGTTGATGGAGTACACCGGCCAGGGCCTGTATGAGCCTCTCGACCTGCAGATTGCCAAGTGCCGGCTGATGACCGCAGGTGCTATCGGCGCTGTCGAGCCCAAGGGCCGTCTGCGTGTGGCCACCAAGTTCGTCAACGTTGCCAAGCGTTATTACGCCGAGCAGGGTCGTCAGGTCGATATCATCAAGCTGTACGGCTCCATGGAGCTGGCACCGTTGATTGGCCTGGCAGACAAGATCATCGACGTGGTCGATACCGGCAACACCTTGCGCGCCAACGGTCTGGAGCCACAGGAACTGATTGCAACCATCAGCTCAAGGCTGGTGGTCAACAAGGCGTCCATGAAGATGCAGCACGCACGCATCCAGGCCCTTATCGACACCCTGCGCAAGGCAGTGGAGTCGCGACACCGCTGTTGATCCCCCCACGCAACGATGAGTTGCGTCCAGCTATCCGTGTCATAGCCAAATTTCTCAGGTGCCTGCGCGGATAGCTTGGTAGCTTTAGGCTCCTGAGCATCCGCCAATTATTGAGGCCCCCGCTATGACCACGCCCACTGCAATTCGCCGACTCGACGCTGCTGACCCGGATTTCGCGCGCCATTTGGATCATCTGCTGAGCTGGGAAAGTGTGTCTGACGACTCGGTCAACCAGCGCGTGCTCGACATCATCAAGGCCGTGCGTGAGCGTGGCGACGCAGCACTTGTTGAATTAACTCAGAAATTCGACGGCCTGCAGGTCGCTTCGATGGCTGAGCTGATCCTTCCCCGCGAACGTCTGGAGCTTGCGTTGACGCGCATTACGCCGGTTCAGCGCCAGGCACTGGAAAAAGCCGCCGAGCGTGTGCGCAGCTACCACGAGAAGCAGAAGCAGGACTCCTGGAGCTATACCGAGGCCGACGGCACGGTGTTGGGTCAGAAAGTCACGCCGCTGGATCGAGCCGGCTTGTACGTGCCCGGCGGCAAGGCGTCTTACCCGTCGTCGGTGTTGATGAATGCCATTCCGGCGAAAGTGGCGGGGGTGACCGAGGTGGTCATGGTCGTGCCGACGCCGCGTGGCGAAATCAACGAGCTGGTGTTGGCGGCAGCCTGTATCGCCGGCGTTGACCGTGTGTTCACCATTGGGGGCGCGCAGGCTGTGGCGGCCCTGGCCTACGGCACTGAGAGCGTACCGAAGGTCGATAAGGTCGTCGGCCCTGGCAATATCTATGTCGCCACGGCCAAGCGCCATGTGTTCGGGCAGGTCGGCATCGACATGATTGCCGGGCCTTCCGAGATTCTGGTGGTGTGCGACGGCCAGACCGATCCTGACTGGATCGCCATGGACCTGTTCTCCCAGGCCGAGCACGACGAAGATGCTCAAGCCATTCTGGTCAGCCCGGACGCCGAATTCCTCGACAAGGTTGCCGCGAGCATCACGCGTTTGCTGCCGACCATGGCGCGAGCAGCCATTGTCGAAACATCGATCAATGGCCGTGGTGCGCTGATCAAGGTGGCGGACATGGCGCAAGCCATCGAAGTGGCCAATCGCATTGCGCCCGAGCACCTCGAGTTGTCCGTCGCCGATCCTGAGGCCTGGCTGCCGCACATTCGTCACGCCGGCGCGATCTTCATGGGTCGTCACACCTCCGAGGCGCTGGGCGACTACTGCGCCGGTCCCAACCACGTATTGCCGACCTCCGGTACGGCGCGGTTTTCCTCGCCATTGGGCGTTTACGACTTCCAGAAGCGTTCGTCGATCATCTATTGCTCGCCAGAGGGCGCGTCCGAACTGGGCAAGACCGCGTCGGTACTGGCCCGTGGCGAATCCTTGAGCGGCCACGCCCGCAGCGCCGAATACCGCATCACTGATCTTGACTGGAAAACTGGCAACCTTGAGGAAGGCAAATAATGAGCAAATTCTGGAGCCCTTTCGTCAGTGGTCTGGTGCCTTATGTGCCGGGCGAGCAGCCGAAGCTGACCAGACTGGTCAAGCTCAATACCAATGAAAACCCCTACGGCCCGTCGCCCAAGGCTGTCGAGGCCATGCGTGCGGCGCTGACCGACGACTTGCGCCTGTATCCCGACCCAAATAGCGACCTG
The DNA here is from genome assembly GCF_000007805.1 of Pseudomonas syringae pv. tomato str. DC3000. NCBI lineage: Bacteria > Pseudomonadati > Pseudomonadota > Gammaproteobacteria > Pseudomonadales > Pseudomonadaceae > Pseudomonas > Pseudomonas syringae group genomosp. 3. The sequence goes on along the minus strand of NC_004578.1, from coordinate 5,006,236 downwards.
CTCAAGCACGCCGTTGCCGGTTATTACAACGTGCAGCCCAACCAGGTGTTTCTCGGTAACGGCTCCGATGAAGTACTGGCGCACATCTTTCACGCGTTGTTCCAGCACGACGCGCCACTGTTGTTTCCGGACATCAGCTACAGCTTCTATCCGGTCTATTGCGGCCTGTATGGCATCGACTATGAAATGGTCGCGCTGGACGAGCAGTTCCAGATTCGCGCCGAAGACTACGCCAGGCCGAATGCCGGGATCATCTTCCCCAACCCGAATGCGCCAACTGGCTGCCTGCTGGGGCTGGACGCGGTCGAGCAGATCATCAAGGCCAGCCCGGACTCGGTGGTGGTGGTCGATGAAGCGTATATCGACTTTGGTGGCGAAACCGCGATCACCCTGGTGGATCGTTACCCGAACCTGCTGGTCACGCAGACCTTGTCCAAGTCGCGCTCGCTGGCCGGCCTGCGCGTCGGTCTGGCGGTCGGGCACCCTGACCTGATCGAGGCACTGGAGCGGGTCAAGAACAGCTTCAACTCCTACCCGCTGGACCGCATGGCCAACGTGGGCGGTGCTGCAGCGTTTGAAGACCGCGAGCACTTCGAGACAACGCGCAACAAAGTCATCGAAAGCCGCGAGGCGCTGGTCGAGCAACTGCGGGGCAAAGGCTTTGATGTGCTGCCCTCGGCCGCCAACTTCATCTTCGCCCGCCACCCGCAACACGACGCCGCCGCCCTGGCCGCGAAACTGCGCGAACAGGGCGTCATCGTCCGACACTTCAAGCAGCAACGCATCGCCCAGTTCCTGCGCATCAGCATCGGCACGCCGGAACAGCATCAGGCGTTGCTGGAAGGGTTGAGCGATATCTGAGCGGAGCGGGTGCGCGGATCATCTACCGTCCCACGCTCCGCGCTCGGCTAACTGACTATCGTGCCAATTGGCATGCCGTTCTGGACGCTTTGCGTCAAGCAGGTGCTGCTGCTGCACCATTTAATGCCTTGCCCGTAGTCACTGGATATAGAAGAAAGCGCTTTTTTCCGCAATGGCACTGACGACGCAGAGTGCGACGTAAGTGACGGCTGAGCTCTGTCGCTGATCCGGGGGATGCGAGGCAGGACGCCGAGCAAGCCGCACCGGGCCAAGGATGGCCCGTTGCGGCGGCCCCCGGATCAGTGGCAGGGCGAAGGAACCCGACGAAGTCGGGCCGGAAACGGGGCTGGGGCTTTGCTCACTTTGGTCCCTCAAAGTGAGTCGCCGAGGGGCGAAAAGGTGACCTGAGCCTAGAGCATATCCGACTGACATCGCAAAACCGCTTTGCGAGGCGGAGCGCCGCAAACACAAAGAGGACGCAGAGCGTCCGGAACGGCATGCCGACGCGGAGCATCGGCACGATAGTCAAATCTTCCATGCGACGTGACGTAGTGTTTTACCAGTAGCTCGCGGCACGGTGCTTTAGATGTGCTTTTCGATCGCGATGGCACTGACAACGCCGAACCGCTATGCGACGCAGAGCGTCGCGAACTGCACTCCCGTGCGCAGATGCATCCCTGTGGCGCTCGGCGTCACATGCTAACCTGCAGCGACCCGGGCACTCCGGCCAAGCCCGCCAAAAAAAGGAGTGAAGCCATGCAATCTAACACCCCTCAGCCCAACCCCGCGCCTTTCCTGAAAGCGGGTGAAACAGTGGTGCTGTTCGATGGCGTCTGCAAATTATGCAACGGCTGGGCAAAATTCATTATTCGCCATGACCGCAGGCAGCGGATACGCCTGGCTACTGTGCAATCGCCGGAGGGCCAGGCGCTGCTGGAATGGGCGGGCCTTCCACTGGATCGTTTTGACACAATGGCGGCCGTCACTGGGGATCGGCTCTATGTTCGCTCCGAGGCCTTCTTTGTCGCCCTGTCGGATTTTCCTGCGCCTTGGCGCTGGCTGAGGGTGTTGCGCTTCTTCCCGGCGGTTATACGCGACTGGCTGTACGACAGAATCGCATTGAATCGATACCGGCTATTTGGCCGTTATGATTCCTGCCTGCTGCCAACCCCCGATCACGAGCGACGCTTTCTGAAAGCCAGCCCGTGATCAAGCGTTAGCCGTTCGCCCTGATTACTCGGGCGCTGCGGCAGGTGTCGGTGCAGGCGGTGGGCGCAGGCCTACTTCTGCGCTGAGGCGCATTTCCTTGCCGTTGCGCATCACGTCGATTGCAATCTTGTCCTTGGGCTTGGTGCGCGCCACCTGGTTCATCGAGCGACGGCCGTCACCCGCAGGTTCGCCATTGATGGCAAGAATTACGTCACCCAGTCGCAGCCCGGCTTTCTGCGCTGGCCCATCGCGAAAAATACCAGCGACAACGATGCCTGGACGATCCTTGAGCCCGAAGGACTCGGCCAGCTCCGGGGTCAACGGTTGAACCTCGATGCCCAGCCAGCCGCGAATGACCTGACCGTGTTCGATGATCGACTTCATGACATCCATCGCCAGCTTGGTCGGGATAGCGAAGCCGATGCCTTGAGATCCGCCGGACTTGGAAAAGATCGCGGTATTGATGCCGATCAGATTGCCAGCGGCATCCACCAGCGCACCGCCCGAGTTGCCGGGGTTGATGGCTGCGTCGGTCTGAATGAAGTCTTCATACGTGTTCAGGCCCAACTGGTTACGCCCGGTGGCGCTGATGATGCCCATCGTCACGGTCTGGCCGACGCCGAACGGGTTGCCGATGGCCAGTGCGACGTCGCCGATACGAATGCCGTCGGAGCGCGCGATGGTAATGGCTGGCAGGTTTTTCAGATCGATTTTCAAGACCGCAAGGTCGGTTTCCGGGTCGTTGCCAATGACTCTGGCGATGGTTTCGCGGCCGTCCTTGAGCGCCACCACGATCTGGTCCGCGCCAGTGGTGACGTGGTTATTGGTCAGGATGTAGCCTTCCGGGCTCATCATCACGCCAGAGCCAAGGCTGGACTCCATGCGCTTCTGTTTAGGCGTGTTGTCGCCAAAGAAGCGCCGGAACTGCGGGTCTTCAAAAAGCGGGTTGGTGCCCTTGTTCACCATCTTGGTGGTATAGAGGTTGACCACCGCTGGCGCTGCGGCAATGACCGCATCGGCATAGGAAGAGGGGCCCTGCATGACATTGGTCGTCTGTGGCGCCTGTTGCAGATTGACATCCATGCTCGGCAGGCCAACCCACTGCGGATAACGCTGGATGATCAGCAGGGCGATAAGCACGCCAGCCAGCAATGGCCAGCCGAAAAAACGCAGTGCCTTGAACATTTAACAAGTCCTGATGGTTGCGGGCGCAGAAAGTTTTGCCACGGGTGCGCCATAATGGCGGGCATTATACGAGTACAACGCAGCTCTGAACTGCATATTTAGGAGTCTTTTATGGCTGTTGCTCTGAGCACCCTCGTCGAAGAAGCCGACCGCTATCTGAACAGTGCCCGTATTCAGGATTATTGCCCCAACGGGCTGCAGGTCGAAGGCCGGCCGCAGGTGATGCGCATCGTCAGCGGCGTGACCGCCAGCCAGGCATTGCTGGACGCCGCCGTGGAGGCTCAGGCTGATCTGATCCTGGTGCACCACGGCTATTTCTGGAAGGGCGAAAACCCCTGTGTCGTCGGCATGAAGCAGCGTCGCCTGAAAACCCTGCTCAAACACGACATCAGCCTGCTTGCCTATCACCTGCCGCTGGACGTGCACCCTGAAGTGGGTAACAACGTGCAACTGGCGCGTCAACTGGACATCACTGTCGAAGGCCCGCTGGACCCCGAAAACGCGCGTGTGGTCGGCTTGATCGGCTCGTTGTCCGAACCCATGACCGCGCGGGATTTCGCCCGTCGCGTGCAGGACGCTCTGGGGCGTGAGCCCTTGCTCATCGAAGGCAGCCAGATGATTCGCCGGGTTGGCTGGTGCACCGGTGGCGGCCAGGGTTACATCGATCAGGCGGTGCTGGAAGGCGTCGATCTGTTTCTGAGTGGCGAGGCGTCGGAGCAGACCTTTCACAGCGCGCGCGAGAATGACATCAGCTTCATCGCTGCCGGTCACCACGCCACCGAGAGGTATGGCGTTCAGGCGCTGGGCGATTACCTGGCTCGTCGTTTCGCGCTGGAGCATATCTTCATCGATTGCCCCAACCCGATCTGAATGACCAAACAGTGAGGCATATGCATAGATCGTTTCGATCTAGCGGCATCGCTGATTAGCGATATCACGCATGTTAAAGTGCGCGGCTCGAATACGGCCCGCAGGCCGCCCCGGGTTTTCCCGGTCCATAACGAACGCAATCCGTGAGTAGCCATGGTTGACAAACTGACGCATCTGAAACAGCTGGAGGCGGAAAGCATCCACATCATCCGCGAGGTCGCCGCCGAGTTCGATAACCCGGTGATGCTGTACTCGATCGGCAAGGATTCGGCCGTGATGCTGCACCTGGCGCGCAAGGCTTTCTTCCCCGGCAAACTGCCATTCCCTGTGATGCATGTCGATACCCGCTGGAAATTCCAGGAGATGTATCGCTTTCGCGACCAGATGGTCGAGGAAATGGGCCTTGACCTGATCACTCACATCAACCCCGATGGCGTGGCGCAGGGCATCAACCCTTTCACCCACGGCAGCGCCAAACACACCGACATCATGAAGACCGAGGGCCTGAAACAGGCGCTCGACAAGCATGGTTTCGATGCCGCTTTCGGCGGCGCCCGACGCGACGAAGAAAAGTCCCGGGCCAAGGAACGCGTGTACTCGTTCCGCGACAGCAAACACCGCTGGGACCCGAAAAATCAGCGTCCCGAGCTGTGGAATGTCTATAACGGCAACGTCAACAAGGGCGAGTCGATCCGCGTGTTCCCGTTGTCCAACTGGACCGAGCTGGACATCTGGCAGTACATCTACCTTGAAGGCATCCCGATCGTGCCGCTGTATTTCGCCGCCGAGCGCGACGTAATCGAGAAGAACGGCACGCTGATCATGATTGACGACGAGCGCATCCTCGAGCATCTCACCGACGAAGAAAAGTCGCGCATCGTCAAGAAAAAGGTCCGTTTCCGTACCCTCGGCTGCTACCCGCTGACCGGTGCTGTCGAGTCCGAAGCGACCAGCCTGACCGACATCATTCAGGAAATGCTGCTGACGCGAACTTCCGAACGCCAGGGCCGGGTCATCGACCACGACGGTGCAGGCTCGATGGAAGAAAAGAAACGTCAGGGTTATTTCTAAGGGGTGTCACATGTCGCATCAATCTGATTTGATCAGCGAGGACATCCTCGCCTATCTGGGCCAGCACGAACGCAAGGAAATGCTGCGCTTTCTTACCTGTGGCAACGTCGACGACGGCAAGAGCACGCTGATCGGGCGTTTGCTGCACGACTCCAAGATGATCTACGAAGATCACCTGGAAGCCATCACCCGTGACTCGAAAAAGTCCGGCACCACGGGCGATGACGTCGATCTGGCGTTGCTCGTGGACGGCCTGCAGGCCGAGAGGGAGCAGGGCATCACGATTGATGTCGCTTATCGCTATTTCTCCACGGCCAAGCGCAAGTTCATCATTGCCGATACGCCTGGCCATGAGCAGTACACCCGCAACATGGCGACCGGTGCGTCGACCTGTGATCTGGCGATCATTCTGGTGGATGCGCGTTACGGCGTGCAGACCCAGACCCGTCGTCACAGCTACATCGCCTCGCTGCTGGGTATCAAGCACATCGTTGTAGCCATCAACAAGATGGACCTCAACGGCTTCGACGAGCGCGTATTCGAGTCGATCAAAGCGGATTATCTGAAGTTTGCCGAGGGCATCGCCTTCAAGCCGACCACCATGGCGTTCGTGCCGATGTCGGCGCTCAAAGGCGACAACGTGGTGAACAAGAGCGAGCGTTCGCCTTGGTACGCCGGCCAGTCGCTGATGGAAATTCTTGAAACCGTCGAAATTGCCAGCGACCGTAATTACACGGACCTGCGTTTTCCGGTGCAGTACGTCAACCGCCCCAACCTGAACTTCCGTGGTTTTGCCGGCACGCTGGCCAGCGGCATCGTGCACAAGGGCGACGAAATCGTTGTGCTGCCGTCGGGCAAGAGCAGCCGTGTGAAGTCCATCGTCACATTCGAAGGCGAGCTCGAGCAGGCCGGGCCGGGTCAGGCGGTCACGCTGACCATGGAAGACGAGATCGATATCTCCCGTGGTGATCTGCTGGTGCATGCCGACAACGTTCCTCAGGTCAGCGATGCGTTCGACGCCATGCTGGTGTGGATGGCTGAAGAGCCGATGCTGCCCGGCAAGAAGTACGACATCAAACGCGCCACCAGTTACGTGCCGGGCTCGATTGCCAGCATCACCCATCGGGTCGATGTGAACACGCTGGAAGAAGGCCCAGCCAGCTCGTTGCAGTTGAACGAGATCGGTCGTGTCAAAGTCAGCCTGGACGCGCCTATCGCGCTGGATGGCTACAGCAGCAACCGCACTACGGGAGCGTTTATCGTTATCGATCGCCTGACCAATGGCACTGTTGCGGCAGGCATGATCATCGCCAAGCCGGTGTCGGGCGGCGGTTCGCACCACCATGGTGAGCTGGCTCACGTTTCTACCGAGGAGCGTGCACAGCGTTTCGGTCAGCAGCCAGCCACCGTGCTGTTCAGCGGCTTGTCTGGCGCGGGTAAAAGCACGCTGGCGTACGCGGTCGAGCGCAAGTTATTCGACATGGGCCGTGCGGTTTATGTGCTGGACGGCCAGAACCTGCGCCATGACCTGAACAAGGGTTTGCCACAGGATCGCGCCGGCCGCACCGAGAACTGGAGCCGTGCTGCGCATGTGGCGCGTCAGTTCAACGAAGCGGGCCTGCTGACCCTGGCGGCCTTCGTTGCGCCGGACGCTGAAGGCCGTGAACGCGCCAAAGCGCTGATCGGCAAAGAGCGTCTGGTGACCGTCTACGTTCAGGCGTCTCCAGCGGTCTGCCGTGAACGTGACCCGCAAGGCCTGTATGCCGCTGATGGCGATAACATTCCGGGTGAGTCCTTCCCGTATGACGTGCCACTGAATGCCGATCTGGTGATCGACACGCAGACACTCAGCGTGGAAGAAAGCGTTAAACAGGTACTGGATCTGTTGCGTGGTCGTGGCGCGATCTGATGTGTACGCAAGCGTTTAGCCTGTAACGGCCCCTTCGCGATCCGCATTGCTCGCGAAAAGGGGGCTAGGCTCACAAAAAAAGCCCGCCGCAGATGCTCTCTGCGGCGGGCTTTTGTGTGGCGGTGAACCTTACTTTTTCAAGCCGTAGTGCTCATCGAGCATGCCTGGGGTATTAGGCGACTTGGGGGCGTAGTCCTTGGGTGTTTCGGTGTCGCGCGGCGGGGTCAGGCGATCACGATGGTCGCGGTGTGCCTGATTGGCCTCCGGGTGCAGCGCGGCCAGCAGACGCTGGCGGGTCAGGTCATCGAGTGCCAGACGGTTGGCGCCTTCTGCAAGGTGCTCCTGAACGTCCTGATAGCTTTGCGAAAGCTTCTGTACCAGATTAGCCGTGCTGTTGAAGTGAGTGACTACCTCGTTCTGATAGGTGTCGAAACGCTCCTGAATGTCATCCAGCTGGCGCTGAGTGCTGTTCGGAACGGTGTTGGGCAGCAAACGTGCCACCAGAAAACCAATGACGACACCGGCCACCAGGGCGAGCGTCGGCAACAACCAGACTAAGAGCGAGTGTTCCACGAGTCCTTCCTCTATAAACGGCTTTGCTTTACGTTAACGGCTCGAACCTGCGCTGTATACCCGCGACGTGTCGTTGATATGCAAGCCGCAGACAATCAGCTAGACGAGTCGACCCATTTCGAGGTCACGGAGTTCTGTTTTGCTCATGCGTGAAACCCCATTTTTTATCGATGGCCCAGAAGGCCAGCTTGAAGCGCTGTATCAGGATGTGCCGGATGCCAGAGGCGTGGCGCTGATCTGCCATCCTAACCCGATCCAGGGTGGCACGATGCTCAATAAAGTCGTCTCGACGTTGCAGCGTACCGCACGCGACCAGGGTTTGATCACTCTGCGCTTCAATTATCGCGGCGTCGGTGCCAGTGCCGGTACATCGGTGGCCGGGCCCGGCGAAATCGACGATGCCCAGGCCGCTGCCCAATGGCTGCGGGCGCAGCATCCGGATTTGCCGATGACCCTGTTCGGTTTTTCGTTCGGCGGTTATGTCGCTGCCAACCTGGGCGGTCGCCTCGAAGCACAGGGCGAAAAGCTCACGCATTTGTTTCTGATTGCTGCAGCTGCCTCGCGTCTCCAGGATCAGAGCGTATTGCCACACGCCTGCCCGCTGACGATCATTCAGCCAGAGGCCGACGAAGTCATCGACCCTGAAACGGTCTATGCATGGTCGGCCGCGCTGCAACGCCCCCATGAGCTGCTGAAAGTGGCAGAATGCGGACACTTTTTTCACGGCAAGTTGACTGATCTGAAAGATCTGCTCCTGCCGCGACTCCCCAACTGATTGCAGCCCGTATTGCATCCTTTAGATAAGCGACCTGCCATGACCACTCGTATCCTGACCGGTATCACGACCACCGGCACTCCCCATCTGGGCAACTACGCGGGCGCGATTCGCCCGGCCATCGTTGCCAGCCGTCAGAGTGACGTCGATTCGTTCTACTTTCTGGCCGATTATCACGCGTTGATCAAATGCGATGACCCGCTGCGCATTCAGCGCTCGCGTCTGGAAATCGCCGCGACCTGGCTGGCAGCCGGTCTTGATGTCGATCGTGTGACGTTCTATCGCCAGTCGGACATCCCGGAGATCCCGGAACTGACCTGGCTGCTCACCTGCGTTGCGGCCAAGGGCCTGCTCAACCGTGCGCACGCTTACAAGGCGTCGGTCGACAAAAACGTCGAAAGCTGCGAAGACCCGGATGCGGGTATCACCATGGGCCTGTACAGCTACCCGGTGCTGATGGCGGCCGACATTCTGATGTTCAACGCGCATCAGGTTCCGGTGGGCCGCGATCAGATTCAACACGTTGAAATGGCCCGTGACATCGGTCAGCGTTTCAACCACCTGTTCGGCAAGGGCAGGGAATTCTTTGTCATGCCGGAAGCGTTGATCGAAGAGAGCGTTGCCACGTTGCCGGGGCTCGACGGGCGCAAGATGTCCAAGAGCTATGACAACACCATCCCGTTGTTCAGCAGCGCCAAAGACATGAAAAGCGCCATTTCGCGCATCGTCACCGACTCGCTGGCGCCCGGTGAAGCGAAAGACCCGGACAACTCCCATCTGTTCACGCTGTATCAGGCGTTCTCCACCCCTGAGCAGTGTGCACAGTTCCGTTCCGAACTGTTGCAGGGCCTTGGCTGGGGTGAGGCGAAGACTCGTATGTTTACCTTGCTGGACGAGCAGTTGGGCGAGGCGCGTGAGCAGTACCTGAGCCTGATCGAGCGCCCGGCTGATCTGGAAGACATCCTGCTCGCCGGTGCCCAGAAAGCCCGTCGCGTCGCTACCCCGTTCCTTGAGGAGTTGCGTGAGGCCGTTGGCCTGCGCTCGTTCCGTACCGCGGTGCAGAACGCCGACACCGGCAAGAAAAAGACTACCAAAGGCGCGCGCTTCGTCAGCTTCCGTGAAGACGACGGCAGTTTCCGTTTCCGCCTGCTGGCCGCCGATGGCGAGCAATTGCTGTTGTCGCGCACTTTTGCCGACGGCAAGGCGGCCGGCATCGTCAGCAAGCAGTTGCAGCAGGGCGGTGAACTGGATCTGCGCAGTGAAGCCGATCGCTTTACGCTGTGGCTGAACGGCGAGTGTGTAGCCGACAGCCCGGTGTTCGCCGATGCCACTGCGCGTGACAATGCGGTCGAGACCCTCAAGCTGGCACTCGCTCCTCAACAGGACTGATTGCCAATCCCCGGGGTCGTCGCTACAGTGACGACCCGTTTTTGTTGCCTTGCTAACGAATTATGACGCCCCTAGAACGATATCAAGCTGATCTGAAACGCCCGGACTTCTTCCATGATTCCGCGCAGGAAAACGCTGTGCGCCATTTGCAGCGCCTTTATGAGGATCTGGTCGCCGCTCACGACAGCAAGCCAGGCCTGTTCGGCAAGCTGTTTGGCAAGAAAGAGCCGACCCTGGTCAAGGGCCTGTATTTCTGGGGTGGTGTGGGTCGCGGCAAGACTTATCTGGTCGACACGTTCTTTGAAGCGCTGCCGTTCCAGGACAAGGTCCGTACGCACTTCCACCGCTTCATGAAGCGCGTGCACGAAGAGATGAAGACCCTCAAGGGCGAAAGAAACCCGCTGACGATCATCGCCAAGCGTTTTTCCGACGAGGCGCGGGTCATCTGCTTCGACGAATTCTTCGTTTCCGACATCACCGACGCCATGATCCTCGGCACGCTGATGGAAGAGCTGTTCAAGAATGGCGTGACCCTGGTCGCGACGTCCAACATCGTTCCGGACGGCCTGTACAAGGACGGTCTGCAGCGAGCGCGCTTTCTGCCAGCCATTGCGCTGATCAAGCAGAACACCGACATCGTCAACGTCGACAGTGGCGTTGACTATCGTCTGCGTCACCTTGAGCAGGCTGAGCTGTTCCATTTCCCGCTCAACGACGCCGCGCAGGAAAGCATGCGCAAAAGCTTCAAGGCGCTGACCCCGGATTGCGCAGAAACCGTCGAAAACGACGTGTTGATGATCGAGAATCGCGAGATCCGTGCCCTGCGTACCTGTGACGACGTGGCATGGTTCGACTTCCGCGAACTGTGCGACGGGCCGCGCAGCCAGAACGATTACATCGAACTGGGCAAGATTTTCCACGCGGTGCTGCTCAGCGGCGTCGAGCAGATGGACGTCTCCACCGACGACATCGCCCGGCGCTTCATCAACATGGTCGACGAGTTCTACGATCGCAACGTCAAGCTGATCATCTCGGCCGAGGTTGAATTGAAGGACCTGTACACCGGTGGCCGGTTGATGTTCGAGTTTCAGCGCACCTTGAGCCGCCTGCTGGAAATGCAATCCCACGAGTTTCTCTCGCGGGCGCATAGGCCCTAGTAGAGCAGCTGCAAGTTTCAAGCTACGAGCCGCAAGACAAAAGCTTGTAGCTTGTAGCTTGTAGCCCACCCCGTTCAGCTCCCCCCTTGCAGCTTGAGGCTCTCGAACTGTTGCCGGTACTGGTTGGGTGACAGCTCGGTGTGCTGGCGGAAGAGGCGGGCGAAGAAGCTGGCGTCGTCGTAGCCGACTTCGTAGCTGATGGTCTTGATGCTCTTGCGCGTGCCTGACAGCAACCCCTTCGCCGTTTCGATCCGCAGCCGCTGCAGGTAGTGCAGTGGCTTGTCGCCCGTTGCGGTCTGGAAGCGGCGCATGAAATTGCGAATGCTCATGCCGTGCTCTCGGGCGACGTCTTCAAAGCGGAATTTGTCGGCGAAGTGCTCTTCAAGCCAATGCTGGATCTGCAGAATCACCACGTCCTGATGCAGTTTCTGCCCGCCAAAACCGATTCGCCCAGGCGCATACGTGCGGCGCACTTCGTAGAGAATGTCGCGGGCGACGGCCTGGGCGACGTTGGCGCCACAGAAGCGCTCGATCAGGTAGATGTAGAGGTCGCAGGCTGATGTCGTACCTCCTGCGCAATACACGTTATCGGCGTCAGTCAGGTGTTTTTCCTGATTGAGCAGCACCTTGGGATAGCGCTCGGCGAAGGCAGTGAAGAATCGCCAGTAAGTGGTGGCTTCCTTGCCATCAAGCAGCCCGGCCTCGGCCAGCCAATACACACCGGTGGCCTCGCCGCAGAGCACGGCGCCATTGGCGTGTTGCTCGCGCAACCAGGGGAGGATCTGTGGGTAGCGCTGGCACAGGGTTTCAAAATCATCCCAGAAGGCAGGAATGACGATGATATCGCTCTGGCACAGCGCGCCGTCGACCGGCAGGGTGACGTCGCTGAAGCTGCTGACCGGTAGCCCGTCCGGGCTGACCAGGCGCGTTTCGAAGGCCGGTATCAGGCCCTGACCCAATTGTTTGCTGTAGCGCAGACTGGCCAGATGGAAGAAGTCCTTGGCCTGCATGACGGTCGAGGCAAACATTTTGTCGGTGGTCAGGATGCTGACGCGGCGCAGAAGAGTGGCGTGTTGGATCGGCATAATCTTTATTCTTATATGGGTAAATGGTCAAGCAACGGCTGGATCGTCTTATTTTTTGTCAGGCGTGTCCAGCCTCCTCATGTCTCGTTCGCTCGGAGCGATAGCATGATGGCTTTGTGCTAAGCGCGCAAATATCCGCCAATCCATGCCTCGCAGGCAATAAACAGAACGTGAACAAAAAATCCGGTTGAGGTTATTTGCCCAGTCTGTATAATTCGCCAGCTCTTTGCAGTGGAAGTGATGCGCCGTCTGCCGAAGAATCTTGCCGTATAACGGACGCGCTGACCCGAGCCCCCGATAGCGTCTGTTTCCGGCTGCCTTTGACTTGTCAAAGTACGCACTATTCAGTAAGATCCGCCGTCTAATTTTCAGGGCGGCCCCTGAGGCTATAAAGAATGAAAACTTTTACTGCTAAACCGGAAACAGTTAAGCGCGACTGGTTCGTCGTCGACGCTGCTGGTCAGACCCTGGGTCGTCTGGCCACCGAAATCGCGAGCCGTCTGCGTGGCAAGCACAAACCGGAATACACTCCGCACGTTGACACCGGCGACTACATCGTCGTGATCAATGCCGAGCAGATCCGCGTTACTGGTGCCAAGACCACCGACAAGATCTACTACTCACACTCCGGTTTTCCGGGCGGGATCAAGTCGATCAACTTCGAAAAGCTGATCGCCAAAGCTCCTGAGCGCGTGATCGAGACCGCGGTCAAAGGCATGCTGCCTAAGAACCCGCTGGGTCGCGACATGTATCGTAAGCTGAAAGTCTATGCGGGCGCTGTACACCCTCATACTGCTCAGCAGCCCCTAGAACTGAAGTTTTAACGGAATAGTTCATTATGTCGGCGACTCAAAATTACGGCACTGGCCGTCGCAAGACCGCAACCGCACGCGTTTTCCTGCGTCCGGGTACTGGTAACATCTCGATCAACAACCGCTCCCTGGACAATTTCTTCGGCCGCGAGACTGCCCGCATGGTAGTTCGTCAGCCGCTGGAACTGACCGAGACAGTTGAAAAGTTCGACATCTACGTCACCGTAATCGGTGGCGGTGTAAGTGGTCAGGCTGGCGCAATCCGCCACGGTATCACTCGCGCTCTGATGCAGTACGACGAGACGCTGCGCGGCGCTCTGCGTAAAGCAGGCTTCGTGACTCGCGATGCTCGTGAAGTTGAACGTAAGAAAGTCGGTCTGCGTAAAGCGCGTAAGCGTCCGCAGTACTCGAAGCGTTAATTCGCTCTTCGTTCCAGAAAGAACGTCCACCTCCTCACGGGGTTGGGCGTTTTTTTATGGGCGCATTTTTACGGCTTGAGCTGTCGTTCAGACAGGCATTTTGGGTGCATTTCGCAAGATTTATAGGCTTTTTGCGCAAGATTGCAGAATTTACAAGCGTAAATGAGCTATCTTGTCGCCCGCGACGAACACCTGTCCTGTTGCGTTCATTATCGGATGTGCCCCCTCAGGGTGCGTTCGTTCGTCTGTCCGATAAATTTTACAAGCGAGGAGGACCGCCATGGGCGTGACCAACCGGTTGGCCTGTTACTCCGACCCCGCCGACCACTATTCCCATCGCGTGCGCATCGTGCTCGCGGAGAAAGGTGTCAGCGCCGAGATCATTGAGGTTGTGGCGGGTCGTCATCCGCCGCAGCTTATCGAAGTCAATCCGTATGGCAGCGTGCCTACCCTGGTCGATCGCGACCTGGCCTTGTACGAGTCCACGGTGGTGATGGAATACCTGGATGAGCGTTATCCGCATCCGCCCTTATTGCCTGTCTATCCAGTCACCCGTGCCAACAGCCGTCTGCTGATCCATCGGATCCAGCGTGACTGGTGTGGCCTTGTGGACCTGATTCTGGATACTCGCAGTAAAGAGCCTGCCCGTGTTCAGGCGCGCAAGGAGCTGCGTGAAAGCCTGACCGGGGTTTCGCCGTTGTTCGCGGAAAAAGCTTTTTTCATGAGCGACGAGCTAAGTCTTGTTGACTGCTGTCTACTCCCAATACTCTGGCGTTTGCCGATTTTGGGTATTGAATTGCCGCGGCCTGCCAAGCCGTTGCTTGATTATATGGAGCGTCAATTTGCGCGTGAGGCTTTTCAGGCAAGTCTGTCTGCCGCCGAACGTGAAATGCGCTAAGGCTTAAGGAGCCGTTAATGAACTCCAGTCGCCCTTATCTTGTTCGCGCTCTTTATGAGTGGATCGTCGATAACGATTGCACCCCGCATGTGCTGGTCAATGCGGAATACCCATCGGTGCAGGTCCCTCAGGGCTTTGCCAATGATGGGCAGATTGTCCTGAACGTTTCGCCAAGCGCAGTGCGTCATCTGCACATGGACAACGATGCAGTCAGCTTTGAAGGCCGCTTCGGCGGTGTGCCGCACACACTGTACGTGCCTGTGGCTGCCATCCTGGGCATTTATGCCCGCGAGAATGGTCAGGGTATGGTGTTCGACCTGGAGCCTTCCCTTGAGGAAGGTGAAGAGATCGAGACCGAAGATGACACGCCGCCACCCGACAGCGAGCCACCGCGCCCAAGCGGCAGGCCAAGCCTGAAGGTCGTGAAGTAAAACATGCACAATAAAAAAGGCGATCCCCGGATCGCCTTTTTTACGTCTGCCCATTGGCCGTCAGTCGATGTATTCGAACAGTTTGACGATCTTCTGCACGCCCGAGACGCTCTGCACCAGGTTGGTGGCGCGATTGGCTTCATCCTGAGTCACCAGGCCCAGCAGGAACACGATGCCGTTCTCGGTCACGACCTTGATGCGCGAGCCGGGAATCGACGCGTCGGCGATCATCTGGCTTTTGATCTTGGTCGTCAGCCAGGCATCGTTGTTACGCGCCAGCAGGGATGACGGTGCCATGACCTGCAGCTCGTTGTTGACCTTCTTGACGCGCTGGACCGAAGCGGCGGCCTGTTCGGCGATTGCCTTGAGGTCGGCGCGTGGCGTCTGGCCTGCGAGCAGGACGATGCCGTTGAAGCTGGTCACGACAATGTGCGAGCCGTCGGCAAGGTCAGGGTTGGCCTTGGAGATGTTGACGGCTGCCTTGGTTTCGATCAGTGAGTCATCGATCTTGCTGCCGAAGGTGCGGGTGCCGCGATCATCTTCGATCGGCTTGTCGCGAGCGGCCGTCAGCACAGAACTGCATCCGGTGACGCTCAGGCACAGTGTCAGAACCAGTAGGCTAAGACGATTAGGGGTCATTCTTCACTCCCGAACAGTTGGCTGTCGATCAAATCGCAAAGGCAATGGATCGTCAGCAGATGGACTTCTTGTATGCGTGCCGTGACGTTGGCCGGTACGCGGATCTCCACGTCCTCGGGCAATAGCAGCGAAGCCATGCCGCCACCGTCGCGTCCCGTCAATGCTACGACAATCATTTCGCGATCATGTGCGGCCTGGATGGCCTGAATAATATTCGCCGAGTTGCCGCTGGTGGAAATCGCCAGCAGCACATCGCCTGGTTGGCCCAGTGCGCGGATCTGTTTGGAGAAGATTTCGTTATAGCTGTAGTCGTTGGCAATCGAGGTGATCGTCGAGCTGTCGGTAGTCAGCGCAATGGCCGGCAGGCTGGGCCGTTCGCGCTCGAAGCGATTGAGCATTTCCGAGGAAAAGTGCTGTGCATCGCCAGCCGATCCGCCGTTGCCGCACGCAAGCATTTTGCCTTCGTTGAGCAGGGCATTGACCATGACCTGGCTGGCTTGCTCGATAAAGGGTGCAAGGACTTCCATCGCCTGTTGCTTGGTGTCGATGCTGGCCTGGAACAGCCGGCGAATTCGGGATTGCATGTCCATCAATGTGACCTTAATTAGAGCGTACGGCGGCGGGACGGATGCGCCGGGTTCTCCCGGAAGCTATCCGGCACACAAGGTGTGCAGCCGGCAAAACAAATAGCGAAATCGGTAGGGCACAAGCCTGTTGCTGGTGATGACGGCGACAGGGCTGCAAGGCCCTTGCGCGAGGTCAGCTGTCAAAAGCGCTTTTGATCCAGTTCAGCGGTACGGTGCTGCCATCAAAGCTGCCAGGGCTGCCTTCAATGGCGATCACGTCGAAACGGCACGGATAATCGGCCCAGCATGATACCTGTTGCAGAAAAAGCTGTGCGGCGGTGACGAGTTTCCCTTGCTTGCGAAAATCGACACTTTCCACCGCGCCACCCCATCCGCAATGGCGTCGGTAGCGAACTTCGACGAATACTACTGTATCGCCGTCAAGCATGACCAGATCAAGCTCGCCGCGTTTGCATAACCAGTTCTGTTCAATGAGGCGCAGCCCCTGTTGTTGCAGAAACTGCAGGGCGAAGGCTTCGGCCTCGCGCCCTGCTTGCTGGCGGGTGCTGCGTGGTATCAAGGTGCGGTGTCCGGCAGGCGCTGGATCTTGCCATCAACGAACTCGGCCCAAGGCAACTGACGCTCGACGCGACGGCCCGGATTGATGCTCAGGCTGCCCGACAGGCCGTCAATGCGGCTGTCAGGCATCGCCTTGAGCTGGGCAAGGCGTGGCGCCAGGCGATAGGCGTCGATGCCCATTGCGTAGAGTCGGCCGAGGCTGCCGGCGGCCTGTGGCCATTGGGCAGTGACCTGCTGGCGAAGTGGGTCTTCGGCATTCAGCAGCCAAGGGGTTTCGCAGAAGCGTACGCCATTGAGGTCCATGTACTGCGCATGGTCATTGCTGTTGGTGAACAGGTGCGAGGTGGCGTAGACCGGAACGTCGCCAGCGTACTGGAAGACCATGGTCGGCTTGATCTGCTGCGCCTGCTGCGGGGTGGCGGCGAGGAACATGAAGTCGATGTCCTGGCGACGGCTTGGCTGGGCGGCGACCTGGGTGCCGGCAGTGCTTTGCAGGCGCTGGGCGCGGCCTTCGCTGTTACGCAGCTGGAACAGGTCGGCGACCTGTTGCGCCAGCTCCACAGGTTGATCAACGTGCTCGGCGGCGATCAGCGTGCCGCCCTTGGCCTGCCAGCTCTTGCGGAAGGCATCCAGAACGCGGTCGCCCCATTCGCCCTTCGGAACCATGGCGACAGCGCTGCGCTTGCCGTCTGCCCAGGCGCGACGTGCCACTTCGCGGGCTTCGTCTTCTGCGGCCAGGCCGAACTGATACAGCTGCGCAGGGCCTTCGGTGCTGGTGTCGCTGTAATTGAGTGCCAGGGTGGTGATCGGCAGTTGCTGACGGCTGTTCAGCTGTTTGACGAGATTCTTTTCCAGTGGGCCGACCACCAGCTGTGCGCCAGCAGCCTGGGCCTGACGGTAGAACTCATCCATCGAGGTCACGCGCGAGCTGTCGAACACTTGAATGGCAGGGGGATTTTGCCCTGCCTGCTGCGCCTGAAAGTGCGCGGCCATGAAGCCGTCGCGCAACGCCTTGGCCACTGAGGCCAGTTGCCCATCCTGTGGCAGCAGCAGGGCGATTTTGGTGATCGGCTCGCTGGTCAGGGCGCGCAGTTGTGCAAGGGCGGTAGGCAATTGCAGTGCGGCAGGGTGTTTCGGGTTCTGGGCTTTCCAGTTATCGATGGCAGCCTGTTGTTGCTCAAGCGTACCGGCACCTTTGATCGAGCGAGCCAGATTCAGCCAGCCGCCCATGTCGTCGGTCGCTGTGCTTTGCAACTGATCGGCCGGAAGGGCGGAAACCAGTGTCCAGATCGCATCGTTGTTGGCGCTTGCATCTGCGCCCTGCAACAGCGGACCTGCGTAAACCCGCTCATGAACCGCTGCCAGCGCCTGACCATCGGCTTCCAGCGCACGCGCCTTGACCATGTGGGTACGCACCTGCTGCTCGACCGACAGTTCGCCCAGGCGCTGCATGCTTGGGTGATTCAGGGCGGTCAACGCTGCCTTGGGTTGATTGCGGCCCATCGCCAGTTCGGCGGACAGCGTGCTGGCAAAAACCTGCAGGCCTGGCTTGAGTTGATCGAGTTGCACCTGCCCGAGGATCTGCGCAGCGCGCCCTGCATCGTTCTGGCGGTTGGCCAGGTCGGCAGCACTCAAGCGCAGCGTAGCGGCCTGCTCGGGTGTTTTTGCGTTGGCGGCCTGATCAAGCAGTTGCTCGATGCTGGCGTCAGGGGTTCGAGGCAGCTCGCCAAGACTGGACGAGGGCGAGCTTGCACACGCTGCGAGAAGGGCAGCGAGGCAGAGGGCAGAGAGCAGCCGCAGACAAGCGATCATTGGTATGTTCCTGAAACTCGAGCGAATTAGCGGGGAATTGTACCCAAGCACTGGCCGGGGTGCGACGTCGAAGGTGTTTAAAGCCGTGATATTGGTCGCGTTAAGGTCATCTGCAGGCCAAATCGTTCAGTTGGAGAGGGTCGCGATGTTTCGCTGTGCCGGGTAATCATGTTTTTATCCCTTTTTCATTGCCATCCCTGATGCGCGAACCGTTGACCCGGCCGCAGCCTGTACAATGCGTTTTTTCAAACATCAGCTTTAACATAAGAGGTCTGCGTTTTGACTGTTCCGGTTGTTTCGAATTCCACTCCGGGCTCGCTTTATGTCGTTGCGACCCCTATCGGCAATCTGGACGATATGAGCGTGCGAGCGCTGAAGGTATTGCGTGAAGTCGCATTGATAGCTGCGGAGGATACCCGTCACTCGGCGCGCCTGATGCAACACTTCGGCATATCGACGCCGCTGGCCGCCTGTCACGAGCATAACGAACGCGATGAGGGTAGCCGGTTCATCACCCGTTTGCTGGCCGGAGACGACATCGCTCTGATTTCCGATGCGGGCACGCCGCTGATTTCCGATCCCGGTTATCACCTGGTGCGTCAGGCACGTGCTGCCGGTGTGCCGGTTGTCCCGGTGCCGGGTGCGTGCGCGTTGATCGCAGCGCTGTCTGCCGCCGGGCTGCCTTCGGATCGATTTATCTTCGAGGGGTTTCTTCCCGCCAAGGCAGTGGGGCGCAGGGCAAAGCTTGAGTTGGTGAAAGAAGAGCCGCGCACGCTGATCTACTATGAGGCGCCGCACCGCATCCTGGAATGCCTGCAGGACATGGAGCTGGTATTCGGTGCGGACCGTCATGCGTTACTGGCGCGTGAAATAACCAAAACTTTCGAAACCCTCAAGGGTCTGCCTTTGGGTGAGCTTCGGGCATTTGTAGAGGCCGACAGCAATCAGCAGCGTGGCGAGTGTGTGGTGCTGGTGGCTGGCTGGACGCAGCCCGAAGACGAAGACGTTATTGGTGCCGAGGCGCGCCGGATTCTGGATCTGCTGCTTGAAGAGATGCCACTCAAGCGTGCCGCAGCGCTGGCTGCCGAGATAACCGGGGTGCGCAAGAACCTGCTGTATCAGGTGGCGCTGGAGAAGCAGAAGGGCTGAGAAGTCTGTATTGCAAAGGCTCGGGCAGGCTTTGCACGCTATTAAAGCTTGTTCTTGATGGCGTGTGCCGCTAACCTTGTCGGCGGAGAGTCGATTGGACAGTCGCTGCCTTTTGTTGTTCCGCAACAAGGGGGGGAGGAAAGTCCGGGCTCCATAGGGCGGAGTGCCAGGTAACACCTGGGAGGCGCGAGCCTACGGAAAGTGCCACAGAAAATAACCGCCTAAGCACTTCGGTGCCGGTAAGGGTGAAAAGGTGCGGTAAGAGCGCACCGCACGTCTGGCAACAGTTCGTGGCAAGGTAAACCCCACTCGGAGCAAGACCAAATAGGGTTCCTAGGCGTGGCCCGCGCTGGAACCGGGTAGGTTGCTAAAGACGTCCAGTGATGGCCGTCGTAGAGGAATGACTGTCCTCGACAGAACCCGGCTTACAGATCGACTCTCCACCTTTTTTCTACCTCTCGTTTCAAGCAGCAAAACCCTCTCGTAATACCAAAAAAATCTTAAACCTCATAAATCACATTAACTTTGAATCGCAACGATTTGAGTCGCGTGGGATTTATCCGTCAGAACCTTCCTGAAATTATCCTTTTGTACTCGATACCGCTTCTAAATCTCCGAAATGTAAGGGTTTTCCTTAAGACCGTGCCTTGACGGTGTGGTGGGCGCGTTCCTATAGTGTGCGCAAGTGGCAGAAAGTGGCGCGAAGTGGGTTTTTTCAGCGCAAAAAGCTAATATTCGGAGAATGCGCCTGTGTTCCGTGGTGCCAATGCGATCAATCTCGATGCAAAGGGCCGTCTCGCTATGCCGAGTCGGTACCGTGACGAGTTGGATTCGCGTAGCGCCGGGCAAATGATCGTGACTATCGATGCTGTTGACCCATGCCTGTGTCTGTATCCGCTGTCCGAATGGGAGCTGATAGAAGCAAAACTTCGTGATCTGGCGACGTTCCGTGAAGAGAACCGTCGTCTGCAACGGCTGTTGATTGGTAATGCTGTCGATCTGGAACTGGACGGCAGTGGGCGTTTTCTGGTGCCGCCTCGCCTGCGCGAATACGCAAGGCTGGACAAGCGCGTAATGCTGGTGGGCCAACTCAACAAGTTTCAACTGTGGGACGAGGACGCCTGGAATGCTCTTGCTGATGCTGACCTGGCTGCCATTCAAAAACCTGGCGCGATGCCCGACGAATTACGTGATCTGATCCTGTGACTATGAATAGCGGTTTTACCCACATCACCGTGCTGCTCGAAGAAGCCGTGGAGGCTCTCGCGGTGCGCGCTGATGGCTGCTATCTGGACGGTACGTTCGGACGTGGCGGGCATAGCCGTCTCATATTGAACCACCTCGGCCCCGACGGTCGGCTGCTGGGTTTCGACAAGGACCCCCAAGCGATTGCCACAGGGCAAGCGCTAGCGGCCGAAGACGGCCGCTTTGTCATTGTGCAGCGCAGCTTTGCCGAGTTGGGCTCGCAAGCTCAGGAGCTTGGCCTGGCGGGCAAGGTCAGCGGCATTTTGCTCGACCTGGGCGTGTCGTCGCCGCAGCTCGACGACCCCGAGCGCGGTTTCAGTTTCATGAATGACGGCCCTCTGGACATGCGCATGGACCCGACCCGCGGCGTCAGCGCTGCCGAATTCATTGCCAGCGCGCCCGCCGAAGAAATCGCCCGCGTGTTCAAGGAATACGGCGAAGAGCGCTTTGCCAAACGCATGGCCAATGCCGTCGTTCAGCGCCGTGAAATCCAGCCTTTCGAGCGCACTGCCGATCTCGCTGAAGTCCTCAAGGTCGCCAACCCGGCCTGGGAAAAAGGCAAGAATCCTGCAACGCGTGCCTTTCAAGGCCTGCGTATTCATGTCAACAACGAACTGGGCGATCTGGAAGCCGGGCTTGAAGCGGCAATGGAGTCTCTGGAAGTCGGTGGCCGTCTGGTCGTCATCAGTTTTCACTCGCTGGAAGACCGCATCGTCAAGCTGTTTATGCGCAAGCTCGCCAAAGGCGAAGCCGACAACATGCCGCGCAACCTGCCGATCCAGTACAAGGCGTTCGAGCCGAAAATCAAGATCCACGGCAAAGCTCAATTCGCATCGGATGTCGAAACAAAGGCCAACCCGCGCTCGCGCAGTGCTGTCATGCGCGTAGCGGAGAAGCTCAGGTGAGCCGTCTGTTCCTGAAGCCTTTGCCCGGCGGCAGTTTCATTATGCTGCTGCTGTTCATTGCTGTCCTCGTGTCGGCGATTGGCGTTTCCTATAGTGCTCATTGGAACCGTCAACTGCTCAACTCGCTGTACTCGGAGATGAGCGTGCGCGACAAGGCGCAGGCAGAGTGGGGTCGTTTGATTCTTGAACAGAGCACCTGGACGGCTCACAGCCGCATCGAAACACTGGCCACCGAACAGCTGAAAATGCGCATCCCGAGCGCTGCTGAAGTGCGGATGGTGGCGCCATGATGAAGCTTGAGGGCGCACTGTATCCTTGGCGTTTTCGCGTAGTCGTGGGTCTTCTGGTCTCCCTGGTGCTTGCCATTTGCTGGCGCATCGTCGATCTGCAGGTCATCGACCACACCTTCCTCAAGGAGCAGGGTGACGCGCGCAGCCTTCGGCATATTCCGATTCCGGCTCACCGTGGCCTGATCACCGACCGTAATGGCGAACCGCTTGCAGTTAGCACGCCGGTTACCACGCTGTGGGCCAACCCGCGCGAAATGCAGCAGGACAAGTCCAAGTGGCCGATGCTTGCAGCGGCTACAGGTCAGGATCTCAAAGCGCTGACCGATCGCCTGGAATCGCAGGCCACCAAGGAGTTCATTTACCTGGTTCGCGGCATGACGCCGGAGCAGGGGCAGGCGGCGCTGGATTTGAAAGTCCCCGGCGTTTATGGCATCGAAGAATTCCGCCGTTTCTACCCGGCAGGTGATGTGACCGCGCACATGGTTGGTTTTACTGACCTTGATGATCACGGTCGCGAAGGTGTCGAGCTGGCGTATGACGACTGGCTTGCCGGAGTGCCCGGCAAGCGGCAGGTCATCAAGGACCGGCGCGGCCGGCTGATCAAGGACGTTCAGGTGACCAAGAATGCCAAGGCCGGAAAGACCTTGGCTTTGTCTATTGACCTGCGCCTGCAATACCTGGCCACCCGTGAACTGCGTAACGCCATCGTTGAAAACGAAGCGAAGGCAGGCAGCATGGTGATCATGGACGTCAAGACCGGCGAGGTTCTGGCGATGGTCAACCAGCCGACTTACAACCCGAACAACCGCCGCACCATGGTGCCAGCCGCCATGCGCAACCGGGCGATCATTGACGTGTTCGAACCAGGTTCGACCATGAAGCCGATCTCCATGACCGCAGCGCTGGACAGCGGCCGTTGGAAACCGACCGACAAGGTCGAGGTTTATCCGGGCACCCTGCAGATCGGCAAATACACGATTCGCGACGTCACCAAGACCGAAGGCCCGGTGCTCGACCTGACCGGCATCCTGATCAACTCCAGTAACGTCGGGATGAGTAAAGTCGCGTTCGACGTAGGCGGCGAAGCTATTTTCCGCGCCATGCAGCGCGTCGGCTTCGGTCAGTACACTGGCCTGGGCTTCCCGGGCGAGCGCGTCGGCAACCTGCCTAACTACCGCGAATGGCGCAAGGCAGAAACCGCCACGCTGTCTTATGGCTACGGTCTGTCGGTAACGGCCCTGCAACTGGTGCATGCCTACGGCGCGCTGGCTAACAATGGCCGGATCGTACCGCTGACCATTTTGAAAACAGACAAAGAGCCCGAGTCGACTCAGGCTATTCCCGAGAAAACCGCCAAGACCCTGCAAGGTATGTTGCAGCAGGTGATCGAAGACCCGCGCGGCGTGTATCGCGCCCGTGTGCCGTCCTATCACGTCGGCGGTAAGAGCGGTACAGCACGTAAGACGTCGATCGGCACCAAGGGTTATGCGGAGAACTCCTACCGCTCCCTGTTCGCCGGTTTCGGCCCCATGAGTAACCCGCGTTACGCCATCGTCGTGGTCATCGACGAGCCGAGCAAGGGCGGTTACTACGGCGGTCTGGTTTCGGCTCCGGTGTTCAGCAAGGTCATGTCCGGCACGTTGCGTCTGATGAACGTGACGCCAGACAACCTTGCGCCACCGGAACAAGTCAATGTCGCACCTGCAGCCAAAGGAGGGCGTGGTTGATGGCCTTTAATCTCAGCAAGATTTTCGCTCATACCGACCGCGATCCCTTGATCCGCGAGTTGACACTCGACAGCCGCAATGTTCGTCCAGGTGACCTGTTTCTGGCTGTGCCGGGTATCAAGGTCGATGGTCGCGCGCACATTGCCGACGCACTCAAGCGCGGCGCAGCAGCGGTGGCCTACGAGGTCGAAGGTGCAACGGTTCTGCCGATCACCGACGTGCCGCTGATTCCGGTCAAAGGGCTGGCAGCGCAGTTGTCCGACGTTGCCGGTCGCTTCTACGGCGACCCGAGCCGCAGCCTGAATCTGGTGGGCGTCACCGGCACCAACGGCAAGACCAGCGTCACCCAGCTGGTTGCTCAGGCGCTCGACGCGCTGGGTCAACGCTGCGGCATCGTCGGCACCCTCGGCACCGGCTTTTACGGCGCACTGCAAAGCGGCCGTCATACCACTCCTGATCCCATTGCCGTTCAGGCAGCGCTGACCGACCTGAGAAAGGCGGGCGCGCGCGCCGTGGCTATGGAAGTGTCGTCCCACGGTCTGGATCAAGGCAGGGCTACGGCGCTGGCGTTCGACGTGGCAGTGCTGACCAATCTGTCTCGTGATCACCTGGATTATCACGGCACCATGGAAGCTTACGCGGCAGCCAAGGCCAAGCTGTTCGCGTGGCCGAATCTGAACTGCCGGGTGATCAATCTGGATGACGATTTTGGTCGCGAACTGGCTGGCCTCAAGCAAGAATCGCGGTTGATCACCTACAGCCAGCTGGATAGCTCGGCTTACCTGTACTGCCGCGACGCGAAATTTGATGACGATGGCGTGCGCGCCACACTGGTCACGCCTCAGGGCGAGCATTTCCTGCGCAGCAGCCTGCTGGGGCGCTTCAACCTGAGCAACGTGCTGGCAGCGGTCGGCGCACTGCTGGGGCTGGACTACGCGCTGGACGAAATTCTCAAGGTACTGCCCAAACTCGAAGGGCCGGTCGGCCGCATGCAGCGTCTGGGCGGCGCCGACAAGCCTCTGGTGGTCGTGGATTACGCGCACACCCCGGACGCGCTGGAAAAAGTGCTTGAAGCACTGCGTCCGCACGCCAAAGGCCGCCTGTTGTGCCTGTTCGGCTGCGGCGGTGATCGCGATCGCGGCAAACGCCCGTTGATGGCTGAAGTTGTCGAAAGACTGGCTGACGGCGTCTGGGTTACTGATGACAACCCGCGCTCCGAGGCACCGACCAACATTTTTGACGACATTCGTCCAGGTTTCGTAACGGCCGACAAAGTGCGCTTCATCGAAGGTCGTGGTCAGGCCATTGCCGAGCTGATCGCCAGCGCAACTGTCGATGACGTGGTGGTGCTGGCGGGCAAAGGCCACGAGGACTATCAGGAAATCGACGGCAAGCGCCAGCCGTTTTCCGATCTGGAAGAAGCCGCCACGGCGCTTGCCGCATGGGGGCCTGAGAATGATTAAGCCGATGACATTCAGCGAACTGACCGTACCGCTCGACGCGCGTCTGGTCGGCGGCGATTGCAGCTTTGACGGTGTGAGCACCGACAGCCGTGGCATCGCGCCGGGGCAATTGTTCGTGGCCCTGACCGGCCCGCGCTTCGACGGCCATGAGTACCTCGACCAGGTCGCAGCCAAAGGCGCAGTCGGTGCCCTGGTCGAGCACGAAGTGGAGGGCGCTGCCTTGCCACAACTGGTGGTACTCGATACTCGCAAGGCGCTCGCGCAACTGGGTGCGATGAACCGCAACGGGTTTGTCGACAGGCCTGTCGCCGCCGTCACCGGCTCCAGCGGCAAAACCACTGTCAAGGAAATGCTCGCGAGCATCCTGCGCACGCGCGGCCCTGTATTGGCAACGCGCGGCAATTTGAATAACGAACTGGGCGTTCCGCTGACCCTGCTGGAGCTGGCGCCGGAATACACCTCTGCCGTCATTGAGTTAGGCGCTTCACGGGTCGGCGAGATTGCCTACACCGTGAGTCTGACCAAGCCGCATGTGGTCATTATTACCAATGCCGGAACCGCCCATGTCGGCGAGTTTGGTGGCCCCGAGCGAATCGTCGAGGCCAAGGGCGAGATTCTTGAAGGCGTCGAAGCCAGCGGCACAGCCGTGTTGAATCTGGAAGACAAGGCATTCCCGATCTGGCGCAAGCGCGCCGGTCACCGCAACATTCTGACCTTCGCGCTGGCTGATGCGGCGGCTGATTTCCATGCCGGCGAGCTGAGCCGTGATGCGCGAGGCTGCCCGAGCTTCACCATGGCCAGCCCGCTCGGCAGCGCGCAGGTACAGCTGAATCTGCTGGGCACGCACAACGTGACCAACGCCTTGGCCGCTGCCGCTGCCGCCTGCGCACTGGGCGTGAGCCTGGAGGGCATCGTTGCCGGCCTGAACAACGTGCAGCCGGTCAAAGGTCGCGCTGTCGCGCAAATCGCCAGCAACGGTGTGCGCGTCATCGATGACACCTACAACGCCAACCCTGGGTCGATCAACGCTGCCGTCGACATCCTTACCGGTTTTACCGGCCGTACCGTGCTGGTGCTGGGCGATATCGGCGAGCTGGGCGAATGGGCCGAGCAGGGGCATCACGACGTGGGCGCCTATGCCGCTGGCAAGGTGTCGGCGCTGTATGCGGTCGGCCCACTCATGACACACGCCGTCAGTGCCTTCGGTGAACATGCCTACCACTTTGCCAGTCAGGCAGAGCTGATTGCGGCGCTGGGCGCCGAGCAAGACCCCAATACCACTTTACTGATCAAGGGCTCGCGTAGCGCTGCGATGGAAAACGTCGTGGCTGCCTTGTGCGGTTCTAGCCTGGAGAAACATTAATGCTGCTGCTGTTGGCCGAGTTCTTACAACAGTTCTACAAAGGCTTTGCGGTCTTTCAGTACCTGTCTCTGCGCGGGATCCTTGGCGTGCTCACTGCGCTGACGTTGTCGCTGTGCCTGGGGCCGTGGATGATCCGCACCCTGCAGATGCGCCAGATCGGCCAGTCGGTCCGTAACGATGGTCCGCAATCGCACTTGTCCAAGTCCGGTACGCCGACCATGGGCGGTGCGCTGATCCTCTCGTCCATCGGTATCAGCACCTTGCTCTGGGCTGATTTGAGCAACCGTTACGTCTGGGTTGTGTTGCTGGTGACCTTTCTGTTCGGTGCCATCGGCTGGGTTGATGACTACCGCAAGGTCATTGAAAAGAATTCCCGTGGTCTGCCGAGTCGCTGGAAGTATTTCTGGCAGTCGGTGTTCGGCCTTTGCGCGGCAATCTTTCTGTACACGACTGCGCCATCGGCGACCGAAACCACATTGATCGTGCCGATGCTCAAGGATGTGCGCATTCCGCTCGGCATCGGCTTCATCGTGCTGACGTACTTTGTGATTGTCGGTTCCAGCAACGCAGTCAACCTGACTGACGGCCTGGACGGGCTGGCGATCATGCCGACGGTGATGGTCGGCGGTGCGCTGGGCATCTTCTGCTACCTGTCGGGTAACGTGAAATTCGCGGAATACCTGCTGATTCCCTACGTGCCGGGGGCGGGTGAGCTGATTGTCTTCTCGGGTGCACTGATTGGTGCGGGGCTCGGGTTTCTCTGGTTCAACACCTATCCGGCTCAGGTGTTCATGGGCGACGTCGGTGCGCTGGCACTGGGCGCTGCGCTGGGCACCATGGCCGTGATCGTGCGTCAGGAAATGGTCCTGTTCATCATGGGCGGCGTGTTCGTGATGGAAACCCTTTCAGTGGTCATTCAGGTTGCGTCTTTCAAACTGACCGGCCGCCGCGTATTCCGCATGGCGCCGATTCACCACCACTTTGAACTCAAAGGCTGGCCCGAGCCACGCGTGATCGTCCGTTTCTGGATCATCACCGTGATTCTGGTGCTCATCGGCCTTGCCACACTGAAACTGAGGTAGAACGAGTGTCCCTGATCGTTTCCGACCGCTTCCGCATTGTTGTGGGGCTTGGCAAGAGTGGCATGTCCCTGGTTCGCTTCCTGGCGAACCGGGGCGTGTCCTTTGCTGTGGCCGACACGCGGGAAAATCCTCCTGAGCTGGCGACTTTGCGTCGTGACTATCCTCAGGTGGAAGTGCGGTGTGGCGAACTGGACGTGGACTTCCTCTGCCGTGCCGACGAGCTTTATGTCAGCCCTGGTCTGGCCCTGGCCACACCGGCCTTGCAGCAGGCGCATGCACGCGGCGCCAAGCTGTCCGGCGACATCGAACTGTTTGCCCGTTACGCCAAGGCACCGGTGATTGCGATTACCGGTTCCAACGCGAAAAGCACCGTGACCACGCTGGTCGGCGAGATGGCCGCAGCTGCCGGCAAGCGTGTTGCTGTGGGCGGCAACCTGGGCACCCCGGCGCTGGACCTGCTCAGCGATGATGTCGAGTTGTACGTGATGGAATTGTCCAGTTTTCAGCTCGAAACCACTGATCAGCTCAATGCCGAAGTGGCGACCGTGCTGAACATCAGCGAAGACCATATGGACCGTTATTCCGGTCTGCCGGCCTATCACCTCGCCAAGCACCGTATTTTCCGTGGCGCGCGGCAAGTAGTGGTCAATCGGCAGGACGCGCTGTCCCGTCCGTTGATCGGCGAAGGCCTGCCTTGCTGGACGTTCGGCCTCAACAAGCCTGACTTCCACGGCTTTGGTCTGCGTGAAGAGAACGGCGAAAAATTCCTGGCATTCCAGTTCGAGAACCTGATGCCGGTGAGCGAGCTGAAAGTTCGCGGCGCACACAATCAGGCTAACGCACTGGCAGCCCTGGCGCTGGGGCATGCCGTGGGCCTGCCGTTCGACGCCATGCTTTCCAGCCTGCGTGAGTTCACCGGCCTTGAGCACCGCTGCCAATGGCTGCGTGAGCGCAATGGCGTGGACTACTACAACGATTCCAAGGCCACCAACGTGGGTGCTGCACTGGCCGCTATCGAAGGCCTGGGCTCGGATATCGGCGGCAAGCTGGTGTTGATCGCCGGTGGCGATGGCAAAGGTGCCGACTTCAGCGGCCTGCGTGCCCCCGTGGCTAAATACTGCCGCGCTGCGGTGTTGCTGGGTCGCGATGCCGAGCTGATTGCCCAGGCGCTGGGTGATGCCGTGCCGCTGATTCGTGTCGACACGGTTCAGGCGGCTGCCGAGCGCAGCGCCGAGCTGGCTCAGCGCGGCGATGCCGTGTTGCTTTCCCCTGCATGCGCCAGTCTGGACATGTTCAAGAATTATGAAGAGCGCGGACGTGTGTTCGCGCAGGCAGTGGAGTGCTTGTCATGATCTTCGGTGTGATCAAGCCTTATCCATCGCCACTGATCAGCGGGCGCGGTATCGACCTCGACTTCCCGATGCTGGTCGGTTGTCTGGCGCTGCTGGGCCTCGGTCTGGTCATGATTACTTCTGCTTCGTCGGAAGTTGCCGCCGTGCAGTCGGGCAATACGCTGTACATGATGACTCGCCACCTGGTCTATCTGCTGATCGGTCTGGGCGCGTGCGGTGTGACCATGATGATCCCGGTCGCCACCTGGCAGCGTCTTGGCTGGCTGATGCTGCTCGGCGCGTTCGGCCTGTTGCTGCTGGTGCTGGTGCCGGGGATCGGGCGCGAGGTGAACGGGTCGATGCGCTGGATCGGCTTCGGCGCGTTCAACGTGCAGCCGTCGGAGATCGCCAAAGTGTTTGTGGTGATCTTCCTGGCGGGCTACCTGATTCGTCAGCAGCAGGAAGTTCGCGAGAGCTGGATGGGCTTCTTCAAGCCGTTCATCGTGCTGTTGCCGATGGCCGGTCTGCTGCTCATGGAGCCAGACTTCGGCGCAACCGTGGTGATGATGGGCGCGGCAGCGGCCATGTTGTTTCTCGGTGGCGTAGGCCTGTTCCGTTTCTCGCTGATGGTCGTGCTGGCGGTCGCCTCGGTTGTCGTTCTGGTTCAGGCCCAGCCTTACCGGATGGCGCGTCTGACCAACTTCACCGACCCGTGGGCCGACCAGTTCGGTTCGGGCTATCAATTGACCCAGGCGCTGATTGCCTTCGGGCGCGGCGAGTGGATCGGCGTCGGCCTGGGCAACAGCGTGCAAAAGCAGTTCTATCTGCCGGAAGCGCACACCGACTTTGTGTTCTCCGTGCTTGCGGAAGAGCTGGGCGTGGTCGGCTCGCTGATCACGGTTGCGCTGTTTCTGTTCGTCGCCATTCGCGGCATGTACATCGGTATGTGGGCCGAGCGCGCCAAGCAGTTCTTTGGCGCTTATGTGGCCTACGGTCTTTCGTTTCTGTGGATTGGTCAGTTTCTGATCAATATCGGTGTGAACGTCGGCCTGCTGCCAACCAAGGGCCTGACCCTGCCGTTCCTCAGTTATGGCGGCAGCTCGCTGGTCATCTGCTGCGCAAGCCTTGGCTTGCTGCTGCGCATCGAATGGGAATCGCGCAACAACATGGGCAGCGAAGAAGCCGAGTTCAAGGAAAGCGACTTCGCCGAGGAGACGCCCCATGGACGCTAATGTGCTGATTATGGCTGGCGGGACCGGCGGGCATGTGTTCCCGGCACTGGCCTGCGCTCGCGAATTCCAGGCCCGTGGCTACAAGGTCCATTGGCTGGGTACGCCGCGCGGCATTGAAAACGAGCTGATTCCGCAGGCGGGTCTGCCCCTGCACCTGATCAATGTTACCGGTCTACGTGGCAAGGGCCGGTTGTCGCTGCTCAAGGCGCCTTTCATGCTGCTCAAGGCCCTGATGCAGGCCCGCAAGGTTGTGCGTCAGGTGAAACCGGTCTGCGTGGTCGGCTTTGGTGGTTATGTCACCGGCCCCGGCGGTCTGGCTGCAAGGCTTGCTGGCGTACCGTTGATCATCCACGAGCAGAATGCCGTTGCCGGCACTGCCAACCGCAGTCTGGCGTCGTTCGCCAGCCGCGTGTGCGAGGCGTTCCCGAATACATTTGCCGCCTCGGCCAAGCGCCGCACCACCGGCAACCCGGTGCGTGTCGAGCTGTTTCTTGAAACACCGCGTCAGGCGCTGGCCGGCCGCAAGGCGCGTCTGCTGGTGCTGGGCGGCAGCCTGGGCGCGGAGCCGCTGAACAAGTTGTTGCCCGACGCGCTGGCGCAACTGCCTCAGGACATCCAGCCCGAAGTGTTTCATCAGTCGGGCAAGAATCATGACGCCGTCACTGCCGAGCGCTATCGCAACGTGGGCGTCGAGGCGCAGGTTGCGCCTTTCATCCAGAACATGGCCCAAGCCTATAGCTGGGCCGATCTGGTGGTCTGCCGCGCAGGCGCATTGACCATCAGCGAACTGGCCGCCGCCGGTCTGCCGTCGTTGCTGATACCGCTGCCCCACGCGATTGATGACCATCAGTCGCGTAACGCCGACTATCTGGCCCGCGAAGGCGCAGCCTTCGTCATGCCGCAAGCGACAACTGGCGCCGCCGAGATGGCCGCACGCCTGAAAGAGGTTTTGATGCAACCCGAACAATTGAACAGCATGGCCCGTACTGCACGCAGCCTGGCCAAGCCTGATGCAACCAACACCGTCGTCAATGTCTGTGTGGAGGTGGCCCATGGTTGAGAATCAGCGCGCCATGCCCCAGCCTGAAATGCGCCGTATCCGCCGCATCCATTTCGTCGGTATCGGCGGCGTTGGCATGTGCGGTATTGCCGAGGTGCTGTTGAACCTCGGTTACGAAGTGTCCGGCTCCGACCTCAAGGGCTCGGCCGTGACCGAACGCCTTGAGTCGTTCGGTGCGCAGATTTTCGTCGGCCATCGCGCCGAGAACACCGTGGGTGCCGATGTACTGGTGGTTTCCAGCGCCGTGAACACGTCCAACCCGGAAGTCGCTACCGCTCTGGAGCGTCGTATTCCAGTGGTGCCGCGTGCCGAGATGCTCGCCGAGCTGATGCGCTATCGCCACGGCATTGCCGTTGCCGGTACGCATGGCAAAACTACCACCACCAGCCTGATCGCCTCGGTGTTCGCGGCCGGTGGCCTGGACCCGACGTTCGTCATTGGTGGCCGTCTGAACGCCGCCGGCACCAACGCGCAACTGGGCACCAGCCGTTACCTGATTGCCGAAGCCGACGAAAGCGATGCCAGTTTTCTGCACCTGCAACCGCTGGTCGCGGTGGTCACCAACATCGATGCCGATCATATGGCGACCTACGGCGGCGACTTCAACAAACTGAAGAAGACCTTTGTCGAGTTCCTGCACAACCTGCCGTTCTACGGTCTGGCAGTGATGTGCATTGATGATCCGGTGGTGCGCGATATTCTGCCGTTGGTCAAGCGCCCGACCATGACTTATGGGTTTAGCGAAGATTCTGACGTACGCGCGATCAACGTGCGTCAGGACGGCATGTTGACGTTCTTCACCGTGCTGCGCCGCGACCGCGAGCCGCTGGACGTGTCGGTAAACATGCCCGGCAACCACAACGTACTGAACTCGCTGGCGACCATCGCCATCGCGACTGACGAAGGCGTCAGCGACGAAGCCATCGTTCAAGGGCTTTCGGGCTTTCAGGGCGTCGGCCGACGCTTCCAGGTCTACGGCGAGCTGCCGGTCGAAGGCGGCCACGTGATGCTGGTCGACGATTACGGTCACCACCCGCGTGAAGTCGCTGCTGTGATCAGTGCTGTACGTGGCGGCTGGCCGGATCGTCGTCTGGTCATGGTTTATCAGCCGCACCGTTTCAGTCGTACCCGCGATCTGTACGACGATTTCGTGCAGGTGCTTGCTGAAGCCAATGTGTTGCTGTTGATGGAGGTCTACCCGGCCGGTGAAGAGCCGGTCCCTGGCGCGGACAGCCGCAACCTGTGCCATAGCATTCGCCAGCGCGGCCAACTGGACCCGATCTATATCGAGCGCGGCGTCGAGCTGGCGCCGCTGGTCAAGCCGCTGCTGCGCGCAGGAGACATTTTGCTGTGTCAGGGCGCTGGTGACATTGCTGGTCTGGCACCGCGATTACTGAATAGCCCGCTGTTCGTCGGCGCGAAAGTGGCTTCGACCGAAGGTAAGTTGAAATGACAGCCGTTGCCCGGTCTTCCCTGCGCTCGACACTTGAGCCGAAAAGCTTCGGCCGTGTCGCCGTGCTCTTCGGTGGCAAGAGTGCCGAGCGGGAAGTCTCCCTGAACTCGGGGAATGCAGTGCTCAAGGCGCTGCTCGACGCTGGCGTGGATGCGTTCGGCATCGATGTGGGCGACGACTTCCTGCAGCGACTGGTCAGCGAAAAAATCGACCGTGCGTTTATTGTCCTGCACGGCCGCGGCGGCGAAGACGGCACCATGCAAGGGCTGCTGGAATGTCTGGAAATCCCTTACACCGGCAGCGGTGTACTGGCTTCGGCACTGGCAATGGACAAGTTGCGCACCAAGCAGGTCTGGCAGAGCCTTGGCCCTGCAACGCCGCTGCACGCCGTTCTGGAAAACGAGAACGATTGTATTTGCGCGGCCACGGAACTGGGCTTCCCTTTGATCGTCAAACCGGCCCATGAAGGTTCAAGTATCGGTATGGCGAAGGTGAACAGCGTCGATGAATTGATCGCCGCCTGGAAAGCTGCCAGTACCTACGATTCGCAAGTATTAGTCGAACAGTGGATTCAGGGTCCTGAGTTTACTGTGGCGTCTCTGCGTGGCCAGGTGTTGCCTCCCATTGGCCTGGGCACTCCTCACAGTTTTTATGATTACGACGCCAAGTACCTGGCCTCCGATACTCAGTACCGGATCCCGTGTGGGCTTGACGATGCACAGGAACAGCAACTCAAACAACTTGCAGCACGCGCGTGCGACGCCATCGGCATTGCAGGGTGGGCGCGCACGGATGTGATGCAGGACGCAGAGGGCAAGTTCTGGCTGTTGGAAGTCAATACCGTGCCCGGCATGACCGATCACAGTCTGGTGCCGATGGCAGCACGCGCTGCCGGTCTGAACTTTCAACAACTGGTGTTGGCGATACTAGCCGACAGCGTTCAGGCGAGAGGTTAAGGCATGTACGGCCCGTCGGCACGTCCTCAGCCCCCCGCTCCCGGCCGCAACAAGCCCGTGCCGCGTGGCGCCAGCCGGATGGTGGCCAAAGAGCCTCTGTCGGCGCGCCTGCCCAAGGCCAACTTCAGTTTTCTGAAGCGTTTGTTCTGGCCAGTGCTGTTGGTGGTGCTGGGCTTTGGTACTTATGAGGGCGCACAGCGTCTGCTGCCGTATGCCGACCGCCCGATTGCCCGCATCAATGTGCAGGGCGATTTGAGTTACATCAGCCAGCAGGCTGTGCAGCAACGAATTGCGCCTTATGTGGCGTCGAGTTTTTTCAAGATCGATCTGGCCGCCATGCGCACCGAACTTGAGCAGATGCCGTGGATTGCACACGCTGAAGTGCGTCGCGTCTGGCCGGATCAGGTGGTCATTCGTCTTGAAGAGCAGTTGCCGGTTGCCCGTTGGGGCGATGAAGCACTGTTGAATAACCAGGGGCAGGCTTTCACACCGCGTGAACTGTCCAATTACGAACATCTTCCCCAGTTGTTCGGCCCGCAGCGGGCCCAACAGCAGGTGATGCAGCAGTACCAGGTATTGAGTCAGATGTTGCGGCCAATGGGCTTCTCCATCGTGCGCCTGGAACTGCGCGAGCGCGGCAGCTGGTTCCTGACAACAGGCGCCGGTAGTGCTGGCCCGGGTATCGAACTGTTGCTTGGACGCGACCACCTTGTCGAGAAGATGCGCCGCTTCATCGCGATCTACGACAAAACGCTGAAAGAACAAATAACGAATATCGCGCGCGTCGACTTGCGTTACTCCAACGGCCTTGCGGTCGGTTGGCGCGAACAGGCAGCGGCAACGACGGACAAACCCGCCGTCGCGAAGAATTGATAAGAGGCAGGACCATGGCAAACGTGCAAAGCGGCAAAATGATCGTCGGGCTGGATATCGGTACCTCCAAGGTGGTGGCGCTGGTAGGCGAAGTCGCGGCCGATGGCTCGCTGGAAATCGTGGGTATCGGTACCCATCCGTCCCGCGGCCTGAAAAAAGGCGTGGTGGTGAATATCGAATCCACCGTGCAGTCGATTCAGCGCGCTATCGAAGAAGCGCAGTTGATGGCCGGTTGCCGTATCCACTCGGCATTCGTCGGTGTTGCAGGCAGCCACATTCGTAGCTTGAACTCCCACGGCATCGTGGCGATTCGTGATCGTGAAGTCAGCGCTGCGGACCTTGAGCGCGTGCTTGATGCTGCTCAGGCGGTGGCTATTCCTGCCGACCAGCGCGTGCTGCATACCCTGCCTCAGGATTACGTGATCGATAACCAGGAAGGCGTGCGTGAACCCCTGGGCATGTCCGGCGTGCGTCTGGAAGCCAAGGTCCACGTCGTGACCTGCGCGGTGAACGCGGCTCAGAACATAGAGAAGTGCGTGCGTCGCTGCGGTCTGGAAGTCGACGACATCATTCTTGAGCAACTGGCATCGGCCTATTCGGTACTGACCGACGATGAGAAAGAGCTGGGCGTCTGCCTGGTGGACATCGGTGGCGGCACGACCGACATCGCGATCTTCACCGAAGGCGCCATTCGTCACACGGCGGTGATCCCGATTGCCGGCGATCAGGTCACCAACGACATCGCCATGGCGTTGCGTACCCCGACTCAGTACGCCGAAGAAATCAAGATTCGTTATGCCTGCGCTCTGGCCAAACTGGCCGGCGCCGGCGAAACCATCAAGGTACCGAGCGTGGGCGACCGTCCACCTCGCGAGCTGTCGCGTCAGGCCCTGGCCGAAGTGGTCGAGCCTCGTTATGACGAACTGTTCACCCTGATCCAGGCCGAACTGCGTCGCAGCGGCTACGAAGACCTGATCCCGGCCGGCATCGTGCTGACCGGTGGTACGGCGAAAATGGAAGGTGCGGTGGAACTGGCCGAGGAAATCTTCCACATGCCGGTGCGCCTGGGCGTGCCGCACAGCGTCAAAGGGCTCGCGGATGTGGTGCGCAACCCGATCTATTCAACGGGCGTAGGCCTGTTGCTGTATGGCCTGCAGAAACAGTCGGACGGTATTTCGCTGTCCGGGATTGTCGGCAACAGCAGCTACAGCGACGAAACCAAGGCCCCGGTGCTTGAGCGGATCAAGCGTTGGGTGCAGGGCAATTTCTAAGCGTCAGATTTCAAAGATTCAGGGCGACAAAAAGCAGTATCGGCAGGCAGTAGGCAAACCTAACTAGAAAGCGGAAGGAGAGAGAAAATGTTCGAACTCGTAGACAACGTCCCGCAAAGCCCGGTTATCAAGGTTATCGGTGTAGGCGGTGGTGGCGGAAACGCTGTCAATCACATGGTCAAGAGCAACATCGAAGGCGTGGAATTCATCTGCGCCAACACGGATGCTCAAGCGCTGAAAAACATCGGCGCGCGGACCATTCTGCAACTGGGTACAGGCGTGACCAAAGGCCTTGGCGCTGGCGCCAACCCTGAAGTCGGTCGTCAGGCCGCACTGGAAGATCGCGAGCGCATTGCAGAAGTTCTGCAGGGCACCAACATGGTCTTCATCACCACTGGCATGGGCGGCGGTACCGGTACCGGTGCAGCACCGATCATTGCTGAAGTGGCCAAGGAAATGGGTATTCTGACGGTCGCAGTCGTGACTCGTCCGTTCCCGTTCGAAGGTCGCAAGCGTATGCAGATCGCCGATGAAGGCATCCGTATGCTGTCCGAAAGCGTCGACTCGTTGATCACCATTCCCAACGAGAAGCTGCTGACCATCCTCGGTAAGGACGCCAGCCTGCTGTCGGCTTTCGCCAAGGCTGACGATGTACTGGCCGGCGCCGTTCGCGGTATCTCCGACATCATCAAGCGTCCGGGCATGATCAACGTCGACTTCGCCGACGTGCGCACCGTGATGAGCGAAATGGGCATGGCGATGATGGGCACTGGCTGCGCCAGCGGTCCGAACCGTGCGCGTGAGGCGACTGAAGCGGCTATCCGCAACCCGTTGCTCGAAGACGTCAACCTGCAGGGCGCTCGCGGCATCCTGGTCAACATCACTGCCGGTCCTGACCTGTCTCTGGGTGAGTACTCGGACGTGGGCAGCATCATCGAAGCGTTCGCTTCCGAGCACGCGATGGTCAAGGTCGGTACGGTTATCGATCCTGACATGCGTGACGAGTTGCACGTGACGGTGGTTGCTACCGGCCTGGGCGCGAAAATCGAGAAGCCTGTCAAGGTCATCGACAACACGCTGCAGACCACCCAGCAGGCTCCTGCACAGCAGGCGGCCCGTCAGGAAGCTCCTTCGGTCAACTACCGTGATCTGGACCGTCCTACCGTGATGCGCAACCAGGCACACGCAGGCGCAACAGCTGCGGCGAAGATGAATCCAAACGATGACCTTGATTACCTGGACATCCCGGCTTTCCTGCGTCGTCAGGCCGATTGATGAAATGTATCAGGGGTATTAGGGTGATTGGTGTTCAGCAAAGGCATGGTCTGCTATCATCGCCAGCCTTTGTTGATACCAGTTCGCAACTTGCGCTGAAGCGGCCCATGCCATGATAAAACAACGCACCCTGAAAAATATTATCCGTGCCACAGGTGTAGGCCTGCACTCCGGGGAGAAGGTTTACCTGACCCTCAAGCCCGCACCTGTGAATACCGGCATTGTGTTTTGCCGAGCTGACCTTGACCCCGTCGTGCAGATCCCTGCGCGTGCGGAAAACGTCGGCGACACCACTCTGTCGACCACTCTGGTCAATGGTGATGTCAAAGTTGATACGGTAGAACACCTGCTCTCGGCCATGGCTGGCCTTGGCATCGATAACGCCTACGTCGAGCTCTCTGCCTCCGAAGTTCCTATCATGGACGGCAGCGCAGGCCCTTTCGTATTCCTGATTCAATCGGCAGGCCTGGAAGAACAGGACGCGCCGAAGAAATTCATCCGTATCCTGCGTGAAGTCACAGTGGAAGAGGGCGGTAAACGCGCTACTTTCGTGCCTTTCGAAGGGTTCAAGGTCAGTTTCGAGATCGATTTCGATCACCCCGTCTTCCGTGACCGCACCCAGAGTGCAAGCGTGGACTTTTCCAGCACTTCCTTTGTGAAGGAAGTCAGCCGTGCCCGGACCTTCGGGTTCATGAGTGATATCGAGTACCTGCGCAAGCACAACCTCGCACTCGGCGGCAGTGTGGAAAACGCCATCGTGGTCGACAAGGACGGTGTACTGAACGAAGACGGCCTGCGTTACGAGGACGAATTCGTCAAACACAAAATCCTCGATGCTATCGGTGACCTCTACCTGCTGGGCAATAGCCTGATCGGTGAGTTCCGGGGCTTCAAATCGGGGCATGCACTGAACAATCGTCTCCTGCGCGCCTTGATCGAGCAGACAGACGCCTGGGAAGTCGTGACCTTCGAGGATGCCAGTACGGCACCTATTTCTTACATGCGTCCTGTCGCGGCCGTGTAAGCAAGCTTTACTCTCTTTCCTTTTGTTATTTAAAGGCTGCCCTCGGGTGGCCTTTTTTTATGGGATTTTTTGTCGGGCGTCAGGTGTGCGCGGGGTTTGGCCGTTGGCAGATTGTTGGTCGAGAGGGCTCAGCGGTTACTTCTTGTCCCTGGCGTGGCTGGCCAGCCGTTCAAGGGCGGCGCGCAGCTTGGGGTCGGTGATGCCCTCGGCGGTGGCCTGAATGTTTTCGGCGGCGACCGTCGACAGGTCGATGGTGTGCGTGGCCGCTCCGCGCGGGGCGTCGGGTGGCTGCACCTTGAAGGCAATACGGGTCAGATTGATGAATTCATCAAACGCAATCAGTTGCCGGTGCAGACGCTTCTGCTGATAACGCAGGCGCGTGGCCCAATGACCGTCCGTCACGATCAATAACAACGTGCCTTCGCGCCACGACGCCACATGACAATGCTCGCGGGCCGCTGGCTGCAACTGACTTTCGAGCAGGCGCTGCAAATGGCTCAGGCGCTCGGCGTGACGGAAGATAGCCTTGAGGGGCTTGGCTTCACGTAGCAAAACAGCGGGTGGGCGGGCATTCAGAGGACGAAAGGCCATGGGCAAGTGCCTGGTAACAAGATGAACATCTTAACAGAAAGCAATCTGACGGCTGCTTTCCAAGGCATTTCCGTGCTTTCATATGCAAATCAATGAGTAACTTCCCCGGATTGCGGGTTGAAGTGCTTGAAAATGGCCCCATTGTAAACCTGCCCCGTCACAGCGCTGTGCCAGCATCGTGGAATAACGCCACTTTCCTCACCATCGTTTCCGGGTAGAATGCTCGTTCGCATGTGGCCATCTGGGCTGCACGGGCGACTCACGGGGCCGCCCTCCATTCCTATGTGTGGAAGATCCTGTCGATATGTTTGCGCCTTTGTTGAAAAAACTTTTTGGAAGCAAGAACGAGCGTGAAGTCAAACGCATGCTCAAGACGGTACAGATCGTCAATGCCTTCGAAGAGCAAATGGTGGCCCTTTCGGACGAGCAATTGCGCGCCAAGACCGAAGAGTTCAAGGCCCGCATAGCCAAAGGCGAGACCCTCGATCAATTGCTGCCTGAAGCCTTCGCGGTGGCCCGTGAAGCGGGCAAGCGTGTCATGGGCATGCGCCACTTCGACGTTCAGTTGATCGGCGGCATGACCCTGCACGAAGGTCAGATCGCAGAAATGCGTACCGGTGAAGGTAAAACCCTCGTCGGCACCTTGGCTGTGTACCTCAATGCGTTGTCCGGCAAGGGCGTTCACGTGGTTACCGTGAACGACTACCTCGCTCGCCGCGACGCCAACTGGATGCGCCCGCTGTACGAATTCCTCGGTCTGACCGTCGGCATCGTCACGCCATTCCAGCCGCCGGAAGAGAAGCGCGCCGCCTACGCTGCCGACATCACCTACGGCACCAATAACGAATACGGCTTCGATTACCTGCGCGACAACATGGCGTTCAGCATGGACGACAAGTTCCAGCGCGAACTCAACTTCGCCGTGATCGACGAAGTCGACTCGATTCTGATCGACGAAGCGCGCACGCCGTTGATCATCTCGGGTCAGGCCGAAGACAGCTCCAAGCTGTATACCGAAATCAACCGCCTGATCCCCAAGCTCGAGCAGCACATCGAGGAAGTGGAAGGCGAAGTTACCAAGCCGGGCCACTTCACCGTTGACGAAAAAACCCGTCAGGTCGAGCTGAACGAAGCCGGTCACCAGTTCATCGAAGAGATGCTCACCGAAGTCGGCCTGCTGGCCGAAGGCGAGAGCCTGTATTCGGCGCATAACCTGGGCCTGTTGACGCACGTCTATGCCGGTCTGCGTGCGCACAAACTGTTCAATCGCAACGTCGAGTACATCGTTCAGGACGGTCAGGTGCTGCTGGTTGACGAGCACACCGGTCGTACCATGCCGGGTCGTCGCTTGTCCGAGGGTCTGCATCAGGCTATCGAAGCCAAGGAAAACCTGAACATTCAGGCTGAAAGCCAGACCCTGGCCTCGACCACCTTCCAGAACTACTTCCGTCTGTACAACAAACTGTCCGGCATGACCGGTACGGCCGACACCGAAGCGTTCGAATTCCACCAGATCTACACCCTGGCGGTGATGGTCATTCCGCCGAACAAGCCTTTGGCGCGTAAAGACTTCAACGACCTCGTCTATCTGACGGCGGAAGAGAAGTACGCGGCCATCGTGACTGACATCAAGGCCTGCCTGGCCGAGAATCGTCCGGTGCTGGTCGGTACGGCGACCATCGAAACGTCCGAGCACATGTCCCGCCTGCTCAACAATGAAGGCATCGAACACAAGGTTCTGAACGCCAAGTTCCACGAAAAAGAAGCCGAAATCATTGCTCAGGCCGGTCGTCCAGGTGCGCTGACCATCGCCACCAACATGGCTGGTCGCGGTACTGACATCCTGCTGGGCGGCAACTGGGAAGTCGAAGTCGCCAACCTGGAAGACCCGACCCCCGAGCAGATCGCACAGATCAAGGCTGACTGGCAGAAGCGCCACCAGCAGGTGATCGAAGCGGGCGGCCTGCATGTGATTGCCTCCGAGCGTCACGAATCGCGTCGTATCGATAACCAGCTGCGAGGTCGTGCGGGTCGTCAGGGCGATACCGGTTCCAGCCGTTTCTACCTGTCGCTTGAAGACAGCCTGATGCGCATCTTTGCCTCTGACCGGGTGAAGAACTTCATGAAGGCGCTGGGCATGCAGTCCGGTGAGGCCATCGAGCACCGCATGGTGACCAACGCCATCGAAAAAGCGCAGCGCAAGGTGGAAGGTCGTAACTTCGACATCCGCAAGCAACTGCTTGAGTTCGATGACGTGGCCAACGAGCAGCGCAAAGTGATTTATCACATGCGTAACAGCCTGCTGGCTGCTGAGAACATCGGCGACACCATTGCTGACTTCCGCGAAGAAGTGCTCAACAGCCTGGTCAGCCAGCACATCCCGCCGCAATCCCTGCCAGAGCAATGGAACGTTGCCGGTCTGGAAGCTGCACTGAACACCGACTTTGCCGTGAAAATGCCGATCCAGCAGTGGCTGGACGAAGACGACAACCTGCACGAGGACAGCCTGCGCGAGAAAATCATGGCGCAGTTGCTGGTCGCGTATAACGAGAAGGAAGATCAGGCCAGCGCCGAAGCGCTGCGTTCTTTCGAGAAGCAAATCCTGTTGCGTGTCGTCGACGACCTGTGGAAAGACCATCTGTCGACGATGGACCACCTGCGTCACGGCATTCACCTGCGCGGTTACGCTCAGAAGAATCCGAAACAGGAATACAAGCGCGAGTCCTTTACGCTGTTCCAGGAGTTGCTGGATTCGATCAAGCGCGACACCATTCGCGTGCTTTCGCACGTGCAAGTGCGCCGCGAAGATCCAGAGGAAGAAGAGGCGCGTCTGCGTCGCGAGGCCGAAGAACTGGCCAGCCGCATGCAGTTCGAACACGCGCCAGCGCCGGGTCTCGATCAGCCGCTGGCTGATGAAGAGGGCGGCGAAGTGCCGGTAGCCGTGGTCTCGGAGCCAATTCGCAACGACCAGAAACTGGGTCGTAACGAGCTGTGCTGGTGTGGCTCTGGCAAGAAATTCAAGCACTGTCACGGCCAGATCAATTAAGCCTGTGACTGTGTAATACCTGCGCCGCGACCGGCTTGCCCGTCGCGGCGTTTTTTCATTGATTGCCGTACCGGAATGGACGGCGCCACACTCCTTGAGGAGCACACCCCGATGGCTGTTGGTCTTGGTCCGTTGCCTGCGCTGCACCCGGTTCCCGGTTTTGAACTTGGCATTTCGTCTGCCGGCATCAAACGCCCGGGGCGCAAGGACGTCGTGGTCATGCGCTGTGCCGAAGGCTCCAGCGTGGCTGGTGTATTCACCTTGAATGCGTTCTGCGCAGCGCCGGTCATTCTGGCCAAGCAGCGCGTGCAAGGCACCGTGCGTTATCTGCTGACCAATACCGGCAATGCCAACGCTGGCACCGGTGAGCCGGGTCTGGTTGCCGCACGTCGCACCTGTGAGGCGCTGGCGCAACTGACTGGCGTTGATGCGTCGGCGGTGCTGCCGTACTCGACGGGCGTGATCGGCGAGCCGTTGCCGGTGGAAAAGATCGAAGGCGCACTGCAGGCCGCGCTCGACGACCTGTCTGTGGATAATTGGGCCGCTGCGGCGACCGGGATC
Organism: Pseudomonas syringae pv. tomato str. DC3000; assembly: GCF_000007805.1. Taxonomy (NCBI): domain Bacteria; kingdom Pseudomonadati; phylum Pseudomonadota; class Gammaproteobacteria; order Pseudomonadales; family Pseudomonadaceae; genus Pseudomonas; species Pseudomonas syringae group genomosp. 3. Next base: position 4,964,099 of record NC_004578.1, on the reverse strand, counting down.
ATGACCACCGACACGCTGCCCAAAGGGGCCAGTCGCCAGTTCACGCACGATGGCGTGACCATCACGGTGACCGGCATCAGCAAAGGCGCAGGCATGATTCGCCCGAACATGGCGACCATGCTCGGTTACATCGCCACCGACGCCAAAGTCTCGCAGAGCGTCCTGCAGGACTTGATCCGTGACGGTGCCAACAAGTCGTTCAACCGCCTCACGATCGATGGCGATACCTCGACCAACGATTGCTGCATGCTGATTGCCACCGGCCAGGCTGATCTGCCTGAAATCACCGAAGCCAAAGGGTTGTTGTTCGAAGCCTTGAAGAAAGCCGTGTTCGACGTGTGCATGGAAGTCGCTCAGGCCATCGTGCGTGACGGCGAAGGCGCGACCAAGTTTGTCACCGTGGAAGTCAACGGCGGTGGCAATCATCAGGAATGCCTGGATGTCGGTTACGCCGTCGCCCACTCGCCGCTGATCAAGACCGCGCTGTTTGCGTCCGATCCGAACTGGGGTCGCATTCTGGCCGCTGTCGGCCGTGCCGGTGTTCCGGACCTGGACGTGAGCAAGATCGATGTGTTCCTGGGCGGCGTGTGCATCGCCAGCCAAGGCTGCCGCGCCACCACCTACACCGAAGAGCAGGGCTCGGCGGTCATGGCCGAGGCCGAAATCACCATCCGTATCGAACTGGGTCGTGGTGATTGCAGTGAAACCATCTGGACCACGGACCTTTCTCACGAGTACGTGAAGATCAACGCCGAATACCGCACCTGATTCAATGTCTGGCGCGGGGTCATCCTGACTTCGTGCCGGACTCAATGGAGCTGAACCATGAGCCTGCATCTGATTATCGGCGACAAACGCTACTCCTCCTGGTCGCTGCGCCCCTGGCTGGTGCTGGAAATGATCGGTGCGCCCTTCACCGATCAAGTTATCCGCCTCAACCAGCCTGATACCCGCGATAACATTCTCCAGTATTCGCCGACCGGCAAAGTGCCTGCGCTGCAGTGCGAGCACGGTACGATCATTGATTCGCTGGCCATTTGCGAATACCTGGTCGAGCGCTTCCCTGACGCCGACTTGTGGCCGCGCGACATCGCTGCCCGTGCCCAGGCTCGTTCGGCCTGTGCGCAGATGCACAGTGGTTTCGTCAGCCTGCGCTCGAACATGCCGATGGACCTGCGTCGTGATCAGGCGCTGGAAGTGATTTCTGTCGACACCCAGAACGACATCGACCGCATCGTTGCGTTGTGGGCCGAGTGCCACGCTGCTGCTGTCGAGACGGGCCCCTTCCTGTTTGGTAAACCGAGCATTGCCGATGCGTTCTTTGCGCCCGTGGCGATTCGCCTGCGCGGCTATCGTGTCCAGTTGCCTGCCGAGGCGCTGGCGTACGTTGAAACCCTGTACCAGTGGCCTGCATTCAAGCGCTGGCAGCAGGTCTGGAGGAGTCCTGATCGTGAAACGAGTTCATGTGGCCGCCGCCGTCATTCGCGGTACCGACGGCCGGGTACTGATCGCCCGACGCGCCGACAGTCAGCATCAGGGCGGCCTCTGGGAGTTTCCTGGCGGCAAGGTCGAGGCGGGCGAGACGGTCGAGATTGCGCTTGCACGTGAGCTGCAGGAAGAACTGGGCATTGTAGTGACGGCGGCGCGTCCGTTGATCAAGGTTTGCCATGATTACCCGGACAAGCAGGTGCTGCTGGACGTGTGGGAGGTTTCGGCCTTCACGGGCGAACCGCACGGTGCAGAAGGGCAGCCATTGGTCTGGGCGAGCCCTCGTGAGCTGGCCAATTACGATTTTCCGGCAGCCAATCAGCCGATCGTCGCCGCCGCACGCTTGCCCGGCGAGTACCTGATCACGCCCGAGGGGCTGGACAACATCGAGTTGCTGCGCGGCCTGCAGAAGGCCATTGCTGGCGGAATCAAGCTGGTGCAACTGCGAGCGCCGGGTGGCTATGACCCGAAGTACCGCGATCTGGCGGTGGATGCGGCAGGTTTGTGTGCAGGCAAGGCGCAACTCATGCTCAAAGGCCCTCTGGAATGGCTGGGTGACTTTCCTTCCGCTGGTTGGCATCTGACGGCACAGCAACTGCGCAAGTACGCCAGTAATGGACGTCCGTTCCCCGAGAATCGCTGGCTGGCTGCGTCCTGCCACAGCGCCGAAGAGCTGGCACTGGCAGAGCAGATGGGTGTGGATTTCGTTACCCTGTCACCGGTTCAGCCCACCCTGACCCATCCGGACGCACAGCCGCTGGGTTGGGAACAGGCCACCCGATTGATCGCAGGCTTCAACAAGCCTGTCTTTCTGTTGGGCGGCGTAGGCCCTGCGCAGCGCCAACAGGCCTGGGAAAGCGGCGCACAGGGCGTGGCAGGAATACGCGCGTTCTGGCCTGACGAAATCATCTGAGTTGCCACAGAGGACGCAGAGCGTCCAGAACGGCATGCCGAGGCTGAGCGTCGCACGATAGTCGAGATTATCGTTGCTCACGCTCCAGCGTCGGAATGCTCTGGGTGAAGCTCCGTATCGCGCAGCTATTTCGGCTTGATGTCAAACCGGCTTGGGCGCGGGCTCCCAGAGTATTTCAGCAATGCCTTGCCTTCTGGCGATCAGTCGCGCTGCCACGAACAGCAGGTCCGACAGCCTGTTGATGTACGCAAGCCCAGCGCCTTCCAATGGCTCGACTGCGTTCAAATGCTGGCAGCGGCGTTCGGCGCTGCGTGCCAGACTGCGGCAGATGTGCGCTTGGGCGATCAGCGTCGAGCCACCGGGCAAAATGAAGTTTTCCAGCGGCCCCAACTCTTCATTCCACACATCAATGGCCGCTTCCAGCCGCTCGACCTCTGCACTGTTCAGCGCCTTGTAGGTCGGCATCGCCAGCTCCCCGCCCAGATCGAACAGCCGATGCTGGCAGGGCACAAGCACCTCAATCACTTCGTTAAGCGCCGGCACGCGCCGAGCCTCATCAATAAGCCCCGCGAGCAGTAACCCGAGCTGACTGTTGAGCGTATCGACCTCACCGATCGCCTCGACGCGTGGATGGTCCTTGGGCACCCGACGGCCGTCGCCCAGTCCGGTTTCTCCGGTGTCGCCAGTGCGTGTGTATATCTTCGACAAACGAAAGCCCATTGCTACGATTCCTGATCAAGACTTGGAAATGACCTGCTGCTGAACATTCACCTGATTGGCTACCAGCGGTAAACGCAGGGTAAAGCAGGTGCCGGTGCCGAGGGAGGACTGCACCTCCATCTGGCCTTTGTGGTTGTTGGTGATGATGAAGTACGACACCGACAGACCCAGCCCGGTGCCCTGACCAATCTCCTTGGTGGTAAAGAACGGCTCGAAAGTACGTTTGCGAACGCTCTCCGACATGCCGATGCCGTTGTCTTCCACCTGAATTTCGGCCCACGGTGGATTGAGACGGGTGCGCAGGATAATGCGTCCGGGCTCTTCGCTCTCGGGTCGCTGATGAATTGCCTGGGCAGCGTTTTTCAGCAAGTTCAGCAGCACTTGTTCCAGCTCGTTGGCGATGCACGGCACCGGACCCAGTTCCGGGTCGAACTGACGAATGATGTGCTGGCCCTTGAAGTCGAAACCGATGGTCAGGTCGAAGTCGTTACTGGCGATCTCCACGGCCTGATCAACCAGTGCCGGCAAGTCGCTGGGCGACAGCTGACGGCTGCTCAAGCGACTGAAGTTGAGCATGTGGCTGACGATTTTCGCGGCTCTTGCACCGGCCTGCTGAATGCCGTCGAGCAGCTTTGGCACGTCGCGGCTTTCCAGGTAAAGATTGACCTGTGCCAGATCGATGCCATCGGCCTCGGCCTGTTCGATGTTCTTTGGCAATTCCGGAGACAGGCGCCGTCGGATGTTTTGCACGTTGTGCAAAATCGCCCCCAGCGGGTTGTTGATCTCATGCGCCATGCCCGCCGCCAGCCCGCCGACTGACAGCATCTTCTCCGACTGGACCATCATTTCTTCCAGCGAAATACGCTGGGTGATGTCATCGATGCGGATCACCACGCCCCGCCCGGCATCGCCGGTCAGCGGGTAAAAGGTCAGCGCATAGTGGCGCGCCTCGTCGTTCTTGATCCAGTTCACACGCTCGATCTTGGTCACGCTGTGCCGCTCGACCGTATGCTTGATCTGCGGCAGAAACGAACGCATCGGCTCGAATGCGAGAAAAATCGGCTGATTCAGCGCCTCGTCCAGCGTGGTCCCGGAAAGCGCGGTCGCCTCCTGATTCCACTGGGTCACGTACAACTGCTCATCCAGCGCGATCATCGCCGAAGGCATCGAATCGATGATGCTGTTGAGGTAGTTCTGAAAACCGGTGAGCTTCTTCTCGATCTTGCTGCGCACCTGAACTTCCAGCTCCAGCTTGCGGTTGGTGTGGCGGGTTTCCTCGGCCAGCCCCTGAGCCTGATCGTAGGCTTCCTGGGAATCGTCACGGGCGCGCTTGAGTTGCTGCTCACGCGCCTCGATACGCGACAACATGGTATTGAACGCCTCGGCCAGACTGCCGATTTCATCGACGTTGCCAGGCTCCGCGCGCAAGGCGTAGTTTTCTTCGCGGGTCACCTGCCGGGACAGTTCTTCGAGTTGGTAGATAGGCTCGGTGATCAAGCGCCTGATCTGCCGCGCCACCACCAGCCACAGCAACACGCTGAACACCAGAATGCCAAGGCTGGCGGTCAGCGTGCCGGTATAGAACGCAGGCGGCAGCTCGCTGCTGGCGACCAGCAACAGATGCCCGGGCGGCTCGTCTCCCTTGGGCACGGTGATCACCTGCGTGCTGCGAAACTCGGTCAGGCGCCAGCTATCGAGGTCTTTGAAGTGCCTGGGCAGTTCAAGGCTCTGACCCTGTTGCATCTGTTCAAGCCGCTCGCCGTCATTGTCATACAGCGCCGCTGCACGTAACGGCCCGTAACTTTTCAGCTCTTTGAGCAGGGCACGTGCTTCGTTTGGCGAGTACAAGGCCCGCTCGTTGAGGTCGGCGCTGCTGATCAGTCGGCCGATGGTCTGCAAGGCCTGTGGCGCCATCGCTTCTTGAGAGATGTAATACGCGGCACCGATGAAGGTCAGGTTGGCGACCAGCAGCACGGTGGTCATCAGGACCAGCAGGGCAGCCAGCAGTTTCTGACCTACCGGCAGGTTTTCCAGGCGTTGGCGCAAAGGCATTGGGCGAGCCGCATTGAGGTGTGATGCGAGCAGGGTAGCGCGGGCTAGTCAGTACGCAAACCCTTGCTTGCCAGATGAGCTGTCAGACGCGTCTGTAATTGCTGCAAGTACGGTGCAGGACTGCGATGGCGTGCCGCCGCTGCGCAAGCGTATCCCAGCAAATAGCTGATTTCGGTTCGGCGCCGGTGAAGTACATCCTGATACATGGATGAGTAATTGGCCGCCGTCGCCTGGATAACACGCAGTACCTCGTCGTGCAGCCCTGGCGCGGCGGCTGGCTGACCGCAACACGCCAGCAGGTCGCTCAGCTCGGCGCAGAGCGTCGCCACCTCGTCGCCGTGGTCAAGCAATCCACCGTTACGGCAGTCGTGCAGCACGGTCAGCGGGTTGATCGCGCAATTGAGCGCCAGCTTACGCCACAGGCGTGTCAGGATATCGGGCGCCCATTCATGGGCAATGCGGCTGTCGCGCACATCTTGCAACAGTGAAGGTGCCGTCGGGTTCGACACATCGCCCAGCCAGGTAAAACCCTGGCCGGCGAACCTGACGCGCCAGTCCGATTCCATAAACGCGCCTTCGGTGCTGGACGCGAACAGGCAACGGGCATGGGGAACTCGCGCAGCCACCGCGTCCTGACTGCCTAGACCGTTCTGCAGCAGGATCACCTCGGCATTGGCCGCAAGGCGCGTTGCCACCTGCGCAACCGCCTGTTCAGCGTCATACGCCTTGCAGGCAACCAGCAGGCGCTCGATGGGCTCGTTGTGCGCAGCAGTTTGCGCCTCGATCGGATAAGCCTGGGCCACGTCGCCCTCGACCAGTGTCACGCAGCCGCCACCGGCTTGATAAGTGGCCAGTCTGGCGGCGTCGCGCAGTATCAGGCGCACTGGAAGGCCCGCCCGTGTCAGCCGCGTTGCCCACAGACTGCCCAGGCTGCCCGCACCGAGTACATGCCAGATAACGGCCATCAGCGCGGCACGATCACGTACTGAAACGGTCTGCTGAACGTGAAAACAGGGATGTGCATGAAAGGCTCACAGTGAACGCAGGAAAAGTCTCGTTATAATGAGCGTTCTTTCACACCGTCAAGTCATGCGTGCCCAAATCGTGCGCACGCCGTTTATCTGGAGAACATACATGCCCTCGTTCGACGTAGTGTCCGAATTGGATAAACACGAAGTCACGAATGCCGTCGACAACGCCATCAAAGAACTGGACCGTCGCTATGACCTTAAAGGCAAAGGCACGTTCGAGTTCAAGGAACTGACCGTTACGCTGACCGCCGAAGCCGACTTCCAGCTGGAAGCGATGATCGAGATCCTCAAGCTGGCGCTGGTCAAGCGCAAGATCGACGGCAAATGCCTGGAAGTCAAAGACGCCTACGCATCCGGCAAGCTGATGAAGCAGGAAGCCGTACTGCGCGAAGGCATCGACAAGGAGCTGGCGAAGAAAATCGTCGCTCACGTCAAGGAAGCCAAACTCAAGGTCCAGGCCGCCATTCAGGGCGAGCAGGTACGCATTACCGGCAAGAAGCGCGACGACCTGCAAGAGGCCATCGCTGCACTGCGCGCCTACGATTCGGGCATGCCGCTGCAGTTCAACAACTTCCGCGACTGAACATTTGTACTGAGCGCCAGGGAACCCTGCGTCCCCCGGTCAGTCCGAATCGCCTTGAACGTTGAAGCGACGGTAGCCCGCCGCCGCTTCGATGTCAGTTCGTGACGGGTAAGGAGATAACGATGGATTTAAACGCAGAAGTCGGTCATCTGTGGCAAGCGTCGCAGGCGTGGATTCCGATGATCATGGAATACGGCAGCCGTTTGCTGCTGGCACTGGTCACACTGTGCGTGGGCTGGTGGCTGATCAATCGGCTCACCGGCAAACTGGGTGCGCTGCTGGCGCTGCGCCACGCCGATCTGGCCTTGCAGGGCTTTGTCAGCAACCTGGCGAACATCATTCTGAAAATCCTGCTGGTGGTCAGCGTCGCATCGATGATCGGCGTCGAAACCACCTCGTTCGTGGCCGCTATCGGTGCTGCCGGTCTGGCCATCGGTCTGGCCTTGCAAGGCAGCCTGGCGAACTTCGCGGGCGGCGTGCTGATTCTGCTGTTTCGCCCGTTCCGCATTGGTGACTGGATCGAAGCTCAGGGTGTCGCGGGAACTGTCGACAACATCCAGATCTTCCACACCGTACTGCGCACCGGCGACAATCGCACCGTGATCATGCCCAACGGCAACCTGTCCAACGGCATCATCACCAACACCAATCGTCAGCCGACCCGCAAGATCTCGTTCGACATCGGCGTCAGCCACGATGCGGATCTGAGAAAAGCACTGCAGGTCCTGCTGGACATGGCCGACGACCCGCGCGTACTCAAGGACCCGGCCCCGCAGGCCGTGGTCGCTGCGCTGGGCGAAAACGCGATCACCCTGTCGCTGCGCGTCTGGACCAGCACTGGCGACATGGGCGACGTGAGCTCAATGTTCAACATCGAAGCGCGTGACCGCTTGAAGGACGCAGGCATCGAGATTCCATTGCCGCAGCGGATTGTGCGGGTGGTTCAGGAGTAATCGTGTGTGCGGCACGAGAAAGCCCTGGCTCGTTAGAGTCGGGGCTTTTTTATATGCGTTCGTTTTTGGTGGTCAGCAGCATGGCCAATACGCTTGGACTGGCCATGCTCTTTTCGATCAACTGAGCCGGCTTGTCAGCGGTGACCGGTGCCGTTTCACAACCCCGGCAACCGTAGACTTTGCGGATGTGTTTGATTACACGGATCTGCATCGGCACGATATCCAGCTGCTCGCTGGTTTCTTCGCTGATGACATGCTTGCGGCGACCGCAAGCACAGGTCAGTTCGTGCTTGGGCAGTTCGTGAATGACTTCGATGCGGGGAAGATCTGCCGACAGTCTTGAGGGTTCTACCTGATTGGAATGGGTGCTGCTCGCGCCTCTGTGCCCTGCGCCGCAACGGTTGTGTCTTTGTTGCCGGGTTTTTCGGCTCTTTTCGGGTGGTTTGAACCCGAGGACGCCGCAGAGCTGTTGCGCTGCATGCCTTTCCATTTGTATCCGATCCACGAACCCCACATTTCAAGCCACTGGCTGACGCCTGATGCTGTGCTCCCGTTTTCTTTCAGGAGCCAGCACCATGATGCGACCCGACGCCAAAGTCGAGAAAGTCTACCTCTATCCCAAACCCGTGGATTTCAGAAAATCCATCGATGGCTTAGCTGCTTTGGTCGAGTTGGATATTAAAGTGGCGGTCTTTGATCCGGTGCTCTTTGTCTTTCTCAACAAATCCCGGAATCGAGTGAAGATTTTGTATTGGGAGCGTAACGGCTTCTGCCTTTGGCTCAAGCGTCTCGAGTCCGAGCGTTTCAAAATCTCGCCAGATGATGTCGACGAAGCCATTGTGCTGACGGTTCAGGAATTGAATTGGCTGCTGGATGGATTTGATCTGTGGCGCAACCGTCCTCATAAGATTTTGACTCCAAGGTTTGTTGCCTGACGGGTATAATCCAGGGCATGCGACCATTGCCCGACAACCTTCCTGACGATCCCGTATTGCTCAAACAGATGCTGCTTGAGAGCTACGAAGCACGCTCGCGCGAACAGGAAGTTAAAGACGCCTACGCCACTCACATCGTTGATCTCAAAGAGCAGATCAAGCTGCTGCGTGACCGTATTTTTGGTCGAAAGTCCGAACAAACCGTCGAGCCTAATACCCCTCAACTTGCCTTGTTCAATGAACCTGAAAGCGAGCCTATGCTCCCGGTCGGCGATGCTGATGAGGAAGTAGTTGCTCCTGCGCCACGCCGTGGCAAGCGCAAGCCACTGTCGGCTGATCTGCCGCGCATTGAAGTCATCCACGAGCTGCCCGAACACGAACTGACCTGTGCCTGCGGTTGCCGCAAGCATGTCGTCAGCGAGGAAACCAGCGAGCAACTGGATATCGTGCCGATGCAGATTCGGGTGATCAAACACATCCGCAAAGTCTACGGCTGTCGTGGCTGTGAGTCGGCACCGGTCACAGCCGGCAAGCCTGCGCAGTTGATTGAAAAGAGCATGGCCAGCCCCAGCGTGTTGGCCATGCTGCTGACCACCAAGTATGTCGACGGCTTGCCGCTGCATCGTTTTGAAACGGTGCTAAGCCGACATGGCATAGAAATCCCGCGTCAAACGTTGGCCCGCTGGATTATCCAGTGCGGCGAACATTTGCAGCCGCTGTTAAATCTGATGCGTGATCGATTGCTGGAAAGCCCGGTCATCCACTGTGACGAAACCCGCGTTCAGGTACTGAAAGAACCAGATCGAGACCCGACCAGCCAATCCTGGATGTGGGTACAGGCCAGCGGGCCTCCAGATCATAAAGTCGTATTGTTCGACTACACTTCCAGCCGCGCGCAGGACGTACCGTTACGGCTGCTGGAAAGTTATCGCGGCTATGTGATGACTGATGATTACGCGGGCTATAACGCGCTGGCGTTACAACCGGGCGTGGAGCGCTTGGCGTGTATGGCCCATGCGCGGCGCAAATTTGTCGAAGCACAAAAAGTGCAACCTAAGGGCAAGACCGGGCGTGCCGATATCGCGCTGACGATGATCAATAAGCTGTACGGTATCGAGCGCGAATTGAAAGACGGCAGCGACGAACAGCGCTTTACCGGTCGGCAGGAGAAAAGCCTGCCAATCTTGGCTCAGTTGAAAAGCTGGCTGGATAAAACTCAGTCCCACGTGACGCCGCAAAGCGTGCTGGGCAAGGCAGTTGGTTATCTGGCGAATAACTGGAGTCGGCTGAAGCGTTACGTGGAAGCCGGCTTTTTACCGATCGACAACAACCCGGCAGAGCGCGCAATAAAGCCGTTTGTTATTGGGCGCAAAGCCTGGCTGTTCAGCGACACGCCTAAAGGCGCCACCGCCAGTGCACAGATCTATAGCTTGGTCGAGACCGCCAAGGTCAACGGCCAGGAGCCCTATACGTGGCTGCGCCACGTACTGGAGAGGTTGCCACTTGCGCAGTCGGTGGCCGACTATGAGGCGTTGCTGCCGTGGAACTGCTCACCGGAAATGCCAAGATAAACGGAAGCCGCATCTGATGGTAGGTGTGGTTGGTGGATCGCTTACGTTCTTCCGGGCTGGTCTTGATTCCGCATTCCTGCAGCACGAAGCGCAGCAGGTCAAAGAGCACCGGGGCGTAGCGTTCGGGGTCTTTGTTGACGATGCGCAGGCTTTTCTTCAGGCCGTCGTCCGGTCCTGGAATCCAGCCGATGACGGCGTTGACCGAATAGCGCATCACTGAGAGCGCTGCGATCTTCGCCGCCTTCACTGGCGATCAAGTTTGTACTACTCGCGTGGTCATTCAGATTTGGCGACCTGCATTACTCAATTCTCACCCGACCAATACCAAAGCGTGTCGCCCCATTTCGAGTCGCTGATACTTGGCATGATTTCGCCTTGCTGGAAGTGGCGCCTTGAATTTGCTTGTGCTGGAGTAAACCAATAACCGGTTTTGGTGCAAGGGTCGCCAGCAACCACACGGTTTACTTGAGTGCTATTAGTACCTTGGTAATTCCTTGCGTACTCGACCAGATCCTTGGGGTAGACCATGTGATCTATCTTGCTGTCGTCTATCCCATATAAAAAAGCGATTGCCCCCGCCTCAAAAGCCCAATAGCCTACATAGTTTCCTTCTTCTCCCTGCAAGTGGGTATCATGCCACGGTGCTTGTTTGAACGCGGGGTACCATTGTTTACAGTATTCACTCAGGAGTTTAGATGATTTTTCTTTAGAGTCTGCATATATCGCTTGGATTAAAGGCGTATATACATCATGATACCATTGGTCGATATCCTGCCGATTTGGTAATGTTTTTCTTAGTAAGTCCTCATATAAGGTGTCGTCGCCAGCATATCCTGCTTTGTCCATTAGAGTCACGAAACGCTTCAGTAAGTCGGTGCGGTGTAATAGTATGCACAAACTAATCACTTGGACGCATTCTTCATACTCGTGAGGCCAGTCGTCAATTGCTAAAGGGGAGATGTCAGCAGAGCGCTCTGATATTGAAAGCTTGAGCTGCCGTACTTCATACTTCTCGATTAAATCTTCCAGCATACCTATAAGGGATGAAATATCTTCTCCTGCTGTATATGCTGCTGTAAGCTTTCGGAGAGCTAGATTTTGAATAAAACCTGAGCGGAGAGCCGCTTCCTCTTCGGGGGACTCCGACTTGAAGGTTACAGTCTTTAGGAGCTCTACCGCCTCGTCATGCTCCCTTAAAATATATTTGTAGTGATCTTCACTAAAAAACTTCTGTCTTTTTATCATTGTCTACACCTCAAGCTTTAGAGAGTCAAGCGCGCCATATTTTTTTGTCAAAGATTTTTTACGCTTATTCACAAAACCCCTAACTTCCTTCTCTCCATAGTGAAATGCTTGGTGATTCCTGTGAGTAGACTCGTGAGTGTTGTTCAGGCGTGCGCTGGCGTGTTCTTTCGGGCTAAGACTTGCGTGATATAAAGGTGTATAGAATAGGTGGCGACTGTATGACCCAGCAATTTGAAGCTGTAGAGAGTACCCAAGGCCGGCTTTTTCAAGATTTTGCCTTATCCATTCAACGCTCATTTGAACGACAATATTTTTTTTCTTTCTCGATGAAGATGCTTCACTTTTAGTAGCGCTGACCTTGCTTTTTCCAGTGTTTATTTTTTTCTCTTTTTTGCCGGAAGTTTTGATCTCCGGGCTATCAATCGGTTCTATCAAATCACTTGGGTCACCCAAGCCTGAGGCACCCAACTTGGACGCAACCCCCGGCTTACGCGTATTATTCAACTTACGCATAAACTTGGGCGCATCTTCATCCTTGCTAGCTTTTGCCTCAACGATGGCAAATTTTTCGCCCCCATTGTTGGCAGGGTTAGCTCGCCAGATAGCATCAATCCCCGTTCCATTAGCTCCATCCGTCAACTTGTAAAGCACATGCCTTGCCTTGGGGCTCCCTCCCGCCGACAGCTTCCCCATCTTGCTCGCACTCGGCAAACCTTCAAGCCACTTCCCATCCGCGCCCTTGTCATGCCCATCCCAGTCCTTGCCCCAGCCGAATTCGACTGCGCAGATGTAATCGGCGATGTGCTCGCCACTGACGCCCAGACCTTCGTTCAGGATGCTGGAAGGCGATTGCAGGCCAATTCTGGAGGCTTCGACCTGATTGGAATGCGTGCTGCTCGCGCCCTCTTTGCCCTGTGCCGCAACGGCTGCGTCTTTGTTGCCGGGTTTTTCGGCTCTTTTCGGGTGGTTTGAACCCGAGGATGCCGCAGAGCTGTTGCGCTGCATGCCTTTCCATTTCACCAGTCGCTTCTCAACGATGCCGACTATTGCTGGCATATTGTCGCGGGAGGCGGCGAGGACGGTGACCACAGAGGTTTTGGCCCAATTGGGCAGGTTCTGGAAGGTCGATGAGCCCTTGACGCCGGTGATGATTTGGTCGACGTCAGCCGTCAGTTTTCCAGCGTTGAATACCTGCTTGAGCAGTTCTTCCGGGCTGGTCTTGATTCCGCATTCCTGCAATACGAAGCGCAGCAGGTCAAAGAGCACCGGGGCGTAGCGTTCGGGGTCTTTGTTGACGATGCGCAAGCTTTTCTTCAGGCCGTCGCCCGGTCTTGGAATCCAGCCGATGGCGGCGTTGATCGAATAGCGCATCACTGACAGAGCGCTGCGATCTTCGCCGCCTTCACTGGCGATCAAGTTTGTACTACTCGCGTGGTCATTCAGATTTGGCGACCTGCATTACTCAATTCTCACCCGACCAATACCAAAGCGTGTCGCCCCATGTCGAATTACTGATGCGCGGCATGATTTCGCCTTGCTGGAAGTGGCGCCTTGAATTTGCTTGGGCTGGAGTAAACCAGTAACCGGTCTTAGTGCACGGATCGCCAGCGACCACTCGATTGGTCTGAGTGCCGTTACTACCTTTGTAGTTTCTTGCGTACTCGACCAGATCCTTGGGGTAGACCATGTGATCTATCTTACTGTCGTCTATACCATATAGAAATGCAATGGCTCCTGCTTCTATAGCCCAGTATCCGACGTAATTTCCATTTTCTCCCTGCAAGTGCAAATCATGCCAAGGTGCTTGGCTGAAGGAGGAATACCATTGGCTGCAGTATTTTTTTAGAAGCTGGGCCGCTTCCTCTTTGCTTTCCGCGTAGATGGCTTGCACCAAGGGTGAGTAGGCTTCGTGAAACCACTCATCTACATCGTATCTGTTAGGTAGTAGTTTAGTTAGCAGGTCCTCATATAAAGTGTCATCACCCGCATAGCCTGCACGGTCTATTAATTTGACGAAGCGTTTCAGTAGATCCACGCGATGTAGCAATATGCAGAAACCTATCACTTGGACACATTCCTCATACTGATAAGGCCAATCGTCAATTGCTAGTGGAGATATATCTGGAGTGTTTTCATATTTCTCGAGTGTTGATTGCCTATGTTCGTACTTTTGAATTAGATCTTCAAGCAGCGGGGTTAAGGATGCAATTTTCTCTCCGGCCGTATAGGCTGCTAATAATCGGTCCAATGCAAGTTTTTGCAGATGCCTTGACCGAAGTGCTGCTTCTTCTTCAGGGGAATCGGATTCGAAAGTGTTTGTTTTTAAAAAATCAATTACTTCGTTATGTTCTCTTTGAAAATTAAGATAATGCTTTTCGCTATAAAACTTCTGTCTCTTATTCATTTTTCACGCCTCGATTTTCAAAGAATTCAATGCGCCGTATTTTTTGGCTAAGGATTTTTTGCGTTTATTTACTAAGTTTTTTACTTCATGCTCAGAGTAATGAAAGGCTTTGTGATTTTGATGAGCGCTTTCGTCCAAGCCACCCAGCTGTGCATCGGCGTGATCCTTCGGGCTCAAGCTGGGGTGGAATAGCGGAGCGTAAAATAGATGTCGACTATGAGAACTCATAACTTGAATACCTAGAGCTCTTCCTGCGACGGCCCGATCAATGTTCTCCTCGATCCATTCACGACTCATTTGAACTAATAGCGGCTTTTTTCTTTGTTTGGTTTTTTTTTCTTGAATCGATGTGTTCGTGTTCGTTTTTCTTTTCCCGCTACCTGCCTTTCTTTTGTTTTCGCTTGTGGAAGAGATTTCAGTCTGCTCTATCGGCTCTATAAGCTCGCTTGGGTCAGCGATCCCAGATACGCCTAACTTCGAGCCAATGCCTGGCTTTCGAGTATTGTTAAGCTTGCGTATGAATTTAGGAGCATCTTCATCGCGGCTTGCTTTAGCTTCGACTATCGCAAATTTCTTACCTTCATTATTCGAAGGATTCGCGCGCCATACCGCATCGATACCGGTTCCGTTAGCTCCATCCGTCAACTTGTAAAGCACATGCTTCGCCTTCGGGCTCCCTCCCGCCGATAGTTTCCCCATCTTGCTCGCACTCGGCACACCCTCAAGCCAATTCCCATCCGAGCCTTTGTCGTGTCCATCCCAGTCTTTACCCCAGCCAAATTCGAATGCGCAGATGTAGTCGGCGATGTGTTCGCCACTGACGCCCAGACCTTCGTTCAGGATACTGGAAGGCGATTGCAGGCCAATTCTTGAGGCTTCGACCTGATTGGAGTGGGTGTTGCTCGCGCCTTCTTTGCCCTGTGCTGCAACGGCTGCGTCTTTGTTGCCGGGTTTTTCGGCTCTTTTCGGGTGGTTTGAACCCGAGGACGCCGCAGAGCTGTTGCGCTGCATGCCTTTCCATTTCACCAGGCGCTTCTCAACGATGCCGACTATTGCTGGCATATTGTCGCGGGAGGCGGCGAGGACGGTGACCACGGAGGTTTTGGCCCAATTGGGCAGGTTCTGGAAGGTCGATGAGCCCTTGACGCCGGTGATGATTTGGTCGACGTCAGCCGTCAGTTTTCCAGCGTTGAATACCTGCTTGAGCAGTTCTTCGGGGCTGGTCTTGATTCCGCATTCCTGCAGCACGAAGCGCAGCAGGTCAAAGAGCACCGGGGCGTAGCGTTCGGGGTCTTTGTTGACGATGCGCAGGCTTTTCTTCAGGCCGTCGCCCGGTCCTGGAATCCAGCCGATAATCGCCATCAGCAGATCAAACTGCGCGTCTTCCTTGCCTCCTGTCGACTCTGCGTTGTAGAGGACGATAGAGGATTCAATAGTGTCGTAAGCGTCGATAGCCTGGCCCAAAAAAGGTACGGCGCCGAGCGCGATACCTTTGGCCAGTTCAACCGCTGCTTCTTGATACGCGTCGCTGCGGTCTTCGCTACCGTTCGTTCCTTCAGTGATTTCCCCGCTCATGACACTCTCCCTGCGACTTTTTCTACTAGAGCCGGTAAATCGATCTGATCTGGGTCCAGACCGAGTTTGCGTAGATCTTGGTTAACCTTTTCATCCGAGTTCTGAGCAACGGTCACGCCTTCACGATTGAAAGGCCTCGGATTTTCGCCGTAGTAGATCTTGGCCGGCCCTTGCGGAACATTTTCGAGCCGGGCGAAGCCGTCGTCGTCCAGCACGCCCTCGCGCTTAGACCCATCAGCAAAGTCGACGCGATACGAGGCACCCGGCACCGGCTCAAGGTTGTCGTAATGCAGGTTCAGCTCCAGCCAGGTCGGGTTGGCCTTGGCTTCTTTCATCAGGTTTCCGGCGGCGTCGGCAGCAGCCAGCCCTGGAATGAGCGGGGCAAGAATGCCGATCCCGGCCCCGACACCTGCAGAACCTCCTGTATTGACCTTCGCCTCGGGACCGCTGATTGTCACGCCACCTGCATCAATCTTGACGAAGCTACCGCCGGCCTTGACTGTCAGTTCCACGCCGCCTTCAACCACCACTTTGTTGCCCGCGTGGTAGTGAATCTCCGTACCGGCTTCTACAAACTGCGCGGTGCCGATTTTCACGTGCCGGGTCGCGCCGACGGTCAAATGGTCATCCGCCCGTGCTTCGCTCTTGCGGTCCAGGTGGGTGATGCGGTGCTCCTCTAGCTTGAATTCGCTGAGGGTGTTGGCTTCAACGGTGTCGTGGCGCTCGTTGCCGACGCGGATTTTCTGGTCGTGTTCGATGTTTTCATCCCAGTCGCGCTGGGCGTGCAGGTAGATCTGTTCGGCACCTTTCTTGTCTTCGATACGAAACTCGTTGTAGCCCTTGCCGCCCGGTGAGCTGAGCGTCTTGAAGGTGCTGCGTGTCTTGTTCGCGGGCAGGTCGTAGGGGGCGACGTTTTCCTTGTGAAACAGGCAGCCGGTGATCAGCGGTTGGTCGGGGTCGCCTTCGAGGTAGGTGACAAGCACTTCCATACCGACGCGTGGAGTGGTGATGCCACCGTAAGCATTTCCGGCCCAGCCAGTGGCGACGCGCAACCAGCAGCTGGAGTTATCGTTGGCCTGACCGTCACGATCCCAATGGAACTGGACTTTGACACGCCCGTATTCGTCGCAATGGATTTCTTCACCCGGTGGCCCGGTGACGAAAGCCGTCTGGATACCCAGCGCTTTGGGTTTTGGATGTTCCAGAGCAGGGCGGTAATGCGCATCCCACGGCGTTGCCAGGAAGCGATTGTGGTAACCTTGGTGAAAATCGTCTTTGTTATCCGTGACGTCGCTGGTGACGTTTTCGCCCAGCACTTGCGGCTGTTTGCCCTCGTGAATGACTTCCAGCAGTAGCCAAAGGTCGTTCCACTCTGCGCGCGGATGCTCGCTCAGGGCCAGGAAATGGCCGCTGACCAGCGTCGGCTCGTCGCCTT
Organism: Pseudomonas syringae pv. tomato str. DC3000; assembly: GCF_000007805.1. Classification (NCBI taxonomy): domain Bacteria; kingdom Pseudomonadati; phylum Pseudomonadota; class Gammaproteobacteria; order Pseudomonadales; family Pseudomonadaceae; genus Pseudomonas; species Pseudomonas syringae group genomosp. 3. Next base: position 4,947,194 of record NC_004578.1, on the reverse strand, counting down.
TGCCCTCGACCAGTGCGTAATCGGCGCGATGACGTTCAAGTGCGCGGGTGCTCAGTTGTTTGCCGCGTTCGCTGTCGGTAAAGCGGCCAGGGTAATCGTAGTCTTCAAGGTCCGGCGAGGCGGCGATCTTGGCACTGCCTTGGGGTAGGATGCTGGGCTTTTCGAAATCGTAATCCCGGCGGCTGACGCGGGTGGTGCGGGTTTCCAGACGCAGGTTGAAACGTTTGATCACCGGCCTTTCGGCGGCCATGCCGGAGTCTTGCTGGTAGCTCACTGGCGCTAATTTTCGGAACACCGTCTGATCATCGCCGAACACCAGTGTGTGACCGCTGGCACTGTGCTGGAAGTGGAAGTGAATGCCTTCTTCTTCGCACAGACGCTGGATGAAATGCAGGTCTGACTCGTCGTACTGCACGCAGTAATCGCGCTTGGGGTAGGTCGCGCCGAGCTGAAAGCGGTAGGCGTCGGCCAGGATGCCACGGGCTTCGAGGACCTTCGCGATGATCTTCGGTACGGTCAGATGCTGGAAGATTTGTTGGTCGTGGTTGTGGCGCAGGTAAGACAGCTGCGGCACGAGCCTGATGCTGTAGCGGGTCAGGCTTTTGCCAGAGTCGCCTTGCGTGATGCGATAGACCAGACCGTGAACAAGGCCGTTGCCTGTGGCGCCGAAGGTCAGGCAGCCACGCTTGTGCAGCAACTCTTCGAGCTTCAGATCGGGGCGGGCGCTGACCAGTTCGATGTCGAAGCAGAACGGCTGATTAAGGGCTTCACTGCCTAAGAAGCTGAGCACCTGAAAATCAACGGATATCCCCTCCAGGGTGAGGGCAATATGGGTTGCGTTTGCGTCCAGCATGTCTTGACGTCCATCCTTTGAAACAATCTAGAATCTGGATGGTGCTTGAATATATCCATTATCTCAATGCAAAAATTGGGCAGGGGGCTACCGCAGCAAAAATCAGAGTTTTCCTACAGTGTCTTGCGCGTCGAACATTTGTACTGTTGAAGCGTCTCATCGAAATGGCACCGATCAAAGAAGCTGTGGCCACTCAAATGATGCGAGCCACGGAGTTCGGGTGAGCATTTGTACCGGCATGTTCAATCCGGAGGAAGCCAAGTACACCAATGGAATTCTAGTTGAATTGCTGTGCCCGACCGACGATGTCCGGTTGATTACAAGGGCAGCCGTGGACGCGGTAGATCGGATCTATCTGCCTACATTCAAGGGCTGCAACGCCGAGGTTATCGAGTGGAAACCGTGAACGTAGTCAGAGATCGAACCATGGTTCTCGACCATCGACCATTATTAGCGAGATCACGCTATCTAATGTTAAACAATTAAAATTCGGACTCTCCAAGGACGTTCTGAAGTAGGGCCCGATTTTTGATGCCCTCGTGACCTGAGCTTCAAAAAACTCTCCCGATCAGACAATCAGACTTTTCTCGCTTTTAACTCATCGATTTTCATTTGATCACACCTTTCCAAGGCTTTTTAGTCGGCGATTACTGCAGGCTTGTATTGGCCAGCGTAACGATAATGCCGATTGCCGCGACGACTGCGGCCAGTGCATTGACGTAAAACACTGCGCGTATGCGTTTTGACAGCCGCCACGGTTTTATGGCGAAGGCATAAACCAGCAGAAAGATAATGGCGAAGATTTCAATCTGCGCGAGGATGACCGTGCCGCCGCCAAATGCGGTTGAGGCAGAAGGGTCTACAGGCCCGCTCGACAGGTAAGCGGTGCCGATGATCGGCAACCAGATGCCCAGGCTTATCAGGGTCAGTGGAACAGGGCTCCCGGCGCTGCCTTTATTTTCGGTGTCCAATTTCGTTCCTTTATTTAAAGGTTAGCCAGCGATCAGGGCTTCTCGATCTCTGAAACTTCTATGGGGGCCTCGGCTTTTGCCGTGCGTATTTCCCGGTTCCACTGCAGGATGATCATCACCAGGGTCGGGATACCCAGCAGTGCGGTGATCAGGAAGAAGTTGTGATAGCCGAATTTCTCCACCACCACGCCTGAATAGCCGCCCAGCAGGCGCGGCAACAGCAGCATGATGGAGCTGAGCAGGGCGTATTGAGTGGCGGAAAACTTCAGGTTGGTGAGGCTCGACAGGTAGGCGACGAACGCCGATGTCGCCAGCCCGGAACTGAGGTTGTCCAGTGAGATGGTCAGGATCAGCATCTTCACGTTCGGCCCCATGTCCGCCAGCAACAGGAACAGGATATTGGTGGATGCCGAGGCGAAGCCGCCGATGAACAGGATCGGCATGATGCCGAAGCGCACGATCAGCAGGCCACCGGCACCTGCGCCGAGCAAGGTCATGATCAGGCCGAAGATTTTGCTGACGCTGGCGATCTGATCCTTGGTAAAGCCCTGATCAATGTAGAACACGTTGGCCATCACACCCATCACGGTGTCCGACATTCGATAGGTCGCGATCAGACCCAGCAGCAGCAGGGCCTGCCAGCGATAGCGCATGATGAAATCGTTGATCGGTGTAAGCACCGGTGCCAGCCCGCGACGCCCCATTGACGACAGGCAGGCGAAGGTCAGTAGTGTGTAGAGAATGGCGCGCAGAAAAGCCCGGTCTTCCAGCAACAGGTCCATCCAGCTGGTGTCGTTGAACAGCACGCTGGCGAAGTCGGTGTTGTAAAGCTGGGTAAACATCGCCGGTACTGAAACCAGTAGCACGATCAGCACAAACACCGAGGCCAGTTGGTGAGTGAAGCCATAACGCGCGGCCGACAATTGCGTGCGCAGCGGCACCGGCGGCTCGCGCATGATCAGCGTGGTGACCAGCGCTGGCAGCATCAGCAGGCCGAACAGCACATACGTGCCGGTCCATGCTGCATGCTTGTAGGCAAAACCTGTCGAACCGAAACCTTCTGCGAAGTACAGCGCGCCGGCGGTCGCCAACAGTGCGGCCACCCTATAGCCGGACATGTAACTGGCGGCGAGGGCGGCCTGTTGGGTGTCCTGGGCGATTTCCAGGCGATAGGCGTCGATGGCGATGTCTTGCGTCGCGGAGGCGAAGGCCACCACCACGGCAATTGCGATCAGCCAGGACAGGTGTTTCTGCGGATCGCAGAAACCCATGCCGATGAGGCCAAGGATCACCAGGCTCTGTGCAAGCACCAGCCAGGAGCGGCGACGCCCCAGCTTGCCGAGAAAAGGCAGGCGCCATTGGTCGAGTAATGGCGACCAGACCCATTTGAAGGCGTAGGCAAGGCCGATCAGGCTCGCATAGCCAATGGTCTCGCGAGCCACACCGGCTTCGCGCAGCCACACGGATAATGTCGAGAAGACGAGCATGTAAGGCATGCCCGCAGCGAATCCGAGCAGCAGTAACACTAATGTCGACGGGCTGGCATATGCGGCGAGCGCGGCGCGCCAGGTTTTACGGGGCATGGGCTGGAATCTGCCTCAGGTTACGAAAACAAAGGGCGCACTCTAACCGCTGTGCTATAGGGGACGCCAGCCATGACGCTGCATATCAACCCGATTGTTCAGAATCGTGACGCCCTCGGCACGCAAACGGGCCCGCTGTTCGTCGCCCGACGCGCTGCCCACTGGCAGACTGAGCCGCCCGCCGGCCCCCAGCACGCGGTGCCACGGCAGGGACGATCCTTGTGGTAACTGACTCAAGGTACGGCCCACCCAGCGCGCCGCTTTGCCCAGCCCAGCCAGTTCGGCCAATTGCCCGTAGGCGACCACTTTACCCTCCGGTATTTGCGCCATCGTCAGGTAAAGAGCAGCACGTCGTCTTTCGGCAGGTGACTGCTCGTCAGCGTAAAGAAATGTTAAGTCCGCGTCGCTCACACATTTATCCTGTATAAAACGATATTGATTGTCGTTCGCGGAACTTTGATCGAACGCAACTGTCTGTAACCACCGTGCCCGGTGGTCCATGGATTGAGATTGCCTTGATGTTCTCCTGCAGGATGATGCCCGATTTCCCGCCAAACAGAGCCTAGTTACCGCTTATGTTGTCCAGAACCCTGCTGTGCCTTGCAATTACCGCTGTCTCTACTCCATTGCTTGCCGACACCGTCTGGTTGAAGAACGGCGACCGGCTGACCGGCACAATCAAAGTGTTCGATGGTGGCAAGCTGTTGCTCCAGACCGAGTACGGCGGCGCCATTGCGCTGGACTGGAAACAGGTCAAGACGCTGAAGAGCGACCAGCCGTTGCTGATCAAACAGGACGAGCACACTGGCGAAGTCGCCAAGTCGTTGCAAGCGGCCGACGACGGCAAAGTGGTGCTGGCCAACGGCGAAGCGCCCAAGACCGTCGAGCTGGCAAGCATTCACCAGATCATCAAGCCCAAGCCGGTCATCACCGATCTGGTGTGGAAGGGCAACATTGATGCCGCACTGGACTTCCAGCAGGCAGAGAACGACACCAACGATTACAACGTTGCGTTCAAGACTTCTGCGCGTCATGGCCAATGGCGTCATAACGCCAAAGGCGATTACAACCGCGAGACGACTGACGATGTGGTCGGCACCGACAACTGGAGCGCCGAATACTCGCTGGACCGCTTCCTGACAGAGAAATTCTTCTGGGACGCCCGCGTGACCTACAAGCGCGACAAGATCGAAGATCTGTCTCGTCAGCGCGTCGTCGGTACCGGTCCGGGCTATCAGTTGTGGGATGACGAACTGGGTGCGTTCAAGGTTGGAGCACTGCTTAACCGTACCGACTTCGAGTTTTCCAACGGTCAGAAAGAAAACTTCTATTCTGTTGCAGGCACCTGGGATTACAACCGCTACCTGATTGGCAAGAAGTTCGAGTTCTTCAGCAACGGCGAATTGGGCAAGCCGTTGAGTGGGGTGGCCGATTACTCGATGGATGTCGAGGCGGGCCTGCGTTACAAGGTGACAGACTGGGCCTCGCTTAACGTGAAAGCCGAGAAGAACGTCATCAGCGGCTCGGATAACGGCGATGTCGACAAGACCCGCTATACCGCAGGCTTTGGCGTAAGCTGGTAAGCCAGCGCTGAGCGACGCGCACTGTGCGTCGCTCAGCGTTTGATATCACTAGATTCTCATCGCCCCGTCCAGCTCCAGAATGCGTCCGCTGAAATAATCGTTTTCAAGAATGTAAGCCACCGAATGGGCGATTTCGTCCGGCTTGCCCATGCGCTTGAGCGGGATGGCCGAGGTCATCTTTTCCAGTGCTTCGGGTCTCATGCTGGCGGTCATTTCGGTTTCAATGAAACCAGGCGCTACGCCTGCCACACGGATGCCGTAGCGCGCCAGTTCCCTTGCCCATGTAACCGTCGCCGCCGCGACACCGGCCTTTGCGGCTGAATAATTGGTCTGCCCGATATTGCCTGCGCGGGAAATCGAAGAGATGTTGATGATCGCACCCTGACTCTTCTGCTCGATCATTTTTGCTGCCACTTCGCGTGTGCAGAGGAATACGCCGGTCAGGTTGACGTCGATCACCGCCTGCCATTGCGCAAGGCTCAGCTTGGTCATCTCGCCATCCTTGACCTTGACCAGCAGGCCGTCGCGCAGAATACCGGCATTGTTGATCAGGCCATGAACGGCGCCGAAGTCTTCGGCAATCTTGTTGACTGTATCCACGACCTGTTCTTCATTGGCAACATTGCACAAATAGGCGCGAGCCTTGACCCCGAGGGCGGCACAGGCCACGACAGCCTGGTCGAGCTTTTCCTGGTTGAGGTCCACCAGCGCCAGATTTGCGCCCTTGCCGGCCAGGTACTCGGCCATCGCCCTGCCAAGGCCTTGGCCCCCGCCGGTGATAATGATCAGCTTGTTTTTCAATTCCATGTGCGTGCCCATCTGTTTATTGTTTTTATGGCGTCACCGGCTCAACGCAAGTGCTTATGCCACTGCCAAAGCACGTTATAGGCTGTTTCAGCTCGCTCGTCTTGCGTACAGGCGACACGTTTTTTGCGTCGCCCGGCACCGCCACGAAAGGTTTCACGTCACTTTGAAACACACCGATACACGTTCGTGAAGCCCAGGTTCAGCTGACTTATGCGCATAATTGATTGGTCACCAAAGCGCAGGGAGCTTGAATTAACGACCTTCTGACATCACATACGGTCTACTCGGAAGGCATTCTTCCCTTGAGGAACTCATTTGATGCGTGTTTTTTTGCTGCTGTTTTTATTATTCCCGGTACTTGAGCTGTTTCTGCTGGTTCGTGTCGGGATGTCGATCGGTTTTCTCTGGACCTTCCTGCTGGTCGTCGCGACTTCCATGCTGGGGCTGTTCGTGATGCGTGTGGCCGGGTTTGCCACGGCGCTGCGAGCACGTGAAAGTCTGGCGCGCGGCGAGTTGCCGGCCCAGGAAATGCTCGAAGGCCTGATGGTTGCCGTGGGTGGCGGTCTGCTGCTGTTGCCCGGCTTCATCAGTGACATTCTGGGGGTGATCTGCCTGCTGCCGATTACCCGTCGGCTGTTGATCAGCAAGGTTCGTCGCCGCGCGGAAGATCAGGCCATGCGTCAGCGTGCCTTCGCCGACGATCTACAGACTCAGGCCAATCAGGGACCTGCCAGTCATCGTCCCAACGCGATTCATCAACCGACCCGCGAGCCGGATGTGATCGAAGGCGAGTTCGAACACCGCGACAAGTAACCTGTTCAGCCCCGCAGCGCGGCACCTTCGGGTGCCGCGCTGGTTTTCAGGCGGTGCCTGCCGTGTAAAAAAAATCCTGCTCAAGACTTGTAATCAAATTGCCCGCCCTTATGTATGGGTCACCGCAAGGTTTCTGGCCTGAACGCCAGACCGTATTCTGCGGTTCGCGCGTCGAACCGTAACCGGCAAGTCCGGATCCGTAGCGGCTGGCGCATTCGCCGGACGCTCAAAAAAAACATAATCAGGAGATCGACAATGAAGCTTCGTCCTCTGCATGACCGCGTCGTAATCCGTCGCAGTGAAGAAGAAACGAAAACTGCCGGCGGTATCGTTCTGCCAGGTTCGGCTGCTGAAAAGCCTAACCGCGGCGAGATCGTTGCTGTGGGTACCGGCCGCGTGCTGGACAACGGTGAAGTGCGTGCGCTGGCTGTGAAAGTGGGTGACAAGGTTGTGTTCGGCCCTTATTCCGGCAGCAACACAGTGAAAGTCGATGGCGAAGACCTGCTGGTGATGAGCGAGAACGAGATTCTTGCTGTTGTCGAAGGCTGAGTGCTTCCGCTGATTTCCGTTACTACCAAGTATTCAAGGAATAATGATCATGGCTGCTAAAGAAGTTAAGTTCGGCGATGCTGGCCGTAAAAAAATGCTCGCCGGTGTAAACGTCCTGGCTGACGCAGTAAAAGCGACCCTGGGCCCAAAAGGCCGTAACGTTATCATCGAAAAAAGCTTTGGCGCTCCGCTGATCACCAAAGACGGTGTGTCGGTTGCCAAGGAAATCGAGCTTAAAGACCGTTTCGAAAACATGGGCGCGCAGCTGGTCAAAGACGTTGCCTCCCGTGCCAACGATGATGCGGGTGATGGTACTACTACCGCTACCGTACTGGCTCAGGCCATCGTCAACGAAGGCCTGAAAGCTGTCGCTGCCGGCATGAACCCGATGGACCTCAAGCGCGGCATCGACAAGGCGACCATCGCTATCGTTGCAGAGCTGAAAAAGCTGTCCAAGCCTTGCACCGACACCAAGGCAATTGCCCAGGTCGGCACCATTTCGGCCAACTCTGATCACTCCATCGGCGACATCATTGCCGAAGCCATGGAAAAAGTGACCAAAGACGGCGTTATCACCGTTGAAGAAGGTTCGGGCCTGGAAAACGAGCTGTCTGTTGTAGAAGGCATGCAGTTTGACCGCGGTTACCTGTCCCCGTACTTCATCAACAAGCCGGACACCATGGTCGCCGAGCTCGACAGCCCGCTGCTGTTGCTGGTCGACAAGAAGATCTCCAACATTCGCGAAATGCTGCCGGTTCTGGAAGCAGTCGCCAAGGCTGGCCGTCCTCTGCTGATCGTTGCTGAAGACGTTGAAGGCGAAGCGCTGGCAACTCTGGTTGTCAACAACATGCGCGGTATCGTGAAAGTTGCAGCCGTCAAGGCTCCAGGTTTCGGCGACCGTCGCAAGGCCATGCTGCAGGACATCGCTGTTCTGACTGGCGGTACCGTCATCTCCGAAGAGATCGGTCTGAGCCTGGAAACCACTACCCTGGAACACCTGGGTAATGCCAAGCGCGTCATCCTGAACAAAGAAAACACCACCATCATTGATGGTGCTGGCGTCAAAACCGATATCGACTCGCGTATCTCCCAGATCCGTCAGCAAATCGGCGACACCAGCTCGGACTACGACAAGGAAAAACTGCAGGAGCGTCTGGCCAAGCTGTCTGGCGGCGTTGCAGTGATCAAGGTCGGTGCCGGTTCCGAAGTTGAAATGAAAGAGAAGAAAGCCCGCGTTGAAGACGCCCTGCACGCAACCCGTGCAGCGGTCGAAGAAGGCGTGGTACCTGGCGGTGGCGTAGCACTGGTTCGCTCGCTGCAGGCCATCGAAGGTCTGAAAGGCGACAACGCCGATCAGGACGTCGGTATTGCTCTGCTGCGTCGCGCAGTCGAAGCGCCTCTGCGCCAGATCGTTGCCAACTCCGGTGACGAGCCAAGCGTTGTGGTCGACAAGGTCAAGCAGGGTTCGGGTAACTTCGGTTACAACGCTGCTTCCGGCGAATACGGCGACATGATTGAAATGGGTATCCTCGACCCGGCCAAAGTGACTCGCTCTGCTCTGCAGGCCGCGTCCTCCATCGCCAGCCTGATGATCACCACCGAAGCGATGATCGCTGACGTGGCTGATGAAAAGGCAGCAGGCGGCGGCATGCCGGACATGGGCGGCATGGGTGGTATGGGCGGCATGATGTAAGCCGGCTTTACCCCTAGAGCTACACCCATAAAGAACCCCGCCTTGTGCGGGGTTTTTTTACGACCTGTTTTTGTGCCTGATCAATTAGTGCGTAGAGGGGGGAGCCGCTGTGTTCGCACTATGCTTGGGTTCCGGCCGGTACAGCACAAAGTAATAAACCCCCAGACAGATCAACCAGCAAAACACCGCCGTCCAGATGTTATGGGAAAAGAAGTGTGCGCCTTGCAGCATCCGGCCGGCAGAAAAGATCGATCCCAGACCTAACGCCAGTGCCAGTCCCAATTTAGCCAGACGTGGCCGACGATCACGCAGCATGAAGAACAGCGCAAACAGGGTAAAGCCGGTGGCCGCATGACCACCTGGCCAGCAGCGCCCTGGCTTGTCGGTGGCGGGGCGTGGGCTCAACAGTTCGCTGTAGGTTTCCTGGCCGCCGAACTCTGTCAGGCTCCAGGGGCATTGCACTGAAGTCACCACTTTCACCGGAGTTACGAAGGCGGTTGAAAGCGCCATGGACAGCACCAGGCAACCCAGTTCTCTGCGCCACGGCATCAGCCGCTGTACCTTGAAGGATGCCGCAAAGCCGATCATCGCCAGTACGCCGAACAGCATGACCAATTGTTTGGCGCGGTCGTGGAGGATGTCTTCCAGAAAATAGCTGTGCCTGCCAATGAATTGCCCGCTGACGGGGTCGAAGGCCAGCTTGGCGATATCCATGTCCAGCGAGGTCAGTTCAAGCAGTACAAGGATCAATGCGACGACGGCGGGGATACCCAGGTAAATCCATGGATTTATCGGGCGAGAGTAGGGTGGCGCGACGGTTTTCGACATATCGAATCCAGATCATGAAGGGCGTGTCGCGGTCATTGTGTGCGACGGTTTGTCTCAAAGTGTGTCATGAGCCTTGTTGATAATAGGTGAAAATATCGTCATGCCATTTCGGCGCTGGCCCTGACGCCCACTTCGTCTTAAGCTGCGCCAGCCCAAACTGCATATGAGAGTGCTTTATGCGAATTCTTCTGGTTGAAGACAACCGCGACATCCTGGCGAACATGGCCGATTATCTGGGCATGAAAGGCTATACCGTCGATTGCGCCCAGGATGGCCTCTCCGGACTGCACCTGGCGGCCACCGAGCACTATGACCTGATCGTGCTCGACATCATGTTGCCCGGCATTGACGGCTACACGCTGTGCAAGCGGCTGCGCGAAGACGCCCGTCGCGATACCCCGGTCATCATGCTGACCGCCCGCGACCAACTGGACGACCGCCTGCAGGGCTTCCGCTCCGGTGCCGATGATTACCTGCTCAAGCCGTTCGCCCTGTCTGAACTGGCCGCGCGGATCGAAGCGGTGCTGCGTCGTGCCCAGGGCGGGGGACGGCGTACGTTACAGGTAGCCGATCTGGTGTATGACCTCGATACCCTTGAAGTGACGCGCGAAGGTCGCATGCTCAAGCTCAACCCGGTCGGCCTGAAACTGCTGGCCGTGCTGATGCAGAAGAGCCCGCATGTGCTGCGCCGCGAAATACTGGAAGAAGCCCTGTGGGGCGACGATTGCCCGGACAGCGACAGCCTGCGCAGCCATGTGCACCAGTTGCGTCAGGTGATCGACAAACCGTTTGGCAAACCGCTGTTGCAGACCGTGCACGGTGTGGGCTATCGCTTGGCCGAGGGCCGGGATGGAGTTTAAACAGAGTCTTGCCCAACGGATCATCATTGCCTTTGCATTGATGAGTGCACTGGTCGCCGGATCGTTTGCCATCGGGATTATTTCAACGGTCCACCTGGTCGAAGAAAAGCTGATTTCTGCAGGCCTGGGCGGTGATCTCAATCGCCTGATGCTGATGGACAGCGTCAGCGACTGGAGCCACCGGCCCAAGCCTGACCAGTTGTTCTACTTCAGTAATGGCCCCGGCGATTTCGATCTGCCCAAGGACCTGCGTCACCTTGAGCCTGGTTTTCATGAGGTCTTTCGCGGGCCGCTCTCCTATCACGCCATGATCGAGGTAGTAGACGGTCGGCATTACGCCCTGCTGCAGGATCAGAGTGACTTCGAAGAGCGCGAGCGAGTCCTGTTCGCCGTCGTGCTGGTCGGCTTTGTGCTGGCGCTGGCACTGGCGGTGTTTCTCGGTTGGGTGCTGGCGCGTCGGGTGATGGCCCCTGTGGTCCGTCTGGCCAGGCAGGTCAGGCACCGTGACCAGTTGCTGGGGCTCGCACCGCCTCTGGCACCGGATTATGCCGCTGACGAGGTCGGTGAGCTGGCGGTGGCATTCGACGCGACGCTGGGTCGGCTGAGGCAGGCACTGATTCGTGAGCGCATGTTCACCAGTGACGTGAGCCATGAGTTGCGCACCCCATTGATGGTATTGGCCAGCTCCTGCGAGCTGTTGTTGGAAAACCCTGCGCTCGATCTGCGCGGGCGACGTCAGGTCGAGCGTATCGGCCGCGCGTGTGAAGAGATGCGTGACCTGGTGCAGACCTTCCTCATGCTTGCCCGTACCCAGCGCGAAGATCCGGCAATGACGCCCAAGGCCACGCTGGTCGGCGTAGCGGAACAGTTGATTTCCCAGTGGCGTGATCCGATCGAAGGCAAGGGGCTGGTGCTGACTTACACGCCGCCTGCGGATGACCAGTTATCCGAAACCCGCTACAACGCAACGTTTCTGCATGCCGTCATGGGCAACTTGCTGCGCAACGCTTTGCACTACACGGATCACGGTTTCATCACGCTCACGCTGCAAGCCGAAAGCTTCACCGTGGAGGACAGTGGTGTCGGCATTCCCGAAGAAAAACGCGAAGCCATGTTCGAGCCGTTTGTGCGCGGCAACGAACAGCGTGGGGAAGGGCTGGGCCTTGGTCTGTCGCTGGTTCAGCGCATCTGCACCAATCAGGGCTGGAGAGTGGACCTCACCCCGATGGAGCCACATGGCTGTCGGTTTGAAGTCACATTGAACGCGGTCAAGCCCTGACGTTCACATCGAACAGGCACGCCTTACTGTGTGACTTTAAATCGACAGCACTTCGTCGATTGGGCACACAGCGTGCCTAACTCTCTGTAAAATCTCGAAACATTTGAAGTGCCAAGGTAACAAAATTTTCACATTGAGATGACCTGACAGTGACGGCGCTGCCTCTATTTTGGCCCGCATCAACGTCAGGAGCTGCTCTTATGAGCGATCGCATCGAACTCGAATTTTCCCGCAAGTACGACAAGTCACATGCCCGTCAGTACCTTGAAAAACACCAGGACGGCATTTGGCGCAAGTTGTCGCATCATCGCGATGAGCAACTGGCGAGAAAAGCTCTGCACATGGCGGGTGATCCCGGGCTGGTGCTGGACCTGCCTTGCGGTGCTGGCCGCTTCTGGCCGCTGCTGGCCGAGAAACCCAACCGCTCGATCATCGGCGCGGACAACTCCGCCGACATGCTCAGCACCGCCTGTGCATCTCAACCGGCAGAAGTTGTGAAAAGGGTACAACCCTTGCAGACATCTGCGTTTGATATCGATTTGCCGGACAACGCAGTAGACAGCATCTTTTGCATGCGCCTGCTGCACCATGTTGGGCAGTCGAGCGACCGAATGGCTCTATTGCGTGAGTTCCAGCGCGTCACGCGCGACAGTGTGATTGTTTCGCTGTGGGTTGATGGCAACTTCAAGGCATGGCGGCGCGAGCGTCTGGAGAAAAAACGTCAGCAGAAAAATGGGCAGGAAAGTTACCAGAATCGGTTTGTGTTACCGGTTGCTACCGCAGAAACAGAATTTGAGCAGGCGGGATTTCGCATTCAGAATCGAATGGACTTCTTGCCGATGTACGCCATGTGGCGAGTTTATGTCTTACGTAAAAGGTAACGAGATGGGTTTGCAGTCCTTGAAAGAGCCAGTCGAGAACTCGGTGCAGGATGAGTTCAGCCATTTTTGGAGTCAGCACGGCGAGTGGGTTGAAGAGCCTAACGTACGCCGAGGCGGCGAGAGTGGCGTGCAGCGGCTGGTCATGGACAATGGGCAGACCCTCTATGCCAAGCGTCAGACGGGCCATATCTACCGCAGCCTGCTGCACCCGCTCGGGCGGCCGACAGTGTTGCGCGAGCGTGAGGCGCTGGAAGGTCTGCGCAAGCTTGGCGTGGTGGTGCCTGAGGTGGTTTTCTGCGGTGCCGAGCGCGGTGAGGACAATGCCTGGCGGGCGCTGTTGGTGACGGTTGCGCTGGACGGTTTCGACGAAATCGAAAAGTGGCTCGCCGCCGGAGGGCGGGAGCGCCATGGCGAACTCTTCTACGAGCGAATGCTCAAGGAAGTGGCCAGTACCCTGGCGCGTATGCACCTTGGCCGCTGGCAACACAGCTGCCTGTACATCAAACACGTTTTTGTACGCGTGACGGGTGATGGCCCGGACGCAAAGGTCGAGGTTGCTCTGCTTGACCTGGAAAAAGGCCGTCGCCGCCTCACGGCACAGGGCGCGGCTCAGCATGACATGAAACAGTTGAGACGCCATTCGTCATTCAGTGCTGCAGACTGGCAGAAGTTGGTCTACTTTTATCAGACGGCGTTTGGCAGCTCTATCAAAGGTTTAGAGTCATGAAACTAGAAATGGCACGAGGTCTTTTCATCTTCGCTGCGCTTGCGATAGCGACTGTCACAGTGGCAGCGCTCGAGCAACCGGCTACCCGGATACTCACCGCGCAGCATGGCGAAGGTAACTGCCCGCTGCCTCGGGCGGTGAAGAGCCTGGCCACGGCACAGCCTGATCATGACCTTTTGCTGCTTATGTACAGCCTGGCGCAAGGCACCGGGGTCAGGAACTGATTCCTTTCTGCCTTGCCAGCCAGGTCAGACCAAATGAAGATGGTTGTCCCACAACCCTGCGGGCAGGTCCAGCGGCCTGGCCAGCAGTTCCTCTTTGCGGCAATCGTAGAAGCGGCAGCGCCCCTGACCTGACGTCACGACAAACCCGTCGACCACTGCACCAACGCCTGCGCAGTCCGGCAACGGTGCATCCAGTTTCAGTGCGCCGCTGTCCATATCCCATATGAAGAACCGGTTGCCTCGCGGCGCTGTCAGTGCGATCAGTCGCAGATCGCTGTGCACGGCAACGCTGGCGGTGTAGTGCCCCATTGCGCGCAATTGCTCCTGTGCCACCGGAAACGCTTGAAATGGCTGGCCTGGACGTTTGATCGCCAGTAACTCGGCGACTTCGTGGCTATCGCCCATAAACTGCTGACTCGCGACGATGGTGCCATCGCTGGCAATGCCCATGTGGCGCACGCTGTTCATCTGTTGCGAGAGTGTTTCCTTGCTCAGCAGAGTGCCATCGCGTTGCATGATCACCAGGCTGGGCTGCATGGCATTCAGGTTCATTTCCACGCGGCTTTCCGCTTCGGTGCGAATGCCGCCGTTGGCAACGACGAGTGTCTCGCCATCCGGCATCCAGGAGACCTGATGCGGACCGATGCCGTGCGTGGATACCTCTGCCGAGTGCACCAGCCGCTCATCGACGAACCGATAAACGCCCAGCAATCCGCGACCTGGGTCGCGAGTGTCGTTTTCAGTTGCATACAGCCATTCGCCGTCACGATGAATCACCGCATGGCCGTAAAAGTGCCTGTCCGGCTGCGAAACAATGGTTTGTAGCAAGCTACCGTCGCGCAGGTCGATCAGATAGCTCTCAGTGCCTGGACGACGTGCGATGAACACGGCAAGCGGCAGGCTGGGGTGATTGATGATGTCATGGCAGCGTTGGCCCACCTGAGTGGCAAACACCTGCGTCCCGTCGAGCCGGAAACCCACCGCATAGTGCTTGCCTTCGCCATCGTCGCGCGCAGATAGCAGCAGAGGGCCGGTGTCTTTCTGTCTGAACAGGGTCCATCCACCCAATGTGCAGGCACTGAGCAACAGACTGCCGAGGGCCATCGCTTGGCGTCGCAACATCGTTCGCACCTCTCGATCAATCACCGTCGTTGGCGTTGAAACCCAACTGAATGCCCAGTGCCTTGGCCAGCTCGCCTTCATGAAGGCGATGCACCGCATTCAGGCTGTCATAGAACGCATTGAGCTGCTCGCGTCCTGCGTCGGTGGCCAACAGGTCAACCAGAGGCGGTTTGAGTTCCGACAGCAGTTTGCGGCTGGTAGCGTAGGCCGCATCGATTTTGTCGGCCAGCGGTTTCTGTTCAGCGGGTAGCAAGCTGCGCAAGCCTTTGTTGTCGACACCGGTCCAGACCGTCTGGGCGCTGATCAGACTGGCTTCCAGGCTGCTGAGCGATGACTTGCTGCGCCATGCATCAGCCTGAAATGGCTGCGGCTGCCCTTTGCTTTGACGGCCCAGTGGCGTGCCCAGTTTTTTCTTCAGGCTGTCGAGCGCTGTCACTTGAACCCGCAGCAGTTCGGCGATGGCTTCGTGCGAGTCGGCGTAACGCTGGTTGGGGAATTTGCTCAGTTGCGCAAGCATTCCGTCGGTGCTGTTCCAACTGCTCAGAATTTCTTCGGCAAGCAACTTCTGCCGTTCGCCGATGGCCATCAGCAGCGGGCAGTAGCGCGCTTTCTGCTCAGCGTTGGCCATGTCGATTTCGGCGTCGAACAGAATGTATTCGTAGGCGGACAAGCCTTGAACCACGACGCTGGCCTTGGCCAGTTCCTGGGCATTGATCTGCGGCTGTGTCGTCACCAGTTGCTCGACCTGACGGCCGACCAGGTTCTTCTTGTCCGGCCAGAACTGCACTTGCCAGGCGCGATTGCCTTCAGCCAGCGGGCCGATCAACAGCGGTTGTAACTCTGCCCAGGTCTTTTGTGCCTTAAGGAAGTCGGCACGTGCAGTCGCCAGGTCGGTCTTGCCCTGGCAAAACGCAAGTGCGCTGGTTGCCAGTTGACGATCAGCATCGACCCAACGGCTGTAGGTCGGCAGGATCACCTGCTTGGCAATGGCCGCAGACGTGACCGCCTGAGGATCGGACGGTGAGCAGGCACCCAATGCAAGCGCCGCGAGGCTGGTCAGCAACAACTTGGGTCGGAACATGTCCGGCTCCTTATTTTTTGAAAAGATGGTTTTGAACGAGAAGACTTTGCAATGAGAGCATCATAACGAATTCAGAAACGCCAACAGCGCTTCACGCTGTTCGGCGTCAAATGCCAATACTCGTCGTTGTGCTGCCTGGGCTTCGCCACCGTGCCACAGTATCGCCTCAAGCATGTTGCGCGCGCGACCGTCATGCAGCAGTTGGGTATGCCCGCTTACCGTTTCGGTCAGGCCCAACCCCCACAGCGGCGGCGTGCGCCACTCGCGGCCGGTGGCCTGGAACTCGGTACGGTTATCGGCCAGCCCTTCGCCCATGTCGTGCAGCAACAGGTCGCTGTAGGGGCGAATGTCCTGGTTGGCCAGTTCGGGTTGCGCAGCGTCGCTCCGGGTTTTGAACGATGGCGTGTGGCACTGTTGGCAACCCGCCTCGAAAAACAGATTCTTGCCGGCCAGCACCTGCGGATCAGCTACCTTTCGGCGAGCCGGAACGCCCAGGTTTCGGGTGTAAAACTCGACCAGACGCAGGATGTTGTCACTGACCTCTGGTTCGCCGTCCGGGCCATTGCCGTTGGGCGCTACCAGGCAATCGGTCTGCGCCGGTGTGCAGTCATCGACGCGGCGCAGGCTTGTGGTCAGGCCCATGTCGCCGGAAAAGGCGTGCACGTTCTGCTGGTTGAGGTTGGGCTGTCCGGCTTTCCAGCCGAACCTGCCCATGACGACTTTTTGCTGCACATCGTCCCAGACCCAGTTGGGGCGGCCCGAGATGCCATCGGCGTTCTTGTCATCGGGATCGGCGTTGGCGAGGATGGCGTCATCCGCAATGGCTTCGAGCAACCCAAGACCGATCATTGGCGGGGCAATGCGCGCCGAGATATGTGTTTCGGGGTGCATCGGGCCGTAGCCCAATTGGGTGATCCTCAGCGTTGGCTGACGCAATTCGACGGCAGTGCCGTCGCGGAAATTGACCGTCAACGCGTCGTACTCGACCCGCACCTTGCCTTCCGGTGCAACGCCGGGATTCGACATGTCCTGCAACTGCCCGCCATAGGTCGGCTCGGGCAACACCCCATTACGCCGGATCAGGTCTGCGTAGGCCGGGTCATCAGGAATCGACAGCCTGACCAGCATCGACACCGCATTACTATCGCCAGCCTCCGGCGGATGACCGCGACCGTCCTTGATGTGGCAGTTCTGACAGGCATTGGTGTTGAACAGCGGCCCGAGCCCATCGCGGGCCGTGGTGGTCGACGGCGCAATCACCCACGGGCTGCGAAAGAAACTGTTGCCGACACTGAAATCCAGCCGACGCACCGGCGACAGATTGGCCGAGGGCATTGAGAACGCGTTCTGATCGCTCTTCCTGACCGTCGCGCTGCCGCCAGACAAGGCTTCGCCCGGCTCGGCATGAGTGAAGCGCGGGGCGTCATCGCACGCGCTCAAGACCAGCGTCGTGAGCAGAGCAAGGGACAGGCGGAACCGCGTACTCATACACATCCTGCAACGAGGCGCAAATCGGGGCGTGCAAGCTTATCAGCCTCTTGCGGTTTGAATAAGAGGGATTATCGTTTGCTGTGCCTGAGGTAATGCGTTGTTACGAATTCACGGCCTCAGTGATCTGCATGATCTTTCTGTCGGGGCAAGAGGCGCAAAAGCGATTTTAGGAAAGGCCCTACGCAGCTTGCTGAAATATCGCAGGCCAAGCCTCAAATCCACACCGGTCAGGCATAAAAAATGCCGGTCAGCGAACTGACCGGCATTCATTGTTACAGCGCAAACAGGTTCTATCAGAACTCGTGATCAGCGTTGTCCGGGTTCAGGTCGGTGATGCCGAGCTTGCCAGCGGCCTGCTCGATAGCGCCGGTCTGTTTGACCAGTGCAGCGATGGCGTCACGTACCACTTGATTGCCGGCAGTGTTACCTGCGCCGATCAACTGGTCAAAGTGCTCACCCTTGTTGGCGTGATCGACAATGGCCTGCAACTTGGCCTGGGTGTCGTCCAGATCGGCGCGCAGTGTGGCGTCGGTGGCCGGGTCTACTTTGGCGACCAGGGACGAGAGGCTTGGGCCGCTGACTTTGCTGCCGTCAGTGCGGGTGTATTCGCCCAGGTAAACGTTGCGGATGCCTTTGCCGTTGTAAAAGTGCGAGTTGTGCGTGTTGTCGCTGAAGCAGTCGTGCTCGTCTTCGCTGGAGTTGGCTTCCAGTGCGACTTTCATGCGCTCGCCTGCCAGTTCACCCAGCGACAGGCTGCCCATGCCGAAGAGCATCTTGCGCAGGCCGCTTTCGCCGGACTCGGCTTCCAGGGTTGCACGGTAGTTATCTGCCACACCGGCTTTCCAGTTGCCGGCCATTTCTTCCAGGTCGCTGACCAGCAGGTCCGTGACGGCCTTGAGGTAGGTGCGGCGGCGATCGTTGTGGCCGCCAGTTGCGCCGGCACCTTCGAGGTAGTCGCTGGCCGGACGAGCGCCGGCGCCAGGGCCGGTGCCATTCAGGTCCTGGCCCCAGAGCAGGAATTCGATGGCGTGGTAGCCGGTGGCAACGTTGGCTTCCGAACCGCCCAGTTCGTTCAGGCTGGCGAGTTTCTCGGAGGTGATTTCCTTGACGTCGACCTTGTCTTCACCCACCTGAATCTCGGTGTTGGCGATGATGTTGGCGGTAGCGCCCGGATTGCCCAGCGCGTGCTGGTAGTCCTTGGCTACATAGTCGATCAGGCCTTCGTCCAGGGGCCAGGCGTTAACCTGTCCTTCCCAGTCGTCGATGATGGTGTTGCCGAAGCGGAAGACTTCGCTCTGCATGTAAGGCACGCGCGCAGCGACCCACGCATCACGAGCAGCTTTCAGGGTTTCGTCATTGGGCTTGGCCAGAAACGCGTCGACGGCAGTGCTCAGTTTTTTCGCAGCGCCTTGGGCATCGTCGAATACCGCCGACACCATGTTGGCGTAGTTGGCGACGACAGCCTTGGCAGCCGCGTCGTCGGTCTGGGCAGCAGCGGCCGGGGCCGGAGCGGGTGCCGCAGGCGCCGCAGCAGGAGCGGCCGGGGCAGCAGCAGGTGCTGGCGCGGCAGCCTTGTCCTTGCCTTCGCCGCAACCGGCGAGAGAGATAGCGATGGCCAACAGACTAGCGGTTGCCAGAGGCATACGAATCATGACGGAATCCTGCATCAATAAAGGTGATGGCGGTGTGCGCCCATAAAATCTGCGACATGATGCGAAAGATTTGCATTCGATGTAAAGGCAAAACGCCTTTGTCGTCGCGATCAGGCATCCAGCAGGTGTAACAGTCGGTTTCAAGACGGCTTGAAAGACGAGCCCCGCCGGGTGTTCAGAGACTCGCCGTGTTGCTTTGTCGGACTTGCTTCAGATACGTCAGCAGTTCCCGGCCCGGCAGCGGCTTGCTGTACAGATAGCCCTGGCCTTCATGGCAGCCCTCGGCCACAACGTAGGCTTCCTGCTCGACCGTTTCCACGCCCTCGGCAATGACTTGCATGCCCAGGCTTTTACCCAACTGGATGATTGCCCGCACAATGGTGGCGTCATCGTCGTCGTCAATCAGGTCCTGAACGAAGCTCTTGTCGATCTTGATCTTGTCCAGCGGCAGGCTTTTCAGGTAGCTCAGCGAGGAATAGCCGGTGCCGAAATCATCGATGGCGATCAATGCGCCGGAGCGCCGCAGGCTCAGCAGGTGTTGGGCGGCGGTATTAATGTCTTCCATAAGGCCGGTTTCGGTCACTTCCAGTTCCAGGCTGCGGGGCGGCAGGCGATAGATCTGTAGCAGGTTGTTCACCACGCGCGGCAGCTCTGCATGGTGCAGTTGCACTGTCGACAGGTTGACCGCCATGCGCAAGTCGGTGAAGCCCTGATCGAGCCATTCCCGCAACTGGCGACAGGCCTGATCAAGCACCCATTCGCCGATGGCAATGATGCTGCCGTTTTGCTCGGCCAGCGGGATGAACACGTCTGGCGGCACCAGGCCATGCTCTGGATGCTGCCAGCGTATCAATGCCTCAACGCCCACCACGTGATGATCGCGGTAACTGATTTGCGGCTGATAGACCAGGTACAACTGATTGCGCGGCAGGGCTTCGCGCAGGTCTTTTTCAAGCTCACGGCGGCGGCGCATTTCGCTGTCGACGCTGGCGATGTAGAACTGATACCGGTTGCGCGAGCGGGCTTTGGCCAGCGTCATGGTCTGTTCGGCTTTCTGCAGCAGCTTTTCAGTGCTATCGCCGTCTTCGGGGAACAGGGTGATACCGATGGTCGCGCGCAGACGGATCTGCTGATCGCCCACAGAAAACGGGGCTTCAAGCTCGTCGAGGATTTTCTGCGCCAGTTCGGCCGCCTCATACGGCTGCTCGATGCTGGCCTGCACCAATGCAAACTGATCACCACCCAATCGCGCCAGGGCACCGAGGCGCCCGCTGTGAGCGCGCAGCCGGTCTGCCAGTGCAAGCAGCAGTTGGTCGCCAGCCTGGTAGCTGAACTGCTCGTTGATGCCCTTGAAGTCGTCCAGGCCCACGCAAAGAATCGCGACCCTGTGTTGCTGACGTCCGGCGTTCTCCAGAATCCTGTCCAGCCCGGTCTGCAATTGCAGCCGGTTGGGCAGGCCGGTCAGAAAGTCGTACTGCGCCATGCGCTGTAGATTATTTTCGGCTTCGTGGCGCAGGTATGTGTGGCGTTCGATAGAGGCCAGCAGCTGATTGGCGGTGTTGACCCAGATGCCCAGTTCGTTTTTCTCATGGCCCTTGAGCAGCGGCAACTGGTGTTCGCTGGGGCGGTCCGGATTGATCGCAATAAGGTGTTCGATGATTTTTGACAGCGGCTTGGTCAACAGCCAGTGATAGACCAGGTACAGCACCAGCCCCATCGCCAGTGCGCGCAGCACGCCGGCAATGAAAATGATGCCGGCGTTGACCAGAAAACCTTCGCCGTAGTTGGCGGTGTCCAGCGTGATGCGCAGGTCGCCGTAATACTCGCTGTAAGGGCTGCGGCCCACCAGTTGAGTGGTGAAGCTGCGCTCCTGGCCAAGGATGAGATCGGTCAGCCAGCGGCTGGAAGAGGCCTTCAGCGGGCGGTCTTTTTCGGCAAGCAGGGTTTCATTGGGGTGCCCGATCGAGGCCATGCGCACGGCATCGTCCTGAAACAGACCTTCGATGACCTGCATGCCCATCTCGCGGTCCAGGCTGTAGACGGCCTGGGTCGAGGGGTCGCGGAACATGCCGAGAATGCGTTCGGCATCGGTTTCCACGGCATGACGGGTCTTGTACGCGTCGAAGACGATTTGCGCACAGCTCAGCACAACGCCTACCAGAAGCGCTGATAGCAGTACGACGCGCAGCAACTTTACCGACAGGCTGTTCTTGAGTTCCAGCTTCAATGGCCGTTCCTTAGTTCGTGTCGCAGGGCGTATAGCCTCATGACCCTGGAAAAACCGGATGCGCCTTTCATGACCGAGTCAGAACTGGCACACCAGGCTGATCTTTGCGTTCCTTGCACCCACCGGGCCGAGCCACTCAGGCATGTCGGGTGGCTATGCACGTAACTTGAGCAGAACACTGTAAAGAATTTACATCGTTATATGAGCCAGCTAGCGTTTTCTGACAATACACAATGTACGAGCGGCAGGCGAAAACATTTGTCATTCGCGTGGTTGGCCACTCGATGTTCGTCGCTGTTCAGGGTTCGGAAATTGCCCGGCGGCGTGCTTGAAAGGCAGGCATAAAAAAACCCGGCGCAAGGCCGGGTTTTTCAGTGATGCTCGACTCAGGCCGCGTATTGCTTGGCCACGAAGTCCCAGTTCACCAGGTTCCAGAACGCTTCTACGTACTTCGGACGCAGGTTGCGGTAGTCGATGTAGTAGGCGTGTTCCCAGACATCGCAGGTCAGCAACGGCGTGTCGCCGCTGGTCAGCGGGTTGCCGGCACCAATGGTGCTGGCCAGTGCCAGGGAGCCGTCGGCTTTCTTCACCAGCCAGCCCCAGCCGGAGCCGAAGGTGCCGATGGAGGTCTTGCTGAACTCTTCCTTGAACTTGTCGAAGGAACCGAATGCAGTGTTGATCGCCTCGGCCAGAGCGCCGGTAGGCTCGCCGCCAGCGTTAGGCGCCAGGCAGTTCCAGTAGAACGTGTGGTTCCAGACCTGAGCGGCGTTGTTGAAGATACCGCCCGAAGAAGTCTTGATGATCTCTTCCAGGGTCTTGCCTTCGAACTCGGTGCCGGGCACCAGGTTGTTCAGGTTCACGACGTAGGTGTTGTGGTGCTTGTCGTGGTGATATTCCAGAGTCTCCGCAGAAATGTGCGGCACCAGAGCGTCTTTGGCGTAGGGCAGTGGTGGCAATTCAAAAGCCATGGTTTATCTCCTTTCAGGTCAATTGCGGTAATCGCACGGCCGATCACGGGCGGCCAGATACAGCATGCACCGGGAGTTTTACTCTTTTGCGGCGCAGACCCCGGATCATAGCACCGGGTCTGCGCCTTAACCACGCAACAACTGTGTGGGATAGAGGTTCCAGCGCAATTGCCCCGACGGTCATGAAACCTTTCAGGCTGAACGGATCAACTGGAACGCTACGCTGAACATCATTACAGCGATCATTACGTCAAGCATGCGCCATGTAGCAGGGCGTGCCAGCCAGGGGGCGAGCCATGCCGCGCCGATGGCGAGGGCCGAGAACCATAACAGCGAAGCGCTGGCGGCACCTGCGACATAGGCACCCGGCACGCTCTGTTGCGCCCCGAGCGAGCCGATCAGCAGCACGGTGTCCAGATAGACATGCGGGTTGAGCAGGGTAACGGCCAGCGCACTGAGCAGCACGGTACGACGTGACCGTGTGCCCGCCGCTGCGCTGTGCTCCAGACTTTGCCGCGAGCAGGCGCGCCGCAATGCCTGCAGGCCGTACCAGGTCAGGAAAATCACGCCGCCCCAGCGCGCCACCGCCAGCAAGGTGGGGTTGTGTGCCAGCACATTGGCCAGGCCGAAAACACCAGCCGCCACCAGAATGGCGTCGCAGACAACGCACAGCATCGCGACGGGCACGTGATGTTCACGGCGCAGCCCCTGAGCCAGCACGAAAGCATTTTGAGTACCGATAGCCATGATCAGGCCTGCCGCGATCAGCAGGCCGTTGAAGTAGCTTTGCCACATAAAGACGTTTCCATTGAGCAGATTCAGGTGGCGATTTTCCTGCGTTGAGCGCTATAAGGAAAACCAATAATCATCATCGCTCATTAGGAAAACTGATGTTCGACTACAAGCTGTTATCGGCACTGGCGGCTGTGATCGAGCAGGCTGGGTTCGAGCGCGCGGCTCAGGTGCTCGGGCTGTCCCAGTCAGCCATCTCGCAGCGCATCAAATTGCTCGAGGCCCGCATTGGTCAGCCGGTACTGGTGCGCGCCACGCCGCCTGTTCCGACCGACATCGGCAGGCGTCTGCTCAACCATGTGCAGCAGGTGCGTTTGCTGGAGCGTGACCTGCAAAGTCAGGTGCCGGCGCTTGATGAAGAGGGGCTGCCCGAGCGTCTGCGGATCGCCTTGAATGCCGACAGCCTGGCAACCTGGTGGGCACCGGCCATCGGCGACTTCTGTACCCGGCACCGTCTGCTGCTGGATCTGGTGGTCGAAGATCAGGACGTCGGGCTCAAGCGCATGCGTGCCGGTGAAGTGGCGGCCTGCCTGTGTGGCAGCGAGCGGCCGGTGGCCGGGGCGCGTAGCCAGTTGCTGGGCGCCATGCGCTATCGTGCGGTGGCCAGTCCGGCATTTATCGAGCGGCATTTTCCGGACGGCGTGAGCCCCGAGAAACTGGTCAGGTGCGCAGCGCTGGTGTACGGGCCGGACGATTTTCTCCAGCACCGCTATCTGGCGTCGCTTGGGGTTCAGGAGGGTTTCGAGCATCATCTGTGCCCGTCGTCCGAAGGTTTCATCCGCATGATCGAAGCCGGAATGGGCTGGGGGCTGGTGCCCGAGCTGCAAGTGCGCGGGCAACTGGGCAGCGGCGCCCTGCGCGAGCTGCTGGCCGATCGCTGCATCGATGTGCCGCTCTACTGGCATCATTGGCGCAACGGCGGCCAATTGCTGACGCAACTGACCGAACAGCTCGCGCAACACTCGGCCCGCTGGCTGGTGCCGTTGAGTGAAGAGTGATCGTCAACGATCATATGTAATCAATGCGGCAGGTTTTTCTCCTGTCAGCAGACGCGTTAACGGAGCGGTAAATGAAGATTCTGGTCACCGGCGCAAGCGGCTTCATCGGCGGACGCTTTGCGCGTTTCGCCCTGGAGCAGGGCATGAGCGTGCGGATCAATGGCCGTCGTGCCGAGGGTGTCGAGCATCTGGTCAGGCGCGGTGCCGAATTCATTCAGGGCGACCTCGCAGACCCTTATCTGGTTCGGGCGTTATGCGATGACGTGGAGGCCGTGGTGCATTGCGCAGGCTCGGTCGGGGTATGGGGGCGTCGCCAGGATTTCATGCAGGGCAACGTGCAGCTCACGGAAAACATCGTCGAGGGCTGCCTGAAACAAAGAGTACGCAGGCTGGTCCATCTTTCGTCACCCTCGATCTATTTTGATGGCCGCTCGCACTTGGGCATCAAGGAAGAGCAGGTGCCCAAGCGCTTTCATAATCACTATGCGGCCACCAAGTACCTGGCCGAACAGAAGGTGTTCGGTGCCGAGGAGTTCGGGCTTGAGGTGATTGCCCTGCGGCCGCGTTTCGTGACCGGGGCAGGTGATAACAGTATTTTCCCGCGGCTGTTGCACATGCAGCGCAAAAAGCGCCTGTCCATCGTCGGCAACGGCCTGAATGTGGTGGATTTCACCAGCATGCAGAATCTCAACGAAGCACTGTTGAGCAGTTTGCTGGCAACCGGTTCGGCCTTGGGCAAGGCCTACAACATCAGCAACGTCACGCCGGTCCCGTTGTGGGACGCCATCAATTATGTGATGCGGCAGATGCACTTGCCGCAGGTCACCCGTTATCGTTCCTACGGGCTGGCCTACAGCGCGGCGGCGATCAACGAAGGTGCCTGTATGCTGTGGCCGGGCCGACCTGAACCTACCCTGTCACGATTGGGCATGCAGGTCATGAACAAGGACTTCACGCTTGATATCAGCCGTGCCAGGCATTATCTGGATTATCAGCCGCAGGTCAGCCTGTGGACGGCGCTGGATGAGTTCTGTGGCTGGTGGCAGGCACAGCACGCAATCTGAATACGGTAGTGGCACAGTGAGATTGATCAGGCGCTGTTGTTATACTGCCCACTTTGGTCTTACAGCTTCCAGAAGGGTTATTCATGCGTAACGATCCGTACGATGACGTCGATGACGTCGATGACGTCGATGACGTCCCAAGCCTGAGTGCCAAGGACGACGATGACGACTTCGCGCCGAGCAATGGTGCACGTGAGCGCACTACTGTCTATTCGCGCACCACACCTGTGGTCAAGGTCAAGGGGCCGAGTACCGGGCCGTTGTGGGCGTTGGTTGGCGCATTGTTTATTGCCTTCTGCGGTCTGGGCTGGTGGAGCTTTCAGCAGGTCTCGCTGATGGAGCAGCAACTGGTCGCCACGCAAGAAAGCTTTGCGCGCATCAGTGAAGACGCGGCGGGGCGCTTGCAGGATATCTCCGGCAAGGTGGTCGCCAACGAATCCCTGTCCAGTGATGGCGAGGCGCTCAAGCAACGTATAAAGCTGCTCGAAGCGCAACTGGAAGACCAGGATAAACAACGCGAAGGCTTTGAAGGCCAGCAGGGCAGCCTCGACAAGCGCCTGGAGCAAATGGCCGCGCAGACCGCCCAGCAACAGAGTGAAAATGCGCAATTGCAGGAGCAGCTCAAAAGCGTCGTCGCTGACCTGGCCACGCTGAAAGCCGCATTGCCCGATGTGAAAAGCGCACAGGCCGATCAGGGCAAACTGGATGCGCAGATCAAAAGCGTGGCAGCCGATGTCGCGACGCTGAAAAAGCAGGGTAACCCGTCGGCCGCCGTCGAGCGCCTGGAGCAGGATTTGATGGTGCTCAAAAGCGAGCAGGAAAACCGTCCTGCGCCGTCGGCAGGTGGCAACACCGCCGAGTTCGATGCGTTTCGTGCTCAGGTAACGCGCAACATCAATACCCTCACCAGCCAGATTCAGAACCTGTCGCAGCAGCTCAACGCACGCCGTTAAAGCTGGCCGCCGCGCCCGTGGCGGTACTACAGCGGACAGAAAAAAACCCTGATGCTCGCGCGTCAGGGTTTTTTTCGTTGCAGCGGCGTATTACAAACGTGGGTAGTCGATGTAGCCGACCGGCCCTTTGCCATAGAACGTTTCCGGGTGCGCTTCGTTGAGCGGCGCATCGCTGGCCAGACGCTCAGGCAGGTCCGGGTTGGCGATGTACGGCACACCAAACGCGAACGCATCGGCCTTGCCTTCAGCCAGCCAGGCGTTGGCGCTGTCCTTGGTGAATTTCTCGTTGGCGATGTAAACGCCGCCGAAATCCTTCTTCAACTGTGGGCCGAGGCTGTCTTCAGCATCACGCTCACGGGCGCAGATGAACGCGATACCGCGCTTGCCGAGTTCTTTGGCAACGTAGCTGAAGGTTTCAGCGCGGTTTTCATCACTCATGTTGTGCATGTCGAAACGAGGGGAGAGGTGCACGCCTACACGGCCAGCGCCCCAGACATCAATCACAGCGTCGGTCACTTCCAGCAGCAGGCGGGCACGATTTTCCAACGACCCACCGTACTGGTCTGTGCGCTGGTTGGAGCCGGTCAGCAGGAACTGTTCAAGCAGGTAGCCGTTTGCGCCGTGAACTTCCACGCCGTCAAAGCCTGCTGCCTTGGCGTTTTCTGCACCGACCCGATAGGCCTCGACGATGTCACCGATTTCAGCCAGTTCCAGCGCACGTGGCGTTGGCAGCGGGGTGATCGGACGCATCAGGCTGACATGGCCTTGGGCAGCAATGGCACTCGGCGCGACCGGCGTCTCGCCGTTCAGGTATGAAGGGTGGGAAATACGGCCCACGTGCCACAACTGCAGCACGATGCGCCCCCCAGCGTTATGCACGGCCTGGGTGATATTGCTCCAGCCACGCACCTGATCGTTGGACCAGATGCCGGGTGTATCCGGGTAACCCACACCCATCGGCGTGACCGACGTGGCTTCAGTCAGGATCAGGCCTGCAGAAGCACGCTGCACGTAATACTCGGACATCAATGCATTGGGCACGCGGCCTTCGTCTGCGCGGCAACGGGTCAGCGGGGCCAGGATAATGCGGTTGGGCAGTTGCAGATCGCCAAGGGTGATCGGGTCAAAGATAGTCGTCATGTGTCGAATCCTCGTGATTGATCAGTGTGTAGCCGGTGCCAGATCGGGGTTGCCGGTCTGGCGAAAAGTAATCAGCGTGATCAGCAGCGCCAGCACGGCCAGCACGGCGGCGGCCAATGGCACGCTGGTCAGGCCAAGGCCGTGGGCGATAACGCTGCCACCGACCCACGCGCCCAGTGCATTGCCGACGTTGAAGGCGCCGATGTTCAAGGTTGAAACCAGATTGGGTGCGGCCTTGCCGAAGGTCACCACGTTGATCTGCAATGCCGGGACCGCAGCGAAGGCTGCGACGGCCCAGAGGAAAAGGGTGATTTCAGTCGGGATCAGCGCGGCGCTGGTCCAGCTCAGCGCGGTCGAGATAACCGCCATCGACACGAACACGGCAATCAGCGTCGTCGACACACGGCGGTCAGCCATCTTGCCGCCGATCACGTTACCGGCTGTCAGGCCCAGGCCGATCAGCAGCAGGGTCCAGGTCACGCCTTGGGGCGATACGCCGGTCACCTCGCCGAGCAGCGGGGCGATGTAGGTAAACAGAGTGAACATGGAGGCTGAAAACAGCGCGGTCATGGTTAGCGACAGCCAGATACCGGCACCTTTGAGTGCAGCCAGTTCGGCGCGCATGTCGAGCTTTTCTTCGTTGCGGTTGGTCGGCAGGTAGCGAATCAGGCCGATCAGCGCGATCACGCCGATGACGGTGACCGCCCAGAAGGTCGAGCGCCAGCCTGCGTATTGACCCAGCGCGGTACCCAATGGCACGCCCAGCACGTTGGCCAGGGTCAGGCCGGTGAACATCAAGGCCACCGCCGATGCGCGACGGTTGGCAGGCACCAGTCCTGCCGCCACGACCGAACCGATGCCGAAGAATGCGCCGTGGCACAGTGCAGTCACTACACGGGCGAACATCAGCACGTTGTAGTCACTGGCCAGCGCGCAGAGCAGATTGCCGATGATGAAAATTCCCATCAGCGTGACCAGCGCGGCTTTGCGCGGCAGTTTGGCGGTGGCCATGGCCATGAACGGTGCGCCAACCGCCACGCCGAGCGCGTAGCCGGTCACCAGCCAGCCAGCGCCGGGGATGGAAACGCCCAGGTCGGCGGCAACGTCAGGCAACAGGCCCATGATGACGAATTCAGTGGTGCCGATGGCGAAGGCGCTCAGGGCCAGAATGAGTAGCGAAAGGGGCACGGGGCATCTCCGGGAAAGCAAAAGGTGAAAAATCAGGTCGGGTTGTTCAGCTCTTTGATCAGCGCCTGCACGAACGCTTCGATGACTTCTTCGTTGCGTCTGAAGAAGTGCCATTGGCCAACTTTCTTGCTGCTGATCAGGCCGGCGCGTTGCAGCGTCGCCAAGTGGGCCGACACGGTGGATTGGGACAATCCTGCGCGCTGATCGATCTGGCCGGCGCAGACGCCGTGTTCGATCGAGTGTTCCTGCGCAGGAAAAGTCGTGCGCGGGTCCTTCAGCCAGGTCAGGATTTCTCGGCGGACCGGGTGGGCCAGGGCTTTTATTATGTCGTCGAGGTCGATCGGCATGTCGTTCTCACAGGCGGTGTAGCGATATATCGCGATAGGGCGAACCTTATATCTGTATTTCGCGATATACAAATATGATTTTGTGCTTAGAAGCAGACAAATCGGTATATCGGGTTATATCGATATATGGACCGGCAACCCGAAAGCGGCGTAGGCTTGGCACCATGAACTATCTGGCGCATCTTCATCTAGGCGGGCATCGGCCCGCGCAACTGCTCGGCAGCCTGTATGGCGACTTCGTCAAAGGTCCATTGCCGGGGCGTTTTCCTGCGGAGCTTGAAGCCGCCATTCGCCTGCATCGGCGCATTGATGCCTTCACCGACAATCATCCGCTGATCAAGGCATCGATTGCTCGTTTCCCGGCCCAGCGGCGTCGGTACGCAGGCATTATGCTCGATGTTTTTTTCGACCATTGTCTGGCGCGTGACTGGCACCGTTATGCGGACATGCCGTTGGACGCGTTCACCCGCAAGGTCTATGGCACGCTGGCTACCGAACCGCAATTGCCCGAGCGCCTGGCGCTGATCGCACCGCGTATGGCCGCTCAGGACTGGCTGGGTTCGTATCGGGATTTTGCGGTGCTTGAGCAGGTGCTGAACGGGATATCCCGACGCCTGTCACGACCCGAAGGGCTGGCGGGCGGCATGCAGGAATTGCAGGCGCTGTACCAGCCCTTGAGTGCCGATTTCGCCGAGTTCTATCCGCAACTGGAGGCGTTCGCTCAGGCCGCTCTGGCCGGGCGCGAGACCACTTCAGCCGGTTGAACCGGTTTGCCGATCACGGGTTCACCAAACAATGCCATCTGCACGGCCTGCTGGGCCTTGAAGGCCAGGGCGGCGCGTTCCTGATCCGCCGTCGGGATCGGCGTCAGTAAATGAATGTGCACGTCGCTTTGCTCGTTGGCGAACAGCCGACGCAGGTGCGACAGCAGATCATCGTCACCAATGAACGGAGCAATCGGGTCCGGCTTGCCATCACGCGAATAGCCGATGGCGACCGGCTGGATCGGCACACCCGCTTCGATGGCGCTGGACAGCAGGCGACCGTGGAAGGTGCGCAGGCTTTTGCCGTCGGTGGTGGTGCCTTCCGGGAAGATCAGCAGTGCGTTGCCTTGTTGCAGGTGATTGCACATCTGCTTCTGAATCAGGCGGCTGTCGCCCGACCCACGACGAATGAACAGCGTTCCGGCTTTCAAGGCCAGCCAGCCTGCCACCGGCCAGGTCCGCACCTCGGCTTTGGACAGAAACGACAGCGGTGCGAGCATGCCCAGCAGGGCGATGTCGGTCCAGGACACATGGTTGCTGACCCACAGCATCGGCTGGCTGGGCAGTTCGCCAGTCACGGTCACGCGAAACGGCAGGGCATTGGTCAAGCGCGCCATGAACCAGCGGCTCCAGCGCTGCCTGCGTTCCATCGAGCCGCCGATTCTGGTGCGTTCCAGAATCGCGAACGTCCCGGCTATCGTCAGCCCGAGCGCCACCACCAGCAGCACACGGATCACGCGGGCATAACCGCGTAACCGGCTCATTACACTGCCGCCTTGAAGTGGCGGGCGTAGCGCGGGCACAAGTCGTCGCGCTTGAGCAGAATGAACACGTCGGCGACCTGAAAATCTTCGTCCCAGCACGGCTCGCCGCAAATCCTGGCACCCAGGCGCATGTAGGCCTTAAGCAGCGGGGGCATCTCGCAGATCACGTTGCTCGGGATGTCGAGCGTTGGCAGCGGGTTCTTCGGCTCGGCGCGCAGGTGTTCGTTGCACAGGTAGCGTTCGCGCAGGCGCTGCATGATTGCGTGGGCCTGAATACCGCCGTCCTGCATCGGGATGCTCGCGCAGCCCATAAGGTAGCTGTAGCCGCCTTCGTTGAGCACTTCGGCCAGTTCGCTCCACAACACCGCGATGGTGCCGCCGTTGCGGTAGGCCGGATCAACACAGGTGCGCCCCAGTTCCAGAATCGGGCCTTGCAGATGCGCCAGGCCATGCAGGCTGAACTCTTCTTCGCTGTAAAAGCTGCCAAGCGTGTTGGCTGCCTTATGGTCGAGCAATCGCGTGGTGGCCACCAGACGCCCGGTGTTCAGATCGCGAACCCCGATGTGCGAGCAGTGGATATCGTAGTCGTCGATATCCAGGCCTTGTTCAGCACCCTTGAGGCGGGCGTTGAACTCTTCGCTGAACACACTGAAACGCAAGGCCTGTGCTTCCTGCAAGGCGCGCGCTCCAATCAGGCGTTCGGCCTGAAGACGACGTTCAGAAGTGTTGTCACGAATGCGGGCGATCTGGGTCATACGAATCTCCATGAGCCAGCCTGCAGGTGTGGCTGGTTGACTGATTTGTCCAGGCGCTTTGCCGTAGTTGCAGGCTAGGGAGATGGCGTGTCATGGCTGTGAAGCTTTGGTGATGGTTATGTGACGAGAAACGCTGCGGCCATTTCCTCTGCTTCAGGTCTTGAAGGTTGCAGGGCGGCGCAGATTTGTGACGCAGAGCGTCACGCAAATACATTCCCACTGTAGCGTGAGGAACGAGCGGTGTTCGAAGGATCACCATCGTGCCCATGCTCCGCGTGGGTATGCCGTTCTGGACGCTCTGCGTCCTCTCCCGAGGTAATGGCTGACTGTCATGAAACGCTGGTACGGTATGCGGATTATTCTGTAGAGGCCCTGTCATGCTGCGTAGATTTGTCCGCCTGTGTCTGGTTCTGATCCTGGGTTTAAGTGCCCAGGGCGTCGTTGCTCAAACATGGCCGACAGAGCAATGGTCCTCTCAGCCTGTACCGCGATCGGCGGCAATCGAAGAACTCGAGGCCTACGCCTTCCCGCCCCGTGACGAGGCCACGCGCAAAGGCATCCGCACCGATGCGCTGCTGGTGATCCGCGACGGCGAAGTAGTCTATGAGCGCTATGCTGGCGTCACCAATGCCCAGACCCCGCACCTGACCTGGTCAATCAGCAAAAGCATCATGGCCACTGTGCTTGGCGTGGCCTTCACAGAAGGGCGCTTTCAACTGAGTGATCCGGTCGCGAAGTTCTATGCGCCATTCCAGAGCCATCCCGATATCACCCTCACGGATCTGATGCACTGGGCCTCAGGTCTCGACTGGCAGGAAGACTACGAATACGCACCGCTCAACTCCTCTGTCGTCGCCATGCTCTACACACGGGGGCGTAACGACATGGCGCGCTTTACCGCCGAGCATGCCGCAGCCGGACCGCCGGGCAAGGCGTACCTGTACTCCAGCGGCGACAGCACGGTGCTGGCTGCTGCATTGAAAAACATGGTCGGGCCACAGGCGTACCCGGATTATCCGTGGACCGCGCTGTTCGACCCGCTCGGCATTCGCAGTGCGGTGTGGGAAACCGACGCCAGTGGCACATTTGTCGGTTCGTCCTATGCCTACATGACCGCGCGCGATCTGGCACGCATTGGCCTGTTGATGCAGCGTGGCGGGGAATGGCAGGGGCGGCAATTACTCAACAAGGAATGGATCGATTTTGTGCTCAGGCCCTTCGCAGGCGAGCAAGTGGACGCGGGCGTTGAAGTGCCCGGCGGCCAATGGTGGCTTAATCGTAGTGCCGATGGCGGCAAAGGGCCGTGGCCGGATGCGCCCCCCGATACGTTTGCCGCATTGGGGCATTGGGGGCAGGCGCTGTATGTCATTCCCAGCCAGAAACTGGTGATCGTGCGCTACGCCGATGACCGTGACGGCACCTACAACCACAACCAAATGCTCAAGCTGACACACGCTGCATTCGGCAAGGAGGCTGGCCAATGAACAGCCGTCGACTCTTCATTCTGCGTCGCCCGTTTAGCAGCCTGCTATTGCTGATTGCTGCTGCCCTCGCTGTGCTTGCCTGGCAGTACCGCGTGAACCTGCAGGCGTTCCCGACCATCATCAGTGCTTACACCGCCAAGGAGTATTGCTCGTGCCGGTACGTGATGAACAACCCCGAAGCGTATTGCCGCAGCTACGCCAAACAGTACGTGCCCAGCATCCTGACGGACGACGCCGCGCAGAAAAAAGTCGTGGCCAGTGGGCTTGGGCGGACCAGCAGCGCGTCGTGGCAAGGTGAGCGGCAGGGCTGCCGCCTGTTGCCGTCAACGCCGTAAAAAAATCAGGCCGAACATAGCGGTTTGCCGGAGGTCTGACAGGCGGTAAGGTAGCCGCCAATCGCACGTCTGGAGTTTGCATGAACAACCTGAATCGCCTGCTGCTGGTCATGCTGGCCGCAGTGGCGTTACCTGCCCATGCGAGCTGGTACCTGGATAACGAGTCGTCGCGACTCTCGTTCACTTCGACCAAAAACGCCGATATTGCCGAAGTACATCGCTTTCTGGTGTTGCACGGCAAGGTCACCAGCAAAGGGCTGGCTGAAGTGGAGGTCGAGACCGAGTCGGTCAGCACTGGCATCCCCCTGCGTGATGAGCGCCTTCGCGAGCAAGTGTTTCAGGTGGGCAGGTTCCCGGCCGCACAGATCAGCGCTCAACTCGACATGCGCCCCATCAATGCCCTGGCGCCCGGCGCGCAGCTGGAACTGCGCTTGCCGCTGACCGTCAGCCTGCGCGGCAAGAGCCACAGCTATAACGCTGAACTGCTTGCCACGCGTCTTGATGAGCGTCGCTTTCAAGTGGTCACCCTGGAGCCGCTGGTGCTGCATGCTCAGGACTTCGATATGGTCCCGGACTTCAATGCCCTGCGCAGTGCAACAGGGCTGTCGGCCGTCAGCCTGTCGGTCCCGGTCGGGGCTGTCCTGATCTTCTCGGCGCGCTGATATGAACGGTGCGATTTTTCCGTGGCGTGAAGACAGCCGCTTTCAATTGCTGATTGATGGCCCGGCTTTTTTCCCGCGCATGATTGCAGCCATCGATCGCGCAGAGCAGCAGGTCGATCTGGAGCTGTACCTGGTCGAAGCCGGGGCCTGCGCCGATGCGGTGGTGCGGGCGCTGGTCGAGGCGGGCAGGCGCGGTGTGATCGTGCGCTGCCTGTTTGACGATTTCGGCTCGAAAGCGTTTGATGCCGGGCTGCGCAAACAGCTGACTGACGCAGGCGTCATCCTGCGCTTTTACAACCCGATCCACTGGCGGCGCGGCGTGCGCAATTTCTACCGCGACCATCGCAAGATACTGGTGGTGGACAAGGCCCTTGCCGTGGTCGGCGGCACCGGTGTAACCGACGAATTCTGGGAGCCCGACAAGGATGTCAGCCAGTGGCACGAGGTCATGGTGGAAATCGCCGGGCCGCTGGTGCTCGACTGGCAAGCGCTGTTCGACCGTCAGTTTCACGCCAACGCCCGACGCTTTGCCTGGCGCCCGAAACAAAACTTTGGTCTCGATCACCTGCCCAAAGCGCCTGTCACTGGCGAGGGGCTGGGGCGGGTAGCGTATGCCGACTCCCGCCAGCACCGGGACATTCTGCAATCGCTGGTGCGCACCCTGCACAGCGGCCAGAAACGCATCTGGCTGGCGACACCGTATTTTCTGCCCACCTGGAAAGTCCGCCGCGCATTGCGCAGCGCGGCGGCGCGTGGTGTCGATGTACGTTTGCTGCTGACCGGGCCGCGCACCGATCACCCGTCCGTGCGCTACGCCGGTCACCGCTACTACCCGCGCCTGCTCCGCGCCGGGGTCAAAGTCTTTGAATACCAGCCGTGCTTTCTGCACCTGAAAATGGTCCTGATCGACGACTGGGTAAGCATCGGCTCGTGCAACTTCGATCACTGGAACCTGCACTTCAACCTGGAAGCCAACCTCGAAGCCCACGATCCAGGCCTGACCCGGGACGTAGCCGCCAGCTTCGAAAAAGACTTCGCCCTGAGCACCGAAATCACCCTGGAAGACTGGAAAGCCCGGCCCCTGTGGCGACGCGTCAAACAGCGCCTGTGGGGCTGGATTGACCGGCTGGTGGTTAACTTGTTGGATCAGCGTAATTGAGGGGGTGAGCGGGGCTGGCTTTGGCCCCGCATTGGCATCTCCTTTTTATCGACATCGAAACGCGCCCCCCGGATTGAGCGCGTTTGCAGGGAAAAGGACGGAAAGTGGGTAACGAAAGGAACGACGGGCCAAAGCAGGAAAGCCTTAATCTTAAATTCAACTATAAGTTTTTCTTCTGGTTGCTGGTCTCGATTGTGGTCTTAAAGCTGACTCTGTTCGACTATCTGGACAGTAGGTCGGGCGCTGACGAAGTGGTGATGAAGCGTGAGCTGCCGCAGGGTGACTGGCTTTACATCACACGCTACCTTGCACCCGCGACAGATCTGAATACATTGCGGTTTTACATTAGTAAACGCCTTGAAGGCAGCGATTCGGAAGTGTTGAAGGCATTGAACGAAGACAGTCTCTTCCTGCTGACGGACAGCGAACTGAGCGACGTAAAGATTTCTGACACACCCAACGGTGTGGGCGTAGAGGTAGCGGGCGCTGTTTATCAGTATTTCAGCAAGCAGTACATTAGTGAGGGCGAAACGTTGAAGAGCTATCGGATTACATTGAATCAGCATGATGTGTCCCCGCCCTATCGATAATGTGCGGGACAGCATGCCTCTAAGGAAGGTCTGAAGTAGGCATCGATTTTTGACGCTCTCATGGCCTGAGGTTCAAAAAAAGCTCGCCCGATCAGATAATTAGACGTTTTCCGCTCTTAACTCATCGATTTTCCTTCAAACAGCACCTTTCCAAGGCGTTTTTCCGCATTACAGGCGCACCTCTCCCATCGCCAGCAGCCGTTTTCGCACCATCCAAAGGTTCGACAAGGCAAACAGAGTAGCCTGTTGCGCGGTGTTTTTAGCCAGCCCGCGAAACCGGACTTTCGTATAACCAAACTGGCGCTTGATCACGCGAAACGGATGTTCAACCTTCGCCCGTAACTGGGCTTTCGTGAACTCGATTTTGCGATAGACCCGTGCGATCAAACTTTTCTCGCCATGCTTTTTATAACGGCTTGGGCGGGCCGCAATTGACCAGATCATCTGACGATCCTGATGCTCCGCACGCTTGTCCACGCCGGTGTAGCCCGCATCACCGCTGACATAGGTTTCCTCACCATGTAGCAATTGATCAACCTGAGTCACGTCCGCCACATTCGCCGCAGTACCCACCAGGCTATGGACTAAACCCGACTCGGCATCGACGCCGATATGCGCTTTCATGCCGAAGAAATACTGGTTTCCTTTCTTCGTCTGATGCATTTCGGGATCGCGTTTGCCGTCCTTGTTCTTGGTCGAGCTCGGCGCATGAATGATCGTCGCATCGACCACCGTACCTTGGCGCAGCATCAAACCTCGATCACCCAGATAGCCATTGATGACCTGCAAAATCCCGCCTGCCAACTCATGCTTTTCCAACAGACGCCGGAAGTTGAGAATCGTGGTTTCATCGGCGATTCGATCCAGACTCAACCCTGCGAACTGGCGCAGGATCGTTGTCTCGTAAAGTGCTTCCTCCATCGCCGGATCGCTGTAACCAAACCAGTTCTGCATCAGGTGAATACGCAGCATCGCCATCAGCGGATAAGCCGGACGGCCACCTTCGCCCTTTGGATAATGTGGTTCGATAAGGGCAATCAAGCCTTTCCAGGGCACAACCTGATCCATCTCGATGAGAAAGCGCTCGCGGCGGGTATGCTTACGTTTACCCGCGTACTCGGCATCGGCGAAGGTCATCTGTTTCATCAGGGAAGCTCGGTGAAAGGTGTTGGGGTATTTTGCCAAATCAGGAAACCTTTTTCAGAGTTTCCCTAACTAAAATAGCCTGTGCAGCGTTTGCTGGACAGGCCTGAGGTGTGAAGAGAGTCGTTAAGGCTGTTTGATGTTCTTCATGTAAGTATGATTCTCCCTGTGAGGACTGACGTCATTTATAGTCTTGCATATAGGTATGGTTCGGATCTACGACAGTCTTTTTTGTCAAGGCATCCAGTTCCTTGCTGTGGTACAGGTCCAGGCACTTCAAGAGATCAAATTTCACGCCTTTGATCTGTGACTCAGTCAACGGGTTTGTGTAGTCTCTGGCAAGGTATTTTTTGACCAGCGCCTGGATTTCGTCAGGACCCACCTTCCAATCGTAGTTTGCCCAGTCTTCCATCGCGCTGACGCTGCTACCCGCGTCAATTCCGATCTTCACATCGTAGGCGTAGGCATTCGCTATACAGTTGGCAAGAACCAGGTCCTTGTAGTTCTGCGCATAGCTTCTGTGCATGCCTTCGGGTGAAGAGGTTGGGGTGTATGCAAAACCGTTGGAAGTTACGGCTGTGAAAACTACGGTTGTGATTGCAAGAGATAGCCTCATTATACGTAACTCCATTTGCTGTCTACGGTTGCTTGTAGTCTTGCACGTCGGTATGTGTGGGATTGATTACTGCTTTTTTTGTCTGAGTATCCAGCTCTTTGCTGTGGTAAAGATCAAGGCATTTGAGCAGCTCAAATCTTACGCCTTTTATCTCGGGCTCAACAAGCGGGTTTGTATAGTCTCTTGCGAGATAGTTGTCTATTAGCTCTCTAGGTTTTTCAGGGCTTATTTCCCAATCATAGTTAGCCCACTCGCGTAACGCAGTGACGCTACTGCCAGCGTCAGTCCCGACGTTGTCACTATGTTTGTACGCGCTCGCAATGCAGGTGGCAAGAACCATGTCTTTATAGTTTTGCGCGTGGGTTCTATACATTCCTTCTGGCGATGCTGGCTGAGCAGGTGCGGGGATATTAAAAGCGGTAAGTGTGAGGCAGATTAGTGTGCTCTTAGAAGGTGATTTCATTAAGTAAGGCTCAAGGAGTTTTCTGAGAGCTTGGTGAACGTGAAATCACTCAAGGACGTCCGACCCGACGAGGCACCTCCTGAAGAACTCGCCGTGGCTGAGGTGCTTTGGTGCATGCCGAAACCATACCCGGTGATCTCGATGCAGTCCTTGTAGCGGTCATCCAGCGCTTCGCCTGGAATGCCTTCGATTTTGATGTACGCATCAACTGCCATGTTTCAAATCTCCAAGTTCGATCGGTCTTACGTTGCATACAGGTTTCCATATTTTTCAGTAGCGTAATCTTTATTTTTATCGAACGTGGTGGTCAGCAACCTTTGGTGTTGACTGAAATATCTCTACTTTTTGTCAGAATGGTCGTACAGACTCTTTCGACCTCTGTGCATTGTCAGGGGGCTACCTTGTAAATGAGAGCGGGCTTGCTTTGAGTTGTGGTTGCAAGTACCGAGTGTTGTTAATGTTGGGGGCGGTGGCGCGAGTCTACAATTTAAAATGATTGATGGGTTTCACTCCGAGCGTAAAATGGCTGATCGGATCCAGTACGGGGTCTATTTGGCGCTGCACCCACATTGCCTCCATTTGAAACTCGGTCAGTGAAATACTTGTCCCTTTACCGATCGCCGTTTCATTGAGGTAGAGGTCTAACAGGTGAGGAGTGCTGGATTCAAGCCCAGAGGTGATGCTGAGGGTTTTTGTGTTCATAACGTATTGGTTTTCTACAAGGGAAGGTAACACTCCAAAGAAACCCAATGATTTTGACACGGTCTCATATTGATATCGAATAACATCGCTCGCATGGTAGTCATTCGATTTGCTGGCTTTAAAATTGGATTGAATCATCCACTTTTCGGGTGTGTAAGTGTTCGTGAATTCATCAACGTTATTCCAGTGTCTGGATGTTATTTCGTAGGGTTTTTTGACAGTGTCATGATCATGATTGAATAGTGTTGTAACGATGCCGTGGCTCATCCATGAGCGCTCATTCAACAAGTCTATACGCTGCTGCAGGTTGGCATTGTAGTACCAGGCAGGTGCGTATGCGTACCCTGCTCCCAGGAACCTGGGAGGGTCATTCCACAGCGCTCCGGCTCTGGCGTCCGCAGTCACTTGATCGTTAGAGGCTTCGGATAAGTAGGTGTCTTTAAAGTAT
This sequence comes from Pseudomonas syringae pv. tomato str. DC3000, assembly GCF_000007805.1. Taxonomy (NCBI): domain Bacteria; kingdom Pseudomonadati; phylum Pseudomonadota; class Gammaproteobacteria; order Pseudomonadales; family Pseudomonadaceae; genus Pseudomonas; species Pseudomonas syringae group genomosp. 3. Next base: position 4,908,635 of record NC_004578.1, on the reverse strand, counting down.
GAAGGAAGGGCGGGTTCGTTTGGTGCGTATGCTGCGGCGATTCGCTCGCCTACTCTCCCATCTTTGTCTATTAACATGACGGGGTTGTTCGATACGAAATTATAGGCGTTCAACCCATCCACATCCCCCGCCGGATCCGGATTGATCCACCGCTGCAGCCACGGCGCGTAATACCTGAACCCGTAATAATAAAGCCCGCTCGCATCGCGCTCCTTACCCGAGTAACGCACTGTCTTGTACTTCGCTTCCACCGCACTGCGCGCCGCCCACCAGGCCGTGCCACCAAAGGGGTAATAATTTTCCTGGCTGATCAGACCGCCTTGCTGATCAAGCTCCAGCGTGCTTGAGCCCAGATGATCACCCAGGCTGTAACGCACCTGATCGTTCGCAATAGAATCCGGTTTTCCAGCCTCCCAGTGCAACACCCGCACACTGTTGCGACCCGCCTGAGTTGTAACGACATGAAGGATTTCGCCATCGGCCGTAGTACGAATTTCCAGCCCCGGCAGGTAGCGCACTTCATTGATCAGTGTGCGACCTGATGCCTGAGCAGTACTGATCAGGCGACAACGTTGACCCTGGCCGTCATAGACATAGCGTTCGTCATCGTTCGACCCGTCTTCACGTTGCACAGTGGTGATGTGCTGCAACTGATTACGCGCATCCCAGCCCATAACCTGCCCGCGAACCAGTTGCAGCAGATTGCCGTTGGCATCAAAACTCGTAGCGAAATCCACGTCTCCGTCATCGTCGGGCAGGCTGCGATTGCTGTCCGGGGCAACGTGCATGTTGCGGGTGAAGTTGTGTGCGCCTTCGTGGCGCATTTGCAGCAGATTGCCTGCAGTGTCGTAGCTGTAATTCTGTTTGTAGTTGCTGACCTGGCAAGGATCGAGCGTCGGCAGAGGTTGCAGACCGGGCAGCGCCGGACCATGGCTGGCACCGTTTCTGACCTCCCGGCCAGTGGCTTCAATCAACTTATACACAGTGTCGTAACGGTAACGGCTGATCGGTTCGATAAGCTGGTTGTCGCAATACCGGTCTGGTTGCGAGGCATCGTTGACGAGCAGGATATTGCCCACCGGGTCATAGCTGTAATTGAGTTGCTGCAGCAGCGTGCCGTCAGCAGAGATCGCGCTCAGCCCGATCAGCCTGCCGTCCTGCTGATCATAGGCGTAAAGGCTGACTACGCCATTGCCCGCTGTTTCCTGTTCGACCTGGTTGAAGGCGTTATAGCGAATCGCGCTGACCAGCTTCCGCGCGTGCATGCTGTCGTTCAATATCAGGTCTGTGCTGTGCAGCTGACCGGCCAGATTATGAGTCGAAAGCTGGCTATTACCACTGGCATCGGTCTGCTTCAGCACTTCACCTTGTGCGTTGAAAACGCGACAGGTCTGAAGGCCGGCCGGCTCCACCAGCTCATTACGATCAGGCTCGGCTGATGGCCAGTCCGCTGCTTCTGCGGCAAGCATGAAATGTCGTGTTTCACTGAGTACCGAGCCATGCAGGCTGTAATCCTGCAGCAAGCGCGAGCCCGCCGTATCGTCATGGCGGACCAGTTGATTGCACTGGTTGTGTCCTGCCGCATCTGTCTGGCCATAGGCGAACCGCTCCGCGCAGCGATTTTGTTCGATGATGTTTCTCAGGCGTAACAGCAGGTCGTACTCTAACTGCCGCTCGTTACCGCGAGCGTCCCAGCCATTCAAGACCTGGCCAGCCTCGCCGAACAGCGCAACTCGCCAGCCGGCATCGACACTCTCGGTGGCCAACGTGTTGCCGCCAAGGCTGTAGACAGTGCTCCGGTTGGCGCTGGCCAGACGTGGATCAGTGGCGGCGATCATTCTGCCTGCCAGGTCGAAACGCTGCCGGGTAACCCGCATTGCGGCGGCTTCCGCGGCTTCGGTTCGATGTAAGAGGACCTGGCGCACGACCAGCCCACGAACCTCGGAAACGAGCAGTTCCGGCGTGTGGGAATGTACCGCGCTATTAACCATGCTCGGCTGCCTTTCTCGCTGCCAGCACTTCCTCGGCCGTGTCGTTTTCGTCCTCACTGATGGTGTACCAGACTCGATAGGTCTGTCGGCGCATCCAGCCTTTGGCGGTGATTGTGATGGTCGGACGCCCCAGCGGGTCGTAGAACTGTTTGTCGACAATGTTTTGTGAGCGTATCGATGCGTCGTTCACATACAGATGACTGTTGGCGAAATACGGCCGATAAACGCGCACCGCCAGGCCTTTATTGTTGTATTCCACACGTTCACTGATACGCCAGCGCGGTGATGCGTGGACAATTTTCGGCTTACCGTCGACCAGTTCCAGATTGCCCCATTCATCGACTGAATAGGCGTCGCCGTCCTCCACCTTTTGACGGGTTTGCAGCGTGCGACCGAAGCCGTCTATCGACGCCATGCTGATGCGGATCTGCTTGTCCAGGTCTTCCGGGTAGCGGTCTGCAACCAGGACAGCGGTTGCCAGCGGGATGTGGACCAGCCCCAGAACCGTGTTGCCGTCGTAATAGAGCGCGCTGGCTTGCCTGCCCAGAGCGTATTCGGGTTGCAGCGCTACCTCGCCGGCAGAAGCCCAATAATGCCCGGCGCGATTGAGTGGAGGAAAACCGACTGCCTCACCCAGTTCCGTGCCGTAAAAGCTGGTTGCCCATACTCTGCCGAAGGCGTCGTAATCAGCTTCCTGACGGTTCTGATTGGGGTCGATGATTCGTTTTGGTTGCAGCACACGATAATCGTATTCAGCGGTAGTGACGCAGTCTGCCGGGTCGGTGATGCGAGTTGCGAACAGGTGGTAGGCGTCGTATTCGACGAGACTCCAGCCGTGACTGCGCGTGGGCCTGAACTGAGTGGGATGAAAGAAGTGCTCCTGACCGGCGTAGGTGGCGAAGCCGCGTTTTACCGACCATAGATTCAGGCTGTCTGCTGGCAGAAAGCTTGGCATCTGCTGATAACCGATCTCGACGAGTTTTTCGGCCAGAGTGACGCTGTCCATGACCCGCTCATAGGCGCTCAGTGCATGATCATCCAGTTCAGCCGTTTCAACGGCGTCAGCCAGCGCCTGAAAGGACGCCTCGCCATCGCCGCAACCGATGTAGCGTTGCACCGACAGACTGGTGAGCGTACGTGGCAAGGTTGCGAAGGGCCCGGACGGATCGGCGAACTGTTCGTAGCTGATCTGCGCAGGCGTCAAGGCGCTTGCCGGAATGAGCATGGCGTCGCCGCGTGTGCGGTAAGGCAGCCCCAGACGCCAGCTCTGCGGGCTGTCCAGGTAAATTGCTTCGGCGTGCATTTCATTCAGGTAGAACTGTTGCTGGGCGTCGTCGTGTGACGCCTCCCACCATTGTTGCTGGTGAGGGTCCGCAAAGGGTGGCGCGTCACCCGGTTTCTTGCGCCGGGCATAGTTGACGCTGACTGAGTGGAGCGTCGAGCCGTAGCGGTCCCACGCCAGGTTCAGGCTGTGTTCGCACATCGGGTCCTCCAGTTCCTCGGCCTCGTAACGATAGGTGATGACTTCCAGGCTCAGCGGCAGCATCGACGCGTAGGGTCGATGTGCGCTCAATGCTTGCAGTTGGCGAACCAGATAGCGGCATGACCGGGTCGAATACAGCACTGTGGGACGTTGACTGGCGTCGAGCCCAAAGACTTCGCTGCGCAGTACCGAGCCGCTCAGCGCTCGCGCCATTTCCTGCAAGGTCGCGTCATCCGCATCCGTTATTGGCTGCTCTGTCTGGGTTGCGGCGTCGAGTCGGGACAACACATGCTCGCCGGGCAAGCGTGCCAGGAGATCGCTGCGGTCATGGTCGGTGCAGGGTCTGGCAGGATAGCGTCCGGTGTGGAACCAGGTCTTGTTCAATACCGGAGCGGTAAAGTCTTCCTGATCCTGCGACGACGTTTCGGTGTCGGTCTGCAGGAGCAGGCCGAAGCCGCGAAACTCGCGTTCGCGAGGGTCATAGAAACCCTGCCGATAGCGGAACAACTGAGTCAGCGTATTGCCAGTGACCTTGTCCTGCATGGTTTGCCTGACGACCACATGAACCGGGAACGGTAATTCCGAGACAGCAACGCTGCCTGCGGCCCGCAGCTCGTTTTTTTCGTCCAGCCATTCCTGCGCCGAACTGCGATAGCTGACTTCTCCGGCAGCACCGAGATTGTTGTCCGAGGCCTTCAGCAAATAAGGTTTGCGCACCGAGCCTGCCCGGTCCGCCGCGTAGTAAAGGCTCCAGTGCAGTGGCGCCATGTGCGGTACGGTCAGTACCAGGCTGGAGAAACCGAGGCCCAGCAGATCGACCGCACTGAACTGACAGAACCGGTCATAACGCACGCCCTCCGGCCAGCGCTGATCGAAGGGCGCGGCCAGCCCGTTGCCGCCCCGGTTCATGAAGACCTGAAAGCCATCGGCTTGCAGGTACAGCACGTCACTGGCACCTGAACCGTCCAGGTCGGCCAGCCGCACCTGGCTCGAATCAAAGGCTTCATAGGTGTAGGGCAGGGTGGCAAACAACTGGCCCTTGCCGAACCGGCCTCGGCCCAGGTTTGGCCAGACGCGGATTTCGTTGTGCCGGATACGGATCAGGTGTTGTTGCCCTGTGCCCAGCAGGTCGCTGAACGCCACCAGTTCAGTGGAACTGTCGCTGAGCAATGGCAGGCGATCCTCGTCGTGAGGAATGTCCGTTGCTGCGGCGAATCCATCGGCTCGACGGTTGGCGTACAGGCGAACGCTGCGCGGCCCGATCAAGGCCAGATCCGACAACCCGTCGCCGACCAGATCCGCCATCTGGCCTTGCGGGTGGAAAAACTCTGCAGGAAAAGCCGAGAATGTGGCGTAGTTCGACCAGCTTCGATCAGGGTTGAGGGTAAAGAATCCGGCCATTCCCGGCTGGGCTACAACCCAGTCCAGCCGCCCGTCGCCGGTCAGATCTGTGAGGGTCTGACGTACCGGTGTGGCTGAATCAGCCGTGGGGATGCGGGGTAGCGGTTGACAGGCTCCGTAGGCAACGGCGTCCGCTCCGCCAGTGGTATCACGGACCGGTTCGCGATAGAGCCAGGCCTTGTCGTCTCGGTACAGAATGCCGGGCAAGCCGTCGCCATACAGATCGACCAACTGGTATTGCTGGCCGTCATTCAGGCCGGCCATGGGCTCCAGTGGCGTGTAGATGCCCGACTCAAGACTGAAATCGGTGTATTGAAATTGCACAGGAGGTTGCTGATCGACGCGCCGCCAGTCCGTGCCATCCCATGCCTGCGAATGCGCCGCGCTCAGCAGGTTGTAGCCGAGCGTTGTCTGAAGGTGCTCCAGCAGCAGTCGCCGGGTCAGCAGCGGGGCTTCTCCGAGTTCATTCGGGAAGTGATGGAACATCAAAACCTGCCGGCACAGGCGCAGATTACCCAGCTCAAAACCATAGGCGAAACTTGAATGCGGATCACTGCGCACCGGCCAGGTAAATTGCTCGTCGTATTCCGGGGGCGGCTCACTGCGGGTGTCGCGCTGGTCATAGTCGAATATCAGGTCGAAATGCCACAGCAAACCGTCCAGCGAATCTTCCTGCCACAGGTAAAGTACGTAGTGCGCCTTGGCATTGCCGTAGCGAACCCGGCTCAGGTAGCGTTGGGCGCGGAAGTTTCTCGGGTGATCCTCCGCCAGGCCCTGATGGTCTTCGGGCTTGTATTCATAGAGGATGTGTTCGCCGATGGCATTCATGCTTTCATCCAGCAACCATTCGGCAACCCGATTCATGTCTGCCGGGTCGGCAATGCGCGACGAGGTCCTCCTGCCATAAAGGTTCAGGCTGCCGTCGGCACCGTGAATCAGCCAGAAGCCGGGATCTGCAATGTCTACGCGCCAATGCTCGATGCGCAAAAAGGCCCCTTCGACTCGGCTGAAGTAACGCACCACCTGATAAGTCGCATTCAAATCATGGTCGTTGTAGCGACTGACCTGAGTCGAAACCAGCGCGCCGCTGTCGTCACGTTCTGGCAGGCAGACATCGCCTCCGGGGCCGAAAATGAGGTCATCGTTGGCATAGGTCGGTACGCCCTTGCTGGCACGACGCGCGACTTTGCTGGTGTTCAGGTTCCAGCCAAGTCCGAACACTCCGTTGCCGGAAGTGCTCTGATAACTCAGCGACAGGGCGGGCGCGTAACCGCGTCCCGGGCTGATCGGCAGAGCGACTTCCAGTGACGCCGCGCCGCTGGTACCAACGGATCCCCAGCCCTTGCCGATGCTTTGAATCGCGCCACCGCCTTTGGGTAATAACGGGGTGGCAACAGCCGGCTGGAGAGATTGCGGCGATTGATTCTGCGATTGCGATTGAGCTTCCATGACGCTTGATCCCTGTCGGTTAACGACTTTTCGCCGTGTAGCGCATGTGCACGATGATGTCGGTGATCGAGTCGATCATGTCGCGCTGCGATGCCGGGTTGGAAAAGCTCAGTGTCCAGCGCGAGATCGCACCGGTGCCCTCAAACGGCAGATAGCGCTCGTCGTCGAAATTGAAAACGAACAAGCCGTCATCGTCCACGCCGGTAGACAAGGCGATTTGCTGGCTGGCACGCATGTTTTCTTTGAGCGGCCCGTCAGGCTGGGCGTCCATCTGCACTGCGCTGTACGACTGGGTCAGGGTGGCGCGGATGTCCTGATAAGGCCCTACCGTGGCTGGCAACGACACACTGATGCGCTTGATGCGCCGCAGGTAGTGGCTCGGGTAATCCTCGTCAAGCATGGCTCGGGTGATTTCGAACTCGGCAATCCCGTCTTGCGCCAAGCGCTCGACCACGGCATCCCAGCCGTGATTAATCCCCGTATCATCTCCCTCTGCTTCTGGCAGCTGGCGCACCGAAACCGTTTTGACGATCTCCATTTTGCGCTCGTTGCGGGCCATGTAAGCCGCGTCCATGCGCAGCAGATTCAGTTTCAGGGCCTCGCCAGCAGTCAGGCCGCGCCAGGCATCCTTCCAGGCCGCGGGCTGGATGAAGGAGGCCGAGTAGTCGGCAATTTCATACTGCCAGCAGGCTTGCGTCGCCAGGCACAGTGAGAACGTGGCGTCATAGGCCTGGTAGTAGAAGGTCGAGAACTGCCCATTGAGCCATTGATAGAGCTGGCTGTTTGTGAAGCGTTTGTTGAGAAATGCGTAAACGGTCTCGGCCTGTTTTTTTGCCTCTTGGGCCTGACGCAGTTGTAATGCGGTAATGCGGGCCTGGGCATCGTGGAGAGCCAGTTGCAAGATGATCTGTTCGGACTCGAGCAAGGCCTGATCGCGCGCGTGCTCCCATTCCTGGAGGCGCCGACGGAACATTTCCGTGCGCTCCAATGCGTTGCCTATGGAAGAATGCAGTGTGGCGGAGGCATGGGCGGCGATGGACACCATCTCCGGCACACCTTCCAGACGGAATCCGCCAGCCGCCGCCCCCCCGGCAGCGCCCACAGCCATACCGCCGGTTGCTCCAGCATGAACACCTATATGATTGGGCGCTACTTTCAAGCCGGAAGCCACGGCGCTTACCGAGTGGGCGACGCCTTCGGCAATCCGTGCAACGAGTTGTTCAGCACCAGCGGCGACTTCCCCCGCACTGACATTTTCATCCGCCAGCTGTCCGTAAAAACTGGCCCTGGCGTCAACCACGGCCTTGCTGGCCTCCAATGCCTTGCGTGCCTGAACTTCGACTTTTTGCGCCTCAAGCTGCAGGTCAATGGCGTACTGGGCGAACTCCCAGACCTGCTGCTGTTGCAGCTCCATCAACTGCCCTTGCTCCTTGCGCTCGATGATCGACAGCAAGGTGAAGCCGAACTGGATCAGGGTCTCCACCGCCGCGTTGGCTCTGGCGAACATGACCGGGTAGCGATAGTGCGGCGTTTCCTGAGCCAATAGGCTGCCTGCACCGCTGTCGGTCGCGCCATTGGCGTAGGCCGCTAGCAGTGCCCTTGGGTCCAGCGGTGCAGCGAACAGCGCCAGGGACAGTGGCTTGCCGTCCAGCGTCATGTTGTGGCGCAGGTTGTACAGGCGCGACTCAAGCATGTCCCAGTATTTGACCAGCTCCGAATTCATCGGAAGGATGAAGTGATCGCTGTCTTCCTCGTTCAATGTCGGGTCGCTGCCGAAGGTGCTCAAGCGCAGAGACGGTTGGCTGAAACTGACAGTGGCTTTGCCATCGTTGATGGCGGCGCTGATACGTACCTGTTGTTCCTGCTCGACAAGCTGCTGCTCGAAAGCCCGCAGCCCCGGACTGGTGGACGCTGCCAGATCGCCCAGTGCCATAGGCATCCATTGGCTGGTCAGTTTCACATCCGGGCGCGGCCCGAGCAGATCGAGAATACGCACATACCAGAGCTTGGCTTCGCCCAGACTGTCGGGCGTCAATTGCCGATAGGCCATGTCGCCCCGGTCGATCAGGTTCTTGATGTAGTGGAAATACACCGCTTTCTGATAGCGCACCGGGTCACTCGCCGCGATACCGTCCGGGTCGATAGGGGCGCGCAGAAAGTAATCCGGGTCCGGCACTTCCACCAGTGGGCGAACGTTCCAGTAAGCCGGTGCGTCGCCTGTTTTTTTACGGCCCGGTTCGAAGATGAACCCGAGCCAGCGTTCGGCATCGGTGAAGCGCTGTTCCAGATTCAACCGATGGGAGATCATGAACGGCAGATGCAGAAACAGCTCCCAGAAGTACAGACCGTTGGCCCCTTTGAAGTCCATCAGGTCGGGGATGTCGTCTTCATCGATCGGCGGCTCCTGCAATTGCTGGGTGTCCCAGGACAACAAGGCTTCGAGCGCAATGTTGGCCTTGTTGATCAGCTCGCGGGCGAACAGCGTGTTCATGCGGATGGGGTCGCGGGTGTCGGTGGTCGAGTTGTCGCTGAACCGAATGCTGGAGGCGGAGAAATCGATGTATTCGGCGATCCCCAGAATGGCATTGATGCGTTTGTTGATTTTGGGGGAGACGGGGTCGCTTCCATCAGCGGTTGCCCACTCCAGCTCTATTTCGGTGGATTTGAGGGCGTTACCGATCCAGACCGCGGGATTAACCGAGTTGACGCCGATGCCATGAGTGATATAGAACTTTTTCGAGCCGCTGATGAATTGAGTTTGCGGGAGATTTGGCAGAAGCGTGGATTTATCGAATGTAATGGTTGTTTCGTAACGGCTCGGTGCTGTAATGCTGCTGGTCGGAGGTCGTGCGGTCAGGTGCTTTTGCGAGTCGTTGTGGGGGAGGTTCATATCCAGTGGGTAGCTGAACCATTGAGCGAATGTATATTCCTTGGCGCTCAGAACCTGCCCCTCTGCAGTAGTATCCAGGCGGTCGCTCCAAGTGGGGGCTTCAATTATGATGACGCCCGATCTTATAAAGCCAGGGTGTGCTTGATTATAGAGTAGCGCGCTGATAACACCGGATTTGCATTTTCCATTTTCGATGTTTTTTACTTGGGCGGTGCCGCTGATCCGGTAGTTTTGAAAGTTTTCATCGAGCAGGAAGTCAAACATATTATCATCGGTAGCGTCGGAAGTGACGAGCGTGAAGTTAATCTTTCCTGCCACTGATTCGGTAGTTGATATAGACAGTGTTGATCCACTTTTTAAGGTGGCGAAGGTGGTCGTCAAATAGTCAGGCTCAACAATAAGTTTAAGTGCCCAACTGCGACGTTCTACCCTGAATGTCAGTAAAACCTCCAGATAATCATCGCCGCGGATATCGTTATTCAGCGCCGTGGACAGTGTGATGGACGAAGCGTTGAGGTTCAAAACGGGTTGAAGCGCCCCCGTCATATCGGTAATCGTGTTCTGGTGGCCTAGACAGTTCCACCATGTCTCGCCCCCATTGGGTGCTGTGGTCAACGATGACTTCAACCGAATATAAAGGCTCCACGTAAACTGAAAATTCCCTTTGTTCTTTAAAGCAAATGCCCAGCAGGTCTTGCGCACGCGAGGTTGCTCCAGACCCAGGTCTGCCTTGTCGGAAACGGCGTCTACATAGTTCGCAACTGGAAAAGCTGGCGTTTTGTTGAAATTCTTGTCGATAAAGGCCGTGTGCAGAAAGGCATATGTCGACGTTGAGCCATCAGTGTCACCGGGCGTCAGCGCTTCACCCGCATACATGGCGATAAACAGCGATTCCGGGGAGGCCGACACATCGAAGATGGCAATACTGTTCAGGTCGTTTTCAAGGTTGACTGCCTTGCCTGCCCGGGTGAAGACATTGGGTGTTGTCACGTCCATGTAGATTTGTGGCGCACTCCAGGAGTCGTCATATTTTTTATAGGAAATATTCAACACCAGGCGCACATTGGGGGTGATCACCGTAACGGGGGCTGTATCGCCGGGTGGACTGATGGGGATACTGCCATCGGCACCTGGCTTAACGGTACCGGCGGGCAGCGTAACGTCTACCTGTTCGGTAACATGAACCAGGTCCACCCACGTCACAAACAACCGATTGTTGAAATACACCGGGCGAATGGTTCTTTCCAGTGTATTGGCATTGATGCCGATCTCGGCCCGCTTCCAGTCGGACCAGGCACCGGGTGTCGGATTATCGAACTTCGCCCCTTCAGTGCCTTCCTGGTACGCACGCTCATTCATGTCCACCGTGCGCCAGTAATAAATGTTCTCGGCGCGCGACTTACCGATAAAGTAGTACTTGCCTTCTGCGAATCGGTCGCTGTCGATGTAGCCGTTGATGATCGTCAGGTTGGCGACTTCTTCAAAACTGGCCAGGTAGGCTTTTACCGCATCTTGCGCCGTGTCGACATTGATCCTGTTCTGATTGATGTCGTTTTCCAGTTGCGTGAAGTAGCCGGATTTCTTCAAGCGCAATGCCGGAGAAATATAGATTTCCGGATACAGTGCCAATTGCATATTGGCCGCCCAGATCGGGTATTGACTGCTGCGTTCACGCCACTCGACAAAGCGCGCTTCGGTCGGCAGCAGCGTTTCATAGCCCGGCTCCATGCCCAGTAACGTGCCGTTGATGAGCTGCTGCAGGCTGCTCATTGCCGATGCGACATAACTGGTCTGGACTTCATTGCTGACCTGATTGTCGAGCAGAAAAAACTCATACAGGTCATTGGCGGTTTTCAAGCGCTGGTCCAGGCCCAGGCGCTTCAGCATAGGGTCGTTGGGTACGACCTCACTCAGATAGTAAGCCACCAGCGCATCGCGAAAAGATTCGTTGAGCCGGCTTTCAAGGGTATCGGACATGATCAGGCCTCCATGGCATTGAACAGGTTAATGCTCACGGCTTAACGGTTGGCGGCTATCACTGCTTCGCCTACGGACTTCCAGTGCGAGGCCGTGCTGGTCGCTGTCAGGTCAGTAGCCGACAGTAATTGTCTTGCCGAAAGGCCGGTGACATCACTGGCGCTTTGCATCCGGCTTAACCAGTCCACCTCGTGCATGCTGGAAGCGATACGATCTGACCCGGTCAGCAATGCGTTTGCGGCCAGCACTTCAGATGACGTCCAGCCTGTCAGTGACGCCAGCCGCGCAGCACATTGTGTAGCGTCTCGCTGCGGGTCATTGGCTTGCTTGAAATACTCAAGCAGCGCTTCCTCCGGGTAACCGCAGTTGTCGCGCCAGTTGCTGTAACGGTCGAGCAAATACAGACTGTTCGGTGAGAGATAAAACTGGCCTTCTGAGCCTGCGTACAGCCAGCGTGGATTGATCAAAAAAGTGCGCAGTGCCCGGGCGCTCAGCCCCAGTTGCTGGCTGACTTCTGAATAGCGAATCAGCGTCGAGAGTGTCTGAATGACGCCATTATCCCAAAGTAACGCAGCGAGAAACTTGTTTACGTCGCTGCCTGCCCAGCGTATCACCGGCTCGCAACGGTCCGGCGGCAAACCGGTGAGGGTCAGCAACAGCTCTTCCACCAGCCGATGCTGATTCCGATAGCCGTTCAATACGAACGTTGCAAGTCTGGCTTCGACTTCGCTTGCAAGGGGTTCCGCGATGGCTATGGCGGACAAGCGTTCATGCAGGGTGCGGCGGATGCTGACCGCGGGTTCCTCGTGCAGCGGCTGAGTCGTGACCAGCCCTGATTCGTCGATCAGGTAAGAGAGGATTAACCACCAATTGATGGTGTTGTTTTGGTCATCCTTGCTTGGCAAATCAAGGGATGCCAGCTGGTCGCTGTTCACTACAGCCAGGCGCGCATCATTGGTTAATTGCTCAAGCTGAACAGTCAGTTCCTGCGTGACTATTGTTTCGGTCATGTCCCAGCCTGTCTGACGTCGCAGTGTGGCGACGTCTCGAGCAGACGCTTCGAGCCACGTGACTGCCCAGTCCAGTTGCATCAGGATATCGAGCACGTCCGGTTCGGTGTCGTCGAGTTGACCTGAGACCACCTTTTTCCGAAAAGACAGAGAGCCTAGCAGGTCGATCAATGCTCGGCATTCCGCGGTGGTCAGACCGAACATCGAAGCAATGCGGGCTTGGCGGTACAGCGAAGAGATCATGCTCAAGTTGAGTCTGAAGTCAGTGGGCGCGTTGCCAATCAGTTCGCGAACATCGATGGCCAGCTGCCTCAGGCCCTCATGAGTGCTGGATAAATGCAAGGCTCGGCTCAATTGAGCGCGAGCTTTGACGTGCTGGCTACTGTGCTGATCGAGGTAGAGAGTCGACCCATCCAACACCAGCGGGGTATCGAACAATGCCGGGTTGTTGAATACCCGGTCGAACATCGGCAAGCGTCCGTCGTTTGCCTCGCCGGGCATCTGGTGAACAAAGGCTGCAAACTCATCCGGCGCGAGACCGTAACGTTTGTTCAGATACCGATAGGTTCCCAGTGCGCGTAGCGTATTTACCGTCAGCACCATCTGAGGGTTCACGGCGCCTTCGGAGCGAACGACGGCCATGACCAACGTGTCCAGCGCTGTAAAAGGAATGCCCGTCCAGCGCTGCAGACGGATCATGCGTTGCAGGCGGTCGAAGCGGTCCACGCTGGTGTTGACCAGCCGCTTAATGCCGTACGCATCCTTGTTCAGAGCCATTGCCGGCTGAGTGGTCGGGCCATTGACGTAGCCAGCTCCGAATCGAGCCTTGATTGCTGTCAGGCTTGCCTCGCGTGGGGAGTCTTCATCCGCGGTGTGTCCCGCTGACAGGATGTTGGGAGAGGCATAGGCCGTGTGGTTGCCTATAGCAAGAAGGGCTTCGACTCCGTCGCTGTCCAGACCCTCTTCTCCAGGAAGACGTTCAGATTATTCAAAGGATTGCTGGCGTCGTCGACGTAATCAACGTTGTATTTCGTTTTGAAGAACTGGCGGGTCAGGTCTGCCGACGTGTCGGCGTTTGCCTGACTGGATAAGGCAGGTTCAAGCACGATTGCCTGTTGCTCTGGGCCTGCTCCGCTCATCAGCACCTGTGCAATGGCACTGGAGTGCTGCACTTTCCCATAGTCACTGCCGTATCTTGACGTGGTTGGAACTTCAAGGCTGACGCGGTAACTCAGCTCGCCTAGCGTTGGTTTCTTCCCGTCAAGCCCAAGGCTGATCTGTTGAAAGTGAAAGTTGTAAGGAAACTGAAACGGGTGTTGTTTTTCGGCCACCAATTGGTAAATAGTCTTGCCCTTGTCCTCAGGCACTGTGCCCACGTAGGCGTTGATGGCTTTACTTAACACCTGATTGACGATGTGCAGCGTAGGCACTGGCGTGAAGGTGCTTTGTTGATCGATCAACAGATCCTTGAGGTCAGGCCGTCGTTCGTCGAGCTTGATTCGGCTCGGTTCCGCCACGCTGCCTTCCAGCTGTTCCAGAGCAAAACGATACAAGGACGTCAGGTACGCAACGGGTGAATCCTTGGCCTCGATTGCACCCACCTTGCAAAACAGATCCCAGTTCTCCTTGAACAGATTAGGGAAGCCAGGCCCGATGTCTACCAGCGAACGCACGCCGGTGCGCCGTGTCAGCTGTTGGGTTCGGCCTGAAGACAGCAGTTGATTGCGATACAGGCGCACGATCTGGGTGGCGTAACAACGAGCGTTTTCATAGGCGAGCGCTGCATCAGCATCACTGATGCGTGAGAGTTCGTGAACAAAAGCGCTTTTGGAGCGCCGTACGATATCGAACACTGAATGGATGTTCAGTTTTTCCATCGCGTTGATGAACGATAACGTGTCATCGCCATGTTCGTGCGTGTCGTTCCCGGTTCGGGCCAGGTTGCGTAGAAGGGAGAAGGGTTGCTCGGTCATGTCCGGCGCTCCAGTGGTCATGACACAGCCTTGTTTAGCATGGCGCTCGCGTCTAGCTGACAAAAGTGTCAGTCAACCATCAACAACACCAAGAATTTCCCGGCAAAACAAAGCATTAGCGCCCGACGCTGGAGGTATATTCATTGGCGATTGACTGCCCAAAGGTTATGCCTATTGGTTCTTGACCAAGCCGCGTGCTTCCGTTTGTCTGCTGTTATGGTTGAAGGGCGTCACTAACGGCGGGTAGAGGTTTCAAGGATGAGCTCGATCACGCACACCAACACGCCGCAATTGGCGGTCAGCGATTCACGGGGTCTGCCGGTACGCAGTGTGCAGTTCTATCGTGGCGCTGATGGTCAGCCTGTTGACGCGAGGGTGACGCAGCACTATTTCGACAAGGCCGGGCGACTGATCGCCAGTCGCGATCCACGTTTTTCCAGTCGTTTGAAATACGGTGTCTGTGCGCCTGTGAACCTGATGCAAATCGTCAGCTTGTCCGGGGCTTTGCTGTTATCGAAAAGTGTCGATTCAGGTTGGCGGGTGAGCCTGAACGGCGAAGCGGGGCAGTTAGTCGACAGCTGTGACGGACGTGACAACCCGCGCCAGATCGAATACGACGGGCTGTTGCGCCCTTTGGCGATCAACGAATCAGGCCGAATGACCGAGCGCTTCACTTATGGCGGGCCTGCCACTGCTGAGCATAACCAGTGCAATCAACTGATTCGCCATGACGATACGGCAGGCTCGCGCTTGCTGCGGGACTATGGACTGTCGGGTAGGGCGTTGAGCGAAAAAAGGTACTTCCTGCAGTCGCCCGACAGCCCGGACTGGCCACTTGCCGAGCCTGATCGTGATGCACTGCTCGAGCCGGTCGGCCTGCAGACGCGCTGGGCTTTCAACGCGCAGGGCGAGGACCTGGCGCAGACTGACGCAAACGGTAATGTCCAGCGTTTCAGTCACGGTGTGGCTGGGCAACTGCACGCTGTTGAACTGACCCTGGCCAATACGGCACAGCGGCAAACGCTGGTCAGTGCAATTCACTACGACGCGTTCAATCAGGCCGAGCAGGAGACGGCAGGAAATGGTGTGGTCAGTCGCTATGTGTATGATCAACAGGACGGTCGGCTGACTGAGCTCAGTGCGCTATCTGCCGACGGCTCAGTGTTGCAAAAACTGAACTACAGCTATGACCCGGCAGGTAACGTTCTACTCATCAACGATGCCTCGCAACCAGACCGGTATTGCGGCAATCAGCGTATCGAGCCGATAAACCGTTACTGTTACGACACGTTGTATCAGTTGATCGAAGCCACGGGGCGGGAGGTCAGAAACGGGGCCAGCCATGGTCCGGCGCTACCCGGTCTGCAACCTCTGCCGACGCTCGATCCTTGCCAGGTCAGCAACTACACACAGCGTTACAGCTACGACGCTGCGGGTAACCTGCTGCAAATGCGCCACGAAGGCGCGCACAACTTCACCCGCAACATGCACGTTGATCCCGACAGCAATCGCAGCCTGCCCGACAATGACAGGTATGTGGATTTCGCCACGAGTTTTGATGCCAACGGCAATCTGCTGCAACTCGTGCGTGGGCAGACCATGAGCTGGGATGTGCGTAATCAGTTGCGGCAAATCACTACCGTGCAACGTGAAGACGCACCGAATGATGAAGAGCGCTATGTATACGACGGCCAGGGCCAGCGCTGCCGCAAGATCAGCACCGCGCAGGCATCAGGTCGCACACTGACCAATGAAGTTCGCTACCTGCCGGGACTGGAAGTTCGGACCACGGCCGATGGAGAAACTCTTCACGTCGTTACGGCTCAGGCGGGTCGCAACAGCGTGCGGGTGTTGCACTGGGAAGCCGGAAAACCAGGCGCTATTGCGAACGATCAGGTGCGTTACAGCCTGGGTGATCATCTGGGCTCGAGCACGCTGGAGCTTGATCAGCAAGGCGGCCTGATCAGCCAGGAAAGTTATTACCCCTTTGGCGGCACGGCCTGGTGGGCGGCGCGTAGTGCAGTGGAGGCCAAGTACAAAACAGTGCGTTATTCGGGTAAAGAGCGCGATGCCAGCGGGCTTTATTATTACGGGTTCAGGTATTACGCGCCGTGGTTGCAGCGGTGGATCAATCCTGACCCGGCGGGGGATGTGGATGGGTTGAATCTGTACAGGATGGTCAGAAATAATCCGCTTGTTTACGTTGATGCGAAGGGCCAGCAACCTGAACCTGTTCCAAAAACTATTCACCAGATCTGGATAGGTGAAAACAAGAATGCCTTGAGAGCTCAGGTTAGCAATATCAACAGAACCGTTGAAATGGCTTGGGGGTATAAAGTGAAGTTGCATCTGGAAACGAGGACGCCGGAAGCTTATTCGGAAATCGAAAAGGATCTGAGATCCGAAGTGGTTCTGCTTCCTGATTCCCAGGTTTTTCAAAACTTCAAGGAGAAGCCGCTTTATGCGGCCTATGAAGATTTCCGAAGAAACAATCAGAATTACGCTTTCGCGGTAGACGTTTTACGTATGCATACCGTTCATGAGTTGGGCGGGATTTATTCAGATGTCGATGACGTTTATGCAGGTGCGGAGACTGGCGGAATGACGCAGTTGGGGGATAATCCGCTGTTTGCAGAACCTGATGAGGTTTTGACGCTGGATCCTGTTCATGTCCCTTGGGAGCCCCAGAATTCTGTTGAAAGTTTTATGGTCAATAACAGCTCATTTGCCGCTCATTCAGGTGCAGGCGTCTTACTTGACATGATGGGGGAAGGAGCGAAACGATATGATGAAGCCGTTGAGGGCGGAAGTTATCCGGATCCGACGGGCATGAACGGTATAGGTCTAAGTCTGCTCTGGAATCCTAACCCGGCAGTAAGAGTTCGAACGTTATCGAATGTAGTAGGCCCCGGCTTGTTTACAGACACACTGCACGCTTCGGACACAGCATACGGTGAGCTTTTTAGTAATCTGAAAGGCGTCGTCTTTCAAAAACAGCCGTTCACGTTTGCCGACCAAATGGCCAGGAAGATGCCGCTGCATCGGCATATAAAAAGCGGCGCGGCGCAAACCTGGCGCTGACCATAAACGATAAAACCCGCCTCAATGAGACGGGTTTTATCCGGTGTTTACTGCACTTCCACCGCCAGACTGTCGCTGATCTTCTTCTGCCAGATCTGCGGGCCGGTGATGTGAACGGATTCACCGGTGCTGTCGACGGCAACGGTCACCGGCATGTCCTTAACCTCGAACTCGTAGATCGCTTCCATGCCCAGCTCGGCGAAGGCCACGACGCGGGATTTCTTGATCGCCTGAGCCACCAGATAGGCAGCACCACCAACGGCCATCAGGTACACGGCCTTGTGGTCACGGATCGCTTCTATGGCGGTCGGGCCGCGTTCGGACTTGCCGATCATGCCCAGCAACCCGGTCTGATCGAGGATCTGCCGGGTGAACTTGTCCATCCGGGTGGCCGTGGTCGGGCCGGCCGGGCCGACGACTTCTTCGCGTACCGGATCAACCGGGCCGACGTAGTAGATGAAGCGACCCTTGAGGTCTACCGGCAGGGTTTCACCCCTGTTGAGCATTTCGACCATGCGCTTGTGCGCTGCGTCGCGGCCGGTGAGCATCTTGCCATTGAGCAAAACGGTTTCGCCCGGTTTCCAGCTTTGTACTTCTTCCGGGGTCAGGGTATCGAGGTTGACGCGGCGGGCCGATGGGCCGGCTTCCCAGACGATTTCCGGATAGGCGTCCAGCGATGGAGCCTCCAGCGAGGCAGGGCCGCTGCCGTCGAGCACGAAGTGCGCGTGGCGGGTGGCGGCGCAGTTGGGGATCATGCACACCGGCAGCGACGCGGCGTGGGTCGGGTAATCCATGATCTTGACGTCGAGCACGGTGGTCAGGCCGCCCAGGCCCTGAGCGCCAATGCCCAGCTGGTTGACCTTCTCGAACAGCTCCAGACGCATCTCTTCGATACGGCTTTGCGGGCCGCGGGCTTTCAGTTCGTGAATGTCGATGGACTCCATCAACACTTCCTTGGCCATGACCGCGGCCTTTTCTGCGGTGCCGCCGATGCCGATGCCGAGCATGCCCGGGGGGCACCAGCCTGCGCCCATGGTCGGAACGGTTTTCAGAACCCAGTCGACGATCGAGTCGGACGGGTTGAGCATCGCCATCTTCGATTTGTTTTCCGAACCGCCGCCTTTTGCCGCGACGTCCACTTCCACGGTGTTACCCGGGACGATGGAGTAGTGGATAACGGCCGGGGTGTTGTCCTTGGTGTTTTTGCGAGCGCCTGCCGGGTCGGCAAGGATCGAGGCACGCAAGACGTTTTCAGGCAGGTTGTAAGCGCGACGCACGCCTTCGTTGATCATGTCGTCCAGGCCCATGGTGGCGCCGTCCCAGCGAACATCCATACCCACGCGCACAAAAACCGTGACGATGCCGGTGTCCTGGCAGATCGGGCGATGACCGGTCGCGCACATGCGCGAGTTGATCAGGATCTGGGCGATGGAGTCGCGGGCGGCAGGCGATTCTTCACGCAGATACGCCTCGTGCATGGCCTGGATGAAGTCCACGGGGTGGTAATAGGAAATGAACTGCAGTGCATCTGCAACGCTCTGAATCAGGTCGTCTTGCTTGATCACGGTCATGCGGCGCGCTCCTCTGTAAGGACGGGAACATTCAATTACGCTATCGGCGGCAGTCTGGAACTGCGGCTTGAACCAGAGCTGTCAGGGTAGCCGTAGCGGGCGCAAAAAGGCGCGGCAGTATAACCCGCCCGACAAGCCAGTCTGTACAATCGCTGTTATTTTCTGCGCAGGGCGTCTGAATGCCTCAATTGCATGTGGGTGAGCGTAGCTGGTCGGTGCCATCGGCCGGCAACCTGCTCGACGCCCTGAACCATGCCGGTGTGCCGGTTCCGTACAGTTGCCGTGCCGGCAGTTGTCATGCGTGCCTGGTGCGCTGCGTAAAGGGTGAGCCTGAGGACGCATTGCCCGAGGCCTTGCCCGCTGAAAAGCGCCAGCAGGGTTGGCGGCTTGCCTGCCAGTGCCGAGTGGTGGGGGATCTGACCGTCGAGGTGTTCGACCCTCGGCGCGATGGCTTGCCGGCGAAGGTCGTGGGCTGCGACTGGCTTGGCCCGACGGTGCTGCGCTTGCGCCTGGAACCGTTGCGCCCTTTGCGCTACAGCGCTGGGCAGCATCAGGTGTTGTGGACCGCAAGCGGTATTGCTCGACCTTACTCGCTGGCCAGTCTTCCGGGCGAGGATGCGTTTCTGGAATTTCATATCGATTGCGGTTTGCCCGGTGCATTCCGTGATGCCGCCCGCCAGTTGCAGATTGGCGACGACATGCGGCTTGGCGAACTGCGCGGCGGGGCGCTGCGTTATGACCCTGACTGGCAGGACAAGCCGTTGCTGCTGCTGGCGGCAGGCACCGGTCTCGGGCCTTTATGGGGCGTGCTGCGCGAGGCGTTGCGTCAGGAGCATCAAGGCACCCTGCGTCTGATTCATCTGGCCCGCGACAGCCAGGCACATTACCTGGCCGATGAGTTACAGGCCTTGGCTGAACGTCATCCACAGGTGCTGGTTCAACTGATCACCGCGCAGACACTTCAGACAACCCTGGCCGAACTGCGCCTGTTGTCGCGGCATGCGATGGCGCTGTTGTGTGGCAGTGCCGACAGCGTGGAGCTGTTTGCCAAGCGGCTGTATCTGGCAGGGCTGCCGCGTAATCAGTTGCTGGCGGATGTGTTTGTGGCGCGGGAGTGAATCGGCACGTTGATAAAAAAGGCCCCGGCTCTTGCGAGACGGGGCCTTGGCTTGCAGCGCCGAGCTATAAGACCAGTGCTATCAGACCAATGGGTCGCCAACGTGCAGGATCTTCATGCCGTTGGTGCCACCGATGGTGTGGTAGCTGTCGCCCTTGGTCAGGATGACCCAGTCACCTTGCTCGACCAGGCCACGCTTGAGCAGTTCGTCGACGGCGGCCTGGCTGACCTGACCTGGCGGCAGGGCTCCCGGGTCGAACGGCACGGTGTAGACACCACGGAACATCGCAGCGCGCGCTTGAGTGCCACGGTGCGGAGAGAACGCGTAGATCGGCACCGAGGAGCGGATGCGCGACATGATCAGCGGGGTGTAGCCGCTTTCGGTCAGTGCGATGATCGCCTTCACGCCAGGGAAGTGGTTGGCGGTGTACATGGCGGCCAGCGCGATGCTTTCGTCGCAACGCGTGAACGAGTGACCGATACGGTGGCTGGACGTTTTGCCGGTCGGGTGCTTTTCAGCGCCTACGCAGATACGTGCCATGGCCTGTACGGCTTCGACCGGGTAGGAACCTGCCGCACTTTCTGCCGAGAGCATGACGGCGTCGGTGTAATCGAGCACGGCGTTGGCCACATCGGACACTTCGGCGCGGGTCGGCATGGGGCTTGAGATCATCGACTCCATCATCTGCGTGGCGACGATCACCGCCTTGTTGTGGCGACGTGCGTGCAGAATGATGCGTTTTTGAACACCGACCAGTTCGGCGTCGCCGATTTCAACGCCCAGGTCGCCACGGGCAACCATCACAGCGTCACTGGCACGGATCAGTGCATCGAGCACTTCGTCGTTGGCGACCGCTTCAGCGCGTTCGATCTTGGCAACCAGCCAGGCAGTGCCACCGGATTCGTCACGCAGCTGGCGAGCATATTCCATGTCGGCGGCATCGCGCGGGAAGGAAACGGCCAGGTAATCCAGGTCCATTTCGGCAGCGAGCTTGATGTCCTGCTTGTCTTTTTCGGTCAACGCCGGAGCGGTAAGGCCACCACCACGACGGTTGATGCCTTTGTGGTCGGACAGCGGACCGCCGATCAGCACGGTGCAGTGCAGTTCGTGTGCGGTCTGGGTGTCGACGCGCATGACCACGCGACCGTCGTCGAGCAACAGCTCGTCGCCTACGCCGCAATCCTTGACCAGATCCGGGTAGTCGATACCCACGATCTGCTGGTTGCCACTGGTCAGCGGGTGAGCAGTCGAGAAGGTGAACTTGTCACCGACCTTCAGCTCGATTCGCTTGTCGGTGAACTTTGCGATACGGATTTTAGGACCCTGCAGGTCGCCCAGCAGAGCGACGAAGCGCCCGTGTCTGGCGGCGATTTCGCGGATGAGTTTGGCGCGTGCCTTGTGCTCATCCGGAGTACCGTGAGAGAAGTTCAGACGAGCAACGTCCAGACCCGAGAGGATCAGTTGTTCGATGACTTCCGGCGAGTTGCTGGCAGGGCCAAGTGTGGCGACGATTTTGGTGCGGCGAACGGTCATGCACAAACTCCTTAATTGAAGCGCAGCGAGAGGCTACTCCTGTCCGGGGCTTTAGTCATTGTTCCTTTGCACTATGGTGCTGCCGTCGTGGCGGGCACTCGGCTGACAGTCGGCGCTCGATTTGCTTGAAGAAACGGGCTGTCAGGCCGATACAGCGCAGAGAACAGGAGACTCCCATGCGTATTGTAACGATTGTTGTATTACTGACTGCGCTCAGCGGTTGCACCCGCTGGGCAATGAACTCCAACCTGGATCACGCCTACCGGGCCTATCAGGAGGGCGATTGTGACCGGGTGATGCTCGATCTTTCCAAGGTCGATCGTCAGAGTCGCGAGCGGCGCTATGTGCAGCCGGAAGTGTCGATGCTGCGCGGTCAGTGCCTTGAGCGGCAAAAACTGTACGTCGATGCTGCGCAGACCTATCAGTTCCTGATGAACCAGTACCCCGGCAGCGAATATGCGTATCGTGCGCGCGCCAGGCTCGACACGCTGGCTCAACTGGGCCACTACCCCCAGGCTCAGCCCGCCAGGCCTGTACCCGCACCGACACCTGTGCGAAACGTATCCGTTTCAAAGTAGTTACCCTCGTTTGGATGGCAGGTGTCGTATTCGGGTGGATTAAAAAAAAATCTGATCTAGGCTGTGTTTACCAACGTACTAACTGTAACGAGCTGCTTCAAAGCGTTCCCGGAGCGTTTGCAATCGAAGTCCTCGGCAAGAAAACGGTGTTAGGTGAACGCAACATTGGCCTTGGAAGGCAGCCTGCCATGCATAAAGAGCGAAAAATCGAACGGCACCAATTGCAGGACTATCTGCAGGTTTTCAATCGCCATACCGGCAAGCCGGTGGGGTGCCTGGGTAATGTGTCCGGGGAAGGACTGATGCTTATCAGCGATCTGCCGGTGCTGGTGGGGGCTAAATTCGATTTATGCCTGAAACTGCCGGGTAACACTGTCGGACAGACGCTTGAGGTCAGCGCCAAGTGCCTCTGGTGTCACGAAGACGAGACACCAGGCAGTTACGATTCTGGCTTCGAGCTGTCTCAGGTCTCGGCGGAGTATCTGGACTTCATCCGGCTGTTACAGCGGTATTTCTGTTTTTACCCTTCTTATGAAGCGTCAGCCTGATTCTGCCGGCTGGCAGATTCGACGTCGTGCACGTCGAGCGTCATAGGGTGCCCGCCTTCTTCCAGTTCAGGTATCGAGCAATCAGTTGTGGCCCCAGCTCCTTAGGCCTTGCGTCCATTATTGCCATGCCTTGTGCACGCAAGCGGTCGTGCAGGGATGTGCGCGCATTCAAAAAACTGATGGCCCCGCAGTATTCCAGCGCCTCATCAGCGGTTTGCACCGGCGACTGACGCAGGCTGTCGAGTACCTCCTCTCTGAGGCTGGCAATCAGTACTCTATGGTGCTTGCCGAGTTGCCTGACGGCCGCCAGCAGTTCCTCGTCGTCTTCATCACGCAGGTTGGTGATCAACACCACCAGTGAGCGTTTTTTATGATGCACCATCAATTGCCGAACGGCGGCGCTGTAGTCAGCGGGTTTTCGGGTGGTTTGCAGGTCGTAGACCGAGTTGAGCAACAGGTTGAGCTGACCCGCGCCCTTGACCGGCGCCAGATAACGGTCCTGCTCACCGGCAAACGTCGCAAGGCCCACCGAGTCGCCTTGACGCAGCGCTACATAACTTAGCAGCAGGCAGGCATTGAGTGCGTGATCGAAGTGCGACAGGTCGCCGTCCTGACTGCGCATGCGACGTCCGCAATCGAGCATGAACACGATCTGCTGATCGCGCTCGTCCTGATACTCGCGGGCGATGGGGGTTCGCTGGCGCGCAGTGGCCTTCCAGTCGATCTGGCGCAAGCTGTCGCCCTCACGAAACTCTCGCAGCTGATTGAATTCCATCCCCAACCCGCGACGTTGCAACTGGCGCACGCCCAGCTGGCTAAGCCAGTTATCCACAGCCAGTAGCTGGCCGCCGTAGAGTCGGGCGAAGTCAGGGTAGACGCGGGTCGTACTCTGCACTGCCACATGGCGACGTGCCGTCCATAACCGCAACGGCCCCGGCAGACTGATTTCGCAGTGTTCAAACGTGAAATGACCACGGCTTGACGGGCGCAGCCGGTAGCCGATGCTACCTTTGCCGCGAGCAGGCAGGGTGATGGTTTGCGGCAGGTCTTCATGCTCCAGGCCCTGCGGCAGGTGGTCGAACACCCTTAACGTGAGCGGTTTGGCACCGTCGTGCTGCAGATCAAGTCGAGCTTCGTTCCAGCGATCCAGCGCCAGGCTGCCCGCAAGCTCGCGCTGGATACGCGGCGAGGGACGTCTGAGCAGCCAGCATGCATCAAGCAGGCTCAGGCCCACCAAGGCCAGCAATGCGCCCCAGTACAGGCTGTCTATTTTTGCCGGGTAGTCGATCCCCAGCGCGTGCAACGTACCGAGCAGCAATGCAAGGCACGCCAGCCCGCTGAGCCAGTACAGCATCGCAACAGCCGGTTTGAGGACCTGTTTCACAGGCGCGGTGCCGAAACCTGATCGAGGATCTGTCCGAGCACCTGATCCACCGACAGGCCCTCGATGTCCAGTTCCGGCGAGAGCTTGACCCTGTGTCGCAACACGGCCAGCGCGCAGCCCTTGATGTCGTCCGGCGTTACAAACTCGCCGCCGCGCAACAGCGCACGGGCTCGTCCGCCACGTACCAGGGCGATCGACGCGCGCGGCCCTGCGCCCTGATTCAGACCGGGCCAGGTCCGCGTACTGCGAGCCAGTCGCACGGCGTAGTCCAGCACGTGCTCATCAATGGGCAGCTCGCTGGCAATGCGTTGCAGGACCTGAACCTCCCGGGCCTGCATGATGACCCTGAGCGGGCGCACATCGAGCATGTCGGCACGGCTTGAGCGTGTGACCTGGCGCACCATGTCCAGCTCTTCCTGCGCCTCGGGATAATCCATGCGCAGCTTGAGCATGAAACGGTCCAGTTCGGCTTCCGGCAGCGGGTACGTGCCTTCCTGTTCGATAGGGTTCTGGGTTGCCAGCACCATGAACGGTTGCGGGATAGGCAGGGCGCGGCCCTCAAGCGTCACTTGCCGCTCCTGCATGGCTTCGAGCAGCGCAGCCTGAGTCTTGGCCGGCGCCCTGTTGATCTCGTCAGCCAGCAGCAGGTTGGTGAACAGCGGCCCCTTGCGCAGCTTGAACTGCTCGGTTTGCAGGTCGTACACGGCATGCCCGGTGACATCGCTGGGCATCAGATCCGGCGTGAACTGAATACGCGCAAACTCGCAGCTGATACAACTGGCGAGTGCCCGCACCAGCAACGTCTTGCCCAGCCCCGGCACACCTTCAAGCAGTACATGACCGCCGCCGATCAGCGCGGTCAGAACATCTTCGATAACTGCGTTTTGTCCAATCACGGCTTTTTGCAGTTCATTGCGCAATGCCTGGGCGAGCTGGCTGGCGCGCTGGCGTTGCTGCGTGTGGGTGCTTGCTGTGTTGGTTGCCTCTACCGCAGTCTCGGTAAGGGGGTCGTTGCTGCCTGATGGGGCTGGCGTTTGATCGCTCATAGGTTCCGGAGCCTTGCTAACTGTTAAAATAGATTTATCTTCCATAAATCAACCACTTACATAATCTAATCTTTTTTGAGGTTTTTTGAGGCGTTGTATAGTTCAGTAACATGGTTTTCTGCACTTGTGAGCCCTCACATAATTCGGCGATTTCATGGACAAATCATGGATCAGTTGGCTGCTACAGACTGAACTGGGAGCACCTTATAAGGCCTCATAGCGCCATTGCCACGAAGCTCACCATAGCCCTTGGAAGCTTGGCCCGTCCGACTTTGGTGGTTGGGTGGGACGTCCGATCTGAATGGTCACAGGGATTGGGAAATCTACACCTACCAATGCAACCTCACCTTGCTTCAGATTTGGCAAGAAAGCGGCGGCTGAACGATCCAGTTCTCCACAGGCACGTTCGACCACTTCTCGGTCACGGTCATTGGTCAGCCGATGCACCAGCAGTGTGCCCATCTGACTCAGCACCCCTTCTGTGATGTCTCGCGGTCGCTGGGTTACCAGGCAGATGTTGAGTCCGTACTTTCGTCCTTCTTTCGCGATGAGTTCAAACGCATCCAAGTTCTGAACGTCGTCCTCACTCCCTAAGGTTTTTCCTAGGAAATTGTGAGCCTCGTCCAAGATGACGATCAACGGGCGCTGCCTGAAAGACTCGTTACGTGCTCGAAGCAGTAACAGTCTGCCGATGGCGTTGGCGATGACTTCTCTCGCGTTGAACTCATAGCCGACCGAGCTGAGGCAAATTCTGAACAGTCGCTTTTCTCCACCGATAAATTCATCGAGATGTTCAACCAGGCTCGGCAGGCCCTCTGCAGGGCGAAATATACTGCTCAGCGAGGGAGAGTCCATGACGCTCATGATTCGTGTCATGAGAGAGGAGCAGTAGGACAGCTCGCTACTCGCCGCGCCCCATCTACTCATGTCGTTGTTTTGTCCCGTCGGGTAGCAGCACTCTTCGACAATTTGCCGAACCAACATGCCTGGATCAAAGGGAAGATTCGGATTACCTACCCGGTTGGCGTTGTCGTCCCTGTTCATCGCTCGACGAAAATCAGCTTTGGGTTGACCGACTTTCGGGACGTACCCGCCCGTGAAGATATCTGGAGCTAACGCCGCAAGCCTCAGGCTTTTGATGGCTTCTCTAAGTTTTGGGCCCTGAGTTTTACCTGACGGCTGAAAGAGTGCGATGAAATCCGTCTCGTTAAAGCATGTGGGCGGAATGGCCACTTCAAGTGAGGCAGGAGTTCGATGCAGCGGATTTCCAAGATGGTGATGGGTTGAGTCTGCCCCTTCGAGTGACCGGTATTCCCCAGTAGCATCCACAAGCACGATCTTGCAGGCATATCGACGACACTCCTCAATAAGCTTTGAAGTCGTCCAGCTTTTCCCACCGCCAGTTGAGCCCAAGATTGCGCAATGCCGACCAAAGAGTTTTTCTGGCGTTACAGCAATCGCGAAACCGCCGTCCCCAGAGACATGTCCGAGATTGAGCGATACGCGGGGGGGGCTCTCCATTTATTCCGCTCGAAATCAATGTGGGGATTTTGGAGATAAACGAGCCCGGTGCTGAGTAAACCCGGTCTCCCAGTCGTGGGTAGGAACTCACGCCTGCAGTGACTCTCAAGGTATGTGGGTGAACAGATCCTAGGCTCTGTACGAAAAGTGGCTGCGCTCGGTGATGCTGCGTTAAAAACAGGCTCGGAATGCTCATTTACAACCCGTAGACTCCGCTTCCTCGTCTGTTTTTGCCTTGCCTGACCTTCGCTCGCCGACTTTTCGTACAGAGCCTAGGATTCAGTCAATCACATGCGCTTGGCCGTATCTCTCGATCCACTCGTGCATATTGGCGTTCACTGCGTAGTTCTCTTCCCGGTGCTTGAATTTCAATCGGGTCTTGAAGTCCAGCTCCACCACGCCCTGTCCCGTCCAAGAGTCTACAATCGCTCCTTTCGGAAATGCATTGCTGGGGTGGATGACCACATAGTTATGGCTTAACTTACGGTTGCTGTAGATGGTGAAATCTGAGATTCCTAACTTATGTCGAAGGTGCAAGCCGATTTCCAGCGCCTGTATGTCACAATTGGAGAACCCCTCTTCGCGGCACTTCTGTACGCAATCTGTGAGTTGCGTAGGCGTCATCTCAATCGCGCCACGCAAGTTCCCGCTGTTGGTGCGATAGATTTTCCTTTGCTGCAAATCTGCCAGATTCATCAGCGTTTCCGAAATATAAGTTCGCTTCGCGCTATCCGTGTACTGTTGCGCCCTCCTCATAGTCATCAGCGCATCCGCATCTGATTTTTCCGGTTTGTTCAAGCGGCCCATTGCCGTCTGATAACCTGTCGTAGACAACGTGGTTCTCTCGCTTACTTGCTCCACAAGATCGTTGACTGCCTGCCAAGTCGCTGACGAGCTACCGGAAACTCTATTCATGCTGATTGCACCCCTATGGTATTTTTCTATTACGGATGCTTGTGTGGACTTTGAGGCGGATTCGGTTCCACGCAACGTGGACGGCGCCAGAGTTTTATTTTGCGCAGATGAGCATTCCCGAACGGCTAGATTGTCGTAGCTGCAAAGACAGCGGAATGAAAGCAGGTTGCGGCGCCACGGCATTGTTCGGTTGTACCCGAATCCATTTATGGACGAGGTTCGCGTTGAAGCTGTGGTGCTGCGCGACGCTAGCAATCGAAGCACCGGGCTGGGCGCACTCTTGGACAACCTGGGCCTTGAAGGATTTTGAATAGAAACAGCGTTGTGGCTGCATGTAAAGATCCGCTTAAAAGGCTAGAAATGGTGTCCACTGAATTAGGTTTTTTACGAAAAGTCGGTGCGGGTAGAATTGCCGTCATGATTGGCTGGAGGCCCGCATGGCAAAGCGTTACGAACTCTCCGACGCATCGTGGGAATTGATTAAAGACCTGGTTTTTCCCGAGCAGAAAATGGGTCGCCCACGCAGTGATGATCGCCTGGTACTGCATGGAATCCTTTGGATCCTGTGCTCGGGCGCTGCGTGGCGCGATCTTCCTGAGCGCTTTGGGCCTTGGTCAACGGTGTATCAGCGTTTTCGTGACTGGCGCGACGACGGCACGTTCGACCGAATACTGGAGCGCTTGCATATTCGACTGAACCGGGAAGGACTGATCGATCTGGACACCTGGATGATCGATTCCACGGCGGTACGTGCAACCCGAGCCTCTTCAGGCGCCGGGAAAAAGGGGGGTCTGAAGAACCGCTAGACCATGCCTTGGGACGCAGTAGAGGCGGCCTTACTACCAAGATTCACATGGTCTGCGACGCCAATGGTGTTCCCTTACGTTTCATCCTTTCGGCGGGGCAAGCCAGCGATATCGCTCACGCCCAGCCGCTGCTGGATCAGGTGCGAATTTCCGGTAAGCCGGGGCGACCACGCAAGCGTAGTCGCTGGTTACTGGCTGACAAAGGCTATGACGCAGAACACCTGCGACAGTACTGCGACCGTTACCGAATGCAGCCGGTGATTCCGCTGCGCGCCATGCCACGCAAACCCCGGCCAGGCTTGCCCCGGCTCTTTGATCTTCCAAAGTACCGGCAGCGGAACATCATTGAGCGGATGTTTGGCTGGCTAAAGGAGAACCGCAGAATAGGCACTCGCTACGACAAGCTGGCCAGGAGCTTTGCAGCCATGGTCACGCTGGCCTGCAGCCTACGTTGTATGCGGCAATACTTTTCGTACAAAACCTAGCAGGCGGATCAAGCCGATTGCGTCAATAGCATGCGTGCCAGCGAAGTCTTGGGAGATCTCGGTGCGCTCACGATCAGGCAGGTTCACCTCGGTGATGCGTCCTAGGAGCACCGCTTGCTGACCTTCGATCAGCACCAGTTCCCCTACCTCACCCTTACCGTAGCGATTTTGACCTAAATATCGACCGCTGTTTTCTCCAGCATGTGCCAGGTTGATTTTAATCAGTTGTGCTGCAACGCTGGTGACCACTCCGATTTTCAGCGTACTAAGAAGTATTCCTTCTGGAGACATGGTTACCTACCGATCCGTTTAACAGCATTTGCCAACTGTTCAGCTGGCGAAGCCGTGCGCAGGTGAGGGATATGAGCCGCCAAATCGCCAAATGAGCCGCTAACAAAATGGACGTCCAAACCGCGCTGAGCAAGATCGCGGAATTTTCCCCAGTAGGGGCTCGATCCATTATCCCCACGGTTGTGGACATGGCTGATGCCGTTGTAGTCGCAAAGAATCAGCTTCAGGCTTGGGTTGGATTGCAAAGCTGAGTAGATCGGTTCGGAAAGATGGTCATCGTTAAACCCGAATCCTGACACAACTAGGCAGCTATTTGGTTGACGCAAAAACTCCAGAAATCTTGAAAGCAGCTCCAAGTGGGGTTGAAGAAATGCTTGCTGGTATTTTCCTTTTGCGGGATATATCAGGCACGCATTTTCCGGCGTCGGTCGGCTGTCCTCATAGACTTCATGACCCTCTCGGCTCCAGCTGACTGATCCGTGCAGCTTCAGCAGTTGAAAAATGCCTTCAGCAAACTCGTGGCTGTCTGCCTCCCGGCGTACGATGTCGTACGTGAAATGTTTGCCGTCAAACCGGCGTCTGCGGGTGTAGGAGAAACCGTCAATAATGACCATGCCGAGTTCCGACGCTGCCGTTTCAAAGCACATGTCGTAGTTTGTCGTAAATACTTTCAGTCGCGGGTCACGCACTCGCCTTCTGGCTAACTTCTGAAGGAGCTCACGGTAGGCAGATATGTCCGAAGTGGGCAGGGTGATGAACGTTGAGCAAGCATGCAGGATCTGCTCTTTAACGCGTGCAACAAACTCTTCAACCTCTGGATCGTCATTGAACGCTAGATAGGCATCGCACTGTGACAAAAAATGCTCGATGTTCGGGTTCTCGCGCTCGGCGTAACGGACACGCTCAGTAACCTGCTGACCAGCTGCTGTCAGCGCGTGGGTCACTCTGTACAACGGCTGTGATGAGCTCGATTACTGCGAGGAATGCGTCAGCCCTCATGGTCGGTGCCGGTGCTTTGATCCTGGCGACCGGCACTGACCCCCGTGGCTCTGCTTTCAACGTGGGAACATCAGACACTGGAGCGACTATTGAAAGCGCTGTGAGGCTTCGCCAGTTTAGACGCGTGATCAGTTGATCTTTCTTTCAAGCTCAGCTAAGTCATTAGTAAGACGACTCAGCGCCTCCTTGTCGCTCTCTTCATCCGACAAGTACGAACCTTCGCAGATGGCATCGAAGGCCCGCTCTTTCATGGTGTCCCCAGAAGCTTTCTTGGACGCAGCCTCTATCCTCGCCACCAAGTCTACGAACTCATCAGGGTGATCCACTGCCAAAACCCGTATCCTTGTCGAGTGGCAACCAGCTTTGATCAGTCGCTTATCCAGATTGTCCCCCATGCTCAAACCTCCCTCGATAACTGTCAGAGTTGGCCTTGGCTTGATCCCAGTGGCCAACGTGAACGCTGCAAAGTCCTTGTCGATGTCGTTGCGCGAAAACTCAATGAGCCTCTGAAACTGCCGACGCTCTGTAGCAGGATAGGCGCAGAGATGCTTGAGCATCATGCCAACGGAGAAATAGTTGATCTGCAGAATGTCACCGGAGAACAAGGCTCTCGTGGCGCCACCGGACGCCGCGAAGCCCTGGGCCAGGATTTTCATGTCCAGGTACTTGGGCTGGTCGCGCCAGACTTTGATCTGCCGACCCATGTTGGCGAGATCACTATTCCAAGCGATATGACCCTTCTTGACGCCCTCCAGGAACGCGAACAGCTCGATACCGAGTTCCATAAAGGACGTGATGAGCAGCCGGCGCTTAAGCCCGCCGAAAGCGGCACCGAGGTCGCTTGTCCAGAAAACCCTCTGGTTGAGCGCCTCGCTGTCATACAGCTTCAGCATGGCTTCGCCGATGTTAGCGCCGGGAGGAACCAGGCCTTCGCCGAAAAACTTGTTGCACCACTTCGACCAGTCGACGTTCTTGGTCATTCCACTGAACATCTTGAAGATCATGCTTGGCTCGCCCACGGTGGCAGGGTTTCCCGCTCGCATGGTTTGTTCCCAAAACCAAGACATCAGCCGCAAAGGAAGGCTCGCCGGCGAACAAAGATCGGCCTTGAGGTGCGCCTCAAGTAGTTCGCGGGCAGCTACCTCGGTCATCTCTGGGAAAAGCTTCCACACCAGTTCGCCGATCCCGGCCTCACCCTTCATCAGCATCTCGATGATGGTGCGGATGTCTGTGTGATTAAGGATTCGGTGATTTGATGGGCGGAGTTGGTACGGAGATTTCAAACCCAAGGCTTCATTGAGCCAGGCGTACCAGTCCATGCCCATGCCAGGAAGGCCTTTGTCAGACTCAACGCCGAGTTTTTTCTGTAGGGCCTTCACCTTGGCTTCAAGCTCTGCTTGCTCCTTGGGAGAGAGCTCCTTGTGATTCTCCTGCATCTCGTCCCGAAATGCCTTGTCCAGCACGAGGTCAATGACCGTAGCAATTCCACCGATGGCTACCGCGTATCCAATCGAGAAACTGTCAATTTCAGATTTTGGAAGTGGCTTGGCAGGATTGGCCAATGCCCTGGCATGAAATCTATCTACAAGCTGGCGTCCGCCCATGTTAGCCAAGGCGCGCTCGAATTCGTCATCCATTACGCTGCCTTCCGGAATGCACCTTGATCCTCGAGCTCAGCAACAATCTTGTCGATCTGCTGATCCAGTACACCGTGGCGGCGCAAGCGAGCAATCAGCTCGTTCTTGCTGGAGGGAGGGTTGGCTACGATGTCTGCCATCGCTGTCGCCATGAAGTCATTGGCGGCCTTCACAGTGTCAAAATAAGCTCTGATCTTGGTTCTCAGGCGCTCGTTTTCTTTGTCCATCTCTTCCCTGGCCGACTTCCCACGAATATTCGAGGTGACGTAACCCGCCGTAAACACAATGCCAGCCATCACGGCCCCTGCGACTACTTTAGCGACATTTGCATAGCTCATTCTGACCCATTCCATGACAGTGATATCCGGATGATGGCTTCCAGCCATTTCTGGCGCCAGCTATTCATTCCACAGGGATAGTATCGGTGGCAGATAGCCATTCTTGAGAGCTTCTCGACCAAAGTTCTACACGTAGACCAATGTCTTAGCACTAGTGAGCCTCGCTTGAAGTGAACCGTAAGCGGCCAGCGAACACACCTTGTACAAATCAGCTAGGCATCCACTGTTCGGCAGGAGTCGCTCAATCTCACTGGCTCGCTGCGTCGGCAACCGCGTTAGCACATCCTAGAGGTGTACACGAGGCCGCTCTGTAATAACGAGCTGCCACCCACCGCGACCAGAATCTTTCTACAGCGGCGAAAGCTGAGGAGTCAGTATGCAGAGAGCGCTGTAGGTGCTACTTAACATGAGGGTCAAGGGCGATCCTGGCCGCAGCGATTCGGTTTTTGGCAACGCATCCCAGGCAGTGGAACGGCTGGCCAGGCTCGCTCGTACGCTCGGTCTTCATCAGATCGTGAAAACTCTAGCGTATGGAGCCTATCGGTGCGGTTTTGATGAAGCCAGTTCAACGACGCCTCGATCTCTCAGCTTGGCCTTGAACGCACTGTTCTCTTCCAGCAGCACCTCATTGATTGATGCAATGCTGGCAAGCTTAGCTTTGAGTTCCTCATTTTCCTGACGGTAGCCTGCGGACTTTTGGCGCTCGGCGATCAGATCTTGATGCTTGATATCCCGCATGGCGCGGCTGGATCGGCCCTGTATCTCCCGTATGACCTCTGCGACAGCTGGGTAGTGGTTGTGGATTAACGCGGTTGACACGCCAGCCTCGCGAGCTACAGCAGCAATGGTCACTTTCGTTTCATTTGTATGAGCGCGTCCTTTCTGGATACGGTAGATGGCCAGGTTGAGATCCTTTTCTCGATCTACCGCAGGTTTGTAGTTGGCTGTCTTACCTTTGCTTTTCATGCGGTCAGTGCCTCCGAAGGCATGCCCAGCTGTACCAATACGTCTCGGCATCGATTCAAGTCTCGCTCAACGCGCTTGCGGCCCCCTTCACCGATTCCTTGCAGTGCAGCAGTTCTTTCAAATCATCGTAGAGGCGCTGGTAGATTGGCCCATGAGAGCTCCCGATCACCGAATGTTCGCAACCACCGCAGCGTGTGCGTTCCAGAGTATTCCCAACGCATCCGTCGTTGTCCGCAGTACACCAAGCGTTGCCATTGCTGCGGATGGCTGTGCTATCTGAGATAGATTTCAGCATGGAGGCGCGATCCTTGAAGATCAACAGGTTCTGAGGCTCTCGCTGCCAACGATTGATGGCTCGCCCGTAGCCTCCAGCCAATGGTTTATCGCCCATCCAATTGTCGACAACGCCAAGCTTGATGTCTTCCATCTCATCTTGAATTTCCGTATACAGCTCAAGATCTAGGTGCTGCCCCCAACTGTCATCCATAGCGTAACCGAGAGTCATGTCTAGAGACCAATGAGCGTAATGCTCTTTAAGATAGCGGAGGTCGCCAAAGCGACTATGCGCGGCATAGTTGGCAAATTTGCGTCGAAATTGGTGGCTGGCGAGTTTCCAATCCAACCCGCAGTCTTTGGCGAAAGCTTTGAGGATCCCACCCCAGCTGGTATTGGAAAGTGTACGGACTGTTCCGACTTGATACTCAGCCCCCAAGAAAAGGGAATGGCGGTGTTTGTAAGCCTCTGCGATTTGGGGATCCTGCGAGTCGAGACGACGTCGCAGGGCAATCTCTTTGCTTATCATCGCCTGGTAAGGCAAAGACCAGCGCTCCATGATCCGAAGGGCGCGCACTGCAGCTTCTGGAATCATCCAGTCGTGAAGTCCTTCATCGGTCTTTTCGGATGTAGAACGCATCCAGTGGTAAATTGTGCCCTCATCATCTTCGGTGCGGTGGTGCGCTCCCGATTGCAAGTTTGCCAGCTCGTGATTACGGCAGCCTGAAGTGCTTGCCAGGATGACGTAGCACGCCGTTCGCAGGGTTGTCAGGGATTTTTTTAATGCCCCCAGACCTCCCTCCCAACCCATGCGATTTAGGTGCTGATTTTTGCTTCTTATCGTATCGAAGGTTTTTTGGACTTTGCTCTGTGCAGCAATAGCTTCTAGGTCATCACGCAGGTCAAGCAAGCGCTTGCCGCCTTCTAGCTCTCGATAGGCCTTTTCGAACAGAGTGCAGAACGCTGCGTCAGGAATGAGTGGCGTTTTTCCTCCGTCTACATTCCCGAGCCTTCCAGCCATGGCTCTTGCGGAGGTTTCAGGCCATGGGTGCTGTGGTATTCGGTCGCCTGTGTATTGGCTGAGTTCATAGAGTGCTTCAACTGTGGAGAACCGGCGCTGTAGCGTTGATTGAGAAAGTGGTTTGCCTGATTTCTGAGACTGCTTTTGATTTCTGCAGGCACTCACGTAGGTCGCTGCGATCATAGGGGTTACTGCACCAAGGTGATCGATCTTCAGCGTTTCTAAATGGCGTAAGAATGGCCGTGCGTTGACTACTAGCCCGCGAATTATTGCGCCCTTGGGCAGGACTGATTCACGACGACCACGTCTGATGTATCTGTAAAGAATTGCCTTCATCACGG
The DNA here is from genome assembly GCF_000007805.1 of Pseudomonas syringae pv. tomato str. DC3000. Taxonomy (NCBI): domain Bacteria; kingdom Pseudomonadati; phylum Pseudomonadota; class Gammaproteobacteria; order Pseudomonadales; family Pseudomonadaceae; genus Pseudomonas; species Pseudomonas syringae group genomosp. 3. The sequence goes on along the minus strand of NC_004578.1, from coordinate 4,874,009 downwards.
GCCGAAACGTCAATGGTAAGCTGTCGAAGTCAATCTCTCGGTTGCTGCGCGAAACGTTATTGGGTAAACCATCGAGTTGCCAGATATTGTCTCCATAGCGACTACGAATGACCCAGTGCCCATCGACTTTGATTGCGCTGACGATCAGCTTGTCGCGCGCGGAGTCAGAAAGCTCACGCACATCGCCAGGCTGAGCTGTGATCGTCGGCCATAGCAGTGCTTCTGAGATGTTTTCACTCATGAGAAAACCTCTAGGGTGGGGATTAGATCAACTGACCAGAACGGGTGTGGTTGGGTGCGGGCACGCTCACGAGCGGCGTCCACTGCTGCCGCTTTGAATATGCTCCGCCGCAGGCCTTCGGCGACTATGTAATGATCGATCAGCCTAGGAATGTGGCCGTATTCACGTGCCCACCGACGCTTATCCATGCGGGAGCGTTCAGCTAGCACGCGGAAGTAGAAGCTGAAGAGCTTGTACAGATCCTCGGCAGTCACTGCGTAGTGCTTACAGCGGAGACAGTTCATGAAATTCATGCACGTCGCGCCGTCGCGTTTTGGGGCGTACTGACCATTCAGCGGGTCGCCACAGCGACCAAGAGGAATTTCTTTATAGGTGGCGCCGATGGTTGCGGTTAGCAATTCCTGAATCAGAACCTCTCCCATGAATCGCCAGTTTCGACGGGCATCCTCACTGGGCGCTAGATAGTTTTGATCGGTGACTCGTGGCGTGTTACCAAGCGCAGCAGCTGTGGTTGCGAGATCTCCGTTCGTTAGCTCGAAGATGCGGTTAGCGAACGTTTTGCGCAGACGGGAGATGTTGACCCGTAAAGGCTCTCCATCGCTGTTCTTCAGACCATGCATGTCCACAAGACGGCTTGATGCTCTATCCAGAGCATTTTGTTGCAACGCTAGGACTCTGCCTAGTGGGCGCATGGCGCTGTTGCAGTACAACCACACACGTCCTTTTAGGTCGTCCGGTGCCTCTGAGTCCAGCGGCTCGGTTAAAGACATCACTCTTCGAATGAGGCGTTCCACGTTGAATTTCACACTCGGCATGGACTCAAGCACGCGCTCTACTTTCGCGTCAGCTCGAAGAGCAACCTTGCTGGATCTGTAACCACGTCGCTTCCACAGCACCAAAAAGACAGTGTTGTCCTTTGGATGCGGGCGCAGGCATGTGCCTGGAGGAAACTGAAGAAATCGTACAGCGCTCGTCCAGTGCTCGGCCAAGACTCTTTGGAGCCAATATCCCCACGGAGGAGGTAGTGACGAAAGAACTGATTAGCTTGAGTGCAGCTCTCCATCGAGTCCCACAACAGAATCGGAAACCCTTGGTAAGGATGCCCTGCAACCACGAATTCCTTGGTGCCCCACACAAGCTCCATTTACCACCCTGCCATAGACCAACGAAGCTGTTTTCCTGTCTGCATGGATTGGGTGATGGCTGCTGATAAAGCCCTTCACTCCCCCTTCAGATAGGCCTATGACTTAATTAACACAACAATCTAACCCCTGCAACGCTCCGGATCATAGGGCATTCCTGAGGGTTTGCAATTGTGCCACCTGACGGGTGAATTCACTGTGTGAAAGGCGCTGAGGCGGGCGAGGGCGCAGGGCGTCGCTGATGGCGCTGGTGGGCAAGCGGGTGAGACGCGAAAGCACCTGCCATTGTTCGGCGATCACCAGCCGCTCGAAACCCGGATGCAACTGGCGGGCGCGGCGCAGGATGTCCTGCTGCAGGCTCTTGAGCAGTGTTTGCTGGCCGCTGCGCCTGCGCAGGAATTCGGCGCTGGCCCTCAGGTGCTCGGTCAGTTGGCGGCGTGCGAGTGACGCTGGCTTGCGTAGCGGGCCTTCGCGCAGGGCGACATGCCACAGGCCCAGGCCAATCAGCAAGGCCAGTGCCAGCAGCGCCTGAGGGAAATTGCGCAGCAGCAGGGTCAGCAAGGTGTCGTGATCGGTTTCCAGCACCATGGTCACTTTGCTGTCCTGAGTCAGATACCAGAGCAGCCAGGCATTGTCATGTTCGCCAATGGAGTGGGTTTTCCACAGGTCGGCGTCAGTCACAACCGTGATCAGCCCTTTGCCACGGCTGATCTGCAACAAGTGCGTGGCGTCGGCGCTGTTGGCCCAGGACTGCGCGTGATCCTGCGGGTCTTCCAGGTGAAACGCCGGGTCGAAACTCATGTAGGCCGGGGCGCGTTCGTTTTCAAGGTACAGACGGGTCAATTCCGGCCAGGGCGTCTTTTTGCGTTTGGGCACGGGCGTCATCAGCGGGATGGGCAGCATGGGCTGTGCGTCGCTCAGCTGTTGATCCTGTGCATTGATGTCTTTGCTGAGGTATTGACGAATCTGCAGCCTGTCGAGCAGAAGATCGCCACTGCGGCCCTTTTGCTCGTCCCAGAGTTGTTCGGCGACAAACAGCAGGTGCCCGCCTGATATGACCCAGTTCAGCAGTTGCTCGGTTTGCGCGGGCGTCATGCCTGCCCGGTCGTTGAACAGCAGCAGGGTCTGTGTTCGCTGATTAGGATCGGGCAGTTGTGCCAGTGTGTCAGTGGTAGTCACCTCCACCGAACGGCCGCGCAGGAAGTGTTCAGCCGCCAGCCAGGGCTTGGCTCTCGCCTCTGGAGAAGGACCCTCGTCGACCGTCTTCTCATAACGCTCCAGATTTCGGCCCAGATAAAGCCCCGCGCCGGTCAGCAACGACAGGGCCAGCAGTAGCCAGACCATTAGTGCGAGACGCTGGCTCATGCCTTCACCGCCGCATTGAACAGGCGACGCCAGCCGTCACACAGTTCCTGCCGGGCCTGCGGCGGCGGGGGGCGATGACCATAGGCGAGGTTTTGCCAGTGAGCGGTCAGGTTCTGGCTGAACTCACTCAGCAGAGGCTGATTGAGCGAAGCGATACGTAGAAGGACCTGACCTTCGGTGTCGGCATTTTTCAGCGGCAGCCGATAGTCGCTTAGCAGGCGGCTGAGCAAAGCGCGGTACAACAATCCCAATGCTTCGCGAGGCTGACTGCTCCACAGTTGCTCTGCCTGGCCTGCAACATCGTCAGGCAGACTTTCTGCACTCACTTGCAGGCCGAAAAGCTGTTCTGGTGCCGCGCGGGCGGTTTTGGTCTTTTTACGGGGCGCGCGACTTACAAACGTCTTGAGCCAGTCTCTGTAGTACCAGAGCACCAGGCCTGCCAAGCCGATGACTAACCCCCACAACAACACTTCGATCAGGCTGGCGAGGCTGCTCGCTGCCTGCGCGATCCTATCGAGCCAAGTGATCAGCCAGCCCTGTTTGTCGTGATCGCGAGCCGCCTGCCGAGTTTTGTCCTTTTCGGGAAAACGCCACGCTGTTTGCGTCTTGATGTTCTTGAAGGGGGGGTGCTGCAGCACGCTCTGTATCTCGCTTTGGGCGGCTTCGCTGGTCAGCGTCTGATGGGTAAGACGCGGGGCGTCTGGTGCAGCCAGGGACGGATCGGGTTCTGTCTGGTTGGTTTCAGGCAGAGGGCAGCTGTAGCTCTGCTGATCGGCCAGGACCGGGGCGGGTGCTGTCGAGAGCGCCAGTCCGACACCGATCAGCAACACGTAAGCGCTGCCGATCAGGCGCTGGCGCAGGCGTCTGAAAACCAGTTCGATATCCCACGCTTCGAGGACCGTGCGGCGATTCAGGTAAAGGGTAAAGCCGCACGCCACATAAACGGGCTCCCAGAGCACCAGCGCCAAGGCATAAAACAAGTTGGTCAGGTGATCGATCCAGAGCCACTGGTTTTCAACATCCACAAGGTCGATCCAGTGCCAGGCGGTCTGGATTTGCTGCGGGATCATGGCATAGAGCAGGAACAGCAGCCCGATCCACAGCGCGTACTCCAGGTGTGCGCCGACAATGGTCAGCAGTCGTGCCGCGCGCAGGTCTTTCTGGCTGAGCAGGTTTATGCGCAGGGCGCGCTCTGTGCCTGCCAGATGCTCAAGTTGCTGCACGGGCAGTTGAAAACTGCGACTCAGGCTGAGCCTTCGCCATAGCAGGCTGGGCAACAGCTGGTCTTTCAGGGTTGCAGGCCAGGCCCTGAGCGCTTGCCTGAGTGTCGGCGTGGCGCCGAACAGTGATTGCGACAGGATGAGCAGTGGCAGGCGCTCGAACGCAGGCTTGAGCCACCAGAACAACAGAATGGCGGCCGAGGGGTAATCCCAGAGCAGAACGCTGAGCAGGCAGAAAAACGGCAGCGTGACGAGAGCCCAACTGCCCATCAGCAAGGCGCGATGCCGACCGGCAAGCAGTACGCCCAGATCGATGGCCTCCCAAGGAGAACGAGGGCGTATGGCGACGTTCGACTCAGTCAGGCGCATGAAAGGTACGCCCTGCCAGAATCAGATACGCGGCCACCAGCAGCCACAGGGCAGTGCCCACCAGATATTTGATAAGCGCTCCGGGCCAGGTCAGTGATGACCAGTACGCCTCTATGAATGCGGCGATCAGCAGGAACAGGATGACCCCGCCAATCAGTTGCACGCTGGTTCTGGCAGCAGCACGCAGCGCTGCACTGCGGGTCAGCCTGCCGGGGGCCAGCAAGGCCCACCCCAATTTCAGGCCCGCCGCCCCGGCCAGAGCGATAGCGGTCAGCTCGAAGGCGCCGTGGCCGATGACGAATGTCCAGAAGGTCTGACCGTAACCGATATCAGTCAGGTGGCCGGCGACCGCGCCGATCATCAATCCGTTGAACAACAGGAAAAACAGGCTGCCCAGCCCGAACAGCAAGCCGCTGGCGTAGGTTTGAAAGGCAATACCGATGTTGTTCATGATGTAGTAGCCGAACATCATCCAGTCGGCGTCCGAGGCCCTGTCGATGGACTGGCCTATCCGGCTGGCTGAAGGGTCATACATGCTCTGCATGTCAGCGACCTGCTCCGGGCTGACGACGCTGTAGATCAGTTGTGGAAAAGCGTACACCAGCAACCCCATGCCGATCAGGCTGCCGAAGAACAGCAGGCCGGCAACCAGCACGAAACGCCACTCGGCTCGCACCAAGCGTGGGAAGCCGGCCAGAACGAAGCCAAGCAGCCTGGCACCGACGGCGCTGCGGTGACGGTAAAGTTGCTGGTGGCCGCGCATGGCCAGTTGATGCAAGGGATCGACCAGATAACTGCTGTAGCCCCGCTCCTGGGCCAGCGCCAGGTGGTGGCAGATGCGTCGGTAGTCGCCGGGAAACGTTTCGCTGGCGGTGGCGTCCGCCTTGCCACGCTCCAGCGCGTCAAGACAATGCCCGAAGCGTTGCCACTCATCCCCATGACGGGTTTCAAACAGGCTCTGCTTCATCGTGGCCCCAACAGGTTGCGGGCGATGCCGTTCACCTGCGCGACTGCTTTGCCAGCGGGTATGCGCAGTGGTTCGGCAAGAATGGCGGCCAGCTCCTGAATGCGTGCGCTGGACAGCTCTCCATGGCGCTCCGCCAGGCCGAGCACAGCACGCTGTTCATCCAGATGCAGGGCAAACGGCGCGACAATCGGCTGCGCCTCCGGCAGGACGGGGCGCGTTAACGGCCGGTCGATGTAGACCACCAGTGTCCCGGCCGCTAGATCTCCCAGGCGCTTGAACCGAGGGTGGCTCAGGCAGGTGACCGCTCCCAATCCATAGCCCAGAGGCAGCATGTCGACGAAGCGCAACAGGTTGCGTATGAGCGACGAAGACCAGTCTATGGGCGTGCCGTCGTCGTGAACGACGCGCAACCCCAGGGATCGCTTGCCCGGTGTGCGACCTTGGCTCAGCACCTCGAACAGCACCATGTACCACCAGTTCACCAGAAAAAACACAATGGCGCCCAGACCAATGCCGAGCTTGTCGAAGAACTGCAGAAACAGATAGAACACGCCAATCAGGGCGCCACGAATGGCCAGGTCGATGCCGAACGCCAACGCACGGGACACAAGGCCTGCGGGGCGAAGAACCATATCGATGCCTTCTGGCGTCTCGATCTCGATGCGCGTGTCCAGTTGCATGTTCAGCGCTGCATTCCTTGGCAAAAAAAGGGAAGGGGTGACATGTCTGGATTGGTGAGGGTGCTCCTTCAAACCAGAGCCGATGCTAGCTACCGCCGCGGAGCTAAGCAACAGACCATTTGATACGCGAGCTGTAAGAAAACGTTTCCTGAAGCGCAGGACCTTACCCAATTAGCCAATGACACCCATCACGCCCTACACTTCGCGGGTCTTCTGTTCAGGATCAGCCCGTGACTTCCAGCATTTTCTGGTACGACTACGAAACCACCGGTATCAACCCGCGCAACGATCGAGCGCTACAGATGGCGGGAATTCGCACCGATGCCGAGCTCAATGAAATAGCGCCTCCGGTCAATCTTTACTGCCAGCCCAGCGACGACATTCTGCCCCATCCCGCAGCCTGTGTGATCACCGGCATAACCCCCGCCACGCTGGCAGAAAAAGGCTTGTGCGAGGCGGACTTCATGACTCGCGTGCACGCCGAGCTTGCTGCGCCCGGTACATGCGGTGCCGGCTACAATACGTTGCGTTTCGACGACGAAGTCACCCGCTACAGTTTTTATCGCAACTTTTTCGATCCTTATGCGCGCGAGTGGCAGGGCGGCAATAGTCGCTGGGATTTGATTGATGTAGTGCGCGCAGCCTATGCATTACGTCCCGAGGGCATTGTCTGGCCCGAACAGGACGGGCGAGTCACGCTCAAACTGGAACGCCTGACCGCTGCCAACGGTATTGATCACGGGCAGGCCCATGATGCGTTATCCGATGTGCGTGCAACTATCGCTCTGGCGCGTTTGATTCGCGAAAAACAGCCCAGGCTTTATGACTACCTGTTCACGCTGCGCACCAAACAGAAAGTCCAGGAGCACATTCACCTGATGAAACCTCTGGTGCATATTTCCGGACGGTTTTCCGCGGCACGCAGTTATCTGGGCGTGGTACTGCCGCTGGCGTGGCATCCGCATAATCGCAATGCGCTGATCGTTTGTGATCTGCACCTGGATCATTCCCCGTTGTTGCAGTGCGACGCTGAAACGCTCAAGCAGCGCTTATATACCCGGCTTGACGCACTGAAGGAAGGCGAATTGCCGGTACCGCTCAAACTATTGCATATAAACCGGTGCCCGGTGATCGCGCCCTTGGGCGTACTGCGCAGCGAAGATCAGCAGCGGCTGAAACTGGACATGGCAGGCTATCAGGCGCGCGCAGCGCAGTTGAGTGAAAGCCTCGAAGTTTGGCAGGATAAATTGCAGGTTCTGTACGGCAAGGATGACTTCGTTGCAAGTGAAGATCCCGAGCAACAATTATATGATGGCTTTATCGGTGACCGTGATCGCCGGTTGTGTGAGCAAGTTCGACAGGCCGAGCCTGAACAGTTGGCCCGTGACGCATGGCCGTTTGATGACGCTCGCTTGCCCGATTTGTTATTCAGGTACCGCGCTCGCAACTTTCCCGAGACCTTGAGCGCCGACGAGCAACATCGTTGGCAGGATTTCTGTCGGCAGCGCCTGAGCAGCCCGGAATGGGGGGCGCCCACTACCTTGCAGGATTTTACCAGCGCGCTGAATGAATGCTCGCTTAGTGCCACTCCAGAGCAGTTGGAGGTGTTGCGGCAATGGCAGGATCATGCCCTTCAACTGAGTAAACGCCTGGGTGTATAAAAAGGCCGGGCAATAAAAAACGCCAGCAAGCTGGCGTTTTTTCAATCGCAATGTATAGCGACCTTGTGAAGCTTAGCCCAGCAGAGTGGCCCAGCTTTCAACGTCGTCACTGCCCCACTTTGCTTTCCACTCTTTCAGAGTCTTGTGGTTGCCACCTTTGGTTTCGATGACTTCGCCGTTGTGCGGGTTCTTGTATTGCTTGACCTTGCGAGCGCGCTTGGTGCCGGCAGGTTTAACAGCGCCGCCACGTGGGGCCTTGTTTACCTTGGCGTCCGGATCCAGCAAAGCAATGATGTCACGCAGCGATTTTTGATATTCACCCATCAGCGTGCGCAGTTTGCCTTCGAATTCCAGCTCGGTTTGCAGTTTGTCGTCTTGCGACAGATTTTTCAAACGGGCTTGCAGTTCTTTGATGGCTTCTTCGGTGGCGCGGTATTCGTTGATCAGGGACATGAGGCGACCTTATGTTGTGAAGGGTTGCAGGGATACAGTGCGACAATAATAGTCACTGTAAATGAGCAAGTAAACATTAAATAAAAGTTTTATTTGAATTATTTAGCAATATACACACGTCCTACAGACGTCTGAACTAGGAACGCACCGGACCTCCTTCAAAAGAACCGCGCTATAAAGCCCTCCTTATTAGAGGTCTTGTTTAGCCGCGTGCGCGGTAAACGCCGATACTGGCACGGTGCAATCTTTTGCCTGAGCTGCGTCCTTTTCGGCCTGCGCATTCAGGCAACACAGATACTGCAGTTTTGCTGCGCAGCCGCTAGAATGGCGGCTTTGCGAAGTTCTGGAGTTTCCCCCAATGCGCACTTTTCGTCTGGTGATTGCTTGCCCGGACCGTGTAGGCATCGTTGCCAAAGTCAGTAACTTTCTGGCCTCCCATAACGGCTGGATCACCGAAGCGAGTCATCATTCGGACAATCTCAGCGGCTGGTTTTTCATGCGCCACGAGATTCGTGCCGATACCCTGCCTTTTGACCTGGACGGGTTCCGTGAGGCCTTTACGCCGATTGCTGAAGAATTCTCGATGGACTGGCGCATTACCGACTCGGCGCAGAAGAAGCGCGTCGTGCTGATGGCCAGCCGCGAATCGCATTGTCTGGCCGACCTGCTGCACCGCTGGCACAGCGACGAGCTCGACTGCGATATCGCCTGTGTGATTTCCAACCATCAGGACCTGCGCAGCATGGTCGAGTGGCATGACATTCCTTACTACCACGTGCCGGTGGACCCTAAAGACAAGGAACCGGCGTTTGCCGAAGTGTCGCGTCTGGTCGGTCATCATCAGGCAGATGTTGTGGTTCTGGCGCGTTACATGCAGATTCTGCCGCCGCAGCTGTGCCGTGAATACGCCCATCAGGTGATCAACATCCACCACAGCTTCCTGCCCTCGTTTGTCGGCGCCAAGCCTTACCATCAGGCCTCGCTGCGCGGGGTCAAGCTGATCGGTGCGACCTGTCACTACGTCACCGAAGAACTCGATGCCGGGCCGATCATCGAACAGGATGTGGTCCGCGTCAGCCATCGCGACAGCATTGAAAACATGGTGCGCTTCGGCCGCGACGTGGAAAAGATGGTGTTGGCTCGGGGTCTGCGTGCCCACCTGGAAGACCGTGTTCTGGTACACGACAACAAGACAGTCGTCTTCGACTGATCTATCGTTTCGGGGGCGCACCCTCTGCGCCCCCGACGCATGACGTCGGCAATGGTGCAACCCTCAAGGTGAACGCCCGTGACCGATCCTCTCGATAAAGCCACATCCACGGCCCCTGCCACACTTGGCGAAGGCTGTCTCAGTCGCTATGACCCCGCTGCCCTGACGCCGGAAAACGGTGCCGATTTCGACGGCGCGGCGGCATTGTGGCGCGAGTTGCAGCAATCAGAAGATACAAGAGAGGGAGAGGGGGCTGGCGAAGTGGTTACTGAGGGGCGCAAGGAATAAGTGATTCAAGCCCTTCGAGGCAGTGCGACATGCGCACCGCCAGAAGGGCCGTGAATCAGGACAGAGCTTTGGACGCCAGCCAGAACAGGGCGGCGGACAAGGCGACTGTCGCTGGCAGGGTCAGTACCCAGGCCAGCAGGATGGTGCGAACGGTTCCGCCTTGCAGGCCGCTCTTGTTGGCGACCATGGTTCCCGCAACACCCGATGACAGAATGTGGGTGGTGGAAACCGGCAGGCTGAACACGTTGGCCAGGCCGATGGCGCAGGCGGTGGTGATCTGCGCCGACATGCCTTGTGCGTAGGTCATGCCTTGCTTGCCGATCTTCTCGCCGATGGTCAGGACTACGCGCTTCCAGCCGACCATGGTGCCGATGCCCAGTGCCAGGGCGACCGCGAGAATTACCCAGAACGGGGCGTATTCGGTAGTGGTGGTCAGGTCCTTGCGCAGTTTGTCCAGATCGGATTTTTCACGCGCTGACAGGTCTGGAAGTTTGCCGACCTTGCGTGCGGTATCGTCCAGGCATAACAGATAGCGACGCACTTCGATGCGGCTTTCAGGTGCCAGCGAGTGGTAGTCGGACACACCTTTAAGGCGATCGAGCAACGCGTCGATGGTCGGTTCGGTCTGTTTCGGGTTGCACGCGGAACTGGACGGCAGGTCGCCTTTTTCAGCTTTGCCCATCGCCAGATACTCGCCCAGCGTGCTGCTGTTGCGCTGATAAAACTGGCTCAGATGCTGGGTTGCATCACGGGTGCGTTCGATCTGATAGGTCGTGCTGGTGAGGTCGAGTACAAACTGGCTCGGCACGATGCCGATCAGCACCAGCATGATCAGGCCGATGCCTTTCTGGCCATCATTGGAACCATGCACGAAGCTGACCGCCATGGCGGAGATGACCAGCACCAGACGATTCCAGAACGGCGGATGCTTTTTGTCATCCAGCTTGCGGCGCTGGTCTGGCGTCTTGTGCATCTTCGACAGCGGGCGCCACCATTTCAGCGCCAGCAGGACCAGGCCGGCAACGATAAAGCCGGCCAGTGGCGAGAATACCAGCGAGGCGCCGATATCGATCGCTTTCTGCCAGTTGACGCCATCGGCCAGCGGAATGCCGTTGATCAGCGCATTGGCCAGGCCCACACCGAGAATCGAGCCGATCAGGGTGTGTGAACTGGAGGCCGGAATGCCGAAGTACCAGGTCCCGAGGTTCCAGGTAATGGCCGCCGCCAGCAGCGAAAACACCATGGCCAGGCCGTGTCCGGTGTTGACGTTGATGAGCAGTTCGACCGGCAAAAGATGGACAATCGCATAGGCAACGCCCACGCCGCCCAGCAACACGCCAAGGAAGTTGAATACACCGGAGAAGAATACTGCCAGATGAGGCGGCATGGCTTTGGTGTAAATGACTGTCGCCACCGCGTTGGCGGTGTCATGAAAGCCGTTGATGAACTCGAAGGTGAGGACGAACGCCAGGGCGAGCAGCAGGCTCACAAGCACCCAGGCATCAAGCCCGCTGAATAAATCGATCATGTAGGTTTTCTGACCGGGTCTGAAGGGGGCGCGATTATGACAGAAAAAATACCGAACGACTTGTCGTCACTGCGAGGTGTCGCCTCAAACCAAAAAAAAGACGCATGAGCGCCGCCTCGTTGAATACTCAATGAGGCAGTGAGGCGTGTAATTGCGGACGCTGGAAGGTTGAGACGAACAGACAGGGATCATGCGACCCTCGATGTCATGGCTCTTCTTTCAGACCTTCTTCCATTTTTTGCAGTTCTTGCTTGAACGCCTGATCCAGCAGGCTGGCTCTCTTGCGCCAAGGCTTGCGTTCCGGTTCTGGCTGCGCGGCATAGGTGGTGATTTCTCCGCCGTAGACATCCTTGAAACGTTGCTCCTGGCGCTCAAGTTCCGCGCGCAGTTCATCTTTAGTCACTGTATTACCTGATCAAGTCAAAAGGGGCCTGGTGATTACGCAAAACAATGCAAGTATGTTCGCTCCAGCCTGTAACCCATTACAGGCAGTGGCCTGTCCGGGCATTGCCCGAAAAGTGGCTGGACATCTTGTTGTTGCTTGCGGCTACGTGCACCAGAGAAACAGTTGTCGTAGCGACAGTCGTTTGATTTCAAGCACCGGGGCTTGCGTTGGCGGGCTTGCTGGCCATCGCGCTGGATCGTGCACCGTGACGGCACGTCGACAGGATAGTCGAAACAGACCATTCGTGCACAGATCAATCGTTACGAGGGTATTGCCAACCAACTGATGGATACTATCTCCAAGAAGTTCTGTTACGTCAACAACAGAGGTTGAATGAGTTCACATGTCTGGTTTTTTTGTACGATTGTTCCGAAGTTTCAGTGGGGCATGTATATGACAGAACTTTTATAAACAAAATTTTCACAAACGGCGACACCGCGACGGCGATGAAATTAAAAAATTCTTATACCCGGGAGGGCTGGCGTTTTTTGCTGGGTGTGTGGAAGAGGATCGAGCAGAGGTTGCGGCATGCCGGCTGCGAGCATAAGCAATAATAAAGCCGCGTGCGCAATAAAAACGGCCTTGCTTGGTAAGCAAGGCCGCTGCCTTGGACTTCTCAGTGGGTACCTGACCAGTAATTTCCAAGAAGTCACTTCATGGCAAAGCTAAAGGTATAAGTATATTTACAGCGGGTCAATTGCGATTATCGGCCACCTGTTCGATAATCGCACAAGCGCAGGGTGGTCCGACCACCCCGATAGATCCGAAACCTGCGGCCTGCAAGGCCTGAGCGGGTGTTACCGAGGGTGTGGCCATGAACGATGAACTGCGTAATTCTTTTGCCTCATTGGCACCGCCCATCGTGGCGTCGCCCGCCAAGCGCATTCAGGCGCTGACCGGCGACCCTGATTTCATGACATCGCTGGCGCGCGGGCTGGCGGTGATTCATGCTTTTCAGGAGCGCAAGCGGCACCTGACCATCGCGCAAATCAGCCACCGCACGGAAATCCCCAGGGCGGCAGTGCGTCGTTGTCTGCATACGCTGATCAAGCTTGGTTACGCGACCACTGACGGCCGCACTTATTCGTTGTTGCCCAAGGTTCTGACCCTGGGCCATGCGTATCTGTCGTCAACGCCGCTGGCGACTTCTTCGCAGCCTTATCTGGACCGCATGAGTGATCACCTGCACGAGGCCTGCAACATGGCCACGCTGGAAGGTAACGACATTCTTTATATTGCTCGTTCGGCAACGACTCAGCGATTGATCTCGGTCGACCTGTCCGTCGGTGGGCGCTTGCCAGCCTACTGCACGTCGATGGGGCGAATCCTGTTGGCCGCGCTGGATGATGTGTCGTTGCAGGAATACCTGGATCACGTCGATCTGCAGCCCAAGACCAGCCGGACCATTCGCACCCCCGAAGCGCTGCTTGAATGCTTGCAACTGGTTCGTCAACAGGGCTGGTGTATTGTCGATCAGGAACTGGAGCAGGGGCTGCGCTCTATTGCCGTGCCGGTCTATGATGCGTCGGGTCAGGTGCTGGCGGCGCTAAATGTCAGTACCAGCGCCGGGCGGGTGGCACGCAGCGAGCTGGAACAGCGCTTTTTGCCGATCATGCTCGATGCCAGTCGCGACCTGAGTACTCAGCTGTTTACTTGACCGATCAAACGCGGTTAACACTGTTAATTTGTTCGATTATCGAACGCTTAGTCGATTATCGGATTGTTTGCTGGCTTGCTCAGGCATAACCTCATTTTCATTCCAGCGCAGGTCTTCGCGCTGTTCAATGAACGTGATGTTGGGTTCGGAGCACCACATGGCAGACATTCTTTCTCTACGCGATGCAGTGAAGCAACTTGTCAACGATGGCGACACCGTTGCGCTGGAAGGCTTCACTCACCTGATCCCGACGGCTGCGGGCCATGAAATCATCCGTCAGGGCAAAAAAGACCTGACCCTAGTGCGCATGACGCCCGACCTTATTTACGACCAGTTGATCGGTGCCGGTTGTGCGAAGCGTCTGATTTTCTCGTGGGGCGGCAATCCAGGTGTTGGTTCTCTGCACCGGCTGCGCGATGCCGTTGAAAAACAGTGGCCACGCCCAATGGAAATTGAAGAGCACAGTCACGCCGACCTCGCCAACGCTTATGTGGCTGGTGCGTCGGGCCTGCCCTTCGCTGTACTGCGTGCGTACGCCGGCTCCGACCTGCCCAAGGTCAACCCGCTGATCAAGACCGTCACCTGCCCGTTCACCGGGGAAGTGCTGGCTGCCGTGCCATCGGTACGCCCCGACGTGACGGTGATTCACGCACAGAAAGCCGACCGCAAGGGCAATGTGTTGCTGTGGGGCATTCTTGGTGCGCAGAAAGAAGCAGCGCTGGCGGCCAAACGCTGCATCGTGACCGTCGAAGAAATCGTCGATGACCTCAAGGCTCCGATGAACTCCTGCGTGCTGCCGACCTGGGCGCTCAGCGCGGTGTGTCTGGTGCCCGGTGGCGCTCATCCTTCTTATGCGCATGGCTATTACGAGCGCGACAACCCGTTTTATCAGGCCTGGGACCCGATTGCCCGAGACCGGGAAACGTTTACGGCGTGGATTGACGAGTACATCCACGGCACTGCGGATTTCAGTGAATTCAAGAGCAAGCTGGCTCGCGCTTCGGAGGCCCAATAATGACTTACTCCACCAGTGAGATGATGACCGTCGCCGCTGCCCGTCGTCTGCGTAACGGTTCAGTGTGTTTTGTCGGGATCGGCCTGCCATCCAAGGCGGCGAACCTGGCGCGTCTGACGTCGTCGCCGGATGTGGTGCTGATCTACGAATCCGGCCCCATCGGCGCCAAACCCACTGTATTGCCACTGTCGATCGGTGACGGCGAGCTGGCGGAAACCGCTGACACCGTGGTGTCCACCAGCGAAATCTTTCGTTATTGGCTGCAGGGCGGCCGGGTTGATGTCGGCTTTCTCGGTGCGGCGCAAGTGGATCGCTTCGGCAACATCAACACCACCGTGGTAGGCGACTATCACAACCCCAAAGTTCGTTTGCCTGGTGCCGGTGGCGCGCCGGAGATTGCCGGTTCGGCCAAGTCGGTGCTGATCATTCTCAAGCAGTCGGCGCGCTCGTTCGTCAACAAACTGGACTTCATCACCTCGGTCGGTCACGGCGAAGGCGGTGACTCACGCAAGCGTCTGGGCCTGCCCGGCGCGGGCCCGGTGGGTATCATTACCGACCTGTGCATCATGGAGCCGGAAGCAGACACCCACGAGTTTGTCGTGACCACGCTGCACCCCGGCGTGACCCGCGAGCAGGTGATCGCGGCCACCGGTTGGGAAATCCGTTTTGCCGAAAACGTAGCGGTCTCTGCAGAGCCCACTGACGTGGAGCTGACCGCGCTGCGTGATCTGGAAGCCCGTACCGCTGCCGCACATGGCCAGGTGGCAGGAGAAGCATGATGCGTGATGTCTTTATTTGCGACGCGATTCGCACCCCTATCGGCCGTTTCGGCGGCGGGTTGTCGTCGGTGCGTGCTGACGATCTGGCCGCCGTGCCGATCAAGGCGCTGATGGAGCGCAATCCTTCGGTGAACTGGGAAGAGATCGACGAGGTGTTCTTCGGCTGCGCCAACCAGGCCGGTGAAGACAACCGCAATGTGGCGCGCATGGCGGCCTTGCTGGCGGGCCTGCCGACCAGCGTGCCGGGCGTTACCCTCAACCGTTTGTGCGCGTCGGGCATGGACGCCATCGGCACGGCGTTCCGGGCCATCGCCTCGGGCGAAATGGAGCTGGCGATTGCTGGCGGCGTCGAGTCGATGTCCCGTGCGCCGTTCGTCATGGGCAAGGCCGATGCAGCGTTTTCGCGCAACATGAAGCTGGAAGACACCACCATCGGCTGGCGTTTCATCAACCCGGCCATGAAAGCGCTGTACGGCGTGGACTCCATGCCTGAGACCGGCGACAACGTTGCCACTGACTTCAGGATTTCTCGAGCCGATCAGGACGCTTTCGCCCTGCGCAGCCAGCAACGCACCGCCATTGCCCAGGCTGCGGGCTTTTTCGAGGAAGAGATTGTGCCGGTGCGGGTTGCACACAAAAAAGGCGAAACTATTGTCGACAAGGATGAGCATCCGCGTGGCGACACCAGCCTGGAAACCCTGAGCAAACTCAAGCCGGTCAACGGCCCGGACCAGACCGTCACGGCGGGCAACGCATCCGGGGTCAACGACGGAGCGGCTGCACTGATTCTGGCGTCGGCCGAGGCCGTCAAAAAGCACGGCCTGACGCCTCGCGCGCGGGTGCTCGGCATGGCCAGCGCGGCGGTCGAGCCTCGGGTGATGGGCATTGGCCCGGTGCCCGCGGTGCGCAAGCTGGTCGAGCGGTTGGGCCTGGCGGTCGCCGATTTCGACGTTGTCGAGCTCAACGAGGCCTTCGCCAGCCAGGGCCTGGCGGTCTTACGTGAGCTGGGCCTGGCGGACGACGCCCCGCAGGTCAACCCCAATGGCGGTGCGATTGCACTGGGGCATCCGCTGGGCATGAGCGGTGCACGACTGGTGCTCACGGCCTTGCACCACCTGGAAAAAACCGGCGGGCGCAGAGGCCTGGCGACCATGTGCGTGGGTGTCGGTCAGGGCCTGGCGCTAGCCATAGAGCGTTAAACTCTTCTGTTTCAACCCTGTTGTTCAGCACCCCGGTTCATCTGGTTGCCTCCACGAAAAGGCACTCCGATGGACCGGGTTGTTGTGCTTGGTCGAAGAGGATGTTACAGCTTGTTTCTTATGGACAGTTTTGCTTGGGGAACATAATGACGACACCATCAAAAGCACCGCATTACACCGGCGAGGAGCGAAGCAAAAGAATCTTCGCGATCGTCGGCGCATCATCGGGGAATCTCGTCGAGTGGTTCGACTTCTATATCTACGCGTTTTGCGCGATCTACTTTGCACCAGCCTTCTTTCCTTCCGATGATCCGACCGTCCAGTTGCTCAACACCGCAGGCGTGTTTGCTGCTGGCTTTCTGATGCGCCCGATTGGCGGCTGGCTGTTTGGCCGCGTGGCCGACAAACATGGCCGCAAGAACTCCATGCTGATATCGGTCACCATGATGTGCGCAGGCTCGCTGATCATCGCTTGCCTGCCGACTTACGCATCGATTGGTGCCTGGGCACCGGCCTTGCTGCTCATGGCGCGCCTGCTTCAGGGGCTGTCGGTAGGTGGCGAGTACGGCACCACGGCGACCTACATGAGTGAAGTGGCGTTGCGCGGGCAGCGCGGCTTTTATGCTTCGTTCCAGTACGTGACCCTGATCGGCGGCCAGTTGCTGGCCGTATTGACGGTGGTCATCCTGCAGCAGTTTCTCACCACGGAAGAGCTGCGTGACTACGGCTGGCGTATCCCGTTCGTGATCGGCGCGGCTGCAGCAGTCATTGCTTTGCTGTTGCGCCGCACGCTCAACGAAACCACCACCGCCGAAAGCCGTCAGGACAAGGACGCTGGCAGCATTACCGCGCTGTTCAAGAATCACGCAGCGGCTTTCATCACGGTGCTGGGTTACACCGCCGGTGGCTCGCTGATTTTCTACACGTTCACGACGTACATGCAGAAGTACCTGGTCAACACCGGCGGCATGGAGGCCAAGACCGCCAGCTACATCATGACCGGCGCGCTGTTCCTGTACATGTGCATGCAGCCGTTCTTCGGCATGCTCGCGGACCGCATCGGTCGTCGTAATTCGATGCTGTTGTTCGGCGCGCTGGGCACGCTGTGCACCGTGCCGATCCTGATGACTCTGAAAACCACGACCAACCCGTTCATTGCGTTCGCACTGATTACCCTGGCGTTGGCGATTGTCAGCTTCTACACCTCGATCAGCGGGCTGGTCAAAGCCGAGATGTTCCCACCGCAGGTACGCGCACTGGGTGTTGGTCTGGCGTATGCGGTGGCCAACGCAATGTTCGGCGGTTCAGCCGAGTTCGTTGCCTTGAAACTCAAAAGCGCCGGCATGGAAAACAGCTTCTACTGGTACGTGACCGCGATGATGGCGGTGGCGTTTCTGTTCAGTCTGCGGTTGCCGAAAGAGCCCAAGTACCTGCATCAGGATCATTGATCGCAGGTTTATTCCAGGCGTAAAAAAACCCATCAATCGATGGGTTTTTTTTACGCTGCAATCAGAACACTGCCGTTAGAACAGTTGCACCGAAGGTTTCTCTTTGGAGATGGTTTCGGTCTGCCCGGTCCTTTCGTACCAGCCGCCGCCGAGGGCCTTGTACAGGTTGACCTCGCTGGTCAGCTGCGACAGGCGATCGGTGATCAGCGTTTGTTGCGCGCTGAACAGCGAGCGCTGGGCGTCGAGGAAGGTCAGGTTGCTGTCGATGCCGATGCGGTAGCGACGCTCGGCCAGACGGTAGTAGTCCTGGTTGGCGGTAACAAAGTCACGTTGCGCCTGGAGCTGCTCGTCGTAGGTCTTGCGTGAAGCCAGACCGTCGGACACTTCCTGGAAGGCGGTCTGAATCGACTTCTCGTAGTTGGCGACGCTGATTTCCTTCTGGATCTTCGAGTAATCCAGGCTGGCGCGCAGGTTGCCGGCGTTGAAGATCGGAATGTTGATGCTCGGCTGGAACAGCCAGGTTCCCGAACCCCCTTTGAACAGACCGGACAGCTCGGTGCTGCTGGTGCCGGCACTGGCCGTCAGGCTGATGCTTGGGAAGAACGCTGCGCGTGCTGCGCCGATGTTGGCATTGGCGGCCTTGAGCGAGTGCTCGGCTTGCAGAATGTCCGGACGGCGTTGCAGCAGATCGGACGGCAGGCCTGCCGGCATTTCGGTCAGCATGTCGGAGTCGAGCAGATGGCTGGCCGGCAGGTTGTCAGGCAAGCCTGTGCCCAGCAGCAGCACCAGGCTGTTTTGATCCTGAGCGACCAGGCGCTGGTACTGGGCCAGTCGGGCGCGGGCGCTTTCGACGGCGGTGCGCGACTGGCTGAGGTCGAGTGCCGAAGAAACACCGACTTCGTTGCTGCGCGAGGTCAGGCGGAAGCTTTCTTCGTAGGTCTTGAGGGTGTCCTGCGTCAGCTTGAGCAGTTCCTTGTCGGCCTGCCAGGTCATGTAGGCATTGGCGACGTTGGCAACCAGACTGATCTGCGTGCTGCGACGCGCTTCTTCGCTGGAGAAGTAGGTTTCCAGCGCCTGTTCGCTGAGGCTGCGCACCCGACCAAACAGGTCCAGCTCGTAAGCGCTGACGCCCAGCGTTGCCGAGTAGCTGCTGCTGATCGCCGATTGGCTGGTCTGCGACTGGTCGGCAGGCACGCGCTGACGTGAGCCGCTGCCAGTGGCCGAGACCGCCGGGAACAGGTCCGAACGCTGGATGCGGTACTGCGCACGGTAGGCGTCGATGTTCAGCGCCGCGACCCGCAGGTCACGGTTGTTGAGCAGCGCGGTTTCGATCAACTGTTGCAGCGCCGGGTCATTGAAGAAATGACGCCAGCCTTGCTCCGCAGCGGCCATTTTGGCCCCTTCGACCGGCGAGTACGCCGGGCCTTGCGGGTATTGTGCGGCGACCGGGGCCTCCGGCTGCTTGTACTCGGGGATCAAAGAGCAGCCGCCGAGTATGAACGCGGTAACTGCAAGAGAGATCAATGACTTGCTCATTGGCCAGCCTCATCGTGTGAAATATGTTTCTGCTTGCTCTTGAAGAGCCCTGAAATCGATACGAAGAACAGTGGCACCCAGAAGATCGCCAGAACGACGGCTGTGATCATACCGCCAATTACGCCTGTACCGATCGAATGCTGACTGCCCGAACCTGCGCCCGAGGAAATCGCCAGCGGCACAACGCCGAGGATGAACGCCATGGACGTCATGATGATCGGGCGCAGGCGCATGCGACAGGCTTCGATCGCAGCATCGGTGAGGCTCTTGCCCTGTTCGTGCAGCTCTTTGGCAAACTCGACGATCAGGATGGCGTTCTTCGCCGCCAACCCGACTGTGACCAGCAACCCTACCTGGAAGAACACGTCGTTCGACAGTCCGCGCAGGCTGGTTGCCATCAGTGCACCGATAACCCCCAGCGGCACCACGAGAATGACCGCGATCGGGATCGACCAGCTTTCATACAGCGCCGCCAGGCACAGGAAGACGACCAGCAACGACAGCGCGTAAAGGGCAGGGGCCTGAGAGCCGGACAGGCGCTCCTCGTAGGACAGACCGGTCCAGGAGATGCCGATTCCTTGCGGCAGTTTCTTGGCCAGCGCTTCAACTTCGGCCATTGCATCGCCGCTGCTGTAGCCCGGTGCCGGCGTACCGAGGATTTCCTCTGCCGCCACGCCGTTGTAGCGCGACAGTTTTGGCGAACCGTAGGTCCACTTGCCGCTGGCGAAGGCCGAGAACGGCACCATTTCGCCCGCGCTGTTGCGCACGTACCATTTTTTCAAGTCTTCAGGCGTCATGCGGGCACCTGCATCACCCTGGATGTACACCTTCTTCACACGGCCACGGTCGATGAAGTCATTGACGTAGCTGCCACCCAACGCGATGGACAGGGTGTTGTTGATGTCCGACAGGGTAATGCCCAACGCACTGGCGCGTTCGTCGTCGATGAGCAACTGGTACTGCGGCTCGTCGTTCAGCCCGTTCGGACGCACACCGGCGAGAATCTTGCTCTGCGCGGCCATGCCGAGGAACTGGTTACGTGCTTCCATCAGTTTTGCATGGCCGACACCGCCCTGATCCTGCAGGTAGACGTCGAAGCCTGTCGCGTTACCCAGCTCCAGTACCGACGGTGGCACGATGGCGAACACCATTGCATCACGCAGGCTGAAGAAGTAGCCCTGAGCGCGCTCTGCCAGTTTGAAGACGCTGTTTTCGGCGTCACGTTCTTCCCACGGCTTGAGCATGACAAATGCAATCGCCGAGCTTTGACCGCGGCCCGCAAAGTTGAAGCCGTTCACCGAGAACACCGACTTCACTGCACCGCTTTCCTTGGTCAGCAGGTATTCACGCATGTTGTCGATGACTTCTTGCGTCCGCTCGGTCGAGGAGCCGGCCGGTGTCTGGATCTGAGCGAAGATAACGCCCTGGTCTTCTTCCGGAAGGAACGCTGCGGGAATGCGCATGAACATGAAGACCATGCCGGCAACGATCACGATATAGCCCAGGTACGACAGCCACTTGTGCTTGAGCATGTTGCCCACGCCGCGTTCGTAACTCACAACGCTGCGGTCGAAGGTGCGGTTGAACCAGCCGAAGAAACCACGCTTGGGCTGGCCGTGGGTCTTCTCGTCGATAGGCTTGAGCATGGTGGCGCACAGCGCCGGGGTAAAGATCAGCGCGACCACTACCGACAGGGCCATGGCCGAGACGATGGTGATCGAGAACTGCTTGTAGATCACACCGGTCGAGCCGCCGAAGAACGCCATTGGCAGCAGCACCGCCGACAGCACCAGCGCAATACCAACCAGTGCGCCTTGGATCTGCGTCATGGATTTGATGGTTGCGTCACGCGGAGAAAGCTTTTCTTCCTCCATCACCCGCTCGACGTTTTCCACCACCACAATCGCATCGTCCACCAGCAAGCCGATGGCCAGTACCATGCCGAACATGGTCAGGGTGTTGATGGTGAAACCGAAGCCCGCGAGGATGCCGAAGGTGCCCAACAGTACGACCGGAACCGTCAGCGTGGTGATCACGGTGGCGCGGAAGTTTTGTAGGAACAGGTACATCACCAGGAACACCAGCACGATGGCTTCGATCAGGGTGTGAACCACACCTTTGATCGATTCGCTCACCACAGGCGTGGTGTCGTACGGGTAAACCACTTTCATGCCCGGCGGGAAAAACGGCTCCAGCGACGAAACGGTCGCGCGGATGGCCTTGGCGGTGTCCAGCGCATTGGCGCCGGTGGCCAGCTTGATCGCCAGACCCGAGGCCGGTTTGCCGTCGAACTGCGAGTCGGTGCTGTAGTTCTCTGCGCCCAGGCCCACGGTGGCGACGTCTTTGAGGCGAACCTGTGAGCCGTCGGTGTTGACCTTGAGAAAGATATTGCCGAACTGTTCAGCCGTCTGCAGACGCGTCTTGCCGATGATTGTGGCGTTCAGTTGCTGGCCGCTTATCGAGGGCAGACCGCCCAACTGACCGGACGACACCTGAACGTTCTGCGCGGTGATTGCGTCTCGCACGTCCACCGGGGTCAGCTGGAAGTTGTTGAGCTTGGCCGGGTCGAGCCAGATGCGCATGGCGTACTGGGAGCCGAACACCTGGAAGTCGCCCACACCGGAGGTCCGGGAAATCGGGTCCTGCATGTTCGAGACGATGTAGTTGGCCAGGTCTTCCTTGCCCATGCTGCCGTCTTCGGACACCAGGCCGATAACCATCAGGAAGTTCTTCACCGCCTTGGTCACGCGAATACCCTGTTGCTGCACTTCCTGTGGCAGCAGCGGGGTCGCCAGGTTGAGCTTGTTCTGCACCTGCACCTGCGCGGTATCCGGGTTGGTGCCCTGATTGAAGGTCGCGGTAATGGTCATGCTGCCGTCGGAGTTACTTTCCGAACTCACATAACGCAAGTTGTCGATGCCGTTGAGCTGCTGCTCGATGACCTGCACCACGGTGTCCTGCACGGTCTGCGCAGAAGCGCCCGGGTAGGTCACCTGAATCGCAATGGCCGGTGGCGCGATACTTGGGTACTGGTTGATCGGCAGGCTGGAAATAGACAGCGCACCGACCAGCATGATCACGAGGGCAATAACCCAGGCAAAAATGGGTCGATCAATAAAAAATTTCGACATGGGTTACTCCCCTTTGCTGCCTGCGGCTTTTTCAGTGGCCGGGGCAGGTGCCGGGTTTGCTCCTTTGACGTTGGTCGCTTCGGCAGCTTTCACTTCTGCGCCTGGTTTGACGTATTGCAGACCTTCGGTGATCACGCGATCGCCTTCTTTCAGGCCGTCCTCGATCAGCCAGTCGCTGCCCACGGTGCGGTTGGCGACCAGTGTGCGCAATTCAACCTTGTTGTCCTGATTGACAATCATGGCGGTCGGCGTGCCTTTCAGGTCGCGGGTCACGCCTTGTTGCGGTGCCAGAATGGCTTTCGCACTGACGCCTGCCTGCAATTGCGCGTGAACGAACATGCCGGGCAGCAAGCGGTGTTCAGGGTTGGGGAAGACTGCGCGCAGAGTGACGGAACCGGTGGTCTGGTCAACCGACACTTCGGAGAACTCCAGTTTGCCTTCCTGAGCGTAAACGCTGTTGTCTTCCAGGGTCAGCTTGACCTTGGCGGCGTTGTCGCCGGACTTCTGCAGTTTGCCGCTGTCCAGGTCATTGCGCAGCTTGAGCATGTCTGCGGAAGACTGGACTACGTCCACGTAGATCGGATCAAGCTGCTGAATGGTTGCCATTGCGTCTGCCTGGGCACTGCTGACCAGCGCGCCTTCGGTAACGGCAGAGCGCCCGATGCGGCCCGAGATCGGCGCCAGCACCTTGGTGAAGCGCAGGTTGATCTGCGAAGTCTGCAGCGCTGCCTGTGCTTCCTGAGTGGATGCCAGGGCGGTGTCGTATTCCTGACGACTCACCGCCTGTTCGTTGACCAGTTGCTTGTAGCGATCAGACATCGACTTGGCAGACTGCAGGGTCGCCTTGGCACTGTTGGCGTTGGCTTCATAGATAGCCGGGTCGATCTGATACAGCTGCTGACCGGCCTTGACGTCACCACCTTCGGTGAACAGACGCTTGAGAATGATGCCGTT
Source organism: Pseudomonas syringae pv. tomato str. DC3000 (assembly GCF_000007805.1). Lineage (NCBI taxonomy): Bacteria > Pseudomonadati > Pseudomonadota > Gammaproteobacteria > Pseudomonadales > Pseudomonadaceae > Pseudomonas > Pseudomonas syringae group genomosp. 3. The sequence goes on along the minus strand of NC_004578.1, from coordinate 4,850,721 downwards.
GACCTGAGGGCGGACCTCGGCCACACGGAAAGCGGTCGTCCTGCCCGGAAGCTCGGTGGTCAGGGTGTAGGGCTGTGCTTTGAGGGTAACGACGCCGACCTGAGGGGTTTGCGCAGGCGGGGCCGCCTGTTCCTTCTTGCTACAGCCACTGAGCAGGGTTGCCAGGGCGACGGCAGTGACCAGAACGGTAACAGCTGGCTTGAATTGCATGAAGATCCTCGGGGCAGGAGCCTGTTTTCTCAACAGTACGTTGAAGTGTTAAAAAATATTTCGGCTAGATAAGTAGCATGCTAAGGAATATACTTACATTCGCGGTTGTTTGTAAACACCCGCTTTGCGCATTCGGCCACTATTCAAGGTGCTGAATGCCAGTTCGGGACAAGGCGAGACAAATGCCGCCCGGTCATACCTCAAGGCATGCACCAGATGCACGCATGAGGTGAATCTTTTGAGGTCTTATTGCCATGGTTCGTCGCACCAAAGAGGAAGCTCAGATCACCCGCAGCCAGATTCTGGAGGCCGCCGAGCAGGCTTTTTATGAGCGAGGCGTCGCCCGCACCACGCTGGCTGACATTGCGACCCTTGCCGGTGTGACCCGTGGCGCCATCTATTGGCACTTCAACAACAAGGCTGATCTGGTCCAGGCGATGCTCGACAGCCTTCAGGAACCGCTCGACGAAATGGCGCAGGCCAGTCAGAGCGAAGACGAAGAAGACCCGCTGGGCTGCATGAGGAACCTGTTGATTCATTTGTTTCATGAGCTCGCACTGGACCCGAAAACCCGTCGCATCAACGAAATCCTGTTTCACAAGTGCGAGTTTACTGACGAGATGTGTGATTTTCGTCGTCAGCGCCAGGACAACGCCATTCAGTGCCACGACCGTATCACCCTTGGCCTGAGCAATGCCGTGCGCCAAGGCCAGTTGCCACAAGAACTGGACACGGGCCGGGCTGCGGTTGCACTTTTTTCCTACGTCAACGGCATCATTTATCAATGGCTGTTGGTCCCTGACAGCTTTTCGTTGCCGGCCGAGGCCGAGCAACTGGTCGATGTGTGCCTGGACATGCTGCGCTTCAGCCCTACCTTGCGGGTAAAAAACAGCCCGGAACTGAACGTTGAACGTGAAAGGTTATAGCGCCTGCCGGTTCTGTTGGGTAGTCACCTTTTCGTACAGAGCCTAACTCTGATTGGTGCTGCTTATACAGCGGGTTTACCTATCGTTTACCCGCCAGCCCTGAATGTGTCCGTCAAATACGACTAATTGGCCTGCGAACTTACAAAAATTTGTAGGACACAGGTAGGACATTTCCTGATACATGTAGCTGATTTCCCAAAGTAATTTCCGACTATTGCCCTGTGGGAAAACTCCCTTCACTCTGCGCGTCCTGAAAGACCAGAAGAGAGGAAGGTTGCATGCTTTTGCCGAATCTTGCGCCTATGTGCCCCGAAAACAACGTCAGCTCCGTTGATGTCCACCTGTGTGGTCAGGGTCGTGGCTATCCCGCCCGCACACAGCCGTCGGATGTGATCGAAACATGCCAAGGGCATGCAGACATGAGCGCAAGCGCGGTTCACGCAATCGTAGGGAGGACAGCTCATGTCGGACACCGGAACTGACACCGTGAGGCTATTGGCCCGACTCACGCAGCAATCTGAACGAATGGGGGTGGATTCCGCCCTGGGGACGCCGGTCATTCGGCTGGGGCTGATTACCACGCTGTATTTTCGCAATGGTCACACCCCGGAAATGAAGCGCCGGGTCGAGGCATGCTTTTCGCGTTTCTACGAGGCATTTAAAACCAGGCTCAAGTGGCAGCTGTTCAAGCGCATGCGGCGCTTGAGCGGGTCCGGTTTTGCGTCGACCCGGCGCCAGGTTGTCGAAAGCCCGCCCGACGAGCAGTTCATCTGGTCGATCGCCAGCGCGACGCAGGCTGAAGTCGCCCTGTACAGCCTGTTTGTGATGAACACCTCGCAAGGGCAGGCCGACAATGATCGCTCGTGTCTGAAAATGGTCTTGCCCTGGTCTTACCTGACCGAGCCCGACGGACTGAAAAACTATGAGACCTGGATCAGGTACCTGAGCAGCGAAGTGCAGGCCGAACACGGTTTTGGCGGGCTGGCCTGTGTGCTGCCCTGCGATGGTCACCAGTATTTACCGTGGGAGTATCGGCTGGCTCAGGATCATATGGGGTTGATGGTCGATCCCAATCCGCATATAGAAAGCCTACGCCTGTTGGACCGTATCAAGGGTGTCAGCTGGTACACGGTGCTGGGTGAGTCATTTGTCAGGCAGTTGGGGGGAAGTGACCGACTGCGTGGTCAAATGAGCCCGCACCGCGACATCGTTTTTCACAGCTACAGCAACGGTTTGTTGATTCGTGCCGGCGCGGTGCCTGAATTGGGCGGCAGAGGCCTGCCGCCGCCACAGCCTTATGTCACGGTCAACAGAGTGATCAAGCCGATCCGCCTGCAGGACACCGGCAACCTGCACCCTTACCTCGGGTCAGGGAACGGCTTTACCGACGAAACCACTGCACAATGGTATGCGCGCTTTGATGAAAAACCGTTGCCCCCGGTAGATGCCGGGCAAGCATGCCCTCGATCAGGTTGCTGGTTCAGCAGCGCACAGTACGGCTCCCGGCGACATTTCGAGGAAGGCGAACTCATGCCTGCGTTTGCTCATATAAAGAGCAAGAAAACCCAGTGGTTCTGGGCTGAAGTTTCTCCTTGAAGAAGCAGAGCGGCTAGTCTCGGCCTCGTAGAAGGGTATTGGGCATTGCCGCAGCCGCAGCAAGGCCCAGTAACGAAATGGCCGCGCTGGTTATCAGCAGGTTTCTGAACGTCGATGCCAGTTCGATACGCAGGGTTTCCAGTGCCGGTCCGGTGGCAGCATTGAGGCTGTCGAGCAGCACATTGCCGGAGCTGCCTTCGCCGCCAAGGGCTCCCGCACCGAGCTGACCGAGTCCGGCATGCTGCAACATGGCCAGTAACAGTGCCGACATCAGCGCCACGCCCATTGCGCCGCCCAGTGAGCGGAAGAGGTTGGTCGTGCTGGTGGCCACGCCCATGTCACGGGGCTGGACGGCGTTCTGGGTGCCGACCAGTGAAGTAGGGAATTGCATGCCGGTCGCGATGCCAGTCAGGATCATGAACAGGCTCATCACCACCAGCGACTGGGGCGGTGTGAAAGCCATGCCCAGAATGGCTACGGGCATCAGCAGTGCGCCGGTCAGGATCAGCGGTTTGTAGCGTCCAGTCTGCGCGGTGCGTCGCCCGGAAAAATAAGCGCCCATCGGCATGCCGATAGCCAGCGGAAGCAGGTGCAGCGCGGCGCTGTCCGCACCGCCACCGGTGACGGTCTGGTAACGCAGCGGCATCAGCACAATCAGCGAGATAGCCTGAAAACTGGTGAAGAACACGGTGCACCAGCAAAGCACGGCGCTTTTATTGGCAAACAGATGCATGGGCAACAATGGTTCAGGCGCGCGGCGTTCGTACCAGACGAAAACAGCCAGCGCCACCAGGGCGGTGCCCAGTAACAGTTGAACGTCGCGGTTGCCCAGGTCGTGTCCCTGGCCTATCTGGGTGATCCCCAGCAACAGGGCGGTCAGGCCGATGATCATCAGCACCGTCCCCAGGTAATCGATAATCGGCTTGCGCTGTGGAACCGGCAGGCCGACGAGGGTCCTGTAAGCGACGATCAGGGCGGCAGCTCCCAGTGGCAGATTGATCAAAAACACCCAGCGCCAGGACAGGTATTCAGTCATCAGGCCGCCCAGCACCGGGCCTGCTACGCTGGCGACCGCGTACATGCTGCTGAAATAGCCCTGATAACGGCCCCGTTCACGAGGCGGAACGATATCGGCAATGATCGCCTGGCTCACCGACACCATGCCGCCCGCACCGATGCCTTGAAGCACGCGTGCCAGCACCAGTTGCTCCATGCTTTGCGCCATGCCGCAGAACAGCGAGGCGAGGGTGAACAGCCCCAGCCCGAACAGCATCAGTTTGCGCCGCCCGTAGAGATCGCCCAGCTTGCCGTAGATCGGCACGGCCACGGTCAGCGAAACCATATAGGCGGAAATGACCCAGGCCAGCAGGTCGATATCCTTGAACTGAGCGGAAATGGCCGGCATCGAGACGGCAACGATGGTCTGATCCAGCGCGCTGAGCAGTACCGCCATCATCAGCGCGAACAGAATGCTGCGAATGGCCGGAGGCGTTTGAGTAAGACTGGTCAAGGCAAAACCTGATGGCAATGATGACCCGCCTCAAGTGTGGCGGGAGAGTCTGGCCAGTCTAATCCCATAGCTTGCTAATCGATAGCTGCCTTTGCTGAACGACCACGCATTTCATGTGACGCCAGTGTCATCGCAAGATGCTGAAGGTTGCATCGGTCGGCACGCAATGGCCAAACGTGCAGCTGGCGACCTGCGGCGCCTGCCGTGCCATTTCATTGCGATAGGCCCCGGTGGCGTACACAGCCATAACGGCGAGAGTACCGATGACAAGCATGCATTTTCTTGTTTTTACTTTCATGACGCACTCCTTACCTTGGCTACAGAGCAGTTTGAAAGAACTGATTTGAGTGTAGAACAAGGTCGGGCTTTACGTCGGTTATCATCGGCGCATACAGCGCGACGGACGCGCTAGAATTCGCGCTTTGATTGAACGGCAAGGGTTGGACAAATGGCACGCAAGGAATACAACGGGTTTGAAGTGGTCTCGGCGGTAATGCCCTCCGAGCAGGGTTACAACGCGGCGATTGCCATCAAGGCGCTGGGCGCAGGTGGCGCGCCGCGTTTTCACGCGCTGTTGCCCGATCAGAAGTTCAAGACTGCCGATGATGCCGACCTGGCCGCCGTGCAGGAGCTGCAACGGCTGACCGGCATTGATGCCGAGGGCGAACCGGTCTGGGCCGATTCCTGATCAGGCGCCTGGCCGGAACATCTTGAACAGCGCTTCCGGCCCGAGCTGGAAGTAGTCCGCAGGGCCGCCGCCACGCAGGATCGGCTCTGCGGCCGCCGTATCGTAGACGCCGTCCTTGAGCAGTGACTTCTCGATATGCACCGCCACCACTTCGCCCAGAATCAGCCAGCTGGGCACGAGTTCCTTGTCGGCACGCTGCAGCTGAATGATTTGCGTGACCTTGCACTCGAACGACACCGGCGTCTCAAGTACGCGTGGCACCGAAACGATCTGTGATTTCAGGGGCGTCAGATTCGCCAGCTCGAATTCGCTGACGTCGGGTGAGACCGGCGCGCAGCTCTGATTCATTGCCTCGGCCAGCGAGCGGGTCGCCAGGTTCCAGACGAACTCGCCAGTTTGTTCGATGTTGTTGAGGCTGTCTTTGCGACCGACACTGCAGAACCCGATGATCGGGGGCACGTAATTGAACGCATTGAAAAAACTGTAGGGTGCCAGGTTCAGCTTGCCGTTGGCATCCTGGGAGGAAATCCAGCCAATCGGGCGTGGACCTACGATCGCGTTGAACGGATCATGCGGCAGGCCGTGACCTTTGGAGGGCTCGTAGGAGTGAATAGCGTCAGACATGCTCGATTCCTGATGGGCTCATGGGATACGAACATAGTGCTGTGCATTGGCGGTGGATGCCAGAGCAGTGTGTGTTTCAGCCTGAGCCATAAATGAAGAAGCCCGGCATAAACCGGGCTTGGGGTGTTGCATGGGCAATCAACCCAGACGATTGGCGCCTACGCGATCTGCACCATCGGCAGCCTGGCGGTTTGCACCGACACGATCTGCACCGTCCGCGGCCAGACGATTGGCGCCTACATGGTCTGCACCATCGGCGGCCTGGCGGTTTGCACCGACGCGATCTGCACCGTCTGCGGCCAGACGATTGGCGCCGACGTGGTCAGCACCGTCGGCCGATACGCGGATCGAACCGACGTTAGTGTGCTTGGTGCCGCCTTCAGCAACGAGGGAGGCTTTGGACATATCGCTGTTGTTGACGGTATCGACTGCTGGAAGAGCAAATGCGCTGGAAGCCAGAACAGAGAAAGCCAGGCCGAAGATCAATTTAGTAGTTTTCATGATGAAGTCTCCAATGAGTGTCGGGTGAGTTGTCATCCCGGTATGGAGGCAATGCTACGCGCCAGCGGATTATTAAGAAGTTAATAGGGTTGCTAGCGATCATCGCTGAAAATGATAGTTGGCTGGGATGCGCTGATTTCGGGCCCTGCGGGGGAAATTGCATTGTAAGTGTGCAATTTCTGAAAAACCTTGTAATAAACCCACTTGACAAACTGGAAGTGTAATTTATTCAAGGTGTTATCACGGGTAAACGTTGAAAGAGTGCACTGTATTGAAACACTTGGTTGCAAGTGTCAGGGCGATTTCGACGTTGGTTTGCGGTTGCTGTATCGATGGGGCAGATGGCAGCGCGCGGTTGCGTCGGATATCACAGCAAGCGGGGATAGCTATTCAAAGACTTGTATAAGCGTGAGCGCGCAGCGTCGGAATGCCCTGGATTGAGGCTCCGCACTGCACGCTCACGTCGAGTCAGGCTTTTAACGGGTATGGCTTGTTTGCTGAATCAGTCAGTTTCGATACGCGAGTGTTTGCGGGTGTCTTTCATGAAGACGTACACCAGCAACGAACAGGCGATGCAGGCGGTGACGTACCAGTAATAGCCCGTCTCCATACCGATGCTCTTGAACCACAGTGCGATGTATTCCGCTGTGCCACCGAAGATCGACACGGTCAGGGCATACGGCAGGCCGACGCCCAGTGCGCGGATCTCGGTCGGAAACAGTTCGGCTTTGACCACTGCGTTGATCGAGGTGTAGCCACTGACGATGATCAGCGCTGCCATGATCAGGAAGAACGCGCCCCACCAGGTTTGAATGGTGTGCAAGGTGGTCAGGATCGGCACCGTGCACAGCGTGCCCAGTACGCCAAATGCAATCAGGATCGGACGTCGCCCGATCTTGTCGGACAGCGCCCCGACCACGGGCTGCAACAACATGAACAGAAACAGCGTAGCGGCCGATATCGAGGTCGAGTCGGTGATGCTCATGCCGACGGTGTTGACCAGGTACTTCTGCATGTACGTGGTGTAGGTGTAGAACGCCAGCGTACCGCCCATGGTCAGGCCGACCACGGTCATCAGTTCCTTGGGATGGCGTATCAACGTGCGCATCAGGCTTTCCTTGCGTTTTTCCTTTTTCTTGCGGGTGAACGACTCGGTTTCTTCCATGCCGCGACGCAGAAACAGCGCCACTACCGCGCACAGGGCACCGATGACGAACGGGATGCGCCAGCCCCAGGCATACAGCTGCTCGGTGGTCAGGGTCTGTTGCAACACAATCAATACGGCCAGCGCGATGAGCTGACCGGAAATCAGCGTGACGTACTGGAAGCTGGAAAAGAAGCCGCGACGCTCTTTGGTCGCCATCTCACTGAGGTAGGTGGCCGAAGTACCGTACTCGCCGCCGACCGACAGGCCTTGCAGCAATCTGGCGAATACCAGCAGGATCGGAGCACCGACGCCAATGCTTTCGTAGCCCGGGGTCAGGGCGATGATCAGCGAGCCGAAACACATCAGCAGCACCGACGCCATCAGCGCGGCCTTGCGTCCTTTGTAGTCAGCGTACAGCCCCATCAGCCAGCCACCGATAGGTCGCATCAGAAAGCCGACGGCGAAGATCGCGGCGGTGTTGAGCAATTGGGCGGTGGTGTCGCCCTTGGGGAAGAACGCTTTGGCGAAGTACAGCGAGAAAGCTGCGTAGACGTACCAGTCGTACCACTCGACCATATTGCCGACCGAGCCACTGAAAATGGACTTGAGACGGCTGGAGGTGGTTTTCTGACCGGCGATGCTGGCTGCCGGCCCGTTGGAGGCGGGGTTGGAGGTTTCCATGGTGTTCCTTGTCTATCATTATTTTTAGAGGAGGCATGTAATGCCCTGACCAGTTCCATAGCACGAGCTGTGCCACACCATGAGGGCTTGTGCTAGAGCGGTCGCGAGATGTGGATGAGCAAAAATCCGCTTATGGGCGCAGAGTGAATAAGCGGATTCTTGCTGATAGAGGGCGAAGAAAACTAATGACCGCGTGCCGGTCCGAAAGCGATCACTGCCCCCACGAAGGTGAGCATCAAGCCCATGAGGATCATGATTCCTTTGAAGGTGTTTCTGGCTGCAAAGGCTTTAATGCCATCCCAGCCGCCGGTCCTTTGGGAAACCGCATCCTGAAAAAGGGACATTCGGTAGGGCGACAGGATGATCCACAGCAACACCATAGACACATACAAAAGCGTTATCAGCGGACCTAAAGTTGTAAAAGCTGAGCCAAATAACACGACCGGAATCCCGTGGCGCAGCAGCAACGCCTGATGACCCGGCCAACTGAGAAAATCGGGTAGCAGGCGTTTGCTGTATCGGGCATCCATCGAACTGAACAGCCTGGAGGCGGGTCGCCAGGCGCTCATAAAGAAATGAAAAGCCAGCATGGCAAAAACGGGGAAGGTGAGCACTACGGAAAGTATCTCGTTCCACCAATCTTTTGTGGTCGGGGGATTGAGGTTGACTGTCGTCAGCGTCGCCAGGGCGATAAACAAATAGGTTCTGAGATAGGGATTGAATGACACCTTTTTCGGCAATTTGCGCCAGGATTGCAAATCCGCATGCGCAAATACGTGCAGAGCCTGCGCAAAGCGATGAGTCAAATCAGACGTGAGTGTTTCACAGGCTTGCCAAAACGCCTGGTCACCCAGTCTGGCCATGCGCAGTCGTTCATTCAACGCAGGCGGCTGCAGAATCAGATGCGCTGCGGCCGCTTCGGGAGTGTCTGCCGCCCCAGCGAGCAGTTTTTGCTGACGAGCGATGAAGGCCTTTTCTTCACAGCGCTGGACCAGATTCACCCATAACGACATCGGCCCGGAATACACGTCGTGTTTCTGATCCCAGGCAAACAGGTTGCTCAGCCGTTCAAACAGGGCAGGTGACCAGTCATGATTGTTGAGCAGCAGCGTCATGACCCATTGCTCAAGCTGTTCCTGACGATCAAACGAAGCCAGCCAAGACTGTTGTTGAAGAGTCTTCAGCGTTTCGAGAAAAGTGCGCTCTTCGCTGTTTTCGAGCAGGGTGCGCAATTGCGGAAGCGAGCTGTCCAGCAGTGCCTGAGTCAGGCGCTGTGACTGGTGCGCCCTGAGCTGCACTTTTTGCCAGGGGGTGAGCCAGTGCAGTTGCTCGACTGCGGCCTTGATCAATGGCAGGTTGTCTTCCGGGTCCAGCAGGCAACGTTTGACGAGGTGTTGCTGAAAAAGCTCATCGCAGCCCTGATTCTGAGCGATCTGACGTTGCGCATGCAGATTGTCCGGGGTGGTCCGAAGGGCTTGTTCGTACCAGCTCAACTCAATCGCCGGGCGCGTTACAGGGCTGGCATTATCATCGACGGGCAGCTCTTGCCGGTGCTCTGGTTGAGCGAGTCGTGCAGCCTCATCAGGCGCTGTCGATGGGTGTTCCTGATCTGAGAAGGACCAGGAAACGTTTCCGTCGTCCTCCTCCTCATCGTCGACACGGCTGCGCGCCCGACTCAGCGCCTGCTCGTAAGCATCACGCAGGTTTTGAAAGGCCGACGGGTCATCGTCAGGCCGGGTGGTCTTCAGCAGTCTGGCGTATTGGCGCTTTATGCTGCGTTCGTCGGCGTCGCGCTCAATGTTCAAAACACTCCAGCAGTCCATTGCCGTCACCACTCACCTCGTTCAAAACGGTCTGCTTCCTGTTCGAGTTGTTTGCGCAGCTCGTTGATCTGCCGGTCATCCTGGGTTTCCAGTACGCGCTGGAACTGAGCCGCCCAGATGCCGATGGTTTCGCGTGCCTCGCCCAGATACTCCTGATAAAGCCGTTCCAGCCGCGCCGTCAGGTGGGTATTGACCTGTTGTTCGCGCGGATGAACCTTGAGCGCTTCCAGCACTTTGAGCCGTTCGCGAATCTCGGTAGGTGTCATCACGCCGGGATTGTTCTCGATCACCAGCTTATGCTTTTCACCGGTCATCTGGATCAGCACGTCAGCTTCCAGCAGGCCGTTGTTGTCATAGGTGAAACGCACGTCCAGCTCGACTTCTCCAGCCTTGGCCTTGGGGACGGGAATGTTCAGTTCGCCCAGCGCGATGTTGTCTTTGACCAGGCGGCTTTCGCCTTGAAAGATCTTCAACAGGACATGATCCTGATTGTCGGAGATGGTGTTCACCGTGCGAACCCGGCTGACCGGCACCACGCTGTTGCGCTCGATGATCGGGAGGTAATGCCCGGGCTGGTAGCCGTTGAAAACGTATTGCGTGGTTTCGATACCCAGCGTGTAAGGACACACATCGGTCAGCACGACTTCTTCAAGCGCCGCATCGCGCTGCTTGAGTGCTGCCTGAATCGCAGCGCCCTGCGCGACTACTTCATCCGGGTTGAGGGTCATGGCCGGGAAGCGCCCGAACATTCCGGCGGCCAGTTTACGAATCAGCGGCATGCGAGTGGTGCCGCCCACCAGAAGGATCTCGTTCAGGTCGGCGACGCGAATTTTCGCATCACGCAATGCGCGTTCGATGGGCGAGCGCAGGCGTGCCAGCAGAGGCGCAAACAAGTCGCTCATCTGCTCTTGGGTGATCGTCTTGCGCCACTCGCGTTCGGCGTGGCGCAGTACGAAGTCGACGCGATCATCCTGCCCCAACGCCTTGCGCACGCGCTCGGCTTCACGCCGCAGTGAAGGCGTTACCAGCTCCTTGGCAGGGAAGTCCTGCTCGTCGCGGTGCAGGGCCAGAAAGTGTTCGACCAGCAGGCGGTCGAAGTCTTCACCGCCCAGAAAGTTGTCGCCTGCGCTGGCCCTGACTTCCATAACGCCATCGAACAGTTCAAGAATCGAGATATCGAACGTGCCGCCGCCCAGGTCGAAGACCAGAAACGAGGTTTCGCCTTGCTTCTGGTGCAGCCCGTACGCGAGGGCTGCCGCTGTTGGCTCATTGATGAGCTTTTCGACTTTCAGGCCCGCCAGCTCCCCGGCGATGCGCGTCGCTTTGCGCTGAGCGTCGCTGAAATAAGCGGGAACACTGATGACTGCCTCGGTAACAGGCTCGCCATATGCGCGCTCGACGTCGGCTTTCAGGCTTTTGAGGACCAGCGAGGACAGCTCTTCCGGGCGATAGGTGCCAGCGCCAAGGCGAATTTCCTGAGCGCTGCCCATGTAGCGTTTGAACAGCGCTGTGGTTTTTTCCGGGTGGGTTTGCAGACGTTCGCGTGCAGCCTTGCCGACCAGAATCTGCCCGTCGTCGTCCAGCCCGACAACGCTTGGGGTCAGTGTTTCACCCAATGCATTGGTCACCAGCTCGCTGCTGCCGTCGCGCCAGACAGCCACCAGGCTGTTGGTGGTGCCCAGATCAATACCGACGATCATCTCGAAACGCTCCCTGCTTGAAGGTTGTTGCACTATTTTGCGTGATTTTGAATCAAGGCAGCGTGCGCTGTCTTGATTTTGTGGCCCCGTACTGCATTTTAGTACCCGGAAAAAAGTCAGCGGCGGGCATCAGCGAAACGCACAGCCAGATGCCTTCAGGTACACGCTTACGACGTGTGTTCCACGCTGCGGCTCACGGCCTTGTGCAGCATCGCTGCCAGGTCGTCTCTGGAATAGGGTTTCTGCAACAGGTCGAAGCGGTGTGTTTCATCCTGCGCGAGTGTTGCAAACTCAGTGCTGTAGCCCGTCGTCAGGACCACCGGCATCCAGGGGTAGCGCGCCTCGATTTCGGCATACAGCTCCAGCCCGCTCATGCCCGGCATGGCGATGTCGGAGAACACCACATGAAAGTTTTCCGGGTTGCCGGAAAGCTCCTGTAACGCATCACTGGCACTCGATACCCAGAGCACTTGAAAACCCAGCTGTTCGAGCATCGGACGTGTGTAAGTGCCGATGTCCTGATTGTCTTCGACCATCAGTACGCATAAACCGGGCAGTGCGGCGAGCGTCAGGTTGTTGTCTTCTGCGGCTCGCTCGTGAGCTTCGACACTGGGCAGGCACAGGGTGAAACGGCTGCCGCTGCCCAGTTCGCTTTCAACCAGAACTTCACCGCCCGATTGCTTGGCAAAACCGAACACCTGCGACAGGCCGAGCCCTGTGCCCTGGCCCACGCTCTTGGTGGTATAGAAGGGCTCGAAGATCAGCCCCAGTTTATCCTTGGCAATGCCTGCACCCGTGTCGGTCAGCGACACCGTCACGTAGTCGCCCGCGTTGAGCGAGGAGGGCAGGCTGGCCGACGAACAGGTCACGCAGTCAACCTTGATGACGAGCCGGCCCGAGCCTGACATCGCATCACGGGCGTTGACCACCATGTTGACCAGTGCGGTGTCGAACTGGCTGCCATCGGCAAAAATAAAGCACGGTTCGGCAGGCAGGTCGATGTGCACCTGAATGCGCGAGCCGGTGAGTGTGTCCATCATTTCGCCGATGCGTGCCACGCTTTTGCAGACATCGAACACTTCGGGCTGCAATGCCTGGCGGCGGGCAAAGGCCAGCAATTGGCCGGTCAGGCGCGCCGCGCGGTCTACGGTGCTGGAAATGGCCTCGACGTATTTAACCCGGCGCGGCTCTTCAAGGTTTGCAGATTTCAGCAGATCGCTGCACGAGCGGATGACGGTCAGCAGGTTATTGAAATCATGCGCTACACCGCCGGTCAGCTGGCCGATGGCTTCCAGTTTCTGCGCTTGATGCAGGGCCTCCCGAGAAAGCCGCAGCGCTTCGTTGGCCTCTTCTTCGGCCTGGATGTCGCGGCCGACCGCATGGATAAACTGTTTGTCCGGCACTGCCGTCCAGGAAATGGTCCGGTATGAGCCGTCCATGTGGCGATAGCGATTTTTGAAGTGCGGAATATTCTGGCCGTTTTCCAGGCCGCTCATGGCCGCCAGGGTACTGTTGACATCGTCCGGGTGCACCAGCCCTAGAAACTGGCTGTCGAGCAGTTGTTCTTCAGACCAGCCCAGTGCCTGGGTCCACGCCGGGTTGACCGCGGATATGATCCCGTCGAACTGCGCGACCAGCATCAGGTCGGTCGATAGCCGCCAGATCCGGTCGCGGTCCTGGGTACGCTCGACCACGCGTTGCTCAAGCGTCTCGTTGAGCGTGCGCAGGGCCTCTTCCGCATTTCTGAGCTGGGTCATGTCCCGAGACACGCAAAGAATTTTCTCAGGCTTGCCGTCTTTGCCGAAAATCGGACTGACCTGCACGTGCCACCATTTGACGGTGCCGGCCATGGTCTGCGCAGAGCCCATAAAGCTTGCGTTCTGACCGTCGCGCGCAGCTTCCACTGCCGCGATGGCGTCCAGGTTGCCCTGATCCTGCCAGAAGTCAGGCCAGGGGCAGCCGACAATCTCGTTGAAATCGCTGACTTCCATGATGCGCTGGCCGCCTTCGCTCATGAACGTCAGGCGCGAATCAAGATCCAGCACCTTGATGCAATCGTTGATGCTCGACAGAACCCGATTGGTAAACGCTTCGTTCTGGGACTGCCGGGCCTGAGCGGTGACCTGAGACGTGGTTTCGTTGACCCGGCAGAACACGCCTTCAATCAGGCCGCTATCACCATAAAGAGGCGAATAGGACAGCGACCACCAGGTCTGCTCGGACTTGCCGTCGCGCACGAGCACGCGCTGAATGTCATCGGACCGGCAGCTGTGTCCGGCGAGTGCCTGCTCGGCCAGCGGACGCACGGCTTCCCACGCATCGCCCCAAACCGCAGCGATCGGTTGCCCTTGTGCTTGGTGTGCGGATACGGGCAAGACCTGGCGGTAGGCATCATTGAAGAACAAGGTGAAATCCGCTCCCCACAGCAGGTACATGCTGTCCGGGCAACTGAGCATCAGGTTCAGCGAAGACAGTAGCGCGGTGGGCCATGCTTGCTTCGGTCCAAGCGCAGACGTCGACCAGTCTGTCTCCCGGATAAGCCGGCCCATTTCGCCGCCTCCCAGTGGGAGGTCGAGGGGAGTATTCACGGTAGAAAATGCCCCATCTTTCGTACTGCCAAAGTAAGCTGAATAGCCAAGGCAAGCATGATGTCATTATGCCCTGCTCATATCCAGCCATCACGACTCTATATAACCGCGAACAGTATGCAGACCCGGCGCTGCGCGAAATGTTCGTTTATCACTTGAAGATGCCGTAAGGAACAGGCAAACACCTCAGCCGAGAAACATTTCCCGCACCAGGGCATGACGCTGCATTTTCTCGTTCAGCGTCCTCCGGGGCAATTGCAACTCGTTGAGCACAGCCTTGATATCGCCTTTGTGGCGGGTCAATGAGGCGCGCAGGCATTGCGCTTCGAAGGCTTCCTGACGTGCCGCCAGTGAATGTCCTGGTAGTTGAGTGTCGGCTTGCGGTGGCGTCATTTCCAGGCCCAGGGTCTGCCGCTCGGCCGCATTGGCGAGTTCGCGCACATTGCCGGGCCAGTCGTGGCTGAGCAGCTGGTTCAGGCGCGCGGCGCTCAGGGCGGGGGCCTCACGTCCCATACGCTCGGCGGCGGCCCTGCTGAAATGGCTGAACAGTTGCGCAATGTCCTCAAGCCGGTCGCGCAGCGCAGGCAAGCGCAGCTCGGCAACGTTCAGTCGGTAGGCCAGGTCCTCGCGGAAGCGCCCGGCGCGAGCTTCTTCGAGCAGGTCCGGTTTGGTCGCCGCAATGATCCGCAGGTCAACCTTGATGCTCTGGTTGGAGCCCAGCCTTTCAAGGCACTTGTCCTGCAGGACGCGCAGCAGCTTGACCTGTTGCGCCAAGGGCATGCTCTCTATTTCATCGAGAAACACCGTACCGCCGTCGGCGTATTCCAGCCGCCCGATACGTTTACCCTGCGCGCCGGTAAATGCGCCACTTTCGTGCCCGAACAGCTCGGCCTCGAACAGGTATTCCGGGATGGCGGCACAGTTGAGTGCCACGAAGGGTTTGCCGGCGCGTGGGCCGAAGTCGTGAAGGCAGCGAGCCACCAGCTCTTTGCCGCTGCCGGTTTCACCACGAATGATCACGTTGACAGGCAGTTGCGACAGCTCCAGCACCTGGCGCCGCAGGGTCTGCAGGCTTGGGGATACGCCGAGCAGGGTGGCATCCAGCCGGGTTCTGGCGTCGGCCTGTTCATGCAGGCGACGGTTTTCCAGTACCAGTTGGCGTTTTTCCAGCGCTCGCCGCAGGTTGCTGATCAACGTTTCCGGGCTGAATGGCTTTTCCAGAAAATCATAGGCACCTTCGCGCATGGCCTCTACTGCCATGGGCACATCGCCGTGGCCGGTCAGCAGAATGACGGGCAGGTCCCGGTCAAGGGCGTGCAGGTGGGTCAGCAATTGCAGGCCGGTCATGCCCGGCATGCGCACATCGGTCAGCACCACGCCCGGGAAATGCTCCGGCATCTGCGCCAGGCACTCTTCGGCGCGGGCGAAGACCTGCACCTCAAAACCTGACAGCGTCAGCCATTGTTCGACGGCTTGCCGGATAGGTGCCTCGTCGTCTACCACGATGACCGAGTTCAGCATCACAGGTCAGGTCTCCAGAAAGTCATTAGGCAGGCTGAACCAGAACCGCGCACCCTCGGCATGGTTTTCAGCAGTCAGTTGCCCGCCCAGTTCGTGAATGATCGCGTACGACACCGCCAGACCAAGGCCCAGGCCATCGCCCACCGGTTTGGTGGTGAAGAACGGATCGAACAGGCTGGCCATATGTTGTGCCGCGATTCCCGCGCCGCTGTCGCTGACGCTGAGCCGCCAGTGGCTGTTGCAGGCATCGATACGGACTTCGAGGCGTCTGGACGGGCGCTCTCGCATGGCATCCAGTGCGTTGCGCAGCAGATTGATCAGCACCTGCTCCAGACGTATCGCATCACCGCGCACCCAGGCGGGCCGCGCCAGGTGCAGCACGCAGTCAATGCGCTCTTCGCGCAGACGCGGTTCGAGCAGCAACAAGGCCTGATCGACGACGGTGGCCAGGTCCAGACGCTCGCGCAGGCCGCTGGGGCTCTTGCGCGCAAAGGTTTTCAGGTGGCCGGTCAGTGCGGCCATGCGCGTCAGTTGCTGATCCACCGGCACCAGCGCTTTGCAGGCTTCATCGACTCGGCCCTGATCCAGCAGCAGGCGCAGGGTTGCCAGTTGCATGCGCTGGGCGGTCAGCGGCTGATTGATTTCATGGGCCAGCGCCGCCGACATCTGCCCCAGCGCGGCAAGTTTGGCCGACTGCACAAGGCCGTCCTGCGCGGTTTGCAGATCACGGGTGCGCTCTTGTACCAGACGCTCAAGTTCGTCACGATTGCGCTCGCGTAACCGCGCCAGTCGCCAGCGCTGGTAAAGAAACAGTCCCAGAAACACGATGGCCAGCCAGATACCTGCGGCGGCCAGCCCGGCGTTGCGAACGTCCTCACTGGAGACGGGCGGCTTGCGCAGCAGGTGCAACGTCCAGTTTTCGTCGGGCAGCGGCAGCGACTGCCATAGGTAATCAGCTGCGCCGTCCGGGCCTTCAATACGGCTCAAGTGGCTGTTTTCACCGAAACGCTCAAGCACCCGACTGCGCAGCAGTGACAGTGATTTCTTGTCGTACTGGCGGGTGCGCAACAGATCGGCACGGCCCTCGACTGAAATGGGCAGCAGCTCGCGATAGCGCCAGCCAGCCCGATTGGCGATGAAGACAATGCCTTTCTCGTCGCTGACCAGCAGCAGGTCGTCACCCTGGCCCCATTCCTGTTCAAGGTTCGGAAACTCCAGTTTGACCACCATCGCGCCCATGAATGCACCCGCATCGTCCACGACGGCACTGGACAGAAAGTACCCGGGAATGCCGGTGGTCACACCCACCGCGTAGAAACGCCCGGTGCCTTGGGCTCGGGTTTGCAGGAAGTAGGGGCGAAAACCGTAATTGTGGCCGACGTAGCTGTTGGGCGTGCGCCAGTTGCTCGCGCCGATCGCAAGGCCGTGCAGATCGAGCAATTCAAGGGTCGATGAATGCGCCGCGCTGTTGATCTTTTCCAGCTTGATGTTGAGCGCGTTTTGCACCTCTTCGGTCACCGGGCCGTTTAACGCAGCACGAATCTGCGGGTCGAGCGCCAGCACCGAGGGAAGGGCGCGATAACGCTCGATGAGGGTGTGCAGGGTGTTGGCATACAGCGCCAGTTGCCCACCGGCACGTGCGGCATCTTCTGACAGCGTATGGCGCTGCGCCTGACGCATTGCAATTCCGGACGACAGTGCAGCGCCGGCCAGAATCAACAGCACGTAAAGAGTGATGCGCCAGTAGCGATGCTTGAGGGTCATGTTGCGGCCTGATCGGACTCCAATGGCGTGTTGGCGAGGGGATGCTCGCCAGCACGCCAGTGGGCGGGCGTTACAACAGGTTGAAGGTGGCTTCTTTCACGGTCTGTGAATCCAGGCCGATCATGACCTTGAATTCGCCGGGTTCTGCAGCGTACTTGAGCTCGCTGTTGTAGAACTTCAGGTCGTCTTCGCCGAGGGTGAAGGTAACGACTTTTTCCTCACCAGGCTCAAGCATTACCTTGTCGAAGTTTTTCAGCTCCTTGACCGGACGACTGATCGAGGCCGCCACGTCGTGCAGGTACAGCTGCACAATGGTAGCGCCCGCCACCTTGCCGGTGTTCTTCACGGTCACGCTGGCGGTGAGCTTGCCTTTGCGCGCCATGTTGGCATCCGACAGCTTGATGTCCGAGACGTCGAACTGCGTGTAGCTCAGGCCAAAACCGAACGGGAACAGCGGGCCATTGGGCTCTTCGAAGTAATGCGAGGTGTAGTTGCCCGGCTTGCCTTCGTGGTATGGACGACCCGTGTTCAGGTGCGCGTAGTAGACCGGCAGTTGGCCAATCGAGCGCGGGAACGACATGGCCAGTTTGCCCGACGGGTTGTAGTCGCCGAACAGCACGTCAGCCACGGCATTGCCGCCTTCGGTGCCCGGGAACCAGGTTTCGAGCATGGCGTCTGCCTGCTCCTGTTCGTCGACCAGTACCAGCGGACGACCATTCATCAGCACCAGCACCAACGGCTTGCCAGTGGCCTTCAGAGCCTTGATCAGATCACGTTGCTTGCCTGGAATGTTCAGGCTGCTGCGGCTGGCCGATTCGTGGGACATGCCACGCGACTCGCCTACCACGGCAACGATTACATCGGACTGCTCGGCGACCTTGACGGCTTCGTCGATCATTTCCTGCGCCGGGCGCGGGTCGATCTCTACTTCTTTCTCGATGAAGTTCAGGTAAGTGAGAACGTGTTCGTTGTCACTGACGTTGGCGCCGCGGGCGTAAAGCAGTTTGGCTTTGTCACCGACCGCATTGGCCAGACCTTCATACACGGTCACCGACTGAGCGGGACGGCCAGCAGCCGACCAACTGCCAAGCATGTCGAGGTGGCTTTGTGCCAACCCGCCAATGACTGCGATGGTGCCCTGTTTCTTCAGCGGCAGGGTGTCGTTCTGGTTTTTCAGCAGGACCAGCGTCTTGCGCGCGACATCGCGGGCTTCGGCGCGGTGCAGGCGGTCGTCGGAATACGTGTCGGCCGGATCATCGGCGGCAACTCCAATGCGCCCGTAAGGCGAGGCGAACAGGCCCATGTCGTACTTGGCACCGAGCACTTCACGCACGGCGCTGTCGATTTCCTTCATGGAGACCTCGCCGTCCTTGACCAGGCCGGGCAACTGCTCGCCATAGGCCACATCGTTCATGCTGAGGTCGACGCCAGCCTTGATTGCCAGCTTGGCAGCTTCGCGGTAATCCTTGGCCACGCCGTGTTCGATCAGTTCCTTGATCGCGCCGTGGTCGCTGATGGTCACGCCCTTGAAGCCCCAGTCCTTGCGCAGCAGGTCCTGCATCAGCCATTTATTGGAGGTGGACGGGACGCCATTGATCGAGTTGAGTGCGACCATGATGCCGCCAGCCCCGGCATCGATGCCGGCTTTGTAAGGCGGCAGATAGTCCTGGTACATGCGCGTCATGCTCATGTCCACTGTGTTGTAGTCACGCCCGCCCTCGACCGCGCCGTACAGGGCGAAGTGCTTGACGGCGGCCATGATGCTGTCGTTCGCAGCGACGTTCTTGCCCTGAAAAGAGCGGACCATCACGTCGGAAATGCGTGACACCAGATAAGTGTCCTCGCCAAAGCCTTCGGAGCTACGGCCCCAGCGCGGATCGCGTGAAATGTCGACCATGGGCGCAAAGGTCATGTCGATACTGTCGGCACTCGCCTCTTTAGCCGAAACACGACCCATCAGGGCGACGGCGTCCATGTCCCAACTGGCGGCCATGCCCAGGCTGATCGGGAAAATCGTGCGATGGCCGTGAACGACGTCATAGGCAAAGAACATCGGAATCTTCAGGCGGCTGTTGGCAACGGCGGCTTCCTGCAGCGGACGGTTTTCCGAGCGTGTAATGGAGTTGAACGTGCCGCCGATTCTTCCGGCAGCAATCTCCTTGAGGATTTGCGGCTGCGGCATTTCCCCGCTGATACTGATCAAACGCAACTGGCCGATCTTTTCGTCCAGAGTCATTTGTTTCATCAGTTTGCCGATGAAGGCATTCTTGGCCTGAAGCGTTGTATTGTCCGTGGCGGCAGCGCTTTGGGCCATCACTGACTGACTGGCCATACCGACCAGCAAACCTAATAAACACAGCTTATTCATGAATGATTTCTCAAGGCTTTTGTCAGCAACTCGCGTTTAATGTCTGACAGCCAGTTTTTGGGTTATGGACCTTTGGCGTTATGGTTCGGGCAGGACGCAAGGATAGTTGTCATCCGCTTTACTGCACGAAGCCCTTCCAAGGTGTGTACGAAAATGGTGATTTGATTGATTTTTGTACAAACCCTGTCTGATCGATTAGTGACCGTACCGGGTGTCGGCGATGGATTATGCCGGGGAAGTTGTGTTTTGGCTAAGGCGTGTCGTTTCAGTAGATTCAAAAAAGCACCGGAGGTCTGATTTTGAAGTCTGTTTCACGGTTGATGTTGTGCATGGTGATGTTTTTGGGAGGGGTATTTCGTGCCGACGCGCAGGAGCCAGCACTGGTATTTCCGCCGATGACCGGTAGCGTGGTCGATGCTGCGCAGATGCTCGACAGCCAGACCACGGTTCGTCTGGCAAGGCTGCTACGTGCCCACGAGCAGGCAACCGGTGAGCGGGTAGTGGTGGTGACCCAGGCTGATTTGCAGGGTGCGAGCCTCGAGGAATTCGGCGCTCGGCTGGGCGATGCGTGGGGGTTGGGGCTGCACGGCGAGGACGACAGCGTGCTGCTGATGATCGACCGTGACAAGCGCAAGGTGTTTATGGAGGTCGGCGCTGCCTTGCAGGATCGTCTCAGTGACGCGCAGAGCTCGTTGATCATCGACATGCTGATGACCCCCGAGTTTGACGATGGCCGCTTTGCTGTCGGTATAGAGCGTGGTGCCCGTGCGGTCATCGCAGCGCTGGGTGGTCAGATACCTGACTATCCTGAACCGACACGGCAGATGGCTGGCTATGAGGAGCAGGCCAGTGACGATCAGGTCTGGCTGTTCGCTGTTGTGCTGACCCTTATTGTGTTGGCGATTGTGGTTATCAGCATCAGGCGCGGTGCCGCTGTACGGCCTGCACGTGACAGAACCGCTGAACGCAGCGGCGGGCGCTTCGGTGGCGGCGGTGCATCAGGCAACTGGTAGTTGATCGATTCGGGAATGAGGGAATGAGGGAACCATGGCGTTATTGAACAAAGACGAACAGCGGCAAGTCGCCGAAGCGATTGATCGCGTCGAGCAACGTACCGATGCCGAACTGGTCACGGTGCTGGCCGCTCGTTCCGATGACTATGCCTACATGCCGCTGATCTGGGCCGGGCTGATCGGCCTGTTGCTGCCGGGTACGGTCAATTACTGCGTTCAGTGGTTGAGCGCGGACGAGCTGATGCTGGCGCAGATGAGCACCTTCATTATCGTTGCGCTGGCGTGCCGCATCCCGAAAGTGTCCGCCTTGCTGGTGCCGGTCTCGGTCAGGCGCTGGCGTGCAGGCAACCTGGCGCGTCGGCAGTTTCTCGAGCAGAACCTGCACAAGACCCATGACGGCACCGGCATTCTGGTGTTTGTCAGTGAGGCCGAGCGTTATGTCGAAATTCTGGTTGATCATGGCATCGCCAGTCGTCTGCACGACGATACCTGGAAGGCAATGGTTGATGTGTTCACTCAACAGGTCCGGGACGGGCAGATTCTGCAGGGGTTTCTGGGTTGTATTCACGCCTGCGGCGAGCTGCTTGCCGATCACGTGCCAGTGACCCACGGTAAAAACGAACTGCCCAACAGGCTGGTGGTGCTGGGTTAAGAACAAGAAAGCAGGTGGCGATAGGATCGCCACCTGCTTTTGTTGAAAACATGCGCGTCAGACGAAGCGCTTTGTATCGTAGAACGATTTGATGTACGTCTTCAGGTGTTCGACATGCTGGCTGATCTTCGCCGAAGAATCATCTTGCTGCGTGATCTGCTCCAGAAAGTTGTAGAGCGACTGATACACTTTTTTCGCCTCTTCTACCCAAAGCGCTTTGCTCTGGCTGACGCCCGCGAGTCCTGTCAACTCGTCAAGCTTTGCTGCTGTGGCCTTTGCTTCCTGATGGGCAATGCGAGACTCTTCAAGCAAGGCGTTATAGCGCAGCCTCAGCCTGTCGCGTTCTTCAATGAGATCAAGGTATGTCAGAGCGCTGCTGACCTTGTCGAGGAGTTTGCCGAGTCTGGCAATCCCTGCAGTGACCAGTGCGAGTTCCGGCGATGGCAGGGCGACCAGTTTGAGTTCCTCGGCAGTGGGTAACATTTCCTTGAACACGTCTGCAACATTGTATTTTTCAAATGTCTTGATGGTGGCGTCAAGCAGGCGTCGATCGGCGGTAATTTCACCCATCGTGCTTTCCAGCGATGCTGAGCGTAGGGTCATGCTGTCGATCTGTTCCTGGAGTATCTCCAGCAAACGATTGCCTTCCAGCTTCAGGTTGATCTGCGCCATATCATCGCTGTGCTCGGCAATGGCTTTAGCGCTGTTGCGTACGACCATAGTGAGATTCGATACCTGACGAATACGCTGTGCGTTCAACAGACTGATAGCTTGCTGCTTCTGTTTGTCACTCAGTCTTTGGTCTGCCTCGATCTGCTGTTGTTTGAGATCTATTGGCTGCAGGTTCACGCTATTCAACTGGACGGTGACAGCGGCGAGATTATCGTGATAGACCTTGTCCGCACGCTTCAACGCTGTTTGAAGTGGCAGCATTTTTTCTTTCATTACGGGCAGAAAGTCCAGTTTCAAAGCGCTTGTCTGCGCAAGAATGTTCTGGCGGGCGGCGTTCATGGTTTCAGGGGCGGGAGGGGTCAGGATCAATGCCTTATCCAGGGTGTCGGTGCTCATGCTCATCGTCCCACTACAACGACGGGTTGTTGTTCGCGTTGAAACTGATCCAGCGCACTGTCAAATATCTTGAGTAGCTGAGTCGTCATGCCCCTTATTTCCAGCCACGGTGTGACTACGCCTTGAAACTGCATGGCGAAAATCATCAGCGCCTGATCGTCAGTGATCGCCGCCAGTTCATTGGCAGAACTGTCGATGTACGCTGCCAGCATGGTCCAGAGGTCTTTCAGATGGGTGGCGCTCTGATGAGCGTCCATCATGCGAATATTCATGTCTTCGAAGAGTATTTGCAGGCTGCGCACGGCGGCCGCTAAAGGAACTTTTTCCTTGAGTGTTTGAACTTTCTGGTTTTTGGAATCAACCATTCGGTTTTTTTCTTTTCGGATTTTCTCCGCTTTGGCGCCAAAAATACCTCCCGTGATAGCGACCCCGATGGGCCCGCCGAAACCTCCCCAGGCAATATTATTCATGGAAAACTTATACTCTTTGTTTTTCTGCTCGATCTCTTTCGTCAGTTGTTCGATATCTTTTTCCAGCTCCTTGAGCTGCTGGTCCAGGCCAGAGCGACGTGCCAGTTTTACCTTGTCGTTGATACCAGGAATGAGTTGAACGCTCAGCACGGTACTGAACGTGTCGATGTGTTGCGCCAATGTTCCTGCAGCGTGCTGATGATTCTTTATCTGAGAGGCGGTCTTTTTCAGAAACGCTGCCAGTGTGATACAGACCTTTTGGTCGGTTTCACCCAGTGGAGTCGGATTTTTTTCGCGGACCTCTTCGATGGTCAAGTCGGCAACGGTCAGATCCAGCTGTCTGGCAAAATCCATCTTTTCGATGTAGTTGATGATCTGTTGGCCCTGCCCCGAGAATTGCGCGGCAAACAAGTCAATGGCGAACCCGCTGCGCTTGATGCCATCCTCGATGCCCAGCCAGCTCTTGCCATGATTATTGATGGCCTGGTAAGTCACCAGCATATCTTTAGGCTCAAGCCCGGGAATGCCACTTTTCGTAAAACCCAATTGCTGTTCGACACGAGGAAGCGAGGTGGGAATGTTCAGGGCGTGACGCTCGTAACGCTTTAAACTGAGGATGTCTTCCCTGGTCAGAATAAGTGCCGCGCTTCGGCCTCCGTTTTTTTCATCATCGAGTATAACGCTCAAGTACTCGACGGGTTTTAAAGTAACCCGTGCGATGTCTTCGTTTTCCAATAGTGCTGCTTGACTTAACATAGTACACGTTCCTTGTGCGGGTTATTCTGTTGGAGTAATTAGTCTCCAGAAATGTGAACTGATTACGTTTAACCAGTCAGGGTGACTATAAAGATGTTTTTGTACGGTGCAAGTAATGGCCCGTGGTTTTCGGCACGGATTATTTTACCGGTTGTGTGCGTTTCGCCGTGGCGTGTAGGGCGGTGCGAACAGTGTGTGTAGTCTCTGAAAAATAGGGGTGCCCATGACGCGCTGACGCGCTTAAAATGCCGCTCTGATTTTCCGAGTCCCGGCCGGGACGCCTGAGGCACATTTTCAATGTCAGTCATCACCCCCACGTCATCCATCGCTGCGAACGATCACCGTGCGCAGTTCCTTGGCCTGTTGGACACCAGCCTGTCGCAGAACTCGCTGATCAAGCTGGTCCTGGCCAAATACGTGGGCAGCGAAGCCGACTTGCAGCGGATCATCATCAAGCCACTGACCGTCAAGGAGCAGCCGTGTCTGAGCTTTGTGTATCGCTACAAGACGCGCGATATCACCAAGAACTTTCCGCTTGCCGAGGCGGTAGCCGTTATTGCCAGCCTGATACCTGAATCGTTCAAAAACGCGCACCTGTTGTCATTGAGCGATGAAGTTCAGCTGGAATACAGCAAAAAGGGCAAGACCACGCTGTTCAAAAGCAAGGCTCAGCAAGAGCGCGAAGCCCCTTCGGCCGGGCATGATCGCGAGAAAAAGCGCTATCTGGAGCTGAGCCGACCGTTCCTTGCCGATCTGGGTGTGACCAACCGGCAGCATGAGCTGATCCCCGCCATGTCGCGCAAGTGGAAGCAGATCAACAAGTTCATCGAAGTGTTTTCCCACGCGTTGAGCTCATCGTCACTCAAACTGGATCAACCGATCAAGGTGGCAGATTTCGGCTCGGGCAAGGGCTACCTGACCTTCGCCATTCACGATTACCTGTGCAATACCTTGCAGGCGCAAGGGCAAGTAACCGGCGTCGAGTTGCGCGAGGACATGGTCACGCTGTGCAATAACGCTGCTGCAGGGCTTGAGCATCCCGGCCTGACCTTCCAGCACGGGGATGTACGCAGCGTTGCGCCCCGTGCGCTGGACGTGATGATCGCGCTGCACGCCTGTGACATCGCGACTGACTACGCCATTCATATGGGCATTCGCTCCGGCGCCTCGATCATCATGTGCTCGCCGTGCTGCCACAAGCAGATCCGTTTGCAGATCCAGAGCCCGTCACTGTTGAAGCCGATGCTGCAATACGGTCTGCACATGGGCCAGCAGGCAGAAATGGTCACTGACAGCCTGCGTGCCTTGTTGCTGGACGCATGCGGTTACGAAACCAAGGTCTTTGAGTTCATCTCTCTGGAACACACCAACAAGAACAAGATGATCCTCGCCGTCAAACGCGCAGAACCGGCCAATCCGGCCCAGTTGCTGGTGCGTATCCAGGAGCTCAAGGCGTTTTACGGCATCAGTGAGCAGTGCCTTGAAACCCTGCTTCAGGCGGACGGCTTTCTCGGCTGACAGCATTGATCCGGGTGGCGACCGGCGGTAAGGCCTTTGACCGGTTGTATTGCGCTGGATCAACGTCCGCGCCTCGCGCAAGGCGGATGCTTGAGCTATTACCCGAGCGTCCGAGCCATTCACGAGGATCCGTCATGAGCAGCACTTTTTTCATTCCCGCAGTGAACATCATTGGCGCTGGCTGCATCGATGAAGCCATGCTCGCCATACGCAAATACGGATTTCTCAAGGCGCTGATCGTCACCGATGCAGGGCTGGCCAAGGCCGGTGTGGCCAGCCAGGTCGCCGGACTGCTGGTGGAGCAGGGCATCGACTCGGTGGTGTATGACGGTGCCAGACCCAACCCGACCATCGCCAACGTCGAAAACGGCCTGGCTTTGCTGCGGAAACGTCAGTGCGATTTCGTGATTTCTCTGGGTGGTGGCTCACCCCACGACTGCGCCAAGGGCATTGCCCTGTGCGCCAGCAACGGCGGGCACATCAGCGACTATGAAGGCGTCGACCGTTCGGCAAAGCCGCAGTTGCCGCTGATCGCGATCAACACCACAGCCGGAACCGCCAGCGAGATGACCCGCTTCTGCATCATCACCGATGAAGCGCGTCACGTAAAAATGGCCATCATCGACCGCAACGTAACACCCCTGTTATCCGTAAACGACCCGAACATGATGGTCGCCATGCCCAAATCACTGACCGCCGCCACCGGTATGGATGCCTTGACCCACGCCATCGAAGCGTATGTGTCGACCGCCGCCACGCCGATCACCGACGCCTGCGCATTGCAGGCCATGTCACTGATCGCCAACAATCTGCGCGAGGCAGTCAGCAACGGGACAAACATCACTGCGCGCGAGAACATGGCCTATGCCCAGTTTCTCGCCGGCATGGCTTTCAACAATGCCTCGCTGGGTTACGTGCACGCGATGGCGCATCAACTGGGCGGCTTCTATGATTTGCCGCATGGCGTGTGCAATGCCGTGCTGCTGCCTCATGTGCAGCGTTTCAACGCGAGCGTCAGTGCTGCACGTCTGACCGATGTTGCCCATGCAATGGGGGCCAGCGTTCGTGGTCTGTCGCCGGAAGAAGGTGCGCACGCGGCAATCGAGGCTATTCGGGCCTTGTCTGCTGCGGTAGAGATCCCGGCGGGCCTGACTGCACTGGGCGTCAAGGAAGAGGATTTCCCTGTTCTTGCCGCCAATGCATTGAAAGACGCTTGCGGTTTCACCAACCCACGCCCGGCGGATCTTGAGCAGATTCAGGAACTGTTCCGCCAGGCACTTTGATTTCTGGATAAAACAGACTCGCACATGGACATGCTCAGGCCTTATACCCTCGCGGACCGGGATACCTGTCTGGATATTTTCGATAGCAACGTGCCGCGTTATTTTGACCCGGTGGAGCGCAAGCTATTTGCCAGCTTCCTCATGGCTCCGCTGGGTCATTACTTCGTTGTCGAACGCGAGGGGGCTGTGCTGGCGTGCGGCGGCTATCTTGTGCTGTCGGACCCTGCTGTTGCCGAACTCACATGGGGCATGGTCCACGGCGAGCGCCACGGCAGCGGGCTTGGCAGGTTTCTGACCCAGGCCCGGCTGGATGTCATGCAATCGTTACCGGGTGTCACCCGAGCCCACATCAATACCAGCCAGCACGTTCAGGGGTTCTACTCCGGTCTGGGGTTTGTCGTGAGCGCCATCAAGGCGGATGGGCATGGTCGCGGAATCGACAGCATCAAGATGGATCTGGCGTTCCGGTAAACCATGTACATGCTTGCGCTTTTCATCTGAACAAAGGCTGACGAAAGCTGCAGAACATGAGCTATGCAGGTCGCTGTGCGTCTAGCATCCAGACTGTCTTCGCGACTCCCGTGAATATGCCTGGAAGCTCAACTGATGAGGCCCCTGCCGTTTGTTTTGAAAAGCTGCTTCATGCAATGCGCGGCTGCCATGTTGCTGACGCTTGCAGGGCCACAGTACTTACCAGCGGCCGACCTGCCTGAAGGGTTTGCCAAAGGCGTCACCGGTGGCGGGTCGGCCGCCGACGTGCATCCATCGACACTGGACGACCTTCGATCAGCTTTGTGTGCGTCACATGACGCGCACGGTGCGTGCACAGACCAAACCCCAAGAGTCATTGTGCTGGACCACCTGTTCGACTTTCGTGGCAGTGTCGTTGCCAACGGCAGCGCCGAAACCACTGCGCCCGGCTGTGTCGTCAAGCCCTGTGCGCAGGGTGGAGAACAGCTTGCACTCAATGGCGCCAATGACTTCTGCCAATCCAGGCCAGCGGTCATGGTGACCTACGACAATGCCGGGTTGAAGCCACTGAAAGTCGGCTCGAACAAGACGCTGATCGGTGCAGGCACCAAGGCGGGCATTGCAGGCACAGGGCTGTTCATCGGTGACGGCGCGCACAACGTGATTGTGCGTAACCTGACGCTTTCAGACATCAACCCCAGTGTCGTATGGGGTGGAGATGCGCTCACCCTGAACAAGGCCGATGGCGTATGGATCGACCACAACACCTTTGCCCGCATCGGCAGGCAAATGATCGTGACTGGCTGGGGCACCGCTTCACACGTCACTATTTCCAGCAATGAATTCGATGGCCGAACGCCTTACTCATCGACCTGCGATGGCCATCATTACTGGGTCTGGCTGTTCCTGGGCAGCCAGGACACGCTGACGTTATCGAGAAACTACCTGCACGACACGTCCGGCAGAGCACCGCATTCCGGCGGAATGAAAAATGCTCAAATCCGCGCTCAACTGGTCAACAACGTGTTTCAGCGCATGACCTACCAAGGCGCAATCATGTCGCGTACCTCATCCTCGCAGTTGCTGGTAGAGGGGAACGACTTCGAAAACGTAGCCCATCCCCTGTTCAACGACACGGACCAGCCGGGTACCGCATTCGCCTTGTTCGAGCCGGTTTCAGCGGCTGCGAACAGCACGTGTATGAGCGTGATCGGCAGGCTTTGTATCGCGAATCAGCAACGAGCCAGTGGCGAAGACTATCGCCCGCAGGACGCCTCCGCTTTGCAGGCGTTCCGGGATTATCGGCAATACCTGGTGGTGCCGGTGTCGGCACAAGAGGCACGGGCGCGGGTGCCAGGGGAGGCGGGGGCGGGGAAGGTGGGTGTTGGTTTACGGCCTTGATTCGACTGTCTGGGTTGTAAACCTGAAACGCAGCGTGTCGAAATGCAGATAGCGCCCCTGCACATCGAAAGGCTGCGCAAGCTCAAGGTAGGCGTCTGCCTGTTCGGCTTCGTCTAGAAGTGAGCTCATTCGCTGACGTCTCTATTCAATTGTTAATGTCAGCAGGTCAGGCGTCTTTATCTACACCGCCCACCCCAGCGTGATCGCTGCCAGCGTCAAATAACGCAAGGCTTTTGCAAGTGTCACAACGAGCAGAAAACTCCACAGCGGCTCACGCATGACGCCGGCGATCATGGTAATCGGGTCACCAATGATGGGCACCCAACTGAGCAGTAATGCCCAGCGTCCATGCCGTGCATAAATGGTTTGGGCTTTGTCGAGGTGGCGCTCGCTGACGGGGAACCAGCGCTTGTGCCGAAAGCGTTCAATCGAGCGCCCCAGGTACCAATTCACGACCGAACCCAGTACATTTCCCGTCGTTGCAATCAGCAACAGAAGGATTGTCGCGTAGCGTTCCGAAAGGAGCATGCCGACCAGTACTGCTTCAGACTGCAGCGGCAGAAGCGTTGCGGCACCAAATGCCACGGCCAGGAGGCCCAGGTAGCTGGTCAGCTCGAACACGATGTCATCTCACGAATACAGACCATTCCAGCCGTGGATACCCACGTAAATCCCTACGCAGATGATCAGCACGCTGGAAAGATAGGGTGCGCGCCGGGCAGCGGCATTGAGCCAGGGGAAACGGTTTGATGCCTTGCGAGCGCCGATAGCGGCAGCGGCCCCGACAGTCACCAGCGTGATTGCCAAACCAATGCTAAAACACAGCACCATCGCGGCCCCCAGCGTGACTTGTTTGACTTGCAGGCACAGCAGCAAAACGGTGATTGCAGCGGGGCAGGGGATGAGTCCGCCGGTCAAACCGAACATCAGAATCTGACCGTTGCTGACCTCACGATTGGTGAAGCGCTTGCGGATGTCGTCGGCATGGGCCTTCTCGTGAGCATCCTGATAGCCCTCGGCAGTCAGCGCCAATCCGCCCGGATTGCTGTGATCATGGCTATGGCCGTGGTGATGTTCCAGATCGTGGTCATGGTTGTGGCTGTGGTGGTGCGTTTCGTCGTGCCCGTGGTGAGCACTGTTTTCTTCCTCAAACTTGAACAGCTGCTCACCACGCCATGTGCGCCACAGCATCCACAGCGCGATGGCGATGATCAGCGCTGAGGACGCAAGTTGAAAGTAGGGCTCGGTCGTTTCAGCATCCAGGCCCTGCCCCAGATACATGCCGCCGATAGCGATCAACCAGACAACCGCAGTATGCGAAAGCGTCGCCGCCAGCCCGAGCATGACAGCCTGCTTCACCGACCCCCGGATGGCCACGATGAACGCCGCCATCATGGTTTTGGAGTGCCCCGGCTCCAGGCCGTGCAAGGCGCCCAGCAGGATGGCGCTGGGGAAAAACAGCCAGGCGTGAGAACCGCCTTGCTGCAACAGACTGGCAAAGTCGGGCATGGGAGACCTACAGGTATTTGGTGATTTGCTTGAAAGCTTCCAGCGGTGCCCGATCGCCGTTGGCGAGTGCGCCCATCGTGTTCTCAAGGCAATGATCGATGTGATCCTGAATCAGCGTGCGTTTCGCCTGGCACACCGCCTTCTCGACAGCGTGCAGCTGCTGGGCAATGTCCACGCATTCACGACCGTCTTCGATCATGGCGATGATGCTGCGCAAGTGGCCGTCTGCACGCTTGAGGCGTTTGATAACCGCCTCGTGAGACTGGTGCGTGTGGTCATGCAGATGTTCGTGCTCACTCATTGCTTGAGCCTGTTGTGTGACCGATTCAGGCTGGCACTGTATCCCCCCAGGGGGGATAGGTCAAACGTGTTGCCGATGGTTTTATCAACGGTGATTTCAACCGTTGCCGGCGAATGTCATGCCGTGGTCGGATGCGAAGATCACCAGGCTACCAGTGAACGGGCATAAACGCGGCTGAATGCATTTTTCGGGTCAGCCGTGGTGCGTTTGTTGTGAGCGCTCAATCTTCCAGCGCACACTAAGTGCCAGAAGAATGAAGCATGCACCGACCCATCCTACGGCGCCGACGCCGACTCTATCTGTAAGCAATCCTGTGATCGCTGCACCTATGCCGATACCAAGATTTATCATCGATACGTTTATGGCATTGATCAACTGACCTGCGTCCCCAGCTCTTTGTAGCACGTCGATACCGATGAGAAGACTGACGCCTGCGTGGCTGCTAGCGACAATGATGACGGCGATTGGAACCGCCCAGGTGAGGCTGCCAAACAAAGACAGAAAGCACATACCGGCTGCCATCGTCATCAAGACCCGCCTGAACAGGGGCTCAAGATCGTTCTTCACACGTTTGGATAAAATGAGATTGCTCGCGATGTCAGCGATGCCGTAGAGGCACAGGAGTAGCGTCACGCTTATTTCGCCGAAGCCAGTTTCCTTTTCCATGAAGGTAGCCAGGAAATTGAATACCGAGGCTACGCCCGCAAACATTAGGCATGAACTGATCAAGGTCATGGCGACGTCGGATCTCAAGGCGACACGGACGGTGTCGCTCAGGTTTTCTTTCTGCCGCGATTCTTCAGTAGGCCTCACCCAAATCCACACGGTTAGCAAAGCCACACTGCTCAGCGCTGTCATCATCCACATTGCCATCCGCCAGTTGGTAGCGTCTGCGATGAGTTTGCCGACCGGGACGCCGACAACCGACGCGATCGAGATCCCTACCAGGACTCTACCAATCGCCAGGCTTTCATTGCGGCCTTGCGACAGCGACTTCGCGGCCAGAGCGGCGTTAGTCCAGAAAACAGCGACACCGATACCACCGAGTACACGACCGGCGAGGATGATGTAGTAATCGTTAAACGCTGCCGAAATCCCATTCCCGAGAAGCAGTGCCACACACGCAGATATCAGAAGGGATCGTTTGGAGGCGCGGTGCGCTAACACTCCAATAATGGGCGCGCTGATACCCATGCCTAAAGCAAAAGCTGTCACGAGCCCACTCGCCGCACCAATGGTGATGGCAAGCGATGTAGCAATTTGAGGCAGTAGGCCTGCGACGATAAATTCAGAGGAAAGCATTACAAATGCAGTGAAGGTCAGCGCATAGACCCTGGGGTTAATCGTGCTGCGGCCTTGAGTCATTGGAAAATCTATCCTCTAAGTTCAGCGGACATAACCTGCCGAGAGGGGGGTAGTAAAAGTGACATTTTTTTGAGGGGCAGGGCGGTTGCTCAGGTTTTGAATAAACTGAAGAAGCCTGGTAGACGCAGCATCATCAAACCGGGACAGCCGGTAAAGCTGTCGCGGTTGGTCTGCGTTTTAGCGGTTAGCGTCGGCCAGGCCAACCTCAATGAAGCGCACGGAGCTCTCCATCGCCTGCTGACCTTCTGGCAGCATGGTGGCGTAGAAGTGCCAAGCGTGGAACATTGCCGGCCAAACTTCCAGGTCGACGCGAACGCGATTATCAGCGAGGTGAGTCGCAAGGCGCATCGCATCACTCAACATCAACTCGTTCTCGCCAATCTGCACCAAAATTGGCGGGAGACCGGTGACGTCCGCGAACACGGGAGAAGCCAGAGGATGATTGGCCAATGTGTCGCCCAGGAATGCTCTAGCGAGGATATCCAGTACAGGCTTGGAGTTCAGTGGATCCAGACCTTCACGATTGCTCATGGAGGTACCGGTGTGTTCAAGGTTTGCCCATGGCGAGATGGACGAACCAACTGCAGGCAGTGGAAGCCCTTTGGATTTCGCAGCCACCATCACGCTGACAACCATCGCGCCGCCGGCTGACTCGCCAGAGAATGCGATCTTGTTAGCCGGGATCTTCTGCTCAAGCAGCCACTCGTAAGCGCGCAGTGTGTCGTCAATAGAGGCTGGGAACTTGTGCTCAGGGGCAAGGCGATAGTCCGGCATGTAGACACGAGCGCCGAGCATTTTTGCGTAGTTGCCGCCGATGCCGTGGTAGCCGTCTGGATGGCCAACAATGTAAGCACCGCCGTGAATGTACATGACGACTGCGTCGGTTTTGATCTCATCAGGGGTAATCAGTGTGCCCGGTACGCCGCCCATGTCGACCGCTTCGAATTTGACGCCAGCTGGCGCTGGATTTTGCGCGAGCATTTTTGCGTAAGAGTCGCGGATGTCGCTCATTTTTGTAGTGGTATCGATCCCCTTAAGAACGGGTACCAGATCGCTCAGGCTGTTGGCCCAGGTTTGGACGGCTGCTTGTACTTTAGTGTTCATAATGACCTCAATTGATCGTTGGGCAATGGATTAGCTAATTGAGATAATATGCTTGGTATTGGGGAATAGGGTTCCCCATATCAGGTGCTAAACCGCCCGAACGTTGACGCCCAGAGGCCTCCATGGAACTCCACAACCTGAACGACATTGCCGCCTTTGTAAGCTCCGT
Organism: Pseudomonas syringae pv. tomato str. DC3000; assembly: GCF_000007805.1. Taxonomy (NCBI): domain Bacteria; kingdom Pseudomonadati; phylum Pseudomonadota; class Gammaproteobacteria; order Pseudomonadales; family Pseudomonadaceae; genus Pseudomonas; species Pseudomonas syringae group genomosp. 3. Next base: position 4,817,994 of record NC_004578.1, on the reverse strand, counting down.
AAATGCTGGCAGCTTCACTGCGGCGGCGAAGCAGCTGGGGCTCACTCGCTCGGCGGTGGGGAAGTCGATAGTCAGGCTTGAGGCTCGTTTGCAAGTACGCCTGCTCAATCGCACCACTCGCAGCTTGAGCATGACCGACGACGGCCAGGTTCTTTATGAGCGGTGTGTGGGTGTTCTTCAGGATCTGGACGATGTGGAAGACGCCTTGGCGTTTCGCCGCTCGACTCCCAGTGGACGGCTGCGGATGAGCCTGCCGGTTGCATTGGGCAGGCTCCACGTTCTCCAACACATCGAACGCTGCCTGAAAGATTGGCCCTCCTTGAGCGTGGATATCACTTTTTCCGACAGGTTGGTCGATCTTATCGATGAAGGATTTGATCTGGCCATGCGTATCGGGCCGCCCAAGGAGGACTCTAGGCTACTCACACGTACAGTGGCCTACCAACAAATGATCACCTGTGCTTCACCAAAGTATCTGGCTGAGCATCCACAGCCCCAAACGCCGGACGATCTTTCCGAGCACCAGTGTCTGCATTTTGTGAGCGGTGGAAGACTGCTTCCCTGGAATTTTCGAGTCAATGATCGCTCTTTGTCCGTTACTCATGGCGGAAGGCTGCAAATGGACAGTGCTGAGTCACTGCACCAGTCAGCTGTCGCTGGTTTGGGTATAGCGACTCTGCCGTCCTACGTGATTAACGACGACTTGCGCAGCGGAAAGCTCGTTCAACTGCTCGCGGAGTACGCGGAGGCGGCGGAGCCTATTCGGGTGATCTACCCTAGTAAGCGGCACCTCTCTCCAAAAATTCGACTCTTTATCGATAAGCTCGTAGAGGCTTGGTCGCCTTGTCCGCCGTGGGAACAGCATTCTGACCGGTGACCTGATTGCGTTTGGATGGTCAGTGCCTTGCTTGCGCACGGCGCTTCGCGGCTGCATGCGTTCCCGCCCTCACCACCGTTAGGGTACCAAACACATCATCGACTTCTTTCAACAGAAATGGGTCAGTCATCCATGGAAGGTTTCGAGAGAGCGCTCGTAAGCCAACTATAGGTACGCAGCACTGATGCTAAGACAAGCGGCTCAGCGCTGCTTCGTCATGCCCTTAGCGCGGTTTTTCTCACATAAGTGACTTCTTCCCAAAACTTACTCTGACATGCAGGTGGATCGCCTGGGGCGCTAGCCAATTTTGGTGATTCCAGGGAGATGCTTGGGGAGTTGGGGTTTAGGAACTGCGAAGAGGCTTTGAGGGGCTTTCTGATGGGGGGGAAATCCCCTGGAAGGCCCAGAAAACGATGGCGAGAAATGGAGCGGGTAGAGGGAACAGTACGCTGCGTCCAGTCCATTGTAATTAAAGATATTCATCTCGCATGGGCTGCGAGATTAGAGCGCATGTACCGAGGCTCCGGCCTAGACAAGTCAACTGGGTCTACTGAGCGCTGACGACATCCATCGACGGCTACCAATGCATTGAATCACCTGCGCGGACGAACCAGGGATGCGCTGCGACAAATTGGTGAGCGCACCGGCGTGTCGTACGCTGATGCGCGAGTGGATCGGGTGATCAACCACCCTCTCAACCGTTCATGACGCGCGCAAAGAAGCCTTGGTGCAGCCAGCGCGGGGTGGCCCAGATAATGGCCGCGCCGATCTTGTTGCCCAACCCAGGGACAATGCTGATACGACCCTTGTGGAGTGCGCGGATGCCCGCACGGACTACCGGAGCCGGCTGCATCATCGCCAGCTTCAATCCGAGGGTGATCTTTTGCTGCGCAGCCTGAGCGAATCCTGTGTTGGACATACCTGGGCACAGCGAGGTCACGGTGACGCCATCGCGCTTGAATTCACGGTGTAGCGCATCTCCCAAGCGCAGGACGTATGCCTTGGATGCACCATAAACAGCCATGTCCTCCACACCCCAGAGCGCCAGCAGACTGGCAACCAGCAGGATCCTGCCATGACCGCGCTGACGCATGTCGGCGCCGAACAGTCGGGTCATGACGGTGAGGCTGGCGATATCCAGCTGCACCATATCCAGGGTGCTTTGCACCGAAGTGCCCAGGAAGGAGCCTTGTAGCCCGTGGCCGGCGTTGTTGATGAGGATTTCCACCTCAATGCCCCGCTCATGGAGGCTGAAATGCAAGGCTGCTATGGCGGTTACTTCTGACAGGTCAACTTGTTCGGTGATGATTTCCACTCCGTGCTCGTGGCGCAGCGTAGTTGCCAGGGCCTGAAGGCGGTCCAGCCGACGCGCGACGAGAATCAACGGGTGGCCTTTAGCTGCGTATTGCCTAGCAAATTCTTCGCCGAAACCGCTGGAAGCGCCGGTAATAAGTACCCAGTCTGTGATGTTGCTTGGCATGGTGATAGCTCTGTGCGTGGTGGACGACGTGGCCTGGATCCTGGCTTTCAGGCAAGATTGGAGACCGATGGTCCTTAATTTAAAAGACCAGTGGTCTTTTATCAAGCGAGGTACAGGTTTTCCTATGAATTCGTTCACGCCATATGTCCGCGCACGCTCGGTTGAGCAAAAAGAGGAGCGCCGCCGCCACCTTCTAGCCACTGCTCGCGCGATGCTGGATGACAGCCCGGGGGCGCTTGATCTGGGAATCAATGAGCTGGCGCGCCAGGCGCAGATGACAAAGTCCAACGTCTATCGCTACTTCGAAAGCAGCGAAGCTGTACTGATAGACGTGCTCGTAGAGGAATACGCCGGCTGGCAGGCCGAACTTGGAGTAGCGCTGTCACAGGACGGCAAGGCCGAGGCAACTGTCGAGGACATTGCAGCGGTCTTTGCGCAGACGTTGTGCGCGCGTCCTTTGCTGTGCCGGCTGACAAGCATCATGCCGTCCATTTTGGAGCGCAAGTTGTCGTTCGAGCGCATGGTCGAATTCAAGCGCAACTTGTTGGCGTTGCGGCATCAGGCTGCGCAGGCCTTCCATGCGCGCTTGCCAGAGATCTCGGTAGATTCGTTCGAGGAGGTGATCAAATACGCGCTACCGCTGATCATCGGGTTGTGGCCGCTCAGCAATCCGATCGATGTCGCGGCACAAGTGATTGCGCTTCCGGAATTGGAGGGGCTGCGCTACGACTTTCAGCATGATGTCGAGCGCGCCTTGCTGACCTTGCTGCGTGGTGCCCGCTGCTGAGAGGCTTTTCTCAAACTCCAGCGATGGTCCTGTGGCCATTGGTAGTTACAGAGGCAGCACAGAAGTTCGATCAAGCCGGTGCGCGCTGGTTTGAATAGGTCGAGCATGTGCCGCACGATCTCGATGGCTTGCACAGGCAGCGGCACGATGTAGGGCGGGATGTCAGTTACGCGCTTTCGCTTCTTCTTGGTCAGCATCTTGCGCTGCTTGAGCGACATCACCGGGATGATCCACAAACCTTGTTCCAGATCGAGTTGGTCCGGCGTGGCCAAACGTAGTTCGCCTGTGCGTACACCCGTCAGCAGCAACAGACGAATGGCCAATTGGGTCATCTGCATGCCGCGGTACTTGCGAAGTGTCTGCAGAAACGGGGGTAGCTCGGGCATACGCAGGAATGGGTTGTGCTCAACAGGCGGCAACGGCATAGCGACCACGTGTAGATCGATGGCGGGGTGCTCGACCATGCCCGCAATGACCACCATGGCGTAGTCGGCGAGTTGCTTGAGCCAGGTGCGGACCTTTTCGGCGACGGACAGTGACTCGCGTTTCTCGATCCGGCCGATCACCTCCAGTAGCACCGGACGGGTGATCTAGTAGATGGTGTAGCGTTTGAGGCAAGGGAATACATCTTTTTTGAACACGCGGCGGATCTGTTCCAGCGAACTCTGACGACCTTCTTCCAGGGTCAGTTGCCGGTGTTCCATCCACTTTTCGTAGACCGCCATGAAGGTGTTTTCGCCAGCCAACCGGATGGCCTGGCGTTTTTGCTTTCGGTCGGTGCGCGGGTTGATGTCCTTGGCGACGAGGGCACGGGCCTGGTCACGAAATTCGCGCGCCTCGCGCAGAGAGAGTTCGGGATAGCTGCCAAGCGAAAAATCCGGGCACGTTGTCCAACCCAGGTGTAGCGGAAGTGCCAGGCTTTGCCGCCAACAGGGGAGACGTAGAGGAACAAACCATCGAAGTCTGCGAGGGTGTAGGGCTTGCCGGAAGCCTTGGCTTGCCGGACGACCATATCTGTGAGCATGCGTACCAACTCCTGATGCTGCGAGTTGGATGCGATGTTTGTCCTCAGGTGGCCTGCTCTTCCAGCAACAATGCGGAACAGGTGTTCATCGCATTTTTTACCGCAAAACGTACCGATTTGTACCGGTAGTCAGTGGATTTCGCTGGACGTCACTGGGCTGACGAAGAGGGGTAATTCAGAACCATATCAGTCACTTACAACGTTCCTTGGCGCTGGGTGGACGTCAGTGGAAAGTTGAAGTGGAGCGGGTAGAGGGAATCGAACCCTTATTGGACATTTCCGGCTCAAAGCGTGTATCCGTGTAGTGATCGCTCGTCTCTGAGCCCCCTTTTTCATGGGGGGATAGCCGTTCTCTCCACCGTGCACCACGGTGCACCTTCATACCACAGTATCCCTGGAGCCAATTGCAACGCAACCTTCGCTCAGCGCTGTCCGATCTGTAGCTCCTGTCGCGGTTTTTGGTCGGCGGCTCCGACCTGTGAGCTCGACATAATTACCCTTCCAATCAGAGCTGCCAGAGGTACTGAGGCAGCGCGACGAAGAGATGGCCAATGGCTATAAATGGCGTCTGAATCTGTGGTAGCGTGAGCCCCTCCCAGCGGCTTTGGTGTGACGGCTTGTCAGTGTTAGTTTGCCTTCAGCGTAGCCCAATCGACCTCATGAATTAGGATTTGAGTAGATGGATCTCAACACTCTGGAAGAGCGCTTGGCGCAGTATGGATCGGGCGGATATCTTTTCCTAGAAGCATTCATTATCAAACTCCTACAGGTCGAGGGAGAGCAGTTAGGACAGAAAGTTGAGGGTCAAGATAGCCATGTTTCGGCTTTTGACGCCATTGCTCCAAGTGGTATCGGTGAAATTTCCTCACCGCTGGTAGTGGAAATCGTATTTTCTGTTTCCCGGTCAAAGCTCGATGCTACCGTTGAAAAGTTTAGGGGGCATGCTAGTCGCGGTTACAGTTTGCTGATTATTGCTCCGAAAATATCAGATCTGAAGAAAAGTATTTATATCAACGAAGAAAATCCACGAGTGGACAGCCTTGTTTACCTCTGGGGGGAGAGTGAAGTCAACGAGCTGATGCTGAAGCATAAAGAGGCTGCAGAAACGCTCACCGCTAATTTGTTTTCTCTGCGTCTAAAAATGGCTGCGGAGCGTACTGTCAGATCCTGGAAGGAAGATCGTGATCAGTTAGTAAAAGCAGTTGCTGAAAAATACCGAGCGGGCAGATTTTCTTTAACTCTTGGCGCCGGAGTATCCAGTAGCGCTGGTTTGCCTGACTGGAATACTCTGCTGAATTCCTTACTTGTTTCTATGCTATCGCAGGAAAATTTCGGTGGCCCCCACGGCGATCCGGCTAAGGTGTCTGAAATCGTCGCCAGGCTAATGGAAGTAGATGGGCCGTCTACATTGATGTTAGCAAGGTATATCCGAAAAGGGCTTGCTGTGGGCTCACCTGTAGAACAGCAAGGGTTCGTTGATGCGATTACCCATCAGCTTTATTCTTTGCGTGACAAAAAATTCCCAGTCGAATCAGAGCTGATTTCTTCTATCGCGAAGCTATGTACCCCGACTCGAACCGGTGCCAACGTAAGATCTATTTTGACCTATAACTTTGATGATTTCATTGAGAGGGCTCTGCTCTCTCGCTCGTTGGTACATAAAAGTGTGTTCGAAGAATTTGAGACACCAAGCGCTGAAGAACTACCTGTATACCATGTGCATGGTTTTTTACCGGAGGATAGGCAGCGCTACTCCAATCTGGATCGATGCACCTTAGTTTTCTCTGAGGAAGGCTATCATCAGATATACCGTGACGCCTATCACTGGTCGAACTTGGTACAGTTGAACAGCTTCAAGGAAAGCTCATGCCTTATGATCGGTCTTTCACTGACTGATCCGAATCTGCGCCGGCTATTGGAGATTGCGTCCAAATCGATCGAGGAGCCCAAACACTTCGCTTTCATGCGGCGTCTGACCTCCAAGAAATTTATGGAGGGGGCGAGTGGCAAGCCTCTCAAAATCTCAAATGCTGTGGTTGAGCGCTTCCTTGAAAGACACCATGCCACCAACGAAGAGCTTATGCGTGAGCTAGGGGTGAGCGTCATCTGGTACGAGGAGTATGGCGACATCCCGGAAATTTTGAGCAAGATACGCGCCGGGTGAGTAGCTCAAGCTTGTTTAAGACGGGCTCGTTCAAAAGCTAGCAGGTGGGGTTGATCAGTTGCAGGCCTTGCACAGACCGTCCCTACCTCCGCCAGAGGCAATCATTCGAGGGATGACTCAACCAACGGCGCAATCCGCTGCAAAGTCCCAGCGCCCGTAACCCTCGGAAACCCCTCAATCTCGTACATGCAGTGTTCAATTCACGCGAACCCCATGCGAATGCAGGTTCCTGACTAAAGCCACCGCGTTCATTTCCCCACCAGAACCATCTTCATCAGATGTGAGCACTAGCATTGGAGGGATGGCCAAGGGGCACGGGAAAATTCATGATCTGATGCAGTTTGCGAAAATGGTGATCGCCCACAACGGCCAGCAGTTAATTTAAATGCACTGGTTACCTCTCAATCTGTAGGGATAAGACGGTTTCCAATCACTCGATCCGTTGGGCTTTCCAGCCCATGGCTTTTTCTATGTGATTTTCCGTTTATCTGACAACCACTGATTTTGAATGATGTGCAAATAAAGGATTTTTGTATGTCGCAGGAAAAGCACTATCGGATCAGTTACCTTCTCGATGGTGTTTTCAAAAGCTTTTACGTTCGCGCGCAGAAGATGGACAACGCAGAGGCCTGGCACTGGGCGACGGTTGATGCGGCTTACGTAGAAACGCAATTTTGCTGAATCTTAGAGTTTGGAAGGTGAATTCACCGAACGCTTACAGACCAACTGCGCCCATCGGTCGTGAAGCGCAGCCAGCATTTCGGAGAAATGGCCTTCGTGATCGCTTTTAATGGCCCATAAAAGTGTCAATACCGTTGGACTTATCATGAACACCGAAACGATCCACCAGCGTCAACGTCGCCTGATTCATCCCGATCACATCAACATGGATACTTTCGCGACGTAGCTTTAGCACCACCTTGTCCAAAGCAGCCACAGCAGTGATGTCCCAGAAATGGGCTTCACGCAGGTCAATCGTAAGGGTGTCCAGCCGCTCTTTTAGATCAAAGGCGTTGGAAAATCTGTCCGCTGAGCCAAAGAAAACCTGTCCAGTCACGCAGTACGTACGGTGGGCATTTTCAGGGTCACGCTTCGAGGTCACTTCTAGGTAGTGCCCGATCTTGTTAGCGAAGAACATCGAAGCCAGCAACGTGCCGGCAACAACTCCGAATGCTAGGTTGTGGGTCGCAACTACCACCACCACCGTGACAAGCATCACTATGTTGGTTGAGAGCGGGTATTCCTTAAGATTGCGGATTGATCCCCAACTAAAGGTACTGACAGAGACCATAATCATCACCGCAACCAAGGCTGCCATCGGTATCCTGGCCAACCAATCGCCCAGGAAGATCATCATTATTAACAGTGAGATCCCAGCGCTTAAGGTGGAAAGGCGTGTACGTCCGCCAGATTTAACGTTGATCATCGACTGACCAATCATTGCACAGCCTGCCATACCACCTACGAGACTGCTCACGATGTTGGCAACTCCCTGACCCTTGCACTCTCGGTTCTTATCACTGGTGGTGTCCGTCAGGTCGTCCACGATAGTCGCCGTCATCATCGACTCCAGCAGTCCAACCACTGTCAACGCGGTTGAGTAAGGAAGGATGATCAGCAGGGTCTCTAGATTGAGCGGCACGCTTGGCCACATGAAGATCGGTAGGCTATCAGGCAACGATCCCATATCTCCTACGGTATGGATTTTTAGCCCCGTGTAGATAGAGATTACGGTCAGCACGATGATGCATACCAGCGGCGAGGGCAGCAGTTTCCCTATGACTGGTACACGAGGAAAGAGGTAGATAATTGCCAGTCCGCCCAACGTCATGGCGTAGATGTCAACGCCAACTAAAAAGTGACCCCCTTCCGTGCTAAATCGCCAACTTAGTTTTGACCCCCCTCGGGTTCATATTTTCGAGCCGGTTCGGCCCGAGAAGATTTGGTTCCTGCTTTGCGCTTGTCCTTGAGTCGATAGCTTTCACCTGTCATCTGCACGATATGGGCATGATGTAACAGCCTGTCCAGCATGGCCGCTGTCAGTGTTTGATCATCCGCAAAGGTTCCGGCCCACTGGGTAAACGGCAAGTTACTCGTGAGGATCAGGCTGCCTTGCTCGTAGCGCTTGGCGACAACATTGAAGAACAGGTTGGCTTCATCACGACCAAACGGCAGGTAGCCGATTTCATCGATGACCAACAACCCAGGGGCCATCACCACACGACTGAAGTATTCCTTGAGCCGTTCCTGGCGGTGCGCAGCGGTCAGTTGCAGCATCAAGTCAGCCGCCGTGACGAAGCGGGTTTTGATACCGGCCATCACTGCCCGGTAGGCCAGGGCGATAGCCAGGTGGCTCTTGCCTACACCACTAGGCCCCAGGAACACGATGTTCTCGGCACGTCCAACAAAACTCAGTGCTGCCAGCTCCTGGAGCTGTGCCCGGGGGACGCCGGTGGCAAACGCGAAGTCGTATTGCTCCAGCGTTTTCACAGCGGGCAGCGCGGCAGTTTTCAGCAGGGCCTGTCGAGAGCGTTCACTTCGGGCATCGGTCTCGGCAGCCAGCAGCTTTTCGAGGAAGTCGGCAAAGCTGTCTTCGCCGCTTGCTGCTTGTTGGGCCAGGTGCGGCCAGTCCACCCCGACGCGCTCAAGCTTTAGCCCCTTGCATAGTTCTGTCAGGCGAGCATGTTGAAGGTTCATGCTCTCACCTCCAGCAGTTGCTCATAAACCGACAGCGGATGCTGCAAGCTCTCGTACGGCAGGACCCGTCCCAGGCGTAGGCCTTGGGCGGGTTGTGGGCGCAGGCTCTGTGTTGGCAGTGGTAATAGTACCTGCTGCTCTTGGGCCAGACGTACCGCCGGTTGAACACCCGTCGTGCCGTGAATCCGCTGATGAGCGACTTCGTCGAGCCATTGGCCGATATGTGCGTTGGCCGTCACCACATCCAGCGTCAGACCCGCACTCTTGAGCGTAGCGGCCAACGGGGTAATGAAACTGCCCTTCAGATACCCGTTGAAGCGCTCAACCTTGCCCTTGGTCTGGGCACGGTAAGGGCGGCAGACCTTGGGAATAAAACCAAACTCATCGGCCAGCGCAGCCAATCGGGGATGCCAACGGTGCTGGCCCTCCCCAAAAGCATCTCGCTCGGTGATGATGGTTCCGGCGTTATCAAACAATGCCTGCTCGGGCACGCCGCCAAAGTAAGCGAACGCCTCCCGAAGCCCTGTCAGCCAGGCTTCGCTGTCCTCTCGCTCGGAGAAACGGACAAAGCTTGCTCGACTAAAACCAAGTGTCGCCACGAACGCCTTAAGCGGCTGACGGCCTCGTCGAATGGTGGTGAAGTCCACCTGTATCTGCTTGCCGGGCAGTGTCTCGAAACGTACCACCGGCTCTTCTGCCTTACGTTTGAAGGGGCGAATATAAGCCTTCAGACGACTGACGCCGCCGCTGTACCCCAATGCCGTGATCTCACGCAGCAGGACGGTCGCCGGAATCCAGTGTGGGCGCGCCGCCTCAATACGCTCGTGCAGGTAGTCCTTGAAGGGGTCGATTTTGCACGGACGTGCGGGTCTCACCTTGTCACTGGGTAGCGACCGGGCCTTTCGCAGGTACTTGCGCACGGTGTTACGCGAAATACCCAGCTCACGGGCGATGAATTTGATGCCATGGCCCTGACGGGCCAACACTTTAATTTCCACAGACTGCTCCTGGGTCAACATATTGGCAGCTCAAAGCCGCCAGTTTTACCCAGGGGGGTCAATTCTAGGTTGGCGTTAGGGGGTCATTTTTACAGTGGCGGTGACACGTAGACAGGCCAGGTAACTCCCGTAAGTTCTGGCAGCTGTGCCATGAAGATGAGGATCGCCAAGGCGTTGACGAAGCCAGTCACGACCGAGCGCGATACGAAGCGCATCAGTTCGCCCAACCTCAAGTACCCAGCAGCTATTTGCATTACGCCGCACAGCAAAGAGGCGGCTAGAAGGTACTGAAGTCCGTGATCCTTGACCAGATTCACCATCAGCAAAGCCATGGCACCTGTGGCAGCAGAGATCATTGCAGGTCTGCCACCGACAAAGGCGATGACCGTACAAATGCAGAATGAAGCGTAGAGACCAACCTTGGGGTCTATTCCGGCGATGATGGAGAAGGCTATAGCCTCGGGAATGAGAGCGAGCGCAACAACGAGACCAGCAAGGATGTCCGCCCGGACATTGGACAGCCAGGCGGCTTTAATTTTTTCAATCATGATTTACCCATAGCAGGCACGGCATGACGCCCAACGGCTAGCGCTGAGCAATGCGGGTGCATCTGTCTTCAATTGAGTTGTGGGTTGGCGGCGACAAAAAAATCAGGCGCGGCGAATTTCAACCGCAGCTAGGTGGCGGTCAGGGTATTGCGAGGGGGCGTTGCGCTATGGCGGCGTAGGCAGCCAGTTGGAACGGGGCAAAGACATTTCCTTCTAGGTGTCGTGGAAAACCCGTGAATGATACCCGGCTGAGATTCACCCTTACAACCTCGTTCAGATAAGCGAGAATTCAAGACCGACAGATAAGTAGCTCAGTGCGGCGCAAGGCCAAAGCTGTCTTATGAGGTGTGACTAATTTATGATGCCAGGATGATAAATTTGGATGCAGCATCATGAGTACACGTTCAGACCTTTTGACCAGCGCTGAAATACTGCTCCGAACGAAAGGCTACGCGGCCTTCAGTTATGCCGACCTTGCGGACGACATCGGCATCAAGAAGGCCAGTATTCACCATCACTTTCCCACCAAGGAAGGCATGGCAATTGCCATCGTCGAGAGCTATCTGTTCCGATTCAGGAAGCAGTTGGAAGCTATCAATGATGAGAACGTTGGCATCGTTGACCGCCTGAAGGCGTTCGCGTTGATGTTTGCGCACAGCAGTGAAAACGGAATGCTTCCACTCTGCGGGGCTTTGGCCGCTGAGCTTTTGGCTCTGCCTGAAAGCCTTAAAGCAATGACTAAGGATTTCTTCGAGATCCATCTGACTTGGCTCCAAGAGAATATCAAGAAGGGCCAGGATCAGGGTGTGCTCAAGCCCGACCTGGATGTGATCACAGTTTCAAGGTTCATATTGAATGCCTTGGAAGGTGCAAGCTTTGTATCTTGGGCAATGAGCGATGACTACGAGAAGTCTTCTGGATTTGATTTGATTTTGGCCGGAATTCTGCGTTCTGAAGCCTAACCATTGATTGGACTTGATTGAAGGGCGACGGAGTCTCGTCGCCTTGTTTGTTTCATTTTCGATATCGTGTGTAGATGATCCACGGACAACCTTTCATTTTCTTGGACTTGTTCCTCGCTTATCGCTGAGTATCAGCCCGATTCCTCCAAGCACTGCCAGCGATGTAAGCGCTAATCTAGTAGTCAGGCTTTCATCTAAAATGAGCACACCTGCGAGCGATGCCAAAACAGGAACGCTTAGCTGGATGCTTGCTGCCTGAAACGACGAAAGCGAACGCAGCGCTGCGTACCAGATGGCATAACCAACTCCTGAAGCAATAGTCCCCGACGCAATCGCGCAAAGGACACCGGAAATGTCTATTGAAAGCTGATTAGCGAAAGGAATTGATGCCAAAAGCATCATTGGGACGGCTCGCAGGAAATTCCAAGTAGTAGATGCGAGTGGGTCATTCGATTGCTTTCCAATTAACGAGTAAACGGCCCACGCAATGCCAGATAACAACATGATCCCTGCGCTAGCCAGCGGAGGCGACGTGGCACCTGGTAGTAACAGAGCAACCAAGCCGCCAATAGCAAGTACAAGACCTGTAATCGCTACGACATGCATCCTTTCGCCTTTGTAAAAGCCGTATCCAAGCATAGACAGCTGGACGGCACCGAACAAAATGAGCGCGCCTGTTCCTGTGTCCAGATTTAGATACGCATATGAAAAAGCGAACGCGTAAGCAAACAAGGTGAACGCACCCAGCCAGCTCCCAGCGGAGCGAGAAGAGGTGCCTTTGATTGTTAGGATTACCCAGAGCACAATGGCTCCGCTAAACAACCGTATAAGTGTAAAGGACGTAGGGTCTATCTCAGTATGACGAAGTGCCAAGCGGCATAGAACCGAGTTGGCTGCAAAGGCCAACATCGCTAGCGTGGTGAGGAAGATAACCTGTCTCACCCCTTTGAATGAAAACATGTCAATTATGCGCTGAGACACCAATGGCTCCTTATTGAGCAGGTGTGGTTTGCTGTCCAATAGCACAGCCCATCAAGAGCTGTGCCTAATGGGTATGACTAGCGGCGTAATCTATTGAAATGTGCAAAGCCAACTTCGAGATCGGCGATTAAGTCATACGGATCCTCGAGACCGATATGCAGTCGCACTAGATGGCCGTCAATGTCCCATTGGGTCACACTTCTGACTGGTTTAGGATTCGCAAGCATTGCCAAACTTTCGAAACCACCCCATGAGTAACCGATAGCAAACAGCGATAGATTATCCAAGAGAGCATCTGCTGCTGGCTGGCTGGAAGGCTTTGTCGTAAACGACAGCAAGCCAGATGCTCCTTTGAAATCCCGTTTCCATAAGTCGTGTTGGGGATGGGATTCTAATGCCGGGTAATGAACGGCGATTACCTCCTCTCGGCCCTCCAACCACTTGGCTACTATCGTCGCATTCTTATAGTGACGCTCCAGGCGCACGTCTAGCGTTCTCATCCCTCGAAGGGCTAGGGTCACGTCGTCCGGGCTGGCAAATAAGCCCATATTGAAGTGGTATCGCTTGAGGCTTTCCCATGCTCGCTTGGATGCGGATACGGTGCCAAGAACTGCGTCGGAGTGGCCGACGATGTATTTCGTTGCTGCCATGATGGAAAGGTCGACGCCAAGCTCCATCGTCGGGCAGTAAAGCGGTGTGCCCCATGTATTGTCTGCAATAACCATGATGTCATGGTCATGGGCAACATTCGCTATGGCAGGGATGTCCTGTATCTCTAACGTCAGGGAACCAGGGGATTCTAGATAAATCGCTTTCGTGTTAGGTCGGATGAAATCAACAATGCCGGAACCTATCGTAGGATCGTAAAACGACACCCCGATCCCTAAGCGCTTTCCCACTTCTTCGCAGAAAACCCTCACTGGCGCATAGACATTGTCGGCAATCAAAATGTGATCACCCGTCCCGACTACGGAGAGTATCGCAGTCGTACACGCGGACAGCCCTGAAGGGCATAGAACCGTGCCTTCCGATCCTTCCAAGTGCTGAAGGGCCTCAGTGAGTGCCTCCGTTGAAGGATTGTTCCAACGTCCATAGGCGTATTTTTGACGTCCTTCGCGCATCGACTCGCAGGTGGGAAAGGCAACGGTTGAGCCCCGGTAAACGGGCGTATTAACGAATCCGTGATGCTGCTCAGGTTCAATAGACGCATGGGCAAGCAGAGTTTGGACGCTTTTATATTTTTTCATGCCGACCTCAAAGTCCTATGTCGATAAGCTTTTAGAACACGCAGGCCACCGTTAAATCGAGATTACACTGTCATTTAAGCTAAATGTCTACCATTAGGTTGGCATTTTTATAAAAATCTGTTGGCACATTGGCTTGGGGCTTTCAATAGAAAGGCATTTTGCCAGTTAGGAACCTCCCATTAGTGCTTCATCAATATTGTGTTCGCCTGTGTCTGAGCCAGATGACACTGCACAGCCGTCCGTCGGATTGAAAAGGCGCTATTCTGCCGCGCAGCACGCATGGCGCCTAGAAGACGGGTGCACGTTCAGCCGCCTTTAGCTTTGAATTTTAATATCCTGTTGCGTCCCACCCTACCAGTTGGTAGAGTTATTTCGTAGAAACAATCCCATGCGAAAAATCTTCACAGAGGAATTACCAAATGACTAACAACCTGAACGGTATTGACGTAGCTGCCCTGCAACAATTTGCTCAAGGCGTTGCTGAGGATGCCAACAAGCGTCACGCAAGCTTCAACGTAAAGACCGAGTGGAAAGGCCAGACTCGCTCTGTAGCCAAGGTCAGCCGTTACAGCCTGGCTGGGGAGACCTACTCGCGTGATTTCGAAATCATCGCCGATGAGCCGAATGAATTGCTGGGCGAAAACTCCGCGCCCAACCCTCAGGAGCTGCTGATGGCTGCTCTCAACGCATGCATGTCGGTCGGCTATGCCGCCAACGCCGCGATGATGGGCATCAAGATCCACAGCCTGGAAATTGAGACCGACGGCACTCTCGATCTGCGTGGCTTCTTGGGCATCGAAGAAAGCGTTAACCCAGGCTACGACGAAGTGAGTGTCGTAATCCGCCTGCACACCGATGCTTCTCGTGAGCGTGTGGAAGAACTGCACAACGTGGTGCTCAAGACATCGGTCAACTACGCCAACTTCTCTAGAGCCATTCGTATGGTGCCAACTCTCGAAGTTCGCGAGGGCTGATTCCCTCCTATTACATATCCACGCCCTGCGTGCATCGGCAGCAAGTCTGCTGGTGCCGCCCTTCAGAAATCTGAATATCGGAGTCTGCAATGAAAGATTTTTTCAAAGGCAAGAAACTGCTGGTCGTAGGCGGCACTAGCGGCATGGGCCTAGAAACAGCGCGCCAGTTTTTAAAGGCGGGTGGCAGCGTGGTTCTCACCGGCAGCAAACAGGATAAAGCCGATGCTGTGCGCGCCGAGCTGAGTCCGCTGGGGAACGTATCAGTGATCGTTGCCAACCTCATGACCGAGGAAGGGATGAATCATGTACGCAACGAAATCAATGCCAACCACAGTGACATCGGCTTCATGGTGAACTCTGCAGGCATATTCATTCCGAAGCCTTTCATCGAGCACGATGAGGCTGACTACGACATGTACCTGGATCTGAACCGAGCCACGTTCTTTATCACGCAGGCAGTGGTCAAAAATATGCTTGCTGCCAAGCGCGAAGGTTCCATTGTCAACGTCGGTTCGATTGGCGCGCAGGCCGCGCTGGCCGGCTCTCCGGCAACCGCTTATTCGATGGCTAAGGCGGGCCTGCACGCAGTCACCCGAAACCTGGCAATTGAATTGGCTCATTCAGGTATCCGAGTCAATGCCGTCTCGCCCGGCATCGTTCACACCTCGATCTATGAAGGCTTTATGGACAAGGAAGCGATCCCGGATGCGATGAAGTCGCTGAACGATTTCCATCCACTGGGTCGAGTAGGTGTTCCTGAAGACGTCGCTAACACCATCCTGTTCTTGCTCTCCGATAAAACTTCCTGGGTCACTGGTGCTATCTGGGACGTTGATGCAGGGGTGATGGCGGTACGTGCCTAAACACCGACGCAAGCGCTGCGTGTAGCGCCTCTCAGTGGGGCGCTTTCCAGCAAGGTGCTCCGGTGACAAGGGTGCTGGCTGTAGGAGTCTCAAATGTCTATCACGACAAAAGCCGCGCTGCTGAGCTACGCGGAAACCCAGATGCGTTCAAAGGGTTACTCAGCGTTCAGTTATGCGGATCTCGCAGCGAAAGTCGGCATCAGAAAAGCCAGCATTCACCATCACTTCCCTACCAAGGAGTGCCTGGGTGCAGAGCTGATCAACGATTACATCAATCGTTTCAACGAGACGTTGGCGTCAATCGAAACTATGCATCCCGAGCCGCTAAAGCGTCTGCAAGCATTTTCCCAACTTTTTGTAATGAGCGCGAATGAAGGGCTACTGCCGTTATGTGGAGCCTTGGCTGCCGAAATGGCTGCACTGCCTTTGTCGCTTCAAGGGCTCACTCGGGACTTCTTCAACGCTCAACTCGACTGGCTACAGAGCACCCTCAGTCAGGCAGTTCGGCAACACAACTGGTCGCTGGAAACACCTCTTGAAAACTTCGCCTTCATGCTGCTCAGCTCCTTGGAGGGCGCAAGCCTTATCGATTGGACGCTAGGCCGAACAACAGATCCTCTGGCTGGCTTTAACCATTTGCTTGAAATGGCTGCCATGCGGTCTTCATTTCTCTGCGCAGGCTAATTTATGCAAACCCCTTCAAAAAAATATGTCGTCGATATCTGGTCTGATTTTGTGTGTCCCTGGTGCTGGATTGCCAAGCGTCGTTTTGAAAACGCGCTTAATCGTTCTGGCATGCAGGACGATGTACAGGTCAATGTTCGGGCCTATCGATTGGCTGCAAATCAAGCTCCAGAACCGATGATCGGGGCCTTGAAACGTAAGCTTGGCAATCCAGCCTCCGCTGACTCAATGATGAGTACGGTTAGTAAATACGGGCGGGCCGATGGGCTGGATTACCGCTTCGATACCATGATGTTTGGCGATACTGCTGATGCTCATATCTTGGTGAAAGCGGTTGAAGATACTGCAGTGAAAAAGCGCCTGGTGGAGGCGCTGTATGAGCAAAGTACGAGCCATGGCAGGTCACTCTTTGATCGCTCAAGTTTGGAAGCGATTGCGAGAGAGGTGGGCGTGTCGGATGAATCAATTCAATTGGCATGGTCATCCGTGGAGCTGCGCAATGAGATGAAAGATGATGAGAGTTTCGCCGCCCAACTGGGTTCTGGCGTACCGCTGTTTGTCTTTGATAGCTCGTTCTCAGTGTCGGGCGCGCAGCCTGATGCTGTTTTTCTAGAGGCCCTCAATAAAATGGTAGCTAACTCGAATCCTGAGGACAGCTCAATGATGGGTCAAGTCTGCAGCATCGACGGCTGCAAAGTTTGATCGGCAATGAACGGGCGGCACTCATAAGGTGACGCCTTTCTTTAACTCAAAATGTGAGATCCTGATGAGCCGTATCGTTGAATTAAACGCTCCCCAGTTTGCCCGCTTCGTTGCCAAGGGCAGCCGTGTCGTTATGTTTTCAGCATCCTGGTGCAAACCTTGTAAAGAGATGAAGCCAATCTTCCAGGCGCTGGAGGAAAAGCTCCATGCTCTGGCAGAATTTGGAAAGATTGATATAGCTGTATCGCCGACAATCGCGCAGACGTATGGCATTCGCTCTGTGCCATCCTTGGCGGTGTTTCACGAAGGCCGATTGTTGAAAATTTTCGCGGGATCTAAATCAGTTTCTGCTTTGAAAAAAGCGATCATCACTGAGCTGGAGGATGCCAGCTAAGCAGGCATCCTCCGCCACCACCTGGCCAAATCTACTATCGATCTCGCAGAGTTGTAGGATCATTTTTCTTGGCCTCTCCATCGATAGGATGGGTGCGATCTTCATTGAAGAGTTCCGTTAATAAAACGTTGGCTCGTTTGTAAGCGTCATATCTGAACTCAGTATCGTCCACCGGCTGTGCGGCCATTTCCTCTAGCATCTCCAAGTTCAGCCTACGGAATGTGTCGGCACGCTCACGAGCCTCGTAGCGCCCAACGCCTAGATGTTCCAAGGCACGACGCCCAAGAGATAAAGCGCTTTCAAAGGTTTCCCTTTCGACGGCCTCAATGCCCATCTGACGCAAGGTAATGATGTGCCCCATATCACGGGCTCGCACCACGAGCTTCAGAGACGGAAAATGCTCCTGGGCCAGCTTGGTCAGTAGTAGGTTGTCGTCCTGATTGTCGATAGCGTTGATCAGCACCACGGCTTGTGCAGCACCCGCAGCGTGGAGCAAATCGAGACGGGTTGCATCACCGTAAAACACCTTCACCCCGAATTTGCGCAGTGTCTCGATGTGGTCAGGGTCATGATCCAATACCACGACTTCAAAACCACAAGACATCAGTAGACGTCCAGCGATCTGGCCGAATCGTCCGAAGCCAGCAATGATCACTCTAGGATTGCTTTGATCGATGGTGTCCGCTTCCTTGCTGTCCTGTTTTTTCGACGATTCCAGATAATTGAGCAGCAGAATTAGCAACGGTGTCACACACATCGACAGCGCTACTGCCAGAGTCAGGCTTTTACCCCATGGCTCGATCAAGATGCCGGCAACTGTGGCAGCGCCAAAAACGACAAAAGCAAACTCACTGCCCTGTCCAAGGAATACCGCCTGCCAGGAGCGCTGGTCACTTGGGACGTTCAGGAAACGGCCTAGGAGCTTGATCATGACCAGTTTGATCACAATAAAGCCCAACGTCAGGGTGAGCACTCTCAGTGGTTCATCAATCAGTGTGCCGAAGTCGATGGACATACCCACGCCGATGAAGAACAGGCCGAGCAAAAGTCCCTTGAACGGTTCGATATCGCTCTCTAGGGCATGCCGATATTCCGAGCTGGCCAACAGGACGCCTGCTAGAAAAGCACCCATGGCCATGGACAAGCCAGCCTCTTCGAGTAAGAGGCCGAACCCGAATACTAGGAAGAGTGCGACGGCACTGAATATTTCGCGTAGGCCGGATCGCGCGACGAAGCGAAGGACGGGCCGAGAAACGTACCGACCTAAAAGCACCACCGCGACGACGGCTCCGACGATTTTTGCAATCGACAGTGCCAGCTCAGCACCGGAAGGCGTACCACCATTTGCGGCCAGCAGTGGAATCATAGCCACAAGCGGAATGGCTGCGATGTCTTGAAATAACAACACGGCAAAGCTGCTACGACCCACGGCGGTTGACGTCATGTTTCGCTCGTTCATTGCCTGCATAGCAATCGCTGTCGAGGATAGGCTCAGCGTCAAGCCAACCAACAGCGCGGCTGTCCAGTTCAAGCCCAGGGCAGCGCAGAACGCGGCGATGGCTGCTCCACACGCAAGCATCTGTAATGCACCACCGCCGAACACCATTCGGCGCATTGCCCAGAGGCGTTTGGGATCAAGTTCTAGCCCAATGATAAACAACATCAAAACTACACCGATTTCAGCAAAGTGCAGGATGGACTCCACATCGGTTATCAGCTTCAGGCCCCACGGGCCGATCAGGCAGCCGGCCAACAGATAACCCAGAACCGGGCCAAGCCCAAGCCGAACGGCAATCGGAACTATCAAGGCAGCCGAGCCCAAGTAAATGAGCATTTCAATCAGGCTGTGAGTATCCATTCAAACTTCCCTCCAAGTGGCTAGACGCTCGCCGTAACGGCGAATTT
This sequence comes from Pseudomonas syringae pv. tomato str. DC3000, assembly GCF_000007805.1. Taxonomy (NCBI): domain Bacteria; kingdom Pseudomonadati; phylum Pseudomonadota; class Gammaproteobacteria; order Pseudomonadales; family Pseudomonadaceae; genus Pseudomonas; species Pseudomonas syringae group genomosp. 3. Next base: position 4,798,707 of record NC_004578.1, on the reverse strand, counting down.
GCTTAATAAGTGCGGCGTGATCAGCTTGGTATGTGCCGTGAATTGCGACTGGTCTTAACCAATGCATACCGCAGTAATTCGCCGTCGCCTGTAGAGGCTGCGCAAGAACCGGAAAGCCTGGGTATTCACCGCCTTCAAATTGATCATGCTCTTCGCCCATGGTTACAGCCCATAGTAAATACTTATTTTTGAGGGCGGCTGCACCGACGCCATAGGCCCAGCCACTGGTGAAAACTTTATCGATCCACAATTTTAAAAGTGGTGGGTAGTTGTACCAGTGCAAAGGATGCTGCAGAACCAGCAGATCTGCCTTTTCTACTGCCATTTGCTCGGCTTCTACATTGATATCGAAATCTGGGTATAGGTCGTACAAGGAGCGAATAACGACTTCAGGATTATTAGCAGCCAGCCTGAGCATCAGGCTGTTAACACTGGATTTTTCAGGATAAGGATGGGCGTAAATGATCAGTATCACGGAGCAGACCTCACAGATCCGACGTTCACTTAGAACGGAAAAAGCCCCCTGATCGTTGAGCATAAAAATGCACTCAACCATCAGGGAGCTAATAACTGAACGGTGAAGCCTTATTGACCGCTTTGTAGCTTCAAGACTTCTTGAGCAGTCACAGGGTTGCCGGCAATGCCCCAGTCCCCGCTCTTGACCTCTTCGAAAATGACCCATGTGAGGGCCCGCATGTTTTCACCTTCCACCGATACCATCGCGTCAGTCACCTTACGGATGACTTCAGCTTTTTGTTCGTCGGAAAAAACGCCTTCGATACCTTTAATAGTGACAAGTGGCATGGTGCTCTCCTGAATGTCTGAGAAGAAATTAGGCTTCAGCCGCTGCGTATTCCGGGTAGTCGGTGTAACCCTTCTCAATCGAACCGCTCACGCCGTAGTAGGTAGCGCGATCACTCTCGGCCAGAGGCCAATTGTTTTGCATACGCTCGACTAAATCCGGGTTCGCAATGTAGGCCGTGCCAAAGGCAACCAGGTCTAGCTCACCTTTAGCCAGCTCAGACTCTGCGATCTCTTTGGTGAAGCCGCCAGCAGCCATCACGGTGCCTTTGTAGGCTTCACGGAATGCAGCGCCGAAACCCGGCGGTGTTTGCGCGGCGAGGATGGTCGGCTGGTAGTTCAGGTGAACAAACGCCAATTCCCTTTCATTGAGCGCAGATGCCATGCTCATCCAGGTTTCTTCTTCACCTTCGTACACGCCGAAGTCGTACAGTCGACCAAACGGCGAGAAGCGCACACCAATCTTCGAGCCACCAATTTCGGCAGCGATTGCATCAATGGTCTCAAGCAGAAAACGCTGACGGTTAGCGATGGAGCCACCGTACTGGTCGGTACGCGTGTTCAGGGAGCTGCTCAAGAACTGATCGAACAAGAAACCGTTGGCTGCCATGATTTCGATACCGTCAAAGCCGGCGTCCATGGCCATCCGCGCGGACTTCACGAAGTCAGCGATGACGCGCTTCACTTCTTCCGTTTCCAGGGCACGTGGAGCACTAGGTTGAACAGGGCCTGCTTTGCCAGGTTCAATCCAGGCATACACGGTCGTATCTACCGCAGGTACTGTGCCCGAGGAGACCGGCACGATGCCATGCACGGAAATATGAGACATGCGGCCTACGTGCCAGAGTTGCGCAAAAATCTTCCCGCCTTTTGCGTGTACGGCGTCAGTGACATTGCGCCAGCCGGGCAAATGCACATCTTCGTAGATACCAGGGGTGTACAGATAGCCCCGTGACTCGTCGGAAATAGGCAGACCTTCGGTGATCAGCAAACCAGCAGAAGCACGTTGCGCGTAGTACAGCGCGTTGGCTTCATTTGGGATGTTGTTCAAGGTGCGGGTGCGGGTCATAGGGGCCATGACAACGCGATTCTTTAGCGAAGTACCGGCCAAATCGAAAGGTGTAAAAAGCTTATTCATGATTGCTCCCGACATCGTTTAAAGAGAAAAGTCGTCGTTTTGACTCAGGACTTATCGAACGCATCGAGAACATGGGTGCTGTACACCAGTGCTGCACCGGCGTTCATGTTGATGGCCACACCCAGTGCTTCGGCCACTTCTTCACTTGTGACACCGAGCTTCTTGGCTTCAGCTGCGTGGAAGGCGATACAGCCATCGCAGCGAGTTGTTACGGCCACCGCCAGGGAGATCAGCTCGCGAGTCTTTGCATCCAAGTGATTGGTTTTGCTACCGGCGGCACCGAGTGCAGCCATGCCTTTCATGGTCTCCGGGGAGAGGCCGTTGAGCTCTACCAAACGAGTGTTGATGTCTTTACGGGCTTGCTTCCAATCTTGCATGGGATTCTCACATGGGCGTTAACGCCCCGTAGGTCTGGGTTGATTTTTGAATCTAGATATAATCTACCATCCAGTTGGTAGGCTTGCAATGGGGTCATGCCTAATTCATGTCATTACGCATGGAGAGCATGACAATTTCGATGTGCCCTCATTAATTAAAATTTGGTCGCGGGTGCTGAGCTATGGTTGCTTGCCTATCTAGAGGTAGGCTTTGACAGGGGGAATTATTATCAGACAATCTAATGGGAGGACTCGAATGTAGCGCGCAGTATTTGCGAAGTCTGGTTTAGACGCAGACGGAGTCAATCCTTGGCATGCAGCGCTGAAGGTCTTGAATTGGCCTGAGCAGAGCGCTGCACGGGTAAATTGCTTTAAGTGGGTAAGCTGGCATTGCGCTAGCGCCCAGCGCCTGCCGTTGCGACAGAGCCGGGCGCCCAGTGCCAAAAGATCGATTAGCTCCCGACGGGCGTGCGCATGGTTACAAACTCTTCAGCGGACGTCGGGTGCACGGCGATGGTTTCGTCGAAATCGCGCTTGGTCGCACCCGACTTCAGCGCAATCGCCAGCCCTTGCACGATCTCGCCTGCATCCGGGCCGACCATGTGGCAGCCCAACACCTTATCGGTCTTGGCATCCACCACAAGCTTCATCAAAGTGCGCTCCTGGCATTCGGTCAGGGAGAGTTTCATGGGTCGGAAGCGGGTTTCAAAGATCACTACCTCATGCCCGGCTTCTCGCGAATCCTCTTCGGTCATCCCGACAGTACCGATGTTAGGTTGGCTGAACACTGCCGTCGGGATCATTCTGTAATCCACCGGACGATATTGCTCAGGCTTGAACAAGCGACGAGCAATTGCCATCCCTTCAGCCAGTGCGACAGGTGTTAGCTGTACGCGGCCAATTACGTCCCCCAAGGCCAGAACTGATGGCTCAGCCGTTTGATACAGCTCATCTACTTCGATAAAGCCTTTTTTGTTGAGCTTAACGCCAGTGTTTTCCAAGCCCAGGTTGTCTAGCATAGGACGTCGACCGGTAGCGTAGAACACGCAGTCCGCCTCAAGCTGACGACCATCCTTGAGAGTAGCTTTCAGGCTGCCGTCGGCTTGTTTGTCGATGCGCTCGATATCGGAATTGAACTGCAGATCCATGCCGCGTCTAGTCAGCTCTACCTGCAAATGCTCACGTACCGCACCGTCGAAACCACGCAGGAATAGGTCACCGCGATACAACAGTGTGGTCTTGGCACCTAAGCCATGGAAGATGCCGGCGAACTCCACCGCAATGTAACCACCGCCGACCACGAGAACGCGTTTGGGCAGCTCTTTGAGGAAGAATGCCTGGTTGGAGCTAATCGCGTGCTCGTGTCCCGGAATGTCAGGAATCTGCGGCCAGCCGCCGGTAGCGATCAGAATGTTCTGAGCTGTGTGACGCTCTCCGTTGACCTCCACGGTATGAGGATCAATGATCTTGGCGTGACCTTCATGGAGGGTCACACCGCTGTTGACCAACAAATTGCGGTAGATGTCATTCAGGCGATTGATCTCGCTATCCTTGTTGACAATCAGCGTCGCCCAATCAAACTTCGCCTCACCCGGAGTCCAACCAAAACCTCGTGAATTCTCAAAGTCGTCGGCGAAGTGTGCTCCATACACCAGCAGTTTTTTCGGCACGCATCCTACGTTTACACACGTTCCTCCCAGGTAGCGGCTTTCAGCCACAGCCACTTTAGCGCCAAAACCTGCGGAAAAGCGGGCAGCCCGAACACCTCCGGAGCCTGCACCAATTACATAAAGGTCAAAGTCGTAAGGGAAACTCTGAAAAAGGTTTCCTGATTTGGCAAAATACCCCAACACCTTTCACCGAGCTTCCCTGATGAAACAGATGACCTTCGCCGATGCCGAGTACGCGGGTAAACGTAAGCATACCCGCCGCGAGCGCTTTCTCATCGAGATGGATCAGGTTGTGCCCTGGAAAGGCTTGATTGCCCTTATCGAACCACATTATCCAAAGGGCGAAGGTGGCCGTCCGGCTTATCCGCTGATGGCGATGCTGCGTATTCACCTGATGCAGAACTGGTTTGGTTACAGCGATCCGGCGATGGAGGAAGCACTTTACGAGACAACGATCCTGCGCCAGTTCGCAGGGTTGAGTCTGGATCGAATCGCCGATGAAACCACGATTCTCAACTTCCGGCGTCTGTTGGAAAAGCATGAGTTGGCAGGCGGGATTTTGCAGGTCATCAATGGCTATCTGGGTGATCGAGGTTTGATGCTGCGCCAAGGTACGGTGGTCGATGCGACGATCATTCATGCGCCGAGCTCGACCAAGAACAAGGACGGCAAACGCGATCCCGAAATGCATCAGACGAAGAAAGGAAACCAGTATTTCTTCGGCATGAAAGCGCATATCGGCGTCGATGCCGAGTCGGGTTTAGTCCATAGCCTGGTGGGTACTGCGGCGAATGTGGCGGACGTGACTCAGGTTGATCAATTGCTACATGGTGAGGAAACCTATGTCAGCGGTGATGCGGGCTACACCGGCGTGGACAAGCGTGCGGAGCATCAGGATCGTCAGATGATCTGGTCAATTGCGGCCCGCCCAAGCCGTTATAAAAAGCATGGCGAGAAAAGTTTGATCGCACGGGTCTATCGCAAAATCGAGTTCACGAAAGCCCAGTTACGGGCGAAGGTTGAACATCCGTTTCGCGTGATCAAGCGCCAGTTTGGTTATACGAAAGTCCGGTTTCGCGGGCTGGCTAAAAACACCGCGCAACAGGCTACTCTGTTTGCCTTGTCGAACCTTTGGATGGTGCGAAAACGGCTGCTGGCGATGGGAGAGGTGCGCCTGTAATGCGGAAAAACGCCTTGGAAAGGTGCTGTTTGAAGGAAAATCGATGAGTTAAGAGCGGAAAACGTCTAATTATCTGATCGGGCGAGCTTTTTTTGAACCTCAGGCCATGAGAGCGTCAAAAATCGATGCCTACTTCAGACCTTCCTTCAAGATGTTTGATATAGGCGGTTGTGTAGGGAGACCCCATATCTACAGGGCAGGCAGATACCCATAAGTGATCAAGCGGGGTAGTCTCAAGCAGCATTAGTCTGAAAGTATTGCCACCCGAATGGCCCGGACGCTCACTGAATGCAGATGTATTAAACTGGCGGAGGCGATCTGCTAGCGTCTGCCCTGTGGTTTCTCCTATATAAATTATGAAATCATTGTTTACCCTAAAGTTGTCCGGCTTCTTTTTGCTCCTGGCGATGAAGTAGACCCCAGGCAGATTCCTCCCTGGAATTTCACTACGACCAGACCAGGGGTGCCATTCACAAAAACCTACCTCGCCCTGCATTTTCATTGGCCCCTATTCTGCACTATTGTTGCTAGAGCCAGCCAGGCCTGAGCTACTCGATAAGCTTGTGGTTTGAACTACCGAAAAACAGCTACGATCCTTTTCCTTGGAAAGAAACCTTTGTGCGCTTTCAAAGGAATAGAATGCACCGAACACTATTGAGAAATAAAATCCTAGTATCAGAAGCCCCGCTTCCGCCAAGGAAAATTTACCGTGCTTGGCTAAATAAATAATGGTTAGCCTATTTTTCTTTTGTATCCGATCCACGAACCCCACATTTCAAGCCACTGGCTGACGCCTGATGCTGTGCTCCCGTTTTCTTTCAGGAGCCAGCACCATGATGCGACCCGACGCCAAAGTCGAGAAAGTCTACCTCTATCCCAAACCCGTGGATTTCAGAAAATCCATCGATGGCTTAGCTGCTTTGGTCGAGTTGGATATTAAAGTGGCGGTCTTTGATCCGGTGCTCTTTGTCTTTCTCAACAAATCCCGGAATCGAGTGAAGATTTTGTATTGGGAGCGTAACGGCTTCTGCCTTTGGCTCAAGCGTCTCGAGTCCGAGCGTTTCAAAATCTCGCCAGATGATGTCGACGAAGCCATTGTGCTGACGGTTCAGGAATTGAATTGGCTGCTGGATGGATTTGATCTGTGGCGCAACCGTCCTCATAAGATTTTGACTCCAAGGTTTGTTGCCTGACGGGTATAATCCAGGGCATGCGACCATTGCCCGACAACCTTCCTGACGATCCCGTATTGCTCAAACAGATGCTGCTTGAGAGCTACGAAGCACGCTCGCGCGAACAGGAAGTTAAAGACGCCTACGCCACTCACATCGTTGATCTCAAAGAGCAGATCAAGCTGCTGCGTGACCGTATTTTTGGTCGAAAGTCCGAACAAACCGTCGAGCCTAATACCCCTCAACTTGCCTTGTTCAATGAACCTGAAAGCGAGCCTATGCTCCCGGTCGGCGATGCTGATGAGGAAGTAGTTGCTCCTGCGCCACGCCGTGGCAAGCGCAAGCCACTGTCGGCTGATCTGCCGCGCATTGAAGTCATCCACGAGCTGCCCGAACACGAACTGACCTGTGCCTGCGGTTGCCGCAAGCATGTCGTCAGCGAGGAAACCAGCGAGCAACTGGATATCGTGCCGATGCAGATTCGGGTGATCAAACACATCCGCAAAGTCTACGGCTGTCGTGGCTGTGAGTCGGCACCGGTCACAGCCGGCAAGCCTGCGCAGTTGATTGAAAAGAGCATGGCCAGCCCCAGCGTGTTGGCCATGCTGCTGACCACCAAGTATGTCGACGGCTTGCCGCTGCATCGTTTTGAAACGGTGCTAAGCCGACATGGCATAGAAATCCCGCGTCAAACGTTGGCCCGCTGGATTATCCAGTGCGGCGAACATTTGCAGCCGCTGTTAAATCTGATGCGTGATCGATTGCTGGAAAGCCCGGTCATCCACTGTGACGAAACCCGCGTTCAGGTACTGAAAGAACCAGATCGAGACCCGACCAGCCAATCCTGGATGTGGGTACAGGCCAGCGGGCCTCCAGATCATAAAGTCGTATTGTTCGACTACACTTCCAGCCGCGCGCAGGACGTACCGTTACGGCTGCTGGAAAGTTATCGCGGCTATGTGATGACTGATGATTACGCGGGCTATAACGCGCTGGCGTTACAACCGGGCGTGGAGCGCTTGGCGTGTATGGCCCATGCGCGGCGCAAATTTGTCGAAGCACAAAAAGTGCAACCTAAGGGCAAGACCGGGCGTGCCGATATCGCGCTGACGATGATCAATAAGCTGTACGGTATCGAGCGCGAATTGAAAGACGGCAGCGACGAACAGCGCTTTACCGGTCGGCAGGAGAAAAGCCTGCCAATCTTGGCTCAGTTGAAAAGCTGGCTGGATAAAACTCAGTCCCACGTGACGCCGCAAAGCGTGCTGGGCAAGGCAGTTGGTTATCTGGCGAATAACTGGAGTCGGCTGAAGCGTTACGTGGAAGCCGGCTTTTTACCGATCGACAACAACCCGGCAGAGCGCGCAATAAAGCCGTTTGTTATTGGGCGCAAAGCCTGGCTGTTCAGCGACACGCCTAAAGGCGCCACCGCCAGTGCACAGATCTATAGCTTGGTCGAGACCGCCAAGGTCAACGGCCAGGAGCCCTATACGTGGCTGCGCCACGTACTGGAGAGGTTGCCACTTGCGCAGTCGGTGGCCGACTATGAGGCGTTGCTGCCGTGGAACTGCTCACCGGAAATGCCAAGATAAACGGAAGCCGCATCTGATGGTAGGTGTGGTTGGTGGATCGCTTACTTTCTTTTTTAGGTTTTGAACTGGTAGGCTGTCGAGGTAGGGCTTCAGACCAGGAGTCGTACCGCGTTTAAATTCCACAAAGAAATTTTTAATGTTGGCGTGAGCGGCCAGCCAGAGCAACAACAGTATCACAATTGTTATAAATCCCATCGGAAAAGCATTTTTGTAGTCATGCTTTAAGATCAGAGCGTTAAATTTTCCACCTGAGACAGCGATTAAAATCATTAAAAAGAACTGGATGGAAGTGTTGCGAAGGAACTCTAAAAAATGTTTTCTGCCATCACCTAACACCCACATAATCACTCCCTGCAATATATTCTGATGAGATGACGCTAAGCCTGCGTAGATTCAGCAGGATGCGCGTTTCGAGCGCACTGTAAAGCTAAGCCGTAGGCGTCTGCCAGGTGAGGTGCAAGACAGCCCTCCATGCTCATATGCTGTGTCATCACGTTGGAGTGATCAGCATCATCCAATTTACGATGAAAAATCAGCCAACTGTGCAGGTGCGGAGTCGTCTGCGTGGGATGGCTCCCCGCTGCCGCCGAAAGCTTTCTAGCACCCTGATCGTCGGTCATCACAGCTAAACCACGACTCATTGCAAATGCGATAGAGGACAACTCCCCCTTTCCAAGACGCCTAAGGTTTTCCAATCTACTCATGGCTTGAAGATCATCAAGACTGCAAGCATGTACCGGGAACTGGCCCTTTTCACGCGCGTCAATTAGTCGACGCTGTAGCTCTCGGCTAGCGTTGGTTGGTGACATTCTGGGCTTCACTAGACACTCGTAGTTTACGAATTCGGTGACGCAGAAGTGGCATTGCGCTGCCAGCGCAGCACGGTACAGGGTGCTAGACGAGAGAACATTCCACACCGAACAGGTGTCTGTCACATTGATCAAATGAAAGCGGGATGGGTCAATGGCCATTGCGCGATCTTCCATAAAGGCTGAGCAGCTCTTGAAGGCCTCCCAAGTCACTAAGCAAGGCTTCAGCCAATCGACCTTGAGTGATGATGCCACGGCTCTGAGCGTCTAGGCACAGTGCGACGTAGCTGTCAGATAACCCCTTTTCCAGTAACTTAGCCTTTCGCTCACGCTGTTGCGTCGTCAATTGGGCCGGCAATTCTGGGTCAATCTTCAGTTCACGAGGAACGCGGTACGACTTTATCCTCTGGAATGCTTGCTCGCTAATTAAGCCCTCGGACTTCAGACCTATGCCCAAGGCAACGCAGCTGACTCGCAACTCATGAGCCCAATACTGGGTATTTTCCTGTGTCCATTGCTCAGGGTTGGGCAGCTGTCGGAGGATTTCTGAAGGCATCAGATACCGGGAGGCAAAGGTGTTTGCTCTCACTTCGACTAGGTCAGCCTTAGTCGTACGGGAGTAGGTAATACTGGGGCCACCCTGCGCATCGAAAAGAGCGTGAGCAAATTCATGCGCAGCGCTAAACCGCTGCCGGTATACGTCTTCGCTGTAGTTGACCAGAATGCACTTCCCAGCCGTGGGGTGAGCCAGGAAAAGCCCCGAAATGTTAGAGTTACCAAGCTTTCTACGGAACACATGCACTCCGGTTTGGCGAATCTCCTGATACACATCCCGAGGCACGGCGTTTGTGGGGTGCTGATTGAAAAGGCGAAAGGCTTCAGCCGCTCGGATTCCATCATTCTTAAAATTCCCAGAAGCCTGCGGCAGCGGAAATTCGAGCTTCATAGCCTTCAACTCACTCATCAGGAAGTCCTCTGTTTCGCAGAGGTACAGGAATTCTTGGACGGCTCTACGATCCTCCTTGATGAACTCAGCTCCGTGCCTGCGATACAGGATTTCGGTCTGCTCAAAGGGGGCGAGCGGCTCGTTCGAGATGAAGAATTTGAAGTTGCAGTGGTAGAGATCGGCCAGGATAAGCACTTCATCACCCGTAGGCGCCTGAGAGCCGGCTTCAACTGACTGCAGGCGCTCAAGGGGGATGTGGGTGACCGCACACACTTCTTCCTCGCTCATCGCAAGCTGCTTGCGATACCGAGACAGCTTTGAACCTAAAGCTGTTAGATTCATTGCTACACCCACTCTCCTGATCGGGAAGGCCTGATCCTAAATGCATCTGACACAGTCTGGCTATAGCCCCCAGCCGAAAACCATAGAGGAGTTAGGGAAGCTCCGAACAAGTCAGCACAGGTCAGATGGCCTGTGCTGACTTGATCGGAATTCCTAAAAGGGGAATACCATGAGCATCACAAAACAGCGCCTTGTCATTATCGGTGATTCGTCGGGGATGGGCTTGGCCTTGGCGAGGTGGTTCAGGAAGGGGGAGGTCGTGCTTTGCGGTCGGAGCTCGTGCAAGCTGGAAACTGCGGTGTCCACCCTGGCCGAGCAGGGAAGCGCTGCGAGCTACTAGGCGTTCGACGCCGGTGTCAGCCAGGACGTGATCAATTCTTCCATCGCGATCGGCACCTACGATCATCTCGTCGTGACCACTGCAGACCTGACCTTCGCACCGTTGGCCCAACTCAACACCAACGACATTCAACGCATGCTTAACTCGAAGTTCTGGGGCCTGTAAACGCCGCGAATTACTGCCTGAACTTCATCAACCGCAAAGGCTCGGTCACCTACTTCTCTGGCCTCGCGGCTTATCGTCCAGCCGTTGACACTACCACCGTCGCGGCGTTGCATGCGGGTCTTGAAGGCTTCTCGATGGCTCTGGCGTTGGAGGTCAAACCGCTGCGCGTCAATGTGATCTCCCTAGGTGTTGTTGATACCCCGACCTAGAGCGTCTTGTCGGAGCAGGATCGTGCTGGCCTGTTCGATCAGGTGGGGTCGGGGCTGCCGGGCGGACAGGTAGGGCGTGCTGATGATCTCGCTGATGCTGTCCTCTCGCTGGTCGAGAGCGAGTTCATCAATGCGACTGTGTTGCCCGTGGATGGCGGCGGTCGTATCGCCTGACGGTATTGGTATGAAGTGTCTAGGGCTGGCCTGAAGCAATGTATGGCCGGCCCTTTTCGATTCAACACGATCCAATTGTCTGGAAAATCGACTTTTCGTAGGGGAGGAGGCTGGGCTGATCGCAGGTTGAGCTTTTTCGAGGGTTCAGGCATTGGTATGCAGTGTTGTGCGGCACCCAATGGGCATGGGTGTACGAGTCATCACGTTTGTGAGTGAGGTCGTTTCAGAATTTCTAGGGAGGGAGAGGGAGTTTCGAGGGATTCAAAGCACTAGGCAGAAAGCCTGGAAGTGCTCTAGATCAAAGAATGTGGAGCGGGTAGAGGGAATCGAACCCTCACCGATTGCTTGGGAAGCAATAGTTGTACCATTCAACTATACCCGCACGTATTGCTAGTAAAGCTCGCTCACAAAAGCGATTGTCCGATAAGAACCCTCACCGATTGCTTGGGAAGCAATAGTTGTACCATTCAACTATACCCGCACGTATTGCTAGTAAAGCTCGCTCACAAAAGCGATTGTCCGATAAGAACCCTCACCGATTGCTTGGGAAGCAATAGTTGTACCATTCAACTATACCCGCACGTATTGCTAGTAAAGCTCGCTCACAAAAGCGATTGTCCGATAAGAACCCTCAACTAAAGCTTGGGAAGCTTTCATTTTACCACTAAACTATACCCGCATTACGCGTTTTTACCATGCACCAAAGACGGGTGTCCAATAAGAACCCTCAACTAAAGCTTGGGAAGCTTTCGTTTTACCACTAAACTATACACGCTCTGAGAGCTGCTCTGAGAGCTGCTCTGAGAGCTGCTCTGAGCGGCTGACTTTGTACCAGAACCCTGCCTCGATTTGAAGCGCTAATTTCTCCCCGCAGCGCTTTCCCTGCCGATTGCCGCAAAGAAAACCACCCGCCAGCCCCTGACGGCCACGCGCCAGCGGTGGTTCTCTTGTGTGATTTCAGAAGGCGAGCGCACGATGGTCGTGAACCCCTCTATAAACACCGCTCGACGCTTCCCCCGGTTGCAGGAATTTCATCAGCGCCTGTTTTGAGTCGTTGCAGGCGGCTTTGTGTTCCATGTCCAGAAAATGACCGGTGGCTTCGATAGTGCTGAAGCTGCAGTTCTGCAGGTATCGGGAGAACTGTGTGGCGTCGCTGGCGGAGGTGTATTCGTCCCAGGCGCCGTTGATGAACAGGACCGGGGCTTTGATCTGCTGGCCTGCCGTCAGGTAGTTGTCCGGGTCAAGCTCCAGAATCTGGCTGAAGTGGTAGTGCATCTGGTCATACTCATGACCGTCGAGGGTGCTGACGTGGCGGTAGTTGAAGCGCTTGAAAAGCGACGGCAGGTGTTTGCCGATGGTGTCGTTGATCAGGCGGCCCATGTCATAACGACTGTGTGTGGCCAGATGGTCGAGGCCCTTGCCCAGGTAGTCGCGCATGGGGCTGTTGATGACGGGCGAGAACGAGCTGATGACTGCGCTTTCGATCCGTTTCGGCCGATGCGCCAAGGCGACCAGTGTCGCAGCGCCACCCCAGGAGAACGACAGCACGTGCTCGGCGTTGAAATGGTCGATCAGCTCCAGCAGGAGCTGGCCTTCTTCTTCGCGGGTCAGTGGTGCGCCGTGCAGGTTGTGGGGTTTGGACCTGCCCGAGTAGGGCTGGTCATAAAGCACCACGTTGAATGTGGGGTGAAGGTTACGCACGGTCTGCGCAAACGATGCGGTGGTGGCCAGTGAGCCGTTGACCAGAATGATGGTCTTTGCGGCGGCATCATCGGTGCGATAGAACTCGGTATAAACCCGAAACTGTCCTTGTATGTCCAGCACTGCTTTTTCTGGCGACATAGGTGTAACTCCTGGCGTAAACAGGTAGGCGTGCATATGACGTTGCACGGTTTTCGTGACAGGCAGGCGATAGTGATTAAAGGCCCATGTCGATCCGATAAACTGTTCGACAGGTATTGTTATTGGCGGGCAATTTGTCGCGAGTCAGCGGCTCGATACGACAAAGAGTTTCTTGGAATAATAGATGGACGCGTCAGTCGCATAAGGGCTGACACTTGCAGTCAAGCAGTCGAATCCATAATCCGCCAGCACGGTTCGTGAGTTGTTTTGCTATTCCGCCGAACGGCTGTGACTTTCTAAAACAGGGCTATTTCCGCAGCCTGCAGCGAGCGGTAGCCGCCGGGTGGCAGGGCCGGGTCGAGGATCAACGCGCCGATGCTTTCCCGGTGCAGTTGCAACACTTTATTGTCGAAGTGACCGAACATCCGTTTCACTTGATGGTAACGGCCTTCGATGATGCTCAAGCGCGCGCTTCGCGGCCCCAGCACGGTCAGTTGTGCCGGTTGTGTGATGATGTTCTCGAATGAGAAAAACAGACCTTCGGCGAATGTCAGCGCATAGCGCTCGTCGATAAGTTGCTCGGTCTCGACGTAATACACTTTGGGCATTTTGGTGTGCGGCTGAGTCAGCCGTCGCGACCATTGACCGTCGTTGGTAATCAGCATCAGGCCGGTGGTGTTGAAGTCCAGTCGTCCGGCGATGTGCAGTTCGTGTTTGTCAGGCTCGTCGAGCAAATCGAGCACTGTTGCGTGCTGCGCGTCGGTCGTTGCGCTGACGCAGCCTTGCGGCTTGTGCAGCATGAAGTAGCGCGCGGCTTTGCCGGGCTGAAGGATTTGCATATCGAACGCTACGCAACTGAACTCACGCACGTCGTAATGCGGGTCTGTGGTGATTTGCCCGTCCACCTGCACCCTGCCGCTGGCCAGTGCCAGACGCACGCTCTTGCGGTTGAAGCGGGGCAGGTTGCTGAGGAAACGATCAAGGCGCATGAGGAGGGCGACGCACAGCGGATGAGACGCGCATCTTACTCTGTGAGAGGGCGGGTCTCCTACGGTCTCTGGCCAGAATCAAAAGCAGGCTTGTGTACAACGCCGAGCGCGCAGCGAGGGCACAGGCACGCCTGATTACGGATGTCTTCCGGCAGGGCGGCAAGCAACGCCGGGTCGATGTTTTCCGAAAAACACCAGCAGGGCTGATCTGCAGTGCGCGGGTCAGCCAGGCTGCACTGGTTGCTGAAACCGCACACAGGGCATAGGCGGGTGTCGGTCAGGGCGGTTGTCATACAGGTATCAGGCACCGTGCTGGATGATCGGAGTAGTGGGTGCATGATAGACCGGGGCGCGGCGCAACACTGCCGATATTGCTGCGCAGCGACAGTGCACCAGCAATATTCGGTCGTAATGAATGCCTTGTACCGACAGACTGTTGAACAGATCAGCCAGTGACGGAGGCGTCATGCCGAAGCGGTTGCGCACGGTCAGCACGTCCGTCGGCGTCGGCGGCAGCCAGCCCCTGAGCGGCGAGGCATTCGAGTTGCGCACCACCCGCGCGATCTCCTCGTAGGGCTCATCGGTGGTGGTCTGGAACTTGGACAGGCTGTAGTTTTTCAGCCTGCCGGGCAGTGACGTGCCGGCGATGAACTTGTCGGTGATCAGCGTGGAGTCGAAGAGTGGCGTTGGCTGAATCAGCGTGTTTGCAGCCGTATTGGAGATCGCGAATGGCCGGACGTTCTTGTTGACGATGCGATGCAGTTTGGGGTCCACCAACTCGTAGCCATGTGGGGCGTAGGTGCGGATCTCCGAGCCGTTGGGGATCTTCACCGTCGCCGTCCACGGCGTGTAATACCCGTGCGTGCTGACCACCAGCGTTCTCGCCTGGCCGCGGTCCGATGTCCACAACACAAACCTGCGGCCCAGTTTCCAGGCATGCACCGGTAGCAGGCTTGGTGATGCAGCCTCGGCCATGCTCCAGCGCTTGAGCAGCGCATCGGTGTGAAAGAACTTCTCCAGCCGGGTCTGGCGCGGCTTCATGAGCCGCTGGCGTAACCGGGCGACGCTGCGCGGTGCACTGAGGGATCCGCCAGCCACCCGCGCGGTGTGCCCGGCAGGCTTCACGATTCGGCTCAGCGTGCGCAGCAACCTCGGCGTTTGCGTGCCCAACTGCATCAAGCCCAGCGATAACGTGGCCAGCAGCGCCTGGTTCTTTTCTGCATAGCGGCCGCCCGGCAAAAGAGTCGCGGCAATGCTCAGTGAGGTGAGGCCGATTTCTGTCGCCAGTGAAGCAACGAAGGCCGGTGTCAGCAACAGCGACATGGGCAACAGCAAACATTGCAAATGCTGCAGGCGCGAGGTCCAGTAGGCCTGCGAAACCTGCTCCGATGTCACGATTCTGTCTTCGGCATCATCCAGTGCGTTTTGTTTGAGAAGTTGGTGGAAAAAGGCAAACGGCGAGCCTTCCAGCCTTTTTTCGCACAATGAATGGTGCAGGGCTTGTTGTGTATCAGGGTTATACAGTGCATCGGTCCACGGACGCAGGATGGACGCGGGCGGGCTCGGGGCCTGAACCCTGCCCCACAGCTTGAACAGGTAGTCCAGGCGTTGGTGATGGCGGACCGGCACATAGCGCATCGCGGCCTCGCGCCAATCGGCTTGCGCCGTTTTCTGATTCAGATAGCCCTCAAGTGCCTTGTCATCGGCGAACTCCATGAAAGCGTCAGGATGCCCTGCCTGATAAAGCACTTTCGGTTTGCCCGGTTGGTCAATGACCAGCAGCCCGGTGTATTGATGCGTCATGCCATCGATCAGCGCGCCCTGGACGAAAAAGCCCAGTGCCAGCCATGGGGGCCGCGCTGAGGTCGCGAGGGCTTCTACGACCTGATCAAAGCCGCCGCGCTTGAGATGGCCGCGCTTGAGGCTGATCAACGCCTGGGTGATGAGCGTGGTCAGGAGTGTCTGCTCGATTGCTGCCTTCTGCTGCCCCCAGAATTCATCAATGCGCCGCGTCATCCAGGACAGAAAACCGAACGCCTTGATGTAGCCCTCAAGTGCTTGCGCAGGGATTGCGAGCAATTGGCCCTGATCCCTTTCGCCTTTGCCGGTGGTGTCGAGAAAGACCACCGTGCGACCATCGCGGTCAAGGTAGCCTTGTGGGTAATCAACGCGATAATTGTTCATCAGCGCTTCGCTCAGGCTGACCGGTTTTTCATCCGGGGTATGAACGTACGTAGACGGATTGCGCGGGCTGCCCAGCGGGTTGATTGAGTTGCCGGACTGATAGGCGATAAACACATGATCCGGGTTGAGCGTCAGGCCGTGGTGTTCCTGTAGATACGCTGTCATTACCTGGGCCGCCATTCTGGACGCCACCGGTATCTGCTGCACAATGCTGGCGTCTGCCTGCCAGAGGTCTACGGCCCCGGCCAGCGCCAGGCTGCGTGTGATGGGGGTGAGCCGTTCTATGTCTGAGTGTGTGTCGCTACTGGACGACGTTTCGGCAAGCAATGCTTGCGTCAGCTCACTGAACAGGTCTTCTGTGGTCAGTCGCGCATCGGCAGCAAGGCGCGCGTCCTGCTCAAGGGCATGCAGTCGGTGGCCGTATAACCCCGAGGCATTCATGGCTGCCAGCAGCCTGTCGGTCATGTGTTGTGGATCATCGCTGATGTATTCGATGACCTTACCCTTGGCGCCCAGCACGTGAATGAAGCAATGCGAGGTGGTTTTCGAGCGTATCTGGAAAATGCCCGGCACGGTTTCGCCGCCGAGTGACAACACGCGAACCTCGGATTTTTGCGCGCACCCGCTTTGTTCCAGCGCCTGTGCGTCGACAGGAAATTCGCTCAGCCCCAAGGCGTCCAGCGCCAGAACGTAGCCATCGAGGCTGATTTGCCGGTAAGCGTATTGGCGGGCCAGCGTGTCCAGAAAGCTCAACCGTGACAACACGCGGAAGGTCTCTGCATGGCGGGCCCGGAAAGCCTCGAGCATTGCGCTGTAATCGCGGTCCAGAGGCAGCTCGCTGACCCACCTGAACGCCTGCGTGGTGCTCAGTGACGGGGTCTCGTCAGACAGCGGCATGTCAGTGATATCGCTGCGATTCAAGGCCACAAGCAGCGCCGGGTCGAAGGTAGCCAAAGCCAGCTCGGTCAGCGACAGGCGAGCGCTGTAACGCTCATGCCCATCGTCGTCCACAGCGGGGTGGTTCTCGGTGCTGAAGGTCATCGTCAGTGTGTCGGGGTTCAGTGTCTTGCCGGTTTTCTCTGTGAGCTGCGTGATCAGTTGTTGGCGAACGTAGTGCTGTCGGGACGGTGGGAAGTCCATGTCCAGCTGGCAAGCCTTCAGGAGCAATGCCGAGTGTGCAATCAGCTTAAAACCGGGGCTTGCGCGCAAGGCCTTGAGTTGGCGTTCGATGTGCGCAGACTGCCCTTCAGGTTCGCGCTCTTCAGGCAGCAGCGGCGTGGGGTTTTCAGGCGGTGGGAAAGGGAACGGTGGCACTGTAAATGGCCGCGCAGCGTTGAGCGTATCTTGCCGTGCGCTGCCGTGTTCGGGCCGCAGGATACCGGGCTGCTCCAGCAGGGAAGAGTAGGATTGAAACAAGGTGTCTTGGCGAAGCGGATTCCAGGGGTGGTTCATGACGGCCGGTCAAAATGAATGGATGCTCACTATGTCGGAAGGCGTGCCTGCAAACGGCATAACTATTTATCGAGAGACAGGTGGCATACCCAGGCATGCCACCTGTTCGGTCACAGCTGTTGCAGGTAGGCGCGCCAGCCGCCGAGGTGGCTGATATCGCGAGCGCCTTCAAGCCCGGACGTTTCGCAAATGAAGCCGGTTTCCCAGCGACCATCGGCCAGTTGCACTTTGCCTAGGCCGAGCGGTGCCGGAATACCGGTCAGGAACGAGCCCAGTTCGGCGCTCGGCAGCTCCCAGACTTCAACGGCAATCGCTACGCCGTGCTCGGCCACCCGCACCATGCCGGGCCTGAACGGCGGGCCGCCGGCCAGTGCGTAAAGTTGATAGTCGGCTGAGCTGTATGTGACCTCCAGCAAGCGGGCACCGCGTTGTATGAGCTGCCAGTTCAGCGCCAGGCCGTCCAGGTGCGCGCCGCAGACCACCAGCCGGGCCATGTCGTTGCGGGCGGCATTGCTCGGCGCGGGCAGCGACGGGCTGTCACCGCCAATCAGCGGCAGGGCGGTTTGCCGCTGGAATGCATCGGCGAGACTGAGCAGATACTGGTCAGTGAACGCCCGCCCGAACAGCGTCACGCCCCACGGCAGGCCGTTGCTCATGAAGGCGCTGGGTACTGCGATGGCGGCATAATCGAGCAGGTTGACGAAGTTGGTGTAATAACCCAGTTCCGAGTTACGCAGCACGGGCTCGGCGAGCAGTTCTGCCGAGGTTACCGGGCGACCGATGCTCGGTGTCATCACGCAATCCAGTCCCTCCAGCGCCTGATCACACAGCGCTTTCAGCGCTTGCAGGCGGTATTGCGCGCGAAAGGTATCGACCCCGTTCACACCCGGTGCCTTGGCCAGTACGTCGCGAATCACCGGCAATACAGCCTCTGGATGCTCCTCCATCAATGGCCCGGCGATGCTGTAGCGCTCGGCCACCCACGGGCCGTCGTACAGCAGCTGTGCAGCTTCCAGAAAGGGCGACAGGTCCAGCGTGACCGCCTCGCCGCCCAGCGCAGTGAGGCGTTCGATGGCGTCGCTAAACAGCTGCGGCCCTTCGCTGCAGCCGAAAAACGCCAGGTCTTCACTTCGCGGTACACCAAAGCGCAACGGACGGGGCGCGCCGAACGCCGAGGCGTCGTTCCACTGCGGGTTGCGACGGCTATACGCGTCGCGCGGGTCAAACCTCGCGACCAACCCCAGCAACTGGCTGGCCTCTCTTGCCGTGGCGGTGAAGGTGGAAACGCAATCCTGCGTGCGGCAGGCGGGCACCACACCCGCTGTGGAGATCAAGCCCTTGCTGGCTTTCATGCCCACCAGATTGTTCAGCGCTGCAGGCACTCGCCCCGAGCCTGCGGTGTCGGTGCCCAGCGAGAAACTGCTGACCCCCAGCGCGACCGCCAGCGAAGAGCCGGAGCTTGAACCGCCGGACGGATATTCGTTAAGAATGCTGTTGGGACAAACGCCATAGGGCGAGCGACTGCCATTGAGGCCGGTGGCGAACTGGTCGAGATTGGTCTTGCCCATTGGCACTGCGCCCAATGCGATCAGTTGTTCGACAATGGTCGCCGAGCGCTCTGGCGTGTAGGCGTAATCCGGGCAGGCGGCGGTGGTTGGAATGCCGGCCAGGTCGATGTTGTCCTTGATCGCGAAAGGTACGCCGTACAGCGGCAGATCCTTGAGGTCACGGCCCTCCAGTGCGGCCAGATAAGGCTCAAGTTCAGCCGGGCTGAGCAGGTGAATGAACAGGTGATAAGCGGGATTGAGCGCAGCGGCCTTTTCCCGCAGGGCCAGAATCAGCTGGCGCGGCGACAGATGGCCGGCCTGGTAGGCGGCGCGTACGGTGTCCAGACGAAAGTTGTTCGGCAGAGCTGTGTCGTTCATGACAGGATTCCCTCGAAGTTGAAAAGTTGATCGGTTCAGTCTGCTGCCAGCACTACGACCCGTTGCCCGGCGCGGACTGCCGAGCCAGGTTGCACCCGCACTTCCTGCACCACGCCTGCGACCGGTGCGAGCAACGGGATTTCCATCTTCATCGACTCCAGAATCACCAGCACATCGCCTGCTTCGACACGCTCGCCGGGTTGCACCTGGACCTGCCAGAGGTTACCGGCAATGTGGCTCTCGACGCCTTGCTGGCCCGCTTGCAGCGGCAGTTCTTCGATGTATGGCGCGACACCTTCGTCGCTTTGGAAATCAGCCTGGCCGTTGGCAATCCAGCGTTCACGTTCGGCGTTGAATGCGCCCTGTTGTTGAGCGCGGAACGCCGCGATGCCGTCAGCTTCACGCGTCAGAAAGGTCTGGTAATCGGCCAGGTTCAGAGTGCTGTGTTCGATGTTCAGCGCAAAACGGCCCAGCGGAAAATCGCGGCGAATGCGCAGCAGTTCATCGGCGCTGACCGGGTAGAAGCGGATCTGATCGAAGAAGCGCAACAGCCACGGCTTGCCTTCAAAGGCTGCGACTTCGCGGTAGCGATTCCACATCTGCAACGTGCGCCCGACAAATTGATAACCGCCGGGGCCTTCCATGCCATACACACACATATAGGCACCACCGATGCCGACCGAGTTTTCGGCAGTCCAGGTACGCGCCGGGTTGTACTTGGTGGTCACCAGACGGTGACGCGGGTCCAGCGGGGTGGCAACCGGCGCGCCCAGGTACACATCGCCCAGGCCCATGACCAGATAGCTGGCGTCGAACACCGTGCGTTGCACTTCGTTGAGGTTGGGCAGGTCGTTGATGCGCCGGATGAACTCCAGATTGCTCGGGCACCACGGCGCGTCCTTGCGCACGGTGGTCATGTATTTCTCGATGGCCAGCTGGCAGGCCGGATCGTCCCAGGACAGTGGCAGATGGACAATGCGTGAAGCGACTTGCAGGTCTTTCGCTGCACACACGGCGTCCCATTCGCCAGCAATAATGACGAGCAGTTGATCAAGCGGCAGTTGCTCGGGGCGATAGTGGACTTGCAGCGAGCGAATGCCCGGCGTCAGGTCGATCACCCCTGCCAGCGCCTTGGCTTCCAGCGCCAGCATCAACGCATGGCCGCGCAGCCGCAGCACCAGATCCAGCTCGGGCGCGCCGATTTCCAGCAGCAGGTGAGTGTCGCCGGACAGCCGCGCAACGAGGCGTTTGTCGCCCTGACCGATGTCGAGAATGATCGGGCTGGGCAGGCTGGCTACCTTGTGTGGGAGCGAGCTTGCTCGCGAAGAGGCCGGTACATCCGATGCATTTTCTGTGTCTGGAATAGTGCCTTCGCGGACAAGTCCGCTCCCACTGGTGTTAAGCGGACCTTGTGGGAGCGGGCCTTGTGAGTTCATTGCTGCATGACACGCCTCGACACTCACTGGATAAAACCTGACCTTGTCCCCGGCCTTCAACTGTCCCAACTGCCACAAGTCCGCTTCGATGATGGTCACCGGGCACACGAAACCGCCCAGGCTCGGGCCATCCGGGCCTAGGATGACCGGCATGTCGCCCGTAAAATCCACCGCGCCAATGGCATACGGGTTGTCGTGGATGTTGGACGGATGCAGACCCGCCTCACCACCATCCGCGCGGACCCATTCAGGCTTGGGGCCGATCAGGCGCACGCCGGTGCGGCTGGAGTTGAAATGCACTTCCCAGTCGGTCGCAAAGAACGTCTCGATATAGCTTTCGGTGAAGTATTCCGGCGCGGCGTGCGGGCCGTAGATCACTCGAATCTGGCGAACGTCTTGCAGCGCGTCGAGTTGCTCATCGGCGATTTTTTGCCCGGCAGTGCGATCAACCAACCGCGCGATATGCAGCACATCGCCCGCGCGTAAGGCCCGACCGCCATGACCGCCGAACTGGCCAAGGGTAAAGGTGCTTTTGCTGCCCAGATAATCCGGCACGTCCAGCCCGCCACGCACGCACAGGTAACTGCGTACACCCGCCCCGGCAATGGTGCCCAGCGCAAGGGTCGAACCGGCACGCACCAGCAACGCGGTGTTCATGGCGCAGGACTCGCCATCCAGCGTGATTGGAATATGCGCGCCGGTCACGGCGATCACCGCGTCTGTGTTGAAGCGCAGCAGCGGCCCGCTCATGGTGATTTCCAGCGCGGCGCAGCCCTCGGCGTTGCCCAGCAGCCGGTTGCCCTGACGCAAGGCGCGGCTGTCCATCGGACCGGACGGCGGTACACCGACCGCCCAGTAGCCCAGCCGGCCGGGATAATCCTGAACGCTGGTTTGCGTGCCGCCGCTTAACACCTCGAACGTATCGGCGCGATACACCAGACCTTCCAGGCAACGCGTCCACGGCTGACCACCGGCGAAGGGCGCGTCATCGATGATTTGACGCAGGTAGTCTCGGTTGGTCTCTACGCCATACAGGCGCGTATGCTGAAGCGCGGTAGCCAGCCCGGCGCTGGCTTGATCGCGGGTGGGCGCCCAGCTGATCAGCTTGGCGATCATCGGGTCGAAATACGGCGGTATTTCGCAACCGGCTTCGACCCAGGTATCGATGCGCAGCGCATGCCCATCAGCAGGCGGAAAATTCACTGCGGTCAGCAGGCCGGGGCAGGGCTGGAAATCGCGGCCTGGGTCTTCGGCATACAGCCGCGCCTGAATGGCATGGCCGACCGGTTGCAAGCTGGCCTGCAACTGACTGAGCGGCGGCAGATCACCGGCAGCCAGTTGCACCATCCAGCCGACCAGATCGACGCCCCACACCTGTTCGGTAACGCCGTGCTCGACCTGCAGGCGCGTGTTCACTTCCAGAAAATAGAAGCGCTGGTCTTCACTGTCGAACACAAACTCGACGGTCCCGGCGCTGCGATAATTGACCGCTTTGGCCAGCTTGATCGCCGCCGCGCACAGCTCATCGGCCATGCCCTCCGGCAGGTTCGGGGCCGGGGTTTCTTCCAGTACTTTCTGGTTGCGGCGCTGCACCGAGCAGTCGCGCACGCCCAGGGCCAGCACCTCGCCCTGGCCGTCGCCGAACACCTGCACTTCCAGATGGCGGGCGCGCTGGATGTATTTCTCGATGAACACGCCCGCGTCGCTGAAATTGTTCTGGCCGAGGCGTTTGACGGCCTCGAACGAGTCCGCCAGCTCCTCGGCACTGCGGCACACGCGCATGCCGATACCGCCGCCGCCCGCCGTGCTTTTGAGCATGACCGGATAGCCGATATCACGCGCTGCGGCGATGGCCGATTCCAGGCTGTCGAGCAGTTCGGTGCCTTCCAGCAGCGGCACGCCGTGTTGTCGGGCCAGCGCGCGGGCCGTGTGCTTGAGGCCAAACACCCGCAGTTGCTCGGGCGTCGGGCCGACGAAGGCGATACCGGCGTCTTCGCAGGCCTGGGCAAATGCAGCATTTTCGGAGAGAAAGCCGTAACCCGGATGAATGGCATTGGCGCCGCTGGCTTTGGCGATGGCGAGGATTTTGTCCACCGCCAGATACGTCCCGGCCGCGCCGCCTTCGCCCAGGCTGTGGGCTTCGTCGGCCTGCATCAGGTGCAAGCTGGCAGCGTCAGCTTCGCAATACACGGCCACACCTTTGACCTGCAAAGTGCGCAGGGTCCGCAGAATGCGGCAGGCAATGGCGCCACGGTTGGCGATCAGCAGTTTGTCGAACATGGCATAACCACGGAAACCCAGCCGCGCTCGGTTTCGTGGTGGGAAGCGGGCCGTCCCGCTATTGATCTATCTACGCAACGGTCGTCCGTTGCTGAGGACGCTTGCCGGGTCAGTCGCGAATCAGCAACTGTGCAGGCGTCGGGTTGTAGCCGTTGCACGGATTATTCAATTGCGGGCAGTTGGAGATCAGCACGATCACGTCCATCTCGGCACGCAACTCAACGTATTTGCCGGGCGCAGAAATACCGTCTTCAAAGGTCAGGCCGCCGTCGGCGGTCACCGGCACGTTCATGAAGAAATTGATATTGGGGCCGATGTCGGCCTTGGTCAGGCGACCGTCGTGCAGGCAGGCGCGCAGGTAGTTGTCGCGGCAGCTGTGCATGTAGCGTTTTTCCAGGGCGTAACGCACGGTGTTGCTCTCTTGTGCACACGCGCCGCCCAACGTGTCGTGGCGACCGCAGGTGTCATCGATGATGGTCAGCATTGGCCGGCCGAGGTTGGAAAACAGCACGCTGCCGGTGGTCAGGTAAACGCTGTTCTGACGGCGCAAGGTGCGCTGCACGTCATAGCGTTCGCGCGAGTTGGCGAGGCTGAAAAACAGCGTGTCGACGGCCTGATTGCCCTCCAGGTCGAGAATGCGCACGGTTTGCCCGGCCTTCACTTCGGCCAGAAAAGGCTCACCTGCCGCAATGGTCGCGTCGCAGCAATGATGATTATGTGAGTTCATGACAGGGCTCCTCAAGCGAACAGGCGGTCGGTGTTGATGAAACCGCGCTCGTTTTCCGGGCGCGAGGTGCGGCAGTGCTCGGCGACGCTGGCGTCGGCTTTCATCCAGCTGAGCGTGAGCGGTTGCGGCACGTAGTCAGGGTTGGGGTCCATCGGGTGTTGCAGCGCGGTCAGCACCACCAGCGTGTCCATCGGCGCATACAGCTCGATGTAGTCACCGGCTTTCGAGTTGTTCGGGGCGAAGTGCAGCGTGCCCGTTTCGCTGACATCGACGCGGCTGAACAGGTTGAGTGTCATCAACAGGTCCGACAGGCCCAAGCCCCATTTGCCCAGCTCGACCAGCAGGTTGTCGACGCCGTTGCGAAAGAAGCCATTGCGCAGTTCCTGATAGCGGCCCTGGCCGTATTTTTCAGCGACTTCCTGAGCGTTGAGCACGCCACCTATGCTGTCGCTCCAGCCGCAGGTGTCAGTGACGATGGCGGCCAGCACGCGGCCCATGTCCGAATACAGGCAGTGGCCGTTGCTCAATTTGGCCGTGTGCTGACATTTGAGGCTGTCGGGCAGGTTCAGCCGCTCGGTTTTTTCGTGAGCGTTGAGCAGCGTCAGGCTGACGTTGGCATTGCCGTTCAGGTCAGTCAGACGCAGCAGCTCGCCGCGCTTGAGGATGAAAGAGCGGTGGCCGCCACCGGGCAGCAGTTCTTCGGCAAAAACCGGGTAAAGGGTGGTCGAGTCAGTCATTGAACGGGCTCCTCTGAAACGGTAAGCAGCGAATCGATGGCGGCGCGTTCGGCGCGGCGTTCGCTGTTGAGGGGGATGTCGTAAGTGATGCGCGCGCCATACGCACCGGGCTCGTGCGGGTCGTGGCGGACCTTGTCGAACACCAGCAGACGGGTGCCGAGGTTGAAGCCTTCGGACAGGTCGTGGGTGACCATGAACACCGTCAGTTTCGTCTCGCGCCACAACTCCAGCAGCAGGTGGTGCATGTCCTTGCGAATGCCGGGGTCGAGCGCGCCGAAGGGTTCATCCAGCAACAGCACGCGGGGTTTCATGATCAGTGCCTGAGCGATCGCCAGCCGTTGTTGCATGCCACCGGACAACTGCGTCGGGTACTTGTCCAGCGCGTGGCCCAGGCCGACTTTTCCCAACAGTTGCGCGGCCTGCTGGCGTGCCTCGCGTTTGGCCCGACCGAACAGACGGCCTGACCAGGACGCCCGGGGCAGTTCCAGGCCCAGCGCCACGTTGTCCAGCACTGACAGGTGCGGGAACACCGAATAGCGCTGGAAGACCACACCACGGCTCGCGTCCGGCTCATCGCGCAGGGCCTTGCCGTCCAGCGTGATCAGGCCGCGACTGGGCGTTTCCTGACCCAGCAACAAGCGCAGGAAAGTGGATTTTCCGCAGCCCGATGCGCCGACCAGCGTGCAGAACTCGCCTTCGGCCACGTCCAGATTCAGGCCCTCAAGCACCACTTGGTCGTCGTATTGCTGCCAGACATTGCGCACACAGATAAAGCTCATGCGCGGGCTCCTTCGTACCAGGGGAACGCGCGGCGGGTCAGGGCTTTGAGGCCCCAGTCCATTAGCCAGGCAAGCAGGGTGATCCACACCACGTAAGGCAGAATCACGTCCATCGCCAGGTACCGGCGGACCAGAAAGATCCGGTAGCCCAGACCGTCCGTCGAGGCAATGGCCTCGGCGGCGATCAGAAACAGCCATGCCGAACCCAGCACCAGGCGCAGGGCGATCAACAGGCGCGGTAGCAGTTGCGGCAGGACCACCCGCAGAATCAGCGTCCACGTCGACGCGCCCAGTGTCTGGGCCTTGATCAGCAGTTCGATCGGAATTTCCCGGGCGCGCTGTTCCAGATCACGGGCCAGAATCGGCGTGATACCGATCACGATCAGCATCACTTTCGACAGCTCACCCAGGCCGAAGACAATGAACAGAATCGGCAGGATTGCCAGCGGCGGCACCATCGACAGCACCGTCAGCAAGGGCGACAGCGGTGCACCGAACAGTGGCAGAATGCCCGCCGCAATGCCCAGACACAGACCCAACAGCGCGCTGATTCCCAGGCCGATGGCCAGACGCTTGAGGCTCGATGCCGAGTCTTGCCACAACAGGTAGTCGCCGGTTCGCGTGTCTGCGGTGAACGCCATGCGGTTGACCGCATCGGCCATCTGCACAGCGCTGGGCAGCAGTTTGTCGGTGGGGTTTTCCGCAAGCCGGGTGGCCGAGCCCATGAAATAGGCGAACAGCAACAGGGCGAACGGCAGGATCACCAGAATCAGGCGACCGGCGCGATCCGGATGGCGGTTTATCAAGCGCATGGCAATGACCTTTTTACGAAACGTGATTTACAGCTTGCCGTCGGCGGCCATCTGCACGTAGCTGGGGTCAAAGTGCAGCTTGAGATTGGCCTTGTCGCCGAGGACCACGTCATTGGCAAATGTCATGCCGACCGCGTTCGCATCACGCGCGCCTTCACCGAGCAAGCCGTGGGCAAACGAGAAGTCCGCGACCTTGCGCTGGGTGTCGGGCAGTTGTTTGCTGGTGGCGAACTCAAGCGCTTCCTTGGGCGTGGCGAACAGCCTGGTGGTGTCGAGCTGCGCCTGGAAACCGGCCAGATCAGTACCCGATGCCTTGGCCATGTGCTCCAGTGCGGTTTTGCTCTGGGCGTTTTTGGCGTTCATCAGCGCGACCACTTCAAACCATGCGCCGGTCAGGGCTTTGCCCAGGGCCGGGTTATCCTTCAGGGTCTGAGTATTGACGACCATCATGTCCATAATCTCGCCAGGGATCTGGCTGGAGTTGAACACCTCGGTCACGCCAGGCTTAGCCTTGATGTCCGACAGCATCGGGTTCCAGGTGGTGACCGCCTGCACGTCATCGGTATTGAAAGCAGCCGAGATATCGGCATCCGAGGTGTTGACGACTTTCAGGTCTTTTTCGCTGAGCTTGGCGGAGTCCAGCGCACGGGCCAGCAGGTAATGCGACACCGACAGTTCGACCAGATTGACGTCCATGCCTTTCAGGTCGGCGACTTTCTTGTCTTTGCCTTTGAGTACGATGCCGTCATTGCCGTTGGAGAAGTCACTGACGATCAGCGCCGTGCTTTCCACGCCACCAGCGGCCGGGATGGTCAGGGCGTCCATGTTGGTCATGGTGCAACCATCGAACTGGCCGGCGGTGTACTGGTTGATGGATTCGACGTAGTCATTGAGCTGGGTGACATCAATCTTGATGCCGTATTTCTTGGCCCATTTGTCGACGATGCCCTGGCTGCCTGCGTATTCCCACGGCATCCAGCCTGCATAGATGGTCCAGCAGACGTTGAAGTGATCTTTCTGGGCGGCATTCGCCGAGAGGCTCAACGCAGCCAGCAAACCTGCGGTGAGCAGGCTGAAGAAACGAGACTTTTGCATGTTGAGAAATCTCCAGTAGTGAAAAAAGGCGGCCAGGAGCAACGTGACACCACTGGTGTCCCTGTCTCCCGGGCTTTTGTCCCGCCGTGTAACCTCTACTGGAGGTCGCCAACTCTCGGACCAGCCACTTGCCTGTCGGCAAGTCGGAACCCTAGTCGGCTATTGCAAATTGTGGTGCCGCGAACCTGTGTTGACTCCTGCACAACAGTCCTCAAGCGAGAGTTGTGCCAACTCGCGCAAAGCACCGGTTTCAATGAGGCGCTGCTGAAAGAGGGCGCTTGATGGACGCAGAACTGCCTTGTGCTGGTGCGACGCTGCACCGCGATGAGGCGCGAGGTTTTCGGCCGTTGCGAAATGTTTTGTAGCATCTTTGTAAGAAACTGCGACAGTCCCGCAAACCATGGTTTCAGAGCCTTTTCCAGATCGATTGCCAGTGCGCAAACGGCGCAGAAGGTAAAGGGCCCAGGGCACTAGAAGGCCTTTTCGCTGTCTGATTTTTCGTCCGCCAACCGCTTTGGCGGACGCCGACCAGCGTCGCTGGTTTGTGCCCAATCGCGGTCCAGGAGGCCGCCATGTATCGAAGACCCTTGCTTATCACGTTGCTGACCCTTTTTTTCACTGGTTGCTACGCAGGCCCTGGATACTACGAATCTGACGTTTACACACAGCCGACGACGGTCGTCAGCGGGGGTGCTTACGCGTACGACAACGGCTACAACGCTACCTATTATCAAGAGCGGCGCGTCTACGTGGCGCCGCAACCGCGTTATTACACCCAACCTCGCTACTACGCTCCGGCACCGCGTTATTACGCGCCACCCCCCGTGCCGCGCTATTACCAGCCAGGACGCCCGCCGGGCTATGGCTGGAGAAATGACGGCTTTCGTGGAAATGGCGGTTTCGGGCGTAACGACGGTTTTCGCGGAGACCGGGGCAATCGCGGCTGGGATGACCACGGTGGTCGAGGCGGGCGCGATGGCCGCGATCATGGACGAGGCGGACGCGGTGATGGTCGTGGTGGTCATCGGTAGCTGAAACCTGCGCGTTTACTACAATGCCAACGCTGTGAACTGACTATCGTGCTGACGCTCTGCGTCGGCATGCCTTTCTGGACGCTCTGCGTCCGATTCTGGATGCGCAGAGCGCAACCGGCATTGACTTTGCTGCCGGGCTTTTCTAGTGTCCGCGCATTGTTTTTACCGGATGTAACCATGACGAGCGATGACCGCATCAAGCTTGAGCCAAGCTGGAAAGAAGCCCTGCGTGACGAATTCGAGCAGCCTTACATGGCGCAGCTGCGCGAGTTTCTGCGTCAGGAGCATGCCGCTGGCAAGGAGATCTATCCGCCGGGGCCGTTGATTTTCAATGCGCTGAACTCCACGCCGCTGGACAACGTAAAAGTCGTCATTCTCGGTCAGGACCCGTACCACGGCCCTAACCAGGCCCACGGCTTGTGCTTCTCGGTGCAGCCAGGCGTGCCGACGCCGCCTTCGCTGGTCAACATTTATAAAGAGCTGAAACGCGACCTGAACATCGATATTCCGAACCACGGTTGCCTGCAATCCTGGGCTGATCAGGGCGTGCTGATGCTCAATACCACCCTGACGGTCGAGCGCGCCAATGCTGCGTCTCATGCGGGAAAGGGCTGGCAGCATTTTACCGACCGGATTATTCAGGTGGTCAGCGAGCATCAGCCGCATCTGGTGTTTTTGCTGTGGGGCGCTCACGCGCAAGGCAAGCAGAAGCTGGTCGATGCGACCAAGCATCTGGTGCTGACCTCGGTCCATCCGTCGCCGCTGTCGGCGTACAAAGGCTTTCTGGGCAACGGGCACTTCGGGCGCGCCAACAAGTACCTTGAGCAAAACGGCCTGGCGCCGATCGACTGGCGATTGCCTGCACTCTGATCAATGTGGATCAACGTATCAGTCAGCGAGCCGCGTGTTCCAGCGTCGATACAGCGGTTCGGCGAGAAACAGTACGAACAGCAGGCGCATGACCTGCATGGCCGTCACCAAGGGCACCGACAGTTGCAGCACCTCGGCGGTCAGGCTCATTTCGGCAATGCCACCGGGCATCATGCCCAGCGTCAGTGAGCGCACATCCAGATGGGTGAGGGCGCTCAGCCCCAGTGCTGCCAGCGCTGCGATCAACATGGTCAGCGCAGTGCCCAGCAACGTGCGCGCCAGAAACGACGGCGCTCTCCGAAAGAACTCCCGATTGAAGTGACAACCCAGCCCGCTGCCGATCAGCAATTGACCCAACTGGCTGGCCCCATTGGGCAGGCCGATTTTCAGGTCCCAGACCACGCTCACCACGGCGCTGAGCAACAACGGACCAAACAGCCACGGGTTAGGCTGTTTGAGGCGTTGCCACAGCCAGGCCAATGCCGCGCCGGCCACCAGCAGGAAGGCCAGCCAGCGCCAGTCGACTACCGTGCTGTGCAGCGCAGGCGCGCCATCACCCAGCAGGTATTTGAAGATCGCCGGCACGCACAACACCACCGCCAGCACCCGCAGACTTTGCGCGGCAGCGACGCTGCTGAGCTTGGCCCCGTTGCGTGCGCCAAGGTTGACCATCTCGCCGGAACCGCCCGGCATGCTCGAGAAAAACGCTGTTGGGCGATCCTCTCCGGTGCGCAGCATCAGCCAGACGCCGACCAGACACGAGAGACTGGTAACCAGCGCACCGATGAAAATCAGCCCGAAGTGCGCCAGCACCTGCTCGATGACCACCGGGGTGAAGTGCAGGCCGATACCGATGCCAATGATCAACTGACCGCATTTGCGCCCGCCGGGAATCTGCGCCAGTTGCCAGGGCGTCAGGCAGCGCACCAGGATGATCGCCAGTAAAGAACCGACCATCCACGGCAACGGCCAGCCGACCTGGCTGGCGAGATACCCGCCAAGCAGACCGACCAGCGGTGTCGCCCACCAGTGGCGAAAAGACGAATCAGCCATGCGTCATGGCAGCCCGCTGTTTTGCGCGCTTGCGCCAGATACGAATCAGCGGGAACAGCATCATCAGTACGGTCACCACCCAGACGCCCAGCGTGATCGGGCTGGCCCAGAGAATGCCCAGCTCGCCATTGGAGATCGACAGGGCACGGCGCAGGTTCTGCTCCATCAGCCCACCGAGGATGAAGCCGAGCAGGATCGGTGACAGCGGGAAGTCCAGCTTGCGCAGGATGTAACCGAAGATGCCGATGCCGACCATCAGGAACAGGTCAAAAGTGGTGGCATGCACCGCGTACACGCCGATCCCGGTAATGATCGCGATCACTGGCACCAGCGCCCAGTTTGGTACGGCGAGGATGCGGGTGAAGATACGGATCATCGGAATGTTGAGGATCACTAGCATGATGTTGGCGATGAACAATGAGGCGATCAGACCCCAGACAATGTCCGGCTGCTGCTGAAACAGCATCGGCCCCGGCGTGATGTTGTACAGCGACAGCGCACCGATCATCACTGCCGTAGTGCCCGAGCCCGGAACGCCCAGCGTCAGCATCGGCACCAGCGCGCCACAGGCACTGGCGCCGATGGCGGTTTCCGGGGCTGCCAGGCCGCGCATGTCACCCTGACCGAATTTGCCAGTCGGGCCGGCGATACGCTTTTCCGTCATGTAAGCGACCGCGCTGGCCAGCGTTGCCCCGGCACCTGGCAGCACGCCGAGAATGAAGCCCAATAGCCCGCAGCGAATGTTGACCACGAACACCGAGGCCGCTTCCTTGAAATTGAACATCATGCGCCCGGTGGCTTTGACCGCCTCCTGATCTCGATGGGTTTTCTCCAGCAGCAACAGGATTTCGCTGATCGAAAACAGTCCCAGAACCAGCACCACGAACTGAATGCCATCGGTCAGGTGAATGTTGTCCCCGGTAAAACGATACACCCCGCTGTTGGCATCAATGCCCACCGCAGACAGAAACAGGCCGATCAGCGCAGCAATGAACGTCTTCAGGGGCTTGTCGCCAGCCATGCCGCCCAGACAGACGATGGCGAACACCATCAGTACGAAATATTCCGCAGGACCGAAGGCAATTGCCCACTTTGCGAGCAACGGCGCGAACAGCACCATGCCGCAGGTGGCAATCAGCGCACCGATGAACGAGCTCCAGGCCGACAGCGATAGCGCAACCCCGGCCAAGCCCTGACGCGCCATCGGATAACCGTCCAGCGTGGTCATGACCGTGGACGCTTCGCCCGGAATGTTCAGCAAAATGGAACTGATGCGGCCGCCATACTCGCAGCCCAAATAAACAGCCGCCAGCAGAATCAGTGCTGATTCGGGCGGCAGGCCCAGAGCAAAGGCGATGGGGATCAGCAGCGCCACGCCGTTGATCGGTCCCAGCCCCGGCAGCAGGCCGACGACGGTGCCGATCAGCGTGCCTGACAGTGCGGTGATCAGGTTGTACGGGGTGAGCGCGACGCCGAAGCCTTGGCCCAGATAGCTGAAAGTGTCCATGTCAGTTCTCCAGAACGCTGAGCAGGCCCAAAGGCAGGGGAACGTCCATGGCCTTGTCGAACAACAGGTAAAGGCCGATGCTCATTACAATGACCACCACGACGCTGGGCAGCCAGCGCCCGCCGTACAGGCGCGCCATGGGAATGCCGATCAGGATGCTGCTGAGTATGAAGCCCAGCGGTTCAAACAGCCCGGCGAAGATCAGCAGCAGGGCGATGCACAGGCCGATCTTGACCAGCGTTTCGCGATCCAGTGCGGGCTCTTCTTCGGTATGGACAATGGCTGTGGGACGAATCAGCAGGTACAGCAGGGCCGCGCCCATCAGCCCGAGCATCAGCAGTGGAAAGGCCCTCGGCCCGACCGGTTCGTAGGAAAAAGGTGCCTGATACGGCCAGGCCATTAGGGCCAGGCCCAGGCAGGCCATTAGCAATACGGCAGCGAAAATGCGTTGTATGACCATGAGAAGCTCCTTGATCGCGCCCGTTGTGCAGGCGCAACTGAAAGTCAGTCAATTGGGTGCAATTACTGAATCAGGCCGAATTCCCTGGCCATCAGTTTGTAGTCGGCGACTTGCTTTTTGACGTAGGTGTCCAGCTCCGCACCGGTCATGGCGAACGGGAAGAGTTCGCGCTGATCGCGCAGTTTGGCGAAGTCTTCCGAGGCCAGAATCTTGTCGAACGAGCCTTTCCACCAGGTGTAGTCTTCGTCGCTGACCTTGGGCCCCAGGTAGAAACCGCGCACCACCGGCCAGACGATGTCGTAGCCCTGTTCCTTGGCGGTGGGGATGTCTTTCATTTCCGGCTCGTCGATGCGTTTCTCGGCGAATACGGCGAGCAGGCGCATGTCGCCGCTTAGAATGTGCGGCATGGAGTCGGAGATGTCGGTACTGCCCACCTGAATGTGCCCGCCGAGCAGCGCGGTGGCGATCTCGCCTCCGCCTTCCAGCGCTACGTAACGCAAGGCGCGCGGGTTGATGCCTGCAGCTTTGGCGATCAGGGCGGTCTGCATCCAGTCCTGGCTGCCTACCGTACCGCCGGAGCCGATCACGACTTTGCTCGGGTCGGCCTTGAGGGCTTTGACCAGATCGTCGAGGTTTTTATAGGGCGAGTCGCTTTTCACCGCGATAGCCCCATAACTGGTGCCGACGGCGGCAAGCCAGCGCACGGCGTTTTCATCGAAACGACCAAATTTACCCTGCGCCAGATTGAGCAGCGAACCACTGGACCACGCCACCAGCGTACCCGCATCGGCCGGACGCTGAGCCACCACGGCGTTGTAGGCCACCGCACCGACGCCGCCGGGCATGTAGGTCACGCGCATGGGTGTGGTCAGAATCTTCTCGTTGATCAGCGCGCTCTGCACCAGCTTGCACGTCAGATCGAAGCCGCCGCCGGGTGAGGCGGGCGCAATGCATTCCGGGCGTTTGGGCTCGGCAAGCAACTGGCTGGCCATCAACAGGCATCCGGTGGTGGCCGCTATCTGACGCAGGGAAAATTTCATAGTCAGTCTCCAGAAATATTATTGTTTTTGGATGAGAGAGGTTTTATGGATGAAAGAGGCGGTTCAACAGTCGCTTTTGTCGCGCGCACGCCAATAATTGTTCACTGACAATGAGCAGTCATCGGTGACAGGGGGTGTATCCAGGTGCTGGAGGAGAGTGCAGCGGCGAGGGGGCTGACGCTGTGCGATACACAGTGCAATGCGATTGACGAGCGAGCAAGCCTGAGCTGGCGTAGACATGAGGTGACTCCGTTTACCGATTTATTGTTTTTATTTTCCAGACGCATCCGGGCGCCTGTTTTACACGTACCCGGTTGTCGGGTCGTTCTGCGATGCTAAATGACCAACCTTTCGCAAACCTTTCAGCTACCTTGCAATTCGCTGTGGAAGGTTTGCGGGTCGTTTCTGCCCTTCACAGGCGGCGGCCGGCCTGTAAACTC
Organism: Pseudomonas syringae pv. tomato str. DC3000; assembly: GCF_000007805.1. Lineage (NCBI taxonomy): Bacteria > Pseudomonadati > Pseudomonadota > Gammaproteobacteria > Pseudomonadales > Pseudomonadaceae > Pseudomonas > Pseudomonas syringae group genomosp. 3. The sequence goes on along the minus strand of NC_004578.1, from coordinate 4,765,130 downwards.
CACGGCCATAAGCATCGATGCCCAGATCGATAACAACAGTGACAATCAGGAGACGGCGATGCGTGTTCTTCTTGTGGAAGATCATCTGCAATTGGCTGAAAGTGTCGCGCAGGCGCTCAAGAGCGCGGGTTTGACCGTGGATGTGCTGCACGATGGCGTTGCCGCCGACCTGGCGCTGAGCAGCGAAGAGTACGCCGTCGCCATTCTCGATGTCGGTCTTCCGCGCATGGACGGTTTTGAAGTGCTGGCACGTTTACGGGCGCGCAGCAAGAACCTGCCGGTGCTTATGCTGACCGCCCGCAGCGACGTCAAAGACCGGGTTCACGGCCTGAATCTGGGGGCCGACGATTACCTGGCCAAGCCGTTCGAGCTCTCCGAGCTGGAAGCCAGGGTCAAGGCACTGTTGCGTCGCAGTGTGCTGGGCGGCGAGCGCCAGCAGCGCTGTGGTGTACTGGCCTACGATCTGGACACGCGCCGTTTTACATTGAGCGATGAGTTGCTCACGTTGACCTCCCGCGAACAGGCGGTGCTCGAAGCCTTGATCGCCCGGCCGGGCAGGGTCATGAGCAAAGAGCAACTGGCCGCGCAGGTGTTCGGCCTCGATGAAGAGGCCAGTCCTGACGCCATCGAAATCTACGTCCATCGTCTGCGCAAGAAGCTCGACGGGCATTCTGTGGGCATCGTGACCTTCCGGGGTCTGGGGTATCTGCTTGAAAGTCGCGATGATTAACGACAGCCTGCGCTGGCGGCTGCTGTGGAATCTGGCACTGCTGCTGGTGATGTTGATGCTGGCCAGCGGCATGAGCGCTTACTGGAATGGCCGAGAGGTGGCTGACACCGCCTACGACCGCACCCTGTTGGCGTCGGCCCGGACCATTGCTGCTGGCCTGACCCAGCGCGACGGAACGCTTAGCGCTGACATCCCCTACGTCGCGCTGGACACCTTTGCTTACGACAGCGAGGGGCGCATTTATTACCAGGTCAACGACATCCATCAGAAGTTGATCTCCGGTTACGAAAATCTGCCATCGCCGCCGCCCGGCACCCTGCGCACCGATGATTACCCGGCGCTGGCCAAATTTTATAACGGGACCTATCAGGGCCAGGATGTGCGGGTGGTCAGCCTGCTCAAGCCGGTGACTGATCCGGGCATGAACGGCACGGCAGAAATCCGTGTGGCGGAAACCCAGGAGGCGCGCAAGGGCATGGCGCGCAGCCTGATGGCCGACACATTACTGCGTCTGGGCATGCTCGGTGGCGGCGCGTTGTTGTTGGTCTGGTTTACCGTCAGTGCAGCATTGCGCCCTCTGGAGCGGCTGCGCACGGCGGTCGAAGAGCGACAGACCGATGACCTGCGCTCGTTGCCGATGGTCGAAGTGCAGCATGAACTGCGCCCGCTGGTCGGCGCGCTCAACCATTTTACCGAGCGGCTGCGTTTGCAGTTCGAGCGTCAGGCGCAGTTCATTGCCGATGCCGCCCATGAGTTGCGCACGCCGCTGGCCGCGCTCAAGGCTCGGGTCGAGCTGGGGTTGCGCGAGCAGGACCCGCAACAATGGCGCAGCACGCTGGAGTCAGCTGCGCTTGGCACGGATCGCCTCACGCATCTGGCCAATCAACTGTTGTCGCTGGCACGCATTGAAAACGGTGCGCGGGCAATTGCCGAAGGGGGCGCGCAGCACCTGGACCTCAGCCAACTGGCCAGGGAGCTGGGCATGGCAATGGCACCGCTGGCCCATTCGCGTGGTGTTGCGCTGGCGCTGGAAGCCGACGAGCCGGTCTGGCTGCGTGGCGAACCGACCTTGCTTAACGAGTTGCTGAGCAACCTGATCGACAACGCGCTGGCTCATACACCACCGGGTGGCAACGTGGTATTGCGGGTTTATGCGCCGGGCGTTCTGGAAGTGGAGGATGACGGCCCTGGTATTCCGCCAGCGGAACGCGAGCGAGTCTTCGAACGCTTTTATCGACGCAGTCAGCAGGGCAGTGGGGCAGGGCTGGGTCTGGCAATCGTGGGAGAGATCTGTCGTGCGCACCTGGCCAGAATCACGCTGCATGATGGTGCCGAGCAGGGGCTGAAAGTGCGGGTCAGTTTCAGCGCGACCTGATCGCGCTAATAAAGCATGCTTTTGGCTTCGTCCATCTGGGCTGCGAGCATGCCGTCGGCGCGAGAAAGCCGCAACTGGCTGTACGCCGGCAGGTCGACCATTTCAATAAGGCTGAATGGATGGTCGGTGTCCTTGTGGACATGCACGGTGGCTATCTGAACCAGATCAATGTAGTCCGGGTTTCTGGAAACGCGTGCGAAATTCTGGAACTGACCCGGCACACAGGCCAGCGGCTCCGGGAAATCCCATGAGCGCAGCAGGCGTTCGCCGATGACCGGGTGAATGCTGTCGATCACATGATTAAGGCTGATCGGGTCGGCAAGCAGTTCGTAGTGGTCTTCTGCGTAGGTAAGAATCGGCAGAATGCCGATCAAATGGATCAGCCCCGCGAGCGTCGCCTGGTCAGGTTTGAGGTTCGTGTAATTCTGGCACAGGGTGTAACTGATACCGGCGACCTGCAGGCTCTGTTTCCAGATGTCGCGCATTTTCTGCTCGATGACGGGCGACTTGGCGTGGAACATCTGCTCTACCACCAGGCCGATGGCCAGGTTGCAGGTGTAGTTGACGCCCAGGCGACGGATCGCCGTATTTACGTCGCTGACCTCGAAATTGGGGCGTAGCAGCGGGCTGTTCGCGACCTTTATCAGGCGCGCGGATAGGGCCGTATCGCTACCGATGACCTTGCTCAGGTCCAGGATACTGATTTCAGTGTCCTCGGCGGCAAGGCGAATTCTCAGTGCTACTTCCGGCAGGGTAGGGAGAAACAAGGCATCTCTGTCGATGGCCTTGATCAAGTTTCTCTGCACCTCGTCAGCCATCTTGCTCATGTTGCATCTCGCAGCCGTTGGGGGTGTCCAGAGTTTGCCGCGCGCCCCGCAGAGCGCCAGCAAGTGTGCTGGAACGCTCTACAGACCATTGGAATCTGAATGTGTTCGTCTGCCTAGCGCTGAGTTTCGAGTTTGCTGTCCAGTGTGTAGGGCAGTTCATTCATGTGCAGTGCAGCGCCCTCGGGCGAGCCGAGATGTATGTGACCGTTTTCTGCCGCATCGCCCTGCAGGACAGCCAGCAGTTCGACGTCCTGGCCGGCCTGTGCGGCGATCACCACATTGCCCACCGCGCTGCCATGCACTGGGGAAAACAGCGCAGTGCCCGGTGCCGGGATTTCATCGCTGCGCAGCGTCAGGCGGTAAAGCCTGCGCTTGAGTTTGCCAAGATATTGCATTCGCGCAACGATTTCCTGACCGGTATAGCAGCCCTTTTTGAAGCTGACTCCGCCGACCGCTTGCAGGTTGATCATCTGCGGGATGAATTCCTCGCGGGTACTGCCGAACACCTGACCGATACCGACTCGGATCTGACCCAGCAGCCAGTCATTCAGCGGGCCTTCGGCCAGTTGTGATGCCAGGCGCGCTTTGAGGGTGTCGGCCTGTTCGGCGCGGACCCAGAGTTCAGCGCGCGCCGGGGAGACACGAATTGCGATCAGTTCGTTGGCGCGCACCACAGTGCCGGTGTCCTGAGGCAGATCCAGCCCCAGACCGACCAGCGCACCGTCACCTTCCTGCAGGCCGAAACGCACCCAGGCTGAACTTTCGTCAGTCAGTTTTGATTTGGAGAACACTGCGTACTTGCGCAGGTCCAGCAATTGCGGCTCGATCAGCTCGCTGGCCATCGCCAGCAAACAGCCGTCACCTTCGAAAACGAGGCGAAAACTCGACTGCATACGGCCTTTCTGGGTGCAACGTGCGCCCAGGCTGGAGGTGTTCTCGTCGAGATAATTGAGGTTGCACGTCAACTGACCCTGAAGAAATTTGCCGGCATCCACGCCGCGAACGGCGAGAACGCCCTCATGGGATAGCGTGCAGAAAAAAGCTGTGTGGGCCATGGTCATCGCAAAGTGGGGAAAGTGTCCGGGGACACATCATAGTGCCGAGTGGAGGTTATGCATACGGGTAGACGAAAACTGCTGCGACCATTGCGATATTCGCGTGGCTGGCTCACGGCTGTATACTCGCCGCCTACTTTGAGGAGCGCTCCATGGTCGAAGACGTCGAACTCAACCGCCTTTACTGGCACAGCCGCCGTGGCATGCTCGAACTTGACGTGCTGCTGGTGCCGTTTGTCCGTGAGGTCTACCCGCATTTGAATGACGTGGACCGCGATCTGTATCGCCGCCTGCTGACGTGTGAAGATCAGGACATGTTTGGCTGGTTCATGCAGCGCGCCGAGTCCGAGGACGCCGAATTGCAACGCATGGTTCGCATGATTCTGGATCGTGTCCAGCCCAAGTGATCGATTTGAATGTCACTGGCAGGCCTCGCGCCTGCTGCTGACGGCGTACGTTGCTGTTCAGTTACTGGCACTGACGGCCTTGTGCTGGCTGGATATCCCTTTATGGGCATCGGTTGCAGGTGCGTTGTTCTGTCTGGGGCATGCCGCCTGGGTGATTCCCCGTGCGTTACTGCTCAGTCATCCTGCGGCCTTCACTGCCCTGCGGCGCGATGAACAGGGCTGGCAATTGTGGAGCGAGCGGGGCGGCTGGCAGCCTGTGCAGCTATGCCCGGACAGCCTCGCGTTGCCGTTAGTGGTTATTCTGCGTTTTCGTCCGGTTGTTCAGGGGCGACCCTCCCGGATGGCAAAAAGCTGCTGTATCACGCGTGACGCGCTGACGCCGGACATTCACCGGCGTTTGCGCGTGCGACTGAAGTTCAGCCGACGAAAGTGGGCGGTACCAGAATAGTGTCCAGTGCCTCCGGGAGCATGTCCGGGTAATCCAGCGTGTAATGCAGCCCGCGGCTTTCCTTGCGTTGCATGGCCGAGCAGATCATCAGTTCGGCCACCTGGGCGAGGTTACGCAGCTCGATCAGGTCGCGGCTGACCTTGTAGTTGCTGTAGAACTCATCAATTTCGTCGAGCAACAACCGCACACGGTGCTGGGCGCGCTGCAAGCGTTTGTTGGTGCGCACGATACCGACGTAATCCCACATGAACCTCCTTAATTCGTCCCAGTTGTGGGCGATGATCACGTCTTCGTCCGAGTCGGTTACCTGGCTGGCATCCCACGCTGGCAGGTCAGTCGGCATCGGCACACTGGACAACTGCTTTTCGATGTCTGCGGCTGCCGAGCGGGCGTAGACGAAGCATTCCAGCAGCGAGTTGCTGGCCATGCGGTTGGCGCCGTGCAGGCCGGTGAAGCTGGTTTCGCCGATAGCGTACAGGCCGGGTACATCGGTATGGCCCTGGCTGTCGACCATCACGCCGCCACAGGTGTAATGCGCTGCCGGGACGACGGGGATCGGCTCGCGAGTGATGTCGATGGAAAATTCCAGGCAGCGCTCGTAGACGGTCGGGAAGTGCGTTTTGATGAAAGCTTCGGGCTTGTGGCTGATGTCCAGATAGACGCAGTCGATACCCAGCCGCTTCATTTCGTGGTCAATGGCGCGGGCAACGATGTCACGAGGGGCCAGTTCTGCCCGTTCGTCGAATCGCGGCATGAAGCGTTCGCCGTTGGGCAACTTGAGGTAAGCGCCTTCACCGCGCAGGGCTTCGGTAATCAGAAAGCTCTTGGCCTGCGGGTGGTACAGGCAGGTCGGGTGAAACTGATTGAATTCAAGGTTAGCCACCCGACAGCCGGAGCGCCAGGCCATGGCGATCCCGTCGCCGCAGGCACCGTCCGGGTTGCTGGTGTACAGATAGACCTTGGCAGCGCCGCCCGAGGCCAGGATCGTGAAGCGCGCGCTGTATGTATCCACTTCGCCGCTGTTGCGATTGAGCACGTAAGCGCCCAGGCAACGCTGGCCTTCAAGGCCCAGGCGGCGCTCGGTGATCAGGTCGATGGCGGCGCGCTGTTCAAGCAGTTCGATGTTCGGCCGTTTGCGGGCCTGCTCAAGCAGTGTACGAAAGATGGCCGCGCCTGTGGCGTCGGCGGCATGAATGATTCGACGATGACTGTGGCCGCCCTCGCGGGTCAGGTGAAATTCAAAGCCGCTTTCATCGACGTCTGCGTCGTCGCCCCGGGTGAAAGGGACGCCTTGATCAATCAGCCACTGAATCGCCTCACGACTGTGCTCGACGGTAAAGCGCACTGCGTCTTCGTTGCACAGGCCGCCACCGGCGTTCAACGTGTCTTCGACATGAGACTGCACAGTGTCAGTGTCATCAAGGACCGCCGCAACACCGCCCTGGGCCCAGAATGTCGAGCCGTTGGACAGGTCACCCTTGCTCAGAACCGCAATCCGCAGATGGTCGGGGAGGGTAAGCGCCAGGCTCAGGCCTGCAGCGCCGCTGCCGATTACCAGTACGTCGTGCTGAAAATGTTGGCTCATCTGCGAATTCTGCCCTTGGCGGCTACTAGTATAAGTATGGGGGGAACGGCACAATAGCCGCGCCTACATGGCAATGTGAGACCACGGCGGGTCAGGATTGTGCTCCAGTCCCGGACGCTCTGCCTATTGTTTTCCCTGAGTTCCGTCACTGGAAGTGCTTCAGTACGCCGATTTCAGGGGCATTTGTGCAGTTTGCGGCTCACACCTGTAATTGTGTCAATGGAACTTTTTGATAAGAACCGGGCTCAATAGCAGGTTGCCTATACAGGAACAGCGTCGTTTTCGCAGGGTTAGATAAGTGATCATCAACTGCGAGACTGGCGACAAGACTATTCGCGCAGCCGACCGTGTCGAGCTGCGTTTTTCGTGCAGGCTTTCAAGACGGCCTGCAGGAAACTTGCTTGAAGGGGGAGAACTTTTGCGAAAAGCCCGAGTCTATGTTTGCAAGCCTGAACAATGTCAGTTGCAACACTCCTTCATGCTTAATGAGGAGTGTTCATGCTAACCCAGGAAGAGGATCAGGCGCTTGTCGAGCGCGTACAGCGCGGCGATACAAGAGCATTTGATCTGCTGGTGCTGAAATATCAGCACAAAATTCTAGGGTTGATCGTGCGGTTCGTGCACGACACCCATGAGGCTCAAGACGTTGCACAGGAAGCTTTTATCAAGGCTTACCGTGCACTCGGAAACTTTCGCGGCGACAGTGCTTTTTATACATGGCTGTACCGCATCGCCATCAACACGGCGAAAAACTATTTGGTATCGCGAGGTCGGCGACCGCCAGATAGCGATGTCAGGTCTGAAGACGCGGAGTTCTACGATGGCGATCACGGCCTCAAGGACATCGAGTCGCCGGAACGTGCATTGCTGAGGGATGAGATCGAGGGCACCGTCCATCGGACCATCCAGCTTCTCCCGGAAGATTTACGTACGGCACTAACTTTACGTGAATTCGACGGTCTGAGTTACGAAGACATTGCGAGCGTCATGCAGTGTCCTGTTGGTACCGTGCGCTCTCGAATCTTTCGCGCTCGGGAAGCCATCGATAAAGCCCTGCAGCCGTTGTTGCAGGAATCCTGAGACAGCGGCGATAGCCCAAGAGAGGAACCCGCCATGAGTCGTGAAGCCCTGCAGGAATCGCTGTCCGCGGTACTGGATAACGAAGCGGACGAGCTGGAATTACGTCGGGTATTAAATGCCATTGACGATGCCGACACCCGTGCCACCTGGTCGCGTTACCAGGTTGCTCGCGCAGCCATGCACAAAGAGCTGCTGATTCCTCATTTGGATATTTCGGCCGCAGTATCTGCCGCAATTGCCGATGAAGTAAGCCCGCTCAAGGCCGCACGCGGTCCTTGGCGTACGCTGGGTCGTCTGGCTGTAGCAGCGTCGGTTACCGTTGCCGTTCTGGCTGGTGTCCGCCTGTACAACCAGGATGACATCGCTGGTGCGCAATTGGCACAGCAGACACAGCAGCCTGCGAACCTCACGGTTCCGCAAGTGAAAGGTCCCGCTGTACTGGCTGGTTACACTGAAAGCGCCGAGCAAGCGCCAGGTCCTATGGCTAATGGTGTGTTGCAGGGTGCCGGTCAAGGTGATCAGCGTCTGCCCGGTTACCTGCGTCAGCACGCACAGGAAGCTGCCCTGAAAGGCACCGAAAGCGCGTTGCCGTATGCCCGTGCTGCGAGCCTGGAAAACCGTTAAGGAGGATCATGCGAGCCGTCCCTCTACTGCCATTACTGCTTGGCGGATGGCTTGCCCTCCCGGTTCAGGCTGATGATGCACAAGACGCTATAAACCGTCTTGCGAAGGTTGATCAGCAGCAAAGCTATCAAGGCACCTTTGTTTACGAACGCAACGGTAGTTTCTCTACCCATCGGATCTGGCACCGCGTCGCGGATGGCACTATTCAAGAGCGTTTGTTGCAGCTTGATGGTTCTGCACAGGAAGCTGTAAGGCTGGGTGGGCTCACCCAGTGTGTCAGTGGCACGCTCGAAGCGGGTGTTACCAGCCCGGCTGTTGCTGCTCCGCGTGCCTTCGATCTCAAAAGACTTTCCGCTTGGTACGACATTAAAACCGTCGGCAAATCCAGAGTGGCTGGTCGCCCGACAACCATTGTTGCGTTGTCGCCAAAAGACCAGCATCGATATGGCCTCGAGCTGCATCTCGATAATGAAACCGGGTTATTGCTCAAGTCACTGTTGTTGAGTGAAAGAGGCCAATTGCTCGAACGTTTTCAGTTTACCGATCTTGACACGTCCAGTGTCCTGTCCGAGCAGATGCTCAAGGCGGGTGCTGACTGCAAACCCGTCACGGTCGCGAAGCCTAAACCTGAGCCTTCTACGCCTGTGGCATGGCACTCTGACTGGCTGCCTCCGGGTTTCGAAGTCAGTAGCAGCAGCGTCCGTAAGGATCCCGCCACGCAATCGTCGGTTACCCGGTTGATGTACGGTGACGGTCTGGCGCAATTTTCAGTCTTTGTCGAAGCAGTGAAAGGCGCATCTTCATCAGACATCCGAACCCAGCTGGGTCCTACCGTGGCGGTCTCGCGTCGTCTTACCACGCCTCAGGGCGACATGATGGTGACAGTCGTGGGAGAGGTGCCGATGGGCACGGCTGAGCGTATTGCATTGTCCATGCGTAACGATGAAACTCCAGTGAAGAAGTAAGCACCCGAAATCACCAGAACGCCCTTGATGTAGAAGTTTTCATCAAGGGTTCGATGAGTCGCCAGACTGCAGTCAATCTGGCCTCGCGCTGAGACGCTGAAATGTTTGGTGAGGTTTGAACGTTGCAAAAAGCCTGTTTTTTTTCTATAGGTCATAGCCTCGCAGCTCTGGCCTTTTGTCGTTTTTAAGGCCACATAGCTGATCCAGGGATGAGCATCGCTGCTCGGGGTCTTTGAGTCAGTTGCTTTGTACTGCTTAATTTTGCTCGTTACGAACGGGAGCCATATGTCGACACCACGCATGAAATCCTACTTTTCATTGATCGCCGCCGTGCTGATGCTCGGCCAGGTCGCTACAGCCCAGGCAGAAAACCTGCCGGACTTTACCGGGCTGGTCGAGCAGGCCTCGCCTGCGGTAGTGAACATCAGTACACGGCAGAAACTGCCGGATCGCGCCGTTGCCAACAAGCAGATGCCTGATCTGGAAGGCTTGCCGCCGATGTTGCGCGAATTTCTCGAGCGCAGCATGCCACCAGGTTCGCGCGCACCAGGAGCCGGCAAGGGTGATCGCCAGCGCGAGGCTCAGTCGTTGGGTTCGGGCTTTATCATCTCCCCCGATGGCTATGTGCTGACCAACAACCATGTGATCGACGGTGCCGACGAAATTCTCGTGCGCCTCTCTGACCGCAGCGAATTGAAAGCCAAGCTGATCGGCACCGACCCGCGCACCGATGTCGCCGTGCTGAAAATCGAAGGCAAGGACCTGCCGACCGCCAAGCTGGGTAATTCCAACACGCTCAAAGTGGGCGAGTGGGTCTTGGCGATCGGTTCGCCGTTCGGTTTCGATCATTCGGTGACCAAAGGTATCGTCAGCGCAAAGGGCCGCAGTCTGCCCAATGACACCTATGTGCCGTTCATTCAGACCGACGTAGCGATCAACCCGGGTAACTCGGGCGGTCCGCTGTTCAACATGGCGGGCGAAGTGGTCGGGATCAACTCGCAGATCTTCACCCGCTCGGGCGGCTTCATGGGCCTGTCGTTCGCCATTCCGATCGATGTCGCCATGGACGTTGCCAACCAGCTCAAGGCCAGTGGCAAAGTCAGCCGCGGCTGGTTGGGCGTGGTTATTCAGGAAGTGAACAAGGACCTGGCGGAGTCGTTCGGTCTGGACAAGCCCGCCGGTGCACTGGTTGCACAGGTGCTTGAAGATGGTCCGGCGGCCAAGGGTGGTTTGCAGGTCGGTGACGTTATTCTCAGTGCCAACGGCCAGCCAGTCGTCATGTCGGCTGACCTGCCACACCTGATCGGCAACCTCAAGGACGGCAGCAAGGCCGAGCTTGAAGTGATTCGTGATGGCAAGCGTCAGAAACTGACCGTCACTGTCGGCGCGCTGCCGGATGAAGGCCTGGAAATGGGCGGTGCTGCAGGCGCCAGTGCCGAGCGCAGCAGCAACCGTCTGGGCGTTTCGGTGATCGAGCTGACCGCCGAGCAGAAGAAGACGCTGGACATCAAGGGTGGCGTGGCCATCAAGGAAGTCACTGATGGTCCTGCATCGCTGATCGGTTTGCAGCCGGGTGATGTCATCACTCACCTGAACAATCAGGCGATCACGTCCGGGAAGCAATTCACTGATGTGGCGAAAAGCCTGCCCAAGGACCGTTCTGTCTCGATGCGCGTACTGCGTCAGGGCCGAGCGACCTTCATTACCTTCAAACTGTCGGAATAACAGGCAGGTTTGATCGGGAAGGGTGGCCATGGCCACCCTTTTTTGTGGCTGTTTGTTTGCCGTGCGCCGATCCGGGTGCCTGTAAGCGTGACGCCTCTTGCTTAGTTCAGGTACAATTCCCGGCTATTTTTCGGCGGGCAATCTGCCTGCAACCTTTTTGAGTGTTGATCCGTGAGTGATTTGAGTCATATCCGCAATTTCTCCATCATCGCCCACATTGACCATGGCAAGTCGACGCTGGCCGACCGCTTCATTCAAATGTGCGGCGGCCTGTCCGAGCGCGAAATGGAAGCGCAGGTGCTCGACTCCATGGACCTCGAGCGCGAGCGCGGGATCACCATCAAGGCCCATAGCGTTACCCTGTATTACAAGGCCAAAGACGGTATCACCTACCAACTGAACTTCATCGACACGCCGGGGCACGTGGACTTCACCTACGAAGTCAGCCGTTCCCTGGCTGCGTGCGAAGGTGCGTTGCTGGTCGTCGATGCCGGTCAGGGTGTAGAGGCGCAGTCGGTTGCCAACTGCTACACCGCCATCGAGCAGGGCCTTGAGGTCATGCCGGTGCTGAACAAGATGGACTTGCCGCAGGCCGATCCGGACCGCGTCAAGGAAGAAATCGAAAAAATCATCGGCATCGACGCCACCGATGCCGTGGCGTGCAGCGCCAAGAGCGGCATGGGCGTAGATGAAGTGCTCGAGCGTCTGGTAGCGACCATCCCGCCACCGACCGGCGACATCGAAGCGCCGCTGCAAGCGTTGATCATCGACTCCTGGTTCGACAACTACCTGGGCGTCGTGTCGCTGGTACGTGTGCGTCACGGCCGGGTCAAAAAGGGTGACAAAATCCTCGTCAAGTCCACCGGCAAGCTTCATCTGGTCGACAGCGTGGGCGTGTTCAACCCCAAGCACTCTGCAACCGTCGATCTGAAAGCGGGCGAAGTAGGCTTCATCATCGCCGGCATCAAAGACATTCACGGTGCGCCGGTCGGCGACACCCTGACCCTGAGCACTACACCCGACGTAGACGTGCTGCCAGGCTTCAAGCGTATCCAGCCGCAGGTTTACGCCGGCCTGTTCCCGGTCAGCTCCGACGATTTCGAAGACTTCCGTGAAGCGCTGCAGAAGCTGACGCTGAACGACTCTTCCCTGCAGTATTCGCCGGAAAGCTCCGACGCACTGGGCTTCGGCTTCCGTTGCGGCTTCCTCGGCATGCTGCACATGGAGATCATCCAGGAGCGCCTGGAGCGCGAGTACAACCTCGACCTGATCACCACTGCGCCAACCGTAATCTTCGAGTTGCTGCTCAAGACCGGTGAGACGATCTACGTCGACAACCCGTCCAAGCTGCCTGACCTGTCGGCCATCGAAGATATGCGCGAGCCCATCGTCCGGGCAAATATTCTTGTGCCGCAGGAGCACCTGGGCAACGTCATTACGTTGTGCATTGAAAAGCGTGGCGTCCAGCACGACATGCTGTTCCTCGGTACTCAGGTGCAAGTGAGCTACGATTTGCCGATGAACGAAGTGGTCCTCGACTTCTTCGACCGTCTCAAATCGGTCAGCCGCGGTTACGCTTCCCTGGATTACCATTTTGATCGTTACCAGTCTGCCAACCTGGTCAAGCTCGACGTTCTGATCAACGGCGAGAAGGTCGATGCCCTGGCGTTGATCGTTCACCGCGACAACGCGCACTACAAAGGCCGTGCGTTGACCGAGAAGATGAAAGAGCTGATCCCTCGACAGATGTTCGACGTTGCAATTCAGGCTGCCATCGGTGGTCAGATTGTTGCCCGGACAACCGTCAAGGCGCTTAGAAAGAACGTATTGGCCAAATGCTACGGCGGCGACGTCAGCCGCAAGCGTAAATTGCTGGAAAAGCAAAAGGCCGGTAAGAAACGCATGAAGCAGGTCGGCAACGTGGAAATTCCACAGGAAGCCTTCCTTGCCGTGCTCAGGTTGGAATAGTCAGGTCCTATGTCACTAAATTTCCCGCTGTTGTTGGTCATCGCTGTCTTCGTCTGTGGCGTGCTTGCACTGATTGATCTGGTCTTCCTGGCGCCGCGTCGCCGGGTTGCCATTTCCAACTATCAGGGTAGCGTCGGAGAACCTGACATTGCTGTCGTCGAGCGCTTGAACAAGGAGCCGTTGCTGGTTGAATACGGCAAGTCGTTCTTCCCGGTGCTGTTCATCGTGCTGGTGCTTCGATCGTTTCTGGTAGAGCCATTCCAGATCCCTTCGGGCTCCATGAAACCGACGCTGGACGTGGGCGATTTCATTCTGGTCAACAAGTTCTCGTATGGCATCCGCCTGCCGGTACTGGACCAGAAAGTCATCGAGCTCGGTGATCCGCAGCGTGGCGATGTAATGGTGTTCCGCTACCCAAGCGACCCGAGCGTCAACTACATCAAGCGTGTGGTCGGTCTGCCGGGTGATCGCATCCGCTACACCAGCGACAAGCGGTTGTTCATCAATGGCGAGCTGGTGGCCAAGAAACTGATCGGCACCGAACCCGGCACACTGGGCAGTGCAGAGCTGTACGAAGAGCAACTGGGCACCGTGGAACACCAGATCCGTCAGGAAATGAGCCGTTACCGTGCGCCGCCTGACAGCGAATGGACCGTCCCGGCTGCGCACTACTTCATGATGGGCGACAACCGCGACAACTCCAATGACAGCCGTTACTGGGATGATCCCAACATTCCCAAGGACGAGCTGGGCATGGTTCCGGACAAGAACATCGTCGGCAAGGCCTTCGCTGTCTGGATGAGCTGGCCGGAGCCGAAATTGAGTCACTTCCCTAATTTTGCACGCGTAGGGTTGATCAAGTAATCGATGCGGCGCTGCCTGGGGCAGCGCCGTATGTCATTTGGGCTGACTGGAAACGCCTCTGAACGATGAGTCGGCCCGGTCGGGCAGGCGGTCTATTCTTGAGGTCGAAGTCGAACATGACGTTCTCTACTTCTCAAAAAGGTTTTTCGTTTGTGGGATGGCTGTTGGTGCTGGCGCTGGTCGCGTTTGCGACGAGCACGGCCTTCAAGCTTGTCCCGCATTACCTCGACTACATGACGATGAAGAAAATCATCGAAGCGGCTGACAATAATCAGGCCCTGGACATTACCACGGTCAACGATTTTTACGGTTACGTCGGCAAGAACATGCAGGTCAACAATATTCGGGATATAGATTTGGACAAGGCGTTGAAAGTGACAGTGGAGAACAATGCGTTCAAAGCTCATTTGAACTATGAGCAGCGTGAACCGTGGTTCCAGAATATCGATCTGGTAATGAAGTTCGACAAGCAATTGAGTGTGGGTAAACCGTGAGCGTATCCCTGAGCCGCCTTGAGCGTCAGCTCGGCTACACCTTCAAGGATCAGGAACTGATGATCCTGGCCCTGACCCACCGCAGTTTTGCCGGTCGCAACAACGAGCGTCTGGAGTTTCTAGGTGATGCCATCCTCAATTTCGTGGCGGGCGAAGCGTTGTTCGAGCGCTTCCCTCAGGCCCGCGAAGGTCAGTTGTCCCGTTTGCGAGCGCGGCTGGTCAAGGGCGAAACCCTGGCGTTGCTGGCGCGTGGCTTTGATCTGGGCGAGTACCTGCGCCTGGGCTCCGGCGAGCTGAAAAGCGGTGGCTTCCGTCGCGAGTCCATTCTGGCTGACGCCCTTGAGGCGCTGATCGGAGCGATCTACCTCGATGCAGGCATGGAAGCGGCGCGCGAGCGTGTGCTGGCCTGGCTGACGACCGAGTTCGACAGCCTGACGCTGGTGGACACCAACAAGGACCCCAAGACCCGACTGCAGGAATTTCTCCAGTCGCGGGCCTGCGACCTGCCGCGCTACGAAGTGGTGGATATCCAGGGCGAGCCGCATTGCCGGACGTTTTTCGTCGAATGCGAGATCAACCTATTGAATGAAAAGAGCCGAGGACAGGGTGTCAGCCGCCGGATTGCCGAACAGGTAGCCGCCGCAGCAGCACTCATCGCCCTGGGCGTGGAGAACGGTCATGAATGATACAACTGCAACCCGCTGTGGCTATGTTGCCATCGTCGGCCGTCCTAACGTAGGCAAGTCCACGCTGCTCAACCATATTCTGGGTCAGAAGCTGGCGATCACCTCGCGCAAGCCGCAGACCACTCGCCACAACATGCTGGGCATCAAGACCGAGGGCACCGTGCAGGCGATCTACGTCGATACCCCCGGCATGCACAAAAATGGCGAGAAAGCGCTCAATCGCTACATGAACAAGACTGCATCGGCCGCGTTGAAAGACGTCGACGTGGTGATTTTCGTGGTAGACCGCACCCGCTGGACCGACGAAGACCAGATGGTTCTGGAGCGCGTTCAATACGTGCAGGGCCCGGTCATTCTGGCGATCAACAAGACCGACCGCATCGAAGACAAGAGTGACCTGATGCCGCATCTGGAGTGGCTGCAAGGCCAACTGCCGAATGCGTCCATCGTGCCGATTTCTGCGCAGCACGGGCACAACCTTGAAGCGCTGGAAAGCCTCATCGCCTCTCATCTGCCGGAGAATGATCACTTCTTCCCGGAAGACCAGATTACCGACCGAAGCAGCCGTTTTCTGGCTGCCGAGCTGGTTCGCGAGAAAATCATGCGCCAGTTGGGCGCCGAGCTTCCGTACCAGATCACCGTCGAGATCGAAGAGTTCAAGCAGCAGGGCCGTACCCTGCACATCCACGCGCTGATCCTCGTCGAGCGTGATGGGCAGAAGAAGATCATCATTGGCGACAAGGGCGATCGCATCAAACGCATCGGCAGTGATGCACGTCGCGACATGGAAGTGCTGTTTGACTCCAAGGTCATGCTCAACCTGTGGGTCAAGGTCAAGGGTGGCTGGTCCGATGACGAGCGGGCACTGCGCTCGCTGGGTTACGGCGACCTTTAAGCTGCCCCTTCGCCCGACCATTCTCCGGTCGGGCGAGCCTTTCTCTTACGAGCCCGCCTGATGAGCACGCCCACCGGCCAACCTGCTTATGTGCTCCACAGCCGTGCGTATCGTGAAAACAGCGCGCTGGTCGATTTCCTCACGCCTCAGGGCCGCCTGCGTGCGGTGCTGCGCAGCGCCAAGGGCAAGGCCGGTTCGCTGGCGCGGCCGTTCGTGCCGCTGGAAGTCGAGTTTCGCGGGCGTGGCGAACTGAAAAACGTCGGTCGTATGGAGAGCGCAGGGGTCGCCACCTGGATGACCGGTGAAGCACTGTTCAGCGGCATGTACCTCAACGAACTGCTGATTCGCCTGCTGCCCGCCGAAGACCCGCATCCCGCCGTATTCGAACACTACGCCGCCACCTTGCTGGCCCTCGCGCTGGGTCGTCCGCTGGAACCGCTGTTGCGTTCGTTTGAATGGCGCTTGCTCGACGACCTGGGCTACGGCTTTGCAATGGACGCTGATATCAACGGTGAACCGCTGGCGGTTGATGGCATGTACCGTCTACAAGTGGATGCCGGGCTTGAACGGGTCTACCTGCTGCAGCCTGGCCTTTTTCAGGGCGCAGAGCTGCTGGCCATGTCCGACGCCGACTGGAGCGTTCCCGGTGCGTTGTCGGCGGCCAAGCGCCTGATGCGTCAGGCGCTGGCGGTGCACCTGGGCGGTCGCCCGTTAGTCAGCCGTGAACTGTTTCGCAAGCCGTAATCAGGCCTTATGCTTCACAGCCCCGATAAAACATCAGTCTGTACACTTTTCTGGAGACAGCCGTGACCCAAAGCACTCGCATCCTTCTTGGCGTGAACATCGATCACGTGGCCACTTTGCGTCAGGCCCGCGGCACGCGTTACCCGGACCCGGTCAAGGCCGCGCTGGATGCCGAAGAGGCGGGCGCTGATGGCATTACCGTGCACTTGCGTGAAGACCGTCGGCATATTCAGGAGCGTGACGTTCTGCTGCTCAAGGACGTGCTGCAGACGCGCATGAATTTCGAGATGGGCGTGACCGAAGAAATGCTCGCGTTTGCCGAGCGTATTCGGCCTGCACATATCTGCCTGGTGCCGGAGACGCGTCAGGAACTGACCACGGAAGGCGGTCTGGATGTTGCCGGGCAGGAGGCGCGGATCAAGGCCGCCGTCGAGCGGCTGGCGAAAATCGGTTGCGAGGTGTCGCTGTTCATCGATGCCGATGAGCGCCAGATTGCTGCATCAAAACGTGTCGGCGCACCGGCCGTCGAACTGCACACCGGTCGCTATGCCGATGCCCAGACCCCGACCGAGGTCGCCGAAGAACTGCAGCGGGTTGCCGACGGCGTAGCGTTTGGTCTCGCGCAGGGCCTGATCGTCAACGCTGGTCATGGCCTGCACTACCACAACGTCGAGGCAGTGGCTGCGATCAAGGGCATCAACGAACTGAACATCGGCCACGCGCTGGTGGCCCATGCACTGTTCGTCGGCTTCAAGGCGGCGGTGGCAGAGATGAAGGCGCTGATCGTTGCTGCCGCGCGATAAGCCATCTATCAAGGTTTACGCCCCACAATCACCGCACGCATTGGCGCTGGCAGTCCTTCGACCGTCTTGCTGTGATCGTTAGGGTCCAGGTAGTCGCCCAGTGACTGAAAGCGCATCCACTCGGTGCTGCGCTGTTCTTCGACCGTCGTGTGGCTCACATCAACACAGCGCACATCGGTGAAGCCTGCGCGGCGCATCCATAGCTCCAGCGCCGGCACTGAGGGCAGGAACCACACGTTGCGCATTTGCGCATAACGGTCTTCCGGCACCAGCACCTGATGCACATCGCCAGGAATCACCAGCGTTTCCATCACCAGCTCGCCCCCTTTGACCAGGCAGTCTTTCAACGCCAGCAAATGGTCAATGGGCGATTTGCGGTGATACAGCACGCCCATGGAAAATACCGTGTCGAAACCTTCCAGGTTGGCGGGCAAGTCTTCAAGTGCGAACGGCAGGTGCCAGGCGGGCAGGTCGGGCAGGTAGCGTTGCATGGCCTGGAACTGGCAGAAGAACAGCCAGTTGGGGTCCACACCAATCACGCTGTCCGCCCCGGCACCGAGCATGCGCCACTGGTAATAGCCATTGCCGCAGCCCACATCCAGAACACGCTTGCCCTTCAAGTCGAGGTGCGGTGACACCCGTGACCACTTCCAGTCCGAGCGCCATTCGGTGTCGATGTGCACACCGAACACATTGAACGGCCCCTTGCGCCACGGCGATAAACCGAGCAACGCCTTGCGCAGTACAGTACGGGTTTCGCCGTCGCACTCGGTTTCCAGAGTAAAGCTGTCAGTCAGATCGACCTTCTCGGGTTGCAGGGCCGGCAGGGCGTCCAGCGCGCTTTGCCAGCGTTGCAGATCGCCGTGGCCTTTGCTCATCTTGGTGTCGAGTTGTGCTTGCAGGCCATTGGCCCATTCAGCCAGAGGGGTGCCCGCCAGACGACGGACAAGAGGTGCGAGATCAATCATGGCAGGGCAATCAACGAGGCAAAGTTAAGGCACTGGAACCAGGGCACCACCTTGGAAAAACCGGCGGCGAGCAGGCGTTGGCGGTGTTCTTCAAGGCTGTCGGGTTTCATGACGTTTTCGATGGCGCTGCGTTTCTGGGCAATTTCCAGATCGCTGTAGCCGTTGGCGCGCTTGAAAGCGATGTGCAGATCGGTCAGCAGCGCGTGCTCCTGCTCGTCATTGAACCGTAGCTTCTCCGACAATATGAGTGCGCCGCCCGGCACCAGCGCACCGCGAATGCGGCCAAGCAGGGCCAGGCGTTGTTCGGGCGCGACAAACTGCAGGGTGAAATTCAGCGCAACCACTGAGGCGGGCTTGAACGCCAACGCCAGAATGTCACCTTCAATGACCTGCACCGGCAACAACTCCTGAAACATGGAATTCTGCGCATTGAGGTATTCACGGCAGCGCTCGACCATAGCAGTGGAGTTATCGATTGCAATGACTTCACAGCCGTCGCTGCGTACATGGCGGCGCAGGGCCTGAGTCACCGCGCCCAGTGAGCAGCCAAGGTCATACAAAACGGTGTCGGGCTGGGCAAATTGCGCGGCGAGCACGCCGAGGTTTTCGACAATCGCCGGGTAGCCGGGCACCGAGCGCTTGATCATGTCCGGAAAAACCCGCACCACGTCTTCGTTGAAGGCGAAGTCAGGCACCTGGGGCAAGGGCTGGGCGAAAAGGCGGTCGGGTTCTTTGCTCACGGCGGTTCCGGCGAAGGCTTTGAAAGGCGGGCATTCTAGCCAAGTTGTCGACGGGATGCATGGTGCAGCGCGCGCCTTCGGACAAGCCGCGCGCAAACAGTCAGTTCACCGTGATTGCGCACTCGAAGGTCTGCTCCGGCGGCACCTCCGGAGCCCACGGCTGCTGGTAGGTCATCACCAGTCGCCCGGTCCCTGCGTCAGTTGCCTTGTAGCGCCAGACCGACTGCCCACCGTTGCCGACCATCTCCTTGCTCTCGGCGTTGGCGTACACCTCCGGCCCAAGGCTGCGCAGGATACTTTGCGCCGGGTTCTGGGTCAGCCAGCGAAAGCCGGTCGTCGGGTTGCTGGGCAGCGTGAGGATCAGCGTCTGACCGGTTTTGAGGGCCAGCGGGCAGTCGCTTTGCGTGTCGATCGAAACGATGTTCTTGGGCGTTTGCGCACACGCCGTCAGCAGCGCAAGGCTCAACGGTGCAAGAAAACGAACAGGGGGCATGGCAAGTTCCGGTTTTGCGAGACGAGGCGCAAGGATAACCGATCAGGGTTTTAGGGGGGAGTGCGGCAGGTATACCGCTCAGGATCGGACGCAGAGCGTCCATAGCGGAGTGCCGACGCGGAGCATCGGCACGATAGTCAGTTACATTTGTGCATTACGATGAGCGCGGGAGCGAGAGTCGGTATGCGACTTGCCCCCGCTCAATCTTTAAAACAACACCTTCACCACATCGGCAAAGCGCTTGGCAAAATGCACGGTGATGCCTTCTTTGAGGTAATCCGGCAGCTCTTCAAAGTTGCCACGGTTAGGCTCTGGAAGAATCAGTTCGTGGATCTTCTGCCGGCGCGCTGCAATGACTTTTTCGCGTACCCCACCAATCGGCAGGACGTGCCCGGTCAGGGTCAGCTCGCCGGTCATGGCCACGCCTTTTTTCGGCGGCTGATTGCGCGCCAGAGACAGCAAGGCACTGGCCATGGTCACGCCCGCACTCGGGCCATCCTTCGGGGTGGCGCCCTCGGGAACGTGGACGTGCACAAAGGCCTCGTCGAAGAACTTCGCGTCGCCACCAAACTTCGACAGGTTGGCGCTGACGTAGCTGTAGGCGATTTCCGCCGACTCTTTCATCACATCGCCCAACTGCCCGGTCAGTTTGAAGCCCCGGTTCAGGGTGTGGATACGCGTCGCCTCGATCGGCAGCGTAGCGCCGCCCATGCTGGTCCAGGCCAGGCCAGTAATCACCCCCGTGCCCGACAGCACTTGTTCACTGCGGAACACCGGCATGCCCAGCGATGCTTCAAGGTCTTTCGGCCCGATCTTGATGACCGAATCCGGCGCATCGAGCAGTTTGACGACCGCTTTGCGCACCAGCTTGCCCAGTTGTTTTTCCAGATGCCGCACACCGGCTTCCCGTGCATAGCCTTCGATGACCGCGCGCAGGGCCGTGTCACTGATGCTCAGCTTGCTCTTGGCAACGCCGGCTTTGGCCAACTGCTTGGGCCACAGGTGACGCTTGGCAATCGCCAGCTTTTCTTCGGTGATGTAGCCCGACAGACGAATCACTTCCATCCGGTCCAACAGCGGGCCAGGGATCGAGTCCAGGGTGTTGGCGGTGCACACGAACAGGACTTTGGAGAGGTCCAGGCGCAGGTCCAGGTAATGATCGAGGAATTCGACGTTCTGTTCCGGGTCCAGGGTTTCCAGCAGCGCAGACGCCGGGTCGCCCTGATAGCTTTGGCCCATCTTGTCGATTTCATCGAGCATGATGACCGGGTTCATCACCTCGACATCTTTGAGCGCCTGCACCAGCTTGCCCGGCTGGGCGCCGATGTACGTGCGGCGGTGGCCCTTGATTTCGGCCTCGTCGCGCATGCCCCCCACACTCAGGCGGTAGAACGGCCGCCCCAGTGATTCGGCAATCGAACGCCCGACGCTGGTCTTGCCCACGCCCGGCGGACCTACCAGCAAGACAATCGACCCGCTGATCTCGCCCTTGTACGCACCCACGGCGAGAAATTCGAGAATCCGCGCCTTGATGTCATCCAGCCCGGCATGATGCTGATCCAGCACTTTACGGGCGTGCTTGAGGTCCAGCTTGTCAGCGCCGTAGACACCCCACGGCAACGAACTGGTCCAGTCCAGATAGTTACGCGTCACGGCGTATTCCGGCGAGCCGGTTTCCAGCACCTTGAGTTTGTTGATCTCCTCGTCGAACTTCTTGCGCGCCTGTGGCGGCAGGGTCTTGCCTTCCAGGCGCTGCTCGAACTGCTCGATGTCGGCGCTGCGGTCGTCCTTGCTCAGCCCCAGCTCCTGCTGAATGACCTTGAGCTGTTCTTTAAGGAAGAACTGACGCTGATGCTCGCCGATCTTGCGGTTCACCTCGGCAGAGATCTCTTTTTGCAAACGTGCGACTTCGACTTCCTTGCGCAGCATCGGCAGGACTTTCTCCATGCGCCTGAGCATCGGCACACAGTCGAGCACTTCCTGCAGTTCGACGCCGGTGGCGGAGGTCAGGGCCGCAGCGAAGTCGGTGAGTGGCGAAGGGTCGTTGGGGCTGAAGCGGTTGAGGTAATTCTTCAACTCTTCGCTGTACAGCGGGTTGAGTGGCAACAGCTCCTTGATCGCATTGATCAAGGCCATGCCGTAGGCCTTCACTTCGTCGGTCGGGTCATTGGGCTGCTGCGGGTACTCGACTTCCACCAGATAAGGCGGGCGATGATGCTTGAGCCAGGTGCGGATGCGCACGCGGCTCAGCCCCTGTGCGACAAACTGTAACCGGCCATTTTCACGGCTGGCGTGGTGAACCTTGACCAAAGTGCCATACTCGGGGAGCGCATCGGTCTTGAAGTGGCGTGGATCTTCCTGCGGGGTGTCCATGAAAAACAGCGCCAGCGAGTGGTGCTCGGACTTGCTGACCAGCTCCAGCGTTTCTGCCCACGGTTCTTCGTTGACGATGACCGGCAAAACCTGCGCCGGGAAGAACGGACGATTGTGGATGGGGATGATGTAAACCTTGTCAGGCAGGTTCTGGCCGGGCAAGGCAAGTGAGGTGCTGTCGGAACTCAGAGACACTTCGTGCTCGTCTGCGTCATTGGGCAAATCTGGCGAGTCTGTCTGCTGGTCGCTCATGGGGCACCTGAGAAGTTGAACATGCTTGTTAGATGGGGCGACAACCCTCAGGTTTCAATAGTCTTGGTCGATAGTCTGTAAAGTGGTTTTAAAACTGCTATTTCATCGCTGTGAGGCCAGCTACTGCTGATCAGAGCTGACTTATTTATTTGCGGCACCGCCGTTATGGGTTGAATCCGGTATGACCAACGTATTGATCTCGGCATTAGTGGCTGGACTTTGGATGGCGTTGGCCGCGACTGCATCGGCAGCCACCTTCACCGCGCAGCTGTTCGACAAGCAGGGCCAGCCCCTCGCGGCCGCGGTCGTGACGCTCAAGGGGCCTCCCGGTTCAGCCGTAGCGCTGACCGCCTCCATGGACCAGCGTGAGCAGGAATTTGCGCCGCATGTGTTGGCTGTTCACGTCGGTACTGAAGTCAAATTCCCCAACAGCGACAACATTCGCCACCAGGTTTACTCCTTTTCTCAGGCCAAACGCTTTGAATTGCGCCTTTACGAGGGCACGCCCTCGGACCCGCTGCTGTTCGACAAACCCGGCGTTGTGGTGCTGGGCTGCAACATCCATGACTGGATGGTCGGCTATATCTACGTGACCAACGAGCCGTGGTTTGGTGTGACGGACAGCAACGGCGTGCTTAAATTTGAACAGGTGCCCGTCGGACACTACGCCGCCACGCTCTGGCACCCACAAATAGAAGACATGCAGCCAGTGTCGGGTGGCGAGTTCGATGTGCCCGCAGCGGGCCTGTCGCAGCGCTTCAATCTGGCGGTCGAAGTGAAAAACGAAGATAAACCTGTCAAACCCGCACCCGGTGGCTTCGGTGATGCTTTTCACAAGGCCGCACATGAATGAAGTTTAAGGTCAGCTTTCAGGCGCGTATCGCAGGGGTCCTGATTGCCCTGTTGCTGATTGTGGTGGGTGCAGTCTTTCTCGCGGTCAAGGTTGCAACCGGCGATGCAGTACGTACCCAGGCCCAGGCGCAACTGGAAGTGGGTAGCCGGGTGTTCGAGCGCCTGATCGATTTGCGTGGCAAGCGCCTGCGGGACGCTGTGCAATTGCTCTCGGCCGACTTCGGCTTTCGCGATGCAGTGGCGAGTGCCGACTCGTCGACCATTCGTTCGGTGCTGCTCAACCACGGCAAACGCATCAACGCCAGCGACATGTTCCTGCTGGGCATGGATGGCGTGGTGATTGCCAGCACTGAAACCCAGGTGCCCGAAGGTTCGAGGTTTATCTACGACCAGGCGCTGCGGGGCGCCAAGCGTTCCGGTCAGTCAGTGCTTATCGTCCCTGGCGGTGGAACACCCCACCTGCTGGTAGAAAGTACCGTTCTGGCACCGCTGCCCATTGGCCGTGTGGTCATGGGCTTTACCATCGACAGCGATATTGCCGAAGAGCTGCGTTCGCTCAGCGGGCTGGAAGTGTCTTTTCTCACGGTGGAAAACGGTCAGTCCGGCGATTTGATCAGTACCCAGCCGCCAGCCATGCATGCGGGTCTGGTCGAACTGATGCGCAGTTCTTCAGAAGGGCAGATGCTGCTCACCGAGCAATCGAACCTTAACTTCCTCAGTCAGACGCTGATGCTTGCCAAAAGCGACAATGGCGGTGACGGACAAGTGATCGCGCTGCTGCAAAGCCCGCTGGACAAGGCCTATCAAGCGTTTGCGCCGCTGGATGAAAAGATTTTCTGGATTTCCATGGCCGCCTTGCTGGCGTCGCTGATCGGCACGCTGGCGCTGGCTCGAAGTGTCTCGCTGCCGGTACGCGCACTGGCGACTGCTGCCAAACGCATCGGTGATGGCGACTATGAAACGCCGGTCACGATGGCCCGCAGCGACGAGTTGGGCATGCTCGCCGACGCGATCAACACCATGCAGCACGGCATCGCCGTGCGTGAAGGGCAGTTGGCGCACAACGCGCTGCACGACAACCTGACCGGGCTGCCCAATCGAGCGTTGGTGATGGAGCGTCTGGGCAGTTCGATTGCGGCAGATCGCCCGGTGGCATTGCTGTACATGGGCATCGAGAACCTTAAAACGATCAGCGAGAGTTCGAATGCAGAGGGCGTTGATCAACTATTGCGTCAGGTCGGTCAGCGCTTGCAGAGCAACTCGCGTGCTGGCGATACCGTGGCACGCCTGAGCGCCAACGAATTTTTGCTGTTGCTGGACAACACGGCCAGCGACGGCGCAGTCGGTATTGCCGATGCCTTGCAACGCTTGCTCAGCGAGCCGCAGCGTATCGACAACCATGACTACGCGCTCGAATGCTGCATCGGCATCACGGTTTATCCGGAACACGGTGATTCGGCCCAGGAACTGGTCAACCGTGCGGCGATTGCACGCAAGGACGCAACCTTCCTGCCCGGTCGTCTGCAGATCTACCAGGACGGGCGTGATGTTGCTCACCAGCGCCAGATATGTCTGATCCGCGACCTGCGCAAGGCTCCGCAGAATGGCGAGCTAATGCTCCATTACCAACCCAAACTGGATATTCGCCAAGGCTATGTTCGTCAGGCTGAAGCCCTGTTGCGCTGGACTCACCCACGCTTCGGCAATGTGTCGCCGGCCGAATTCATTGTGCTGGCCGAGCGTACGGGCAGTATCAACCTGCTGACAACGTGGGTTATCGAGGAAGCCATACGGCAACTGGCCGAGTGGCGTCAGCGCGGTCTGGTGCTGCAGGTATCGGTCAACATTTCCGCGGACGACTTGCTGGGCGACGACCTGGCCGGTTATGTCATGAAATTGCTCAAGCAGTACGGGCTGCCTGCTGAACAACTGGTATTCGAGATCACCGAGAGCGCGGTCATGAGCGAGCCGGAAAAAGCCCTGGTGGTCCTGCACCGCCTGCGCGACTGCGGCATCAGCCTGTCAATCGATGACTTCGGCACGGGCTACTCGTCACTGGCGCACTTGAAGCGCTTGCCGGTGCAGGAGCTGAAAATCGACCAGTCCTTCGTACGTGATCTGGACGAGACCAGCGAAGACGCTGTGATCGTGCGCTCGACCATCGAGATGAGCCATAACCTGGGGCTCAAGGTGGTTGCCGAGGGTGTCGAATACCAACACAGTCTGGACCTGCTGCGGCGCTGGCACTGCGATACGGCTCAGGGTTACCTGATTAGCCGGCCGCTGACGGCGGGTGCATTCGAGGCATGGATTGCTACATACCAGACATCACCCAGTCTTATGGCGCATTGATCCATGTCCTACAAAATCTCATTGTTGATGGGCTGCGTGCTGGCGGGGGCGGCAGGGTTTGCTCCGACGCTTGCGCTGGGTGACAACGGCCGGTTGATCGCTACAGGCGGTGCAACCAGCATTGAAGGCAGCGCCGGTGGCGGTATCACCCCGTGGGCGGTGATTACCGGTTACAGCGAGCAGGGCGAGTGGGGCGCGACGGCCTTCGCCACGCATGTGAACCTGCCGGATTACAACCTGGATGTAGCGGGGCTCGCGGTCGCCTATGGCAACCGCGTCGAGCTTTCCTACGCCCATCAGCGCTTCGACATCAGCAACCTGCAGCACAAGCTCAGTCTGCCTGACGACAACCTCAGTCAGGACGTGTTCGGGGTCAAGGTGCGACTGTTCGGCGACCTGATCTACGACAGCCTGCCGCAGGTCTCGCTGGGCGTGCAGTACAAGCATCAAAACGACTTTCTGATCCCCAGTCTGGTGGGCGCTCAGCGTGATTCGGACGTCGAGGGCTACCTGACGGCCAGCAGGCTGTTCATGGGCGCAGCCTTCGGTTACAACGTGGTGGTCAACGGTGGCGTGCGTTACAGCCGCGCCAACGAAACCGGCCTGCTGGGTTTTGGCGGTGATCGGCGTGACAGCCGCAGCCTGCTCAAGGAAGGTTCGGTGGCGGTGCTGTTCAATCCGCGCTGGGCGCTGGGCGTCGAGTACCGTGAAAAACCCGACAACCTGTCGTTTGCTGGCGAGAGTGACTGGGCCGACGTGTTTCTGGGTTATTTCCCCAACAAACACGTGTCCGTGGTGCTGGCCTACGCCCGATTGGGGGAAATCGCTACGCTGGACAACCAGAACGGCACGTATCTGTCTGTGCAGGGGAATTTCTGATGCGCCGTGTGCTGATTGTTCTGATGCTGACGATACTGGCCGGTTGCGCCCAGCAGCCGCCCAGGGATGACAGCCTCTATCAGGACCTTGGTCAGCGTGCCGGCATCCAGCGTATCGTCGAGGGTATGCTGCTGAACATCGCCAAGGATGAGCGCATTGTCGAGCACTTCAAGAAGGTTAATATCGTGCGTTTGCGCGACAAACTGGTCGAACAGCTCTGTGTCGAAGCGGGCGGTCCTTGCCGCTACACCGGTGACAGCATGGCCGAGTCCCACAAGGGCCAGAACCTCACCCCAAGCGACTTCAATGCGCTGGTCGAAAACCTGATCGCAGCGATGGACACCGAGAACGTTCCGGTTCCGGTCCAGAACCGTTTGATCGCCCGGTTGGCGCCGATGCGTGGTGAGGTGCTTGGTAAGTGATGTGTAGCCCAGACTGTTGTGTCACTTCACGTTGTATCTTTGCTGCAACACAACGTCATGTCTTACGCGTAGTCTCTGCACATAAAAGCGCTTTTTTATCGCGATGGCGCTGACGACGCAGTGTCAGGGCGAAGGAACCCGACGAAGTCGGGCCGGAAACGGAGCGGGGACTTTGCTTAATTTGATCCTTCAAAGTCAGTCGCCGAGGGGCGAAAAGGTGCCTTGAGTCGTGAGCAAACATCATTGACATCGCAGAACCATGGTGTGACGCAGAGCGTCACAAAATGCATTCCCACCAGAGCGCGGGGCTGGTAGTCAGCGTGGGACCGAGCGTGCATCCCTCAACTCAACCGCGTTAGATACCCCGGCACTTCCTGCTCTGGCAATACCGACAACACTTTCAGGCGCTGGAGCATACGTTGCCGGGCACGTTGCAGGTGTTCCTTGAGGTTCAAGGCGGCGGCGTCGAAAGCACCGTGCAGCAATAACTCAATGATCAGCCGGTGCTCGGCCAGCATCGCCTCATCCGCGCCAATATCCAGCAGCCGGTAGAAAATCCGGTTGATGATCATCGGGCTTTGCGCCTGGCTGATCAGGGTTGCGATCTTGCGGTTCTGCAAGCCTGCCAGGCATTGTTGATGCAGGTCTTCCTCAAGGCGTTCTATGTCCTCCAGGCTGCATTGTTCGGCGTTTTGCGCCTCAACGACCCTGGTCAGCATGGCCTCCAGGGTTTCGCGACTCAGTTGCGGCGCAGTCAGGCGCAACGCCTCTGGTTCAAGACAGGCGCGCAGTTCGTAATCCTCGGTGATCTCCCGCGCGGTCAACGGCCCGGCCAGCCATTGTGAATAAGGCTCTTTTTCCACCAGGCCGCGATCACGCAGGCGCATCAGCGCCTCACGCACCACCGAGCGGCTGACGCCGTAGTGCTGCGCGGCGCTTTGCTCATCCAGGCGATAATGGCCGAAGGCGATACACGCCGACAGCGCCGCGCCGATCTCGTCATGAATGCGTTCGCCGAGCGGACGTGTGTCGACCAGTTCTTCATTGCTGTCCAGGCCGAACTGCTTGTGGCTCAGGCTCAAGCGCAACGGCTCGACGTGCTGGCGCTCTGGATTGACCAGATAACCCCGACCGTCGAAACGACTGATCAAGCCTTCTTCGTGCAGCAGGTTAAGTGCCTTGCGCACCGGCACCCGGCTGGTACCGAACAGCTCCCCAAGCGGCGCTTCAAGCAATACCAATCCCTTGGCGGCCGCACCCGAGACAATGGCGTTACGCAATACTTCTCGAATCATTGCGTAACGCGATGCGGTGCGCGAGTCCTCTTCTGACATCGTTTTCATACACTTCTGGCGGCTGACGGGCGATTCTCGCACAGATGCGCCGTTGTCACCTTGGGCTACGTCCTGACGCTCACTCATGGGGCCACCGTTACTTTTTTGCACTAAAATGTATCTTTTATAAAAGATACATTATTTCTTTATGACGCTTCGATTCTCGGCCAGACCTCCCGTTCTGAACGAATGACTCCTTTGCAGAAAGAGTTCTAGCACGGCGGTTACAGCTTCACAGCGCCTGAATGGCGACGGTGACGAATGACTGATTCAAGCAGATTGGCATGGAATCTGCCTTTATTAAATGTACATTTTATTAATAAGTACATTTTAAGGTGTGATACCCATGACCGATACCAGGAGTCACAGCGTCACCCGTGATGCCTGCGCAATGGCCGAAGCGTTTGCACAGGGGCTCAGTGACCCGTTGCAGGTTCTGGAAGACGCCCTGCAACAGGCGACACAGGTCGATCATGTGTTCATCTCCATGAGTGTCGAACGTGCCCGCAGGGAAGCCGAAGCTTCCGCGGCCCGCTGGAAGCACGGACAGCCGCTTAGCCCGTTCGACGGCGTGCCGGTCGCCTGGAAAGACCTGTTCGATGTCGCCGGTTGCGTCACGACCGCGGGCGCTACGGTGCGCAACAACCTGTCGCCAGCCTTGCTGGATGCGCCGAGCGTTGGGCTGCTGGCGCGTGCTGGCATGGTCAGCCTGGGCAAGACCAACCTCAGCGAATTTGCCTATTCCGGGTTGGGCCTGAATCCGCATTTCGGCACGCCGATCAACCCGATGAGCGATGGCTCGCCGCGCATTCCCGGCGGGTCTTCTTCGGGGTCGGCGGTGGCGGTGGCTGCCGGGATCGTGCCGATTGCGATGGGCACCGACACTGCGGGCTCTATCCGCATTCCTGCCGCTTTCAATAGTCTGGTCGGTTTTCGCAGTACCAGCCGCCGTTACAGTCGCGACGGCGTGTTCCCGCTGGCGCTGACTCTGGACAGCGTCGGCCCGCTGACCCGTAGCGTGCGCGATGCGCTGGTGATCGACGACCTGCTTTGCGCGCGCAGCAAACCCACTTCACTGCTACCCCGCAGCCTTGCCGGTCAGCGTTTTCTGGTCGATCGGGCCGTGCTGGAAGATGAGCGCGTTGCGCCTGCCGTTCGCGACAACCTGTTGCGCGCCGTCGAGGCTTTGCGGGCCGGCGGTGCGTTGATCGAGATGGGCCACTGCCAGGCCTTTCAGGCCACCTTGCAAGTGATCCAGCAGCACGGCTGGCTGGGTGCTGCCGAGGCCTTCGCACTGCATCAGTCGTTGCTCGACAGCGACGCCGCCAGCCAGCTCGACCCTCGGGTTCGCAAGCGTCTGGAGGCCGCGCGCCACATGCCTGCCAGCTTGCTGGTCAATCTGTACGCCGCGCGGGAACGCTTGCAGGAGCAGTTGACCCTCGAACTTGATGGCGCGCTGCTGATCACCCCAAGCGTTGCCCACGTTGCGCCGCCGCTCGCGCCGCTGTTGAACGACGAAGAACTGTTCATTCAGACCAACCTCGCCACGCTGCGCCTGACCATGCCCGGCAGCCTGCTGAACATGCCCGGCGTGTCGCTGCCCAGCGGCTGCGATGCCTCGGGCCTGCCCACCGGGCTGCTGCTCAGCGCTCCGGCGGGAGAGGACGCGCGCCTGTTGCGCGCGGCCCTGACGGTGGAGTCGTTGCTCAACCAACCTTGAAAGCAAGCACCTTGAAAGCAGCACTTTGAAAGCAGCACTTTGAAAGCAGGCACCTGAACACTGCAAACCGGCGCGCGTGCTGAACACCGCGTAGCCGTTCTGATTAACCAGCGGGAGAAGCAAGATGGCCAAAGAAATTCTGTGTGCGTTTGGTGTAGATGTCGATGCCGTCGCGGGCTGGCTCGGCTCGTATGGCGGCGAAGATTCGCCGGACGATATCTCGCGCGGGCTGTTCGCCGGGGAAGTCGGTGCGCCACGTTTGCTCAAGCTGTTCGAGCGTTACGGCCTGCGCACCACCTGGTTCATTCCGGGGCATTCGATGGAAACGTTCCCGGAGCAGATGAAGGCCGTGGCCGACGCCGGGCATGAAATCGGCGTGCATGGTTACAGCCATGAAAACCCGATTGCGATGACCCCCGAGCAGGAAGAAATCGTCCTCGATAAGTCTATCGAACTGATCACCCAAATGACCGGCAAGCGCCCGACCGGCTACGTCGCGCCCTGGTGGGAATTCAGCAACGTCACCAACGAGCTGCTGCTCAAGAAGGGCATCAAGTACGACCACAGCCTGATGCATAACGACTTTCATCCTTACTACGTTCGCGTCGGCGACAAGTGGACCAAGATCGATTACAGCCAGCATCCCGACACCTGGATGAAACCGCTGGTGCGCGGCGAAGAAACCGATCTGGTGGAAATTCCCGCCAACTGGTACCTCGACGACCTGCCGCCGATGATGTTCATCAAGAAAGCGCCGAACAGCCACGGTTTCGTCAACCCACGGCACCTGGAAGAGATGTGGCGCGACCAGTTCGACTGGGTCTATCGCGAGCACGAACACGCTGTCTTCACCATGACCATTCACCCGGACGTGTCTGGTCGCCCGCAAGTGCTGCTGATGCTGGAGCGCTTGATCGAGCACATTCAACGCCATGCCGGCGTCAAGTTCGTCACTTTCGACGAAATAGCCGACGACTTCGTGCGTCGCAACCCCCGTACCCGCTGATTCATTG
This sequence comes from Pseudomonas syringae pv. tomato str. DC3000, assembly GCF_000007805.1. Classification (NCBI taxonomy): domain Bacteria; kingdom Pseudomonadati; phylum Pseudomonadota; class Gammaproteobacteria; order Pseudomonadales; family Pseudomonadaceae; genus Pseudomonas; species Pseudomonas syringae group genomosp. 3. The sequence goes on along the minus strand of NC_004578.1, from coordinate 4,734,457 downwards.
CCCTGTCCGAGGCGTCACTCATGTCCATTTACAACAAGCTCGACCTGACCGGCTGGAAACCTGAGCAACTGACTCCAGAGCAAGTACGGTTCGCCACATGGATTGCGTTTTTCGCGTGGGTGTTTGCGGTATACGACTTCATTCTGTTTGGTACGCTGCTACCGGAAATCGGTCGGCATTTCAGCTGGAGTGAGGTCGAACAGGCCGAAATCGCGACCTGGGTCGCGGTCGGCACGGCGGTGGTGGCATTGGCCATCGGTCCGCTGGTAGATCGCCTGGGACGGCGCGTGGGTATCATTTTCACTGTGAGCGGTTCGGCAATCTGCTCGGCGCTCACGGCCATAGGCGGGTCGTGGGGCAAATCGCCGCTGATCCTGATTCGTTCGCTGGGCGGTCTGGGTTATGCCGAAGAAACGGTCAACGCGACCTACCTGAGCGAAATCTACGCCGCCTCCGACGACCCACGTCTGGCCAGGCGCCGTGGCTTCATCTACAGCCTGGTGCAGGGTGGCTGGCCGGTCGGTGCGTTGATCGCGGCAGGGCTGACCGCCGTGCTGCTGCCGATCATCGGCTGGCAGGGCTGCTTCGTGTTCGCGGCCATCCCGGCCATCGTCATTGCGATCATGGCGCGCAAACTCAAGGAGAGCCCGCAGTTCCAGATCCATCAACGCATCACTCAGTTGCGCAAGAAAGGTGACGTGAGCCAGGCGCAGGCCGTGGCGCAAACCTATGGGGTCGATTACGACGAGCACAGCAAAGCGGGCATCGGTGCTGCCTTCCGCGGTTCTTCGCGTCGCGCCACGCTGGTGATCGGTGCTGCGATCCTGCTCAACTGGGCAGCTATTCAAGTGTTCAGCGTGCTGGGCACGACGGTGATCGTCAGCGTTCACCACATCTCGTTTGAAAACTCGCTGATCATTCTGGTGCTGTCCAATCTGGTGGGCTACTGCGGCTACCTGTGCCACGGCTGGATGGGCGATCGCATTGGCCGTCGCAACGTCATCGGTCTTGGCTGGATGCTTGGCGGCCTGGCTTTCGCTGGAATGCTCTACGGGCCGAGCAGCATGGTGACGGTCGTTGGCTTATACAGCCTTGGGCTGTTCTTCCTGATCGGCCCTTATTCGGCGGCTTTGTTCTTCATCAGCGAAAGCTTCCCGACCAGCATTCGTGCTACCGGCGGCGCAATCATCCACGCCATGGGCCCGCTGGGTGCCGTGGTAGCAGGTTTCGGTGCCACGTCGGTCTTGAGTGCCGGCGGCGACTGGCAGACCTCGGCGTTGTACTTCGGCGCAGTGCCTTGCTTCCTGTCCGGCGCGCTGATGTTCGCGGCCAGGCATGTGCGACCTGAAACCGTGAAATAAGGAGCAACCCATGACTTGTAAAGTTGCAATGATAACCGGTGCTGCCAGCGGCATCGGTCAGGCGCTGGCAGTGGCCTTCGCTCGGCAGGGTGTTGCGGTGGCAGGCGGGTATTACCCGGCGGACCCGCATGACCCGGATGAAACCCGCAGGTTGGTGGAAGAGGCGGGCGGCGAATGCCTGATGCTGCCGCTGGACGTGACCTTCACAGCGTCGGTCGATGACCTGGCCGCAGCGGCGATCAAGGCGTATGGCCGAATTGACTACGCGGTGGCCAACGCCGGATTGCTGCGCCGTGCGCCTTTGCTGCAAATGACCGACGAGCGCTGGAACGAGATGCTCGACGTGGACCTGACCGGCGTGATGCGCACCTTCCGGTCGGCTGTTCGGCACATGGGCGAGGGCGGCGCGCTGGTGGCTATTTCCTCGATTGCCGGCGGTGTTTATGGTTGGCAGGACCATTCCCACTATGCCGCCGCCAAGGCTGGCGTACCGGGCCTGTGCCGTTCGCTGGCCGTGGAGCTTGCGCCCAAAGGCATCCGTTGCAATGCCGTGATACCCGGCCTGATCGAGACGCCACAGTCACTGGACAGCGAGAACTCGCTGGGGCCCGAAGGCCTGGCACAGGCGGCCAAGGCCATCCCGCTGGGTCGCGTCGGCCGAGCGGACGAAGTCGCCGCGCTGGTGCGTTTTCTGTGCAGTGACGAAGCCAGCTACCTGACCGGGCAAAGCATCGTGATCGACGGCGGCCTGACCGTGCGCTGGCCGGGCTAGATCGCGCAAACTCAACCAAGGACCCCAACCCATGCAACAACTCAAACAAAAGCGGGCAGTGATTACCGGTGCAGGCAGCGGCATTGGTGCTGCCATCGCCCGCGCCTACGCCGTTGAAGGCGCGTATCTGGTGCTGGGTGATCGTGATCCGGTCAACCTGGCAAACATCGCCGAACACTGCCGCCAGCTCGGCGCGCAGGTGCATGAATGCGTGGCCGACGTCGGCAGTGTCGAGGGTGCACAGGCCAGCGTCGATGCCTGCGTCGAGCATTTCGGCGGCATCGATATTCTGGTCAATAACGCTGGCATGCTCACCCAGGCACGCTGTGTCGACCTGAGCATCGAGATGTGGAACGACATGCTGCGCGTTGATCTGACCAGCGTGTTCGTGGCCAGCCAGCGGGCCTTGCCGCACATGATTGCGCAGCGCTGGGGACGCATCATCAACGTCGCCTCGCAACTGGGCATCAAGGGTGGCGCCGAACTGACCCATTACGCCGCCGCCAAGGCCGGAGTCATCGGCTTCAGCAAATCGCTGGCGCTGGAAGTCGCCAAAGACAACGTGCTGGTCAACGCCATCGCGCCCGGTCCTATCGAAACGCCGCTGGTGGCTGGCATCAGCAGCGCCTGGAAAACCGCCAAGGCCGCCGAGCTGCCGCTGGGTCGTTTCGGGCTGGCCGAAGAGGTCGCGCCCGTGGCTGTGCTGCTGGCCAGCGAGCCGGGTGGCAACCTGTTCGTCGGCCAGACACTGGGCCCCAATTCCGGCGATGTCATGCCATGAGCTTACTGCTGGAGAAGCGCTGATGTGTGGACTGTGCGGCCTGTTGGGCGAGGATGTGCACTGGAGCGACCCGCTGGCGACCGAGCTGCCCCCGCGGCGTGAGCGCCTGCGGCGGATTGCGGCGATCAACAAGGTGGTTGCGCCGTTTCGTCTCAAGGTCGAAGACTTTCAAGGGGTGTCCTACCTGCTGCTCGGGGCGACCGGCAAGCAGGAATTGGCGACCGGTCTTGAGCAGTTATGGCAGAAGGCCGAACTGCTGATCGGACGCCCGCTCGACCCGCTGGATGCTCGCGTCCTTGACCATTTGCAGAGGTCATCATGAGCATTGCCCTCAACGTGATCACCGGCTTTCTCGGCAGCGGCAAGACCACACTGCTCAAGCGCCTGCTGGCCGATGAAAACATGGGCGACACCGCGCTGCTGATCAACGAGTTCGGTGATGTCGGTATCGATCATCTGCTTGTTGAAGAGGTTGCGCCGGACACCGTGCTGTTACCCAGCGGTTGCGTTTGCTGCACCGTTCGCGGCGAGCTGAAGGATGCTTTGCTGGGCCTGCTGGAACGGCGCAATCGTGGCGAGATTCCGGCGTTTCGCCGGGTGATTCTGGAAACCACCGGCCTGGCCGATCCGGCCCCGATCCTCTCGACCCTGAGCAACGATCCGCAACTGCGCGGACGCTTTCACATCGGCCTGATCATCACGCTGGTGGACGCCTGCCACGCAACCCTGCAAGAGCGCCTGCACCCGGAGTGGCTGGCGCAAATCGCGGCGGCGGACCGGCTGTTGCTGAGCAAGACCGATCTGGTGGACGAGCCTGCACTCGACGCGCTGCGTAAGCACCTGCAGGCCTTGAATTTTTCCGCGCCGTTGCTGGACACCGCGCAGATCCACAGCGGCGATCAGTTGCTGCTCGGGGAGGGCGTGCGCAGTGCCGAACCGGCTGCCGAGGTAACACGCTGGCAACTGCATCGCGTCGAGTCGAGGTCGGCGCGGCATGGTGATGCGCAGGTCTGCTGCCTGACCTTCGACCGCCCGCTCGACTGGGTTGGTTTCGGGGTGTGGCTGTCGATGCTGTTAAGATGCCACGGCGAACGAATCCTTCGCGTCAAAGGACTGCTCAACGTGAACGACAACCAGGCCCCCATCGTGATTCATGGTGTGCAGCATTGCCTGCATGCACCGGTGCACCTTGCGGCATGGCCGGGTGAGGATCGCACCTCGCGGCTGGTGTTCATCCTGCGAGGTCTGGATGCGGAGTTATTACGGCGCTCGTTCGAGGTGTTCTCCAGCAGCTTCGCGCCGCCGCTCAACGAGTCGGCGGCATGACCATCACTTTACGTGTGCTCGGCACTTCGGTGACCTTGCTCGAGTCCTTGCGCGAGCGAGCCGAGCAGGAACTAGGCATCAAGCTGGTCTACCAGATTCATGACGTGCAGACCGCGCAGCGCATCGCGGTCATGCAGCCTGACAGCTACGACCTCTATGATCAGTGGTTTCACAACGTCGATTTCGTCTGGCCTGCGCGGGCGATTCAGCCCATCGACACGCGTCGTATTGCGCTGTGGCATGAGATCAACGACCTGCCCAAGCGCGGTCGTTTACGGCCCACTGATCAACCGGGCAGCGGCAGCGTGCCCAGCGAGCGCCTGTTCGTGCAGCACGACGGCAGCCTTGGCAGCACGGTGACCGAGCGCATCAGCATGTTGCCGTTGACCCACAACGCTGACAGTTTTGCCTATCGCCCCGAGCGCTTGCCGGAAGGTTTGAGCCCTGCGGATGAAAGCTGGGGCTGGCTGCTGGATTCAGCGTGGGGCGGGCGTATCGCGTTACAAAGTGACGCCGCCATCGGCGCGCTGGATGCCGCACTGGCGGTACAGGGCGCGGGGCTTGCGCAGTTCAACGACATCGGCAACATGAGCATCGAAGAAATCGACCTGCTCGCCGATGTGCTGGTGCGCAAACAGCAGCAAGGGCACTTCGGCGCATTCTGGTCCGACGACGAAGAAGCTGCCGAACTGATGCTCAGCCCGACCATTGATATCCAGAGCCTGTGGTCACCGACCCTGGTCAGGTTGCACCGCGCTGGCGTGAAATACCGTGTGGCGGTGCCCAAAGAGGGCTATCGCGGCTGGTTCGGCGGGCTGTCCTTGTCGCGCTACGCCAAAGGGCCGGTGCTGGATGCGGCATATGCCTACCTGAACTGGTGGCTTTCGGGATGGCCGGGTGCAGTCATGGCGCGACAGGGGTATTACATCGGCAATCCGGCACGCAGCCGTGACCATCTGAGCGCCGCCGAATGGGACTACTGGTACGCAGGCTTGCCCGCCCGCGAACAACTGCTCGGCAGCGACGGCTTGCCCCTGATCGACGCCGGAGAGATCCGCGACGGCGGCTCCTACGAAGAACGCATGGGCCACATCGCCGTTTGGAACTCGGTCATGAACGAACACAACTACCTGGTACGCCGCTGGAGCGACATCCTGCGCGCCAGCGGCAAAAGCAGCGCGAAGGCTCGTTAGGTTTTCGGGCTTCTGATGGTTATTGTGCCAATGCGCGAAAGAGGACGCAGAGCGTCCAGAACTGCATGCGACGCGGAGCGTCGCACGATAGTTGAAAAAGCGCTTTTTTACTGCGATATCACTGACGACGCAAATTGCGACGTAAGTGACGGCTGAGCTCTGGCGCTGATCCGGGGGATGCGAGGCAGGACGCCGAGCAAGCTGCACCGGGCCAAGGATGGCCCGTTGCAGCGACCCCCGGATCAGTGTCAGGGCGAAGGAACCCGACGAAGTCGGGCCGGAAACGGAGCCGGGATTTTGGTTACTTTGATCCTTCAAAGTCACTCGCCGAGGGGCGAAAAGGTGCCTTGAGCCTGGAAAATATCCAACTGACATCGCAGAACCCTTGTGTGACGCGGAGCGCCACAAAGAGGACGCAGAGCGTCCAGAACGGCATGCGACGCGGAGCGTCGCACGATAGTTGAAAAAACGCTTTTTTACCGCGATGGCACTGACGACGCAGAGTGCGACGTAAGTGACGGCGGCCCCCGGATCAGTGTCAGGGCGAAGGAACCCGACGAAGTCGGGCCGGAAACGGAGCCGGGATTTTGCTGACTTTGATCCTTCAAAGTCAGTCGCCGAGGGGCGAAAAGGTGACTTGAGCCTGGAACATATCCAACTGACATTGCAGAACCCTTGTGTGACGCGGAGCGTCCAGAACTGCATGCCGAGCGTCTGGCCATAAAAAAAGCGGCTACCTCTCGATAGCCGCTTTTTCAGTGACCTCCAAACCACCTTACTTGGGCAGTTTGAACGCCATCACGTAGTCACCCTGTTTGGTGCCCAGTGAGCCGTGACCGCCGGCCACGACCAGCACGTATTGCTGACCGTCCTTGCCCGTGTAGGTCATCGGTGTGGTTTGCGCGCCTGCTGGCAGGCGGGCTTCCCACAGTTGCTTGCCGTTACGCACGTCATAAGCACGCAGGTACTGGTCAAGCGTGGCGCTCATGAACGCCAGGCCGCTGGCGGTGGTGAATGTACCCCCCAGGCTTGGAACACCCATGGTCAGCGGAATGGGGATCGGCGAGCTGTCACGCACGGTGCCGTTTTTGTGCATCCAGATGGTCTTCTGGTTGGTCAGATCGACCGCCGCCACATAACCCCATGCCGGTGCCTGACACGGCAGGCCCATCGGTGACAGCAGTGGTTCCAGAATCACGCCATACGGTGCGCCCTTGTTCGGCTGCACGCCTTCGGTTTCGCTCTTGCGGCCCGGGCCGCCTTCAACTTCGGCAGAAGGCACCAGCCTGGAGCGGAACGCCATGTAGTTCGGATTGACGAAGGCGATCTGGCGAACCGGATCGACAGAGATGCCGCCCCAGTCGAACACACCGAAGTTACCCGGATACACAATCGAACCCTGCAACGATGGCGGCGTAAACGGGCCGTCGTAACGCAGCGACTTGAAGTCGATCCGGCACATCATCTGGTCAAACGGTGTCACGCCCCACATGTCGCGCTCTTTAAGCGGCGGCGGCATGAAGTTCAGGTCGGACTTGGGCTGAGTCGGCGAAGTCCAGTCACCTGCGACAGCGCCCTGCGGAACCGGCACTTCGTTGACCGGCACGATAGGCTTGCCGGTGCTGCGATCCAGCACGTAGATGCTGCCCTGCTTGGTCGAGGCCAATACCGCAGGCTTCACGCCATCAGCGGTTTTCATGTCCAGCAGCGTCGGTTGACCGCCCACGTCCATGTCCCACAGGTCATGGTGAGTGAACTGGAAGTCCCAGCGTACACGGCCGGTCGCGATGTCCAGTGCAACCAGACCCGCGCTGTACTTCTCGGACTCCTTGGTACGGTTGCCGCCCCATTGGTCCGGCGTCTGATTGCCCATCGGCAGGTAGATCATGCCCAGCTTTTCATCGACGCTGAACATGGACCACATGTTCGGCGAATTGCGCGTGTAGATCTTGCCGTCGGCTATCGGAGCCGTTTCTTCCGGGTTGCCGCTGTCCCAGTTCCAGACCAGACGACCGGTGTGCACGTCGTACGCACGGATCACGCCGGACGGTTCGTCCATCGAAACGTTATCGGTCACGTGGCCGCCGATGATCACCAGGTCCTTGGTCACTGCGGGTGGCGAAGTGGAGTAGTAGCCGCCCGGTGCGAACGTGCCCATGTTGGCCGTCAGGTCAACCGAGCCCTTGTTGCCAAAGTCTTCGCACATCTTGCCGGTGTCGGCGTTCAGGGCGATCAGACGGGTATCGGCAGTCGGCAGAAAGATTCTGCGTGGGCAGACACTTGACGTGGCGCTGACTGCGGCCGGTGCTGCCGGGCTTTGCGCCGGAGCGCTGGCGGCATAGGCGGCGTCGTCGTGGTAAGTCACGCCACGGCAGGTCATATGCGCCCAACCCTTGAAGTTGGCCGCATTCTGAGTGCTGAGCTTAGGGTCAAAGCGCCAGATTTCCTTGCCTGAATCCGGATCAAGCGCGATCACCTGGCTGTGCGGTGTGCACACGTAAAGCATGCCGTTGACCTTGAGCGGGGTGTTCTCGGCAGTGGTTTCGCCCGGATCGTTCGGCCCTGGAATATCGCCCGTGCGATAGGTCCAGGCCGGCTGCAGCGTGTTGACGTTTTGCGGCGTGATTTGCGCCAGTGGCGAATAGCGATCGCCGAAAGCGGTACGTCCATAGGACTGCCAGTCGCCGTCAGGCATAGCCGGCGCGGTGTTGGTGGTGCCAGCCGTTTCGCGGTCCAGTTGACCTTCGATACGGCCAGGGTTGGTGAACTGGCTGGCCAGCGCGGCCAGACCGGCCAGCACCACAGCGATGCTCAGTGCGCCAGTGCCCATGCGCGCCGGGCCGTTGAGCAGCAGCGGCCGACGGAACCACGGCAGCAGCAATACGATGCCCAGTGCAAACCATAGCGCCAGACGCGGCACCAGTTGCCACCAGTCCAGGCCGACTTCCCACAACGACCATACCGTGCTTGCGAACAGCAGCAGCGCGTACAGACCCAGGGCAGCCGCACGCCCGGTCATCAGCAACACGCCTGTTACAGCGAAGCCGATACCGGCCAGCAGGTAATACAGCGAGCCGTCCAGTTGCAGCAGCCGGACGCCGCCGACCAGCAACGCCAGCCCCATCAGCAGGATCACCAGCCCGAGCAGGGTTGGCAACAGGCGATTTCTCTTTGAAGCACCGTCAGTGCTCATAATGCGAATCTCCGCAAGAAGTAAGTAGTTGATATCTTGTTTTCGTGTGCATCGCCGACCCTGGCAGCATTCCCTGAAGCTGTTTATTGAAACGAATCACCGACAGTCGAATTCAACGTCAAGCAGAACACGGTGCCCATTCAGCCCGGCCCGGTCATCAAGTCGTAGACCATTGCCGCCCGAATTCGTGCATAGGTGTCTGTTCAGTGGAGCGCTTTCGCAAGGGGGACCTGCAATCCTTTAAACGGGTAATGATAGGGCGCTAACGATTTTTCTAAAAGCAATAAACATGACATGGATCATTGCCGGTTTCGCAACAGTGCATTAAGGCTTGTGGGTTTATGCACCCGCGACGCTTACAATGGCTGACGTTTTCGACTAGCCCGGCGCATCCCGTGCGCCTGTTTCTGGCTCATCTCTACTCATTTGCTTCAAGGTTCGTCATGACAACACCCAATCCCGACCCGCTGCACGGCGTCACCCTCGAGCAGATTCTCAGGGCTTTGATCGAGCACTATGAATGGTCCGGTCTGGCCGAGCGCATCGACATTCGCTGCTTCAAGAGCGACCCGAGCATCAAGTCCAGCCTGACCTTTCTGCGCAAGACGCCCTGGGCGCGCGAAAAAGTCGAAGCCCTCTACGTAAAGCTGCATCGCGGCAAAGGCTGGTAGTCCTTCTTCAATATTTTCAGCCCCGCCAGAAAAGCCCTGCATGGACGCCGGACCTCAAGGATACAGATCGATGCACAGCCAACAGCCGCAACATGCGCAGGGACAGCGCCTTTACGCCCTGATCGCCGCTTGCCTGGGCTGGTCGGGTCTGGTGATCCAGCTTTATCTGATTTTCATTGGCCGTTATGCCGACCACGCCAGCCTGCTCGGTGGGCTGGTGCGTTTTTTAAGCTTCTTTACCGTACTCACCAATACGCTGGTGGCGGTCGCGCTGAGCTGTGCCCTGACTGCGCGTCAGTCGGCAGGGCATCGGTTTTTTCGACAGCCCGCCGTGTGCGGCGGCATCGTGGTGAGCATCGCGCTGGTCGGCATCGCTTATAACGTGTTGCTGCGCCACCTGTGGCATCCGCAGGGCTGGCAATGGATTGCCGATGAGTTGCTGCACGATGTGATGCCTTTGGCGTTCATGCTGTATTGGTGGCTTTACGTGCCCAAAGGCAGGTTGCGCCTTGGCCATGTGCCGCTCTGGGCGATGTACCCGGTGGTCTATTTCGCCTATGTTCTGCTGCGCGGCAACATGCTCGGCGATTACATGTACCCTTTTATTGACGTCGGCACGATCGGTTTTGGCAGCGCACTTATCAATGCCTTGGGCGTGTTGCTCGGGTTTGTCCTGATTGCGCTGTTGCTGGTAGGGATTGATAAATGGGCGTCTCGTCGTAAGGTGTGAGCCGCCCGGTCAAACCCATGCTTACTCTTCGGTGTCACTCAGCTTCCAGTAACCGGCAGCCTTGACGAAATCGTCTTCCAGGCCGAACTCATCGAGCAGCACACGGCGCACCTTGCGTGACAGACCCGACTCGGTCGCGACCCACGCATACAGCTTGCCCTCGGGCATCTCCAGGCGACGAACGACGTCCACCAGGTTCTGCTCGCTGCGCACGATCCAGATTACATCGACCTGCGCTGCGCTCGCGAAGGTTTGCTGTTCCTGCTGATTGGCCACTTCGACCACCACCAGTGCAGCACGGTTGGCGGGCAGTGATTCCAGACGCCGAGCGATGGACGGGATGGCCGTTTCATCGCCGATCAGCAAATAGCTGTCGAACATGTCCGGCACCACCATTGAACCGCGCGGGCCGGCGATATGCAGAAACTGCCCCGGCTTTGCCTGAGCGGCCCAAGTGGCAGCCGGACCTTCGCCATGCAGGACAAAATCGATGTCCAGTTCGCCGCTGTTTTCGTCATAGCGGCGCGGGGTGTAATCGCGCATCGGCGGACGCGGCGCGTCTTTGTCGCTGGTGGCCGTCAACGCTTCCAGCGCAGCATGCTCTTGCGGCGTTTGCGGGAAGAACAGTTTGACGTGGTCGTCTGTCCCCAGACTGATAAAACCCGCCAGTTCCGGGCCTTGTAGCGTGATGCGGCGCATCAGTGGCGTTAGATCCGTGACCCGCACAACCTTCAATTTGCGGCGTTTGATTTCATGCATCACACGATGGATCGATTGTGGCGAATTCATACTGAAGCCTCCGATGCAGGTTGAGGCCCATCGACGACGGCCTTGGCAGTGGTGTTGAGCAACTCGCTGACCCGCAGGATTTCTTCCGGAGTCCAGCGGCCGTGATGCATCTGTAACGCGTGGCGAAGGTTATGCACGGCTTCATGAATTTCTGCCGGGCGATCATGGCCGCGCAGCGAGCGCTTGCTGACATCGATGCGCATCCGTACACCTTCCAGCGCAACGGCCTGATCCTGCAATGAGCTGCGACCGGCATCGGTCACGGTGTAGAGCTTTTTGCCTGCCTGGGCATCGCCGAGCACCATCTCGCTTTCTTCAAGAAAGGTCAGGGTCGGGTAGATAACACCTGGGCTTGGGCAATACGCGCCGTCGAACAGGCCTTCGATCTTGCGGATCAGGTCGTAGCCGTGGGACGGCTGTTCGGCGATCAGCGCCAACAGCAGCAATTTCAGATCGCCCGGAGCAAAGACCCGCGGGCCGCGTCCACCGCGCTCACGGCCCGGGCGTTTTTCAAAACCGTCGCGGTCTTCGCCTGCTTCGCGCAGGTGCGGCGGACGGTGATGGGGAGGATGTTTATCTTCACGCATGTTTTTCATCTCTGGTTACACGTTAGATATACCTTAAGATATATCTAATCGTATTCACAGATCCGGCAGACGGGCGGTCATTACCGATCAGGCACCCGTGGGCGGATCGGCGAGCGGGGCATTGCACATCGCTTGCCCGTGGTTTTCCAGATACGGCGTGAGGATCGGTGCCATGCCTTTGAGCACCTGCACCGGCAACGCCGAGGTGAAGCGAAAGCCTTCGGCGGCGCGTCCCGGTACAAACGCAGTCAACGCGCCAAAGTGGTTGTCGCCGATATAAAACACAAAGGTCGCAGTGCGGTTGATCGCCCTGGAACTGAGAATACGGCCGCCCGCGCCGATGCTCTCGATGCGGTTATCGCCCGTGCCGGTCTTGCCGCCCATTGCCAGCACGCTGCCGTCCTGCATTTTGAAGGTGCCTTGCACACGCTTGGCGGTCCCGCCGTCCACCACTTGCGACAGCGCCTCACGCATCGCCGTGGCCACTTCGGACGGCAACACGCGCTGGCCCAGTTCAGGGTTGATGATCAGCTCAGTGTCATAGGGCGTATCAGCGGCAAAATGCAGGCTGTCGATGCGCACGGGCGGCAAGCGGATGCCGTCGTTCTGGATAATGCCGATTAGCTCGGCCAGCGCCGCCGGGCGATCACCCGAGCTGCCGATCGCGGTTGCCAGCGACGGCACCAGATGGTCGAACGGATAGCCCACGCGCTGCCAGCGCTGCTCGATATCCAGAAACGCCTCGACCTCCATCATGGTCCGCACGCGACTGTCGCGCGCGCCCTTGTGGCGACTCTTGAACAGCCAGCCATAGACTTCCTGACGCTCGAAACGGCTGGCTGCAGCAGCGTCTTTGAATTGCGCGTCCGGGTGCTTGAGCAGGTAGCCCACCAGCCACAGATCCAGCGGATGAACGCGCGCGATGTAGCCTTGGTCGGGCAGGTTGTAAGCCCCCGGTCCGTAGCTCTGGTACAGATCGGTCAGACGTTTGTCGGTCAGTGTCGAGGTTGCCTTGGGCTCTTCAAGATGAGCGCGAACAAACGTATTGAACGTCGCCTGGTCGGCCCCCGGCAGCAGGTAGCGATGCACGGCCGCCAGGCGAATCGCGGTCGGATGGATGCCGTCGAGAAAGGTATCGAGCCGTTCCTGCGTAGTCTTGTCCTTGTAACGTTTCCAGAAACGCAGCAAAAATACCGTGCCTTCACGGTCGGCAAACTGGCTCAGGTATTCCTGACGGCGTGGGTCGTCATCATCCTTGAGCAGCGCCGCACTATTGTTGGGGGCCTGATAGGTGCTGTAGCGCACCACGTCACGCATCAGACGAATGAACGGCAGGTTGATCGACTCACGCAGCGACTCGCGCAGGGTCGGAATACGCTCGTTATCCTCGCGCCGAAAATTATTGAAACGGTGCAGGCCGCCACCGGTGAAAAACGCTTCTGCGGGGCTTGCCGAATAGGTCCGGTCCAGTGCCGCCGAAAGCATTTTTGCCAAGTCGCGATCCTTGTTCAGCAGCAGATAATCCACCGCCCAACGGGTCAGCCGGTCGGGTTCCTCGACCGTGACTTTCCTCAACTCTGCCGTGCTCATGCCTGCGTAACGTCCATGCAGCTCGGCAATGATTTCCAGGTACGTGGTCAGCACACGCATCTTGGCCGTCGAGCCCAGCTCCAGCTTGCTGCCTTCATTAATGTCGAACGGCTGATCGGTGCTGTCGGTCTGTACCCTGACGCGCGAGCCATCGACGCCGCGCTCGAACAGCGTGAAGCTGTAGCGCACCTGAGTGGTGCTGGCAGGCGTCAGCAAACGCTCGCCCAGCAAGCCGACTTTGGCGGCGAATTCAGGGTCAGCCAGATCGCGCAGGTACTGGCTGACACTGCGCTGCAAATCGCCGTGCAAGGTGCTGGTGGCCGAAAGGTCAAGACGGTCCAAGTCGTACAGCGGGCGATTGAGCAGGTTCGACAGCCGGGTGCGCGCCACGCTGATGCCCTTGTTGGTTTCGATCGGCTGAAGGGTCGGCTGCTGCGCCCAGTCGCGATAAGTCACTTTTGCGGCCAGCGCAGCCTCGGCTAACGGTGGATCAATGATATTGGCCTGAGCCAGCAGGCGGATGTGGCTGTCGGTCAGCTCGGCGAGTTCAGTGCGGCCCTTGGCCAGATAATGCGACGGACGACGCTGGGCAATCACCAGCGACAACACTTCTCGCAGCGCCAGCGCCTTGTCGGCCAGCCCCTGTTGATCCGTGGGGCCGGACGCCAGCAACTGATTGGTTCTGGCGAAATCCACGCCAAACCAGACCCGCAACCCCTCGGCCAGACCATGCACCTCACCGTGGCCCGGCACCGCAGACAACGGCACGCTGTTCAGGTAATCACGCACCACCCGCTGGCGCACCTCAAGGGTCTCGGCCCCCGGTTGATAAGCGCGCACACTGGCGGAAATCATCTGCCGCAACTTCTCGGAACCAGACTGCGTCAGCCCGTCCGGTGAATGGCGGTATTTTTCCAGTTGCGTCGCCAACGTACTGCCGCCAGCCGACTGGCCGGGGAGGGCGAACATCTTCGCCACTTGCGACCACGCAGCTTTCACAAAACGGGGCCAGTCCACCGCCGGGTTGGCCAAGGGTTGCTGCGGATCGAGCAGGTCACGGTTCTCGATGAACAGCAGGCTGTGCACCAGCAGCGGCGGAACGCTGGCGAAGGTCGCATAAAACTGTTGCGGGTAGCGAAACTCATACAGCGGCGCGCCCCGGCAGTCGGTGATCGACAGGCCTGCCTGGGTTTTTTCCTCGTAAGGCACAAAAAAACCGTGCTGCACGTAGCGCATAAGATCCGGGGAAAATCGCGTCTGACGGGTGATCACGTAATCGCGTTTAAGCAGGCGCGGCAGAAACTCATCAAGCGATGAATAACCCAGGCGCTTGTCGAACGGCCCGTCACCGGGATACACCACCTCACTGCTCGGCCCCGGCTGCATCGAATAGCGCAGGCTCGCCGCGAAGCGGCTGAATTCCCGCGCCTGCAGCCTCGAACTGCGGCTCTCCACCGTTATTGCAACACCCAGCGCAATGCAGGCCAGCACCACAATCACCCAGAACACCCGCCACCCGTATCGCTTGCGACGCGGACGCTTTGGCGTGCGTGGGTCATCCTGGCGGTCAGCGGACAGCGTTTCTTGCTTGCTATCGGAATGCCGAAATACGCCCATAGTTGATAGTCCGGTCATCCTGGCAACGCACCTGAACCAAGCTTAGACGCTGGGTGGCGATGTGGGGGATTTGTCTGGTGGTTTTCAGGATTGGCTGGGGCGGTGCTTGGACTGGCATGGCTTGTGTGCTTTTTTCGTCTAAGTTTTGCTGTTGACTGAAAAAGTCAGTCATAGATAAGCGTCTCAGATGCAGTTTCTAAAAAAGCAGTTATTGAAATTATAAAATATTATTGGTTGTTTGTAGGACGTTTCCGATAATTGTTTCAGTCGCTTGATCTTGAATTCAACAGGTGATTACGTCCGATTTTGTCAGTGGCAATGATGCCCTGCGTAATTAATAACTACTATCGAGATCAACAAGATGAAAAACAAGAAAAGCAAGGCAGGTCGTGCGTTTGTGTCTGGACTGCTATTGGCGATGTCTTATCACACCATGGCACAAGTAGAAGTAGCCCCTGTTGCCGGTCATCAACCAACGCCGCTGGAACAGGCTGTACAGAACCAAAGTCGTTCGACTCCTGTCGTGTTGTCGGACAAGATTCATCAGATCGACAATACTCTGGAGAATACCTCGGCAGTTCATCAGTATAATTTCACCGTTGTGCGCGGCCAGAATGTGCTGATTACAACGCCGGATTCGGATTACGACCAGAAATGGAGGTTGGAGTATCAGGTGGATGGCGGGGAGTGGCAGCCCAAGCGTCACTCATTCGCGGAGAGAATCGAAGGGCTCAATCCTGGTTCACAAGTCAATATACGTATTATTGCGACTGACGGTGCCAGGTTTGAGACTGCTGATTACAGCGTGGTGTTTGGCTCGTTTCCTCATATGCGCTATGACTTGCATCACGAGGAAGGCTTCAGGTTGATTCCATACGGTTTCACCACCCCCGCTTTTCTGGCGACTCAAGCCCTCACAGAGGCGATGCTGGAGGTTACGTTTACAGACAGCAAGGCTTTTCCGCTGGAGGGTGGTGTGTTTGATTTCGAACTCAATATCAAACATCACCAGGCTAACGGAAAATACACCTCGGATAGTTCGGGGAAAATCATGCATCGGGTAACCTTTAAACGCTGCGAGGGTGGATCGCTCGCTGATAATTTCACTCACCTGAGTGAAAATGGGCGAGAAACCTGGAGTACTCGCTACGAGCCAAAACAGTATTGGGCTAGAAATGTTCTCCCTGAACAGCTAGCTGATAAACCTCATGTTTACAATTTAGGACTAATCTGCAATCGCTGGTTAATCAACTGGTCAAGGAGCTGATTAAAAAAACGCTCTGTCTGCTGTAAGCAATACAGAGCGTTTCCTGACTGTCAGGCCCTTGTATCGATCAAGTGTGTCGAATTTTTTTCTGCTTTTTCTTTGATCTGATTTATCCAGATTTCACTAGGGTCGTCTTTTTTGCTAAGTGCTATTTTTCCAAGATCGATAATATTTTTAAAGTTTAGTAGGTCAAGTTTGTAGGTTCCTTTGAACGTGTCTGTGTCATGATCAGCCAGCGTCATGAGGATTTTGGCATGCGTGAGCGCAGCATCCTTGAGTTGGGTTTTTTGGTTGATGGCATCTGATAAGTACTTGATTTCATTCGTGCCTAATTTATCGTCCAGGTCAATTATTTTAAGCTCGGCATCATCCCCTACTGTATAGCTAAAGTTTTTCCCCGCCAGATCGGGCCGCAAGTCAACAAGCTCTGCTCTCAGCTTTTGATAACAGCTTGACTGTATTCTTGACATGAGTATTGCATCCGCATTCAGGTTTTCTAGATAACGCTCCTTTGTCATCGGGCGAATGACTTTTTTGGTCGGGTCTTTATCGTCGGTATGGTTGAAGGTGAATTGCAGCCATGGCTCTTCCACGCGCGTGTAGAAAGCATTTGCAAACTCTTCTTTTTTACTCAGTGCCGGTTTGATCTCAGGTGACAGTGTTAGTGGTTCCCTGTGGAGAGGGTTTGAGGGGCGCGACGGAGAAAGTATAAAGTCAGAAGTGATAGTGCTAATGTGCATTTTCTGCTCCTTGCTGAATGAATGTGTCTTTCTTTTTATCGGTGAATGGGCTGGATACTTGGGCTGATAAAGCTGTGGGAAAATTCCTGGTCACAGACTTTGTGTGATCTGCGTCACGAACCAATGGCATGCCACTGGTTATTCCGAGCGAAATATCAATGACCTGTATTTGCATTCATCAAGCGTGCACATCAACCAGAGGTTTTGGTTCTTCCTCACGCTTCGGCGCATTGCGCTCGATCTGGTAGATAATCGTGTCCATGAAATTGCCAATATGATTGCGGCTGAAGATCTGTCCGTAGTCGATGACCTTGCTGTAACTCTCCAGATTGAGGGTGTGCCGGTTATCGAATTTTTCGGTGTAATGGTCGAGCAGCGTCATCACAATTTTTGCGTGCGCACGCAGATCCTCTTTCAGTTGTTGGCGTTCGTTCAGCTTCTCGGTCAGGTACGTGAACTCTGCCGGGGTGAGTACCTCGTCCGGGTCGGTCACCTGAATGTCCTGATTAAAGCCCAGCGTGAAGCCGAAATGCTTTTTTGACAGCTCCGTATTAAGGTAAAAAAGCTGCTGTTTGAAATCGTGAAAATTGTCGTACATACGACATATGGTTTCGTCAAAGGCTTTCATGTAGTTTCCCAGATACTCGCCTCGGATATCTTTTGCTTCCTTCTCAGACATTTTCTCTAAAATAGCGCGTCCTGCCTCCGACTTTTTGTAGCCGGCAAACCAGGGCGTTTCCTCGGTGGTATAGAATTCAGCGTTAGGGTCACGCGCTTTATCATGCGCCACAGGGATCTTGATCGGCAGAGCAGCAGATGAATTGAGGGGGGGCGGGCCTAAGAGAGTGCGCTGTTGATTCTGTAATGAAGAAGCCAAGGGGTTGATATTCATGCTAGGCGCTCTTTGGTGTTAGTGATAGCTATCTAACGGCAGGCCTTTGCAAAACTTTGCCTGATAAGCGTGTAGGATTTTTCCTAGACTGTAGGTGGTGGTTATTTTTGTAGGAGATTTCCTTAATTTCAATATGATGGTTGACTCAGTGTCCAACGCTCTATTACGTCGATTTTGTCAGTGGCAACCTGCCTCTGCATAATCTGCGAGAATATCTATGAATATTTATGGGAAAAAATGTGTTGGTTTTTGCTTGTTGTCTATCTTCGTGATGATGGCATCGACTTCCGGCGCTCACGCCAGTACAGGTACTGAGGGCCAGGTCGGTGCACCCAGTAATGAAACCAACGAAGCCGTTGCGGCTGAAGCTGTTCAAGAGGTTTCCGAACCAAGATTCACCGTCATGCTGGATAAGCTGCACTCGGTAGCAGATACATTGACAGTTAAACATCCTGTTCACTACTACGGTTTTGTGTCGCATCGTGGTCAAGATGTACTTCTCTATGCGCCTGTTGGTGACCCGGTCACTAACGAGTGGAAGACCGAGTATTACGAAAATGGTGAATGGGTTGCTCAAACACTCAACACCAAGATTTTTAAAGATCTGGCTCCCGAGGCGGAGGTGATTGTCAGAATCACGCCAAGAAACCCGTTATTAGGGAGTACTCTCCCATACACCGTTAGATTTGGTTCTTACCCTGTTCTAAAAAGCTACGAGCTGCTTGACGAGCCGGGTGTGATAAGGATTCCAAGTGGGTATACCAATCCTGACTGGTTGGCCACCCAGATTTATAAAGAGGCTGTTTTGAGGCGAGATTTACCGACACTAAAGGCTCACCCTTGGAAGGCGGTATGGCGATTCTTGATCTGAGCTTTGGTCAACAAGAACCTTCAATTGAGCATATTGCAATCAGCGACTCTAACGGTTATGCCTCTCAGCGTATCGAGTTCGGACGCTGCTACGGAGGCGTGGAGGCCCAAGACTTTGTGCACAAACAAAGAGGTTTCAATACATGGAGGAGTCACTATAAAGTTGCTGGCTATACCGTGCATAATTTTTCGTTGGGGCCAATGACAGCGACCCCTCGTATCTTCTTCATGGGGCATATTTGCACACAGACCGTTGTGCGAACTGTTGCTCCTCGCGGTTAATAGTTGCTCCTCGCGGTTAATATTTAGCTCAGTCTGGCGAGTCGATTGTCTCGCCAGACTGATTCTCATACCGCCACAGAAATATACGAAAAATCTCGTTTCTCAGCATTACTCTGGACTTGCTGTATCCATTCGTCCTGCATTTTTTGCACGCTGGTGCTCATGATCTTGCCATAGTCGATCACGTCCTGAAAATTACTGATATCCAGTTTGTATCGACCACCAAATGTTTCATGATCGTGGTCTACCAAGGTCATGACCGTCTTCGCGTGCTGCTGTATTTGCTCTTTGAACTCTCTGAACCCATTGATGGCATGGGTAAGCACTGATTTATCGTTTTCGGTCAGGCTGTTATCGTAGTCAATTATCTTGATGGATGCGCTTTCGTTCAGCGTAAAACCAAATTTCTTACCTGCGATTTCAGGGTGGGTTTCTTGCAGGTCTTTACGAAAGCTGTCGTAGGTGACATTGATCAAAGCAAGTTCCAGTACGTCAACTATTTTTTTATGAGCCACGTAGTCAATCCGATTTGTAATGTGCTCGTTGATAGACTCCAGCAACCACGGTTCTTTCTGATATTCATAAAATACATGTTCATCCGTATTTTTTGCTTCGGATGTAATGGCCTTTTCCAGACCCGCATCTTCTGTCGGATCGCCATTCTTTGTGCCAGGTATCAGCGCTGTCTGTTGCAAGGAGTTTGCCTGGTTCGGAATTCCAATAATGTTCAAAATACTGCCCTCCATTAGGTCTCATAACGGATAGCGGCCAGGCGCTGAAAAACTTGGCCTGATAAACCAGTAGGAAATTTCCGAGAGGGCGTGCAAATGTGACGCTGTTCTCAAGTAATCAACAGGCGGGGCGACTTACCCAAGCGTTTATTCAACTCCAGCCCATTGGCCATCAGCATCATCAAACCCAGCCCGACAATCGCGGTAGCGACCTGCATTGGCCGGGTATCGCCGGCCAGCGCATTTGCCATGTCTGCCAGTGGCGCAAGCAGTACGCCCAGGCAGAAGACTTCCAACGAATAACGGCCCATGCGACAGGTCTGGCGGGCGGGCCAGTTATCGAGCCAGGTGCTTGAGGTTGGCAACAACCGGGCAACCACGTAGACCAGAGCGAGGAAGTGCAGCAGGCGCGCGGGTGCCAGGTCGGTTTTGCTGATGGGGTACAGGGCGTCGAGGTACAGGGTCGAGACCAGCGCGGTGTGCAGGTCGGACCATTTTTCGCTGAAGGTCAGCATGCCTGCGATCAGCACGTAGACGGCTGCCATCAGGAACAACGGTTGTTGGCGAAACGGAGGGGTTTGGGCTGGTGTGGCGGTTTCGCTGCGCAATGCGCAGGCACCGCCGAGGATGAACAGCAACTGCCAGGCCACCGGGTTGAAGTACCACACGCCACCGCCTTCGTAGGCGCGCAGGTTCCAGCCGAACAAAGGCACCATCAGGTACAGGGCTATCGACAGGCCGACCGCCACTTCCAGCTTGCGCAGCATCAACGGCAAGGTGAGGGGCAAGGTCAGCAGCAGGACGATGTACAGCGGCAACGGGTCGGTCAGGTTGGGCTTGAAACGCAGCAGCAGTTCATCGGCCAATGCCTGTTGCGGGTTGCCGACGAAGTATTCAAGGCCCATCTGCTGGACCATGTCGCGGGTTTCGACATGGTTGTTGGCGACGAAGACGATGCCCATCAGCAAGGTCAGCAGAAAGATATGCACCACATACAGTACCCAGGTGCGGCGCAGGATCCGCACGCCGGCCACCAGCATGCCGTCGCGACGCGCAATGCGCCCGTAGGCCAGGATCGATGCGTAGCCGGCGAGAAAAACAAAGATTTCTGCTGCGTCGCTGAAACCAAAGTTACGCACGGTCAGTTGCGCCAGAGGATTGTCCGGCACGTGATCCCAGAATATGAAGATCAGCGCCAGGCCGCGAAAGAAGTCGATTCGATGATCGCGTCCGTTATTCATAACGGTGGACTCTTGAAAGTGCTAATGAGTAAAGATCGGCCACAGGTGCTTAGGTTCCAGGCCAGCGACCAGTGACGCTCGGCGGCGCGGCAGGGTGGCGTTTTCGGGCGGCAATTGCAAAGGCGCGGTATTACCGGATGTCTCTGATGCGCTGATCCAAGGGGTTCGCAGGCCGACAGCAGCCCCATGCGGATGTGCGATCAAGCTCGGCAATGTCAGCAATCAACAGCAATCATTCTCATCTTCTGTTATGTTACTGTATAACGATTGAGGCTCACTAACGGAGAGATGACCATGAAACCCGATATCCATCCCGCTTACCGCACCGTACTGTTCCACGACACCGCTGCCGATGCCTATTTTCTGATCGGCTCCACCGTGGACACCGACCGCACGCAGCAACACACCGACGGCACGACCTACCCTTATGTCGCGCTTGACGTGTCCAGCGCCTCGCACCCGATGTACACCGGGCAGCAGCGCAAGACCACCACCGAAGGCCGGATCGCCGGTTTCAACAAGCGTTTCGCCAGCTTCGGCTCTGGCAGCAACAAAGAAACCGCTGCAACGCAATGAGCTGTCTGACTTCCCGGTGGTGGGCGTTTCAGGTGAATCGCCCACCACCGGTATTTTTTTGCCTGCAATTGGGCCGTGCGGCCAATCATCTACTGGACTAACGGCCGGAATTGCTTTTATCTTCGCGGCCTGAAAAACAGGAGTAGCCGCTTTGAAAAAGTCAGTCGCCATCGTTTTCGGTGGGCAATCCAGCGAGCATGAGGTTTCGTTGCAGTCTGCACGCAACGTGATCAATGCGATTGATCGTGAAAGCTATGCATTGACGCTGATCGGCGTCGACAAGCTGGGCCGTTGGCTGCGTTTCGACGAGGCCGATTACCTGCTCAATGCCAATGACCCTGCGCGGATCAAGCTGAGCGGTTCGGGCAAGCAGTTGTCGTTGCTGCCCGGCAGTGTGGGCGGGCAGTTTGTCGAGGTCGAGTCGGGCAAGCCGCTGGCGGCCATCGATGTGGTCTTTCCGCTGATCCACGGCGCGTTCGGCGAAGACGGCGCGTTGCAAGGCCTGTTGCGTATGCTGGCTGTTCCTTTCGTGGGCGCCGACGTGCTCGCTTCTGCGGCGTGCATGGACAAGGACGTGACCAAGCGCCTGTTGCGTGATGCCGGCATTGCCGTTGCGCCGTTTATGGTGCTGAACCGTGGCGAAAGCCTTTCGTTCGCGCAGGCGGCTGCGCAGTTGAGCCTGCCGATGTTCGTCAAACCTGCCAATCAGGGGTCATCGGTGGGTGTCAGCAAAGTATCTGACGAGGCGGGTTTCGCTGCGGCACTGGCGTTGGGTTTCGAGTTCGATCACAAGCTGCTGATCGAGCAGGGCATCGTCGGCAGGGAAGTGGAATGCGCCGTGCTGGGCAATGATGAGGCGCAAGTCAGTGTTTGCGGTGAAGTCGTCGCCAACGACGAATTCTATGCCTACGACACCAAGTACCTGAACGGTGATCAGGCGCGCATCGCCATACCCGCCGAGCTGCCTGCCGACCTGAGCGATCAGGTGCGTGACGTTGCGCTACAGGCTTACAAAGTGCTGGGTTGCGCGGGGCTGTCACGGGTCGACTTTTTCGTCACCGAGGCGCGTGAAATCATCATCAACGAGGTCAACACGCTTCCCGGCTTCACCTCGATCAGCATGTACCCCAAGCTCTGGCAGGCCACCGGTCTGAGCTATGCCGAACTGATCCATCGCCTGATCGTTCTGGCCCTGGAGCGTGCAGACGAAGCGCGCCTGCTGAAAAGGGACATTTTTGCATGAAGGTCATCAGTATTGCAGCAGCGTTGCTGATCGGCGCAGATGGCCGAACGTTACTGGTGCGCAAGCGCGACACTCAGGCATTCATGCAGCCGGGCGGCAAGATCGAGCCTGGCGAGCCCGCACCGCTGGCGCTTGCCAGAGAGCTTGAAGAAGAGCTCGGGCTGGTCATCGACCCGCAACAGGCAACGTTTCTGGGCGAGTTCGCGGCACCGGCGGCCAACGAGCCGGGGTTTGAGGTACGCTGCCAATTATATGAAGTCAGGACCGACGCCGACGTGTTGCCCGCCGCCGAGATCGAAGAAGTGATCTGGGTGAGCGCAGACGGCCATGCCGATCTGCATCTGGCGCCTTTGACCCGTGATCTGATCCTGCCTCTGTACCGCCAGCGGCAGGCCGCAGCGAACTGAAACAGGCGTCGTCCCGCACATGGTGCGGGCACGACGCTTTCTGCGAGCGACTTCTTAGCGGACCACGCTCACACCGTCCAGCGTCGAGAACGACGTGTCCTTGGCGGTCAACAGAAAGTCGCGCATGTACGGTGCGTCGAGCATGTCGGCGCGAATGCCGGCATACAGGGTCGCAAAAAGTCCTTTCTCGCCCAGCCGTTTGGCCTTCACATAGCCGCGTGAGCTGTATTCATGCAGCGCCCAATGCGGCATGCCGCACACGCCACGGCCGCTGGCGACCAGTTGCATCATCATCACTGTCAGCTCCGAGGTCCTCACCTGTGCGGGCTCGATGTCGGCGGGCTCCAGAAAACGGGTGAAAATGTCCAGCCGGTCGCGCTCCACCGGGTAGGTGATCAGCGTTTCAGGGAGCAAGTCCTCTGGAACGATGTACGGCTTGCTCGCCAATGCATGCTGATTGGCCACCGCCAGCATCGCTTCATACGTGAACAGCGGCACATAAGTGATACCGGGCAATTCCAGCGGGTCGGACGTCACCACCAGGTCCAGATCGCCACGCGCCAGCGCAGGCAGCGGCGCAAACGAGAAGCCGGAAGACAGGTCCAGTTCGACCTCGGGCCAGGCATCACGGAACTGGTCGATGGTTGGCATCAGCCACTGAAAGCAACTGTGGCACTCGATCGCCATGTGCAGCCGTCCCGCCGTGCCGCCCGCCAGACGGGCGATGTCGCGCTCGGCACTGCGCAGTTGCGGCAGCATCGAGTCCGCCAGTTGCAGCAGGCGCAAACCGGCGCTGGTGAAGCGCACCGGCTTGGTCTTGCGCACAAACAGTGGCATGCCCATGCGCTCTTCCAGCTCTTTGAACTGATGGGACAGCGCCGACTGCGTCAGGTGCAGGCGTTCAGCGGCATCCACAAGGCTGTCGGCCTCGCGCAGGGCGTGCAAGGTTTTGAGGTGGCGTATTTCAAGCACCGTCAGCGCTCCATGAATAAAATTTGTGACCATCACGAAAACAATGAGTTTGTCTCATGTTGGGTTGGCTGTCGACAATAGCGTCATCTTTTATGGAGGACGCACTATGGCCCTGGCCCACAACCTTGGATTTCCGCGCATCGGCGCAGACCGTGAATTGAAGAAAGCCCTGGAAGCATACTGGAAGGGGGACCTTGATCAGACGGGCTTGCGTGCTGTCGGCCAGCAGCTACGCGCAGCGCATTGGCAGGTTCAAAAAGAGGCCGGTATCGAGTTACTGCCGGTCGGTGATTTCGCCTGGTACGATCAGGTACTGACGCACTCTCTGACACTGGGTGTCATCCCCGAGCGCTTTAGCCCTGCACAGGACGCCGCTGGCCTGCCAACGCTGGACACCCTGTTCGCGATGGCGCGCGGTGCAAGCAATTGCTGCGGCGCGTCTCATGGCAAGACGCAACATGCCCAGGAACTGACCAAATGGTTCGACACAAACTATCACTATCTGGTCCCGGAGTTCACTCAGGACCAGCGTTTCCAACTGAGCTGGGAGCAACTGTTCGAGGAAGTCGATGAAGCCCACGCGCTGGGCCACAAGGTCAAACCGGTACTCATCGGGCCGTTGACTTACCTGTGGCTGGGCAAGGCCAAAGGCGACAGTTTCGACAGGCTTGAGCTGCTGGACCGGCTGTTGCCGGTGTACGGCGAGATCCTCGGGCGTCTGGCGGCGCAGGGCGTGGAATGGGTGCAGTTCGATGAACCTGTTTTGACCCTGGACCTGCCGCAGGACTGGAAGACCGCCTTCGAGCGCGCCTATCACAGCCTGCAGTATTCCCCGCTTAAAAAGCTGGTTGCCACCTACTTCGGCGGCCTTGAAGACAACCTCGGCCTGGCGGCCACGCTGCCGGTAGATGGCTTGCACATCGATCTGGTTCGTGCACCGGAGCAGTTGCCTGCGGTGCTCGATCGTTTACCTTCCTACAAGGTTTTGTCGCTGGGGGTCGTCAACGGGCGCAACGTCTGGCGCTGTGATCTGGATAACGCGCTGGCAGCCTTGCAGCAGGCTCACGCACGTTTTGGCGATAACCTTTGGGTTGCGGGATCTTGCTCGTTGTTACACAGCCCTGTCGACCTGAACCGTGAAGACCGGCTCGACCCTGAGTTGAAAGGCTGGCTGGCATTTGCGGTGCAGAAGAGCCGAGAGATCGCGATTCTCAGCCATGCACTGAACGACCCAGAGGCTACCGAGGTCGTCGAGGCGCTGGCACAGAGCTGCGAGATACAGGCAAGTCGCGCGCAGTCATCGCGTGTCCACAACCCTCAGGTGCAGGCGCGTCTGGCATCGGTGACAGCGGCCGATCATCAGCGCCGGTCGGCATTCGCCGAGCGCATCACGGTGCAGCGTGAGCGCCTGAAACTGCCGGCGTTTCCGACCACCACCATTGGCTCGTTCCCACAGACCTCGGCGATTCGTCTGGCGCGTCAGGCTCACAAACAGGGCAAATTGTCGCTAAATGACTACACCGATGCGATGCGCCACGAGATCCGTCATGCGGTGCAGGTTCAGGAAAACCTCGGCCTGGATGTGCTGGTGCACGGTGAGGCCGAGCGTAATGACATGGTCGAATACTTTGCCGAGCAACTGGACGGTTATCTGTTTACCCGCTTTGGCTGGGTGCAGAGTTACGGCTCGCGTTGTGTGAAACCTGCGATCATTTTTGGCGACCTCAGCCGTCCGCAGCCCATGACTGTCGACTGGATCCGTTACGCACAGAGCCTCACCGACAAGACCATGAAAGGCATGCTGACGGGGCCGGTGACGATGTTGATGTGGTCTTTCTCCCGTGAAGATGTTTCTCGTCAGGTTCAGGCGCAACAACTGGCGCTGGCGATTCGTGATGAAGTGCTGGACCTGGAGCGAGCCGGTATCAAGATCGTGCAGATCGATGAAGCAGCCTTTCGCGAAGGCTTGCCGTTACGCAAGGCGCAGTGGCAGCAGTATCTGGATTGGGCAGTCGCTGCGTTTCGCCTTTGTGCCTCTGGCGTTCGGGACGAAACCCAGATTCACACGCACATGTGCTACAGCGAGTTCAACGATGTGATCAAATCCATTGCCGCTATGGATGCCGATGTCATCACCATTGAAACCTCGCGCTCGGATATGGAGTTGCTGGACGCCTTTGAAGCGTTCGACTACCCGAATGACATCGGTCCGGGTGTCTATGACATCCATTCGCCGCGTGTTCCCGAAACGGCCGAAATGGTCAGCCTGATCGCCAAGGCAGCACGACGCATCCCCGCTGAGCGGCTGTGGGTCAACCCGGACTGCGGCCTCAAGACCCGCGGCTGGCCAGAGACCGAAGCCGCACTGATCAACATGGTCGCGGCCGCCAGACAACTGAGGCTTTAGGGGCTGATACCGATCTTGAGCTGCAAGCGGATTCGCCCTCTCTTGCAGCTTGAGGTTTACCGTTTGCGGCGGCGGCACCTACCACTCAGCGCCATTCATCAAATTGTCACGCAACTGTGGCAGCGCGCTTGGCAAAACATCATCAGACTCGCGGCTTACTGGGGTTCTGTTTTTTGGTGTTTTTCATGCGGGTTTTAATTTTTCTGGCCGCGCTGTTGTGCGGCTTGCCGTCTTTTGCGGCCGATCGTTGTGATGTCGATGTTCCTGTACAGCTCGCTGACCTCAAGGAAGTACGCATTGCCTACCAGAGTATCGGCAGTGAGTCCGACCCTGCCTTGCTGTTGGTGATGGGCCTGGGCGGCCAGTTGATTCATTGGCCGGACGAGGTCGTAGTCGCGCTGTGTCAGCAGGGTTATCGGGTGATTCGCTATGACAATCGCGATGTCGGCCTGTCGACCTGGGTGCAGCAGCCAGCCGATGCCAATCTGACTGTTGAAGTGCTGCGTTACAAGCTTGGCCTGCCAGTCTCGTCACCCTATTCACTGACCGACATGGCCGATGATGCGTTGGGGCTGATGGATGCCTTGCAGATACGCCAGTTTCACGTTTTGGGCGCGAGCATGGGCGGCATGATTGCCCAGCACCTGGCCGACCTTGCGCCCTCACGGGTCGAGAGCCTGACGCTGATCATGACCAGTTCCGGCGCTCAGGGGTTGCCGATGCCCAATGCGGCGCTGCTGCAACTGTTGGCGCGTCGTGGCGCGCCTGACCGGGAAGTGGCTTTGGAGCAGCAGGCTGATCTGCTGGCAGCGTTGGGCAGCCCGCAGGTCAAGGATGATCGCGAGCAGTTGCTCCATCAGGCGGCGGTTTCCTACGACCGGGCGTTCAATCCCGAAGGCGTCAAACGCCAGATCATGGCGATCCTGGCCGAGCCCAGCCGTGTCGAGTTGCTCAATCGCTTGCGCCTGCCGGTGCTGGTGGTGCATGGCACGGCCGACCCGTTGTTGCCGGTCATGCATGGCGTGCATGTCGCCGCGCACATTCAGGGCAGTCAACTGCGCCTGATCCCAGGGTTGGCGCATCGTTTTCAGGAAGCCTTCAAGGCGCCCCTTCTGGGCGCGGTGTTGCCGTATCTGAAAGCCCGGCACGAAGACGGCCGCAACCTGGCGCAGTTGTAAGGCACCGGCAGAGGTGTATCGTATGGCCTTTGCTTATTTCAACGAGGGCCATCATGACCACTGCACTGAAGATCGATTTCATTTCCGATGTTTCCTGCCCCTGGTGCGTCATCGGCCTGCGCGCGCTGGATCAGGCGCTTGAAGCGCTGGGTGATGAAGTGCAGGCGCAGATTCATTTTCAGCCCTTCGAACTGAACCCGAACATGCCGGCCGAAGGCCAGGACATCAAAGAGCACATTGCCGAGAAATACGGCTCCACGCCTGAACAGATCGAAGCCATTCACGAAACCATCCGTGAGCGCGGTGCCGAGCTGGGTTTCACGTTTGGCAAGGGCGAGCGACGCATCTACAACACCTTCGATGCGCACCGTCTGCTGCATTGGGCCGAGCAGGAAGGCAAGCAACCGGCATTGAAGCAGGCGCTGTTTGTCGCCTATTTCAGTGAACTGAAAGACCCTTCCAGTCACCAGACCCTGGCAGACGTGGCGCAGAAAGTCGGCCTTGACCGCCTGCGCGCTCAGGCCATTCTGGACAGCGACGAGTTTGCCAGCGAAGTCCGCGAAGCCGAACAGCTCTGGACGTCACGTGGCATCACTTCGGTGCCGACCATGGTCTTCAACGACCAGTACGCCGTATCAGGCGGGCAGCCGGTTGAAGTATTCGTCAGCGCGATCCGCCAGATGCTCAGCGAGTCGAAGTAACTCGCTGCCTGCCCGCGGGACCCTGTAGGACCGGACGACGCTTCACTTGTCCGCGAACTGCCGGGAACCGGCAGCAAAACCGGTGCATACGGTGTGAGGAACGATAATCTCAACTATCGTGCGACGCTCTGCGTCGCATGCAGTTCTGGACGCTCTGCGTCCGATCTTGAGCCAGCAGCTCACTGGTGCGTGGCAACGATAGGGCTCACTCGTATTCAGGGGCGTGCACGGAGCTTCAAAGCCCATATTTCTTGACCTTGTCAAACAGTGTGGTCTTGGCCATGCCCAGTTCCTGACTGGCCTGGCTGAGGTTGCCGCCGCTGCGTTGCAGGGCTTCGCTGAGCAGTGATCGTTCAAAGGCTTCAACCGCCTCGGCAAACCCCAGGCTCTGGTTTTCACTGACCGTGCCTGCCTGCTTGAACGCCGGCAGACCCAGCGCAAAGCGCTCTGCAACGTTGCGCAGTTCGCGCACGTTACCCGGCCAGTCGTGGCTTAACAGGCTTGAGCTGGTCTGCCGATCCAGCGCCGGCGGCTCGCGGTCGAAGCGCAATGATGACAACTGCAGAAAATGTTCGAACAATTGCAGAATGTCCTCGCGACGCTCGCGCAGCGGCGGCAATTCCAGAGTGACCACGTTGAGGCGGTAATACAGGTCGCTACGGAACTGATTGGTCTTGCCCAGTGCATTGAGATCAGACTTGGTCGCTGCAATTACCCGGCAATCTACCGCAACGCTCTGGTTCGAGCCCAGCCGCTCAAGGGTTCGCTCCTGCAGCACGCGCAACAACTTGATCTGCAGATTGATCGGCATGCTTTCCACTTCGTCGAGAAACAGCGTGCCCTCGTGGGCGTGCTCGATCTTGCCGATGCGCCGCTTGCCTGCGCCGGTGAACGCGTTGGCTTCGTGACCGAAGATTTCCGATTCGAACAGGCTTTCCGCCAGACCGCCACAGTTGAGGGCCACGAACTGGCTGTCCTTGCGCCGACTGAAATCATGCAGGCAGCGCGCGACCAGTTCCTTGCCGGTGCCGGTTTCGCCTTCAATCAGCACGTTGGCTGAAGTGTCGGCGACGTTGGCAATCAATGCGCGCAGGTTTTGCATGACTGGCGAGCGACCGATGATCCGGCCTTCCAGCGAGTCACGCTCAGCCAGTTGCTTGCGCAGCGACCAGACCTCCCGCGCCAGCCCGCGTTGCTCCAGAGCGCGCCGCGTGACCTCGACCAGTCGCTCGGGAGAGAAGGGTTTTTCCATGAAATCGTAGGCGCCGTCGCGCATCGCGTTGACGGCCATGGTGATGTCGCCGTGCCCGGTAATCAGCACCACCGGCAGGCTGCTGTCGCGTGCCTTGAGACGGCTCAGCAGCTCCAGCCCGTCGATGCCCGGCAAGCGGATGTCGCTGATGACAATGCCGGCGAAATTGTCGCCGATGCGCTTGAGGGCATCCTCGGCGCTTGATACGCCTTCGCTGGCAATGTCTTCCAGCGCCAGCGCCTGCTGGCAGCCCAGCAATACGTGCGGGTCGTCTTCGACGATCAGGACAGTGAGTTCGCTGTTGATGCTCATGGCTTTCTTCTCATGTCGGCCCGCCCGGGCGAGGGGTGCCCGAGCGAGGATCGGTCGGGGCATGCGCAATAAACGGCAGGCTCAGGACAAAGGTAGTGCCGCCGTCGCCCGGATGCTCCGCGCTCAGGTTGCCCCCGGCTGCGGCGGCAAGGCTCGCTGACAGGGTCAGGCCCAGTCCCAGGCCTTGCTCGCCCGGTTTGGTCGTGAAGAACGGCTCGAACAGGTGCTTGCGTGCTTGGGCATCGACGCCGTGACCGTTGTCGCGTACCTGCAAGCGGTAGCGACCGTCGACAACTGACCCTTCAAGCCACAGCTCCGGCTGCGGTTGGGTGAACATGGCGTCCAGTGCATTGCCGATCAGGTTGACCAGAATCTGCTCAAGGCGGGTCTGATCAATGGTCAGGGTGGCCTCGACAAAATCGCGGTGCAGCGTCAGGCCGGACTGCTCGAGGCGCACACCGAGCAATTGCAACGCGGCGTCCACTGCCTTGCTCAATTGCGCCTGGCCCTGATCATCGCCGCGCCGGGCAAACGCGCGCAGGCTGGCGGTGATGCGGCCCATGCGGTCAACCAGATCATTGATGGTGCGCAGGTTGGCACTAGCGGTGTCCAGCGCGCCACGCTCCAGAAACCTTACGGTGTTGCCGGACAGGGTGCGCAGTGCCGCCAGTGGCTGATTCAGTTCATGAGCAATGCTGGTCGACATCTGCCCGATGGCGGCCAGTTTACCGGCCTGTACCAGCTCGTCCTGAGCGGTGCGCAGGGTTTCTTCCGCCAGCCTTCGCTCGCGAATCTGCGCCTTGAGGCGTTCGTTGCTGGCGCGCAGGTGTTCGGTGCGCTCGGTAATCTTGCGTTCCAGCTCATCATTGGCAGCCTGCAGCGCTTCTCTGGCGGCCAGCCGGGTCGAGATGACTTTGCGCCGTTCATTCCAGGCGATCAGCAGAAAGGTCACCAGTGCGCAGGCCACCGCCACCAGCATGCCCTGGTTTGCAGCCTCGCGGCGCAGGTCCTCAAGCGGGGTCAGCAGTGTCAGGTGCCAGGAGGTGTCGCTCAACGCGCGGGTCTGGGCCAGATAACTGACCTGCTTGTGCTCCCGATCGACACTGACATTGGCCGGGAAAACAAGTTTCTCGACACCTTCTGACAGGACTTCCCGTTCAAGCGGCACCAGCTCATTGAGTGGCCACCAGTAGTATTGCAGGCTGCGCGCCAGTCGCTCCTTGACGTCCGGCGTGAGCGGGCGCACCGACTTCAGGCGTCGTGCCGGGTCACTGGAGAGAATGATGATACCGTTCTCGTCGCTGACAAAGGCTTCCAGGCGCGCCCGCTGCCAGCGCTCTTCCAGTGCTTCAAGGCGTACCTTGATGACCGCAACACCAATGATTCGGCCTTTTTCCTCCAGCCCGTGAGCCAGGTAGTAGCCCGACTCGCCGGTGGTGGTGCCGATCCCGTAAAAGCGCCCCGGCAGACCGCGCACCGCATCCTTGAAATAGGCGCGGAACGACAGGTCTTCACCCTGATAACTGTCGGCGTCGCGCCAGTTGCTGGTCGCCAGCACGCGACCGGTAGTGTCCAGCACGTAGATGGCACGGCTGCGGCTGCGCCGGTTCATCCCTTCGAGGTAAAGGTTGACTTGCTGCTGAGCCTCCGGGCTGGGGGCATTCAGCAATTGTGACACGCTGGATTCAAGCTCCAGCACGCTAGGCAGGTAAGTGTACTTGCTGATTTCGCTCTCGACCGTTCGGGCGTGCAGCTCAAGCTGGCGTTCGCCGCTTTCGCGCAGTGTCTTGATGCCATTGTGCTCGCTGACCAGATAGGCGACATAGCCCAGCCCGATCATCAGCATGAGGATCAACGGTGGCAGAAACAGCTGGCGAATCAGACGGGGTTTCACGGCGAGTGATGGCGGCGCGGCGCGATAAAGAGTGGGGTCGCATTTCATCACAGTCGTCCTGGACCGAACAGCTGCCTGAGAGGGTCAGGCAGCTGTGAGGGCTTGCTTAGTGCTGGAGAATCGTGGCGAGGAACTGCTGAGCGCGTTCGGAGCGTGCACTGACGTCACCGAAAAACTCTTCTTTCGCGCAATCTTCGACGATCTGCCCCTTGTCCATGAAGATTACCCGGTTGGCGACCTTGCGAGCGAAACCCATCTCGTGGGTCACGCACATCATGGTCATGCCTTCGTGAGCCAGTTGCACCATCACGTCGAGCACTTCATTGACCATTTCCGGGTCCAGCGCGGAGGTCGGTTCGTCGAACAGCATGACCACCGGGTCCATTGCCAGCGCGCGGGCAATGGCAACGCGCTGTTGCTGACCACCGGAAAGCTGACCCGGATGCTTGTGAGCATGCTCGGACAGACCGACGCGGTCGAGCAGCTTGAGGCCTTTTTCGGTGGCTTCGGCCTTGCTGCGGCCCAGGACCTTGATCTGCGCGATGGTCAGGTTTTCGACGATGCTCAAGTGCGGAAACAGTTCGAAATGCTGAAACACCATGCCGACCCGCGAGCGCAGTTTCGGCAGATTGGTTTTTGGCTCGGAGATCGATGTGCCATCGACGACGATGTCGCCTTTCTGGAACGGCTCCAGCGCATTGACGCATTTGATCAGGGTCGATTTGCCGGAGCCGGACGGCCCGCAGACAACCACCACTTCACCCTTGCTGACCTCGGTGCTGCAATCGGTCAGTACCTGGAAGTCCCCGTACCACTTGTTGACGTTCTTGATGGAAATCATACGGCAAACCTTTTTTGCAGACGCTTCACCAGCAGCGAGGCGGCAAAGCTGATCGTGAAATACACCAGACCGGCAATGATCAGGAACTCGTTGGCGCGACCGATGATGTCGCCGCTCGAACGCGATGCGTTGAGGAAGTCCACAAGGCCCACGGTGTACACCAGAGAGGTGTCCTGAAACAGAATGATGCTTTGTTGCAGCAACAGCGGCGTCATCTTGCGAAACGCCTGGGGCAGGATGATCAGGCGCATCATCTGCGAGTAATTCATGCCCAGTGCCTGCGCCGCGCCCATTTGACCCTTGGATATCGATTGCACGCCGGCACGGACGATTTCGCAGAAGTACGCCGCCTCGAACATCATGAACGCCACGACGCAGGACGCGAACGCACCGATGGGCGTGTCTTCACCGGTAATCCAGCGCAGCACGAACGGCACTGCCAGATAGAACCAGGTGATCACCAGCAGCAGCGGGATCGAGCGAAAGTAGTTCACGTACGCGCCAGCCACATTGGCCAACAGCTTGTTCGATGACAGGCGCATCAGCGCCAGCACGGTGCCGAGCACCAGGCCGCCGACTATGCCCAGGCTCATCAGCTTGAGGGTCATGACCATGCCGTTCCACAGGCCGGGAATGGCTGGCACGATTCCAGTAAAGTCCATTATTTGCCTCCCAGAGAGATCAGGCCGGGCACGGCAACTTTCTTCTCGATCATGCGCATCAGCAGCATCAGGCTCATGTTCAGCGTGAAGTAGATGAGGGTCGCCAGGGTGAAAGCTTCAAACAGGTTGGCGGAAAACTCGGCGGTCTGTTTGGTCTGTGCGAGCAGCTCCATCAGGCCGATCAGCGACGCTACCGAGGAGTTCTTGAACACGTTCAGGAATTCGGAGGTGAGCGGCGGAATGATGATCCGGTAGGCTTGCGGCAACAGCACGTTCCAGTAGATCTGTGGCAGCTTGAAGCCCATGGCGCGTGCGGCTGATTCCTGGCCCTTTGGCAACGCCTCGATGCCGGTGCGGACTTGTTCGCAGACCCGTGCAGCAGTGAACAGACCCAGACACACGACAACGCTCAGAAACGCCGAGGTGGTCGGGTTGAGGTCCTGCTTGTACCACTCCTGCAGGTCTGCAGGCAGCAGATCAGGCACCAGAAAGTACCAGATGAACAGCTGCACCAGCAGTGGCACGTTACGGAAGATTTCTACGTAGGCCGTGGCAATACCTGATACCAGACGGCTTGGCACGGTGCGCATGACGCCCAGTACCGAGCCCAGTATCAGCGCTATGATCCAGGCAACGACAGCAATGGCAATGGTCCAGCCGAGACCGGATATGAACCAGTCCAGATAGGTCTCGCTGCCGACGCCGGTGGACTTGAAGAACACGCCCCAGTCCCAGTTGTAATTCATCAGGGTCTCCCCCTATTGTTCTATTTCTATCGAAATGCACGCACTGTCGAAAATCGAAAGCGATGGGCCGATCCCGAACGAGGCGGGCTCGTTCGGGATGTAATCAGTTCAGGGTGGTTGAACCGCTTACTCAGGCTTTCTTGTCTTCAGCTTTGTCGTCAGCAGCTTTGTCGGTGGGGTTCTCGATCAGCTTCTTGAGTTCGGCGCTCATCGGGAAATTCAGATTCAGCCCTTTAGGCGGGACTGGCGACATGAACCACTTGCTGTAGATGGCATTGATGTCGCCGGACTTGTAGGTGGCGACAATGGCGTCATCCACGGCCTTCTTGAACGGGGCGTCGCCCTTGCGAACCATGCAGCCATAGATTTCGTAGGATTGCGCAGTGCCGGTCACAGCCCAGTCATCCGGCTTCTTGGCTTTGGCCATCTCGCCGGCCAGCAATGCGTCGTCCATCATGAAAGCGACTGCACGGCCGGATTCAAGCATCTGGAACGACTCACCGTGGTCCTTGGCGGAGATCACGTTCATGCCCATCTGCTTGTCGGCGTTCATCGTCTTGATGATTCGCTCGGACGTGGTGCCGGCCGTGGTCACGACGTTCTTGCCTTTCAGGTCATCGAAGTCCTTGTAGCTGGAGTCTTTCTTGGACAGCAGGCGTGTACCGACTTCGAAGATGCCGATGGAGAAATCGACCTGCTGCTGACGCTCGACGTTGTTGGTGGTCGAACCACATTCCACGTCAACAGTGCCGTTCTGCACCAGCGGGATTCGAGTCTGGGACGTCACCAGGTTGTACTTGACCTTGAGGTCAGGCATGTCGAGTTCTTTCTTGATGGCTTCGACGATTTTCAGCTGGATGTCATGGGAGTAGCCCATCGGTATGCCAGAGGCATCCGCGATGTAGGAAAACGGGATGGAGGCGTCACGGTGGCCGAGGGTGATAGTGCCGGATTCTTTGATCTTCTTCAGGGTGCCGGTGAGTTCGGCGGCGAAAACCGGAGTGCTGATCAGAGCGGCAGCAATGGCTGCGCCAAGCAGATGGGGAACGATACGCATCGATGAATCCTCGATTTCATTTTTATTGATAGAGCCGCAATGAGAGGCGGCCGCTTTCTTACGAATGCTTCAACGGCGTCCTGATAGACACACGCCTTTGCCGAAGCGGTCGGTTCCTGAATGTAGGGCATGAGTCGTGCCAAACGTTATTTAGGCTTTAACGTGTTGAATTTTATGGTTTTTATCGGGATTAAATGTGTGTGTGGTGTGCGGGTGCGTCCGGGAAACCGAATCGCGCAGGGAGACGCGTTCGGAAAGCCGAATGCAGTCGAATATTCAGGAGAGGGAAGTGCGGGGGGATTGAAGCGCAGACCTGTTCACCCGGTGAGGGGTGAACAGGTAAATAGCGTGAGCATCAGGCCGCTTCGATAGTGGCCTTGTTGCGTGCGACGGTGTCCATATAGCTGCTGACCGCAGCCTGTTCTTCAGGCGTGGTAAACAGGCCAAGCTTGGTGCGGCGCCAGAGGATGTCTTTGATGTCCGTGGCCCATTCCTGATCGCACAGGTAATCAACCTCGCGGGTGTACAGCCCGGCACCCAAATGCTGACCGAGGTCTTCCAGGCTGTGCGCGCCTTCCAGCAAGCGCCAGCTACGGCTGCCATAGGTGATCGACCAGCGTTTGGCGATAGGCGCAGGCAGCCAGCTGTAGCGACGGGTCATTTCTGCTGCCAGGGCTTGCGGCGAGGTCATGTCTTCGCCGCCAGGCAAGGCAGCCTTGGCCGTCCAGCTCGGTTTCATCTGCTTGAAGAACGGCGCGAGTTGCGCCATCGCCGACTCGGCCAGCTTGCGGTAAGTGGTGAGCTTGCCACCGAAAACCGACAGGATCGGCGCCTCATCGCCACTGCCCGACAACGACAGCGTGTAGTCGCGAGTGATGGCCGATGGATTATCAGACTCGTCGTTACACAGCGGACGTACGCCGGAGAAGGTATGGAGCACGTCTGTACGGTTAAGCTGCTTCTTGAAGTGATCGTTGGCCACCTTCAGCACGTAATCCATTTCGCCTTCTGTGATGTCGACCTTGTTCGGGTCGCCCTGATATTCGCGGTCGGTGGTGCCGACGATCGTGAAGTGCTCCAGGTACGGGATGGTGAACACGATACGCTTGTCTTCATTCTGCAGAATGAACGCGTGTTCACCTTCGTACAGCTTCGGCACGATCAGGTGGCTGCCCTGGATCAAGCGAATGCCGTAAGCCGAATCGAGCTTGAGGTCTTCACGAATGAACTTGGCCACCCACGGTCCTGCCGCATTGACCAGCGCCTTGGCATGGATCGAAAACAGGCTGCCGTCGCTGCGTTCCAGGTGCAGGTGCCACATGCCTTTGATACGGCGGGCGCTGACACAGCGGGTTTGCGTGTGGATGTGCGCGCCGTTTTCACGGGCGGCCATCGCGTTGAGTACCACCAGGCGGGCATCGTCGACCCAGCAATCGGAGTACTCGAAGCCGCGGGTGATGCTCGAATTGAGCGGGCTGTCGGCACCGAAGCGAATGGTCCGTGAGGCGGGCAGCTTTTCGCGCTTGCCGAGGTTGTCGTACAGAAACATCCCGGCGCGAATCATCCAGGCTGGACGCAGGTGCGGACGGTGCGGCAGGACAAAGCGCATCGGCTTGACAATATGCGGAGCCTTGGCAAGCAGCACTTCACGCTCTGCAAGCGCTTCACGCACCAGGCGGAATTCGTAATGCTCCAGATAGCGCAGGCCACCGTGGATCAGCTTGCTGCTGGCTGAGGACGTGTGGCTGGCCAGGTCGTCTTTTTCGCACAGGAAAACCGAAAGGCCGCGACCGGAGGCGTCTGCCGCAATGCCGACACCATTGATGCCACCGCCAATAACGGCAATGTCGTAAACCTCGGAGAGGGGCGGGGTTGGCACAGTAGTGTGGGGCATTGGTGGCCTCCTGGACAATTCTTGAGCTTAGCTCGAAAGGCGAATCTGAACATTAATGTTCATTTCCGAAAATCATAGCTCAATAAAATGACCCTTGCCAGCGCGTATCGATTGAAAATACTGATGACTGTGTGATTAAAACAACAAAAATGAACATTGTAGGGCGGGAAGTAGCGCGGGGATGATCTTGCTGTCTGACGCTTCTCGTTCTGTAAGCGCCAGTCCAGACACCTCTCGTTCCTCACGTTTGCGTAGGAATGCAGTTCGCGACGCTCTGCGTCGCAAAGAGGACGCAGAGCGTCCTGAACGGCATCCGACGCGGAGCGTCGCACGATAGTGGTCGTGGCTGAGATTCTCGTTCCCTACGCTCCAGCGTGGGAATGCAGTTCGCGGCGCTCTGCGTCGTAAAGAGGACGCGGAGCGTCCGGAACGGCATTCGACGCGGAGCGTCGCACGATAGGGGTCGTAGCTGAGATGATCGTTCCCTACGCTCCAGCGTGGGAATGCAGTTCGCGACGCTCTGCGTCGAACGATCGTTGTGGTGTTCTTCCAGACGCCTCTTGTGAGCCCATCGCAATCCGATGTCTACGATCAGACCACTTCCAGACGAATCTTGTGCTGAATCAACAATTGCTGCAGTGCCGGCACCGGCGGCTGGTCGGTGACAAGGCAATCGATCAGGGTGATCGGCCCCAGACGTACCATCGCGTTGCGCCCGAACTTGCTGGAGTCAGCCGCCAGTAGCACCTTGCGTGCATTGGCAATGATCGACTGGGAAACCCGCACTTCCTGGTAATCAAAATCCAGCAGGCTACCGTCCTCATCGATGCCGCTGATGCCGACCAGCGCGAAGTCCACCTTGAACTGGCTGATGAAGTCGATACTGCCCTGACCCACGACACCGCCATCACGGCGCACATTGCCGCCTGCGATCAGGACCTCGAAATCATCCTTGGCACTGAGGATCGCCGCCACATGCAGGTTGTTGGTGATGACTTTAAGATTGTTGTGGTTGAGCAAGGCACGCGCGATGGATTCGGTGGTGGTACCGATATTGATGAACAGCGAGGCGTTGTCGGGGATCTGCGCGGCGATGGCCTCGGCGATCCGTTGTTTTTCGTCACGCATCTGATCCGCACGCATTGCGTAGGCGGTGTTTTCGATGCTGGAGTCATAGGCCGCGCCACCGTGGTAGCGACGCAGCAGGTTCATTTCCGCCAGCTGATTGATATCGCGGCGGATGGTCTGTGGGGTCACGACGAACAGGGTCGCCATTTCCTCGATACTGACGTAGCCACGGTCACGGACCAGTTCGAGGATCTGTTGTTGGCGGGGAGGCAGGTTCATTGTTTTTCCTTGAGCGCCCTCTGCAAATGGCGCCCATCATGCCGCAGGAAAGTGTGACCTGTCAGCCGGAATCCTGCTCCCCCTTACACAACAGCACACAACAGCGTTTATCACTCTTCGTTTTCGTGCGGTTCCCAGTCACGGGTGCGCGCGACGGCTTTTTGCCAGCCTGCGTACAGCTTCTCGCGATGCGCCTCTTCGCAAGCAGGCTCGAACACGCGCTCGATCACAGCCTTGTTGCGCAACTCGTCCAGGCTGCTCCAGAAACCAATCGCCAGACCTGCCAGGAACGCTGCGCCCAGTGCCGTTGTTTCACGCATTTGCGGGCGCTCGACATGAGTGCCGAGAATGTCTGCCTGGAACTGCATCAGGAAGTTGTTGGCGACCGCGCCGCCATCCACGCGCAGCGACTTGAGGCGCTCGCCCGAGTCCTGCTGCATCGCGTCGAGCACGTCACGGGTCTGATAGGCGATGGATTCCAGCGCCGCGCGGATGATGTGATCAACCTTCACGCCACGGGTCAGGCCGAACAGTGCGCCGCGGGCATACGGGTCCCAGTAGGGCGCGCCGAGACCGGTGAAGGCAGGCACCAGGTACACGCCGTTGCTGTCCTTGACCTTGCCGGCGAAGTACTCGGTGTCCAGCGCGTCGTTGATCAGCTTCAGTTCGTCACGCAGCCACTGCACGGTCGAACCGCCGTTGAATACGGCGCCTTCGAGTGCGTAAGCCACTTCGCCGCGTGGGCCGCAGCCAATCGTGGTCAGCATGCCATGCGCAGACTTCACGGCTTTTTTGCCGGTGTTCATCAGCAGGAAGCAGCCGGTGCCGTAGGTGTTTTTGGCCTGGCCGGGTTCGACGCACATCTGGCCGAATAGCGCTGCCTGCTGGTCGCCTGCAATACCGGCAATCGGGATGCCGCTCTTGCTGTGACCGTAGACCTCGGAAGAGCTTTTGACCTCAGGCAGGATCTCGCGCGGGATGTCCAGCACATCAAGCATGCGCTGATCCCATTCCAGCGTGTGGATGTTGAACAGCATGGTCCGCGAGGCGTTGGTGTAGTCGGTGACGTGAACCTTGCCGCCAGTGAATTTCCAGATCAGCCAGGTATCGATGGTGCCGAACATCAGCTCGCCTTTACGCGCGCGCTCGCGGCTGCCTTCGACGTGGTCCAGAATCCACTTGACCTTGGAGCCGGAGAAGTACGGATCAAGCACCAGGCCTGTGGTGTCCTTGATGTACTCCTCAAGGCCGTCACGCT
This sequence comes from Pseudomonas syringae pv. tomato str. DC3000, assembly GCF_000007805.1. Taxonomy (NCBI): domain Bacteria; kingdom Pseudomonadati; phylum Pseudomonadota; class Gammaproteobacteria; order Pseudomonadales; family Pseudomonadaceae; genus Pseudomonas; species Pseudomonas syringae group genomosp. 3. The sequence continues at coordinate 4,695,077 of NC_004578.1, read as the reverse complement.
TGAGCTGCTGACAGATTTCGGTGCTGCGGCGGCACTGCCAGACGATCGCATTGTAGATAGGGCGGCCGGTGTCGCGTTCCCAGATGACGGTGGTTTCACGCTGGTTGGTGATACCGATGGCGGCGATCTGATCGTGGTGCAGATCAGCCTGCGCCAGCGCCTTGGTCATGCACGCTGTCTGCGTGGCGAAGATTTCCATCGGGTCATGCTCGACCCAGCCTGCCTGCGGATAATGCTGCACGAATTCGCTTTGGGCCGTGCTCACCACATTGGCGTCGCGGTCGAAGATGATGGCGCGCGAGCTGGTGGTGCCCTGGTCAAGAGCAATGATGTAGTTCTTGTTCTGTGTGTCAGTCATGTCGATTGCCTTGCGTTGTTAAGTGGGATTCAAGATGAAGCCTGAACTTTGCCGCGAACCACTGGAGCTTCTTTTTCGTTTTCAACAGTAACGGTGCTCGGCAGATGACGCGCAATCAGCGCGCGATAGCCGGCAGCACCCAGGCAGGCACCCAGAATGGGCGCAAAAATCGGAACCAGAAAATAAGGAATGTCGCGACCACCGGTGAAGGCTATTTCACCCCAGCCAGCGAAGAACGTCATCAGCTTTGGACCAAAGTCACGTGCCGGGTTCATGGCAAAACCGGTCAGCGGGCCCATTGCGCTGCCGATAACGGCAACCAGCAGGCCGATCAGCAAAGGTGCCAATGCACCGCGCGGCAAGCCATTGTTGTCATCGCCCAAGGCCATGATCACGCCCATCAGAATGGTGGTGATGACCACTTCGACCAGAAACGCCTGACCCACGGAAATGGCCGGGTTAGGGTAAGTCGAGAACACCGAGGCGAGTTCAAGGCTCTGCTCGCTGCCGCGGATGATGTGATGCGCATGTTCGAAGTCGAAAAAGAGGCTGATGTACAACAGGTACACAAGGCCCGCTCCGCAGAACGCGCCGGCGATCTGTGCAGAGATGTAAAACGGCAGTTTACGTTTTTCGAAACCGGCAAACAGGCTTAGCGCAATGCTGACGGCCGGGTTGAGGTGGGCGCCGGAAATGCCCGCGCTGAGGTAGATCCCCATGCTGACGGCCATGCCCCAGATGATGCAGATTTCCCACAAGCCGAAAGTGGCCCCCGCGACCTTGAGCGCTGCAACGCACCCTGTGCCAAAAAAAATCATCAGGGCGGTGCCAAGAAACTCGGCCACACATTGCCCGGTGAGTGTCGGTTGTTTTAGTGCGATAGTCATTGGTACCTCATTTTTTGTTTTTGTCTCGGCACCCTGAGACAGGCATGGGTGCTCGTTATTCATGCGTATCAGAAAAACCCCATTTCTGATCGCTGGTGCGAGTTATACCGAAAAAGCGCTTTCGATAATATTCGTAAACGAAAAAATATAGACAAGAAACCCCTCTGTCAAAGGTCGGAACCGAACGGTCAGGAAATCCGCGCGAGCCTGCATAGGCGTTTACGCAGGGTTCAGGACGGGACATTCGGGCTGTTTTAAAAAGACCATTAGCGTTGCAGGTCGCGTGAATCAAGGCATGTTCACTTTACTTCGCTTAAAGTGATGGTCGTCCCGAACCCCTTGGAGCGCTGCATGACACCCGCACTGGATTTGCTGAAGAAAAATCGCGCCGAACACCGCATTCATAGCTACGAACATGATCCGAAAGCGGCGTCATACGGGTTGGAGGCTGCGGAAAAGCTGGGGCTGGACGCCGCGCGGGTTTTCAAGACACTGCTGGCCAGCACCGAAAAGGGCGAGCTGCTGGTCGCGGTAGTGCCGGTCGTCGGAACGCTTGATCTAAAGGCCTTGGCGAACGCTGCCGGGGCGAAAAAAACCGAAATGGCGGACCCTGCGGCAGCTCAGCGCTCTACCGGATACCTGTTGGGAGGCATCAGCCCACTGGGTCAGAAGAAGCGTCTGCGCACCTTCATCGACGAGACGGCGCAGCTTTTTGAAAGCATTTATGTCAGTGCCGGGAGGAGGGGGCTTGAGGTTGAACTGACGGCAGCGGTGCTGGCCGAGCATACGCAGGCCAGGTTTGCTCCTATTGGTCGCGAATAAACCTGGCGTCAGCCGGCCGCGTACGCAGCAACACTGCCCTGGGCGGCGAACAGCACCAGATGATCAGCCGCTACCCGAATCCCGACTTCCTCGCCCTGGCGGTGGTCGGCATGGCTGGGGAAAATGGCTTCAAGCTGGCTGCCCGTGGGCAGTTGCAAGCGATACAGGGTCGATGCACCCTTGAACGTGCGGCCGATGACCCGCGCTTTAAGATCGCTGTCCGGTGCGTAGACGATGTCGTCCGGTCGCAGCAACACATCCACGGCGCTGCCACGCACCCCCGGATAAGCGCGATTGCCGCGCAACACGCCAAGTTCGGTGTGCACCGATTCCGGCTCGATCATCTGCCCGCGTATGAAATAACCCTGGCCAATGAAGCTGGCAACGAACGGCGTCTGCGGTTCGTGATACAGGTTGTAAGGCGTATCCCATTGCTCCAGACGGCCTTCCTTGAATACCCCGACATGATCGCTGACAGCGAAGGCTTCTTCCTGATCGTGAGTCACCAGAATGGCGCTGGTGCCACGCGCTTTGAGAATGTCGCGCACTTCATGGCTCAAGCGCCGACGCAGCTCGCCGTCCAGATTGGAGAACGGCTCGTCGAGCAACAGCAACTGTGGCTCGGGTGCCAGCGCTCTGGCCAACGCCACACGCTGTTGCTGCCCGCCGGACAGCTCGTGAGGGTAGCGTTTACCCAGTGCACCCAGGTTGACCAGCTCAAGCAATTCACCGATCACCTGATCCAGGCGCGGGTGCTGGCGAATACCGAATGCAATGTTGTCGGCAACGCTCAGGTGCGGGAACAGTGCGTAGTCCTGAAACACCATGCCGATGCGGCGTTTTTCCGGTGCCAGGGTCCAGCCGGGACGGGAAATGACGTCGCCCGCCAGGGTGATCTCGCCCGCATGTATCGGCTCGAAACCGGCTATCGCACGCAATGTGGTGGTCTTGCCGCAGCCCGACGAACCCAGCAGGCAACCGATATCACCCGCGTTGAGGTGCAGGTTCAGATCTTGCACCACACGTTGGTTCTGGTAGCCGCAGGCCAGGTTACGCAGGTTCAGCAGCAATTGACTCATGCGGGCTGAAAGCACGGAGCGACGAGAAATTCCAGCAGCGCTTTCTGTGCGTGCAGGCGATTTTCGGCTTGATCCCAGGCGACCGACCGCGCGTCGTCCAGCAGGTCGACGCTGATCTCTTCGCCTCGGTGAGCCGGCAGGCAGTGCATGAACAACACGTCCTTGTCGGCCAGATCGAGCAGTGCGCGCGTTACCTGAAACGGTGCGAACAGCGCCTTGCGCCGAGCGGTTTCCTCTTCCTGGCCCATGGAGGTCCAGACGTCGGTGCTCACCAGGTGGGCGCCAGCGACTGCTGCTTTCGGGTCGCGAACCACTGTCACCCGCTCGCCAGCCAGCGCGAGGAATTCAGGGTTGGGCTCGTAGCCGGCAGGGCAGGCGACACGCAACTGGAAGTCGAACTGAATCGCCGCTTCTATATAGCTGTTGCACATGTTGTTGCCATCGCCAATCCACGCCACGGTTTTGCCTTTGATAGAACCGCGATGCTCCAGAAACGTCTGCATGTCGGCCAGCAACTGGCACGGGTGCAGGTCATCCGACAGACCGTTGATGACCGGCACGCGGGAGTTGGCGGCAAATTCGGTCAGATTGTCGTGCGCATAGGTGCGGATCATCACCGCATCGAGCATGCGCGAAATGACCTTTGCGCTGTCGGCAATGGGCTCGCCACGACCTAATTGGGTGTCACGGTGGGACAGAAAAATGGCTTGCCCACCCAGTTGAATCATCCCTGCTTCAAAAGAAAGACGGGTACGTGTCGAGGATTTCTCAAAAATCATCCCCAGCACCCGATTCTTCAGCGGTTCAAAAAGCACGCCGCGATTTCGCAGGTCTTTAAGCTCTACGCCACGACGGATCAAGCCCAGGAGTTCATCTGGAGTGTAATCCATCATCGAGAGAAAGTGCCTGGCGTTCATGATTAACTACCTTTTTTGCAACAGACCGCAGGTTATCAAAGCCGGTTTTTATCGGGAAAACGGGCAAGACCTGCGGCGGAAGCCGCACGAGGCGACGAATAAGAAAGGCGCGATAGTATAAAAAAATGTCGCGTCTTACCAATAGCATGCGTGTTTCGGAAAGGCCGGCTTCACGCGCGCTCCCTTTGCAGAGGGCGATGTGATTCTTTATTGACGGGCGAAAAGTTGACTACGCTAAACAGGCCAATAGCCATCTCTGCTTTTTCCGAAGGCAGCATTTGTACACTGCTCAAATATCGCTTGGCAATTAATACCAATCCTGTAACAGTCACTGCTTACGTGGGCTTGCTTATGCGACGCACGTCACGGGTGTGAAACAGGGACCGTTTCTTTAATGCCGTCCGTGAGTTATAAACGTTGCCGATACACTACTGATCGAGGGGTGGGGAATGGACTCAAAAGAGCATCAATTAACGGAGTTACTCGGGCTGACGGCTCGCACGCTCACCCATCTGACCGCTTCAATGACCTCGATGTCCTTCGAGCTGCTGCGCAGCGAAGACGAGGTCACGCGTAACGCCGGGCGACGCATGATTGATCGCATGGCGACCATCAGCTCGGGACTTGACGAGCACTGGCGCCTGATCGGCGACCTGACCGGTATTCACATGGCTCAGGAACAGGTCGAAACCGTGACTGAAATCCAGTTGCAGCGCAAGATCGTCACGCCTATCGGCGGCTGACCCGGCCCGCTCATCGGCCCGCCTGATACACCCCGATTCACGAGACGAACGTCAGTGGCGCGGGTTATCGCAAGGCACCATAGTCATTGTTCAGCAATCCACCGGATTGCCATGACAAGACCTGAGGCTGCGATGACCCGGACTCAACACTTGCGCGCGTGCCATCTGTGTGAGGCCATTTGCGGCCTTGCCATCGAGACCGTGACCGAGCCGGGCGCTGCCCCGAAGATCACTTCGATCAAAGGCGACCCGCTGGACACCTTCAGCCGTGGTCACATCTGCCCCAAGGCTGTTGCGCTGCAAGACATTCAGAACGATCCCGACCGCCTGCGCCAACCGATGCTGCGCACAGGTGATCAATGGCAGCCGATTGAATGGCAGGCCGCATTCGACCTGGTCGCCGAGCGGCTTTACGCCATTCAACAGCAACACGGGCAAAACGCCGTAGCGGTTTATCAGGGCAATCCCAGTGTGCACAATTACGGGCTGATGACCCACAGCAATTACTTTCTCGGCCTGCTCAAGACGCGTAATCGTTTCTCGGCGACCTCGGTTGATCAGTTGCCCCATCACCTCACCAGTTTCCTGATGTACGGCCACGGCATGCTGCTGCCGATTCCAGACATCGATCACACAGACTTCATGCTGATTCTGGGCGGCAACCCGTTGGCGTCCAATGGCAGCATCATGACCGTGCCGGACGTCGAAAAGCGTCTGAAAGCCATTCAGCAGCGCGGCGGCAAGCTGGTGGTGGTCGACCCGCGTCGCAGCGAAACGGCGGCCATCGCCGATCAGCATGTGTTCGTGCGCCCCGGTGGCGATGCGGCGCTGCTGTTCGGGTTGCTCAATACTCTGTTTGAAGAGGGCCTGACCCGCGAAAGTCATTTGCCTGTCGACGGTCTTGATCACGTACGACACAGCATTGCCGGTTTCAGTGCCGAAGCCATGAGCCCGCGCTGCGGCATTGCTGCAGTGCAGATTCGGCAATTGGCCCGGGATTTTGCCGGCGCTGACACGGCGTTGTGTTACGGGCGCATGGGCGTGTCCACCCAGGCTTTCGGCACGTTGTGCCACTGGCTGGCGCAGTTGATCAATCTGGTGACGGGCAATCTGGATCGCGTGGGGGGCACGCTGTGCACGGAGCCTGCGGTTGATCTGGTCAGCTCTACCTCGGGCGGGCATTTCAATGTGTGGCAAAGCCGGGTGTCCGGCCTGCCGGAATACGGCGGCGAGCTGCCGGTGTCAGCGCTGGCCGAGGAAATGCTCGTTGAGGGGCAAGGGCAGGTTCGCGCACTGGTCACCGTGGCCGGCAATCCGGTGTTGTCGACGCCCAACGGACGTCAGCTGGATCAGGCGCTCGAAGGCCTGGAGTTCATGCTCAGCATCGATCTGTACATCAACGAAACCACGCGCCATGCCGACTTGATCCTGCCGTCCACCTCGGCGCTGGAAAACGATCATTACGACACCACGTTCAATACCCTGGCGGTGCGCAACGTCACGCGCTTCAATCGGGCCATTTTCGACAAGCCCGAAGGCGCACTGCATGACTGGGAAATCTTCGTCGGCCTGGCCGCATCCTTTGCCGCCAAAGCCCAGCGCGAACTCAAGCCGACCGTGCCGCCGGCGCAGATGATCGATCGCGTTTTGCGCGCAGGCCGTTACGGCGCAGCATCGCCCCACAACCTGTCACTGGAAACGCTCGCCAGCCATCCGCATGGCATGGATCTGGGCGCCTTGAAGCCAAACCTCACAGATCGTCTGAAAACCGCCAATGGGCGCATTCAGGCGGCGCCAGAGGTGATCATGGCTGACCTTGTGCGCTTTGCAGCCGATGCAGGGCCGAGGTTTGGTGAAAAGGCAGGCCAATTGTTGCTGATTGGCCGTCGCCACGTGCGCAGCAACAACTCGTGGATGCACAACTATCACCGGCTGGTGAAAGGCAAGCCGCGCCATCAGTTGTTGATGCACCCCGACGACCTGAGTCATCGCGGCCTGAGTGACGGGCAGCAGGTCAGGGTCAGTTCGCGGGTGGGGGTGATTGAGGTCGAGGTGTTGGGCAGTCTGGACATGATGCCGGGTGTGGTCAGCCTGCCACATGGCTGGGGCCATTCGCGTTCGGGAGTGAAAATGGAGATCGCCCGCAACCAGCCCGGCGTCAGTGCCAATGACCTGACTGACGAACGGCAACTCGATGAGCTGTCCGGCAATGCGGCGTTAAACGGCGTGCCGGTGCAAGTGGCATCGTGTTAAGGCTCAAGACAGAGCGTCATGCTCGGGATTTAGTTACAATGCGCCACCGTGCCGACAACTGAGTCGGATATTTCAGCCGAGGTGCTCCATGGATATCATCGAAACAATCAAAGAGCAGATTGCCAGCAACACCATTCTGCTTTACATGAAAGGCGCTCCGAACGCTCCGCAATGCGGCTTTTCGGCCAAGGCTTCTCAGGCCTTGATGGCGTGCGGCGAAAAGTTTGCCTACGTCGACATTCTGCAAAACCCTGAAATCCGCGCCAACTTGCCAAAGTACGCCAACTGGCCGACTTTCCCGCAACTGTGGGTGGCCGGTGAGCTGGTCGGCGGCAGCGATATCATCACCGAGATGATGGCTGACGGCTCGCTGCAGACCCTGGTCAAGGAAGCTTCGGCCGCCAAAGCCGAGTAAGGCCTTGCGCTCCAGCGTGGCGTTACAGACAAGAAAAAGCCCGCTCTCGACTGAGGCGGGCTTTTTCATTGCGGCGCGATCGGTGAATCAGTCACCCATCTGCGACTGCAGGTAGTTCTCGATACCCACTTTGACGATCAGACCCAGTTGGGTTTCGAGCCAGTCGATCTGCTCTTCCTTAGGCTCAAGGATATCTTCCAGCAGCTCACGGCTGCCGAAGTCACCTACCGTCTCAAAGTGGGCGATGGCGGCTTTAAGATCGGCCAGGCCTTTCTGCTCGATCTTCAGGTCGCACTCCAGCATTTCCTTGGTGTGCTCGCCGATCAGGATCTTGCCCAGGTCCTGCAGGTTTGGCAGCCCTTCAAGAAACAGCGTGCGCTTGATCAGCTTGTCAGCGTATTTCATCGCGTGGATGGACTCTTTGTACTCATGGCCGCCGAGCTTTTTCAGACCCCAGTCTTCGTACATGCGCGCATGCAGAAAATACTGATTGATGGCGACCAGCTCGTTACCGAGGATCTTGTTGAGATGCTGGATGACTGTAATGTCGCCTTTCATGTTCGAGGTCCTGCCGGTGGCTTGTGTATATAAGCGCCGAGTGTGAGCCGCAGCCAAACGCCTGTCAAACCTAAGTTGTTGAATAATAAGTGAATTTAAATAGGAATAAGAATGTTTGAGTTCCGCATCTTGACGCTAAGCGCTTGAATTACAGGCATAAAAAAACCGGACTGTGTGTCCGGCTCTTTAAAAGAGGGGGGTTAAGCGGCTGAAAATTCTGTTGAATAAGCCAGCGCCGCATGACTGCTTTGCAGTTCGGTCAGCGTGTCGCGTACCACTTCCTTGGCCAGACAGGCGCACTTTCCACATTTACTCGCAACGCCCAGCGTTTCGCGGACCTCACGATAACTGCAGCAGCCCTCGAGAATCGCTTCCCGGATTTGACCGTCTGTTACACCTTGGCAAAGACAAACATACATAAGCTATTGACCGTCGCTGGTTTATTGCTTGGTGCCGAGGAGCTTAATGTTAATGAGAATGCTTGTCAAAACTGTTTTGGGTTCGATTCAGCTACGGCGATGAGTGGTCGCCTGGCCTTGGCACTTTGCAGCAGGCATGAAAAAACCGGCACAAGGCCGGTCTGTTCACTGACCTGTCAGGCTTCAATCGTCGAAGTCTTCCCAGCCGCCCATCTCTTTCCAGCGGTTGACGATGCCGCAGAACAGCTCGGCGGTCTTTTCGGTGTCGTAGCGGGCCGAGTGGGCTTCGCGGCCGTCGAAGTCGATCCCGGCGGCCTGGCAGGCCTTGGCCAGCACGGTCTGACCGTAGGCCAGGCCTGCGAGGGTAGCGGTGTCGAAGCTTGAGAAAGGGTGAAACGGGTTGCGCTTCATGTCCATTCGCGCGACGGCGGCGTTGACGAAGCCCAGGTCGAAGCTGGCGTTGTGGCCGACCAGCACGGCGCGTTTGCAGCCGTTGGCCTTGAGGGCCTTGCGCACGCCACGGAAGATATCGTTCATTGCGGTTTCTTCGCTGACCGCCATGCGCAGCGGGTGGTCAAGCTTGATGCCGGTGAACTCCAGCGCGGCGGCTTCAATATTGGCGCCCACGAAGGGCTCGACGCGGAAGAAATAGGTGTGTTCAGGGAACACGAAGCCTCGTTCGTCCATGCCGATGGTCACCGCAGCGATCTCCAGCAGGGCGTCGGTGGCGGAATTGAAACCGCCTGTTTCTACATCGACGACCACGGGCAGGTAGCCGCGAAAGCGTGCTGCCATCGGGTGACGGGAACCGCCGCCACCGCCGTGGCCTTCGTGTTCTTCGTCAAAATGATCTTCACTCACGCGTGTTCCTCCAGACGCCAGCGCAGTGTTTCACCCGCGCGCAGCGGAATAACGGTCAACTCGCCAAACGGCAGGCTGGTAGGGGCGGTCCACTCGTCACGCACCAGCGTGATGGTGTCCTGATTGGCGGGCAGGCCGTAGAACGCCGGACCGTGAAGGCTGGCGAAGCCCTCCAGCTTGTCCAGTGCGTTACGTTGCTCGAAAGCTTCTGCATACAGCTCGATGGCCGCATAGGCGGTGTAGCAACCGGCACAACCGCAGGCGTTTTCCTTGGCGTGCTGGGCATGTGGTGCCGAGTCGGTGCCCAGGAAGAACTTGCCGCTGCCGCTGGTGGCCGCGTCAAGCAGGGCAACCTGATGCGTATTGCGCTTGAGAATCGGCAGGCAGTAAAAGTGCGGACGAATCCCGCCGACCAGCATGTGGTTGCGGTTATAAAGCAGGTGGTGCGCCGTGATGGTCGCTGCGACGTTGGCCGAGGCTTCGTTGACGAACTGCACGGCATCGCCGGTGGTGATGTGTTCAAACACCACTTTGAGGGTCGGGAAGCGTTCGACGACACGGCGCAGGTGCTCGTCAATGAACACTTTTTCGCGATCGAACACGTCGATCTCGCCGCGTGTCACTTCCCCGTGCACCAGCAGCAGCATGCCGACTTCGGCCATTGCCTCGAGGGCCGGGAAGATCTTGTCGATGCTGGTGACACCGGAATCCGAGTTGGTGGTCGCACCGGCCGGGTATAGCTTGGCCGCATGGACAAAGCCGCTGGCCTTGGCCGTACGAATGTCTTCGGGCGTGGTCTGGTCAGTGAGGTAAAGCACCATCAACGGCTCGAAGCGGCTGCCGGCCGGGCGTGCAGCCAGAATACGCTGGCGATAGGCGTCGGCTTGCTGTGCGTTGCGAACCGGAGGCACGAGGTTGGGCATGATGATTGCGCGGCCAAAAGTTCGCGCTACGTCGGCAACGGTATGAGGCAAAACAGCTCCGTCACGGAGGTGAATGTGCCAGTCGTCGGGACGCAGGAGGGTCAGGCGGTCAGACATTGGGGATTCCAGGCGGGTCAAACTCGCAGGGAATGCTACCGGAAAAGACTCTCTCCGGCATCCGCTATCAAGTTTTGCATGAAGTTACCGATAGCCCCCTTGTAAGGAAGTATTTTTTGTTTCGCGTTCATTTCCAGTGGAGCCTCCCGTGCGCCAGCGATATTTAGCCCTGCTCAGCCTGTTTGCCAGCCTCCCTGCGATGGCTATCAGTTTCCAGACGCGTCTGGAGAGCATTGAGTGGAAGGTCGAAGGCGATCAGTTCGAGTGCCGCCTGACGCAACCGATCACCGATTTCGGTGCCGGTGAGTTCGTGCGCCGCGCGGGAGAACAGGCGACTTTTCGCCTCAAGGCCTCCTACAACATGCTGGGCAATGGTTCGGCAACCCTGCTGGCTGCCGCTGCACCGTGGCAGCCAGGTCGTGGCGATATCAACCTGGGATCGGTGCGCGTCAGCAATGGCGATATTCCGTTCAACACTTCCCAGGCGCAGGCCGGGCGCCTGATCAGCGGTTTGATGGACGGACGCAGTCCGCTCATTCGTCACTACAACCGCGACGGCGGCCAGATGGAAGTGCGTCTGCTGCCCGTCAAGTTCAGCAAGGCCTTCAGCGACTATCAGGCCTGCACCGCCAAGCTTTTGCCCATGAATTTCGATCAGGTCAAACAGGCCGAAGTGGGTTTTCCTGGCGGCGGTATCGAGCTGGATGCCAATGCCAAGGCGCGTCTGGACAACATGGTGGCTTACTTGAAGGCCGACCCGACGGTCAACCGTATCGAGCTGGACGGCCATTCGGACAACAGCGGCAATCGCCTGACCAACCGTGACCTGTCCCGCCGTCGTGCGCTGGCGGTCATGGACTACTTCAAGGCCCAGGGCATCCCCGAGCAGCAGATCACCCTGCGCTTTCACGGCGAACGCTACCCGCTGGCGCCCAACACCAATAACGCCAATCGGGCGCGCAACCGGCGCGTGAACGTGCATCTGGAACGCGTTGCGCCCGACGAACGCCCGGTGCCGGTCGCCTCTTCGGCGAGTGCTGCGCATACGTCCTGAGCCATCAGGCACGCCTTCGCCAAACGTCGCCTTGTCGTCACAAGCTGTCGCGCCCCTGTAAATTTGCTGGTTTGAACGGTAGAATCACTGGTTTTCCGTACAACCCGGTGGAGTGATGGCATGGCGGACGTAAACAAGGTAGTTCTCGCGTATTCCGGTGGCCTGGATACTTCGGTAATCCTCAAGTGGCTGCAAGATACGTACAACTGCGAAGTGGTGACCTTTACCGCTGACCTGGGTCAGGGTGAAGAAGTCGAACCGGCACGCGCCAAGGCTCAGGCCATGGGCGTGAAAGAAATCTACATCGATGACCTGCGCGAAGAGTTCGTGCGCGATTTCGTGTTCCCGATGTTCCGTGCCAATACCGTCTATGAAGGCGAGTACCTGCTGGGCACTTCCATTGCTCGTCCGCTGATTGCCAAGCGTCTGATCGAGATCGCCAACGAAACCGGCGCTGACGCCATTTCCCACGGCGCAACCGGTAAAGGCAATGACCAGGTACGTTTCGAGCTGGGCGCCTACGCGCTCAAGCCGGGCGTCAAGGTGATTGCTCCGTGGCGTGAATGGGACCTGCTGTCGCGCGAAAAGCTGATGGATTACGCCGAGAAGCACAATATTCCGATCGAGCGTCACGGCAAGAAGAAATCCCCGTACTCGATGGATGCCAACCTGCTGCACATCTCCTATGAAGGCGGCGTGCTGGAAGACACCTGGACCGAGCACGAAGAAGACATGTGGCGCTGGACCAAGTCCCCTGAGGACGCGCCGAACGTTGCAACCTACCTCGAGCTGACCTATCGCAATGGCGACATCGTCGCTCTGGACGGCGTCGACATGACCCCGGCTACCGTACTCGCTACCCTGAACCGCATTGGCGGCGAAAACGGTATCGGTCGTCTGGACATCGTTGAAAACCGTTACGTGGGCATGAAGTCCCGTGGTTGCTACGAAACCCCGGGCGGCACCATCATGCTGCGTGCTCACCGCGCCATCGAATCGATCACCCTGGACCGCGAAGTCGCCCACCTCAAGGACGAATTGATGGTCAAGTACGCCAGCCTGATCTACACAGGTTACTGGTGGAGCCCTGAGCGTCTGATGCTGCAACAGATGATCGACGCGTCCCAGGTGCACGTGAACGGTGTTGTGCGTCTGAAGCTGTATAAAGGCAACGTGATCGTTACTGGCCGCAAGTCCGACGATTCACTGTTCGACGCCAACATCGCCACCTTTGAAGACGACGCAGGTGCCTACGATCAGGCCGATGCAGCGGGCTTCATCAAGCTGAATGCGTTGCGCATGCGTATCGCTGCAAACAAAGGCCGCAAGCTGTTCTGATTGCGCCTGACTGTTTGAAACGTGCAGCCCTTTGCGGGGCTGCGCTTCGAACTTCTGGATGACCCCCAAGGTGTTTCAATGTCAGCGTGGCGTACGTCCTGCTGCACGCCGTGCCTTTTTGGGCGTGTCGCAAAGACGTGTGTGTTCCTCTGGTGCAGACCCGGGGAATGCTGGCGTCGGTATCAGAAAACTCAGGATGTCGTCCGTTGTGACGCCATGACGTTTCATTAACAACTTTAGTCGATTATCAAATTCAAGTTCCTGGACAAGTTGCTCATCGCACTTGAGTTCGTCAAGTCGTTGTTGCAGCGTTCTCAGCGCGTTTTCAGTATTGCGAAACTCTTTCAGTATCGACAAGGTGTGACCTGTTGGGCGTTTAGGTGTGAGTCAAAAAAATCGGCGGATTCAGTGGTTTTTTGCCGACACAAGCCAGCCTGTTTTCCCTGGACAGTAAATGCGTATGTAAAGAAGCCTAACCCTGTTTTCCCACGATTGATCGACGCCTATCAAGTGTCAAAAGACTCGTGTGTCACATACTGTTTAGTCATTGATGGTCTTCTTACACTGCACAGTGAAAAACGTGCAGGCGGTGATGTGTTTTCCTACAGCGTCTGTCGAATATAAAAACAGCGTGATCGGCAATTTCTATAGCGTCGCTGTTATTTATCGCACAGGGCATCTGTTTTGATACCGAGCGCTCAAGGCGTATCATTTTCCCTCTGTTGCCTGAACTCGAATCGATAGGCTTTGCCGATATCCCATACCTGACGCAGGCTCAGGTCGAGTACCTGCGCAATTTCCGACACGGTGTAGCCCAGCGCCGAGTAGTGCATGGCGTGGCCGGCAACCACATCGTCGACATCCGTGGCGTCATGACGGGCCTCGCGCCTGATCGCGAGCATTGGCTGACTGGAACGTATTCTCACGCCGTTCTCCGTAGCCAGCTGGCGAACATCTTTTTTAGTCATGCGTAATGAATACTGCAACGCTGTAACGCCTGCGCCTTTGGCGGCAAGGCACTTCAGTAATGCAACTTTGCCAGCGATTTCGTCCCTGGCTTCTTCCGTCGGCGTGGCAGGGGTGGGGGACGCGTTCATTGATTCCGCTGTTTCACCGTCGGGTATGACTGCAATGACGCCTCCCTCGGCGACAAAGGTTTCTACCGCGCTGAGCAAGTCAGAAGCTGTGTTTTTTCTTGAAGACGAACGAGGATGTTTGATGTTCATGGTATATCCCTTTTTGAACATGGTTATGCACAGGGCCTATTCAAAAGAGTGGTCAGACGCCGTGAGGGTTTTCAAAAGGCAAAGTGCCGGGTCGGCCCTATACGTATTACCCTGATCCCTGTGATTCATGTGAGGCACGAAAGTGTATGTAAGTGCTGTGGCTCACGAATAAGACAGGTGCGCTTGTGACGGCATATTTTATAAGGTTGCGTGTGCTGGACAGCATTAAATAATGAAGTTGCTGTCAAAAAAGTAACGACTGGTAATAAAATTTGCAAGTGAAAAATGGTGTGTTGCAAGAATTGATTGAGAGGCTCTTATAAGGTCTTACATGTTTTATTATCGCTTCTGCGAATTCTGTAGTACGTTTCCTAATCAGTCGATTGTGTCTGGATTTGAAATGAAAAATGGTATTTGCTACTTGTCGAATGAGCTATTTTTGGTCTTGAATGATGTAGGGGGCATGCTATGGTGCGTGTAAGATTTTACGACAGCAGGAGTTTTGATGAAGGGTGCTTGACCTTGCGCCGTTGGGCATTTCAGGTGGCGTTGGGCGTTTGCATTGCGCGCTGTATTTGTAGGATTTTTCTCTAGGGAAGGTCTGAAGTAGGCATCGATTTTTGACGCTCTCATGGCCTGAGGTTCAAAAAAAGCTCGCCCGATCAGATAATTAGACGTTTTCCGCTCTTAACTCATCGATTTTCCTTCAAACAGCACCTTTCCAAGGCGTTTTTCCGCATTACAGGCGCACCTCTCCCATCGCCAGCAGCCGTTTTCGCACCATCCAAAGGTTCGACAAGGCAAACAGAGTAGCCTGTTGCGCGGTGTTTTTAGCCAGCCCGCGAAACCGGACTTTCGTATAACCAAACTGGCGCTTGATCACGCGAAACGGATGTTCAACCTTCGCCCGTAACTGGGCTTTCGTGAACTCGATTTTGCGATAGACCCGTGCGATCAAACTTTTCTCGCCATGCTTTTTATAACGGCTTGGGCGGGCCGCAATTGACCAGATCATCTGACGATCCTGATGCTCCGCACGCTTGTCCACGCCGGTGTAGCCCGCATCACCGCTGACATAGGTTTCCTCACCATGTAGCAATTGATCAACCTGAGTCACGTCCGCCACATTCGCCGCAGTACCCACCAGGCTATGGACTAAACCCGACTCGGCATCGACGCCGATATGCGCTTTCATGCCGAAGAAATACTGGTTTCCTTTCTTCGTCTGATGCATTTCGGGATCGCGTTTGCCGTCCTTGTTCTTGGTCGAGCTCGGCGCATGAATGATCGTCGCATCGACCACCGTACCTTGGCGCAGCATCAAACCTCGATCACCCAGATAGCCATTGATGACCTGCAAAATCCCGCCTGCCAACTCATGCTTTTCCAACAGACGCCGGAAGTTGAGAATCGTGGTTTCATCGGCGATTCGATCCAGACTCAACCCTGCGAACTGGCGCAGGATCGTTGTCTCGTAAAGTGCTTCCTCCATCGCCGGATCGCTGTAACCAAACCAGTTCTGCATCAGGTGAATACGCAGCATCGCCATCAGCGGATAAGCCGGACGGCCACCTTCGCCCTTTGGATAATGTGGTTCGATAAGGGCAATCAAGCCTTTCCAGGGCACAACCTGATCCATCTCGATGAGAAAGCGCTCGCGGCGGGTATGCTTACGTTTACCCGCGTACTCGGCATCGGCGAAGGTCATCTGTTTCATCAGGGAAGCTCGGTGAAAGGTGTTGGGGTATTTTGCCAAATCAGGAAACCTTTTTCAGAGTTTCCCTAGGTCTTGTAGGGTTTTTCCTTAAATACATATTTGTGCACTATTCTGTTCTTGATGTGTAATTTTTAGTCACCGGTTACGTATGTAAAGCGTGAGTATCACTCATCAATTATCGATCAGGGGGTTGCGGACGAAAAACCCGGAGGCAGGCCTCATCAGTCATAAGGATAAATGCGTTTATATAGGTGGGTGGTCAATGTCCGGCGTCGCATGCCCCTTGCAGGCGTGCGGTCAGGCTGAGGAGGCGCGAAGGCGGCAGCGCTTCTCGGTTTGTCGTCAGTGGTGTGCTCCAGGCAATGACCTGGCAAGTTTTATGTATTGCGTTGCTGGCGATAAGCCATGCATCGATCGTTATGCGCGCTGATATAGCGACAGTCTGGCGATGCTTTTAACAGATCCAGCGCGATTTTTTCGGAACATGAAAAGTTCGGTCTGGTCTCGCTGAATCATTTATCTACTGGCGCAGCTGTGCCTACAGGCGCGCGCCCAGCAGCAATAATTCACCAGGTTCCCAAAAGGAAGGCTCTGTGAAAATTAATAAAAAATGCACTTTATTGCCAAGTTTTGTAGGAAGTTTCTGCTGTAATTGTAGGAAAGGTCTCTGGCTGCAACTCCACAAGAGTGAGCGCCATGCAAAGCAGTAAACGACTAAGTTATTGTGCTGGCTCTGAAAATTCGAATAGCGAAAAATGGACTGCCCATGAATAAAGTGCTGATCGTGGATGATCATCCCGTCATTCGCCTTGCTGTGCGCATGCTGATGGAGCGTCATGGCTATGAGGTCATCGCGGAGACTGACAACGGTGTGGATGCGCTGCAACTGGCACGTGAGCACCTTCCGGACATCGTCATCCTTGACATTGGTATACCCAAGCTAGACGGGCTGGAGGTTATCGCTCGTCTGTCAGCCATGACATTGCCGTTCAAGGTGCTGATTCTGACGTCTCAGGCACCCGGCCACTTCTCGATGCGTTGCATGCAGGCAGGCGCTGCCGGGTATGTCTGCAAGCAACAGGATCTGACCGAACTGCTCAGTGCTATCAAGGCTGTGCTGTCAGGGTACAGCTACTTTCCCAATCAGGCATTGCACACGGTTCGTTCCAGTATGGGGAACGCGAGCGAATCGGACATGGTTGACCGTCTTTCCGGCAGGGAAATGATGGTTCTGCAGCAACTGGCCAGAGGTAAAACCAACAAGGAAATTGCAGACGGCATGTTTTTGAGCAACAAGACGGTCAGTACCTATAAAACGCGTTTATTGCTCAAGCTCAATGCGCATTCGCTGGTCGATCTGATCGAGCTTGCCCAGCGCAACGGGCTTGTCTGAAGCAGGTCTGGCCCTGAGATCCAGGCGTGCTTGCCAGACGGCGAGCCGCCGCCCCCCCTGTAACGAGCCTGTTTTTTGCGAGAGGCGAGCAGGCTTGTTCTTCGATTGCTTACACGTCGAAATCGTAATCTGCCAACTGCTTTTGCAGGCGCCGTTCTTCAAGCAGATTGTCGATGGTGCGTCGCTTGCTCAGGTTGGTCTTGGCCGGTTCGATGGCCGGGGGGTCGGCTTCATCGGTGTCAGCGACGACAAGGTCATCATCTATGTCCAGTTGCTGATTGTCAGCACTCATAAAGTTGACTCCAGGGCTGTGACTCTCTGGCGCCTCTTATATAGGCAAACTACCGGCGGGTAAAAAAGATTTTTTCAATCGATGAGACAGCAACCACCTTGCTGCCTCAATCGTCGGAAGTCTTGTCTTTGAAATCACACAGGTCTTCGATGCGGCAACTGCCGCAGCGGGGCTTGCGCGCCTGGCAAACGTAGCGTCCATGTAAAATCAACCAGTGATGGGCATCGAGCAGGTAGTTCTTCGGCACGAATTTCATCAACTGCTTCTCCACCTCCACCACATTTTTTCCCGGAGCAATGCCTGTGCGGTTGCTGACGCGGAAAATGTGCGTGTCGACAGCCATGGCGATCTGCCGGAAAGCAGTATTGAGCACGACATTGGCCGTTTTGCGGCCTACGCCCGGTAGCGCCTCCAGGGCTTCTCGGGTATCGGGCACTTCGCCGTTGTGCAGTTCCACCAGCATTCGACAGGTTTCGATCACGTTTTTGGCTTTGCTGTTGTAGAGGCCGATGGTCTTGATGTATTCGGACAGCCCCTCAACGCCCAATTCGTATATCGCCTGCGGTGTGTTGGCAACCGGGTAAAGCCTGGCCGTGGCCTTGTTGACGCTGACGTCAGTTGCCTGGGCCGAAAGAATCACGGCGATCAGCAGCTCGAAGGGTGTGGTGTAGGCCAGTTCGGTTTTAGGGTCCGGATTGTCCTCATGCAGCCTGCGAAAGATTTCCTGACGTTTTGCGGCATTCATGGAAGGAGCGTTTCCTCGGGATCGGTCAGAGTGGGCGTCGGCAGGAGGGCTTCGAGTGCCTGTTCGGCGGCTTCGTATTCGCGCTGTAGCTCTAGAAGCCTGGCAGCCTGCTCCGCAACCGGAGGGTGTCCAAAAGCCTTTAGCGACTTGTTGAGCTGCGCGCGACTCATGGCCAGCGCAATCCTGGCTTTTTTCAGCGCTTCATCGGGTGGTGCGGGCTTGTCGCTTCGCACGGACGTCGTGGCAGATTGAGGTGCGGCGTCACGAATGGATTCGGCTCTCTGCGCCCTGGCAAGACGTTCTGCCAGTCGCATCTGCTGCTCGCGTCGCAAGCGTGCATTGCGTGACTCAAAGCGCTGTCGGGCATGGCTGCGCTTGCGCAGGCGAGCGTGTTGCAGGTCGGCAGTAGGTGCCAGGCCGCCAACAATCGGGGTGACGTTGGCCAGTGGCAGCGCATGCATTTCAATGCAGTCCACCGGGCAAGGGGCGACGCACAGGTCACAGCCCGTGCATTCATCGATAATCACGGTGTGCATCAGCTTCGCCGCACCGAGAATCGCATCGACCGGGCAAGCCTGAATGCATTTGGTACAGCCAATGCACTCTGCTTCGCGAATGAAGGCAACCTGCGCAGGCGCCTCGCCGCGTTCCTTATCCAGTGGCAGGACCGGAACTGCGAGCAGTTCGGCCAGCTGGATAATGGTTTCGTCACCGCCTGGCGGGCATTTGTTGATGGCCTCGCCACCCGCAATGCCCTCGGCGTAGGGCTGGCAGCCGGAGTGGCCGCACTTGCCGCACTGCGTCTGCGGTAATAGGGCGTCGATACTCCGGATCAGGTCCACGTCGGGAAGCAAGCGAATCAATTCAGTCATGATAGTGCCAGATGGCCATCAGGTGTTCTGTCTGTTCAGGGCGCCGTATTATCGGCCATATCGGGGTGCTTGCGAATGCACAAAGGCCCGGTATCCGCTGTCATCGAGCGAATACCGGGCCTTTGCCTGCTTACTTGATGCGTTGGCCAGGCTTGGCACCGCTGTCCGGGCTAAGCAGGTAGATCTCTTCACCGCCAGGGCCAGCCGCCATCACCATGCCTTCCGAGATGCCGAAACGCATTTTTCGTGGCTTGAGGTTGGCGATCATCATGGTCAGACGACCTTCCAGCTTCGACGGGTCGGGATAGGCGCTCTTGATGCCGGAAAAAACATTGCGCTGCTCGTCGCCGATGTCCAGCGTCAGGCGCAACAGCTTGTCGGCGCCCTCCACGTGTTCGGCCTTGAGAATCAATGCCACGCGCAGGTCTACCGCAGCAAACGCGTCAAAGTCGATTTCCGCCGACAGTGGGTCTTTGGCCAGTTCGCCATTGCCGGCTGGAGCAGCGTCCGTCGATGTGTCGGTGGCTGTCAGGTCTTCCTTGGACGCCGCGGCCATGGCTTCTACCTTAAGTGGATCTATGCGCGTCATCAGTGCCGAAAACGGATTCAACTGATGATGGGTCAGCAAGGTCTTGTGGTCGTCCCAGGTCAGAGGCGCGACGTTGAGGAATTTCTCTGCGTCAGCGGCCAGGTTCGGCAGTACCGGCTTGAGGAAAATGACCAGTTGGCGGAACAGGTTCACGCCCAATGCGCAAACGGCCTGGACCTCATCCTGTTTGCCTTCCTGCTTGGCCAGCGCCCAAGGCGCTTTTTCTGCGATATAGGCGTTGGCACGGTCGGCCAAGGCCATGGTTTCGCGCATGGCACGGGCAAAATCGCGCGCCTCATAAGCGTCGGCGATGCTCGGTGCTGCCGCCAGGAAGGCATCGGTCAGTTCGGGAGCAGCATTGGCGTCGACCATCACACCGGCGTTGCCCTTGTGAATGAACCCGGCGCAGCGGCTGGCGATGTTGACTACCTTGCCGATCAGGTCGGAGTTGACCTTCTGCACGAAGTCCTCGAGGTTCAGGTCCAGGTCGTCTACGCCACGGCCCAGTTTGGATGCGTAGTAGTAGCGCAGGTACTCGGGCGGCAGATGATCGAGGTAGGTGCGCGCCTTGATGAAGGTGCCACGCGACTTGGACATTTTCTGGCCATTGACGGTCAGGTAGCCATGAACGTTGACGCCGGTCGGCTTGCGCAGGTCGGCTCCTTCAAGCATGGCCGGCCAGAACAGGGCGTGGAAGTTGACGATGTCCTTGCCGATGAAGTGGTAAAGCTCGGTGGTCGCGTCCTTGCCCCAGTACGCATCGAAGTCCAGGTCCGGACGACGTGCGCAGAGGTTCTTGAAGCTGGCCATGTAGCCGATCGGCGCATCGAGCCAGACGTAGAAGTATTTGCCCGGCTCGTCGGGGATTTCAAAGCCGAAATACGGCGCGTCGCGGGAGATGTCCCACTGTTGCAGGCCGCTGTCCAGCCACTCGGCGATCTTGTTGGCGACGGCGTCCTGCAACGTGCCGCTGCGCGTCCAGCTTTTCAGCATGGTGTCGAAGGCTGGCAGGTCGAAGAAGAAGTGCTTTGAATCCTTGAGTACTGGCGTGGCCCCGGAAATCGCCGATTTAGGGTCTTTCAGGTCAGTGGGGGCGTAGGTCGCGCCGCACTTTTCGCAGTTGTCGCCGTACTGGTCCACGGCCGCGCATTTCGGGCAGGTGCCTTTAATGAAGCGGTCGGCCAGGAACATTTTCTTTTCCGGGTCGAAATACTGGGTCACCGAACGCGTGGCGATATGGCCGGCATCGCGCAGACGCGTGTAGATCATGCTCGACAGCTCACGGTTTTCGTCCGAGTGCGTCGAGTGGAAATTGTCGAAGTCCACCAGGAAGTCGGCAAAGTCGGCGCTGTGTTCGGCCTTGACGTTGTCGATCAGTTGTTCCGGGGTGATGCCTTCTTTTTCTGCGCGCAGCATGATTGCCGAACCATGGGCGTCGTCCGCGCAGACATAAATGCATTGGTTGCCGCGGTGCTTCTGGAAACGCACCCACATGTCGGTCTGGATGTACTCGAGCATGTGGCCAAGGTGAACGGGACCATTGGCATAGGGCAGGGCGCTGGTAACGAGAATCTTGCGTGGCTCGGACATGGGGCTCGGCTACTTGAAGTGAAACGGAGATCGGCCACTATAAAGGTCTGAGCAATTTTTTTCACCCCGCGTGGCTGTGGGAATGCTCCTTAAAGCAGTGTCCGGCTGCGGTGAAAGCATGTCGGCTTCTGACAGAACAGGTACGATGGCCGTCTGTTTTAGTCAGCCTTTTTTCGGAGTAAGCCCATGAGCGCAGTCAATCGCGCAGCGGTGGAGACTATTCTTCGCCAGTACACCGACCCCTATCTGAATCAGGACCCGGTCAGTGCCGGATGTGTCAGGTCCATTGATATCGACGGCGCGCACGTCAGTGTGCAACTTGAACTGGGCTATGCCGCCGATCTGTTCAGGAATGGCTGGGCGCACGTGCTGAAAACGGCCATCGAAAATCTGGACGGCGTCGGTTCGGCCACCGTCGCGATCAAAAGTGTGATCAGCGCACACAAGGCTCAGAGCCAGATCCCCGGCCTTGCCAATGTGAAAAATATCGTCGCTGTTGCATCGGGCAAGGGTGGTGTCGGCAAATCTACCACCGCTGCCAACCTGGCATTGGCACTGTCTCGCGAGGGCGCTCGGGTCGGCATTCTCGATGCGGATATCTATGGGCCGAGTCAGGGTGTGATGTTTGGCATTCCCGAAGGCACGCGGCCGAAGATCAAGGAGCAGAAGTGGTTTGTGCCGATCGAGGCCCACGGTATCGAAGTAATGTCGATGGCCTTTCTGACCGATGACAACACGCCGATGGTGTGGCGCGGGCCTATGGTGTCAGGCGCGTTGCTGCAACTGGTGACGCAGACAGCCTGGAATGATCTGGACTATCTGGTGATCGACATGCCGCCCGGCACAGGCGATATCCAGCTGACGCTGGCGCAGAAGGTCCCGGTGGCCGGAGCCGTGATTGTCACCACGCCTCAGGATCTGGCGCTGCTGGACGCGAAGAAGGGTGTCGAAATGTTCCGCAAGGTCAACATTCCGGTGCTGGGCGTCGTGGAAAACATGGCGGTGCACATCTGTTCCAACTGCGGGCATGCCGAGCCCCTGTTTGGTGAGGGCGGGGGCGAGAAGCTGGCGTCGCAATATGATGTCGAGTTGCTGGCGTCACTGCCTTTGTCGATGCTGATTCGCGAGCAGGCAGATGGCGGCAAGCCAACAGCGATTGCCGAGCCGGACAGTCAGATTGCGATGGTCTATCAGGAGCTGGCGCGCTACGTCGGTGCGCGAATCGTACTGCAGGAAGCTGCAAGCCCGGCGATGCCGACCATTTCCGTCAGCGACGACTGATGGTGTAGCGGTGTTCTGACAGGGGAGGCGCAGCGGTTCGGCGTCTCTCGGTCATGCCTGATGAATGAGCAATTGCTCAAACGCCAGGCAATAAAAAACCCCGCTTTTGAGGGCGGGGTTTTTAAACTGATCAGTACAAGTTAGATAACTTGAACTTCTTCAGCTTGCATGCCTTTCTGACCGCGGGTAGCGATGAAAGAAACCTGTTGGCCTTCTTTCAGGCTTTTGAAGCCGTCGGATTGGATAGCTTTGAAGTGCACGAACAGGTCGTCACCGGATTGTGGAGTGATGAAGCCGAAGCCTTTTTCATCGTTGAACCACTTAACGGTACCAGTTTGGCGATTGGACATAGTATATCTCCTTGGACAAAGTTAACTGCGGCGTAGGAAGAGCCCTGGCCGAGACTGAGTGCAAAGAGCTGGAAAATTCATGGAGATGGTTGGATCGAAATTCAACATCGTGTAGAGATTCTCAGTGACACAAGCAACACAGTGACGCCACCTTAACCCTTTTTTCCGAACGTGCCAATGGTCTGTTGATGATTATTTCTATTCGCAGGAAATCAGCACGGTGCGTCACCCAAACTCTCTATCTGTTGTCTTTGAACCGTCGGCTCCAGCCCGGTAAGATGCCGGATATCTTTTTCAGCACGCTATTCAGGACATCGCCATGAGCATCAAATCGGACAAGTGGATTCGCCGCATGGCGCAGGAACACGGCATGATCGAGCCCTTCGTCGAGCGCCAGGTGCGTGGCGAAGGCGCCAACCGGGTGATCTCGTTCGGGGTGTCCAGCTACGGTTACGATGTGCGTTGCGCCGACGAATTCAAGGTGTTCACCAACATCAATTCGGCTACCGTCGACCCGAAAAATTTCGATGAAAAAAGTTTTGTCGATATCAAAAGCGACGTCTGCATCATCCCGCCCAATTCGTTCGCGCTGGCCCGCACCGTCGAATATTTCCGTATTCCGCGCAACGTTCTGACCATCTGTCTGGGCAAAAGCACCTACGCGCGCTGCGGCATCATCGTCAACGTCACGCCGCTCGAGCCGGAATGGGAAGGGCATGTGACACTGGAATTTTCCAACACCACCACGCTGCCAGCCAAGATCTACGCCAATGAAGGCGTGGCGCAGATGCTGTTTCTGGAGTCCGACGAGGAGTGTGAAGTTTCCTACAAGGACCGTGGCGGCAAGTACCAGGGCCAGCGTGGCGTCACCCTGCCGCGCACCTGATTTACGGGTCAGTTGATTAGTGAAATTGAATTAATACTCTATTTCGCACTCTATCTGCTCACATGCTTTCGCATAATCATTACGTGCGATGGCCTTTGATCTGGAGTGCCCTATGAAGACTCATTTTAAAATCTCTGACCAGGTTCAATCTCCACTAAACGAGATCGGGTTACTCGCCTGGTCGTTGATGGCTCATTCAGATCTCAGTCCTGAGCTGAACATGGTGGGTGGCGGGATTCCGGGCACGCCCGGTCCTGACACGCCCGAGCAGCCTATCGAGCCGGGTATACCTACCTTGCCGGATGATCCGCCACCAGCGCCTGTCGCCTGACTTATCGGTGCCAGCCTCCTGCCTCGGAGAGCTGGCGTCGGTGTGCCTGTTTCAGACAGTCATGACAAGCCACGTGCGCGGTCAGACCACCCTCCACACCGCATCGCCGCCGGTGACATAAACCGAGCTGTGCTCGACTGGCTGGATACGAAAGCCCCCCGTGAATTCGCCGAATGCCGGTAGCAGGCTGACGCGCTGGCCGAGGTAGAAGCACGCCAGCCGCAAGCTTTGCCTGCCCCGGCCGTAAAGCCTGTAAACCGGGTGAACGTGCCCTGCGAGCACGTGGAGCTCAGGGTGCGGATCGGGCTCGTGTTGCAAGGCAAATGGCCCCAGCGGCAGGGGTTCAGGTACGACGTCGATGCCCAGATATTGCGGAGGGTCGCCCGCCCGTTTGTCATGGTTGCCGCGGATCAGGGTGATGCGCAGCGTCGAACGTTCTGCCCGCCATTGTTCCAGCGCAGACAGCGTGCCTGCCGCATGGGACTCTGGAGCATGCAGAAAATCGCCCAGAAAGATCAGATGGTCACAGGGGTAGGTGTTCAGCAGGCTGTCGAGCCGACGCAGATTTTCCTGCGTCGTGCCGTGCGGCACAGGCTGGCCGAGCTTGCGATAAGCCGCGGCCTTGCCAAAGTGTGCGTCTGCGATCAGCAAAGCGCGCTCCAGGGGGTAATAAATAGCCTTGTCGGCCAACAGCCATAATTCTGCGCCCGCCAGCGTGACCGCGAGGTAAGGATTCATCGTTCAGGCTCCGGCCCTGCAGCTTTTTCCAGATCGCGGACCATGCGCGCGATGCGGTCGGCGAGTTTTTCCGAACTGAGGCTCTCACGAAAACGCTCGACCAGCAGCGGAAACGCCAGCGGCGTGGCGCGTTTTATCGCATGCAGGTCCAGCGTCCGACTGTTGATCTGGCGCAAGGTCAGCTCCAGGCGTTGCAAGTCCAGTTCCTGGCGCAACACCTCTTGTTCGGCTTGAGTCAGCAGCATGTTCTCGGCGTCGTACTGTTTGAATACTTCAAAAAACAAACCACTGGATGCCTGAAGCTGACGATTGCTCTTGGCCGCTCCCGGGTAGCCGGAAAACACCAGCCCCGAGATCCGGGCGATTTCACGAAAGCGTCGCAAGGCCAGCTCGCCCGCGTTCAGGCTGGCGATAATGTCCGCCAGTAGATCGGTTTCGCTGAAAAGATCGCCTTGCAATGCTTGCGCCCAGTCAATCTCGCTGGCACTGAGCAGCTCCAGACCATAGTCGTTGACCGCGATCGAGAAGGTCAGCGGCTGATAGCGGCTAAGGCGCCATGCCAGCAAGCTGCCCAGCCCCAGGTGCACATGGCGGCCAGCGAACGGGTAAAGAAACAGGTGCCAGCCTTCGCGGGATTTTAGCGTTTCGGCCAGCAGCGTGTCGCGTTGCGGCAGGCCCGACCATTGCTGCTGCACTTCCAGCAGCGGCTTGATGGCCTGCATTTCCGGGCTATTGAATTCACCTCGTGCGGCGGCATCGAATTGCTCTACCACGGCGTTTGCCAGCTCGCTGGACAACGGCATTCGTCCACCATTCCAGCGGGGCACGGCGGCTTTCTTGCCGGTGGCACGCTTGACGTAGGCGGTCATGTTTTCCACCCGCACCAACTCCAGCAAACGCCCGCCGAACAGAAAGCCGTCGCCGGGCTTGAGCCGGGCGATGAAGCCTTCCTCCACGCTGCCCAGCGAGCCGCCACCGCCGCCTTTTTTCCAGTATTTGAGGTTGACGGTGGCTTCACTGACGATGGTACCGACGCTCATGCGGTGCCGACGGGCCAGACGCGCATCGGGAACACGCCAGACACCGTGTTCGTCCGGTTCGGCGCGGCGGTAATCCGGGTAAGCGGTCAGCGAGTGACCGCCGTTGCGCACGAACGCCAGCGCCCATTGCCATTGGTCATCGCTGAGGTCGCGGTAGGCCCATGCGCTGCGCACTTCCACCAGCAGCTCGTCGGGCAGAAAACCGCCGCCCAGCGCCATGCTGACCAGGTGCTGCACCAGCACATCAAGTGGCTGGTGGGGGGATTCACGCGGCTCGATCATTCTGGCTGCCACGGCATCGTGGGCGGCGGCGGCTTCGACCAGTTCCAGGCTGTGGGTGGGCACCAGCGTCACGCGTGAAGGGCGGCCTGGCGCATGGCCTGAACGCCCGGCGCGTTGCATCAGGCGGGCGACGCCTTTGGGTGAGCCGATTTGCAGTACGCGTTCGACGGGCAGGAAATCCACGCCCAGGTCCAGGCTTGAGGTGCACACCACGGCCTTGAGCACACCTTCCTTCAAGGCGCGCTCGACCCAGTCACGGACTTCCCGGGCCAGCGATCCATGATGCAGGGCAATCAGCCCGGCCCAGTCGGGGCGCGCTTCGAGCAGAGCCTGATACCAGATTTCCGATTGCGCCCGGGTATTGGTGAACACCAGGCAACTGGCACTGCTGTGCACCTCGGCGACCACTTGCGGCAACATGCGCAGGCCCATGTGCCCGGCCCACGGAAAGCGCTCGATGGCAGTCGGCAACAGCGTATCGACCAGCAATTGCTTGACGATCTTGCCCTGCACGGTCACGCCGCCGTCGCCGATCAGTACCTGCTGCGCATGCTCCTGATTGCCCAGCGTTGCGGAAATACCCCACACAATCAGTTGCGGGTTCCAATGGCGCAGTCGAGCCAGAGCCAATTGCAGTTGCACGCCACGTTTGTTACCGATCAGCTCGTGCCATTCGTCCACCACGACCATTTTCAGCGTTGACAAGGCGACCTGTGCATCGGCGCGGGTCAGCAGCAGGGTCAGGCTTTCCGGTGTAGTGATCAGTGCCGAGGGCAGGCGTCGGCTCTGACGAGCGCGCTCGCTGCCGCTGGTATCGCCGGTACGCAACCCCACCGACCACGCAATATCCAGCTCGGCCAACGGCGCTTCAAGCGCACGCGCCGTATCCGCAGCCAACGCGCGCATAGGCGTGATCCACAGGACACTCAGCGGTGCAGCGGGCGGTTTGCGTTTGCGTGGCTTGTCGTCAGCGGTGAGGGTGTTGGTGTTGGTGTTGGCGTTGGCGTTGGCGAAGCGGTTGAGCGCGGCAAACCATACAGCGTAGGTCTTGCCGGAGCCGGTGCTGGCGTGCAGCAGGCCGGACTCGCCGTTCTTCACCGCCGCCCAGACTTCCTTCTGAAACGCGAACGGCTTCCAGCCTCGGGCGAGAAACCATCGTCGAGCGAAATCAGTGGGTCTGCTCATCCGTTTGCGTATGCTCTGAGTGGCGTTAAATCAGAGACAGCGAAGAAAGGGTAATAGTTTTAAATGGTTATGGGGCTCATCGTTAGACACACATCTAACTGACTATCGTGCAGCGCTATGCGTCGGCATGCCGTTCTGGACGCTCCACGTCCTCTTGACGACGCAGAGCATCGAGCACTGCATACCTACGCTGCAGCGTGCGCAACGATGATCTCAATATCGTGCGGCGCTCTGCGTCGCATGCCTTTCTGGACGCTCCGCGTCCTCTTGCCGACGTAGAGCGTCGAGCACTGCATCCCCACTGGAGCGTGGGGACGATAGTCGTGGATATTTCAGTGCCGGTTACCAAGCATTTCCGGCTTCATGCACAAAAAACGCTATTTCAGATTGCCACTCAAAAACTGCTGCAAACGCTCGCTTTTCGGGTTGTTGAGCACCTCGTCCGGGTGGCCGGACTCTTCGATCTGGCCCTGGTGCAAAAACACCACCTGGCTGGCAACCTTGCGCGCAAAGCCCATTTCGTGAGTCACCAGAATCATGGTGCGGCCTTCTTCGGCCAGGCCCTGAATGACTTTCAACACCTCGCCGACCAGCTCCGGGTCGAGTGCCGAGGTGGGTTCGTCGAACAGCATGATTTCCGGTTCCATCGCCAGCGCACGGGCAATCGCCACGCGCTGTTGCTGGCCGCCGGACAGGAACGCCGGGTACTGGTCGGCAACGCGCTCCGGCAGGCCGACCTTTTCCAGGTATTTACGTGCTCGGGCTTCGGCTTCGGCCTTGGGCACGCCCAGCACCCGGCGCGGCGCCATGGTGATATTTTCCAGTACGGTCATGTGCGCCCACAGGTTGAAGTGCTGAAACACCATCGCCAGCCGGGTACGAATGCGCTGCAGCTCATCCGGGTCGGCCACGCGCATGCCGTCCTTGTCGCTGACCATGCGTATTTGCTTGCCGTCCAGGCTCATCGCGCCATCGTTGGGCTGTTCGAGAAAGTTGATGCAGCGCAAAAACGTGCTCTTGCCCGAGCCGCTGGCGCCGATCAGGCAGATCACATCACCGCTGCTGGCCTTGAGCGATACGCCTTTGAGCACTTTGTTGTCGCCGTAGCTCTTGTGCAGGCCATCGATGGTCAGTTTGTACATGACAGGTCCTCAAGGAGAAAGTAGATAGCCGCTGCGATAGGCCTGGGTGCCGGCGATGTGCGCAATGACCATGCCTGCCGTCGCCATACGGCGCAGCGAACGGGCGTACAGCAGGCCTGCGTTCAGGGCATGGATGCAGGTCACGGCGTCGCTGATCGGGTCGATGACCTCGGCAATCAGTTGGCCGGCCTCGACGTATTCGCCAGGCATCGCGCAGAACACCAGCAGCCCGCCGGCCGGTGTGGCAACCGGTTCGACCGCTGCCAGTGGCGTCGCGGGGTAAAGCAATTCGGGGGGTGGCGATAACTCGCCGTCGATGACACCTGCGTCGATCAGGTAATGAATGATCGCCTGACAGTCGCGGCTGGCCAAGGCGTGATTCACATCGCCCTGACCGCGCAGCTCCAGGGTCACCGAGAAGCTGCCCATCGGGATCGGAAAGCGCTCGCCGAAGCGTTGCTGCAATTGCCACCAGACGAGCGTAAAGCACTCGTCAAACGACTGGCCGCCCGAGTCGGTGGCCAGCAGGCTGGCTTGCGCGCCCAGATAACGCGACAGTGGCTCGACTTTCGGCCAGGCCTGGGGCGTGGTGTACAGGTGCTCGACCGATTCAAAATCACAGTGCAGGTCCAGCACCATGTCGGCGTCGCAGGCCAGGCGCTGCAGGGTCAGGCGCAGCGAGTGTAATTGGGTGGTCACGGGCTCGGCGTTCAGCGCCGCCAACAGGCTGGCGCGCACCAAGGCGCAGTTTTGCTGGGGGTCGTCAGTCAGGCGGGCTTCGATATCATCGCCGACCTGCGCACCAAGGTCGCTGAACCAGCGATTGAAGTTCTGCCCGCTCTCCAACTCGTAACGGCCCAGCGGCGTGTCCATCAACACCTGTTCCAGGCCAATCGGGTTGGCGACCGGCACCACGACGATTTCCCCCAGCAGGCGACCGGCGTTTTCCAGTTCAGCCAGACGCTGTTTCAAGTACCAGGCGACCAGCATGCCCGGCAATTCGTCAGCGTGCAGCGAGGCCTGGATATAGACCTTGCCGGTGCCTTGCTGCGGGCCGTAATGAAAGCTGTGGATCTGCCGGCCAGTGCCTGGCACCGGCGACAGCAGGTCATGTGTGTGATGGCGCATGTTCAGTCCTGATTAATGAGCCGGGCCGAGAAAGGCCAGCCAGCGGCGTTCGGCAAGACGGAACAGCCCGACCAGAATGAACGTAACGGTCAGGTACATGACGGCGGCGATACCGAAGGACTGGAAGGTCATGAACGTCGCGGAGTTGGCATCCCGCGCCACTTTCAAGATGTCTGGCACGGTGGCGGTGAAGGCTACCGTGGTCGAGTGCAGCATCAGGATCACTTCGTTGCTGTAGTACGGCAGCGAACGGCGTAGCACTGATGGCATGATCACGTAGGCATAAAGCTTCCAGCCGGTCAGGCCGTAGGCTTTGGCCGCTTCGACTTCGCCGTGGGCCATGCTGCGGATGGCACCGGCAAAAATTTCCGTGGTGTACGCGCAGGTGTTCAGGGTGAAGGCCAAGATCGTGCAGTTCATCGCGTCGCGAAAGAACGCATCCAGCATCGGTTGCTCGCGCACGGCAGCAATGCTGTAAATGCCGGTGTAGCAAATCAGCAGCTGTATATAGAGCGGTGTGCCGCGAAACAGGTAGGTGTAGAACTGCACGGGCCAGCGCACCCAGCGATTTCTCGACACCCGCGCAATCGACAGCGGGATCGACACGCAGAAGCCGATGGCAATCGAGGCGCTGAGCAGCCACATCGTCATGGCCAGACCGGTGATATTCACGCCGTCTGTATAAAGGAAGGGTTTCCAGTATTCCTGTAACAACTCGATCATCGCTGCGCCTCCCGACTGCCTGCGGCGTAATGCCGTTCAGCCCAGCGCAGAGCGAAGTTCGAGGCGCTGGTAATCATCAGGTAGATCAAGGCTGCCAGCACCAGAAAGTAGAACAATTGATAGGTACTTTTACCGGCGTCCTGCGAGGCCTTGACCAGATCGGCCAAGCCGATGATCGACACCAGCGCGGTGGCCTTGAGCAGCACTTGCCAGTTATTGCCGATGCCCGGCAGCGCGTAACGCATCATTTGCGGGAACACGACGTAGCGGAATCGTTGGCCGCGCTTCAAGCCGTAAGCGGTTGCTGCCTCTACCTGGCCGCGAGGCACAGACAGAATCGCGCCGCGAAATGTCTCGGTGAAGTACGCCCCATAAATGAAGCCCAGGCTGATGACGCCCGCGCCGAACGGATTGATCTCGATGTATTCCCATTCCATTGCGTCGGTGAGCATGGTCAGCCAGGTTTGCAGGCTGTAGAAGATCAACAGCATCAACACCAGATCCGGAATACCACGGATCAGTGTTGTATAAATTTGCGCCGGCACGCGCAGCAGCGCCGAGCTCGACAGTTTGGCACTGGCACCGACCAGCCCGAGCAGAATGCTCAGCGCGAGGGACAGCACAGCCAGTTTGATGGTCATCCAGGTGCCTTCCAGCAGCAGCGGGCCAAAGCCCTTCAGGCTGAATGCCGAGAGTCCCAGGGTTTGCATGAGTGCATCGAGCATGGATAAGGCCTTGCGTTTAGCAACAAAAACGCCCATCGATCGGGCGGCGAATCATCGCCGAAATCGATGGGCGTCGGGGTGTTATTTGCCGCTGTACAGGTTCAGGTCGCCAAAGTGTTTTTTCTGGATTTCAGCGTAGGTGCCGTCATCGTGCATGGCCTTGATGCCTTTATCCAGCAGCGCTTTCAGCTCTTTGTTGCCCTGCGCGATACCGATGGCGGTTTTCGCTGGCAGCAGTTCGCTGTCGATAGGCTTGCTGACTTCGTAGTCGGCACCGGCTGGCGATTTCAGGAAGCCCAGTTCGGCTTGCAGCATGTCCTGGATCGAGGCGTCCAGACGACCGGAGGTCAGGTCGGCGTAAACCTGATCCTGGTTGGCGTAGGCCTTGGTGGTCACGCCGGACTTGTCCAGCACGGCCTTGGCGTAGGCTTCCTGGATGGTGCCTTGCTCGTAGCCCACGGTCTTGCCTTTCAGGCTGGCCGGGTCAGCGGTAAAGCCTGCACCTTTCTTGAACACCAGCGACGTCGGGCCGGAGAACAGCTCGTTGGAGAAGTCGATGACTTTTTCGCGAGCCGGGGTCACGGTCATCGAGGAGATCACGCCGTCGAATTTACGCGCCTTGAGGCCGGGGATCATGCCGTCGAAATCGCTTTCAACCCATTTGCAGGTGACTTTCAGCTCTTTGCAGATCGCGTTGCCCAAGTCGATATCGAAACCCACCAGGCTGCCGTCGGCGGCTTTGGATTCAAACGGTGCATAGGATGGATCGACGCCGAAGCGCAGTTCCTTGTATTCCTTGGCCATCGTATTACCGGCGGCGATGCACAGAGCCAGTGCGGAAAGAGTCAGCCATGCTTTTTTCATCGTTCAGTCCTTCAAACCTTAAATGGGGCGTTGGGAACACGCGAAGCTTGCTACCGGCAAGTGCCAGATAGGCAATGGTTAGCAATTTCCGAACCAGAGGAACGAACGTGCGTTTGAAATGTAAGGGGTTGTCGCTATTTCGTATTAACGGATGGCAATCTGCCGCGTTGGCGTGCTTGTCCTTCGAAGGCTGGCCGTTGAGGCGAATTTCCCTGCGCACCCCGGTCAGGACAAGGGGCAGATTGGTAACGTGAGGGTGATGGTTTCAGCGGGCGAACGCACTTTTGCTTTACGTGATGTTTCAAAAAGGTGCACGCCTATTGGTGCGCTCTTTTGTGGTGCGTCAGTTCAGCAGGTCCTGCAGTGTCGTCAGGCTATCGGCCTCGGCGACCGGTTTATCCTGTCGCCAACGCAGCATGCGCGGGAAGCGTACGGCGATGCCGCTCTTGTGACGCTTGGACAAGGCGATGCCCTCGAAACCCAGCTCGAACACCAATGTGGGCGTCACACTGCTCACCGGGCCGAACTTCTCTACGGTGGTCTTGCGCACAATTGCGTCCACTTTGCGCATTTCTTCGTCGGTCAGCCCTGAGTAGGCTTTGGCGAACGGCACCAGCGTGCGTTCGCTTGCTTCGGGCGGGCCGTCCCACACGGCAAACGTGTAATCGCTGTACAGACTGGCGCGTCGCCCATGACCGCGTTGCGCATAGATCAGCACGGCATCGACGCTGAACGGGTCGATTTTCCACTTCCACCAGACGCCCATGTCTTTGGTGCGACCGACCCCGTACAGCGAGTCGCGGGCCTTGAGCATCATGCCCTCGACCCCCAGGCTGCGGGATGCTTCGCGCTGGGTGGCGAGGTCGAGCCAGTCTTTGCCGGTGAGCACCGGCGAGGGCATCAGCACCTCGCTCTGACAGCTATCGATCAAGGTTTCCAGTTGCGTGCGGCGTTCGTGTTGCGGGCGGCTGCGCCAGTCAGCGCCTTGCCATTCCAGCAGGTCGTAGGCCAGCACCACGACCGGAATGTCAGTGAGGATCTTCTTGCCCAGTGTCTTGCGGCCGATGCGTTGTTGCAGCAGGGCGAAGGGCTGGACTGAGGGCGCAGCGTTCGGGGCGTCATTATCCAGCGCGAACGCTGCATCGCTGTCGTGGCTGATGTCCGGGTTAATGTCAGGCGCTTTCCAGACCACGATTTCGCCGTCGATCACCGTGCCGTCCGGCAGGCATTGCGCCAGGCTGTGCAGTTCCGGGAAGCGGTCGGTGACCAGCTCTTCGCCCCGTGACCAGATCCACAGCCTGCCGTCACGTTTGACCAGTTGTGCGCGGATGCCGTCCCATTTCCATTCCACCTGCCAGTTCTCGGCCGGCCCCAGCAACGTCTCGAACTGGTCGGCAGGCTGCTGCAAGGAGTGCGCAAGAAAGAACGGATAGGGCTGACCGCCACGTTGCGCGTGTTCATCTTCCGATTCAGGCGCGATCAGCTTGAGGTAGCGCTCGGCGCTGGGCCGATGCGACAGGTCTGTGTAGCCGACCAGCCTTTGCGCAACGCGCTTGCTGTCGATGTCAGCCAGCGCTGCCAGTGCGCGGGTGACCAGCAATTTCGATACGCCGACGCGAAAGCTGCCGGTGATCAGCTTGATGCAAACCATCAAGCTGCTGCGGTCCAGTTGCGACCAGAACATGGGCAAGCGCGCGGCCAGCTCTTCGGGCGGCAGGCCGCGCAATGGCAGCAGCTTGTCTTCCATCCACGTGGCCAGGCCTTCGTCGTTGCTGTGGTCGGCCTGCGGCAGCAGCAATGACAGGGTTTCCGCCAGGTCGCCGACGGCCTGATAGCTTTCTTCGAACAACCATTCAGGCAGGCTCGCCAGTGTCATGGCTTGCTCGCGCAGCACGCGGGTCGGCACCAGTTGCCTGGGGCGTCCACCGGACAGGAAGTACACGGCCCAGGCTGCGTCCTCTGCCGCCGCTTTTTCGAAATAGTCGCGCATGGCGGCGAGTTTGGCGTTGCTCGACGTGGTGGCGTCCAGCTGTGCATAGAGTTCGGCGAAGGCTTTCATGGCTGAGCCTCCCCCGCAGTTGCCGCATCGGGCTCGGCAGCCGCCGGGTTGCTGTCCTCTTCATCGCCGTATTCAGTGCTGAAGCCCTGGGCGTCCAGCCCCCGTTCGCGCAGATAGCGCACCAGTATGCCGACCGAACCGTGGGTGACCATAACCCGCTCGGCGCCGGTCTGCTCGATAGCCCATAGCAAGCCTGGCCAGTCAGCGTGATCGGACAGCACAAAGCCGCGATCCACGCCGCGCCGACGTCTGGTGCCGCGCAGCATCATCCAGCCGCTGGCAAAAGCGTCGCTGTATTCGCCGAAGCGCTTCATCCAGCTACTGCCCCCGGCCGAGGGCGGGGCGAGGATCAGCGCCTGGCGCAGGGCCGGATCGGTCTTTTTGAAGTCGCCGGCGTAGTGAGTTTCTGGAATGCGGATGCCGCCATCGCGGTAGACCCGGTTCAGCGGCTCGACGGCACCGTGCACCAGAATAGGCCCGATCTGCGAGTCAATGCCGTGCAGAATGCGCTGGGCCTTGCCGAAGGAATACGCGAACAACACGCTGGCCTTGCCCTGAGCCGCATTGCCGCGCCACCACTCGTTGATGCCTTCGAAAATCTGCGACTGCGGCGCCCAGCGATAAATCGGCAGGCCGAAGGTCGATTCGGTAATAAACGTTTGGCAACGCACCGGCTCGAACGCCGCGCAGGTGCCGTCCGGTTCGACTTTGTAATCCCCGGAAGCGACCCAGACCTCGCCTTCATATTCCAGCCGCACTTGCGCTGAGCCCAACACATGCCCGGCCGGATGCAGGCTGAGTTTTACCCCGTGGTGGGTAATGGTTTCACCGTATTCGAGGGTTTGCAGATTGATGTCCTGCCCGAGGCGCGAACGCAGAATACCCTCGCCACTGGCCGCCGACAGGTAATGCTGATTGCCGGTACGGGCATGATCGCCGTGCGCATGAGTGATCACAGCGCGCTCGACCGGACGCCATGGGTCGATATAGAAATCACCGGGTGGGCAATACAAACCTTCGGGGCGAGCAACGACAAGATCCATGGGGCAACCGTATGGATGGGCTTGTTAGCTATGAGCGGGGGCAGGACGGGAAAGTTCGGGGATTTGTGAGTGGGAGCTCAGGGCGACGCTTCGCTTGTCCGCGATTGATAAGGTGTGGGAGCGGACTTGTCCGCGAAGGCAGTCTTCCAGACACAGAAAATACATCGGACGTACCGGCCCATTCGCGGACAAGTCCGCTCCCACACGGTCCGCTTAACACCCGAGCGGACTTGTCCGCGAACTGCCGGGAACCGGCAGCAAAACCTGCCACCTCGGTTCGCCAGACACCGCCGAGGCGGCCTATTCAGGGCCGCTTCGCAGCCCATCGCAGCCGTCGTAACCTCCTGAAGCTCCCACGCCCTCCGGGCAGAAGCCTGCTCTGCGTACCCTCCAGGTACTACGCTTTACTTGCCCGGCGTCAGCGTCAGGCGTTGTTTGCCGTAGCCTTTTTCGTAGTTCTGCTGTTGCAGCGGGATCGACATGTATTGCCCTTTCTGCCAAGGCTCGATGCTGTTGGCGTAGTACGGGCTGGCCGGGTTGCCGGACTGGCCGGTGTTGATCATCCCGGTCATGGGCTCGACAAGGCTGAAATCGACGATCATGCGCAGACTTGGTGCCACGCGTGCATCGAAGCCTTTGCCCCACTCGAAACCGGACACATTCAGCGTGGTGTGATCACCGCCCGCCGCCGAAGCACTGCGGTTGAACTCGCCGCCGCCCAACTGCCTGGCCAGTGGATTGGCCGAGGTCCAGTTGTCGCGATGCAATTTGCCCCATTGCCAGGCTTTGTGATCACTGCCCAACAAGCTGTCGCCACGGGTGACAGCCGCCGCAAGGCTGCGCGCCAGAATGGCTGGCTTGTCTTCTTTCTGCGGGGTTTTGACGTCATCCCAATACGGGCTGTCATCGCGGCCCAGCAAATGGTCTGCTTGCGGCGAATACGACGAGCTGGCATTGGCCACCAGCGCTTGCCAGGCAGGGCTGGTTTCCGGGCCCAGTTCATCGAGGAAAATCTGTTTGGCGCTTTCCTGCAGAAACAGCTCGTACAGCGCAGCATCAGCCGATGTGGCGCTGAGCTTGCCATCGAACGCCATCAGGCGAGTGAATGCTTCGCGGGCATTGTTGCGATCAGCCTCCGGCAGGGCGTCGATGGCCTGCTTGAGCGGCTTGCTCATGCCTGGCGCCTGGAAAATGGTCTTGAGTTTGGCCGCGAACGTCGTGGTCTGGTCGTATTGCATGGCGACGGTGCTGCGCAGGTCCTGCTTGCCGCTGTTGGCCAGCTCGGCGATACGCTCGGCGCGCTCCGGGTAGCCCCACGAGTTGGAAAGCTGCATGCCGTAGCCTTTCGGAATCGTGCGCTGGTTGGCCGCTGCCAGCCAGCCCTGGCGCGGGTCTTGATCATAAGGATGGAGCATCGAGTCGGCAAAACCGTCCCAGTCATATTTGCCGTCCCAGCCCGGCGAAGGCAGCAGGCCCTGGCCTTCACGACGGTTCGGGAAGCGCCCTGTGACTTGCCAGCCAATGTTCGAGGCATCGGCGAAGACCATGTTCAGGGTGATCGCACGGATCTCGCGGCTGGTATCGAACGCCTTCTCGACGTTGGGCGCGCGGGACAGGTCAAAGAACGCATCCAGGCTCTTGTCGTCTTTGAAGTCGGGCACTTGCAGCGCCAGGCTCAAGCCATTGCCGGGCGGTGTTGCGCTGGCATTGAGCAATGCGCCGTGACGCGTCTCGTAGACCGTTTCACGAATCGGGCTGCCGCCTTTGACCAGAAAGGTTTCCTGGTGAGAGGCTGCCGGCACCCACTTGCCATCCGCCATGTAAGAGACGCGGTTGCCTTCGCGCTTGATCTTCTCAAGGAACAGATCCTGATTGTCGCCCTTGACGTTGCTCATGCTCCACGCCAGCTTGCCGTTGAAG
Organism: Pseudomonas syringae pv. tomato str. DC3000; assembly: GCF_000007805.1. Classification (NCBI taxonomy): domain Bacteria; kingdom Pseudomonadati; phylum Pseudomonadota; class Gammaproteobacteria; order Pseudomonadales; family Pseudomonadaceae; genus Pseudomonas; species Pseudomonas syringae group genomosp. 3. Next base: position 4,658,212 of record NC_004578.1, on the reverse strand, counting down.
CCGCTCAGGACCAGTGGCAGACCGGCGATGGACGCCCCGGACACCTGATATTTCGGTGCACGGATCTGCACGAAGCTCCACGCAGAGTTGAGCCCGGCGGGCAATTGCATGTCGCTGGCCAGCAGGCTTTTACCACTACGGCTACGCTGCGGCGCAATCGCCCAGTTGCTTGAAGCGGCGACGCCGAGCATGTTCAGGTCCGAGAGCTGCAAGGCGATCCTGTTCAGATCGCTCAGGCCGGTGACCTGATTGCTCAAATTGAGGCCCTTGAGCTTGTCGGCTTCGGCAAACGGCAGCTCTTCGTCAGGGTAAGTCGGCAGCAGCCAGGCGAGTTTGTCTGCCCCCACTTTCTGCGCCAGCACCAGCGCGGACAGTTCTTCCTGCAGGTTCACCGACAGGCTGAAGTTGAGCAGGCTGAAAATCAGCGCCGAGTCTTCCGGCTTCCAGTACTCAGGCGTGTAACCTGCGCGGGCGACATCTGCCGGTAGCTTGTCGCGGTAGCGGAACAGGTAGGCGTTGACGCCCCTTGCATAGACATCGAAGAAGCGTTTGAGGCGCGGTGAAGCGGCGTTGTACAGGTCGCTGGCGTTCCGCTTGAGGTTCACAGAGCGCATCAGGCGGTCGACTTCCAGCGCGTCCGCCCCGGCCACTTCCGACAAACGGCCCTGCGCCAGCAGGCGCATGCCGAGCATCTGACCGATGCGATCACCGGCGTGCACGTAACCCAGCGTGAACAGCGCGTCGTGGTACGTGCTGCTTTCTATGAGCGGCATGCCCATGTTGTTGCGGCGCACCGACACATTCTGCGCCAGGCCTTTGAGCGGGAAGGTCCCGGAAGCAGGCAGCACAGTCTCGGGATCACCGCCGCCCAGCTGGCAGCCAGCAAGGCTCAGGAAGCTTGCCGCAGCAGCGGCAGCGCCGAATCGGGGTAGAAAATGACGAAGGGCTGGCGAGGCCATGGGCAAGCTCCAAAAGGGGTAACGTACAAAAGGCGCTACGTTAGAGAGCAGGCAGGCTGCACGCAAGCGGTACGCACGAGTTTATTTCAGGATTTTACAGAGGCTGACCGGACGACGCTTCGCTTGTTTGCGATCTATCGGTATGCCGGTATGTAGGAGCGGACTTGTCCGCGAACTGCCGGGAACCGGCAGCAAAGGCGCGTACGGTTTATCAGGCAAAACCGAGTTAACCTGGTTCAGGGCCGCCTCGCAGCCCATCGCAGCCGTCGTAACCTCCTGAAGCTCCTACAGCCCTTCGGGCAGAAGCCCAATCAGTGGGTATTTCAGGATTTGTGTATCACGCGCCGTGGCATTTCTTGAATTTCTTGTCGCTGCCGCATGGGCACGGATCGTTGCGACCCACGTCCTTCAACGTGTTGCGCACGGGTTCCTGGTGCGCGTGACCGCAGTTCGGGCCGTGGACATGGCCGTGCTGGTGGTGGTGATGATCGTGGTCGTGGTTGCAATCAGGGCCATGAACATGGGCTTGCTGGTTCATCGGGTGTACTCCACAGTTAAATCTGCAATAAAAATCTGGCGCGCATTATCCCGCAAATCAGCGCCGAGCAGTAACCGTCAGTTTTTTTTCGCACTTGATCTTTTTTTTAAGTATGCTTAGTTTTTTTGCGGGTGTTTTTCAGCATCCCTGTATTTTCTGAACGCGTGAGCCGACCCTATGACCCGACACGAACGTATCGCCAAGGCGATTGCCGCCAGTGGCAGAAAAAAAGGTGAGATCGCTGCCCAGTGCGGTGTGGCCAATTCTGCCGTTACCCAGTGGATCAGTGGCGAGAGCAAGAGCCTGCGGCCTGAAAACCTTTATGCGCTGGCACGCGCAACCGGCTTTCGGGCTGAATGGCTGGCAATCGGTGAAGGGCCTGAAAAGGAGGAGTTCGACGCCAACGTGGCGATGATCGATCAGCCGAAAATGTCTTTTCGCTACCCGGTCATCAGTTGGGTGTCTGCCGGGTCGTGGGAGGAGGCGGTTCAGCCGTACCCCGATGGCTTCTCCGACCGCTATGAAATCTCCGATTACGATTCCAAAGGCCCGGCGTTCTGGCTGGAAGTCAAAGGCGATTCGATGACCGCGCCCACTGGCGTCAGCGTGCCGGAAGGCATGATGATCCTGGTGGACACTGAGGCCGATGTTCAGCCCGGCAGGCTGGTTATCGCCAAGTTGCCCGCCAGCAACGAGGCGACGTTCAAGAAGCTGGTCGAGGATGGCGGTACACGCTATCTGAAGCCGCTTAACCCGGCGTACAAAATGATCGAATGCGATGCCGACTGTCGCATTATCGGTGTGGCCGTGAGGATGACCGGCAGGCTGTGAGCCTTGCGCCACAAGGTTTTGGCAAACCTTCTGAAGACGCACAGCGTCGGACGCCTCCTACAATCCGCTTGCCGGAATCCTTCACTCGGAATACTGTATTTATATACAGTTGTGTGAGGAGGTTGTCATGGTCGACACCAATAATCCAGCGCCCGGCGTAGCGCGTTCCTACGAGCAAATCGGCAGGCGCATCCAGCGGCTGGTCTCGGCACCGGATGTGCAGAAGATCCAGTGGGTCATTGTCACGCGCCAGGAAGACGAGGCCCGGGACGGCTGGGACAGAGTGCTGCAGGAAATCTCCGAAACCGAAGGCATTGAGGTTGACTGGCAGCGAGACGGGTCGGTGAGAATTGGCTGGCAGCGCTATATCGATAACTGAAACAGACAACGCATGAGGTATTGGCCTCAAGCTGCTTGACTAGTTTTTTAAGTATGCTTAAATTTAACGTCTTCATCCCCGTTTATCGCCAGATCATCAACTCGCTTCAATCGCAAGGACGCGACCAAGGGCAGGGCGAGCCCAAGTGCCAGACCGGATGACATCCTTCCCTATTTCCCTGCCATTCACACGGCAGGCGTGCAGTGTCTGAGTTTTTCTGTGTTCGTGAACAGCTGTTATCTCTGGAACGGAGTCAGAACTGATGGATATCTTGAATGGTTTGGCGGACAGGGGCGAGTGGTTGGTGGCCGGTCTGGTTGGCGCAATCATCTCGGGCTGGTGGCACAAGGCTGGTCTGCTCGACTGGCGTGCCTGGATGGTTTTTCTGGTGACCGGGGTGGCGTGCGCCGTGTTCCTCACCGGCATTGCCAGCAATTACCTGGGCGTTGCAGAGCCTCGCAACATCACCGGCGTCGGTTTTCTGCTCGGTTCGTTTGGCGCCGCGTTGATCTCCGCCGTCAACCGCGCTTTGTGGGCGGCGGATATCTGGAAGTTTCTGCTGGAGCTGATCAAGGGCAAGCTGGGCGGATAGCTGCGTGGTTGTCGGTGTGTCTATTTGCGGTGCTGGATAAGTTCGTACGGGGCCACATCGCCAGACTTGCCGATCCGCACGCTGTGCCTGAAGACCATGCCGGTCTTGAGTTTGCCTTCAAATCTGTAGTGGATCAGCTCATCGGGCTTCTTCAGCAATTGAGCGATGTACCTGGCGTGCCCCCAGAGGTTGGTGCGGATGGGCACCACAAAGGTTTTCTGGCTGTGACCGTCGACAAAAAACCAGTCGCTGGATTTGCCATCGGCGAGCACCACCTCATTGAGCATGATCTTGTAGTTCAGGCCTCGTACGAACAGGCTGGAGTCGTTAGGATTGTCGACCTCGAAATACAGCTTGAAATCCTGTTGCGTCAGCCTGGCCTTGACCACCTGGACTTTCAACAACTGCACTTCTGGATCCTCGAAGCGGTCAAAACTCAGGTACGAGCATCCACTCAGCCCGAACATGACCAACGCAAGGCTTATGATTCTTGTAATGTGCGCCTGAAAAAACATGGATGTGCTCCGTTTGACGCCTGAGTCTAACAACTCAAGGGTCACGGGTAACGCGCTTGTTGCGCTGTCTGATGCTACGCCATACTTTTACTGACGTGCTTATCGGTGTCTCCATGAATGTCTACGAAATTGTCTTCAGCGCCGAACTGGTCGCTGGAGCCCAGCCCGAAAAGGTCAGGGCCAATCTTGGCAAGCTGTTCCAGGCTGACGCCGAGCGCCTGGAGCTATTGTTTTCGGGGCGTCGACTGGTTCTGAAAAACAACCTCGACGCCGCCACGGCCGAGAAGTATCGCGCCACGCTGGAGCGGGCCGGCGCTGTGGTTCAGGTACTGGAAATGAACGTGCCGCCGCTCATGGAAGAAGTTGAACTGGCCCCGCCACCTGACGAGCCGACCTGGCTGCGCAAGGCATCTGGCAGTACAGGCCGACTGCAAATCAAGCCACGCGATGCCTATATGGCCGCTTTCAAGGATGTCGACGCGCCGGATTACTCGGTGGCCGAGACGGGCGCCGATATGTCTGAGGCCAAGCCTGAGCCCGTGGCGCCGCCTCTGGACCTCTCCCGATTGAGCCTGGCCCCGGCGGGCAGCGACATGGGGCAAGCCGTCCAGACCGTGTCGAAGGCGCCACCCGACACCTCGCATTTGCGGGTCATCCCGGAATAATGCCACCAGGCACCGGAAATCCTGAACCGGAATTATTTTCAATCAGCCCTGTTACTTTCAACAGTTCGTTCGGCTAACAGGCATTGAGAAATAGTCCATCAGGAGTTGCCCGATGTCCCGCTCGTTAGACACCCTTCTGCGCCCCAGTCTTCTGGCGATGGCGATTGCCCTGTGCACGCCGCTGGTCAGCCCGCTGTTGATGGCTGCGCAACAGACCAGCGTTGTTGCCTACGACCTGCCTGCAGGGGCCTTGCCGACCACATTGAATCAGATCGCCAGCCAGAGTGGCCTAGCACTGAGCCTTGATCCTGCGCTGGTTGCCGGCAAAACGAGCTCGCCGGTGAAGGGCAGTTTCGATGCGCCGGGTGCCCTGCGGGAAGCGTTGCGTGGCAGTGGCTTGCAATTGGTGCAAAGCAGCGTCGGGACCTACACGCTGATGGTCATGGAGCAGAACGCCCTGAACCTGTCGGACGTCAATATCAACGCCAGCAGCGCACCTTTAGAAGGCTCGGAAGCGGCAGGTTATCGCAGCGAAAACATCAGCAGTGTCGGCGCGCTGGGCGGCATGAAGTTGCAGGACGCGCCGTATTCCATCAGCGTGACACCCCGGGCTCTGCTGAAAAACATTCAAGCCACCTCGCTGGACGATGTCATCAAGCACAACCCGTTCACCCAGATGTACTCGCCGACCAGCGCCGGTTACGCCAGTGCCGTCAATATTCGCGGTTTCAGCAGTTCTGGCAGTCTGAACATCGCCAATGACGGCCTGCGCTTTACCAACGGTGCCGATGGCAGCAACTACATTGAAGAGATGGAGCAACTGGAAGTCATCACCGGCCTGACCGGCTTCCTGTACGGCCCGGCCTCACCGGGCGGGCTGGTCAACTACGTCATCAAACGCCCCACCTATGAGCGCTACAACAGCGTCACCCTGGGCAATGCCGGTGGCGAAAACTACTACCTGCATGGCGATTTCGGCGGGCCGATCGACAGTGAAGGCAAATTCGCCTATCGCCTCAACGTGCTGACCCAGGACGGCGAAACCGCCGTTGATATGAACAAGCGCCGTCGTGAAATGATTTCCCTGGCGCTGGACTGGAACGTCTCCGATGACCTGCTGGTGCAGTTCGACGCCTCGCACAAGAAAACCCAGATTCGCGGTCTGACCAGTTACTGGTATTTCAACGACCAGTCCTTGCGCCCCAGTGCGGCGTCGCTGGACAACGACAAGCTCTACAGCCAGAAATGGTCGTTTTCCGATTACGAGTCAGACAAGGCGGGCGTACGCGCCAAATGGCGTCTGAATGACACCTTCACCTTGCGCGCAGCGTTCGCGGCTCAGCAGTACACGTCGGAAAACACCTACACCGGGCCGACGGTCTCCAGCGCAGGCGTGCACTCGCAGCCGCTGTACGCTTTCGCCCCGATTGAGACCGAAGAAAAGACCGGCTCGCTGTTTCTGGATGCCGCATTCGATACCGGCTTTCTTGGCCACAAAGTCACCTTTGGTTATCAGGGCAATACGTCTCGCCAAAAACAGTACGAGGACCACGTCCCGTACACGCCTGCTCAGCCCGGCCCGCAATACACCTCGCCGGTCGGCACGATCCCGCTGGACCAGACCCCTCAGGTCGGTAAGCCGTCCTACTCGATTGGTCACGGCAACCAGCGCCTGGCCAATAGCACGCAGAGCAACAACTTCCTGATCGGCGACGTCATCACCTTCAACGAGCAATGGTCGGCGATTCTTGGTGTGACCAACACGCAGATCAAGACCTACGCCAATGAGTTCGTTTACGCCAAGGCATTCGGCTCGGCTGAAACCGAGACTAAATACGATGAAAGCAAAACCTCGCCGAATATCTCGCTGGTCTACAAGCCGCTGCCGTGGCTGACCACCTACGCGACCTATATAGAAGGCCTGCAAGCCGGAGGCATCGCGCCAAGCGGCACCGCCAACGCCGGTCAGGCTTTTGCGCCTGAAGTCAGCGAGCAGTATGAAATCGGCGCCAAGGCGACGCTGGGTGAAACACTGTTCACTCTCGCGCTGTTCAATATCGAGAAGCCCAACGGCTACACCACGGGCGGGAATATCTACGTGGTGGACGGGCGTCAGGAAAACAACGGGCTGGAGTTCAGCGTGACCGGCAAAGTCATTCCGGAACTGACGCTGGTCGGCGGTTTCACCTTGCTGGACCCGAAGATCAAGAAAACCGGCGTGTCAGAGGATGAAGGTAACGTGCCCACCAATGTCGCCAAGCAACTGGCCAAGGTCTATGCCGAATACGACATCAATCAGATGCCGGGCCTGGCCATGACCGGCGGCGCGTTCTTTACCGGCAAACAATATACCGACCAAAGCAACGAAAACGACCTGCCGTCCTTCACCACCTTCGACGCCGGCGCGCGTTACCGCATGCGCGTCTCGGAAAATGACCTGACCTTGCGGGTCAACGTCAGCAACCTGGCCAACAAGGAATACTGGCTCAACAGCAGCTACCTGGGCGACCCGCGCACCGTCGCGTTCTCGGCGCAGCTGGAGTTTTGAAGACTGGCTCGTGACCACTGGAGCGTAGGCACGACGACTATCGTGCGACGCTCCGCGTCGCATGCCGTTCTGGACGCTCTGCGTCCGGTCTTGAGTGTGCGGCGCGGCGCAGATCTTTGACGCAGAGCGTCACGCACGGCATTCCCACGGAGCGTGAGGAACGATCATCTCAACTATCTCAAATCACATAAGCCGAGCAGCACTTCTTGAATTTCTGCTCGCTGCCACACGGACAACCATCATTGCGGCCGGCCTTGAGCGGGACGGTGGAATCGATGAAGTACCAGTGGCCCTGATTCTGCACAAACGATGAGCGTTCCTTGTGGCTGTGTTCGCCATTACCATCGTGCCAGCGTGCAGTAAACGTCACGAAGGCGTGCTCGGGTTTGCCGCCCAATACCTCCGCGCTTTCCACTTCAAGCCCCAGCCAGGTGCTTTGCGCGCTCCATTGTGCGATGGCTTCACGGTCCAGCGCGGCTTGCTGCACCGGCAGCGTGGTCTGCACCAGATAATCCGTCAGCCCCAGCACGTACGCGCTGTAACGCGAGCGCATCAGTTTCTCCGCGCACGGCGCAGGCTGGCCGGCGTGATAGTGACCGCAGCAGGCCAGCAACAGGTCGCCACTGCCGCAGGGGCAAATAGCACTACTCATGATTCACCACCAGTATTTTCCAAAGTTCTCCGGGTTGGCCCAATATTTTGCGTTCAGCCAGTCGGGCACCTGCTTGTACTCGCGCAAGTCGTAGGTAAACAGGTTCAGCACCTGATCGTCGCGCGCGAAGCGTTCGCTGGATTGCAGGGCCAGCGAGAAAAAATCGGTCTCCTGCCAGCCGCAGGCCTGCAAGTCGGCCAGCACCGCGATGCGGCTGGCGTTGAGGTTGCGGATGCCGCCCAGCAGTTCCAGGCCGGTGCGCTTGGGGATATGCTCCAGGCAATCGACCACCAGCGCCAGGTCGAACCGTTGTGCGGCCAGATGCGCGGGCAGGGTGCCGGGCTCGGCCAACGCCACCTCGGTCTGCGGGTGTGCGTCCTGAAAGGCCTGCAGCGCAGGAAACGCTTGCGCCCCGATCAACAGCAGGCGCTCGGGAGCGTAACGGTCGAGCAGCGCAGCCAGCGCTTGCTGGGGCGTGCGGGTTGAGTAGCCGACAGTCATCAAAAGTCCTCTGGTTGACTGACAAGACTAGCCTGCCGAACCGGCCCTGAACAGCAGTCAGTCACCTGTGATCGCATCACACAGGCGCGGCAACGATCTATGCTTGATCTTTTTTAATACACCGCTGGCATATTCGCTGAACAGCACGTCTACTGTGCGGCGACGAAAAGCGTGCAAAGACGTCGCGTTCGTAACGGATATCACAAGGGGGCAGGCAATGAAGCTGTTTTGGGGGCTGGGAAAGGTCTTGATGCTGGGCTTCTGGCTGGTCGTGCTGATCAATGCGGTCATTGAAGCGCCCAGCCCGTTCGGCGTGATGATCGACATGGCGGGCGCCGTACTGTTGTTGACTCACCTGCTGGAACTGTTTCTGTTCAACGGCAGCCTGCGCGGTCGCAGGCATCCGTGGCGCGACCGGGGCAAGATAATCCTGTTCGGCATCTTCCATGTTCAATCCATCAGCCGCTCGGCTGCAAGGCACTCCCATGCGTAAGCTCGTTCTGCTGGCGGCACTGTTCAGCCCATTGGCCCTGGCTCAGACCATTATTGTTGCGCCGCATTCGCTCATGCGCCTGCCGGGTAACAGCAGCGTGCTGCAGGTCGAGCGCCTTGAGGTGTCCGATTACGGCACCTTGCTGATCCCCGCCGGTATCGATGATGTGAAAATCGGCGAACTGGTGCTGGGCCACGAAGCGCGCATCGCTATCGTACCCGGCGTGCAAGCGTTCAATCTGGTCGTGTTGAAAGGTGAATTCGGCACCGGCAGCCAGATCACGGCACGAGGCGCTCCGGGTACGTTCGAGAAACTGGCGCTGCCTGGGCGCAACCTGACCCTGCGTTTGCAGAGCCTGAATGCCGAAGAGTTGTCGATTGACGCGCGCGGCGGTGCGGGCAGCCCGGGGTACGCAGGGCTCGATGGCGGTACTGGCGAAGAGCCTGGGTGCATGTGGGGGCAGGGCGGGCGTGGTTACAACGGTGACAGCGGCGGCAACGGCCGCGACGGGGCAGCAGGTGCGCAGGTTCGCCTGGAGCTGCCACAGAGCTTCCCCGCCGAGCGCATCAAGGTGAATGTCGCTGGTGGCGCGGCAGGCAAGGGTGGCGAAGGAGGCAAGGCCGGCAAAGGCGGCGCGTCCAAAGGCTGCATCGTCTACCGCGCGGATGGCGGCAAGGCAGGCAGAGCAGGTGAGGCCGGTCTGCCCGGTGTGGCGGGGCCTGCGGGCAGTCTGATCCTGCAGCGCTTGTAGCCCTCAAGCGCCTTGTCCTCAAAAGCCCGTCCGGCTCAGGCGCAACGCCTGAGCCGGACGGTCATCGCAGCAGCGCGCTTATTGCGGCACGCCTTTCTCCCAGTTCTTCCAGTCGCCAACAATCGCCTGCACCAGCGGGTTGCCCGTGCGGTACAGGTTTTCCAGTGCCGGTACGAACGCACCCTGATCGGCGTACTTGAGCAGGTTGTCCACCTCGCTGTAACCCGGATACGGACGATCAAAGTCCGAGCCCGCGCGCACCACGGCCAGACGATTGACATCTACCTTGCCCGCCTTGCTGGCACGCAACAGGGCTTCGTACGTGGAGTTGTCCTCCTGCTGGGTGGTGCAATACACGCCTTTGCCGTCGGTCAGCAGCTTGGTCCAGACTTCCGCCCGCTCACTCAGGCGCGTCCCGGAAAACCACGTATTGCCCGCCAGCGTGTCGCACTGGGTGACTTGCGGTGGCTGATTGGCAGGCGCATAAGGGTATTTGACGCGCCAGGCAGCCGATTCCTTGCTCTCGCTGAGCACGACCTTCTGCGACAGGGCGAACGCCTTGGCCTGAAGCTTGGGGTTCAGTTCGAAGACTTCGGTCTTGTAGTCCAGCGGCGGCTTCTCGTTCGGACCTTTGGTGTTGATGCCCAGATAACCGGTCGGCCAGTCCTTGGGTACGTCGCGGGAATCGATTTCCCACTGGGTGCCGAACTCCACCAGATAATGCGCCCACGCGGTGGTGCCCAGAGAGCCGTGATGCGGGTTGATACCGGCAATACCGGCAACGATGAAATAAGTCTTGCGCAGGTCGAACTGCGGCGACAACGCCAGCGCCAGCGTCGAAGCCGCCGCATTGGTCTGGCCCATGCCGGTGACCAGCAGGCAGACGTCCTGCTCGTTGCAGCGGATGGCCGGGTAGTCGGCTGCCAGCCCCGGCACCTGAACCTCTTTAGTCAGGTGCAGGCGATCGATCCAGTTCTGCGCTTCGGGGGCGAACATGGCGATCAGCATCACTTTGGGCGTGACCGGCGTGACCGGCGCGGTGGCCGCCCAAATGCCGGGGCTGAGCAGGGCCAGTGTGGCGCAGAGAGCATTGCGAGTAATGTGTTTCATGAAAACTCCTGTCGTCAAAATCAAATTCAGAACTGATAACCCACGCCTGCGTAATAACCCCAACCGTCCGAGCGCGCCCGGAAGTTGCCGTCGCCGAAGTTGAGCTCACTGCCGTCCTGCCAGTTGCCGCCGTTGTGGAAATAACGGCCTACCAGCGTGAAGCGCAGGTGGGTGAAGGCATAAAGCAGCACGTTGGTGGCAACCGTGGAGTTACCGGTGCGTGCCGGATCGTTCTTGAGGTCCGAGCCGAAGTCGAAGTTGGTGAAGCCGATATAGGTCAGCGATGCGCCATTGTCGAATTTGCTGATCGGTACGATGTATTTGAGCTGGGCACGATAACCGTCCCACGAATACTCGTTGCTGGCGCCGTAGTTTTCCCACTGGTAGCGGCCGTAGAAATTGGCCGACAGATTGACCCGCGAATGGGTGTCGATGTCCGTGCCCAAGCCGCTGTACAGCGTGTTGGCGCGGTTGGCCGAGTTGCTGCCGTGGTCGTAGATCCAGTCGAAGGCGACGTACCATTCCTTGAACGGCCCGACCGCCAGGCTGCGACCGGCCAGATAGTCGATGGAAATGCGCGGCTCGTGCTCCATGAACAGTGGCGAGCCATGGTCCCAGACGCCTTTGTCATTATCGTTGCCGATGCCGAGGATCTTCGGCACATCCACATAGCCGTACAGCTCAAACGGCCCTTTGCGGCCGAAGTACTCGTACTCCAGGTAGATGTCATCGTTGGGCTTGGGGCCGAAACTGATGTCCTTGCTGCCGATCAGCGTCAGGTCCTGATTGAACCAGTCTGAAAAGTACGCGCCTTTGCCTTCCTTGGGCGATGCGGGGGGGCTGAGCGCTTCGCCCTGCGCGGAATCTTCTGCGCTCGCCGGCTGCGCCAATGCTGCGGTGCAGGGCAATGCAGCAACTGCTGCGAGCAGCAATGGAATCATGACGTTGCAGAGGGCTGCGGGCTGGGTGAAAAACTGCTTTGGCATTGAAACTCCTTTTTATGGTCCCGTACTGTCAATCGCGTACTGTGAGCCGCGTATTGCTGGCCACTGACGGCTGATCGCAAACGTTTGCACAGCGCATGCCAAAGAGTTTCAAGGTCTTGAACAGGCTGGATATAGGCCGAGGAAGATGACCGATCGGGCAGGAATCTGCTCACAAGCTGTGCGCGGTATCACCTCCCGTGCCCTGTGATGTTCCGTTTCGCCTCAAAACACCGGACGCGCCGCTGCCAGCGCGACCACGGCCAGGCCGATAATCAGATTGATGCCGACCAACCGACGGATATGGCCAAGTGCTGCTGCGCCTTCGGCCCATTGCTCGGCGTCCACCGCCCGACGCAGTTCTGGCAACTGCAATGAATGGATACGCAAGAACAGCGCAACCATCACCACGTAAAGGCCCATCATGATTTGCACATAGCGCGGCGCGGTTTCAAAGCCGGTGAAGTTCAGCTGGATCATGCCGATGCCGGTGACAGGCAGCACGATCACGGCCGCCCAGACCCAAATGAAGAAGCGTGGAAACACCTGGACCCACACTTTCAAGCGGGCAGGGCCTTCAAGTGCTGCAATGACTGCTGGACGCAAGACCATCCAGGCGAAAAACATCCCGCCCACCCAGACCAGAGCAGCCAGCACATGCAGCGTATAAACAGTGGAAAAAGCGGTCATCGGACACTCCGTTCTGCGCGGATGGATTTAGCGCGCTATGATAGCGCCCACTCAGAACCACTGAAAATTTATCCAGCCTTTTTAGCCGTGCCCCCGAACCGAAGCCAATGATCAGTACCGAACTCAAAACCCAGATCCAGGGCGCTTACTCGCGTTTCCTCGAAGCCAAGAGCCTCAAACCGCGCTATGGCCAGCGATTGATGATCGCTGAAGTCGCCAAGGTGCTGGGGGACATTGATACCGATGAAGAGGGGCGTCGTTCGGGCGACCCTGCAGTCGTGGCTGTCGAGGCCGGGACGGGCACCGGCAAGACCGTGGCCTACGCCATCGCCGCAATTCCCACTGCCAAAGCGGCGGGCAAACGGCTGGTGATTGCCACGGCAACCGTCGCGCTGCAGGAGCAGATCGTCTACAAGGACCTGCCGGACCTGATGCGCAACAGCGGTCTGAACTTCACCTTCTCGTTGGCCAAGGGGCGAGGCCGTTACATGTGCCTGTCCAAACTCGACGCATTGCTGCAGGAGAGTGACGCGACCAACGCGACCGCGCAGCTGTTCGAGGAAGAAGGCTTCAAGATCGAGGTCGATGAAGCCAGCCAGAAGCTGTTCACCAGCATGTTGCAGAAGCTGGCGGGCAACAAATGGGACGGTGACCGCGACAGTTGGCCACAGGAACTCGCCGACCAGGACTGGGCGCGGCTGACCACCGATCACAGCCAATGCACCAACCGTCATTGCCCCAACTTCCAGCAGTGCGCCTTCTATAAAGCGCGCGAAGGCATGGGCAAGGTTGACGTGATCGTCACCAACCACGACATGGTGCTGGCTGACCTCGCGCTGGGCGGCGGCGCAGTATTGCCAGACCCGCGTGACACGCTGTACGTGTTCGACGAAGGCCATCACTTGCCCGACAAGGCCATCGGCCACTTTGCCCATTACACCCGCTTGAAATCCACCGCCGACTGGCTGGAGCAGACCGCCAAGAACCTCGCCAAGCTGCTGGCCCAGCACCCCTTGCCTGGCGACCTGGGCAAGCTGATCGAGCAAGTGCCGGAGCTGGCCCGCGAGATCAAGGGCCATCAGCAGTTCATGTTCGGCGCCTGCGAGCAACTGGCGGATTTCCGCGCCGGTGAAGACATGCAAGGCCGTGAACGGCCTCGGCATCGCTTTATCGGTGGCGTGATCCCCGAGCACATCCGCGAGATGGGCATCGAACTGAAAAAGGGTTTCGCCCGTCTGGATGATCTGTTCACGCGCCTGACTGAACTGCTTAAAGAAGGCATGGACGGCGAGGTCAACATCGGCATCGCCAGCCATCAGGCTGAAGAGTGGTATCCGTTGTTCGGCAGCCTGCTGGCCCGGGCCCACGGCAACTGGGAGCTGTGGACGGCGTTCACCGCCGAAGACCCGGAAGACAGCCCGCCGATGGCACGCTGGCTGACCCTGGCCGACAGCGGCGCATTGTTCGATATCGAGGTCAACGCCAGCCCGATTCTGGCTGCCGAGATGCTGCGCCGTAACCTGTGGAACATCGCCTATGGTGCGCTCGTGACCTCGGCCACCCTGACCGCACTGGGCAAGTTCGACCGTTACCGCATGCGTGCCGGCCTGCCTAAAGGTGCCGTGACGGCGGTGGTGCCCAGCCCGTTCCACCACGCCGACGCTGGGGTGTTGCGGGTGCCGGACCTCAAGGCCGACCCGCGTGACTCGGTGGCCCATACCGCTGCGATCATTCGTGACCTGCCCGGTCTGGTCGAAGGTTCGCGAGGCACGCTGGTGCTGTATTCGTCGCGCAAGCAGATGCAGGACGTTTTCGATGGCCTGGACCGCGACTGGCGCAAGCAAGTGTTCATTCAGGGCAATCTGTCCAAACAGGAGACGCTGAACAAGCACAAGGCACGGGTCGACAGTGGCGAATCCAGCGTGCTGTTCGGGCTGGCCAGCTTTGCCGAAGGGGTGGACTTGCCCGGTGCATATTGCGAGCACGTGGTAATCGCCAAAATTCCATTCGCGGTGCCGGACGACCCGGTCGAGGCGGCGCTGGCCGAGTGGATCGAGGCGCGTGGCGGCAACCCGTTTATGGAAATCGCCGTGCCTGATGCGTCGTTGCGTCTGGTGCAGGCCTGTGGCCGGTTGCTGCGCACCGAAGAAGACCGCGGCACCATCACGCTGCTGGACCGTCGCGTCGTCACCCAGCGCTACGGCAAGGCGATTCTCAATGCGTTGCCGCCGTTCCGCCGCGAGATTTCCTGAATAACAGCTGTCGGTTGTCTCTGGTCTGTTCCCAAAGCGCCCGATCGCTGGAACAATATGCGCCCATTGGCCTGTGATCAGGCCCAGTACCGTCAGTCAGGAGTCAGCCGTTGCAGATCCAGGGTCATTACGAACTTCAATTCGAAGCGGTGCGTGAAGCCTTTGCGGCGCTTTTTGACGATCCTCAGGAACGTGGCGCTGCCTTGTGCATTCAGGTCGGCGGCCAGACGGTAGTCGATCTCTGGGCGGGCACGGCCGACAAGGACGGGGCCGAGGCGTGGCATACCGATACCATCGCCAACCTGTTCTCCTGCACCAAGACGTTCACCAGTGTGGCGGTCTTGCAACTGGTCGAAGAGGGCAAGCTGAAGCTGGATGAACCCGTCGCCAGGCTCTGGCCCGAATTCGCCGCTGCCGGCAAGGGCTCGATCACCTTGCGTCAATTGCTCTGCCATCAGGCGGGTTTGCCCGCGCTGCGCGAGCCACTGCCTGCAGAAGCGCTTTACCAGTGGGAGACCATGACAGCAGCGCTGGCGGCTGAAGAGCCGTGGTGGACGCCGGGGCAGGGCCACGGTTATGCGGCGATCACCTACGGCTGGCTGGTGGGCGAGATGCTGCGCCGTGCCGACGGGCGCGGGCCAGGCGAGTCCATTGCTGCGCGTATCTCGCGTCCGCTGGGGCTGGATTTTCATGTCGGTCTGGCAGATGACCAGTTTTATCGCGTCGCGCATATCGCGCGCGGCAAGGGCAACGCGGGCGACGCTGCCGCTCAGCGCGTGCTGCAAGCGACGATGCGCGAGCCCGCGTCCATCACCGCCAGGGCGTTCACCAACCCGCCGTCGATCATGACCAGCACCAACAAGCCGGAGTGGCGCCGCATGCAGCAGCCGGCGGCCAACGGTCATGGCAATGCGCGCAGTCTGGCAGGTTTCTATAACGGCTTGCTTGATGGCAGCCTGCTTGAAGCAGACATGCTCAATGAACTGACTCGAGAGCACAGCCTCGGCCAGGACAAGACCCTGCTGACCTCGACCCGCCTTGGGCTGGGTTGCATGCTTGACCAGCCAGCGGAGCCCAACGCAACGTTCGGTCTGGGCCCCAAGGCATTTGGTCATCCGGGGGCAGGCGGTTGCGTGGGCTTTGCCGACCCGGATTACGACGTGGCGTTCGGCTTCGTCACCAACACCCTGGGCCCCTACATTCTGATGGATCCTCGCGCGCAAAAGCTGGTTGGCGTACTGCGTGAGTGTTTGCAGTAAGTATCGGCCATAAGTGCTTGTTTCATACCGACTGTCAGTTAAATGGCTGTAACAGGAACCGTACGACGGTTTCTTTTTCCAACTGCATCTTTATGCATGTTATACCGGCGTAGTTACGTCCTTCTGTCTGATCAAAACCGTTGCGGGTCATCCATGTCGTCCAATAAAAGCCTCGTTCTCGCCCTGTGCATCGCTGTTACCGGCTGTGCTCAAACTCCTCAGTCCGACTCTGCTGCAACCGGAGGCCATTGGTGGCAGTTCGGTTCTGGCAGCGAGTCTTCCGATGCCGGCACCGATGCGAAAGCTCCCGCACCGGCTCCGGCGCCCGCTCCGGTGGCCAAGGCTGCTGCAACACCGGCCGCTGCGGCTGGCGCTGAAAGCAGCGGCCCGTGGTACTGGCCGTTCGGCTCCAATGACAACGCGCAGGCAAAGCCTGATGCCGTTGCCAGCAAGCCGGCAGACAAGCCTGCTGCGCCTGCGATGGTTGCCAAGTCGGAGACCGATACCAAGTGGTGGTGGCCGTTTGGTGCCGAAGGGCAGAAGGACGAGCCTAAAGCGCTGCCGATGCCCGATCCGAAAGTGACCCAGGCCTGGCTGGACGAGTACGAGCCGCGTCTGCGCGCTGCCATCAAGGACAGCCCGTTCCAGCTGGAACGTCGCGAAGACCTGCTGGCGATCACTGCGCCGGTCGACAGCTCCTTCAACCCGGACCGCCCGGCCATGTTGCTGCCCAACACACTGGGCCCGATCACTCGTCTGGCCAAGGTGGTCGAAGGTGATCAGAAGACCGCAGTGCTTATCCTCGGCCACGCTGACACATCGGGCCCTACCGAAGGTAACCAGAAGATCAGCCAGGAGCGTGCGCAATCCGTTGCCGCGATCTTCCGCCTCAGTGGTCTGGAGCGTAATCGCCTGAGTCAGCGTGGCATGGGCGCGGTCATGCCGCGTGCCGCCAACGACAGCCTGGAAGGCCGTGCGCTCAATCGCCGTGTCGAGATTCTCATGACGCCGCAGGACACCATGCGCGCCCTGATGGCCCGTTACGCGCTGCCGCCGGTTGCTCCCGTCATGGTCGCCACCCAGAACGTCAAGCCAGTAGCGCCAGCACCTGCTGCCGCGCCTGCCAAGAAAGCCGCCGTGGCGAAGAAAGACACTGCCAAGAAAGCGCCGGCCAAGGCCAGCACCGCCAAAAAGGCTGCGCCTGCCAAGACCACCACCGCTGCGGCTAAAAAGCCAGCAGCCACCAAGGCCTCGGCCAAAGCGCCTGCCAAGAAAGATGACAGCCAGGCCAGTAACTGAGGCCTGACCCAAGGAGCGGACCGGGCCACGCTTCGCTTGTCCGCTACCTGTAGGAGCGGACTGGTCCGCGAACTGTCGGGAACCGACAGCAAAACCTGTGACTATCGTGCCGACGCTTTGCGTCGGTACGCCGTTCTGGACGCTCTGCGTCCGATCTTGAGTGCGCGTTGTAGCTCAGATTTGTGACGCAGAGCGTCAAGGGATGCACGCCAACGCGGAGCATTGGCACGATGGTCAATAAGCCCCCCGTAAAACCTGCGCAGGAATGAAACCATGACTCAGACCCTGGCCGACATGCGCCGCGATTACACGCGCGACGGGTTGACCGAAGCGCAGTCGCCGCAAGAGCCGTTTGCGCTGTTCCACACCTGGTTTGAAGAAGCAGTGAAAACCGAGCAACCACCGGTCGAGGCCAACGCCATGACCCTGGCCACGGTCGATGAGGAAGGACGCCCCCATTGCCGGGTTTTGCTACTAAAGGGGCTTGATGCTCAGGGCTTTACCTTCTTCACCAACTACGAAAGCGCCAAGGGTCGGCAATTGGCCGCACATCCATTCGCGGCCATGACTTTCTTCTGGCCAGCGCTGGAGCGTCAGGTGCGTATTGAAGGCCGGGTCGAAAAGGTCAGCGCTCAGGAGTCCGACGCTTATTACCAGGTACGCCCGTTGGGCAGTCGTCTTGGCGCATGGGCATCGCCGCAAAGCCGGGTGATTGCCGATCGCGACGAACTGGAAGGCTTGATCAGACAGACGGAACAACGCTTCGCAGACACCCAGCCACACTGCCCCGAGCACTGGGGTGGCTACCGTCTTTTGCCAGAGCGAATCGAGTTTTGGCAGGGAAGATCCAGTCGCCTTCACGACCGTTTGAACTATCGTTTGATAAACGCCAAATGGGCACGCGAGCGTCTTGCCCCCTGATTGAATTATTCGTCTGCTCAGCCGTCTGAGCGTTAGACAGGCCGTCGCTGTATGACGCCTGAATGAACTTAAATTGCAGGACCGGGGCCGTGACAGCATCGTTGTCGGGTAGTCTAATGGCCACTGGTTCCTCTGGAGATTCCTTTTATGCGCAAGTCTGCTCTTCTGGTTGCTTCGTTCACTGCGATGGCGTTGATGCTGGGCGGCTGTACCTCAAATCTGACCGGTGATTCCTATTCCCGCGATGAGGCCAGGACTGTACAGACTGTCCGCATGGGCACCATCGAATCCTTGCGTCCGGTCAAGATCGAAGGCACCAAGACGCCAATCGGCGGTGTTGCGGGCGCGGTCGTCGGCGGCGTTGGCGGCAGCGCCATCGGTGGCGGTCGCGGCAGCGTCGTGGCTGCAGTGATCGGCGCGGTGGCAGGTGGTCTGCTGGGTTCAGCGACCGAAGAGGGCCTGACCCGCACGCAAGGTGTTGAAATCACCGTACGTGAAGATGATGGCAGCATGCGTGCTTACGTGCAGCAGGTTCAGGAAAACGAGATTTTCCGGGTCGGCGAGCGCGTACGCATCATGAGCGTCAACGGCACGAGCCGCGTGAGCCACTGATCTGCAACGCTGCACACCAAAACCCCGAGCCGAAAAGCTCGGGGTTTTTTGTCTTCTGCGTCAGATGGATTGTCACGCAAGGCATGCAGTTCCGGACTGCTACGCGTCACACCTATGCTGCAACACAACGTCATGCCTTGCCCATCGTCACTGCACATAAACAAAAGCGCTTTTTTATCACGATGGCACTGACGACGCCGATTGCGACGTAAGTGACGGCTGAGCCCTGCTGATCCGGGGGTCGCCGCAACGGGCCATCCGCAGAACCCTTGTGTGACGCGGAGCGCCACACAGAGGACGCAGAGCGTCCAGAACTGCATGCCGACGCAGAGCGCCGCACGATAGTGGGGTCAGCCCTCGATCCCCAGCATGTCGCGCACCAGTGCTTCGGCAACCCGAATGCCGTCCACGCCTGCCGACAGGATACCGCCCGCATAGCCCGCGCCTTCACCGGCCGGGTAAAGGCCTTTGGTATTCAGGCTCTGCATAGTCGGGCCGCGAGTGATCCGCAGCGGTGCCGAGGTGCGGGTTTCGATGCCGGTCAGCACTGCATCGTGCAGCGAGAAGCCTTTGATCTGCTTGTCGAACGCAGGCAACGCCTCACGGATGGCTTCGATGGCAAAGGCGGGCAGGGCCTCGGCCAGGTCCACCAGTTTCACGCCTGGCTTGTAGGAAGGTTCTACACTGCCCAGCGCCGTTGACGCTCTGCCGGCGATGAAGTCGCCGACCAGTTGCGCGGGGGCTTCGTAGTTGCTGCCGCCCAGCAGGTAAGCGTGGGATTCCAGACGCTCCTGCAGCTCGATACCGGCCAACGGGCTGCCAGGAAAGTCCTGCTCCGGCGAAATACCGACCACGATGCCCGAGTTGGCATTGCGCTCGTTGCGCGAATACTGACTCATGCCGTTGGTGACCACTCGGCCAGGTTCCGACGTTGCTGCTACCACCGTGCCGCCAGGGCACATGCAGAAACTGTAAACCGAACGACCGTTGCTGGCGTGATGCACCAGCTTGTAATCCGCCGCGCCCAGTTTCGGGTGCCCGGCGTATTTGCCCAGCCGTGCACGGTCGATCAGCGATTGCGGGTGCTCGATGCGAAAACCCACCGAGAACGGCTTGGCTTCCATGAACACGCCACGGCCGTGCAGCATACGGAAAGTGTCACGGGCGCTGTGGCCCAGCGCCAGGATGACGTGCCGGGACTCGATCTGTTCACCGCTGTCGAGCTGGACGCCCAGCAACTGGCCGTCCTCGATCATCAGGTCGGTCACGCGCTGCTGAAAGCGCACTTCGCCGCCCAGCGCTTCGATCTGGTGACGCATGTTTTCAACCACACCGGTCAGGCGGAACGTGCCGATGTGCGGTTTGCTGACGTAGAGAATTTCTTCCGGCGCGCCCGCTTTCACGAACTCGTGCAGCACCTTGCGGCCGATGAATTTCGGGTCCTTGATCTGGCTGTAAAGCTTGCCGTCGGAGAACGTACCGGCACCGCCTTCACCGAATTGCACGTTGGACTCGGCGTTGAGCACGTTCTTGCGCCACAGCGCCCACGTGTCCTTGGTGCGCTGGCGCACTTCGGTGCCGCGCTCGAGGATGATCGGCTTGAAGCCCATCTGCGCCAGCAGCAGCCCGGCAAAAATGCCGCACGGCCCGAAGCCCACCACTATCGGGCGCTCGCTCAGGCCTTCAGGGGCGTGACCGACCACTTTATAGCTGACATCCGGTGCCGGGCCGACGTGACGGTCATTGGCGAGCTTGCGCAGCAGCGCTGCTTCATCCTTGACCTGAAAGTCGATGGTGTAGATGAAACACAGCTCGGACGACTTCTTGCGCGCGTCGTAACTGCGTTTGAAGAGGGTGAAGTCCAGCAATTCGCTGCTGTCGATGCCCAGGTGCTGCAAGAGTGCAACGCGCAGGTCTTCTTCCGGGTGATCGATCGGCAGCTTGAGTTCGGTGATTCGTAACATTAAGGGGTCCAGTTTTCGGGCCGCAGGTTCAGCCCGACAGCACTACAAGACCGGCGATTATAAGCGCTGAACCCCTTTGGCGGCGAGCCTGCCCGATCAGTCGTCGCGCGAACCGCCGTAATAACCGCAGCCGCGCTGGGCCTGGCCGTTGATACGCAGCTCTGCGGTGAGGTGCTGCACCGAGCCGTCGACGCTGTCAACGCAGCGCTGCGGGGCTACCCAGATCTCGATGCGCTGGTTGTTGGCTTCGCTGCTGACGCTGAAACTGCCATCGGGAAGCTTCTCTTCCACGTACGGCAAGGCCAGGGGGGCGAGCCCTTCGCGCTCCAGCACCATGCCTTTGCCACTGACGTTGACGTTCCAGGCAGGTTTGTTGCCGTTGACGTGCAGCGTCAGGCGTTTGAAATTGAGGTCTTCACAGGCCTGACCGGGACGCTCGACGCGATACAGCTGATGCAGGTCCACCTGGCCATCGCTGTTGGCCGCCTTGCTCGCAGTAAAACTGCCGCGCAGGTCGGCAAACACCTTGCCGTTTTTGTCGGCCAGCGAAGCGGCTTCCTGCAAAATGCCGGTATTGCCGCGATCCTTGACCACATAACGACGCTGCTCGTTGCATGGCTTGAACAGCAATTGGCCGTTGCTGCCAGTCAGATCGCCCTGCATACGGAGCATGCCAGCCGTAGAAACCTTCGGTTCCTCGGCCTGTTTACCGAGCAACTGACACCCGGCAAACAGCGGTAGAAGGGCAAATACGAGGACGGAACGGGCAGTGAACATGATGTGGTCTCCAGACAGGTGCCGCCACGTTACTCAGACTGGAGATGCATCACAAGGGTTGGAATGTCTATCGCGTGCAGGAGCGGACCGAGCGTCGCTTCGCTTGTCCGCGAACAGCCGGGGACCGGCAGCAAAACCAGCCGCCTTGGTGTGCCTGACACAACCGAAGTGGCCGGCCTTGGGGCCGCTTCGCAGCCCATTGCGGACAAGCGAAGCGTCGCCGGGTCCGCCCCTACGCCTCCGGGCAGAAACCGGGGCGTGGATGACGGGTGTCCTGGGCAATCTCAACCGCCCAGGTACGCATCCCGCACTTTCGGATCAACCAGCAGTTCTTCACCCGTGCCTTGCATGACCACGCGACCGTTTTCCAGTACGTAGGCGCGGTCGGCGACTTTCAGGGCCTGATTGGCGTTCTGCTCGACCAGAAACACCGTCACCCCGTCACGGCGCAGTTGTTCGACGATCTCGAAAATCTGCTGAATGATGATAGGTGCCAGGCCCAGCGACGGCTCGTCCAGCAGCAATAGCTTGGGCTTGCTCATCAGCGCACGGCCGATCGCGAGCATCTGTTGTTCGCCACCGGACATGGTGCCGCCACGCTGATTGAAGCGTTCCTTGAGGCGCGGGAAGAGGTGCAGAACCTTGTCCATCTGCTCCTGATAGTCAGCATTTTCCGTGAAGAAACCGCCCATCGCGAGGTTTTCTTCGACCGTCAGGCGCGCAAACACACGACGGCCTTCCGGCACGACGGCGATGCTCTTGCGCATGATAATCGAGGACTCCAGCCCGACCAGTTCTTCGCCCATGTAGCGAATGCTGCCGCTGTGCGCACGCGGCGAACCGCACAGGGTCATCAGCAGGGTGGACTTGCCCGCACCGTTGGCGCCGATCAGGGTGACGATTTCGCCCTGACGAACCTCCACGTTGACGCTGTGCAGTGCCTGGATCTTGCCGTAGAAGGTGGAAACGTTTTCGAACTGCAGCATTTACGCTTCCCCCAGGTAGGCTTTGATCACGTCAGGATTGTCGCGAATCTGTTCCGGCGTACCGTCTGCCAGAGGCGTGCCCTGATTGATCACCACAATGTGGTCGGAAATGCTCATCACCAGTTTCATGTCGTGCTCGATCAGCAGGACCGTGGCGTCGTGCTCGTTGCGCAACACACCGATCAGGGCTTTCAGATCGTCGGTTTCTCTGGGGTTCAGCCCGGCTGCCGGTTCGTCGAGCATCAGGATGCGCGGGCGCGTCATCATGCAGCGGGCGATTTCCAGGCGGCGTTGCTGACCATAGGCCAGTGTTCCGGCAGGGCGGTTGGCGAACTCGCGCAGGTTGACGGCTTCGAGCCAGTGCTCGGCATAGTCCATCGCTTCGCGTTCGCTGCGACGGAACGCCGGGGTCTTGAACAGGCCGGACAGGAAGTTGGTGTTCAGGTGCCGGTGCTGAGCAACCAGCAGGTTCTCCACCGCAGTCATTTCCTTGAACAGGCGCACGTTCTGGAAGGTTCGAACCACGCCCTTGCGGGCAATCTGATGCCCCGCCAAGCCTTGAATCGGCTCGCCGTCCAGCAAAATGGTGCCGGCGCTTGGCTTGTAGAAGCCGGTCAGGCAGTTGAAGACTGTGGTCTTGCCCGCGCCGTTGGGGCCGATCATCGACACGACCTGACCTTTATTGACCGTCAAGGCCACACCGTTGACCGCCAGCAGGCCGCCAAAACGCATGCTCAAGCCGGTGGCTTGCAGTAATGGGCGGCTCATTTGGGCAGCTCCGCTTTCAATTTCATTTCAGGCCGTTGCATCGGCAGGAAGCCTTGAGGACGCCAGATCATCATCAGCACCATCAGGGCGCCGAACATCAACATGCGGTAGTCGCTGAACTCACGCATCAGTTCCGGCAGCAGGATCATCACAATGGCCGCCAGAATCACGCCCAGTTGCGAGCCCATGCCACCGAGCACAACGATGGCGAGGATGATTGCCGACTCGATGAAGGTGAAGGATTCGGGTGTCACCAGGCCTTGGCGGGCCGCGAAGAAGCTGCCGGCGAAACCGGCGAATGCAGCGCCCAGGGTGAAGGCCGACAGCTTGATGACGGTCGGATTCAGGCCCAGCGCGCGGCAGGCGATTTCGTCTTCACGCAGCGCCTCCCAGGCCCGGCCGATCGGCATGCGCAGCAGACGGTTGATGACGAACAGCGCCGCCAGTGCCAGCAGCAGGGCGATCAGGTAGAGAAAGACAACCTTGTTGATCGAGTTGTACGGCAGGCCGAAATACTCGTGAAAGGTCTGCATACCTTCGGCCGCTTTGCGCTCGAACGTCAGGCCGAAAAAGGTCGGCTTGTCGATGTTGCTGATGCCATTCGGGCCACCCGTCAACTCGGTGAGGTTACGCAGGAAAATACGGATGATCTCGCCGAACCCCAGCGTCACGATGGCCAGATAGTCGCCGCGCAAACGCAATACCGGGAAGCCCAGCAAGAAGCCGAACACTGCCGCCATCATCCCCGCAATCGGCAGGCAGATCCAGAAGCCGAGCCCGTAGTAATGGGACAGCAGGGCGTAGCTGTAGGCACCGACCGCATAGAAACCCACGTAGCCGAGATCGAGCAGGCCGGCCAGGCCGACGACGATGTTCAGGCCCAGGCCGAGCATGACGTAGATCAGGATCAGCGTGGCGATGTCCACCGCACCGCGCGAGCCGAAGAACGGCCAGATGAAGGCCAGCACGATCAGGGCCGCCAGGCCCCAGCGCTGGGTTTTCGGCTGAGTCAGGAAGTCGCTGGTCTTCTGCGGGATCAGCGGCTTTTCCGAGCCGCGACGCAGGCTGCTGATTTGCTCGGCGAACAGCACGCGCAGAAACAGCAGCACCGAGCACACGGCAATAATGGTCAGGGTCAGCGGGCTGGCATTCTGCACTTGCAGGGTCACGCCGGAGAACGCCAGTTTCAGGCCGAACACCGGGTAGGCCACGGCCCAGACCAGTGCGGCGCTGAACAGCGCCTGTTTGAAAGACTTGCTCATACTTTTTCAACCTCCGGACGACCCAGAATACCGGTCGGTCGGAACAGCAGCACCAGAACCAGCAGGCCGAAGGCCACGACGTCCTTGTACTGATCACCGAAAATGTCGGCACCGAACGCCTCGGCGACGCCCAATACCAGACCGCCGAGCACCGCGCCAGGGATCGATCCTATACCGCCCAGCACCGCCGCTGTGAACGCTTTCAGGCCGACCAGAAACCCGGCACTCGGGTTGATCACGCCGTATTGCATGCTCAGCAGCATCGCGGCGACGGCGGCCAGTGCCGCGCCGACCACGAAGGTCAGGGCAATGATGTTGTTGGTGTTGATGCCCAGCAGGTTGGCCATTTTCATGTCTTCGGCGCAGGCGCGGCAGGCGCGGCCCATTCGCGAGCGGGAGATGAACAGGGTCAGGCCGGTCATGGCCAGCAGGGTGACGACGAACACCACGATCTGCATGTAGGAAATAAGCACTTCCTGCGAACCACCGGGCCCGAACGACAGGCTGCCGGGCAGCAGGTTGGGGATGGCAAAGTTGCCGGAACCCTGAGAAAGCTGAACCGAGTTCTGCAGAAAGATCGACATGCCGATCGCAGAAATCAGTGGAATCAGACGGTTGCTGTTGCGCAATGGCCGATAGGCCACACGCTCGATGCTGTATCCGTAGGCGCTGGTTACGACGATCGCTGCGGCAAAGCCGGCAATCATCAGCAACGGCAGGCTATGAATCCCCAGCATCGCCAGACCGGCGAGTGCCATGAAGGCCACATAAGAACCGATCATGTACACCTCGCCATGGGCGAAGTTGATCATTCCAATGATGCCGTACACCATCGTGTAGCCGATGGCGATCAATGCATACGTACTGCCAATGGTCAGACCATTGACCAGCTGCTGCATGTAGTGGAAAAACTCGGGCATTTACCGCGCTCCTAAAAACCTGATCTGCATTTCTCTGATGTGCGCCGGGGTGGCATTCTGTCGATGCCTAGCCTGTTGCGCCGTCAGCGAACCGCTGGTGACGGTTTTAAGATTTTCAGGGGGCCTCGTTACGCAGTGTTGTTGATATCGGTCTGCGTGCGGGCCTGGATGTGTAAAACAAAGCCCACTGCACAGGCAGTGGGCTTCGATGAGTGACGCAGCAGCTTATTTGGCGGCTTCGGTCTTCGGTTTGCCGAAGTGCCACTCGTAGACCACGAACTGGAAGTTCTTCAGGTCGCCCTTGGCGTCGTAGCTCAGCTCGCCCATTGGGGTCTTGAAGGTGCCGGCATGGATGGCAGCTGCCACCTTGGCGGTGTCTTCGGACTTGGCGGCAGCGATGCCGTCAGCAATGACCTGAACGGCGGAGTACGACGGGTACACGAACGGGCCGCTCGGGTCCTGCTTCTTGTCCTGGAACGCTTTGGTCAGTGCCTGGTTGGCCGGGTCCTGATCGAAGGATTTCGGCAGGGTGACGAGCATGCCTTCGGAGGCATCACCAGCAATTTGCGAGATGGACTCGTTGCCGACGCCTTCAGGACCCATGAACTTGGCGTTCAGGCCCTTTTCCTTGGACTGGCGCAGGATCTGCCCCAGCTCAGGGTGGTAGCCGCCGTAGTAGACGAAATCGACATTGGCTTGCTTGAGTTTGGCGATCAGCGAGGAGAAGTCCTTGTCGCCAGCGTTGATGCCTTCAAACAGCGCAACCTTGAAGCCTTTGGCTTCCAGCGTCTGCTTCACGGCTGTCGCGATACCTTCGCCGTACTGCTGCTTGTCGTGAATGACAGCGACGATTTTCGGTTTGGCGACATCGGCAATGTAGTTGCCTGCTGCCGGGCCCTGAGCGCTGTCCAGACCGATGGTGCGGAACACCATCTTGTAGCCGCGCGCGGTGATTTCCGGGCTGGTGGCAGCCGGGGTGACCATGATGATGCCTTCGTCTTCGTAAACATCGGACGCTGGCTGAGCGGAGCTGGAGCACAGGTGACCGACCACGTATTTCACGCCGTCGTTGACCACTTTGTTGGCGACTGCAACGGCCTGTTTCGGGTCGCAAGCATCGTCGTACTCGACGGCTTCAAGCTTTTTGCCATCGACGCCGCCTTTGGCGTTGATCTGCTCGATGGCCATTTTGGCACCGTTGAACTGCATGGTGCCGTACTCGGCAACAGGACCGGTTTTCGGGCCGGCGATGCCGATCTTGATGGTGTCAGCTGCGAACGAATGGCTGGCAACCCCCGCCATAACCAGTGCGGCAAACAGCCTTGAAAGCTTATTGGTACCCTTAGTCATGATGCTCCACTCTTGCGTTGTAGTTTTTATAATCCTGATGGCCGAGGCTCCAGGACCGGATTCGATTACCGGTTTTCCCCGCTCCGCCAACTGTACCGGAACAGTTTAGAGTGCCGGTCAATGGCTTGGAAAGCCGCGTGCCGGGGCGCCAACCGATGGGTGTCGCTTAATCGAAAGAAAGTTACAGAATCCAACCACTTGAGTGTCTGAAAAACCTTCAGATCCATAAGGTTATCTGCATCTCCCTGCGACTTTTCACCTGCTTCTGGGCTTGCCTGCGGGAAAGTCGGCGTTATCATTGCGCCGATTTTCTTTCTGGTGAAACCCATGACGCAAGAACCTAGCACCCTCTATGCCAAACTGCTCGGCGAAACCGCCTCAATCACCTGGACTGAATTGCAACCATTCTTTGCCAAGGGTGCCCTGTTGTGGGTCGAGCTGCCTCTGGATTTGATCGAAGTCGCCGAGGCCGTGGCCGAAAATGATGCAGCGAGGGTGTCTGCGTGGCTGGCCGACGGGCAGGTTGGCAAGGTGTCTGAAACCAAGGCGCTTGAGCTGGTAGAGACCGATCCGCAGCTGTGGGCGGTGGTGGTGGCACCTTGGGTTCTGATTCAAAACAGGGCGAATGTCTGAGTTTTGCACCGTATGAGTGCTCGCCCGTCTGCCTGATTGGGTTGGAAGGTAACTCTCTGGCGGTCTGCGTGGCGTAAAACCACACCTGCCGATGAGCGTTTTACCGATCCCCATCGCAGAAGCGTCAGGTGCGAACGGGGCGGTGGCTGACAAAGCTGTCGCTGTCGGGCAGCTCGTCGAACGGGTCGATGGGTTCTGGTACATCGATGTCCGGCTCTTTGGAGACCGGAAACGGCAGCACCGGCCATCGACTGTTCGCTTCGCGTGCGTTCATCTGTTTGGCAAGAGGCAGGATTCGCTCCAGTGGCTGCGGTCTGCTGAACAGATAGCCTTGCACGTAATCACTGCCGAACTGGTTGAGAAACTCCAGTTGTGCAGGGGTTTCCACGCCCTCGGTGACCACTTTCAGGTGCAGGGTGTGCGCCATGACGATAATCGCCTGGACGATTTCCATGTCTTGCGGCGAGTCGGGGATGTCGATAATGAATGACCGGTCGATCTTCAGCGTGTCAAGCGGCAGGCGCTTGAGGTAGGCGAGTGACGAATAGCCCGTACCGAAGTCGTCGATCGACAGCGACACCCCCAGGCTGCGAATGTGCTTGAGCATCAGGATGGTGTTGCTGATATTGCCCATCAAGGCATTTTCGGTCACCTCCAGCTCCAGCCGGCCAGGCGCGGCATTGGCGTCGGCCAGCGCCTGCTCGACCTCTTCGACCAGCTCGTCGCGGCCAAGCGTCAGTGCCGAACAGTTGACGGTGATGATCAACTGTTCCAGACCCTCGTTGCGCAAGGTGGCCAGATCACGACAGGCACGGCGCAGCACCCAGTTGTCCAGCTCGGCAATCAGACCGTTGGCTTCGGCAATGCCGATGAAGCGAACGGGCGCCAGCAGGCCGTGCTGCGGGTGATGCCAGCGCACCAGCGCTTCCAGCTTGGCGACGTGGCCGGTGCGCATGTCGACGATAGGCTGGTAGTAGACCTGCAGGCCTGTCTCTTCACGCAGGGCGTTGCGCAGTTCTTCCTCAAGGTGCAGTTCCAGGCTGGCCTTGGTCTTGAGTGCCGGGCTGAAGAAATTCACCCGGTTACGCCCGTTACCCTTGGACTGGTAAAGCGCAAGGTCTGCGTGCTTGAGCAGTTCATCGCAGGTCGAGCCGTCACGCGGGAAGACCGCGATGCCAATGCTGGTGGTCATGACCATGCGCCGTCCTGCCAGCGCGATGGGTTCCTTCATTTTGTGCATGACTCGATGCGCCAGATGCCGCGCCTCTTCGTAATCGGGAATGCTCAGCAGAATGCAGAACTCATCACCGCCGAAGCGTGCAACCACGTCTTGAACACGCGTGGCGCTGCGGATGCGTTCGGCGATCACCTTGAGCAACTCGTCCCCGGCATCATGCCCCAGGCTGTCGTTGATGCGTTTGAAGTGGTCGATGTCCAGAAACATCACTGCCAGCATGCCTTTGCTGTGGGTGTGCTCCAGCAGCTTTTCAGCGAATATCTGATTGAAGCCGCGGCGGTTGATCAGGTTGGTCAGCGGGTCGTAATGCGCCACTTGCTGGAGCGAAACGCGTGCCTGATCCAGCTGGGTGAGCAGGGCGTTGACCCGTTGCAGGTCATTTTCCTTGCCCTGCAGCTTCTTGTCGGCCATTGCCGCGCTGATACTCCCGGCGATGATCAGCAGGGTAATGGCCGCAATGGTCAGCCCCAGTTGTTGACTGTTTTCGGTGCCGGGAATGTGCAGCTCGGCGTTCTCGGGGATAACCAGGCGCAGCGCTCGCATGCCCATCAGGTGCATGGTCAGCAAGCCTGCGCCCAGCAGCAGGCTGACGCCATAGCGAAACATCTGATGGAACATGCCGCTGTACTGACGCAAGTGGCGTGACAGAGTCAGCAGCGCGATGCTGGAGAGCACAGCGACCACGATCGACAGCGCGAACATTCGCGGCTCGTAGTATTGCGTGGCTGCGGAGCGCATGGCCGACATGCCCAGGTAGTGCATGGTGCTGATGCCTATGCCCATGATCACCGAGCTGATCAGGCAGCGCTTGAGGGTCAGCTCCGGGATGGTCAGGGCTTTCATGGCGCCCAGTGCCGTGATCAGCACGATCAGCAGCGACACCAGGGTAATGGTCAGGTCGTAGGAGATTTTCAGCGGTGCCTGAAACGCCAGCATGCTGATGAAGTGCATGGCCCACACACCGCCCGCCAGGCAGAGTGCGCCCAACGCTTTCCATACGCGCCGGCTTGTAGTGGCATCCACATGAATGACGCGGTCGGCGATGTCCAGCGTGGCAAAGCACGCCGCGCACGCCACGCCATAGGCCAGCGCTACCAGAAACAGATTATGACTGCAGTCGACCAGCAATTGCCCGTCCGCTGGCAGGCCAGCGAACATGTTCAAACCCAGCCACTCCATAGCGTGCCCTATTTTGACTACCAGGGCGCCAAGGCTTAAGGCCTGGCGATTTGAGCTGAGTATAGAAGTTGTTTACAACCTGCCACCCAAATGAGGGGACATTTTGACATCAGTTCAATAACGAATAGTTATAAAAGGCCATCACGCACCTGCCGTAGTTACGAATATTTACAGACAGACAACCTTCCTGCTTCTAGATTTGAGTGACTGACCATAGAAGGACGAATGGCGCCATGAACAAGCTCCCGCCGGAAAACGCGACTCAAGCGGCCAATGCCTGGCGTGTTCTGTTCCTGTTGTTTTTGGCCAATCTGTTCAACTTTTTCGATCGCACCATTCCGGCAATCATCGTTGAGCCTATTCGTCTGGAATGGCACTTGAGCGATTTTCAACTGGGCATGCTCGGCACTGCGTTCACACTGGTCTACGCCATCGCCGGCCTGCCGCTGGGGCGCATGGCGGATAACGGGTCGCGCAAAAAACTGATGGGCTGCGGGCTGGCGGTCTGGAGCGGCTTGACGGCGGTCAATGGCATGGTCGGCAGTTTCTGGGCGTTCCTGCTGGTACGCATGGGCGTCGGGATAGGCGAGGCCAGTTATGCGCCTGCGGCCAACTCGCTGATCGGCGACCTGTTTCCTGCCCACCGGCGTGCACGTGCAATGGGCCTGTTCATGCTCGGTCTGCCATTGGGCTTGCTGTTGGCGTTCTTTACCATTGGTGCGATGGTCAAGGCGTTCGACAGCTGGCGTGCGCCATTTTTCATTGCGGCGGTGCCCGGTCTGTTGCTGGCGGTGTTGATCTTTTTCATCAGGGAGCCCAAGCGCGGCGCTGCCGAAAACGTGCGTATGTCGCAAGCGAAGATCGACAAGCCGATCCGCCGCGTGCTGTCGATCCCGACCTTTCGCTGGCTGGTGCTGGGCGGTCTGACCTTTAATTTTGCGACCTACGCCTGCAATTCATTCATGGTGCCGATGTTGCAGCGCTACTTCCTTCTGCCGTTGCAGGAAGCGGCGGTGGCGACAGGGATCATCGTGGGCGTTACCGGTTTGATCGGCCTGACGCTGGGCGGCTGGATTGCCGACAAGCTGCACCAGCGCTCCGCCAATGGCCGGCTGCTGTTTGCGACTTTCAGCATGCTGGTCGCCGCGCTGGCGACAGGCTATGCGTTGCATGCTGGACGAATCGAGATCGGTGTATTTGTCGGCGTTTTCAGCCTTGGCTGGCTGTTTGCCTACAACTTTTACACCTGCGTCTACACCGCGATTCAGGACGTGGTCGAGCCACGCCTGCGGGCAACCGCCATGGCGTTGTTCTTTGCCGGGCTCTATCTGCTCGGTGGCGGGCTTGGGCCGGTGGTGGTCGGTCTGCTGTCTGATCACTTCGCCCACTCGGCGATGGGCGTGGCGGGTGTCGAGGTCATGAACGAAAGCTTCAAGGCCATCGGCCTGCACGACGCCATGTACCTGATCCCGGTCGCGCTGTTTCTGACCCTGCTGTTTCTGTATCAGGCATCGCGCTGCTTCAGCCGGGATGCCGAACGGATGACGGCGCGCATGGTGGCGGAAGAACCAGTGGCGGGGTTGGCGGAAGGGGTTGCCTACTTTGGCCCCATCAAAGTAGGTCGCCGAGGGGCGAAAAGGTGATTCGAGCCGTGAACAAGCATCACTGCCATCGCAGATCGCTGTGACGCGGAGCGTCACGAAATGCATCCCCACGCGGAGCATGGGGAGGAGAGTCAGCGCGGCGTCAACCCGCAACCAGTACCCTAATCGCCTCAAGGCGCAGCGCGGCTTTTTCAAGCATCGCCAGACCTTGTTCGCGCTGAGTGCGCAAGGCGACCAGTTCGCTGTCACGCACGGTAGGGTTGACCGCCTGCAAAGCGGTCAGACGTGCCAGTTCCTCTTCGGTGTCGGCTGCCAGACGGCGTTGTGCTTCGGCCACGCGTTCAGCGTGCTTGGGAGTGATTTTCTCTTCGCCTGCGTTGATCCTCGGGGTCAGCTGATCACGCTGCGCCTGGATGAACTTGTTGGCGCTGGCGCGTGGCACACTTTCAAGCTGATCGTTCAGGGTATTGAACGAGACACGGCTCGACAGATCGTTGCCATTTGCGTCGAGCAGGCAGCGCAGTGCAGCAGGCGGCAGGTAGCGTCCCAGTTGCAATGAGCGCGGCGCGACCACTTCGCTGACGTAAATCAGCTCCAGCAGCACAGTACCCGGCTTGAGCGCCTTGTTCTTGATCAGTGCCACCGCCGTGTTGCCCATCGAACCGGACAGCACCAGGTCCATGCCGCCCTGGACCATCGGGTGTTCCCAGGTGATGAACTGCATGTCTTCACGAGACAGTGCCTGATTGCGGTCGTACGTGATGGTCACGCCTTCGTCGTCGCCCAGCGGGAAGCTGGCGTCGAGCATCTTCTCGCTCGGCTTGAGGATCAGGGCATTTTCCGAGTGGTCTTCGCTGTCGATGCCAAAGGCGTCGAACAGGGTTTCCATGTAGATCGGCAGGCTGAACTGATCGTCCTGTTCGAGAATATCCTCAACCAGTGCCTCACCTTCGCCAGCACCACCGGAGTTGAGCTCCAGCAGCCGGTCGCGGCCAGTGTGCAGCTCGCTTTCCAGACGCTCGCGCTCGCTGCGGGCTTCATCGATCAGGCTCTGCCACTCATCGTCGTCACCGCTTTCCAGCAAGGGCAACAGGCGCGGTCCAAACTGATGCTGCAGCGCGTTACCGGTCGGGCAGGTGTTGAGGAACGCATTGAGCGCTTCGTGATACCACTGGAACAGACGCGCCTGGGGGCTGGTCTCCAGGAATGGCACGTGCAGCTCGATGACGTGTTTCTGGCCGATCCGGTCCAGACGCCCGATGCGCTGTTCCAGCAGGTCCGGGTGCGACGGCAGGTCGAACAGGACCAGATGGTGGGAAAACTGGAAGTTGCGGCCTTCGCTGCCGATTTCCGAACAGATCAGTACCTGAGCGCCAAACTCTTCGTCCGCAAAATAGGCTGCGGCGCGGTCGCGCTCAAGGATGTTCATGCCTTCGTGGAACACTGTGGCCGGAATGCCGGAGCGCACGCGCAGCGCGTCTTCCAGGTCCATGGCGGTTTCAGCGTGAGCACAGATGACCAGCACCTTGACGCGCTTGAGCATCTTGAGCGTGTCGATCAGCCATTCGACGCGTGGGTCAAAGCGCCACCAGCGCTCCTCTTCGCTGGCATCCGACTGCGACTGGAAACTCACTTCGGGGTAAAGATCGGCGTGCTCGCCAACCGGCAGTTCAAGGTATTCAACAGGGCAGGGCAGCGGGTATTGATGCAGTTTGCGCTCCGGGAAGCCCTGCACGGCGGCGCGGGTGTTGCGAAACAGCACGCGGCCGGTGCCGTGACGGTCCAGCAGTTCGCGAATCAGACGTGCCTTGGCTTCGTCGTCGCCGGCATTGACCGCCGCGAGCAAGGTGTCACCTTCGGCACCGAGGAACCCGTGGATGGTCTTCTGCGCCGCAGCGGACAATTTGCCCTTGTCGAGCAGTTCCTGAACGGCCTGAGCCACCGGGCGATAGTTTTCGCTCTCGGCGCGGAAGGCTTTCAGGTCGTGGAAACGGTTCGGGTCGAGCAGGCGCAGGCGGGCGAAGTGGCTGTCCTGGCCCAGTTGTTCTGGCGTTGCGGTCAGCAGCAGTACGCCGGCAATGACCTCGGCCAGTTGTTCGACCAGCGAGTATTCACGGCTGGCCTTTTCTTCGTGCCAGACCAGGTGGTGCGCTTCGTCGACCACCATCAGGTCCCAGCCCGCCGCGAACAGGGCGTCCTGCGCCTTTTCGTCTTCGACCAGCCATTCCAGCGCAACCAGCGCCAGTTGGGTGTCTTCAAACGGGTTGCCGGCATCGCTTTCCATGAAGCGTTCGGCGTCGAACAGCGCAACCTGCAGGTTGAAGCGGCGGCGCATCTCCACCAGCCACTGGTGCTGGAGGTTTTCCGGAACCAGAATCAGCACGCGGTTGGCGCGCCCCGACAGCAACTGGCGATGAATCACCAGGCCGGCTTCGATGGTCTTGCCCAAACCCACTTCGTCGGCCAGCAATACGCGTGGCGCGATGCGGTCGGCGACTTCCCGGGCGATGTGCAATTGGTGCGCAATAGGTTGCGCACGCACGCCACCCAGGCCCCAAAGCGAGGACTGCAACTGGCGGCTGGTGTGCTCAAGCGTGTTGTAGCGCAGCGAAAACCACGACAACTGGTCGATCTGGCCCGCGAACAGACGGTCGGTCGCCAGGCGGAACTGGATGAAGTTCGACAGTTGGGTTTCCGGCAGCGTGACCACTTCGTTCTGCGCGTTCAGGCCGTGGTACACCAGCAGGCCGTCGACATCGTCGACTTCGCGAACGGTCATCTTCCAGTTTTCGAAGTGCGTGATCACATCGCCCGGCGAGAAGCGCACGCGGGTCAGCGGCGCATTACGCAGTGCGTACTGGCGCGTCTCGCCAGTGGCCGGATAGAGCACGGTCAACAAGCGGCCGTCCTGTGCCAGAACGGTGCCTAAACCCAGCTCGGCTTCGCTGTCACTAATCCAGCGTTGCCCCGGTTGATACTGCTGCGCCATGCTGCCTGTCTCCCGCTTGAAAAAGCTGACTATGTTAACGGAACGCGCACCGAAGACCAAAGGTGACGTGAAAAAACTCGCCGTCGGGGCGTGCGACGCATCAAATTTTTAGTTCCATGACACTAATTTCACTAAACGCAGTCCAAAAAGGCCTTATAAATCATTGCTGCTTATTTCTCGGTTCAAGTTGCCACGCACACGGCCGAAACCCCGATAAGAGGAGATAAAACCATGCTGCAACCTATGCTTCCGTTAAGTGTGGTGCCCGTGACATCACAGCTGGACCCGGCCAAACGCATGCCGGACATCCCGCCTGTGGCACCGGTGCAACAGAGCTCCAACGAGACCTCTATCGATCTGCACAACGAAGATACTGAACGCAGCGCATTGCTATTGCGTGAAGAGCAGCAACGTCAGCAACAGCAGCAACAGCAGCATCAGGGTCG
The DNA here is from genome assembly GCF_000007805.1 of Pseudomonas syringae pv. tomato str. DC3000. Classification (NCBI taxonomy): domain Bacteria; kingdom Pseudomonadati; phylum Pseudomonadota; class Gammaproteobacteria; order Pseudomonadales; family Pseudomonadaceae; genus Pseudomonas; species Pseudomonas syringae group genomosp. 3. The sequence continues at coordinate 4,623,547 of NC_004578.1, read as the reverse complement.
TCCTTATGAAGAGGCCGAGGAATATCAGGGGCTGGTCGTTCCGGGTGACTCGCTCAATGCCGACAATACAGTGCCTGTCGTGCCTTTGATCGACGACGAGCCGCGTCAGGGTATCTGGGTCGACATTCAGATCTGATCGCTCCAATTGCCGCACAGGTGCTGGTCATGGCTGATGCGAGCAAGCATTATTGGCACTGTTTTCCAGTGTCCGAGAGCGGCAAGCCATGAGCGACGATGAAAAATTGATCGACCTGGGCGCAGAGCGCGCCAGGCGCGTTCACGATTTGAACGACAAACGCCTCAACGAAGTGCGCAACGCCTTCGAGCAGGCCATGCCGTTGAGCGGCAAAAAACCGAAGAAAAAGCCTAAAAAACGCTGACACCCTTCCTGCGTCATTGACCCGGATCAGTTATCCCTGTGCCTGCGCGGCCGGCGAGCGGATAACTGATCTGGATCAACATGCTTTTATCCAGCTGCGCTTAAGCTGATGCCATCGAACACGACGCAGCATGACCTCGGGCAGGTCATCGCCAACGCCGGGATCGGCGGCATAAAAAAGAATGACTGGCGCAGGCCCGTCATTCTGTCAGTGAGCACGCAAGGCACTTCGGGCGACGCAGGTCGCCTTTTTTTCGCCTGCGTTTCGGGCCTGGTGGTTATTTCACGACCTGTGCACCCGCATTGGCCAGGTCATAGGCTCTGGCTGCTTCGGCTGTTTTCACGTCCCGGTTGTAGCTCGGTGTCCAGGCGGTAACCGGCGATTTCTGAGTGAAACTGACGTTACTGCCGATGTCTTTGAAGTGCGCATCGCCGTAGTCATCCAGCACGCCGCTATTACTTGCCTTGTTGGAAACATCGACACCGTTGCTGAAATAGTTGGCCTGCGACAGGATGGTAGCGTTCCCGGTCGCAGTGAAACCGAGGTGGAATTTGTCGATCGAGTTGTTAACTACGTCAAATTGGCCCTGACGAAACAGACCGGGCCCGCGGACATCGAGGTTGCTGAACACGTTGTTGGCGATTGTCATCCGTGGGTAGCCCTTGTACTCGGCTTTGGCGGCTGCCGAGTCGTCCGGCTGACCGAGAATCACGCCATACTCGTTGTTCTGGAATTTCGAATTGGTCAGGCTGACGTTATCTGCCTTGCCGCCCACGTAGAGCAGTTTATCCAGACCTTTGGGGTTCTGATCCTTGGTTCCGGTAGCGGTGATGTGGTCGATCCAGTATTTCTGACCGCTGCTGATGAACATCTGCATGTCGCCGTTTTCACGGTAACGGGCGTCGTGGTTGAAGTTCAGATTCTGGAAAATGTCGTTGCTGGCGGTCTTGCCGCTGGCCAGATAGATGTTGTGCAGGGTGTTGCCTTTATCGGTGCCCAGCAGGGTTTTGTTGGCCCCGAAATTTATCGACACTTTACTGTCGGCAGACAGGTTGGCCCCCAGCTTGACGGTGCGGGCTTTGTCGTCCTCCATGTACTTCTTGAGGTCGGCAACCGTGTTCACGGTGACCACTTCGCCGTTGTTGCCCCCGGTGGTATTGGCTTCCTTGGCAAAACCGATCATGCCGGACATGTCAGCGCCCTGGCCACGGGCAGCGGGCGTCGCGTGTTTTGCGGCGGTCACCGTGCTGTCAGGCTTGGCGGCGGCAGGGATCGAGGTTTTCGGCAGCACCGGGTCGTTGACCACTGCCGGCTTTACCGCTTCGGGTTTGGCCGGTGCCTTGTCCGGGGTAATGCTGTTTCGCTCGACAGCCTGCGGTGGTGTTTGTGGCGGCGTCACAGACGTTGGCTCTGAGGTTCTCTGCAGCGATACCGGTTTTTCCGCCGGATGATCGCTCTGCACCACAAACGGTTTTTCTGCGTTGCCCTGAGGCGTTGAAGGCACTGAGGGTGAAGACTGGGAGGATGTCGACGGCGAAGATGAAGACGACGAGGAAGGCGAAGCGTGCGATTGAGTGGACGTCGGCGTCTGTTCACGCTGGGTCTGTGCAGGCGAAGAGCCCTGGTGTTGATTGCCTTCCAGCAGAGAGAGCAGGTTGTTGAGGATATTACGGATCGCTTCCACGAGTTTGTTCAGTAACTGATCGCCATTACCCCCCAGCCTGTTTGAGGATGTGCTGGTGTCAGTCGGCTGAATTCTGGAGCTCGATGTGTTCAGCGATGAGTGCGGACCATTGGCCTGCTGTATCAGTCCGAAGTCGATCAGGTTGCTATTGTGCCCCGGCCTGATGCCCTGGCCTTGCGGCTGGAGCTGATCAGTTTGTACAGGGGCATCCTGCGCAGAAATCCCGGAGACGGGGTAGATGTTTCTGTTGATCGTATTCATGGCTGAGTTCCCCGCCTGTGGGAATGAACAATGGGTGATCCCGGATAGAGGTACGGCTAGTCCCCTGAGTGGAAAGCGCAGGGAAAGAGTTCCGGGATGCATCACATATTTGTGTTCAGGCCATAGCAGCGCGTGGGCGCGGGGTTGTCTGGGCGCGCGCCCGTTTTCGGTGTCAGCCGAAGGTGATCTCCGGGAGCACGGTCAGGTCGACAGTCTGCTTTTTACGCGGGGCCAGGATCTCGGCTTCGCCGTCTACCACCAGTTCGTCGTTCTGGTTGAACACGCGGGTGGCGATGCGGACGCGGAATTTCGGCAGCTTTTCCAGAATTTCCAGGCGCACCGTCAGCGTGTCACCCAGCTTCACAGGCTTTTGGAACGTCATCTGTTGACCGATATAAATGGTGCCCGGCCCAGGCAGCTCGCAGGCAACGGCAGCACTGATCAGCGCGCCACTGAACATGCCGTGGGCAATGCGCTCCTTGAACATGGTCTTGGCGGCGTATTCTGCGTCCAGGTGAACCGGGTTGTGGTCGCCGGACATCGCCGCGAACAGTTGAATGTCCCGTTCTTCGACGGTCTTGCTGTAGCTGGCGGTCTGACCGACTTCAAGGGCTTCGTAAGGCGTGTTGGTGACTTGAGTCATGTGGCTGTCCTGACAATGAAAATCAAAATGAATTGAAGCGGGCCGGTTCATTCAGTCCGACGTAGCCTTGATTTGTAACACTTGATGACCTGCCGCCGCCAATGCGCGGACAAGATCATACAGACGCTTGCTGGCGCTCCCCGGATCACATTCCCGGCAAATATAAGCAAAAGGCGCATAAATGCTGCTGTTGCGGCGTCGAACGCTGCCCGTGGCCGGCCCGCCTGTGCCTGACAGTGTATCGCCAGTGGCAGATTGCAGTCTGAACAGGCACAAGATTCATGCCGCTGATGACGTCAGGTGGATTATTTGCCTGACGCGTTTTAACTGATAACGTCGGGCCACCCCGACCTTTGACAGCGGGCCAGGCACATGCAGGGAAGAGGATAAAAATAATGCAAGCTGATTTCTGGGATGACAAGCGTCCGGCGGGTGTCGATTCCAACGTGGATCTACAGGCCTATCAATCGGTCATCGACGTGTTTGAACGCTGCTGCAAGAAGTTCGCGGACCGACCTGCGTTCAGCAACATGGGCGTGACCCTGACTTATGCCGAGCTTGATCGTCATTCAGCCGCGTTCACCGCTTATCTGCAACAGCACACGCAACTGATGCCGGGTGACCGTATCGCCGTGCAGATGCCCAACCTGCTGCAATACCCCATTGCTGTATTCGGTGCCATGCGTGCCGGTCTGATCGTGGTCAACACCAACCCGTTGTACACCGCGCGCGAGATGCGCCATCAGTTCAAGGACTCGGGTGCCAAGGCACTGGTCTACCTCAATATGTTCGGCAAGCTGGTGCAGGAAGTGCTCCCGGACACCGCCATCGAACATTTGATTGAAGTGAAGATGGGCGACATGCAGTCGGCGGCCAAGGGGTGGCTGGTCAACATCATTGTTGACAAGGTCAAGAAGCTGGTCCCGCCATTCCGGTTGCCCCAGGCTGTCGGCTTCAAGCGGGCACTGCAACTGGGGCGTGACAGCCGGGTGCAGGCCGTGGCGCAAACCCTCGACGACGTCGCCGTGCTGCAATACACCGGTGGCACCACGGGGCTGGCCAAGGGTGCGATGCTGACGCATGGCAATCTGGTCGCCAACATGCAGCAAGTCTATGCCTGCATGCGCCAGGACCGTCCCGAGGGTGGTCCAGTGTTTGAGGAGGGCTCGGAGGTGATGATTGCGCCGCTGCCGCTTTATCATATCTATGCATTCACGGCGAACTGCATGTGCATGATGATCAGCGGCAACCACAACATCCTGATTACCAACCCGCGTGACATCGCCGGCTTCATCAAAGAACTGGGCAAGTGGAAGTTCACCGCCATGATCGGTCTCAATACGCTGTTCGTGGCGCTGATGAACCATCCCGAGTTCAAAAAGCTGGATTTCTCGGCGCTGAAAAGCACAAACTCAGGCGGCACTGCGCTGGTCAAGGCCACGGCCGAGCGCTGGGCGCAGATCACCGGCTGCACGATTGTCGAGGGCTACGGCCTGACTGAAACGTCGCCTGTGGCCAGCGCCAACCCTTATGGAACGCAGGCGCGTCTGGGTACGGTCGGTATTCCGGTGCCCGGCACTGCCATGAAAGTCATCGATGACGAGGGCGTGGAGCTTGCGTTCGGCGAGCGCGGCGAATTGTGCATCAAGGGGCCGCAGGTCATGAAAGGCTACTGGAATCGTCCGGATGCCACGGCCGAAGCACTCGACGCCGAAGGCTGGTTCAAGACTGGCGACATTGCCGTGATAGCTGCCGACGGGTTCGTCAGTATCGTGGATCGCAAAAAGGACCTGATCATCGTTTCAGGTTTCAACGTCTACCCCAACGAAATCGAAGACGTGATCATGACTCATTCCAAGGTGGCCAACTGCGCCTGCATCGGCGTGCCGGACGAGCGCTCCGGCGAGGCGGTGAAGCTGTTTGTCGTGCCGCGGGACCCAAGCGTGAGCGTTGAAGAACTCAAGGCGTTCTGCAAAGAGAATTTCACCGCTTACAAGGTGCCCAAGCTTATTGTTCTGCGCGATTCGTTGCCCATGACACCGGTGGGCAAGATTTTGCGCAGGGAGCTTCGCGACCCGGCCTGAGGCTAATCAATCATCTCTGTTTGCGTACCTGACCCCATTTGCAGACTGCTGCACATGGGGTCTTTCTTTTCCGGTTGCGACGACTTTTATCGCTGACCGCTCTGGCTCGGTACTTTCGAGGCTGGCAATCGATATCTTCTTCGGGTTTTAAAAGTGACTGAATTTAATATTTTGGTCGCTTTTGTGACTTCTCGGCCTGCTTCTGCCTCTAGTCGGCCTCTGGCAAAGCTGCTACGCTCGGCGCGCTTTTTGATCAGTCATAAAGCGAAAAAGCGTCTACTGCATAATTCCAAACACAAGAAAATCATCGCCTCAAGCGATGTGAAGAATTCGCTATCGCTATGGAGCTGGCTGAATGATTGAAAACTTCTGGAAGGACAAATACCCGTCCGGTATCGCTGCCGATATCAACCCCGACGAGTATCCCAATGTCCAGGCGGTCCTGAAGCAGTCCTGCCAGCGCTTCGCCGACAAACCGGCGTTCAGCAATCTGGGCAAGACCCTCACCTACGGTGAGTTGTATGAACTGTCCGGCGCGTTCGCGGCCTGGATCCAGCAACACACCGACCTGCAGCCGGGCGACCGTATCGCCGTGCAGTTGCCCAACGTGCTGCAATATCCGATTGCCGTCTTCGGTGCGATTCGCGCCGGATTGATCGTGGTCAACACCAACCCGCTGTACACCGCGCGGGAAATGGAACACCAGTTCAAAGATTCCGGTGCCAAGGCGCTGGTGTGCCTGGCAAACATGGCGCACCTGGCCGAGAAGGTCGTGCCCAAAACGCAGATCAAGCACGTCATTGTCACCGAAGTCGCCGACATGCTCTCGCCGTTCAAACGCTTGTTGATCAACAGCGTCATCAAGTACGTGAAGAAAATGGTTCCGGCGTACCACCTGCCGCAGTCCGTCAGGTTCAACGACGTGCTCGCCAAGGGCCATGGCCAGCCGGTGACCGACGTCTCGCCCGGCGCCGTCGATGTCGCCGTGCTGCAATACACCGGCGGCACCACGGGCGTAGCGAAGGGTGCGATGCTCACTCACCGCAACCTGATCGCCAACATGCTGCAATGCAAGGCGTTGATGGCGTCCGAACTTGGCGAAGGCTGTGAAATCATCATCACGCCGTTGCCGCTGTATCACATCTACGCCTTCACCTTTCACTGCATGGCGATGATGCTGATCGGCAATCACAACATCCTGATCAGCAACCCGCGTGATCTGCCGTCGATGGTCAAGGAACTGTCGAAATGGAAGTTCAGCGGTTTTGTCGGCCTCAACACGCTGTTTGTGGCCTTGTGCAACAGCGAGGGCTTCCGCAATCTCGATTTTTCGGCACTCAAAGTGACCTTGTCCGGTGGCATGGCCTTGCAGCAAGCCGCCGCCGAACGCTGGAAGCAGGTCACGGGCTGTCCGGTCTGCGAAGGCTACGGCATGACCGAGACCAGCCCGGTGGCTACGGTCAATCCTTCTGAGTACATTCAGATGGGCACCATCGGCATTCCCGTGCCGTCAACGCTGTGCAAGGTCATCGATGATGTCGGCAACGAACTGGCATTCGGTGAAACCGGCGAGCTGTGCATCAAAGGCCCGCAAGTGATGAAAGGCTACTGGCAGCGCCAGGAGGCCACCGACGAAATGGTCGACAGTGACGGCTGGCTCAAGACGGGTGACATCGCGATCATCCAGCCTGATGGCTACATCCGGATTGTCGATCGCAAGAAGGACATGATCCTGATCTCTGGTTTCAACGTGTACCCCAACGAACTGGAAGACGTGCTGGCCACGCTGCCTGGCGTGCTGCAATGTGCAGCGATCGGTATACCGGATGAAAAATCGGGCGAATCCATCAAGGTTTTTGTTGTGGCCAAGCCTGGTGTAACCCTTACCAAGGATCAGATTATGGTGCACATGCGCGCCAACCTGACGGCCTACAAAGTGCCACGCAGCGTGGAGTTTCGCGACGTACTGCCAACCACCAACGTCGGCAAGATCCTGCGTCGCGAACTGCGTGATGAGGAATTGAAGAAGCTGGGTTTGAAGAAGTAGGTGTTCTGCGTCTTGCATGCTTCGTGCTCATCGCTACGCGCAAGTTCCGATGAACACGGAAGTCGGGGCTCAGACCGCGATGACTCTTGCCGCCCCTTGATGAAACTAGACATGTTCTCCCGGACACCTATCGTTCCTCACACTCCAGTGGACTGCCTGTCGTGACGCTCCGGGTCACAGATCTGCATTGCACCGCGCATTCAGGATCGGACGCGGAGCGTCCAGAACGGCATGCGACGCAGAGCGTCGCACGATAATTGAACCGGAGTGCATTTTGTGACGTGAGCTCGCAGCCAGGTCAGGGAGACAGCCTGTCCTTGGCTGAATCGTAGATAGCCCCTCGTTCGCGCTTGCCTACAGCGACGCCGGTCACTGCTACCCGATCATCTTCCACCCGGTAAACCAGTCCTGAAGGCAGAAACTCGAGCTTAAAGGTCATCTATATCTACCGATACCGGCTTTTCATGTTGCCTGGCGCAGTACCCCCGTGATTCGTCACGGGTGCCAGTGATGGCCTGAGGATCAGACCATCGTCACAACCCACCGCAATCTGCGACAATCCGCACCTGCCATTTGAAAAAAGACCCTGCGCACCTGATGACCGACGAATCGCCTTCTATCGACCAACTCCTGAAAAACCTCGACCACGCGATGATCAGCGAACGCCATCGTTTGCGCCGTCAGTTGCATGAGCTGCGCAAGAAGCCTGACGAGGCGAAGCTGGCGCAGTGGGTGGCACGGGTTCAGGCGTCCTGCGCTCAGGTGACGGCGCGGCGCGAGAGCGTGCCGGCGATGCGTTATGACGACAATTTGCCCATCGCCGCCAAGCGCGACGAGATCAAAGAAGCGCTGCTCAAGCATCAGGTGCTGATCATTGCCGGTGAGACCGGTTCGGGTAAAACCACGCAGTTGCCAAAGATCTGCCTGGAAATCGGTCGCGGTCAGCACGGTCTGATCGGCCATACCCAGCCGCGCCGGATCGCCGCACGCAGCGTGGCCAGCCGGGTTGCCGAGGAAATCGGCACGCCGCTGGGGGCGCTGGTCGGTTATCAGGTACGTTTCGAGGATCAGAGCGACAGCAACACCCTGATCAAGCTGATGACTGACGGTATCTTGCTGGCCGAAACCCAGAATGACCGCTTTCTTGAGCGCTACGACACGATCATCGTCGACGAAGCCCACGAGCGCAGCCTGAACATCGACTTTCTGCTCGGTTACCTGAAAACCCTGCTGCCGCGCCGCCCGGACCTGAAAGTCATCATCACCTCCGCGACCATCGACCTGCAGCGCTTTTCCGAGCACTTCAACGATGCGCCGGTGATCGAAGTATCGGGTCGTACCTTCCCCGTGGACCTCTGGTATCGCCCGCTGACCAGCGAGCAGGACGAGGAGGGCAACAGCGTTGAAGAAGACCTGACTGTCGATCAGGCGATTCTGGCCACGCTGGACGAACTGGCAGCTTTTGAACGCAGCGAGCGCAAAAGCCCCGGCGATGTGCTGGTGTTTCTGCCCGGCGAACGCGAAATTCGCGATGCGGCCGAGGTGCTGCGCAAGGCTCAGTTGCGGCACACCGAGATTTTGCCGTTGTATGCACGTCTATCGCCGGCCGAACAGCAGCGTATTTTTCAGTCGCATCCCGGTCGTCGCGTGGTGCTGGCGACCAACGTCGCCGAAACCTCGCTGACCGTGCCGGGCATTCGTTACGTGATCGATACCGGTACGGCGCGCATCAGCCGCTACAGCTATCGCGCCAAGGTCCAGCGCTTGCCGATCGAGGCCGTTTCCCAGGCCAGCGCCAATCAGCGCAAGGGCCGTTGCGGACGTGTCGAGCCGGGCTTGTGCGTGCGCCTGTACAGCGAGGAGGATTTCAACGGTCGGCCTGAATTCACTGACCCGGAAATCCTGCGCACCAACCTGGCGGCGGTCATCCTGCAGATGCTGCACCTGCGCCTGGGCGAGATCACCGACTTTCCGTTTATCGAGCCACCCGACGGCAAGGCGATCAGCGACGGCTTCAACCTGTTGCAGGAACTGTCGGCGGTCAATCGCGAAAATCAGCTGACCCCGCTGGGTCGCCAACTGGCGCGTCTGCCAGTGGACCCGCGCATGGGTCGCATGCTGCTTGAAGCCGCGAAACAGGGCAGCCTTCAGGAAGTGCTGATCGTCGCCAGCGCCATGTCCGTGCAGGACGTGCGTGAGCGCCCGCCCGAGCGTCAGCAGGCGGCCGATCAGGCCCATGCACAATGGAAGGACGCCGACTCGGACTTCGCCGGGCTGGTCAATCTGTGGCGCGGTTTTGAAGAGCAGCGCCAGACCCTGACCGCCAGCCCGCTGCGCAACTGGTGCCGGCGCAATTTTCTGAATTACCTGCGCCTGCGTGAGTGGCGTGACTCTCATCGGCAGTTGAGCCTGATCTGTCGCGACCTGCAACTGACGGTAAACAAGGAGCCGGCCGATTACCCGAAATTCCACAAGGCCATTCTTTCCGGCCTGCTAAGCCAGATCGGACAAAAGGCCGACGAAGGCGATTACCTTGGCGCGCGGCAGCGACGCTTCTGGATTCACCCCTCCTCAGGTCTGGGCAAGAAGCGCCCGCAGTGGCTGATGGCTGCCGAATTGGTGGAAACCACCAAGTTGTATGCGCGCATGGTGGCCAAGATCGATTCGGACTGGATCGAGCCGCTGGCCGGGCACCTGATCAAGAAGAATCATTTCGAGCCGCATTGGGAGAAAAAGCGCGGGCAGGTGGTCGCGTTTGAACAGATCACCCTGTTCGGCCTGATCGTGGTCGGTCGTCGCCCGGTGCATTACGGGCCTGTCGACCCGCAGGTGTCACGCGAGCTGTTCATCCGCGAAGGCCTGGTGCGTGGCGAAATCCTCTCTCGGGCCAAGTGCCTGAGCGCCAATACACGCTTGCTGGAACAGCTCGACGAGCTGGAAGCCAAGGCTCGCCGTCGCGATATTCTGGCCGACGAAGACACCCTGTACAGCTTCTACGAAGCGCGAATTCCGGCCCAGATTCACCAGACCGCCACGTTCGACAGCTGGTACAAGACCGAAAGCCAGAACAACCCGCAGCTGCTGATCATGCGCGAAGAAGACGTGTTGGCCCGTGAGGCCAGCGAAGTGACCGCCGCGCAGTACCCGGACACGCTGAATCTGGGCGATTTGAGCCTGTCGCTGAGTTACCACTTTGAGCCCAACCACCCGCGTGACGGCGTGACGCTGCGTGTTCCGGCACCCTTGCTGCTGTCTTTGCCTGCCGAGCGTCTGGAGTGGCTGGTGCCGGGGTTGCTGGAAACCAAGTGCATCGCGCTGGTACGCAACCTGCCCAAGGCGGTGCGCAAGAACTTTGTGCCGGTCCCGGATTTCATCAAGGCCGCGCTGCAACGCCTGACCTTTGGTGAAGGCTCGTTGCCTCAGGCGCTGGGCCGCGAGCTGTTGCGCATGACCGGCGTTCGGGTCAGCGACGAGGCCTGGGCCGAAGCCGCGCAGCAGCTTGAAGGCCATTTGAGGATGAACCTGGAAATCGTCGATGGCAGCGGCAAGTTTCTGGGTGAAGGGCGTGATCTGGCCGAACTGACCGCACGCTTCGCCGAGGCGAGTCAGGCTGCTCTCGCGGTGCCGCAAACCGCGAAAAGCCAGCAACCGGTTCAGGCCAAGGCCTTTGCTGCGGTGGCACAGAAAACTCAGCAGAACATAGCCGGGCTGTCGATGACGGTGTATCCGGCGCTGGTCGAAGAGGGCGGCGCGGTCAAGGAAGGCAGGTTCTCTACTCAGGCCGAAGCCGAGTACCAGCACCGACGCGCCTTGCAACGCTTGCTGTTGCAACAGTTGGCGGAACCGGCGAAGTTTCTGCGCAACAAACTGCCGGGCCAGACCGAGCTGGCCTTGCTGCACCGCGAACTGGGGCGTATTGATGCGCTGGTCGAAGACATTCTGCTGGCCAGTCTCGACAGTTGCGTGCTGGAAGGTGAGGCCGAGCTGCCGCGCGACGGTGCCGGCCTGCTGTCGCTGGCGGAGCGCAAGCGCGCCGACTGGACCGAGCACGCCGAGCGGTTCGCGAAGCTGGCGCTGGAAATCCTCAAGCTGTGGCACGGTTTGCAAAAGCGCTTCAAGGGCAAGATCGACCTGTCTCAGGCGGTTGCGCTCAACGATATCAAGGCGCAACTGAGCAAACTGGTGTATCCGGGCTTTGTGCGGGAAACCCCGGCGGCGTGGCTCAAAGAACTGCCGCGCTACCTGAAAGCCATCGAAATGCGCCTGGAGAAACTGCCAGGCCAGGTGCAAAAAGACCGGGTGTGGAGCATCGAACTGGCAGGTCTCTGGGCGCAATACCAGGCACGCGCCGACAAACACGCCCAGGAAGGCAAGCGTGACCCGGAGCTGGCGTTGTATCGCTGGTGGATGGAAGAGTATCGCGTCTCGCTTTTTGCTCAGCAGTTGGGCACTAAAATGCCGGTGTCGGACAAACGGTTGAGCAAGCAGTGGAGCCAGGTGGATAGCTGATCCCAAGTTCACATGTGTTTAGTGAAATGTGTCTATCGGGCCTATATTCATTGGCCCGATAGCGCCAAAACCGGGCTCTGTGGCACACTCCGCGCTTGTCTTCACCGTGTCATGAAACGCTGCTACCGCTTGCGGGCAGCTTTTACCTTCGCACTGGTACGCTGGTCCCAATAAGTGTGGGCTGGCAGATGCCGTGCCTGAGCAGGTCATTACCTGCAACTCAATAAAAGAGGAACGACCGTGCACAACGTCGTCATCAGCGGCACAGGCCTGTACACCCCGGCCGACAGCATTTCCAATGAAGAGCTGGTGCAGTCCTTCAATGCCTACGTTGCACAGTTCAACGCTGACAACGCAGCCGCCATCGAGCGCGGAGAAGTGCAAGCGCTCAGCGAGTCCAGCGCCGCGTTCATCGAGAAGGCATCGGGCATCAAAAGCCGCTTTGTGATGGACAAACAGGGCATTCTCGACCCGCAACGCATGAAGCCCAACCTGCCTGAACGCGGCAATGACCAATGGTCGATCCTGTGCCAGATGGGTGTTGCGGCAGCCAATCAGGCGCTACAGCGCGCAGGCAAGACGGCTGCTGATATCGACGGCGTTATCGTCGCCTGCTCCAATCTGCAACGAGCGTACCCGGCGATCTCCATCGAGATTCAGGAAGCGCTGGGCGTTGCGGGCTACGGTTTTGACATGAACGTCGCCTGTTCTTCGGCCACCTTCGGTATTCAGGCCGCCTGCAACAGCGTGCAGCTCGGCCAGGCCCGCGCCTTGCTGGTGATCAGCCCGGAAATCTGCACCGCGCACCTGAATTTTCGCGACCGCGACAGCCATTTCATCTTCGGTGACGGCGCCACGGCGGTGGTGGTCGAGCGTGCAGACCTCGCCACGTCGGCTTTTCAGTTCGATATCGTCAGCACCCGTTTGTTGACCAAATTCTCCAACAACATCCGCAACAACTTCGGTTTCCTCAACCGCACGTCAGATGAAGGCCAGAACGCACCGGACAAACTGTTCGTGCAGGAAGGCCGCAAGGTGTTCCGTGAGGTGTGCCCGATGGTCGCCGAGCTGGTCAGCGCGCATTTGCAGGACAACGGCATCAACATCAGTGACGTGAAGCGCTTCTGGCTGCATCAGGCCAACCTGAGCATGAACCACCTGATCACCAGGAAGCTGCTGGGCCGCGATGCCACGGTCGAAGAAGCACCGGTGATTCTCGACACCTACGGCAACACCAGCTCGGCCGGATCGGTCATTGCGTTTCATACCTATCAGGATGGTTTGCCGAAAGGCGCGCTGGCGGTACTGAGTTCGTTTGGTGCCGGTTACTCGATTGGCAGCGTGATTCTGCGCAAACGCTGATCGCGTTCGATGGGTAGCGCTTGAGCGGCAAGCGCTACTTGTCATATCCCGTTATGTCACTTGCAGGTCATAGGGTCTCTATGGTGTTGGCTTTTCACGAAGCCACCCTAGGTATTGACTATGTTAACTGCTCACGACAACACGCCTGAAACACAGGCATCGCCTGACGTGCCCGTTTCCTTGATAACCCCGCGCAAGCTCGACTCTGAGCCGTTTGAAGCCGAACATCCGAACGCCGGATTCATCAGGGCCAATTTACCTGGCTGGTACTCGAGCGCACCGGCGGCATTGCGCCAGGCACTGCATGCCAGCCAGCAGAAAGCCCGGCGTTCGGCCCAAGCGCTGGAACCCATCCGCAACCGCCTGTTATCGGCAAAGACGTTCGCCGCGCCTGTGCTGTCGAAAGCGTTTTTTGAACGTTTCAAATTTGCTCTGGACGTTGAAGACTTCCAACTGATGACCTGGCGCTACGACAGCACCTGGAAACCGGCTCCCCTTGAGCAGACGCTTTTGCAGGCAGCGTTACAGAACTTTGCCGCCAGCAACCGCAGCCGCTTCGATCCGCACTCGGCCATTCTGCGTACAGGTGGCTTGCGTTACTGGCTGATCGACAGCACCCAGCACAGGTACACGGTGGAATACCATGACCGCCAGGACATCAGCCTTGAGCAGTTCGCTGATTTTTGCCATGAGCTGGACCTGGGCAGCCAGTACCAGTCCCATCTGGACAGTGTATTCAAGCCTTCCACTCCCGATGCTGAGCAGGCGGTAGCCGTCGCGTTCATCGACAGTGAGCGTGATGCCGTCGAGGTACTCGCGCACATTGCCAGGATGAAGGGCGATGTCACCGATGCGGCTTACCAGATGTTGCTGAGCATGGTGAAGTCCGTCGACCGCCCGGAATGGGATGGCAAGGGCGTGCGCTGTTGCCAGTTACACATGCTCGATACCTACGTTTTTTCGGGCTGCCTTTTGCACGGCGCTCTGCTGATCCAGCAGGACATTCCTGATCCTGATGGCGGGCCTTGCATTGTCTATATGCCTTCCGAGCCTTCACATCCGATCAAACAGTTCGCATCACTCCAGGCCTTAAACGCCAGTCTTGTGGAAGCGCTCGACAGCGACAGTTATCGTCGATATTTCAGCCGCTTTGTCAGTCTGACCCGCAGTCCGCAATTCTTTGCCACGCTGAAGTCACGCCTACACCCGGCCCAGAACGCCACGCTGGACGTCAACGCTGACCTTGTATTGCAGGCACAGCCATTTTCAAAACTACCGTTTCAGTTGCTGTATGACCACCTGCTGGCCAAAACCTACGGCGACTCACGGGCAATCGCGGTGCCTTCCGCGCAGGTGGATCAGCAGGCTCGCGATGCACTGCTTGAAAGCCTGGAAAGCACTGGCATGAATCTGCTCAATGTGGCCGGATTCTTTGTGCCGGTGCTGGGCGAAGTCATGGCTATGGTCGCCCTCTATCAGCTTGCCAGTGAAGCGTTCGTTGCCTACGAAGACTGGACGCACGGGGAAGTGGAAGAGGCCATGCAACATGTTTATGACATTGGCGAAAACGTCGCCCAGATGCTGCTCCTGGGCACCGTCATCGGCGCGGTGAACGGGCTCAAGCCGTCGATGTTCATCGAAAGCCTGGTGCAGAAGAGCGTCGATGGATCGATCCGCCTTGGCAAACCGACCGTTGATGCTTTTGCCGATACGGTCAGGTTGCCTGATGGGCTGAGTCTCAATGCGCTCGGGCTTTACGAATTTGATGGCAAGACCTGGCTGCCTCTGGATGGCAAGCTCTATCGCGTAGCGGCGGATGCCCATCACGCAAACTATCGAATCAAGCATCCGGTGGACGAGCGCTCGTATTCGCCGAGGCTGGAACACAATGGCGCTGGCGCCTGGCGTCATGAGTGGGAAAACCCCATGGGCTGGGATGAGGTCACGGCGTTCAGGCGTCTGAACGCGACGTGTGAAGCGTTCAGCGAAGCGGAAATCCGCAAAACGCTGGGTATTAACGGCGTCAATGAGGCGTTGCTGCGCCAGATACATGTCGAGAACCTCCCGCCTCCGGCCTTGCTGAAAGATGCCGTACAGCGCGTTGAAATCGAGCGGGAGCTGCAAAGCTGTATTGATGCACTCAAGGCCGAAGATCTGTCGCCGGTGTCGGTTTCTCACCTCGAGCCATGGATGAAGCTGCTGGTGTCGTCGCCGCTTTGGCACAAGACCCGGGGGCTGTTATTGATCGATGCTGAAGGGGGCCTGCTGGATTCCTGGAACGCGGGGGCGCACATGACACTTTCATCTCATGTGGTAGGCCCGACACGGCACCTGACTCAGGTTCTGGGCCAATTACTGGACGGCCTGACGCCTGACGAAATCACTCGTCTGACGGGCAGCGGCAGCACAGACAAGGTCGTTCAGCTTCGTGGCTTGAAAAGTCATTTGGCCGATTATGCTCAATACCATATAGAGCAGCTGCTCGATGGGGTTCATGCGCTGAAAGCCCGCAGCAGCGACCCGCTGGTCCAGTTGATACAGCGCGATTTCAGCCGCTTGCCGGATAGCGTCGCGCTTGAACTCCTCGACATGACGAGCGAGGCTGACAAGGTCCGCATGACATCGGAAAAGCGTATCCCTCTGGAGCTTGCCGAGCACGCCCGTGAGTATCAACAGCAGCTGAGGATAAACAGGGCCCTTGAGGGCTTCTACAGAAGTTCGACCGACAATCCCGACACTCAGGCCGCAGGACTTGGCCTGTTGCAATACGTGCCGGGCTGGGGCGGTGACAGATCAATCGATCTGCTCAAAGACACACTGGAGGGAGACGAGATAGGCAGTCTTGCCAGCGAGAAGGCTACCGCCTTGCACCGGATTCTCGTCAGAACTGAAGAGGGATTTGAGCCCTTCAATCATTTGGGAGAGTCTCTTGGTGCACGGAATCCGAGGTTTTTCGGCAGCCTGTTGAGCGTTCTTCCTGATGACGTGCGCCTCACTATCAATCTGCCGTTGAATGCGCAAGAGCAGCAGTTGCGCAGTCTGTTGGGCGGTATTGCATCTGAACGACGCGACCGCGTCATGAGTATCCTGCAGATGCAACCGATCAAGCCTGGCATCAAATGGCCGCACAGATTGCCTGACGGCCGTATCGGCTATCCTCTGAGCGGTCGCTTGCGTGGGTTCTTTCGCCGACTGGGTATCGGTTCGTCCAATCACTCGCCAGAGCTTGCAGTGAAAAGTTTATACCCGGATTTTTCCGCTGATCAGGTGGCGAGTTTTCTTGATGAGTTGCGGGCCGAACATACCGGGTCGGCCGGGCAGTTGCCCCATTTTGTCAAGCAAAGGCTGCGTGGTCTCAGGGATGAATTACGCAACCTTCAAACCACCCTGGATGAGTGGATAACGGAAACGCCATTCTCTTTGCTGCGCACATCCAGGGAAGTCGCGGCGAGGCGCATTCACGGCTGCTGGAGAAGACTCGGTAATCACTCCATAAGTCTTCAGGGTGAGTTTCTGGGCTATTCGCTTGATCTGGATAATCTGCGAGTAGGGGTAATACCGGAGATAACCGCCAGCTTCGGCCATGTGGCTGAGTTGAAGGCGTGGAACATGCAGCTTCCCCATTCACACATGGATGCATTGCTGAAAAACTTCACTAACCTGCGGTCGTTGAATCTGGGTTTCAATGAACTGCAGGCCCTGCCAGAGTCGATAGGGAGAATGACTCGGCTTACAGAGCTGTCACTCAGAAATAACCCCTTGGGCTGGACAGAGGCCTCCAATGCCATTTTGCAGAACCTGCGCCGACTGGAGGTTCTGAATCTCAACTATTGTCCGCTTGGGCCGCAGGTGCGTCTTGCGGATCTCAATTCGTTACGTATGCTGTTTTTGCGTGCTACAGGTATTGAAACGTTGCCAGCGTGGAATTGGCGCAGGTCGGATTTGATTCGTCTTGATGTGCGCGATAATCGTATTTCGGAATTATCGCTCGAGGAGCTTGATGGCATTGAGCGCTCCCTCGGCTCCACTCGCCTTCACCTGCTTTTGAGCGGCAATCCATTGACTGCGCAAGCAATGGCCAGCATCCGACTGTTTCTCGAGGGCAGGACCCGGCCGCGATTGGGTGTCGGCCAGAACCGTCCTGCGCTTGAGGCCGGGCCTGACAGTACACCCTGGCTTGCAGGTCTGGATCGTGAGCAAGTGGAAGCCCGTGACCGGCTTTGGCAGGATCTGCGAGCCTGTACAGGTTCTACGGACTTTTTCCAGATGTTGAGCGACCTGACGCACTCGGCTGATTTTTCAAATAACCATGAAACACTCGTCAGGCGAGTCTGGGCGATGATAGACGCTGCCTCTGCAAGTACGGAGTTGCGTCTCCAGCTATTCGATGTTGCCGCTCACCCGCAGACTTGCGGCGATGGGCTGGCGTTGGTCTTTGGCGACATGGAAGTGCGCGTGCGGGTGTTCTCGATCATGTCATCCACGCCGCAAGCCGCGCAGCCACTGGAGCTGTTCAAGATGACGCGCAGTCTGGACCGTCTGGATCAGGTGGAAAAAATTGCACTGCGCGAGATTGCTCTTCGTCAGCATCAAGGCGACAGGGTCGATGAGGCCGAAGTGCGGTTGGCCTACCGTGTCGGCCTGCAAGCCCGGCTTGATCTGCCCGGTCAGGCCCAGACCATGCTGTTCAGCAATATCGCGAAGGTCACCGACGCTGATTTGCAGGACGCGCACAGCGAAATAATCACACGCGAAAGTACCCAGGCATTTTTCGAGTCGCTGATCGCCAGGGAATTCTGGATGAGTTATCTGGAAGCTCGTTACGCCTCCGATTTCGACGTGGTAAAGAGGCCTTTCAGTGAGCGTCTGAGCGTTCTGGATGAATTGCCTGCGAACCAGCAATCCGACCAGCAGTATCTTGATCGGATCGCCTTGATTTCCAGTGAGCGTGAGCAGGCACTCAATGAGTTTGCGATCAGGCTTTCCATGCAGATTGCTGACGCGGTGAACATGGCGCCTCAATAAGGGATACTCTTGACCCTGTCTGCTTATCGGGGAACCTGCATGCCTGTTCACGTCATCGACAGCCTCGGCACCGTTGCGCCTGCCCAATGGGACGCACTGGTGCCGGGCAATCAGCCGTTCCTGCGCCATGCCTTTCTCAGCTCGCTGGAAGACAGCGGCAGCCTCGGGCCGCGCTCCGGTTGGCGTGCCGAGCATGTGCTGCACTACGAAAACGATCAGTTGGTGGCGGCGTTACCGGCTTATCGAAAGTGGCATTCGTACGGCGAATATGTGTTCGACCACGGCTGGGCAGACGCCTGTCGCCGTGCTGGCATTGCTTATTACCCCAAGCTGTTGGTGGCGGTGCCGTTCAGCCCGGTTAGTGGTTCGCGGATTCTGTCTGCAACGCCACAGGGCGGTAGGGAGTTGCTCAGCGAGCTGCCGGCCTATCTGCAGAGCGAGGGCCTGTCGAGCGCGCATGTGAACTTCACCGACCCTGCCGCAGATGCCTTGCTTGAGTCGCAACCGGGCTGGCTGCAGCGCATTGGCTGTCAGTTCCATTGGCATAACCGTGGCTACCGGGACTTTCAGGACTTTCTTGATGCATTGAGTTCGCGCAAGCGTAAACAGATGCGCAAGGAGCGTGAGCAAGTGGCGGGGCAGGGCATCGAGTTTGAATGGCTCGAAGGTGGGCAAATGAGCGAAGTGCTGTGGGACTTTGTTTATGCCTGCTATTCCAATACCTACGAAATTCGTGGGCAGGCGCCTTACCTGACCCGCGAATTCTTCAGCCTGCTGGCCGAGCGCATGCCTGAATCGATTCGTGTGGTCATCGCCTTGCAGGGCTCACGGCCTGTGGCGATGGCCTTTAGCCTGATCGGTGGCGACAGCTTTTACGGGCGTTACTGGGGCTGTCTGGCCGAGTTCGACCGTCTGCATTTCGAGACCTGTTTCTACCAGGGCATGGACTACGCCATCGCCCACGGCCTGCAACGGTTCGACGCGGGTGCCCAGGGCGAACACAAGCTGATCCGCGGCTTTGAACCGCAGATCACCCGTTCATGGCATTACCTGATGCACCCAGGGTTGAAAGACGCTGTGAGCGAGTTTCTGGAGCAGGAGCGAGCGGGCATAATGGCGTATGCCGAGCAAGCACGGAGCGCGTTGCCGTATCGGCACGTAGACTGACCGATCAACTGCTCCTGTGGGAGCGCCCGAGGCAGCGATCCGCATTGCTCGCGACGGCTGACTGGCGAAGAGGTCAGCATTCTGCCTACGCTCAATCCACCCCCACAAACCCGCCGGTCTGATGTTGCCACAATCGCGCATATAACCCGCCGCGGGCCAGCAGTTCGGCATGGGTGCCGGTTTCGGCGATCTGGCCTTTTTCCAGGACGACCAGGCGATCCATGCGGGCGATGGTCGACAGGCGGTGAGCGATGGCGATCACGGTTTTGCCTTGCATCAACGTTTCCAGGCTCTCCTGAATCGCCGCTTCGACTTCCGAGTCGAGTGCCGAGGTGGCTTCGTCCATGATCAGAATCGGCGCGTCCTTGAGCAGCACGCGGGTGATCGCGATACGCTGGCGCTGACCACCGGACAGCTTGACGCCGCGCTCACCGACATGCGCATCGAAACCGGTACGGCCTTCGGAGTCCGATAACAGCGGAATAAACTCATCGGCGCGGGCCTTGTGGATCGACTCCCAGAGCTGTTCATCGGTCGCGTCAGGATTGCCATACAGCAGGTTTTCGCGAATCGAGCGGTGCAACAGCGAAGTATCCTGAGTGATCATGCCGATCTGCGCACGCAGGCTTTCCTGGGTTATCCGGGAAATATCCTGGCCGTCGATCAGAATCCTGCCGCCCTGCACGTCATACATGCGCAGCAACAGATTCACCAACGTCGATTTACCAGCGCCGGATGGCCCGATCAAACCGATCTTCTCGCCGGGTTTTATGTCCAGGTTGAGGTTGTGAATGATCCCGTTGCCATTGCCATAATGGAAATCAACCCCGTCGAACCTGACGCCACCGTTCTCGATCTTCAACGGTTTAGCGCCGGGCTGGTCATTGACCGTGACAGGCTGCGAAATACTTTCCAGGCCGTCCTGCACGGTGCCGATGTTCTCGAAAATACCGTTGACCACCCACATGATCCAGCCGGACATGTTGACGATACGAATCACCAGGCCTGTGGCCAGCGCAATGGCGCCCACCGAGATCATTGACTGGGTCCACAGCCAGAGCGCCAGCCCGGTCGTGGTAACAATCAGCACGCCGTTCATGGTGGTGATGGTGGTGTCCATCGACGTCACGACCCGGCCGGCCAGCTGGCTTTTTTCGGTCTGGTCACGCATCGCTTCACGCGCGTATTGCTGTTCGTGATTGGTGTGGGCGAACAGTTTCAGGGTGGTGATGTTGGTGTAGCCATCAACTATCCGGCCCATGAGCTTTGAGCGCGCGTCGGACGAATCCACCGAGCGCTGTTTGACCCTGGGGACGAAATACATCAGCGAGAGGATGAACGCCAGGATCCAGGTACCCAGCGGGATCATCAGTCGCCAGTCAGCCTCGGCGAACAGCACCATGGCGCTGATCGCGTAGATCAACACATGCCACAGCGCGTCCACCGACTGCACGGCCGAGTCGCGCAGCGAGTTGCCGGTCTGCATGATGCGCTGGGCAATGCGCCCGGCAAAATCGTTCTGGAAAAAGTTGACGCTCTGTTTGAGCACGTAGCTGTGGTTTTGCCAGCGGATCAGGTTAGTCATGCCGGGGCTGATGGTCTGGTGCACCAGCAGGTCGTGCAGACCGACGAAGATCGGACGCAGCAGCAGGGCCACCACTACCATCCAGATCAGTTCCGGGCCGTGAAGGCTGAAAAAATCCTTCGGCGGCGTGGTTTGCGCCAGGTCAATGATGCGGCTCAGGTAGTTGAACAGCGACACCTCGATCAGCGCACCGATCAGGCCCACGACCAACAGCGCGAGAAACGTCGGCCATACCTGACGCAGGTAGTACAGGTAGAACGCAAAAACGGTGTTGGGCGGGGAAGCGGTAGGGGCGTCTTTGAAGATATCGATCAGTTGTTCAAAACGACGATAAAGCATTGGCTATCACACCCACGCGACGTGGGTTCTCCTTGATAAGTGGAGGCTCTCCCGTCCGGCCCGCACGAAGCCATATGGCTTCATGCGGTGCAGGTTGCTGATCAGTTGACGCGTTTGGCGGACTTGATCAGGATCGGGTCGACTGGCACGTTTTGCATGCCTTTCTGATTGCCGGTTCGGGCGTTGACGATGTTGTCGACCACGTCCATGCCCTTGACGACTTTGCCGAACACCGCGTAGCCGAAGTCACGGGTGCCGTTGTCGAGCATGGCATTGTCATTGGTGTTGATGAAGAACTGGCTGGTGGCCGAGTTCACATCCGAAGTCCGGGCCATGGCAATCGTGCCGCGCACGTTATGCAGACCGTTCTGGGCTTCGTTCTTGATCGGGTCCTTGGTGGGTTTCTGCACCAGTTGCTGGGTGAAACCGCCACCTTGCACCATGAAGCCCGGAATCACCCGGTGAAAAATGGTGTTGCTGTAGAAGCCGCTGTCTACGTAACCCAGAAAGTTCTGAGTGCTGACAGGCGCCTTGGTGTCGGCGAGCTCGATTTCAATCTGGCCGAAGCTGGTATCGAGTACCACATGCGTGGCCTTGTCTTGAGCAGCCATCAGGTTGGCGGCAAACAGCACGGAGCAGGCGGCGAGAGCGATTTTTTTCAGCATGTGGCAACACGTCCTTCAGTTAGAGATATCGACTGTGGCCAGCATGGTAAACACGTTTGGCTTTTTTTGCCCAGCGCCTCGCAAGATCCGCTGCGTATTGGGCGCTCGGCTTGCGCATGGACTTGCACGTGGACAGGCAGCGTACGTTTTCAGACTCCAGTGCCCGCGATGAATTCCAGCAGCGTGCGATTGAATTGCTCAGGCTGGTCCAGCGGCGTCGCGTGCCGGGAGTCATTGATGATCACCAGTCGCGCGTTGGGCAGGCTTTTGACGTAGGCCTCCTTGAGCGACACCGGGGTGTAGTCGTGTTCAGCCGCAACAATCAAGGTCGGGCAGGTGATACGCCCCAGCCTGTTCTCCACACCCCAGCCTACGATGGCGTCGAAGCTGGCCAGATAGGCGCGTTTGTCGTTCCTGCCCCAGCGTTCGGCCATCTTGCGCCGCAGCTCGGCCTGCTCCGGTTTGGGGAACAGCAGCTTGCCCAGCGCCTTGCCGAGGGTTTCCATGCTGACGAGGCGTGACAGGGTCCAGCGCCTGATCCACTGCCACAGATCGCCTGGACTTTTGACCTTGACCTGCGGCGCGCTGTTGACGATGCACAGGCTTTTGAGCAGGTGCGGCTGATCGACCGCCAGCTGGAAGCCGATCATCCCGCCCATCGACAGGCCCACCAAGTGCACCGGCCCCAACCGAAGGTGCTCGATCAGCGCTTCGACGTCATTGCTCATGGCTTTAATGCTGTAGCGCTCGTGTGGCTTGTCGGAGCGGCCATGACCGCGCATGTCCATGACAATGACGCGGTAGTGGCTGGCCAGCACCGGAATCTGGTACTCCCAGTCCTGGCAGCTGGAACCCAGGCCGTGCAGCAGCAGAACAGGCTCGCCCTGGCCGTACTCTTCGTAGTGCAGTGAACAGTCATCGTGCTCGAAAAAAGCCATTTGCCTACTCCTGTCAGGCGTGTTGAGCGGCGGGGAGCGCTACGTTCAGCGGCGCGGTGTCGAAGGTGCGGATCAGGTCGATCAGAATCTGCGTCGCCGGCCCTAGCGGCCGGTCCTTGCTGGAGTAAAGATAGAACGTCGGATTGCGGATGCCACCCTTGTCGAGCGGCAGGGGTCTGAGCAGCCCTTCGCGCAGTTCGCGTTCGATCATGTGCCGAGGCAGCCAGGCAAACCCCAGGCCGTTGCTGACAAAGGTCGCTGCCGTGCCGAGGCTGCCGACTGTCCAGCGCTGTTCGGCGCCCAGCCAGCCGAAATCCCGGGGCTTCGCCTGCCGGAGTCGCGAATCACGACCTGCAACTGGCTTTCCAGGTCCTGAAAGGTCAGCTCGCGATTGGCCTGATGCAGTGCGTGGTCCGGGTGCGCAACGGCGATGAACTCGACCGAGCTCATTTCCGTTCCCAGATGGCCAGCGATACTGTAGGCGCTGATGGCCAGGTCTGCGACGCCTTCGAGCAACACTTCCTCGACCCCCGAGAGCACCTCTTCACGCAGGCGAACCCGGCAACCACGGCTTTGCGGCATGAACGCAGTCAGCGCCCTGACCAGCCGCGCCGACGGGTAGGCGGCGTCGATGACCAGCCGCACCTCCGCTTCCCAGCCCTGTTCCATGTGGTGAGCGAGGTCTTCCAGCTGGCTGGCCTGTTTGACCAGTTGCCGCGAGCGCCGCAGCAGGACACCTCCGGCTTCGGTCAGCACAGCCTTGCGCCCGTCGATGCGCAACAAGGGCACGCCGAGCTGTTCCTGCATACGCGCCACGGTATAACTCACCGATGACTGCGAACGATGCAATGCCTCGGCGGCCTGTGCAAAACCACCATGATCGACGACGGCTTGCAACGTGCGCCACTGGTCGAGCGTCACGCGGGGCGCTTTCATGCTGTAATTCCTCTTTAATGTGCCGGCTATTGTTCTACTCTGACAATCCCGTCCCGGAGATCGCCGAATGAATCGACTGTGCTGTTTACTGCTGGTCATGTTGCCTGTCACAGCCTTTGCGTACCCCATTGAAGTGGAAAAGCAGTACCGGGACGTGAAAATCGACTATGCAACCCATGATGTCTATCACGACACCGGGGCGATTACCGTCAACAACTACGGTGACGTAGACGCCAAATGTTCAATAGTGTTCACCAATGGGCCAGAAGCGCCGCGCACCCGGCGTGTGCAAGTGGGGGCTGGCAAGAGCGTTGACGTATCGTCCAAATTCAATCGCAGCATTATCAAGTTGCGCATCAAGCTCACCTGTCAGCCAGCCTGAGAGTAGAGCGCCCTTATGGATAAAACAAATTTATGGATGGGGCGTATAGGGGCTTTGCGTTTTTGATCGATGCGTTGCTTTTGAAGTGAGGTTTTGGCAGGTGGGATTCACAAAACTGCTACGCGCCGTACATTTAAGACCGGACGCAGAGCGTCCAGAACGGCATGCGACGCAGAGCGTGGCACGATAGTTGAGAGGGCGTGGCACGATAGTTGAGATTATCGTTCCGCACGCTCCAGCGTCGGAATGCCTTGGGTGACGCTCCGCGTCACAGATCTGCGCAGCGCCGCGCAGTCAAGACCGGACGCAGAGCGTCCAGAACGGCATGCGACGCAGAGCGTCGCACGATAGTTGAAAGAGCGTGGCACGATAGTTGAAAGGGCGTGGCACGATAGTTGAGATTATCGTTCCGCACGCTCCAGCGTCGGAATGCCTTGGGTGACGCTCCGCGTCACAGATCTGCGCAGCGCCGCGCAGTCAAGACCGGACGCAGAGCGTCCAGAACGGCATGCGACGCAGAGCGTCGCACGATAGCTAAAAGGGCGTCGCACGATAGTTGAGATTCAACCGTGAGCGCGGAACATGGTCGCTATCAGACGATGACGTCAGCCGCCTGCAGGCTCTGCACACCCGTTAGCTGGATTTCGAAGTCCGCCCCGGTGTTGTCATCGACATTGCCGTACAGCACGCCATCGGCAAAGCGAAGCTCGCCGGTGTTGTTGGCGCTGAACGCCGAGTTGCCGATGAACGTGAACGCATCGTGGGTATCAGTAAGCGGTCGGGCATCGAAGCCTGTGAAATCCAGTTTGTCGCCTTCGCTCACCTTGAAACCATTGATGATGTCGCGCAAGCCGTCACGGCCCACCTCGTCGATGCTGTTGAACACATAGCGATCCGCCCCGGTGCCACCGATCAAAGTGTCCGCACCGGAACTCCCGATCAACACATCGTCGCCTGCGCCCCCGGACAACGTATCGTTGCCAGCGCCACCGTTCAGCACGTTGGCGTTCTTGTTGCCCGTCAGCGAGTCGGCAAACTGGCTGCCGGTCAGGTTTTCAGTGCCTTTCAGGGTGTCCAGGCCAGAACCGCCGGTGGCTTGCTGGGCGCTGGTGTTCAGCGCGACCGTGACCCCGGCGCTGGCGAACAGGTACGACGCCGTGTCATTGCCGTCACGCCCACCCATAACATTGTCGCCAGCGCCCGCGTAGAGCACGTTATCCAAGGCATTGCCGGTGGCGTTGGCAGTGTCTGTACGGGTGATCGCGATGTTTTCCAGATGGGCCCCCAGCGTATAACTCGCCAGCGCGCTGTACACCGTATCGACGCCGCCGACCCACGCATCGCTGTTGGTCTCGACCACGCGGTCTGCCACGTCATCGACGTAATAGCTGTCGGAGCCGTCGCCACCTTTCAGCAAATCGCCTCCGGCTCCGCCGTCCACAACGTTGTCGCTGCTGTTACCCGTGATCACGTTTTTCAGCGCATTGCCGGTGCCGTCGATGGCAGACACGCCGGTAAGCAGCAGATTTTCGACATTGGCCCCCAGCGTCCAGCTGACAGACGACACCACGGTATCGACCTGCGACGGCGAGTCATTGCTCTCGGTGACGGTATCCAGCGAGTTGTCGACCACATAGATGTCGTTGCCATCGCCTCCCGTCATCTGGTCTGCACCCTGATCGCCGTCCAGTATGTCGTTGCCGGCGCTGCCGATCAGCGTGTCATCGTCACTGGTGCCGAAAATGTTGCCACCTTCGTTCTGGCCGCCCGCAAAAATGGCCGCCGGGTCATTGTTGTCACTGGCGTTGCCCCTGAAACCCAGGTCGTCGGCAATGAAGTCGGCCAGTCGCTGACCGACGATCTCTGCCGACTCTTCATGCAGGTGCCAGACGTCATCCGGGTAAACCAGCGAGTTGACCTCGTAACGCAAGGGCAGGTCGGTGTAGTCAACCGCCAGTTTGATGTCGCTGCGTTCGCTGGCGATGGCTTCCTGAGCGGCGCGGACATAACCCGCACCTTCGACAATGGCGTTGATTTTTTCCTGAGGGTAGCCGCGTGCTTCGGCTGCCTGTGCCTGGTAATGGCCGGTTTCTGCCAGGTACACCGTGAAGTCGCCTATCTGCGCGTGCAAGTAGTCGAACACCTTAAGGGTCGATGCCTTGTACAGGTCGGCCGCAGCTTGTTTATCAGTGGCCCGGGCTATTTCCTGAGCGGCTTCTTCGCCCTGACCCCAGATAATGCCGGTGGTGACTTTGTCGATGGCCGTCAACGACGCCAGTTGCGCCTTAAGCAGCTCGGTGGCACGCAGCAGCGCCTGGCCAGGTTGATCGGTATCGGTCAGCCACCAGGAAATACGCTGCTCTTCCGGGGTGCCGGTCGAGTAACCGACGACGGTGCTGCCGCCTACCGCCAGGTCGATGGCATCACCGTTGGCGTCGTTGAACTGGCTGCGCACGTCGTAATCGGTATAGCGGGTCAGGTCCTTGGCCATTTCCGAGGTGCCGGACTGGTTGTCGTCCTCGGTCATGCGCAGCAGGCGCGCGTTGGACTGGCCCAGCGTCGGCAAATAAAGAATCTCCTGAGACTCACGTTGGCCAAACACAAAGTCTGCGTCAGTCAGGGTGTTGATCAGGTTGCCGCTCAAGGCGATTTCAAAGCGATTGCCTTCGACATCGGAAGTAGCGGATTTGACGTAGGTCTTGTCGCCCGCCTCGTTGAGCGTCATGTACAGCGTGTGGTTTTCTCCGTTGCCCAGCCCCAGAAAGCCCAAGGCGGAGACGTCGATCTTGTCCTGACCGGGGGTGAAATCGAAGATTGTGTCCGTCGCGGTCAGCCCGCTTGCGTCGTAGTCACGGTAGCTGTCGGTGAGCGTGCTGTAGACGAACGTGTCAGTATCGGCGCCGCCATACAAAGCGTCGCGGCCCGCTCCGCCGTTGAGCACGTCGGCGCCGGTATCGCCGCGCAAGGTGTCGTCGCCACCCAGGCCCAGCAATGTGTCGTTACCCTCGGTGCCATAAAGCGCTTCGGCGCTTTCGGTGCCGGTGATGATGCCCGGTGCGACGTTGCCCACATTGATCGCGAAGCTGTCCGCCACCGAAGCGCCTGTCGCGTCGCTGGCTGTCAGCAGCACGGAATAGAGCCCTGAAGCTGTGCCACCTGGTGTGCCGCTGAATGTCAGGGTCTTGCTGTCGAATTTCAGCCAGTCGGGCAGGGCGCTGTTATCTGCCAGTGTCGCGCTGTAGGTCAGCGCGGTGCTGTCCGGGTCGCTGAAACTACCAGGCTGCACGGCGTACGAGAACGGTTTCAGTTCGGTAACTATCTGGTCCATCAGCGGCGTGTTGAGCACCGGTGCCTGATTGGTGGCCGATGCGCTGGAGAAGATGAAGTTGGACGCGCCGAGTTTGTCGAGCAGATTGCCTTCCAGGGCGATCTCGAAACGATTGCCGGTGGTGTCAACCGCATTGGTCTTGACGTAGGTTTTGCTGCCATCGCCGTTCAGCGACAGGTAAAGGGTGTTCGCGCTGCCATCGCCCGGCCCGCGCAGGCCAATGGCGGAAAGGTCGATGCGGTCTTCGGCGACGTTGAAGTCAACGATGGTGTCGCTCTGCTTCGGCCCGCCAGCGGTGTAATTGCGGTAGCTGTCCAGGCGCGAGCTGTAGACGAAAACGTCGGCACCTGCGCCCCCGGTCAGTGTGTCGGCATCGGCACCGCCATTGATCGTGTCTGCCCCCGCGCCGCCATCGATGCGGTCCACGCCGGCATTGCCGTTGATGACATCGTTGCCCGCAGTACCGGTCAGGGTATCGCCACCTGCGGTGCCTTCCGTCACGCGCTGGAAGATGAAGTGACTGGCATTGAGTGTATCTTTCAGGTTGCCGGTCAGGCCCAGCTCGAACCGGTTGCCGCTTGCATCGACGTCCAGAGACTTGACATAGGTGCGGTCCAAGGTGGCGTTGTAGCTGATATTCAGCGTGCCATTCTTGCCGCTGCCCAGCCCGGTGAAGCCCAGGTTCGCCAGATCGATGCGGTCCTGGCTGACGTTGAAGTCAGTGAGCAGGTCGGTAGCGCTGGTGGTCGCCGTGCGATAGCTGTCGGTCAGTTGATCGAAGCGAAAGGTATCGGCACCCGCGCCGCCGTTCAGCTTGTCGGCCCCGGCACCGCCGACCAGAATGTCGTCGCCCGTGCCGCCGTTGAGCGTGTCTTTGCCCGCCAGACCGAAGATCAGCTCGTGTGCCGCACCGCCGGTAATAACGTCGTTGGCCTCTGTGCCCAGCACGGTGACCAGCGGGAACGCATCGCCCGCAAAGCTGCCATCACCGTAAACCAGCGTCAGGCCTTTACTGGTGTGGCTGATGGTATTGCCGACGATGCTGTTGCGATCGGTGCCGTCTTCGTTGCGCTCGGCCACGCCGTAGGTAGAGTTGTCGCTGCCGGTGATCAGGTTGCCACGGATCAGGTTGTCACTGCCGTTGAAGTACTTGCCGGAGACACCAGTGGTGTCGTCATAGGACTGAATGATGATCTCCGGCACCGGTGCGCCGAGGGAGTTGTTGCTCAGCGTGTTATCAAAGACATCCACCGCGGAACTGCCATAAATGCGCACGCCCGCGCTGCCGTTGTCGTGAATGTCCAGGCCGCTGACCGACACCTGGCTGGACAGCTTGATCAGCACGCCTTCGGCACCGTTGCCATAGACCGCGCCGCCGGTGATGGTGATGTTGGCGGGGGAAGGAATGTTTTCGCTGCCGCGCTGCACCACGATGCCGGTGCTGCCATTGCCGTAGGCGATATTGTTGCTCAGGGTGAAGTCGTGGGTGCTGGTCACCACGTTGAAGCCGTGACGATCGTTGTTATACGCGACGTTGTTCTCGAACACGCTGTCGCTCAGGTAATCGGCCACGAAGCCGTCCAGGCCGTTGCCGTGGGACACGCTGTTCTTGATCACCATATTGACGGTCTGCTCGTGCGGGTCGAACCCGTATCCCGAGCAATCCTTGATTTCGACGCTGTCCAGGGTGACGTTCGAGTCCTTGCCGTCAGAGCCCGGAATGTACCCGTTGAACCAGCCGTCCACCTTGCCGGTGGTGGCGTCCCGATTACCGTCCAGCGTGAGGTTGTTCATGCCGAAGTCGTGGGTTTCTTCACCGTAGGCCGAGCGGACGATGCCGGTGACTTTGGTGTCCGAGCCGTCCGCGAGTTTGATGATCGTCTCGCCCATGCCGGCACCTGACAGGGTGACGTTGCTCTTGAGCATCAGGCAGCCATCGGAAGGCTCTTCGCCACCGGACACGATGTAGGTCCCTGCCGCCAGAACCACTTCACCACCCCCCGCCGCTGCGGCCGCATCGATCGTAGCCTGAATTGCTGCTGTATCGTTCGTGACGCCGTCGCCCAAAGCTCCAAAATCTTTTGTGTTGAATATCATAGCGTTACTCCAGGCGACGAAGATTTTAGGTAATGAAGTCAATATTGCAGCGCCCCGGTGTAAGACCCCTTATTCAGGAAAAGTTGCGTGATATAGGCTATATTTTCGTCGAAAGAGACGACATATGCGTCAATAATGCGTCTGTCATAATTGTGACGGGTAACGCAGGTCGCGCCGCCGGGTTGGCGTCAAAAAGCAATGGCCCGTCAGTGGTCTGTCGGTGGACAGCAGGTTGCGCAAACCGCTATGGTCGCGCCCTTCAAAAACGGGGGCGGGCATGGGTTATCTACTTTTCGTCACACTGATTCAGGCGTTTTCATTCAGCCTGATCGGTGTCTATCTGGCGGGGCACGTTGACAGTTACTTTGCCGTGCTGATCCGTGTGGTGCTGGCCGGTCTGGTGTTCATTCCACTGACCCGCTGGCGTCAGGTCGAGCCGCGATTCATGCGCGGCATGCTGCTGATCGGCGCCTTGCAGTTCGGCGTTACCTACGTCTGCCTGTACCTGAGCTTTCGGGTGCTGACGGTGCCGGAAGTGCTGCTGTTCACCATCCTCACGCCGCTGCACGTCACCTTGATCGAAGACGCACTCAACCGGCGCTTCAATCCTTGGGCCTTGCTGGCGGCGCTGGTCGCTGTGCTGGGCGCAGGCGTGATTCGTTACGACGGCCTGGACGGCGATTTTCTCGGCGGCTTCCTGCTGCTGCAAGTGGCCAACTTCACCTACGCTGCCGGGCAGGTGCTGTACAAACATCTGGTGGCGCGCCACCCCAGCGACCTGCCGCATTACCGACGTTTCGGCTACTTTTATCTGGGTGCGCTGGCCGTGGTGCTGCCCGCGTTCCTGATGTTCGGCAACCCGCAACATCTGCCCGAAGCACCGACCCAATGGATCGTGCTGCTGTTCCTCGGCCTGTGTTCGACAGCGCTGGGCATGTACTGGTGGAACAAAGGCGCGTGTAGCGTCAATGGCGGCACCCTGGCCGTCATGAACAACCTGCATGTGCCATTGGGGCTGCTGATCAACCTGCTGATCTGGAACCAGCACGAAGACTTCACTCGTTTGCTGATTGGCGGCGGGGTGATTGTCGCTTCGGTGTGGATCAGCCGGTTAGGCGTGCGGCGGGTGCCGGCAAACGTGCCAGGCACCCGTTGAATCAGACGTGCTGACCGCCGTTGACGTGAATTTCTGCGCCATTCACATAAGAAGCACCAGCGGTGCACAAAAAATAGATCAATGAGGCCACTTCCTCGGGCTTGCCCAGGCGGTGCATCGGCACCAGCCGCTCGACGATTTCCGCTGTGCCGGGCGACAGGATCGAGGTGTCGATCTCGCCCGGCGCAATGGCGTTGACCCTGACTCCGTGCGGGCCGAAATCGAAGGCCATCTCGCGGGTCAAAGCGGAAAGCGCGGCCTTGGACGTGGCGTAAGCGACACCGGCAAAAGGGTGCACTTTGGAGCCTGCAATCGAGGTGACATTGATGATGCTGCCCTTGGCGGCCTTCAACTCATCAAACAGCCCGCGCGCCAGCAGTGCGGTGGAGAACAGGTTGACGTTGAAGACCTTGATCCAGGTGCTGTAATCCGACTCCAGCACACCCATGCGACCGCCTTCCGGCGTCTTCGGCGAAACGCCCGCATTGTTCACCAGCGCATCCAGACGCCCGCCGAGCTTGTCCTTGATCGCTGCCATGCTGGCACTGACGCTGTCGATGTCTTCCAGGTCCAGATGGATATGATTGAGTAGCCCCTCCGCCCACGGACAGTCATCCACCCAGTTCTGCCTGGACGCGGTGAACACTTCCCAGCCTGCGGCATTGAAATGCTTGACCGTGGCATGACCAATCCCCCGGCTTGCGCCAGTCAGCAACAGCTTTTTCTTGTCGCCCATGAGTGCGTTCCGGTTTTTGAGGTTGGATGCATCATGTTTTTTGGCGGTCGGGGTGTCAACGCTGTTGGTCCGGTGTCAGGCGGCAGAACGCATGCGGTTGATGCGTTTCAGGACACTGCGCCAGTGTCGTACGTCCAGCGATGTGCATGGCCGTTGCAGTTGGGTCAATCTGGGGTTGTCCAGCATCACGCTTTGTTGATCGGGCAAAGCGGTCAGAACTTCACGCGTAGGAAATGGCATTTTTTCGAGTAGGCACGATGCGATTGTTGTATCTTTTTCGAACTGTGTCGCAGAAATTCAGCGGGCCACTGTGTACAGTTCGCCTTATGAAGACGAAGTGGGTCTAAGGCAGATCGGCCGTGAATCAATAGCGTTCAAGGACAGACAACGTACATGGACTATCAACCGCCGCATGACTCCATCAAGCTTTCGGGTTGGCTCACCGATAGCTTTGCCATGACTGGGCAGAGGGGGCGGCGCTATGTTTGAAGCTGCCCGGTTGCACGATGGAATTGAGCACACTGGCGCATTGGGTGGGCTTCTGGCGGGCGCTGTCATTGGCATCGCGATGGCCGTGGCTGGCGCAGCCCTGATTGTCTGCACCGCAGGACTCGGTGCCATTCTTCTGGGCGTAGTGTTATCCATCGGTGCGGGGGCGGCGCCGGCGATGGGTGAAAGCTGGGGGGCAGCGCGAACGACGCCGGCAGGCGATATCATGCAGACGGGATGTTCGCCCAACGTCTTTATCAATGGCCGTAATGCGGCTCTGGCCACTCAAACTACCGCTAAGTGCGAAAATCACCCTGCGCCCATTTTGATTGCCGACGGCTCTACCAACGTTTTCATCAACGGCCATCCCGCTGCGCGCAAGGGTGACAAGGTCACCTGCGGTGCAAAAATCGGCACCGGGTCCAATAACGTTTTTATTGGCGGTGGTACAAAGCGCTATCTGAAAGTGAACGAGGAAGTTCCTGAAGCGCTTCGCGTTGCCGTCGATATCGCCATCATCGTTGCCTCCATGGGGCGTGCCGGGCTACCCATGTTGACCAAGGGGCTTGCACAGGGGCTTAAAGCCGTTGCCCCTTGCGCCTTGAAAGTTGCCGCCCTGGCGGGTGGCTCCTACCTGTTCGGACGTTTTGTTGCCGGGCCTGCAATAAACGGGGTGATCGGCGGCTTCAGCGGCAACCCCGTCGACCTCACCAGCGGACGAAAGTTATTGCTTGAAGAGGGTGAAACCGACTTTGCACTGCCGGGACTGATGCCCATTGAATGGTCGCGCTTTTACGCCAGCGACCTGAATGTCGACAGCGTCCTGGGCAAAGGCTGGGTGCTGCCCTGGGAGCAGAGCCTGCGCCGAAATGGCAGCTTTGTTTACCTCATCGACAATCAGGGGCGCAGTGTGCCCTTCGTCAATGTCGAGCCCGGTCACAGTATCTACAACCCTTACGAGCAGATGCACCTGGTCCGCACGCAAGGCGGCCACTACATGCTGCAGACTCAGGACAACATCTTCTTCTACTTCGGCGAAGTGCCGAACGACAGCAAGCCTGTTCCGCTGCAACGCATCGAAAATGCACTCGGTCATTACCTGCATTTCAGCCGTACCGAGGAAGGCACCCTGACCGACATCAGCGCCACCGGTAATGTGCATGTGCACTTGCAGTACGAGCACCCGCTGGGACGGCTGACGTCGGTGAAGCGCATCGTCAACAAGGAAGCTGTTGAAACCCTCGCGCGTTACCACTACGACGACAACGGCCAGCTCAGTGACGTCTATAACCGCAATGGCGATTCCATTCGCAGCTTCTCTTACACCGACGGCGTGATGACCCGCCACAGCAATGCACTGGGCCTGAACTGTTACTACCGTTGGGAAACCATCGACGGCCAGCCCCGCGTGGTCGAACACTGGACCAGCGATGGCGAGCATTACCATTACCGGTATGACTTTAAACAGCGCACCTCGTGGGCCGTCGATGTGCTGGGCCGTGAACTGGAAGTTCATTACAACGAAGACCGTCGAGTCACTTCCGGCCGTGATTACGGTGGCGAACACTACACCATCGATATCGACGAAAACGGCAATATAACGGGGCTGGTATTGCCCGATGACAACACGCTGACCTTCAAATACGACCACCTCTCGCGGCTGGTTGAAGAAACCGACCCGCTCGGGCGCAAGATCACCTACAAACATCATCTGGCGACCACGCTGGTGACCCAGACAACCTACCCCGACGGCAGCACGTGGAAGGCCCGCTACGACTCCCGAGGCAATCTGCTGATCGAGACCGACGCGCTTGGCCACAAGACCGAATACCTCAACAGCGAAGATGGCCTGCCACACACCATCATCGATGCGACCTACAAGTCCAAGTACCTGTGGTGGAACAGCCTGGCACAAGTGGTGCGCTTCCAGGACTGCTCAGGCAAAGACACCCACTACCGCTATGACGATCGCGGCCACCTGATTGCCGTGACCGATGCGCTGAACACCACCACCACGCTGGAGCGCAAACCCGACGGCGAAGTGCTGCGCATCAACCACCCGGACGGCAGCGTTGAGTCCTTTGCCTACAACGCGCTGGGTCAGGTCGTTTCGCACACCAATGGCAAAGGCCAGATCACCCGGCTGTCACGCAATGCCCGTGGTTTGCCGACCCGACGTGAAGACGCCAAGGGCAAAGCCGTTGCCTACCAGTACGACAAGGCCATCCGCCTCGTCGCCCTGACCAACGAAAACGATGCCACCTACAACTTCGCCTACGACAACTCCGACCGCCTGATCGAAGAAAAGCGCATCGACAACCTCACCCGCCGTTTCAGCTACAACCTCGGCGGCCACCTGACTCAGGTCGAGGAAATCGGCTACGGCGACAAAGGCGAACAGCCAAGCCGCAGCACCTTTCTTGAGCGCGACCCGATTGGGCGCCTGCTGGCCAAACTCAACGACGATGCGCGTCAGGACTACGAATACGACGACGGCGACCGGCTGCTGTCGATTCAGCGCAAACAGACCGACACCGGCAGAAAACTCGGCGTCACCGCCGAGAAACTGGAATTTACCTACGACCTGCTGGGCCGCCTGACGAAAGAGACCACGCCACAAGGCGCGCTGACCTACGACTACGATCCGCTGAGCAACCTGACCACGCTGACGCTTCCCACCGGCCAGCACCTGAACCATCTGTATTACGGCAGCGGCCACCTGCATCAGTTGAATCTTGATGGCCAGTTGATCAGCGACATGGAGCGCGACGACCTGCACCGCGAGATCTACCGCACGCAGGGCAAACTCACCAGTTGCTTCGGCTACGACAGCATGGGCCGCAAGGCCTGGCAGTACGCCACGACCCTGCCTGCTGAAAAGCTGTCGCAGATCCAGAACCCGCTCATCAAGCCCGAGCGATACGTCGAACACGCCTACAACTCCATCCACCGCCGTTACGAATACGACCCGGCCGGCGAACTGAGCCGCACCCTCGACAAACTGCGCGGCGAAACCCGCTACGAATACGAAGCCAACGGCCAGTTGCTGGCGCGCAACAACGGCTTGATCGTCGATGGCGAAGAGTTCCGCTACGACGCAGCGGCCAACCGCCTGAACTTCAACACCAGCCGCTTTGACCACGTCAAAGACAACCGCCTCAAACAGTGGCGCAACCACGAATACAAATACGATGCCTGGGGCAACCTGATCGAAAAAGCCGTCGGCATCGTGCGCTGGCAAACCTTCACCTACGACTGCGAAAACCGCCTGGTCAAAACCGAGACCATGGCCGATACGCAGGTGGAAAGCACCAACCCACCTACACCCTTGCCATCGCCGCCAACGCAACCGACGTCGCCGCCGTCCGCGTCTCCACCCCCAACTTCACATAAATATGCTCCAGATGTTTGTTAACCGTCCTGGGGCTCAACTGCAAAATATCGGCAATGTCCTTGTTGGTCTTGCCGCACGCTACCCAGCGAAGCACGTCGACTTCGCGTTCGGTCAGTTGAAAGCTGCTGGAGAGGTGGGTGTAGGCGGCGGCGTCGTTGATGCCGGGTGGTTGCGAGGTGCTGCGGGCGGATTGCAGGGTGCGCGCGGTGCGCAGGTGGGAGGCGACTCTGGCGATCATTTCGTTGCACTGGATGGGTTTGATCACGTAGTCGATCGCGCCGGCTTCGAAGCCTTCGACGACGTGTTCGCTGTCGGTCAGGGCGGTCATGAACAGTACCGGGATGTTCGAGGCGTCGGGCTGTTGCTTGATTTGCCGGCAGGTCTCGAAGCCGTCCATTCCCGGCATCATGGCGTCGAGCAGGATCAGGTCCGGGCGGCGGCGCTGGATGCGCAGCAGGGCGCTGGTGCCGTCAAGTGCCACCATGACCATGTAGCCCGCTTCGTCCAGCGCATCGGAGAGCAGCGCAAGGTTGTCCGGGGTGTCGTCAACGATCAGGATGACGCCTTTGTCGCTGGGTTGGCTAAGGGCGTTCATCAAGCATCTCCTTGAGGTGCAGGCTGAGTTCATCCAGACGAAAACCTTTGGCCAGCGCGCGCAGGTCGGTGACGAAACTGCCGCTCGCGATGTTGCTGGTTTCAATGGCGTCCAGTTTGTTCTGGATACCGCGTACGTACCCCAGACCGCACAGGGTGTACAGGTCTTCAAGGTCTTCGCGCGGCGGCAGGATCCACGGGGTTTTTGTTTCGCTGGCAGTGCGGGAGCGATGTTGCCAGTTGAGGTTAAGGTGATGTTTGAGGCGATCCAGCAGGTCGCGCAGGTGCACGGGTTTGGACAGGTAGTCGTGGCCGATGTCGTCGTCGGTGCTTGCATTGGCGTTGGCCGACAGCACGATGACCGGCGCGTTCGAGCGTGCGTTGCGACGGATCATGCGCAGGGTGGCCCAGCCGTCCATGTCCGGCATGGACAGGTCCATCAGGATCAGGTCCGGGTGCAGCAGGGACACCTGGCGAACTGCTTCCATACCGTTTTCGGCCTGGGCGACGGTGAAGCCCAGCGGTTCGAGCATGCCGCTGATGACCTTGCGGTGCTCGATGTGGTCGTCGACCACCAGTACCAGACGCCGCTCGCCGTCATAGCCGACCACGTCATGATTGACGTCGATCACCGCCTTGGGCACCCGCACTTCCGACAGAAACAGGCGCACCTTGAAGTGCGTGCCTTCGCCCGGCGTGCTGGAAACCGACAGCGCGCCGCCCATCAACGCGGTCAGCATGCGGGTGATGGTCAGGCCCAGGCCGACGCCGTTGTCATGGCGCGTCTGACCGCCACGCTCGAAGGGCTGGAAGATCCGTTCAATTTGCTCCGGGGCAATGCCTATGCCGCTGTCGACGATGTCGAAAATGGCGGTCTCGCGGCGATAACTGACCCGTAACACCACTTCGCCGCTGTCGGTGAAATTCACGGCATTGCCCAGCAGGTTGATCAGGATCTGCCGTACCCGTTTCTCGTCACCGCGCACCACCATAGGCATGCGGCCCTCCAGCTCCAGGCGGAAACCAAGGTTTTTTTCCTGAGCGGTGCCGGCGAACATCTTTTCCAGGTCGTGGAGGAATTCCTGAAACAGAATCTCGGTGGGCTCAAGCTTCAGTTTTCCGGCCTCGATCTTGGCCACGTCCAGTAACCCGTTGATCAGCGACAGCAAGTGCGAACTGCTGCGCATGATGGTTGCCAGCGGGTCCTGATGATGGGGCGGGGTCGTTGTGTCGCGTTGCAGAATCTGCGTGAAGCCCAGAATGCTGTTCAGGGGCGTGCGAAGTTCATGGGACAGCCCGGTGATGTAGCGACTTTTCGCTGCGTTGGCGGCCTCCGAAGCTTCCTTGGCTTTTTGCAGCGCCTGGTCGGTTTTTTCGTGGGCGTCGATTTCCTGTATGAGCAGGGAGGTTTGGCGCTCGGACTCTTCCTGCGCCACCCGGCGGCTTTCTCGGGTCAGCACCACCCACCAGGCGAGGACCCCGGCGAACACGCAGACGGTCAAAAACGCTTTCAGGAAGGCCAGCATCAACAGGTGATGGGCCTCTGGCGATTGGTCGATCAGGCCATGGGCGACCTGGTTGTAGATCAACGCAAGTGCTCCCGACGAGCCCGCCACCAGGATGGTCAACAGGCCCAGGTATTGCGCCAGCCGGGTGTGCAGGTAGTGGCGCGGAAAGCGTGGCAGTACCTTGCCGATCAGGTCCTCGAACTGCATGGACAGCCGCGCCCGTGGTTTGCACTGGTCCCCGCAACGCGCATCCAGTGAGCAACACAGCGAACAGATGGGCGTTCGATAGGCCGGGCAGTAGGCCATGTCGGGCGTTTCAAAGGCGTTGTTGCACAGGCCGCACAGCAATGATTCCTGCCGTCCTTGCGGGTAGAGCAGGGTGTCGGAGCTGGTGCGGGCGATGTAGTACTTGCCGTCGGTCAGCCAGGCGAGCAGCGGGGCGGTGACCAGCGCGATGGCCAGCGAAATCAAGGGCGGTGCGGCTTGAGCAATGGCACCGAACAGCCCGAAGTGGGCGCAGAACGACACCAGTGAGGCAATCGACATGGCACCGACGCCCACGGGGTTGATGTCGTAAAGGTGCGCGCGCTTGAACTCGATGTGTTTCGGCGACCAGCCCATAGGCTTGTTGATGACCAGATCAGCGACCAGCGCACCAATCCAGGCAATGGCGACGTTGGCATACAGCCCCAGCACCTGCTCGATGGCATCGAACACGCCGAGCTCCATCAGCACCAGCGCGATGGCCACGTTGAAGACCAGCCAGACCACACGCCCCGGGTGGCTGTGGGTGACGCGGACAAAAAAGTTCGACCAGGCCAGCGAGCCTGCGTAGGCATTGGTCATGTTGATCTTGATCTGGGAAATGATTACGAACAGGGTCATGGCCGCCAGCGCCCACTCGGGGGAACTGAACACGTACCGGAAGGCGACCAGGTACATCTGCGTCGGCTCGGCGGCGCGCTCAACGGGCACTTCATGTTGCAGGGCGAGAAAAGCCAGGAAGGCCCCGGCCATGATTTTCAGCGCGCCGGGGATGATCCAGCCAGGCCCTGCCATGAGCAATGCGGCCCACCAGCGTTTGCGGTTGTGCCGGGTCTTTTCCGGGAGAAAGCGCAGGTAGTCGACCTGCTCGCCGATCTGCGTCACCAACGACAGCGCGACGCTGAACGCCGCACCGAAAAACAACAGGTCAAAGGTGCCGCCTTCACCTTCGCGCCCGGAGAAACTCAGCCAGTCGCCGAGGGCATCGGGGTTTTTCCAGATCACGAACACATAGGGCACCAGCAGCAGCGTCAGCCACAACGGTTGCGACCACATCTGCAAGCGGCTGATCAGGGTGACGCCGTAAACCGCCAGCGGGATGACGATGATTGAGCAAATGATGTAGGCCAGCGCAATCGGAATGTGGAAGTAAAGCTCCAGCGCCAGGGCCATGATTGCCGCTTCAAGGGCGAAGAACAGAAAGGTGAAGCTGGCGTAGATCAGCGACGTGATGGTCGAGCCGATGTAGCCGAACCCTGCGCCACGGGTCAGCAGGTCCATGTCGACGCCATAGCGCGCCGCGTAGTAGCTGATTGGCAGGCCGGTCAGGAAGATCACCAGTGCAGTGGCGAGGATTGCCCAGAGGGTATTGGTGAACCCGTAGCTGATCACCAGCGCGCCGCCGATGGCCTCGAGTGCCAAAAAGGACACGGCACCAACGGCCGTGTTCGAAATGCGCCATTCCGACCATTTGCGAAACGATTTGGGCGTGAACCTGAGCGCGTAGTCTTCCATTGTTTCGTCGGCGACCAGGCGGTTGTAGTCGCGTCGAATTTTTATGATGCGCTGAGAGCCTGAAGGTCGCACGGTACGTCTCCAGAGGAGGGGTAATAGGTCGTTCGAAGCTCCCTGATAAAACAAACGCTGTACAACAAAAGCCAGCAATATCCATGCCCGCGGCTTGCGCAGGTGCGCAATCATGCCTGCAAATCCGCCCGCTGGCGGTAAGTCAAATGACGTATGCGACTACGTCATGCTGCGTATACCCGCATCGTGCACGCCGCTTCATGCTGAGCCCACCTCGTGACCAGACGCCAACAGAGCGTCAGTCAGGACTCACTCGCACAGGAGCCGCACCATGGACACATCCCTGACAAGCACCAAGCGCTCACTCCCCCGACGGCTGGCCTTGGGCACGGCGGCGCTGTCGCTGATTGCCGCCAGTATTTTCGGTCAGGCAGCCATCGCCGCCGACGCCAACACCACTGGCCTTGCGGTTACCGCGACCGAAGTCACTGTCGGTCAGTTGCACTCGGCCACCGGCACGATGGCGATCTCTGAGACCGGTTCGATTCAAGCCGAGCGCCTGGCGATCGAGCAGATCAACGCATCGGGCGGCATTCTCGGTCGGCAGATCAAAGTGGTGCAGGAGGATGGTGCGTCCGATTGGCCGACCTTTGCCGAAAAAGCCAGAAAGCTGCTGGTCGGCGACAAGGTAGCGGCGGTGTTTGGCTGCTGGACATCGGCCTCGCGCAAAGCCGTGCTGCCGGTGTTCGAGAAGGAAAACGGGCTTTTGTACTACCCGACGTTCTATGAAGGCCTGGAGCAATCCAAAAACGTGATTTATACCGGCCAGGAAGCGACCCAGCAGATTCTTGCGGGCCTGGACTGGATTGCCAAAGAGAAGGGCGCCAAGACGTTTTACCTGATCGGCTCGGATTACATCTGGCCGCGTACCTCGATGAAGATCGCTCGCAAGCACATTGAAAACGTTCTGCATGGCACCGTGGTCGGCGAGGATTATTACCCGCTGGGCAACACCCAGTTCGGCTCGCTGATCAACAAGGTCAAGCTGAAGAAACCGGATGTGGTGTTCGCCGCCGTGGTCGGTGGCTCCAACGTAGCGTTCTACAAACAGCTCAAGGCTGCAGGTGTGACGTCCACCAAACAGAACCTGCTGACCTTGTCGGTCACCGAAGACGAACTGCTCGGCATCGGCGGCGAAAACATGGAAGGTTTCTACGCCTCCATGAAGTAC
Organism: Pseudomonas syringae pv. tomato str. DC3000; assembly: GCF_000007805.1. NCBI lineage: Bacteria > Pseudomonadati > Pseudomonadota > Gammaproteobacteria > Pseudomonadales > Pseudomonadaceae > Pseudomonas > Pseudomonas syringae group genomosp. 3. The sequence continues at coordinate 4,583,216 of NC_004578.1, read as the reverse complement.
TTCCAGAGCCTCGACAACCCCAACAACAAAGCCTTTGTTGACGCGTTCAAGGCCAAATACGGCAAGGATTCGGTGATGGGCGACGTGACCCAGGCTGCCTACCTCGGCCCATGGTTGTGGAAAGCCGCAGTCGAGAAAGCCGGCAGCTTTGATGTCGACAAGGTGGTCGCGGCATCCCCGGGTATCGAGCTCAAGACGGCGCCTGAAGGCTACGTGAAAGTTCACGAAAACCATCACCTGTGGAGCAAGACGCGCATCGGTGAGGTTCAAGCCAATGGCCAGTTCAAGGTGATCTACGAATCTGACCTGATCGAGCCCAACCCTTTCCCGAAAGGCTACCAGTAAGCACCGCGCAGGGTGGGAGGCAGTCGGCTCCCACCCTGACGGTGTTTCGCCTGCTTTTCTCTTCATTCGGGGACCATCACCATGCAATGGCTATCTGAGTTCGGTGCTATCGCCGCCATGCAAGGGTTCAACGGGCTTTCGGTGTTCTGCGTGCTGCTGCTCATGGCGCTCGGGCTGGCAATCATTTTCGGCCAGATGGGCGTGATCAACATGGCCCACGGCGAGTTTCTGACCGTCGGCGCGTACACCACCTATGTGCTGTCGACGCTGGTGCAGACCTATATGCCGTCTATGCAGCCTTACTACTTTTTCTTCGCCATTGCGCTGTCGTTCGTAGTGGCGGGCTCGATTGGCTGGCTGGTCGAGCGGGTGATGATCAGCCGTCTCTATCACCGGCCGCTGGACACATTGTTGGCGACCTGGGGTTTGTCGCTGGTAATGCAACAAGCGCTGCGTTCGATCTTCGGTGCCCGGGAAGTCAGCGCCAACCCGCCCGAGTGGCTGATGGGCGCGGTCAGCCTGAGCGACACCATCGAGATTCCGCGCAATGGCCTGTTCGTGATGGCGCTGACCGTGCTGCTGACCGGTTGCATCTTCCTCATGCTGTACCGCACACGCTGGGGCCTGCATGTGCGGGCAACGGTGCAGAACCGGGTGATGAGCCGCGCCGTGGGGATCAACACCCGCGAAGTGGACCGCATGACCTTTGCGCTGGGTTGCGGCGTGGCGGGGGTGGCGGGCGCGGCGTTTACCACCATCGGCTCCACCGGGCCGACGGCCGGGTCGCTGTATATCGTCGACACGTTTCTGGTGGTGGTCTTCGGCGGTGCGCAAAGCCTGCTGGGCACGATTGCTTCGGCGTTCACCATTGCCCAGACGCAGTCGATTGCCGAGTTTTTCATGAGTGGATCGATGGCCAAGGTGCTGACCCTGTCTGCCGTGATTCTGATTCTGCTGATGCGCCCGCAAGGGTTGTTCTCAAGCAAAGTTCGCAAGTAGAGGTCGCCCGATGAACGCAATAGACAAACTCATGGGCGGACGACAGGGTGTTATCGGCCTGCTGATCCTCGCGGCCCTGATTCTGCTGGTCTTTCCGCTTACCCTGGACGCTTTTCGTCTGAACATGATCGGCAAATACCTGACCTATGCCTTTGTCGCGGTGGGCCTGGTGTTGTGCTGGGGGTATGGCGGAATTCTCAGCCTGGGCCAAGGCGTGTTTTTTGGTCTGGGCGGGTATTGCATGGCGATGTTTCTCAAGCTGGAAGCCAGCGACCCCCAGAGCACGAAAATCCAGTCAACACCGGGTATTCCCGACTTCATGGACTGGAACCAGATCACCGAACTGCCAGCGTTGTGGGTGCCGTTTCACAGCTTCACGTTCAGCGTCTTCGCCGTGATTGCCGTGCCCGTGCTGCTCGCGTGGATCATCGGCACTGCGCTGTTCAAGCGGCGTGTGGGCGATGTGTATTTCTCCATCGTCACCCAGGCAATTGCGCTGATTCTCACGGTGCTGATCATCGGCCAGCAGGGCCTGACCGGAGGCATCAACGGTATTACCGATCTCAAGACGTTGCTGGGCTGGGACATCCGCAGCGATGGCGCCAAATTGGCTCTGTATTTCGTCAATGCGGGCCTGCTGCTGGGCTGCATCCTGATCGGCAAGTTCATTCTGGCTTCCAAGCTCGGTCGCCTGCTGATGGCCATGCGCGACAAGGAAGAGCGCGTACGGTTTTCGGGCTATGACGTGGCGGGTTTCAAGATATTCGTTTACTGCGTCGCGGCCGGTTTCTCGGCCATCGGCGGGGCCATGTTCGCTTTGCAGGTGGGTTTCATGTCGCCCTCGTTCGTGGGCATCGTGCCGTCCATCGAGATGGTGATATTTGCCGCAGTCGGCGGACGCATGTCGTTGCTGGGGGCGGTGTATGGCTCGTTGCTGGTCAACTACGGGAAAACCTACTTCTCGGAGTCCTTTCCAGAGCTCTGGCTGTACTTGATGGGCGGGTTGTTTATCGCTGTGGTCATGTACTTCCCGGATGGCCTGGCGGGTCTGTGGGAAAGCCACGGGCGCAAGTGGCTGGGGCGCTTCAGACGCAGTGACAAGCCGGTCGCGCCTGCTATTCCCGGCGCTGGCCACGCACCCGTAAAAAGCACATCGGTGAAAAGCAGCGTGGAGACTCAGTCATGAGCCAGCCGACCGCGTTTCACATGCCCAAGCCGGTGCTTGCCATCGAAGGGCTGACCGTGTCTTTCGACGGTTTCAAGGCGGTGGACGATCTCAATCTGTACATCGACCGCAACGAAGTCCGCGTAGTCATCGGGCCCAATGGTGCGGGCAAGACCACCGTGCTCGATTTGATCTGCGGCAAGACCCGCGCCACCAGCGGCAGCATTGAGTTCAAGGGCCGTGAGCTCACCCGTATGAAGGAGTACGACATTGTGCGTGCCGGTGTGGGGCGCAAGTTCCAGACCCCGTCGATCTACGACAACCTGTCGGTGTTCGAGAACCTGGAAATGTCTTTCCCCAAAGGCCGCACGGTATTCGGCGCGCTGTTTTTTCAGCGTACCGATGAAGTGGTGGGCCGGGTGAATCAGGTGGCTGCAGAAATTTTTCTCGGTGATCTGTTACGCCAGCAGGCAGGGCTGTTGTCCCACGGCCAGAAGCAGTGGCTGGAAATCGGCATGTTGCTGATGCAGGACCCGGAGCTGTTGATGCTCGACGAACCGGTCGCCGGGATGAGCGTCAGTGAGCGCGCGCAAACCGCCGAGCTGCTCAAGCGGATCAGCCAGGGCCGCTCGGTGCTGGTGATCGAGCACGACATGGAGTTCGTCAAAAGCATCGCGCACAAGGTCACCGTGTTGCATCAGGGCAAGGTGCTTGCCGAGGGCAGCATGGAGTCGGTGCAGAAGAACCCGAAAGTCATTGAAGTCTATCTGGGCCACTGAGGAGCACAGCATGTTTGCGATCAACCAGTTGGCTTGCGGTTACGGTCAGAGCCAGATTCTTCATGACCTGGACTTGAAGGTCGAGAAACAGGAAATCGTCGCGGTGATGGGCCGCAATGGTATGGGTAAGACCACCCTGTTCAAAAGCCTGATGGGCATATTGCCGCAGTGGGGTGGCCAGGTGACGGTTGCCGGCGTGGACATCTCGGCGATGGAAACCCACGCCAGGGTCGAGCATGGCATGGCCTATGTGCCTCAGGGCCGAATGATCTTTCCGGCCATGACGGTACTGGAAAATATCCAGACTGGCTTGCCAGCCTCGGCCAAAGGCAAGGTGCCAGACGACCTCTATGCGCTGTTTCCAGTGCTGTTTGACATGCGCGGGCGACGCGGCGGCAACCTGTCCGGCGGGCAGCAACAACAATTGGCCATCGCCCGCGCACTGGCGACCAAGCCCAAGGTTCTATTGCTGGACGAGCCCACCGAAGGCATTCAGCCGTCGATCATCAAGGACATCGCCCGCACGCTCAAAGAGATTCGTTCCCTGCATGACCTGACCATCGTTGTGTCCGAGCAGGTGCTGTCGTTCACCCTGGAAATTGCCGACCGGTTTCTGGTGATCGAGAAGGGCCGGTTTGTCGTCGAGGAAAGCCGGGCCAATGTCGATGAGGCGACGATCAGTCGTTACCTGTCGGTGTAAACCCTGACCTCACGCTTCATGACTTGAAACACCGTTATCGCGGGCCTGCGCGTTGTCTGTCGCACAAGGCCCAAGGCATCCGCTTGCCCGCGATAAGCCACATTCCCCAGAAAGGAGATACGCCATGACCGAAGTTCTGATCAAAGTCGACCTCAATCAGCCTGTGACTGAAAACGAGCAGATCCACAACCGCTGGCACCCGGATATTCCCATGGCGTGCTGGGTCAAGCCCGGTGAAGACTTTATTCTGGAAACCTACGACTGGACCGCCGGGGCTATCAAGAACAACGACGATGCCAGCGATGTACGCGACGTCGATCTTTCGACGGTCCATTACCTGTCCGGCCCGGTCGGTGTGCACGGTGCAGAGCCCGGCGACCTGCTGGTGGTCGACCTGCTGGACATCGGCGCTCGGGCTGATTCGCAGTGGGGCTTCAACGGCTTCTTTTCCAGACAGAACGGCGGCGGGTTTCTTACCGACCACTTTCCGATGGCTCAGAAGGCGATCTGGGACTTCAAGGGCATGATGACCAGTTCGCGGCACATTCCCGGTGTCGAGTTTGCCGGTTTGATCCATCCGGGGCTGATCGGCTGTCTGCCGGACCACAAGATGCTCGCCGAGTGGAACCGTCGCGAGCAGGAATTGATCGACACCGACCCTGGGCGCGTCCCGCCGCTGGCCAACCCGCCGCACGCCAAAACCGCGCACCTGGGCAAGATGAAAGGCGGGCCCGAGCGTGATCTGGCTGCTGCCACCGGGGCGCGCACCGTGCCGCCCCGCGAACATGGCGGTAACTGCGATATCAAGGATTTGTCCCGTGGTTCCAAGGTGTTTTTTCCGGTGTACGTGGACGGCGCCGGTCTGTCGGTGGGCGATCTGCACTTCAGTCAGGGCGATGGCGAGATCACCTTTTGCGGTGCCATTGAAATGGCTGGCTGGGTGCACATGCGCGTCGAGCTGATCAAAGGCGGCATGGCCAAGTACGGGATCAAGAACCCGGTCTTCAAACCCAGCCCGATCGTGCCGACCTACAACAAGTACCTGATCTTTGAGGGCATCTCGGTCGATGAATCAGGCCAGCAGCACTACCTGGACGTCAACGTCGCCTATCGACAGGCGTGCCTCAACGCCATCAACTACATGACCAAGTTCGGCTACTCGCCCGCGCAGGGCTACGCGCTGCTGGGTTCGGCGCCGGTGCAGGGCCATATCAGCGGCATCGTCGATATTCCCAATGCCTGCGCAACGCTCTGGCTGCCGACCGAGATCTTCAAGTTCGATATCAACCCGAACGCCGACGGCCCGACCCGCTTTATCGACGGCAGCATCGACTTGCCGATTGCGCCGGACAAGTAAGCGTCCGCCCGGGATCGTTCTGGTGACGTCTGTCTGCGCGCGGCGTTCACCAGAATGAGCGGACGGTATCGGCGTTGCCGACGAATGTTTTTCGGAGAACTGTGTATGCCCATGTACGAATACGATTGCCCCGAGTGCGGCTACTTCACCGCCCTGCGCCCAATGGCCGACAGTGCGCTGCCTTGCGATTGCCCGGTCTGCGAAGTCTCCAGCATGCGGGTGATATTGTCAGCGCCCGGTCTGGCGACCATGGCGGGCAATACCCGCAGCGCCATCGCCGCCAACGAACGCAGCGCCCATGCGCCTAAAACCGTGGCTGAGTATCAGGACAGCAAGCGTCATCCAAAGGGCTGTGGGTGTTGCGGGCCTGCCAAAGCGGTGCAACCGACCAAGGCAAACCCGCACGCCCTCAAAGGCAAGACTGCGGGCAGGCCGTGGATGATCAGCCACTGAGTGGTGTTGCCCTGTAGAATTTCTGAACGGTGCGAAAACAGCTGCTGGCGATCTGGCCAGCAACCTGTCCTCAGTATTCAGCCACACAGGAGTCAGCATGTTCGAAAAAGGTATCTGGTTGAACGAACCCAGGCAGTGGAGCGTGACGGATCAGCGCCTGACTGTCATCACAGACCCCGAAACTGACTTCTGGCAGCAGACGCATTATGGCTTCTGTCGAGACACCGGCCATTTTCTAGGTGTTTCAGTGAAGGGTGAATTCACCGCGCAAGTGCATGTGCAGGGCGATTTCAAGACCCTGTATGACCAGGCGGGCCTGATGGTGCGAGTCGATGAGCGCAACTGGGTAAAAACGGGTGTCGAGGTCAGCGATGGCGCCCTGATGCTGGGCAGTGTTTTGACCTGGGGGCAGTCGGATTGGGCCACGGGCGTGTTTGATGACTCCTCATCAGGGCTCTGGCTGCGAGTCACTGTCGCCAAGGGCGTAATGCGCATTCAGCATTCCAGCGACGGGCTGCGCTGGCCATTGTTGCGTCTGGCAGCATTCCCGCTGAGCGAGCGTTATGCCGTAGGGGCCATGTGCTGCAGCCCGGAGCGGGGAGGGCTTAAAGTGGTGTTTTCTCATTTCGAAGTCATGCCTGCGCTGGGCAAGGATTTGCATGATCTGACATGAGCGGCTCTTCAACGGGCGTTTGCGGGCCAGTTGAAGAGTTTTACCTATCAGTTGGGGACTACTTGAGAATCGTGAACGTGCAGTTTTCAGGGGACGTTTTTTCGCACACGTTGTAGATAAGACCCAGTGGCCCTTCTTCTTTTTTCCAGGCGCTGCCTTCGGTTTTCACAGTGATATGTTGTCCACTGGTTGCGGTAAAGCGCATGTCGACGGTATCGCGACCAGCAATGTTGTACGTGCAGTATTGAATTCGTTGAGGGCCGACCGGATTTTCCTGAGTGGCCAGCGCCATCTCAAAAGACTGCACGGGCATTTCTTTCGCCACAGCCCCTTGAAGAATACCGGTCCATTCTCCATCGTTACCGTTCGCACGGTAGACACCTGGAGAAACCTTTTCGATTTTTGCGACGGCAGGGCAGTTTTCCATTGCCTGAGAGACCGCGGATATTCCCATCAGGGAAGTAGTAACTGCGAAGCTGATCAGTATCTTTTTCATGGTAGTCCTTTACTTTATGATTCAACACTTAATGTGTTGAGGTATTAGGTGCCACTCATGTCGGTCTGCTATAGACAAGGCGTTTTCATGAGTGGCCGTTGGGTGTTCGTCGAAATGAAGTTTGCGGGTTTTTCTTGCGAGGTTGGAAATATATAAATATTTTCTGAAGACGGTAGCCAACTATTTTGCAGATTGACCTGCACGCCCGGTCATCGCTCAACTCGAACGCCTGCATACCGTCATCAGTCAATCAAAAACACAGTCCTGTATCAGCCGTGATGTTTTATTCGCCTGAACGCGCGGTCGATGGATGACGGGAGTTATCCATTTCAGCCCTCACCTTGCCCGGCGTACTGCCTGTCCATGACTGGAATGCGCGAGCAAAGGAATTGGCGTCCTCGAAGCCCAGAAGAAACGATATCTGCGCACTCGACATGGCTGTGCTGCGCAGGTAGTGGCGTGCCAGGGAATCGCGCAGCGTATCGAGCGTCTGCTGAAACGTCGTCCCTTCATCCTGCAACCTGCGCTGCAGAGTGCGGGTACTGACGCCCAGTTTTCGGCTGATCTGCTGCATCGATACCGCGCCTGCCGGTAAAGACTCAAGCAGCGCACTGCGTACCCGCTCGACCATTCCGGATGTCCTGTCCAGGTCAGACAATCGCTGTCGCAGACCGGGCTCGAAGAACAACCACATCTTGTGGTTTTCCGTCAGAAACGGGCGCTCTACGTCCGCCGCTGCAAATACCAGGCTGGCCTGTGGCGCGTGAGTCACGGGAATGCCGAAGTACGCTTGATAGGCCTGCAAGTCCGGGCCGGGCGTCGATGGCGACGGCCAGTTAACCTGCAAGGGCTGCACAGGACTGCGTGTCGCCAGTCTGGCCAATTGAACAAAAAACACGAGCTTGAATGCCAGAAACACAGTGGGCGGTTCGCAGGCGTCCAGAAAATCCATGGTGACGGTGGTGTGCGCTTTGGTCGGCACGACCCGAATGACCATGGGCGCGATCAACCTTACGTATTTGGCAATGCGCTCCAGGGCGTCGGCCATGTTGGCGCTGCACAGCGCGGCAAAAAGTTCTGGATCAAACCAGTCCGAAGACATGACCTTGGCAATTTGCAAAGGCGCCGGCAAGTCCGCATTGATGGATGCAGCCTCGGCTTCGATCGCCTCCCAAAGCTTGAAGAAGTGTGCCGAGTCCAGACGAACATTTTGTCGTGTGAACAAATCACCCGGCAATTGCGCGCGGCGCAAGACGGGCGCCGTCGCCAGTCCGGCATCCTGCATCAATACCCGCCATCCCGGCCAGACCGAGTAGTCCAGAGCCGAACTGCGTTTACCAGTAGGGGACATTCACTTCACTCATGGAAAGGTTCGGGTTCAATCAGCAAGGGCCCAGTTTAAGTCGCCAATCACGCCACGACAACGGCGGATGACGCCAGTTACGCCAGAACAAAATTGGCGCGTTTCGAGGTCAGGTTGGCGCGTTAGGCGAGTGCCAACTGTTCATTGGGCGAGCATTGTATGCATTGTCTGAGGTGCAGAGTTACCCAAGCACTTTCGAGAACAAGACAGGTTTGCGCCTTTCCTTCCACTCATGGTAGTCGTATGAAAAAGACAGTTTTAATTACAGGTGCTTCATCGGGCTTCGGGTTGCTGCTTGCTACTCATCTGCATCAACAAGGCTTCAACGTCGTGGGCACGAGTCGTTATCCTGAAAAATACGCGGGCAGCGTTCGGTTCAAACTACTGCGCCTGGACATCGATGACGATAGCTCTGTCCAGGCGTTCACTGACGAGCTTTTTAAACATATCACCCGATTGGACGTATTGGTCAATAACGCGGGCTATATGGTCACCGGCCTTGCCGAAGAGACACCGATAGAAACAGGTCGTCAGCAGTTCGAGACAAATTTCTGGGGCACGGTCAAAGTGACGAACGCCCTCTTGCCTTACATGCGTCGGCAGAAAAATGGGCAAATTATTACCGTCAGCTCGATGGTCGGGTTGATAGGGCCACCTAATCTGTCTTACTACGCGGCCTCCAAACACGCTGTGGAAGGCTACTTCAAGTCTTTGCGCTTTGAATTGAATCAATTCAATATCAATGTCAGCGTGATCGAACCCGGGTGGTTCAACACTAATTTGGGGAGCAATGCCCACTCGGCGACGGGCGGCAAGATCGCCGACTACGATCTTTACCGTAAAAAAGTAGACCTGGTCACCCAGAAGGGTATCGACGAGGCAGAATCACCAAAAGCCGTTGTGAACGCAATCGTCAACGTGATCGCTACAAAAAAACCACCGTTTAGCCATCCTGTTGCAAAAATGGCCGGAATGATCTTGTTCCTTCAGCACTATCTGCCGAGCGTTTTCGAGAACGCCATATTCAAAAGCATTGCCTCGGGCAAAAAGCTTTAAAGCGCCCATAACGTTCTGATTTTTAATAAGCACTCAAACAACGAGGCTTGACGCATGAAATATTACCTTTGCAAGTACATCCCGCCGCGTGCAGATTTTTTGACAACCCTGACGGCTGATGAGCGTCAGTGGATGAGTCAGCACGGCAGTTATCTGAATGAGTTGCTGGAGCAGGGATTGATCGTAGCCCACGGCCCGGTGATCGATCCGGCCGGAAGCTACGGTGTTTCGCTATATCAAATCGAGGATGATCAGGATATCGCGGCGATTACGTCTCAAGACCCTGTCGTGAAGAACGGATGCGGGCACTACGAACACTACGCAATGCTTCATCTGAAAGCGCGCTGATGATCTTGCCGTGGCTGCGATGCCATCTGCTGACAGCGATGGCATCAACGGCTACCGACGCGTTTAACGTCATTCTGCCGGCGGTTTGTATCCCGCAAGCATCTTCAACACCTCGCCATGTGAACCGTTTGCTTCAGCAAATCGCAAAGGCTTGGCGCGCTCCACGACAAGTTCTTGTGGGGTTGGGGAGATATCGAGCAGTTTGAAGATCTCATCCAGAAACGCTTCCAGCGGCATTGCGTGCTCGTCATTTTCCTGGCCAAGCAATGTGGTACGCACGCCCGGCGGTGCAAGCTCGATAACCTCGACCGGCGAGTCCGCCAGTTGCACCCGAAGGCTTTGAGTAAATGAGTGAACGGCCGCTTTGGTTGCGCTGTAGGTCGGTGTCGCAGGCAACGGAACGAATGCCAACGCCGAGCTGACATTAACGATTGTCGCGCTGGGCTGTTTGAGCAGATTCGGAGTAAATGCATACACCATGCGAATCGTGCCAAGCAGGTTGGTGGTCACGATATTTTCGGCGGTGCTCAGGTACTTCGCATCGGTCAGGTCCTCCCAGTGCATGATGCCCGCGTTGTTTATGAGAACGTTCAGATTCGGATGGCTGATCGCAAGCGCTTCGCTGCTGTGCTGGATGGAGTGTGGATCGGTGACGTCGAGCACTACTGATTCAATACCTGGATGTTCCGATACGATCTTGTCCAGCAGGGCCTTGCGACGACCCGCGATGATGACTTTATTGCCCGCCTTGTGAAGCCTGAGGGCCAGACCAAGGCCGATGCCTGAGGTGCCGCCGGTAACCAGAATCGTATTGCCAGTGCCGTTCATAGTAGACTCCAGAAATGATGCGTAAGCGGACAGGTGTCCACTTGCGGCAAATTACCGGACAACTGTCCGTTTAGCAATACGCACAAGGAAAATCGTTGCTCATGACTGACGAGTTGGTGATGCGTTCTGACGCCAGGAAAAACCGGGAACGGATACTGGAAGTCGCGGTGGTGGAGTTGACGGCTGATCCTGCGGTTGCGCTGAGCACAATTGCGAAGAAGGCCGGGGTAGGGCAGGGCACGTTTTATCGCCACTTCCCTACCCGAGAGAAACTGGTATTCGAGGTTTATCAGTTCGAAATGCAGCAAGTGGCTTCATTGGCAGAACAGCTGCTCGCCACCAAACCACCCAAAGACGCACTACGGGAGTGGATGGACTGCCTTGTTGAATATGCGATGACCAAGGCGGGTCTCGCCATCGCGATACGACAGGCTGCATCTGTGTATGAGTTTCCAGGGCAGACGGGATACGTGCCGGTTCAGGCGGCTGCCGAGCTGCTTTTAAGGGCTAATGAAAGAGCCGGAACAATCCGTAGCGGGATTACTGCCGACGACTTTTTTCTGGCCATCGCAGGTATATGGCAAGTGGATTCTCAAAGCCAATGGCGCTTGCGCATCGCCAGATTGATGAACCTGGTAATGGACGGCCTGTGTGCTGGCAGCCCCGAAAGCCTGAACAAAACGATTGGCGTTAAAACCGCAGACCCATAACCGGGCATGCGGTATTTGAACAACGTGCACGAGGCGCGTTTGAGATTACTTTTGCGCCAGCAGTGCCTTGCGCGCCTTTTTTTCATCTTTCATGGCGGCGATCTCACGCTCGCAGGCCTCGACATCGAACGAGTTGTCCCACTTGGCAATGGCGATGGTGCCGATGCCATTACCGATCAGGTTGGTCACGGCCCGCGCTTCGTTCAGGAACCGGTCGATGCCAAGAAGTAAAACGAGTCCTACCAGTGGAATGGAGTGGATGGTTGTAAGCGTTGCCGCCAGTGTTACAAACCCTGCACCCGCCACGCCCGCTGATCCTTTTGAAGTCAGCAGGAATACACCGAGCAGAATCATCTGATCCACAAAGGTCAGTGGTGTGTTGGTCGCCTGGGCGATAAAGATCGCGGCCATGGTGAGGTAGATGCAAGTGCCGTCCGCATTGAAGGTGTATCCCGTTGGCAACACCATGCCCACTACCGATTTTTTGCAGCCCAGTTTTTCAAGCTTCACCATCATTCGCGGCAGCACGGCTTCCGTCGAGCAGGTGCCAAGCGTGATGAGAATTTCATCCTTGAAGTAACTCAGGAATTGCATGAGCGGCATGCCCGACCATCTGGCAACCGTACCCAACACAACGACGATGAAAATCAGGGTTGTGACATAGAGGGCGACCAGTAATTGACCGAGTGACAGCAACGTACCAATTCCGTACTTGCCGATCGTGAATGCCATTCCTGCACCCGCACCCAGCGGGGCCAGGCGCATGACCATGGCGACGATCTTGAACAAGCCTTGCAGGAACAGATCGATGGTATTGATCAGCGGCTTGCTGGTTTCGCCCATTTGAACCAGAGCGACGCCCATCAACACCGAAAGCAGAATGACCTGCAACATGACGCCATTGGAGAACGCGCCCATGAACGTGTGCGGGATAATGTTGAGAAAGAAATCAACAGTGCCGCCTTGGTCACTGGCAGCCTGGCTGTACTTGCTGATAGCACTGCCATCAAGTGCGCTGACGTTGATATTCATCCCGACGCCAGGCTTCACAATGTTGACCACAACCAGACCGATCACCAGCGCAATGGTTGAAAGAATCTCGAAGTAGATCAGCGCTTTCACGCCAATCCGCCCGACCTCCTTGATGCTGCCCATCTTGGCGATACCGACAACTACCGTACCGAAAATGATGGGCGCCAACAGCATCTTGATCAGCTTGATGAAGCCATCGGCAAAGGGCTGGAGTTTGGCGCCGACATCGGGCACGAAGTAACCGATTGCTGCGCCGATCACGATGCCGATCAGCACTTGTACATACAGCTGGCCGTACCAGCGGGACCTGGAAGTTTTCACGCAAGCACCTCATTTTATTGTTGTGATGGGCAGGTGGCGTGGCGTCGTTGGGTGACGCCTGATTCTGCGGCCTCTTTCAGCGAGACCGCAGATAGAGATTGATCAGCCTTCGCCCAACTCGCGCATGACGGCGTACAACGCGGACTTGGCTTCGAAGCCGACACCTGGAATATCCGGCAGGCCGACATAACCGTTCTCGACCTTGATCCCGTCAGCAAAACCGCCGAAAGGCTGAAACACATCCGGGTAAGATTCGTTGCCGCCCAGGTGCAAGCCGGCTGCGATGTTCAGGGACATCTGGTGGCCACCATGCGGCACTACGCGGCGGGAAGACCAACCCATTTCTTCCATCACCTTCAAGGTGCGCATGTATTCCACAAGCCCGTAAGACAGCGCACAGTCGAATTGCAGGTAATCGCGATCAGGGCGCATGCCGCCGTGGCGCAGGAGGTTGCGCGCATCCTGGTGGGAGAACAGATTTTCCCCGGTCGCCATCGGCAGTTCATAGTGATTGGCAAGCTCGGCCTGCAACGCGTAGTCCAGTGGATCACCGACCTCTTCGTACCAGAAGAGGTTGTACTTCTTGATGGCTTCGGCGTAGGCAATACCGGTCTGAAGATCGAAACGACCATTGGCATCGACCGCCAGCCGACGACCGTCCCCAACCACTTCAAGCACCGCTTCGATGCGACGAATATCTTCGTCGAGTGGCACCGCACCGATCTTCATCTTGACGACGTCGTAGCCACGGTCCAGATAGCTCTGCATTTCTGCCTTGAGCTTGGTCTGGTCTTTGCCAGGGTAGTAGTAGCCACCTGCTGCGTAGACCCAGACCTTGTCGTCGGCCACGCCGTCGCGGTAGCGGTCAGCCAGCAGCCGGTACAAAGGTTTACCTTCAATCTTGGCGACAGCGTCCCACACCGCCATGTCGAGGGTGCCCACTGCAACCGAGCGCTCACCGTGGCCGCCGGGCTTCTCGTTGGTCATCAGGGCTTTCCAGATGGCGAATGGGTCCAGGTTGTTGTTTGCATGGTCGATGAGCGTGTCCGGGTCAGCTTCGGTAATACGCGCCAGGAAACGATCACGCATCAGCGCGCCCTGACCGTAGCGACCATTGGAGTTGAAACCGTAGCCGATAACAGGTTTGCCGTCGCGAATCACATCGGTAATGACCGCGACGACCGAGCAGGTCATTTTCGAAAAGTCGATGTAGGCGTTGGCAATCGGGGAGGCGATAGAAACCGTTTTTTCACGAATGTCTACGATGCGCATGAGGGGGGCCTCTTGTTGTTTGTGGCCCCACGTTAGGCGTTGCGACGCCACCCGCCCAATGCTATTAATGCCGCACCCTATGCACAGGAGGCATGGCCCTTGGAACTGGTTTGGCTTGAAGATCTTTCAGCGCTTGCGGAGTACGGCAGCTTTGTTCGTGCCGCGCAGGCACGCCATGTCACCCAGCCGGCCTTCAGCCGCAGAGTTCGGTCACTGGAGAACTGGATGGGGGTTGCGCTATTTGTCCGCACACCTCAAGGCGCAACCCTCACCGAGGCCGGAAGGCAGATCTTGCCCAGCGCCCAGGAAGCCGCTCGACACTTGTACCGGATGCGCAGTGAGGCCCAGGAAGTTGCTGGCGTGGCAGCCAAGTCACTCAACTTCGCGGCAACCCACTCGCTGTCGTTCACCTTCTTCCCCAAGTGGCTGCGAAGCTCGGAAAGCGGAGCGCTTATCGAAGCCGTGCAGTTGCATTCCGACAGCATGGCGGTCTGCGAGCAAATGCTGATACATGGCCAAGTGCAGTTTTTGCTCTGCCACCGCCACCCCGACGTACCGCCTTTACTGGCCCCGGATCAGTTCATCAGCAAGAAGGTGGGCGAGGACGTTCTCGTACCGCTTGCAAGCGCTTCCACCCACTTCGGCACCTCACCTGCGGCATTGCCCTACCTCGCTTACACCCATGAATCCGGACTGGGACGCATCGTCGCCCACAGGTTGCGTGGCAAGGAAGATTACCTTCACCTCAAGCCCCTGTTCAGCAGCCACCTTGCGGCGGTACTCATGTCCATGGCCCTGGAAAGTAAGGGCGTGGCGTGGCTACCCAAGAGCCTCACCGAACAGGAAGTTCAGGACGGGCGTTTGGTCAGAGCGCTCGATGAGAGCTGGGACATACCGCTGGAGATTCATTTGACCAGGCCGAAGGCAGTGCTTAGTCAGTCTGCGGAAGAGTTTTGGGGGAGGGCGGGGTGGTGATCTGCTCAAAGTACAAGAAAAGGCCCATAACAGACTGTGTGAAAACCTAGCAATCTGCGCAGCGCTCAAAGAAAATGCTCCGTATCGAAAGATACAGAGCATTTTTCGTTATGGCCTACATCCAAGGTGAGTCCCGCAGCCAGACCAGCCTATTCCCGGTCTCGCTGGAAGAGTTGATCCCCGAGGATCACCTCGTTCGTGTCATTGACCTGTACGTTGCCAAGCTCGATCTGGTGCAACTGGGCTTCGATAAAGCGATTCCAAAAAGCACGGGGCGCCCTGCTTATGATCCCGCCGATCAGCTAAAACTCTACCTCTACGGCTATTTTCAGCGGATTCGCTCATCGCGACGTCTTGAAGCCGAGTGTCAGCGCAACATCGAAGTGATGTGGCTGATCAACCGGCTCAAGCCCGACTTCAAGACCATCGCCGACTTTCGCAAGAACAATAAACCCGCCTTCATCGCGACCTGCCGTGCTTTCGTTCGATTTTGTCGCACAGCAGGCTTGATCGCCGGTGAATTGGTGGCCATCGACGGCAGCAAGTTTCAGGCGGTCGCCTCCTCACGGCGTCATGTGAATTTGAAGCAGCTCAAGCGCCAGGAAGAAAAACTGGATAAGCGCATCGCTCAGTATCTGGCCGAGCTGGATGAGGCCGACAAGGCTGAAACCACAGATTCAATTGATCGCAGCGCAATCAAAGCAGCACTGGCACAGCTTGAGGCTCGACAACAGGATAATCAGAGTTGCCAGGCACTGATGCGTTCGATGGGCATCGAGCAGTTCAACACTCATGAAAGCGATGCCCGAATGATGCGCACGGCCAAAGGGCCACGTGTGGCCTACAACGTGCAAACCGTCGTGGACGCCGAGCATTGCCTGATTTTGCATCATGAGGTCACCCAGGATGGCGATGACCGAAAGCAACTGGAGCCGATGGCCAAGGCCGCCAAAGCAGAGTTACAGCAAGATGAGCTGACGGTCACTGCCGATGCCGGCTACTCCAATGGCAAGCAGTTTCAGGCCTGCGAGGATGCTTCGATTACGGCCTATGTACCGCCCAATCGTTCGAAAAACCCTGGCAGTCATGAAGAGCAGCTCTTTGAGCGAAAAGACTTTATCTATGAGGCCGGACACGATCGTTTCCAGTGTCCGGCAGGCAAATGGTTAACGCTAAAACAGCACAACAAAGGTGATCGGATCTATCAGGCTGAGGTCGATGACTGCGCCAACTGCGCGCTGAAAACGCAATGCACTCGAGCCCAGCGCCGTTATGTCTCACGACATGCCCATGAAGAGGCTTTCGAGCGGATGGAGCAAAGAATGCAGGCGCATCCTGAGATGATGGCCAACCGAAGATCCATCGTTGAGCACCCCTTCGGCAACCTCAAGCAATGGCTATTTGGTAATGGCCGTTTCTTGCTGCGACAACTGGAGGGGACAAAAGCTGAAATGGCCTTGGCGGTGAATGCTTATAACCTGAAACGAGCGATTAAAGTGCTCGGTGTGCGCCATCTGATGGCTTTGATGGGCTGAGCGGTCATTTTTTCGTCTGCTGCCAATACAAAACAAAACGCCCCGAACAAGTCGGGGCGTTTGCTTGGGCCTTCATCAGTGTGTTTTCACACAGTCTGTTGAAAGGGCCTTTTGTCTGTCTGGAGATCAGCGTTCCAGATGTTCGATCTTGCCTTTCTTGCCATCCCAGTCGGCAGCATCGGGCATACCGTCTTTCTTCTCGGTGATGTTGGGCCACACCTCGGCAAGTTCGGCGTTGAGCTCGATGAAATTTTCCATACCGGCCGGGATCTCGTCTTCCGAGAAAATGGCGACGGCAGGGCATTCAGGCTCGCAGAGCGCGCAGTCGATGCATTCGTCCGGGTGAATCACCAGGAAGTTGGGGCCTTCGTAAAAGCAGTCCACCGGACAGACTTCTACGCAGTCGGTGTACTTGCACTTGATGCAGTTGTCGGTGACGACGAAGGTCATTTCTAATTTTCTCCTCAGGCGGCTGCGGCAGAGCCCTTCCAGACAGGGTTGCCAGGTTCGGGAGGTTTCCCGGCCCTATGAAAACACGTGCTTTTGGTGGGTGACCTTGAGGCAGTCGGACTGCGTCGCCTGCCACCTACCCTTGGTTCGCTGCGTTTTCACGCGGCTCGAAAAACAGCCCGGCCAGGCTAAAAGCCGAGAGCATCCCAAACCGCGCGGGATTCTAACAGTATGTAACGCTTCGCGTCACAGGCGAGTTTGCAATGTATAGAGCAAATCCAGCGCTTGTCGCGGGGTCATGTCGTCGACCTTGATCTTCGACAGTTCATCGAGTACCGGGTGCGGCAGGCTTGCGAACATATCGCTCTGTTGCGGGATCGCAGGTTTGCCGGGTTTCGCGCGCGGTTGTTCGTGCGGCAGGCTGGTGGTTTCCAGGCGCTGCAAGTGCTCTTTGGCGCGCGTGATGACTTTCCCCGGAACGCCCGCAAGCTGCGCAACCGCCAGGCCGTAGCTCTGGCTGGCCGGCCCCGGCAGTACTCTGTGCAGGAACACGATTCGCTCGTTATGCTCGGTGGCATTGAGGTGCACGTTGTTCACCAGCGGCTCGCTTTCCGGCAAAACCGTCAGCTCGAAATAGTGCGTCGCGAACAGCGTGTAGGCACGCAGTTGCGCCAGGCATTCCGCCGCCGCCCAGGCCAGCGACAGACCGTCGAAGGTGCTGGTGCCGCGCCCGACTTCATCCATCAGCACCAGGCTTTTATCGGTGGCGTTGTGCAGGATGTTGGCTGTTTCGCTCATTTCCACCATGAACGTCGAGCGTCCGCCGGCCAGATCGTCACTGGAGCCGATGCGGGTGAAGATCCGGTCAACCAGCGACAGCTCGCAGCTGGCGGCGGGCACGAAGCTGCCTATATGGGCCAGCAGGACGATCAGCGCCGTCTGGCGCATGTAAGTGGATTTACCGCCCATGTTCGGGCCGGTGATGATCAGCATGCGCGTGCTGTCGTCCAGTGCCAGATCGTTGGCCACGAAAGGCGTGCTCAGCACCTGCTCGACGACAGGGTGGCGGCCCTGTTCGATGCGCATGCACGGCTCGGCGACGAAGCGCGGGCAGTTGAGGTCCAGATTCAGCGCGCGCTCTGCAAGGTTGCTCAGTACGTCCAGCTCGGCCAGTGCAGCCGCGGTGTCCTGCAGCGGCGCAAGGTGGCCGATCAGGTCTTCGAGCAACGTCTCGTAAAGCATCTTCTCGCGAGCCAGTGCGCGACTTTTTGCTGACAGCGCCTTGTCCTCGAACTCTTTGAGTTCCGGCGTAATAAAGCGCTCGGCCCCCTTGAGGGTCTGGCGGCGAATGTAGTCGGCGGGCGCCTGTTCGGCCTGTTTGCTCGGCAGCTCGATGAAGTAGCCATGCACGCGGTTGTAGCCGACTTTCAGATGGCTCAGTCCGGTCCGGGCTTTTTCCCGGGCTTCCAGATCAATCAGGAACTGACCGGCGTTTTCGCTCAGCGATTGCAGCTCGTCCAGCTCGGCGTCATAGCCGGTCTTCAGCACGCCGCCGTCACGAATCACGGCAGGCGGGTTATCGTTGATCGCGCGTTGCAGCAGGTCAGCCAGTTCCGGGTAGGTACTGGCGGTCTGTGCAAGTTGCTGCAAGTGCGGCGCATCAAGGTCAGTCATCGCCTGTTGCAACTCAGGCAGTGCACTCAGGGCGTCGCGCAGACGGGCAAGATCCCGTGGCCGAGCGTTGCGTAGACCGATCCGCGCCAGAATCCGCTCGATATCGCCTATTTCCTTGAGTTGCGGTTGCAGGTTCTCGAAGCGATAGCGTTCCAGAAAGCAAGTGATGGACGTCTGACGAGCCTGAAGAATGCTCAGGTCGCGCAGCGGACGATTCAGCCAGCGGGTCAGCAGTCGCGTGCCCATCGCGGTCTGGCAACGGTCCATGACCGATTGCAGCGTGTTATCGCGGCCACCGGACAGGTTGGTGTCTAGCTCCAGGTTGCGACGGCTGGCAGCATCAAGGATCACCGTGTCGTCGAGACGCTCGTGACGCAGGCTGCGCAAATGCGGCAGGGCAGTGCGCTGGGTTTCTTTGGCGTAACCGAGCAGGCAGCCGGCAGCGCCAATGGCCAGCGTCAGGGTTTCGCAGCCAAAGCCTTTCAGGTCTTGGGTTGAAAATTGCTGACACAGACTTTTATGGGCCGAATCACGCTCGAAATCCCATGGCGCGCGACGCCGTGCACCGCGACGTTTTTCAGCGGGCAAACCTTGCGGCCAGTCATCCGGGATCAACAGCTCGACCGGATTGATGCGCTCAAGCTCGGCCAGCAGGTTCTCCCAGCCTTTGATCTCCAGCACGCTGAAGTTGCCGCTGGTGATGTCCAGCACAGCCAGGCCGAACAGGCGTTCGTCACCGAGGACGGCAGCGATCAGGTTGTCTCGACGCTCATCCAGCAAGGCTTCATCGCTGATGGTGCCGGGCGTAATGATGCGTACGACCTGACGATCCACCGGGCCTTTGCTGGTGGCCGGGTCGCCGATCTGTTCGCAGATGACCACCGACTCGCCCAGCTTCACCAGCTTGGCCAGGTAGCCCTCGGCCGCGTGATAGGGAATCCCGCACATGGGGATGCTTTGCCCGGCCGACTGGCCGCGGGCGGTCAGAGTGATGTCCAGCAGCTTGGCGGCTTTTTTGGCGTCTTCGTAGAAGATTTCATAGAAATCGCCCATGCGATAAAACATCAGTTGATCCAGGTGCTGGTTTTTGAGTTTCCAGTACTGCTGCATCATGGGTGTATGTTGGGAAAGGTCGGTCATTCAAGGCCTTGCAGCTATGCGTCTATTAGACAATTGCGATTTGTCTAATTCTACAGGCTTTTTTTAGGCATTGTGGGAGGCTGGGCTATATCGATTTCCCTCAAGCGCAGATAGCGTTTTGTCATCTTGGCGTCGGTGTGGCCACCCAGCATCTGAGCGTTGTTGCCTTGCCGATCAGTGTCGGTGAGAGACTTCGCGCGCAGGTCGTGGATGGTTGCACCTTTGACACCTGCCGCTTTACAAGCAGCTCGGAATCCCATCTTGCATGTGTCGTAGGAGACCGGCTTACCACCGGATCGGGCACAGAATAGCGTTGCCCCTCTGACCTTTCGAGGCAGAGCATGCACCCGATCCAGAAGGGCTTTTAGGTCTGGGCTCATGGCGACTATCAGCTTAGCTCCGGTCTTCTGTTGTTCAAAGGCTATGCCAACATCAGAAATATCGGACAGCTTGATGTTGAGCACGTCACTGATGCGCTGCCCTGTCAGGAAGCACATTTCCCAAATCACGCTCATGTACTCCGATGAGGCCGCACAGATTGCGGCGAACTCCGCATCGCTGATGTATCGGTCTCGCTTCTTTTCCGCGTGCCGGCGTATGCCGGTGCAAGGATTGGAATCGACGATCTGCCTTTCGAGGGCATAGGCAAAGACCATTCTCAGAAACGATATGACGCGGTTGGCCATGTTCGGCGTGTCGGCCATGTGTAGCTTAAGCGCTGCCACATGGCGCGGCAGAACCTGGCGGGGCTCGAACTCTTCAAGATACGTCTTGAGCCTCACCGAAGCCGCTTCGTACTGTTTGATTGTATTTTCTGAGAGCCTTCGACGCATCGCGTCCAGCGCTTCATCGATAAGCAAAGACATCCCGCCGTTGCTTTTCCCGCCAACTATCTTCGCGTAAGCCAGCAGCGCCTCCTGAAAGTCGCTGCCGAGCCGTTCCCACTTCCCCTTCCGTACCAGGTAATACGCGCCGTGCTTGAGGTACATGCACGGCGGCAGGTGCCTGTCCTTCTTTCTCGGCCTCATGGCTCACTTCCTCATCCAAGCCTCAGCTCTGGGCCTTTCCTTTCTGCGATTCCGCCCAAGCGAGCAACAACAACTTGCCTGAGCACCTTTGGTTTTCCATCTGCACCAATCAGATAGCCGAAGCGTTCCGCTTGCAGCCATTTGAGTTGGTCTTTGGGCCTGACGTAGCCAGTCATGTCGGCTACTTCATCCGGCGTCATGAACATGGTTCGACTCCAGGCCGCGCTGGGCGGCGGAAGGGGTTATTCGGCGGTAGCCCGCTCGGATTTGATTTCCGCAATGAACTTGGGGGGAAGACGCGCGACATACTGACCTTGAGACCAAGACAAAGGGCCGGACTTGCGGATCATCTCGTTAACTAGGTCGAATGCAGCGATCAACTGATCGTCGTTTAGCTCACCGTCTTCTGGAAGGTCGTCGCAGAAGTAATCTGCCGGGTCGATTTCGCGGGGCATATTCGGCTCGCATATGCAGAGTCGAACGTTTTCAGGATCTTCTTCGCACTCAAGCAGGTAATCCCGGAGTGAGTCCGCATCAAAGAAATATGTGTCGTGGTCGTATATCGCCAGCGGCTCGTCCGCCCAGTCTTTAACTTCCATTTTCAAGAAGCGCTCATCCATGCGCTCTTCTCGACAGACTTTGCAATATCCATTCGTTTCGTGGATCGGGTGTGCTGGATTGTTTTTGCAGTGCCTGTGGGTCGAGCCGCAGTAGCGGGCCTGATCTTCGTCCTGACCCCAGAACTGCCCATTTGAATCGACCCAGCCGCTGACGGTCTGAAAGCTGGCCGCTTCAGGGGAGTTGAACATCACAACTTTTTCATTGCGCATAGCGATTCTCCGCCCGCCGATCACCGGCAGGCCCTGTAGGGAAGGGGGTTATGGGTATTGGCGGGAGATTCGGTCGGCGATGCCTTCGAGTTTCTCTGCCATGTAACTCATGTCGTTGTTGTCGCGGCGGGAGACGACAGGAGAGCGGGCGACATTGCGGCCCTCCAGGATTCTGGCTGCGATGCGGATCATCCCGGCCTCCAGCTTTCTGCGCAGACAGCCTTTGCGAATCAAATCTCTCATGCCGTCTCCCTGCCGAGCTGCCACCAGAACCATGCACTCGAAACCTTCGGCACGCTGTAGCTATCGCCCTGGCGGCATAGGTTGACGAACGAAACTGGTAGGCTGTTTGAGTCTGCGTAGACCTGTTCGAATTGCGATCTGCTGTCCATGGGCAACACTCCGCCATACCGCACACGCGGCTGACATTGAATTGATTGAGAGGGGGTGGTTAATGCGGGGTGTTCAGCGACGCTTCGGCAATCAGAACATAACGACCACCACACTTCGGGCAAGCTGCTGCCATGCAGTTTTCGTCGCCGCAGCCTGGACACTTGTCTTCTGCCTGATGTCCACCCGACCAATCACAGCTATGGCAGGCGCTCCCGGACGATTCGTCGTTGATGCCGACGTGATTACACTCGCGGCATTCGCGGGCCTCAGCGCGTAGCACCACCTTCGCCGTGACGGGCTGGGCTTGGCGGTAGAGCGTGCGCGTCAGCCATCCACTTGCACGGGCCGACGCCAAAGAGCTTTCGTTTCCGTCGCACCATGAAATGCCGTCGTCATCGCTCCATTGACCTACTGGATCGCCCTGCTGATCGGCCGCAAAGCTTGCGCAAGGATGTTTGTCATCGCGACTGTTACGCGCCACGCGCACGAACAGGTGAGCATTCCACGAGCCTGATATCTGCTCGAAAGTTTTCAACGCGGCCTGTCTGGAGCCGCAACCAGCGAACATCAAAGCTTCACGATCCGCGTCATCGAACACAATCATGTGCGGGCATTCTTCAGGGATGGAGAGTGATGCGCCCCGCTGATCTGCTGGCTGGGCGTGGTGTAGGTCGCGCTCGGCACGACGGACGCGAGAGACCAACCCCTGAACGCTGTAATAGAGCAGATACATAAACTGGCGATCAGTCGGACTTACGCTGCGTCCGTTCCAAGGCGTGTAGCCCATGCGCAACCACTGCCCCAGCTCGGACATCAGCTCGTCGCTTATGGGTTTGACGCCTTGGCGGTCGAATGATCCGCCGTTGCCCATCACCCAAGGCCCCTCAGGGCTTTCCGCAATCAAGGCATGCCAGCGTTCGATATCCTTCTCTGTTGCGCGAGGCGGCTCGCCCTGCCGATCGGCGGGCTGGGCGTCGATAATCTGCCTGTTTAGTGCAAAGGCTACAGCGGCACACCAATTGGTAGTCCCGGATAGATATCTATCCGGGTGATCGTCGGCGTACTCGACAGCCTTGAAGACCTGAGCCATCGACACACGCACGTCGTTCGGTTTGTTTGCGGTCATGGCTTTACCTCGACTTTATAGGCCTCTACATAACGAATACGAGAAATGTGCTCACGACCTTTCCAGTTTCGCTCTCCGAACACCAAAACTTTGACGCGGCCATCCGGCATATTTTTTATAACGTGGCAGGGCATGTAGTAGTACCTAGTCCATTTACAGCAATGAACACACGAAAGCCTGTGCGTGGCATTCTCCGCCGTGAGCTGTCTCATACCTGCTCGCTCCCGGCTGGCTTGGACAGGGCGGCGTCAGCATCGAACATTGCGTAGTAAAGTCGATGGTGAATAGCGCAACTAGGGTCCTCGTGGTCATCGCCGCCATGCTCCTCCACGCTGTCAATGCACGGCGAGTAGCTGCTGGCGATCTGCTGACAGCCATGCGCCACGTCTCGCAGCTTTCTGAAAGCCTTTTCCAGCTCATCACACCGCGCCTGGAGCTGGTCGCGCTCATCGAGTGCTGCGTTGTAAAGACCCTCAAAAGATTCTTCTTTCAGTTGCTCAATCATTGATTCCTGAGCCATTGTTGTTTCAGATAATGTCTCCGCCTCGGCCTTGAGCTGGTCGCGCTCTTTCTTGTAATCGTTCATGTGCTGAACAATCAAAGCGCCTCCTGCGCGCAAGTGCTCAATCTCGGCCTGTAGCGGGACGAGGTGAGCGCTGATCCGGCTAACGGCGCGATCAATTCCCGCCTGGATAAACGGTGGTGGAGGCTCGTTTGCCGGCGGGCTCGTACTAGTCACTGCCGCTATCATGCCCATCAACGCCTCGGTCACGATCCGTTGCAGATCGAGACCAGCCGGAACGCCGCCGAGCGCTGGCGGTTGAGGGGCTTCGGACTTGCCGCTTCCACTGCATTCGGAGCAAGCACTTGAATATCCAGATGACTGAATTTCTCCAGTACCTGAGCAGTTCAAGCAGGGGTTATCCTTTTCTGCGTTGGCCATGCGGACTGCCTCTAACAGGTCGTCCGCAGCGTTAGTTTCGGCACTAGGGCCGTTGTGGTGAACGTGCAGCCAGTGAGCTGCCTGCTCAAGAACTTCACGACGAACCGGAACCATCTTGAATTCGCTGCTCATGATTTTTCCCCAATGTATTCACGCCAAGCGACTTTCACGCCGTTGACCAGAAAGCCCCAGTCGCCTTTCCAGCGGCTGGTGATGAAGAGCGTGTACACGCCGCCGGGCGACACTTCGTCGATGCGGTGGTATTCGCCGTGGTTGAGCTGGGCGGTGTCGCCAGCTATTCGATAGCGATTCACCAGTGCTTTAATTTCATTGCCGGGCACCCAGCGCAGATCCACGTCTTTATTGAGGAAATCTGCGAACTGGTGCGGCTCGAGCCTTTCCTCGGCGTACCAGCCCCGCAGGATCACCGTGCGCGCGTTCCACGGATGGTCGTGCAGGTCTCGGTCAGCGTCGGGCCGCATGATGTGGTGAATTCGAATTGACCACGGCGACCACTTGAACCGACGTTCGCGTGTCTCGTTGTCGTATGGGTTGAACAGCCACCAGCGGCCCATGTACACCTCTCGGCCATCAGCTGACCGGATGTGCAGGTATGGGGTGCGCTGGGCGCGGGTGATGAGCCAGGCAGCGATTGCCGGCCGCGCGAGTACCTTGGCGAGCAGCTGCCAGAAGAGATTGATCATGCTGCCACCTGATGTTGAGCTGATGTGCGCCACGGGTCGTTCGCTCGAGCGAGCGCTGCCATACCCCCACCGGCACCTGGGACACGCTGCGCCTGACCGGTAACGCGCTGACCCCGACCGTCAACACCGAAGTCAGTGACGAGATCACCGACACCCGCCTGAGCCAAGGCTCTGTGGCCACCAGCATCGATATCGGCGGCGATCTTTCGGCCGAGTTCTCGTTCGGCTCGTTCGATCAGCTCTTGGAGGCCGCTTTCTACGGCGCCTGGACGAACGACGTGCTGCGTGTGGGCGATACTCGCAACACCTTCAGCATCGCCAAAGGTTACAACGACATCGGCGTCTACGGCGTCTTCAAGGGCGCTCACGTGTCCACCTTCGCGCTGGAGATTCCAGAAGAAGGCAAGGTCACCGCCACGTTCAACATGGCATGCCTGGACTACACCGACAGCGAGACGCCGATTGTCGTCACGCCGAACGCGCCGACCACCACACCGTTCCTGTCGAACAACAGTGTCGGCACGATTCTGGTGAATGGCCAGTCGCTCGAAGACGTGGCCTGCGTCTCGGCCATGACCATCAACCTGGATAACAGTCTGCAGACTCAGCGCTGCCTGGGCTCCGATCGACTCGGCCCAGGCGCCCACATCGCCACCGAAGCGGCCATCACCGGCAGCAT
Source organism: Pseudomonas syringae pv. tomato str. DC3000 (assembly GCF_000007805.1). Classification (NCBI taxonomy): domain Bacteria; kingdom Pseudomonadati; phylum Pseudomonadota; class Gammaproteobacteria; order Pseudomonadales; family Pseudomonadaceae; genus Pseudomonas; species Pseudomonas syringae group genomosp. 3. The sequence goes on along the minus strand of NC_004578.1, from coordinate 4,557,842 downwards.
CACCCTGGCATGGTCCAAGCGCGCGTGGCAGATCTGGAAGAACACGTTCACCCGACTGCCGATCGCGGTCGAGTTCCCCATCACCGACTCGCTGGGCAACAAGTACACGTTCAACTTCCCGGCCGTGGAAGTGGATGGCGAACTGCCGAGCGGCGGCAAGCGCGACCTGATCCAGATCGAGCTGAACTACACCGTGGCCAAGCAGAGCCCGACCATCACCCGTGACGCTGCTGACCCAGCACCGTAAACCCTTTTGACCGCTCCGGTGATAACGCCTGCCGGGGCGGTCCTTTTATGGCGTGGCGTTGAGGTTGCATCATGGCTCTCAAGCTGAAGAACAAAGAAGTGGTAGACACTGCTGCGAAGTGGTTCGATTTCGACGCAGACACCAAAGTGCTCATCGCTCCAGTCGATAGCCCGGAATACCAGGTAGCCATTGAGCGCATGCAGCGACGCATCTGGCGCAATGACGCTGTGTTCGCCGAAGGCAGCGTGGGCGTGCTGGAGGGCGAGGTAAGCGAAAAGCGCAACCACTGCATGGTTCTCGCGAAATACATCGTCAAGGACTGGCAGGGCGCTCAGGATCATGACGGCAACGCGCTGCCTTACGACGAGGCGATTGGCGTGTCCATGCTCGAAAGCGACCTTGAATTCTTCCTGTTCGTGATCCGCTCTGCCGAGTCCTTTGCCAAGCAGGTTCAGGAAGAGCGCAAGGAAACGCTGGAAAAGCCGTCGCCCGCTTCCAGTGGGAAAGCGAGTGGGCAGGGCCGGAAGCCGCAAAGCGCAAGCTGATATTTGGTAAGTTCGGCATGGATGTGCCGGACGAGCCCCCGCAAGATCCAATCACGGCGTACCTGCTGAACACTTTCCGCAACGTATGCCGGGGGCGGCGCTACATCTCAGGCATGGGCGGCGTTTTCCCAATGCCGCTGTCTGCGCGCGAGATCACTGACTGGATCGAATCGCATCCGTCACCGATCCACCGTGAAGAGATAGACCTTGTTCTATTCGAGCTCGATCGCCTGTTCATGGATCAGGGCGACGAGGAAGAAGAGGATTAACGGTCGTTCGCCGTTGCGCCCGATGCTGGTAGATTGACGCCATTATCAGGGAGTAATGATTTTATGAAAAAATCTATAGCTGCGGCGTCTGTAATTACCTTGCTATTCAGTTTTAGTGCCAGCGCCAAGCCAGGACAAGCAGAGATGGAGGCTGCAGCTTTGATGGCATTCAATGCTGCAGAAATGTGCCATAACCAGCACGGTCTCTATCTCAGCGCAGCTGAAGCTCACCGAAACGGCCACACCGACCAGAAGATAAAAGACGTCAGCGGTGCCTCGCCAGGCTCAGCTGCTGAGGCGGCGATTAATCGTGCGCTTTCCGATGCAAATACAGGCAGCAACACTTCTGACCAAATGTATGACCAGTGCATGAAAAAGAGTAGGGATGAAGTTTACCGCTTGATAGAAGGCGGAAAGGCTGCCTGACCTAAAGAATCCATCACGACCCGCTACGGCGGGTTTTTTTACGCCCGGAGAAAAGTATGGCCCTCACTTCACGACTTGCCATTGAGGTCGATAGCCGCAGTGCTGAGCAGAAAGTGCAGGACCTTCGTCGCTCGCTTGAGGCTCTGAATAATGCTGGCGTCCGGACAGGCCCCGTCATGTCGGGGGCAGGTGGAGCTATCAACGACACCGGTCGAAGCTCACGCTCAGCCGCCACTCAGGTACAAGGCCTGGATAGGACTGTTCGTTCGTTAGCATCTGCTGCGGCTGGGCTTGCAGGGCCTTTGCTGGCAGCTTTCGCCACAAAGTCGCTGTATGACGCCAGTGAGGCCTATAGCACGCTGACAAACCGCATGAAGCTGGTCACAAGCAACGCCACTGAGCTTGCCGCGGCGCAAAAGGCTGTTTTCTCGATCGCCCAGAGCGCATACCAGCCACTGACGGCAACCGCCGAGCTCTATCAACGCATCGCGACGAACCAAAAGGAATTGAAGCTAACGGGCGAGGGTGTAGCTGGTGTCGTTGGAACGATCAGTAAGACCTTGGCCATCTCTGGCGCGTCAGCTGCATCTGCCAACGCAGCCCTGATCCAGCTGGGCCAGGCATTCGCGTCCGGAGTGCTGCGAGGCGAAGAGCTGAACAGCGTAATGGAGCAGGCCCCGGCGCTGGCTCAAGCTATCGCAGCCGGTATGGGCAAGACAGTCGGCGAGCTTCGGTCGCTCGGCGCGGCAGGCCTCCTAACTGCTGATGCGGTTGTAAAGGCTTTGCAGGCGCAGCGTGGGGCTGTGGACGCTCTGTTTGCGAGGACATCGGCCACCATCGGTAACAGCCTCACAGCGCTGGGCAACTCGACTACCTCGTTCATAGGTCAGCTTGATCAGGCAACAGGATCTAGCGCGTCACTTGCGAAGAGCATCCTGTCACTTTCTAGCGCGATCGACGGCGGGCTGCCGGCCGCAATCAAATTGGCCACTGACAATTCCGAGGAGTTGGGCCAGGTGCTCACCACCGGTCTCTATGTTGCTCTTGCGCGGGTTGCTGGTGGATTTGCTCAACAGGCTGCGCAGGCTGGTTACGCAGCGGTGGCCAACCAAAAGGCGCTGACCGTTTCAGCAGCCACGGCTACGCAGGATCTCGCTGCCGCTAAGTCGAAACAGGTAGACGCCAAAGCTGCAGTAGACCGCGCCAACGCGCAGGTAGCCTCAGCGCAACGGCAAGTTGCTGCCGACAAGGAAGTGATGGCTTCTGAGCTGAACAGGACCAGGGCTGTTCAGGCGGCGATGGTTGCCGAGAGGGAGATAGAGGTTCAGCGTCTAAAAGCGCAAATTTCAGATCAGGGCCGGGCTGCATCTCTTAATAGGCTGGCAGAGCTGAGCCGCGCACATGTTGTGGTAACAAACCAAGTTGCTGCCGCCGAGAAAGCGCTTGCAGCAACCACAGTTTCTGCGTCGGCGACCATCACCGCAGCATACGGCACAAGGACAGCGGCGGTTGCGGCTTACGGGGAAGCGACTGCAGTCGTCAATGCGTTAACGGTCGCATCCAATAACGCAGCGGCGGCGGCAAGCTTGACGTCCAGAGCACTTGGAGCGTTAACCGCAGCAGGCACCGGCCTCCTGGGAATGCTCGGCGGTCCGCTCGGGCTGCTCTTCATTGCAGGCGCTGTCGCTGTGTCCTTCATGGATTTCCGCAGCAGCAGCGACAAGGTGAATGAGGGGCTGCAGAATCTGAAGGGGCCGCTCGACGATGTTATTGCCAGATTCAAGCAGCTCACCAAAGATCAGCAAGCAGCAGCGCTGGTCAAGTGGGGAGAAACCCAGGCCGAGGCGGCAAAGGCAGCAAACGAAGAGTTTCAAAATCTCAACAAAAGCCTGCAGGCCGGCCTGGTCGGACCAAGATCAAGTGCTGCAGGCACAAAGATATTCAGCGACTACTCGGCACAGATCGCCTCAGCAAGAGAAGCGGGCGAGAGCCTGACGCCGATTTTCGAGAAGCTGCGCAGTGAGCCCGGAGTTCCGGAAAGCCTGATAAATAGCCTTGTCAAATCGGCGGGCGCTTATTCTGGCTTATCGGCTTCAGCAAAAGAGGCGAAGGACAGAATCGCAGCGCTAAAAACGGAATCGGCAAACGCCGCCACCACCGCTGCGCTCTCCACTGGCGCAACCAACGTAATGACCGGCGCAGGGAAGAAATACAACGAAGAGCTTCAAAAGCAGCTCGGCAAGCTCCAGGACAACAACGATGCGGTAAAGGAGGCCAACCGCTATATCGCGGAGCACAAAGACCTTACCGAGGCTGACAAGGTCGCCATTCTGTCCACGGCAAATGCGCTGAAATCTCAGGAGGCGGCAAACAAGGCTGCAGCCAAAGCGACCCGAGAGGCCGGCAAGGCGTACACAGAAAGCGCTGGCACGAAGGCTCTTGACGATGCTCGGAAGCAGTACGCCGTTCTCGGCGAGCAGTCGGCGATCATCAAAGCCCAAAGGGGCGACACTGAAAAGCTTGGAGCAGCCGCAACCGAGCTCATCAAGTGGGAGCAGCAGCTCGCCAACATCAAGAGCAAGCAAACCCTGACCGCCGACCAGAAGTCATTGGTGGCGAATCAGGACTTGGTCACGGCTCAATTGCGCCGCAACGCTGCCCTGGAAAAAGAGAACCAGCTCAGCATCACCCGACTGGAAAACGAGTCGAAGCTCAAAGCTTTTCGGGAAAACCTCGACTCACAGCTTGGTCTTGCAAAAGATGGACTGGACAGCGACCTGGCTGGTGCCGGTCTCGGGGATCAGGCCCGGCAGCGCCTCCAAGACGACCTCAAGATACGCCAGTCGTATCAAAAGGACCTGGACAAGCTCAGTCGCGACTACAACAAGATCACGAACCCAACCTCAGCTGATACGTCGCTTTACCAGAACGAGACGAACGCGCTCAACGCCGCGTTGCAGACCCGCCTGGCGATGCAGCGCCAGTACTACACGGATGTAGATCGGGCCCAGTCGGACTGGGCTTTGGGTGCTAATTCGGCGCTTGAGAACTACCTCGAGCAGTCGCGCGACGTGGCCGGGCAGACCAAGCAGCTGTTCACCAACGCTTTCAGCAGCATGGAAGACGCGGTGGTGAACTTCGTGAAAACCGGGAAACTGTCCTTCAAGGACTTTGCCAACGGCGTGATTGAGGATCTGATCCGCATTCAGGTGCGGCAGGCGGCGGCGGGGTTCCTCAGCACAGCATTCAGCTTCCTGAGTGGCGGTAGTGCGGCGCTTGGCCAAGGCACCATGACGGGCTCAAGCCAGACCATTTCCAAAACCGGATTCTCGGGTGGCGGATTTACTGGCATCGGTGGCAAGTACGAAGAAAAAGGCGTGGTGCATGGCGGCGAGTTTGTCGTGAAAAAAGAAGTAGTCAGCCAGCCCGGCGCGCGTGAGTTCCTGGAGCGCATGAATGCCAATACCAAGGGTTACGCCGACGGAGGTTATGTAGGCAGCGCCGCATCAACATCCAGGGTTTCTAGCTCTTCAGCATCGGTAAGCTTGCCAACGATCGAGCAGAACTTTTACTTTCAAGGAAGCGCTGACGAGAACACGGCTCAGCAACTGAAGCAGGCTGCTGACGACGGTGCATCCCGAGGCATGAGGGGTGGCTACGAGATGATGTTGCGCGATCTGCAGAGAAACGGACCGGCAATGCAAATTATTAGGGGTAAACGATGAAAGTTTCCGATGTGGATGTAGGGAAAATGATTGGCCCTATAAATAATGCCATTTCCCCCGTGGTCTTCGAAGGCATTGATGGAAGTACGCCTGCAAGCGAATTGCGGGAACGGGCAAAGCTTCAGGCGGAGATCATGGGCCGCATCATGGGTGTTCTGCTTTGTGGTGATGAGGTAGGTCAGGACGTGACGTGTTTTATCGAACAAAGCATCAAGCGCATGAAGGAATGTAATTCGCAGACCTTTGGCGAGCTGCTCGGCCCTGGCGGCTCTCTGAGCAAAATCCACAAGACCTAAGCCCCAGGCTTTCCCCAAGGAGTAACGCATGGCTCTCACGTGGCCTGCTTCGCTGCGCCCGTCAGAAATGAGCTGGGGCATCGTCAACAACAGCCGGGCGTTCACGTCGTCGCTTTCGAACGCCCAGCAGATCGTTGGCTACCCCGGCGCGTACTGGCAGTGCACCCTGACCTTTGGCCTGCTCACGCGCGCTGAAGAGCGCGAGCTTTCATCGTTCCTCGGCAAGTTGGACGGGATGTTCGGCACTTTCAATCTGCCGGACTTCACCCGATACCGGAAGGTGAGTGTCGGCGCGCTCAGCGTAGTCAGCGGTTTCGCCCAGGCGCGCAGCATGATCATTGCTGGCGCGCCGGCCAACTTACCGGTCTTCAGCGTTGGCGACTACATCACCATTGCAGGCGAGATGTTCGAAGTGACCGACCCGGTTTCGTCGAACGCCCAAGGCCAGGCCACGGTGCTGCTCAACAAGCGCATTCGCAAAACGCTCGCGCCAGGTGCGGCAGTTGAATACATGAACCCCTACTCGGAAATGCGCATGACCTCAGACACATGGGCCATGACGCGCCGGCCAGTGGTCGCCAACGGCAGTTACTCATTCAGGGAGGCATTCTGATGCCATCAGCATTCCCTTTCAGCCAGAACGTGGTGGATATCATCGCCACGGGCAAATTCATGCCGGTGTACGCCGTGCAGCTCGACTTCGCAGACGGCATGGTTTTCGCCCACACCGGAACCGGCGAGCTGGTTGTCGACGGCATCACTTACGAGGGTGTGGGCAATTTCGGACAGGTCAGCCAGTCGCAGGAGAGCGACAACTCTGGCTCGCCCATGTCGGTGGATCTGACGTTGAGCGGTCTGGACTCCTACATCTTGTCCGAAACGAACGTGCGCGGCTGCCGGGGCCGAATGGCCAAGGTCATCTTCGTGGTGTTTGACGAGGCTGGCAACTACGCCGCCGACATCCTGTTTTCTGGGCGCATGGACGCCGCCAAGTTCTCGTTCGCGGGCAATGGCCAGGACGGCAACACCATCACCGTGCCGGTCATTGACCGCATGGCCGAGTGGAGCCGAACCGGCACCGAGCGCTGGACTGACGAAAACCACCGCGCCCGGCACCAGGGCGACCGCTTCTTCTACGCAATCGCGCAAATGTCCGAATGGCCCATCTACTGGGGGTCTGCCAAGGATGCGCCGACCTTCACCTACGGAAGTTAGATATGCGCCATAGAGACTGGACCACGCGTCTGAACGACGTGATCAAGGCTGCCCAAGGGCGGCCTTTTTCATGGGGCGAATTTGACTGCTGCCTATTCGCCGCCGACTGCTCGAATGCGGTATGTGGTGTCGATCCTGCCGAGCAATACCGAGGCTCCTACAAAACGGAAGCGGGCGCCAAGCGTGCGCTGAAGAGGCGTCACGGCAGCCTGGAAGCTGCATGGGACGCCTGTTTTGCAAGGGTTGCAGTCCCGTTCATCCAGCGAGGTGACGTCGTCATGTACGAAGCACCAGCAGGTCGCAGCATGGCCGTGTTCTGGGCTGGTGATTATTGGGCGACGACCGATGACGGCGTTGCTCGCGTTGTGTGCGAGCCGTTGTCAGCCTGGAGGGTTGAATAATGCCCAGTGGCGTTAAAAAGATTGCCCAGGTCGCCGTAGGCGCTGTGATTGGCTTCGTCCAAGGTGGCCCGGTGGGCGCTGCAATTGGAGCTGGCCTGGCCTTCTACGCTGCGTCCCAGCAGGAAAAGCTAAACACCAAATCCCCGTTGCGCGACAACGAGCCGTCCGCTCAGACGGTAAGGTCGTCGAAAGCGCCGATCCGGTTCGTCCTCGGTCGTGTATCCACCGGTGGCGTTCTGGTCTGGGCGCAGGAGCAGTCCGGCACCCTCACAGAGGGCGAGCAAATTCACCTTGTGTACGTGCTGTGTGAAGGCGCGATCGATGCCTTGGAGAACATCTACCTCGGAGAGGAAGAGATCGGCTCGTTCGGTGAGTTCGCCAGCTATGAGCTGATCGTCAACCCGACAGAAGTTAATGCATTCCTCAAGGCAAACTGCCAGGACTGGAAAGACAGCCAGATCGGGCGCGGCCTGTCGTACGTGCGCATCACTCTGAAGTACAGCGCCGAGAAGTTCCCGTCCGGCATCCCTGACACCCGCTTTGTGGTCCGTGGCCGGAATGACATTTACGACCCGCGCACCGGCAACAACATCTATACCGCCAACACCGCACTGCACATCCTCTGGTTCCTGCGTAACCGCTGCAACGTCCCAGACGACGAGATCATTTTCGAGACATTCGCCAGCGCAGCAAACGTCTGCGATGAAGCACTGACCAATGCCGACGGCTCGGTCAGCCAGCGCTATCGCACTTCTTGCGTGATTGGTGCTGACGAGCAACGTCCGGGCGTACTGCAGAAGCTGGAAGCGTCATGCGCCGGCAAGTTGATCCGCGTCGGCGGCCGCTGGATGCTCCAGGCAGGCGCCTACTACGGCCCGTATGACTTCGAGATCACCGAAGACATGATCATTGGCACCGTATCCGGCAGTACCGAGTCGACGAACGATTCCGCCATCAACACGGTGCGCGGCACGTTCATCGATCCTGAGCAGTCCTGGACCGAGACCGATTACCCAGAAGTCAGCGTTTCCGAATGGATTCTTGAGGACGGCGGCGAAGCTGCAGAGACGATGACGTTCTCGTATGTGACCGACGCGTATCAGCCGCAGCGCTTGGCGAATATCTCCCTGCGCCAGCGTCGGGCTGGCGGGACAATCAGCCTGCCGATGAATTTCTCGGGCTACAACTGCCGGCCTGGCCGCGTAGTGCGTGTGAACCTGCCGTCACTGAACGTCCTTGGCGAGTTCATCGTCTCCGACTGGTCTATGGGTGACAGTGAAGGATGCACGGTTCAGGTCAAGCAGTACGAGGCGGCAATCTTCGATGATGCCGTGGGCCAGCCTTACAACCCGCTGGGGTTCATCAACCTGCCAAGCGGCGGGCTTGGCTCGCCCACCGGGCTTGCATGGGCTCCTGGCGATGCTGCTGAGGTGGTGCAGGGCGTACTGTCGTGGGTTCCACCGCAGGGCATCGTCACCTCCTATGTGGTCACGATCCGCCAGGGCGGTGGTGTCGCGCAGTCACGCTCGGTGCCCGCGACGGCCAACACGCTTGCCATCAACGGATTGGCGTCAGGCACATACACAATGAGCGTGGCCGCCTTGGGCCCAATGGCCCGATCTGGCGAAGCAACTATCTCGGTGAGTATTCAGGGTCCGCCAATCCCGGAATCCTGCGTCGTGCAATCTTCGATCGACAGCATCGTGCTGATCCCGCAGAACCCGAACCATGGCCTGAACGGTGGCACCTACGAGTACTTCTTCAGCACCAACCCCAACGCTACATCGGGCACGGCGCAGTACCTGGGGCAGGGCCTGTCGTTCACTCACAACGATTTGGCGTTTTACACAAACTATTATTACTTCATCCGCTCGACCAACGCATATGGGAAGAGCGCCTTTCTTTATGTGCCTACGTCGACATCAAACGATGTGTCGGCCTATCTGTCTGCTCTGGCCGGCAAGATCAGCAAGACCGAGCTTGCGCAGAACCTGCTTTCAGAGATTGAGCTGATTAGTGGCGACGGTGACGGATCGGTTAATGAGCGCCTGGCTGAGCTCAAGGCCGAGATCGGAGAAATCACCGACGCGCTGGTCTATGTGCCGACTGACGCCTATGTCCGCGACAACACCGTGCGCGTGGGTGACAACCTCTGGACGGCCATTGCAGCGGTGCCTGCGGCTGCCAATGGATCGAACGGCCCGCCGAACCCGGCTTACTGGGTGAACACAGGCCAGTCCATTCGCGCCGCTAACGCCCAGGCTGATCAGGTTTCCAAAAACACAGCCAACATCGAGACGGTGAACGGCAGGACCACGGCGACCGCAAGTCAGCTCCAGGCAGTGCAGGCGCAGTACCGGGCCGACAGCGGGGAAGGCGATCTGCTCGATGCGCTCAGAGGTTGGGACAGCACGGCCAGCGCGGCACAGGAAGTGAAGATCAGGGCGGAAGAGGATTTCGCCCAGGCTCAGCGCACCACGACTCTGCAAGCGCGTGTCGGCACCAATGAGGCACGAATCACCACCGTCGAAACGACGACTGCCACGGACCGCGAGGCGACTGCCCAGCGGATTACGGCAATCGATTCTCGCGTAGGTACGAGCGAATCGAAGATCACGACGATTGAGTCAACCGCAAACACGGACCGGCAGGCCACCGCTCAACAGATACAGACGCTGACCTCGTCCGTCGGTAGCAATCAGGCCGCCATCCAGTCTGAAGCAACCACCAGAGCCAACGCAGACGGCGCGCTGTCCACGCGAGTGGATGGGGTTCAAACAACTGCTAATAACGCCAGTGCTGCGGTTCAGACCGTAAGCACAGCCCAGGCGAGCACTGACGGCAAGCTGACGGCGATGTATACCGTCAAATTGCAAGTCAACTCCAACGGCCAGTACGTCATGGCCGGGATAGGCGCAGGGATTGAGAATGTTGGCGGTGTGCTGCAAAGCCAGATCCTCATGTCGGCTGATCGGTTTGCGCTGGTGAACACGTTAGCGGGTGGTGCTATTTCGACGCCTTTCGTTGCACAGAACGGCCAGTTGTTCCTTGGTCCGACGTTCATCCAAGACGGCACGATCACCAACGCCAAGATTGGGAGTTACATCAGTTCGACCAATTACCTGGCCGGGCAGAGCGGCTGGATTCTGAGCAAAGACGGTACGTTCGAAATCAACTCACCACTTGCCGGGGGAGGCAGGCAGGTCATTAACGGTCAAGGCGGCAAGGTTTATGACGAGCGAGGCCAGTTGCGCTACCAGTGGGGGAATTTAGCCGCATGAGTTACGGAGCCAGAGTTTGGGACGAAAACGGGAATTTGGTCATGGATACGACCACGTACACTTATCAGGTGATTTGGCAGGGGGTAGTGGATTTCAGCGATACAACCGGATCAACAGCCAAGGTAATCACGCTGAGCATTCCGGGTTTCGACCCGGCCAATTGCGTTTTCATGATTATTCCCACCCGAGCCCAAGATATCCAGAACGCTGAATCCGACCCTCTCGGAAACATAAAGTCCTACCCGTACGTAACAACGGCAAAAGACCTAGTAGTCATCCGCTCAGCAAATCCATCAGCAAATCTCGGGAACACCAACCAGACAAGGATTGTTGCCAAGGGGTACGCAGTGAGGTTTAAGGTATGAGCTTTGGCGTCATCAGCATCAATGAAAGCTCTTTCGTGCAGATTGATTCGGAAACGCCTAGGCTTTGCGTACTCACGAAGGGCACTTATTCAGGAACCACAAACGCAAACGTCACGTTTCCACGCGCGGTAACAAGTGCAGATCCTCCAATAGTGTTCATCAGGCCCGATCAAAACGGCATCGTCCAGGTGCCGATATCAGTATGGTTTACAGGTGGTCCGGGCAATTGGACAGGCTTCGCAATGAAAGCCTCAAACGTACAGAGTACGCTGAGCGGTCAATATTTTATTGCCGCATGGGCAGCCATGAGTACAGCCTCTTTTGGGATGCGTATTTGGGGAGCTGGCGGCGAGCTTGTATACGACAGCGGTGCACCTCCAGTTGTCGTAACGTTTGCTGCGGGTAACTGGACATACGTCGGGAGCGATCAGCTTAGCGTCGGTCGTCGGTATATATGGAGCATCGATAAATTGCTTGGGGCCGGCGAGTTTATATCAATAAATTCATTTGCTATGAGTTGTCACAACGGCGCAAGCGGTGGAGGCTGCGGAATAGCAGTCGATTACACCAATTCAAAAATAATGATGTATAGCCTCGCTACAACGGCATGGACAGATCAGGGCCACCGGCCATTCCTCTGCGCAAAACTAACCGCCTGAATCAAGGCATATAATTAGGAGAATTCAATGCCTTGGTATAAGACCGGGACGGTTTCCGTCACCCAAAATTCAAACGCCGTTATTGGCATTGGTACGGCATTCATTGCAAACAGCCGCGTCGGCGATGGCTTTCGTGGCCCGGATGGCGGCTGGTACGAGGTGACGAACATCGCCAGTGATACGGCCATGTCGATATCGCCAAACTATCAGGGTGCTACCAACGGCGCGGGCGGGTATGCGCTGGCTCCGCTGCAGGGCTACGTGCAGGCTTCCGCCGATGCGCTGCGCGCTCTGGTCCTTCAGTACGGCCAGAAGCTGGCCGCGCTGGGCACGACCGGGAACTACGACATTCTGCCGATTGCCAAAGGCGGGACCGGCGCTACTGATGGTGCCACGGCGCTCGTAAACCTTGGGCTGAGAGGCGGTGCCAACGATCTGCTGGTCAAGAGTATTGGCTTTCGCGGCACGCCCGTCGGATACAATATTCAAGGCCTGTATATGGGCTGGAACGGCAATGGCGACGGGGGCGCGAACTACATCTGTAATCGCGGGGGCGCGGGCGGCGGGCATTCCTGGTGGTCTGTGAACTCGGACAATACGGCTGCTGGGCCGGTGATGACTTACTCCTATGCCGGCGTTCTTTCCGTCGCCCAACTTAGCGTCACTGCCAGCCCTATTGCGATTTCGTCTGGCGGAACAAGCGCAAATACAGCGGCGGGAGCCAGAACAAATCTCGGGCTTGGGAGTGCAGCGATTGAAAATACAGTGCCGATCACAAAGGGCGGTACTGGTGGCACAGATGGACCCAGCGCACGCTCCGGGATAGGTCTCGGCACAACCGATGTCGCTACCTTCAGGGCGCTGGAGCTGACCCACACAACCCCGTGGATCGATTTTCACTTCAACAACACGGCCGCTGACTATGACGTCCGCCTGATCAATGACTCAGCCGGAACGCTGACGCTCGATGGTCGACTTGCATCGAAAGGAACGTGGTGCCGAACCGGTCTGAATGGTTCAAGAGGCGCTAATATTTACAACCTCAACTGGAATACAAGCAATAGCGGTTATGTAGACGTTTACATTGATGCAAGTTATGTTGGGGCTCTTACTTTGCTTCAATCCGATTACCGGGTTAAGCGTCAAGTAGAAGAGTTTTCCGCTCCGTTCCTTGAAAGAGTAAACGCCTACAGGATAGTTACATTCAAGAGAGCTGCATACGGAGAAGTCTTCAAGGACGGAGAAAATCTTATTCAAGGTCTGATTGCCCATGAAGTCCAAGAGATCAACCCTCTGGCGGCGACAGGAAAGAAAGACGACGTAGATGCGAATGGGAACATTTGGATTCAGCAGCTTGATTCTATAGCACTAATTACAGACGCATTCGGGGCTATAAAGGAGCTTAGCGTGCAGGTTAAAAAGCTGCGCGCCGAACTGGACGCACTAAAGGCATAAATCACGCCATCACATAACACCTGCACAGCATCACCGCACCCCGCCATCGAGCGGGTATTTTTTTGCCTGGAGAACCCAAATGCCGATCACCGCGCAGCAGTTGCTGCAGATACTCCCGAGCGCTGGCCAGAAAGCCGGCGTTTTTGCACCCGTCCTGAACACAGCGATGAGCAAGCACCAGATCTTGACGCCGCTGCGCATCGCGGCTTTCATCGCCCAGGTCGGTCATGAGTCCGGCCAACTGCGCTACGTCCGCGAGATTTGGGGGCCGACTCCGCAGCAGCTGGGTTATGAAGGCCGCAAGGACCTCGGCAATACCGTGGCGGGTGATGGTTCGAAGTACCGCGGGCGCGGCCTGATCCAGATCACCGGCCGGGCCAACTATGCCGAATGCGGCGAGGCGCTGGGCCTAGACCTGATCCATCACCCGGAACTGCTCGAGCAGCCGGAGCACGCCACAATGTCGGCAGCGTGGTACTGGAGCAGCCGTGGCCTGAACTCGCTGGCCGACAAAGGGGACTTTCTTCAAATTACCCGAAGAATCAACGGAGGCACCAATGGACTGGCGGATCGGCAGGCGCTGTACGACCGGGCGCTGAAGGTGCTGGCGTGACCGGCCTTTACGCCAGGGTCGGCGGTGTGCTGCTGATTCTGCTGGCCGTGGCAGGTGCGCTGTACGGCGCATACCGGCACGGCGTGAGCGTGACTGACAGCCAGTGGCAGGCGAAGTGGTCCGAACAGGTCAGCGCCCAGTCGCAGGCCGTGGCCACAACCACCGCCGAATATCGGACCGAAGAGCAACGCCGCCAGAAAGCGGCCAACCAGGTGGCAAACGATGCGAGACAAGAACAGACCGCTGCGCTTACTGATGCTGCTGTCGCTGACGCTGCTGGCGGCCGGTTGCGCATCGAAGCAGGAAAGCTGGCAGCCACAGCAGGTTGTGTGCCCGGCGATACCGGAGCTACCGAGCGAGGCAAGGCAGCCACCCGCGCCGCCATGGTGCTCTCCGACTTGCTCGGCCGGGCTGACGCGCGAGCGGGAGAACTGGCAAAGGCTTATGACGGCGCCCGAATAGCCGGAAAGGCGTGCGAGGCGGCCTCCTATACCTTGACGCGCTGAGTTATCGAAGGCAGCTTGTTCGGGCACTCCGGATCTTCGACGAAGCCCCGGCCAGCGCAGGCCGTGCAGTCCTCCCGCAGGTCGAATCTGTCACAGCAATGGAGGCACCTGATAAATATCGAGTAGCTGTGACGCTCCCATAGGGCTACGTAGGCTTTGAAGTCGCATTGATCGAGAGCTACTGCCGAGGCGTCGATGAGCGCTCGGTATTGATCTTCATCTGCCATGCGCTGGCAGTCCACGCCGTTGATCTGCCTGGATTGCTCCACCAGCGTTAAGGTCTGGCCGGTTTCGGTGTAGATGTACCGCCCCTCAACCGTTCCGTACTTCTTGTGGTCCCTCATGATGAGTTCGTTTTCAGCATTCAGGAATGCGAAGTGAGCGGCATGGTAGGGCGACTGATCCGCCTCATGGAGCACATATCGGGAGTTCAGCAGGCTGCCGACAACGACGCCGCCCTTGTTGAAGGCCAGGTAGTCCGATGCCTGGTGCCGCCATTCGTGGTTGCCTTCTTCTGTGAAGTGGCAGAACGCGGCGCTGGCCAGCTCAAAAAGTTCGAAGCGCTCCAGTGGGTCAATTGCTCCAGCTGCCTGCATATCCTCGGCCATGCGCGCTAGAAACCTGTAGGTGAATGCAGGGTTCGTCCATTGCCTCCTGTCATTGAGCCTTTTGTGCCATTCGGCCAAGGCTTCTGAGCTGTTGCTCTCGTTCATGGGGGTGATTCTCAATTGCTGTATGTGCATACAGTAGTTGAGTCTTTCAGATTTGGGGAGTGGTGTTCGTCGGCAGGACGCCTGGGGAGGGGGTTTCTGTCTAATACTCGGGCATCACAAATCGGCTTCATTGGCCCAAACTGGGCCAAAACCGCCTATGTATTTTAGACGATTTATCGGCTTTAGCCTTTGCCTGTAAGGACTTTGACCGACCTTTTCCCATACTGCTGCATCATCGGCGTATGTGCGGAGAGGTCGGAAATTGCTTTATTCATCAGTGGCTTAGGCAAGTTCTTGAGAAGAGTTGGGCAACCTTGAGGCATGACGGTTGATCCCTCTTTGAATCGAGGGGGCGTCTGCCGGGTCTGTGCGATGGGCGCAAGGTTATCACGCACGGCAGTGTGGTGCAGTGACGGCGTGGCCGCCGCTTATTGGTGACCAGGCGTTTCCTGGCAGCCATGAAGATCGATTTGCCGTATAGACTTTTCA
Organism: Pseudomonas syringae pv. tomato str. DC3000; assembly: GCF_000007805.1. Taxonomy (NCBI): domain Bacteria; kingdom Pseudomonadati; phylum Pseudomonadota; class Gammaproteobacteria; order Pseudomonadales; family Pseudomonadaceae; genus Pseudomonas; species Pseudomonas syringae group genomosp. 3. Next base: position 4,542,637 of record NC_004578.1, on the reverse strand, counting down.
TCGCCGCCACTCGATAACCGAGTGGCAACTTATAAAAAGGGACTTTTATATGAAGAACTGTATGAAAAACAAGCGAGCAAGGGACTCTGTCAACGGGCGCTTTATCCCCTTGGACGAAGCCAGAAAAAGACCGAGAGAAACCACGGTGGAAACGGTCAAAAAGCCCGAGCGCAGGAAAAGCGACTGATTGGCCGGCCATTGCAGAGCCGCCGAACTGTGCTGGCGATCACTTTACAAACCTCGTGCATGAACAGGAGAACACTGTGGATCAGATAACCGGGCTTGCCGACACCCTGGGCAAGCTTCTCGACGCAATGAACGCTCAAGTGACCACGGCCGAATCCTGCACCGGCGGCGGTATCGCTGAGGCGATAACACGTATCGCCGGCAGTTCGGCGTGGTTCGAGGCAGGATACGTGACCTATTCCAATGCCCAGAAGACCAGGCAACTGGGCGTTTCAGAGGCGTTGTTCGCGCAGGTCGGGGCAGTCAGCCAGCCGGTCGTCGAAGCCATGGTCAGCGGTGCGCAACGTGAAAGTGGCGCGCGCTTCGCTGTGGCGGTCAGCGGTGTGGCTGGGCCTGGCGGCGGTTCGGTCGACAAGCCGGTCGGTACGGTGTGGCTGTGCTGGGGTGACGGTCATACGCTTGTCGCCCACTGTCGCCGGTTCGATGGCGACCGTGATCAGGTGCGTCGACAAACGGTCGAAGCCGCGCTGCAAGGGCTGATACAGCTTGCGCGTGGAGAAATGCCAAATCAGGGGTAGGCGCGCGCTCATCGCTGTGGAATAATACTGTTTACTTATACAGGTGTTGTGGCCATCAAGGCCCTAATTGAATTTGATTACGTGAGGACTTCAATGGACGACAACAAGAAGAAAGCCTTGGCTGCGGCCCTGGGTCAGATCGAGCGTCAGTTCGGTAAAGGTGCCGTGATGCGCATGGGCGACCATGATCGCCAGGCAATTCCTGCCATCTCTACCGGTTCGCTTGGTCTGGATATCGCACTCGGTATCGGCGGTCTGCCAAAAGGCCGGATCGTGGAAATCTACGGTCCTGAATCTTCCGGTAAAACCACGCTGACCCTGTCGGTCATCGCGCAAGCCCAGAAAATGGGCGCTACCTGTGCGTTCGTCGACGCCGAGCACGCACTTGATCCTGAATATGCCGGCAAGCTGGGCGTCAATGTAGACGACCTGCTGGTCTCGCAGCCGGACACCGGTGAGCAGGCACTGGAAATCACCGACATGCTGGTGCGCTCCAATGCCATCGACGTCATCGTTGTCGACTCCGTTGCGGCCCTGGTGCCCAAGGCAGAGATCGAAGGCGAAATGGGTGACATGCACGTGGGTCTGCAGGCCCGCCTGATGTCGCAGGCGCTGCGCAAGATCACCGGTAACATCAAGAACGCCAACTGCCTGGTTATCTTCATCAACCAGATCCGCATGAAGATCGGTGTCATGTTCGGCAGCCCGGAAACCACCACCGGTGGTAACGCGCTGAAGTTCTACGCTTCGGTACGTCTGGATATCCGTCGCACCGGTGCGGTGAAGGAAGGCGACGAAGTGGTCGGTAGCGAAACCCGCGTCAAGGTCGTGAAGAACAAAGTGGCGCCGCCGTTCCGTCAGGCCGAGTTCCAGATTCTCTACGGCAAGGGTATCTACCTCAACGGCGAAATCGTCGACCTGGCCGTTCTGCACGGTTTTGTCGAGAAGTCGGGTGCCTGGTACAGCTATCAGGGCAGCAAGATCGGTCAGGGTAAAGCCAACTCGGCCAAGTTCCTGGCAGATAACCCGGAAATCTGCAAAGCGCTCGAGAAGCAGATTCGCGATAAGCTGCTCACGCCTGGCGTCGACACCAAGGCTGTCGGTTCCCGTGAAGCTGTTGTTGCCGATGACGTGGCCGAAGCAGACGCTGATAGCTGATATCCATGCCTGCTGTGCTTGATACGCCTGTCGCCATACGGCGAACCGCAATGGACCTGCTCGCACGCCGCGAGCACGGTCGAGTCGAGCTGACGCGCAAACTGCGTCAGCGCGGCGCCCCTCCTGAACTTATCGAAGCGGCTCTTGATCGACTGGTCGAAGAAGGGCTGCTGTCTGAATCCCGTTACCTTGAAAGCTTTGTTTCCTATCGGGCGCGCTCGGGCTATGGCCCTGCTCGTATCCGGGAAGAGCTTAACCAGCGTGGCTTGCAACGCGCTGACGTCGAACGGGCGCTCAAGGAATGCGGCGTGAACTGGCAGGAAAAACTTCAGGAAGTCTGGCAGCGCAAGTTTGCCGGAGAACTGCCTGTCGATGCTCGTGAGCGCGCCAGGCAGGGGAGGTTCTTGAGTTATCGAGGCTATCCACTGGATATGATCGGCCGCTTGCTAAGCGGCCGTGGTGGGGATGACTGATAGTTCAGAGCGTCTGTTGTGGCGCTTGCTCCTGCGCGGCATCTCTTACTGCTGAGGCATCTGCCCAGTGTTCCTGCACGTTGATGTAGTCCACCAATTCACGAAGCCTGCCCTGATTGCGCCCTGTGAAGGTAAACGCAAGTCGCGTCAGGTGGCTGAATTGCGCCTCATCGTGCTCTTCACCCTGATAACCGTGCTGGTGGAAGTTTTCATTGATGCACAGGTCGGCGAACGCTGCCTGCATATGTTCAAGCGCCTGCTCACTGAGTGCATGGTGCATGCGGATCACGAATTTATTCTTCAGCCAGCGGCTGGAGTGGAAGTTGCGGTAAAACTGGTTGATCTCTTCCACTGCCTCGTCGGGGCTATAAACCAGTCTCATCAGTTTCATGTCGGCTGGCAGGATGTAGTGGTTGTCCTGTAGCTGATTCTTGATGAAGTCCAGCGCGCCTTGCCAGAAGCTTCCGCCAGGGGTGTCCAGCAAAACGACAGGCACCAGCGGGCTTTTGCCCGTCTGTATCAGCGTCAATACTTCCAGCGCTTCATCCAGTGTCCCGAACCCGCCCGGGCAAAGTACCAGTGCGTCGGCTTCCTTGACGAAGAACAGCTTGCGAGTAAAGAAGAAGTGGAAAGGCAGCAGGTTTTCAGTGCCTTCCACGGTCGGATTGGCGTGCTGCTCGAATGGCAGCGTGATGTTGAAACCCAGGCTGTGTTTGAGACCGGCGCCCGCGTGGGCTGCTGCCATGATGCCGCCGCCTGCGCCAGTGATGACCATCATGTCGGACTGGGCCAGTTTTTCGCCCAGTTCTCTTGCCTGTGCGTAAAGCGGATGCTCCATGGGCGTACGGGCAGAGCCGAACACGGTGACTTTGCGGCGGCCCTTGAAGCGTTCCAGTACCCGAAAGGCTTTGTCCAGTTCGCGCAGGGTCTGCAGCGTAATCTTGACGTCCCAGCGGTTGCGGTTGTCTTGGGCCATACGCAGCACCGTGAGCATCATGTCTCGGTACAGCGGCAGATTTTGTGTGCCGGGGGCCACTTCGTTGATGTGCGCTTCAATCTTGCCGGTCAGGTCGAGACCGTTGCTTTGAAAGTGTCGGGATAGAACATCGTCAGGTACATAAGGCATTCGGGATTTCTCCTCCTGCAGAGTCAATGGCCCACTGGGCGCGTTGAATCGATCATGTGCCGGTTCGCAGAGAAAGGCTACCCGTTCTCGGTTCGTTTGCAGGCTTGATAAGTTTCAGAATGTCTATGGCCGGTTGGCCGAGCGCGCCTGGTGGTCAGGCGCGCGAGAAGGGCGCTGCGTATCGGTGCAGCTTACTTCTTGGCTTTTACAGTGCAATCCGAAGCCTGAAAGGTCTGGGTCGCGACCGGGCGATTGGTCTTGTACTCGGTGAACTGATATTTGAGTACCGCGCCCTTGGTCATCAACTGGCGAAAGCCGTTGTTATGACAAACGCTGTTGCCCAGCTGATTGCGCATCACGTCCGGGTTGGCACGCATCTGCTGCGCCTGGCCTTCACGCACGCTGAGGTGATTGATCAACTGGTTGCCGCTGACGGTGTAGCCCTGATCGAGAATGTCTTCGTTGATCGCTCTCGGCGTGCCGACACTGCTTTCCTTCGCGACTTTTTCCAGCATTTTGCTGAGTTCGAAGTCCTGTTTCGACGCCGCTTGGGCGCACAGTGGAGCAACGAGCAAAAGCGTGAGGGTAGGGACGATAAGGCGCAGCATTAAACTCTCCTGATTAAGTGGCTGGCCGTTGGACCAGCGACTTCAAAGTGCGTTCCGGGCAACCCGCCGATAACACGGGTTGCGGTGGCGCAGCAGTATAGAGCAGGAGTCTGCACAGAGCCTAGGCTCTGATAAACTGCGCACACTTTAACCCTGCCGAGTTTTTCTGGTGTCGATGTACTCCCTGTATTGGCGTGACCCGCAATGAGCCATGCCGTTTCCCGCCTGCGCGACGAGCGTATGGCCCGCAGCACCAAGCCGTTTATCGCGCGCGGCTCCCGCGCCCCGCGCTGCCCGCAATGCCGGGTCATCGACAGTTATTGCCTGTGCGCGTGGCGACCGACGGTGGCCGCCGAGTCGGGCATGTGCCTGCTGATGTACGACACCGAACCGATGAAGCCGACCAATACCGGCTGGCTGATCGCGGATGTCATCAAGGACACGTATGCCTTCGGCTGGTCGCGCGTTGAAATCGACGCGCACTTGCGGGCCTTGCTGGACGACCCGCAGTGGCAGCCGTACATCGTCTTTCCTGGCGAGTTTGTCGCCCAGGAACGTGTGGTCGCTGAGGTGGCGCGCGAAGACGGCAAGCGCCCGCTGTTCATCCTGCTAGATGCCACGTGGAACGAGGCGCGCAAGATGTTTCGAAAAAGCCCTTACCTGGAAAAATTTCCGGTGTTGAGCCTGGCGCCTGAGCAGATTTCGCGTTACCGCTTGCGTCGATCCAAGCGCGACGATCACTTCTGCACCGCTGAAGTTGCAGCCTTGTGTCTGGAGCTGGCAGGGGATGTGAGCGCCAGCGGCGTGCTGGATGCTTATCTGGACGTATTCAGCGCCCATTATCTGGGTGCAAAATTTCAACGGCCGATTGATCCGGATGACGTGGCGCACACTTATTTAAAAGCTTTCATTTAGAGGCTTTTCGCCGCGGGGCGGTGCGGGTCCACTCTTGCTGGGCTAATTGCCATCCCTGTTCACAGACAACCGCGCTTCGCGCTTGACCGTCATGGTGTTGCTGGGCATGCTTGGCGCCGCCTGGAAGCCGATTCATCTGGTCTGGCGTTGCACTGCTGCCATCGTTGAATGACGATGAGCGCAGTGCGAGTTGCCAGCCTTGCTGTGCGGCCGGTTTTGCCGGCCACTCACTATAAAAACGGGATCACTACATGACCTACGACATCCTGATCGCTGATGATCATCCCCTGTTTCGCAGCGCGCTGCGTCAGGCGTTGACCATCGGTCTTGGGCCTGAAGCGCGACTGGTCGAGGCTGAAAGCATTGCCCAGCTGGAATCGCGTCTGGGCGAGAAAGCCGATTGGGATCTGGTTCTGCTGGACCTGAACATGCCGGGGGCGTATGGCTTCTCCGGGCTGGTCCTGCTGCGCGGTCAGTACCCGCAAATACCGGTGGTGATGGTTTCGGCTCAGGAAGAAGCGTCGATTGTGGTGCGTTCCAGGGAGTTCGGTGCCAGCGGGTTCATTCCCAAGTCCAGCTCGCTGGAAGTCATTCAGCAGGCGGTGCGCACCGTGCTCGATGGCGATGTCTGGTGGCCACCGCAGGTCAACGAATTCGTCAGTGTGTCAGATGAGGCCAAAGCTGCCAGTGCGGGCCTTGCCAGCCTGACACCGCAGCAGTTTCGCGTACTGACCATGGTCTGCGAGGGCTTGCTGAACAAGCAGATTGCTTCCGAACTCAGTGTGTCCGAGGCCACTATCAAGGCGCACGTCACCGCTATTTTCCGCAAGCTGGGCGTACGCACACGAACCCAGGCAGCCCTGTTGTTGCAACAGCTTGAATCCATTTCGTCCAGCTAAGGCTATTCAGGTAACAAGGCTTCACGCTTTTTTGACCTTTATTGCCTTAGCTTTCCTCATCTTTTTTACACAGCAGTCTTTCTATGTCGCCCTTCAAAGGCCAAACCGGTCTGAAACGTATCCTCAATGCCGCAGGTTATTCCCTGGACGGCCTGTCCGCTGCCTTCAAAGGCGAAGCCGCATTCCGTCAGTTGGTACTGCTTAACGTGGTACTGATTCCGCTGTCGTTTTTCCTGCACGTCAGCAAGGCGGAGCACGCGTTGCTGGTTGCCGTGTGCCTGCTGGCGCTGATCGTGGAGTTGCTCAACTCCGCCGTCGAGGCGGCCATCGACCGCATTTCTCTGGACCTGCATCCGTTGTCCAAGAACGCCAAGGACATGGGCAGTGCGGCGCAGTTTATTGCGCTGAGCATGATCGGTCTGGTGTGGGCGATCGTTCTGCTGGGCTGATTCAGTACAGGCTCGGCAATACGATCTCGTCGCTGCGCTGTACGCCAGCGGTAAAGGCGCGGCACAGTTCAAGAAACTCGCGCATGGCAGAGGTCTGGTATTTCTGCTTGTGCCAGATGAAATAGAACTGACGCGACAGATCCAGCTCAGGCGTGGCCAGTTCGACCAGATTGCCGCGACGAAACGCATCGCGCAGCGCCAGTCTGGAAATGCAGCCAATGCCCAGTCCCGACTCGACCGCTCGCTTGATGGCTTCGGTGTGCTCCAGCTCCAGCCGCACATTCAGGCCGTTGCGATGATGACGCATGGCCTGATCGAACGTCAGGCGCGTGCCGGAGCCTTGTTCTCGCAGGATCCAGGCCTCGCGGGTCAGTTCTTCCAGTGTCACCTGCGCGCGCTTGGCCAGCGGATGCTGGGGCGCACAAAACACCACAAGCTCATCCTCGACCCAGGATTGCACTTCGATGTCCGGGTGACTGCAATCGCCTTCGATCAGGCCCAGGTCAATCTCGTAGTGAGCAACCTGCTGGACGATATGCGCTGTGTTCTGGACGTGCAGCTTGACCTGGCTTTCCGGGTGACGCTGCATGTAGCCGCCGATGAGCAGGGTCGCCAGGTAGTTGCCGATGGTCAGCGTGGCCCCCACGGCCAGCGAGCCAAAGCCTGATTTGCCATTGAGCAGGTCTTCGATTTCCTTGGCCTGATCCAGCAGCGCAACGGCCTGAGGCAACAGTTGCCTGCCGGTGGCGTTGAGGCTCAGCCGTTTACCGGCACGATCAAATAGCTGGCAGCTCGACTGGCGCTCCAGTTCGGTGATGGAGGTGCTGGCAGCCGACTGCGACAGCGAAAGCAGCACCGCCGCTTTGGAGACGCTTTCCTGTCGCGCTACGGCGACGAACACTTGAAGCTGGCGGAGAGTAAATCGCATATCTATATAACCGATAACCTATATCTTGATAATTCATTTAACAGATATTGTGTCTGCCACTAGAATGTCGCGCAATAGCGCAGTGCTTCTGCGCGCACTATTTTTTCAGGAGTCCTCACGTACATGAGCAACATGAACCACGAGCGTGTCCTCAGCGTCCACCATTGGAACGACACCCTCTTCAGTTTCAAGTGCACCCGCGACCCTGGTCTGCGTTTCGAGAACGGTCAATTCGTCATGATCGGTCTGCAGCAGCCCAATGGTCGTCCGCTCATGCGCGCTTACTCGATTGCCAGCCCGAACTGGGAAGAGCATCTGGAGTTCTTCAGCATCAAGGTGCCGGACGGCCCGCTGACCTCGCAGTTGCAGCACCTCAAGGAAGGCGACGAAATCATCATCAGCAAGAAGCCTACGGGTACGCTGGTGCTGGATGACCTCAAGCCGGGCAAGCATCTATACCTGCTGAGCACCGGTACAGGCCTCGCGCCGTTCATGAGCGTCATCCAGGACCCGGAAACCTACGAGCGTTTCGAGAAGGTCATCCTGTGCCACGGCGTGCGTTACGTGAACGAGGTCGCCTATCGCGAATTCATCACCGAGCACCTGCCGCAGAACGAGTTCTTCGGTGAATCGCTGCGCGACAAGCTGATCTACTACCCGACTGTCACTCGCGAGCCGTTCGAGAACGAAGGTCGCCTGACCGATCTGATGCGCAGCGGCAAGCTGTTCAGCGACATCGGCCTGCCACCGATCAACCCTCAGGACGACCGCGCCATGCTGTGCGGCAGTCCGAGCATGCTCGACGAAACCAGCGAAGTACTGAACAGCTTCGGCCTGACTGTGTCTCCGCGCATGCGTGAGCCGGGCGATTATCTGATCGAGCGTGCATTCGTCGAGAAGTAAATCAGGCTGACAAGACCCGCCTTTTCCTTGACCGGATCAGGCGGGTTTTTAGTGCGCGGGATTTGTTGCAGACATCGTTTCAGGCGCGCAGCACTTCAAGCACACAAATAACGCCCGCTTGCGGGTAGTGCCAGCGCACATCCACATCCCAGAACCGGGCACCGTAGCGGCGTTCCGGCGCAGGCAGCTGATAAGCTGGACGCGGGTCCTGCGCCAGGCACTGTTCGATCAGCTCGACCAGAGGCTCACTCAGGCGTAGCGCGTGTTCACGGGCCTGTAGAAGGGCCGCGTCCTGCCATTGCACCGGTATCAGGGCCGGCGCAGAACTGGCAATTTGGTTGGTCGCCTCAGCAATGACATCGGCGTAGGGCACATAAGGCTTGATATCCAGCACCGGCGTGCCATCCAGCAAATCGATGCCCGACAACCACAGCCGGCCTGCTTCGACCTTGTCCAGCTTGACCACGGACTGGCCGATGCCATTGGGGCGATGCGTTGCCCGAGTGGCAAATACGCCCATCGATTGATTGCCGCCCAGGCGTGGCGGGCGCACCTTCAAACGCGGTTTGTCTTCCAGCGCCAGATGGAACAGAAACAGCAGCCAGACATGACTGACCTGTTCCAGCCCCTGTACGGCTTCACCCTGATCGAACGGCGCGACCAGCTCGAGCACTCCGCGAGCGGCCGGAGCCAGCTGTGGCTGGCGCGGGATGGCGAACTTCTCCTTGAAGCAGGAGCGCACGAAGCCGACAGGGGAGACGTTGTAACTCATGGTGTCAGCCGGTTCAGACACGTACACGCAGGGTCAGACCCTTGAGGAAGTTGCGCAGCAGTTGATCGCCGCACGCGCGGTAGTTGGTGTGCCCGACCTTGCGAAACAGTGCGCTCAGCTCTGGCTTGGAAACCGGAAATTCTGCAGCTTTGAGGATGGCGTGCATGTCGTCTTCTTTCAGTTCGAAAGCTACACGCAGTTTTTTCAGAACGATGTTGTTGGTGATCGGTAGATCGATCGGCTGCGGCGGACGGCTTTCGTCCTTGCCGCGCTTGAAGTACACCAGCCCATCAAGGAAATGCGCCATGATTTCATCGCTGCAATCCAGATAGCCTTCTTCTTCCTCTTTCTTCATGAAGGCGATGACATCGCTTTTCGATACTTCAAAACCGGTCAGGCCGATGATCTCGACAATCTTGCTGTCGCTGATATCGAGCATGTAGCGCACGCTGCGCAGTACGTCGTTGTTCATCATGAGGCGTGTTTCCTGATAAGTCGTATGGCGGCGCATGACGGTGACCATGCGCGCTGTAAATAGGTGGGGGTGGCGAAGGCGTCAGAACTTTTCCTTGGTCGTCATGTAGCGCCACTGGCCTTCGGGCAGTTTACCCATGGACACGCCGCCGATGCGGATGCGGCGAATGGCGACGATTTTCAGGCCGACGGCCTCACATAAAAGGGCGATGATGCCGGGCTGCGGGTTTTTCATCGCAAAACGCAGGCGGTTCTCGTTCTGCCAGCTGGCCTTCACGGCGGGCAATTCCTTGCCCTTGTAGGTCAGGCCGTGGTTGAGACGGTTCAGGCCGTGAGCGACCATCTCGCCCGAGATTTCTACCACGTATTCCTGCTCGATCTTGCTGCGGTCGTCGGTGAGCTTGCGCAGGATTTTCCAGTCCTGGCTGAACACCATCAGCCCGCTGGCATTGGCTTGCAGGCTCGAAATCGCCTCAAGGCGCATGAAATGGCCCTTGAGCGGACGCTTGCTGTAGCTATGCTCTGCAGAAAGGGTGCCCGGGGTAATCATTTGCAAGGCGCTTTCGGCGCTGGCCGAGGCAGGCTTGTGCAGAATGATGGTGACTGATTCCGGCGAATCGGCCTTGGCGTCCGGGCTCAGTTCGATTTTCTGGGTGCTGACCTTGAAGTGCGGCTCGTCGATAACCACGCCATCCACTGTGACCCAGCCACCCTCGATAAACAGTTCGGCCTCCCGGCGGGAGCAACCGACCAGCTCAATAAGGCGTTTGGAAAGGCGAATGGGGTCTGTCATGACAAAAAAGCCGCTTACTGATGAGAAAGAAGCCATTGTAACCGCCAAAGCCCGGTTAATCGCGGCAACATTGCATTTGCTCTGCAATCGACATCATGGCGGGCTGATCAGGCGCATTCTGAGCATGGGGTAAGGCTGGCCAAGACCATCGACTTCGGAGCGGCTGACAACCTCAAACCCGTGCTTGCAATAAAAGCCGAAGGCTCTGGGGTTCTGCTCGTTCACGTCCAGTTCAGTAATGCCGAAGTGGCCGACAGCATGTTGCAACAGCTGTGTGCCCAAGCCCTGATGGCGGTACTCCGGAGCGATGAAGAGCATGTCCAGCCGGCCACGGTTGACGCCGGCAAAGCCTGCGATGCTCTGCTTATCGGTACGCAGGCAGAACAACGTGACGCTGTCCAGGTACTGGGTGAGCAAACCCTTGAGCCGGATAACGTAAGCGTCCGGCATAAAGTCATGGGTGGCGCGTACCGAGCGCTCCCACACTTCAGCCAGTTCCGGGTAATCCTTTGTGTCCGGTGCACACAACTGCATAGCGCGTCCTCTTTGTCATACCAGTCGTCGGTAGACAGCATCCGCCGACAAAAAAGCCCTGCCGTGTGAAGGGCAGGGCTTTTTGATGACGCGTGGCCGATGTCAGAGCATCTCGGCCCACAGGTCATATTCGTCGGCGTCGGTGACGCGACACATGATCTTGTCGCCCGGCTGGACGGTGCTACCGTCTTCAAGGCCGATAAACACGTTGCCATCGATTTCCGGCGCGTCGAAGAAACAACGGCCTACCGCGCCGCGATCATCGACTTCGTCGATCAGCACTTCGATTTCCTTGCCGATCTTCATCTGCAGGCGGGCGGCGCTGATGGCCTGCTGATGAGCCATGAAGCGATCCCAGCGATCCTGCTTGACGTCATCCGGCACAATGGCGGCGTCCAGCAGGTTGGCAGGAGCACCTTCTACCGGCGAGTACTGGAAGCAGCCAACGCGGTCCAGCTGGGCTTCGGTCAGCCAGTCCAGCAGGTACTGGAAGTCCTCTTCGGTTTCACCAGGGAAGCCGACGATGAACGTCGAACGGATGATCAGATCAGGGCACTGCTCGCGCCAGTTCTTGATACGCGCCAGAGTCTTGTCTTCAAAGGCCGGGCGCTTCATCAGCTTGAGGATTTTCGGGCTGGCGTGCTGGAAGGGGATGTCCAGGTACGGCAGAATCTTGCCTGCCGCCATCAGCGGGATCAGCTCATCGACGTGCGGGTACGGGTAGACATAGTGCAAACGAACCCAGACCCCCATCGAGCCCAGAGCCTGACACAGCTCGGTCATGCGGGTCTTGACCGGCTGACCGTCCCAGAAACCGGTGCGGTATTTGACATCGACGCCGTAGGCGCTGGTGTCCTGGGAAATCACCAGCAATTCCTTCACGCCGGATTTGACCAGACGCTTGGCCTCATCCAGCACATCGCCAACCGGACGGCTCACCAGCTTGCCGCGCATCGACGGGATGATGCAGAAGCTGCAACTGTGGTTGCAGCCTTCGGAAATCTTCAGGTACGCGTAATGGCGCGGGGTCAGCTTGACGCCTTGCGGCGGCACCAGGTCGATCAGCGGGTTGTGATCCTTGCGGGGCGGCACGACATCGTGCACGGCATTGACCACCTGCTCGTACTGCTGCGGGCCGGTCACCGACAGCACACTCGGGTGTACGGCGCGAATCACGCTCGCATCGACGCCCATGCAGCCGGTGACGATGACCTTGCCGTTTTCCTTGATCGCTTCGCCGATCACTTCCAGCGACTCGGCCTTGGCCGTGTCGATGAAGCCGCAGGTATTGACCACAACCACGTCGGCGTCCTCGTAGGTCGCAACGACTTCGTAACCTTCCATGCGCAGTTGGGTCAGGATGCGTTCGGAGTCAACGAGCGCCTTGGGGCACCCTAACGATATCATTCCTACACGTGGGGCTTTTGCTGTCATCATAGGATGATCCTCATCAGGGCTTCTATTTTTAATGGCTAAAAACGGTGCGCGAGTATACAGCTATTTGCGGTTCTCAGACCCTCGACAGTCCACCGGCAGTAGTGCCGATCGTCAGTTACAGTACGCTCAGAAGTGGGCTGCTGAAAAAGGCCTGATTCTCGATGAATCGCTATCCATGCGTGACGAGGGTTTGTCCGCATATCACCAACGCCACATCACTCAGGGTGCGCTGGGAGTTTTCCTAGTTGCGATCGAGGAAGGACGTATTGCATCCGGTTCTGTTCTGGTCGTAGAAGGCCTGGATCGTTTGAGCCGTGCAGAACCGATCCAGGCCCAAGCCCAGCTTGCGCAGATTATCAATGCCGGCATTACCGTTGTAACCGCCAGTGATGGCCGTGAGTACAACCGCGCCGGTTTGAAGGCTCAGCCGATGGACCTGGTTTATTCACTCCTGGTCATGATTCGCGCTCACGAAGAATCGGACACGAAGAGCAAGCGAGTTAAGGCCTCGATCCGGCGATTGTGCGAAGCCTGGCAGGCCGGCACCTATCGGGGGCAGATCCGCAACGGCAAGGATCCTCAGTGGCTCAAATGGACGGGCACCAACTGGGAGTTCATTCCTAAGCGGGTTGCCACTGTGCGTCGAGCCCTGCAGCTGTATCTGGAGGGGATGGGTGCCGCTAGGGCGATTCGTGTCCTGCACGATGAAGGGCTCAGCTATAGCGATGTGGGTATCACTGCGCTACAAATTTATCGCCTGATAAAGCTGAAGGCCCTGCGAGGAGCCAAGAGCCTTACCATTAATGGCGAAGAGTTTGTTTTGGAGGGTTACTACCCGCGCCTCCTGTCGGAGACAGAGTGGGCAGAGTTGCAGCACATGAGCGGCCAAAGATTACGGCGTCGAATGAAAGGTGAAATCCCTGGGATTATCACAGGTATAGGTCTTACCTATTGCGGCTATTGTGGCACTGCTGTGATTGGCCAGAACTATATGAGCCGCGTTCGTGCCGACGGCACACTTGCTGATGGCCACCGGCGCCTGCAGTGTGTGTCTTACAGTAAAAATGATGGCTGCGGTTCAGGTGGGTCTTGCAGTGTCGTACCAATTGAGAAAGCACTGCTGAACTTCTGTTCTGACCGACTCAACCTGCAACGGCTGATGCAGGTGGGTGACGAGGGCCAAGGTCTTCGCCATCAACTGGTAGGTGCCCAGGCAACAGTGCAGAAAATTTCGGAGCAGCTTGAAAGAGTAACAGCCGCGCTGATGGCTGATGATGACGGCCCAGCGCCAATCTCATTCTTACGCAAAGCTCGCGAGCTGGAAGCCCAGAAGCTCGATGCTGAAAAAAACGTGATCAACATCGAATACGAATTGGCGGCAGCTTCAAGATCTGGCAAGCCAGAGCAGCAGGAACAATGGGGCGAGCTGGCTGCTTTGGTCAACGCTGGTGACTACAGTGCCAGAGAAAAAGTGCGCCAGTTGGTCATGGACACTTTTCAGCGGATCGTCGTTTACATGCGTGGCATGGGGGACGAAGACCGCAAGAGCAAGTTTATCGACGTGCAACTGATCTCCCGCACGGGTCAGCACAGATTGCTGCAGATAAACAGGCGATCAGGAGAGTGGGTGGCCAGCGAAGATTGGGACTGATCTTGTAGGTTGGCGAGTCGCTGCAATATACTGTTTTAATATACAGTATAAGCAAGGAGGTTTTATGTCTCGTAGCGTCTATACCGGCGGTCTTCAACCATCGCATACAACATTTCAGCAACTTGCACGCCGCATTCATCGTCAGGTGAACAGCCCGGCAGCGCAGGCGCGAAGGCGGACGATTATCTCCAGGCTATCAAGTGAAAAGCTGGACGACTGGGATTGCTTGCTTGACCAGCTGGACACTGAGGATAGTGTGCGGGTGACACGGCTGGAATGTGGTTCCGTAGGATTGGCATGGACAAACCAGTATGCCAGTCAGACAGCCTCCGCCTAATTATTTGCAAAATTAGTTAGCCTTAGGCTTGATGAATAATAAGCCTTAGGCTAACGTATCCTCCATCAGTTTTGGACAGCTCTTGTGTTGTCCTGATCGCCATGGAGGTCTTCCGCATGATTCGCCCAACTTTCAGCCTTTCGTTTGATGCCAGAGCGCAGCTGGCCGAGCACGTCAAACAAAACGGCATCTTCCCTCTATCTCTCGTCTGTAACTATGCGCCGAGCGTTCTCCTTGCCCATTTGACCATTGAGCAATGCGGCTCTGACGTTGCTGTACAGGTCAGGCTGGGTGAGACGGTTAACACGCTCACCGTTGGGCTCCTGAACGACACGGCTCAAAGAGTGGAGGGTTTCGTTGAAGAGTTGGCCAACGCTCATTACGAACGGATGGCCCAGCCTGTTTTTGATCGGGATCTTGAGTTTCTGTTGCGTAATGCTGCAACGAGTCACCGTGGACTCTATCTGTTGCCCCAGTCGGGAATGCACGACCTCCGGCTTTTACTGACAGCCGCCAACGATAATTCAGAGCAGACGTATTTTAGGTTCCTGCTGGGTGGTGCTGGGATCTCTGCTCCGATGCTCATGCCCGCGGATCCTCATAAAGCCTATGAACTGCTCTCCACGTTCGTCCGCGAAATCAAGGAGTGGCAATGACGACTGCTCAGCTCCTCTTGATATTGGGCGGCTTGACTGTTTGCCAGGTGATCGCCATGGCTCTGCCTTACTGGATGGGGTGGAGGTCTGGCCAGACAGCTGCCGCCGCATCGCTTCAAAGCGAGAATCGACGACTGAGAGATGAGTTGTGCTCAGCACATGCCCAGATCCGCCAGATCAAACAGGGGATGAACTATGCCTAAGCACCTCATCTGCCAGCGGATTCGCTGGCTGCTGCTGGCGATTGCTATCGCGCTTTCCAGTGTCACTGCTCTGTCTGTTGGCATCGCTATGTCGACGCTCATTGCTGACCCACTTCTGGCTGCAGTTTTTGCTACTGCAGCAGTGCTTCTGGATCTCTACAAGTACCTGGCCTGGCCGATCGCACTGGGCATGCTGGCAGCCGGTAAGCGTAGCTATGTGTCAACGCCAACTAAAAAGTGACCCCCTTCCGTGCTAAATCGCCAACTTAGTTTTGACCCCCCTCGGGTTCATATTTTCGAGCCGGTTCGGCCCGAGAAGATTTGGTTCCTGCTTTGCGCTTGTCCTTGAGTCGATAGCTTTCACCTGTCATCTGCACGATATGGGCATGATGTAACAGCCTGTCCAGCATGGCCGCTGTCAGTGTTTGATCATCCGCAAAGGTTCCGGCCCACTGGGTAAACGGCAAGTTACTCGTGAGGATCAGGCTGCCTTGCTCGTAGCGCTTGGCGACAACATTGAAGAACAGGTTGGCTTCATCACGACCAAACGGCAGGTAGCCGATTTCATCGATGACCAACAACCCAGGGGCCATCACCACACGACTGAAGTATTCCTTGAGCCGTTCCTGGCGGTGCGCAGCGGTCAGTTGCAGCATCAAGTCAGCCGCCGTGACGAAGCGGGTTTTGATACCGGCCATCACTGCCCGGTAGGCCAGGGCGATAGCCAGGTGGCTCTTGCCTACACCACTAGGCCCCAGGAACACGATGTTCTCGGCACGTCCAACAAAACTCAGTGCTGCCAGCTCCTGGAGCTGTGCCCGGGGGACGCCGGTGGCAAACGCGAAGTCGTATTGCTCCAGCGTTTTCACAGCGGGCAGCGCGGCAGTTTTCAGCAGGGCCTGTCGAGAGCGTTCACTTCGGGCATCGGTCTCGGCAGCCAGCAGCTTTTCGAGGAAGTCGGCAAAGCTGTCTTCGCCGCTTGCTGCTTGTTGGGCCAGGTGCGGCCAGTCCACCCCGACGCGCTCAAGCTTTAGCCCCTTGCATAGTTCTGTCAGGCGAGCATGTTGAAGGTTCATGCTCTCACCTCCAGCAGTTGCTCATAAACCGACAGCGGATGCTGCAAGCTCTCGTACGGCAGGACCCGTCCCAGGCGTAGGCCTTGGGCGGGTTGTGGGCGCAGGCTCTGTGTTGGCAGTGGTAATAGTACCTGCTGCTCTTGGGCCAGACGTACCGCCGGTTGAACACCCGTCGTGCCGTGAATCCGCTGATGAGCGACTTCGTCGAGCCATTGGCCGATATGTGCGTTGGCCGTCACCACATCCAGCGTCAGACCCGCACTCTTGAGCGTAGCGGCCAACGGGGTAATGAAACTGCCCTTCAGATACCCGTTGAAGCGCTCAACCTTGCCCTTGGTCTGGGCACGGTAAGGGCGGCAGACCTTGGGAATAAAACCAAACTCATCGGCCAGCGCAGCCAATCGGGGATGCCAACGGTGCTGGCCCTCCCCAAAAGCATCTCGCTCGGTGATGATGGTTCCGGCGTTATCAAACAATGCCTGCTCGGGCACGCCGCCAAAGTAAGCGAACGCCTCCCGAAGCCCTGTCAGCCAGGCTTCGCTGTCCTCTCGCTCGGAGAAACGGACAAAGCTTGCTCGACTAAAACCAAGTGTCGCCACGAACGCCTTAAGCGGCTGACGGCCTCGTCGAATGGTGGTGAAGTCCACCTGTATCTGCTTGCCGGGCAGTGTCTCGAAACGTACCACCGGCTCTTCTGCCTTACGTTTGAAGGGGCGAATATAAGCCTTCAGACGACTGACGCCGCCGCTGTACCCCAATGCCGTGATCTCACGCAGCAGGACGGTCGCCGGAATCCAGTGTGGGCGCGCCGCCTCAATACGCTCGTGCAGGTAGTCCTTGAAGGGGTCGATTTTGCACGGACGTGCGGGTCTCACCTTGTCACTGGGTAGCGACCGGGCCTTTCGCAGGTACTTGCGCACGGTGTTACGCGAAATACCCAGCTCACGGGCGATGAATTTGATGCCATGGCCCTGACGGGCCAACACTTTAATTTCCACAGACTGCTCCTGGGTCAACATATTGGCAGCTCAAAGCCGCCAGTTTTACCCAGGGGGGTCAATTCTAGGTTGGCGTTAGGGGGTCATTTTTACAGTGGCGGTGACAGCTATGCCATTCTGATGATCATATCGGCCCTAATACTGGCAGCGGTATCAGCATGGGCTACCTATGACCGACTACTGACGTCCATCGTTTCGGGCCAGGCGCGGTACGCCGCTTTCGCTGAACAACGGATAGTTGATCTTCAGACGGTAAGGTCTGATGGGCTGCGACAGCTCGATTTCTTGGACAAAGACGCTCGCTCGATCGGGGATCAGGCGCGGAAACTGCGCGAGCGAGGCATCATCAGCAAGGCGCAAGAACTTGAATCGTCTGCCTTGGCACGGATCGACGGTCAGCGGGAGCAGGTGCTACATCGGCTCGATCGTGCGTCGGTAGAACTGACAGAGCTGCGTGCTAGGCCGACTGCATCCGTTGGGCTGCCTGAGGCTCTAGCGATATTGCTGTGCGCCGGATTTGCGATCGCCCTGGAAGCGGTGCCCGCTCTGATTGGATCTGCACTTCGGGTTGGCGGCCTGTCCGAGCCCTCGCCTGCAGAGAGGACGGCCTCGACAACACCGACAACGATTACGACAACAACGACAACAGATCCAGAACATCCAGCATCTGGCGAGCAGCAGGATCTATTCGGATCACCGGACGGGGCGTTGATGAAGACGTTGCTCGACATCACACGAAAAGCTCAGCCAGGCACGCCGATATCGCTGCGTGACTTCACTGCTGCAGCTCGGGTCGGGAATCGACGAGCGATGAAGCTATTTCGTGCAGCGCTTGCTCTGGGCGAACTGCGAAAAACTACCGCCGGCTACGTGACCGCTTGAGGAAGCATGACTATGACTCTCGAATTTTCAGAGCAAGACATACGGATGCTTTCCCGCAGCGTGTCTGGTTGGAGAAACGCAAACGTGGAAATCGATGCTGCGATTCGGTCCGAAAACTGGTCAGCAATCGACAGCGCCCAGATTGATCGGTCATCGCACGCAAACACCATCGCGCTGATCGTAAACAAATACACAGACCCACTTGAACAAGGAACACGGCCATGATTGGTATCCCAGAGACAGGCACCCTGGAAAACGGCCGTATCGCTGCCAATGTCACCAGCGGCTACAAATTCACTACAGCGGATGGTCGACCTGCGCGCCTGGCAATCATCGACGACCAGGGCAACGTGGTGGAATCTGGCGATGCGGTGGCACGTGAAGCCTGGAACGTGTGCGTCGCGGTGATCAAGAACTTCAAGATCGGACAGGGCCACATTGTGGTACACAGCGCCCCTCCAGGAAGGGCAGTGGTAAATGCAAGCCATATTCGAGAAGGAGACTGATTGTGAAGACGTTTATATACAAAGCTAGGTCTGTTGGGCCAACGCTACGTGTAGCGGACTGTCAGTCTGTGCTGAAGCTGCATCATCTCCTTATATACTTTCCGAACCTCCCTAAGCGAGCGAGCGGGAAGTTCGATATCCCCGAATTGATAGGCCAAGTCTCCCTCGTTCATTATATCAAACCGCTTTTTGGCGAGATGAAGAAACCTAATCACGTCCAGGTCATCCGTGAGGGCGCGTCTCACGCCATCAATGTTTCTTCTTCCATATTCACGGCCAGGCTCAGGGAGGAACAAGATGGACTCATGTGTCGTCCAGTGGGGTGTGAGGTCGATCAATGCCCCATCAGTATCTTGCCAAACAGCGTGAAACTCAGCTTCGATGTAAAGATCAGCGACTTGCCAGATGGCCCAGCCATTAAGCTGTTTTCCCTTATGAGCAACGATATGCTTTGGGACAGTGTCGAAACTTTCACCGATTGGCTCGCCGTCCAACGGTTCATGAGGGACGACGATGGGGGGCTGGCCCTTGACTATTGAACTGCAGAAATCCAGTACGTGAGGTGAGTCATGACGTGGTACCTGGGAGATCAACATCAGATTATTACTCTCACATGCCTGTTATCTTTGCGTCGATTGCTCGACCGATAATTTCCCAGCCGTCATCCAACACAACTGGTTGATAGCTGGGGTTAAGCGGCACCAGGTAACCAACACCCGCGTCCATCACAAACTGTTTGAATGTAGTCTCCCCGCTGACGGTGTTGCGGGCGACATAGAATTTGCCACTGATGAGATCGAAGCCCTCCGGGCGGATCAATATCGGGGTTCCCTCTGGAAATGTAGGTGGGGTATCGGAGGTCATCGACTTGCCCTTGACCCTCAGCCAGTAGCCCTTTGGGCCAGCGCTCTCGGTGGAGCTGAGCCACTCGTCAGAGATGCCAGTAGGGTAGCTGGCAGACGATTCTATCCCCTGACCAGCATCAACCCAAGTTATCAGAGGGTACTCGGTGGCCTCTCTACGAGGCTGGGTCATAGGGCCTACGTTCGCCATCTCGGAAATTTCAGTCGCGAGCCGTGGGCTGAAGCTCTCGATCGGCTCCTCCAGCATTTTTGCCAAGACAGCAGCAAATCGAGCATTCAGTGGATTTATACCCCTTAGGTACTGGTTGACCGACGCGGGCGTGATTCCTGCTGCCTCTGCAAGCTTTCGCTGAGTGAGTTTCAGCGCGTTCTTCTTCGAAAGAAACAAAGCATTTGCTGCTTTGCTTTCGGCCATGAGGGTGTCGGACAAGGGTTTTTTTATGTATGCCATTAACAAATTATAAGCCGTAGGCTAACGATTGTAGACAAGCCGTTGGCTCTCATAATACGTTTAATGAGTAAGCCTATGGCATATTTATGTTGTGTATGTAAGAGCCATAGGCTAATATCTATGCGTTCATTGCTCCTTTAGGTATATGCCGTGGAAAGAATTTCGTTGAGTGACTTTGTCACGAAGATTGGGCAAGCCCGGGTTGCTCGCGCTTTGGGCTGCAAACCTGCATCCATTGCTAAGGCGCTTAAAGCTCGCAGGAACATCGAAGTGTCCGTGGATACTGACGGTTCATGCATAGCTCAAGAGGTGCGTCCGTTCCCTTCGATAGCTCCAGATGATCTGGAGCTTCAGCAGGCTAAAAGCAGTAGCCTTGCATGAACACGTCCAGTTCAGGACAGATGTCCACCTCCCGTGACCAGGTGCTGGTTGCCCATGCTGCCGAGATGATCGCGCGCACCGGTTTCAGCCAGGACGACTTTGCCCAGGTGCTGAGCAGCAATCTGCATCGCATCGTTCCAGACAAGGCTGTCAGCAAGGACGTGCCGGATTTCGACGAGTTGGCCAAGAGCAACGACGCCCCCGCGTTTCTGAGAGCATCAGGGGCCTGGTTGCGTCGAGTTGGCCGCTGGCTCAATGGTGAGGTAGATCTTCCGTGCTGGCTGGAAGAGGCTTGGGTACGCGCCGACCCGCACGTTTCCTCAGTCGCGGTTCAGTTTCAGCCGCTTGACCGAAGAGCTGCACGCTCAGTTTCCAAACATCAGCTCGTTGCGGTTCGCCAATAGCGACATCGTGTCGGCGCTGGACATCCCGCGCATCAGCACCCTGGCGGTGGTCCTGCAATGATCAAGCTCAAGCTGCCGTTCTGGCTCGAAGGGTTAGAGCTGACCAAGCTGGTGACCACCGCCCAGCTCTGGTGGGAGCAGGCCACCGAGTGGCTGCGCTGGCCTTACCTGCAGTTCGACGCTGACACCTGCCACCTGTCCATTCTGGAACTGTGGGCCTGGCAGCGCGACGTCACCCGCTTTGCCGCCGAGCCGGAAAGTCTGTTCCGGTTGCGGGTCAAGTACGCCTTCATCAATTCCGTCGACGCCGGCAGCACTGCTGGATTGAAACGCATCCTGGAGCGCCTCGGCGTCGGCTATGTCGAGATTCAGGAGCGTATGCCCGAACGCGACTGGGACGTCGTGCTGCTCACCCTGAGCGATTCCCAACTGTCCGAGAACCCCGACCTGTTGCGCGTGCTGATCCGTCAGTACGGGCGCACCTGTCGCCGGTACGACTTCGTAACCATCACCCCGGTGCGGCTTGCTGTTGCCCTGGTGGATTTCAATGACGATCAGCAAACGCTGGTCGCCAGCCTTTAGGAGCCCTCATGGCTGCAAGCATCACCATTGCCGGCGAAAAACTGATCGCCCAGAAACAAGCGGCTAACCTGCCGCTGACCGTTGCCCGCTTCGTGCTGGCCAACGTGCCAGGCCTCAACGTTTCCGGCCCGGTCAACCGTGCCGGCGTCAAGCCGCCAGCGGCTCAGATCGTCTACACCGCAAGCATCACTCAGCAGGGCTTCGTCAATCCCAACCAGGTCGTGTACAGCCTGTTGATGGGCACCGATATCGGTGACTTCGACTGGAACTGGATCGGCATGGAGACCAGCGACGACGTGCTGCTGTCGGTCGCCTACGTGCCGTTGCAACAGAAGCGCAAGAACGTGCTGCCCGACCAGATCGGCAACAACGTCACGCGCAACTTCCTGGTGGTGTTCGACGGTGCCCAGCAACTGACCGGCATCAAGATCGACGCCAGTACCTGGCAGTTCGATTACACCGCGCGCATGAAGGGCATCGACGAGCGCGAACGCATCAGCAACCGTGACATGTTCGGGCGTGCCTGCTTTTTCGGCGCAGGCCTGCAGTTGCAGAAGGTGGGCGCTGCCTACCAGCTCAACCCCGGCGTGGCGTATGTCGACGGCGTTCGTCTGCAGCTCGATGCGGTGTTGCCCGTGACCGTGCCGGCAGTGCCAACCAAAGCCTGGCTGGACGTGGTGCTGCAGCGCGAACTGAGCGATGTCGTGGCCTCGTTCAAGGTTGTGTTCGGCCAGGACGTAAAGGTCGATTACACCGACAGCGCATCGGCCAGGCACTACCTGGTGCCGCTGGCCGACATCACCGGTACCAGCAGCCTGGTCGACCTGCGCCCGGTCGAGGCGATCGACAGCGAGCTGGTGAAGTACTTCGCGGCTCGGGTTGGGGATTATCCGGCGCTGCGTGCGCGCGCGACGACCAAAGGCGACGTCGGTCTGGGCAACCTGCCCAACGCGATCAGCGACGATCCAAACAGCAACAGCGGCGGGGTGCTGGCCACCACCAGAATGGTCAATGCCGTACGCACGGTAATCAACCAGGCGATCGCATCGATTGTTGATGGCTCGACCGCCGTCGGCAGGGCTGCACGTCTGGCCACAGCGCGAGCCATTCGGTTCAACGGCGCGGCCAGTGGCATCGGAACCTATGACGGCGCGGGTGATACCGATATC
This sequence comes from Pseudomonas syringae pv. tomato str. DC3000, assembly GCF_000007805.1. Classification (NCBI taxonomy): domain Bacteria; kingdom Pseudomonadati; phylum Pseudomonadota; class Gammaproteobacteria; order Pseudomonadales; family Pseudomonadaceae; genus Pseudomonas; species Pseudomonas syringae group genomosp. 3. The sequence goes on along the minus strand of NC_004578.1, from coordinate 4,520,245 downwards.
ACCTTGACCCTGGCTGATAGCGGCGTTGCAGCGGGCACTTACACGCGGGTTGCCGTCAATGTGAAAGGCCTGGTGACCAGCGGCGGCAACCCTACGACGCTGGCCGGATACGGTATTACTGACGCGTACAGCAAGGATGACGCGAACAGCAGTTTCGTGAAGCAAGGCGGTGCCCCGGGCATGCTGGGCAACCGAATCAACATCGGCTGGACCGGAGACAGGGTCAAAGTGAGTGTCGACGGCACCGACGGGGGCAGGATCTGGACGGACACCACGTTCAATCCCAACGACAAGGCCAATAAAGCCACCTCGCTGAGCGGCTACGGGATTACTAACGCCTACACCGTCGAGCAGGTAAACGACCTGGTGAACAGGCGGGTACAGGCCGACTCCATCATCCATGCTGGTTTTGCCAGCAACAATACTGACTATCCGTATTTCCGTCGTAGTTCTGATGAAAAGGTTTATTACCTGCAGCCGCAGATCGGTTACACGCCATTGCAGCAGGGCGGTGGTGCTGGTCAGAAGACCAACAAGGTGTTTATCGGTTGGTCGGACGTCGGTCTAAAGCTGACGGTCGACACCATAGACATTGGACGGATCTGGACGGAACAGTCGTTCAACCCCAACGATAAAGCCAACAGGTCCAACTCAATCGCCGGCTACGGCATCACCGATTGCTACACCGTTAACCAAGTGAATTCACTTCTTGGCGACAAAGCCAACAGGTCTAACTCAATTGCGGGCTATGGCATCACTGACTGTTACACGGTCACTCAGGTCAACTCTATCGTGAACCAGCGCGTCGCGGGGGATGCGATCCAGACCGCCGGTTTCGCCAGTGACAACCCTGAATTCCCTTATTTTCGTCGTAGCTCGACAGGTGGCATTCATTACCTGCAGAACCGCCTCGGGTTTACGCCGGTGCAGCAGGGTGGTGGCGCAAACCAGGCCGGCAATCAGTTGCGTCTGGGATGGGCGACCAACGCTGCAGGTATTCGGGCGCAGGTGGATGCCACTGACCTTGGCCTGTTGTGGGGCGAGCAGAACTTTTATCGTCCTGACAACAACAACTTTCTGGCTGTTTCCATCACCGCGACCGAAGTGCGACTGCCTGCAGGCGGCACCTGGTGTTACTCGCTGATGCATTACTACTCAGGTGGTGCAGGTGTGGTCGGTCGAAGTGGCCAGGCAGCCGGCGGCACCGTTATTTCATTCAGTGGCGGAAGCACCATTTACGGTTTCGCCTGGAGGTACGCAGCATGACAGACGCAATTCTCGACACTCCCGAAGAGGTTTTGCCGCCCACGTTTGCGCCTCCCGAAGAACCGGTGACCTTGAGCGTAACGTTCTCCGATGTGGCCCTTAAAAACGATGGCTCGTTCGTGATAACCGTTGCTGGCAACCGTTGTCACGTTACCCAGGACTACAATCCGCCGCTTTACCAAGCCGTTGTCGAGTACCTGGACGCCGGTGGCCACGCTACCGAGTACGCCGAGGACGTTGTTGTCCAGGCCGATCCTGCGTTGCTGGCCAAGCTCTGGGTAGAACTGCGTTTGAAGGTGTCGGATAACCTGGTATCGCAGTACCGCGATGCTCGCGATCTGGGCGGTGAACTGCCGATCACACCCGAACAGTTCACCCAGTTGCTGACCTGGCGGCAAGCAGTGCGCGAATGGCCGCAGGTGCCTGGCTACCCGAAGCAGACAACACAGCCTGTTACCCCTGACTGGATTGAAGCGGTCGTGCTCGATGGCGAATGAATGGGCACCGATCAAACTGCAGTGGCCGGTGCAGGCCACGCAGTGGATGGATCAGATGGCAGGTGCACGCGACCTGATCCAGAGCGAAATGGCAATCACCGGTCAGCGCGTCTCGATGCTGGCCGATATCGCCAAGACCAGTCCTGGTCTGATTGCGGGTGCCGCGAAGTCGGCCATTAGCGCTGGGCGCGATGCATTGGTCGCCCAGTTTGAAAACGTCCCGTCGTGCATCGTCGTGACGCCCTTTCAGCACGGTGTAGGGCAGGGCAGCGGTGGTCACCAGCGCTTTTTGTCTGCGCCGAACCTGCTGCAGCTACTAGCCGACAAGCTCACTGATACCACTGACGCTGTGCGGCCCCAAGGTCAGCAAAGCGCCCTGGTACTGATATTCCTCGCCACGCGCCTGGACCAGCTCGCCGCGACGTTGGGTCGGTTCAACGTGGTGTTGCCTATGCCTGACCTGGTGCGCGCCGAGCGCCGTGCCGAACACCTGGCCAAGCTGGAGGTGGAAAAGTGGGTGATGCCGATCGCCGGGCAAATGCCGCTCTGGAGCCAGTTGCCGCTGCAGCGCTGCCCGATCACCAAGCTGGCCAGCCAGTCCATGGCCGGCCAACTGGCGGTACTTGAGGGCTATGCCGCCGACAGTTCGCCGATGGCGGACCTGGCCGATCTGCAGGCCCGAAAGAAGGCACAGGTACAAGAACGCGAGCAGCAGCTGGCCGACCTGAAAGCCCAGTTCATCAACAGTGCCGACGATGTATCGATCCAGTCCAGGATGCTGGGACCGGGTGACGTGGGCCAGCTCCGCCGCGAGCTCCTCGAGGGCGAAGCACCAGGTCATGAGTGGCCGCTCTGTGCCGGCGCACTGTTGGTGGGCTCTGCAGAGAGCCTGAGCTTTGTTCAGGAACTGGTGGGCCTATGACGCTGCTACTCAACGGCGAGCAGATCATCGGCCACCGCATGAAGCTGACGGCCAACCTCAAGATCGAGGCCGACGAGCTGGGCGGTCAGACATCGGGCACCGACAAATCCCATAAGGGTTTCAAACCCAAGACGCTGACGGTGGCCCTGACGATCCCTTACAAGTCGCTCGAGAACCTGCGCACGATCATGCGCCTGGCCGAGGCGACTGCAGGCGGTGGCCAACTGCAGACCTACCGGATCGTCAATGACACGGCCAAGGCCTTTGGCATCCGGCAGGTGACGTTCTCCGACGGGGTCAGCGCCCGTGAAGACGACACACTGGCCCAATGGATCGTCCAGTTCACCTTGAGCGAGAAGCTATCCAACCCGGAGAAGGTCGAGAACCGACGCGCCGGCAACGGCGTGACATCCCAGTCAGCGCCTGGCGATGGTGTGGCGGGCAGTGGATCCGGATCGGGCGCAGCCGAAGAGCTGACCGGCTTTGAGGCCGTGCTCAAGAAGGTGGACAGCTACCTGGGCGGCACGCCATGAGCATGAAGCTGCACAAGGTGCTGACGATCGGCGGCGTGACCATGCCGCTTATCAATGACGATGTTCGACTGGACCTCAAGAGTCCGGGCCGCGCCACGTTCACGATCAAGGCGGGCGCCACCGTCAAAGGTTTGGTCACGTTCGATATCGGATACAACGAAGCGGTCCTGCAGCGTCACTTCATTGGCTATGTTGAGCGTTGCACCGCTACCAACGGCATCGAGCAGGTGGTGCTGTGCCGCGAGTTAGCCGCGGTGCTGGCCAACCCCTTGCCCATGAACCTGCGCCATGTGGATCTGCGCGCGGTGCTGGCCGATATCGGCGGCAAGACCGGGCTGCGTTTCCGGGTTCCGGATCAGGCCTACACACGCGTCAAGACTCCGTTTTTCTACAACCTGGCCGCTGGTTACCAGGCACTGGACAGCATGGCGCGGGTGTTCGGCATCAAGGACTTTATCTGGCAGCAACAGGGTGACGGCGAGATCTACGTCGGTGCCTGGGCTGACAGTTTCTTCGGCGCTCGGTCGCCATTGCAGTTGCCGGTCAACCTTTTCGACGGTTACCAGGGCAGCCAGAGCGCAATGATCGCGGCCTTGCCAGGTTTGCGACCAGGCGTATCAATCAACCAGGGCGAGCGGATCACGAACGTGACGCTGGCCGGCACACAGATGGCCATCAAATGGACGACGCAATAAAGCGCAGCGTAGAACGACAATTCCCTGAACTCACCGGCGGCTATCACTTGCCGCGCTTCGCCAAGGTCGTGGCCGTGGCGGATGCACCGGCAAGCGCCGGACTGTGTGACGACTTCCGCCCGCGCTTCTCGGTAGACCTGCAGGTGATGGGGCCTGACGGCGAGATCGATACAGCGCTGCCGGTACTGGCCGGTGTGCCGCTGCCCATGCCGGTGGGCGGTGATGAAATGGGTTTCTTTGCCTTTCCGGAGGAGGGCACCAGCGTGGTGGTGTGCTTTGCCTATGGCCTGCCACATAAGCCCTACATCCAGACCATCCTGCCGCACGGCCTGACACTGCCGAAGGTCCCAAAGGGCGACCAAGTGTGGCAGCACAGTGACGCCGTGCAGCAGCGCGTCGACGCGGATGGCAACTGGCTGCGTAAGACTGACGGCAAGATCCAGGACCAGGCGATCGAACGCGAGGTCGACGCGATGACCAACGCCGAGCGCTTCCAGAGTCACACCAGGACAGTCGACGACCATTCGACCGAGTCAGTGGGTGGCGTGAAGAAGATCGAGGCCCTGGGAGCGCTCAAGCTGCTGTCCGGCGGATCCGCGAGCCTGGCGGCAGTGGACGACCTGCACCAGGCAACCGGTCGAGATCTGAACCTGGTGGTCGGCCAGAAGCACAATGCCACGGTGGGTGGCGACATGGTGGAGAGGATTCAGGGTCTGCGTGAGAGCATCACCAGTAAGAGTCAGCGTTTGCAGGCTCCTAAAAACTGGGTTGGGTCGGGCGGTGTTAACATCTTTCAGGTGGTGTGCGACTTGCTGGATCTGGTCCAGGAAATGAATACCCAGCTTGCCGCGCACCAGCATGGGCCATCCCCGATACCGAGTAACGCAGCTGCGTTTACGGCGGACGCAGCCAAGGCAGCGTTACTGTGCGCCAAACTCAAGTCAGTGACGCTTTGATGTCTAAACCCGGCGCCAGCAAAATTTTGGGGAATTATCTTATAAGCTTGGAACCGATCCGCTCCCTATGACCACTCAAGTGGCGTCATAAATGCTGTACTAAAGAGGGTATACGAATGGGAAATATATGTGTCGGCGGATCCAGGATGGCCCATCAGGTGAACTCCCCAGACCGAGTTAGTAACAACTCGGGTGACGAAGATAACGTAACGTCCAGTCAACTGCTGAGCGTCAGACATCAACTTGCGGAGTCTGCTGGTGTACCAAGAGATCAGCATGAATTTGTTAGTAACCAAGCACCTCAAAGCCTGAGAAATCGCTACAACAATCTTTACTCACATACGCAAAGAACACTGGATATGGCGGACATGCAGCATAGGTACATGACGGGAGCGTCAGGAATCAATCCGGGAATGCTGCCACATGAGAATGTGGACGATATGCGTAGCGCTATAACTGATTGGAGTGACATGCGCGAAGCTCTGCAGTACGCAATGGGTATCCATGCCGACATCCCACCGTCTCCAGAGCGATTTGTTGCGACTATGAACCCGAACGGATCAATTCGAATGTCAACACTTTCTCCTAGCCCGTACCGTAACTGGCAATGATGTCAAGCCGTGTGTGGCGTCATAATGTCGACGCACACGGCCTGCATCTGTGATGCAATCCGTTGTGATCGCCTGATCTAAAATTCTACGTATTTACAGGTGAGTGCAGAGGTTCTTCAGTGCGTCACAACGGTCGATAGACAAAACTAAAGAGCAGTTAATTATAAGATGTGTCTCTAGAAGAACTGGAGTGTAGCAGCGCTTAACAGCACTACGATTAAAAAAGTATCACCCCCTTTTAAGAGGGGGGTGTATTCATTCAGTAATGTAATCTTTCCTTGTGAACCAAAATACTCCGCGTCGCAGCATGCTTCGATATTCTCAATAACACAAGCCTACGCGTATGTACAGCCGTCGACGCATTCAATACCACTGAGCACAAACCGTTGTGGGCCATTGGTGGCCAATGTGACGTCCACCAGCTCCGGAAGCCGCTGTTCCTCTTTTGGGCATGCCTGCCTAAATATTCGCAGTGAGTCGATCGGACTATCACGTTCCCTTGTATCGCTTCGTACCGCTCCCTCTCTCTCGGTTCCAACGCTATATCCTTGCGCCTCATTGGAATGACCAAGACCTGCATCAGGCGGCACTTTCTGATGCAGGGAGGTATAGCTGCTCCTCAATTGCATATGCTAGCGCTCCGTCAGCGAGTTCCAGCATGTCGCTGTACTCCTCTGCGTTCACGATTTGCGAGGTATGCAGAGCGCAAGCACGTTGCAGCAGCAATTTGTGATGGACTCCGGGACAAGCGAGCAACGCAGTGATGTCCTCAAGCAACGCGACCCATGCATCAACCTCTGCTTTTTTCTCTGTGATAACCACTGCAATGACCATCTGATCTCCGAATTTAACTGTATGTACGTACAGTTCCTTAGCTTGCTTTGGCTTCGCCACCACTCTCCGATAGAAGGACTAAATCTCAGATGATCTTGGCTTGAGGGAAAATTGGCCTAGGAATAAAAAAACGCAAGGAAAAGCACTTATCCCCCTCCCGCCGACGAGCTTCGTGTCCCGTTTTTGTGCAAAAAGGCGATGGGGTGCAACCAAGACTCAAGGCCAGGCTGAATGTGGGCTCGCGTAAGCCGGACGGCCACCTTCGCCCTTTGGATAATGTGGTTCGATAAGGGCAATCAAGCCTTTCCAGGGCACAACCTGATCCATCTCGATGAGAAAGCGCTCGCGGCGGGTATGCTTACGTTTACCCGCGTACTCGGCATCGGCGAAGGTCATCTGTTTCATCAGGGAAGCTCGGTGAAAGGTGTTGGGGTATTTTGCCAAATCAGGAAACCTTTTTCAGAGTTTCCTTAGTACTGTTTATGCACGCACCGTAGGCGTGTTGTTTTGTAAGCGATCCACCAACCACACCTACCATCAGATGCGGCTTCCGTTTATCTTGGCATTTCCGGTGAGCAGTTCCACGGCAGCAACGCCTCATAGTCGGCCACCGACTGCGCAAGTGGCAACCTCTCCAGTACGTGGCGCAGCCACGTATAGGGCTCCTGGCCGTTGACCTTGGCGGTCTCGACCAAGCTATAGATCTGTGCACTGGCGGTGGCGCCTTTAGGCGTGTCGCTGAACAGCCAGGCTTTGCGCCCAATAACAAACGGCTTTATTGCGCGCTCTGCCGGGTTGTTGTCGATCGGTAAAAAGCCGGCTTCCACGTAACGCTTCAGCCGACTCCAGTTATTCGCCAGATAACCAACTGCCTTGCCCAGCACGCTTTGCGGCGTCACGTGGGACTGAGTTTTATCCAGCCAGCTTTTCAACTGAGCCAAGATTGGCAGGCTTTTCTCCTGCCGACCGGTAAAGCGCTGTTCGTCGCTGCCGTCTTTCAATTCGCGCTCGATACCGTACAGCTTATTGATCATCGTCAGCGCGATATCGGCACGCCCGGTCTTGCCCTTAGGTTGCACTTTTTGTGCTTCGACAAATTTGCGCCGCGCATGGGCCATACACGCCAAGCGCTCCACGCCCGGTTGTAACGCCAGCGCGTTATAGCCCGCGTAATCATCAGTCATCACATAGCCGCGATAACTTTCCAGCAGCCGTAACGGTACGTCCTGCGCGCGGCTGGAAGTGTAGTCGAACAATACGACTTTATGATCTGGAGGCCCGCTGGCCTGTACCCACATCCAGGATTGGCTGGTCGGGTCTCGATCTGGTTCTTTCAGTACCTGAACGCGGGTTTCGTCACAGTGGATGACCGGGCTTTCCAGCAATCGATCACGCATCAGATTTAACAGCGGCTGCAAATGTTCGCCGCACTGGATAATCCAGCGGGCCAACGTTTGACGCGGGATTTCTATGCCATGTCGGCTTAGCACCGTTTCAAAACGATGCAGCGGCAAGCCGTCGACATACTTGGTGGTCAGCAGCATGGCCAACACGCTGGGGCTGGCCATGCTCTTTTCAATCAACTGCGCAGGCTTGCCGGCTGTGACCGGTGCCGACTCACAGCCACGACAGCCGTAGACTTTGCGGATGTGTTTGATCACCCGAATCTGCATCGGCACGATATCCAGTTGCTCGCTGGTTTCCTCGCTGACGACATGCTTGCGGCAACCGCAGGCACAGGTCAGTTCGTGTTCGGGCAGCTCGTGGATGACTTCAATGCGCGGCAGATCAGCCGACAGTGGCTTGCGCTTGCCACGGCGTGGCGCAGGAGCAACTACTTCCTCATCAGCATCGCCGACCGGGAGCATAGGCTCGCTTTCAGGTTCATTGAACAAGGCAAGTTGAGGGGTATTAGGCTCGACGGTTTGTTCGGACTTTCGACCAAAAATACGGTCACGCAGCAGCTTGATCTGCTCTTTGAGATCAACGATGTGAGTGGCGTAGGCGTCTTTAACTTCCTGTTCGCGCGAGCGTGCTTCGTAGCTCTCAAGCAGCATCTGTTTGAGCAATACGGGATCGTCAGGAAGGTTGTCGGGCAATGGTCGCATGCCCTGGATTATACCCGTCAGGCAACAAACCTTGGAGTCAAAATCTTATGAGGACGGTTGCGCCACAGATCAAATCCATCCAGCAGCCAATTCAATTCCTGAACCGTCAGCACAATGGCTTCGTCGACATCATCTGGCGAGATTTTGAAACGCTCGGACTCGAGACGCTTGAGCCAAAGGCAGAAGCCGTTACGCTCCCAATACAAAATCTTCACTCGATTCCGGGATTTGTTGAGAAAGACAAAGAGCACCGGATCAAAGACCGCCACTTTAATATCCAACTCGACCAAAGCAGCTAAGCCATCGATGGATTTTCTGAAATCCACGGGTTTGGGATAGAGGTAGACTTTCTCGACTTTGGCGTCGGGTCGCATCATGGTGCTGGCTCCTGAAAGAAAACGGGAGCACAGCATCAGGCGTCAGCCAGTGGCTTGAAATGTGGGGTTCGTGGATCGGATACGTTGTTTTGGTGTCTCCCCCTATAGATCCCTAGATGGGCGGTGAGCTCCTCGCAGATCGTCTGATCCCCCGCCGAATGAATGCTACGGTAAGGTGTTCGCCGGTGGCGCAGTCCTGTACTTCATGTGTCTTCTAAGGTGCCGCTGTCGAATTTACAAATGATCTAAACGGCGATTTGGTCACGTTACATCGCTTGGAGAAAAAGCATTTGGAAGATCTTGTGCATCAATTCAAATGGGTGCTCAGTACGAGCGTGGGCAGACCTCTCGGGGCGGTGCAGAGGGAAGGTGATGGTGAGTGTCCATTAGTATCCGATCCACGAACCCCACATTTCAAGCCACTGGCTGACGCCTGATGCTGTGCTCCCGTTTTCTTTCAGGAGCCAGCACCATGATGCGACCCGACGCCAAAGTCGAGAAAGTCTACCTCTATCCCAAACCCGTGGATTTCAGAAAATCCATCGATGGCTTAGCTGCTTTGGTCGAGTTGGATATTAAAGTGGCGGTCTTTGATCCGGTGCTCTTTGTCTTTCTCAACAAATCCCGGAATCGAGTGAAGATTTTGTATTGGGAGCGTAACGGCTTCTGCCTTTGGCTCAAGCGTCTCGAGTCCGAGCGTTTCAAAATCTCGCCAGATGATGTCGACGAAGCCATTGTGCTGACGGTTCAGGAATTGAATTGGCTGCTGGATGGATTTGATCTGTGGCGCAACCGTCCTCATAAGATTTTGACTCCAAGGTTTGTTGCCTGACGGGTATAATCCAGGGCATGCGACCATTGCCCGACAACCTTCCTGACGATCCCGTATTGCTCAAACAGATGCTGCTTGAGAGCTACGAAGCACGCTCGCGCGAACAGGAAGTTAAAGACGCCTACGCCACTCACATCGTTGATCTCAAAGAGCAGATCAAGCTGCTGCGTGACCGTATTTTTGGTCGAAAGTCCGAACAAACCGTCGAGCCTAATACCCCTCAACTTGCCTTGTTCAATGAACCTGAAAGCGAGCCTATGCTCCCGGTCGGCGATGCTGATGAGGAAGTAGTTGCTCCTGCGCCACGCCGTGGCAAGCGCAAGCCACTGTCGGCTGATCTGCCGCGCATTGAAGTCATCCACGAGCTGCCCGAACACGAACTGACCTGTGCCTGCGGTTGCCGCAAGCATGTCGTCAGCGAGGAAACCAGCGAGCAACTGGATATCGTGCCGATGCAGATTCGGGTGATCAAACACATCCGCAAAGTCTACGGCTGTCGTGGCTGTGAGTCGGCACCGGTCACAGCCGGCAAGCCTGCGCAGTTGATTGAAAAGAGCATGGCCAGCCCCAGCGTGTTGGCCATGCTGCTGACCACCAAGTATGTCGACGGCTTGCCGCTGCATCGTTTTGAAACGGTGCTAAGCCGACATGGCATAGAAATCCCGCGTCAAACGTTGGCCCGCTGGATTATCCAGTGCGGCGAACATTTGCAGCCGCTGTTAAATCTGATGCGTGATCGATTGCTGGAAAGCCCGGTCATCCACTGTGACGAAACCCGCGTTCAGGTACTGAAAGAACCAGATCGAGACCCGACCAGCCAATCCTGGATGTGGGTACAGGCCAGCGGGCCTCCAGATCATAAAGTCGTATTGTTCGACTACACTTCCAGCCGCGCGCAGGACGTACCGTTACGGCTGCTGGAAAGTTATCGCGGCTATGTGATGACTGATGATTACGCGGGCTATAACGCGCTGGCGTTACAACCGGGCGTGGAGCGCTTGGCGTGTATGGCCCATGCGCGGCGCAAATTTGTCGAAGCACAAAAAGTGCAACCTAAAGGCAAGACCGGGCGTGCCGATATCGCGCTGACGATGATCAATAAGCTGTACGGTATCGAGCGCGAATTGAAAGACGGCAGCGACGAACAGCGCTTTACCGGTCGGCAGGAGAAAAGCCTGCCAATCTTGGCTCAGTTGAAAAGCTGGCTGGATAAAACTCAGTCCCACGTGACGCCGCAAAGCGTGCTGGGCAAGGCAGTTGGTTATCTGGCGAATAACTGGAGTCGGCTGAAGCGTTACGTGGAAGCCGGCTTTTTACCGATCGACAACAACCCGGCAGAGCGCGCAATAAAGCCGTTTGTTATTGGGCGCAAAGCCTGGCTGTTCAGCGACACGCCTAAAGGCGCCACCGCCAGTGCACAGATCTATAGCTTGGTCGAGACCGCCAAGGTCAACGGCCAGGAGCCCTATACGTGGCTGCGCCACGTACTGGAGAGGTTGCCACTTGCGCAGTCGGTGGCCGACTATGAGGCGTTGCTGCCGTGGAACTGCTCACCGGAAATGCCAAGATAAACGGAAGCCGCATCTGATGGTAGGTGTGGTTGGTGGATCGCTTACGTCCATTACATCACGACATTCAGGAAGTGTTCGAATCGTTTCACTTCGAGAACTTGAAGATTCGATACGGCAACTTTAATCGACCGGATTGTATAGCAGAAGTAACAGGCGGGCAGTTATTGCAAGTTGGGAGTCAGTGACGCTAGGTATAAGTTTTTAGGATTAGGGAGCCCGGTATGCTTTGAAGCTTCTCGGGCTATGACTTGAGCCAAATGTAGATCTACGCAATTCTGCAAAAGCTCAGACTGCAGTATGGCTACCTCTTTTCAGATAGATAGAACTTATGTTCCAAGTCAATAAAGACAACATAAAAAGTGTTAAAGTCATAACTAAAGTGATCTGTAGTTTCATGCGGTCTGAATGTTCCGGGTATGGTGAATCCTATCAGTCTTGAAAGGTTCTCCAACCGGAATCTTCCCCAGTTGACGTCATGCGGTATTGCCTTAGGGAACTTAAATTCGCTGCGGGCTGGGAAGGATTTGTAATCTGCATAAACTTTAAGGCTATGAGCTCCACATCTCTCATTACGCCAGTAATTTAGATCGTTCCGAGTGAACGATTTTATTTTGAGGAGTATATCAGCAAGGACCCCAGCCTCCAGTTCGTGAAAGCCGGAGCCATGAGGTTGCGAATCATCAAAAAAAGAAAAGTTAAATTTACATCGTGATCGTATATCGCTGTCCGATAAACTGTTCTCGGGGAATTCGCTAATGAATTTGGTCTTACGAGGACTACCGAATTTTTTCATATCTTAGGAACACCCCCCAGCTTGCCATCACGATAAAGAGCTGAAATCGACCGGTCATTTCTAATGATGTCTCCCGGGATCTCATCTAGGCGATAGCAAAAACTTTCTCCGCATTCTTTAGATACCAAGTAGGTTCTGTATTTTCCGAGGTAGTCCATGATCTCAAGGTTGTGAGATGTGAAGATAAATTGTGCATCATTCGGGTTGGAGTCTTCGCTCAAAAATAGATCAAGAAACTTAGGTAGTAAGTCGGGGTGGAAGTTTGTATCGAATTCATCCATTACCAACACGCCTCCCGTTTTAAGCACTTTCCAGTACTGGTACAGGCGCCGGTATAGAGCCGAGGTCCCGTCGGACTCCTCATGATAGGTTAGCCAGTTTTCCCCGCCATAACCACATTGGGCGTTATGAAGGAATACGGGAAAATATCGAGTTTTGCCATCTGCACTTTCGCTTTGGTGTATGCCCAAGCCACTAATTCCAAGATCTGCTTCTTGGATTATTTTGGATGCAAAACTTAAAGCTTCGGGATGCTCATGATAAAGCTTGCTTATAGACCCATAGTTGTACAGGGTCGTATCTGAAACGATTCCGAAGCCGTGAACGTTCCCTCCAAATGTGCTAAAGAAGCGATGGATGTTTGAAAGGTCATCACCGATATCCTTCAGCTTGTAATGTTCAACGGTATCAATTATGGAGGCGTTATCTCTCAGTGTGATTAAGTCTATGCCCGCCAAGTCAGAAGTTCGGTAGGTAATAGAATTGTGTTTTCTTTCCAAAAGCGGGGTTTTGCGCGTTACTTTCTTGTAAACAGCTTCGCGAATCACCAAGGTCCTCGTGGTGGTGAGTTCATACCTATATCTCACGCCATTTTGCGTGAAGTCTATATAGAAATCTGAAGGTTTTGTATTTCCGAAAAATGCACTAAGATGCATGGCGTCGCTAGGCTCGGATTTGAAAGACTCAGTAGTGAACCATGCGAGGAACTTTAAGCATTTGAGTATGTTGGTTTTACCAGATGCATTGGCACCTTTTATGCCCAATATATTTGAAACCTTTTTAGACCTTGAGATGCTTTTTGGGACTTTGGAATTGAATTCGAGTGAAACCTCAAATCCGTCTTTGAAAGAGAAATAATTTCTTGCGCCGAAAGAGTAGATCACTGAGCTTATCCTTAACCGTGAAACGCGTCAAAAATGACGTGAGGTTAGGATAAGGCATGTCCGGCGGCTTGGCTACACCTTATCAAGCATCCCCTGACGGCCAGTCAGGTAGCACTCATGGCGTATAGGCGCAACGTCGGTATATTTTTGATTTCGTTAGGTCAACCCAGAGAAACGAATCCGACCTTGGGGGCGGATGGCGTGGTGACGGTGGACATGGCAAACCTCGGCGTGAAGGGCACCTGAACGCAACGCGCAGGCACTGACTGGGCGCTCGTTGCGCCTCTGATCAAAAAGTGCGCAATTCTAGCGGTGAGTGGCCGGGATGACCAGCGTTTGGGTGAGAATAACGATGAGTGTTGTGTGGGGGAGGGCATCAAACGTGACTGAGCTGAGCAAATTATAATGCACCACTCAGCAACGTGTTCAAGGCGATGCCGGGTACTGGAGAGGGGGGTGTGACAATGTCTATGTTGATATCGGGTAAGCCGGTTCCCATGATTTTGTCAGTCCAAAGCCCGCAATTGCGGACTTTGACTCATGTGCCGTTTGCCTCACGGGCTCTCCCTCAGCCCCGCGGCTCACGCATCGGACACCCATTATGCTGGCTGCGAAACCCGGCCGAGTGCTCATAAGCAGGTTTGCGTACGCGCATGACCCCGCCCAGCGGGCGGTGTGCTTCCAGGCCGTGCCATGGGCTGAAGGCCATCGCTTCGTCGATTTCCTGAACGCTTTGCTCCGACCACGACGACTGGCGTGGCACATTGATCCGAGCGACGGCCACGTAAGGGCTGAGGTCTTCCGGCCAGACGGCTGAGGCGTCTTCGATGGGCATTTTTTCAAGGTCTGTTGCCAGCTGGATACGGACCTCCCAGCTGGCATCGTTTTCGAGGAAGAACGTTTTGACCGCTTCACGCAAGCCGTCAGGATTATCCTTCAGGTCCACAGCCTTGTCGGTCAGCGCAACCAGCTCTGCAGAGACGGGAACGATGCTCAGTTTTGCGTAGTAAGGCCCGTACAGAAAAGGCACGACCGTGTAGTACGTTTCGCCGAGGATATGAGTAATCGGATGCCCGCCCAGACTTTTCAGGGTCCCGCTTTCACCCCCCACCGACTCGATCACAGACTCGATGCCCCGAAGTACGGCGGACAGCGCCTTCTTCATGCCCGGTGCCTTGTCGGTCGTTTTGGCCAGCAGCTTCAAGGTCTTCAAGAAGGCCTTGGGGTCCTTGGCGGTGAATGCCTTGGCGTTCTGCATGACAAAATCCTGCGTAGACGCCTCGGCACTGCCCGGCAATCGCGCCCCTTCGACACCGACGATTTTGACCGCCAGGCCGCGGGGCGTCGATACCTTGTCATCAAGGATGTCTCCGGGATTGGTCGAGAAGCGCATGACGACTGGCAGATTGCCGGGTGTCGCAAACGCGCCTTGAGCCAGAGGCTCGGGCAGCTCGCCGTACACCTGTATATGCCCGTGCAGCAGGCCGTGAGCTTTTGCGTGCACACTGCGTATGGCGTGGCCGGTGTCCTGAAACGTGGTTTCAAGGATGGCGTGCATCGCTTCCACCAGCTCTTTACTGGTTTGCGCTTCATCGTCAGGGATCACTTCAAATGAGGGCTGGAAGTGCAATGCCTGAACAGTCAGTTCGTTGGTCATCAGAGCATCTCGGTCAGGAAAGAATCAGGGCGCCTGAGCGTCGATGCGGTTCTTGAGTGACCCTATGAGCGACAGGCCTGACTAGTGACTGGCCGGTTTTGCGGTCGTTCCAAAAGAAACGTCGCGCCGCGATGGCGCGTCAAGGGCGTCGTAACAAGACCATCACACGCAAGATCTGCGTTTCACCAAGAATTACAACCGGTGCTGCGTTATGCTTCGCGCCATCGTGGTCGGGCGTGTCAACGTCTGGCTGAATCTGAATTGTTACGCGTTGTGATGTTCTCAGTGTTGAACCTCATGTCTGGTTTCCGGGAGTAGTGGATGAGTCAAACAAACAGTCATGCCCAGGCCGGAGGCACTGCGAAGCCCATCGGGTTGTTGATTGCAGCAGTGGGGGTAGTTTACGGCGACATCGGCACCAGCCCGCTGTACACCCTCAAAGAGGTGTTTCAGGGCGGATACGGCGTAGAAGTCACGCATGACGCGATACTTGGGGTGTTGTCACTGATCTTCTGGTCGCTGATCTGGGTGGTTTCGTTCAAGTACATGGCGTTTGTTCTGCGTGCCGATAACCAGGGTGAGGGCGGCATCATGGCGCTGATGGCGCTGGCGCGCAGGGCGTCGGCCAAACACCCCAAACTGCAAATGATGATGGTGGTGTTCGGCCTGTTCGGTGCTGCACTGTTCTATGGCGATAGCATGATCACCCCGGCGGTGTCGGTTCTGTCGGCGATGGAAGGGCTGGAACTGGCGTTCGATGGCCTTGATCACTGGATCGTGCCCATGGCACTGGTCGTGCTGGTGGGGCTGTTTCTGATTCAGCGCCACGGCACGGCGCGCATCGGCGTGCTGTTCGGGCCAGTGATGGTCGTCTGGTTTCTGGTGCTGGGCGCGCTGGGCGTTTACGGCATCATGCAGTCGCCGGAAGTGCTGAAAGCGGTCAATCCGGCATGGGGTCTGAATTTCTTCATTATCCATCCAGGGATCGGCGTTGCCATTCTGGGCGCTGTGGTCCTGGCGCTGACCGGCGCCGAGGCGCTGTACGCCGACATGGGCCACTTCGGTCGCAAGCCCATCTCGCGTGCCTGGTTCATCCTCGTATTGCCCGCGCTGTTGCTCAACTATTTTGGTCAGGGCGCGCTGGTGCTGGGCAATCCGGAAACAGTGCGTAACCCGTTCTACCTGCTGGCGCCGAGCTGGGCGCTGCTGCCACTGATCGGCCTGTCGACGATGGCGACCATTATTGCCTCCCAGGCGGTCATCTCCGGCGCGTTCTCGATGACGCTGCAGGCCATCCAGCTGGGCTACATTCCACGGATGCATATCCAGCACACCTCCAGCGACGCGCAGGGCCAGATCTATATCGGTGCCGTGAACTGGGCGTTGATGGTGGGTGTGATCATGCTGGTGATCGGTTTCGAGTCTTCCGGCGCGCTGGCCTCGGCCTATGGCGTGGCGGTAACCGGGACCATGCTCTGCACCACTATTCTGGTCTCGACGGTCATGCTGATGCTCTGGAAATGGCCGCCGTTGCTGGCCGTTCCGCTGTTGATCTGCCTGTTGCTGGTAGACGGCCTGTTCTTTGCGGCCAACGTGCCGAAGATCTTTCAGGGCGGTGCCTTTCCGGTGCTGGCAGGCGCGGTGTTGTTCATCCTCATGACCACCTGGAAGCGTGGCAAGCACTTGCTGGCCGAGCGGATCGACGAAGGCGGGCTGCCGCTGCCAATCTTCATTGGCAGCATTCGCGTGCAGCCGCCGCATCGCGTGCAGGGTACGGCGGTGTTCCTGACCGCGCGTTCGGACGCTGTGCCTCATGCGTTGCTGCACAACATGCTGCATAACCAGGTGCTGCATGAGCAAGTGGTGCTGTTGACGGTGGTGTATGAAGACACACCTCGCGTGCCTTCTGCGCAGCGCTTTGAAGTGGAGTCGTATGGCGAAGGCTTCTATCGGGTGATCCTGCACTTCGGCTTTATCGACGAGCCTGATGTGCCTGCTGCGTTGGCGCTGTGTCATCTGGCCGAGCTGGACTTCAGTCCGATGCGCACCACCTACTTCCTCAGTCGCGAAACCGTCATCCCGTCCAAGATGGATGGCATGGCGCGCTGGCGTGAAGCGCTGTTCGCCTTCATGCTCAAGAACGCCAACGGCAACCTGCGCTTCTTCAAGCTGCCGTTCAACCGCGTGATCGAGCTGGGTACGCAAGTGGAGATGTAACCCGCTGCTGTACAGCCGTCAGTGCAGACAAAAAAATCCCGGCGACCTTACGGTGCCGGGATTTTTTATGGCAGCAGACTTCGATAGGCGATGCTTACTGAGCGGCAACCTTGCCCTGACGCTTGTTGATGGCATCGATCAGGCGCTTGGCCAGTGCCGGGTAGTCTTCATCAAAGTGATGACCACCGGGCAACTGAACGGCCTCGCCGACTGCGGTGGTGTCGGTACAACCGCTGTCTTTCTTCTCTTCGATGCCGTACACACAGAACACCTTGGCGGCTGGCAGTCTGGCCATTTCCTGCCCGGTGGTGGCTTCCTTGCCTGCGTTGCCAAGCCAGCCGTCTACGTGAATCTCGAAGCTGCCGGTGCGAGCGAAGGCGAGCAGAATGATCGCATCGACCCGGTTCTGATCATCCGCTGCAAGGCGATTGTAGATGGCAGGCATGACATCGGCGCCGAACGAATAGCCCGCCAGAATGAAGCGCTTGGTGCCCCACTTCTGCCGGTAGTGGTTCATCAGGTCGGTGAGGTCGGCAGCGGTCTGTTCCGGCGTCTTGTGTTCCCAGTAATAGCGCAGCACGTCGATGCCCACGACCGGATAACCCATCTTGGCCATGTCGCCTGCGACGACCTTGTCCAGGTCGCGCCAGCCACCGTCACCGGACATGAACAGCGTCACGGTGTCGGAAGGCTGGCTTGCCGGCACTTCGACGGTCGGGATGCCCAGGCCGCCGCTGTCGTTTTCACCAAGCAGCAGGTGACGCAGCTCGCTGTTGAGGACCTGCGGCAGCGGAATGTCGTAGTCGCTGATGCTGGTTTCGGCATTGGTCTGATCGCGCACGAACGCTGCACTCGGATCATCCGGTGCGTCGTTCCAGGCGGCCAGCCAGTGCCCGTGTGCAGCTTTTTGTGGCAGCGGCACGTCACAGATTTGTGGCGGCTTCTCGTCCTCCTCCAGAACAGGCGGAGGATTGGAAACATGTTCAAGCGCAAAGCCGACGGAGATGGCCTGCGCTTTGTCGTCAGTTTGTTCCGCCAGCCAGCGCCACGCCAGCGTTGCGCCAGGGCCTATGCCGCCGACAACCTTCGCTGGGCCGTCGAGCTTCTGCAGGGCAGCCTGAAAGGTTTTCTGTTGCAGTACGCAGTCGTCCTTGGGCAACACCACCTGAATGATACGTGCCGAAGCATCTTTACTGATCGCCAGCAATTGCTTGTCAGTGAGCATTTCTTCGGCGGTGACTGCCAGTGCAATGCGGGTCTTGATGGTGGTGGCCGGTGTCACGCTGGTCAGTGGCGCACCGCCTTCCAGGTCCAGGTGTTCCAGCGATGCGGGTGGAGCGGGGCGAGTCCAGATCCATACGCCCGAAGCTACGATAAAAAGAACAATTGCCAGGGCTGCGAGCAAAAGGCGCCAGGAGCGTCGAATCATCAGCGTTTCACCAATCCAGTCAGGCCGCCCGCAATCAGGGCGGCGGTGTCAGCCAGTGCCACAAGCGGATCAAGTCCGGCAGGCACGGCCATATATCGAGGTTCCCAATCGGGCTGGAACTTGTCCTTGAAGCGGCGCAGCCCCTGGAAGTTGTACAACTGTTCGCCGCGTCGGAAGATCATCGACCCCAAACGCTGAGTGATCGGCGCGCCGCGTCGCGGTTGCAGGCCGGAGAGCGGCACCATCCCCAGGCTAAAGCGTGCGTAGCCCTGGGCTTTGTAATGCAGAATCAGACCGACCATCATGAACTCCATGGTCAGTTTCGGAGCGTCCGGGTGCGAGCGCATCAGGTCTAGGCTGGCCAGTTCCGGGCTGGTGGTTTCCAGCAGGTTGGAAAAGGCTACCGGCTTGCCCTGAAAGTGCACGATGGCAATGCGGAAATACTCAAGGTACTCAGGGCTGAAACGGCCCAGCGAGAAGCCTTTTTCGCGCACGTTCTTGCCGGTTAGCCAGGCATCGGAAATGACTTTCAGCTCGTCGATGGGCGCTTGACCCGGCTCGTATATTTCCAGCGAAAGCCCGTCACGCCCACCACGGTTCCAGGTGTAGCGCAGGTCTTTCATCTCCTTGCCCTTGGCTTCGATGTCGAAGCGTCGCAAATCCACACGCGCTTCTTCGCCAAGCTTGATCGCCGTCAGGCCGATGTCCATATAAAACGGCAGGTTTTCCGCGCGCACCTGGTAGAACACCGGGCGAGCATGGTGCACGTCGCACAGGTCGCGGAATTGCCAGATCAGCTCGGCACGCTGTTGGGTCGGACCGATCGGATCGTACAGCGCCACCAGACTGCGCCCGCGATGCGAGTACATCAGAAACGCGTTGCCGGTCGGGTGAAACAGAATGGCCTTGTCGCCGGTCAGAACCAGCCCACCATCGGGCTGGCTGGAGGCCTTGAGAATTTCGGCGGCCTTGTCCAGGTCGGCGGCATCGGGCAGCTTGATCACCGGCCTTGCGGTGCGCAGCAGCCAGGTCAGCGAGACCACGACCAACAACACCGCACTGCCCAACGCCGAACGCAGCCCGCGCGGCGCGTCCGCATCAAGGGTGAATTGCCACCACAGTTGATGGCTGTAGGGCACGTCCTGATAAGCGAACAGCAGCAGCCAGATAGACGCACCGACCACGCAGATGCTGGCAATCAGGTAGAGCGGCGAGAACGGCAACTCCAGCAGGCGACTTGGACGGTAGAACGAACGACGGAAGGTCAGCAGCAGGCAGGCGGTCAGCAGCAGCATGCTGGCCTCTTCCCAGTCGAAGCCCTTGAGTATCGACAGCACTGCACCTACCAGCAGCAAAATGGACGTCAGCATCCAGGCGGCAGACAGTCGACGACGCAGGCCCTGGGCAAGCAGCAGGCACAGCACGCCGACCAGGCTGGCACCAAAGTGCGAAGCGTCGATCAGCCGATGCGGAATCATGAAGCCGACGTTTTCCAGCCGGGTATCGATTTCAGGGGTGGCACCAGAGAAGAGCAGCACCACCCCCGACAAGAAAACCAGTAGGGCCAGAATGGGCGCCGCCAGCCCCGAGGCAACGCGCATGGCTTGCTTGGTCGGCAGCAGGCGCTGGGCTTCGGTAAACAGCAGGGTCAGACAGGCCAGCAGCAGTGGCAGCACTACGTAGATCAGGCGGTACAGTAGCAGCGCAGCGGCGAGAGGGGCAGCCCCCAGTTCGTTGGCAAACGCTGCGAGCAGAATGGCCTCGAACACGCCAACGCCGCCAGGCACATGACTGAGTACGCCTGCCGCGAGTGCCAGCAGGTAAATGAGGATGAACGCGCCGAGAGGTGGCGCATGCGGCAGCAACAGGTACAGCACCATCGCGGCGGCGGCGACGTCGAGCGCGGTGATCACCAGCTGGATCAGGGTCAGCTTCAGGTTCGGAAGGCGCAGGGTGCGGCGACCCAGGCGGACCAGAATATTGTGCGCAATGTTCTGTTCCGGCAAGCGACGACGATAGACGAAGGCCGCCAGCAGCAGGCTGCCGATCAATACGGCTGTGGCAACGACGGCCAGCACTTCTACCGGAAGCTTGAGCGCCAGTGAGGCACCGGACAGGTTGCTCAGCGTTGCCAATGCAGCGAGTGGTGGCAACGCGCAGCCGAGTGAAAGGCTGGCAAATACGGTCATGCGGGCGATTTCGATTGCCCCCACGCCGTAGCGTGAGTACAGGCGATAGCGCACCGATCCACCGGAGAGCATCGACAGGCCTACCGCGTTACCGATGGCAAACGAGGTAAAGCCGCCGAGTATCAGCGTTTTGGTCGGCAGGTCGACGTTGGCGTAGCGACTGGCGGACAGTTCATAGCCCATGAGAATGACATAGCCAATGACTGCCGCCAGCAGCGCTCCGCCCAGAGCGGGCAGGGGGACTGCGAACAACGAGTCGTGCAGCGCATACCAGTCCATTTCGACCAGCATGTGGCGGCAGGCAATCAGGGCAAGACCGAACAACAGCAGCATCACCGCCAGCCCGATAGGCTGTCGGTATTTGCTCAGCAGCTCCCGCCAGTTCAGGCGCGGTGCGGAGCCTTGTTGTTCTGCATCATCTGTTTCATCGGAATCGGACATTTTGTCGCGCATCAATCACTCCTTGGATCGTGCGCGACAGGATGGAGGTATACAGCCAAGTTACCAATCCCTACGCAGAAAATATTTCAGGATGTTAGCGCGTCAACGCCTAACGAGCGAATAGCGAATCGAGCCGGTTGAAGCTGTTCAGCTACGGTTCAGTCGTGATCAGCTTAGTAACAAGCCTATCGGCAGCGCATGCTAAAACTGTCGTCAATGAAAGCATTACGTTACAGATGTGATGATAGGGTTTCAAAGGGCTTTGGAAATAGTCTTTTTTGTCAGACAGTTAGCAGTTGCGTGGAGTGTTTTTCCAGCGCAAACAAAAAAGGCCACTCTTTCGAGTAGCCTTCTTTGATGTTTGGTTGCGGGAGCCGGATTTGAACCGACGACCTTCGGGTTATGAGCCCGACGAGCTACCAGACTGCTCCATCCCGCGTCTGTGTGGCGTCATTCTACAGCCGAACGCGAAAGTGTCAACCCTTAATCTCGAAAGGAGGTAAATGAGTGGTGATGCGTGTTTTTCTCCACAGGGAGTTTTCGTCGCGAACCGGAGAAGCAAGCGTGAGCGAAGCACTTTTCAGGCGCGCACAAAAAAGGCCACTCTTTCGAGTAGCCTTTTTTGATGTTTGGTTGCGGGAGCCGGATTTGAACCGACGACCTTCGGGTTATGAGCCCGACGAGCTACCAGACTGCTCCATCCCGCGTCTGTGTGTCGGCATTCTACAGAGAGATGGCGGGGTGTCAATGGCTAGTTTTAAAAAAGTGCTTTTTCTTCAATCGCTTAGCGAGGCAGATCAACCGTTTGGTCCAGCACTGGTGCAGTTATGACTGGATTGTCGGGCCATAAAGGTCGCGCTTGTGGCCGGCTACGCGATTTTTCCGCTGCCTTTTGCATCATGGGGTGTTACTTGTTGATACGGGTGAGATACTGCGCAGCCATTGATTGCAAAATCCCATCAGGTCATGACGCAGCGCAAAATCATCCACATCGACTGTGACTGCTTTTATGCAGCCATCGAAATGCGTGACGAGCCCGAACTCGCCGGCAAGCCGCTGGCGGTGGGCGGCTCTGCGGAACGGCGCGGGGTGATTGCTACCTGTAACTATGAAGCGCGTGCGTATGGGGTGCGCTCGGCCATGTCGTCTCGCCATGCGCTCAAGCTCTGCCCGGACCTGACCATCGTCAAGCCGCGCATGGAGGCTTATAAAGAAGCCTCGCGGGAAATTCACAGCATCTTTCGTGATTACACCGACCTGATCGAGCCTTTGTCGCTGGATGAGGCGTTTCTGGACGTATCTGACACCCATCACTTTTCCGGCAGCGCCACGCGCATCGCCCAGGACATTCGGCGTCGGGTCTCGAATCAGTTGCACATCACGGTTTCGGCGGGCGTGGCCCCCAACAAGTTTTTGGCCAAAATCGCCAGCGACTGGAAAAAGCCCAACGGTTTGTTCGTGATTACGCCGGATCAGGTCGAGGATTTCGTTGCTTCGTTACCGGTGACCAAGCTGCACGGCGTCGGAAAGGTGACTGCCGACAAGCTGGGTCGGCTAGGAATCGTCGATTGTGCGGACCTGCGCAGCCGTAGCAAGCTCGCGCTGGTACGCGAATTCGGCAGCTTCGGCGAGCGTCTCTGGAGTCTGGCGCACGGGATAGATGACCGGCCGGTGCAAAACGACAGCCGACGTCAGTCAGTCAGTGTTGAAAATACTTACGACACAGATTTACCCGATCTGGCCGCCTGCCTGGAAAAGCTCCCCGCCTTGCTGGAAACCCTGGGTACGCGCATGGAAAGAATGGAGGGGCAGTACCGCCCCGGCAAACCGTTCGTCAAAGTGAAGTTTCATGACTTCACACAGACCACGCTTGAACAGTCCGGGGCAGGCAGGGATCTGGGTAGCTATGAGCAGTTGTTGACGCAGGCGTTTGCCCGGGGTGGCAAGCCGGTTCGGTTGCTGGGCATCGGCGTGCGTCTGCACGACCTGCGCGACGCTCATGAGCAGTTGGAGTTGTTTTCAACGTAATGGAGGACTGCGGTTGCATCCCGCAGCCGCTCGCATTACTCGCTTTGGGCGGGAACCGCGACCAGTCGACCAGCGTCCCTGGCAAGTGATTTGAGAAACTCGCCCTGCAACTGCGGATCGTTGCGCGTGAGTTCGATCAGGCTTTGCTCAAGCTCGCTCGCTTCCTCTTCCAGGCCCATGTCAGAGAGGCGTTTGACTCGATGCACCCACTGGCTGACCTCGTCATCTTCCAGGTCGTCGTAGATCAGCGCATGCGCCTCCAGCAATTTACCGCGCAGAGAATGGCTGATCGGCAAGCTGGCATTGGCGTGTGCGCTGTCCTGATCATCTTCGACATTGATGTAAATGCGCGTGATGCGGCTCAGGTCCTGTTCGGCAAACGGACTGTCCAGCAGATTCAGGCGCAACACGCCGTTGCGGTCAGTGCTCATTTCATGCGTTTGGTTGCCGGCCTTGACCATCACCGGGCGCTCATTCCATGGCAGCGTGGAGTTCTCGATTCGCTTGTCCTTCTGGACCTCATCGATACTCGCAAGATTCTGCTGGGCGCGACCATGGGAAGGGGCGTTCATGAATGGATTCAGGCCAGCCACTCCATAGTGAATCCAGTCCTTGGTCATGCTTTCCGGCAAGTTGCCCAGTGCAAACACGTTGACCACATTCGCGCCGACGCCAGCGACGACTGCAACCGCGCCAAGCGGGATCTCGTAGATTTCCCGCCACGGCTGATAAGGGGTGTAGCGGTCATAGTGACGCGTCACCTCGAAATCGGTGACTTCGAATGACTTGTGTTCGTGAATCCGCACACGCCGTTGCGGCAACTCCAGCGTTTTGGGTTCGCCAATGTCGACTTGCAGCGTGTGTTCGAGCAGTTTGCGCTCGACGCGCTCTTCGTGCTCACTGCGTTGCGATAACTGGTTGGCACAGCCGCCGACGAGAAAAGTGCCGCACAGAACGGCGCTGCCGAGGCTTAAGGTGCTTCGTTTGAGCATGGGATCTCTGATGCGGATGGGGTAAGTGATGAGCGGCGCACCTGTAAGGCAGGTGCGCCTTGTGGCTCAGCGTTTCACTCGGCCCTGAATGAACGACAGCACATCCGCGACGGCAATGGCTTGCGGTTGCGACTCGGTACGGCTCTTGTATTCCAGATTGCCTTCGGCCAGGCCACGATCACTGACCACGATGCGATGCGGAATACCGATCAGTTCCATGTCGGCGAACTTGATGCCCGGGCTGGTCTTCTTGTCGCGGTCATCAAGTAGCACTTCAAAGCCGGCGGCGGTCAGCTCGGCATACAGTTTGTCTGTCGCTTCACGGACGGCGTCGGTTTCGTAACGCAGTGGAATCAGCGCGATCTGGAAAGGTGCCAGTGTGTCGTTCCAGATAATGCCGTTTTCGTCACTGTTCTGTTCGATGGCGGCGGCAACCACTCGAGAAACGCCGATACCGTAGCAACCCATGGCCAGATTGACCGGTTTGCCGTTTTCACCCAGTACCTGACACTTCATCGCTTCGCTGTATTTGGTGCCCAGCTGAAAGATGTGGCCCACTTCGATACCGCGTTTGATTTCCAGCGTGCCCTGGCCATCCGGGCTTGGATCGCCGGCAACCACGTTACGCAGGTCAGCAACGGTCGGCACCGGCAAGTCGCGCTCCCAGTTGACGCCGAAATAATGTTTGTCGTCGATGTTGGCGCCGACGGCGAAGTCGCTCATCAGCTCGACCGAACGGTCGATGATGCACGGCAGCGGCAGATTCAATGGGCCGAGCGAGCCTGCGCCTGCGCCGATGGCGTCACGCAGTTCTGCTTCGGACGCCATCACCAGCGGGCTGGCGACCAGTTCTTGCTGGCTGGCCTTGATTTCGTTGAGTTCGTGATCGCCGCGAATGATCAGCGCGATCAGCTTGCCTTCTTCGGCAGCGTGCACAACCAGCGTCTTTACCGTCTTTTCGATTGGCAAACCGAAGCCTTCGACCAGTTGCGCGATGGTCTTGGCATTCGGTGTGTCGACCAGGCGCAGCTCTTCAGTAGCGGCCGCACGCGCTTTTTCGCGAGGCACTGCCTCGGCTTTTTCGATATTGGCGGCGTAATCGGAGCCGTTGCTGAACACGATATCGTCTTCGCCGGATTCGGCCAGGACGTGGAACTCGTGCGAGCCTGCGCCACCGATCGAGCCGTTGTCAGCCTCGACCGGGCGGAACTTCAGGCCCAGGCGACTGAATACGTTGCTGTACGCCAGGTGCATGCGGTCGTATGTGACCTGCAACGAAGCGTTGTCGGCGTGGAACGAGTAGGCGTCTTTCATGACGAACTCGCGGCCGCGCATCAGGCCGAAGCGCGGGCGGATCTCGTCACGGAATTTGGTCTGGATCTGGTACATGTTGATCGGCAGCTGTTTATAGCTGTTGAGCTCATTGCGGGCCAGATCGGTGATGACTTCTTCGTGGGTCGGGCCCAGGCAGAATTCGCGGTTGTGGCGGTCGACCAGGCGCATCAGCTCCGGGCCGTATTGCTCCCAGCGACCGGATTCCTGCCACAGCTCTGCAGGCTGAATGCCGGGCATCAGAATTTCAAGTGCGCCGACAGCGTTCATTTCTTCACGAACGATCGCTTCGACCTTGCGCAGCACGCGCAGGCCCATGGGCAGCCAAGTGTAGAGGCCGGACGCCAGTTTACGGATCATGCCGGCACGCAGCATCAGCTGATGGCTGACCACGACCGCATCGGAAGGGGTTTCTTTCTGTGTGGCGAGCAAAAATTGACTGGTGCGCATGGTAGGCCGTTGTCGGTTGCTGAGACTGGAAATGACCTTGCATTGTACGGAGGTGTTCCGGTCGCGTACAGGGCAGGGCGGGCATGCAGATGGCGGGAGGGTATTTCAGGTCTTGATGAAAATGAAGAAGCCCGGCATGCGCCGGGCTTCTTCTATTAACGAGTGCTGAGTTGTGATTACAGGATCGAGATCGGGTAATCGACAATCAGGCGGAACTCGTTGACGTCGCCGTCTGACTGAGCATCATTGCCGCGGTGCCAGGCTTGACGCATGCGGAAGGACAGATCTTTCGCCGGGCCAGCCTGAACTACATATTTAGCTTCAAGGTTGGTTTCGTGGTGTTTGCCGTCTGCGCCGTACATGTTGGCGTACAGGCTGGAGGCATCCACTTTGGTACCGTCAATATTGTCACCATTGAGGTAGCGAGTCATAAAGCTCAGGCCAGGAACGCCATAAGGAGTCATGTTCAGGTCATAGCGAATCTGCCACGACTTTTCGCCCGGGCCGTTGAAGTCAGAGTACTGAACGGAGTTGGCCAGGAAGATAGAGTCGCCACCACGATTATTGTCGCCGATGCCGATGTAGTCGAATGGAGTGTCACCGTCGACCTTCTGATACGCGACAGTAACGGTGTGCGCTGCCAAGAAGGAATAGGCTGCCGAAGCTGAGTACGTAGTGTTGTTGATCGAGTCAGCTTTGGAGCTACCCTCGTCAAGTGTGCGATAAAGGTTGACGTCAAACGCCAAGGACTGGTCATTGCCCAGAGGCAGCGCGTAGTTCACGTTGCCGTAGTACTGATCCCAGATATCTTCGAGCTTGGCTGCGTAAAAAGCTACGCCCAGGCCGTCGGTTATTGCGTATTTACCGCCCAGGAAATCCGCACTATTAGCTTTCAGGCCATTAAAACCATTGGCGTAGGTTGCCCAGATGCTACCGTTGTGGCTGGTGTCATCCTGGCTTGTGCCTGAGTAAAAATGTCCAGCTTCAAGGTCAAGACCGGCAATCTCGCTGCTCTGCAGGCTCAGGCCGCTAGCGGTCTGAGGCAGTATGCGCGAACCGCCAACTGCGAATACAGGGCTGGTCGGCTGCATGTCGCCCACTTTCAGCTCTGTCTTCGAAACGCGGAATTTCACAGCACCGCCAAATTTACCTTGTGTTGCTTCGTTGTCGCCATTGGAGTCGGTAACCAGGTTGCCCGAGCCCGAATACTTGTCTGGACCCCAGAGTCTGAGGGCGCCGTAACCGAAGGCCTCTGCGGCGACACCTATAGTGCCTTGGGTGTAGCCAGTGCTGAAGTTGGCCCAGATGCCCTGAGTCCAGTCTTTGTCACTACGGCCGCCCGGAGCGGGATTATTCTTTCTGTCACGGTTGTAGTAGTAATTGCGCAACTTCAGGTCAAGCGTGCTGCCTTCGACGAAACCCTTGGCCTCAGCCTGATCGCTGACGAAAGGTGCCGCTGTTGCCAGTTGGGTGCTGGCTGCCGTAACGGCCAGTGCGATTGCGCTCCACTTCATCACTCTCATCGTGATTGCTCCTTTGGTTTTTAGAAGATTTTTGCCGTCCACCTGTTTTTTTATCTGGGCGGCTCTTTCTATTTTTGGTCGGCGGAATCTATATCACGCTGACGCTGGTTGCTATAGGTACAGCTCTATCCTTTCAGATTCTTTACGACAGGGTGTTCGGCACGTCGTGTGAAGCAGGCACAGTGCCTTTACTCAAGTGTGTCCGGATCTCGTCGCTACGTTCTGTGCCTGATCAGATCGACTCAAGCCCAGACCACCGAAACGTCTCCCAGGGTCGTACGCCTTTTCCCTTGATCCTTTCATCCCTGTTTTCCGCCAGGGATGCTTTGATCATGTGGGTGATAAAGCAACAAGCGTGCACAAAGTTCCTGGAAATGAAAAAATTTGTGAAAAATCAGAATTCGCATTGCGTTTTTATAATAAGTAATTGATTTATATAGATATATTAATTTTGTAAAAATAGCGATAGCTTTTCATCGGTGCATCTATGCGTGGTTTTTTCACCCCAAAGCGTTACCTGAGGCCCTGCCAATTGAGTAGAAAAAGAACCCGCAGTGTTGCTGTTGCAACAGCGGTGTGTTGTTTTGGTGCAGTGATTGCCCGCTTCGCTTGAACCTGGAGCACGGTCCGGGCGACGCCTATGGTGAGGGAAGGGTTGTTTCATTTTCGTGTACCAGAGTCAGGCGGCAGGTCTGCATGTGGCGGCTTGTCCCGTATTCATCGGCATGGGTACCCGGTTACGGCGTCAAATCGGTGCGATTCGAATTCTGTGGGGCGCATTCTGGTGCGCGGACACGCCAGCGGGTGAAGCTTGGCAAGAACCCTAGTATTCTGCGTGGCATCTCGCATCACCCTGTTACCCACAGGGCAGGTACATTCACCTGGCCGTCAGGAGTTTTTTATCGTGTTCGTTCTGGATTCTCGTCTTCAACAAGACACCTTGCCCATCGGCGACTTCCCGCTGTGCCGCCTGTTGCTCTCCAACGATACACATTACCCATGGTTCATTCTGGTGCCGCGTCGGGCTGATATCACCGAGGTGTTCCAACTGAGCGCCGCGGATCAACTGCAGCTCTGGCAGGAAACGACTGCGCTGTCGAAGGTGCTGAAGGAGGTCTTCGTTGCGGATAAAATCAACGTTGCTGCACTGGGCAACGTGGTCAGCCAGCTTCATATGCACGTCATTGCGCGCAAGCGTGACGACATTGCGTGGCCTGCGCCCGTCTGGGGCAAGCATGCGGCGGTTGCCTATTCCGATGAGCAATTTGCAGAGATCTGCCGGCAGCTCAAGCCTGCACTGACCAATGATTTTCGATTTGAGGGAGAGCGGCCATGAACCTTGAAGAGCGAGTCATGGAGCTGGAAAGTCGTATGGCCTTTCAGGACGACACGATTCAGGCACTCAATGATGTGCTGGTAAAGCAGCGGCGCGAGTTTGATCATCTGCAGCAGCAGATGGCGGCGATGATCAAGCGCCAGGAGGAGATGGGCAGCCAGTTCGATACGTTCGAGGAAGATGCACCGCCACCTCACTATTGATCTGTCTGCATAAAAAAACCGCGACGTCCGCTGGGATGTCGCGGTTTTTTAATGCCTGAAGCAAATTATTGATTCAGGCAATCAGCGGCGGGGCAGGGCAGCGATGACATCTTCAGCCTGCAGGCCCTTGTCGCGGTTCATGACAGAGAACTCGACGCGTTGGCCCTCGACCAGCACGCGGTGACCTTCACCGCGAATGGCTCGAAAATGCACAAAAATATCGTCGCCCGAATCCCGGGAGATAAAGCCGAAGCCTTTGGATGTGTTGAACCACTTTACGGTGCCAGTATCGCGATTTCCCATGTCGTGACTTTGAGTGGCGGGCGAAGGGGAGTAGGACCTGTAAAAGCTGACACCCAGATGCAGGGCGACGGCCACAATGGCGATGGCAAGGCTCACAATGACTGCAGGTTGACCGGCAATGATCTGTAATGGAACAAGCAATGTCAGCGTTTGCGCGACTACCGCAATGACAAGCAGGGCGCTGACCAGATTTTGCAGATTGTGTCGTGGGCCTCGATTCCAGTAAGGGATCACCGGAGCGAGTATCAGGTTAAGCAACCCAAGAAAGGCGAGGCAAAGCGCGTCAGGGTTTTGCAGGTAGGGGGACACGGCTTCGCTGCGCAGACTGGGTATGAAAGAAAGCAGCAGGGCTGCTGCTCCCGTTACCAGATGGACGATTTTCAACATTTTAAAAAGCTCACATGCAAGAAGGATTACAAGAAATAGCGGGTAACGCCCGGTACGCTTCTGAACAAGATGAGGCGTGATGCACGAGCGGTGGGCCAGCCTATGCGCCGATGCTGAATGGCAACTCATTGGCGACACGCCGTGTATTTAACAGCAAACACCGATGCTACTCAAATCAGCAATCAATAACGCCCCCTGAGCCAGCCCTGCATGGGCAGCAAGGCGCTGTAGTGCGCCTCTACAAGTACCGGCGCAGAGCGCTCGAGTCGGGTTTGGTGATGTTTCCCCTCTATGTGTCTGAAAGGTCCGCTGATAACGACCCCTGCTACGGCGTCGAACCGCTGGAAGAATTTCTGGCTGGCCCTTTACGGACGGCGTGGGCTGCACGGAAAGCTGCACCATTCGGGTTCTCTTGATAGAGTAGCGGTCGTTACTGATTTTCAATCCTCACTAAAAGGGCATGAAACATGGCAATCGATATTGGTATCAGTGAAGAGGATCGCAAATCGATCGTGGACGGTCTTTCGCATCTGCTGTCGGATACTTATGTGCTTTACCTCAAGACTCATAACTTTCACTGGAATGTCAGCGGGCCGATGTTTCGCACGCTGCACCTGATGTTTGAAGAGCAATACAACGAACTGGCGCTGGCGGTTGACTCTATCGCCGAGCGTATTCGCGCGCTGGGCTTCCCGGCACCCGGCACTTACTCGACGTATGCTCGCCTGTCTTCCATCAAGGAAGAAGAAGGTGTGCCAAGTGCTGAAGATATGATCAAAAGTCTGGTTCAAGGTCAAGAAGCCGTTGTCCGCACTGCTCGTAGTATCTTTCCTCTTTTGGATAAGGTTAGTGACGAGCCGACCGCTGATCTGTTGACCCAGCGCATGCAGGTTCATGAAAAGACTGCCTGGATGCTCCGCTCGATGCTTGAGTCGAAGTAACCGCTATGGCGAGTGGCTTTCAGTGCCGCTCGCCTGCTCTGTATCTCTGCTTTCACCTGCCGCCTTGCAGTCAGCACTTGTCTGGCTGCTACTACGTTTTCGGTTCAAGGGCGCTGCGCTGTAGGCCCCAGACCTTGGCGTGCTCTGCCTGTCGCTAATTTCGTGGGCTTTCAACGTCTATTCATTAGCCCTTCAAAGTTAAACGATATTCCGCTGCGTGCTGTAGCCATGTCCTACAGTTACAGAGTGTAGGGGCGGCTGGATATATAGTCTTGAATCCTGTTTTATACATCGAAGCATTTATTTGTTTTTTAATATTTCTTCTGGTGTTTTGAATTTAATGATTCGAGGTGGTTGTCATGATATTACGAGGTGTTGAACGAGAGGTTAAAGCTTTACCGCGGGAGGTGGAAATACGCCATGATCCTTTTGTCGAGGATTTCAATATGACGCTGGCGCAGCCTCACTCGAAATCGGTTCGGCTCAACGGTCTGGCAACGTGCCTGCGGCTAGAGAACGTCTATTGGAATATTCTTACAGGCATCGCAACTTCCAATGAATGTTCCGTCAATGCGGTGTTGTCCTACATCGATAGGGAGGTTCACTTGCGCTACGGCGGGGTCAAAAATTTCAGTGGCCTGATTCGTGTTGTCTGCGTTGCGCATCTGTTGAAAGGCGATCGCCTGGAAAATTCCCACGCCTAGCTCGACCTTGTCCTCATTTCTGCGGGTCCGCTTCGGCGGGCCTGCTTCCCTCCACAGTAGCACTGCCGGGCTGTGGGGGGCGCTCACGAACTTATCCGGACGGGATAGGTTCGTTCGGCTGCACGCTGGCAATTAACTCTATATAATCCTCCGTCTTGCTAGCGGGCGTGACTCTGCATGGGCCAAGGCTGGTTTGAACCTTGTGCCGGTGTCTTGTGCCACCGAGCGCAAGCCAGGAGCGAAAGCGCCACCGAATTCGAATTACGAGAAGTGAAAACACCATCATGATGCGCAGCCATTATTGCGGCCAACTGAACGAGAGTCTGGAAGGCCAGGAAATTACCCTTTGCGGATGGGTCCACCGTCGTCGTGACCACGGGGGCGTTATCTTCCTTGATATCCGCGACCGTGAAGGCATGGCTCAGGTAGTGTTCGACCCCGATCGTGCAGACAGCTTCGCTGCCGCCGACCGTGTGCGCAGCGAGTACGTGGTCAAGGTCGTCGGCAAGGTCCGCGCCCGTCCTGCCGGTGCCGTCAACGCCAACATGGCATCCGGTGCCATCGAAGTGCTGGGCTACGAGCTCGAAGTACTGAACGAGTCCGAAACTCCGCCGTTCCCGCTGAACGAATATTCCGATGTCGGCGAAGAAACGCGCCTGCGTTATCGCTTCATCGATCTGCGTCGTCCGGAAATGGCTGAAAAGCTGCGTCTGCGTTCGCGTATCACCACCAGCATTCGTCGTTATCTGGATGAAAACGGCTTTCTCGATGTTGAGACGCCGATCCTGACCCGTGCCACACCGGAAGGCGCTCGTGACTATCTGGTCCCTAGCCGCACACATCCGGGCAGCTTCTTCGCGCTGCCGCAATCGCCTCAGTTGTTCAAGCAACTGCTGATGGTGGCCGGCTTCGACCGCTATTACCAGATCGCCAAGTGCTTCCGCGACGAAGACCTGCGTGCTGACCGTCAACCGGAATTCACCCAGATCGACATCGAGACCAGCTTCCTCAACGAGGAAGACATCATTGGTCTGACCGAGAAGATGGTTCGCCAGTTGTTCAAGGAAGTTCTGAACGTTGAGTTCGGTGACTTCCCGCACATGACCTTCGAAGAAGCCATGCGTCGCTACGGTTCCGACAAGCCGGACCTGCGCAACCCGCTGGAACTGGTAGACGTCGCCGATCAGCTCAATGCCGTGGAATTCAAGGTGTTTAGCGGTCCGGCCAACGATCCGAAAGGGCGTGTTGCCGCACTGCGTGTACCGGGCGCTGCCAGCATGGCGCGCAGCCAGATCGACGACTACACCAAGTTCGTCAGCATCTACGGCGCCAAAGGCCTGGCCTACATCAAGGTCAACGAGCGTGCGAAAGGGCCTGAGGGCTTGCAGTCGCCGATCGTCAAGTTCATCCCTGAAGAAAACCTGAACGTCATCCTTGATCGCGTGGGCGCGGTCGATGGCGATATCGTTTTCTTTGGTGCGGACAAATTCAAGGTCGTCAGCGAAGCTCTGGGCGCGCTGCGGATCAAGATCGGTAACGACCTCAAGCTGCACACCTGCGAGTGGGCGCCGATGTGGGTCGTCGACTTCCCGATGTTCGAAGAAAACGACGACGGCAGCTTCTCGGCGTTGCACCACCCCTTCACTGCACCCAAGTGCACGCCTGAAGAGCTGGAAGCCAACCCTGCCACGGCGCTTTCCCGTGCCTACGACATGGTGCTCAACGGCACCGAACTGGGTGGCGGTTCGATCCGTATCCACCGCAAGGAAATGCAACAGGCGGTATTCCGTCTGCTGGGCATCGCCGAAGACGAGCAGCAGGAGAAGTTCGGCTTCCTGCTCGATGCCTTGAAGTACGGTGCACCGCCGCACGGTGGCCTGGCATTCGGTCTCGACCGCCTGGTCATGCTGATGACCGGCGCGCAATCGATTCGTGAAGTCATCGCCTTCCCGAAAACCCAGAGCGCGGCCGATGTCATGACCCAGGCGCCTGGCGTTGTCGATGCCAAAGCGTTGCGCGAGTTGCACATCCGTCTGCGCGAGCAGCCAAAAGCCGAGTGATGCCGGACAGGGCGTATCGTCGATACGCCCTGTATTACCCTCATTGAGTGAAGCTTTTTGCCTGGTTGTTCGGGGCAAAAGGTGAAGGTGTTTCAAAAGAATCTGGAGCGGAAAATGGCAGGTCATTCTAAGTGGGCGAACATCAAGCACCGCAAAGAGCGTCAGGATGCCAAAAAAGGCAAGATTTTCACCAAATGGATTCGTGAGCTGACCGTTGCTGCGCGTCAGGGCGGTGGCGATCCGGGTTCCAATCCGCGTCTGCGTCTGGCGCTGGACAAGGCGCTTGGTGCGAACATGACCCGTGACACCATTGATCGCGCCGTGGCGCGTGGCGTGGGTGCATCAGATGGCGACGATGTCGAAGAGCTGGGTTACGAGGGCTACGGCCCGGGTGGCGTAGCGGTCATGGTCGAAACCATGACCGACAACCGCAACCGCACCGCGGCGGCGGTTCGCCATGCGTTCACCAAGTGCGGTGGTAATCTTGGCACCGACGGCTCTGTTGCCTACCTGTTCGATCGCAAGGGCCAGATTTCCTTTGCTGCTGGCGTCGATGAGGATTCCCTGATCGAGGCCGCCATGGAAGCCGATGCCGACGATGTCGTGACCAACGACGACGGCTCGATCGACGTGTTCACATCGTTCTCCGGGTTCTACGCGGTTCGTAACGCTTTGGAGGCGGCCGGTTTCATGGCTGCAGATGCAGAAATCGTCATGTTACCGACCACCAGTGCTGTGCTCGATCTGGAAACCGCTGAAAAAGTCCTCAAGCTGATCGACATGCTTGAAGACCTGGATGACGTGCAGAACGTGTATTCAAATGCGGAAATCCCCGATGAAGTCATGGAGCAACTGGGCTGATCGCCGACAGGTAACACCGTGTCAGAAGCCGGGGGAACGACGCTGTGCACATCACGCAGCTATCGGCCTCCGGCTTCTGCCTTTATGCTGCACCTATTGTTTTGCGTGACCTTCTCAAGCTGCAGGCGTTATGACTCTTATTCTTGGTATCGACCCCGGTTCGCGAATCACCGGCTATGGCGTGGTGCGTGACACCGGGCGTGGCTGCGTTTACGTGGCCTCGGGGTGTATTCGCACCGGCACCGGCAGCGGCGAGCTGCATGAGCGTTTGCAGATCGTCTATCGTGGTGTGCGTGAGGTCATCAAGACCTACGGGCCCGTGACGATGGGCATCGAAAAGGTGTTCATGGCGCGCAATGCCGATTCGGCGCTCAAGCTGGGGCAGGCGAGGGGGGCGGCTATCGTCGCAGGGGCCGAAGAGGCACTGGAAATCGCCGAGTACACAGCCACTCAGGTCAAACAGGCGGTGGCCGGGACGGGCGGGGCCAATAAAGAGCAGGTAATGATGATGGTCATGCATCTGCTCAAACTGACCCAGAAGCCGCAAATCGATGCGTCCGATGCCCTCGCCATCGCGTTGTGTCACGCACACACGCGTTCCAGTCTGATTCCCCACGGGCTGGGCACGGCGCGCAGTCGTGGCGGTCGGTTAAGGCTCTGATTGCATCATTCGCACGCATATTTTTACTTGCAGGCCGGTTACTCCTGCGATGATTGTATTCAACTTCTTCTTCGCGCAAGCGACAGGCAACACGAGAGGATCTGAAACGTGATTGGACGTTTACGCGGCGCCATTGCCGAAAAACAGCCTCCGCACCTGGTGTTGGATGTCAACGGCGTTGGCTATGAGCTGGAAGTGCCGATGACGACGCTGTACAGGCTGCCGCATGTCGGCGAGACCGTGACCTTGCACACCCATCTGGTGGTTCGCGAGGACGCGCATCTGCTGTATGGCTTCTATGAAAAACGCGAGCGTGAGCTGTTTCGTGAGCTGATCCGTCTGAACGGCGTCGGGCCGAAGCTGGCGCTGGCATTGATGTCCGGTCTGGAAGTCGATGAGCTGGTGCGCTGCGTTCAGGCTCAGGATACGTCCGCGCTGACCCGTATCCCCGGTGTCGGCAAGAAGACTGCCGAACGTCTGCTGGTCGAGCTCAAGGATCGTTTCAAGGCCTGGGAGAGCTTGCCAGGCACTTTTACACTGGTTTCCAATGGTCCGAATCACGCAGATCCCGTGGCCTCGGCCGAGTCCGATGCGGTCAGTGCGCTGATTTCGCTGGGCTACAAACCTCAGGAGGCGAGCAAGGCCGTCTCCGCGATCAAGGAAAAAGACTTGAGCAGTGCAGATCTGATTCGCCGTGCGTTGAAGGGGATGGGTTAAGTGATAGATGCCGACCGCCTGATAACCGCCGTTGGCGGCCGTGATCGTGATGAACAGCTGGATCGTGCGATTCGCCCGCTCAGCCTTGCGGACTATATCGGCCAGCCCACCGTGCGCGAGCAGATGGAGCTGTTCATCCAGGCTGCCCGAGGCCGCAGCGAGGCGCTGGACCACACGCTGATCTTCGGCCCGCCCGGTCTGGGCAAGACGACCCTGGCCAATATCATCGCCCAGGAAATGGGCGTGTCGATCAAGAGCACCTCCGGCCCGGTGCTGGAGCGGCCCGGTGATCTGGCGGCAATCCTGACCAACCTTGAACCGAACGACGTGCTGTTTATCGACGAGATTCATCGGTTATCACCGATTGTCGAGGAAGTGCTGTATCCGGCGATGGAGGACTTCCAGCTCGACATCATGATTGGCGAAGGCCCTGCAGCACGCTCGATCAAGCTTGATCTACCACCGTTTACGCTGGTTGGCGCAACCACCCGCGCGGGCATGCTGACCAACCCGCTGCGCGACCGCTTCGGGATTGTGCAGCGCCTGGAGTTCTACAATATTGCCGATCTTTCGACGATCGTGGCTCGTTCGGCAGGCATTTTGGGGCTGGTCATCGAGCCCGCAGGTGCGTTCGAGATCGCCAGACGCGCCCGTGGTACGCCGCGTATAGCCAACCGTTTGTTGCGCCGCGTGCGGGACTTCGCCCAGGTGCGTGGCAATGGTCAGATCACCCGGCAGACAGCCGACAAGGCGCTTAACCTGCTGGATGTCGACGAGCACGGCTTTGATCATCAGGACAGGCGTCTACTGCTGACCATGATCGAGAAGTTTGACGGCGGGCCTGTCGGTGTCGACAGCCTCGCGGCCGCGATCAGTGAAGAGCGTCACACAATTGAAGACGTACTGGAGCCCTATTTGATCCAGCAAGGCTATATCATGCGCACACCTCGCGGGCGCGTGGTCACCCGTCATGCGTATCTGCATTTCGGGCTGAACATTCCGACGAGGATGGGCGAGATGCCGGTCGCAGGTGAATTTGTCGACGATGCCGCGGATTTATAGCAATGGTTTGCAATTTATTTGCAGTCGGCGTGGTCACATTGCCAGTTCTGCTGCCATTACCGCTCACCGAGTGGCAAATCGTTGAAAAACAGTTGCCTGACCCGATTGGCAACCCGAGGAGTAAGCACTAGAGTATGCGCGCGCAAAACGGGGTTCAGTCGTTCGCACATCGCTGTCGCGTTTATTACGAGGACACCGATGCAGGCGGCATCGTCTACTACGTCAATTATCTGAAATTCATGGAGCGGGCTCGTACCGAGCGGCTACGGGAATTGGGTTTTGCCCAATCCGAACTGGCGCAGGAAAACCTTTTATTTGTCGTGCACTCCAGTGAGGCCCGTTATCACAAGCCTGCGCGGCTGGATGACGAGTTGCTCGTCAGTGCACAAGTAACCGAATTGAACCGTGTCAGCCTGCGCTTTCAACAGCAGATCAGGCGGGCGTCGGATGCAACACTGCTCTGTGAAGGGCAGTTTCTGGTGGCGTGTGTACGCGCCGATAGTTTCAAACCCCGGGCCATTCCCGAAGCTCTGCGAGCGGCCTTTGCCGACCAGGGCGGCGCGGGCATACATTCAGAGCAGGAGATAAAGCGTGGAAGCTAACGTCGTCGACCATTCCTCCATGTGGAGTTTGGTCAGCAATGCCAGCATTGTTGTTCA
The DNA here is from genome assembly GCF_000007805.1 of Pseudomonas syringae pv. tomato str. DC3000. Taxonomy (NCBI): domain Bacteria; kingdom Pseudomonadati; phylum Pseudomonadota; class Gammaproteobacteria; order Pseudomonadales; family Pseudomonadaceae; genus Pseudomonas; species Pseudomonas syringae group genomosp. 3. The sequence continues at coordinate 4,482,935 of NC_004578.1, read as the reverse complement.
GTTGGTCATGCTGATTCTGGTGGCCGCTTCGGTCACCTCGTGGATCGTGATTTTTCAGCGCAGCAACATGCTGCGTGCAGGTCGGCGTGCACTGGACAGCTTCGAAGAGCGTTTCTGGTCGGGTATCGACCTGTCCAAGCTGTACCGTCAGGCAGGTAGCAATCCTGATCCTGATTCGGGCGTCGAGCAGATTTTCCGTGCCGGTTTCAAGGAATTCTCCCGCCTGCGTCAGCAGTCCGGCGTTGATCCTGATGCGGTCATGGAAGGTGTGGCGCGTGCCATGCGTGTAGCCATTTCCCGCGAGGAAGAAAAGCTCGAAGCAGGCCTGCCGTACCTGGCAACCGTAGGTTCTACCAGCCCTTATGTCGGTCTGTTCGGTACGGTCTGGGGGATCATGAACTCCTTCCGCGGCCTGGCAACTGCCCAGCAGGCAACATTGGCCACCGTGGCGCCAGGTATTGCCGAAGCACTGATTGCAACGGCCATCGGCCTGTTCGCAGCCATCCCGGCCGTTATTGCCTACAACCGTTTCGCCGCGCGCAGTGAGACCTTGATCAGCCGTTACTACACGTTCGCTGACGAGTTCCAGGCCATCCTGCACCGTAAAGTGCACACCAGCGAAGAGTGAGCAGGTAATTCCCCATGGCTTTAATCGCTCGAGATCGTCGCAGAAAACGCAAGCCGGTCGCTGAAATGAACGTAGTGCCCTACATCGACGTGATGCTGGTGCTGCTCGTGATTTTCATGGTGACGGCTCCCATGATCAACCAGGGCGTGAAAGTCGATTTGCCCAAGGTCTCCAGCGAGGCTTTGCCGCAAGACAACAACAATCAGGTCCTGACCATTTCGATCAAGGCTGACAAGACCTATTACTGGAACCTTGGCAGCGAAGTCGATACCGACAAGCAGATGGACAAGGCAATGACCCTGCCGCAACTGACCGCTGCAGTGACCAAGATCGTCGCTGCCGGTCGTGACGCAGGCAAGCAGACGCAGGTTTTCATTCGTGGTGACAAGACCGTCGATTACGGCTCGGTCATGGGCACGATGGGCGGGCTGCAGAAGGCTGGGGTCGGGAATGTTGGTTTGATTACCGAGGCACCCTGATGCAGCCGATTCGAGAGCCGTCCGCCTCGGAAAGCTTCTTCTGGCCCAGTGTCTGGGCCGTGGCATTGCATATCCTGATTTTCGGCATGCTGTTCGTCAGTTTTGCCATGACTCCGGATCTGCCCGAAGCCAAGCCTATCGTTCAGGCAACGCTCTATCAGCTCAAGTCCAAGAGCCAGGCCACTACCCAGACCAACCAGAAGATTGCCGGTGAGGCGAAGAAAACTGCTGCGCGACAGACTGAAGTCGAACAGCTGGAGCAGAAAAAGATCGAGCAGCTCAAACAGGAAGCTGTAAAAGCTGCGGAACAAAAGAAAGAAGAGTCGGCTCAAAAAGCCGAAGAGCAGAAAGCCGCCGACGAGGCCAAGAAAGCCGAGCAGAAGGCAGAAGAGGCCAAAAAGGCTGATGATGCAAAGAAAGCTGACGAAGCCAAGAAGGTCGCTGACGCTAAAAAGGTTGAAGAAAAACAATTGGCTGATATAGCCAAGAAGAAAGCCGAAGACGAGGCGAAGAAAAAAGCCGAGGAAGACGCCAAGAAAGCTGCTGCCGAGGAAGCCAAGAAACAGGCTGCTGATGAGGCCAAGAAAAAGGCCGCAGAAGACGCCAAGAAAAAGGCTGCCGAGGACGCGAAGAAAAAAGCCGCTGCCGATTCTGCCAAGAAGGCGCAGGAAGCAGCTCGTAAATCAGCTGAAGACAAGAAGGCGCAGGCACTGGCCGATTTGCTGTCCGACAAACCGGAACGGCAACAGGCTTTGGCTGACGAACGTGGCGATGAGACGGCTGGCAGTTTCGATGATCTGATTCGTGTTCGGGCGTCCGAGGGCTGGAGTCGTCCTCCATCGGCACGTAACAACATGTCGGTAACGTTGCAGATCGGAATGTTGCCGGACGGTACGATTGCTTCCGTATCGATTGCCAAGTCCAGTGGAGACGGGCCGTTTGACAGCTCTGCAGTTGCAGCGGTGAAGAACATTGGACGTTTGACAGAAATGCAGGGTCTGAAGCCGGCTGACTTCGCTCCCTATCGTTCATTCAAGATGACATTCACACCTGGAGATCTAGCCTTGTGATCAACCTTTTTCGAGGACTGCTCGTCGTTCTCTGTTTCGCCTCCGCAATGGTGGCGGCAGAAGAAAAGAACATTCTGGTCACCAGCGGCAGTGACCGCGCGGCTCCAATTGCTGTTGTGCCATTCGGTTGGCAGGGCGGTAACGTGCTGCCGGAAGACATGGCAGAGATAATCAGCAACGACCTGCGCAACTCCGGTTACTACGCGCCGATTCCAAAGCAGAACATGATCAGCTTGCCGACTCAGGCCAGCGAAGTCATTTTCCGTGACTGGAAAGCGCTGGGTGCACAGTACGTCATGGTCGGCAACATCACGCCTGCTGGCGGACGTCTGCAGATTCAGTACGCGTTGTTCAACGTGGCCACTGAGCAGCAGGTCCTGACCGGTAACGTGTCCGGCACCAACGATCAACTGCGGGACATGGCGCATTACATTGCCGACCAGTCGTTCGAGAAGCTCACCGGTATCAAAGGTGCATTCTCTACTCGCATGCTGTACGTGACTGCCGAGCGTTTTTCGGAGAACAACACGCGTTACACGCTGCAGCGTTCGGATTACGACGGTGCTCGTGCGGTAACCCTGTTGCAATCCCGTGAGCCGATTCTGTCGCCGCGTTTCGCGCCAGATGGCAAACGTATCGCCTACGTGTCGTTTGAGCAGAAGCGTCCGCGCATCTTTGTTCAGCATATCGATACCGGTCGTCGCGAGCAGATCACCAACTTCGAAGGCCTTAACGGTGCACCTGCGTGGTCGCCGGATGGCAGCAAGCTGGCGTTCGTACTGTCCAAGGACGGTAACCCGGAAATCTACGTCATCAATCTGGCTTCGCGTCAGTTGAGCCGCGTAACCAATGATTCTTCGATTGATACTGAACCTTTCTTCGGCAAGGACGGGTCTACGCTATACTTCACGTCGGACCGTGGCGGGAAGCCACAGATCTACAAGACAAACATTAATGGCGGCGGTGCCGAACGTGTAACGTTCGTGGGTAACTACAACGCCAACCCGAAATTGTCAGCCGATGAAAAGACGCTGGTAATGATTCACCGGCAGGACGGCTTCACTAATTTCAAGGTGGCAGTGCAGGATTTGGCCCGCGGTAGCGTAAAAATCCTCACAGATAGCAACCTTGATGAGTCGCCTACTGTTGCGCCCAACGGCACCATGGTAATCTACGCCACCCGCCAGCAGGGCCGGGGAGTCTTGATGCTCGTGTCCATCAATGGACGCGTAAGGCTCCCGCTTCCTACCGCTCAAGGCGAAGTCAGAGAACCTTCCTGGTCCCCTTACCTGAACTGACGCGGCGCTACACGATTTGCTTAACACACTGGGGTTCATTAGGAGTTTCAAGATGGAAATGCTGAAGTTTGGTAAATTTGCTGCGCTGGCTCTGGCCATGGCTGTAGCTGTAGGTTGCTCGTCCAAAGGCGGCGACAATGCCGGTGCAGGCGGTGCTGTTGATCCTAACGCTGGTTACGGCGCCAACACCGGTGCAGTTGACGGCTCCCTGAGCGAAGAAGCTGCTCTGCGCGCAATCACCACCTTCTACTTCGAATACGACAGTTCGGACTTGAAGCCAGAAGCCATGCGCTCCCTGGACGTGCACGCCAAAGACCTGAAAGCTAACGGCGCTCGCGTTGTTCTGGAAGGCAACACTGACGAACGTGGTACTCGCGAGTACAACATGGCACTGGGCGAGCGTCGTGCGAAAGCCGTTCAACGCTACCTGGTTCTGCAAGGTGTTTCCCCAGCTCAGCTGGAACTGGTTTCCTACGGCGAAGAGCGTCCAGTTGCTACCGGCAACGACGAGCAGTCCTGGGCTCAAAACCGTCGCGTCGAACTGCGTAAGTAATTTGACATGCGAACGTGCCGACGTGCTCTAACCGTTTTGGCCCTCGCCCTTCCGCTTTCAGCGTTGGGTGCGGCACCTGTGGTCGATAACAATTCTGGCTCTGGCAGCAGCAGTTATCCGCCAGCGGGTTATGGCACGTCCGGCGCCTATGCCGGGGGAGGGGTTACGGCCCCTGCCTCGGCACAAGGTCAGCTGTTCATGCAATTGCAGCAAATGCAGGACGAAATCGCGCGTTTGCGCGGTGTTGTCGAGGTCCAGCAAAACGACATCCAGCGCATGAAGCAAGAAGCTCTGGAGCGTTATCAGGAACTCGATCAACGCATAGCCAGTGGCGCATCCGCTCCGGCTACCAATAATTCTCAACCTTCTGGTGGCGCTATCGACGCCAGTGGGACGCCTTCGGCCTCAGCGGCTCAGCAGGCACCGGCAGCAGGCACCGAGCCTCCTGATCCGGCGAAGGAAAAGCTGTATTACGAAGCGGCCTTCGATTTGATCAAGGCAAAGGATTTCGACAAGGCCAGTCAGGCCTTCACCGCTTTCCTGCGCAAATACCCCAACAGTTCATACGCGGGCAATGCCCAGTATTGGCTGGGCGAAGTGAATCTGGCCAAAGGCGACCTTCAGGGTGCCGGTCAGGCGTTCGCCAAAGTCAGCCAGCAGTACCCCAAGCATGCCAAGGTGCCTGACTCGCTGTACAAGCTGGCTGATGTCGAGCGTCGTCTGGGTCATACCGACAAGGTCAAAGGCATATTGCAGCAGGTTGTCGCCCAGTATCCGGGCACTTCAGCTGCACAGTTGGCGCAACGAGATCTCCAGCGCCTCTGATGTTCTGACCCGCTGATCAAGAAAGCCGCGCTAGTCGCGGCTTTTTTCGTTAGAATCTCGCACCCGAAATTCCGGTACACCTTACGCTTTTCCGGATTCTGCGATTGCAGGGTTCCTTGAAGTGCCTGACGGAGGCGGACGGCCTGTTTAGCTGTTACGCCCGTGGCTGATATGCAAGAAACATTACGCATCACCGAAATCTTTCACTCGTTGCAGGGTGAAACCCGTACGGCTGGCCTGCCCACCGTGTTTGTCCGCCTGACCGGCTGCCCATTGCGCTGTCAGTACTGCGACAGTGCCTACGCGTTCAGTGGCGGCACCATTCAGACGCTGGATGACATCGTCGGGCAAGTCGCGTCCTATCGTCCCCGCTACGTCTGTGTCACCGGTGGCGAGCCGCTTGCCCAGCCCAACGCCATTCCATTGCTCAAGCGTCTTTGTGATGCGGGCTATGAAGTGTCGCTGGAGACCAGTGGTGCATTGGATATCTCGGCAGTGGACCCTCGTGTCAGCCGCGTCGTCGATCTCAAGACCCCGGGGTCGAAGGAAGTCGCACGCAACCGCTACGAAAACATGGCGTTGCTGACGCCGAACGATCAGGTCAAGTTCGTGATTTGCTCGCGCGAGGATTATGACTGGGCGGTTTCCAAGCTGATCCAGTACGGCCTCGATCGGCGTGCGGGTGAGGTGCTGTTCTCGGCCAGCCATCACGAGCTTAAAGGCCGCGACCTGGCAGACTGGATAGTGGCCGACAATTTGCCGGTACGCTTGCAGATGCAGTTGCATAAAATTCTTTGGGATGACGAGCCGGGGCGCTGACATGAGTGAATTGACCAATACTGAAAAAAGAGCCGTAATCCTGCTGTCCGGCGGCCTCGACTCCGCGACCGTAGTCGCCATGGCCCGCGCAGAAGGTTACGCCTGCTACACCATGAGCTTCGACTACGGCCAGCGTCATCGCGCCGAGCTGGATGCCGCAGCCCGCGTTGCCCGCGATCTGGGTGCGGTCGAACACAAGGTTATCGGCCTGAACCTCAGCGGCATTGGCGGCTCGGCACTGACTGACAGCTCCATTGCCGTGCCTGAGTCGCCCTCTGAGGGCATTCCGGTAACCTACGTACCGGCACGCAACACCGTGTTCCTGTCGCTGGCGCTGGGCTGGGCAGAAGTGCTCGGTGCGCGGGATATCTTCATCGGCGTCAATGCGGTGGATTACTCAGGCTACCCTGATTGCCGTCCCGAGTTCGTGGAGTCTTTCGAGCGCATGGCCAACCTGGCGACCAAGGCTGGAGTGGAAGGGCAGGGCTTCACAATCAGGGCGCCGCTGCAGAACCTGAGCAAGTCGGACATCGTCAAGGCGGGCATTGCTTTGGGGGTCGACTACGCACTGACGGTTTCCTGCTATCAAGCCGATGATCAGGGACGTGCCTGTGGCAAATGCGACAGCTGCCGCTTGCGCGCAGAGGGCTTCACAGCCTCCGGCATGTCAGACCCGACACGTTATTTTTAAAGTTTTTCAAAAAAAGTGTTGAATTACTGATAAAAATCAGTAATATACGCGCCACACAACAGAGGGTCGTTAGCTCAGTTGGTAGAGCAGTTGGCTTTTAACCAATTGGTCGTAGGTTCGAATCCCACACGACCCACCATTTCAAAAATCTGGAAGGCCCATGAAAATGAGGATTTCCGGATTTTTTTTTGCTTTGCGGATCTAGACGCACGGATCGCTGCTCTGAGCCAGCAAGGCCAAAACTTGGTTTTCGCAGTCTTGAGAAACAAGCCAAGCGGTTGGGGGCACCAAGCCTGGCAATGGCCAGCGAGTAATAAACGTACTGATCTCAACTAGCTTCATAGAAATTCCTCCGATACGGATAATGTGCGGGTAGATCCACTTGGCTGACGCTAGGACAAGGGAGTCCCCCGATAACTCACGTGAAGGCCATGCCTGGGCTTTGCTGAGCTGAGCTGAGTAGATGACTTCACCGGACGAATACTAGCAGTGTGCTTAATCATGACGACTGGTTTGATTTTTACGGAGCACTGCCATTCCCATCGCATTCGCCGATTCGCTGGTGTACCAAGAATTTTCATATGGGGTAGCAGTACAAGCTTTCAGGGCATTCATGGAATCTGCGGGAGGGCGGACGGCGAGCATCAGGGCTGGCGGGTGCTGAATGAGTAGGGCGTGGAGATGTGCGCCAGACGCTCAACACCCGGTTGCAACGCCAATGCGTTATAGCCCGCGTAATCATCGGTCATCACGTAGCCGCGATAACTTTCCAACAGGCTCAGCGGCACCTCCTGCGCACGGCTGGTGGTGTAATCGAACAGCACAACTTTTCGGTCTGGCGGGCCACTGGCTTGCACCCACATCCAGGATTGGCTGGTCGGGTCACGATCCGGCTCTTTTAGTACCTGGACTCGGGTTTCATCGCAGTGGATAAACGGGCTTTCGAATAATCGATCACGCATCAAATTCAAGAGCGGCTGGAAGTGTTCGCTGCACTGGATAACCCAGCGTGCCAGTGTTTGACGCGCTATCTCGATGCCATGTCGACTCAGCACCGTTTCAAAGCGATGCAGAGGCAAGCCGTCGACATACTTGGTGGTCAGCAGCATGGCCAATACGCTCGGACTGGCCATGCTCTTTTCGATCAACTGAGCCGGCTTGTCAGCGGTGACCGGTGCCGTTTCACAACCGCGGCAACCGTAGACTTTGCGGATGTGTTTGATCACACGGATCTGCATCGGCACGATATCCAGCTGCTCACTGGTTTCTTCGCTGATGACATGCTTGCGGCAACCGCAGGCACAGGTCAGTTCGTGCTCGGGCAGTTCGTGAATGACTTCGATGCGGGGAAGATCTGCCGACAGTGGCTTGCGCTTACCACGGCGCTTGACCGGTGCAACGACCTCTTCGTCGGCGTCGCCGACGGGAAGCATCGGCTCGCTTTCGGGTTCGTTGAATAGTGCGAGTTGCGGCGTGTTGGGTTCGACCGCCTGTTCGGACTTGCGACCAAAGATACGGTCACGCAACAGCTTGATCTGTTCTTTCAGATCAACGATGTGGGTGGCGTAAGCTTCTTTGGCGTCCTGCGCTTCAAGCAGCATCTGCTTAAGCAAAAACAGGATCGTCAGGAAGGTCGTCGGGTATCAATTTCATGCCCTGGATTATACCCGTCAGGCGACAAATCGTGGAGTCAAAACCTTGTGCGGACGGTTACGCCAGAGATCAAATCCATCCAGTAACCAGTTCAGTTCCTGGACCGTCAGCACGATGGCCTCGTCCGTCTCATCGGGAGAGGTTTTGAACCGCTCGGACTCCAAACGCTTGAGCCAAAGACAGAAGCCGTTGCGCTCCCAATAAAGTATTTTCACCCGGTTACGGTGGCGATTCAGAAAAACAAAAAGCACGGGGTCGAACACGGCGACTTTGATGTCCAGTTCAACCAGCGCAGCAAGGCCATCGATAGATTTTCGGAAATCCACAGGCTTGGGGTAGAGGTACACTTTTTCGACTTTGGCGTCGGGTCGCATCATGGGGAGCTGGCTCCTGAAAAGAATCGGGAGCACAGCATCAAGCTTCAATTGCTGGCTTGGAATGTGGGGTTCATGAGGCGCTTACAAAGCAATGGTTGCAGCAGGGTGATCAATCGTGTCGATTGGTTAAGGCACGCTGTTAGTCGCTTATTACTATTTCGCTGCAAAGACGGTGCGAATAATCTTCGCCCGATTGAGTCGTGCAGTAGATACCAGTCCACGGGGGCGCGCGCGTCCCCGTGGACTGTGCCTTACACTGCCGGGGCACACATTGTGAAATTATCCATATAACAATGATCCCCCACTTCCACCTCTACCCGTGAAAGTAGCTTGTCTATCGGCGCCTTGAACTCCACCCACTGGTGCCTTCCACCCGCGTTTGAGTTCAGTATTCTTGTTTCTAAAATCTCGCCCCCCTCATCATAAAATCGAATTGTCGCAGCACCATCAAGATGAACAAACGCAAAACGAAGACACTTGCAAGCGACATTGAATTGCAACCCCGTTATTTGGGGTGGCACGGCGAATCCACTTTGGTTAAAACACATCACTATGGCCGGCCCCGACATGTAGCCAGGAACATCCCCATAGTTGTATATTCCCCCATGGCTAGTTGTAGCCGCTTGGATCATGGTGATGGTCATTGCGGCTGTGGTAATGATTTCGCCGGTGGCAATGAATTTATTTGGTTCCCCATCGAATCCGTCGAAGATCTCCAGGCTTTTGAACAGCCTCAGCAGGACAGGATTAAAGGGAACCGGCTCATCTCCAGGGAACGTCACATCCAGTTGCAGGGTGATAGAGCTGCCATCGAGAAAGGGCGATAACTGGGCGTTTGAAATCGCCATCTCCAATCCTTGCTGAACTTCCGCCGTTGTTACCGCTCGTAGTGGTGTCAAGGTCACGGTGATATCCTCGCCACCGACTGAGGTTCCCTTACAGCTCAAGGAAATTTTGTTAGTTGTGGCGATATCCGGCCACGCTCCTACCACAAGGTGCGCGGATCCGCAGCACAGCTCGACGAAACTCAATACACCTTGTAGCGACTCCGGAACCTGCGGTTGCGGCAAATTCAGGGTGGGGTCTACCCGCAGCAGCGTGGTGGTGCGTAGGTGAAAGTCTTGGGCATTAATGGGCAGCGGGTTCTCGTGGACAGGGTCATCATGCTGAGGCAGCACTGGTTCAGCGCCGTCCCAAATGACCCCCATATGAGTCGTTAGCGCCGAATAGTCCTGCCGTCGCGACATCCAATTACGCGATAACCTGAACTCAAAGACATGATCTGGGTTTGCTTCAGCCACCGTCACTATATGGTCAAAAGCAATCCAAAAAAATGAATACGGTAATTGATGTTGATCACCTGCTACAGTAACAAACAGGCGTTGCCCGGCCTGAATCATCGGCCATGACTTGATCTTAATGGTTTCATCACCCTGCAATTCGTACATGTTCAACCACCAAGTGCTCGACTCCAGCTTGGAGTGCACGAACACCGGCAACGACTTTCGAAGATCCGCCTCTCTGATGTCCTGAATCTCCAACTCTAAGACCAATGATGTTTGGAGCCGTTCGGAAACTGTTGCCGTGTACCAGATCAATACCGTGTGCCCGATGCAAGCACTGACGTGCTCCTTGGGGATAGGGATTTCAATGCTGCCACTGGTGCTACCAAGCCGAACGATTGGCTCGAATTTAGGTTCATCCTGGCCTTTGATTGCCCAACACAGCGTAATTGGTGTCGCCTCCATGTGTGTGAAAGCAATGCTTGCAGAAGTGCCGTCTATCGCGTCAATTGGATACAGCACGCTGTTATTCGTTGCGTATTCAATCGTCGGGTAAGGTAATTCGTGGATGAGGTTCGAATGTTGCTCTGCAGCGGTAGCCGGTTTTCCCCCAAAATAAGCCGCTATTTGTTGAAAAATCGATCGATTAATCGCGCATGTGCCGCTTTTTCGCGCGGTTTCCCATGTTAGACGCGCAGCTCGCCCGTACCCATAAGCTGTTTTCGTACCATCCACAGGTTCGACAACGCGAACAGGGTAGTCAGCTGAGCCGTTTTTTTCATCAGTCCACGAAAGCGCACTTTCACGTAACCAAACTGGCGCTTGATCACGCGAAACGGATGCTCGACCTTGGCTCGTGTCTTGGCTTTGCAGTACTCAATCTTGCGCTTGATCTTGTAAAACACACTGTCCTTATACCAGCGTGGAATAGGTACTGTGGCGCGCTGCGATCTGCCAGACAATCTTACTATTTTCATGCTCTTTGCGCTTCTCGGCACCGGTGTATCCGGCGTCTGCATAGATAGCGTTTTCTTCGCCATGCAGAAGTTCTGCAACCTGTGTGACATCGGCCACGTTGGCGGCGGTACCGTAAACATGATGAACCAGTCCGGATTCAACATCGGTGCCGATATGAGGCTTCTTCCATGCATGGATCGCTAAGGGAGAACCAGTTTTGCAACAGGTGAATGCGCAACATGGTTTCCAGCGGGTAGGGTTTTCGACCGCCACCGGCCTTGAGGTAGAACGGCTCTATCAGTCCCGGCAGACCTTTCCAGGGTACAACCTGATCCATTTCGGCAAGGAAACGTTCGCGGCGGGTTTGCTTGCGTTTGCCAGCGTACTCAACGTCGGAAAAGCTCATTTGGCCATGGGAGGCTCGGATCAGGTGGTCAGGCGATTTTCGCATATTTGAGACTTGTTCGGAGATTCCTTAGGGAAACTCTGAAAAAGGTTTCCTGATTTGGCAAAATACCCCAACACCTTTCACCGAGCTTCCCTGATGAAACAGATGACCTTCGCCGATGCCGAGTACGCGGGTAAACGTAAGCATACCCGCCGCGAGCGCTTTCTCATCGAGATGGATCAGGTTGTGCCCTGGAAAGGCTTGATTGCCCTTATCGAACCACATTATCCAAAGGGCGAAGGTGGCCGTCCGGCTTATCCGCTGATGGCGATGCTGCGTATTCACCTGATGCAGAACTGGTTTGGTTACAGCGATCCGGCGATGGAGGAAGCACTTTACGAGACAACGATCCTGCGCCAGTTCGCAGGGTTGAGTCTGGATCGAATCGCCGATGAAACCACGATTCTCAACTTCCGGCGTCTGTTGGAAAAGCATGAGTTGGCAGGCGGGATTTTGCAGGTCATCAATGGCTATCTGGGTGATCGAGGTTTGATGCTGCGCCAAGGTACGGTGGTCGATGCGACGATCATTCATGCGCCGAGCTCGACCAAGAACAAGGACGGCAAACGCGATCCCGAAATGCATCAGACGAAGAAAGGAAACCAGTATTTCTTCGGCATGAAAGCGCATATCGGCGTCGATGCCGAGTCGGGTTTAGTCCATAGCCTGGTGGGTACTGCGGCGAATGTGGCGGACGTGACTCAGGTTGATCAATTGCTACATGGTGAGGAAACCTATGTCAGCGGTGATGCGGGCTACACCGGCGTGGACAAGCGTGCGGAGCATCAGGATCGTCAGATGATCTGGTCAATTGCGGCCCGCCCAAGCCGTTATAAAAAGCATGGCGAGAAAAGTTTGATCGCACGGGTCTATCGCAAAATCGAGTTCACGAAAGCCCAGTTACGGGCGAAGGTTGAACATCCGTTTCGCGTGATCAAGCGCCAGTTTGGTTATACGAAAGTCCGGTTTCGCGGGCTGGCTAAAAACACCGCGCAACAGGCTACTCTGTTTGCCTTGTCGAACCTTTGGATGGTGCGAAAACGGCTGCTGGCGATGGGAGAGGTGCGCCTGTAATGCGGAAAAACGCCTTGGAAAGGTGCTGTTTGAAGGAAAATCGATGAGTTAAGAGCGGAAAACGTCTAATTATCTGATCGGGCGAGCTTTTTTTGAACCTCAGGCCATGAGAGCGTCAAAAATCGATGCCTACTTCAGACCTTCCTTAGATTGATGAAAAAATATTCTTTGTCGTGGGTAATTGGCGTCGGTGATCAGGTCAATGGTGGGAATAAAAAGCTTCCGGCTTGGCAAGATGTTGACTACTATCTCGATAAAATTAATATAGGGAAAGGCTCTCTAACGTTAAGTATCGTTGGTGGTGCAGATATAGGTCCACAGCGCCTAAAATTTTTCGGATGAAGGTGGTTATGTTTTATCCCTAGGGTGAAGATGATGGAACGGATTCTGTTGTGCGTTCCTATTTGAACCCAGAGCCAAAGAATAGTGAATATGAGATTTTAAGAAAACTCTGAAAAAGGTTTCCTGATTTGGCAAAATACCCCAACACCTTTCACCGAGCCTCCCTGATGAAACAGACCTTCCTTAGGTGATATTTGGAACGGTGAATTGGTCTGCTTGGATTTCTCCATTGTAAAAGAGGCGCTTGAGGAGTTTTTCTTGACAGGTGATGTTAGCTTAGATCTATTGAGTTGAATCAATCTCCTTTGTAGCGGTATCTATTAAATTTGAGGTGGGCCTGATTTCGGTTTTTTTGCACCCTGTGTGCCCCTTCTTGTAGCCCTTTTGTACCCCCGCTTGAAGACCTTCGGCCGCCCTGTCTTTAACCGGTGTTCAGGCATTCGCATTTAAAAAATGCGCTTATTTGACATTTTCAGATTCATATCCTCACAGTGTTTTATTGTTCCCATGAGGATCTCCAAAAACCAAACAGCCGTCTGCGAGGGATTCCCCCCCCCCCCCCCCCCGCAGCACTACCCGACAACCACCACCCGTTAAAACGGAGCCCCAGGCACCACGGATTTCATCGGCACAAACGCTGCCGTGCAATCGACCGGCGTGCCCTCTCCAGGACTGCCGGAGACCGTGACGTTATCCTTTATCGAAGGCACCAGCTTGTTGGCAAAACTCACCGGCCCTGGCCCCAGAATGAAGTGGGTCGCCGTAAGACCGGTGAGGTTGGGCTGGGTGCCATCGAAAACAACGTTATCCAGCGTAATGGAAATCGGCCGTTTCTGACCGTTGTCGTTGTAGCCAACAAAAGTCATCTTGCCGCCGCCGAATCTCGGGCTGCCCAGGTAGTGGAAGCCTTTGACGGTGATACCGCTGAAGTCAGGGTACGAGGTTCCGCTGGCGCTGCCGTACTGGGTGTCGAACACCAGCGGGAATTTGACGTTACGCATGCACACATTCTCGTAGCTGACGCCGTCTACGATTCCGCCGTTTTTGGCTCCCGACTTGATTCTGAGCCCAATGCCGTCCTGGCTATCTGCGCCGTCCGCTGCAAGATCCACAACGCTGACGTTATGTACGCCGCCGTTGGTTTCACTGCCGATGGACAAGCCGTGCCCATAGTAGAAATGGTTGTGCGCAAACATCAGGTCGCGGCTGCCGGAGGTCCGGCTGGACTTTATCGCTACATTGTCGTCGCCGGTGCTGATGTAGGAGTAGGCCAGCAGTACCTTGTTTGACTGGCCGGGGTCGAAGCCATCGGTGTTCTTCACGGTTTCCGGGGTGAAACAGGTGCCAGGGGTCTTCTGGTCGGGCGTCGAGCCGGTAGGACAGTGGTAGCCTTCAACCGTGTAGACCCGGCTTGGAGTCAGAATCTTGATCCCCCAGACAGTCACGCCTGTCACGCCGTCAGTCACAATGTTGAAGTCCGGGGCGTTTTGCAGTGTCACTCCCTGGATGACGAAGTCCGTTCCGCCACTGACCTGGATGAGGCGCGGCTTTTGCTGATAAGCGTTGGACAGGGTCTTCTGGTAGACGAGGTCCCACCAGCTGCGCTGGTTGGCATTTGCCCCGGAGGTGAGCAGGCTGCCGCCGCGACCGTCTATCACGCCTTTTCCGATCACGCCGCTGGCGCGGGTATTTTTTGCTGAAATCAGCGAGCTGCAGGCGTCCTGATTGGCGATCGTTGTTACGCCGCAGGTGCCTTTGCCGTTGTCGTAGTCTTTGGGGTTGCGTGACGCGAAGAGCGTAACGCCGTCGTCGATCCACAGCGTAACGCCGGATTTAAGCTGCAGGGCTCCGCTGAGGAATGCCGAGTTGTCGCCAGTGCCTTTAATCAGTTGGACGGCTTGCCCGGCTGCGCAGCCATTGATTGCGCTCTGAATTCTGTCCTGGTCAGGTCTGGAGTAGAGCGCCGCGCTGTCGACGCTGTCCAGCGAGCCATCCTTGGGGGCCAACGCGGCCGATAATTGCTTGCAGACCTGCGGGCTGGCGGGCTCGTTTATCGTGCCCCAGGGCGTTACCACTGCAGCCTCGCCAGCGGCCTGTACGGGCGCGGCGATCATCAGCGAAGCGGTCAGAGAGGTAATTGCCCAAGAGGTTTTTCGGAAAGCGGAGTTGGAGAAGTGTGCGGCGCCTGACATCAAGAATCCCTGTGAAATTGAGTAGTCTTATTTGGAGCACGAAAGATAGTTTACGAATGTGTCAAAGTGAAATTTATTACTGATTGTTGCCAGATATTATTTTTAAATGAGCCTGCGTATTCTGAGCAGTCAAGTGCTCAAGAACGCTTCTCATCAGCATCCGAGAAGCCAGAAACTGCTGTTAAATCAGTTTTTTAGCGTTAGAATCGGCGCGCCGTCAGATGTCAGTCTGATCTCTACTGAACATTTGCAACCTGCTTGATCGCAGGCAGTAGCGCCTAAACAGGGCGATGCATGCGTAAAGCTGGATTGGCCATCTCAGATGAGGTTTCCGGCTTTTTTATGGCCTGTCTTTATCGGGTGTAAACTTGCCTCTCGCGCTCAAGCGCCTTCAGGTATCGCGAACATGACACAGATTTCCGAACGCTTTCTGGTGCAGGCGCACCTTGATGCCAAGCAGCCCAAGGCGCTGAGCCCCGAAGAGCAAGCGCACTACCGTGCCGCGATTGCTGCCGAGCTCAAGAAGCAGGACGCGGTCATGGTCGCTCATTACTATTGCGACCCGGTGATTCAGGCGCTCGCCGAAGAAACCGGCGGCTGCGTGGCTGACTCCCTGGAAATGGCGCGTTTCAGCAACAATCATCCGGCCAGCACCGTACTGGTCGCCGGTGTGCGTTTCATGGGCGAGACCGCCAAGATCCTCAACCCGGAAAAACGCGTGTTCATGCCGACGCTGGAAGCCACCTGCTCGCTTGATGTGGGTTGCCCGGTCGATGAGTTTTCCGCGTTTTGCGATCAGCATCCAGAACGTACCGTGGTGGTCTACGCCAACACCTCGGCGGCAGTAAAGGCCCGTGCCGACTGGGTGGTGACCTCAGGCTGCGCACTGGAAATCGTCGAAAGCCTGATGGACAACGGCGAAAAGATCATCTGGGCGCCTGACAAACACCTCGGTCGCTACATTCAGCGCGAAACCGGCGCCGACATGCTGTTGTGGGACGGTGCCTGCATCGTCCACGAAGAGTTCAAATCCAAGCAGCTGGAAGACATGAAAGCCCTGTACCCCGAGGCTGCGATTCTGGTTCATCCAGAGTCTCCGGAAGCGGTCATCGAGCTGGCTGACGTGGTCGGCTCCACCAGTCAGATGATTGCAGCCGCCCAGCGTCTGCCGAACAAGATGTTTATTGTGGCCACGGATCGAGGCATCTTCTACAAGATGCAGCAGCTGTGCCCGGACAAGATCTTCATTGAGGCGCCTACGGCCGGTAACGGTGCGGCGTGCCGCAGTTGCGCACATTGCCCGTGGATGGCGATGAATACGCTTGAGCGCACCTTGCAGTGCCTGCGCGAGGGCGGCAACGAGATCTTCGTTGAGCCTGCGCTGATTCCCAATGCAGTGCGCCCGCTGCAACGCATGCTGGACTTCACGCAGGCCGCTCGCTTACGTCAGGCGGGCAATGCCTGACCGCTGCAGCGAGAAATGCAACGAAAAAGCCCGACTGACGTGTCGGGCTTTTTCATTCTGGTGACGGTAAGGCCGTTTTAACGGAGCTCGCTCATGAACTATCAGTTCATCATGTCCTTGACCATGCGTTCCTGCTCGATCAAATCCTTTTGCCGGGCATCGATTCGCGAGGCCAGCTGGAAGTTGTTGGCGGCCCGGCGTTTGGCGAAGTCCAGTTGCTGGATCGCCTGACGGAAGTCGCCGACCAGCGCGAAGTACTCGGCACGGGCCTGATGCAGGCCGACCGTGTTGCCGTTCAGGCCACGGGTTTCTGCCACCACGTACCAGATGTCCGGATCATCGGGACGGGTCTTGAGCAACGCTTCAAGGCTTTTTTCGGCTTCGGCGGTACGGTTCTGCTTGAGCAGCACATCAATACGCACATCGTTGAGCGGGTAACTGGTCGGGTACAGCGTCAACATGCGATCGACCCGTTGCTGTGCATCCGCCAGCCGGTTGTTGGTGATGTCCAGGTCGATTTGCGTCAGGTTGTAAGTGATGTCGTTCGGCGATTTTTCCAGCAGAGGCTTTAGGCTTTCCCGTGCTTCATTGAGCTGTCCACCCTTGATCTGCGCGATGGCCAGACCGTAGCGCGCGGGCTCGGATTTCGGATTTTCAACCAATTGGGCACGGAAGCGCTTGGCGGCAATGCCTGGCGTTTCTTCATAGATAAGCGCCACCCGCGCGCGCATCAGTTGGTACAGCACGCTGTCTTCCTTGCCGCCCGGTTTGGCCTGCTCGGCGCGGTTGCGCGTGTCGGCGATACGCGATTCGCTGACCGGGTGAGTCAACAGAAACTCCGGAGGCCTGGCGTCGAATCGGTACTGGCGCATGAGACGCTCGAACATGGTCGGCATATTGCGCGGGTCATAGCCGGCTTTTTCCAGGTTGAGAATGCCGATGCGGTCAGCTTCCTGCTCGTTCTGACGCGAGAACCGGCGCTGCTCCTGAATCGCAGCCGCCTGTGAGCCGGCGATGGTCGCGATACCGGCATCACCGGCACCCGCAGCCGCCATGACAATACCCGCCAGCATCGCCGCCATTACGGGCACCTGCATGCGCTGCTGGGCTTCTATGCCTCTGGCGAAGTGGCGCTGGGACAAGTGAGCCAGTTCGTGAGCCAGAACCGATGCGTATTCCCCCTCGGTCTGAGCGTTGAGAAACAGGCCGCCGTTGACGCCGATGATCCCGCCAGGTGCTGCGAAGGCGTTGAGCTGCGGGCTATTGATGAGGATAAATTCAAGTCGCCGGTCCTGAACCTGGCTGGTTTCGGCCAGACGATAGACCGATGTCTCGACGTAGTCCTTGAGTTGCGGGTCCGACAGTTGCCCGACCTGACCACGCAGTAAACCCAGCCATGCACGGCCCAGGCGGTGTTCCTGCTCCGGGGAAACAATCGATGAGCTGGAGTCGCCCAGTGACGGAAGATCGTCAGCGATGCCGTGTGTGGCGAACAGGCAGGCGAGGGTGAGCAGTGTAGGACGCAAAAAATTCATGCACGAAGCTCTGGTCAGAAGAACCTGTACTGTAGCTGGCCCAATGGCGTGCTGACCAGAGTGAGGTATTCTTGCTGCCTTGTCCGCCTTGCCTTTTCGGACCTGCTTTGTAATTCGATGTGTCCGCCTGGAGAGAAACGATGTCTGACGCTGTACTGCGCCCCGAGGCCTGTGACGCCGAACTGGATGCCAGCGGGCTCAACTGCCCGCTGCCCCTGCTGAAGGCCAAGATGGAACTCAATCGTCTGGCCAGCGGTGCGGTGCTGAAGGTGATCTCGACCGATGCCGGGTCGCAACGGGATTTTCGAACCTTTGCCAGGCTCGCCGGCCATGAACTGTTGCATGAAGAAGTCGAGGCCGGCATTTACCGCTACTGGCTTCGCAAGGCCTGATCTACCGCCGTTTTTTCCGAAAAGGATGTTTGATGTTCAATGTGCTTCGCAATTGGGTGCAACGCTATTTCTCTGACGAGGAGGCGGTGGTACTGGCGGTCTTGCTGTTTGTGGCGTTTACCCTCGTCCTGACGCTGGGCGGGATGCTCGCTCCGGTGCTGGCCGGGCTGGTTCTGGCTTTTTTGATGCACGGGCTGGTCGGTCTTCTGGAGCGCCTGCGGATGCCCGAGGTGGCCGCAGTCGGCGTGGTGTTCACGTTGTTCATCGGCGCGCTGCTGGTGTTTCTGCTGGTGCTGGTGCCGTTGCTCTGGCATCAGTTGATCACGCTGTTCAACGAGGCGCCGGGCATGCTTGCCAAATGGCAGTCGGTGCTGCTGTTGCTGCCCGAGCGCTACCCGCATCTGGTTTCCGACGAGCAAGTGCTGCTGGCAATTGAAGTCGCCCGTGGCGAGGTCGGCAAGATCGGCCAGCTGGCACTGACGTTCTCGATCTCCAGCCTGCCGTTGCTGGTCAACCTGATGATCTATCTGGTGCTGGTGCCGATTCTGGTGTTCTTCTTCCTCAAGGATCGCCATGTGATCGGTCGCTGGGCGCGTGGCTATCTGCCTCGCGAGCGTGCGTTGCTCAATCGGGTGGCGGACGAGATGAAGCGCCAGATTGCCAATTACATTCGCGGCAAGGTCATCGAGATCTTCATCTGTGGCGGCGTGACCTACATCGCCTTCGTGGCGCTCGGGCTCAATTACGCCGCGCTGCTGGCAATGCTGGTGGGCATCTCGGTGGTGGTGCCTTATGTCGGCGCGGTGGTGGTCACGGTGCCGGTGGCGCTGATCGGTCTGTTCCAGTGGGGCTGGAGTGATCAATTCATCTACCTGATGATTGCTCACGGTGTCATTCAGGCGCTGGATGGCAACGTTCTGGTGCCGCTGCTGTTTTCCGAAGCCGTCAATCTGCACCCGGTCGCGATCATCTGCGCCGTGTTGCTGTTCGGCGGGCTGTGGGGCTTCTGGGGGATCTTCTTTGCGATTCCGCTGGCGACCCTGTTCAAGGCCGTGCTGGATGCCTGGCCACGCAATGAGCCCACCGTAGCGCCGCTGCTTTAGCGCGTTGCTGCGAATAGCAGGGCGCAATCGCTGCGGCACCTTGCGTGCCGCAGCCGGTATCGGTCATCAGCCTTTGTTAAGGGCTTGGGCCTTGGCCAGCACATCAGCGACATGGCCGGGCACTTTCACGCCGCGCCATTCCTCACGCAACACGCCTTCCTTGTCGATCAGGAACGTGCTGCGATCAACGCCCAGGTATTCCTTGCCATAAAGCTTTTTCAGCTTGATCACGTCGAACAGCTGGCAAAGCGCTTCTTCCTTGTCCGAGATCAGCTCGAACGGAAATGACTGCTTGGCCTTGAAGTTCTCGTGGGTTTTCAGGCTGTCGCGGGAAACGCCCAGTACCACAGTGTTGGCTGCCTGGAATTGAGCGATGTGATCGCGAAAGTCCTGACCCTGCGTGGTGCAGCCGGGCGTGTTGTCCTTGGGGTAGAAATAAATCACGACCTGCTGACCCTTGAACGCAGACAGCTCTACCGTCTGTCCGCTGGTAGCAGGTGCCTGAAAATCGGGAACCGGTTGATCTACTGTAACGGCCATGAGGATTCCTTACATTGGGGCTTGTGGGCGCCACGGTTCGATCAGCGCATCAAGATTCAGCGCATCGGCAAAATCGAGGAACTGATCACGCAGCCAGCTGATTTGCGTACCGGCGGGCAGTGTTACCGTGAACGTTGCATTGAGCATGGTGCCGCCGGTCTGCGGGGCCTGATAGGTATCGCAGATCAGGTTTTCCAGCTCGACATTGTGGTCGATAAAGAACTGGCACAGCTCGTTGATGATGTCCGGGCGGTAGGCCGAACTGACATACGCCACGTAGGGCAGGGCCTCGGGGCGGCTTTCCAGCGTGGCACTGCGCACCACGCTGGTGGTGAAGGCGTGCTTCTTGGAGAGGCTCGACAGGCCGGTTTCAAGACGCGCCAGCGCGTCCCAGCTACCCGATACCTGCAGAATCAGTGCACTGCACTCACCATGACGGGTCAGGCGAGAGGTGACGACCGAGCAGCGGTTTTCATGGCTGGCGCGGCACAGGACGTTGGTCAGCTCCATGGGGTTGGCGCCAAGGGCACTGATGACAAGGAATTGTTCGCGAACTGTGGGGGTGGACGACATGCAGCATTCCTAGACGATGAGCGGTCGGTACTTTTTCGGACTTGCGGGGCTGTTTCGCCAATCGGCGGCGCGAGATAGCTGCCCGGGTCCCGGAGCGTCTGGCTTGCATGGACATGCCATGACTGGGCTGGAGTGCGCTGGGGCGGGGCTTCTGGCGACAAATTCGACCGATTGAGCGAGGTGCGCAGGTGACCAGTACCGATCAAAGCACGAAGGGTAGCGAAAACCATCGCTCAGGGGAATGCTCAGAGCGCGGTACTTCGCTTGTACAAGGTTGATAGCGCCAGTACCATTACCGCTCTCTTTTTCCGGCAGGAGCGGTTGCATGATTGCGGGCAGTATGGTGGCACTGGTCACACCAATGGATGCACAAGGTCGTCTGGACTGGGACAGCCTGAGCAAACTGGTTGACTTCCACTTGCAAGAGGGCACCAACGCCATTGTTGCCGTCGGCACCACAGGTGAATCGGCGACGCTGGATGTGAGCGAACACATCGAAGTCATCCGCCGTGTGGTTGCTCAGGTTGCAGGACGTATTCCGGTCATCGCCGGTACAGGCGCCAATTCGACGCGCGAAGCCGTCGAGCTGACCACCAACGCCAAGACCGCTGGCGCTGATGCGTGCCTGCTGGTAACGCCTTATTACAACAAGCCGACGCAGGAAGGCCTGTTCCAGCATTTCAGCCACATCGCCAATGCCGTAGACATCCCGCAGATCCTCTACAACGTGCCGGGCCGTACGGCCTGCGACATGCTGCCAGAGACTGTTGCGCGTCTGTCCAGGGTCAAGAACATCATCGGCATCAAGGAAGCCACCGGCAACCTGCAGCGCGCCAAGGACATTCTGGCCAGCGTCAGCAGCGATTTTCTGTTGTACTCCGGTGATGACGCGACGGCTGTCGAACTGATGCTGTTGGGCGGCAAGGGCAATATTTCCGTCACGGCCAACGTTGCACCACGCGCCATGAGCGATCTGTGCGCAGCGGCCATGCGTGGCGACGCCGAGACTGCACGGGCGATTCACCAGACGCTCATGCCGCTCAACAATACCCTGTTCATCGAATCCAACCCTATCCCCGTGAAATGGGCCTTGCATGAGATGGGTTTGATGCCAGACGGTATCCGTCTGCCGCTTACCTGGCTCAGCGAAGCCTGTCACGAACCGCTGCGTCAGGCCATGCGCCAGTCCGGCGTCCTGGTTTAATTGAGGAAGTATCACGCAATGAAGCGATTGGCCGGACTATCCGCACTTGCTCTTATTATCTCCAGCACCAGCGGTTGCGGTTGGCTCTGGGGTGAAGATGGCTACTTCCGTGATCGCGGTAGCGATTACCTTCAGGCAACCCAGACCCCTCCCATGCAGGTGCCTGCCGATGTTTCCGGCGTCAAGCGCCTGGATCCGTTGTTGCCGATCCCGCGTAACGTGGCTGACAGCACCCAGAAAGACGGTGAATACACCGTTCCTCGTCCTCTGCCGCTGGCCTCGACGTCCGAGTCGAGTGATTTCAGCTTGCAGAAGAGCGGTGATTCGCACTGGATTCTGGCCCAGCGCCAGCCAGCCGAAGTCTGGCCGGTGGCCCACCAGTATTTTGAAGACAATGGTTTTCGCATCGCTGAAGAGCGTCCGCAGACGGGCGAATTCAGCTCTTCGTGGCAGCGTCTTGATGAGCTATCTGCCTCGGTGGCCAAGCGTCTGAGCGCGGCGGGTGTCGCGGCCGACGCAGAAACCCGTGTGCGGGTTCGCATCGAGCCAGGCGTGCAGCGCAACACCAGCGAAGTTTACGTGGTCAGCGTCGAGCGTCCTGCCGGCAGCACGGCCGATGTGGCGTTCCCGACACGCACCACCAACCTGGGGCTCGATGCAGCACTGACCGATGACCTGCTGGCCAGCATGGGCCGCAACGCCGAGAAGGGCGGTTCGATTTCCCTGCTGGCAGCGCGTGACTACGATACCCCGAGCCGTGTTGCCTTGAGCGAAGACGGCAGCGGCAACCCGGTCTTGAACCTCGGTGCCGATCTGGACCGTGCGTGGTCGAGCGTCGGCCGTGCGCTGGATCAGGGCGACTGGCGTGTCGAGGACATCAACCGTAGCCTGGGCCTGTACTACATCAACCTGGCCGAAAAAGCCAAAACGCCTGAGAACGAGCCTGGTTTCTTCGGTCGCATGTTCGGCAGCAAGTCGAGCAAGGAAGAGATCGATGCCCGCGCCGAGCGTTATCAGGTGCGCCTGAGCAAGGTCGGTGACAACGTTCAGGTGACCGTCGAGAAGAACATCAACACTGTTGCACCTGCGGATATCGCTCGTCGGGTGTTGAGCGTTATTCAAGATAACCTGGGTTAAGTGCGTTTCGCAGTTCTCGGCAGCGGCAGCCGTGGCAACGGCACGCTGGTCGCAAGCAACGATACGTATGTATTGGTCGATTGCGGTTTCTCCCTGCGGGAAACCGAGCGGCGTCTGGCTCGTCTGGGTGTCGCGGCAAGCCAGCTGAGTGCCATTCTGGTGACCCACGAACATGCCGATCATGTGCATGGCGTGGGTTTGCTGTCGCGGCGCTACAATGTGCCGGTCTACCTCAGTAGCGGCACCTTGCGCGGAATGCGCAAGCCGGTGGAAGTTGCCGGTTTGCTGGCAGGCGGGGAGAGCTTGCAGATCGGCGCACTGGACATCGACGTGGTGTCTGTTGCGCATGATGCACTTGAACCGACGCAGTTCGTCTTCAGTGACGGCTCGCGCCGCTTCGGCCTGCTGACCGACCTCGGCTCTTACTGCTCCAACGTATTACAGCGTTATCAAGGCTTGGATGCCTTGATGATCGAGGCCAATCACTGCCGCGACATGCTTGCCCGAGGCCAGTACCCGGTCTTTCTCAAGCAGCGCGTGGGCTGTGAAACCGGTCATTTGAACAACCATCAGGCCGCCAGCCTGGTGAGCGAACTGGGATGGCAGGACCTTCAGCACCTGGTGCTGGCGCATCTCAGCAGCAAGAACAACCTGCCGCACCTGGCCCGGCAATGTTTTGTCGACACCCTTGGGTGCGACCCGGACTGGCTGCAACTGGCCGATCAAGATTCAGGGCTCGACTGGCGACATATCGCCTAGCCCAACCACTTAGCAAGCGGAGCCCATCATGGAAAAACGTGAAGAACTCTACCGCGGCAAAGCCAAATCGGTTTACAAGACCGACGACGCTGACCGCTTGATCCTGCTGTTCCGTAACGACACCTCGGCGTTCGACGGCAAGCGCATAGAACAGCTGGACCGCAAAGGCACGGTGAACAACAAGTTCAATGCCTTCATCATGCAAAAACTCGAAGAAGCGGGTATCCCGACCCAATTCGACAAGCTGCTGGGCGACAACGAATGCCTGGTCAAGAAACTGGACATGATCCCGGTCGAATGCGTCGTGCGTAACTACGCCGCTGGCAGTCTGGTCAAGCGTCTGGGCATCGAAGAGGGTACCAAACTCAATCCGTACACCTTCGAACTGTTCCTCAAGGACGACGCCAAAGGCGACCCGTTCATCAACGAATCCCACGTTGTGGCGTTCGGCTGGGGCACTGCTGAGCAACTGGTTCGCATGAAAGAGTTGTCGATCAAGGTCAACGAAGTCCTGACCAAACTGTTCGACGACGCTGGCCTGCTGCTGGTCGACTTCAAACTCGAGTTCGGCGTATTCCACGGCGAAATCGTCCTCGGCGACGAATTCAGCCCCGACGGCTGCCGCCTCTGGGACAAGGACACCCGCAAGAAAATGGACAAGGACCGCTTCCGCCAGGGTCTGGGCGACGTTATCGAAGCGTACGAAGAAGTCGCAAACCGTCTGGGCGTACCGCTGTAACCCGAAAAAACACGCAAGCGCTTGATAGCACAAAAAAAATCAGCGGAAGGGCTTCGCCTTCCGCGCCGATGCTGTTATTATTCGCGCCGTTGGAGAGATGCCAGAGTGGCCGAATGGGACGGATTCGAAATCCGTTGTACCTTCACCGGTACCTAGGGTTCGAATCCCTATCTCTCCGCCATACATAAGGCCCCGAGCGTTAATAGCGCTCGGGGCTTTTTTCGTTTGGGGGAATTATGGGGGAATGGGGGAGGATGTTATTCCCCCGTACCACCGGTTATGATTCCGTTTATGGCCTATTACGAAAAGCGTGGCGACGCCTGGCGCGCCCAGATACGACGCAAAGGATATCCGACGTTATCCGCAACCTTCGACACCAAAGCAGAAGCCCAGCGCTGGGCTGCTGAACTCGAAGGTGATATGTCGCGCGCGAGATTTGTGGACGTGCGTGAGGCTGAAGCAACCAGTCTGGCCACAGCTCTTGAGCGGTACGAATCAGAAGTCACAGAGAGCAAGAAGGGAGCCAAGCAAGAAAGGGTTCGCATCAAGAAGTGGATGGAGTCCAAGTTCGCGGGTAAATCATTGGCTTCTTTACGATCGAGCGATATGGCCTCCTATCGTGATGCAGAGATCAAAGCTGGCCGATCCACTGCTACCGTCCGTCTTGACCTCGCGGTCATCAGCCATCTTTACACCGTCGCGACAAAGGACTGGGGTATCGAAGGGCTGACGAATCCATGTCGGGCATTGCGTATGCCCAAAGGCAGCAAGCAGCGAGAACGCCGGCCGACTGCCGATGAATTGAAGTCGCTATACAAGGCTGCCGGCGAAATCAGTCCAGAGTTGCCAGTTATCATCGAGCTGGCTGTTGAGACGGCGATGCGCCGATCCGAGCTGGTCACATTGCGTAAGGATCAAATTCAGGGAAAGGTAGCTTTCCTTGAGGACACGAAGAACGGCGAGCGCCGGTCAGTGCCGCTTTCATCGAGAGCGCGCGAGCTGATAGAGGGGGTGCCTGCGCCTATCAAGGGCGGGCCACTGTTCCGGCTTAAGGCCGATACGGTCAGTAACTACTTCCCGCTCGCTTGCGAGAAGGCGAATATCCAAGGGCTCCGCCTTCATGACCTGCGGCATGAAGCCACAAGCCGCCTGTTTGAGCGCGGCTTCACCATGATGGAAGTTGCCAGCATAACCGGGCACAAAACTCTTGCGATGCTGAAGAGGTATACCCATTTAAGCCCGCAAGACCTCGCTGAAAAGCTCGGTTAAAGCATACGCTTCGTCGGCCGATAGCTTTGTTGATAGCAAAATGCTTCAAATGTGCTTTCGTAAGGTGTGAGCGGTCTATAGAATGCGACGACTTTTTCGCCGGCATTAGGCGAACGGAATCGTGGGCGATAATAGTTCTTATGGATTTTGAGATTGCACGGGAGATATCTCCTGAAACCGTTGGCCCGATCATTGCAGCATTGAATGAATCGGACGACAACGGCGAGATAAGAGTCGTTTTACGCCATAATAATGGCGGTCAGGTCCCCTCAGCCTTTGCTTTGATCCTTGCGATAATCAATACAAAAGCTAAAGTGGAGATTCTGATGGACCGGCACATCATGAGCGCAGCGGCGTTCATATGGGTGTGGTTTGCGATTCGTAAGCAGGATAATGTGTTGGCTCTCCATCCGTCCGAGCCAGCAGTGGTGATGTACCATCGCCCTAGGCATACCAACCTTGAGTCGGGCGAGCATTACCTTTTCAGGGATGATTTAGAGGAAGGACATCCTCTTCGTGATCACCTGGCCGTCGGGGAGCGTGTTTTTGACACGCTTTTCGAGGAACTTATCCAAGCGTTAGGGTACTCAGATGAGATGGAATACCTAACGCATGATGGTGCGCAGTACCGGCATAATCTCAGTCATATGAGAGCCGCCTACTACCAAAATCGGGACTGTGTCCTGACTTTCTGAAGGGAATAGCTATGACTACCGTGGCCATGAATAATCTTGACCTCAGCAAAATTAAGCGTTCGAAGTCGAATGCGGAGCTGACCGGCATGCTAGCCGAATATATTCGATCGGATGAGCGACTGCGAGCAGAATGCCAGCGCCAAGGAAAGCCGATTCCGAATGTCAGGGCCCAGCAGAAAGATTAAAAAAAGCCCCGCTAGCCGGGGCTTTTTTACGCCACTTGTTTAAGCGACGGAGGCGTTTTGCGCTTTCGTCCAGGCTTGACCTTTTCGTGCTCGCCGTCTCGAAAGTCATGCAGAAACCTGCGTACGTCCTCTTTCAACCAGCAGTGCCTGCCGCCCATCTTGAAGCTCTTCGGCAGCCACTCTACGCCTCGGCGAATCCCTTCCCTTATCGACGCCTCCGTGCGTCCGAGCATCTTGGCCAGCCCCTCAACATGCAGGACTTCCGTCTCTTCTGTCATGGTGCACCTTCCTGACGCGTCAGATTTTGGTTTGTTGCTAAAGCTGTTGCATCACGGCCGCGCGCCACGCGCGCAGGAAAAGCCTCTCCCTCCCACTTGCCTGGCTTGCCGCGAATCTGCTCGCGCTCTTGATACAGGTGCGGACGCTTTGCGCTGAACGCCTCGGCGCATGCCTCAAAGCGCTGGCCCCCGTCCTCGATCGCAATCAGCTGCTGGCCAACCTGCGAGCCGATCTGTACCCAGCCGGACTTGTCGCGC
This sequence comes from Pseudomonas syringae pv. tomato str. DC3000, assembly GCF_000007805.1. Classification (NCBI taxonomy): domain Bacteria; kingdom Pseudomonadati; phylum Pseudomonadota; class Gammaproteobacteria; order Pseudomonadales; family Pseudomonadaceae; genus Pseudomonas; species Pseudomonas syringae group genomosp. 3. Next base: position 4,456,114 of record NC_004578.1, on the reverse strand, counting down.
CCGAAGTTTTCCGTCTTGAACAGGCGGTACCGGTTGCGGTGGCCTGTGCCTGGCGAGCTGGACTCGGTGTTCATGTAGAACTGAACACCGTCCTGGCGGGCGTGTAGGACTGTCTTAGCCACGACGGCCCCCTTGAGCTTCCACCGGCGGCAGTGCAGGCTTGGATTCAATAAACACACTGCTTTCAACCTTGCCACCCACATGGCGGATGTAGTCGATTTCGACGCGTGCGGTGTCGACGATCACTTTGGCCACATTGCTGACGGCGTCTGCCTTGCGCACGGCTTTATCAAGGTCTTCGCCATCTGCATCCACGAGGTTTTCCAACGCCAGGAACAGGTGGTCCCGCAGATCGGAGAGTTTATTTTTCATTGCCACGTTTCCTTTTGATGGTCTTTCGGATTTCGTTCTGCAGGTGCAGGACGTCGACGAGTTCGTTGGGCAGGTTCTGATAGTTGGGACAGGTGCGGACTACATGCTCGCTCACCGTTCTAAGGCACAGGTTGTCCAGGCTTATGTTCTTCCGGTTACTGTCCTTGGCAGCGACGATGTGGCCGTTGGGCACCGGCCCGTTGACCAACTCCCACGCGTGGATGTGTAGGCCTTTCCAGATATCGGGCTGACCAAGCTTGATCAGCACCCTCGTTTGCTCATGTCGCAACGAGCCCAGCGGTTTCTCCCAAAACTCCCGACCGAGCCGCTCAGCGCCGGCTTGCATATTGGCCGCGCCCAGGTCGCGCATGTACTTGCTGCTTTTCTTCACTCCCAGCAGGTACGCACGGTGTGTAATCGATGCATAGGACCGACCTGGAAGATGGGGAGACAGCACGTCGTGGCTGCTCTCGGGGTAGCGCTCCCGCAGAATCTCGTCCTCGACCGGGGTCCAGCTGACTCGCTTGGTCCTCGGCCGAGGGTTATCAGCTTTCATCGTCGCGCAGCCCTGACTCAGCGATCGTCCGCAGCTTGAGCGCGATACCGCATGAGCTGGCCAAGCTGGTTAACTGGCCCACAGTGGTGGCCGGGTCTTGAAGCGCCTGACCGAACCGAATCAGACGCTCGCCCAGGCTTTCGAACTCGGTGCGCAGGTGGATCTGTGTGCCTTGAGTGATCGTGCTCATGGTCGCCGCTCCTGGCCCCACGCACGTGGGTAAGCCTGCATAGCCCGATCTATCTCGGCATCCAGCTCGCTATCGGCCAGCATGTTCTGGTGGCGGTCACGCAGCGCCAAGTCCTGACGTGGTGTGTCCCAAGCTACGTCTCGCAGCCAGCGGTAACGCCGGGCGTCGGAAGCCGCATTGAGGTGTTCATCAGCACATGCACACCGGGCAACTATCGAGGATTCCTCGGCAGTTCGGTTGATGTTTTCGACGGTCTTAGCAATTGCGGGGTTTTCCGTAATTAAACTACCCGGGGCATGGGTAGTTAACAGATCGGGCTCCATCGCCCGCTCAAGACGCTGCTTGAACATCATCAGCACTCGCAGCGCCTGGCCCGCTTTATATTCGGCCTCCGCCTCGTCGTCGCCGTCATTCAAGGCCTCCCGCTTGACCTCATTAGAGACTTGCAGATAAAGCCCTGGAACTTGATCTATCAGTCGGCGCAGGCTTGGCGTGTGATCCTCTTCCATGTCGAGCAACCCGTTCACTGCGTCGCCCTCATACACAGAGCTGATAACGCCCAGTGCGCGCCCTACCGACACCGGTGCGCCGAGAGTTGAATAGAACTGCAGGCCGTCCAAAGTTTCGCCTTCGCGCGGACGCAGCACCAGCGTGATTCGATTATCAGCCGACATGGCGCTCACTCCCGTTGCGTGGGTTGGCCAGCTTGGCGGTACGGATCTCGGAACGGTCAACGGCCAGGCCGGCCGGAGCATCAATGCCCAGGCGGATCTGGCCGTCACGACCAGATATCACGGTGATTTTGATGTCGTTACCGATGATGATTGATTCGCCGAAGCGACGGGTTAGACACAGCATGGTGGCTCCTTGCAGGCGCTGCGCGCCCAAAGCAGTTAATGAATCAGCGAATGAATCTGCGGACGGGGCGGACGCGAAGCTCGTTGAACTCGTCGTAGTCGTGCTGAGTGCCACCATCGAAGCCCTGAGTGAATGCGAAGTCGGCGGAGCGCTGCGTGCTCGACCAGTAGCTGCCCTCTTCAAAGCGGTCGGAAAGGTATGCCCAACCGTGATTCAGTTCAGCGGCGGAGGGCAGGTAGAAGTCGCTTTGACCGTCTGCCGTGTACTGACTCGCATAGAAAGCTGCAGGAAAGTCAGCGTTCAGAGTAAGCAGTGCCTGGGTATTGGTGCGTCCATCGAACCTGCTCGTCGCACCAGTTTCAGTGCCGCTCGGACCCCATTTGAAATTCCCGGCATCCTCTTGCGCGTAGATCACATGGCACAGCCCTTCGGGATACTGGCGCACGCCGCCGTAGATGCCGCCCTGCCCAGCCCAATACGCGCCGATCTCAGGGGTTACCAGTGTTTCCGAGTGCGCATCCTTCGCCGGCTCTGGCCGGGTTGCTCCGCTTGCCAGAAAACCGCGCACAAGACAGGCCGCGACAGGGGATAACCCTTCGACGGAAATGTTCACGTTCAGCGTGTTGATCAGTGGTGCCTTCTTCATTTCACTTTCTCCAGGCAAGCCGAGGGCCTGCCGCGATTGTTGGCTTTCGCAAAATCAGGTTTGGGTTATGCGGCTAGCGTCACTTCATGGCGCTTTGCTGCAATTCGGGTTTCGATCTTGGATTCACTGCCGCCGCTGCGGCGAACCTTGGTGATAGGGTCTTCGGCGAGGGCGCCGTGGGCAGCTAGGACAAGCGCAAGTGCAGCGGCGGGGGAGATCAGGCCGCGCTTGAAGGCCTCGGCGATGGGGCGGGTTCGTGACTCACGCGACTGGCTGCACTGGGCGCATGCGTACGCACACCCGTCTGTTCTAACCCGGCGTAAATCAGAGGCACCACGGATTCAGGATCTGGCTGCTATCGGCGACCTGACACTGGTGCAGAAGATAGGCGATGACGTCGCAGCTCTGGCCGTCATTGTTCAACGCATCAACGATGCTGGCCTGCTCGATAAGGTGGGCCTTGACCCGGCCGGCATCGGCGCGGTGCTCGACGCGCTTTCGGATGTTGGTATCAGCGAAGAGCAAATCATCGGCATCTCTCAAGGCTGGAAACTCACGGGCGCTATCAAAACGACCGAGCGCAAGCTGGCCGAGGGCGCTTTCCTGCATTGCGGGCAGCCGCTTATGGCTTGGGCTTGCGGCAATGCCAAGGGCGTGCCCTCGGCAAATGCATTTTTGATCACCAAGCAAGCGTCGGGCACCGCGAAAATTGACCCGCTCATGGCCACGTTCAACGCCGTTTCGCTGCTTTCCCTCAATCCAGAGGCTAAAGGCGGCCTGGACGACTACCTCAATAACGGATTTTTCGGACTAGTAGGCTGAACATGGCATTTCGTTGGTACAACCCCCGATCGTGGGGATTCCTTGGCTACACCGATCCAACGACCGGCAAACACGTCGAAGTCGACATGGCGGTCGGCGGCAAGAAAACCAAAGCCGGCGTTACGGTGACCACCAAGACCGCGCTGTCGATCAGCATGGTGTGGTCATGCGTGAAAATCCTCTCTGAGTCGTTGAGCGGACTGCCTTTGAAGCTGTATGAGGACAGCGCAGAAGGTCGGAAGCTGATTCCTGGCACTGATCGCGCGCTGAAGCTTTTGCGCAAGCCGAATCCCTACATGACGATGCTGAACTTCCTCAAGTTCGTCGTGGTGAACATGGCGTTGAGGGGTAATGCGTTTGCCTTGATTGAGCGGAACCGCAATGGCGAACCTGTCGGGTTCGTACCGCTGGACTGCAACACCGTAACGATCGACACAGATGACGACCTTATCTACTGGGTAACTCCAAAGGCCGGCGATCGCTTCCCGGTTTCGCCAGAAAGCATGCTGCACTTCAAGCTTTTCAGCCTGGACGGGATCGTCGGGCTTTCACCGATTGAATATCAGGCAGAGACGATGGGGCTGCCTACGCCGTGTTGCAGGACCTTTCGGCCATTTTCCACGGCATGAGCACCTGGGATGGCAGCCAGATCACGTTCACCGCTGATATGCCTGGCGACCCGGTCTACACCTACAACCCTTCGCAGATCCTGAACAACGGCGAGATCCAGTATTCGGGCACCCGGGCGCGCGACCGCCACAACCTGGCAATGGTGACGTGGGACAACCCGGACCAGAGTTTTACGACGGACAAAGAGCCTGTCTTTGATGATGTGGCGATGGCTGAATCTGGATCAGTCAATGAACTGTCGGTGGACGCATACGGCTGCACGTCACTCGGGCAGGCGCAGCGCGCTGGCCAGTACGCGCTGATCACCGAGCAGACGCAGACAAGGCCCGCGACCTTCCGTGTGGGCCTGGACGGCGGCATTCCTAAGACCGGGCAGATCATCGCCGTGGCCGACCCGATGCTGGCCGGCCGCGCGAATGGCGGGCGTATCAGCTCGGTGGCAGGGCGGGTGATTACCGTTGACCGTGACATCGATCTTTCGACCGGTGCCAAGCTGCGCGTGAACCTGCCCAGCGGCAAGACCGAGGCGCGTGTGATCAGCTCGCTGGATGGGCGTCGCGTCACCCTCGCGGCCAGCTTTAGCGAGGTGCCGGAAGCCGAATGCGGCTGGATTCTCGAATACGACGACCTGAAAACCATGCAGTTTCTGGTGCGCAACATCACGCGCCCGGAATGGCACCAGTACCAGCTCGAGTGCATCCAGCACGAGCCGAGCAAGTTTGACGCCATCGACTTCGGTGCCGTGGTTGATATCCGGCCCATCAGCGGCATACCGGTGGGCGTGCAGGCTGCGCCGGGCGCGGTGTTCGTGACCCAGCACGTTGTGATTGAGCAGGGTATCGCCGTCACCAACATGACCATCAGTTGGGATGCTGCGCCAGGCGCGGTTGCGTATGACGTGGAATGGCGCTGGGGCTCGCGTGAGTGGGTCAAGATGCCACGCACGGGCGAGCAGTCGGTTGATGTGCCCGGAATCTACTCCGGCCAGTACATGGCCAGGGTGCGCGCTGTCAGCGCCCTGAACGTCTCGTCTCTGCCTGTCACGTCGCTGCTGACGAACCTGCAGGGCAAGACCAGCTTGCCACCGGCTGTCACCTCGCTGACTGCCGCTTCGCTGATCTTCGGTATCAAGCTGAAATGGACCTTCCCACCAGGCGCAGAGGACACGCAGCGCACTGAAATCTGGTACGGCCCGACGACCGATCTGGCCAAGGCCACGAAGCTGAGCGACCTGGCGTACCCGCAGTCGGAACACGTCATGCAGGGTCTGCTGGCGGGTGTCACGTTCTTCTTCTGGGCGCGGCTCGTGGACCGGACCGGCAACGTGGGGTCGTGGTATCCAACGGGTGTCGGCGTGATGGGGCAGGCCAGCAGTGATGCTGGGGCAATCCTTGAAATGATTGCCGACCAGATTTCGGAAACGGAGCTGGCCAAGAACTTACTGGACCGTATCGACCTCATTGACGGCAGCGGACCTGGCTCTGTGAACGAACGCCTGGACGAGCTCAAGGCCGAGATCGGAGAAATCACTGACGCGCTGGTCTACGTGCCGACTGACGCCTATGTCCGCGACAACACCGTGCGCGTGGGTGACAACCTCTGGACGGCCATTGCAGCGGTGCCTGCGGCTGCCAATGGATCGAACGGCCCGCCGAACCCGGCTTACTGGGTGAACACAGGCCAGTCCATTCGCGCCGCTAACGCCCAGGCTGATCAGGTTTCCAAAAACACAGCCAACATCGAGACGGTGAACGGCAGGACCACGGCGACCGCAAGTCAGCTCCAGGCAGTGCAGGCGCAGTACCGGGCCGACAGCGGGGAAGGCGATCTGCTCGATGCGCTCAGAGGTTGGGACAGCACGGCCAGCGCGGCACAGGAAGTGAAGATCAGGGCGGAAGAGGATTTCGCCCAGGCTCAGCGCACCACGACTCTGCAAGCGCGTGTCGGCACCAATGAGGCACGAATCACCACCGTCGAAACGACGACTGCCACGGACCGCGAGGCGACTGCCCAGCGGATTACGGCAATCGATTCTCGCGTAGGTACGAGCGAATCGAAGATCACGACGATTGAGTCAACCGCAAACACGGACCGGCAGGCCACCGCTCAACAGATACAGACGCTGACCTCGTCCGTCGGTAGCAATCAGGCCGCCATCCAGTCTGAAGCAACCACCCGAGCCAACGCAGACGGCGCGCTGTCCACGCGAGTGGATGGGGTTCAAACAACTGCTAATAACGCCAGTGCTGCGGTTCAGACCGTAAGCACAGCCCAGGCGAGCACTGACGGCAAGCTGACGGCGATGTATACCGTCAAATTGCAAGTCAACTCCAACGGCCAGTACGTCATGGCCGGGATCGGCGCAGGGATTGAGAACGTTGGCGGTGTTCTGCAAAGCCAGATCCTCATGTCGGCTGATCGGTTTGCGCTGGTGAACACGTTAGCGGGTGGTGCTATTTCGACGCCTTTCGTTGCACAGAACGGCCAGTTGTTCCTTGGTCCGACGTTCATCCAAGACGGCACGATCACCAACGCCAAGATTGGGAGTTACATCAGTTCGACCAATTACCTGGCCGGGCAGAGCGGTTGGATTCTGAGCAAAGACGGTACGTTCGAAATCAACTCACCACTTGCCGGGGGAGGCAGGCAGGTCATTAACGGTCAAGGCGGCAAGGTTTATGACGAGCGAGGCCAGTTGCGCTACCAGTGGGGGAATTTAGCCGCATGAGTTACGGAGCCAGAGTTTGGGACGAAAACGGGAATTTGGTCATGGATACGACCACGTACACTTATCAGGTGATTTGGCAGGGGGTAGTGGATTTCAGCGATACAACCGGATCAACAGCCAAGGTAATCACGCTGAGCATTCCGGGTTTCGACCCGGCCAATTGCGTTTTCATGATTATTCCCACCCGAGCCCAAGATATCCAGAACGCTGAATCCGACCCTCTCGGAAACATAAAGTCCTACCCGTACGTAACAACGGCAAAAGACCAAGTAGTCATCCGCTCAGCAAATCCATCAGCAAATCTCGGTAACACCAACCAGACACGGATTGTTGCCAAGGGTTACGCAGTGAGGTTTAAGGTATGAGCTTTGGCGTCATCAGCATCAATGAAAGCTCTTTCGTGCAGATTGATTCGGAAACGCCTAGGCTTTGCGTACTCACGAAGGGCACTTATTCAGGAACCACAAACGCAAACGTCACGTTTCCACGCGCGGTAACAAGTGCAGATCCTCCAATAGTGTTCATCAGGCCCGATCAAAACGGCATCGTCCAGGTGCCGATATCAGTATGGTTTACAGGTGGTCCGGGCAATTGGACAGGCTTCGCAATGAAAGCCTCAAACGTACAGAGTACGCTGAGCGGTCAATATTTTATTGCCGCATGGGCAGCCATGAGTACAGCCTCTTTTGGGATGCGTATTTGGGGAGCTGGCGGCGAGCTTGTATACGACAGCGGTGCACCTCCAGTTGTCGTAACGTTTGCTGCGGGTAACTGGACATACGTCGGGAGCGATCAGCTTAGCGTCGGTCGTCGGTATATATGGAGCATCGATAAATTGCTTGGGGCCGGCGAGTTTATATCAATAAATTCATTTGCTATGAGTTGTCACAACGGCGCAAGCGGTGGAGGCTGCGGAATAGCAGTCGATTACACCAATTCAAAAATAATGATGTATAGCCTCGCTACAACGGCATGGACAGATCAGGGCCACCGGCCATTCCTCTGCGCAAAACTAACCGCCTGAATCAAGGCATATAATTAGGAGAATTCAATGCCTTGGTATAAGACCGGGACGGTTTCCGTCACCCAAAATTCAAACGCCGTTATTGGCATTGGTACGGCATTCATTGCAAACAGCCGCGTCGGCGATGGCTTTCGTGGCCCGGATGGCGGCTGGTACGAGGTGACGAACATCGCCAGTGATACGGCCATGTCGATATCGCCAAACTATCAGGGTGCTACCAACGGCGCTGGCGGGTATGCGCTGGCTCCGCTGCAGGGCTACGTCAAGGAATCTGCCGACCGGCTGCGCGCTTTGGTTTTGCAGTACGGCGACAAGCTGGCGGCCCTCGGCACGACGGGCAACTACGATATCCTGCCTCTGAACAAGGGCGGGACTGGCGTTGCGGTTTCGAGCAATGCGGCGCTTCTCGTCGCACTAGGGGCGATGCCGTCCACGGGTGGTGCGTACGCGCCAAAATTCCAGAACGTTCAGGTTTCACAAGTTTCCGTTACGGCCACCCAGGGCGGTTACATGGGCTGGAACGAAGGTTACGTACCTGGCTTTAGCGGTGAGGTTGCATTCGTTTGCAACAAGGGTGGCGGTACTGGCGGATTCACATTCAGCACCGTAAACGCGAATAACACCGAGCGTACCGGTGTCGCCACGCTGACCTCTGCGGGGGTTTTTAACGCTTCCGGGCTTCAGTTGGCTGGTCGCAATGTTGTGGAGGCTGGAAGCAACACCAATGGTAACTTTGTAAGGTTTGGAGATGGCACCCAGATCTGCTGGAATCGTGCTTATGCTTTTGGTCCTTCCGGTGCAGGGATTACCGCTACAGCATTCTGGACGCCGCCAATGCCATTTGTTGGCAACGCAGCAGAAATAAGCGTAACCCTACAATTCGCAGAATCAAGCGACAATTTCACGTGCTCAAGAATCAGCGGATATATGGTTGCAGGCAGTGAAACCCGCGCAACTATTACCGCAAACTTCAGTGTTTCACAAGTTTACAGGCTTGGCCTGATGGCTATAGGAAGGTGGTTCTAATGAAGATCAATCTCACGCCGCAGCGCAGAGACGATACGCTCGAAGCCTACAAATACGGAAGTACAGTAATTGTCAACGGCGAGTCATTTGATTTCTCGGCAATGCTTGAAGGCTCTACTCTACCAAGATCGGCAATATCCTCAATCTGGCTGGAGGGCGACGTCGAGTTGAATGACGGAGAGCTAGAGATAACACTATTGATTCCGCTTCCGCAGAATTATAGCCAAGAGCAGGCTTTCCCCGTCCCACTATTGAATGTTCCGGATGGCCTGATCCAACTACCGCAGCCGTTGCCTATTTCCACAATGCGACTGACTGAAGAAGCCACTAAAGATCAGGAGCAGGCCAATGAGTAATATCGACTGGTCGCGGCTGATAACCAAGGAAATGAAGCAGGAACAAGCCGCGAAACAGAGGCTTGCCGATGTAGTCACGGAAATTGCCAGGCTTCGAAAGATCGCCGACTACACCATCGCGCCATTGCAAGATGCGGTCGATATCGACGACGCAACTGCAGATGAGGTCGCGTCACTGAAAGCATGGAAGCAGTTCCGGGTTGCTCTGAACAGAATACCCGCCCAGCCCGGCTACTACGAAGTCATCGACTGGCCGGTAATGCCGACCTGAAGCCTGATAAATAAAGCGGCCCGCCATCGAGCGGGTATTTTTTTGCCTGGAGAAACCCGAATGCCCATCACCGCAGAGCAGTTGCTGAAGATCCTCCCGAACGCCGGCCAGAGAGCCGGCGTTTTTGTTCCAGCCCTGAACACCGCCATGGGCAAATACCAGATCATCACCCGAGAGCGCATCACTGCGTTCCTCGCCCAGATCGGTCATGAGTCTGGCCAGTTGCGTTACGTCCGCGAGATTTGGGGGCCTACGTCTCAGCAGCTGGGTTATGAAGGCCGCAAGGACCTCGGCAATACCGTGGCGGGTGATGGTTCGAAGTACCGCGGGCGCGGCCTGATCCAGATCACCGGCCGGGCCAACTATGCCGAATGCGGCGAGGCGCTGGGCCTGGATCTGATCAACCATCCCGAATTGCTCGAGCTGGCGCAGTACGCCGCGATGTCTGCGGCGTGGTTCTGGCACCGGGCAGCGCTGAATGCGTTGGCCGACAAAGGCGACTTTCTGACCATCACCAAGCGCATCAACGGCGGCACGAACGGTCTCGCCGATCGGCAGGCGTTGTACGCCCGAGCGCTTGAGGTGTTGGCATGATCGGCCCCTTTGCGTACGGCTGGAAGGTACTGGCAATAGTCGCCGTGCTGATCAGTTGCTGGGTGTGGGGATTCAACCACGGCTCCAACAAGGTCGAGGCGGACTGGCAGCAGAAGTGGGACAGGGAATTGAAAACCCAATCGCAGGCCGTAGCCAGCACCACTACCGAATACCGAACCGAAGAGCAACGCCGCCAGAAAGCGGCCAACCAGGTGGCAAATGATGCGAGACAAGAACAGGCCGTTGCGATTGCTGATGCTGTTGTCGCTGACGCTTCTGGCGACCGGCTGCGCAGTGAAGCAGGAAAGCTGGCAGCCTCAGCCAGTTGCGTGCCCAGCGATCCCGGAATTGCCGATCGAGGCAAGAATGCCGCCCGTGCCGCAATGGTGCTCTCCGACTTGCTCAGCCGGGCTGACTCGCGAGCGGGAGAGCTGGCGCGCCACGCTGACCGACTCACAGTAGCGCTACAGGCCTGCAATGCTTCTTATATAGGTGTCACTGGCTCAGCCCATTGATTGGGCCTTACCGCCCCATCGCTCAGGGCTGATACCGGCTTCGCGCATTACGGCCCGGTGCTGGTCGATCACATACTTCTGAGTGTTGATCTCCCCCCACGAATCGGCAGCACTTCGCAGAAGGTCGGACACCCGGCTTTCTGTCTCGCGCAGCTTGAGTGCGAGCCTGTCGCGCTCGACTGATACGGTGTTGTGCATATCGATGACCTTGGCTAGATGGCTTCTGTACCTGGCCGCTGGCGTGGCTCAGAACTCAACGGTCAAGGTGTCCCAGTTTGGCATCCGCAAGGCGTGATTTGATCGTGGGGGAATTCTGGGGGAATAGATCCCCCGAATGATGTGGAATCCTGTTGTGTCATGTGGCGCTAAAGTGCCCAATTTCGCTGGGGTATACTGGTTTTTGATTTGTAAAGATTAACGTAGAAAACGGATTCGAAATCCGTTGTACCTTCACCGGTACCTAGGGTTCGAATCCCTATCTCTCCGCCATCATTCAGAAGCCTCGTAAATTTTTGATTTACGGGGCTTTTTTGTGTATATCTCTTTTTCGATTCTACTACCCTTTTCTACTACTTAGCCTGCCCCGGTAGACAGGACAGGCCATGCATTCGCATCCCCCGGAAAATTCAGCGGCAGAGACGAAGATCATCTCTCTCCAAAAGTTCAATTTTCTTTGATGTCTTGTTGACAGCATGGCCTCCTTATCCATATTCTTGTGGCAGCAGGTGCATTCACCTGTTCCCGCTCTTTAAAGTCATATATTCAAGGAAATCGATGCCTAACTTGGCGACCCCTTGGGGTCATGACCGGCGCCTCGGTAGCCTCCGTACGCGGGGTGGTGTGTTCTGCGCTCCTCCGATTACGCGCTGAGACCGTTGTCTGGCGTAAAAGTTAAGAGTCCATTTGAGTCAATACAAATATTCCTTGAGATGCTTAATCCAATTGGTCTGGCCGTGACGACAGAATTCTCTGTCTTCACAACAAGAGGGTTTCGCAATGTTCGATGTTAAAATTGAAATACATATGGCTGGTAGAAAGAAGAGCATTCCCGTAGTAGCTAGAGATAGCACATCGGGGAAAAGAATTGGCTCAAATGCAGCTTTCAGATTGACCGTGATGGCTTTCTTAGGCTGGGTTGGTCGCAAATTTATCTCCTTCTTGGGAGACGATAGCAACTAACTGACTCTTAATCTTTGCTTTGATAACTACGGAAAGGTCAAGCTAGTGGCGAAGGACAAGCCTTATTATCCTCATGCATCCATCGGTTCTGTGGCCATGTTGGCTAAGACGCTGGGTGTGCATCCAAAGCTGCTTAATGATCTGGCGGGACGGGCGACCGATTCATATACTCATTTTGTCATTAGGACGAAAGGAGATAAGGAGCGGAACGTCTATGAACCAAAGTATGAGCTTAAGAAGCTTCAAAAGAGAATAAACTCAAGACTCTTTGAAAAGGTCCATTACCCTTTCTATCTACAAGGTGGGGTCAGAGACGAGGATCATCCTCGCGACTATATCGAGAATAGTCGAATTCATGCCGGCTCAAAATCTTTAATTAGTCTAGATATTCGAAATTTCTACGATAATATTCCTTATGAAAGCGTTGTAAGTATTTTCAAGTATTTTTTTAATTTTCCCGATGAAGTTAGTGATCTCTTGTCTAAGATAGTTACTAGAGATGGAAAAGTTCCACAAGGTGCGTGCACGTCTAGCTACGTAGCTAATCTAATATTTCACAATTCTGAGTATAACTTTGTTTCAAGGCTGAGAAATCAAGGTGTTACATACTCCCGTCTTCTGGATGATGTGACGCTATCGTCAAGTAGGTTACTTTCTCAGGATGAAGTCAGTGGCTACATAAAATATGTCGCCGGGCTGTTTAGTGAACATAAGTTACGCATTAAAAAAAGTAAGACGAAGATCGAGCGGTCTGACGATTTATCGGCTGAATATACTGTCACAGGTGTATGGGTAGGGCACGGTGTCCCAAAAATTCGGCGTGCTGAGAGAGATTTGATTCGGCACTCCGTCTATATCTGTGAGCGAGAGTATCAGAAGGACAGGTTTCGGGATGAATATCACGAGCTTTGGAATAAAGTTTCAGGACAGGTTGCTAAACTAACGAGGCTTGAGCATTCTCAAGCTTTAAAGTTGCGTGCCCGGATGAGAGATATACTTCCCCTCTATGACGGTAAGGCAACAGCCGCAATTATTCGTGAAGCGGATTTGCTATTAAAGCGGCCTAGAACGAGTCATGTAAAAGTTTCTGTGGTTAACGCTTATCGGAGATTGATTAATAGGCTTGGAATCCTGACAAGGACCAACAAAACGCTGGCAAGGGGTCTTAGGCGTCAGTTGAAGACCAAATTTTCCGACGTTCCATCAAAGGTATTGATGTGGGAGTGAATATGACGGATGACCAGCTAGTTGATACCGGTTTTGTTAATTCTTATGATTCTTTTAAAGGTTTTGGGTTTATACGCAGAGAAAAGGGACGCGACGTGTTTTTCTTCTACGATGATGTTGAAGATGTTGTTAATGGTATAGCGATGGGTGATGTTGTTCGGTTTGAGGTGCATGAGGAGCCCAAGGGGCCAAGGGCGTATAAAGTTGTACGCACTGGCTGAGTGATGGTGTGTCGTCGCTGACTAACGGGCGAGACTTGGCTCTACGCACCAACATTTCCGTGAATCAATTTATTCGACGCTTCACGCAGATAAGGTGTAAATATCACCACCACTGTCCATGTGTGCAAATCCTGATTTTCCCTGTTTTGGGAATCTGAGTTCCGCCCAATCTCAAGTGGTTGCGGCGAGGAAATTCGTCCGGATATTGAGGAGGCATACCCAACGCGTACCGGCGAACACACGGACTTGCGAATATCTCTCTCAGAAATCCCTGGGAGCCCCTGTAGTCGCGTCTGAGGGACTTTGTGAGTTTGGTAGTGCTGCGCCAGCACTTTTGATATGTCGTTGCTTATCAGCTCCTTGCAGTGTAAGCGCCTCATGAACCCCACATTCCAAGCTAGCAATTGAAGCCTGATACGGTGCTCCCGATTCTTTTCAGGAGCCAGCTCCCCATGATGCGACCCGACGCCAAAGTCGAAAAAGTGTACCTCTACCCCAAGACGGTGGACTTTCGAAAGTCCATCGACGGCCTTGCTACGCTGGTTGAGCTAGACATTAAAGTTGCCGTGTTCGACCCCGTGCTCTTTGTTTTTCTGAATCGCCACCATAACCGGTTGAAAATACTTTACTGGGAGCGCAACGGCTTCTGTATTTGGCTCAAGCGTTTGAAGTCCGAGCATTTCAAAACTGCTCCGCACACGCTGTCCTTTGGTTCCGCCTCTCAAGAAATTTGACAACAGGGCATTTCCTAACCACGATGGTATTTCAGGTGAAGGAAATATTCTCTCGTTCGTTAATTAATTCTTCTTGCTGCGATTTTTAGGAGGTTGCATTGCTTGATATTCAAGGGATCCAAGCGGACGAGCGAGGGAAGCTATTGCTCAAATGGCGCACCACACTTGGCTGGAGTGCTGCATACGTAGCTAAATTATTTAGCGTGACGACACGGACCATTTCTGCCATCGAAAGCGGAGCACAGCCCATGCCGGATGCTCGGTGGCGTTTGTTGGTGCACGAGGTGCTTGCGGCAATTTCGGGTAGCTCGGAATTGATTGTGGTGGTGAATGAGACCCAGGCACTTATTGACGTGGTGTCGAGTGAATCCTACTCAGGGTGTGTAGTTAGCGATGATGGTAGGACCGGCTTGATCGCTTCCCACTACATCAATCGAGCGACCGGTATGCCCGACGTTCACCGCCAGTTGTTCAGTGTTGCACTGAACAAGCATGTTCTGGAGGCGACGAAGCGCTGGGACGAGCGGCGCTTAGAGAGCGTTGGGTCCTCGTTCACTATCTATCATTGGCTTCAGCGTCGCGTGCTCATGAATGAATTGGCCAATCCGAAGCTAACTCAGCTCAAGGCGGAGGTCACCAAAGCTCAAGCTGATGCAGTGGCCGCTAGCCAAGAGAGCGAAGAGGTGCGCAAAGCTCTTCTGCAAAAAGTAGATTTCGCCATCGCCAATCTTATGGAGGAGGCTGCCAGGCTGACCAAGGGCTAGTGCATCTTCCAGCATCGCCCGTTAGCAGGTGCCCACGAAGATCCACTTGAGCGAGAATCCGACCCCGGCTTCTATTAGGGTCTGTCTCGGCAATATTTGAGACGTTGCGTATGAACACCCACAGCTTGCTCACACACCTGCAATCCCGATTGCCTGACCTATTGGCTGTCTACCTGTTCGGCAGTCAGGCGACCGGTCATGCCAACTCCGAAAGCGACCTGGATCTTGCCGTGCTTGTGCAAGGCACTCTCGATCCTGTGGCGCTGTGGCGCTGTGGCGGTTGGCGGGGGAAATCGCAGACATCGTTCGTTTGCCTGTGGACCTGATCGATCTGCGCACCGCCTCGACCGTGATGCAATATCAGATCATCACCACAGGCCGCCGTCTTTGGTTTAAAGATGAGTCTGCGGGAGTCTTCGAGGCGTTTGTGCTCAGCGAAAAAACTTCACTTGACTGCGCAAGGGCAGGTTTGCTCGAAGATATACAGAAAAATGGAGTCGTTCATGGTCGATGATGTGCTCATTAATAAGGCAGCCTCCATTCTTTGTCCGTCGTTAAAAGGACAGAATGAGGTCATAATTCTGTCCTGTCAACACGGCTGAACTGCCGGATTGCCACCTCAAACGACTGAAAAAAGTCAGGATGATCAAGTCCTCATCACCCCATTCCAAACTATTCACCCCTCCCGGTTTCCCTTTCGCCCGATCTGATCTATACCTTGGGTTCAACGTTTTGTGAGGCGAGGAGCTATCAGATGTCGGACGTAGATCAAGTACAAAAGTCGCAACCTTCTCCCAGCCAGAGCCATGATGACGTGATTGCCCAGTTCAAGTGGCAGGGCAAGCAGATTGACTGGTTGCTGCAGTGGCTGGTCAAGTTTGTGGCGAACACCAAGGTGGAGTTGGGGGTAACGCTGTCGGTGGGCGGGAATCTGGTGTCCGGGCATCTGATTTCTCATGACACCTATTTTGAACAGCTGGCAGACGACATTTCCGCGCCGTTCAGCTCGTTTGGCAACGGCACTGACGCGACCATGAAGGAGATGATTCTGTCCTTCAAACCGGGAGAGTCGTCGGAAGACACGCCCGCGTTCCACTTCATCCACCTGAAGGACTGCCGCACCTACTCCACAGACGGCAACCCGATCTGTGACGCAGGCGTGCTGTGGCGCGGTCGGATCTCGGCGGTTGATGGCTTTACCATCGGGCTTATTGCCGAAAAAGCAGACGCGTCCTGACGTCTCGAAGCCCTGACATTCGTCGGGGCTTTTTCATCACGTCTCATTACCCCTTGTCGAGGAGCCGTTGGCATGTGCCGGCGGTATAACGCTGTGCTGGCGATAGCATCACTTAGCCACTCTCTACGCGACAAAATGTCGCAAGCGGCCGTCAGGCGAGTAATATGTGCCCCCTGACCTCACCGCCGAATGGTTTTCGGCATGGCCTGATAGAGAACTGGCGACAAGAAAAAATAACAAGAACTGAGCCAGGCTGCCCGCCCCGGTCGACGTAAAGAATTAATGAGAAGACGAAAAAGGCGATTAGAGAAAATGACCACCACTTCGCGACCGTTGTACATTTCCTACGCAGGACCCTCACTGCTGGAAATGCCCCTGCTGAACAAAGGCAGTGCCTTTACCCCGCAAGAGCGGATCGAATTCAACCTGATCGGGCTGCTGCCGCAGAACGTAGAGACGATCGAAGAGCAAGTTACCCGGGTCTACAGCCAGTACAAACAGTGCGCGAGCGACCTGGACAAGCATATTTACCTGCGTTCGATTCAGGACAACAACGAGACCCTGTTCTTCCGCCTGCTGGACTCGCATCTGGACGAGATGCTGCCGATCATTTACACCCCGACGGTGGGTCAGGCGTGCCAGGAGTTCTCCAAGATCTACCGTACGCATCGCGGCTTGTTCATTTCTTACCCTGAGCGTGACCGCATCGATGACATTTTGCGCAGCGCCACCAAGGACCGGATCAAGATCATTGTCGTGACCGACAGCGAGCGAATTCTCGGTCTGGGTGATCAGGGCATTGGTGGCATGGGCATCCCGATTGGCAAGTTGTCGCTGTACACCGCCTGCGGTGGTATCAGCCCGGCCTATACGCTGCCGATCGTGCTGGATGTCGGCACCAACAACCGCGAGCTTCTGGACGACCCGATGTACATGGGCTGGCGCCACGAGCGCGTGTCGGGCAAGGAATACGAAGACTTCATCGCGTTGTTCATCGACGCCGTGCAGCGTCGCTGGCCGGACGTGCTGTTGCAGTTTGAAGACTTCGCCCAGTCCAACGCCATGCCGTTGCTTGAGAAGTATCGGGACGAGCTGTGCTGCTTCAACGATGACATCCAGGGCACCGCGTCGGTCGCAGTGGGCACATTGTTGGCGGCCTGCAAGGCCAAGAATGAAACGCTTGGCCAACAGAAAGTGGTGTTTGTCGGGGCCGGTTCGGCGGGGTGCGGGATTGCTGAGCACATCATCGCTGCGATGCGCATTGAAGGCCTGAGCGAAAGCGAAGCGCGCAAACGTATTTTCATGGTGGATCGTTTCGGTCTGCTGACTGAAGGCATGGGCAACCTGCTGGACTTCCAGCTACGTCTGGCGCAGAAATCCGCCGATGTCGCTGGCTGGACGGCAGGCACTGAGACCTTCCCGCAGTTGCTCGACGTGGTGACGCATGCCGGTGCCACCGTGTTGATCGGCGTGTCCGGCCAGCGCGGTCTGTTCACCGAGCAGGTGGTTCGCGAGCTGTACAAGCATTGCGCCAAGCCGCTGGTCATGCCTCTGTCCAATCCGACTTCCAAGGTCGAAGCCACGCCGGAAGAGATCCTGCGCTGGACTGACGGTAACGCATTGGTTGCGACCGGCAGCCCGTTTGCGCCGGTCGAGATCAATGGCCGCACCGTGCACATCGCCCAGTGCAACAACTCCTACATCTTTCCGGGGATCGGTCTTGGCGTGGTGGCCTGCAAGGCATCGCGCATCACTGATCGCATGCTGATGGCGGCGTCCAATGCGCTGGCCGAGTGCTCGCCGATGGTCACGGGGCAGGGCGACGCGGTTCTGCCGCCACTCAAAGAGATTCAGCAGGTCAGCCGCAAGATTGCACTGGCTGTCGCCAAAGAAGCTCAGGCTGAGGGGCTGGCGCTGGAAACCTCGGAGGAAGCCTTGCTGGCGGCCATCGAACGCAACTTCTGGTTGCCGGGTTATCGCGCCTATCGTCGTCGCTCGGTCTGATCGAGCTCTGTCGAATTAATGGCGCCTCCGCAAGCCTGCCTGCTTGCGGAGGCGTTTTTCTACCCGATCAATGTGGGCTCATGCGAGCGAATTGCTTCACTGTGAAATAAGCTTCATTCAACTCAAACGTTGCACGTTTTTCACATAAAATTGATGACGCGCTGCTTAAAGTCCGCGCCATCGGGGGCCGGTTCCTGCGCCCGATGCATACTAATTTGATAAGTAGATCACGATGCCGATAATGAGAACTGTTCGCCCAGAGGTTGTAACTCTATTTGTCAGCGGTTTACTGTTGTTGGGCTTCAATATCAATCTGTGGCAGCATTTATTCGCAATTACCAGTGGCGATGGCAAAGGCCTGGCCATGCGCTTTGCCTTCGGCTTGATGATTTTCTGTGTATTCAATATTTTTTTGACGCTGTTGGCGTTCCGTCGTGTGTTTAAACCTGTGGTGATCTTTCTGTTTATGGTCAGCGCCAGTGTGGTTTATTTCATGACCGAATACGGCGTCATGATTGACGCCGGTATGTTCCGAAACTTTGCCGAAACCAACGTGACTGAAGTTCAGGGGCTGTTGTCTTTGAAACTGGTCGTGTACATCGCTTTGTTGGGTGTGCTGCCGTCGCTGATTCTGTGGAAACTGCCGATCAGTTATCGCCGCTGGCACCTGGAGCTGTTCAGCAAGCTGGTGGTTATTGTGGTCTGTAGTGTGGCCATCGGCGGCGTGGCATTGGCGAACTATCAGGGGTTGTCCTCGTTGTTTCGCAATCACCACGAATTGCGTCTGATGGTCGTGCCGAGCAACTACATGGGTGCCTCGATCGGCTACCTGAGCGAACAGGTCATCTCGGCACAGCGCCCATTCGTCAAGATTGGCGAAGACGCCAAACGCTCGCCGGACTGGGCCACGCATGCCCGCAAATCACTGACGGTGCTGGTCGTGGGCGAGAGCGCCCGGGCGGAAAACTTCGGGATCCTGGGTTATGGTCGCAATACCACGCCTAACTTGAACAAAGAGAACGGGCTGGTCGCGTTTACCGATGTTTATTCATGCGGTACTGAAACAGCGGTGTCGGTGCCTTGCATGTTTTCCAACATGGGGCGCAAGAACTACAACGCAACCAAGGCCCGTAATCAGGAAGGCTTGCTTGATGTGCTGAAACATGCGGGTATAGAAGTGGCGTGGCGTGACAATCAGTCGGGTTGCAAAGGCACCTGTGACAGGGTGACGTTCCAGGACGTGAGCAATCTCACGGACCCGCTGCTATGCAACAGTCATGAATGCCGGGATGAGATCCTGTTGCAAAACCTGCAGGGCTTTATCGACAGTCTCGACAAGGACACCGTTCTTGTCCTGCACCAGATGGGCAGTCACGGGCCGGAATATTACAAGCGCTACCCAAAAGAGTTTGAAAAGTTTACCCCGGTGTGTGAAAGCAATGCGCTGAACAATTGCAGCCGGGACAGCATCGTCAATGCCTACGACAATACGTTGCTGTATACCGACCATGTGCTGTCCACACTGATTGACCTGTTGCGCAGTAATCAGGCCAAGGTTGATACGGCAATGGTGTACCTGTCGGATCATGGCGAATCCCTTGGCGAGTACAACTTGTTCCTGCACGGCACCCCCTATGTACTGGCGCCAGATCAACAGAAGCATGTGCCCATGCTGATCTGGTTGTCCGATACCTATCAGAAGTCTTTCGCCGTCACGCCGGACTGTCTTGCCAAACAGCGCAACGCGCCACTGAGCCAGGACAATCTTTTTCACTCCATGCTCGGCCTGTTGAAAGTCGATACCAAGGTCTATGACCCGAGTCTGGATATGTTTGCCGGGTGCCGTAGTGAGCTGGCGGCGGCTGACAAGCAATGACGGGTGGGCTGCGCTCAAGCTAGCGACACAACGTCAACTGACGCTCGTGCCAATGCCCGTATTGGCACGAGCGTCATCATTTTTTGTCAGGCAACCCCTCGCTGTTGCCTGTCATTTGCATGAAGATGCGCCAGACCAGGACGACAGGCGCGCGATAATCTCCCGTCACGATATATACTGCGCGCCATTGTTGAAGGGAGAGCCGTGTGGCCATCGATATTCACTGGATTCGCGACGACGACAGCCTCGCCCGGCATTGCGCACAATGGCAGTCGCTGCCTTTTGTCGCGCTCGACACCGAGTTTATGCGGGTCGACACGTTTTACCCGATCGCAGCGTTGCTGCAGATTGGCGACGGGCAAAGCGCCTGGCTGATTGATCCGTTGCTGATCAACGACTGGGCACCTCTGTCTGCGCTGCTCGAAAACCCCGCTGTCATCAAAGTGGTGCATGCGTGCAGCGAAGACCTCGAAGTCTTGCTGCGCCTGACTGGCAGCCTGCCGGTTCCGTTGTTTGATACCCAATTGGCAGCCGCGTACCTGAATCTCGGTTTTTCCATGGGCTATTCGCGTCTGGTGCAGGAGGTCCTTAATATCGATCTGCCCAAGGGCGAAACCCGTTCCGACTGGCTGCAACGCCCGCTGTCGGACACCCAGATCAGCTACGCCGCCGAAGATGCCGTGCACCTTGCCGAGCTGTTCGCCATCCTGCGTCCGCGTTTGTCAGACGACAAATACGCCTGGTTGCTGGATGACGGTGCTGAGCTGGTCGCCAATCTGCGCCGCGAAGTCGACCCGTACGAGGTGTATCGCGACGCCAAGCTGGCCTGGAAGCTGTCACGTGCCCAACTGGCGGTGCTGCGTGAACTCTGCGCCTGGCGCGAGGTTCAGGCCCGCGCCCGTAATTTGCCGCGCAACCGCATCATACGTGAGCACTCGCTCTGGCCATTGGCCAAAACGCAGCCCGACAACCTCGGCGCGCTGGCCCGTATCGAAGACATGCACCCGCGCACGGTCCGTCACGACGGCGAGTTTTTGCTGGAGCTGATTCAGACCGCAGCCAGTGTGCCGGCAGCAGAATGGCCGCCGGCATTGCCCGAGCCTTTGCCGGTGGATGCTGCCGGGTCGATCAAACGCCTGCGCGCAATCGGTCAGCAGTACGCCGAGCAACTGGATATGACGCCAGAGCTGATGCTGCGCAAGAAGACCCTCGAAGCGCTGCTCAAGAGCGGCTACCCCGACGGTCCTTACCAATTGCCCGATTCGCTGCGTGGCTGGCGTCGCGAATTGATGGGCCAGGCGCTGCTGGACAGCCTGGCTTCCTCTGGAGAACAGTCTTGAAGCGTATCTGCTCGATTTATCGCAGCCCGAAAAGAAACGAGATGTACCTTTACGTCTTGAAGAGCGACGTCCTCAAGCGCGTGCCGCCAGAGCTGCTGGTGGCGTTCGGCAAACCGGTTCATGCATTTGATCTGGTGCTGAGCCCCGAGCGTGCGCTGTCGCGCGAAGATATCAATGCGGTGCTGAAGAACCTCGACAGCCAGGGCTATCACTTGCAGATGCCTCCCGCTGAAGATGAATACATCGAGCATTTGCCCGAAGAGCTGCTGCGCCGCAACGACCCCATGTGATCGTTGCTCCGTTGTAAAGCGGTCCACATTCGCCGTGGGTTGCCTGTCCTGTTTTTAAGGTTTTTGAAACATGCGCGTTCTGATTGCCGAGCACGATTACCTCGTTTACACCCAATTGTTGCGCAAGGCTGCGCCTGACCTGGAAGTCTTGAGCACCGGCGACTCTGCCGAGCTATCGCGGCTGGCCAGCGACTGCCCGATCTGGCTGGGGCAGCCGGACCTGATGGCCAATCTGCTGCGCCAGGGGCACAAGCCACAATGGCTGCAATCCACTTGGGCGGGGATCACGCCACTGCTGGCCGACGGCCTGTCGCAGGATTATCGCCTGACGCGTGCCGTAGGGATTTTCGGTCAGGTCATGGCCGAATTCGTTTTGACCTACATGCTCGGTCATGAGCGTGAGGTGCTGGCGCGCCTGATGAGTCAGGTCGAGCGCAAGTGGGACAGTCGCATTGGTCAGAGCCTGGCAGGTCGCAAGGTACTGATCGTCGGTGCCGGTGATATCGGCCGTCGCGTTGCCGAGTTTCTGTTGCCATTCGGTGTGCAGGTCTACGGCGTGGCATCCACGGCGCGAACCCAGGCGCCTTTCATCGAAGTAACCGCGTTGTCGGACATGTCGCGTCTGATAGGCGACATGGACTACGTCATCAATCTGTTGCCCAACACGCCGGATACCCACGATCTGTATAACGCGAAGCTGTTCGCCAGCTTCAAGCCAACGGCGTTGTTCATCAACGTCGGGCGCGGTGTGGCGGTGGTGGATGCGGACCTGGTTGAAGCCTTGCGGGTGGGGCATCTGGCGGGGGCGATCATTGATGTCTGCCGTCAAGAGCCTTTGCCGCAGCGTCATCCGTTCTGGACCGCATACGGTCTGCTGTTGACCGGTCACAGTTCGGCGCCGACATCGCCGGTGGCCATGACCGAGCTTTTCGTCGATAACCTGAAAGCTTTTCAGGATGGGGAAGCACTGCGCGGCGAAGTGGATTTCTCGCGAGGTTACTGAAGCCGTTGTCAGCGAGCCGATGCGTCAAGCATCGGCTCGCAGGTTTCACGTATGGAAACGTGCAGGAAAAGTCAGTTACAGCGAAAAATCACCCTCAGCCGCCAGTTCGTCCAGCGGTTTGCGCGGGCTCGGGACTTCGCGGCCTTGCAGGTATTCCGGCAGCGTCGACTTGTCACCCAGCTTGCCGATGGCCACGGCGGCATGCAGTGCATAGCCCTCTGGAATATTCAGCTCCTTGCGTGTCAGCTCCTGATCGAAACCGGCCATACCGTGGGTATGCCAGCCGCTCAGGCTCGCCTGCAGCGCCAGATAACCCCACGCCGATCCGGTGTCGAAGGTGTGCCACAGCGCCGGCCCTTCTTCGGTCGCGCCGGGGGCGGTGAAGGTGGTTTTGGAAATGACGATGACCAGTGCTGCCGCGTGCTGCGCCCAGTTACGGTTGAACTCGTTCAGCAGGCCCAGGTAGCGTTCCCAATTCGGCGTGTCGCGGCGCGCATACAAAAAACGCCAGGGTTGCGAGTTATAGGCCGAAGGTGCCCAGCGGGCGGCTTCAAAAAAGCTCAGCAGGGTTTCCTGCTCGATGCTTTCGCCGCTGAACGCGCGTGGCGACCAGCGTTCGGTGAATTGCGGGTCAATCGGGTGATCGGCGATGCGCGGGTTTGAGCTCATGAGAATCCTTGATAGCGAAGGGTGGAAAACGAGCGTGGCTTGATGGGCCGTGGTCGGCAGGCATCGCTTGAACGCACTGGAAACCCGTCAACGCTACTGTTTTGCCTTCTGGCTGACAAGTCCTGACTACCGACAGTCGCAAGTGCTTGGCCCGCACCCGTTGTGCCTCTAGACTGGCGGCCTTTTCATTACTGATACCGTTGCCCGAATCATGGCCGCTAAAGTTGAACCCTTCTGGATTCGCAAGACCCTTGACCAACTCGACACGCAAGAGTGGGAGTCGCTCTGCGACGGTTGTGGTCTGTGCTGCCTGCAGAAACTGGAAGATGAAGAAGACAACAGCGTTTACTACACGCGCATTGCCTGCAAGCTGCTGGATCTGAAAACCTGCCAGTGCTCTGACTACGCCAACCGTCGCGCATCGGTGCCGGACTGTATTCAGCTGACGCCGGGTCAGGCAGATGAGTTCAAATGGTTACCGCCGACCTGTGGCTATCGGCTGGTCAGTGAGGGCAAGGACTTGCCACTCTGGCACCATCTGGTGTGTGGTGATCGCACGGCGGTGCATCACGAACGTATCTCCCAGTCCGGCCGCATGCTCAGCGAGAAGAATGTGGCCGAGGACGACTGGGAGGATTACCTGATCTTTCGCGCAGGTTGAACGCTTAAACGACCGGCTTTGGCTCGGTCAGCGCTTCCACGCCTTTGACGGCGGCTTTCTTCACGGCGTTTTCAGCGTCGTTTTTCAGGTTGCTTAACTCGGCACCCGCACGTTCGATCGTCGAACGTGCGCTGTTCAGGTCGCTGCGGCCTTTTTCTACCAGGCTCTTGGCGGCGCAATGGCCGCTGATGCCACGGGCTAGCACTGCGCCGCCGATAGCCAGCTGGATCAGGCCCAGAAAACCGCCACGACGTACGCCTTTGCCCATCATCAGTACGCCGCCAGCCAGCGAGCCAATGCGCTCCCAGCCCTGGACGTTCTGATCAGGATTACGCTGCAGCAGTTCAGGTGTGTCGATGCGTTCGATAATCGGGGTGTCGCGCATGTTGGCTCTCCATGAGGCAGTAGGTCGCAGGTAGTGGGTAATAAGTAGTCACCCGGTCCAGAGAAACTGACTGTCCGCCTGCGACACAGGTTCAATGCTTTTCTGTTATCAGTCGCTGGCCGGGCCAACTTTCTCGCGACCGAACTGCGGCCCTGAACGGGTATTGATGCCTTTGGCCATGCGGTCATAAAGCACGACGTTGACGGTGGCTGCCAGATTCATGCAGCCCTCGGTCGGGATGTAGACCACGTCTTCGCACCAGTCGCGGATCTCCTGGTCCAGCGAGCCGTCTTCCGGGCCGAAGATATACAGCGCGCGATCCGGGTGTGTGTATTCCGGCAGCGCGCGGGCACCTTCCACCAGTTCGACGGCAACCGGGATGCAGCCCAGTGGCAGAATGCTCTTGAGGTCCTCGATGCCGATCAGCGGGATATCCTGATGGATTTTCTTGGTGTCGGTGATGAAGTCCCGGGCACGCTCGTAGCGCTTACCGGTATAGAACACCGACGCCACGCCATAGCAGCCTGCGGCACGCATCACTGAACCGACGTTTTCCGGGGACTTGGGGTTATAAAGACCGATGCAGGCGTACCGTTTGTTGGCCACGGGGAGGGAGCTCTGGAGAAAACCGGGGATTATACGGCAGCGTCAGATCAATGCCATTTCCAATTCCGACGCTCAGAACCACAGGCGCAAACCCACGACAAGACGCGCCTGGGCAACATCCTCATCGTCTTCGCGTGCGTAATCAGCAGTCTTGCCGTAGGAACGATTCCAGGTCACGCCCACGTAAGGCGCAAATTGCGGTGTGATTTCATAGCGCAGCCGCAGACCGAACTCACTGGTCGACAGGCCCGAGCCGTTGCCGCGTTGCGGGTCGTTCTTGCCGTAGAAGTTCAGTTCGCCAGTGGGTTGAAGGATCAGGTCATTGGTCAACAACAGGTCGTAGTCGGCTTCCAGACGCGCTGCCGTCTGCCCGGCGTCGCCAATGAATGCCGTGGCTTCAACGTCGAGATCCGAAATCGCCTGCCCTTGCAGGCCGAAAGCCGCCCAAGTCTGTGGCGCGCCCGGTTTGAAGTCCTGTCGTGCTCCGGCCACCACGTCCCACGACGAGCTGACGGCATGGCCCCATAACGCCTGGACTTCTGCCTCTTCGGTTTTGCCGTTGGTGCGTTCGCCTTCGGAGCGCAGCAGCAAGCGGTCGATATCACCGCCAATCCAGCCGGACAGGTCCCAGGCCAGCGCGCTGCCGTCGTTTGCGTCCTGCCATTCCAGCTTGTCGGCCACAAAGTAACTGTTGATGGCGCTGTCGTGGACCTGATGCCCGCTATGGCTGGTGTACACCGCAGCCCGGTCCGCGTCGGTGACGGGCGGGATCGGCGTTCGGCTCTGCGCCGGGGCGTCGCTGCTGGCGCCCATGGGCATCGAGTGGCTGCCATGATCCATACCTTCCATTCCGGCAGCCAGCGCGGGTGCCCAGGGTGTCATGGCCAGGCCTGCAGCCAACAGCAGGGTTGGCAGGCGGGACGAATTGCGCGATCCATTCAACGGTAAAGTCCTCATTCTTCCACCCGCACTTCGCGGAACATACCCATTTCCATGTGGTACAGCATATGACAGTGATACGCCCAACGGCCCAGAGCATCAGCGGTGACGCGGTAGCTGCGGCGTGACCCCGGGGGCATGTCGATGGTGTGTTTGCGCACCATGAACTGACCGTTTTCGTCTTCCAGATCGCTCCACATGCCGTGCAGGTGAATGGGGTGAGTCATCATCGTGTCGTTGACCAGCACGATACGCACCCGCTCGCCGTACTTGAGCATCAGTGGCTTGGCGTCGGAGAACTTCACGCCATCGAACGACCAGGCGAATTTTTCCATGTGCCCGGTCAGGTGCAGTTCGATTGTCCGGCTCGGCTCACGGCCGTCCGGGTCCTCGAAGGTGCTGCGCAGGTCGGCGTAGGTCAGGACCTTACGGCCGTTGTCCCGAAGGCCGATGCCCGGATCATTGAGTTTTGCCGACGTGCTCATGGCCTGCATATCGACCAGCGGATTATTCCTTTCGCTGTCCGGGTGCGACTGCATGACCGGTGCTTCTTGCATCGGCATCGTGCCGTGGTCCATGCCGGGCATCGAGTCATGGTCCATCTTGCTGTGGTCCATACCGTCCATTGCCGGCTTGGCGCTGTGGTTCATGCTGCCGTGATCCATGCCCGCCATGCCCATGTCGTCCATGCTCAGCAGCGGACGCGGGTCGAGAGGCGGGACCTCGGCCTGCATGCCGGGCCTGCTGGTTAAAGTGCCTCGGGCAAAGCCGGTGCGGTCCATCGATTGGGCGAACAGCGTGTAGGCACCGTCAGCCGGCTCGACGATCACGTCGAATGTCTCTGCCACCGCGATCCGCAGTTCATCGACAACCACCGGTTTGATGTGCAGGCCGTCGCTGGCGACCACGGTCATCTTCAGGCCGGGAATGCGCACATCGAAATAGGTCATCGACGAGCCGTTGATAAAGCGCAGGCGAATCTGCTCGCCGGGTTTGAACAGCCCGGTCCAGTTCATGTTTGGCGCCTGGCCGTTCATCAGGTAGGTGTAGGTTGCGCCGCTGACGTCCGCCAGATCAGTCGGGTTCATCTTCATCTGCGCCCACATCCAGCGCTCGGCGGTGGTCGCGCTCCAGCCTTTTTCGCCGACGTCGTTGATGAAGTCGCCGACGGTGCGCTTGTTATTGTTGTAGTAGTCCGACTGTTTCTTGAGCTTTTTCATCACCCGGGCCGGGTCTTCGTCTGCCCAGTCGGTGAGCATGACCACGTGCTCGCGCTCGTAGGTGAACGGCTCGGGTTCTTTGGCGTCGATCACCAGTGGCCCATAGACGCCCGACTGCTCCTGAAAACCTGAATGGCTGTGATACCAATACGTGCCGTGCTGCCTGACTTTGAAGCGATAGACATACATGCCGTCGGGCGCAATGCCATCAAAGCTCAGCCCCGGCACGCCGTCCATGTTGGCCGGCAGGATGATGCCGTGCCAGTGAATGGAGGTGGTTTCGTCGAGGCGGTTTTTTACCCGCAGGGTGACAGTGTCGCCCTCGCGCCAGCGCAACAATGGGCCTGGAATGCCGCCGTTGATAGTCATCGCGGTTCTGGCATTGCCGGTGATATTGACCTGGGTTTCGCCGATGGTCAGGTCGAACTCGGTGCCGGACAACCCGTCAGGCTGGCCCGGATTGGGGAGTGCCCACGCCGGGCTGCGCCAGAGCCCCAGCCCACTCAGAATACTGCTGGCGGCAAGCCCTTTCACGAAGGTGCGTCTTGATGTTCGGGTGGGCATGGCGAGGTATCCGGTCAGTCGGTTCATTTCGGGCCGGCAAGCGGGGTGCTTGGGCGGGGCGATTCCGTCGAGGGCGGGGCAGCGGGTTTTTGGGGCATGCTGGAGGTTTCGTGGGAGAGGCCGGGCGAGCGCAGTCACAAAATGTAGGTGTCAGAACCATTGTCTTCGCTGACAAGTCAGCTCCCACTTTGAAGTGCGTTCAGCCTCAGCTTTCCTTCGGTCACTCTTCTTCATCACAAGGTGCGTTCAGCCTTGACTCAGCCATTCTTCATCACAAAAGGCGTTCAGCGTCCCGTCACTCGTCCTTCTTCATCAAACCTGCCAGCGCGGCAAACGGGTTATGCGTGGCCTTGGCGGTTTTCGGCGTGCTTAGCGAACCGTCGGCGAAGTATTGCTGGTCGGTGTAACGCGAGTGCTCGTTGTCGTGGCAATACAGGCACAGCAGCTCCCAGTTGGAGCCGTCCTGCGGATTGTTGTCATGGTTGTGGTCGCGGTGATGCACTGTCAGTTCGCTGAGGCGTTTGCCGGCAAACTCGCGGGCACAACGGCCGCACACGTGCGGGTACATGCGCAATGCCTTGTCGCGGTAACCCATTTCGCGGTCGCGCTGGGCGTCGGCCAGAATGCGGTCCAGCTTGGCAGTATGGGAAGGAGGGTTGGCCGTGCTCATGGTGTCACCTGTGCGTGTGCGCATTGAAAGCGGAATGGGGCAAGTTTAGCGCCAGATGGGCAAACTCACACCTGCTGCGAAAGTAATTGGCCGTCGACCATGCGCAAGCGCTTGGACAGCGAGATGGCCAGGGCGCGAATGATCTTGGCGGCGATTTTCGGCGCATCGTCGAGCATCTTGTCCAGCGAGTCGCGCCCCAGATTCAGTAACTGGCAACTGGTGGCCGCAATACAGCTGGCCGAGCGACGTTCGCCATCCAGTACGGCCATCTCCCCGAATGCACGTCCGCGGCGCAGCACGGCGATCTCCACCTGTTGACCGTCACCGGCCAGTTTCTGCACCGATACGCTGCCCTGATGGATGATGCACATGAAGGTCCCGGCATCGCCTTCGGCAAAGATGGTTTCGCCTTTTTCGATATCGGTGATGCTGAAGTACCCGGCCACAGTGACAAAGTCACCGGGCAGCAAGGTGTCGAACAGGCCGCAGTCCAGCAGCATGTCGCGTATGGCGTGGTTCAGGTTGGACAGGGGTTCTGACATGGTCTGTTCTTGTAATCCGGTGACGAAGGAGGGCAGATCCGTGCCCCCCGATGCTATTAAGACAGGTGTTTCACACCAAGTTCATCAGGCTATCTGCAATACCTTGAAGATAAAAGCGTACTCCAGTGCCACATCACGCAAGCCCTGATAACGACCACTCATGCCACCGTGCCCGGCACCCAGTTCGGTCTTGAGCAGCAGCAGATTGTCGTCCGTCTTGCGATCGCGCAGGCGGGCGACCCATTTGGCGGCTTCCCAGTACTGCACGCGGCTGTCGTTGTAACCGGCGATGACCAGCATGGCCGGGTACGCCTGAGCACTGACGTTCTCATAAGGCGCGTAAGCCTTGATGCGCTCATAAACGTCCGGTTCCTGCGGATTGCCCCATTCGTCGTACTCGGTGACGGTTAGCGGCAGGTCCGGGTCGAGCATGGTGTTCAGCACGTCCAAAAACGGCACTTCGGCAATCGCCGCCTTGAACAGCTCCGGGCGCTGGTTGAGTACCGCACCGATCAACAGGCCACCGGCGCTGCCACCGCTGATTACCAGTTGTTCGGCGCTGGTCAGGCCTTGGGCGATCACATGTTCGGCGCAGGCAATGAAATCGCCGAAGGTGTTCTGTTTGTGTTCCTGTTTGCCGTCGCGATACCAGGCCTCCCCCAGTTCGCCGCCGCCACGCACATGCGCGATGGCAAAGGCCACGCCACGGTCAAGCAGGCTCAGGCGCGCGTGGGAAAACCACGGGTCCAGGCTCTCGCCGTAGGCACCGTAGCCATACAGGTACAGCGGGGTCGCCTTGCCGACCAGCTCGCGCTTGACCACCAGGCTGATCGGCACCTGCGTGCCGTCGCTGGCCGTGGCCCACAACCGCTGGCTGACGTAGGCATCGGCGTCGAACGTGCCCAGCACTGGCGTTTCTTTGAGCACCACTTGCTCGCCAGTGGCCAGGGTGAGTTGGCGTACCTGCGCGGGGCGGTTCAACGACTGATAGCGCAGACGAATCCTGTCGCTGTCGAACTCCAGCGTGTCCTGCACATAAAGGCTGTAGGCAGCATCTGGCAACTGCACGCGATAGGCAGACAGACCTTGCGGGCGCACTTCGATGATCGGCAAGCCACCTTCGCGCAGGCTCAGGCTCAAGCCCCTGGCGTTGAGGCTCAGGCCTTCAAGCATCACCTGTTCGTCGTGCGCCACCAGCGTGTGCCAGTCATCGCGACCCGGAACGCCGCCGGTTTTTTCCGCTGCGTGATACAGCGCGAAGTTGATGCCGCTCTGGTTGCTGCGAATGAACCAGCTCCAGACGCCCTCGAGCAGGCCGTGGTCCGGATAATATTCGTGGCCTTCAACGCGCGGCGCCAGGCAGGTAAAAGCCTGCTCGGGATGATCGGCGTCCAGTACCCAGGCTTCACTGGTGGTCTTGCTATTGAGCAGAATGACCAGTTGACGCTCGGAGCTGGTACGGAAGCAATGCAGGAAGAATCGACCGTCCGGCTCGTCGAACACCAACTCGGCCGAGGCCTCGCCAAGCCTGTGGCGATGCAGCCTGCCGGGGCGATGGGTTTCGTCCAGCTCGCCGAAAAACAGGGTCTGGCTGTCGTTAGCCCAGGTCATG
The DNA here is from genome assembly GCF_000007805.1 of Pseudomonas syringae pv. tomato str. DC3000. Lineage (NCBI taxonomy): Bacteria > Pseudomonadati > Pseudomonadota > Gammaproteobacteria > Pseudomonadales > Pseudomonadaceae > Pseudomonas > Pseudomonas syringae group genomosp. 3. The sequence goes on along the minus strand of NC_004578.1, from coordinate 4,425,783 downwards.
CTGCCGTCACAGTCTTCAAACGGCAGGCTGCTGATCTGACCGGTGCTCAGTTCCTTGACGTAAAGCTGATACACCTCGTCGCCACTTGTGTCCAGGCTGTAAGCCAGACGCTGATGATCGGGGCTGATACTGAACGCGCCCAGCGAAAAGAAGCCGCCATCGGCCATTGCGTTCGGGTCCAGGAGCAGTTCTTCGCGGCTTTCATCCACCGTGTTGGAGTCGTCGGCCGGACGCGGGCAACGGTAGTGCCGGGCGTACTCGTCACCTTCGGCGGTGCGCGTGTAGTACAGGTACGGACCCCAAGGGGAGGGCAGTGACAGGTCGGTTTCAAGAATGCGGCCCTTGATCTCCTGAAACAGGCTTTCGCGCAGCCCGGTCTGATCCGCCAGTTGCTGTTCTTGCCAGGCGTTTTCAGCCTTGAGGTAGTCGAGCACCTCGTCGGTATCGCGATTCTGCAGCCAGGCGTAAGGGTCGGGACCGTCGGCCTTGCGAGCAATCGGGGCGCTGGAGGTTGCATTCGAAAAGGACATGCTGGGCTCTCTGTAAAGGCATCAAACCGGAAAATATCGGTACACGCTGAACTGATTACTGAAGCGAGGCAAGCCGCGTCAGGCAAAAGCCGTTATCATAAGCGCCTCTTTACCTGCCTTTCCACGGACGTCATGACCGAAAACGACTATCTGATCGCCTGGAGCGTCTACGCCTTCGCTGCGTTGGGTTGCCTGCTGGTATGGTTCCTGATGACCCGCTGGATGTGGCGTTATCTCAAGGAACCATTGCGGGTGGCGGTCGCGGTGTTGCTGTTTACGCCGACCATGGTTGACCCCGTCAAGGACTTGATGGCGCCGGCAGTGGCTGTGAGTGCACTTGACCTGATGTTCAAGGTTGGCAGCAATGTCTGGACCGCTGTGTCGGACCTGGCCATGTACGGCATGTTCGCCTTCGGTGCGTACTTGCTGTTCGTGCTCATCCGCTGGCCGATCGAGCGCAACCGTAAGGCGCGTCAGCCTCAGCCGGTCGCGCAGCCTGTTGAAACAGACCCCGCTGACGAGCCGTTCGCCGATGACGATCGTTACGCCCGCAAGACCACGGCACCTGTCCCTCCGGTCAGAGGTGCGCGGGTAGAGCCGCGACTGTAGACCCCGCTTCGTTGGTATGTGCCGCCGCGTGCGGCACGCGACCTGCCGCAAAACGTCTTGAAGCGAGAACCTGAGCATGTGTGAATTATTGGGCATGAGCGCCAATGTCCCGACCGATATCGTTTTCAGCTTTACCGGGCTTATGCAGCGGGGCGGACGTACCGGCCCGCACCGCGACGGCTGGGGCATTGCCTTCTACGAGGGCCGTGGCCTGCGCCTGTTTCAGGACCCGGCCGCCAGCAGCGAGTCAGAAGTCGCGCAGTTGGTGCAGCGTTATCCCATCAAGAGCGAAGTGGTGATTGGCCATATCCGCCAGGCCAACGTCGGCAAGGTCTGCCTGTCCAACACCCATCCTTTCGTGCGTGAACTCTGGGGCCGCAACTGGTGCTTTGCACACAACGGCCAACTGGCGGATTTCGCCCCCGCTGCCACGTTTTATCGGCCGGTGGGCGATACCGACAGCGAAGCGGCATTCTGCGACCTGCTCAATCGCGTTCGTGAAGCCTTTCCCGAGCCGGTTGAAGTCGAACAATTACTGCCCTCACTGATACAGGCCTGCACCGAATACCGTAGTAAAGGCGTGTTCAACTGCCTGTTGAGCGACGGTGACTGGTTGTTCTGCTTTTGCAGTACCAAACTGGTGCAGATCACCCGCCGCGCGCCGTTCGGGCCGGCAAGGTTGAAAGATGTCGACGTGATTGTCGATTTTCAGGCAGAAACAACGCCGCACGACGTGGTCACAGTTATTGCCACCGAACCTTTGACCGAGAACGAAAACTGGAACCGCTACGAGCCGGGCCAGTGGAGCCTGTGGCGCAAGGGTGAGTGCGTGGCGAGTGGTTCGGTCGAAACGGCGGCGCAGTAAAGGCGCCTTCACGGGCATACAGGATAAAAAAAGAAGAGGGATATTGATGCTGCGAAGTTATCTGCGATTGGTCCTGTTCACAACGGGCCTGCTGTTCGGGGTACAGGTTCCCGGTTTCATCAGTGATTACAGCAAGCGCGTCGAAGCGCACCTGATCGAGGCGCAACAGGCGGTCAAAGGCTATACCGCGACTGCGCAGCAGTTCTTCAAAGGCGATATACAGGCGTTGATCCAGCACTATCGCAGCAGCGAAGACCCTGTTTTTCGAGCTGATGCGGACAACATCGATACGTTGATGAACCGTACTCATATTCTTGAGCGCCAGTGGCTCGGACTTCAAGGCCCTTGGTATTCCAAGGCCCTGTACGTCGCCACGTCTTCCGACCCGGATATTCGCCGTGAAACGTTCAACGGCTATACGTGGCAGGTGTTGCTGGCACCCGAGGTCATTGCCTGGGGCATTATCAGTGCACTGCTGCTGGCACTGGTGATCGAAAGCTTTGTACTGTTGCTCGGCTGGGTCGTTCACGGCGGTCGGCGCAAGCCACAGCTTGAGCGCGACTGGCGCTGATTGCAGGTAAAGGCTGTTGTCACCCGGACGGCTTATATGACCGTCCGTGTTTCATCGCGCAGATAGGCAAGCACTGTTTGAGGCGCGTTCCACATCAGCACATCGATAATCGAAAGGTTCTCGACATAGTTCATGGGGGCTGTGGAATAACTGAATGACGCCGGTTCGAGAAACCTCAATTCAATGCCTCTTGCCTGCCAGTCAGCCGGCGTGAAAATGTCACGTCCACCTGTGGCATTAACGTACTGACGAGCCTCCAGCACGGTGCTTATTTCAAGTGCCCACTGGCCTGCATGTTCAATGGGCGGCAGGTCAAGGTTCATTGCCGCACAACTTTGCCAGTCAAAGCTCATGCCCAGATAGTCGCAGACCACCCGCAGGCCGCGCGTGTTGAGTTCACTCAGGTGGGTGGAGGGTGTGCCCAGTGTCTGGTCAACCAACTGCAAGGTTTCCCGAAAGTAGGGTGCCTTGCTTCGATAGTGCTCAAGCTGGCTCCTGATTCGCTGGTGAGCTCTGGCCAGGTCGATAAGGGTTGCGTCCTTGATCAATGCGCCCTCGCGGGCACAGACCGGAACGTTGATGTATTGCCAGTCGCCTTTACTGTCCAGTACCCGATTGCGGTTCATCCAGCTTTTGCGTTTGTATTTGACGATGTCAAAGACAATCCCGCGCTCAACGGCTGCAATGAGCTGGAAGTAACCGATGTAGGGAAAGAAATAAGGCTGCATGATCCCGAGCGTTTCGTTCATAAGTAACCCGCGAAGTCGCGACGGTTGCTCAGGCAAAACGATGGAGTAACTGCAACACTATCTACTCAATCAGCACATCTCCGTCTGATTGGTGGTCTGGAACTGTCAGCGTAGTTCGGGGTTCTGGAATGTTCGTGCTGGTGGTCGGGTCGTACGGGCCAGTCGATGACCGGCTTATACGTTATTGGACGCACGCCTGGTTCACTTCGCCAGGTAGCGCATACCGTCTTCCAGACCTTGCAGAGTCAACGGGTACATGTGTTGCTCAATCAAGTCGCGCACAATATGGGTGGACGTGGTGTAGTCCCAGGCGTCCTTGGGGTAGGGATTGATCCAGATGACTTTCTTGAACTTGGCCATGAAGCGTTGCATCCACACATAGCCTGCTTCTTCATTCCAGTGTTCGACGCTGCCGCCGGGCTGGGTGATTTCGTAAGGTGCCATCGACGCGTCGCCAATAAAAATCACTTTGTAGTCCGCGCCGTACTTGTGCAGCAAATCCTGGGTGGCGGTGCGCTCCGAGCCACGGCGCAGGTTGTTCTTCCACACGGTTTCATAGATGAAATTATGAAAGTAGAAGTACTCCATGTGCTTGAACTCGGTCTTGCAGGCCGAGAACAGCTCTTCACAGACCTTGACGTGCGAATCCATCGAGCCGCCGATGTCGAACAGCAACAATAACTTGATGGTGTTGCGCCGCTCGGGGCGCATCTGAATATTCAGCAGGCCGGCATCGCGTGCGGTGTGGTCGATGGTGCCGTCGATATCCAGTTCGTCTGCCGCCCCCTGGCGGGCAAACTTGCGCAGCCGCCGCAGGGCGACCTTGATGTTGCGTGTACCCAGGTCAACCTGATCGTCCAGATTCTTGTACTCGCGCTGATCCCAGACCTTGACCGCCTTGCCCTTGCGTTCCCCGGCGTCGCCGACGCGAATGCCTTCCGGGTTATAACCGCCCGAGCCGAACGGGCTGGTGCCGCCGGTGCCGATCCACTTGTTGCCACCGGCGTGGCGTTCCTTCTGCTCCTCCAGGCGCTTCTTGAACTCATCGATAAGCTTGTCCAGGCCACCCAGCGACTGGATTTGCGCGCGCTCTTCGTCGCTCAGCGAGCGCTCGAATTCCTTGCGCAGCCAGTCTTCCGGGATCAGCGCCTGCAAGTGATCGTCGAGCTTTTCCAGACCGTTGAAGTAGGCACCGAAGGCGCGGTCGAACTTGTCGAAATGGCGCTCGTCCTTGACCAGAATCGTGCGTGCAAGAAAGTAGAACTCATCGATGTCGGCAAAGATAACCCGCTGTTTCAGGGCATTGATCAGGTCCAGCAGTTCACGCAGAGACACCGGCACCTTGGCCGCGCGCATTTCGTTGAACAGGTTGAGCAGCATGGCTGTCGCCCTTTTACGTGGCAGGGTGGATAAAGACGATCAACGATTGCCGCGACGGCTCATGAAGGCCAGGCGTTCCAGCAGGTGCACGTCCTGCTCGTTCTTGATCAGCGCCCCGGCCAGCGGCGGTATCGCCTTGGTCGGATCGCGCTCGCGCAGCACCGCTTCACCGATGTTGTCGGCCATCAGCAGTTTCAGCCAGTCCACCAGTTCGGACGTCGAGGGCTTCTTTTTCAGGCCGGGCACTTTGCGCACGTCGAAAAAGACGTCCAGTGCTTCGCTGACCAGGTCTTTCTTGATGTTCGGGTAATGCACATCGACGATGCGCTGCAGAGTTGCCCGGTCCGGGAAGGCGATGTAGTGGAAGAAGCAGCGACGCAGGAAGGCGTCCGGCAATTCCTTCTCGTTATTGGAGGTAATGATGATGATCGGGCGCTTTTTGGCTTTGATCGTTTCATCGATTTCGTAAACGTAGAACTCCATCTTGTCGAGTTCCTGCAACAGGTCGTTGGGGAACTCGATGTCGGCCTTGTCGATCTCGTCGATCAGCAGAATCACCCGCTCATCGGACTCGAACGCCTCCCACAGCTTGCCTTTTTTAAGGTAATTGCGCACATCGTGGACCTTGTCGACGCCCAGTTGCGAGTCGCGCAGACGGCTCACGGCATCGTATTCGTAGAGGCCCTGATGCGCCTTGGTGGTGGACTTGATATGCCAGGTGATCAACCGTGCGCCGAAGGACTCGGCCAGTTGCTCGGCCAGCATGGTCTTGCCGGTGCCGGGCTCACCTTTTACCAGCAGTGGGCGCTCCAGCGTGATCGCCGCGTTGACTGCCAGCTTGAGATCGTCAGTGGCGACGTATGCCGGGGTGCCTTCGAACTTCATGATCAATCCTTATCGTTTGGGAATGCCCAGCCTGTCGGCGCTGACAACGTAACAGGGGCAGGAGATGCGCGGACTATAACGTGGCTGCCGGACGACTGTGAATGCAGGCGCCTTATTCAGTTCTTGAATGGTGCGTCACGCTGTGACCGGGTAAAAATTGTAACGCTGCTTCTGGTATGGCTGATTTTGGCGATACTGTTCGCGTACGGCTGGAGCGTCGAATGGCCTGAACTGGACATCCAGATAGGCGCGGATACTTTGGTTTCCTGCAGTTAAGTCAACGCCGCCCCGATGAAAACAAGTGGGTTTTCATCAGTTGGCGCGTTTGAGAAAACCACTAGCCCCCCTTACTGCTCTCATACCGCGCATTGAACGCCTGCACGAACGCATTGCGCAGAATCTGCAGAAACGCCTGGAAGCCGCTGATGTCCTGCTGGTGGACGCTGCCGCTCAGGTCGACTCGGGTGGCGAACTGGTTTTCGCGCTGGTTTTTCAGCACTGTTTCGCTGGTGCCGACCAGCGCTTCCCAGATCGAGCGGAAGACGCCTTTGTCCTTGTTTTGCACATCCTGCTGCCAATTGAACACATCGACATTTCGCAACAGCGGTTTAATGTAGCCGCTGAGCTGGCCTTTGTTGGCTTGCGCCTCGATCACGACGTCGCCGTCACCGGCATTGAAGTCGAATTTGGCGTAGGCCGAAGAGAAGTCATTGAGCTTCTTGAGCTGAATGCCGGTAGCCCGAAGGCGGAAGTCAAAGTCCTCGAAATTGCTGAACGGGTCGAACCTGGCCGTGCTTTCCAGATCGGCATGGCCCAGCAAGCGCGCCTTGCCTTTGAACTCGGCATCGCGGTTGCCCTCGACGTTCACCACATTGGTCAGGTTATAAAAGCTGGCATTGACCTGATCCGCCTCGATTTTCACCTTGGGCGTGGAGTTGAAATTGTTGAAGGTGATGCGCCCATTGTCGATCCGCAGTTCGTTGAGGGTAATGGGCAACAGCTTGTTCATCTGGGTACGCCAGTCAGTGCCCTGACCGGTCTGCGAGGCCTGCTTGTTGTTGCCACCGTCGACAAAGTTGATCTGCGGGTTGGTGAACAGTGCCTTTGCCACTACGGCATGGTCATACCAGAGCGAATGCCAGCTGACGGCCAGCTCGATCATCGGCGCGTCGAAGAACGGCACCGGAACCTTGCCGTCGGTCTTGACGATTTTCAGGCCCTTGATCCGGTAGGCGCCTCGCCACAGTGCCAGATCCACGTCGGTCACCTCGCCCCGGTACTCGCCCATGTCTGCCAGCTTGTCGTTGAGATAGTCGCGTACCACGTAGGGCAGGGCGATATTGATAGCGATCAGCAGCACGACCAGAGCGGCCAGCGTCCATAGCGGCCAGCTGTAGCGACGTTTCATGACACGAGTCTCCTGTTTCAATGAAAGGATTGACTGCACGCGCGGGCATCCGTTCGGTCAGACTGGACGCCCAAAGGCTGGCGGCATAGGCTTTGGTTCTTTAACCGATGTGCACAAGGACACCCTCATGAGCCGTATCTACGCTGATAACGCCCATTCCATCGGGAACACACCGCTGGTGCAGATCAACCGTATCGCGCCGCGCGGTGTCACCATTCTGGCCAAGATCGAAGGGCGTAATCCGGGCTATTCCGTCAAGTGTCGGATCGGCGCCAACATGATCTGGGACGCTGAAGCCAGCGGCAGGCTCAAGCCCGGCATGACCATTGTCGAACCCACCTCTGGCAACACCGGGATCGGTCTGGCATTCGTTGCCGCCGCTCGCGGTTACAAACTGATGCTGACCATGCCCGCTTCCATGAGCATAGAACGTCGCAAGGTGCTCAAGGCGCTGGGGGCTGAATTGGTGTTGACCGAGCCAGCCAAGGGGATGAAAGGCGCGATTGCCAAGGCCGAAGAGTTGCTGGCTGGCGATCCCGAGACATTTTTCATGCCTGCCCAATTCGACAACCCGGCCAACCCGGCCATCCACGAGAAAACGACCGGCCCCGAAATCTGGGCTGATACCGACGGCACCATCGACGTGCTGGTAGCCGGCGTCGGGACGGGCGGGACTATCACCGGTATTTCCCGATATATCAAGCACACAGCGGGTAAGCCGATCCTGTCGGTCGCGGTAGAACCCGACAGTTCGCCGATCATCACCCAAGCCATGGCCGGTGAAGAAATCACGCCTGCTCCGCACAAGATTCAGGGCATCGGCGCGGGCTTCATTCCGAAAAACCTCGACCTGTCGATTGTTGACCGGGTAGAACGCGTCACCGACGATGAGTCCAAGGCGATGGCCAGGCGCTTGATGCAGGAAGAGGGCATCCTGTGCGGAATCTCCTGCGGCGCAGCAATGGCGGCTGCCGTTCGTCTGGCTGAAAAGCCGGAAATGCAGGGCAAGACTATCGTCGTTATTCTCCCAGACTCCGGCGAGCGTTACCTGTCGAGCATGCTGTTCAGCGATCTTTTCACTGACCAGGAGCTATCGCAGTAACACATCTTCGCACCTGTGTACTTCATGCGGGCAGCGCAAGGGTTTATGATGGCCACCTTGCCAGACGCTGGACGATTCTCTCTGTTCGCCCGGCGCTTGTGGCCCCCTATTCAGAATCCTGCATCAGTACTGCCCGCGTGACGTTTGGCGTTATCTGCCTGCTTCAAGGAGAGCTTCATGACCTTTTCATTTGTTGCCAAGGCATCGATCCTGATGCTGTTCCTCGGCAGCACGCTTTACGTTCACTTGCGCGGTCGGGCTCGTTTGCCCCTGTTGCGGCAGTTCGTCAATCATTCGGCATTGTTCGCGCCTTACAACGCCCTGATGTATCTGTTTTCCCGCGTACCGTCCGAGCCGTATCTGGACCGCAGCAAGTTTCCTGAGCTGGATATCCTCAAGGACAACTGGGAAGCCATCCGCGACGAAGCCATGCACCTGTTCGATGAAGGCTATATTCGTGCGGCCGAAAAAAACAACGACGCCGGTTTCGGTTCGTTCTTCAAGAAGGGCTGGAAGCGTTTCTACCTGAAATGGTATGACAAGGCATTGCCGTCTGCCGAAGCGCTGTGTCCCAAGACCGTCGAACTGGTCAACAGTATTCCCAACGTGAAGGGTGCAATGTTTGCCTTGTTGCCAGGCGATAGCCACCTCAACCCGCACCGCGATCCGTTTGCCGGCTCCCTGCGTTATCACCTGGGCCTGTCTACCCCGAACTCCGATGCCTGCCGGATCTTTGTCGATGGCAAGGAGTACGCCTGGCGCGACGGTGAGGACGTCATGTTCGATGAGACCTACGTGCACTGGGTCAAGAATGAAACCACCCAGACCCGGGTGATTCTGTTCTGCGACATCGAGCGTCCGCTCACCAACCGCTTCATGACCCGGATAAACCGCAGCGTCAGCGCCTTTCTGGGGCGCGCGACGGCACCGCAGAATCTGGATGACGAGCGTGTCGGCGGGATCAATCAGGCGTATGCGTTCAGCAAGCGTTTCAGCGACGGTTTCAGTGGCAAGGTCAAACAGTTCAAGCGCGCCAACCCCAAGGCCTATCGCGTCTTGCGCCCGGTGCTGGCCGTGGTGGTGCTGACATTGCTGGGTTACTGGTTGTTTGGTTAAGTAGCAGCTTTGATGCGGTTGTTCGCTGTCCCGGCGAACAACCGTAAGCCCTTTCTCAGTCCAGATTCACATGCCGGCTCAACAGTGCTCGCAGCGCTGCTGGCTTGACCGGCTTGGGCAGGTAATCGAGCCCGGCGGCATGCACCTGAGCAATCAGCTCCGGCCTGCCGTCGGCGCTGATCAACACGCCCGGCACCGGTTGACCCAGACGGGTGCGTAGCCAGGCCATCAGTTCTGTGCCGGTTTCACCCTCATCGAGGTGGTAATCCACCAGCGCAATCTGTGGCCGCACGCCATTGTTCAGCAGCGCTTCGCACTCCTGACGATTGCGGGCGGTCCAGACCTGGCAGCCCCAGCGAGTCAGCAGGCTGTTCATGCCGATCAGGATGCTGTCTTCGTTGTCGATGCACAGCACTTGCGTACCGTTCAGTGCGGGTCGGCTGACTTCGGTCTGCAGTACCGGCATCGGTGCCTGCGCGGCGGCCAGCGGCACCCGCACGCTGAACACGCTGCCCTTGCCGGTCCAGGAGCGCACCTGCAACGGGTGCTCGAGAATGCGGCACAAGCCATCGGCAATCGCCAGCCCCAGGCCCAGCCCCTTGGCTGCATGGGTCTTGTGGCTGTCGAGGCGCTTGAACTCCTCGAATATCACTTTGCGCTTGTCTTCGGGAATCCCCGGCCCACGGTCCCAGACTTCAAGGCTCAGGCTGTCGCCGCAACGCCTGACGCCCAGCAGAATCGGTCCTTTGGCATAGCGGAAGGCGTTGGTAAGGAAGTTCTGCAGGATCCGACGCAGCAGCTTGATGTCACTGTCGATGCGCAGCGAGCTGCCCCGCACGCGGAATTTCAAACCCTGCTCCTGAGCCAGCGCCTTGAACTCGGCACCCAGCGTGTCATACAACACGTTGAGCGAAAATGGCTGGCAGTCCGGGGTGATCTTGCCGTTTTCCAGGCGGGATATATCCAGCAGGTCGCTGATCAGGTCCTCGGCAGAACGCAGCGAGCTGTCCAGGTGCTGCACCAGTTGCTGCGCTTCACTGGAAATGTCGTCCTGCTGATGCGACAGCGCAGCGGAAAACAGCCGTGCCGCATTCAACGGCTGCATCAGGTCATGGCTGACCGCTGCCAGAAAACGGGTTTTCGATTCATTGGCCGCTTCGGCAGTGCCCTTTGCTTCGGTCAGCGCCTGATTGAGCTGCGACAGCTCGTGGGTACGGGCGGCCACGCGCTGTTCAAGGCTCTCATTGACGCCTTTGAGCGCCTGCTCCGCTGCGCGGAACTCGGTAATGTCGGTGAAGCTCATGACAAAGCCGCCGCCCGGCATCGGGTTGCCGATCAGTTCAATTACCTGACCATTGGGGAACAGGCGTTCGGAAGTATGAGCACGGCCCTGGCGCATCCAGTGCAGGCGCCGCGCCACGTGAACTTCCGCCTCCCCAGGCCCGCACAGCCCGCGCTCGGCGTTATAGCGAATGATGTCGGCAATCGGCCGACCAACGCTGATCAGGCCTTCGGGGTAATTGAACAGTTCCAGATAACGACGATTCCAGGCCACCAGCCGCAACGACTGATCGACCACACTTATGCCCTGGGTAATGTTCTCGATGGCGCCTTGCAGCAATGCACGGTTGAATTGCAGGACTTCGGAAGCCTCATCGGCGATGCGCACCACGTCTTCAAGTTGCATGTCACGGCCTTCGATGGCCGCCTTGACCACGGCGCGGGTCGACGACGTGCCCAGTACGCCCGCCAGCAGGCGTTCGGTGTGCGCGATCCATTCACCGTCGGCATTGAGGCTGGGGTTGAAGCCCTTGCCCTGCCGGTAGGCGAAGCGAATAAAGCTCTGGCGTGCCCGGTCTTCACCGACGAAGCGTGCCGAAAGGCTCAGCAGGTCTTCGATTTGCACCGACAGTAGCGGGCGGCTGTAGTCACGGCCCTGGGTTTCCTGACCGATGAAGCGACCCGCCTGCCAGTGCTCGGAAACGCGGGTGCGCGACAACATCGACACCCAGGCGAACAGCGTGCAGTTACCGGCCATCGACAGCACCACGCCTTGCGTCATGGGCGAAATGGGCAAGTCGAACGGGTTGCTGTGCAGCCATTCCAGCAGCGGAAAAGTGCTCAGCGACCAGCCCATGCCATGCGCTGCCACCGGCAGCACGAGGGTGTAGAACCAGATGAATATCCCTGCCGCCAGCCCCGCAAACACGCCACGACGATTGGCCTGCTTCCAGTACAGCGCGCCGAACATGGCCGGTGCCAGTTGAGTGATCGCGGCAAAGGCGATCTGGCCGATGGTGGCCAGGCTCGCGGTCGAGCCCAGCATCCGGTAACTGACATAGGCCAGCAGCAGGATCATCACAATGCTGATGCGCCTTACCGAGAGCATCCAGTAACGAAACGCTTCAAACGGCCGTTCGGTGTTCTTGCGGCGCAGCAGCCACGGCAGCAGCATGTCGTTGGAAATCATTGTCGACAGCGCCACGCAGGCCACAATCACCATGCCGGTTGCCGCCGAAGCTCCACCAATAAAGGCCAGCAGCGCCAGTGACGGGTGAGCATGCGCCAGCGGAAGGCTGATCACGAACGAATCGGGCAGCATGGAGGCAGGCAACAACATTTGCCCGGCCAGCGCTATCGGCACCACGAACAATGCCGCCAGCGCCAGGTAGGCAGGAAACACCCACTTCGCCAGATTGAGGTCCTGAGGCTCGATGTTTTCGACCACTGTGACGTGAAACTGCCGCGGCAGGCAGACGATGGCCATCATTGCCACGCCGGTCTGCACGAACATCGACGGCCAGTTGATCGTGTCTTGCCAGTATTCCTCAAGACGCGGCGCGAGTTTGGCCTGATTGAACAGATCATCGAAGCCGTCATACAGACCGAACGTGACGAACACGCCAACCGCCATGAACGCGAACAACTTGACCAGCGCTTCAAAGGCGATGGCCAGAACCATGCCACGATGGTGTTCGGTGACGTCCAGGTTGCGCGCACCGAAGACGATGGTGAACAGCGCCAGAATCAGCGACACCACCAGCGCCGTATCCTGGGCGCGGGTGCCGGTGGAGTCCGCCACCGCACCGATCAAAATATTCACGCCCAGCACGATGCCTTTCAACTGCAGGGCGATATACGGCAGCATGCCGATCAGGCAGATCAGCGCCACCATCACCGCCAGAGACTGGGACTTGCCATAGCGCGCCGCGATGAAGTCAGCAATGGAGGTGATGTTTTCCTGCTTGCTGATCAGCACCATCTTTTGCAGCACCCAGGGCGCCAGCACCATCAGCACAATCGGCCCCAGATAAATCGGCAGGAACGACCACAACTGTTCGGCGGCCTGACCCACCGCGCCGAAAAACGTCCAACTGGTGCAATAGACGGCCAGCGACAGGCTGTACACCCAGGCGCGCATGGTCGGGCGCAGCGATGCGCTGTAGCGGTCGCCATAGAAAGCGATCGCGAACATGATGGCCATATAGGACAAGGCAACGGCCGCAATCAGCCCGCTGGACAGCGACATATCGAATTCCACACCGTATCAATAGCGCGCAGTCTCGCACGATGCACTCGGTTCGTCTTTGTCGACCAAGGTCGAGCGTGGCGGGGTGTCGCAGCGGCCTTGTCAAAGGCGTCTGCAAAGAAGATCAGTGCGGCGTAGTGTGTAAAAAGAAATGTCCTATCGACATTCGCTGTCGTTACGTCTTCAATGTGCCTCGGATTGGCGGTTGCGTCAGTTCGCCCCAGCCTCTCAGGACCACGGACGATGAGCCAACAGTCACAATTCAGCTTGCTCGGGAAACGTCGTTTCCTGCCTTTTTTTATCACGCAGTCCCTCGGGGCGTTCAATGACAATATCTTCAAGCAGTCGTTGATTCTTGCGGTCCTTTACAAGCTGAGCATCGATGGTGATCGCTCTATCTACGTCAATCTGTGCGCTTTGCTGTTCATTCTGCCGTTCTTTCTGTTCTCGGCGCTGGCCGGGCAGTTCGGCGAGAAGTACCCCAAGGACAAGCTGATCCGCATTATCAAGTTCGCAGAGATCGTCGTCATGGCGGTCGGGGCTGCGGGCTTTCTGTTCAATCATCTGGAGTTGATGCTGGCCGCACTGTTCGCCATGGGCACGCACTCTGCGCTGTTCGGACCGGTCAAATATTCGATTCTGCCGCAGCACCTGCGCGAGACTGAGCTGGTCGGCGGCAACGCGCTGGTCGAGATGGGGACTTTTCTGGCGATCCTTGCCGGCACCATCAGTGCCGGGGTGATGATGTCCTCCTCTCACTACGGCTGGATAGTGTCGGCGGCGATTGTGCTGGTCGCGTGTCTTGGTTTTGTGGCCAGTTTTGGTATTCCGAACGCCGCTGCCGCTTCGCCGGAAATGAAGCTCAACTGGAACATTTTCACCCAGTCCTGGGCAACCCTGCGCATGGGGCTGGGGCAAACGCCCGCCGTTTCGCGTTCGATTGTCGGCAACTCCTGGTTCTGGTTTGTCGGTGCGATCTACCTCACGCAGATTCCGGCTTACGCCAAAGAGTGGATGTACGGTGACGAAACAGTCGTCACGCTGATCCTGACGGTGTTCTCTGTCGGTATCGCACTGGGCTCGCTGCTGTGCGAGCGGTTGTCCGGGCATAAAGTCGAGATCGGGCTGGTGCCGTTCGGCTCGATGGGCCTGACAATCTTTGGTCTGTTGCTGTGGTGGCATTCCGGTGGTTTCCCGCAGAACGTGCAGGCCAATGACTGGCTGGCGATCCTTTCCTACGGGCAGGGCTGGCTGGTGCTGTTCGACATTCTGGGCATCGGCGTGTTCGGTGGCTTCTACATCGTGCCGCTGTATGCGCTGATCCAGTCCCGTACGCCGGTGAAAGAGCGCTCACGGGTCATCGCCGCCAACAACATCCTCAACGCGCTGTTCATGGTGGTTTCGGCGATTGTTTCGATCCTGTTGCTGAGCTTCGCCAAACTGTCGATTCCGCAGCTGTTCCTGGCGATATCGCTGATGAACATCGCGGTGAATATCTACATCTTCAAGATCGTCCCCGAGTTCACCATGCGCTTCATGATCTGGCTGCTGGGCCATTCCATGTACCGCGTCGAGCACCGGGATTTGAACCGGATACCTGACGAGGGCGCGGCATTGCTGGTCTGCAACCATGTGTCCTTTGTCGATGCATTGCTGATTGCCGGTGCGGTGCGGCGACCGATCCGCTTTGTGATGTATTACAAGATCTACCAGCTGCCGGTGCTCAACTTCATCTTCCGCACCGCCGGGACCATCCCGATTGCCGGGCGCAACGAAGACATGCAAATCTACGAACAGTCGTTCAAACGTATCGCCCAGTACCTCGCGGAAGGCGAGCTGGTGTGCATCTTCCCTGAAGGCAAACTGACCACCGACGGCGAGATCAACGGCTTCAAGAACGGCATGAGCCGCATCATCGAGCAAACCCCGGTGCCGGTCATTCCGCTGGCACTGCAAGGCCTGTGGGGCAGCTTCTTCAGCCGTGACCCGAGCAAGACCCTGTTCCGCCGCCTGTGGTCACGCGTGGTGCTGGTGGCGGGTGCGCCCATACCCGCCGATGTGGCGACGCCGGTGGATGTGCGCGAAGAGGTGAAAGCGCTGAGAGGGAAAGTGCAGTAAGGGATTCGACCTGCATACTCAGCTCCATAGCAGCCGCGGCACGATGCCATGCCAGGCCTTCAACCACTGCCATCGGGTGCTTTTCGATCGCGATGGCCCTGACAACGCAGATTGCGGCGTAAGTGACGGCTGAGCCCTGGCGCTGATCCGGGGGGAACTCGGCAAGGAGGCCGAGTTGGCCGCACCGGACCATGGATGGTCCGTTGCGGCGACCGCCGGATCAGTGTCAGGGCGAAGGAACCCGACGAAGTCGGGCCGGAAACGGAGCTGGGACTTTGCTCACTTTGGTCCCTCAAAGTGAGTCGCCGAGGGGCGAAAAGGTGACCTGAGCCGAACCCCGATCCACCTGACACCGCAGAACCGCCGTGTGACGCAGAGCGTCACGAACTGCATTCCCACGGAGCGTGAGGAACGATAGTCAGAGGGGCGAAAAGATGACTTGAGCCGAACCCCAATCCACCTGATGTCACAGAACCGCTGTATGACGCAGAATTCCCACGCGGAGTGGGAACGACAGTCAACTGGCATCAACGAGCGGACGTATTCTCTTCCTCCGGCATCTTCCTGAAATACGTCGACAGCAACGCACCGGAAATATTGTGCCAGACACTGAACAGCGCACTCGGCACCGCCGCCAATGGCGAGAAGTGTGCGCTGGCCAGTGCCGCGCCCAGGCCGGAGTTCTGCATGCCGACTTCCAGCGCCAGTGACTTGCGTTGCGCCAATGGCAGCTTGAAAACCTTGCCGGTGAAATAACCCAGCAGAAAACCAAACGTATTGTGCAGGATCACCACCGCCATGATCAGCAGGCCCGACTCGGCAATTTTCGCCTGGCTGGCGGCGACCACCGCGCAAACGATCATCACGATACTCACCACCGAAACCAGCGGCAGCACGTCCACGGCGTAGCGGACCCGCGCACCTAGCAGGCGCTGCGCAACCACGCCAAGCAAAATGGGCAGCATGACCAATTGCAGGATCGACCAGAACATATCCAGAAATGACACTGGCAGCCAGGCCGACGCCAGCAACCAGATCAGCGTCGGAGTCAGCAAAGGGGCGAGCAGGGTGGTGACCGCGGCAATCGCGACAGCCAGTGCCAGATCGCCCTTGGCCAGCCAGGCCATGACATTGGACGACGTACCGCTTGGGCAGCAGCCGACCAGAATCACCCCTACGGCGATTTCCGGTGGCAGCTGAAACACCTGACACAGCAACCACGCCACGCCCGGCATGATGACAAAGTGCGCGACCACACCCAGCGCCACGCGCCACGGGTTACGCGCCACCTCGGAAAAGTCTTCCAGCTTCAGGGTCA
This sequence comes from Pseudomonas syringae pv. tomato str. DC3000, assembly GCF_000007805.1. Classification (NCBI taxonomy): domain Bacteria; kingdom Pseudomonadati; phylum Pseudomonadota; class Gammaproteobacteria; order Pseudomonadales; family Pseudomonadaceae; genus Pseudomonas; species Pseudomonas syringae group genomosp. 3. Next base: position 4,409,603 of record NC_004578.1, on the reverse strand, counting down.
GGCCCATGCCGAACATGACCAGCCCCAGCAGCGGTACGATCCAGCCTTTCAGGCCGATGAAAACCTGCGGGAACATGAATGCGAGGATGGCGAACAGCAGCACCCAGTAAGCAAAGGTATTACCGACAAACCGACTCAAGGCTGCCAAAGCGCGCATGGTCTGTTCCTTATTGTAAAAATCAGGTGTGAAATGAATGCGCCGTCTGAGAAGACGGCGCGGTGTTGCAGGCAGCAGCGTTAGGAGATCAGATCCCCTGCGGGATTTCTTCGCCGCCCAGCGCCTCGAACAACTCGGGCAGGAACTCGCCGAACGTCAGCATCATCAGCGTGAAGCTGGCGTCCAGTTGACCCAGTGCCTCTTCACCGCCGTCCTGCTCCGCCTGATCCTGCAGCAGGTCTTCGAACTTCAGGCGTTTGACGACCATTTTGTCATCCAGCACGAACGACAGCTTGTCCTGCCAGGCCAGCGACAGCTGGGTGACGACCTTGCCGGTGTTCAGGTGCAACTGGATTTCGTCGCTGGTCAGGTCCTGACGCTTGCAACGCACGATGCCGCCATCTTCGTGGGTGTCGCGCAGTTCGCACTCGTCCAGCACAAAGAAGTTGTCGGCCGCTTTCTGGGTCTTGACCCAGTCGGTCATGGTCGCACTTGGCGAAACCTTGACGGTCAGCGGGCGTACCGGCAACGAGCCAATCACTTCACGCAGGGTCGACAGCAGGTCTTCGGCGCGCTTGGGGCTGGAAGCGTTGACCAGAATCAGGCCTTGCCTGGGTGCGATGGCGGCGAAGGTCGCGGAGCGGCGGATAAAGGCGCGCGGCAGGAACGCCTGGATGATTTCATCCTTGAGCTGATCGCGCTCTTTTTTGTAGACCTTGCGCATCTGCTCGGCTTCGATCTCGTCGACCTTTTCCTTCAGGGCGTCGCGTACGACGCTGCCCGGCAGAATGCGTTCTTCCTTGCGTGCAGCGATCAGCAGGAAGTCCTGGCTGATGTGTACCAATGGTGCGTCTTCGCCCTTGCCGAAAGGCGCGACAAAACCATAGGTGGCCACCTCCTGGCTGGCACAGGCGCGGGCCGGTTTGGTCGCCAGTGCTGTCTCCAGCGCTTCGGCGTCGAAAGGCACGTCCTGGGTCAGGCGATAGATAAGCAGGTTTTTGAACCACATGAGGTGAATCTCTCTTTCTATACAAAGGCGGGCATTATTCGCTCCTCAGCCGCTGGGGCCAACCCTGCACAGAGCGTTTGTAAGCCTTTGGAAGGATTATAAAAATTATTTAAAAAAGTGCTTGCCAGACTATAGGTCGCTCCGTAGAATGCGCGCCACACCGAGAGTGAAGGGTGATTAGCTCAGCTGGGAGAGCAGCTGCCTTACAAGCAGCGGGTCGGCGGTTCGATCCCGTCATCACCCACCAACTCGCTTTTAGTGTTACGCGCAGCGGTAGTTCAGTCGGTTAGAATACCGGCCTGTCACGCCGGGGGTCGCGGGTTCGAGTCCCGTCCGCTGCGCCATATTCAGCTTCAAGGCCCTTGAACTCCTTGAAGCAAACATAAAGCCCGCCTTGTGCGGGCTTTCTGCTTTTCGCCGTTCAGAAACTTTCTGCTCGCCCTCGATGTGCATGGCTTCACGCTTTGATCCTCAATCATGTAAGACTCTTTCTTTCTCGATGTAAGTTATTTCCTTATTTATTGAAATTGCATAGTCATTCATTAATGTGGCCTGTTTAGCCCTTGATTTCTTCTCTTTGCTGGTATTAGCTGAGTTGGTTAGTTTGATGCATCAAGCCGTTGGGCTACTGAACATCAAATCCCTCACACTCAAAAAGTTGCCAAATACTGGCGACTTGGTACTGTATCAAGTAAAGGAATGCATATGAAAAGTCGTTTAACCTTGTGGGTGGGTATCACCGCGTTGACCCTGTCTGTAAGTGCTTTGGCCAAGCCAGTGCTGCACACCGCCACGATCGACCAGCACGGCAATGTCGTTGCGCAGTCGTCCCCGTGGATCAAGTCCGTAAGTTACAGCAGCCAGAAAGATTACTTTGCAACTTATAAAGTCTTGTTCAAGGAAGGCCAGTTTAAAAAGTCTCCTGGCTTCTGTTCCGTGTCGTCTATTGATACCAGTGATCATGAGCGTCTGTTCTACGGTCACGCCAAGTTGGGCGGCGCCGCTACAGCAGAGGAAGTCAATGTATTGGGCCTCATGGTGGGCAAGCGCGGTGCTTCGGGTGATTCTTCGATGAGTTTTCAGCTGGCTTGCAGCAATTGATCGAGTGAGCCTCGTCGTGGGCGGGGCTTTAGCCGGAAGCTGAAGCTCGTCAACTGTCCGGCTTTCCATCCACCGCATTTGCGCAGATCATTCGTCCATTCCCTTACAAGAACGGACGTGTCATGAACCTACCTCTGCAAGGCATCAAGGTGGTGGAGCTGGGGCAACTCATAGCCGGACCTTTTGCGGCGAAGATCCTTGCCGAGTTCGGCGCCGAGGTCATCAAGGTCGAGCCGCCGTTGACCGGTGACCCGCTGCGCAAGTGGCGTTTGCTGCACAACGGCACCTCCGTATGGTGGGCGGTGCAGTCGCGCAACAAGCAGTCGGTCACCCTCGACCTGCGTCAACCCCAGGCGCAGGAGATGGTCCGCCGGCTGATCCGAGACGCCGATGTGCTGGTCGAAAACTTCCGTCCCGGTACGCTTGAAGGCTGGGGGCTGAGCTGGGAAGACCTCCATGCGCTCAACCCGAAGCTGATCATGCTGCGTGTTTCGGGCTACGGGCAGACCGGCCCTTATCGTGACCGGCCGGGGTTTGGCGTGATTGGCGAGGCGATGGGCGGTTTGCGGCACCTGTCGGGTGAGGTCGGGCGTACACCGGTACGTGTCGGCGTATCGATAGGTGACTCGCTGGCAGCGTTGCATGGCGTGATCGGCATTCTGTTGGCCCTGCGTCACCGTGAGCAGAACGCCGGGGAAGGGCAGCAGATAGACGTCGCGCTGTACGAGTCAGTGTTCAACATGATGGAAAGCCTGATTCCCGAGTACTCAGTGTTCAATACGGTGCGCGAGCCGGCTGGCAGCAGTTTGCCGGGCATTGCACCGACCAACGCCTACCGCTGCAATGACGGCAAGTACGCATTGATTGCAGGTAACGGCGACAGCATCTACCGTCGGCTGATGGAAAAGATCGGTCGCCCTGACTTGGCCAATGATCCCCAGCTTGAACACAACGACGGCCGGGTCAGGCATGTGGCGCGCATCGATGCCGCCATTTCGACGTGGACTGCCGAGCGATCTCTGGACGATGTGCTTGCTGCGCTCACCGACGCGCGTATCCCTGCAGGCAAGATTTACGACGCTGCCGACATCGCCAGCGATCCACATTATCAGGCGCGGGACATGTTGCTGCAGAGTGCGCTGGACGATGGCACGCCCGTCACCGTGCCGGGTATCGTGCCTAAACTGCAGGACACGCCGGGGCAGATAAGATCGCCCGCGCCGACATTGGGTCAGCACACCGATGCGGTTCTGCAAGCCCACGGTATCGATGCGGCGACTCGCGAAGAATGGCGTCGGCTTGGCATTATCTGATCCAAAGCATGGCTGCTATCGTAAGCAGAACTCCATTCCAAAACGGAGCTGATCCCGTGATTGATCATCTGGACCACATTGTACTGACCACCACTGACGTTGACGCCTGCAAGGATTTCTACGTGCGCGTCCTGGGTATGACCCCTGAGCGCTTCCGTCAGGGGCGCCTGGCGTTTCGCTTTGGCAATCAGAAAATCAACGTTCATGAGCGTGGCAAGGAGTTCGAGCCCAAGGCCCACTTGCCTGTGCCGGGTGCACTGGATTTATGTTTCATCGCCAGCATCGCGCTGGAAGAGGTGATAGCGCATCTGCAGGATCAGGAATGGCCCATTGTCGAAGGTCCGGTCGAGCGTACCGGGGCAACCGGGCCGATCCGCTCGGTGTATGTGCGTGACCCTGACCTGAACCTGATCGAGATTTCCGAACTGGCTGATCCACGCACCTGATTTATCTTCCAGGGCGTTTTACCGGTCTTGATCGGGTTGTCCCGTAGCAAGCCCGACACTGACGTCAAATCATCAGCACCCTTTGTCGGCCGCCCCCGCCTTGGGCACGAAGGCAGCTTTTTCGCCCGGTTTGGTGATGATGTAGGCGCGTCGCCAAGGCTGGTCATCAAGCAGCTTCCAGCGACGGCCTGGGCCTGTAGTGTCCTGTGCCAGCAGTACTTCCCCGGGGTGCAGCACAAAATTTTCTCCACCGGTGGTGGAAAATTCGAGGGTACCGGAAAGGGTGATCACGTATTGCTCTTCTGGCGCGGCGTGCCAGTCGTATTGCGAGTGCGCCGGGGTTTCCTTGAAGTGCAAGGCGCTGACATCGGTCATGACCTTCTGGTCAATCGATCCTTCGATGACGTGAGACAGGTTGTCGGGCCCTGTGCACAGCCTGAAAGCCTTGATTCCCTCGGTCACAACGATGGGTGGTTTTGCGGCGTGGGCCGCGCTGACCGGCAGCATCACTGCGGCAGCGAGTGCGGCACAGCCGGCCAGCTGGCGCGCGTTAGGGATCTTCAGACTAAATCGATCGGTCGATGGCATAAACATGTTCCTGAACGCGACAAACTGCATGAGCCCTGATTGCCAGTCGCGATAGCTGGCGCAGGGTTTGGGCAGATTCGCCCACGCAGCGAATCGAACCACATCCCGGAACGCTTAAAAATTATCTTTAATTTCATGTTGATGAGCGTCGCTCAGGCGATCTGTTGTCGTATTCATCCCCTCTGTCGTATTCATCTATGTCACTTGCCGGCTCAGCCTTCCTTACGCTCATGGCTCTATAGTCAGGCTCAAGGAGCTGTAAACATGCACCTCAGAACAAAACGCATCAAGCGATCCGTCGGTGACGAAGAACACTCCGCCATGCCGGCGCTCAGCGCAGCATTCGATCATCCTGATGATGCGGCTCGTTACGCTCATGAACGAATCGGCAACCGGCGAGACCGTGAGTACGGCGGTTTCATTCTGGTTCGTGACGACGGCAAGTACGTCGCGACCGAGCCAATGAACGGCAGTGAGTTCAGCTTCGACCCCAACGAAGTGTTTCCGCGCAATGATCAGGAGGGTTATGTGGTCTACCCGCAAGGGCACAACGATTACGCGGTCTACCACTCTCATCCGGCACTTGAAGCCGGTTTGCCTGAGTGGTCGGAAAGTGAAAGGGCTACTTATCCGAACAGTTTTTCGGTCGGTGATATCTATGCAGTGATCGATGATCAGGATGTCTGCCCGGCGAGTTATCTGTCCGGGCCTGACGGGTCATTGATCAAGTACACAGTGTCCCGTTCTGCGGCCGAAAAGCGGCTGTTCAAACGCGTAGCCGGCCCGGCAAGCATGCCGAGCCTCAGTACGCTCAGTCAGGTTCACAGAGCGCTGCAGAACCTCACGCTCATGCCCAGTGATGTGGTTCGTCTGCTGGCGCGTGCGGGGCGTCTGGAGGTCGTGGTGCCCAGCCGCCTGTGGGGCAAGGTCGGCAAAGTGACCGGCGACTGGCGGCCTTACTCTGATAAGGAGGGTGCCGATACGGCGGCTGTCAGGTCGCCCGCCGTCTGCGAGGCAGTGTGGCCGCCCAAGGCGCTGAGCCTGAGCGGCGAGTTCGCGCATGCAGATGACGCCGCACGTTATGCCCACGGAAGGCTCGATGCGCGCATTCATTCGCAGGTCATCGGTTTTCTGCTGTTCAACCCTGTGAGACGGACGTACCGGATTGCGGAGCCGATTCTTGAAGAGGGTAATCCGGTCTATGCGCCTTGCTCGGTCTTCCACCCGGATGCTTATTATCGGCCACCTCTGCCTGCCGGTTACCGTATTGACGGGATGTATTTTTCTTCCGCCAATCTGGCCGCGGAAGGCGGGCGCAGCGAGCAGCGTCCGTTCTTCGAGCCGGATGACCTGCATCGCGTGTTCAGTTATCGACACAAACCTGCAAAGCGTCCCAAGGATTTGCCCATTCGCTATGGGTTCGAGATGTCGGCAATCTATTTTTCTGCCCTCGATGGCGCGTTGCTCAGTTACACGCCCAGCCACTCAGAGCAGGAACTTGAGCTGTCGCGGCGCGTATCGCGGGTGTATTCAGGGGCTGAGTCCATTCAGGCGCAACTCGCTGAGGGCTTGATGGGGGCGCAGGACTACGTCCGTCTTGTTGCGGGTGCCGGTCATCTTCGCGTGTTGCAGACCAGTGAGCGCTGGCCTGTTGCCGGGTTGGTCAGCCCGGTGCAGTGAGTCTTCTGCATCAAACCTGCGCGTTACACAGATGAGTCACAAACTGAACTGCGACTGAACAATCCAGTGCCGATCCGGGAAAACCTTTGGATACCTGAACTTATCGGCCTTTTCTCCCTCTCATGCCGGTAGCCATTGATCGCGGCGGCCTGATAAGCTCGCGGCTTTACTCGTTTGCCCTTTTGGCGCATGAACAAGGAATTAGCATGAAACAGCATCGGTTGGCAGCGGCGATTGCCCTGGTCGGTCTGGTACTCGCAGGTTGTGATAAGCAGGCCAGCACCGTAGAGCTGAAAACTCCAGCACAAAAAGCGTCTTATGGCATCGGTCTGAACATGGGCAAAAGCCTGGCTCAGGAAGGCATGGATGATCTCGACTCCAAGGCTGTAGCCCTGGGTATCGAAGACGCCGTCGGCAAGAAAGATCAGAAACTCAAGGATGAAGAGCTGGTTGAAGCCTTCTCTGCGCTGCAGAAGCGTTCCGAAGAGCGTCTGGCGAAGATGAGTGAAGAAGCATCGGCAGCCGGCAAGAAGTTCCTCGAAGAGAACGGCAAGAAGGATGGCGTGGTTACCACCGCTTCCGGCTTGCAGTATCAGATCATCAAGAAAGCTGATGGCGCTCAGCCAAAGCCGACTGATGTTGTGACTGTTCACTACGAAGGCAAGCTGATTGACGGCAAGGTGTTTGACAGCTCCGTTGAACGCGGCAGCCCCATTGATCTGCCGGTTGGCGGCGTTATCCCGGGTTGGGTCGAAGGTCTGCAACTGATGCACGTAGGCGAGAAGGTCAAACTTTTCATCCCTAGTGATCTGGCTTACGGTGCCCAGAGCCCGAGCCCGGCGATCCCGGCCAATTCGGTTCTGGTCTTTGACCTCGAATTGCTCGGCATCAAAGACCCGGCGGCTGCTCCGGCTGTTGGCGCTGACGCCGACGAAGAAGAAGACGCAGCACCTGCTGCATCGGCTCCAGCCAAGAAGTAACACAGCACCTGGCTACAGAAAACGCCCTGTCTCGACAGGGCGTTTTTGTGTCTGGCTTATTTCCCGAACGCTTGGTCATTCGGACAGTCCCACTATCATGGCAGCTGTGCCAGCGGGTCTGCGTATTGTCCGACAGTCCGTCAAGATGAATGCGCATGCTTAAATGGTGACGGCAGGTCAACGTTCTTTCGGGACTTTTTTGTGAGTAAAAAACGCCCGATTTGACTGCGGCCCCCCGAAAACGGGGGCTTGAGGCGGGAAAAAAGCGGCTGTTCACAAGGTTATCCACAATTATTGTGGATAACCTTGTGTCAGCGCTTGTATCAATAGCCAGGCGGGGCCGCGGGGGCTTCGTCTATCGACAGAGTTTTGCTGAGCGGGAGTGGGTATGAAAGCACCGTGGAATTTGATCCGTTATCTGCCCGGAGCCCGGCGTCTGTTGGCAGCGGGGCGGCTGCCGGGGCTGTTGTTTGCGGTGGCACGCAAGGGCAACAGTGAAGGCAATCGTCTGGGCAAGCTCAAGGAAGACCTGCGTTTGCTGCAGGCCCTGTGTCTGGCCTACTGGCGTGGCGAGTACCGAAGTATCAGCCCCAAGGCGATTTTGTCCATCGTCGCGGGCCTGATGTATTTTCTCAGCCCGCTGGACGCGATTCCTGACTGGATTCCTGGCTTGGGAATGCTTGATGACATTGCCGTACTGGCCTGGGTCACCAAGCACCTGAGCGACGAGCTGGATGCTTTTCGCGCTTGGCGGGCGCAGCAATCGCCCGAAAAGCTGATCGTGGTCGAGCAACTGCCCAAGACTCAGGCGCTGCTGGAAAAAGAGCGGGGTGGGGTATAAGTCTCACGGATTGAACACTGGCCATAGCGTTCCACTGTTAAGATGCCAACCTATGAATCAAGCCTGATCAGTAGGCGGCCGTGTAGTGCAAGGTGACTCTATGGATCTTCAAGTGATTTCTCGTGACGGGGAGCCTGAATATGCAGTGCTGCCGTGGGCCCAGTATCAGGCGTTGCTCAAGGCCGCCGGGCTGTCGGGCAAGCGGGGTGCACAAGCGGCTTCTGAGCCGCCCGGCAGCGCCGCCAGCGAACTTCCAGGTTTTGACCAGTTGGGTGCCCTGCGTGAGGCCAAAGGCCTTGAAGTGGCCAGTCTGGCCCGTACCGTCGGCATCAGCCCGTCCTACCTGGAACTGATCGAAAACGGCACGCGTGAACCCGACGCTGCGATCAAACGCAGCCTGGCATGGGAGTTGGGCGTTGCGGGCTGGCGAGGTGAGTCGTGAGCGTGCGCATCAGTCGGCAGCACTGGGACGGGCTGCTGAATGAGCTCACACAGGCGCGTCGGCAGCGTCATCTGCTGACCTATCGCGCCTTGCTGGAGCGCCTGCAACTGCCCACCCCGGCGATGCAGACGCTGACGGCGGCCCTTGAGCATCTGGCCGCCATGGACGCACGCGCGGAGCAACCCCTGCGCAGTTCGCTGGTAATCAGCCAGGGCGCAAGTCGCCTGCCACGGCCAGGCTTTTTCGAGTGCGCCGAGCGCCTCGGGCGCTTCTCTGGTCCGTCGGACGGCATCGCCGCTGCATCGTGGCACGCCTCGGAAGTGGTTCGAGTGTTCGAGTACAGCTACCCGGAAGTGGAAGTGCAGTAGGGCCGTTATCGTGGAGGGTCACGTCCCGAATCTTCAGTGGCTATATCGGCCCCGTCGTGAGCAAGCGAAGCGTCGCCCGGCCCCACAGATGCAGCGAATCTGTGCGAGCTTGCTCGCTAAGGCGGGCTGACCTGATCAGTGGGTATTCGCGTGCACAGGCTTGTTCGTGAGCAAGCCCATCTCGTCTGCCCTCACGCCTGCATCAGTAGATCCATTCGTGTCGAGTCGATGACATGAATGCTCGCGCCAGCCACGTCTTTGGCGAAGTGTTTGGCTTGTGAGGCCAGGTCGGCCAACTGGCTGGCGTCGATATAGGCGCAGCTCTCTTCGTGCAGGTGCACCACGCCAATCGACAGCGACAGCAGCGGGAAGTCCTGACGTTGCCCCTGACGGTTAAGGGCGATGAAGCAGCCGGCTTCCAGGTGTTCTGCGCGGTAGAACCGGCGGCACTGGTTCTGGAAGTCATCCAGCAGGTTTTTGAGACGCCGTTCCCAGTCCTCGAAGCCTAACACCATCAGAAAGTCATCCCCGCCGATATGCCCGACAAAGTCCCGGCTCGGATCAACGCGATCATTCAGGCACTGCGCCAGGCACAGCAGCACTTCGTCTCCACGGGCGTAACCGTAGATGTCGTTGAAGGGCTTGAAGCTGTCGATGTCCACGTAACAGATCATCGACTCACGGCCCTGTTGCAGCAGGCGGGTCAGGCATTGCTGAATCGGCACGTTGCCAGGCAGCAGGGTGAGCGGGTTGGCATAGCGCGCCTGCTGGATCTTCATCTCGGTAATCAGCTTGAGCACATCGATCACCCGGCCGAGCCCCAGATAAGCGCCGTTGGCGGTAATGATGAAATCCTCTTCGATGCGCTGCCGGGCACGGCTGGTCAGCAAGCGGCTGACCTGCTGCAATGACTGGCTGACTTCGACCGCCAGAAAGTCATCGCTCATCAGGCGGCTGATCGGTTTACGGGCAAACAGCTCGGTGCCGAATGGCTTGAGCAGGGCTTCGGACAGCGAGTGCCGATGGACAATCCCGCAGGGCCTGGCTTCATCATCCAGCACCGCCAGTGAATTGAGGTTGGCCTGCCTGCGGAACGCCTCAAGCACTTGTGCAGTGGGCGTGGACTGGCTCACCGAAGGCTGCGGGTTGAGCAGGGCAGAAAGGTCGGCTGCTTCTTCGTTCAACGGGGCGCTGGCGGTTTCTGCCTTGGGCAGCATGGTTCGGGTGTCGCGTGGCGGACGCTCCTGCGGGCGCGCCAGCAGATAGCCCTGAACCAGGTCCACGCCCATGTCTTTCAGGGCTGCCAGTTCTTCCGGCAACTCGATGCCCTCGGCGATCACGGTCGCGCGGGAAGCCTTGGCCATTTGCAGCATGGAGCCGACGAACTCGCGTTTCACCGCATCCTGGTGAATGCCGTCGATAAAGTGCCGATCGATCTTCACGTAGTCCGGGCGCAGTTCCGACCACAGCCGCAAGCTGGAATAACCCGCGCCCAAATCGTCCAGAGCAATTGAAAAGCCCATGTCACGGTAGTGGTGCAGTGCGTTGTACAGCAGGTCGAAATCATCGGTGGGCATCTGCTCGGTCAACTCAATCACCACATCCTTGGGCGCGATCTGGTAACGGCGCAGCATTTCCAGCGTGCGACCCGGCGGATGGGAGGTTTCCAGCAGTGATTCGGGAGAGACGTTGAGAAACAGCTTGCCCGGCAATTTCTGCTGACTGAAACGACGGCAGGCGCTTTCACGGCAACTCAATTCAAGCTCACTCAGACGGCCCGCCTGACGGGCAATCGCGAACAGGTTGAGGGGTGAGTGCAGCGGGCTGTTGGACGGGCCGCGCGTCAGGGCTTCATAACCCAGAATCCGGCGCTCCGACAGCGAGACGATGGGCTGGAACAGGCTGTGCAAATCACTACGAGCCAGAATGGAACTCAGTGCGCTCAGCTGTTCAGTGATGGTCATGGTCGTCTCTGTGGGGTAATAAAGCGTCGTGCAATAAAAAGGGCTGAGCGCTTTCGCGTTCAGCCCCGTATTTCACGACAGCTTCATGACTGTTTGATGACCTTGACGCTAAATAGCCATCAATGAACCCGCCTTATTTTTTCGCGACCGCAGCGCTCAACCCCAGGTAGTCGATCAGAATACGCCCGGTCTCTGCCAGGTAGGCATCGTCCTCGGGCTTGGTCTTCTCGTCTTCGACAGGCAGCGCGTCTTCGTCTTCCTTTTTCAGCTCTTTGAGCGGCTCTTCACCCTTGGCCTTGCGGCGAGTGTTTTCCAGCGCCAGTTGCTTGCCTTCGATGGACGCGTGCTCGGCGCGGCGGTCGGCTTCATTGAGGCTGACGGTCTTCTCGTTCATCAGCTTCTTGGCCAGTGCAAGGCGATCTTCGATGAACACGAACTCGGCGTCTTTCGACGAGCGTGCTTCATGACGTGACTGCAACTGCGCCAGGAACGGCTTGAACGGATCGATCGCCGGCTTGATGGCCGGTTTGATGCTGTCCCATGGCATGGCCTCGGGCAGCGCACTCTCACCAATTTCCTTGGTGTCGATCAGCGATGGGTAAGTGATGTCCGGTACCACGCCCTGATGCTGGGTGCTCTGGCCGGAAACGCGGTAGAACTTGGCCAGGGTCAGCTTCAGTTCGCCGTGATTAAGCGGCTGAATGGTCTGTACGGTGCCTTTGCCGAAGGTCTGGCCACCGATCACCAGCGCGCGGTGGTAGTCCTGCATGGCACCCGCGAAAATCTCCGACGCCGACGCCGACAAGCGGTTGACCAGCAATGCCATCGGGCCTTTGTAGAACGCGCCCTTGGCTTCATCTTCCAGCACATCGACCTTGCCGTCTGCGTTACGCACCAGCACGGTCGGACCTTTGTCGATGAACAGGCTGGTCAGCTCGGTCGCTTCCTGCAACGAGCCGCCACCGTTGTTGCGCAGATCCAGGACCACGCCGTCGACCTTCTCGGCCTGCAGTTCGGTCAGCAGTTTCTTCACGTCGCGGGTGGTGCTCTTGTATTCCGGATCGCCTGCACGGTAGGCCTTGAAGTCCAGATAGAACGCGGGAATGTCGATGACGCCGAGCTTGTAGTCCTTGCCATCCTGTTTGAGGTGCAGAATCGACTTCTTGGCCGCCTGCTCTTCAAGTTTCACCGCTTCACGGGTGATGGCCACGATTTTACTGGTCTGGTCATTCGGCGCATTGCTGGCCGGGATGATCTCCAGGCGCACCACGGAGCCTTTCGGACCGCGGATCAACTTGACCACTTCGTCCAGGCGCCAGCCGATCACATCGACCATTTCCTTGTCGCCCTGGGCAACGGCGACGATCTTGTCGGCCGGGGCGACCTGCTTGGTCTTGGCCGCCGGACCTGCCGGCACCAGACGCACGATTTTCACGTTGTCGTTATCGCTCTGCAACACAGCACCGATGCCTTCCAGCGACAGGCTCATGTTGATGTCGAAGTTCTCCGCGCTGTCCGGTGACAGGTAGTTGGTATGCGGGTCGTAAGACATGGCAAAGGTATTGATGTAAGCCTGAAAGATATCTTCGGCGCGGGTCTGGTTCAGGCGCGCCTGCTGATTCTTGTAGCGTTTGGTCAGGGTTTCCTGAATCTTCGCCGGGTCTTTGCCGGCGATCTTCAGGCGCAGGACTTCATCCTTGATGCGCTTGCGCCACAGTTCGTCGAGCTCGGCCGTGTCCTTGGGCCATGCGGCGTCCTTGCGGTCCACCAGCAGGGTTTCCTTGGTATTGAAGTCGAGCTTGTCGACGCCTTTGCTCAATTCAGCCAGCGCGAAGTCCAGACGCGCCTTGATGCGGTCCAGGTAGCGCTTGTAGATGGTGAAGCCCGGGTTCAGGTCGCCACTTTTCAGAAAGTCATCGAACTGGAACTGCCACTTGTCGAATTCGGCAATATCGCTGGCCATGAAATAGCTGCGCGAGGGGTCCAGTTGCTTGATGTAGCTTTGATAAATAATGGCCGAACGCTTGTCGTCCAGGGGCGGCTTGCTGTAGTGATGTCGCTTGAGCAGCTCAACGACGTTGAGGCTGGCAATCACTTCGTCGCGATCCGGCTGAAGGTTATCCCAGCTGTTGGCGGCAAAAGTACTGGCTGACATCGGCAATACGCCAAGGCCGACAAACAGTGCGAGGGCAGTGCTGGGGAGTAGTTGCTTCATGCTGATTCGACGCGAGGACAATTGATAACGCATATTAGGCCGTCTGTGAGGTCGCCGGTTCCGTTGGACCCGGCCGCATAATGCAAAAGCCCGGGCAAAACAGCCACGGGCTCAGTCTGGACTCACTATGGAGGCACCGTGAAGGCATTGCAAGGCGTTGAAGGACATGTGGAATGGGTCGAGGAGCCAAGTCCGGCCCTTGATGTGGGGCAGGTACGTATCAAAGTGGCTGCGGCGGGTTTGAATCGGGCCGATCTTTTACAGCGTGCGGGGATGTATCCGCCGCCGCCGGGCGTCACCGCGACGCTGGGCCTGGAGTGTTCGGGGGTGATCGCCGAAGTCGGTCCGGGCACCTCGTGGCTGGTCGGTGACCGCGTCTGCGCGCTGTTGGCGGGCGGTGCGATGGCCGAGGAAGTGGTGGTTGACGGGCGGCATGTTCTGCCGGTGCCGGAAGGCCTGACGCTGCACGAGGCTGCCGCGATTCCCGAGGTGTACGCAACGGCATGGCTGAACCTGTTTCAGCTCGCCGGTTTGAAGCCGGGTGAAAAAGTATTGTTGCACGCGGGCGCAAGTGGGGTTGGTTCAGCCGGTATTCAGCTTTGCAAAGCGTTCGGCAACCCGGTCTGGGTCAGCGTCGGCTCGACCGAGCGTCTGGCGTATTGCGTCGAACTGGGTGCGCAGGGCGGTGTGGTGCGCAGCGAAAGCCTTGAGGGCCTGAACGATTTTGCACCGTTCAACGTCATCCTTGACCCGGTCGGCGCCAATTACGCCGAGCTCAACGTCAAGCTGCTGGCTCTGGACGGCCGTTGGGTGCTGATTGGCATCATGAGCGGGCGTGAGGCCAAAGTGGACCTGGCGCATGTGCTGGGCAAGCGCATCCAGTTGATGGGCTCGACGTTGCGCAGTCGCGATGAGACGTTCAAGGCCGATCTGATCAGCGATCTGGGTCAGCACGTCTGGCCGCTGTTCACCGAAGGCCGCTTAAAGCCGCAACTGGCAAAATCCTTTGCGATCAAGGATGCCGAAGCGGCGTTCGAGGAACTGGCGACCAACAAGGTGTCCGGCAAGATCGTGCTGGTAATTGACGAAAGCCTGGTCTGATTCAGAGACGCGCCTGATTCAGACCCAGGTGTGCACCGGCCAGCCAGCCTGCTGTGCATGTTCCAGCAAGACAGGATCAGGGTTGACCACATTGGGGTGGTCAACCTTGAGCAGCAGCGGCAGGTCATTGCGCGAATCCGAATAGAAGCTTGCGCCCTCGAGGTTTTCCCCTTCGGCATCCAGCCATTCCATCAGCCGCGTGATCTTGCCTTCCCGGTAGGTCAGCACGCCGACTGTGGCACCGCTGTACACGCCATGTTGCACGTCCAGTTCGATACCCAGCACTTCGTCGATCCCCAGTCGTTCTGCGATGGGTTTTACCAGGTGCACACCTGATGCCGAGATCACCAGAATCCGGTCGCCTTTGGCGCGATGCTGAGCAATACATTTGCAGGCGTCGCTGTAGATGATCGGTTCGATGACATCCTCGACCCACGGGCCGACCAGATGATCGACTTCTTCCGGCGTACGACCCGCCATAGGCTCCAGGCTGAAGGCCATGAACTCTTCCATCGCCAGTTTGCCAGCGCTGTAGGCGTCCATCAGTTCGTGGTTGCGCTGCATGAACGATTCGGGGTCGACCCAGCCCAAGCGACCCATCTGCTCGCTCCAGAGCGTAGCGCAGTCGCCACCGATCAGGGTTTCGTCGAGGTCGAAAATTGCCAGGGGCATGTGTGCTTATCCTCAATATTTGTTAGATCAGCTTCAAGCTTCAAGCTTCAAGCTGCAAGTGAAGCCAGGCGTTAGGTGCTGTCAGTTCAGAACGCACAGCGCCGAGGGCTCGATGTTCAGCGTAACGCGTCGGCCGTCCGGGTGCAGGTCTTCGGCGCTGCGGTTGAGTACGTCGACCACCAGGTCCACGCCACGCGCCTGTATCCGGTAGCGGATGACGTTGCCGAGCAGACTGTGACTGCGAACCTGGCCTTCCAGTTCGCCGGTCAGGCTCAATTGGATCGATTCAGGGCGGATCGCGATGCGGCTGGCAATCGGGCGCTGCATCAGGCGCGTGGCGTCTTCGGCTTCCAGCAGGTTGTAGTTGCCGATGAAACCGGCGGCAAACACGTCGACCGGCGCGGTGTAGAGGGTTTCTGCATCGCCGCTCTGTACGATCCGGCCCTGGTTCATCAGAAAGATGCGGTCAGACATGGTCAGCGCTTCCTCCTGATCGTGGGTCACGAAAATGGTCGTCAGGCCTAATTCGCGCTGAATGGCACGTATCTGTTCGCGCAGCAGCTTGCGGATCCGCGCGTCCAGCGCCGACAGCGGTTCATCGAGCAGCAGCAGGCGCGGGCGGGTAACCAGTGAGCGGGCCAGGGCCACGCGTTGGCATTGCCCGCCGGACAGTTGATGCGGGTAGCGCTTGGCGAAATCATGCAGCTCGACCATCCGCAAGATCTCGGCGACGCGCCGTTCACTGTCGTCTGCGCTGACTTTCTGCATGCGCAGGCCGAACGCGACGTTCTGCTCCACGGTCATGTTGGGGAACAGCGCGTAACTCTGGAACACCATGCCGATATTGCGTTTTTGCGGCGTGAGCGGCACCAGGTCATTGCCATCGAGCAGAATGCGCCCGCTATTGACCGGCGTCAGCCCGGCAATGCAGCGTAGCAAGGTGGATTTACCACAGCCCGACGGGCCAAGCAGGGTGACAAATTCGCCTTTAGCGATGCGGCAGTTGATGTCGCTGAACACTGACGTGCTGGCGTAGCTTTTCTGCAGGTTTTCAATGCTGACAAAACTCATCTCAGTCTTTGTCCTTGTTCAGTCGATTGGCGGCCCAGGTCAGCACCAGCACGAAGAGGAAATAAGAGATCACCAGCGCGCTGTTGAAGTGACCGCTGCTGTTGCGCATGTTGTTCAGGTACACCTGCAGGGTTTCGTAGCGGGTGCCGACCAGCAGGTTGGCGAACACGAACTCGCCGAACAGAAAGGAGAACGACAACAGCAATGCAACCATCAGGCCTTTGCGCAAGTTGGGCAGCACCACCAGAAACGCCGCTTGCCAGGTACTGGCCCCGAGCAGTTGGGCGGCGTCCATCAGGTCGGTCAGGTTGATGGCCTGCAGGTTATTGGTGATGGCGCGGTACATGAAGGGCAGGGCAACGGTGAAATAGCAGCCGATCAGAATCCACGGCGTGCCGACCATGGCCATCGGCCCTGAGCCGTAGAGTTGCAGCAAGCCTACCGACGACACCACCGGCGGCACCGCGAACGGCAGCAGAATCAGGATGTTCATCAGCCCGTCGAGGCGCGGAAAGTAGTAGTGCACCACGAACAGCAGCGGCAGTATCAGCACCACCGACAGGATCAACGCACCGACGCAAACCAGCAACGACTGGCCGAATGCTGCCAGAAAACGCGGGTCGCTCCACAGCGCCACGTACCACTTGAAGGTCAGGCCGCTGGGCAGAATGGTCGCCGACCAACTGGTGGAAATCGAGTACAGAAAGGTCCCGGCCAGCGGCAGCAACAGGATCAGGAACAACAGGTAAACCACGGACTTGTGGTAAATGCCCGCGGGCCTTCGTTCAGCGCGAGACATGGTAGCTCCTCTTCAACAGCCACTGATGGACCACCGTCACCAGGGTCATGAGCCCGACCAGAATCATCGCCAGGGCACTGGCCATGTTCGGGTCCAGAGTAATATCGCCTGCCACCATCGCGGCAATGCGGATCGGCAGCACGTTGAAGTTGCCGGTGGTCAGGGCATATACCGTGGCGTAGGCGCCCAGCGCATTGGCCAGCAGAATCACAAACGTGCCGAGCAGCGCCGGAGTCAATACCGGCAGGCCAATGTAGCGCCAGAACTGATAACTGCTGGCCCCCAACAGCGCCGCCGACTCGTTCCAGTCCTCGCGCACGGCATCGAATGCCGGGTAGAGCAGCAGCACGCCAAGCGGGATCTGAAAGTAGGTGTAAAGGATGATCAGCCCGGTCTTGGAATACAGGTTGAAGTCATCAATGATTCCGGTCTGCTTGAGGATCAGGGTCAGTGCGCCGTTGAAGCCCAGCAGGATAATGAAGGCAAATGCCAGTGGAACGCCGGCAAAGTTGCTGGTCATGTTGGCGAACGAGTTGACGAAGTCGCGCAGCCGCGAGTCCACCTTGCGCAGCGAATAGGCGCCCAGCACGGAGATGATGATGCCGAACAGGCTCGACCAGAAGCTGATCTCCAGGCTGTACTGGATCGCCTGACGGTAGAACTTCGAGCTGAACGCCCTGGTAAAGTTTTCCCAGCCCCAGCCGGCATCGCTTTGCAGGCTGTGGATCGCCACCCAGAGCAGCGGCGCTATCTGAAATACGATGAAAAACACGGCAAAGGGCAGCAGGCACAACAGCCCCAGCCATTTGCCTCGGGAAAATCGGGTCAATTGAGCATCTCCCGGCAGACCGGTTTATCGTGAGGTACACCGAGCAGTTCGCAGATCGTGCCGCACAGGTCAGTCTGGCGCGGCGCTGCATCGACATTCAGGCTGAACGCATCACCCAGCACGAACAGCGGCACTTCGCGTTCTTCCGGCAACAGGCCGTTATGCGAGCGGTCATTGTTCATACCGTGGTCGGCGGTCACCAGCACTTGATAACCCGCGTCCAGCCAGCGTTGCAGGTAGTCAGCCAGAATGATGTCGGCGTTGCGGGCGGTGTTGCGGTATTGCGCAGTGTCGAGACCGTGCTTGTGCCCGGCGTCGTCGATATTCATGGGGTGGATCAACAGAAAATTCGGCGCGTGTTTCAGCCGCAGGCTTTCGGCGTCGGCGAACAGGTGCGAGTCCGGGTAGTGATCGGCCCAGTAGAACAGACCATGCTGAATCGGCAGGTCGGGTGCGTCGGTGTGGCGGTCGCGTGCCGTGTCGAACGGCGTGCGGTTGTACAGTTCGCTGACCCAGTGATAAGCCGCCGCTGCCGTGCTCAGCCCGGCGTCGCGGGCATAGTGAAAGATGCTGCGTCCGCGGGACAGGCGCGAGACGTTGTTATGCACGACACCGCTGTCGATAGGCGCGACCCCGGTCAATATGCATTCATACAGCGGGCGGGAGAGGGCGGGCAACTCGCACTCCAGTTTGTACAGCGCTGCCCGGCCGGCATCATGCCAGGCCTGAAGATGGCCCATCGCGTGGCGCGCCACGTCGTAGTTGAGGCCATCGAGCACGATCAGGATGACGTTGTGTTTCATGGGCGACTCGCTTAGGCAAAACGGGCGAGACTCGCTCGCCCGGTGGACACGACTCATCCTTGAGTCGCAGTGGAGGATCAGTTCATCTCGATGATGACTTGTTCGTTCCACTTCTGAGGCAGGGCCTTGGAAGTCTTTTCCCAGGCTGCTGCATCTTTGATCGGTGTTACGTTCTTGTACTGTTCGTGCGGCAGCAACTTGGCTTGTACGTCTTCAGGAAGCTTGATGTGCTCGGCACGAATCGGGCGTGCATGACCACGGGCCAGGTTGATCTGACCGGCATCGCTGAAGGTGTATTCACGCGCCAGTTTGGCGGCGTTCGGGTGCTTGGCGTATTTGTTGATGATGGTGGTGTAACCGGAAATCACCGAACCGTCCGACGGGATCAGCACCACGTAGTCATCCGGTTTGGCCATCTTGGTCCGGTAGCTCAGGCCGTTGAAGTCCCAGACCACGCCGACTTCGATTTCGCCTTTTTCGATGGTCTGAATGGTCGGGTTGGCCAGCGACAGGCGTTTCTGCTTGGCCAGATCGGTGAACAGTGCCAGGCCTGGCTCTATGTTGCTTTCATCGCCTTTCATGGCGAAAGAAGCGGCCAGCACGCCGTTTGCGGCTTGCGCGGCGGTGCTCACGTCACCAATCGAGACTTTGTATTTGCCGGTTTTCAGGTCAGCCCAGCTTTTTGGAATTTCAGAGCCGTGCAGCAGGTTCTTGTTGACGATAAAGGCGATGGTGCCGGTGTAGGCCAGCGCCCAGTGGCCTTCCTTGTCCTTGGCCCAGTCCGGAATCTGCTCCCAGGTGGTTGGCTTGTAGGGTTGGGTCACACCTTTTGCGGTCGCTATGGGACCGAACGCAGCGCCGACGTCGCCGATGTCACCGCTGGCGTTGTCTTTCTCAGCCTCGAACTTGGCGATCTCCTGGGCCGAACTCATGTCTGTGTCCATGTGCTTGAGGCCGTATTTGGCTTCCAGGTCTTTCCAGATGCCGCCCCAGTTCGCCCAGTCATCCGGCATGCCGAGGCTGTTGACCGCGCCTTCGGCCTTGGCCGCCGCTTCCAGCGTTTTAAGATCTGTGTCCGCAGCCATGACCAAAGAACTCATTGCCATGGCTGAACCGAGGAGTGATGCCAACAAAAGATGTTTCATTCGGAGCTCCTAGTGCACTTCATTTTTGCCAGAAGTGTTCGTTGCGGATTGTTTGGTCTAGATCAGCAATACCTGAGCCAACTTAGGCCTGTTGCATGACATTTTCGTGTCGGATGCAGTAGGGAAGGACCTTTTTCATGCGGCTAAGGGTTGCCTGGCGCTAAGCGTAGACCATGGGCAAGTGCTTGCTTTGCAGGGCTTTGAGAGCAATTTTCAGCGCAGTTGGCATGGTTCGTGATTCGTTCTGTCACACGACAGTCATCTGGCCAGCCTAGGCTTGCGGCGATGGAGTCAAGGGCGGTTGTCGCACTGAGGTGTGCTCCGCAAGAGGGCTGGTCTAGTCCAGGCAGGTACAGAATGCGCGAAGATGTGCCACGAGCGGTAACGACGATCTGCAGTGCCTTGCAGGAGCAGATCGAACATGGCCTGTTGCCGCACGGCAGCAAACTGCCTGCCGAGCGCAAGCTCAGTGAGGTGTTCGACACCACCCGCATCACCCTGCGCGAGGCCCTCCTGCAACTGGAGGCTCAGGGGCTGATCTATCGGGAAGAACGTCGCGGCTGGTTCATCTCGCCGCCGCGTCTGGCCTATGACCTGATTCGGCGCAGTCATTTTCACGCGATGGTCTGCGCGCAGGGAAGGGTGGCGCACACTCAGTTGCTGTCGGCGCGTCTGCAACCGGCTTCAGCGATGATCTGCGAAATGCTGGAGCTGCCTGCACTGTCGAGCGTGATTCAGATCTGCCGCGCCCGGCGTATCGATCAGCGGCTGGTGCTCTACGTCGAGCATTACCTGAGGCCGGAATTATTCCCCGGTATCCTTGATCACGACCTGAACGAGTCACTTATCGAGCTATATGCCCGCTGTTATGACGTGCATTACGGGCCGGTACGTTTTGATGTGGTGCCGACCGCGTTGCATGCCGACGCGGCTGCCGCCCTGAAGGTTTCGCTTGGCAGCCCGGGCCTGCGCATTGCACGTGTCAATTATGATCGCAAAGATCGGTTGATCGACTGTGACCTCGAATACTGGCGCCATGATGCGATTCATGTGCGCGCGATGGTCCGAGACAACTGAAACAGGCGTTGCGGGCACCTGATGTCGCCCGCAACTCAGGTGTTTCAACGTTGCGGGTTATGGCAGCTCGTGACTGGCATAGAACGCGCCCAGCACTTTGACCAGATGCGCCAGATCATGGCTGCCGGCCAGTTCGCGAATCGAGTGCATGGCGAACGTCGGCAAGCCGATGTCTACCGTGCGAATACCCAGATGACTGGCAGTGATCGGTCCGATGGTCGAGCCGCAACCCATGTCACTGCGCACCACAAAGCTCTGCACCGGGACTTCTTCGGCCATACACAGATGGCGGAAGAAACCGGCGGTTTCGCTGTTGGTGGCGTAACGCTGGTTGCTGTTGACCTTGATCACCGGCCCGGCGTTGAGCTTGGGACCATGATTGGCGTCGTGCTTGTCAGCGTAGTTGGGATGAATGCCGTGGGCGTTATCGGCCGAGATCAGCAGCGACTTCTGAATCGTGCGCACGTAATCTTCGCTGCTTGGCAACAGGCGCTGAACGATCTGCTCGAGCATCGCACCGTCTGCGCCACAAGCGGAAGACGAGCCGACCTCTTCGTGATCGGTGCACACCAGCAGGGCGGTTTCGTCGCTCTCGGTGTTGAGCAGTGCCTGCATCCCGGCGAAGCACGACAGCAGATTGTCCAGACGAGCGCCCGCCAGGAAATCACCGTTGAGGCCGACCACCGCTGCGCTCTGAGTGTCGTAGAAGCTCAACTCGTAATCGAGCACCACATCGGCGTTCAGGCCATGTTCGCGTGCCAGTTGGTCAGTCAGAAGAGCGCGGAAGTCTGCGCGCTCGTCACCGGCCACCTGCGCAAGAATCGGCGGCAGTTCGTTCTGCGGATTGATCGTCCAGCCTTCGTTGGCCGTACGGTTCAGGTGGATGGCCAGATTGGGAATGACCGCAATTGGCAGCTTGAAGTCGATCAGCTGGCTTTCAACCTTGCCATCGCGACGGAACGTGACACGCCCGGCCAGCGACAGGTCGCGGTCGAACCACGGTGCCAGCAGCGCACCGCCGTAGACTTCGACACCCAGTTGCCAGAAGCCCTGGCGTTGCAATTCCGGCTGCGGCTTGACCCGCAGGCACGGGCTGTCGGTGTGCGCGCCGACCATACGGATGCCGCCGGTCAATGGCGACTGGCGACCCATTCTGATGGCGACAATGGAAGAATCGTTACGGGTAACGTAATAGCGGCCGCCGGTCTCGATGGCCCAGGTGTCGCGTTCGTCCAGACGCTGAAAACCCGCGGCTTCGAAGTGTTGCACAAGGGTGGCGGTGGCATGAAAAGGGGTAGGTGAGGCCTTGAGGAAATCGATGAGGCCTTTGTTCAACTCGTCGCGCATAAATAGCTCCAGACAGCAATGGCGCGAGTTTACCGCATTGGCTCATTTGCTGCCTTGGGTTGCGTTCGTCGTTATGCACGCGTCTCGATGATCCCGGAAAACGGAGCGGGGATTTTGCTGACTTTGATCCTTCAAAGTCAGTCGCCGAGGGGCGAAAAGGTGACTTGAGTCTTATTGAAATCTACCTGACATCGCAGAACCCTTGTGTGACGCGGAGCGCCACAAAGAGGACGCAGAGCGTCGGTACGATAATCAGTCAGATTTGCGTATAAAGATGAGCGTTGGAGTGCGCGGGACGAGAGGTGACTGGGCCGAACGCTTACCTTGTGAGCGCGTTTGCATGAGAGCCAGTCCGGGTGTTTAGCAACCCCTCAAAACGGCGCGGGGCATTCAAACGTCAAGCGTTCGCCAGTCCCAGGATGCGTAAAGCTCAGCATGCTGGCATGCAGGCACAGGCGTGGATACGCGGCCAGCGCCTCGGGATGTGCATACAGGCCATCGCCCAGCAGCGGATGCCCGATCGACAACATGTGCACACGCAATTGATGCGAGCGGCCGGTAATCGGCGTGAGTTCCACCCGGCAATGACTGTCATGCCGCTCTACAACCTTCCAGAACGTCAACGCGTGCTTGCCTGCTTCGTGATCCACCACATGTCGCGGCTTGGTCGGTGGGTCGTAACGCAACGGCAAGTCTATGCTGCCGCTGTCCAGCGACGGCTGGCCCCAGCACAGCGCTGTATAGGCTTTCTCGGTTTCGCGATCGTGAAACTGACGCGACAGTTCGCGATGCGTGTCAGCATCACGGGCCAGCAGGATGATGCCGGACGTTTCCCAGTCCAGACGATGGACAATTCGGGCTTCGGGGTAGCCGTTTTCCTGCAGGCGGGTAATCAGGCAATCCTTGTTGTCATCGGCGCGGCCGGGGACGGAAAGCAGCAGGGTAGGCTTATCGATCACCAGAACGGCAGCGTCCTGATGAATGATGCGGATGTTCGACAACGGCATGCAACGGCCTCGAAGCGCTAGAAACGCCAACGGCGGTAAAGGCGCAGCCCCATGAGGAGTGCACCGATACCGCCGCAAGCGATTGCCTGATCAGCGATCTGGCAGGGTGATATTGAGTTCCAGAATCGAACAGCTGCCCTGGCTTTCCAGAGCAACCTGAACCTGATCGGACTCGATATTGACGTATTTACGGATCACTTCCACCAGCTCTTTCTGCAGTGCAGGAAGGTAGTCCGGGGTACTGCGCTGGCCGCGTTCGTGCGCAACGATGATCTGTAGACGCTCTTTCGCTACCGAAGCCGTGCTTTCTTTTTTGCGGTCACGAAAGAAGTCAAAAATATTCATCAGTTACCCCCGAACAGACGTTCAAAGAATCCTTTTTTCTGTACATCCAGGAAGCGATGCTCCCGGTCCTTGCCCAGCAGGCGGTCAACGGCATCGCTGTAGGCCTGACCGGCGTCGCTCTGGTCGTCCAGAATAACCGGAACGCCCTGGTTGGAGGCCTTGAGGACAGCCTGCGACTCCGGGATCACGCCGAGCAGGGTAACGGCAAGGATTTCCTTGACGTCTTCAACGCCGAGCATCTCGCCTTTGCTGACTCGCTCAGGGTTGTAACGGGTCAGCAGCAGGTGTTCCTTGATCGGGTCTTCGCCACGCTCGGCGCGACGCGACTTGCTGGCCAGCAGGCCCAGCATGCGATCGGAGTCACGTACCGACGAGACTTCCGGGTTGGTCACGACGATGGCTTCATCAGCGAAGTACATCGCCAGATGAGCACCGGTTTCGATACCCGCCGGCGAGTCGCAGACGATGTATTCGAACGATTCCTTCAGCTCCATGAGGACTTTTTCAACGCCCTCCTTGGTCAGTGCATCCTTGTCCCGGGTCTGGCTGGCGGCCAGTACGAACAGGCCTTCGATCTTCTTGTCCTTGATCAACGCCTGTTGCAGGTTGGCTTCGCCATTGACCACGTTGACGAAGTCATACACGACACGACGCTCGCAACCCATGATCAGGTCGAGGTTACGCAGGCCGACGTCGAAGTCGACGATGACTGTCTTGTGGCCGCGCAATGCGAGGCCTGTACCGATAGCGGCGCTGGTGGTGGTCTTGCCCACACCACCCTTGCCGGATGTAACTACGAGAATCTTGGCCAAGGTGAATCACCCCTAGAGGAAAAGGACGTTTAGTCCCTGAAGAGCATCTCCTGGCGCAGCGTTTGTCGAAGAACTGGAAATCACGAGGCTTGATCCTGGAAAGGTAGCGTTAAGCTATTACTTTCGACTCATATACCGACTGCCAAGCAGTGCTTGTCAGAATTTCCTACAGCCTTCACGACATTTTCGCGACGAATCAGAGATGCTTTGAAAATTGCGGCAGTATCCGTTAAAGACGAATGATGTTCAACACATCACCGGACAGGCTGACCTGCACGGGCGAGCCCCATAACGGGTCTCGGCGCAGGTCTTCGGAAACCTTGTATTGCCCGGCAATGGAAATCAGCTCGGCGCTCAGTTGCTGACAGAAGATGCGTGCCTTGGTGTCGCCCTTGATTCCTGCCAGTGCTCTGCCGCGCATCGGGCCATACACATGGATGTTGCCATCGGCGAGAAGTTCCGCACCTGGGCTGACAGGCGCGACGACAACCAGATCGCCGCCCTGAGCATAAATCTGCTGGCCGCCACGCACCGGGGAGGTAATCACCCGGGTAGGCTTGATGAGCGGCTCGGGCGGTTTTTCCGGAAGTTTCTTCGGCGCTTCGGCTTCAATCGGGTCGATAACGCGCTCACGTGCGCCAGACGGCGGAAGTACCGGAAGATCGACGGCAATGGCCGCTGCGATGTCTTCGATCCGGTTGGCGCGGATGGCCAGCGTGCGCAGGCCGTGCTGGCGACAGATGCGCACCAGTCCCGGCAGGTCCACTGGGCCTTCGTTGGGCGCGAGCTTGTCGAGGGCCAGGATCAATGGCGTATTGCTGAAGAAATTGGGGGCCTGGGCCACTTTCGCGGCCAGTTGCCTGTCGAGCGCTTCAAGGTTGCTTCGGGCCAGCTCCATCACGGTGATGGCAAGCATGCTGCCCTTGAGCTGAAATACAGGTTCAGGGTTTGGCGATTCAATCTGGCTCATGGTTGATATACACAACAGCTTGTCGCTAAAAGTGCCGTGACTTATAGCGAGAACGCCCGCGAGCCGCAAGCGGGTAGAACCGTTGTAGAATGCTCGGCCTTTGTTCTGACGGAAGCCCAAATGGATCGCCCGCGCTTTAAAGCCAGTTTCCTTCACCCTCGTTTCTGGCCATTGTGGCTGGGGCTGGGGCTTTTGTGGCTGATCGTCCAGTTGCCGTTTCGCGTTCTGCTGATCATCGGCAGGGCGCTGGGGGCAGTCATGTATCGCGTGGCCACTGATCGAAAAAATATTGCGTCGCGCAATCTGGAGCTGTGTTTCCCTCATTTGTCTGCGGCCGAGCGCAAGCGCTTGCTGAAGGAAAACTTCGCTTCTACAGGCATCGCCTTCTTTGAAATGGCCATGAGCTGGTGGTGGTCCAGATCGCGTCTGGCGAAGCTCGCCCATGTCGAAGGGCTCGAGCACCTGCAACATGCCCAGCAGAAGGGCGAGGGCGTGATTCTCATGGCGCTGCACTTCACCACGCTTGAGATCGGCGCAGCGCTGCTGGGCCAGCAGCACACCATCGACGGCATGTACCGCGAACACAAGAGCCCGCTGTTCGACTTCATCCAGCGTCGCGGGCGCGAACGGCACAACCTTGACTCACTGGCTGTCGAGCGCGATGACGTACGTGGCATGCTCAAATTGCTGCGTGCCGGGCGTGCAATCTGGTACGCGCCGGATCAGGACTACGGCGCCAAACAGAGCGTCTTCGTGCCGCTGTTCGGCATTCAGGCGGCAACCGTGACCGCGACCAGCAAGTTTGCCCGACTGGGGCGCGCCCAAGTGGTGCCGTTCACTCAGCAGCGCCTGGCCGACGGCAGCGGCTATCGGTTGGTGATTCATCCGCCGCTGAAAGATTTTCCCGGTGAAAGCGACGAAGCCGATTGCCTGCGCATCAATCAATGGGTAGAAAGGGCTATCACAGAATGCCCGGAACAGTATCTTTGGGCCCATCGACGTTTCAAAAGTCGCCCGGCCGGTGAACCGAAGCTATACAAGAAACATAAATAAAAAGCGTCGTTGATCACCGAGGTCAGTTGTAGATGCCAGATCCCGCAGTAGTGACCCGTGCTGTAAGTGATGTCGAGCCTGTGACCGGGCTCATTTTGTCAGGTGGCGGTGCTCGTGCCGCTTATCAGGTGGGCGTACTTGCAGGCATTGCCGACCTGTTGCCGCCCGGGTCGCCGAACCCCTTTCCAGTCATCGTCGGCACCTCTGCCGGGGCCATCAACGCCGTCAAGCTGGCCAGTGGCGCCCTGCATTTTCGGATTGCCATTCACCAGTTGACCGAGTTCTGGCAGTCATTTCGCAGCCATCAGGTTTTACGCAGCGACTGGGGCGGGGTCATTCATCAGGCCAGCCGGTTTTTTGGCCGCAGCCTGATGGGCTTCGGGCGCAATATTCCGGTTGCCCTGCTCAATAGCTCGCCGTTGCGGGACCTGCTCAACGAGCGGCTGGACCTTTCCGGTATCGAAGCCGCCATTGACGCTCATCATTTGCGCGCCGTGGCGGTGACCGCATTTGGTTACGAATCAGGCCAGGCGGTCACGTTCTATCAAGGCCGCGGCACCATCGAACCCTGGCTGCGCCATCGGCGCATTGGTCGACCGACACAACTGACCGTGGATCACCTGCTCGCCAGCTCAGCCATTCCGTTGCTGTTCGCCCCGGTGATGCTGGACGATGAATACTTTGGTGACGGTGCGGTACGTCAGTCGGCGCCGATCAGCCCGGCGCTGCACCTGGGGGCCAATCGTGTTCTGGTCGTGGGCGTCAGTGGCAACCCGCGCGGGCTTAAAACCGAACGACCGGCACCGCGCCTGCCCGTTGGTGTGCAGCCAACGCTGGCACAGATCAGTGGCCATATGCTCAACAGCACGTTCATTGACAATCTGGAAAGCGATATCGAGTTGCTGGAACGCCTGAACATGGCCAGTTCGTTGCTGCCCGATGATCAGATCAGGCAACCGGGCATGGAGCCGGTCGAAGTGCTGGTCATTTCACCGAGCCGCCCACTGGACGAAATCGCCGCCCGGCACCGCCGCGAATTGCCCCCCGCACTCCGAACCTTCATGCGCGGTCCGGGCGCGACCAAGAGCAGTGGTGCCAGTGTGCTGAGCTATTTGTTGTTCGAGTCGGGCTACTGCAGCGAGCTGATTGAACTGGGCCGTCACGACGCCGTTGCCCAGGGTGCAGAATTGAAACGCTTCCTGCGCCTGAAATAACGCCTGCGCGGCAGAAGCAAACTCTGCCGCAAGGCGCTGTTATTCAGCCGGTACTCAAGGTGTTACTTGAGCCGCTGCACCTGTAACCGGCCACACGGCGGGCCACTCAACTGCTCGCCGGTTTCCAGGCTGAACACCGAAAAGTGCAGGGGGCAGGTGATGGACCTGCGCTGTTCATTGACCACCCCATGCTCCAGCCATCCTTCACGGTGCGGGCAGTTGCTCGGCACGCGATACTCCTCCTGATCGATGCGCACGGTGAAGGCCTCTGGGCGTCGAAACTCAGCAGGCTCGTTCAAGGATCGCCTCCTTGTTGAAATGCTTGAGACGACGGGCCTTGTCTACGGCCATGTCGAACGCCGAATTGGTGATCTCGCGGCCCATACAGATACCGCGCCAGGCTTTCACCGGGTCCAGATCTCCGCTGACGTCCATGGCCTTGAGCAGGCGCTGACCCTCGATGGCACGGAAAACGTCGATATGAACGTGTTCCGAATAGTAAGTGTGAGCCTGTATCTGCAAGCGCTCGCAGAGCTGGGTGTAACACTCGAAAAAGAACGGCACCACAGTCTCGAAGTATGTGATGACCCCAGCGAACCATGACGGGTCGTCGGCGCGCATCGCCAGCCAGCAGAACATATTGGGAAACGTGAAGCCGGCGCTGGAATTGGCCTCGACGTAGAACGGCAGGTCCAGCGGCATTTCCAGTTCGCTCAGCAAGTCTTGATAGAGCGTGGTATGCGAGCGTTTGAGATTTCCCGAGCCGAACTCGTCAATCATCATGCGCAGCATGGGCATCTGCGCGGGCAGGCTGAGTCTTGGCATCAGGTGGTAGAAGACCTGCGCTTCGGTCAGGCCATCCAGGGCAAACTCCTGAACCAGAATCCGGAACTCGTCGAGCGTCATGTCAGTGGCGACGTACTGGGCGCTGGGCGGTACTTCGCTGCTCTCCAGTTCGACCAGTTCAACCAGCTTCCTGCGCAGGCTGGCGAGGTCGGCCGGAGCATCCGCTGTCATGCTGCGTTCGATGGCGTCGTCGATCCAGCCTTGCTCGAAAGCAAGAATTTCCCGGGGGATGGGTACCAGCTTTTCGATAAGCGCCCGGTTGGCCAGAAACAGTTGCTTGTGCATGCTTTCCATCACGCCGCCTCCCTGGTCAGAACCCGGTCGCTGTTGATCACGCCACGGGCTTTGAGCTCGCGCTTGATCTGGGCGTACCAGTCCGGCGCGCTCAGCAGATAACGTTCGTTAAGCGTCGCGATTTCGTGACTGAGCGCTGGCTGTTGCCGGACAGTTGCTTGCCGACAGAGCAGTGGTTCCAGATTGGCGAGAGAAACCACATTGCCATCTGACTCCAGCTCCCCTGCCAGTTGCGTTTCCCAGCCGATGAAGTAGTCGACGCCCTGTTGCCGAATCGCGTCCACCTGATCCTGTGGGCGAGATATCGAAGGTGAGTCCTTGAGGCCGATGACCCTGGGCAACTGGGCAATGGCGTTGAGGGTGGCTAAGGACTTTTCGTTACCTGACAACGCGGCCTTGTTGTACATGAAGATGTCCAGCTGCGTCGCGTCATGAATGGCCTGGTAATGGTCGATAATCGCCTGCTGGCTGATGCCGGGTGTGAAGGGCGAGGTGAACATGACTGCCCGCGCGCCTGCCTCCTGAGCCAGCCGGGCAAAGTCCAGCACCTCTTGTGTGGAGCTGCGTTCAATCCCGGCGATGACCAGCTTGTCGCCTGCATGCCGTAGCGTCATTTCCAGCATTTGCAGCCATTGCTGGCGCGACAGCCGCCAGCCCTCTCCAGAGGTCAGGCACGGGATGTAGCCATCTACGTGGGGTGCCAGGCTGTTAAGGAGACGTTTCAGGCTGGTTTCGCAGACCTGTTCCTGCTCGTTCAGGGGCGTAATCAGCGGCACCAGAATGCTTTTACCCGACATGTTGGAAGTCCTCATTGCGGATCACCAGGGCGCACGACTGCTCATAGAGACGTTGCAGCATCTCCGGGAACGCAGGCCGTTCGGGCGTGTTTTCAAACGGCTGGAGGAAAGGCTGCAACACCTGCAGGCGCAGCAACTCCAGGTCGTGGGTATAAAACGGCAGTTCGTGCTCCAGCACCTGCGCCGCGAGCAGTTTCTTCTCGGCGGGCAAGCCCTTGAACAGCGAGTCATTGGCAGCGCGCTGGAGTACCTGTTCACTGCAGCCCTGGCGCTGGATGGCCATGTCGGTATGCAGCACATCCATGAACGGGTAATAAACGTCCTGCAGGGCTCGGCTTTTCTTCCAGATAATGGCGTCGCAGATGCCTACCTGGGCGAAATTCATCTGCACGCTGCTTGTGTAGAAACGCGAGAAAAACCCCAGGCATTTGTCGCGCACGCCAGGGTCTGCATGGTGCATACCCATGAAAACCGTTGCGTCGATCATTGGCAGGCGCAGGTTTGACATGGATCGCTCAGACATGGAAATGCTCCAGCGCATGGGCGATCATCTGGACGGCGGCATCGAACTCTTCCGGTTTACGTGCCAGCGCCAGCCGAATGTAACGCTGACCTTTTTCGGGCTGGCTCCAATAGAAGTATTTACCCGGCAGCACGTAGACGTCCCATTGCAGCAGATATGTTTGCAGCTCATCGGCGTCGATACCTGCCGGCAGAATCTCGAACCACGCGACGCTGGTGTCGATCATCGGCTGCATGTACTTCAACACCTTGCCCTCAAGACAGTCTCGAGCCCTGCGGCGGTTGACCTCCAGCACAGAGCGCACGGAGTTGAAGTCATCGTCGTTGCTGTCTTCGATATAGCGCGTCACCACGTTGAGGATGAACGGTGAGACGTTCAGTAGAACGCTGGTGACGATGCTGTAGATCTCGGCGTTGATGTCCTTGCTGGCCATGAGCGTGGCGCATTTGGTGTCTTGCAGGGGCCAGGTCTTGCCGGTGTCTTCCATGATCAGATAGCGCGTGCCGATATCGTCGAGTATCGCGTACGCGTCCACGCGCTCGCGTCCTGCGGCCATGAAAAACGAGGCGAAGCAGAAGTCGAGTATCAGCAGTTTGTTGTAATCCCGGCAGTACCTGGCCACTTCCACGAAGGTGTCCGGGCCGTCGGCAAACAGGCTTGAGCCGGTCGGATTATTGGGGTCCACAAGAAAGATGGCGTCCAGCCCGATAGCCGCTTTCTGCAGGTTTGCGTACACCTCGCTCGACGAGCTGAACAGGCTTTCATCCAGCGGCGACATGGGCACTTCCATGTGCTTCAACAGATCGTGCAGGTTATCGAAACACGGCTCGATCAGGCCCACACTCAGGGTGTTCTTGCGCAGGTACGTTGCGGTAATGTGCATGGCGATGGAGGCTGCGTAAACGAGGTAAATCTCGTCGTGGCGCTTCAGGGCATGGTGCTGTCCGTGGAAGGTAAAAAAGGCACGAATGAAAGCCTGCTCACTCTGGTATTGCGTCTGGTTCTGCGCCTGATACCACAGCTCGGGCAGGCTGGCGACGATCATGCGCTGGGTGTCGCTCTGATCCTGGTGCGTGTGGGCATCGGCCAGGTTGAAACGGGTCTTGAGGGCAGAAATTTCGTGTTGGGTAATATCTTCCAGAACAGGCATTGCTCTTGAAGAATCGATACTGGCTAACAAGCTATTCATACCATTATCCCTATGGTGTCGTTATTGTTTGAGCCGGAGCCGTTCCGGATGTCCAGAACGCCTGAGCAGATTTCCTTATTTTGGGCCGAAATAACACTGTACCTAGGTGCACGCACGCAGTTGTTATTGTTTCGAACGGTTTACCTGTTCCTAGGTACAGTAGATTTTAAGCGTTAAATACGTGATTCTTTCTACATGTTGCACAGGGTGGAGGGCGTTATGTCGAGCGGGTTTGAGTTTCAGGCGGCCAGTTACGTTCATATGCCCGTTGAGTTGCTGGAGTCGCTGTATTCCATGCGTAAGAATATTTTTTCAGACCGGCTTGAATGGAATGTTCGTGTCAGTGATACATTCGAGTTCGATGAGTACGACAATGCCGATGCGACGTACCTGGTCGGTAGCTGGAACGGCATTCCACTGGCCGGATTACGGCTGATCAACACCTGCGACAGCTATATGCTTGAAGGCCCTTTTCGCAGTTTTTTTGATTATCAGCCACCCAGGAATGTTCGCGTTGTTGAGTCCAGTCGTTTCTTTGTCGACACGATTCGCGCTCGTTCGCTGGGTATTGCGCATGCATCGCTGACCGGGATGCTGCTGTTCGCCCTGCACAACCACGTGGCGTCGTCTGGCCTGGATTCAGTCATCACGGTGGTCAGCAAGGCGATGGCGCGAATTGTGCGCAAAGCCGGATGGGTCTACAGGGTTCTGGCGACCGGAGAAGCAACGCCTGGCGAAACAGTGCTATTGCTGGAAATGCCCGTGACGGCTGATAACCACCGTCGCTTGCTCGATAACATTGCCCTCAGGCAGCGTGTTACGGATGACCTGCTGCGCTGGCCGATAGCGCTCGGTCCATCGGGTTGCGCGCAACGGGCCTGCGTCTCAGACCATGCCCATCTTGATGGCCTTGTAAACGGCCTGCTTTGCAGTGCGGACCTCGAGTTTGCTTGAGACGTTGGACATGTGAAATTTTACCGTGCGTTCCGATATGGAAAAGATCTCGGCGATTTCGCTATACGCCTTGCCCATTGCCACCCATTTCAGGATGTCTGTTTCGCGGCTGGACAACTTGCAATTCGCGGTGGGCGGAAAGAGTTCATGGGGCGCTCTGGTCTTGATCAGGCGATCGTGGAAGCGAATGAGGCTCATCTGAATATCAGCGGCCTTGTCACGGATGCGCTGGTCGAAGTCATGCTGCTGCTTGGCATTGCACAGGCTCAGAGCGGCAAAAAGCCCACTGGCATCGTGCAGGGTGAAAGTGGCCCCCGAGGACAATTGATATTTAGCCGATCGTTTCAGGAAATCATCGGTTTCGACGCACTGAACAGCGTTTCTGGCTTCCCTCCAGAAGAAGGGTGTAATGCTGTGCCAGGCATGTTTGATGATCGGGTCGATCAGGTGGTAGTTGGACGCAATATAAGATTTCAACCATGAGTCGGGATAATTGGAAAGGATGATGGGCTTGGCTTTACGGGCCTTGGGCGTGGTGAAATAGGCATACGTAAAGTCGCCAATATGATGCAGGTCGTTTTCAAAGTCTTCGATGAGTTGGCGAAGCGGAGCAGGGGCGCCGTTGATCTTTAACGGTGGACAGTCAAGTTGGTTTTTCACGGTATGAACCTCCATGTAATACCTTGTTTATTGTTTTGTTTTTTTCTCGGTTTGGCCGCACTCATTATCCTCATTTGTATTTTTAGTAGTACATGAAAACCTGAACCACGTGTGTTTTTTGTTATTGAACAAGGAGTTAGGTGTAAGAAATCTCATTCATCAGGCATTGGCAAGTGAACAGGTGCGTTTTCGAGCGCTGAGCCTTGTGGGGCAATCATGTGTGCATAAGGTTTTTGATTGCGATTGCAATCATATTCCCCGTCTCATTAAGCTGTAAGGTACTTGTCCGACAGCAAGGAGTCATGATGAACGCCGCAAATGGCCATCCGTTGGCAACGCAGACCCGGGCGGCAGCGCTGGCTTGCATGGAAAAGGTTCAGACAGTGGCAGGGCTTGGGTTGCAGGGGTGCTGTTCGCCGCTGTTCGCGATGGCCGACATCGTCGAGCGCCTGACCAGAGACCCGTCCACTTCACGTCGTGTATCGGTGGTGTGCGCCAGCAGGCACATGTCTAGTGAGCAGGAGGGCATGCTTTCCAGCGCCTGGCCTTTGAAGTTTGCCGCTCAGGCCGGTGCAATCGAACTGCCACTGATCTACATGATCAGCAGCGAAACTTCGGCTCAGTTGAGCGCTTTTACGTCGGAATCGTCCGAGCGTGGAATTTTCTGCAATGACATCGAGACGCTGCCTTCTCGCTGGCCCAAGGGTGCTCATCCCTGGTTGCCGCTGTGGTTGCTGTCGAATCGCAAATGCCAGCCTTATGACCCTGCTGATGCCTCCGAGGCGCGGGCGATCACGCTGCATGCGCTGCGCAGCCTCTACGTCGAAGGCCACAGCGGTTTCTACTACATGGCGCTGCATGACGAATCCAGTGACGCGGTCAGCGCGCTGAACGAGGCCCAGGTGGCGGCGGCGGTGCAGGGCATGTATCGGCTTGGCGATGCCGTTTCCGGTGATGCCGGCACGCGTGTGCGTCTGTTGGGGGCGGGGCTGGCGCTGCGCTCGGTGCGCCAGGCGGCAGGTTTGCTCAGGGAGCACTGGGCTGTCGATTGCGAAGTCTGGAGTTGCCCAAGCTATACCCGGCTGGCGCGCGAAGCCGGATCGGCCAGACGCTGGAACCGTTTTCATCCGGGGCAGGCCCGACGGTCCTGGCACTTGCGTGATTGCCTGGGTGAAAGGCAAGACGCTGTCGTGGCGGTCACCGGTTATCCGCAGGCCGTCGTGGAGCAGTTGCGTGAGTATATGCCCGGCCGTTTCATGGGTGTGGGCGCTGATTCTTCTGCGCTGCACGGCTTGGCTGCACTCAGCCCGGAGTGGATCGTGGTTCAGGCGCTCACCGCTCTCGCCGAGGGCGGGCAGCTGGGTTACGAGCCTTTTGAGCAGGCCCTGCAACGTTATCGGCTTGCCTGATGTCAGCCCTTGGCGCCGCTTTGCCGGGCTGCCAGCGCAGCACGCTCCAGTGCGTCGGCAAACACCTGGCGTTGCTGGCCGTCGAATTGCGCCAGAAACAGCTCGGCCACTGCCGTCTGGTAGATCTGCCACATCTGTTTGCGCAGCGTTCGGCCCTTCTCGGTAATCGCTGCGACAGCGCCTCGACCGTCACTGTCGGAGCGGCGGCGTTCCACCAGCCCTTCGCTTTCGAGGCGGTCGACAAGGCGGGTCAGGTTGTAGCGTTCGATGGCCATGACATCGGCCAGTTCATGCATGCGCCGCATGCCCTGAGGGCCGCTTTCCACGCCCCAGAGCGCGTCGTACCACGCGTAGGGTGGCAGTTCGGCTGCGGCCAGACGTCGTTCGATTTCGCGGATCAGACAGCGGTGCGCCTTGACGAATCTGAACCACGTATCCGGTTCGGCTGACGACATGAATCACCTGGATCTGAAGTTCTAGAGGGTTGCAATAGTAACCGAACGCGGGCTAAATTCCGGCATGTGATTGCAATTGCAATCAGATTTTTCAAGGCAGACGCCTGTCTGGCGTTCACTGCCGCATCAAAGTAGGAGACGACGATGGCACAGCAACCCCGGTTTCTTGACGAGGATCCGCAAGAAACCCGCGAATGGCTCGAATCGATCGAGTCGGTACTCAACAGTGAAGGGCGTCCGCGCGCGCACTACCTGATCGATCAGTTGCTGGACTTCGATGTCGCCCAACACGGCGATTTCTATGGTCGGGTCACGACGCCCTACGTCAATACCATTCCCCTCGACCGCCAGCAGCCTTATCCGGGCGATCTGCAGGTTGAAAAGCGCATCAATGCCTTCATCCGCTGGAACGCGCTGGCCATGGTGCTGCGTGCCGGCAAGCATTCCGGTGTCGGTGGCCACATTGCTTCCTATGCGTCTGCGGCAGTGCTTTACGATGTTGGTTTCGATCACTTCTTTCGCGGGCGTACCGAGCAGTTCGCCGGTGATCTGGTTTACATCCAAGGCCATTCCTCGCCAGGCATCTACGGCAGGGCTTATCTGGAAGGTCGCCTGAGCGAAGAGCAACTGGATAACTTCCGTCGCGAAACCGACCGCGACGGTATTTCGTCCTATCCGCATCCGCGTCTGATGCCGGACTTCTGGCAATTTCCCACGGTTTCGATGGGCCTGGGGCCGATTACGGCGGCGTATCATGCGCGCTTCATGCGCTATCTGGAAAACCGCGGGCTCAAGGAGCATCAGGGCCGCAAGGTCTGGGCATTCCTTGGCGATGGCGAAATGGACCAGCCCGAGTCTCAGGCAGCCGTTGCACTGGCCGGACGCGAAAAGCTCGACAACATCATCTTCGTCGTCAACTGCAACCTGCAACGTCTCGACGGGCCGGTGCGCGGTAACAGCAAGGTCATTCAGGAGTTCGAAAGCCTCTACCGCGCCGCTGGCTGGAACGTCATCAAGGTCATCTGGGGCGGCGGCTGGGATGCGCTGCTGGAGAAAGACAAGAGCGGTTTGTTGCGTCAGCGCATGATGGAATGCGTGGACGGTGAGTACCAGAACTACAAATCCCAGAATGGCGCTTACGTGCGCGAGCATTTCTTCGGCAAATACCCGGAGTTGCTGGAACTGGTCAGCGACCTGAGCGATGACGACATCTGGAAGCTCTCGCGCGGCGGTCACGACCCGGAAAAAGTCTACAACGCTTACGCAGCCGCCATGCGCCACCAGGGCGGACCGACCGTGATCCTGGCCAAGACAGTCAAAGGCTTCGGCATGGGTGAGGCGGGTGAAGGGCAGAACATCAACCATCAGTTGAAGAAACTGGGCGCTGATGCGATCAAGGCTTTCCGTGACCGTTTCGCGCTGGACATCACAGACGATCAATTGGGCGACATGCCTTACCTCAAGCCTGCCGAGGGCAGTACCGAGGCGCTATACCTCAAGGCCCGTCGCGCGCAACTGGGCGGGTACATTCCGGCGCGTTTCAGTGATGCCGCCACCTTGCAGGTCCCGCCGCTCTCGGCGCTGGATACCCAGCTCAAGAACACCGGCGATCGCGGTATATCGACGACCATGGCCTTTGTGCGCATCCTGTCGACGCTGCTCAAGGACCCGAACATCGGCAAACTGATCGTGCCCATCGTGCCGGACGAGTCCCGCACCTTTGGCATGGAGAACCTGTTCCGCCAGATCGGTATTCATTCCCACGTCGGTCAGTTGTACACGCCACAGGACGCGGGGCAACTGAGCTACTACAAGGAAAGCACAGACGGGCAGATCATGCAGGAAGGGCTCAACGAGTCCGGTGCCATTTCCTCATGGATCGCGGCCAGTACGTCCTATGCCAACCACGGCGTGATGACCGTGCCGTTCTATATTTTCTATTCGATGTTCGGCTTCCAGCGCGTGGGTGATCTTGCCTGGGCGGCGGGTGATGCCCGGGCGCGGGGGTTTCTGCTGGGGGCCACGTCAGGCCGGACCACACTGATGGGCGAGGGCCTGCAACATGACGACGGCCACAGCCATGTGATGTCATCGACGATACCCTGCTGCGTGTCGTACGACCCGACGTTTGCGTTTGAGCTCGCGGTGATCATTCAGGACGGCATGCGCCGCATGTTTGCCGAAAACGAAGACATTTATTACTACATCACGTTGCCCAACGAAAACTACCCGCACCCTGATCTGCCCGAAGGTGCCGAGCCCGGCATTCTCAAAGGCATGTACCCTTTGCAGGCCAGTGCATCGATCAACACCGGCAAGCACGTGCAACTGATGGGCTGCGGGTCGATCCTGCTGGAGGTCATCGCCGCCGCCCGCTTGCTGGAGGATGATTTTGGCGTGAGCAGCGAAATCTGGAGCGTCACCAGCCTTACCGAGCTGCGTCGTGAAGGCCAGGATGTGGAGCGCTGGAACCTGCTTAATCCCGAGCAGGAGCCGCGTCTGAGCTACGTGGAAAGCTGCCTGGCAGACAGGGAAGGGCCGGTTGTCGTGGCGACGGATTACATGAAGATATTCGCCGATCAGATTCGCCCGTTCGTGCCCCTGCGCCGCTTTGTGGCACTGGGTACCGATGGCTTTGGCCAGTCTGATACGCGTGAGTCGCTGCGTCACTTCTTCGAGGTAGACCGTTACTTCGTCGCGGTGGCGGCGCTAAAGGCGCTGGCCGATGACGGCAAGGTTGAACGCAAGGTCGTGGCGCAAGCCATCGAACGCTACAAAATCAACCCTGACAAGCAGAACCCGGTGCTGGTCTGAGGCTGGTTTAAAGGGGTTATGAAGGTATCGTCTGACCGGCCCTTTCGCTTGCTCATGAAAGGGCCGTTGAAGGCAGCCGATAATGTTGACGGCTGGACTCAGTCACGCCGTCAGACGATCTTCCCGGAAGTCACGCAGCGCCTGTTCGATCTCTTCACGGGTGTTCATAACGAACGGCCCGTATTGCACGATGGGCTCGCGCAGAGGTTTGCCTGCAATCAACAGCACTCGCGCACCGTGGGTGCTGCTGATCTGCAATTGACCTTCGCCAGACAGGCGCGCCATCTGGCGAGTAGCCACGGCTTGCGGGCTGCCCTCGATCTCGATACTGCCTTCGTACACATACAGCAACGCGAGGTGTCCTTCGGGCACCTGCGGGCTGATGCGACTGCCGGCGGGCATATGGAAGTCCAGGTACAGCGGCTCGGTGTCCGGGCGCTGCACAGCCCCGGCCTGTCGAACCGTGCCATCGTCGAAATGCCCGGCGATCACTACCACCTGCACACCGCCTTCGGTGGTCAGTCGAGGGACGTTTTCCGGCTGGATGTCCTGATAACTGGCTTCGTTCAGCTTATTCTTGCCCGGCAGGTTCAGCCATAGCTGAAACCCACGCATGGTGCCTTCTTCCTGTTCGGGCATTTCGCTGTGAATGATTCCGCGTGCTGCGGTCATCCACTGCACACCGCCACCCTGCAGCAGGCCGACATTGCCCATGTGGTCTTCATGGCGCATACGCCCTTCAAGCATGTAGGTCACGGTCTCGAAGCCGCGATGCGGATGGGGCGGAAAGCCTGCGATATAGTCGCCGGGCTTGTCCGATCCGAACTCGTCGAGCATCAGGAACGGATCGAACAGCTCGATGCCCCGGCCGCCGAAAACGCGCGTCAGTTTCACCCCTGCACCGTCTGAGGCAGGTTGGCCCGCCTGAATGGACAGCACTTTACGAAATTGAGTCATGTAAACAGAACACTCCTTATCAGATGATCGTGATAATGAGTGTCATGGTATGCGGGTCTGGTTGATAAACAGATTCAAATCCCGGGAGGGAATGATCGTATTTATCGATGTATTGCCGAGTGATGCCTGGTTATCAATCAGAATAAGCCTGCCCCGAAACAGCCTCCGGGACAGGTTTAAATGCTGCGGATGATCAGTGCGTGCTGCCCTGCGCCGACATGGACAACAGCTGTTTTTCCTGATTCCAGTCAAACGGCTCGTCGTTCTGTTCAGCTTCGTAACGGCGCTCTTCCAGGGCCTGATACAGTTCGATTTCATCATCGGGCATGAAGTGCAGGCAGTCACCGGCAAAAAACCACAGCAGGTCGCGAGGCACCAGGTGCGCGATTTGCGGGTAGCGCTGAATTACCTGGCACAGAATGTCCTGGCCCAGGTACTGGCTTTCGATAGGGGCCAGCGGCAGTTGCTCGACCAGTTCGTCGAAGCGCTCCATGAACAGCGCATGGCTTTCTTCCGGAACCTGCTCGGCCTCGCCCAGCGCGACCAGGATGCTGCGCAGGTGTGCCAGCAGGCCAAGTTGGTGATCGAGAGTGGCGTCGGCCATCGGGGTAATCCTCAAATGCAAAACAGGCGCGAGAGTATAAAGCTCTACGCGCCTGCTGTGTGGTGCGACCTGATGGTTAGCGGATTTTGCCCGCTGCCAGGGTCAGTTCTTCCTTGTCGAAATCATCGACATCGATCACTTTGCGACGGGCCGCTTCGGCTGTGCGCAGTGTCTGTGCCTCGTCTGCCTGCAACACACCGATGCGCAATGCAGCGTCGATGGCGTGCTCGCCTGCGGTCGGTTTGACCTGGCCGCTCTTGAGCGCCACTTGTAGCTTCTTGTGCAACGGATAAGCAGCGCTCAGCAGGTCAATGGCATGTTGCAGTGCACCCACCGGATCCTCTGCCGATTGCGGGCGATAGCAGCCTGCCAGCAACTCTTCCAGCGTCGGGTCACCCTTGGCGCGCCCCAGCACCTGTGCGACTTCGGCATCCAGCTTGTCCGAAGGGCCTTTGTGACGACGGCCGAACGGAAATACCACTGCGCGCAACAGCCCGCCCAGCAAGGGGTTGGGGAAGTTGCCGAGGATTTCGTCCATGGCGCGTTCAGAGTGCCCCAGGCTTTCTTCCATGGCCCAGCGAAACAGCGGGCTCATGTGATCCGGCGAGCCGAGATCGTGATAACGCTTGAGCGCTGCCGAGGCCAGGTACATGTGGCTGAGTACATCACCCAGCCGCGCCGACAGGCGTTCGCGGCGCTTCAGCTCGCCACCCAGCAGCATCATGCTCAAGTCCGCCAGCATGGCGAACGCTGCGGCCTGACGGTTCAGTGCGCGGAAGTAACCCTGGCTCAGGGCGTTGCCCGGCGCTCGTTCGAAATGGCCAAAGCCCAGGTTGAGAATCAAGGTGCTGGCGGCGTTGCTTACCGCAAAGCCGATGTGTTTGAGCAGCAGGGTGTCGAACTCAACCAGCGCTTGCTGCTTGTCTTCGCGTCCGGCCAGGGCCATTTCCTTGAGCACGAACGGGTGGCAACGAATGGCGCCCTGGCCGAATATCATCAGGTTGCGTGAAAGGATATTGGCGCCTTCAACCGTGATGAAAATCGGTGCACCTTGCCAGTTGCGGCCCAGGTAGTTGTTCGGGCCCATGATGATGCCCTTGCCGCCATGCACGTCCATCGCGTGGCCAATGCATTCGCGGCCACGTTCGGTCAGGTGGTACTTGAGGATGGCCGACAGAACCGACGGCTTCTCGCCCAGATCGACCGCATTGGCGGTCAGCATGCGTGCGCTGTCCATCAGCCAGGCATTGCCGCCTATACGCGCCAGTGCTTCCTGAATGCCTTCGAAGGCCGACAGTGGCACATTGAACTGCTCGCGCACCTTCGCGTACTGGCCAGTCACCAGGCTGGTGTACTTGGCAGCGCCGGTGCCGACTGCCGGCAGCGAGATCGAACGGCCTACCGAGAGGCAGTTCATCAGCATCATCCAGCCCTTGCCGAGCATCGGCTGGCCGCCGATCAGATAGCTCAGGGGCACGAACACGTCTTTGCCCGAGTTGGGGCCGTTCATGAACGCCGCGCCCAGCGGCAGGTGACGGCGGCCGATCTCCACACCGGGTGTTTCGGTGGGGATCAGTGCCAGGCTGATGCCCAGGTCCTCTTCCTCTCCCAGCAGGTGTTCCGGGTCGTACGCCTTGAATGCCAGCCCCAGCAGGGTGGCTACCGGGCCAAGGGTGATGTAGCGCTTTTCCCAGGTCAGGCGCAAACCGATGACTTCCTCACCTTGCCACTGGCCTTTGCAGATGATTCCGGTGTCGGGCATCGCGCCGGCATCGGACCCTGCCAGCGGGCCGGTCAGCGCGAAACAAGGGATGTCTTCGCCACGCGCCAGACGCGGCAGGTAATGGTTGCGTTGTTCATCGGTGCCGTAATGCAGCAGCAGCTCAGCCGGGCCGAGGGAGTTGGGCACCATCACGGTGGACGCCAGGTCGCCGCTGCGGGTGGCCAGTTTCATGGCCACCTGGGAGTGCGCGTAGGCCGAAAAGCCCTTGCCGCCGAACTCCTTTGGAATGATCAGCGCAAAGAAACCGTGCGTTTTCATGTGCGCCCAAGCTTCGGGCGGCAGGTCCATCGCCTGACCGATCTCCCAGTCGCTGACCATCGCGCAGAGTTCTTCGGTCGGGCCGTCGATAAAGGCCTGTTCTTCCTCCGTCAGTTGGACTTTCGGGTAGGCCAGGAGCTTGTCCCAGTCCGGACGACCGCTGAACAGCTCGCCGTCCCACCAGACCGTACCGGCATCAATGGCATCGCGCTCGGTTTCCGACATGGGCGGCAACACTTTCTGAAACCAGCTGAACATGGGCGCCGTGAAATGCTTGCGGCGCAGGTCTGGCAGCACCAGGGGCACGAACACTGCCAGCCACAGCACCCAGAACACAGTCAGCAGCCATCCTGGCGCGTGACTGAAAATGCCCATGGCCAGCAGATAGACGGCAACCACGCCTAGCGCCGGAAGCGGGGCGGTACGTCGATGAGCCAGCCAGGCAATGCCGACGACCAGCACTACAATCCACAACAACAGCATAAGTATTCCTCCGTGATGACAGCGGCCTTGGCAGCGGTCAAGAACTGGTCGCCAGGCAGTGATGAGACGACATCGATAGTGACCCTCGGTTGACGAGGAAGTTGCCGCTGTATGGGGTGCAGTATAGGGGTAGACTGGCGGGCGATTAATTTTCAGTGACTGCGAGGGGAACGCAATGCTCAAGATCTGGGGACGGAAAAATTCCAGCAATGTGCGCAAGGCACTCTGGATTGCCGAAGAAGTAGGCGTGCCGTACGAGACGCAGGATGCCGGTGGCGCGTTCGGGCTGGTCGACGAAGCCGCCTACCGCTCGAAAAACCCCAACGGCCGTATTCCCATGATCGAGGACGGCGATTTCGTGCTCTGGGAGTCCAACGCGATCGTGCGTTACCTGGCCGCCCGCCATGCCCCTGATTCTGACCTGTTTCCCGCTGATGTTCAGACCCGCGCTTCTGCCGACCGGTGGATGGACTGGACCACCTCGACCATCGCCGCTCCGTTCAGCCCGGTGTTCTGGGGCGTGGTGCGCACGCCGCCTGAAAAGCAGGACTGGCCGACCATCGAGCAAGGCATCAAAACGCTGCACGGCCTGCTGCTGGTTGCCGATGATGCCTTGTCTCGCCAGCCTTATCTGTCCGGTGAGACCTTCGGCATGGGCGACATTCCCTTGGGGTGCTTCGCCTACGGCTGGTTTGAAATGCCGATTGAACGTCCGCCGCTGCCTCACCTCCAAGCCTGGTACGAACGCCTCAAGACGCGCCCGGCTTATCGCAAGGCCGTCATGAGCCCGTTGACCTGACTGCTTTTCAAGGACTGGCCGGGCGTATGTCCGGCGCCTGATATTTACTATTAACAGATGTGTCTGTACTTGAATGACCCAGCCGCGCACCATGCCGGCTGGATCTTCACGACAGTTGGCTGCTCGCGGCCAGATCATTTCCTTTTCTGACGGGTACTTTCTCCGATATGTCTTCTGCTCTGTCCATTCGGCAGCTCACCAAAACCTACGGCAACGGTTTCCAGGCCCTGAGTGGCATTGATCTGGACGTTGCTGAAGGTGATTTCTTCGCTTTGCTCGGCCCTAACGGCGCAGGCAAATCCACGACCATCGGCATCATCTCGACACTGGTCAACAAGACCAGCGGCATGGTGAACATCTTCGGCCACGACCTGGACCGCGAACCCGCTGCGCTCAAGCGCTGCATCGGCGTGGTGCCGCAGGAATTCAATTTCAACCAGTTCGAAAAGACCTTCGACATCGTTGTGACCCAGGCCGGTTACTACGGCATCCCGGCGAAAATCGCCAAAGAACGCGCCGAGCAATACCTGACGCAACTTGGCCTGTGGGACAAACGTGACGTGCCTTCGCGCTCGCTGTCCGGCGGCATGAAACGACGCCTGATGATCGCCCGCGCGCTGATTCACGAACCGCGCCTGCTGATTCTCGATGAGCCCACCGCTGGCGTGGATATCGAGCTGCGCCGTTCGATGTGGACGTTTCTCACCGAACTGAACAAAAAAGGCATCACCATCATCCTCACCACGCACTATCTGGAAGAGGCTGAACAGCTGTGCCGTAACATCGGCATCATTGACCACGGGGTGATCGTGCAGAACACCGGCATGAAGCAATTGCTCAGCACCTTGACCGTCGAAACCTTCGTGCTGGACCTCAAAGCCTCGTGGCAAACCGCGCCGCAACTGCCTGGCTTCCCCAGCCGCTTGCTGGACAGCCACACCCTGGAAGTTCAGGTCGACAAGAACGTCGGTATCACCGCGCTGTTCAGCCAATTGGCCTTTCAGGACATCGAAGTGTTGAGCCTGCGCAATAAATCCAATCGCCTTGAGGAATTGTTCGTGTCCCTGGTGGAAAAAAACCTTGCGAAGGTGGCGCTATGACCGTGCAGAGCGGCGAGTTGCGCCCCAACCTGATTGCCCTGAAGACCATCGTGTATCGCGAAGTCCATCGTTTCATGCGGATCTGGCCGCAGACCCTGCTGCCGCCTGCGATTACCATGGTTCTGTACTTCGTGATCTTCGGTAACCTGATCGGCCGTCAGATCGGCGACATGGGTAGCTTTACCTACATGCAGTACATCGTGCCGGGGCTGATCATGATGTCGGTGATCACCAACTCCTATGGCAACGTGGTCTCGAGCTTCTTCGGCGCCAAGTTTCAGCACTCCATCGAAGAACTGATGGTGTCGCCGGTCTCGCCGCACACCATCCTGATCGGCTACACGCTGGGCGGCGTGTTGCGCGGTCTGATGGTGGGCTTCATCGTCACTATGCTGTCGATGTTCTTCACCGACCTGCAAGTGCACCACCTGGGCGTGACCATCGTCGTGGTCGTGCTGACGGCGACGATCTTCTCGTTGCTGGGTTTCATCAACGCAGTGTTTGCGCGTAACTTCGACGATATCTCGATTATCCCGACGTTCGTGCTGACCCCGTTGACCTACCTGGGCGGCGTGTTCTACTCGATCAACCTGCTGCCGCCGTTCTGGCAGACCGTGTCACTGGCCAACCCGGTCCTGCACATGGTCAACGCCTTCCGCTACGGCATTCTGGGTGTCTCCGACATCAAGATCAGCATCGCCCTGGCGTTCATGATCGTCGCGACCTTCGTCCTGTACTTCGGCTGCGCACGGCTGCTGGTGAGCGGGCGTGGTATGCGTCAGTAACATCGGGTGACGGTGACCCGCCTGTGTGGCGGGTCACTCGTTTATGGGGTGGCTTTCTTCATGGCGGGCGAAGGCAATTTCCAGCTC
Organism: Pseudomonas syringae pv. tomato str. DC3000; assembly: GCF_000007805.1. NCBI lineage: Bacteria > Pseudomonadati > Pseudomonadota > Gammaproteobacteria > Pseudomonadales > Pseudomonadaceae > Pseudomonas > Pseudomonas syringae group genomosp. 3. The sequence goes on along the minus strand of NC_004578.1, from coordinate 4,365,457 downwards.
CGCAGAGCGGGTTGCCCACTGTTCGGGTGGTAAAGATTTTGACCATTCGACGATGTCTGGGTGTTCAAGGTCGGGTGGGGGTGAGAGCTTCAGGTTTTGCAGCTTTTCCGCCAGATAGGTGCCCAGAATCGTGATGAAGAATAAGCCGTGCAGCACATCGAACACATCACCTTTGCGCAGACTGGTGACGATTGATCCTATTTGCGTTTTTTCATAAGACATCGCGCCGACGCGGCTTTCAGGCACCGCCTCCTGCCCGATTTCCATGTAACTACGCATACACTCCCAGAGCGCCATGGCGGTTTCGCCCCCACCGCAATTGAAACCCATGCTGAAGTGCTTGTTGTCTTCTGATGCTTCGGCGTCAGGGTTTTCAAATCCGATGAAAAGCAGCCCCATTGTTACGCGACCTGCCTGACTGATGCTGGAGCACTGGGTGGCAGCCGCTGTGACTGACTCCCACGGGACGATCCAGTATTCACCGTTGTCACGAGGCACACAGACTTCACGGCGCTGACGATTGAAGCGGACGGGTGGGGGTGTTGGGCGAAGCAGGCCGTGAATGAGCATCAGGGTGGGGATGCCGGTGATAATTCCTCCCAGCCAAAGCAAATCGATATCGTTCAAGCCATAGGCCAGGCTGAGAAACATGATCATCATCGGCCATATCACCATCACCGCCGACCCAACGCTGTAGCAGCCAATATCGAGATAAACCTCGTTTTTGCGCCAGATGATGTTGAGTGAGTCGACGGGTTGCTGGCCGGTGGGTAGTGGCAGTGGTGCCAGATAGTCGTTTTGTGAAAACAGTTTCTTCTGGCGGGTGCCAGCGGGATGGCTGCTCATGATGTCGCTGCCTGCCGCGCCAGAGCGGCCAGTAGCTCAGGGGAGGGCGTTGCCCACTGTTCGGGTGGTAAAGATTTTGACCATTCAATGATGTCTGGGTATTCAAGGTCAGGTGGGGGTGAAAGCTTCAGGTTTTGCAGCTTTTCCGCCAGATAGGTGCCCAGAATCGTGATGAAGAATAAGCCGTGCAGCACATCGAACACATCACCTTTGCGCAGACTGGTGACGATTGATCCTATTTGCGTTTTTTCATAGGGCATCGCGCCGACGCGGCTTTCAGGCACCACCTCCGGTCCGATTTCCATGTAACTACGCATACACTCCCAAAGTGCCATTGCAGTTTCGCCCCCACCGCAATTGAAGCCCATGCTGAAGTGCTTGTTGTCTTCTGATGCTTCGGCGTCAGGGTTTTCAAATCCGATGAAAAGCAGTCCCATTGTGACGCGACCCGCCTGACCGATGCTGGAGCACTGGGTGGAAGCCGCTGTGACTGACTCCCAGGGGACGATCCAGTATTCACCGTTGTCACGAGGCACACAGACTTCGCGGCGCTGACGATTGAAGCGGACGGGTGGGGGTGTTGGGCGGAGTAGGCCGTGAATGAGCATCAGGGTGGGGATGCCGGTGATAATTACCCCCAGCCAAAGCAAGTCGATATCGTTCAAGCCGTAGGCCAAACTGATAAACATGATCATCATCGGCCATATCACCATCACTGCTGACCCCACGCTGTAGCAGCCAATGTCGATGTAAACCTCGTTTTTGCGCCAGATGATGTTGAGTGAGTCGACGGGTTGCTGGCCGGTGGGCAGTGGCAGTGGTGCCAGATAGTCGTTTTGTGAAAACAGTTTCTTCTGGCGGGTGCCAGCGGGATGGCTGCTCACCGTCTGATCCCGGGTTGCAGGAATACAGAGCACTGCTGTTCGCCCAGTTTGTAGACCTGAGCACTGTCCAGTTTCGGAGTGGGATCATTGCGCAGGGCGATAACGCCATTTTCGGGCGTTACAGTAAAGGCCAGACCTCGCGCGCCGCCGATGAAGCCTTGAACACCGTACAGCGCAGTAAATGGTGTCCCGTAGCGCACGCGCAACGACACGCTGCGTGGCAATGAGCCGAGTTCGCGATCGATACGCTTGAAAACACCGGTAAGACGCAGCCCTTGGCCTTGTGCTACGGGAATCCACTCGCAAGTGCTGTTTCTCAGCCAGTGAGCGCCCATGTTGCGCACGGTGTGAGGACGTTCGGTCAAGCCAGGCGCGCCACGTATTTCCAGCCAGAGCTGATAATCCATCGGGTCGCCGATCATCGACAGGTCCAGCCGGATGTTGTTGGGTGTCGCACCGGGCAGATCGATGGTCAGGGTCTTGATGTAGCCTTGGTAGGTTATTCCGTCGCGGTTGTCCGCCGGGAGAGCTTCTTCCTCTGCCGTGAAACTGATGCGGGGTGCGTAAAGAATGAGATAGAGGCGATCCAGCTCTTCCATCTGGCGCTTCTGACTGATGGGTGACCGGTCATGCGCACGTTGCCTGGACCAACAGCAATTACTCAAGAAGTTTTGTAACGGGGTTTGCTGAAGATACCAAGCGATCAGGTACAGAACGCCCAGTAGAGCAATGATCCAGATAATAGGCCCCATCCAAAGCATAAAACCTACAGTGGCTGCTTCGACAGAGATGATGCCGAGAAGGGCGCGCGAGGTGTAGGCGATCCCGACTATCGCCTGTGCACCGTAGGCCGCTACTTGTCCGCCTACCACGTTTTGGCGTATCTCCAGCCAGGGGTCGACAGAGTTTTGTGAGTTTTCAAGTTGTGTACTTAAAGATTTGAATTCTTTGAACGCAGCAGCAGCCGACAACCCCCCAATAATCCCCCCAAACAGAGTAATCGTCGGTGTCATCGCACTGCCCCTGCCCAGAACTTCTATCCCCATCCCCTTGCGCACCTGACTGTCCAGCACCGCAACCAATGCCGCCCCCCAATACAGCGCCGCAGAAGCCGTATCGTTGATCCTCTGCTCGTCCATCTTTTCAAGCGCACCGGCCTGATTCAGGTAGTTGTGGGTATTCAGGGTATTGAGCAGCAGCACGACCATTGGGGCCAGGCCGCCGCTGTTTTGTACGGCGGGTGAGTTGACGATTCTTGCGACCTGGCCGATGGAGATTGCGTGGGCGGTGCTTTTTACCCAGTGCACGAAGTCATTGATGCCGGGGCCGAAGGCCTGGAGCAGGCGGGTCCCGCCTTCGTTTATGACTCGGGTGCCTACTTCATTGCCCAGCCGGGCGGCCATGAGGATGGTGGTCCAGGCCCCGCTGAGGCGGTCGGTATGTTCACTTTTGAGCAGCAACAAGGCAGCGCCAAGACGTTTGACCAGCGTGCTCCAGACACCTGTGGCATCGCGAGCCATGTTGCTCATGTCGGAGAGAATCGGTTCGGCCAGATGCTCCAGTACTTTGGCCATGGCCTGACGTGCGTTGTCCTGGTTCTCCAGGCTCAGCGCGGCGAGTAGCTCGCCCAGTCGCGTTTCGCTATTGAGCGCGCCTTCAAGCGTCGGGCTCCAGGCAAAGAACAGTTGGCGTAGTGCGCCGGAATTTGCGCTGCGCACATACTCGGCGTATTGCTCGGCACCCAGGCTGCGCACACATTGCGCGCTCAGGCAGGCCATGGCCAGTTCATCCAGCCACAAACGGTGCGCGGGGTTGGTGTAATCCACGAACCATGTACCGCTCTGATGCCGTTTCAGAAACTGACTGCGATCCGCATAAAGTGTCGTGTGGCGGGCTTCCACGCGCTGGTAGTGGTCTGGCGCGGTCTGGTCCAGCCAGGCGTTCATCAACGGCAGGTCGATGTACTCGCCGACCTTGGCACTGACGTGATGGTTTTCCAGGTTGCTGACCTTTTCCTTCCGGTACTCGCGCACCACGCTTTCCACCTCGTCACTCAGGTCGGCGGGAATGAACGCTTTGACCGGCTCCACGGCTTCCTGGCGTTTGATCCGCAGCGCTTCGATAAGCCTGTCGGCCTGCTCGCGGCTGTACTGACGTCCTCTGCCGCGACTGACCCGGACCGCCTCTTTATTGAGTTCGTCTACACGCTGGCTGGCGTCCAGCAACAGTTGACCCTGCGCTGTCGTGATCTGAATATCCCGCTCGCGGTAGCGATACTTCAGCAGGCTTGCTACCTCGCCGGGCTCCTCGGTGACCAGGGTGCGAATGAAGCCGCCAATGCCCAGATGCAGGTTGTGATCCTCCTGCCATCTGGCGTGAGCGATTTCCACTTGCTCCTGCTCATGATTGATATCGCGCAGTACGCCCAGATCATCGTCCAGGCACGCGAATACCGACCATAAGCCCTGCGCCTGTTTGCGGGTATTTTCCAGCCAGGCCTGCGTGCGCAGGGCTTCCCAGGGCTGGGTGCTCCAGGCACCAGGCGCCACGTCATCTTCCCGGGCGTCGGGATAGTGCCTGGTCATGCTCTCACGCTCTTTATTATCGCGTGTCATCTTGACGTAGGCGTTGATGTTGGCGGAGGACGGGTCGCGTCTCATGACCTCGGCCAGTTTCTCGGTTTTTTCTCTGTTGAGCTCGCCGTTGCGCCGTTGATCGATTGTTACCGCCCAGGCAAAGGTGTCCGGTATCAGTTCGGCAATAACCTGCTCGGCTGCTGAAAGCGGTGGGCAGTGCGGGGCATGAAGAGCGTCGGCCACCTCGCGCAGGTCGATGGAGCGCATGTGTTGTTGGCGGACCTCCCGCTCGCTCAGGCGCGCGCAGTGCTTTACGTCAAGCGGCTGCTCGGTATAGAGCAGCCAGGTTTCATGAAGCTTGTCGAGGGCCAGACCCGACAGCGAGCCGCTTTCAATCGCCGTAGCATTGTCAGCCAGTGCCTGAGGCTCCAGCATGCCCTGTGCTGATACGGCAAAGCGTTGCAGCGGTCCATGCCGTTGCCATACATAGAGAAAACCGCTTCGCAGTTGCCGAGCAGCCATCGCGTGGCTTTGCGGCGTTACGCCGGGCTGAAAAGCGGAATGAGTGGCTGCTTGCTCCGCAAGTGCATAACGCACAGGCACCACAAACACCTTTGCCTGGCTGGCAGGACAGCTTGCCACCGGGCTGTTGATATCGTCGTGAGGTCTTGTGCTGGCTGCGCGGTCGGCGTCAGCCAGACGGATGATCGCTGTGTGGCTTTCCCGGTTACTCATACGGCAGACTCCATGTTGCGGATGAGTTGGCGGGGCAGTTCAGCAAGCAGCTCGTCCAGGCGCTCTTCGGGCGACATAAACCGCTTTTCGAGAATGACCTGATAAGGCGCATGAGTGTCGCCGTGAGGAAAGTTCGCACCCAGGCAAGCGAAAAGCGCGACCCAGCGGGTGACCTGACTGTCGGTGCTGTAGCCATGACGTGCCGCGCTTTTTCGGCAGGCTTTTGCCCATTGATGTCTTTCGTCGGGGCCAAGCCCCTCAAGTGTTTCAGGAAAGAAACGTTGGCAGTGATCAAGCAGGTGCCGGTCGAACCGCTCTTGCTGAGCCTGGCACAGGGTGTCGAGCTGTCTGCTGCCAAGGGTAAGCCAGGGCTTATCTGAATAGCGTGCAGCGCGTTGTTCTGGCCCGTGCCGACAGATCGACAGATCACTACCATCTCTCAGGGGGAGTCTGATCAAGTCGATGGGGCCCAGCATCGAATCAAGCTCATGGTTTTCCAGACTTGCCAGCCACAGTCGTGTAATGCGCGGATCGTAATAACGAAAAAGCACGGTCACACCACTGTCCAGTTGCACATGCACCAGGCTGCGCAAATGCTCGATGAGCTCGGATTCTTTGGCCGCAGATTCCAGCCAGATGCCCGAATCATCCCGCCATTGCTGCTTGAACATTTCCTGCAACGGTATGTTTGACGTGACCTCAACCAGCATGGGGCCGCAGTCTGCAAGCGTTTCGTAGGCGGTGTTCACATAGAGCGGTTGGCACCGGGCGAACTCTTTCATGTGCAGAAGGCGCTGGGCGAGATCGTTGATCAGGGCTGCATCCAGTAACAGATAAACGCGGCTCATGGTTGTTCTCCCTTCAACTTCAGGCAAATAGCACACACTGGAGCCGCTTTTGCTGCTGCATCCTGAAATGCCTGTTTCTGTGAGGCAAGAGAGGCGCTCAGTAGCGCCGCTACAGGCGTCGGCAGCCCTGATACAGAACGTGCCCCGATGAAAGGAACGCCCCCCGGATTGATAGGACTGCTGCTGAAAATACCGCCAGCGCCTATGACGATGTGCTGACCACCTGCCTTGAGGGTAAGGCTCGCACCTGCATCCAGAATCAGGTTGGTGCCAGCCTTGATATGAACCTGCTGTCCTGCTTCGGCGACCAGAATCTGTCCGGCATGCCAGTAACTGTTGTTGTCCACGTGCAGATAATCATCTGCTTTTACCCGGACTTTGCGGTCTGCCCCTACGGTGCGCCGTTCCTCTGTTTCTACAACGCTGATGCTATTGCCCTTGACGGTTTCCAGCCGGTCATTGCCCACTTCGATACGGCTGTCATGGTTGATTTTCTGTTCCATGTCACGTTGTGCGCGCACATAGATAAGCTCTTGCTCGCTACGGTCCTCCAGATAGAGTTCGTTGAAACCGCCGCCGTCAGGCGTGCTGCGGCTGCGAAAGACACTGCGGGTTTGATGGGCCGGGAGTTCGTAGGGTGCTGGATTCAGGCTGTTGGGCAGGCAACCGCTGACCACCGGCTGATCCGGGTCTCCATCGATAAAGGTCACCAGCACTTCCATGCCTACGCGCGGAATGGTGACGCTGCCGTGCATGTTCCCGGCCCATTGGGACGCAACTCTCAGCCAGGTGCTGCTTCGTGCGTTAAACGTGCTCTCACGGTCCCAGTGGAACTGAACCTTGATTCGGCCATGGCTATCGCAGTGAACCTGCTCCGATTCAGGGCCGGTGACACGGGCTGTCTGACTGCCGAAGATGCGAGGCTTGCGGTGCTTGAGAGCGGGCCTGAAAAATACGTTCCAGGGCGTTGCAACGAAACTGTTCCTGTAGCCCTGAGTGAAGTTCTCTCTATCAAGGATATTGCCAACGAGCGCTTCTTCCAGAACCTGCGGTTGTTTGCCCTGATGATGCACGCGTGTCAGTAGCCAGAGCGTGTTCCATTCTTTTCGAGGATGATCGCTGAGCTGCAGAAAATGCCCGCTGACCAGCGCGGGCTGGTCGCTTTTCCCCTCTGCCTTTTGATAGTCACAACGGTGGCGCTCCAGAGCGTGCTGGCTCAACAGTTGGCCTCGGTCGCGGGTGTGAAAACTACCCGGATAGGTGTAGTCCTCAAGGTCTGGTTGGACCTTGTCCTTGTCAGGATGGTAGTCGGCTTGCGGCTGCCATCCGGCGTTCTCGAAGTTGTAATCGCGCCTGGCGGTATGACTGGTGCGGGTTTCCAGGCGCGTGCCGAAGCTGCGGACAACGGGCTCGTCAGCAGCCATCCCGCTGTCTTGATGGTAGGCGGTGGCCCGTGCCAGCTTACGGAATATGCTCTGGTTATCGCCGAATACCAGAACATGGCTTTTGCGGCTGTGCTGGAAATGGAAGTGCATGCCTTCCTCTTCGCACAGGCGCTGTATGAAATGCAGATCGGTTTCCTGGTACTGCACGCAATACTCACGAGGCAAGTAGCACGTATTGAGTTGAAACTGATGCGCGCTTTCGAAAATACCGTGGTCCTTGAGCACCAGGCTGATGATTTGCGGAACGGTCAAGGACTGAAAAATGCGCTGATTGGTGCGGTGTGCCAGATAGCTAAAATGGGGAGCCAGCGTGACGCTGTAATGCGTCAGCCGTCTGCCCGAGTCACGTTGACTGACCTGATAGATCTGCCCGTGGATGCCTGATTCCATGCCGTCGAATGCCAAGAATGCCTGTTTGTGCAAAAGCTGCTCGAGGTCTGGGTCAGCGCATTCGCTGACCAGATCTATCGTGAACGCATAGGGCCTGCTGATGCCTTCCGTACCGTCGAAGGCAAGCACTTGAAATGCGTAGGGCGAGTCTTCGATAGTCAGACTGAAACGATGTTCTGGCGCAGGCATTTACGTGTCCCGGTCTACAGTTGTTTTTGGCGGGCGGCACGCTAACAATCCATCACCGAAAAAAATGCAGGAAATTTCCGAGTTTTAGTGCGGATAATGGACAGCTCCTTTCAAGGGCGAGTTTTTACGCTGTTGAAGCGCGCTGAATGACAGGTTTTCAAATCCCGCAACACACCATCGCTTCCGACATTTCAAGATTGCGCTGATCCTTGAAGCTTTCCGCTTCAAGGAACCACCATGCGCTCAGGGATGATCGCGCTCGCGTTGGGGCTGGTGGCCCTGCGCTTTCTGCCGGTTTTGCCGCCGATCTGGCTCTTGTTGCTAATGCCGATACTGGCGTTGATGCTGCTGCCGTTTCGCACCTATCCACTGGCGCTGTTCCTGCTCGGCTTCACGTGGGCGTGCGTTTCGGCGCAGTGGGCGTTGAAAGACCGTTTGCAGCAACGGCTGGACGGCCAGACACTGTGGCTGCAAGGCAAAGTGGCCGGTTTGCCGAGCGTTGCCGAGGGCGTGGTGCGTTTCGAGCTGGAACACGCCACGTCGCGGCGGGCGAAGCTGCCTGCGCTGATCCGTGTGGCGTGGTACGGCGGCCCTGAGGTGCGCAGCGGCGAGCGCTGGCGACTGGCGGTAAAGCTCAAGCGCCCCGGCGGGCTGGTCAACCCTGATGCTTTCGATTATCAGGCCTGGCTGCTGGCACAGCGCATCGGCGCGACCGGTACGGTGGTGGACGGTCGAAGGCTGGCGCCCGCGCATGCGGCCTGGCGCGACGGTATTCGTCAGCGTTTGCTGGCGGTTGATGCACAGGGCAGGGAAGGCGGGCTGGCCGCGCTGGTGCTGGGCGATGGCTCGGGGTTGTCGAGTGGCGACTGGCAGGTGCTGCAAGACACCGGCACCGTGCACCTGCTGGTGATTTCCGGTCAGCATATCGGCTTGCTTGCTGGCGTGATTTACGCGTTGGTCGCAGGTCTCGCCCGCTGGGGACTGTGGCCACGGGCTTTGCCCTGGCTGCCCTCGGCCTGTGCGCTGGCGTTCATTGCTGCGCTGGGCTACGGATTGCTGGCCGGTTTCGAGGTGCCGGTGCGGCGCGCCTGTGTGATGGTCGGCATGGTATTGCTGTGGCGTTTGCGCTTTCGGCATCTGGGCGTGGTCTGGCCGTTTTTGATTTCCTTCAACGCGGTGCTGATCGTTGAGCCGTTGGTGACGTTGCAGCCGGGTTTCTGGCTGTCTTTTGCAGCGGTCGGCATTCTGGTACTGATTTTCAGTGGCCGTCTGGGTAGCTGGAGCTGGTGGCAGAGCTGGACGCGCGCGCAGTGGCTGATCGCAATCGGCTTGTTGCCGATTTTGCTGGCGCTGAACCTGCCGATCAGCCTCAGCGGCCCGTTTGCCAACCTGCTCGCGGTGCCTTGGGTCAGTGTGATCGTCCTGCCGCCAGCACTGATCGGCACGTTGCTGCTGCCGGTCCCCGTTGTTGGCGAGGGCCTGCTCTGGCTGGCGGGAGGCGCGCTGCAATGGCTGTTCGTGTTTCTCGGTTGGGTGGCCGAGGCCTTGCCCGCCTGGCTGCCCAGTGCGGTGCCTGGCTGGGCATGGCTGTTGAGTCTGCTCGGGGCCTTTGTTTTATTGCTGCCCAAAGGTGTGCCGCTGCGCCTGTTGGGCTGGCCATTGTTGTTGCTGTGCGTGTTTCCGCCGCTCAAGTCTGTGCCGATGGGGCAGGTCGAGGTGTTGCAACTGGACGTGGGGCAGGGGCTGGCGATTCTGCTGCGCACCCGCAATCACACACTGCTCTACGATGCAGGGCCGCGTTTCGGTGAGTTCGATATCGGCCAACGGGTGGTCGTGCCGGCGATGCGCAAGTCCGGTGTTCGTCACTTGGATCTGATGCTGATCAGCCATGCCGATGCGGATCATGCCGGCGGGGCGGCAGCGGTTCATCGGGCATTTCCGGTGAACCGCGTGCTGGGCGGGGAACTGACCCGGCTCGCCCCGCAACTCGATGCCCGGCTGTGTGAGAACAACGAGCGCTGGGAATGGGATGGCGTGGTGTTTTCCACCTGGCGCTGGGAGCAGGCGCCCAACGGTAATGCCGGGTCCTGCATGCTGAGCGTCGACGCCGGTGGTGAGCGTCTGCTGCTGACGGGCGACATTGATGTGCACGCCGAGTGTGCGGCAATGGACAGCGGTTTTGACCTTCGTGCCCACTGGTTGCAGGCTCCGCATCACGGCAGCCGCAGTTCATCCTCCAAAGTGTTTCTGCAGGCGGTTGCGCCGCTGGGCGTGCTCATTTCCCGCGGGCAGAACAATGCCTTCGGTCATCCGCATCCGTTGGTCATGTCGCGGTACCGATGGTTGGGAATTACCCACCATGACAGCGCCGAACTAGGTGCCATCAGTCTGCAACTGGGGGCGTTCGGCCAGCCTCGGGCGGAGCGGGCTCAGCGGCGTTTCTGGCGTGACTGAGTGAAGGGATATCGATCGAGGCGTTCGGCACTTGGCGACCCCTATGATAGAGTGGCGCCAATTTTTCGAGGGAGTGATCACTGTGTGGGAACTGGTCAAATCGGGTGGCTGGATGATGCTGCCGATCATTTTGAGCTCCATCGCCGCTGCCGGCATTATCATCGAACGCCTGTGGACCCTGCGCGCCAGCCGCATCGCGCCGCCGCACCTGCTGGGTCAGGCGTGGCAGTGGATTCAGGAAAAGAAACTCGATAACGAAAAGCTCAAGCAGTTGCGCGCCGACTCGCCGCTGGGCGAAATCCTTGCCGCTGGCCTGGCCAATTCCAAGCATGGTCGCGAGATCATGAAAGAATGCATCGAAGAAGCCGCCGCCCGTGTCATCCATGACCTGGAGCGCTACCTGAGCGCGCTGGGCTCTATCGCCGCGATGGCCCCGTTGCTCGGTTTGCTCGGGACGGTGCTGGGCATGATCGAGATCTTCGGTTCGTTCAACAGCACCGGTGCAACGGCCAATGCCGGTGTGCTGGCAAGCGGTATCTCCAAGGCACTGATCTGTACCGCATCGGGCCTTATCGTCGCGATCCCGGCGATCTTCTTTCACCGCTTTCTGCAAAGCCGTGTCGATGAACTGGTGGTCGGCATGGAGCAGCAGGCGATTCGTCTGGTTGAAGTGGTGCAGGGCGACCGTGATGTCGATCTGATCGACGCCAAAATCGACCTCAAGTCGCTGGCCAGGGCAGGCGGGAGCAAGAAGAAGTGAAATTTCGCCGCCGCAGGCCCCGGGAAAACATCGACATCAATCTGGTCTCGCTGATCGACGTGGTGTTCATCCTGCTGCTGTTCTTCATTGTGACCACCACCTTCACCCGTGAAACCCAATTACGGGTGGACCTGCCGCAGGCCGTCACCGGTACGCCCGATGTGGACGCCGCTGCGAAGCATCTGGACATCGCCATCAATGCAGACGGCATTTTTTCCCTGAACAACCAGCTCTTGCCGAAAAACGATCTGGCGACCTTGATCGACGCGCTGCAACGCGAGTCGGCGGGCGATACCAGCCTGCCGCTGTCGATCAGTGCAGACGGCAAAACCCCGCATCAATCGGTCATCACCGCGATGGATGCGGCGGGCAAACTGGGGTTCAGTCACCTGCGCATGACCACTGTCGAGGCCACACCGGCTAACTGATGGCACTTACCGACCGCTTGCTTGATGCCTGGTACAAGGGCCACCCTGCGCTGACGCTGCTGCGGCCACTCGAAAGCCTTTATCGACGCGTCGTGGATGGCAAGCGGGCGAAATTTCTGGCTGGCGAGGGCGATATCTATCGGGCGCCGGTGCCGGTCATCGTGGTGGGCAACATCACGATTGGCGGCACCGGCAAGACTCCGCTGATTCTGTGGATGATCGAGCACTGTCAGCGTAAAGGCCTGCGTGTCGGCGTGGTCAGTCGCGGCTACGGCGCCAAACCGCCAAGCCTGCCCTGGCGCGTTCAGCCTGATCAAAGTGCCAGCGAAGCGGGTGACGAGCCGTTGCTCATCGTGCAGCGCAGTGGCGTGCCGCTGATGATCGACCCTGATCGCAGCCGCGCCGTACAGGCTTTGCTCGCTGCCGAGCCGCTGGACCTGATTCTTTCCGACGATGGCCTGCAACATTACCGCCTGGCCCGTGACCTTGAGCTGGTACTGATCGATGCCGCCCGCGGCCTCGGCAATCGCCGCTGTTTGCCGGCCGGCCCTCTGCGCGAACCGGTCGAACGTCTGAGCAGTGTCGATGCCTTGCTGTACAACGGTGCGACGGCGGATCGCGATGACGGCTACGCCTTTACGCTCAAGCCGTCGGCGCTGATCAACCTGCGCAGCGGCGAGCGCCAGCCGGTCAGCTATTTTCCGGCCGGACAGGCGCTGCACGCGGTCGCCGGAATCGGCAACCCTCAACGTTTCTTCAACACCCTCGAAGGACTACACTGGCGACCGGTGACTCATGCGTTCGCCGACCATGCGCTCTACAGTGTGCAGGCGCTGACGTTCACACCCGCATTGCCCTTGGTCATGACCGAGAAGGATGCGGTGAAATGTCGTGCTTTCGCAGCGGATGACTGGTGGTATCTGGCAGTCGATGCAGTACCGTCCGATGCCTTTGTCGGCTGGTTCGATGAGCAGTTGTTACGTCTTTCTCCATGATTGCTTCAGGATCTCCTATGGACACCAAATTACTCGACATCCTCGCTTGCCCGATCTGCAAGGGGCCCTTGAAGCTTAGCGCCGACAAGACCGAGCTGATCAGTAAAGGCGCAGGCCTTGCCTATCCGGTTCGCGACGGCATTCCGGTGATGCTCGAAAGCGAAGCCCGCACCCTGACCACCGATGAGCGGCTGGACAAATGACGGCAGCGTTCACCGTTGTCATCCCGGCGCGTTACGGCTCCAGCCGCTTCCCCGGCAAACCGCTGAAAACCATTGCTGGCAAACCTATGGTTCAGCTTGTCTGGGAGCAGGCGCGCAAAAGCAGTGCCGAGCGCGTGGTGATCGCCACCGATGATGCGCGCATCGTCGAGGCTTGCCGCGCATTTGGCGCCGAAGTATTGCTGACCCGCGATGATCATAATTCCGGCACCGACCGGCTGGCTGAGGTGGCCACGCAACTGGGGCTGGCAGCTAACGCGATTGTGGTCAATGTTCAGGGCGACGAGCCGCTGATCCCGCCTGCGGTGATCGATCAGGTGGCGGCCAATCTGGCGAAGCATCCCGAGGCTGGCATGGCGACACTGGCCGAGCCCATCGACGATGTGGCTGCGCTGTTCAACCCCAATATCGTCAAGGTCTCGACCGACATCAATGGCCTGGCGTTGACGTTCAGTCGCGCGCCGTTGCCCTGGGCGCGTGATGCGTTGGCCAGAAGCAAGGACGAGTTGCCTGCAGACGTGCCGTATCGTCGTCATATCGGCATCTATGCCTACCGTGCGGGCTTTCTGCATGACTTCGTCAGTTGGGGGCCGTGCTGGCTGGAAAACACCGAAAGCCTCGAGCAACTGCGTGCGCTGTGGAATGGCGTCCGCATCCACGTCGCCGATGCACTTGAAGCGCCACCGGGTGGTGTCGACACCCCCGAAGACCTTGAGCGCGTAAGACGCCTTCTGGAGGCGTGATGCGGGTTATTCAGCGGGTGGGGAAGGTAAGGGCATGACCTTGCACGTGCAGTCCGCGGTTTCCTTGAGGCCGTTCAATACCTTTGGCGTTGATGTTCAGGCGCGGTTGTTTGCCCAAGCGCGCAATGACGACGAAGTTCGTGAGGCTCTGGCTTATTCGGCCGAACATGACGTGCCGCTGCTGGTGATCGGCGGCGGCAGCAACCTGCTGCTCAGTGGTGATGTGCAAGCTTTGGTGCTGCGCATGGCCAGCCGCGGCATTCGCATCGTGCGCGAAGATTGTCTTGAAGCGATTGTCGAGGCGGAGGCGGGCGAGCCCTGGCATCCGTTTGTACAGTCTTGCCTTGAACTGGGGCTGGCGGGGCTTGAAAACCTCAGTCTGATACCCGGTACTGTCGGCGCGGCACCGATGCAGAATATCGGTGCTTATGGCGTCGAGATCAAAGACGTTTTTCACGGCCTGACGGCGCTTGATCGTGAAACGGGTGAGCTGCGCGAGTTTGCTCTGCAGGACTGTGCGTTTGGCTATCGTGACAGCGTATTCAAGCATCAGCCCGGACGCTGGCTGATCCTGCGCGTGCGCTTCAAGCTTTCGCGCGAAGCCAATCTGCACCTTGAATACGGGCCGGTTCGTCAGCGTCTCGACCAACTGGGTATCGATAAGCCGACCCCCTTCGATGTCAGTCGGGCAATCTGCGCCATTCGCAGTGAAAAGCTGCCTGACCCTGCGGTATTGGGCAACGCAGGCAGCTTTTTCAAGAACCCACTGGTTGCTGCCGAGTTGTACGCAACGATCAAAAGCCAGCATCCGGGCGTAGTGGGCTACCCACAGGCCGATGGCCAGGTGAAGCTCGCGGCGGGTTGGCTGATCGAGCAGGCTGGCTGGAAAGGCTACCGTGATGGCGACGCCGGGGTGCACAAGCTCCAGTCGCTGGTGCTGGTTAATTACGGGCACGCCAGTGGGTTGCAGCTATTGAATCTGGCACGCCGCATCCAGGCTGATATCGTCGAGCGTTTCGGTGTTGAACTGGAGATGGAGCCGAATCTCTACTGAGGTCGGACGGCCACCTTTGTAGTGAAACCGGGCGACGCTTTGCTCGTCCGCGATCTCTGGAAATGTAGTAGCGGACTCGTCCGCGATGGGCTGCGGAGCCAAGACCGGCCATCCTGGTTGTATCTGGTGCACCGAGGCAGCTGGTTTTGCTGCCGGTTTCGGCAGTTCGCGGACAAGCGAAGCGTCGCCCGGTCCGCTCCTACAGTCGATGTGTTTCCCTGAATCACAGACGTAAAAAAGCCCCGCCTGTCTGCACAGGCGGGGCTTTTTCATGGGCCGGGATTAAACGAGGGGTTTAGGCTCGGTTTCTTTCTCGGCTTCATGGTGCGGCTGAACTGCAGGTTGCTCAGTTGTCGCCACGTCAGTCTTTTCCTCGGTGGCCTGGGAAGGCTGGGCCGATTCTGCTTGCGCGCTGGCAGCAGTTGTTTCCTGCTGGCGGCGTGCTTCTTCTTCGCGCTTGCGGCGACGAACTTCACGTGGATCGTTCGGTGCACGGCCGGTGCTGCTGACCGGTACAGCCGGTGTTTCGACGATCACTGGTTCCTGCTCTGCTGGTGCAGATGCTTGTTCCTCGACAGCGGCTTGAGGCGCGATGTAAGGAGCAGGCTCGTCTTTCACGAACGCAGCAGGCTCGGCAGCAGGTGCCTCGACAGGCGTTGGCAGTTCGGATGATTCAGTGGCTGGCACTTGCTCATGAGCCGCTGCTTCGACCGGCGCTTGTGGCGCAGGTGCAGGCGTTGGCGTGAACGGCACGACGCGCTCTGCGTGAGGTGCTTCGAACAGCTCGGTCTGCGCGGCAATAGCCGGGGCTTCGACCGCTGCAGGCTGAACTTCCACTTCCGGAGCAGGCTGAGCAACTGGCGCATCGTCTGCAACCGGCGCTTCAACAGCAGGCACTTCGGCCGTCTGCTCTGCTGCCGGTGCTTGAGGTGCTGGCGTTTCAACTGCCGATGTTTCAGCTACCGGTGCTTCGACCGCAGGTGTTTCGACAACAGGAGCATGGGCAACAGCAGCCTGTTGCACAGGTTCTGCGGCTGGAGCGCTTTGGGTGGTGCTGTTTGCGCGCTCTGCCTGCTGGTGCGCATCGGCTTCGGCCGTGGCGCTGATTACACCGCTTGCTGCCGCGGCGGTGAAGCCCAGACCCGCCGACAGATCGGTGGCGCTATTATCTTCGTCGTTAACGGTTTCTTCAGCGCCGTTTTCTTCCGAACCGTTCTCTTCAGAACCTTCGATCACGTTGCCGTTGGCATCACGCTGACGCTCGCGACGGTTGCTGCGACGACGCTGACCGCGGGAACGGCGGCGAGGACGATCACCTTCGCTGCCATCGTTGCCATCCTGATTGTCGTCGTTGGCCTGTTCGTCGTTGAGCAGCACCTCCTCTTCTTCGCTCACGGCAACCGCAGCCTGTTCGGCGCGTGGTTGACGTTCTTCACGCGGTGCGCGCGGTTGGCGTTCTTCGCGTGGCGCGCGTTCAGGGCGCTCCTCACGAGCCAGGTTCACGGCAGGACCGGCCTGGGCTGCGGTGGCGACTGCGTCCAGAGGCTCACGCAGTTCGCGGACCGGACGATCTTCACGGGCTTCACGCGGCTTGCGCTCACGGGATGTACGTGCCGGACGCTCTTCGCGCGGGGCTGACTCTTCGCGGGCTTCACGAGGCTCGCGAACGGCGCGTTCTTCACGCGGTGCACGTTCTTCACGGGGCGCACGCTCTTCGCGCGGTGCGCGTTCTGCACGTTCTTCGCGGGGCGCGCGCTCTTCACGAGGCTTGCGCTCTTCGTCGCGACGATTGTTGCGGCCGCGGCTCTGTTGACGACCGTTGCGACGCTCTTCATTGCGGGCCGGGCGCTGTTCGGCAGCAGGTTTTTCAACCACAGCCGGTGCAACAACAGGCTCTTCCTTGGTCGCGAACAGGCTGACCAGCGATTTCACCAGACCCTTGAACAGGCTTGGCTCGTGAGCGACAGGCGCAGGCGTTGGAGCAGGCGCAGCGACTTCCACCGGAACAGGTGCGTTGGCACGTGCCGGGGCTGTCTTGACGGCGGCTTCCTGGCGAACCAGGGTGCGGGTTGCTGCGGCCAGTGGGGCAATTTCTTCCACTTCGGCAGCGGCAGCGGCAATCTCGTAGCTGGTCTGGCTGTTGTGCGCTTCCGGGCTGTCGTCACGCAGACGCTGAACCTCGAAGTGCGGCGTTTCGAGCTGGTCGTTCGGCAGAATGATGATGCGCGCACGGGTGCGCAGTTCGATCTTGGTGATCGAGTTGCGCTTCTCGTTGAGCAGGAACGCAGCCACCGGGATCGGCACCTGAGCACGTACTTCTGCGGTACGGTCTTTCAGGGCTTCTTCTTCGATCAGGCGCAGGATGGCCAGCGACAGCGATTCGACGTCACGGATGATGCCGGTGCCGTTGCAGCGCGGGCAGACGATGCCGCTGCTTTCGCCCAGCGATGGGCGCAGGCGCTGACGGGACATTTCCAGCAGACCGAAGCGCGAGATGCGACCGACCTGAACGCGGGCGCGGTCGGCTTCGAGGCTTTCGCGGACTTTTTCTTCCACGGCGCGCTGGTTCTTGGCCGGCGTCATGTCGATGAAGTCGATGACGATCAGGCCGCCGATGTCACGCAGACGCAATTGGCGGGCGATTTCCTCAGCCGCTTCAAGGTTGGTCTGCAGGGCGGTTTCTTCGATGTCGCTGCCTTTGGTGGCGCGCGCCGAGTTGATGTCGATGGACACCAGGGCTTCGGTCGGATCGATAACGATGGAACCACCGGAAGGCAGTTCGACAACGCGCTGGAAGGCGGTTTCGATCTGGCTTTCGATCTGGAAGCGGTTGAACAGCGGCACGCTGTCTTCGTACAGCTTGATCTTGCTGGCGTACTGCGGCATCACCTGGCGGATGAAGGTCAGGGCTTCTTCCTGGGCTTCGACGCTGTCGATCAGGACTTCACCGATGTCCTGGCGCAGGTAATCGCGGATGGCGCGGATGATGACGTTGCTTTCCTGGTAGATCAGGAAAGGCGCCGAACGATCCAGGGACGCTTCCTTGATAGCGGTCCACAGTTGCAGCAGGTAATCGAGGTCCCACTGCATTTCTTCGCTGCTACGGCCAAGGCCGGCAGTACGAACGATCAGGCCCATGTCGGCAGGAGCGATCAGGCCGTTCAGCGCTTCACGCAGTTCGTTGCGCTCTTCGCCTTCGATACGGCGCGAGATGCCACCGGCGCGAGGGTTGTTCGGCATCAGAACCAGATAACGGCCGGCAAGGCTGATGAAGGTGGTCAGGGCTGCACCCTTGTTGCCACGTTCTTCTTTCTCGACCTGAACGATGACTTCCTGGCCTTCGCTCAGGACGTCCTTGATGTTGACGCGGCCTTCTGGGGCTTTCTTGAAGTACTCGCGGGAGATTTCCTTGAGGGGCAGAAAGCCGTGGCGCTCAGAGCCGAAATCGACAAAGGCAGCCTCAAGGCTGGGTTCGATACGAGTGATCCGGCCTTTATAGATGTTGGCCTTCTTCTGCTCGCGTGCACCTGACTCGATGTCCAGGTCGTAGAGGCGCTGGCCGTCTACCAGTGCAACACGCAACTCTTCGGGTTGAGTTGCGTTAATCAGCATTCTTTTCATGTAGTACCGTCGGTTTCCGGGCTGCCGGAAACGGCGTTCGGCACACACGACTTCTCACGGTCGGTGTCAGGGCGCGTCAGGAGTGGTTGGCCACTCCAGTGTCTAGCGAGGTCCTCGCCCAGAGGGGGCGGAGGGTCGCGACGACGTTTCCTGCTTGCTGTGGTGGCATAAGACACCCTTTTCAGCAAAAGCTTTGTCAGGAGGAGGAATCGACCATCGGTAGCGGACGAGATGAAGCGTCTAAAACAAGCCTTGTGCTACACAGTCCGATGGTTGTGCGTCTCCACCCTACACGTATCCCTGATAATTCGGGTGCTGCCGCGCGCAGAATCCGCAGCGGGTTGGCATTTACCGCGATCTTCGATAGGGAAGGTCGCGCATCATGGCTTGAGGCGTTGTTCCCGAAGCATTCGCCCGTAGCGTCTGGAAGCGACTGCACTTTGTGAACTGGCCATGGACTGTCCGCACTGGTCGCGAGCTGTCTGCTCTGCGATCAGGCGTGTTTCCGGCCTCATGTCACCTGCGCTTGTTACGCTTCCAGCTTGCTCCGTTGTCACCGAACACTGCGTAGGACGGCCTCCCGTCCTTGTGAATTGCGTTGGTCAGGGCCGGTTGTCAACCGTTGGTCCGCTGTCCGGCCGCTTTTGGCGGCGTTCGCGACTATAGCAGCAATCATTAAGTGCTTCAAATCCATAAAAAATTGTTATGATTTGCGGCATGACGAATATTGCCCCTCCAACCCCCGGCGTTCAGCTGGTTGAGGTTGCGCCGGAACTTGCCGGTCAACGCATCGATAATTTTCTGATCACTTATCTCAAGGGTGTGCCCAAGACCTTGATTTACCGCATTTTGCGCAAAGGCGAAGTGCGTGTGAACAAGGGCCGGATCAAGCCCGAATATAAGTTGCAGGCAGGCGATATCGTGCGCATTCCCCCTGTGCGCGTGCCTGAGCGCGACGAGCCCGTGCCGGTTGCGCAGGCGCTGTTGCAGCGCCTCGAGGCGGCGATTGTCTACGAAGACAAGGCGCTGATCGTGCTCAACAAGCCTGCGGGCATTGCTGTGCACGGTGGCAGCGGCCTCAGTTTCGGCGTGATCGAAGCCTTCCGCCAGCTGCGCCCGGACGCCAAGGAGCTTGAACTGGTGCATCGCCTCGATCGCGACACCTCGGGCCTGCTGATGATTGCCAAGAAGCGCAGCATGCTGCGTCACCTGCACGAAGCCCTGCGTGGCGACGGTGTCGACAAACGTTACATGGCACTGGTTCGCGGCAACTGGGCCACGGCGCAAAAGCAGGTGCGCGCACCATTGCTCAAGAGCAATCTGCGCTCCGGCGAGCGGATGGTCGAAGTCAACGAGGAAGGCAAGGAGGCGCTGACGCTCTTCAAGGTGCTGCGTCGTTTCGGCGACTTCGCCACGATGGTCGAGGCCAAGCCGGTGACCGGGCGTACTCACCAGATCCGCGTGCACACACTGCACGCCGGTCATGCCATCGCGGGCGACACAAAGTACGGCGACGAGAGTTTCAGTCGTGAGATTCGCGATCTGGGCGGCAAGCGTCTGTTTCTGCATGCCTATATGCTGACCGTGCCGATGCCTGATGGCAGCAAATTGAATGTGCAGGCACCCGTCGACGAGATGTGGGCAAAGACAGTGGAGCGTCTGAGTGCAACGTGATTACGATCTGTTGATTTTCGACTGGGACGGCACGCTTGCCGATTCGGTCGGGCGAATTGTGCTGTCCATGCGGGCAGCGGCGCTCGAAGGCGGGCTTGAGATCCGCGACGACTTGGCCATCAGGGGTATTATCGGTCTGGGGTTGCCTGAGGCAATTCGCACCCTCTATCCGAAGATCAGCGACAGTCGTCTGAACGAGTTCCGCCAGCACTATGCCGACAGCTACATGGCAATGGATAACGAACCTTCGCCTCTGTTCGACGGCGTTGTGGAGTCGATGCTGGCGTTTCGCGAGGATGGCTATCGGCTGGCGGTCGCCACCGGCAAGGCGCGGCGCGGGCTTGATCGGGTGCTGAAAGCCAATGGCTGGCTGGACTATTTTGATATCACGCGGGCCGCCGACGAGACGGCCAGCAAGCCTGATCCATTGATGCTCAACGAGATCATGGCGCACTGTGATGTGGCGCCGCAGCGTTCGCTGATGATTGGTGATGCGTCGTTCGATCTGTTGATGGCACGCAACGCAGGTATGGATTCGGTCGCGGTGGGCTATGGCGCGCAGCCGCTGGATTCATTGCGTGAATTCGGTCCGCGTCTGGCCATCGAGCATTTTTCCGAGCTGCGTACCTGGCTGAACAGGCGCAGCGTCTAGTTTTCTGTGAGGGTGAGTGAAGCATGTCTGACGAATGGAAAGCGCCTGTCTCGCAAAAAACGGACGAGGCCATTGAGAGCAGGGAAGAGGCCAAAAGCTGGAAACTTCTTGAAAAGACGCTGCTGGCCAGCGTGCAGGAACAGCGACGTGCACGCCGCTGGGGGATTTTCTTCAAGTTGCTGACGGTCGCGTTTCTGTTTGTAGCGATCGTCTTGCCGATGCTGGACTTTGAAGGCGGTGCATCTCGCCGTTCCAGTCACACCGCATTGATCGACGTGCAAGGCGTAATTGCCGACAAGGAATCGGCCAGTGCCGAAAACATTACCACGGCACTGCGCGACGCGTTTGGGGATGAGAAAACCAAAGGTGTGATTCTGCGTATCAACAGCCCGGGCGGCAGCCCTGTGCAGTCAGGCTACGTTTATGACGAGATCCGTCGTCTGCGTGCCGAGAAGCCAAATATCAAGGTGTATGCCGTCATTACCGATCTGGGCGCCTCAGGTGCTTATTACATTGCCAGTGCTGCCGACCAGATCTATGCCGACAAGGCCAGTCTGGTGGGTTCCATCGGTGTGACGGCAGCCGGTTTCGGCTTTGTCGGCGCCATGGAAAAGCTGGGTGTTGATCGTCGTACCTACACGTCGGGTGAGCACAAGGCGTTTCTAGACCCGTTCCAGCCGCAGAAGGCCGATGAAACGCAGTTCTGGCAGAGCGTGCTGGACACCACTCATCGCCAGTTCATTGCCAGCGTCAAGCTGGGTCGCGGTGATCGCCTGAAAGACAAGGATCATCCGGAGATGTTTTCCGGGTTGGTCTGGACCGGCGAGCAGGCCGTGGCGCTTGGGCTGGTCGATGGCCTGGGCAGTGCCAGTTATGTGGCGCGAGAGGTGATCAAAGAGAAGGACATCGTCGAGTACACCGTCGAAGAGTCGCCTTTTGATCGTTTTTCGAAAAAGCTGGGCACCAGTATCGCCGAGCGGATTGCCATGCTTGTCGGCTTTGGTGGTCCGAGCCTGCGCTGATCGTAAGCGAGCGAGACGGAGCCCGACCAATGGTCGGGTTCTTTGTCTGCACTCAAGGCACGCTCACGCCTTCCTTTATTAGCATGTCTACCAGGCGAATCAGTGGCAGGCCGATCAGGCTTGTTGCGTCAGCACCTTGCGTGCTGCGAAACAGGCTGACCCCCAAGCCTTCGGCCTTGAAGCTGCCAGCGCAATCGTAAGGCGTTTCTGCACGCAGGTAGCGTTCGATGCTGGCCTGGTCGAGTTCGCGCATGTGCACCGTGAAAGGCACGCAGTCGACCTGGCATTCGCCTGTCGAGCTGTTGAGCAGGGCGAGGCCGGTCAGAAACGTCACGCGGGTGTCGCTGGCCGCCGTCAGTTGTTCCCGTGCCCGCTCGAACGTGTGCGGCTTGCCCAATATCTGTCCGTCGAGTACCGCGACCTGATCGGAACCGATGATCAGGTGTCCTGGATACTCGCTCGCGAGTGCCTCGGCTTTCTCGCGGGCAAGCCGCTGCACAAGGTCGTGAGGGGTCTCGCCGGGGCGATGGCTTTCATCGATATCCGGCGACTCGCAGGCGAACGGCAGGCGCAGGCGGGCGAGCAGTTCGCGGCGGTAGGGGGAGCTGGAAGCAAGGAGCAGGGATGGCATGCGGTTCTCCGTAGGCTGAGTGTTGATTCTAAAGAGTGACCAGAGTGACGAACAGGCCTGAATTTCCTTTGACATGCCAAGGGGGCATCCCTAGAATGCTGCGCCTATGTTGAATGACCCGATTCCATCTCACGTTGACCCGCGCAAATTGTCTGATCGCGGCACTACCCTTCAGGGTGAAGTGCTGCTGGGCGATTTGAAGAGACTCTGCGACCCGCTTGCCGACACTGTCGGTACGGTGCAGGCGAAATTCATTTTTGAGCGCGACGAACGCCGATCAGTGGTTATCCACAGTTCGATAGACGTCTCGGTCAAGATGATCTGCCAGCGTTGTCTTGAGCTGGTCACCCTGCCGATCCACAGCGAATGCAGTTATGCCGTGGTGAAAGAGGGTGCGAATACCCAGTCGTTACCGAAAGGTTATGACGTGCTGGAACTGGGCGAAGATCCTTTGGATCTGCTGGCATTGATCGAGGAGGAGCTATTGCTCGCCTTGCCCATTGTGCCTGCTCATCATCCTGAAGAATGCCAGCAACCGGCGGGTCTCGATGAGCCCGAACCGAGCGTGGACGAGGTAACGCGGTCCAACCCGTTCAGTGTATTGGCGCAGTTAAAGCGTGACCCAAACGTTTAGGAGTTAATCAATTATGGCTGTTCAGCAGAACAAAAAATCCCGCTCTGCCCGTGACATGCGTCGTTCGCACGACGCTCTTGAGGCAAGCACTCTGTCGGTAGAAAAGACCACTGGTGAAATTCACCTGCGTCACCACGTATCGCCAGAAGGCGTATACCGTGGTCGTAAAGTGATCGACAAGGGCGCTGACGAGTAATTTCTTGTCCGCTCCGATCATCGCGATCGACGCAATGGGCGGGGACTTCGGTCCCCGCAACATTGTTCAGGCAAGCCTTGCGTGCCTGACAGCTACACCCTCGCTGCATCTGGCCCTTGTCGGCCAAGCCTCCCTTATTGAAGAGCTGATTGCCTCCCATGCTGCTGTGGATCGCTCGCGGCTGCGCGTCGTTAATGCCACTGAAAGCATTGCCATGGATGAGCGTCCGTCTCAGGCCCTGCGTGGCAAATCCGATTCTTCCATGCGTGTTGCCCTTGAGCTTGTCTCCAGTGGTCAGGCCCAGGCATGTGTCAGTGCCGGCAATACCGGTGCGCTGATGGCGCTGTCCCGCTACGTGCTCAAGACCTTGCCCGGGATCGACCGGCCCGCGATGATCGCGGCCATTCCTACCCGGACCGGTCACTGCCAGCTATTGGACCTGGGCGCGAATGTCGATTGCAGCGCCGAGGCGCTCTATCAGTTCGCGGTGATGGGTTCTGTACTGGCCGAGACGCTGGGCGTTACAAAGCCCAGGGTTGCCTTGCTCAACGTAGGTACGGAAGACATCAAGGGCAATCAGCAGGTCAAGCTGGCTGCCGGTCTTTTGCAGGCGGCCGCCGGGCTCAACTACATTGGCTACGTTGAAGGTGACGGGGTGTATCGCGGGGAAGCTGATGTGGTGGTGTGTGACGGCTTTGTCGGTAACGTGTTGCTCAAGTCGAGCGAAGGTCTGGCAACGATGATTGCCGCCAGAATCGATGCGCTGTTCAATCGCAACTTGCTGAGCAGGGCGGTCGGAGCGCTGGCCTTGCCATTGCTCAGGCGGCTGCAGATCGATCTTGCGCCTGCCCGCCATAACGGTGCAAGTCTGCTCGGATTGCAGGGGGTCGTGGTGAAAAGCCATGGTTCTGCCAGTGTTTCAGGCTTTCAGAGTGCGATTCAGCGAGCGATCGTCGAATCGCGCGAAGACCTGCCGCAGCGACTGAAGGGGCGTCTTGAAGTGATGTTCGCGGACGGACGAACCTGAAAATGTGACGCATCAGACTGGTCAGTCATCCAACCGATCAGTCATGTAAAATCGAACTCCTGCGTCCGGCGTGTCCGGACGCTCATTTTGGCGACAATAATTCAGAGGCTTGTCAAATGTCTGCATCCCTCGCATTCGTCTTTCCGGGTCAAGGATCGCAATCACTCGGCATGCTCGCCGAGCAAGGCGCGCAGCATCCATTGATCCTCGACACTTTCGAGCAGGCTTCCGAAGCCCTTGGCTACGACCTGTGGGCGTTGACCCAAAGCGGTCCGGCCGAGTTGCTCAATCAGACCGACAAGACCCAGCCTGCCATTCTGACCGCTTCGATCGCCTTGTGGCATGTATGGCTGGCCGAGGGCGGTGCGGTTCCTGCGTTTGTTGCCGGTCACAGCCTGGGTGAATACAGCGCGCTGGTTGCTGCGCAAAGCCTTAGCCTGGCCGATGCCGTGAAGCTCGTCGAGCGCCGCGGCCAGTTGATGCAGGAAGCTGTGCCAGCCGGTCAGGGCGGCATGGCAGCCATTCTGGGTCTTGATGACGCCGACGTCATCGCTGCCTGCGCTGAAGCGGCACAAGGTGAAGTTGTCAGTGCCGTGAATTTCAACTCGCCGGGTCAGGTGGTCATTGCCGGTTCCGCCGAGGCCGTCAAGCGCGCCATGGAGCTGTGCAAGGCGCGAGGCGCCAAGCGTGCCTTGCCGTTGCCGGTCAGCGTGCCATCACACTGCGAACTGATGCGTCCTGCTGCAGAGCGTTTCGTCGAGGCGGTCGAAGCCATTGAATGGCAAGCGCCCTCGATAGCGTTGGTGCAGAACGTCAGCGCCAGCGCGGTCAGTGACCTGGCGACGCTCAAGCGTGATCTTCTGGAACAGTTGTACAAGCCGGTTCGCTGGGTTGAATCCATTCAATGTCTGGCGAGCCACGGTGCAACCCGGCTTGTGGAATGCGGGCCGGGCAAAGTGCTGGCTGGTCTGAACAAGCGTTGCGCCGAAGGCGTGATTACTTACAACCTTGACACCCCGGACGCCTTTGCCGCCGCACGCGCGGCACTGGCCTGATTAGGAGACGCCTGTATGAGCCTTCAAGGTAAAGTTGCACTGGTAACCGGTGCCAGTCGCGGTATTGGTCAAGCCATTGCGCTTGAGTTGGGACGCAATGGTGCGGTCGTTGTAGGCACTGCGACCTCCGAGTCCGGCGCCGAGCGCATCAGCGCAACGTTCAAGGAAAGCGGCATCGAAGGCTTTGGCCTGATGCTGGATGTCTGCGATGCAGAGTCTGTGAGTTCTGTTCTGTCGACCATTCAGGAGCGCGTAGGCGCACCGTTGATTCTGGTCAATAATGCCGGTATCACCCGTGATAACCTGGTGATGCGCATGAAAGATGACGAATGGTACGATGTCGTCAATACCAACCTGAACAGCCTTTTCCGTCTTTCCAAGGGTGTTCTGCGCGGCATGACCAAAGCGCGTTGGGGACGAATTATCAGCATTGGTTCGGTTGTGGGTGCCATGGGCAACGCCGGTCAAGTAAACTATGCTTCCGCGAAGGCCGGGCTGGAAGGTTTCAGCAGGGCCTTGGCCCGTGAAGTCGGGTCGCGTGCAGTGACCGTGAACTCGGTTGCACCAGGTTTCATCGACACCGACATGACGCGTGAGCTGCCAGAGGCTCAGCGTGAATCACTGATTACCCAGATACCCCTGGGCCGTCTGGGGCAGGCAGAAGAGATTGCGCACGTAGTCGCTTTTCTTGCTTCCGAAGGCGCAGGTTACGTTACCGGGGCTACAATCCCGGTCAACGGCGGCATGTACATGAGCTGATGTGGCGATCTGTTTCAAAAAAATGTCATACGATTTTGTCTAAAATCCGTTATAAAGCTGCAATCTATGAATGGGTGAAGGTACGGTTGGGCATAAGGGGAGAGCGTTAAGCTTGAAATTCGCAAAACCTCTTCTATACACTTACCCACTGGCCAGATGCCTGAACATTTCCACTAGGAGTTAAAACTAGGTATGAGCACCATCGAAGAGCGCGTCAAGAAAATCGTTGCCGAGCAACTTGGCGTCAAATCAGAAGAGGTTGTCAACACTGCTTCTTTCGTTGAAGACCTGGGCGCTGACTCCCTGGACACCGTTGAGCTGGTAATGGCTCTGGAAGAGGAATTCGAGACCGAAATCCCTGACGAAGAAGCGGAAAAGATCACGACCGTTCAAGCAGCAATCGACTACGTCAACAGCCATCAGGCTTAAGATTTGTAATCGCTGACTGCTGTCACGGGAAAACCGCACTGCTTTAATCGGCGTGCGGTTTTTTCTTTAAAAACGCTGTGATTGTTCTGTAAACAAGAGAGAAGGAGAGTCCTGTGTCGCGTAGACGCGTCGTGGTCACCGGGATGGGCATGCTTTCGCCACTGGGCAATGACGTGCCCAGCAGTTGGCAAGGCATTCTGGCGGGCCGCAGTGGCATTGGCCTTATCGAGCACACGGACTTGTCAGCCTTCACCACCCGTTTCGGCGGTTCGGTCAAGGGTTTCAACGTCGAAGAATACCTGGCGCCCAAAGAAGCGCGTCGGCTCGATCTCTTCATTCAGTACGGCCTCGCAGCCAGCTTTCAGGCGGTGCGTAACGCCGGCCTTGAAGTCACTGATGCAAACCGTGAGCGCATCGGCGTGGCAATGGGTTCGGGCATCGGTGGTCTGACCAACATCGAAAACAGCAGTCGTCTGCTGCATGAGCAAGGTCCAGGGCGGATTTCTCCGTTTTTTGTGCCAGGCTCGATCATCAACATGATTTCCGGTTTCCTGTCTATCCATCTGGGTGCACAGGGGCCTAACTACGCCATCGCCACAGCGTGCACGACCGCGACTCACTGCATCGGCATGGCGGCGCGCAACATCGCCTACGACGAAGCTGACGTGATGATTGCCGGTGGTGCTGAAATGGCAGCCTGTGGCCTCGGTCTGGGCGGCTTCGGCGCTGCACGCGCGTTGTCGACCCGCAACGACGACCCCACGCGTGCCAGCCGTCCGTGGGACAAAGGCCGTGACGGTTTCGTGCTGTCCGACGGTGCCGGTGCGATGGTGCTTGAAGAACTCGAGCACGCCAAAGCGCGCGGCGCGACCATCTATGCCGAACTGGTCGGGTTTGGCATGAGTGGCGACGCCTATCACATGACCTCCCCGCCTGATGACGGTGCCGGCGCCGCACGTTGCATCGTCAACGCCCTGCGTGATGCCAAGGTCAATGCGGATCAGGTGCAGTACATCAACGCACACGGTACCTCGACACCTGCGGGCGATCTGGCCGAGGCATCTGCGATCAAGTCGGTGTTCGGCGATCACGCCTACAAGCTGGCGGTCAGCTCGACCAAGTCGATGACCGGCCACTTGCTGGGGGCTGCCGGTGCGGTCGAGGCAATTTTCAGCGTGCTGGCAATGGTTGATCAGGTGGCTCCGCCGACCATCAATCTGGATGAACCGAGCGAAGGCTGCGACCTGAACTTTGTGCCTCACGAAGCGCGCCGGATGCCGATTGATGTAGTCCTGTCGAACTCCTTCGGGTTCGGTGGCACCAACGGCTCGCTGGTGTTTCGTCGGTTCGCCGAGTAATGCTCGCGTGGGTTGATGGCTGCTGCGCAGACACCCTGTCTGTCAAGGACAGGGGGCTTGCGTACGGTGACGGAGTGTTTGAAACCGTCGCCGTCAAGGGCGGTCAGCCATTGCTTCTTGAGCGTCACTTGCAGCGTCTCGAAAACGGCTGTCAGCGCCTGGCAATTGCAATCGATCAGGTGCTGGTCCGCACAGAAATGACCCGTTTCGCTGCCGAACTTGGCGACGGGGTCATGAAGCTGATTCTCACCCGTGGCGACAGCCAGCGCGGTTATGCCCCGGCTCCCGATACCCAATCACGTCGAATTCTACTGGGCAGCCCCGCGCCGGCTTACCCGGTTGCGCATGCCGAGCAGGGCGTGCGCCTGTTTGCCTGCCAGACCCGTCTGGCCGAGCAGCCGCTGCTGGCCGGGCTCAAGCACCTGAATCGCCTTGAACAAGTGCTGGCGCGTTCCGAATGGAGCGACAGCGAACACGCCGAGGGGTTGATGTGCGACACCTCCGGGCGGCTGATCGAAGGTGTTTACAGCAACCTGTTTCTGGTCAGCGCCGGGCGCCTGTTGACCGCTGACCTGAGCCGTTGCGGGGTCGCAGGCGTGATGCGCGCCGAGTTGCTCGATCAGGCACGAAACCTGGGTCTGGCTGTCGATATCCGGGACGTGCACTTGTCCGACCTCGAAGCGGCGGACGAAGTGTTTCTGTGCAACAGCGTCTACGGCGTCTGGCCAGTGTGCAGGTTTGCAGCGCTGAACTGGCCGGTTGGTCCGCTCACCCGTAAACTGCAAGGCATCGCTCGCGCCCTTCTGGATATCTGATTCGTGATCCGAAAATTATTGGTGTTGCTGGAAACCGCCATCGTTCTGGCGGTCCTGCTGCTCGGCTTTGCTTTCTGGCAGCAGAAAGAGGCGCTGAACCAGCCGCTCAAGGTGGCTCAGGAGCAATTGCTCGATGTTCCGGCTGGCTCCACGCCCACCGGCGTTCTCAACCGCTTGCAAGCCGATGGCGTGATCAAGGACGCTTTCTGGCTGCGCCTGTACTGGCGTTTCAACCTTTCGGGGCAGCCCCTGCACAGCGGTGAATACCGCATGCTGCCGGGCATGGACGTCAACGCCCTGTTCGATGTCTGGAAGCGCAAGGAAGTCGTGCAGTACAGCCTGACGCTGGTTGAAGGCTGGAATTTCCGTCAGGTTCGCGCTGCGCTGGCCAAGCAGGCCAAGCTCGATCAAACGCTCGCGGGGCTGTCCGACAGTGAGTTGATGGCGAAAATCGGCCACCCCGACGTGTTCCCTGAAGGCCGCTTCTTCCCAGACACCTACCGCTACGTGCGCGGCATGACCGATGCCGAATTGCTCAAACAAGCCTATAACCGCCTGGAAGAAGTGCTGGATGAGGAGTGGCAGGCAAGATCGTCAGAAGCGCCTTATTCCAATCCTTATCAAGCCCTGATCATGGCGTCGATGGTCGAGAAGGAAACCGGTGTGCCTCAGGAGCGCGGGCAGATTGCAGGCGTATTCGTGCGCCGCTTGAAGCTGGGCATGCAACTGCAGACCGACCCGACCGTGATCTATGGCATGGGCGAGCGCTACAACGGCAAGTTGACCCGCGCCAATCTCAGAGAGCCCACGCCCTACAATACCTACGTAATAGCCGGTATGCCGCCGACACCGATTTCGCTGGTGGGGCGCGAGGCCATTCATGCTGCGCTCAACCCGGTGGCGGGCAGCAGCCTGTATTTCGTCGCCAAGGGTGACGGCAGCCATGTGTTTTCTGACGATCTTGATGCGCACAATTCGGCTGTGCGTGATTATCAGCTCAAGCGCCGTGCCGATTACCGCTCGAGCCCCGCGCCTGCTGCGGCACCGGCTCCGACAGGGGAACCTGCCGCCGATTCGCCTGCTTCACCACCCGAGCCCGAGACTGCACCGGATGCCCCGCAGTCCGAGCCGGATACGCAATAATGACGACTAAGGATGACCTGTGACTGGCTTGTTTATCACTCTTGAAGGTCCGGAAGGTGCAGGCAAAAGCACCAATCGCGACTATCTGGCGGCGCAACTGCGAGCGCAGGGTGTTCAGGTATTGCTGACCCGCGAGCCGGGCGGTACGCCGCTGGCCGAGCGTATTCGCGAGCTGCTGCTGGCCCCCAGTGATGAAGGCATGAGCGCCGACACCGAGCTGTTGCTGGTGTTCGCTGCACGTGCGCAACATCTGGCCGAGGTCATCCGTCCCGCGCTGGCGCGTGGCGAAGTGGTGCTGTGTGACCGGTTTACCGACGCAACCTACGCCTACCAAGGGGGCGGGCGTGGCCTGTCTCACGAGCGTATCGCAGCGCTGGAACAGTTTGTTCAAGGCGACCTGCGCCCGGACCTGACGCTGGTGTTCGATCTGCCGGTGGAAATCGGCTTGTCACGCGCTGCGGCACGGGGGCGGCTGGATCGTTTCGAGCAGGAGGGCCGAGCTTTCTTCGACGCTGTGCGCAGCACCTACCTGAATCGTGCGAAGGCTGAACCCGCGCGCTATCGCCTGGTGGATGCCGCGCAAAGTCTGGCTGACGTGCAGGCTTCGCTCGATAAGCTGCTGCCTGAGTTGCTGGAGCTGCAACGTGGCTGAGGCCTACCCCTGGCAGGAATCACTCTGGCAGCAGATGGCCGGTCGTGCGCAGCACGCTCACGCTTATCTGTTGCATGGCCCGGCAGGTATCGGCAAGCGGGCATTGGCCGAGCGCCTGATGGCCAGCTTGCTGTGCAGGGCACCCGAAGGGCTTGAGGCCTGTGGGCACTGCAAGTCCTGCCTGTTGCTGGTGGCCGGCAGCCATCCGGACAATTACGTGCTGGAGCCCGAAGAGGCCGATAAGCCGATCAAGGTCGATCAGGTGCGTGATCTGGTCAGCTTTGTCGTACAGACCGCACAGATGGGCGGGCGCAAGGTGGTGCTCGTCGAACCGGTGGAGGCGATGAACGTCAATGCCGCCAACGCCCTGTTGAAAAGCCTCGAAGAGCCGTCGGGCAATACCGTCCTGCTGCTGGTCAGCCATCAGCCAAGCCGCTTGTTGCCAACCGTCAAAAGTCGCTGTGTGCAGCAAGCCTGCCCACTGCCAGGCGAGCAGATGAGTCTGGACTGGCTGAGCGGCGCCTTGCCTGATTGTACAGCCGAAGAACGCTTCGAACTGCTGACACTGGCCGCCGGCTCGCCGCTGTTGGCGGTGTCGCTTCACGCCCAAGGCGTTCGCGAACAGCGTGCGCTGGTAGTGGAGGGGGTCAAGAAGCTGCTCAAGCAGCAACAATCGGCCACTCAGTTGGCTGAAGGCTGGAAAGACATTCCGCTGTTGCTGCTGTTTGACTGGTTCTGTGACTGGTCGCATTTGATCCTGCGCTATCAGATGACGCAGGATGAAGAGGGCCTTGGTCTGGGTGACATGCGCAAGGTTGTGCAATACCTTGCGCAGAAGTCGACGCGCGGCAAGGTGCTGGATATTCAGGACTGGGTGTTGGCGCAACGACAGAAAGTCATGTCCAAGGCCAACCTTAACCGGGTATTGCTGCTCGAAGCATTGCTGGTGCAGTGGGCAGGGTTGCCGGGACAGGCGTAGACTCTGCAGTATTCGGAAACGTCGAGGTGTTGTCATGAGTTTGCCGCTGAGCACAGGTCCACGTAATGGCATTCTGTCCCTGACCATCAAGGACAAATCCGTGCTGTACGCCGCCTACATGCCGTTCATCAGAAATGGCGGGCTGTTCATCCCCACCAGCAAGAGCTACAAGCTGGGCGACGAGGTGTTCATGCTGCTCAACCTGATGGACGAGCCGGAGAAGGTTCCGGTAGCCGGGCGCGTAACCTGGATCACGCCCAAGGGTGCACAGGGCAACCGCACTGCTGGCGTCGGCGTGCAGTTCAATGACGGCGACAACACCGCACGCAACCTGATCGAAACTCACCTGGTCGGCGCTCTCAAGTCCGATCGTCCGACCCACACGATGTAGTTGTTTTTCAGCCCATGCTTGTAGATTCCCATTGTCACCTTGATCGTCTCGATCTCACCCAGCACGACGGTTCCCTCGATGCAGCCCTTGAGGCAGCGCGGGGCAGGGGTGTCGGGCATTTTCTATGCATAGGCGTCAGCGCTGACAACGCAGGTGCGGTCAAGGCACTTGCCGATCGTTATGCCGACGTTGATTGCTCGGTCGGCATTCATCCGCTGGACGTGAAACCGGGTGAGATGCCGCCGCTGGACTGGTTGCTCAAGGAGCTGGATCACCCGCGTGTGGTGGCCATTGGTGAAACCGGTCTGGACTACCACTACGAGCCCGAAGCCGCCGAGCTGCAGCAGGCGTCTTTTCGCGTGCACCTGGAAGCGGCCAGCGTGACCGGCAAGCCTGTGATCATCCACACCCGTGGCGCGCGCGCCGACACACTGAGCCTTTTGCGAGAAGCGGCGCTGCCCCAGGCGGGCGTGCTGCATTGTTTCACCGAAGACTGGGACATGGCCAAAGCCGCGCTGGACATG
Source organism: Pseudomonas syringae pv. tomato str. DC3000 (assembly GCF_000007805.1). NCBI lineage: Bacteria > Pseudomonadati > Pseudomonadota > Gammaproteobacteria > Pseudomonadales > Pseudomonadaceae > Pseudomonas > Pseudomonas syringae group genomosp. 3. Next base: position 4,333,327 of record NC_004578.1, on the reverse strand, counting down.
GGCTATTACATCTCGCTTTCCGGCATCGTCACCTTTCGCAATGCCGACGCCTTGCGTGACGTGGCCCGGCAGGTGCCTGCTGATCGCCTGCTGGTCGAGACAGACTCTCCGTATCTTGCCCCGATCCCTTATCGGGGCAAGCCGAATCTGCCGCAATACGTGCGTGAAGTGGCTGAGTTTCTGGCGATGCTGCGTGGCGAAAGCTATGAGCGTTTCGCCGAACAGACCACCGCCAACTTCGCCCGCCTTTTCCCGTTGGCGCACCTTCAGCGCTGATTGCCCCGTAAAACGATAGCGGCTGAATCGCAGGCAAAAAAAACCCGGATTCTGGGGGGTGAAGCCGGGTTAAGACCATTAGGAGTAAAACAAAGGTGCGCTGATCCATTGGCACCTCCACTGGCGAGTCATTTGGGGGATATGACGCGTCAGCGCTTATAAGTATTGCTCAGGACGGGCCGCCGTCCAGTGTCTTTTGGTCGTTTTTTAAACAGTTTTGGAATACCAAAGCGCTTCTTGAGTCCTCGAAAAGCACTTGCGCGTCTTCAGAGCGCGCAGCGAAGGGGTCAGTGTGCCAAGGGTTTTCAGCGTTTGCCCGGAGTTGTCAGGTGGAGTTTTCCAACGGTTTTCTGTTGAGTCTGTCGTTATGCCTGGACATAGGTCTGGCCAATATCGCCATGATCACGCTGTCGATGCAGCGCGGTTTTGCCAAGGGCTTATGGCTGGGGCTGGGGACCTGCGTCGGCGATCTGGCGTATGCGATTCTGGCCATGCTCGGCATGGCGGTGCTGCTCCAGTATGAAGCCGTGCGCTATGTGCTCTGGCTCGGCGGAACTGCGGTGCTGGCCTGGTTTTGTTTCAAGATGGTCATGAGCTCTACGACGGTCAGTGCCGGTCTCGATAATCAGGAGGTCCAGTCGGACAAGTCCAGCCTGTCGCTTTTCCTGCGCGGGATCTTTCTGGCAATGTCGTCACCCAGCGCCATCCTCTGGTTCGCTGCCGTCGGCGGTGCGCTCATCGCTCGGCAAGGCTCTGATCTGCTCAGCGCCTCGACCTTTCTTGCCGGGTTCGTTGTGGCGGGTGTCGTCTGGTCGATCTCGCTGTGCGCACTGGCTCATCAAGGCGGGCGTTTTATGGGCGAAAAGATGTTGCGCTGGTCCTACATTGCCTCGGCGCTGATCTTTGCCTATTTCACCCTCTACGTCGTGATCAGCGGATACCTGGAATTTGTCGCCGTCTCACCTGCGTTGCCTGCGTTGCCTGCGTCGTAGGATGGCGTCGATTTGCGTCCTGAAGTGTTCGTATAGGTCATAAAGATGGATGATCCGTGCAATTTAGCGCCGATTGGGCATAATACCCGGCTTCGATTTCGATCCTGACAGACCTCCTTATGCAGAAAGAACCTCGTAAGGTCCGTGAATTTCGCCGCCGTGAGCAGGAAATTCTCGACACCGCGCTCAAGCTGTTCCTGGAGCAGGGCGAAGACAGCGTCACTGTCGAAATGATTGCGGACGCCGTCGGCATTGGCAAAGGCACCATCTACAAGCACTTCAAGTCCAAGGCGGAAATCTACCTGCGCCTGATGCTCGACTACGAGCGGGATTTGAATGAGCTGCTGCATTCTGCCGATGTCGACAAGGACAAAGAGGCGCTTTCGCGTGCCTATTTCGAATTCCGCATGCGTGATCCTCAGCGCTACCGCCTGTTTGATCGCCTGGAAGAAAAGGTGGTCAAGGGCAATCAGGTGCCTGAGCTGGTCGAGGAGCTGCACAAGATCCGCGCCTCCAACTTCGAGCACCTGACGCTGCTGATCAAAGGTCGCATCACCGAAGGCAAACTCGAAGACGTCCCGCCTTACTACCACTACTGTGCCGCTTGGGCGCTGGTGCACGGCGCGGTTGCGCTGTACCACTCGCCGTTCTGGAGCAACGTGCTGGAAGATCAGGAAGGCTTCTTCAATTTCCTCATGGACATCGGCGTACGCATGGGCAACAAGCGCAAGCGCGACACCGACGTCCCTGCAGAGCCCAAGCCTGACCCTGACGTCTGATAAGGCGTCAGTCCGGTCCGGAACACCTGCTTCAATGCTTTGCTGCTGGCTGCGTCAGAGATGGCGCGGAAGCTGCATCCGACGACCATTCGCCGGTTTTCCGTCACCGGCATCTGGGAGGGGATGATGCGTAGCCTGATTCTGCTGCTCACGCTTTTGGCGTTGAGCGGCTGCATGAAAGTCAGTGACATGGGTGAAGGTGTTCGTGAGCAATTCAGCGATGCAGGCCTGCTCGACCACAGCAGTACCCGCCGCACTGCCAACTGGCGCGTGCAGCCTGACTCGTTCATTTACATCGCCCAAGGTGCATTCGTGCCGCCTGGCAGGGCCTACCCGCGTCCTAACGTGGTGGCTGAAGAAGCGTTCAAAGGCTTTATCGAATACTTCCCCATGGTCCGTCGTGCCCGTGCGCCGCTGGGGCTGGATGAGGCCATGGTCGAGGCGCGCAGTGCCGGCGCGCATTATTTGCTCTACACCCGTTTCGCCAAGGCTGACGATCGCATCGGCAACGGGGATCAGTGGTCCGACCAGGAAGCGGTGGATCGCCTGGGCGTCGACAGCGGCGTCATCCAACTGATGCTGATCGAGACCAGCACCCGCTACCTCATTGACAGCGCGCGTATTCGCAGCCGTGGCGGATTGCTGACGCTTTACGACACAAACCCCGAAGATTTGCTCGGCCCGCCACTTGAGGACTACGCTCGTACCTTGTTAGGCGTCGAACGCTAAACCCCGTCAAGGAGTAAGAATGACCGAATCAGGCAAGGCAGGTGATCTGTTTGCGCAGATCCCCAAAACCAAGGGGTTGCCGCCTGTGCATCTGTGGAACCCGAATTTCTGTGGCGATATCGACATGCGTATCGCCCGCGACGGCACCTGGTACTACCAGGGCACGCCGATCGGTCGCAAGCCGATGGTCAGGCTGTTCTCCACCATCATGCGCCGCGACGGCGATGACTATTTCCTGATTACCCCGGTAGAAAAGGTTGGCATCAAGGTCGATGACGCGCCGTTTGTCGCGATCAGCCTTGAGGTGCAAGGCGAGGGGGAAGGGCAGGTGTTGCGTTTTTCGACCAATGTCGAGGATCAGGCCGAGGCCGGGCCGGATCATCTGTTGCGGGTGCTCATAGACCCCCACACTCAGGAACCGGCACCTTATATTCATGTGCGCAACAACCTTGAAGCGCTGATTCATCGCAACGTTTTCTATCAGATGGTCGAGCTGGCCGTCTCCCGAGAGCTCGACGGGCAGCAATGGCTGGGCGTCTGGAGTCACGGTGTATTCTTTCCAATAGGCCTTGAGCCTTGAAATACACGGCTTTTTATTCCCTTGAATTGCCTGTTGGCGGTGCGGCAGTTAAAGTGCCGCTCCCTGATTTTCCTGAGGTTTTTGCATGAGCCAGTCCTTTGATATCGCCGTAGTCGGCGCGACCGGCACTATCGGCGAAACCGTTGTTCAGGTTCTGGAGGAGCGTCATTTTCCGGTGGGCAATCTGCACTTGCTGGCGAGTATCGAATCAGCCGGCCATTCAGTGCCGTTTCGCGGCAAGAACGTGCGTGTGCGTGAAGTCGATGCGTTCGATTTCAGCCAGGTCCGGCTGGCATTTTTTGCCGCAGGCCCGGCCATCAGCCGCAGCTACGCTGAAAAGGCGATCGCGGCAGGCTGCTCGGTGATAGACCTCTCGGGCGCATTCCCGTCCGCACAGGCTCCCAATGTCGTGCCGGAAATCAATGCTACGCTTTTGAACACTTGCGGCGTCGCGCCCCACCTGGTTGCCAGCCCGAGTGCGTCTGCCACGGCGGTTGCGTTGGCGCTGGCCCCGTTGCGCGCGCTGCTCGATATTCAGTCTGTAGCGGTAACTGCCTGCCTGGCAGTGTCTGCATTGGGGCGTGAAGGTGTCAGTGAGCTGGCGCGCCAGACCACTGAACTGCTGAACGTGCGCCCGCTGGAAACACGCTTTTTTGATCGCCAGATGGCCTTCAACGTACTTGCCCAAGTGGGCAAGCCGGATGAGTCGGGTCATTTGTCGCTGGAAAAACGCCTGGTTGACGAGTTGCGCGAACTGTTGGCGCTGCCTTCGCTCAAAGTATCGGCCACCTGCATTCAGGTGCCGGTTTTCTTCGGTGACAGTTTCACGGTAGCGCTGCGCACTGCCGGGCCGGTTGACGTGGTGGCAGTCAACGCCGCGCTTGAGTCTGCTGACGGGATCGAGCTGGTCGATGCGGGTGATTACCCGACGCCGGTTGGCGATGCAGTCGGTCAGGATGTGGTCTACGTCGGGCGGGTCCGGGCCGGAACAGATGATCCTGAGCAACTCAATCTGTGGCTGACCTGCGACAACGTGCGCAAAGGCGCGGCGCTCAATGCTGTGCAGGTTGGCGAATTGTTGATAAAAGACTATGTGTAAAAGATACTTGGCAACAATTTGAATGATTGTTTAAGCGGCGACACGCCTTACACCCAAATGCAGGACTACCTCTCCGGATGTCGGGGAATCTTTAAACAAGGGATGGGCTATGGTTCAGGTTCGTAAACTGGTATTAGCAATCGCTGCGGCTTCAGCGCTGTCATCGGGTATGGCGCAGGCGCTGGGGCTCGGGGAATTGTCGGTCAAGTCGACCCTGAATCAGCCATTGGTAGCGGAAATCGAGTTGACCGATGCGCAGGGGCTCAACGCAGCGCAAGTTGTGCCGAGCCTTGCAACCACGGCCGATTTTGCGCAGTTGGGTGTCTCCCGCCAGGAACTGCTAAACGACCTGACGTTCACTCCGGTGATCGACCCCAACGGCAGAAGCGTGTTGCGGATTACGTCCAGCAAGCCTGTGCGCGTCCCTTATGTGAAGTTTCTGGTTCAAGTGCTCTGGCCCAATGGCCGGTTGGTGCGTGACTACAGCCTTCTGCTCGACCCGCCGAAGTATTCGCCTGAAGCCGCTGCAGCGGCAGCCGCTCCGGCCCCTGCGCCAGCAGCGGCCCCGGCAGCGCCTGCGCAACTGGCGACAGTGGCACCGTCAACAGAGGCTGCGGCACCCCAGGCTCCAGCCCCGGCACCTGCCGCTACCCCCGCCGCAGTGCCGGCACCTGCCGCTGACAAGCAGGCTCAATACGTCACCGCCAACAACGATACCCTGTGGGAAATTGCCGCGAAGGTGCGTACCGGTGGGACTGTTCAGCAAACCATGCTGGCGATTCAGGCGCTTAATCCGGATGCTTTCATGGGCGGCAACATCAACCGCCTGAAAAAGGGTCAGGTGCTGCGCCTGCCGACCCCGCAGCAGACCACCGCACTGCCACAGCCGCAGGCGATTGCCGAGGTTTCCCGTCAATACAGCGCCTGGCGTGAAGGTCGGCGTTTGCCGACCGGTACGCGTCAGGTCGATGCCACCCGGCGTGATCGGGCCGGTGCGGCGCCTTCAAAGGTTGATACTTCCGATAATCTCAGCCTGGTCTCGGCAGGTGGCAAACCGGCCGCCAAAGGTGGGGCGGGCGACGCTGACCTGGGCAATAAGCTGGCCGTGGCACAGGAAGCGCTCGATACCACGCGCCGTGACAATGCCGAGCTGAAAAGCCGCATGAACGACCTGCAAAGCCAGCTTGACAAGCTACAGCGTCTGATCGAGCTGAAAAACGGTCAACTGGCCAAAATGCAGGCCGCCGGAGCAGCGGTTCCGCCTGTGGCAGCAACCCCTGAAGCTACGACCCCGGCCAATGCGGCAGTGCCTGCTTCGCTGGTCGATGCCAATGGTGCTCCGGTCAAGCCGGCTGGCGAAATCGCCCCGGAAGACGCGTTGCCGGCAGGTGCTGCCCAGGTTGCAACACCTGCGGCGGATCAGCCACTGGCCGTTGAGCCTGTGGCCGCTACCGAAGATGACGACATGCTGCAAAAGGCACTCGACAACCCGATATTGCTGGGGTTGATCGGCGGTGCTGCGTTGTTGATTCTGGCCTTGCTGTTGTTGTTTCTGGCGCGTCGTCGTGCGGCGAAAGCGGAAGCCGAAAAACACAAGCGCATGGCACGAGCGCTGGCTGAAGAATCCGATTTCGTTTCAGACATGGACATGGACGCACCGCAAGCCAGCTTCGACGGGCTTGACGTGCCGCCGCCCAATGTTCGTATGGGCGCAGGTGCTGCTGCCGGAGCCGCCGCTGCTCGCGAGCGTTCGGCTGATCCGCTGGTGCAGGCCGAGATCCATATTGCTTACGGGCGTATGAATCAGGCTGTCGAACTGCTCGAGGAAGCGGTCAAGGACGATCCGGCGCGCGATGATATTCGCCTCAAGCTGATGGAAATCTATGCTGAACAAGGCAATAACAAAGCCTACGCCGCGCATGAGCGCAAGCTGGTGGCTGCGGGAAAGCGTGAAGCTGAGGTCGAGCAGCTGGAAGAACGTCACTCGACCCTGAAGCCTGTTGCACCGGTTGTCTTGCCGGTCGCGCCGCAGGCTTCTGAACCTGCCCCTGCACCTGCGTCGGCTGCCCCTGCAGTTGCCGCCGCGGCAGTAGCAGCCAGTGCGGCTGCATTGGCGGCGGAGCTTGATGCCAAATATGTAGAAGAGTTGCTGGCCGATGACTCGGCTGAACAGCCGCCTGAGCCGGTTGCCGAGCCTGAACCTGTTGTGGTCCCTGAGCCCGAGCCGCTGGCCGCTGCGCCTGTCGAGGAAGAGGACCCGTTCGATCATGACTTTGATCTTAGCCTGGACGAGTTCGATGAAACGACCACGCCGCAAGTCTCCACGGTCGACAATCTTGATGATCTGATGCTGGACGAGCCCGCGCTGTCGGCGGTGCCTGACGATGAGCCGTTGAGCTTCGAGTCGATCATGCAGCAGCAGGAAGAGGCCCGGGCCGCGACGACGCCTGAAGACCTTGCCGATTTTGACCTGGATCTTTCCGAAGAGGATCCTGCGCTCAAGAACGAGGACGACTTCCTGCTGGGCCTTGGCAGTGAGCCGCTTGATCTGGGCGAAACAAAGCCTGTACCGCCGATCAGCGACGATCTGGAGCTTCCCGAAGACTTCGATCTTTCGCTGGCAGACGAGATTGAAACCGATCAGGCCAGCCAGGCGTTCGCCACCGAAATCGACGACGTCAACGCCGAACTGGACCGTCTTGCGCAAAATCTTGAGCATCCGCCGCTGGATGAGCCAAGGTTCACCGCCGAAGATGCAGCGGCACTGGATGACGAGCCGGACTTCGACTTCATGGCCGGTACCGACGAAGCGGCAACCAAGCTCGATCTGGCGCGTGCCTACATCGACATGGGTGATGCGGACGGTGCTCGTGACATTCTTGATGAAGTGGTCACCGAGGGCGATGACGGGCAGAAAAGCGAAGCGCGGGAGATGCTTTCGCGGCTGGCGTGATTGCACCGGTTTCAACCTGCAAACGGCCGCCTCTGCGGCCGTTTGCGTTTCAGTCGCCCGGCTTGAGTGGCGTGTTTTTTTTGCGACCGTATAATGGCCGACTTTTCGCGAACCGACAGGCTGTAGCATTTTGGCGAACATAGATAACCCGGTTGCCGAAATGGCTGCCGAGGGCTTTTCCCGAATCGCGTTGGGCGTCGAGTACAAAGGCTCGCGCTATTGCGGCTGGCAGCGCCAGGCCTCCGGTGTGCTGACGGTGCAGGAAACCCTTGAAAATGCGTTGTCCAAGGTTGCGGCTTCACCCGTCTCGCTGATGTGTGCCGGGCGTACAGACGCGGGCGTGCACGCCTGCGGGCAGGTGGTGCATTTCGATACCCAGGCCGAGCGTTCACTGAAAGCCTGGGTCATGGGCGCCAACATCAACCTGCCTCACGACGTCAGCGTGTCGTGGGCCAGGGTTATGCCTGCCACGTTTCATGCGCGCTTCAAAGCCATCGCCCGTCGTTATCGCTACGTGATCTACAACGATCAGATCCGCCCGGCGCACCTGAATCAGGAAATTACCTGGAACCACCGCCCGCTGGACGTCGAGCGCATGGCGCAGGCGGCGGAGTATCTGGTGGGGACGCATGACTTCAGCGCCTTTCGTGCCGGTCAGTGCCAGGCCAAGTCGCCGATCAAACAGTTGCACCACCTGCGCGTGACCCGGCACGGCAAGATGATCGTGATCGATGTACGCGCCAATGCCTTTTTGCACCACATGGTGCGCAATATCGCCGGCGTACTGATGACTATCGGGGCCGGTGAGCGCCCGGTCGAATGGGCGCGTGATGTGCTTGAAAGCCGCGTTCGGCGTACCGGCGGAGTGACGGCTCATCCGTATGGTCTGTACCTGGTTCAGGTCGAGTACCGTGACGAATTTCCGTTACCCGAGCGCTACATCGGTCCGCACTTTCTTACAGGCTTTACAGAATTGGACGGCTGACGACCCGAGCAGCATTTGCTAACATCCGGGACTTTCCGAAAGGCCTGAGGTTTTCACGATATGTCAGCCGTTCGCAGCAAGATCTGCGGGATTACCCGCATAGAAGATGCGTTGGCTGCGGCCGAGGCGGGGGCCGACGCGATCGGTCTGGTGTTTTACCCCAAAAGCCCGCGCGCAGTGACGGTGCTGCAGGCTCGCGCGATCATCGCCGCGCTGCCGCCGTTCATTACCACTGTCGGCCTGTTCGTCAATGCCAGCCGCTGCGAGCTCAACGAGACGCTGGATGCGGTTGCGCTGGACATGCTGCAGTTTCACGGCGACGAAACACCAGAGGAATGCGACGGTTATCATCGCCCGTACATCAAGGCGCTGCGGGTCAAGGCCGGTGATGACATTGCCCAGGCGTGCCGGACTTACCGCAATGCGCGCGGCGTACTGCTCGACACCTACGTAGAAGGCGTGCCCGGCGGTACGGGCGAAACCTTCGACTGGGCGTTGATTCCGGACGACCTGGACAAGCCGGTCATACTGGCAGGTGGCCTGACCTCGGCCAATGTGGCGCAGGCCATTGCTCAGGTCCGGCCCTACGCTGTGGATGTCAGCGGCGGAGTTGAAAAGAGCAAGGGCATCAAGGATAGGGAAAAGATCCTGGCATTCATGAGTGCGGTGCACGGCACCTGATGTGACGGTTGTTGTTCGGCCGCCGTCCATAAGCCTGTTCCCGCCGCAAGAATTGCGGGTCGAATCAAGTAAGCGGTGGTGCCGATGCGCAACGCCGTCATTGTGAAAAACCGGGGTGAGGGGTGTGCAGGTCTGGCCATGTGCCGATCGCTGCCCTTTCATCATCGTCCACACACGAATTTATCCGAGGGCATGCGGCTGGCGTGTAGTTTGTCAGTCGTTCGAGCCACACCGGTACTGGAGATATAAAGCATGAGCAACTGGTTGGTAGACAAGCTGATCCCATCGATCATGCGTTCCGAGGTCAAGAAGAGCTCGGTACCCGAAGGCCTCTGGCACAAATGCCCGTCCTGTGATGCCGTGCTCTATCGCCCGGAGCTGGAAAAGACCCTGGACGTCTGCCCCAAGTGCAACCACCACATGCGCATCGGCGCACGCGCACGTCTGAACATCTTTCTGGATGTCGACGGCCGTGAAGAGCTGGGAGTCGATCTGGAGCCGGTAGACCGTCTGAAATTTCGCGACGGCAAGAAGTACAAGGACCGCCTGACGGCTGCACAGAAGCAGACCGGTGAAAAGGACGCGCTGATTTCCATGAGCGGCACCTTGCTGGGCATGCCGGTCGTCGCTTCGGCATTCGAGTTCTCGTTCATGGGCGGCTCGATGGGCGCCATCGTCGGCGAGCGTTTCGTCCGTGCTGCCAACTATGCACTGGAAAACCGCTGCCCGATGATCTGCTTCGCCGCCTCAGGTGGTGCGCGGATGCAGGAAGCACTGATCTCCTTGATGCAGATGGCCAAGACTTCGGCTGTTCTGGCACGTCTTCGTGAAGAAGGGCTGCCGTTCATCTCGGTGTTGACCGACCCTGTCTACGGCGGCGTTTCTGCCAGTCTGGCCATGCTGGGCGACGTGATCGTTGCCGAGCCCAAAGCACTGATCGGTTTTGCCGGCCCGCGCGTCATCGAACAGACCGTCCGCGAAAAACTGCCCGAAGGCTTCCAGCGCAGCGAGTTCCTGCTGGACCACGGTGCCATCGATATGATTATTGCGCGAAGCGAGCTTCGTCCGCGTCTGGGCAACCTGCTGGCGCAGATGATGAATCTGCCGACGCCACGCTTTGTCGCACCGGTCATCGAACCTATCATCGTTCCGCCGGCACCGGCCACGATATGACCCCTACGTCCCTGGGCGACTGGCTCGCCTACCTGGAACAGCTGCATCCGTCAGCCATTGACATGGGCCTGGATCGGTCGCGACAGGTAGCGCTGCAAATGGGCCTGATGCGCCCGGCGCGTCGGGTAATCACTGTAACGGGCACCAACGGCAAGGGCTCTACCTGCGCCTTCGTCGCTGCCTTGTTGCAGGCCCAGGGTCTTAAAGTCGGTGTTTACAGCTCTCCGCACCTGATCCGCTACAACGAGCGGGTGAAAGTGCAGGGCGTCGAGGCCACCGACCTTGAATTGTGCGATGCCTTCGCGGCAGTTGAAGCGGCGCGTGGCGATGTCACCCTGACGTATTTTGAAATGGGCACGCTGGCGGCGTTCTGGCTGTTCGAGCGGGCTCAGCTCGACGCGGTTGTGCTGGAAGTCGGGCTGGGTGGCCGTCTGGATGCGGTAAACCTGATCGATTCGGATCTGGCGCTGGTCACCAGTATCGGCGTCGATCACACCGAGTACCTGGGTGATACGCGTGAGTCAGTCGCGTTCGAGAAGGCCGGCATCTTCCGTGCGGGCTGCCCGGCGTTGTGTGGCGATCCTTCTCCCCCTGAACCGCTGCTGGCGAAAGCCCACGAGCTTGGCTGCCCATTGCTGTTGCGCGGTCGGGACTTCGACCTTTCGATAGGCGACGACAGCTGGGACTGGCGCGGCGTTGCTCATGGTGAGCAGATAGAGCTGTGCGGCCTGCCACTGCTCGACCTCCCCATGCAGAACGCTGCGTTGGCGCTACAAGCGTTCGCCTTGCTGGGGTATCCACTCCAAACAGATGCAATCGGGCAGGTTCTTGCGCAGACCCGGCTTGCCGGTCGTCTTGATCGCCGAGCCGTGCGCTGGCACGGCAAGCAGCTCAATCTGCTCCTCGACGTCGGCCATAACCCGCACGCAGCACATTTTCTGCAGCGGCGCCTCGCCCGTCGGCCAGTGTCTGGCAAACGTTTTGCGGTGTTCGGTCTGCTCAACGACAAGGACCTTGATGGCGTGGTCGCGCACTTGGCGCCGGTTATTGCAGACTGGGCCGTTGCGCCGCTATCCACCTCGCGCAGTCGCCCGGCAGAAGACTTGCATTCGGCATTGCAGAACCTTGGCGCTCGCGTGACGTCCTATCAGAGTGTTGCGCAGGCATTGGACGCTCAGTGTGCGCACGCCACGCCCGATGACGAAATTCTGCTGTTCGGATCTTTTTACTGTGTTGCCGAGGCTCTGGAATGGTTGGCCCGGCACACCGATGAGGAAGCTGCAAATGGCTTTGCTGGATAACGTAGTCAAGCAGCGAATGGTCGGAGCGCTGGTGCTGATCGCTGTTGCGGTCATCTTCCTGCCGATGCTGTTCACGCGTGAAGATGAGACGCGCCAGGTTCAGGTCGAAGCGCCTTCGGCTCCTCACGCACCTGCCGTTTCACAGGTCAAGGTCGATCCTGTGCCGGTTCCGGAGCCTCAGGTCCTGCCTCAGGAGCCCGTGCCGGGCGACGCTGACATGGGTAGCAACAATCAGCCACCCGCCATGCCGATTGCACCGGCCCCGACTGCACCGGCAACGGCTCCTGCATCAAAGCCTGCGGCCAAGCCGACACCAGCGCCTGCGCCTGCGGCAACTGCGCCCGCACCGGCTCCTGCCAAGCCAGCCGCACCTGCCGGGGTAGATGCCAACGGTCTGTCGATCAGTTGGTCGGTTCAACTGGCGAGCATGTCCAATCGAGCCAATGCCGATAATCTGCAAAAGACGCTGCGCACCCAGGGCTACAACGCCTATATCCGTACTGCTGATGGCGTGAACCGGGTGTTTGTCGGTCCGTTGATAGAGCGCGCCGAAGCCGATCGCCTGCGTGATCAGCTCGACAAACAGCAGAAGCTCGAGGGTATTGTGGTGCGCTTCCAGCCTGAACGGGGCTGACCGTCCGGCACCTGGTGCCGCTGCCGTGAAGGAAAATGCCTCCCGCCGGTAATCGCTGCTTACCGGCAGGCGGGCGCTCTGCTAAAATGCGCCGCCTTATCCGTCTGCAGGCTGCAACGTGCCATTTACTCCGGTTGACTGGGCAATTCTGGGAATTGTCGCCATCTCCGCCCTGATCAGTCTGAAACGCGGCTTCGTAAAAGAAGCACTGTCGTTGACGACGTGGATCATTGCAGGCGTAGTGGCCTGGATGTTTGGTGCAGGGCTGTCGCAGTATCTGGTCAATTACATAGAAACACCCTCGGCGCGCGTCATAGCGAGCTGCACCATCCTTTTCGTCGCCACCCTGTTGGTGGGCGCCATGGTCAATTTTCTGATAGGCGAGCTGATTCGCGTCACTGGGCTTTCCGGGACCGATCGCTTTCTGGGTATGGTCTTCGGCGCAGCGCGCGGAGGCCTGCTGGTCGTTGTAGCGGTAGGGCTATTGAGCCTGGGGCCGGTACAACAGGATCAATGGTGGCAGCAGTCCAGGCTGGTGCCGCAATTTCTCATCGTCGCTGACTGGTCGAAAAACCTGATTCTCGGGATGTCCAGCAAGTGGCTCGCCAGCGGCATCAGCGTACCCGCTGATCTGCCGTTCAAGGAACAGATCCTGCCGCCTACACTGCCGCAGGATGTGCTCGGTAAATCCAGTTCCACTAAGTAGGGGTTGTGTCGCATGTGTGGCATCGTCGGTATCGTCGGCAAGTCGAACGTCAATCAGGCGCTGTATGACGCGCTTACCGTCCTCCAGCACCGCGGCCAGGACGCTGCCGGTATCGTAACCAGCCACGATGGCCGGTTATTCCTGCGCAAGGACAACGGATTGGTGCGTGATGTGTTTCATCAGCGCCATATGCAGCGCCTGGTCGGGCATATGGGCATCGGTCATGTGCGTTATCCAACGGCGGGCAGTTCGACTTCGGCCGAAGCCCAGCCGTTCTACGTCAACTCGCCTTACGGCATCACGTTGGCGCATAACGGCAACCTCACCAACGTTGAGCAACTGGCCAAGGAGATTTACGAATCCGACCTGCGCCATGTGAACACCAATTCCGATTCGGAAGTGCTGCTCAACGTTTTTGCCCATGAACTGGCCGTGCGCGGCAAGTTGCAGCCGACCGAAGAAGATATCTTCGCGGCCGTGACCGACGTGCACCATCGCTGCCGTGGCGGCTATGCGGTCGTGGCAATGATCACCGGCTACGGCATCGTCGGTTTCCGTGACCCGGATGCCATTCGTCCTATCGTGTTCGGCCAGCGTCATACTGACGAAGGTGTCGAGTACATGATCGCGTCGGAAAGCGTCTCGCTGGACGTGCTGGGCTTCACCCTGATTCGCGACCTGGCACCGGGCGAAGCGGTCTACATCACCGAAGACGGCAAGCTGCACACCCGTCAGTGTGCGGCCAACCCCAAGTATGCGCCGTGCATCTTCGAGCACGTCTATCTGGCACGTCCGGACTCGATCATCGATGGCATCTCGGTCTACAAGGCGCGTCTGCGCATGGGCGAGAAGCTGGCTGACAAGATCTTGCGCGAGCGCCCGGATCACGACATCGATGTGGTCATCCCCATTCCAGACACCAGCCGTACCGCTGCGCTGGAACTGGCCAACCACCTGGGCGTCAAGTTTCGCGAAGGTTTCGTCAAGAACCGCTACATCGGCCGGACCTTCATCATGCCGGGTCAGGCAGCGCGCAAAAAGTCTGTTCGCCAGAAGCTCAACGCAATCGAGCTGGAATTTCGCGGCAAGAATGTGATGCTGGTGGATGACTCCATTGTGCGTGGCACGACCTGCAAGCAGATCATCCAGATGGCCCGCGAAGCCGGTGCCAAGAATGTCTACTTCTGTTCGGCTGCCCCGGCAGTGCGTTACCCCAACGTCTACGGCATCGACATGCCGAGTGCTCACGAGCTGATCGCTCACAACCGTTCCACCCAGGACGTGGCCGACCTCATCGGTGCCGACTGGCTGGTCTATCAGGATCTGAATGACCTGATCGAAGCGGTCAGTGGCAGCAAGAAGATCAAGATCGACAACTTCGACTGCTCGGTTTTCGACGGCAAGTACGTGACCGGTGACATCGACGAGCACTACCTGAACAGGATCGAGAGCGCGCGCAACGACGCCTCCAAGATCAAGACCCAGGCAGTGAGTGCGATCATCGATCTGTACAACAACTAATTGAACAAGGAGTGGGCGGCATGACTCAGGAATGGGATGCAGGTCGGCTGGACAGCGACCTTGAAGGCGTGGGTTTCGATACCCTCGCCGTACGTGCCGGGCAACACCGCACCCCGGAAGGTGAGCATGGCGACCCCATGTTCTTTACCTCCAGCTACGTATTTCGCACGGCCGCGGATGCTGCCGCGCGTTTTGCAGGCGAGGTGCCGGGTAACGTCTATTCGCGTTACACCAACCCGACCGTACGCTCCTTTGAAGAGCGTATTGCCGCGCTGGAAGGCGCAGAGCAGGCCGTTGCCACCGCTACAGGTATGGCGGCAACTCTGGCGGTGGTGATGAGTTTGTGCAGCGCCGGTGATCATGTGCTGGTGTCGCGCAGCGTATTCGGCTCGACCATCAGCCTGTTCGACAAATATTTCAAGCGTTTCGGCATTGAGGTGGATTACGTTCCGCTGGCAGAGTTGAGCGGTTGGAATGCGGCGATCAAGGCCAACACCAAAATGTTGTTCGTCGAATCGCCTTCCAACCCGTTGGCCGAGCTTGTGGACATCGCTGCGCTGGCCGAGATTGCCCACGCCAAGGGCGCGATGCTGATCGTCGACAACTGTTTCTGCACGCCAGCCTTGCAGCAGCCGCTGCTGCTGGGTGCCGACATTGTCGTGCACTCGGCCACCAAGTTTATCGACGGCCAGGGTCGTTGCATGGGCGGTGTGGTTGCCGGTCGCAGCGAGCAGATGAAAGAAGTGGTGGGCTTTCTACGTACCGCCGGGCCGACGCTCAGCCCCTTCAATGCGTGGATCTTCCTCAAGGGCCTCGAAACCCTGAACCTGCGGATGCGCGCGCACTGCGCCAATGCCCAGGCGCTGGCCGAGTGGCTCGAGCAGCAGGACGGCATCGAAAAGGTCCACTACGCAGGGCTCGAGAGCCATCCGCAGCATGAGCTGGCTAAACGTCAGCAAAAGGGCTTTGGCGCCGTGGTGAGCTTTGAGGTCAAGGGCGGCAAGGACGGCGCATGGCGTTTCATCGATGCCACGCGGTTGATCTCCATTACTGCCAACCTGGGCGACACCAAGACCACGATCACGCACCCGAGCACCACGTCCCATGGCCGTCTGGCGCCTCAAGAGCGTGAGGCGGCGGGTATTCGCGACAGCCTGATTCGGGTTGCTGTGGGGCTTGAAGACGTGGCTGACCTGCAGGCTGACCTGGCCCGTGGTCTGGCGGCACTGTGAGTGACACGGCCAGTCACACGACCACTGGCGAGACAGGCGAGGAGTGGGCGCTGAAATTTGCCAGCACCCATAACGGACGTGTCGCGCTGGTGACCGGGGCTGCTCGCGGCATCGGGCTGGGCATTGCGGCATGGTTGATTGCCGAGGGCTGGCAAGTTGTTTTGACTGATCTGGACCGTGCGCGTGGCTCGAGAGTGGCCAGTGTGCTGGGTGAAAACGCCCTGTTCATTGGCATGGACGTCGCCAGTGAAGAGCAGGTCGCAGCGGGCGTGGCCGAAGTGCTCAGGCAGTTCGGTCGTCTGGACGCGCTGGTGTGCAATGCGGCGGTCGCCGATCCACACAACACCACGCTGGAAAGCCTTGAGCTATCGCACTGGAATCGGGTGCTGGCGGTCAATCTTGGCGGCCCCATGTTGTTGGCCAAGCATTGCGCGCCTTACCTGCGCGCGCACTGCGGCAGCATAGTAAACCTGACGTCCACTCGCTCCCGTCAGTCCGAGGCCGACACCGAGGCCTACGCGGCCAGCAAGGGCGGTCTGATGGCCCTGACGCATGCGCTGGCGATCAGTCTGGGGCCGGAGATCCGTGTCAATGCCGTCAGCCCGGGCTGGATCGACGCGCGCGACCCGTCGTTGCGAAGGGCCGAGCCGCTGTCCGAGACCGATCACGCCCAGCATCCTGCTGGCAGGGTAGGGACGGTGGAAGATGTTGCGGCGATGGTCGCCTGGCTGCTGTCCCGAAATGCAGGTTTCGTTACCGGGCAGGAATTTGTGGTCGACGGCGGCATGACCCGCAAGATGGTCTACGCCCAATAGTGTGCCGAGGCGTTTCGCACCGTCTGCCGGGATTGGCTCTTTGTTGTGCTTTTGATGTGTGGTAGCGGTTTAGCGATTGAGGCGATTTTTTAAAAAACTTCAATCAGGCTATTGACTTAGGTTCGTTAGGTGCGTAAATTTCGCGGCCTCAACGAAGCAAAGGGTGATTAGCTCAGCTGGGAGAGCAGCTGCCTTACAAGCAGCGGGTCGGCGGTTCGATCCCGTCATCACCCACCATCGTTGAGTTTGAAAGCTGAAGTATGAGGGCTTTCAAACGCGGTACACAGGACGCAAGTCCACAATGCGCAGCGGTAGTTCAGTCGGTTAGAATACCGGCCTGTCACGCCGGGGGTCGCGGGTTCGAGTCCCGTCCGCTGCGCCATTTTTGTACAGATCGGGTTAGCCGGATCTGCGATTGAAAAGCCCAAGGCTCTTTCAATCACAAGTACAGAAGCAAGCTACAAAAGGTTTGTTTCAAACAGGTTTACAGCGATACGCAGCGGTAGTTCAGTCGGTTAGAATACCGGCCTGTCACGCCGGGGGTCGCGGGTTCGAGTCCCGTCCGCTGCGCCATACACCGCTTCAAGGCCCTTGAACTCCTTGAAGCAAACAAAAAAGCGACCTCAGCAGACTGTGTGAAAACCTAGCAATCTGCGCAGCGCTCAAAGAAAATGCTCCGTATCGAAAGATACAGAGCATTTTTCGTTATGGCCTACATCCAAGGTGAGTCCCGCAGCCAGACCAGCCTATTCCCGGTCTCGCTGGAAGAGTTGATCCCCGAGGATCACCTCGTTCGTGTCATTGACCTGTACGTTGCCAAGCTCGATCTGGTGCAACTGGGCTTCGATAAAGCGATTCCAAAAAGCACGGGGCGCCCTGCTTATGATCCCGCCGATCAGCTAAAACTCTACCTCTACGGCTATTTTCAGCGGATTCGCTCATCGCGACGTCTTGAAGCCGAGTGTCAGCGCAACATCGAAGTGATGTGGCTGATCAACCGGCTCAAGCCCGACTTCAAGACCATCGCCGACTTTCGCAAGAACAATAAACCCGCCTTCATCGCGACCTGCCGTGCTTTCGTTCGATTTTGTCGCACAGCAGGCTTGATCGCCGGTGAATTGGTGGCCATCGACGGCAGCAAGTTTCAGGCGGTCGCCTCCTCACGGCGTCATGTGAATTTGAAGCAGCTCAAGCGCCAGGAAGAAAAACTGGATAAGCGCATCGCTCAGTATCTGGCCGAGCTGGATGAGGCCGACAAGGCTGAAACCACAGATTCAATTGATCGCAGCGCAATCAAAGCAGCACTGGCACAGCTTGAGGCTCGACAACAGGATAATCAGAGTTGCCAGGCACTGATGCGTTCGATGGGCATCGAGCAGTTCAACACTCATGAAAGCGATGCCCGAATGATGCGCACGGCCAAAGGGCCACGTGTGGCCTACAACGTGCAAACCGTCGTGGACGCCGAGCATTGCCTGATTTTGCATCATGA
This sequence comes from Pseudomonas syringae pv. tomato str. DC3000, assembly GCF_000007805.1. NCBI lineage: Bacteria > Pseudomonadati > Pseudomonadota > Gammaproteobacteria > Pseudomonadales > Pseudomonadaceae > Pseudomonas > Pseudomonas syringae group genomosp. 3. The sequence goes on along the minus strand of NC_004578.1, from coordinate 4,315,379 downwards.
GGTCACCCAGGATGGCGATGACCGAAAGCAACTGGAGCCGATGGCCAAGGCCGCCAAAGCAGAGTTACAGCAAGATGAGCTGACGGTCACTGCCGATGCCGGCTACTCCAATGGCAAGCAGTTTCAGGCCTGCGAGGATGCTTCGATTACGGCCTATGTACCGCCCAATCGTTCGAAAAACCCTGGCAGTCATGAAGAGCAGCTCTTTGAGCGAAAAGACTTTATCTATGAGGCCGGACACGATCGTTTCCAGTGTCCGGCAGGCAAATGGTTAACGCTAAAACAGCACAACAAAGGTGATCGGATCTATCAGGCTGAGGTCGATGACTGCGCCAACTGCGCGCTGAAAACGCAATGCACTCGAGCCCAGCGCCGTTATGTCTCACGACATGCCCATGAAGAGGCTTTCGAGCGGATGGAGCAAAGAATGCAGGCGCATCCTGAGATGATGGCCAACCGAAGATCCATCGTTGAGCACCCCTTCGGCAACCTCAAGCAATGGCTATTTGGTAATGGCCGTTTCTTGCTGCGACAACTGGAGGGGACAAAAGCTGAAATGGCCTTGGCGGTGAATGCTTATAACCTGAAACGAGCGATTAAAGTGCTCGGTGTGCGCCATCTGATGGCTTTGATGGGCTGAGCGGTCATTTTTTCGTCTGCTGCCAATACAAAACAAAACGCCCCGAACAAGTCGGGGCGTTTGCTTGGGCCTTCATCAGTGTGTTTTCACACAGTCTGTCAGGGTCGCTTTTTTGTTGTCTGCGTTTTGGTCGGTTACGCATCCGGCCTGTCCTCTGGATCAGGTAGGATGTCCAAATCCTTTTGCGCTGTACGTTGATACAACGTCTGCCTTGTTGCAGACTTACCGCCATTTCCCAGTTCGCAGTCTTGCTGGCAGTCTTTTCCTTCCTCAGGATTTTCGATGTTTAAGCTATTGACCCTTCGTACCGCATTCTGGACTTCGGTCCTGCTGATGGCAGCAGGCTGTTCATCGCCCAAACAGGCGATTTATGACCATGAGCACTTCGATGACGCCGGGACTTTCTCGCGCAGTTATCCTGCGACTGATCTGGCGTATTGCGAGGCGGGGCGGCGTGCTCTGCTGAGTCAGGGCTACATCATCACCAGCAACGATCCGAAAATGGTCGCAGGCCGCAAGAGTTTTCAACAGACCGGTGATACCCATATCGAGATCAGCTTCAATCTGGTGTGCGCGGCTGACATGAAAGATGGCAGCGCCACCATGTTCGCCAACGCTTTGCAGGACCGTTATGCACTGAAGAAGACCAACAACTCGGCAAGCCTCGGGGTGGGCGTGCTGGGCTCTGTATCGATGCCGATAGGCTCTACCGATGACTCGATGGTCAAGGTCGCCAGCGAAACGGTTTCTTCGGCGAAGTTTTATGAGCGTTTTTTCGGTCTGGTGGAAAACTTCCTGCCACCGGAAGTGAAAAAGGCAGCGCATATCGTCGAGAAGCCCAAGGCTGATCTGGGCGTGCCTGATGCAGCACCTGCTGCTGTGGCGCCGGTCAAAGCGGCCGAGCCCGCCAAACGGGTACCAGAAGCCAAGGAGTCATCACCCAAGACCGAGCCCGCCGCAGAGCCTGCCACGCCGCCTGCAGCAAGTGAGCCCATGCCCGCGCCAACCGAGCCTGCGTCGTTCAAGGCCGAAACCATCGACACCCCAGCGGCGGAGCCTGCAGAAAGCACCACGCCAGCGCCAGTCGAGCCCACACCTGCGCAATAAGGTGCGTACACATAATGTGTGCGGACCGGGCGACGCTTCGCTCGTCCGCGAACTGCCGGGAACCGGCAGCAAAGCCGGTACACACGGTACATCAGCTGCAACCGAGGTGGCCTGTTTTGGGGCCGCTTCGCAGCCCTTCGCGAACAAGCGAAGCGTCGCCCGGTCCGCTCCCACGCCCTTCGGGTAGAAGCCCGCTCTGCGTCCAGGCGTCAGCCCAAAAACAGCCGATACGCCGGGTTCTCGCTCTCGTCCCAATACCGATAACCAATCTCGTCCAGCGCCGCGCCTACCAGGTGCCGCTCTTCCTCGGGCACCACCAGACCCGCCACCACCCGGCCATCCGCTGCCCCGTGGTTGCGGTAGTGGAACATCGAGATGGTCCAGCGCCCGCCCAGCCGGTTGAGGAAGTTGAACAGCGCGCCCGGCCTCTCCGGGAACTCGAAACGCAACACCACCTCATCGTTGACCCGCTCGGCATGCCCGCCAACCATGTGGCGGATGTGCAGTTTGGCCAGTTCGTTGTCGGTCAGGTCCAGCACCGGAAAACCCTGCCCGGTGAGACTGGCGACCAGCGCGCTGCGTGGGTCGTTCTCCGGGTGAGTCTGCACGCCGACGAAGATATGGGCTTCACGGTCGGTGTGGTAGCGGTAGTTGAATTCAGTGATCTGGCGCTTGCCGATGGCTTCGCAGAACGCCTTGAAGCTGCCCGGCTGCTCGGGAATGGTCACGGCAATGATCGCCTCGCGGCCTTCGCCCAGTTCGGCACGCTCGGCCACGTGGCGCAGGCGGTCAAAGTTGACGTTGGCGCCGGAGTCGATGGCCACCAGCGTCTGGCCGGTCACGCCGCGCTGCTCGACGTACTTCTTGATGCCTGCAACACCCAGCGCACCCGCAGGCTCGGTGATCGAGCGGGTGTCGTCGTAGATGTCCTTGATCGCCGCGCAGATTTCGTCGGTGCTGACGGTGATCACTTCATCGACGTAATGACGGCACACTTCAAAGGTGTGATAACCGATCTGCGCCACCGCCACGCCATCGGCAAACAGCCCGACCTGGCTCAACACCACGCGCTCGCCCGCCGCCATCGCCGCTTGCAGGCAGTTGGAGTCGTCGGGCTCGACGCCGATGACCTTGATCTCAGGCCGCAGGTATTTCACGTACGCTGCAATCCCTGCAATCAAGCCGCCGCCACCGACCGGCACAAAGATCGCGTCCAGCTTCCCCGGCTGCTGACGGAGGATTTCCATCGCCACAGTGCCTTGCCCGGCAATGGTGTCGGGGTCGTCATACGGATGGATGTAGACGAAGCCTTGTTGCTCGACCAGTTTCAGCGAATAGGCCAGCGCTTCAGGGAAGGAATCGCCGTGCAACACCACCGTGGCACCGCGGGAACGCACCCCTTCGACCTTGATTTCCGGGGTGGTGCGCGGCATGACGATGGTGGCCAGAATGCCCAGCTCTTTCGCCGCCAGCGCCAGGCCCTGGGCGTGATTGCCCGCCGAGGCCGTGACCACGCCGCGTGCGGCCTCTTCTGCGGTCAATTGGGCGAGCTTGTTGTACGCGCCGCGAATCTTGAAGGAGAACACCGGCTGCAAATCTTCGCGCTTGAGCAGCACCTGATTGCCCAGCCGCTCGGACAGCTGGCGGGCGCCATGCAGCGGGGTTTCGACCGCTACGTCGTAGACGCGCGAGGTGAGGATTTTGCGGGCGTAGTGATTGAGCAGATCGGTCATCGCGTCGTTCCTTCAGGCGACGTGCTGACGCACAACGCTGCGAAGTGCGGCACGCCGATGATCGGGTTCAAGGAGGCGAGAAGGGCGATAGCGCGAAGGGAAATGATCATGTCTGACTCCTGGTTGAGTAATGTTGCCCAGGAGACAGAAAAAACCCGCCTCCAGGGCGGGTTTTTTGCAAACGTCGGCTAACCCGCCATGACTGGAATGACGGTAATAATAATCTGGCCGAGGTTTTGCTTGATGAGGTTCATGGGCCTGAGGTTAGGTCGACACAGGCACGCAAGTCAATAGGCGTGTCGGTCAGGCAGGTCGAGATCAGCGCTTAATCGGCCACGATCTTTTTCGTCTGTTTGATAGGGATCAACATTTTTATTTCACATTGGCACTTTAATGTTGATCTTGCGGTCAGTTATTTCAGCTTTAATTATTCAGCATACTCAACCCGCCAAGAGGGCAAAGAAATGGACGAATACCAGGAAGAACTACTCGAATACCGTGCATCGGAACTGGACCCGGTAGAGCCTGCCGACGACGCTACCGAGTTATGACAGGCTTCAGGCGCTTTGGCGCTGGCTGCGGCGGAACTCTCCCGGAGTCTGTCCGTTCCAGCGTTTAAAGGCGCGTTGAAAGGCCTCGGCAGAGGCAAACCCCAGCAGGTAGGCGATCTCCCCGAACGCCAGTTCTGTGTCCCGTATATACGTCATTGCCAGATCGCGTCGTGTGTCATTGAGCACCGCGCGAAAGCGTGTGCCTTCCTCGGCCAGCTTGCGGCGCAGTGTCCAGGTTGGCAGCTTGAGTCGCGCCGCCACTTCCTCCAGATCCGGTTCCCGCCCGCCGTTCAATAGCGGCCCGAGCAATTGAATGATGCGTTCACGAAGGCTGCGGGTGCGGGTCTGTTGCTCCAGCTCCCTTTCGCACAATTGCAGCAAATGCCGCCAGGTACTCGGACAATGGTCCGGGTTGCGTAAGGCCAGACTGGTCTGATCGAGACGTAGCTGATTGGTGGCCGCCGCAAACATCACCGGGCTGTCGCTGAGGATTGCGTATTGCGCTGCATAGGCAGGTGCGTCGAATTCGATTTCAATGCGCTGTGCACGCAGCTCGGTGCCCGCCAGGGTCGCCAGTTGCGCGATCCAGCCGCTCAGAATCGAGTCGACGACAAAGCGGTTGTAGGCGTTGTACGGGCTGATGGAGTAAAAGCGCATCCACGCGCCTTCGGCATCTTCGTGAAAGCTCGACTGCCCGCGATAGTTGGAGCCATACAGCGGCTCGAAGCGTATCAGCGTGCGCGCCGCCTCGCGCACAGTCGGTGCCTGAGCGGCCGTCACGCCCGCAAGGCCTGCCTGGGCGAAACGGCTGAGCTGGCCCATGCGCAGGCCCAGTCCGGGCTGGCCGGTGAGCTGGATGGCAGCGTGCCCAAGGCGCATGTAGCGCGGGATCGACAGGCGCGCACCCGCCTGACTCAAGCGCGTCGGGTCTAGCGCGTATTGCTCCAGCAGCGGGCCAGGGTTTTTGTCGAAACTGATGACGGCATCAGTCAGGCTCTGGATGAAACCCACCGACAGATCACCGAGGCGCAGGGTCAATGTCGGCATGCTCAAAGCCAGAGGTTGATCAGGCGGGCGACCTCAGCCGTGCCATCGCCCTGCGGCGGTTCGGCGAGGGTCTGACCGCCGTGGCTGGCAAAGCTTTGCCCGGCCACGCTGTGGTTCCAGAACTGGCCGCGCGTGAAGACGCTGACCCCTGCCTGCGCAGTGCTTTGCGGGGCACGACTGGTGAGGGTCAGACGGTGCCAGGCGTCGCCTTCGCTGGAGTGCTCGGTTGCCATGTCGATGCTTGAATGCCGAGGCTTTTGCCAGGGCTCGGACCAGCCGGTCTTGCCGATGACCAGCGCGGGTACGGCGATCAGTTCGGCGCCGCTCTGACTCAGGCGTGCGTAGTTGTCCGGGTACCAACTGTCGCTGCCGATCAGCACCGCCAGGCGTCCGGCCGGCGTATCGATCACATTCAACGGCGCGTCGCTCGCCGAGTGTACGTAGCGTTTCTGAAAACGGTCCGGGTACAACTGGCGTTGAGGTTGCCCGATCGGCCGGCCATCGCTGCCGAAGGTCAGGCTGCAATTGTACAGCGCGCCATTGCCTGCTTTCAGTTGGCCGCCTTCGACGCTGGGGTCTGGCAGCACGATGGAGCCGGCCACCAGAGTCACCCCGAACTCTTTCGCCAGACCACCGAACAGTGCTTGATAGTCCCGCGCCATGGTAAGGGCCTTGATGCGCAGGTGCGTGTCATCCATGCGGTTGCGGCCTTCGGCGCCGAGCATCGCCGCAACGAATTGCAACGGATTGCTCCAGGACAGCCACTCCATTGCTTCGTCTACGGTCGCGGCCTGATAAAGCTGATCCTTCTCGCCACTGGCGAACAGCCAGGTGCCGATGTGTTCCGGCAGCACCACCACCGTTTTGGGGTTGATCAGCCCGTAATCACGCGCCTGTTGCAGGTAGGCCGCCAACTTGCGGTGCAGTCGGTCAAGGTTTTGATAATCGGTAGGGAACAGCACCGGCTCGATGCCCAGCAGGTTTCCGCGCTCGCTGGGTTCGCCTTCATTGATAGCCAGACGAATGCGCAGGTCGGACAGGTAGTGACCCGCCGGACGTTGTTCGGTCCAGATTGCATAGCTGACGAGGCTGACGACGCTCAGCAGGATCAGGCAGGTGGCGAAGAATTTGCGCATAAAGAGGCTGAAAGGCTGCCATCGGGAAATTGTCGACTAGGGTAGGACTACGCTGGGCGCTTGCCAAGTGCCGCTGCGCGTTTGGATCAATAACTTGTCACTTTGGGTCATTGAGTGTGACAAGGTGGCTGTTTACTGTGGCGCAATAAAGCAAAGGACACACAGAGGTCCTTGTTTCCCGTGATTGACTCGATGGAGCTTTGCCATGACCGCTGCTCACTATCCGCACCTGCTGGCCCCGCTGGACCTGGGTTTCACGACCTTGCGCAACCGCACCCTGATGGGCTCGATGCACACCGGGCTTGAAGAGCGGCCGGGTGGCTTCGAGCGCATGGCGGCCTATTTTGCCGAGCGGGCACGTGGCGGCGTTGGTTTGATGGTGACCGGTGGCATTGCGCCCAACGAGGAGGGCGGTGTTTACGACGGCGCGGCCAAACTCACCAATGCCCAAGAAGCAGAGCAGCATCGCATCGTCACTCAGGCGGTTCACGAGGCCGGCGGCAAGATCTGTCTGCAGATACTGCATGCCGGTCGCTACGCCTACAGCCGCAAGCAGGTTGCGCCGAGCGCCATTCAGGCCCCGATCAACCCGTTCACGCCTCGCGAACTGGATGAAGAGGGCATCGAAAAGCAGATCGCCGATTTCGTCAACTGTTCGACCCTGGCCCGAAGTGCCGGGTATGACGGCGTCGAAATCATGGGGTCGGAAGGTTATTTCATCAATCAGTTCCTCGCCGCCCACACCAACCACCGCACTGATCGCTGGGGTGGCAGCTATGAAAACCGCATGCGTCTGGCGGTCGAGATCGTGACCCGGGTGCGTGAAGCGGTCAGTGCGGATTTCATCATCATCTTTCGCCTGTCGATGCTGGACCTGGTGGCGGGCGGCAGTTCCTGGCAAGAAATCGTCCAGTTGGCCAAGGCGGTCGAGCAGGCGGGTGCGACGCTGATCAACACCGGCATCGGCTGGCATGAAGCGCGAATTCCGACGATCGCCACCAAGGTGCCGCGCGCGGCATTCAGCAAGGTCACCGCCAAGCTGCGTGGCTCGGTAAACGTTCCGCTGATTACCACCAACCGCATCAACACTGCGGAGGTTGCCGAGCGCATTCTCAGCGAAGGCGACGCCGACATGGTCTCGATGGCGCGGCCGTTTCTGGCCGACCCTGAGTTCGTCAACAAGGCTGCTGCAGGCCATGCCGAGCGGATCAACACTTGCATTGGCTGCAATCAGGCCTGTCTGGATCACACTTTCGGCGGCAAACTCACCAGTTGCCTGGTCAACCCGCGCGCCTGCCACGAGACCGAGCTCAATTACCTGCCTGTTCTGCAAATCAAGAAGATTGCCGTGGTGGGCGCAGGTCCCGCCGGTCTGGCTGCGGCAACGGTGGCCGCACAACGCGGGCATGAGGTGACGCTGTTTGATTCGGCCAGTGAAATCGGCGGCCAGTTCAATATCGCCAAGCGTGTGCCGGGCAAGGAAGAGTTTTCCGAAACCCTGCGTTATTTCCGCAACAAGATGCAGGAAACCGGCGTGCAGTTGCGCCTCGGCACCCGGGTGAAGGCTCAGGATCTGCTCGGCGCAGGCTTCGACGAAGTGATTCTGGCCACCGGCATCGCGCCGCGCACCCCCGCGATCCCCGGCATCGACAACCCCAAGGTACTGAGCTATCTGGACGTGATTCTGCAACGCAAACCGGTCGGGCGCAGTGTGGCGGTGATCGGTGCGGGCGGTATCGGTTTTGATGTGTCGGAGTTTCTCGTGCATCAGGGCGTGGCCACCAGCCTTGACCGTGACGCATTCTGGAAAGAGTGGGGCATCGACACGACGCTTGAGGCGCGTGGTGGTGTGGCCGGGATCAAGCCTGATGTGCATGCCCCGGCGCGCCAGGTGTTTCTGTTGCAACGCAAGCACTCCAAGGTCGGCGATGGTCTGGGCAAGACCACCGGCTGGATTCACCGCACAGGGCTGAAAAACAAGCAGGTGCAGATGCTCAACGGCGTGCAGTACCTGAAAATCGATGACGCCGGGTTGCACATTCGCATTGGCGAAGACGGTGAAGAAACGCTGCTGGCGGTGGACAACATTGTGATTTGTGCCGGGCAGGACCCGTTGCGCGAACTGTATGACGATCTGGTCACGGCCGGACAAAGCGTGCACCTGATCGGCGGGGCGGATGTTGCTGCCGAACTGGATGCCAAGCGTGCCATCGATCAAGGCTCGCGACTGGCCGCTGCGCTCTGATTCTGCTTGCCTGTAAACTGCGCGGATGATTTCTGACGCTCTTGGCTGGCAACCCACTGCTGCGCTGCAACGCTTGAGCCTGCCCTGGCTGCAACACGCCGGGGTCGAGGTTGCGATGCTGCGCCTGGACCGGATCGATACGCTGATCAGCGGCAACAAATGGTTCAAGCTCAGCGATCACCTCAAACAGGCCGTCACAGTCGGTGCGCAAGGTGTGATCAGCCTCGGCGGCGCACATTCCAACCACTTGCATGCCCTGGCCGCAGCGGGCAAACGCTTCGGCTTCCCGACGGTTGGCCTGCTGCGCGGTCATGCTCAGCAGACGCCGACGGTGCTGGACCTGCAAGCCTTTGGCATGCAACTGCACTGGCTGGGTTACACCGGTTATCGAGCGCGACATGCTGCAGATTTCTGGCAGCCCTGGCAGGCGCGCTATCCCGAGCTGTATCCAATTGCCGAAGGGGGCGGCAGACTTGCCGGTGCTCTGGGCTGCGCACGGTTGCGAGAGATGGTCGATAGCCAGCTCGGCCAGATGGATTGGGATGACTACCACGGCTGGTGGCTTGCTGCCGGAACGGGCACCACTGTGGCCGGTCTGCTGCTGGCCGAGGCGGGCGCGCATCCGGTGTATGGCGCGATGGCGGTGCCGGATGATCATGGGATCGCTGAAAACATTATGGCTGTGCTGGGCGAGGCCGCCGGGTCGCAGGAAAAAGCCGCGTCGGAACTGCCCGCTGCCTGTGTTCTGCTCGACGCCAGCCGTGGCGGTTTCGCCAGAACCGACCCTGCCTTGCTCGATTTCATCGCCAGCAGCGAAGTGCAGGGCGGCGTATTTCTTGAGCCGCTGTACACTGGCAAGGCGCTGCTGGCCCTGCATGATGAGGTGCTGGCCGGCCGTTTCGAGCCTGGCACCCGGCTGGTCTTCGTTCATACCGGCGGCCTGCAAGGGCGACGCGCGATGGGGCTGTAGGCCTCATGGCAGAGCCTCTGGCATGAATTCTGCGCGGTTCGATGGCAAGACGTCGGCCCTGACTACGTGGAGGACACTTCTGGAGTGAAGCCTGCAGGTCGCTGTCTTGATAATCGATCCCTTCCAGATCAAGACGCCGAGGTCAGCATGACAACCACCGCCGCAGAGCACGTCGATCCTGCCACGCTGAAAAAAGTCATTGTCGCTGCGGCCATCGGCAATTTCGTCGAGTGGTTCGATTTCGCCGTGTATGGCTTTCTGGCCACCACCATCGCCCTGCAATTTTTCCCCAGCGGTGACAGCAGCGCAGCGCTGTTGAAAACCTTCGCCGTGTTTGCCGTCGCCTTCGCATTTCGACCGCTGGGCGGGGTGTTTTTTGGCATGCTGGGTGATCGCATCGGGCGCAAGAAGACCCTGGCCATGACCATTCTGCTGATGGCCGGCGCCACCACGCTGATCGGTTTGCTGCCGACGTATGCAGCGATTGGCGTGATGGCGCCGATTCTGCTGACCATCATTCGTTGTGCGCAGGGTTTCTCGGCCGGTGGGGAATATGCCGGGGCCTGCGCTTACCTTATGGAGCATGCGCCGCGTACTCAGCGGGCCTGGTACGGCAGCTTCGTCCCGGTCTCGACGTTTTCGGCCTTCGCCGCCGCTGCCGTGGTGGCTTATGCGCTGGAGTCGTCCCTGTCGACCGAGGCGATGGGCAGTTGGGGCTGGCGCCTGCCGTTTCTGATCGCCGCCCCGCTGGGGCTGGTCGGCTTGTACCTGCGCTGGAAACTCGACGAGACCCCGGCGTTTCAGGCGGTGGCTGAAGGGCACGCAGTAGCGCACTCGCCACTCAAGGACACTTTGCGCCATCACGCAGCCGCTATGTGCTGCCTGGGGGCGTTCGTATCATTGACGGCGCTGTCGTTCTACATGTTCACCACCTATTTTGCGACGTACCTGCAGGTGGCCGAAGGCCTGAGCAGGGCGACCGCGCTGCTGGTGTCGTTGATCGCACTGGCATTCGCCGCCGCGCTCTGTCCGCTGGCCGGTGCCTATTCAGACCGGGTAGGACGGCGGGTCACAATGGCGACTGCCTGCATCCTGCTGATGGTTGTGGTGTTCCCGTCATTTTTAATGGCCAACTCCGGCTCGTTCATCGCCTCGATCATCGGCGTCATGCTGCTGGCCGTGGGTGCCGTGCTGTGCGGCGTGGTCACGGCTGCGCTGCTGTCGGAAACCTTCCCGACCCGCACCCGCTACACCGCCTCGGCGATCACCTACAACATGGCCTACACCCTGTTCGGCGGCACCGCACCGCTGATGGCAACCTGGCTGATCAGCGTCACCGGCAGCAACCTGTCGCCAGCGTTCTACCTGATTGCCGTAGCCGTGCTAGCAATGGCAGGCGGCCTGGCATTGCCCGAGACCTCGAAGATCTCGCTGCATGACGTGCCGGTTGCGGGCAAAGGGGCAGTGACGGGTTCGATGGCGTGAGGGTCTCGGGGTCACGCTTTGCGTCAAATATGTGCTGCAGCACAACGCCATACCTTGCCCGTAGCCACTGCACATAAACGAAAGCTTTTTCATCACGGTGGCACTGACGACGCAGAGTGCGACGTCAGTGTCAGGGCAAAGGAACCCGACGAAGTCGGGCCGGAAACGGAGCGGTGATAATGAGATGGTCAGCCCGATCCGAGAAACCCGGAGTGTCTACACTTTCCGGGTTTCTCTCTAACGTCGAGGAGATCACTCATGAAAAACGGCCTCAAGCTCTTAGGCATCGACATTGGTAAAAACAGTTTTCACCTCATAGGCCATGATGCAGGCGGCCACCAAGTATTACGCAAGTGCTTCAATCGCAATCGCCTTCTGCAGTTTGCGGCTCAGATTGAACCCTGCACCATTGCAATGGAGTCGTGCGGTGGCTCTCACTGGCTTGCCAGGAAACTCGCCTCGCTGGGGCACCGGGTGAAGTTGATTGCTCCGCAACATGTGAAGCCCTACGTGACGGGCAACAAGAATGACTTCATCGATGCCGAAGCTATATGCGAGGCGGCCTCCAGACCACGTACTCATTACGTTGCCGTCAAGACTGTGGAGCAGCAGGTACTATCTGTACAACATCGTCTTCGCGAGTCACTGGTTTGCCACCGTACTGAAGCCATCAACAGGGTGCATGGTTTTTTGCTTGAGTTCGGAATTGCCTTGCCAGCCACCAAGGCAGCGATCGCCAAAGTGCCTGAGCTGATTGACGATTCACGTAGCGACCTGCCGCTGCAGTTCAAAAGGGTCATGGAGCATTTGCTGGAGGATATTCATCGCCTTGATACCGAAATAAAGGCCTGTGATGCGCAAATCAAGCAGCAACTGGCGCAAGACGATGCTGGTACACGCTTGATGACGATTCCTGGCATTGGTCCTATTACCGCCAGCGCATTTGTAGCGGATCTGGGTGACGCTTCCAATTTTCGAGCCTCACGAGACCTTTCCGCTTTTCTGGGGCTGGTTCCCAGACAGTTCTCTACAGGCGGGAGACCCGTATTGCTGGGTATCAGCAAGCGAGGTGACAGGCACCTGCGAACCCTGTTGGTGCAAGGTTCTCGAGCGCTCATGATTCGAATAGAACGCCGCGATGATGCCCTTGGGCAGTGGGTAAGAGACTTGTTGGCACGCAAGCATCCGAACAAGGTGGCATGTGCTTTAGCGAACAAGCTGGCAAGAATCGTATGGGCGGTGCTCAGACGAGGTAGCACTTACAACGCATCAATGATCTGAGTAGGACATAGGCGTACCGGCTTTTGCGACGCAGTGATGATGACGATAAACAGCTCATGGCCAGACTGAAAACCTGATAAGCAATGCAGCCTTCGAGGCTTTAGGGATTTTTGAGGACAGTAAGGCGGCGAATACTCATCAAGGGCCGGGCAGCGAAATTGCCCAGAATGAGCCCGGATACATTAGCGCAAGCATGCTTTACCGCTCATCGAACTGCGATTGCAGGAGGTGGGCTGACCATACATTTGCTTACTTTGGTCCCTCAAAGTAGGGCGCCGAGAGGCGAAAAGGTACCTTGAGTCGTAAACAAACATCACTGACCTTGCAGAACCGCAGTGTGACGCGGAGCGCCACAAAAAGGACGCAGAGCGTCCAGAACGGCATGCGACGCGGAGCGTCGCACGATAGTTGAAAGAAAGTGCTTTTTTATCGCGGTGGCACCGACGACGCAGAGTGCGACGTAAAGAACCGAGAGGTGTCCGCCAGAGCACCTCTCGATCCATCAGCAAAAACGCAACAAAACGTGGCACAGTCGCCCCGAAAAATGGCACATTGGCGCCCCCAGGCGCATGTGACACATTTTGTAATCATCCGTCCGGGAGACCTGAAAACCTTTTTATGGATGAATATCATGGCGACCAGCGCTCAGCCCGCAACGGCGACGGCCTCGACCACCCCCCAAACCAGCCCGCTGGTCATGCGCATCATCGGGGCAGTTGCCCTCGCACACCTGATCAATGACCTGATCCAGGCCATCCTTCCGTCGATCTACCCGATGCTCAAGGCCAGCTACGACCTGAGCTTCACCCAGATTGGCCTGATTACCCTGACGTTTCAGATCACCGCATCGTTGCTGCAACCGTGGGTCGGTTATTACACCGACCGCCACCCCAATCCACTGGTACTGCCCGTCGGGTCGATCTGCACGCTGATCGGTATCGTGATGATGTCGGTGGTAGGCAGCTTTCCATTGATTCTGCTGGCGGCAGCCCTGATCGGTATTGGCTCATCGACGTTTCACCCGGAGGCCTCGCGCATCGCACGACTGGCGTCCGGCGGGCGCTTCGGGCTTGCGCAATCGACTTTTCAAGTGGGCGGCAATACCGGCTCCGCGTTCGGGCCATTGCTGGCAGCGGCGATCATCATCCCGTTCGGTCAGGGTAATGTGGCCTGGATCGGCCTGTTCGCGCTGTTTTCCCTGGGCTTGCTGTACGCGATCAGCCGCTGGTATCGCGCGCACCTCAACCTGTTCAAGCTCAAGGCCGGCCAGGTGGCGACTCATGGCCTGTCGAGAAAACGCGTGATCGCCTCGCTGGCAGTGCTGGCGTTTCTGGTGTTCTCCAAGTTTTTCTACATGACCAGCCTGACCAGCTACTTCACGTTCTACCTGATCGAGAAGTTCGACCTGTCGGTCGCCAGCTCGCAGTTGCACTTGTTTCTGTTTTTGGGCGCAGTGGCAGCCGGGACATTCTTCGGTGGCCCGATTGGCGACCGCATCGGCCGTAAGGCGGTGATCTGGTTTTCGATCCTCGGCGCTGCGCCGTTCACCCTGGCGCTGCCGTACGCGGACCTGTTCTGGACCAGTGTGCTCAGCGTGATCATCGGTTTTGTGCTGGCCTCGGCGTTCTCTGCCATCGTGGTGTATGCCCAGGAACTGGTGCCTGGCAACGTTGGCATGATCGCCGGGATCTTCTTCGGCCTGATGTTCGGCTTCGGCGGCATCGGTGCTGCCTTGCTCGGCTACCTGGCTGACAGTCATGGCATTCTGTTCGTCTACACGCTGTGTTCATACCTGCCGCTGCTCGGCATTCTCGCGATTCTTCTACCCCGGACCAAGTAATGCTCATAGCCACGCTGATCTTCCTGTTTACCATCACGCTGGTCATCTGGCAGCCCAAGGGGCTTGGCGTCGGCTGGAGTGCGGTGCTCGGGGCAGGGCTGGCGTTGCTGACCGGCGTGGTGCACCTGGGCGACATTGCCGTGGTGTGGGGCATCATCTGGAATGCCACGGCGACTTTCATTTCGCTGATCATCATTACGCTGTTGCTGGATGAGGCCGGTTTCTTCGCTTGGGCGGCGCTGCACGTCGCGCGCTGGGGCAAGGGTAAAGGTCGTCGTCTGTTTGCCTTGTTCGTGCTGTTCGGCGCGCTCGTGTCGGCGTTGTTCGCCAACGACGGTGCCGTGCTGATCCTCACTCCTATCGTCATCGCCATGATGCTGGCGTTGCGCTTTTCCGCTGCTTCTACCCTGGCCTTCGTAATGGCAGCCGGCTTCATCGCCGACACGGCGAGCCTGCCGCTGGTGGTGTCGAACCTGGTCAACATCGTTTCGGCGGACTACTTCAAGATTGGTTTCAACCGCTACGCCGCCGTCATGGTGCCGGTGAATCTGGCCAGTGTTGCCGCCACCCTGGCCGTGCTGATGTGGTATTTCCGCCGCGATATCCCCCGTGAATTCGAACCCGAGCATCTGGACAAACCCGAGACGGCCATTCATGACCGGGCGACGTTTCTGGCCGGCTGGGCGGTATTGCTGATTTTGCTGGTCGGCTGTTTTGCCCTTGAGCCACTGGGCATTCCGATCAGCGCGATTTCTTCCGTGTGTGCGTTGCTGTTGCTGGCCATCGCCGCCAAAGGGCACACGATCAAGACGCGCAAGGTGATGAAAGAAGCGCCGTGGCACATCGTGATCTTTTCCCTGGGCATGTACCTGGTGGTATATGGCCTGCGTAACGCCGGGCTGACGAATTATCTGGCTGATCTGCTGGACTGGTTTGCCGGCTACGGAATCTGGGGCGCGGCGATGGGCACCGGGCTGATGACGGCGTTCCTGTCATCGATCATGAACAACATGCCGACGGTACTGATCGGGCTGCTGTCCATCGACGCAAGCCACGCCCGCGGGGCGATTCAGGAAGCGATGATCTACGCCAACGTGATCGGCAGCGACCTGGGGCCGAAAATCACCCCGATCGGCAGTCTGGCTACGCTGCTCTGGCTGCACGTGCTTGAGCGCAAGGGCATCACCATCAGTTGGGGTTATTACTTCAAGGTCGGCATCGTACTGACCTTGCCGGTCTTGTTGATCACGCTGGCGGCGCTGGCGCTGCGATTGAGCTGAAAGCATGGCTGGTGTCGGCCAGGTTAGGCCACATGTCCGACACCAGAAACAGGCGCTCGGCTTCTTCCCAGTGGCCCTCGCTGTTCTCGCTCAGGCGCACCAGCAATTGCGCCGGGGCCAGCGGATCGAGCTCGCTCAGCCAGTCTTGCAACTGCCCGTCGCTCCAGGTCTCGGCGTAACGCGCTGGAGCCAGCCAGGCGTGGCGCGGCAGCGGTTGCCAACGGCCAGGTGTGCTTTGTGCCAGAAACGCTTTCCAGTCACGCTGGTGCAGCCAGCGCCCTTTGAGGTGCCGGGGATGAACGCCTTCAGGAGAGGAGCACGAACCGGGCCACGGATACAGCAGGTAGCCACCCAGCCACAATTTCGCGCTGAAAGCCTCGACGCCCAGCGCCGCCAGTGCCTCACGGCTTTCCGGGCGAGCTGACATCGGCAACTGGTGCTGACTCAGGTGCGCAAGCTTTCGGTCCAGCCGGTCATTGCAGCCAGGTCCTAGCCAGCAGGCCGGATCGCGGCCGTCACTGTCCTGCGGCCCCAGGTAAAGCTTGATTGCCAGCTCGATGTGATGCACGCCGTCACGATCACGCAGCAGCATGTCCAGTTCGCCAAGCGTCTGGCCGCCGAGCCGGATCGGCAGGTTGGCGGCAATGATCTCCACCCCCGGCGCGTGTTGTACTGCGAACTGCCAGAGCCGTTCGTAATAGCGGCCCAGTCGCCGGGTTGCCGCCAGCGCCAGCCAGTCTTCCAGCGGGCCGCTGTCACGGTCGAGGCGCCAGAGGAAGTCTGCGAGTTGTTCCGGGGCATTTACCCACTCGCTGCCGGCCAGCGGATGGCGCTGCGCCCAGGGCGCGGTTTCAAGCATGGGTGGCGCGAGTATCACCCAGGCAAGGTCGCGCACCTCGGGGTGGCGCAATTGGCGGGGCAGGTCGATCAGGCTGGGAAATAGAGTCATGCACCGAGGATAGCGTGAGTCAGTGCTCGCAGGCAGTCTGTTTGCGCACAGGCGGCGAAGCTTTCATACGCAGGCCTGTAACCGTTTGTCGGTATCATTCGTGATTCTTTAATCAAGAGACCGATTAATTACAGCGCAGATTAATCATGGGGGCAGGGCAAGCGTCGGTTGAAAAGTCTTTTGATAAGGCCGTGCGTACGGTCTGTCAAATAGGTGCTGTATTTTTCCTGCTTGAAATATCAGCGATATTTGTAAATCATGTTTATTCATTCCGTCTGTTTCAAGTGTGATCAAGCCGGGTGATTATGAAAATTCGGTCGACTCTTTTGCCGCGTGGGTTAAGCGGTATTTTTGCGGCAGATGTTCCTCTCGGGAAACTGGATGCCTGGAGTTGTCTATGAATGGTGAAATGCAGACACGGATAAAGCATCTGCTCTCGCCCGCCATTGCGCTTGTGCAATGTATTGCGATTGTCTGTTGGCTGGCTGTCCTGATCGTCACGCCGAATGTTAATTGCGGCGCTCGCGAGATCGCCTTGACCACGGGGCTGGTGCTGACCTGCTGGTGGCAATATCGCGCCACGCATTTCAGCGTCTGGCGTGGTGTGGGCATGGCTTCGGTAATCATCGTGGCCCTGAGCTTTTCGCGGGCCAGTCAGTTGAACAGCGAACTGGGTATCAACTGGGCATTGCCGATCGCGCTCATGATCATCCTGTGCTCGACATTGTTGGTGGTATATACCCGCGACTATCTGTTTGTGTCGGTGCTCTCCTGGATCATTCTTTCTCCCGCGCAGGGTATCGACACGGACAGTGCCGCCTATGTATTCATGATGCTGTTCTTTGTTTCGTCGATTGCTCTGGGTGTCGTACTGAATCACACCTACACCCGAACCCTGCGCAAGGTGTTGACATTGGAAAGCCGGTTTCGCGAACTGTCGCTGACCGATGACCTGACCGATATATTGAATCGCCGGGCATTGATGCTGGCACTCGATGAACAGCTGGCGAATAACAGTGGCGGTTATTTTCTGATGCTCGACATCGATAATTTCAAAACCATCAACGATCAGTTCGGGCATGACGCAGGCGATGAAGTTTTGCGTCTCATGGCGTCATGCCTGCAACAAACGCCGGGAAGTCTTGCGTTCGGTCGCATGGGGGGAGAGGAGTTTGGCGTCATTCTTCCTGTTTCCGGTGAGCCTGTGGCCTGTGACTATGTACTGCGCCTGCTGGACACCATCAGAAGATCGCCGGCGGTCAGTTCTCTGACCTGCAGTGCAGGGCTTGCCGACATCGATGCGAACTCGACCAGTTCGCAAGTGCTCAAGACGGCTGACATCAATATGTATCAGGCCAAGCGGGAGGGTAAGGACCGGGCATTCTGGAGGGGTGTGCCGATGACTGACTTGCCAGCGCAAGGCCCGATGGGTGAGGGCGAAGAGGTTCGGGCGTTGGCGCCGTAGTGTTTTTGTTCAGACGCGGCGAAACAGGGCCGAAGCCCCGTTGGGTAGATTTGGAATAATCATCGGTCGTCCTGGCAGGCTGTGAACATGAATTACAAAACGGCAGGCTTGTGCACTCCGAGAAAATCATCCTCTTCAACAGGATAGGGTGAGAACCGATTCACATCGGTTGCCCCTTTGGCATTCAAGTCGATACGGCCGTTGGCATCAATGTGGATCGTGGTAGTTGGCCATTTTGGATCAATGTTCACGCAGCCGCTGATTCCTGCGTTGTCCCACCATTGGAAATGCATGAAGAAATCTTTTTTTGAAATATGTGGCCGGCATCCGAGATTGCCCCGCCAGGCGATATACCCCCTCTGCTTATACGGTGATCGGTGATCCATGTATAACGAACCCCTCTGGCCGCTTTATCTGAATAATAAACCCTTACTTCAGGGGTCGCAAAATCCCGTAGCGCCAGGATGAAAAAATGGCGGTTAACCTTGGGGAGCGAATCAGTGTATTGAATATGATTTTTCGATTCATATTTTGCTCTTTTTTATAGACTCGTCAAAGCATGTGTGCAATCTCAGCGCGTCTCCCCATTGATCGGCAGGGACATCATCCATTGTCGGGTTTCTTGCGCAGCGTCGTATTTGAGCAGTTTCTTCAACTTCTGGACGGTGGGATGTAGAAGGTTTCGGTTCATCTCGTCAGCGATGTAACGGGTCAGTTCTGCCATCTGATCCGGGTGATTGCAGACCGGCTCTGTGGTCGTATCGGGAGTGACGGGCAAGAACACTCCGCGTCCTCGCCTGTTTTTGCCTTGCCTGACCTTCGCTCGCCGACTTTTCGTACAGAGCCTTGGTGCATTGAAAACGGACGAAACTAGAGAATATTCTCTGCCGGGTATGTAAGGCGATTCCGAGAGATTTGAGCGAATCAACGTCTTTTCGATGGATCTTTGCGTGCCGGTTTGCCGCTGCCTTGCCGTTTCGCCCATAATCGCTGCTTTAAGTCGTCTCGAACCGCAGCAGGAGCCTCATGGAGCAATTTCGAAATATCGGCATCATCGGTCGCCTCGGCAGTGTTCAGGTGCTCGATACCGTACGCCGACTCAAGAGATTCCTGCTGGACCGGCATCTGCATGTCATCCTCGAAGAGACCATTGCCGAAGTCCTGCCCGGTCATGGCCTGCAGACTTCGTCGCGCAAGATGCTTGGCGAGGTCTGCGACATGGTCATCGTGGTCGGTGGCGATGGCAGCCTGTTGGGTGCTGCGCGTGCCCTGGCCCGGCACAATGTGCCGGTGCTGGGCATCAATCGCGGCAGCCTGGGCTTTCTGACCGACATCCGCCCCGACGAGCTGGAGGTCAAGTGCGCCGAAGTGCTCGATGGGCATTATCTGGTCGAAAACCGCTTCCTGCTGCAGGCCGAAGTGCGCCGCCACGGTGAAGCCATCGGCCAGGGCGATGCGCTCAACGACGTGGTACTGCACCCCGGCAAGTCCACGCGCATGATCGAGTTCGAAATCTACATAGACGGCCAGTTTGTCTGTAGCCAGAAGGCCGACGGCCTGATCGTCGCGACACCGACCGGTTCGACCGCCTACGCGCTGTCGGCGGGCGGGCCGATCATGCACCCCAAGCTGGACGCCATCGTGATCGTGCCGATGTACCCGCACACGCTGTCCGGGCGGCCCATCGTGGTTGACGGCAACAGCGAGCTGAAAATCGTCGTGTCCAAGGACATGACCATTTATCCGCAAGTGTCCTGCGACGGGCAGAACCACTTCACCTGCGCACCGGGTGACACCATTACGGTCAGCAAGAAGCCGCAGAAGCTGCGCCTGATTCACCCGTTGGATCACAACTATTACGAAGTCTGCCGCACCAAGCTCGGCTGGGGCAGCAGGCTCGGCGGCGGGGGCGATTAATGCTCGATCCGGCGCGTGGCTATGATCTGATCGGTGACGTGCACGGGTGCGCCCATACCCTGGAGCACTTGCTGGAACTGCTGGGCTACCGTCTGCAGGCTGGCGTGTGGCGCCACCCTGAGCGCATCGCGATTTTCCTCGGCGACATCATCGACCGAGGGCCGCGTATTCGCGAATCGCTGCACATCGTGCGCGACATGGTTCAGGCCGGGCAAGCGTACTGCATCATGGGCAACCATGAGTTCAATGCGCTGGGCTGGATGACACCGGCGCTGCCCGAGAGCGGTCACCTGTTTGTGCGCGAGCACACCCCGCGCCATGCCCGTTTGATCGGCGAAACACTGGCGCAATTCGAAGCATATCCGGATGAATGGAACGAGTTCGTCAACTGGTTCTACGAGCTGCCCCTGTATATTGATGCCGGACGTTTCCGAGTGGTGCACGCCTGCTGGGACGCGACCCTGATCGACCCGTTGCGCGGCCTGCACGGGACCGGCTGCATCGACAGGCATTTTGTGCAAGCGTCGGCAGTGCCCGGCAGTTTCGCCAGCAACGTGTTCAACCGCCTGTTGCGAGGCACCGACATGCGCCTGCCGCATGGCCTGACCCTGACCGGTGGCGACGGGCTGACGCGTGAGTTCTTCCGCACCAAGTTCTGGGAAGATAACCCGCAGACCTACGGCGACGTGGTCTTCCAGCCCGACGCTCTGCCCGAAGGCGTGGCCAAGACGCCATTGTCCACGTCCGAAAAAAACGCATTGCTGCGCTACGGCAGCAACGAACCGCTGCTGTTTGTCGGTCATTACTGGCGCAGCGGTATCCCCGCACCCATCCGGCCGAACCTGGCATGCCTGGATTACAGCGCGGTGCTCTACGGCAAGCTGGTCGCCTATCGGCTGGATCAGGAAACACACGTCGATCCGGACAAATTCGTCTGGGTCGATGTTCAGCGTCCCGAGGTTTCACCATGAGTCCCGTTGCCGTCTTGCGTTTGCCGCTGACTACCGATCTGAGCGGTTTTGTTCGTTTGTTGCAGCGCTTGCAGATCCCTCACCGGGTCAGCGAAGAGGCTGGTGAGCAGGTGCTCTGGGTTCCGGACGCCGAGCGGCTGGCCGATGACGTGCGGGACTTGTATACGCGCTTTCCCGAGGGGGACGAACACGTTCAACTGGCCGACGCTTCCCAGGCGCCCACGTACAAGGCTCCGGGCCTGATCGAGCAGTTGCGCAACAGCCCGGTGACAGCGCTGGTGCTGATGGTCACTTTGCTGGTGGCGGGCCTGACGCTGTTGGGCGACAACCTGGACGCCATCCGCTGGCTGACTTTTCAGGATTTTCGTATCAATGGCGAATACGCGACGTTTCTGCCGTTGCCTGAAACGCTGGCTTCCGGGCAATGGTGGCGCATCGTCTCGCCGATGCTGATCCACTTCGGCATTCTGCATCTGGCCATGAACGGCATGTGGTTCTGGGAGCTGGGCCGGCGCATCGAAATTCGTCAGGGCAGCGTGTCCCTGTTGTTGCTGACGCTGCTGTTTTCAGCGGTTTCCAACTACGTTCAATACCTGTTCAGCGGTCCAAGCCTGTTCGGCGGCCTGTCTGGGGTGCTGTACGGGTTGCTGGGTCATTGCTGGATCTATCAAATGCTGGCACCCAACCCGGTTTACCGGCTGCCACGTGGCGTGTTGATCATGATGCTGGTCTGGCTGGCGCTGTGCCTGTCCGGTCTGGTGAGCATGCTCGGCTTCGGCGAGATCGCCAACGGTGCGCATGTCGGCGGGCTGATCATCGGCTGTATCACCGGCCTTTTCGGTGGTGCGATTGCACGCCGCAAGGCCTAGAATCACTGGCTACTTTCTGGAGTGCCCTATGTCGTCTTTTATAGAAATGATTGAAAACATCACCCCGGATGTCTACGAGAGCCTGAAGCTGGCCGTGGAAATCGGCAAATGGTCCGATGGCCGCAAGCTGACTCAGGAACAGCGTGAACTGTCGTTGCAGGCGTTGATCGCCTGGGAAGCGCAGAACCTGCCGGAAGACCAGCGCACGGGCTACATGGGGCCGCAGGAATGCGCTTCAAAATCGGCGCCTGTGCCTAATATCCTGTTCAAATCGGATGCCATTCATTGATCGAAATTGGTCGCGGAGCTGTCAACAAAATGTCGGCGCGTCAGGATGACGCGTCGTTTGTGCAATACGCTTTTCGCCTGGGCGACACCGAGATCGCGGTCAACCCGCTGATCGGCAAGACGCTGCGGCTGGAGTTTCTCGGCGCCATTCACTGCAGTCATTGCGGGCGCAAGACCAAATCCAGTTACAGCCAGGGTTATTGCTATCCGTGCATGCTCAAGCTGGCGCAGTGCGACATATGCATCATGAGCCCGGAAAAATGCCACCACGATCAGGGCACGTGCCGTGATCCGTCGTGGGGCGAGCAATTTTGCATGACTGATCACATTGTTTATCTGGCCAACTCGTCAGGCGTGAAGGTGGGCATCACCCGGTCCACTCAACTGCCGACCCGCTGGCTGGATCAGGGCGCAAGCCAGGCGCTGCCGATCCTGCGCGTGGCCACCCGGCAACAGTCGGGCTTCGTCGAAGACCTGCTGCGCAGCCAGGTAGCCGATCGCACCAACTGGCGTGCGCTGCTCAAAGGCGACGCTCAGCCTGTCGATCTCAAGGCCATTCGCCAGGAACTGTTCGACAGCTGCGGCGCCGGGCTGCTTGGATTGCAAGAACGATTCGGTCTGCAAGCCATCCAATTGCTACATGACGCCGAGCCTGTCGAGTTTCGTTACCCGGTCGAGGCGTATCCGACCAAGATTGTCAGCTTCAACCTGGACAAGAACCCGATTGCCGAGGGCACGCTGCTGGGGATCAAGGGCCAATACCTGATTTTCGACACTGGCGTGATCAACATTCGCAAATACACGGCCTATCAACTGGCCGTGCATCAGTAGAAGGATTCCAGCATGCGCACCGAACAACCGAAAATGATTTACCTGAAGGACTACCAGGCTCCCGAGTACCTCATCGATGAGACGAACCTGACCTTCGAGCTGTTCGACGACCACTCGCTGGTCCACGCCCAACTGGTCATGCGCCGCAACCCGGAGCGTGGCGCAGGCCTGCCGCCGCTGGTGCTGGACGGCCAGCATCTGGAACTGGTTTCGGTGAAACTGAGCGACATCGAGCTGGGCGCTGCTGATTATCAACTGACAGACGATCACCTGACGCTGCATCCACAGGCCGAAAGCTTCACGGTCGACAGCACCGTGCGCATCCATCCTGAAACCAATACCGCGCTGGAAGGCCTGTACAAGTCCAGCGGCATGTTCTGCACCCAGTGTGAGGCCGAGGGCTTTCGCAAGATTACCTACTACCTCGACCGCCCTGACGTGATGAGCACATTCACCACCACGCTGAGCGCCGACAAGCAGAACTTTCCGATCCTGCTGTCCAACGGCAACCCGATTGCCAGCGGCGAAGAAGAGGGCGGACGGCACTGGGCGACCTGGGAAGACCCGTTCATGAAGCCAGCCTACCTGTTCGCGCTGGTGGCCGGTGATCTGTGGTGCATCGAAGACACCTTTACCACCATGAGTCAGCGGGAAGTGACCCTGCGCATCTATGTCGAGCCAGAAAACGTCGATAAATGCCAGCACGCCATGACCAGCCTGAAAAAATCCATGCGTTGGGATGAAGAGGCCTACGGTCGCGAGTATGACCTGGATATCTTCATGATCGTGGCGGTCAACGATTTCAACATGGGCGCGATGGAGAACAAGGGCCTCAACATTTTCAATTCCAGCGCCGTGCTGGCCCGCGCCGAAACGGCTACTGATGCCGCGCACCAGCGCGTCGAAGCGATCGTCGCCCATGAATATTTCCACAACTGGTCGGGCAACCGCGTGACCTGCCGTGACTGGTTCCAGCTGTCACTCAAGGAAGGCTTCACGGTGTATCGCGACGCCGGTTTCTCGGCCGACATGAACTCGGCCACGGTCAAGCGTATTCAGGACGTTGCTTACCTGCGCACCCACCAGTTTGCCGAAGATGCCGGCCCGATGGCCCATGCCGTGCGCCCGGACAGCTTTATCGAAATTTCCAACTTCTACACCCTGACCGTGTACGAAAAAGGTTCGGAAGTGGTCGGCATGCTTCACACCCTGCTGGGGGCTCAAGGCTTTCGCAAGGGCAGCGACCTGTACTTCGAGCGCCACGACGGCCAGGCAGTGACCTGCGACGACTTCATCAAGGCCATGGAAGACGCCAATGGCGTTGACCTGACCCAGTTCAAGCGCTGGTACAGCCAGGCGGGCACGCCGCGTCTGGCGGTCAGCGAGTCGTATGACGCTGCTGCGAACACCTACAGCCTGACCTTCCGCCAGAGCTGCCCGACCACACCGGGCCAGCCTGGTGATCAGAAACAGCCTTTCGTGATTCCGGTCGAGCTGGGCCTGCTGGACAGCAAAGGTGGCGAGATCGCCCTGCGCCTGGCCAACGAAACCGCCGCAACCGGCAGCACGCGGGTGCTTTCGGTGACTGAGGCCGAGCAGACGTTCACCTTTGTCGATCTCGCTGAAAAGCCACTGCCGTCCTTGCTGCGTGGCTTCTCGGCACCGGTCAGGCTGAGCTTCCCGTACGACCGCGACCAGTTGATGTTCCTGATGCAGCACGACAGCGACGGCTTCAACCGCTGGGATGCGGGCCAGCAACTGTCGGTTCAGGTGTTGCAGGAACTGATCGCTCAGCACCAGCAAGGTCAGCCACTGGTCATGGATCAGCGCCTGATTACCGCACTGGGCACCGTACTGGCGGATGAGCAACTTGATCAGGCCATGGTCGCGGAAATGCTTTCACTGCCGGGCGAGGCTTACCTGGCCGAGATCAGCGAAGTGGCCGATGTCGATGCCATTCACGCTGCTCGCGAATTTGCTCGCCAACAACTGGCCGATGGCCTGTTTGACAGCCTGCTGGCGCGCTACAAGGCCAACCGCGAGCTTTCCAAGGCCACGCCATACGTTGCCGAATCTGCGCATTTCGCCCGTCGCGCGCTGCAGAACATCGCGCTGTCGTACCTGATGCTCAGCGGCAAACCTGAAGTGCTGGCGGCGACCATCGACCAGTTCGACACCAGCGACAACATGACCGAGCGCCTGACGGCACTGGCCGTGCTGGTCAATTCGCCGTTCGCTGAAGAGCGCGACAAAGCGCTGGCCGTGTTCGCTGAGAACTTCAAGAACAACGCGCTGGTCATGGATCAATGGTTCAGCGTCCAGGCGGCCAGCACCCAGCCGGGTGGCCTGCAACGCGTACAGGAATTGATGAAACATCCTGCCTTCAGCATCAAGAACCCGAACAAGGTCCGCGCCCTTATCGGCGCGTTTGCCGGGCAGAACCTGATCAACTTCCACGCTGCGGACGGCTCTGGCTACCGCTTCCTGGCGGACCTGGTCATTGAACTGAACGCCCTGAACCCACAAATCGCCTCCCGCCAACTGGCCCCTCTGACCCGCTGGCGCAAATACGACAGCGCCCGTCAGGCGCTGATGAAAGCAGAGCTGGAGCGCATCCTCGCCTCCGGCAAACTGTCGGCGGATGTGTATGAAGTGGTGAGCAAAAGCCTGGCTGAATGAGGGTTGATGCGGTGCTGATTGCGTAAATGGCACGCTCAGGAAAGGCGCTATCTGCTGATGTGGGTAGCGCCTTTTTTGTGTCTTTCGCCCCGATTTATTCGGTGCCTGATGATCCGTCTTCGTGGACAAGTCCACTCCCACAAAGGCTCATACGCACAGGTTGTCCTGAAAAAATCTCACATGTGAGGTATATCCATCCTTGGAGGCATCTGATACGTTGCTCACCTGATCCACGGCCAGCAGCAAGGGGAAGCGCCAATGCCTCGTAAAACCCAAGGCGACAACGCAACAGTCCCGGCCAGGGTTTCCAAAAGCTCCACCGATTACATGCGAGAAATGCGTCTGCGACTCAAGGATGCGGGGCTGGTCAAGCGGGAGTTCTGGATCCGGCCCGAGAATGTCGATGCCCTGCGTGGCATTGAAAAAGCCTTAAGACAGCCCTTTTTGGGCGAGAGGATCAAATTGGAGGATTTCATGACCGAGAATACCCACTGGACCATCAGCTCTTTGCAGAAGGCTCTTTGTGAACTGGATCTGGTGACTCAGGGCCAGATCGAACTGGACGTCACCGAAGGTGATGCCTCGGGCATCAGGCTGACCATGACCGGCCACGGCGACCTGCCGATCTATATCGCAGTGGAAGGCGAACAGATTCTGGCCGACGCGACCTTGATCGAAGTGAACAAGATCAAGAATGTGCAGGCGTTCAACGATGTCGTGCTGCGCAGTCGCGATCTGTTTCCGCTGTCATCGGTCGGTATCGAAAAACTGGGCGACGGCCAGGAAGTTTACTGCCTGTTTGGCGCGCTGAGCGCTGCTTCGTCGCTCACGGTGGTTGTGCAGGAAATTCTCACCCTCGCGGACAACGTGATCCGTGCGGCCGACGCTTTTGAAGATCATTTCATCTACTGAACAGCGCTGTCAGGCGGAGAACATTCATGACTACAAGTATCTGGAAAAAACTGGTGACCGCCGTTCGTGGTGGCGCTTCCGAAGTGGGCGAGTCGATTGCCGATGCCAATGCCATTCGCATTCTGGATCAGGAAATCCGTGACGCCGACAACGCGCTGGTCAAGGCCCGCGACGGGCTGATCACCATCAAGGCCAAGCACAAGCTCTCGGCGCAGCGTCTTGAAGAACACGCCACCAGCATTGCCAACTGGGAAGGCCGCGCCATGCAGGCCCTGAACAAGGGCGAAGAAGCGCTGGCCGTTGAATGTGCCAGCAAGATTGCCGAGATCGAAGCCCTGCGTGACCAGGAGCAGGAGCTGGCCGATCAGTTCGGCAAGCAGGTCAGCCTGTTGCAGGAGCAGGTGATCAAGGCCGAGTCGCGAATCAAGAGCCTCAAGCAACAGGTCGAGATGGCCAAGGCCCGTGAAACTGTCCAGCGCGCCCGCGTTGCGACGGCCACTGCAACCGGTGGCGCGAGTGGTTCGGTCGAGACTGCAGTGGGTTCGCTGGCGCGCCTCAAGCAGCGCCAGGACGAACAGGATGCCAAGCTGGAAGCGGCCGAAGAACTGGCCAGCCAGTCCAGCGGCAGTGACCTTGAGCGTCGTTTGCAGGACGCCGGTATTGGTGCCAAAAGCGGCGGCGCGCAAGATGTGCTGGCACGCCTGAAAGCCAAAAACCAGACGCCGGCGCAGTAATCGACGCAGCCAGGCAGGCGAGGGTGGAGAATGGCGTTTTCCAAACGACTCAAGGTCATCCTCGCCCTGTCGGCCGTGTTGATTGTGGTGCAGGCAATCAACTCGATCACGGGCAATAGTCTGGTTCATTTCGGTATCATTCCGCGCAGCCTTGACGGGTTGCGCGGAATTGTTTTTGCTCCCTTTCTGCATGGCTCGATTCAACACTTGCTCAGCAACCTGTTGCCGTTCATTGTGCTGAGCTGGCTGGTGGCTACCGAGGGTGTCAGGCGTTATGCCTGGGTCGCCGGGCTGATTTGCCTGCTGGGCGGGCTGCTGGTCTGGAGTTTTGGTCGCAACAATATCCATGTCGGCGCAAGCGGTCTGATCTTCGGTTTGTGGGCTTATCTGCTGGCGCGGGCGTGGTATCAGCGCAGCCTCGCCAGCGTGCTGTTGGCGCTGATTGTGCTGGCCGGTTACAGCGGGCTGGTTTTCGGCTTCGTGCCGGTGGCCGGTGTTTCGTTTGAATCACACATCGCCGGGGCGTTTGCCGGGGTTTGTGTGGCGTGGCTGATGCATTCCAGGGCATTGCTGGCAGAAAAGGCCTGATGCACTGCGGCTGTTATCGATGACGGTTGACCGGGAAGACCCTGTTGACCCGTAGGGAAGTGGAACCTGGCTCAAGGATTTGAAAGGATGACTCTGCTCCTGTTACTTCGGCGTCACACCTCGTCGTTTTTCGAGCGTTTCGGCTGGGCTGGCATCGGCATGCTGTTACTGGTGCACTATGGCGTTTCCTGGCTGTTGCTGACGCTGGCCGGTGAAGAGCACCTGTTGCAGGGGGCTGACTTCACTTATTTCTACCTCACCACTGCGACCACCGTCGGCTATGGCGATCTGTCGCCCAAGTCAGGGTGGGGCAAGCTGGTCACCACCACCTGGATCATGCTGGGTGGCATTGCCTTGCTGACCACGGTCATCGGCAAGGCGTCGACGTCGGTCGGTGATATCTGGAGAAGGAACATGAAAGGACAAGGCGATTGCTCGGCGCTGACAGGCCATACAGTGTTGGTTGGCTGGGACGGAGAAGCCAGCGAGCGTATCGTCGAGCTGCTCGGTCAGGACACCTCTACCAGCCGGGCCGGGCTTGTTATCTGCGACTCGATCATCACGGAAAACCCGCTGCCGGGCAGGGCGTCGTTCATCAAGGGCGATTCTCTGGATTCGCCGGCGGTGCTGAGCCGCGCGGGGGTTGTGGGCGCGCAGAGAATTCTGGTCCACACCCAATCCGACAGCCTGACACTCGCCATCGTACTGACGCTCAAAAGCCTCGGGCCGACCGGTCATGTGGTCGCGCACTTCAATAATTCCGAACGGGCCGCGCTGGCCAGAACCTACGCGCCCGAGCTGGAATGCACCTCGAACATGGCCATTGAAATGCTGGTTCGCTCCGCGCAGGACCCAGGCTCGAGTTCGGTGATCACCGAGCTGTTGTGTGTTGGCGTGGGTGCCACGCAGTACCGTCATGTGTTGCCTGCCGACTTCGCCTGCTCCTGCGGCGAGCTGTACATACGCATGCGCCAGGAATTCAATGCCACGCTGATTGGTTATCGCTCCTCAACCATGCAGCAGTTCGAGATCAATCCGGCCAACGATATGTCTATCCTGGGCGGGGAAATTTTCTACATTGCCTCCAGTCGACTTCAAGGAAACGCACTATGAGCTGGTTCAAACGTGCCATGGGTCTGCAAGCACCCAAGGCGTCGGGTCGTGAGGGTGACGCGTCGGCCAACCCGCTGGGGCTGGCCTCCGGGCGGATGTTATGCCTGGACAGCTCATTGAAGCTGTTGCTCGACGGGCATTCGGAAGTGGTCGTGCCTGGTGATGAAAAGGTCTGGGCCGTAGGGCGTGTCGATCTGGGCCAGGCGATGGCCCTGCATCGTTTCTACCTCGATAACGAGGATTACTTTCTGCAAGTGGTCAGCAACGGCCCCAACCCGGAAGACGTTCAGGACATCATCCTGTTCGGTTATTACAGCGCCGAGCCGATCACCAACAAGGATGAGCTGCTGCGCCTGACCGGCCCGTCGTCGAAGATCGGCCTGCCCACCTACGAGCACGATGGCGAGGAATTCGAGCGGCAATGGGGCACTTCACCGGGCCAGACCGAACTGACGCCCCTGGACGAAGATATCGTCAGCCCTGATGCTGCCTATCGCGTGAAACACCTGAGCATGCTGTACGCCCGCGAAACGGGACTGATAAACCGCCGTGAGTTTCTGCTGTTTTCCGTGGAGGAAGACGAAGAGGGCAGCATCACGCTCACCACGGCGGTTGGCATAACGCTGCAATCCACTGATATCAACGTTCTCTGACAAGGAAATTCTCATGATCGACGCGCTGCGTATGTCGCTCAATGCCACCGCTGTATTCGGCTTCGTTATGTACATTCTGGTGGCGGCGATTCTGTTCGCCCTGTTCCAGTTCATCTACAGCAGGATTACGCCGCACAAGGAGTTCGCGCTGATCCGCGAAAACAACAGTGCCGCCGCGCTTGCGCTGGGCGGTTCACTGATCGGTTTCGCGTTGCCGGCCAGTAACATCATCACCTACAGCATCAGCATTCTGGACGTCATCGTCTGGGTGGTGATTGCCGCCGTGGTGCAGTTGTTGGCGTTCGGCGTCACCAGCCTGGTGCTCAAGGGCCTGTCGACGCGCATCGCCAAAGGCGAAATGGCCGCCGCTATCTATTCGGCCAGCGTCGCAATCAGCGTCGGTCTTCTCAACGCCGCCTGCATGACCCCTTCGGTCTGACGGCAGCCTTGGACAAGGAGACTCACGATGAGACGTAGTTCAGTAAAGCTGGTGCTCGCCAGCACGCTTCCCCTGGCTCTCGCCGCCTGTGGCCCGTCGGAAGACAAGGACACTTTCAACGCAAAGGCCAACTTCAGTTCGGTGCAGGAATGCGTCGATGCCAAGGTGCCGGTTAATGTCTGTTCGGATGCCTACATGCAGGCGCTGTCCGACCATCGCCGCATCGCGCCGACCTACGATGACAAGGCGTCTTGTGACGCTGACTTCATACCGGATTATTGCCAGGTCACTTCGGACGGCAAGTACGTGCCGAAGCTCGGCGGCTTCGAACTGGGTTTTTCCGGGCATGTGCCCAAAGAGGCGCTGGACCGGGCCAATCAGGAAGTCGCCCAGTCCGCGCCCGCAGGCATGAGCGGCACTACCGGGCTGATGGCCGGTTTGCTGATCGGCAATTTGCTCAATAACGGTTTCGGTGGTGGCAGCCGTTATTACTCGCAGCCTATCTACCAGACACGTGATGACCGTGGCGGTTATTACAGCTCATCCTTGCCCAGCCAGATTGATCGCGGCAAGACCTTCGGCCGTTCGAGTCAGGCGCAGTCCAGCCCGGACCGCAGCTATGGCAAAAGCACGCTGGGGCGCAACCTGGGCAGTTCAGGTTCTGGCTCGTCGTCGGTGTCATCGACCATTTCGCGTGGCGGTTTCGGCAGTCAGGCTTCGGCACGCAGCGGCTGGGGCGGCAAGAGCAGCAGCGGCAGCAGTTTCGGAGGCTGACGGAGCGCGCCATGAAAAAGATCAGCATCGAAGAACGCCCTGACTGGCGTGCCACCGCCGAACGTGAAGGCTTCAACTTTCACACCATCGACGGCGAGCGCTACTGGGATGAGCGCGGTTATTACCTGTTCACCGAACAGCAGATTACCCGCGATCTGGAAGCGCCGACCCAGGCGCTTCACCAGATGTGCATGGATGCGGTGGCGCGGGTGGTGGACAGTGAAGAGCTGCTGCACCAGTTGGCCATTCCACCAGCGTTTTTCGATGTAATTCAGACATCATGGAAGCAAGGGCACCCACATCTTTACGCACGCTTTGACTTCGCCTACGACGGTACGGGCCCGGCAAAGATGTACGAGATCAATGCCGATACCCCGACCAGCCTCATGGAGGCTGGCGCGTTTCAACTGCTCTGGCTCGAAGAGCAGATGGCGCGTGGGGTATTGCCGGCGCATGCCAGCCAGTTCAACTCGATTGCCGAGGACCTTGTTCGCGCCTTCGCCGAGTTTCCGGGGGCAAGCCCGTTCTACTTTGCGGCGATGTCCGGCTCTGTCGAGGACCGTGTCACCACCGATTTCCTGAGGCGCATGGCCGCGCACGTCGGTATCGATGCCAGGCACATCGACATCGAGGACATCGGGCTCAATGACCAAGGGCGTTTTGTAGACCTGGACGGGCGCTGGATCGAGCGCTTGTTCAAACTGCATGCGTGGGAACATATCTTTCACGAGGCATTCGGCAAGAACGTTACGGCCAGCGGCACCCAGTTTGTCGAGCCTGCGTGGAAGGCGATCCTCAGCAACAAGGGGATCTTGCCGTTGTTGTGGCAATTCAATGAAGGCCATCCGAACCTGCTGCCTTCGCGAGTTGATCAGGACGTCACGAAACCGGTGCCCAAGGGGTGGGTGCGCAAGCCGTACTTTTCCCGCGAAGGCGCCAACATCGAAATGCGCACGCCGGGCGACCAGGTCATTGCGGTCGATGGTCCTTACACCGATGCGCCTTACATTCTTCAGGCGTACTCGCCACTTCCGAAGTTTGGCGACAGCTACACACTGATCGGCTCGTGGGTTATTGGCGACCTGGCATCAGGAATCGGCATTCGTGAAGATGACAGCCTGATCACCAAGGATACCAGCCGGTTCCTGCCCCACGTAGTTATCGATTAAACCCTTGTTTATTGAAAAAGGTGTTACTGATGAAAGATAAGTAACACCTTCGCTGTTACCGTCGGTTTTTTCTGCGCTCGATAACCGGTAAACACGCCAGGTTTTTTCATGGATGTCTGACAATTAAACAGGCCGCACCCACGGTGTTGTGTTCTGAAATATAAGTCGTTCGCTTTTCGTCTGATCTGTACTTTATACAAAATAAGATCTGTTGTTTTTTCTCGTGTTGGCATTCAGGTTGCAGTGTTGTGGGCACTCCTGGATGCCTGTCCTGTCGACGTGTTTAGTGCGTGTTTTAAGTTCTGGAAGTTTCCTACAACTTGACGTAAGGCATACAGATTTTTGCAGGATCACACGCTGGCTGAATGCCTTGCTTGTCTCTTGACGATAATGGCGCGGTGCAGTCGTTACGTTCGTCGCACTAACAATAATACCGTTTACAACGGAAACAGCACCGGTCTGTGTGTCAGCCCATTGTCCGGGGTTGGTCAGGCAAGCCGGTCATGTAAGGAGAACCAACATGTTCACGAAACACCTGATGGGGGTCGCGCTGGTGCTGCTGCTCGCGATCAACACCAGCCTGGCCGGCGATGTCACGCTGCTGGGCAGCCGGCTGACGCCTCTCGGCGGCGAGATGGCCGGTAACGACGCCGGAAGCATACCGGCCTGGAGTGGCGGAATTACCCGCCCGCCGCCCGGTTATAAAGGCTCCGGTACACGGCATGTCGATCCGTACGCCGCTGACAAGCCTCTGTTCACCATCACCCACGCCAATCTGGAACACTACCGCGCGCGGCTGACGCCTGGGCAAGTGGCGATGTTCGAGACCTATCCCGACACTTATCAAATGCCCATTTACCCGACCCGGCGCTCCGGGTCGGCGCCACAATGGGTATACGACAACACGCGCCGCAATGCCGAAAAAGCCAGGTTGATCGCTGATGGCAACGGCTTTGTCGATGCCTACGGCGGAATACCGTTTCCTGTTCCGGAAAAAGGCATTCAGGCCATATGGAATCATATCGCCCGCTATCGCGGTCATTACGTGGTGCGCAAAGCCTCAGAAGTCGCGATACAGCGTGACGGTAGTTTCAAACCGGTCATCACGCGGCAGGAAATCCTGTTCCGTTTCTATGACCCGCGCGGCAGCTTCGCCAGTCTGGACAATGTGCTGTTCTACTACCTGTCGTTCACCCAGTGCCCGGCGCGCATGACCGACTCGGCGGTGCTGGTCCATGAAACGCTGGATCAAGTGCAGGAACCCCGGCAGGCGTGGGCCTACAATGCCGGGCAAGGGCGGGTGCGACGTGCACCGAGCCTGGCTTACGACCTGCCGATCCCGGCCTCGGATGGCCTGCGCACGGCAGATGATACCGACATGTTCAACGGCTCACCGGACCGTTATGAATGGACGCTGATGGGCAAGCGCGAAGTGTATATCCCTTACAACAATTATCGGATTTCCAGTCCCGATATCGCCTACCGGCAGCTGCTGCAGGTCGGGCATATCAACCCGGCGTATACGCGCCATGAACTGCACCGGGTGTGGGTGGTGGAGGGCAGGCTCAAACCCACGGCGCGGCATGTCTATTCGCGGCGCACCCTGTATCTGGACGAAGACAGCTGGCAGGCCGCAATCGTCGATCAGTACGACGGTCGCGGTCAGTTGTGGCGGGTCTCCATGGCCTACCTGAAAAACTATTACGAGCTGCCTACCACATGGTCTGCACTGGATGTGTTTCATGACCTGCAAGCGCGGCGTTATCACGTCCAGAACCTGGAAAATCAGGCGCCCGGCACCAGCGACTTCTCCCAGCCTGTGCCCGGTGCAAACGCCTTCAAACCGGCTGCGGTGCGCCGGACAGGCTTTCGCTGACGACCTGTGCAATGACGGTCTGGCGGACTTGGTCGATCAGCAATCGTGATGATTGATCAATCACATCCTGCGCGCTTAACAAAATATAACGACATGCTGATTGTCAGGCATTTGCAAAACTGCCTAGGATGGCCGAGCTTCCAGAAAGGCGGGGCCAGACGCTTGCGGACGTCCGGTTCAAGACGCGCTGATTGGTAACAGCCACCTGATAATAAGAAAGGGGAGAAGTCCATGCGTGAGCCTTTCCACTGGCGCACTCGGTTATGCACGGGCATGTCCCTGGTGATCTTTACGTGCTGCTCGTTTGCCGATTCGGCTCCCGTTGCCGCTGCGGACACCGCCGCGTATGCCGTCGAATCAGCCAAAGCCTCACGCGGCCTGTTGCTGGATGTCGCCCATGCCGGTGCACGCCTGGTCGCAGTGGGTGATCACGGGCATATTCTGTATTCCGATGACCAGGGCAAGACCTGGAGCCAGGCCCGAGTGCCGACCCGCCAGCTACTGACGGCGGTGTTCTTCGTCGATGAGCAGCACGGTTGGGCGGTCGGCCACGATGCGCAAATCCTCGCCAGCAGCGATGGCGGCAAAAGCTGGAACAAACAGTTCGAGGACTTGAAGCGCGAAGCACCGTTGCTGGATGTCTGGTTCAAGGACCTCAACAACGGTTTCGCCATTGGCGCGTATGGCGCGTTGCTCAACACCGGCGACGGCGGCCGGCATTGGCAGGACGTCAGCGACCGGCTGGACAACGAAGACCAGTACCACCTGAACGGTATCGCTCAGATAAAAGACGCAGGGCTGTTTATCGTCGGTGAAGCGGGCAGCATGTTTCGTTCTCGCGACGAGGGGCAAACCTGGGAAAAGCTCGAAGGTCCTTATCAGGGCTCGTTGTTTGGCGTCGTCGGCACCGCGCAGCCTGCCACGTTGCTGGCTTACGGTCTGCGCGGCAACCTGTTTCGCTCCAGTGATTTTGGTGACACCTGGCAACCCATCGAACTGAACGGCGCACGCGGGCCGGTCGAGTTCGGTCTGGCCAGCGCCACGTTGCTGACCGATGGCACATTGGTGCTGGTCGGCAACGGCGGCAGTGTCATGCGCAGCACTGATGACGGTGAGACATTCGAGGTCTTCAACCGCCCCGATCGCATTTCGCTGGCGGGAGTCACCGCTAATCTTCAAGGCAATCTGATTCTGGTAGGACAGGGCGGCGTACGCGTCACCTCGCCGACGGGCGCCGAGACGACCCAACAATAAGACCTTTCAGGGCGGGGACCTTCAGGCATGAGCAATCTTCAACACCCAGCACATTCAGATGACAAGGCAACCTTTCTTGAGCGCCTGATTTTCAATCATCGTCCGGCCGTGATTATCCTCTGCCTGCTGGCGAGTATTTTTCTGTTCTGGCAGGCCACGCAGGTTCGGCCTTCCACCAGTTTCGAAAAGATGATCCCGCTGTCTCATCCGTTCATTCAGAACATGATGAAGCACCGCAACGATCTGGCGAACCTGGGCAATACGGTGCGCATTTCCGTAGAAGCGGTGGATGGCGACATTTTCGCCAAAGAATATATGGAGACCCTGCGCCAGATCAGTGACGAAGTATTTTACATTGCCGGCGTGGACCGTTCCGGTCTTAAATCGCTCTGGAGCCCCAGCGTGCGCTGGACCGAAGTTACCGAGGAGGGCTTTGCCGGGGGCGAAGTCATTCCACAGAGCTACAACGGCTCGGACGCCAGTCTTGATCAGTTGCGCAACAACGTGCTCAAGTCCGGGCAGGTAGGGCGGCTGGTCGCCAACGACTTCAAGTCGAGCATCGTCGACGTGCCGCTCCAGGAGTCGTACCCGGACCCGGCCGATCAGGGCAAGTTGCTGGCGCTGGACTACCAGCAGTTCTCTCATCAGCTTGAAGAAAAGATCCGCGACAAGTACCAGGCGCAGAACCCGAACATCAAGATTCACATTGTCGGTTTCGCCAAAAAAGTCGGCGACCTGATCGACGGATTGTTCATGGTGGTTATGTTCTTCGGCATCGCCTTTCTGATCACGCTGGTGCTGCTGATCTGGTTCACCCGCTGCATCCGCAGCACCGTCGCAGTGCTCAGCACCACGCTGATTGCAGTGATCTGGCAGCTGGGCCTGATGCATGTGGTGGGTTTCGGTATCGACCCCTATTCGATGCTGGTGCCGTTTCTGATTTTCGCCATCGGTATCTCGCACGGCGTGCAGAAGATCAACGGGATTGCCCTGCAATCCAGCGAGGCCGAAAACGCCCTGACCGCTGCGCGTCGCACGTTTCGCCAGTTGTTCCTGCCGGGCATGATCGCGATTCTGGCGGATGCGGTCGGGTTCATTACCTTGCTGATTATCGACATCGGTGTGATCCGCGAACTGGCCATTGGCGCGTCCATTGGTGTGGCGGTGATCGTTTTCACCAACCTGATCCTGCTGCCGGTGGCCATTTCCTACGTGGGCATCAGCAAAAGGGCTGTCAGTCGCAGCAAGCAGGACGCGGTGTCCGAGCATCCTTTCTGGCGACTGCTGTCGAATTTTGCCAGCGCCAAAGTCGCGCCGGTCTCGATCGCGCTGGCAGTGCTGGCCTTTGGTGGCGGCCTTTGGTACAGCCAGAACCTGAAAATCGGCGACCTGGACCAGGGTGCACCGGAGCTGCGCCCTGACTCGCGCTACAACAACGACAACGCGTTCATCATCAAGCACTACTCCACCAGTTCCGACGTGCTGGTGGTCATGGTCAAGACTCCGCCCGAGGGCTGCTCGGCGTATTCGACCCTGTCGGCGATCAACGAACTGGCCTGGAAGATGGAGAACACCCAAGGCGTGCAGTCGGCCATTTCGCTGGTGACCGTTTCCAAGCAGGTCATCAAAGGCATGAACGAGGGCAACCTGAAATGGGAAAGCCTGTCGCGCAACAAAGACGTGCTGAATAACTCCATCGCCCGCGCTGATGGCCTCTACAACACTGATTGCTCGCTGGCCCCGTTGCTGATCTTCCTCAACGATCACAAGGCCGAAACCCTCGACCGCGCCGTGCACGCGGTGCAGGATTTCGCCAGGCAAAATGACAAACCAGACATGCAATTTCTGCTGGCTGCCGGCAACGCCGGGATCGAAGCGGCGACCAACGAAGTCATTAAACAGTCCGAGCTGGTGATTCTGGTGCTGGTGTACATCTGCGTGGCCGCCATGTGCATGATCACCTTCCGCTCCTGGGCGGCGACTTTGTGCATCGTCCTGCCGCTGGTGCTGACGTCGGTACTGGGTAACGCACTGATGGCGTTCATGGGCATCGGCGTCAAGGTCGCGACCCTGCCGGTGGTGGCGTTGGGCGTGGGCATCGGCGTCGATTACGGTATCTACATCTACAGCCGCCTGGAAAGCTTCCTGCGCGCCGGTTTGCCCTTGCAGGAGGCCTATTATCAAACCCTGAAATCCACCGGCAAGGCCGTGCTGTTCACCGGCCTGTGCCTGGCCATCGGTGTGTGCACCTGGATTTTTTCGGCGATCAAGTTCCAGGCCGACATGGGCCTGATGCTGACCTTTATGCTGCTGTGGAACATGTTCGGCGCACTGTGGCTGCTGCCAGCGCTGGCGCGGTTCCTGATCAAACCGGAGAAGATGGCGGGGAAGGTGGGCAACTCGCTGTTTTCGCATTGAGCCCGTGGCGGCCTGTCACTCTGCGTCCTATTGCGGCGCAGAGTGTCGAAAAGTGCGTTTCCATGCTGGATGCTACTACTATCGTGCGACGCTCCGCGTCGGCATGCCTGCTTGGACGCTCTGTGTCCTCTTGGCCCTTGGAAATGGCGCGGTTGAGCCATCGTCTTCGTGATCAATCCGCCCCGGTCCACACAGTGCGGTTTCAGCTGCGCTTTCCGGACTCTTCAAACTTATGCATAACGCTGTGGGCGGAGCACGGGAACGATGATTAAAAACGCCCAGCGTCGTAATGCTCCCCGTCATTGAGGCTTCACGCGAGTAGGGCGATCACCCATGCAATCAGGAGCATTGGGTCCTATGGAGATCAAACCGGACATCACATCTCCCGATCCACTTCCCCATGACAGTTTTCCGCTCGCTGACTCCAGATCGTAAATTTTCGTCTCTGAAATCAATACGCCAGTGCGGTGATCATAAAGTCGAAAAAAGGCTGGGTAGCCCCACCAGGGAAACCACTTGGGTGGTTGATCTTCGTTGGGGTCGGATTTACGATGAAACATCATCGGTAAGATCCAGAATGGTTTGAGTATATCTACTCGATAACATCCCCCCGGGCTTATGTGCGGGCCGCTCGATTTTTCAGCCAATCCTTTTTCCCACCATTCAGAAGCTATCCAGAGACTGCTTGCGATGATAACGTATGTTAAAAAAAATACTATTGGGCGAGATGATTTTTTCAAGACCACGTTCCAAGCTCAATGATCTGATCTGATTTTTTCCACAGTATGTCTGAATAAATCATGAAATCACCCCCTTTGAGTTTTTTCGCTCGATATCTTTGAAAGTCTGCGTTTGTGATTGCAGCAAAAGGTCCATCTTTCAGTCTGACTATTAAGTTTCCGTGCGGGTGCAAGGTTATGATTGTTTCTGCTTTGGTAAGTACGCGATCTTCTGTCCATGTGCCTAAATATTGTAGGCCGTTGAAGTCGTAATGGTCTCGGATATAAAAGCCCATATGCTCAATTTGAAAGTAGTGCTTGCGCTGTTGAGTGGCAGAAATTTCCCGGCTGAATGTTTTTCCTGTTACACCGATTTTAAGCGTTGCAAAGCCTAACGCTCCGTACATATCGTCTAGCGCATTCCAAGCGCTACCAAACTCAGCGAAATTTACTTGCGAACAAGCGTCCATTTGTCGGGCGGACATCATGCTTGAACCCAATCGGCATTCAATGTGATCACTCCAGCCAGCTTCCTTTAGCAGATCTTTCAAACGTTTGACGGCGTTAACTGTGTTTAATCTCGATTCTGCTTCCTCAACAGCCTGCCTGCAACGCTCAAACTGCATCGCCCATTCCATCTTCACGATGCTCTCATCGCATTACGCGGGAGACAGGCTCATCGGGTCCGGCTGTGTTTCCCGCACCTTCCACTCCGCCGGCATCTCCCACGCAGGACTGTCAAACCACCGCTGCATTAGCTCTGCTGCCGTGTCCCATCCCATGTTGCGCATGGCTCCGGGGATGCGGGACAGGGCCAGGTTTTCGATGATGACCTTTTTAGGCGGTGTGTCCAGAGGTGCGTAGGTGCGCGAGATACCCTGTGGCAGGGCGAAGTAGGTGTCGGGACCCAATGCGTTAGTGCGTTGAAAATCATTCAGTGACATGTGTCGTTACTCCATCATCGGCAAAGGGGCGAATGTCGCGGGTTGCAGCGTAATGGGCGCTGTGCTGCAGTGGCTTCGGCTATTGCCTTGGCTATCAAGCGCGCCGCAGGCAGTGCACTGATCGTCTTGTAAAATCACATAACCCATATGCCCAAGACTGACGTGCTGATGAGTGGTGAATTGAAAGCGCTCATTGAAGTCAGGTAGCTGTTGCTGGCCCACCAACGAATTAACCGACTGCACCCCCCCATCCACCACACACTCGCTGGCCACCCCCTGATCATTACCATCCGAAGTATCAGGCGCAGACTGCACAACACTCGACCGCCTCTCAACCCGAAAGAAACTCTGTTGCCTGGATATCAACCGAGCCCCGCAACTGGTCAGATCGCCCTCCAGGGCGATGATGTTTCCTTCGATATGAAAGTTGTTTTCTTCGCCGATGATTTTGCTGGCGCCATGCAGTGGACAGATGACGTCACAGCCCCTGTGCGCTACGGGGAAACCATTGATTCGCTTTGTTTGATCGCCATTGATAACAGACCCTCCGTGGTCTGTGGTATCGCCCTGGACGATGGCCAGAAGTTTCATGCAACTCTCCCTGAGTCGTGTTTTCTACCGACCGCACGAATCCCTGACGTCTGATTTTTTTAATCGACGTGTATGAACAGGCGCGGTGTCTTAATTAATGTGCAGGGAGAGATATCATTACTTTATGTTTTCGGAAATGGCAGATCGCTATTTACGGTATTTAAGGACTGAGCTTACGCTGGGCTGATAAAACTCTTACCTATGGGCTGGATATTTCCCACAGAAATAGAACATTCAGAGGTGGGTATCGGTAATCGATAGGGTTCGCCCTGCTTGATTGATAAATACGGCGAACAGACAGACCCAAGACGTTATCGATTCAGTTGAACCGACTGATCAACCGCCGCCCAACACTACGCTCAGCGCATTGCGCGCATCGTCCAGTTGCACCAGCGAGGCATGGCGTGCGCCGAGGGCGTCGCGGTTCTGGATGGCGGTAAGGATGGCTTTGTGGCGGGGCATGGCCAGCTCGTGCAGGTTGGGGCGTTTGTTGGAGTATTTGAGTGCTTCGCGCAAGGCCAGTGACAGCATGTTGCACAAGTGCGCCAACAGGTCGTTGTGGGTGGCGTCGGCGATCCGGCTGTGGAAGTCGAGGTCCGGTTGCAGCAGGTCTTCCGGCGTCGGTGCGGCTTCCATGCGCAGGTAGGCTTCGTGGATCGACTCGATTTCTGCGTCCGTGGCATGTTGCGCAGCCAGCGCTGCAACAGCCGGCTCGATGACGGCGCGCACGCTGGTCAGCAAGTTGAAGAATTCGTTCTGCGGCGAGCTTTGCATCACCCAATGCAGCACGTCCGGGTCCAGCAGGTGCCATTCGCGGCGGGCCTTGACCACCGTGCCGACGCGTGGCCGTGAGTAAACCAGCCCCTTGGCCACCAGCACTCGGGTGGCTTCGCGCAGTACCGGACGGCTGACCGCGTATTCTTCGCAGAGCAACGCTTCGGCGGGCAGCTTTTCGTCAGGTTTGAAACGGCCGGATACGATCTGCATGCCCAGTTCCTGGACGATACGGGCGTGCATGCTTTTTCGGTCGGAAGGCTTTCGGTAGTCCATGGGAACGCAAGTCGGTCCTGGCGGTGATTGCTGGGCATCATACCATCGCATAACGGTTGCGGCGGTCGCCAGAACAGGGACCGCCGCTTCTTTTAATGCAAGTAGTGCAAGTGACTAGTGCGAGTGACGAGGCACTTCGGAACCCCGGCAACCGACCAGAAAGTCGAAATCACAGCCTTGATCGGCCTGCATCACTTTATCGATATACAGTTGGCGATAGCCGCCAAGCAACAATTGTGGCGGGGCTTGCCATTGCGCCAGGCGTGCGGCCAGTTCGGCTTCCGGGATGTCCAGATGCAGACGGCCGCTGGCGCAGTCAAGCTCGATCCAGTCGCCTTCCTTGACCACCGCAAGCGGGCCACCGGCGGCCGCTTCCGGAGCGACATGCAGAACCACCGTGCCGTACGCTGTGCCGCTCATGCGTGCATCGGAAATACGTACCATGTCAGTCACACCCTGAGCGAGCAGCTTGGCCGGCAGACCCATGTTGCCCACCTCGGCCATACCCGGATAACCCTTGGGGCCACAGTTCTTGAGAACCATTACCGAGCTGGCGTCGATGTCCAGATCCGGGTCGTTGATCCGCGACTTGTACATTTCGAAATTCTCGAACACCACCGCACGGCCACGATGCTGCATCAGTGCCGGCGTGGCGGCCGACGGCTTGAGCACGGCACCCAGCGGGGCGAGGTTGCCGCGGAGCACACAGATGCCACCGTCGGCCCGAATCGGGTTGTCCAAGGCACGGATTACCTGATCTTCACCATAGATGGGGGAATTGCAGGTGTTCTCACCGATGCTCTTGCCGTTGACCGTCAACGCATCCGGGTTGGGCAGCAGTCTGGCTTCGTTCATGCGGCGCAGCACGGCGGGCAGGCCACCGGCGTAATAGAACTCTTCCATCAGGAAACGCCCGGACGGTTGCAGGTCGACGATGGTCGGCATGCCGCGGCCCATGCGGGTCCAGTCGTCCAGGTCCAGATCGACGCCAATGCGTCCGGCGATGGCCTTGAGGTGGATAACTGCATTGGTCGAACCGCCGATGGCCGCGTTGACCCGGATGGCGTTTTCAAAGGCGGCCTTGGTGAGAATCTTCGACAGGCGCAAGTCTTCGCGGACCATGTCCACTGCGCGCATGCCGGACATGTGCGCCAGCACGTAACGGCGCGAGTCCACCGCAGGAATGGCGGCGTTGTGCGGCAACGAGGTGCCCAGTGCTTCAGCCATGCAGGCCATGGTCGAGGCCGTGCCCATCGTGTTGCAGGTGCCTGCCGAGCGGGACATGCCGGCTTCGGCGGAGAGGAATTCATCCAGGCTGATAGTCCCGGCTTTGTAAGACTCGTGCATCTGCCAGACGATGGTGCCGGCACCGATGTCCTTGCCTTCATGCTTGCCGTTGAGCATCGGCCCGCCGGTCACGACGATGGCCGGGATGTCGCAACTGGCGGCACCCATCAACAGTGCAGGCGTGGTCTTGTCACAGCCGGTCAGCAACACGACACCGTCAATCGGGTTGCCGCGAATCGCCTCCTCCACGTCCATACTCGCCAGGTTGCGGGTAAACATTGCAGTGGGGCGCAGGTTGGATTCGCCGTTGGAAAACACCGGAAACTCGACCGGCCAGCCACCTGCTTCGATCACGCCACGTTTGACATGCTCGGCAATCTGCCGGAAATGCGCGTTGCAAGGGGTCAGCTCCGACCAGGTATTGCAGATGCCGATGATCGGCTTGCCCTGAAACTGATGGTCGGCAATACCCTGATTCTTCATCCAGCTACGGTACATGAAGCCATTCTTGTCGGCGGTGCCAAACCACTGGGCAGAACGGAGGGTCGGTTTTTTATCGGAGTCAGACATGATCGGCTCTCTTATTGTAAGACTTAATGACGACGCTGCTGGCTAAGGTAAGCCTAAAAAACCCGTATTGGAAGAGTTGTCAGTTCAAATAGTATTACTATATAGTCGATCTTAGACGAGGGTTCATCCTGGCGTCTGGGCAGCTTCATCAGCACCCAGGCACAGAGATGATCCCCGCAGGTTCCATAACAAAAACAATGGGAGACCGCCTACATGAGCCAGGAACTGCGGCTTATACGCCGCATCACGTTCAAACTGATTCCTTTCCTTATTCTGCTTTACCTCATCGCTTATGTAGATCGTTCCGCCGT
Organism: Pseudomonas syringae pv. tomato str. DC3000; assembly: GCF_000007805.1. Lineage (NCBI taxonomy): Bacteria > Pseudomonadati > Pseudomonadota > Gammaproteobacteria > Pseudomonadales > Pseudomonadaceae > Pseudomonas > Pseudomonas syringae group genomosp. 3. The sequence goes on along the minus strand of NC_004578.1, from coordinate 4,272,693 downwards.
GGGTTTTGCCAAACTGCACATGGGCGCGGACATCGGGATCGGCGACGCCGCCTATGGTCTGGGTGCCGGGCTGTTCTTCATCGGCTACTTCCTGTTTGAAATCCCCAGCAATCTGATGCTCGAGCGCTTTGGCGCACGCCGCTGGTTCGCGCGGATCATGATCACCTGGGGCGCGATCACCATCGGCATGGCGTTTGTGCAGGGGCCGCACAGTTTCTATGTGATGCGCTTTCTGCTGGGCGCGGCCGAGGCGGGCTTCTTTCCCGGCGTGCTTTATTACATCACTCAGTGGTTTCCGGTGCGCCATCGCGGCAAGATCCTCGGTCTGTTCATTCTGTCGCAACCCATCGCCATGATGATCACCGGGCCCGTCTCGGGCGGTCTGCTGGGCATGGACGGCGTGCTCGGCCTGCATGGCTGGCAGTGGCTGTTCATCGTCATCGGCACCCCGGCGATTCTGCTCACCTGGCCGGTGTTGCGCTGGTTGCCGGACGGTCCGCAACAGGTCAAGTGGATGGATCAGGCCGAGAAAGACTGGCTGGCCGGTGAACTAAAAAAAGACCTCGAACACTACGGTCAGACTCGGCACGGCAACCCGTTGCATGCGCTGAAAGACAAGCGTGTGTTGCTTCTGGCGCTGTTCTATCTGCCGGTGACATTGAGCATTTACGGCCTGGGCCTGTGGTTGCCGACGCTGATCAAGCAGTTTGGCGGCAGCGATTTGACCACCGGTTTTGTGTCTTCGGTGCCGTACATCTTCGGCATCATCGGCCTGCTGATCGTGCCCCGCAGTTCTGACCGCCTCAATGACCGTTACGGGCATCTGGCGGTGCTTTATGTGCTGGGCGCCATCGGTCTGTTCTGCAGCGCCTGGCTGACCCTGCCGGTCGCGCAACTGGCTGCGCTGTGTGTCGTGGCCTTCGCGTTGTTTTCCTGCACGGCGGTGTTCTGGACCTTGCCGGGTCGCTTCTTTGCCGGTGCCAGCGCGGCAGCCGGTATTGCGCTGATCAATTCGGTCGGCAATCTGGGCGGCTACATTGGTCCGTTCGTGATCGGTGCGCTGAAGGAAATGACCGGCAGCCTGGCCTCGGGCCTGTATTTCCTGTCCGGGGTGATGGTATTCGGCCTGGTGTTGACCGGGATCGTTTATCACGTGCTGGAACGTAAGCATGTGTTGCCGGCTTCTGATTTTGCGGCGAGTGCCAGGTGAAGCAGTTGCGAGCTTCAAGCTTCAAGCGGCAAGAAGAAGCAGGCCTTGGCGTTTTTAATGGTGATGCAGGGAGAATCTTATGCGGTTAGTGCAATTTGAATTGAGCAACGGTCAGCGTCGGGTCGGGCTGATTGACGGTGATCAGGTGCGTGAAGTGCAGGGTGTCGAGAGCGTTCGCGAGCTGGCGCTGGCGGCTATCGAGGCGGGTTCGGGTCTGGCTCGTCAGGTCGAGCAGCGTGGCGTTGGCGAGACGCATGACTACCCGCAATTGCTCAAGGACTTGCGGATTCTGCCGCCGCTCGACCATCCTGATCCGGCGCATTTGCTGGTTAGTGGCACCGGGTTGACGCATCTGGGCAGTGCGTCTGCGCGTGACAAGATGCACCAGCAGTCTGGCGACGAAGCGTCGATGACCGACACCATGCGCATTTTCAAATGGGGCGTGGAGGGCGGCAAGCCAGCGGCGGGGCAGGCGGGTGTTCAGCCGGAGTGGTTCTATAAAGGTGACGGCAGCATCGTCGTACGCCCTGGGCATGCGTTTTCATTGCCGCCCTTTGCCGAAGATGGTGGGGAAGAGCCTGAGCTGAGTGGCCTCTATGTGATCGGCCATGATCGCAAGCCTTATCGCCTGGGCTTCGCTCTTGGCAACGAGTACTCCGATCACATCATGGAACGCCGCAATTACCTGTACCTGGCCCACTCGAAACTGCGCGCCTGCTCTTTCGGGCCGGAGCTGCGCGTAGGCGAGCTGCCACAAAGCCTGACCGGCACCAGCCGCATCTGGCGTGATGGCAAAGTGTTGTGGGAGAAAGAATTCCTCAGCGGCGAGGCCAACATGTGCCACAGCCTGGAAAACCTTGAGTACCACCACTTTAAATACGCCCAGTTCCTAAGGCCGGGTGACGTGCATGTGCACTTTTTTGGCACCGCAACCCTGTCGTTTGCCGATGGCGTACGCACCCAGCCCGGTGATCGCTTCGAGGTCAGCCAGGCCGAGTTCGGCCAGCCGCTGATCAACGGCCTGGCGCCGAGCGAAGCGGTGTTTCAGCCGGGCGGGATTGGCAAGCTTTAACGGTGTTTTAGGCGCTACATTTTCGGCGACTACACCCGCCCTTTCGCGAACAAGTTCGCTCCCACGGCCTACGGCCAGAATCAAGAGCGGACTTGTACAACGATGAGTGCTCTGCGTCCGCTCTTCACCGTGTGACGGCGATCACCGGTGTATCTCCTCCTGCCTTTTGCCCTATCATTCGCGCTTTTGCAGGCCGGATAAATATCATGACCACCACACCCACCACACTGCTCGCCGCCCTTGAAGCGACCACCATGCTGGAAATCGACGGGCTGCACGCCTGGGACTTTTCGCCTGCCGATGACCTGAACATCGAATGCATGGACGGTCGCGAGCGCAAGGTATGGCGTTTCAGCAAAGCCCAGGTCGAAGCTGCAACCTTCGATGAGTCCCTGCAAAGCTGGGTCGTCAACGATGGCAATGCCGATCACCGCATCATCTGCCTGGACGCTTTTACCCCCTCTGATGAAGATGATTCCGGGGAGGATTGATTAAATTCGGGTGGGCGCTGTCATAAACCCGACAATGCCGTAACAGGCATCAATAACCTCAACAAAAAGGGATGCCCCCATGCCCCATAAACTCCTGCCCTGGCTGGCGATTGCCAGTGCCATGAGCGCGTTCACCCTGCAGGCCCAACCCATGCCCGATACTGAATTGCTGATGGGTTCCTACACGCAAGGCAAAAGTGAAGGGATCTACCGCTTCGGCTTCAACAGCCAGACCGGCTTGATCGATGCCAAACCGTTACAGGTCATCAAGTCCGACAACCCCTCCTGGCTGACCTTATCCAAAGACCAGCGTCACCTGTTCGCGGTCAATGAAAACGGCCCGGGGCAAAAAGACGTGGTCGGCAAGGTCAGCAGCTTTGCGATCGACCCGAAAACCCGTCAGATCACGCCGATCAATCAGGTTCAAAGCCGTGGTGAAGAACCGACGCACTCCAGCCTCAGCTACGACGGCCGCTACCTGTTCGTTGCCAACTACGCCGTGAACCCTGACCCGGGCGGCGCGCTGACAGTGGTCCCGGTAGGCAAGGACGGCACGTTGAGTGAGGCCGTTCAGGTCTTGCCACTGGGACCCGGAAGCAAGGTCAACAGTGAGCGGCAACTGTCGTCACATGTGCATCTGGCCGTGCCGACCCCGGATAACAAGTACGTGGTGAGTGCCGATCTGGGCGCCGACAAGCTGTTTGTGTATCGCTACGACGCGAACCAGGCCAAGCCACTGCAGCCTGCCAAAGTGCCGACCGTGCAGTTGCCAGGCGGCTCGGGGCCACGTCATACCCTGTTCAGTGCTGATGGCAAGCATGCCTGGCTGGTGCTGGAAATGACGGCGCAGGTTGCTGTGTTTGATTACCACGACGGCGGCTTCAAGCAGACCCAGCTGGTCGACATGAAGAACAAAGGTGTGGAGGAGAAAAACGGTGGTGGTGCCTTGCACACTTCACCGGATGGCAAGTTTCTGTACGTGACCAATCGGGGTGACGCGAACCAGGTCGTGGTGTTCCGGATCGATCAGGCCAGCGGCAAGCTTGAAGAAATTCAGCGTCGTTCCCTGGAAGGCAAGGAGCCTCGCGAGTTCGCTTTTGATCCGACCGGAAAGTTCATGCTGTTCGCCAATCAGAAGAGCAATCAGATCGTGACCGTGCGCCGTGATCCGCAAAGCGGAATGATCGGTGACACGGTGCAGAAATTTGATGCAGATTCACCGTCTTATTTGCGTTTTCTGACCGAAAAGTAGGTCAGTTCGGCTCCAGCCCGCAAGATATAAGGGCTGGAGCCGTTATCATTCTTGATGATATGGGTTAGTGCTACAAAAGATTTCTGCTGAACCACCCTCGGGCGTAAGTTTGAGTCACGGCCAAGACGGCCAACACGTCAAGCAAACGTACAGACAGACAACGAGGGGTGACCGATATGAACTTCAATATTTTCTCCATCATCGCTGCATCGGCTATTTCGGCAAGCGTCGTGCTTCCGGCCAGCGCCAGTGTCGACGTCACTGATAAAAAAGCTTACGCCAGCCAGACCTACACCACGAAATATCTGCAACAAAGCGCCAATTTCTACGCCGCGCTGGACCACAAAACTCCCCAGTAAATCGTCAGCCGTCACGCTTTCGCGAGCATGTTCGCCCACACAGGTCCCTGCGACTTACTGCCCACTGCGCGGCAGGCCATGCACGGAATGTCAGGTGAGCCTGTTCGCGAAAGCGCTTATGGCGGTGGTGCATTCAAGATCGGACGCAGAGCGTCCAGAGCGGCATGCCGATGTGGAGCGTCGCACGATAGTCATAATTGAGATTATCGTTCCCTACGCTCCAGCGTGAGCATGCCGTTCGTGACGCTCTGGGTCACAGGTTTCTCAGTTACCCACCTCGATCGTACTCAACCCATTGCCCTGACGACGCACTCTGATCTGCACCGGAATTCGCTCATGCATTTCCTGTACGTGAGAGATAACGCCGACTTTGCGGCCCTGTGCCTGCAAGCCGTCCAGTGCGTCCATGGCCAGTTGCAGCGACTCAGGGTCGAGGCTGCCGAAGCCTTCGTCGATGAACAGTGATTCGATACGCAGCGTGCTGGAGGCCATCGACGCCAGGCCCAGCGCCAACGCCAGCGAGACCAGAAAGGTTTCCCCGCCTGACAGCGAATGCACCGAGCGCAGTTCATCGCCCATTTCGGTGTCCATCACCAGCAGGCCGAGCATGCTTCCACCGCGTTTCAGGCGGTAGCGGCGCACCAGTTGCTTGAGTTGCGCATTGGCGTGATGCACCAGCAGATCGAGGTTGTAGGCCTGAGCGATCTTGCGGAATTTATCACCTTCAGCCGAACCGATCAGTGACGCCAGACGAGCCCAGCGCAGGTATTCGCTGTTGGCGTCGGCGATACGCGTCTGCAGTTCGCTGTTGGCATTGCGGCGACGCTGATCTTCACTGAGTTCGGCGCGCAGGTCGGCGCACTGCTGCTCACTCTGCGCCAGTTGCTCCTGAGCCGTTTGCAGGTCGGCGGTCAGTTGCTGGTCGTCGTTCAGGTCGCTGTGCTGCGCCTGATGCTGTTGCAGGCGCTGATCACGTTCCTGCAGCAAGACTTTCGCCTGCTCCAGGTTCTTCTCGGTCGCCTGCAATTGCTGGCGCAGTTGATCGACGTGTGCGTCATCGTAGGTCAGCAGCGTGTCGAGCGCGGCATCGTCCAGTTCCGGGTGCTGACTGCGCCATTCACTGATCTGCACGTCGAGTTCGGCCAACTCTTGCTGAATGGCGTGCTGCTGTTGCTGGCCGGATTTGAGTTCGCCAGCCAGCTGGATCAACTGGCTGTGAATCTGCTGCAAGGCCTCGGCGGCCGAGCTTTCGGTTTGCCTGGCCTGCTCGATGGCGTTCTCCAGCGCCTGCTGCCATTGCTCGGCCGTGGCATGCTCGCCCAGCAGACCGGTCAGTGCCTGCTGGCTGGCCTGTTGCTGCGCGTCGAGCCGGGTGACTTCAAGCGCCAGTTCGCTCTGACGTTGCAGGCGCGCCTGCTGCTCGATTTGCTGCTTTTCGAGCTTCTGCTGGCGTTCGCGCTGTTCCTGCTGTTCTTCAGCCTGTTGCTCAAGCTGGTCCAGACGCTGGGTGATTTGCTGCTCAAGCTGCATCACCGTAGCCGATGCGTCGCTGCGCAGGCCTTCAAGCACCTGCGGCGAGACCAGCGGTGTGAACGCCGTCAGTTCTTCTTCCAGACGCTGTTGATCGGCGTCCAGTTGCTTGAGTTGCTCGGCAACATGGCGCGCAGCGGTCTGGCTGGCGTCGGTTGCGGCCTGGAGCTGCTGCTGCAAACGGGCCGCGTCTTTCTGCAAGGTCAGCAAAGCCTGCTGACGCTGCTCGTCACGGGCGATGACTTCGTTCAACTGGCTCAGTTGCTGGCTCAGCCAGCCGTCGCGTTTATCGGCGTCGCGGTCCAGCAATTGAGCGGCGAGGGGATGGGCTTCAAGGTCGGGCGCCAATGCCTGATGACGCTCAAGAAGCTGCTCGTGCTGGCGCAGCAGTTCTTTCTGGCGAGCGATCACGCCACCCACCTGTTCACGCAACTGATTGCGCTGTTCGGTCAGCAGGTCTACCGCTTTCTGCGCGCTGGCCTGCTCGTCGTCGTCATGCCGGGTGAGGCTTTCAAGCAACGCTTCGGGCTGATGCCACGGATGCTCGACGCTGCCGCAGACCGGGCAGGGCTGGTCGTCCTGCAACTGCACGCGCAGCTCTTCGACACTGGCGCTGCGGGCCAGGCGTTGACGCTCCAGCAGTTGCCGGGTGACGGTCAGGGTCTGCTCGGCGACTGCCAGTTCGTCACGAACCCGCAGGCCTTCACTGTTGAGCTGTTCGCGTTGCTGCTGAGCACTTTGCTGTTGCCGGGTCAGATCAGCAAGCTGACGGTCGACGTCTTGCTGGCTGGCCCACAGGCGAGTCAGTTCTTCAAACGCGCGTTGCTGTTTACGGTTGTCCTGCAACAGGCTGCCAAGAATCTGCACCTGCTCGGTCACAGCCTCGACTTCGCAGTCGGCTTCGCGATAGAGCAATTCCAGCGCGCTGCGCTGCTCGTCCAACTGCTGGTCGGCGACGCCAGCGCGTTGTTGCAGCGCTGGCAGCTCACTGTGCCCGTGCTTGAGGCGGTTGGCGATCAGCGTCAGGGATTTCAGGCGGTCGCGCCAGGCGTTCCAGGCCTGAGCCAGCGGGGCCAGCTCGCTGCTGCGTTGCAGTTGTTCGGCAATCCGTTCAAGGCGCTGCGCAACCTGTTGCTGCTGGTCGAGCAGGGTTTGCAGGCTGGCCTGACCTTCAGCGCAAAGCTGCCCGGTGTGCTGATGCAGGTCGCAGGCCTTGGTCAGTTCCTGGGCCAGGTGATTGAGGGTGTTCTGGGCATCAAACGCCTGTTGCAACAGCGGTTTGGCGCTGCCGTGTTGCTGCTGCGCGTCCAGCAGGCTGGTGTGCGCCTGAGCGCGGTGGGTTTCCAGCTGTTGTTGCTGGCCCTGCAGCGAGGTGTGTTGAGCCTGATGCTGACGAATCTGCTCGGCCAGCGGGTCGAGCTGGGCGTTCAAGGTGGTCCGGCGGGCAAAGCGATGGCGTTGCGGGCCCAGACGCTCCAGTTGGCCGAGAGTTTGCCGCTCGCCGCTTTGCTGGTCCCAGGTCTGTTGCGCACTGTTCAGCGCTTCCTGCGCGGCGAGCTGTTCGTCACCCAGACGATGCAGCTCGATCAGCCATTGCTGCTTGAGTTCCAGCTGCCGCTGTTGTGCTTGATGGGTTTTGAGGTGTTGCTGTGCGTCGCTGAAGCGCTGTTCCAGCTCGACCAGTTGCTCCGGGCCCAGCGGGACGATGTTGCTGGCTTGGGTGGTGAGGGCTTTCAGCGCTTCTTCGGCTTCCTTGCTCTTGCTGTAGGCGCGCCGGCCCAACTGGCTGTAGATCGCAGTGTTGGTCAGCTTTTCCAGCAGTTCGCTGCGTTCCTTGTCATCAGCTTTTAGAAAGGCACTGAACTCGCTCTGGGCGAGCATCACGGCGCGGGTGAACTGCTCGAAATTCAAGCCCAGACGGCTTTCGATCAGTTGCTCGAATTCCCGCTTGCTATGGTTGCTGAGGATTTGCTCGCTGTCCAGATCGGTGAGCGTCTGACGGCTGGCCTGTAGCTTCTTGGTGGCGTTGTCCCGTGCGCGATTGTTTTCCCAGCGGGCCCGATAGCGACGCTGATCGATACCGATGAAATCCACCTCGGCGTAACCGCTTCCGGTGCCACGACGCAGCAGGGTGCGCGGGTCACTGGTGGTGATGTCGCCATCGATGTCCGGGACCTTGGACTGACCGATATTGCTCAGCCGCGGAATCGCCCCGAACAGCGCCAGGCACAGGGCATCGAGCAAGGTGCTTTTGCCCGCGCCGGTAGGCCCGGTAATCGCGAACAAGCCGGCGCTGGCCAGCGGCTCGGCGGTGAAATCAATTTCAAACGGCCCGGCCAGCGAGGCCAGGTTTTTCAGGCGAATGGCAAGAATCTTCATGGCTGTTCGCTCTCCTGCTGAACTTCACGCAGCAGCGTGGCGAAATCGGTCAGGGTCTGTTCGTCCACCTCGCTACCAAAGTTGTCTTGCCAGGCACGGCTGAACAATTCCTGTGGGGTGAGCTGGTCCAGTTCGATCAGGCCCGCCTCGCCGTCGCTGCCATCGGCGCTGCCTTTACCGGCGTATTCGGCACCGATGCGCACCAGCCGTACGGCCTTGCCTTGCAGCGCGGTTTCGATCTGGTTGCGCAGGTCCGGTTGCGGCTCATCCAGACGCACGCGCACTTCCAGCCACGGCTGGCGGTCCGGGTCGGCGAGCAGGTCGATGTCCGGCAGCGACTTGAGCTGCACCAGCAGATCAGCCAATGGCGCAGGCCCGAGACGTTGCAGGTTGACGGCGCGCGGGATCAGGCAGGGCTCGACGCTGGTCAGCGTGTCGCCGTCGCAATTGATCTCGAGAATCTGATGCTGGTAGCCGATTTCCGAAAAGGACAGCGGGATCGGCGAGCCGCTGTAGCGAATACGCTCTTCACCATTGACCCGCTGCGGCTTGTGCAGATGGCCGAGGGCGACGTAGGTGATGCTCGGCCCGAACAGGCTGGCGGGCAAGGCTTCGGCGTTGCCGATGATCAGGCTGCGTTCGGAGTCTTCCGAGACCGAGCCGCCCGCCATGTGTGCGTGGCTGATGGCGATCAATGCCTGGCCTGGCTGGCGCTTGAGATTGGCCGCATCGATCAGCAGTTCATGCACCCGGCCAATGCCGCGCAGGTAGTCATCACCCAGGGTCGGGCCGGTGACTTCAGCGGGGCGCAGGAAGGGCAGCGCCAGGCACCAGGCCTTGATGTCGCCATTGGCATCGGGCAACGGCAGCAGCAGACGTTCGGCATCCAGCACGCCGTCGTTCAGCCACATCACCCTGCCCAGCGCATGGGTGCGCAGACGGCGCATCAGCGGCGCGGGCAGTTCGATGCGCGACCCGGAGTCATGGTTGCCGGCAATCATCACGATGGTCAGCAGCGGCTGTTGCTCGTGGGCGTTGACGATGAAGTCGTACAGCCGTTCCTGGGCTTTGACCGGCGGGTTGACGGTGTCGAAGATGTCGCCTGCTATCAGCAGCACATCAGGCTGTCGTTCGGCCAGACGGGCCAGCAGCCAGGTCAGAAAGCAGGCATGTTCGAAGTCCCGTTCCTGGCCATGCAGGTTCTGACCCAAATGCCAGTCGGAGGTGTGAAACAGACGCATTGGTTTACCTTGTCGTGTAAGGGTAATGCCTGCGCTGCATCCTCACTTGGGATACAGCGGCGGCAACCCGGCATCGCCTGCCGGGTCCTGAATATGTTCGGCGGCCGGCAGTTTGCGCACGGCGCGCCAGAGGTCTTCGCCCAGCCACAGCTTGCCGGTTTCGCTATAAAGCGCACCGTTCAGGCCGTCCAGCGCATCAGACAGCGGCACGAAGCGCGCTGCCATTTCGGCCAGGGTTTCCGGCTGTTGGCGGGCCCAGGCGTCGAGTGCCTGACGGGTCCCTTGTGGGTCGTTGGCCAGGCAGGCGCGCTTGAGATCATCCAGCACGGTACGCGGGCTCGGCCCGGCCTGCACGGTCCGGGCGATTGCCGGTTGCCCACGCGCCCGCCACCACAGCGCAAGGCCCAGCAGGGTGGTGCAGACAAACAGCAACGTGCTCAATTGCCAAGGCCAGACCGGCGGGCCGATCACGGTCATACCGCCTTGCTCATTGCTCACCGGTGTGTCCACCGCAAGCCCGGGGTTGTTGCTGATCTGCAGGGTTCGCGCCGGCAGGCTGGTGTGTTCCAGGTAGTCTTCACGGGTGTTCCACCAGGTCACTTCGACGGCAGGCAGTTCGATTGCTCCGGCACGACCGGGTACCAGTGCCTCGCGCTCTTCACGCGTGCCGATCAGGCCCCGTTCGCTGGGCAGGTTGCGCAATTGTGGCTGATCAGGATAACGCCGCAGGCTCGGCACTTCGGTCGGCGCAAGCGGCGGCAATTGCGCACCGGCCAGCCCCTCTGCCTTGAGGGTGATGGTTCGGGTCAATGAGTCGCCGACCTGAGTGGTACCCGGCTCCGGGCTCCAGTTTTCTTCGAGGCTGATGCTGCGCGCTGGCAACCAGGCGATGTCGGCCGGGTAGTTGGCAGGCTTGGGTTTGACGGTCAGCGGGACTTCGGCGGACTTGACCCGCACTGATTTGCCCGGTTGCGGGCCGAACGGATTGGCCTCCTGGCCCTGCGCTTCGGCAGGGGGTTGCACCAGCGTGGCACTGAAAACCTGCGACGGGATGGTAAGCACGCCGCTTTGCTGCGGGTAAATCGCGTAGCGTGTCTCTATCACGCCGTGGCGCACGCCATTGATGAGCTTTTCGTAGGTGCGCGCGTCGCCGAGTTTTTCGACCCGCGCATCCGGCACTTGCAAGGGGTTCAGGCTGCTGTCGTCGAACAGCGACACCGAATGATAGACGCGCAGGGTCAGCACGGCCTGAGCCTGAACATAGACGCTGTCCTGATCAAGACTCGCTTCGATGAAGATCGACGCCAGGTGGCTGGTTGGTTCCTTGGTTTCGCTCTGCATGACCTGCAAGGTCAGGGGCTGGCTTTTCAGTTCACCCAGCTGCAACGAGGGGATGATCACGCTGCCGGTCTCGCGTGGCAGCAGCGTGACGATCCAGCGCGTGGTGGCCTGGCTGCTGCCGTCGAGTGTCTTCAGGCTGTTGAGCTGGCGGGTATCACGTACCTCGAAACTGGCCTCCAGTGAGCTCATATCGGGTTTGCCGAACTGCGTGACGTCGTCGGTTTCCAGCGTTAGCTCGACCGTTTCACCCGCATTCAGGCGCGTGCGGTCAACGCTGGCCGTCAGTTGCGCAGCCTGCAACGACAAGGCGATCAGGCTGAGCAGCAGGCCGGTCAATAAGGTGTACACGCGACTCATCGGGTCTTTTCCTGATGTTGCTGTTCGTAGCGGAATTTGCGCCTCAGCAGTTCGCCCGGATCATCCGGAATCTGCCTCAGCCACTGCTCCAGCTCCTGACGCCGCTCGCCGGTGATCGGGCTGTCGGCGCCCGGAGTCGGCGGGCGAGTGGTGTGTTCGTCGTCCATCGCCGAGCCTGAGGCCGCCTGGCCGCTGGTATCCGGCGGCAGGCTTTCACTGGTGCCGGGTTGGTCCGTTCGGGACGGGTTTTCATCGGCTGGCGACGCGCTGCTGTTCGGGTCCTGTGAGGCTTGCTGGCCTTCTTCGCCCTGATCGGCCTTGTTTTGCTCGTCCTGCGCAGGCTTTTGCACCTTGGCCTGATCCAGCACACCCTGCACCAGCGCCCGATTGGCTTGCGCGGCAGGAAACTCCGGCTGGCGGTCCAGCGCCTGTTCGTAGGCATCCAGTGCAGCTTCCAGCTCACCACTGCGCGCCAGCGCATTGCCACGATTGTAGTGGTCTGTCGCGCTGTTGCCTTGGGCAAACTGCCGGGCGGCGCTGGCGTAATCCTGCGCTTCGTACAGCGCTACGCCTTTCCAGCGCACATCGTCAAAGCGCTGCGCAGCCTCGGCTGGCCGATGCTGTTCCAGCAGCCGCTGGCCCTGTTGATCGGGGCGCAGCCACAGGTCCTGAAACTCGAACGCCTGGCTGTTCTGCGGAAACACGAACACCAGCGGCAGACAGAACAACCAGCCGCGTCGGCCCGCCAGCGCGGCGATCAGCAACAGCGGCAACAGCAACCAGTGACCCTGATCGGCCCAGGTATCGAGTTGCACCAGTTGCCCGTCGCTGCGCACGTGCTGAGGGCTGGCCAACAGCCCGAGGCTGCGCAGGTCTTCTTCGTCGCCGCGCGCCTGACGGTAGCTGCCGCCGACCTGATCGGCGAAGTCATTGAGGCTGGCGCTGTCCAGGCGTGGCACCAGAATCGCGCCCTGATCGTCCTTGAGCAGGCTGCCGTTTTCCTGGGTCACCGGCGCGCCTTCGGCCGTGCCGATGCCGAGGATCAGCAACGGCGGAGACTGGCCGCGCAAGGCTTCGCGAATGCCTTGGCGCTCCTGCTCACTCAGCGACGAGGTGAGCAGCAGAATTCTCCCCTGACCCAGCGCGCCTTGCTTGAGCAGGGTCAGCGCCTTGTGTACCGCCAGGTCGGCGCGCTGGCCGGTCATGGGCATGATTGACGGCCTGGTGGCATCAAGCAGGTTATGGCTGGTGACCAGATCGTCGGACAGCGGCACCAGCGTGTGCGCGCTGCCTGCGTAGACAACAATGGCGGTTTGCGCGTCGCTGCGTTTCTGCAACAGGTCCAGCAGTTTGCGCCGGGCCTGTTCAAGGCGCGTCGGTGGCGTGTCGGTGGCGAGCATCTGCGGGGTCAGCTCGAGTATCACCACCAGCGGATCGACCGGCTTCTGGCTGATTTGCTCGACGCGCTGCCAGCTAGGCCCCATCAGGGCGAACAGTGCCAGCAACCAGGCCAGCCCCAGCGCGAACCACGGCAATTTGCTGTTGCTGCCTCGCCCGCCATTGAGCAAAACGGCATGAAAGTGCGTGGGCAGCAGCGTTTGCCAGCGCCCGGCACGTTTCTGCCGATGCCAGAGACGCCAGATCAGCAGTGCCAGCAATGGCAGAATCAACAACCATTGGGGGCGGAACCAGTGCGGCCAGAGCGCGGCGATCATCGCGACCTCCGCAGACGATTGAGGCGCTCGCGCCATTGAATGGAACGGGCAAGTGCAAGCAGGCGTTGCAGGGCATTGTTGGGCCACAGTTCGCGCAATACCAGCAGCACACTCAGCAGCAGGGCGCTCGCCAGCGGCCATTGATAAAGCGTCTGTGCCGGGCGCGCCTGGGTGGGCTGCTGGGCAACCGGCTCCAGCGCATCGAGGGTGGCACGGATCTTTTCCAACTGGTCGCCGTCGCGCGCGCGGAAATACTGGCCGCCACTGATACTGGCGATTTCCTTGAGCGTCGGTTCGTCCAGGTCAAGGCTCGGGCTCAGGCCCAGCGCGCTCTGCAGGGCGTCTTTATCGGGGTCCGAGCCGATGCCGATGGGGTAGATTTTCACGCCTTCTTCGGCGGCCAGCCGTGCGGCAGTAATCGGATCGATCTGCCCCGCGTTGTTGGCGCCATCGGTGACCAGCACCAGCACACGGCTGTTGGCCGGGCGCAGGCGCAGGCGTTTCAGGGCCAGGCCGATAGCATCGCCAACGGCGGTATTCTTGCCTGCAATGCCTATTTTCGCTTCGTCGAGCCAGACCCGCACGGTGCGTCGGTCATAGGTCAGCGGTGCTTGAACAAATGCCTGCGTGCCGAACAGGATCAGGCCGACCCGATCACCCTTGCGGCCTTCCAGAAAGTCGCCAAGCAGTTGCTGGACCAGCACCAGTCGGCTGACTTCATCGCTTTTCCACTGCATGTCGGGGTAGTCCATCGACCCGGACACATCGACCGCCACCAGCAGGTCGCGACCGCTGGCCGCCACCGGCAAGGGTTCGCCCAGCCATTGCGGGCGCGCAGTTGCAATCAGCAGCAACAGCCAGATCAGCAGAAACGGCGCACGTTGGCGCCAGACCGGCAGATTGGCCTTGGCACGGCGTCCGCTCAGCCCTTCGAGTTCGCCGAGAAAACTGACCTTGAGCGCCGGCTCTCCACTGTCAGCCATCGGCAGCAAGGCGCGCATCAGCCACGGCAGTGGCAGCAGGACGAAAACCCAGGGCCAGACGAATTCAAACATGTTTGCGAATCCACGTATCGACCGCCTGGGTCAGCCCGGTGATGGCCTTGTCATCCAGCTTGCACTCGGGTTTGTAAGCGCCTTCGACCAGAATCATCCAGCGCGTCAGGCCCGCGGCCGGGCAGCGATTGTCGAGGAACGCCAGCCATTTGCGGCCATTGAGGGTGTGGCTCTGGCTGTGCGGGTAATGATTGCGACACAGGCGTTTGAGCAGCCCGTTGATCTGTTGCAGCCAAGCACCGGCGGGCGCGCCGTCATAGGGTTTGGGCAGGCTGGACAGCTCCGCGAGGGCTGCGACGCGAACCGGGTCCAGTGGTTGCTCGCTGCGTACCTTGCCAGCCTTGACCGGCAGCAGTCGGCGTAAGCGCCACAGGCCCCAGCCCGCAGCTGGGATCAGCAACAGCAGCGCCCACCACCCCGGCGCGAGCGGCCAGAAGCCGACAGCGTCGGGGGCGATCAGCGGTTGCAGTTGATCCAGCGGGTTCATTTGCGTTTTACCGGACGCTGGGCGTTGAGGTATTCACGCAGTTGCTCTACCAGTTCGCTTTGCGTGCTCAGGGGCATGAGCAATACACGCAGCTTTTGCGCGAGCAATTCCCAGCGGGCAGAGCGGTCTTCGCCCTGTTGCCGATAGGCGCGGCGCAACTCGGGGTTGAGGGTGTCGAGTTCCAGTTGCGCGCCGCGCTCGGCAAAGCGCAACAGGCCTGCGGCAGGCAGGGCGCGGTCCAGCGGGTCGGACAACGGCAGCAACAGCAGGTCGCTGTGGCGTGAGAGCAGGCTCAACTGTTGTTCGGCAACATCGGACAGCGCGCGCTCATCACACAGCACGATCACCAGGCTGCCGGGGCGCAGCACTTCGCGGGCGCGCCGCAATGCAGTACCAAAGGCATCGCGGTCGGCGGGGATTTCCGTGTGCAACGACTGGTTGACCCGCACCAGGCGGTTGAGCAGTTGCAACAGGCTCTGCTTGCTGCGTCGCGGTTTGATTTCATAGTGCTCGTTATCGCCGAACACCAGCCCGCCGACCCGGTCGTTGTGCTCCAGCGCGGCCCAGCCGATCAGCGCGGCAGCCTGAGCGGCCAGCACCGACTTGAACATCAGGCCGGAGCCGAAAAACAACCGGCGGCTTTGTTCCACCAGAATGAAAATCGGCCGCTCGCGCTCTTCATGGAATAGCTTGGTGTGCGGTTCCTGGGTACGGGCGGTGACGCGCCAGTCGATGCTGCGCACGTCATCGCCCGCCTGATAGACGCGCACCTGATCAAAGTCCACACCCCGCCCGCGCAGCTTGGAATGGTGCAGGCCGATCAACGGGCTGCGTCGGCTCGGCGTGGAAAACAGCTGCACTTCCCGTACCCGATGACGCATCTCGATCAGCTCGCTGAGGCTGACACGAATGCCCGGCTGGGGGATCAGGTAGGGTTGCATGGGGTCAGGCGACGGCCACGACGTCGAGGATGCGCTGAATCACGCGATCCTGATCGATACCGGCGGCTTCTGCCTCGAACGACAGGATGATGCGGTGGCGCAGCACGTCGAACAGCACCGCCTGAATGTCCTCGGGGCTGACGAAGTCGCGTCCGGCCAGCCAGGCATGGGCGCGGGCGCAACGGTCCAGCGAGATGGAGCCACGCGGGCTGGCGCCGTAGGCAATCCATTCGGCCAGCTCAGGGTCGAACTTGGCCGGGGTGCGGGTGGCCATGACCAGTTGCACGAGGTATTCCTCGACCGCATCGGCCATGTACAGGCCAAGGATTTCCTTGCGTGCAGCGAAGATCGCCTGCTGGCTGACACGCCGCTCGGGCTTGGTCTCGCCGTTGAGGGCTTCGCCACGCGCCTGCTGCAAGATCTTGCGTTCGACGGCGGCATCCGGGAAGCCGATTTTGACGTGCATCAGAAAACGGTCGAGCTGGGCTTCGGGCAGCGGGTAGGTGCCTTCCTGCTCGATGGGGTTCTGGGTCGCCATGACCAGAAACAGCGGCGACAGGTCGTAGGTGCTGCGACCGACACTGACCTGGCGTTCAGCCATGGCCTCAAGCAGCGCCGACTGGACCTTGGCCGGAGCCCGGTTGATTTCGTCAGCCAGCACCAGGTTGTGGAAGATTGGCCCTTGCTGGAACACGAAGCTGCCGGTTTCCGGGCGATAGATTTCCGTGCCGGTAATGTCGGCAGGCAGCAGGTCGGGGGTGAACTGAATACGGTGGAACTGCGCTTCGATGCCTTCTGCCAGTTCCTTGATGGCCTTGGTCTTGGCCAGACCCGGTGCGCCCTCGACCAGCATGTGGCCGTCGGCGAGCAGGGCGATGAGCAGGCGTTCGATCAGCTTTTCCTGGCCAAGGATCTGCGTTGAAAGAAATGTTCGCAGCGCAATCAGCGCTTCACGATGTTCCATCGGTGACGATTCCTGGCAGGGTTATCAGCTGTGTCGGGTGACCGCTGAACTGGGGGCGTTACTTTAATCTATCCGGGTCGTTATCCACTAACGACTGGAGGGTTTTTTATTGCATTTAGAGACGGATACCTCACTTATCCGAGAATTGTCCTACACGTTCCGTCGGCAATTATGTAGGGCTTGAGGCGCAGGCCCTGAGCACCGCTCACGGCAGGCGATAGAAACTCGCGGCGTTGTCCCACATTGCACGCTGTGCGTCTTTCTCACCCAGGGCGTCGATCAGCAACTCGATATCGTCTGCCTGGAAAGGGCGCGGTGCTCGGGTCGAAGGCAGGTCGGTGCCGAACATCAGCGCATTCGGGTTGGCGGCATTGATGTCCCTGAGTGCTTCGCGTACCGGAAAGTCCACACGGCCAAAGCCGCAGGCCTTGATGCGCACACCACGTTCCGCGAGGCGCAGCAACACCGGCAGGCCCTCTGCGCTCAATCCCAGATGATCGATGCTGATCGCCGGCAATTTGTGCAGGCGGGTTTCAATTTCAGCCAGCTCTCGTGAGTCGATGTACAGCTCCGAATGCCAGCCCACACGCTCATGCACGCGCAGCGCCAGGGCTTCCAGTTGGTCAAGCTGCTCCGAGCCGCCACGTTTGAGGTTGAAGCGCAGGGCACGAACGCCCGCCGCATTCAGGGTGTCCAGTTCGGCATCGGTAACGCTGGCGGGCAACTGAGTCACGCCAACGAACCCCGGCCCCAGCAGACGCAGGGCCTCCAACAGGTAGCCCTGATCAAAACCCTGGAAAGAACCGGACACAATCGCGCCACCTTGAACGCCCAGCGGCCCGACGCTTGCCAGATAGTCGCTGACGCCGAACGGCTCCGGCAGGTAGCCGTTATTGGCGATCAGCGGGAAGTGCGGGTCGATGATGTGGCAGTGGGCGTCGAAAATACGGTTCATGATGGGCTCCCAGGTGGCGAAGCCATCACTCTACCGGGTTTTGCCCTTCAATCGACGCTGCTGACGTACTCACCCACGTTGGCCGTGATGATGCGCAACGTCCGGTTAACCTCCGCCAGCTCGTCCGCGTCTGTGCCGTGGATGATTTCAAATTGCTCATGCCCCTTGAGTTGCGCGGCATCTGCCGGGCCGATTTGCACCAGCAGGCGCTGGCCATCCAGGGTGACTTCAAGGCTGGAGACGGTGTGCGACGTGTCATCGCCAACGGTGATTTCCACTTCGTTTTCATCCGGGAAACGGGTCAGGGAAAACAGGTCGCCGCCTTCTCCGTGGCAGCACAGCAGCGCCATGTTGTCGTATTCGTCGTCGCAGGCATTGACGATCAGGGCGGCGGTCTTGATTTGCATAGGGTTTCCAGTGCGGTTGGGAAGCGTGGGATGGATTTTGCCAGCACCGGGCATAAATTGTCGGTCGGTATTGGCACAATCGTGCGGATTTTAGCGTGACCTGATGACCGAATATGTCGCAGCTTCGTAAGCAGTGCGCGGTCAGCTCTCGTTAAGCTGCATGGCAGACGAGTGGTGTAGGGTGTCTGCCCTGCGTCCCGGTTTTTTCATCCCGGCATTCAAATGTGACTACCCTGACACAGCGGGCGTTAGTACTTTAGCTTTACACTCGACGGGGTCGTGCCCACACAGTTGAACGTGAGGGCACCCCGGTCGCAACACCTTCTTCAAGCCTCCCCAATAAAAGCCAAAGCGGAGTACCACAGATGGCGTTCTTCACCGCAGCCAGCAAGTCCGACTTCCAGCATCAACTGCAAGCGGCACTGGCTCAGCACATCAGCGAACAGGCACTGCCACAAGTGGCGCTGTTTGCCGAGCAATTCTTCGGCATCATTTCCCTCGACGAACTCACCCAGCGGCGTCTGTCCGACCTGGCAGGCTGCACCTTGTCCGCGTGGCGTCTGCTGGAGCGTTTCGAACACGCTCACCCGCAGGTGCGCGTCTACAACCCTGATTACGAGCGCCACGGCTGGCAGTCGACTCATACTGCCGTCGAAGTGCTGCATCACGACCTGCCGTTTCTGGTCGACTCCGTACGCACCGAGCTGAACCGTCGCGGTTACAGCATCCACACCTTGCAAACCACCGTGTTGAGCGTGCGCCGCGGCGCGAACGGCGAGTTGCTGGAGCTGCTGCCCAAGGGCGCCACCGGCGAAGACGTGCTGCAGGAATCGCTGATGTACCTGGAGATCGACCGCTGCGCCAGTGCCAGCGAGTTGAACGTGCTGGCTCGCGAGCTGGAGCAGGTGCTCGGCGAGGTGCGGGTCGCGGTAGAAGATTTTGCGCCGATGAAAGCGCGTCTGCATGATCTGCTGGCGAGCATCGATGCCAACGAATCCAACACCGATGCGGAAGAAAAGGCCGAAATCAAGGTCTTCCTGCAATGGCTGGTGGACAACCACTTTACCTTTCTGGGTTACGAAGAGTTCGAGGTGCGCACGGACGCCAATGGCGGTCAACTGGTGTACGACGAATCTTCGTTCCTGGGCCTGACCCGCCTGCTGCGTCCGGGGCTGAGCCACGAAGACCTGCACATCGAAGACTATGCGGTGAAATACCTGCAAGAGCCGGTGCTGCTGTCGTTCGCCAAGGCCGCGCACCCGAGCCGCGTACACCGTCCGGCCTACCCGGACTACGTGTCGATCCGGCAGATCGACGCCTCCGGCAAGGTCATCAAGGAATGCCGCTTCATGGGCCTGTACACCTCGTCGGTGTATGGCGAGAGCGTGCGGCAGATCCCGTACATTCGCCGCAAGGTTGCAGAAGTCGAGCGTCGTTCCGGCTTCGATGCCAAGGCGCACCTGGGCAAGGAACTGGCGCAGGTCGTCGAAGTGCTGCCCCGCGACGACCTGTTTCAGACCCCGGTGGACGAGTTGTTCGCCACGGTCATGTCCATCGTGCAGATTCAGGAGCGCAACAAGATTCGCGTGTTCCTGCGCAAGGACCCGTACGGCCGTTTCTGCTACTGCCTGGCCTACGTGCCGCGTGACGTGTATTCCACCGAAGTGCGGCAGAAGATCCAGCAGGTGCTGATGGATCGCCTGAAAGCCAGTGACTGCGAGTTCTGGACATTCTTCTCCGAATCGGTCCTGGCGCGTGTGCAACTGATCCTGCGGGTAGACCCGAAGATCAACCTGGACATCGACGTTGCCCAGCTGGAAAACGAAGTCATTCAGGCCTGCCGCTCGTGGAAGGACGACTACGCCAGTCTGGTCGTGGAAAGCTTCGGCGAAGCGCAAGGCACCAACGTGCTGGCCGACTTCCCGAAAGGCTTCCCGGCGGGTTATCGCGAGCGCTTTGCGGCGCACTCGGCCGTGGTCGACATGCAGCACATGCTGAGCCTGAGCGAAACCAATCCACTGGTGATGAGCTTCTATCAGCCGCTGGCCGGTGATCGTCAGCAATTGCATTGCAAGCTGTATCACGCCGACACGCCGCTGGCGCTGTCCGACGTGCTGCCGATTCTGGAAAACCTTGGCCTGCGCGTACTGGGCGAGTTCCCGTATCGCCTGCACCACGCCAATGGTCGCGAATTCTGGATTCATGACTTCGCCTTTACCTATGGCGAAGGTTTGAGCCTCGATATTCAACAGCTTAACGACACCTTGCAGGATGCGTTCGTGCATATCGTGCGCGGCGATGCCGAAAACGATGCGTTCAACCGTCTGGTGCTGACGGCCGGTCTGCCATGGCGCGACGTGGCGTTGCTGCGTGCCTACGCGCGTTACTTGAAGCAGATTCGTCTGGGCTTTGATCTGGGTTACATCGCCACCACCCTGAACAACCACACCGACATCGCCCGCGAGCTGACGCGTATGTTCAAGACCCGTTTCTATCTGGCGCGCAAACTGGGCTCCGATGACCTGGACGACAAGCAATTGCGTCTGGAGCAGGCGATTCTGACCGCACTGGACGATGTTCAGGTGCTCAACGAAGACCGCATCCTGCGTCGCTACCTGGACCTGATCAAGGCCACCCTGCGGACCAACTTCTATCAGGCTGACGCAAACGGGCAGAGCAAGAGTTACTTCAGCTTCAAGTTCAACCCGCGCCTGATCCCTGAGCTGCCAAAGCCGGTGCCCAAGTTCGAGATCTTCGTGTATTCGCCGCGTGTCGAAGGCGTGCACCTGCGCTTCGGCAACGTGGCGCGTGGCGGCCTGCGCTGGTCGGACCGCGAAGAAGACTTCCGTACCGAAGTGCTCGGTCTGGTCAAGGCTCAACAGGTGAAGAACTCTGTCATTGTGCCGGTCGGCGCCAAGGGCGGCTTCGTGCCGCGCCGTCTGCCAACCACTGGCAACCGCGACGAAGTGCAGGCAGAAGCAATTGCCTGCTACCGCATCTTTATTTCGGGCCTGCTGGACATCACCGACAACCTCAAGGAAGGCGTGCTGGTGCCGCCGGTCAACGTGGTGCGCCACGACGACGATGACCCGTACCTGGTGGTCGCCGCCGACAAGGGCACCGCGACCTTCTCCGACATCGCCAACGGCATCGCTATCGACTACGGCTTCTGGCTGGGTGATGCGTTCGCCTCCGGTGGCTCGGCCGGTTACGACCACAAGAAGATGGGCATCACCGCCAAGGGCGCGTGGGTGGGCGTGCAGCGTCACTTCCGTGAACGCGACATCAATGTGCAGCAGGACAGCATCAGCGTGATCGGCATCGGCGACATGGCCGGTGACGTATTCGGCAACGGCCTGCTGATGTCCGACAAACTGCAACTGGTCGCAGCGTTCAACCACTTGCACATCTTCATCGATCCAAACCCGGAGCCGGCCAGCAGCTTTGCCGAGCGCGAGCGTCTGTTCAATCTGCCGCGCTCGTCGTGGACCGATTACGACACCAGCATCATGTCCGCTGGCGGCGGGATCTTCCCGCGCAGCCTCAAGAGCATCGCCATCACCGAACAGATGAAGGCGCGCTTCGACATCAAGGCCGACAAGCTGACTCCGACCGAGCTGCTGCACGCGCTGCTCAAGGCGCCGGTTGATCTGTTGTGGAACGGCGGCATCGGTACGTACGTCAAGTCCAGCGAAGAGTCGCATGCCGATGTCGGCGACAAAGCCAACGACGCGCTGCGTGTCGACGGCAACGAGCTGCGCTGCAAGGTGGTGGGCGAGGGCGGCAACCTGGGCATGACCCAGCTGGGTCGTGTCGAGTTCGGCCTCAATGGCGGCGCAACCAACACCGACTTCATCGATAACGCCGGTGGTGTGGACTGCTCCGACCACGAAGTGAACATCAAGATCCTGCTCAACGAAGTGGTGCAGGCCGGTGACATGACCGAGAAGCAGCGCAACCAGCTGCTCGAAAGCATGACCGACGAAGTGGGTCATCTGGTGCTCGGCAACAACTACAAGCAGACCCAGGCACTGTCGCTGGCCGCACGCCGTGCGTACGAGCGGATTGCCGAATACAAGCGTCTGATGAGCGACCTGGAAGCGCGTGGCAAGCTCGATCGCGCCATTGAGTTCCTGCCTGCTGAAGACCAGATTGCCGAGCGGGTTGCGGCCAAACAAGGCCTGAGTCGTGCCGAGCTGTCGGTGTTGATCTCCTACAGCAAGATCGACCTCAAGGAAGCGTTGCTGGAATCGCGTGTGCCGGATGATGATTATCTGACCCGCGACATGGAAACCGCATTCCCGCCGTCACTGGGTGCCAGGTTCTCCACGGCCATGCGCAGCCACCGTCTGAAGCGCGAGATCGTCAGCACGCAGATCGCCAACGACCTGGTCAACCACATGGGCATCACCTTTGTGCAGCGCCTCAAAGAGTCGACCGGCATGAGTGCTGCGGCTGTGGCCGGTGCCTACGTGATTGTGCGGGACATCTTCCACCTGCCGCACTGGTTCCGTCAGATCGAATCGCTGGACTACAAGGTTTCGGCTGAAATCCAGCTGGCGCTGATGGATGAGCTGATGCGTCTGGGGCGTCGTGCCACGCGCTGGTTCCTGCGTAGCCGTCGCAACGAGCTGGATGCCGGTCGTGACGTGGCGCACTTCGGTCCGCACCTCGCCGCGCTGGGCCTCAAGCTCGACGAACTGCTGGAAGGTCCGACCCGCGAGATCTGGCAGACGCGTTATCAGGCTTATGTCGAAGCCGGCGTGCCGGAATTGCTGGCGCGCATGGTTGCCGGGACGACTCACCTGTACACGCTGTTGCCGATCATCGAAGCCTCCGACGTCACCGGGCAGAACGCTGCCGATGTGGCCAAGGCTTACTTCGCCGTAGGCAGCGCGCTGGACATCACCTGGTACTTGCAGCAGATCAGCAGCCTGCCGGTGGAAAACAACTGGCAAGCCCTGGCGCGTGAAGCGTTCCGTGACGATATCGACTGGCAACAGCGGGCGATCACCGTGTCGGTCCTGCAAATGGCAGACGGCCCGTCAGACATCGAAGCGCGTCTGGCTCTGTGGCTGGAACAGCATTCGCTGATGGTCGAGCGCTGGCGCGCCATGCTGGTCGAGCTGCGTGCGGCCAGTGGCACGGACTACGCCATGTATGCCGTCGCCAACCGCGAACTGCTGGACCTGGCCATGAGCGGGCAGAGCCTCACGGTCTGATCCGCTTGTAACAGCTTGACCCATGAAAAAACCGCATCGAGAGATGCGGTTTTTTTGTGGTGCGCCAAGCATGGCGCGTTGCGCCTAAGCGCAACCAGCTTGGATATGGTGGCCACGCTGGTGACTTGGAGGTGCAAGTCCTTTACACACCCGGCAAGGGGAAGCGTTAGCCGAAGGCAAGGGTGTCACGGGTGACTGCGGAAGGGGTCTGGTTGCCCCACACACTGTTTCAGACGAGCAATAACGTCCGGCGTCGTTTTGGTTGTGTTGATCCTGCCGATGTCATCAAGATAGACGTCTATCGTTCTTCCCCATTCCGGCGTGATGTCGATGCACCTCTGAAAACCCTTGTCGGTCCACCAATCGAACATCATGAAAAAGTCCTTGTCAGGGAATATGTAGCTGAACTCAACGGCTGAACCGCCCCCTTTGGGCATGTCACCCTTATAGATTCGATGCTGCGTGTTCCAGATGTACCGAAATTCTTCCTTTCCTTCATGTGAAAAATTGACAGCTACGACCGGCGATGCCAAGTACCAAAATGCAATTGGGCAGATTAATAAGGCGCCAAGCACCCATCGGCCATATCTGAACTTAGCGTTATTCGCCTTTTTTTTCACTGGTGCCTTTCCCCCCCCCCCCCATTCTTCTCGCGTTATTGCAAGAAACTCACTTGTTGCCGTCGTGCGGTAATGTTTCCGTAAGTAAGTCGTCTCGGTCTGCATGGTGGCCGTGCTGATTGTCTTTTTTGTGTTGCTGGCAGGGCGCTTTAGGACCGAAAGGGGTCAGATTCACCCACGCATTGCTTCAACCGGGCAATAACCTTAGGAGATGTTTTTTCGATATCGACCCTACCAGTCCTATCAAGGTAGATGTCTATCGTTGCCCAGCGCTTAGGTGTGATGTCGATGCATTTTCGTAAACCTCTGTCGGTCCACCAAAAGAACACCATGAAGAAGTTCTCATCAGGGAATACATGACCAAACTCCGATGTCGCTTCCCCCGGTAGCATTCGCTGCCTTGTAATCTGGTCGTGAGTGTCCCAAATTAAGCGCAGTTCGTCCGTGGCTTCTTTAGGGTAGTGGAAAATTACGCCGGGAGCAGCAAAATACCAAGCCACCAGCGGAGCTATCAATAGGAAAAGGAACAAGCAACGGACCTTAATTTTTTGCATTTGTGCTCAATAACACGTGCTCTCCATTATCGGGCGGCTGGTTGGGCACCTTAAGGCCGGAAAGGATCAGCGTCACCCTCACATCTCTTCAAGCGAGCAATAACGTCAGGGCCAGTTTTAGCAGTTTCGATGCGGCCTCTGCCATCGAGGTAGATGTCTATCACGCCGCCCCATTTTGGCGTAATTGCTATACACCTCCGCAGACTCTTTTCATTCCACCAATCAAAGTTCATAAAGAATTTCTCATTGGGGAAAATATGCCCGGTATCGTATGTGCCCTGACCCGGTAGCATTCCTTCTTTATGGATGTTGTGCTGGGTGTTCCAGATCACACGAAGCTCGTCTGTAGCTTCTTTAGAATAATGGACACGAACAACTGGGGTCGCCACGTACCAGAACAGCGCTGGAAGAACTATGAATGCCCCAATAAGATACCGGGCCTTAATATCTTTCACAGACATTGACACTGGCGCCATCTCCCCATTCTGACGGTGTGACCGCGAGTACTTTGTCCATGATCATTCTTGCCGTGACGCCTCCGTTTGGATTTTCATAGAAGAGTTTCACGCCAATGCTAATAGAAATCCGATCCGGGACGTCATCCCATGCGCGGAGTCCCTCTACGTTCTCGGCACGTTGAGGCCCTCGGTGTTTTCTGCTTTCCTGTGGTTTTGTTATGTCACAGATCGCCTCGACAGTGTCTGAGACTATCTGCTCTAACCCCGCACCGTCGGCAAGCACGCTTTCTGAAAGCCCCCCTGCGCGGCCAACATAACCGTAGTAAATGTTAGACCAAATATCATAAAAATACCCGTACTCTCCTTGCTTGTGGTAATACCAACCGAACTTCTTATGAATTTTCGGCTTGCGGTCCCAATCCTTATACTGCCCGACACGCTCAGTCCAAATCGCCATTGCAGCAGCGCCATTTGCTGCGCCAATAGCTTGAGGGCTCGTCGCGCCAACCCCAGTGAATTCGGGGATATGGGCACGCCTCGGGGACCATAACGTTTGGACACTTACGGTTCTGGAGTGCCGGTTAAGGTCGGAAGGGGTCTGGTCGCCCCACACACCGTTTCAGGCGAGCAATGACGTCAGGCGCCGTTTTCGCCGTGTCTATCCTGCCGATATCATCAAGATAAATGTCTATCGTACTTCCCCATTTTGGCGTGATGTCGATGCACCGTTTGAAACCCTTATCGGTCCACCAATCGAACATCATGAAGAAGTCCTTATCAGGGAATATGTAGCTGAACTCAACGGCTGAGCCGCCGTGCCTGATATCGCCCCTGTGGATTCTGTCCTGAGTGTTCCACACATATCGAAACTCTTCCTTGCTATTCGGAGAAAAATTGACCGCAACGACCGGAGAGGCAAAATACCAAAAAGCCACAGGAAGGATGACGAGTAGAAGAAGCATCCAACGGCCATATCGGATCTTGGGTTTAGGAACAGGCATGTATTTGGACCCCTTTACCCCATGCCTGGGGCGGTACTGCAAGCACTTCGTCCATGATCATCTTGGCCGTGATGCCTCCGTTGGGATGTTGTTGATAGAGCTTCACCCCAATGCTAATAGATATTCGGTCGGGAGCATCATCCCAAGCCCTCAGGCCATCGACATCACCGGAGCGGTTCGGACCGGGTAGCTCCCATTGAGCCTTAGGCTTTGTAAACACCTCATCAACCTTCCGTCCGGCGTCTGAAATTATCTGCTCGGCTCCGGCGCCATCCAATAGAACGCTTTCGGAAAGACCCCCAGCCATGCCCACATATCCGTAATGGACGTTAGACCAGATGTCATAAAAATAATCGTACTTGCCTTGTTTGTGCCAAATCCCACCAATTGTTCGACGGATGATCGGCTTGTGGTCCCACGGGCGATTCTGACCAACACGCTCTGCCCAGATGGCAAAAGCCTTGGCTTGCATGCCGGCCGCCATGCTGTAGAAATCCGGGCCGGGACCAAGGCGCAAGTAAAATGGAAGCGCCTCATACTCCTTCATCTTTGCAGCCGCATCGAAGCTATTGAGGTCTCTCATCTGCCGAACTTCTGGGCTGTTGATGTTGGTGTTCATCTCGCCAGCAATGTAGGTCGCCAGCTCTTCCATCCTGTCGGGATCTTTGCAAACAAAGGTTTCCGCTTTTGGCTCAGGCTTCGCCTCTGACTCTTTACCGGCAGCCCCAGGCTCAACCAAAGTGTTCGCCGCCAAGGCTTTCTCCGTGAGCTTCGGATCAGCCAACAAGGTCGCCATCTTCTCGTCGTCCACGGAACCGTCTGGCCGGAAGGCCCCCAGCGCCATGAAGTTAATAATGGTCGCGCGTCCAGCGTCACCCATGACGAAGCCGCCACCAACATTATTGGAGCCCGTGATGATTGTCCCGCCGTGACTGGTTGGGCTTCCCAGGTGGGCCATAGGACGGCCATTCACTTGAATAGAGGGGAAACCCGAAGTGATGACCGCCCCGCACCCACAGGTATCACCCACGCGTGCCGCGCCCAGGCCGTTGATGTTGACGTCACCGGATGCAGAAGCGATCGGTGTTGTACCGTGACCCGGCACTGGGCAGGCGTGCTTGTCGCCTAATCGAGCTGAAGAAATCATTGCAGGCCGTCCTTGTGTCTTTGATCCTTAGACAATAATCAGCGTTTAGTTGACGCATGGGAGGCTAACGGAAACGTGAAAGGCGGTCTGTAGGAGAAGTCTTGATTTTCGCGAAGTGCCCTGAGAATCTGATCGAGATGTCATCTTTATTTCTGGCTGTGGTGAGTGACATCGTCGTAGTGGTAACAAATCTTAGTGCCTGAAAGGATCTGGCTGGCCGGGGGGGGGGCGGTGGTGTGAGAGGACGGCGGGTGTGACCCCGCCCCCTACTCGATTCTGCGTTTGTAGGTCTCGGGCCCTCAATCAGGCCGCCGCAGTCAGATGCTCGTACAGAATTGTTGTGCCAACCACGATCAGCACGATACCGCCAACGATTTCAGCACGCTTGCCGACCATGGTGCCGAGTACGCGACCGAGCATTACGCCGATGGTAACCATTACGGTCGTGGCCAGGCCGATAGCCAGCGCAGCGACCATGATATTAACGTCGACAAACGCCAGGCCCACGCCAACCGCCAGTGCATCGATACTGGTGGCGAAGGCGGTCACGGCAAGAATCCAGAAGGAGTGTGAGCCGGGTTTTTCCTGCTCCTCTTCGTGGTCATGCTTGAGGCCGTTGTAGATCATGTGCAGGCCGAGCACCAGCAGCAGCGTGAAGGCGATCCAGTGGTCCCAGCTTTCAGCGAAGCGGGCCGCCACTTGACCGATGCCCCAACCGATCACCGGGGTGATGGTTTCGATGGCGCCGAATATCAGGCCGGTACGAAGCGCTTCGATAAAGCGCGGTTTGTGCAGGCTTGCTCCTTTACCCAGGGCCGCAGCAAAGGCGTCCGTGGACATGGCAAGCGCGAGAAAGAGGAGGGAAATCGGGTTCACGGTTATATCCAGTCGGGCTATGAGTCAACGACGCAACCACACGCCCGACTTTAGGCATGGATGCATCGTTGGTCTCGCCAACCAGAAGGTGTTCGTACCACGGCATGCTGCCGAGAATGTTGATACGAACGCTCAGTGACCGGGGTCACGAACAGGCTACTCCCCAACAAGGGCCGTCACTATAGCCATTTGAATGTGAAAAATATATGTACAGACAGGTTTTAGGTTATGTACGAAAAGTCGGCGGGCGAAGGTCAGGCAAGGCAAAAACAGGTGAGGAACGGCCGGGGTCGCGTTCGACTCTACGGGTTGTAGATGAGCATTCCGATCGGACTCGCGCTCGAGCCTGTTTTTAACGCAGCACCACCGAGCGCAGCCACTTTTCGTACAAAGCCCGGCTCAGAGGAAACCATGGACGACCAAGGGCAGTTGATCGGGTAGAGCAGTTCGGCGTCAGGCCATGAGATCAAAGGTCGGGCTGCGCTCAGGCCCCTGTCGCTTTCAGACTCGCTCATGATGGCCGTCATCGAAAATGCGGGCGTGCGACTGACCGTTCCTGATCAAAAAAGTAGCGGTAGGGCGTCCCTGAAAAGTTGATGGTCATTCAAGGCCGGTATCTAAATAAAACATTTTTGGGGTGAAAATTCATACTGATCGGATACGCCTATACTGAGGCGGTGGTCGTAGGAGGTCTGTTGGGCACCGATGAATGAACCTGACTTGCTGGCGTGTGTGGAAGAAACTCGCTCTTCTATATTTCAAGGCGATATGGATGAGGCCATTCTTCTGCATTATGACTTGGTCATGGAGAGCTATCGACGCAAGCCGCTCTTCTATAAGAAGCTGTTGAAGTACGACAGGTTTATCGTCACCCTCTCGCTGTTAAGTTTCATGTTTGCGGACGATAGGGTTCCTCTGTCTAGAGTGAAAGCGTTCTGTCAGGCACGTGGTTATATGTCGCGCAACAGCCTGGATACCTATTTTTCCTTTTTATTGAGCGCGGGCTATATGCAGGTTCGACTCCATGATGAAGATGAGCGGCAGCGTGTTTTCAAATTGACGGATCGGGCCGTGTGCGAGGTCAGACAAATGATTGATTCATATGTGCTGCCCTCGCAGATTGTCGCACCGTATGAACGAGGGCTCGTAGGCGCCGGTATACCAGAAGATGTTGTGCCTTCTTACTTTCATGGCATTGCCAGGGTGTTGTACGCAAACGGGACCCTCGACCAGCGATTGCCTGAAGCAAGGTGGATGATCAACCGGGATGGCGGTCACTTGCCGATGCTTGCACTGTACTCGGATAGCCTGAGGAACGGACCGTTGAAGGTCGGCTACAAAGCCGCGACGTATGTTGAACTCTCGGCACGTCTGGGGGTGTCCAAAACTCATATCATACGAATGGTCAAAGAAGGCGAGTTACGCGGCTATTTCAAATGCCGCAAACATCAGGTTGAACTGCTTCCTGCGTTCATTGATCTCGTCCGAAAAATCATGGCAATCTATTTTTCCGTGGCGCGGGTCAGTATGGAACTGGGCATGGAGTACGGCAGCAAGCGCAACAGACTCTGCGCAGCAGGTTCTTTGTCGGGTGAGTAGTTTTTCGGTTTCAGCGGTTCTTTGAAGGTTGCATAACGGAGGTGGCTTAATTCATGGGGCCGTCCGTTTTTCTTGAAATTATAATCGTCAAGACCGGAGTCTAGTGTGTTTAATCGTCGTATCAAGAATGCCTTGCTTGCCTGCGAGGAAGAGTTGATTGCATTGCAAGTCATGTGCGCCCGCCTCGAATCGGTTTTTCTGTCAGTACATATCAATCAGGCCGGCCGGATCATTTCTGCCAACCACCGGTTTGCCCAGACGCTCGGTTACTTGTTGGATGAACTGCCGGGCGTAGAGATCGGCGACATCCTTGCTGAACCACACGGCGTATTTTCGCCAAGCCTGATGGCCGATGAGCAGATGCGCTACACCGCCGCTGATGGCCGGATTGTAACGCTCAGTACCTGTTGGATAGCTTTGTCGGACTGCACATTCCAGTGCTATGGCTGTCTCGCGCCGATTCTGACGAGGGATGAGCAGGAAAGCATTGAACTGTTATGCGCACTGAACCGCTCGACAGCGATCGTACAGTTCAGCCTCGACGGTACAGTTCTGTATGCCAACAAGCCATTTATCGAGACCATGGGGTACAGCCTCGCGGAAATCGAGGGCAAGCACCACCGATTGTTTTGCCTGGACGAGGACGCGGCCTCTGCGGAATATGCCAAGTTCTGGAAATCGTTGAGTGAGGGAGTGTTCGTCGCAGGGCGATTTCGTCGTCTGGATAAACGCGGCCGGGTGGTGTGGTTGGAGGCTACCTACAATCCCATAAAAGATGCTTCAGGCCAGGTTTATAAAGTCGCAAAGTTCGCCAGTGTCGTGACCGGGCAGGTGGAGAAAGCTGATAGGGTCAAACAGGCAGCAGATATGGCTTACGAGGTCTCACTTGATACCGATGTGAAAGCGCATCGAGGTATGGACCTAGTGGGTGACTCAGTCATCGCCGTGCAAACGATTTCGCAACAGATGGCCTCGGTAACCGACAGCATGACGGCACTTAAATCTCAGGCGCTATTGATCGGGTCCATTGTCGATACTATTGGCTCGATTGCTGCTCAAACAAATCTTCTCGCGCTCAATGCTGCCATCGAAGCGGCGCGAGCGGGCGAACACGGGCGTGGTTTTGCGGTCGTTGCGGATGAGGTGCGTAAACTTGCTGGCCGCACCAGCACCGCCACGAAAGAGATCACCGGCGTGGTACGAGAGAATCGCGGGTTGGCTGATCAAGCAGCAACCCAGGTTCAGTGCAGTCGAGATCAGGCTGATCGGTTGCTGGGGCTGGCGGAGCAGGCAGGTACGGCGATGGCGGATATTCAGCAGGGGGCCAGGCAGGTTGTGGGGGCCATTGGTAAAGTCACCAGCGACCTGGATTGATCGGCGCCTCTCACATCGTTTACGTGAAGTCGGCGTTGATTCTGGACGTTTCGTGACCCTGGCATTTGTCTTGAAAACGCCTGATCTGTCATGACGGCATGACGGCATGACGTCAATGTTCAGGGACAAAAAAACACCCCATAAGAGGGGTGTTCAAGTGAGTTGACTCAAAGTCCCCCGACCTCTGTATTCCTCCTTGCGGGAATACTATAAGGTCAGGGTTCTCTCAATGCTTGATTCCGTGATTACACTTGCAGCGCCGGGATGTTGGCGTTTGCAGCGGCTTCACGGAACTCGGCGATCTGATCGAAGCTCAGGTAGCGGTACACGTCCGCGGCCATTGTGTCGATCTGGTTGGCGTAGCCCATGTACTCTTCGACGGTCGGCAGGCGACCCAGAATCGAAGCGACGGACGCCAGCTCGGCCGAGGCCAGGTAGACGTTCGCGCCGTCACCCAGACGGTTCGGGAAGTTACGGGTCGATGTCGAGACGACAGTCGAATTCGGCTCGACGCGCGCCTGGTTACCCATGCACAGCGAGCAGCCCGGCATTTCCATGCGTGCGCCTGCTTTGCCGTAGATGCCGTAGTAGCCTTCTTCGGTAAGCTGGTGAGCATCCATCTTGGTCGGCGGCGACAGCCACAGACGCGTCGGCAACTGGCCTTTGACCTGTTCCAGCAACTTGCCCGCAGCGCGGAAGTGGCCGATGTTGGTCATGCACGAACCGATGAACACTTCGTCGATTTTCTCGCCCTGTACCGAAGACAGCAGGCGGGCATCGTCCGGGTCGTTCGGCGCGCAGAGCACAGGCTCTTTGACGTCGGCCAGGTCGATTTCGATGATTTCAGCGTACTCGGCGTCTGCGTCGGCTTCGAGCAGTTCAGGGTTGGCCACCCAGGCTTCCATCGCCTGAGCACGACGCTCCAGGGTGCGCGGATCGCCGTAACCCTGTTCGATCATCCAGCGCAGCAGGGTGATGTTCGAGTTCAGGTATTCGATGATCGGCTCTTTGGCCAGCTTGATGGTGCAACCGGCAGCCGAACGTTCGGCCGAGGCGTCGGACAGCTCGAAAGCCTGTTCGATGCTCAGGTTATCAAGGCCTTCGATCTCCAGAATGCGACCGGAGAAGGCGTTCTTCTTGCCTTTCTTCTCTACGGTCAGCAGGCCAGCCTGAATCGCGTAGTAAGGAATGGCGTGAACCAGGTCACGCAGGGTGATGCCAGGTTGCAGCTTGCCCTTGAAGCGAACCAGAATCGACTCGGGCATGTCCAGCGGCATGACGCCGGTGGCCGCGGCGAACGCTACCAGGCCGGAACCGGCCGGGAACGAGATGCCGATCGGGAAACGGGTGTGCGAGTCGCCACCGGTGCCGACGGTGTCCGGCAGCAGCATGCGGTTCAGCCAGCTGTGGATGATGCCGTCGCCCGGCCGCAGCGATACGCCGCCACGGGTCATGATGAAGTCAGGCAGCGTGTGGTGTGTCTTGACGTCGATCGGCTTTGGATAGGCAGCGGTGTGGCAGAACGACTGCATGACCAGGTCGGTCGAGAAACCCAGGCAGGCCAGGTCTTTCAACTCGTCGCGGGTCATCGGGCCAGTGGTGTCCTGGGAACCGACGGTGGTCATTTTCGGTTCGCAGTAGGTGCCAGGACGGATACCGGCTACGCCGCACGCCTTGCCGACCATCTTCTGCGCCAGGGTAAAACCCTTGGTGCTTTCGGCTGGCTGGTCCGGGGTCTTGAACAGGTCGAATGCCGGCAGGCCCAGTTCGGCGCGCGCCTTGCTGGTCAGGCCGCGACCGATGATCAGCGGGATACGGCCGCCAGCGCGAACTTCGTCGAGCAGCACCGGGGTCTTCATTTCGAAGGTGGTGATGACTTCGTCGCTGTCGTGCTTGCAGACCTTGCCTTCGTAAGGGTAAACGTCGATCACGTCGCCCATGTTGATGTTCGAGACATCGAATTCGATTGGCAGAGCGCCAGCATCTTCCATGGTGTTATAGAAGATCGGAGCGATTTTGGTGCCGAAGCAGAAACCACCGGCACGCTTGTTCGGCACGTAAGGAACGTCGTCGCCGAAGAACCACAGCACCGAGTTGGTTGCCGATTTACGCGAAGAACCTGTACCGACCACGTCACCGACGTAGGCGATAGGGAAGCCCTGGCCGCGCATTTCTTCGATCTGCTTCATGGGGCCGATGGAGCCCTGTACGTCCGGAACGATGCCGTCACGGGCCATTTTCAGCATGGCCAGAGCGTGCAGCGGGATGTCCGGGCGCGACCAGGCATCGGGTGCCGGGGACAGGTCGTCAGTGTTGGTTTCGCCCGTCACCTTGAAGACGCGCAGGCTGATCTTGTCGGCCAGGGTCGGGCGCTTCTTGAACCACTCGCCGTCAGCCCAGGACTGCACGACAGCCTTGGCGTGAGCGTTGCCGCTCTTGGCTTTTTCGGCGACGTCGTGGAAGGCATCAAACATCAGCAGAGTGTGCTTGAGTTGTTCGGCGGCGACCGGGGCCAGCGTGGCGTCGTCGAGCAGTTCGACCAGTGTGACGATGTTGTAGCCGCCCTGCATGGTGCCCAGCAGCTCGGTTGCGCGCTTTTTGTCGATCAGGGGAGAAGTGGCTTCGCCCTTGGCCAGGGCAGACAGGGAACCGGCCTTGACGTAGGCAGCTTCGTCAACACCCGGTGGAATGCGATTGGTGATCAGGTCGACAAGGAAAGCTTCTTCGCCAGCCGGGGGATTTTTCAGCAGCTCGACCAGGCCTGCGGTTTGTTCGGCGTTAAGCGGCTGGGGCACGATACCCTGGGCGGCACGCTCTTCGATGTGTTTACGGTAGGCTTCAAGCACAGTATTAACCCTCATCAGTGGTCCCAAATGGGTGTCCGGGACGCTCATCCAGAAATCGTACGCACCCACGCAAGGCTTATTGAGCCTTGTTGGCAGGGTGTCGGCGATTCCTAACAGAAGCTGTTTTCAAAGTTTTACGCCTGCAGAACGGGGGGAGGGACGGTCGACACGGCCATTCTTGATGAGGGAATGGCCCGTCGACGCCGCAATGCGGGGTTAACCTGACTGTGCTCGTGACGCTTTGAAAACAGCTTCCAACGGACATTGGCGCCTTTAAAAGGCTCGCTGATTCTACGCCAAAACTTCGCTAAAGGTAAGTTAGCCCCTACATCTTCGGGGGTGAACTTGCTTAGACAAAGGGCTAACATACGCGCTTGTTTCGCCTTCCCCAGTCCTGCCTGACATGCCCGATTACATCATCAAGACACCCTGCGTCGGCCTTTGCTCCACTGTTTACGGGGATCTAGTGTGCCGTGGCTGCAAGCGGTTCCACCACGAGGTCATCCACTGGAACGGCTACAACGAAGACGAAAAAAGAGCCGTCTGGTTGCGTCTGGAACAATTGCTGGTTCAGGTGATGACCGCCAAGCTTGAAGTTTTCGATGCTGGCAAGCTGCGTGCGCAGCTCACTCAGCGCAAAATCCGCTTCGTGCCGCATCAATCCGAGTACTGCTGGGCCTATCAACTGATCGCCCGCGGCGCGCGGGTCATCAGCCAGGTCGAGGCCTACGGGTTTGTGCTGTTGCCGGAGTTTCGCAACTGGACGCTGCCGGAGCTGCGCGACGCGATCGACCGCGAATTCTTCCTGCTGTCCGAGGCGCACTACCAGCGCTACATCGCACCGGGCTTTCTGAAGGATGCATTCGGCGCCTGAGCGGGTGTTTGTGCTTTTGTGTCGCGAGTCCCTGTTGCTGCTCGTATAATGCCGCGCTTTGCCTCTCTGTCATCTGTGAGCTTATGTACCCGATCCCTGAAATCGAAGCCTTTCTGCTCTGCCGCACACCCGACAGCTGGGTCCAGGCTGCACTGCGCAACCTGGACATCCTGCTGATCGATCATGCGAACAACGAGAAGAAGGCCGCAGGGGCGGCGTTCCAGTTCATGTTCCAGTACAACGACAAGTTCGATCTGCTTAGCAAGATGTCGCGCCTGGCCCGCGAAGAACTGCGCCATTTCGAGCAGGTAATCAGCATCATCAGAAAGCGCCAGATCCCGATGGCCAACATCAGCTCGGCGCGTTACGCCGGAGCGCTGCGCAAACTCGTGCGCAATCACAACCCGTACCGGCTGACCGACGCGTTGATCGTGGGTGCCATCGTCGAAGCGCGTTCTTGCGAGCGTTTTGCTGCCCTGGTGCCGCATCTGGATGAAGAGCTGGCCAAGTTCTACGGCGGTTTGCTCAAGTCCGAAGCGCGGCATTTTCAGGATTATCTGAAGCTGGCTTACAGCTATGGCGACAAGGCTGACGTAGACGCCAAGATCGAGGAAATCCGCCTGGCCGAGCGCGAGCTGATCGAGAGCCCCGACGAAGAATTCCGCTTTCACAGTGGCGTACCAACTGGCGTATCTGCCGCCGCCTGATGTTCGTAACACCTCAAAAAACGACCGCCTCACCAGCGGTCGTTTTTTTTGCGCTTTTAGTAAGCAAGCTAATAAATGCTTTGACAATGGCTGCCTAGGCAGTAATATTTTGTAATCACTGCCTAGGCAGCTATCCGGGTGAAACCTTGAAACATTTCAGCTCCGAGAATTTCGATTCCAGCCTGATCGGGCTGCTGGTCGGCCGCACCAACGCGCTGAAGGACCGCATGCTGGATAAGTACCTGCTGCCTTATGACGTGACATTTGCGCAGTTCAAGGTGCTGATCATCATTTCCCAGTTTTCCAGCGATACGCCGGTGGAATTGTGTCGGCACCTGTCGCTGGACAGCGGTTCGATGACCCGCATGCTGGACCGTCTGGAGCAAAAAGGCCTGATTGCGCGGACGCGCTCGGCGACCGATCGTCGTCAGGTACGTCTGGTGCTCACCGAACAAGGGCAGACCCTCAGCGACCTGTTGCCGCAGATCGGTGCCGATGCCATGAACGAGATTTTCGCCACGCTGGACGCGGAGGAGGTTGCGACCCTGCAACGGATTCTCACCAAAGTGCTGGTGGCCGCAGATGACCACATCACGCTGACTCGCTTGAGCTTCACTCCCAAAGCCAAAAGCTGAACGGTACGACATGGCGAGCCTGCTCGCCGACCACGGCCCTGAACGGGCATTGGCAACTGTCCCACCGTCGCTGACTACAAGGTAATCGTCATGGACACTGCCGCCACTGAAAACACATCTGCAGCGTCACAGGAAAAAAAACCGAATTCCGGCAAACGCAAATTGCTGCTCACCGGGCTGGCGATCATCGTTGTGCTGTGCGGTCTGGCCCTCTGGGGCTGGTACCATTTTTATGGCCAGTGGAGTGAGGAGACTGACGATGCCTACGTGAATGGCAACGTGGTTGAAATCACGCCGTTGGTCACCGGCACGGTCATCAGTATCGGCGCCGATGATGGCGATCTGGTCCACGAAGGGCAGGTTCTGCTGCAGTTCGATCCGAGCGACGCAGCGGTTTCACTGCAAAGTGCCGAGGCCAATCTGGGCAAGGTCGTGCGGCAGGTGCGTGGCCTTTACAGCAATGTCGATGGCATGAAAGCGCAACTGGCCGCACAGCGCACTGCCGTGCAGACCGCGCAGGACAACTACAGCCGTCGTCGCAGCCTGGCAGCGGGCGGTGCGATTTCGCAGGAAGAGCTGTCGCACGCCCGAGACAGCCTGACCAGCGCGCAAAGTGCGTTGAACAACATTCAGCAGCAGTTGAGCACCAGCGTGGCGCTGGTCGATGACACGGTGGTGTCCTCACACCCTGACGTCAAGGCGGCTGCCGCCCAGTTGCGTCAGGCCTTTCTGGCCAATGCACGCAGCACGCTGGTAGCGCCGGTCACCGGTTACGTGGCCAAACGCAGCGTGCAACTGGGCCAGCGTATTCAGCCGGGCACCGCGACCATGGCCGTCATCCCGCTGGACCAGTTGTGGATCGATGCAAACTTCAAGGAAACCCAACTGGGCAAGATGCGCATCGGCCAGCCCGTGGAAATCAGCTCCGACCTGTATGGCAGTGATGTGAAATACAGCGGCACCATCGACAGCCTGGGCGCCGGCACCGGCAGTGCCTTCGCGCTGTTGCCTGCACAGAACGCTACCGGTAACTGGATCAAGATCGTCCAGCGTGTACCGGTCCGCGTGCACATCAACCCCGAAGAGCTGGCTCAGCACCCGCTGCGCATTGGCCTGTCGACCACGGTCGAGGTCAATCTGCACGATCAGAGCGGTCCGGTACTGGCGCAGCAGCCGCGCAAACAGGCGGCGTTCAGCACCCAGGTGTACGCCGAGCAACTGGCCGATGCCGATGCGCTGATCACTCGCCTGATTCACGAGAACAGTGCTGCCAGCGGCAAGACATCCGCGCAGCGCTGAACCGCACTTGTTTTCAGGAATTTGCGATGAGCAACAATGCCCCCGCTTCTTTTACTCCGCCCAGCTTGTTGCTCTGCACCATCGGTCTGTCGCTGGCGACATTCATGCAGGTGCTCGACACCACGATTGCCAACGTAGCGCTGCCGACCATCGCCGGTAATCTGGGGGTCAGTTCGGAGCAGAGCACCTGGGTGATCACCTCGTTCGCGGTCAGCAACGCCATTGCCTTGCCGTTGACCGGCTGGCTCAGCCGTCGCTTTGGCGAGGTCAAACTGTTCCTGTGGGCCACCATTCTGTTCGTGCTGGCGTCGTTTCTGTGCGGAATCTCTCAGTCGATGCCAGAGCTGGTGGGGTTTCGGGCCTTGCAGGGCATGGTTGCCGGGCCGCTCTATCCGATGACCCAGACCCTGCTGATCGCGGTGTACCCGCCTGCAAAGCGGGGGATGGCGCTGGCGTTGCTGGCGATGGTCACGGTGGTTGCGCCCATCGCCGGGCCGATTCTCGGTGGCTGGATCACCGACAGTTACAGTTGGCCATGGATCTTTTTCATCAACATCCCGATCGGCCTGTTCGCCGTGCTGGTGGTGCGCTCGCAGATGGCTAAACGGCCGGTAAGCACTGCTCGTCAACCGCTGGACTACATTGGCTTGCTGGCCCTGATCGTCGGCGTCGGGTCGCTGCAAGTGGTGCTCGACAAAGGCAATGATCTGGACTGGTTCGAGTCGAATTTCATCCTGTTCGGCTCGTTGATTTCACTGGTCGCACTGACGTTTTTCGTGATCTGGGAAATGACCGACAAGCATCCGATCGTCAACCTGCGGCTGTTTGCCTACCGTAACTTTCGTATTGGTACGCTGGTGATGATCGGCGGCTATTCGGGGTTTTTCGGCATCAACCTGATTCTGCCGCAGTGGTTGCAGACACAAATGGGTTACACCGCCACCTGGGCGGGGCTGGCGGTAGCGCCGATCGGCATTCTGCCGGTACTGATGTCGCCGTTTGTCGGCAAGTACGCGCACAAGTTCGACCTGCGTCTGCTGGCAGGGCTGGCGTTTCTGGCGATGGGGCTGAGCTGCTTCATGCGTGCCGGTTTCAACACTGATGTGGATTTTGAGCACGTGGCGATGGTGCAACTGTTCATGGGCATTGGTGTGGCGCTGTTTTTCATGCCGACCTTGAGTATTCTGCTCTCCGACCTGCCGCCGGACCAGATCGCCGATGGTTCGGGGCTGGCGACATTTCTGCGGACCCTGGGCGGCAGCTTCGCGGCGTCGCTGACCACCTGGATCTGGATCCGTCGCGCGAACCAGCATCACGCTTACCTGAGCGAAAACATCAGCACATTCGACCCCACCACCCGCCACGCCCTCGACAGTCTTGGCGGCGCCAGCCCACAGGCCTACGCGCAACTGGAGCGCACCCTCAACGCCCAGGCCTACATGATGTCCACGGTGGACTACTTCTACCTGCTGGGCTGGATATTCGCGGGCCTGATCCTGCTGGTCTGGCTGGCCAAACCCCCATTCGGCGCGAAGGCCGGGCCGGCGGCGGGGGGCGGGCATTGAGAAGGGTTTCTCGTGCCAATGGGGTCGCATGCAGTTGTGACTGCTTTAACTGCTTTAGATCTGCTTTTCGATCACGATGGCACTGACGACGCAGATTGCGACGTAAGTGACGGCTGAGCCCTGACACTGATCCGGGGGGAACTCGGCAAGGATGCCGAGTTAGCTGCACCGGGCCAAGGATGGCCCGTTGCAGCGACCCCCGGATCAGTGTCAGGGCGAAGGAACCCGACGAAGTCGGGCCGGAAACGGAGCCAGGGGTAATGAGATGGTCAGCCCGATCCGAGAAACCCGGAGTGTCTACACTTTCCGGGTTTCTCTCTAACGTCGAGGAGATCACTCATGAAAAACGGCCTCAAGCTCTTAGGCATCGACATTGGTAAAAACAGTTTTCACCTCATAGGCCATGATGCAGGCGGCCACCAAGTATTACGCAAGTGCTTCAATCGCAATCGCCTTCTGCAGTTTGCGGCTCAGATTGAACCCTGCACCATTGCAATGGAGTCGTGCGGTGGCTCTCACTGGCTTGCCAGGAAACTCGCCTCGCTGGGGCACCGGGTGAAGTTGATTGCTCCGCAACATGTGAAGCCCTACGTGACGGGCAACAAGAATGACTTCATCGATGCCGAAGCTATATGCGAGGCGGCCTCCAGACCACGTACTCATTACGTTGCCGTCAAGACTGTGGAGCAGCAGGTACTTTCTGTACAACATCGTCTTCGCGAGTCACTGGTTTGCCACCGTACTGAAGCCATCAACAGGGTGCATGGTTTTTTGCTTGAGTTCGGAATTGCCTTGCCAGCCACCAAGGCAGCGATCGCCAAAGTGCCTGAGCTGATTGACGATTCACGTAGCGACCTGCCGCTGCAGTTCAAAAGGGTCATGGAGCATTTGCTGGAGGATATTCATCGCCTTGATACCGAAATAAAGGCCTGTGATGCGCAAATCAAGCAGCAACTGGCGCAAGACGATGCTGGTACACGCTTGATGACGATTCCTGGCATTGGTCCTATTACCGCCAGCGCATTTGTAGCGGATCTGGGTGACGCTTCCAATTTTCGAGCCTCACGAGACCTTTCCGCTTTTCTGGGGCTGGTTCCCAGACAGTTCTCTACAGGCGGGAGACCCGTATTGCTGGGTATCAGCAAGCGAGGTGACAGGCACCTGCGAACCCTGTTGGTGCAAGGTTCTCGAGCGCTCATGATTCGAATAGAACGCCGCGATGATGCCCTTGGGCAGTGGGTAAGAGACTTGTTGGCACGCAAGCATCCGAACAAGGTGGCATGTGCTTTAGCGAACAAGCTGGCAAGAATCGTATGGGCGGTGCTCAGACGAGGTAGCACTTACAACGCATCAATGATCTGAGTAGGACATAGGCGTACCGGCTTTTGCGACGCAGTGATGATGACGATAAACAGCTCATGGCCAGACTGAAAACCTGATAGGCAAAGCAGCCTTCGAGGCTTTAGGGATTTTTGAGGACAGTAAGGCGGCGAATACTCATCAAGGGCCGGGCAGCGAAATTGCCCAGAATGAGCCCGGATACATTAGCGCAAGCATGCTTTACCGCTCATCGAACTGCGATTGCAGGAGGTGGGCTGACCATACATTTGCCTACTTTGGCCCCATCAAAGTAGGTCGCCGAGGGGCGAAAAGGTGCCTCGAGCCGTAAACAAACATCACTGACCTCGCCGAACCGCCGTGCGACGCAGAGCGTCCAGAACGGCATGCCGACGCGGAGCATCGGCACGATAGTCAGTTAGATTTGTGTCTAACGCTGAGCGCGGGGGAGATAATCATCAAAGCCCCACTTTTCGTGCCGTCAGTTCAGCAACGCAACCGTCTCCGGCACAAAGTCGAACGAGCCGAGATTCATCCCCTGTTCATCGACCTGCAGCACCCAGCCCTGACGGTCCCAGTCACCCAGCACGATACGTTTTGCCGACTGATCGCCAATCTGCAATTTGTGAATCGCCGGGCGGTGAGTGTGGCCGTGGACCAGCGTGCGCACACCGAACTGCTGCATGATCCTCGGCACTTCGTCCGGCGTCACATCGACAATGTCGTTGGCTTTCATGCGCGTCTGGGCGCGGCTTTCGTTGCGCAGCTTGCGCGCCAGTTTATGGCGGGTGCTCAACGGCAGATGACGCAATATGAACAACGTCAACGGGTGGCGCAGGTAGCGGCGCATCCGCATATAACCTTCATCGCGCGTGCACAGGC
The DNA here is from genome assembly GCF_000007805.1 of Pseudomonas syringae pv. tomato str. DC3000. Classification (NCBI taxonomy): domain Bacteria; kingdom Pseudomonadati; phylum Pseudomonadota; class Gammaproteobacteria; order Pseudomonadales; family Pseudomonadaceae; genus Pseudomonas; species Pseudomonas syringae group genomosp. 3. The sequence goes on along the minus strand of NC_004578.1, from coordinate 4,231,940 downwards.
TGTCGCCGTGCATCAACAGCACCGGCTCACCGTTCAACTGCACGACGCTGGGGTCGCTCAACAGCGTGCAGCCTGCTGCCTTGCAGAAACCCTTGCCGAGCATGAAGTCACGGTTACCGTGCATCAGAAAAATTCGTGTGCCGCTGTCGCTCAGTTCGCGCAGGGCCTGGCAGATCGAACGCTGGAACGGCGACATGGCGTCGTCACCGATCCAGGCTTCAAAGAAATCCCCGAGGATATACAACGCTTCGGCCGTACGGGCACGACCAGCGAGGAGAGCCAGAAACGCCCGGGTAATGTCCGGGCGCTCCTGCTCAAGGTGCAGATCGGAGATCAGCAGTATCACTCAACGATCTCGGCTTTCTCGATGATCACGTCTTCTACCGGTACATCCTGGTGACCGGCTTTGCTGGCGGTAGGGACGCCCTTGATCTTGTCGACGACGTCAGTGCCTTCGATCACTTCGGCGAATACCGCATAACCCCAGCCCTGAGTGGTCTTGGCGCTGTGGTTCAGGAAGGCGTTGTCAGCCACGTTGATGAAGAACTGCGCAGAAGCCGAATGCGGCTCCATGGTGCGGGCCATTGCAACGGTGTACTTCTTGTTCGGCAGGCCGTTGTCAGCTTCGTTCTGGATGCTCGGGCGCTTGTCTTTCTTTTCTTTCATGCCAGGCTCGAAACCGCCGCCCTGGACCATGAAATTACCGATCACACGGTGAAAAACAGTGTTTTCATAGTGGCCGGCGTTAACGTATTCGATGAAGTTGGCTACAGTCAGTGGCGCTTTTTCTGCGTTCAGCTGCAGAACGATGTCGCCGTGGTTGGTGGTCAGCTTTACTTTGGACATGTGGAAAGTCGCTCTCTAGTCATGCATGAGTGGGCACATTATGACCCTGACGCGCAGTTTACAGGCGAGGTAACATTTTTCAGCGCTTTTGCAGCTTTTATGACCTCAAATGTGCAGTCTGTTGTCAGGGGCTTGACAGCTTCGGCTATGATAAGCGCTTTGATTTAGTCGGCCTACCCTGGCCGCGCACGTATGTCCAAGGATCCTATGAGCAAGCCCACTCCAGAACCCGCTGCCCATTCAAAGGCAGGCCCAGCCGTACCGACCAACTTCCTGCGTCCGATCGTGCAGGCAGACCTGGACTCGGGCAAACACAGCAAAATCATCACGCGCTTTCCGCCGGAGCCCAATGGCTACCTGCACATTGGTCATGCCAAGTCGATCTGCGTGAATTTCGGTCTGGCCAAGGAGTTCGGTGGCGATACGCACCTGCGTTTCGATGACACCAACCCGGCCAAGGAAGACCAGGAATACATCGACGCCATCATGAACGACGTCAAGTGGCTGGGCTTCGAGTGGGCCGGTGAAGTGCGTTACGCCTCGCAGTATTTCGATCAGTTGCACGACTGGGCGGTCGAGCTGATCAAGGCCGGCAAGGCCTACGTGGACGATCTGACCCCCGAGCAGGCCCGCGAATACCGTGGCACCCTGACCGAGCCGGGCAAGAACAGCCCGTTCCGTGAGCGCAGCGTTGAGGAAAATATCGACCTGTTCGCGCGCATGAAGGCTGGTGAATTCGAGGACGGCGCTCGCGTACTGCGCGCCAAAATCGACATGGCCTCGCCCAACATGAACCTGCGTGATCCGATTCTGTACCGCATTCGTCATGCACACCACCACCAGACCGGTGACAAGTGGTGCATCTACCCGATCTACGACTTCACCCACGGCCAGTCGGATGCCATCGAGGGGATCACCCACTCGATCTGCACCCTGGAGTTCGAAAGCCACCGTCCGTTGTATGACTGGTTCCTCGACAACCTGCCGGTGCCGTGCAAACCTCGCCAGTACGAGTTCTCGCGCCTGAACCTGAACTACACCATCACCAGCAAGCGCAAGCTCAAGCAACTGGTTGACGAAAAACACGTCAACGGCTGGGATGACCCGCGCATGTCGACGCTGTCGGGTTTTCGCCGTCGTGGCTACACGCCCAAGTCCATTCGCAATTTCTGCGAAATGATCGGCACCAACCGTTCCGACGGCGTGGTCGATTTCGGCATGCTCGAGTTCAGCATTCGTGACGATCTGGACCACAGCGCCCCGCGTGCCATGTGCGTGCTGCGCCCGCTGAAAGTCGTGATCACCAACTACCCGGAAGGTCAGGTCGAGAAGCTGGAGCTGCCGCGCCATCCGAAAGAAGACCTGGGCATGCGCGAGCTGCCGTTTTCGCGGGAAATCTACATCGACCGCGACGATTACATGGAAGAGCCGCCGAAGGGCTACAAGCGCCTTGAGCCCAATGGCGAAGTGCGTCTGCGTGGCAGCTATGTGATCCGTGCCGACGAAGCGATCAAGGACGCCGACGGCAACATCGTCGAACTGCGTTGCTCCTACGACCCGGACACCCTGGGCAAGAACCCCGAAGGCCGCAAGGTCAAAGGCGTGGTGCACTGGGTGCCGGCGGCCGAGAGCGTTGAATGCGAAGTGCGTCTGTACGATCGCCTGTTCCGCTCAGCCAACCCGGAAAAAGCCGAAGACGGCGCGAGCTTCCTGGACAACATCAACCCCGATTCCCTGCAAGTGCTGACCGGTTGTCGTGCCGAACCTTCATTGGGTCATGCGCAACCGGAAGACCGTTTCCAGTTCGAACGCGAAGGTTATTTCTGCGCGGACATCAAGGACTCGAAACCCGGTCAACCAGTCTTCAACCGCACGGTCACGTTGCGGGATTCCTGGACCTGAGATGTCCGAGGGGCAGATAGTGCTTTCTATTTACAACACGCTCACCAAGAGCAAAGAAGTATTCAAACCGCTGGATGGCAACAAGGTGCGCATGTACGTCTGCGGGATGACCGTGTACGACTACTGCCACCTGGGGCACGGCCGCAGCATGGTGGCGTTCGACCTGGTTACCCGCTGGTTGCGCTTCAGCGGCTACGACCTGACGTATGTGCGCAATATCACCGACATTGACGACAAGATCATCAATCGCGCACGTGACAACGGCGAGTCGTTCGACGCGCTGACCGCGCGCATGATAGATGCCATGCATGAGGACGAGGCGCGCCTCAACATCCTCAAGCCGGACATGGAACCGCGTGCCACCGACCATATCCCCGGCATGCATGCCATGATCCAGACGCTGATCGACAAGGGCTATGCCTACGCGCCGGGCAACGGCGATGTGTATTACCGGGTCGGCAAGTTTCAGGGTTACGGCAAGCTGTCGCGCAAGAAGATTGAAGACCTGCGCATCGGCGCGCGCATCGAAGTGGACGAGTCCAAGCAGGATCCACTGGACTTCGTGCTCTGGAAAGGCGTCAAGCCAGGCGAGCCGAGCTGGGAGTCGCCGTGGGGTGCGGGTCGCCCGGGCTGGCACATCGAATGCTCGGTGATGTCCACCTGCTGCCTGGGTGACACCTTCGACATTCATGGCGGCGGCAGCGATCTCGAGTTTCCGCACCATGAAAACGAAATCGCCCAAAGCGAAGCGGCCACTGGCAAGCCTTACGCCAACGCCTGGTTACACTGCGGGATGATCCGCATCAATGGCGAGAAGATGTCCAAGTCCTTGAACAACTTCTTCACCCTTCGCGACGTGCTGGAAAAATACCACCCGGAAGTGGTGCGTTACCTGTTGGTGTCGAGCCACTATCGCAGCGCGATCAACTATTCCGAAGACAGCCTGCGCGAGTCCAAGGCAGCTCTGGAGCGCTTCTATCACGCGCTCAAAGGCTTGCCGGCTGCCGAGCCTGCAGGTGGCGAGGCGTTCGTCGAGCGTTTCACCACCGCGATGAACGATGACTTCGGTACACCGGAAGCCTGCGCAGTGCTGTTCGAGATGGTTCGTGAAATCAACCGCCTGCGTGAAACCGACGTTGCAGCAGCGGCGGGCCTGGCGGCGCGTTTGAAGCAACTGGCCAGCGTGCTGGGTGTGCTGCAGCTGGAAGCCGACGACTTTTTGCGCGCAGGCGCGCAAGGGCGGGTCGATGCAGCAGAGGTAGAAGCGCTGATTCAGGCGCGTCTGGCCGCGCGTGCAGCCAAAGACTGGGCCGAGTCCGACCGAATCCGCGACCAGATCACCGCCATGGGCGTGCTTCTGGAAGACGGCAAGGGCGGCACGACCTGGCGTCTGGGGGACTGATTAGATAAGGCTGCCTGAACTCCGCAGTGGCTTGCACTGGGTGACGCGGAGCGTCACGAAATGCATTCCCAAGCGGAGCGTGGGAACGATAAAGGACTATCCCTGAAACACTGTCGTGCCCATGCTCCGCGTGGGTATGCTGTTCTTGTCCCATCTTCGCTGTGCGGCCTGCCGAGCTCAAAAGCTAAACAATCCGCTGTTCCCGCAACCGCTTGTACAGCGTGTTGCGGCTCACGCCCAACTGTTTGGCCAGCAGTGAAATATTTCCGCCCGCGGCCTGCAACTGGTGGCTCAGGTCTTGCGTCGACGACTGTCGGTAGGGCGATTGACGGGCTTGCGCCGTCTCCCGGCATTCCTCATCCATGCCCACATCCAGCAGAAAGTCTTCCGGCAGGTGTTCGGCACTGATCGGCTGCTCGTCCGCCAATGCCAGTGCCACCTGAATCACGCTGTTGAGCTGGCGAATATTGCCCGGCCAGGGATGGTGTTCAAACAGCTCAAGCACCTCTCGGGAAAACCCCGCCCGTTGATGCGCGTCGCGATGCCGCTCCCAGATACGCTGGATGAGTGCATGTTTGTCGGTGCGCTCGCGCAATGGTGGCAATTCGATGTTGAGCCCGCTGATTCGATAATAAAGGTCCTGACGAAAATGCCCGGTCTGCACCTGATCACGCAGGGTTCGGTTGGTGGCGGATATCAGCCGTATGTCTACCGGATACAACTCGCTGCTGCCCAGTGGTTGAACGCAGCGCTCCTGCAACACCCGTAGCAATCGCGCCTGCACCGGCATCGGCATGTCGCCGACCTCATCGAGAAACAGCGTGCCTTTATCGGCCTTGCGAATCAGCCCGATGCTGCCTTTCTGGTTTGCGCCGGTAAACGCGCCTCTCTCGTAGCCAAACAGCTCGGCCTCGACCAAATCGGCCGGAATTGCCGCGCAGTTCACCGCGATCAGTGGCTCGCTGGCGCGCGAACCGGCCTGATGCAGCGCTTTGACGAACACTTCCTTGCCCACCCCGGTTTCCCCGTGAATCAACAACGGTATGTCTTTTTCCAGCAGGCGCTGCGCCTGGAGCACGGCTTTCTCGATTCTTGCATCGCCGAGGCTGATCGCCTCCAGATCGAGGCTGCGCGGCGCAACAGGTGCCTGAGCGGGCTTTACGCTGTGCAGCTTGAGCGGCTTGCGAGTCGGACGCTTGAGTAGGCATTGAAAGCGATTGTTGCCAAACGCATGCAGCGCGAAGGGGCGCGCTTGCGTCTCGCTCAGCAGTTGCAGAATCGGGCACTTGAACAGCGTCTCGATATTGACACCAGAAAGCCGGGTGCCCAGCAAATTGTCGGCGCGGCGATTAGCGCAGAGAATCCGGCCGCTTTCGTCGAAAATCAGCAGGCCTGCCCACTGGCTGTCGAGGTTGTTCAGGGCTGTATTGAAGATCAGCTGGAAATGCGTGTCGCGGAACTGATCGAGGATCAGGCGGTTTTCCACCGACTGGCTCATCATTTTGACCATGCCCAGCGTGTGCGAAGGGGGAAGGAAGCTGTCACTCGACACATCCAGTACGGCAATGATGCGCCGATCGGCATCGAAGATCGGCGAAGCAGAACCGGTCATGAACCGGTTGGCTTTGAGAAAGTGTTCATCCGGCTCGATATGAATCGCCTGTTCGCAGGCCAGCGCCGTGCCGATGGCGTTGGTGCCGGTGCCGCGTTCGCTCCAACTGGCTCCGGCCAGGAAGCCCAGGGTTTGCGAAGCTTCGACGAAACGCTGATTGCCCCACGACTTGAGTAACTGGCCATCAGTGTCGGCCAGCATGATCAGGCAATTGGAGTTGCTGAGGATGTTTTCATAGACCGGCAACACCTCCTGATGGGTGGTTTGCACCAGACCGTGATGGCGTTCCAGCAGCCGGGAAACCTCTGCGCCCGGCAGCTGGCCGAACGATGGACGCGTCTGATGGCTGAGACCGAAGTCCCGGCAGCGAGTCCATGAATCCTGAATGATGAGGTCGTGAGCAAGCGAAGCGCTGGGTTGAGACATGAGGATGCCTGCGAATATGACGTATTGTTTTTGTTTTTAGGTCCCGTCGGCGTGACCATCCTTGCCCGCAACGTCCGTCCAGTGTCGTTCAGATTCGCTCAAAGTCAATGTTCATTTTGTTCAAGTGTTCAATATTTCTGTTCATTTTTGTTCAGCTGCGAAACCCGTTTGACGCCGTAAAACCGGGCGAATGCTCTGGTTCGGGCTTCTGCGCGAAAGTGCCAGAACTGGCACGAATGTCGCTATCTGCAAAGTGTCACGCATTCACCCTTATGAAAAAAACAACAAAGGGCACGCCATGTCACTCACGCTGGAGCATGTCAGTCGCGCAGTCGATGGCCAGATCTGGATCGACGACGCTTCCCTGAGCTTTGAGCCGGGATCATTCAACGTTCTGCTGGGGCGAACCCTGTCAGGTAAAACCAGCCTGATGCGCCTGATGGCCGGGCTGGACAAGCCCGACAGCGGGCGGGTGCTGATGAACGGGGTCGATGTCACACAACGACCGGTTCGTCTGCGCAACGTCTCGATGGTTTATCAGCAGTTCATCAATTACCCCAGCATGACGGTGTTTGAAAACATCGCATCGCCGCTGCGCCAGGCGGGTCTGTCCAGGGACGTGATCCAGAGTCGGGTGCAGGAAACCGCGAAGATGCTGCGCATCGAGAAATTCCTGCAACGCCACCCGCTCGAATTGTCTGGCGGACAGCAACAGCGCACGGCGATGGCCAGGGCGCTGGTCAAGGATGCCGAGCTGATTCTGTTCGACGAGCCGCTGGTCAACCTCGACTACAAGCTGCGCGAAGAACTGCGCCAGGAGATGCGCGAACTGTTTGCAGCTCGCCACACCATCGCCATTTACGCCACCACCGAGCCCAATGAAGCACTGGCGCTGGGCGGCACCACGACCATCCTGCACGAAGGCCGGGTGGTGCAGAGCGGCAAGACTCCCGAGGTTTATCACCGGCCAGCGACCGTATTGGCGGCAGAGCTGTTCTCCGAACCGCCGATCAACCTGATGCCTGGGCGCATTGAAGGCAACGAGGTCAGTTTCGCCAACTTCGTACATTTCCCGCTCAACGTTGATTTACGTGCCGTTGGCGACGGTGAATACCGCTTCGGCGTGCGCCCCAGTCACCTGAGCCTGGTGCCCTCCAATGATGACGATCTGGAACTGGCCGTTACCGTGGAACTGGCTGAAATCAGTGGTTCGGAAACCTTCCTGCACGTGCGCAACGAGTTGTTCTCGCTGGTCCTGCATTTGCCCGGCGTGCATGCCTACGACGTTGACGCATCGATTCGGGTGTACATCCCGACTCATAAATTATTTGTATTCGATCAGCAGGGCGGCCTGATTCAGGCACCGGGCCTGCGTATGGCGAGGGTAGCCTGATGGCCGAGATTCGCTTGCAGAACCTGGCGCACAGCTATAGCGCCAACCCTGGCCCCGAGGATTACGCGATCCGGGAAATGAGCCACATCTGGGAGCAGGGTGGTGCTTACGCGCTGCTCGGGCCGTCCGGTTGCGGCAAATCGACATTGCTCAACATCATTTCGGGTTTGCTCAGCCCGTCTCAAGGGCAGGTACTGTTCGATTCAAAAGTGGTCAACGAGCTGCCGCCGGAGCGCCGCAACATTGCGCAGGTTTTCCAGTTTCCGGTGATCTACGACACCATGACCGTGTTCGATAACCTGGCTTTCCCGCTGCGTAATCAGGGCATGGACGAGGCGCGGGTGCTCATCAAGGTCAACGAGATTGCCGACGTACTCGACTTGCAACCGTTGCTGAAAAAGAAAGCGCGCAACCTGAGTGCCGATGAAAAGCAAAAGGTCTCGATGGGCCGCGGTCTGGTGCGTGATGACGTGTCGGCAATCCTTTTCGATGAGCCGCTGACGGTCATCGACCCGCACTTGAAGTGGAAGTTGCGCCGCAAGCTCAAGCAGATTCACGAGCAGTTCAACATCACCATGGTCTACGTCACCCATGATCAGCTGGAGGCTTCGACCTTCGCTGACAAGATCGCGGTGATGTATGGCGGGCAAATCGTGCAGTTCGGCACACCTCGCGAACTGTTTGAAAAGCCTTCGCACACCTTTGTCGGTTATTTCATCGGCAGCCCGGGCATGAACCTGATCGACGTCACGCCGCAGCCGGGTGGGGTCGGTTTTGCCGATATTCGTCTGCCGCTGTCTGAATCGCTGCAGCACAAGCTCGCCAATACCTCGTGGGAAAGTCTGAAGGTGGGCATTCGCCCGGAGTTCGTGCACGTCTGGGACGGGCCTTACGACGACGCGATGTGCGCGGATGTGACCTACGTCGAGGACCTGGGGACGTACAAGATCATCACCCTGAAACTGGCCGGCCAGTTGCTGAAAGTGCGTCTGCAGGAAGACAAACCGGTGCCGCAAGGCCAGGCCTGGATCAGTTTTCCGGGGCAATGGCTGATGCTGTATGCCGACGATTACCTGCTTGAAGCCGGTCCTGCGAGTGAGGTGCCCCATGCGTAAGGTGCAGAACAACAAGGCCTGGTGGCTGGTGATGCCGGTGTTTCTGCTGGTGGCATTCAGCGCAATCATTCCGATGATGACCGTGGTCAATTATTCGGTGCAGGACATCTTCGATCAGTCCAGCCGCTATTTCGTCGGCACCGACTGGTTCAGACAGGTCTTGCAGGACCCGCGCCTGCATGATTCGCTGCTGCGCCAGTTCATCTACTCGGGCTGCGTGCTGCTGATCGAGATCCCGCTGGGCATCGCGATCGCCCTGACCATGCCCACCAAAGGCCGCTGGTCGTCGTTGTGCCTGATCGTGATGACCATTCCGTTGCTGATTCCGTGGAACGTGGTCGGCACCATCTGGCAGATCTTCGGCCGTGGCGACATCGGTCTGCTCGGTTACACGCTGAACAACGTGCTGGGCATCAACTACAACTATGCCGCCAATGCCTCGGACGCCTGGGTGACCGTGCTGGTCATCGACGTCTGGCACTGGACCTCGCTGGTGGCGTTGCTCTGCTATTCGGGGCTGCGGGCCATTCCGGATGTTTACTATCAGGCGGCGCGGATCGATCGTGCTTCCGGCTGGGCCATCTTCCGGCATATCCAGTTGCCAAAAATGAAGAGCGTGTTGTTGATCGCGGTGATGCTGCGTTTCATGGACAGCTTCATGATTTACACCGAGCCGTTCGTGCTCACCGGTGGCGGTCCGGGCAACTCCACGACGTTCCTCAGTCAGACCCTGACCACCATGGCGCTCGGTCAGTTCGACCTGGGGCCTGCGGCGGCGTTCTCGCTGGTTTATTTCCTGATCATTCTGTTGGTGTCATGGGTGTTTTACACCGCCATGACTCACAGCGAAAAGAATTGAGGGGCTGGTCATGAGTCTGCGCAAAATCATACCGCTGTGGATTTACCTGCTGTTCCTGCTGGTGCCGATCTACTGGCTGGTCAACATGTCGTTCAAGACCAACACCGAGATTCTCGGCGGGCTGACGCTGTGGCCGCAGGATTTTACCCTGGCCAACTACAAGGTCATTTTCACCGACGAGAGCTGGTACAGCGGCTATCTTAATTCGCTGTATTACGTGTGCCTGAACACGGTGATATCGCTGAGCGTCGCATTACCGGCGGCCTACGCGTTTTCACGCTATCGTTTTCTCGGCGACAAGCACCTGTTCTTCTGGCTGCTGACCAATCGCATGGCACCACCGGCGGTGTTTCTGCTGCCGTTTTTCCAGCTGTATTCGTCCATCGGGTTGTTTGACACGCACATTGCCGTCGCTTTGGCGCATTGCCTGTTCAACGTCCCGCTGGCGGTATGGATTCTGGAGGGCTTCATGTCCGGCGTCCCCAAGGAAATCGACGAAACGGCCTACATCGACGGTTACAGTTTTCCCAAGTTCTTCGTGAAGATTTTCATCCCGCTGATTGGCTCGGGAATCGGTGTCACGGCGTTTTTCTGCTTCATGTTTTCCTGGGTCGAGCTGTTGTTGGCGCGCACCCTGACATCGGTCAACGCCAAACCGATTGCCGCGGTGATGACCCGTACGGTCTCCGCGTCCGGCATCGATTGGGGGGTGCTGGCAGCGGCGGGAGTATTGACCATCCTGCCAGGCATGCTGGTGATCTGGTTTGTTCGCAACCACGTGGTCAAGGGCTTTGCTCTTGGTCGGGTCTGAGGAGTCGAGAAAATGGAGTGGATGTCCTGGACACTGCCGACTGCGGCGTTCTTCATCAGTATCGGGTTGTTGCTGGTGGGTATGACGGTATGGGAATTGCGCTCGGCGAGCATCGAGCGTCGCGGTTTTCTACCGATTGTCACCACGCGTGGCGACCGCTTGTTCATTGGCCTTCTGGGTAGCGCCTACCTGCATTTGCTGGTCATTGGTGTGACTGACTGGAATATCTGGGTCGCTTCAGGGATTTCCCTGGTGTGGCTCGTGGTGGTGATGCGTTGGGGTTAGGCGGCAGTCAGGCGTGATCATCAACGTGATCCGCTCGGCAGTGTTCGAAAAGCGGGACTACATAAGAGCAACATTGGAGATGACTATGTTCAATAAGAAAAACAAGCTGCAACATAGCGTGACGCTGGCAACTATGATCATGCTCAGCGGGTTGAGTGTGTCGGCATGGGCGGATCAGTACGAAGAGAAGGCAAAGGAATGGGCGGCCAAAGAGTTCAAGCCGAGTACGCTTTCCGATGCCGAGCAGTTGAAAGAGCTGGAGTGGTTCATCAAGGCTGCCGAACCGTTCCGTGGCATGGATATCAAAGTGGTGTCGGAAACCCTGACCACCCACGAGTACGAGTCGAAAACCCTGGCCAGGGCGTTCACTGAAATCACCGGCATCAAAGTCACCCACGACCTGCTGCAGGAAGGTGATGTCATCGAGAAGCTGCAAACGGCCATGCAGTCTGACAAGAGCATCTATGACGGCTGGGTCAACGACTCAGACCTGATCGGTACGCACTTTCGCTACGGCAAGGCCATGTCTCTGACCGACCTGATGGCCAGCCCTGAAGGCAGCAAAGTCACGTCTCCGACCCTGGACCTGAAAGACTTCATCGGCACCTCGTTCACCACCGCGCCGGACGGCAAGCTCTATCAGTTGCCCGACCAGCAATTCGCCAACCTGTACTGGTTCCGTGCCGACTGGTTCGAGCGTCCTGACCTGAAAAAGAAATTCAAGGACAAATACGGTTACGAGCTGGGCGTTCCGGTCAACTGGTCGGCTTATGAAGACATCGCCAAGTTCTTCAGTGAAGACGTCAAGGAGATCGACGGCAAGAAAGTCTTCGGCCACATGGATTACGGCAAGAAAGACCCGTCGCTGGGTTGGCGTTTCACCGATGCCTGGTTCTCCATGGCGGGCAGCGGCGACAAGGGCCTGCCTAACGGTCTGCCGGTGGACGAGTGGGGCATTCGCGTCGAGGATTGTCATCCGGTCGGTTCCAGCATCACCCGCGGTGGCGACACCAACGGGCCAGCGGCAGTCTTCGCCACCCAGAAATACATTGACTGGCTGAAAGCCTATGCACCGCCGGAAGCGGCGGGCATGACCTTCTCTGAATCCGGACCGGTGCCTTCGCAGGGTAACGTTGCGCAGCAGATCTTCTGGTACACCGCCTTCACTGCCGACATGACCAAGCCGGGTCTGCCGGTCATGAACGCCGACGGCACGCCGAAATGGCGCATGGCACCGTCGCCAAAAGGTCCTTACTGGAAAGAAGGCATGAAGCTGGGCTATCAGGACGTGGGTTCGTGGACCTTCCTGAAGTCTTCCGACGAGAAAAAACGTCTGGCGGCCTGGCTGTATGCGCAGTTCGTGACGTCGAAAAGCGTTTCGCTGAAGAAAACCATCGTCGGCCTGACGCCGATTCGCGAGTCGGACATCAACTCCAAGGAGATGACCGCTCTGGCGCCAAAACTGGGTGGCCTGGTGGAATTCTATCGCAGCCCGGCGCGCGTTCAGTGGTCGCCAACCGGCACCAACGTGCCTGACTATCCGAAGCTGGCGCAACTGTGGTGGAGCCACGTTGCCGAGGCGGTCACCGGCGAGAAAACAGCGCAGCAGGCGCTGGACGGTCTGGCCAAGGATCAGGATGCAATCATGACGCGCATTGAGCGTTCCAAAGTGCAGGAAGCCAGCAAATGTGCACCGAAGATGAATCCTGAGACGTCGGCCGAAGAGTGGTATTCCAAGGCTGAGAAAAGCGGTGGCAAGTTCCTCGCGCCACAACGCAAGCTGGCCAACGAGAAACCGAAGGGTGAAACCATCGCCTACTCCGACCTGCTGAAAAGCTGGGAAGCCGGCAAGAAGTAAGGTGGTGAAGAGGTAACAAAAAACGGCACCCTTGCAGACTGTGTGAAAACCTAGCAATCTGCGCAGCGCTCAAAGAAAATGCTCCGTATCGAAAGATACAGAGCATTTTTCGTTATGGCCTACATCCAAGGTGAGTCCCGCAGCCAGACCAGCCTATTCCCGGTCTCGCTGGAAGAGTTGATCCCCGAGGATCACCTCGTTCGTGTCATTGACCTGTACGTTGCCAAGCTCGATCTGGTGCAACTGGGCTTCGATAAAGCGATTCCAAAAAGCACGGGGCGCCCTGCTTATGATCCCGCCGATCAGCTAAGACTCTACCTCTACGGCTATTTTCAGCGGATTCGCTCATCGCGACGTCTTGAAGCCGAGTGTCAGCGCAACATCGAAGTGATGTGGCTGATCAACCGGCTCAAGCCCGACTTCAAGACCATCGCCGACTTTCGCAAGAACAATAAACCCGCCTTCATCGCGACCTGCCGTGCTTTCGTTCGATTTTGTCGCACAGCAGGCTTGATCGCCGGTGAATTGGTGGCCATCGACGGCAGCAAGTTTCAGGCGGTCGCCTCCTCACGGCGTCATGTGAATTTGAAGCAGCTCAAGCGCCAGGAAGAAAAACTGGATAAGCGCATCGCTCAGTATCTGGCCGAGCTGGATGAGGCCGACAAGGCTGAAACCACAGATTCAATTGATCGCAGCGCAATCAAAGCAGCACTGGCACAGCTTGAGGCTCGACAACAGGATAATCAGAGTTGCCAGGCACTGATGCGTTCGATGGGCATCGAGCAGTTCAACACTCATGAAAGCGATGCCCGAATGATGCGCACGGCCAAAGGGCCACGTGTGGCCTACAACGTGCAAACCGTCGTGGACGCCGAGCATTGCCTGATTTTGCATCATGAGGTCACCCAGGATGGCGATGACCGAAAGCAACTGGAGCCGATGGCCAAGGCCGCCAAAGCAGAGTTACAGCAAGATGAGCTGACGGTCACTGCCGATGCCGGCTACTCCAATGGCAAGCAGTTTCAGGCCTGCGAGGATGCTTCGATTACGGCCTATGTACCGCCCAATCGTTCGAAAAACCCTGGCAGTCATGAAGAGCAGCTCTTTGAGCGAAAAGACTTTATCTATGAGGCCGGACACGATCGTTTCCAGTGTCCGGCAGGCAAATGGTTAACGCTAAAACAGCACAACAAAGGTGATCGGATCTATCAGGCTGAGGTCGATGACTGCGCCAACTGCGCGCTGAAAACGCAATGCACTCGAGCCCAGCGCCGTTATGTCTCACGACATGCCCATGAAGAGGCTTTCGAGCGGATGGAGCAAAGAATGCAGGCGCATCCTGAGATGATGGCCAACCGAAGATCCATCGTTGAGCACCCCTTCGGCAACCTCAAGCAATGGCTATTTGGTAATGGCCGTTTCTTGCTGCGACAACTGGAGGGGACAAAAGCTGAAATGGCCTTGGCGGTGAATGCTTATAACCTGAAACGAGCGATTAAAGTGCTCGGTGTGCGCCATCTGATGGCTTTGATGGGCTGAGCGGTCATTTTTTCGTCTGCTGCCAATACAAAACAAAACGCCCCGAACAAGTCGGGGCGTTTGCTTGGGCCTTCATCAGTGTGTTTTCACACAGTCTGCTTGAGGTGCCGTTTTTTTTGGGGCCAACAGGCTGATCAGTCGTGCAGGGTTTCGGCTGCGTACAGCGTGTTTTCCAGCAGGCAGGCACGGGTCATGGGGCCAACGCCGCCCGGGACCGGAGTAATCCAGCCGGCCCGGGGCAGGGCGGTCTCGTAAACCACGTCGCCGACCAGCTTGCCATCGTCCTGGCGGTTGATGCCGACGTCGATCACGATAGCGCCGGGCTTTATCCATTCGCCCTTGACCAGGCCGGGCTTGCCAGCGGCAACCACCACCAGATCGGCGCGGCTCACATGGCCTGCCAGATCCTTGGTGAAGCGGTGGGTGACGGTGACGGTGCAGCCCGCCAGCAGCAATTCCATCGCCATCGGGCGACCGACAATGTTCGACGCGCCCACCACCACGGCATCCAGGCCGTACAGATCGACACCGGTGCTTTCCAGCAGGGCAATGATGCCTTTTGGGGTGCACGGACGCAGCAGCGGAATGCGCTGAGCCAGACGCCCGACGTTATAAGGATGGAAACCGTCCACGTCCTTGTCCGGGCGAATGCGCTCCAGCAGCAGCGACGCGTCCAGGTGAGCAGGCAAAGGCAACTGCAGCAGGATGCCGTCGACAGCCGCGTCTTCATTGAGGCGGTCGATCAGATTAGTCAGCGCCACCTGAGTGGTCTCGGCGGGCAAGTCGTAGGCCTGGGAGATAAAGCCGACTTCCTCGCAGTCCTTGCGCTTGTGAGAAACGTACACCTGGGAGGCGGGATCGCTGCCAACCAGAATCACCGCGAGGCCCGGCGTGCGCAGACCTTGCTGGCTACGTTCAGCGACGCGTTTGGCGATCTGCTGGCGCAGGCTGGCGGCGATCGCCTTGCCGTCGATTAGTTTTGCAGTCATGACGCGTGATTAACCATCGAGAGGAAATAAAATGAGCGCGCATTCTCGCATGACATGGCGCGAGGGCAAAGGCGCTTGCTCTGCATATTCAGCTAACTCCTTTATCTAGCTGAATTTTTTTCAAAAAAAGGTTGACGACCCCGGGGGCCGTCTATAAGATTCTTCGCACTTGCCGGGCAGAGCCCAGCACTGGTTAAGCTAGCACTGGTTGATTAGGTCAGGCAGAGTTGCAAATCAGCTCGGTGTGATTGAAAGCCCTTTAGTTTGTTATCGCAAGAATACAAATTATATAAGTGCCCGTAGCTCAGCTGGATAGAGCATCCGCCTTCTAAGCGGATGGTCGCAGGTTCGAGTCCTGCCGGGTGCGCCATTAAAGGCAGCTTTGGCACAGCAAGTAAGATACACCGTCACATGCAATATGGTGGGCGTAGCTCAGTTGGTAGAGCACAGGATTGTGACTCCTGCGGTCGTGGGTTCGAACCCCATCGTCCACCCCATATTAAGAAGGGCGCCAGATTCATAGTCTGGCGCCTTTGCTTTAAAAGTCTGAAATGCGGATGTGGTGGAATTGGTAGACACACTGGATTTAGGTTCCAGCGCCGCAAGGTGTGAGAGTTCGAGTCTCTCCGTCCGCACCAGATGTACTTTCGCAGGGTTCCGTTGAGAACCGCGAAAGTCAGAAGAAGCCCGCCAAGTGCGGGCTTTTTGTTGCGTTGAGTTCCGCAAGACTCCAGCGTCTTCCGCGCATTTTTAGTACATTAGTCAGCCCGTCGTGAATCCGGGTTGACTGGTGATGCACTAATGCCCCTGGCTGACACCGCCGTCCGGCAAGCAAAGCCCAAGGAAAAAGACTGCAGCGTCTACCTGCCGTGAAAGTGGTGCCGGTGAGGTGGGAGGGGTTGTTGTTCGGGTTGAAAAAATAGAAGTTCCGGACGAGGAAGAGTACGAAGAGCAAACTGTTGAAGTGTCTGTCGTGGATGGCAAGGCTGTTCGCGTTTAATCGACAGTCATCAAAACTCGCCAGCTCATGGACACCTATCCAGAGTTTGATGCAGCCGGTAAGCGTGTCATGATCATGGCAAACGTTGCAGACGGTACTTACATTGATGAGACTGGCGATACCAAGATTAAATTTATTGAGGTGTTGCAGGAGTCTTCAATTCAGATCGGCAGGAAGAAAACAATAGATGTAGAGATTTCGAAGATGTTGTGACCAAGGCAAAAGGCTGCCGCATCCATTACAGATTGGGTGCCCAGCAGGTCAAAGATGCGATGACGTCAGTCGGTATTGATGATTTTGCGGGATGGGTATTGTCCGACAAGAATGATCGCAATTCGCGCCAAGGGCTTCGCTATGAGCAATTCATTGCGGTGCTGATCAACGGCGTTAAGCAGCTCGATGAGCGTCTGGAGCGTTTGGAAAGCAATCTGGCGTGTGACCAGATGTAGCGGCCCGGGGCTCTGGTCCTGAGTTTATTTCCCCATTGCTGCGTTATCTCTAGGGAAGGTCTGAAGTAGGCATCGATTTTTGACGCTCTCATGGCCTGAGGTTCAAAAAAAGCTCGCCCGATCAGATAATTAGACGTTTTCCGCTCTTAACTCATCGATTTTCCTTCAAACAGCACCTTTCCAAGGCGTTTTTCCGCATTACAGGCGCACCTCTCCCATCGCCAGCAGCCGTTTTCGCACCATCCAAAGGTTCGACAAGGCAAACAGAGTAGCCTGTTGCGCGGTGTTTTTAGCCAGCCCGCGAAACCGGACTTTCGTATAACCAAACTGGCGCTTGATCACGCGAAACGGATGTTCAACCTTCGCCCGTAACTGGGCTTTCGTGAACTCGATTTTGCGATAGACCCGTGCGATCAAACTTTTCTCGCCATGCTTTTTATAACGGCTTGGGCGGGCCGCAATTGACCAGATCATCTGACGATCCTGATGCTCCGCACGCTTGTCCACGCCGGTGTAGCCCGCATCACCGCTGACATAGGTTTCCTCACCATGTAGCAATTGATCAACCTGAGTCACGTCCGCCACATTCGCCGCAGTACCCACCAGGCTATGGACTAAACCCGACTCGGCATCGACGCCGATATGCGCTTTCATGCCGAAGAAATACTGGTTTCCTTTCTTCGTCTGATGCATTTCGGGATCGCGTTTGCCGTCCTTGTTCTTGGTCGAGCTCGGCGCATGAATGATCGTCGCATCGACCACCGTACCTTGGCGCAGCATCAAACCTCGATCACCCAGATAGCCATTGATGACCTGCAAAATCCCGCCTGCCAACTCATGCTTTTCCAACAGACGCCGGAAGTTGAGAATCGTGGTTTCATCGGCGATTCGATCCAGACTCAACCCTGCGAACTGGCGCAGGATCGTTGTCTCGTAAAGTGCTTCCTCCATCGCCGGATCGCTGTAACCAAACCAGTTCTGCATCAGGTGAATACGCAGCATCGCCATCAGCGGATAAGCCGGACGGCCACCTTCGCCCTTTGGATAATGTGGTTCGATAAGGGCAATCAAGCCTTTCCAGGGCACAACCTGATCCATCTCGATGAGAAAGCGCTCGCGGCGGGTATGCTTACGTTTACCCGCGTACTCGGCATCGGCGAAGGTCATCTGTTTCATCAGGGAAGCTCGGTGAAAGGTGTTGGGGTATTTTGCCAAATCAGGAAACCTTTTTCAGAGTTTCCCTAGGTGTTTCAAATATACATGGTACAGTCCGGTCAGTATTTTCATACTTGACGCGAAGGAATGCAGCAATGATAACCCTTGTACAGTCAGACTTGGCTGCACAGAAGATTAGAATAGAAGCGTTTTGTAAACGTGTTCTGATCGTTCTGCTAGTTGGATTGCCGATACTTTCCGCTGTTTTTAATATTGTCTCATGGCTTCGCTATGGCGTTGACCTCCCTTTTCTGGACGATATCAGACCTTATTATCACGAAACTGCGGGCTCCCTCAAACTGCACGACCTTTTCACCTCCTCAAACGATACCCTTTACCCTCTGGGGATGGCACTGGATTCATTGGCGTTCAGGTGGTTGAGTGGGAACACCATTGCATACCAAGCCATCAGCATGACCTTAGTGCTTGGCGGGATACTGTTAATTCAATGGAAATTGCTCGAGTACTGTTTGAACGACAAACTGTTATCCGCAGCTGCCTTTTCAAGCCTACTGATAATGCTGCAGCCCGATTCATACTGGGGCCTTCAAAACATGGCGTACCATCAGGTGCTGCCTTTGCTTTTCATCCTGACGGCCTCACTTGTCAGTGTGAGCTCGTTTGGCACAAAGCTTAAATGCACATTCGGCATTCTTCTGGCGACGGCATCCGGGCTGGTCTATATCAGTGGTGCCTTCGCTTTTCTCGCTTTCTCTGTGGCAATGCTGACTCGTGAGCTGTTTGTGGTTAAGAAGTCGCCACAAGTAATGGGTATGGCGATATCGATGCTTTTACCTTCGATACTTACCAGCCTGTTGCAAGGGTGGGTGATTGTAGGAATACAGCATGGTATTCATCGGGCTGATACTGCAATGGCTTATCCGTGGGATGCCGAATTCTGGATATTCATTCTTTCTAAAATTGCACGATCTCTTTATCTATCCGAGATGTTTCCGTTTTTATCATTGGGTATTGCTAGCCTGGGGCTTGCCTCTCTGCTGCTTATATCTCTGTTGTCGTTGGTAGTGGCTCGACGTTACGGAAACTACGGTGCATTAGGTCGAGTCTCATTTATCGCGTTCCCGGTGTTTGCTGCGATATTAGTTTACCTTGGGCTCGTCTCGGCGGGTCGGGCAAACCTTCATCCAGCAAGCATCGATTCTGGAATGAAGTTGTTTACGTTTGGTTTCGTAAGATTTCATTTCTTCTGGGTGTGCGCTGCGTGGCCACTGGTAATAGCAGCCGTGTTTGCTGCGATGTCGAAAGCCAACAAAGTGTTTCCGGTTTCTCTTGTCATCGTTATGTGTTTCGCATCTGTCGCACTCGTTGTCGGCACAAAAATCACAGAACACGACGCGTACTACAAACAAACCTACGATATACGCGTTGAGAACATCGCATGCCTGAATCAGGGGAATCAGCGCGGAGGTTTCTTCCAGTGCCCCGGCGTTCACCCTGGAATCGACATGAGCCTCATCCTTCGCTACGCGCGTTCTATAGGGGCGTCCTTTGCCGGACTGGCCACCACATCGCCTGCTGCATTCGACACCACAGGTGCGCTCTACAACATTGGATCGGACAAATTCGAGGTCGCAAATATTACCGTTCTCGACACCGACAACCGGATGATGACCGGGTCTGACCCGATGATTATCCTGAGCCCAACCATGCTGGCTACATTGCCCGCTTGCCAACTGTTACAGGTCAGAGTTCGCCTTGAAGTGGAAAGGGCAGATCTGGCGCAGTTGTTTTACACGCCGGTTGGGGAAACGCTCTCGGAAATCAATTCGCTGGTTAAGCCAGTAGGATTGGGCATCAATGAACTGACGTTTGAAATGAAAAGCGACAAAGGTTTTGCCGGATACCTGCGCTTTGACCCAGTCACTGGCGCCCAAAACATCGCGATCCAGAACCTTGAGGTTCGATGCCTGTACGATTTGAAAGCGACTTAAGGCATCGTGTTCTGCCGGCTGAGCTCAGGCGATGTCTGCTGCGGTCCAGCGTCAGCTAATCAGTACAGCAAAAAGTACATCGATTCTTGCCTGTGAATTTTTGTGCCTGTTACCCGGGTTTTTGGGGCCTGAATTTGGTTCCCTCCGTCCGCACCAGATGTACTTTGGCCGGGTTCCACTGATAATCGCGAAAGCTAAAAGAGGCCCGCACAGTGCGGGCTTTTTTTCGTGTCGAGTTCGCATTTGTTCAGCTGTATCCGCGGTTTTCAAGCGCGTCGATCGGTGCGTCTTGACCTCACCTTGGGCAGTTGCCTGAGGGGCGCTGCTTGAAGCCAGGTCATCATCAATATTGGCAGCGGCTTCTTTCAGGTGGTTCTTGCGGGGCGGGTGGCCGCTTACTCGATGACCAGCAATATTCTGGATTGGCACAGAAGAGACGAGTTTTCACCCGGGATCTCTGTAACGACGCTATAGCCGCCGGATTCCAGTGATGATAAATCTGCTGTGAATGAAAAGCCTGACTTCAGGAATTTTTCATTGCCGAATGCTTTTACCAAATCCGGGCGATCAACAATGGTGGGGTTCTTGAACGTGGTGGCGGTGCCCTTGTAGCCCGTCAGGCGAAGTCTGATTTCCTTGGGTGCGCTCTGGTTAGTGGTATCGATCGCCCATCCGTTGAATTGGACCATGCCTTTGGCGACATAAACAGTTGACCCTGTCTTGCCGCCGATGGAGTCTACTGCGCATTTATCTGATGAGTAATGGGTGGTTTTTGTATTTGCTACGTTTTCCTTGTTTCCTTCTTTTTCATTGCAGCCGGTAATGGCTGCGGAAGTTATAGCCAGAAAACTTAGTGCAGCAATCATTTTGTACATATTTTTTCCTGAGCGATGTCGATGTTTTGGTGGCTAGGTATCTTGACTGTTTTAACTGTTCGGCAAGGTGTTGGTGCGGGGTGGAGATTGTGAAATTCACCGTGGTTGAAGCCTCTGTCCTCCCGGCTGGAGAAGCAAAATCAGCGGTCGGAGTATGGAGTGGTTGGTGGTGCAGCACAAGGGCGCAACATCCGGCTGGCTACGCCTTTGCTCGGGTCTTTCCCCTGCGTAGCCAAGGGAGGGGCAAGGGTAGGGTGAGCCGCTGTTTGTGTTGCTCGTTACTGTCTATAGGGGGCTGGTTTTCCGCACCGCGGCTGTCCACCCTTTAAGTAAGCTGTTGTGATGGCATGAGCGACTGTCTTTTCGTTATCGTTATGTATTGACAATGATGCGATGATTTCATGCTTTTTCAATGTTGATGTTTTGCGGGGTGATGTGGTCGTGTCGGGCGGCAGGCCTTCAATGTTTTGCTTCGGTAAGTTGTCTTGCTTTTCGACGGTGTACAGCAAGATTTTCCGAAGTCTCGGCGCGTGTGATGTGGGTGCATCAGCCTGAGCTTTCGTTATTGATGATGATTTTTGAATTGGCAGTCGGTGTCAGAACTGGTCTGCGCAAAAATTGTCCGTCTGGTCAATTGCTTGCCATGGGTGGCGCGTCCAGGCTGCGTTGTGTACGATGCGCGCCGGGTTCAATAAGGCTTCGAGGCTGAAGTCATGTATGGCAGGCATCTGGTTGATTTTAGAATTTTCCATCTGCCAGGTCCCGTATGGCTCGGGTGAGAACGCCCAGACTGCAAAAAAGCTAAATGAAAATGGCCGCCTTGAGCGGTTTTGTTGTTTCAACGTATTCGTTTTACCGCCTCGCAGGCCCAGCGGCTGCATCGCCGCTGGTCGAGTGGGGCGCTGTGTAGAGGGGTCGGTGATCGTTCGGTGCAGGTGCTTCCTTATATAGACGCCGTGCCAGACCTGTCGCGAATGGTGCGAGGTGTATGTTTTTCACCTCTGGCCGTAGGCCGATTCCTTTTTTAACCCGCCCTTTTTCAGTAGGGTGACTTCTTGAGTTTGACCCACTAGAATGCATGCCCTTGATTCTGGGGTCGGAAACGGCCGGCTAACGTCTGTGCAACGAGGAATATCCATGCAAGTTTCTGTTGAAAATACTTCCGCTCTTGAGCGCCGCATGACCATTGGCGTGCCTGCCGAACGCATCGAGACTGAAGTCAACAAGCGTCTGCAGCAGACTGCACGTAAAGCCAAGATCCCGGGCTTCCGCCCTGGCAAGGTGCCGATGAGCGTGATTCGTCAGCGTTACGAAGACGGTGCACGCCAGGAAGCACTGGGCGATCTGATTCAGGCTACCTTCTATGAAGCTGTCGTCGAGCAAAAGCTGAACCCGGCGGGTGCTCCTGCTGTAGAGCCAAAATCGTTCGAAAAAGGCAAAGATCTGGAATACGTGGCTACTTTTGAAGTATTCCCGGAATTCACCGTCGCCGGTTTCGACACCATCGCCGTAGAACGTCTGTCCGCCGATGTCGCTGACAGCGATCTGGACAACATGCTGGAAGTGCTGCGCAAGCAGAACGTTCGCTTCGAAGTGGCCGACCGTGCCGCCCAGAACGAAGACCAGCTGAACATTGATTTCGAGGGCAAGGTCGACGGCGAAGTATTCGCTGGCGGTTCCGCCACCGCCACCCAGCTGGTTCTGGGTTCCGGCCGCATGATCCCTGGTTTCGAAGACGGTCTGGTTGGCGCCAAGGCCGGTGAAGAGCGCGTTCTGAACGTGACCTTCCCTGAGGACTATCAGAACCTCGACCTGGCCGGCAAGGCTGCCGAGTTCACTGTCACCGTCAATACCGTTTCCGAGCCAAAGCTGCCTGAGCTGAACGAAGAGTTCTTCAAGCAGTTCGGCATCAAGGAAACCGGTATCGAAGGCTTCCGCACCGAAGTTCGCAAGAACATGGAGCGCGAGCTGCGTCAGGCGATCAAGTCCAAGGTCAAGAATCAGGTCATGGACGGTCTGCTGGCCGCCAACCCGATCGAAGTGCCTAAAGCGCTGCTGGAAAACGAAGTCAACCGTCTGCGCGTCCAGGCTGTTCAGCAGTTCGGCGGCAACATCAAGCCAGACCAGCTGCCTGCAGAGCTGTTTGAAGAGCAGGCCAAGCGTCGCGTAGAGCTGGGTCTGATCGTTGCCGAGGTTGTCAAGCAGTTCGACCTGAAGCCTGACGATGCTCGCGTTCGTGAAATGATCCAGGAAATGGCGTCCGCCTATCAGGAACCTGAACAGGTTGTTGCCTGGTACTACAAGAACGAGCAGCAAATGAACGAGGTACGTTCTGTTGTGCTTGAAGAGCAAGTTGTAGATACTGTTTTGCAGAAAGCTAGCGTGACCGACAAATCGGTCTCCTACGAAGAAGCTGTCAAGCCGGTGGAAGCTGCAAAAGCCGACTGATTCTCTTTTTCGTGCGAAAACACCCACAAGCCAGCCTTCGCGCTGGCTTGTGCGTATTCAAGACTCGACTATTTGGGAGTGAATGCAGGACATGTCCCGCAATTCTTATATTCAGCAGAACTCTGACATCCAGGCCGCTGGCGGCCTGGTCCCGATGGTTATCGAGCAGTCCGCCCGTGGCGAACGCGCCTATGACATCTATTCGCGCCTTCTCAAGGAGCGGGTCATCTTTATGGTTGGTCCGGTAGAGGACTACATGGCCAACCTTATCGCCGCGCAACTGCTTTTCCTTGAAGCGGAAAACCCGGACAAGGATATCCATCTCTACATCAACTCACCGGGCGGTTCGGTCACTGCAGGCATGTCGATCTACGACACCATGCAGTTCATCAAGCCGGACGTCTCGACCATCTGCATCGGTCAGGCGTGCAGCATGGGTGCATTCCTGCTGGCTGGCGGCGCAGAGGGCAAGCGTCACTGCCTGCCTAACTCGCGGATGATGATTCACCAGCCGTTGGGCGGTTTCCAGGGTCAGGCGTCGGACATCGACATCCATGCCAAGGAAATCCTGCACATTCGTCATCGCCTGAACTCGTTGCTGGCGCATCACACCGGCCAGAGCCTCGAAACCATCGAGCGTGATACCGAGCGTGATAACTTCATGAGCGCAGAGCGTGCGGCGGAATACGGCCTGATCGACTCCGTGATCAACAAGCGTCAAATGCCTGCCTAAGCGGCTCAAAATGTAGGGGGTCGGCACAACCGACCGCCTGCGGACTTGAAAAAGCCCGCAATAGCCTTCATCTTGTGTTGCAAGCCTACCGGATTGGATCGATCGAATGACTGACACCCGCAACGGCGAGGACAACGGCAAATTGCTCTATTGCTCCTTCTGTGGCAAAAGCCAGCATGAAGTGCGCAAATTGATTGCCGGCCCCTCGGTCTTTATCTGCGACGAGTGCGTCGACCTGTGCAATGACATCATCCGCGAGGAGGTGCAGGAAGCACAGGCAGAAAGCAGCGCGCATAAATTGCCTTCGCCTAAAGAAATCAGCGGCATCCTTGACCAGTATGTAATCGGTCAGGAACGTGCCAAAAAGGTTCTCGCAGTAGCGGTGTACAACCACTACAAGCGTCTGAACCAGCGCGACAAGAAGAACGACGATGTCGAGCTGGGCAAGAGCAACATCCTGCTGATCGGCCCTACGGGCTCCGGCAAGACGCTGCTGGCTGAAACACTGGCCCGCCTGCTTAACGTGCCGTTTACCATTGCCGACGCCACCACCCTGACCGAAGCCGGTTATGTGGGTGAGGACGTCGAAAACATTATCCAGAAGCTGTTGCAGAAATGTGATTACGATGTCGAGAAGGCCCAGATGGGTATTGTCTACATCGATGAAATCGACAAGATTTCGCGCAAATCCGACAACCCTTCGATCACTCGTGACGTTTCCGGTGAAGGCGTGCAACAGGCCTTGCTGAAACTGATCGAGGGCACCGTGGCTTCCGTTCCGCCTCAAGGTGGTCGCAAGCATCCGCAGCAGGAATTCCTGCAGGTGGACACGCGCAACATCCTCTTCATATGCGGTGGCGCCTTCTCGGGCCTGGAAAAGGTCATTCAGAACCGTTCCACCCGTGGCGGCATCGGTTTCAACGCCGAAGTTCGCAGCAAGGAGGAGGGCAAGAAGGTGGGCGAGTCCCTGCGTGAGGTCGAGCCTGACGATCTGGTCAAGTTTGGTCTGATCCCGGAATTCGTCGGTCGTCTGCCGGTGCTTGCAACGCTGGACGAGCTGGATGAGGCTGCTTTGATTCAGATCCTCACCGAGCCGAAAAACGCGTTGACCAAGCAGTACGCCAAGCTGTTCGAAATGGAAGGCGTGGACCTCGAGTTCCGCACCGACGCGCTGAAATCGGTTGCCCGTCGTGCGCTGGAGCGCAAGACCGGTGCTCGTGGCCTGCGCTCCATCCTCGAAGGCGTGCTGCTCGACACCATGTACGAGATCCCGTCGCAAAGCGACGTGAGCAAGGTGGTGATCGACGAGAGCGTTATCGATGGCACGTCCAAGCCGTTGCTGATCTACGAAAACAGCGAGCCACCCGCCAAGGCTGCTCCTGACGCGTAAAGCATTGATGTGCGTTTGCGTGTGAAGTGACACAAAAGGGGGCCTTTTCGGCCCCCTTTTGCATTTTCGGCCAGTTCATTCGTTCTGTATGAAGAAACTGATCTTGGCGTGGTGTTTCTCTAGAGCTTGTTTTTTTTGAACGCTACCCCCATCTTGGCTTCAAGCTAATTCCATCTGTCCCGGCCAACTGGCCGCCGTAGAGGCGAAATCATGAAGACCACTATTGAATTGCCTCTCTTGCCATTGCGTGATGTCGTGGTTTATCCGCACATGGTTATCCCGCTGTTCGTGGGGCGCGAGAAGTCTATCGAAGCCCTTGAAGCGGCGATGACAGGCGACAAGCAGATCTTGCTGCTCGCGCAAAGAAACCCGGCTGACGACGATCCTGACGAAAAGGCTCTGTACAGCGTCGGCACCATCGCCACCGTATTGCAGCTGCTCAAACTGCCGGATGGCACCGTCAAGGTGCTGGTTGAAGGTGAGCAGCGAGGTTCGGTGGAGCGTTTCATCGAAGTCGATGGCCATTACCGTGCCGATGTGGCGTTGATCGACGAAGTCGATGCGCCAGACCGCGAATCGGAAGTGTTTGTGCGCAGCCTGCTGGCTCAATTCGAGCAGTACGTGCAACTGGGCAAGAAAGTCCCCGCAGAAGTCCTCTCTTCGCTCAACAGCATTGATGAGCCAGGCCGCCTGGTAGACACCATGGCGGCGCATATGGCGCTGAAAATCGAGCAGAAGCAGGAAATCCTTGAGATTATCGACCTGTCAGCCCGTGTCGAACACGTGCTGGCCTTACTGGATGCCGAAATCGACCTGCTGCAGGTTGAAAAGCGCATCCGCGGTCGCGTGAAAAAGCAAATGGAGCGCAGCCAGCGCGAGTACTACCTGAACGAGCAGATGAAGGCCATTCAGAAAGAACTTGGCGACGGCGACGAAGGCCACAACGAAATCGAAGAGCTGAAAAAGCGCATCGACGCTGCTGGCCTGCCCAAAGACGCTCTGGCCAAGGCAACTGCCGAGCTGAACAAGCTCAAGCAGATGTCGCCGATGTCGGCCGAGGCGACCGTTGTGCGCACCTACATCGACTGGCTGGTTCAAGTGCCGTGGAAGGCGCAGAGCAAAGTTCGCCTGGACCTTGCGCGTGCCGAAGCGATTCTCGACGCCGACCATTATGGTCTGGACGAGGTCAAGGAACGCATCCTTGAATACCTCGCTGTGCAGAAGCGCGTGAAGAAGATTCGTGGTCCTGTGCTGTGTCTGGTAGGGCCTCCAGGTGTGGGTAAAACCTCCCTGGCCGAGTCCATCGCCAATGCGACCAATCGCAAATTTGTGCGTATGGCGCTGGGTGGCGTGCGTGACGAGGCTGAAATCCGGGGTCATCGCCGTACTTATATCGGTTCGATGCCAGGAAGATTGATACAAAAGATGACAAAGGTGGGCGTTCGCAACCCGCTGTTCCTGCTCGATGAAATCGACAAGATGGGCAGCGACATGCGTGGCGATCCGGCCTCGGCATTGCTTGAGGTTCTGGACCCCGAGCAGAACCACAATTTCAACGACCACTACCTTGAAGTCGACTACGACCTTTCGGATGTGATGTTCCTCTGCACCTCGAACTCGATGAACATCCCGCCAGCCTTGCTGGACCGGATGGAAGTCATTCGTTTGCCGGGCTACACCGAAGACGAAAAGATCAACATCGCCGTCAAATACCTCTCGCCCAAGCAGATTCAGGCCAACGGCTTGAAGAAAGGCGAGGTCCAGTTCGACGAGGCAGCGATCCGCGACATCATCCGTTACTACACCCGGGAAGCGGGCGTGCGCGGGCTTGAGCGCCAGATTGCCAAGGTCTGCCGTAAGGCGGTCAAAGAACACACGATGGAAAAACGCTTCTCCGTGCAGGTCACAGCCGAGATGCTGGAACACTTCCTGGGCGTGCGTAAATTCCGTTACGGACTGGCCGAGCAGCAGGATCAGATCGGGCAGGTAACCGGTTTGGCGTGGACGCAGGTGGGCGGTGAATTGCTGACCATCGAAGCCGCAGTGGTCTCGGGCAAAGGGCAATTGATCAAGACCGGTTCTCTGGGCGATGTGATGGTTGAATCGATCACTGCCGCACAAACCGTGGTACGCAGCAGGGCCCGTAGCCTGGGCATTCCAGCGGATTTCCACGAGAAACACGACACGCACATCCACATGCCTGAGGGCGCTACGCCGAAGGACGGCCCGAGCGCCGGTGTGGGCATGTGTACCGCTCTTGTGTCAGCGCTTACACAGATCCCGGTGCGTGCCGATGTGGCAATGACCGGCGAAATCACCTTGCGCGGGCAGGTTCTGGCGATTGGTGGCCTGAAGGAAAAACTGCTCGCTGCACATCGCGGTGGCATCAAGACGGTGATCATTCCGGAAGAAAACGTGCGTGATTTGAAGGAGATTCCTGACAACATCAAGCAGGATCTGCAGATCAAGCCCGTTAAATGGATTGACGAAGTCCTGCAAATTGCGCTGCAATACGCGCCGGAGCCGTTGCCGGACGTGGCTACTGATCTGGTCGCAAAGGATGAAAAACGCGAGTCGGACTCTAAGGATAGAATTAGCACGCATTAAGACTGGGCAGGCTTCCTTGACAGCTTTTTAGAGCCCTTGTTATAAAGCGGCTCTTCAAAGCAATCACCAGCAAGCCTTCCAGCGCTCGTTTTGCTTAACACCTAAAACTTAGAAACATACTCAATATAGAGATAAGGGGACTTAGAGTGAACAAGTCGGAACTGATTGATGCTATCGCTGCATCTGCTGATATCCCGAAAGCTGCTGCTGGCCGTGCGCTGGACGCAGTGATCGAATCCGTCACTGGCGCTCTGAAGGCTGGCGACTCGGTTGTTTTGGTTGGCTTTGGTACGTTCTCCGTGACTGATCGTCCTGCTCGCATCGGTCGCAATCCTCAGACCGGTAAGACGCTGGAAATCGCTGCTGCTAAAAAACCAGGTTTCAAAGCCGGTAAAGCTCTCAAAGAAGCTGTCAACTAAGCCTCTTGAAGCTTTTGCCCGCTGGGTCAGACCCGTTCTGGTCCAGTAGCGCAGCGGTGGTGCGTTCGGTTGCGACACCGAAGGGTTCGAGCCCTACCGCTTCGTCAGTTACGAGAAGGCGCATCCTCGGATGCGCCTTTCTTCTATCCGCTTTCTACCCACGCTCCGCGGTTGGTTAGTCAGTTCAACCGTTTTGGGGGACGCAATGCTGCAGAACATCAGGGACAATTCACAAGGCTGGATTGCCAAGACAATTATCGGAATCATCATCGCTCTGATGGCCTTCACCGGCATCGAGGCAATGTTTACCGCTACCAGCAACAAGCAGAACGCAGCTGAGGTCAACGGCGAGGACATCACTCAGAATGAGTTGAGTCAGGCTGTGGACATGCAGCGCCGCCAGTTGGCTCAGCAGCTTGCGCAGCAGTTGGGCAAGGATTTCGATCCTGCGATGCTCGACGAAAAACTGCTGCGTGAATCGGCCCTCAAAGGCCTGATTGATCGCAAGCTGCTGCTGCAAGGCGCAGGCGATGCCAGGTTCTCGTTTTCCGACGCCGCACTGGATCAACAGCTGTTGCAGACGCCTGAGTTTCAGGTTGATGGCAAGTTCAGTGCTGACCGATTCGACCAGGTGATTCGTCAGCTCGGTTACAGCCGTATGCAATTTCGCCAGATGCTGGGTCAGGAAATGCTCATCGGTCAGGTGCGTGCGGGTGTTGCGGGCAGTGCCTTCGTGACCGACGCACAGGTTGACGCTTTTGCCCGTCTGGAAAAACAGACGCGTGATTTCGCTTCGCTGACGCTGCCGGCTGATCCTTCTGCAGTCAAAGTGACCGACGACGAAGTCAAGGCTCACTACGACCAGCATGCCAAGGAGTTCATGAGCCCTGAGCAGGTTGTGCTTGATTACATCGAATTGAAGAAATCGTCTTTCTTCGACAAGGTGACGGTCAAGGACGAAGACTTGCAGGCGGCCTATCAGAAAGAAATCGCCAACCTGTCGGAACAGCGTCGTGCTGCACACATCCTCATCGAAGTGAACGACAAGCTGAACGACGATCAGGCCAAGGCAAAGGTTGAAGAAATTCAACAGCGTCTGGCCAAGGGTGAGGATTTCGCAGCGCTGGCCAAAGAGTTCTCGCAGGACCCTGGTTCGTCCAGCAAGGGCGGTGATCTTGGGTTTGCAGGTAAGGGCGTCTACGACCCGGCTTTTGAAGAGGCGCTGTATGCCTTGAACAAGGACCAGGTTTCGCAGCCCGTGCGCACAGACTTCGGCTGGCATTTGATCAAGCTGCTGGGCGTCGAAGCGCCGTCGGTGCCGACCTTTGCCAGCTTAAAAGAAAAGCTGAGCAACGATCTGAAATCGCAGCTGGTCGAGCAGAAGTTTGTCGAAGTGACCAAGCAGCTGGAAGATTCTGCATTTGAATCCTCCGATCTGACTCAACCGGCACAAGACCTGGGTCTGAAGGTTCAGACCACAGCGCCATTCGGTCGTGAAGGCGGTGAAGGCCTGACGGCCAACCGCGCGGTCATCCAGGCTGCGTTCAGCCCGGAAGTCCTGGAAGAGGGTTCCAACAGCAACACGTTGGAGCTGGATCCGGAGACCGTTCTGGTTGTGCGCTCCAAAGAGCACCTGCAACCGCAGCAGTTGCCGCTTGAGAGCGTTGCCAGCTCGATTCGCGCTCAACTGGTCAAGGAGCACGCCACGGCTGCTGCGAAGACCAAGGGCGAGGCTCTGCTGGCCGGACTACGTGATGGCAAGATCCCGTTGGCTGCGAAGCAGGACGGTCGTGACTGGAAATCGATGGAAGCGGTTTCTCGCAGTCAGGAAGGTGTTGATCCTCAAGTTCTGCAGGCGCTGTTTCGCATGCCAAAGCCTGTTGCCAAGGAAAAGCCGGAATTTGCCAGCATTACCGCAGCCGATGGCAGCTTCGTGATTGTGCGTCTCAATGGCGTGAATCAGGCCGCTGCACCGACTGATGCGGAAAAGGCGCAATATCGCCGCTTCCTCGCGTCGCGTGCCGGTCAGCAGGATTTCGCGGCCTACCGTGCACAGTTGGAAAGCAAGGCGAAGATCGAGAAGTTCTAAGCTCGAAACCTGCCCAAAAAAGAAGGCCGCTCAGTGAGCGGCCTTCTTTTTGAGTGCAGGAAAGTAAGCTGCAGGAAAGTGCCGCTCGCGAGGAGCGGCGCTTGCCGTCTTACTCGTCCATGCTGCCCATCGCGGTGGTGTTGAAACCGCCATCGACGTACATGATTTCACCGCTGATGCCCGACGCCAGGTCCGAACACAGGAACGCGCCGGCGTTGCCGACCTCGTCGATGGTGACGTTGCGGCGCAGAGGGGTCTGCGCTTCGTTGGCTGCCAGCATCTTGCGGAAGTTCTTGATGCCCGAAGCGGCCAGCGTGCGGATCGGACCTGCTGACACGGCGTTGACGCGAGTGCCTTCCGGGCCCAGGCTGCCGGCCAGGTAACGAACGCCGGCTTCAAGGCTGGCCTTGGCCATGCCCATGACGTTGTAGTTAGGCATGGTGCGCTCTGCGCCCAGGTACGACAGGGTCAGCAGGCTGCCATTGCGGCCTTTCATCATTTCGCGACCGGCCTTGGCCAGGGCCACGAAGCTGTAGGCGCTGATGTCGTGAGCGATGCGGAAACCTTCGCGGGTGGTGGCGTTGGTGAAGTCGCCATCGAGCTGGTCGCCCGGCGCGAAGCCAACCGAGTGAACGATCACGTCCAGGCCGTCCCACTTCTTGCTCAGCTCTTCAAAGACCTTGTTGATCTCTTCGTCGCTGGCCACATCGCAAGGGAAGCACAGCTCAGGGCCTGAACCCCAGCCTGCGGCGAACTCTTCGACACGACCCTTGAGTTTGTCGTTCTGGTAGGTGAAGGCAAGCTCAGCACCTTCACGATGCATGGCGGCGGCGATACCGGATGCGATGGACAGTTTACTGGCGACACCGACGATCAGGACGCGCTTACCGGCGAGAAAACCCATGTGTTGTTCCTCTTCAGGTTCAGGTTAATCGACAGCTACGGGGGCTAGAAAAGCGGCCTCCAGCAGCTGCTGTGTATAAGGATGTTGCGGTGCGGCGAAGATTTCCTGCGCTGCACCCTGTTCGACCACTTGGCCTTGCTTGACCACCATCAGTTGGTGGCTCAGCGCTTTGACGACAGCCAGGTCATGGCTGATGAACAAATATGTCAGGTTGTACTTGGTTTGCAGCGAGCGAAGCAATTCGACCACCTGGCGCTGCACGGTCCGGTCGAGGGCCGAGGTCGGCTCGTCCAGCAGAATCAGCGCCGGTTTGAGCACCAGCGCCCGGGCAATGGCAATTCGCTGCCGCTGACCACCAGAGAATTCATGGGGATAGCGGTGCCGGGTGTCCGGATCCAGGCCAACCTCCCTGAGTGCTTCGATGATCGCCGTCTGCTGCTCGGCAGGCGTGCCCATGCCGTGGATGCGCAAGCCTTCGCCGACGATTTCACCCACCGACATGCGCGGGCTCAAACTGCCAAACGGGTCCTGGAACACCACCTGCATCTGCCTGCGCAACGGTCGGATTTGCTGTTGCGACAGAGATTCTAGCGCGTTGCCCTTGAAACGTATGGTGCCCTGGCTGCCAATCAGTCGTAGAATCGCCAGCCCCAGCGTCGATTTGCCCGACCCGCTTTCGCCCACGATACCCAGTGTTTGCCCTTGCGGCAGACTGAAGCCAATGCCGTCCACCGCCTTGGCGTGGTCGACCGTGCGCTTGAGCAGGCCTTTTTTGATCGGGAACCAGACTTTCAGGTCCTCGACCTCGAGCAGCGGAGCACCGGCCGGGTTGGTCGAAGGACCGCCGCTGGGCTCTGCGCTGAGCAACACTTTGGTATAAGGATGTTGCGGCGAACGGAACAATTCTTCGCACGATGCCTGTTCGACGATGCAACCGCGCTGCATGACACATACTCGGTTGGCTATTTGCCTCACCACGTTGAGGTCGTGGCTGATCAGCAACAGTGCCATGCCCAGTCGAGCCTGCAATTGCTTGAGCAATTCGAGGATTTTCAGCTGTACCGTGACATCCAGCGCAGTGGTCGGTTCGTCGGCAATCAGCAGCTCGGGTTCGTTGGCCAGCGCCATGGCAATCATCACGCGCTGGCGCTGGCCGCCTGATAGCTCGTGTGGCAGGGCTTTGAGGCGTTTATGTGGCTCAGGGATGCCGACCAGTTCCAGAAGCTCCAGCGTGCGTGCTGTGGCCGCCTTACCGGTCAGCCCCTTGTGCAGGCCTAGCACCTCGTTAATCTGCTTTTCGACCGAATGCAGCGGGTTGAGTGAGGTCATCGGCTCCTGGAAGATCATGGCAATGCGGTTGCCACGGATCGAGCGCAGTTTTTTCTCTTCTGCTTTCAGCAGGTCTTCGCCCGCATAGTGAATGGTGCCGCTCGGGTGGCTGGCGATGGGGTAGGGCAGCAGACGCAGAATCGAATGCGCGGTGACCGATTTGCCCGAGCCGCTTTCGCCTACCAGCGCCAGGGTTTCACCGCGACGAATATCGAAGCTGATGTTCTCGACCACCCGTTGCCGCGAGTCGCCCGTCACGAACTCGACCGCCAGATCGCGGATTTCGATCAGATTGTCGTTGTTCATCTTATTTCCTTGGGTCGAATGCATCGCGGGCGGATTCGCCGATGAATACCAGCAGGCTCAGCATGATGGCCAGCACCGCAAACGCGCTGATGCCCAGCCAGGGTGCCTGCAGGTTGGATTTGCCCTGTGCGACCAGCTCGCCCAGCGAGGGTGAACCGGCGGGCAGGCCGAAACCTAGGAAATCCAGTGCCGTCAGGGTGCCGATGGCGCCAGTGAGAATGAACGGCAGGAAGGTCATGGTCGAGACCATGGCGTTGGGCAGAATGTGGCGGAACATGATTGCGCCGTTTTCCCTGCCCAGCGCCCGAGCCGCACGCACGTACTCCAGGTTGCGACCGCGCAGGAACTCGGCACGCACTACGTCCACCAGGCCCATCCAGGAAAACAGCAGCATGATACCCAGCAGCCACCAGAAGTTGGGCTGCACAAAGCTGGCCAGGATGATCAACAGGTACAGCACAGGCAGGCCCGACCAGACCTCCAGAAAGCGCTGGCCCAGCAAGTCGACCCAGCCGCCGTAATAGCCCTGCAAGGCACCGGCAATCACACCGATGATCGAGCTGAGGATGGTCAGGGTCAGGGCGAACAGCACGGAAATCCTGAAGCCGTAAATCACTCGCGCCAACACGTCACGGCCCTGATCGTCGGTGCCCAGCAGGTTTTCCCGGGACGGTGGCGCAGGGGCGGGTACTTTCAGATCGTAATTGATGCTCTGGTAACTGAACGGGATCGGCGCCCACAGGGTCCAGCCATCTTTCGCAGCCAGCAGCTCCTTGATGTACGGGCTCTTGTAATTGGCTTCCAGCGGGAATTCGCCGCCGAAGGTGGTTTCCGGGTAACGCTCGATCACCGGAAAATACCACTGGCCGTCGTAGCGCACGGCCAGCGGTTTATCGTTGGCGATCAGCTCGGCGCCCAGGCTCAGGCCGAACAAAATGAGGAACAGCCACAGAGACCACCAGCCGCGTCGATTGGCTTTGAAACGTTCGAAACGGCGGCGATTGAGAGGAGACAACTTCATATCAATGCTTCCTGCTTTCGAAATCGATGCGCGGATCCACCAGGGTGTAGGTGATGTCGCCGATCAGCTTCACCACCAACCCAAGCAGGGTGAAGATGAACAGGGTGCCAAAGACCACCGGGTAGTCGCGGTTGATAGCGGCTTCAAAACTCATCAGGCCCAGGCCGTCCAGCGAGAAGATCACCTCCACCAGCAGCGAGCCGGTGAAGAAAATACCGATGAATGCCGAGGGGAAACCGGCAATCACCAGCAGCATCGCATTGCGGAACACGTGACCGTAAAGCACCTTGTGATTGCTCAGACCCTTGGCTTTGGCGGTGGTGACGTATTGTTTGCTGATCTCGTCGAGAAAGCTGTTCTTGGTCAGCAGGGTCATGGTGGCGAAGTTGCCGATCACCAGTGCGGTGACGGGCAGCACCAAGTGCCAGAAGTAATCGAAAATCTTGCCCAGCGTGCTCAGCTCCTCGTAGTTGTTGGAGGTCAGGCCGCGCAACGGAAACCAGTTGAAGTAGCTGCCACCGGCAAACACCACGATCAGCAGGATTGCAAACAGGAAGGCCGGAATGGCGTAACCGACGATGATGGCCGAGCTGGTCCAGACGTCGAACTGGCTGCCGTGGCGCGTGGCCTTGGCGATGCCCAGCGGGATCGACACCAGATACATGATCAGCGTGCTCCATAACCCGAGGGAAATGGATACCGGCATTTTCTCGACAATCAGGTCAATCACCTTGGCATCGCTAAAGAAGCTGTCGCCGAAATCCAGCGTGGCGTAGTTCTTGATCATGATCCACAGGCGTTCCGGTGCCGATTTGTCGAAACCGTACATGCGTTCGATTTCCTTGATCAGCGCCGGGTCCAGACCTTGCGCGCCACGATAGTTGGAACCCGCTACCGATACTTCCGCGCCGCCGCCGGCAATCCGGCTGGTGGCCCCGTCGAAGCCTTCGATCTTGGCGATCATCTGTTCCACCGGCCCGCCGGGGGCCGCCTGAATGATGACAAAGTTGATGATCAGGATGCCCAGCAGGGTCGGAATGATCAGCAGCAGCCGCCGCAGAATATAAGCCAGCATGTTATTGCTCCGCGTTCGCAGGCTTGGCCTGATCAGTGGCTGACGGGGTCGCGGTCACGGGTTTGACATCCGGTTTGGCCCACCAGGTCATCAGGCCGATATCAGAAAGCGCCTTGGCCTTGGGGTGATCGATGTGGTTCCAGTAAGCCACCCGCCAGGTCTTGATGTGCCAGTTGGGGGCCACATAGAAACCCCACAGCAACACCCGGTCAAGGGCCTTGGTGTAGTTGATGAGGCTGGCGCGTGAGTCGGCGTTGATTAGACCGTTGACCAGCGTATCGACGGCTGGGTCCTTCAAACCGATGACATTGCGACTGCCCGGATTGTCGGCGCTGGACGAGTCGAAGTACACGCGCTGCTCGTTACCGGGCGAGCTGGACTGCGGAAAGCTGCTGACAATCATGTCGTAGTCCCGCGAACGCAAACGGTTGATGTATTGCGACACATCGGCGCGGCGAATCACCAGTTCGATACCCAGATTACTCAGGTTGCGTTTGTAAGGCAGCAGGATGCGCTCGAATTCGGTCTGTGCGATCAAAAATTCCAGCTTCACCGGGTTGCCTTGGGTGTCGACCATCTTGTCATCGACGATTTTCCAGCCGGCTTCCTGCAAAAGCTGGAAGGCCCGACGCTGTTGTGGGCGAATCATGCCGCTGCCGTCGGTAACCGGTAGCTGAAAAGCCTCGGTGAATACCCGATCCGGAATCTTGCCGCGCAGCGGTTCGAGGATTTTCAGTTCCTCGGCAGAGGGCAGGCCGCTTGAGGCCATTTCCGAGTTGTCGAAATAACTTTTGGTACGGCTGTAGGCACCGTTGAAAAGCTGTTTGTTGGTCCACTCGAAATCCAGCAGCAAGGTCAGCGCTTCGCGCACCCGCGCGTCCTGGAATACCGGTTTGCGCAAGTTGAAAACGAACCCCTGCATACCGGTCGGGTTACCGTTGGGCAGCTCTTCCTTGACCAGCCTGCCATCGCGGACTGCCGGGGTGTTGTAGGCGGTCGCCCAGTTTTTGGCGCTGGTCTCTATCCAGTAGTCGAACTGCCCGGCCTTGCCGGCTTCCAGAGCGACAGTATTGTCGCGGTAGTAGTCGGTGGTCAGCACGTCGAAATTGTAGAAACCCTTGTTGATCGGCAGGTCCTTGCCCCAGTAATCCTTGACCCGCTCATAGCGCACCGAGCGCCCGGCTTTTACATCGACCACCTTGTACGGCCCGCTGCCCAGCGGGAAGTCCAGGTTGCCTTTGCTGAAGTCGCGGTCGGCCCAGAAGTGCTTGGGCAGCACGGGCAACTGGCCAAGAATCAGTGGCATTTCGCGGCTGCCCTTGTGCTTGAACTTGAACAGCACCCGCAGCGGGTCTTCGACGACGACCTGATCGACGTCGGCGTAGTAGCCCTTGTACATGGGCGAGCCGTGTTCCATCAGGGTCTTGAAGCTGAATTCCACATCTTCGGCGCGGATCGGGTGGCCGTCATGGAAGCGTGCTTCAGGCCGCAGGTAGAAGCGTACCCAGCTGTTGTCCGGCGCTTTCTCGATTTTGCCGGCAACCAGCCCGTATTCACTGAAGGGTTCGTCCAGGCTGGCGCGGGCCAGGGTGTCGTAGATCAAGCCGATGTCATCTGCCGGCACGCCCTTGTTGATAAACGGGTTGAGGCTGTCGAACCCGCCAAAGCCTGCCTGACGGAACGTGCCGCCCTTGGGCGCATCCGGGTTCACGTAGTCGAAGTGCTTGAAGTCGGCCGGGTATTTGGGCTGTTCGTCGTACAGCGTCACGCCATGCTGAGGCGCCGCCTGTACCGTGCAAGCGAGGCTGGCCAGCAGCAGGCCGGCCGCTTGCGCGCGCAGGGAATGCAATGGGTTCATCGGGGCTTCTCCAGAGTCTTGAGCCACCACGCACGTAGCCCCAGGGTGTAGGGCGGGGTAGTGACCATGGCGAATCGGTTGCGATAGGCAAGCCGGTGATTGTTCAGGTACCAATTGGGAATGCTGTAGTGCTGGGACAGCAGCACGCGGTCCAGCGCCCGTGCGGCGGCGACCTGTTCGTCACGGGTCTGCGCGGCCAGCAGTTTGTTCAGCAGCGCATCGACCACCGGGTTGGCGATACCGGCGTAGTTCTTGCTGCCGTTGATCGTGGCCTGACTGGAGTGAAAATATTGCCACTGCTCAAGACCGGGGCTCAGCGTCTGTTGCAGGGTCATGAGAATCATGTCGAAGTCGAAGCGGTCCAGGCGCTGTTTGTACTGCGCGCGGTCGACGGTGCGAAGGCCGACATTGATGCCCAGACGGCGCAGGTCCTCAATGTAGGGCTGCAGAATGCGCTCAAGGTTGGGGTTGACCAGCAGGATCTCGAAGCGCAACGGTTGTTTGTTCGCGTTGAGCAACCCCTGATCGGAAAGCGTCCAGCCTGCGTCGGTCAGCAGTTTCAGGGCTTTGCGCAGGGTATCGCGCGGGATGCCGCCGCCATCGGTCTTCGATGGCGCAAACGGTTGGGTGAACAGGCTGGGGGGCAATTGATCGCGGTAAGGGGCGAGCATCAGCCATTCACCGCCGGTCGGCAGGCCCGTCGCGGAAAATTCGCTGTTGGGGTAGTAGCTGGTCGAACGGGCGTAGGCGTCGCTGAACAGCGTGCGGTTGGTCCACTCGAAATTGAACAGCAGCCCCAGCGCTTCACGCACGCGAATGTCGGCGAAGGCCGCGCGCCGGGTGTTCATGAACAGGCCTTGGGTCTGGGTCGGTATGCGGTGCGGGATCTGCGCCTTGATCACCTGGCCGTTGGCGACCGCTGGAAAGTTGTAGCCATTGGCCCAGTTTTTGGCCTGATGTTCGATGTAGATATCGAATTCGCCCGCCTTGAACGCCTCGAACGCCACGTCACTGTCGCGGTAGAACTCGACCTCGACCCGGTCGAAATTGTATTTGCCGCGATTGACCGGCAAGTCCTTGCCCCAGTAATCCTTGACCCGCTCGAACACCAGTTGGCGTCCGGGCTGTACGCGCGTGATGCGGTAGGGGCCGCTGCCCAGTGGCGGCTCGAAGGTCGTGGCCTTGAAGTCTCTGTCTTTCCAGTAATGCTGGGGCAGCACCGGCAGTTCGCCCAGACGCAGGATCAGCAGCGGGTTGCCGGAACGCTTGAAGACAAAGCGGATGCGGTGCCGATTGAGGATATCGACGCGTTGCACTTCCTGCAGGGCGGTGCGGTACTGAGGGTGACCGTCCTTGAGCAGGGTCCGGTAGGAAAAGGCCACGTCGTAGGCGGTGATCGGCTTGCCGTCGTGAAAGCGCGCTTGCGGGCGCAGGTTGAACACCACCCAACTGCGGTCCTCGCTGTATTCCACTGACTGGGCAATCAGCCCGTAACTGGACGTCGGCTCGTCGCCGGAGGGGTCGTACTGGCCGGTGCCGACCATGAGCGGTTCGTTCAGCTCACTGACGCCATATTGCAGGAAGTTTCCGGTCGAGACCGGGCTGCTGCCCTTGAATGTGTAGGGGTTGAGCGTATCGAAAGTGCCAAACGCCATCATTCTCAAGGTGCCACCTTTCGGCGCCTCGGGATTGACCCAGTCGAAATGAGTGAAGCTGGCCGGGTACTTGAGCACACCAAACTGCGCGTAGCCATGACTTTCGGTAATGGCTGCGTTGGCGCAGAAGCTCAAGGCCAGGCTGACGATTAGCAGGAAGGGACGTATCACTATCCAGACGACCTGGGCTTTCGGGTCGCTAACAGTAACAGCTTGTTCCCGTTGGAAAAAGACCGCAGGTGAGGGCGTGGCCAGGACTGCGCCGGCCACCCGCCCCAAGGTCATTGAAGGGCAGGTGGCCGAGGTCATCAGTGCGGCAGGTAAACGGTCAGGGTCTGGCCCGGTTTGAGGGCCTGCCCGCTACGTGGGTTCCAGCGCTTGAGATGTTGCATCTCGACGTTGAAGCGCTTGGCGACCAGGTACATCGAGTCGCCTTTCTGGATCTTGTACTGCATGGATTTCTTTTCGCTGTCTTTACTGCTGGCGCTGGCGACCGCCTTGTTGCCGGCTTTGCTGGTGTCCTGCATGACCAGCGCCTGACCGACCTTGAGCTTCTTGCCGGTGAGCTTGTTCCAGCGTTGCAGGTCTTCGACATCCACCTTGTTGGCTTGCGCGATGGTGGTCAGATTGTCGCCGCTTTTGACTTTATAAGTACGGGTGCGCGTCGGCTTGTCGTTACTGGCCAGCGCTTCGAACACCGGTTGCGAGGAGCGTGTTCCTGGCTGCACCGGAATGCTCAGGGACTGGCCGACTTTCAGTTTGTTGCCCGCCAGCTTGTTATTGCTTTTGAGCGAGCTGGTCGTGACCTGATAGCGACTCGCCAGGCTTTCCAGCGTATCACCCTTGCGCACGCGGTAAGGCTGCCAGGCGACCAGTTCTTCCTGCTTCATGGTCAGCAGGCTGGCGGTCAGCAGTTGCGCCTTGGACGTAGGCACCAGCAAGTGCTGGGGGCCATCGACGGTCAGGCGCTTCTTGTAGGCAGGGTTGAGCTGGATAAGCTCGTCTTCGTCGATGTCGGCGGCGCTGGCCACTTTGGACAGGTCGACACGCTTGTTGAGTTCGACGACTTCGAAATAGGGCTGGTTGGCGATCGGGTTGAGGTTGACGCCATAGGCTTCGGGCGACAGCACCACCTGCGACAGGGCCAGCAGCTTGGGCACGTAGTCGCGGGTTTCCTGCGGGAGTGGCAGGTTCCAGTAGTCGGTCGGCAGGTTGAGCTTGTCGTTGCGTTCGATGGCACGGCTGACCGTCCCTTCGCCGGCATTGTAAGCGGCCAGGGCCAGCAACCAGTCACCGTTGAACATGTCGTGCAGGCGGGTCAGGTAATCCAGTGCGGCAACCGTGGAGGCCTGAATGTCGCGACGCCCGTCGTAGAAGCTGGTCTGGCGCAGGTTGAAGTAGCGCCCGGTGGACGGGATGAACTGCCAGAGGCCGACGGCCTGGCTGCGTGAAACAGCCATCGGGTTGTAGGCGCTTTCGATCACCGGAAGCAGGGCAAGCTCCAGCGGCATGTTGCGTTCTTCGAGGCGCTCTACGATGTAATGCATGTACAGGCTGCCGCGCTCACCAGCGTTTTCCAGAAAGGAAGGGTTGTTGGCGAACCACAGGCGCTGTTGATCGATACGGGGGTTCTGGTCGTTGCCTTGTTGCAGTTGAAAGCCCTGACGCATGCGCTCCCACACATCTTGTGGCGGGGCGAGGGGCGTGGTGGGCTTGTGAGACAGAAAAATCGGCTTTTGCTTGATACCGGCGGCCATGTTCGGCGTGCGGTGGCTGCTGACAGGGTCGACGCTGGCAGTGCTCTGGCAGCCGGCCAGAAGCGCGCTCGCGGTGACGGCCATGGCCTGGGCCAACCGAGTTAATGCGTCCGAATGTGAAGGCTTGCTGATAGATGACGACATTGTTCGGGGGGTACATCCAGACGAAAATGTCGGGCGATTCTAGGAACCAGCCTGCCGTCGGTCAACCTTTCAGAATTTTATTGCGGTTTCAGGGTCGGCTCAGAACTTATCTTTCCATGCCCTCAAGCTGGCAAAGACCGCACTCTGCGAGGTGTTTTGCCCGCCGCTCCGTTCGTCCGCTTTTTCTTTAACGGATGTTTCACGGGTGCGCAGAAAGGGATTTGTGCGTTTTTCCAGCGCCAGGCTGGAAGGCAGGCTGATGCGGTTTTCGCTGCGCATGAGGGTCACCTGGGCGAGCCGCTCGGCGATATCCTGATTGTCTGGCTCGACGGCCTGGGCGAAACGCAGATTGCTCAGGGTGTATTCGTGGGCGCAGTAGATCAGCGTGCTGTCCGGCAATGCCGCGAGGCGTTCCAGCGACGCATGCATCTGCCCGGGCGTGCCTTCGAACAGGCGTCCGCAACCTGCGGCAAACAATGTATCGCCACTGAACAGCAGCGGCGCGGCCGCGTCTTCATGGTAGAAGGCAATGTGGCCCAGGGTGTGGCCGGGCACCGCATGCACAACGAACTCGAGACCGAGCACGGTGAGCCGGTCATGGTCGGCCAGCGCGACATCGCGGGCTGGAATGCTCTCTGCCGCGGGCCCCAGCACGCGCGCCCGGGTGGCCTGCTTGAGTTCGACCACGCCGCCGACGTGATCATTGTGGTGATGGGTAATGAGGATGTCGGTCAGTCGGCAGTGCGGGTTTTGCGCCAGCCATTCCAGCACCGGCGCGGCGTCGCCCGGATCGACGACCACACACTGCTGGCTCGAAAGGTCTTGTAACAACCATATGTAGTTGTCATTGAAAGCAGGAAGGGCATGGATCTGTATCATGGCGCAGTTCGCTTAGCGGCGGACAATGGTGCATCTTAGAGTCTGTTGCCGCTGTACGCGAGCACCTCCGGAGGAGAACTCATGACCGATGAAGCGTTCGCTCAGGCTGATCCTGAGTGGCTTGCATTGATCCGCGCTGCCCGTGAATGGCTTTCGGGGCCGTTGGGGCAGCTTCTGCTCGAAGAAGAACGGCGGGTTCTCGACGAAGAGCTGGGGCGTTATTTCGGCGGTTATCTGGTGCATTACGGGCCTTCTGCGCAAAACCCGCCCGTGGCCCCTCAGGTGCAGCGCAATGTGCGGCTCGGTGCGCCGTTGCCGGGCGTCGAGATTGTCTGTGAAGAGCAGGCATGGCCCTTGAGCGAGCACGCGGCCGATGTGGTCGTGCTGCAGCATGGCCTGGATTTCTGCCTGTCGCCCCACGGTCTGCTACGCGAAGCGGCAAGCAGCGTGCGGCCGGGCGGGCACTTGCTGATCATCGGTATCAACCCCTGGAGCGCCTGGGGCGTGCGGCATGTCTTTGCGCGGGATGCGTTGCGCAAGGCGCGCTGCATTTCATCGTCGCGGGTCGCCGACTGGCTGAACCTGCTGGGCTTCGCGCTGGAGAAACGGCGCTTCGGATGCTATCGTCCGCCCCTTGCTTCAGCAGCATGGCAGTCACGTCTTGCGGGGCTCGAAAGCCTCGGCGAGGGACGGCAGAGCCCCGGCGGCGGTTTCTATCTTCTGGTCGCGCGCAAGCTGGTGGTAGGTCTGCGGCCGTTGCGTCAGGTGCGCCGCGACCCCATCGGCAAGCTGATCCCAATGCCCATGGCCAAGGTCAGTCGCAACACTCAGGATTGTTCCTGAGCACTGCCATGCTGCAGGTGAAGCCCATCATTCTGGAAAGGTCGTAATGAGCGATAGCGTTGAACTCTTCACCGACGGCGCCTGCAAGGGCAACCCTGGCCCGGGCGGCTGGGGCGCCTTGCTGGTCTGCAAGGGTGTCGAGAAAGAGCTGTGGGGCGGCGAAGCCAACACCACCAACAACCGGATGGAGCTGACTGGCGCCATTCGCGGGCTCGAAGAGCTCAAACGCCCGTGTGAAGTCACGCTGGTGACCGATTCGCAATACGTGATGAAGGGCATCACCGAGTGGATGGTCAACTGGAAGAAACGCGGCTGGAAAACCGCCGCCAAAGAGCCGGTCAAAAATGCCGATCTCTGGCAGTTGCTCGACGAGCAGGTCAGCCGTCACACGGTGAAATGGCAGTGGGTACGCGGCCACATCGGGCACCCTGGCAACGAGCGTGCCGACCAGTTGGCCAATCGTGGCGTCGACGAGGTTCGCGGCATCAAGCGCGCATAGCCAGCCGCAGGCTCGCAACGGCTGCGGCGTGGTAGAATCGCCGCCTGCAGATGAGGCAACAGTCAATGACAGTGCAAAACCTGGACAACAGATCGATCGTTCTCGACACCGAAACCACCGGTATGCCAGTGACCGATGGTCACCGTATCGTCGAGATTGGTTGTGTCGAACTGATTGGCCGCCGCCTGACCGGGCGGCATTTTCACGTTTACCTGCAACCCGACCGCGAAAGTGACGAAGGCGCAATCGGTGTTCACGGCATCACCAACGAGTTTCTGGTCGGCAAGCCGCGCTTTGCCGAAGTTGCCGATGAGTTCTTCGAGTTCATCAAGGGCGCGCAACTGATCATCCACAACGCAGCGTTCGACGTTGGTTTCATCAACAACGAATTCGCCTTGATGGGTGCGCAGGACAAGGCCGACATCACCCGGCACTGCAAGATTCTCGACACCCTGATGATGGCCCGCGAGCGCCATCCGGGGCAGCGCAACAGCCTCGATGCGCTGTGCAAACGCTATGGCGTCGACAACTCGGGTCGTGAGCTGCACGGCGCTTTGCTCGACTCCGAGATTCTGGCCGACGTCTATCTGGCGATGACCGGCGGGCAGACCAGCCTGTCGCTGGCCGGCAACGCCTCGGATGGCAACGGCTCCGCTGAGGGCTCCGGCAATCGCGGCAGCGAAATTCGCCGCTTGCCAGCTGATCGCAAGCCTTGCCGAGTCATTCGTGCCTCGGAAAGTGAACTGGCCGAGCACGAAGTCCGTATGACCACCATCGCCAAGGCCACCGGTGCGCCTGCCCTGTGGGTACAAATGCTGGAAGCCGGGGCACAGGCCTCTTCCTGACCGTAACCGGCAAATGGTGACATGACCGTGGCAAATCCTGCTTTGAGCATTCGGGTTGCAGACGAATGCTTCGAGGACTACATCCTCAACAGCGAATTTACCTTTACCGTGCTTGGCTATGCCCAGCCGCGCATTGGCGAAAGCGTTGACTCATGGCAGGTTGAGCTGGTCGAGCCCTACAGCAAGAATTACGGTATCGACTCTCAGGAGTTCGCCGACCATCGCGACGCCGCGACCAGCACGGTGATGGTTGCCTGGCTGGACGACTGCCCGGTCGGCCATATCGTGATGAGTACTCACTGGAGCGGCTTCGCCTACATCGATGAGCTGGCCGTGGACGAGTTGGCGCGGCGGCATGGCGTAGGGCGCTCGTTGCTCGATGTCGCTGAGTTCTGGAGTCGCAAGCGCAATTTGCCGGGCATCGTTCTGGAAACCCAGAACAACAACCTGGGTGCCTGCAGATTGTACGAACGTTGTGGCTACGTGGTGGGCGGGGTGGATCACATGCGCTACAAGGGCATTGATCCCAATACTCGCGAAACGGCGATTTTCTGGTATCGGATCTTTCAGGACTGACGACGACTTCCCGCCGGCATCAGTGGCTCGGGCGGGAGCGATGTCTGCATTACGTGGGTGTGCGGGTGATCTTCACGCCGGATTGCACCAGTTGAAAGTCTTCTCCGCCCAGATGTTTTACCCGGTCGCCGATCGCCAGTCTGTAGGTGATCACCGGCTGCCCGTCCTGCGCCTCATCCGGCTGCGATTCCTGGAACTCATGCACCGGGTAGACCCGACCTTCGGCGTCTCTGGCATGAAATTGTCCGACGAGAACTGAAGCCATTTGCTCTGTAACCTCTGAAACTGAATATAACTGCTGGTTTACTAATCCATCGAGGCTAGTAGACCACTGATTTATAGGGGAGTTTGCCTTTTTGAAAAAAATAATCCAGGCGCTTGCAGTGTCCAGGCGGAATTGAGTGGCGCCGACGTCGTCTAAACCTGGCTTCTGTTCTATACCTAACCCTTCCTCCACCAGATGACGGATATTTTCATGAGCCAGGTTCATACCATTGCCGTATTGGTCGGCAGTCTGCGAAAAGAGTCCATCAACCGCAAGATCGCGCTGGCACTCGCCGAGTTGGCGCCAGCCACTCTGAAGCTGAACATCGTCGAAATCGGTGATCTGCCGCTGTACAACGAAGACATCGATGGCGACTCGCCACCGCCATCCTACAGCGTTTTTCGCGAGCAACTGGGTGCTGCCGACGGCGTGCTATTTGTAACCCCAGAGTACAACCGCTCGGTGCCCGGCGCCCTGAAAAACGCCATTGACGTGGGCTCGCGTCCTTACGGCAAAAGCGCGTTCAGCGGCAAGCCCGGTGCAGTGATCAGCGCATCACCCGGTGCGGTCGGTGGCTTTGGCGCCAACCATCACCTGCGCCAATCGCTGGTGTTTCTGGATGTCTTGTGCCTGCAGCAGCCTGAAGCCTATCTGGGCGGTGCCGGGAGCTTTTTTGATGAGGCGGGAGCATTGTCCGACAAAACCCGTCCGTTTCTGGAGAAGTTCATCAACGCTTTCGCCGCCTGGGTTGAAAAGAACGCTCAGCCTTCCGTCAATTGATTTGAGCGAAGCGCGCCTGCTGATCAATTG
The DNA here is from genome assembly GCF_000007805.1 of Pseudomonas syringae pv. tomato str. DC3000. Classification (NCBI taxonomy): domain Bacteria; kingdom Pseudomonadati; phylum Pseudomonadota; class Gammaproteobacteria; order Pseudomonadales; family Pseudomonadaceae; genus Pseudomonas; species Pseudomonas syringae group genomosp. 3. The sequence continues at coordinate 4,186,960 of NC_004578.1, read as the reverse complement.
CTTTATGTAACGCAGGCGCTTCGCGCTACCTCAATAAGCTGTTTCCTTTTCCTCTGCCACGCGTCCGGCGCAGTGAGCGATGAGGGCCATTCAAAGGAAACAGCACATGCCAACAGCACTTCCCTATTTTTTCAGCGACTCCCTGCGCAGCCGATTCGCACAGGACATTCAGGACGCAATTGGCAGCTCTCGCATCAGCAGCGACGATGGCAAGTGGTTGCAACGGCTGCTTGCCGCGAGTATTGAACCGGGCACCGATGCAGGCCTCCCAAGAGTCGACAGGCTGATCATGGGCGACAATTCGCCTGATGACGCGGAGCTTGCGGGGGCGTGGTTGATCAGCGATCCGGTTGCAAGTGCCACATCTGTTTTTTTGAGTACGCTGGCTTTCGGAATCGAGCGCTTCGAAAGCCGCTCCTCGCTGCTCACCGCCTTACAGGGGCGGTTCAGCAACGTCAGCGATATCTCTACTGTCGAGGCAGAGCGTGTCGACGGCTCACTGTTCGATGCGCGCATGCTGGCTGTCATGCGCCAGCAGGCCGGGCATCTGCAAAGCCTGTCTATTCAGTTGCAGGCGTTGCCGGATCTGCGCGCTGCGGCAGGCAAGGCGTTGCAGAACGTTTTAGCGCAGAGAGGCCTTGCAGAGGGTATCGACGTCTTCAGTCAGATCGTGCAGCTTCTGGATATCAACCCTGAGAGGGATCCAGGGGTCTCATCGGTAATGGGGACTCAGTACCTGGTCGATGCTGCGGTGCAGGCATACTCATTGGAGGCTCTTCCTGCAGGCCTGAAACGGCAATTTCTGGATGCTGAGGGTCAGGCCTTTTCTCAGGCGCAGGCAGCTCTTTTCGAGCAGGCGCTGGCTGACTCGGTTTGCGCAGTCCCTGCTGTATACGAGCAATTGCTGGCTGACTACTGGATGGCTGAACGGCTGGACGGGCGCACAGTGCGAGACTTTACCGGTCAGGCGCTTGCGGAGTGCTTTCGTCAGCATCTTTTAGCGAGCCGGGCACATGGCACGATGACCGAGGCCGAGTATCGGTGTTTACTCACTCTGCTGCCTGCGTGTTCTGGCGCGATTGATCCGCAATCGATACGGGTCCGCCGGTTGTCAGTCGCTGTGGCCGCAGATGAGCCGGTCAAGCAGGTTGGCGTGTTCCTGATTGATTTTCCCGCAGAAGATTTGTCGAGCACGTTTCTTTATTCTTCGCTGCCGGGTTTCTTGCGCTTCGGCGATTCGGCTCAGGCAATCGCGCACGTAGTGAGCGGCTCTTCACATGCCGGACTGCTGTTTTACTCATCCCTTAACGATCACCCTGCCGTCAGGATGCAGGGGCAAGTCGAGTTGCACCCGAATGCGCTCACCGCGGCGTTTTTCAGCGAATTCGTCGATTCGGTCATCGCCTTGCAAAAGCGCAATCTGCGTTACGTGCTGGGCCTGTCCGCCATCCATTCTGAAAAAAATCCGGTCCGGGTTGATGATGCACTGGACATCCGCAGGTTGTTGGACGGACGTCTGTCGAGCCTGCATGACTCAGGGCGCTGGCGCCCGGAGCCGCTTGCGTTTGATCTGGCGTGGGGAGCGACTGCGCAGGTCGGCAGTGGGCAGACGTCGGGCCTGATCTCCGAGCCTTCCTACAACTGGATCGGCAAACTGAAGAAGCTTGATGCACTGCTTGAGCGCGTTGATGCTCTGCATTCCGGGGTGGATGGCTGCATGCGTCATGCGCTGAACCGTTATCTGGCGGTCATTGGAGGACCGCCACTGGATGCCCGGACGCTCTGGGTGTTACCGGATGCCGAGGACGCAGTGCCCGTGCGCTTGCTTTCGTTGGCGCTTGACCGGGTTTGCGGTTATACGCAGGCAGCTCTGTCTGACAGCGTGGTGGTTGCAGGGCTGATAACTCCGATTCTGGATCGGCCGGTACAACGCCTGCCGTTGGCGTTGCTTGAGCAAATGCTGGTCTGTGTACAGGAAGATTTTTCTCGCCGCTTTGAAGAGCAGATAGGCGAATTCTACTCACGTACGATTCGCCGTCTGGACACCCGCATGCACCCCGGTGTGATGTCCATGTTGGTTCGAGAGTACTTACTGCGCCTTGAATTGCTTGTTGAAAAGCGTATAGCCACGCTTCCTGAATCAATGATCCAGAGCGTCCAGCAGTTACTGGATCGACCGCTGCCCAGCCTCAGGGCGGCGCTGGGTGACGCGCGTGTCGATGCTTTTTCCATTGCTGTTCAGTACGACTCGGCATCACCCGCGATCAAGGTGTCCAATGCTTTTGTCGTCTATGACAGGCTGGCGCGCAGTGAGCCCGTTCTCTGGGTACTAAGCAAGGGGCTGATACGTTTTGAAAATCTGCAGGCGCTGGAACAGTATGTCGCATTGTTGCTGAAGGGGACTGAACTGGCTTCGCACGTGTCAGGCGTTCTTGCCGAGCCGGACAGGCAGGCGCTGCTTGGCCATCGCGCCCGTGCAGGTTCGCTGGACCTGAAAGTGACATTGCACTGCATCGAAGGGCATTTCATCGAAGCGTTGCAGCTTGACGAAATAGAGCGTCAGAGGCGCACAGCGGCCTACGTTTACCAGGATGCCGTGAGCTGGCGAGTGCCATCAGAGCTTTTCAACAATCTGTTGGGAGCCGTGGAGCGCGAAGACCGAAATCGCAAAGCGTTAAGTTACCTGGGCGTTGCCATTCAGTTCATCATCTACAAAGCCATTGTACCCACCTGGGTCAGCGGCGCGTCGAGGGCTGATCAGATTACGCTGGTGGCCGCCCTGCAACGGTTTTACGTGACCTGTGTCGGGCAGAAGGATTTTCTGTTTGATATCCCCAGCCTCTACGACTATTCCTGCGAGCAGCTGAAAAACAGGTTCAACACCGACTTCGTCGAGCCTCGTCCTGATCCTGAAAACATCCGGATCACGCTGGAGCATTATGTTCCCGCCCCGGTTACGCCAGGGCAGACGCCTCAATCGATACCCGCGGCGACGCAAGCGGTCAGTGAAAACCTTGTGGAGTATGCCATCAACCGTTTTCTGTCCAGACAGGACGGCGTGATTGCTCTCTCATCACGGGATAATCAGCCGCTGAACCCGGCGCTTACGCCCGCTTATATTCGAGAGCTTGTCACGTCACTGGACATCGCCACAGGTTTCCGGAGCATGCTGGATTCAGCGTTGGCCACGACTACCTCCAGCTACCTCGAACGGCGCAAATTGTTCGTCGAGCAGGTCCCTTCGCTGGACATCCTGCGGGCATTCGCGCTCAGGCTCAAGAACGAGCTGTCCGAACAGGCCTATCGGGTTGTCGAAAACGTGCTGAACATGCCTGACGCCATCGCGCGACTTCCTGTCAACGGCTGCAAGATGGTGTTCAGCCCCTTGAAGCTGCTTGCGGCCAAAGAGGGCTGGGAGCCGAATGTCGTACTCAATACGTACCTGATGGGGCCCTCGGATAGCCAGCCAGGGGTGTGGGTACTCTACGCACCGCTGCACGAGGAATTTGTTTTCAAGGAGTACCCGGATCAGGCCGCGCTGCTGCACGACATACATCACTCTCCTGGCCTTCAGGCTTATATGCTGGATCGTGTCGATCCTGATGTGCGAAAGATCTATGATCACGGCGGCTTCGTGGAGCCACACCTGCCCTTCAGTGTCGAGTCTTCGTTTGATTCACCCTTCGAGACTCCGGCGCCGGTGACCGTGCAAATCGATCCTTATGAAGGCAACTGTCTGCTGCTGATGTTCAAGGGCGCTCTGGATATCCTGAAGTTACAGGTGCAGCAGCACAGCGTTACTAACGCCGAACATCGTCGGTCGGCGGCGCAGTATTTGTTTACCTTGGGTGCCGAGCAGATCATGGCGCTCATGCCGGGTCGTGTGGGGGCGTTGATTGGCATCATTCAGGGGCAGTCTCTCCTGAATATGTCGGTTATTTCTGCTGGAGATCAGCATTGGGGCAAAGCACTGTCGGAGTTCATGGCTGCTCTGGGCGTGATGATTACTTCCGGGGATCCCTCGGCGGCCCCAGCGCGGGAGGGTGACGAGCCCGGTCCTGGTTCTGAAGGCATCGGCTCGACTGACCCGCTCATACAGCTTGAGGATATTGCTGACTTGCCTGAGTTTTCATGGGGCAACAGCTCCATGACGCAGCAGATACGAGATCGGCTGCGTGAATTCGAAGTCCACGATACTGCGTTGTACACCCTGCAACGCGATGAACTGCTGAGTGTTTACCGCGACCCGGCCACCGGTAAAAATTATGCAGCCATCAATGGCAAAATCTATGAGCTACAGAACGATGAGGATGGCTGGTTTATCATCGCGGGCACCAAGGTCGGGCCATCGGTCATTCTTGATGTCGATCAGCAATGGAAGATTGATATCCAGGGTGGCCTAAGGGGCGGCGGTGGCGCTCTCACCCGTATGGACGGCAGTCTCGTCGACGATCTGGTCGAGGAAATAATGGTCGTCAATGCTCGAGGCATGTCCGAAATCCGTCACGCTTACCGCGAGATGGCCCAGTCCATCGAAGATGCACATGCCCAGGCTCAGCGCTATCTGGAAACCTCTCTGGCCAATTTAACCCGCGAGTTGCCGGAGGGAGGACTGGATCCGCGCACCGAAAAGATCATCGGCGACTTCTTTGGTCAAAAGGTTCCGGATAAGCAGCTATATGACATCACTAAAAGGGCGGTCGCCGATATTTATCAGGCGCTGATGGACCCCTCCCTCTCACCCATTGACTCTCCACGTTTTGTAGTCGGGGTCAATCGACTGGGTAACGAGTCGTCGAGTGCTTTCATCTTCGAGGCAGATCCGTCAAGGCGGGTCTTTCTGACTGAGCAGTTCTTTCGGTTGCCGAGCTACCGGTTCAAGATCAGAGTAATGCGTTCGGGTGAATTCAAGTTTGGTCCGCATTATCGCGCCGCTATTCTGATTCACGAGCTCTCCCATCTGGTTTTAAAGACAGATGACATTGCGTACGTTGATTCTCAGGCCCCATTCGTTGACTTGCTCGAAGACGCACCGACCTATCGGCTGCGTATCCGAAACGAGCTGATTGCCCAGCAGCAGAAGACATTGTCCTACCAGACTGACCGCGACAAACTGTTCAAGCAACTGGACGACGACGACGCGTGGCGCGACCTGAGGCGAAAGGACGGCAACGGTAAACAGTCGATTCTGCGTATCTGCGGCAAGAAAACCCTTGAAGAGGCGCGTGATGTTTTTTACGAAAATGTCCGAAAGCGTGCCGATGTCATGCTCAAAAATGCGGATTCAGTCGCATTGCTGGTGACGTTACTGGGGCGAGAGCGATTTGTGAGACGCTGACGCAACGCCCCGGCGGCGCAAGCTGTCGGGGCAGTGGTGGCGCGTCAGACCAGATAGTGACGCAGTTCCCGTGCAATCAGCAGGCGCTGGATTTCACTGGAACCTTCATAGATCTGGGTAATGCGGGCGTCGCGGTAATAACGCTCGACCGGGTAGTCCTCCAGATAGCCATAACCACCATGAATCTGAATCGCCTTGGAGCACACCCATTCGGCCATCTCCGAGGCGAACAGCTTGGCCTGTGAAGCTTCTGACAGGCAAGGCTGCCCGGCGCTGCGCAGGCGCGCGGCATGCAGAATCAACAGCCGTGAGGCATTGATGCGGGTGTGCATGTCGGCCAGCAGGTTGGCGATGCTCTGGTGCTCGATTATCGGCTTGTCGAACTGCACGCGTTCACGCGCATAGGCCAGCGCCGCTTCAAAGGCCGCTCGGGCTATGCCCAGCGCCTGGGCTGCGATACCGATACGGCCACCTTCCAGATTGGAGAGGGCGATAGACAACCCTTTGCCACGTTCCCCCAAAAGACCGGCTGCCGGGATACGGCAGTTATTCAGCGTGACCGCACAGGTATCGGAGGCGCGAATGCCCATCTTGTGCTCGCTGCGGTCCACCACAAAACCGGGATTGTCGGTCGGCACCAGAAACGCCGACAGGCCCTTTTTGCCAAGCTCGGGATCGGTCACGGCAAACACGATTGCCAACTGCGCCCGTTTGCCATTGCTGACGAACTGTTTGGCGCCATTGATGACCCATTCGTCACCTTGCAGTTCGGCGCGCGTGCGCAGGTTATGCGCTTCGGAGCCCGCATGCGGTTCGGTCAGGCAGAAGCAACCAATGGCCCGGCCGGTGGCAAGCTTTTCCAGCCAGGTGTGTTTTTGCTCATCGGTCCCGTAGTTGAGGACCGGACCGCAACCCACCGAGCTATGAACGCTCATCAGCGTGCCGGTGGCGGCGTCGGCGGCGGAGATTTCCTCAACCGCGAGTGCATAGGCAACGTAGTCTATGTAGGTGCCGCCCCATTGCTCCGGGACCACCATGCCCAGCAGGCCCAGCTCGCCGAGTTTGGCAACCAGTGCGTCATCGATCCAGCCCGCTTTTTCCCAGGCCTGGGCATGCGGGGCGATTTCGTTGCGGGCAAAGTCGCGCGCCATGTCGCGAATCATTACCTGCTCTTCGGTCAATTCAAGATCGTGCACGACTCAATTCTCCAGACCGCTGAAGAAACTCTGCACATGCGCAGCACTGACGTCCTGCTCGCTGGCGTGTTTCCATTGCGGCTTCTTGTCTTTATCGATGATCAGGGCGCGAATGCCCTCGATCAGGTCGCCGCGCTCGAACCATTGCCGGTCCAGGTGCAGCTCCATGGCAAAACAGGAAGACAATGACAGATGGCGTCCACGGCGGAGCATTTCCAGGGTTACGGCCATGGCCAGCGGCGAATGCCTTTTCATTCGGCTGACGGTGTCCAGTGCCCACTCGCGGGTGTCGCCGATGACGACTTCCTGTAGTTGTTCGAGCATGCTGGGGATGTCCGGCAAACCGAAAAAGTGATCGATGGCCGGGCGCAGTATTTCCAGGGGCGGGTAGGGCAGGCGCTGTGTGGCCAGCTTGGCCAAGGCTCCCTGCAGGTCCTTGAGCGGCGTCGATTTCCATTTCAGGTGATCAAGCATATGGTCCAGGCGCGGCAGCATTTCGCTGTTCATCGACCAGTTGGCAAGCCCGCAGTACAGCGCATCGGCAGCGCCGATCTGTGAACCGGTAACGCCCAGCCAGGTGCCCAGCCCGCCTGGCAGCCTGGAGAGGAAGTGGCTGCCGCCGACATCCGGAAAGTAGCCGATTGCAACTTCCGGCATGCCCAGCCGGCTGCGCTCGGTCACCACGCGCAGGTCGGCCCCTTGAACCAGTCCCATGCCGCCGCCCAGCACCAGACCGTCCATGAGGGCCAGCACGGGTTTGCGGTAGCGGTGTATGGTCAGGTCCAACTCGTATTCTTCAGCAAAGAAGGTCTGATGCAGATCCTGGCCGTTCTTATGGCTTTCATACAGTGAACGGATGTCGCCCCCGGCGCAGAACGCCTTGCCGCCTGCGCCACGCAGAACCACCGCATGAACAGACGCGTCATCAGCCCACAGATCCAGTTGCTGACGAAGCGTGCGGACCATGTCCAGATCGATTGCGTTCAGGCCTTCCGGGCGATTGAGGGTCAAGTGACCGATGTGGTTACGCACCTCGACACCGATCGAATCCCGGCTGGCGGGTTGTCGAACCGAGCGGGCGGATGAAACCTGTGAACTCATTCTGAACTCCTTGTTCGGTTGCGCTTTCTTCTTGTTCGAGTCTGGTACAAGCGTCGTGGAAGATCCTAGCAGCGCAAATGTGCAAAGCAAAACTGCGTTTAAGCATAGCCTGAAGTTACAAATAGCCACTATTGGGGCTATTTATCGTTATGTTTATCGAGGCTTGAGCTTTACTTCGCGTGACTGGCTGCACGAATCGTTACCAGGCGCTTGAGTATTCTGGCTGTCGTTACTGTCACACAAGTGAATTCATCCAGCAGCTCCCATGAAAAAGCTCACATGAAAACTTCCCCGCATGCCAAGCCCAGCCGATGACTGACAAGTACGCTCCGCGCGACTGGGCTGCCCACGAGCGTCCGACCATGCCGGGCTCGCCATCGACGCCGCTGCACTCGGATGCCAGGCGCTGGGCGTTCGCGCTGGTCGGCGTCATCGTCGCGCTCACCGGCGGGCTCGGCAACGCACTGGTGGTCGCTAACCTGCCGTATCTGCAGGGCGCGCTGGGTGCCACCTCTCAAGACATCGCCTGGCTGCCGGCTGCGTACATCATGACCAACGTGTCGATGAACCTGCTGCTGGTGAAATTTCGTCAGCAATTTGGTCTGCGCGCGTTCACTGAGCTGTTTCTGGTGCTGTACGCGCTGGTGACCCTGGCGCACCTGTTCGTCAACGACATCGATTCAGCCATCGCTGTGCGGGCAGCGCACGGTATGGTCGGTGCGGCGCTCAGTACCCTGGGTCTGTATTACATGATTCAGGCGTTCCCGCAGAAGTGGCGGCTCAAGGCGCTGGTGCTCGGGCTTGGCACGGCCCAGCTGGCCACGCCGCTGGCCCGGCTGGTGTCCGAGGATTTATTGCAGATTGCCCAGTGGCGCGGCCTGTATCTGTTCGAACTGGGCATGGCGTTGCTCTCGCTGGGCTGCGTGCTGCTGCTCAAACTGCCACCGGGTGATCGGTTCAAAGCATTCGAGAAACTGGATTTTCTGACGTTCGGGCTGCTGGCGAGCGGCTTTGCGCTGCTTTGTGCGGTCTTGTCGCTGGGGCGTATCGAATGGTGGCTGGAAGCGCCGTGGATAGGCGCGGCGTCGGCGGCGTCCATCGTGCTGATCTGCGCCGGGCTGGCGATTGAGCACAACCGCAGCAACCCGTTGTTGATCACGCGCTGGCTGGGCAGCGGGGCGATTCTGCGTCTCGGGCTGGCCGTCATCCTGTTTCGTATCGTGCTGTCCGAACAGTCCGTGGGCGCTGTAGGGTTTCTTCAGGCGCTGAACATGGGCAGTCAGCAATTGCATACCTTGTATCTGGTGATGCTGCTGGGCAGCGTTGCGGGGCTTGCGGTCAGCGCGTTGACCATCAACCCTGCGCACCTGATCAAGCCCTTGCTGATCTCGCTGGCGATGATGGCGCTGGGTGCCTGGATGGACAGTCATTCGACCAACCTGACCCGGCAGTCGAACATGTACCTCAGCCAGTTCCTGCTGGCGTTTGGCGGCACTTTTTTTCTCGGTCCGACCCTGGTGCTGGGCATCAGCGGCGTGCTGGCCAACCCGCGCAATATGGTCAGTTTCTCGGTGCTGTTCGGGATTACCCAGAACATTGGCGGCCTGATCGGATCGGCTGCATTGGGCACTTTCCAGATTGTGCGCGAAAAGTTTCACTCCAGTCATATTGTCGAGCACCTGACCCTGATCGACCCACTGGTACAGTCGCGGCTGCAAAGCTACAGCGCCAGTTACAGTTCGGTCATTGCCGACCCGTTGTTGCGCAACAGTCAGGGCATTCGCGCCATGGCCACGGCGGCGACCCGGGAAGCCAACGTGCTGGCCTATAACGATGTCTTCATGCTCATTGCACTGATTGCGGTGCTGACCATGATCTGGATTTCATTGCGCATGCTGTGGCTGAAAATGACCACCCAACCCCAGGCGTTGGCGCCCGTGGCACCTGCCGCTTCGCCTACCGTACCTTATTCCGGCGTTCAATCTTCATGACCGAATCCAAGACCCCTGATACCGAAGCACCTCGCAGCTCGCCTGCACCGGCCCCGGCACCCTTGACGTCCCCGGTCACCAGCAAGCCGCGCTCGACCCGCAAGCGAGTGGTGTCTTCAGTGATTTTCGGTGCCGTCGCACTGGCCGGGGTGCTGCTGGTGTTGTACGCCTGGCAGTTTCCACCGTTTGCCAGCCCCATCGAGAGCACCGAGAACGCGCAGGTCAAAGGCCAGACCACGCTGATCGCGCCGCAACTGAGCGGTTATGTTTATGAGGTGCCGGTGCAAGACTTTCAGTTCGTCAAGGCGGGCGACTTGCTGGTGCGTCTGGATGACCGCATCTACCGTCAGCGCCTCGATCAGGCCTTGGCGCAACTGGCTGTGCAGAAGGCATCGCTGGCCAATAACCTGCAACAGCGGCGCAGCGCCGAAGCGACGATCGGCCAGCGTCAGGCCGAGTTGCAGAACAGCATCGCCCAGAGCCGCAAGAGCGCCGCCGATCTGCGCCGCAATCAGGCGCTGGTGACCGATGGTTCGGTGTCGAAAAGCGAGCTGGACGTGACCCGGGCGGCCGATGCCCAGGCCAATGCCGCCGTTGCAGAGGCGAAGGCAGTATTGCTCATCGCCCGTGAGGACCTGCAAACCGTCATCGTCAACCGTGGCTCGCTGGAAGCCTCGGTGGCCAACGCCCAGGCAGCCATCGAACTGGCGCGCATCGACCTGGACAACACCCGCATTGTTGCTCCGCGTGACGGTCAGTTGGGGCAGATTGGTGTACGTTTGGGTGCCTACGTCAATTCGGGTGCGCAACTGATGGCGCTGGTGCCGGAGCAGCGCTGGATCGTCGCCAACATGAAAGAAACCCAGATGGCCAACGTGCGCCTCGGCCAGCCGGTGAGTTTCACCGTCGATGCGCTGGACGGTCGTGAAATGCACGGCCATGTACAAAGAATATCGCCCTCAGCAGGTTCGGAGTTCAGCCTGCTGCCCGCCGATAACGCGACCGGCAACTTCGTGAAAATCTCCCAGCGCATCCCGGTGCGCATTGTCGTCGATGCCGACCAGCCGATGCTTGAGCATCTACGGCCGGGGATGTCGGTGGTGGTAAGTATCGATACCAGCGTAGAGGGGGATGAGCCACCGGACGCTGAGGCACGATAATCGCCACTATCGTGCGACGCTCCGCGTCGCATGCCTTTCTTGACGCTCCGCGTCCTCTTTGTAACCTGCATTCAAGACGTGGTGAGGCACCTCTCGCCAATGACCTCAAAACAGTTTGCTGAACACCCAGTACAGCGAGCCTGACAGCAAAATAGCTGCCGGCAGGGTCAACACCCAGGCGGTGGCCAGGTTGCGCAGGGTGCGCATTTGCAGTCCCGAGCCGTTGGCGACCATTGAACCTGCCACACCGGACGACAACACATGAGTCGTCGACACCGGCAGCCCGTACATGTCCGCTGCGCCAATGGTGAACATCGCCACCACCTCTGCCGACGCCCCTTGGGCGTAGGTCATGTGCGTCTTGCCGATCCGCTCGCCGACGGTCACGACGATACGCTTCCAGCCGACCATCGTGCCCAGCCCCAGGGCGATGGCCACGACAATCTTGACCCAGGTCGGAATAAAACGCGTCGCGCTGTCGATCTGCCCTTTGAACGCATCGAGCTTGGTCTGGGTATCTGCGTCGAAATTGCCCACCTTGTTTTTATCCATCAAGCGGATGGTTTCCGAGGTCAGGTACATGTCGTTTCGCACGTTGGTCACCGCTTCCGCAGGCACCTTCGACAGCGACCCATAGCTGGCAACCTGATTGCCGATCTTGCCGGTCATCACCGCCAGCGCCGGGATCAGGTCAGGGCCCGCCTGCCTGCTGACCAGATAATCCGACAGCGTCTGGCGCGAATCACTTGGGGCGGGCTGCGGCACACTGCGAATCAGCGCCTGCTGGGTGACTTCGGCCACAGCAGCGAACTGAGTGGCCTGATCGGCCGGCATGGTGCGGTTTAGCGCGTAGGCCATCGGCAGGGTGCCGACCAGAATCAGCATGATCAGCCCCATGCCTTTCTGTCCATCGTTGGAGCCGTGCGCGAACGACACGCCGGTGCAGGTCACGATCAGCATGGCGCGAATCCACAAGGGCGGCGGCGCGCTGCCTTCAGGTGCCTTGTACAGTGCGCGATTCTTGATGAACATGCGCATCGCCAGCAACAACAGGGCGGCACAGCCAAAGCCGACCAGCGGCGAGAGCAGTAAGGAGTAACCGATCTTGGTGGCCTGAGACCAGTCCACGCCGCTGGTGCCGTCACGCCCATGCATCAATGCGTTGGCAATGCCGACACCGATGATCGAGCCGATCAAGGTGTGCGAAGAGGAGGCCGGCAGGCCCAGCCACCAGGTGCCGAGGTTCCAGATGATGGCCGCGATCAGCAGCGCGAAAATCATGGCGAAGCCTGCCGACGAGCCAGTCTGCAGGATCAGCTCCACCGGCAACAACGCGATGATGCCGAACGCCACGGCACCACTGGAGAGCATCACGCCGAGAAAGTTGAAAAAGCCCGACCAGACCACCGCAAAGCCAGGCGGCAGCGAGTGGGTATAGATCACCGTTGCGACGGCGTTGGCGGTGTCATGAAAGCCGTTGACGAATTCAAATGCCAGCGCAATCAGCAAGGCCACGCCCAACAGCACGAACGGGGTCCAAGTGGTGACCACCGTGCCCATGTCGTCGACATCCTGCTTGAGGCTGTAGCCGGTAAATAACAGACCTGCGATGAGTATCGCGAAGAAAATGACCATGGTCAGTCGGCCGGGTTTGCGCCCGAACTGAGTCGCTGACAGGCTCGCACGACCTGTAGCGTCGGGAGAAAGTGCGTTTATAGCCATGTTCGCAATCCTGGGTTGAAAGAATATTGACATGGTCATTGCAAAATGTGACAGAGATGCGACATGGGCTTGGTCAATGCGCTTTTGCGCCAGATTTCTGACAACCGGCAAGCCGGTCAATAATCTCCGCGTTTGCGAAATGCCCAGCGTCCTGCCACCAGCGTAAAGGTCGCGACCAGCGCCACCAGAATCCAGAAGCCTTCCGGGTCAGTCGATAGCGGCACGCCGCCGACGTTCATGCCGAAGAAGCCGGCAACAATGTTGATCGGCAGCGCCAGCACCGTGACCACGGTCAGGGTGAAGAGCGTGCGGCTGCTCTGTTCGTTGAGGTTGGCGGCAATCTCTTCCTGCAACAGCTTGATGCGCTCACCCAGTGCCGTCAGGTCGTTGATCACCAGCGACGACTCTTCAACGGACTGACGCAGTGCCTGTGCATCCTGTTCGCGCAGCCACTGCGGGGGGCGATGCAGCAGGCGCATCAACGAGCCTGGTTCCAGCGCGAGCAGGCGTTGCAGGCGCACCAGCACCCGGCGTATTGCACCGAGTTCGGAGCGATTGTTGCTCAGCCGCTGGGAAAGCAACTGGTCTTCGATACGATCGACATTGACGCTGGTCTTGCGCAGGAACTGGGTCAGCACTTCGCCTTGGTCGCTCAGCAGGTGGGCGAGCAATTCCAAGGGGGAATCGAACTGTTCGCCGCGCTTGACCGCCGAACGCAACTTGTCCACCGAGCGCAGCGGTTGCAGCCGCGCGGTGATCAGCAACCGTTGCCGCGCGCAGACCCATAACGTCGAAATGTCGGTCGACAGCCTGTTGAAATCGAACACCACATCGTTGACCACTGCCAGCAAAGTCGCGTCAACGTGTTCGATTCGGGTCGAGCGCGAGCCTTCGTGCAGCGCTTCGAAAAACTCTTCCGGCAGTTCCAGATGGGTTTTCATCCAGCGCTCGCAGGCAGCGTGCGAGAGGTTGAGGTGCAGCCAGATAAAGTCTTCTTCGTCGGGCGGACGTTGCAAGTAATCCAGCGCGGCAGCCGAGCCGATTTCCTGGCCGCTTTCGCCGTGGCGAAAACGGAAGCCATAGAGCAGGCCGAACAGGTCTGAATCCTGATGGTGGTGCGCAATACTGTGGTTCATGGCTGTCCACGTGCGGCCCGCCCGAAGGGGGGAGGCGAAGGCCGCATGATGACAAGGCGTTATTTCATATTTGTGACGGCTTGTTGCAGAGTGTTTCGTTTGCACTGGAAAGCTGGCCGCATCCGGCGGCCATTCAGTTCACAGACAGCTTGTCACCGCCGTCAGGTGCTTCAGACCATCGCCAGTGGCACCTTGCGGGTCGGTGCGGGCCAGGCCAGGTCGATATCAGCGAGATCCTGCTCGGTGAGGCGAATTTGCTCAGCCGCGATGTTCAGGCGGATATGCTCCGGGTTGGTCGCCTTGGGGATGGCAATCAGGTTGTCCTGACGCAGCACCCACGCCAGAGAGATCTGCGCTGGCGTTGCTTCATGGCGTTTGGCAATTTCATGCAGGGCAGGGTGGTAAAGCAGATCGCCGGCCTGGCCAATCGGGCAGTACGCCATCAACGGCAAGTGGCGGTCTGCGCTCCACGGCATGAGGTCGAACTCGATACCGCGCTGTTCCGGGTTGTACAGCACCTGATTGGTCGCGCAGCGCGGGTTGTTCAACTCGATCATGTCCCGGACATCAAAGTTGGACACGCCCCATGCGCCGATCTTTCCGGCCTCACGCAGACGCTCGAACGCCTCGACGGTCTCGGTCAGCGGGTAGTTGCCCGGCCAATGCAGCAGATAGAGGTCGATGTAGTCGGTGTTCATCCGGCGCAAGCTGGCTTCGCATGCGACGGGAATACCGGCACTGCTGGCATTGTGCGGATAGACCTTGCTGACCACGAAGACCTTGTCACGCTGGCCTGCGATGGCTTGCCCGACGATCTCTTCAGCGGCGCCATCGGCGTACATCTCGGCGGTGTCGATCAGGGTCAGGCCCTGTTCGATGCCCAGGCACAGACCGGCGATTTCTGCCGAGCGCTGGTGCCCTTTTTCACCCATGTGCCAGGTGCCCTGACCCAGCACTGGTACGGTGTTGCCTGCCAATTCCAGTGTGCGCATGTGACCCCCTGCATATAAATGATCAATAAGTGAGCAGTTAAGTAAGCAGGTCTCAGGCAACAAGAGGCGCGCTAGGTTCCGCACGCCTCATGATAATAAGTGCTTAAACCCGGAACTGTCTCAGCAAGGTATTCAGTTCTTCGCTCAACCCTCTCAGGTGCAGGCTGGCAGAGGTCGACTGTTCGGCGGCCAGCGCGGTGCTCTGGGACAACTGCGCAGCCTGGGTGACGTTCTGGTTTATGTCGTCTACCACATGCGTTTGTTGCAAGGTGGCGCTGGCAATCGAGGCGTTGAGGCTGTTGAGGTTGCGCAGCGCCTGGCTGATCGAACTCAGGCTCTGACCGGCCTGATTGGCCTGTTCAATGGTCAGTTGCGAAGAGCGACTGCTGTCGCCAATCACCTTGACCGCTGCATCGGAATGCTTTTGCAGGCGTTCGATCATCGCCTGAATCTCTGCGGTGGATTTCTGTGTGCGCTGGGCCAGCAAACGCACCTCGTCGGCCACCACGGCAAAGCCGCGACCCTGTTCACCGGCGCGCGCTGCCTCGATGGCAGCGTTCAGCGCCAGCAGGTTGGTCTGCTCGGCAATCGAACTGATCACCTCCAGCACGCTACCAATCTGCGTGCTCTCGCTGGCCAGGCTTTTCATCACATCAACCGCCTGACCGATGGTGCCGGAGAGGTGTTCAATCTGGCGCAGACTGTTGTCGATATTGACCTGACCCTGCTGCGCCTGCGACTCGGCATCGCGCATTTCGCTAGCAGCGTGCTCGGCATTCTTGGCCACGTCCTGCACGCCGTAGGTCACTTCATTGACGGCAGTGGCGACCAGATCCATCTGTTGGGATTGTTGCTGGCTGCGGTTCTGCGCCTGCTCGGCGTTGCTGCCCAGGTCGGTGGAGGCCTGACCCAGCGCCACGGAAGAGCTCTGCAACTGGCTGACGACATTGCGCAGCTTGGCGATAAAGGCGTTGAAATGCCCGCCCAGTTCGGTGATTTCATCCTTGCCGTGGGTTTCCAGGGTGCGGGTCAAATCACTCTCGCCACTGGCGATATTGGCCATGGCTGCAACCGCTGCTCTCAGCGGGCGGACGATACTGCGCACGATCAACACCAGCAGCAGGACCATGACGAGCACGATCCCGACGATGAACAGCCCTGCGTTCCACAGCTGAGTCTTGAACTCTGCCGCGACGTCATCCACGTACACGCCCGACCCCAGAATCCAGCCCCAGGGCTGAAACAATTGCACATAAGACGTCTTCTTTACCGGCTCGCTGGCGCCCGGTTTTGGCCAGCGATAATTGACCATGCCGGCGCCTTTGCTTTTGACAAGGGCGACCATTTCATTGAACACCGCAAAGCCGTCCGGGTCCCTGATGGTCGATATATCCTGACCTTTAAGTTTGGGGTTGGTGGGGTGCATGATCATGACGGGGCGCAGGTCGTTGATCCAGAAATAGTCATTCTGGCTGTAACGCAGACCTTTGATCTCTTTCAGGGCCTGCTGCTGAGCGGCTTCGCGAGTCATGCTGCCGGCTGCCTCAAGCCCTTGATAAAACGTGAGAATGCCGCTGGCAGTCTGCACCACGTGCATGGTTTTTTCGGATTTCGCCCGATACAGGTCTTCATGAGTCTGCCTGAGCAGGGCCGCTGCGAGCACCAGGAGCATCAGCACAGAAACGACAAGAATCAGCCACAAGCGGCGGCTGATGGACAAACTGCGCATATTCATGATCTCACCCCGAACGTTATTTTTCTTTTTTGGAGGCCGACCGGCGCAAAGCCGGATAGCAGAGCCTTTTCAGCATCTCGGCGGATCATGACCAAACATGAGATTGCCGTCACATTTTTTTACAGCTTAGGGACGGCGTGAGCAGGTATGGCGAAAGGCTTACATCGAGAGAAGCGATTGGCTCTATCGACCGACATTCGCTCAATGTAGGATCCAATTCAACAGCTGCAGCGAAGGAACGCCGCAGCGATCAGGGACGATCGACCATTGCCAGGAGGCTACTGACAGGACGTTGGAATGGTCATGTTGCAATACCACCCGCTTCGGCGGGTTTTTTGCGTCTGCAGGAAAGTGCGCTGCTCAGAATGGTTTGTTCAGCGATCCGGCTCGCAGCCCTTGAGCACCAGCCTGAGAATGGTTTGCGTGGCCGCCTCGTAATCGGCATCGTCCAGCTTCGCCTTGCCGGTGACGGTCGCAATCTGCCAGTCGAAATCGGCGTAGGTCTGGGTCGCGGCCCAGATGGTGAACATCAGATGATGAGGGTCCAGCGCGGCAATCAGCCCTTTGTCGATCCAGGCCTGAATGCACTCGATATTGTGCCGCGCCTGGCCGTTGAGCTGTTCGATCTGCTCCGGTGTCAGGTGCGGGGCGCCGTGCATGATCTCACTGGCGAACACCTTCGACGCGAAGGGCAGGTCGCGGGAAATCTCTATTTTCGAGCGGATGTAGCGGCTGAGCACTTCGGCCGGGACACCTTGCGGGTTGAAGGGCGTCGACGCGCGCAGAATAGGCTCGATGATGCTTTCCAGCACCTCGCGGTAGAGGTTTTCCTTGGATTTGAAGTAGTAATAGACGTTGGGTTTGGGAACACCGGCCTTGGCGGCGATATCGCTGGTCTTGCTGGCGGCGAAGCCTTTGTCGGCGAATTCCTCGCTGGCAGCGCGCAGGATGAGTTCTTTGTTGCGCTCGCGAATACTGCTCATGACCCGGTTATTCCCTTGCCTGCATGGCGGTCGCGCATGTTAGCACCGGGTTTGCGCAGCGCTCAATGTTGAAGGTGCCAGCAGGTGTGAGCGAGCCTTTCCAGCCGTCGTGGAGCGTTCCCATCAGCCTCTCGCTGGCTGATCAGAACACTCCACCCGGTTCACGCGTTCATCAATTCCTGAACCCTGGAAGCCAGCACATCGATTGCAAACGGCTTGGTCAGCACTTTCATGCCAGGCCCGAGTTGCTCATCGCCAATGGCCGCGTTTTCTGCGTAGCCGGTGATGAATAGCGTCTTCAGGTGCGGGCGAACTTCTCGCCCGGCATCGGCCATTTGCCGCCCGTTCATGCCGCCGGGCAGGCCCACGTCGGTGATCAACAGGTCGATATGCACATCGGAGCGCAGTAATTTGAGGCCGGCCAGGCTGTCGGATGCCTCGATGAGGGTGTAGCCGAGATCGCCGAGTGCGTCAGTGAGCAGCATGCGCACGGTCGGTTCGTCGTCGACGATCAGGATCGTCTCGCCGGACTCGGTGAACTCGACCGGTGTCTTGCCGGTGTCGTGTTCGTCCCTGACGGCGGCACCGTCGTAACGCGGTAAATAGAGGGAGATCGCCGTCCCTTTGCCGACCTCGGACTGAATGCGCACCCGCCCGCCTGACTGATTGGCAAATCCATAAATCATCGACAGACCAAGGCCTGTACCCTGACCGATAGGTTTGGTGGTGAAGAAGGGGTCGAATGCCTTGGCGATGACATCCGGCGTCATGCCGGTGCCGGTATCGGTCACGCACAACGACAAATACTGCCCATCGGGCATATCGTGGGCCTTGGCCACATCGCCCTCCATCCACATGTTGCTCGCCTCGACCATGATGCGCCCGCCATCCGGCATGGCATCGCGGGCATTGATACACAGATTGAGCAGCGCGTTTTCCAGCTGGCTGGCGTCCACCAGCGTGGGCCAGAGGCCTATGGCACCGATCGTATCGACCACGATGCTGGGGCCAACCGTGCGTTGAATCAGATCGGCCATGTCTTTGATCAGTCGGTTTACATCGGTCGGCTGCGGATCCAGCGTCTGGCGCCGGGAGAAGGCGAGCAGCCGGTGTGTCAGGGCCGCCGCACGTTTGGCAGCACCCTGTGCGGTCACGATGTATTTGTCTACGTCGCTCCAGCGTCCTTGCTCGATGCGAGTGCCCATCAGCTCAAGGGCACCGGAAATGCCTGCCAGTAGGTTATTGAAGTCATGGGCGAGACCGCCAGTCAGTTGTCCGACGGCTTCCATTTTTTGCGATTGGCGCAGCTTTTCTTCAGCCTGCATAAGCTCGGCAGTACGCGCCGCCACGCGCTGTTCAAGTGTTTCGTTGAGCGTGCGCAAGGCGGCCGTGGCCCGGTCGCGCTCGGCGGCAGTGGAGCGTCGTTCGTCTACGTTGATAAGCACGCCCGGAAAGCTCAAAGGTGTGCCATCGTCGGCGCGGTCAACCCGGCCGTTCGCCTCTATCCAGTAGTAGATGCCGTCGGTACGACGCACACGGTACTGATGGGCGTAAAGATGCCCTCGGGTGATGACGGCGTTGATCGCGTCGATCAAGCCTGGCCGGTCTTCGGGGTGAACGGTGGCAATGACCTGCTCCAGACTCAAACCCTCATGGCCCAGCGCAGGGGCAAGGCCAAAAGCCCTGGCGAAGGCTTCGTCGACCGTAAAGCGATCAGACGGCAGGTCCCAGTGCCAGGTACCGATGATCGCGCCAGCGGCCAGGGCCAGCTGCACTCGCTCAGCGTTTTCGCGGGCGACGGCCTCGCTGGTCCGTAAACGCTCTTCGGCATCCCGACGGGCAGTCACGTCGCTGAACATGACCGCGATTTGCCGATCAGCCGGCTCACCAACGCGCACCGCCTTCACTTCAAACCAGCGCTCGAACGCCTTGGCATAGTTCTCGAAACTGGCAGGCTCACCGGTTTTTGCAACGTGGCCATAGGTTTCAAACCAGAAACGCTCAAGGTCCGGCGCGAACTCGGTGACCCATTTGCCACGCAGATCGACACCTGCCTGACGCTCGAACGCCGGATTTGCCTCCAGAAAGCGATAGTCTATCGGGCTGTCGTCGGCATCGAATTTGACCTGAATGATAGCGAACGCCGATTCAATGGTTTCCAGCATGGTTCTGGAGCGCTCTTCGCTTTGGCGCAGCGCGGTCTCTGCCTTGCGTATCTGCGACATGTCGAGCATCGCGCCGATCATGCGTACGGCATTGCCTTCGCTGTCGCGGATCACATGGCCACGGTCAAGAACGTCGGCGTACGAGCCATCCTGGCGGTGAAAACGGTACTCATCGCTCCATGCCGTGCCGTCGCCGTCGATCACTGCATGAATGGAGTCGTAGACGCGCGCCCTGTCATCAGGATGGATCTGCGCAATCCACCAGTCGCCGGAGGTGTCCAGCGTCGCCAGCGGGTGGCCGTAAGCCTGTTCCAGCGCGTCGTTCCAAAGCACATGGTTGGCCGCAAAGTCCCAATCCCAGATGGTGTCGTTGGTCGCCTTCGCGGCCAGTCGATAGCGCTCCCGGGTTTCTTCGATGGCGCGGCCGCCGTCTGCTCCGGCGTCGATGCCAGCGTCTTCAAGCGCTGCGCGCAGACGCACGATCTGCGCCTCCAGTTCTTCTCGTGTCAGGTCTTTCAGAGCGCCTCCCGCCCACACATGTAATGTCTTGCCTGGGCCGGAAGGTGTCCGCGACCGGCGTGATGCAATGAAATCAGAACGTATCGGTGCTTGCCGTTCTATGGCGACCGCAATATAGCGCAGCGTCAGCACCACTGTATCGTCGCGTTGAAAGCGTCATTGGGAGTGAGCGGGTTTCAACGTCCGCGTTTAAAGTACGAGGCAAATCAGACTGCTTGAGTCTTCGGGTGTTGGGGGCTGTACTATTTGCCACGCTATTGATCGGCATACGCATACGATTCTTTAGCGTGCAGAAAACAGGTATTTTCCGGTTATCTCTCGTCTGCGTGCTACGATTTCCCATTTAAGGAAGCACGGGCCTAGCCGCCTGGTCTGCTGGTGATCTGTGGCTTCAATCCAGATAACGGGCAAGCAGGAGCGAATACCGTGATGCGAAAAGTACTCTGCCCATGTCTGTGAACTCCAGCAATTGCGGTGCACCACCGGCGGTCAAGCGCCGTCGAATTCCCAAAGGCGATCTGCGCAAGGTCGAGATCATTCAGGCCGCCATGATCATCTTTGCCCGGGATGGATATGCCGGTGCCTCGTTGACGAACATCGCCAAGGTTGCAGGCATCTCTCAAGTCGGTTTGTTGCACCACTTTCCGAACAAACTTGCGCTGTTACAGGCGGTTCTTGAACATCGCGACACGTATGTTGCCTCCCGCCTGCAGGAAGCTGATCAAGACGGTTCACTGCAAGGCTTCATGTCTTTTCTGAAATTGGTCATGAGTTTCAGCATCGAAGACGCTGCGGTCAGTCAGGCGTTGATGATTATCAACACGGAAAGTCTGTCGGTCACTCACCCGGCACATCGTTGGTTCAGCGAACGTTTCGGGATTGTTCACGGTCATCTTCAGGCTCATCTGAACGCGTTGATTCAGGCCGGTGAAGTTCGATCAGACGTTGATGTAAGGCAGATCAGCCTTGAGATAGCGGCGATGATGGACGGCATGCAGATTCAGTGGCTTCGGTCGCCGGGTGATGTGCAGATCGAACAGGCATTTGCCAGATTCATCGAGCGACTGGCGCGGGATCTGACGGGGCGTCAGGCAACCATTACATGACGGCGATGCAACCGGTGGCCTTTCGACCACCGGTCACTGCTGCCTGGATGACTGCTGTTTAGTAAGCCTGCCCTGGTTGTACCTGAACTGCCTTGCGCAGGGGTATCGGCAGGGGGTTGGAATCGCGAGTGGTCAGCTGTTCCGGATAAAGAGCAACCACGGTGCGGTCGAGGGGCAGATTTTCCGAGTCCTTGCCCACCAGTACCTTGAACTTGCCAGGGTCAACCTTCCAGCTCACCGAATCGGCCGAGTAATAAGCGAACGAACGCGAATCCAGCGCAATCGTCACCGTCTTGCTTTCGCCCGGCTTCAGATAAACCTTGGAAAAGCCTTTCAGCTCCTTCTCCGGACGATCAACCTGGGGCTTGGAGGGCTGCACATAAAGCTGAGCAACTTCAAAGCCGGCCTTGTCGCCCGTGTTGGTGACCTTGAAGCTGGCCTGAAGAGTAGCGCCCGGGGCCAGTACGTTGCTCGACAGCTTCAGGTCGCTGTATTGGTAAGTGGTGTAGGACAGCCCGAAACCAAACGGGTACAGCGGTTTGGCGTGCTTCTTGTCGTAACCGCGGTAGCCCAGATACAGGCCTTCGCTGTAGGTCATTTCAGTGGGCGGGTTGGCGCTGCTGAAATAGTAAGGCACGGGGTTGGAATACGAGGCGTAGCTCGGGTTGTCCTGCGCTTTTTTATCCAGCGTGATAGGCAGCTTGCCCGATGGGTTGACCTTGCCGTACAGAATCTCGGCCAACGCCTGGCCACCTTGCTGGCCCGGGAACCAGGCGTGCAACGAAGCGGCGACCTTGTCTGCCCACGGCTGCATGTCCATACCGCCACCGCCGTGCATCACCACAATGGTTTTCGGGTTGGCTTTCTGAATGAAGCCGATCAGTTCTGACTGAAACTGTGGCAGTTCAAACGGGTGATCGAGGGACTCGCCTTCGTACTCGAAGTTGCTGCCTGCGGCCACCACTACAGCATCGTAATCGGCCAGGTTCTTCGGTGGACGCAACGACGCCCAGCTCATCTGCACGCCGTTCAAACCGCCCAGCACCGGGATGAAGTTGCCCTTCAGTCGACGATATTCCAGACGCACGTTGTACTCGGTGCCGGCTTTGAGCGTTGGCGTTTTAACGGTGCGGGGAATGACCGGAATCAAATCGAACGAGACTTGCGCACCTTCGTCCTCAAGCACCAGTTCGTCATTGATCCAGAGCTTGTAGGCACCGTCGGCACGGACCTTGAACACATGGGCGCCGGTGATCGTCGGTTTGATCTTGCCGGTGAAACGGGCGGAAAACGAACCGGCCGCAGGCGTGTAGCCGCTGACAGCAGTGGAGCCGTTATCGGTCACGTTGGTGTTGGTGGTCCAGTCCAGATTGACACCCGGCTCTATGCGGTTGGCAACCGGGTCGCCCGATAAGGTGGTGTTGGCGTAATACTCGGCTTTGACGCCTGAGTTGCTGACGGCCTGTTTGTTGTCGCCTGGCTGATACCACACTGAAGACTTCGGATTCAGGCTCATCTGTGGCAGGTAGTCGACATTCGATGCATTCGATGCCAGTTGCTTGAGCCCGCTCACTTCGGTGACATAACTGGCCGGTGCCGAGTAGGCCGTGCCGAAAGGCGCGGAGGGCGGTTGTACGGCCATGTCGCCAATGACGGCGATCTTCGCGCTTCTGGCCAGCGGCAGCAGCGGTTTCTGGCCATCTACCGGCTCATTGCGCAGCAGCACTATCGATTCGCGCGCGACGTTCAGCGCCGCCAGTTGGCCGTATTCGCGATGCTCAAGCGGCTGGGCCTTGTTGATGCCCTTGTCAAAGCCGTAGCTGACCAGAGCTCGCAGGTTGCGGCGGACCTTGTCGTCGATCACGTTCTGATGCAACTGACCGTTCCAGACGTAAGGCAGCAGCTTGGCTTCGGTAAACTGGAGCCCGCTCGGCATGTCGATATCAGTGCCTGCCCAGGCGCCCTTGAAGGCGTCCTGGACCGAGTTGAAATCGCTCATGACATTGCCCTGGAAGCCCCATTGGCCTTTCAGGATGTCAGTAATGAGATGATGATTTTCACACGCGTACTCGCCGTTGATCTTGTTGTAGCCGCACATGACCGAAGCAATATTGGCGTTCTTGACCAGCGATTCGAAGCCGGGCAGATACAACTCCTGCATCGCGCGTTCGTCGATTTTCACATCCAGATAGTGCCGATTCGCTTCCTGCTCGTTCATCAGGTAATGCTTGGCCGCGGCCTGCACGCCTTGCACCTGAATGCCGTTGGTGACTGCCGGCGCCAGGACCGCGCCGAGGAACGGATCCTCACCACTCATGTACTCGGCTGACCGCCCGTTGAACGGCGTCCGGTAAAGGTTGATGGCCGGTGAAAGCATTTGCTGGCCACCCGCGATGCGGGTTTCATAACCAATGGCCAGGCCGAATTCCTTGGCCCGGTTGATACTCCAGGTGGCCGCCAGCGCAGACGGGGAAGGGTACTGCGCGCCGAACGTCTTGCCGCCACCAGCACGCCCATCGCCGAGTCGTAGGCGACAGTGCCCTGCAGATTGAATTTATCCAGCTTGGGGATCATTCGCCCGTCGTCGACGCGCGAAAAGTTGATCTTTTCTGACTGAGTCATGTTGTCGAGCATGGCGCCTACGCGCGCCTCAACTTCATTGCCGGTCATCGGAGTCACAGCAAGCACTGTGCTCGCCTGGGCCACACTGAGCGCAAGTACGCTCAAGCCTAAGCCTTGTTTGATCATGGACACGGAGTTATTCCTTGCGTAATACCTTGGGTGAAATTCGGTGCGTCAACGACCCGATCAGGGCTTTTCGTTGCCGGCAGGGGCGTCAGCGGTGTCGATCGGAGCGTCCACAATCGTCTGTGCTCCGCTGGGTATTTTCCCCGCGGCAAGATCGGCCCCGGTGATCTGCTCGCGCTGTGTATCAACCTCCACACGGCGCTCGCTCGACGTAGCGGGCAGAGGGTTTTCCTTGTTGGCGGCTGAAACCGCGAAAGTGGTCAGGCAGGTCAGCAAAGTGGCAACTAGAGGCAGCAAGCGTCTGGCCATCGGGAGAATCTCCAAACAGAGGTATGAAACAGAGGGCATATAAGCCAGCCGCTTGTGGGCGGCTGACGGGTAGCGTTGAAAAGGGTGTGGCGAATAAAAATTACTGAGTGATAAAAATACACGAAGTCATTTTTATAATGATTGAATAACTAAATTTTAAATTTCTTATTTTGTTATTTTATTGATTTTTATGTTGTTAAATTTAAATTCTATGGCAATAAAATGCCGTTATTGCTTTATTTGAGGGAATATTTTGTCTTTTTCTTAAGCAGAATGATCGCTCTGTTTTGAGGTTTTTTGCGAACTTTTCATTGCCCGATTGGCCTCTGGCCAGCAGCGATTGCTGCCAGCGCTTGAATGCCTGCAGCCAGCGCGAGGATGTGCAGTTCGCCGGACGGGCTACTGCTAGAAGCCCTGGCACCGCCGTTCACGCCGCTACCGAGTTGTCCGGTAGCGGCGTGCTTCACGGTCAGAAACTATACTTCGCCGTCAGTGCATAGCTGCGCGGGTTGCCGTAGACGTCGGTAGAGCCCCAGACACTGCTGGCGCCAATCGCGGTGTAGTAGGTACGGTCGAAGATGTTGTTGGCGTTCAGTTGCAGGTCCAGATGCTTGTTCACCTGATACCCGGCCATCAAGTCTGCGACGGCATAACTGCCCTGTTCCAGACGGTAGCTGGCGTCGGTAAGGGCAATGTCGTTGTACAGGCGGCTCTGCCAGTAGACGTTGCCGCCAACGCGCATTTTTTCCAGTGCGCCTTGCAGGCGATAGACCGTCGAAAATTTGAACAAATGCTCAGGCGTGTCGGTGTCGAAGCGCTGATTTTCTTTCGCCGGATCGAAATCCTTGAGGTAGTGGGTGCGGGCGTAGGTGTATCCCGCCCCGACTTGCCAGTTCTCGGTCAGCGCACCCTGTAGCTCCATGTCGATGCCCTGACTGCGCACCAGGCCTGCGGCATCGTAGCAAGTGAGTACCGCGCAGCCTGCCTGGGTTGGCGCTTCGGTCTTGAGGTTTTCCTGATCGATCTGGAACACCGCAAGGCTGGCGTTGAGAGCGCCGTTGAAATACTCGCCTTTGATACCGACCTCATAGTTCTTGCCCACCACGGGGTCGAGCACTTTACCGGACAGGTCCTGATAATTCTGCGGGTTGAAGATATCGGTGTAGCTGGCGTACAGGGAGTACTGGTCATCCAGTTTGTAGATCAGGCCCGCGTAACGTGTCAGGTTGCGGGTGACCTTGAAGTCCTCGTCGCCTGAGCGGTCGTCGTAGTCGTACCAGTCCAGACGACCACCGAGAATCAGGGTCAACGGGTCCGCCAGGCTCAGGCGCGTGGTGAGGTAGATTGCGTCCTGGGTGGCGATGTTGTGAGTTTTACCGTTGCGGACAAAGTCCGGCTTCGGCGCGCCGATAGGGAGTCCGGTGTCGTAGGGGCTGTATTCCTTGCTGGTCTTGTCGTAGACGCGCCTGCTGGTGCCGACCACCACTTCATGAGTGCGGCCAAACGCTTGGACCGGGCCGCTGGCGTAGGTATCGAATGCAGCCTGCTTTTCATCGGGCCTGGACTGATAGGCCGTGGTCTCCAGCGGACCGTTGTAGCGAGAGAGGTAGGTGCCCGAGAACACGCCGTCCAGCGTGGAACTCGAGCCCGCAACGCGCAGTTTCCAGTCGTTGTCGAAACGATGTTCAAGTTCGCCGAACACGGTGTCGATCTGGATTTTCTTGTTTTCCCAGTCCGTGCCGGGGTAGGTCGAGCGGGACAGGTTCAGGTGGTGGCCATCGGCGCCAAGCGGCAGGCTGCCCCAGAAAAAGTTGGTTTGATCCTCCTGACGAGACAGGCCAAAGGTCGCCGTGGTCGCATCCGTCAGGTCGGCTTCGATTACGCCATAGAACACGCCGTGATCGCTTTTTTCCTGGTCACGGAAGCTGTGTGCATCCTGGTAGGAGCCGACTATCCGGCCACGCACCGTGCGGCTGTCGTTCAGTGGGCCGGAGGCGTCGAATACGCCACGGTAATCGTCCCAACTGCCGGCAGCGCCGGTGAGGGAGACCTGCGGATCGGCGGTCGGGCGCTTGCGCACCATATTGATAGCTGCCGATGGATTGCCAGAGCCTGTCGTCAGGCCGGTAGCGCCTCTGATCACTTCAACATGGTCGAACATGGCCAGATTGGGCTGCACGCCTGCCGTATAGCCCGAGTAGGAGGCGGGCAGGCCGTCGTACATGATGTTGTCGATGTCGAAACCGCGGGACGTGTAGGTTTGACGGCCGGGCCCGCTGGACTGATCGAGGAACAGACCGGGCGTATACCTGACCACGTCGTTGATGCTGGTCATGGCCTGATCGTCCATGCGTTGCCGGGTGACGACGGTCACCGCCTGCGGCGTTTCACGCATGGTCAGCGGCAATTTGGTAGCCGTCTGCATGGCACCCGTGGTGTAGGAACCACTGCCCTCGGTGGTGGCGCCGAGTTGGTCACTGCTGATTTCGGTAGCACCCAGTTCCATGGTCGTCGCGGGCGGTGCTTCGGCGCCCTGCGTATCGGCAGCATAAGCCGCCTGAGTGGTTGCTATCCAGATGCCCATTGTCAGCAGGGCAGGAGTGAAACGAATACGGTGTTGCGATTGTTGCCCCGGCATGAACCTGACACTCCCTCAAGCCGTCCGTGGCTGGATGATAATGATGTTGATAACTGTTCTCATTATTGTGGCAGGTTGTTTCTGCCAGAAAAAGACGCTTCGGCCAAATAGATGACGAAATTTTCACATTTGGGCGCTGCGTCGGCGAGCGCCTGGATCGCTCAGGCAGGAAACCGAGGCCGGTCTCAGGCCCTGTACGAAAAGTGGCTGCATTTAATGAGACTGCATTAAAGCCGGGCTTCAACGTGACGACTCGGTAGACGCGTTCACTGAACCAATGTCTGATGCAGTCGCAGCGGTTTTGCATTTTAAATAACGGTATTTCATCAACTACCCGTTGCGACGGAGGCAGGTTAACGTCAGTGGCGCCGTAGACGCGTACAGTGTCATCGGCAGGGTTGCGGTGGGCATCGACTGGCGCTACAGTCCGTTATCAGGGAGCCAATAGTTCAAGGAATAGATTTGAAACTTTCAATGCAGATGCTAAAGAAATCGTCTTTAATACCGTCTGACTTAACAGATACCTTGCTGTTGGTTGGAAGTGGCTGGGACGACTACTCATTCAAAACCAGTTTCACAGTCATGCACTTCGGTCCGGACGCTAAAAAAACTGAGCTTGGCACCACCAAGATTGGATATAAGGACCAGCAGCACGGATGGACGTCCGAGAAGTTTTCAACAAAAAATATAAGCCTGAGTGATGATTTTTTTTCGCTGGGTCAGGATGTCGATTTTTATAGAAAACTTCAGGGTGGTTTGTCGGCCGACGCAGCGTTGGCTGTCTTGCAGGCGCTCAAAGATGTTATCGCCGACCCCCTGCGATTGGAGGACGTTAAGAATGAGCAGGTGTTTCGCGAGTCGCTGATGCGAAATGTCAGCTGGTCTGTCATCCGTGACCAGTTCAAGCGTGTGCTGGCCGGGAAGCCAGAGCTGACAAGTTTTCATTTTAGTTACCAGACAAATGGGGATGAGCAGCGCGCGGGCGTGGACGTGTCGTTTAAAGTAACGCCCCATTCCTTGCCCTCGACGAATGTTCATGTACTCATCGGGCGGAACGGTGTAGGCAAGACAACAATATTAAATGACATGGTCGAAACCATTCTCAGCGATACCACGGGCAGACCCCATTGCGGAAAATTTTTGATCTATGATTCGCTGGGCAGTGAACCCATGCCGACGGATTATTTTAGCAGTGTTGTTTCTGTGTCTTTTAGCGCGTTTGATCCATTCTTGTTTCCTGCCGATCAACCCGATAGAAGTAAAGGTGTCGCTTATTTTTACGTGGGCATGCAATCCCCGGGGGAAGGCCCTGGTAAGCGCCCCCCGAAGACGACTGAGGCATTGACGGAAGACTTTATAACAAGTCTGGAGTCTTGCTTTAGTCAGGAAAGCAAGCGGCAAAGATGGGTGGCTGCGATCAAGCGTCTCGAATCTGACAGCAATTTCGAAGACATGGACCTGGCTCATTTAAATGAGCTTCCCACGGACGAGGCTATTGTTAAAGCGCATCGTATTTTTAGCAGGATGAGTTCAGGGCACTCCATTGTATTGTTGACATTGACAAAGCTTGTAGAGGCCGTCGAGGAAAAAACGCTTGTGCTAATGGATGAGCCTGAAAGTCATTTGCACCCCCCTTTACTGTCCGCGTTCACCCGAGCTATTTCTGACCTGCTACAAGACCGGAACGGTGTTGCAATTATCGCAACTCACTCCCCCGTGGTTGTTCAAGAGGCGCCGGGTTCTTGTGTGTGGAAGCTCACCCGACTGCGAGCTGAAGGCAGAGCTGATCGACCTGAGAGGGAAACGTTCGGTGAGAATGCGGGTGTTCTTACCCGCGAAATATTTGGCTTGGAAGTCAATAAATCGGGTTACCACGAGGTGTTACAAGAGGCTGTCAATCGTGGAGGGACATTTGAAAGTATTTTAGCCGACTATCAAGAGCAGCTCGGGTTTGAGGCACAGGCAATCTTGCGAAAGATGGTCGCCAGCAGGAGGGAGTCTTGAAAAAGCTCACAGTCCCCGCTTTTGACGCAACCGACGTGTTCGATACGTGTGTCAGCGGTCTTGATAACCCTGATTTAGCAGAAAGGTTTAAAGCTGCGCGTGATTCGATTATCGAGCTTTTTCTCGGTTATACGGAAAAAGCCAGCACGAGCGAGTTGTACTGTCTGCCGTTGAGTGCGCATGCCAAGCCGGACCAAGAGGTGGTGGCGACACTGACCAAAAAAGAGTTTATGTCGCTGTACTCGAATCAACTGTTGAATAAAGGGAAGGCGGCGCGCACGTATTACGATAAGTTAATCATCTCTGCGCCCCTTGCAAAATGCCCACTCTGTGGATTTGGTCAGGCCACGACGCTTGATCATTTTTTATCCAAAGCCAGGTACCCGGCTTACTCTATATTGCCCATTAATCTGGTGCCGGCATGCACTGATTGTAATAAGGTCAAGGGCGCCTGCGCGGTGACTGAAGCCAATCAGCAGTCTCATCTTTATTTTGAATGTGTGAGGTTCGAAAAGGAGCCTTGGGTTTTTGCAGAGCTGGTCGAGACGACGCCTCCCACTATTCGATATTTTGCAGACCCCCCTGGAGAATGGCCTGACCCGCTGAAGTTACGCGCGAAAAATCACTTCAAGAATTTGGACCTCGCGCGCCGCTTTGGTATAGAGGCCGCTGCAGAACTTTCAGGAATGATTGAAGTGCTTGACGACCTGGAGACGTGTAAGGATAGAAAGGATCACCTTAAAAGATTTGCTTCTTCCGAAAGGAAGAATAGAGCCAACCATTGGAAGGCCCCGATGTATGAGGCCCTTTCAGAAAGTCAATGGTTTCAATCAGGCGGTTACAAAAGCTATATCTGATCTGCGGCGGGGTCTTCGGCCAGGAACCAGGCGCGTAAAAAAATCGCTAGGAAAAACTTGTACAAAAATTTACATTGGTACAACTTTATTGGCGCGGACGCCACCATGACCCAATCCCACCAACTCCATCTCGTTCTAGGCGATCAGCTCTCCTTCGAGCTGGCCTCCCTGCAGAACCTGAACCCCGAGCACGCAACGGTCCTGCTGGTCGAGGTGATGGAGGAGGCGAGTCATGTGCCGCATCATCCACAGAAAATCGCGTTGATCTTCAGCGCCATGCGTCATTTTGCCGAGGCGTTGCGCGAGCGTGGGGTTCGGGTGCAGTACGTGACGCTCGATGATGCGCAAAACACAGGCTCGGTGCCGGGCGAATTGCGTCGCTGGCAGGCCTTGTTGAACGCTGAGCAATTGCACATCACCGAGTGCG
Organism: Pseudomonas syringae pv. tomato str. DC3000; assembly: GCF_000007805.1. Classification (NCBI taxonomy): domain Bacteria; kingdom Pseudomonadati; phylum Pseudomonadota; class Gammaproteobacteria; order Pseudomonadales; family Pseudomonadaceae; genus Pseudomonas; species Pseudomonas syringae group genomosp. 3. The sequence continues at coordinate 4,156,833 of NC_004578.1, read as the reverse complement.
GCGACTGGCGGTTGGAGCAGTCGATCAAGGACGGTGGGCTGCCGATTCAGTGGTATGCCGATACGCGCTTTCTTTGTTCCCGTGATGAGTTCGCGGCAAGGGCGCACGGTAAAAAGCAGTTGCGCATGGAGTTTTTCTACCGGGAGATGCGGCGCAAAAGCAGGTTGCTATTGAACGGTGACGGTACGCCGGTCGGCGGTGCCTGGAACTTCGATGCCGAGAACCGCAAGGCGCTGCCCAAGGGCGTGGCCGCGCCGTACCCGATGCGCTTTTCGGCAGATGCGATCACTCGCGACGTGCTGACGCTGGTGGCGGAGCGTTTCGCCAGCCACTATGGCTCGCTGGATACCTTCGACTACCCCGTCACGCAGGCGGATGCTCAGGCGTTGTGGGAGTATTTTCTGGATTTTGGTCTGGCGGGTTTCGGCGATTATCAAGACGCGATGGCCACCGATGAGCCTTTTCTGTTTCATGCGCGCATCAGCGCGGCGCTGAACATCGGGCTGCTGGACTTGCGCCAGATTTGCAGCGATGTCGAGTCCGCGTATTGGTCGGGCAGGGTGGCGCTGAATGCCGCCGAAGGGTTTATCCGCCAATTGATTGGCTGGCGCGAATACGTGCGTGGCGTCTACTGGTTGAAGATGCCTGACTACGCCAGCGGCAACCTGTTTGGCAACAGCCGGCCGCTCCCGGAGTTTTACTGGACCGGTGAAACGAAGATGAACTGCATGAGCCAGGCGATCGGCCAGAGCCTGAAACATGCCTATGCCCATCATATTCAGCGCCTGATGGTGACCGGCAACTTTGCCTTGCTCGCCGGTATCGTGCCGGAGCAGATCTGCGAGTGGTACCTGGCAATCTACATGGACGCGTTCGACTGGGTCGAACTGCCCAACACGCTGGGCATGGTCATGCACGCCGATGGCGGCTATCTGGGCTCCAAGCCTTATTGTGCCAGTGGTCAGTACATCAAGCGCATGTCTGATTACTGCCGTGGCTGCGCCTATAAGGTAACTGAAAGCACGACCGACGATGCCTGTCCGTTCAACGCGCTCTACTGGCATTTCCTGATGCGTCACAGCGACCAGTTACGTCGTAACCAGCGCATGGGCATGATCTACAAGAACCTTGATCGCATGGCCGAGGCCAAGCAACAGGCGCTGTGGGAGCGCGGCGAGCACTTGCTGGCCAGGCTCGACGCAGGAGAGGCGCTTTGAAAAAGAGCGAGCTGCCGGTCAAAACGTGCGTGGTTTGCGGGTTGCCGTTCACCTGGCGCAAGAAGTGGGCGCGTTGCTGGGATGAGGTTCGTTACTGCTCGGAGCGCTGTCGTCGCAACAAGTCGTCAACGGGCGGATAAGGTTTTCAACATATTTCGAAATGAAACGCGCTGAACTATCGCTTCGCTAGCATGATCCTCTTCTATGCGCAGTCAGCGCGACCCCGACAGGCCAGTGCATGTGCACTGAGCACCGATCCAGGGGCGCCGAACGATAAGGAGCCGTTATGACCGTCACCACCCATCCCGTCTACCGCTGCACACCAGGGCCGCTGCACGCGACCCTGCTCGCAGGCACCGTCCCGCTGTTTCTCGGTGCATTGCTGAGTGATATCGCCTACTACCAGACTTTCCAGATCCAATGGAGCAATTTTGCCGCCTGGCTGATTGCCGCAGGCTTGCTGTTCTGCGGGCTGGCGCTGCTGTTTGCGCTGGTAAACCTGATCCGTGCCGATCACAAGGCGGGCCGTCCTGTAGCGTACTTCCTGCTGTTGCTGGTCACTTGGGTGCTGGGCCTGGTCAACGCATTCGAGCATGCAAAAGATGCCTGGGCGGTTATGCCTTCGGGTCTGGTGCTGTCGGTGGTGGTCACCGTATTGGCGTGTGTCGCAACATGGACAGGGCTGACCAGCCTGCGTTCGGGAGGTGCACAATGAGACAGGCCCACGCATTGACTGCATTGAGTATGGCGCTGTTGTTGAGCGCGTGTGGTGGCGAAGCGGACAGCACTCAGGCGCGGGGCCCGGCCCCGAAACTGCCCGAGCCGCAACGTGGCCTGTTGCCGAGCATGAAGATTGCCGAGCCTGTCGCATGGGGCGATCAAAAACCGACTGTGCCTGACGGGTTCAGCGTGACTGCGATTGCGACCGACCTGAGCATTCCTCGTCAATCGATCGTTCTGCCCAATGGCGATATTCTCATTGCAGAAGGTCGCGGCGGTAGTGCAGCCAAGCTCAAGCCGAAGGATGTCATCGCCAGCGTCATCAAGGCGCAGGGCAACACCAAGGTCAAAGGCGGCAACCGCCTGACGCTGCTGCGTGATGCGGATGGCGACGGCAAATACGAACTGAAGACAGTTTTTGCCGAGAACCTCAATGCGCCTTATGGTCTGGCGTTTGCAAATGGCAAGTTGTACGTAGCCAATCAGGATGCGCTGGTCAGCTTCGATTATCAGGACGGCCAGACCAAGGCCAGCGGCGAGCCGGCCAAGGTGACGGACCTGCCGTCGGCGATCAACCACCACTGGACCAAGGCGCTGACCGTCAGCCCGGACGGGCGTTTTCTGTACGTCGGCATCGGCTCGAACAGTAACGTGACCGAGCGCGGTATGGAGGTCGAGATCGATCGTGCCATGGTCTGGCAGATCGATGCTGTGACGGGTGCGCACAAGCCGTATGCGACCGGCTTGCGTAACCCGACCGCATTGGCCATTCAGCCGGGTACCGGGCAGTTGTGGACAGTGGTCAACGAGCGTGACGAACTGGGTCCTGACCTGGTCCCGGATTACCTGACGTCGGTGAAAGAGGGCGCCTTTTACGGCTGGCCTTACAGCTATTGGGGCCAGAACGTGGATTCACGTGCCCAGCCGCAAAATCCGGCCAAAGTCGCAGCCGCGATCAAGCCTGATTACAGCCTGGGCTCGCACGTTGCCGCGCTGGGCGTGTCGTTCTCCATGCCGGCCATGGGTGACAAGTTTGCCGACGGCGTCTTTGTCGGTGAGCACGGCAGCTGGAACCGCGACAACCCGGTCGGTTACAAGGTGATTTTCGTACCGTTCGCCAATGGACGCCCGGCCGGTGAGCCAGTGGACTTTGCCACGGGCTTCCGTGGTGCCGATGGCAAGACTCGCGGTCGGCCAGTGGGCGTCACGGTTGATCCGAAAGGCGCGCTCATCATCGCCGACGACCTGGCAAACACCGTCTGGAGGGTGACGCGTAACAAATAGCCGGGCCTACGCCTATCGTGCGACGCTCTGCGTCGCATGCCGTTCCGGACGCTCTGCGTCCTCTTTTGCGGACGCGGAGCGCCCTTTCGCGGACAAGTCCGCTCCCACGGCTCTGCGTCCTCTTTTTGCGACGCAAAGCGCCCCGAGCTGCATTCCATACGCCAGACAAGGTGGATTCAGCACACGCTTGCACGGTAGGGTTGTTCGCATCCATGCACTGGTCAAACCGGCCAGTTGCCGAAAAACCTGAATTCTGGAACCGCTGTGAGTCGCTTTGAAACCGCTGGAAACGTCGAAACAAAACCCGCTTCATGGTGGGCCGTCGGCAGCGTATCGCTCGGATCGTTCGCCACCGTCACCACTGAATTCCTGCCTGTAGGGCTGTTACCCGACATTGCCGCAGACCTCGGAACCCGTGTCAGCCACGCCGGCCTGATGATGGCTGTTCCCGGCATCCTTGCGGCCATTTCCGCGCCTTCCTGTATCGCCCTGTTTAGCCATGTCGACCGCAAGCGCCTGTTGCTGGGGTTGCTGTCGATACTGCTGGCGTCCAACCTGATCGTGGCATTGTCGAGTCAGTTCTGGCTGACCCTTACCGGCAGGGTATTGCTCGGCTTCGCGTTGGGAGGCTTCTGGACCATTGCCGGTTCGCTCGGGCCGCGTTTGAGGCCCGGCAAGGAGGGCGCGAAGGCAACCGCGTACATTCTCGCGGGGGTCTCGATTGGCACGGTCGCGGGTATTCCCGCTGGCACACTGATCGGCGAAGCTTTCGGCTGGCGAGCTGCGTTTGAAACGGCAGCGGTCGTTACCGTTGCCGTGGGCCTGTTGATCGCGGCGTTGCTGCCTGCGTTGCCGGGCGAGCGCTCTGCCGGTATCAGCCAGATGCTGTCGCTGGCCGGCGAGCAAAAGATCCGCCGCATGTTCGCCGCCGCGCTATTGATCTACGTCGGGCATTTTGCGGCCTACACCTACCTTGCCCCCTTCGTGCAGGACGCCGCAGACATCAGAGGCCAGACACTGGGATTGTTGCTGTTTGCCTTTGGCCTCGCAGCCGTCGCCGGCAACCTGGCTGGCGGGGCACTGGCTGCCCGAAACGCGCCGTCCTCGGTGCTGATCATGACCCTGCTGATGCTCGGGTCGCTGAGTGCGCTGCTGGTATTTGTCAGCAACCCGTGGCTGCTCTGGCCGGTCATTCTGGTCTGGGGATTTGCCTTCGGGATGATTCCGATCACCACGCAAATATGGTGTTTCGACGCCTCGAACGGACGTGTGGAGGGGGTTCAGGCGCTGCTGGTGTGTGTGGTGAATCTGTCGATTGGCGGCGGGGCGTTCATCGGCGGACTGGTGTCTGAAGGTGCAGGCTTTACCGCTGCCATTGTGACTGGCGCGGTGTGTGCCGCGCTGTCCATGTTAACGGTAGGGTTCTCGCTGCGCAGGTCAAGACAGGTCACCTGCACAGAGTGAGACAGGCCCACCGTCAGCCCGCTTTGAAGAACGCCACTTTTTGCGTCAGACGGTCTGCAAGCAACGCCAGGTCTTCGCTGGCCGTTGCTACCTGCTGAGAACCGCTGGCTGATTTGAGCGTCGAGTCATGAATACTGTTGATATTCATCGCGACCTCTTCGGCCACCGAGCTTTGCTGGATTGAAGCGCTGGCGATCTGCGCGTTCATGTGATTGATCGCGCCGACTTCCTTGCTGATTTTCGACAGCGCGTTCTGCGCATTGCGGGTCTGCGCCACAGCCTTGTTGACCAGCTCGCAGCTGTCACGCATGTTCTGCGCGGCGGTTCCGGTGCCGCCTTGCAGCGTGTTGATCATCGCCTGAATTTCCTGCGTCGACTGCTGGGTGCGGGTCGCCAGAGAGCGCACTTCATCGGCCACCACGGCAAAACCGCGACCGTGTTCACCCGCGCGCGCGGCTTCGATGGCGGCGTTGAGGGCCAGCAGGTTGGTCTGCGACGCGATCGAGTTGATCACCTCTATGACCGTCTCGATCTGCTCGCCGTGCCTGGACGCCTGTTCCACAGTGTTCGTTGTCTCGACCAGCGTGGCCGCCAGTTGCTCAATGGCAGCGGTCGTACCTTCCACCAGACTGTTGCCGGTTTCCACCTCGGTGTCGGCCAGGCGCGCTGCATCCGCTGCCTGTGCCGCGTAGCCGGACACTTCATTGACCGTGGCGGCCATCTGACTGATGGCGGTTGCAACCTGTTCGGCTTCGCGGGTCTGCACCATTACCTGAGCGTTATTGCTGGAAGAGGCCGCCAACAGAATCGTCGATGACTTGCTGACCTCCTGAGCGGCCATTCGCACTTGAGTGATCGTCTCCGAGAGGCGACCCAGCGCCGTTTTCAGCACGCCCATCACGCTGTCGGGATGCTCGGTGGAAATGTTCTGCTGCAAATCGCCATCGGCAAGTCGCTGAATGGCCTGCGCGACGTCGGCAGGCTCGGCCCCCAGGGTTCTTTTGACAAAACGGATGATGACCATTGACAGCACGATGCTCAGCAGAACGGCGAACGCAGTGGCCAGAAGCATCAAGCCACGGAACTGGCTGGCGGTTGCCTGCACGTCATCGAGTTGCGACCTGATTGAAGCCTCTTCGTGGTCAATGAGGGCGTTTACCCGTCTCAGCCACTCGCTGTAATCCCCTGAGACCTGACGCAGCAACAGCGCCTGAGCACCGGCAATGTCACCCGCCCGACGCAGCGCAATCACACGCTGAGTGGACGCAAGGGTCTGCTGTTCGATGTCTTTGATGCTGCGCAGCAACTGGCGTTCTTCGCTGGTCACGTTGGGCCGGGAATACAGCTGATCCATCGGCATGGCCGAGTCGACGTAGTCTTTTTCCAGACGGGTCATTTCTCCCAGGTGCAGCGCAAGGTCCTGATCGTTGTTGACCAGTACCGCATCGCGCAGAGCGATCGCCCGATTGTGCACTCTGCCGCGAAAGTTGATCGCGTAACGCTGAACCTTTGCCGCATTGGCTCCCACATCCTCAAGAGTCGAATCAATGAAGCCCACCCGCTGGATGCCGACGGCGGTGATCAATATCAACAGTGATACCACGGCGGCAAATCCCAGACCGATACGGGTTGCCAGAGAAACCGGTTTTTTCATCAAGGGTGCTCGCAAGGGAGGTACGGGGGTTGCCAGTGACATGACGTCAAACTACTGGCGAATAGCCGCACAGTATGCTTGAGTCGGGCAGCCACCAAATAGATATTTACAAGTGCCTGAATAGGCAGACGTTATTGCAGGATTTTGCGCTGCTTACAGTGGGGGATGGCATATCAGTCGCCTGTTTCAGAAAGAGTGGGTCGAAGGCGTTGTGTCGCGCACTAATACGCTCAACGCCGATGCAATTCTCATCTAAGGAGACCTTGTCGATGGCACCGTCGAAGCCCGGAAAAATGACGTGGCTCCGTTGAGCAGACTGACTGCTCCTTTGCGTGTCATCGCGATACCTGGAAACCACGAGTATTACTTCGACGCCGACCAGTGGATCCCCGAGTTCCAGCGCCTGGGCATGCGGGTGCTGGTCAATGAGCACGTTATTCTGCAGAAGGGGGCCGATCAGATCGTGGTAGCAGGTGTAACGAATGAGGCTGCTCCAGCGTTTGGTCATGAAGGCCCGAATCTGTCCCGAGCGCTCGTCGGTGCGCCGCTGAACACCCCCGTCATACTTCTCAAACACCGCCCGTCCGGTGCGCCTGACTCCGCTGCTGCAGGCGTGGGTTTGCAACTGTCCGGGCACACCCACGGCGGAATGATCAAAGGCCTGGACCTGGTGGTTCGCTCCGCCAAGGGCACGTACATGCGGAATCATGCGAAGGGCAACGCTTCACGCTCTTTCACGTCTGAAGTGAAGGCGTCCGGGTGAAGTGTGTAGGCTTCCAGCATCAGTAAGCGGTAGGCAATGGCGTCGGTTGGCGTCAGTCGTCGGTAGCTGATGGTCACCAAGTAGGATTCGTCTGGCTCAGGCTTGGGATATTGAACCCTGATTTGCAAGAAGTCGTAAGTGGATGCTGTTTTTTAAGCGGACGTTGCGTCTTTTCAATTGACTAGCATTGCCCTTTGAACGATCAGAAAAGCCACAGGGTTTTTTACCCGGCGTGCGTCCAATGATCAATAATGCGCGCCATTATTCGAGTATCAGATCCATCACTCTCTCAGTACATCAGGGACGATAAATGGCATTTCGTGTATTGGTCATCGGCGGCTACGGTAACTTCGGCAGCCTGATCTGCAACCATCTGGCGACGATGCCGGGCATCGAACTGGTTATTTCAGGCCGCGACAGTCGCAAGCTGACAGGCAAGCTCGCCGAGCTACAGGCCTTGGGCGGCAAGCCTTGCCAGAGCTGGTGTGTGGACATCATGCAGGACGGCAAAAGCGACGAGCTTCGCGCGTTGCGCATCGATCTGGTGATTCACACGGCCGGGCCTTTTCAGGGGCAGTCCTATGCAGTGGCGCGGCATTGCATCGACGCAGGGGTCAATTATTGCGACCTGTCGGACTGCCGCACTTTCGTCTCCGGCATTGCCACCCTTGATGCCGCCGCCCGTGATGCCGGTGTCAGCCTGCTGAGCGGATGCAGTTCGGTGCCGACGCTTTCGGCAGCCATCATCGACCAGCATCGTCAGCGTTTTTTGCGCATCGATTCGATAGAGCACGGCATCTCGTCTGCGGCGAAAATGCCGGGTGTGTCCACCGTGCTCGGCGTGCTGGCCTACGCAGGGCGGCCCATTCGCCAGCTCAAGGACGGCCAGGTGCACGAAGTGCCGGGCTGGATGGACCTGACCTTGCGTCGAATGCCCGGCATGGGCGTTCGCCTGCTGGCCAACGTCGATGCACCGGATATCGACGTCTTCGCCGAGCGCTACGCGGCGCAGAACCTCGGTTTCAAGGCCGGTTCCGGGCTCAAGGCGGGGGTTGTCGCTACCTGGTTGCTGGCATTGGCCGTACGCTGCGGGCTGGTGCGCGATCCTGCGCCGTGGGCCGTTCGTCTGCATCGCTGGGGCACGCGCTTCGAGCACCTGGGTGACCGCAAAAGCGCGATGTACATTGATGTCGATGGCGTGGATCCTGATGGCCGACCGTTGCGGATGCGCGCACAACTGACCGCGCTGAACGACAAGGGCCCGGAAATTCCCAGCTGCGCCGCGGTTGCCCTGAGCGCAAAAATGGCGGCGGGCTATCGTCCCCTTCCGGGGGCGCGGGCCTGCGTTGGCGAGATCACCGTGGATGAGTACCTGGCAGCGATCAACCAGCCGTCGAACATTCGTCTGGACGTGCATTTCCAAAGCGGGGAGGCCTGAAGGTGCTCTACCTGTACCTGAAGTACCTGCATGTCATCGCTGCGATCTTTCTGTTCGGCTTTGGCATGGGCTCTTACCTCTATCTGATTGCCGCCAGCCGCAGTGGCAATCCGGTGGTGATTGCCCACGTCGCCAGAATGGTGGTGCGTTTCGACACCTGGATCACCACGCCGGCCGGTTTTGTTCAGGTCATCACCGGTTACGCGATGGTCAGACTGTCGGGCATGGCGCTTCTGACTGACTGGATCATCAGCTCATTGATTATTTTTGCCTGCGTGGGCGCGCTGTGGTTGCCGGTGTTGATACTGCAAAAGCGTCTTGAACGGCTGGCCGATCATGCGGTGGCAACGGGCACGCTTATCGACGATCAGTTTCAGTCTGTCTATCGTCTCTGGTTCTGGCTGGGTGTCATCGGTTTTTCAGGCATGTTCCTCATTGTGCTGATGATGGTGACCAAGATGACGCCGATGCCATTTTTGCAGCCGTGATGTCATCGCTGTCTTGCGGTTTTTCTGTCCATTCTGATGCAGAAGCCTCTGTGCCTCAGGTCGCGAGTCATCGGAAACAGAGCCGCTGAGCAAAGCTAAATAAATCTTAATGAAGGCTCAAAGCCCTGAAAAGCCTTGGCTTCAAGGTTTTGGCTATTGTATTGCAAGCTAATTTTTATCACGCTAACTATCAAGTTAACCGAATCAGCGCCGATTTACGGACATTCCGGAAAATCAAAGGCACACACGTAATGAGCGCAAAATGGTTGGATAACTTGAACGTCAGCAAGAAGCTCGGGCTGGGCTTCGCCGCTATTTTGCTGGGCGTGCTGACCGTCACCGCTATCGGTTACTCCAGCACCAACCTGCTGATCGAGCGTCTGGGCAAGAGTGGCAAGGTCTCCGAGATCAAGGCTGACGTCCTGAACGCCCGCATCGCCGCTCAGGCATATGCCACGGGGCCGAGCGCTGCCGGCGTGCAAACCTACAGCGGCGCGCTGGACACCCTGGGCCGCAGTGTCGATCAGGGGCTTGAGGTGTTCGTCGTATCGAGCAACCTGGCCAGACTGCGCGACATCAAGGAGCGGGTGACCGGCCTCAAGCAGACGTTCGATCAACTGGTCGGTATCAACCAGAAGATCGATGACGCACTCAAGCCGATCATCAAGGTGTCCGACGAGGTCAGCGCGACCTTCGAGAACCTGCTGCAAAAGACCATCGACGATACGTTGCGTGCACCGGACGAAACCGGCATCAAGCAGGTGAAGATCGCGGGTGACCTGCGTAACGGCATGACCAACTTTCGTCTGGTGTTTCGCCGCTACCTGAGTGTGCCGTCCGCCGATAACCGTCAGGCGACCTACACCTCGGCCGATGCGCTGATTGCCCAGGTGGCAGCGGCTCGCAGCCAGTTGCCCGTCGAAGCCAACATCGCCGTAGATACCGCGCTCAATGCCTTGAAGCAGTATAAGATGCTGATGTCTTCGATCTCGGAAATGCTCCAGCAAGCCGATCAGGTTCGCGGCAACCTGCAACAGCAATCCATCGCAACAGCGGCCGTCGCCGATGACCTGGCGGCCCAGCAGATTGTCAGCGCCAAAAAGGAACAGAACACCGCTGTGGTGCAGTTGTTAAGTGTTGCGCTGGTGGTGCTACTGATTGGTATCTTTGCTGCGTTGCTGATCACTCGCCAGATCACCATTCCGTTGAACGATACAGTCATCGCCGCGCGCCGGATCGCCGACGGTGACCTGACTCAGGACTCCAGCACGACCCGTCAGGACGAGCTGGGCCTGTTGCAGAACACCATGCAGCACATGACCGTTTCCCTGCGCGGCCTGATCGGCGGCATCGGCAACGGTGTCACGCAGATCGCCACAGCCGCCGAGCAGTTGTCGGCTGTCAGCGAACAGACCAGCGCTGGCGTCACACTGCAGAAAAACGAAGTCGACCAGGTCGCCACGGCCATGAACGAAATGGCCTCTACCGTCCAGGAGGTGGCGCGCAACACCGAAGACGCTTCGCGGGCGGCCAAACAGGCCAGCGAACGTGCGGCGCACGGCAGCAGTGTGGTGCAGCACGCCACGCGGGAAATCGGCCAGTTGGCCGGTGAAGTGAAGCAACTGGGCGAAGCCATGCAGCGCCTGACCGAAGACAGCAGCAAGATCGGCAGCGTGATCGACGTGATCAAGGCAGTCGCCGAGCAGACAAACCTGCTGGCGCTCAACGCCGCCATCGAGGCCGCACGCGCCGGTGAGCAAGGTCGCGGTTTTGCCGTAGTGGCCGACGAAGTCCGCTCGCTGGCCCAGCGCACCCAGAACTCGACCACTGAAATCGAAGCACTGATCCTGACCTTGCAACAAGGCACCGGTGCCGCTTCGGGCCTGATGGACGCCAGCCTGCAACGCACCGAAGGCACCGTGGTACTGGCCCGCCAGGCCGAACAGGCGCTGGTGGATATCAATCAGTCCATCGGCACGATTGAACAGATGAGCCAGCAGATTTCCGCCGCGGCCGAGCAACAGAGCGCCGTGACCGACGAAATCAACCGCAGCGTGCTCAGCGTGCGCGACATTGCTGACCAGTCTGCATCGGCTACCGAGCAGAGCGCCGCCTCGACGGTAGAGCTGGCCCGCCTGGGCAGTGATCTGCAAAGCATGGTTGCGCGTTTCAAGATTTAAACGTCTGGCAAGGAGCCTCGTGAAACGTTCACGAGGCAACCTGCCGAGCTTCTGCCCTGATCACCATCCACACTCCCACCCCGGATACCACCATCCCCAACGCTATCTGCCATGACAGCGGTTCGTCGAACATCGCCCAGGCCCAGAGCATTGTCACGGGAGGGCTGAGGTACAAAACGCTGGCGACCCGGGTGGCCTTCGCGCGGCGCAGGCATACCCAGTAAAGCCCGTAGCCGCCCAGTGTCGCCAACCCCACCGTCCATGCCACGCTCAACGCAAATCCGCTGCTGGCGATTGGCGCCAGGCCGCCTTGTGTGCCTTGGATAATGGCGAACGCGAAGCTTGAGATAAAATATTGCAGCCACAGGTTGGGCAGCAGTTTCATGGGTTGCGACGTGGTGGAGTGTTTTTGCCACAGTGTCGCGATGGCCAGCGAAAACATGCCCAGCAGCGGCAGGCCGTACGCCCACAGCGGCGCGTTACCCCATTCCAGCGCGCTGTGCGTGACCAGCACCACGCCAATCAGCCCGACCACCAGCCCTGCCCAGATTTGCCAGACCAGCCTTTGCCCGAGCACTAAGGCGGCGAGTAGCGCCATGCCCATCGGTAGCAGATCGGCAAACAGTGCAGCCAGCCCCGCCGGCACGCCGAGCGCAATGCCTTGCGTCACCCCGGCCACGTAACCGGTCATTGCCAGCAGGCCAATACCGGTATTTTTCAGCAGCAGGGTAGGCGGGAGGGTCACCAGTTGCCTGGCAACGAAGGGCAGCAGGAGCAGCGTGACCACCACGCAACGCCAGAACACCACCAGCAGCGGCGGTGCGTAATCCAGCGAAAAGCGTGCGCCGATGAAGCCTGAACTCCAGGTCAGCACAAGTGCTGCTTCAAGCAAGAGAAGAGGAATGGCCTGATGCCAGACAGGCCGCGATACGCTCGGAGAAATCGATAGGTGCTGGTTCATCGACACAGGCTACGAAACCCGCGTAATCTAATAAATCAAAATTAAGTGCACGAGTTGTTCGGGATTAATGAACCATGACGGCAATTCTCGATATCGAGCTGGTACGTACTTTTCATGCAGTGGCGCGACTGGGCAAGTTTTCGGCGGCCGCCGAGCAGCTTCACAAGAGCCCGGCGGCCGTGAGCGTGCAAATCCAGCGACTTGAAGCGGTGGCAGGCGGGCGCTTGCTTAACCGGGACAACCAGGCGGTGTCCCTGACTGCGCTGGGCAAGCGCCTGTTGTCGTCGACTACAGAATTGCTTTGCACCCACGACCGGGTGCTGGCCGATTTGCATGGCACGCACCTGGCGGGACGCATTACGCTGGGCGTCCCGGACGAGTACGCTGTGCATGTTATCCGCGACATCCTGCCGGTGTTCGCGGCGGCCTGGCCCAACGTGGTGCTGGAGCTGAAAACCGCACCCAGCTTCACCCTGCGCGAGCAGGTACTGCGCGGCAAGCTGCAAGCAGCGGTCATCGCGCAGCCCAAAGGGCAGTTGAATGCTGAAGCGCAGTTTCTGGTATCCACCAAGCCGGTCTGGGTCGGGCCGGTAAACGCTACGCTGGCCTCGACAGACCCGTTGCCGCTGGCCGTTCACGCCGCGCAGTGCCCTTATCGCGAAGCTATGATGGCGTCACTCAGGCACAACGGCCGCAAAACCCGCGTGGTCCTGGAAAGCCCCTCCAATCAGGCGATCAAAGCCTGCGTAGAAGCGGGCCTGGCGGTCAGCCTCATTGATCGAAGCGGGGTTACAGAGGCCATGCAGATCCTCAATGATCTACCCGAGATAGCCGAGCACGAAATCGTCTTCCTGCGCTCGCCCGCGTCACAGACCGACGAGGCGGTGAGTCTGTTGGCGCAGGCGATGCAGAAGTATTTTCGGGTTTAATCAGCGAAGTCGGTTGTGCCAACGGTATTGGAGATTTACCACACCAACGGCGGCTGCCTTCTCGTGTGGAAAATCCGCAGAACCTGTAATCGGCCGTTACGGATGCGGTATGGAATCAGGTAAGGCCAGTCTGGCAAAGGCCATTCTCTGGTGCCAGCAATTCGTCCCTCTCGGCCTAGGGCCGGAAAGCTTGCGAGCTGCTTTACGCTTATTTGTAGTGCTTCTACGAAAGCAACCGCAGCAGCCGGATTTTCTAGCGAGATGTAGGCGGCTTCATCATCCAGGTTTTTTAATGCTGTTTTTAGCCATTCAACCTGCATTGTTCGCCCATTTATTCATCACTGCCTTTACATCTTCTTCACTTGCGAACTCGCCCGCGTCTGCTTCTTCAATTGCACGCTGAATTTCGGCAATCTGCCAGGCTTCGCGAGTCAAGTATTCACGTAATGCGTTCAAGGCCAAAAACGACTTGCTGCGGCCGGTCGCTTTGGCGAGGTGTGCAAGGGTATCTGCCATCTCGTCCGGCAGGCGTAGAGACATAACGGACATATGAACCTCATGTGTAGTGGTTTGTAGTGTTTCAAGCTGCAGTGTAGTGCAGATTGTGAGGTCTATGGCACTCGCTTTATTTCAGGTTCATTCGCTTTCTGAGCTTTCACAAAATGGCCCGCGAGTTTGCGGGCCATCGGGAGCTTTTCATTCAGTTCATTGGTCGCCTCAACCATCCTTGAACAAAAAGCTGTACGCGTTCAGCGCCGGTACGCCGCCCAGGTGCGCGTAGAGCACTTTCGAGCCTTCGGGGAATTCGCCGTTGCGGACCATGTCGATCATGCCGTGCATGGATTTGCCCTCGTAGACCGGGTCGGTCAGCACGCCTTCGAGGCGGGCGCAGAGGCGTATGGCTTCGAGGGTGCCGTCGTTGGGCAGGCCGTATTCGGGGTAGGCGTAGCGGGTGTCGAGCACCACGTCTTCGGCGGTGATTTCGCGGCCCAGGTCGACCAGTTTTGCGGTGTTCTGGGCGATACGCAGTACCTGCTCGCGGGTTTTGTCCGGTTTGGCCGAGGCGTCGATGCCGATTACCCGTTGCGCACGGCCATCGGCAGCGAAGCCGACCAGCATACCGGCGTGGGTGCTGCCGGTGACCGAGCAGACGACGATGTAGTCGAACTTGAAGCCCAGTTCTTCTTCTTGCTGGCGTACTTCATCGGCAAAGCGCACGAACCCAAGGCCGCCGTAGGGATGTTCCGAACATCCCGCAGGAATCGGGAACGGCTTGCCGCCGCTTTCGACTACATCGGCCATGGCCTTTTCCCAGCTCGGGCGAATGCCGATATCAAAACCGGCCGAGTCCAGGCGCACATCGGCGCCCATGATGCGCGACATTTCGATGTTGCCGACCCGGTCATACAGCGCATCGGAGTAGTTGACCCAGTTTTCCTGAACCAGCACGCACTTCATGCCCAGATGCGCCGCGACTGCCGCCACCTGGCGGGTCTGGTTGGACTGAATGCCGCCGATCGACACCAGCGTGTCGTAGCCGCCCTCGATGGCTTCCGGCACCAGGTATTCCAGCTTGCGGGTCTTGTTGCCGCCAAAGGCCAGGCCGCTATTGCAGTCTTCGCGCTTGGCGTACAGATCGACCTTGCCACCCAGGTGCTCGCTCAAGCGTTTCAGCGGGGTGATGGGCGAGGGGCCGAAGGTCAGAGGGTAGCGTTTGAACTTGCTGAGGTTCATATCGGGTCTCCGTTGATAGGCTGATCCAGGCATTGAACGGTGTGCCTGATGTGGCTCCTATCATAGAAAACAGGTCGATAATCGTGGTTGCAAAGAATTGTCTATTTGCAAAATCAGCGTTAGTGTCAGGGCATTACAGCAAACTTTTATTTTGTGAAATTACCCATGAAAGCAATAAATGAACGCGCTAAAAAGCCAGGCGCTGATACGCCGCCGCTGCTGGACAGGATCGACCGCGCGATCCTGAAGACGCTGCAGCGTGACGCCTCGATTTCCAATGTGGCCCTCGCCGAGAAGGTCAAACTGAGCCCGCCTGCCTGCCTGAGGCGTGTCGAGCGGCTGAAAGACTCGGGCGTCATCAAAGGAGTTGTTGCGCTGCTCAATGGCGATGTACTGGACGCAGGCATGGTGGTGTTGATCGGCGTGGTTCTGGACCGCTCGACACCCGACTCGTTTGCGCAATTTGAAGCGGCTGCGCAGAAGGTCTACGGGTGCATGGAGTTTCATGTGGTCACCGGCGAGTTTGATTACTTCATGCTGCTGCGCACCAAAGACAGTCAGAGTTTCAACCGCCTGCACGCCGAGCAACTGTTGTATTTACCCGGTGTCAGACAGATCCGCTCGTTCATGGGCTTGCGTCAGGTGTTGTCGACGACTCATTTGCCGATCTGACCGTTGCTCAACGTGCCTGACGTGTCCTGTGCGGCGTCAAACGTTCGCTGTGGATAACGGTCAGAGTTGTCTGGTGCAACACGAATGACTTTTGGCGTGAGATTCACTGAACGCCGTTTCTTTTTTACCTGCTCAAGGATTTTCATTTTGGCTGCTGGAAGCTTGCTTACCCTGCTCGACGATATCGCGACCCTGCTGGATGACGTGGCGCTGGCCACCAAGAAAACAGCGGGCGTGCTGGGTGATGACCTGGCGCTCAACGCCCAGCAGGTCACCGGTGTGTCAGCTGATCGTGAATTGCCTGTGGTCTGGGCGGTGGCCAAGGGTTCGCTGCTCAACAAGGCGATTCTGGTGCCTGCGGCGCTGCTGATCAGTGCGTTCGCGCCTTGGGCGATTCTGCCTCTGCTGATGATTGGCGGCGCGTTTCTGTGTTTTGAAGGCTTCGAGAAAATTGCCCATAAATGGCTGCACCCTGAAGCCGGCGAAGAGCACGACCAGCGCAAGCAGGCTGCTACGGATGCGTCAGTGGACATGGTTGCGTTCGAAAAAGAGCGCATCAAGGGCGCGATTCGCACCGACTTCATTCTTTCGGCGGAAATCATCGTGCTGGCATTGGGCGTAGTCTCGGCCCGTCCGTTCATGGATCAGGTCGGCGTTCTGGTCATTGTTGCCGTACTGATTACCGTGGGCGTTTATGGCCTTGTAGCCGGTATTGTCAAACTTGACGACCTGGGCCTGCACCTGAAAAGGACCGCAAGCTCGGTGGCACAAACTATCGGCAGCGCTTTGCTGTGGCTGGCGCCGGTACTGATGAAGGTATTGTCGATCGTCGGCACTGCGGCGATGTTCATGGTCGGCGGCGGGATTCTGGTCCACGGCCTGCCGTTCGCTCACCATTGGGCAGACGGCGTGACCGAGGCTGCATCTGCTGCTGTGGGTGGCCTTTCGATGATCGTTCCGACCCTGATCGATGCCATCGCCGGGATCATTGCGGGTGCTGTGCTGGTGCTGATCGTGACGCTGGTGGGCAAGGTCTGGAAAGCGGCGAGGGAGTAAGTAAGGCTGCTTTTTTATCGCGATGGTACTGACGACGCCGATTGCGACGTCACTATCGTGCGACGCTTTGCGTCGGCACGATAGTTATCCCAAGACCTGTGTATAGCGCGGAGTGCGGGAATGATCGTCATCATCAGGTGATCAGAAAAACACCTTCACCAACAAACTCGCGGTGTTCTGGTCGGTGTCAAACGAGCCGCTGTCCTTGATGCCGTATTTGTTGGTCCAGTAGTCGTATTCAATACCGACATAGAGCTGGCGTTCCGGGTAGTTCAGCGCTTTGCCCAGGTCGTATTTGATCTGCGGGTTGAAGTGCAGGTTAGAGTGGTAGGTACCACGTGAAGTCTTGTCGTTGTCTACAACCCAGTCCATGAAGCCGTCGATCAGCACGTCCGATTTGCCGACAGGAATGGTGTAGGACCAGACCGGCGTGATCTGCCAGACGCCGTCACCCGGGCGATTGCCTTCGGTCTGACGCTGATAGAAGTTCAGCTGGAAGTAATCGAACCCCGGAATCTTCAAATCGAATGCCGGACCGATCAGGTACGACTCGTTATCGCCTTCACCAAACTCGTAAGTGGCCGCGATCAACACATCGCTGATCGGACCGAACTCGAACTTCTGGCCAAATATCTTGCCCAGCGACAAGCGTGGGGAGAACTCACCGTAGTAGGTGTTATCGCCTGCGGTTGCGTCTTTCTTGCCGTTGTAGAAGATCTTGTCGACGAAGAAGAAGTTGTCACCGTATTTCCAGCTGTCCGCGTGCTCGAAGGTGAAGGTCTGCTGTATTTCCGGGTTGACAGCAAAGTCTCGTCCATTGAGGTAGGTCAGGCTATTACTCTGCCACTGGAAGATACCCTCTGCCATGGCGGGTGCAGCAGCCAGCAGACTGCTGGCCAGTAACACGCTGGAAAACGTACGGTTCATGCGGTGAGCCCCTTGGTATGGATCGTGATTTTTCAGACCGGCGTTCTATGGGTGACGCCTTGTCTGTGGTTGCAATAATTTTGTCTGTCTGGTCAGCTTTGTGTTGTTAGCAAGAGCTGCGCCAATCAGTAAAAAAAGTTTAAGTAATCCTCAAACCGGCACCAACGTGTCGGTTTCAAGTCATTTTCCGGGGCAATGGAGTCTTGACCGCGCAGTCAGCTAGTTAGCCGTGCGGTCAGATTCAACAATCAGGAAAGTTGCAGTACGGGTTGGCAGCGGCGGCGGAGGATACTGACCCGCAGCGCCGTACTCAAGTGCTCCAGAGCGGGGCGTCTGGAGCGAAAACAGGGCAGTTGCCCTTTTTGGCTAGTTGATGTGTGCGCCCTGGTCGATCCAGGCGCCCACCAGCTCGCGTTCCTGCGGGGTCATCTGGGTTATGTTGCCCAGTGGCATGATTGGCGACGTGATAGCTTGCGCCTTGATACGCGCTGCCTGTTGCTGGATCTGTTCAGGCGTATCGAACATCACGCCTGCCGGGGCAACGCTGAACAGCTGGCTGGTCGGTGTAGCCGAGTGGCAGACCGAGCAGCGCTGCGTGATCACCTCATGCACCTTGCTGAAATCCGCGCCTGCCGCTTTGGCGGGTTCGGCCTGTGCGGGCGGAGTCAGCGGCGCTGCAGGCTTCTCATCAGCCCGATGACCACCGACAGCGGTACCCGGCAGCGGCTGATAGACAATCTTCGGCGCAGGCTGGGCCGGGCCGGTGACGTACGCCAGGCACAGCATGCCCAGTGCGGCAACCGGCAGGGTCCAGGCGAAGCGATGGCTGTCATGCCGTGTATTGAAATAGTGGCGCACCAGCACCGCCAGCAGCGCGATACCCGCCAGGATCAGCCAGTTGTACTCGCTGCCGTAAGTGCTCGGAAAGTGGTTGCTGATCATGATGAACAGCACGGGCAGGGTGAAGTAGTTGTTGTGCCTGGAGCGCAGCAGGCCCTTGGCGGGCAGGCTTGGGTCTGGCGTGCGGTTTTCGGCGATGGCGGCGACCAGTGCGCGCTGGGCGGGCATGATGATGCGGAACACGTTGCCGACCATGATGGTGCCCATGATCGCGCCTACATGCAGGTACGCGCCGCGCCCGCTGAATACCTTGCTGAACCCGTAAGCCGCCGCAACCAGCAACAAAAACAGGACAACGCCCAGCAGCGCAGGGCGCTTGCCCAGCGGCGAGTCGCACAGAAAACTGTAGATGAACCAGCCGACGAACAACGAGCCCAAGCCTATGTGCACGCCCTCGGCACCGCTCAGGCTGCTGCCCGGTGCCAGCAGATACAGCGTCGGGTTGGCGTAAAACACCACGCACAGCAGCGCAACGCCCGACAACCAGGTCGAATAGGCTTCCCATTTGAACCAGTGCAGGTTCTCGGGCATGGTCGGTGGCGCGAGTTTGTATTTCTCCAGGTGATAAATGCCACCCCCGTGGATCGCCCACAAATCACCTGACAGCCCTTCTCGCGGGTTGCTGCGGTTGAGGTTGTTTTCCAGCCAGACAAAGTAGAACGATGCGCCGATCCAGGCGACGCCCACAATCATGTGAACCCAGCGTACGCCCAGATTCAGCCATTCCATCATGTGTGCCAGCACGGTTATTACCCTTCCTGTGGGTTGGGATCGAGAACCAGCCGCTGGTTCTCCTCGAAGTAATGCTCGTCGCAGTTGTTGCCGGAGCCACTGCGATCAACCACCAGGAAGTCATCCTGCTTTTCGATCGTCAGCACCGGGTGGTGCCAGACGCCGCGATGGTAATTGACGCCCTGCCTGCCGTTGGACACGAAGGCGCGGGTCAGCGCTGATTCAGGTGCATCGCCAACCGGCGCGACGACGATCAGAAAAGGGTTGCCGAGCAACGGTATGAACGCCTGACTGCCCTGCGGATGACGCTCCAGCATGCCGATGGTCAGGGGCATCGGTAGCGATTCGGCGCGAAAAATACTGATAATTGCCTTGTCATCCGGCTGCGCGGTGTCGACTTCGGCCAGACGATGAAAACGCATGGTCGAGCCGTTGTTGATCATGAAATGATCGCTGCCGTCGGTTTCGATGACATCACCGAACGGTGCGAAAGCGTCCTTGGTCAGTGGCTCGATAGTCAGTGTGCGCATGCGGATTCTTCTTTAAATGGTTTCAGGGTTTATCGCACTCGTCACTGCATGGAATGCGGTGCTCGCCTGCTTCTGCGGCCAGCATCAAAATCAGGCCTTTATATGATGCGGAGCGTGGTAACGAGAGTTCAGGTGTCGTTACCTGGACACCTTGCCCAACACCCGCAAGCGACTCACACCCCCGTCCGGGAACACGTTCAGGCGGATGTGGGTGATCGGGCCGATGGCTTTTACCTGCTCGGCGAACTCGTGTTCGGCGTGCATGGTGAGCTTCTGGCTGGGCAGCAGCTCGCGCCAGAACAGGCTCTGGGTTTCGATCTGGCTATCAGTGCCGCCTTTGACGAACGCGCCCTGAATCGAGCAGCTGTCCGGGTAGTTGCCCTTGAAGTGCAGCGTGTCGACGATGACTTTCTCGACTTCGCCCTTGTGCCCCAAGGCGACGATGACCCAGTCATTGCCCGGTGTGCGACGGCGCGCGGTTTCCCAGCCATCGCCCATGTTCACGCCGCGGCCGGGGTTAAGGATGTTGCTCATGCTGCCGTAATGCTCGTCCGAACAGGCAATCGAACGGCCGCCATTGAGTGCCGCGACCAGATCAATCTGCTCGCTTTCAGTGACTTTCGACCAGTCGCGATGTGGTACGCCGTACACCCGCAGGCGCGCCACACCGCCGTCCGGGTAGATATTGAAGCGCAAATGGCTGAACGCCTGGTCGTGGCTGATCTCGTGGTAGTGATGGCTGTTGCCTTTGAGTTCCACCGACGACAGCACTTCGGTCCACGCGGTGTTTTCGTCCGGCTCGCCAGAGGCCAGAAAGCAGGCTTCCAGAGAAGCGGAAGGCGGAAAGTTGCCGGTGAAGAACGACGTGTCGATGTCCACGCCCTTGAGGGTGCCTGCCACGCCGAGTTTAATCACTGCGCTGTCATAGCCTTCGAAACGCTTGCGCCGCGACTCCCAGCCGTCCATCCACTTGCCGTTGTCATCGAACACGCCTTCTTTCCAGACCGCAGGCGTTGGCTGGAACAGGCGGTTGGCATCGGCGAACCAGTCATCGGTGACCGAAAGGATTTTGGTCCCCAGGCGCGCGTCGGCCAGGTTGACGAACTTCTCGAACGGTGCGGCGTAAACTTTCATGCTTATTGTCTGCCTTCTGAATGCGGTTATGCCTGCGACGCGTGCAGCGCCTGCAAACGAAACAATGCGATTTTGTTGATCTCGGCCAGAGCGCAAGCGAACTCGGCCTCGGGCGAGTGATGGATGCGTTGCTCAAACGCTGCCAGAATTTTGTGCCTGTCGCTGCCCTTGACCGCCATGATGAACGGAAAGCCGAAGCGGGCCTTGTAAGCCCCGTTCAGCTCGGTAAAGCGCTGGAATTCGTCAGGCGTGCAGAGGTGGATACCGGCACCCGCCTGTTCATCGGTACTGGCCTGGGTCAGCTCACCTTTGACGGCAGCCTTGCCCGCCAGATCCGGGTGAGCATTGATCAGCGCCAGTTGCTGCGCGTGAGTGGCATTGAGCAGGATGTCGCTCAAGCGCGCATGCAGGGTGTCGAGCTGATCCAGCTCAGGGCCTGCGTCCTGGTTAAATGCCTGTTCTGCGACCCATGGCGAATGCTCGTAGATATCGGCATAGGTAGCGATAAACGCATCGCGGCTCAGGCTCGAGGGCTTTGGGTTCTGCAACTCGCTCATTGCGCGGCCTCGCCGGTAAAGGGATGTTCCGTGTGCCAGTGGCGGGCGATGTCCACACGGCGGGTGAACCACACCTGCTCATGGCTTTTGACGTATTCGATGAAGCGCTTGAGTGCGGCGAGCCGGGCAGGGCGGCCAATCAGACGGCAGTGCAAACCGATGGAGAGCATCTTCGGCGCGTCCTCGCCTTCGGCATACAGCACGTCGAACGCGTCCTTCAGGTACTGGAAAAACTGCTCGCCGTTGTTGAAACCCTGCACCTGTGTGAAGCGCATGTCGTTGGTGTCCAGCGTATACGGGATCACCAGATGCGGCTTGCCGGTCGGGTTGTTCGGCTCCCAGTAAGGCAGGTCATCGTCGTAGGTGTCGCAATCATAAAGAAAGCCGCCTTCCTCCATGACCAGCCGCCGTGTGTTGGCCCCGGTGCGGCCGGTGTACCAGCCCAATGGGCGTTCGCCGCTGATTTCGGTCAGAATCTGAATGGCCTGACGCATGTGCTCGCGCTCTTGGGCTTCGTCCATGTTCTGGTAGTCGATCCAGCGATAACCGTGGCTGCAGATTTCGTGACCGTCGGCGACCATTGCGCGAATAACGTCCGGGTGACGTTGCGCCGCCATGGCGACAGCGAAGATGGTCAGGGGAATGTCGAACTGTTTGAACAGCTTGAGAATGCGCCACACGCCGGCTCGACTGCCGTACTCGTACAGCGACTCCATGCTCATGTTGCGCTGGCCTTGCAGTGGCTGGGCCGCGACCATTTCGGACAGAAACGCTTCGGATTCCCTGTCGCCATGCAGAATATTGCGCTCGCCACCTTCCTCGTAATTCAGCACGAACGACAAGGCAATGCGCGCATCGCCCGGCCAGCGTGGATGAGGCGGGTTGCTGCCGTAACCGATCAGGTCGCGTGGGTAGTCAGCGCTCACTGCAAGCTTCCTTATGTGCGTGATATCAGGTGCAATGCGTAAGTCAGGCAAGCACCGCAAAGTGAAGATTGTATACAATTTGTTTTGCGGGTTGTAACCCTGAACTTTTCTTCATCGAAGGTCAGCATTGGCAAGATATGAAGCAAGAAACCTGCCTGACTGGTCAGTTAAAGCCAAAAAACCTGATATTTTTCCTTGGCTTCACTGAAATCAATCAGTTCTGGTGGTTTGAACAGGAGAACGAGCTGAAAACGCCATTTTATTGTGTACAGCTTTTTTCAAAACTGTCTTAATCGGTCGCAATCGTACGACGCAAGGCACCCCATTGGTGCACCGTTTCACACTCACTGGATGGCAAGGAGCGAAGTTTTGGGGAAATTGACCACACACGTACTGGACTCGGCCCACGGCTGCCCGGGCGCTGCCATTCGCGTTGATTTGTATCGGGTGCAAGATCAGCAATTGCTGCACATGGTCAGTGTCGTGACCAACAGCGATGGTCGCTGCGACGCGCCGTTGTTACAGGGCGACGATTATCAGTCCGGCGTGTACCAGTTGCACTTTCAGGCAGGCGATTACTACCGGTCGCGAGGCGTGGTGCTCAATGAGCCGGCGTTTCTGGATGAGGTGGTATTGCGCTTCGGCATTGATGCAGGTCAGGAACACTTTCATGTGCCGCTGTTAATCTCGCCTTACAGCTACTCGACCTACAGAGGCAGCTGATTCTCTTGCCCGCCCCACACTGCGGGCTTTTTTTCGTGCGGGTTTCTGAATCTGCCTTCTGCAGCACCCTGTGTACAATGCGCCAGCCCCGACGGCGTAAACCATTCGCGCAAGAGTATTCATGAACGATCAGTCCCTGCCCCTCAAGAAACAGCCGCGCAGCCCAGATAGCGGTCGCAGCGTGACTCAGGACGATATTGTTTATGAGCACATTTTCGACGCGATTCTGGAACAGCGTCTGGCACCGGGCACCAAATTGAGTGAAGAGGCGCTTGGCGAAATTTTCGGCGTCAGCCGCACCATCATTCGCCGTGCGCTGTCGCGGCTGGGTCATGAGGGGGTCGTGCTGTTGCGCCCCAACCGCGGTGCGGTGGTGGTCAGCCCCAGTGTTGAAGAGGCGCGTCAGGTGTTCTTTGCGCGGCGCATGGTCGAGCGGGCCATCACCGAATTGACCGTCGAGCATGCCAGTGCCGAGCAACTGGCCGAGCTGCGCCAGATGGTCAGCGACGAGCGCGACAGCTTTGCCCGCGGTGATCGGGGCGCTGGCATTCGTCTGTCCGGAGAGTTCCACCTGCAATTGGCCGTGGCCGCGAGAAATGCGCCACTGATCAGTTTCCAGCGCAGCCTGGTGTCGCAGACGTCACTGATCATCGCCCAATACGAAACCGGTAACCGCACGCACTGTTCATACGACGAGCACACCCAACTGATCGACGCCATCGCAGCTCGCGATGCGGCTCGGGCCGTCGAGCTGATGATGCATCACATGGACCACATCGACAGCAAGCTCAACCTCGACCAAGACAGCGCCTCCGACGACCTGCACGCTGTGTTCTCGCACGTGCTGGGCAGGAAAAAACCGGTGCGTTGAGACTGCTTACCCAGGCACTTCTCGTCACTATCGTGCGACGTTCTGCGTCGTCATGCCGATCTCAACTATCGTGCGACGCTCTGCGTCGTCATGCCGTTCCGGACGCTGCGCGTCCTCTTTGCGACGCAGAGCGTCGCGACCTGCATTTCCACGCTGGAGCGTAGGGAACGATAACCTGAACTACCTCAACTATCGTGCGACTCTCTGCGTCGCATGCCGTTCGGGACGCTCGGCGTCCTCTTTGCGACGCAGAGCGTCGCGACCTGCATTCCCACGCGGAGCGTAGGGAACGATAACCTGAACTACCTCAACTATCGTGCGACGCTCTGCGTCGCATGCCGTTCGGGACGCTCCGCGTCCTCTTTTACGACGCAGAGCGTCGCGACCTGCATTCCTACGCTGGAGCGTAGGGAACGATAAATCACTATCGTCCACTGCGTGTGAGAGACGAGAGTTCAACCCCGCTCATGCACCAACCGCCCACCCGACCACGTATGCTTCACTGTCCGGTCATCGCCAATCGTCATCAGCACGAACAGAATCTCTTCAATACTTTTCGCCTGTTTTAGCCGGTACGACAGCAGCGGTGTGGCGTTGTAATCGAGCACCAGAAAGTCGGCCTCGTTGCCCGGTTTGAGGCTGCCGACCTTGTCTTCCAGGCGCAGCGCCCGCGCGCCGCCCAGGGTCGCCAGGTAAAGTGATTTGAGCGGGCTGAGCCGTGCGCCCTGCATTTGCATGACTTTGTAGGCTTCGTTCAGCGTCTGCAGAATCGAGAAGCTGGTGCCGCCGCCCACATCGGTGCCCAGGCCGACATTGACTTTGTGCTTCTCGGCCATCGGCAGGTTGAACAGGCCGCTGCCCAGAAACAGGTTGGAGGTCGGGCAGAAGGCGATGGCCGAGCCGGTTTGCGCCAGCCGCGCGCATTGTTCGTCGCACAGGTGCACGCCGTGGGCAAACACCGAGCGTTCGCTCAACAGGTTGAAGTGGTCGTAGACGTCCAGGTAGTGCTTGCGCTCCGGAAACAGCGCCTTGACCCACTCGATTTCCTGAAGGTTTTCGCTGATGTGGGTCTGCAGGTACAAACCGGGGTATTCAGTCAACAACTGGCCTGCCAGGCTCAGCTGTTCCGGGCTGCTGGTCGGTGCGAAGCGCGGGGTCACGGCGTAGCTCAGGCGACCCTTGCCATGCCAGCGCTCGATCAGCGCCTTGCTGTCGGCGTAGCCGGATTCTGGCGTATCAACCAGATAATCCGGCGCGTTACGATCCATCATCACCTTGCCGGCGATCATGCGCAGATCAAGCGCCTGCGCCGCACTGAAAAATGCCTCCACCGACTCTTTGTGCACGCTGCCGAACACCAGCGCCGTGGTGGTGCCGTTGCGCAGCAATTCCTTGATGAAGATATCCGCCACCCCGGCAGAATGCTCGGGGTCGGCGAACTGGCTTTCGCAGGGGAAGGTGTAAGTGTTCAGCCAGTCCAGCAATTGCTCGCCATACGCGCCGATCATGCCGGTTTGCGGCAGGTGAATGTGCGTGTCGATGAAGCCCGGCGTGATCAGCGCGTCCTGATACTCGATCAGCTCCACGTCACTGCCCAGGCTGCCCAGCAGATCGGCGGCATGGCCCAGCGCAACTATCTTGCCATCCTCGACCAGCAGCAGGCCGTCGGCGAAATACGCATAAGACGCTTCAATTGCCACTTCAGCCGGGTCGGCAATGCTGTGAACGATGGCGGCGCGGTAGGCTTTACGGTTGGAAACTGAACTCATGGCACTCTCGTTGTGACTGGCTGCGGCCATTGCGACTGGCTGCGGCGTGACGCGGGCAGCAGCTTGGCGATAGGTTCGGCGTTGGCACTATGCTTGCCAAAGCTGACGTTATAGGTGGCGATGACTTCGGCGGCGATGGACACCGCAATCTCGATGGGCAGCTTGCCTTTGACCTCGGCCAGGCCCATCGGGCAGCGCATGCGTTGCAGCAGGCTGGCGTCGAAACCGCGTTCACGCAAGCGGTGCTCGAACTTGACCCGCTTGGTTTTCGAGCCGATCAGCCCGAAATAGCCGAAATCCCCGCGCTTGAGGATGGCAGCGGTCAGTTCCAGGTCGAGCTGATGGTTGTGGGTCATGACGATGCAGTAAGTGCCGACCGGCAACTGCGCGACCTCATCGACCGGCTCGTCATTGACGATTTTCAGCACGCTTTCTGGCATTGATTCGGGGAATTCGTGCTCACGGGCGTCGATCCAGCGTACCCGGCAGGGCAGGCTGGCCAGCAACGGCACCAATGCGCGGCCGACATGACCGGCGCCGAACACGGCAATCTGCGCAACGGGCTCACCCATCGGTTCAAACAGCAGCACATTGACGCCGCCGCAGCACTGACCAAGGCTCGCGCCAAGGTTGAAGCGTTCCAGCCGCGTCTGCCGGGTGCCGCTGGCGAGCATTTCGCGGGCGATTTTCATGGCCTTGTATTCCAGATGCCCGCCGCCGATGGTGTCGTAGATGCGCTCGGCACAGACCACCATTTTTGACCCGGCATTGCGCGGCGTCGAGCCCAGCTCTTCGATGATGGTCACCAGAATGCCCGGTTCGCTGCGGGCCTGAAGCTCGGCCAGGGCGCTGATCCAGTTATTCATACTCATGGGTCTCTGCTGTGTGCAACTGACGCATCTGCTCACACCCCCACAACACCTTTTCCGGCGTCGCCGGGGCGTCGATGTTCGGTTGATGGCGATAATCACCCAGGCTTGCCACGGCGTCCTTGATTGCGCACCACGCGGCTATGCCGAGCATGAACGGCGGTTCGCCCACGGCCTTGGAATGGAACACCGTGTCTTCCGGGTTCTTGCGGTTCTCCACCAGCTTGACCCGCAAATCCAGCGGCATGTCGGCCACCGCCGGGATCTTGTAAGACGCCGGGCCGCTGGTCATCAGTTTGCCTTTGTCGTTCCACACCAGCTCTTCGGTGGTCAGCCAGCCAGCGCCCTGAATGTAGCCGCCTTCGACCTGACCGATGTCGATGGCCGGGTTCAGCGACGCGCCGACGTCATGCAGGATGTCAGTGCGCAAAGTCTTGTATTCACCGGTCAGGGTGTCGACGATCACCTCGACGCAGGCCGCACCGAACGCGAAGTAATAGAACGGCCGGCCATGCGCCTGGCTGCGGTCGTAGAAGATCTTCGGCGTCTTGTAATAACCGGTACTGGACAGCGACACCTGACCCATCCATGCCTGTTGAGCCAACTCGGCAAAGGGCAGGACAATCTCACCGATCCGTATATGACCGTTACGAAACTCGACCTCGGTTTCTGCCACGTTGTAATGCCGCGCGGCAAATTCAACCAGACGTTGCTTGAGAATTTCAGCGGCGTTTTGCGCCGCCTTGCCATTCAGGTCAGTGCCGCTGGACGCCGCCGTCGGCGAGGTGTTCGGCACCTTGTCGGTGTTGGTCGCGGTGATCTGAATGCGGTCAATATCAACTTGAAACACTTCAGCCACGACTTGCGCGACCTTGGTGTTCAAACCCTGGCCCATCTCGGTGCCGCCGTGGTTCAGGTGGATGCTGCCGTCGGTGTAAATGTGGATCAGCGCCCCCGCCTGATTGAGAAAGCTGGCGGTGAACGAGATGCCGAATTTTACCGGCGTCAGCGCCAGGCCTTTTTTCAGGATCGGGCTGCTGGCGTTGAAACCCCGGATGGCCTCGCGGCGCTCGGCGTACTGGCTGCTCTGTTCCAGATCCGCCGTCATTTCTTCCAGCAGGTTGTGCTCGACGGTCTGGTAGTAATGGGTGACGTTACGTTCGGTCTTGCCGTAGTAGTTGGCCTTGCGGACCGCCAACGGGTCCTTGCCCAGAAAACGTGCGATACAGTCCATGACTTCTTCGATGGCCACCATGCCTTGCGGGCCGCCAAAGCCCCGGTACGCGGTGTTGGACGCCGTGTGGGTCTTGCAGCGATGGCCGTTGATGGTTGCTTCGCCCAGGTAATAGGCGTTGTCGGCATGGAACATTGCGCGGTCGACAATCGAGGCCGACAGGTCTGGCGAATAGCCGCAGTTGGCGGCCAGATCCAGTTGGATGCCTTGCAGGCGACCGTTATCGTCAAAGCCCACGTCGTATTCGATGTAGAACGGGTGGCGCTTGCCGGTCATCTGCATGTCTTCGAAGCGTTGCAGGCGCATCTTGGTCGGCTGACCGGTCAGCCGCGCAATCACTGCGCACAGGCACGCCGGGCTGGCGGCCTGAGTTTCCTTGCCGCCGAAGCCACCGCCCATGCGCCGCATATCGACCACAATGCGGTTCATCGGCACGTTCAGCACCTCAGCCACCAGCTTCTGGATTTCCGTGGGGTTCTGGGTCGAGCAATAGACAATCATGCCGCCGTCTTCAGTCGGCATGACCGAGGAGATCTGGGTTTCCAGGTAGAAATGTTCCTGGCCGCCAATGTGCAGGTTGCCCTGCAAACGGTGGGTTGCGCCTTGCAGAGCCGTCGCCGAATCGCCGCGCTTGTGGGTGTGGCTGTCGAGCACGAAATGCTTCTGACGCAAGGCCTGAACCACATCCAGCACCGGCTCCAGGTCTTCGTATTCGATGATTGCCGCCATAGCTGCCTGACGCGCGACGTCCAGATCCCGCGCGGCAACCGCAAGCACCGGCTGGCCGACGAATTCCACCTTGTCGATGGCCAGCAACGGGTCGCCGGGCAGCAGCGGGCCGATGTCTTTCAGGCCGGGAATGTCTTGGTGGGTAATCGCGATTCTTACGCCTTCAAACGCATGGCAGGGCGCGGTATCAATGCTGACGATGCGCGCATGGGCGCGGTCCGAGAGGCGCGCGTAAACGTGCAGTTGATTGGGAAACTCAAGGCGATCGTCGATGTACACCGCTTCGCCGGACACATGTTTGTCGGCGCTGTCGTGCTTCACGCTGCGGCCGACGCCAGTGCTCAGGTCCTGTTGAAACAGGGCCAGCATGTCGGCCTGGGTGAGGGGGGAGGAATGCTCAGACATAGTCGGTCACCCGCGTTGCGATGGCCGGGGTCTGCAATTCGATGAAATATTTGCGCAGCAGGTTCTGCGCGCTCAACAGGCGGTACTCCTTGCTGGCGCGAAAGTCCGACAGTGGGCTGAAATCTTCTTTCAGCGCAGCGCAGGCCTGTTCGACGGTTTCATTGTTCCATGGCTGGCCGACCAAGGCCTGCTCGCAGTTCGCTGCACGTTTCGGGATCGCCGCCATGCCGCCGTAGGCCACGCGGGCTTCGCGGATCACGCCGCCTTCTATATTCAGACGAAACGCCGCACACACCGCAGAAATATCGTCATCCAGGCGCTTGGAGACTTTATAGGCCCGGAAGACCTGCCGGGGGGTAGCGGTCGGCACGATGATCTTCTCGATGAACTCGCCTGGCTGGCGGGCGGTAACCTTGTAGTCGATGAAATAATCTTCCAGCGCCAGCGTGCGCCGGGTGTCGCCTTTACGCAGCACGATCTGTGCACCGAGGGCGATCAGCAGCGGCGGGGAGTCGCCGATGGGGGAGGCATTGCCGATGTTGCCGCCCAGCGTGCCTTGATTGCGGATCTGCAGCGAAGCAAAGCGCTGCAGCAGTTCGCCGAAGTCCGGGTATTGAGCCTTCAGCGCTGCGTAGCAATCGGTCAGTGGCGTGGCTGCACCGATCTCCAGACGGTCGTCGAAGCGTTCGACACGTTTCATTTCGGCGATATGTCCAACGTAGATCATCGCGGGCAGTGCTTTGTGGAATTGTGTGACTTCCAGCGCCAGATCGGTGCCGCCCGCCAATAGACGCGCTTGCGGGTTGGCCTGATACAGATCGGCGAGGTCGGCCACGGTCAGCGGAATCAGGCAGTGCTTTTCACCATCATTGAGTTCGCCGGTCTGACTTGGCGTGATCGCGCGCAGGCGCTCTATAGTCTGCGCCTGACGCTGATCGAACTGGTCTGGCACACGCTGACTGCAAGACTGCTCGGCAGCGGCCAGAATCGGTCGATAACCGGTACAGCGGCACAAGTTGCCGGCCAATGCTTCATGGGCCTGATGCGCGTTGGCGTCGCTGCTGTTTTTTTGCAGGGCAAACAGCGACATCACAAACCCAGGCGTGCAAAAGCCGCATTGCGAGCCGTGGCATTCGACCATCGCCTTTTGCACGCTGTGCAACTGGCCCTGGTGCCTGAGGTCTTCAACGCTGATCAACTGCTTGCCGTGCAGCGAGGCGACAAAGGTCAGGCATGAATTGACGCTGCGATAGCGCAGTTGCTGCTGGCCGTCTGCGTCGCTGTGCAGCTCGCCGACGACCACCGTACAGGCGCCACAGTCACCACTGGCGCAACCTTCCTTGGTACCGGGCTTGTGTGCCTGCTCTCGCAGGTAGGTCAGCACGGTCATGTTCGGATTCAGGCTGCGCTCGGTTTTTAGCTCTTGGTTCAAAAGGAACTGAATCACGGCGCAAAGCCCTCACATGTGTTGTCATCAGACATATCGATGAATCTATCAGCTCTGCCAATTGGGTCAATTTGTTTCTGACTCTTAAGTCAGGAAATCGGCTTTCCCTCGGCTTTCCGATTACGCTTGCACAGGCTCCCGTGTATCGAGCCAAGGATAATTCAAGGTTTTGCGTATTTCGTGCCAGTTTCCTCCTCTATGGCCCTGCGCCACCCGCATCGGTTGCGATACACTCCGCGACTTGCGTGCAGAACAGCTTTTTTGAAGGATAGTCATGACGTTCAAGGCCCCGGACAGCCTCGCTGAGCAAATTGCTCATCACCTTGCCGAGCGGATCATTCGCGGTGAGCTCAAGCCTGGAGAGCGCATTCAGGAGCAGAAAGTCACGCAGGCGTTGAACGTCAGTCGTGGCTCTGTGCGCGAAGCATTATTGATCCTCGAACGCCGCCATCTGGTGGTGATCCTGCCGCGTCGTGGCGCACAAGTGACCGTGCTCAATGCCCACAACGTCACCAGCCTGTGCAACCTGATGAGCGAGCTGTATATCCTGCTGGCCAATGCCGTCGCACAGCGCTGGCAGAGTGAAGACGAGCTCGCGCCGTTTCTGCAGAGCCAGCAGCGCCTGCAGGCCAGTTTCGAGCAGCAGGACGTCAGGATGTTCGTCGAAGAGAGCTTCAACGTGATGCGCGCGGCCTATCCGTTCGCCAACAACCTGTACCTTGAAGAAACCGTCGAGAACCTGCAGCCTTCGATGAGTCGCAGCTATTTTCTGGCGCTTGAGCAGCGCAAGGCTGAAATGAGCGAGTATCTGGCGCTGTTCGGTGACATGCTCGCCGCCGTCCTGGCGCGCGATCTGGCGCAGATTCGCGTGGTGCTGACCCGCTACTGTCAGCGCAGTTGCCAGCTCGTGCTGTCCGCTCTGGAAGCGAGCTGACGCATGCGCCTGAAGTGCATCAAACTGGCGGGGTTCAAATCTTTCGTCGACCCCACCACGGTGAACTTCCCCAGCAACATGGCGGCTGTCGTCGGCCCCAACGGGTGCGGCAAATCCAATATTATCGACGCCGTGCGCTGGGTCATGGGCGAAAGCTCGGCCAAGAACCTGCGCGGCGAGTCCATGACCGACGTCATTTTCAACGGCTCGACCAGCCGCAAGCCGGTCAGCCAGGCGAGCATCGAGCTGGTCTTCGACAACTCCGACGGCACGCTGGTCGGCGAGTACGCGGCCTACGCAGAAATCTCCATTCGCCGCAAAGTCACCCGCGACAGCCAGAACAGCTATTACCTGAACGGCACCAAGTGCCGTCGTCGCGACATCACCGACATCTTCCTCGGTACCGGCCTGGGACCGCGCAGCTACTCGATCATCGAGCAGGGCATGATCTCCAAGCTGATCGAAGCCAAGCCCGAGGACCTGCGCAACTTCATCGAAGAAGCCGCCGGCATCTCCAAGTACAAGGAGCGCCGTCGGGAAACCGAAAACCGTATCCGCCGTACCCACGAAAACCTCGCGCGCCTGACTGACCTTCGCGAAGAGCTCGAGCGCCAGCTGGAGCGCTTGCACCGCCAGGCTCAGGCTGCCGAGAAGTATCAGGAATACAAAGCCGAAGAGCGCCAGTTGAAGGCGCAACTGTCAGCCCTGCGCTGGCAGGCATTGAATGAGCAAGTAGGTCAGCGCGAGGCGGTGATCGGCAATCAGGAAGTCGGTTTCGAGGCACTGGTGGCCGATCAGCGCAGCGCCGATGCCAGCATCGAGCGCCTGCGCGACGGGCATCATGACCTGTCCGAGCGCTTCAATCTGGTGCAGGGACGCTTCTATTCGGTGGGTGGCGACATCGCCCGCGTCGAGCAGAGCATTCAGCACGGTCAGCAGCGCCTGCGCCAGTTGCAGGATGACCTGCGCGAAGCCGAGCGCGCCCGTCTGGAAACCGAATCGCACCTGGGACACGACAGCACCTTGCTCGCCACCCTGGGCGAAGAGCTGGAAATGCTTGAGCCCGAGCAGGAAATGACCAGCGCCGCCGCCGAGGAATCGGCCATTGCGCTGGAAGACGCCGAGTCGGCGATGCAGGGCTGGCAGGAGCAGTGGGACGTCTTCAACCAGCAGTCCGCCGAGCCACAGCGTCAGGCGCAGGTTCAGCAATCCCGTATTCAGCAACTGGAACAGAGCATCGAGCGTCTGGCCGAGCGCCAGCGACGTCTGGCCGAGGAACGTCAATTGCTGACGGCCGACCCGGAAGACGCGGCCATTCTCGAGTTGAGCGAAGACCTTGCGACCCGAGACATGACCCTCGAAGAACTGCACATGGGTGAAGAGCAAACGGTCGAGCGTCTGGAGCAATTGCGCGAGGCCCTGCAGAACGCCAGTCACGCACAGCAGCAGGCCCAGGGCGAGTTGCAACGCCTCAACGGCCGACTGGCATCACTGGAAGCCCTGCAACAGGCTGCGCTCGATCCGGATACCGGCACCGCCGAATGGCTGCGTGATCAGCAATTGGCCGAACGCCCGCGCCTGGCCGAGGGGCTGAGCGTCGAGGCGGGCTGGGAGTTGGCAGTCGAAACTGTATTGGGTGCCGATTTGCAGGCGGTGCTGGTCGATGACTTTGACGGGCTCGATCTGGCCAGCTTTCAGCAGGGCGATCTGCGCCTGCTCAGCGCCAGTGCCGACACGGTCCGGGTGCCGGGCAGCTTGCTGGAAAAGGTCGAAAGCACGGTCGATCTGTCGGCCTGGCTGGGTCAGGTGATGCCCGTCGAGAATCTGGACGAAGCACTGGCGCGCCGCACGCAACTGAGCGCCGGACAAAGCCTGATCAGCCGCGACGGTTACTGGGTCGGCCGGCACTTCTTGCGGGTACGACGTGCCAGCGAAGCGCAGAGTGGCGTGTTGGCGCGTGGTCAGGAATTGCAGCGGCTGGGGCTGGAACGCGACGAGCGCGAAGCGACCCTGGCATCCCTTGAAGAGCAATTACTGAGCCTGCGCGAGCAACAATCGCAGCAGGAAGACGCCCGCGAGCAACTGCGTCGTCGGGTGCAGGACGAAACCCGTCAGCAAAGCGAACTCAAGGCGCAGCTGTCGGCCGCCAGGGTCAAAGTCGAGCAGTTGACTCTGCGCCGCACGCGTCTGGACGAAGAGCTGGCCGAGCTGGGCGAGCAGCGCTCTGTGGAACATGAGCATCTGGGGGAATCGCGCCTGCAACTGCAGGATGCGCTGGATTCGATGGCGCTGGATACCGAACAGCGAGAAGTGCTCCAGGCCCAGCGTGATGCGCTGCGCGAGCGTCTGGACCGAATACGTCAGGACGCGCGACAACACAAGGATCACAGCCACCAGTTGGCCGTGCGTCTGGGCTCGATCAAGGCGCAATACGATTCGACGCGTCAGGCGCTGGAGCGCCTGCGCATGCAGTCCGAAAGGCTGACGGAAAAACGCGAACAACTGAGCCTGAACCTGGAGGAGGGCGAGGCGCCGCTTGAAGAGCTGCGTCTCAAGCTTGAAGAGCTGCTGGAGCGGCGCATGGTGGTCGATGACGAAATGCGCATCGCCAAAAACGCACTCGAAGACGCCGATCGTGAGTTGCGTGAAGCAGAGAAACGCCGTACTCAGGCCGAGCAGCAATCGCAACTGCTGCGTGGTCAGCTCGAGCAGCAACGCCTGGAGTGGCAGGCGCTGAGCGTGCGCCGCACCGCGTTGCAGGACCAGTTGCACGAAGACGGCTACGACCTGCACGGCGTGCTCGCCACCCTGACATCGGAAGCCAGCGAGCAGGCCGCCGAGCAGCAGCTGGAAAGCATCGCCGGGCGCATTCAGCGCCTGGGCGCGATCAACCTCGCCGCCATCGACGAGTATCAGCAGCAATCCGGGCGCAAGCGTTATCTGGATGCGCAGGACGCCGATCTGGTGGAGGCGCTCGACACGCTGGAAAACGTCATTCGCAAGATCGACAAGGAAACCCGAAACCGCTTCAAAGATACCTTCGATCAGATAAATAGCGGAATTCAGGCACTTTTCCCGAAAGTTTTCGGTGGTGGCTCCGCTTATTTGGAACTGACAGGCGAAGATTTACTCGATACAGGGGTGACAATCATGGCGCGTCCTCCTGGCAAGAAGAACAGCACCATCCATTTGCTGTCGGGTGGGGAAAAAGCACTGACGGCGCTTGCACTGGTTTTTGCCATCTTCAAGCTCAATCCTGCACCGTTCTGCATGCTTGACGAGGTCGATGCACCACTGGATGACGCCAACGTGGGACGGTATGCGCGTTTGGTGAAAGAAATGTCACAAACTGTGCAGTTCATCTACATCACCCACAACAAGATCGCCATGGAAATGGCCGATCAACTGATGGGGGTAACGATGCACGAGCCCGGCTGTTCAAGGCTTGTAGCGGTGGACGTCGAGCAGGCCATGGCGTTGGTGGATGCTTGAATCGGGCTCGTTACGGCGGCGAAAACGCAGAATTGCGGTATGAAAATGTGACGTTTGTACGATAGATGGCAATATGCACAGCGAAGAGAGGTAACAGACGGTGTAAAGTTACCTTTGGTCGTGCTAGTTTAGTGGCCACTTTTTTTATTTTCATGTGGGCAAAATGCCAGTCAGAACATAGACTTGGCACCACGTATTAAAGGGGTTTAGGCCCTTATTTTCAGATTTCTTCATTAGAGGCACTGGATTACATGGAAATCGGTCTGCGCGAGTGGCTGATCGTCATCGGCATAATAGTCATTGCCGGTATTCTCTTTGATGGCTGGCGCCGTATGCGCGGCGGCAAGGGCAAATTGAAATTCAGGCTGGATCGGAGCTTCTCCAACCTTCCGGATGAAGAAGAAACCACGTCTGCCGAAGTGCTGGGTCCGCCGCGTGTGCTGGACACGCACAAGGAGCCGCAGCTTGACGAGCATGATTTGCCGTCGATGAGCGCCAACCCGCGTGACAACAAACGCGGTGCCGGCAGCGAAAAACGTGGTGACAAGAAGCGTAAGGACGAGCCGCAGCAGGGCGATCTTAATCTAGATCTGGACGGCCCGAGCCTGTTCACGGCGCGCGACGACGATTTCCCGGATGATAAACCGGCCCAGCGCATCACCGAAGACAAGGACCTGCCACCAGTAGAAGAAGTACTGGTCATCAGCGTGATCTCGCGTAATGAAGGCGGCTTCAAGGGCCCGGCGTTGCTGCAGAACATTCTGGAAAGCGGTCTGCGTTTTGGCGAGATGGACATTTTCCATCGTCACGAAAGCATGGCCGGCAACGGCGAAGTGCTGTTCTCGATGGCCAATGCGGTCAAGCCCGGCGTATTCGATCTGGACGACATCGACCATTTCAGCACCCGCGCAGTGAGCTTCTTCCTTGGCTTGCCAGGCCCTCGTCGTCCCAAGCAGGCTTTTGATGTGATGGTTGCCGCTGCTCGCAAGCTGGCTCACGAGCTGGATGGCGAATTGAAAGATGACCAGCGCAGTGTCATGACCGCGCAGACCATCGAGCATTATCGCCAGCGTATCGTCGAGTTCGAGCGTCGTGCGCTAACCCAGCGTCGCGGGTAAGCGTCATTGCACCGGTCCCGTGCCAGGCGTGTGCTTGGGCATGCCTTGCGCGGAACCGGACTGAAAAAGAACAGAACCAACAGATGAGCAGCCTCGGCTGCTTTTTTGCTTTTTGAGAGAACACCGTATGAAGGCCGCCGAAACCCGAATCCTGGAACTGCGTGCAGAGCTGGATCAGCACAACTACCGCTATCACGTTCTGGACGAGCCGAGCATCCCGGATGCCGAATACGACCGCCTGTTCCACGAGCTCAAGGCCCTTGAGGCAGAAAACCCGCATCTGGTCACGCCCGATTCGCCGACCCAGCGGGTGGGCAGTGCCGCCTTGTCGGCTTTCACCCAGGTGCGTCACGAAATGGCCATGCTCAGCCTGGGCAACGCCTTTGAAGAAAACGACCTGCGCGAGTTCGACCGCCGTGTAACCGAAGGGCTGGACCTGCCTGCCGGGGATCTGTTTGGCGAAGGCGGCAAGGTGCAATACAGCTGCGAGCCCAAGCTGGACGGTCTGGCGGTCAGCCTGCTGTACCGCGACGGCGCACTGGTACGCGGTGCCACGCGCGGCGACGGGACCACGGGCGAAGACATCAGCGTCAATGTGCGCACCGTGCGCAATATCCCGCTCAAGCTGCAAGGCAAGGGCTGGCCAGAGCTGCTGGAAGTACGCGGCGAAGTGTTCATGTCCAAGGCCGGTTTCGAGCGGCTCAACGCCAGCCAGCTGGAAGTTGGCGGCAAGACCTTCGCCAACCCGCGCAACGCCGCTGCTGGCAGCCTGCGCCAGCTGGATTCGAAGATCACCGCCAACCGTCCGCTGGAATTCTGTTGTTATGGCCTGGGGCAGACCTCGGCAGAAATTGCCGACACGCACATCGGCGTGCTTGAAACGTTGAAAAAATGGGGTATGCCGGTCAGTCGCGAACTGAAACTGGCGGACGGCGTCGAGGAATGTCTGGCTTACTACCGCGACATCGGTGAGCGACGTCTTTCGCTGACCTACGAGATCGACGGTGTGGTGTTCAAGGTCAACAACCTGGCGGCGCAGCGCGAACTGGGCTTTCGTGCCCGCGAGCCACGCTGGGCGATTGCCCACAAGTTTCCGGCCATGGAAGAGCTGACCGAACTGCTGGACGTTGAATTTCAGGTCGGCCGCACCGGCGCGGTCACGCCGGTCGCGCGCCTCAAGCCGGTCAAGGTTGCCGGTGTCATGGTCGCCAACGCCACGTTGCACAACATGGATGAAGTGGCGCGGCTGGGGCTGATGATTGGCGACACGGTGATTATCCGTCGCGCCGGTGACGTGATTCCGCAGGTAGTGCAGGTCGTCGTCGAGCGCCGCCCCGAAACCGCCAAACCGGTCGAAGTCCCGCAAAGCTGCCCGGTGTGCGGCTCGCATGTCGAGCGCACGCAGTTGATCAAACGCAGCAAGGGCAAGGAAACCGTTACCGAAGGCGCGGTGTATCGCTGCGTCGGACGGCTGGCCTGTGGTGCGCAACTCAAGCAGGCGATCATTCACTATGTGTCGCGTCGGGCAATGGACATCGAAGGCCTGGGCGACAAGACCATCGAGCAACTGGTCGATGAAAAGCTCATTGGTTCGCCTGCCGACCTGTACAAACTGAAATACGAACAGATCATCGACCTGGAGGGTTTTGCTGAAATCTCCAGCAACAAGCTGCTCAAGGCGATTGCCGACAGCCGACAGCCGACCCTGGCGCGCTTCATCTATGCCCTGGGTATTCCCGATGTAGGGGAGGAGACGGCCAAGGTACTGGCGCGCTCACTGGCGTCGTTGGACCGCGTCAAACAGGCACTGCCGGAGGTGCTGACGTATCTGCCGGATGTCGGTCTGGAAGTCGCTTACGAAATTCACAGCTTCTTCGAGGATGAGCACAACCGCAACGTCATCGACGCGCTGCTGGGCGAGTGCGGTCTGCAATTGCAGGATCAGGGTGAGCTGGGTGCAGAGTTTGCCGCCAGCACCACGCTGGAAGGCCTGATCGACAAGCTGCACATTCCATCGGTAGGGCCGGGTGCTGCACAGAAACTGGCTGACCGGTTCGGCACGCTGGAGGCGGTCATCAGCGCTGACTGGCTGGACATGCGCCAGACGCTGCCGGAGAAACAGGCCAAATCGGTCCGCGACTTCTTCGACGACAACGCCAACGCCGAACGCGCCCGCGCCATCGAAGCCCAGCTCAAGGACTTCGGCATGCATTGGCGCAGCGAGAAAAAAACCGTCGAAGGCTTGCCGCTGGCAGGCCAGACCTGGGTGCTGACCGGTTCGCTGGAACGCATGAGTCGCGACGTGGCCAAGGAAAAACTCGAAAGCCTGGGGGCCAAGGTGTCCGGCTCGGTATCGGCCAAGACCCACACCGTGGTCGCCGGGCCAGGTGCGGGTTCCAAACTGACCAAAGCCAATGAGCTGGGCCTGACCGTGCTGGACGAAGAGGCACTGCTCAAGCGCCTGACCGAACTGGGCGTAGCGGTTGATTGAGCAAGGCCGGTGATGCATGCCTACGCACTTGTCCGCTGTGGAGGCGGACCGGGCGAAGCTCCGCTTGTCCGCGAACTGTCGTGAGCCGACAGTAAAACCGGTGCGCCCGGCACCTCAAAAGCCCTGTTTTGCGCGGTCATCAGGACTTGTGTGTAACGCTGAGCGCTGTAGCGTTGGAACGATAATCTCGACTATCGTGCGATGCACTGCGCGTAAGCATGCAGTTTCCGGCCTTTGATTATCGTGCCGACGCTCCGCGTCGGTGCGCCGTGCTGGACGCTCTGCGTCCGATCTTGCATGGGTAGTGCCAGACCCCACCGACGCACCGTTTTCGCCCACAAAAAACGCCGCCAACACTGTCCGTCTCCGCCGCTCGATAATATTTTGAACCCCTGCAGCGTCGGCATGATCTAGTCCATGCAAGGCCAACGGGAGATCGCCATGTATCGCTTTTTCGAGCAATTGAGTTCACGCATTACCGCCCCATTTGTCGGCGAATCCAAACGTAACAGCAAGGTCTGGCAGTGCACCTGCGGCCAGTCGGTGTTTTTCCCCAATTCTCAATGCCTGGCCTGTTCGGCGGCGCTGGGTTATCTGCCAGAACAGAGCCGGGTGGCTGTACTAGAAGCGGGTCCTGATGCCGCGACCTGGCGCTTGAGTGACGAACCGGGCGCAGGCCTGTATCGGCGTTGCGCCAACCTCGACACGCCAGCGGCGTGCAACTGGTTGTTTCCGGCGCACAACGCCGGTGAATTCTGCGTGGCATGCAGCCTCAATCGGACCATTCCCGACCTGTCCATCGTCGAAAACGGCGAGCGCTGGCGCAAGGTCGAGACCGCCAAGCGCCGCCTGGTCGCGCAATTGATTTCACTGGGGCTGCAAGTCATCCCCAAGACCGTCGATGAAGAAACCGGCCTGGCCTTTGACTTTGTCGGCGTCGATCTGGAAGGCAAGCTGCCGACCACCGGCCACGCCAATGGCCTGATCACGCTGAACATCGAAGAAGCCGACGATGCACACCGCGAAGCCATGCGCGTGCAGATGCACGAACCGTATCGCACCTTGCTCGGCCACTTCCGCCACGAAGTCGGTCACTACTATTGGGATCGGCTGATTGCCGATACCCGCTGGCAGGACGGTTGCCGCAACCTGTTCGGCGACGAGCGCGCCAGCTACGCCGATGCGCTCGATCACCACTATAAGAACGGCGCGCCCGACAACTGGCAGGAAAGCTTCGTCAGTGCCTACGCCACCATGCACCCGTGGGAAGACTGGGCCGAAACCTGGGCTCATTACCTGCACATGATGGATGCGGTCGATACCGCGTTGGGCTTTGGCATGAGCGCCCGCGACATGGAGCTCGACTACCAGCCATTTCCGCTGGAAGTTCTCTACGATCCACAGCACCCCGGCGGCCCGGCGTTCCTGTCGTTCGTCAACGCCTGGATCGAGCTGGCAAGCATGCTCAACGAGCTGTCACGCAGCATGGGGCAGCCGGATTTCTATCCGTTCGTGCTGCCGCCGGCGGTGATTGCCAAGCTGCACTTCATCCACTTGGTCATTCAGGATGCAGGCGGCAAGGCCGATGAGGTCTTGTTGGCTCAATAACCCAAGCAGCGCCTGACATCCCGGGATGTCAGGCGCGCGCTCAAACTCCGTATCAAAGCTTCAATACCAGCCTGCGCTCGAAACCGATCCTTCCGCGATACGCCTCTCCGGTGTCAATCCAGCCCTGACCCACATAAAGCCCGATGGCAGCGCTGTTGTCGGCGTCCACCGAGAGCATCAACTGTGTGATGTCCGGCCATTTCAGACTCAGTGCGGCAGGCAACGCCTGCAGGCATGCCTTGCCCAACCCTTTGCCCTGTTCACGGCGGTCGATCTGCAAGGCATGCAGCGTCGCAGCCAGTTCTTCCTGAGCCCAGTGCGGCAGGCAGTCACCACGCTTGAGCAGAAAAAAGCCCACAGGCCTCTCATCGGCCAGAAGCACGAAGCCGCAAACGTTCGGATTGGGATTGACCAGAAGCGTATTGAGCGCCGTGTAGATGTCGCCGGAGAACTGCGTCTGTTCCGGCGTGACTTCCAGTTGTTCCAGCTGCTGGCGCTGGTGTGGATCGAGATCGTGGTAGCCGACCAATCGAGTCTGCATGAGCAACCTGCTGGCTGATTATTATTGAGGCGGGCAGGGTACAGGATCGTGCGGGGCTATTTCGAGGATTTGCAGCACTGCCGGTGAAG
The DNA here is from genome assembly GCF_000007805.1 of Pseudomonas syringae pv. tomato str. DC3000. Classification (NCBI taxonomy): domain Bacteria; kingdom Pseudomonadati; phylum Pseudomonadota; class Gammaproteobacteria; order Pseudomonadales; family Pseudomonadaceae; genus Pseudomonas; species Pseudomonas syringae group genomosp. 3. The sequence continues at coordinate 4,116,247 of NC_004578.1, read as the reverse complement.
GCGGATTTGCGTTTCGGCCCCGGTACACAAGTGCTTGAGCGCTATCGAAATTTTTATCCAGGGCAACGGTTGTAAACTCGCGCAAGACCGGTACAATGGCGCGGCTCGCCACTGGCGAGCGTCGTTATGGTGACCCCATCGGTCCCCCCGCAACGATTACCCGTGAACCTGGTCAGATCCGGAAGGAAGCAGCCACAGCGGGAACATTGTGTGCCGGGGTGTGGCTGGTGGGGGCACCACCTATCTCTAAATCCTTGGTTTTATAAGGATTTATCAGTCAAATATCTCGAAGTGTGACGGCGTTTAGGTACACCAAAGTGGTGCATCTGTATCGCAATTATAAAGAGTCAGTTCGATTTTCTCTACAGTTCGCAATTTCCGCCCCGATGATTTTTCGTGGTCGGTTCAGACAAAGCCAACAGCTATCCTGTCGTGATCCCCATTCACAACTTCTGCCTATTGTCATGAGCCTAAACAGACGATTTGTGCAAGCGATCAGCAATCGAACTCTCTCTCAGCGAGTCGAGTGCTCAGCGCCTTCTAGTAATGTATAGTGGCATCATGATGTCGGCGGCACGAGCTGCTGCGCAAATGATCAAGACTCCTGCGGAGATACCCACGGGAATTTGGCAGTCGGAAGCCACCAGTACTAGCGGTGCTAAGACAGGGAAGGTCGCGTGTATACATTCAAAAATACCGAACGAAATAATAATAAGGCGTCTCAATACGAGACTAAGTCTCTTCTATATATGATCGGGTTGCGTCCTGACAAAAAACAAATTTCTATACTAGCTATTGATTGTTTTAACGATGTGACCGGGCTCAGCGCTGGTGGGAAACTCTGGGATTTGCAGTCTAAGGGTGAAGCAAATCTGACACCTCATAAAATTGGCAAGTATTTGTATACGTTGTACTGTAATTGTCATTCAGTATTTAAGTTCCATACTTTCATTTTTTTTATGCCAGTACTAAAAGACTCTTATTTGCTAAGAGATGCTGGATATTTCTATGGTATGGAAAATTTCAAGGTTGCAGAACAGGACAAGATTATTCTTGGACTCTCTAAGGAACTGATTAGGGTGCACGGCGTAGCCCATCGTCCGGAAATTGAGAGTTTTCTTGAGCGCGTTCTATTTGTTGAAGATAGAGAGCTGTCTCACAATTACGTAAAAAACGTAATGGCTTTTAAGGGAAGAGATAAGAAGCCAGATATTTTTTACGATGAAATATTCAAGGAAATAAGGGATCGTCAAATAGTGAAAAAAGCGTCATGCATCGAAGGAATGACCATCGCGCGTCCCTTAGGGAGACGCTGAAAAATTAACCCGTTCGCACCGTCTTCATTTCCAAGCCGGTTTTTTTCAACCTGCCGGCCTTGCTTTGCGTTTCTCGGGCAGATTTCTGCCCTCCTTTTGCTGATTGGCGGGCCAGTCCCGCCTTTCAGACGGATTTATCCTGCCGCCTGTTGCAAATACCGCTTGGCCAGCATCAGATTGGCCAACCCAAACAAACTGAACAACTGCGCTGTATTCTTTTCCAGCCCACGGTAGCGAACCTTGCGATGATTGAAGCGCACCTTGATTACCTGGAAGGGGTGCTCGACCTTGGCGCGCAGTTGCGCCTTGGCATATTCAATGTATCCGATCCACGAACCCCACATTTCAAGCCACTGGCTGACGCCTGATGCTGTGCTCCCGTTTTCTTTCAGGAGCCAGCACCATGATGCGACCCGACGCCAAAGTCGAGAAAGTCTACCTCTATCCCAAACCCGTGGATTTCAGAAAATCCATCGATGGCTTAGCTGCTTTGGTCGAGTTGGATATTAAAGTGGCGGTCTTTGATCCGGTGCTCTTTGTCTTTCTCAACAAATCCCGGAATCGAGTGAAGATTTTGTATTGGGAGCGTAACGGCTTCTGCCTTTGGCTCAAGCGTCTCGAGTCCGAGCGTTTCAAAATCTCGCCAGATGATGTCGACGAAGCCATTGTGCTGACGGTTCAGGAATTGAATTGGCTGCTGGATGGATTTGATCTGTGGCGCAACCGTCCTCATAAGATTTTGACTCCAAGGTTTGTTGCCTGACGGGTATAATCCAGGGCATGCGACCATTGCCCGACAACCTTCCTGACGATCCCGTATTGCTCAAACAGATGCTGCTTGAGAGCTACGAAGCACGCTCGCGCGAACAGGAAGTTAAAGACGCCTACGCCACTCACATCGTTGATCTCAAAGAGCAGATCAAGCTGCTGCGTGACCGTATTTTTGGTCGAAAGTCCGAACAAACCGTCGAGCCTAATACCCCTCAACTTGCCTTGTTCAATGAACCTGAAAGCGAGCCTATGCTCCCGGTCGGCGATGCTGATGAGGAAGTAGTTGCTCCTGCGCCACGCCGTGGCAAGCGCAAGCCACTGTCGGCTGATCTGCCGCGCATTGAAGTCATCCACGAGCTGCCCGAACACGAACTGACCTGTGCCTGCGGTTGCCGCAAGCATGTCGTCAGCGAGGAAACCAGCGAGCAACTGGATATCGTGCCGATGCAGATTCGGGTGATCAAACACATCCGCAAAGTCTACGGCTGTCGTGGCTGTGAGTCGGCACCGGTCACAGCCGGCAAGCCTGCGCAGTTGATTGAAAAGAGCATGGCCAGCCCCAGCGTGTTGGCCATGCTGCTGACCACCAAGTATGTCGACGGCTTGCCGCTGCATCGTTTTGAAACGGTGCTAAGCCGACATGGCATAGAAATCCCGCGTCAAACGTTGGCCCGCTGGATTATCCAGTGCGGCGAACATTTGCAGCCGCTGTTAAATCTGATGCGTGATCGATTGCTGGAAAGCCCGGTCATCCACTGTGACGAAACCCGCGTTCAGGTACTGAAAGAACCAGATCGAGACCCGACCAGCCAATCCTGGATGTGGGTACAGGCCAGCGGGCCTCCAGATCATAAAGTCGTATTGTTCGACTACACTTCCAGCCGCGCGCAGGACGTACCGTTACGGCTGCTGGAAAGTTATCGCGGCTATGTGATGACTGATGATTACGCGGGCTATAACGCGCTGGCGTTACAACCGGGCGTGGAGCGCTTGGCGTGTATGGCCCATGCGCGGCGCAAATTTGTCGAAGCACAAAAAGTGCAACCTAAGGGCAAGACCGGGCGTGCCGATATCGCGCTGACGATGATCAATAAGCTGTACGGTATCGAGCGCGAATTGAAAGACGGCAGCGACGAACAGCGCTTTACCGGTCGGCAGGAGAAAAGCCTGCCAATCTTGGCTCAGTTGAAAAGCTGGCTGGATAAAACTCAGTCCCACGTGACGCCGCAAAGCGTGCTGGGCAAGGCAGTTGGTTATCTGGCGAATAACTGGAGTCGGCTGAAGCGTTACGTGGAAGCCGGCTTTTTACCGATCGACAACAACCCGGCAGAGCGCGCAATAAAGCCGTTTGTTATTGGGCGCAAAGCCTGGCTGTTCAGCGACACGCCTAAAGGCGCCACCGCCAGTGCACAGATCTATAGCTTGGTCGAGACCGCCAAGGTCAACGGCCAGGAGCCCTATACGTGGCTGCGCCACGTACTGGAGAGGTTGCCACTTGCGCAGTCGGTGGCCGACTATGAGGCGTTGCTGCCGTGGAACTGCTCACCGGAAATGCCAAGATAAACGGAAGCCGCATCTGATGGTAGGTGTGGTTGGTGGATCGCTTACGACACAAATAACAGCTTTATCGACATGAAGAGATTGAGAGTGAAGTTTATTGAGTTCTTCTAGCATCTCAGCACGGTCATTGGCCGCTCTGTGTAGATAGGGCTCGATAAATGGCATTAAGCCTAACCCTGCATCCAAGCTTTGCGTGGTTGCCGAATTTTGAAAGCTCGTGCTGCCAGCAGCTCTTACCGCATACCAAGCGCTAGCTAGAGCTTGAGATTTAGTAACGCTATAAAAAGCTGGAGAGTGGGTGGTGAGTAAGACCTGTATCGAGTTTGAACTGCGATAAAACTCATCGGCTTCCTCAATTTGCTTAGAAAGCTCCAAGTTATTTTCTGGTTCCTCATACCCAAATATTGTCTCCGGAGATGGCTTGCCGCGAGCAAAATTAATTTTGCGTTGTTCAGCGAGAAATCTGAGTATTACCGGAATATGTCGGCCCTGAATGCCATCTCCCCGGTTTTGGAGCGGTGTTGCTGCATGCTTGTCCGCTGTCTTTAGGTCTAGAATTTCAAAAAGACTGCCTAAGTCGCTGGGTAGTGAAAATTCAGTTTGAAGATCAAATAGTCTACGAGCCTCCTGTTCAATCGAAACAACTTCTTTTCGAATGCTGCTAAGAAAGCGGCCCGATGCAGTAGCCAATTTAGGTGCAATGGTTTCAGCTAATGTGTTATGGAGTCTTCTTTTCAAGGTCGCAAAAAACTCATTTCCCCGAATGGCAGGTACATATTCGTATGCAATTTGTCGAATCCAGTATTCTGTTCTTGATCTTGGGCTGAATGCCTCTCCATTGATCATGTTAATTTGTTCGTGATAGGGCAGAATAGAGCCTTCGCGCCAAAATTTTCTCCATACTACGGGTTGGTTATCCGTGTAGTTGCTAGGTGGGCTGAACTCAAGTTCCACTAAAATCTCTTTCGCTTTATTTGCTCTAATAACAGCTTGTTGTGCGTAGTCTTGACTGAATACTAAGTTTTTACCTATATCCGTCTGGCCGTTGAAAAACAGATTTAATGCTCGGAGTACATTGCTTTTTCCTGAGTCATTTGCACCAGCAAAAACTGTATAATTTTTTGGAAATATTTCTACGTCTACCAAAGAGCGAAAGTTTTTGATTTTTATCCGAGTTATATACATTGTTCGTCCCTGTAAATAGTTTTTAGCATTAAGGTTTTTGGTGTTCTTAGTGATATTATCATTGCATGGTAACAACATGCCACTACGTTCGTCTAGTCTGGATTCCGGCTTTATATTTTTTAGTTTATTAATGCCTCTTTCTATAAAAATTTGTCCTTTTTTAGTGGATATTAGCCTTTGTAAATTATTTTTTTGGGGCGTCCGTAGTAAATCTCATCTGATCGTCCTTTCGGTTGAATGCACCCAATCAAACTGAACCCTCACCCCCACACATCACCTAACCCCCTTACGCGTCGCTTGAAACCGTTTTACGGCAAGGGGCAATTCAGGTCGCTGCGGGTGTCACGGGCTTTTCGGTCAGGCTTCTCGCAGCATCGGAGCCGGGGGCCGGATGGAACAGGACATCATCAGATTTTTCACAGACTCAGAATTTCTGGGTATTTCGCTCGCTAACTGGATAGTTGCGGTTTTTGTCTCGACCATGAGCTTTTTGCTGGTCAGGGGTGTTATCGGCTTCGTGCTGCGAAAGATGCGCGCGCAGCCAGTCACGCCCAATCGGCATATGAGCTACATCGTTGTGCAGGTGCTGTCTGGCACCAGTAATACGCTGTTGCTGCTGGCGTCGATTCTGGTCGGCATCGGTATGCTTGATCTGCCGGAGCGTTGGCTTGGGCGAGTGAGCAGTTTGTGGTTCGTGGTCGCGGCGTTGCAGGTCGGGCTGTGGGCGAACCGGGCAATCGCCCTGGCGTTGCACCGCTATTTCGTTCGCCATAACACCGATGAAACCTTTCAGGGCAGTGCCTTGACGACCTTGAGTCTATGGGGCGCGAAGGTGTTGTTGTGGGCAACGGTGGTGATGGCGATGCTGTCGAACGTCGGGGTCAATATCACCGCGTTTGTGGCCAGTCTCGGGGTTGGCGGTATTGCAGTGGCGCTGGCGGTGCAGAACATCCTCGGTGACGTCTTTGCCTCGCTGTCGATTGCAGTGGACAAGCCGTTCGAGATCGGCGATTTCATCGTCGTCGGGGCGCTAGCGGGTACGGTCGAGCACGTCGGCCTGAAGACCACGCGCATTCGCAGCCTGGGTGGCGAACAGATCGTGATGGCTAACGCAGACATGATCAACAGCACCATTCAGAACTACAAACGCTTGCAGGAACGACGCATCGTCTTTGACTTCAGGCTCACCTATGACTGCTCTGCCGATCAGGTGCGCGAAGTGCCGAAGAAGGTCGAGAAGATCATCAACGCGCAGAAGCTGGCGCGCTTCGACCGCTCGCATTTCCGTGGCTTTGGCGAGACGTCGCTGGAGTTCGAGACTGTCTTTATCGTTCTCGACCCCAGCTATAACGTCTATATGGATGTGCAGCAGGCGATCAATCTCGAGATCATGGAAGCCTTTGCCGAGATGGATGTGCGTTTCGCATTCCCGTCCCGCACGGTGTACGTGGCGTCCTTGCCACCTGTGAAAACCTCACGGCACACCGCGCTGGAAGCTGCCGACGCTAACGCGTAAGCAGTTTTATCAGGCGGGAAAGTGCAAGGCGTTGGTCAGGTCGCCCATGGGCGCCTGGCCGCGCGCGATCATCGCTTCGTCGCGGCGTTTCAGGCCGTCGAGTTTTTCCAGACCGTGAACGCGGGTGATCAGGCGCAGGATCGAGGCCGTGTCGTAAACCGTGTGGTCCACTTTGCCTTTGCGCGCGAACGGTGAAATCACCAGTGCCGGAATACGCGTGCCGGGGCCGAAGCGGTCGCCTTTGGGCGGTGCGACGTGGTCCCACCAGCCGCCGTTCTCGTCGACCGTGACGACGATGACCATGTTGTCCCACTGCGGGCTGTTGCGCAGCACCTTGATCACCCGGTCGATGTGCCGGTCACCCGACGCCACGTCGGCATAACCGGCGTGCATGTTCAGGTTGCCCTGAGGTTTGTAGAAGGCCACGGCAGGCAACTTGCCCGCTTCTGCGTCCGCGAGGAAGCGATTGGTGCTCGATTCGTCGCCCAGGCCGCCATCGCGCAGGCGCTTTTTGCGTTCTTCAGGGTTCTGCGGGCCTTGCTGTTTGAAGTAGTTGAACGGCTGGTGATGGTATTGAAAATTGGGGATTTTCGGGATGCCGGTGGAGTCCTTGAATTCATCCAGCGTCACTTGCCAGGCCCCGGCGTACCAGGCCCAGTCGACATTCCTTTTCGACAGCTTGTCACCGATGTGCTCGTGGCTTTGCGGCACCAGCACGTTGGCCAGGTCCGGTTTGGAGTAATCCGGGTTCTGCGGGTCGCGCAGCCAGGTTGGCCAGTACGGCGGGGCCAGGGTGTTGACGGCGTAGTTGTCCGGGGTGATGGCGCTGGGGCCGAACTGTGGAGGCCCTTCCATGGCGCTGGCGGGTGACTTGTCCAGTGGTTTGAGGCGCGAGTCCAGCGGATTCATGCTCTGCAACGAGGCGATCTGCGACTTTGCAGGCGAGTCGGCGGCGTTCGGGTAGATCGGCGCAGTGGCCGAGATCAGGTATTGATGGTTGAGGAACGAACCGCCGAATGCGCCCTGAAAGAAGTTATCGCACAGCACGAATTCCTTGGCGACGTCCCACAGACGCAACGAGTACTGCGTCTGCGCGTAGTTGCCCATGGTCAGCCCGCCGGCATCGGCCCAGGCGACGAACCGGTCGTTCTTGCCGTCGTTGATCTGCATCTGGTTCTGATAGAAAACGTGCCACAGGTCGCGGGTGACCAGGCTCAGCGGCAGGTCCTCGGCGTTGGGTCCCTTGAGCGGGAAGGGCGCGTTAGGCAGGTTTTCCTGAAACTGCACGCCCACCGGGTAGGTCACGCCGTCGACGGTCTGCGGCCCGACTTGCAGGACACCGCCCCAGGCCGGCGGCAGTTTGTCCAGCAGGGTGCCATTGCGGTCGCGCTGCACATAATCGGCAGGCCTGACGGAAGACAGGGGTTTCTGCACGCCCGGGAAATTCCCGAACAGGTTATTGAAGCTGCGGTTTTCGGCGTAGATGACCACCACGGTCTTGACGTTTTCACGCAGTGCGCGGTCCAGCGCCGGTCCGACCAGATGATGTTTTTCAGCCTCTGCGGGCGGTCTTTCATGAGCCGAGACGTAACCACTGAGCGTCACACCTGCGCCCAAGGCTGCCATACCACCGAGAAAACGACGGCGGCCGGGGTTCTCGTTGGTGTTTTCGTCTTCTGGTTTGTCGCTCATGCCGAATACCCGCGCTGGTTAGTTTGTTACCAAAGATTTCAGGCGAGCGTAGCGATGAAATATGACGGTATTGCTACACGTTGCCGGGGTATCAAGGCGCAAGTGGCGCGGTGTAGCGATCGATGATTCGCTGGATTTCTCCCGACATACGCATTCGTACCAGTGTGCGCAGAATCCTGTTCACCGGCAGGTCCGGGTTGTTACGAATCAGGCAGGCTGCGGGCTGGTCAGCAACCAGGGCAATAGGCTTGAGTTTTTTGCCGGTGGGCAGGCTTCGATTGGTCCAGTCGAGGATCAACTGATTGGTCACGGCGTAGTTGTAGCGTCCTGCCATCAACTTGCCCAGCGTCTGGCTTTGAGTGCGTGCGTCTTCACGATTCAACTGGTGGCTGTCGAACAGGTGCTGCAGGGCAGGGTAGTTGTAGCCCAGCACGGTGCCGACGGTCTCGGTATCGAACTGCTCGGGGTAAGGCCCGGCAGCGGTCTCGGCCGAGGCCACCAGCCAGTCGCGCTGGTAGAGAATCGGCAGGCTCCATAAATAGTCGCCTGACAGGTCGGGATACCATGCCTGGGCGCTGTAGCAATGGATGTCCACTTCGTCGCGCTCAAGCGCCCCTTGAATGCGCAGGCGCGGCATGACGTGGTACTCAGCTTCTCTGCCCACCTGATGCGCAAGGCTTTGCATGATATCGAACAGAATGCCGGATTCGGGCTGGTAGTCGGTGATGTGCATCATCGGCATGCTCCAGCCCTCGTTTACCGCAAAGCGCAGCGATGCCTGCCCCGCCTGGCTGGTTTGCACGAATGAGAGCAACAGGCCCGTCGCGATCACGATCGCACGGGCAGTTTGAGGCCGTGCAAGAGCCCGGATACAGCGCTTCAATTCATCCATTTAGCTAGCGTAGACACAATAGAGACGGACACCGGATGCAATTTTGCCCCTGCTCGGCTAGCATTGGCGGTCTTCCGCTTACCAGTTGCGACGGTTTTCAATGAGTTATCAGGTTCTTGCACGTAAATGGCGTCCGCGCTCGTTCCGCGAAATGGTCGGCCAGGCCCATGTGCTCAAGGCCCTGATCAACGCGCTGGACAGCCAGCGCCTGCACCACGCCTATCTGTTTACAGGTACGCGAGGCGTCGGCAAGACCACCATTGCGCGGATCATCGCCAAGTGCCTGAACTGCGAAACCGGCATCACCTCGACGCCCTGCGGCACCTGTTCGGTGTGCAAGGAGATCGACGAAGGCCGTTTTGTCGACCTGATCGAGATCGACGCCGCCAGCCGCACCAAGGTCGAAGACACCCGCGAGCTGCTGGACAACGTGCAGTACGCGCCCAGTCGCGGACGCTTCAAGGTCTACCTGATCGACGAAGTGCACATGCTCTCCAGCCACTCGTTCAATGCCTTGCTCAAGACGCTTGAAGAGCCGCCGCCCTACGTCAAGTTCATTCTGGCCACCACTGATCCGCAAAAGTTGCCGGCGACCATTCTGTCGCGCTGCCTGCAGTTTTCCCTGAAAAACATGACGCCCGAGCGCGTTGTCGAGCATCTGACCCACGTGCTGGGCGTCGAAAACGTGCCGTTTGAAGATGACGCGCTGTGGTTGCTCGGGCGCGCTGCCGACGGTTCGATGCGCGATGCCATGAGCCTCACCGATCAGGCGATTGCCTTTGGTGAAGGCAAGGTCATGGCGGCCGACGTGCGCGCCATGCTCGGCACGCTGGATCACGGCCAGGTTTTCGATGTGCTGACCGCGCTGCTGGAAGGTGACGCCCGTGGTGTGCTGGAAGCCGTGCGCCATCTGGCCGAGCAGGGGCCTGACTGGAATGGCGTACTCTCGGAAATTCTCAACGTGCTGCACCGCGTGGCAATTGCCCAGGCGTTGCCCGAAGGCGTCGACAACGGCCATGGCGACCGCGACCGGGTGCTGGCCCTGGCGCAGGCACTGCCCGCCGAAGACGTGCAGTTTTATTACCAGATGGGCCTGATCGGCCGTCGTGACCTGCCGCTGGCACCGGACCCGCGTGGCGGTTTCGAGATGGTCCTGCTGCGCATGCTGGCGTTTCGTCCGGCTGACAGCGAAGACGCTCCCAGGCAACCGCTAAAGCCAGTGGGGATCAGCCAGGCCACGGCTGATTCCCGCAAAACGGTGGCTGATGCGACACCTGTTGCATCGCCCGCTTCGACGCCGCCGGTCGTGGCTGCGCCTGACCCTGCCTTCGAAGCGCAGCCGCCTGCGTATGCGCCGGCGCCGGCTGCTGTTCAGCCAGAGGCAAAAGCCGAGCCTGCGCCGCAAATCAAACCCGAGCCTGAGCCGCAGCCTGAACCCAAGCCTGCGCCGGTCGAAGAAATCGATCTGCCGTGGAACGAGTCGAAAGCGCCGGTGGCCGAAAAGCCTGCCGAGCCCGAGCCCGAGCCCGAGCCCGAGCCCGATCCTGTGGCAGAAGTTGAAGCAGAGCCCCAGCCTGAGCCGGTAGCCGAACCGGTTCTGGAAACGGTTTCCGAGCAGCCGGACCTCACGCCGATGCCAGCCCCTGCGCCCGCCAGCCCCGTGCCGGATGCGCCGCAGGCCCAGCCGTCGCCGCCGGTTGAGGAACAGCAGGTCACGCCTGCGATGCTCGAAGCGATTCCTGACTCAGCCTATCTGTCCGCCCCGATGGACCGCGATGACGAACCGCCAGCGGACGACGATTACGTCGAGCCGGACATCGACATCGACCCGGCGTCGTATAGCTATCTGGATGAACTGGCCCACGAGAGCGTCGTCGAGCTCGAGGCCGTTGAGCCCGAGCCTGCTCCGGCCGCCATGCCGGCCACCGGTCTTGCTGCCGATTGGCTTGAAGTGTTTCCCAAACTGCCAATCTCCGGCATGACCGGCAGCATCGCCGCCAACTGCACATTGATGGCGGTCGATGGCGACAACTGGCTGCTGCACCTGGACCCGGCGCACAGCGCGCTGTTCAACTCCACGCAACAGCGCCGCTTGAACGATGCGTTGAACCAGTACCATGGGCGCACGATCAACCTGAGTATCGAGCTGATCAAGCCCGAGCAGGAAACCCCTGCCCAGGCCGCTTCACGCTTGCGCACCGAACGCCAGCGTCAGGCCGAAGCCTCGATTCAGGCTGACCCGTACATCCAGCAGATGCTCCAGCAGTTTGGCGCTGTGATCCGCGAAGATACGATCAAGCCCGTGGACGCGCCGGTGGTGCAGACTCAATAATTGAAGACAGGGCGCCTTCGGCGCCGCGCAAACAAACCATGCATTTTCGAGGAGATATCCCATGATGAAAGGTGGCATGGCTGGCCTGATGAAGCAGGCGCAGCAAATGCAGGAAAAAATGGCCAAGATGCAGGAAGAACTGGCCAACGCGGAAGTTACCGGTCAATCGGGCGCAGGCCTGGTGAGTGTGGTGATGACCGGTCGTCACGACGTCAAGCGCATCAATCTGGATGACAGCCTGATGCAAGAAGACAAGGAAGTGCTGGAAGACCTGATCGCCGCCGCCGTCAACGACGCCGTGCGCAAGATCGAACAGGCCAGTCAGGACAAGACCGCCTCCATGACCGCCGGCATGCAACTGCCACCGGGCATGAAACTGCCGTTCTGATGGCAACTGCGCAATGATTGATGCCAGGCCAGGTGCCTGGCATTTTTCTGTCTGCATGCGACGCGGAGCGTCGCACGATATGTGCATGACGCTGGGCGCTCTGCATTGGCACGACCGTTACATCAAGTCAGCCGGAGCAAACCCCACAATCGCCTTGGTCTCCAGATACTCCTCGAACCCATGCACGCCATATTCACGCCCATTACCCGAACGCTTATAGCCGCCGAACGGCGCCATCGGGTTCCAGGAAGGATAGTTCAGGTGCACCTGGCCGGCGCGAATGCGCGAAGCCACCGAGCGGGCCAGCTCAAGGTCCTGGCCCTGAACGTGCGCGCCCAGCCCATAAACCGTATCGTTGGCAATCGCCACCGCTTCATCGATCGTATCGTAGGCAATCAGGCACAGCACCGGACCAAAAATCTCCTCACGGGCGATGCGCATCGACGAATCCACCTCGGAAAACACCGTCGGCCGCGTATAAAAGCCCTGCTCGTGACCTTGCACACGGCCCGGCCCGCCACAGACCAGTTTTGCACCCTCACAGATACCCGCATTGATCATCGCCTGCACGCGATGAAACTGGGCTTCGTTGGCAATCGGCCCCAGCACGGTGTGTTCCAGTTGCGGATCACCGACGACGATCGTCCCGGCCGTCTGGGCAGCCAGCGCTTCGACTTCTGCCAGGCGGTTTCTCGGCACGATCATGCGCGTCGGTGCGCTGCATGACTGGCCGACGTTACGAAACGCAGCCATCACCCCAGGCGGCACAGCGTTGGCGAAGTCGGCGTCAGGCAGCAGAATGTTCGGCGATTTGCCGCCCAGTTCCTGGGTGACGCGCTTGACGGTCGGCGCAGCTGCCTGCGCGACCAAAGCGCCCGCACGGTTCGAACCGGTGATCGAAATCATGTCGATGTCAGGATGCGCAGCCATCGCGCCGCCCACTTCAGGGCCGCTGCCATTGACCAGATTGAACACCCCAGGCGGCAGCCCGGCATCGTGCACCAGTTGCGCGAACAGCAATGCGCTCAATGGCGACAGTTCGCTGGGCTTGAGGACCACCGTGCAACCGGCAGCGATGGCCGGGGCAACTTTGGCGGTTATTTGATAGAGCGGCCAGTTCCACGGCGTGATCAGCGCGCACACACCGATCGGTTCACGTTCGATGGCCGTGCCGCCTTCGACCGTCTGGAAGCGATAGGTTGCCAGCAGATCGCGCGCAACCCGCACGTGCTCGGCGGCGAGCGGCACCTGCATGGCACGCGCAGAACTGATGGCTGCGCCCATTTCCAGCGAGATCGCCTGCGCAAGCTCTTCCTTGCGCTCGATGATCAGCTCATGAATCCGGCCGATGACCTGCGCGCGAACCTCAGGCGAGGTGCCGGACCAGCCCGCAAAGGCCGCACGAGCGGCTGCAACGGCGCGGTCTACATCGGCAGCGGAACCACTGGCAACGTGCGCCACGACCTCTTCAGTCGCCGGGTTGACCACCGCAATACTGACGGGGCTCAGCGGCGCAGACCAGTGACCATCGATGTAGAATTTTTGCGCCGTGTGCGGATCAACGCGATGGCTGTTCAAGGGCTGTGTGGTCATCCAGCGGGCTCCCTGGAGCGATAATGATTTGATAGCCATAAGCTAACAAAGCGGTCTGGACAAAGAGCGCCGATCTGGCGGGCTGCAAAGAATAATCTGCTGTATGCAGCCCGCTAACCTCGCGGACCTGTTTCAGCCCGCCATCCGCCCTTGGTTCAGCCAATCGCCTGAGTCACCAGCGCAAACTGCTGCACGTCCGGGCTCTTCGGCGGAGGCGTGCCGAGCACCATGCGCGGCGCTCTGTCGACACACGCCAGGCCCAAGCTTTCCAGCCACGGCGCGAGCCCGCAGTCGGCCATGATGTCGAAACGCACAAACCGCTCGGGTATCAGGCGCAGCAAGTGGGTGATCAACCGTTGCGCCTGCCCGACATCCTGCGCGACCACCGGGCCGATGATATGGCCGCGACCAAAGCGCCGTAGCAGGGCGATACCTTGCAACTGGCCATCATGCTCGATACCCACCGCCTGTTCGGCATCATGCAGCAGATCGGTCAGCACCACGCTGCGGTCCAGACCGCTGCCAGCGTTAGCCAGGCGGATCAACTCGGCGTGGTCGGCAGGCCCCAGTGTCCGAACAGGCAAGCCCTCGCCCAGCCTTTCAGCATCAGGCACCTGAGCAATGCCCTGATGCTGTTGAATCCGTGCAAAGTCAACGAAACCCATGCTCCTGTAGAGCGGTGCGCCCGACTCCGTGGCATTGAGGATCGGCGTGCGGGGCGCGGTGGCGTCCAGGCACAGGTTCATCAAGCGACGACCGAGGCCTTTGCCCTGATGTTCGTCACTGACAATCACCAGGCCAATCGACGACCAGTCGCCCTGATGACAGGTGAAGGCTACGCCCACCAGTTGCCCGTCATGTTCGGCGACAAAGCCATCCGAGGTGCGTTGCACCATCGCCCAGTCCTCTTCGCGGTGTGGCCATTTGAGGTGCACCGACAGCGCATGGGCTGCCAGTGTGTCTGCGGCAGTGGCCGGGCGGTAGTGATAGCGGATGTCCGAAGTCGTGGGCATGGCGCCTTCCTGAGAATGAATGATCGGGCTCATATCAGCTTGCCTGCGCTCATCAGGCTGGAGACAAACGGCGTTTCGATAGCACTTGGGTCAGTAAAGCGGCGGATATCGAATGGGCTGATCAGCGTGCGAGTGCTGCCGGTGCTGATCAGCTCGGCCATCACGTCACCGACACCAGGGCCGAGCTGGAAGCCATGACCGCAGAAGCCGAAGGCGTAGAACAGGCCATCGACCTTGCCGCTGCGGCCCATGATGGGCAGCGAGTCCGGGGTGTAGCTTTCGATGCCGCTCCAGACGCGGATGATGTTGAGCTTTTCTGCGCCGGGTATCAGGCGGCTCATCTGTTTCATCTGGTTGATCAGGCTTTGCGGCTTGAAATAGGCGCGACGGTTGACCATGTCCGGCTTGTTGCGATTGCCGCCGCCAATGATGATGTTGCCGCGTGGGATCTGGCGGAAATAGATCACTTCCTCTTTGATTTTGGTGAACACCCCGATGACCGTGGGCAGGGCGTAGGGCACCGGTTCGGTCACGGACATTTGCGGGCCGTTGGGCTCCAGCGGAACCGGCTCGCCAAACTGCTCGGCCAGCTTGGCCGCCCAGGCTCCTGCGGTGATCAGCAGTTGCTCGGCGACGAACAGCTAGCCGTCAGTGGTGGTGACGTGAAACTCGCCGCCGACCTTCTGCACCTCGGCCACTTCGGTGCGCTCTTCGATTCTTGCCCCGGCGCGAATCGCCGCACGGGCGAAGGCGGGTGCGGCCAGGCGCGGGTTTGCGTGCCCGTCGTGCGGCGCATAAGAGCCGCCTTTGACCTCCGGGCCGAGAAACGCGAAGCGCTCATGCAGCGCCTTGCCTCTGATGACCTGCAAATCCAGCTCGCGGGCTTCGGGTGCCGCGGCGTAGGCCTCCAGCTCGGCGATTTCGTCTTCGCGATAACACACGCGCATGTGGCCGCTGGGAATGAACTCCAGGTCTTCGCCGATCAGCTCGGGCAGGCGTTTCCACAGCGCCCAGGAGCGATTGGAGAGTTCAAGCTGGCCGAGAAACCGGCCCTGACGGCGCACATTGCCGAAGTTGACGCCGCTGGCGTACTGGCCGATCTGGTCGCGTTCCAGCAGGGTCACCGAGCGCCCGTGCTGGCGCAGGAAAAACGCCGATGACGAGCCCATGAAGCCGCCACCGATAATCAGAACGTCGCTTTTTTGCGGGGTCATGAGGTGCTCCCGATAATGTTCATCGTACGGCGCGCGCCAGGGCTTCGATCTCGATCAGGTAGCCGTGATGCAATTCTGGAACCGGCACCACAGCGCGGGCCGGACGATGCTCGCCCAGATAGCGCGCATAGATCCGGTCGAAATCAGGCCAGTGCCGGATACCGGCTACATAGACCGTCACTTTGAGCAGGTCATCCGTGCCACAACCTGCTGCGCCCAGTATCGCGACCAGATTGTCCAGCGCAATGGCCGCCTGCACCTCGAACGGCTCGTCAACGCTGTGGCTGCCGTCGGCGCGCACCGGCAATTGCCCGGAAACATGCAAAATGCCTAGGTGCAGCACCGCCTGGGAATAGTGCCCGCCCGGCGCTGCGGCCGAGGGGGTGCGAATCAGTTCGATATCACCAGCCATGCAGACGACTCCAGATGTGCACTGCGCCTTCGGCGTCGCAGGCGTGATAGTCCGGGAATTGCGCGCCGGTCGCGCACGCGTGATTGGGCAGAATGCGCAGCCGGCTGCCAATCGGGAAGCGGCCGGTGATGTCTGTGCTGTCGCCTGTGGCGAGGGTGATAATGCCGTGCTCCTGATTGGCCCCGGTCACTCGCGCGCCATCGATCCACTCGCCGGTTTCAGTGCAGACCTGGCCGTAACCGAAATCCTGACGCTGGCGCTGGGTGCCGCGATCCCGGCTCATGGCCATCCAGCCTGCGTCGACGATAACCCAGCCCTTGTCCTGCTGATGGCCGATAACGGTGGTCAGCACGCTCAAGGCCAGCTCGTCTGCACCGCACACGCCGATGTTGTGCATCACCAGATCGAAGAACACATACACGCCCGCGCGCACCTCGGTCACGCCTGCAAGACCTTGCGCAGACAATGCGGTGGGTGTCGAGCCGATGCTGACTTCCGGGCAGGGCAGCCCGGCTTGGCGAATGCGTTCGGCGGCGCTGACGCAGAGCAGGCGTTCCTGTTCGGCCAGGGCTTGCAGTGCTTCAGGCGTGTCGAGGTCGTAGCTGGAGCCTGCGTGGGTCATGACCCCGCGCAGTTGCATGCCGCCTTCGACCAGTGTTCTCGCCACCTCGATCAACGCGTTGTCTTCGACCGTCAGCCCCGAGCGATGGCCATCGCAATCGATCTCGATCCATACCTGGAATTGCTCATCGTGCTGCTGGCCAAAGGCAACAATGGCCTGTGCTGCGACCACGCTGTCGGTCAGGATGCTCAGGCGGCAGCCAATGCGCCGCAGCTTGAGTGCCTGATCCAGTTTGCCGGGTGCAATGGCAACGGCGTAAAACACGTCGCTGATGCCCTCGGCAAAACAGTGCTCGGCCTCTTTCAGGGTCGAGACCGTCACACCACGGGCACCCGCAGCCATCTGCGCCTGAATGACCGGCAGCGACTTGCTGGTCTTGACGTGCGGGCGCAAGCGCACGCCCAGTTCATTCATGCGTTGCTGCATGCGCTGAATGTTGCGCTGCATGCGCGGCATGTCCAGCAGTGCAACAGGCGTATCGAGAGAGGGCAGAAAAGCTGACATGGGCAAGGCTCGCATGACGGGGTACGACAGGCACTCTACTCACTGATGATGAAGCTGTGGTTCAATGGATTGTCATCAATCCTTAAGCTGAGCTGAATGATCGCCATCGAAGACCTGCGTCTGGCCGTGACGCTTTCGCGCTGTGAATCCCTCAGTGCTGCCGCCCGAGTGCTGAATGTCTCGCCGCCCGCGTTGTCGATGCGCTTGCGCAAACTGGAGACGCAACTGGGTATCACCCTGGCCAACCGCGACGCCAGACGCCTGAGCCTGACCGCCGATGGCGAACGTTTCGCACGGGAAAGCGCGCACCTGCTGGAACAGCTTGAAGCGCTTCCGGAATCTTTCAAACAGCGCGACGAACGACTGGTCGGCACCCTGCGCCTGGCTGCGCCGTTTGGTTATGGCCGGCAGCGCATTGCGCCGCTGCTGGCACGCTTCGCCAAGCTGCATCCGCAATTATCCCTGCACCTGGACCTGCGCGAAACGCCGTGGCCGGATCGCCACGACAGCGACGCGGTGATTCACATCGGTAACCTCAATGACAGCCTGTGGATCGCCAGGCCTCTGGCGCAGAACCATCGCTGGCTGTGCGCCAGCCCGGCTTATCTTGAGCAGCACGGCGTGCCTTCGATGCCCGATGAACTGGCCAGCCACCGCTGCATCTGCATTCGTGAAAACGACGAAGACGTGACCCTCTGGCACCTGAGCAAGGGGCACGCAAAAAAGACCCTGCGCATCGAGCCCGCACTGCTCAGCAACGACGGCTCGGTGGCGCGGCGCTGGGCCGAGCAGGGGCTGGGGATCGTGTTGCGCTCGCAGTGGGATGTCAGCGATGCGATCGCCAGCGGCAACCTGGTGCGCGTCCTTGCCGATTGGCAACTGGCCAGCGCCCCGATCAACCTGCTGGTGCCTGTGCGCAAGCACCGCAGCGCGAGGGTGCAGGCACTGACGGAGTTTCTGGAGACGACGTTGAAGGGCTGATCACGTCAGTCGCACAGGCGCTATTGGTCGCAGTATCGAACACCTCAATTGACGCTCACAGCAACGCGCGGGTATAAACCGCGTCTTGTGTTTTTGTCGGATTTTTCTCCATGAGCTTCAGCCCCCTGATTCGCCAGTTGATCGATGCCTTCCGCGTGCTGCCGGGCGTAGGTCAGAAAACCGCGCAACGCATGGCGTTGCAGCTGCTGGAGCGCGACCGCAGCGGCGGTTCGCGGCTGGCATTGGCGTTGGGGCAGGCAATGGATGGCGTCGGTCATTGCCGCTTGTGCCGCACGCTGACCGAAGAAGAGCTCTGCCCGCAGTGTTCCGACCTGCGTCGCAATGACACCCTGCTGTGCGTGGTCGAAGGCCCGACGGATGTCTATGCGGTGGAGCAGACCGGTTATCGCGGTCGTTATTTCGTGCTCAAGGGCCACCTGTCGCCCCTCGACGGCCTGGGCCCGGAGGCCATCGGCATTCCGCAACTGATGGAGCGCATCAGCCAGCAGGCCACCTTCACGGAAGTGATTCTGGCCACCAACCCGACCGTGGAGGGCGAGGCCACCGCGCACTACATCGCCCAGTTGCTCCACGACAAAGGCCTGGTGGCCTCGCGCATTGCCCACGGCGTGCCGCTGGGTGGCGAGCTGGACCTGGTTGACGGCGGCACCCTGGCGCACTCGTTTGCCGGGCGCAAACCGATTGCCTTGTGAAGCCGTTCAACTGCTTCGCTGTCAGTAGCGCGGGGTGATATCCCGCTCTACAGGCGGCGCATCGGGGTCCTGACCGGCCGGAAACTTGCCTTTCAGGTGCCAGGCGAAGGCGATGATTTCGGCAATCGTGCGGTACAGCGGCTCGGGGATGCTGTCGCCCAGCTCCATGCGGGCCAGCAGTTTGACCAACTCGGCGTTTTCGTAGATCGGCACTTCGTATTCGCGGGCAATGGCCAGAATGGCTTCGGCCAACTGGTCGTCACCCTTGGCGCTGAGGGTCGGCGCCTGTTGGCCGTCGTAGCTCAGGGCGATGGCCTGGCGCGGGACATGATCGGGTAGGGTCATCAGGCGTTCTCGTCGATCCAGCGTTGTTCGAGGGCGGTGCGCGGCCCTTGCGGCGGAACGCCATGGCTGCACGCCAGTTCCCCGACGGCCAGGCCGCAGGCAATCAGGCGCTCGCGCAAATGCCCCAGTTCATGTTCGATCAGTGTTGCGCTATCCGGGCGCTCGGCCCATAACTGGCTGGACAGCGTGCCGCGCAGCAGTTGCGCATGCACCTGCATGGGGCCAAGCGGCTCCAGGTCGAAAGCCAGATCGACTTTCCAGAGTTTTTCACGGGTTTCCTTGATCTCGATATCGTCGCGGTCTTCGGTGGCGTCCTGATCAGGCTTGTCTTCGCGCTGCACCTTGACCTGCAACGGCACGATGTCATGGGCGTTGCGCATCGGCACTTCCAGTTGCCATGTAGTCACCTGAGTGCCATCGGCATTGGTACGGGTCTGCTCCAGGCCGCCCAACTGGTGGCTTTGCAGGCGCGAAACAGCGGCGGCCGCGAGTTTGAGCAGAATCTCCAGGTCGTCCTCTTTTTCGCCACCGCTGACGTTGCGCGACGGCAACGGAAAGATGCTTGGCTGGGTGCGCGCAGCCACCAGCCCCAGGGTGCCCAGCGCATTGCGAATGGCGTTGGGCATGGCCCGCGCCAGGGTGTTGGACGCAGCGGCGGCGCTGTAAGTGGTGTTTTCCGGCAGGCCGGGCAGAATCTGCGCGATCAGGCGCATCAGGTTGGCCTTCATGTCCGGGACCTGCGCCGGATTGAGCCCGGCGAGCAGTTTTGCTTCCAGAAATGCGCCGCTGGCATTGAGCGCCTGCGCAACGCCTTTGGGTGTGGTCATCTGATCGATATCGGGCAAATCGTCCAGCAACTGGCCGATGGCGGCTTGCAGCGGCGCGCTGATGGCTGGCGTGTTCGCAACCGGATTGCTGTTCGCCGCCGTGTTGCTCTGCACGTTTTGCAGATTTTGCAGGGCATTGATCAGGGTGCTCAGCGAGCCCTGACGGTTTTGCTGGGTGGCCAGTTGTTGCGCCACTGCCAGTTGATCAAAGCGACCGGGCAGGGCGACGAAATTCAGTGCCTGACTGCCTTGCACCTGGGCACTCAACAGGCTGCCGACGGTCAACGGCTGCGGGCTTTCGATGGTCAGGCTGGAGCCTGCCAGTGCGGTGTTGAGCAGCATCACGATGGAGCGGTACGTGGGCGTTGCCGCAGCCGGGTTTTGCCCGGCCAGCAGGTTGACCGCCTGCGCGATCGCCTGGCTGGTCATGACCTTGCCTTGCAACAGGGTGCCGACCGGCAACCGCTGAGTATCGAGGCTGGTCATCGAGTTTTTCAGCGCGCTGTTGAGCTGTTGCAGGGTCAGTGTCAGTTCGTTGGACGACGCCTGCGCCACCTGCAACAGGCTACCGGGCGTGAACGGTACGCTGCTGGTGACCGGCAGGCTGGTCTGGGTGCCATTGGCCAGCACCAGACGCAGCAGCAACTGGAAGTTCTGGTTGACCTGCTTGAGGGTCAGTACTTCGGCGTCGGCGGTCTCGCCTTCGGGGATGAGATTTTCCGCCGATTGCACTAAGGTCAGGACCTGCGCAGGGGAGATGCCGGCGCGCAGCAATGTGGTGATGGCGGTAGCCGCCGGAACGCTGGTGATGTCGCCTGTCATTGAAATGTCGACCTGAGGAAATTGCCCCTTTGATAACAGGACTCGTATGTATAATACCGGCCGAAACCGGGCTGGCCGCCATTAAGTTCTCTTCATGTAACGGCTGCATCAATCCTGACTTGAACCGTCTTTTACTCCGTATGTGTCTGTTTTGACACATTTCGCGACGCAACAGCACTGGAAACGCCTGATGACCCCAGCCCCCCCATTTTTGCAAGCGACGGCTCTGGCATGCGAGCGGGACTGGCGGGTGCTGTTCGAAAACCTCGATCTGCACCTGTGCGCCGGGGACATGTTGCAGGTCAGCGGCCCCAACGGCAGCGGCAAGACCAGCCTGCTGCGCCTGCTGTGCGGGCTGATGCAGCCGACCGCCGGGCAGGTGCTGCTCAACGGGCAAGTGCTGGGCCGCCAGCGAGCGCCGGGCTGCGATCTGTTGTGGCTTGGCCATGCGCCAGCGCTCAAGGACTTGCTCACACCGCTTGAGAACCTGGCCTGGCTCTGCGCGCTGCATCAGCCAGCCGGTGCCGACGCTATTGGTCATGCGCTGAACGCGGTCGGGCTGGCCGGGTTCGAGGACGTGCCTTGTCACACCTTGTCTGCCGGGCAGCAGCGTCGCGTTGCGCTGGCACGTCTGCATCTGCCCGGCCCGTCGCTCTGGATACTCGATGAGCCCTTCACCGCGCTCGATCAACAAGGCATCGCCCAGTTGGAGAATCACCTGGCAGACCACTGTGAACAGGGCGGTATGGTAGTGATCACCACTCACCACACCCTGAGTCGCTTGCCTGCGGGTTATCGCAGCATCGATCTGGCAAAGGGGTCAGCATGAGCTGTGTCTTTGCGGCGCTGATCCTGCGCGAAGCACGCCTGCTTGCGCGTCGTCCGGCCGAGCTGGCCAACCCGCTGGTGTTCTTCGCGCTGGTCATCGCCCTGTTCCCGCTGGCCATCGGCCCGGACACGCAATTGTTGCAAGCCTTGTCGCCGGGACTGCTCTGGGTGGCGGCGCTGTTGGCTGTGCTGCTTTCGCTGGACGGGCTGTTTCGCGGCGATTTCGAGGACGGCTCACTGGAACAGTGGGTCCTTTCGCCGCACCCTCTGGCGCTTCTGATTCTGGGCAAAGTACTGGCACACTGGGTTTTTTCCGGGCTGGCGCTGGTACTGTTGTCGCCGGTGCTGGCATTGATGCTCGGTCTGCCGGTGCAGTGCCTGCCGGTGCTGATGCTTTCGCTGCTGCTCGGCACGCCGGTGCTCAGCCTGTTGGGCGCCGTGGGCGCCGCGTTGACGGTGGGCCTCAAGCGCGGCGGTGTGTTGCTCGCCCTGCTGATTCTGCCGCTGTACATCCCGGTGTTGATTCTGGGCAGCGCTGCGCTGCAAGCCGCCCTGCAAGGCGTGTCCGCGACCGGCTACCTGTTGTGGCTCGGCAGCCTCACGGTGCTGGCGATTACCCTGACACCCTTTGCAATCGCCGCGGGCCTGAAGATCAGCGTCGGCGAATAATTGAGGTGCCGGGCATCGGGTTACCGATGTCCGGCAAAAACCCTGGATACACCTGATGAAAAGCAACGCCATGAAAAGCAGCATCGGTTGGGCCTGGTTGCACAGGCTCGGCTCACCGAAAGCGTTTTACCGCATTAGTGCGCGCCTGCTGCCGTGGCTGAGTGTGGCTGCGTGTCTGTTGCTGGGCATCGGTATGGTCTGGGGCCTGGCGTTCGCGCCGCCGGATTACCAGCAGGGCAACAGTTTTCGGATCATCTACATTCACGTGCCTGCCGCCATGCTGGCGCAGTCCTGCTACGTGATGCTGGCGGTGTGCGGCGTGGTCGGGTTGGTATGGAAGATCAAACTGGCCGACGTTGCGCTGCACTGCGCGGCGCCCATCGGGGCGTGGATGACTGCGCTGGCGTTGGCAACCGGGGCGATCTGGGGCAAGCCGACCTGGGGCGCCTGGTGGGTCTGGGATGCACGACTGACTTCAATGCTGATTCTGCTGTTCCTGTATCTGGGCCTGATCGCGCTGGGCAACGCGATCAGCAATCGCGACAGCGCCGGCAAGGCCTGTGCAGTGCTGGCCATCGTCGGCGTGGTGAATATTCCGATCATCAAATACTCGGTCGAGTGGTGGAACACCTTGCATCAGGGCGCGACGTTCAGCCTCACGGAGAAACCGGCCATGCCTGCCGAAATGTGGCTGCCGCTGCTGTTTACCGTGTTGGGTTTTTACTGCTTCTTTGGCGTCGTGCTGCTGTTGCGCATGCGGATTGAAGTGCTGCGTCGCGAGTCGCGCACCCAGTGGGCAAGGGCCGAGATTCAGCGCAGCCTGGGGCACACGCCGACGCCGTTGGAGAACACGCCTTGAGCTTCGAGTCATTCAGCGATTTTCTCGCAATGGGCCGCCACGGGCTATTTGTCTGGTCGGCTTACGGCCTGTGTCTGCTGGTGCTGCTGATCAACGTGGCGTTGCCGGTGCTGGCGCGGCGGCGTTATCTGAAGCAACAGGCGCAACGCTTGAAGCGGGAGAGCCGGCCGTGAACCCGCTGCGCAGAAAGCGCTTGTTGATCATTCTGGCCGTGCTGGGCGGTGTCGGTCTGGCCCTGACCCTGGCACTCAGTGCGCTCAAGGAAAACATCAATCTGTTCTATACGCCAAGCCAGATCGCCAATGGCCAAGCCCCGCTCGGCACCCGCATTCGCGCGGGTGGCATGGTAGAGAAGGGGTCATTGCAGCGCTCGACGGATTCACTGGACGTGCGTTTTGTGGTCACCGATTTCAACAAGTCGGTGACCATCGCCTATCGCGGCATCCTTCCCGACCTGTTTCGCGAGGGGCAGGGCATTGTCGCGTTGGGCAAGCTCGATGCTCAGGGCGTGGTGGTTGCCGACGAAGTGCTGGCCAAACATGACGAGAAGTACATGCCCCCCGAAGTGAGCAAAGCACTGCGTGAAAGCGGCCAGGCGACACCGGCTCCGGCCTCCATGCCCGCTAGGCAGGCTGATCGATGATTCCCGAACTCGGCCATCTGGCCATGATTCTGGCGTTGGGTTTTGCGCTGGTGCAGGCCATCGTCCCGCTGATCGGTGCGTGGCGTGGCGACCGCTTGTGGATGAGCCTGGCGCGTCCAGCGGCGTGGGGCCAGTTCAGCTTTCTGATCTTCGCCTTCGGTTGCCTGACCTACGCGTTCATGACCGATGATTTTTCCGTTACCTATGTGGCGCAGAATTCCAACACCGCGCTGCCCTGGTACTACAAGTTCAGCGCCGTGTGGGGCGCGCATGAAGGCTCGTTGCTGCTCTGGGCGTTGATTCTCGGTGGCTGGACCTTCGCGGTGTCGGTGTTTTCCCGGCAACTGCCACAGGTGATGCTGGCGCGGGTACTGGCCGTGATGGGCATGATCAGCCTGGGCTTTTTGCTGTTTCTGATCCTCACGTCCAACCCGTTTGCCCGCCTGCTGCCGCAAATGCCTGCCAACGGGCGCGATCTCAACCCGTTGTTGCAGGATATCGGCCTGATCGTGCATCCGCCGATGCTGTACATGGGCTATGTGGGGTTTTCCGTAGCCTTTGCGTTTGCCATTGCGGCGCTGCTCGGCGGGCGACTCGACGCTGCCTGGGCGCGCTGGTCGCGACCCTGGACACTGGTGGCCTGGGCGTTTCTCGGCATCGGCATCAGCCTTGGCTCGTGGTGGGCGTATTACGAACTGGGCTGGGGCGGCTGGTGGTTCTGGGACCCGGTGGAAAACGCCTCGTTCATGCCCTGGCTGGTGGGCACGGCGCTGATTCATTCGCTGGCGGTCACGGAAAAACGCGGCGTGTTCAAGAGCTGGACGGTGCTGCTGGCAATTGCGGCGTTTTCCCTGAGCCTGCTGGGCACGTTTCTGGTGCGTTCCGGGGTGCTGACGTCGGTACACGCTTTCGCCTCGGACCCGGCACGCGGCGTGTTCATTCTGATGTTCCTGCTGGTTGTGGTGGGCGGCTCGCTGACCCTGTTCGCGATTCGTGCGCCGGTGGTGAAAAGCCACGTCGGCTTTGGCCTGTGGTCGCGGGAAACCTTGCTGCTCGGCAATAACCTGTTGCTGGTGGTGGCCGCGTCGATGATCCTGCTCGGCACGCTTTATCCGCTGGTGATCGACGCCATCAGCGGCGACAAGATGTCGGTCGGTCCGCCGTATTTCAACGCGCTGTTCGTGCCGTTGATGGGGCTGTTGCTGGCAGTCATGGCGGTCGGTGTACTGGTGCGCTGGAAGGACACGCCGCTGAAATGGCTGCTGGGCATGCTCGCCCCGGTGCTGATCGGCAGCGCCGTGCTGGCGGTGATCGCCGGGCTGGTCATGGGCGATTTTCAGTGGGCGGTGCTGGCCATCTTCATGCTCGCTGCCTGGGTGCTGCTGGCCGGGCTGCGCGACCTGTTTGACAAGACCCGTCACAAGGGGCTTCTCAAAGGCGCACGCAGCCTGACCCGCAGTTATTGGGGCATGCAGCTTGCGCACTTTGGCATCGTGGTGTGCGCGCTGGGCGTGGTGCTATCCAGCCAGAACAGCGCCGAGCGCGATTTGCGCATGGCCCCGGGTGAGTCCACCGAGCTGGGCGGTTATGTGTTTGTGTTCGAGGGCGCGAAGCATTATGAAGGGCCCAATTTCACCTCGGATCGTGGCACCGTTCGCGTCCTGCGTAACGGCGTGCAGCTCACTGAACTGCACCCGGAGAAACGCCTTTACAGCGTGCAGCAATCAATGATGACCGAGGCGGGCATCGACGCCGGTTTCAGCCGCGATCTTTACGTGGCCTTGGGCGAACCGCTGGGCAATGGCGCCTGGGCGGTGCGGGTTCACGTCAAACCGTTCGTGCGCTGGATCTGGTTCGGCGGCTTGCTGACCGGTCTTGGCGGGGTGCTGGCGGCGCTGGACCGGCGTTATCGCACGCGGGTCAAAACCAGAGTGCGTGAGGCGCTTGGCCTGTCGGGAGCTGCGCGATGAGGCGCTGGATCATGGTCGTGCCGCTGGCGCTGTTTCTCGGCGTGGCGGCGTTGTTGTACCGCGGTTTGTATCTGGACCCCGCCGAGCTGCCTTCAGCGCTGATCGGCAAACCTTTTCCGCCGTTCTCGTTGCAGGCAGTGCAGAGTAATCGGGTGTTGACCCGTGCCGACCTGCTGGGCAAACCCGCGCTGGTCAATGTCTGGGGCACTTGGTGCGTGGCCTGCCGGGTCGAGCATCCGCTGCTCACCCGGCTGGCGCAGCAGGGCGTGGTGATCTACGGCGTGAACTACAAGGACGTCAACGCCGATGCGATAAAGTGGCTCAAGGAATTTCACGATCCTTACCAATTGAATATCCGTGACGAAGACGGCTCGCTGGGCCTGAACCTGGGTGTGTATGGCGCACCGGAAACCTTCTTGATCGACCGTCAGGGCATCATTCGTTACAAACATGTCGGGGTCATTGATGAGGCGGTCTGGCGCGAGAAAATTGCTGCCCGCTATCAGGCGCTGGTTGACGAGGGCCGACCATGAAACGCTGCTTGAGCATGATTTTGCTGAACCTGTTGCTGTGCGGCATCGCCCATGCGGCCATCGACGCCTACACCTTTCGTGACGACGCCGAGCGCGCCCGCTACAGCGAGCTGACCCGCGAGCTGCGCTGCCCCAAATGCCAGAATCAGGACATCGCCGACTCCAATGCACCCATTGCGGCTGATTTGCGCAAGGAAATCTACCGCATGCTGGGCGAAGGGCAGAGCAATCAGAAGATCATCGATTTCATGGTCGATCGCTATGGTGACTTCGTTCGTTACAAACCGAGCCTCAACGCCCGCACCTGGCTGCTCTGGTTCGGCCCGGCCGGTCTGTTGCTCGGCGGCCTGCTGGTGATTGGTTTTATCGTGATGCGCCGTCGCAAACAGCGCTTTGCCCCCGCCGCTGCATTGTCCAAAGACGAGCAGCAGCGCCTCGCCCGATTGCTGGACGATCACCGCACATGATTGATTTCTGGATAGCAACCGGGCTGTTGTTGCTGGTGGCGTTGGGCTTTTTGCTGTTCCCGGTGCTGCGCGGCCAGCGTGCGCAGCGCGAAGAAGACCGCACCGCGCTCAATGTGGCTCTGTATCAGGAGCGCCTGGCCGAGTTGCAGGTTCAGCACGAGCAAGGCGTTTTGTCGGCGCAGCAGCTTCAGGACGCTCGCGCCGAGGCTGCCCGAGAGTTGCTTGCCGACACCGAAGGCACAGAAACCGTCCGCGCTTCCCGGCTGGGCAAGCCGCTGTTGTTTCTGGCTGCCGTGCTGGTGCCGCTGCTCGGCCTTATGGGCTATCTGCATCTGGGCGCCAGCGACCGGGTCGAGCTGAGCCGCGAATTCGCCAAGCCGCCATCCTCACTGGCCGACATGACCCAGCGCCTTGAGCGCAGCGTGCAGGCCCAGCCGGATTCTGCCGAGAACCTGTATTTTCTGGCGCGCAGCTACATGGCGCAAAATCGTCCCGGCGATGCAGCACGGATGTTCGAGCGTTCGGTGGCACTGGCCGGAAGATCGCCCGAGTTGCTCGGTCAGTGGGCGCAGGCGTTGTATTTTGCTAGCGACAAGCACTTCACCCCGCAGGTGCAGGCGCTGACCGACGAAGCGCTGCAGGCCGACCGCAAAGAAGTCACCAGCCTTGGCCTGCTGGGGATTGCCGCGTTTGAAACGCAGCGTTATCAGGCAGCGGTGGATTACTGGACCCGCCTGCTGGCGGCGTTGCCCGCGCAGGACGCATCGCGCTCGGCGCTGGAAGGCGGGATAGCCCGGGCACGAGAGAATCTTGCGCAACAGGGCCCGCCAGTCAAAGCCCGGCCACTCAAAGTGCGTGTCGCGCTGGCTGAATCGCTCAAAAATAACGTCCAGCCAACTGACAGCGTGTTCATCTTCGCCCGCGCAATCAAGGG
Source organism: Pseudomonas syringae pv. tomato str. DC3000 (assembly GCF_000007805.1). Lineage (NCBI taxonomy): Bacteria > Pseudomonadati > Pseudomonadota > Gammaproteobacteria > Pseudomonadales > Pseudomonadaceae > Pseudomonas > Pseudomonas syringae group genomosp. 3. Next base: position 4,088,646 of record NC_004578.1, on the reverse strand, counting down.
GCCAGCCGCGCCATTGGCGGTCAAGCGCATCACTGTGGCGGACCTGCCCGCCGAGGTGGAACTGGGCGATGCCGACGCAATGATGCCGCAACTGAACCTGTCGAACTTTGCACAAGTCCAACTGGTTGCGCGAGTGTCTCGCGCAGGGCAGCCAACCACTGGTGAGTGGGTCGGCCGCAGTCAGCCGCTGGCCAGCGATACCGAGGCGCAGCAGGTATTGACCATCGACAGTCCGGATAACTAGAGAAAACGTTTATGTACCGTACCGCACGCATCACCTTGTTGGGTCTGGTCGTTGGCCTGAGTGCCTGTGCAGTCCAGTATCCGGCACCGCCACATAGCCAGGATCCGATTATTAACCTGCCGGGTGGCCAGCAGCCTGGCGCACCGCGCCCTGGCACTGCGCCTGCCGAGCCTGCCAAAGCGCCAGCGGCAGCACCGAAGACCTCGGCCAGCTTCGCCCCGCCACCGGGCGGTGGCAGCCATTGGGACCCTCGCCTGGGTGTGTACGTGATGGACGACCAGCCCAATACGTTCTATCGCCAGCGCACTTACTACCAATGGAACAACGGCTGGAGCTGGGCGACCAACCCCAACGGACCGTGGCAGGCGACCGACGCCAGCGGCGTACCGGCCGGGCTGGGTAAACAGTTCAGCAATTGATTCAAGTCTGCAAATAAAAACGGCGACCTTATGGGTCGCCGTTTTGCTTTGCGGGGGTGCTTACTTGCCCGGATAAATCTGGTCGAACACACCGCCGTCAATGAAGTGGGTCTTCTGCACAGTGCGCCAGTCGCCGAAGGTTTTCTCCACCGAGAGGAAGTCCACTTTCGGGAAACGATCCTTGTACTTGGCGAGAATCTGCGTATCGCGTGGGCGCAGGTAATTCTTGGCAGCGATTTCCTGACCTTCTGGCGACCACAGGTATTTCAGATATTCCTCAGCCAGTGGGCGAGACTGTTTCTTGTCCACCACCTTGTCGACCACACTCACCGGCGGCTCGGCTTCTGCCGACACGGACGGGTAGACCACTTCAAACTGGTCGCGACCGAATTCGCGGGCGATCATCTCGGCTTCGTTTTCAAAGGTGACCAGCACGTCGCCGATCTGGTTGGTCATGAACGTCGTGGTCGCACCACGGCCGCCGGTGTCGAGCACTGGCACATGGCGGAACAGATCACCGACGAATTTCTTCGCAGCGGCTTCATCGCCGCCGTTTTTCAGGGTGTACCCCCACGCCGACAGGTAGGTGTAGCGGCCGTTGCCCGAGGTTTTCGGGTTGGGCACGATGACTTCGACGCCATCCTTGATCAGGTCCGGCCAGTCTTTGAGGGCTTTCGGGTTGCCCTTGCGCACGATAAACACAGTGGCCGACGTGAACGGTGCACTGTTGTTCGGCAGGCGGCTGACCCAGTCTTTCGGCACCAGTTCACCATTGTCGGCCAGCGCATTGATGTCGGTGGCCATGTTCATGGTGATCACATCAGCCGGCAGCCCGTCGATGACCGAGCGCGCCTGCTTGCTCGACCCGCCAAACGACATCTGCACGGTCACGTCTTCATTCTTTTCGGCTTTCCAGTGTTTCTGAAAGGCGCTGTTGTAGTCCTTGTAGAAATCACGCATCACGTCGTAAGAGACGTTGAGCAGCGGCTGAGCCGCCTGAGTTGCGCTGGCAAAGGCCAGGCCTGCGGCCAGTAGCGAGGCGGCGAAGAGTTTGTTCACTGCAAGGTCCTTGAGATCATTGTGATGAAGTCTGATGGCGTAATGCCGCGACACTATCAGTATCGCGCCTGCTGTTTAAAGACTGAAAAGGTCTTTGCTTATGCCTTGTGCTCTACTTTTGCGAACAATTGATTACCACATCGCGAACAGAACGCTGCGCCATGCTCGTGGAAATTCTTCGAGCACACCGGGCAATCGTGTTTCAACTGCTCGCCGCGCATGGCGTTGGCCAGCTCGGCGGTGAATATCCCGGTGGGCACGGCGATGATCGAGTAACCGATGATCATCACAAGCGACGAGAGCATCTGCCCGACGGGGGTCTTGGGCACGATATCGCCGAAGCCGACGGTGGTGAGGGTCACGATAGCCCAGTAAATGCCCTTGGGGATGCTGGTGAAACCGTGCTCCGGGCCTTCGATCACGTACATCAGCGTGCCGAACACCGTGACCAGGGTTGAGACGGTGACCAGAAACACGATGATCTTCTGCTTGCTGCCGCGTAGCGCTGCCAGCAGGTAGTTGGCCTGGCGCAGGTAAGTACCGAGCTTGAGCACCCGGAAAATCCGCAGCATACGGATGATCCGCACGATCAGCAGGTATTGTGCGTCGCTGTAATAAATCGACAGAACCCCCGGCACAATCGCCAGCAAATCGACCAGCCCGTAAAAACTGAACGCATATTTCAGTGGCCGGGGCGAGCAGTACAGACGCATGATGTATTCAATGGCGAACAGCAGCGTGAAGCCCCATTCGATCCAGGCGAACAGCGTCGCGTAATCGCGATGAATGCTTTCGATGCTGTCGATGACCGTGACCAGCAGACTGAGCAGGATCGCCACCAGCACAATCTTGTCAAACATCCGCCCGGCAGGCGTATTGGCCTCGAAAATAACGATATGCAACCGCTCGCGACGGCTCAGAGAGGTGTCCATGGTGCTTCCCGATACAAAGATCAGCAGAGCCTAGGAGCATGGCCGGTCAAGTGCAAGCGCGTTGGCAGCACATTCAAGACCGGACGCAGAGCGTCCAGAACCGCGTTCCTACGCTGGAGCGTAGGAACGATAACCCCAACTATCGTGCGATGCTCCGCGTCGTCATGCCGTTTCGTGACGCTCTGCGTCACAACTCTGCGCCGCGCTGCACATTCAAGACCGGACGCAGAGCGTCCAGAACCGCGTTCCTACGCTGGAGCGTAGGAACTATAATCCCAACTATCGTGCGACGCTCCGCGTCGTCATGCCGTTTCGTGACGCTCTGCGTCACAACTCTGCGTCGCGTTGCACATTCAAGACCGGACGCAGAGCGTCCAGAACCGCGTTCCTACGCTGGAGCGTAGGAACGATAACCCCAACTATCGTGCGACGCTCTGTGTCGTCATGCCGTTTCGTGACGCTCTGCGTCACAATTCTGCGTCGCGTTGCACATTCAAGACCGGACGCAGAGCGTCCAGAACCGCGTTCCTACGCTGGAGCGTAGGAACGATAACCCCAACTATCGTGCGACGCTCCGCGTCGTCACGCCGTTTCGTGACGCTCTGCGTCACAATTCTGCGCCGCGCTGCACATTCAAGACCGGACGCAGAGCGTCCAGAACCGCGTTCCTACGCTGGAGCGTAGGAACGATAACCCCAACTATCGTGCGACGCTCCGCGTCGTCACGCCGTTTCGTGACGCTCTGCGTCACAATTCTGCGTCGCGTTGCACATTCAAGACCGGACGCAGAGCGTCCAGAACCGCGTTCCTACGCTGGAGCGTAGGAACGATAATCTCAACTATCGTGCGACGCTCTGTGTCGTCATGCCGTTTCGTGACGCTCTGCGTCACAACTCTGCGCCGCGCTGCACATTCAAGACCGGACGCAGAGCGTCCAGAACCGCGTTCCTACGCTGGAGTGGTAGGAACGATAATCTCTACTTCTGCGCCACGTCATCCTTCTCCCAACCTCCACCCAGCGCCAGAAACAGGTTGATCTGCCCCATGGCCACTTCGGTGTTGGCTTCGGCCATCTGTGCGCGTACGTCGGTGTAGGTGCGGGTGGCTTGCAGGTCGGCGAGGAACGAGGCGCGTCCGGCCTCGTAGAAGCGGTGGGTCTGGTCAGCAGCTTCTCTGGCCGATTGTTCGGCTTCCTTGAGGGCATCGCGGCGGTCGAGCAGGGCGGTGTATTGCGCAAGGCCGGTCTGGGTCTCACGGATGGCGTTGAGCACCACGCCGTCAAAGCGTGCCAACGATGCCTGCGCCGACGCTTCGGCTTGATGGATGCGTGCCCGAGAGCCGTTGGACGGGAGGGTCCAGTTCAGCAGTGGCCCGAAGCCCCAGCGGTTGGCGGCCGGTTTGCCGAGGTTCTCGATCAGGCCGGTGGTGCCGATGCTCGCGCCAATGCTGATGTCTGGATACAACTCGCCGGTGGCCACACCAATTTCGGCCGTCGACATCGCCAGATGACGTTCAGCCTGACGCACATCCGGGCGGCGTTTGAGCAGTGTGGCGCCATCGCCCACCGGCATGACCTGTGCGATGTGCGGCAGTTCGTTACAGGTGCTGACCCCGACAGGTAATTGTTCCACAGGTTTGGCCAGCAGCATCGACAGGCGGAACATCGCCGCCTGACGTCGCGCCTCGTAACGTGGCATTTCGGCACGTAACGATTTGAACTGCGTCTGTGAGCGCGTGACCTGGGTTTCATCGCCACGGCCCGCATCGCGCAGGCGCTGGTTGAGGGTCACGCTCTGCTGTTGCAGGGCCAGCGATTCGCGGGCGATGCCGAGTTCTTCGTTGGCCGCGCAGATCTGTGTGTAGGCCCGCACCACATCGGCGACCACCGTGATGCGCGCCGTATCGACCGCCGCCTGATTGGCATCGACATTGGCCTGCGCAGCTTCGATGCCGCGCTGCAACGTGCCAAACAGGTCGAACTGATACGAAGTGGTCAGGCCAACGTCGCCGACGTTGGACACCGGCACCTTTTCGGTCAATAGATACGCCTCGCCCGATTCCTGCACACGCTGCGCGCCGATCTTCGCACCGTTGGTAAAACCGCCTGCGGCCTGGGCTTCGGACGTCTGATAGCGAGAACGTTGCAGGTTGGCGGCAGCAATGCGCAGGTCGGTATTGGAGGCGATGGCCTGGCGCACCAGTTCATCCAGACGCGCATCCTGATACAGCCGCCACCAGTGCGCAGGCACTGGCGCCGAAACGGTGTTGACCGAACGGCCGGCCAGTTCGCCCTGTAAATCCGGGCGATTGATCGCGCCGTCTTTCGGCAGTTGGTAATCCGGCCCGACCATCTGGCAGGCCGACAGCACTGCACTGAACCCCAGGGCCGCCACGCGTAAAGCGCGTTTCATCGTTGCGCCTCCTGCGTATCGTCAATGATCGACACCGTCGCGGTGCGCCCGGCGATCATGCGAAAGTTGCCAGGCACCTCATCGAAGGCGATGCGCACCGGAATCCGCTGCGCCAGGCGCACCCAACTGAACGCCGGGTTGACGTTGGGCAGCAGGTTCGAGCCGCTGCTGCGGTCACGGTCTTCGATGCCGGCAACGATGCTCACCACGTGACCGGTCAGCCGTGCGTTGTCACCAATGACCCGGATGTCCACGCCCTGGCCAACATGAATGCCGTCCAGTTTGGTTTCCTCGAAGTAGCCGTCGATATGGAACGACGCCGAATCGACCACCGACAGCACCGGCCGCCCGGCCGTGACGAACTCATGATCGCGGGGCGCGCGGTCGTTGAGGTAGCCGTCCACCGGGCTGCGGATCACCGAGCGATCCAGGTTCAGTTGTGCGGCATCCACGGCCACGCGGGATTCACCCAGTGCCGAGAGGGCGCGGGCTTCGCGAGACTGGCTTTCTTCCAGTTGCTCACGCGCGACCAGATTGCCCAGGCCGCGGTTACGCTTGTTCTCGCGGCGCGCTTGCTCCCAGGTTTCCTGACGCTCGGCAACCGTTGCCTGGGTCTGACGCAGGGTCAGGCGGAAACGGTCCTGGTCGATGGTGAACAGCACCTGGCCCTTGTGCACGGGCTGGTTGTCCGTCACCTCGACCTTCTGGATCAAGCCGGACACGTCCGGCGCGATCTGCACGACATCGGCGCGAATGTGCCCGTCGCGGGTCCACGGCGCGTACATGTAATACATCACCATGCGCCACACAACGACGGCAGCCAGAGTGACAACCAGCAGGGTCAGGACCACGCGGCCCAGTGTCAGTATCGGTTTTTTCATGTCATCAGGTATCGACTGAGAGTATCCACGGCGCCGAGCAGCAAAGCGTATAGACCTACGTTGAACAAAGCCCGGTGCCAGACCAGACGGTAGAAGTGGGCGCGCGACAGCACGGCGTGCACGCCGAGGAACAGCAGATAGGCAATGCCCATCATCGCCAGAAACGTGGGGATGAAGATCCCGCTGATGTCCAGATCACCGATCACAGCGGCGCTCCATCGATGTTGTGTGGCAGTTGCTCGGTCAGCTCACCCCCCACAGTGACGATCTCCACGCCCGGCAATAGCGCCAGACGCAGGCCGCTGAGCGCGTGCAGCAGATGAACGCGAGCCGGGTTGTCGCCCATTTCCTGATCGGTCAGCGCGCGGCGTGCGCGGTCCATGGCCATCAACAGGCCTCTGGGCGCGGGCAGTCGCTCGCCGGCTTTGCTGCAGTGTTTGAAATAGCCGCTGACCTCATCGATCACCTGCCGCAATAACACCTGAGCGGCAGGTGTTGCGCGCCGGGTGTAAGCGAGCAGGTCAAGCATGTTCAGCGCCACCCGCAGCTCACGCAGAGCAATCCCGGTGTCCTGCGCGGTAATCGTCAGGCGCGGCAGTTGCTGCATCAGGCGGTCGAGCATTTGCACGCCCATGCGCCGGTGCTCGGCCAGAGACGAGTGTTCGCTGAGGCTGGCGATGTCGCGCCAGCTGAAACGGGTCAGGCGCTTCACCGCCAGATCGACGCCAAACGGGCGGAACACCAGCGTCCAGATAAAGGCGAACAGCAGCCCGGCAGGCCCGGCCAGATTGGAATTGAGGAAGTTCATGAAATCCGCGTCGTAGGCGCTCTGGATGCTGATGAACGACGAGGTATTGACGATGGTCAGCAGCGTGCCCAGAAAGAAGCGCGGCTGTACGGTCAAGGTGCCGACGCAGATAAACGGTACGGCGAAGGCGAGTACCAGCATCGGGAAGTCATGCAGGTTGGGCAGCACCACGAACAGGTACAGGCTGGCAAACACCACCGACAGCAGGGTCCAGAAGAAGAACCGGTAGATTTGCGGGGCCGGGTCGTCCATGGCGGCAAAGAAGCTGCACGACACCGCGGCCAGCGCGACCGCACTGGCGCCGTCTTTCCAGCCCAGCAGAATCCACAACACCGATGCGGCGATGATCGCCAGTACCGTCGAAGTCACTGAATAGAGCATCAGGCCGCGGTCCAGAAACGGTGTCAGGCGACCCAGACGCCAGTGGCGATAGACGGCGCGCCATGGCGACTGATCGTCGGTCTTGATCGCGTACTGCAGCGTGCGGCAATCCTGCCACAGGTCGATCCACTCGCTCAGGCGGAACAGGGTATTGGAGAGCAATAACCGGTCTCGGTCATCGAGTTGCGCAGAGCCCGGTTGCAGGCCTTCCAGCTCGCGGTGCAGTTGTCGCCACGGCTCATGTTGCGGACCATCGGCGGTGCTTTCGAGCCAGTCGCAAGCCCTTTGCAGCATGGGTTTCAGGCTGGCCAGCAGCTCGGGCGTGCGCCGCTCCAGTGCCCACAACGCATCGTCCAGCGCATCAATGACCGGCAGCAGGTGAATCATTCGGCCGCGTAGTTCATTGGCGTTGCGCACGGTCTGTTTGCGTGCGCCCTCGTGGCTCAACTGGCCGATCATCATTTCCAGCGAATTGAAGCTGCCGACCATGGAATTACGCAGCGTGCCGATTTCTTCGGCCTGACAGGTGCGGCTGATGAAGCGCTGGCTGTAGGTCGCGGCGTCACCGAACCACTTTTCTGTGGTGGCCTGAAACACCGGAGCCAGACGTCTGGGCCAGAACATCGCGCCGACAACGGAGGCGCAGATGATGCCAAGGAAAATTTCCTCGGTACGCGACACTGCAATGTCGAACACGGCCTGTGGATTATCGACCACCGGCAGCGAAATCAACGGCATGGTGTAGCCCGCCAGCATCAACGCGTAACTGTTGGCCGTGCGCAGGTGCAGAGACAGAAACAGCAGCGTGCCGGTCCACAGCCCGACCACGATGGCCAACAGCAAGGGCGTCTGCACGAACATCGGCACCAGCAGCACCGACGCGGCCGCACCGGCCAGGGTTCCGGCGGCGCGATACAACGCTTTGGAGCTGGTCGGGCCTACGAACGGGCTGGAAACGATGTACACGGTGGCCATTGCCCAGTAGGGGCGGGGCATTTCCATCAACAGCGCGATGTAAAGCGCCAGCATGGAAGCGCCGAAGGTACGCACACCGTAGAACCAGTCGCGCGCGGGTGGCACGCTGGAGAAAAATCCGCTCAAGCCGATCCTCCCAATTCAGTGTGCGCCGCCTCGGCGAACGCCTGGAACACACGCAATGTGGCTTCCAGGTCAGAAAGCTGCAGACCTTTGAGGACATCGGCGCGCAGCCGGGTCAGTTCCAGTTCGATGGAACCTGCCAGCGTGCGGCCCTTGTCGGTCAGGCTCAGGGCCTTGGCGCGGCGGTCGTTGGGGTCTTCGCTGCGGCACACGATGCCGGCCTTGCACAGCTGATCGAGCAGGCGCACCAGCGTCGGGCTTTCCATGCCGGCGGCTTGCGCCACTTTGACCTGATGGACACCGTCACCCAAGCGCGCAATCGCCAATAAAGGCCCTGCGCACGCTTCGGAAATCCCGTAGGTGACCAGCGTGTTCTGACAGATGCGTCGCCATTGGCGAGACGCTGCTACCAGACCGCTACTGACCGCCCGATGCAATGAATCGACAGGCATGAAAACACCGATAATTTAGTTAGGAGCAACATTGTTAGTGAGAATATTAATAGCTTGCTAACTAATATCTCGTAACAAGATCTTACGGTCAACCCGTAACTGCCAGACGGTGGCTTTGAATAGGGCCAGGGGGATCATCGACCCGGATCAAGCCAGAAATCGATAATAAATGGTCGCCTGGGTCAACGTGGCTCAGGGAAAGTTCATTGTTTACGTCAATTGTTCCGGAACCTTACTAACTGTTACTAGCAATTAATATCATACGAAACAGTCATTTAGATTTTGTAACCGTTTGTCGGATGCATTTCAGCTGAACTATTGGATTTGGATTCAGCGCAGTGGCTGGATTGCAGTGGCATCTGACGCCTTCGAGACCGTTGGAGAGCGATAAATGGACGCTCTTGAGGTTTTGGCATGGTATTCAGTAGCTATTAGGAAAAAACTACAGGAAGAGATAGTGTCGCCGGTCGTGACACGCCCCATTCGACCCAATGCAGCCGTTTAGCGTGGGCGCGGGGATCTGCCAAAAAACGTCTAAGCGCTTAGACGCACGAATCGAATCCCACTGTATGGCATTTCCCTAGCGCAGCATGGCCTTTTGACTCTATGATACAGCTCAAACCTCGGATGGTAACTGTACGCACATGAAGTCAGATGACGAAGAGTACAAGCTTTACGAAAAAATTTACCTCGCAGAATCCGAGCGAAAAGAAAAACTGATGTCTCGTCTCAATCTACCGTTGGCAATGATTGTGGCACTGCTTAGTTTTCTTTCTTACCTGTTGTCGAAAGCACCAAGCGTAGAGACTTCCGAAGGGGTTGTCTTTTGGACTGCTTATCTTATGGCTGGAGTTTATCTCTTAGTGGGGATGGCCCACTTTTCAAAAGCCTGGCGAGTCCGCAAGGACGATTTGGTTATCCCGACTGCTGAAAAGCTTGAAAGTCACCGGAAGTCGTTGCTCGAGTATTATGGCGGAAATGTCGAGCTAGCCAACGGGCAGTTTATGCAGACCATGATGGACTATTATATTATGGGTGCAACGAGAAATGCGACGAATAATGACAGCCGTAGTGCCCAGTTAGACCAGTTTTCAAAATATGTAATTTACGCTGTTGTCGCCTCAGTTATCGCATTTGTTCCAGCATATTCAGCAAATCACAACAAGGAGATATATGATGTCCGACCAAAAGCCTCCACCTCCGCCACCTCCACCGATGCGCAATGTTCGAGGTGATGTCCCTTTGCCAAATCGCGAGCTACCGCCAGCCCCACAGCCCAAGAAAGGTTAAGTCGATAGAGAAGTCAACCCTGAGCTGCTAAAAGCACCCCAAGGGTTGACTCTTCTCTGAAATGGAGCGGGATTTCGCAATTCTCAAACGCAGTAAAAACATGGAGTTATTCAATGAAAACGCGCGTATTCATTTCTTTCGATTACGACAACGATGTAGTCTTGAAAACTTTTCTCGTCGGCCAAGCGAAGCTTGATGACAGCCCTTTTGATCTAGCGGACTGGTCGATCAAAGAACACATTGATGACAACTGGAAGGCAAAGGCTCGAGCGAGAATTAAAGCAGTTGATGTCGTTTGCGTATTATGTGGTGTGAAAACCGATACGGCCGTCGGAGTAAGTGCTGAAGTAAAAATTGCTCAGGAAGAGGGGGTTCCGTATTTTTTCCTAAAAGGCTACTCCGAAGCTGTATGTGTAAAACCCAAAGCGGCATTACTAAGCGACAAAATTTATAACTGGACTTGGGATAACCTGAAGGTTTTGATCGGCGGGGGACGATAATGAAAAAGGCTTTGGTAATTGGCATAGATAATTATCCTACTGCCCCGCTGATGGGTTGTGTCAATGACGCAGTTGCTATTGCTGAACTTCTGGAGAATGATGGAAATGGCGATCCTAACTTTTCTGTTATTAAATTGGTTAGCAATGAGCAGGATGTAACGAGTGAATCGCTGATTAACGCGATCTCTGAGCTATTCAGCGGAGAAGCTGATACAGCGCTTCTATATTTCGCTGGGCATGGAATCATCGTTCCTGAGACAAATGCGGGATATATTGTAAGTTGTGATGGGCGTCGAGGCGCCTGGGGTACTTCACTTTCTGAAATTCTTGGACTGGCAAATAAAGCTCATCCGAAGATAAAGTCTTGCGTGATCATCCTTGATTGTTGCCATTCGGGTTACGCTGGAGAAGTGGCAGGAGTTGATGGTAATGCCTCAGCTATCGGTACTGGGGTCACTATATTGACTGCGAGCCATCGCGAAGGTGGCGCAATGGAGGAAGATGGTCGGGGGATTTTCACGGATATTTTGCTTGATGGTCTTAGGGGCGGCTGTTCGGATATTCTAGGCAACATCACGCCAGCCGCAATTTATTCCCATGTGGATCAAACCCTTGGGCCATGGGAGCAGCGGCCAATGTATAAAGCAAATGTTCAACACTTTGTAACATTGCGAAAAGTTGAGCCGAAAGTCCCAAAAGATGTTTTGCGAAGGCTGGTTACATACTTTCCAAACAAGACTGATATATTTGCGCTTGATCCGTCTTTTGAGCCCGACAGAATAAACGTGCCAGAGGAGTTTAGGCATTTACCGGTTAATGATGAACATGTAAATATCTTTAAAGAGCTCCAAAAATGTAATCGTTACGGACTAGTAGTGCCTGTAGATGCTGACCATATGTTTTACGCTGCCATCAACTCGACGGGATGCAAGTTGACAGGCCTTGGGGCGCATTATAGAAAACTAGCAGAGATGAAAAGAATATAATTTTAGTTTGTCTCCTGCTGGATATGGGAGGCAGTAAAACATACGACACTCAGGAAGGAGACCTTGCAGTAGTCTCCCTCCTGCCTTCAAAAAACCTCTCATTGGTAAGAGAGTCAATTGTTGTGCTTTAAAGCTAGCTGTCTAGTTTGGTTTGCTTTATGATGAAATTTAAATAGCGCATCACTTGCTCTTTATCGCTATCTTTTTCTTTTTCTGAAAGTTCTAGGTATGGCGTTTCCATTTGCCGCTCCCATCTATAGACTAGTTCGCGAGGAATCGTCAGGGAACCGTCATCATTCTTTGAGCACTGAGAGTGAAGATATTTCTGCCAATGTGCCCAGCGATCATGTTCGATTGCGGCTAGTGGCTCTAGTAGTTCCAATAAATTTTGCGCTAACATTTGTCTGCTCCTTTGTCCGGTAAATTTTAGTAATTTCTGAGATGCAAAACTGTCGCGACTTATAAAGTAAGTTGGGGGCTCTAGATTCAACTCAGTTCAAAATACCGTGTTTTTCATCACGATTCTAGTTTATTACGTACGTTATCAATCCAATCCTGTACAGCCGAAACGAACTAGAAGCGCAGGCTTACACCCGTCTTTGCCATCTAAATGCCCTTTTTTTGACACGCGGAATGACTGATAGTTGCCGGTTGCAGATGACGCGTTGTCAATTTCAGGTCGACCTCTACCGATGAAGGACACGAATGATACTGGTTACATTCGGTGCAGAAGCTTGCTCAGCCCGAATGCCATTGACTGATTAGAACAGTGACTGACCTTAGCCCGATTTGCGAAGCAGTCGCTACGTATAACTCACGAAATTTCAGCTATCTTTGGGATGCAAAATGGTAAGATTTGATACAGATTGGTTAGCTCGTAGCTCACGATTTTCTGCAGCTAGCATCTCGTTTAAAGAAGCTAGATCAGCGATTTTGACCAATAATTTCTGCCTCTCATCACGCAACAGAGTATTTTTTTCGCGCTCAGCGATCAGATCCTGATGCTTAACTTCACGCTGAACTCGGCTGCTACGTCCTTGAGCATCACGAATGGCTTCAGCGATACCAGGATAGTGATTGTGAATCAGAGCGGTGGAAACACCGGCTTCTCGTGCCACAGCTGCGATCGTTATTCGTGTTTCCCCTGAACGTGAGCGACCGCGTTGAATGCGCAGAAGAGCGAGTTCTAAATCTTTTTTACGGCTGTCAGCAGGCTTGCGTGTAGTAGTCATGACCTTTCACTCCTGAATATAGCCGAGCTCTAGTAACACTGTCTTGCAACGCTCTAGATCGCGGAGAACCCGGCGGCGTCCGCCTTCACCAATGTCATCGTACTGTAGAAGGTCTATCAACTGGTCCGCAGCAGAGCTATATACACTTGCGTGCTGTGCGCCTACAACACTACTTGTGCAGCCACCGCAGCGGGTACGTTCAGTCGAGTTGCCAACACAACGGTCATCATCAGCGGTACACCAGGCGTGCCCGTTGCTTCGAATAGCAGTACTTTCGGCTATCGCTTTAACCATCGAAGAATGATCCTTGAATAAAGTTAAATTATTAGGATCTCGTTTCCAGCGACCTAACGATTTTCCGTATCCGCCACTCAGCGAGTCTGACTCTAGCCACTGGCTGACTGTATCGGTTTTGATATCCCCGAGCTCAGACTCAATCTCATCAAACAAATCCAAGTCGAAATGCTGACCCCAGTCTTGATCCATGGCATAACCTAGTGTCATATTCATAGACCAATGGGTGAAATGCTGACGAAGATATCTGAGATCACCAAACCTACTGTGCGCTGCATAATTTGCAAACTTTCGTCGAAATTGGTGCGTCGCGAGATCCCACGACAGTCCAGCGCGCCTGGAGAACCTTTTTAGGTTCTCATTCCATGTTGAACCGGTCAGCGTTCGGATAACGCGAATGTTATCACTCATGGTCGCTAAAAATAGTGAATCTCGGTGTAACATGGCTTCCGCAGTTAGCGGATCGGCGGGGTTTTGAATTGTTCGCAGGTTTATTTCCGCTTCAATGCGCTGCTGGTATGGTACAGCCCACCGCTCCAGCAGTTCATGCGTTGTTATCGCAATTTCCGGAACCATCCAATCGTGGATACCACTTTTCGTTTTCTGTGTTTCGGTCCTGAGCCAATGATAAACCGTGCCGTCATCGCCTTCTGTAGAATGCCGGCTACCAGTTTTAAGATTTGCTAGCTCATGGTTTCTACAGCCAGAAACGCTTGCCAGCACGATGTAACATGATGTCCTGAGGTCAAGCAGGGCCAAGTTGAACGCCACCAATCCTCCAATCCAGCCGCGTTCAGTCAGCCGACGATTCTGGGCAGATTGGGTCATCCTGAACACTTGATGCTGCAGGGAGAGCGCGACACTATCCAACTCATCTCGAAGATCTAAGAGCCAGCTGCCTTTTGTAATGTTTTGGTGCGCGGCACTGAATAATGCGCAGAAAACATCATCAGGTATAATTGGTGTCTTGCCCGAGGTGCTATTAGCCAAAGCGCTGGATGCCCGAGCGATTGATGCAGCGGCTCCATTTGGCCAGGGATGCCGAGGCATTGGGTCAGCAGTGTACTGACTCAGTTCATATATTGCTTCAACTGCAGCAAAGCGTCGCGTTAATGAGCTCGCAGACAGCGGTTTACCTTTGTAGCGATTGGTTTGGATTATTGAGTAACAGGTTTGGATGTAGGAAGTACATGCCAACGTAACCACAGAAGCCATGCTGGTAATTTGAATGGATTTCAAATAATGGACGAATGGTAGAAAGTTCTCAAAAAGGTTTCGCACGGTACTTGCACTTGGCCGCTTTTGTCCAGGCAAACCTCTTCTCATATACCTAAACAGAATTAACTTAAGGAGACGCTGAAAAATTAACCCGTTCGCACCGTCTTCATTTCCAAGCCGGTTTTTTTCAACCTGCCGGCCTTGCTTTGCGTTTCTCGGGCAGATTTCTGCCCTCCTTTTGCTGATTGGCGGGCCAGTCCCGCCTTTCAGACGGATTTATCCTGCCGCCTGTTGCAAATACCGCTTGGCCAGCATCAGATTGGCCAACCCAAACAAACTGAACAACTGCGCTGTATTCTTTTCCAGCCCACGGTAGCGAACCTTGCGATGATTGAAGCGCACCTTGATTACCTGGAAGGGGTGCTCGACCTTGGCGCGCAGTTGCGCCTTGGCATATTCAATTTTACGCTTGACCCGATACAGCACGCTGCCTTCGCCGTGCTGCTTGTAACTGCTTGGCCGTGCTGCAATCGACCAGATAACGTCCCGTTCAGCATGCTCCGGTCGCTTGGCCGCACCGGTGTATCCAGCGTCACCCGAAACATAGGTTTCGTCACCGTGCAGCAACTGGCCAACCTGGGTGACATCCGCCACGTTAGCGGCCGTCCCTACTACGCTGTGCACCAGCCCCGACGTGGCGTCTACACCAATGTGGGCCTTCATCCCGAAGTGCCATTGATTGCCTTTCCTGGCCTGATGCATCTCAGGATCACGCTTGCCTTCTCGGTTCTTGACCGAGGGCGGCGCGGCGATCAGGGTAGCGTCGACGATAGTGCCTTCCTTGAGCAGCAGCCCCCGGCTGGCCAGATGCTGGTTAATCGTTTCAAACAGCAGCCGCGTTAGCTGATGGGTTTCCAGCAAGCGGCGAAAACGCAGCAAGGTGGTGGCATCCGGTGCCGACTCGCGACCCAGGTCGATACCCATAAAACCGCGGATGGCCTGGCTGTCGTAGACGGCATCTTCGCAACCTTCATCGGAGAAACCGAAACACTGCTGCACGACGTACATGCGCAACATGCGCGACACCCCTATCGCAGGGCGTCCGCGCTTGCCTGCGGTGTTGCTATAAAACGGCGCCACTTGCGCCTCCAGCTGGGCCCAGGGCACCAACTGTTCAAGGTCAGCCAGGAAGCGATCTCGGCGAGTCTGCTTTTTCTTGCCGGTATATTGTAAGCGATCCACCAACCACACCTACCATCAGATGCGGCTTCCGTTTATCTTGGCATTTCCGGTGAGCAGTTCCACGGCAGCAACGCCTCATAGTCGGCCACCGACTGCGCAAGTGGCAACCTCTCCAGTACGTGGCGCAGCCACGTATAGGGCTCCTGGCCGTTGACCTTGGCGGTCTCGACCAAGCTATAGATCTGTGCACTGGCGGTGGCGCCTTTAGGCGTGTCGCTGAACAGCCAGGCTTTGCGCCCAATAACAAACGGCTTTATTGCGCGCTCTGCCGGGTTGTTGTCGATCGGTAAAAAGCCGGCTTCCACGTAACGCTTCAGCCGACTCCAGTTATTCGCCAGATAACCAACTGCCTTGCCCAGCACGCTTTGCGGCGTCACGTGGGACTGAGTTTTATCCAGCCAGCTTTTCAACTGAGCCAAGATTGGCAGGCTTTTCTCCTGCCGACCGGTAAAGCGCTGTTCGTCGCTGCCGTCTTTCAATTCGCGCTCGATACCGTACAGCTTATTGATCATCGTCAGCGCGATATCGGCACGCCCGGTCTTGCCTTTAGGTTGCACTTTTTGTGCTTCGACAAATTTGCGCCGCGCATGGGCCATACACGCCAAGCGCTCCACGCCCGGTTGTAACGCCAGCGCGTTATAGCCCGCGTAATCATCAGTCATCACATAGCCGCGATAACTTTCCAGCAGCCGTAACGGTACGTCCTGCGCGCGGCTGGAAGTGTAGTCGAACAATACGACTTTATGATCTGGAGGCCCGCTGGCCTGTACCCACATCCAGGATTGGCTGGTCGGGTCTCGATCTGGTTCTTTCAGTACCTGAACGCGGGTTTCGTCACAGTGGATGACCGGGCTTTCCAGCAATCGATCACGCATCAGATTTAACAGCGGCTGCAAATGTTCGCCGCACTGGATAATCCAGCGGGCCAACGTTTGACGCGGGATTTCTATGCCATGTCGGCTTAGCACCGTTTCAAAACGATGCAGCGGCAAGCCGTCGACATACTTGGTGGTCAGCAGCATGGCCAACACGCTGGGGCTGGCCATGCTCTTTTCAATCAACTGCGCAGGCTTGCCGGCTGTGACCGGTGCCGACTCACAGCCACGACAGCCGTAGACTTTGCGGATGTGTTTGATCACCCGAATCTGCATCGGCACGATATCCAGTTGCTCGCTGGTTTCCTCGCTGACGACATGCTTGCGGCAACCGCAGGCACAGGTCAGTTCGTGTTCGGGCAGCTCGTGGATGACTTCAATGCGCGGCAGATCAGCCGACAGTGGCTTGCGCTTGCCACGGCGTGGCGCAGGAGCAACTACTTCCTCATCAGCATCGCCGACCGGGAGCATAGGCTCGCTTTCAGGTTCATTGAACAAGGCAAGTTGAGGGGTATTAGGCTCGACGGTTTGTTCGGACTTTCGACCAAAAATACGGTCACGCAGCAGCTTGATCTGCTCTTTGAGATCAACGATGTGAGTGGCGTAGGCGTCTTTAACTTCCTGTTCGCGCGAGCGTGCTTCGTAGCTCTCAAGCAGCATCTGTTTGAGCAATACGGGATCGTCAGGAAGGTTGTCGGGCAATGGTCGCATGCCCTGGATTATACCCGTCAGGCAACAAACCTTGGAGTCAAAATCTTATGAGGACGGTTGCGCCACAGATCAAATCCATCCAGCAGCCAATTCAATTCCTGAACCGTCAGCACAATGGCTTCGTCGACATCATCTGGCGAGATTTTGAAACGCTCGGACTCGAGACGCTTGAGCCAAAGGCAGAAGCCGTTACGCTCCCAATACAAAATCTTCACTCGATTCCGGGATTTGTTGAGAAAGACAAAGAGCACCGGATCAAAGACCGCCACTTTAATATCCAACTCGACCAAAGCAGCTAAGCCATCGATGGATTTTCTGAAATCCACGGGTTTGGGATAGAGGTAGACTTTCTCGACTTTGGCGTCGGGTCGCATCATGGTGCTGGCTCCTGAAAGAAAACGGGAGCACAGCATCAGGCGTCAGCCAGTGGCTTGAAATGTGGGGTTCGTGGATCGGATACGGTATATTCGAGTTCGGAGAAGGTTTTCTGCACGCGCGTAACGCTCACGGAGAGGGAGGCTGGTTGAAGGAACTTAGTGTGCCAAGGGTGGGGACAGTTGGCTATTTTTGCAGCGCCTCCTTAATAACAGGTTGGAACTCAATAGGAAGTCTGTTGAAATCGACTTCCCTAGCGTGGTAGGGAACGTTCGATGGAAATCCGTTTAATCTCCACGTTGAGTCACCCAATCGGCTAGTGACTACCCATAAACCTTCGACCTTGATAGCGCTTATGATAGTTAGATCACGCTCATTGGCAGGGATTTGCTCGATATTGACAGGGAAAGATTGCTCCCAGTGGTCATCTAGATTTGGGTCATCAATACTTGCGTTCAAAGAAATGCCTCTAATGAGTTCAATGCATCGCAGGTCCAAAACGGGTGCGGAGTATTTCTGGCGCGAGTTCGCGCTATCTCGACCTCTTCAGGTTTAAATATTTTCCTGCGCAAACCTTCTTCGATGATGTAGTTGTCGATAAGGCGAGGGATATGGCTTAGTTCTTTCTCCCAACGTATCTTGCCTATGCTCGATCGTTCAGAATAAATTCGATAGTAAAAGCTGAACAGCTTGTAAAGATCGTCAGCTGTCACCGCGTAATGCTTGCAGCGCACGCAGTTGAGGAAGGAAAAACATACCCCTCCGCTAGATTTTGGTGCGAACTGGCCTTCTTCAGGATCTCTGCATTTTCCAACGGGGGTGGGGTGAAACGTTGCACCAATAGTTTTGGTCATGAGTTCCCGAACTAAAAACTCGCCCATAAACTTCCAGTTTCGCTTGGATTCGGTGGTTGGCCTTAGATAGTCTTGCTCTGTCACAGCGGGTGTATTGCCTAGTGCAATTGCGGTAAGTTGAATATTTCCGCCAAGCAATTCATAAATACGGTTTGCAAATGTTTTGCGCAGTCTAGAAACATTCAGCTGCAATGGCTTTCCATCTGTGTCCTTAAGGTCATACTCCTTAACTAGTTTCTGAATCGCGAATTTCAGCATGGCATCGTTTAGCTCGACTACCTTTCCCCGTGCGGACGCAGCCTGTCCACGATAAATCCAGGCGCGATTGGCGATGTCCTCCGGTGCGTCGCTGAGCAGGCCACTGGTCAGGTGCAGAACTCTGCGTATGAGTTGTTCGATGTTTGTTCTAACGGTCGGAATGGACTCAAGCGCTCGATCTTGTGGAGGTGGGGAACGAAGTGTAGATTTGTATGACGTGTGGCCTCTGCGCTTCCAGAGCACTAGAAAAGTAAGATTGTCTTTAGGATGTGCCCGCAGGCAGTTTCTATCCATTTCCAGCAGTGGAGTTGTGTTACGGCCGGTGTGCAGAGCAATCGTTAACAACGCATACGAGAGTAAAGAGCTCGTGATAACTACATCATCCTTCCAAATAGGCGCGGTTGCTAATTTCAACGCAGCCGCTACTTCTTGACGTTGACGCTTGGGAATAGGCGACGGCCCATCTGTTTTTGGAGTGTTTGGAAAAGGGTTTTTTGGGAACGTGGCATGGTCTCCAGAATCAACATATGCAATCAGACCACGAGCACATAAAGCCATTAAAATTGACTTGGCAGCTGTGAAGTTGGATCGCTGGGACTGTCTGCTTATTGCCAGATCGTTCAGATAACCAAGAAATCCATCAATTAGACTTCGATCAACATCTGCCAGACGCAACTCACGCTCGTAAGCCTTAGCACGCAGCATGACGTAGTCTAGAAAGTGTCTTAAACCACCTTTGCAGAGGCTTGCAACGGTGGATGGCTCAATGTCGCGATCTTGCCTTGCAACAAATCGTTCAATCTGTCGTTGACACGCGTACGCAATTTCATCAATGTCAGCTCGATACCATCTTTCAAAATCAATCCACCTCATGCGCGTGGCATTTTTACCAATATCAACTCGAGTCACTTCTGGCGGAAACCGATCGGTTAATTTGAGCGTTTGATTCTCAGTGCTAAAGTTATGGTTGACGGCCGGAATGGAAAGATCCGTCGTTATGAAGGTCTTCTTCTTACCTGTCATGCAACCTCACTAAGATTTGCTAACTCGTCGTCATACGCAAGAACTGCTTCATCGGCTAAGGCGTTGACTAGATGCAAGTAAACCATTGTAGTTTGAATCGAGCTGTGACCGAGCTGTCTTTGCAAGAAAACCAGAGGCTCGATTTCGCTGTTTTTCTGTAGCGATAAAAGCGTTTGCGTAGCATAGGTATGGCGTAGCATATGCGTGCTTACGACTATGCTGACTTTCTTGCCGATATTGCGTATTGTTCGGCATATGCTTTTACCGAAATCTGCATAAGGCTCGCCTCTGTGATTCAGAAAAAGCTCCTTAGCATTGGAATTCGCCAGTGTGGATCGTTCTCCACGCATCTTCGTCAGGTACGCATGGAGTTCTAGCATGAATCGTCTGCTGATGAAGATGTCCCGCATCTTGCTTCTCTTGGTACGCATGCCTGTTCCATCACGAGGGTCGAGGCGGATTTGAATGTTGCGTGAAGTGTTTTTCCCTTTTTCTGGGTTAAACACGTATGCAGTGGGAAACGACGCGATCTCGTCTTGGCGCATCCCTGTATGTAGAGCGAACCGAATCATCATGCGATGGTGGGGGTTCTGGGCGTGTGTCAGAAGTTCTTTAACTTCACTCATTCTGAGGAAGCGTGGCAGACTCTTGGTTAGCACCGGCAGCACGTCTTTAACGAGCACTGTTTTCGACGCTATTGGATGACGACTAGAGTTGAAAGAACGGGATTTTACCTCTCGCGAAACTTCATTGTAAGGTAACTTCTCAGTCCATTTGTTTTTTAATGAGAAGTCGTAAAACTCACAAACATATCTCACGCGTTGCCGTATCGTTGAGGTGGCAAGGCTGCATGTATCCCGGCAGTAATCCCTATAACCGGTGACAAGATCCTTTTTCTCGCCACGATCAACGTCCTTCCAGTGGAGACTATGCGCCTGGAGAAAGCTGAAGTAATCGTAAAGAGCCCGGCCTGTACTTTCCCATGACCTCCTTGAGCCAATCTCTCCCCTGAGTGTCACCGCCACTGTAAAAATGACCCCCTAACGCCAACCTAGAATTGACCCCCCTGGGTAAAACTGGCGGCTTTGAGCTGCCAATATGTTGACCCAGGAGCAGTCTGTGGAAATTAAAGTGTTGGCCCGTCAGGGCCATGGCATCAAATTCATCGCCCGTGAGCTGGGTATTTCGCGTAACACCGTGCGCAAGTACCTGCGAAAGGCCCGGTCGCTACCCAGTGACAAGGTGAGACCCGCACGTCCGTGCAAAATCGACCCCTTCAAGGACTACCTGCACGAGCGTATTGAGGCGGCGCGCCCACACTGGATTCCGGCGACCGTCCTGCTGCGTGAGATCACGGCATTGGGGTACAGCGGCGGCGTCAGTCGTCTGAAGGCTTATATTCGCCCCTTCAAACGTAAGGCAGAAGAGCCGGTGGTACGTTTCGAGACACTGCCCGGCAAGCAGATACAGGTGGACTTCACCACCATTCGACGAGGCCGTCAGCCGCTTAAGGCGTTCGTGGCGACACTTGGTTTTAGTCGAGCAAGCTTTGTCCGTTTCTCCGAGCGAGAGGACAGCGAAGCCTGGCTGACAGGGCTTCGGGAGGCGTTCGCTTACTTTGGCGGCGTGCCCGAGCAGGCATTGTTTGATAACGCCGGAACCATCATCACCGAGCGAGATGCTTTTGGGGAGGGCCAGCACCGTTGGCATCCCCGATTGGCTGCGCTGGCCGATGAGTTTGGTTTTATTCCCAAGGTCTGCCGCCCTTACCGTGCCCAGACCAAGGGCAAGGTTGAGCGCTTCAACGGGTATCTGAAGGGCAGTTTCATTACCCCGTTGGCCGCTACGCTCAAGAGTGCGGGTCTGACGCTGGATGTGGTGACGGCCAACGCACATATCGGCCAATGGCTCGACGAAGTCGCTCATCAGCGGATTCACGGCACGACGGGTGTTCAACCGGCGGTACGTCTGGCCCAAGAGCAGCAGGTACTATTACCACTGCCAACACAGAGCCTGCGCCCACAACCCGCCCAAGGCCTACGCCTGGGACGGGTCCTGCCGTACGAGAGCTTGCAGCATCCGCTGTCGGTTTATGAGCAACTGCTGGAGGTGAGAGCATGAACCTTCAACATGCTCGCCTGACAGAACTATGCAAGGGGCTAAAGCTTGAGCGCGTCGGGGTGGACTGGCCGCACCTGGCCCAACAAGCAGCAAGCGGCGAAGACAGCTTTGCCGACTTCCTCGAAAAGCTGCTGGCTGCCGAGACCGATGCCCGAAGTGAACGCTCTCGACAGGCCCTGCTGAAAACTGCCGCGCTGCCCGCTGTGAAAACGCTGGAGCAATACGACTTCGCGTTTGCCACCGGCGTCCCCCGGGCACAGCTCCAGGAGCTGGCAGCACTGAGTTTTGTTGGACGTGCCGAGAACATCGTGTTCCTGGGGCCTAGTGGTGTAGGCAAGAGCCACCTGGCTATCGCCCTGGCCTACCGGGCAGTGATGGCCGGTATCAAAACCCGCTTCGTCACGGCGGCTGACTTGATGCTGCAACTGACCGCTGCGCACCGCCAGGAACGGCTCAAGGAATACTTCAGTCGTGTGGTGATGGCCCCTGGGTTGTTGGTCATCGATGAAATCGGCTACCTGCCGTTTGGTCGTGATGAAGCCAACCTGTTCTTCAATGTTGTCGCCAAGCGCTACGAGCAAGGCAGCCTGATCCTCACGAGTAACTTGCCGTTTACCCAGTGGGCCGGAACCTTTGCGGATGATCAAACACTGACAGCGGCCATGCTGGACAGGCTGTTACATCATGCCCATATCGTGCAGATGACAGGTGAAAGCTATCGACTCAAGGACAAGCGCAAAGCAGGAACCAAATCTTCTCGGGCCGAACCGGCTCGAAAATATGAACCCGAGGGGGGTCAAAACTAAGTTGGCGATTTAGCACGGAAGGGGGTCACTTTTTAGTTGGCGTTGACACCTGAGCAACGAAGCGCGAAGGAATTCATTGACGGGCGCACAGCTAGCCATGCTGTCCCAAAGCAGGATTGGAAATCCTGCGTACGAATGACCGGCAATCTTGAACGATGATGTTGCCCAGACCAGCTCCATAGCGACAATCCCGAATCTGAGGATGACTGAAAAAGTAGCCTATTGAGTCAGAATGTTTTCTCTCCTAACTGATTGCAAGCCCCCGATAAATAGTTTCTACCGCTCGTCGGAAATAAGCACTTTGTTCAGGCTGTTTTGTGATGTTCCTTCCAAAAAAATGACGCAGCACCCGAATCGACGCGTGCAGATAAATCGGCACCTGCAGCCTATAGCTGGCACTTGGCCGCAATTGGTAAATTGGCATCAAAATAGTGGCATTTGGGTTTTTCAGGCAGTTTTTTGGCGTCATCGAGTTGTCGGCGCTGTTTAAAAAATAAACGATTCAGCCGATAGTCTGCTTGAACGGAACGGGCCAGCACGCCCATTCCAGAGCCCTATTTGCCGGTACGGATGCGTACCTTGCGAGCAACCCATGATCGATCTTGCCACCTGGAATTTGTCCGTACCTGTCGGAGATCCCGCCACCATCATCGAAACGCCCAAGCTGCTCAAGGGGTATCGGGACGGTTATTTTCAATCCGGGGACACGCTGTTTTTCTGGGCACCGGTGACCGGTTCAACGACAGAGAACGCCAAGTACCCGCGCTCCGAGTTACGCGAGACGACGTCCGATGGCAGAGTCTTCAACTGGGCCTATTCGAGCGCCGACAATTTTCTGCGCGCTACGCTGGAAGTCGATCAGGTGCCTTCCACCGGCAAAATCGTGATCGGGCAGATTCACTGCTACCAGAGCACCGAGCCGTTGCTGAAGGTGGAGTATCAGTACAAGGAAAAACTGAAAACCGGCAATATCGTCGCCAAATTCCGTCGTACGCCGGATTCTGAAATCGAGGTGATTACCATCGCGCAGGGTGTGCCACTTGATCAGCAGTTCAGCTATACCATCAACCTGTCGCCTTCCGGCGATCTGACGGTCAGTGCTTTCGACGCGGTCTGGTACGCCAAGCTTGATTCGGCCTGGAGCAGCAAACTGTTCTACTTCAAGGCAGGGGTCTATACCCAGGACAATACCGGCTACACCACCGAGGGCGGTTCGGCGACGTTCTACAAGCTGGCAATCGCTCACGACAAGAAGTCCTGATCGTGACCCGGCGGTTGATCAGGCCGCCGGAAACACCAGACTGAAACAAATCCTGCCGACAGCCGGTTGCGCCACTTCGACACACCCGCCATGCAGGTGCATGATTGCCGTGACGATGGCCAGCCCCAGGCCGTTGGAGTCTGAGCGTTCATGGCGCGAGGCGTCGCCACGATAAAAGCGGTCGAACAGCCGGGCCAGGGTGGCGTGTGGCAGCACCGGCCCCTGGTTTTCCACTTCGATTCGCCACTGCTGATCAACGGTCACTACACGAATCAGAATCTCGCTGTCTTCATCCGCATAACGGATGGCGTTGGCCACCAGGTTGCTCAGGGCGCGACGCAGCAATATCGGATCGGCCAGCAGCGTACCTCGCCCACTGGGGCTCAACTTCAGATTGCGCTCGTCGGCCAGGCCCTCGAAATAACCGGCCACGCGCTGCAATTCATCGTGCAGGTCGAGCGGCTGGCGTTCCAGGGCCGCTTGCGCCTCGTCCGCCCTGGCCAGAAACAGAATGCTTTCGACCAGCCGCGAGATGCGCTCCAGCTCTTCCAGATTGGAAGCCAGCAATGCCTGGTATTCATCGACGCTGCGGTCCTGACGCAGCGCCACCTGGCAATGGCCCATCAGCGAGCCAACCGGCGTGCGGATCTCGTGGGCCAGATCGGCGGAGAACTGCATCAGGCGTCGATAACCGTCGTCAATCCGGTCGAGCATGGCATTGAAGGCATTGCTCAACTGCTGCAACTCGACAGGCGTGTCGTGACTGTCCAGGCGTTTGTGCAGGCTGGCCGGGGTGATCGCTGCAGCGTGCGCGGCCATTTTGCGCAACGGGCGCAGACCGCGTCGCAGCAGTACGTAACCCAGCACGGCGGTGATCAGAAACGCCAGTGCCACGGCGATGTAAATGCTCTGGCGGAAGCTGGCGAGCATGGCCATTTCCTTGACCATCAGGTGCGCGGCCTGCAAGCGCACTTCGACGCCGTTGGACATGACTTGCGCCGCCGCCGCGCGCAACGGCACGCCTTGCAGACTCATGCCGCTGCGCAGGTCATCGACCCGCAGCGGCTGATCCTGGGCAACCGTCGGCAAGTCCGGCAGCGGTGCGTGTTGCGGGTTGACCGAAACCACCGGCGGCTTGCCTGGCTCGCCGATAATAAAGATGTCTTCCTCGCTGTCGAGCATGTTCTCGAACAGTTGCGGGCTGCCTTTGAGGTTGTCCATCGTCAGGTCGTAGCGCAGCAGTTTGCGAAAGTGATCGAGCCGCGCCAGGACCGCGTGGTCGCTGCGTTGCAGCACCGTCTGTTCGATGGACTGGTAGAGATAAAGGCCTGCGCCGCTGACCGTGAGCATTGCCACCAGCGCAAAGGCCAGGGTCGAGCGCAGGGTCAGGGAAGGCTGGCGTCGCATGGCCGCACCTCGCACACATAACCGATGCCGCGCACGGTGTGAATGAGCTTGACCGGGTAGGGCAGGTCGACCTTGCTGCGCAGGCGCTTGATGGCGACGTCCACTACATTGGTGTCGCTGTCGAAATTCATGTCCCAGACTTCCGAGGCAATCTGTGCCCGTGACAGCACATCGCCTTCGCGGCGCAACAAAAGGTGCAGCAGGGCGAACTCCTTGTTGGTCAGCACGATGACCTGTTGCTGACGTGTCACGCGGCGGCGCAACAGGTCGAGTTCCAGGTCGGCCAGATGAAAGTGATCGGCCTCGCGCACCACGCCACGGCGCAGGATGGTGCGAATGCGCAGCAGCAGTTCAGTGAAGGAAAACGGCTTGACCAGGTAATCGTCGGCGCCCAGCTCCAGGCCGCGAATCCGGTCCTGCAATTGATCGCGGGCGGTCAGGAACAACACCGGCACGTCCTGCCGGGCGCGCAGCACTTCGATGATCTGCCAGCCGTCGATACCGGGCAACATCACGTCCAGCACGATCAGGTCGTAGCGGTTTTCCAGCGCCAGGTGCAGGCCGTCGGCGCCGTGCTGGGTCCAGTCCACCTTATAGCCGGATTCGCCCAGGCCCTTCTTCAGGTACTCGCCGGTCTTGGTGTCGTCTTCAATCAGCAGGATATGCATCGTTTTGTCCGCTACGCTTTTGCAGGCACCCTCGGTGCACCGATGCCGAAGTCTAACCAGTTGCCGACGGGGTGTCCGGCGAATGACAAAAATGTCATTGCCCGGTCATTCTGCGGTGCCGGTAGCGGTGCAAGGATGGGTTTCAGATATCAACTGCCAAGGAAGTACCGATGAAGACTGCACTCTCTACTACGTTCGGCCTGCTGTTGCTCAGCGCTGCTGTCATGACTCAGGCTGCTGACATGAAGGTTGTCAAGCCGATGCGCGGCACGGTTGACAGCGTTCAGGCCGACACGTTGAACTTCACCACCCGTGCGGGTGAGCATCAGAGTATTCAACTGACTGACAAGACCGGCATTCGCCTGGTTTCCAAGGCTGACCTGGAGTCGATCAAGGCCGACAGCTTTGTCGGTTCTGCGGCAATTCCTCAGGCTGACGGCACGCTGAAAGCGCTGGAAGTCACGGTCTTTGAAGCAAGCCTGAAAGGCAGCGGTGAAGGTCACTACGGCTGGGAAAATGCCGACGGCAGCACCGGCACCATGACCAATGGCACCGTGGGCACCCTGTCCAAAGCCAACGGCCGCACCCTGACCGTCAAATATGAAGGTGGCGAGAAGAAGCTGGTGGTGCCGGAAGACGTGCCCATTGCCTACGTTGAGCCTGGCAAAAAAGAACAACTGACCAAAGGTGCCAAGGTTGTGCTGTTCCCGGCCGATGACGGCAAGTCGGCACGCGGTGTCGCAGTCGGCAAGGACGGTTTTACCCCGCCGATGTAATCGCAGCCGAGGCTGTCAGTGGCAGGCTGCTGCTGACACCCTCGGTTACACCTGATCTAGAGGGATCTGCGCATGAAAACCCGCCCCATTCATCCGTGGCCGGTGCGCCTGACGCATTGGGTCAATGCCGTGGGCATGGTCTGCATGTTCATGAGCGGCTGGGCCATTTATAACGCATCGCCATTGATGCCATTCACGTTCCCCAAATTCCTGACACTCGGCGGCTGGCTGGGCGGCTCCATCGCTTGGCACTTTGCGGTGATGTGGCTGTTGGTCGTCAATGGCCTGATTTATGTGCTGTACGGCGTGTTCAGTCGCCATTTCAGGCGAGATCTGTTGCCGGTTCGGCCGTCCGAGGTAAAGCGCGACATGAGTGACGCGCTGCATTTTCGCCTGGCCCACGTCAAAGGTCAGTACAACGCGGTGCAACGCTTGATGTACTGGCTGGTGTTGATTATGGGCGTGTTGGTCGTGGTGTCCGGTCTGGCCATCTGGAAACCGGTGCAGTTTCAGGGGCTGGTTGCCTTGCTGGGCGGTTTTGATTTTGCCCGCTGGGTGCATTTTGGCGCGATGACGGCGATCGGCGCGTTTGTCGTGGTTCACCTGGTGTTGGTCGTGCTGGTGCCCAGTACCTTGTTACCGATGATTACCGGCGGCCGCCAGCCGAACGAAGATGGAACTGCTCAACCATGAACGAACCTCGTAAACGCATCACCCAGCGTATTCGCCTGGAGCCTGCACAGCAGAGCCAACTGATCGATATCCAGCGTCGTTCGTTCCTGCGCGCAGGGCTGACCGTAGGCGCTATGTCGATGCTCACCGGCTGTAATCTGCAGGACGGTGATCAGGTGGACAAGGTGCTGTGGGCCATGTCGCGCTGGAACGACCGGGTTCAGGCCTGGCTGTTCAACGGCCAGAAACTGGCCCCGACTTATACCAAGGCGCAGTTGACCAACCCGTTCCCGTTCAATGCGTTTTACCCTGAATACAACGTGCCTGAGCTGGAGCTTGCCGAGTATCGGCTGGCGGTGTCCGGGCTGGTACGCGACAAGCAGCCGTGGACGATAGACGCGCTGCGCAAATTGCCGCAACGCACGGACATCACGCGGCTGATCTGCATTGAAGGCTGGAGCGCGATAGGGCAGTGGGGCGGTGTGCCGCTGAAAACGTTTCTGGAGTACATCGGAGCGGATACTACGGCGCGCTTCGTCGGCTTCAAGTGCGCCGACCGCTATTACTCAAGTTTGGACATGCCCACCGCGCTGCACCCGCAGACCCTGCTGGCGCTGGACTTCGGCGAAGTCGCGCTGCCTCCGGACTACGGTTACCCGCTGCGCGTGCGGGTGCCGACCAAACTGGGCTTCAAGAACCCCAAGCACATCGTCGAGATTTTCGTCAGTAACGAAAACCCCGGCGGGTACTGGGAAGATCAGGGCTACAACTGGTTCAGCGGGATCTAGGGGCGCAGGGCGACGCTTCGCTCCCACGCCCTCCGGGCAGAAAACCCATTCTTGGGGCGCCTCAGCTCAGTTCAGGCCCAGTTTTCCGCGCAGGGTCGAGAGGTCTTCGGCCAGGGTGTTGACCGGGCCGACCAGGGCTTTGCGGTCGTTTTCCTTGACCTTGTCGTAGGTTTCAAAGCCACCGTCCTTGGTCTTGTACTTGCCCAGGATCTTGTCCACGGTGGCGAAGTTCTTGTCGACTTTGGCGCTGAAGGCCTTGTCCTGCTGCTCTATTTGCGGGCGGAACAGGTCGACGATTTTCTTCGCGCCGTCGATGTTGCCCTGGAAGTCGTACAGGTCGGTGTGGCTGTAACGGTCTTCTTCACCGGAAATCTTGGTCGCGGCCACTTCTTCCAGCAGCGCTGCTGCGCCGCCGACGACTTTTTCAGGCGGGAAGGTCAGCTCGGCCACGCGCTTTTCCAGGTCCTTGACGTCGCTCAACAGCTTGTCGGCAATCGGGCCCTGGTCCTTGGTGGAGTTCTGCGAGAACAGTGCATATTCCAGGCGATGGAAGCCGGTGAAGTCTTCAGCCGTCACGCCTTTTTCGTGGTCGTCGACGCGCGAGTCAATCGAGGCATCCAGGTCACTGAACAGCTCGGCAATCGGCTCGACCGACTCGTAATACACGCGAGTCGGGGCGTACAGTTTTTTAGCGGTTGCGATGTCGCCTTTCTTTACCGCATCGGTGAACTTCTGGGTGTGGCTGACCAGTTCTTCGATGTTCTCGGTCACGTAGATTTTGTAATCCGAAACCGGGCCTACCAGGTCCAGCGGCGCGGTGGCGGCGAAGGCGGACAGCGGGGTCTGAAGCAGGCCAAGCGTCAGGAGCAAAGCCAGAGGCGTCTTTTTCATGGGTGTCTTCCGGGTCGGGAGTGGGTAGGTCATGCGGTTTGAGTGGACGATGCAGCCGCCAGCAACGAGCGACCGATGAAATCCTGTTCGCCGGTTACCCCCGGCAGGGTGAAGAAGTAGCCGCCACCGACCGGTTTGAGGTATTCCTCAAGCGGTTCGCCGTTGAGGCGGCTCTGGACGGTGATAAAGCCTTTTTCCAGGTCGGCCTGGTAGCAGATGAACAGCAGGCCCATGTCCAGCTGGCCGTTCTTGTTCACCCCGTTGGAATAGTTGAACGGGCGACGCAGGATCAGGTTGCGCTGGCTTTCGGCAGTACGGGGGTTGGCCAGGCGGATGTGCGAATCCAGCCGGGTTTTCTTGCCTTCGGGGTCAGCCGCGTAGTTGGGCACATCGCTCTCGACCTTGCCGTCCATGGGCGCACCAGTGGTTTTGCTGCGGCCGAAGATCGACTCCTGTTCCTGCAGCGGCGTGCGGTCCCAGCGTTCGACGAAGTTGCGGATGATGCGCACCGCCTGATAGCTGCCGTTGGCGGCCCACGCCGGCTCGTCGCTGCCCGGTTGCACCCAGACCAGTTCGTTCATGGTCTTCTGGTTGTTGGAATCCGGATTGGCCGAGCCATCTCGGAAGCCCAGAAAGTTGCGTGCGCTTTCCGCCGGCTGGCCGGGTTTTTTCGGTGCCTGGGGCGGCACGGTGCCTTCCTGTTTCCAGCGCACCAGCAGCAGGTCGGGCAGGTTCTTGACGATGTCGCGCAGGGCGTGAATGTTGCTGTCAGCGGTGTTGGCGCAGAACTGAATGCTCAAATCGCCGTGGCAGCTGGCCGGGTCCAGCGCGTCATTGGGAAAGCCGGTCATGCGGCTCAGGCGTAGGGGCTTCAGCGCAGCCAGACCAAAACGCTCATCGAACAGCGACTCGCCCACTGACACGGTAATGGTCAGATTATCCGGGGTAACGATCGGGCCGAGAATGCCTGAGTCCGGCGGCGGCAGTTTCGGGTCGATCTCCGGCACCGGGCCACCGGTCATCAGGAACGCGATGCGTTCGTTCAGCGTGCGAAACAGGCGTTCCAGGTCGTCACGGTCGGCGGCCAGCACATCGAATGCCACCAGCATGCCGGCGGCCGGGCGCGGGTTGACGATGCCGGTCTGGTGCAGGCCGTGGAAGTCGTTGTGGTCCTGTGTCTTTTCGCTGTTCGGTGCTTCGGTGACCTGCGCAGGCGCGGCGGCCAGCACGTTGCCGCTCAGGCTGCTGCCAGCCAGCGCGGCACCTGCGGCACCGAGGCCCATCAGGACACGGCGACGCTGCAGGGAAACAGGGGCGTTAGTGGCGTCTGGATTGCTGTCTGGGGTTTTCATCGTGGTGTACGGTGCTCCGGTGGATCAGAGGTCAGAAAGGCCGAGTGCCGAATCGATGTCGCCGAGTGCATCGGCCAGTGCGCCAGCCTTGGCCGTGATCTGCTGGCGCTGCGTGGCGTCCACCTGATCGTAAGGGCGATAGCCGTCAGCGGTGGCGAGCGCATTCAGCGTGGTGTCCAGGTCAGCAGTTGCCGCATCGATTTTCTGCAACAGCTCGCCTGCGCTACGCGTCAGCAAGGGACGCAGCAGATCGACAATCTTGCGCGTGCCGTCCAGATTGGCGGCAAAGCCGTTGAGGTCGCTGTGGCTGTAGCGCTCTTCTTCGCCATTGCTGCGCACGTCCGCCAGGCTGCGCATCGTGCGTGTGGCGATGGCAGGCAATTGCTCGGGTGTCAGTGATTGCGCCATCAGCTGTTTCTTGAGCTGGGTGACATCGCTTTGCAGACGCTGCGCCACCGGCGACAGTCCCTCGACGCTGCATTGCTCGAACAGCGCGTATTCGACGCGGTGGAAGCCGGTAAAGCCCGGATCCTGCTCGCGCTTTTCGTAGTAATCGGCGCGCGCGTTGATGGCATTGTCCAGTTCTGACAGGCGCTGTGCGGCAGGTGCAATGCGCTGATAGGCTGCGCGGGCGGGCAGGTAAGCCGCCTGCGCAGCGCTCAGGTCGCCGGCGTCAATGGCCTGTTGCAGGGCGGTCACGGCTTTGATCAGCGCCGAACCTTGCAGGCTCAGGTACACGCGGTATTCGGAAAGCGGGCCGATGAACGCGGTCATCGACGGGCGCGCCTTGGCCTTGGCGTCGGACTCGGCGGTCGGTGTCACGTGCAAAGTGCCGCGCGGGTTGCTGAGCAGGCCGCAGGTGATGGCGTAATCGCCCGGTGCGAGGTTGGCGTTGATCACCTGGCTCAGGCCAGGCGCGATGTTTTCCCGCTCTTCGATCACTAGCACACCGTCGAGAATTTCCCACTCAACGGCCCGCTCGGAGCGGTTGACGATACGGAAGGCATTCTTGCCAGCGGCCACGGTCAGGGCATTCGGTTCGCAATTGTGCGCGTGAATGTTGACCACGGTTTCAGTGCCGGCATTGGCTGCGCGTTTTTTGGCGGCCACTTGCGAGGCGTAGTAGAACAGCCCGCCTGCGGCAATCATCAGGATCACTGAGCCGGCGACGGCCAATCGCAGGACACGGGGCGGCCTGGCTTTCTCGCAAAGCCCTGAGGGACGGTTAGACATGGGTGCCCTTATTCGTTCGTAACAGAAGATGGGTGTGGCTGGACCGGCTTGCCGGCCTTCGGGGTGTGCGGCATGAAAAACAGCACCAGTGCCCCGATCAGGTAGATCAGATAAACGCTCAGGGTGCTGACCGTCGGCGCATCCTGATAACCGAACATGCCGGCCAGTACCGAGCCTGCCGGGCCGTCCATCGGCAGCAGCGCGCTGATGTCGAACACCACGCCTTGCAGGTGATTCCACACGCCGGCTTCATGCAGCGCCTGCACAGAGTTGGCCAGGATGCCCGCCGCCACGACCAGAATGAACAGCCCGGTCCAGCGGAAAAACAGGCCCAGGTTCAGGCGCATGCTGCCGCTGTAGATAGCCACGCCGAAACCGACGGCCAGCAACAGGCCGAGCAGGGCACCGAGTGGCGCACTTGAGCCTTCGCTCTGTTGAAACACGGCAAGCAGAAAAAACACGGTTTCCAGCCCTTCGCGGGCCACGGCGAAGAACACCATGGCGATCAGCGCGTAGGTCTGGTTTTTCGAGCCGGCGAGGGCGGCGTCCAGTGATTCGTGCAGCGCGTGCTTGATCGAGCGCGCCACTTTGCGCATCCAGAACACCATCGAACTGAGAATGCCCACGGCAATAAGGCCGACAATGCCTTCGAACAATTCCTGCTGCTTTTGCGGGAATTCAGCGCTCATCAATTCCAGCCCGCCACCGACGAACAGCGAAAGGGCGGCGGCGAGGAACACGCCAACCCACACCGCAGGCATCCACTCGCCGCGGCCGGTCTGTTTCAGGTAGCTGGCGATGATGCCAACAATGAGGGCGGCTTCGATGCCTTCGCGCAGCATGATCAAAAACGGAACGAGCATATCCCACCGGGTCGAGACTAAAGGGTGAAGGTGTTTCGACGAGCCATCAGCTGGAAACACTGCGTAACATAATGATACTCATTCTTGAATGCGGGTAGTTGTTTTTTGTCTGCGTCTCTTTTTTGGCAGCTTGTTCAGGTCAGGTTCAGCTGGCTGATTTTTACGCTTGGCGCTTTTTTCTGTGCCGTTGTGAATTTGAAAGCAAGACTCGGGGTGCTTATCAGCGCTGACAGGGATAGGCTCACTGAAACTCAAGGCAGGGCAACACATGGACAGCATCAACGCCTCGGCGCCAGAGCAGGCACTGCGTACTGAAGATGACCCGCGCTGGGATATTTTGCTCAACCGCCGCTCTGGTTCTGCGGTGAGTGCTGATTTTGTCTACGCGGTGCGCACGACCGGTGTCTATTGCACACCCGGCAGCCCGAGCAGGCTGCCACGGCCGGAAAATGTCGTGTTCTTTGACAGTGCAAGCCAGGCCGAAGCCGCCGGTTTTCGGCCCTCCATGCGCAGCGCTGAGGATCAGCAAAGCGTCGATCTCAAGCACGCGGCGGCAGTCTCTGACGCGTGCAGAGCGATAGACGCCTGCGATTCGATGCCTAACCTGGCCGAGCTGGCAGAAGCGGTCGGGATGAGCAGCTTTCATTTTCACCGCACGTTCAAGAAAATTACCGGGCTCACGCCCAAGGCTTATGGCGCTGCTTCCATGCGCTCGCGGGTGCAGGCCCAGCTTTCCCGGGGCGTGACCATCACCAGTGCGCTGTACGAGGCGGGCTACAACTCCAACAGTCGTTTCTATGAGGCTTCGCAGAACATGCTCGGCATGAAACCTTCCGAATACCGGGCCGGCGGCGCCAACATCGATATCAGATTCGCGTTGGGTGAAAGTTCGCTAGGGTCGATTCTGGTGGCGACCAGCCGCAAGGGGATCTGCGCGATTTCCCTCGGGGATGACCCCGATGCACTGATTCAGGGTTTTCAGGACCAGTTTCCCAACGCCAACCTGATCGGCGCAGACGCACAGTTTGAAGCGCTGATTGCGACCGTCGTCGGCTTTGTTCAATCGCCAGCGACCGGTCTCACGCTGCCGTTGGACATCCGTGGCACGGTATTTCAGGAGCGGGTATGGCAGGCGCTCAGAGACATCCCGGCCGGATCGACCGCCACTTACACCGAAATCGCGCGGCAATTGGGTATGCCCAGCGCAGTTCGGGCCGTCGCCAATGCCTGCGGTGCCAACAAGCTGGCGGTGGCCATTCCCTGCCACCGGGTGGTGCGCAGTGATGGCTCGTTGTCCGGTTATCGCTGGGGTGTCGAGCGCAAGCGCAAGCTGCTGGACATCGAATCGGGCGGCGGCACAGGGCTGTTCAGTTGAGCGGCTCGGCGTGTTGCAGAATCCGGTAGGCCAGCTTGACCCGCTCTTCGTTCGGGTAGTTTTTGTTGGCCAGGATCACGATGCCGAGTTGCTTCTGCGCTATGAACGCCACGTAGCCGCCAAAACCGTTGGTTGAGCCGGTCTTGTTGACCCAGGCGGTGGGCTGAGCTGCCAGCGGCGGTTCGATAGCGTCAGCCTTCTGCGTGTTCAGCATTGCGCTGGCATTGCCCGCAAGCAGCACGTCCAGATGAATCGGCGTCGGATACTGCTCCCAAGCCAGGTCCTGAGTCATGCCGCCAACCTTGAAATAACCGATCCGCGTGTCGCTGAGCGCGCGTTGCAGTGGTGCGTCGTACTGGCCGAGGCCGATGTTGGCTTCGACAAAACGGATCAGGTCGCGGCTGCTGGATTTCACGCCATAGGCTTCGGCGGCCAGTATGCCGGGGTTGACCCTGACCGGTTCGTCGAGCGTGTTATAGCCCTGCGCGTAAAGCGTCTGTTTGTCGTCGGGCACGTTGACGTAGGTGCTATTCAGGCCCAGTGCCGGGAACAGGCGTTGTTGCATCGCCTCTTGAAATGGCATGTTCATGCTGCGCGCGGCGATCACTCCCAGCAGGCCAATACTGGGGTTGGCGTAGGTGCGATGCGTCCCGGGCAGGTATTCGGGCTGCCAGGCCTTGAAATAGTCCATCAGTTGCCGGGTGTTCTGCACTTTTTCGGGCACCTGAATCGGGAAGCCGCCCGCCGTGTGCGTGCCCAGATGGAACACCGGTATTTTGCCCAGGCGCGTGTCGCGCAACGGCGGCATGTAGGTGTCGATGCTTTGCGTCAATGACAATCGCCCGTTGGCTTGCGCCCAGGTGGCCAGCGTGGCGGTGAAGGTTTTGCTGATCGAGCCGAGCTCGAACAGCGTATCGCTGGACACCGGCTGGCCCGTGGCCTTTGAGGCAACGCCATAATTGTAGAACTGTTGCTTACCGTGACGGGTGATGGCGATGGACAGGCCCGTGATGTTGTTTTCCTGCATCACCTTGCGCGCTTCTGTCTGCACCAACGTATCAAGGGCGGCAGAGTTGTCCTCGGCAAACGCGACTGAACTGACCAGCAGAAGTCCTGTGCAGAGCAGCGTTCCATTGCGTTGCATGGGGTAATTCCTTGTTGTTTTGAGGGTGTGCCAATCATCAGCGGGCTTGCATCAGGGGCCTGCCGCGGTGGTCGGTCGCTAAAGGTTTGCGTAATATGCCCACTTTTTTGCGCTTCCTCCACGGAACGCCGCTCAGGTAAACCATGAAAACTATCCGTATGCGTGCCGAAGTCCTGGCCGGGCTCACCACATCCTTCGCGCTGGTGCCCGAGTGCATTGCCTTTGCGCTGGTTGCCCATCTCAACCCGCTGATGGGGCTTTACGGTGCGTTCATCATTTGCACGCTGACCGCGTTGTTCGGTGGGCGTCCGGGCATGGTCTCAGGTGCGGCCGGTTCGATGGCGGTGGTGATCGTGGCGCTGGTGGTGCAGCAGGGCGTGCAGTACCTGCTGGCGACCGTGCTGCTTGGCGGCCTGATCATGATTCTGTTCGGGCTGTTGCGGTTGGGCAAGCTGGTGCGGCTGGTGCCGTATTCGGTGATGCTCGGCTTCGTCAACGGCCTGGCCATTGTGATTGCGATGGCGCAACTGGAGCATTTCAAGGTCGGCGAATCGTGGCTCAGCGGTACGTCGCTGTACGTGATGCTCGGCCTGGTGGCGCTGACCATGGCAATCGTTTATCTGCTGCCACGCATCACCCGCGTTGCACCACCGGCGCTGGTGGCGATCCTCAGTGTCGGGCTGGCGGTGTACCTGCTCGGCCTGCCGACCCGCACCTTGGGCGACATGGCGCACATCGCTGGCGGCCTGCCGGTATTTGCTTTGCCGGACATCCCGTGGAACCTCGACACCCTGCGTATCATTGCGCCGTACGCGATCCTGATGGCGCTGGTCGGCCTGCTGGAAACCCTGCTGACCCTGAACCTCACCGACGAGATCACTGAAACACGTGGCTACCCGGACCGCGAGTGTGTGGCGCTGGGCGCTGCCAACATGGTGTCCGGTGCTTTCGGTGGCATGGGCGGTTGCGCGATGATCGGCCAGACGGTCATCAACCTCAGTTCTGGCGGGCGCGGTCGGGTTTCCGGCGTGGTCGCGGGCTTGATGATCCTGATGTTCGTGCTGTTTCTGTCGCCGCTGATAGAGCGCATTCCGCTGGCAGCGCTGGTGGGTGTGATGTTCGTGGTCGCGCAGCAGACCTTCGCCTGGGCATCGCTGCGCGTGTTGCGCAAGGTGCCGGTCAACGACGTGCTGGCGATCATCGCGGTGACGGTGGTTACAGTGCTGACCGATCTGGCCACCGCTGTGGTGTTCGGCATCATCATCGCCGCCATCAACTTCGCCTGGCAGCAGGCCCGCGAGCTGTACGCCGACAGCCATGTCGAGGCAGACGGCAGCAAGATCTACCACCTGCACGGCACGCTGTTCTTCGCCTCGACCACGCCTTTTCTTGACCAGTTCAACCCCTCTGAAGACCCTGCGCAAGTGACACTGGACTGTCGCCACCTGAGCTTTGTCGATTACTCGGCGATTGCTGCGCTGAAAACCTTGCGTGAGCGCTACGCCAAGGCGGGCAAGCATTTGCGGGTGGTGCACTTGTCCGACCGCTGCAAGCGTCTGCTCAAGCGCGCGGGCGTGCAGCACGCTTGAGCCGTGTGCCCAGGCCCTGTCTTGTGTAGGCTGACTGTCATTTCCTGAACCGAAGGTGTGTGCCTGATGGATGCCGTCTCTCCGCTGGATGCTTATGAACGTGCGGTCCAGCGTGGTTTTCAGCCCGATCAGGCGCAGTTGCAGGCCGTGCAGCAGCTGCAAGCGTGTTACCTGGCGCTGACCGAGTCTCGCGGCCAGGCGCAGGGCGTGTACCTGTGGGGCCCGGTCGGGCGCGGCAAGACCTGGCTGATGGACCGTTTTTTCGAAAGCCTCAATGTGCCGGCAAGGCGTCAGCATTTTCATCACTTCATGCGCTGGGTCCACAAGCGCATGTTCGAACTGATGGGCACGCCCCAGCCGCTGACCGTGGTCGCCAAAGAGCTGGCGCGGGACGTGCGGGTGATGTGTTTCGACGAGCTGTTCGTGACCGACATCGGTGATGCGGTGATCCTCGGCGGCCTGCTGCAAGTGATGTTCGAGCAGGGCGTGGTGCTGGTTTGCACCTCCAACCAGCCACCGGACCAGTTGTACAGCCACGGCCACAACCGTGAGCGCTTCCTGCCCGCCGTTGCGGCTATCCAGAAATACATGAAGGTCGTGGCGGTGGACGGCGGTGAAGACCATCGCCTGCACCCCGGCCAGTTGCACCAGCGCTATTGGGTGGCCCAAGCGGGTCAGCCGAGTGCCCTGCAGGGGATATTCGAAGCCCTGAGTGCCGGCCAGCCGGTGCACGACTCCCAGGTCATGCTCGGTTATCGCAGCATCAATGTGGTTGAGCATTCCGACACGGCGGTGTGGTGCCGCTATCGCGACCTGTGTGAGCAGCCGCTGGCGGCGATGGACTTTATCGCGCTGTGCGATCGATTTTCGGTGATCCTGCTCAGCGAAGTGCCGGTTCTGGGCGCTGTGCAGCGCGAGGCGAAGATTGCCCGTGGCACCGAAGATGGTGTGGAGCAGGTCACGGCGGGGGATCGTGAACTGCCGCAACTGTCGCCCAACGACGATGGCGTGCGGCGTTTCATTGCGCTGGTGGATGAGTGCTACGACCGGCGCATTCCGCTGTACGTCGAAGCGCCAGTGCCGATGGACCAGCTCTACACCCAGGGTTATCTGTCATTTGCCTTCCGTCGCACGCTCAGCCGGCTGCAGGAAATGCAACTGGAGCGCTTCACCGAGTCGTGATACTCACGCCGCATCCCGGCGGCGCTGGACCAGCATGTGTTTGGCGCCTTCGATCATCAGCACCACGACCGCCAGCCAGATCGGCAGGTAAGTCAGCCATTCATCACGACCGATGCTTTCGCCCAGCAGCAGGGCAACGCCCACCAGCAGGATCGGCTCGACGTAACTGAGCAACCCGAACAGGCTGAACGGCAGCAAGCGGCTGGCGACGATGTAACTGACCAGCGCCGAGGCGCTGATCACCCCGAGCAGCGGAATCAGCAGGTACAGCAGCGGTGCCTGCTGAATGGCGTGCGGGTGGCCGTTGCTGATGAACCACAAGCCGATGGGCAGCATCAGCAGCATGTCAAACCACAGGCCGCCCAGGTGATCGGTCTTGAGTTTACGGCGCAGCACGAAATAGAGCGGATAGCCGCCTGCAACCAACAGGGTTTCCCAGGAAAAGCTGCCCAGCCGCCACAGTTCATGACCGACGCCGATCATGGCAAACGCCGCAGCAACCTTTTGCAGGTACGACAGGTGCTCGCCGTATACCACCCGGCCGGTGAAGATCATGCTCAGCGGCAGCAGGAAATAACCCAGCGATACTTCCAGGCTGCGCCCGTGCAGCGGCGCCCACATGAAAATCAACAGTTGCGCGCCGAGCAACATCGATGACAGCAGCAGCCCGAAGATCAGCAGCGGTCGCTGCCAGAGCCGCGCGGCCAGGTCGCGGACTCGCCGCCAGTCACCGCTGACCAGCATGAACAGCGTGGCGCACGGCACCGTCAGCAGCATGCGCCAGCCGAAAATCTCTTCGCCGTCGAGAGGCTTCATCAGCGAGGTATAGAAATACATGACCCCGAACAGCACGGAAGCCAGAACCGACAGCACGACACCTTTGTACACAACCGCCTCTTGAATCGAGTCTGCCCCGGTATGGAGCATGCGGCCGCCATTTTAGTGCGCTGGCGTGTAAAAAGCTGTAACTCCTGCGACCAGGAGGGCGTGTTGTTCCGCGTCTGTCGAGCGAGCAGTGACCGCTTCAATCAGCCGTTTGCAGAAACTGCCACAGGGCATCGGCATTGAAGTCACGGATCACGTCACGCGCACCCGCCTGCCGAAGCTGATGTTCCTGCAAACCCGACAGCACGCCAAACGTGTGGATGCCCGCCGCATGGGCTGACTGCACGCCGGCCAGCGAGTCCTCGAAGGCAATGGCCTGGTCGGCCTTCACGCCCAGCAGCTCCAGCGCCGTGAGGTAGGGTATGGGGTGCGGTTTGCCGCGCTGCAGTTCTCCGCCGATCACGATGGCCTCGAAACGGTCCACGATGCCCAGGCCAGTGAGCATGGCCACCGCGTTTTCCCGCGGCGCATTGGTGACGACTGCGGTGCGCAGTCCGGCTTTTTGTGCGTGATCAAGAATGCGCAGCACGCCTGCCACAGGGATCGTCTCACCCAGCTGGGCGCGAAACATCGTTTCCTTCTCGGCAGCCAGACCCGCGTATTGCGAAGCGGGAATATCGGGAAACAGACCGCCAAAAATCATGTCGTCCGGAAAGCCCATCACATGGGCCTTGTAGTATTCGATATCCGTCGACCGGTCCCAGCGTGCCAGCAACTGGTTATAGGCGTTCAAATGCAGTTCATCGGTGTCGATGAGGGTTCCGTCCAGGTCAAACAACAGCGCAGAAAGGGCCATTGATGCTTACTCCTTATTATTGTGTTTCAGCCA
Organism: Pseudomonas syringae pv. tomato str. DC3000; assembly: GCF_000007805.1. Lineage (NCBI taxonomy): Bacteria > Pseudomonadati > Pseudomonadota > Gammaproteobacteria > Pseudomonadales > Pseudomonadaceae > Pseudomonas > Pseudomonas syringae group genomosp. 3. The sequence goes on along the minus strand of NC_004578.1, from coordinate 4,049,261 downwards.
ACTGGTAATCTTTAACCTTTCGGTGGCGGTGAATCTAGACCACGCCCGCAGGCTTCGCCAATCAATGTGCCGGGAACGCTGGTCTGTCGCGCGCGTCAGACGTTTGGTTAATCGATCAGCTTTGTTAGGCTGTCGCGCTGGCTGGCGCGATTCTGTCCGGCAATCACAAGGAGCATGCATGACCTCTTTCAGCACCGCAGCCCAGGACGCCAAGGCTGGGGCGGAACAATCTTCGACGCGTATCGCGTTTTTCATTGCCGGTTTCAGCGTGGCGTCGTGGGCGCCACTGGTGCCGTACGTCAAGCAGCGCATGGGCCTTGATGAGGGTACGCTGGGTCTGTTGTTGCTGTGTCTTGGCGTCGGCTCGATTCTTTCCATGCCCTTGGCAGGCGCATTGGCTGCGAGGTTCGGTTGTCGGCGATTGCTGGTCTGTTCGACGCTGCTGATCTGTCTGTGCCTGCCGTTGCTGGCGACGATATCCAGTCTGCCGCTGCTGATCGCCACACTGTTTGTGTTCGGCGCAAGCATGGGCGGGGTGGATTGCACGGCCAACGTTCAGGCGGTGATTGTCGAGCGCAACAGCGGCAAGACCATGATGTCGGGGTTTCACGGCCTGTTCAGTCTTGGCGGTATTGTGGGTGCTGCCGGGGTTGCCGGCCTGCTCAGTCTCGGCATTTCGCCGTTTTATTCGATGCTGGTGGTGGTCGTGCTGACCCTTGTGGCGTTGGCCAAGGCGGCGCCGAACCTGTTGCCCTACGGCAGCCCGTCGGACGGGCCGGCTTTTGCGGTCCCGCGTGGCGTAGTGCTGTTTATCGGCCTGCTGTGTTTTACCGTGTTTCTGGCCGAAGGCGCGATGCTCGACTGGAGCGCGGTGTTCCTGACCTCATTGCGCGGCGTCGAAGCCTCTTATGCCGGGCTGGGCTACGCGGTGTTCGCGGTGACCATGACCCTGGGGCGGCTGTTCGGTGATGCGATTGTCCGACGGGTCGGTTCCAACCGGGTAATCATTCTGGGCGGGCTGTGTGCGGCGGGCGGGTTGGCAGTGGCGACCTTGATTCCGGTCTGGCAGGCGGCATTGCTGGGCTATGCGCTGGTGGGCGCGGGCTGTTCGAATATCGTGCCGGTGTGTTACAGCGCAGTCGGTCGGCAGAAAACCATGCCGCAAAGTGTGGCCATCCCGGCGATTACCACAGTGGGCTATGCCGGGATTCTGATCGGTCCTGCGGCGATTGGCTTTATCGCTCACGTCAGCAGCCTTGAGCTGGCGTTCATGATCGTTGCCGTCATGCTGCTGGGCGTTGCAATCGGTGGCAGCAAGCTGCGCACCTGAATGCCGCTATAACTTGCGCGCCATTCCTGAAACCCGGATCGAACTGCCGATCTGCTCAGGGATCTCGGCGCGCAGACGCGACGGGCTGCCCATGTCTTCGCCTTGCAGGATGTCGATCAACCCTCCGTGCGGCCAGCCGACATCACGCAGATAACCGCCCAGCGCCGCCGTAGCTGCGCCCGTGGCCGGATCTTCGTACACGCCACCGAACGCAAACGGGTTGCGGGTATGAAACATCTGATCGGTTTCTGCCCAGGCCAGCAGAATCGTTGCCCAGCCCTCACGCACCATCAACTCGCGCCCGGCCTGTTGGTCGTAATGCATGGCCTTGAGCGCTGCGCGGCTGTTCAGCGCCAGAATCAGATGCCCGGCACCGCCGTTTATATGCGCTGGCGGGATGCGCTCATCCAGATCGCTGTGCGTATAGCCGAACAGCGTCAGCGCTTCTTCCAGCAACTGCGCGCTGACCGGTTTGCTGAACGTGGGCGGCGATTGCAGCGCAGCCGACGTCAGCGAACCCTGAGCATGCCCCTCGACCGTGATCTGTGTCTGATTGAGGGTCAGATCGAACACACCGTCGCCTTGCTGCGCCGCCAGGACGGCACCCAGCGCAATGGTGGCATGACCGCAGAACGGCACTTCGGCCAGTGGCGAGAAGTAACGCACTCGCCAGCCGTTTTCGAGAGGGGCGGCGAACACGGTTTCGGAAAAGCCGACGTCGGCCGCGATCTGCTGCATGCGTACCTCATCAGGCAGCGAGGCACCCAGCCATACACCCGCCGGATTACCGCCTTGATCGCCATCGCTGAACGCGGCCAGTTTGAGTATTTCGGTTGTCATGAGCTCGGGTCCTTGCCGTGGTCACGGGCGCACAGTGTGCTATGCAGAGGAGCGGGTAATCCAGTGAGAAAGCTTGATGCGGTGTATTTGCACGGCTGATGCCTGAGTGCGTTCACGGTGGATATCAAAGCACCTCACACCTCGCCATACGCCGCTGGACCAGCCGCTCGCGCAGGTTATCGTAGGCCCAGTTGAACAGCAGGGTGTACGGCAGAAACATCAGCAGCAAACCGATATCCAGCCAGAATGCCTGCATCAGGCTGATCGACAGCCACCAGGCGGCCAGTGGCACGACTGCCAGAATTAGCCCGGCCTCGAAACCGATGGCGTGGAGGATGCGGGTCATGGCCGTCATGGCAAATCCGAATCGGCTCCGCAGCCGGTCGAACAGGGCGTTGTAGACCATGTTCCAGAGCATGGCAACGGTGGAGATCATCACCGTCATGATGCCTATCATGGCCAGCGACTGGTTCATGATCCAGGCCAGCAGCGGCGCGACCAGAATCACGCCGCCGACCTCGAACAGGGTGGCGTGCAGCGCGCGTTCGCGGATAGTTTTATGCACCACGGGTGGTTGCTGACGTGTGGGCTGTTCGCGGTGAGTCATGTTCAGGCTGTCCTTTTGCTCGTTCATGGCCGCATTATCATCGGTGTTTACGTTAATCTGAAAATCGTTACCATCGGTAAAACCGATAAGAGATTGCCATGAGTTATTCACCTGAAGCCCTGGAAGCTTTTGTTCAGATCGCCGCACTGGGTTCGTTCAGCGCCGCTGCTCGGCGCCTGGGCAAGAGTCAATCGACCGTCAGTGAGGCAATTTCCCGGCTGGAAATCGACCTGGGGCTGGCGTTGTTTGATCGCTCGTCAAAGCAGCCGGTGCTGACCGACGCGGGGCGGGTCATGCTTGGCCGCGTCGATGACTTGTTGTGCGCCTCGGACCGGCTGCGCCGTGCTGCCGCGCGACTGGCGGCGGGCGTCGAGCCACGGTTGACGCTGGTGCTGTCCGATGCCAACCAGTTTGCGGATTTCGAGCGGCTGATGACTGAGCTGGATCAGCGCTTCCCGGAGCTGGAAATGGAGTGCGTGTTTGCCGAGCATGGCGATGCAATCAGCCTGGTGCAGTCGGGTCGGGCATCCTTGGGGCTGCTGTCGGCGCAGGCCAGCTACCCACCGGAAATAGGCCACGCTACCATCGACGAGAGCGCCGATTTCGGTCTGTTCGTGTCGCACAAACATCCGCTGGCCGCGCTGGAGCGGGTCGATTATCAGCAACTGGCGCGCTACCGCGCCTTGCGCCTCAACACACTGGTCGAGCACAGTATCCCCACCGACGACCTGCCCACCAGTGGCCACCGTCACTGGTCAGCGCCCAATTACCTGCTGCTGATGGACATGGCTGCCTTCGGTTTTGGCTGGTCGGCCTTGCCGCGCTGGCTGGTGTCGCGCTATTCCGGCGGGCTGCTCAAGGAACTCAAAGTAGCGGGGTGGCCGCGTCGTTCGGCGGTGGACATCATCTGGTCGTTCGAACGCAGCCTGGGGCCTGCAGGAGCATGGTTGCTGGATTCGCTGGTGCCGTTTGCGGGAGAGTGAGGCGGGTTCACCACAACATTCGTCCGATTTCCTCGATAAAAATCGGAACGGTCTGACGAGTTTGACTGGTGGGACAATAAAAGCATCAGTGGCTGCATTTCAATCAACCCGCAATGGCCCAGAACGCACATTTACCTCAACGCGAAAGGCCAGGTCGATACCTCGCCTGAAAGTGGTACGGACGTCGAGCAGCTAAAACCGTGTGGATCGAACTGATCGAACAGCCCACTCCACCCTCGATACAGCCCCCCAATCCCGCTATAAGCTATAAATAGCCTCCGCACACCGACAGCAAAGGAACCGGGCATGGCCTTCGATTGGCATTCTGACCTCATCACGCGAGACACGCCGGTGAATGATCACTATCGAAACACACAGAACGTGCGGCGCTTCATGACCGGGCAGTGTGGCCCCTCGTTCAGGTTTGATCGGCGGTTCATGGCCTGGATCAACAATGGCGAGCCCAAAAACATGGGGCAGGTTGTGGATGAATGGTTGCGGTTGTCATCCGTCTGAATGACGAGCATACCAACCCGAATCTGACGCGCTGCACGGTTTTTTCATAAAAGCAGGGAAAACTGTGTGCAAAACGCCATTATTTTTGCAAGCGGACGGTTTTTCTCGTAGCGTGCTCGTGCCGCCCTGTCCGATGGGAACGCGGCGCAACCCATGCCGCAGGTGCAGCCGCCGTGACCCCGACCGATTTACAAGGTCTCCAGAGCCGATTAGCCGCTCTGGAGCAGGAAAACGCCTCCCTTAAAGAGAGCCTGAGCGTCAGTGGCCAGGAAGCCCGGCACGCCTTGGCGCAGTCTCAGGAGCGTTACCGTTTTCTGTTCAACGCGATGGATGAAGGTTTTTGCATCATCGAGTTCTTCGACGGGCCACATGGCCCGCTGAGTGATTACATTCATATCGAGGCCAACCCGGCTTACGAGTACCACGCCGGTATTCCCGATGTGGTCGGCAAGAAGCTGCGCGAAATGGTTCGCGAAGAGGCCGATGGCTGGGTGGAGTTCTATGGCGAGGTGTTGCGTACCGGCAAGCCTGTGCGTTTCGAGCGCGAGCTGGTAGCGACCGGGCGTTACCTTGCGCTGACGGCTTTTCGCATCGAGCCTGCCAGTCGCAATCAGGTCGCGGTGCTGTTTCAGGACATCACCGAGCGCAAGCGTGCCGAACGTGCACTGCAGCAGCTCAATGAAACGCTGGAAGCGCGTATCGTCGAGGCAGTTGCCGAGCGTAATGTGCTTGCCAATGTGGTCAATGGCACCAGTGCGTTCATCCATGTCATCGACTCCGACTACCGCTGGATGGCCATCAATGGCTCTGCACTGCGCGAGTTCGAGCGCCTGTTTGGCGTCCGACCGCAAGTCGGTGACAACATGCTCGATTTGCTGGATGACCGCCCGATCAGCAAGGCTGGCCTCAAGGAGCGCTGGACGCGTGCGCTGTCGGGCGAGGAGTTTGCCGAAAGCGTCAGCTTCAGCGATTCAAATGACCCGGTAAGACACTTTGAAATGCGCTACAGCACCCTGCGCAATGCAGATGGGCAGGCCATTGGCGCTTACCTGTTTGCGTATGATGTCAGCGAGCGGCGGCGCGAGCAGGAGCGTCTGACCCAGGCCGAAGAAGCTTTGCGTCAGTCGCAGAAGATGGAGGCTGTCGGCCAGTTGACGGGCGGTATCGCCCACGACTTCAATAACTTGCTGACCGGCATCACCGGCTCGCTGGAACTGCTCAAGACGCGCCTGAGCCAAGGGCGGTTTACTGAAATAGACCGTTACGTGGCGGCTGCGCAAGATGCCTCCAAGCGTGCCGCTTCGCTGACTCACCGTCTGCTGGCGTTTTCGCGGCGACAGACGCTGGACCCCAAGCCGGTCGATATCAATCGGCTGGTGATCGGCATGGAAGAGCTGATTCGGCGTACGGTCGGGCCGCACATCACCCTGGAAGTCGTGACGTCGATCGGCTTGTGGTCAACGTTCATTGATGCGCCGCAACTTGAGAACGCTTTGTTGAACCTGTGCATCAATGCCCGGGATGCAATGCCGCGAGGCGGGCGGATCACTATCGAGACGGCCAACCGGTGGATTGACGAGCGCGGCTCACAGGCCCGTGACCTGTCGCCGGGGCAATACCTGTCGCTGTGTGTCAGCGATACTGGTACCGGCATGTCGCCGGAGGTCATCAATCGGGCGTTCGACCCGTTTTTTACCACCAAGCCATTGGGGCAGGGCACGGGCCTGGGGTTGTCGATGGTGTACGGCTTTGTGCGTCAGTCCGGCGGACAGGTGCGCATCTACTCTGAGCCGGATCAGGGAACGAACATGTGTCTGTACCTGCCGCGCCATTACCTTGGAGCCCCTGAGGAAATCGAGGCCGTCGGCACAGACGTTTCACCGCCGGTGCAGACCGAGCGCACGATAATGATCGTTGATGACGAACCGACCATTCGTATGCTGGTTGCCGAAGTCCTCGAAGACCAGGGTTACATCCCCATCGAGGCGGGAGAGGGCGCGTCGGCACTCCGGATTCTGGAGTCGGATGCAAGGATTGATTTGCTGGTGACCGATGTCGGTCTGCCGGGCGGCATGAATGGTCGACAGCTGGCCGATGCGGCACGAATCATCCGGCCCGACCTCAAGGTGCTGTTCATCACGGGCTATGCCGAGAACGCGATAATTGGCAATGGCCATCTGGATCCGGGCATGTGGGTGTTGACCAAGCCGTTTACCATGGAAGCGTTCGCCAGCCGCATTTACGAAATGATCGAGCGTGACGACTGAATCTGATCGCTGTCAGCGGTTTGGCAGCGCCTGAAACTCACCCTTGGACAAACCCTGCACGTCATTGCCCATGCTGTCGCGGATGCTCAGGTCGGCGCCTTTGTCGGTCAACGCCTTGAGCACTTCAGTGCGTTTGAACAGGGCTGCGTACATGGCTGCCGTCTGCCCTGCGTTGTTGGTCAGATCGGGGCCGCAGTCGGCTTTTACCAATTGTTTGGCAATGCTCAGTTCACCTTTGAAAATAGCCCCCATTAACGCCGTGTTGCCGCGATTGTCTTTCGCGCAAGGGTCTGCGCCTGCGTCGATCAGGCGGGTGACCGAGTCTTGGTGACCGTGGTAGGCCGCCAGAATCAGGCCGGTATAGCCTTGTTCGTCACGAACATTGAGGTCGTAATGGGCCTCGATGAAGGTATCGAGCATTGGGTTGTTGCCTTCACGGGACGCGTCGAAAAACAGTGTGCGCAGTTGGCTGGCAGTCTGTTCGGCGGTCAGATCAGGCGTGGCGGCGGGCTCTGCGGCGTTGGCCATGGCGCCAAACAGGAACAGACCGTAGATGAGATTCTTCATGGGCATTCTCCAGGCCAGGCCCGCCCTGACGTGGGATAACGTCAGGGCGGGACAGCAGATCATCAGTCTTTCAGGCTGGCAGCCAGTGACTTGACCTTGGCCAGATCGCCTTTGGCCGCTTCGGTTACCCGAGTGCCATAGGTGGGGTCTGCCTTGTAGAGGAACGACAGCATGATGTTCTTGCTTTCGGTGTCAGTGTCGGCCAGCGATTCACCGAAGCTCTGCACCAGGTCGGTCTGCTCTTTCGCGTTGTAAGAGCGATACAGATCACCCGCCTGCTTGAAGTTCTGCTCACGCGTGATCTTCGCCTGCTGGGTAGTGCCGCTGATTGGCAGCTCGCTGTAACGTGCTTTCTCATCGGCAGGACGGGGTTCCAGACGGCTAGGCTCGTAGTTCACGCCGCTGGTGGTTTTGCCGCTGTTCATCGCGCCATCCTGATTGCCGTTGTTCACTGCAACCTTTGGCTGGTTGACCGGCAGGCTCAGGCCGTTGGCACCCAGGCGATACATTTGCGTGTCGGCATAGGAGAACACTCGACCTTGCAGCAGACGGTCTTCGGAAGGCTCGATACCAGGGACCAGGTTGGCGGGTGCCATGGCGACCTGCTCGGTTTCCTGGAAGAAGTTGTCGACGTTCTTGTTCAGGACCATCTGGCCGATTTTCTTCTCTGGCACATCAGGCCAGATTTTGGTGGCGTCCAGCGGGTCGAAGTCGAACTTGGCCAGGTCTTCAGGTTTCAGCACCTGGATGTACAGGTCCCATTTCGGGAAGTCACCCTTCTTGATGGCGCCGACCAGGTCGTTGGTCAGGTGGCTGTAGTCCTTGGACTGAACCTGAGCGACTTCTTTAGGGTCGAGGTTCTTGATGCCTTGCAGCGTCTTCCAGTGGAACTTGACGTAGTGCACTTCGCCTTTGGCGTTGACCAGTTTGTAGGCGTGAACGCCGTTGCCGTCCATGAAGCGATAGCCGGTCGGTGTGCCTTCGTTGGAGTACAGCAGGGTCAGCGTGCGCGTGGCTTCCGGTACATGCGAGAAGAAGTCGAAGCGGCGCGAGTCGTTGTCCAGGTTGGTACGCGGGTCAGGCTTGAAGGCGTGCACCATGTCCGGGAACTTGATGGCGTCGCGGATGAAGAACGTCGGGAAGTTGTTGCCTACCAGGTCCCAGTTGCCATCAGCGGTGTAGAACTTGGTGGCGAAGCCATGCGGGTCGCGCAGGGTTTCTGGCGAGTGGTTGCCGTGGACCACGGAAGAAAAACGTACGAATACCGGGGTCTTCTCACCCGATTTGAAGACGGTCGCCTTGCTCAGGTCGCTGATGTCGGCGGACGCTGTGAATTCGCCTTTCACGCCAGTGCCGCGTGCGTGGACCACACGCTCCGGGATACGCTCGCGATCAAAACGCTGCAGCTTCTGCAGCAGCTGTACGTCTTGCAGCAGGACAGGCCCTTGGGCGCCTGCAGTCTGAGAGTTCTGGTTGTCGCCGACCGCTGCGCCATTGTCGCGGGTCAGGGTGTCCGCTGCATAGGCAGCCGGAATGCTGATAAGGCCGATGGCTGTTAAATGAACCATGTGTCTGGACCAGTTTAATAACGGCATTTTGAATCCCTCATATTTTTTTAGTAGGCCGAAGAATCTTATGCGCGTGAGGGCAGAGTGGTGATTAAAAAAATGTATGGGGTTGATTGAGATAAATGCTTATCACGCCAGGGAACCGAGCGCTAACAACTGTGTGATGCCGGATTTCAAGGCGGCCGGCGCGACGTTAAGAGTGCATTTTATTTCTGTTTTAAAAAGTTTTTAGTTATTTAACTCATTGAAAATAAATAGGTTTTTATTTGTATGACGGCGAAAATTAAAAGCCTGCTGGCGGTCGCTTTTATGGGCGGGATAGTAATCATTATCAACTTGATGGCTGATGACTATTTGCCAGTAAGTCAGGTGAATGTGGAACGAGCATACTGAATAGTCAATTAAAGTTCATGTTCGGTTAGTGGCTATTTGATGTCTTTTAAACAGGGTTGTTCGTGTTAAGTCAATGCGTTAAATAACGGCCACCCAAAATAATGGCAGGAAGATGACAGTGTCGTTGCTCGACAGCTCGACGCGCTATCATGCTGTCACTGCCCTCAACGGCAATGTTTTGTTTTCTGGAGCCCGTCGTCCCATGCCCACCGTCATGCTGCTACACACCCCGCCGCCGGAGTTCATCCGCAGTCAGATCCAGCAAATGGTCGTGGATTACGTGACCGATATCAGCATGGTTGCCATCGCACCGGGCAACCCGCTGTACAACCTCTATCAGTACGGCGTGGGCTACGAGGTGCATCTCTATCTCAACGCCATGAATGGCTCACAAAGCCTGACCGTCGAGCTGATTGTCGCTCTGGACGATGAAGACCCCGAAACCGTATTGGGTTTTCTGCTGTACCTGCCCGTACAGGATGACCCCCAGGCCTGTGCGGTCGCCTACATGGCAGTGCTCGAGAGCCACCGTTGTCAGGGTATTGCACGCTTGATGCTGGACAGGATGGTCAGCCGCTATGCGCATGCAGAGCTGTACTGCACGGTCGCCAAAGTGCCGTATTTCCAGGCAATGGGGTTTCAGGTGCTGGGTGCACGTGGCCCGCAGGTAATCATGAACACCCGCGATCATGGCACTGACGGTCTGCTCGCGGTCATGGACATAGCGCCCATTTACAGCTCCGTGGAGGTACGGCAGATTCACGCTTACTTGCTCAAGCAGCACGGCAACACAGCAATGCTCGATGCCGAGAAACAGCGCGACCATCACCTCGATCGGATGACCCGCGAGGCCAGGGCGTTCGCCGAACAGCATCTTGAGAATGGCGATTCGGTGCACGGGGTTTCAGCAACCGTTCGTCTGCACTGACCGTGGGCGTTTCGTGCTGGCAAGGCTTTAAACAGGGGATGTAGGCGCTGCATAAGCACTATTTGTCAAAGTCATCCGGCAAATAAGCGTGGGGCGGTGGAACGATCCAAATGGGGTGAAGTCATTATGATATCACTGCTGTTTGATCATTCACTCGGCACAACGTCATTCCCCATTCAGCCCCGGTAAGCCTTATGAATTTCCTGCGTCAGTCCAAGTTTTCGACCAAGCTTCTTTCTGCGTTCATCATTTGTGCATTGATCACGCTGGCCGTCGGCGGTTTGGGCATGACCGGTGTTACCCGCCTGGCCAGCGCGCTGGAGCTGACCTTCTCCAACAATCTGGTATCCGTCGGCAACACCAGTGAGACGCTGACCAGCCTTACCGCACACAACCGTGGGCTGTATCGCCTGCTGGATGCGCAGAGCGGTGGTGTGCCGGAGTCCGACAAGGAGCGTGTTCGTCAGGCGCTGGGCGATGACCTGGCTCGCGCCCAGAAAGTGTTTTCTACCTACCGGGCGACGCCGCTGGAAGATGACGAACGTGTTGCTGGTGACCAGATGGAGCAAATGCTGCCAGCCTACATTGCGGGCTCCCAGCAGGTTGTCGAACTGATGCGAGCCGGCGATTACGATAATGCCCGGACCCGCTTGAACGCTCTTTCCGCAGACGGTTTCGTCAAGATTCGCGGCTACATGCGGACCATGATCGACTCCAACAATCGCCAGATCAAGGAAGGCGCCATCGCTGCCGAAAAACTCAAGCAAAGCTCGGTGCTGATGCTGGAAGTCGGTGTGGTGATCGCGTTTCTGGTCGCGATCATGCTCGGCGTGATGATCACCCGCATGATCACCCGTCCTCTGGCCATTGCAGTGGCAAGTGCACAGCGTATTGCCGGTGGTGACCTGACCCAGCCGATTGTTTCTGATCGTGGCGACGAAGCCGGTCAACTGCTCGATGCGCTGTCCGGTATGCAGTCCGGCCTGAAACACACCATTGTGCAGATCGCCAGTGCGGCTGATCAGTTGGCATCGGCGGCCGAAGAGCTGAGCGCTGTGACTGACGAAAGCACTCGCGGGCTGACGCGCCAGAACGATGAAATCCAGCAGGCCGCAACGGCGGTCAACCAGATGACGGCTGCCGTTGAAGAAGTGGCGCGCAACGCAGTGTCGACATCCGAAGCGTCGAAGGCTGCGACCGATGATGCGGTCGATGGTCGTGGTCAGGTTGATCACACGGTCAAGGGCATCACCACCATGGTGCAGGAGATCACCGACTCTACCGGTGCCGTTTCCGAGCTGGCCGGGCACGTGCGGGAAATCAGCAAGGTGCTTGACGTGATTCGCAGCATCGCCGAACAGACCAACCTGCTGGCGCTCAACGCTGCCATTGAAGCTGCACGGGCTGGTGAGCAAGGGCGCGGCTTTGCGGTGGTGGCCGATGAGGTCCGTGCGCTGGCGCATCGCACTCAGGCGTCCACCGTGGAAATCGAAGGCATGATCAGCACCGTGCAGTCCGGTGCTGACGGCGCTGTAGCGGCCATGGGCAAAAGCCTGTCGCTGGCCACCAATACTCAGGAACTGGCCCTGCGTGCCGGTGCCGCGCTGGAAAAAATCACCCTGGGTGTCGCCACGATCAACGAGCGTAACCTGGTCATCGCCTCCGCGTCCGAAGAGCAGGCCCAGGTGGCGCGTGAGGTGGATCGCAACCTGCTCAACATTCAGGACCTTTCGACCCAGAGCGCCGCCGGTGCCAACCAGACCAGCGCTTCGAGCCAGGAATTGTCGCGCCTGGCCACTTCGTTTAATTCGCTGGTTGCTAACTTCAAGCTCTGATAAAGCGCTCCTCTGGCGCACGTCTTTGCCGTACCGGTCAGCCACAGAACAGGAAATTCCGGTCAGGCATGAAAAAGGCATTGCGCCACACCGGGTGATATCGCGCATCATAGGCGTACTCAGCCCGAGAGAGACTTTTCATGTCTGTTACTTCATCTGTCCTGCGACTGTCGCGCCTGAGCGTGTCGTTATCACTTTTGGGCATGCTGTCGTCTGCACTGTTTGCCGGCGCGGCATTCGCCAGCGACGAGACGCAACTGATCGAATCCCTCAACGCCTACCGTGGCCAGGCGCAGCGCTGTGGCGAGCAGGTGTCCATGGAACTGCCGCCGCTGAGCACCGACCCGCGTCTGGTGCTGCCCGCCAGTGGCAACCTGAACCTGCAACAGTCGCTGACCCGCGCGTCTTATCCGATGGTCACCGTGCAGGCGATCAGTCTGTCCGGACCGCGAGATGCGGCGTCGGCGTTGAAGGCGGTGCAGGAGAGTTTCTGCCGCGTGGTGCTGGACCCGCAGTTCGTCGATATCGGGGTCAGCCGGGACGGGCGCGACTGGCGCATCGTGCTGGCGCGCTCGCTGGTGGCATCACGTCTGGGTGACTGGCAAGCAGAAGGTCAGAAAATTCTGGAGATGATCAACACCGCCCGTACCCAGGCGCGTCAGTGCGGTTCGCAATCCTTCGCGGCCACTACACCGTTGAGCTGGAATCAGGTATTGGGGACGGCCGCACAAGGACACTCGCAGGCAATGGCCAATCAGAACTTCTTTGACCACAAGGGGCGCGACGGCCGCACGCCGGGTGACAGGGCCGAGCTTGCCGGCTATCTGGGCCAGCAGATCGGTGAGAATATTGCCGCAGGCCAGGACACTGCCCGCAAGGTGGTGGACGGCTGGCTGGTCAGCCCGGGCCACTGCGCAAACCTGATGACCCCCGGTTTTCGCGAGCTGGGAGCCGCCTACGCGATGGACCCCAAAAGTGACGCGGGGATTTACTGGACAGCCATGTTCGGCACGCAGCAATAGCGCAGCATGGCCGAACGCAGCGACTTTTTGTGTGACGTTTAGAAGCGAAACGCCTGGCGGCCGATCAACAACCACTGGCCCTTTTGCTTTTGCCAGATCTGGAAATTCTCGATTTCGGTCGGCACCACCTTGCCGCTGTTGACTGCCTCTGCGGAAAAGTGATTGCGCACCAGCGCGACGTCGCCTGACAGGGTGATTTTCTGGTTGAGCATCTGCAGGGTGTTGAAGGCGCTCTTACCGGTTTCGAGGTCGGCAATAAACGCTTTCTTGTCTTGAATCGTGCCGCTGGAATGCCCGTAGGTGAGGTTCTCGGCAGTCAGCGCGTTGAGTTGTGCAATGTCCTTGTGCAGCATGGCTTGTGTCAACTGCTCTACAGCTTTGGTAACGTCGGCTTCGTCGGTCGTTGCCGCTGCGACGTAGCCGGAGAACAGGCACAGAAAGCCCATAAGCAGTGTCAGCTTTTTCATCTTCATCCCTTTTCTTGTCATTATCGAATGTGGCGGAACCTGTACAGCTGAATAATTCATCTGTCGTCGTACAACTTAGATCAGGCTGGGGCATTCGACAAGGGGGATATGCCGGGAAGCGCGCTTCCCGGCAATAAACGCTTAAACGCGGAACTGCTTGGTGAGGCGGTTCAGGCCAGCGGCCAGCGTCGACAACTCGGCGGTGGCGATGGCGGTCTGGTTCGAACCCTCGGACGTCTGACTGGACAGGTCACGGATGCTGACCAGGCTTCTGTCCACCTCACGCGCCACCTGAGCCTGTTCTTCAGCGGCGGTGGCGATCATCAGGTTGCGCTCGTTGATCTGACTGATGGATTCAGTGATTTCGAGCAGTGCCTTGCCTGCGCCGTTGGCCATTTCCAGCGTCTTGTACGCCTGCACGCTGGTCTGCTCCATCGCGGTGACAGCGTTGCCGGTGCCGGTCTGAATCGAACCGACCATCTGTTCGATTTCACGGGTCGATTGCTGCGTACGGTGCGCCAGTGCACGAACTTCGTCGGCGACCACCGCAAAACCGCGTCCGGCTTCGCCAGCGCGGGCTGCTTCAATGGCGGCGTTGAGTGCCAGCAGGTTGGTTTGCTCGGCGATGGCGCGGATCACATCCAGTACCTTGCTGATGTCCGTTGCCATGACCGCCAGACCTTGTACCTCGGTGGACGTGAGCTGCACTTTGGACACCATCAGGTTGATGGCCGTGACCGTTTCATCGACCTGTGCGCGCCCGGCCATGGCCGCTGTGCTCGATTGCGATGTCACTTCGGAGGCCGATGCGGCGTTGCTGGCCACTTCCTCGACCGCAGCGCTCATCTGATTGACAGCGGTAGCGGCCATCTCGATTTCGTTGCTCTGGCGCTGAATGGTCCGCGAAGCATCTTCAGTCACCGCATGCATTTCTTCCGACGTTGCGGCCAGTTGAGTGGAGGAATCACCAATCAGCGTCAGCGCGCCACGCAGATTGGTTTGCATGGCGGCGAGGGCGGCAATCAGCCTGGCCGCTTCATCGCTGCCGCTGTGTGGAATGTCTTTGCTCAGATCATTGGCGGCGATGCGTTGCGCGATGTTCAGCGACTCATTGATCGGGCCGGTCAGGCTGCGGGTATACAGCCAGGCGAGCAACAACGTAGCGATTACGCCGACAGCGATAAAAATACCCACCATCCACAGGGTTTGCTGGTAGGCGTCGTCGGCCTGATTTCCCGCTCTTTCTGCTTTGCCATCATTGATGCCGATGAGTTTCTTGAGCGTGTTTTCAACCTGGTCCGCCGCGTTTTTCATCTCGCCATTGGAGATGGTGACTGCCTCCTCGAAATTTCCTGCGGCAACGGAAGCCAAGTAATGATTCTGGGCAGTCTGATAATCGCTGATGGCTTTGTTGAGCTCGTCGAATGCCTGACGCCCTTGAGGGGTCACGATCAACTTGCCGAGTGCATCCGAAAAGCCTGCAATCAGCGCGCGAGACTGCTGAATGTCGCTGAGTGCTTTGGTCTTGCGATCCTGCGGCTCAAGCGGGTTGCGCAAGCGGGCGTTGTTGCCCCTGATGCCGACAAATTCCCGGTCCAGAGAACCCAGCAGCTTCACGCTGGGCAGAACGTTTTCTTCAATGAATTTTTCTGCGGTGTTGAGAAGTGCTGCCTGACGCAGAGCCAATACACCCAATGCAACGATCATCAGACAGAAAATACCGAAACATAAAGCCGAACGCGGGGCGAGGTTGAGTTTTCTTAAAATCATTGTAATTTCTCCGATGGATGCAAGAAGCTATCGCCTTCCCCCGGACTTTCTTGACAAGCTGCCTGACTGAAAAAATCAGGCTTTACACACAAGTTGTAAGTAAACGTAACTGGATGCTGGCAACGGTAAGCTTTGAGACTGTCAACGTGAGACGCTGTTGATTGCTCGCGGCGCGTCGGATCAGCGTTTTTCCATCCCCAGCATGAACGTATCGACGGCTCTTTCGACCATGGCGCTGATCTGCTCGACACTCAGTCGTGCGGGTGTCTGCTGGTAAAGACGAATGTCGGTTTCTGCAGTCAGCAACGAGGTAAGTTGCAGCGCGGCTATATGTGGGTCGGTCTCGCGCAACTGGCCGCGCTGCATGGCTGCCGTCATCAATGCGGTCACCGTCTGCAGGCATTCCCGAGGGCCGGAATCATAGAACATCATGCCGATGGCGGAGTGCCCGGATTCAGCGACCACCATGCGGTAGACGGCCAGCGCATTGTCATCATTGATGAGCACCATCAGCATTCGCTCGCCGAAACGAGTGAACAGCGTTCTCAACTCTGCGTTTGTATCCGCGCCGTTGTAGGTCGTCAGCTCCGAAACCGCGTCGGCCAGATGGGCCGTTGCGAGCCTGTTGACCACGGCGATGAACAGCTCTTCCTTGGAGGGGAAATAGCTGTAGATCGTTGCCTTGGAGCCACCCATCCGTTTGGTGACTTCGTTCATGGACGCGCGTTCGTAGCCCATTTCGAGGAAAACGCTCGCTGCCGCATCAATGATGGCTTCGCGACGAGCTTCAGTACGGACCTTCATTTATATCCTCAATCCCTTAGTGAACCGGGTAGTGCAGTATGAGCAAAAAATCTCTAGACTGGAACTGAACCGTTCGGTACGATTTCAGCCGGCTTCGTGGAGCTTACTTGAAAAGCAGTTCCAGATAAATGCCGACGAATGGATGCTGTGTTCAACTCTGCAAAATCGATGAGCTGCCTCCCGGCATCCATTGCCTAAAATGTATCCGACGATGGAGTGAACAGGTCTATGAACATCATTGATTTCAATAAGCCCGTCAAACGCTCTTTTCGCGGAAATACGGCACCGGCACCTCCGCTCGAGAAAGTGCTGACCGTCATTCTGAAAACCGATGTGCCTGTCCTCATGGGCATATGCAGCGACGGGCTGCGCAGTAACAGCGCTATTCTGGGCGGTGAATTCCAGGCGGAGTATTTCAGCGGTTCGGTGCTTTCCGGTGGTGGCAATGTGCTTGTCGAGTTGTCGTCAGAGCTTGCCTTTCTGGAAACCCGCTTCACCCTGATCACTCAACTGGGTGAACTGATCAACGTCGAATGTAAAGGCGTTCTGCTCATGGATGAAGAGGGTCAGCAGGAACTGCAGAGCGGCGTGTGGCCCATCAGCGAAGGCCACTACCAGTGTACGTGCACGCCACGTTTCCAGGTTTCGCTTGGCCCTAACGACTGGCTGGAGAAAAGCGCCTTCATTGGCAAGATCGACTACATTCAGCGCAACGAAACGTTGATCAGTTTTTACCGGATGAAGCTCTGATTCAATGGGTTGAGTGTTCACGGTTCAAGCGGAGCAAGCCGTGGGGCTTGCTCCATTGCTACGATCAAGAGCCTTGCGGTTCAGAACGTGGCGACTTAAAACGTGACGCTGGCGCTCAAGCGTGCGGTGCGCGGCTCGCCCACGTTGACCTGCAACTGGCTACCGGTGCTTGACGGGTAGTACTGCTTGTCAAACAGGTTGTCCACGTTCAATTGCAGGCGGGTTTTATACCCGGCCATCGGCACGTCCCAGCGCAAAAACGCATCGGCTACGGTGTAGCTGCTCATATAGAAGGTGTTGGCATCGTCGCCAGCGCGCTCGCCAACGTAACGCGCGCCACCACCGGCATGCCATTCGCCCAGGTCCGAAGGAATCTGCAGGTGGTGGGTGAGGTACAGGCTGGCGGTATGTTTCGGCGCCTGACTCAAACGATTGCCCTTGTTGCTTGGGTCATCGAGCACTTCGGTGTGGGTGTAGGCGTAAGTGCCGATCATATCCCAACGCTCGGCGATGCGCCCGGTCACGTCCAGCTCTACGCCTTGCGAGCCCACCTTGCCCGCCGCTTCGCTGACGCCGGTAACGCCGGTCGGGGTAACGACGTTTTTCTTCTCGATATCGAACACTGCAAGGTTGAAGTTGAGTTCCGGCGCAAGTGCGTATTTGGCGCCAACTTCATAGCTGCGACCTTCTTCCGGGTCGAAGGTCGTGCCATCGTCGTTCACGTCATCATTGGGTACGAACGAACGGCTGTAGTTGCCGTACAGCGACAGGTCTTCATTGACCTTGAACACCAGGCCGGCCATCGGCAGGAACACATCGTCGTTTTTGTCCAGGTTAGTGACGCGGCTGGCACCAAGGCCTTGTTTGATGTACTGGTCATAGTGCTGATAACGGCCGCCAAGCACCAGAATCCAGCGATCGTTAAGGTGCCAGTTGTCCTTGAGGTACAGCGAAGACGAAGTCAGCTGATTGCTCAGGTTGCTGTTCGCCGCGCTGACGACACTGGGCTCGGCCAGGCTGCCATAAGCCGGCGAGAAGATATTGAAGCCGTTTTGAGCCGTGTTGCGGTAAGTCTTGCCGCGATACT
This sequence comes from Pseudomonas syringae pv. tomato str. DC3000, assembly GCF_000007805.1. Classification (NCBI taxonomy): domain Bacteria; kingdom Pseudomonadati; phylum Pseudomonadota; class Gammaproteobacteria; order Pseudomonadales; family Pseudomonadaceae; genus Pseudomonas; species Pseudomonas syringae group genomosp. 3. The sequence goes on along the minus strand of NC_004578.1, from coordinate 4,031,527 downwards.
TGTCGGAGTCTTCCTGCTCGGCGCCGATCAGCAGATCGTGCTGCTGGCCGAGAATGTCCTGCTTGCCGATGAAGTCCCAGCTGGCGTAACGGGTTTCGTAATCGTAGTGGCCGCCGTTGGCCTGACGACGCAACACGCCGCTGCTCGACAGAGTGCTGGGCTGGGCTATCGAGAGGCTGTAGCGGTCATTGTTCCAGCCATAGGTCAGGCGGGTTTTCCAGTCGTCGCTGAGCTGATACTCGAAACGTGCGGTTGCGGTTTCGCTGATGCCGACCGTGTTTGACCACTTCTCGTCGAGACGCTTGTCATAGCTGATGTCTGCCGGGTGGCCGCCGGTGAAAACAGTGCCGCGGTCGAACGGGCTGATGTAATCGTTGTATTCGTAGGCCAGGGTCAGGCTGGCGCGCTCACCGGTCCAGGACAGCGATGGCGCGATCAGCGTGTGCTGGTCAACGCCGTAGTTACGCCAGTAGTCCTCGCTCTGACGTTCAGCCACCAGCCGGTAGGCCAGCCCGGAATCGCCCAGCGGGCCGGTGGTGTCGACGCTGAAGCTGCCGCCACCTTCACTGTACGCAGAACCGCTCAGAGTGGTGCTTTGCACGTACTGTGGCTGTTTGCTGATCACGTTGATCACGCCGCCCGGTTCCATCGCCCCGTACAGCAGCGATGCAGGGCCTTTGAGCACCTCGACACGCTCGGTGGTCGCGCCGAAATTCTTCGACACCACCGAACGTACGCCATCGCGCAGGATCGAGCCGTCATCGTTGGTGCCGAAACCGCGCTTGATCACCGAGTCCTTGGTGTTGCCCAAGGTATTACCCTGACTGACGCCGCTGACAAATTTCATGGCGTCGTCCAGCGAGCGCACGTTGTAATCGGCGATCGTCTGTGGCGTGACGACGTTGACCGATTGTGCCTCTTCCTTGATAGGCACATCGCTCTTGCTCGCGGTGCTGGTGCTTTTGGCGTTGTAGCCTTCCGAGGCTTCGGAGGCCGCGGCGGAAACCTGCGTGGCAGGCAGCGTGGCGGTTTCTGCTGCATGCACTGGACCGCTGGAGAACATTGCCAGAGACAGCGCAGACAACAGAAAAGGGCCGGGACGGCGAGGGCGTTGGGAGGAGATGCTCAAGGGAGATGCTCTGTCATGACGTTAATAGCAATAATTTTAATTTGATAGTGATTCTCATGTAAATGAGTGAATGACTGATGCGCGTTTGTATCAGTCTTGAAACAGTGCTCTTTGCAGTATCAGGCCAGGTCACAAGGGAGCGTTAAGTTGGCGTCGATCCGCTTGCCCATGCTGATGACAGGCTCCGACGTATACCCAAGTGTTTGATAAAAGGCTTGCACGCTTTCATTGAAGGTATGGATCTGCAGATTGATCTTTACGCAGCCCAGATGAGCAAGTGCCTGTTCGGCGTGTTTCACCAGCGCGCTGCCCAGGCCCTTGCCGCGCTGTTGCGGATCGACCGCAACCGAATACAGCCAGCCGCGGTGCCCGTCATAACCGGCAAGAATGGTTCCGACTATACGGTCGGCACGGTCGTCGTCAGTGGCAGTGGCGACGAAAAACAACCGGTCCTCGACAGCCAGTTTCTTGTCGATCGACAGGTCCGGGCGGTTATGCGGTGTGGTGTCATTGAAGACGGTCTTCCAGAGCTGGATGACCGCGAGGCGGTGATGAGAGTCCGAGTACTCGACAATGGCATTCATTGCGCTGTCCTTGAGTGAGGTACAGCGAGATTACTGTCTGGTGTCTGGCGCTGTCTAACCGGCGTCTTTTTGCCCCTTGTTCTGCCTGTTGGCCTGAGAGGGCGTTGCGGGCGTATCGAGCAGTGAGCGGATCGCCCGGCTGTAGGTGGGCTGGCCGATCTGCATGCTGTTGTTGTGCGTGCCGCCGGGCACCAGTATCAGTTTCTTTGGCTCTTTCGCGGCGGCAAACAGTTGCTCGCTGAAGCGGGCGGGCACATAACGGTCTTCGGTGCCGTGGACGATCAGCACGGGCATGTGAATGTCGGCGATCTTGTCCAGCGAGTCGAACTTCTGTGACAGCAGCCAGCGCACCGGCAGCGACGTGTTGGCGAGGGCGGTGGCGACGTCGGCCAGATTGGTGAAGGTGGACTCTATGATCAGCCCGCGCGCTTGCACCGGGGCATTGTCCTTTTCGGCGTCATGGCCCAGTTCTGCGGCCAGGTCCACGGCGACCGCGCCGCCCAGCGAGTGCCCGTAGATCAGCCTGCGTTGCGGGTCAGGTTGCAATTGTTTCAAGCGTTGCCAGGCGATGCGTGCGTCTTCATACACGGATTTCTCCGACGGCAACTGGCCCATGCTCTGCCCGAAGCCGCGGTAATCGATGGCCAGTATCGAGTAGCCCTGCGCCTTGAGTTGCTGGATACGAAACAACTGGCCGGTCAGGTTCCATCTTGAACCGTGCAGGTACAGGATGGCCGGAGCATTCTTGTCGGGTGCAGCCCACCACCACGCATGAATATTCTGGGAAGTACCAAAGGCGGGCGTACGCAGCTCTATTTCCTGAACATCGGCGGGCAGCCCGCGGTACCAGCTTGCTGTGCCAGGCTCGATGCGAAACACCAGCTCGCGTTCCTTGTGTTCGAGAACGGCGCAGCCCACCGGCAGGCCGAGGATAATGGCTGCCATCAACACCCATCTAATCGGGCGTGCCTTGAAGCGGGCCAGCAGTGAAATCGCCATGAGGTGCGGGTCTCAGTCAACAAAGTGAAATAAATGCAGGTTTTGCACCAGTCTTGCAAGACGAGACGCCAAACATCGGTTACAGGATATTGCTTGCTTGGGCAATGAAGACGGCGACAGCTTGGGTCAGAGCGCGGTGCTGACGCAAACCCCTATGCTTCAATACCTTGCGCCACAGCCCACGAAGGCAGCGTCAACAAACGTCACTGGTTAGCACGATTGGTTATTGAGGTAGCCCTGGCCCATAGCTGCGGATTATGCTGTGTCTGCGCGGGCGCTGTGTTTTTGTCACCTGCCGCCGCCTGAATCGACACTCTGCTTACCGAATCGATCGCGCTTTGTTCAATTTCTTCAAGAGGTTACCGCCAATGTTCCACCACCGTCCCCTGGAAGAAAAAGATGTCCCTGTCATCTGCGAACTGCCGCAGAATGCCGACGAACTGTTTTACATGTTCCCCAGAGCAAACTGGCCGCTGACACCCCCGCAGCTCGCGGACGCGCTGGAGACCCGTCAGGACTCGACGGTCATCGAGATGGACGGTGAGGTCGTTGGCTTCGCCAACTTCTCGCAATGCCACTTTCGCGGCCGCTGCTCGCTGGGCAACGTCATTATCGCGCCCAAGGCCCGCTCCAAAGGGGTAGGCCGTTACATGATCACCCGCATGATGGAGATCGCCTTCGACAAGCACGAAGCCACCGAGCTCATCGCTTCCTGTTACAACCACAACGTGCCGGGGCTGCTGTTTTACCCGCGCATGGGCTTTCGCCCTTACTCGATCGAAGAAAAGCGCGACAAGCAGGGCGCTCGGGTTGCATTGATTCATTTGCGTCTGTCTGGCGAGCAAGCCTGAGGCTTTTCATAAAGGGCGTACGGCCGTTGCCTGTATCGGCCGTGCGTCCCTCTTCTCCGAACTACCCGCGTAACCCCTGACCGTTCGTCAGTTTATATACGGCGCAGGCCATCCATTCCTTGAAGTGCTGATTCGCCTCCTGTGCCCATTTATTGGAAAACAGTAGGGTGAATCGTTTTTGCTGTGTGTTTTTTAATAGCAGGACGGTTTAAACGTTCTGTGCATATTCAGTTATGAAAGTTGCTGGCGATGTGCTCAAGGGTGTATAACTGCGTTAAGCATCAAGTGAGTGGCGACAGATAATTGGCGGGCCGGCGCGGGCCGTTTTTAAACGTTGATCAACAATAAAAATTATCGGAACTCTGTCACTGTCGGGACATGCTTACACCCATAAGGAGATAAAGAGATGATCGCGAGTGGATTGTCTGAGTTAGAACTCAGAAGTATTGTCGAGCGTGCGTTCCTGCCGTCGCGTTGTACCTGCACGATTGCCAACCAAGAGATGACCGTGCAGATAAACGACCTGACGTCTGGGCGCATTCTTCACGAAACGGGTATCTCGTTACGCCGGATCAATACCAGCCGTGACATATCCGATCTGGTAGCCAGGCTGCGTCACGGGTTGTCCACTGCCAAAGTGTCTCACGCGCATTACAACGCTGCCTGACGCTGTTGCACCCGCTGATGCCCTTGGCATCGGTCTGTAGGCCTCGGTCATCGCTGATCGGGGCTTTGTCATTTTTGCAGATCCGCTTTTGTCAGGCTTGCCATCTGATTCTGCCTCATCCCTGATCCAGATCCTCCAGAATTACCCCGGCAAGGCTATTTCGCTGCTCGCCAACTTCACGGCGCTGGAAAACAGTGAGTTATTCGTCGGGTGATTGAAAAATAGTTAGAACGCATAACGCTTTTTAACGTCGCCGGACCTGAGCAAAATCAGGGTGTGAAAAACACAACACCATTCAAATCATCGGGTTGTCGTTGGAAACTGAACGGTCTTTACGCATCGCAGCCGGTTTGACACTGCGGGGTTTGTTTGCAAATATTCAACTCGAGTGCCGTGCCTCGTAACGCATTGTCACTCTTTCACGGTTGATTATTTTTCAGGTCGACCAACGTTCTGCAAAAAAAGGGCGGTAGCATGGGTTGTTTATTTTTGCTGCGGTCCATAAGTGCAGTTCCCTGTTTGCAGTTGCTGCCGGGGTTACTGTAACTACTTGTGACAATACGTCGTTGTTATGTGACATCTCATCACTTCGGTGGCTGACCACTCATCGTGTTCACCCTGCCTTTTCTCACCCTGAATCACTTCACTCTGAATCACTTCACTCTGAATCGTGCATGGACGCTGGTTCGCCTTACTCGCCAGGTATTCGATCATCCAGAACTTCTGGAATGCACCAACGTTAAATGACGATGGAGCACCATCATGTTTGAAACACGTATGGAAACGACCTGCGGGTGCATCGTAGGGGGCGCCGGGCTTGCCGGTATGGGCTTTCTGTTCAATGCCCTGAAAAGCGGTGCGTTGGCCGACCTTGCTGAAAAAGGGCTGATTGTCATTGATGCGAGTGATCAACCGGGCACGGGCATGCTGGGGCATTACCGGATCACCGCTAACTCGGTAGGTGACGTCTTTATCGACTGCCTGCGCGACCCGGCACTGCGTGATGTGTTTCGGCCGCTGGAATCTTCGGCAGCTTACTGGCGTATCAAGGCGCAAGCGCAAAGTGCGCCGCAGCTGTCCGATGTGGGGCTGCTAATGGCCGAGGCCTCAAGGCTGGTGCTGAGCCACATCGTGCGTCTTTACGGCGTTACGGTCTGGGCAGGTACAACCATTACCGAAGTCGTCATTGAAGACGACAGCTTTCGCTTGCAGATTGAAAGCCCGGACGGGACCAGACGTGTCCGCTGCAAGGCGCTGGTACTCAATCTGGGTGGACGTCAGGACCCACAGCAACTGATCACCAGCCTTGCCCGGCAGGACCTGATGCTATCCGGTACGACGACTATTCAAAGCGCCGACAGGCTGCTGCGCATGAATGCGGTGCAATTGCGCGAAGTGTTTGACTCTGTACTTGCCAGCAACAGACGCATCACGTTGGTGGGCGGCTCGCACAGTGCTTTTTCGATGCTGGAAAACCTGGCGGATGCCCTCGAGTTCGCCGGTTTGCAGGAGCTGACACTGGTCCATCGCAGCCGCATCAGGCTGTTTTATGAAAACGTCCAACAGGCGCACGCAGCCGGTTATCAGGTCGACTCGCTGCAGGACGTGTGTCCGATATCCGGGCGGGTCAATCGTTCTGGCGGCTTGCGTTACCGGGCGCTGGACATCGGGCGCGAGGCGGCGCTCACTGGCCGGGTTGGCAAGACCGGCGTGCGGGTAAAAATGTTTCAGACGCTGAATGGGCCCATCGGTGATCACGAGCAAGCCAGGCTCGCGCTGGCCGACTCGGGCGTGGTCGTACAGTGCTCTGGCTATCAGGCGGTGTTGCCGACGCTGCGCGATGCCGATGGCAGTCTGGTCAGTCTGCGTGAAAGCAAGGGGGGGCTGGATTCCGACGCATCTGGCTGCCCGCTGGACCAGCATGGGCGCAGGCTGAACGGGCTGTATCTCTTTGGTCTGGGGGCCGGGCTTGGCGTTGACCCACAGTTGGGGAGTGAGCCGGCCTTCGATGGGCGAATCTACGGTGTCTGGCAATTTCATCATGATGCCAGCCGAGCGGTGCTTGAGGCGGTCATCAACAGGCTCGCGCACAAGGCCTCAGTCACCGAAGCATTGTGTGCGGATGTATTCGCTCCGCAGGCGCTTCGTTTGCAGGCCGGCTAGACGGTGTGTTGCGGGGAAGAAAAACGATGGGCCATAAAAAACGGCGTCCCAGGGACGCCGTATGGCCGCTCTGCCCATGCCGGGCAGTTCAGCATTGAATAAGGGGGGTTGCAGGAATTATTGTGGGTCCTGGTTTGGAGCCAGTTCCGCCTGGATACGTTTGTAGATTTCTTCACGATGCACTGAAACATTTTTGGGTGCATTGATGCCCAGGCGGACCTGAAGCCCTTGAACGCCAAGAATCGTGACGGTGATCTCGTCACCGATGTTTATGCTTTCGCCTACTTTGCGAGTGAGTATCAACATAATCTTTTCCTTGATGGCCTCTTGAAAACGCCTCTCTCAAGAGGCTGGCGTTTGCCTTTGCGTGGTGATTGTTGCCGAGTGCATCCAAATGCATCCGTCTTATGACGTCACACTGGTGAATTTAATTCCCTCGGTTCATTTTCTTGTCATCGAGATTTGCATCCCCGATACGACGAGTGCGCCAATTCTGCCCGTTTCGACGTGAAAATGCCCGTATTTACTGGCGTAACATGAAAAGTAAAGGGAACAGCTGCACGCTTCGAGGTCATCCGTGCCTCGTTCGGGGGGCTCGGCGAGCCAATCTCCACGTGAGTGTAAGCGTAGGCATGACTTGCAAAGATTGCCCGAGCTTTCTGAAAATTCAAATGAAAGTGCGGTGCGAGGTTGTAGGAAAGGGCGGTTTGCGGAAGGCGGGTTTAGTCGTGCGGGGTGTGTTCGAGCCTGGTAACAGGTCGATTTTGTGTGAGGTGACGCACCGACAGGGGGGGAGGAAGTCTGTTCTGGCACAGGCCTTTGCGGGTTCTATCACCCGCAAAGACCGTGTGTAACGCTGGGGTTAAAGTGCCATCGACAACAGCATGATGAAGATCAGGCCGACCACCGACAGGATGGTTTCCATCACTGTCCAGGTCTTGAACGTTTCGGCAACGGTCATGTTGAAATACTGTTTAACCAGCCAGAAACCGGCATCGTTGACGTGCGACAGGATCAACGAGCCGGCACCCGTGGCCAGCACCAGCAGCTCGCGATTGACGCCTGGAATCAGGCCAACCACTGGCGCCACAATCCCTGCACCGGTAATGGTCGCCACGGTAGCCGAACCAGTCGCAATGCGAATCACCGCCGCCACCAGCCAAGCCAGCATGATCGGGTTGATCTGTGCCTGTACGGCCATGTGCCCGATGACATCACCCACACCGCTGGCCACCAGCATCTGCTTGAAGCCGCCACCTGCGCCGACGATCAGGACGATGGCTGCAACCGGTGCAAGGCTCTGGTCCAGCAGTTTCATGATTTTGGTGCGGTCAAAGCCGCGTGCCGCACCAAAGGTGTAGAACGCCAGCAACAGCGCTGCCAGCAGGGCAGTGATCGGGTGACCGATCAGGTCCATCCAGATGCGGAACATGTTGTTTTCCGGCAACACCACGTCAGCAAAGGTCTTGAGCAGCATCAGGAACACAGGCAGCAGGATGGTGATCAGCGTGATGCCAAAGCCCGGCAGGTTTTCAGTGCTCGACTCCTTGGCGATCTGGTCCATCAACTCCTGCGACGGCGTACCGGGGATGCGCTTGGAGATCCAGTTGCCGTAGATGGGACCCGCGATGATGGCGGTTGGCAGCGCGACGATCAGGCCATAAAAAATGGTCTTGCCGATATCAGCACCAAAAATGCCGATGGCCAGCAGCGGGCCCGGGTGCGGTGGAACCAGGCCGTGTACGGCCGACAGGCCAGCCAGCAACGGGATGCCGATCTTGACGATGGACACGCCGGTACGACGGGCGACGATGAACACCAGCGGGATCAGCAGCACAAAACCGATCTCGAAGAACAGCGGGATGCCCACCAGAAACGCGGAGAACATCATTGCCCAATGCACTTTCTGTTTACCAAAGGTGCGGATCAGGGTCTGCGCAATCTGGTCCGCACCCCCCGAATCGGCCATCAGCTTGCCGAGCATGGTGCCCAGGCCAAGGATGATACCGACGAAACCCAGCACGCCGCCGAAGCCCTCCTGGAAGGACTTCATGACTTTTTCTACTGGCATTCCCGACGTCAGGCCAAGAAAGCCTGCCGCCAGTGTCAGCGCGACGAAAGGGTGAACCTTGAAGGTGGTGATCAGTAGCACAAGGCCGACGATGGTCACCAACGCATCGACGAGCAGGAACGTCTCATGGGTCATACCGAACATGGGTGTTTCTCCGGTTATTATTTTAAGGAGCTGCTAACAGCGCCGGCGTGTGTCGTGTGTGCGCAAGACAGCGCTGTCTTTTGCACTCACGCCTTTATCAGGCGTGAGAGCCTTTCCACCATGCCGCGGCTTGTTCACCAATTACATCGATAGGCTTGCTGGCATCGACCACCAGGGTCAGTGGCTCGCCGATCGGTGGTTCCAGGGTCGCGAACTGGCTATCGACCAGACTCGCAGGCATGAAATGCCCGGTCCGGTTGGCGCAACGCTCGGTGGCCAGCTCTTTGCTCAGTTCGAGAAAGACAAAACCCAGGCCCGGCACCGCCGCACGCAGGCGTTCACGATAAATGAGCTTGAGTGCCGAACAGGTCAGCACCGGATGTTCGCCCTTGGCAAGGGCTGCGGCCAGTTCTTCACCCAGACGGGTCAGCCAGCCGGCACGGTCTTCGTCGGTGAGGGGGGTGCCGGCGCTCATCTTGTCGATGTTGGCCTGGGGATGGAACGCATCGCCTTCGATCAGGCGACCGCCGCTGTTACGGGCGATTTCTGCACCGACGGCACTTTTGCCGCAGCTCGAAACCCCCATGACTACAAGGGCGGAAATAGCGGTATTCGCAGTTGTCACAGTAGGCACCTCGTCTGGAGACAGCGCTGTCTTTGTCCGGTGGACATCGGGTTCAGCTGCAGCCGTTCCAGTTCTTGTCGTTGTTTTGGGTTCATCGTCAACCATCGGAGGCTGTTCTCCGGGGGCAGCCTGGCAGGGCGCCCGCATGTGAAACCAGCGATAAAGCATTGTCACGTTCCATGAGACAGCGCTACCTTATGGGGCATTCGACATATTTGGCAACCCCTATGTTAGTTGGCAACGCATGACACGCATTGGTTCCCGCTCTACAGGTCGGCCCACCTTGAACGAGGTGGCGCGGCTGGCGGCCGTTTCGCCGATTACCGCTTCCCGTGCATTGCGCGGTGTTGCCACTGTTGCCCCGGAGCTGGTCGAGAAAGTCCGTGCCGCTGCGCAAAGCCTGGGCTATGTCGCCAACCCGGCGGCCAGAGCGTTGGCCTCTTCCTGCAGCCAGACAGTGGTCGTGCTGGTGCCATCGCTGTCCAACCAGTTGTTCATCGAAACCCTTGAAGCCATTCAGGACGTTCTGCGCCTGCGGGGGCTGGATGTGGTGATCGGCAACTATCACTACTCGCCGGAAGAAGAAGAGAAGCTGCTGCGCAACCATCTGGTCAATCGTCCGCGCGGCGTTCTGCTGACCGGCTTTGACCACACCGCTGCATCGCGCCAGATGCTCGAGACCAGCGGCGTGCCGTGCGTGCACATGATGGAACTCGATACCCGTCTCGGTGCTTACTGTGTCGGTTTCTCCCAGCAACAGGCCGGGGCCGAAGCCGCCCGCCATTTGCTGGGCCGTGGGCGAAAGCGCCTGGCCTATATGGCGGCGCAGCTCGACCCTCGCGTATTGCAGCGCGGGGCGGGGTTTCGTCAGGTGCTGGAAGAGGCCGGAGTGTTCGATCCCGCGCTGCAAGTCTCGACCCGTCAGTCATCCTCGATTGGCCTGGGCGGTGAGTTGTTCGCCCGCCTGCTCGACGAGCACCCGGACGTGGACGGAGTTTTCTTCTGCAACGACGACCTGGCTCAGGGTGCAGCGCTGGAAGCTTTGCGCCTGGGTGTGGCGATCCCCGAGCGGGTGTCGCTGGTGGGCTTCAACGATTTGCCTGGCTCGGCGCACATGGTTCCGCGCCTGACCTCGATTCGCACACCTCGCCAGGAAGTCGGCCAGCGCGCTGCGCAGCTGTTGCTGGGGCTGCTCGACGGGATCACCCAGCATCCGCAAGTAGACCTGGGCTTCGAGCTGGTAGTGCGGGAAAGCTCCTGAACGTTTCCCCAGGGCCTGGCTTTGCAACCGTATCCCGATGTGCTCTCTGACCAATGGTAGCCGTACTCAAGAGGCTTGCGACGGCTTGGCTGCATTGCCCGACGGCGCTGTCTGCGAGGCGTTTTCGATCCCCTCGTGAGAGCGTTTTTGAAGCCTCTGGACTGTTATTTCTGACAGTACCCATCCCCTCGTGTTGAGTATTCAATGACTGCATGCTTTTGGATCGAAGCGGCATAGGAGTCTTGGCCGCATCGTTGGGCGACGGGGATATATCTTCTTATCTATTCCCCGTTCTGGCGGTCTTGCAAGACTTATTGACTGGTGAGAGACATGCAAAAAAAAGCATCTCGGAACACAAGCGCGTTGACTCACATGACAGAACCGGTCAGCCCCGGAGCGCCTCTGGACATCGCTTGGCTGACCGGCATCATCCCTCTGGGTTTTGTGCCCGCAGAGATCGCAATCAGTCCCGATGAAACGACGCTATACGTGGCCCACGAGAGTGGTCGCGAGGTCAGCGTGGTCGACATCGCCACCATGAGCGTGGTGGGCAGCATCAAGAGAGCCGGGGCGGGTGCTATCACCCTGAGCCCCGATGGCAAACGGCTTTACACCATCGGCCAGAAACGTTGCTACGTGGTCGATACACGCTTGCGTGAGGTCATCAGGATATTGCCGGCGGCCAACGTCAACAGGATCCTGTGCAGCCCGGATGGCCGTTTCATCTGTCTGTCGTTTCAGAACGCGCGCGGCGGGCTGATCCGCCTGATCGAAACCGAAAACTACACGGTCGAGAATGAGTTCGATCTCGGCGCGTTGACCAACGCGTCGCTGGCCCTCGGGATCAGCCCGTTGAACGACAGGTTCTACGCCACCATGCTGGTAGACCGCACCGCACCTACCGATGTCATGGCGATCAACCGGATCGATTACCTGCAACATGACATCCCGGGGTTTTCCGATCCGCGCTCAATGGCGTTCAGTTCCGACGGCGCGTGGCTGTATGTGGGTGGAATCGACGAGGTCTATATCGTCAATGCGGCCACTCACAAAACGTTTTATCGGGAAAAGCTGGGCACTCAGGGGTACCCGGTAAAAGTCATCGGTGTCACGCCGGATGATCGCTATGTCTACGCGATCTATACCTGCAATTACGACGTCTACCGGATCGACACCGTGAAGGGCATTGCGACCTGCATCGCGTACTTCCCTTCCGTGGGGGGCGCCGTGCTCAACAAGACCGCGACCTACATCTACTCCACGCATCCGGACATGAGCTGGATTTCCATTTACCGGCTGTAAGCCGTTCTTTGATGGCTACCGGGCGAGAAGCTGTTGAAAGGAATTGTCGGCAGGTTGAACACGTTTTGATGTTTTCTGGAAAGGGGCAGTCGTTGTCGGGTGCTTGAGTTTTTTGTCTTGACGTCCTGTATTTAAACATTCACAAGGAGTGGTTTTCATGTTGTTGTTATCGGGTTTCAGGTATTTCAGAGCTGTCGGTGTTGCGTTATTGTTTTTGAGCGTGTCGCTTGCAACGGTCAGGGCAGATGTTCGGCCGGAGACATGGCAGGTGGTTGTCGATGCCGGCAGCAGCAAAACGCGCGGTATTCTTTATCGGTTATCTGCCGATGCAGTGACGCCGGTTGTGGAATACAACTCCAAACTGCCACTGGCCCGTTATGCGGGTGTGCCCGACGAATCAGGCAACCTGTTAATAGCGCCCTTGCTGGACACGCTGGAGAGGCTTGCCAATGACCAGAAATACGCACTGGAAAAGAAGACTGTTCTTGTGAATGTTCTGGGCACCGCTGGCATGCGCGAGTTGTCTGCGGGTCAGCAAGGGGTTATTTATGAAGCTGTGAAGAAGTCGATTCTGGCCAAGGGCTGGGCGTTGGGGCAGGTGGGCACGATAGACGGCAGGGATGAGGGGATATTTGCCTGGGTGCACCTCAACTTTTTAAAAGGGCTGGCAACGTCTGACAACACCTTAGGCATAATCGAAATGGGCGGTGCCTCAAGTCAAATCACTTTCGCGCTCAGGTCTCCACCGATGGATAAAGCAGACGTCAGTCAAAATGCTCGTACAGTAATGTGGGATGGAAAAACCTACTCGGTCATCAGCGAGAGCCTGCTCGGCCTGGGTGCCGATGCTGCCAGGACGGCCATGAATAAAGTAAGACCGCAGGACCAGCGTTGCTACCCGCAGGGCGCGCTTATAATGAAAGTGCCCACGACGGGTGCGTTTGATTTCACAGCGTGCGACCTTGTCTATGATGAGGCCATTGCCGCAAACTATCAGTCTGAAATCAAAAAGCTGGACGCTATTGTCGCATCAAGTAATTACACTCAAACTGATTTCGTTGGGTTGAGTTCGCTTTACTATACGCTCAATTTTTTCAATAACGATTTGCCTGAACGGGGAACGCTTAAGTCTGCCCTTGAACAGTCGTGTCAGCGTTACGCGGATATTGAAGAGCGTCTCAGGCAGGATGACTCGAAAGACAAATATCAGCCTGAGAATAAATGTGCAAATGGCGTATTTGTCTATGATCTTCTTTATGATTATTTGCAGTTGGGGGATGGACGACTCACCGCTTTGAAGAAGGTTGAGAACATGGACATTCGCTGGACTGATGGGTTTTTATTGCTGGGTAAGCAAGCCCCATGAAACGCCATCGAATGGCGCAGCGACAGTTAGCGGATAACGCAGAAGCAGTGCTGACCTCTACGAAGTGCTTGACTCAACGGCAGGCTGCTTTTGCAGCCTGCCGTTAACGCCAGTCGGGTTTCAATTATCTTCGCAATCGATCAGTGGGCATCCTTGAACGCAAGCCGGGACTCATGCAGCAGGGGCTCGGTGTAGCCCGAAGGCTGCTCCGTGCCTTTGAATACCAGCGCGCAGGCGGCCTTGAAGGCGGCGGAGTTCTTGAAGTCCCTGGTCATCGGCCGGTAGTGCGAATCCCCGGCATTCTGCTTGTCCACCACTTTGGCCATGCGCTCCAGCACATTTTGTATGTCTTCCTTGCCTGCGATGTCGTGCAGCAACCAGTTGGCCATGTGCTGGCTGGAGATGCGCAGGGTCGCCCGGTCTTCCATCAGCCCGACGTTATGGATATCCGGCACCTTGGAGCAGCCGATACCTTGCTCCACCCAGCGTACAACATAGCCCAGCAGGCCCTGGGTGTTATTTTCCAGTTCTTCGAGAATCTGTTCGCGTGTCCACTCGGGTTTGCCCACCACGGGAATGGTCAGCAGGTCGTCGAGCCACTGATCGCTGACATCGACCAGTGACTGTTGCTCGAGTTGCTCCTGAACCTGACGCACATCGACATGATGGTAATGCCACGCATGCAGTGTGGCGGCAGTCGGCGAAGGCACCCAAGCGGTGGTCGCGCCTGATTTCGGATGAGCGATTTTCTGCTCCAGCATGTCGGCCATGCGATCGGGCATCGCCCACATGCCCTTGCCTATCTGCGCCCTGCCGCGCAAGCCGCAGGCCAGGCCGACCTGCACATTGTTGCGCTCGTAGGCCTTGATCCACGGCGTGTTTTTCATCTCGCCCTTGCGCAGCACAGGGCCTGCCTGCATGGCGCTGTGAATTTCATCGCCGGTACGGTCGAGAAAACCGGTGTTGATGAACGCGACCCGAGCAGACGCCGCATTGATACAGGCCTTGAGGTTGACGCTGGTGCGTCGCTCTTCGTCCATGATGCCCATCTTCAAGGTGTTGCGTGGCAGGTGCAGCACGTCCTCGATGCGGCTGAACAACTGGTCGGCAAACGCCACTTCGGCCGCGCCGTGCATTTTCGGTTTGACGATGTAAATGCTCCCGGCGCGCGAGTTGCCATGCCGGGTCAGGTCGTGCAGGCCGATCAGGCTGGTGATCACGCCGTCGAGAATGCCCTCGGGAATCTCCTTGTCGTCCTGGTCGACAATCGCCGGGTTGCTCATCAGGTGGCCGACGTTGCGAATCAACAGCAGCGAGCGACCGCGCAGCGTCAGTTCACCACCGGCTGCGGCGTGGTAAACGCGGTCGGGGTTGAGGCTGCGGGTGATGGCTTTGCCGCCCTTGTCGAGGGTTTCGGTCAGGTCGCCTTTCATCAGGCCCAGCCAGTTGCGGTAGACCAGCACCTTGTCGTCAGCGTCAACGGCGGCGACCGAGTCTTCGCAGTCGACGATGGTCGACAGAGCCGATTCCAGCAGCAGGTCCTTGATGCCGGCGGCATCGGTCTTGCCGACCGGATGCTGCGGATCGAATTGGATTTCGATGTGCAGACCATGATTCTTGAGCAGAATCGCCTGTGGCTGGTCAGGCTCACCTGTGAAACCGACGTATTTTTCCGGGTGTTGCAGAAGCGTCTGACTGCCATCCGCCAGGGTGATGCGCAGCTCGCCATCTTCAATGCGATAGCGGTTTGCGTCGCTATGGCTGCCGTTAGCAAGGGGCGCACTGGTGTCGAGCAGCTCGCGGGCAAACGCGATGACCTTGGCGCCGCGCAGCGGATTGTACCCGGCGCGGATTTCAGCGCCGTTGCTGGTCGAGATCACGTCGGTGCCATACAGCGCGTCGTACAGCGAGCCCCAGCGCGCATTGGCAGCATTCAGCGCATAGCGTGCGTTGCTGGCGGGCACCACCAGTTGCGGGCCAGCCTGCTCGCTGATTTCCAGATCGACATTGGCGGTAGTGGCTGCAACGTGTTCCGGCACGGGCTGCAGGTAGCCAATCGAGTGCAGAAACGCACGGTAGGCGGGCATGTCGGTGATTGGTCCGGGATGCGCCTTGTGCCATTTGTCCAGTTGGCCCTGCAAACGCTCACGTTCGGCGAGCAGTTCGCGATTGACTGGCGCAAGGTCATGAACCAGCGCATCGAAGCCTTTCCAGAATGCCTCTGGCTCCAGCCCGGTGCCGGGCAGCACTTCTTCATCGACAAAACGTTGCAGCTTGACGGCTACCTTGAGGCGTTGGCATTTGACGAAATCGGTCATCGAGTGGGCTCCATGTAGAGGGCGTGCTATGGGGCGTCTGGCAGGCAGTTCTGAATCAGCAAACTCAGTCCGCATTCAGTGCAGCGACGCCAGCCTTGGCCACTTGCGCGTCCTGATCGGCCTTAACGCCGGAAACGCCGACTGCGCCGATCACCTGACCGTCGACGATGACCGGCACGCCGCCCTCCAGCGAGGTCAGCAACGGGGCGCTGAGAAATGCCGTGCGCCCGCCGTTGACCATCTCTTCATAGCCCTTGGACTCGCGTTTGCCGAGTGCCGAGGTGCGGGCCTTTTCAATCGAGATGTAACTGCTGATCGGCGAGGCGTCGTCCAGGCGCTCGAATGCCAGCAGGTGGCCGCCGTCATCCACGACAGCGATGGCCACTGCCCAGCCGTTGGCCTGAGCCTCGTCGCGCGCGGCACCGAGCATCAGGCTGACTTCGGTCTGGGTAAGGACGGCTTTGATTTTCATGGGGTTCTCCAGAGCAAGGGTTATTGACTATGAGTTCAGCGCGATTGAAGAGTGCCAAGGGCTTCGTCAATCAGTTCGATCCAGTGCCGGACCGGTGTCCGGTTGGCGCTTGCCAGATGGGTCTGGCAGCCGATGTTGGCGGTGACGATCACCGCAGGCTTGCCGCTTTCCAGCGCGTTCATGCGGTTGTCGCGTAGCTGGCCAGCCAGCACCGGTTGAGTGATTGAGTAAGTGCCCGCCGAGCCGCAGCACAAGTGGCCATCCGGCACGCTTGTCAGGTTGAAGCCCAGCCGCGCCAGGATACGTTCGACCTCGCCTCCGAGTTTCTGTGCGTGCTGCAAGGTACAGGGGCAGTGAAACGCCAGTCGTGTGTCGGCCTTGATGCCAAGGCTGTCCAGCGGTTCGTCGCGCAGGACTTCGACCAGGTCCTTGGCTCGGGCGCTGATGCGTGCGGCCTTGTCTGCATAGGCCGGGTCGTCACGCAACAGGTGGCCATAATCCTTGACGAAGGCGCCGCAGCCGCTGGCAGTATGAACAATGCTTTCAGCACCGCTCTGGATGGCCGGCCACCAGGCATCGATATTACGCCGCGCCCGATCCAGCCCCGCCGCCTGTGCATTCAAGTGGTAATCCACCGCGCCGCAGCATCCGGCCTTGCTGACCGGGGTGACGCTGATGCCGAGGCGATCCAGCACCCTTGCAGTCGCCGCGTTGGTATTGGGCGACAGGCCGGGCTGTACGCAGCCTTCCAGCAGCAGCACGCTTCGGGCATGGCGGGGTGCCGGACGCAGCCCGGCAAACGGGGTGGTCGCCGGCAGTTTGCTTTTCAGTGCCCCGGGCAACAGCGGCCTTGAAGGTCGTGCCCAGCCCGGTCAGGCGTTTGAACAGTCCGGCGTTGGGCACGACCAGCCGCAAGCCTTCGCGCAGCAAGCGCTGGCCGAGTGGCCGTTGCACAACGGCATCGACTGCGGCACGCCCGATGTCCAGCAGGTTGTGATAATCGACGCCCGACGGGCAGGTGGTCTCACAATTGCGACAGCTCAGGCAGCGGTCCAGGTGCAACTGGGTTTTTTCCGTGACTTGCTGGCCTTCCAGTACTTGCTTGATCAGGTAGATCCGCCCACGCGGCCCGTCCAGCTCATCGCCGAGCAGTTGATAGGTGGGGCAGGTGGCGTTGCAAAAACCGCAGTGCACGCAACTGCGCAGGATGCGTTCGGCTTCTTCGGCGCGGGGCTGCGTTCGGGCGTGTTCGCTCAAGGTGGTCTGCATGCTTCAAAGCTCCCTGTACAGTCGGCCGGGGTTGAAAATGCCCTGCGGGTCGAGCCGGGTCTTGAGGGCCTGGTGATAGCGCAGCAGCGGCGTGGTCAAGGGGTGAAAAGGGCTATCGTCGCGGCCCTGGCTGTAACAGGTTGCATGCCCGCCGACCGAGGCTGTCATGGCCCGGATGGCGTCGCCGCTGGCATCGGATTTCAGCCAGCGCTGTGCGCCGGCCCAGTCGATCAGTTGTTCGCCCGGCAGGTCGAGCACGCCCGTGTCGGCAGGCACACAAACCCGCCACAGCGGGCCAGGGTCGAAAAAGAACGGCAGACGCTGTTCGTTCAACTGCTGCCAGTACGTCGCGTCGATCAGTTCGCCGCCGAGTCGCTCGTGCGCGGCTGCCACCGAGCCTTCGCCGCCTTCAAGACGTAGCCGCAGCACGCGACCGTCATGGCTGGCCGCGCTGATCGGCATCGGTTGCTGACCCCATTCGGCAAGGCAGGCCAGCGCGCGGGCGCTGTCCATTTCCAGCGCGATGCTGCTGCACAGACGCGGTTTGGGCAGCACTTTGAGTGACACCTCGGTCAACACGCCAAGGCAGCCGAAACTGCCGGTCAGCAGACGCGAGACGTCATAGCCGGCAACGTTTTTCATGACTTCGCCGCCGAAACGCAGGTGCTTGCCGAGGCCTGTGATCAGTCGTGTGCCGAGCACAAAATCACGCACCGATCCGCTCCACGGGCGGCGCGGCCCCGACAGGCCGGCAGCGACCACGCCGCCGAGTGTCGCCGCGCCAATGTCGGGCGGCTCGCACGGCAGCATCTGCCCTGCGGCGTCCAGCGCCTGCAACACCTCGCTCAGCGGTGTACCGGCGCGGGCAGTGATCACCAGTTCTGTCGGGTCATAGCTGACAATGCCGCGATGCGCGCGGGTGTCGAGCGGTTCGCCTGTTACCTCACGACCGAGAAATGCCTTGCTGTTGCCGCCCCGGATGCGCAGCGGCGTATTGTCCTGCAACGCCTGATTGACCTGTTCAAGCAGCGTATGGCTGGCGTCCCTGTCCGTTGTGTTCATCAAAAGCGCTCCAGTTCAGGGAAGGGCAACTGGCCTGCGTGGATGTGCATCGCGCCGAACTCCGCGCAGCGCTGCAGGGTCGGGATGTTCTTGCCGGGGTTGAGCATGCCGCTGGCGTCGAATGCCGCCTTGATGGCATGAAAAAAGGTCAGTTCGTCGCTGTTGAATTGCGCGCACATCTGATTGATTTTCTCGCGGCCAACGCCGTGTTCGCCGGTGATGCTGCCGCCCACTTCGACACACAGTTCCAGAATCTTGCCGCCCAGCGCCTCGGCGCGCTGCAGTTCTCCGGGTTGATTGGCGTCGAACAGGATCAACGGGTGCATGTTGCCATCGCCGGCATGAAACACATTGGCGACTCGCAGGCCGTATTGCCCGGAGAGTTCGCTGATGCCGCGCAGCACCCCCGGCAATGCACGGCGCGGAATGGTCCCGTCCATGCAGTAGTAATCCGGCGACAGGCGGCCAACGGCGGGGAAAGCGTTCTTGCGCCCGGCCCAGAAACGCACCCGTTCGGCCTCGTCTATCGCCTGGCGTACTTCGGTCGCGCCCGCCTGTGTGAGCACCTCGCGAACCCGCTCGCAATCGGCATGGACATCGGCTTCGACGCCGTCAAGCTCGCACAGCAGGATCGCTTCGGCATCGACCGGGTAGCCCGCGTGGATGAAGTCTTCGGCGGCGCGAATCGCCAGGTTGTCCATCATTTCCAGCCCGCCGGGAATAATGCCCGCCGCGATGATATCGGCCACCGCTCGCCCGGCTTTTTCCACCGAATCAAAGGCGGCGAGCAGCACTTTGGCCACCTGCGGTCGGGGCAGCAGCTTGACCGTGACTTCGGTGATGATCCCGAGCATGCCTTCGGAGCCGGTGAACAAGGCCAGCAGGTCGAAGCCCGGTGAATCCAGCGTATCGCTGCCCAGCGTCATGGCCTCGCCTTCGACGGTGAGGATCTCGACTTTGAGCAGGTTGTGCACGGTCAGGCCGTATTTGAGGCAGTGCACGCCGCCCGCGTTTTCCGCCACGTTGCCACCGATAGAGCAGGCAATTTGCGAGGACGGGTCGGGGGCATAATAAAGCCCGTGAGGCGCAGCTGCCTGGGAAATGGCCAGGTTGCGCACGCCGGGCTGGACCCGTGCCACGCGTGCGGCTGGATCAATAGCGAGGATCTGGTTGAAGCGCGCCATCACCAGCAGAACGCCTTTTTCCAGCGGCAGCGCGCCACCCGACAAGCCGGTGCCCGCACCGCGTGCAACCACTGGCACGCGATGCGCGTGGCACAGCCGCAGCAGCGTCTGCACCTCTTCAAGGTGGCGCGGCAACACCACCAGCATCGGCGTGGTGCGGTAAGCCGACAACCCGTCGCACTCGTAAGGCCGCAGCTCTTCGGTGCGGTGCAATACGTCCAGGTCGGGCAATTGGCGTCGCAGCTCATCGAGCAATTGCTGCTTGTCGACAGCGGGCAGCACGCCGTCAATGCGTTCGTTGTAGAGAATATTCATCAGGCCACCCAGCATTGTTTTTATCGGGTTAACGCATCGTAGCTCATTCGGTGCGAGGCTTGAGTTGACAGGTGAGGGCGGATCGCGCAATTTACGCATTGCGTAATGTGGTTACAAAAATAACAACAAGCAACGTTCCGTGCGTTGAGCAGGCGACTTCCGTGGATCTATTCACCTATTACCGTTCGACATCCAGTTACCGCGTGCGCATCGCGCTGGCCCTCAAAGGGCTGGATTACACCGCGATCCCGGTCAACCTGTTGCTCGATGGGGGTGAGCAGCGCACACCCGGCTACAAGGCCGTCAACCCGCAGGGCAGGGTGCCTGCGTTGAGGCTCGACGATGGCGAGGTCATCACGCAGTCACTGGCGATCATTGAATACCTGGAAGAGCGCTATCCACAGCCCGCACTGTTGGCACAGGATTTTGTGCAGCGCGCTCGCCAGCGGGCAGTGGCGGCGTTGATCGGCTGTGACATCCATCCGTTGCACAACGTTTCGGTGCTCAATCGGTTGCGCGGTCTGGGCCATGATGAGCCGGCTATTCTCGCCTGGACCTGTCACTGGATCGGCGAAGGCCTGCAAGCCGTCGAGCAGTTGATCGAGGAGGACTGCTTCTGCTTTGGCGCCAGCCCTGGCCTGGCAGATATTTACCTGTTACCCCAGCTGCATGCAGCCCATCGCTATAACATTGAACTGAGTGCGTACCCGCGTATTCAGCGAGTCGAACGCCTGGCCCTGCAACATCCGGCCTTTCAACGGGCACATCCTGATGCACAACCGGACAAGCCGGAGTAGGCTGCCCTCATGAAGCATTTTGGTCTGCAACTCATCTTTGGTGACTTCCTCGCGCGCAGCGTGCGCGGGATCCCGTGTGCGCCGCCCGCAGGACAGTGATTGCGTCGATTGCTCACTCTCACTTTCCTGCAAGGAGCCAGTCATGGCTGATCTCTACGAAGCTGACAAGTATGAAAATCCGATGGGCCTGATGGGCTTTGAATTCATCGAATTCGCCTCGCCGACCCCCAACAGCCTTGAGCCCGTGTTCCAGATGATGGGCTTCACCAAGGTCGCGACCCACCGCTCCAAGGACGTGACCCTGTATCGCCAGGGGGCGATCAACCTGATCCTCAATAACGAACCGCATAGCCTGGCGTCCTACTTTGCGGCCGAACACGGGCCTTCGGTATGTGGCATGGCGTTCCGCGTCAAGGACGCACAGCACGCCTATAACCGGGCACTGGAACTGGGCGCGCAGCCGCTGGAGATCGCCACTGGCCCTATGGAATTGCGCTTGCCTGCCATCAAGGGTATCGGCGGTGCGCCGTTGTACCTCATCGACCGGTTTGGCGAAGGCACGTCGATCTACGACATCGATTTCAACTTTATCGAAGGCGTTGACCGTCATCCGGTCGGCGCGGGCCTGAAATTCATCGATCATCTGACCCATAACGTATATCGCGGGCGCATGGCTTACTGGGCGAATTTCTATGAAAAGCTGTTCAACTTCCGCGAACTGCGCTACTTCGACATCAAGGGCGAATACACCGGCCTGACGTCCAAGGCCATGAGCGCGCCGGACGGCATGATCCGCATCCCGCTGAACGAGGAGTCGTCCAAGGGCGCAGGGCAGATCGAAGAGTTCCTCATGCAGTTCAACGGTGAAGGCATCCAGCACGTGGCGTTCTTCACCGATGACCTGATCAAGACCTGGGATGCGCTGAAAGCCACCGGCATGCGCTTCATGACCGCACCGCCGGACACCTACTACGAAATGCTTCAGGGCCGGTTGCCTGATCACGGCGAGCCGGAAGCCGAACTCAAGTCGCGCGGCATTCTGCTGGACGGCTCATCCGAAGGCGGCGAGCGTCGGTTGCTGCTGCAGATATTCTCCGCCACCCTGATGGGGCCAGTGTTTTTCGAGTTCATCCAGCGCAAAGGCGACGATGGCTTTGGCGAAGGCAACTTCAAGGCGCTGTTCGAATCCATCGAGCGCGACCAGATCCAGCGCGGGGTGCTGACGCCGGATTGACTGGCTTACTTGCGCCGATGAGTCCAGAAAGTTGAGTTCCTGCAGGCGCGGACCGGGCGACGCTTCGCTTGTCCGCGAACTGCCGGGAGCCGGCAGCAAACCCGGCTGCCTCGGTATGCCACACACAGCCGAGGTCACCGGTTCCAGGGCCGCTTTGCAGCCCATCGCAGCCGTCGTAACCTCCTGAAGCTCCCACGCCCTCCGGGCAGAAGCCCTGTTCTCCACGCCCAACGAGACTCAGGTATGACAATGATCGCCAGAACCAAGGGGCGAGAACGGTCGTGACTCAGCTGCGCAACTGGCTGCCCCCCATACGCTCACTGATCGCGGTCGCTGTTTCTAAAAGACGTCGAGCCGCCTGACCCTGCGCTTTATCGTTCAACACCGACCCCGGCCCGACCACGGTGATCACGCCCACCAGCTTGTTGCCCATGGCAAACAGCGGCGAGGACGCTGCGTTGATGCCCGGCATCAACATCCCTTGAATCTGATGCACGCCAGTGGCGCGGATCTGCTTTATGTGGCGCTCGACCTCGTGCAACTGATCAGCACTCAGACGAGGCGTTTCCTGCTCGCGCAGCAGCGCCGTTTCACCCTGAGCCAGAAAGCTGTCGAACACCAGGCCGGTAGACGAGCTGAGCAACGGCAGAACCGAGCCGATTTGTGTCACCAGCGTCACCGCGCCCATCGACGGTTCGACATACACCACCGTCGGGCCTTTGTTGCCCCACACGGCCAAAAAGCAGGTCTGATCGAGTTCGTCACGCAGGCTGGCCAGCCACGGCGCTGACACTTTCAGCACGTCCAGCTTGCCCAGCGACGCCAACCCGACCTGCAGCGCCTCGCGCCCCAGCCCGTAATGGTTGTTGACGGCGTCCTGCTCGGCAAAGCCGCTGGCGATCAACGCCTGCAGGTAGCGATGGACTTTGCTGGGCGGCATGCCCAAATGTTCGGCCAGTTTTGACAGGGACGTGGAGGGCGACAGTTCAGCGAGCGCCTTGAGCACGCCCAGGCCGACTTCGGCGGCCTGAACCTTCTGCTGGCGTCCGCCTGCCGGGCTTTCGGTTTCTTGAGTCATGGTCATGCGCCCGTCTGGAGAGGCAGCTTTACAGCTTGACCGGCTTTCAAACTCAAATTACGTTATGCGTAATTGTTTTACGATATTTCATCTGTTGCTGTGTGACCCAATAACAACAAGAGGTCCAGATGGCTATTCATTCCAGCTTCGAAGCGTTGGCCTATCAATCGGGCTTCGCCAACCAGTTCAGCAGCGAGGCGCTGCCTGGCGCCTTGCCCATGGGCCAGAACTCGCCGCAGAAACACCCCCTGGGCCTGTATGCCGAGCAGTTCTCAGGGACCGCTTTCACCGTCGCCCGCAACGAGGCCCGACGGACCTGGTTGTACCGCATCAAACCGTCGGCGGCACATCCGCGCTATCAACGCATGGACCGGCAAATCACTGGCCGTGAACAAGGCCCGATCAACCCCAATCGACTGCGCTGGAACGCGTTCGATATCCCGGCCGAGCCCGTCGATTTCATTGACGGGCTGATTGCGCTGGCCAGCACTTCAGCGGCAGATCAGGCCGAGGGCGTCAGCGTTTATGTGTACGCAGCCAATACGTCGATGCAGCGCGCGTTTTTCAGCGCTGACGGGGAATGGTTGATCGTGCCGCAACAGGGGCGACTCAGAATCATCACCGAGATGGGTGTGCTGGACATCGGCCCGCTGGAAATCGCCGTGCTGCCACGCGGCCTGAAATTCAGCGTGCAACTGCTCGACGGCAGCGCTCGGGGTTACCTCTGCGAGAACCACGGTGGTGTCTTGCGCCTGCCGGAACTGGGGCCGATCGGTAGCAATGGTCTGGCCAACCCGCGTGATTTTCTGACGCCCGTGGCCTGGTTTGAAGAGCGTGACGAGCCTGTGCAACTGGTGCAGAAATTTCTCGGCGAACTGTGGACGACGCAACTGCAACACTCGCCATTCGATGTGGTGGGCTGGCATGGCAATAACGTGCCGTACACGTACGATCTGCGGCGTTTTAATACGATTGGCACGGTCAGCTACGATCATCCCGACCCGTCGATTTTCACCGTACTGACCTCGCCAGGCGCCGTCCACGGTCAGGCCAACATCGATTTCGTGATCTTCCCGCCACGCTGGATGGTCGCTGAAAACACCTTCAGGCCGCCGTGGTTCCATCGCAACCTGATGAACGAATTCATGGGTCTGATCGACGGCGCCTACGACGCCAAGGCTGAGGGTTTCATGCCGGGTGGCTCGTCGCTGCACAACTGCATGAGCGCCCACGGCCCGGACAATATCACCGCGGAAAAAGCCATTGCTGCGGACCTGAAACCGCACAAGATCGAAAACACCATGGCGTTCATGTTCGAGACCGGCAAAGTGCTGCGCCCCAGCCTGCATGCGCTGGCCTGCCCGCAGTTGCAGGCCGATTACGACGCCTGCTGGAACGGCATGGCCAGAACTTTCAACAAGGAATCATCCTGATGAGCGCCTCTTCACATCGCCGCAGCTGGGTCGCGTCGGCCAATAGTCACGCCGATTTTCCGCTGCAGAACCTGCCACTGGGTGTGTTCAGCCACGGTGGCACCGGCCCGCGCGGCGGCGTGGCCATCGGCGAGCTGATTGTTGATTTGCGTGCAGCGTTGGCCGCCGGGTTCTTTCAGGGCCCGGCGGTGCAGGCGGCCGAGGTCGCCAGCCGCGATCAGCTCAATGATTTCTTCGCGTTGGGCGCGGCTGCCCGGCAAGCATTGCGCAGCGCCTTGTTACAACTGCTGGATGAAAGCAGCCCGCAACGCGACCGTTTGCAAGCCACGACCGGCGTGCTGCTGCTCATGAGCGAGTGCACGATGCACATGCCGGCGCGGGTCGGTGATTACACCGATTTTTATGTGGGCATTCACCATGCGCTGAACGTCGGCAAACTGTTCCGTCCGGACAACCCCTTGCTGCCCAACTACAAGTACGTGCCCATCGGCTATCACGGCCGGGCTTCGACCCTGTGTCCCTCCGGCACGTCCATCAGACGGCCCAGCGGCCAGACCCTGGCACCCGGTCAGGAAACCCCGGCCCTGGGCCCTTGCAAACGACTGGATTACGAGCTGGAACTGGGCGTATGGATAGGGCCAGGCAACGCGCAGGGTGACGCTATCGGCATCGGCCGCGCGGCGGAGCACATTGCCGGCTTCTGCCTGCTCAACGACTGGTCGGCGCGTGACATTCAGGCCTGGGAATACCAGCCGCTGGGTCCGTTTCTGTCCAAGAGCTTTGCCACCACGATTTCGCCCTGGGTGGTCACCGCCGAAGCCCTCGAACCGTTTCGCAGCCCTCAGCCGTCGCGACCGGAAGGTGATCCGCAGCCGCTGCCGTACCTGTCTGACCAGAACGATCAACTGCGCGGGGCGCTGGACATCGAGCTGGAGGTTTTGCTGCTCACCGAACAGATGAAAACCCAAGGGCTGGCGCCTCATCGACTGGGCTTGAGCAACTCGTTGAACATGTACTGGACCGTCGCGCAGATGGTTGCGCATCACAGCGTCAACGGCTGCAAGCTGCAAGCGGGCGATCTGCTCGGCACCGGCACGTTGTCCGGCCCTCAGGCGGGCCAGTTTGGCAGCCTGCTGGAAATGACCGAGGGCGGCAAACAGTCAGTGACGTTACCCGGTGGTGAAACACGAACGTTTCTGGAGAACGGTGACGAGGTGATTCTGCGTGCCCGGTGTCATCGCGAAGGGCAAGTATCGATTGGCTTTGGCGAGTGCCGGGGGAGGGTGACGGGCTGAGCGATTGCCCGGTCAACCGGGTATTTCGTACCAGCCGAGGAACATGTTCAGGGCTGACTCGACGACATTGCTCTGTTCTTGCGGGGTGAGCAACGCGGCATTGAAGGTTACTTGCGGCCAGAATGCGAACGACTTGAGCAGGGCGTGCATCTGCGTCGCTGCAAAGCCTGGATCGACGGGTTTCAGGCGGCCGTCCTTTTGCGCGGCGCGAATCCAGGCGCTGAAGGTTTCTTCGCGCTCGTTGATGCGCGCCAGCCACACTTGAGCACGTTCCGGCGAGTGTATCGTGGCACCTACTACTACCCGCGCAAGGTCCAGAAAACTGCTGTCAGTGAGGTTGCGCATCTTGCCCCAGAGCAATTCCAGCAGTTGCTCGCGCAGGCTGACGAGCGGCCGATAAACCACCTCCGATTGCGGCGGAGCACAGTTCCACAGGCGCTGAAGCATTTCGGCGAACAGTTCTTCCTTGCTGGGAAAGTGGTTGTACACCGTGCGTTTGGAAACCTCCGCCCGCGCGGCGATACGGTCCATGCTGGTGATCTCGAAACCACGATCGCCAAACTCGGCAATGGCCGCCTGGACGATGGACTCGCGTTTCTGATCGGTGAGGCGCATGGGTTCGGTCATAGGTTCGCTTCAAACGTGCGTTTAGAGAAAATTACACTCGGCAGTTTACTTGTCGCCAAGGATCATGCAAGCTTAAAACTACACCGTGTAGTGTAAAACACTGTTACATATTTTTCATCGGACATCCTGCAACGGGATTCACGTACAAAGTATGCACGGCTGGAGCCTCAACCTGTCCCCAGGAGTCAGCAAATCATGGCCTCGACACACCCGAAAAAGGATGTCTCTTCACTGCCTGTCTTGTCTCGTCACGAGGGGCGCTATCAGAATCACACGCCTATGAAGCCATTAGGCTTTTTTCGCATGCTCGGCATCTTCTGGGATCAGGCATTCAACAAACCCAGGGACACGCGCCCGGCGGGGGAGATTCCTGTGCAACCGCTGTCGCGTCAGCAATTGCTCGCAGCACCGAACAACACCGTGTATCGCCTTGGGCATTCGACCGTGCTGCTCAAGTTGCGCAACCGGTTCTGGCTGACCGACCCGGTGTTTGCCGAGCGTGCTTCGCCGGTGCAATGGGCCGGGCCGCAGCGCTTTCATCAGCCGCCGATCAGCCTGGAAGAACTGCCGCCGATCACTGGCGTGATCCTCTCGCATAACCATTACGATCATCTTGACCATATGGCCATCAAGGCGCTGGTCGACAAGACCGAGCACTTCCTCGCACCGTTGGGCGTGGGTGACAAGCTGATCGAATGGGGCGTGCCTGCGCACAAGGTGCAGCAACTGGACTGGTGGCAGTCCACAGAGGTGGCGGGCATAACATTCGTCGCCACGCCTTCGCAGCATTTTTCGGGCCGCACCTTGCGCGACAGCAACCGCAGCTTGTGGGCCTCCTGGGTGATGATCGATGACGATCAGCGGATCTTCTTCAGCGGTGACAGCGGCTACTTCGACGGTTTCAAGACCATTGGTGAGCAGTACGGGCCGTTTGACCTGACCCTGATGGAAACCGGTGCCTACAACGTCGAATGGCCGCAAGTGCACATGCAGCCAGAGCAGACCCTGCAGGCCCACCTTGACCTGCGCGGTCGCTGGCTGCTGCCGATTCATAACGGCACCTTCGACCTGGCGATGCACGCCTGGCACGAACCGTTCGACCGGATTCTGGCCCTGGCCTGGGAGCAGAATGTGTCGATCACCACGCCGATGATGGGCCAGCCGTTCTATCTGCAATACCCGTGTCGCGCAATGACCTGGTGGCTGGGGGTCGATGAAGTGGTCGCGCCCGAGTCAACTCAGGCGCATCCGGCGAGTGGCGAACGGTCCTGTAACTGCCGTCGGCAAAATGCCTGATATCGTCGGACGAGGCGCTGCCTGATTGCATTTTGATGCTATCGTGCTCGCGCAGACCTGCCCGGCCGGTCGCAGCGCCAGCGAGATGCCTCGATGCTCAACAGTAATGCCCTGAGAAAGCTGGACATGCAGGACCTGATGGTCTTTGTCTCGGTGTATGAGCAGCGCAACCTGACGCTGGTTGCGCAGGCGCTGCATGTCAGCCAGTCGACGGTCAGTTACTGCCTGAAAAAGCTGCGTGCCAATTTCGAAGATGACCTGTTCATCTGCACCCGCAACGGCATGCGCCCGACCCGCAAGGCGCTGGCGATGCATGACCACGTGCAGCAGATTCTGCAGCGGGTCAATCTGTGTCATGACGGCCTGAACCTGTTTGACCCGACCCGCAGGCACACCACGTTCACCGTCTGCGCTCCCGAGTATTTCGAACTGCTGGTATTGCCGCATTTGCTGCGTGACTTTGCGACTGCCGGTTTTTCGGTCACGGTCAATGTGCAAAAACTGGACAAACAACTGCCAGCCGAGCCGCTGAGCGATGGTCGTATCGACCTGGCTCTGTGTTTTGGCCCGGGATTTCATCGCCTGCCAGACAGCCTTGTTTCGCAGGTATTGCTTGAAGATGACCTAGTCTGTGTCATGGACACGCGATCTGCGCCGCTGAGCGCATTGATCGACACGCAGACGTTCACCCAGCGGCGCCACGTGTACCCGACACCGTGGACATCCGACACCAATATCGTCGATGGCTGGTTGCATGAGCAGGGGCTGTCGCGGGACATCGTCGTGCGTGCCAACAGCTACCGTGCGGCGCTGCAATTGCTGGAAGGCACGGACTTTATCCTGGTGCTGCCACGGCGCATCCAGACCCTGCTGGGCAACGAGCCGTGGATATCCGTTTTCGAACTACCGCCCGACCTGCCGGGTTTCAGCCTGGACATGCTCTGGAGCGAAAACGCTGATCAGGCCGAGGCCAGTGGCTGGCTGCGTGAGCAGATCGTGAAGGTGTGCGCCGAGCGCGGGTTGCTTTGAGCGGTGTTGTACTGGAATCCAACTTAATCCCGCTGCGCTGCACACTCAAGATCGGACGCAGTGCGTCCAGAAAGGCATGCCGACGCAGAGCGTCGCACGATAATCTGTAGCTGTTGCTCGCGCAGAAAACCGCTTTCCGGGTTTTTCAGGACTTGTCTTTCTGCGGATCAGGTGAGGTAGCAGGCCGGGGCTGTTCGCCCTGCTGGTTGAGTGCTTTGTTTTTTTCGCCTACTTTGCCGGCGTTTTCTGGTTTGTGATCGAGGTCTTCACGCTTGGATTCATCTTTCATGACTGTTCTCCAGATGGCTGGGCTATCTGGATATTGGTCACTGGGCGTGCAGCAAGATTCGATTTATATGACGCGCGGTCCGGTGCAGCTTTTCAGGCACTGAACCGCGCAAAACACATCAGCTCAGCAAGGTCAGCACGTCTTTGGCCGCCTGCGCAGAACTGGCCGGGTTCTGCCCGGTGACCAGCTTGCCGTCGGTCAGCACGTAAACGCTCCAGTCATCGCCCTTGGAGTAGTCGCCGCCCAGTTCCTTGAGTGCGTCTTCGACCAGAAACGGCACCACGTCGGTAAGGCCAACTGCTTCTTCTTCGCTGTTGGTAAAGCCGGTAACGCGACGGCCCTTGACCAGCGGCTCGCCATTTTGCGCTTTGACTTTACGCAGCACGCCGGGCGCGTGGCACACCAGGCCATGCGGCTTGTCAGCCTTGGCGAATGCTTCGATCAGAGCAATGGAATGCTGGTCTTCTGCCAGGTCCCATAGTGGGCCATGGCCGCCCGGATAGAACACTGCGTCGAAATCGGCAGCGTTGACCTCGGCGAGAAGACCAGTATTGGCCAGCACTTTCTGAGCATCGGCGTCTTTGGCGAAACGCTCGGTTTCAGCGGTCTGTGCGTCAGGCTCATCGCTTTTCGGGTCAAGCGGCGGTTGACCGCCAGCAGGCGAAACCAGCGTGACTTCGGCGCCGGCATCTTTAAACACGTAGTACGGCGCAGCAAACTCTTCGAGCCAGAAACCGGTTTTCTTGCCGGTGTCGCCCAGTTGGTCATGGGAAGTCAGAACCATCAGGATTTTCATATGCACGCTCGTTGTTTAAGGGTTGAGAGGGTGTAGACAGGCAAAAGCCTGAGGAGTTATCAGAAACTTTACAGCCCAAACGAAACGAGGCCGGATGTCGACGTATTGGCGTACGTCGAGGCCCGGCCTTGTTCAGCAAGCAGCGCTGAAAGTTTCAGTGATGGATCATTGCTCCTTGGTCAGGTCCACCAACGGCTCTTTGCGCACTTCGGTCTCGCGACCGTCCTGAATGCGCTTGATCTGCCCCAGCGTCTTGTCGACGGCACCCTTGTCAGCCAGCAGGCTGTAGGTGATCTGGAACTGACGTTGCTCTTTGGGCGCGATGGTCGGTACCAGGTTCAGCGGGCGCTGAAAGCGGCGGTTGTAGGAGAAACTGGTGCCTGGCTCCAGCCCGGTCACGTAACCCTGGCCTTTGGTGTCGGTGTTTTTCCACAGCGAGAACACCGGCAGTTGCTGTGTATTGAAGCCAACCGCTACGCCGAGGTTGCCGGCCTTGTTGTGCAGCACAGTGACGGTGTCGCCCTTGGCGTCGCCATAAGGCACGATGTTATAGACCGTTTCGTCGTAGTCCGGCGTCGGTGCGCGGTAAGTCTGCCAGTCGCCCAGATCACCCTTGGCCTTCTCGTTGAACGGCGAGACCTGTTTGACCGGCGCTTCAAAACGCGCGCCCTGTTCCAGGAACGGCGTGCTGAAGTTGCTGTGGTAGAGCGCCTGGTATTCTTTCGGATAATCGCCGTTGTTGGTCAGCGTATCGTTGAGCGAAAAGCTCGTGCTGCCGGGCTCGGTGACCAGTTCGGTCTGCACCGAGAAATCGACTTTCTTGAACGCCTGTTCCTTCAACTCACCCTTGAGGCGGATCGCATACGGCGGTTTTTCGTCGATCTGCAGCGTGACCTTGCTGGCCGGAATGTTGGCGGCGCGACCGTGCAGGGTCAGCAACTCGCCATTGTCCATGCCCGGATGACCGACCCACTCGTAGCCGCAGCGCGCGACCAGTTCGTTGAAGCCCTCCAGCCAGCCCAGTCCGCCACGGCCATTGAGCTCGATGAACGCCGGGTTGACCACATCCTTGACCGGCGAATCCCAACCCATGCGCACATCGCCAACCGACGCTTGCAGCACGTTCATGCCACGGGTCGGCACCACCGAAAGCTTCATGGTGCCGTTATCGATATCGATGATGCTCACGCCTTCCTGACGACCACCGTGCAGGGTGCGCAGGGTGATGGTAAACGGCTTGTCGGTCTTGACGCCCAGTTGCTGACTGGTGATCTGCTGATTCTGCGCAGCCTTGTCGGTGTCGAGCAGCACGTAATCCCAGGCAAAAACACTGGAAGCGGCGGTCAACGCGCCGAGGCCTACGAGCAGGGGAAGGGATTTCATGGCGGTGGTCCTTCTGAAATTATTGGAATTATGGTGTTGCATTGGGACGCCTATTTAACGCTCAGTTAATCGATTCAGCAACTGCGCGATATTCAGCGACTGCACCGGCTTCTTCGTGAGCAAGCGAAGCGTCGCCCGGCTCACACAAATGCGCTACCGCGGCCGGGGCGTCGAGCCGCATTGCTCGCGAGGGCTTGATGCACACTCACCCCGGCATCTGACCAGCACGAGCATCGCCCAGCAGCCGCTCGATCTGCGCGTGCTCCCAGCCACTGAGCAAGCTGACCGGGTCGGTGCGCAGCCAGCTTTCGAACGAGCCTTCCCGGCCTTGCGGGCATCGGCAGTATCGGCAACGGGTCGGACTGCTGTCGGTAATTTCCAGGGTGAGCAGCCAGCCTTCTATTTCGACCTGCTGCAACCCCGCGTCAGAGGCTTCGCCGATCAGCCGCAGTGACCTTGTGCCCATCGCAGCGTCCCGCAGTTGCTGGTAAACCTCACGCGTGCTCAAGGTTCTCATCGAATTCACCCGGTTGCATGTGCATGGAGTAAAGCACGATTTTGACCCGAGTCCGATAAGGTTGATGAGTCATTCAAACTGGCTGAAAACCCTTCAGGATTTCGCCGCGGCAGCAAACAGGTTTTCGACCTCGGGCCGGGTCTGGTTGATCGCGCCCAGTTGGCGGATCAGCTCCGCCTGCCGGCTGCCACGTATGCCTGCAGTGGTCATCACCGCATCACGCACGTAGGTGTAGACACCGCTCACGCCAAACGGCGTGACATGGCGCACGTGCTTGCTGATCCCTTCGGTGATCGCCTTGAAATGCTCGCCAGCGTAGTAAGTGCGGCGTGTCCAGGCCGACTCGAAAACCAGTTCCATCATGACGATATTCAGCCGCGATGCTTGGACCTCGTGATTAACCCCTGGCGCAGGCGGTGCAGGCTCGGCGTTGTCGTAGGGTTGCGCCAGGTGCAGGCGCAGCTTGAGCACTGCATCGCAAGCGGCCATCGCGCGCGCAAGCTTTTCTACCGCATCACGGGCGGCGGGCAGGTTGTTGCCGTCTAGGTGGAAATGCAGGTGCATTTTGTCCAGCGTGGCTGTTTCATTGGGGATCGGGTTGGCCAGGCGATCTACCAGCGTGCTGGAACCGTCCGGCACATCGTAGGCGATGGTTTCTTCGAACATGTTCTGCTCGTCGGAAAACAGCAGGGCGCTGGCGTCCTTGAATTGCGTCTGGTCTGCGGCAGACAAAAAGCCGATTTCCACGCCGCCATCCAGCACGTAACCCTGCAGAGGCTTGACGCCTTCGATGACGGGCCACAAGTGACCGTCCTTTTCGCGGGTCAGGTGGTGCTGCACGTACCAGCCCAACCCCGAAAGGCGCGCGCACAACGGGCCGTGGACATCTCGCCAGTAAGTGGCAAACAACTCGTGAGGCACGCCGTTCTTGCGCAGCACGGTGGTGTAGGAATTGATGACGATGTTCTGGTCTCGAGTGCCGTAGCTGCCAGTGAACGCTGAGTTGTGCATGGGGCTCTCTATCCTGAAGGTGTCTACCTCAGGCGTCTCGCCGGGAACGTAAGTTCAAGGAGATTTACCGGCGGGCACATGCT
Source organism: Pseudomonas syringae pv. tomato str. DC3000 (assembly GCF_000007805.1). Taxonomy (NCBI): domain Bacteria; kingdom Pseudomonadati; phylum Pseudomonadota; class Gammaproteobacteria; order Pseudomonadales; family Pseudomonadaceae; genus Pseudomonas; species Pseudomonas syringae group genomosp. 3. The sequence goes on along the minus strand of NC_004578.1, from coordinate 3,998,877 downwards.
CGTGCAGCAATACAGGGCGAAACGAACAGATGACCCCGATACGCGCCAGCCAGGGTATGCACTGCCACAATCGACCACATGACGGCCAGCATCGCGACCAAGCCCACGCCAAACACATCGAAAAAACTCATGTTCAATGTCGCGCCAAGCTTGAGGGTTGCCAATGCGTACACACCGAGCGGAAAGGTGAACGCCCACCAGCCCAGATTGAACGCCAGGCCCTGCTTGAAATAACGCAGCGTGATCAGCCCGGCCAGCGCCATCCACCACAGGCCCAGCCCCCAGAAAAGCGTACCGACAATCACGCCCACGCCTGCCGCCACAGTCCCGACCGATGCCAGCCCATGCGCAGCAAAGATCTCCGGGGCGTCGCTGCCCATCACCAGCATGCCCAGTGCGCCCGTACCGATCGGCCCAAGTGCCAGCCAACTCGACGCCGCCATGCTCTCGTGGGGCAGTTTGTGCAGCGCCAGCCGCAGCAGCAGAATGACCAGAATGCTCAGCGCCACGGGCACCGAATAGGCCCACAGCACATAACTGGTGATCAGCACGGTGAACTGCGCGCTTGTCGTTGCAAGATGCGCGGTTAGTGAACCACCGCAGGCCGCTGCAACTTCTGCCGCGACCACAGGCAACAGCCACACAGCCGTCATCTTTTCAATGCTGTGCTCCTGACGGGTGAACATCATGAACGGGATCAGCACGCCACAAGCCAATGCCATCGCTACATCCAGCCACCACAAGGCTTCGGCGACCGGCACCACTGCATCGCCCCAGCGCGCCGGTCCGAACACCAGCAGGCCGTTAATAATGGTTGCCAGGCCCATGGGGATGGTGCCGAAGAACATCGAGACCGTTGAATGGCCAAAGATCTGCCGCGCCTCGTCGAAAAACAGCATCCAGCGGCTCGCGTACATCACGCTGAACAGGGCGAACAGTGCCACATTGAGAAACCACAGCGCTTCACCTGCGTCGCGCAACCAGGCCAGATTTCCCGGCAGTTGGGCGAGTGCCAGCGACAGAATGCCGGTGCCCATGGTGACGGCGAACCAGTTGGGCGTGAACTGGCGGATGGCTTCGCGTGGGCTTGCCAAAGCGGTGAAGGGTGCGTTGCGGGTGATGACAGTGGCGAAGCGGCTCATGACGTTGTCCTGCTGGGTGGCGGTGGAATCTGCCAGCAGTCTACGGGTCGACAATCAATTCACTAAACGGGTAGTCTCGATACTCATTACCTGATTTTCAGGTAGATCTGTCGGAGTTCAGGCGTGAGACTCAACCTGCGTCAGTTGCAGATTTTCTGTGCGATCACCCGCTTTGGCAGCACCACCAGCGCCGGCAATGCACTGGCGTTGTCCCAATCGGCAACCAGTGCTGCGCTCAATGAACTGGAAGGCGCGCTGGGCACCCGCCTGTTTGACCGGGTGGGCAAGCGCCTGGTACTCAACGACAGCGGCCAGAGCTTATTGCCGCGCGCCATGAAAATGCTGGAAAACGCCCAGCAGATCGAAGACAGCTTTCTATTGCCCGACACCACGTTGAACGCACGTTTGCGAATCGGCAGTAGCAGCACCATCGGCAATTACGAGCTGCCGTCGATTGTCGGCGCACTGCGCGAATCGGCACCCTTGCTGCGGGTGGACGTAGACATCGGCAACAGCGCGCTGATCGCTCGCAAGGTCGCCCGTTTCGAGATCGTCATGGGGCTGATCGAGGCACCCTGTCACCTTCCGGAACTGATCGCCGAGCCGTGGAGTGTCGATGAGATGGTCATTGTCGCTGGCATCAATCACCCGCTGGCCCGCCAGAAACAGGTATCGCTGGGTGAGTTGCAGGACGCGGAATGGCTGTTGCGCGAGCCGGGTTCAGGCACCCGTGAAGAGGTCGAGCACCTGTTGCTCAGGCACTTGCATGATCTGCAAGACCTGCGCGAGATAGGCAGCTCCGAGGCGATAAAGCGCACCCTGGCTCAGGGCATCGGCATCAGTTGCCTGTCCCGTCGGGTGGTGGCTGACTTGCTGGCGAGCGGGCAGTTAAAAGCGCTCGCTAGCCCATTGCCGCCGTTGAATCGGCGCTTTTTCATGATCCGGCACCGCGACAAGTTCATTTCGCCGAGTCTGGAGCGTTTCCGCGAAGCCTGTCGCCAGGCCACCGATCAGGCGGCCACGTTGCGCCACGGCTTGAGCCACAACGCCAGCCCGACCAGCAGCACCACACCATAAAGGCCGCTCAAGCCCAGTTGCAGCCAGGTGTTTTGCAGTGGGTGCAGCAACAGGGCGGCAATCACCATCAGCAGGCTGCCCAACGCCCAATGACTGCGCCACGGCAAAACCCCCAGCAATGACTGCCGACGCATCAGCAGCACCCCGGTGACCAGTGCGCCGCCCAGTGCGGCGATGGCGATGCCGGTCAGGCCGAACACAAAGGGCAATGTGCCGAGCAACAGCGCGTTGCACAGGCTGCCGATCAGTTCGCAGTTGAGCGGCAGGCGCGTGTCACCGGCCGCGTAGGCATAGCGCGCCAGCAGGGCGTTCCAGGCACCGAACATCAGCGGCACGGCGAACCAGGCCAGCAGCCCCGGCAACGGACCGTCGTGGGTCTGATTGGGCAACAGCAGCGTGACCAGCGCACCCGCCGCGCCAATCAAACCGGCCACGGCGGGCAAGGTCAGCAGCGTGGCGCTGCCCAGCCCGCGCCTCAACAGGGACAGACGCTGATCACCCGCGCTGCCGCTCATCAGCCCCAGCAGCACCTGATTCAGGCTCATCAACGCAATCAACGGCAGGTTGATCAGCTTGCGCGCCAGATTGACCCAGGTCACTGCGCCTTCACCGAGCAGCGAGGCGACCATTCGCTCAAGCAAGGCCAGCCCCTGACTGGCCAGATTACTGCTCAGCAGTGGCCCGATGCGTTGCAACAGCTCACGCACAGCGCCGGCTTCCGGTTGCCACTGCCAGGGTCGCCAGCCTGAACGGTACAGCGCCGGCAACAGCACACTCGGCATCAGCACGCTGCCCACTACGCAGGCACTGGCCACGCCCATCGACGTGGACGCATGACCCAAGGTGGCGAGATAGACCACCGGCGGCAAATTGAACAGCAGCGAACCCAGCCCGGCCAGGACAAACCGCGAACGCGCCTGCAACGGCACGCAGAACAGCGCGTGTAACAGAAAGCCGGGTGCGCACCACGCCAGCCAGTGCAGGCCGCTGGCAGCCTGGGCGTAACCCTCGGCATCCAGCCCCGGCCCGATCAAACGGACCAGTATTCCGGCACCCGCTGCCAGCAGGATGCTCACTGCCACACCGGTCAGCAGCAGGCGCGGGGCCATGCCTGCCAGCCAGCGCTGCTGCCGCTCGGCCGAACGTTGCTGGTACAGCGGCAATGCGGCAGCGCTGAGCAACCCCGCTGCGAGCGACATGCGCAGCGCCTCGGGCACAAACATCGAGACCAGAAAGGCATCGCTCTGGCCCCCCGCACCCCAGGCCGCCACCAGCAGCCATTCACGGGCAAAACCGGCTGCCAGGCCGGTGAGGGTGGCCAGTGTCAGCCAGAGTGTCGAGCCAAGCATCGCCTGCGCCGCTGATCAGTGGAACAAGGTGAACAGGCCTTTGCCGCCCACCTTGTAATTGAGATTACGCGCGCGCTCGCCTTTGACCTCGGCGTTCGGTCCGCTGACGATCGCGTAGGGCGCGACAGGTTTGGACACCACGCTGTTGCCGCCCACCACCGCGCCTTCACCGATATCGGCGCCGAAGGAGAGCAGGGCACGGCTGCAGATCCACGCATAGTCGCCGATGAACACCGGCCCGCCGACGGCCCAGAATTCAGGTTCGTTGAGGTCGTGGCCGCCGGCGATGATCAGCACATGCGAAGCGATGGTGACGTGATCACCGATCACCAGCCCGCCGCGCGCGTCCAGCTGGCAGTGCCAACCCACGGTGGTGTCATTGCCGATGCGCAGGCTGTCTACGCCGAGCACCTCGGTGTTGCGCCAGACGGTCGAGCCCTTGCCGATTTTCGCCCCGCCGATGCGCAGCCACAGCAGGCGCAGAGTATGGCTGGGGATCTTGCAGATGAGGATGTTGTAAGCCTGCTCCCAGGTTCGCAACATACGGTCACGCAGGGTCGGCCAGTTGATTCCGTACAGCGGAATCAGCTCCCCCAGCGTCTCGCTCGCCAGCAGCTTGTAGAAGCGCCGCGCCAGCGGGTTTTCGATTCTGGGCTCGATGTTCAGGTAGCAGATGAAAGACAGGGTCCGCTCCTTGATGCGTGTCTCGAAGCACACTTCGTTGTCGAGCATCCACTGGTAGGCTGCTTCCAGCTCGTCGAGTGGCACCGCCATCTTGCGTGCATAGTCGGGCAGTGCCTCTCTGAGATTATGAGAATGCAGCATGCGGTGTTTCATGAGGAGGCTCCCGGCTCGGGTGAGGTGACAGGGTATTGATGAGTGCGTGCGGCCTGGGCGCGCAGGCGTCGGGTTTCGTGCAGGCTGATGCCGACAAACAACCAGAACAAGGCAGCCAGCACGCTGGTAAAACTGAAATAGTGGTCAAACAGGCCGCTGAACAACGCCGCCAGCACACCCGTCGTGCAGCCCAGCGCAATGGCGTTTTGGTGAGTCAGCACCACCCGGCCGGACGCGGGGCGCACGTCCTTCCACCAACTGACGGTGACGGCAATGAACAGCAGCATGCCCGGCAGGCCGATCTTGTAGATGAAGTTCAGCCACAGGTTGGAAATGCCGAATTGGGTGTAGCCCAGCACCGGCGGGTCGGTCTTGAAGCCGATGCCGAACGGAAAGGTGGCCATGGCGTCCGGAAAGTGGCTGTACTCCAGAAAGCGAATCGCCGTACTGACGTCGTCATCGCTGAACAGGCCCATCAACCGCTCTTGCAGCGGCGGATAGAACATCAACAGCACGACACCGGCAACCATGCCGCCCATCAACAGCCGTCCCAAATGCGGAATACGCCGCCGGGCCATCCACAGCATCACAGCCACCAGGCTCACCAGCGCACCGCGTGAACCGGTCAGCAGCAGGCCGATGGCCCCCAGCACCGACACCGCCAGGCCCAGCTTGCGGGCTGCGCCACTGCGCGTCATGCCAAAGCAGAACGCCAGCGGCATCAGCATTGCCAGGGCTCCGCCTGCCACATTGGGGTGCATCCACGGCGAGCCCATCCGGCTGGAGAACGATTGCAGGCTTTCGTTGAGAATATCGGCGCCGCTGTAACCCAGGCTGCCAAGGATGGGGATAATGGCCGTCCCCGAGCGTTTGGTCACGTAGACCGAAATCGACATCAGCAACAACAGTAATGTCCCGCCAAGCACCGCCACGACCAGGCTTTCCAGGGTCTTGAGGTCGGTGAGCAGGCGCGGCACGAGAAACAGAATCGACAGGTTGAACAGCCAGCGGACCCAGTTGACCGGCCCGTTGCCTTCGGCGACGACGGTCAGCTGGCCGACCAGAAACGGGAAAGCACTGAACAGCATCAACGCTACCAGCAGCCGCTCGGTGCGCAGCATGGCGGGTGCTTTGTCATGCATCTGGAACACACCCTGCAACAGATAGCTGGCCCACGTCAGCATGATCAGCGCTTCGGACACCGTGGTGCGGATGCCGATCTGCACCGTGGAATAGGGCAGAAAGGTGCCGATCAGACCAAACAGCAGCAACCCGAGCACCGGGCGGCGAATCACCGTGACCACCGCGGCGATACCCAGCATAGCCATCAGCACCAGCGGTATCGGCAACAGCCAGATCATCACCCCGAATAACAGGCTGATCAGCAATCCTACGGGCATGGCCAATGGCATCAGCGCAGTTCCTCCAGCGCAGCGTGCACGCGTTCGCAAAAGGCTTTCAACTGATAGCGTTCAGTCCAGTCTCTGGCGATAGCCGGGTCTTCTTCAGGCGCCTGCGAAAGGCTGCCCATCAGCCTGATGAGGTTGCCGCTGTCGTCAGGCGAAAAGCGTGGGCTGTCGGGCGGGGCGACTTCATTCAGCGACGAGCCGGTAGCCACGGCAACCGGTGTGCCGACGTTCAGCGCCTCAATCACCGGCAAGCCGAACCCTTCGCGTCTGGACGGCTGCCAGAGCCGCTCGGCATGCTTGTAGACCGCGTGTAGCTCGGCATCGCTGAGGCCGCTCAGCACATGCAGCCCGGGCAACTGACGCTGGGCTTCGGTCAACGGCTCGTCGCCGCCGACCAGCACCAGCTCCGGGGTCTCGACAAACTGCATGCGCGCGGTCTGCCAGGCATCGACGAACCATTTGATGTTCTTGCGCGGCTCGCGCGTGCCCACGCACAGCCAGTAACGCTGAGGCAGACGCAACTGAGTGATATCGGCCGGCTCGCCCTGGAAGCGCTCGACCAGCAATGGCACGACGCGCAGTTTATCTCTGATGGCGGGAAACAGGCGTGCGGCCTCGTCGGCGGTAAATTGTGAGGGCACCCAGATTTGATCGGCGACCTTGAGCGACCAGGCTATCGACGCGTAGTCGGTAAAGCGGTAGACCCGCGCTTTAAGCCGTGAGCCATGATTGTTCTGCTCGGTGAGCTGAAACAGGTCATGCAATTGCAGCACGTAGCGCATGCCCGCCGGTTTGCGGCCCAGCGGCAGGCCCATGTTGATATTCGCCACGTAGATATCGACCCCTGCGTCGCGCAATGCACCGGGCAGAAATGCGCCTTCGAAGCGCAGGCGGTCGGGCAGACGATGCACCGAGTCCAGTGGCGCTGCCCAGCGCGGGGTATGAATCAGGCGGCGCACCGGATGGTCGTAAGGTGCTACACCGAACAATTGCAGTTGCACGTCCGGGTGTTCGCGGAAGGCTTTTTCCAGCGCGAAGTTCTGCCGGCCAATGCCGCTGACGGGATAACCGGCAGCCGCGCGGTAGTCGAGTCCTATACGCATGAGCGCGATCCTTGCTTGGGTTGCGAAAAACGGGTGTAGATGACTTCCAGTTGCGCGGCCGACACAGACCAGTCGTGCCGGGCGCGTACATAAACGCGGCCAGCCTCGCCGATCTGTTCGAGCCGTGCCGGTTTGTCGGCGTATTCGACGATCAGTGTTGCCAGCCCGGACGCGTCTTCGCTGCCCAGATAATGTTCACCATTGGTGACCGACAGGCCGGAAACGCCCTGCGCGGTGGTCACCACCGGCAGACCGGCAGCCATGGCTTCAAGGGTCTTGAGTTTCGAGCCGCCGCCTTGGCGCAGTGGCGCGAAGAACATCGCAGCGCCGGCCTGCAGGGTGCGCAAGTCCGGTACAAAACCCAGCCACTCGATGCGCGGGTCAGGCCAGCGTTCACGCCAGGTTTGAGGCATGCCAAAGCCGCCAATGGCAAAGCTCACATCAGGTGCCTGGGCCCAGACCTGCGGCATGATTTCGTCCAGCGCCCATTCGATGGCGTCGATGTTGGGGCCGTACTCGTAGTTGCCGATGAACAGCAGGCGACGGCTGTTGCGGTCAGCGTGAACGCTGGCGTAGTAGCCGCAATCGACACTGTTGACCACATAGGAGGTGGCCCTGCCGCTGAGGCGCGACAGCACTTTGGCGTCGTCTTCGGTGACCGCGATCAGTTCGCCGGTCTGGCGAAACACGCGGGTTTCCCAGCGTCGGTAGCGCCAGCGATCGTATACCGCGAACGCATTGGCCCAGCGTGGCAGGCGGTCGTAACTGGCCGCACCCAGATCGGACTCGACGTTGTGCTCGGTGAGCACGAACGGCTTGCCCGAGCGCTTCAGCGCGCGCTCGAATGGCTGAAAGGAGTAGGTGTGTTGCAACTGAATGATGTCCCAGTGTTGCGCAAGCAACTGCTCGAAGGCTTTTTCCAGTTTCGGCGCGTAACCGTTGACGCTGGCGAGCATTGGCGCCGGTGCGAACGCCACGGCCAGCAGGGTGCGCAGGCTCGACAGCGGGCGACGTTCGATCACGATCAGGCGCTCCAGCCAGGGCTCCAGCGCCGAGCGAGTGTTTTCGTCCAGGGCAGTCTTGGACTGTACCAGCAGGGTAATACGGTGGCCGCGCGCTGCCAGGTTGCGCAGCAAATGGTATTCCCGGGTCTTGCCGCCACTGGTGGTCGGCCACGGCAGATAGGGGAGCGTCCATAGAATTCGCATGGCTTAGGGCTTCCATTCCAGGATTTGCAGAGACGGCTTGAGCAGCAGAGTGATGCCCTGGCTGCCGGACAGCGGGGTGCGGCTGCCGGTCAGCGGGTCATGCACGACGGCGCTGGTGATGTTCGGGAGCGTCAGCGATGTGCCGGCAGCACTCCAGAACATCAGCAGGCGAGTGCCGTCTTCACGGGTCCACGGCACGGCGTACAGGTCGTCCGGTACAGCGCTCACTGCGGGCGGATCGGCAGGTTGCAGGCGCGGGCCGGTGATCTTCAGAAAATTCTGCAGCGCGGTGTAGACCGGTTTGGGGTTGGCTTGCAGGTCGAGCAGCCCGTAGCCTTGGTCGCGGGCCGACGCGCGTTCATCCAGATCGCTGAGGTTGAACAGGAAGATACGCTGGAAATCCATTGCACTCATCAGCGCCAGGCGTCGCAGGGTGTAGTCGGCCTGGCCGGGAGTGCCGATCAGACGCTGCATCTCCACAGGGCCGGCGTAGCTCGACCAGCCCCATTCGGTGGCCCACACCTGACTGACGCCATTGCTGTGCAGCAGTTGGTTCATGGCGTTGGCGCGTACCAGAAAATCACGGTCCGGCACCGAGTCGCCTTCCGGGTACTCGGAATACGGGTGGTAGGCGGCGACGATGTTCTGCTGGCCCAGGCCGTTGTCGATCAAGGTCTGCAACATATAGCCGGAGGTACTGTGCATCTGGCTGTAATAGGCCATGCCTGCAGTGACGATGGTCTTGTTCGGCAGCACGGCGCGAATCGCATCGGCGGTGGTGGTCAGCAGGCGACCATACGCCGCCGGGTCTTCCTTGGGCAGCCAGATGATGTTCGGCTCGTTCCAGACCTGCCAGTTGTTCACCTGTGGGTAACGCTGGGCGAGGGCGGTCATGCGTGCGGCAAACACGCTGAAATCCTTGGGCGGGTATTGATCGCGGCTCTGCGCGTTGGCCGGCGCGCTGCTGGCGAAAGACGCCGAGCCGACCAGGTACGCCAGCGTGTTGTAGTTGTGGGCCTTGATCGCCGCCATGGCGGCATCCAGTTCGGTCAGGGCGTACTGGTCCTTTTGCGGTTCGATGATTGGCCAGTGGATGGTCAGCCGAACCCAGTTCAGGCCCAGCTCGTCGAGGCGGTTCATCTGTTGCTGATAGATGTCCGGCGCGAAGTACTGAAACTGCACGTTGACGCCGAGAAAATCCTTCCAGACCACTTCGCGCGGGCCTTTGAGCACTGTCGCAGCCTGAGCGGCGGCGCTCAGTGTGGCGGCGATCAGTGCAGTGGTGACAGCGAGCCGGAATCTGGATGAACGTTGCATATCATTTTTCCTCGCAGGCTTGGCGGAAGACATCCCGGAAATGTTCGGCAGTGCGACTCCAGACCCTGGCCTTGCCCATGTGCGCGGCGTTTGCGGCCCATTGTTCGACCAGCCCCGGTGTTGCGCAAACACGTGCCAGCGCGCTGGTTAGCCCCGCTACATCGCCCTGCGGGTAGATCATGCCGTTGCCGTGCGAGACTTCCTCGGCAAATGATCGCGCATCGGAGGTAATCACGCCCCTGCCACAGGCCACTGCCCACGACAGTGCGCCGCTGGTACCGCGCAGTTTGCCAAGAATCTTCAGTTTGCTCGACTCGCGATAAGGCAGGACCATCACATGATGGGCCTGAATGACCTGCGGGATTTGTTCGGCAGGCAGGTCCAGTTGCCAGTCGATCAGGTCGACCAGCCCCAATTGACGAATGTGCAGGCGCAACTGCTCCAGATAGCTGCCCGACGGGCCGAAGGCCATTTCCGGCGCGCTGCCGCCGGCCAGGGTCAGGCGTACGGCGGAGCGTAATTGCGGCTGAGCGGTGAACACATTGGCCAGCGCATCGAGCAGGTCCTCGATGCCCTTGCCGCGATAGATAAAACCGAAATACAGCAGGCGCAAGGGCTTCAAGGGCGGCAGCGGCACAGGCTCGATGGCCACGTTGCCATGATTGATCACCACCATCTGCGTGGCGTCGAGCCCCATGCGCTGGCGCAGGCTCAGGCTGCCAGCCTGAGTCAGCGTTACAAGGCGGGTCATGTGCCGCGCCAGTTGCCGCTCCTCATGCAGGCACAGCGGGTCGGCCAGCACCGTGGCGATCTCCGGCAAGGGCGAACGCATGCCGGCCGCTATCGACAGCGGCCAGGGTAGTTTCTCGCGCCGCCACACCAGCCGCTCCGGGTCGTGCACGGTGGCCGTCAGTGGCAGGTTCGGGAACCGCTTGCGCAGGGCGCGAAGGGCCTGAAATTCGGCCAGCCGCCCGCCGCCCAGTTCGGCATGAACCAGATCGATTTCGCTCCAGTCCGTGTCGGCAACACGCTGCTGTGCGGCACCAGGATCGTTACCGATCCCCTGCAGCGGCGTGCTGACTTGCAGGCCGAGGCCTTCGAGCGCCTGACGCAGATGCCCGGCGTAGTCGGCGATGCCGTTCTGCTCGGGAGGCAGTGGCGCAAGCAGGGCAATGCGCATCAGCCACGGCTCCCTATCCGCTTGAGGAATCTGAGAACCTGCTCCGGCACTTCAAAACGACGCCGGTTGATGATGATGCCGTCGACTTTCTTGAACGCGGTATTGAGGTTGTGCAGCGTGTCTTCAAGCATGGGCACCGTGGTGTCCTCGGCGCGCACCACCAGAACGATCAGTTCGGCCTTGCGCAACAGCACAAATGCGTCCTGATTGGCCGACAGCGCCGAGGCGTTGATCAGCACGATTTCGCCAGGGCTTGCCGGGCCGGGGCCTTGGCTGCGGACACGATGGCCCTGTTCGGTCAACAGCGTACTGAGCCGCTCGATCACAAACGACACACCTGCGCCGGACTTGACCGAGGTGAAACCGATGGTAAGCCCGCGTTCTTCCACCTGATCCAGCGGCAGAATGCCGTACACCCGATGCAGGTTGGAGCTAAAGGCGGCACTGCGTTCCTGAGCGCGCTCAAGATCGGGCAGGCTGGTCCAGACCGGAACGCCAAAACTGCGCTCGATCTTGTCGCCGTCATGAATACGCTGGTCCAGCAAGTAGAAGAAATAAAGCGCGAGCGCCCCCACCACGAAGCTCAGCGGCAGTGCCAGGAGCAGCATCAGCAGGCTTTTCGGGAAGACCCGGCTCGGGTTGAAGGTCGCTTCCTCGATAGTCGCGATATTGCTGATCTGGCTGTTGTCCAGTTCACGGTCAATACGCGATTTTTCCAGGCTGTCCTTGTACAGCGCGTAGCTTTTCTCGGCCGCGTCCAGTTCGTTCTGCAGGCGCGAAAGCTCCGGCTCCAGATTCAGGGCCTGCTGACGGTCGGTTTCCAACTGAGCAATCTGCGCGTTCTGCTGGGCGAACTGGGTTTGCAGGCGTGCGTAGCTGGTCTGCTGATCGGCATAGACGTTCTGCATCCGGTTGTAGATCGGGTTGGGCGTGATGCTTTCCGAGCGCTGAACCGTCGCATCCTGCACGTTGAGCAGCTTCTTGAGGTTGTCGATTTCCTCGTTGATGGCGCGAATCGGCGGTGCCTGCTCCTTGAAGGAACGAAGCATTTCCTGGCGTTCCACTTCCTTGCCGTTGATGCGGGTCTGCAAGTCCTGGCGATTGGGGTTGAGCGCCAGCTCACGTCCGGCCGAAACCGTCTTTGGCTGCTCAGCCAGTTGCTTTTTCAGCAGGTCCAGGCCGGCCTTGGTCGAGGCGATGGAGCGGGTCGTGTTATTGCGCTCGGTGCGCAGATCGTTGAGCCCCTGCGAGGTATCGGCCAGGCGCTGGGAAATGCTCACCGCGCTCAGTTGATTGAGGTAGTTCTGAATCTGTTTCTTGTACTCGATGATGTTCTCGCCGGTGCTCTTCACTTCCGACTCGTAAAACGCATACAGGCTGACCCGGCCCAGGGTCTTGGTGCGTTGCAACTGGTACTCCTCGATCCAGGTCCTGAGCACGGTTTGCGCGGTGGCAGGGTCGTTCCAGGTAAACCTCAGTTCCATCACCGATGAGCCAGGCTCATGGCTGACCTTGAAGTTTTTCTCCAGGTCTTCGGCCAGCCGGTCGGACTGTGAACGGTTTTCCACCAGGCCGATAAACTGCAGAACGCTGCGCACGCCGTCAATGACGGCGCCAACCACCGCTTTGATGCCTTTCTTGATTGACGCCAGCACACCGGTTTCAGGGGGCACCATCGACAACTCCGCCAGGTACTTCTCGGACACCGCACGCATGATCGGCCGACCGGTCAGCATTCGCTCTTCGTCCAGCAACGGGTCGCGCAGGCCGCTCGGTATCACGATGGCTTGTCGGTCGGAAAGCTCGATAGGCACGGTGCTGCTGTCGCGGCCAGGCTTGACCAGCAGCAGGGCCGTCGATTCGTAGCGGTTGGGCAGCAGAAAGGCGCCCAGCAAAATGATGACGAAGGTCGCCACTACAGTAATCTTGACCTCGCGCTTGAAAATGAAGAACAGGCGCAGCAGGTCGCGGAAGGAGCGGATGTTGATCATGTCTGTATCCCTGACAATTAATTGGTACTGCGCAACTCGTAGTTCAGGCCCAGGCCGATCGACTTCGCAAAGGGAATCAGCTGGTTGAAATACAGGGATACGCCGTCAACTTTGTTGCCGACCGTGGATTTGGGAACGAACACGATATCGCCGCGTTTCAACAGCACCGGCGCGGACATGCCACCGGCATCCGCCCAGAGAAACTTGCTGTAGTCGAAAAAGTAGGTCTTGTAGAGCCCGTTTTCTTCCTGACGCAGCAGTGCGACCTGGCCAGCGTCGGCGTCCAGCGCCACGCCGCCTGCGCCGAGAATCGCTTGATTGAGGTTGGTGGCCACGTTGATCGGCAGCGTGACCGAATTGCGCACCGCGCCGCCGACAAACACGGTATTGCCTGGCGACTGGGAAATATTGATGGTCAGGGCAGTCTCGCGGTAGACGTTCTGCAACTTGCTTTCCAGCAAATCATTGAGCTGTTGCAATGTCAGGCCGGCAGCCTTGACGGTGCCGATATACGGGTAGGAAAAAGTGCCGTCGTTGAGCACCTGAAACAGGGTCAGTTCATAGATAGAGTTGGCCGTGAACGCCGAAATCGACGGTGCCTCGCCGCTGTTGCGCACGATTCGCAAGGTGTCGCCGGGACGAATCCTCTCCGGCGGCAGTGGTTTGCCGGCAAGCGCACGGCCGGCCGCCTGGCCGGCCTCTATCTGTGCACGGTCGTCGGGCAAACCCACCCTGGAAGGTGTGTTGCACGCACTCAACAGCAATAAGCTGGCGATCAGCATCATGCTTTTCATCGTTCCTGAGCTCCTGTCATGCACAAATACGGCTCCCTTGCGGGTAATAAATTCATGTTGGCGGGTACTGCCTGCTCCAGTCGCTATCGATCCAGGCCGTTTACGTGAACGGCCCTTTTATCGGTGTGCATTCACAGGTGTGCGCTCAGCTCTTCACGGCCTTTTCAGGCACCCGTCCGTAGATGTCGGTAAACCGCACGATGTCGTCTTCACCCAGGTACTCGCCGCTCTGCACCTCGATCATCACCAGATCGATGACGCCGGGGTTGACCAGCCGGTGCGTGAAGCCCGGCTTGATGAACGTCGATTCGTTGGTGTCGAGCATGAATTCGCGCTCGCCGTTGGTCACCGTGGCCATGCCGCTGACCACGATCCAGTGTTCGCTGCGGTGATGGTGCATCTGCAACGACAAGGACGCCTGGGGACGAACCACGATGCGTTTGATCTTGAAGCGCTTGCCTTCTTCGAGCACGGTGTAGGTGCCCCAGGGGCGGGTAACGGTGCGGTGCAGGCGGTAAGCATCATGGCCCTGGCGCTTGAGTTCCTGGGCAATGATCTTGACGTCCTGGCTGCGACGACCGTCTGCGATCAGCAAGGCGTCGGGGGTGTCGATGATGATCAGGTTATCGAGACCGACAGCGCCGACCAGCCGTTTGGGTGAGTCGATGTAACAGTTACTGACGTCATGCAGCACCGTTTCACCGTTGCAATGATTGCCCTGCGCATCGACGGGAGACAGCTCGCGCACCGCCTGCCACGAGCCGATGTCGCTCCAGCCAAGCTGGCAGGGCACCACGGCAACCTTGTCGGAACGCTCCATCAGCGCGTAGTCGATGGAAATGTCCGGGGTCAGGGCAAACGACTCACTGTCGAGTTCGATCTGCAGTTCGCGACCGCCTTCCTTGCGCTGGCTTACCGCCATGCACGTGCTGACCACGCTGAGCACATCGGGCGCGTGGGTCTGCAATTCGCGCAACACGGCGTCGGCGCGCATGCAGAACATGCCGGCGTTCCAGAGGTGCAGACCGCTCTGCAGATAGCCCTGCGCAACGGCCGCATCGGGTTTTTCGACAAAGCGGGCGACCTGACAGGCCTCGGCGTTGAGCGCCTGGCCTTTCTCGATGTAGCCAAAACCGGTTTCCGGTGCGGTCGGCACGATACCGAACGTGACCAGCCAGCCCTCGGCGGCCAGTGTCTGGGCGGCTGCCACCGCCCTGGAAAAGGCCGCTACATCAGTGATCAGGTGATCGGCCGGCAGCACCAGCAATTGCGCATCGTCGCCATACAGCGTGCTGACATGCAGCGCCGCGGCGGCAATGGCCGCTGCGGTATTGCGGCCGAAGGGCTCAAGGATGAAATCCAGACGCGCATGGCTTTTGTTCAGCAGCCGATAGTCGTCCACCGTGCGGAAATACACTTCCCGGTTGGTGACGGTCAGCAAGCGGTCTACGCCAGGCAGGCCGGCGGCACGCAGAAAAGTTTTCTGCAGCAGACTTTCGCCATCGGGCAGACGCATGAACGGTTTGGGCATGGCTTCGCGCGATACGGGCCACAAGCGTGTCCCGGAGCCGCCGGCGATAATGCAGGGGATGAGGATGCTCATCAATAAGCCTCACGAGTGAATAGCACTGCAGGCACAGTGCGCATTAGGATGTACAGGTCGAACCAGACGGACCAGTTTTCTATGTACTCAAGATCGAACTCGACGCGTTTTTCGATTTTTTCCACGGTGTCTGTTTCACCACGATAGCCGTTGATCTGCGCCAGCCCGGTAATCCCGGGTTTGACGCGATGTCGCGACGTGTACTCCTTCACCGCTTGCTCGAATAGGATGCCGGCTGCCTTGGTCGCTGTCGCATGCGGGCGCGGCCCTACCATCGACATGCTCCCCGCTGCCACGTTGAACAGTTGGGGCAGTTCATCCAGGCTGGTCTTGCGAATGAAACGCCCGACGCGGGTGATTCTGGAATCGCCCCGGGTAGTCTGTTGCTCGGCCGTCGCGTCAGCCTGGTGCTGATGCATGGAGCGGAACTTGAACACTTCGATCAGGCGATTGTTGTAGCCATAACGCTTCTGGCGGAACAGCACCGGGCCTGACGAATCGAGCTTGATCGCCAGCGCGACCAGCAGCATCACCGGCGACAGAAGCAGCAAGGCCAGCGAGGAGAGGACGATATCTTCAGCGCGCTTGATGAACGGTGACCAACCGTTGAGGGGCAAGTCCGAGGCGTTGAACATCGGCAGCCTGGCGACTTCGGTAATGCGGTTGTGGGTGTGCCGAAAAGCAATCATGTCGGGCACCAGCAGCACATTGACCGGTAACCGGCGCAGCTCGCGGATGATGTAATCCATGCGGTTTTCCGCGGTCCACGGCAGGGCCACCAGCACCTGGGTCACTTTCTCTTCACGAATCAGCCGTTCCAGATCGCTGGTGTTGCCCAGCAGCGGAAGATTGGCGACAGTCTTGGGCATGCGGCCGATGCGGTCATCGATAAAGCCGATCACGCCCGAACGAATGTCCTGATGTTCAAGCAGGTATTCGGCCAGACGCAGACCGTTTTCCGTGGCACCCAGAATCACCGCGTTTTGCAGAAACACACCCTTGCGCATCTGGTGCTTGAACAGCATCAGCAGCAACAGGCGAATGACGCCGAACAGTGCAAGGCTGGTCAGGTACCAGATAAGCAGTTCTTCGTTGGAGAGATAACCGAACAGCCCCATTGCCTGCTGCATGAACAGCAAAAGCCCGAAGGCGGCCGTCCAGGCAAGTGCCATCGCGCCCATGCGCAGGTCATTGCTGAACAGGACCTCGGAATAAACGCCCATGGCCTGAAACACCAGTACGCCGACACAGCCGAAAAACAGCAACATGGTCAGGTAACTTTGCGGTGTATGCAGGCTGCTGTCCTTGATCAGCAAGAGAATCGCCAGGCCGGGCAGAATGCAGGCAACACCGTGAGCCAGGCGGATGCCGAACAGAAAGTATTCGACCAGGCTGGTACGGGTGAGTGAAAGACTGTCAACGGGCTGCAACCTCATAGAACTCCCTTTCTACCTGTATACGTCTGAACCTTGCGGATCCTGGACGTCTCTTTTTGATGGTGTGTTTGAGGAGTCAAAAAACTATCTCATCGCAGATAATGATCAAGCGTAGTCAGCCAAGTGTCACAATGCGGAGCAATCCGGACTGTATTTTGTGAATATCACTTTATATATGTCGTCCGGTGGCGGATTTTATTTAAGGAGGCGCTGCAAAAATAGCCAACTGTCCCCACCCTTGGCACACTAAGTTCCTTCAACCAGCCTCCCTCTCCGTGAGCGTTACGCGCGTGCAGAAAACCTTCTCCGAACTCGAATATACCGGCAAGAAAAAGCAGACTCGCCGAGATCGCTTCCTGGCTGACCTTGAACAGTTGGTGCCCTGGGCCCAGCTGGAGGCGCAAGTGGCGCCGTTTTATAGCAACACCGCAGGCAAGCGCGGACGCCCTGCGATAGGGGTGTCGCGCATGTTGCGCATGTACGTCGTGCAGCAGTGTTTCGGTTTCTCCGATGAAGGTTGCGAAGATGCCGTCTACGACAGCCAGGCCATCCGCGGTTTTATGGGTATCGACCTGGGTCGCGAGTCGGCACCGGATGCCACCACCTTGCTGCGTTTTCGCCGCTTGCTGGAAACCCATCAGCTAACGCGGCTGCTGTTTGAAACGATTAACCAGCATCTGGCCAGCCGGGGGCTGCTGCTCAAGGAAGGCACTATCGTCGACGCTACCCTGATCGCCGCGCCGCCCTCGGTCAAGAACCGAGAAGGCAAGCGTGATCCTGAGATGCATCAGGCCAGGAAAGGCAATCAATGGCACTTCGGGATGAAGGCCCACATTGGTGTAGACGCCACGTCGGGGCTGGTGCACAGCGTAGTAGGGACGGCCGCTAACGTGGCGGATGTCACCCAGGTTGGCCAGTTGCTGCACGGTGACGAAACCTATGTTTCGGGTGACGCTGGATACACCGGTGCGGCCAAGCGACCGGAGCATGCTGAACGGGACGTTATCTGGTCGATTGCAGCACGGCCAAGCAGTTACAAGCAGCACGGCGAAGGCAGCGTGCTGTATCGGGTCAAGCGTAAAATTGAATATGCCAAGGCGCAACTGCGCGCCAAGGTCGAGCACCCCTTCCAGGTAATCAAGGTGCGCTTCAATCATCGCAAGGTTCGCTACCGTGGGCTGGAAAAGAATACAGCGCAGTTGTTCAGTTTGTTTGGGTTGGCCAATCTGATGCTGGCCAAGCGGTATTTGCAACAGGCGGCAGGATAAATCCGTCTGAAAGGCGGGACTGGCCCGCCAATCAGCAAAAGGAGGGCAGAAATCTGCCCGAGAAACGCAAAGCAAGGCCGGCAGGTTGAAAAAAACCGGCTTGGAAATGAAGACGGTGCGAACGGGTTAATTTTTCAGCGTCTCCTTAAGCCTTTTCAATCGGTTGAGGATGAAACCTTATTCAAACGAATGGGTGTGGATGTCAGTAAAGCTCATGAAACAAAGGGCGTCAGTACGAAAGTGTTCAAATACTGATGCAACGCTGTATCCAGAAACGCCGACTCCGGGTTTTATCCCGTGTTGGCGGGGTTGAACGCCTTCTCGATGACGTGAAATTTTTTCTGCAGCCAATGGGTTTTTTTGAGTTGGCCGGGGTCACAGTCATGCGTCGTGCGAAATGTACGCGGGCGCTGATACAGAAAGAGCGTCGCTCGCAGATTTTGATCCGTTCAGTTCGGCAGGGGAGGTGTCATGACACAACGCAGGGCAATGCTCATTCTTCACGGCAAGCAGTCACTCAACGAAGACGTGCGTGATGCTGTCGCGGACAAGCGCAAGCAGGGCTGGGAGCTGGATGTTCGGCTGACCTGGGAGGCGGGCGATGCGCAGCGTCTGGTCAATGAAGCGCTGGCGGCTGGGCACCGGCATATCGTGGCGGGCGGCGGTGACGGCACCTTGCGTGACATTGCCGAAGCGCTGGCGCTGGCTGCAACCAAGGCCAGTCTGACCATCCTGCCGCTGGGCACTGCCAACGATTTTGCCCGTGCTGCCGGTGTGCCGCTTGATGTGTCCAAGGCCCTGCAGCTCATGGACGTGGCGCCGCGCGCTGTCGATCTGGGCGAGGTGGGCGGCAAGCTGTTTCTCAACATGGCCACGGGTGGTTTTGGCAGCCAGGTGACGGCCAATACTTCCGAAGACCTGAAGAAAGTGCTGGGTGGCGCGGCCTATCTGTTCACCGGCCTGACGCGCTTCAGCGAGCTGCATGCCGCGCATGGCGAACTCACGGGGCCGGATTTTCACTGGCGTGGCGATCTGCTCGCGCTGGGCATCGGCAATGGCCGCCAGGCGGGCGGTGGGCACGAGCTGTGCCCGACCGCGCTGGCCGACGACGGTCTGCTCGACATCAGCATCCTGCCAGCACCGCAGGAAGTGGTTGGCACGCTCAGAAGCCTGCTGGAAGGCGGCCTGGGCATCGACAACATGTTTATTCGTGCACGCCTGCCCTGGGTGGAACTCAAGTCGGCTCAGGGGCTGGACATCAATCTTGACGGTGAGCCGCTGTCGGGCGAGGACCTGCGTTTCGTCGCGCGGCCGGGGGCCTTGCAAGTGCACTTGCCTGCAAACTCGCCGGTGCTGGGCAGCACGCCGCTGCTCAATCGTCCAGACTGATAATCCGTTCGCGCACGCAAAACAGTACCAATCCTGCGACGTCGAAAATCTGCAGCCGTTTCATGATCTGCGAGCGGTGAGTCTCGACCGTCTTGATGCTCAGGCCCAGGCCGCTGGCGATTTCTCGTGTGGACTTGCCACGCACGATCAGGCGCAGGATTTCCAATTGGCGGGCGGTGAGGTTGTAACGTTCTCTCGCAGCCCTGGCCCGTTCGGCCCGCGTACCGTGCACTGCACGCTCAAGGACAGTATGGGCGATGGCCGGGCTCAGGTAACGCTGATCGTTACGCAGCGCTTCCAGTGCCTGCTCCAGTTCAGTGGCGGTGGTGTCCTTGAGCAGGTAGCCACGAGCGCCTGCGTCGAGCGCGCGGATGATCATGTCCGGGTCGGTATGCATCGACAGGATGAGCACCTTGCAGTGCGGCTGCACCTTGAACAGTTGCTTCAACGCGTCGAAGCCGTCGATGCTTTTCATCCAGATATCGAGCAGGATGATATCGGGCTCCAGGCGCTGTGCCAGGCCTGATAGCTGCGCGCCGTCAGCCGCTTCGCCGACGATGGCGTAACCCGGTATGTCAGCGACCAGTGCTCGCACACCGGCTCTGATCAGGGAGTGGTCGTCGACCAGTAACAAATTGCAGGTCATTGTGGCTTCTTGTGCAAATTGGCCCGCTCATGAGTGCGAGCGGCCCTTCTTCAACCCTGAAGACAATGGACGGAAATGGCCGAAGTGACAATGCCTCTTCAATGACAGTGCAAAGGCGTATTCAACCCTCAGGCCTGAACAGCCATTACGGCCGGGCTGCATCCTTTGCAGAAGTCGACGCTGTCGAACCGCTGGCCAGTTTTTCGAGCAATTCCAGTTGTTCGTTGTTGTCCATCGGCAACTCGCCCGTCTGCGGATCAAGAAGTTCGACCTGCCAGGAAATCAGCATCAGGCAGTTTTTAACCGTCGACAATGTTTCCTGTGACAGTGGGTGGGCTTGATGCCCTGTTTTCAGTAACACACACAACTGACGCGAGAAATCAGCAATACAGGGAACAGCGGCTGCCTCTGCTTCCTGACCCAGTTTGCGCAGGGTGGTCAGAAGGCAGCCGGTTGCATCTTCGTCATTGGGGATCAACTCCAGATGCGAAAGACATTCTTCAGACGTGTAGAGAAGCGCCTGAGACGTGCTCAGGAACTGATCATGTTTGTGCTGCCAATCGTTATTGCTCAGCATCCTTTGTCTCCACTGATCATGGATAGCGAACTTCCGCCCGCGGCGAATGGCTGACAGTTAATGTCGATTTCAAACAAAAGTATGTAGGGCATTTCCGATTGTTACCAGTGCCGCTCGATTGCAGGACTTGGGAAGCGGACACGAACCGGACTCCATTCATGTATTGAGAATGGCGTCACAATAGTGGCATTGAGATGTTGATCATATCAGGTTATCCCTGATTGACTTTTTGCGGGCTGACGAGGTGCGGGCTTGAATATTTTCAGGGGGCAGGTCGATAACGCAGGTTTTTCGCGGTCTTCATCGGTTTGAGATGCGACACCAGTAAAGCATGATGGTAAAGTGACATCAATGCTTGGGCGTTGCCGTTCATCGCCATTAAAGGTCCGGATGGTTTCAGCCGATACACATTCAACAGACTCATCGTGACCATCGCTTCAGGAGCTAATAATGGCAGGCATTCTCGACACAGTAGATCAGCGCACACAGTTGGTGGGCGAGAATCGCCTGGAAATTCTCATGTTTCGCCTTGCCGGTCGGCAATTGTTCGCGATCAACGTGTTCAAGGTGCAGGAAGTGCTGCAGCTTCCCAAGCTGACCCTGATGCCGCAACGCCACTCATTCGTCTGTGGGGTGGTTAACCTGCGTGGTCAGACCCTCCCGGTGATCGACCTGTCCCAGGCGATCGGTATGCGCCCGCTGGTGCCAGGCCCTGGCAGCACCATCATCGTCACCGAATACAATCGCTCGGTTCAGGCGTTTCTGGTCGGCGGTGTGGATCGCATCGTCAACATGAACTGGGATGCAATCATGCCGCCGCCGGTCAGCGCCGGTCGCCAGCATTACCTGACCGCTATCAGCAAGGTCGATGACCAGTTGGTGGAAATCATCGACGTCGAAAAAGTCCTCGCCGAGATCGTGCCTTACAACGCCAAGGTATCGCGCGAGAAGCTCGAAGACCCGGTGCTGGAAAACGCGCGGGGTCGTGAAGTATTGCTGGTCGATGATTCCAAGGTGGCGCTGTCGCAGTTGCGTGACACACTGTCTCAGTTGGGTCTGAAGCTGCATGTGGCCAGCGACGGCCTCAAGGCGCTGAACATGCTCAAGGGCTGGGCAGATGCAGGCGAGAACGTGCAGGAAAAACTGCTGATGGTGTTCACCGACGCGGAAATGCCGGAAATGGACGGTTATCGCCTGACAACCGAGATTCGTAACGATCCCCGTTTACGCAGCCTGTACATCGTTTTGCACACCTCTCTGTCCGGCAGCTTCAACGAATCGATGGTGAAGAAGGTCGGTTGCGACAACTTCCTGTCCAAGTTCCAGCCCGACAAGCTCGTCGAAGTGGTGCGTGAGCGCCTGTTGATGGTGATCTGAAACCGCTGATCACAGATGCCTGCCGCTCCGGCTTGATATAAGCTTTGATGTTCGCCTCAAAGCTTATCGAGCCCTAAAAGGAACCGGCCCTCATGTTACGTCTCAGCTCGCTCTATCGTTTCCCCCTCAAATCCTGCAAGGCTGAGGCGTTGCAGCACGCATCGTTTGACCGGTTGGGGTTGGCGGGGGATCGACGCTGGATGCTGGTCGACGAAAGCAACGGGCGGTTTTTCACCCAGCGGGCGCTGCCGCAGATGTCTCGGCTGTCGGTGCTGTGGAATGCCGATGGTGGTGTAACCCTTTCTGCACCTGGTTTCGAGCCTCTGGATGTCGCAGAACCGCTGGACACCGACGCCAATCTGCGCGGTGTGACCATCTGGAGTGACTCGCTGCGAGTGCCGGACGCCGGCGATGCGGCGGCCGAGTGGGTCAGCAGGTTTATCGGCAAACCTACACGCATGGTTTACCTGCCTGTCGAGCGTGCGCGGTGCATGCCCAGCGGCTATGGATCAATCGATGACCGGGTGAATTTTGCCGATGGCTTCCCGTTGCTGCTCATCGGCCAGGGTTCGCTGGATGACCTTTCGGCGCGTCTTGGCCGACCGATGGACATGCTGCGCTTCAGGCCCAATCTGGTGATCGAAGGTGCCGAGGCCTTTGCCGAGGATGGCTGGAAGCGCATCCGCATCGGCGCTATCGAATTCCGCCTGCTCAAGCCCTGTGCGCGCTGCATCCTGACCACCATCGACCCGGCCACCGGTGAACGCAGTCCAGACCGCGAACCGTTCGCCACGCTCAAGACTTATCGGGAAGTGGAAGGCAATGTGCTGTTTGGCCAGAACATGGTCAATGACGGGCCGGGCGAGCTGGAAGTGGGCATGCCGGTGCACGTGCTCGAATAGCAGCGTCCGGCGGCAAGGGTGCTCTGCGCGGCACCCTTGTCGACGGCTTACAGATCGTCGAAGAAACGTTCGTGCCAGTCCACCAGCGGCTGTGGCGAATTGAGCTTCTGGCCGTAGATCACCGAATAAGACAACACGTTTTGCACGTACTGGCGGGTTTCGTCGAACGGGATGCTTTCAACCCAGACGTCGAAGGCCAGATGGTTGGCACCCCTGAGCCATTGACGCACGCGCCCAGGGCCTGCGTTGTAGGCAGCGGAGGCGAGCACGCGATTGCCGTTGAACTGGGCGTGCACCGAGCTCAGGTAGGCAGCGCCGAGCTGAATGTTGGTGTCCGGGTCCAGCACCTGCTGCGGGGAAGACAGCGGAATGCTGAACTTGCGGGCTGTTTCCTTGGCGGTGGCAGGCATCAGTTGCATCAGGCCGCTGGCACCGACGCCCGAGCGAGCGTCGTCCATGAAGGCGCTCTCCTGACGGATGATGGCGAACACCCAGCTTGAGTGCAGGCCACGGACCTTGGCTTCGCGCACCAGCGTGTCGCGGTGCGCCATCGGGAAGCGAATGTCCAGGTCATCCCAGTACTGCGCCTGACTGATCGTGCGGATGGCCGGGAAATACCACTTCAGGTCGTAAGCCAGTTTGGCCTGGGCCACCATTTCATCACGGCTGAACAGGCGGCTGACGTGATACCACTCGCGACGCCCGTCGACGATTTCGCCGCGATCATGAAACTCCAGCGCGCGACGCACACCTGGCGTGTTGCGCACCTTGTTGATCAGCGCCTGGCTGAGCACCAGCGGTTTGTTGTTGAGTTGATAAGGGCTCTGGGTGCGGTCTGCCGCCAGAAAACCGTAGAAGTCACGCTCTTTGGCGACGTCCTTGTACAGCGAGGCAATCAACGGGCTGTTGGGTTGGGCCAGTTCCAGGGAGCGCGCTTCCCAATAGCGCCAGCGATTGGTTGCAGCGAGGTCCTTGGGCAGGCGGCGCGCCAGTTCGTAGGCCTCTTCCCAGCGCCCGAGGCGCAACAGCAGACGCAAGCGCCACTCAGTCACGGTGTTGTCGCGCAGTTCTGGATCATATTTGGTCATGACCTCAAGCGCACGGTCGTCGTAGCGACGTGCCAGGGTCAGGCCGATTTGCTTGGCGATTTCTACCTGCTCTTCACGGGAAAAGTGCATGGTCGCCGAGTAACCGTCGAGCATCGACAGGGCTTTTTGCGGATCGTCCTTGGCCAGGCGGCGCAGGCCAAGGCCGACCACGTCGGACATGGCCTCATCGACCGGCGCAAATTGCCCCGGGTTGCTGACCATGTCCGGCTTCTGCGCGACAGCCAGCAGCAGACGTCCTTGCGGTGCCAGGGAATTGAGGCTGTTGACCAGCGTGTTGGCCAGGCTGTAGTTGCGCGCCTGAGCCGCCAGTTTGGCCCGCTGCCAGCGCTTCTGTTCGGTCAGCTGGCCGGCGGCTGCCCACTGGGCGAAAAAGCCGTCACAGGCTGCTGGTAACGTTTTGCCGGTCATCCATAGCTTTTCGGCGCTGGCGTAACCTTCGGCGCGCTGGTTGTTGTTCAATTGGTACTGCCCGTACAGGCAGTCCAGTTCGACGAAATTCATCTTCGGGTCGTAATACTTGACGAAGGGCTGCCAGTCGCCACGGTCTGCCAGCCAGCGCAACCAGCGCAGCTTCATCCAGTTGGCCTGCGGCAGGTCGCCATGCTCGGCAAGAAACTTCTCGATTTCCGCATTGCTGGCGGTTTTCAGGCGAGCGGTCAACTCGTCGTATTCGAGGTAAGGCTCCAGCGGATAGTCGGCCAGCGCCGTGCTGTACATCTGATAGGGGCCTGAATCGCCCTTGGCCAGCGCACGTTTCGCTTCGTCGTAATACTTGCGTTGTTGGTTGAGGTCTACCGCATGAGCAGTCTGGACGGCGGTGGTGGAGAGGAGCAGGCACGATAAAAAGCTGAACAAACGACTGCGCATGAGACTTCCGAGCAGATGAGTCGTGAAAAGTATCGCTAGCTTAGCCTTTTGCCAGCGTCTGGTGAAAGCATTGCCGACAAGCTTGACTCATGTAGCAATAATTGCCGGTTATAAAGGACCGATGGATGTCATCAAGGGTGCCATGAATCCCGACATCCGCCTGTTATCTCAGGTAGAATGCGCGCCCGGTTTTTGGAGAAGCTCATGACCCTGCTCAAATTCAGCGATGTGTCCCTTGCTTTCGGCGCCATGCCGTTATTGGACAAGGTGTCCTGGCAGATCGCCCGTGGTGAGCGGGTGTGCATCATTGGCCGTAACGGCACAGGCAAGTCCAGCATGTTGAAGCTGGTTAAAGGCGTTCAGAAGCCCGATGACGGCGCTGTCTGGCGTGCGCCAGGCCTCAAGATCGGCGAATTGCCCCAGGAATTGCCGGTAGCCGACGGACGGACAGTGTTCGACGTGGTGGCCGAAGGTCTGGATGGCGTCGGTGCCTTGCTGGCTGAATATCACCACCTGGCGCAGAACTGCGTCACCGAGGAAGACCTGAACAAGCTGATGCATGTTCAGCAGGACCTCGAAGCCCGTGACGGCTGGCGTTTGCAGCAACTGGTCGACAGCACCCTGAGCCGTCTGCAGTTGCCTGCCGACAAGACGCTGGCCGAGCTGTCAGGTGGCTGGCGTCGTCGCGTCCTGCTGGCCCAGGCGCTGGTTTCCGAGCCAGACCTGTTGCTGCTCGACGAACCGACCAACCACCTGGACATCGGTGCCATTGCCTGGCTTGAAGAAGCCCTCAAGGAATTCCAGGGGGCGGTGCTGTTCATCACGCACGACCGGGCATTCCTGCAAAACCTCGCTACGCGTATTCTGGAACTGGATCGCGGCGGCCTGATCGACTGGAACGGCGACTACGCCAGCTTCCTGGTTCACAAGGAAGCTGCGCTGGCAGCCGAAGAGACCGCCAACGCGCTCTTCGACAAGCGTCTGGCTCAGGAGGAGGTCTGGATCCGCCAGGGTATCAAGGCCCGCCGTACCCGTAACGAAGGCCGCGTGCGCGCCCTCAAGGAGCTGCGTGTAGAGCGCAGCGAACGCCGCGAGCGTACCGGCAAGGCCAACATCCAGCTGGACACCGCCGAGAAATCCGGCAAACAGGTCATGATCCTCGACAACGTCAGCTTTGCCCATCCGGGCGGCCCGATGCTGATCAAGGACTTCTCCATGGTCCTGCAGCGCGAAGACCGTATCGGCCTGCTGGGTGCGAACGGTACCGGCAAGACCACGCTGCTCAAGCTGATGCTCGACAACCTGCAGCCTACCGGTGGCAAGGTTGAAGTGGGTACGCGTCTGGACGTGGCGTATTTCGACCAGTTGCGTCACCAGCTCGATCTGGAAAAGACCGTGATCGACAACGTCGCCGAAGGCCGTGACTTCATCGACATCGATGGCCAGAGCCGTCACGTCCTGAGCTACCTCGGCGATTTCCTGTTCAGTCCGCAGCGTGCCCGCACGCCAGTCAAGGCGCTGTCTGGTGGCGAGCGTGCCCGTCTGTTGCTGGCCAAGCTGTTCAGCAAGCCGGCCAACCTGCTGGTACTCGACGAACCGACCAACGACCTCGACGTTGAAACCCTCGAGCTGCTCGAAGAAGTGCTGTTGACCTTCAAGGGCACCGTGCTGATGGTCAGTCACGACCGGGCATTCCTGGACAACGTCGTCACCAGCACGCTGGTGTTCGAAGGCGAGGGCAAGGTGCGCGAGTACGTGGGGGGTTATCAGGACTGGCTGCGTCAGGGCGGTTCGCCGCGTCTGCTGGGCGTTGCCGACACCAAGTCGGGCAAGGCCGAACTGGCCAGTGCGGTGGTGCAGGCTGCACCTGTGGCGGCTCAGGACATGCCGGTCGCGAAAAAGAAACTCAGCTACAAGCTTCAGCGTGAGCTGGAAGCGTTGCCGGCGCAGATCGACGAAGTGGAGGGCAAGATGGCCGTCCTCAACGCCGAGATGGCCGAGCCGGGTTTCTACCAGCGTTCGGCAGAGCAGACCGCGGCGGTTCTTGCTCAGCTGGAGAACCTGCAGGCCGATCTGGACAAGCTGCTGGAGCGTTGGGCCGAACTGGACGAGTGATCGTCTGACCTGTTCGTGCCATGCAGAAAAGCCCGGGTGACCGGGCTTTTTGCTATAGCCGGTTCAGATCACTCCGGCTTGCGGGCATCCGCTTTTTTGAGGCTCACTGCCAGCACATCGCAAGGCGCACCGTGCAGAACGTCATTGGCAGTGGAGCCGAGCAGCAAGGCCAGGCCGTGGCGACCATGGCTGCCGACGACGATCAGGTCGCATGCCTGATTCTTCGCCAACTGATGGATTTCCTGGCGTGGCTGACCGTAGACCAAGTGGCTTTCGCCCCACTTGACGTCCAGGTCTTTGTATTTGTCCTGTACCTGCTTGAGTTTTTCCTTGGCCTGGTCGAATTGCTGTTGCTGCAATTGCGAGAGGTCCATGGGTACATCGCCGCCGAAAGCCATCGCCATAGGTTCGACGATGTGCACGATCGACAACTTTGTGCCGCTGGCTTTGGCCAGCAGGCTGGCGCGGCGGATGACCGGATCACACTCATCGGTGAGGTCAATGGCAACCAGAATGTGTTCGTATGGCATGAGGGTGTCCTCCGGGAGAATTGCGATGCTGGGAGTATGGCTCTTTCGTTCGCATCTGGGCAGACCCTTGTGCAAGCCATTGTTTTCAAAATTGTTGTGAACAGCCTGTAATCGGGCGGAGGCAAGAAATATGACGGTCTGGATCGTTCTGTCAATCATTGGTGTGATGTTGAGCCCGCTTGTCTGGCTGCGTCCATCGCGCCATCAGAGCGGCAGAATGGCGTTGCGTATGGAGGCAAGGCGCATGGGCATGGGCATGCAACTGACGCCGCAAGACTGGCCGCACTGGTTGGCGAAAGAGCCGCCAAGCCCTTGTGCCCAATACCATCGACCGCGCCGTGCTGCCAGGACAGACGCCTGGGTGTACTGGCAAAGCGAGCCGGGCGTCTGGCGCAACCGCTGGCGCGAGGCCTGCGAGGATGCTCAGCTATTGAGCCACCTGACTACGTTGCCCGCAGACGTGTACAAAGTCGAGGCTGACAACCAGATGATTGCGTTGTACTGGGCCGAGCGGGGCGAGCCGCAAGTTTTACAGCGTATGGACGCCGTGCTCAAGGCATTGGCCTGAGACTGGCTCGCAGGCATCAAATCGCAGGCAATAAAAAGCCCGATAACAGCATCGGGCCGGGGTTGGCCAGGCAGGCCGATAATTCGTCGCGTGCCGACAGGCTTTCTCTGCCATGTCGGCCTTCGCTGTTGCGCACCCGCAAATCAGCTGCATTGCGAGCCTCTTGTGGCGCAGTTCTGCGACTCTAGACCTTTTGCTCCTTTTTGTCGCTATTTCTGCAACTATTTTTGTTTATGCTCTCGGGTGGTGCGTTTTTGTCTGCATTTTTCTGAAAATCGGGGTGTTCACAGTTGTGCAGCACAACGTCATGCCTTCCCCGCAATCACTGCACATAAACGAAAGCGCTTTTTTATCACGATGGCACTGACATCGCAGAACCGTTGTGTGACGCTTCACGTCACAGACCTGCGCCGCACATTCAAGATCGGACGCAGAGCGTCCAGAACGGCATGCGACGCGGAGCGTCGCACGATAGTGGATGCTTAAAGGGCTTTTTTATCGCGATGTCACTGACGACGCAGAGTGCGACGTAAGTGACGGCTGAGCCCTGGCGCTGATCCGGGGGGAACTCGGCATGGATGCCGAGTTAGCTGCACCGGGCCAAGGATGGCCCGTTGCAGCGACCCCCGGATCAGTGTCAGGGCGAAGGAACCCGACGAAGTCGGGCCGGAAACGGAGCCAGGATTTTGCATACTTTGATCCTTCAAAGTATGTCGCCGAGGGGCGAAAAGTTGACTCAAGTCGAGCCTGAATCTCACTGACATCGCAGAACCGCTTGTGCAACGCAGAGCGTCACAAACTGTTTCGGGGCGTCGGCACGATAGTTAAAGTTCGGCGTCATGTCTTAAAGTCAGAACCCAGGCACAGCTCTGCACTATCACTCTGGCGAATGATGGAGGATGGCAATCGGTCGTGGGCATTATGGACTGCTTGAATATTTCGCCAAACCGGCAGTTTTCATGAGTGTTTTGTCGAATTGACAATCTTCCGGTTTTGGCTGATGGTGTGCATACCCAAATCAAACGGGCGTATGAAATGAGCGTTTGGTCTTCAGACGGCTCTGACAGAATCCTGACTACCATGTCGCGTCGGGTATACGTGGGATTTGGCATGTTTATCGACGGCGACGTCGTAGCCTCGTCGGGCATCAATGCCCGGCGGGTATTGTTCAGCTTCCATATTGTGGAGATCAGTTGATGATTTACGAAGGTAAAGCCATCACGGTTAAGGCTCTTGAAAGTGGCATCGTCGAATTGAATTTCGACCTCAAGGGTGAGTCCGTCAACAAGTTCAACCGCCTCACCCTCAACGAGTTGCGTCAGGCGGTCGACGCCGTCAAGGCCGACGCATCGGTCAAGGGCGTGATCGTCACCAGCGGCAAGGACGTGTTCATCGTCGGTGCCGACATCACCGAGTTCGTCGACAACTTCAAGTTGCCGGAAGCCGAACTGGTTGCGGGCAATCTGGAAGCCAACAGGATTTTCAGCGATTTCGAAGACCTGGGCGTGCCCACCGTTGTCGCCATCAACGGCATTGCGCTGGGTGGTGGTCTGGAAATGTGCCTGGCCGCAGACTATCGAGTCATCTCCAGCAGCGCCCGTGTCGGCCTGCCGGAAGTCAAGCTGGGCCTGTATCCAGGTTTCGGCGGTACCGTGCGCCTGCCGCGCATCATCGGCGCCGACAATGCTATCGAATGGATCGCATCGGGCAAGGAAAACTCCGCAGAAGACGCGCTTAAAGTCGGTGTTGTCGATGCAATAGTGGCTCCCGAGAAGCTTCAGGCCGCAGCGCTTGACCTTATCCAGCGCGCTATTTCCGGCGAGTTCGATTACAAGGCCAAGCGTCAACCAAAGCTGGACAAGCTCAAACTGAACGCCATCGAGCAGATGATGGCATTCGAGACCGCCAAGGGTTTTGTCGCAGGTCAAGCCGGGCCGAATTACCCGGCGCCGGTCGAAGCCATCAAGACCATCCAGAAAGCCGCCATCTTTGGCCGTGACAAGGCACTGGAAATCGAAGCCGCCGGTTTCGTGAAAATGGCCAAGACTTCGGCCGCGCAGAGCCTGATCGGCCTGTTCCTGAATGATCAGGAGCTGAAAAAGAAAGCCAAGGGCTACGACGAAGTGGCTCGCGACGTGAAACAGGCCGCCGTGCTGGGGGCCGGGATCATGGGCGGCGGTATTGCCTATCAGTCTGCGGTCAAGGGCACGCCGATCCTGATGAAGGACATCCGCGAAGAAGCCATTCAACTGGGCCTGAACGAAGCCTCCAAGCTGCTGGGCGGTCGCCTTGAAAAAGGCCGTCTGACCGCTGCGAAGATGGCAGAAGCGCTAAACGCGATTCGTCCTACGCTGTCCTACGGCGATTTCGGCAATGTCGACCTGGTGGTTGAAGCGGTTGTCGAAAACCCCAAGGTCAAACAGGCCGTACTCGCTGAAGTCGAAGCCAACGTCGGTGAAAACACCATTCTGGCTTCCAACACCTCGACCATTTCCATCAGCCTGTTGGCGCAAGCGCTCAAGCGCCCGGAAAACTTCGTCGGCATGCACTTCTTCAATCCGGTGCACATGATGCCGCTGGTGGAAGTGATCCGTGGCGAGAAGTCCAGCGAAGAGGCTGTCGCCACCACCGTTGCCTATGCCAAGAAAATGGGCAAGAACCCGATTGTGGTCAACGACTGCCCGGGCTTTCTGGTCAATCGCGTGCTGTTCCCGTACTTCGGCGGTTTCGCCAGACTGGTCAGCGCGGGCGTGGATTTCGTGCGCATCGACAAGGTCATGGAAAAATTCGGCTGGCCGATGGGCCCTGCGTACCTGATGGACGTTGTCGGCATCGACACCGGCCACCACGGCCGTGACGTGATGGCTGAAGGCTTCCCCGACCGCATGAAAGACGACCGTCGTTCTGCCGTTGACGCGTTGTATGAAGCCAATCGTCTGGGCCAGAAGAACGGCAAGGGCTTCTATGTCTACGAGACCGACAAGAAGGGCAAGCCCAAGAAGGTCAACGATCCGGCGGTGCTGGACGTGCTCAAGCCGATTGTCTACGAGCAGCGTGAAGTCAGCGATGAAGACATCATCAACTGGATGATGATCCCGCTGTGCCTGGAAACCGTTCGCTGCCTGGAAGACGGCATCGTCGAAACGGCTGCCGAAGCTGACATGGGCCTGATCTACGGTATTGGTTTCCCTCCATTCCGTGGCGGTGCGCTGCGCTACATCGATTCCATCGGTGTTGCCGAATTCGTTGCCCTGGCCGATCGATATGCCGAGCTGGGTGCCCTGTATCAACCGACCGCAAAGCTGCGTGAGATGGCCGCCAATGGCCAGAGCTTCTTCGGTCAAGCGTCTTCCGAGGTATGAACGTATGAGCCTTAATCCAAGAGACGTCGTGATTGTCGACTTCGGTCGCACCCCGATGGGCCGCTCCAAGGGCGGTATGCACCGCAATACCCGTGCTGAAGATATGTCGGCGCACCTGATCAGCAAACTGCTCGAGCGCAACAACAAGGTCGATCCGGCCGAAGTCGAGGACGTGATCTGGGGCTGCGTCAACCAGACCCTGGAGCAGGGCTGGAACATCGCGCGCATGGCGTCGTTGCTGACCCAGATCCCTCACACTTCCGCCGCGCAGACCGTGAGCCGTCTGTGTGGTTCGTCCATGAGCGCGCTGCACACCGCTGCGCAGGCGATCATGACCAACAATGGCGACGTATTTGTCATCGGTGGCGTTGAGCACATGGGCCACGTCAGCATGATGCACGGCGTGGACCCCAACCCGCATATGTCCCTGCACGCCGCCAAGGCGTCCGGGATGATGGGCCTGACCGCTGAAATGCTCGGCAAGATGCATGGCATTACTCGCGAGCAGCAGGATGCATTCGGTTTGCGTTCCCACCAGTTGGCTCACAAGGCCACGCTGGAAGGCAAGTTCAAGGACGAGATCATCCCGATGCAGGGGTACGACGAGAACGGCTTTCTCAGGGTCTTCGACTATGATGAAACCATTCGTCCGGACACCACCCTGGAAAGCCTGGCGGCCTTGAAGCCGGCGTTCAATCCAAAAGGCGGCACCGTGACGGCGGGTACTTCTTCGCAGATCACTGATGGCGCGTCGTGCATGATCGTCATGTCAGCCCAGCGCGCCCAGGACCTCGGCATCCAGCCTCTGGCGGTGATTCGCTCAATGGCCGTGGCCGGTGTAGACCCTGCGATCATGGGCTATGGTCCGGTTCCGGCGACGCAAAAAGCGCTCAAGCGCGCTGGCCTGAGTATCAGCGATATCGACTTCTTCGAGCTCAACGAAGCGTTCGCTGCACAGGCCTTGCCGGTGCTGAAAGATTTGAAAGTACTCGACAAGATGAACGAGAAGGTTAACCTGCACGGCGGCGCCATCGCTCTGGGCCATCCATTTGGGTGTTCCGGTGCGCGCATCTCCGGCACCTTGCTCAATGTCATGAAGCAGAATGGCGGCACCTTTGGCGTGTCTACCATGTGTATCGGTCTGGGTCAGGGCATCGCGACCGTTTTCGAACGCGTCTGATTGCCGAGTGTGATGCGAGCCGGGGCTTGGTGCCCCGGCTTTCGTTTTTTTGAAAAATGGTTTTTTAACCAAATGTTTTGAACGTGTTACAAGAGGACCGCAGCATGCAATTGCAACCAGGGCTCTATCGCCATTACAAAGGCCCTCAGTACCGGGTTTTCAGTGTTGCCAGGCATTCCGAAACCGAAGAAGAAGTCGTGTTCTATCAGGCTCTGTACGGCGATTTCGGCATGTGGGTGCGTCCCTTGAGTATGTTTCTGGAGTCGGTCGAGGTTGACGGCGAGCACGTCCCGCGCTTTGCTCTGGTTGAGGCTGAACCCAGCCTGTTTTCCCGAACGTGAGACGGAATGGCACAACAGGCTGTGCTTGACCTCACCTTGTAGCCACTATATATAGCGTGGCCTTTACAAGCTCCTCACTGTCTTTCATCTAGTATTCAGGAATTTTCTGATCCATGGGCAAATCGCTGGTCATCGTGGAATCCCCGGCTAAGGCCAAGACCATCAACAAGTATTTGGGCAACCAGTACGTGGTGAAGTCGAGTATCGGCCATATCCGAGACCTGCCCACCAGCGGTTCGGCTAGTGCTGCCAAAGACCCTGCCGCCAAGCGCGGCAAGGCTGCTGCGGGCGAAGGCCCGGTACTGACGCCCAAGGAAAAGGCTCAGCGCCAGTTGGTCTCGCGCATGGGCGTCGACCCGGAACACGGCTGGAAAGCCAAATACGAGATCCTTCCCGGCAAGGAGAAGGTTATCGAAGAGCTGCGCAAGCTCGCCAAGGATGCCGACACCATCTATCTCGCGACGGACTTGGACCGCGAAGGGGAAGCCATTGCCTGGCACCTGCGCGAAGCCATCGGTGGGGATGACAGTCGTTACAAGCGCGTGGTGTTCAACGAAATCACCAAGAAGGCCATCCAGGAAGCGTTTTCCAGACCGGGTGAGCTGGACATCGCCCGAGTCAATGCTCAGCAGGCGCGTCGTTTCCTTGACCGCGTTGTGGGCTATATGGTCTCGCCGCTGCTGTGGCAGAAGGTTGCTCGTGGCCTGTCCGCAGGGCGTGTGCAGTCGGTTGCCGTGAAGCTGGTGGTTGAGCGCGAACGCGAAATCCGCGCCTTCAACCCCGAAGAATACTGGGAAATCCACGCCGACCTCGGCACTGCCAAAGGCGCAAACGTGCGCTTCGACGTGGCGCGTGAAAAAGGCGAAGCGTTCAAGCCGTTGAACGAAAAGCAGGCGATGGCCGCACTTGAAAAGCTCAAGGCGTCCAGCTATAGCATTGTCAAGCGTGAAGACAAGCCGACCAGCAGCAAGCCGTCGGCACCGTTCATCACCTCGACTCTGCAACAGGCTGCGAGCAATCGCCTGGGTTTCGGCGTGAAGAAAACCATGATGATGGCTCAGCGCCTGTACGAGGCGGGCTACATCACTTACATGCGTACCGACTCCACCAACCTGTCGGCCGATGCCGTCAGCATGGCGCGCGACTACATCGAAACCGAGTTCGGCAAGAAGTACCTGCCGGAAGCGGCGAATGTCTACAGCAGCAAGGAAGGCGCACAAGAGGCTCACGAAGCGATTCGTCC
This sequence comes from Pseudomonas syringae pv. tomato str. DC3000, assembly GCF_000007805.1. Taxonomy (NCBI): domain Bacteria; kingdom Pseudomonadati; phylum Pseudomonadota; class Gammaproteobacteria; order Pseudomonadales; family Pseudomonadaceae; genus Pseudomonas; species Pseudomonas syringae group genomosp. 3. The sequence goes on along the minus strand of NC_004578.1, from coordinate 3,964,957 downwards.
GTCCGACGTCAACACCCATCCTTCGAAGCTGACCGGCATGGAACGTGATGCAGAGCGCCTCTACGAGCTGATCTGGCGCCAGTTCGTGGCCTGCCAGATGCTTCCTGCGCAGTACCTGTCGACCACCGTCACGGTTGCAGCCGGCGATTTCGAACTGCGTGCCAAAGGCCGCATCCTGAAGTTCGACGGTTATACCCGTGCGTTGCCGCAAATGGCCAAGCCAGGCGATGACGACGTGCTGCCAGACATGGCGCAGGGCGAAGTTCTGAAGCTGAACACGCTGGACCCCAGCCAGCACTTCACCAAGCCGCCGGCGCGTTACTCCGAAGCGAGCCTGGTCAAGGAAATGGAAAAACGCGGTATCGGTCGCCCGTCGACCTACGCAGCGATCATTTCGACCATTCAGGACCGTGGCTACGTGGCGCTGCATAACCGCCGCTTCTACTCGGAAAAAATGGGCGATATCGTTACCGGGCGTCTGTCCGAGAGCTTTGCCAACTTGATGGACTACGGTTTTACCGCCGGGATGGAAGAAAATCTCGACGACGTGGCCAAGGGGCAGCGCGACTGGAAGAACGTGCTGGACGAGTTCTACGGTGATTTCCGCAAGAAGCTGGAAGTGGCCGAAGCCCCGGACAGCGGCATGCGTGCCAATCAGCCGGTGATGACCGATATTCCGTGCAAGGTGTGCGCTCGTCCGATGCAGATCCGTACCGCCTCGACGGGCGTGTTTCTCGGTTGCTCCGGCTACAGCCTGCCGCCCAAGGAACGCTGCAAGGCGACTGTCAATCTGACCCCCGGTGATGAAATTGCCGATGATGATGACGAGTCCGAATCGCGTGTTCTGCGCGGCAAGCATCGCTGCCCGATCTGCAGTACGGCGATGGACGCCTACCTGCTGGACGAGAAGCACAAGCTGCACATCTGCGGTAACAACCCGGATTGCACAGGTTACGAGATTGAAGAGGGTACTTACCGGATCAAGGGCTACGAAGGCCCGAGCCTGGAGTGTGACAAGTGCGGCAGCGAGATGCAGCTCAAGACCGGTCGTTTCGGCAAGTTCTTCGGTTGCACCAACGCCGAGTGCAAGAACACTCGCAAGCTGCTGAAAAGTGGCGATGCAGCACCGCCGAAAATGGACCCGGTGAAGATGCCGGAGCTCAAGTGCGACAAGGTTGACGACACCTACATCCTGCGTGACGGCGCTTCGGGTCTGTTCCTGGCTGCCAGCCAGTTCCCGAAAAACCGTGAAACCCGCGCACCGCTGGTCGCCGAGATCGCGCCGCACAAGGACGAGATCGATCCGAAGTACCACTTCCTCTGCGAAGCGCCGAAGCAGGACCCGGACGGTCGTCCGACGGTGATCCGTTACAGCCGCAAGACCAAAGAGCAGTATGTGCAGACCGAAGTGGAAGGCAAGCCTACCGGCTGGCGCGCGTTCTACGATGGCAGTGCCTGGAAGGTTGAAGACAAGCGTTGATCGCATGTGTCCGGCTCGCGCGAGCCGGACACCGTTTTTAATACGCTCGAGCCTGTGCCATCAGGGTGTCTCGGTGTTACAGGTTATGCTGGTCTTGTCCCATTGTTATGGAGAGTTTCGTCATGGCTCATGAGCTCTATACCCGTACCAACCAGAAAATCTACTTCGCAGGGCTCGCGCTTGAGGCGCTGGGCAGGGCAGAGAAGGGGCAGGCAGTAAATTCCCCGGCGCTGTTGCAGGCTGAGCGTGAGTCTGCGCTGTTTCATCTGTACGGGGCGCTGCTGGGCTTGTGTCATGAAATCGCAGGGTTCTACCGTTTGCCACAGGCCGGTACGCGCCGTGCGGAAGAATTGCTGACCCGGGAAGTGCTGGATGCCATCGCGATTCCTGAAATGGCCGAACTGGTCGAGCTTGCCCATAATCGCCAGACGTGGCTCGCGCAATTGCTTGGCGCCTATAACGCGCTGTACGAGCCGCCGCGTGCGCCGAAAAAGCTCAAGGGTGATGTCACACAGCCGATGATACTGGCTGTGAACCTGGACGCCGAGACGGAGTCTGATTTGACACGTGAAGAGCTTGAAAGCTGGCGTCAGCACCTGAAAGGGCTGGCGATTCGTTTTCGAGAAGGCCTGAGCGAGTGCTGAAAACCAATGAAGTGCAGGCTGGCAGGCTGTTACAATGCCCGCCTATTGCGGAGTAACTGTACCAATGCCTACCTCTTTTCTGGAAATTGTCGAACTGCCTGACGGGCGTATCGAGCTGCGTCGTGCCGATGACGAAGGTTCTCTGGTTACGCTCGATTTCTCTGCGGATGCCAAGGCGTTCATGCAAGGCCAGCACGTTGAAGTCGCCAAAGCCATGTTGAGTGTTGGCGTGCAGATGGCCGGTCGTCTGGCTGAAGGCGAGATCGAAAAGGATGACGTCCCTCACGTTCTGCACTGAGTGCTGAATACTGTCCCGGCAGCATCGACCGGGCAATGTCATTGACCGGGCGTTTCAGCCCAGCCGGATGTTAAGGCTCTGTGCTTCACCGATTCTTGCAGCACTGATCAGTTGCTGGCGCGCCGATGTGCCAAGTGGATTGATCCAGCTCACTACCGTATGACTACGACCTAGTCGAAGCGCTTCGCGCGTCAGCTCCAGCACACTTTGCGTGCCGCGTGGCTGCAGCAGCAGGATTCGCTCACGATTCAGCCCCGCCTCGCGCAGCCAGGCTTGGGTCAGGCTGGAAGGGGGCGCGATCAGCGTCAGCCAGCGAGCGTCGGTCTCTTCGCTGAGTTCCCGCAGGATGGGAGCCAGCAGGTTGAGGCAGTTCCAGGCGCCGCCGCGCAAAGACAGTTCACTGAAAACGTCCGGCTCGTTGGCCCAGGGTGTTTCGACTGCATCTGTCAGCAGCGGGGCGATAGGCTGAGCCAGAAACGCCTCGAACAGTGGCAATTGCGAATGCGGTGCTTGATGGAACTGCATAACGTCTCCTTAGCGGCGAATGACGCCGACGCTCAAACCTTCGATCACCAGTTCCTGATCCTTGAGATCGACCTCAATAGGGGCGAAATCAGGGTTTTCGGCCAGCAGCCAGACCTTGCTGCCTTCACGTTTGAAACGTTTGACGGTAACTTCGTCGCCTATCCGGGCCACCACGATCTGGCCGTTGCGGGCCTCGCGGGTGGTATGCACGGCCAGCAGGTCGCCATCCAGAATGCCGACGTCCTTCATGCTCATGCCGTGAACGCGCAACAGGTAGTTGGCGCTAGGGTGGAAGAAGGAAGGGTTGATGTTGCAGGACTCTTCGATATGTTGCTGAGCCAGAATCGGTGCGCCGGCTGCAACGCGGCCAATGACCGGCAGGCTGCTTTCGTCGGGGCGTGCCTCGAAGCCGGGGATACGGATGCCGCGTGAAGCGCCGGGCGTCATCTCGATGGCGCCTTTACGGGCCAATGCCTTCAGGTGCTCTTCCGCTGCGTTGGGTGATTTGAAACCCAGTTCCTGAGCGATTTCCGCACGGGTAGGCGGGAAGCCGTTGTCTTCCAGGCAGCGTTTGATGAAGCCCAGGATTTCAGCCTGGCGTGGCGTCAGTTTGATCATGATGGGCGCTCTGGCTTTTTATACAGTGACTGGGATTATATACAGTGAAAGCGTATTGGCAATCATCCATTTCATTCTCGCCGCCGAGCGGTTGTCGATCGGGTTTGAAACCTTTGTCAGGTAGCTTGTATAAGGGGGTTGATCGATCATCTGAAAGCGGGTTTCGTGACTGTCCGGCCACAAAGTGAACGCCTCGCTTGACAAGCAGTGCGCCTGATACGTATGTTTCAAACGTTCGTTTGTTAGGCAGAGAGCCATGGCCCAGTCGGAAACCGTTGAACGCATTCTTGATGCTGCCGAGCAGTTGTTCGCAGAGAAAGGTTTCGCTGAAACATCCTTGCGTCTTATCACCAGCAAGGCCTCGGTCAATCTGGCTGCGGTGAACTATCACTTCGGCTCGAAGAAAGCGCTTATTCAGGCGGTGTTTTCGCGTTTCCTCGGCCCGTTCTGCATCAGTCTCGAGCGTGAGCTGGAGCGCCGCCAGGGTAAACCCGAGCACAAGCCCAGCCTTGAAGAGCTGCTGGAAATCCTCGTTGAACAAGCGCTCGTCGTGCAGCCGCGCAGCGGTAATGACCTGTCGATTTTCATGCGTCTGCTCGGTCTTGCCTTCAGCCAGAGCCAGGGCCATTTGCGCCGCTACCTTGAAGACATGTACGGCAAGGTGTTCCGCCGCTACATGACGCTGGTCAATGAAGCGGCTCCGCGTATCCCGCCCATTGAGCTGTTCTGGCGCGTGCACTTCATGCTGGGGGCCGCTGCATTCAGCATGTCGGGCATCAAGGCGTTGCGTGCCATTGCCGAGACCGATTTCGGCGTTAACACCTCCATCGAGCAGGTTATGCGTCTGATGGTGCCGTTTCTGGCCGCCGGCATGCGCGCCGACACGGGTGTCAGCGACCCCGCAATGATTGCTGCCCAGCTCAGGCCGCGTACCAAGAGCGGCACCAGCACGCCTGCGGTCGCCAAAGCCTGACGCTTCAAACCCGAGTGACGCCTTTAGCCTGAATATTGCACTGCCCCGTCGCATTGCGTCAGGCCTCAGGATCAAGCACCATGCCCGGATTGGAAATTGGCACTGGTGTGTAAGGGTTTTTCTATGAGTTCTGGCCTGCAAGGCTCCCTGATGGTCGATGTCGCCGGTACCTGGCTGACCAGCGAAGACCGTCAGTTTCTGCGTCAGCCCGAAGTGGGCGGCTTGATCATCTTTGCCCGCAACATCGAGCATCCGCGTCAGGTTCGTGAGCTGAGCGCAGCGATTCGCGCCGTTCGCCCGGACCTCCTGCTGGCAGTGGACCAGGAGGGCGGGCGGGTTCAGCGCCTGCGTCAGGGGTTCGTGCGGCTGCCGCCGATGCGCGCCATCGCTGACAAGCCTGAGGCGCTGCTGCTGGCCGAACATTGCGGTTGGCTGATGGCCACCGAAGTGCTGGCGGTCGGGCTGGACCTCAGTTTTGCCCCGGTTCTGGATCTGGACTATCAGCGCAGCGCGGTGGTAGGCACGCGCGCGTTCGAGGGCGATCCGGAGCGTGCAGCGTTGCTGGCGGGTGCTTTCATTCGTGGCATGAACGCAGCAGGCATGGCCGCGACCGGCAAGCATTTTCCCGGCCACGGCTGGGCGGAAGCCGACTCTCATGTGGCCATTCCGAATGACGAGCGCAGCCTGGAGCAGATTCGCGCCAACGACCTGGTGCCCTTTGCGCGCCTGAGTCAGCAACTGGCGGCAGTCATGCCGGCGCATGTCATCTACCCGAAAGTCGATTCGCAGCCCGCCGGTTTTTCAAGGCGCTGGTTGCAGGACATCCTGCGCGACGAACTGAAATTCGACGGTGTTATTTTCAGTGACGACCTGTCGATGGCCGGCGCCCACGTGGTGGGTGATGCGGCCAGCCGCATCGAAGCGGCGCTGACTGCGGGCTGCGACATGGGGCTGGTGTGCAACGACCGTGCAGCCGCAGAGCTGGCACTAATTGCGGCTCAGCGCTTGAAGGTCAAGCCTTCGCCGCGCATCGCCCGCATGCGGGGTCAGGCGTCTGCCAGTACCGATTATCGGCAACACCCGCGCTGGCAGGCCGCGCTTCAGGCGCTACGCACGGCTCAACTGATTGATTAAGGATTTGCGATGACTGTTTACGCGATTATCGGCGGTACTGGCCTGACCCAACTGGAAGGCCTGAACATTCGGCAGTCCTTGCCGATGAACACGCCTTATGGCGCGCCATCCGGTGAAATCCAGATCGGCGACTATGCCGGTCGCGAAGTCATGTTTCTGGCGCGTCATGGCCATCCGCATCGCCTGCCGCCGCATCAGGTCAACTACCGGGCCAACATATGGGCCTTGAAGCAGGCAGGTGCGGAGGCGATTCTGGCGGTCAACGCGGTGGGCGGTATCCATCCGGCGATGGGCACCGGGCACTTTTGCGTACCGCATGACCTGGTCGACTACACCAGCGGCCGCCAGCACACGTTTTTTGCCGACGATCTGGAAGAAGTCACCCATATCGACTTCAGCTATCCCTACAGCGAAGCACTGCGGGTGCGACTGGTTGCGGCGTTGGCGGCTGAGGGTTGTGCGTTCAGCGATCGCGGCGTCTACGCTTGCACCCAGGGGCCGCGTCTGGAGACAGTTGCGGAAATCATCCGTCTTGAGCGCGATGGCTGCGACATCGTCGGCATGACCGGCATGCCCGAGGCTGCGCTGGCGCGTGAACTGGAGCTGGAGTACGCCTGTCTGGCGCTGGTGGTCAACCCGGCAGCGGGCAAGTCGACCGCTGTGATTACCATGGCCGAGATCGAGCAGGCGTTGCGCGACGGCATGGGCAAGGTCAAGGCGACCCTTGCCCGGGTGCTGTCGGCCTCCTGACTTACAGCATGCGCTTGAGGGTGTTGTCCTTGCGCACGATGTGGTGCCAAAGCGCGGCGACGACATGCAAGCCGATGACGTAGTAGAAGATTTTGCCCAGCAGCTTGTGCAGGTCTTCGAAATACTCGGCCGTGTGGTCCGAGATCGGCAAGGGCCAGGGTATTTGCAGGTCGGTGAGCGGGATAGGCAGGGAGCCTTTTTCCACCATCACCGTCAGCAGGCCCAGTAACGGCTGAGTAAACAGGAACGCATACAGCGCGTAGTGCGACAGGGTCGCGGCTGCGCGCAACACCCCTTCGAGCGGCGGCGTTATGCCGGGCGGGCGCTGACGGCGCCGTTCGGCAACGCGAAAAAACGCCAGCACCAGCACCACAATGCCCACCCAGAAGTGACTCTGTACCACCAGCGTGCGGTACTCGGAGCCTTTTCCGAACTGCGTGCGGCTCAGAATCAGGGTGTATGCCAGCACAATCAGTGCGGCCATGATCCAGTGCAGCCATCTGGCCTTTGCGGTGTAGCGTTGAGAGGTCGGTGCATCCACGGTTGAATTCCTTGTCGCTTTTTTTCACAGGCTCGGTAAACAGCTTAGGCAGTGGGTCGAGGTTATGCGTTTCATCTGAGTCTGATTTTTTTCAGGCGTCGAACTTGCTGCATTGAATTGCGGCCCATCAGATATGGCAAATACGCAGCACGGGCAACACAGGACGGAACCTGTGCTCACGGGTGGCTTCATATGACGTGAATATTCACCCAGGAGCGCGTCTTGACCAGTGCCATCCCGCCTGTCGGCCCGGTAACGCCGGTATCGGCCAGTGTTTCATTGAATGTACTGACCATGAACATGCACATGGGCTTTGGCATTTTCAATCGCCGCTTCATTCTTCCGGAGTTGCGTGAGGCCGTACGCAGTGTATCGGCCGATATCGTATTTCTTCAGGAAGTGCACGGTGAACACCATAGCCATGCCCGCAGGGTCAAGGACTGGCCGACGATTTCGCAGTACGAGTTTCTCGCCGACAGCATGTGGAGCGACTTTGCCTACGGCCGCAACGCGGTGTACCCGGACGGCGATCACGGTAATGCGCTGCTCTCCAAGTACCCCATCATCCAGCATGAAAACCTCGACGTTTCCATTGATGGCACCGAGCAGCGCGGTTTGCTGCACTGCATTCTGCAAGTGCCTGATCATGGCCAGGTGCATGCGGTCTGCGTGCACCTGGGGTTGTTTGAAAGCCATCGGCGCCAACAGCTGAAACTGCTTGCCCAGCTCATGGACCGCCTGCCTGAAGGTGCGCCGGTCATTGTGGCAGGTGATTTCAATGACTGGCGCCAACGTGCCGATGCGTTGTTGCAGGGCACCGGGCTGCACGAGGTGTTTGTACAGCGATTCGGCGCTCCGGCGAAAAGTTTTCCGGCCCGCTGGCCGCTGCTCCGGCTGGACCGGATTTATGTGCGCAACGCGACTTCCCACAGGCCGAAAGTATTGTCCAGTCGACCGTGGTCCCATCTATCCGATCATGCGCCGCTGGCGGTGGAGGTGACCCTATGAACAATACCAAAACGCCGTGGTGCGATGGCAACTCGGTCGAGCTGCTGATCAATGGCGAAGATTTTTTCACCCGAGTATTCGAGTGCATACGCGCCGCCCGCAAAGAAGTGCTGATCGAAACCTTCATCATCTTTGAAGACCGGATCGGCGAGGGCCTGCAGCAGGCGCTGCTGCAGGCGGCCGCCAATGGCGCGAACGTGGTGGTCACGGTGGATGACTACGGCACTTCGGATTTGAGTTCTACCTTTGTCAGAACCATGATTGACGCCGGCATCCAGATTCAGTTGTTCGACCCGCGCCCGCGTTTCATGGGCATGCGCACCAACCTGTTCCGTCGCCTGCACCGCAAGGTGGTGGTGATCGACGGCGAGCTGGGCTTTATCGGCGGCATCAATTACAGCGTCGATCACATGACCGACACCGGCCTGACCGCCAAACAGGACTACGCCGTTCTGGTACGCGGCCCGATCGTTGGTCGTATTCATCAGAGTGCGATGAACATGCTCAGCAAGGCAGTGCGCGCCAGACTGACGCCCACGCCGCTCAAGCTGGACCGTGCCGGTGACGCGCAGATGCTGCTGGCCGAACGTGACAATGGCGAACACACCACCGATATCGAAGAGCAATACCTCGAGGCGATTCGTGGTGCGACGCAACGCATTACCCTGGCCAATGCCTATTTCTTCCCCAGCTACCGTTTTCTGCGCGAACTGCGTAACGCATCACGGCGCGGCGTGAAGGTCACGCTGATTCTGCAGGGCCAGCCGGACATGCCGTTCGTGCGGGTCTGTTCGCGTCTGACCTACACCTACTTGCTGCGCGACGGCGTGGTCATCCATGAGTACAAGCAGCGCGCACTGCACGGCAAGGTGGCGCTGATCGATCAGGAATGGTCCACGGTCGGCTCCAGCAACCTCGACCCGCTCAGCCTTGCACTTAATCTGGAAGCCAATCTGTTCATTCGTGACAAGGCGCTGAATCAGCACCTGCAAGGCCACCTGATGGAGCTTGCCGCTGCGCACAGCACACAGATGAGCCTGAAGGGCGCGGCACGCGGTCAATGGTGGCGGGCGCCGATGATCGTTTTGAGCTTCTTTTTTCTGCGCCGTTTTCCGGCGATTGCCGGTCTGTTCCCGGTTCACGGCGTGCGGCTCAAGCCCTTGCGTGCCGGCGATGTGGTGCCTGAAGCCAAAGTGATCGAGCAGCAGCAGAACAATCATCCGCTGGACCAGGAGAAAACCTTATGACTCAGGCCGCGAGCGCAGCGCCGCAAAGTGCGCATAGCGCCAAATGGAAGTGGGCGAAGCGGGCCTTCACTGCGTTTTTCTTCATCGCCGTGCCGGTCCTGCTGTTTATGCTGGTCAAGAATCTGGACTGGCAAGAGGTCAAGAAGGCGTTGGCGTCGTATAAGGCCAGCACGCTGGCCATCGCTGCGGTGGTTGCATTCGCCAGCTATGCGACCTATTGCGGGTTTGACATCCTGGCGCGTTATTACACGCGTCATAAGTTGTCGATCAAGCAGATCGTGCCGGTCACGTTCGTCTGCTATGCATTCAACCTCAACCTCAGTTCGTGGGTTGGCGGCATCGCCTTGCGTTATCGACTCTACTCACGGCTGGGGCTGGAGGTGTCGACCATCACCCGGATCCTGAGCCTGAGCCTGATTACCAACTGGCTGGGCTATATGCTGCTGGCCGGGTTTGTGTTTTCGATGCGTTTTCTGGAACTGCCCGAAGAGTGGTCGATTGGCACCACGACCCTGCAATTGATTGGTTTTGGATTGTTGGCGGTGTGTTTTTCCTACCTGCTGGCCTGTCGATTCTCCAAAAAACGCTCATGGACGATTCGTGATCAGGAATTCAACCTGCCTTCGATGAAACAGGCGCTGATGCAGGCCAGCCTGGGCGCATTGAACTGGGCGCTGATGGCCGCGGTGATTTACACCCTGCTGCCTGACAAGGCGTTTTATCCGGCGATTCTGGGGGTTTTGCTGATCAGTAGCATCGCCGGCGTCATCACCCACATCCCGGCCGGGCTTGGTGTGCTTGAAACAGTCTTCATCACCTTGCTCTCGCATCAGTTTTCAAAAGGCAGCCTGCTCGCCGCGTTGATTGGCTACCGGGCTATCTACTTCCTGCTGCCGCTGATGATTGCCTTGGTGGTGTACCTGGTGCTGGAAAAACGTGCGAAAAAAATGGGCGAGAAGAACCAGCGGCGGATGGGGCAGGAGGCGAATTCCTGAGTGATCAATTCCACAAGGTATGGCCGCCTGTGGAAGCGACCGGGGCAGCGTCCTCAATCATCAAACCCGACCTGCTCATGTATCTCGTCAACCTTCAGTTCCAGGCGATACGCCACTGCGATGAACAGCGCCTGACACAGGCACAGTGTCGCGCTCAGCGAGCGGAAGGCGAACGAGCTGCCTTCGTTGACCAGCAACACCGAGTTGGCGCGTTTGGCCAGTGGCGACAGGTTGCTGTCGGTGATGATCAGGGTTTTGGCCTGATGATGCTGGGCAATGCGCAGACAGTGCTGGGTTTCCTTGCCGTAGGGCGTGAAGCTGATGGCAATCACCAGATCGTTGGCGCGTACGCTGCGCATCTGTTCGCGGTAACTGCCGCCCAAACCTGAAATCAGGTGGATGCGCTTGTTGGTGTGTTGCAGGTTGTACACCAGGTAATCCGCCACAGCGAATGAGCGTCGTACGCCCACCACGTAGATGTTGTCGGCATTGACCACCAGATCCACAGCCTTCTCGAATTCCTCATCGTCCAGATCGGCACTCAGGCGTTCCAGCCCGGACAGGGTGGCGTTCACGCACTCGCGTGCCAGATCGCCGGCGCTGGCTTTCTGCGACTTGTTGACGATCATGCTGCGGATGCGCTGCTGGTAATTCTGCACCGGCGTGGTCTTGTGCGTGTAAGCCTCGCGAAACAGGGTCTGCATCTCGCTGAAACCGCTGAACCCGAACCGCTGGGAAAAGCGCACGATGGCAGACGGATGAACCTCGCACTCGCGTGCGATATCACTGATCCGGTCGACCATGATGCGGTCGCTCTGCTGGCTCATGTAACTGGCAATACGCTTGAGCTGGCGAGGCAGGCCGTCGTACTCGTTGGTGATCAGCTTCAGCAGCCCTTCGGCGCTGGTCGGCGGCACGTCGACGCTGGTCTCGGGCAGAGTAGGCGGGTCGGCGCTGGTCATATTCAAATCCTTTCTGCTTGTTCTTTTCGGAGCACTGGGTGGCAGTCGCGCCCCTGATGAGGGAGCTGCTTTTGGCAGCAACACTCACTATATCCTACCTGTCTGCGCGGAGTGCCAGCACTTGAGCGATTCTATAGAAAAAATATTCCACTAAAAATAATTATAGAATAAATATTGATTGATGCTTCGCGACGTTTTAGGCTGCATTCACAAAGGCAGCTTGTGCACCTGATGCACGCGCTGCAGGCTGATAAAAATAACAGGAGCCACCATGGGCCAGACACGCTTTGCCACTGGGCGTCAGTTGGATCTGATTTGCCTCGGACGCCTGGGCGTCGATCTCTATGCGCAGCAGGTCGGCGCACGACTTGAAGACGTTTCCAGTTTCGCCAAATACCTCGGTGGCTCATCGGCCAATATCGCCTTCGGCACCGCCAGGCTGGGTCTCAGGTCGGCGATGCTCAGCCGGGTGGGCGACGACCACATGGGGCGTTTTCTGCTCGAGTCGCTGGCTCGCGAAGGCTGTGACGTCAGCGCCGTCAAGCGCGATCCCGAACGCCTGACCGCCATGGTGCTGCTGGGCCTGAAGGATCGCGAAACATTCCCGTTGGTGTTCTACCGCGAAAACTGCGCAGACATGGCCCTGCGCGCCGAAGACATCGACGAACAGCACATCGCATCCAGTAAGGCGCTGCTGATCACCGGTACGCATTTCTCGACGGACCAGGTGTTCAAGGCCAGCAGCCAGGCGCTGGATTATGCCGAAAAGCACAACGTCAAACGGGTGCTGGATATCGACTATCGGCCGGTGCTTTGGGGCCTGGCCGGAAAGGCGGATGGCGAAACGCGGTTCGTTGCCGACCAGAAGGTCAGCCAGCATGTGCAGCGCATTCTGCCGCGTTTCGACCTTATCGTCGGCACTGAAGAAGAATTCCTGATTGCCGGTGGCTCGACCGATTTGCTCGGCGCACTACGCACCGTGCGTGAACTGACCGCCGCAACGCTGGTGGTCAAGCTCGGGCCGCAAGGCTGCACGGTGATTCATGGTGCCATCCCGGCGCGCCTGGAAGACGGAGCGATCTACCCCGGCGTGCGGGTCGAGGTGCTCAACGTGCTGGGCGCCGGTGATGCGTTCATGTCCGGTTTCCTCAGCGGCTGGCTCACGGAGGCCAGCGACGAACGTTGCTGCCAGTTGGCCAATGCCTGTGGCGGGCTGGTGGTGTCGCGCCATGCCTGCGCGCCGGCCATGCCGACGCCTGCCGAACTCGACTACCTGTTCAACAGCCCGGAGCCGATCACCCGGCCGGATCAGGACGTGATATTGCAGCGCCTGCATCAGGTCAGCGTACCGCGCAAACAATGGAAACAACTGTTCATCTTCGCCTTCGATCATCGCGGGCAACTGGTCGAACTGGCCCAGCAGGCCGGACGCGATCTCAACAGCATCAGCCAGCTCAAACAGTTGTTTGTACAAGCGGTCGAGCGTGTCGAGGCGGACCTGCACCAACGCGGCATCGAGGCTGATGTGGGTCTGTTGGCAGATCAGCGTTTCGGTCAGGATTCGCTCAACACGGCCACTGGTCGCGGCTGGTGGCTTGCGCGTCCCGTGGAGGTGCAAGGTTCAAGGCCTTTGGCGTTCGAGCATGGGCGCTCCATTGGCAGCAATCTGATCAACTGGCCGCAAGAGCAGATCGTCAAGTGTTTGGTGCAATATCACCCAGACGACGAACCGATGCTGCGTCTGGAGCAGGAGGCGCAAATCAAGGCGCTGTATGACGCCTCGAAAGTCAGCGGTCACGAGTTGCTGCTGGAGATCATCCCGCCCAAGGATCATCCATCGGCTCATCCGGACGTCATGCTGCGTGCCTTGAAGCGCCTGTACAACCTGGGTATCTATCCGGCGTGGTGGAAAATCGAAGCGCAGAGCACAGAGGTCTGGCAGCAACTGGACGAGCTGATTCAGCAACGCGATCCTTACTGTCGTGGTGTGGTGCTGCTCGGGCTCAATGCGCCGGTCGAAGAACTCGCTGCCGGGTTTGCACAGGCGCGCGACAGCCATGTGTGCAAGGGTTTTGCAGTCGGCCGGACGATCTTTCGAGAGCCAAGCCGGGCCTGGATGGCCGGCGAGATCGACGATGCGACGCTGGTCAGCCAGGTGCAGAGCACGTTCAGCGGGTTGATCGAGTCGTGGCGCGAAAGCCGCGCCTGAATGGCAGTGATGCAGCGACGACAACGCAACGCTGTATCAACACAACGCAATAACAAAAAAGGTACAACCATGCCTGTTTCAGCTTCCACGCCCAAGATCCGCATCGGTATTAACCCGATCTCCTGGAGCAACGACGACTTGCCGGCCCTCGGCGGCGAAACACCGTTGAGCACTGCCCTGAGCGAAGGCAAGGACATCGGTTACGAAGGTTTCGAGCTCAACGGCAAGTTCCCCAAGGATGCCAAGGGCGTCGGCGATGTGCTGCGACCTTACGGCCTCGCGCTGGTCTCCGGCTGGTATTCAAGCCGTCTGGCGCAGCGCTCGGTGGCCGAGGAAATCGAAGCCATTACCCCGCACGTGCAGTTGCTCGCCGAGAACGGCGCTTCGGTGCTGGTGTACGGCGAAGTGGCCGACTCCATTCAGGGCCAGCGCATCCCGCTGGTCGAACGACCGCGCTTTCACAGCGATGCGGCGTGGCGTGAGTACGCCGAAAAACTCACCGAACTGGCGCGCTTCACCCTGTCCCGTGGCGTGCGTCTGGCGTATCACCATCACATGGGCGCTTACGTCGAATCGCCTCAGGACATCGACAAGCTGATGGCGTTGACCGGCAACGAGGTCGGGCTGCTGTTCGATTCGGGGCATTGCTATATGGGCGGCGGCGAGCCTTTGCAGGTGCTGGGCAAACACATCGAGCGCGTTTGCCACGTGCATTTCAAGGACGTGCGCAAACCTGTGGTGCAACTGGCGCGCAACAATCTCTGGAGTTTTCCGGACTGCATCATCAATGGCACGTTCACGGTGCCCGGCGACGGCGACATCGATTTTTCGGCACTGCTCAAGGTGTTGTTGCAGGCCGACTACAGCGGCTGGCTGGTGGTCGAGGCCGAACAGGACCCGGCGGTAGCGCCCAGTTATGTGTATGCCAAAAAAGGCTACGACACGCTGCGCCAACTGCTGGCCGATGCGCGATAGCGCTGATGCCTGATAAGGAGGATTGAATCATGAGTCTGCTGACCAAAAGCAAACCCGAAGGCCGTGACGTCGTGGCACTTGCCCCCGGCGCCCTTGAATACGTGGGCTTTGCCGCCTATCGCCTGGAGGCCGGAGAGCATCTGTCTCTCAGTGCAGAAGAACACGAGTTGTGTGTGGTATTGCTCGCCGGCCGCGCCAGTGTGACTGGCGAAGCACCGGGGCAGGGCGCTTTCAACTGGGAGAACATCGGCGACCGGCAATCGGTGTTCGAAGAAAAGTCGCCGTTCGCGGTCTACCTGCCACCCCACAGTCAGGCAGACGTTGTCGCGCAGGGGCCGGTGCATCTGGCGGTGTGTCGTGCCCCCGGCGATGCCGGCAAGCGGCTCCCGGCCCGGTTGATTCAGCCCGCCAGCATGAAACGCAGCGTGCGCGGCAAAGGGGCCAACACGCGCTACGTGTGCGACATTCTGCCGGACACCGAGTCGGCCCATTCGCTGTTGGTGGTCGAGGTGCGCACGCCTTCGGGGCATTCCTCCAGCTACCCGCCGCACAAGCACGACAGGGACAACCTGCCGCACGAGAGCTTTCTCGAAGAAACCTATTACCACATGGTCAACCCGCCCCAGGGCTTTGTCTTTCAACGGGTTTATACCGACGATCGCAGCATCGATCAGGCCATGGCCGTGGAAAACAACGACCTGGTGACGGTGCCCAAGGGCTACCACCCGGTGTCTGTGCCCTACGGTTACGAATCGTATTACCTGAACGTGATGGCCGGCCCGACGCGTGCCTGGCAGTTCAATAACGATCCGCAGCACAGCTGGCTGCTGGATCTTTAATCCCCCCTTTGCTTTGGAGTCATGCACATGAGCGAGTCACCGGTAATCGGCCACTACATCAATGGACAGGCGAACAACGGCGATGGCGAGCGTTACAGCGACGTCTTCAATCCGGCTATCGGCACGGTTCAGGCGCGTGTCGCGCTGGCCAGCGTCAAGACGGTGGATGAGGCGGTCGCGTCTGCCAAAGCGGCATTTGCCGGCTGGGCCGATCAGTCGTCGTTGCGCCGGGCGCGGGTGATGTTCAAATTCAAGGAGCTGCTTGACCAGCACCATGACGAGCTGGCGCAGATCATTTGCCGCGAGCACGGCAAGGTGCTGTCCGATGCCCGCGGTGAAGTGGTGCGTGGCATCGAAATCGTCGAGTTTGCCTGCGGTGCACCCAACCTGCTGAAAAGTGATTTCAGCGACAACATTGGCGGTGGTATCGACAACTGGAACCTGCGCCAGCCACTGGGCGTCTGCGCCGGGGTCACGCCGTTCAACTTCCCTGTCATGGTGCCGCTGTGGATGATCCCCATGGCACTGGTGACCGGCAACTGCTTTATCCTCAAACCTTCCGAACGTGATCCGTCGGCCAGCCTGCTGATGGCCCGGCTGTTGAAAGAAGCCGGTTTGCCAGACGGCGTTTTCAATGTGGTGCAGGGCGACAAGGTAGCGGTCGATGCCTTGCTGCAACACCCCGACATAGAAGCTGTTTCGTTTGTCGGTTCGACGCCGATTGCCGAGTACATTTATCAGCAGGGTACTTCCCGTGGCAAGCGCGTGCAGGCGTTGGGCGGCGCCAAGAATCACATGATCGTGATGCCCGACGCTGACCTGGATCAAGCCGCCGACGCGTTGATCGGCGCCGCCTATGGTTCGGCTGGCGAGCGTTGCATGGCCATCTCCATTGCCGTGGTGGTGGGCGACGTGGGCCAGCGCCTGATCGACAAGCTGCTACCACGCATTGACCAGCTTAAGGTCGGCAATGGTATGCAGGCTGACTCGGACATGGGGCCGCTGGTCACTGCCGTGCACAAGGCCAAGGTCGAAGGGTTCATCGATCAGGGCGTGAAAGAAGGTGCGAAGCTGATTGTCGATGGGCGCAATTTCAGCGTGCCGGGTGCCGAGCAGGGCTTTTTTGTCGGCGCAACGCTGTTCGACAACGTCACCCCGCAGATGCAGATCTACAAGGAAGAAATCTTCGGTCCGGTGCTGGGCATCGTGCATGTGGCGGATTTCGCCAGCGCCGTCGAGCTGATCAATGCCCACGAATTCGGTAACGGCGTGTCGTGCTTTACCAGCGATGGCGGCGTGGCCCGTGCGTTCGCACGCACCATCAAGGTCGGTATGGTTGGCATCAACGTGCCGATTCCGGTGCCCATGGCCTGGCATTCGTTTGGTGGCTGGAAACGCTCACTGTTCGGCGACCACCACGCCTACGGCGAAGAAGGCCTGCGTTTTTACAGCCGCTACAAAAGCGTCATGCAGCGCTGGCCGGACAGTATTGCCAAAGGGCCGGAATTCAGTATGCCGACCGCTAAATAATCTTCAATCAATGGAATGTTGCGGAGAACAATAACAATGAGTCATCCCCTGCGTTTCGCCCTTAATCGAATGGTCGCACCACGCCTGTCGCTTGAGGAATTTGTCGATCTGGCTGTGAAGCTGGGTGCCGACGCCATCGAAATCCGCAACGACCTCAAAGGCATCGAGATCGAAGACGGCACCGCGCCAACGGTGGTTGCTGATCTGTGTGCTGCCAAAGGCGTACAGGTGCTTTCGATCAACGCGCTGTACCCGTTCGATGTCTGGAATGACGAGCGCAGTGCCCAGGCCACGAAGCTTGCGCAATACGCACGTGCCTGTGGTGCCAAAGGGCTGGTGCTGTGCCCGCTCAACGACCGCGCCGACCCGCGCAACGGCGCGCAGCGTGCCGCCGGGTTGCGCACGGCGTTGACCGCACTGGCGCCGATTCTCCGTGAACACGGCATCCTGGGGTTCGTCGAGCCGCTGGGCTTCGAGGAATGTTCCCTGCGCCTCAAGCGTCAGGCCGTGGATGCGATCAGGGCTGTCGGTGGGCTGGATGTCTACCGGCTGGTTCACGACACCTTTCATCACCATCTGGCCGGCGAGGTCGAGCTGTTTCCCGAGCTGACCGGGCTGGTGCACATCTCCGGTGTCGAGGATGCACAGGCACCCCTCAACAGCATTCGCGACGGCCACCGCGTGCTGGTAGGGGAGGCTGACATTCTGGGCAATGCTGCACAGATCGAACGATTGCTGGACAGCGGTTATACGGGGCATCTGTCGTTCGAGCCGTTCGCCGAAAGTGTCCATGCGCTGGAAGACATTCCACAGGCAATCTCGGCGAGCATGGCGCATTTGTCACGAGCTGTTTCGCAGCGTCACTGATTTGATTTCAGCCGTCAGGTCACCTCAAACCCTGGCCACCTCAAACAAGAACAAGGTGCGAACATGAGTACAACCCGACTGACCATGGCTCAGGCCCTGGTAAAGTTTCTCGATAATCAGTATGTCGAAGTCGATGGCGTGCAGAGCAAGTTCGTCGCGGGCATTTTCACCATCTTCGGCCATGGCAATGTGCTGGGCCTCGGCCAGGCGCTGGAGCAGGACAGCGGCGATCTGGTGGTTCATCAAGGTCGTAACGAGCAGGGCATGTGCCACGCCGCCATCGGTTTTGCCAAACAGCACCTGCGGCGCAAGATCTACGCGTGCAGCTCCTCGGTGGGGCCGGGCGCGGCGAACATGATCACCGCCGCGGCAACGGCGTCCGCCAACCGGATTCCGCTGCTGCTGTTGCCGGGCGATGTCTATGCCAGCCGCCAGCCTGACCCGGTGTTGCAACAGATCGAGCAGTTCCATGACCTGAGTATCAGCACCAACGACGCCTTCAAGGCGGTCAGCAAATACTGGGACCGCATCAACCGCCCCGAGCAACTGATGAGCGCAGCGATCAATGCCATGCGCGTGCTGACCGATCCGGCCGAAACAGGCGCGGTGACCCTGGCCCTGCCTCAGGACGTGCAGGCTGAGGCCTACGATTACCCGGACAGCTTTCTGCAAAAGCGCGTGCACCGTATCGACCGTCGCCCGCCCAGCAAGGCCATGCTTGACGATGCGTTAAAGCTGCTGGCCGGCAAGCGCAAACCGTTGCTGATCTGCGGCGGCGGTGTGCGTTACTCGGGCGCGGCTGAAGCGCTGCAAGCCTTTGCCGAGCGCTTTGACATCCCCTTTGCGGAAACCCAGGCAGGCAAGAGCGCCATCGTGTCGGCGCACCCACTGAACATGGGTGGGATCGGCGAAACCGGCACGGTGGCGGCCAATCGGCTGGCAAAAGAAGCTGATCTGATCATTGGCGTAGGCACCCGTTACAGCGACTTCACCACGGCGTCGAAATGGCTGTTCCAGAACCCGGATGTGCAGTTTCTCAATATCAACGTCGGCGCTTTCGATGTGCAGAAACTCGACGGCGTGCAGTTGCTGGCCGATGCGCAGTTCGCCTTGCAGGCGTTGAGTGAAGTGTTGCAGGCCAGTGACTATCGGGCTGCCTGGGGCGACGCGCCACGGGCGGCGCGTGCCGAACTGGACGCCGAGGTTGATCGCCTTTATGCGGTCGAGTACCAAAGCGAAGGTTTTGTCCCGGAAATCAACGACCACATGGCCCCGGCCGTGCTGCGTGACTTTATCGAACTGACCGGTTCGTGCCTGACCCAGAGCGGCGTGCTGGGCATTCTCAACCAGAGCTTGCCGCCCGATGCAGTCATCGTTGCCGCCGCCGGCAGCCTGCCGGGTGATCTGCAGCGAGCGTGGCGCAGTACCGGCGTCGATACCTATCACGTTGAATATGGCTACTCGTGCATGGGTTACGAGGTCAACGCCGCACTGGGCGTCAAGCTCGCGGTGCCGCATCGGGAGGTCTTCGCGCTGGTCGGCGACGGCTCCTACATGATGCTTCATTCGGAGTTGGCGACCTCGATTCAGGAGCGGCGCAAGATCAACGTGGTGTTGCTCGACAACATGACCTTCGGCTGCATCAACAACCTGCAGATGGAACACGGCATGAACAGCTTCGGCACCGAGTTCCGTTTCCGCAACCCGCAGACCGGCAAGCTCGATGGCGACTTCGTGCCGGTGGATTTCGCCATGAGCGCCGCGGCCTATGGCTGCAAGACCTACAAGGTCAGTACCGCCGAGCAGCTGCACCAGGCGCTCGCCGATGCCCGGCTTCAGACCGTCTCGACGCTGATCGACATCAAAGTGCTGCCCAAGACCATGATTCATAAATACCTGTCGTGGTGGCGGGTCGGTGTCGCCGAAGTGTCGACCACCGGCACCACCGCGCAGGTGTACGACACGCTCAACCGCGAGCTGGCCAAGGCGCGTCAGTACTGATCACTTTTATCGTGCAGCGCCCGTGACCCGTTCACGGCAACCACCAATAACAGGCAACAACCAATAAAAAAAGGAACCTGAACATGGCATTGAAACTCGGCGTGATCGGCACAGGCGCAATCGGTCAGGATCATATCCGGCGTTGCAGCAAGACACTGGTCGGCAGTCAGGTGGTGGCCGTCACCGACATCAATCTGGAGCAGGCAGCCAACGTGGTGCGTGATCTGGGCATTGGCGCCGAAGTGTATGCCGACGGGCACGCATTGATCGCCGCGCCGGATGTCGAAGCGGTGCTGGTCTGCTCCTGGGGCCCCAGCCATGAAGAATACGTGCTGGCGGCCATCGCCGCAGGCAAGCCGGTGTTCTGCGAAAAGCCGCTGGCGGTCACTGCCGAAGGCTGCCGGCACATCGTCGAAGCCGAGATCGCCAGTGGCAGGCGTCTGGTGCAGGTGGGTTTCATGCGCCCGTATGACCAGGGCTATCGCGCGCTCAAGTCAGTGATCGACAGCGGCCAGATCGGTGAGCCGCTGATGCTCCATTGCGCCCACCGCAATCCGCGTGTGGGCGAGAATTACAAGACCGACATGGCCATCACCGACACCCTCATTCACGAACTCAATGTGCTGCGCTGGCTGCTCAATGACGACTACGTTTCGGTGCAGGTAGTGTTCCCGCGCAAGAGCGGCAAAGCCCTGGCGCACATGAAAGACCCGCAGATCGTGATGCTGGAAACCGCCCGCGGCACGCGCATTGACGTTGAAGTGTTCGTCAACTGCCAGTATGGCTACGACATCCAGTGTGAAGTGGTTGGCGAGAGCGGCATTGCCAGACTGCCTGAGCCTTCTCAGGTGCAGTTGCGCAGGGAGGCCAAATTGTCCAACGCGATTCTGATGGACTGGAAAGACCGCTTCATTGCCGCCTATGACGTCGAGTTGCAGGACTTCATCGACGGCGTCAAGGCAGGCACGATCTACGGCCCTTCCGCCTGGGACGGCTACGCCGCTGCCGTGGCCGCCGATGCCTGTGTACTGGCACAGAATAATGGCGCTGTGGTGCCGATCACCCTGGCCATGCGTCCGGCGTTCTATGCCTGACCGTTTTTCCGGCAACCCGGACATCTCTCGACAAGAATAAAAGGGAGGCATCATGCGTATTGCACTGGACCCTTACATGTATCGCCATCTGTCCCTCGGGGCGATGGTCGATAAAACCGCGGAACTGGGCTACGACTACATCGAGCTGTCGCCGCGTGAAGACTTCATGCCGTTTTACAAGTATCCACGCGTGGACCGGGCGCGGATCAGAGAGTTTCGCAAGGCCCTGAGCGACGCGGGCGTGAAGCTCTCCTCGCTGCTGCCGCTGTACCACTGGGCCGCGCCCGATGAAGACCTGCGCATTGCCGCCGTGCGCAACTGGAAGCGTGCCATTGAGGTGGCGGTGGAAATGGACTGTGACCTGATGAATACCGAGTTCAGCGGGCAATCCGATCATGCGCTGGTCTGCGAGAACCAGTTCATGAAGTCGATGGACGAACTGATGCCGCATTTCGAGCGCGAAGGCATAAAGCTGGATATTCAGGCACATCCCTATGATTTCTGTGAGCGCAATAACGAATCGGTAGACATCATTCGCGGGCTCGATCGCGACTGGATCAACTACCTGTACGCTGCGCCCCACACTTTTTTCTACGATGATGGCGTGGGGGATATCGCCTCCATGCTGCGCTACGCAGGCGACAGGCTCACGCACCTGATCATTGCCGACACCTATAATCATCGGGCTTCGTCCAACCTGCGCTACATCGTCAACCCGCCTGGCGTGACGGCGACCGTGCATCAGCACCTGGACATCGGCCAGGGCGAGGTGAACTGGGAAGCGTTTTTCTCGACACTCAGGGACATCAAGTTCGACGGTATCGCCACGGTGGCTGTATTTGCCTGGGAAGAGCGCGCCGATGAGTCGAGCCGATTCATGCTCGAACGGGTCAAAAGTGAGCTGCTGCGCTGATACAGTGGCAGCGACGACACAACCGATGGCTGCGGCCTGAGGTTCATGGACCACAGGAGATATCCATGCGAGCAGGGCTGGTGGGCTACGGCAAAGGGGGGCGTTACTTTCATGCGACGCTGATTTCAAGTGTGCCCGGTGCCACGTTTGCGGGCGTGGTGACCCGTTCGCCTGAACGAAAGCAGGACGTCGCCAATGATTATCCCGGCGTTGCGACGTTCGACACGCTGGCCGAACTGGTGGCTGCCGGGGTCGATGTGGTGGTGATTTCCACACCGCTGGCATCACGGCGAGCGTTGATTCTGGAGGCTATCGAACTGGGCGTGGCGGTGGTCAGCGATAAACCCTTTGCCAATGATGCCGCGCAGGCGCGTGAACTGGTGGAGGCTGCCGAGCGGCGCGGGGTGCTGCTCAGTGTTTATCAGAACCGGCGCTGGGATTCTGACTTCCTCACCGTGCGTAAACTGATCGACAACGATGCGTTGGGCGAAATCAGCCGCTTCGAGTCCAGCATCGAGCGCTATTCGCCGCGCTCCGTCGGCAAGGCCAGCGGTGGGGGCATGTTGCGCGACCTGGGCAGTCACCTCGTGGATCAGGCGCTGGTGCTGTTCGGACCGGTCGAGCGGGTGTACGGCGAATTGCGCTTCGCCGCCGCCGACGAAGAGCTTGATCACACGTTTTTCGTCGCGCTGACCCATGCCAATGGCGTGGTCTCGCATTTGTCCGGCAGTTGCCTGCAAAACACCCCCAAGCCGCGCTTCCGAGTCAGTGGCCCGAAGGGGTGTTACAGCGTCGACGGGCTGGACGGTCAGGAAGAAGCGGCGTTTGCCGGCCTGACTCCACGGTCCGAAGGCGAGCGCTGGGGCGTCGAAGAGCATCGGCGCTGGGGCTGGTTCGAGCAGGGCGATCATCGCGAACGCGTGCCCTCGGAGCGGGGCTGCTGGCTTGAGTTCTACCAGCAACTGCAACGTGCAGTGGACGAGCAGGGCAGCAACCCGGTCAACCCCCACGATGCAATCGCCTCGGCGCAGGTCATGGACGCAGCACGCCTGAGCGCCCGCGAAGGACGGATTGTGGTGCTGTAGACATACACACTCATGACTCACCCTCGAGCCGATTCTCCGCGTCGGCAAGCTAGTCAATGCTGTGCCGCCAGGTAGTTGCCACAGAAATGCTTTTGATGTGTTTTTTACGAAGATGGCACTGACGACGCAGATTGCGACGAAAGTGACGGCTGAGTCCTGACGCTGATCCGGGGGATGCGAGGCAGGACGCCGAGCAAGCCGCACCGGGCCAAGGATGGCCCGTTGCGGCGGCCCCCGGATCAGTGACAGGGCGAAGGAACCCGACGAAGTCGGGCCGGAAACGGAGCCAGGATTTTGCATACTTTGATCCTTCAAAGTATGTCGCCGAGGGGCGAAAAGGTGCCTTGAGTCGTAAACATATCCAGCTGACATCGCAGAACCGCTGTGTGACGCGGAGCGTCAAGAACTGCATGCCCACGCGGAGCGCCGGCACGATAGTTGTATTCGCACCACAGTGTTTTTGATGTGCTTTTCAACCACGATGGCATTGACGACGCAGATTGCGACGTAAGTGACGGCTGAGTCCTGGCGCTGATCCGGGGGATGCGAGGCAGGACGCCGAGCAAGCCGCACCGGGCCAAGGATGGCCCGTTGCGGCGGCCCCCGGATCAGTGACAGGGCGAAGGAACCCGACGAAGTCGGGCCGGAAACGGAGCCAGGATTTTGCATACTTTGATCCTTCAAAGTATGTCGCCGAGGGGCGAAAAGGTGCCTTGAGTCGTAAACATATCCAGCTGACATCGCAGAACCGCTGTGTGACGCGGAGCGTCAAGAACTGCATGCCCACGCGGAGCGCCGGCACGATAGTTGTATTCGCACCACAGTGTTTTTGATGTGCTTTTCAACCACGATGGCATTGACGACGCAGATTGCGACGTAAGTGCCAGGACGAAGGAACCCGACGAAGTCGGGCCGGAAACGGAGCCAGGATTTTGCATACTATGATCCTTCAAAGTATGTCGCCGAGGGGCGAAAAGGTGCCTTGAGTCGTAAACATATCCAGCTGACATCGTAGAACCGCTGTGTGACGCGGAGCGTCAAGAACTGCGTGCCCACGCGGAGCGTCGGCACGATAGTCATACTCGCACCACAGTGTTTTTGATGTGCTTTTCAACCACGATGGCATTGACGACGCGGATTGCGACGTAAGTGACGGCTGAGTCCTGGCGCTGATCCGGGGGATGCGAGGCAGGACGCCGAGCAAGCCGCACCGGGCCAAGGATGGCCCGTTGCGGCGGCCCCCGGATCAGTGACAGGGCGAAGGAACCCGACGAAGTCGGGCCGGAAACGGAGCCGGGATTTTGCATACTTTGATCCTTCAAAGTATGTCGCCGAGGGGCGAAAAGGTGCCTTGAGTCGTAAACATATCCAGCTGACATCGCAGAACCGCTGTGTGACGCGGAGCGTCAAGAACTGCATACCGACGCCGAGTGAAGGCACGCTAGTCAAAACCCGACGCCTGACACGTGTCGGGTTTTGGCATTTCTGCAATGAATAAAAATGAAATGGAATAAAATTCTAAAATCAGTTGAATTGGAAAATATTTTCCAATAGAGTCGTTTTCAGGTTACCGACTATCGAATCACCCGTGCATGAAGTCATTTTTCAGGCCACGGGGAACAAGCCAACAAAAACAAAACAAAAGATAGGTACTGTCGATGAAAACCCCCACTTCTGGCTTGCCCGCCAAGCTTTCTGTCACCTCGTCATTCTGGATCCGGCTCATGGAGCGATTTCTCACGATCGTCGCCCGTGGCATGTGCGTACGGCATAAGGACGCTCAACTGTTCTGCATCCCGGGTGCAACGGGCATTCGTCTGCCTCGCTGATTGGCTTTACTGTCGCTCCCGACAAATGGTTATCAGATCCAAACAACAACAAGAATCTGGAGAGCCCTCATGAAAACCAAGCTTGCTTTCACCTCACTCGCCCTGGCATTGATGCTCGGCAGCGGCGCTGCGCTGGCCGATATCAAGGTCGGGGTGGCCATGTCGCAATTCGACGACACCTGGCTGACCTACCTGCGTCAGGACATGGGCACCAAGGCCAAGAGCATGTCTGACGGCGTAACACTGCAATTTGTCGATGCCCGCGCCGACGTCAACAAGCAGATCGATCAGGTCAAGGAACTCATCAACAAGAAAGTCGACGCCCTGATCGTCAACCCGGTAGACACCGCCGCTACCGCGCGTATCACCAAGGAAGCCGTCGCCGCCGGCATTCCGCTGGTCTACGTCAACCGCCGCCCGGATGACCCCAAGCTGCCAGCAGGCGTAGCCACCGTAACATCCGACGACACCGAGGCTGGCCGTCTGCAGGCGCAATATGTCGCCGACAAAATGGGCGGCAAGGGCAGCGTGATGATTCTCTTGGGGGATCTGGCCAACAACTCCACGCAAAACCGCACCAAGGGCATCAAAGAGGTGCTGGCCAAATACCCTGATATCAAGATCGACCAAGAGCAGACCGGCACCTGGCTGCGCCAGAAAGGCATGGACCTGACTAATGACTGGCTCACTCAAGGGCGCAAATTCAATGCGGTTCTCGCCAATAACGACGAAATGGCCATTGGTGCTGCGATGGCACTGAAGCAGGCTGGAGTCGACAAAGGCAAGGTGTTTGTCGCTGGTGTCGACGGCACACCCGATGGCCTCAACGCAGTGACCAAAGGTGATCTGACAGTATCGGTTTATCAGGATGCCAAAGGGCAAGCCGATGGCGCGATTGATGCCGCTGTGAAAATGGCCAAAAAAGACAAAGTCGAGCCACAGGCAATCGTCATTCCGTATCGTCTGATCACGCCTGAAAACGTCTCCACTTTCAAATAACAACAGTCGACAGGCCAGGGAGGGAAGGGCGATGTCCTCCCATGCCTGCCGCCTGAGGAGTTTGTGATCATGTCCGGTTCCGCTACTGCCAGCCCTCCCGCAAAACCCGATCTGCCGTCCAGTGATGGTGCTGGCCTCACGCCAGATGCTCAGTGCCCCTATCTGCTGGAAATCAGCCATATCAGCAAAGGCTTCCCTGGCGTTATCGCGCTCGACGATGTCCAGCTGCGCCTGCGTCCCGGCAGTGTGCTGGCGCTGATGGGCGAGAACGGGGCAGGGAAGTCAACGTTGATGAAAATCATCGCCGGGATCTACCAGCCCGATACCGGCGAAATTCGCTTGCGCGGCAAGCCGATCAGCTTTACCACCCCGCTTTCAGCCCTTCAGGCGGGTATCGCCATGATCCATCAGGAACTGAACCTGATGCCCTTCATGAGCATCGCCGAGAATATCTGGATCGGCCGCGAGCAGCTCAATGGCCTGCACATGGTCGACCACCGGGAAATGCACCGCTGTACGGCGCAATTGCTGGAGCGTCTGCGCATCAAGCTTGATCCCGAAGAGCTGGTGGGCAACCTGAGCATTGCCGAACGGCAGATGGTGGAGATCGCCAAAGCCGTTTCCTACGATTCGGACGTGCTGATCATGGACGAGCCCACCTCGGCCATTACCGAGACTGAAGTGGAGCACCTGTTTTCAATCATTGCCGACCTGCGCTCGCAGGGCAAAGGCATCATCTACATCACCCACAAGATGAATGAAGTGTTCAAGATCGCCGACGAAGTGGCGGTGTTTCGTGATGGCACCTACATTGGCCTGCAGCGCGCCGAAAGCATGGATGGCGACAGCCTGATCTCGATGATGGTCGGTCGCGAGTTGACCCAATTATTCCCGCAGCGCGAAAAGCCTGCGGGCGATGTCCTGCTTTCTGTCAGTGACCTGAGCCTGAAAGGCATTTTCCAGCAGGTCTCCTTCGACCTGCGGGCCGGTGAGGTTCTGGGCATTGCCGGGCTGATGGGTTCGGGGCGCACCAATGTGGCCGAGACCCTGTTCGGGATCACTCCCAGCGACAGTGGCGAGATCCGTTTCGATGGCAAGACGGTACGCATTGGCGACCCGCATCAGGCCATCGAACTGGGGTTTGCGCTGCTGACCGAAGACCGCAAGCTGACCGGCCTGTTTCCGTGCCTGTCGGTCATGGAAAACATGGAAATGGCCGTCTTGGCCAATTATGCGGGTAGTGGCTTCGTGCAGCAGAAAGCATTGCGGGCGCTGTGCGAAGACATGTGCAAGAAGCTGCGGGTGAAAACTCCTTCGCTGGAGCAGTGCATCGACACGCTGTCCGGTGGCAACCAGCAGAAAGCCCTGTTGGCGCGCTGGTTGATGACCAATCCCAGGGTCTTGATTCTCGACGAGCCGACGCGCGGCATCGACGTCGGTGCCAAGGCGGAAATTTATCGGCTGATCTCGCTGCTGGCCAGCGAAGGCATGGCCGTCATCATGATCTCTTCGGAGCTGCCGGAAGTGCTGGGCATGAGCGATCGGGTCATGGTCATGCACGAAGGCGAAATGATGGGGATTCTCGACCGTAGCGAAGCGACCCAGGAAAAAGTCATGCATCTGGCCTCCGGCCACCGGGTTCATTGAGCTTGCGCCACAGAGCCCGGTAGAAGAACAAGAGGGTAATCAACATGAGCAACGCGATTCTGCAAAACAAGCCGGCCCTGGCGCCGACCGGAAAAAAAAGAAGGCTGCCGACCGAGCTGAGTATTTTTCTGGTGCTGATCGGTATAGGCCTGATCTTTGAACTGTTCGGCTGGATCGTTCGCGATCAAAGCTTTCTGCTCAACTCCCAGCGTTTGGTACTGATGATTCTTCAGGTGTCGATCATCGGCCTGCTCGCTATCGGCGTCACGCAGGTGATCATCACCACGGGCATCGACCTGTCGTCCGGCTCGGTATTGGCGTTGTCGGCGATGATTGCCGCGAGTCTGGCGCAGACCTCGGATTTTTCCCGCGCGGTGTTTCCTTCGCTGACTGACCTGCCCGTATGGATTCCGATCGTGGTCGGGCTCGGGGTGGGGTTGCTGGCCGGCGCCATCAACGGCAGCATCATCGCGATCACCGGCATCCCGCCCTTCATCGCCACATTGGGCATGATGGTCTCTGCACGCGGCCTGGCACGCTTCTACACCGAAGGCCAGCCGGTGAGCATGCTCTCTGATTCCTACACGGCCATTGGCCAGGGCGCGATGCCGGTCATCATCTTTCTGGTGGTGGCGGTCATTTTCCACATTGCGCTGCGCTACACCAAGTACGGCAAATATACCTACGCCATTGGTGGCAACATGCAGGCGGCGCGCACCTCGGGGATCAACGTCAAGCGTCACCTGATCATTGTCTACAGCATCGCCGGGCTGCTGGCCGGATTGGCAGGCGTGGTTGCCTCGGCGCGAGCCGCAACCGGCCAGGCGGGCATGGGCATGTCCTATGAGCTGGATGCGATCGCGGCGGCAGTCATCGGCGGCACCAGCCTGGCGGGCGGCGTCGGGCGAATTACCGGCACGGTCATCGGTGCGCTGATTCTCGGGGTAATGGCCAGCGGCTTCACGTTTGTTGGCGTGGACGCCTACGTTCAGGACATCATCAAGGGTCTGATCATTGTGGCGGCGGTGGTAATCGATCAATATCGCAACAAGCGCAAGACCAAGCGCTGATTTCGATCATTTGTGCAAAAGGGCCTTTTCAGGCCCTTTTGCGCTGTTGATATTGCAGGAACCGATACGCTTTGAGTGGGTCAGAGCCTCATCAAGCAGCCCGCTGATCGGGTTATACATCCCCGTTTAAAGGGTTTTACCGCAATTGTTGTACGAAAATCCTTCAATTGTGTTGCCGAGCCCGTGAGCCGGCCTTAGACTGCCGCCCCTCGTAAATTGAGTGCCAGGTGGCGCTTGGAGATTACTGGTTTGTACGGCAACGTCGAGCCGCTCCTCAATGCACGTTTTTTTATAGAGAAATAAATGACAAAGGAAAAGTTGCTGGCCATGCCGGCCGATGACTACATGAACGCCGAGCAGCACGCTTTCTTCGTCGAGCTGTTGCAGGGCATGAAGGTCGAGATCCACGCGCGAATCGAGCAGAGCCGTATTGCCATCGAAAGCCTGGACACGCCTGCCGACCCTGCGGACGCGGCTTCCGTTGAAGAAGAGCGTCACTGGCTGGTCAACGTGATCGACCGCGATCAACGCATGCTGCCCCAGTTGGAAATGGCCTTGTCGCGCATTGCCGATGACACCTTCGGCTGGTGCGATGACAGCGGCGAGCCTATCGGCCTCAAGCGTCTGCTGATCAGCCCGACCACCAAGTATTGCATCGAA
The DNA here is from genome assembly GCF_000007805.1 of Pseudomonas syringae pv. tomato str. DC3000. Lineage (NCBI taxonomy): Bacteria > Pseudomonadati > Pseudomonadota > Gammaproteobacteria > Pseudomonadales > Pseudomonadaceae > Pseudomonas > Pseudomonas syringae group genomosp. 3. Next base: position 3,936,064 of record NC_004578.1, on the reverse strand, counting down.
GCGCAAGAGCGCCACGAGCAGATCGACAAGCACCAGCGCCAGGCCTGATACACAGGCAACAGCGACTGAGTGACCAAACCGGGACGCAAGCAATTGCCTCCCGGTTCTCTTGTGCCCGGAGTTTGCTGAATTGATTCTAGCGGGTACGGCAGGCGTGGCATGAGGCTAACCTTGCCTGTTAGCGGAAATACTGGTTCTCGATGTAGATGAACTGAGTGACGTTGTTGGCAGCCACTCTGTAGTCGATGACCTGGGTCTTGGACGATTTTGAATAGGCGCGACGTGTTGGCTGCATGATTTACCCGCTTAAAAGGCTAGACATGGTGTCCACCTGAATTTATGTGCACACGATGTCTGGGCTTTGCGGGGTTGGTTGATAACTTAGGCGGACGGATACGAACTGCTCACCAGAGATGCCTCGCTAAACCAGCTCCTCATTTTTTGCTAAGTGGGATTTGTGGCGCGGATACCGGATACCTTCATCACGTCTTGGGTCAATTTTCAATCGGCGCTAACCATCTAGGCGAAAGAATCGACGTCGAAATGACTAGGAGCACCGATTATGTGGCCGCCTGTGATAGAAGCAACAGCTCTGTCGTGACTGTCCGCATCTGGAGGAGCCATCGCCAATTGCTCAAGCGTGGTGTTGATAGCGTGTAGTCTCCACCGCTCGAGATTTACCGCTAGGGCCTCAGGTACTGCTGCAGCCAGACCATAAACTTGAGTTTCAGTCGCCTTTGTGAATCGAAGTGTTCCCAAGCGGTCACGTGTCTCTTGAATCTTACTTCTTTCATCACGTAATGCCTGCTTTTGCGCTTCGACTTGAGATTCCAGAGCCTGCATCGTGAATTGACGCTCTTTGGCCTGCAATTGCAGGCTAATACTCTCCAGAGCGTCATCAACCCAACGAAATTCACGCTCGGTTACCAAGCTGCGCTTGAACTCCTGTGATTCCTGGTAGCGCCGCAAGACAGCCCAGCAGGCTGGGATGTAGCTCACAACCATTTTATGGTTGGCGTTGTCAATAATCTGGCGAAGTGTTCCGCCACGCTTCGGAAGTCCACTCTTCTGCTGCAGCGCGACGGTGCATGCTGCATGCTCTGTGATCGTATCGCAACCAGGCTCCCATATGATCGAGGACTTATGCCCATCAGCAAACGAGACAGGCATAAAATGGCGCAGCTTGCCGTGGTGCGTATAAGGCTCCCCTGTCAAATTAGCAATGCCTCCTCCAAACAGCGCCAGACCGATTGGTACGTTGACGAACGTCACGATAGCTCCTGTGATGTAAACCGGCTTTGATGTGTTCATCCAGGTGGTTGGCACACTAGGCACCGGGTCGGTGTGATTCACTGTGCGATGATGAATCAAGGCAGTAGCGGCAGTAGCAAATGTCTCATCAACGGCTCGCGGCGCACCATACGTATAAAGCACGATGTCATAGTCATAACCCTTCCTGCGCCGAAGCATTTCGGCAACCAAGAAAGCAACAGCACCACCCAAACTATGGCCGGTAACAATCACCTTTTGGCCGACATGGAATCTATCCAGGTAACTGGTCACAAAGTTGATAACAGCTTTTGCCGATCCATAGAAACCGTTATGAACCTTGCCTACACCTTCCTCAAAAGGAACCTGGGCAGCATCTAGGTCACGAAATGCATCAGAAGTGCTCGCAGTGCCTCGGACAGAAAGCAAGACGATCTCGTCATGGTGCGTGATGAACGCTTGAGTATCGGTACCATTTTTCGATGTTGTGTCATCGAAGAAATGAATTTTCGCGGGATGCTCCTGATCATCTCCAAGGCTCGGTCTATTTACCTCGGGGTAGAGATCTGGATCGAAAGGTACAATCTCCAACCGTTTTGAGTAAGCAACCTCCTCATAGAGCGGATAGTAATTTTTTCCGCCTGCTTGGGCCGCATCGACCTGCCAAAGCTCTTCAAATTTTGAAAGCGTGTTACCAAACCAGTTACCGACACTTGGCTGCAAGGGGAAACTAACAGTATCGGCTTCTACCACATAGGCTTCGTCTGAGTCGCTTTTTACCTTAAAGAGATCTGGTTTCTGACCGAAATCGCTGTAGCTCAATGTTGCCATTAGCGCTAGCTGGTAAAGGTTCAAGGCGCAAAACTCGCTGTCAGTTGACAGCGCAGGTCGCAAGGCCCTTAAAGGACGAACCTCAAGCACGTGGTGCTTATTCGGAAGAAGACCAATTCCGTACACCCTGGCTGGTTTTGGGCCAAATCCAGACTCACCAGCTCCGACATCCTCTGGAGGCGTCTGCATCAGATTGCGCACGTACTCATTTGGCGGAAAGTTGCGGTCAACTATCGGAGGTAAATGACAGGCATGCTTCACCAGCTCACTCACTTCGACCTGGCAGAATGCGTCCGCTTCGCTTTGAGCCGGATTAGACCTTGTCCGAACACCAGATTTGTTAGAAAAGCGGGTTTTCTCGGCGCGAACTTGAAGTTCAGTGATAGGCAGCGGATAGCTACCCCTACCACTCAAAGCGGTATAGAAATCATCCTCCCCTACATATTCTTCACATGTTTTCAGCACGACAGGGCCACAGTAATGGTTATCTACCTTTCCTGAACCATTCGCATCGAGTTTTCCAGAGTATAGAACGCCTTCATAATCAATGACTTCGTAAGCTAGGCCAGCATAGGGCTTACCATCCCCAAACTCATCAACAAGCTGAAAGCTTACTGAGTGGCCACTCATAGGGCAGGCGTGTATGCGGTTATTGAAAAATGGTTTTTCCCACGTCTTTATAGACTGTACTGTCATGGAGTGACTTCCTTGTTTTCGGTGCATCCAGGGTAAATGGTGCAACTGCGGCCATCTGGCATGAGGAAAGTGCTGAAATCCTTCTCATTGCCACGACAAAATGCGTACGGATCCTTGAATCCTTTGCCCATGCAGCGCTTCCAACCATCGCTTACTTTGACCCACGTATCCTTCATGTAAGGTCGCTCTTCATCAGCGAGATTGATTTTCAATCGTATGGTCTTCCCAGGGAGTTGATCCAGGGTATAGGCGGCGGAGGGCTTGCCTGGTATTGGCTTTCCAGCCTGATCGTATGCTTTACAGTCGAGAATTTTTGTCAGACGACGCAAACCACCAGCCGTGCGGAACATCCATTGGCATTGGCCGGAAAACTCGCTCTCACCTGCGGTGTTGAAGACACCTTTGTCCATGTTCAAGAGATCCTCGCGCACGGAAAGTCCCGCCGAGTCTCTTCCCATGTCTCCGAAATCATCATCATAGGTAGCATTGATTTCCAGGTCTATCTGATTGATCACCAGCTCACAGCCTTTACTGGAGCGCCGTATTTCAATCTGCGAATCCGGTTTGTACTCCTTTCGCCACTCGCGATTGAATTGCGGGTTTAGATTGTCACGCTTAGCCAAGTCGCACGTCTGGCCTTTGGCGGGTACGTAACTCACCGTTGCCACGTAGGCGAAATTTTTCGGTAGATCCGCAGTGAAAGTGAAGGTGTTCGACTTGTCAGACGCGGTGGCCGTGCAGCCAACCAAAAGTATCATGCACCCTGTAAAAGTCAGACCCAGAACTGCACTCTTCATAAGGTTTCTCCTTGACTGACAGATTTCATAACGAGCCCTCGCCTTGCCAGTAAAGCGACTCTTCATGAATGCGCTCAAAGTGTGCCTTTGGCGTTTCGGCGTTATGCGGGAACCATGACTTGGGCAGGTGATACTCCGGGGCCTTCAAACTCTGAGTGATAAAGAAGTGCAGCTGCTCAGGCTCCTTCCAGCCCCAGGTGCGAGCAAGCTCCAGCTGTGTGCACAGCCAAGAATCAAAATTTTCCTGCTCAGCAAGCTTGACTAGAGTCTCGGTGTGCTCAATCATGAGGTAGCGACGGATATTATCAAACTCTACAGCCGCGCTAGCCACTTCGGATTGAGGAATGGTCAGCCACGCAGGACTGGCTGGTAGTGGGTGTTCGCCAGGATTGGAGTTTTCAGTGACAGCCCACTGCGAGCCGTCCCAGTAACACACTCGCGAAATTGGCCCGAGGTATTCAGGATACTGATCGGCATCGAGGTGAGTCAGGGCGCGAGTCAGCACTCTGTTGTCGTGGAATCTGTAGATGGCTTGATTTGGCCGCTCGCCGGCCACAAGACGCTCACGCATGTGAGTCGAGATTACTTCGATATCATGAATCGGAGAGCTGGCAAGCCAACCCCAGTTACGCTCAGGGCTCTTGATCAAATCCTTAATCAAAAGGAGATCGGCTTCTACGAGCTGAAAAATGAAAGGGCCGGAGTCTGCCAGAGAATTGGCTGGTGTACCCAAGAACAAATTCCGGAACCCGTCGTTTGAAATCGAATTGATCAGCGCGTCACGCTCCTCGAGCTGACCATCGGAGTCGAGAACCAGATAAAGGGACAACCCAAGTTTAGTTTGTACGCTCGACCAAAGATGAGGCGTAATCATGCGATCTCTCCAATTTTGCATTGTCCATTCAGGCAGGCCTCACAGAGCGGACAAAAGTCCGCCGCCTGTTGCCTGGCAGCGGCAACGATAGAGCGCGGGCTGGCGATAATGGCTGGGACTTCAGTCGATGGAGCCTGCAGGGCCTGCAGAGGTGAAACACCCGCCATCGGCGATCCGCCCTGTACGATTGGTACGCTACTGAAGATCCCTCCAGAGCTAATCACAATGTGGTTACCGCCGGCCTGAAGCGTGAGACTCATACCTGCATTGATAACAACGTTTACAGCGGTGACGTGAGCCTGAGATCCAACTTGAATAATCAGGTTTCCGCCCGACGTAACGCTAGTGTCTCCACTAACCGAAATCAGCTCATTGCCACCGATGACTGTGTTTCGCACACCATTGGTTGTATGCGTCTCGTCACCCTTGATGAGGCTGGAGCTGTTGCGGTCTACTTGCGTGGACTGATCATTTCCAATATGGCTAACGCTATCGTTGAGGATCAGCTCATCAAAATCTCGCTGTGCGCGGAAGGAGATTTTTTCCTGTCCAGCGCGATCCTCAATAGCTAGTTCGTTGAATCCACCATTGTGCGGAGAGCTGTGCGTACGAAGTACGGTCTTCGTTTTATTCGCCGGCAACGGGTAGGCCGGAGCGTTGACTTTGTTCGTTACGCAACCTGTGATTAGGGGCTTGTCAGGATCCCCTTCCAAATAGGTTACAACAACCTCCATTCCAATACGCGGGATAGTCACCGAACCGAATCCCTCTCCTGCCCAGCTTGAGGCCACTCGCAACCAACAGCTGCTGTTATCGCTATTCAGCTCTGCCCTGTCCCAATGAAATTCGACTTTTACGCGACCATATTCGTCGCAGAATATTTCTTCATTCGCTGGGCCAGTTACGCGAGCCGTCTGACTCACCAAGATAGATCTACGCTCAGGCATCGGCGGGCGGTAAAAGACATCCCACGGAATCGCGCTAAAAGTATTACGGTAGCCCTGAGTGAAGCCATCCGCTGGGCTGGTATTACTTCTAACGGACTCTTCGAGCGCTTGGGGTTGCTTACCTTCGTGCTTAACACCTACCAACAACCATAAGTCGTTGCAACGCTTGCGTGGGTGCTCAACCAGATTGAAGAAATGGCCGCTACGCAGCGCAGGCTGGTCGCTACTCCCTTCAGCCAGTTGGTAGTCAACGCGATGTCGCTCAAGCCCCTGGCGGGCAAGCTGCTTACCAAGCTTTTCATTCTCGATTAGCTCGGGATAGCGATAATCCTCCAGCTTTGGAGTGAATTCGGCAGTGAAAGCGCTCTCAAGAAGCATGCTGGGACGCTTGAGATCGTAGCCACGACGCGTTGTGGTACTGGTGCGAGTATTGAAACGCATCGAGAACTGGTAGACCACTGGCTTGTCTGCAGCGAGCCCAGAGCCTTGCTTGTAAGGCGTATCGCCAAGCGTGGGAAAGAAGGTCTGATCATCCGTAAAAACCAGCTGATGCCCTTCCTGGGTGTGCTGGTGGTGCCAGGCAATGCCGTCCTCGGCACACAGCCGCTGAATGAACTCGTAGTCGCTTTCCCCGTACTGCGTGCAGTACTCGCGCACGGGGCTGATGGAGACTTTAAAATTGAAGGTGTCTGACTGACGCCCGTGGCCATTCAATACCTGTGCGACGATTTCTGGAACGGTCAGGTTCTGGAAAATCCGCTGGTTGTGGCTGAACTGCAGGTAGTGCAACGCTGGAACCAGCGTCAAGTGATAGCGGGTAAGACGCTTACCGGCGTCACCGACGAAAACGTCCTCAATAAGGCCGTGAATGCCTTCTCCGTTTAGCCCGAACTGAAGAAATGCCTGCCGGCTGAGCAGGCTTTCCAGGTCAAAATCAGAGTTCTCGCTGACCAATTCGATTTTTATCGCATAGAGCGTGCTGATGGCTTCAACGCCATCAAAAGCCAGCACTTTAAAATCGTTTCGAACGGAAGGGATCAGTAATACAAAGTGCGCGGAATTTCCAGGCGCAAACATGAGCTTATCCTTAAGCCGAAAAATGAGAATGAAGAGGTGTGATTCACTCTATTCTGAGAACTGGGTATGCAGCAGTCGAGGCGATACTCAAGCAGGCTAAACCACGGCGCAAAACCAGTTGCCAGTTATGCAGGCCGTCGTCATTGCCCAGATAACGCATGCTTTCAACCAGCCTGTGGCGCTGCGCGGGAGAACCGTCATCGCAGAGAATGGCCAGGCTAACGGGCTGGCCGATGAGTTTTTCGAGATCGTATTCGGTGTCTTGCACCACCACGCCGAGGGTATAGGGGCACGCGACCGATGACGCTCGACCCAGTGCATGCGCGGGGCGTGAAGCTGATGCTCGCCCGGCGGTGTGGTGAGTTGCAGAAGGCGTCCGCTCTGGCTGAGAGGGGGGCCGAATGTCAGGTCCATCGTGTAACTCCTTTACTTACGCAAACCGTACGTCCTGTTTTTCAACTTGCCACTTCGTGCGACGAATTGAAGAAGCACAACGTTCAGCGTCGATCCTGTTTGCCGCCGACGCGCCAGCGCCCGGCTGTTAGTCACCGATCCTGGGAATCAGTTCCCGCCGGGCAAGAACTTCATGATCTTAAGTATCTTTGGCGCGATGGGCTCTGCGTTTGGTGATGACGCTTCATTTCAATACATTTGGCAACTGGTTCGTAGTCTGGAAGCCGCGCTCGCTATTACCGCCGCTTTGGCCTGCAACCGGTAGCCGAGCCGTTCGCCTGACGATGTGCTTACTTTCTGAAACACTTGTGGGAATTGAGCTACAGACGAAGTCGAACGGGGCTGATTCCACCCGATAAGTCCGTCTGTCTGTGAATCAGGCTGATTTCTCTATCAACCCTCGAGCTGAAGGCAGGTTCACGGTTAAGCACAAGACAGTGAATTCGAGATGTTAAGACCAACAGCGCATGGCATAAGGCCGTTATCTGGCGTTTAATGAACGCAATAACGATAAATACTGACGGGGTGACGCAGCATGGCCGAGAACCTATCCATGGCAGCCGGGCTGCCGCTGGCCGATGCTTCGGGCGCTGCGTCGAAGTGGTGGGTGCCGGCGGTGCAGAGTGTTGCGTTGTGCCTGCTGCTGGCGGCCATGAGCGTTGCCGGGCTGTCTCTCTATGTGGTCACACCGCTGGCGTTGCTGGTGGTCTGGCTGCCACGTCTGGCGCGCAAAAGTGGCCTGGTTTCGCGCGTCGATTCCGGTGACAGCGACATTGCTTTGCTGACCCGCGATCTGTCGCGCACCACCAGTCATAACGCGCTTTCCGCCGCTCAGGTGGCGTTTTCCGTGGGGCAGCTCGCGGGCAGGGTGCAGTCGCAACTGGGGGCCGCCGAACAGGTGGTCAGCAGCGCCGAGCAGATGATTGCCACAGAGCAGCAGACCGCGCAGTTGAGCCAGCAGGCGCTGATTGCGGCCAGTGAGGCGCGTCAGCGCAGTGAGTCCGGAAGCAGCGCGCTGAATGAGTCCATCGAACGCATGCATCGCTTGAGCCAGCGCGCGGTCGGCAGTCGTGAGCTGATCGAAGCGCTGAGCCAGCGCAGCGAGGAGATCCAGCGAGTGACGATGGTGATCCAGTCGATTGCCAGCCAGACCAACCTGCTGGCGCTCAATGCTGCCATTGAAGCTGCCCGTGCGGGCGAACATGGACGCGGCTTTGCCGTGGTTGCCGATGAGGTGCGCGGGCTCGCCGGTCGAACCGCCAGCGCTACCGGTGAGGTCGGCCAGATGGTCGCCGACATTCAGCAACGCACCGCACAGGTTGTCGAGCAGATCCGCGAGTTGTCGTCCGATCTGGACACCGGCGTCGAACAGGTCGAGCTGACCGGTCAGCATCTGGGCAATATTGCCCGGCTGGCCGTCGAGGTCGAAAGCCAGGTCAGCGAAATCGCTCAGGGGGCACGAAGTAATCAGGATCAGTTGGCGAGCCTGTTCGAGGCCGTCGAGCACATGCGCAGTGATCTGGCGGTCAGCGATGAGCAGACCCGCCAACTGGCCAGGGCTGCCGTGCAGATGGAGGGGCAGGCTGAGACCATCAGCCAGCGCCTGGCTCAGGTGGGGCTGGATGATTATCACCAGCGTATCTACGATCTGGCCCGTGAAGGTGCGCAACGGATTGCAGAAAAGTTCGAGGCTGATATCGAGCAGGGGCGGGTCAGCCTGGACGACTTGTTTGATCGTAGCTATAAACCTGTCCCCAATACTTCGCCCACCCGGTTCACGACGCGTTTTGACCGTTACACCGACCAAACGCTGCCAGGGCTGCAAGAGCCCTTGCTTTCCCGGCACGAAGGTCTGGTGTTTGCCATTGCCTGCACGCAACAGGGTTACGTACCCACGCACAACAATGCGTTCAACCAGCCTTTGACGGGTGATGCTGCGGTGGACAATGCGCGTAATCGAAGCAAGCGCAAGTTCGATGACCGGACCGGTATTCGCTGCGGCAGCCATCAGTTGCCGGTTTTGCTGCAAACCTACACCCGCGACACGGGCGAGCTGATGCATGACCTGTCCGTGCCGATCATGCTGAAAGGGCTACACTGGGGTGGTTTGCGCCTGGGCTACAAGCCGCAAGGCTGACCACCTCTCTATAACTATGCAATTCAGGTCAAGGCTATAACTGTGCAGCCTTGACTGAATGCGGTGAGTTCAAAGTGATGAATTTATTGTAATTAGAGCGGATTGCAGGTCAGTACGTAGGCCGTTATTGATGGGATGTTTATTTATAATCTACACAAGTTGTAGGACTTGTCTGAAACGACTCTGCATGGGTTGACTGTCCGGTATCTTTGAGCAAGCTGTTTAAATCAACTTATTACAATGTTGGTTTAAGTGCAGTCTGTTCAAGGACTGCCTCTAAGGACGGAAAAGTCATGAATGGCAAATGGAATGTTTACCCCTCAGCAGCACTGTCAGGCGCGGTAACACGACGGGTTACCGCGCGCGTCGGTATTTTCTTCGATGGCACAGGAAACAACCGCGTCAACAGTCAGATTGGTGCCGATTGTCAGGCATTGATTGATATCAATGCAGGTCAGCATATCAAGGAGTGCGGCGGGCGCCATACCCAGCTCGGCAGCAGTTACAATAACGATCTCAGTAATATTGCCCGACTGGTCAGCCTATACCGTCGACAACCTGTCGCCGAAAATGAAGGAGAAGGGCTGAAAGTTTATTATCCGCTGTACGTGAGTGGTGTCGGTACTATCTCCGGTGGGCGAGATTCGGTGTGGCCTGGGCAGAGTTTCGGCCGGGGGGCCACGGGCGTGGTTTCCAAGGTGGAAAATGCGTTCAGAAAACTCGAGTCGGTGTTGAAGGGTTTCCCGCAGGACAACCCCGATTGTGTACTGGAGGCACTTGAGCTGGATGTATTTGGCTTTAGCCGTGGCGCTGCGTCGGCCAGGCATCTGGTCAACGAAATTCTCAAGCAAAGCGCTGGAATGCTTGAGCCGATACTCGCCAGCCGTAAGGTCAAATTAAGCGAAAATTTCACGTGGCGTAATGGCAGTGTACGGCTCAAGGTTGTCGGCCTGTTCGACACTGTCGCTGCGATAGGCAGCTTGAAGGATCTGGGCAATACCGGCGACGCGAACAACCGGCGAGTCAATCTGTACCTGCCTCCCGGGTGTGCCGAGCAGGTATTGCATCTGGTGGCGCGCGACGAGTCGCGGCGCAATTTTGCGCTCAACAGTGTCAAGCCAGCGTGGCCGATGGAAATTACGCTGCCCGGCGCTCACTCCGATATCGGTGGTGGCTACCCGCCGCAAATGGAGGAAGACGTCCTGCTGACTCGTCCGCGGACAAGTCTGGTCAGCCGAAGCTGCTCACCTGACACGGCGGCCAGCTGGAAGGACTCCCAGGCTGAACTGGATGGCATGAGTCGCGATCAGTGGATTGATCCGCTCGACAGCCGTGCGTCTTTGCAAGTCCATCTATATGAAAGCGGCTATCAAGCATGCCGAAAAACGCTCAATGGCATGAAGCCGGTTATCGCAGCCGTGCGTATGAATCGTCAGGTGTTCGGTCATCTATCGAGGGTCTACCTGAACATCATGCACACGCTGGCATGCGACGAAGGCGTGCCCTTCGGACCTGTACCGCAGAGCCCGGAGTTTCAGCTTCCACCTGAACTGGAGCGCATTGCGCGCAAGTTGACTGCCTATGCGCAAGGCGCCCCTTATTCACTGGAAGATCAAGAAGAGCAACTATTGCGTTGGCGCTACATCCATCAGTCCGCGCACTGGAGCGCCGTATTCGGCAGAGCCGGCACTTTGGGGGATGCGGTATTCGTCCATGCTCCGCAACCGGGTGGCCGCACATTGCATCTTAATATTGGCCAACCCGGTTATCCGCAATGATAATCAGCCGCCTGAGTGATTCACTCAGGCGCGTCATGCAAGAGCACATTCAGGTCGTCGATCACAGGCGCCCATTCGGCATCCTTGTGCAGTTCTTCTTTCAGGAATCTGGCCTGCGATTCTGACCAGAAATCGGCCTCGACCACTTTCACTTCATTGGGCAGTTGGTGGTTGGCGACGAATTCATCGATGCTGTGGTCGTCGGAGTCGAGCCCCAATTGATCGAACAAGTCTTTCAGCGTGTTTGTGGTCAGTTCCATGTCATCTCCTCGACGAGGGGTATCCCCGTTTTCATCAGTCCTTCATGGGAGTGATCGGCACACGCAAGAGTTCGATGCATTTGCCGGTCTGAAAAGATGGCCTTTTGTACTCTGCCTACAAGTGGTATGTTTCCACTGCCGCACACACCTGTAATGTTCAGGGCCGGAACCCGTCCAGCCCATGGGCGATGGTTCGTTTTTCCGGTATTTCCCGGTATCGCCGCTGCTACGACACTGATGTGTACAAAAGGTATATATCCCGTAGATGGCATGAGCCGGTAGAATCCGCCTCCCGCCTGCACCCGATTTGTGGTGGCGCTAACCTGTGCTACTGCCTGCAGCATGCCAAAAGGTCTGGCGTGCTCGATGCGGCCTATGGATGAATCGTTTTCTTGACTGTCCTGACATCAGGCAGCCTCATTTTCATGTTTGAGGGTTTGTACTTTGGCTGTAAGTAACCTGGATACCCATGCTTTGTTCGTGCTCGGCGATCTTCGCGCACAGTTGGTCAAGCAGTTCCAATCCCGTTTTGTCTACATCTCCGAGCAATCTGCCGAAGGCATTTATATTGCTGAAATCGACACTGAAAGCGCTTTGGTCGTCGATGACAAGCCGCGCCTTGAACTCAAGGTAGGCGATCACTTTCGTGCTTCAGTTCTGGCCAGCCGCGAAGGTGGCAAGCTGGAATTGAAGTTCCGTGAAATCAAGATGACCGTGTACGGGTTGGGTGAATATGCCTTCGTCGATATCCCTGAAGGCCACGGCATTGTGTTCAAGGAAGGTCAGACAGTTGTCATGGTGTTTGCCGCCAAAGAGCAATTGCAGATGGGCATGAGCAAGACCCTGAAGGGGGCTGTCGGCAAGGCTGCCAAATGGCGCAAGGGTGAGCTGAGCTTCAAGGCCAGCGAGTAATCCCGGCCCAGGCTCTGCACGTCAGCCTCCGGCGGATTCTTCGTTGCTACGAGCGCCGCTCACTTCTGCAGGCACATCGTCACCGGCCATGCGCTTGCGAAACAGCGCCGTACGCGCCAGCAGCAGGGTGGTCACCGGCACGGTGATCGCCAGCAGTACCGGAATCAGCCAGGCATGGATGACCGGCTCTGATTTAAGCGCAGAAAAGTAAACGATGGACGCCAGTGCCACGCACCAGGCGCCCAGCGTCGAAGCCAGAGCTGGCGGGTGCATGCGCTGGAAAAAGTCCTTGAGGCGCAGCAACCCCAGCGCGCCGGTCAAGGCGAACAGGCTGCTGGCGATCAGCAGGCCGGCCGTCAGTATCTCGGCCCAGAAGGGCACTGTGTTTGGCAGCCCGGTCATTCGATCACCTCTCCGCGCAGCAGGAATTTGGCCAGAGCAAACGAGCCGACAAAGCCGAACAGGGCAATCAGCATCGCGGCTTCGAAATACGTGTCACTGGCGTAGCGGATACCCAGCACCAGCATCATCAGCATGGCGATGATGTACAGATAGTCCAGGGCCAGAACCCGATCCTGAGCCGAGGGGCCCTTGATCAGGCGAATCAGGGTGATGACCATTGCCAGGGCGAAGATCAGCAGGCTGATCAGGATCGCGTTGTCGAGCAGTGCACTCATTGAAAGATCTCCATCAATGGACGCTCATAAGTGGTCTTGAAGTGCTCGATGAACTGCGCCTCGTCTTCCAGATCGAACACGTGCATCAGCAGCACGCTGCGATCCAGTGCCAGCTCGGACCAAACCGTGCCGGGCACTACCGTGGTGACCATCGCCAGCGCGGCAAGGCCGTGGGCATCGTGTAATTCAAGTGGCACCAGCACAAAGGCCGAGCGCGGCGGGCGCTGCTTGAGTCGCCATACGCTCAAACCGACCTGCAGGTTGGACACCACCACATCGACGCCTACTCTGCATAAAAACCTGAGGATCGTACCCGGTTTGCGTATGCGTACCGGCAGCGGCCGCAAGGGGGCCATCAGCACTGGCGCCAGAAAGCCGAGAATGGCACCCAGCAGCAAATGGCCGGGGCTGAGCGACAGGTTCAGTACCAGCCACAGCGCCCACAGCGCCAGCGAGAAGAGCGGGGCGGGAAACAGACGCTTCATGGTCGTCCCTCCGGGTTCACGTCCTGGCTGGTAGGGCCGGGTATCGGGCGTGTGGCGAGCACTGATTGCACATACTGCTTGGGCTCGTGCAGTGCGGCGGCGGTGTCCTGTGTGTAGCGCAACAGCGGTTCGGCCTTGAACGTCAGTGCGATACACAGGCCCAGCAGAATGATGATCGGCAGGCATTCGTTGCGTCGCAACAACGGCGAAGGACGCTCGTGAGGTGTCCAGAAACGCTGAGTGCCGAGCCTGGAAAAGGCAATCAGCGACGCCAGCCCGGAGAAGATCAGCAGACTGATGAGCATCCAGGCCTGGGTAGAAAGCGCTTCATCCTGCGCGACATCCAGCCCCAGCGGGTTCATCAGGGCGCTGAGCAGGGTGAGCTTGCCAATGAACCCCGACAATGGCGGCATGCCGATGATCAGCAGGGCGCAGGCGATAAAACTCAGCCCCAGAAAGGCCACGGTCATGGGGATGACCTGGCCTACCACGACTTTCTGCTCGTCGTCCAGGTTGGTGCCGGGCGGCGGATGCAGTGATTCCATTACGCGCGGCAGTTGATCTACGTCGTCCTCCAACGGGATCTCGTTGGCGGAGCGGGAACGTTCGATCAATTCACCGAGCAGAAACATCGCGCTCAGCGCCAGGGTCGAGCTGACCATATAGAACAGCGCGCCCGATGTCAGGCTCGGCTGGGCGAAACCGATGGCCGACAGCAGAATGCCCGCCGACACCAGGATGCTCAGACTGGCGAGGCGTTCCAGGCGCTGGGCGGCGATGATGGCTATTGCGGCGGTAAAAATCGTCGCCATGCCGCCGTAGATGAGCCAGTCGCCGCCAAAGAATGCCGAGGCTCCAGCCTGACCGGAAAACAGCAGTGTCCACAGGCGCAACAGGGTGTAGACGCCGACTTTGGTCATGATCGCGAACATGGCCGCGACCGGTGCACTGGCTGCCGAGTAGGCCGGAACCAGCCAGAAGTTCAGTGGCCACATGCCGGCCTTGGCCAGAAACGCCGTGGCCAGAATGGCAGCGCCTGCGTGCAGCAGCCCCAGGTCGGACTCTGCCACCTGGGGAATCTTGATCGCCAGATCGGCGAAGTTGAGCGTGCCGGTCACCCCGTAGATCAGCGCAGCACCGATCAGAAACAGCGAGGACGCCAGCAGGTTGATCGAAATATAATGCAGGCCTGTCGACACTCGCGCCCGGCCCGAGCCGTGCAACATCAGGCCGTAGGAGGCGGCCAGCAGGACCTCGAAGAACACGAACAGGTTGAACAGGTCGGCGGTCAGGAACGCGCCGTACAGGCCCATCAGCTGAATCTGGAACAGTGCGTGAAAACTCGCGCCGGCCCTATCCCAGCGAGCCAGCGCGAACAGCAGGGCGCAGACCCCGACAATCCCGGTCAGTACCATCATCAGTGCCGACAGATGATCCACCACCAGCACGATGCCGAACGGCACGCCCCAGTTGCCCGGCAGGTAGACGCCGATCGAGCCGCTGCTGCCGGTCTGCTGCACCCAGACAAGCAGCGCCACGGATATGCCCAGCCCGAGCATGCTGGAGAACAGGTTGATGCGGCCCTTGAGCGGTCGATGCTTTTCGCCCAGCCAGAGCATCAGCCCGGCAGTCAGCAGCGGCAGCAGAATCGGCGCGATGATCAGTTGGTTCATCCAGCTCATGCCTTGGGCTCCCGGCCATCAACATGGTCGGTGCCGGTCAGGCCCCTGGAGGCAAGCAACACCACCAGAAACAATGCTGTCATGGCGAAGCTGATCACGATTGCGGTGAGCACCAGCGCCTGCGGCAGCGGGTCGGTGTAATTGAGCAGGTCCTGCGGAATGCCATCCTTGATGATTGGCTCTCTGCCGATGAACAGGCTGCCCATACTGAAGATGAACAGGTTGACCCCGTAGGACAGCAGGCACAGCCCCATGACCACCTGAAAGGTCCGTGGACGCAGGATCAGCCAGACGCCCGAGGCGGCCAGCACGCCGATGGCCGTTGCGATGACTTCTTCCATCAGAGGATTCCTTGCGGGTTGGCGACAGGCTTGGGCAGCTGTGTCGGACGGTGGCTGCGCACCGACTGGTGAGCCAGCGCAGTGAGGATCAACAGCGTCGACCCGACCACCACCGCATACACGCCGACATCGAAAAACAGGGCGCTGGCGATGTGAATATCGCCGAGTATCGGCAAATCGACATGCGCAGTGTGGGTGGTCATGAACGGGTAGCCCAGCAGCATGGAGCCAGCACCGGTGAGGACTGCGCACAGCAGGCCGGTGCCCATCCAGCGCAGCGGTCGCAGGCTCATTTGCGCCTCGACCCACTGAGTGCCGGCGACCATGTATTGCAGAATGAACGCCACCGACATCACCAGACCGGCGACAAAACCGCCGCCCGGCTGGTTGTGGCCCCGAACGAACAGGTACATCGAAATGATGAAGGCAATCGGCAGGAGCAACCTCACCAGCGCTGCCGGGACCATCATGAAGCCGAGCGCGGTGTCGCTGGCGCTGCGCGGGTTGACCAGGTCGGTCACCACGTCGCGGGCGAGCAGGCGCTGTTGGGTCGGCAGCAGAATGCTTTCTTTCGGTGGGCGGAAGCGCCGCAGCAAGGCAAATACCGTGAGCGCCACGGCGGCCAGCACGGTGATTTCGCCGAACGTGTCGAAGCCACGGAAATCCACCAGCATCACGTTGACCACGTTGGTGCCGCCGCCCTGTGGCAGCGCGCGGCTCAGGTAGAACGACGAGATGGCGTTGGGCGTCTGCCGAGTGAGCATGGCGTAGGACAGTATCGCCATTCCCAGCCCGACCAGCACCGCCAGGCCAAAGTCGCGTATCCGCCGGGTGCGAGCGCGCAGGCGGGCACTGAGCGGTGCGACGTCTTCGTTGCGTCGCGGCAGCCAGCGCAGACCGAGCAGAATCAGCACCGTGGTCACCACTTCCACGACCAGCTGTGTCAGCGCCAGATCAGGTGCCGAGAACCAGACAAAGGTGATGCACGTCATCAGGCCGCACACGCTGACCATGACCAATGCTGCCAGACGGTGATATTTACCCTGCCATGCCGCACCGATGGCGCAGGCAATCGCGATCAGCCAGAGCGTGACAAATACCCCGGAGCCCGGAATTTTTGGCCGGTCGCCCCAAGTCAGGCCGCTGAAATACATTGGAATGAAGCCGCCCAGCACCGCCGCCAGCACCAGCAGAAACAATTGCGGCTGCAAACGACGCGTACTGACCTTGCGCTCGAAACGCCGCGCCCAGTGCATGACGACAACCAGGCTGCGCTCGAAGAAGCGTTTGCCGTTGAGACGTCCCACCAGCGGCGGGGTGGTGATGCGTTCGTGCTTGAGGGGCTTGCGCAGCAATAGGTACAGAATGATGCCGCCCGCCATCGCCACCAGGCTTATGACCATCGGCAGATTCCAGCCATGCCAGATCGCCAGGCTGTACTGGGGCAGTGTTCCGCCCACCACCGGGCGTGCAGCGGCTGCCAGCAGAGGCGCGACGGACTGCGCCGGGAATATGCCGACGACCAGGCACGTCAGCACCAACAGTTCGACCGGCGCACGCATCCAGCGCGGCGGCTCATGGGGCAAGTGCGGCAGGTCTTTGGCTGCCGGTCCGAAAAACACATCGACCGTGAAGCGCAGCGAATAGGCGACACTGAATATACCGGCAATGGTCGCGATGACAGGCAGCGCGATCTCGACCCAGGCCGTGGCGGAAATGAACACCGTCTCGGCAAAGAACATTTCCTTGGACAGGAACCCGTTGAGCAGCGGCACGCCGGCCATCGATGCGCTGGCGACCATTGCCAGCGTCGCGGTATAGGGAAGCAGCTTCACCAGCCCGCTGAGCCGCCGGATATCTCGGGTCCCGCTCTCGTGGTCGATGATCCCGGCCGCCATGAACAGCGAGGCTTTGAAGGTGGCATGGTTGAGAATATGGAACACCGCAGCGACGGCTGCCAGCGGGCTGTTCAGACCCAGCAGCAGTGTGATCAGGCCCAGGTGGCTGATGGTCGAGTACGCCAGCAGTCCTTTGAGGTCATTCTGAAAGATGGCTGCATAGGCGCCCAGAATCAGCGTGCAGGCACCCGCGCCGCTGACGATCCAGAACCATTGCTCGGTGCCGGACAGCGCGGGCCACATCCGCGCCATGAGAAACACCCCGGCCTTGACCATGGTCGCCGAGTGTAGATAAGCCGAAACCGGTGTGGGCGCCGCCATGGCGTGGGGCAGCCAGAAATGGAACGGGAACTGCGCGCTTTTGGTCAATGCGCCGATCAGAATCAGGGTCAGCAATACCGGGTACAAGGCATGGGCGCGAATCGCGTCACCGGAGGCCAGCACACGGTCCAGATCGTAACTGCCTGCCACATGCCCCAGGATCATCATGCCCGCCAGCAGTGCCAGCCCGCCTGCGCCGGTGACCATCAGCGCCATGTACGCGCCACGGCGTGCATCGGCGCGATGATGCCAGTAGCCGATCAGCAGAAACGAAAACAGGCTGGTCAGCTCCCAGAAAAACACGATCTGAATCAGGTTGCCGGACATGACCAGCCCGAGCATGGCACCCATGAACGCCAGGAAAAAAGCGAAGAAGCGCGGCACCGGATCGTCCGGCGACATGTAATAGCGGGCGTAGAGCGACACCAGCGCACCGATGCCCAGCACCAGCATCGAAAACAGCCAGGCGAAGCCGTCGATGCGTAGAACGAAATTCATCCCAAGGCTTGGCAGCCAGAAATATTCCTCGCGAATCACGCCGCCGTCGGCGATCTGCGGGAACCACAACGCCATCTGGATCGCCCCGATCAAGGCGACCAGACCCGCCAGAAACGATTCTGCGTTACGCGCGTTGTGCGGCAAAATGGCCGCCAGACAGCTGCCAATGAAGGGCAGAAGCAGTAGAACTATCAGGGACATAGGCTTCTAATCTGCAGGGGAATGTCAAGCATCATACGTGCCAGACACCCCGATACCAAAGGGACGGTTTCCGAAATTTCCTACAAAAAGTGTCTGCTGTTTTTTATGCAGCAAATTGTTGCTACAGCAAGAATGTTTCACGGCAACGCCACCGGCGCTTTATTCGACGTTTCGCAGGCCTTCTTCATTGAGGCTCGCCTCATCTCCGGTAACAAATTCGCCAGCACCAGAGCGTCGTTTCATTTCGCTGACGATCACTCCGGCGACAATCAATGCCGCGCCGAGCAGCGCAATGCCCGGCAAGCGCTCACCCGCCAGTCTTCCGACAAGCCCGGCCCAGACCGGTTCACCGGCATAGATCACGGTTGCACGCGTGGGCGAAACACTTTTCTGTGCCCAGTTCATGGCGATCTGAATCGCCGCACTCATAAGCCCGAGCCCCACTGCGCTGACCACCAGCAACCAAGAGAAATCCGGCAGGCGCTCCTGGGTCGGCACGATCATCAAAAACGCCAGAATCGAGGCGGTCGCCAGTTGCACGACGGTGACGCGCCGCACATCAACCTTGCCCGCATAAGCGCTGATCATGATGATCTCTGCCGCGATGGCCACTGCACTGATCAGTGTCACGATTTCGCCGGAGCTAAGGTTCAGGGTAGCGCCCTGTGGCCCCGACACCAGCATCAGCCCGGTAAAGGCAAGGATGATCCCCAGTGTCGGCATCAACCCCGGCCGCCGGCCCAGCACCAGCCACTGCAATAAAGGCACACACGGTACGTACAGCGCGGTGATGAATGCGGACTGGCTGCTGGGGATGGTCTGCAGCCCGACCGTCTGCAGTCCATAGCCGAGCATGATCGCGGTGCCGATGAAGACGCCGGCCTTTAGCTCAAGAAAGGTCAGGCCGCGCAGCACCTTCAGCGAAAACAGCGCTACGATAAGCGCCGCGGCGGCAAAGCGCAGGCCGACGAAGAACATCGGACCACTGACGGTCAGCGCATGCTGCACCAGCAGAAATGTGCCTCCCCAGAGCATAGTGATCAGGATCAGCACGGCTTCGGCCTTGCTGATACGGGGTATGCGGCTGATAGACTTCATGTCAGCTCTGGGCTCCTGTGACTGCGCTATGGCAGCAATGCGTATGATGAGAGGCTGAGCACTCTGACAGCACCCTGGGAATGGGCAGTATAATGCGCAACGGTTTGATGTGAGCACCACGATGCACAAAGAAAACTCGCCACGCGCGCCGGTTCTGCAACATGTCAGCCATAACGTGCGGCGTCTGCGCAACGCCGCTGACCTCAGTCAGACCGCGCTGGCGGAAAAATCCGGCGTCAGTCGCCGCATGCTGGTCGCCATCGAGGCCGGCGAGAAAAACGTCAGCCTGGCAACGCTGGATCGGGTGGCCGAGGCGCTTGAGGTTGCCTTCAGCGACCTGATTCAGGCGCCGGAAAATCGCGATCATAGCCGTATCAACGAACTGGCCTGGGCAGGTACGATCCCTGGCAGCAAAGCCGTGCTGCTGGCCAGAGCGATCGCACGGCGAGAGGTTGAATTGTGGGAGTTCTGCCTGGCTCCCGGCGATGCCTACGTGTCAGAAGCCGACCCGGAGGGTTGGAGTGAGCAGGTCTACGTCGTGGAAGGTCGGCTGACCCTGCGTTTTGCCGAGCCTGCCGCCGCGCAGCAGGTGGGGCCGGGCGAATTCTTCATGTTCCCCAGCAATCAGCCGCACCGCTACTGCAATGAGGCTGACACCACCTTACGCTTCGTGCGCAACGTGGTGCTTTGACTCTATCGTGACCCGACTTTTATCGTAACTCGACCGAGGCGCTGTTCGATGACCCAAGACCCACACCAGACGGCTGACATTCTGATCATCGGCGGCGGTCTGAGCGGCAGCATGCTGGCGGCGCAACTGTTGCGCAGGCCTGGGCAGCGCCGCATCCTGATCATCGAGACTCGCAGCGAGCTTGGCCGGGGCGAGGCCTACAGCGCTACCGAGCCGGGCCATACGCTCAATGGCAACGCTGCGCGCATGAGCGTCGACCCGGACAACGCGCACGACCTTACCGAGTGGCTGACCGGCTATCTGGCCGAAGGCGGCTGGCCTGAAGCGGCCGAGCAGAAAATCCCGGTCGCCGAACTGTTCCCGCCGCGCGGGGTGTTCGGGCTTTATGTGCAGCAGCGTCTGCGCGAGGCGCAGGTGGTGGGCGAGGGCTTTGGCTCGACGGTCGGGCACGTGCGCGCCGAGGCGGTGGACGTGCAGGTCAGTGAGCAGGGCGTGAGCGTCACACTGGCTGATGGTCGTGAACTGCGTGGCAGTCAGGCCGTGCTGGCGACCGGCATGTACGCCGCTTCACGCACCCCGCAGCGCGAGTCGAACGCGCTGAACGCTGCATCGCTGGACCCTTGGGATGTAAGCGTCATGCAACAGCTTGATCCGCAAACCCGTGTGCTGATTATCGGCTCGGGGCTGACCATGGTCGATGCGCTGGTGTCTCTGGAAAAGGCCGGACACCGCGGGCCGATTCAGGTCTTTTCCCGACACGGTCTGTTACCACATGTGCGCCGTCAGCCGCCTGAATGGTCCGATTTTCTGGCGCAGGACCCGAGCATTCGCAGCACCCGTCAACTGGTCCGCAAGGTTCGCGAGCAGTGTGAACTGGCCATTGAAAGCGGCATTGACTGGCAGGCCCCGCTGGACACTGTGCGTGCCAACGTCGGCAGGTTGTGGAACCAGGCGACTGACACACAGCGTCGACAATTCGTACGGCACGTAAGGCCGTGGTGGGAGAGCCATCACCACCGCTCGCCACCACCGAGCGCGGCACTGCTGGCACGGCTGGTCAAGCAGGGGCGGCTGAGCATTGAAGCGGCTTCATTGCAGGGTGTTGCCAGCCTGCCGTCAGGTCAGGTGCAGATCAGTGTCCGTCGGCGTGGCGAGCATGAGCCGACGCACATCCTCGGCGATGCGTTGATCAACTCCACAGGTATCGAGTACGACTGGCGTCGCGTAGACCGTCCTCTGCCTCGCCAGCTACTGGCTCGAGGCCTGATCCAGCCCGGCCCGCTGGCACTGGGCATTGCAGCGGCCCACGATGGCGCGGTGCTTGATGCGCAAGGCCAGCGCTCAGCCCACCTGTTCGCCATGGGCCCGCCGTTGCGCGGCATGTGGTGGGAAAGCACCGCAGTCACTGACGTAGCGATTCAGGCCAAGGCCCTGGCAATGCGTCTGGCCTGAGCCCACAAGGCCATGACGCTCCGCGATAATGCTCTGGCTTCAGATGTGCTTTGCGAGCGCAATATCACTGACGGAGCCGGGATTTTGCATGCCTTGATCCTTCAAAGTATGTCGCCGAGGGGCGAAAAGGTGCCTTGAGCCTGGAGCATATCCGACTGACATCGCAAAACCGCTTTGCGACGCGCAGCGCCACAAACACAAAAAGGACGCAGAGCGTCCAGAACTGCATGCCGACGCGGAGCGGCGGCACGATAGTCAGTTATGTGTACAACTTCCTGGTGGCAGTCCACTCGGCGCCATTGCCTGCTACACCGACAAGTGCAACATCCTGTCGCCCTGCACATTCTCACCCGGTCTGCGTTTGTTGACCGCCAGCTCGCCAATCTTGATCAGGCGGGTGCGGGTCACGTTGCGGGTCAGGCCTAGCAGGCTGGCGGTGTGTACCTGATTATGGTGGCAGAAGCGATAAGCCGTTCTGAGCAGCGTGTCTTCAACCTTCTCGTGCAACGCACCAGCCTGTTCTTCAAACAGCTTCTGAAACGCGCGGTTGAGCAACTGTTCGGCCGACTCGTCAGCCTGGTTTTGCTCGTCCTGACGCTCAATCCTCAAGTTGGACATGCGCAGGTCATCACGCTGAATGATCCCGTCGCGGCAGACCAGCAACGTGTGGTGAATGACGTTTTCCAGCTCGCGAATGTTGCCCGGCCAACTGTAGGTCCTGAGTTTGTGCTCGGCCTCGGCACTGATCCGCACGGGGCCATGGCGCAGGCGCTGGCTGTAGACCTCGATGAAATGCCGGGCCAGTGGCAGGATATCGCCCGGCCGGTCACGCAACGGGCTCAGTTCCAGATTGACCACGTCCAGCCGGTAATACAGGTCCTCGCGGAAATGCCCGGCATTGATGGCTTTTTCCAGCTGCACGTTGGTGGCCGCCAGCACCCGCACATCAATCGGAATGCTCTTGCGCGAGCCGAGGCGAACCACTTCGCGCTCTTGAAGCACGCGCAGCAGTTTGACCTGCAGAGTCATGGGCAGATCGCCGATCTCATCGAGAAACAGCGTGCCGCCGTTGGCCTCTTCAAACCAGCCGGCCTTGGCGCTGATTGCACCGGTAAACGCGCCTTTGTCGTGGCCGAACAGCTCGGCCTCGATCAGGTTTTCGGAGAACGCGCCGCAGTTGACCGCCACAAACGGCTTGTCACGTCGGGCGCTCAACTCGTGAACGTGCCTTGCAACCAGTTCCTTGCCGGTGCCGGTCTCGCCGATGATCAGCACGCTGGCGTCGCTGGGTGCCACTTGGCGCACATGAGCGAGCAGGGCTCTGGACTTGGGGTCCTCGAATACCTGCGCAGTCGCCCTGATCGAGGTCGCCAGCGCAGGCGAGTGCGGTAAGGTCAGCAGTTGCCCGGACATCACTTGGCCTGCGGGGGCAGATCGTTGGCGATCATTTCGCCGAACGGGCCCGTCAGGTTGGTGATACCACGCCCGGCGAGGCTGGCATAAGGCTCGGGCAGCAGCGGGAAGACCAGTTCGGCAAAACGGTAGGCTTCTTCCAGATGCGGGTAGGCCGAGAAAATGAAGCTCTCGATGCCCAGGTCTGCGTATTCCTTGATGCGCTCTGCCACTTCCTGCGGGTTACCGACCAGCGCCGTACCCGCGCCGCCACGCACCAGACCAACGCCAGCCCACAGATTAGGCGCGATCTCCAGATTGTCGCGGCGCCCATCATGCAAGGCAGCCATGCGCCGTTGGCCTTCCGAGTCGAAACGCGAGAAAGACTTCTGCGCGGCAGCTATGGTCTCGTCGCTGATGTGTTCGATCAGGGTGCTCGCGGCTTTCCAGGCTTCTTCACTGGTTTGGCGCACAATCACGTGCAGACGAATACCGAATTTCACGGTACGGCCCTTGCGTGCTGCACGTTCGCGCACGTCAGCCAGTTTTTGCGCGACGGCCGCCGGCGGCTCGCCCCAGGTCAGGTAAACGTCCACCTGATCGGCGGCCAGATCGTGCGCTGCGTCGGAGGATCCCCCGAAATACAACGGCGGATACGGCTTCTGAATCGGCGGATAAAGGGCTTTGGCGTTCTGCACGCGCAGGTGCTTGCCCTCGAAATCGACCGCTTCGCCCTGCAACACACGACGCCAGATGTGCAGAAACTCATCGGTGACTTCATAGCGCTCGCTGTGATCAAGGAAGCTGCCATCGCCACGGTTTTCGTCCGGGTCGCCACCGGTCACCACGTTGATCAGCAGGCGGCCACCGGACAGACGATCCAGGGTCGCAGCCATACGTGCAGAAACGGTAGGGGAAATGATCCCCGGACGAATCGCTACCAGGTATTTCAGACGTTCGGTCAGCGGCACCAGCGCCGAAGCGATAACCCACGAATCCTCGCAGGAGCGGCCAGTCGGGATCAGCACCCCATAGTAGCCAAGGTCATCGGCAGCCTGGGCTACCTGCTTCAGATAGTTGAGCGTGACGGGACGTGCGCCCTTTGTCGTGCCCAGATAATGGCCGTCGCCGTGAGTCGGAAGAAACCAGAAAACGTTCATGACAAATCCTTGGGAATGATCAGCGAGGTGAAAGCTGACGGGACCAACTGTTGGGTTGCAGACAGTTCACCAACAGCGTTCGAGGTGGGCCCAGTTATAGTTCGTCTGATTTATTCCGCAAAATAACGTTAAACCATATTTTTAGATCGTAAAAGAATATGTCAGGCTGGAAATCTTGAGTGCGCTCTGCTGAAACCCCTCTACAACAGGGCTTTGGCGGGCGTTGCGCCGTTAAACGCGGCACTTGGCAGTGGGCAAAATACCGAGCCAAAGCGTTGACAGTTTGTGCAGTCGGTTTGAAAAAACTGAAGTTTGCGCGGGTTTTCCGGCGCTCGTCAGCCTGTCGAAACTTTTACTCTGCCGCTCCTGTCACTTTTTCACGACCCACAGGAGTAAGACCATGGCAAGGGCAATCTGGAAAGGTGCAATCAGCTTCGGACTGGTGCACATCCCCGTCGCACTGGTTTCTGCGACCACGTCAAACAGTGTCGATTTTGACTGGCTCGACAAGCGCAGCATGGACCCGGTCGGCTACAAGCGAATCAACAAGGTCACCGGCAAGGAAGTTACCAAGGAAAATATCGTCAAGGGCGTGCTGCACGAGAAGGACCGTTACGTGGTGCTCAGTGAAGAGGAGATTCGCTCTGCGCACCCTAAATCGACTCAGACCATCGACATCTTTGCCTTCGTCGACAGCCAGCAGATTCCGTTGCAGAACATCGATACGCCTTATTTTCTGACCCCTGACAAGCGTGGCGAAAAAGTCTATGCGCTGTTGCGCGAAACGCTGGTCGACACCCAAAAAGTCGCGCTGGCCAACGTCGTGTTGCATACCCGCGAGCACCTGGCTGCGGTCATGCCGCTGGAGTCGGCACTGGTGATGGTGATCCTGCGCTGGCCCGCCGATGTGCGTGAGCTCGACGCACTGGAGCTGACCGAGGCCGTAACCGATGCCAGGTTGACCAAGAGCGAACGTGACATGGCCAGGCGTCTGGTCAAGGACATGAGCGCAGACTGGCAACCCGACCAGTACCACGACACGTTTCAGGAAAAGATCATGCAACTGGTCCAAACCAAAGCCGGTGAAGGCAAGATCGAGGATGTCGAAACTGATCCGGGCGAGGAAGAGCGCAAGAGCGCCGATGTCATTGACCTCACCGATCTGCTGCGCCGCAGCCTGGCAGGCAAGAGCAGCGCCAGTAAAACACGCAAGCCTGCTGCGAAGGACAAGGTCGCAGACAAGCAAAGCCCTAAGCCGAAACGACCTGCCGTGCGCAAGAAAACCGGCAAAGCTTCTTGAGCCATAAGCCTTTTGAGGCATACGGAGAAATCGTCCATGGTCAAGCCAGCCAGTGAATACACGCGCAAGCGCAACTTTGACGTCACCTCCGAGCCTTTGGAGAGCAAACGTAAAGGCAAGGCGCGGTCCGGTGCACTGAGTTTTGTGATTCAGAAGCACGATGCGCGCAACCTGCATTACGACTTTCGGCTGGAACTGGACGGTACGCTGAAGAGCTGGGCGGTGCCCAAAGGGCCCAGCCTGGACCCGAAACAGAAGCGTCTGGCCGTGCATGTCGAAGATCATCCGCTGGACTACGCCGCTTTTGAAGGCAGCATTCCGAAGGGCCAGTACGGCGGAGGCGATGTAATCGTCTGGGACAGGGGCATCTGGCAACCCCATGGTGATCCACGCAAGACCTATGAGGACGGCAAACTCAAGTTCACCCTGATCGGCGAAAAACTCAGTGGCGAGTGGGCGCTGGTGCGCACTCGGCTCAAGGGCAGTGGCAGCAAGGAGCAGTGGCTGCTGATCAAGGAAAAGGACGACATCGCGCGACCTGCCGCCGAATACGACATCACCGAGGCGCAACCGCAAAGCGTGATCAGCGGTGCGCACGTCGGGGCAGGGCGTTCAGCGCCAGCAAAGCCCAAAGCCAAGGCTGTTGAAGCGAAGCCTGCGCGCAAGCCCGCACCCAAAAAGGCGAAAGCCGTTTTCCCGGACACGTTTGCGCCGCAACTGGCGACACTGGTCGATGCGCCGCCTGCGGGCGACTGGCTGTACGAGATCAAGTTTGACGGCTATCGCATGCTGACGCGTATCCAGAATGACGAGGTGCGTCTGTTCACCCGTAACGGCAACGACTGGACTGACCAGTTGCCCGAGCTGACCAAGGCGCTCAAGGGCCTGAAGTTGCAAGACAGTTGGTTCGACGGCGAAGTGGTGGTGCTCGACGAGCAAGGGCTGCCGGATTTTCAGGGGTTGCAGAATGCCTTTGATGAGGGGCACAGCAAAAATATTTTCTATTACCTGTTCGACATGCCGTTTCTGAGCGGCGAAGACCTGCGCGAAGTGCCTCTTGAGCAGCGTCGCGACGCTTTGAAACAAGTGCTCGGCAGCCAGCGCAGCCGCTTGCTGCGCTATTCGGATGCGTTTCAGGCCGGGCATCAGGACATCGTGGCCAGTGCTGCGGCGATGGGCCTGGAGGGCGTAATCGGCAAGCGCGCTGGCAGCGCGTACGTTGGCAAGCGCAATGCCGACTGGATCAAGCTCAAATGCCGGTTGCGCCAGGAATTCGTGATCGTCGGTTATACCGCGCCACAAGGCAGCCGCTCGGCCTTCGGCGCGCTGTTGTTGGCGGTCAATGACGATGCTCAGGGGCTGGTGTATGCCGGACGGGTCGGCACCGGGTTTACCGAGGCGACGCTCAAACACGTGCACAAGCAACTGAAACCGCTGCACCGCGAGGAATCGCCCTTGGCGAAAAAACTGACCTCGGCGCAGGCGCGCGGCGTGCAGTGGGTCGAGCCGACGCTGGTCTGCGAAGCTGAGTTTGCGCAGTGGACTCGCGAGGGCATCGTGCGTCAGGCAGCGTTTTTCGGCCTGCGCGGTGACAAGCCAGCTGGCGATGTGGTGCGTGAAGACGCTCAGCCAGCCGAGGCTGCGTCAGTCACTCCTGAGCCCTCCAGGCAGCCCGGCAAGAAAACTGCCCGAGGCAAGGTTGATGTGGCGGGCACTGGCATCAGTCATCCGCAGCGGGTGATCGACAGCACTACAGGCACGAAGAAAATCGAGCTTGCGCAGTTTTACGAGTCTATCGCCGACTGGATTCTGCCGTACCTGAACAAGCGGCCAGTGGCATTGCTGCGCTGCCCGGAAGGCATCGACGGCGAGCAGTTTTTTCAGAAACACGCCGAGCACCTTGCCATACCGCATATCAGGCAGCTGGATCGGGCGCTGGACCCCGGCCACGCCGCGCTGATGGAGATCGACTCTGTGCAGGCGCTGGTGGGCGCGGCGCAGATGGGCGCCATCGAGTTGCACACCTGGGGCGCGACCCGCGACAGGATCGAAACACCGGATCATTTTGTGCTGGACCTTGACCCAGACCCGGCGCTGCCCTGGCGCAGCATGATCGAGGCCACGCAAATGGTTCTCGCCGTACTGGAGGAGCTGGGGCTTGAGGCTTTTCTCAAGACCAGTGGCGGCAAAGGCATGCACATTATTGTGCCGCTGGCGCGACAGGCCGAGTGGGACACCGTGAAAGCCTTCGCCAAGGCCATCGCCGAGTTCATCAGCCGTCAGTTGCCGGAACGCTTCACAGCCACAATGGGGCCGAAAAACCGGGTCGGCAAGATTTTCATCGATTACCTGCGCAACAGTCGTGGCGGCAGCACAGTGACCGCCTATTCGGTACGCGCCCGGCCGGGTTTGCCGGTCTCGGTGCCGATTGCGCTGCATGAGCTGACCGGTCTGACGTCGTCGGCGCAATGGGACATCACCAACCTTGAGCAACGCTTGAGCCAGCTCAAGAGTGACCCGTGGGCCGGTTACAGCAACCGGCGCAAAATCACGCAAAAGATGTGGAAACAGCTGGGGGCTAAACAGCCTTGAAATCAGGCGGGTCTTCTATTTCACCGCCAACCGGCCAGGCAGGAAGCTGACGGGTTGGCGGTGAACGCACAGATCAGAGAATGCGGTAGAGCAAACGCTCGACCCTGACCCGGCTGACCCGCTTGAGGAACTTGCGCACTCCTTCAGGATAATTGGCCAGCGTGTCGAGCTCGTCGTACTGGTTGACGCGTTGTGTGTTGCGCATCAATTGGGCGATTTCCGCTTCACGCGGGTCGGTCCACTGGCCTTGCGGATCATCGATCAGCAAGCCGTTTTCCAGGTCGAGGTTGAACGCCCGAGGGTTCAGGTTGTTGCCGGTCAGCAAGGTATAACGCTGATCGACCCAGATCCCCTTGAGGTGGAAGGTGTTGTCGCCGTGCTTCCACAAGTGCACGTTCAGACGCTGCTGGGCGATGGCCTTCTGGTGCTTGTGGGCAAAGCGTCGCAGGCTGATTTCGTACAGATAGGGCAGGGCCGAAATCACTTTGAACGGCTCGTCCGGGTCAATGAAGAAATCGTTGGCGGTCTTGTCGCCAATGATGATATCGACCTTTACGCCGCGCTTGAGCGCCCGATTGACCTCGCGGGTAACCGCTACGGGCAGGTTGAAATACGGTGTGCAGATGGTCAGCTGGATCTTGCTGGAGGCGATCAGGTCGCAGATCGCGCGGTTGAGGCTGTTGCGCGGCCCCACACCCAGCAGCGGAATCACCCGCAACTGGCCGTTTTCCTTGTCGCCTGCCGACGTGTCGTACGTGGCGCGCTTCAAATCACTGCGAAAGGCGCGGATTTCGCTGCGCAGGCTGCGAGAGCTCGGTGGCGATTGCAGGTCCAGGCGGTGCACGGCCGCTGATGGCAGTATTTCCCGCTGCACCAGGTGCTCGAAAGAGTCGGCCAGCGGCGCGCTTTCGATCAGGTGATAACGGTCCAGCCGGTATTTGTCGAGCTTGTGCAGGTAGACGTTGTTGATGCTCGCGCCGCTGTAGATCACGCAGTCATCGATCACGCTGCCCTTGAGGTGCAGCACGCCGAACAGCTCGCGGGTCTGCACCGGCACGCCGTAGATCGGCACTTCTTCGTCGTATTCAAGGTTCTGTGCCTGATACCAGGTCGAGTTGCCCGGTTGCCGACCGGCACCGATCAGGCCGCGCTGGGCGCGAAACCAGTCGACCAGCACCACCACGTCCAGCTCGGGCCGTGCAGCCTTGGCGGCGTACAGCGCGTCGAGGATTTCCTGGCCGGCTTCATCCTGTTGCAGGTACAACGCGATGATATAGATGCGCCGCGTGGCCGAAGCGATCTTCTCCAGCAGGCAGCGCCGGTAGTCGGCGGCAGAAGGAACAATGGAGATTGCATCACTCGGCAAGGCAAAACCGCGAAGCGCTGCCAGGGTCGAGCGTCGGAAAGTGGACTGCATAGGCCTCTCGATGGGAAAACCAACAGCGTACGAGCTTACACGAGAGTCGCGCTCAGGTGGCTGTCCACGACCTGTTTCAAAGCATTGCTGTGTGACGCGAAGCGCACGCTGTGTAACTTTTTGCATGCAAATAAATGATAAGCATTCCCAGTAACATATGGTAGCATTTCGCATCCACTGAGTCGGTCATCTCCAGGAAGGTTTCTTCCGATCTCGCTCATTCCGTCAGCAGGACCTCTTCATGCACACCTCATCGATCCCGATGCGCCTTACGTTGCTCGCTTTTTGCTGTTCCATGGGTTCTCCGGCCTGGGCCGCTACGGCGGCTGCCAGTCAGCAGGACGGGCCGATGGTCTTGGGCGAGACTGACATCAGCGCCGACAAGGCCGACCCGCATGCGCTGTCGCCCGTGTACGCAGGCGGGCAGGTGGCTCGCGGCGGGCAGCTTGGCGTGCTGGGCAATGCCGACATCATGGATGTGCCGTTCACCATGACCAGCTACACCGAACAATTGATCGAGGACCAACAGGCCGAAGACGTCGGCGATGTACTGCTCAATGATGCGTCGGTGCGCCAGTCAAGCGGCTATGCCAACGCCTCGAAGATCTTCGTCATTCGTGGCCTCAAGCTGACCACCGACGATATTTCCTATAACGGCCTCTACGGTGTGCTGCCGCGCCAGATCATCTCGACCGATGCGCTGGAGCGGGTTGAAGTGTTCAAAGGCCCCAATGCCTTCATCAACGGCGTCACCCCGACCGGCTCCGGGATTGGCGGCGGCGTCAACCTGCAGCCCAAGCGTGCACAGGACACACCGACGCGGCGTTTTACCACCGACATCAGCAGCGATGGCCGGATCGGCGAGCATCTGGACCTCGGCCAGCGCTTTGGCGAGGGCAATCGTTTCGGTGCGCGCCTGAATCTGTCTCAGCGCGAAGGCGAAACCGGCGTTGAGGACGAAGAGCATCGCAGCAAGCTGTTTGCCCTGGGGCTTGATTATCGGGGTGACAACTTCCGACTTTCCGGCGATTTTGCTTACCAGAAGCAGCGCATCAACCAGAGCCGCAACACGGTATTCGTCGGCAGCGGCCTGACCCGCGTGCCGCATGCGCCGGATGCCGACACCAATTACGCGCCGAACTGGACCTGGACTGAAACCGAAGACACCTTCGGCATGAGCCGCGCCGAGTACGACCTCAATGACGACTGGACGCTGTACGCCGCAGCCGGTGCCAAGCACACCCGTGAAAACGGAATCTACGGCTCGCCGACCATCAACGACGCCGCAGGCAACATCACCGCGTCACCGTCTTCGATCCCGCACGACGAAGACAACAAGACGGCCATGGCCGGCATCAACGGCAAGCTGCAGACCGGCGCGGTCAGTCATAAGGTCAACGTCGGCCTGTCCGGCATCTGGACCGAGCAGCGCAGTGCCTTTCTGTTTGGCGGCCCTGCGAGCAGCAACCTATACGACCCCGTTGAAACAACGCGTCCTGCGCTGGACAGCTTCTCGGGCGGTGACCTCAGTGATCCGGGCATTATCGGCAAGAGCCGCATGCGCAGCGTAGCGTTCTCCGATACCTTGGGTTTTTTCGATGACCGCCTGTTGTTGACGGCAGGCCTGCGTCGCCAGCAACTGCGTGTCGAGGGTTATGACTACGGCAGTGGCCCGCGCAACGCGCTGTATGACGAGGCGATTACCACGCCGGTCTATGGGTTGGTGTTCAAGCCCTGGCGCTATGTGTCGTTCTATGCAAACCGCATTGAAGGTCTGGCGCAGGGGCCGACGGCGCCGAGCACAGTGACGATCAACCCCGGCGAGGTGTTCGCACCGGCGCGCTCCAAACAGGTAGAAGCCGGCGTGAAGCTGGACATGGGAACGTTCGGCGCAAGCCTGGGTGCGTACCGCATCGAACAGCCGACTGACGGCTATCAGATTCAGGATGGAAGCGGAACGCGCTACGTCCGCGAGGGCGAACAGCGCAACCGTGGCGTGGAAATGAACGTGTTCGGCGAGCCTGTCAGCGGCCTGCGTCTGCTGGCCGGTCTGACCCTGATGGACACCGAGGTGAGCGGTACGTCCGGTGGCAGCAACGATGGCAACAGGGCCATTGGTGTGCCGACCTTCCAGTTCAATGCCGGTGCCGACTGGGATGTGCCAGGCATCGCAGGCGCTGCCATCAATGCGCGCATGCTGCGTACCGGTGGACAGTATATCGATGCCGCAAACACCCTGAGCATTCCCACCTGGAACCGTTTCGATCTGGGCGCACGCTACACCTTCAACGTGGCGCAAAAGGACGTCACACTGCGTGCCAATGTCGAAAACCTGATGAACAAGGATTATTGGGAATCGGCCTACGGAGGCTATCTGACTCAGGGCGAGCCACGCACCTTGAAGCTGTCCGGTACCCTCGATTTCTGATGAATCGGCGCTGGCTGCATCGCAGGATGCAGCCAGCCGCTCGATCAGTAGCCGTTACGCTTGAGAATGGCATCGATGCTTTCTTTCGCGGGCCGATCATAGAACTTCAACAGTTCAGCGGTGCGGTTAGTGAAGAAGCCATCGACACCGTCATTGCGGATGCGCTTGAAGTCCGCCGCGTCGTCCACGGTATACGGGTGGATGACCATGCCTTTTTCATGCGTCAGGTTGTTCATCCAGGGTTTGACCAGGTCCATGTAGCTCTGGTCGCCGCCCTGGGCCAATTGCGACGAAGGGCCGGTGCCGATCGCGCCATGGGCTTTGGCCCAGTCAATCCACTTCTGGAATTCCTCCGGCGACTTGACCTCCTGCGCTGCATAATAGCTGGCCTTGTCCTTGGCCCCCGAGTCCTTGAACGCGACGCTGGATTTAGGCTCTATCGACCCTTCGCCAATCCACAGCAACAGCACCTTGGGCACCTGCGGCATTTCTTTTTGCAGCAGTTCCAGGCTCTGTTTCTCGAAGGTCTGCAACACGACGCGCCCCGGCATGTGCGCGACGTTGACATGCCCGGCAGCAGCAGCGGGCCGCTGAGTAAGCCAACCGCGCTTGGCCAGCACTTTTTTCAGGTCGGCTTCAACGCCGGGAAACTTGTTCGGCACCTTGGTTTCGATGTACAGACCCG
The DNA here is from genome assembly GCF_000007805.1 of Pseudomonas syringae pv. tomato str. DC3000. Classification (NCBI taxonomy): domain Bacteria; kingdom Pseudomonadati; phylum Pseudomonadota; class Gammaproteobacteria; order Pseudomonadales; family Pseudomonadaceae; genus Pseudomonas; species Pseudomonas syringae group genomosp. 3. Next base: position 3,903,715 of record NC_004578.1, on the reverse strand, counting down.
GCTTGTTGGCGCCGCCCTCGGCGATGTCGATGACTTCGTCCAGGGTCAGAATCTGCAAGCCGTTGTAGCTGTCGCGCGCGCGGTCCGGATAGGCCTTGTTGAACCACGAGCCTGCGTCCAGCTGTTTGAGTTCTGCCAGCGTGAAGGTGCTGACCGGATCCTTGACCCGCGTGGGGAACACTTGGGCGATGTTGGTGGTGCGTTCCAGCACGTCGTCGTGCAGCGCAATCAGCACGCCATCCTTGGTGCGCTGGATGTCCATCTCCAGATAATCCGCGCCCAGATCCCGCGCCAGGGTATAGGCCGGGATGGTTTCTTCCGGTGCGTCAAACGAGGCACCGCGATGGGCGATCGCGGCGGGCCAGGGCAGGCCGTATTTCTCGCTCAACACCTTGCCCGGCGCATCCGCCGCCGCTGCCATACCGGATGACAGCATCAGGCCCGACATGACCGCCGCGGCCAGGAGGGTCTTTTTCAACAGGGTTGTGGTCAACAGCGTGGTGGAAAATCCGTGCATGGGCGGTGGGTTCCTTGTGGGGGAAAGGCGTTCGACTGCGCCAGCCACTACCGTCGCTGGTCGTCGTGCTGCACGCAACGATAGCGCACTATCGGGTTGCCGAGGTGGGTTGTGCCTCAGTCTGTCCGGCAAATGCGTCCGCTTTATGACGGTGTGGCGCTGCACAAATGCACCGAGTCGCGTTACTGTCAGCGTTTTGATGACCGAACAGGAGCGCACATGACAACGGTATTGGTGCTGGTCGAAAATCTGGACACGTATTTGCCGATTCTGGAAAGCAGCGGCTTCCAGTTGATTCGCGCCCCGACGGCCGAAAAACGCGCCGAAGCGATTGCCACTCACGGGCAGAACATCAGCGCTGTTGTCACGCGTGGGCCACTGGGGTTTTTCGCCGGGGAAATGGACGCGTTGCCGCACCTGCGCATCATTTGTGTGAGCGGTGCCGGCTACGAGAAGGTCGATTTGCCCGCTGCACAGGCACGCGGTATTACCGTCACCAATGGCGCCGGGGTCAACGCGCCTACCGTGGCCGATCATGCACTGGCATTGTTACTTTCGCTGGTGCGCGACATTCCACAGGCAGACGCCTCGGTACGCCGCAGTGAGTGGCGCAAGGCTGTGCGTCCCTCACTGGCAGGCAAGCGCCTGGGGATCATCGGCCTGGGGGCGGTAGGTTTGGCGATCGCCAAGCGTGCGGCTGCATTCGACATCGTCATCGGCTATCACAACCGCAAGCCGCGTCACGACTGCAGCTACACCTGGCATGAAACGGCGCAGGCGCTGGCGGCCGAGTCGGACTTTTTGATGATTGCCACGCCCGGTGGCAACAGCACGCAACATCTGGTCGATGCGCAGGTGCTGGCAGCGCTGGGGCCTGACGGTTTTCTGGTCAATATTGCCCGCGCCAGCGTTGTGGACACCGGCGCGCTGGTCAGTGCGCTTGAGAATGAGCAGATTGCCGGGGCTGCGCTGGACGTTTTCGATGACGAGCCGAAGGTGCCGGACGTGTTCAAGACCCTGAACAACGTGGTGCTCACGCCGCATGTGGCAGGCTTGTCGCCCGAAGCGTCGAGGGACAGCGTGCAGAGGGTCAACGATAACCTGCTGGCGTTCTTTTCCGGCCAGCCGGTGCTCACGCCCATCACCGAGTGAGGACCGTGCAGCGCTGCATGCAGCGTCTTGCCGGACCGCCCATTCTGATTGCGCTTTTGCCTGTCTATAGTCCGTTCCGATTGCACAAAACCGGATGGGGAGCAGGGTATGGGCGTAGCAGACAAAGCGGTCAGAACATTGCAGATCGGGCTGGTGGGGGATTTCATCGCCCAAGTGCCTGCGCATCAGGCGATCCCGTTGGCGTTGCAGATGGCCGCCGACGCACTACAGGCTCAGGTCGCCATCACATGGTTGCCGACGCCGCAGATCGGTGACGGCGTGCGTCTCGGCCAGTTTGACGGGGTGTGGTGCGTACCCGCCAGCCCGTACCGCGACATGCAGGGCGCGCTGACGGCGATCCGTTTTGCCCGCGAGCGGCTGGTGCCGTTTCTGGGGACGTGCGGCGGTTTTCAGCATGCGTTGGTTGAGTACGCAAGAAACTGCCTGGGCTGGGCGGACGCCGAGCATGGTGAAACGGCGCCGGAGGCGGCAAACGTGATCATTGCGCCGCTCAGTTGCTCGTTGGTCGATGCCCTGGCACCGATTCATCTGCAACCCGACACACTGATCGCTCAGGCCTACGGCACGCTGGATATCGAAGAGCGCTACCACTGCCGCTATGGCCTGCGCAGCGAGCTGGAATCAGCGCTGTTCGGCACGGCGTTGAAGGTCAGCGGACGAGGCCCGGAACGTGATGTACGCTGCATGGAGTTGCAGGGGCATCCGTTCTTCGTCGCCACCCTGTTCCAGCCGGAACGTGCTGCGCTGCTGGGCAGAATTCCACCGGTGGTCGATGCTTTTCTGCGCGCCTGCATCGCCTCTGCAGCGGGTGACGAATCGTGATTGCGGCACTTTTCCCCACGCCTTACTTCGCGGTGGTGTTCACCTCGTTGCGTATGCCTGACGAGGGGCAGGCGTACGCAACGGCCGCACAGCGGATGGTCGAACTGGCCCGCCAGCAACCGGGCTTCCTGGGTGTGGAGTCGGCGCGGGGCGACGATGGACTGGGTGTGACCGTTTCCTACTGGACCGACGAGGCAGCGATCCTGGCCTGGAAGCAGCAGGCCGAGCACGCCGAGGTCCGCGAGCAGGGCCGCGCGCGCTGGTATCAGGCCTTTGTCACGCGGGTCTGCAAGGTGGAGCGCGATTATTCGTTCAACGCTCTTTAACGTCAGGGCATGATCGGCGGCGTATACGTCAGGGTGGTGCCCAGCGCCCAAAGCAGAAACAGCACCAGCGGCGCATGGACAAGCAACTGCACGAACGAAAAGCCGATCAGGTCCCGCGCCTTCAGGCCCAGCACGCCCAGTAGCGGCAGCATGTAGAACGGGTTGATCAGGTTGGGCAAGGCTTCGGCTGCGTTGTAGATCTGCACTGCCCAGCCGAGGTGATACTGCAGATCATTGGCCACCTGCATCACGTAAGGGGCTTCGATGATCCACTTGCCGCCACCCGAGGGAATGAAGAACCCCAGAATCGCCGAATAGACGCCCATCAGAATCGCGTAGGTGTCGTGGGAAGCAATGCTGGTGAAGAACGTCGAAATGTAATGCGCCAGGGTCTGGGCATCAGCGCCCTTGACCGTTGTCAGCAAGGCGGCGATCGAGCCGTACAGCGGAAACTGAATCAGCACGCCGGTGGTGGTCGGCACGGCCCGCGCCACGGCATCGAGAAAACTGCGCGGCCGCCAGTGCAATAGCGCACCGAGCATGATGAACAGAAAGTTGTAGGTATTGAGCCCCGATATCGCAGTGATTGCAGGCTTGTTGGAAAACTCGTTGAACAGCCAGCCAACCCCCAGCACAACCATCAGGATAATCAGCAGCGGGCTGTATTCCAGCCATTCGCCTGGCCGGGTTCTGGCGGGCAGCGGCGGCAGATTGAACGCCGGGTCGATGCCGCAGGCCTTGGCGTCGCGGGCGCTGTTGGGGCCGGGCGCCGTGGCATAGGCGACGATCAGCGAGATGACGAGCAGCGCTGCGAGCATGACTCCGGACTGCCAGAGAAAGATGGTTTCAGTGAACGGAATTACACCGGTGATCGCCAGAATCGATGGCGGCAGGCTGGCCGGGTTGGCCTGCAACTGTGCAGCGGACGATGACAGCCCCAGCGCCCATACCGCGCCAAGCCCCAGATAGGCGGCGGCACCGGCTGCGCGGTAGTCCATACGCAGGTCGGTGCGGCGGGCGAGCGCACGCACCAGCAAACCGCCGAACACCAGTGACAGCCCCCAGTTGAGCAGCGAGGCCAGCATGGAAATCAGCGCCACCCAGGCCACCGCCGAGCGGCCGTTGCGCGGCACCCGTGCCAGACGGTCGATCAGGCGTACTGCGGGCGGTGAGCTGGCGACCACGTAACCACCGATGACCACGAAGGCCATCTGCATGGTGAACGGAATCAGGCTCCAGAAACCGTCTCCGAAGGCCTTGGCGGCGTCGGTCGGACGCGCACCGATGGCGAGCGTCGCCAGCGTGACGATGACCACCGCTAGTGCGGCGAATACCCACGAATCCGGAAACCAGCGCTCAGCCCAGGCGGCACACCGCAAGGCAAATCGGGCGGAGCGGCTTTCTTCGATGTTGGCGGCCATCAGAGGCACCTCTTTTTGTCGTTATTATTGGGGTTTACCGGCGCGTAGGCACACTAGGTATAGCGATCCCTGTGGGAGCGACCGGGGCGGCGATGCGCATTGCTCATGAAGACGTTGGTGCAGACTTCAGGTGCTGCACCGACTCTTTCGTGGACAAGTCCACTCCCACGGCCTCCGGCCAGAATCAAAAGCGAAATTGTGAGTGGTGTTGAGCGTTATACATAAATCCGTTCTTGATTCTGGCCGAAGGGCGTGGGAGCGAACTTGTTCGCGAAGACTGTGGTCCAGACAATGAAATTTGGAGAATGTACCGGCCCTTTCGCGAACAAGCGAAGCGTCGCCCGGTCCGCTCCCACGCCCTTCGGGCAGAAGCCCGTGTTTTGGACTCATCCAGATTGGTGTGTAACGCTGAGCGCTGGAGCTGTGAGCGACAGGTGTATGGATCAGAAAATCATCTCGATCACGTCATCCGGCACGATCAGTTTGCCGGCGGTTTTGGCCACGATTTCTTCCACGCTGACTCCCGGTGCGCGTTCGCGGAGGATGAAGGCACCGTTTTCGATTTGCAGATACGCAAGATCAGTCAACACCTTGCGGATGCAGCCCGCGCCAGTCAGTGGCAGGCTGCAGCGGGGCAGCAGTTTGGATTCGCCGTCCTTGGACGCATGGGTCATGGTCACGATGATATTGTCGGCACCGGCCACCAGGTCCATTGCGCCGCCCATGCCCTTGATCAACTTGCCGGGGATCATCCAGGAGGCAATATTGCCCTCGACGTCCACCTCGAAAGCACCCAGCACCGTCAGGTCCACATGGCCACCGCGGATCATGGCAAACGACTCGGCAGACGAGAAAATCGACGCACCGAGGCGCGCAGTCACCGTCTGCTTGCCCGCGTTGATCATGTCCGCATCAATGGTTTGTTCGGTGGGAAACGCGCCCATGCCCAAGAGGCCGTTTTCCGATTGCAGCATGACGTCGATGTCGTCCGGCACATAGTTGGCCACCAGCGTCGGGATGCCGATGCCGAGGTTCACGTAATAACCGTCCTTGAGTTCACGGGCGACGCGTTGAGCCATTTGTTCGCGGGAAAGTGCCATGGTCTGAAACCTCTTTGTTGTTATAGGCCTGAACAGGCTCGGTCATCAGGATTTTCTGACGGTGCGCTGTTCGATGCGCTTCTCGAAGGTGCCCTGAATCACGCGGTCGACGTAAATGCCTGGCGTGTGGATCTCGGTAGGCAGCAATACGCCCGGCTCAACGATTTCTTCGACCTCGACCACGGTTATCCGTCCAGCGGTGGCTACTACCGGATTGAAGTTCTGTGCGGTATGACGATAGATCACGTTGCCGAAATGGTCGGCTTTCCAGCCCTTGATGAGCGCAAAGTCGCCAGTGATGGCCTCTTCCAGAATGACGTTGCGGCCATTGAACTGGCGAGTTTCCTTGCCCTCGGCCACCGGTGTTCCGTAGCCGGTAGCGGTATAGAACGCAGGAATGCCCGCACCACCTGCGCGCAGTTTTTCAGCCAGTGTGCCTTGCGGAGTGAGCTCGACTTGCAGCTCGCCGCTGAGCAACTGTTTTTCGAACAAGGCGTTTTCACCGACATAGGATGAAATCATTTTGCGGATCTGTCGGTCCTCCAGCAGGATGCCCAGCCCGAAACCGTCGACACCACAATTGTTGGAAACGACGGTCAGGCCCTTGATGCCCATGCGCTTGATCTGCGCTATCAGGTTTTCAGGAATGCCGCACAGGCCAAAGCCGCCGCAGAGCACCGTCATGTTGTCGGTGAGCCCGGCGAGGGCTTCTTCGTAGGTCGCTACTCGTTTGTCGAGTCCAGCCATGATGGTCCGCCTTTTATAGTTGTTGACCGGCAGTCGCGCCGCCGGAGGATGGCTTGATGTGCATCTTCTCCTGATGAGACTGATTTGTTAATTTTGTTTTTCTGATTGATTGATAAGAAAAGCAAATATATGAACATCAAACAACTTCGCGCCTTTCTGGCTGTGGCGCAGCATTTGAGCTTTGCCCAGGCCGGGGAGCGGCTGAACCTGTCGCAGCCTGCGCTGAGCCTGACCATCAAGGGCCTGGAGGAGGATCTCGGCGGGCAACTGTTGACGCGCACCACGCGCAACGTCGGCCTGACGCCAGAAGGCGAAACCCTGCTGCCGTTGGCGCGCCAGCTATTGGCCGACTGGGACAACACCGAAGAGCTGCTGCGCCAGCGCTTCACCCTGCAAATGGGCCGGGTTTCGATCGCCGCCATGCCATCGTTCGCCGGCAACCTGCTGCCTGCCGCACTGAAGGTTTTTCGCGGGCGTTACCCGAGGGTCAATGTCGCGGTGCATGACGTGATCAACGAGCAAGTACTGGAGATGGTGCGTCACCGTCGCGTTGAGCTGGGGATCGGTTTCGAGCCGGAGTCCAGCAGCGCCTTGCTGTTTACACCGTTCTATACGGACCGCTTCGTGGCGGTGGTCGCCAGAGATTCGCCACTGGCCGAACTTGGCGAGGTGTCCTGGGCGGCGCTGTTGCGCGAGGACTTTATTGCGTTACAACGGCCGTCAGCCGTGCGCTTGCTGCTGGAGCAGGCCGTCGAGCCCCTGCATGGCAAGCTGGCGGTGGCGTTTGAAAGCCATCAGTTGTCGACCATCGGGCGCATGGTCGCTAATGGCCTGGGCGTCAGCGCGGTGCCGTCGCTGTGCATCGGGCAGATGCAGGAACTCGGGGCCTGTTGCATCGCACTGGTAGAACCGCACATCGAGCGTCGTATCGGGCTGATGATGCTCGCCGATCACACATTGTCCGCCGCTGCGCAGACTTTGCGCGACGTATTGATCGAAAACGCTCGGGAAAGTCGATAGGCACTATCACGGCGGATGATTTTTGCTGCGCCAGGGGCGGGCGTAACCTTGCTCCATTCCTGCAATGAAGCCCGCCCGGAGGCCCCAGATGAACCGTATGCTTGCGCTTGTCCTGATATTTACTGTTGCGCTGGTCTCCGGTTGCTCCACGCATCACGCTGTCGAACAACGTGCATTCAGCGCTGAGGAAAGCCATCAACTGGCGCTTGAAGACCTGAATCGTCGCGGCCTGTCGTTTGAAGAGTATCAGGCACGCAAGGCGCAATTGCTGGCAGACCCGCAGATCCAGCAAGTGCGTGAGTTCGATGACAACGGCGAAACTAGCGTCGATGTGAGCGTTATGGAGCCGTCTCCACGGGGTTAACAGTCTGCTTGAAACTTCTGTTTCCTAAAACTGTATGGCAAGAATTATCAGACAACTGTCCGTGTGTTTCTTGTAACGCCTCCGCTAGGGTGAGCATCTGACTCACTGCTGCGGACAGGCTTTATGGTGCTCTCTTTCGATTTGCTTCTCGCTTTTGCGTTGTTTGCCTTCGTCACATCGGTGACGCCCGGGCCGAACAATATGATGCTGCTGGCTTCCGGCGTCAATTTCGGTTTCAGCCGAACCCTCCCGCACATGCTTGGCATCAGCATCGGTTTTTTCATATTGGTACTGGCTGTCGGTTTTGGTCTGGGTAGCGTGTTCAAGGCGTGGCCGATTCTCTATACGGTTTTGCGCTATGTGGGCGCGGCCTATCTGCTGTACCTGGCCTGGAAAATCGCCACGTCAGGCCCTGCTGCCGAGAACACTGACAGCCAGGGCAAGCCGTTCAGTTTCATGAGCGCGGCGCTTTTTCAGTGGGTCAACCCCAAGGCCTGGATCATGGCGATCGGTGCAATCAGCACGTACACCCCGATGCAGGGTTACTTCTACAACGTGGTGGTGATCTCGGCGGTGTTCGCGTTGATCAACCTGCCCAGCGTAGGTATCTGGGCCGGTTTTGGCAGTTTGTTGCGCAACGTTCTGCGCGATCCGCTGGGCCTGCGTATTTTCAACGGCGTGATGGCTGCGCTGCTGGTCGCATCGCTCTATCCGTTGTTTGTCGAGCATTAAGCCCAAGGCGCTACAGCGCCAGTTGCAGATGCCCGCCTGCCTGCTTGTGACGCGCCTGCAATCGACGTTGCAGGCCGTGGTAGAAATGTTCCAGCCCTTCATGCAGCCGCTCGGTGAGAATCTCGTCCAGCGTGCCGCCTTGTTCGTTATCGCTATAGCTGATCTGCGTATCGATGGCGAAGATGCCGTGCAGCACTTCCTGGCACTTGAGCGCCGAAAGCACCGGCTTGAGCGCGTAGTCCACAGCCAGCATGTGCGCGATACTGCCACCGGTGGCCAATGGCAAGACCACTTTGCCGTGCAGGGCGCGCTCCGGTAGCAGGTCGAGCAGGGTTTTCAATGCCCCGGAAAATGACGCTTTGTAGACCGGCGTGCCGATCAACACACCATCGGCCTGCCTGACGGCTTCGACAAACTCCAGCACCTGCGGGCTGTCGAAGCGGGCGAAGAGCAGGTCTTCGGCATTGAAGTCGCGGATGCGCAATGTGGTGACTTCAACCCCGTGCTCCTGCAACCAGCGGCCAGCATGAGCCAGCACCACACCTGAACGTGATTTGGGGGACGGACTGCCTGAAAGTGAAACAACGAGCATGCGGGAATTCCTTGCGATAAGCGTCCCTCTGCAAAGCAGCTTGTGTGCCAGCCCGATGCAAACGTCCCGATAACCCCAAGGCGCGGGGGCTTGGGGTTGTCAGCGCAATGACTGCGGGCTGCGCGCACTGACGCATTGGCCTGATAACTGTTGATTGGCTGTTGCTCCAGCAACAGTCTGGCGGTGTGCGCAGGCAAAAAAATCCCCGCAACCGGGGTCGCAGGGAGGGTGTGCAACTGCAATCTGATCAGTTGCGGAACGCCGCGCCGGTCTGCACCACGCTGGCCGAGCCGAGTAGCTGGCTGATGAATCGGCTCCAGCGGGTGATATCGGCCGGGCCGACGAACACGACGTCCTGTGCCTTGAGCTCAAACTGCCCCGCCAACAGGTAGGCCGTGGGTTTTTTGGCATTGAGGTGGTAAACGGTCGATGTGGATGTCGCAGCGGCGAAGTTTTCCGCGCCGCGTATCACGTACACCGCATTGCCGTCTGCGCTGTCGGGGCTGAGCCCGCCAGAGTTTCCGAGGGCTTCGAGCAGCGTCAGGCGGGTGGTGCCGAAAGAAATGACCTGCGGATTGCGCACTTCGCCCAGCACGTAGATCTTGTTTCTGGAGTTGCTGTTGAGGTGCAGGTAATCGCCATCCTTGAGGAAAATCCTGCTCAGTTTCGAGTCCTTGCGGTTCAGCGCGTCGATGTCGATCAGGTAATCCCGGCCGTCGCGGCGCAGGGTCAGCCCTGCCAGGTTTGCATCGGTCAGGTCAACGCCTGCGACGCTCACCGCCTGCACCAGGCTCAGCGGAATATTGGTGACCGGTTGCGGGCCGGGCACCTTGAACGAGCCGGACAGCAGTATCCGCTGGCTGTTGTAGCGCAATACTTTGACGTCGACTTTGACCTCGGTGTATTGCGGTGACAGGCCCATGCGCAATTGCTCTCGAACCTCGCCGACTGTCCTGCCACCGGCGCGAATTCGGCCGACATACGGAAAATACAGCGTGCCGTCGTTCAACACTTCCCGGGTATTGGCATCCAGTTGGTCCTGAGAGCCCGGCGCGGTCAGTTCCGGGTGCTCGAAGACGGTGACCAGCAAGGTGTCGCCTGCGCCGATCACGTATTCCGGGGTTTTGTAGTCGAGCAATTCCTGTGGCAGTGCCCTGGCTTCTGCGGTAGCGCGTTGCTGCTGTTGCTGGAGGCTTTTGGGGGTCACCTCGACCAATTGCGCTTTGGGTTCATCGGAGTCGCTGCTGGTAACGTCGTCCGGTGTCATGTGCTGGCCCGGTGCAAACGCACAGCCTTGCAGGGTCAGAGCGGTGAGCAACAAGGCCGCTAACGTCAGCTTCATAGGGTGTTTCCTTTCATGGCATTGCTCCTGTCTTTCTTTGGGGGGCTGTGTAGGCAGTGCTGGGTACGGAGGGGCTCGGCGCGTTCTGCTCAGCCAGCGAATGCGTCAGAAAGCGTTTTTGTTGACGAAACCCTTGAGCAGCGTCAGCAGAATGATTTTCAGGTCCAGCCAGATCGACCAGTGCTCGATGTATTCCAGATCGAATTCGACGCGCATGCGCATCTTGTCCAGCGTGTCGGTTTCGCCACGCCAGCCATTGATTTGTGCCCAGCCGGTGATGCCGGGTTTGACCTTGTGGCGCAACATGTAGCCGCTCACCTGCTTGCGGTACTGTTCGTTGTGCGCAACGGCGTGCGGGCGCGGGCCGACGATGGACATCTCGCCATGCAGCACGTTGAAGAACTGCGGCAGTTCATCCAGCGAGGTGCGCCGCAAGAAAGCCCCCAGCGGCGTCACGCGAATGTCGTTGCGCGTTGCCTGGCGCACGCCTTCGGCCGTGTCCTGCACGATCATGCTGCGAAACTTCCAGACCATGATCGAGCGGCCGTCCAGTCCGTAACGACGCTGACGAAACAGCACCGGGCCCGGCGACGTCAGTTTGATGGCGGTGGCGATCAGCAGCAGTGGCACGGCGATGAGCAGCAGGATCAGACTGGACAGCAGAATGTCTTCGGCGCGTTTGGCCAGGCTCCATGCGCCGTCCATGGGCGAGTCGAAGATGCTGATGCTGGCCAGGCCATTGATGCTCTCGCTGCGGGCATGTAGCAGGTCGAACATGAACACGTCCGGGATCAGGTAAACCGATGCGGTGGTGTCGCTCAGGCCGGTAATCAGCTCGCTCAATTGCGCATCGGCGCTGAAGGCGAGGGTGATGTACACCTTGTCGATCCGGCCTTCCCGGGCGTCCTCGATCAGTTGGTCCAGATCACCCAGCACCGGCAGGCGACGTTTCTCGCCCTGCAGGTTCATCTGTTGTGGATGCGAATCGTAAAAACCCAGCAGGTTCAGCCCCATCCACGGCGCCAGGGAAATGGACCGGGCCAGACGCTCACCCACCTGGCCGGTGCCGACAATCGCGACCCGCCGGGTATTGAAGCCGTGCCGACGCAGTTTATGCAGCGTCAGACGGATCAGCAGCCGATAGCCGCACAGCACCGCAAGAACCAGCACGAACCAGCGCAACTGTCCGTTATCGGGCAGTTGCATCCGGTTGATCAGCAGGTAGTTCAGCGATTGCAGCGTGACGAAGGTCATGGCCCAGTAACTGAAGACTTTGGTCAGCTCGCGCAAAATGCGCTCGCCACGCCATGAGCCATACAACTGGTGATACTCGCTGACCCAGTGAAACACCAGCACCGCAAGGATGATGTGAAACCAGGCTTCGGTGCTGTCGATGGCCGTCAGCCCGGACTGCCAATGTCCGATCAGAACAATGACGGTCAAGTCCAGCAGGCGATGGGCGAGCGACAGCGCTGACTGATGGGCATGCAGGATGCCGCGGACGGAGGTGCGCATTGTGTTGTTCGCTCAGACGGTTTTTATGGGGACAACACGGCCAGGCAGTTCGCTGCTGGCAACCAGCGCCTGTTGAGCGCTCCAGTGCTGTTGAGGCAGGCGCGCGAGATAAACCAACTGCGCAGTGCTCAGGCGGTTTTCGACGAACGCCTTTATCTCCTGCTCGAAGCGCGCGACCGAGAAGCGCTCGGCATTGGATCGACAGGCCTGTGGTGTGATGCGTGATTGCGCGGCTTCGAATTCACCGATGGCGGCGGTCAGCGACTCTACGTTCTGCTGTCGGTAGAGCACGCCGGTCGGGTGCATGTGATCCAGGCCGAGCACCGTCTCCAGCACGCCGCCCTTGCCAAACGCGATCACCGGCGTACCGCAGGCCTGCGCTTCAACCGGGCTGATGCCGAAGTCTTCCTCAGCAGCAAAGACAAAGGCTTTGGCGCTGCGCATGTGTTCCAGCAGGACAGCGGCTGGCTGGAAACCCAGCAGCGTGACATTGGGTGCCAGACGCGCAATGGCCTGCGCCTTGGCGAGGTCCGGCCCGTCACCGATCATGATCAGACGTTTGTCGGGCATGGCAGCGAAGGCTTCGACGATCATCGGCATGCGTTTGTAAGGCACCATGCGCGAGGCGCTGAGATAGAAGTCCTGCCGGGCACCCAGCGGGGTGAAGGCCAGTGTGTCCACGGGCGGGTAGATGACCGTCGAATCCCGGCGATACGCCTTGTTGATGCGCGCACCGATGAACGCCGAATTGGCGATGAATGCATCTACCCCCGCCGCAGTGCGCTGATCCCAGAGGCGCATGTAGTGCAGGACCAGGCGCGCCAGGCTGCTCTTGATTCCCTTGTCCAGCCCGGACTCGCGCAGGTACTGGTGCTGCAAGTCCCAGGCATAGCGGATGGGCGAATTCACATAGCTGATATGCAGTTGGTCCGGGCCGCTGAGCACGCCTTTGGCCACGGCATGGCTGCTGCTGATGATCAGGTCATAGCCGGACAGGTCCAGTTGTTCGATGGCCAGCGGCATCAGCGGCAGGTAGCGAGAATAGTGTTTGCGGGCACCGGGCAGTTTCTGGATGAACGTTGTTCGGGCTACCTTGCCGCGCAGGTGGGCGCGGTCCTGATCGCTGAGAAAGTCGATGACTGAAAACAGATCAGCCTGTGGCCAGACGTTGATCAGCGAAGCAAGCACGCGCTCGGCGCCAGCGTAGCTCACCAGCCAGTCGTGGACGATAGCAATTCTCATGGAAGTTCCTTGCGGTAATGGCCCGCTCTACTGCAGACGCGGCAGTGCGCGTCCTGGCGTTGCTGTTGTTTCAGGGTTTGCCTGGGGACGATTCGGGGGCGACATGGTGTTTGCCTTGCACGGCAGGCTCCAGCAGCGCATCGATACGCTGGGAAAGACGCTGTGCGGAAATCTCCCAGGAAAAGCGCTGCACGTTCTTCAGGCCTTGCCGACGCAATGCCTGACGCAACGGTGCGTCGCTGAGTACGCGATGCATCGCGGCGGCCATATGGCTGACGTCCAGCGGGTCGAAATACAGCGCGCTGGCTTGCAGGACCTCTGGGATCGAGGCAGCATTGGCCGCCAGCACCGGGCAGCCGCACGCCTGGGCTTCCAGCGGCGGAATGCCGAAGCCTTCGTACAGCGAAGGGAAGACAAATGCGCTGGCGCCCTGATACTGCTCGATCAGTTCGGCATCACTGAGCCGACCGAGAAAGCGGATTCGTGGATCGCGACAGGCCAGGCGTTGCAGGTTCGGGTCGGCAAACAGGCTGCTCGCTGCGCCGACGATGTGCAGTTGCAGATCAGCGTGGCCGCGCAGGCTCAGAAAAGCCTGAATCATCCGGTTAAAATTCTTGTGCGCAGCGGGCGAGGACACCGCCAGCAGGTAGTCCGGCTGGTCGCGATGCACCGCACGCGGCGTGAAGTCGTCACTGACCGCAGCCGGCAGGACCAACACCTTGTCTTCGGCGTAGCCGTAGAACGACGCGATTTCTCCGCGAGAGAAACTGCTGCCGGTAATCAGCGTTCTGGCCCGCGACAGCAGAATCGGGGTGATGGTCCGATAAGCCAGCCGGAACAGCCGGGTGTAGCTTTGCGGGTAGCGCACATAGTTGATGTCGTGATGAGTCGCGATCTGATTGGCGTAGAACATCGGCCCGGTATTGCTGATGGACACCAGCAGCGGGTTGCCCTTGCGCTTTAGGTGCAGCGGCAGATCGACCTGTTCCCACAGGTGGCCGGTGGCATGCCCGATGTGTTGCACGTCCAGCGCTTTGGCACAGTCGTGCAACCTGATGTTGCGCGGGGCGACGAAGATCAGGTCGTTGCGTAATCGTTGCAGCGCTCTGCACATCTGTTCTGCATAGCGCTGAACACCGCTGACATCCTGGGTGAGAAACCGCGAATTGATAAAAATCATCTCAAGCATCCTGCTCGTGAGGGTGATTTGGCTGGAATGGGGCTGTCTTGTCAGGCGTTTATGACCGTGAACGCATCAACCGGGGTCCAACTGCACGCGTTCGCCATGCCAGGTGCTGCGGTCCTGCAGCGTCTGGGCAAAAATACTTTCGTACTGGTCCAGCATCAGGTCCAGGTTCAACAGCGAAGCCACGCTGTTGCGTGCCTGGCTGCCCAGGCGTGCCAGCAGTTCGGGTTGCTGGTGCAGCTTGAGCATCGCCAGCCCTAGTGAGTCGGGGTCATCGGGGCTGCACAACAGGCCGTTGAGCTGGTCCTGAATGATTTCCGGCAGCCCGCCCATGCGGCTGGCGATGACCGGGCGGGAATGCGCGCAGGCCTCGACGGCCACCAGGCCGAACGGTTCGTTCCACATCGACGGGACGATGGCCACGTCTATGTGTTGGTAGAAGTCTTCGGGCTTCTGGAAGCCGACGAAACTGATGTCGGGTGAGGTCGCCATGGCCCTGAACCTTTTCTCGTCATTCGATTGGCCGCGACCGGCAATCTGCAAGGTGGCCTTGAATGGCAGGTGCTGGAACTGATTGATCAGCCAGCCGACGCCCTTGTTTTCCGACAGCGTGCCCAAGTAACCGAAGCGCAGCGGTGCCGTATCGTCGGCTGCTTTGGTCTGCCCGGCGTGCGGTGGGGTGAACGGGCTGGCGTTGTGCACCACATAACCGCGCGCGCCCTTGAAATAGCCCTGTGCCTGCAAGGTGTCGAGCATGAATCGGCTGACGCCCACCACGGTACTGACCTGCTCTGACTGTTGCGCATGGTGCTTGCGAAACTGCGTGCACAGCGAGCATTGACGCTGGCAACTTTGACCCTTCTTGAACATGGTACTGCTCGGACATAGCAGGTAAAGGTCGTGCAGGACCTGAACGACAGGGCGGTTGGCGCGGGTGATCTCGTCCCATGCCGACACCGACCAGCCCGTCAGGTTGTGGCACACCACCAGCTCTGGCTGTTCCAGTTCAATCACCTGGCGTACGTAATCGCGCATGCCGCCGTTGTAGCGATCGCGCCAGTGCCAGGCAAACCGTGCCAGACGTTCCGGACGCTGGGGCATGAAGTGCCAGTATTGGTTGAGCAGACCGGCCCGATAGACCTTGACCCGATTGACCTCTGCCAACTGCAGGCCTGGCCGATCGGTCGTCGCCAGCACCGCGATGCTGTAGCCACGTTGCTGCAAGCCTTCAACGGTGCGCTGCAGAATGATCTCTGCACCGCCGCCGATGTCGGGTGCGTAAAGGCTGCTGATGAACAGGATTTTCATAGCGGGTAAGCCTTGTGCAGGCCCAGCACGCGGGCTTCGCCCTCACGAATGGCGTTGTTGAGCAATCGCAGTCGCGGTCCGGCGTCGCAGCGCCATGCATACAGCCGCAACAGGCAGAAAAAAACCAGGCGATTGAACCGGTAGCTCAGCGTCGAACGTGCCCAGACGTGTTTGTCGAACCAGGCCTGATTGCGCGCCGCGTAAAAGGCGCGCAGGTCCGAGCCGCCCAACAGATAACTTTCATAGACATTGCGGCTGCGCGCCTTGATGTTCCATGAGTCTTCCAGATCGTCCAGTGGCGCTCCGGTCACCAGAAATATCTTTGCGCCACCGTCGGTGATGCGCCAGGTGTATTCGGTGTCATCGGCGTACAGCTTGAGGGCATACAGCGGCAGGCCGATTTTTCGGTACAGGCTGCAATGGGCCAGCAACCCGCCATAGGTTGCGAAAGGCAGCTGGACCATTTCCGGCATGGGCGGGTTGGCCTGGGGTTGTCCCCAGGGCAGGCGTCGCCAGATTTTGTAAGGCAACTGGGCGATGTGAAAGCCGAAAAAGCTCGATCGACGCTGAATCGCGTAACGCAGCGGGACACCCGCAGCGATGTCGGCTTGATGACTGGGGCGAAAACCGAGCACCGCAGTGCTGCCTTCACCGTCAATCTGCTCCCGTTTGTGCAAGGCTTGATGCAGCACCTCGATGGCATTGTGGGCCGGTGCGTTGTCATCGTCCATCAGCCAGATGTACTCGGCGCCAGCTTGCAGCGCAGCGTCTATGCCTGTCGCGTAGCCATTGGCCGAGCCGGTGTTGTCGGGCAGCCAGATTACTTGAACCTGCCCGGGCCACTCGTCGCACAGCGCCTGTAACGGCGCGACAGAAGCGTTGCTGACAATGATGACGCGGCTGATCAGCGGACTGTCGAGCGAGCGGCTGATCAATGTGTGCAGATAGTCGAAACGGTCACCATAGGTGAGCGTCACCAGGGTGGTCTGGCGGGGCATTGTGCGCTTCCGATGCGAGTGAAACGGGCCGCCGGTGCAGGATGTCGGTCATGCGTCGGCGGGCAGGTTGCTGCTGATGCTGCAAGCCTTACGCAGTGGCCTCGATGCGCGACAGGCTGCTGATGGGCAGCACCACTTTCTGCTGGCGTTGCAACATGTTGAGCAGAATCACGGCGCGCTCGGTGCCGTCGGTGGTCAGGAAAATGGCCTCCACGTCACACCAACTGCCGGTGGTAATCATGACCTGATCTCCCTGAGTGAAACGCAGGGCGGGCGCGGGCGTGCAGAGGCGTTGGCGAATCTGCTCGATCAGGTGGTCGCGAACCGGCACCGGATGACCGCCAAAGGTCACGATGCGTGAAACGCCACGGGTGGAGCGGATCGGATACCAGTTGTCGTGCACCTGATCCATGTGAATGAACAGATAGCCGGGGAACAGCGCCTCTTCGACCTGGGCCTTGGCAGCGATTTTTTTTGCCGCGGCCCGCAGGGGGCGGAAACATTCGAAGTCCTGGCGTCGCAAATGCTCTTCGGCACGGGCTTCCTGGCGCGGTTTGGTCTGGATCAGATACCAGCGAGCATCCTGGTCGGAGAGGTACATGGTTAATTCCTTTTAAATGAAACAGCTCAAGGGGTAGCGGGTGCTGGCGTACTACCGGGGCGCAGGGTGGTAGTTGTAGCCGTAGGCGGCGCAGTCGTAGTCGGACGTCGTGGCCTTGCGTACCACCGCGTTGAAAATGGCGCCCTTGATCAGAATGCCGTTCTGGCCCAGGCGGCGCTTGCAGGCTTCGATTTCCTTGACGGTGGTCATGCCGAAACGCGCGACCAGCAGGCAAGTGCCTGCCTGACGTCCCACCAGCGTGGCGTCGGTCACGGCAAGGATGGGTGGCGTGTCGACCAGAATCAGGTCATAGAGCGGCGACAGTTCGGCCAGCATCTTGTGGAAGTTGTCATGCATCAGCAGCTCCGAGGGGTTGGGTGCCGCGAAACCGCAGGAGATGAAGTCCAGGTGGCGAATCCGTGTCGGATTGATGACCTCGGTACAGCGCAAGCGCGCGGCCAGCGTGTCGGACAGACCGTGCTTGGGTTGCAGGCCGAAAAGGCGATGCAGGTAGCCCTTGCGCATGTCAGCATCGATGAGCAACACACGCTTGCCGGTCTGCGCAATGATCGCGGCCAGATTGCTCGACACGAACGATTTGCCGGCGCCTGGCGTGGGGCTCGAGATCATCAGCACATTGTTACGCGCCTCAAGCATGGCGAAATGCAGGCTGGTGCGCAGGCTGCGCAACGATTCGATAGCCAGCTCGCTGGGGGCGGCAATGCTCAGCAGTCTCGACACTTGCACGCTCTGGCTGTCTTTGCCATGGCGCTCCTCGCCGGGCATGTTCTTGCCCTGCGTGTTTTTGCCGCGCTTCTCCAGACGTTCCTGCTGACGCGAGTAGGGCAGCGATGCGTAAACCGGCATGCCGAGATTTTCGATGACCTCGGCGCTTTCAACCCCGCGATAGAACGCCTGGCGCACGAAAATGATGACCGTCGCGGCCAGTGCACCCAGCAACGTGGCAATCAGCACAATCAGGGTCTTCATCGGTTTGACGGGCTTTTCGATGTTGCTGTCGGCGTTGTCGATGACCCGCACGTTACCGATGTTGCCCGCCCGCAGAATGTCCTGCTCCTGGCTCTTGTTGAGCATCAGCGTGTAAGTCTGGCTGGTGACCTGCATGTCGCGGGTCAGGCGCAGCAGTTCCTGCTGGGTCATGGGCAGTGTTTCGATCTTTTTCAGCAGGCCCTGTTTCTGTTGTTCCAGCTGGTTTATCTGGCTCATCAGGCTGCGATAGGTCGGGTGCTCGCGGGTATACAACCGCTCAAGCTCGACGCGCTTGAGTTTCAGCTCGGACAGCATCGAGTCCAGATGCACCACCTGGTCCAGCAAACCTTTGGTTTCGATGCTCAGGTCCACCGATCGGGCGCTGGTCTGGAAGGCGTTCAGCGCCGCTTCCGATTCTTCCAGCTGCTTGCGCACCGCCGGTAACTGCGAGCGCAGAAATTGCAAGCGCTGGGCGGCTTCCGCAGAGCTGCGCTCGACGTTCTGACGTACGTACAAACGGCTGATCTGATCCAGAATCCGGTTGGCCCGTTGCGCATCCTGGTCTTCGATGGACAGGTAGATGATGCCGGAGTCTCTGCCTGCCTCAGCAATCTTCAAGCGATTCTGATAAACCAGCGCGGTGCCGAGCGTGCGTTGTCTGGACACCGTGAAATCCGTGCCGGGGCGTGCCAGCAGTGCAGCTATCTGAATCTTTACCCCGTTGCCCTCGATAACGCGATTGACGGCGCCGCCCAGCAATCGATTGTGGTCGCTGTCGTAAAGCGCGAACTGGCCTGGCTTGCCGGCGGTCAGGGTGAGCTTTTCACCCAGCAGGTGTTCCGGCACTTCCAGTTGAAAGACCTCGATCTTTTCGCCGCCCCACGCGTAGTGCGACAGGCCCCACAACGGCTCGGCCAGTGCACCGTCCTGCGGCGGTGCAAACGTGCGATACAGATAAGGGCCGATCACCGGGAACAGATCGGGCTTTTGCAGCACATTGAGCTGCAGGTCGTCGACCACTTTGCCCAGCAGCGCGCGTGACTTGATCAGCTCGATTTCGGTGGTTGCCTGGGACACTGACAACGGTTTGCCGCTGACCTCCGGGGTGCCTTCGATGCCGATTTTTCTCGGCTCTATCTGGATCATGGCGTTGGCCTGATACACCGGCGTACTGAGAACGGCGTAGGCCAGGCCAATCAGAAAAAACAGGCCGACGGTCCACAGGATCAAGGCTTTTTGATCGAACAGGATCCGCAGTACAGTGGCCAGGTCGATTCGTGCGTCCTGGTAGTAATCCAGGGTAGGACGGCTCATGACGGTCATTTATCGTGTTGCTCCTGCCTGGAAATGAGGAAGCCAGTCGTCGATACAGCGCGAAAGCTGCGCGTAGGTCTGTTCAAAGGCTGATGTGGGTAGCCGATAGGGGTCGGCTATGTCGAGCCGGTGTTGCCATTTACCCATCAGGAAGGTCCTGCCGCGTACTTCCGGCGCACGTTTGAGAACGTCATGAACATGCGCCTGCTCCATCAGCAGGATCAGGTCTGCCTGATGCAGCAGTTCGCGGGTCATCTGCTGCGCTGTATGGTCTTGCGGGTGTACCTGATGGGATTGCAGAACGGCCTGTGCTGTGGGGTCGCTGGGCGAGCCCGACAACGCTGCAATACCCGCCGACTGAATATGCATCTGTGTTGCCCCAAGGTTTGTCGCCGCCAGGCGCTGACAGATCATCGCGACGGCCATCGGGCTGCGGCAGATGTTGCCGACGCAGAGCACCAACACATTACTGAACATGAGCTTTGCCGGTTGTCGGCAACAAACGCCTGCCGAGGTTGACAACCACGTTGCTCGCCACTTGCCACAGCGTCTGCAGTTTGTGCGACGGGGTGAGCGCCGCCAGCGAAAGGCACACGGTCTGCATCAGGAAATACTCGTACAGCGCCTGATTGCCTTGCAGGTTGTAGTAGTTGGCCAGGCTTGAGCAGGTTTGCAGGTTCATGTGCAACTTGCGCTTGTCGCTGCGCATGGAGAACACCCCGCCCGCATGCAGCCGATAGGCGGCCGGCTTGATGTCGGCCATGAACTTGCCCTTGCCGTGCGCGCCCAGCAACGACCACCAGCACATGTCGTTCAACGGCGCGACGCGGATGTTCAGCTCCGGCGGCATCGTGCTGAACACATTGCGAAAGCAGGTTGTCAGGGTCGACAGGCGACGTGCCTGCTGCAACTCCAGCGCCGTGGCGTCGGCGCGCAGGTGGCCTTGCAACTGCACGCCATACTCACCGTTTTCGTCGAAGGCGACGGCGTCGTGGTAGGTAATGACGTAATCGGGATGGCTCTCGAGAAAGTCCACTTGCAGCTGCAGCTTGCGCGGGTCGGTCCAGTAATCGTCGGCTTCGCAGTAGGCGATGTAACGACCGCGCGCTTCGGCAAACAGGTCGGGAACGCAGGGCAAGCCCTGGCTGTACTGATTGACCTGTTGGTAGAAGGCCCGAATGATGGTCGGATGCCGCTCGGCGTACTGCGCGATGATGCGCGCGGTGCCGTCTGTGGAGGCGTCGTCGTTGATCAGGATTTCGTAGTTGAAGCGGGTTTGCTGTGACAGAAAGCCGTCCAGCGCCTGGGCAACGAAAGCTTCCTGGTTATAGGCCGGGCAGATGATGCTCAGCAACGGCGGCGTCTGACAGGTCGTGTCGGTGTTTTTTGTGATGATGGGCATGGCTCAGGTACTCGTTCTGCTGAACAAAACATAGATTTTCGATGCCAGCGGTTTGTGGCTTGCCGCTACCAGCGTCAGGGTGATCAGCCCGCTGGCGGCCAGCGCCATAAACAGGCTGCTGCGGCTCTGACCGGCAATCAGGTCAAAGACCGGTGTGCTGATCGCCAGCCCCAGTGCGGTCATTGCGCTGATGCGCAGCATGTCGCTCAGCCATGCCCGATGGATGCCGGGTACCAGGCGCTGATGCACGATGGCCGGCCAGATGGCGAACGATGTTGCACGCAGGAAAAACCACGCCAGCGCCGCGCCGTGCACGCCCTGCCAATGAATCGCCAGGCACATCACGGGCACGCTGATCAGCGTCGAGATCACGCTGTACCAGAGGTGCAGGTGCATGCGGCCGTAGGTGTATTGCAGGTAGAACTGAAAGGCGCTGGCCGCCATGATCGCGCTGCCCAGTGCATACCAGCCCAGCACCGGGCCGCTCCAGCTCGCGGCGGCCTGGTCCCCTGTCCAAGCGAAGATCAGCGGTTCGGCTTGCAGGGCAATGAGCGCCGCCAAAGGAAACAGGCAGGTACAAACAAGCCGGTTGGCCGCCAAAAACAACGCGTGCATCTCGTCGCGATGCCCCTCGGCCATCAGCACCGTCAGGCGTGGCAGCAGCGTCTGAACCAGCGGGTTGGTCAGCATCATGATGCCGGCGGCAATCAACGCCACCAGGGAAAAATAGCCGTACTGGTCCAGCGGCAAGAGACGGGACAGCAGCACTTTGTCCAGTTGGGTCAGCACGATCCACAGCACTGCGCTCAGCGACAGGCTGGCGGCAAAGGGCAGGATCGGTTTGAGCAAGGGCCAGTCCAGCCCGCTCATCCAGTGCGGGGCGGGCATCTGCCGGTGGGCTTTGCCGGCGAACAGCAGGGTTTCGATCAGCCCGACCGCCACCTGAAATTCAAAGAAGTCCCGCGGGTCCCGGGAAAACTGACTGACCAGCACTAAACCGCCGAAATAGCGCAACGTGGCGATCGATACATTGGCAGCATTGAGCCAGGCATGCTGTTCAAGGCCTTGAATGCCACTTTTGTACAGCGTCGAATACAGACGCAGGGCAATGATGACGCCCATCAGCGCGATGCAATGGGTCAGTGTTTCAGGTTGCAGGGTATTGGCATTGAGCCAGTGGGTCGCAATCCAGGCGCTGGCAGCGACAATGAGCACGCCACTGAGCACTGCCAACGGCAGAAATATCAGCTCGAACGAGCGCAACAGCCGCCCCAGGCTCTGTTCACCTGCCGGCAGGCTCTGTTGCTGGGCCACTGCGCGAACCAGGCTGGGAGACAGCCCTGCATCCAGCAGTTGCAGCCAGGCTTGCAGCAGGGTGAAGAAGCCGATCAGCCCGTAGGCCTCGGCACCCAGATGGCCCAGATAAAACGGCATGATCAGAATCCCGATCAGCAGCACGTAGGCCTGCCCGCTGTAGTTCAGAACGGTATTGCGAATCACCGAGTGTCTGTTTTGCATGACCATCAGCCGACCCATGCAATGGCATCGGCCTGCTGGCTTGCGTCGCTCAGGCTGCAGGTTTCGATCAGCGTACGGATGACCAGGGCCTGGTCGGCTTTCTGCAGGCCGGGGTAGATCGGCAGGCACAGCACTCGCTCGCTCAGCGCGCGTGACACCGGTTGGACGGGCTGCGGTTGCAGATACTCCAGCGTGTCCAGCGACGGGTAAAAGTACCGACGCGGGTTGATATTGCGCAGATTCAGTGCCGTGCGCACCTGCAGCAATTGCTGCTCATCGCGCAGCGCCACCGGGTAATAGCTGTTATTGAGCTGGCTGTCGGTCTCGGGTTGTTGCAGGTCCAGGTAGTCTTTGAGCGACGACGTGTAACGGTGCGCAATCTCTGCGCGCTCTTCAAGAATGTTGCTGATGTTGTCCAGAATGCACAGCCCCATGGCTGCGGAGAATTCGTTGAGCTTGGCGTTGATGCCGATACCGTCGATGCGGTCGACCCCGGAAATACCGAAGTTGCACAGCAGATGAGCGCGCCTGGCCAGTTCGTCATCGTGGGTGATGATCGCACCGCCTTCAATGGTGTGAAACAGCTTGGTCGCGTGAAAGCTCAGGGTGCTGATATCGCCATGATTGAGCACAGACTGGCCCGCGTGGCGCACGCCGAATGCGTGTGCGCCGTCATAGACGACCTTGAGTGTGTGTTCACGGGCGATCTGTTCGATGGCTTCCACGGCGCAAGGGTTGCCAAACACATGGGTCGCCACGATTGCACTCGTGTCCTCGGCGATGCTGTTTTTGATGTGCTGCGGCGAGATGTTCCAGGTGGCCGGGTCTATGTCGGCAAAGATCGGCCGAATACCTTCCCATTTCAGCGAGCTGCTGGTCGCGACAAAGCTGAACGGTGTTGTCACGGCGCTGCCACTCAGGCCCAGTGCGCGGTAGGCCACTTGCAGGGCCAGCGTGCCGTTGTTGGTCAGAATGATATGCCTGACCCCCAGGTAGTCCTTGAGCCGCTCCGTCAGTTCCTTGGCCAGCGGGCCGTGATTGGTCAGCCAGCCGCGCGCATAAATGCCTTCGACATAGCGCTTGAACTGCTCGATATCACCCAGATAAGTCTTGGTCACGTTAATCATCGAAGCCTCCCTGTTTCTCTGAGTCTGTTTCTCTGAGCCAAGCCGTGGCTGACGGCCGGGCACGCTACCGCCACACCGAATGCATTCAGTACTTTCAAGGGTTTTAAGGAGTCAACAGACATCCGCCAGCACTCGATGAGCACCGTGGAAATAACTGATATTGCGGGACAGAACTGCAGCCAACTTCGACTTGATTACCCGACGCCTTGCTCTGTGGCATTGACGTGAAACCGGGATGCGTCTGGCAGTCCTATATATCGTTGGCGGCAGTGAATCTGTCAAATTATTTCGTCAGCTTTCTGTTAATTTTTTGATAACCGGTATTCGTGGTGAGTTAACTGATTGATTCACAAGAGTGTCAAAAAAATATCACCCACGGGCTGTATTTAAATGGCGCTTCGCCAGCGGGCAGGCAGAACGCTGGACGTCAACGCATCGACCGGGTCAGATGGGTAGGAGGCAACAACGTACGTGGCCCTGCATATGCCTTTAAGATATATATAAATTCTAATTGATAATTTTTAGTTCTATAAGATTTAGTGCATGATCGCGCTCATGGTCTGCAAGCGGAGGAACGCGCATGAATGAGCCAGTGCTGTATTTTGATTACGCGGCTACCACGCCCGTGGACGAGCGAGTCATCAAGGTGATGGTCGAGTGCCTGGGTGCATCGGGTAATTTCGGCAACCCGGCATCCAGCTCCCATTCATTTGGGCAAAACGCTCGCCGCGCGGTCGAGCATGCTCGTGAGCAGGTTGCAGGTCTGGTAGGCGCTCAGGCTTCGCAGATCATCTGGACGTCCGGCGCGACCGAATCCAGCAACCTGGCGCTCAAGGGCGTGGCTCAGGAACGCGCAAAAAGACTCGCAAGCCTGCCCGGTCATATCATTACCAGTCAGATCGAACACAAGGCTACCCTCGATACTGCCCGGCAGCTCGAGGAGCAAGGCGTCGAGGTCACCTGGCTGGCGCCGGACAGCGATGGCCTGATCACTGCCGATGCGGTCAGCGCCGCGTTGCGCGATGACACGTTTCTGGTCTCGCTGATGCTGGTCAACAACGAGTTGGGCACGGTCAACAATATTGCTGAAATCGGCAGGCGCGTGCGCGGTCATGGCGCGCTGTTGCACGTTGATGCGGCGCAGGGTGCTGGCAAGTTGCCGATTGATCTGAGTCGGCTGGCGGTAGACCTGATGTCGTTCTCGGCACACAAGATCTACGGCCCCAAGGGCATTGGTGCTTTGTACGTTGGCCCGCGTGCACAACAGCGGGTTCTGGCCCAGATTCACGGGGGCGGCCACGAATGCGGCTTGCGTTCAGGCACGTTGGCGACGCATCAGATCGCTGGAATGGGCGCGGCCTTCGCCCTTGCGGCCGACGTGCTCGACGCTGAAGTTCTTGAAACAGAACGGCTGAATCGTCTTCTGCGCGAACGGTTGGCAGGGATTGCGGGGTTGTGTATCAACGGCAGTCCGACGCAGCGGATTGCCCACACGCTCAGCTTTACGTTCGGCAACAATGATCTGGACCTCCCCGCGCTAGGCAAAACACTCGCATTTTCTTCCACTTCCGCCTGCAACTCGGCGAAGAATGTGCCTTCACATGTCCTGCTGGCGTTGGGCCTGAGCCCGCAGGCTGCCAGCCAGACCATCCGCTTGAGCCTGGGGCGCTTCACTCGCGAACAGGATATCGAGCGTGCCGCCGAGTCTATCCGCGCCTGCCTGATTCAGCCGGCATTCTGGGCGGTTGCTCAGTCTCGATGAGTGCTCCATTATCTGAACCGGTAAAAGCAGTCAATTCCCGGGTCAGCAGGAGAGTCAATGAGCACGCAATCCAACGCCAGTTCAGAAGTGGCCGTACGCTTGGCGCGCACACGCGCCTTGATGAGCAGGGAGCGCATCGATGCCTATCTGGTGCCGTCGGCGGATCCGCATCTCTCCGAGTATCTGCCTGGCTATTGGCAGGGTCGTCAATGGCTGTCAGGTTTTCACGGGTCGGTCGGTACACTGATCATCACCCAGAAGTTTGCAGGCGTATGGGCGGACAGCCGCTATTGGGAGCAGGCAACCAAGGAGCTTGCCGGCAGCGGTATCGAACTGGTCAAGCTGATGCCTGGCCAGCAAGGCCCGCTGGAGTGGCTGGCTGATCAGGCCACCGCTGAAACGGTGGTGGCGGTCGATGGCGCGGTTCTGGCGGTTGCTTCTTCACGCACGCTGGCCAGCAAGCTCTATGAGCGGGGCGCGCGTTTGCGCACTGACATCGACCTGCTTATCGAACTGTGGCCGGACCGTCCTGCCTTGCCGACTCAACCGATCTACGAACATCTGCCTCCGCAGGCTTCGCTTGATCGTGGCGAAAAACTCACTCGCGTTCGTCACTCCATGGGCGAGCGCAACGCGGACTGGCATTTTATCGCGACGCTGGATGATATTGCCTGGCTGTTCAATCTGCGCGGCGCGGACGTTTCCTACAATCCGGTGTTCATATCGTTTGCCCTGATCGGCCCGCACAGCGTCACGTTGTTTGTGGACGCGAAGAAAGTCCCGGGTGATGTAAGGGCCAGCCTTGAGCGCGACGGTATCAATCTCATGGAGTACACCCAGATCGGCGCGGCGCTGCGTGAGTTGCCGAAAGACGCGCGGCTGCTGGTCGATCCGGCTCGTGTGACCTGTGGGCTGCTCGATTATCTGGACAGTGAAGTCACCCTGGTCGAGGGATTGAACCCGAGCACATTGCTGAAATCGCAAAAGACCGAGATTGATGCCGGTCATATCCGTCAGGCTATGGAGCAGGATGGCGCAGCGTTGTGCGAATTCTTTGCCTGGCTGGACAGCGCGCTGGGGCAAGAGCCTGTCAGCGAAGTAACGGTTGACGAAAAACTCACCCAGGCACGGGAACGTCGCCCCGGCTACATGTCGCCCAGCTTCGCCACTATCGCCGGCTTCAATGCCAACGGGGCCATGCCGCACTACCGCGCGACCGAAGCAGAACATGCGCAGATCGAGGGTGACGGGTTATTGCTGATCGACTCGGGTGGGCAGTACCTGGGCGGCACCACCGATATCACCCGCATGGTGGCGATAGGCACGCCAAGCACCGAGCAGAAGCAGGACTGCGCCAGGGTTCTCAAGGGTGTGATCGCGCTGTCGCGTACTCATTTTCCAAAGGGGATCTTGTCGCCGCTGCTGGATGCCATTGCCCGCGCGCCGATCTGGAGCGACGGCGTCAACTATGGACATGGCACCGGGCACGGTGTGGGGTATTTCCTGAATGTGCATGAAGGGCCGCAGGTCATCGCCTATCAGGCACCGGCGACGCCACAGACGGCGATGCTGCCTGGCATGATCACGTCCATAGAACCAGGTACCTACCGGCCCGGGCGCTGGGGCGTGCGTATCGAAAACCTGGTGATCAACCAGCCAGCCGGTGCAACCGAGTTCGGCGAGTTTCTGCGCTTTGAAACCCTGACCCTGTGCCCGATCGATACCCGCTGCATTGAGGTCTCGATGCTCAACGAAGAAGAGCGCAACTGGCTGAATGACTACCACGCAAATGTGCTGGCACGGCTGAGCCCGCTGTTGCAGGGGGCTGCACTGCAATGGTTGCAGGCCCGGACAACGGCCATCTGATAAAGACCCTTCGGTTGCTGCGGGATCAGTCCTGCGGCAATGGATCGGCCAGCGGTGTGCCTTTCTTGCAGACAATGATCATGCTGCGGCTGGTGTAGCCGGCAGGGTTAAGGCCGAACGGATAGTCTTCCGGCTCTTCGGTGGCATCACTGGACTTGGCAATGATCTTGAAGGTCTTTGAAGTACAGGCATTGGTCGCCAGCTCATAACATTTGGCCCAGGAGGATGAGAGCCCCGAGCAATTGATGTGAATGCCGCGCTTGCCTTGCTTGACCGGTTTGGAGGTGGCTGCACAACCTGCCACAGCGAAAATGGCCAATGCGATAAAAATGTATTTCATTCCTTTCCTTAGCGGGCCATTACTGATCGCGGTCCATCTGACTGGCTGGAGTATCGATCGGTAAAGCGGTAACGCAAAATCTCTAAAATGGATCAGTCAGGTGTAAACATGGCGCATGCGTGAGACAAATACTAGTGCCATATCGTTTCCTGACATCCGCTGCATTCAGTCTGCGGGCACCAATTGTGGTTTGGCGTTGGCAGAGCTGAGGGTTGCGCCAATCGAGGCGAAGATGATTGCGCCGATGGCCAGCCACTGGGTCAGTGATAGGTTTTCGTGAAGAAACACCAGTCCTGAGAGTGCGGCGAAGACCGGTTCCAGGCTTGCCAGTGTGCCGAACGTGCGCGCTGACATGCGGGTCAGGGCGACCATTTCCAGGCTGTAGGGCAGGGCGGTAGACAGGATGGCCACGCCGATTGCTGCCGGTATCAATGAAATGTCCAGCAGCGCAGCGCCGGCGTGCACGACCCCGATGGGGGCGATGAAGATTGCGGCAATCATCACGCCCAGTGCGGCGGTCTGCACGCCGTTGTCGGCACCTGCCTTTTGCCCGAACACTATGTAAGCAGCCCAGCACACACCTGCGCCCAGGGCTTAGCCCGCACCGGCCAGGTCAATGGCGGCGTCCGAGTGCCTCAGGGGTATCAACAGCAACAGGCCGATGACAGCCATCGTGACCCAGAGAAAATCGATCGGCTTGCGTGAAGAGAGCAGCGCGACAGCCAATGGGCCGGTGAACTCCAGTGCCACGGCAATTCCCAGCGGTACAGTCTGCAGGGACATATAAAAGAGGAAGTTCATACTGCCCAGCGCAATGCCGTAGATCACCACCGTGCGCAGCGACCTGGCAGTCAGCCTCGCGCGCCACGGGCGGAGTATGACCAGCAGAATGAGACTTGCGAACACCAGCCTTAGAGTGGTGGTGCCTTGCGCGCCTACGACAGGGAACAGGCTCTTCGCCAATGATGCACCGCTCTGGATGCTGATCATGGCGATGATCAGCAGGCCCAGCGGGAACAGGGCAGACGCAAGCGTGTGGGGTTTATCAGACATTTCGGTGGTGCGTCCTGACGTAAGCGGGGATATGGGTATCCAGTACATGATGGAGAATAATCGAGTTATGGGCAATATATTGCGCAATCCAGGAGTGTTCTTCTATATAGGTAATCGCGAAACGTGGAATAACAGGGTTTTGGAAAATAACGGTTGACGCGCTCTGTGATGTGTCTATAATTCGCCCCACTTCCGGCGCAGACGGAAACGAAAAAGCCTTGTAGATCAATAGTTTACAAGGGTTTAACGAAGAGGGTCAGCGAGGAAGGAGGTCGGGTCTGGATTGATCGACAGCGGTGAGAAAAAAGAGTTTGACACGCGGTTGTAACGCTGTAGA
>NC_004578.1:1075000-3872500 GCF_000007805.1 Pseudomonas syringae pv. tomato str. DC3000 | reverse complement strand
GAGATGTCTGAATGGGGGAACCCAGCCATCATAAGATGGTTATCTTACACTGAATACATAGGTGTAAGAGGCGAACCAGGGGAACTGAAACATCTAAGTACCCTGAGGAAAAGAAATCAACCGAGATTCCCTTAGTAGTGGCGAGCGAACGTGGACCAGCCCTTAAGTTGTATTGAGATTAGCGGAACGCTCTGGAAAGGGCGGCCATAGTGGGTGATAGCCCTGTACGCGAAAATCCCTTTGCAATGAAATCGAGTAGGACGGGGCACGAGAAACCTTGTCTGAATATGGGGGGACCATCCTCCAAGGCTAAATACTACTGACTGACCGATAGTGAACCAGTACCGTGAGGGAAAGGCGAAAAGAACCGCGGAGAGCGGAGTGAAATAGATCCTGAAACCGTATGCGTACAAGCAGTGGGAGCCCACTTTGTTGGGTGACTGCGTACCTTTTGTATAATGGGTCAGCGACTTATTTTCAGTGGCGAGCTTAACCGAATAGGGGAGGCGTAGCGAAAGCGAGTCTTAATAGGGCGTCTAGTCGCTGGGAATAGACCCGAAACCGGGCGATCTATCCATGGGCAGGTTGAAGGTTGGGTAACACTAACTGGAGGACCGAACCGACTACCGTTGAAAAGTTAGCGGATGACCTGTGGATCGGAGTGAAAGGCTAATCAAGCTCGGAGATAGCTGGTTCTCCTCGAAAGCTATTTAGGTAGCGCCTCATGTATCACTGTAGGGGGTAGAGCACTGTTTCGGCTAGGGGGTCATCCCGACTTACCAAACCGATGCAAACTCCGAATACCTACAAGTGCCGAGCATGGGAGACACACGGCGGGTGCTAACGTCCGTCGTGAAAAGGGAAACAACCCAGACCGTCAGCTAAGGTCCCAAAGTCATGGTTAAGTGGGAAACGATGTGGGAAGGCTTAGACAGCTAGGAGGTTGGCTTAGAAGCAGCCACCCTTTAAAGAAAGCGTAATAGCTCACTAGTCGAGTCGGCCTGCGCGGAAGATGTAACGGGGCTCAAACCATGCACCGAAGCTACGGGTATCATCTTTTGATGATGCGGTAGAGGAGCGTTCTGTAAGCCTGTGAAGGTGAGTTGAGAAGCTTGCTGGAGGTATCAGAAGTGCGAATGCTGACATGAGTAACGACAATGGGTGTGAAAAACACCCACGCCGAAAGACCAAGGTTTCCTGCGCAACGTTAATCGACGCAGGGTTAGTCGGTCCCTAAGGCGAGGCTGAAAAGCGTAGTCGATGGAAAACAGGTTAATATTCCTGTACTTCTGGTTATTGCGATGGAGGGACGGAGAAGGCTAGGCCAGCCTGGCGTTGGTAGTCCAGGTTTAAGGTGGTAGGCTGAGATCTTAGGTAAATCCGGGATCTTAAGGCCGAGAGCTGATGACGAGTGTTCTTTTAGAACATGAAGTGGTTGATGCCATGCTTCCAAGAAAAGCTTCTAAGCTTCAGGTAACCAGGAACCGTACCCCAAACCGACACAGGTGGTTGGGTAGAGAATACCAAGGCGCTTGAGAGAACTCGGGTGAAGGAACTAGGCAAAATGGCACCGTAACTTCGGGAGAAGGTGCGCCGGTGAGGGTGAAGCATTTACTGCGTAAGCCCACGCCGGTCGAAGATACCAGGCCGCTGCGACTGTTTATTAAAAACACAGCACTCTGCAAACACGAAAGTGGACGTATAGGGTGTGACGCCTGCCCGGTGCCGGAAGGTTAATTGATGGGGTTAGCGCAAGCGAAGCTCTTGATCGAAGCCCCGGTAAACGGCGGCCGTAACTATAACGGTCCTAAGGTAGCGAAATTCCTTGTCGGGTAAGTTCCGACCTGCACGAATGGCGTAACGATGGCGGCGCTGTCTCCACCCGAGACTCAGTGAAATTGAAATCGCTGTGAAGATGCAGTGTATCCGCGGCTAGACGGAAAGACCCCGTGAACCTTTACTATAGCTTTGCACTGGACTTTGAATTTGCTTGTGTAGGATAGGTGGGAGGCTTTGAAGCGTGGACGCCAGTCTGCGTGGAGCCAACCTTGAAATACCACCCTGGCAACTTTGAGGTTCTAACTCAGGTCCGTTATCCGGATCGAGGACAGTGTATGGTGGGTAGTTTGACTGGGGCGGTCTCCTCCTAAAGAGTAACGGAGGAGTACGAAGGTGCGCTCAGACCGGTCGGAAATCGGTCGTAGAGTATAAAGGCAAAAGCGCGCTTGACTGCGAGACAGACACGTCGAGCAGGTACGAAAGTAGGTCTTAGTGATCCGGTGGTTCTGTATGGAAGGGCCATCGCTCAACGGATAAAAGGTACTCCGGGGATAACAGGCTGATACCGCCCAAGAGTTCATATCGACGGCGGTGTTTGGCACCTCGATGTCGGCTCATCACATCCTGGGGCTGAAGCCGGTCCCAAGGGTATGGCTGTTCGCCATTTAAAGTGGTACGCGAGCTGGGTTTAGAACGTCGTGAGACAGTTCGGTCCCTATCTGCCGTGGACGTTTGAGATTTGAGAGGGGCTGCTCCTAGTACGAGAGGACCGGAGTGGACGAACCTCTGGTGTTCCGGTTGTCACGCCAGTGGCATTGCCGGGTAGCTATGTTCGGAAAAGATAACCGCTGAAAGCATCTAAGCGGGAAACTTGCCTCAAGATGAGATCTCACTGGAACCTTGAGTTCCCTGAAGGGCCGTCGAAGACTACGACGTTGATAGGTTGGGTGTGTAAGCGCTGTGAGGCGTTGAGCTAACCAATACTAATTGCCCGTGAGGCTTGACCATATAACACCCAAGCAATTTGAGTCGAATGACCAGATTGCGGTGACTGTGGAGATGACACGAACCGAAGGTTTGCGTCACGAACGACACCTGCAACAGCTTGCTATCACATACCCGATTTGCTGAAGCGCGCCGTACGGCACGACTCGGTACCCGAATTTCTTGACGACCATAGAACATTGGAACCACCTGATCCCATCCCGAACTCAGCAGTGAAACGATGTATCGCCGATGGTAGTGTGGGGTTTCCCCATGTGAGAGTAGGTCATCGTCAAGATTAAATTCCAAAAACCCTCATCGCTTACGCGTCGAGGGTTTTTGTTTTTATGGTGTTTAAGAATCCGCTTCGCGACATTGGAAGACCGCAGGTCCTCCAGAATGCACGCATAAAAAAACCACCTTCGACAGACTGTGTGAAAACACACTGATGAAGGCCCAAGCAAACGCCCCGACTTGTTCGGGGCGTTTTGTTTTGTATTGGCAGCAGACGAAAAAATGACCGCTCAGCCCATCAAAGCCATCAGATGGCGCACACCGAGCACTTTAATCGCTCGTTTCAGGTTATAAGCATTCACCGCCAAGGCCATTTCAGCTTTTGTCCCCTCCAGTTGTCGCAGCAAGAAACGGCCATTACCAAATAGCCATTGCTTGAGGTTGCCGAAGGGGTGCTCAACGATGGATCTTCGGTTGGCCATCATCTCAGGATGCGCCTGCATTCTTTGCTCCATCCGCTCGAAAGCCTCTTCATGGGCATGTCGTGAGACATAACGGCGCTGGGCTCGAGTGCATTGCGTTTTCAGCGCGCAGTTGGCGCAGTCATCGACCTCAGCTTGATAGATCCGATCACCTTTGTTGTGCTGTTTTAGCGTTAACCATTTGCCTGCCGGACACTGGAAACGATCGTGTCCGGCCTCATAGATGTCACCGCCACTGTAAAAATGACCCCCTAACGCCAACCTAGAATTGACCCCCCTGGGTAAAACTGGCGGCTTTGAGCTGCCAATATGTTGACCCAGGAGCAGTCTGTGGAAATTAAAGTGTTGGCCCGTCAGGGCCATGGCATCAAATTCATCGCCCGTGAGCTGGGTATTTCGCGTAACACCGTGCGCAAGTACCTGCGAAAGGCCCGGTCGCTACCCAGTGACAAGGTGAGACCCGCACGTCCGTGCAAAATCGACCCCTTCAAGGACTACCTGCACGAGCGTATTGAGGCGGCGCGCCCACACTGGATTCCGGCGACCGTCCTGCTGCGTGAGATCACGGCATTGGGGTACAGCGGCGGCGTCAGTCGTCTGAAGGCTTATATTCGCCCCTTCAAACGTAAGGCAGAAGAGCCGGTGGTACGTTTCGAGACACTGCCCGGCAAGCAGATACAGGTGGACTTCACCACCATTCGACGAGGCCGTCAGCCGCTTAAGGCGTTCGTGGCGACACTTGGTTTTAGTCGAGCAAGCTTTGTCCGTTTCTCCGAGCGAGAGGACAGCGAAGCCTGGCTGACAGGGCTTCGGGAGGCGTTCGCTTACTTTGGCGGCGTGCCCGAGCAGGCATTGTTTGATAACGCCGGAACCATCATCACCGAGCGAGATGCTTTTGGGGAGGGCCAGCACCGTTGGCATCCCCGATTGGCTGCGCTGGCCGATGAGTTTGGTTTTATTCCCAAGGTCTGCCGCCCTTACCGTGCCCAGACCAAGGGCAAGGTTGAGCGCTTCAACGGGTATCTGAAGGGCAGTTTCATTACCCCGTTGGCCGCTACGCTCAAGAGTGCGGGTCTGACGCTGGATGTGGTGACGGCCAACGCACATATCGGCCAATGGCTCGACGAAGTCGCTCATCAGCGGATTCACGGCACGACGGGTGTTCAACCGGCGGTACGTCTGGCCCAAGAGCAGCAGGTACTATTACCACTGCCAACACAGAGCCTGCGCCCACAACCCGCCCAAGGCCTACGCCTGGGACGGGTCCTGCCGTACGAGAGCTTGCAGCATCCGCTGTCGGTTTATGAGCAACTGCTGGAGGTGAGAGCATGAACCTTCAACATGCTCGCCTGACAGAACTATGCAAGGGGCTAAAGCTTGAGCGCGTCGGGGTGGACTGGCCGCACCTGGCCCAACAAGCAGCAAGCGGCGAAGACAGCTTTGCCGACTTCCTCGAAAAGCTGCTGGCTGCCGAGACCGATGCCCGAAGTGAACGCTCTCGACAGGCCCTGCTGAAAACTGCCGCGCTGCCCGCTGTGAAAACGCTGGAGCAATACGACTTCGCGTTTGCCACCGGCGTCCCCCGGGCACAGCTCCAGGAGCTGGCAGCACTGAGTTTTGTTGGACGTGCCGAGAACATCGTGTTCCTGGGGCCTAGTGGTGTAGGCAAGAGCCACCTGGCTATCGCCCTGGCCTACCGGGCAGTGATGGCCGGTATCAAAACCCGCTTCGTCACGGCGGCTGACTTGATGCTGCAACTGACCGCTGCGCACCGCCAGGAACGGCTCAAGGAATACTTCAGTCGTGTGGTGATGGCCCCTGGGTTGTTGGTCATCGATGAAATCGGCTACCTGCCGTTTGGTCGTGATGAAGCCAACCTGTTCTTCAATGTTGTCGCCAAGCGCTACGAGCAAGGCAGCCTGATCCTCACGAGTAACTTGCCGTTTACCCAGTGGGCCGGAACCTTTGCGGATGATCAAACACTGACAGCGGCCATGCTGGACAGGCTGTTACATCATGCCCATATCGTGCAGATGACAGGTGAAAGCTATCGACTCAAGGACAAGCGCAAAGCAGGAACCAAATCTTCTCGGGCCGAACCGGCTCGAAAATATGAACCCGAGGGGGGTCAAAACTAAGTTGGCGATTTAGCACGGAAGGGGGTCACTTTTTAGTTGGCGTTGACACATAGATAAAGTCTTTTCGCTCAAAGAGCTGCTCTTCATGACTGCCAGGGTTTTTCGAACGATTGGGCGGTACATAGGCCGTAATCGAAGCATCCTCGCAGGCCTGAAACTGCTTGCCATTGGAGTAGCCGGCATCGGCAGTGACCGTCAGCTCATCTTGCTGTAACTCTGCTTTGGCGGCCTTGGCCATCGGCTCCAGTTGCTTTCGGTCATCGCCATCCTGGGTGACCTCATGATGCAAAATCAGGCAATGCTCGGCGTCCACGACGGTTTGCACGTTGTAGGCCACACGTGGCCCTTTGGCCGTGCGCATCATTCGGGCATCGCTTTCATGAGTGTTGAACTGCTCGATGCCCATCGAACGCATCAGTGCCTGGCAACTCTGATTATCCTGTTGTCGAGCCTCAAGCTGTGCCAGTGCTGCTTTGATTGCGCTGCGATCAATTGAATCTGTGGTTTCAGCCTTGTCGGCCTCATCCAGCTCGGCCAGATACTGAGCGATGCGCTTATCCAGTTTTTCTTCCTGGCGCTTGAGCTGCTTCAAATTCACATGACGCCGTGAGGAGGCGACCGCCTGAAACTTGCTGCCGTCGATGGCCACCAATTCACCGGCGATCAAGCCTGCTGTGCGACAAAATCGAACGAAAGCACGGCAGGTCGCGATGAAGGCGGGTTTATTGTTCTTGCGAAAGTCGGCGATGGTCTTGAAGTCGGGCTTGAGCCGGTTGATCAGCCACATCACTTCGATGTTGCGCTGACACTCGGCTTCAAGACGTCGCGATGAGCGAATCCGCTGAAAATAGCCGTAGAGGTAGAGTCTTAGCTGATCGGCGGGATCATAAGCAGGGCGCCCCGTGCTTTTTGGAATCGCTTTATCGAAGCCCAGTTGCACCAGATCGAGCTTGGCAACGTACAGGTCAATGACACGAACGAGGTGATCCTCGGGGATCAACTCTTCCAGCGAGACCGGGAATAGGCTGGTCTGGCTGCGGGACTCACCTTGGATGTAGGCCATAACGAAAAATGCTCTGTATCTTTCGATACGGAGCATTTTCTTTGAGCGCTGCGCAGATTGCTAGGTTTTCACACAGTCTGTTCGAGGTGGTTTTTTATTTACCGAGATCGTCAGTCCCCGCGGTATTCACATCCACTGGTGCAGGTTTCGTGAATCCGGATAGCCGATAGCTCAGGCAGCAATGGCTTCAACTCATTCCAGATCCATTTCGCCAGGTTTTCGCTGGTTGGATTCTCAAGACCTGGGATGTCATTCAGGTAGTTATGATCAAGACGCTCGTACAGCGGTTTGAAAATAGCTTTGATTTCCGAGAAGTCCCGGATCCAGCCTGTATGAGGATCGACCTTGCCAGCCAGATGAATGCCGACACGAAACGAATGCCCGTGCAGACGTCCACACTTATGCCCCGCCGGAACGTGGGGGAGAAGATGTGCTGACTCGAATGTAAATTCTTTGAAGATTTCCAATTTATGACCTGCAATGCTTGAATTACGCGGCCTATAGGCTAGGCCGCGTTTTAGATGTACTAATCAATGTACTGGTTAGTCGTTGCTGGGTGATAGATCTGTGATCCATCGAGCGATTTCTGACTGCCGCCAGGCAACTGAGTTAGGGCCTATTCTAACCTGTTTCGGAAAGGTGCCTTCCCTGATTCTGCGATAGACGGTATTCCGACCGAGGCCCGTAGTGTGAAGTACCTCGTCAAGGCGCAGAAGGCGATCTATGTTCTGGGCTGCTGCCATGATTTGTTTCCTCTGGCGTTGCTGGGATGCGTTGGGAGTCATTGATCTGAGCCCTGCCGAATTGCGGCGTAGGCCACAGTCAGCTCATGGGGATCGGCACCTCGTTGATGCAGCATCATTGCGAAGTTGGCTATGTCTTCAAAATTGCCAGAGTTACCCTTTGGCAAGTGCTTAACCAGATGTTCTGCGAGCTGCTGGTCTTTCACCCACGGCATGTCCCAGCTATCCCGGCCTTTGGCGCGACCCTCGGCAAGCTTCGTTTTCATCGCAGTAGCAAACCGGTCTACGGCCAGGTTGTCAGGGTGCTGGTTGGGATGTGTGGGCAACGGACAACTGCAAAATGATTCGATCATTGCCAAGCACTCAGCAGCATCTGTAGACCGCGACCGCTTGAGCACCACCCGCGATTTGCTCAGTAGTGAGACTGCCTGAGTCAATAAAGCCAGTGTCTCGGTAAGCTGTCTGCGCGCTTTGTCACGCGCTCCGGTGCGGCTCATGCTGCCTCCTTGCAGAGTTCGATCTGTCGCCACGGGTCGTTGGCTTTGGCAAGTGCGGCCATCGGAGGAGGGCTGACGCTGTTGCCGCACATATGCACCTGCTGGGTCTTGGTAAAGGGCTTACCGTCGGCGCCGTGGGTGATGACGTAGTCGGCCGGGAAGCCCTGAGCCTTGTACAGCTCGGACGGTTTGAGCATTCGAAGGCAGATATCGACGATCACGTAGGGCGTGCCCTTGACCATGACGGTGACCAGTGCTAAGCGATCCTTGGTTGTGATCGTGGGTGCTGGCTCGCCTGCGCCGCTGACGTTCTCAGTTCCGTAATAGCTGATCAGGAACGCTGCTACACGAAGAGCGCCTTTCTCATGCTCAGGGGACAGTCTGAGTGATACGACCGAGCTTTTGCCTCCACCGCCCGCCGTTACCGTGGGGGCTGGCTCGTCCAAGGGCTGGCCGACGCTGGCTCCGAACTGCCGCTCCATAAACGCCGTGACCAGTCCGTGGTGCTGGCCTCCTGCGCTGACTGTGTGCAGCGGATCGTTCACGTCTCGTGCATCACAGTTGCCGCGCAGATGCACCAGATTTGCGGCCATAAGGGCGTGGTGCTGACCCGTCGTCATTGTCGACACTGGATTGGCCAGGTCCGTCGGTCCGTGGCCCGTTGTGTTGTTGATCAGCGTCAGCTCACCACGGTTGGCGCAGGTGATCGTAGGCAATGGTTCCAACGGATCGTTGATGCGTTCCCTAACTTGATGGGTTGCTGGTGCGATGACCGGACTGACGACCGAGAATGCGCCGCCCTTTGGATATGACGTAACGGTACGCAGCGGCTCGTTTATAGATTGCACTGCCTCGCTCGACCAGTTCGCAATCGGGACAATGAACGGAGCCGGGTTGTCGATGACGAACTTCTTCATACCTTTCGCGACTCGGCGCAGAGTTGCTTGGGCCAAGTCCTTCTTGCGTTCGAAGATGCTTTTGCCGAGGTCGGAAAAGTCGATGCACTCGGCGGCGCTCTTCAAAGGTTGTTGGCCTTTGGAGGGGCGCTTGGCGTGTGTCGGCTCTGGCCATACGATTGACTGGCCGTCGCAACGGGCAATCATGAACAAACGTTCCCGGCTGGTAGGCGCGCCGAAGTCGCACGCTCGGACCACACGCCACTCGACGGCATAGCCCAAGCGCTCCAGCTCGGCCACGAACACCGCCCATGTCTGGCCACGCCGGGCAGGGTCTGGCACCAGAAACTGCTGATCGACCGGCACAACCTCACCAGGTGCTGCAATGCCGCCGCCAAGCTTCACGACCCGCCCGGTCGACTTGCAGCGCTTGGCCACCAGCGGCCCCCATTGCAGGATCTGCTTTACGTTCTCTAGGCTGACGACGCGGGGTTTCTTCTTGCCTGCCCACTTCAAGCCGATCCAAGACAGATTGCGGATCTCGCGCTTGCGTGGCTGCCCGCCAGCAGCCTGGCTGTGGTGGGTGCAATCCGGGCTCATGTGGAACCAGCCCACCGCCTTGCCACCGCATTCGGTATCCGGATCGCCGTCGAATACATCGGTTGTGAAGTGCTTCGCGCCGGGGTGGTTGGCTGTGTGCATGCTGATCGCTGCAGCGCTATGGTTCTTGGCCACGCTGACTTTTCGGCCGAGACCCATTTCCAGACCGGTACCCGCGCCGCCACCTCCGCAGAAGAAGTCGACAACAATCTCATCGTCTTGCGCGTTGAAGCCCAGGCTGTATTGGGTTTTGAAATCGAAGGGTGGGCGATTGAGTGAGGTCATGCTGTCACCTCATTCGCGACCGTCGCGCTAGCCTGCAGGCCACACTTCGTACATCTCAGTCCAACATGCGAGAGGCTGGGTTCATGATCGCTGGGGAAACGGTACAGCTCTTTCACGGGGCACTCTGGTTGGAATGGTTTATCACAGATCTGCGACAGTGCCTTACCCCCCACCACAGGCTGCGCGGGCGGGCGATTTTGAGCGATTAGCGTTGCATCATGAGTGGCTGCCTCGCGCAGCTTTTCGTGGGGTACAGGCGCTTCGGTGGTGCAGCTGGGAAGAGCAGTAATGCCTGCTGCTGTGCAGCAGAGACTATTTGTTTTTTGTGTGGTGCTCCAACTGCTGTTGCGGAGCAAAGCGGCTTGCGGCTGGTGGTTAGTCTGTGAGCGATCACTGCCGCTTTCCTCCGATGCTTGGTTGCAAGTTGATTCATCGGACGCTTCTGGTTTTGTGCCGACGACGTAAAGCACATGCGCCTGGTCATTCTCCTCGACCAGATCGGCCAGTAGCAGTGCGTTCTCGACGTCCTTTCGCAAGGTACGCAAAGCGTCAGGGCCAATCATCGACCTAAGTCGATTGTTCAGCTCTTTGTTGAAGCGGGTCGTAGCACGGAGTTCGGCAATGGCTTTGGTGTGCTGCCGGTGCAGGTCGCCAGCAGCTTGCGGGCTGAGCCGCAGCAGGGGGATAGATCGGTTCATGCTGCGTTCACCTGCTGGTCTGATACGCCGAGCGCTTCAGCCATTTGCAACGCCTGCTGCCGTAGCACCAAACAATCGCGTTCTAGTTTTTTGCCGGTACGAAACGCGCTGAAAGTCTCTGCAGCGATTCTCAGTTTCTCGGCTATATCGTTCAGCGCGACTCGTTCTTGCGCACCAAACGCCATACCTCGCTGGAGTCTTTCGCAGTGTCGCGCCAATTGCTCATTGTCTGTGCGGATCAGCCTCAATGATGCTTCAAGCTCATGGATCGCCAGAACGTCTTGTTCGCGCGGTACTTGTTCGCCGTTCGTGATGCCAACTTCGATGCCGTCGCTACGGCCCATCATGTAGCCAAAACATAAAAGCAGGCCGGCGGAAATGATGAGTCCGATCAACACGCAGATTTGAATCGTAGTCATGTGGTGTGCTCCTGGTGGGGTGGCTCGGCTGGTGGTGGCAGCCGTTTGGGTTATATCGGTGATTCTGATTCAGTTTGAGAATTGCCCATCTCTTCATCGGCCTTGTATGCACGGATGTCGATCAGAGCTGCGACGTGCCGAATGTGCGCGAACTTCGGTGCTTTGCGGCTTGTGTCCAAGGTGGTGATCGGGAGCGGGATTCGTCCGTTCTCAATCTCGGCAACAAACGACCGCTCGTTGAGGTTTCGGAAGTACTGCTCGCGCAGCTTGTCTAGGGGGATGAGTACATCTCCGAAGGTCCGATACAGCAGTTCGACGGTAGCCGCGTCCGGTGCTGGCATCAGACGTAGCGGATTCTGGCTGTGCTCCTTCATGCCGCAGCTTCTTTGGGTGGGGGAATGTAGTCGTACATGTCCATGAGCGCTTCTTGTGCTGTACGTCCGCGCCCAAATACGTAACCTCCGCAAGGTCGACGCATCGTGAGGGTGAGAGGGATCCATTGGGGTTGAGTGATGCTAAGGTCGAGCGTGACGTGGGCATCGACCATTTGAAGTTCGCATGCCAAAAACTCAGTGATGGCCAGCAACTTGAATTGCTCCTGCTGCAATGGCGTTGCCGCGACAGCTTCAAGTCGCGCGGCTGAGTTAATGCCAGCAATGACAGCAGCAACGTCGTTCTGAGTGCGCTGTTCTGGCGGAATGCGCAGCAAGTCAATCAGCAAACGGTCAATCGCTTCTTGGTTCATTCGGTTTTCTCCGCTTGGGGTGGTTCCAGCTGTTCAGGCAGTGTCGTTTGGTCAGCTCGCGCAGGTGTTCCGGAACTTCCAGAAGCGCTGCATTGCGTTCTTCCCGCGTATGCAGCGCGACGATCTGGCGAGCATATTCCCTAGGCCACGTCACGTTTGTCGGCCGGTATTTCAGGCGCAGCCAGCCCCAATTGTTCAGCGAGCCAGCGTATGCCGGGCTGCTTTACCCTGGTTGACTGGCTGTACTGCATGCCCAACTGGTGATGGAACCAGCTACTGTCCTTGACGCGCATGTACTCGCGATCCCGCGTGGGGTAGGCGGGAAGGTTTCGTTCATTGAGTAGTGCCTTTTCCCTCATCAGAGAGATGAGCTTGGGTCTGCTGATGCCAAGTTGTTTTGCGGTCTGAGCCAAGGTGCGTTCCATGCTTCCTCCTAAGCCGCTTGCATTGCTGGAGTCGCAATGCTGGCCAGGTGATTGATGGACTCGACAACCTTTTCATGGATTTCGGCATCTGGACCGGACAGCGTGAAGCACTTGGTCCGAGGCTGCCTGACTCCGATAGTCATAAGGGTCGTTGCTGCTGTACGGGTTTTGTTGCGATGAATCGAGACATGGATGGGCTGTTCAAGCCCAACGTCCAGGCTTAGCATGCCGCCCCTGCGTACCAGATCGAAGACTTGCAGACTCAGTTGCTCGTCGAGGAGGTTGTATTTTCCATCGATGCGCTTTGCTGCGGATGTGCCTAGATCGAGCGGACCGTTAGCTATCTCTTCGATAAAAGCTGCCAGCAGGAGGTGCATCTTTGGGGTGTTTGGCAGCGTCAGGGAGTGGCGTTGATTACCCACCTCGACCCTGAACTGGGTTTCCGCGGAGGCGTGTTCGACCTTGAGGCGAAAGGGCAGGGCACCACTTTTTGTGGAGCGAACGGTGTGGTTGAACGTTTCAGTGAGCTTGGCCTGCGCTTTGAGCAAGGCCAGTGTTTTGGCATCGAGTTTGTATCTGCTCATGCCGCGTGCCCTCCGTCGTTCGGATCGAAGGGCGCAGGATGACTACGGCTAGGCTTCTTGGGCTTGCTGGCGACGAAGGTACAGCCAGCCACGTTGGCTAGGTGACGCACCTCGAAGACGCGTAGCGGATCAGTGACCCTGGGATGGACGTGCAGGGTTGCTGTGGTGTGCATGGTGTTGCCTCGCTCTGTGGTGGAAGAGTGAGGCAAATATCAACCAGAAGGTGGGTCAAGTCAACCGCAGGTTGATATATTGCACTTGATCCATGTATGCGTATACCTTCAACGCCTGTGGAGATTGCCCACGGGTCAATGCTCGTGAATCCCAATTGATTGGTCGAAAAACGGCTGATAGCCAAAGCTTAGGAGGCAGTGAATGACATGGAAAGATTGGGTTGATTTAGTAAGTTTCGTTGCAGATGTTACCTCCTCAATAGCATCTGGCATTGCGATAGGGATTTTCGTATTTAAACGCAAGGAGATAGCTTCTGCATTTTCTTTGCTGTTTGGATATTCTCATCAGCTCACCCTTTCAGAAATAAAAGAAAAGTTAGAGCTTTTGAATAACTTCAATGCTGCAGAGTCTGGTAATGCACAAACTATATCGAATATTTTTCACGATCTTTTAGGCCAGATCAGAGGGAATGATAAGCTGCTCATTTTGATGGATGTTCAGATTAAGAAGTTAGAGCTTGTGTTCGATCCTCCCGTCGGAAAAGCTAAGCCGCTTACAGAGGAGAAGAAGCGCGCACTTATCAGCGAGCTTCGAGAGAAAGTTAGATCTCTCAATGTGCAGAACATAGATGATATATCAGGGAGTAGACCATGAGTAAAATTGTAGTCGCCGCGAACGCAATGATTGCCAATCAAAGCAAGATATCGGATGTATGGCCAGGGCATAACGATGGTGAAGTTTTTTTTATATTTGATAAAAAGTATAAGTGGTCTTCGGTTAAGAGAGGAGATGACCACTTTGCTTTATTTTACTACCCAGGCAGGCAAAGCATAGAATCCCTAGCTGGAATGCGGGACGAGGATTGGGTAGAGTTTAATCACATGGTGTCATACAATAGCAAAGACATGGGAACCAAGGAAAGTTATGATACTTTTCGTGACTTGTATATGTTGGTAAACGGTATGAAGTACGGAATGGATAAGGTACTTGATGATATCATTGAGTCTTTAGATTTCTAATACTAAAGCTAAGGTCATTCGGGGATAAATGAACCAATGACCTTGCCGCAAATATGCGTTTCTTCAGTTATCTTTATTATCGGGTACTGAGGATTTATAGGCTTTAAAAATTGCTGTCCTGCATCTTCTACAAAAACCTTGAATGTCGCTTCGTTAGTTCTATCCAATCTCGCTATAACTCTATCGCCTGTATGAACTTCTACTTCAGGATCGACGAAAATTATGCAGCCTGCGGGATAGCTTCTGCCAAGACCTGGATTGGTCATTGAGTCCCCTCGCACCTTGAGTGCATACCCGCTACTGCTTATTGGGACTGGGCATGATAGCCATGACTCTGCACTTTCAGACTCTACATTCGAATACGTCTCACACCAAGCTCCTGCTTGTACCCAAGAAATAAGCGGTACCTTGCCTGATGTGTTGGGGAGCGGAACGATGTTGCTCCCGGAGATGTTTTTAGGATCCGAGGAGTACACATGAATGTCATTAGTCTTCGGGCCTACCCCATATTCCAGCCATTCACGGCGTATTCCTAGCCAAGAGCAGAGCGCCTCCATGCTGTCAGCCTCAGCGATCGCCTCTGCGTTTAGCCATTTGCTTATGGCTTGAGTCGTTTTGAAAACGCCCATCACTTTGAGCTGTTTATGGACGTCCACGCCTCTGCCTCGCGTGCGAACCCCAGCATCGTTCAATGCTTCTCGCAGGCGTGAGCTAAATGCAACGCGCAATTCATTTTTATCAACCATAGGTTGATGGTTGCACGGGGCTTGCGCAAAAGTCAGTTGGCATTTAATATCAACCAGCAGTTGATTATCGAGGTCGTTATGTTGGATCCAGCGGAATATCCGAGCGCAATTGCTCTTGCTTTTGAGGCCGTAGGGGGAATCGGCGCAGCCGCTAAAATTTGTGATCGCAGCAGTCAAGCCCTTAACAAATGGCGACGTTCGGGTTGTCTACCTCGAACTGAGTACACGGGAGAAACCAGCTATTCGGTAAAACTTGCGATAGCTGCATCACAGAGAGGCCAACCCTTCGACGCGTCATGGTTACTCAACGCATCAGCACCACACAAAAACAATAAGTGAGAGAAAGGGCGACACTTTGATCGCCCTGATTCCCCCAGCACGCGCCACCACAGCGGAGCCGGGCCGCGATTAAGGTTGACGGGCACACCACATGCAATCCGTTGGTCTTCATCGCGTTTTCAAGGCACGGATGCCTTGAGTTGCTGCCTCTTCCACCACAGAGCGGGCAGCTGTTGCGCCAGGGGTAAACGACGGATCGTTTGCCTCGGCACGGTGCCGGTAAGACCGGCGTGTGGACCCTTTCAAGCCACGCGGCAAATGTATCACCACTACATGCTGCGCGGCACTGGCAACTTACAAGGATTAATGCCATGAGCCGAATTGCTCTGAGTTGTGTTGAACGGGCGCAGCGGGAGATCCTGCCGCTCGATCTGGCGCTTTACCATGCTGCAAGGGACTACCCTGGCGGCGCTGCTGCAATTGCTGTCACCACGGGCAGAAACCCCACCACCCTGCAACACAAGCTTTCACCGACTCACCCGAGCCACACAGTCAACATTCAAGAGTTCGGTGAGATCCTGGAGCTTACCAAGGACCGCCGTATTCTGGACGCAGTGCATGCCTTGGTCGGTGATACGACTTGGCAGGAGTTGGCAGAGGCTTATACCAACGACATGCCAGAGACGTTGACCACCGGCATTGCAGAATACTTCCATCAGGTCGCCAATCTTGCCGAGACGTGGGCGAAGAGTATCGGCGATGGTGTCGTGAGCGATCAGGAACTGGCTGAGATACGTCTGCAGGTGTTCCGAGGCATTCAAGGCTTGCTCGGGTTGTTCAACCGCGCCTCCTACGTCAATCAGACGACGCGGGGTACTGACCATGGCTGACATTGCCGATTTTGCTAATGACCTGGTGCAAGAGCGTATAGATCAAGCCCTAGCGGCTCGGCGTGCGGCCAAACCTTTACTCACGATTCACTCGTTT
This sequence comes from Pseudomonas syringae pv. tomato str. DC3000, assembly GCF_000007805.1. Classification (NCBI taxonomy): domain Bacteria; kingdom Pseudomonadati; phylum Pseudomonadota; class Gammaproteobacteria; order Pseudomonadales; family Pseudomonadaceae; genus Pseudomonas; species Pseudomonas syringae group genomosp. 3. Next base: position 3,856,723 of record NC_004578.1, on the reverse strand, counting down.
CTTTTTTGCGAAACCTGTGAAGAGGCTATTCCCGATGCACGACGGATGGCCTTGCCCGGTTGTACGCAATGCCTGACCTGCCAATCCCTGTTGGAGTTGCGTGAGGCCCGTCATGCTCGATGAGGTGCTGGGGCAATTCGCTGACTACGGCCTTGAGCCTGCTCAACCGTTGGTGTTCGGCAAGTTAACCCGTTGCAAGACATCCCAGGACAAGGGAAAGGAAAAGAATGGTTGGTACGTCATTCACGAGCATCGGACTGAAAAGAACGAGTCGCTGATCTTCGGTAGTTTTGGTGACTGGCGTTCGGGTGAGTCGCAGAAGATCAAGGTGAAAACTGGTCGAATGTCGCCTGAAGAGCGCGAGGTCATGCGCGTTCGCCAAGAGGACGCGAAGCGGCGCGCAGCCGAGATCGCCGCTAATGCTTCCCGTCGTGCGGCCAGTCGGGCGACGGGTATGTTCAAACGCATGCCTGATAAAGGCAAAAGCGCCTATTTGGATCGCAAGCAGATCGTGGGGTTTCGTGTTCGTTACGCGCCGCGTTCAGGTGCTGTGCTGGTCCCGATGAGCAATGCCCGCGATCAGATAGTCGGCCTGCAAGTGATCTACCCGGAAAAGCAACAGGATACCGGGCGTGACAAATCCTACTGGCCCTACGGCATGTCAAAGGAAGGTGCGTTTCATTTGATCGGCCCTGAGCCTGAGCCGGGTGAGCCGTTACTGATCTGTGAGGGATACGCCACTGGCGCTAGCCTGCACATGGCGACTTCATACGGAGTCGCCATTGCTTTTGATGCGGGCAACCTGCTCGCCGTCGCCAAGCTGATGCGTGACCGTCTTCCCGGTCGACCGATAATCATCTGCCGCGACGATGACTGGAAGACCAAACGCCCGAATGGGCAGCTTTGGAACCCGGGCGAGGAAAAGGCTACCAACGCCGCCCTGATCGTTGGTGGTCAGGTGGTTGCGCCTATCTTCTCGGTTGAGCGTCATGACAAATGGACTGACTTCAATGATCTACATGTCGCCGAGGGTTTAGAGGCCGTCCGCCGTCAGGTGTTAGCGGTCGTCAGGCCCCCTGCAGCAGGTGGTTGGAAAGACCAGTTGGCACGCAGTGAGAACGGCGCGCTCATTGCCCATATGCAGAATATCGAGCTGATACTCGGCAACGACGAACGCTGGGCTGGTGTCATCAGCTTCAGTGCCTTCAGTTCCAAGATCGTCAAGTTGCGGGCCGCGCCTTACGGCGGTGGTACTGGCGACTGGGCTGATATCGATGATATGCGGGTCATGAAGTGGCTTGCTCAGGTCTACAACCTTCGGGTCAAAGCTTCCAGCGTCATCGAGGCGGTGAGCATTGTTGCTCACGACCACGCCTTTCACCCAGTGCGTGAGTACCTGCAGAAGCTTGAGTGGGATCAAGTGCCGCGATTGGAACAATGGCTCATCGATGTCATGGGGGTAGAACCCTCTGAGTACGTCAAGAAGGTCGGTAAACGGTGGATGATCTCGGCGGTCGCGAGGGTGATGCGGCCTGGCTGTAAGGCTGACTCGGTCCTGATCCTTGAAGGCGCACAGGGCGCTGGTAAGTCAACCGCGATGAGCATCCTCGGGGGCGACTGGTTCATGGACACCCCCTTTGCGCTCGGCGACAAGGATGGCTTTCAGGCTATTCGTGGCAAGTGGATTGTCGAACTGGGCGAGCTGGACAGCTTCAACAAGGCCGAGAGTACCAAGGCCAAGCAGTTCTTCTCTGCTTCGACAGACACCTACCGAGAAAGCTATGGCCGGAGAACAAACGACGTGCCACGCCAGTGTGTTTTCGTGGGTACGACCAACCAAGAAGAATACCTTAAGGACGCGACCGGCAACCGACGCTACTGGCCTGTTGCTTGTACGAAGGTCGAACTTGAGCAACTACGTGAAATACGTGATCAGTTGTGGGCTGAGGCGATGTTTTGCTTCCAGGCAGGCGAGATCTGGTGGGTCAATCGTGACGAGTCGTCCATGTTTGCCGAGGCACAGGACGAGCGCTTCGTGGTCGACGAGTGGGAAGGGCTGATTCTGAATTGGCTGGAAGAGTCACAGATCGGCGAAACCACCAGCGGTAATGAGCTGTTGGGCACAGCGCTGAAGCTTGATGCTGGGCACTGGGGCAAGCCAGAGCAGATGCGCGTCGGCGCAATCATGCACCGCCTGGGGTGGAAGCGGGCGCGATCATCGGTGCTGTCGAAGAGTGGCTTACGACAGTGGGTATACAAAAAGCCCGCGAACTGGGGCCGGACGTCAGATCTGGTTGTCGAGAAGTTTGATGAGCCGTGCTTCGATGATTAAACGAATTGATGCGATGTTGAAACTTTGGGCTGAAGACCTGCATTCCCCTGCGTCGGGTGGAACCGCTGCAGGCGGGAATATGATCGCCATGCTGATGGAGTGCAAAGGGGAGCTGATACGCGGTACGCGGGGCAGCCGTGTTCTGCTGGATGAGTCTGCCGACATAGAGCTGATCGTCAACAAGCACCTGGCACCCGAGCTGGCGTTGGTCGTGCGTGAGCATTACTGCAACAGCGACAGTTTCCTGCATCAAAAAATCACCCACTGCGGCTGCAGTCGGCAGACCTACTATGACCGGCTGCATCAAGCACACCTGAGCATTCAAGGGCTGCTGTGGGGTAAGGCTGCTTGAGGGGGCTCGCTATTTCCCGCTTGTCCTACCTCGTCCCACTGCCTATCTACGCGGTGGGACGGGTTTTAGCCCCGTCTGCGTTGCTCCGTCCCACTGTCCCACCTTTAACCAGCATTCCCACATGTAGCGTAGCGGGCACCATCACGCGCTATGCGCGCGTCAGCGTGCGTTTAAATACTCTCTCTTTACACGGAGAAATAACAATAAAGGTAGGACAGTGGGACAACGCTTTGTTTTCGGGGGCTTCAAGCGTCCCACCTGTCTCTAGCCTAGTGGGACAGTGGGACAGGGGCAAAAAAAGCGAATGGCCGATTGAGGGTATTCGTCTACATTGCCGGGGCGTTGGTGCTGTGTTGCCTACATATTCGTCGGTGGCATTAATACTGGCTTGCTGCCACCGGAATCCACCTGTAAAAAGTAGTCATCTTCGATAGGTGCGACCGCATAGCGGCTAACGCACTAACAATCAAACCCGGCCAATGCGCCGGGTTTTTTGTTTTTCAGCTCACCCCTAAGGGGGTAACCGGATGCGCACCATGCCCGACAAACCAGATACGTGGGCCAGGATCGTGGCGGCCATTTCAAATCCACTGTGGCAGGGCATGATCATGGCCATCGTCGTTTCTCTACTGCGCATCCTCTACGACGCCAAAGAAACCAGTAAGCGCCGGATCTTGTTCGAAGCGCTGATCTGCGGTTCGTTGAGTCTGGTCGCGTCCAGCCTGATTGAGTGGATGACCTGGCCGCCCAGCTTATCGGTAGCGGCAGGTGGAACGATTGGCTTTCTTGGCGTTACGGCCATTCGCGAATTGGTGGCCCGTTTCATTGGCCGGAAGGTGGATTCCCTATGAAGGCTATCGCTGCTGCAATCATCATCGCGCTGGTGGGCGTACTGCTCGTCGGTATTCAGCAGTACCGGGTCGTCGCATTGCGCGGCGAAGTGGAAGTGGAAGCCACGGCCAAGAAGAAAGCGCTCGACGCCAACCTCGAAAGCGAGGCCACCATCACCACGTTGCGTGCCGAGGCCCAGCGTAATGCGGCCTACCTGAAGGACTTGAATCAACGGATCAAGGCCAGCGAAAACAAAGCCAAACAGGCGAGGAAAGAATTTGAAGACCTCAAGCGCAACAGCAAGCCCGTTCGTGATTGGGCTTCTCAGCCTTTGCCTGACGGCCTGCGCGGCAAAGCCGGTGGTGGTAACAAAAACATCAGCAGTCCGAATCGAACCCCCTGAATTGGTTCCTTGCGAACGCATCAACGCCGATGAGGCTGACCTTCGTTCGAACGGCGACGTCTGGGAGCTGAAGGATCAGGCCATCAAGCTGCTCGACACCTGCGCCGATCAGGTCGACGCGCAGATCCTGCGCAGCCAGAGCAAGTAGGTCGTGGATCTACACACGTCCACCCGCGCCTGGCTCGTCATCTCGGCGTTTCGGGCCGAATGACCTGTTTTGGTGCGCCCCGAGAGAGGGGGGACCCTAGGGGTATTCGGGGTACACGGGGCTGCGGACTCGCGGGATTTGGTTAGCGGACGGTTCACCAGCTTAGTGAACTACGGTGAACAGGTGAACACCCCATATTCATTGGGTGAACAGGACATTTCAGCATGACAGTGATCAGCAAGTCGGACTTCGCAGCACGGCGCGGCTGGGCCAAATCCTACGTTTCCAAACTGGCAAAGCAGGAACGCCTGGTTCTCACTCCGGACGGCAAGATCGATCTGGAAGCCACCGAAGCGCTGCTGGCCGAATCCGCTGATCCGAGCAAGGCCGCTGTCGCGGCTCGCCATGAAGAGGGGCGTGTTGATCGCGACGTTTACAGCCAAGTTCTGCCGAGCGCCGAAACACCTGCGGTGCAGCCCCCAAACAAAGGCCCGGACTTTCAGAAGTCCCGAGCGCACCGCGAGTTCTACCTCGGGCAGTTGGCCGAGGCTGAGTTCCACAAGGTTCAAGGCAATCTGGTTGTGCGGGAAGCGGTTTCAAAAGCCGCCTTCACCGCTGGCCGCACCGTGCGCGACCTGATGTTCGGCCTTTCTCCGCAACTGGCCCCGGAGCTGGCTGCAATGACTGACCCCTGGCAAATCGAAAAACACCTGACCGGCGCATTTCGCCGCATCTTTGAGGATGCCGCCCGCATGACCACCGCCGACCTTGAACACGCCATGACCGAGAAATAGACCTATGCCCACTGGATACGCAGACGGTGCCGAGGTGTACCGCGAGGCGTATTGCCGTGGGCTTGAGCCCGACCCGGAGCTTTGGGTCGATGAATGGGCCGATGAGTACATGCGCATCCCGCGTGACACTGGAGCCGCAGAGCCCGGCCAATATCGAACGGCCCGGACACCCTATGCCCGCGAGCCCATGCGGTGCCTGTCACCGGCTCACCCCTGCAAACGGGTCGTCACAATGGTGGCGTCGCAGTTGATGAAAACCCAGATCGCTTTGAACTGGATCGGCGCGCTGATTCACATGTCGCCTTCAAACATCCTGACATTGCTGCCCAGCCTGAGCCTGGCGAAGCGAGTGTCAGCGCGGATCAGCAAGACCATCAATGCCACTCCGGTCTTGCGCGAACGTGTGGCCTCACCGCGCTCGCGTGACGCACGCAACACGATGGACACCAAAGAGTTTGAAGGCGGGGCGTTGTTCGCCACCACAGCCGGTTCTGCGGCGAACCTTGCTGAGCTGTCTGCTCGGTTCGTCTACGGCGACGAGGTGGATCGCTGGGATGTGGACGTTGATGATGAGGGTGATCCGATAGAACTGGCCGAGACGCGGGGCAGTACCTTCGGCCGCAACGCCAAGTTTTACTTCTCCAGCTCGCCGACCATCAAGGGCGCATCGCGGATTGATGATCTGTTCTCCACCAGCGACCAGCGCTACTACTACGTGCCATGCCCATCGTGTGGGCACATGCAAACCCTGGAGTGGGAACGCCTGCTGTACTCGCCTGATTTCAGCACCGTACATTACCAGTGCGCCGGGCCTGACTGCGACGTACTGATCGAGGAGTTTCACAAGGGTGACATGCTCGCCCGTGGCGAATGGCGTTCACATGCCGACGGGGACGGTGAGACGGTGGGTTTCCACCTCAATGCGTTGTATGCCCCGCTGGGCTGGCAGAGTTGGTCATCACTGGCCAAGCAATATGAGAAGGCCAAAAAGGCTCAGGATCGCGGCGACCTTGAGCCCATGCAGGTGTTTTACAACACCCGCCTTGCCAAGGTATGGGACAGCGCACAAGAGCAAACAAAAGCCGCGGTGCTGCAAGCCAGAGCCCTGCTGGAAGACTACGTGTTGGGCACCATGCCCACTGGTGTTCTGTCGCTGGTGTCTGCAGTCGACGTGCAGGCTAACCGTCTTGAAATGATGGTCGTAGGTTGTGGCGAGGGCATGGAGCGCTGGATCGTCGACTTTCAGGTGATCATGGGCGACCCCGCCGATGATCGCACCTGGCTGGCACTGGACGAAAAACTCAAAGAGCGTTACCGCCATCCTTGTGGCGTCAGCTTGGCGATCCTGGCAACTGCTGTCGACTCCGGTGGACACCACACCCACGAGGTCTATCAGTTCTGTCGCGTTCGGCGTTGGCGCAATGTCTTCGCCATCAAAGGCGCAAGCAAACCCGGCAAGCCGGTTATCGCTCAACGTCCCTCACTGGTGGACGTGACGTGGAAAGGCCAGACCGAGCGCAACGGTGCGGAGCTTTGGATGGTGGGTACCGACACCGCAAAGGACTGGATCTACAACCGCTACCACTTGGAAAGCGGGCCGGGCGCGTTGCATTTCCCCAAGGATTTGCCCGATGACTTCTTTGCCCAATGCGTCGCCGAACGCAAGGTTACTCGCTACGTCAAAGGCTTCAAACGCATCGAGTGGGTGAAGGGCAAGGCAGAGCGCAACGAAGCGCTGGACTTGCTGGTGTACAGCCTGGCGATGGCGCATTACCTGGGGCTGCATCGATACGGCGAGCATGACTGGGGCAGGCTCAAAAATGCCTTGGCTCAAGCCGGTCTGTTCGACGACACCGGTCACGCAAAAGCCCCTGTGGCCGAGCGCCTGAGTGTCGAGCCTAGACCTGAACCGAAGCCGGAACCTCGACCCCAGCCTGTGGCTGCTGCTGCCGTTCAAGCACCGGCGCGTCCGGCCCCGCAACCCCCGCAACGCCGTGCTTCCACCAGCGGCTATCTGAAGAGACGTTGATATGGCTTACACCCAGAAGCACCTTGATGCCGTCGAGGCAGCGATAGGGCGTGGCGAGAAGATCGTGCGTTACGCAGATCGGACGGTCGAGTACCGCTCGGTTGATGAGCTGATCCAGGCTCGCGATCTGATCCGCACCAGCCTGACCAACGCTGCCGGTCCGCGCTCCCGCGTTGTCCGTCTTTACCATGGGGGCAAGGGCCTGTGAGTACTCGTTACCCCACCCTGACACGTTCCGGCTTCGTCCTGCCCGAGCGCATGAAGGCCAGTTACGAAGGCGCTGCCGACGGTCGCCGATCGGCCACATGGGACGCACCTGATACCGGCGTCAACAGCCTGATCATGCCCGCGCTGCGCAACTTGCGCTCCCGCTCCAGAGCCGCAGTGCGCAATGACCCTTACGCGGCCAACGCGATTGATCGCAGGGTCAGCAACCTGATCGGCACCGGCATCACCCCGCAGCCGAGGATCGCGGACAAGGAATTGCGCCGTATCTTTCAGGAGACGTGGGAAGACTGGGTAGACGAGTCTGATGCCGATCAGTTGACCGACTTCTACGGCCAGCAAGCCTTGATCGCGCGGACGGTCGAGCAGTCGGGCGAATGCTTCGTCCGGTTACGGCCCAGGCGGATGGATGACGGCTTAGCGGTGCCCTTGCAGTTGCAATGCCTGGCACCTGAGTTTGTTCCGCATGACAAGTTTGAGGTGACCAGCACCGGCAACATCATCCGCGCCGGGATCGAATTCAACGGATTCGGCAAGCGGGTGGCCTACTGGTGTTATCGCTCACATCCCAGTGACATGACCTCTATCAACGCCGGTTACAACATGCTGGTGCGTATCCCGGCCAGCCAGATGCTGCACATCTTTGAGCCGGTGGAGCCCGGTCAGCTTCGCGGTGTTCCTCGGCTTGCACCAGTGCTCAAGAGACTGCGCAGCCTGGACAACTTCGACGATGCTGTCCTGTTCCGTCAGGAGGTAGCCAACCTGTTCGCGGGCTTCATCCGCAAGCCTTCTGCTGACGGTCCGCCCATGCTCGACCCGTTGACGGGCGCGCCGATCAAGATCGGAGGCGACGGCTTCACGCCGATGGTCGCGCTGGAGCCAGGCACGATGCAGGAGCTGCTGCCGGGGGAGGAGGTCGAATTCTCGACACCGCCTGATGGCGGCAATAACTATCCCGACTTCATGCGGCAGCAGCTTATGGCGGCAGCCGCCGGTGCGGGGCTGCCCTATGAGTTGATGACCGGCGACATGCGCGGCGTCAACGACCGCACCATCCGGGTGGTGCTCAACGAGTTTCGTCGGCGTCTGGAGCAGCTGCAGTTCAGCGTGTATGTCCACCAACTGTGCCGTCCCGTCCGGGCGGCGTGGATGGACATGGCGGTGTTGTCGGGTGCTTTGCAACTGGACGACTACGCAGCACGCCGCCGTGAATACCTGCGCACGCGCTGGGTACCGCAAGGCTGGTCCTACATCCACCCGGTGCAGGACGTGCAATCAAGGACGATGGAAATCAACGCTGGCCTGGCCTCGCGCAGTGAGATGTGCCTGCGCACCGGCACCGATGCCGAGATCGTGGATGAAGAAAACGCCGCCGATGCGGCCCGAGCCCGTGGACTGGGCCTCAACTACAGCACCTTGTCGGCGTTCGATGAGGACCCCGACGAGAAGGAGAACCCATGAAACCGCTGTTACCGTTTCGCATTTTCAACAAGGCCCCAGTTGCCTTGGCGGTCGAGGACCAGAACTGGTACCGCATCAAGGCTGAAACCCAGGCCGAGCAGACCACCATCGAGATCTACATCTACGGTGAGATCGGCGGCTGGGGCATTACGGCCAATCAGTTCATTCAGGACCTGAAAGCCATTGATGACGGCGTGTCGCCCATCGTGGCTGCGTTCAACACCATCGGTGGCGACCTGTTCGACGGGCTGGCAATTCACAATGCGCTGAACCGGCTGGGTGAGCGCTGCACGGCGCGGATTGACGCGCTGGCGGCCAGTGCCGGGAGTGTTGCCGCGTGTGGCGCACACCGCATGGTCATGGCGTCCAACGCCATGTTGATGATCCACAACCCGTGGACCTACACAGCCGGTGATGCCGAGGACCTGCGCAAGGTCGCCGATGTGCTGGACCAGACGCTGGAAGCCATCATTGCGGCGTACAAGGCCAAGTCGCCGGACATCGACGAGGTCGAGCTGCGGCGCATGGTCAACGCTGAAACCTGGCTCACCGCGCCGGAAGCACTGGCGCTTGGCCTGGCCGACGAGATCGGGGCGGGAGTAGAGGTCAAAGCCTGCCTGGGGCAGGGGGCTGCCATACAGCGGTTCCGCCAGACGCCAAAGGCCTTGCTGGATCAGCTCAACGCCGTTGAGCCTGAGCCAGAGAAAACTGATCCACCAACTGATCCTGAACCGGCTGATGCATCCGCCTTGGCGCTGATGATTACGAAAGCTTGCGGCGCGGCGGGCATCAACAACCTGATCGAGCCTTTGATTGCGTCCACCAAGCTTGCCGATCAAGCAACGGTGCAGGCGGCTATCACCCAGGCCAAGGGCGTGCGCGACCTTTGTGTGGCGGCTCGCTTGCCGGAGCTGACCGCCGAATTCGTCAGCGCAGGTCTGGACAAGCAGGCCGTTCAGGCGCGTCTGTTTGAGACGCTGGTCAGCAGCGGCAAGGGCTTTGAAATCGATAACAGCCTGCCGCTGCAGGACGATCCACCGGCCAAGGTTCAGGCCAGACAACCCGATCACCACGACATCTACGCGGCCCGCAGGGCGGCGCAGGGTGGCAAGAAACCGACCTCTACAGGAGCACGTCCATGACCATCAAAATGGAGCCTATCCATGCCGGTGAATTCCTTCTCTCCGAAGGTGCCGGAAACATCTCGCGAGAGTCGATCAACGTGGCAGCCAGTGAGGCCCTGAATGCGGGCCAGCTGTTGGGCTTGGTGACCGCTTCGGGTGAGTTCGCCCCTTACGACCCAACCGCCGAAGACGGCAGCGAGATCGCCGCAGCGATTCTTTTCGCACCGCTTCCTGAGTCCGACATTGTTCGGCGTGGCCGAGCCGTCGTACGTCTGGCAGAGGTTGCTGAAACGCTGCTGACCGGTCTGGATCTGGACGCTGAGAAGGCGCTTGCCAAGCAGTTCATCATCCTTCGCTGATCGATCTATCGGCCACAAACCTGATTCATTTTCGTTTATCCGACCCCGCCATTTGCGGGGTTTCGTTTTTCTGGAGAATACCCTCATGGCCGATATCGCCATTTTCGACGACGAAGCATTCAGCGTCTCCACACTCACCGCTGCCATCAACGAACAACCGTACCTGCCCGGTCGCATCAGTGGCCTCGGTCTGTTTCAGGAAGAGGGCATCGCGACCCTGACGGTGCAGATCGAAAAGGACGGCGACACCCTGGCGCTGGTCCCGGCTGGTGAGCGTGGTAGCTCCGGTCTTGTGGTCACCGGTACCAAGCGTCAGATGATCCCGTTCAACACCGTCCACCTGCCGGAGCGCTTCACGATCCGGGCGGATGAGATTCAAGGCATTCGCGCATTCGGTTCCCGTACTGAACTGCAGGCTGTTCAGGACGTGATCAACACCCGGCTGGCCCGTGCACGCCGCCAGCTCGACGCCACGCACGAGTTCCAGCGCATGGGCGCACTCAATGGCAAAGTGCTGGATGCGGACGGCAAAACCGTGCTGCTGGACATCTACGCGGCCTTTGGTGTCCAGCGTCAGAGCCTGTCCATGGGCCTGAACGACGCAGGTACCGAGTTGCGCGTCAAAGCGGGCGAAGCGCTGGACATGCAAGAGGACGCACTCGGCAGCGTGACCAGCACCGGCTCGCGAGCGTTCTGCGGCAAGAACTTCTGGAACAAGCTGATCGTTCACAAGTCGGTCAAAGAAACCTACCTCAACTCGGCGCAGGCGTCGGAGCTGCGGGGTGATGCCCGAGAAAGTTTCGAGTTCGGTGGCATCGTCTGGGAGCGCTACCGTGGCAAGGTCGCCGGTATCGCTTTCGTGAATGACGACGAGGCGCTGCTCGTGCCTGAGGGCGTACCGGACTTGTACATCTCGGCCTTCGCTCCAGCGGACTACATGGAAACGGTCAACACTCAGGGCATCCCGTACTACAGCAAGCTGGAGACGCTGCCGTTCGGCAAGGGCGTGGCGGGCGAAGCTCAGTCCAACCCGCTGCACCTTTGCACCCGACCTCGGGCGCAGATCCGCCTGACGCTGTAGTCATGGCGTTCCGTGACTTGATCGGGACTCTCGATGACGCCGTGTTCGATGTACTGAGCGACACGGCGTTCATTGAGGGGCGCGAGGTGGCGGGCATGTTCTCGGCACCGTGGCTGCAACCCAAGCTGGGCCGGATCAATACCGGGCTGCGCGAGCCGCACCTGGTGATTCGGGTAGCCGACGCGCAGGGCGTTGTCGAGCGGCAGCAGGTGCGCATCGATCTGCCCGTGCAGGACGGTGGTGGCACGTACACGCTGATCCGCCAAGAGCCTGGTGGGGATGCGCTGGTGACGTTGATTTTGAGGATTAACCCATGAGCGTAGGCAGCTTCTACAAGCAATCGGCCAAGGACGGCATGATCACCTTGCAGCCATCCTCGGCGGATCTGGACGCGTTCAAGGACTTTGCAGCGGCGGTTCCCAAGGCGGCGATAGCGGCTCAGCGTCGTGCCATCAACAAGACGCTTCGTTGGTTGCGAACGCACATTGCCAGGACTGTCGGTCGGCAAGAGCGCATCGCGGTCGCAGCCGTTCGGCAACGCCTTCGGGCCTACCCGGTCAGCGGTGGCACGATGCGCGGTAAGCTTTGGTTCGGTCTGGATGCCATTTCTGCCAGTCGTATCGGCCGTGCGCGGCAGAGCCGTACCGGCGTATCCGTGGCCGGTCGCCGTTATCAGGGCGCGTTCTTTAAGACGGTTTACGGCGGCAGTCCTGATATCTGGATCCGTACCGCGAGCAAGCATTTCGACTCAGGTGCCTACGCCGAAACAAGACAAGGCAAACGTCGCTCCGGCTTCATAGAAGAAAACGGCAGCCGCTTTCCGTTGGCCAAAGCCAAAGTGTCTCTGGAAGAGGCCAGGCCCCACTTCGATAGCTGGGTGAAACAGGCCGACGAACGCCTGTTGGAGATCCTCAAGCAGGAATTCAACTACGAGCTGATGAAGTACCTGAAAGGAACTGCCCGTGCCTGATGAAGTTTTCAATCTTGACTCACTGTACGAAGCCATTGAACAACACATCAGGGCCTCGATTGCCGGGCTTGAATATGTCGGCACCATGCCGGATATGCTTCAGCAAGTCGCCGTCCCGGCTGTGTTGATCGAACTGGTGGAGTTTGAGCCAGGCATTGATCAGGGCACAGGAGAAACGGCCTTGATTGCCCGGTTTGAAGCACGGGTGATCGTGGGGTCCGAGCGCGAGCATTGCCAGCAGCAGGCAGCCTTTGCGGCCTCGCAACTGGCTGTTCTGCTGAGGTTGCAGACCTGGGGGCTTGAGGTCGAGCCCGCCGAGTTCGTCAGAGCCGCACAGGACTGGTCGAGGCCGGAACTGGACGGTTATGCGGTCTGGGTGGTCGAGTGGACCCAAGGCATCTACCTCGGCGAAGAGGAATGGCCTTGGCCAAATGAGCCGCCCGGCACTCTGGTGTTCGCGTTCAGTCCCGACACCGGGCGTGACAACGAAGGCCAGTATCAGTCGCCCGAGGACATGTGATGAGTTACGCCTCAGCTGAACATGACCGCATGCTGGCCGGTGTTGTGAAGGATTGCTATGTCGTTGCACTGGACCTGGCCGCGTCACCTCCGGTATGCCGCGTTTCGGATGGTGATTGGGTCAGCGCCTGGGTTCGCTGGCACAGCGTTGCGGCCGGCAAGGCAAGGCACTGGCGGGCACCGACCCTTGGTGAGCAGGGCACGTTGCTCAGTGCCAGCGGTGACGTGTCGCAAGGCACATTCATTCCTGGGCTGTATGGCAATGCCGGTGCCCAGCCTGATAACCGCGACCATGTCGAAGTCTGGCGCTTTGACGACGGCGGCTCCCTGATCTACGACTGGCAGGCCAAGACGTACACGATTGATCTGCCTGGCGGAACGGTGACGATCAAGGTCGGGGCCAGCTCGGCCGTCGTTACCGACAGTGCGATCACCGCAAAAGCCGCCACGATCACCTTGGATGGCAATGTCACGATCAGCGGAACGCTCGCCGTCGCCGGTGATATTCGCGGCGGGGGCCAGATCATCGATACCGGTGGCAACACTGCCAACCACAAGCACTGACCCGGCCCGCACTGCGGGCTTTTTAATGTCTGGAGATAACCCATGGCGACCGTAAAAATCGATAAGACTTCTGTTGATCAACCGGCAGCACCAACCGGCCAGGTCACACCTACGGCTGAATCAGTCCCGGACGCCGTGCCTCCTTCAGCGCTCGCTGTAGCGGGGCGGATGTATCGAGACACGCTGTTCACCTCGCGCACGCTGATTCTGCCGGATGCCCGCACCCTGGCTGTCGCCAAGGGCATTGCCACGGCGCAGGCAGATGACACCGTCGCGCTGGAGTACCTGCGTGCACACCCGGACCTTGAACCGCTGGAGTAATTCATGATCGGAATGGATCGCCGTACCGGTCAGCCTGTCTCCGGCCTGGCGCACCTGCGGCAGTCCATCGAAGACATTCTTGGCACTCCCGTCGGCAGCCGCCGAATGCGCCCGGAGTACGGCAGCAAGATCCGGCGCTTTGTCGACCTGCCTGTGAACGATGGCTGGAAAAGTGCGGTGCAGGCCGAGGTGGCCAGATCGCTCGGGCGCTGGGAACCTCGCCTGAGGCTTGAGCGTGTCAGGGTGATTGCGGTCCTGAACGGCCAGGTCACCTTGGAAGTGCAGGGGACGTATCTGGGTGACAATGCAGTGTTGGAGGTGACGGCGTGAGCTTGATTGAACTGTCGGCGCTGCCAGCGCCGCAAGTCCTTGAGGACCTGGACTTTGAAGAAGAGTATCAGGGCGAGCTATCCGCCTTTCGCGAATACATGGGTGACAACTGGAGCGCCTTGCTGGAAAGCGACCCGGTCACCAAATTGCTCGAGCTGGGGGCTTACAGGCGACTTCAGAACCGGGCGCGTGTCAACGATGCGGCAAAGTCTTTGATGCTGGCATACGCCCAGAAAGCCGACCTTGATCAGTTGGCAGCCAACGTCAATCTCAAACGTCTGGAGATACAGGCAGCGGACCCTGTTGCAGTGCCGCCTACTGCAGCTGTCATGGAAGAGGACGATGCGCTTCGGGAGCGGGTGCAGCTTGCTTACGAGGGGCTGACCACTGCTGGCCCGCGTAACAGTTACATCCTTCACGCGCGCAACGCCTCTGGTCAGGTGGCCGACGCTACAGCGGAAAGCCCAACCCCGGCAGTCGTGGTGGTTACGGTGCTCGCGTTGGAAGGCAGTGGTGTGGCGTCAGCGGATCTGCTGGAGACGGTTCGGCTCAACCTCAGTGACGAGGATGTGCGCCCCTTGGGGGATCGCCTGATTGTTCAGAGCGCTGAGATCCTGCCTTTCCGCATCAACGCTGTCATCCACATGGTGGGAAGCGGGCCTGAGACCGAGGCCACCCTGGCTGAATGCAAGAACCGGCTGGGAGCCTGGATCAACCCCAGGAGACGCCTGGGCCTTGAGGTGGCTCGATCTGGCATTGACGCGCAGCTGCACATCAGCGGTGTCAGTCGGGTGGATCTGCAGGGCTGGGCGGACATCCGCCCGACCAAGGCGCAGGCCGCCTGGTGCGAAGCGTTCACCGTGACGCGGGGTAGTTGAGATGACCAGCTTGCTCCCCCTCAACAGTTCCCCGCTTGAGCGTGCCATTGAGGTTGCCACGGATGAAGTCACAAAGATCCCTTTGCGCACGCTTTACAACCCACAGACCTGTCCCGCGCACTTGCTCTATCACCTTGCGTGGGCCTGGTCGGTAGACCGCTGGGATGAAGCCTGGTCTGAGCCGGTAAAGCGGGCAGCCATCGCCGCGTCGTTCTTCATCCATGAACGCAAAGGGACAATCGGTGCAATACGCCGAGTGGTTGAGCCGCTGGGCTACCTCATTGATGTCCTGGAGTGGTGGCAGACCGTACCTGAGGGAATCCCCGGTACTTTTGCGCTCAAGGTGGGGGTGCTGGACACCGGCATCACCGAGGAGATGTATCAGGAACTGACGGCCCTGATCGATGACGCCAAGCCTGTCAGCCGTCACATGCTGGAACTGGCCATCAGCCTTGAAACGACCGGCCGTTTCTACCTCGCCGCTTCGGTCTCTGAAGGCGACGAAATCGATGTTTACCCACCTGTGCCGCGTGACATTGAAGTCTCGGGGCATATGGGGCTGGGTGGGCGTGAAACCACTATCGATACTCTGGATGTCTTCGCATGATCGATCAGACTTCGCAATTCTTTGCCACCCTGACTAATGTCGGTGCGGCCAAGCAGGCCAACGCCGATGCCCTCGGCGTGCCTTGGAAAATAGCTCAAATGGGTGTGGGGGATGCCAATGGCACCGACCCTGTGCCCGATGCTTCACAGAAAAAACTGATCAACGAACGCCGCCGTGCACCGCTCAATCAGCTCAAGGTTGATCCAGCCAACAACGCGATCATCATCGCCGAGCAGGTTATCCCGGCAGAGGTGGGCGGCTTCTGGATTCGTGAAATTGGCCTGTACGACACGGACGGGGATCTGGTGGCGGTTGCGAACTGCGCGCCGTCCTTCAAACCTTTGCTGGCACAGGGATCTGGGCGCACGCAGATCGTGCGCATCAACCTGCTGGTCAGCAACACCAGCAACGTCGAGCTGCGTATTGACCCAACGGTTGTGCTGGCCACACGTTCCTTTGTGGACCTGCGGATTCAGGAAGAGCTTTCCAGGCTCGACAATAAACAATCGGTTCGTGCTGCCACGACCGGCCCGGTGGTCCTTGCTGGCATCCAGTCGGTCGACGGCGTTGCGCTTGTCGCAGGCGACCGGGTACTGGTGAAAAATCAGGCCAGCGGCAAAGATAATGGTTTGTACTCGGTCGTTGCGGGTGGTGCCTGGTTACGCGTTGTTGACGCGGATGTGAGCGTGGAGGTGACACCTAACCTGATGGTTAGCGTCGAGCAGGGTGACGCGTTGTTCGACACGCTCTGGCAGTTGACCACAAACGCGCCAATTACCTTGGGTACGACTGCGCTGGCGTTCGAGCAAGTGGCAGGTCCGACTGGCGTTTTACCCGGTACTTACAACAGGGTCACGGTAGACCGACGCGGCCTGGTGATGGCCGGTTTCAACCCGACCACCCTGGGCGGTTACGGTATCGCTGATGCTTACAGCAAGACGGAAATTGATGCGCGGGTGGCGGCGTTACAGCCCAAGCTCGGGTTTGTTCCTGTGCAGCAGGGCACTGGCGCGGGCCAACTGAACAATCAGGTCAGGCTCGGCTGGTCGGGTAGCGGGCTTAAGGCGGCGGTCGATAATACTGATTTAGGCAACCTCTGGTATTCGGGCAACTTTGATCCTGCCACCAAGGCCAACGTGGGCAGCACGTTGTTTGCTTACGGCATCACCGATGCCTACACCAAGGCGGAGGTTGACCAGCGAGTGTCCGAGCGGGCTTTAAGGACAGAGGTCTATGCCAAAGCCGATGTCTACACCAAGGCTGAAACCGATGCGCGGGATTCGCAACGACCGTTGGCGGACAGCATCACGAACATTGGGCTTGCGGCCAACGACCCTGCGTCGCCCTATATGCGCCGCGCCAGTGACAACACGACGTATTTTCTTCAGACAAAGCTTGGCTTTGTTCCTGTCCAGCAAGGCACGGGTGCAGGCCAGTTAAACAACCTGATCAAGATCGGATATACGTCCGCAGGTCAGGTTAAGTTGGCGGTCGATAACACCGACTTCGGGAATCTCTGGTATTCCGGCAACTTTGATCCGTCCAAAAAAGCCAACGTCGGCAGCACGTTGTTTGCTTACGGCATTACCGATGCCTACACCAAGAATGAAACAGATGCTCGTGATATGGAGCGGCCTCTAAAAACTGAGGTTTATGCCAAGGCCGATGTTTACACAAAGGCCGAAACTGACACGCGCGTTGCGACACGGCCTGTCGCTGACTCAATCACGCATGTGGGCTTTGCAGGAGATAATACAGCTGCGCCCTACATGCGGCGCGCTGCCGACAGTGCGGTTTACTATCTGGTCAGCGACCTGAATCTCGGGGCCAAAGTGGCGGCGCAGGGGCTTACCGGCATTGGGCAATACGCATTTGCGCGAGTCATTACCGCCTACGGAAATTCAATTAACCAGGGCACTTCAGTCCCCGGCTCTAACCTTATTTTCAGTTCCACTGCTGTGGGTGACGGCACAAGCAGCAACTCCGGCGCTATCGCAATAGGTGTTTGGCGCGCCCATGGTGCTTTCAACAATACAGAGCGCACGCTCTTTCAACGAATTCAGTAGGTCTAACTATGTCCAATGTATTAAATGCCCGCAATCCGTACTGGTCTTCTCAGGCCCGCGCTACCATCGAATTGATGGTGGTTTTCGAGGGGCTGGAGGAAACACATGGGGAGTTACCGTTCACGGCGTCTCCCCACGATCCTGAGCCCCACGGTGTAGAACTTTACGAACGAGCCCTGGCGGGTGAGTTTGGCCCGGTTCAAGACACGCCGATTGAGCTGGTGCGTGTGCAGGTCATGTGCGCTCGTGGCGACCGTTCGGCTGCGGCCACTGCCCGTATTGACGAGCTGGTCAATCAGTACGAGGAGTTGCAGGACGCCGTGTCACTGGATATGGCGACCGACGACCAGCGCAAAGCGCTGCCCGCTGTCAGGGCTGAGATTGATGCGTATCGTCTGTATCGCGTGCAGCTCGGCCAGCTCGATACGAAGCCTGGCTACCCGCTGGACTTTGAATGGCCTACGCCGCCTGCGAATCCGTTCGTATACGAGCCGCCCGAGCCGGAAGCCCCCGCGCAGGACGTCAGCGACGACGATCAGCAAAGCACCTAACGCCCCGCACTGACGGGGCGTTTTCTTACCCGCTACTCGCATTCCACCACCAACCCCGCTAATCGGGGTTTTTTAGTTTCTGGAGATCGTCTTATGAGTTTCTTCCACGGCGTGACGATGACGGCCGTCGACACGGGCGCACGTACCATTTCATTGCCCACGTCCTCGATCATCGGTCTGGTCGATACGTTTACCGAGGCTCCGTCCAACAGCGCCAAGGTCAACGACCTGGTGCTGATCACGTCCGAGCGCGAAGCCATTGCAGCGTTTGGTCCTGACTCGGCGATCACCAAAGCCTGTCAGGCGGTCTACGTGCGGGCCAAGGCGGTGATCGTTGCGTGCGGCGTTGCCAAACTGGACGATGCAGCCTTGCAGACCTCCGCCATCATCGGCGGTGTCAAAGCCGATGGCACACGTACCGGGCTCCAGGCACTGCTCGACGGCAAGAGCCGCTTCAATGCCCAGCCGCGACTGCTGATTGCGCCCAAGCACAGCTCGATCCTGGCGGTCGGCACCGCCATGGCTGCACTGGCAGATAAACTGCGGGCGCTGCCGATATTCGATGGCCCCAACACCACAGACGAAGCGGTCATGGCGTATGCCAAGAACTTCGGCGGCAAGCGCTCTTTCATGGTCGACCCCGGTGTCCAGTACTGGGATACAGCGGCCAGCAAGACAATAGATGCGCCGGGCTCCGCCTGGGTGGCAGGCTTGTTCGCCTGGACCGACGCGGAGTACGGCTTCTGGGCCTCGCCGTCCAACAAAGAGTTCGTGGGCATCACGGGCACCAAGCGGCCCATCGAGTTTCTGGACGGTGATGAAACTTGCCGGGCGAATCTGCTCAACAACGCGAACATCGCCACCATCATTCGCGACGACGGCTATCGCCTCTGGGGCAACCGCACGCTCAGCAGCGATCCCAAGTGGGCGTTCGTCACCCGCGTGCGCACCATGGACATCGTTATGGACGCGATTCTCTATGGGCACAAGTGGGCAGTAGACCGCTCGATCACCGCGACCTACATCAAGGATGTTACTGAGGGCCTGCAGGCGTTCATGCGTGACCTGAAAAATCAGGGTGCGATCATCAACTTTGAAGTGTTCGCGGACACCGAGCTGAACACGGCCAGCCAACTGGAGCAGGGCAAGGTGTTCTGGAACATTCGATTCACCGATGTGCCACCTGCCGAAAACCCCAACTTCCGCGTTGAAGTCACCAATCAATGGCTGACCGAAGTACTCGACTCTGCCGCTTAAGGAGCTGCAACGATGGCAATGATTCCCGAAACACTGAGCAACCTGAACCTGTTCGTGGACGGTGTCAGCTTCCAAGGCGACGTTTCCAGCCTGACCCTGCCCAAGCTGACGCTCAAGACTGAAGAACACCGTGCCGGTGGCATGGACTTGCCGGTCGAGCTGGACATGGGCATGGAAAAGCAGGAGGCCAACTTCACCACCACGGGCGTGCGCCGTGAGTCCTTGAAGTTTTTCGGCCTGGCAGATGGCACTGCGTTCAACGGCGTATTCCGTGGTGCGTTCAAGGGCCTGAAAGGCAAGGTCACCCCGGTCGTGGTCACACTGCGTGGTCGGCTCAAAGAGGTCGACATGGGGGACTGGAAGCCCGGTGACAAGTCCGAGATCAAACACGCGGTCGCGCTCACTTACTACAAGTTGGAAGTGGACGGCCGTCTGATCTACGAGATTGATGCACTGGGCATGAAACGGGTTATCGACGGTGTCGACCAGCTCGCTGCAGAACGTTCGGCCCTCGGCCTCTGATAGAAGGAAACTCCTGTGTCTCAAGCAAATACCAAACCGAGCTGGATGACTCTGACGGCCGACAGCGTTTCGGTGAAGCTGTCCAGGCCTGCCGAGGTCAACAGCGTTCAGGTGGACACCCTGACCCTGCGAGCCCCGACCGTGCGAGATGTGCGTGCTGCGCAAGCGGCGTCAAACGGTGATGCCGAACAGCGGGAGATCAACCTCTTCGCTTCGCTCGCCGAAGTGGGCGGCGGGGATCTGGAGCGGCTGCCGCTCAAGGACTACAACCGCCTGCAGGCGGGCTATTTTCGTCTGGTGCAAGACGACGAGCTTTGAGCCTGCACTTCAGAAGCTGGCGGCCAAGCGGCTTGCAAAAGAGCTGGGCTTCTCGTCGGCGGAAATCATGTCCATGTCTTTCTCGGACATGATCTGGTGGCTCACGGACTGAGCCCATCCCAACATCTGAGGTGAGTGATGGCGAACAATCTGGCATTAGGGCTGGTGATTGGCGGCTCTGTCAGTTCCACCCTGGGTTCCGCCTTCAGTACCGTCGAAGGCCGTATCAAGAAGCTGGAGCAACAGGGTAGTCAGGCCAAGGTGTTGAGAAACACCATCGGCGAAACCATGCGGCTGCGTGATGAGTGGAAGAAAGCGCATGACAGCGGTGCAGCGTCGGCATCCGGCTTACTGCGCAAGCTTGAAACCAACCTCGACGTCTTACGCAAGCAGGGCGTTCAGGTTGGCAAACTCAGGCAGGAATATCAGTCTCTGGACCGTGTTGCCAAGGGCATTGACCTTAAAGTCAAGGGACACCAACAGATCGAGCAGGGCAAGGCCGGGCTCAAGTCGGGCATCGGCACCGCCGTCGCGGGTGTCGGCGCATTGGCCGTACCGACCAAGATCAGTGCCGACTATCAGGCGATCATCCGGGACATCGCGATCAAGGCCGGTGTGGCCAACAAGCCGCAGGAAGCGGAGCTGACCACCTCGGTGATCAAGACTTCGCAAGACACGGGCATGGCGCGCAATGACGTGGCTGACCTGGTCAACAAGCTGGTCGGTGCAGGCATGAGCCTGGACAAGGCGCTGTCCTACGCGCCGGTGGCTGCGAAGTTTGCGGTCGGGCAGGGGGCTAGCGGCACCGATACGGCCAACATGATTCAGGCGCTGCAGCAGAACGCCAAAATCACCGACCCGAAAATGATGGAAAAAGCCCTTGAGGCCGTCGCCATGCAGGGCCAGGCGGGTAGTTTTGAAGCCAGCGACATGGCGAAGTGGTTTCCGCAACTGCTTGCAGGTATGGGCAAGCTCGGTGTTACGGGCATGGACTCGGTGAGCCAGCTCGGCGCGATGCTGCAGGTGCAGATGAAAACAGCCGGCGGCTCGGATGAAGCGGCCAACAACCTGAAAAACTGGATGGAGAAGATCGGCTCCACCGACGTGGTGAAGTCGTACAAGGACGTCGGTATCGATTATCAGGGCTCGCTGAACACGGGCATCCAAAAGGGCATGTCGACGCTTGAGTCCAGCTTTGCACTGGCTCAGCACTACATCGAAAAGACTGACCCTGAAAAAGCCAAAAAAATGAAGGAGGCCACGGCCAAGATCAGCAAGGAAGCTGATCCGAAAAAAGCGAAGGAAATGCTGGATTCGCTGGAGCAAGCACTGCGTACCGGCGATCTGTTCGCCGACATGCAGGTGAAGGCCGCGCTGACGGCTTACTCGCAGAACCGTGGCATGTACGAGCAACTGAAAAAGGACGCTCAGAATGCTTCAGGGATTCTCGACAAGAACCTGGCCGAGCGTCGTGGCACATCGTCGCAGATCTGGGCCGAGACGTTCCAGTCGGTCAACGACTCGATGCGCAGCATTGGTGACGCGATCCGACCTGTCACCGACGCCGTTGCGAAAGGGATCACAGCAACGGCCAAGGAATTTACAGCGCTCTCAGATACTTCCAAACCGGTAGTGCTGGCCATCGCCTCTATCGGTGGCGGGTTGTTGGCACTGAAGTCTGCTGCCGGGGTGTTCAAAATCGGCAAAGGGCTGCTCAACATTGGGCGTGGTTCGCTGGGCGGCAACCCGAACAAAGTCCAGAAAGTCTTTGTGACCAACTCTGGGGACACGGATGACAAACCAGAGGGCAAAGTCGGTGCGGTCAAAGGGCTGCTGGAGACGGGCCTCAAGGCCTTCAAGGGCAAGGATAAAGCCAAGGGCCAGGACAAAAGCAAGACTCAGGACGGCGACAAGGAAAAGCCAGACGGTGACGACGATGAGTCGGACGAGGGTGGCAAGACCGGGTTTGATCCTGTCGACACCGGCCTGAAGATCCTGGATCTGTTCGGCGAAGGCAGTAACGACGGCGATGGTGCAAAAGGTGGCGGCAGCAGCTCGGAGCCGCAGAAAGTCTTTGTCGTCAATGCCAATGCTTTTGGCGGTGGTTCAGATGCACCGGGTGATCAGCGTCGGTCTCGACGCGGCCGCCGCCGTGGCGGAGCGGGTGGCGCTGGTGGCCGTCGCGGTGGACCACCTATGCCACCAAGGCCACCTGTTCCTCCTCCGCCTCCCGTGCCCGCTGGTCGACTGGCGCGTATGGCTGGAGCTGCCGGGAAGTTGGGCGGTCTTGCCAAGGTGGTTCCGGGTGCCAAGTTTCTGGACGCGGGCATGCTGGCTCTGGACACGTACCAGAATGCCGAAACTCAGGACGAGAAGGCCGAGGGCTACGGCGGCGCGGCCGGAGGACTGGCCGGCGCGCTGGCGGGCGGTGCGGCGGGTGCGGCCATTGGCTCCATTGTGCCCGTTGTTGGCACCGCCATCGGCGGGTTGGTGGGCGCATTTCTCGGAGGCATGGGTGGTCAGGACGTCGGCGGCTTTCTGGGCAAAGCGCTGTTTGGCTCAGACGACAAAGCTGAGGCTGTTGCTGACAAGTCGGGTGATACCAAGCCGTCTGCTGCGCCTGGCGATGTGGTCAAGGCGATGGCGGCGGTTGGGCCACCCCAGGCGTTGCCTGCTGTCATCAAGGCCGCCGAGCAAAGCAAGGCCGAGCCCGCGAAGATAGATCAGCAATTCACCTTCTCGCCGAACATGCCCGTCAGCGTACAGGGTGATGTGAAGGATCCGGCGCAACTGGCACGAGAACTCGCGCCGTTTCTGCAGCGTCAATTTGAAGAGTTCAGTCGGCAGGCGTCAGCCCGTCAATTGTTTGATGACCCACACGTGGGGTGAGGAAAGGTCATGGCCTATGCAGAACAACTGCAGTCGTCGTTGAAGTACTTGGTTACCGCGGGGGAGGTAGGACGCCGGAGTCTGGATGACATGGTTGGCCCCTTGAATGGGGCCATCGGCGATATCACCGGGGCGGCTTCAGAGCTGGAGAACATCCCTTTCATCGGTCCGGCCATAGGCGCGAAGTTGCAGCGCACCATGCGTGGCATCAATGTCGCGCAGGCAAAGGTCGGTCAGGTGGTGGCGATGTACGGGCGTGCGACCAGCGCGGTTTCCCAGGTGCAAGAGCGTATTGGCACACTGAAAGAGCAAGCGTCCAAGGCAAGTGCGGCAATCAATCGGGTTGCCGGGAAGATCAGCCCGTCTCTGGGCAACATCGTGCCCACCGGCAGTTTTGCCTCGCAGGCCACACCGGCCCCGGAAGCGGTAAAGCCGTTTCCGCACCTGTTGATTATTCAGCCGCTCAAGCCCGAGGCGCAGCCTTACTACTTCAACCTGGACACGGCGGCATTTGACGAACTGCGCAGACAGACTGCGTTCCGCTGGGCCGGGCAAGAACGTCTGACACGCAGCATTGCGCAACAGGCGGTTGGGCTCGGCGACGACAAGCTGAGTTTGAAAGGGTCCATCTTTCCGGGCTTCAAAGGTGGGCTCAAGCAACTGAACACCCTGCGCAGCATGGGTCGCAATCTGCAACCGCTCAGCCTTACAACGGGCTATGGCGAGGTGCTGGGCAACTGGTGCCTGCTGAGTGTGGATGAAGAACAGAGCAACCTGCTGGCTGGGGGCATCCCTCGCAAGCAGGGCTTTTCATTGGAGTTTGTAAGCTATGGCGACGATCTGCAGAACGTCTGACGGGGATCTGCTCGACACTCTCTGTCAGCAGTATTACGGGCACCTTAGCGGCAGCGTCGAGGCGGTGCTGGACGCCAATCAAGGCTTGGCAGATGAGCCTCAACCTTACCGGGCTGGCGTGCAGATCCTGCTGCCGGATCTGCTCACCCAGACCAAGGAAGTCATTCAGCTCTGGGGCTAGCGACACCCGGTTCACATCCAACTTTTATCAACACTCGGCGGCGGATTCTAGTGAATCTGCCATGCCTTGCTATGGCTATTAAGAAGGTCTCATGAAGCCTGCATTCCGAATCGTTGCAGACCGCACCGACATCACGGCACTGATCAATGACCGTTTGTTGCTGCTTCGGACAAGTGACAAGCCAGGCATGGAGTCTGATGAGTTTGAGCTGCGCATCGACGACCGTGACGGCGCGGTCTCCCTGCCTTCACGCGGTGCAGACATCGAGATTTACCTGGGCTACGAAGGGCAGCCACTGACGCGGCTGGGGCTTTACACCGTGGATGACATTGAGTTGTCCGGGCCTCCCGATACTTTGGTCATTCGCGGCAAGGCCAGCGATATGCGTGGCAGCGGCAGGACCACTCGTTCTGGTAGTTGGGAAGACGTCTCGCTGCAGCAGATCGTGAATGACGTTGCGACACGAAATAGCTGGAAGCCTGTCTGTAACGTCGCAACGAAGGTGCCCCGCGCTGATCAGCTTGACGAGTCTGACTACAACTTCATTACCCGGCTGGCCAAGAAGCACGACTGCACCGCGAAAGTCGCAGACGGCAAGCTGTTGGTGCTGCCACGCCAAGGCGGTGAGAGCGCAAGTGGTAAGGCATTGGGCGTTGTGACGATTCAAAGGCATGACGTGGCGCGCTGGCAGTTTCGCCTGAGTGACAAGACCACGCAAAAAGCCGTACAGACCAAGCATCAGGACAAGAAAACGGGAAAGCTGAAGGTCGTTGAGCTGACCAACGATCAGTCACCTGACGGCCTTCCTCCCGTTCACACCGACCGCCACATCTACCCGAACAAATCTGCTGCAGAGCAGGCAGCGAAGGCGCGCCTTGCCGCATTCAATCGCAGCACCGCAGGCGTCCGGTTGGAAATGGCCGGGCGTATCGACCTGTTCGCCGAGCGGATGGTCGACGCTCAGGGCTTCAAGGTCGGTCTGGATGGTGAATACCTGGTCGACTCGGTTGAACAAGTATTTACCCAGTCCGGCTGGACCACCACGGTGGAGTGCAACGGCGGCAAGTCCGGGAAAGCCAAAGCGAAGGGCAAGAAAAAGAAAGAGAAGAAACCGGTCAAGGTTGTACAGCTTTAACCGGCCAGATCAGCACCTACTTATCAGGAGAACCACGCATGTCGATTACCACGCAGCAGATGCTGCAGATCCTTCCCAACGCCAGCTCCCGAGCTGGCGTTTTTGTTCCTGTCCTCAACACGGCCATGAGCAAGTACCAGATTGTCACGAGGTTGCGCATTGCCGCATTCATCGCCCAGATCGGCCATGAGTCTGGCCAGTTGCGCTACGTTCGCGAACTGGGCAGCGATGACTACCTCGACAAGTACGACACGGGGCGACTGGCCGAACGCTTGGGCAACTCGCCAGAGGACGATGATGATGGTCAGTTGTATCGGGGCAGGGGGCTTATTCAGGTCACCGGGCGAGATAACTACGCCGCATGCGCAGAGGCATTAGGGCTGGATCTGCTCAAACACCCCGAACTCCTGGAGCGACCAGAGCATGCAGCCATGTCGGCAGGTTGGTTCTGGCACCGAGCTGGACTCAATACCTTGGCGGATAAAGGCGAGTTCCTGGCGATCACCAGACGCATCAACGGCGGCATCAATGGCCAGGCAGATCGGCGAATACTCTACGAGCGTGCCTTGAAGGTTTTGGTCTGATCGAGCTATTGGCCATTCAGCCCTGAGCGGAAAGAGTCACTACAACAAATTGAAAAGAGCGACCAGTCGAGATGCGTCAACATCGCGTCTGGTCACTGTTCCCGCAGATTGCCCCTGCAAGTCCAGCCAAGGCTCTCGCTTCGTGCACAAAGCGCAGAGAGCCTAGCACCTGTTCATATATACAGTAAAGGTCTTGCTTTTATGTCCACACCCATCATCCCTTGGATGGGCGGCAAACGCCGCCTGGCCGACCGCCTCATCCCGCTGTTCCCACCCCACGAATGCTACGTCGAAGTGTTCGCTGGCGGTGCGGCCCTCTACTTCATGCGTCCCCAAGCAGCTCCCGTCGAGGTCTTGAACGACATCAACGGTGATTTGGTGACGCTATATCGCGTAGTCCAAAACCACCTTGAAGAATTCGTCCGCCAATTCAAATGGGCACTCAGCTCGCGCCAGGTATTTGAGTGGCAGAAGATGACCCGCCCTGAAACGCTCACCGACATCCAGCGCGCCGCCCGGTTCTTCTACCTGCAGCACCATGCCTTCGCCGGCAAGGTGAGTGGCCAGACGTTTGGTACTGCCACGACGGGGCCGGCGATCAATCTGCTGCGGATCGAGGAGAACCTGTCAGCGGCTTGGCAGCGTTTGTCAGGTACGTATGTGGAGAACCTGCCTTGGCTGGAGTGTGCCGAGCGCTATGACCGGCCTCACACATTTCACTACATGGATCCGCCTTACTGGCAGACGGCAGGGTATGGTGTGGATTTTCCGTTTGAGAATTACGAGGGGATGGCTGAGTTCATGCGCCGGTGCAAAGGCAAGGTGATGGTGAGCATCAATGATCACCTTGATATCCGGCGGGTGTTTGAGGGTTTTCATTTTGAGACGCTGGGTGTTCGGTACACCACTGGCAACCAACGACAGGGATCTGCAGATGTGACTGGAGAGCTTGTGGTCCTTAACTGGAAACCATCGGAGCTTGGCCTGCTTTTTTGAGACTTTTACCCTAGAGGGGGGGGTGGTAGCAGGCGTACGGCTAATGCCCGTACGCGCTTGACTTTCTTCCCCTGTACGGGTATCATCCGTACAGAAGTGAAAAAACTGAAGCAAAAAAATGGTAACCCAACCCTAAAATATGATGGAAGACAATGTCAGCTATGACGAACCCGTGCCGATGTGATGCGCTAAAGCGCTGTTGGAACAAGTCTTAAACAACCTGAGGGAAAAATCGTAGCACACGTTCAAAAAGGTGAAAATATGACCACTTTAGACGAAAAGTTGAAGCCCAGTAAAACTGCACGTTTGGAAATTAAAACTACTGACTTCGCTAAAGAGTTTATTCGTAAAGCAGCAACCGTTTCAGGTCTAGATATGACAGCTTTCATAATGGCTTCAGCGTTCGAAAAAGCTGAAGTCGTGATGGAAAACCACCGAAGAATTGAGCTTTCTGAGAAGGCTTTTTCTAGGTTACATGAAATCCTCAACGAGGAAGATACCGATGCAACCCCAACCCCAGAGCTACTAAAACTAATGAGAGGGCAACATGGACAACGAGAACACCGAAGTAAATCTAGAGTACAAGATTGACAGCGCGCTACTAGTCAATCTTGATAAGTATCGCTTCCGTAAGTCTTTCGACTGCGGGCTTCCCGTTATCAGCAAGTATTACCATGATAACTTGAAGCGTGCGCTCGTCTCTGAAAACGTAAGCTGCATTGGTGCGTGTTCAGAGTCTGCGGAGCTGATAGGTTTCTGCACGCTGACTTTTTCCGAGCTTGACAAAGCTCGTGTGAAAACCTTCCTCCCCGAAGGTAACATAATGCCGGTGGTGAAGGTCATCAAGCTGGCTATGTTGGGAGTCGACGTAGAATATCAGGGTCTTGGCATAGGTCGAGCCCTCTTGATGACGGCGTTCCAGCGCGTGTTTAAGGTGCATGGAGAGATTCCTGTGAAGGGGATTTTTCTCGACGCTGCTCCTAACGCAGTAGGTTTCTATAACGCATTGGGTTTTCAAGAGCTTGATGAACCTGATGAACACGGAAGCACGCCAATGTTCCTCCACATAAAGTATGTGAAGGCGGCGGTTCAAGCAGCAGCCATGGGCAGCTCTAAATAGCTGTCTAGCTACCTATGTCGCTATCAATGAGTTTTTGTACTAGAAACCCATTGATAGCGAAGCAAGGAAAATTAGATACGTCCCCAGTTTTATAGAACACAGCTAAGAGCTTTTGTATGTGCTGTGTTCATTCTCTCGAATTATAAATTGAATGCCAGTGAAGTGGGGCTGCGTTAGTTGCTGAAAGGCTTAATTAGATCTACTCCTTGGTTCTTTACGCTCCCTACAGCTTTTCCCACCGGATACCATTCAAAGTCATTTGCCGGCCGGCATGCTTTCCTGGCTATGTCCTCTGCTTTCTGAGCTGTTAGCCCAGGCTCGATCCGCTCCCGAGCATCATCCGGCGAAAACACCATCTCTATAACTCTGACGGTAATAAGTTTTTCCTGCAGGAAAGAAGTTTTCCCTTTAGAATTGCCGGTCTGAAGCACACGCCATCAGACATTGGCACGATTCGTGGAGCATGCCTGCTCCGTTGAAGCAGCTCAGCTGGTCTGTGGGGTGTCGGGAGATCGGGCGAAATTGCGCCATCAGCTTTATCGATGCCCTAGTCAATAGTTTGCTAGCTTTCCGGATTGCAAAAAGGCACACAAAGCTCGCGTCTGAATGCACTTGGTCCCAAGGAAGAATTGATTTTATGTCGGAAAATTTAAACCACACCGAGCGTCAAGACCGCGCTATTACAGCGCCTGAATTCGATGCGTTGGGGCGAGCCCCGTTCATATCCAGCCTAGTCAAGACGCTTGTTCACACCGACTACGACACGAGCACAGGTGAGGTGCGCTCGCGACGGGCGACTGGATTCGTGGTAGGTCTTACGGGAGAGTGGGGGTTAGGTAAGTCCAGTGTTTTAAATCTGCTTGAACATGACCTCAAGCAGATGGAGCACGTGGCTGTAGCGACTCTGAACCCTTGGCTCTTCAAAG
Source organism: Pseudomonas syringae pv. tomato str. DC3000 (assembly GCF_000007805.1). NCBI lineage: Bacteria > Pseudomonadati > Pseudomonadota > Gammaproteobacteria > Pseudomonadales > Pseudomonadaceae > Pseudomonas > Pseudomonas syringae group genomosp. 3. The sequence goes on along the minus strand of NC_004578.1, from coordinate 3,827,995 downwards.
GCCGAGATGAGGTTGTGGAAGCATATTTCAATGCTTTGCGTGAGGCCCTTGGCTTCAGTTCCAGTGAAAAAGCTCGAAAGCTATTAGTGCATTTGGCGCGGTACAAAGCCTCAATCGAATTTGTGGGCGCTACAACCGCGGTTGTCATTGACTTTGTAGTTGGAACAGGCTCTGCGACAGCGATCTGGAAAAAATGGGTTCTAAAGGTTGTTCGTTTCCTTAGCAAGTCAAGGGGGCTGTCGGCGAACGAAGAGCGGAAGAATCTCGAGGCAAAGCTGGCAGAAGCCAAGATAGCTATTGTGATGCTGATAGACGAACTAGATCGTGTCGAGGATGAGGAAGTCCGAGTAGTTGCCCAGCTTGTAAAAGCGGTAGGGGATATCAAGGGCATTTCTTACCTTGTAGCTTACGATCCCAGTCGTGTGGCTCAGGCATTGGGCAAAGGCAGTACGCCTGAAGAGAAGCAAAAAGCTGGTGAAAGCTATCTTGAGAAAATTATCCAGTTCCCCATCCCACTTCGCCCTTTGTTTATGGACGAGGCCCGCGACCTGCTGCTTCAAGCTATGCGTAATAACGATGTGACAATGCCCGCAGAAAGCCAGTCCTACCAAACTGAAATTCTCAATCAGCTGCTTAGGGTTATTCGTACACCTCGGGAGATCAAACGACTGATTGGAGCGTTTGCCGTGCTGGAGGAAATTGTACGTGGCGAGATCTGTCCGTTTGACGTGCTGGCGTATAGTTGGTTGGTTACCAAGGCTCCAAGTCTCCGAGAGCGTATTGCTGATAACATCGGCCAACTCGTGGATGATCCGAGCGGTGAAGAAATGCTCGCTCGTCAGCGCCAGCGAGCCCTGGCGACCGACAAGGAGCGCACTCTGACTGATATTCTCGGGAGTTCTGCAGTAAGCCATCTTGATATCTTGCAGTTGCTATTTACCCGGTTCAATGCACGGCGCGAGGGATCTGCGGAGTTTTTCAATGGCTATAGGCTTGCCTTGCGTCGAAATCTTATCCGGCTACTTTATCTCGGGAACCCTCCTGGGGATTTCTCAAGAAGGGATATCGAAGTGCTTTGGTCGCTCACCAACGTAGATGAGTTGGAAGCAGAACTAAGGCGTGTTAAAGAAACCGATCGACTTGGTCCTCTGTTAGATCGAGTCGGAGATTTTTCGGCAAGCTTTCCGGAAGCGGGTGATGGCATTTTCTGGTTAGCGCTTGGCCGTGCTCTTGTCAGAGAAAATGATTGGATTAGACGAGAAGAGGTCGAGCGGAGCTTGGTAGACGATGCATGCGCCACTCTCTGGCGAATTGCTCGAGACGGTTCTGAAGGATCCAGACGTTTAAGGCATATAGTGCATGTATTGATTGAAGGGGGAGATCTTTTGATCGTCCCTTGGCTGTTAAGGAAACATCTCTTCGCTCATGGGCTGACTAACCATGGTGATCGAGGTAGAGGGGATTGCATTTTTGAAAAAGACGAAACCATAGCGCTGCGTGATAAGGAACTGCCCAGGTACCACGATGCCGTGGCGGATGGTACTGCGCTGAAGAAACTCCCCGACACAGAACTGATTTTTTGTGTATTGAACAGTAACTACTGGGATTCGAAGCTTAAGGAAGACTTTACATTGCAGCTGGATAGCATAGAAGCGATTGTCTCGTTTGCAGCGTTGATAATGCCGCCTGGCATTATTTGTGATAAGAGCACTCTCGATCTAATGCTTGAGACAGACACCGTCTTGAAAAAGGCCAATGCGCTTCTGCGCCAGAGTGGTATGCCTGAATCTGACTGGTTGGCCTCCGCTGTCCGTCGGCTTCGCACAGTCCTTGCAGGTCGTGATATACATTCAGCAGATACGCTGCGAGATGACTTTGACCAAGAAGAGTGAGCATCCACTGCTGAAGGCGTTGATTGAGAACCTGAGTTGTTCTTTCCAAGTGCTGGAATAATCAGACCACTACGGTGACTAAGTCTGCCCAGTCCTGCATCATCTCGCGCCGCTGCTCTATATAGGTGGCATGGTTGTAGGTGTCTCGGATGATACTCGTATCGGAATGCGCTAGCTGCCGCTCAATCCAGTCGCGGTTGTAACCACGCCCATTCATCTCTGTAGAGAATAAATGCCTGAACCCGTGCGGAGACTGGATTCCGGTCAGGCCAGAAAGCTCTATTACGTTGTTGGCGTAGTTGGTGCTGACCGGCTTTGTCGGATCGCTGCGATGCACAAAAATGTACTCAAGGTGCCCGGTCAGCGGCAGCATGGTCTTCAGCAGTTCAATCGCTTGGTTGGGCAGTGGCACCACGTGGTCTCGGCGCATCTTCATTTTTCCGGCAGGAATCGTCCAGATGGCATTGTCGAAATCGATCTCCTTCCACATGGCGTGACGCACTTCTCCTGGGCGGGATGCGCAGTAGATCATCATCATGAAGGCGGATTTGTACTGCTGGCCAGCGGAGCAACCCAGAATAGTGGAGATCGTCTTCGGCAACTCGCTAAACGGCAAGAACGGAAAGTGGCGCTGGAGGGTGATGCGCTCTGTGACGGTATGCATTTCCAGCGTCGGATTGGTATCCACGATGCCCGTGGCGATTGCGTATCGGAATATCTGGCTCAGTCGCTGCCGAGTCTTTACGGCCGTTGTCACGGATCCTCGTTTTTCAATTCGGCGAATCACGCTGACAATTTCAGAGCGAGTGATAGAGTTCATCTGGCGATTACCGAAGGATGGAAGCCAGTCGAGCTCCATTGAATTACTGATAATCCGCAGTGACCCTGGTTTCAGGCTTCCTCTCCGGAATGCCAGCCATTCCTCGTAAACGCGGCGAAGGGTATGTCCCTGAGCATTTATAAGCAGTGCCTTCTTTTCTTTCCTTGATTCGCGGGGATCTATTCCACGCGCTACCTCTTCGCGCGCTTCATCACGCCTAATCCTCGCTTCTTTCAAGCCGATTTCTGGGTATGTGCCCAACGAAATACGAACCTGTTTACCTAGCCAGGTGAAACGGAAATGCCAGCTCTTAATGGCGGTAGGTGCCACGTATAGGCTCAGCCCAAGGGAGTCGGGCAACGTGTACGCTTTGTCTTTTGGCTTAGCTTGTCGTAATGCTGTGTCTGTCAGTGCCACCAGTACATCCTCGGACTGATCCTATGAAATGTACTGAATGATGTACTAATTCGCTTAGGCAGGGAAGGTTGGCAGTGGTACAAGATGGTACACGAAAGCCTTCAAAAGCAGGGGGTTCGGCTTTTTATTGGGATGGGGCGGTCGGGCGCGGGATCTGGCTGTGGAAATTTTGAAGATTTCCACTGTGTATTGCCCCGAAAAAATGGCGATCGCTGACGCGATAAATGCAGGCGTCGAGTCTAACAGCAAAGACCTGAAACGCCATGCAGGGCCTGGACCTAATGACCTTTTTGGCATGTTTTTGATGGCACTCGGCCAGACCGATTCAGCTTGAGTTAAGTTGCACCCGTTAAGGTAAACACCATAGAAGCATCGACCGCTATGGACCCTCCTAACAATGAAAACGCTGACAACCCTGCTTGCGGCCCTGACCATGGTCATGGCTACCTGTGTGACCCAGGCGCGTGGCATCGATCCGCAGGAGGTGTTGCGTCTCAGTGATGCAGGCACGCTGCAGACTAGTGAAAGGCTTGATGCCAAAGCACTGAGCAAGCACCCCGGCGCGAGCATCATCGGTACACAACTCAAGAACATATACGGCAGGTACGTTTACAATGTCGAGCTGCGTGATGCGCAGGATATTGAGTGGGTTCTCGAATTAGACGCCGCCACAGGCCAGGTCTACAGGAATCATCAGGATAACTAATGAAGGTCGACAAGCGTCTCTGTGCCATCCTTGGTCTGAGTCTGGGCTGCTCTTTTGCGTACGCCAGAGACTTGAATCAGGATGAAGCGCTCAGTTTGCGGCAGCGCGGTGTCATTCTTCCGCTCGAGCAGTTCATCGAGCGCGCGTTGAGGCTTCATCCGGGTGCCCGCTTGCTGGAAGCCGAGCTTGAAGAGAAAAACAACATGTACGTTTACGAGTTTGAATTGTTGACCCCGCAAGGCGTGGTCCGCGAGCTTAAATTCGATGCGAGCAGCAGCAAACTGCTGAAAGACGAGGATGATTGATGCGCCTGTTACTGGTTGAAGACCATGTTCCCCTGGCGGATGAGCTGCTGGCTGCGCTGGGACGACAAGGCTATGCGGTCGACTGGCTGGCTGATGGGCGTGATGCTGTCTATCAGGGCGCAAGCGAACCCTACGACCTTATTGTGCTCGACCTGGGCCTGCCAGGCATGCCGGGGCTCGAAGTTCTGCAGCAGTGGCGCGGTAAGGGTCTGGCGACACCGGTGCTGATTTTGACGGCGAGGGGCTCTTGGGCGGAGCGTATCGAAGGCCTGAAAGCCGGTGCCGATGACTACCTGACCAAACCTTTCCACCCTGAAGAGCTGCAATTGCGCATTCAGGCGCTGCTGCGCCGTTCGCATGGCATGGCCAACCAGCCTACGCTGGAGTCTGCCGGACTCAATCTGGACGAAGGGCGCCAGTGCGTCAGTCGCGATGGTACCGACATCCAGCTCACGTCTGCCGAGTTTCGTCTGCTGCGCTACTTCATGCTCCACCCTGGGCAGATCCTCTCCAAAAGCCATCTGTCCGAGCATTTGTACGACGGTGAAAACGAGCGTGACTCCAACGTCATCGAGGTTCACGTCAATCACCTGAGGCGCAAGCTGGGGCGTGCGGTGATCGAGACGCGCCGTGGCCAAGGTTATCTTTACGGTGGAGCCGGGGGTTGAAGTCCATACAAAGGCGGTTGAGCCTGGGCCTGATCGCGGTCATGGTGGTTGTCGGTCTGGTCATGGCGCAGACCAGTCTGTGGCTATTCGAGATGGGTTTGCAGCGCTACCTTGAGTCAGGTTTGCGCAATGAAAGCGAAAACCTGCTGGTCGCCCTGGTGCGGGGCCCTGCCGGACTGCAGCTGGATGACCATCGCTTGTCGGGTGCTTATCAACGCCCGCTGTCCGGCCACTATTTTCGGATGGACTTGCCACAGGGCCACTGGCGCTCCCGTTCGCTGTGGGATTTTGAGCTGCCTCAGCCCGGTGTGGGGTTGCATGCCAACCTTGAGCTCGGCAAGACCGTGCAGTCGCTGTTGATGCTGACCAGCGAGTACCGCAAGTTCGGCAAGCAGATTTCAATCACCGTCGCGCAGGATTACACGCCGGTCCGGGCAAGCTTTCGCCTTATGCAACAGATTGGCCTGGGGCTCGGGCTTGCCGCGTTGATTCTGGTGCTGGTCCTGCAGCGCATCACGGTGCGCAGGGCGCTTCGCCCTCTGGAAACCGTTCGCGAGCAGATTTTCCAGCTCCAGCAGGGCCAGCGTTCGCAACTGGATAATCAGGTACCGCTCGAGCTTGAGCCGCTGGTTGCCCAGATCAACCACTTGCTTGCGCACACCGAAGACAGCCTCAAGCGGTCACGTAATGCACTGGGTAATCTCGGGCACGCCCTGAAGACGCCACTTGCTGTCTTGCTCAGTCTCGCTCTCAGCGGGCAACTGGACGCCAACCCCGCGTTGCGCAAAACCTTGCAGGACCAGCTGGAAAACATTCGTCTGCGTCTGGAGAGAGAGCTCGATCGTGCTCGTCTTTCCGGCGATGCGTTACCCGGCGCCCGTTTTGACTGTGATACCGAACTGCCAGGGCTCTTCTCGACGCTGGGCATGATTCACGGTGCCCATCTCCAGTTGATCAATGATGTCGAGCCCGGTATGTACTTGCCCTGGGACCGTGAAGACATTCTTGAGCTGCTGGGCAACCTGCTGGACAACGCTTGCAAGTGGGCCGATAGCGAGGTGCGTTTGAACATCCTGCGCCAGGAGCAGGGGTTCTGCCTGTTGATTGACGACGACGGCCCCGGTATTCCTGAATCACAACGAGCAGAGGTCTTCAGCCGTGGCGCTCGTCTTGACGAGCAGATCACTGGCCACGGACTCGGTCTGGGGATCGTGCGCGACATCGTTGAGGCCTGGGGTGGTCAACTGCAATTGCTGGAAAGTCCCGTCAGTGGGCTTCGTGTGCGTATTGACCTGCCGGAACGTACCGCTCCTTAAGGTATTCTTTCTGTAATTCTCGGAGCTTTCATACAAAAAAGCAGGAAAGGTCTTAATGTCAGGCTGACGGTGCCGATAGCTTGACAGGCACCGCTGACTTATAAAAATAACCACAAGGCCAATCCTATGCGTCTGAGTCTGAAAGCCAAGGTTTTGTCACTGGCAGTCCTGCCGGTTCTGGTGTTTGCGCTGGTGATCAGCGCCACGACGGTATTCATGTTGCACAAGCAGGCCGAGCGTGAGGTCAGCGATACACGAGAGCGGCTGCTGTCCGAGGCCAAGGCAACTCTGCAGAACTACGTCGCAATTGCCATGACCGCTATCAAGCCACTCTACGATGCAGCAGCGCCCGGCGATGAAGCGGCGCGTGCCAACGCCATCAAGCTGCTCTCTGCTGTCAGTTACGGCAAGGACGGTTACCTCTTCGGCTACGACTCACAGGTCGTGCGCATCTTTCGAAGCACCAGTCCTGATGGCCTGGGTAAAAGCTTCGTCGATGCTCGGGATGCGAACGGGGTTTATATCAACCGTGAGTTGGTCGCAGTCGGTAAGGCCGGCACTCACTACGTGATGTATTCCTCGGCTTTGCCGGGCAAGACCGAACCTGTGCCCAAGATCGGTTACACCGATTACCTGCCTAAATGGGACCTGGTTATCGGTTCTGCCGTCAATCTCGACGGCATTGATGCTCAGGTTGCCGCAGTCAGGCAGAACGTTGAAGCACGCCTGCAAGAGATGCTCTACAGCATTCTGGGGATCACCGCGCTGGTGCTGGTCGTCATTGGCATCATAGGGATGTTGCTGACCGGTACTTTGCTACGGCCGCTCGGTTTGATGAAAAACAATCTGGATGACATCGCCGCAGGTGAGGGTGACCTCACCCGACGTCTGGCCATTAGCAGTAACGACGAGTTGGGCGATCTGGCCGGTTCGTTCAACCGCTTCGTCGACAAGATTCATGGCATGGTGCGCCAGATAACCGAGATGACCGGGCAACTAAACGGTCTGGTGGGTGAGGTCTCGGCGCAGGCGCAACGCTCGGAAACCGCCATGGACCGCCAGCGCCACGAAACCGATCAGGTGGCGACCGCGATCAACGAGATGTCGGCTGCTGCCCAGGAAGTTGCCAAGAGCGCTCAAGGCGCTTCGGTAGCCGCTCAACAGACCGATGAGCAGGGACGTGCCGCCAAGCGCGTGGTCGATGGCAGCATCAAGCAGATCCATGCGCTGGTGGACGATATTCGCAAAAGCGGCTCGTCACTTGATGTGCTGCAAAAGGACGTTTCTTCTATCGTCAGCGTACTGGGCGTCATTCGCTCGATTGCCGAACAGACCAATCTGCTTGCACTCAACGCGGCCATTGAGGCCGCCAGGGCGGGCGAAGCCGGTCGCGGGTTTGCCGTGGTTGCCGATGAGGTGAGGGCGCTGGCCAGCCGGACCCAGCAGAGCACCCAGGAAATCCAGGGCATGATCGATCGCTTGCAACAGGGCACTCAGGAAGCGGTCAGCGCAATGCGCCGTTCCAGCGAAGCGGGTGACGGCACCTCCGCGCAAGCCAACGAGGCGGGCACTTCGCTGGGGACCATTGGCGAGTTGATCGCGACGATCAATGCCATGAACGCCCAGATTGCCAGCGCAGCCGAAGAGCAGACTGCGGTAGCCGAAGAAATCAATCGCAGCGTTCATCAGATCGCCGGCGCAGTCGAAAGTGTGGCCGATGAAACCCGGCAGAGCGCGCAGACCTCGCGCAGTCTTGCCGAACTGGGCTCGCGCCTTGACCGGCTGGTCGGACAGTTCCGCGTTTGACGCGGTTTTGACTGGGGCGCAAAGCATTTCTGCCCCTTTTTTGCAGATGCCGTCACATTGCCTTCATCGGATGGCACTCGCACGTTGATGTGCTGACTAAGCTCTAGACCGGGCGCGATGCGCGGTCTACTGACATGGACAGGACATGAACGAAACCACGTTGCAATACAAAACCCTCATTCTGCTTTTAGTGCTGGTGAGCATCGCCTTCATATGGATTCTGTTGCCGTTTTACGGCGCAGTGTTCTGGGCAGTCATCCTTGGAATCATCTTTGCGCCGGTGCAGCGCAGGTTGCAGATCAAGTTCAACTGGCCACGCAATCTCACCTCGCTGTGCACCCTGACGATCTGTCTGGTCATCGCGATTCTGCCGGTGATCGTCATCAGTGCGTTACTGGTCCAGGAAGGCACCACGCTGTACAAGAACGTCGAAACCGGGCAACTGGACATCGCTGGTTATCTGGCCGAGTTCAAGAACCTGTTGCCACACTCCATTCAGGCGTTGCTTGACCGCTTGGGCATGGGTGACCTTGAAGGTCTGCGCGACAAGATCACCAAAGGGGCCATGCAGGGCAGCCAGTACCTGGCAACTCAAGCGTTCAGCTTCGGGCAGGGTACGTTCGATTTCGTGGTGAGCGTGTTCATCATGCTGTACCTGCTGTACTTCTTCCTGCGCGATGGGCAGGAGCTGGTGCGCAAGATCCGTACTGCTTTCCCGTTGGGCGAGCAGCAGAAGCGTCGTCTTCAGCTCAAGTTCACCCGAGTGGTGCGGGCCACCGTCAAAGGCAACGTAGTGGTTGCCGTGACGCAAGGTGCGCTGGGCGGCTTCATCTTCTGGGCGCTGGATATTCCAAGTGCTTTGCTCTGGGCGGTGATCATGGCTTTCCTGTCCCTGTTGCCGGCAGTCGGTGCAGGGATTGTCTGGGCGCCGGTGGCTCTTTACTTCCTGCTCAGCGGCATGATCTGGCAGGGCGTGGTACTGGGATTGTTCGGGGTGTTCGTGATCGGCCTGGTGGATAACGTGCTGCGTCCGATTCTGGTCGGCAAGGACACCAAGATGCCGGACTATCTGATCCTCATTTCCACCTTGGGCGGCATGTCGGTCTTTGGCCTGAACGGCTTTCTGATCGGCCCTCTGATCGCTGCACTGTTCATTTCCAGTTGGGGATTGTTCAGCGGCGCCAAGAAACCGGTGAAGCTGCCGGGCTAGTTTTCCAGAGGCAAAAAAAACCCTGCTCAATGGCAGGGTTTTTTGTTTCTGGATGATCAGCCTGCTGCGTGCAGACCGGCATTGACCACCAGATCGAGCAGCGGTTGTGGATACACACCCAGTACGAAGGTGAGGATCGCGACCGCCAGCAGCATGACGCCGCCAGTGCGCTGTGCCCAGTTGATCGCTGCGTCGTGACGCGGCAACTTGTTGTCGACCAGGTACATGGTGACCATGACGCGCAGGTAGTAGAAGACGCCAATGGCGCTGCCGATCACCAGGGCTCCGATCAGCCACCACAGTTGTGATTCAACGCCGGTGGCAATGATGTAGAACTTGCCGATGAAGCCTGCAGTGAGCGGAATACCGGCCAGCGACAGCATCATCAGGGTCATGACTGCGGTCAGGTACGGACGACGCCAGAACAGCCCGCGGTATTCGAACATCGCATCGGCATCACGTCCGCTGTAAGGCGAAGACATCATGGTAATCACGCCGAAGCTGCCCAGCGAGGTCAGCACGTAGGTCGCCAGATAGACGCCAATCGCCTCGACTGCCATGCCTTTGCTGGCCACCAGCGCAATCATCAGGTAACCGAAGTGTGCAATGGACGAATAACCCAGCAGACGCTTGAGGTTGGTCTGGGTCAGCGCCAGCAGGTTGCCGACCAGAATCGATGCCACGGCAATCACCGCCATCACGTCGTGCAATACACCACTGCTGGCCGCCGGAGAAATCTGGAACAGACGCACCAGTACCGCAAACACGGCCACCTTGCTCGCAGTGGCCAGGAACGCTGCGACCGGAGCAGGGGCGCCTTCGTAGACGTCTGGTGTCCACAGGTGGAACGGCACCAGCGACAATTTGAAGGCGAGGCCGACAACCATCATGCCCAGACCGACCGTGGCAATCGGGCTTGGCATGCCGGTAGCAGCGATGGCCTTGCCGATACCCTCAAAGCTCAGAGAACCTGCTTCTGCGTACAACAACGCCATGCCGAACAGCAGAAATGCCGAGCCAGCGGCCGACAGCACCATGTATTTGATGCCGCCTTCCAGAGAGCGCTTGTTGAAGAAAGCATAAGCCACCAGCCCGTAGACCGGCACCGACAGCAACTCCAGGCCAATGAACAGGCCAGCCAGATGCTGAGCGCTGACCAGCACCAGACCGCCGGCGGCGGCCAGCAGGATCAGCAGATAAAGCTCTTCGCGGTTGCCCGGATAGCCAACCTTGCCATCACCCAGGTAGGCGTGCGCCATGGTCACGCAGGCCAGCGTCGAGGCCAGAATGATCGCCATGTACAGGCAGGCGAAGTTGTCGATGTGCAGCAGCGGTGTCACCACCAGCGGTGCAACTTTGAGGGCCGGGTAAATCGACAGAAGAGCCAGGTTGAGGCCTGCTACTGAAAGCAGGAACGTTTGCGAGTGATTGCGGCGCCATGCAATCGCCAGCATCACCACAACAACGGTGAGGCTGGTAATCAGCAGTGGCGCAAGCGCAATAAAGTGTTGAATCGTCAGGTCCATAGCGCTCTTACCGGGCCGAAGCGAGTTGAGTGAAGGCAGTGCCTAGCCATTGCTGCACGCCGTGCATGGTCGCTGCCGAAGTGTCGAGGAACGGCTGCGGGAAAACCCCCAACACGACCAGCAACACGGCAAGGCCCAGCACCATGATCATTTCCCGTCCGTCCATGCCTTTCAGAACTTCGTCGGACTTTGCCGGGCCGAAGTAGGCGCGGTGGATCATGATCAGCGAGTAGACAGAACCGAACACCAGACCGGAGGTGGCAATCGCCGTGATCCAGGGCGCGCTGGCGAAGCTGCCCAGCAGAATCAGGAACTCGCCGACGAAGTTGCCGGTGCCCGGCAGACCCAGAGAGGCGGCTGCAAAGAACAGGCTGATGGCCGGGATGTAGGCAATGCGTGACCACAGGCCGCCCATTTCGCGCATGTCACGGGTATGCAGGCGCTCGTAGAGCTGGCCGCTGAGGATGAACAGTGCGGCGGCCGACAGACCGTGAGCAATCATCTGGATCAGCACGCCTTGCAGCGCTTGCTGGCTGCCGGAGTAGATACCGATCAGTACAAAGCCCATGTGCGACACGCTGGAGAACGCAATCAGACGCTTTATATCGGTCTGCGCGAAAGCCAGGAATGCACCATAGAAGATACCGACCAGACCCAGTGCCATCGCAATTGGCGCAAACTCGGCCGACGCGTTCGGGAACAACGGCAACGCGAAACGCAGCAGGCCGTAGGCAGCGGTCTTCAGCAGAATACCCGCAAGGTCAACGGAGCCGGCAGTAGGTGCCTGAGCATGCGCATCCGGCAGCCAGGAGTGCAGCGGTACGACCGGCAGCTTGACCGCGAAGGCAATGAAGAAGCCCAGCATCAGGATGTATTCAGTACCAGGCGCCAGTTTGGTCTTCAGCAGGTCGGCGTAGGCAAAGGTGATCACGCCGGTCTGGTTAAAGTGCACCAGTACCAGACCCAGAATCGCCACCAGCATGATCAGGCCGCTGGCCTGAGTGAAGATGAAGAACTTGGTCGCTGCGTAGATACGTGTCTTTTTGCCGTCCGAGGAGCTATGACCCCAGAGCGCGATGAGGAAATACATCGGCACCAGCATCATTTCCCAGAAGAAGAAGAACATGAACAGGTCGATGGCCAGGAACACGCCAACGACGCCACCCAGAATCCACATCAGGTTAAGGTGGAAAAAACCCACCTTGCGCTGGATTTCCTTCCACGAGCATAGCACCGACAACACGCCGAGCAGGCCGGTCAGCAGGATCATCAACAGCGACAGGCCATCGAGTGCCAGATGCACGTCGATACCGAAGCGGGTGATCCATGGGTGGTGAAATTCCAGCGCCCAGGTCGGATCGGCACCGGGCACCGGCGCGTAACCGAAATTACCGGTAGCCCACAGCCACAGGCCGAGGGCCAGTTCAAGGGTCATTGTCAGCAGCGCGATCCAGCGTGGCAGGGTAGAGCCGAAGCGCTCACCCAGCCAGCACAGCAGGCCGCCGATAAAGGGGATCAGGATTAGCCAAGGCAGAATCATGACGGGCTCAATTCCTTTCGCAAATTCGCAAGGTTCATGTCAGACCGCAACCAGAACGACGGCACCGAGTACCAGAACGGCACCCACGGTGATCGAGGCAGCATACCAACGCAGCTGGCCGGTCTCGGTACGGCTCATGGTGTCATGACCGCCTTTGACCAGACGTGGGATCAAGCCGATGGTGCGGTCGAACGGATCGCTACGCAGCACATGACTGATCGCCAGATAGGGTTTGACGAAAAGCTTGTCGTAGATCCAGTCGAAGCCCCAGGCCGCGAACCACCAGGCCGAGAGGAAACGGCCCGGACCGCTGTTGGCGATAGCCGTTGCCAGACGACGCTTGCCGAGAAACAGCAACGCGGCCAGCAGGATACCGGCCAGGGCAATGGCACCCGAGGCGATTTCCAGGCTGTGCTTGGCTTCGCCACCGGCGTGCCCGACGCTTTGTGGCAGAACACCGGCCAGTGGCGGGGTAATCAGCGCACCGATGAACGTCGACAGCACAATCAGCACCGACAGCGGCAACCAGTGGGCAATACCGTGACCGGCGTGCGCTTCGGTTTTGGCTTCACCGTGGAACGCAATGAAGATCAGGCGGAAGGTGTACAGCGAGGTCATGAATGCACCCGCCAGACCGGCATACAGCAAGCCGTTGTTACCGCTGGCAAACGCTTCCCAAAGGATCTCGTCCTTGGAGTAGAAACCTGCAGTCAGCAACGGCAGGGCGGACAGGGCAGCACCACCGACAATGAAGCTGGCGTAGGCCAGAGGCAGTTTCTTCCACAGGCCGCCCATCTTGAAGATGTTCTGCTCGTGGTGGCAGGCAACGATGACCGCACCGGATGCAAGGAACAACAGAGCCTTGAAGAAAGCGTGAGTCATCAGGTGGAAGATCGCGCCTTCCCAGGCACCGACGCCCAACGCCAGGAACATGTAACCGATCTGGCTCATGGTCGAGTAGGCGAGGATACGCTTGATATCGGTCTGTACCAGCGCTGCGAAACCTGCCAGCACCAGCGTGACGCCGCCCACGATGCCGACCAGGTGCAGAATGTCCGGTGCCAGCGCGAACAGGCCATGAGTCCGCGCGATCAGGTAGACGCCCGCGGTAACCATGGTTGCTGCGTGGATCAGTGCCGAAACCGGGGTCGGACCGGCCATTGCGTCTGCCAGCCAGGTTTGTAGCGGCAACTGTGCAGACTTGCCGACAGCACCACCAAGCAGCATCAGCGTTGCCAGTACGATCCAGAAATCGCCGACCTTGAAGTGTTCCGGTGCCTTGACCAGCAGTTCCTGCACGTTGAGTGTGCCCAACTGCTGGAACAGGATGAACAGGCCTATGGCCATGAACACGTCGCCGATTCGCGTCACGATAAATGCCTTGAGTGCTGCGTTACCGTTGTTGCGGTTGCTGTAATAGAAACCGATCAACAGGTAGCTGCACAGGCCCACGCCTTCCCAACCGAAGTACAGGAACAGCAGGTTGTCGCCCAGAATCAGGAACAGCATGCTGGCAATGAACAGGTTGGTGTAAGCGAAGAAGCGCGAGTAACCGGCCTCGCCGCGCATGTACCAGGACGCAAACAGGTGGATCAGAAAGCCCACGCCCACCACCACGCCCAGCATCGTGACGGACAAACCGTCCAGATACAGCGCAAAGTTGGGCTGGAAGCCATCAACGTCCATCCAGCGCCACAGCACTTGGGTGTAGTGACCACCTTCTGGCGGCGCGACATTGAATTGCCAGATGACCCAGGCCGTGACGATGGCTGACAGGCCGATAGAGCCGACGCCAATCAGCGCCGCAAGGTTTTCCGAAATGCGTCCGCGAGAGAACGACAGCAACAGAAAGCCGATGAGGGGGAATACGAAAGTCAGAAAGAGAAGATTCATCCGCGCATCTCGCTGGCAGCATCGATATCGAGAGTGTGGAAGCGGCGATACAGTTGCATCAGGATCGCCAGGCCGATACTGGCCTCGGCTGCCGCAAGGCTGATCACCAGGATGAACATGACCTGTCCATCCGGTTGCGCCCAGCGACTGCCGGCAACTACAAACGCCAGAGCAGCGGCGTTCATCATGATTTCCAGGCTCATCAACACAAAGAGAATGTTGCGGCGCACCATCAGGCCGACCAGACCCAGGCAGAACAGGACCCCGGCAACCGCCAGACCGTGTTCAAGAGGGATAGCATTCATTGGCTTGGCTCCTTGGCCTCGTTGCGGCCCAGATGGAATGCCGTGATGGCTGCAGCGAGCAGCAGCATCGAGGCGAGTTCCACCACCAGCAGATAAGGCCCGAACAGGCTGATGCCGACCGCCTTGGCGTCGACCGTGGTGTGACCGATGGCAGCGCCGGTCGGATTGGCGAACAGGACGTACAGCAGCTCGGCCAGCAACAGCGTGCCGAGAATCACCGGGCCAATCCATATGCCGGGTTTGAGCCAGGCGCGCTCCTGCTGAACCGAGGCCGGGCCCAGGTTCAGCATCATGACCACGAAGACGAACAGGACCATGATCGCGCCCGCATAGGCGATGACTTCCAGTACCCCGGCAAATGGCGCGCCGAGGCTGAAAAAGGTCATGGCTACAGCGATCAGCGAAATGATCAGGTAGAGCAGGGCATGCACCGGATTGGTGTTGGTGATCACCCGCAGGGTGGACACAACAGCGATTCCGGATGCGAAGTAGAAAGCGAATTCCATCTTTACTTCCTTAAGGCAGCAAGCTCTTGACGTTGATCGGCTCGGCTTCATTCTGTGCGGCGCCTTTGGGCTTGCCGCCGATGGCCATACCGGCCACGCGATAGAAGTTGTAGTCAGGGTTCTTGCCGGGACCGGAGATCAGCAGATCTTCCTTCTCGTAGACCAGATCCTGACGCTTGAAGTCGGCCATCTCGAAGTCCGGCGTAAGCTGGATTGCGGTAGTCGGGCAGGCTTCTTCGCACAGGCCACAGAAAATGCAGCGCGAGAAGTTGATACGGAAAAAGTCCGGATACCAGCGCCCGTCCTCTGTCTCGGCCTTTTGCAGTGAAATACAACCCACCGGGCAGGCCACGGCGCACAGGTTGCAGGCCACGCAGCGTTCTTCTCCGTCAGGGTCGCGAGTCAGAACGATACGGCCACGGTAACGCGGTGGCAGGTATACCTGTTCTTCGGGGTATTGCAGGGTGTCGCGTTTGCGGAAGCCGTGACCGAACACCATCACCATGCTGCGCAACTGGGTACCAGTACCCTTAACGATGTCGCCAATATATTTGAACATGGGTCAAATCCTCACTGAACCGAGCCTGCCGGTGTGTTCAACAACACAATCGCAGCAGTCACCAGCAAATTGATCAGGGTCAGCGGCAGACAGAACTTCCAGCTGAAATCCATGACCTGGTCATAGCGCGGGCGCGGAATGGAAGCGCGCAGCAAAATGAACAGCATGATGAAGAACGCGGTTTTCAAGGCGAACCAGAAGAACGCAAGCGATGGCAGAATATCGAACGGACCATGCCAGCCACCGAAGAACAGCGTGACCAGCAGCGCCGAGATCAGGATGATCCCGATGTACTCGCCCACGAAGAACATGCCCCATTTCATGCCGGCATATTCAATGTGGTAGCCATCAGCCAGTTCCTGCTCGGCTTCCGGTTGGTCGAACGGGTGACGGTGAGTCACCGCGACGCCTGCGATGAAGAAGGTACAGAAGCCGAAGAACTGCGGAATGATGAACCACAGGTTCTGCGCCTGATACTCAACGATGTCGCGCATGTTGAACGAGCCGACCTGAACCACAATGCCCATCAGCGCCAGGCCCATGAACACTTCGTAGGATACGGTTTGCGCCGAGGCGCGCAAGCTGCCCAGCAGGGCAAACTTGTTGTTGCTCGACCAGCCCGCGAACAGTACGGCATACACCGACAGACCGGCCATGGCGAAGAAGAACAGCAGGCCGATGTTCAGGTCCGCCACGCCCCAGGTCGGGGTGATCGGGATGACCGCAAAGGCGATCAACAAGGCGCTCATGGCAACCACCGGCGCCAGGGTGAAGATCACCTTGTCGGCGAACGGTGGGGTCCAGTCTTCCTTGAAGAACATCTTCAGCATGTCGGCTGCGATCTGGAACATGCCGAACGGACCGACGCGGTTCGGACCATAACGGTCCTGCCACCAGCCCAGCAGACGACGTTCCACAAAGCTCAACAGCGCACCGCAGACCACGACGGCCAGCAACACCACGATGGCCTTGACCACTGCAATGATTGCGTCGATCACATCAGGGGTAAACCAGGTCATTGCGCTGCCTCCTGCAGACCGTCAACGGATTTGCCGAACAGTGCTGGCGGAATGCCAGGCAGTCCTGCCGGCAATGCTACAAGGCCCGCGCCCAGTTCTTCACTGATGCGCAACGGCAAGGTCAGCGTTTCGCCGCCGATGCTCAAGGAGAGCAGGGCTCCGTCGTTGACGCCGAGACGATCGGCTTCGGATTTGGCCACTGCGACATAGGCCTGCGGAATGCGTTCCTGAACCGGCGCGGCCAAGGACGAGGTTTCGTCGCTGCCGAACAGGTGGAAGAACGGCACGACCTGCCAGGTACCGCGCTCTGGAGAGAAGGCGCGTGGCACGCTGGAGAACCACGAGAGGCCATCGCCTTGGCTTTCGATCAGGCGAGTACCCGGGTCGCCGGCACGCAGATGACCACCGACTTCGTCCTGAAACTTGTTCCAGGCCTGCGGCGAGTTCCAGCCCGGCGACCAGGCGAATGGCACTTGCTGACGAGGCTCGGCCGAGCCCGAGTAGCCTTCCATGGAGAACGAGAAAGCTGTGTCGATGTCTTGCGAGGTGCGCGGCTCATGCACGCTGATGTTGGCTCGCATCGCGGTACGGCCGCTATAACGCAGCGGTTCACGAGCCAGCTTCAGGCCCTTGATACGGAACGAGGCAGACGGCGCAGCGTTGACGATACCGGCCAGTTGCGCAGTGCTGCCGGCGCAGGCTTCGGTGACGTGATCGAGTTGCGTCCAGTCAACAGGCTTGTTCAGCAAGGTCGCGCGCAGGGCATGCAGCCAGCGCCAGCCTTCGTGAACCAGAATGCTGGCATCGAGGTAGGTCGGATCGAACACCTGGAAGAAGCGTTGGGCGCGGCCTTCCTGGCTGACCAGCGTGCCATCGCCTTCGGCGAAGCTGGCAGCCGGCAGAACCAGATGCGCACGATCACTGGTTGGGGTTTTCTGATGGTCGGCGACAATCACGACTTTCGCAGCGCTAAGCGCAGCGTCGACGATTTTGGCGTCTACACGGCGATACAGATCGTTTTCCAGCACCACGATGGCGTCGGCTTTGCCGGAAATCACTGCCTGCAGTGCGGCATCGACGGAATCGCCACCAAACATCGCCAGACCCATGCTGTTGGCTTCCGGCACGATCAGGCTGATAGAGCCTTGCTTGTCACGCAGCTTCAAGGCCTTGGCAATGTTTGCCGCCGCTTCGATCAGCGCTGTCGACCCCAGCGAACTGCCGGAAATGATCAGCGGACGTTTGGCAGCAAGCAGGGCATCGGCAATACGTTGCGCCAGTTCCAGCGCCTCGCTGTCCAGGCCTTCGACGGCCGGTGCGCTGGCATCCAGTGCGTGGGCAACCGCGAAGCCGATGCGCGCGAGGTCATCGGGCGCGGCGTGTACGCATTCTTCTGCGATGTCGTCGAGTCGGGTTTCAGCCAGGCTGGCGATGAACAGCGGGTTCAGTTCATGCTGACCGATGTTCTTCACAGCAGCATCGAGCCACGGCTGGACTTTCATCGCCGCCGCCATGTCTTCTGCCTTGCCCTTGACGGCCTGGCGCAAGCCCAGCGCCATGCGCGCGGCGGTCTGGGTCAGGTCTTCGCCGAGCACGAAAATGGCGTCGTGATCTTCGATGTCACGCAGGGTCGGAATCGGCAGCGGGCTGTCGTTGAGCACCTTGAGGATCAGGCGCACACGTTCCAGCTCACCGGCCTCGATGCCACTGTAAAAGTGTTCGGCCCCGACCAGTTCACGCAGTGCGTAGTTGCTTTCCAGGCTGGCGCGAGGCGAGCCGATGCCGACAATGTTACGACCGCGCAACAGGTCTGCGGCCTTGTCCAGGGCTTCATCCAGGCTCAGTTTGACCTGACCGTCGACCAGCAACGGCTGACGTGGACGGTCGGTGCGGTTGACATAGCCATAGCCAAAACGGCCACGGTCGCACAGGAAGTACTGGTTGACCGAACCGTTGTAGCGGTTTTCGATGCGGCGCAGTTCACCGTAACGTTCGCCCGGGCTGATGTTGCAACCGCTGGAGCAGCCGTGGCAGATGCTTGGCGAAAACTGCATGTCCCATTTGCGGTTGTAGCGCTCGGAGTGAGTCTTGTCGGTAAACACACCGGTCGGACAGACCTCGGTGAGGTTGCCGGAAAACTCGCTTTCCAGCGTGCCGTCCTCGACGCGGCCGAAGTACACGTTGTCGTGCGCGCCGTAAACGCCCAGATCGGTGCCGCCCGCGTAGTCTTTATAGAAGCGCACGCAGCGATAGCAGGCGATGCAGCGGTTCATCTCGTGCGCGATGAACGGCCCCAGTTCCTGATTCTGGTGGGTACGCTTGGTGAAACGATAACGGCGCTCGTTGTGGCCGGTCATCACGGTCATGTCTTGCAGATGGCAGTGACCGCCTTCCTCACAGACCGGGCAGTCGTGGGGGTGGTTGGTCATCAGCCATTCGACGACACTGGCACGGAAGGCCTTGGATTCATCATCTTCGATGGAGATCCAGGTGTTGTCGGTGGCTGGCGTCATGCAGGACATGACGATACGACCACGGGTGTCGTTCTCGTCGGTGTACTGCTTGACCGCGCATTGGCGACAGGCGCCAACGCTGCCAAGGGCGGGGTGCCAGCAGAAATAAGGGATGTCGAGGCCCAGCGACAGACATGCCTGTAACAGGTTGTCTGCGCCATCGACTTCGAGCGCTTTGCCGTCTACGTGGATAGTAGCCATGGTTCAAAGGTCTTCGTTGGCCCGTTGTCAGCGGGCGTGGCTAATGGAATCTCGGTAGTACCCGTATCGTTCAGCCCGCGAGGGCGTCAGCAGGTACGAGGACGGCGGCCCGAACAGCCGCCGACCGGTGTGTCTTGTTATGCGCCGACCACGGTCGGACTTTTACCCGGAACAAGCATGGCTGCGCTGGCGGGCGCAATACCGGCTTCGAACTCCGAACGGAAATACTTGATCGCACTGCCCAACGGTTCAACGGCACCTGGTGCATGAGCACAGAACGTCTTGCCAGGGCCGAGGAAGTTGACTAGGCCGAGCAGGGTTTCGATATCACCCGGCTGGCCGTGACCGTTCTCGATGGCACGCAGTATTTTCACGCTCCATGGCAGGCCATCGCGACATGGGGTGCAGAAGCCACAGGACTCCTGAGCGAAGAACTCTTCCATGTTGCGCAGCAGCGATACCATGTTGACCGAGTCGTCGACGGCCATTGCCAGGCCTGTGCCCATCCGGGTGCCAACCTTGGCGATACCGCCTGCGTACATCTGCGCGTCCAGGTGCTCCGGCAACAGGAAACCAGTCCCTGCACCACCGGGCTGCCAGCACTTGAGTGTGAAGCCGTCGCGCATGCCACCGGCGTAGTCTTCGAACAGTTCGCGGGCCTGAACACCAAACGGCAGCTCCCACAGGCCAGGGTTTTTCACCTTGCCGGAGAAGCCCATCAGCTTGGTGCCGTGATCTTCACTGCCTTCGCGAGCCAGCGACTTGTACCAGTCGTTGCCGTTGTTGACGATGGCCGGCACGTTGCACAGGGTTTCGACGTTGTTGACACAGGTCGGCTTGCCCCACACGCCTACCGCAGCAGGGAAGGGCGGCTTGGAGCGGGGGTTGGCGCGGCGACCTTCCAGCGAGTTGATCAGTGCGGTTTCTTCACCGCAGATGTAACGACCGGCGCCGGTGTGCACGAACAGCTCGAAATCGAAGCCGGTGCCAAGAATGTTCTTGCCCAGCAAACCGGCGGCCTTGGCTTCAGCCACGGCACGGTTCAAGTGCTTCGCTGCCGTCACGTATTCGCCACGCAGGAAGATATAGCCGCGATAGGCTTTCAGGGCGCGGGCACTGATCAGCATGCCCTCAATCAGCAGATGGGGCAGTTGCTCCATCAACATGCGGTCTTTCCAGGTGTTGGGCTCCATCTCGTCCGCGTTGCATAGCAGGTAGCGGATGTTCATGGATTCGTCTTTGGGCATCAGGCCCCACTTCACGCCGGTGGGGAAGCCCGCACCGCCGCGACCCTTGAGGCCGGAGTCCTTGACCGACTGGACGATATCGTCAGGGGCCTGCTGGGTCAGCGCCTTGCGCGCCGCCGCATAGCCGTCTTTGGTCTGATACTCGTCGAGCCAGACCGGCTCGCCGTCATCGCGCAAACGCCAGGTCAGCGGATGGGTTTCTGCCGTGCGCGCAATGCGGTTGGCAGGGCCGAAGGACGTGATGGTCATAGGTAACCCTCCAGCATTTTGGCAACGGTAGCAGGCTGTACATCGCCGAAAGTGTCGTCATCGACCATGACGGCCGGGGCTTTGTCGCAGTTGCCCAGGCAGCAGACCGGCAGCAACGTGAAACGACCGTCAGCGGTGGTTTGCCCCAGGCCGATGCCCAGTGAGGTCTTGATCTCGTCCACCACGTTTTCGTGGCCGCCGATGAAGCACACCATACTGTTGCAGACGCGAATGATGTGACGTCCCACTGGCTGGCGGAAAATCTGACTGTAGAACGTAGCAACGCCTTCGACGTCACTGGCAGGTATGCCCAGCAGATCGCCTATGGCGTAGATGGCACCGTCGGGCACCCAGCCACGTTCTTTCTGAACGATTTTCAGGGCTTCGATGGACGCCGCACGCGGGTCTTCGTAGTGGTGCAGCTCGTGCTCGATGGCCGAGCGCTCGGTTTCGCTCAAGACGAAACGGTCAGTCTGAATCAGCGGGCTATTCATGCTTAGCGGTCCACGTCGGCCATAACGAAATCGATACTACCCAGATACGCGATCAAGTCCGCGACCATGCTGCCCTGGATCACCGAAGGGATCTGCTGCAGGTGCGGGAAACTTGGGGTGCGGATCCGGGTACGGTAGCTCATGGTGCCGCCGTCGCTCGTCAGGTAATAGCTGTTGATACCCTTGGTCGCTTCGATCATCTGGAAGGATTCGTTAGCCGGCATGACCGGACCCCACGAAACCTGCAGGAAGTGCGTGATCAGGGTTTCGATGTGTTGCAGCGTGCGCTCTTTCGGCGGCGGGGTCGTCAGCGGGTGATCCGCCTTGTACGGGCCTTCCGGCATGTTGCGCATGCACTGGTCTATGATCTTGATGCTCTGGCGCATCTCCTCGACGCGGACCATGCAGCGGTCATAGGCATCGCCGTTCGCGGCCAGCGGGACTTCGAACTCGAAATTCTCGTAGCCCGAGTAAGGACGGGCCTTGCGCAGGTCGAAGTCGCAGCCGGTGGAACGCAGGCCAGCACCGGTGACGCCCCATTCCAGGGCCTCTTTGGTGTTGTAGGCAGCGACGCCGACGGTACGGCCTTTGAGAATGCTGTTCTGCAGGGCGGCCTTGGTGTATTCGTCGAGGCGCTTTGGCAGCCAGTCGACGAAGTCCTTGACCAGTTTTTCCCAGCCGCGTGGCAGGTCGTGAGCAACCCCGCCGATGCGATACCAGGCCGGATGCAGGCGGAAGCCGGTGATGGCCTCGATCACGGTGTAGGCTTTCTGGCGGTCGGTGAACGTGAAGAACACCGGCGTCATGGCGCCCACGTCCTGAATGTAGGTGCCCAGGAACAGCAGGTGGCTGGTGATACGGAAGAACTCGGCCATCATGATGCGGATGACGTCGACTTTCTCTGGCACCTTGATGCCCGCCAGCTTCTCGACCGAGAGCACGTACGGCAGGTTGTTCATCACGCCGCCGAGGTAATCGATACGGTCGGTGTACGGGATGAAGCTGTGCCAGGACTGACGCTCGGCCATTTTCTCGGCACCACGGTGGTGGTAACCAATGTCCGGAACGCAGTCGACGATTTCTTCGCCGTCCAGTTGCAGGATGATGCGGAATGCACCGTGAGCAGAAGGGTGGTTCGGCCCCAGGTTGAGGAACATATAGTCCTCGTTCTGGCCGGAGCGCTTCATGCCCCAGTCTTCCGGGCGAAAGCGCGCGGCTTCTTCTTCCAGTTGCTGTTTGGCGAGGGTCAGGCTGTAAGGGTCGAACTCGGTTGCGCGGGCAGGGAAGTCCTTGCGCAGCGGGTGACCTTCCCAGGTCGGCGGCATCATGATGCGGCTCAGGTGCGGGTGGCCCGGGAAGTCGATACCGAACATGTCCCAGACTTCGCGCTCGTACCAGTTGGCATTCGGCCAGATGCTGGTGATGGTCGGCACGCTCAGGTCGCTTTCGGACAGCGCCACCTTGATCATCACGTCGCTGTTTCGCTCGATCGACAGCAGGTGATAGAAAACGGTGAAGTCGGCACCCGGCAGGCCCCGGCGATTAGTGCGCAAACGCTCGTCAACGCCATGCAGGTCGTAGAGCATGGAGTAAGGCTTTGGCACGTTACGCAGGAACGTCAGGATTTCGAACAGTCGGGCGCGCTCGACCCACAGCACAGGCATGCCGGTGCGCGTCGGCTGGGCAGTGAAGGCCTCGGCGCCAAAACGGTTATTCAGTTCAACGACGACATCTTGGTCGTCAGCCTTGTAAGGCGGGATGTACAGAGCGTTGTCTGCAGTCATAGGTCTCAATCACTTCGGTCAACGTACAGAATCAACCCCGGTTCCTGTCTTTTTTATAAGAAGAACGGGCTGTATCAGACTTCGTCGGGGCTGCGCAGGTTGGTCACCTGAATACGCTGTTCGCGGCGCTGTTCCTTTTGCGATGGCATCTCGGCGCGGTATACGCCTTGATCGCCGACGACCCAGGAAAGAGGGCGACGCTCCTTGCCGATGGATTCCTGCAGCAGCATCAGGCCTTGCAGAAAAGCTTCGGGGCGGGGCGGGCAGCCGGGCACGTAGACATCCACGGGAAGGAATTTGTCCACCCCCTGGACCACTGAGTAGATGTCGTACATGCCACCGGAGTTGGCACACGAACCCATGGAAATGACCCACTTGGGTTCGAGCATTTGCTCGTAGAGACGCTGGATGATCGGCGCCATCTTGATGAAGCAGGTACCGGCAATAACCATAAAGTCCGCCTGCCGTGGCGATGCCCGGATGACTTCGGCACCAAAGCGTGCGATGTCATGGGGCGCCGTGAAGGCGGTGGTCATTTCCACATAGCAGCACGACAGACCGAAGTTGTAGGGCCACAGAGAGTTTTTACGCCCCCAGTTGACCGCACCGTTCAGCACGTCTTCCAGCTTGCCCATGTAGATGTTTTTGTGGACTTGGTCTTCTAACGGATCGGAAACGGTTTCCCGCTTGCCGATGGGGTACTGCTCGTTAGGAGCGTCCGGGTCGATCCTGGTGAGATTATATTGCATCGCCAAAGCCTCATTGTTTCAGCTTCGCTTGCCGATTACGGCGACCTTCAGGAGCCCAGTCAAGAGCGCCAACCCGCCATAGGTAGACAAGACCTGCCAACAGAATTGCTATGAAAACGAGAGCTTCGACGAATCCGGTCCAGCCGCTTTCGCGGACGGACACAGACCAGGCAAAGAGAAAAAGGGCTTCGATGTCAAAGATCACGAAAAGCATCGCGACCAGATAGAATTTTGCGGAGAGCCGCAGACGCGCACTGCCGGTAGGCAGCATGCCGGATTCGAAAGGTTCGTTCTTGCTGCGGCCCCAGGCCTTGCTGCCGAGCAGGCTGGACAGGCCAAGCATGAAGGCGCAGAGGCCGACAACACCCAAAAGGAAAATGGCGAAGCCCCAATTATGGGCAATCAGACCTGTCGATTCGGGCATGCTGGCAGTCCTTATTAGAGAGCAAAGGTCTCTGTGCTTGATAAAGAGTCGAGGCAGTGACGAAATGTCGCAGTGCGGTCAACGTATTGATTTTATGTGCAAACAGTTGGCAAGTAAATTTTCTACATCAAATTTATTCAAGGAATTAATCGCAGGTGGGCCCTTCAAGCCTCTGCAGAGCCTGTGGGGCGGGCATTAGCAGGGTTTTCGTTAATTATGTTTCTGGAGCACGAAAAGGGCCTAAAGGTAATTTGAATGATAATTGATATCATTTGAGCGCCTTTAATAGTTCGTCACGGGAGGGTGGGGTCCTAGTTACAGGCTGCGTTACAAGTGACGACCGTTTAATCATGTGTCATTTGTAGCATCCGGACGCGAACTCCGGGTTGTCCGAAATCAATACAGGCAATATCCGACACAAAAAACAGACCGTCCTTACGGACGGTCTGTTTTTTCAACGCATTGCGCGGTGTGTCAGTGGAATTGCTCTTCTTCTGTGGAGCCAGTCAGCGCGGTGACCGATGACACGCCGCCCTGGATCACGGTGGTCATGTCATCGAAATAGCCGGTGCCCACTTCCTGCTGGTGGGCCACAAAGGTGTAGCCTTTGGCCGCGTCGGCGAACTCCTGTTCCTGTAGCTTCACGTACGCCGTCATGTCGTTGCGGGCGTAGTCATGCGCCAGGTTGAACATGCTGTACCACATGTTGTGGATGCCTGCCAGGGTGATGAACTGGTGCTTGTAACCCATGGCCGAAAGCTCGCGCTGAAACTTGGCGATGGTCGCGTCATCGAGGTTTTTCTTCCAGTTGAAAGAGGGCGAGCAGTTGTAGGAGAGCAACTGATCCGGGTACTCCTTCTTGATCGCTTCAGCGAAGCGACGCGCCTCGTCCAGATCCGGTTTGGCGGTTTCACACCAGATCAGGTCGGCATAAGGTGCATAGGCCAGGCCGCGAGAAATCGCCTGATCCAGGCCCGCGCGGACCTTGTAGAAGCCCTCGTGAGTGCGCTCGCCGGTCACGAACGCCTTGTCGTAAGGGTCGCAGTCCGAGGTCAGCAGGTCGGCGGCGTTGGCGTCGGTGCGCGCCAGAATAATCGTGGGCACACCGGCGACGTCGGCCGCCAGGCGCGCAGCCACCAGTTTCTGGATCGCCTCCTGAGTCGGAACCAGCACCTTGCCACCCATGTGCCCGCATTTCTTAACCGATGCCAACTGATCTTCGAAGTGCACACCCGCTGCACCGGCCTCGATCATGTTTTTCATCAGCTCGTACGCATTCAGCACGCCACCAAAGCCTGCCTCGGCATCCGCCACGATGGGTGCGAAGTAGTCGATGTAGCCTTCGTCGCCCGGCGTTTTACCGGCTTTCCATTGAATCTGGTCAGCACGTCGGAATGAGTTGTTGATGCGCTTGACCACCGTCGGCACCGAGTCGACCGGGTACAGCGACTGATCCGGGTACATGGATTCGGCAGAGTTGTTGTCGGCAGCCACTTGCCAGCCGGAAAGGTAAATCGCCTGAATGCCGGCCTTGACCTGCTGCACGGCCTGACCGCCGGTCAGAGCGCCCATGCAGTTGACGAAGTCCTTGTCCGGTCGAAAAGAGGGCCTGGCACCTTGGGTCACCAGATTCCACAGTTTGTCCGCGCCCAGTCTTGCGAAGGTGTGCTCGGGTTGAACCGAGCCACGCAAGCGGACTACATCGGCTGCAGAGTAGGTACGGGTGACGTTTTTCCAGCGCGGATTTTCGGCCCAGTCTTTTTCGAGAGCCGCTATTTGTTGTTCGCGTGTCAGTGCCATTTGGATACCCCAAGAAGTAGGTCTTGATCAGAAGTCCTGCTCCGCCAAAAAGCCTCGTTTACCGAAGGCACTGTAGATGGCTGCTCGCTGCTCGGAGAGCGACGATCGAAGGGTTTTTGCGAAGCCTTCGATCAGCGGGAGCGAGGCAATCATGCCTCGGGGGGTAGGGGGCGTCAAACGTTTTGTAGTGCTTTTTTAGTTTCACTACATAATTGTAGGGCAAGACTGATGAGTCACTAAAAGTCCCGAAGGTACTGGCTTTCGTGCCAGTTCAGGCTATTCGAGACTTTCGACCTTCACGCGCAAAATCATGTCGCTGCGACCCTGAGTGGAATAGCGTTGGGCAAAGCCTCTCTGATCGGCAGCGGATTGATCGCTATTGCTCGCCAGTGTGATCCACTCGCCGAGACGGCCGCTCACCTGGCTGTCGGTACTTTGCACCTTGATGGCGTCAGGGCGTTCCTGGCTCATGCGGTCATGGTTGGTGCTGATGGTCAGGTGAACGTTGTCGCCGGTCACGCTGGCCGTGACATAGAACCCTTGGGTGACATTGCGGTATTCAGTGTTGCTCTGTGAGTAACCGTAGGAGTCTGTGGACGAAGACGTCAGCGGGACGCTCTGTCCGACCTGAATCAATGCCGGCGTACCTTCGCTGGTCTGAACCTGCTGCACGCCGCCGCCGTCGCGGCTCGCGGTGCCGTAATCGATAACGCGTGAGCCATTGCTGCTGCTCGTGGCGTTTTCGCTGGTGTCGACGCTGATCAACAAGCGCTTTGGCGCGGTATCCAGTTGCGATATCAGGCTGCGAAGTTCTTCGATCTTGCGCGAATCTGCATTGACGATCAGCTGATTGCCATAGGCGCTGACTGAACCATCGGCACCCAGAAAAGATTTGGCCACCGGTAGCAGATCAGCGCTGGTGCGGTAGCTGAGTGGGACCACTTCGGTCGCAGCGAGGGTCTGAGCGCTGAATGCGATCAGTACTGAGGTGAGCACTATGTTAAGCAGGTTACGGATTGACATGTTCATTCTCCGCGGTAAGCGCGTAAAGCATGAGTTTGCCACTGTATCGGCCATAAGGGATCAGGCTGAATGGCCCGCCACAAAAAAGCCCTGCCGTTTTTCATTTCGACCTTGGCGGTGTCGAGCGGAAGAGGGCAGGGCGATCATTATGTAGTGCCGTGAAAAGCGCCTACATACTCAGTTTTCAGGTGTTTCGCGGCGCATCTCGACGTGCGGTAAACCGGCTTCGAGAAACTCGTCACTGACCACGGTAAAGCCGAAGCGCTGGTAAAACTCGACAGCCTGCACCTGAGCGCTGAGCTTCAACGGCTTGAGCCCGCGTTGCTCGGCTTCGTGAATCACCGCGCTGAGCAATGCCTCGCCGACCTTCAGGCCACGCCAGTCCTTGAGCACAGACAGGCGACCAATTTCACCATCGGGCAGCAGGCGGGCGGTGCCTACTGCGTATTCCCCTTCATATGCGAGAAAGTGCACAGCCCCGGCGTCCTCGGCATCCCATTCCAGTTCGGGTGGCACGGACTGCTCGGCAATAAATACCGAATCGCGTATGCGCCGGATATCGGCGTTGTTCTTCTGCCATTGGGCGACAGCTACAGTGACTTTATTCATCGGCGAATCCCAGGCTTCCTTGTTTTACGAGTTCGCAAAGCAGATTGCGTCCATCGTCATCGGCCAACCATTGGCCGAGGTTTTCACTGTGCAATGCGTCGGCGGCACAGATAAGTTTCAGCAGCTCACGCAGGCTGCCCGGCAACAAACGGCTCTGACCACTGGCAAACAGTAGCAGATCGTCGTCGACTTCAGACCAGGCCAGCCTTGCACTCGGGTTGCGAATCAGTACAGCGCCCTGTTCGAGGCTGTCGAGCAGGTCGGCCTCTTCCAGCTCCGGGCCGGTGACCAGTTCCGGGTAGCGTGGCTCGGTCATGAACTGGCCAAACCAGGTGAGCAGCAGGCGTTCGTCGCTCATGTGCTCGGCCAGCAGCGCCTTGAGGCGGTCGAGTGCGTCGTGCTGGATCTGATGCGGATCGCTGACCGGCTGCGCATCAGCGTCGGTGTAGCGCTCTTCGTCCGGAATGAACTGGCTGAGGAAGTCGGTGAAGTGGGTCAGCACTTCCGCAGCGCCAGGGGCGCGGAAGCCAACCGAATAGGTCAGGCAATCGTCAACAGCGACGCCGCAATGGGCCAGGCGTGGCGGCAGATAAAGCATGTCACCGGGTTCCAGCGTCCACTCTTCGGTTTTTTCGAATTCGGCAAGGATGCGCAGGTCGGCGTGCTGCAGCAACGGGCTTTCGGCATCGCACATCTGGCCGATCTGCCAATGGCGCTTGCCGTGGCCTTGCAGCAGGAACACGTCGTAATTATCAAAATGCGGGCCGACGCCGCCGCCAGGTGCGGCATAGCTGATCATCACATCGTCAATACGCCAGCTTGGCAGAAAACGGAAGTTTTCCAGCAGTTCACTGACTTCCGGAACGAACTGGTCCACGGCCTGCACCAGCAGGGTCCAGTCGCGCTCGGGCAACTTGCTGAACTCGTCTTCGGCGAACGGGCCGCGACGCAGCTCCCAGGGGCGTTCGCCGTTTTCGATGACCAGGCGTGACTCGACTTCTTCTTCCAGAGCCAGGCCGGCCAGTTCGTCTGCATCGATCGGGCTTTGAAAGTCCGGCAAGGCCTGACGGATCAGAAGCGGTTTTTTCTGCCAGTAGTCACGCAGGAAAACGCGTGCACTGATGCCGCCCAGAAATTGAAGAGGAATATCAGGATTCATGTGTAAGCCCTTGAAATGAAAACGCCCGGCACAGCCGGGCGTGTGCAATTTTTTTGCGTGTCAGATGCGCTTGGCCTGGGCTGCCGCATTGCCGATGTAATTGGCTGGCGTGAGCTTCTTCAGCTCTGCCTTTGCTTGGGCAGGCATATCCAGACCGTCAATGAAAGTTTGCAGTGCTTCAGGGCCGATGCCCTTGCCGCGTGTCAGTTCTTTCAATTTTTCATACGGGTTTTCGATGTTGTAACGACGCATTACGGTCTGGATCGGTTCGGCCAGGACTTCCCAGCAGGCGTCCAGATCGGCAGCAATGCGTTGCTCGTTCAATTCCAGCTTGCTGATGCCTTTGAGGCTGGCTTCGTAGGCAATCACGCTGTGTGCAAAACCAACGCCCAGATTACGCAACACGGTGGAGTCGGTCAGGTCGCGCTGCCAGCGGGAGACAGGCAGCTTGCTCGCCAGGTGCTGGAACAGCGCATTGGCGATACCCAGGTTGCCTTCGGAGTTTTCGAAGTCGATCGGGTTGACCTTGTGCGGCATGGTCGACGAACCGATTTCGCCAGCGATGGTGCGCTGCTTGAAATAGCCCAGGGAGATGTAACCCCAGATATCGCGGTCGAAGTCGATCAGGATGGTATTGAAGCGCGCAACGGCGTCGAACAGCTCGGCAATGTAGTCGTGCGGCTCAATCTGCGTGGTGTAGGGGTTGAAGCCCAGGCCCAGTTCGTCTTCGATGAAGGCGCGTGCATTGGCTTCCCAGTCGATATCGGCATAGGCAGAAAGGTGGGCGTTGTAGTTGCCGACCGCGCCGTTGATCTTGCCCAGCAAAGGCACTGCGGCGATCTGGGTGATCTGGCGTTCCAGGCGGTAAACCACGTTGGCCAGTTCCTTGCCCAGCGTGGTTGGGGAGGCTGGCTGGCCGTGGGTGCGCGAAAGCATCGGCACGTCGGCGAAGCGGATTGCCAGTTCGCGGATAGCGTCGGCAATCTGGCGCATCAGCGGCAGCATCACGGTGTCGCGGCCTTCGCGTAGCATCAGAGCATGGGACAGGTTGTTGATGTCCTCGCTGGTGCAGGCAAAGTGAATGAACTCGCTGACGTTCTCCAGTTCCGGCAGCTTGGCAGCCTGTTCCTTGAGCAGGTATTCCACGGCCTTGACGTCGTGGTTGGTGGTGCGCTCGATTTCCTTGACGCGCTCGGCGTGCTCCACCGAAAAGTCTTCAGCCAGAGTATTGAGAATGGCATTGGCTTGCGCGGAGAAGGCCGGAACTTCGGTGATCTGTGGGTGAGCCGCCAGGCGCTGGAGCCAGCGGACTTCAACCATCACGCGGAAACGGATCAGGCCGTATTCGCTGAAAATAGGGCGCAAGGCTTGGGTTTTGCCGGCGTAGCGGCCGTCAACAGGGGAAACCGCAGTGAGCGAAGAAAGCTGCATGGGATGCTCTCGGACAGTCTGGCAACGAAAAGGGCGCACATCATACATGAAAAGTCAGCAGGACCGGAGTCCGCTGACTCGCGTAGAGCGCGTCGTGCCTGAGGTGGTGAGGGTTACTGGTGCACGGCGGATCAGCCGTGCAGCAACGGATAGAGTTCTTTCAATAGCTTGCGACGGCTGAACACCAGCTGCCAGCGATGACCGCCAACTTGCCGCCACAGGCGCGCAGAGCGAATACCTGCCAGCAGAATGGCACGGATCTTCGACGCGTTGTTCGGTTGCTGCAGGTTGCGCATGTCGCCCTGCACCTGAATACGCTGGCGCAGGGTGCTCAGGGTGTCTTCGTAAAGTGCGCCGGTCGCGGCGATCACGTTTTCGTGAGCGATGCCGAAATGTTCGACCTGCGATTGAATCACCGGGATGCGTTTGCCAATGATTTCGAGCAGGTCGTCGCGCTTGGCCAGTTGTCGCTCCAGGCCGAGCATCGACAGGGCATAGCGCAGCGGCTCGCGCTGCAGTGTCGCCGGGTCGCGCTCCAGAGCGCTGGCCATGGCGCGATAGCCCTCATGCAGATTGAGGTCATCACCGCCGTAGACGTCCAGCGTGTCTTTCGGGTCGACCACCAGCAGGCTGCCGAGCATGCAGCTCAGTGCCGCTTCGCTGACCTGGCCGGTCTTGGCGATCCGATCAACCAGCACGGCGGCCTGAAATACGCCACCCAGAGCGATCAGTTGTTCCTGAATCGGGGTCATCAACGCTTGTCCTTGCTGGTCCAGGGTTCGGCAATTTCGATCACGCCGCCGCCCAGACAGATTTCGCCATCGTAGAACACCACGGACTGGCCGGGCGTTACAGCGCGTTGCGGGTCATCGAATGTGGCCCGGTAGCCGCCAGCGGTTTTTTCCAGCGTGCACGGCTGGTCGCTCTGACGATAACGGACTTTTGCGGTGAGTTTGCGCGGGCTGCTCAGGTCGATCGGGTTGACCCAGTAGATTTCCGAAGACACCAGCGCCCGCGAAAACAGCCACGGATGATCATTGCCCTGGCCAACGATCAGTTCGTTGTTGTCCAGGTCCTTGACCAGCACGTACCACGGGTCGTCGCTGGCGTCCTTGAGGCCGCCAATGCCCAGGCCCTGGCGCTGACCGATGGTGTGGTACATCAGGCCACTGTGGCGACCGATGACTTCGCCTTCGGTGGTCTTGATGTCGCCGGGTTGGGCGGGCAGGTATTGGCGCAGAAAATCGGTGAAGCGGCGCTCGCCAATGAAGCAGATGCCGGTGGAATCCTTCTTCTTGGCCGTCGCCAGGCCGTGTTTCTCGGCAATGGCGCGCACTTGCGGTTTTTCCAGCTCGCCTACCGGGAACAGCGTCCGGGCGATTTGTTCGCCACCGACGGCATGCAGGAAGTAGCTCTGGTCCTTGTTCGGATCCAGGCCCTTGAGCAGCTCGGTACGCCCGTCGATATCGCGACGGCGCACATAGTGGCCGGTTGCAATCAGATCGGCGCCCAGCATCAAGGCATAGTCCAGAAAGGCTTTGAACTTGATTTCCCGGTTGCAGAGGATGTCCGGGTTTGGCGTGCGTCCGGCCTTGTACTCTTCGAGGAAGTGCTCGAAGACGTTGTCCCAGTACTCGGCGGCGAAGTTGGCCGTGTGCAGCTTGATACCGATCCTGTCGCACACAGCCTGGGCGTCTGCCAGGTCTTCGCGGGCGGTGCAATATTCCGTTCCGTCGTCTTCTTCCCAGTTCTTCATGAACAAGCCTTCCACCTGATAACCCTGCTCCATGAGCAGTACGGCGGAAACGGAAGAGTCCACGCCGCCGGACATGCCGACTATGACGCGCTTCATTTCTGAGTTCGAGGGGGCTGGATCACGCATGGGGGTTCAACGGCTGACCTGTAAAAGGACGCGATTCTATCAGGCTGAGGGCGTCGAGTCTCACGCCTTGTCGCGCAGCAGGTCGAGACTGAAATGTTCGGCGTCGAGGTAATCGTCGAGGCAGCGCATGACCAGTTCGCTGCGCCAGCGCTCCTGCTGAGCCAGCAACTCGTCGCGAGTCAGCCAGATCGCGCCGAGTATGCCGTGGTCCAGCTGATACTCACAATTGTGGCGCAGGGCTTTGGCGGCGAAGCAGATTCGCTGATAGGTCACGCCATTGCTTGGCGCGGTGTACAGGTAAATACCCACCACGCTGGTCAGTTCGACGTCCCAGCCGGTTTCTTCCAGGGTTTCCCGCACTGCCGCACGTTGCAGGCTCTCATTCGGGTCGAGATGCCCGGCAGGTTGATTGAGTACGGCGCGGCCGCCTTTCATTTCCTCGACGAACAGGAAACGGCCCTGATCCTCGACGATGGTGGCGACGGTAACATGGGCTTGCCAGGTCATGGGTTGATCCTCTGCTTGCAGTCTATGGGGTGCCGGTGTTTCAAGCGCTTGAATGCAAAAGCCCCGACACGCAGGCCGGGGCTTTTGGTTGGGCAACGAGGTAAAGCGTTGCGCCGGTTTGCCGTTTACGCTTTCAACGCATCAATAGCTGCGTTGAGCGTTGCGCTAGGGCGCATGGCTTTGCTGGTTACTTCCGGATTGGCGAAATAGTAACCGCCAATGTCCACTGGCTTGCCTTGAACGGCATTCAGCTCGGCAACGATTTTTTCTTCGTTGTCGGTCAGGGTTTTGGCCAGAGGCGTGAACTGCGCCTTGAGGTCTGCGTCGTCATCCTGAGCAGCCAGTGCCTGCGCCCAGAACAGGGTCAGGTAGAAATGGCTGCCGCGGTTGTCGATACCGCCGACCTTGCGCGAAGGCGACTTGTTGCGATCCAGGAACTCGCCAGTGGCCTGGTCGAGGGTTTTGGACAGAACCAGCGCTTTCGGGTTGTTGTACGCGTTACCCAGGTGCTCCAGCGAGGCCGCCAGGGCCAGGAACTCGCCCAGCGAATCCCAGCGCAGGAAGTTTTCTTCAACGAACTGCTGAACATGCTTGGGAGCCGAACCGCCGGCGCCGGTTTCGAACAGGCCGCCACCGTTCATCAGCGGAACGATCGACAGCATCTTCGCGCTGGTGCCCAGTTCCATGATCGGGAACAGGTCGGTGAGGTAGTCGCGCAGCACGTTACCGGTCACCGAAATGGTGTCCTTACCGGCGCGAGTGCGCTCCAGGGTCAGCTTCATGGCGTCGACTGGCGAAAGAATCTGGATGTCCAGGCCCGACGTATCGTGGTCGCCCAGGTACTTGCGGACTTTCTCGATCATCACGCTGTCGTGGGCGCGGGAAGCGTCCAGCCAGAAGATGGCCGGCGTGTTGCTGGCGCGAGCGCGGTTGACCGCCAGTTTGACCCAGTCCTGGATCGGCGCGTCCTTGGCCTGGCACATGCGCCAGATATCGCCCGCTTCGACGTTCTGTTCCATCAGCAGGTTGCCTTGGCCGTCGGTCACACGAACCACACCATTGGTCTGGATGTGGAAAGTCTTGTCGTGGGAGCCGTATTCTTCGGCCTTCTGCGCCATCAGGCCAACGTTCGGTACGCTGCCCATGGTGGTAGGGTCGAAAGCGCCATTTTTCTTGCAGTCTTCGATGACGGCTTGATAGATGGTGGCGTAGCAACGATCCGGGATCACTGCTTTGGCATCGTGCAGTTGGCCGTCTGTGCCCCACATCTTGCCCGAGTCACGGATCATGGCCGGCATCGATGCGTCGACGATCACGTCGCTCGGTACGTGCAGGTTGGTGATGCCCTTGTCGGAGTTGACCATCGCCAGCTGTGGACGAACCGCGTAGACCGCTTCGATGTCAGCCTTGATTTCCGCCTGTTTCTCGGCAGGCAGGGCGCTGATGCGCTCGTAAAGGTCACCGATGCCGTTGTTCAGACTGAAGCCGATCTGTTTCAGCGTGTCAGCGTGCTTGGTCAGCGCATCCTTGTAGAACTCGGCGACGATCTGACCGAACATGATCGGGTCGGAGATCTTCATCATGGTGGCTTTCAAATGCACCGAGAACAGAACGCCTTGCTTGCGGGCGTCCTCGATCTCGGCGGCAATGAAGCTGCGCAGTGCTTTGGCGCTCATGACCGAGCAGTCGACGATCTCGCCGGCCTTCAGGGCCGTTTTTTCTTTCAGGACGGTGGTGGTGCCGTCCTGAGCGACCAGTTCGATCTTTACAGTGCTGTCAGCTTCGATCTGCGCGGCTTTTTCGCTGCCGTAGAAGTCGCCGTTGCTCATGTGCGCAACGTGGGCCTTGGAGTCGGAAGCCCAGGCGCCCATTTTGTGCGGGTGCTTGCGCGCGTAGTTCTTGACCGACAGTGGGGCACGACGATCGGAGTTGCCTTCGCGCAGAACCGGGTTTACAGCGCTGCCCTTGGTCTTGTCGTAACGCGCGCGGATTTCTTTTTCCGCGTCAGTGGCAGGGTTTTCCGGGTAGTCGGGGATGTTGAAGCCCTGCTCCTGAAGCTCCTTGATGGTCGCTTTCAGTTGTGGGACCGAAGCGCTGATGTTAGGCAGCTTGATGATGTTGGCTTCTGGCGTGGTGGCCAGTTTGCCCAGCTCGGCGAGATGATCCGGCACTTGTTGATCGGCGCCAAGCGACTCCGGGAAGCTGGAAAGAACACGGCCCGCCAGAGAGATGTCGCGCGTTTCCACGTCGATATCGGAGGAGGCTGTGAAAGCTTCGATGATAGGCAGCAGCGAGTAGGTGGCGAGGGCCGGAGCTTCGTCGGTGAAGGTGTAGATGATCTTCGAGCGGTTGGACATTCGTATTAACTCTCTGTTTTGCTGAGCATGCACAAAATCTCGATACGCGCAGGGTATGCACTCTTGCCCACGGTTCGGCCATGAGCCCAGGTCGAGGTTTATTCGCGGTGATGTTGGGTGCATCAGTCGAGCGTCAAGCTGTCAGGCCAGGTAGCGACCCGACGCATAAGAAGGTTGAGGGTCTGGTTTCAGACGGGTCAGCCTTTATGACTCTGCGGTCACGGCGCGAGTATATCAAACCATTGGCACCAAGCATTAATGCTATGCGTGCTATCGAATAATGAATATCCGCCGTTGGTCGAAGGTGCCGATGGGCAGGCATGCATTCAGGGGTGCGACATGCGTCAGGCAGGCCCGCTGGATGGCAGATTATTCGAGGGGAGGGGAGAAACAGTGACATTCTGTTACGGGTTCCGCACTTCGAGCGGTGGCGGCGCGCTTTTGGTCGGGGCATCCGCGGTGCAATAACCGCTAATTCGATACCCTGGGGAGTCACGACGGTTTGAGGAGAGCAAAACTGCAGCGTCTTCAAGGTCCGGCACAATCTCATTGCGCACTGTAGGCAATCCTGCCAGCTGAACCGACGATCGGGGATCAGCTGTCACATGTCATACTATTTCTGAATGACAGGCTTCAAGCGTGTGCGTGTTCAGGTGTATGCGCATGCGCGCTCTTTACCGGTTCGCCTATTTTGGCCAGAGATGACTGGATATTCACCGCATGCAAACCTTTTGGCCCTTGAATGATCTCAAATCTGACCGGCTGGCCGGCTTTGAGGGTTTTGTAGCCGTCCATCTGGATGGCCGAATAATGAGCGAACAAGTCTTCATCAGGCTTACCGTCTTCGAGTATGAATCCATAACCTTTTGCATTGTTGAACCACTTGACTTTTCCGTTAAGCATCGCCATATCCCTCTGCAAAGGACTCCCTCAGGAGTATCGTCCACTTCAATCCGCCTCACCGAAAAATTTTGGTTGACTGCGCGGACCCTTTTTACCCAATGTGGGCTCTATTGTTTGTAACACCGTTTAGCTGATAGTCAAGGTCATGCGGCAGTCCATTTAAAAACCGGTCAGACTGCGACTAGTTGCTCAATCCGCCCTCAAACGAACATTTCTTTCCATGCATGCATTCAGCAAGATTCGACTAACATTCAATCAGGATGGTCCGCAGTCACACGAGGACGACTCGGCAGGCATCGCGGTGCAGGACGCCAAACCGACCCTGCAGGCGCCACCGATGTACAAGGTGGTTTTGTTCAATGATGACTACACCCCGATGGATTTCGTCGTCGAAGTGCTCGAGGTGTTTTTTAACCTGAATCGTGAGCTGGCCACCAAAGTCATGCTGGCCGTCCATACAGAGGGACGGGCAGTCTGCGGATTGTTTACCCGCGACATCGCCGAGACCAAGGCAGCGCAGGTCAATCAATACGCCAGGGAGAGCCAGCATCCGCTACTCTGTGAGATCGAGAAGGACGGTTAAACGCCGACCACTTGGGTATGAGGTGAAGCTATGTTAAACCGTGAGCTCGAAGTCACCCTCAATCTTGCCTTCAAGGAGGCACGTTCGAAGCGTCATGAGTTCATGACGGTCGAGCATCTCCTGCTGGCTCTATTGGATAATGAGGCTGCAGCCACTGTCCTGCGTGCCTGCGGCGCAAACCTCGATAAACTCAAGCATGATCTGCAGGAGTTCATCGACTCCACCACGCCGCTGATCCCCGTCCACGACGAGGACCGCGAGACTCAACCGACGCTGGGTTTTCAGCGCGTTCTGCAACGCGCTGTCTTCCACGTGCAAAGCTCTGGCAAGCGCGAAGTGACTGGCGCCAACGTGCTGGTCGCAATTTTCAGTGAGCAGGAAAGCCAGGCCGTATTTCTGCTCAAGCAGCAGAGTGTGGCCCGGATTGATGTCGTCAACTACATTGCCCACGGTATCTCCAAGGTTCCAGGGCATGGCGAACACTCTTCTGAAGGTGAGCAAGATATGCAGGACGACGAGGGCGGTGAAGCATCTTCCTCAGGCAATCCTCTGGATGCCTATGCCAGCAATCTGAACGAATTGGCGCGTCAGGGGCGCATCGATCCACTGGTCGGCCGCGAAAGCGAAGTCGAGCGTGTGGCGCAGATTCTCGCTCGTCGGCGCAAGAACAACCCGCTGCTGGTCGGAGAGGCCGGGGTGGGTAAAACCGCCATTGCCGAGGGTCTTGCCAAGCGTATCGTCGACAATCAGGTGCCTGACCTGCTTGCCAACAGCGTTGTCTATTCGCTTGACCTGGGTGCCTTGCTGGCGGGGACCAAATACCGTGGTGATTTCGAGAAGCGCTTCAAGGCGCTGCTCAATGAGCTGCGTAAGCGTCCGCAGGCGATCCTGTTCATCGACGAGATCCACACGATCATTGGTGCCGGTGCGGCGTCCGGCGGGGTGATGGATGCCTCGAACCTGCTCAAGCCGATGCTGTCTTCCGGCGAGATTCGCTGCATCGGTTCAACGACGTTCCAGGAGTTTCGCGGGATTTTCGAGAAGGACCGTGCCTTGGCACGTCGCTTCCAGAAAGTCGACGTGTCCGAGCCTTCGGTCGAAGACACTATCGGAATCCTGCGCGGCCTGAAAAGCCGTTTCGAGCAGCATCACAGCATCGAATACAGCGATGAAGCCTTGCGCGCCGCCGCTGAGCTCGCCTCGCGCTACATCAATGACCGTCATATGCCCGACAAGGCCATCGACGTGATTGACGAAGCGGGTGCCTATCAGCGTCTGCAGCCGGTCGAAAAACGCGTCAAGCGCATCGATGTTCCGCAGGTTGAAGACATTGTCGCCAAGATCGCCCGTATTCCGCCGAAACACGTCAACAGTTCCGACAAGGAGCTGCTGCGTAACCTGGAGCGCGATCTCAAGCTGACGGTGTTTGGTCAGGATGCGGCGATCGATTCGCTGTCTACGGCCATCAAGCTGTCGCGCGCAGGGCTCAAGTCGCCGGACAAGCCGGTCGGTTCCTTCCTGTTCGCCGGGCCTACCGGTGTCGGCAAGACCGAAGCTGCTCGTCAGCTGGCAAAAGCCTTGGGTGTCGAGCTGATTCGTTTTGACATGTCCGAGTACATGGAGCGTCACACCGTTTCTCGCTTGATCGGTGCGCCTCCAGGCTACGTCGGTTTCGATCAGGGCGGTCTGCTGACGGAAGCCATTACCCGGCAGCCGCATTGCGTGCTGCTGCTCGATGAAATCGAGAAAGCGCATCCGGAAGTCTTCAACCTGCTGTTGCAGGTGATGGACCACGGTACGCTCACCGATAACACCGGGCGCAAGGCGGACTTCCGCAACGTGATCGTGATCATGACCACTAACGCCGGTGCTGAATCCGCGGCGCGGGCTTCTATCGGTTTCACGCATCAGGACCACTCGTCTGATGCCATGGAAGTGATCAAGAAGAGCTTCACGCCGGAGTTCCGCAACCGTCTGGACACGATCATTCAGTTTGGTCGTCTCAGTCACGAAGTCATCAAGAGCGTGGTGGACAAGTTCCTTACCGAGCTTCAGGCTCAACTGGAAGACAAGCGCGTACTGCTCGAAGTCTCCGAGGCGGCAAGAAGCTGGCTGGCGCAGGGCGGTTACGATGCAGCGATGGGCGCACGCCCGATGGCTCGCCTGATTCAGGACAAGATCAAACGGCCGTTGGCTGAAGAGATCCTGTTTGGCGAGTTGTCAGAGCATGGCGGCGTCGTGCACATCGACATTCGTGATGGCGAGATCACGTTCGATTTCGAAACCACGGCAGAAATGGCCTGACGCCGTAAACCTTGCCCCGTATTGTTGATTGATGCGGGGTGGGTCGGCAGCCACAACTGATAAAACACGCAAACAAAAACGCCCGGCTTATGCCGGGCGTTTTCGTTGATGCCTGTTTAACGAGCGCGGTAGGTGATGCGCCCTTTGCTCAGGTCATAGGGCGTGAGTTCTACACGCACCTTGTCGCCGGTCAGAATACGGATGTAATTCTTGCGCATCTTGCCGGATATATGCGCGGTTACGACGTGCCCGTTTTCCAACTCCACACGAAACATGGTGTTGGGCAGGGTGTCGGCGACAGTGCCTTCCATTTCGAAGCTGTCTTCTTTCGACATGCAGTAAAGCCCTCGGTATACAAATGAGTGGCCCGGTGCAAGTGGCGCCAGGCAAAAGCGGCGTGCATTGTGCCCGAAAAAACCAGTTTAAGCCAAGGGGTTCAATACAGAGTGACCCATCTTTGATTGGTCAGTAGCTCGATGGGGCGATATTGGGTCTTGTAATTCATCTTTTTGCAGTTCTTTATCCAGTAGCCCAGGTACACCGCTTGCAGTTGCAGCCGGGTGGCTTCGCCGATCTGCCACAAAATCGCGTAGCGGCCCAGGCTGCGGCGCTCTTCGTCAGGTTCGTAGAAGGTGTAGACCGCAGAAAGGCCGTTGGGAAGCAGGTCGGTAACGGCGACTGCCAGCAGGCGTTGGTCAACACGAAATTCGTAAAAGCGCGAAAACGGCAGATCGCGAACCAGAAACGTCGAAAACTGCTCACGACTAGGGGGGAACATGTCGCCATCGGCGTGGCGCTGCTCGATGTAGCGCTGGTAAAGATCGAAATACTCCTGAGTGAACACCGGTTTGGCGCTGCTTACCTGAATGTCGGCATTACGCTTGAGGATGCGCTTTTGCTGTCTGTCAGGTACGAACAGGTTCACAGGGATGCGCGCGGGCACGCAAGCGCTGCAGTTCTGGCAGTGAGGGCGGTAAAGATGATCGCCGCTACGGCGAAAGCCCATGTCCGACAGGTCCGCATAGACCTGTACATCCATCGGCTGGCTGGGGTCCAGGAACAGGGTCGTCGCCTGCTCCTCGGGCAGGTAACTGCAGGTGTGGGGTTGAGTGGCATAAAACTTCAGCCTTGCCAGCTCTGTCATGATCGCCGCCTAATCGCCGCTTAAAAGGTAAATCCATACCGATGAGTGTATGCCAGCCTGTCAAACTCGCCTAGATAACCAGTCGGCGTCGGTCGGCTGGTCCAGATGGCGGGCCAGGTAATCGGCAAAAGTCTGGCGAGGAATCGAGCGTGCGCCAAAGCTGTGCAGGTGTTGAGTAGGCATCTGGCAGTCGATCAGTACAAAACCCCAGTCGGTCAAGTGCTCTACCAACGTGGCAAAGCCGACTTTGGAGGCGTTGTCTGCGCGACTGAACATCGACTCTCCGAAAAACAGCTGACCCATCGCCAGGCCGTAAAGCCCGCCGACCAACTCATCCTGATCCCAGACTTCGACGCTGTGCGCATGGCCGCGGCGGTGCAGCTCCAGGTAGGCGTCCTGCATCGAGCCGGTGATCCAGGTTTCATTGGCGTAACTGCGAGGCGCCGCGCAGGCCTTGATCACGCGGGCAAAGTCCGTGTCGAAGGTCACGCGATAACGAGACTGGCGCAGTACCTTGCCGAGGCTGCGCGAGATGTGCAGCTCTTCGGGCAACAGCACGGTGCGCGGATCAGGTGACCACCACAGGATGGGCTGGCCCTCCTGGAACCACGGAAAGCAGCCATGCCGATAGGCCTTGATCAGGCGGTCGGCCGACAAGTCTCCACCGGCTGCCAGCAGCCCGTCGGGTTCACGAAGGGCTTTCTCCAATGGGGGGAAATCCAGGTTGTTGCGGTTTAACCAGGTCAGCATGGCATCACGACTTTGCGGAAGGGGAGGGCGCACAGGCCTGAAGATGCAACTCTGTACGGCGGGCGTGGTCACAAGCGGTTGTCATTATGGCGCGTACCTTGTACTTGCGGTAATGCGCCCGCATGGCGGCGATGGCCCGGCCTGAAAAGTTGCGAGTAGTTGCCAGAAACACGTCATAAGCCTTTGTCACAAAACGGAATGCATGCTCAAATTGGACGTTATCAGCGAATACGCAGGCATGTCTGGTCTTTCCGGTGTTGCAGAGGTGTCTGAGCACGGTCTGGCGCGTTTTCGTACAGACCCCGCTGTGTGTAAAGCCGTACAATGCCTGCTTTGGGTATTATCATTCAAGCGTCTGTCCAACGGGTTTCCCGGTGTCTGCCATCCCTGTCCACACGGGAGCAGTCAGTGCCGTCCGACAGCCGTTACTGGTCAATCAACGAGATGTTCGCGCTCCAGCGCAGGAATTAAAGCGTTTTGAAGAAATCCACCCCAGCACCCAGCGCTGTTCCGCTATGGCGGCAGCAATTGCACTACCGGCTCAAGGAAGGGGCCCTGATCGCCTTTGGCGCACTGTGCCTGTACCTGATGATGGCCTTGCTGACCTACGACCAGAGCGACCCTGGCTGGAGCCATACCAGCAGCAATGCCGGGCAGGTTCAGAACGCCGCAGGGTGGGCCGGTGCGTTCTGTGCCGACATCCTGTTCATGATTCTGGGCTATTTCGCCTACATATTTCCGTTGCTGCTGGCGATCAAGACCTGGCAGGTGTTTCGTCATCGTCATGAACCCTGGCAGTGGAGCGGCTGGCTGTTCTCGTGGCGCCTGATCGGGCTGGTCTTCCTGATACTGGCGGGTGCTGCGCTGGCACACATTCATTTCCACTTCTCGGCGGGTTTTCCGGGCTCGGCGGGCGGTGTGCTGGGCGAAGTGTTGGGCGATCTGGCCAAGAGGGCGCTGAACATCCAGGGCAGTACCTTGCTGTTCATTGCCCTGTTCCTGTTCGGCCTGACAGTGTTTACCGATCTGTCGTGGTTCAAGGTGATGGACGTCACCGGCAAGATCACCCTGGACCTGTTCGAGTTGTTTCAGGGCGCGGCGAACCGTTGGTGGACTGCCCGTGCCGAGCGCAAGCAGATGGTTGCGCAGTTGCGCGAGGTCGATATGCGCGTGAACGATGTCGTGGCGCCTGTCGCCCCGGACCGTCGCGAGCAGGCCAAGGCCCGAGAGCGCATCATCGAGCGCGAAGTGTCGCTGAGCAAGCACATGACCGAGCGCGAAAAACACGTGCCTGCGGTCATCGCCCCAGCACCTTCGAAGCCGGCAGAGCCAAGCAAGCGCGTCCTGAAGGAAAAACAGGCCCCGTTGTTCGTTGACAGCGCCGTCGAAGGCACCTTGCCGCCGATCTCGATCCTTGATCCGGCGGAAAAGAAGCAGCTCAACTATTCGCCGGAGTCTCTGGCGGCGGTCGGTCATCTGCTGGAAATCAAGCTCAAGGAGTTCGGTGTCGAGGTCTCGGTGGATTCGATTCATCCAGGCCCGGTCATCACCCGCTACGAGATTCAGCCGGCCGCTGGCGTAAAGGTCAGCCGTATCTCCAACCTGGCCAAGGACCTCGCACGTTCGCTCGCCGTGACCAGCGTGCGTGTGGTCGAGGTGATTCCGGGCAAGACCACCGTGGGTATCGAAATTCCCAACGAAGACCGCCAGATCGTGCGGTTCTCCGAGGTACTGTCGACCCCCGAATACGATAACGCCAAGTCGCCTGTGACCCTCGCGCTGGGCCACGACATCGGCGGCAAGCCGGTGATTACCGATCTGGCAAAAATGCCTCACCTGTTGGTGGCCGGTACGACCGGTTCCGGTAAGTCGGTGGGTGTGAACGCGATGATCCTGTCGATCCTGTTCAAGTCCGGCCCGGAAGATGCCAAGCTGATCATGATCGACCCGAAAATGCTCGAGCTGTCCATCTACGAAGGCATTCCACATTTGTTATGTCCGGTGGTGACCGACATGAAGGACGCTGCCAACGCCCTGCGCTGGAGCGTTGCCGAGATGGAGCGCCGCTACAAGCTGATGGCGAAGATGGGCGTGCGTAACCTGTCGGGCTTCAACCAGAAGGTCAAGGAAGCGCAGGATGCCGGAGAGCCGCTGGCCGACCCGCTGTACAAGCGCGAAAGCATCCACGACGAAGCGCCGCTGCTGACCAAGCTGCCGACCATCGTGGTGGTGGTAGACGAATTTGCCGACATGATGATGATCGTCGGCAAGAAGGTCGAAGAGCTTATTGCGCGTATTGCGCAGAAGGCTCGTGCGGCCGGTATCCACCTGATTCTGGCTACCCAGCGTCCTTCGGTTGACGTGATTACCGGTCTGATCAAAGCCAACATCCCGACGCGCATGGCGTTTCAGGTGTCGAGCAAGATCGACTCACGCACCATCATCGATCAGGGTGGCGCCGAGCAATTGCTGGGTCACGGTGACATGCTCTACATGCCACCGGGCACCAGTCTGCCAATTCGCGTCCACGGTGCATTCGTTTCCGACGAAGAAGTGCACCGTGTGGTGGAAGCGTGGAAGCTGCGTGGCTCTCCTGACTATAACGACGATATTCTCGCTGGTGTGGAAGAGCCCGGCAGCGGCTTTGATGGCGGCAGCAGTGAGGGCGGTGAAGACAGCGAAAGCGATGCCCTTTACGATGAAGCCGTGAAATTCGTCCTCGAAAGCCGTCGTGCATCAATTTCTGCCGTGCAGCGCAAACTCAAGATTGGTTACAACCGTGCCGCACGCATGATCGAAGCGATGGAAATGGCAGGCGTTGTGACCTCCATGAACACCAACGGCTCGCGTGAAGTCCTGGCCCCCGGGCCGGTACGCGACTGAGTTTTACCACCCCGGTTTGCATCGACAGCGTGCACGGCGCGCTGTCGCATCATCATCGACTTCAAAGAGGAATCCCATGCGTCTTATCCGCATGCTGTTGGCCACCGCACTGACCTTCTCCGTCATCCCGGCCCATGCCGATGGCAAGGACGTGGCACGTCTGACCCAATTGCTGGAAAAATCCCAGACGCTGACCGCACGCTTCTCGCAGTTGACGCTGGACGGCGGCGGTACGCAGCTGCAGGAAACCACAGGCGAAATGGCCTTGCAGCGCCCAGGCCTGTTCAACTGGCACACCGACGCGCCTCAGGAACAACTGATGGTTTCCGACGGCAAGAAGGTCTCGCTGTGGGACCCTGATCTGGAGCAGGTCACGATCAAGAAGCTTGATCAGCGCCTGACACAGACCCCGGCATTGCTGCTGTCCGGTGACGTGTCGAAGATCAGCGAAAGTTTTGATATCACCGCGAAAGAAGCTGGTGGTGTGATCGATTTCATGCTCAAGCCCAAGACCAAGGACACGCTGTTCGACAGCCTGCGCCTGTCGTTTCGCAACGGCATCATCAATGATATGCAGTTGATCGACAGCGTCGGGCAGCGCACCAACATTCTGTTCACCGGCGTCAAAGCCAACGAGTCGATTGCTGCCAGCAAGTTTCAGTTCCAGATCCCCAAGGGCGCTGATGTCATTCAAGAGTAAAAGGGCCTATTCCTGACATGGACCTGTTCAGTCGCGAACCGATAGCTCAGCCTCTGGCTGCACGTTTGCGTGCTACCAATCTGGATGAGTATGTCGGTCAGGAGCACGTACTGGCCCACGGCAAGCCTCTGCGCGAGGCGCTGGAACAGGGCGCGCTGCACTCGATGATCTTCTGGGGCCCGCCCGGCGTCGGCAAGACGACGCTGGCCAGGTTGTTGGCCAAGGTTTCGGATGCACATTTCGAGACTGTTTCGGCGGTGCTGGCCGGGGTCAAGGAAATTCGCCAGGCCGTGGAAGTCGCCAAGCAAC
The DNA here is from genome assembly GCF_000007805.1 of Pseudomonas syringae pv. tomato str. DC3000. Classification (NCBI taxonomy): domain Bacteria; kingdom Pseudomonadati; phylum Pseudomonadota; class Gammaproteobacteria; order Pseudomonadales; family Pseudomonadaceae; genus Pseudomonas; species Pseudomonas syringae group genomosp. 3. The sequence goes on along the minus strand of NC_004578.1, from coordinate 3,783,502 downwards.
AGGCCGGGCAATACGGCAAGCGCACGATTCTGTTTGTCGACGAAGTGCATCGCTTCAACAAGTCGCAACAGGATGCGTTTCTGCCTTACGTTGAGGACGGCACGCTGATTTTCATCGGCGCAACCACTGAAAACCCTTCGTTCGAACTCAATAACGCCTTGTTGTCACGAGCTCGCGTCTACGTGCTCAAAAGCCTCGACGAGGCGGCGTTGCGCAAACTGGTCAATCGCGCCCTGACCGAAGACCGCGGGCTCGGCCAGCGCAAGCTGACCTTGAGTGACGAAGGATTCGCGATGCTTATGGCCGCTGCTGATGGTGACGGCCGGCGCATGCTCAACCTGCTGGAAAACGCCTCCGATCTGGCCGAGGATGGCAGCGAGATTGATATCGAGTTGTTGCAGAGTCTGCTAGGCGACAGCCGACGCCGCTTCGACAAGGGCGGCGAGGCGTTTTATGACCAGATATCGGCCCTGCACAAATCCATTCGCGGCTCCAACCCGGATGCCGCCCTGTACTGGTTTGCGCGCATGATCGACGGCGGGTGCGACCCGCTTTACCTGGCGCGGCGCGTGGTGCGTATGGCCAGTGAAGACATCGGCAATGCCGATCCGCGCGCGCTGCCATTGTGCATGTCGGCGTGGGATGTGCAGGAACGACTCGGCAGCCCCGAGGGTGAGCTGGCGGTTGCGCAGGCCATTGTCTACCTGGCCTGTGCGCCGAAAAGCAACGCGGTCTACATGGCATTCAAGGCTGCGATGCGCGAAGCGGGCGAACACGGATCGCTGGAGGTTCCGTTGCACTTGCGCAACGCGCCGACCAAGCTGATGAAACAACTCGGTTACGGTGAAGAATATCGTTACGCCCACGACGAGCCGGAAGCTTACGCTGCAGGCGAAGACTACTTTCCGGACGAACTGGAGCCACGCCAGTATTATCAACCCGTGCTGCGCGGCCTTGAGCTCAAGATCGGTGAGAAGCTCAGGCATCTGAACGCGCTGGACACCGCCAGCGCTCGCCAGCGGAGAAAGTGATGATTCAAACCATTCTTGCGGTGTCGATCGCCGGGATCGCTGGTACATTATTGCGCTTTGCAGCAGGTACCTGGGTAAGCGCCAACTGGCCACGTTATTTTTATGCGGCGACGCTGGCAGTCAACATTGTCGGCTGCCTGATTATCGGTGTGCTGTATGGCCTGTTTTTGTCACGGCCTGAAGTGCCCGTCGAAATTCGTGCCGGCTTGATTGTCGGCTTTGTAGGCGGTCTGACGACCTTTTCATCCTTTTCACTGGATACGCTGCGCCTGCTGGAAAGCGGGCAAGTACCGCTGGCTCTGGGCTATGCCGGTATCAGTGTATTCGGCGGGCTGCTCGCAACCTGGGCTGGCCTGTCCCTGACCAGACTTTGATAGACGAGAGAACGATATGCTCGATTCCAAACTGTTACGTACTCAACTTCAGGACGTAGCGGATCGCTTGGCTTCCCGTGGCTTTACACTGGATGTGGCGCGCATTGAATCGCTGGAAGCCCAGCGCAAGGTGGTGCAGACCCGCACCGAACAGCTTCAGGCCGAGCGCAATGCACGTTCCAAGTCCATCGGTCAGGCCAAGCAGCGCGGTGAGGACATTGCGCCGTTGATGGCGGATGTCGAGCGTATGGGCAACGAACTGAGCGAAGGCAAGGTCGAGCTGGACGCCATCCAGGCCGAACTGGACGCGCTGGTGCTGAACATCCCGAACCTGCCTCACGAATCCGTGCCGGTGGGTGCCGACGAAGAAGGCAACGTCGAAGTCCGTCGCTGGGGCACGCCGACGGCGTTCGGCTTCGAGGTCAAGGATCACGTTGCGCTGGGCGAGAAATTCGGCTGGCTGGACTTTGAGACCGCAGCCAAACTGTCCGGCGCACGTTTTGCGTTGTTGCGTGGCCCGATCGCACGTCTGCACCGCGCATTGGCGCAGTTCATGATCAACCTGCACATCAACGAGCATGGCTACGAAGAGACCTACACGCCTTATCTGGTGCAGGCACCTGCACTGCAAGGCACGGGTCAGTTGCCGAAGTTCGAGGAAGACCTGTTCAAGATCTCGCGTGAAGGCGAAGCTGATCTGTACCTGATCCCGACGGCTGAAGTGTCGCTGACCAACATTGTGTCGGGCGAGATTCTCGATGCAAAACAGCTGCCGCTCAAGTTCGTTGCGCACACGCCGTGCTTCCGCAGCGAAGCGGGCGCGTCGGGCCGTGACACCCGAGGGATGATCCGTCAGCACCAGTTCGACAAGGTCGAGATGGTCCAGATCGTTGCACCGGACGATTCCATGGCGGCCCTTGAATCGCTGACCGGTAACGCCGAACGCGTTCTGCAACTGCTGGAGCTGCCGTATCGCACGCTCGCGCTGTGCACCGGCGACATGGGTTTCAGCGCCGTGAAGACGTACGACCTGGAAGTGTGGATCCCCAGCCAGGACAAGTACCGCGAAATCTCTTCGTGCTCCAACTGCGGTGATTTTCAGGCGCGCCGCATGCAGGCTCGCTGGCGCAACCCGGAAACCGGCAAGCCGGAACTGGTTCACACCCTCAACGGTTCGGGGTTGGCGGTAGGTCGTACCCTGGTGGCCGTGCTGGAAAACTATCAGCAGGCGGACGGTTCGATCCGCGTGCCGGAAGTGCTCAAACCGTACATGGGCGGCCTTGAGGTTATCGGTTAAATGGAGTTTCTGCCGCTGTTCCATAACCTGCGTGGCAGCCGCGTGCTGGTGGTCGGCGGCGGTGAAATTGCCTTGCGCAAATCACGTCTGATCGCTGATGCCGGGGCTGTACTGCGCGTGGTTGCGCCGGAAATAGAAACCCAGTTGCGCGAGCTGGTTGCACACAGCGGCGGCGAATTGATTCTGCGTGGCTACAGCGAAAGCGATCTTGACGGCTGCGTGCTGATCATCGCCGCCACGGACGACGAGCCGCTAAACGCTCAGGTTTCTCGCGATGCCCGGCTACGCTGCGTGCCGGTTAACGTGGTGGATGCTCCGGCGCTGTGTACCGTCATCTTCCCGGCTATTGTCGACCGTTCACCGTTGGTGATTGCCGTGTCCAGCGGCGGCGATGCGCCGGTGCTGGCACGTCTGATCCGGGCCAAGCTGGAAACCTGGATTCCCTCCAGCTACGGGCAGCTCGCCGGGCTTGCCGCGCGTTTTCGCAATCAGGTCAAAGGCCTGCTCCCTAACGTGCAGCAACGCCGGGCGTTCTGGGAAGAGGTTTTTCAGGGGGCCATTGCCGATCGTCAACTGGCCGGGCAGGGTGCCGAGGCCGAGCGCCTGCTGATCGCCAAGATCGCTGGCGAGCCACCGGCGCAAACCGGTGAGGTGTATCTGGTCGGCGCAGGTCCTGGCGATCCGGATTTGCTGACCTTTCGCGCTTTGCGTCTGATGCAGCAAGCGGACGTGGTGTTGTATGACCGCCTTGTCGCACCGACGATCCTTGATCTGTGCCGTCGCGATGCCGAACGTGTCTACGTCGGCAAGCGTCGTGCAGAGCATGCTGTGCCTCAGGAGCAGATCAATCAGCAACTGGTTGCACTGGCCAAACAAGGCAAACGTGTCGTGCGCCTGAAAGGGGGCGATCCGTTTATCTTCGGCCGTGGTGGCGAGGAAATCGAAGAGCTGGCGGCGCACGGTATTCCGTTTCAGGTGGTTCCGGGTATTACCGCTGCCAGCGGTTGCGCGGCGTACGCAGGCATACCGCTGACGCACCGCGATCATGCGCAGTCGGTACGGTTCATCACCGGGCACTTGAAAAACGGTACGACGGACCTGCCCTGGTCTGATCTGGTGGCGCCCGCTCAGACGCTGGTGTTTTACATGGGCCTGATTGGCTTGCCGGTCATTTGCGCAGAGCTGATCAAGCATGGCCGCTCTGCCGACACACCTGCCGCGCTGGTTCAGCAGGGCACCACGGTCAATCAACGGGTGTTCACCGGCACCCTGGCCAATCTGCCGCAGCTGGTTGCCGAGCATGAGGTTCATGCGCCGACGCTGGTGATTATCGGCGAAGTGGTCAAGTTGCGTGAGAAGCTGGCCTGGTTCGAAGGCGCTCAGGCCACGCTCTGAGGCTGTAAGGGGATAGCCCGTTGGGGCTATCCCTCTCGTTTTGCTGATGTGTTACTTGCTCCAGGCACCTTCACCTGACAATCGCTCGCGGTCGTGACCTGCTTGCAGATCAAGTGCCGGCCCCTTGGGAATGATTCCGGTCGGGTTGATGGTGCGATGGCTAGCGTAGTAGTGGCCTTTGATGTGCTCAAAGTCTACCGTTTCTGCAATGCCTGGCCATTGGTAAAGCTCGCGCAGCCAGTTGCTGAGGTTGGGGTAGTCCGCGATGCGCCGCAGGTTGCACTTGAAGTGGCTGTAATAGACCGCATCGAAGCGCACGATGGTTGTGAACAGACGTATGTCGGCTTCGGTGAGGTGTTTTCCCGTCAGATAGCGCTTTTCGCCCAGCAGGTTTTCCAGCACATCCAGTTCAGCGAACACGTCATCGAAGGCTTCCTCGTACGCACCCTGCGACGTTGCGAACCCGGCTCGATAGACCCCATTGTTGACCTTCGGGTAAATTTGCTCATTGAGTTCGTCAATGCTCGACTGCAACGCGGACGGGTAGAAATCAAGGGTATTGCCGGTCAGTTCGTCGAACGCAGCATTGAACATGCGGATGATTTCCGCAGACTCATTGCTGACGATGCGCTGCTGTTGTTTGTCCCACAGCACCGGAACGGTCACGCGACCGGTGTATCGAGGGTCATCGGCCGTATAGCGCTGGTGAAAGAACTGAAAGTCATCCAGCGCGTCGCCGCTTGAGCCTTTCTGCTGATCAAAGGTCCAGCCATTTTCCAGCATCAGCCAACTGACCACTGATACATCGATCAGCTTTTCCAGGCCCTTGAGTTTGCGCAGGATCAGCGTGCGATGCGCCCATGGGCACGCCAGAGACACGTAGAGGTGATAACGGCCCGCTTCGGCAGCAAAACCACCTTCACCGGATGGCCCAGCTTGGCCGTCACGCGTGACCCAGTTGCGTCGCTGAGCATTTTCGCGCTGAAACGCGCCATCTTTGCTGCTTTCGTACCACTGGTCTTGCCAGCGCCCATCGACCAAAAGGCCCATGTCTGACTCCCGTTGCTGAATGATGAAACTTGGAGGTCAGTACAGGCGCGTCAGTTCGATCTGAAAAGCGCAAGATTATGGGCGCTGGTCATCGTGACAGCCGATAGATCACAGGGTCTTGTCGCGGCGATCCCAGAACGTTTGCGCTTGCTGGAAAGCGTCTTCGCGCGCGACGCCCAGGCCCCGCAGGGCGAGTGCCATGGTCGAGATCAGCGCCAGCTGCGGGTAACTGTCTTCGCTTTCGCCGCGCCACAGGGCCAGCAATTGTTGCGGATCAAGTGTTGCCGGTTTCACATGACGACGCGGCGAAAGCGCCGGCCACTCTTCGTCCCAAGGCTGCCCACCGGTGGTGCCGTACAGGTGGCTGATGGTGTCGGGGTTGATCTCGATTTCGCCGCCGTCACCCTTGACCACAATGGCATTATCGCCCAGCAGGCTGCTGGCATCGCGATGCACGCCCTGATAGCCCGGATGAAAGATGCTTTGCAGGCCGCAACGCGCCTGTAACGGGTTGAGAATGCGTGCCAGCGAATGAATGGGGGAGCGCAGGCCCAGCGTGTTGCGCAGGTCGATCATGCGCTGCAACTGCGGTGCCCAGTCTGCGAGCGGTATGAACGCCAGATTGCCTTGTGCCAGTGCGCTTTCCACCGCTGGCCAGTGACGGCACAGAGGAATGTTCAGCAAGCCCAGCAATTGCTCGGTGTACAGGCGGCCAGCGGTGTGTGCGCCGCCGCCGTGCAGGAGGATCTTCACGCCGTTCTGCGCCAGACACTTGGCCGCCAGCAAGTACCACGGCAAGTGACGTTTCTTGCCTGCGTACGTTGGCCAGTCGATATCGACCTGCATGGCCGGGGCATTCAGGCGTTCACGCACCGCTTCGGTAAAGCCCGCCAGTTCCTCGGGGCTTTCTTCCTTGTGGCGCAGCAGCATCAGAAAGGCGCCAAGCTGGGTGTCCTCGACTTTTTCATCGAGCAGCATGCCCATCGCCTCTCGCGCTTCTTCGCGCGTCAGGTTGCGTGCGCCACGTTTGCCTTTGCCCAGAATGCGGACGAAAGGGGCGAAGGGGTGTTCTTCAGGTGTTTCGGTAACCAGCGGGGCGTAGTCGTTCATATGCAATTGGTCGGCTTTGGCAGGCCCGCCAGCTTGGCGGCAAGTTTGGCTGGGGTGCCGTTGAACAAGCGGTTGAGGTGCAGGCTGTTGCCTTTTTCCGTGCCCAGTTTGAGTGCGGTGTATTTGATCAGCGGCCGGGTGGCGGGCGAAAGCTGAAACTCGGCGTAGAAATCTCGAAGTAACAAGAGGATTTCGGTGTGTTCGGCACTCAGCGCGATACCTTCTTCAGTAGCGAGCGCATGAGCAATGTCCATCGACCAGTCGTCGAGGTGCTTGAGAAAGCCGTCCTTGTCCAGTTCAATGCTGCGCCCGTCAATCATCAACTGTTTCATAGCCAGGTGTTGACCTTGTCGAAGCGCAACGAAAGGTCGACGAAAGCCGGGTAGTCGATGCTGTTCACTCCCGCAGGCAGTTGCAGGTCTCGTGCCTTGAGGTCTTCATCAAGGACGAACAGTTTCACCGAGTCGATCAGGGGCTGCAGGTTCTGTGTTTGAGCGCTGGCTGGCATCAACGCATACGCGGCATCGCCGCACAGTAACAGGCCGTCATGTGTGCCCAGCAGGCGCAGGCAGCTGTCCAGACGGGTGTCGGCAAAGGGCGAATGAGAAACAATGTGCAAGGTAGCCATCAGATCGTAATCACCTCGTCGTAACGGTCAAAAAGTGCCGACAAATCGGGCCGTGCGGCTAACTGACGGATCTCCTCACTCAGCGCGCTGGCAGGAATGCTGCGTTCTGTCAGGCTTTGCCCGCAGGCGTACAGATCGTCGACACCAAACATCGACAGTGCCTTCAGGTTCGCGGTCAGGTCTTTCTGCTGCAGGGCAGCAGGCACTTGTTGCGGCAGTAATTGAAACACGCCGTCATCCAGAAACAGCAGGCCGACCGGCAGGTCGAACGCACCGCCGGCCAGCGCGATGTCCAGTGCTTCCCGAGCGCCCGGACCTGACCAGGGTGACTGACGGCTGACAATCAATAGTGATCTCGGCATCTCATGGCCCCCCAAAACAGATCAGACGGTCAGCGGATTGCACTGCATCGTGCAATTGACCCAGCCCGGACAATTCCCACGGCGCCAGCAGATTTGCCGCTGGCCGCTGATAACGCTCGGCTTCTTGAGTATCAAGCACGCCGCGACGCAGTGCAGCCGCGATGCACACCACGCCATCAAGGCTGTGCTCGGCGATGAAATCGCGCCACTGCAGCGCCAGATCTTCCTCATCCTGGGGCGTCACGACATTGGCCGACGCGCTGTACACGCCGTCCTGATAAAAAAACAGCCGGACAATCTCATGCCCGCCTGCCAGCACCGCCCTGGCAAACAGCAAGGCCCGTCGCGAGGAGGGCGCATGCGCGGCGGAAAAAAGCGAAATGGCGAATTTCATGATCGGCTCTGCCAATAAAACATGCGCAATGATAAAGAATTCATGTGCGGGCGTGTGGGTTTGGCGAGATGAAGAAGGCGTTCATGCAATGAACGCCCGTTTTTCATGTGCGTGCAAGTCGGTCAGGCTATCTGTTCTACACGACATTTCTGACACAGCGGATAGGTATTCAGGAAAGCGCTGATCTTTTCCTTCATCACCTCGAAGGATGGCCCGTAGAGATAAAGCGCTGTATCGGACGGCCCTTGCCAATAGCTGTAGATCTCGCCATTGCCTTCGATCAAACGGGTGATTTCGTTATGAACGAAAGTGGGTTCGCATTGCTCGTAGACTTCATCCGCCAGATCGGTGCCATTGAGATAAAGGCCCAAGCCCTCCAGGTTGCCGAACCTTGTGACCCCTTCATCCCTATTCCGCCTCAGGGCAGAACCTTTTGGTGTGCCCATCGAATTGAATACCCCGATCAGCAGCTCGATATTTTCAGGGGTCGGATTGGACAGCAGCACTTCGATGTCGCAGTAGGCGACCTCACCTTCTTCGGTTGTGCCCGTTCCGCCTCCGCACACCTCCCCTAAACCATGATTGCGTAGCACTTCGTCCAGGGGGTCTTCAAAAAGCTCACCTCTGTGCACGGGCTGCAAGCGGGCATTGAGTGTCACAACAAGCACTTCTGGTTCTAGCGGTTCTGGTTTGAGCACGTCAGTCTGCATCTTATTTCCTCGGGCGTAATCGTCAGTGCCTTGGCCCGGCACGTATGAATTAAAAGCATGAGTTCTTGGGGGAATGTCGCGAGTCAGATTACACGTTTCAAAAACAATCGGCGTTGCATGAACGGCCCGATCAATGCGCAGATGTGCAGATGTCTTGACGGTATTGATAACAAATAAACATCAATCGATGAAAACATAGCACTTATCGTTTCAAAGTGTGTCCGGCAGACTCCTCGATCACAAGCGCTGACAAGCACTCTAACAAGATCGCTGGAGAACACCCATGAATGGCTCATCCCCTCATAAAGCTGCGTCCGCCCGGTCTCGGGCCGGAGCAGTGTTTCGCGTCACGTCAGGCAATTTCCTCGAACAATTCGATTTCTTCCTGTTCGGCTTCTACGCCACTCAAATCGCCTCGGCCTTCTTTCCCGCGACCAGCGAGTTCGCCTCGTTGATGATGACCTTTGCGGTCTTTGGCGCGGGTTTCCTGATGCGTCCCTTGGGGGCGGTGATTCTTGGCGCTTATATAGACGACGTCGGCCGCCGCAAAGGCTTGATCGTGACCCTGTCGATCATGGCCAGTGGCACGCTGCTCATTGTGCTGGTGCCCGGCTACGCGACTATCGGGCTCTGGGCACCTGCACTGGTCTTGCTGGGGCGCCTGCTGCAGGGGTTCTCTGCCGGAGCCGAGCTGGGCGGGGTGTCGGTGTATCTGGCCGAAATGGCCACGCCGGGTCGCAAAGGCTTCTATACCAGTTGGCAATCCGGCAGTCAGCAGGTGGCGATCATTGTCGCGGCTGCGCTGGGTTACGCCCTCAACCAGTGGATGGCCCCTGCGGCGGTGGCTGACTGGGGCTGGAGAATTCCATTCGCCATCGGTTGCCTGATCATCCCGTTCATTTTCCTGCTGCGTCGCAGCCTTCAGGAAACCGAAGAGTTCGCCACCCGCTTACACCGCCCGAGCATGCGGGAGGTCTTCGCGACCCTGTTGCAGAACTGGCGTGTGGTCATCGCCGGGATGCTGATGGTTGCGATGACGACTACCACGTTTTACCTGATCACCATCTATGCGCCGACCTTTGGCAAAACCGTGCTGAACCTGAGTACCGCCGATGCTCTGCTGGTGACCTTGCTGGTCGGCGTGTCCAATTTTATCTGGCTGCCCATCGGCGGCATGCTGAGCGACCGTTTCGGGCGCAAGCCGCTGCTGGTGGCAATGACCTTGCTGACCATTCTCAGTGCTTATCCGGCGCTGTCGTTTCTCGCTCAGGCGCCCAGCTTCAGCCACATGCTTGAAGTGTTGCTGTGGTTCTCGTGCCTCTACGGCTTGTACAACGGCGCGATGATCCCTGCGCTGACTGAAATCATGCCGGTGGAGGTTCGCGTTGCCGGTTTTTCCCTGGCCTACAGCCTGGCGACCGCAATTTTCGGTGGCTTCACTCCGGCCATATCCACATGGCTGATCCACCTGACCGGCGACAAGGCTGCGCCTGCTTACTGGATGACTTTTGCTGCGGTGTGCGCCCTGGGCGCGACACTGGTGCTGTATCGGCACATTTCAGCTCGCCCGCAATTGGCCGTGTAATCAAGGAACATGAACATGAACTCATCGCGTAAACATCAACTGGCTGTGCTTTTTCTAGGCTGCGTCGCCGTGAGCGCTGCGGCTCAGGCCGAACAACTCAAGGTCATGACGTCCGGCGGGTTTACCGCTGCGTACAAGTTGCTCGGGCCGCAATATGCGGCGTCTTCCGGGGATTCACTGGACACCATTCTCGGCCCGTCGATGGGCAAAGCGCCTGAGGCCATTCCCAATCGCCTGGCCCGTGGTGAGCATGCCGACGTGGTGATCATGGTCGGCTATGCGCTGGACGACCTGATCAAACAGGGCAAGGTAGACCCCGCATCGCGTGTCGAACTGGCCGATTCGCGTATCGGAATGGTCGTGAAACAGGGCGCTGCCAAGCCTGCTATCGGCACCGACAGCGAGCTGAAAGATACGCTGCTCAGGGCCAGGTCGGTCGCGTATTCGGACAGCGCCAGTGGCGTGTACGTCGAAAAAGAACTCTTTAAAAAGCTGGGCATTCAGCAAGAACTCGCGCCCAAGAGCAAGATGATCGAGCGCATTCCGGTGGCCTCGGTGGTTGCCAAAGGCGATTACGAAGTGGGCTTTCAGCAGGTTGCCGAGTTGCTGCCGGTTCCCGGCGTGACCTTCGTGGCGAAGATTCCCGAAGACGTTCAATCGCTCACTCGTTACGCCGCAGGCATACCGGTCAACGCCGAGCACCCGAAACAGGCGAAGGCTTTGCTCGATTACCTGGCATCCCCAAAGGCGCAGGCCACCGTGCAGGAAACCGGGCTGGACTCAGTTCCCCGCTGACCGGAACGGCATTTTCCTGACCAGTTGCTCCAGCTCCAGGGCCGCAGGTGTGAGCGTACGGCCGCGACGCTTGATCAACCCGACGTTGCGGATCACCTCAGGTTCAACCAACGGCACGCTCACCAGAAACGGGTGAGCGGTCATCGGCATGGCAATCGAGGGTACTGCCGCCACGCCAAGCCCTGCTTCCACAAGACCGATCATCGTGGTGACGTGCCGTGTTTCGCAGATACTTTCCTTGTGCGGTCGTGATCGTGCCAGCGCCTGATCCAGCACCAGCCGGTTGCCCGAGGTGATGTCCAGCGCGATGTAATCGTGGCTGTACATCTCTTCCCAACTGACACTTTCGCGAATCGCCAGCGAATGATCCCGGCGGCACGCCATCACGTAGCGCTCCTGCAAAAGCAGTTCAAAATCCACTTCCGGCGCCAGGTTGCCGCTGAAACTCACCCCGAAATCGGCTTCGCCAAGGGCAACGGCACTGTTGACCTCGTTGGCGCTGGCGTCCAGCACCTTGACCCTGATCTTCGGGTAATCCTCGCGAAAGGCGCTGATCACCTGCGGCATGAAGTAGTACGCCGCCGAGGGCACGCAAGCAATCGTGACGCTGCCCATCCGCGTGGAGCCGACTTCGCCGATCGTCATCAGAGCAATGTCCAGGTCATCCAGTATTCGTTCGACCTGCGGCAGAAATGCGCGGCCTACAGTGGTCAGGCTGACCTTGCGAGTGGTGCGCTCGAACAGCTTCACATTCAGCGCCGATTCAAGTTTTTCTATGCGGCGGCTGAGCGCTGGCTGGGTGATCCGCACTGATTCCGCAGCCTTGCGAAAACTGCCGTTTTCGACAACGGCACGAAAGGCTTGCAGATCGTTGAGATCAAAGTTGATGGACATTGCGTGGCCAGTGGATTGATACGGTGTGGGTATCAATGTATCAGATCGGGCCGGGCGGCTCGTCAGGGACGCACGGGGAGGGGGGCTTGCAAAACTCAGGGCCAAACCCCAGAAACGACAAAGCCCTGAATAATCAGGGCTTTGCGCTACCAAATATGGCGGAGGCATAGAGATTCGAACTCTAGGACCTGTTACAGTCGGCAGTTTTCAAGACTGCTGCCTTAAACCACTCGGCCATACCTCCACTACGTTGCGGGCGCCATAATACCGGAATGAAACAAGCTGTCAAACTCTGTGACTAGCCAGTTGCGGCGGCTCTGTTATGATCTTTGCAACTCAACATTTCAACAGGAAGGAGTTTCGCCATGCGCGAACAGGATTACAGCCTTAAAACCGGCATGCAGGCCGACCAGCTCGAGGTTAGTCGTGTCCTGCGCAATACTTATGGTCTTCTTGCTCTGACGCTGGCTTTCAGCGGTGTCATGGCGTTTGTCGCGCAGCAGATGCGCGTCGGCTACCCGAACATTTTCGTGGTGCTGATCGGCTTCTACGGTCTGTTTTTCCTGACCAACAAGCTGCGTGATTCGGTCTGGGGCCTGGTTTCTACCTTTGCCCTGACAGGTTTCATGGGTTTCCTGCTGGGCCCGATCCTCAACCGTTATCTGGGCATGGCCGGTGGCGCTGAAGTCGTCAGTTCCGCATTTGCGATGACCGCACTGGTTTTCGGCGGTCTGTCGGCCTACGTGTTGATCACCCGCAAGGACATGAGCTTCCTGGGTGGCTTCATCACCGCAGGCTTCTTCGTGTTGCTTGGCGCGGTAGTGGCCAGCATGTTCTTCCAGATCAGCGGCCTGCAACTGGCGATCAGCGCAGGTTTCGTACTGTTCTCGTCGGTCTGCATTCTGTTCCAGACCAGCGCGATCATTCAGGGTGGCGAGCGTAACTACATCATGGCAACCGTCAGCCTGTATGTGTCGATCTACAACCTGTTCATCAGCCTGTTGCAGATATTCGGCATCATGAGCCGCGACGACTGATCCACGCGATCAAGGTGGCCTGAACGTTCAGGCCACCTCGCTGCACGCAAAAGCCCCGAATTTTCGGGGCTTTTGCTTTTCTGCGTTTTGAACAACGTCAGGTTTTTCGGTGCTGGCGTTATGCCGGTCTTTGAGCGTGTTTGCGAAGGCGACAGGGTTAACCTGACGATGCCTGTTTCGTCCTGCCTGAGGCACCGAATTTTTTGACCGATCAGTCATTTTTATCAAGATTGTTACAGTTTTATCAGTCGCTTATCGTTTTTCCATTATCACTGAAAAAAATATCAGGCTATTCCCCAATGCCTGTAGGCACTTTCCTACTTTAGGCCAATTGACATCATCCAGGAGGGGTGGACACATTTTTTCAAGATGTGTCAGTTTTGTTACGCAACACATGGCGAGTGGCAGGATTTTCTCGCTGTAGGTGGAGTCCTGTCACACCTAAATTCGTTCTATCAGCAATACAAGGAAGTGTCATGACGAAAGTCAAAGAAAATGCTGCAATTCAACTCTCCGCCGCTACCAGCACCTCATTCGATCAGATCAATACGTTTGCGCACGAGTATGACCGTGGCGGTAACCTCACGATCAACGGCAAACCTTCGTACTCGGTCGATCAGGCTGCTAATTTCATTCTTCGCGATGACGCCGCTTGGGCGGATCGCGACGGTAACGGCACCATCAACCTCACGTATACGTTCCTGACCGCAAAACCTGCCGGGTTCAACAACGCCCTTGGGACTTTCAGTGCGTTCAATGCGCAACAGAAAGCCCAAGCGGTATTGTCGATGCAATCCTGGGCAGACGTTGCCAAGGTCAGCTTTACCCAAGCGGCTTCCGGCGGCGACGGGCATATGACCTTTGGTAACTACAGTGATGGCAGCAATGGCGGGTCGGCGTTTGCCTACCTGCCGAGCGGCGGCCGTACAGATGGTCAGTCCTGGTACCTGATCAGCGATTCTTACCGGCAAAACGTCTCCCCGGACAACGGTAACTATGGTCGTCAGACCCTGACCCACGAAATCGGCCACACCCTGGGCCTGTCTCACCCTGGCGACTACAACGCTGTTGACGGCAACCCGACATACAAGGACGCAACCTACGCAGAAGACACGCGCGGCTACAGCGTCATGAGCTACTGGAGTGAGTCCAATACCGACCAGAACTTCGTCAAGGGCGGCGCTTCGTCGTATTCCTCGGCACCGTTGCTGGACGATATTGCGGCTGTTCAGCAACTCTACGGCGCGAACCTGAGCACGCGGGCCACTGATACGGTCTACGGCTTCAACTCCACTGCCGGGCGCGATTTCTACAGCGCCACATCCGCCTCTTCCAAGGTGGTGTTTTCGGTGTGGGATGGCGGGGGCAAGGATACCCTCGACTTCTCCGGCTTCACCCAGAACCAGAAAATCAACCTGAACGCGGCCTCGTTCTCTGACGTCGGCGGCATGGTGGGTAACGTCTCCATTGCCAAGGGCGTTGTGGTGGAAAACGCAATTGGGGGTTCGGGCAACGATCTGTTGATCGGCAATGCTGCCGCCAACGACCTCAAAGGCGGTGCCGGCAACGACATCATCTACGGGGGTGGCGGCGCAGACAGCCTCACCGGCGGCGCAGGCGCAGACATTTTCGTGTTTGGCGCCAGTTCCGATTCCAACCGTGCCGCTCAGGACACGATTCGCGATTTTGTCAGCGGTCAGGACAAGATCGACGTATCGGCTATCTCCACGCTGAGCGCGTTGCAGTTCGTCAACGCCTTCAGCGGTCATGCTGGCGAAGCGATCCTGAACTACAACCAGAGCAGCAACCTGGGTAGCCTGGCGATCGACTTCACCGGTCAGGGCGCTGGGGACTTTCTGGTGGGAACTGTTGGTCAAGCGTTTGCCACTGATATCGTGGTTTAATCTGTAACAATCATGGGCGACTCTCAGCAGCCGCCCATGATCTGGAATGTACCCCCATCATGAATATCAATTACTTTGTTCGAATCGTGCCAGTTGCCGTTGTGCTGCTGGTGGGGATTTCCGGAGCAAGCATGGCCATGAGTTTAAAACTGCCCAACCCTGCCGAACTCAGCGGTCAATGGCGACTTTCTCTTCAGGGGAAGGCGGACGATGCCTGTGAGCTGCAACTGAATACCGAAGCGCCACAACTGACCGGTGATGTGGCCTGCGCTGCAAAATGGTTGCATGAACCACCTGCCGGCTGGTTTCCGACGCCGGATGGTCTGGCGCTCACTGACAACCAGGGCAATCGGCTGATTCACCTCAACAGGATGGACGAGCAGACCTATGAGGCACGCCTGCCCGGCGGAGAATTACTGATCCTTGGACGGTTCGCCGATTAAGCGTTTCATGGACCTGAGCGCGTTATTTGATAAACACCATGGATTTCATCCGTCGCAAGCAAGACCATCAAGGAACAACCATGAGTGCGTTGCCCCATAGCGCCCAGCCACCGCTCTACAAAGCGCTGGCAGACTACAAGAGCGCGTTGATCGGTGTGGGTTGTTTTACCGCGCTGATCAACGTGTTGATGCTCGCTCCATCGATTTACATGTTGCAGGTCTATGACCGCGTATTGACCTCACAGAACCAGACCACACTGGCCATGCTGACCCTGATGGTGGTCGGGTTCTTCGCCTTTATCGGCGTGCTGGAGATGATTCGCAGCTTTGTGGTGATCCGCATCGGCAGCGAGCTGGAGCGACGTTTCAATTTGCGCGTTTATCAAGCCGCGTTCGAGAGCAACCTGCATGCCGGGCAGCGCCAGGCCGGACAGGCGCTGGGCGACCTGTCCTTCATCCGGCAGTTTCTCACCGGCCCTGCGTTGTTCGCGTTCTTCGACGCCCCCTGGTTTCCCGTCTACCTGGCGGTCATTTTTCTTTTCGACCCCTGGCTTGGCGTGCTGGCCAGTGTTGGTACGGTGTTGCTGGTAGGGCTGGCCTGTCTGAATGAGTGGCTGACCCGCAAACCGCTGGCCGAGGCCAGTGGCTATTCGCAGCAGTCGTCGCAACTGGCGACCCGTCATCTGCAGCAGGCCGAGGCCATTCAGGCGATGGGCATGCTCGAAGCGTTGCGTCGTCGCTGGTTCAATGTGCACGGGCGCTTTCTGGCCCTGCAGAACCGCGCCAGCGACACCGGAGCGGTGATCAGTTCGATCAGCAAGGCGCTGCGCCTGTGCCTGCAATCACTGGTGTTGGGGCTGGGAGCGTTGCTGGTGATTCGTGGCGACATGACCGCAGGCATGATGATCGCCGGCTCGATCCTGATGGGGCGGGTACTCAGCCCTATCGATCAACTGATTGCAGTCTGGAAACAATGGAGTTCTGCACGTCTGGCTTATGGGCGTCTGGACCATTTGCTCAAGACCTACGCCGAGCCCGCGCCGCGCATGGCGCTGCCCACGCCGCGTGGTCAGATCAGTGCGGAGCAGGTCAGCGCTGCGCCTCCGGGCCGAAACTCGCCTACGGTTCAGCAGGTGAGCTTCCAGTTGCAGGCAGGGGAGGTGCTCGGCGTGCTGGGCGCATCGGGTTCCGGCAAATCGACCCTGGCCCGGGTGCTGGTCGGGGTATGGCCCGCACTGGGCGGAACGGTGCGGCTGGACGGTGCCGACATGCACCGGCTGGACCGGGAGGCGCTGGGCCCCCATATTGGCTATTTGCCGCAAGACATCGAATTGTTTGGCGGCAGCGTGGCAGAAAACATCGCGCGCTTTCGCGAGGGCGACGCGAGCGCGGTGGTGGCGGCTGCGCAACTGGCGGGTGTGCATGAACTGATCCTGCGCCTGCCGCAAGGTTATGACACGCGACTGGGCGATGATGGCGGCGGTTTGTCCGGCGGTCAGAAACAGCGCGTTGCGTTGGCCCGCGCCTTGTACGGCGACCCCAAACTGGTGGTGCTCGATGAGCCCAACTCCAATCTGGACGCCGCCGGCGAAGCGGCCCTGACCCAGGCAATGGGTGAACTCAAGGCGCGTGGATGCACCGTTGTGCTCGTCACTCACCGCACCCAGTCCTTGAGTCAGACCGATTGCCTGCTGGTGCTGAGCGAAGGTCGCATGCAGGCATTCGGCCCTACGGCTCAGGTGCTGCAAGCCTTGTCCGGCCAGGCATCTTCCGGGCAAGCGTCCACCACGCAAGCAGCACAACCGCAACCCCGCTCGGTACCTGCCGGGCTCTCCATGAGCCGTCAGTACGGCAACCAGAACAGGCAGTCCGACGTATGAACAGCCCTCTCGACACTCATTACGCCGTGCCAGGCAAGGAGCGCGGGGTGCAGTTTTTCGTGCGCGCCGGCTGGATCCTCATGCTCGCGGGGGCGGGCAGTTTCTTTCTCTGGGCCAGCCTGGCGCCACTTGATCAGGGCATTGCCGTGCAGGGCACGGTGGTGGTTTCGGGCAAGCGCAAGGCCGTGCAGTCGCTCGACGGTGGCGTGGTGAGCAAGATTCTCGTCAGCGAAGGCCAGTTGGTCAAAGAAGGCGAGCCGCTGTTTCGTCTTGATCAGACGCAGGTCCAGGCGGATGTGCAATCGCTGGGCGCTCAATACCGCATGGCCTGGGCCAGCCTGGCCCGCTGGCAAAGCGAGCGCGACAATCTGGATGAGGTGCGCTTCCCCGCAGAACTGATCGCCGCCGGGCAGGGCCAGAATCCTGACCCGCGTCTGGCCCTGGTGCTTGAGGGGCAGCGCCAGTTGTTCAGCAGCCGTCGTCAGGCACTGGCGCGCGAGCAATCCGGTTTGCAGGCGAGCATTGAAGGTGCCGGGCTGCAACTCGCCGGCATGCGTCGCGCGCGTTCGGACCTATTGGCCCAGGCCGAATCATTGCGTCAGCAGCTGCGTAACCTGGAACCTCTGGCGCAAAACGGCTTCATTCCGGGCAACCGCCTGCTGGAGTTCCAGCGCCAGTTGTCTCAAGTGCAGCAGAGCCTGGCGCAGAACGCAGGCGAAACCGGGCGCATAGAGCAGGGCATCGTCGAATCGCGGCTGCGCCTTCAGCAGCAGCGCGAGGAATACCAGAAAGAGGTGCGCAGCCAATGGGCCGATGCCCAGGTCAAGGCGCTTACCCTTGAGCAGCAACTGGCGTCGGCAGGTTTCAGTCTGCAGCACAGCGCCATTCTTGCGCCTGCCGATGGCATCGCTGTGAACATGGGCGTGCACACCGAAGGCGCTGTGGTGCGGGCCGGTGAAACCTTGCTGGAGATCGTTCCGCAAGGCACCCGACTGGAAGTCGAAGGGCGTTTGCCGGTGCAGTTGATCGACAAGGTCGCCAGCCATTTGCCGGTCGACATCCTCTTTACCGCGTTCAATCAGAGCCGCACACCTCGGGTGGCCGGCGAAGTGAGCCTGATTTCCGCCGACCAGATGCAGGATGAAAAAACCGGTCAGCCGTATTACGTACTGCGTACCTCGGTGGGTGATGCCGCACTGGAAAAACTCAACGGTCTGGTGATCAAGCCGGGCATGCCCGCTGAAATGTTCGTGCGCACGGGTGAACGCTCGCTGCTCAACTACCTGTTCAAACCTTTGCTGGACCGTGCCGGCTCCGCGTTGACGGAGGAATAGGATGATGCGTTATCCTCTGAAAGCCGCTTTGCTGACGGCCATCCTGCTGGGTACTGCGCCGTTGAGTCATGCGATGGGACCGTTTCAGGTCTATGAGCTGGCGCTACGCAATGACCCGACCTACCTCGGCGCACTCAAGGAACGCGATGCGGGCCTTGAGAACCGGATCATTGGTCGCGCCGGCCTGTTGCCTCGCGTGTCGTACAACTACAACAAAGGGCGCAACGATTCAAAAGCCACCCTTAAAGGTGGCCGCGAAGACACCACGGATCATCGCCACTACAACAGCTTTGGTTCAAGCCTGACGATCCAGCAGCCGTTGATTGATTACGAGGCCTACGCCAATTACCGCAAGGGCCTGGCTCAGGCACTGTTTGCCGACGAGACCTTTCGCAGCAAGAGTCAGGAATTGCTGGTGCGGGTGCTGACCCTTTACACCCAGGCACTGTTTGCTCAGGACCAGATCAGCATCGCGCGCGCCAAACAGCAGGCGTTCGAGCGCCAGTTTGCGCAGAACCGGCAGATGTTTCAGCAAGGCGAGGGCACCCGTACCGACATTCTGGAAGCTGAATCGCGCAACGAGCTGGCGATTGCCGAGCAGATCGAAGCCAGCGACGAACAGGACGCTGCCTTGCGTGAACTGGCAGCGTTGCTGGGCGAGCCGGGTATCGATGTTTCGCAACTGGACCCTTTGAAGGACAGTTTTCAGGCGTTGGTACTCGCACCTTCAAGTTTCACCGAGTGGCATGCGCTGGCCGCGGCCAATAGCCCGATACTTGCGTCGCAGCGTCAGGCAGTGGAAGTGGCGCGCTATGACGTGGAGCGCAATCGCGCCGGTCATCTGCCGACGGTGAATGCCTTCGCGAGCATTCGTCAGAACGAGTCGGACAGCGGCAACACCTACAATCAGCGTTACGACACTAACACCGTGGGCATCGAGGTCAGTCTGCCGTTGTACGCCGGTGGCGGCACCAGTGCTTCGGTGCGTCAGGCCAACAGCAAGCGTGAACAGGCTGAATACGAGCTGGAAGGCAAGACCCGTGAAACCCTGATCGAGCTGCGTCGCCAGTTCAACGCCTGCGCGTCCGGGGTGAGCAAGCTGCGCGCTTATCAGAAAGCGTTGGTGTCGGCGCAGGCGCTGGTCGAATCGACACGCCAGAGCATTCTGGGTGGCGAGCGCATCAGCCTGGATGCGCTCAACGCCG
The DNA here is from genome assembly GCF_000007805.1 of Pseudomonas syringae pv. tomato str. DC3000. Lineage (NCBI taxonomy): Bacteria > Pseudomonadati > Pseudomonadota > Gammaproteobacteria > Pseudomonadales > Pseudomonadaceae > Pseudomonas > Pseudomonas syringae group genomosp. 3. Next base: position 3,764,074 of record NC_004578.1, on the reverse strand, counting down.
AGCAGCAGCTCTACAGCACCCGGCGCGATCTGGCGAAAGCCCGTTACGATTATTTGATGGCGTGGATCAAACTGCATTACTACGCCGGTACGTTGCGCGACACCGATCTGGCGCGCATCGACGAGGCCTTCGTGCTGGCGCGCGATGGCCGTGATCGGCAGCGGTAATTAAACAGCGGCGCTGAACCGTGCGAGCGAGAAGGCTGAAAGATCTACATCGCTCTTGCCGTGAATACAGCGTTGCGCGAGGGCCAGCCCCAGCCCGGCTGAATGCTTGAAGCCGTGACCGGAGCACGCCGATACAACGGTCACGTTTTTCAGGTACGGGTGTTCATCGATGATGAAGTGGTAGTCGGGCGTGACGGTGTAGGCGCACACCGAGGATTTGACGACGTGCGGGCTCAGGCCTGCAATTTTGCCCTTTATCTGGGTGTCGAACCTGTCCTGCTCCTCGCTCGCGGTAACGGTGCGGTCCAGCGTGTTCGGCGCTGAGTCCTCAATGTATTGCTCGGTGGCGACCTTCATGCTGTTTTCGCCGGGCAGAGGCGGGAAGCCGTAACTCACGTCAGCATCACCGGGCCCGTGAATCATGATGAAGCTGGGCGAGCGCGGAGCAAATACCGCGTCTTGCTGTCGTTCGAACCAGAACAGCTTTTGCCGGCACACCCTCAACAGGTCACTGAAAGGTGCACCCAGCAGCTCCGTCGACCACATGCCGGCACTGACCACGACCTTGTCGGCGATGATCGAGCCTTTTTCGGTGGTAATGCGCACCTGTTCGCCGTACGGCTGTAAATGCGTGACGGTCTCGTGGGTCAGCAGCCGTGCGCCGTGTTGCGCTGCCAGCCTGAGCTGAACGCCGATGCAGCGTTCTGGCCGAACAAAACCGCCCTCGGGTTCAAAGTAGCCAATGGCCGTGTCCAGCACCGGTGCGAACTGCGGAAAACGCTCGCGAATGGCGGTAGCCATCAGCACCTGATGCTCCACGCCATAGGCGCGTGCCAGCGCGATGGTCTTGTGGGTGAAGTCGTCAGCGTCCGCTGCGTCATAGCTCGGGCTGGAGGTCATCACCAGCACGCCGCACTGTTCGAACAGCGACTCGCCGCTCAGTGCCTCGAGTTCGCGCCAGATGCGGTGCGAGCTGCGCACCAGCGGCAGGTACTGCGGGCCTTCGCCTACCGACAGGCGCGTGATGCGGGTATCGCCGTGGCTGGAGCCTTGGGTGTGCGGAGGGGCGTAGCGATCGACGCCAATCACATCGACTCCGGCCTTCGCCAGTTGATAGACAGTGGCTGCACCCATGGCACCCAGACCGAGCACGGCCACTTCGCAATGTTGTTCCATGTGTGCTACGCCTCGAAAAATCGTCTATTTCACGCTCGACAGCCAGCCGAATCAATGACCAATGCTGCATAAGGTTATACCGAGTCTTGATATGACTATCGTGCCGATGCTCTGCGTCGGTGCGCTGTTGCTGTTCTGGACGCTCTGCGTCCTCTATGTGGCGCTTCGCGCCACACTAGGGTTCTACGATGTCAGCTAGATTGATGTAAGACTCAAGTCACCTTTTCGCCCCTCGGCGACTGACTTGTGCGCCCAGCATGGGCGCCATCCTAGAGGTGAAAGTCCTCTCTTAAGCTGGCCACAGTGAATGAAGCGAAGCGCAACTGCAGAAGGGCGACCGACTGTGGGGAGGAAGCGTGGAGCGTAAACCGCGAGCCGAGGTACACAAATCGCATTCGAGGCGGATCCGGACAGGGCGAGCAGCCAAGTGACTGCAAAGCTCTTGTGGCCTAAGTGCCGGGTACGTAAATGCGGCGGTTGTGCGGTGAAGGATGGCGTTCTTACCTGGGGAGATCTCGCCTCATGCCTGAAAGGGCGACGGTGTGAGCCGGAGCGAGAAGTCAGCAGCGGTCATAGTAGCTGCGCTGCAGCGAAGGACCAAACGAGAAGAAGTGAGGTTTGACATGACGATACAGCAGGCCATGCATCAGATGCCCGGCAAACCGGGGCGGGACGCAATTGCAGAGGGTGAAACCCCGCGTAAAGCATCCAGCGATGAAGCCGGCTGTCCGCGCAATGACTCAACCCCCACAGGGTCAGGGTTGCTGCAAGCTGCCCTGACAAGAGACAACCTGCAACTGGCGTTTAAACAGGTCCGCGCCAATAAGGGTGCTGCCGGTGTCGACGGTCTTGGGATCGTCGAAACAGCGGAGCACCTGAAGACGGCATGGCCCGGGATACGCGCACAGTTGTTGGCAGGGACGTACCGGCCTGATCCGGTTCGGCGAGTCTTGATCCCCAAACCCGGTGGCGGCGAGCGCAAGCTGGGCATTCCTACGGTGACGGACAGACTTATTCAGCAAGCATTACTGCAAGTATTGCAGCCCTTGCTGGACCCTGACTTCAGCAACCACAGCTATGGTTTTCGTCCGGAGCGCAGTGCACACCAAGCGGTTTTGGCGGCACAGCAATACATCCACTCAGGGCGGCAAATTGTGGTCGATGTCGATCTGGAGCAGTTTTTCGACTGCGTCGAGCACGATGTGCTGATCGCCCGGCTGGGCAGAAAAGTGAAGGATCGCGACGTTTTACGTTTGATTCGAGCTTATCTGAACAGTGGGGCATTGATCGAAGGCATGGTCATGACCAGCACGAGGGGCACACCGCAAGGTGGACCACTTTCACCGCTGCTGGCCAATGTGGTGCTGGACGAGGTAGACAAAGAGCTGGAGCGACGAGGCCATTGCTTCGTCAGGTACGCGGACGATGCGAACGTTTACGTACGTAGCCCCAAAGCCGGACAGCGGGTGATGGCATTGCTCCGTCGCCTTTACGGCCGTCTTGGGTTGCGCGTGAACGAGAGCAAGAGCGCCGTTGCCAGTGCGTTTGGCCGCAAGTTTCTGGGATTCAGCTTCTGGCAGTCTCCCAAAGGCGAGGTCAAACGGCGGGTAGCACTCAAGGCGCTACAGGTATTCAAACATCGCATCCGGGGGCTGACACCGCGTAGTGGCGGTCGCAGCCTGCCGCAAGTGGTGGAAAACCTGAGGCCCTACCTCCTCGGCTGGAAAGCGTACTTTGGATTGTCTCAGGCTCCCGGTTTATGGAAGAGTCTGGACGGCTGGATACGTCGAAGGCTCAGGGCAATTCAGCTCAAACAATGGAAGACTGGCAAAACCACCTACCGAGAGCTTCGCAAGCTGGGTGCAAATTCTGACTTGGCGGCAGCAATAGCCAGCGATAGCCATAGGACCTGGCACAACAGTGCCGGGCTGATCCATGGTGTGCTGACGGTAGCGTGGTTTGATCGGTTGGGTCTGCCTCGACTCTACTGACCTCAACCTCTCGAACCGCCCGGTGCGGACCCGCATGCCGGGTGGTGTGGCAGGGGTGCAGCCAGATGGCTGCCCCCTATGCCGATTGAAGGATCAAAGTAAGCAAATGTATGGTCAGCCCACCTCCTGCAATCGCAGTTCGATGAGCGGTAAAGCATGCTTGCGCTAATGTATCCGGGCTCATTCTGGGCAATTTCGCTGCCCGGCCCTTGATGAGTATTCGCCGCCTTACTGTCCTCAAAAATCCCTAAAGCCTCGAAGGCTGCATTGCTTATCAGGTTTTCAGTCTGGCCATGAGCTGTTTATCGTCATCATCACTGCGTCGCAAAAGCCGGTACGCCTATGTCCTACTCAGATCATTGATGCGTTGTAAGTGCTACCTCGTCTGAGCACCGCCCATACGATTCTTGCCAGCTTGTTCGCTAAAGCACATGCCACCTTGTTCGGATGCTTGCGTGCCAACAAGTCTCTTACCCACTGCCCAAGGGCATCATCGCGGCGTTCTATTCGAATCATGAGCGCTCGAGAACCTTGCACCAACAGGGTTCGCAGGTGCCTGTCACCTCGCTTGCTGATACCCAGCAATACGGGTCTCCCGCCTGTAGAGAACTGTCTGGGAACCAGCCCCAGAAAAGCGGAAAGGTCTCGTGAGGCTCGAAAATTGGAAGCGTCACCCAGATCCGCTACAAATGCGCTGGCGGTAATAGGACCAATGCCAGGAATCGTCATCAAGCGTGTACCAGCATCGTCTTGCGCCAGTTGCTGCTTGATTTGCGCATCACAGGCCTTTATTTCGGTATCAAGGCGATGAATATCCTCCAGCAAATGCTCCATGACCCTTTTGAACTGCAGCGGCAGGTCGCTACGTGAATCGTCAATCAGCTCAGGCACTTTGGCGATCGCTGCCTTGGTGGCTGGCAAGGCAATTCCGAACTCAAGCAAAAAACCATGCACCCTGTTGATGGCTTCAGTACGGTGGCAAACCAGTGACTCGCGAAGACGATGTTGTACAGAAAGTACCTGCTGCTCCACAGTCTTGACGGCAACGTAATGAGTACGTGGTCTGGAGGCCGCCTCGCATATAGCTTCGGCATCGATGAAGTCATTCTTGTTGCCCGTCACGTAGGGCTTCACATGTTGCGGAGCAATCAACTTCACCCGGTGCCCCAGCGAGGCGAGTTTCCTGGCAAGCCAGTGAGAGCCACCGCACGACTCCATTGCAATGGTGCAGGGTTCAATCTGAGCCGCAAACTGCAGAAGGCGATTGCGATTGAAGCACTTGCGTAATACTTGGTGGCCGCCTGCATCATGGCCTATGAGGTGAAAACTGTTTTTACCAATGTCGATGCCTAAGAGCTTGAGGCCGTTTTTCATGAGTGATCTCCTCGACGTTAGAGAGAAACCCGGAAAGTGTAGACACTCCGGGTTTCTCGGATCGGGCTGACCATCTCATTATCCCGGCTCCGTTTCCGGCCCGACTTCGTCAGTTCCTTCGCCCTGACACTTACGTCGCACTCTGCGTCGTCAGTGCCATCGTGATAAAAAAGCGCTTTCGTTTATGTGCAGTGACTACGAGCAAGGCATGCCGTACCACACGGAGCATAAAAGCGGACTTATGTATAACGGTGAGGGCCGAAGCCTTAGCCACTACGAGTGCCACCCCGTTCGGTTTTTTGCAGAACCGCCAAAAATTTGCGCTTGCGCTGCTCAGGGTTTTTAAGGTCCGAAATCGATGAAAAGTTGTCCACGGAAATCGTGGGTATGTCTGTGGGTAACTTTTTGAAACCCTTGTTCTACGTGGCCTGTAGCGTTGTGGTTATTTTATGAACAGCTCATGTTTTGCACTTTCATGGTGCTGTAATCCGAGCAGAAAACCGCCTCGCCATAAGCGACTTCAGGCACAAAAGAGAAATATTTTTCAAAAAAAACGCGACCCTTATGGGGTCGCGCTGCTGTGTTGCCGGTTCAGCTGTTCATCATCACGCGACAGGCTGATCGCTCCACTCGCCATTGACCAGGCGACGCAAGCCCAGCGGGTTGGCGTTCTGCAGGGCAGGTGGCAATTGGCTGTCGGCCAGGTTCTGGTAGCAGACCGGGCGCAGGAAGCGATCGATGGCCAGGGTGCCGACCGACGTGCCGCGTGCATCCGACGTTGCCGGGTACGGGCCGCCGTGGACCATGGCTTCACAGACTTCAACACCGGTCGGGTAGCCGTTGAACAGGATACGGCCGACTTTTTCTTCCAGGATCGGTTGCAGCCAGCTGTATTGGCTGAGGTCTGCAGGTTCGCCGATCACGGTAGCAGTCAACTGCCCGCGCAAGGCTTGCAGGGCGTCTTTCAATTGCGCATCGTCGGCGACTTCGATCACCAGAGTGGTCGGGCCGAAAACTTCCTCCTGCAACAACTGATCGCCATTCAACAACAGGCTGACATCGGCCTTGAACAGTTGGGCCTGAGCCTGTTTGCCTTCCTGCGGTTTACCCGCCAAGTGGGTGACGCCAGGATGCGCCAGCAGGTGCTCGACGCCTTTGCTGTAGCTGCGCAGGCCACCCGCGTTGAGCATGGTTTGCGGTGCCTGAGCGCCCATCTGTTCGGTCAGTTGCTCCAGAAACGCCGAGAACGCTGGCGAGCGCAGGCCGATGACCACGCCCGGGTTGGTGCAGAACTGGCCGGCACCCATCACCACCGAGCCGGCCAATTCCTTGGCCACGGTTTCGCCGCGCGCCTGCAAAGCGCCCGGCAGCAGCACGACCGGGTTGATGCTCGACATCTCGGCAAAGACCGGAATCGGTTGCGGGCGTTCGGCAGCCATTTTGCACAGCGCATTGCCGCCGTTCAGCGAGCCGGTGAAGCCAACGGCCTGAATGGCCGGGTGCTTGACCAGACCTTCGCCAACGCCGTTGCCGAAAATCATGTTGAACACGCCTTTGGGCATGTGCGTGCGCTCGGCGGCGCGGATGATTGCGCTGGCCACCAGATCGGCAGTCGCCATGTGACCGCTGTGCGCCTTGAAGACTACCGGGCAACCGGCTGCCAGTGCAGCGGCGGTGTCGCCACCTGCGGTGGAAAAGGCCAACGGGAAGTTGCTTGCACCGAACACGGCAACCGGGCCGACGCCAATGCGGTACTGACGCAGATCAACCCGTGGCAGCGGCTTGCGGTCCGGCAGGGCGAGGTCGATGCGCGCACCGACGAAGTCACCGCGACGCAGGACTTTGGAAAACAGACGCATCTGCCCGCTGGTACGCCCGCGCTCACCCTGGATGCGCGCCTGTGGCAGGGCGGTTTCCTGGCAGACGATGGCGACGAAGTCGTCGCCCAACTGGTCAAGTTCATCGGCGATGGCGTCGAGGAAGTCCGCGCGGCGGGCCGGGCTCAGTTGGCGGAATTCAGGAAAGGCGGCTTTGGCGGCCAGCGCGGCGGCGTCGATTTCGCCGTCGGTGGCCTGGTGAAAGCTGTAAGGCAATTCTTCACCCGTGGTGGCATCCAGGCTCTTCTGCAGGCTTTGGCCCAGGGCACTGCGGCCGCCTGCGATGAAGTTCTGGCCGAGAATGTTAGGCATCGGTATCTCCTGTTGTTTGATGTTGGAGGCGGGCGCCGAAGGGATCCGGACCGTGCGCTCCTTATGGGTTGCCGAGTTGCTTTGCGGGGTGGCACTGGTGCGGCGTTTAAAAGCAGGCCGGCAATCATGACGCGTGAATCGGTGGGCAGTCATCGTACAACTTGATTCGCTGCTGACGCAACTGCCAGACAGCGTTTAGCCTTTATGTCGCCACTGCTGTTTATAGCGCATCGGTGATTGTGTGTGGAAACGATCGGCCCCTCAATCTAAGCGTGTCTTCATGACCCTTTGAGGTGCTGCAGCGCATCCAGCACCTGGCGCAGCGCGTTGTTGACCGGCTTGTCCTGCCGTAACGCAATGCCCAGCGTACGGCTCAGCCCCGGTGCCAGAGCCTGAACATACAAGCCGCGCCGATGGTGCGGCGCGGCAACGGCCATGCGCGGCACGATGCTGTAGCCCAGCCCCGCAGCGACCATTTCCTTGATTGCCTCGATGCTGCCCAGTTCCATCACCGGCTTGATGCGAATCCCGGCCTGCGAGAACCACTCATTGATTAGCAGGCGCGTGCTGCTCCCGGCCTCGAACACCACCAGCGGCAGTTCGCTGAGGTGCTCGGGCGTCATGTCCACGGGCATCGGTTGCTGGCTGTTGGCGAAAATCGCCACGAAGGCGTCTTCAAGCAATGGCTTGATGTGCAAGCTGCGGCCGCCGGCGGGCAGGGTGACCAGCGCAAGGTCAAGGCGGTTTTCTTCTACGGCCTTGATAATGCTGTCGGTGTTGCCGGTGCTGACCCGCACCTCCAGCTCGGGAAAGCGCCGACGCAGCGCTTGCAACATGGGCGGCAGCAGATGAATGCAGGCCGTCGCGCCGGTGCCGATGGCCACTTGCCCGGCAACACCGCTGGCGTGACTGGACAGCTCCAGCAGGGCGTCCTCGACCACGGCGTCAATGCGCGCGATATGTTCCAGCAGTGTGTTGCCCGCCGAGGTGGGCTTGAGGCGTTTACCCACGCGCTCGATCAGTTTCAGGTTCAAGCGGGTTTCCAGCTGGCGCACCTGCAGACTGACCGCTGGTTGGGTCAGGTGCAGGTGCTCTGCGGCTGCGGAAAAGCTGCCATGCGCGACGACCAGCGAGAACGTGTGCAGGTGATTGAGGTTGAGTCGTTGCATGGCAAAGTATTTCTTATGCTGTGGATGATAAATCATAGCTTTTTTAATGTTATTGCGAGCGGCATGATTGCAGTCATCTACTGACGTCTGCACAAGAGCCCCGCCATGACCCCGACCCTAACCCTGCGAGATGCTCGCGACGATGATATGCCTGCCGTCCAGGCGATTTATGCAGACCACGTTCTGCACGGCATTTCCAGTTTCGAGCTGGAACCGCCCACGCTCGCCGAACTGCTTGAGCGTCGTTCACAGGTACTTGCCAAAGGTCTGCCGTATCTGGTCGCCGAGCGCGCAAAGGAAGTGGTCGGCTATGGCTACGTCACTCCGTATCGGCCTCGTGCGGCCTATCGCTTTACCGTGGAAGATTCGGTGTATGTACGCGACGGCATGGGCGGGCTGGGCATCGGTCAGGCACTGCTGAGCGAGCTGATAAAACGTTGCGAGACAGGCGGCTGGCGGCAGATGATCGCGGTGATCGGCAACAGTGAAAACATCGCCTCGTTGCGTTTGCACGAACGCTTGGGGTTTGGTCGGGTCGGCGTCTTTGAATCTGTAGGGTTCAAGCACGGCCGCTGGGTAGACACGGTGCTCATGCAGCGAGCGCTGGGCGACGGCTCGGCCAGCGCGCCAGCCGACCTGGCCTGACGGCTGTGGGCCGCGCGGGCTTGTCAAGGTTTATGCCTGGGTGGCGCTGTGGGGCATCGGGCAGACCTGCGCACGGCTGGTGCAGGCGTTGCTGGCCCGGTCGGTGTGTGCGCTGCGCCTGAATGTCTGGGTCGCAATGGGGCTGGTGCTGTGTTTTGCCCTGGCGTTCCTTGCCAATGGGCAACCCTTGCTGGCCTGCCTGTTTGTCTTTGGTTATGGCGCCATGAACGGGCTGGCCACGCTGCTGCGGGCCAGTCTGCCGTTTGCGCTGTTTGGCCCTCGACACTATGCACGCCTGCAGGGCCGGCTGCTGGCGCCCGGCTTTCTGCTGTCTGCCGCCGCGCCATGGTTTTTCGCCTGGGTACGGGAACGTTACGCTGATCGCGGGCTGTTGGGGCTGTCGTTGAGCCTCAGTGTGGTGCTGGTGATAGTTGCACTGTTGCTCCAGCGCTATTGTGAAAAATCCAGAAATTGTCCGACAATCAAGGTTCAATAGCGTTGCCAGCGGCGGCCCGAATGGTTAGGGTACGCGGCTGTTCAAGAAGGAGCCTGATATGACCCGGTACGAACCCACGGAAACGGGTACGCCAGTCACCCGACAGCGACGCGCGCCCAAGGGCGAGAAGCGTCGCGAAGAATTGCTCGATGCCGCGTTGCAGGTGTTTTCCCTTGAGGGTTATACCGGCGCATCGGTGGCCAAAGTGGCGGCGATCGTCGGTATTTCGGTGGCGGGGCTGCTGCATCACTTTCCCAGCAAGATCTCGCTGTTGATGGGTGTGCTGGAGCGGCGTGATGAGGTCAATGGCCGGATTGCCGCCCAAGTGCGTACCGACAACACCTTGACCGGTCTGCTCGGTGGCCTGCGCGCGATCAATCGCTCCAATGCCACGGCGCCTGGTGTGGTGCGTGCCTTTTCGATTCTCAACGCCGAAAGCCTGGTCGACAGCCAGCCCGCGTATGAATGGTTTCAGACGCGCTATGAGCGCATTCATGCGCACTTGCTCGGGCAGTTTTCAGGTTTGGTGGAGCGGGGAGAAGTGCGGGCGGATGTGGATCTGGACAAGGTGGTCCAGCAGCTTCTGGCCATGATGGATGGCTTGCAGATTCAGTGGTTACGCTTTCCCGATCAGGTCGATCTGATCGAATGTTTCGATGCCTACATTGCGCAGGTCGATGCAACGGTAAGGGCTCGTCCCTGAGCCTTTGTCTTTCCGTGTTTCAATCATTCAGCGCGAGGCTTACTCGACAGTCTGCTGGAACACACCACCGGTCTTGACCGGTGGCTTCTCGACCAGCACCGAGTTCAGCGCCGAACGTGGCAGCGGGTTGCTGGTAGTGGTCGACAGTTCCTGGCGGAACGAGTTGACCAGCTTGGCGTTCAGGCGAATGTCCTGCGACGAGCCACCCAGCGACAGGTTGAAGGTGTCGGCGTCAACCACCCACTGGTTGGTTTTCACGTCGAAGTAGGCCAGCGAGCGGTCATTGAGCTCGATGGTCACGCGCTTGCTTTCACCCGGCTTGAGGAACACCTTCTTGTAGCCTTTGAGTTCCTTGATCGGACGCTCGACTTTCGGGTTCTGCTGGCCAACGTACAGCTGTGCAACTTCCGAACCGCCGACCTTGCCGGTGTTGGTCAGGTCGAAGGACACCTTGATCGGCGTATTGCCCACCGCGACGCCTGGCGTGACTTTGATGTTGCTGTAGCCGAACGTGGTGTACGACAGGCCGTAACCGAACGGGTAAAGCGGCTTGATGCCTTTCTTCTCGTAACCGCGATAACCCAGCATCAGGTCATCCTTGTAATCCATTTCAGCCAGCGTGTTCTGGTTGTCGAATTTCGGGAAGGAGGCGTAGGCCGGGTTGTCTTCGATGTTGCGTTCGATACTGATCGGCAGCTTGCCCGACGGGTTGATCTTGCCGAACAGAATTTCGGCCAGGGCCTGACCACCGTTCTGACCCGGGTAGAAGGCGTGCAGCGCTACCGGAACCTGTTCGATCCAGTCGCTCATCTTCAGGCCGGTACCGCCATACATGGTCACCACGGTGTTCGGGTTGACCTTGGCGATGTTCTGGATCAGTTCGTTCTGGAACTCGGGCAGATCGAAGCTGTGGTCGAAACCTTCACCTTCGTATTCGTTGCTGTTACCCACTGCAACCACAACCGCGTCATAACCGGACAGGTCCTGAGGCGCGTTCAGCGAAGCGGAGCTCAACTGCACACCGACCAGACCACCCATGGTCGACAGGTACCCGGCGCGACGCGAGTACTCAAGCTTCACGTCGTAGGACTGGCCTGCTTCCAGATTGATCTTGGCGAACTCTGGAATGGTCGGCGGGATGCTGTTGCCCGGCAATGGCTTGCCGTCACCGTTGTCGATGATTTTCTTGCCGTTGACCCACAGGCGCACAGCGCCGTCGGCACGCACCTTGAACACCTGTTCGCCGCTCTGGGTCGGGGTGATCTTGCCGGTGTAGCGGATCGAGGTCGAAGACGTGTCACCGTTCAGCTCACCAGCGGTCGAGCCTTTGGTGGTGTACGGATCGGACGTTGAGGTGTTGCTCTCGAACGGCAGGTTCTTGTCGTTGGCCCAGTCCAGGTCAACGTGCTGCTCGGTACGGGTGACCGCTGCATCGCCAGACCAGTTGGTGTTGCTGAAGTATTCGACCTTCATGCCCTGAACACTGTTGCCAGCGGCGTCAGTGGTGTTCCAGGCAGAGGTGCTTGGGTCCAGCGACAGGCCATCGATGAACTCGACCTTGGCGTTGGGTGCCATTTGCTGCAGGCCGCTCAACTCGCTGACGTAATGGCTGGCCATGACATTGGCGCTACCGAAACCGGTCGGTGGTGCATATTTGGCCAGGGTGCCGACGACGGCGATTTTCTTGACCTTCTGCTTGTCCAGTGGCAACAGATCGCCCTGGTTTTTCAGCAGCACGATGCCTTCACGCGCAGCATTCAGAGCGACCTTGTTGCTGGTCGAGCTGTTCATGTTGTGGGTGGTCAGCGGTGCCTTGCTGTCGAACTTGTACAGGTAGATCTGCTTGAGGATGCGGCGCACCTTGTCATCGATGGTCGCAGCGCTCAGGTCACCGGCGTCCAGGTGCGGCTTGAGCACGGAGCTGTTCATCTGGTAGCCCATCATGTCCAGATCGGTACCGGCGCGGGCAGCTTCAAAGCCGTGCACCACAGCGTTGTAGTCGCTCTGCACGAAGCCTTTGTAGCCCCATTCCTTCTTCAGGATCTGGGCGATCAGGTGCTCGCTTTCGCAGGCGAAATCACCGTTCACTTTCTGGAAGGCGCACATCATCATCGCAACATTGCCGTTTTTCGACGACGACTCGAACGCAGGCAGCGACATTTCACGCAGTACGCGCTCGGGCATCTTCTGGTCAAGATTGAAACGGTTGCTTTCCTGGTCGTTGGCCGCGTAGTGCTTGGCGTTGGCCCACACACCACGGGACTGGATACCGTTGATGACACCCGGTGCCAGGCTGGCGCCCAGGAACGGATCTTCACCGGAAAGGTATTCGAATGCACGGCCGCCGTAAGGCATGCGGTACAGGTTTACACCTGGACCTGTGATGAACTGGTAGCCGCCGGTCGCAGTGTCATAACCCAGAGCACGGCCCAGGTCGATGGCGCGACGCGGGTTGAAGGTGGCTGCCAGGTTAGGGCCGGACGGATAGACCACGCCCTGATCGTTGCCTTCGCTGGTGTAACGCACGCCCACGCCGCCGTCAGCGCCGTGAATCTGCGGAACGCCGTAGTTGGTCAGCGGCTTCACATCCCAGCCGCCGGTGCCGCCGATGTAGGCCAGCTTTTCTTCCATGGTCATTTTCGCCAGGGTCTTTTGCGCGGCTTTTTCAGCGCGGTCTTCACGTCCCTGCTGCACAGTCGGATCAGCGGCGTGCACCTGAGAAACGGCCAGTGCCAGCAAGGCCAGCGCCGAGTGCGCGCCTATCATCTTTCGCTTGTTCATATTGCTCTCCAACATCATTTTAATTAACTGTTTGCCCACGCACTTGCACGGGCCTAACGCGTCGTTATTTACGCTGTAGTACTTAATATTTTCTTCAGGAAACAGTTGTCCGGCTTCGCCTGTTCCCGCCATTTTGCGGTCGCGAATGAAGACTGTTTAGTTACTATTTTCTGCGTTGTTTATTATGTTTTTCTGTTGCCAGAGTGCCACTATTTGGCTATTAAGTAGTGGCACTTTGAGTTCGTAAACCGATACAATTAAGTCGAAAACAGGGCATAAATGTCAAATAAAAGCGTATTTTTCTTTCATTTCGTGTTTTTTCTTTACAGTTGAGGAACTCTCGTTAAACCTACTGGTCGATGGGTTTAAGATTTTTCAGGACGAAGAAAGACAGCTCGCAAGTTGCAAGGCGTGCTGTGCGTTAATTCTTGCCCGGTCTTTATCCGAGTTCTGCGTGTTGCCGAATTCACCCTCTTTTCTTGTGGAGTTATTGTGATGAAATTTTCTGTAATCAGTGCAGGTGTCGTTCTGGGTCTTGCCCTTAGTGGTGCAGTAGTTGCTGCTGAATCGACCGATGACGATGCAACTTCCGGCGCGAGCGATTCGACCGTCATGACTCAGACCCAAGACACAAAAGCCGCGCAAGCTGCGCAAAAACAAAAGACCGAAACCACAAAAGGCGGTCGTCCACAGAACGCAACCCCTCAAAAGCAGTCAAATTGATCGTTTGAAGCCTTTGAGCACAGCGCTCTCCATGCGGAGAGTGCTGTAACATGTCCCTCCGAAGTAGCAAAATGCCCTCATTCATGCCGTCAGTTCCCGTCGATGTTTCCCGTCTCCTCATTCCGGATGCCGAACAGGTGTGCGCCTGGCTGATCGAAAATGCCGGTCTGAAGACGGCCGATCTGGAGCGCGCGCAACGGTTGCAGCAGGAGTCCGAAGGCACTGAGCTGCTCGGGCTGCTGACCCGGCTCGGCCTGGTGTCTGAATTTGAGCTGGCCCGCGCCTGGGCTGCGTTGTTGCAGGCACCGTTGTTGCTGGCTGACGCCGTGCCACCGCTGCTCGATCCATTGCCGCCGCTGACCGAACGCTTCATGCGCCACTATCAAGTGGTACCCGTGGGCTGGAGCGATCAGGGGCTTCAGGTGCTAAGCGCCAACCCCGGCACGCTGTACCCGTTTCAGGCCATCGCTTATGCCTGCGAAGTGCCGGTGCGCTTGTCCATCGGGCCGCGCAACGAGGTCGAAACCCTGATCGAGCGTTATTACGGGCAGGGCCGCTCAGCGATGGGCACCCTGATCGAGAACCTGGACGACGAGGGTGGTTCGCTGGAAGACATTGAACACCTCAAGGACCTGGCCTCCGAAGCGCCGGTCATTCGTCTGGTCAACCTGATTCTGCAACGCGCGGTCGAGCAGCGCGCTTCCGACATTCACATCGAGCCGTTTGAAAGCCAGTTGAAGGTGCGCTACCGAATCGACGGCGTACTGCATGAAGCCGAAGCGCCACCGTCCAGTTCGTCGGCGGCGGTCATTTCCCGTGTAAAGATCATGGCCCGGCTCGACATCGCCGAGCGCCGATTGCCGCAGGACGGCCGGATCATGCTGCGCATTCAGGGCAAGGAGCTGGACCTGCGGGTGTCCACCGTGCCCACCAGCTTTGGCGAATCGGTTGTGATGCGTCTGCTGGACCGGCAGACCATCAACTTCGATTTCCCGAGCCTGGGTTTCGATGGTGAACGGCTGGATGAATTTCTCGATGTGCTGGAGCGTCCGCACGGCATCCTGCTGGTCACCGGGCCGACGGGTTCAGGCAAGACCACCACTCTTTATACGGCGCTGTCACGGCTCAATACCGCCGAGCGCAAGATCATCACCGTTGAAGACCCGGTGGAGTATCAACTCGAAGGCATCAACCAGATTCAGGTCAAGCCCTCCATTGGCCTGGACTTCGCCGGGGCGCTGCGCTCCATCGTGCGTCAAGACCCGGACGTGATCATGATCGGTGAGATGCGCGACCTGGAAACCTGCCGCATCGCCATTCAGTCTTCGCTGACCGGTCACCTGGTGCTGTCGACCCTGCACACCAACAGCGCGGCGGCGAGTATTACCCGTCTGCTGGACATGGGCGTCGAAAGCTACCTGATCGCCTCGACCGTCAATGGCATTCTGGCTCAGCGACTGGTGCGACGACTGGACCCTGCCACCCGTGAAGCCTTCGATGCGCCGCCGGAGCTGATCGCCGAGCACGGGCTGGAGCGTTTTACCGACGAGCGCCCGATTCGCCTGTACCGACCGCGCGCCGATGCACCGGGCGGCGGTTATCGTGGGCGCAGCGCTATCACCGAGTTGTTGGTGATGAACGAAGAACTGCGCAGCCTGCTGATGCGTCACGCTGACGCGTCCACTCTGGAAGAAGCGGCTCGCCGAGGCGGTTTGCGCACCCTGCATGAAGAGGGCCTGCGCCAGGCAGTGGCCGGGGTGACATCACTGGAGGAAGTGCTGCGCGTGACCCGTGGTGATGGCACATGAGTTTATTCAAGTATCGCGCGCTGGACGCCCAGGGCGCAGCGCAGAACGGCACACTGGAGGCCCGGGATCAGGACGCTGCCATTGCCGCGCTGCAAAAGCGTGGCCTGATGGTCTTGCAGGTCGATGTCGCAGGGCTTGGCGGGCTGCGTCGCGTATTGGGCAGCGGCTTGCTGAACGGCGCGGCGCTGGTCAGCTTCACTCAACAACTCGCGACCCTGCTAGGTGCAGGGCAACCGTTGGAACGATCTCTTGGAATCTTGCTCAAACAGCCTGGACAACCGCAGACCAGGGCGCTGATCGAACGTATCCGCGAACAGGTCAAGGCCGGTAAACCGTTGTCCGTGGCGCTGGAAGAAGAGGGCAGTCAGTTTTCGCCTCTTTATATAAGCATGGTGCGTGCAGGCGAAGCCGGCGGCGCGCTGGAAAGCACCTTGCGTCAGTTGAGCGATTATCTGGAGCGCAGCCAGTTGCTGCGTGGTGAAGTGATCAACGCGCTGATCTACCCGGCCTTTCTGGTGGTCGGCGTACTCGGCTCGCTGGCCCTGCTGCTGGCCTACGTCGTGCCGCAGTTCGTGCCTATTTTCAAGGATCTTGGGGTGCCGATCCCGTTGATCACTGAGGTCATTCTCGACCTCGGACAGTTTCTCGGTGACTACGGCCTGGCGGTATTTGCCAGCCTGATCGCGCTGATCTGGGGCATGGCGATCCGCATGCGCGACCCGCAGCGGCGTGAGCGTCGCGACCGCCGCCTGTTGGGCATCCGGGTGATCGGCCCTTTGCTGCAGCGCATCGAAGCAGCGCGCTTGACCCGGACACTGGGCACCCTGCTGACCAATGGCGTGGCGCTACTGCAGGCATTGGTGATCGCTCGCCAGGTCTGTACCAACCGCGCCTTGCAGGCCCAGGTCGGGCAGGCGGCCGAGTCGGTCAAGGGCGGCGGCACGCTGGCCAGTGCGTTCGGCGCACAGCCTTTGCTGCCTGATCTGGCCCTGCAAATGATCGAAGTCGGCGAACAGGCCGGCGAACTGGACACCATGTTGCTCAAGGTCGCGGACGTATTCGACGTCGAGGCCAAGCGCGGTATCGACCGCATGCTGGCTGCGCTGGTGCCCGCGTTGACGGTGGTCATGGCAGGCATGGTCGCGGTGATCATGCTGGCCATCATGCTGCCGTTGATGAGCCTGACCAGCAATATCTGAATTCACGAACGAGGAAACCATCCCGATGACTTTTAGCCGTACACGCTTCAAACCCGCACGCCGACAGGGCGGTTTCACGCTGTTGGAAATGCTCGCGGTTATCGTATTGCTGGGCATTGTCGCGACCATCGTTGTGCGCCAGGTGGGCGGTAACGTTGACAAGGGCAAATACGGTGCAGGCAAGGCGCAACTCGCCAGCCTGGGCATGAAGGTCGAAAGCTACGCGCTGGATGTCGGTTCGCCACCCAAGACGCTGCAGCAGTTGACCGAAAAGCCAGGTAATGCGTCGAACTGGAATGGCCCTTATGCCAAGCCTTCGGACCTCAAAGACCCGTTCGGCCATGCGTTCGGTTATCGCTTTCCGGGCCAGCATGGCAGCTTCGACCTGATTTTCTACGGCCAGGACGGTCAGCCGGGTGGCGAAGGTTACAGCGCCGACCTGGGCAACTGGGAGTAAACAGCGGTATGAGAACGTCTGTCGCAAGCCGGGGTTTTACTCTCATGGAAATGCTGGTGGTGCTGGTGTTGATGAGCATCGCCGTCGGTCTGGTGGGTTTCGGTCTGCAACAGGGTTTGAGTACCGCCAGCGAACGGCGGGCGGTCGGTGACATGGTCGAAGCGCTGCGGGCCACCCGAGTGCGGGCGATTGTCACCGGTCAACCGGCGCGCACCGAATTCGACCTGCACAAGGCGACCTTCAAGGCGCCCGGCAAGCGTGAGATGCACTGGCCGCAGAGCTTGCGCGTGACGATGCAGACCTCGTCGGACCTCGGCTCTTCGGTGGAGTTTTACCCGGACGGCGGTTCCAGTGGTGGCAACGTGGTTGTCGCTGATGGCGATCGGCGCTGGCGCATTGATATTGGCTGGCTGACCGGTAGCGTCCAGATACGGTCGCTTTAATGAAAACATCGCAGTCGGGGTTCACCCTGCTGGAGATGCTGGCTGCATTGACCGTCATGGCGGTGTGCAGCGGTGTTCTGCTGGTTGCCTTCGGGCAGAGCGCGCGCTCCTTGCAACAGGTCTCGCGCAGTGACCGGCTCAGTCATGCGGCACGCACGATAATGGACCAGGAAAGCACAGGGCCGCTGGAAAACGGTACGCGTCAGGGCACGCTCGCCGGCATCGACTGGACGCTGGATATCCGTCAGCTGCCAGGTGCCAATGGCCAGACGAGGATGTTTCGCCTCGACCTGATGGTCAGTGAACATCAGCGCAAGGCGCAGTTCAGCACCCTTAAACTACGCGGCGCCGTCAGTGGCGCTGCGGGTGGGGCGGGGTCATGAGGCGCACCCAGCGTGGCTTCACGCTGCTGGAAGTGTTGTTGGTGATCAGCCTGCTGGGCGTGTTGCTGGTACTGGTTGCCGGCGCGCTGCTGGGGGCCAACCGCGCGGTGCTCAAGGCTGAGCGTTACACCGTGAACCTGGACAAGACCCGCGCCGCGCAGGCATTCCTGCGCAGCTCGATCAGCCAGGCGCTGCCGCTGGACACGTCCGCCGAAGATGACGTCAACAGCGGTTTTTTTGAAGGCTCGGCTCAGCAGTTGCGTTTTGTCGCCACGCTGCCGGGTGAGTTGGGCGGCGGCATTCAAGTGCACAGCCTTGAACTCAAAGGGCCGCAAGGTCATCGGGCGCTGCAGGTGTCCTTTGCTCAGGTTCAGTCCGGGGCAAATGGCGTGGCGCTCAAGCCGTGGGGCGAGCCTCAGGTATTGCTGCAAAACGTCGAGTCACTGACGTTCAGTTACCGGGGCCTTAACCCCAAGGGCAAGCCGACAGGCTGGGTGCCCGAATGGCCCTGGCCGAATCGTTTGCCGGGCGCTGTACGCATCGACATGCAGACCAGAGGGACGGTCAAGTGGGTTCCCGAAGTGGTGGCACTGCGTCTGGACCTGTCCGGTGGGGCGGGCGGCGAATGACGGCGTCGAATAAAAAGCAGCAGGGCGTTGCGTTGCTGGTGGTGCTTTGGGTGCTGGCGCTATTGAGCCTGTTGCTCGGCGGGCTGGCCGGTTGGGTGCAACTGGAAAGCCGACAGGCCCTCTGGTTGCGGCAAAACACTCAGGCGCTGCTGGCCGCCGAGGCTGGCATGAATATGGCTGTGCAGGGTTTGCTTGATCCTGCACAGCGCAAACGCTGGATTGCCGATGGGCGTCTGGTGTCGTTGCGCATGGATGACGCGCAGTTGGTGGTCAGCATCAGAAGTGAACGAGGCAAGCTGGACCTCAACAGCGCACCGGTCGCCGATATATCCCGCCTGTTGCAGGCCTGTGGCGCGACCAGAAATCAGGCCAGCGGTATCGCTCAGGTGCTGGAGGCTCAGCGCAATGGCGGTCAGTCGCCCTTGCGGGTGGTCGAGGAAGTACGCCAGTTGCCAGGCATGAATCAGGCGCTGTATGCCCGGTTATTGCCGGAAATTACATTATGGAGCGGGCTGGACCGGCCTGACCCTGCCTTCGCTTCGGCGTTGTTGCGCCGGGCCTTGAACCTGCCGAACCAGAGCGCGGTGGGGGCCGATCCCGGTGAGGTACTGGCCATCGATAGCCGCGCAGAACAACCGGGCGGTGTGATTGCCCTGTTACAAACTACTGTTTTATTGAGCCCATCGGAGGGAAGCGCACAGCCCTATAGGGTGTTGCGTTGGCAAGAATGAATTCATCAGTTTCTGCACGTCTGGCACCGGTGTACGCGTTACGCGAGCAGGTTGCCCGGCAGTGGCGTGGCAGTCCGGCGCAGCACGGTTGGCAATGGTGGGTCACGGAGCTTCGCGCCTGCTTGCCGCCACGCCTGAGTCGCTGGCTGGGCCGCGAAACCCTCGAACACGTCAGTGCCTGGCCGCTGGTCGAGCCGCTGCCCGCTGCATCGGGCGAAATGCGGCGCGTCTTGTTGTTGCCGGCTTCGGCTGTACTGGTGCAAACCCTGCAATTGCCAGCGGCCGCTGCGCGCAATCTGTCCACTGTGGTCGGCTATGAGCTGGACCGCTTTACCCCGTTCGACGCAGGCCAGTTGTATTTCGTTGCGCGTCAGGACAGCCGCAGCGCGAGCTTTGTGCAGGTCACGCTGGTGGCAATATTGCGCGAGCGGCTGGACGCGATACTCAGCGAATGTGCGGAGCGAGGTCTGCGTCCCGATGCGGTCGATGTCGGCAGCGAAGGGCAGCGCATGGGCATCGACCTGCTGCCGATGCCGCTGCGCCCGCAACAATCGCGGTCCGGTCATCGTTTGCAACGCTGGCTGGGCTGGCTTTGCGCCGCTCTGTTATTGACTGCCATGTTGCTGTGGCTCAATGACCGACAGAGCCTGCTCGATGACATGCAGGCCAGCGTGAAAGCGCAAAAGGCTCAGGTTGGCGAGATTCAGCAATTGCGCCAGCAATTGACCAACACGTTAGGCGCGGCCAATTACCTGCTGCGCCGCAAGGCCACGCAACCGCCGCTCTCGGCGCTGCTCAGCGAACTGACCGCCTGCCTGCCTTCGGACACCTGGATCGAGCATCTGGAAATCAGCGACAGCGCCGAGGTGGCTTTTTCAGGGCAGAGTGCCAAGGCCAGTGCGCTGATCGGCCGGGTCAAAGACTGCCGCAGTCTGGACAATGCGCAATTTCAGGGGGTGATCCAGCCCGACACCAAGACGGGCAAGGACCAGTACTCCCTGCGTGCGCACTTGCACCAGAACCTGCATCAGGAGAACGCCGATGCGCCGTCCACTGACTAGCCGTGAGCGGCGGGGCGCAGCCCTGATGATTCTGGCCCTGGTGCTGTGCCTGGCCTACTGGCTGTTTATCGACAGCTGGTTCGCCGGACCATTGCGTGACATCAGCGAACAGACCGAACAATTGCGCGAGCAACAGCAGCGCTATGCTGGCCTGTTGCAGCAGGGTGACTCATTGCGCGAGCAACTGGAGCAAGCACGCCGTGACCCGGCCAGCAGCACCAGCCTGTTGCCCGGCGAAGACCCGAGTGCCGTGGCGGCCGATCTGATGCAGCGTATTGCCGACCTGATCAGCAGCCAGGCCAGTACCGGTGGCGGCTGCGAGCTGACCCAGCGCATGCCGATCACCCCCGAGCAGGACAGCGCCGAGCCGTATCGTCAGGTCAAGGTCAGCCTGACCCTGAACTGCGCCATCGAACCGCTGACGGCCATCCTGCATGCGCTGGAGTACCAGCGCCCGTTTCTGTTCGTTGACGAGATGAGTATGCGTCGTGATGCCAATGCTCCCGCCACTGGCGCTGCCGGCAAACTGGTGGTGCACCTGTTGGTGCGTGGCTACCTGCAACCGGCCAGCGCCGGGGAGGGCGAGCAATGACCGGCTCTTTACGCCCGCTGGAGTGGTCGCTGCTGGCGCTGGCCGCGCTGCTGACGGGGCTCATCGCCCTGATTTTCAGCGGCGCTGCGCACTCGCCCGACTGGCTGCCCGAGCAGGCGCCGCGCAATCCGCTCGATCAGAAAGCCCAGGTGCACAGCGCGCCTTCGGCAACCCTGGACAGCCTGGCCAACACCTGGAAAACCCCCCTGTTCAGCCCTGATCGCAGCCCGGACGCGGCGGTGCGCAAGGCCGAGCAGGCCACCAGTCTGGCCGGCCTGACCCTCACCGGGGTGATCATGGACGGCTCGCTGCGTGTCGCATTGATCAAACAGGCCAGTGGTCCGGCGCTGAAAATTCGTCAGGGCGACCGTTTGCCCAATGGCTGGACGCTGGACCGCCTGGAGCCCACTCAGGCCACTTTCAAACTTGATGAGCGCACGCAAATCCTGCGTCTGCCTGCGCTGCGCCTGCCGCCGCCGTCGAGTACACCGCCGATTACCTTAACCAACGATTCCACCCTGTGATGGGTACCTTTTCTGGAGTTTCTGCCATCGCTACCTTGCGCACACCCTTGCTTTGCCTGGCCACCGCCGTCGCCCTTGGCGGCTGCGCGTCACAGCCAGACACACTCGACCCCGACAATGGCATGCTGCAGGAAGCGCTCCAGGGAACCGGTTCACAACGCCCGCCGGTAGACCCGCGCAGCGAACGACCGCCCGTCGAGCCTCCTTCACAGCAGACGGCGGCCTCGCCGCAGCGCCAGATCATCAAGGGCAATCAGCCTTTCATCCGCCAGCCCGCAGCGGCTCCGGCAGCGCGCCCGGCGGAGGCTGGCGACATTGTCTTCAACTTCACCAATCAGCCGATTCAGGCGGTGATCAACAGCATCATGGGCGACCTGCTGCACGAGAACTACAGCATTGCCCAAGGCGTGAAAGGCGATGTGAGCTTCTCAACCTCCAAGCCGGTCAACAAGCAGCAGGCGCTGTCGATTCTCGAGACGCTGTTGTCGTGGACCGACAACGCGATGATCAAGCAGGGCAATCGCTACGTGATCCTGCCCTCGAATCAGGCTGTGGCCGGCAAGCTGGTACCGGAAATGCCGGTGGCGCAACCGGCGGCGGGCATGTCGGCGCGGCTGTTTCCGCTGCGTTACATCTCGGCCACTGAAATGCAGAAGCTGCTCAAGCCGTTCGCGCGGGAAAACGCGTTCCTGCTGGTCGATCCGGCGCGTAACGTACTGAGCCTGGCGGGCACGCCCGAAGAACTGGCCAACTATCAGGACACTATCGACACGTTTGATGTGGACTGGCTCAAAGGCATGTCGGTCGGCGTATTTGGTCTGCAACGTGCCTCGGTTGGCGAACTGATGCCTGAGCTGCAGAAAATCTTCGGCCCGCAAAGCGGCATGCCGCTGGCGGGCATGGTGCGTTTTCTGCCGATCGAGCGGACCAATTCGGTGGTGGCGATTTCCTCGCAGCCCGAGTACCTGCGTGAAGTCGGCGAATGGATTCACACCATCGACGAAGGCGGCGGCAACGAGCCGCAGATGTACGTGTACGACGTACGCAACATGAAGGCCACCGACCTCGCCAAATACCTGCGACAGATCTATGGCACAGGTGCTATCAAGGATGATTCGCCCGCCAAGGTTGCGCCGGGCCTGCGCACCACCACGCTGTCGTCACTCAATTCCAGCGGCGGCAGTGGCTCTGGCGGCATGAGCAGCTCCAGTGGCCTGGGCGGCAATAGCAGCGGCATGAGCAACGGCATGAGCAACGGCGGTGGCTTTGGCAACAGCCAGGGCATGAACAACAGCCAGAACAGCGCCGACAGCGAATCCGAAGGCGACGATCAGAGCGGCAGCGAAGCGGATTCTTCCAGTCAGGACGACAGCGGGTCGAACGCCGGCAGCAAGTCGCTGGATGCCAGCACCCGCATCACCGCACAGAAGAGCAGCAACCAGTTGCTGGTGCGCACGCGTCCGGCGCAGTGGAAAGAGATCGAATCAGCGATCAAGCGCCTCGACAATCCGCCGCTGCAAGTGCAGATAGAGACGCGAATTCTGGAGGTCAAACTCACCGGCGAACTGGACATGGGGGTGCAATGGTACTTGGGCCGTCTGGCCGGTAACTCGGGCACCACCGGCAATGTCACCAACACCCCTGGCAGCCAGGGTTCGCTTGGCACTGGCGGCGCAGCGCTGGCCGCCACCGACTCGTTTTTCTATTCGTTTGTCAGCAATAATCTGCAGGTCGCTCTGCGTGCACTGGAAACCAACGGTCGTACTCAGGTGCTGTCGGCACCGTCGCTGGTGGTCATGAACAACCAGCAGGCGCAGATTCAGGTGGGTGACAACATCCCTATCAGCCAGACCTCAATCAACACCAACACGGCTACCAACACCACGTTGAGCAGCGTCGAATACGTGCAGACCGGTGTCATTCTCGACGTCGTGCCGCGCATCAATCCGGGCGGCCTGGTGTACATGGATATTCAGCAACAGGTGAGCGATGCTGACACCGGCACTGCCTCCACTGACCTGAACGGCAATCCGCGTATTTCGACCCGTTCAGTGTCGACGCAAGTCGCCGCGCAGAGTGGTCAGACGGTGCTGTTGGGCGGGTTGATCAAGCAGGATAATTCCGAGACGGTCAGCGCGGTGCCTTATCTGGGGCGTATTCCAGGCTTGAAATGGTTGTTCGGCAACTCCAGCAAATCCAAGGACCGCACCGAGCTGATCGTGCTGATCACGCCGCGAGTCATCACCAGCAGCAGTCAGGCGCGTCAGGTGACCGATGATTACCGTCAACAGATGCAGTTGCTCAAACCCGAGGTTTCACGGACCAGCATGCAGAACTGAAGCGGTGTCAGTTTCTGCCGCGACGTCCACTCACGACGCTGTCCACAGGCAGCGTCCAACAGAGGTCATGAACCGATGCTGAAGTTTTTCGCTGCCTTGTTGTTTGCCGTCGCCACAATGGCGCAGGCGCAGGACAACACCTTGCATACCGACCTGCCGCTGGACTACCTGGCGCAGGCCAATGTCGAAACGCCAGACCGGCCGCTGGTGATTTTCATTCATGGCTATGGCAGTAATGCGGCTGATCTGTTCGGGCTCAAGGAACATTTGCCTGCGGGCTTCAACTACCTGTCGGTGCAGGCTCCGGTGGAGTTGCAGGCAGACAGCTACAAGTGGTTTACCCAGAAGAAAGGCGGTACCGATTACGATGGCGTGACCGAAGACCTGAAAAGCAGCGGTAAGCGACTGACCGATTTCATCACCCAGGCCACCGAGAAATTCCGCACGCAGCCAGGCAAGGTGTTTCTGGTCGGGTTCAGCCAGGGCGCCATGATGAGCTACGAAGTCGCTTTGCGTCAGCCGACGCTGGTCGGTGGCTTTGCGGCGTTGAGCGGGCGGTTGTTGCCGGTGGTTAAATCCGAAGTTAACGCGTCTGATGACCTCAAGGCGCTGAAGGTTTTCATCGGTCACGGCGTGCAGGATCGCCAGGTGGCCTACGCCAGCGGCCCGCAAGCCGAAGCAACCCTCAAGTCGCTCGGCCTGACGCCGCAGTTTCATGGGTATGAAGGCCTGGGGCACAGCATCAACGAGGCTGAAGTGGTGGACCTGGCGAACTGGCTGCAGCAGTCAAGTCGGTAGCGGATACGCGCGTCGTCACACCCGCGAGGCGACGCACGATCCACGGTTAACTAGTTGACCTTGACCTCGTTGAACTTGAGTACGTTGTCTTTATTCTCGCGATCACGGAAGGACAGCTTCAAGGCAGGTGACTGCTTGACCTTGCCCTTGGCCGCTTCAAACGTCAGTGTCACGCGGGTAGGGACGTTGCGGATCAGCTGGAAATTGTCCCAGCGGTCGGACTTGGCATCGCCGACACGCATTTGCGAAAGGCCCAGCGCGCCACCGGTTTCCTCGAACAGGCTGATCGGGTTCACAAAGCGGAAATCCCGGTCTGCACTCCTGTTGGTCAGCTCCAGCGTACAGGTCGGCGATTGGCCGTTCTGGTCACAGCCCAGCAACTCGATGTCCAGGTTGTCCACGTTTTCGGAACGTTTTCCGAATATGTTGGCGTTGTCATTCTCGGTGAACAGCGTCTGGCTACGGGCGAAATCGATCGAGGGTTTGGCGTATTCGCCGCCCAGTTTAAAGAACACCGCGCAGAGAAACAGTGCAAGTGCCAGCCAGACGCCAAGCTTGAGTGCCGAGGGAAGCTTTCTGGCGAGGAACGCGATGTAAAGGCCGCAGAGCATCATGGCAGTGCTAACGATAATGATCAGGGTTTTCCAATTGATGAAATCAACCCTGAGGCCAAGAACAGCAGGGTCTGGAAAAAAGTACGTGAAAATACTCCACATGGCCCCGATCATGCCGGTAACGCTTATCGATATTTTGGCTAGAATTGCGTAAAACTTGCTTGTTCGTGGTGCTGCGTCCATTGCTGTTTGCCTTGTTCGGGTTACGGAAATGCGTACCGATGCGCTTGAACAGCAGTATCGGCGGGTTGGGGGCCTTGGGATGAGGCGTCTGTACAATCCGTGTTCAATCGCGCAGATCCAGAGGTGCCGGATACGCGAGCCTTGAGGTGCGAGAGAGCCAGAAGGGCGATGGGCTATGCCATCGCCGCGGCATTATCCTGCAATTGGATCACAAAGTGCAGCGTTTACGCATTCTGCCTGGATCGATCCCTGAGCAACGCCAGCAATGCAGTCAGCGGCAGCAGCGTGCCTGCGATCAACACCCAGGTCCAGCCGCCATGATCAAACAGCGGGCTGGCCACCGCCGAGCCAATCGCGCCGCCGATGAAAATGCTGGTCATGTACAACGCGTTGAGTCGGCTGCGGCTCGCGGCATCCAGTGCATAAACGGTGCGCTGGCCCAACACCATGCTGGTCTGCACGCAGAAATCCAGCACCACGCCGGTTATCGACAGGCCGATCACGCTGTATACCGGATGAATAAGGCCCGGAAGAAAGCTCAGTGCCCCGAACAACAGTGCGCCCAATGACGTTATCCGCGTATAGCCTGCGTCTGCCAAACGGCCGCTGATGGGGGCCGCGATGGCACCAATGGCACCGATCAAGGCAAAAAGGGCGATCTGGGTTTGCGATAGCCCGTGATTGCGCGACAGTTCCAGCGGTACGGCGGTCCAGAACAGGCTGAACGTCGCAAACATGCAGGCCTGATAAAAAGCACGCTGGCGCAGCACAGGCTGGGTCCGCAACAGGGTCCAGAGCGAGAACAGCAACTGGCCATAGGACGCACGGTGTTCAGGCAGGCGTTTGGGCATGGTGGTCGCCAGCACCACGCTGATACCGATCATCACCACGGCCGCCGAACCGAACACCGCACGCCATCCGAAATGGTCAGCCACCAGACTGGCGATGGGCCGCGCGAGCAGAATCCCCAACAGCAACCCGCCCATGATGCTGCCAACTACCCGGCCGCGCGATTCTTCCGGCGCCAGATGCGCCGCCAGCGGGATCAGCATCTGTACCGACACCGAGCTGAAACCGACCAGCAACGAGACCAGCAGAAACAGATTCGGCTGCTCGGCAAATGCAGCGCCCAGCAGGCTGAGCACCGCAACCACCGTGGTGACCAGCATCAACCTGCGGTTCTCCAGCAAATCGCCCAGCGGCACCAGAAAGAACAGGCCCAGTGCATAACCGATCTGCGTCAACGAAACAATCAGACTGGCCGCCGTACTCGACAGCCCGATGTCTGGGGCAATCAGCTCGATGATCGGTTGCGCGTAATAGATATTGGCGACAATCGCGCCACAGCAGAACGCGAACAGCATCACCAGACCGGGCGTCATGGTGACGGTGTTATGCGCAGATTGGGCCGAGTGGGGCATGAAAAGTCTCGCTTGAGCTAAACCTGGCAAGCACGCGACGTGCGTCTGTCAGATGGGTTATTGACCGATGGCAAGCAGGCTAACGGTTTTGTCGGGGGATAAGTAGGTACGGCGAGTTGATACAGGATATTTCTTGGAATGATGATTTGATTTGAGTCGTTTTATGGCGAGGTCTTCACGGGGCGCTCAGGAGTGCCATAATGCCGACCGTCATTGTGTTCTGGATCAATCCCCTCAGGGACTTTCATGGAAATCAAAAGCTTCAGGCTCATCAATGTGGGGCGTTTCAGTGATCTGGAGGTCGCACTGGCGCCTACCCAAAGGCATGCGTCGAAGCCTACGTCGCTCAAGTGGGCCGCCTGATCCCATAACTCACCACATACAGCGCTGGCAGAAAAAACAACGTCAGCAGGGTAGCGATGGCGATGCCGCCGATCATGGCGATGGCCATCGGCCCCCAGAACACCTCGCGGGCAATCGGGATCATGCCCAGGCTGGCGGCCGCTGCCGTCAGCAGGATCGGTCGGCAGCGATGTTCGGTGGCTTTGACCACGGCTGACCAGGCGCTTTCGCCGGCGGCGATGAACTCGTCGATCTGCGTCACCAAGATCACCGAGTTGCGAATGATGATACCGATCAGCGCCAACACGCCGAGAATTGCCACGAAGCCCAGCGGGTAGCCGGACATCAACAGCGCGGCGACCACGCCGATCAGCCCCAGCGGCACCACGCTGACGACCAGCAGGAGCTTTTTCACGCTATGCAGCTGAATCATCAGGAAGCTCACCACCAACAGCAACATCAGCGGCACGACCTTTAATATAGGCCCTTGCGAACGAGCGCTGGCCTCGACTGCGCCGCCGGTGGCGACCGAATAGCGCAAAGGTAAACCGGCGCTGAAGGCCTCGACCGCCGGCTTCAGTTGCTTGACCAGTGCGGCCGGTTGCAAGGTGCCCAGTACGTTGGCTTTAAGGGTGATGGTCGGCAGCCGGTCGCGGCGCCAGACCAGCGGCTGTTCCTGTTCGTAACTGAGTGTGGCGAATGCCAGCAGCGGTACCGTCGAGCCATTGGGCGTCGGGATTTGCAGGTTGCTCAGGGTCTGTATCGAGCTGCGTTCGTCGCTTTCGGCGCGGCCTACCAGATCGACCAGATAAGTACTGTCGCGCACCTGCGTGATGGTCGTGCCGGTGACCAGGCTGTTGAGGATCTGCGCCACGTCTTCAGACGACAGGCCAAACTGGCGCACCTTGTCCTGGGCGATGTCGATTTTCAACACCTTGCCCGGTTCGTTCCAGTCGTAGATGACCTGACCGATATTGGCGTTGGCGTCGAGAATGGCGGCCAGCGCCATGGCCTGACTGCGCACCTGTTCGATGTCCGGGCCGCTGACCCGGTACTGCACCGGCCAGCCGACGGGCGGGCCCATGTTCAGCGGCTGAACGTAGCCGCCCACCCCAACGTAGTCATCACGAAAGCGCTGGCGCAGGCGTTCGATCAGGCGATCCCGCGCTGCGCCGCCCTGGCTGACGATCACCAGTTGCCCATAAAAAGGGTTGCTCAGTTGCTGGTCCAGCGGCAGGTAGAAACGCACCGCGCCTTTGCCGACATACGAACTCCAGCGCAGCACGTCGGGATCGTCCTTGAGCGTTGCTTCAAAGCGGTCCATGGTCTGGCGTGTGCCTTCGATGGAGCCGTTTTGCGGCATGTAGATATCCACCAGGATTTCCGGGCGGTCGGAGTCCGGGAAGAACTGATTCTGCAGCAGCTTGCCCGCGAACAGCGAGCCGACGAACATCAGTAACGTGATGCCGATCACCCACCAGCGCTGCTCCAGCGTCTTGATCAACAGGCGGCTGAAACCGCGCATCCAGCGCCCCGGCGCAGCATGCTGTGCCGACGCCTTGAGAATGTGCACGCCGATCAGTGGCGCAAACAGCACCGCCACCAGCCAGGACAGCAGCAGCGCCACGGCGATGACCGCGAACATGGTGAACACGTATTCGCCCGCTGAGCTGGAATTCAGGCCGATGGGCACGAAACCGGCAACCGTCACCAGCGTGCCGGTCAGCATCGGGAAGGCTGTCGAGGTATAGGCAAAGGTCGCGGCTTGCTGCAAGGAGTCGCCGCTTTCAAGGCGCGTGACCATCATTTCGACGGTGATCATGGCGTCATCCACTAACAGCCCGAGGGCGATGATCAGCGCACCGAGCGAAATGCGTTGCATGGTGATGCCGCTGTACTCCATGAACACGAAGACCAGCGCGAGTACCAGCGGAATCGAGCAGGCAACGACCAGGCCTGCGCGAACCCCGAGGCTGATGAAACTCACCACCAGAACGATCAGGATCGCCTCGAACAGGGCGTGGGTGAAACCGCCGATGGCTTTTTCGACCACTTCGGCCTGGCTCGACACCAGGTGCACGTCGATGCCCAGCGGCAGCTCGGTGGTCAGGTCGTCGATGCGCTGCTGTAGTTGCGTGCCGAACGCCTGAATGTTGCCGCCCTGTTTCATGGCCACGGCAAGGCCGATGGCGGGCTGGCCGTTGAAGCGGAACAGCGAGGAGGGCGGGTCGGCATAACGGCGTTCGATGGTTGCCAGATCGCTGAGGCGAAAGAATCGGTCGCCGAAGCGCAGGTTGATGGCTTCAAGGTCTTCTTCACTGCTGAACTGACCGCTGGCCCGCACGGCGATACGCTCAGGACCGGCTTCCATGACGCCTGCGGGCGTCACCGAATTTTGCGCTTGCAGGCTTTGCAACACCTGACGCTGATCGATGCCCAGCGCCGCGAGCTTGCGAATGGAGAAATTCAGATAAATGACTTCGCGCTGCGCGCCGAGCAGTTCGATCTTGCCCAGGTTGGGCACGCTGCGAATGTCGGCGCGCACTTGCTCGACGTAGTCGCGCAGCTGACGAAACGACAGGCCGTCGGCGGTGAACGCATAGATGCTGCCGAACACGTCACCAAACTCGTCGTTGAACGCCGGGCCCTGAATACCGCTGGGCAGTTCGCTGCGCACATCGCTGATTTTTTTGCGCACCTGATACCACGCCGCGGGGATATCAGCGCTGCGGGTTTCGCTTTTGAGGAACACGAAAATCGTCGATTCACTGGCCAGCGTGTAACTTTTCACGTAGTCCAGCGCGTCGATTTCCTCAAGCTTCTTTTCCAGTCGGTCTGTGACCTGTTGCAGGGTGTCGGGCAGTGTCGCGCCCGGCCAGCGGGCCTGGATGACCATGGTCTTGATGGCGAACGAGGGGTCTTCCTCGCGGCCCAGGTTCAGAAACGACCAACTGCCCATCAGCAGTGAAACGAACATCATGTACCAGACCAGCGTGCGGTGTTTAAGCCCCCAGGCCGACAGATTGAAGCGCTCCCTCACAAACTGACCTCGCGTTGCATGCGTATTTTCTGTCCGGACTGCATGCCGTTGACGCCGGCAGTCACCACTTTCTCGCCTTCGTGCAGTTCGCCGCTGACCTGTACTTTGCCGCCCTTACGCGCCAGCACCTGCACCGCGCGCGGGCTCAGTGTCGAGGTTGAAGGGTCGATCACCCACACCTGATCCTTGCCATCCCGCGCCAGCACGGCGCTGGCCGGCAGCTCATGAAAGGCCGGGGCGTTGCCGCTTATTTCAACGGTCACTGTGGAGCCCAGACGCAAGCTGTCCGGTATGTGCTGCAAGGCCAGGCGGACGCGCTGGGTGCGCGTGCCCGCATCGATCTGCGGGGCCAACTGGCGAACACTGGCAATCACCGACACCTGCTTATCAAGCTGGGAAATCACTCTGATCTGCCGACTGTCATCCAGCGAGGCCAGCAGCCCGACCGGCAGGTCGACCACCGCTTCGCGGCTTTCCGGGCGGGCAAGGCTGACCACCGCTTGCCCGGTGGCCATGACCTGGCCCACTTCGGTTTGCCACTGGGTGACCAGGCCGTCGAATTCGGCGGTAAGCCGGGTGTAGGCAAGGTGGTCACCGGCTTGTTGCACCGCTGCGCTGGCCTGATCGAGGAGTGCGTTCTGGCTGCGCAGGTCGCTGTTCAACTGATCCAGACGCGCCCGCGAGCCGACGCCTCGGGTATATAGCTGCTGGTAGCGCGTTTGCTCGTCGCTCAACTGCTGCCAGGCAGACCGGGCTCTGCTCAGTTCTGCCTGACGGGCACGTAGGCGGTTTTGCTGGTCGCTGGGGTCGAGGGTCGCCAGCAGGTCGCCTTTGCGCACCCGATCACCCATCTCGGCATGCCGGGTGGCCAGGCGTCCGGCGATGCGAAAGCCCAGTGCAACCTCATGCTGCGGCTGGATACTTCCGGCAAAACGACCATAGGACGCATTTTGTGGATCGGCTATTTCGGTGAACAGCACCGGGCGATCAATCACTTCGCGCAGCGGTTTGTCGCGACAGCCCGGTAGCGCCACGATCAGCGCGCAGAGTAGCCAGTGAAAATGTGACGATCGTGGTCCTGTGGCGGTGCCGTTCATTGCGCAGGCTCCGATGTTGCCAGCGAGACGGCGGGCTTGACTGACGCTTGCTCGGCCACCTCGACCTGTTGTCCGGGATAGAGAAACTGCAGCCCTCGGGAAACCACCCGATCGCCTTCGTTCAGCCCTTCGGAAACGATCACCTGGCCCTGTTCGTAACGCAGCACTTTCACGCGCGTCAGGCGGACTTTCGACTGGTCGTCCAGCCGCCAGACTGCCGGCTGACCCTGGGTGCGGCTCAACGCCGACCAGGGCAGGGCGAATGCCCGCTGCGATCGGGTCTGCAAGCGTGCGCTGACCACCGAGCCCAGCGCCGGTGCGATGGCGGCGTCCGGCAAGGCAACGCGTACCCGTAGTGTGCCGCTTGCGGCGGAAACAATCGATGTGATCTCGCGGATGGAGCCGCTCAATTGAATGCTCGGTTGCCCCAGTGGGCTGATCGTTACCGTGCCTTCGGTCTGGTCGGCACCCAGCAGCGATTCATACGCCGAAAATACCGCCTCGCGCTGGCCGTCATGGGCAAGGTTGAAAACCGGCGTGGCGGCTTGTACCACCTGACCTTCCTCTGCATGGCGCGCAGTGATGACGCCATCGGCTACCGCGAACAGCTCGGTGTAGCCCACCTGGTCGCGCGCGTTGGCCTGCTGCGCTCGCAACGCCGCCAGATCCCCGCGCGCACTGTCCAGGCCGGAACGTGCCTTCTGGTATTCACTGAGGTTGGTGTAGCCCTTGGGCAGCAGTAATTGCTGACGCTGATAATTCTGCTCGGCAAGGTGCAAGCGTGACTCCCGCACGGCCACTTCTGCATTGGCCGACGCCAGATCGGTCTTCTGTTCTCGCGGGTCGAGTCTGGCAAGTACTTGCCCTGCCCGCACCCGGTCGCCGACATCCACATAACGTTTGACCAGCTTGCCGGACACACGGAAGGACTGTTCGGTGACTTTTCGCGCCTGAATATCGCCCGTCAGCATTACGCTGCTGGCCACGTCTAGCGATGCAACCGGTTGCACCGCGACCCGCACCAGCGCCTTTTCTGCGGGTTTCCCTGCGGAGCAAGCGCCGAGCGAGAGCAGCGAGATGAAACCCAGCACCAGACCGGGCTGGAAGGAATTGAAGCGCTGTGACCGAATATTTCCGGGCACACGGCAGCACGAACGCAAAAGCGTCGCCAAGCAAAGAGTCATCAACGAATAGCACTGCCCAGTCAGATAAGCCGACACCCACGAACCACAACGTCACGCCGGAAAAGCTGTGCGGCTTTCCGGACGCAGGCGAGGGTGCTTCAGGCCATTGCAGTGACGCTTGGCCATACCTGTTGGCTGGCTTCTGTCCCCAGGAAGGACAGTGCAGTCTTTTGCGAGTGGTGCCAGGCAGCTTTGCTTTCCAGATCAAGAAAGTGTCCGGTGTCCGGAACTACGTTGAAGCTGCTTTTGGCAATGTAGTTGGAAAACATACGCGCATCTTCAACCGTGGTGTATTCATCTTTTTCACCGTTGATGAACAGCACCGGGATCTTGATCGAGGAAAAACGCTCGACGTAGTTGCTGGCGCTTAGTGTGCGGATCTGGCTGATGTGAAAGTCGATCTGGCCATATTCGTGCTCGGCAAGGCCGATCAGATGCTTGTAGTTATAGAGTTTGAAAAGGCGCGGCAGGTGCTTGCCGACGGTGTCGTTGAGCAGCGAGCCGATCTTGCGTTTCTCGCGTGCTGCCAGGTAGACCTGAGCCTTGTCGATGTAGTCGAGCATCGGTTCGTTGAGCACTGGAGAGAACGAGCTGATGATGGCTTTTTCCACCGAAGCCGGGCATTGCGCCAAGGCCAGCAGGGCCGATACACCGCCCCAGGAGACCGAAAGCAGGTAGTTGACCTGATACAGGTCGATGAGCTGAAGGAGGATCTGTACTTCATCTTCCTTGCTGACGATCATCTCGTCGGGGTTGTGCGCCCGGGATTGCCCCGAGAACGGCAGGTCGAACAACACGAGGTTGTAGTGCGGTTGCAGGTACTTGACCGTCTGCCCGAACGAGCCTGTAGTTGAGAGCGCACCGTTGACCAGCAAGATGGTCTTCGCGTCACTGCTTTTCCAGTAAGTCTCGGTGTAAACCTTCTACTCACCCACGCTTAAAATCTTTGATTGTGCGCCCATAACAGCCTCCCAGCCGATGTTGATCCAGTAATGTAGTGCCGCGTTCTCTGCCTTGGCAGCCATGCCAAAGCCTCGCCTGGTTAATGGCGAAATCCGGTGAGTTATTATTTGGGGTGACGCAGGTACAGGAGTTGCCCGTTATAAATAACGCAGTGCTGACGGACCGACAAGTCACTGACGTCATAAAAATGTCTAGCCGTTCACATTTTGTACGAGGGGCGATGCTGTGAAGTGAATGCACGGAATGGATTTGTTCGGGGAAAAGCGCAATATCGAGGCGTAAAAACGCATCTTTTGAGTGGAACTTGCCAGCGCTGAAACGGTCAAGCTGTATGCTTTTTTGTAACATCTAGTTACAATTTAACGCTTGGCAGATCGCGCCAGATTAATATCTAAACCTCTGGAACCATCGTGCCAGACGCCTTAATCTCGTCAAAAAGCAGGCACGACGCATATGTAACCATCACATTGTGCGCGTGAACTTCAGGTAAGCGTGTTGGCGACGCGACATTCCAGCAGCAGGCTTGCGCCGCCATATTCGCTGGTGCCGATCTGCAACGAAAAGCCATGCAAATTGACGATCGCCGCCACCACCGACAGGCCGAGACCAAAGCCGCTCTGCTCGTTGCCGGTTTCGCTGCGATAGAAGCGCTGGAACACCGCTGCGCGTTCGGCAACAGGGATGCCGGGGCCGGAATCCTGTACGTCGATGCAGGGCGTTGCAGTGTCCTTGCCCGGATAGGCGCTGATTTTCACGATGCCGCCAGGCGGGGTGAATTTGATAGCGTTACCGAGCAAATTGGTCAGCGCTTCAAACAGCAGAGCGCGGTCGCCCACCAGCGTAGGCAACGGGTCCTGCAAATCCAGCAGCAGGGTAATCTGGTCTTCTTCGGCCAGAGGCAAATAGAAATCATGCAGCTCCTGCAGCAGTGGTCGCAACTGCAGCTCGACGAATGCCGAACGTCGCTGACGGTCCTCCAGCTCCGAAATCCGCAGCAGCCCACGGAAGCGCGCCATCAGCGTGTCGGCTTCACTGATAACCTGCGCGATCTGTACGGCATGGGTCGAGTCGTGTGCTGATTGTTGCTGGATGCGATAAAGCTGGGCGCGCAGCCGGGTCAAGGGCGTGCGCAGGTCGTGGGCGATGTTGTCGCAGACGCCCTTGACCTCATTCATGAGTTTTTCGATGCGGTCGAGCATGGCGTTGACGATCACCGCCAGCATGTCCAGTTCGTCACGCCGGTTCGACACCGGCAGGCGGCCAGCCATGTCGCCGGCAATGATCGATTCAGCGCTGGCCTGAATGGCGCGGATACGGCGCAACGGGCGCCGACGCAACCAGTGCCAGCCGGCCACGCCAGGAATAATGGTCAGCGAAATCCCCCACAACAAGGCGTGCAGGATCAGCGTGCTGACCGCCAGCAGTGAGCCATTCTCGCGCACCAGCACCAGCCAGCGGCCGTCGGAGGTACGATTGACGATCGCATCGCAACTGCCTTGCGGCATGCCCGGATCTTCCGACTCGATACAGTCGTTCAGCACATGGATCAGGCCATCGATGGGCAGGTTTTCCGGCACGCTGGTGATGGGGCCGGCGACCGGGCGGAAGTTCTGGTCGAACAGGCCGTAAGCATCTACCGCGCGGGTATCGAAAGTCATGCTGGTGGCCAGGGCATCGACCAGTGCCTGACCTTCGAAGCGCGAGAACAATTGCTGGCGGTGGGTGAGTGACTCGCGGGCGAGGGTGTCCAGATAGGAGTTGACCTCCCAATAGAGAACGCCCAGAAGAATCACGCTCCAGGCGACAAACAGAGAACTGTACAGCGCCAACAGGCGGCTTGTTGAAGATCGCCAGCCCTTAGACGGGTTCGGCAATGACATAACCTGACCCTCGCACGGTCTGGATCAGCTGTGCGGTGCCAGGTTGATCGATCTTCTTGCGCAGACGGCCGATGTGCACATCGATCAGGTTGGTGCCCGGGTCGAAGTGATAGCCCCATACTTCCTGGAAGATCATCATGCGCGTGATGATTTGCCCGCTGTTGCGCATCAGAAATTCCAGCAGCTTGAACTCGGTGGGCAGCAGGATCAACGGCTCACCCCCCCGACAGGCTTCGCGGCTGATCAGGTTCAGCTCCAGGTCGGCAACCTGCAACACGGTCTTGGCCGCGCTGACCGGGTTGCTGCGGCGCAGAAGGACCTCGACGCGTGCTGCCATTTCGTCCGACGCGAACGGTTTGGGCAGATAATCATCGCCTCCGGCCCTTAGCCCGCGTACGCGTTCGTCCACATCGGACAGCGCGCTGATCATCAGGATCGGCGTGGAAATGCCCTGGGCACGCAGGTGGGTGACGATGGTCAGGCCATCCATCTCCGGCAGCATGCGGTCCAGGGTAATGAGGTCGTAGTCGCCGCTCACTGCACGCGCCAGGCCGTCACGGCCGTTGTCCACCCAGTCCACTTCCAGCCCGTGGCTGCTGAGTTCGGTGACAATTTCCTTTGCGGTGATGGCATCATCTTCGATTGCCAGAATTCGGGTCATGGTCCCTGCCTGAATAGGTGCGTTCAAAGGCTTATTCTGCCTTTAAAACCCGTCACGTTTCCTGAAAGAAAGTTTAATGACGGGGATCATATCTCTTTCTGTGCCCCTGTATCAGCGTCCTTGAGCGCGCGTTCCTTCTCCAGCCGACGTTTTTCGGCCTTGGCCTTGCGGTCGCGTTCCAGTTTGGCGGTGGTGTCTTTTTCGCTGCGGATCTGCGCATGGCTGATCAGGGCGAAGATAAAGCTACCGCCGATGATATTGCCTGCCAGTGTCGGCCCGGCAAAGGCAAACCAGAAGTCTTTCCAGGCTATCTCACCCGCAAAAACCAGATAGGACACTTCGGCCGAACCCACCACAATGTGAGTGAAGTCGCCCAGTGCCATCAGGTAAGTGATCAGCACGATGATAGCGATCTTGGCGTTTTCCATGGAGGCAATCATCCAGACCATGGTCGCGATCATCCAGCCGGACACAATGCCCTTGGAAAACATCTGACCGAGGTCGTTTTCCATGACCTTGCGGCCGATCTCCAGAAACGCCTTGTCGGTGCTGGTATCGAAAATCGGCAGATTGAGCATGACGTACGCCACCAGCAGCGTGCCGGCCAGGTTGCCGGTCAGGACCACAGCCCACAGGCGCAGCAGCCGACCGATATTGGCCAGGTTCAGCTTGCTCATGACCGGCAGCACAGCCGTGATGGTGTTTTCGGTGAACAACTGCTGACGTGCCAGAATCACCGCGAGAAACCCGGCCGAATAACCCAGGCTGCTGATGACATGGCTGCCCGGAATGCCTTCAAGGCGCGATTTCAGCAAGCCCATCGCCATGAGCGACAGGCCCATCGTCAGGCCGGCCGCCAGTGCCGACCACCACAGGGCGGCGACGCTGCGCTCCAGTTCGTGGTCGCCCTGAATACGGATAGTCTCGTGCAGCACCGCCGCGCGCGGCGGCTGGTTCTCATCAATATCGCGCTCTTCCTCAGCCGACAGGCCGGGGGTCTTGCCTTCTACTTCGTGGTCCATACAACGTCCTCAGCGCCAGTGATGAAATGGACCTGCGCGGGCAGGGCCGGTCCGATGGTTCAGACAGGCGCCGCACGCCGTCGTTCGCGATCGGTGTTACGCATCGAGAATTGTGAGCGCGAGTTGGCACATTCTCAGGCCTGACCCAGCAGATCGGCGCTTTGCACGCGCTCGACGCCCATCTCCAGCAGTGTCTTCCAGGCGTGCTCCAGCGAGCCGTTCATGTCGATGGCGCGACAGGCGTCTTCAATGACATACGTATTGAAACCGGCACTGCGCGCATCCTGAGCAGACCACGCGACACAGAAGTCCAGTGCCAGGCCGACCACGAACAGCGTGTCGATACCGCGCTCCTTCAAATACCCGGCCAGCCCGGTGGTGGTTGACCGGTCTGCCTCCAGAAACGCCGAGTAGCTGTCTATGTGCGCATTGCAGCCCTTGCGCAGGATCAACTGCGCGTGAGGCAGATCGAGGTCGGCATGCAATTGCGCACCGTGGCTGCCTTGCACGCAGTGATCCGGCCACAGGGTCTGCGGACCGTAGGGCAGGGTGATGCTCTCGAACGGCACGCGCTGCGCATGGCTTGAGGCAAACGAGATGTGCCTGGCCGGGTGCCAGTCCTGAGTGACGATCACCCGTGCAAAGCGCGCACCCAGACGATTGATCAATGGCAGCAACGCATCACCGTCAGCCACCGCCAGCTGCCCGCCGGGCATGAAGTCGTACTGCATGTCGATCACCAGCAGGGCGCAGCGAGGATCGGCAGGCTGGTTGGAAAGCGGCATCGGCGGTTCTCTCATCAAAAGGGCTGTGGTGTATCGCAGTTTGCCTGTTTGTCCCCGTGTTTGCTAAGTGCGATCGACAGCAGTGGGAAAGGTATTTTTGCGATTTTGTATCAAGTGGTAATACGAATCTGTACTATTCGCGAAAAATCCTGCCGGGTCCCAAGAGGCCTGGTTTCTTGCCAAGGGCTGCACGTCGATGCGTCGTACTCTCGTTTCACTTTGTGTCATTCAAGCTATCTCCCAGGCCGCCTGGGCTGACCAGGTTACTGCCGGGCAACCTTCGAGCGATTCGATAGAGTTGCAGAACATCGACATTCAAGGCGCCGCCAGTGCCGAAAACGCACAAGGGCCGGTTGACGGCTATCGGGCCACACGCTCCGCCAGCGCCACACGTACCGACACCTCTTTGCATGAAACCCCGCAGTCCGTCAGCGTCGTGACCCGCGAGGCAGTGGAAGACATCGGTGCTACGCGCCTGCAGGATGCTCTCGATTACGCAGGCGGGGTCGGGCGGGCCAACAACTTCGGCGGCCAGGGCCTGACCACGTTTACCGTGCGCGGCTTCACCACGGGAGAGTTCTATCGCAACGGCTTCCCGATCAATCGCGGTTATCCGAACATGCCGGACGCCAACACCATTGAGCGCCTTGAAGTGCTGCGCGGTCCTGCCACCACGCTGTACGGCCGTGGCGATCCGGGAGGCACTTTTAATGTGGTCTCCAAACAACCGCTGGCCGAGCGCAAGGTCACATTGGGCAGCCAGCTTAATGATCAGGGCATGAAGCGCGGTACGCTGGATGCGTCCGGCCCGCTCGATGATGAAGGGCGTTTTGCCTATCGACTCAATGTCGTGGGCGAGGGTGGCGATACCTTTCGTGATCACGTCGAAACCGAGCGTTATGGCGTGGCGCCGGTCTTGAGCTGGCAGGTCAACGACGCCACGCGCATCACCTTCGAGGGTGATTTCATGCGCAACAACGCACCGCTGGATCGGGGCCTGACGCGCTATCCCGCCCAGACACGCACCGCTTCGCGCGACACCTTCTTCGGCGAAAAGAGCGTGGGCAAGCTGCACAATGACAACAACATGGCGCAACTGCGCTTTGATCACGACCTGAACGCTGACTGGAAGCTGGGCGGTGGCGTGCAGATGCTCGACGGCTCGCTGCAAGGCGATGCCATTGAGGCCAACGGCCTGGCCGCCGACGGTAGCACCCTGGGCCGTAACTTCAACTACCGCAAGCTGGAGTGGACTGACCGCGATGTGCAACTGAACCTGACCGGGCATTTCTCGGCGGGCGGTTTCGAGCACACGCTGCTGACCGGCGTGGAGTACGAAGACTACGACTACAAATCGATCATCCAGCGCTCCAGCGGCGCAGTCAGTGCCTACCCCATCGACATCTTCAATCCGGTCTATGGCCAGGCTCGACCCGCACTGACCCGAACCACCACCCACGACAAGGAAAATCTGAAAACCTGGGCTGCCTTCGTCCAAGACCAGGTAACGCTGACCGAGCGCCTGAAACTGGTGGGCGGCGTGCGTCTGGAGCGCTTCGAGCACGACTACGATTCTTTCCTCCCCGGCACCAGCAGCTGGACCGCCAGCGATAACGCCGTCACACCGCGTGTTGGTCTGAGCTGCGACCTGACCGACACCGTCGCGGTCTACGCCAACACCGCGCGTTCATTCAAACCCAACAGCGGTGCCAGCCGGCTGGGTGGCGGCTTCAAACCGGAAGAGGGCAAGTCATACGAGATTGGTACCAAGTGGGAAACGCTGGAAGGGCAGTTGAGTGTCGACGCGGCGATCTACCAGATCGAGAAACGCAACGTGCTGACCACCGACCCGGTTGACTCCACATTCAGCGTGGCGGCAGGCGAAGTACGGAGCCGTGGCCTGGACCTCAACGTGGTCGGCAACCTGACGCCCGAGTGGCGGATGATGGGCAGCTACGCGTACGTCGACGCCGAGGTGACCAAAGACAACACGCTGCGCTCCGGCACACGTCTGATGAACATCCCCGAACAGACGTTCAGCCTGCTCAATGTCTACGAATTTCAGGACGGTGCGTTGCGTGGCCTGGGGTTGGGCGCCGGCGGCCGCTACGTCGATCAGCGCGCCGGCCGTACCGCCAACGTCGCCTTCTCGATGGACAGCTACACCGTGTTCGACCTGCTGGCCTTTTACAAGGTCAACCCGAACGTCAAGCTCAACCTCGACCTGAAGAATGTTTTTAACACCGAGTATGAAGAAGGCGCGTTTGGCAACGTCTACGCGTATCCGGGGGCTCCGCGGACGGTGCAGGTGGGGATCGCCTATACGCTGTGATGCTGCACGTATCTGCTTTTGGCATAGAAAGCCTGACCCTTTTCAGGGTCGGGTTCAGCGGCGGGTATCAATGACATCGAGCCCCGATCACTCGGGGCATCGAATCATGAGTACTGATCTGACTTTGAAAATCCGACACGGCGGCGAAGTTTGCCGTCCTGGAACTGGTCCTTGCCGGGCAAAATATCCGCTCCCGCTGCTTTAAGAGCGGCCATGTTATCCGTCATGGCTTTGGTGGCATCGTCCTTTTGCCGGAAGGTGCTCCCTATCAGCAAGCTGGC
Source organism: Pseudomonas syringae pv. tomato str. DC3000 (assembly GCF_000007805.1). Classification (NCBI taxonomy): domain Bacteria; kingdom Pseudomonadati; phylum Pseudomonadota; class Gammaproteobacteria; order Pseudomonadales; family Pseudomonadaceae; genus Pseudomonas; species Pseudomonas syringae group genomosp. 3. The sequence goes on along the minus strand of NC_004578.1, from coordinate 3,723,891 downwards.
ATTGCCCACTTCGCCAATCTGCAATTTATAGCCAGCCTCTTGAAGCGCCTTGATCTGTTTTCCGAGCCGGGAAGACGCTTCGCTTTCTCTGGCATACACATGAAAACCGCCAATCAGGGCAGGGTTGCCTTCGCCATTGGCGGCCTTCAATTGATCGGCAAACTTGACCAGGCCGCTCTGCGGGCCAGCGGTCAGGCCACCCCCCCAGTTACTGTCCTCGACAACAATGCTTCCTTTAAAGCCGGCATTGCGCGCGGACTTGATCAAGGTGGTCTGCATGTCGGACCACTCCTGACTGGCGCTGTTACCGCCCTGATGGAAAGTGTCGAGCACGAAGCCTGGACGACTGCCGAACTTTTTGACCACACTGCTGATGTCGGCCGCAGCCTGCTTCAACTTGTCTCCCGTCAGCACGTTGCCGCTGCCCTGGTTCGCATTGTCACGAAACGTGAACTGAACCTTTACATCCTGTTTGCCACCTTCATTGAGCAGTGCCCGTAGCTTGTCCATCTGCTTGACGTCCCGGATCTGATCATGCGTCATCTGGATGCGTAAGGTTCCGCCTCCAATCGCTTTCAGGTCCTGAATCATCTTGGTGGCCGCAGCCGGTGTGGCGATGTCATCAGGATTGACGTTGGCGCCCCCGCGCGCGACGGTCTGGGCAGTTTTTGCTGCCTCTGTAGAGGCGGCCTTTTCTGCTTCCTTGGCTTTTTTTTCTGCGTCCGAAAGGGCCGTGCTGTCCTTCACCGCGGCCACTTCGCTGCCAACAGCCTTTGTATCGTTCTGGCTGACAAGCGCTTTTTGACTGGCAAGCAAAGCCGTGTCTGACGAGGAATCTTCGCTCTCCAGTGACCGGGTATTTCGGCTGAGCATCATCCTTGTGTAAACAGGGGACCCTTCCGCTGTCTCGGCGGAGCGGCTGTCGGAGGCCGTATAGGTGTCGAGTTTCGCCTGCTTTTCAGGGGTCGGCTCAGTAGCGCCAGCGTCCACGGCCCGCGTGGTTCTGTCTGCCGTTGCAGGCTTTTCACTGGTGGCCATGAGGGGGTCATAGGACCTGGCGGTGTGGATGTTCATCGAATGTCTCTGTGGGCTCTGTGCGAAAAGTGGCTGCGCTCGGTGAAACAGAAAAATGAGTCGCCAAGGAAGCGATAACTTATTAAATGACAGTGTTCAGCTAGATCATAGGGGACTTTGCGATGACGCTTTTATTAACGTTTCGCTTTTTCTGTTCTTTTTAGATGGTTTTTTGGCGAAGTCGTGTTTTTAGCGTTATCTGTCTGCGGGCAGGTTCGCATACATGCAGCGTGTAGGGCAACAAAAATTCCAATGGCTGATGTTTTAGCTTTTCCTTAGGGGGCGGCGGTCATCGACGCTCAACAAGGGTTTGCTATCAGGATAGTTGGATTTTCAATGTTGGCACCGGGTCGCCTCATGAGGTGCTGGCTCCTGATAAGAATCGGGAGCACAGCATCACGTTTCAATGGCGGGTCTGGAACATGAAGTTCATTAGGTACTTATGAAGGGTCAGTATTGATCTGACTTTGAAAATCCGACATGGTGGCGAAGTTTGCCATCCTGGAACTGATCCTTCCAGGGCAATATATCCGCACCCGCCGCTTTCAGTGCGGCAAGATTATCCCGCACGGCTTTAGTGGCGCCGTCTCTTTCTTCAAACTTGTCGCCTCCCAGCCAGTTGGCATTACCCACTTCGCCAATCTGAGGTTTATAGCCTGCATTTTGCAGTGCTTTTATCTCGTTGCCCAAGCGGGCAGAAGCGTCTGCACCACTGGCATATTCATGAATGCTGCCAATCAAGCCGGGGTTGCCTTTGCCGTTGGCCGCTTTTAATTGATCGGCGTATTTCACCAGGCCGCTCTCGGGGCCTGCAGTCAAACCACCTCCCCAGTTGCTGTCCTCCACAACGATGCTTCCCTTGTAGCCGGCGTTGCGTGCCGATTTGATCAGCGTACTTTCCATGTCAGCCCAGCCTTGGGTGGCTGATGTGCCACCTTCATTGAAAGTGTCCAATACGAAGCTGGAGTGACCGCCGAATTTTTTGACCACATTGCTGATGTCGGTCGAGGCCTGATTCAACTTGTCACCCGTCAGTACGCTTCCGCCACCACCGTTCGCGTTGTCACGAAATGTAAACTGGACTTTTACGCCTTGTTTATCCCCTTCATTAACCAATGCAGTGAGTTTATCCATCTCCTTGGTGTCCTGGATTTGATCGTGTGTCATCTGGATACGTAACGTCCCGCCGCCAATCCCTTTCAGGTCCTGAATCATTTTAGTGGCGGCTGCAGGTGTAGCGATGTCACCCGGATCCACATTGGCACCGCCATGCGAGCCAGTATCCGCATTGCTGGCATTTGGGGTCGGCCCCGAAACTTTCTCTTCGACAGTTACCGCGTTGCTCTGAAGTGCGTTTTTAGTCACTGCCGTTGCAACCTGCTGTTGACCGGCCGGAGCCGTGTCCGAGGGGGCGGCTGATTTCTGCAGTTGGGCGTTGCGGTTAAGCAATGCTTTTGTGTAAACCGGAGCAGTTTCCGGCGCCTCTGCGGGGCGTCCTGATGAATCGTATTTATGGCTGGCGGTATAGGTGTCAAGTTTTGACTGTCTGGTCGTAGGGGCATCATTGTTGCCAGCGTTCACGGGCAATGTGGCTTTGTTCGTTACAGCAGATTTTTCTGGCGCGGCCATCGAAAGGTCATAGGACCGGATTGAATTGATATTCATCGAGCGTCTCTTTCTGAGCGGGGGTTAAGTTCGGTGGCGATGCTAGAGATGGCAAAGGGCTATTTCAAGTGGTTAAAAATGCAACATGCAAGTTACGAGTGTGGTCGGCATGGTGAATGTCGGTAATCATTTAAAGAACTCGGGCGGGGATTAAATCATTGATTTTATTAGCGCTTGTGCGTGTTTTTCTTTTGATTTTTCAACGCTTGATAGCGTGCGCTTGGGCGTGATGTTATTTACGGGGTGAATGGATACTCATAAATAAAGTGCCCGTGGCGAATGAAAAGTCTTACTTTTTAGTGTGTTGAATTTTTGTTTTATTGATCAAAAGCCTGTGGCTTAATTGTCAGGGTTCTGGGTTGATTGTCGAAAATATTGCGCTGCGCTATTTGCCAGGATGCAGGGGGGTGGTCGCACGGATTGCTGAATCGCTAGTGTAAGCAAAAAAGTATCGATCACTTTGTTAAAAAGTACCGGCACGTTGCGTGTGAGGTTAAGTGCATCGTCGATGATTGAACCGTTGAGTAAATTTTTCTGGCATCACGGTGTGGTTGTTATCCCCGTGTGTGTCTTGTGCAGGCTGCATCAAGAGGAAGTTCTATGTATTTACGACGTTTTAAAATAGCCACGCGAACGTTGGCATGCTTTGCTGTCATGGTTTTGCTGGTCTTGGGTTTGGGTATTTTCAGCCTGGCACAGTTGTCCAGTATTCGTGCCAAAGGCCTTGAGATCGAAAACGACTCATTGCCCGGAATTGCCTTGGGCGACGCCATTGCTCTGGCGTTTTCAAACACGCGCTACGACGTAATGAAAATGTTATCCGCTCGCAGTGCCGATCAACTGGTTCAGGCGCGCGACGAGTTAATGCAGCGCGAATCAGTGTTCGCAAAAGCCATAGAGGCGTACCAGCCTTTCATCGATTCGCCGGGCGAGCGGGAGTTGATTGAGGGCGTGGACACTACGTTTAAAGACTACGCGCGACATGCCGAACAGGTTCACGCACTGATCACGGCAGGCCAGGAGGACGCAGGCCGTCTGCTGGCCTGGAATGAGATGGCAGGTATCGCAAAGTCCCTGATGGCGCAACTGGAAGGTCTGAAACAGCTCAACGATGCGTCGCAATCAGAAGCCAGCACCGGCGCCAGCCATACCTATGCCACTGCCAATCGGGTCACGTTGTTTACGATGGGGTCGGCGCTGCTGGTCACCCTGATCCTGGCCTGGCGGCTTACTGTCAGCCTGTCGGGACCGATTAGACAGGCGTTGGCGGCATCCGAAATGATTGCGGCGGGCGACCTTCGCATCGCGCACATTGAAAGCCTTGGCAGCGATGAGGCGGCCCTGTTACTGCAGTCGATAGTGCGGATGCGTGAAAACCTCAGAAACACGCTGAGCCATGTCGGGCAGGCGGCCGGACAAGTGTTCACGGCGACCGAAGAACTGAACATATTGATGCGCGATAACAACGCTGACCTGCGTGTTCAGAATAGCGAAATAGAGATGTCTGCTGCTGCGGTGACCGAGATGAGCCAAGCGGTACAGGAAGTCACGCGCAATGCTGTTTCCACTTCAGAAGAGTCAAAGGCGTCGGCTCGTGCTGCGCAAGAAGGGCAGGGGGAACTCGGTCTTACAGTCGGCTCAATCAAACAACTGACCGAGGATGTGCAGCAGGCTACCGATCAGGCACAACTGCTGGCCGTCAGAACACTGGAAATTTCAAAAGTTCTGGAGGTTATAAGGTCTGTTTCCGAGCAGACCAATCTGCTTGCCCTGAACGCAGCGATTGAAGCTGCCCGTGCGGGTGATGCCGGTCGAGGCTTTGCCGTTGTTGCAGATGAGGTGCGCGCGTTGGCTCACCGTACCAGTGATTCGACGCGGGAAATCGAGAGCATGATCGAGCACGTACAGCAAGGCACCCAAAACACCGTAGCGGCATTGTCGCTAAGCCGCGAGCAGGCGCATCGCACCAAAGCGCAGGCAGAATTGGCCAACGCAGCGTTGGCCTCTATCGCCAACTCGGTGATGATCATTGATGATCGCAACCTGGTAATCGCCAGCGCCTGCGAAGAGCAAACGCAAGTCGCCCGTGAGGTCGATAGCAACCTGGTGCGCATTCGAGACCTGGCGGCCCAGTCGGCAACTCGCGCGGACAAGACCGCCCACGCCAGTCAGCTACTCGCAGAACTTGCCAACGGCCTGAACGAAAGGTTGAGGCATTTTCAGTTGTAGCAAAACATAGTCTCGGCGCAGGCGCATTTCGGGGTTATGTTCCAGCAGGCGGCTGTTGGCTTCGTATTCGTAACTGACTTCACCGCGCAGTTGTCGAGGGTGCGGCCCAGTTCACAGGCAGGTCGTATTCGTGGCGGCGGTGGATTAAGTTGTAGGCGTGCTTGACGGCTCGCCTGGCAACCAGAGGGCATCCTTTCAGCCAGAGCGACTTTTTCAGAAAAGCCCTGGCGAGAAAAGTACCCTCAAAGACGCTTTCCTGCCTATACATGAACCGACAGCGTCGCCTGCAAGATGTCACAACACACTCAACGGGTACTCCACGATAACGCGCACTTCATCCAGGTTCTGCTCGAACTCGGTCGCTCGGGTCGTGGCCTGGCGGACGCGTACTGACAAGTCCTTCAGGGTTCCGGTCTGAAAGGTGTACCTGGCTTCGATGTTGCGCTCCCAGCGTTTCTGGTCGGTCAGCGGGTTGCCTTGTGCGTCACGGCGCATGTAGGTGTTGTTGGCGTTGGTATAGTCAGCGTCGGTACCTTTGCCGTAGCGGGTCATGAACGTAAGACCGGGCACGCCGTAGGGGGTCATGTCCAGGTTATAGGTGAGCATCCACGAGCGTTCTTTCGGCGAGTTGAAGTCGCTGTACTGGAGGGAGTTGGTCAGATAAATCGAGTCGGACAATCTCAGGTAGTCGAAGTCGTCATCGCCCTGGTTGCGCTGATGGGAAAGCGCCAGGCTGTGTGCGCCGTATTTCAGGTCGACACTGGCGCTCCATATGTCGTTGTCGAACTCGCCGAGCAGCCGTTTGCCTTCGTCGGTTGCGTTGTAGTAATTCAGGCTGCTGGTCAGCGACAGGTCGTCGTTGATCGGCAGCACGTAGGACACAGCCCCGTATTTCTGGTCCCACGCATCTTTCAGTCGGCTGGTGTATAGAGACAGATTCAGCCGGTTAGTGGCTTTGTAGTCACCGCCGAAATAGGCGAGCCAGGGTGAGTCGACCGGACCGGCATAGAACGTGGAAAAGCCTTCTTTCATGTCGCTTGAAGCAGGCTGACTCATCCCGTTTAGGCGACCGCCTTGCAAGGTCAGGCCCTTGAAACTGTCGTTGATAGCGGTCACGCCGCGAAAGCTTTCCGGCAGCAGACGGCTATCGCCGAAAGCGACAACGGGGGTTGTCGGGAAGACATCGCCTGCTCTGACGACAGTGTCGAACGCTCTGGCTTTCAGCGCGCCGCCGACTTTGGTGTATTCATTGCGGGCGTTGCCATCCGAATTGACGGGCATCACCGAGAAGGGTGTTTGAAGGCCGTTTCGGCCGTCGCCCGTATCCAGCTTGATACCGACCATCGCGAACGCATCCAGACCTACGCCGAGGGTGCCTTGGGTGAAGCCCGATTCAAAGCGCCCCATGATGCCGTGCGCCCAGGCTTCAGAGTAGCCGCTGCCGGTCGGGCTTGACTCACCATGACGATGGTCACGGTTCATGTAGAAGTTTCGATTGAGAATGTTGAGCGAGCTGCCTTCGACGAACCCTTCTTTCTGCTCTTCTGCGAAGGCGGCAAAAGGTGTGATTCCGGCGAGGGTCGACCATAAGGCGAGGGAAAGTCTTTTGCGTTGAGTCATGTGCACTCCTTTCATTGGGCAGATCATATAAACGTCTCGGTCTGGCATGTTTTTATAACTCGATGGCTGCCAGTGACGCCCAATCTTGAAGAGGCGAAGATAACGCTAAGATGACGACTGCATTACAAATATGAAAGAAGTACGGGGCACGCCAGTCGCGGGATTTAGATCGGAAAACGAAACTCAGATCAATATGCCAGTTGGCATATTGTATTTTGAGGATCTATAAAAAAAGCGCCCCGAAGGACGCTTTAATGTTCGCCTCAACCCAAGATTCCGGAACACTATCAAAGGCGAAAAGGGTAGCTGCTTGTTGCAGGCCAAAAGGCGTTAGCCTTCGGATTTAGCGGAAGTCTCAGACTTGGAGTTTTCGTCCGAGTTTACATACTGCTCGTTCTGTCGGGCGCTCTGGTCCTCCCGGAAACGCTGCTCCTGAGCCATGCGCATCTTGTCGGCAGCCGTGCTGGCGAATTCGTTGCCGTCGTCGGCAAAGGCACTTGTAAAGGACAGGGCGGCTACTGCAAAGACCATCGATTTAATCACTTTCATCGTCATTTTCTCTTCTCTGGTTAATGTTTGGATCCTGTTTGCCTCGTGCGTTTTTCAGGAATGAACCAAGCTTAAAGCCGGGCAACTAACAGGAAGGTGAGCAAAAAATGACAAATTCGTCATAAATAAAAAAGTGTATAAAAAACAGGTAATCTCCAAGCTCGCAAGCCGTTAAAGCCCAGCGATGTTCGCGTTAAGCGTGGAACGTTAATTCAGACAATATTCAAACAGCGGAGTCATCCAACATGCGTACTGCCCAATCCTTACTGCTCGCTCTGGCCATTCTTTCTCCCCTGAGCGCTTTCGCTTACACCACAGACGAAGTCAAGGCAGAAACCTTGATCAAGAATCACCAGGCCGCCGTACAGAAGTACGCCACCACCCATAAAAAGGCGATGCCTGCGATCGAAGAATACAAGTACGGTATGAAGCTGGACGTTGCCAAAGTGATCCGCAAGTCGCCGGACCTGAAGACCTGCAGCGTCATGCCTAAGCTGATGACTTACCAGAACTCCAAGGGCGATCTGAAGACTGTTCAGTACCAGGTGCTCAGTGGTTGCCTTAACAGCCAGTGATTCCAGACCTGCCAGGAGGCACCCCCTCGCTTCACCCCAGCCTTCAGCCCGGACAGTCGTCCGGGCTGATTTTTTGTGCGTGAGAATCGTGAGCGCCATCCCTTTTTCAAGGCTTTTGCAACGCGCGGACGTTGAGAGATTTACCTGCTTCACTTCGCTGCTGACGTCCTCGAATGGGGCAGCAACAGCAACCCTCAGCCAAACACCCGAATCGGCGACCCCGCATGCCAGGCCTGAATAGCTTCAATCATCTGCCCGTAAAAAGTCCGATAGTTGTTCTCGGTGACATAGCCGATATGTGGCGTTGCCAAAACGTTGTCCAACGTGCGGAACGGGTGATCAGCGGGCAGCGGTTCGATGTCGAACACGTCCAGCGCGGCGCCAGCGATGTGGCGCTGTTGCAGGACCTTGATGAGCGCAGCCTGATCGATGATCGGGCCGCGGGACGAGTTGATCAGGTAGGCGCTTGGTTTCATCCAGCCCAGCGCTTGTGCATCGACCAGCCCTCGGCTGCGGTCGCTGAGCACCAGGTGGACCGACAGCACATCGGCTTGCTCGAACAGTTGCTGTTTGCTGACGTAGGTGACGCCCGATTCGGCGGCAGCTTCGGCAGTCAGGTTCTGGCTCCAGGCGATGACGTTCATGCCGAACGCCTGCCCGTAACGGGCGATCCATTTGCCGATGCTGCCCAGGCCGAGAATGCCCAGGGTCTTGCCATGCAGGTCGCTGCCCAGCCCGACCTGCCAGTTGCCTGCGCGCAGTGAGTTGGCCTCGGCCACCAGGTTGCGGGTGATGCCCATGATCAGCGCCCAGGTCAGTTCCGGCGCTGCGTTTTTGTAGCTTTCAGTGCCACATACAACAATGCCCTGACGCTCGGCAGCCGCTGTATCGATGGCCGCGTTGCGCATGCCGCCTGTCACCAGCAAACGCAGGTTTGGCAACTGGCTGAGCAGCGCGTCATCGAACAATGTTCGCTCGCGCATCACGCAGAGGACGTCGAAGCCTTGCAGGCGCTGGACCATGGTCGCGGTGTCGGCCGGGTAGTCGTGCAGAAAGCTGATTTCACCTACCGAGTCGAGGGCAGACCAGTCGACCACGCCACTGGCGACGTTCTGCCAGTCATCGAGCACTGCGATTTTCAATAGGGTCATGGTCTGCGGTCCTCTTGATGGGGCGGGCTGAAAACGTTAGTTGAACAGGCTGGCGGCAATGTTGATCGAAAAACCCAGAATGGCGGTGTTGAAGACAAAGCAGATCAACGACTGGCCCAGCACGACCTTACGCATTTCACGGGTTGCTACGCCCACGTCGGAGGTCTGTACTGCCACGCTGAGGGTGAACGAGAAGTACAGAAAGTCCCAGTAGTCCGGATGCTTTTCGCCGCCGACGAAGGCCAGTGCCGGCTCCTTGCCGTTCCAGGTGTAGAACATGCGTGCGTAATGCAGGCTGAAGATCACCCCGATCATCAACCATGAGCCGATGACGGTCAGGCCGGTGAAGGCGTGATGGAGCATTTTGGCGTCGCTGGAAAGGCCCTTGCTGCCAGCGACCTCGAAAATGATGGCGGCCAGGCTGGCCAGGGCTGCAACGCACACCGTGACAAGAATGACGCCGGCGTTTTCGTCTTCCATCAGTGCAACTCGCCGGACATCGTCAGCATTGCTATGCAGTGTGCGGACGAAGATCAGAATCAGATAAAGCCACACGCCTGTGTCCCAGCCCGTCAGCAGGCTTTGCGTGAGTGTTGCGTGGGGGATGAGCCAGGCCCAGGCGATGCCTGCGGTCAAGCCAACCAGGGCTGCGAGAGTCAGGCGAGGGCGGGTGCGGGCAAGATGGCGCATGCGGTCTAGTCGTTACTGGATGTTGCGAGACAGTAGCATGCCAGTTCCGCCTGCCAAGCCGGATTTGAAAAAAAACGGCGCGCAAGGGGGTTGCGCGCCGTGTGCCAGCATTGTGGCCAGTCAATTAATGAGTGAACGTCAGGCTCAGCGCACCAGGCAAGGCTGCTTGTTGTTGAATTTCCAGTCCGGGATCAGAAACTGCATCGCTGCGGCGTCGTTACGCGCGCCCAGCCCCATGCCTTTATAGAGTTCATGAGCCTTGGCCAACTGGTCGGTGTCCAGTTCGACCCCCAACCCCGGCTTCTTCGGTACGGCGACCTTGCCACCGATGATTTGCAGCGGGGCCTTGGTCAGGCGCTGACCGTCCTGCCAGATCCAGTGGGTATCGATCGCCGTAATGTTGCCCGGCGCTGCGGCGGCAACCTGGGTGAACATCGCCAGCGAAATATCGAAGTGGTTGTTGGAATGCGAGCCCCAGGTCAGGCCCCATTCATTGCACATCTGCGCCACACGCACCGAACCCTGCATGGTCCAGAAGTGCGGATCGGCCAGCGGAATGTCCACCGATTGCAACTGAATGGCATGGCCCATTTCACGCCAGTCGGTGGCGATCATGTTGGTGGCGGTTTTCAGGCCGGTGGCGCGGCGGAATTCAGCCATGACTTCGCGACCGGAAAAGCCGTTTTCCGCACCGCACGGGTCTTCGGCATACGCCAGCACGTGATGCTGATCGCGGCACAGACGGATGGCTTCCTTGAGCGACCAGGCGCCGTTGGGGTCCAGCGTGATGCGTGCCTCGGGAAAGCGCTCGGCCAGTGCGGTGACGGCTTCGATCTCCTCATCGCCGCTCAACACGCCGCCCTTGAGTTTGAAGTCCTGAAAGCCGTAACGCTGTTGCGCGGCTTCGGCCAGACGCACCACTGCTTCTGGGGTCAGCGCTTCTTCATGGCGGAGGCGGAACCAGTCGTTGTCAGCCTCGGGTTCGCTGCGATAGGCCAGGTCGGTCTTGCGCTGATCGCCGACATAAAACAGGTAGCCGAGCATCTCGACCTGATCGCGTTGCTGACCTTCACCGAGCAGGGCGGCAACCGGTACGTCCAGATGCTGACCGAGCAGATCAAGCAGCGCGGCCTCCAGTGCGGTGACTGCGTGAATGGCGATGCGCAGGTCGAAGGTTTGCAGGCCTCGGCCGCCTGAATCGCGATCGGCGAAGGCTTTGCGTGCCTCATTGAGGATCTTCTGGTAGGTGCCGATGCTGCTGCCGACCACCAGTGAGCGCGCGTCTTCGAGGGTCTGACGAATCAGTTCGCCGCCAGGCACTTCGCCGACGCCCACATGCCCGGCGTTGTCTTTGAGGATGACGATGTTACGCGTGAAATAAGGGCCGTGCGCGCCGCTGAGATTGAGCAGCATGTCGTCATGGCCGGCCACCGGTACAACCTGCATGTCGGTGATGACAGGGGCCTTGCCGGTGATGTTGGAGTGCTGAATATTCATGACTGATCCTGTAAAAAGTGTGGCCTGTAAAGGAATGGCTGCACAGGTGAATCAATGGGTGGCCGGGGTCTGGATAGCGGCCACCGGAGTGGCGCCCGCCTTGGGGGTGTTGCGCGCGGCGAAGACGATGATTGCCGCGATGATCGATGTTGCAGTCAGGCCATACAGCCCGCCCTGAATCGAGCCGGTGTGCTCTTCCAGCAAGCCGAAGGTGGTCGGCGCGACAAAGCCGCCGAGGTTGCCCACTGAGTTGATCAGCGCAATGACCGCAGCGGCGATACGTGCATCCAGATACGCCTGCGGAATAGGCCAGAACAGCGACGACGCGGACTTGAAACCCAGCGCCGCAAAGCAGATGGCAACGAAGGCGAAGATCGGGCTGCCGGTGGTGGACATGAACATCCCGGCAGCGGCAATCAGCAGGGCGATGGCGACCCAGGCCTGCTGACGCTTCCATTTGGCGGACAGTGTGGCGAAAGCGTACATGCCGATGATCGACAGCAGCCACGGAATCGAGTTGAACATGCCGACTTCAAAGTCAGTCATGTTGCCCATCTTCCTGATGATGCTCGGCAGCCAGAAGGTCGCTGCGTAGATGGTCAACTGAATGAAGAAGTAGATCAGGCAGAACAGGATGATCTGACTGTCCTTGAGCAGTTTACCGAGGGTTGCCTTGACCGGTGTTGCGGCTTCGCGAGCAGCCTGTTCGGCATCGATTGCGTTGACCAGCGCGTCCTGTTCTTCGCGGGTCAGCCACTTGGCGTCGTGCGGCTTGGAATCCAGCCAGAACCAGACGAAGAAGCACAGCCCGACCGAGAACATGCCTTCGATGAAGTACATCCACTGCCAGCCTTTCAGGCCAAAACCGGTGATTTGCAGCAGCAGACCGGACAGCGGGCCGGAGATCAGCGAAGCGATGGCCGAGCCGCTGAGAAAAATGGCAATCGCCTTGCCGCGCTCGACGCCGGGCAGCCAGCGGGTGAAGTAGTAGATTACGCCCGGAAAGAAACCCGCTTCGGCCACGCCGAGCAGAAAGCGCAGGATGTAGAAGTGTGTTTCGTTCTGGATGAAGGCCATGCAGGCGGCAACGATGCCCCAGGTGAGCATGATTCGCGTCAGCCAGATACGCGCCCCGACTTTCTGCAGCAGGATGTTGGAGGGGACTTCAAACAGCGCGTAACCGATGAAGAACAGTCCGGCACCCAGCCCGTAGGCGGCAGCGCCGATACCGAGGTCGTGCTCCATGTGCGAGCGCACGAAGCCGATGTTCACCCGGTCGATGTAGTTGACGATAAACATGATCACGAAAAGCGGCAGGACGTGACGTTTGACCTTCGAGACGGCTGAGCTCAGAACCGAATCTGTGCCGTCGGCCATCCTGGAATTGGATGTGCTCACAGTTGAATCTCCCACTCGTTGTTTTTATGCGGGTATGTGCGAAGTGTGTCCCTCGCATTGTCGGTCATCATACAAGTAAAAGGCGTTTGCGCAATCCCCCGTTACGCCTCGTTTTGAACATTTTTGGAAGCGGGCCGGCCAATAAAAACGCTTCGAACAAGGTCGGCAAGCTAGCGCTGATGGACGGCTAAAGCCTTTGAATTGGGGGGTTTTTGGGTTTTTAGATCAGCCAAAGGGAAGTTTGACGGCCACTATTCGATCCAGGTCGGCGGTTGTTGAAGCCTTGGGTCAAGAAATAATTTTTTTGACAGTACTGAACAGCTTGTAATACAAGTCAGACAACTGCGCAGGCCTGTGAAAATCGGCCTTTGCGTGCATCCACCGGCAGGCGTCCGCCAGTAAGGGCGTGATAAAGCTGCACAACCAGACAAGTCAGGACTCACTCGCCATGCAGGAATCCGCCAGCGCAGCCCCCAAACGCCGTCAGCACAGCCTGGCCACAGATCTGGTGACCGAACTGAGCCAGCGCATTCTGCTCGGCAAGATCGCGCCGGGGCAGAAATTGCCGTCCGAGAACCAGATTGTGCGTGAACACGGCGTCAGTCGTACCGTGGTGCGTGAGGCGATTTCCAAGTTGCAGGCATCCGGGCTGGTGGTGACCCATCACGGTATCGGCACATTTGTGCTGGAACGCGGCGACCAGACAGGCCTGCGCCTCAAGGTTGAAACCGTGTCACGGGTGCGCGACATCATAGAGCTGCGCATCGGCCTTGAAACTCAGGCCGTGGCCTTGGCTGCGGTGCGTCGCACCGATGAACAACTGGCGGCCATGCGTCAGGCGCTGGATGATTACCAGGACTTGCTGGCCAATGACGACAGCTGTGTCGAGGCCGACAAGCGCTTCCACATGCTGATCGCCGAGGCCACCGGCAATCCGTATTTCATGGAAATCATGCAGCATCTGGGCAGCGCGATCATCCCGCGCAGTCGCATTGCGTCCAGCGAGCGTGCTGGCAACAACCTCGCGCATCAGGGCTACCTGGCCAATCTGGAACACGAAGCATTGCTCAGCGCCATTCGCCGCAAGGACCCTGACGCCGCGCGTGCGGCGATGTGGACGCACCTGAGCAACAGCCGTGAGCGACTGGTGCCGCTGGAGTGAACCGTGCCGCTTTATCGGGCTTCGCTTAATACGCCGAGCATCACATGGGTCTGCCACTCGAAGTAGGGGTTGAAGGTCAGGCGTGCATGGACTTTGCCGGGCTCGTTGTAGCCCCAGTCCGAGTACCACACCGGCCCTTCAGCCATGCATTTCGCGGTGTCCGATGTGCTCTGGCCGTTCCAGCAGATTCGTTGACTGCCCGCCACGCCGTAAAGCGGGTTGTCCGGCGCGAACAGGATGCCCATGTGCGAAAAGCGGCTGATTCGGTATTCCGGCAAAGAGTCCGTGCGCACCTCGACGCGGGGCATGTCAGTGGTCTTGCCGGAGAGGTCGCCGTACCAGATCAGCCGACTGGCCGGGTGGCTGAAGCGCTGGTTGAAGTTGTCCAGTACGTACTCGGTATCCAGCACCGAATCGTGTTCGGCGATGACAATGAACACCGGTTTTTCGTAGCGGCGCTGATGCAACCGGTCCTGCGCCAGCGCGCTGCTGCGGTAGAACTGGGCAAAGCCGTTGGTGGGCATGTTCATGTAGCGCAGCGGCGTCTGCATCGGGCGCAACCCGTCGTTGGGTGCGGCGAGCCAAGGCTTGGCCCAGCCGATCCACGGTGTCAGCCAGGCGTAGCCGCTGTTGGAACGAAACGCCGGCGAGAACAGCACCAGCCCGGCGATCTCGTCATGCTCATAGGCATAGTCCAGGACCAGATTGGCGCCGGTCGAGAAGCCACCCAGGTAGACTTTCGGCACCTCGCGGCTGAGCAGTTGCGCTTGTTCGCGCACCACCTGCTGCCACTGTTCCAGGCGCACGTCGAGCATGTCTTCGGGTTTGGTGCCATGCCCCGGCAGCAGCACGGTACGCACCAGGTAACCCTGAACGGCGAGTTTTTGCGCAACATCATGAAAAGACCACGGTGAATCGCCGAGCCCATGCACCAGCAGCACGCCGCCTTTCGGTGTGCCGGTCGGGGTCCACTGGCGCGGTGCGTTCCAGCCCAGTTCGGTCGCGTGGTCGTCAGTCTGGAAGGTGCGTTGGTTGCGGATCAGCTCGACCGTCCGTTGCCGGTAGTCTTCAAAGCTTGTGTTGGGTGTCTGGTTTTCGGCCATCGACGTGCAGGCTTGCAAGGTCAACAGCGACAGCACACTGGCGAGTCGGAATCTGATCAAGTTCAGGGGGCCTCTTGCAGATGGCGGTTCAAACGTTCAAAGCAGGCACTCTGCCACACACATCGCGCGCTTTACCACTTTCAGGCACACTCGGACGCTCTATAACTTCAACAAAATGTATCCACATGCCCAACCATTACAAGCCTTGCCCCGCGTCGGGAGCCTTTCATGTTCGCCCTTGATCGAGCGCTGGCTCAGGACATCGTCGACCGGGCGATGGCCATTCTGCCGTACAACGTCAATGTCATGGACTACTTGGGCATCATTATCGGCAGCGGCGATCCAGAGCGTTTGTGCATCCGCCACGAGGGGGCACAACGGGTGTTGGCCAATGGTCAGGTGGTCGAGATCGATTCGCTGGCGGCGATGCGCCTGGGCGGTGTAAAACCGGGCGTCAATCTGCCCTTGATGCTCGACCATCAATTGGTGGGCGTGCTTGGCATCACCGGCGAGCCGGACGAGGTCCGGGTCTATGGCGAATTGGTGAAGATGACGGCTGAAATGCTCATGGAGCAACGTCGCCAGCAAGCCGACCTGCAATGGCGCGCGCAACGCAGTGAAGACCTGCTGGCTCGGCTGCTGTTGGCTGATTGCCCAGAAAGTCTGGTGGACGAAGCGCGGCAATTGGGCCTGCAACCGCATTTGCCGCGTCAGGCGGTGCTCATCCAGCTGGACGCACCAGGGGCGTTCGCCAGTCAGATTGCAACCTGGCTTGGCTCGCGTTACGCCGACAGTTGGTGCGTGCTGCGTGAGCCCACGTTGCTGTATTGGTGCCGCGCGGTGGGCAAGGAACGTGACGACGGCGTGCTGCTCAAGCAATTGGATGAGCACGGCTGGCCAGTCCTGCGCATGGCCACAGTGGGTCAATCTCCGGATTTGCCCACATTGCGCAATGCCTGCGCGGCGGCGCGCGATCTGCTGGACTACGCCACTCAGGCCAGACCGGGGCAACGCATTCTGCGTCTGGAGGCGCACCGTCTGCCGGTGCTGTTCTGGCGCTACCGCCATGACTGGCTGGCCGAAGAAGTGGCCGAGCCGATTGGCCGTTTGCACAATCATGTGCAACTGCTCGACACCCTGTGCAAATGGTTCGAGTACAGCGGCGAAAGCCAGGCCTGCGCCGAGGCCCTGGGCATTCATCGCAACAGCCTGCGCTACCGACTGGAGAAAATAGCCGAACTGACGGGCTGCGATCCCTACAAGACCGATGACCTGCTGCGCCTGTATCTGGGCGCGCAGATGATGGCTCGTCATGAATAAAAAGGTTTTTTGGTCAAATGCCCGATTGCCGATGCTGATCATTGTGCGCAGGGCAGGCGGCGAAACCGGGCCGGGATGAGAACATTCGGTATCGGATATGGAGAACAACAATGAAAATAGTCATCGCCCCCGACTCGTTCAAAGACAGCCTCAGCGCCCAAGCGGTGGCCGACGCCATCGCCAGCGGCCTTGCCGAAGTCTGGCCGCACGCAGAATTGATCAAATGCCCAATGGCTGACGGCGGGGAGGGCACCATCGAGGCATTGCTGGCGGCTTGCAACGGCGAACTGATGAGTGCCAGGGTCAATGGCCCGCTGGGGCAGCCGGTCGAAGCACAGTGGGGATGGCTGGCAGAAAGCCGGACCGCAATCATTGAAATGGCCATGGCCAGCGGCTTGCAATTACTCACCCTTGAGCAGCGCGATGCCTGTGTCACCAGCACCGCAGGCACCGGGCAGTTGATTCTTGTGGCGCTGGACGCCGGAGCCCGGCGCATCATTCTGGCAATCGGTGGCAGCGCAACCAATGACGGCGGCAGCGGCATGCTCGCGGCATTGGGCGCACGCTTTCTCGATGCCGACCACCAGCCGTTGCCGCCCGGCGGCCTGGCGCTTGCGAATCTCGCCCGCATCGACCTGAGCGGTTTCGATCCACGTCTGTCCGGGATGCGCGTCGAAATTGCCGCCGATGTCGACAATCCGCTGTGCGGGCCGAACGGCGCTTCGCACATCTTCGGCCCGCAGAAAGGGGCATCGCCCGAGCAGGTTATCGCGCTGGACGCAGCGCTTGGCTGTTTCGCCGATCATTCGGCGCATATCCTCGGCCTGGACCAGCGCAACAGCCCCGGCAGCGGTGCGGCAGGTGGAATGGGGTTTGCCGCTAAAGCGTATCTGAATGCCTCGTTTCGTCCCGGCGTCGAAGTGGTTGCCGACCTGACCGGGCTGGAGCAGGCGTTGATCGGTGCCGATCTGGTGATTACCGGCGAAGGTCGTTTCGACGCGCAAACCCTGCGTGGCAAGACGCCTCTGGGTGTGGCGCGGGTTGCGCAGCGCCAGCGCGTGCCGGTGCTTGTGCTGGCCGGTACGCTGGGCGAGGGTTACGAGCAGCTTTACCAGCACGGCATCAGCGCAGCCTTTGCGCTCACCAGCGGGCCGATGAGCCTTGAGCAGGCGTGCCGCGATACCCGTCGTTTGCTGCATGACCGCGCACGTGATGTGGCGCGGGTCTGGCAACTGGCGGCTCGTCACTGAGTGCGTCCCTGGAGGCACCGTCTGAACAGGACAATTCGGCAAGCGCGCGTGGTTTGTCGAGTAAAAACCCTAAATGATTGCTGACCGCTCTCAAGAGTTGTAGGACATGGGCGATACGCTGGCGGTTGTCTGACAACTTCCCGTCAAACACTGCCCTCCAAATAAAAAAGAGCCCTGGCCATGAACTTACGCAAACTCACTATCGCTCGTCGTGCCGGTCTGGGTTTTACCCTCATTTCCCTGTTGGTCGCATTGCTCGGCTGGTTTGCGTTGGCGCAGATGTCGACCATTCGCCAGAGCGAAGTGGCCGTCGAAACCAATTGGCTGCCAAGCATGCGAGTGGTCAATGATATCCGTGAAATCATGCTGCGCATCCGGACCATCTCCCTGCGCATGGCACTGGACACCGACCCTGCGAGCATTCCGACCTATCGCGGGCAACTGGACGTGCGTCTGGGCGACCTGAACAAGAAGCTGGACACCCTCAAGACCTTCGTCGACACCCCTGAAGAAAAGACCCTGAATGATCAGTTTCTGGTGACCATGGGCCAATACCGCACGGCGCTGGATCGCTCTTTCGTGCTGGCAGGCCAGGGCGACAGTGCCGGGCTGAACAAGCTGCTGCTGATCGACATGAAGCAGATTGTCGACGGCTCCGGCAAGCAGCTCAATGACCTGGCCGATTTCTATGTCACCAAGGTCGATGCCGAAGGCAAGTCGGCCGAGGCCCAGTACGACAAATCGCGCGATATCGTGATTATCTTCGTGGCCCTCGCTGCGCTGTGCACCATTGGCCTGGCGCTGTGGCTGACGCGTAGTATCGTCAGCCCGTTGCAGCGCGCAGTGACCGCTGCCGAGCAGGTTGCCGCAGGTGATCTGACGCACAGCATCGAGGTCGACGGCGAAGATGAAGTCACTCGCCTGTTGCGCGCCCTGGCATTGATGCAGGGCAACTTGCGTGACGCCATGCGTCATATCGGCAGTTCGGCCACGCAACTGGCCTCGGCCGCCACCGAACTCAACTCGGTCACCGAGGACAGCTATCGCGGGCTCAACCAGCAGAACGCCGAGATCGATCAGGCAGCCACTGCCATCAATGAAATGACTTCGGCAGTGGAAGAGGTGGCACGCAACGCAGTGTCCACCTCGGATGCTTCCAGCCAGTCCAGCAACTCGGCGCAGGCGGGCCAGACGCGGGTGATCGAGACCGTGCAGTCGATCGAGATACTGACCGATAACGTGCAGGCCACTTCAACGCTGGTGCAAAACCTGGCCAATCAGTCGCAGGACATTGGCAAGGTGCTGGATGTGATTCGTTCGATTGCCGAGCAGACCAATCTGCTGGCACTCAACGCAGCGATCGAAGCGGCGCGCGCCGGTGAGTCGGGGCGGGGCTTTGCGGTGGTGGCCGATGAAGTGCGGGCACTGGCGCATCGCACCCAGCAGTCAACGCTGGAAATCGACTCGATGGTCAATGCCATGCGCAGCGGTTCTGCCCAGGCGCTGGAATCGATGAACACCAGCCGCGAGCGCGCCAGCTCGACATTGTCGCTGGCCAAGGGCGCAGGCGAATCGCTGAGTGAAATTACTTCATCGATCAATCAGATTTCCGAGCGCAATCTGGTGATTGCCAGCGCGGCTGAAGAGCAGGCGCAAGTGTCGCGTGAAGTTGACCGCAACATCGTCAATATTCGTGATCTGTCCATGCAATCGACCCAGGGTGCCAACCAGATCAGCGCATCAAGCCATGAACTGTCGCGTCTGGCAGCGGACCTGAACCAGGTGGTCTTACGCTTCAAGGTGTAAAACCCTACATTGATACAGGTTGTGTCCGCTTGCCGACGAACGACCGGACGCGCATTATGCCCTCGGTCAAAACGACCTCCGGTACAGTCGGCACAACCTTATCGAAGGGGGCGGCATCGCGTCATGGACAATAATAATCACACTTTCAGCAGTTGGCTGCGCTCGCCAGCCCATCATCAATGGCTGGCACTGGAAGGCAACCGCCTGTTGGCCTTCGCCAAGGCATCCAGGCTGGAAAACGGCTTTGGCAGTCTTGACGACTACGGACGTCTGATGGTTGGTGCCACGGCCGAAACCATGAACACTGCACGCATGACTCACTGTTTTGCCATGGCCCATGCGCAAGGCATACCCGGCTGCGCCGCGCTGGTCGATCACGGGGTCGCCGCACTCAGCGGTCCGCTGCGCGATGCCGAGCACGACGGCTGGTTCAGCGCCGCACCCGAAGACGGCGGCAAGACCGACAAGCAGGCCTATCTGCACGCGTTCGTCGCGCTGGCCGCCAGCTCTGCGGTGGTGGCGGGGCGCCCTGGCGCTCAGGCGCTGCTGTCCGACGCCATTCAGGTCATCCAGACGCATTTCTGGAGCGAGCAGGAAGGCGCCATGCGCGAGTCGTTCGCGCAGGACTGGAGCCATGAAGAAGCCTATCGCGGCGCCAACAGCAACATGCACAGCACCGAAGCCTTTCTAGCGCTGGCCGACGTGACCGGCGATGCACAATGGCTCGATCGGGCGTTGAGCATTGTCGAGCGAGTAATCCATCAGCAGGCCGGGGCGAACAACTTTCAGGTCATCGAGCACTTCACCCAGGGCTGGCAACCGTTGCCCGACTACAACCATGACAACCCGGCCGACGGTTTCCGGCCTTTCGGCACCACGCCGGGGCATGCGTTCGAGTGGGCAAGGCTGGTGTTGCATCTTGAGACGGCGCGTCGTCACGCCGGGCGTTCCAGCCCCGACTGGCTGCTCGAAGATGCCCGTCAGCTGTTCGCCAATGCCTGCCGCTACGGCTGGGACGTGGACGGCGCACCAGGCATCGTTTATACCCTCGACTGGGGCAACAAACCGGTGGTTCGCCATCGTCTGCACTGGGTTCACTGCGAAGCCGCTGCGGCTGCCGCTGCGTTGTTGCAACGTACCGGCGAGCAACAGTATGAAGACTGGTATCGCTGTTTCTGGGAGTTCAACGAAACCCTGTTCATTGATCAGGAACATGGCAGTTGGCGTCATGAACTGAACGAGCTTAATCAGCCCAGTGCGGACATCTGGCCGGGCAAACCTGACCTGTACCACGCTTATCAGGCAACGTTGTTGCCGGTCCTGCCGCTTGCACCCAGCCTGGCCAGTGCTTTGGCGGGGCTAGAGTGATCATCAGGTAGCCTGGGCGTTCGAGTCTTACAGCGCAGGGATGCGCTTGTCAGTCAAGCGAATGATCTGCCGGGCCAGAAAGCTGCCGGTCAGGATCACACCGAACAAGCGCAAGGTCTGCATGGCCAGCACGAAGCCGACGTCGGCATGGGTATCAATGGCGATGATTGCCATCGTGTCCAGACCACCCGGACTGGTTGCCAGGTACACCGACAGATAATCCTTGTCCATCATCACCGCAATCAGCCAGGCCGAGAGCGCGCACAGCACGATCAGCAGCAGTGACGCGAGAATCATCATCGGCAGGCGTCTCCAGACGTATTGCACGGTCGGCCGGTCGAAGCGCAGCCCGACGTAGCAACCGATAGCGCCGTAACCGATGGGCAGCAGCCAGTCAGGAATGGTGATCTGCATCAGTCCGCTCAATTGCAGTGCGCCGCCCAGCATCAACGGCACCAGCAAGGCACCCGCCGGCAGGCGCGAACCCAGCACCACCCCGGTCACAATGACGGCAAGGCTCAGGCCCAGATCAGCCATGTTGAGGTCCTGCAGAACCGACGCGCTGCTGTGCAAATCTGCAGCAGGCGATGCGCCGATCAGATGACTCACCAGTGCGCCGATGGTCACGACACAGACCACCCGCACGTACTGCATGGTGGCGACGATCCGCGAGTCGGCCCCGTAATCCTCGGACATGGCGACCATTGCCGAGGCCGCACCTGGCGACGTGCCCCAGGCTGCCGTGTTGCTGGGTATACCGGCAAAACGCACCAGCACCAGCCCGACCACTGAGCTGAGCACCACCGTCAGAACGGTGGCCAGTAGCATGACGTGCCAGGAGTGCAGGGCGGTGAGCAGCACACTGACCGACATGGCATGGGCGATCAGTACGCCGACCGTGCCCTGGCCCAGTTGAAAGACGCTCTTGTGCATACGGATGGTGGCACCCGATACCCCAAAGCCGATGGCAACCAGCATCGGGCCAAGGAACATCGCAGCGGGCATATTGAACAGTTTGAGCAGTTGACCGGCAGTTCCGGCCATCAGGATCAGCGCTACCCATTGGGCCAGCGGGGAGAGTGTGGATATCGAAAAGCGTGAAGCCTGGGACAAGGACGTTCTCCTTGGTCGGTGTGAATTGCAGGTGGCCATTATCGACACCGTAATCAATCAAGTCTATTTTCTAATAGTCATGAATTGATAACTTTGGTTGATAGATATGGACCTGCGTGATCTCACCTATTTCGAAACCATCGCCGAGCTGGGTCACCTCGGACGAGCAGCCGAAAAGCTCAATCGCAGTCAGCCTGCGCTGACCAAAAGCATCCAGCGCCTGGAAGAATCGTTCGGCACGCGGCTGTTTCAGCGTGACGGTCGCCGAATCAAACTGACGCCGGTGGGCGAGTTGTTGCAGGCGCGAGGCAAGGAGTTGCAGCAAAGCATTGCGCAGACGCAGCGCGAAGTGAGGGATTTTGCCAGCGGCATGGTGGGCAACATCCGTGTCGGCTGCGCTGCGACGATGGCGGAATACCTGATGCCGAAACTGACCTCGGCCTTGTTGCAGCGCACCCCGGACGTCACCTTCAAGCTGGTCATAGGTCAGGATGACCTGCTGCGTGAGTCCCTGCGTTCAGGGCAACTGGACATGATCATCTGCGCCCTGGCCCCCGACAGCGACGACGTCACCAGCTTTGCCGTGCTCAAGGATGAAGCGGTAGTGATTGCCAGCAAGCACCACCCGATCTTCAAGACACCCTTGCAGATGAGCGACCTGTGCGCGTACCGCTGGGTATTGCCGCCAGTCAGCGTGTCGTCACGCAAATGGCTGGATACAACCTTCGCCGCGCACGGCCTGCCGCTGCCGACCGTACAGATCGAGGCCAACTCCATCTCGCTGCTGCCAGGGCTGATAGCGCAGAGCAACCTGCTCAGCTTCGTCGCCCGCGAGTCGCTGGAATTCGGTAAAACCATGCAACACCTGCGCGAAGTGCCCTTGGAACAAACCACCCTGAAACGCACCATCGGCGTCACCCTGCGCAAGGGCGGCTACCTGTCGCCCGCCGCAGAAGGCATGTTGCAAATGCTGCGCGACAACGGCGGGGACTTTCTGGGCTGGGGGTGAGCATGCCTTGCCAGCATCCGTCTGGCGATGCCTGTGACTCTCATATCAATGCTTGCGTTGCATCCAGTTCGTGACGCTCCGCGTCAACGCGTCAGATTCTTGCTACAGCGCAACGTCATGCCTTATCCGGAATCACTGCACATAAACAAAAGCGCTTTTTTATCGCAATGGCACTGACGACGCAGAGTGCGACGTAAGTGACGGCTGAGCCCTGGCGCTGATCCGGGGGATGCGAGGCAGGACGCCGAGCAAGCTGCACCGGGCCAAGGATGGCCCGTTGCAGCGACCCCCGGATCAGTGTCAGGGCGAAGGAACCCGACGAAGTCGGGCCGGAAACGGAGCTGCGGGCTAATGAGATGGTCAGCCCGATCCGAGAAACCCGGAGTGTCTACACTTTCCGGGTTTCTCTCTAACGTCGAGGAGATCACTCATGAAAAACGGCCTCAAGCTCTTAGGCATCGACATTGGTAAAAACAGTTTTCACCTCATAGGCCATGATGCAGGCGGCCACCAAGTATTACGCAAGTGCTTCAATCGCAATCGCCTTCTGCAGTTTGCGGCTCAGATTGAACCCTGCACCATTGCAATGGAGTCGTGCGGTGGCTCTCACTGGCTTGCCAGGAAACTCGCCTCGCTGGGGCACCGGGTGAAGTTGATTGCTCCGCAACATGTGAAGCCCTACGTGACGGGCAACAAGAATGACTTCATCGATGCCGAAGCTATATGCGAGGCGGCCTCCAGACCACGTACTCATTACGTTGCCGTCAAGACTGTGGAGCAGCAGGTACTTTCTGTACAACATCGTCTTCGCGAGTCACTGGTTTGCCACCGTACTGAAGCCATCAACAGGGTGCATGGTTTTTTGCTTGAGTTCGGAATTGCCTTGCCAGCCACCAAGGCAGCGATCGCCAAAGTGCCTGAGCTGATTGACGATTCACGTAGCGACCTGCCGCTGCAGTTCAAAAGGGTCATGGAGCATTTGCTGGAGGATATTCATCGCCTTGATACCGAAATAAAGGCCTGTGATGCGCAAATCAAGCAGCAACTGGCGCAAGACGATGCTGGTACACGCTTGATGACGATTCCTGGCATTGGTCCTATTACCGCCAGCGCATTTGTAGCGGATCTGGGTGACGCTTCCAATTTTCGAGCCTCACGAGACCTTTCCGCTTTTCTGGGGCTGGTTCCCAGACAGTTCTCTACAGGCGGGAGACCCGTATTGCTGGGTATCAGCAAGCGAGGTGACAGGCACCTGCGAACCTTGTTGGTGCAAGGTTCTCGAGCGCTCATGATTCGAATAGAACGCCGCGATAATGCCCTTGGGCAGTGGGTAAGAGACTTGTTGGCACGCAAGCATCCGAACAAGGTGGCATGTGCTTTAGCGAACAAGCTGGCAAGAATCGTATGGGCGGTGCTCAGACGAGGTAGCACTTACAACGCATCAATGATCTGAGTAGGACATAGGCGTACCGGCTTTTGCGACGCAGTGATGATGACGATAAACAGCTCATGGCCAGACTGAAAACCTGATAGGCAAAGCAGCCTTCGAGGCTTTAGGGATTTTTGAGGACAGTAAGGCGGCGAATACTCATCAAGGGCCGGGCAGCGAAATTGCCCAGAATGAGCCCGGATACATTAGCGCAAGCATGCTTTACCGCTCATCGAACTGCGATTGCAGGAGGTGGGCTGACCATACATTTGCCTACTTTGGCCCCATCAAAGTAGGTCGCCGAGGGGCGAAAAGGTGTCTTGAGTCGAGCCCGAATCTCACTGACTCGCAGAACCAACATGTGGCGCGAAGCGCCACAAAGAGGACGCAGAGCGTCCAGAACAGCATGCGACGCGGAGCGTCGCACGATAGTTGAAAAAACGCTTTTTTATCGCAATGGCACTGACGACGCAGAGTGCGACGTAAGTGACGGCTGAGCCCTGGCGCTGATCCGGGGGATGCGAGGCAGGACGCCGAGCAAGCTGCACCGGGCCAAGGATGGCCCGTTGCAGCGACCCCCGGATCAGTGTCAGGGCGAAGGAACCCGACGAAGTCGGGCCGGAAACGGAGCGGGGATTTTGCTGACTTTGATCCTTCACAGTCAGTCGCCGAGGGGCGAAAAGGTGACTTGAGTCGTAAACAAATATCACTGACATCGCAGAACCGCTGTGCGACGCACCACGTCATAGACCTGCGCCGCACGATAGTTGAGATAACGATGAGAGGTCTAAATACCGACAATAATCAAACACGCTCACTCAAGTACTTCGCCAGCGCCTCAGCCCCAAGCTCCACCGTCGAACTGGTTCCCGCCCAACTGCAGGCGAGCATCAGATTACGCGGCAGTTCAAAGTCCTCAACCGTAAAACCGTTCCGGTCCAGACCGTTGTCGTCATGAACGACCAGTTCGCGCAGCGAAGCCACCGGCTCAAAGTACACCCACACCGGCTTGTTCAACGCCACAGCCATACCCACTTCAAACGCAGTGCCCGAGTCCGGCTCCAGGCCGCGAAACACATTCAGATTGGCCAGCACCGCAGAACAGCGCTGAATCATCGCGACATTCATCGCATAAATCTGCCGCGCGGTTTCATGCAGCGTTTGCCCCGGCGTCACCTCGCTGTCGAACGGATACAGCCCTTCAAGCCCATGCGCCGCGCACAACGCCTTGAGGTAGCGACCGTACTCGATCGCATCGGGTCGAAACACGTCGAACCCAGCCAGATAAACCAATGGCGCTTGCATACCCGACTCTCTGCTGCCAACAATATCCCGCCAATACTACGACTGATGGCCTGGCAACGATACGCGCCATTGATCGGCCGACAGGCAAGCAAAGGGTTTTGCGCTGGAATCTGTACGGATAACCAGTATCCTTGGCAGGTCTGTCTATATGCTGTGTGGCACTGGCCTTGAATACTTCACCTCTCGACAACCCGTTTTATTACCTGGAAAACTTCCGCCAGGTGCTCGGCTGGATCGCGCAGCGTTACGACGATCTGCTCGATGCGTCCGAGCGTCGCTTTATCACCGAGTTCGCTGGTCTGCCAATGCCTGCCCAAGGCCTGCTGGTACGCATGGTGATGCGCAAAGGCGTGATGTTTCGGGCCAGTAAACTGAGTTATGCCGAGATCGGTGACCCCCACCAGGCCGTGTTGCCGCTGTTGCAACAGGATTGGGTCGACACCAGCCCGCCATTGGGCCTGAGCGAGCTGTTCCAGTTGCTGCGCCGGGACGAGCTGAGCCAGTGCTTCAAGGCCCACGCCGTCAAAGGTCCGGAGCGCAAGCATGAATGGCTGGAGCGCCTGCAGCCGTTGTATGAAACAGCGCAGCCGCTTGAACAATGGCATCCGCTGCTACCCGATGCAGTGTTCGGCCTGAAGATAATGCCGCTCTGTGATCGCCTGCGATTGCTGTATTTCGGCAACCTGTATCAGGAATGGTCGGAATTCGTTCTGGCCGATCTGGGTATCTATCGGTACGAAAAAGTCGAGTTTTCGGCCGACTCGCGCGGTATCAACCAGCGCGACGACATCAACGTCTGCCTGCAACTGCACGCCTGCCGGGAAGCACTGGAAACCTGCGTCGAGTTGCATGCGCTGGCCGAGCGCGCCATCGCCATCGAATGCAGTAACCCGTGGCTGAACATGCGCCGCGCCAAACTGTTGTACCGCATCGGGCAACACGCCGAGCGCTTGCAGGACTGGCCGCTGGCCTTGTCGGTGTACCGTCAGTCCAACTATCCGGGGGCGCGCTCGCGGCAAATTCGCGTGCTGGAACGCAACGCCGAATACACCGAGGCGATGGCGCTGGTGGAGCAGGCCGGGCTTGCACCGGAGAGCGACGCTGAGGTTCAGCATCTGTCACGGGGCACGCCACGCCTGCAACGCAAGCTCGGCCTGACCGCAGCGCGTCGACCGGCTGCGCGGGTTGTTTCGCGGCTGGACGTGCAGGTCACGCCATCACCCGGAACCAGCGTCGAGCGTCTGATACGTCTGCACCTCGAAGAACAGCAGGGCGGGGAAGTGCACTACGTCGAGAACACGCTGATCAATTCGCTGTTTGGCCTGTTGTGCTGGCGGGCGATTTTTGCGCCCTTGCCGGGTGCGTTCTTTCATCCGTTTCACAGCGCCCCCAGCGACCTTTACAGTCCGGATTTTTACCAGCGTCGGGCAGCGCTGTTCGATGAGTGTCTGCTGCAACTGGAATCGAATGATTATCGGGTAACCATCCGCGAGCATTTCCAAAGCAAGTCCGGCCTGCAATCACCCTTCGTATTCTGGGGGGCACTGACACCGCAGTTGTTGGAGCAGGCGCTGCATTGCCTGCCGGCAGATCATCTGCGTTTGTGGTTTCGGCGTCTGCTGCAGGACATAAAGGCTAATCGCACAGGAATGCCCGACCTGATCCAGTTTTTCCCGGAGCAGCGCGGTTACCGAATGATTGAGGTAAAGGGGCCAGGTGATCGCCTCCAGGACAACCAACTGCGCTGGCTGGACTTCTGTGCCGAGCATGGCATGCCGGTGGAGGTGTGTTACGTGCAATGGGCTATGGAAAGCCCCGAAGTCGAAGTGTCGATCAATCAAGGCGCCTTGTCGTCGTCATGACCCATGTCAGTCGCCTTTTTTGAATCATGTGGCTGGCCATTCATGCCGTCTTTGCGAGCCGGTTCCGGGTCCATGCCTTTGGTGCCGGGGCTGGTACCCGGTGCGCCAGGGCTGGTACCGTCGACGTTCTTTTCAATACCGGTACCGGTTCCCGGCAGCGGCTGCATGCCGCTGTCTGGATGAGTCGGGCCGGTCGCGCCCGCCATGGCACCGGCGCTGGCACACGCCAGCAGTGTTGAGAGACTCAATGCTGCCAGTCGTTTATCCATCATGATGAAAACCTCTACGAGTGTGGTTGCTACAGCCATCGAGCGTCAGCACGGAAATGGGTGCTACACAGGAGGGTCACCGAGCAGCGGGCAGGGCATGTCCCTGTCCGCTCGCGCTGCCGCGTTACTGAGTCTTGGTTTTCTCGGTAACGTTGCTTTTGTCGTGCTTACCATGAGTCTTGTCGTGCTTCATCGAGCGTTCAGCAGCCGCTTCCTTGCTTTCAGTCTGTGCGCCCGGAGTTTCGGACGAGGTGCGGTCCATTGGCTGGGTGTTGGTGCCCGGCAGTTTGGTCGCGTTCTTGTTGATCGGCGTTTCAGGTGTAGTAGTTGTCGACTCGGCGAAGGCGACACCTGAAACAGCAGCCATCAGGCCAGCCAGGGTGAGGGCAGTCAGTTTGGTCTTGATCATGATGTTTACTCCGTTATTTTAAAGTACCCACATTGGTCATTGGCCAGTGGCCATAGGTGCCCTTGAACCCGACGAACGGTATTTTCTCCGCGATTCTTTGGCCGTGCAACGCAGCTAGCGCAGTCGCTGATTTATTGCGCCTGATCAGGCGACTTGAACCGGGTTTTTAGCTTATTTGGCTATAACGTGACCGACAGGTCGCTCAGGTCGATTATTAAAATGCACACTTTCTTACACTTTTATAACGTAGGTGGCGTTCTGCCATTTCCTTAGGGGTGGCATAACGCTATTCAGCATGCGGTGTGGTGACTGCCCCGTAAACACTAGGCGATAGCAGATTCATAGCTGCCGTCAACGCATAAAAACAGCATCAAAAAAGTTCCCGGTCCTACACGATTCGTTTGATTGTCATTAAACAGCAACATTTCAGGTTTTAAATCCGCCTCGGGCCTCCTTAACTGGGCCACCACACAATCTCCTGGACTGAGGTATTACCGTGATACTGCTGACTAAAAAACGCTTGTCGCTTCTGATCGCTTCGCTGTGCCTCAGCGGTGTGGCCCACGCGACTGACGTAACCGGCGCTGGTTCGAGTTTCGTTTTCCCGGTTATTTCGGCGTGGTCCCAGGACTACAGCAAAAGCAACGATTCCAAAAATCGCATCAACTACCAGTCCATCGGTTCGGGCGGTGGTATCGCTCAGATCAAGGCGGCTACCGTTGACTTCGGCGCATCCGATGCCCCGATGTCCGCTGAGGACCTGCAAGCCGGTGGCCTGGGTCAGTTCCCGAGCGTGATCGGCGGTATCGTGCCGATCGTCAACGTCGAAGGCGTTGAAAGCGGTGAGTTGAAACTGGACGGCGCATTGCTTGCCAAGATCTTCATGGGCGAAGTCAAGAAGTGGAACGACCCTGCAATCGTCGCTCTGAACCCAGGCGTCAAGCTGCCTGAGACCGCGATCACTGTTGTTCACCGTTCGGACGGCTCGGGCACTACCTACAACTTCACCAACTACCTGAGCAAAGTCAGCCCGGAGTGGAACGAGAAGCTGAAGTTTGGTTCGACCGTGCAATGGCCTGCCGGTGTGGGCGGTAAAGGTAACGAAGGTGTTTCTGCCTACGTGAAGCAGATCAAGGGTTCGATCGGCTACGTCGAGTACTCGTACGCGGTCACCAACAAGCTGTCCTACACCCAGTTGAAGAACGCTGCCGGCAAATTCATCAAGCCAGACGCCAAGGCTTTTGCTGCTGCTGCCGACTCGGCCAAGTGGGAAGATGCCAAGGACTTCAACCTGATCATGACCAACGCTCCGGGTGACACCGCGTGGCCAATCACCGCTACCACCTGGATCATCATGTACAAGAAAGCCAAGAACGAAGAGAAAAGCGCTGCTGCTTTCGACTTCTTCAAATGGTCCCTGGAAAACGGCCAGCAACAGGCCGAGAAACTGGACTATGTCGCTTTGCCGAAATCGCTGGTTGATCGCGTAGAGAACTACTGGAAAACGGAATTCACCAAGTAAGTGATTCAACCCGTACCACCCCTGTCATCAGCCGCGATATCGGCTCGGTGACAGGGGCTTTTCCTTGCGAGTGGCCTCAACATGACTGAAAACACCCAATACCTGTCCGCGAATGTCTCCGCTGGTGAGTCCGAGGGCGAGAAACGCGCCAAACGGGATCATCGTCATGACCTGTGGTTCAAGCGTTCATTGCAGGCCGCAGCGATGCTGGTGCTTGCTTTGCTGGGTTGTATCGCCCTGTCGACCCTGTGGGGCGGCAGTCTGGCATTTCAGACCTTCGGGTTTGAGTTTCTGACCAGCACCGAGTGGGACGTGAACGCCGGCAAGTTTGGCGCGCTGGTTCCGATCTACGGTACCCTGGTGACCTCTTTTCTGGCTTTGCTGATCGCCGTTCCGGTGAGTTTCGGCATTGCGATCTTTCTGACCGAAGTGGCTCCGCCTTGGCTGCGGATGCCGATTGCCTCTGCAATCGAATTGCTGGCAGGGATACCTTCGATCATCTACGGCATGTGGGGGCTGTTCGTGTTCGGCCCGTTCATGGCTGAGCACTTGTCACCCTGGATCACCGAAAACCTCGGCGCACTGCCGCTGATCGGCCCGATGTTCCAAGGCCCGCCATTGGGCATCGGCATGCTGACCGCCGGTATCGTACTGGCGATCATGATTACCCCGTTCATTACCTCGGTCATGCAGGAAGTTTTCCGCACCGTGCCCGTTGCGCTCAAGGAGTCTGCTTACGCACTGGGTGGCACCACCTGGGAAGTTGTCTGGGACATCGTGCTGCCTTACACCCGTTCGGCAGTGGTCGGTGGCATTTTCCTCGGTTTGGGACGCGCGCTGGGCGAAACCATGGCAGTGACCTTCGTACTGGGTAACGCCCACCAGTTCTCTGCATCGCTGATGATGCCGAGCAGTTCCATTGCCTCGGTGATCGCCAACGAGTTCAACGAGGCCTACACCGACTTGCACCGTTCGGCATTGATTGCACTGGGCTTCCTGCTGTTTATCGTCACCTTCATCGTGCTGGCCCTTGCACGTCTGATGCTGTCGCGCCTTTCGCGTAAGGAGGGGTTATGAGTAAGGACATGACGGGCAGCGAGCGTATTTACCGGGCTCGCAATTTCAAGAACAAGATTGCGATGGTGCTCAGTTGTGGCGCCACTGCGTTTGGCCTGTTGTGGCTGGTCTGGATCCTGCTGACCACTATCATCAAAGGCATCGATGCGCTCAACCTGCAGTTGTTTACCGGCATGACGCCACCACCTGGCACTGAGGGTGGTCTGGCCAACGCGTTCTACGGCAGCGTTCTGATGTCCGGCATCGGCCTGCTGATCGGCACACCGATCGGCCTGATGGCCGGCATCTGGCTGGCCGAGTTTGCCCGCTACACCAAGTTGGGCAACACTGTGCGCTTCATCAACGACATCCTGCTGTCGGCACCGTCCATTGTGCTCGGCCTGTTCGTTTACACCGTTGTGGTGTTGCCGCTCAACGCGGTCACAGGCCATCAGGTGGGCTTTTCGGCACTGGCCGGTGCCTTGGCGCTGGCGCTGCTGGTCATCCCGGTTGTGGTGCGCACCACCGACGAAATGATGCAACTGCAACCCTCGACCATGCGTGAAGCTGCGCTGGCACTGGGTGTGCCGCAATGGAAGCTGACCCTGCAAATCGTTCTGCGCGCCGCCAAGGCGGGCGTGGTCACAGGTGTCCTGCTGGCGCTGGCACGTATCACCGGCGAAACCGCGCCGCTGTTGTTTACCGCTTTCGGCAACCAGTTCTGGAGCAGCGATCTGCTCAAACCAATCGCCAGTGTTCCGGTGGTGGTTTTCCAGTACGCAATGAGCCCGTTTGAAGACTGGCACTCCCTCGCATGGGCCGGTGCACTGGTCATGACGCTGTTCGTACTGATACTGAGTCTGCTGTCTCGCTTAATTCTTCTGCGCAATAGGGCGTCCTGATGAACAACCTTTCCCTGGCCAACGAAAAAACCAAGATCCAAGTGCGCGGTCTGGAGTTTTTCTACAACAACCAGAAGTCGTTGAAGTCCATCGACATGACCATTCCCGAGAAGCGCATCACTGCGATCATCGGCCCGTCGGGTTGCGGTAAATCGACCCTGCTGCGCGTATTCAACCGTATCTACGCGATGTACCCGAAACAGGAAGCGCGCGGCGAAGTGCTGCTCAATGGCGAGAACATCCTGGCGCCGGGCTATTCGATGAACCGCCTGCGCAGTCATGTGGGCATGGTGTTCCAGAAGCCTGTGCCGTTCCCGATGTCGATCTACGACAACATTTCCTACGCCATCAAGCACCACGAAAAACTGTCGCGCCGCGAAATGGAAGATCGCGTCGAACAAGCTCTGCGTGGTGCCGCATTGTGGGATGAGGTCAAGGACAAGCTTAAACAGAGCGCGACCGGTCTGTCCGGCGGTCAGCAGCAGCGTCTGTGTATCGCCCGTACCATCGCGCTGCGCCCGCAGGTGTTGCTGCTGGATGAGCCGACTTCCGCGCTCGATCCGATTTCGACCGGTCGTATCGAACAACTGATCACCGAGCTCAAAGAGCAGTTCACCGTGATCATCGTGACCCACAACATGCAACAGGCGGCGCGCTGCTCGGACTACACGGCGTTCATGTTCATGGGCGAACTGATCGAGCATGGCGACACTGACACCATCTTCACCAAACCCTCCAAGACCCAGACCGAAGATTACATCACCGGTCGTTTCGGCTGATCAACCGGCCAGGGCGGGCGCCTCCCGGCGCTCGCTCATGAATGCCTCGATCCTGCTGCGCAACCAGCGCTCGGCAGGGTCGCTGTCCATCACACTCAGCCATGTCATCGACAGGTCCAGCCCCGGCGTAGGGAAGGGCAGTGGCTCGTCATACAGCAGCCCCAGCGCACTCATGGCGCTTGCCGCGTAGTCGGACAACCCCGAAATCAGGTCAGTGCCGGCCATCAGCGCGGGCAGGGTGGCGAACTGTGGTACCGACAACACTACCTGGCGCTTGCGACCCAGCGCAGTCAGCCATTCATCCGCAAAGCTGCTGACACTCGCCACATGCGACACCACAACGTGCGGGCGCGAGCAGTATTCGTCCATGCTCATGGGGCCTGAAGGCTTGTCGGCCCGCACCAGGCGCGGCTGCACATTGCGCAGCGTCTTGCGCTTGGCATTGGCCGGCAGCTCGCGGGTCAGGCAGACACCTACGGTGATGTCGCCGGACATCAGCACCTCGGAAATATTCAGGTAATCGACGTGCTTGACCACAATCACCACCCCCGGCGCTTCCTCGCGGATGGCCTTGAGCATGGCTGGCAGCAAGCCGAATTCGACGTCATCGCTCAAGCCGATGCGGAAGGTCATCTTGCTGACCGAAGGCTCGAAATCGGTGGTCAGGCTCAGCGCCGTGGACATGGCGTCCAGCGCGGGCGTGAGGTGCTTGAGAATTTCGTGGGCGCGGGCGGTGGGCTCCATGCGATGGCCAACCCGGATGAACAGCGGGTCATTGAGCAGGTTGCGCAGGCGGTTCAGGGCGGCGCTTATCGTGGGTTGGCCAAGGAACAGCTTTTCCGCTGCGCGAGTCACGTTTCGTTCCTGCATCAAGGTCTCGAAGACGACCATCAGATTGATGTCGGCTTTGCGCAGCTCGTTTCGATTCATTGCTATTCCTTGGCATCATGCCCTGCTGGCCACGACGGCCCCTAGGCTCTGTACGAAAAGTGGCTGCGCTCGGTGATGCTGCGTTAAAAACAGGCTCGGAATGCTCATTTACAACCCGTAGACTCCGCTTCCTCGCCTGTTTTTGCCTTGCCTGACCTTCGCTCGCCGACTTTTCGTACAGAGCCTAACAGACGGCTCAGTCTAGGCAAGCGCTGCCGCAAGCGTCCAGCCTTTTGCCCTCTACGGACGTGCCTGACGAAACGTCTGCTTACGGTTCGTCAGTAGGAAAAGGGCGAATCTGTTGTGGGAAACAGGGTCTACTTGCAGGTCTGCCGCCAGCGGTCCGGCGGTTCAAGCATTTGATTCCATTTACAGGAGGTGCCCCTTATGCGGGCTGCAAAGATTGCCGGTGTGTTGATGTCTCTGACGCTATCAGCCACGGCGCTGGCTGAAACGCCAAGCTACGGTCAGCAACTGGAAGGCTTCGATTATCCTCATCCGCTCCTGAAATTCCCGTTCGAGTCGCAGGGCCAGTCTCTGGAAATGGGCTACATGGATGTCAAACCCACCGGCAAGGCCAATGGTCGCACTGCGGTGCTGATGCATGGCAAGAACTTCTGCGCCGCCACCTGGGAAGACACCATCAAGGGGTTGAGTGCTGCGGGCTACAGGGTTGTCGCGCCGGACCAGATCGGCTTCTGCACCTCGACCAAACCCGAGCACTATCAGTACAGCTTCCAGCAACTGTCGATGAACACCCACGCGCTGCTTGAGAAGCTGGGTGTCGACAAGGCCTCGGTTGTCGGCCATTCCACTGGCGGCATGTTGGCCACACGCTACGCACTGATGTACCCGAAACAGACCGAAAAACTGGTGATGGTCAACCCGATCGGGCTGGAGGACTGGAAGGCGCTCGGCGTGCCCTATCGCAGTATCGATCAATGGTACGAACGCGAGCTGAAAACCACCGCCGAGGGCATTCGCGCCTACGAGCAGAAGACCTATTACGACGGCCGCTGGAAGCCCGAGTATGACAAATGGGTGGATATGCTGGCCGGTCTGAACAAGGGGCCGGGGCACAAGATCGTTGCCTGGAACTCGGCGCTGATCTACGACATGATTTTCACCCAGCCGGTGTTCTACGAGTTTGCAAAGTTGCAGGTGCCGACCGTGTTGATGATCGGCGATGCGGATACAACGGCCATCGGCAGCGACATCGCGCCGCCGGAGGTCAAGGCCAGAATCGGTCAGTACAAGGTGCTGGGCAAGCAGGTCGCGCAGATGATTCCGGGCGCCAGGCTCGTCGAGTTCAAGGGCATGGGTCATGCTCCACAGATGGAAGACCCGGCGGGCTTCAACACATCGCTGGTGTCTGAACTCAAGTAAGCCGCTGGCAGCCCCGCGACAACCTGATCTGTCAGTGATCAGGTTGTCGCTCAGACCCTAGACCGCAATTTCCACCCGTTCGCCGTTCAGGCGCACCGGCCAGACTTCCAGGCGCTGTTCCGGGTACTCGATGCAACTGCCGTCGTGCAGGCGAAAATGCTGCTTGTACAGCGGCGAGGCAATAACCAGCTCACCCGCAATCTGGCCAGTCAGCCCACGTCCGATCACATTCGCACCGGATTTCGGGTCGCGGTTGTCGATGGCAAACAATTGCTCTCCTTGCGCTGTGTCAGGTAGATAGAACAGCGCTAACTGTTTCCCGTCCAGCCAGGCCACCACGCCGGAATTGGCGACCAGGTCCTTGCGCTCACACAGGGCATACCAGTGCAGATGCAGCGCGCAAGAGCTGTTTTCTTCAGTCCACGTTGTTTCAGGCGAATTCATTACACCACCTCCTTGAACAACGGAATAAGCGCCAGTTCTTCAGGTTTTGCCGGGCGACGCTGAGCGCGTTCCTTGACGAAGTGCACGTCGGGGTCGCTGCGCCCGTCGTTGACGAAGGTGCGGAAGCGCTTGAGTTTTTCCGGGTCCTTGAGGGCATTGGCCCACTCGCACTCGTAGCGATCCACCACCAGTTGCATCTGCGATTCAAGCTCGGCTGCCAGGCCCAGGCTGTCATCGAGAATCACCGCTTTGAGGTAGTCCAGGCCACCTTCCAGTGTTTTTCGCCACACCGAGGTGCGCTGCAGCTTGTCGGCGGTGCGGATGTAGAGCATCAGGAAGCGGTCGATGTAACGGATCAGGGTCTCGTCATCCAGATCAGTGGCGAACAGCTCGGCGTGGCGCGGGCGCATGCCGCCGTTGCCGCACAGGTACAGGTTCCAGCCATTCTCGGTGGCGATCACACCAACGTCCTTGCTCTGTGCTTCGGCGCATTCGCGGGTGCAGCCGGACACTGCGAACTTGAGTTTGTGTGGCGAACGCAGGCCCTTGTAACGATCTTCGATGCGTAACGCCATGGCGACGCTGTCCTGCACGCCATAGCGGCACCAGGTGCTGCCGACGCAGGACTTCACCGTGCGGGTCGATTTACCGTAGGCATGCCCGGTCTCGAAACCGGCGGCGATCAACTCGCTCCAGATGTCTGGCAACTCGTGCAATTGCGCGCCAAACAGATCGATACGCTGGCCGCCGGTGATCTTGGTGTACAGGTCGTATTTCTTGGCCACCGCGCCAATCGCGATCAACCCGTCGGGGGTGATTTCGCCACCTGGAATGCGCGGCACGACCGAGTAAGTGCCGTTTTTCTGCATGTTGGCCATGAACGTGTCGTTGGTGTCCTGCAATGGCACCAGCGAAGGCTCGGTGATCGGACGGTTCCAGCATGAGGCGAGAATCGAGCCGACCGCAGGCTTGCAGATGTCGCAGCCATGCGCGCCCTTGCCGTGCCGATCCAGCAGTTCATCGAAGCTTTCGATGCCTTCGACGCGCACGATCGAGTACAACTCCTGGCGGGTGTAGGCGAAGTGTTCGCAGAGGCTCTTGTCCACCGCCACG
Organism: Pseudomonas syringae pv. tomato str. DC3000; assembly: GCF_000007805.1. Taxonomy (NCBI): domain Bacteria; kingdom Pseudomonadati; phylum Pseudomonadota; class Gammaproteobacteria; order Pseudomonadales; family Pseudomonadaceae; genus Pseudomonas; species Pseudomonas syringae group genomosp. 3. The sequence goes on along the minus strand of NC_004578.1, from coordinate 3,687,906 downwards.
CCACGGGCAATCAGTTCATGTTCGAACACCTGCTTGAGCAGCGCCGTACAGCCGCCGCAACCGGTGGCGGCCTTGGTGCAGGCCTTGATCCCGGCCAGGTCGGTGCAGCCATTGTCGATGGCTGAACAGATCGAGCCTTTGCTGACGTTATGACAGGAACAGATGGTCGCTGTGGCGGGCAGGGCATCGGCGCCCAGCGTCGGCGCACCTTCGCCACGCGGCAGGATCAGGCTGGACGGGTCGGCTGGCAGGGTGATGCCGTTCTGCGCGTACTGCAGCAGTGTGTCGTAATAACTGTTGTCGCCGACCAGCACAGCGCCGAGCACCTGCTTGCCGTCGGCCGACACCACCAGGCGCCTGTAACTGCCGCTGGCCTCGTCGATAAAGCGATAGCTTACGGCCCCGGCCAGCGCACCGTGCGCATCACCGATAGAGCCCACGTCTACGCCCAGCAGTTTGAGCTTGGTGGACATGTCGGCGCCGAAGAACGCGTCGGTTTCTTTTCCGCACAACTGCGCTGCCACGCCACGGGCCATCTGATAGCCGGGGGCAACCAGACCGAACACACTGCCGTTCCAGGCCGCGCATTCGCCAATTGCATAGATATCGGCGTCGCTGGTGCGGCAGTGTTCGTCGATGGCAACACCGCCGCGCGGGCCGAGTTCCAGCGCGCACTGCCGGGCCAGCGAATCCTGCGGACGAATACCGGCGGAAAACACGATCAGATCGGTTTCCAGAAATTCGTCGTTGGCAAAATTCATCCGATAGCGATATTGCTTGCCGTCGCTGATCGATTGCGTGGCGCGGGACAGATGCACACCGACCCCCAACGCTTCGATGCGCGCTTTCAGCGCGGCACCGCCGTGCTCGTCCAGCTGCACCGGCATCAGGCGCGGGGCAAATTCGACGACATGGGCTTCAAGGCCGAGTGACTTCAACGCATTGGCCGCCTCCAGCCCCAGCAAGCCACCACCAACCACCACGCCGCGTTTTGCTTTAGAGGCGGCGTAACGAATGGTGTCCAGGTCTTCGAGGGTGCGGTAGACCAGCCGGGAATTACCCTGCGCGCCTTCGATAGGCGGCACGAACGGATAGGAACCGGTGGCCAGGATCAGTTTGTCGTAACAGAAACAGCCTTCTGCGGTAATGATCTCGTGACGGCCACGGTCGATCTCCAGCACCGGTACGCCCAGGTGCAAGGTGAGGCCGGCTTGCTCGTACAAGGCCATTTCACTCATGGCCAGCGATTCGGCATCGCGCCCGGTGAAATACTCGGACAGGTGCACACGATCATAGGCACGCTGAGACTCCTCGCCGAAAACGTGAATACGATAATGCTCAAGCGCGCCGCCTTCGATCAACTGCTCGACGCAATGATGACCGACCATGCCATTACCGACGACGATCAGGGTTTTTACATCAGTGCGGGGGAAGACTGTGGTGTTCATAGCGAGTCCCGGCCAAGGCCAATCAGGTTTTTTGAAGCAAAAAAAAGGCGCCCGGAACCTTTCGGTCCCAGGCGCCTTTGCCTGTTCTCTTAGTGGAGTTTCTGAGCGCCATCGAGCGACGTTGCCGGATGCACCTCAATAGCCCTCTGGCCTCTACGAGACTGGCGATCGACATCGATCAACCGGAGCAAGCCCGACCACATTCAGGGTAGGGTTATGTCGAGTCATGCAGAGGTTGTGCCAGTTTGTGGCTGGGGCCGCCTCGCTGCGTTGTCGGGGTGTTTGCGGGGTAATATGCCTGCACAGTCCGCTCCGGTATTGCCCTGGATTGGTGCGTATGACCTGTTCGCTGTCTCAAATGCGGTCGAGATAATGCTTCGCGTGGTGATTCAGGTTGTGACGCTCAGCGTCAGGGCGAAGGAACCCGACGAAGTCGGGCCGGAAACGGAGCCGGGATTTTGCTTGCTTTGATCCTTCAAAGTCAGTCGCCGAGGGGCGAAAAGGTGACTTGAGTCGGAACACATACAACTGACATAGCAGAACCGTTACAGGTTGCGCCGCACACTCAAGATCGGACGCAGAGCGTCCAGAACGGCATGCGACGCGGAGCGTCGCACGATAGTCGAGATTATTGTTCCTCACGCTCCAGCACCGGCACGCGAATCGGCCGGCCCACTCATGCCTGGCGCAACATTTGTATTACTCTGCGCCCCCCAGCCAAGTCAGTTGCCATGAACATCACCATCACCGAAGTGCACCCCGCCGATATCCCGCAAACCGTCGACTTCGTCATGCGTGCCCGTGCCGAGATATTTCCGTTGCTCGACGCCATCACCGTACCCCCTGATCTGGCCGGTTTCGAACAGGTTTACCTGAGTGGCAAGGACGGAAAATTTCTGATTGCCCGCTGTGACGAGCGGATCATCGCAGCAGTCGGCTACCTGCCTTACGACCACCGCTTTGCGCAACTCGACTACACAGGGCGCCGGACCGTCGAGATCGTGCGCCTTTATGTCACGCCAGAGTTTCGCGGCGACGGCCTGGCCAGTCAGCTATGTCAGGCGCTTTGGGCGCATGCCGCTGCGGGCGCAATAGAAGTGCTGTACCTGCACACCCACCCGTTTCTACCCGGTGCTATTCGCTTCTGGGAAAAACAGGGCTTTGCCGTCACCGATGTGGAAAGCGATCCGCTGTGGAACACGACGCATATGGAACGCGTGCTGTAGAAAGGGTATGGGGGGCGCGTAGTGAACCAGCCCCCTTGTTGCAAGATCAGCGCGGATGACGCTGGCGGGCAGTCTTGAGCAGGTCTTCCGGGGTGATGTGGCCGACCACCGATTTGGCCGCAGCGCTGCCGGGCAATGGCAGGTCGAGGATGTGGCCCTTCATCTTGCCGATCACGTGCATTTCACACGGCTTGCAGTCGAACTTCAGGGTCAGCACTTCGTCACCCTGCACCAACTGCATGGGCGCGACCTTGGTGCGCACGCCGGTCACGCCTTTTGCCTGTTTCGGGCACAGGTTGAACGAGAAGCGCAGACAATGCTTGGTGATCATCACCGGCACCTCGCCGGTTTCCTCATGCGCTTCGTAAGCCGCATCGATCAACTGCACGCCGTGGCGGTGGTAGAAATCGCGAGCTTTCTGGTTGTAAACGTTGGCCAGAAACGACAGGTGCGAATCAGGGTAAACCGGTGGCGGGGTGGTTTCTGCCTTGCGTCCACCGCGCGGGTGAGCCTGTATGCGCGCCTCGGTCAGCGCCTCGATGGCATCGCGGCGCAGTGCCTTGAGTTGCGAATTGGGCACGAAAAACGCTTGAGGCGCATCCAGTTCCACGTCCTGAGCATGGTAGATCGTGGTGCCTAGCTGGATGAGCAGATCACGCAACTGATCCAGCGCCTGCTCGGGCTTGTTGGCTGCACCGAACGGGCCGTCCAGGCCGACCATCACGCTCACGCCTTCTTCACTGGTCGCGTTAAGGCTCAAGTGATCTTCACGCAACGCAACCTGCCACTGAATGCCGATGCGGCGCTCGGCGGAAGTCTTGAGCAACGCCTGCTGCCAGTTGTGATCCAGGTTACGGTTCAGCGGATGGTTGGGGCGCAGGCGGGAGAGGGCCGCCGGCATCTCGTTGGGCTCTACTCGGTAGCGCCAGCGCTTCTCGCCTTCTTCTTCAAACTCGCCTTTGAGCTCGCAGATATTGGCCCGGAAGCCCACCACTTCACGCTTGATCTGCACATTGAGGCCGTCGCCATTGGACAGCGGCTCATGGGTGACAGCGATCAGGTCACGCTTGCCAAGTTTCTCGACGGTGCCGACTGCCAAGCCGGTAAACGTCGGCGTATCGAATGCGCCGATGTCGATCTTGCGGTCGCTGACAAAGTAATCGGTGCTGCCACGGTGAAAGGTCTTCTCCGGGTCGGGCACGAAAAAATGCGCGGTGCGGCCGCTGGAGGCGCGCGCCAGGTCCGGGCGGTCTTCAAGAATCTCGTCCAGACGCTGACGGTAATAGGCGGTAATGTTTTTGACGTAGCCTGCGTCTTTATAGCGACCTTCGATCTTGAACGAGCGCACGCCAGCGTCCACCAGATCGCCCAGGTTGGCGCTCTGGTTGTTGTCTTTCATCGACAGCAGGTGTTTTTCGAAAGCGACGACGCGGCCCTGATCATCCTTGAGCGTGTACGGCAGGCGGCAGGCTTGCGAGCAGTCGCCACGGTTGGCGCTGCGGCCATTTTGCGCATGGGAAATGTTGCACTGCCCGGAGAACGCCACACACAGTGCGCCGTGGATGAAGAACTCGATGGCCGCGTCGGTTTCACGGGCGATGTCACGAATTTCCTGCAGGTTCAGCTCGCGGGCCAGCACCAGTTGCGAGAAACCGGCCTGATCAAGAAACTTCGCCCGGCCCAGGGTGCGAATATCGGTCTGCGTGCTGGCGTGCAACTCGATGGGCGGAATGTCCAGCTCCATGACCCCGAGGTCTTGGACGATCAGCGCATCGACACCTGCATCGTAGAGCTGATGGATCAGCTTGCGCGCCGGTTCCAGCTCGTCGTCATGCAGGATGGTGTTGATCGTGGTGAAGATTCGCGCGTGGTAGCGATGGGCAAATTTCACCAGTTCGGCGATATCGCTGACCTCGTTGCAGGCGTTGTGTCGCGCACCAAAGCTCGGCCCGCCGATGTATACCGCGTCGGCGCCATGCAGGATGGCTTCGCGGGCGATGGTCACATCCCGGGCAGGGCTGAGCAATTCCAGGTGGTGCTTGGGTAACGACATGGCAACGGGATCCGGCAGCGGGCAAAGCGCGCATTGTAGTGCCACCGGCCGCGCGGCGCACCTGTTGCCGGTTTGCGCAGGTCATGGACTGACCACCGGCGCTGCCTCAGCGCGAGCGCAAGCGCAGGATTTTCGCGCCATCGAAGGGGTCGGTCAGCCAGTGCGCCACGACGCCGAAGGTGCTCAGTAGGCGCTTGGGCGTCAGTACCTCGACCGGCGTGCCCAGCGCCACCAGTCGGCCTTTTTCCATAACGGCGACACGGTCGCAGTCCAGTGCCTGATTCAGGTCATGCAGGGCAATCACCGTGGTCACCGGCAAAGCCCTGACCAGGCCGAGAATAGTGAGCTGATGCTGGATGTCCAGATGATTGGTCGGCTCATCCAGCAGCAGAATTTGCGGCCGTTGTGCCAGCGCTCGGGCGATGTGCACACGTTGCCGCTCGCCCCCGGACAGGGTGTGCCAGGCCCGTTTTTGCATGTGCAGCATGTCCACATCCTGCAAGGCCTGACGCACGATGGCGTCGTCATTCGCGCTCCACGGCTCCAGTGCCGACAGCCAGGGCGTGCGGCCCAGTTCGACGGCGTCGAGCACGGTCACCGCGTCGCTGGTTTCGGCCTGCTGCTCGACCACCGCCAACAGGCGTGCCACGTCTCTGCGGCTCATCGCGGCGAGTGCCTGCTCACCCAGCCTGACCGCGCCGCTGCCCGGCTTCTGAATGCCAGCCAGCAGCTTGAGCAGGGTGGATTTGCCCGAACCATTAGGGCCGACCACCGCGAGTGTCTCGCCTGTGGCAATGCTCAGATCGACATCGCTCAGCAGGGGCGTGCCACGCACCGAATAGCCGAGCCCGGAGCAACCGAGCACGCAAGAGCGGGGCGACTGCGCAAACTCGTTCATCGCGTGCTGTTGCCCCGGACAAGAATCAAGGCGAAGACCGGCGCGCCGATCAGCGCAGTAATCACCCCGATCGGCAGCGCCTGGCCTTTGATCATCGTGCGCGAAAGGATATCCGCAGCGATCAGAAATAGCGCGCCGCTCAGTGCGCTCAGCGGCACCAGCCGCGCGTGACGCACGCCGACCAGCATGCGCACCGCATGCGGAATCACCAGCCCGACAAAACCGATGGAGCCGACAATCGACACCATCACCGCCGTCACCAGCGCTGCCGTGGCGATCAGGATGATCTGCACACGTCGCACCGCAATGCCGAGCGACGCGGCCGAGTCGCTGCCGAACGTGAAGGCATCCAGCGCGCGCCTGTACCAGAGGCACACCAGCAAACCGGCCAGCACCGTCGGCACCGCCAGCCACACCGAGTGCCATCGCACCCCGCTGAGGTTGCCCAGCAACCAGAACATGATGCCGCGAGCCTGTTCGGAACTGGCGGATTTGGTGATCATGAACGAGGTCAGCGCGTTGAACAGTTGTGAACCGGCGATACCCGCCAGAATGATCTGCACCGACGCTGTGGTGCCCCGTGAGGAATGCGCGAGCAGGGCGACCAATGAAAACGCCGCTACGGCCCCGGCGAACGCGCCGACCGACATGGAAATCGCCCCCGCGCCAAAGCCCAGAATGGCCACCAGCACCGCGCCGGTCGAGGCCCCGGCGGAAATCCCCAGCAAATAAGGGTCGGCCAGCGGGTTGCGCAGCAATGATTGCAGCACCACGCCGCAAATCGCCAGGCCGGCTCCGCAGGCTGCCGCGACGATGGCCCGGGTCAGCCGGTAATTCCAGACGATGCCTTCGTCGATAGGGTCCAGCACATAACCGGCCGCCCAGAGTTTGTTGGCCAGCACCTGAAAAACCACGTCGAGGCTGATCGAGGTTTCACCAATCGCCGCGCCGACCATGATTGCCAGCACCAGGATGGCTGCAACCCAGAGCAGATGGCCCAGCGCCACAGGCAGTCTCATCGTGCGGCGTTGAAACGGTTGGCGGCGTCGGCCAGTTCTTCGAACCCGGTGAACAGGCGCAGACCTGCCTGCATGCCCTCGGCGTCGATGATCACGATCCGGTCATGCTTGACCGCGTCCATGTTGCGCGTCACCGGGTCGCTCTTGAGGAAGGCGATCTTCTTCAGGTAGTCGTCGGCCGGAAAGCGGCGACGGTCCATGCGTGCAATCACCAGAATGCTCGGGTTGGCCTTGGCAATGGTTTCCCAGCCCACGGTTGGCCATTCTTCGTCGGACTGGACGATGTTGCGCATGCCCAGGCTGTTGAGCATGAAGTCCGGGATGCCTTTGCGGCCTGCTACAAAAGGATCGCTGGCTATCTCGGAGCTGGAAAACCAGAACAGCGCAGACACATCGTTAGCCTTGTTCTGCCTGACGTTGGCAATCGCTGCGCTCAGGCGCGTTTTCAGCTGCGCGACCAATGCGTCGCCGCGATCCTGCACATCGAAAACCTGCGCCAGTTGTTCGATGCTCTTGTAGATGGTCTCGATGCGAAAAGGCTCCAGGCGGGTACCATCGGCGCCGACCAGGTTGTCTTTGCCTTCGCAATCGGACGGCAGAATGTACGTGGGGATTTTCAGATCATGAAACTGCTCGCGGGTACCGACTGCGCCCTGTTTGCCGACCATCCATTCCAGCTGCACGACCACCAGTTCGGGACGTTTGCCGATCACCGCCTCAAAACCCGGTTCGTTATCGGCCAGGCGCTCCACCTTGTCGTTCTGTGCCTTGAAGCGCGGCAGCACGTTGTTGAACCACAGCGAGGTGCCGACCAGCTTGTCGCCCAACCCCAGTTCATAGAGCATTTCAGTGCCCGCCTGGCCAATGGTCACGGCTTTGGTCGGTGCATGCGCGAACGTCAGGGTCGAACCGCAGTTTTCCACGGTCAGCGGATACTGCGTGGGGGCGGCGAACGTCAGGGTAGACAACGTCAGGCAGGCGGCGATTGCGGCGAGGCGGGGCAGCGACATGAAATGCGGTCTCCATTGGAGCAGGTGCCAAGGCGCAATGCACATCAGGAAACACATCCCCGGCAGATGACCGGGCACGGCAAAAGGTGCCGACGCGTGCGGATGTCCTTCCCGGACACCCCGCCGGTTAGTTGGTTGAATCGGGTCGGCAGGTCTCCTGACTGGCATGTCATCACCATGCTCCGGCCTTCCCGGATCTGAATCCAGTGGCAGTCTTGGAGCAGGCTCGATGCCTACAGTTGCGGGGGCAGTTTCGTTTTGGCCTTTGAAACAAAGCTGGCGAATTCCCTGTTAGTTCCTCTCGGAAACCGACGGCCGGCATGGTAAACGATAAGGGTTCTTGATAGCTAATGCTTTGCGCGCACGCGCAGCAGGCTGTTGATCAAATGCAGGCGCATCGCGGCGCGCGCGGCATCGCGGTCCTGATGAGCGATGGCTTCATAGATGCTTTCCTGCTCGCGGCGCTGAATGTCCGGGTCATCTATGGCATGCGCCAAGGCGATGTTGCCGAAGCCGCTGCGCGCGCGCGGCAGAATGCTGCTGCCCAACTGGCTCATTACGTCGGTAAAAAAGCTGTTGGCGGTGCACAGCGAGATCTGCCGGTGGAATTCGAAGTCGGCTTGCAGGGTGTCTTTGCCTTGGCGCGTGCAACGGTGCAGTTCATCGAGCGCCTGGCGGATCGCGTCGAGTTGCTCGGGCGTGCGCCGTTGGGCGGCGAGGGCGGCTGATTCCGGCTCCAGGCTCAGGCGCAGCTCGATGATCGACACCGCATCGCCAGGTGTGCCGATGGAGGATTGGTCCTGACTGGAGTGGCCGGGCTGCGAGGCATCGACCACAAAGGTGCCATGCCGTGGCGGGTTTCCACCAGCCCCTCGGCCTGCAAGCGCGACATCGCTTCCCGAACCACGGTGCGGCTGACTCCGCTTTCGCGAATGATTACCTGCTCGGTGGGCAGCTTTTCGCCGCTCTGGATCTCGCCATCGCGAATCCTGCGCGCGAATTCGGCGACCAGTTGCTGGGTCAGGCTGGAACGGCGGCCTTTGGGGGAAGAGGAGTGTTCCATGGCAGGGTGATCGGTCCGTTTGGGGGGGCTGAGTATAACCGTACTCGGAACGTGTTTTGTGCGGGTATCGCAGCCTATACTCGCGTATCGGACAGAACTGAGGCTGCAATGTCGGACAACGCGCTTTCCCCGCAAAAAAACCATCGACGCCTGGCAGAAACCCTGGTTGACCGCTTTGCCCAGCGCATGCGTGACGGTGTGCTGGTGCGCGGAGAAAAGCTGCCGTCGGAGATCCACATCATGGAAGCCGAAGGTGTGAGCCGCACGGTGGTGCGTGATGCCTTGTCGCGGATGCAGGCGGCGGGGCTGGTGGAAACCCGCCACGGTGTGGGTACATTCGTCCTTGACATGCCGCCGCCCGAAGGTTTTTCCGTCGGCCCGGCGACCATCGCCAGCGTTGCCGATGTGCTGAACCTGCTGGAGTTTCGCCTGAGCCTTGAGGTCGAGGCGGCCGGTCTTGCCGCCCAGCGCCGCAGCCCGGAGGCGCTGCTGGAACTGAAGCGTGCTTTTGATGCTTTGCTCGAAGGGCCGCAGAAGTCCGGGACGACCATCAACGCCGACTTTCAGTTTCACCTCAAGATCGCCAAGGCGTCAGGCAATGCCTACCTGATCGACATCATGAAACACCTGGGCACCAAGCTGATCCCGCGCACCCGCATGAATTCGGCCTACACCGGGCAAAGCGACCGCAGCGCCTACCTTGCCGGGATCAACGCCGAACACCGGCAAATCTACAACGCCATCGCCGAAGGCAACGTCGATGCCGCGCGCGCTGCAATGTACCTGCACCTCAACGGCAGCCGCATGCGCCTGCGCCGTACTCAGGCGTTGTACAGCGACTGAGCTGATTCAGGATGAGCGTCGTACGATAGTTGAGATTATCGTTCCGCACGCTCCGGTGGGAATGCCTTGCGTGACGCTCCGCGTCACAGATCTGCGCCGCACCGCGCATTCAAGAGCGGACGCGGAGCGTCCAGAAACGCATGCGACGCGGAGCGTCGCACGATAATCATACTCAGGCGTTATCGTTCCGCACGCTCCGCGTGGGAATGCCTTGCGTGACGCTCCGCGTCACAGATCTGCGCCGCACCGCGCATTCAAGAGCGGACGCGGAGCGTCCAGAAACGCATGCGACGCGGAGCGTCGCACGATAGTCAGATCGTTCGCGAAATGCGTGCCGTGACACTCCGCGTCGCAATCTGCGCTATAAGAAGTTGTACTGCACCCCCACCCTTAATCTCAGCTGGCGCTTGTCGTCTTCCGAGTCCACCTTGATGTCGCCCACCTCAAAGAACGGCACCCAGTGCTTGTCCCACCTGTATTTGAAGGCCGCGTTCTGTTCGTAGTCGGTCCTGCCATTGTCGTAACGGATGTAATCGGCGTCGAAGTAGGTGAACTGATACTCATAAGCCCAGGGGCCTTTGCTGGCGTAATTGACCCAGACGTCGTAACGATTGATCGACTGATCGTCCATCTGGTTGTCAGGCATGTCGTGGTTGACCTTGTCGCGGTCAAGTTTGATCGAGTCGTAGCGATAGCGGCCCGAGACGCTCAACTGGTCATTCACTTTGTAACCCAGCTTGAGGCCCATTTTATAGGCCGTGGACTTCTCGATGCTTTCCAGTGCCAGTGACGGGGTGAGCATCCATTTGTCATTGAGCCGATATTGATAGCTGGTCGTCAGTTCGTGGCCGTTACCGACGGTGTTGTCGAATGCAACGTCCTGTCGGTCGCCTGCGGTCTTGTATTTAAGCTCGCCTTCAAAGCCCCAGCCGCTGTCCAGGCGGCTGCCGAATTTGACCCGGTCGGCATGCATGCGCGTGCTTTCCGCGTATTGGTGGCGGTAGTTGATGTAGGCGCTGTCGGCATGGGTCCATGCACTGGGCAGCAGGGTGGCAAAAGCGAGCAGAGCGAGTGATTTTTTCATTTTTTTTATTCTTGTGGGTTGACGTTTTGGGTGTGTTTGAACAAATCGCAGGCAGCCGGATCCTGTGGCCGTTTCGGCCAGGGCTCACGGCGTCAGCAAGTGTCAGGTTTCAGCGGTCACCCGCCGGAAGACGGGTCATCCCGTCGGGCGCAGGTCCATGTCGCGACTGGCCTGGATCAGCATGCGCGAATATTCGTGTCGAGCCTGATTGTTGACCAGTTGGCTGCTGTCGAGCGTCTCCAGCACCTGGCCCTGCTGCATGACCGCCACCCGGTCACACAGGTGCGCCACCACACCCAGGTCGTGGGTCACCATCAGGTAGGTCAGGCCTTGCTGACGGCGCAAGTCGGCCAACAGGTTGAGAATTTCGGCCTGCACCGAAACATCCAGCGCCGAGGTCGGCTCGTCGAGCAGCAGCACGCGGGGTTCGAGAATCAGCGCCCGTGCGATCGCCACACGCTGACGTTGACCGCCAGACAACTGATGCGGGTAGCGAAAACGAAAACTCTCGTTGAGACCGACCTTGTCGAGCACCTCGCAGACGCGCCGATCACGATCGCCGATCGTGTGGATGCTCAGCGGCTCCTTGAGCGCAGCGTCGATGGTGTGGCGCGGATGCAGTGAGGCGTAGGGGTCCTGAAAGACCATCTGCACGGTGCGGTAATGGCTGGCGTCGAGCTTGCGCTGCACCGCCTGGCCGGCCACGCTCAAGGCACCGGTCCAGTGCTGATATTGCCCGGCCAGGCAGCGCAGCACGGTGGTCTTGCCCGAGCCGGACTCGCCCACCAGCCCGAACGACTGGCCTTGTTCGACCCGCAGGTTGACGTCACGCAGCACGTGATTAAGCGCGCTGCCAGTGCCGAAACTCAGGTTCAGTGAATCGACTGTGATCATTGCCATGGGAGCGTTCTCAGTGAGTGAGCCAGAGGGGATCGCGCTGCAACACCGGCAGGCTGGCGCGCGGGCGGTCGAGGCTGGGCAGGGCGGCAAGCAGGCCGCAGGTATACGGATGGCGCGCCTGATCCAGTTCGTTGGCGTTCAGCGATTCCACCACCCGCCCGGCATACATCACCAGCACCCGGTCGCAGAAGTGGCGCACCATGTTCAGGTCGTGACTGATGAAGATCAGTCCCAGATCGCGCTCGCTGACCAGTTCTTCCAGGACGTTGAGCACCTGGCGCCGCACCGACACATCCAGTGCCGACGTCGGCTCGTCGGCGATGATCACCTGCGGGTCGGTGATGACCATCATTGCGATCATGATCCGTTGGCCCATGCCGCCGGAAACTTCGTGGGGGTACAGCTCGTAAACCCGCGCCGGTTCGCGAATGTGCACCTTGGCGAGCATCTCCAATGTGCGTTCGCGCGCTTCTCTTTTCGAGATCTTGTGATGCGCCAGATAAGCCTCGGCAATCTGTTCGCCCACCTTGATCACCGGGTTCAACGAGTATTTCGGGTCCTGCATGATCATCGACATGCGCCGGCCGCGAATGCCCTGCATCTGTTTTTCGCTGCAGTCGAGCAGGTTGATATCGCCAAAACGCAGGGTCTTGGCGGTGACCTTCGCCGTTGCCGGGTGCAGGCGCAACAGGCTGCGGCCAACGGTGGACTTGCCCGAGCCGGACTCGCCGACAATCGCCAGTTTCTCGCGGCCCAGCGCGAACGACACATCGCGGACGGCCGCTGTGACCTTGCCCGCATGACTGAACTCGACCCGTAAATCTTCCACCGCAAGCTTTATCTGTGACATGGTTTGAGCCTCCGTTATTTTTATTCTTTGCGTGTCATTCGCTGCTTGTTATTCGATACAGGTCATTCGCTGCGCGGGTCGAGCACATCGCGCAGGCCGTCGCCCAGCAGATTGAACGCCAGGCTGACCAGCATGATGGTGGCGCCGGGTGCCGCCACCAGCCACCAGCTTTCGAGCATGTAGCGCCGGCCGCTGGAGATCATCGCGCCCCATTCCGGCAGCGGTGCCTGAGCGCCGAGGCCGAGAAAGCCCAGTGCCGCGGCAGTGAGGATGATGCTGGCCATGTTCATGGTCAGGCGGATGATCACCGAGGACAGGCACATCGGAATGATGTGGCGACCGATCACCCGCACTGCCGAGGCGCCTTGCAGCTTCACCGCCACAACGAAATCGGCGTTGCGCAGCGACAGGGTTTCGGCCCGCGCCAGGCGTGCGATTGGCGGCCAGGCGGTGAGGGCGATGGCGATGACCGCGTGCTCCAGTCCCGGACCAAGGGCGGCGATGAACGCCAGCGCCAGCACCAGGCTGGGGAACGAGATGAAGATATCGGTGATGCGCATGAACAGGCTGTCCACCCAGCCACCGAAATAGCCGGAAACAGTGCCGATCAACAGGCCGATCGGGCCGACGATCACGGTCACCAGCATCACGATGTACAGCGTGATGCGCGAGCCGTACACCAGCCGGCTGAACACATCGCGGCCGTATTCATCGGTGCCGAACCAGTGCTGTGCGCCGGGCATGCGCAAGGCTGCAGACAGGTCCTGGGCGAGCGGGTCATGGGTGGCGATCCACGGCGCGAATAGGGCAACAATCAGCAACGTCACGATGACAATCAGGCCCGCCAGGGTCATCGGGTTGCGCAACAGAAAACGCATCAGGCGAACGCCGCTGGCAGCGAAGGCTGCAAGGCTTGACGTCGGGGCGTGGATGAGCGGTTTGGCGCTGCTTGCAAGGGAAGTCGTCATCAGCGGGTTCTCGGGTCGAAGACTTTATAAAGCGCGTCACTGATCTGGTTGAGGATCACGAAGATCAGACCGATCAGCAGTACACAGGCCATCACCGCATTCATGTCACCGAGCAGCAGGCTGCTGGTCAGGTACTGGCCGAAGCCGGGCCAGGCAAAGACGGTTTCGATCAATACCGCGCCTTCCAGCAGACCGCCGTAGGCGAGGGCGACGATGGTCAGCAACTGCACGCGAATATTGCGGAACGCATGGCCCCAGACGATGCGTCGCTGCGAGAGGCCTTTGACCCGTGCCGTGATGATGTACTCCTGCGACAGCTGCTCGAGCATGAAACTGCGCGTCATGCGGCTGATGTAGGCCACCGAATTGAAACTGAGGATCACCGCGGGTAACAGGATGTGGCGCAGTGCACTGCGAAAGGCGTCCCAGTCACCGGACAGTGCGGTGTCGATCAGCAGCAGGCCGGTGCGGGTTTCGATCAGGCCGTCATATGCCAGGCCGATGCGTCCCACCCCGCCAGCCCAACCCAGCCAGGCGTAGAACACCAGAAAAGCCATCATGCCCAGCCAGAAAATGGGTGTGGAGTAGCCGAACAGGGTGATCACCCGGGCGATGTGGTCGCCGCTGCGGCCTTGATGCGTGGCGGCGTAAACGCCCAGCGGCAGGCCGATGAGCACGCCGAACAGAATCGCCAGCGTGGCCAGTTCCAGGGTCGCCGGGAACACCCGCACGATGTCGTCGATCACCGGGTGCCCGGTGAGCAGGGCTTTGCCCAGGTCGCCGTGCAGCAGGTCGCTGAGGTACATCACGAACTGGGTGGTCAATGGTTTGTCCAGGCCCAGTTCCTGATACGCCTGAGCGTAGGCGGCTGCATCGGCGTCCGGGCCGACGATGGCCAGCACCGGGTCCAGCGGCATGACCCGGCCAATGAAGAAAGTGAGCAACAGCAGGCCGAACAGGGTCGCCGCCACTGATCCGCTGCGCCGGGTGCCGTGGGCGACCCGACTGCTCCAAAATGAAATCGATGCACTCGACATGGTTATTCCTGCCTTGGCTTGAGCGATTGAATGCGTGGGCTCAGCGTTGCTTGTAGACGTCACGCAGTCGGGTGGTGGCGGCGCTGTGCCCTAGGTAATTCTGGACATCGGCGTGGATCACCACTTCGTCGGTCATCTGTGAAAGCGGCATGATCGGCCCGGCTTTCTGGTCGTAGAGCGTCTGAATGCGCTGATAGTCGGCCAATTGTTGCCCGGCATCGCGCTCACGTTCGGCCTGCTCGATCAGTTGGTTGATTTCGGCGTTGTAGAACGAGGTGCGCCAGCCCTGAAAGTTGCTCAGCCTGGCCTCTTCGCGGTTGTCCGGGTTGTAGATCAGGGCGCGCAGGCTGGAGTGCGGATGGCGCTCGGCGCCGCCACCACCACGCCCGACCAGAATGTCGAAACGCCGGTCGCGCATTGCGCCATAGATCTGGTTGCCGGTGCCGGTGATGATCGTCGCCTGAATGCCGGCCTGGGCCAGGGTCGATTGCAGGCTGGTGGCGATGTTGATGAACGGTGAATCGGTCAGCGAACGAATGGTGATCTTGAAACCGTTCGGGTGCCCGGCTTCGGCCAGCAGGCGACTGGCCTCGGCGACATTCAGCGCGTAGCCCGGATCATCAAGCCTGGCCGCCAGCCCCAGTTGCAACGGGCGCTGATTGATCACGCCGTAATGCGGCATCACTACGTTGTTGATGCCCTGATAGTCGATCAGTGCACGGATCGCCTGACGCACCCGGATGTCCTGAAACAGGGGTTGCTCCATGCTCAGCGCGACGTAGTACAGCGTGCCGCGCGGTATGGCCTGCACGCTGACGTCTTGCGAGCGGGTCAGGGCCTTGATGTCGCTGGCTGCCATGCCGCGCGCCACGTCCAGATCGCCGCGCTCGACCATCAGGCGCAGCGCCTGGGACTCAGTCATGTTGCGCATGATCACCCGGCGCATTTTCGCCGGTCCGCGCCAGTACGAGTCGAAGCGGCTCATCAGGATC
The DNA here is from genome assembly GCF_000007805.1 of Pseudomonas syringae pv. tomato str. DC3000. Classification (NCBI taxonomy): domain Bacteria; kingdom Pseudomonadati; phylum Pseudomonadota; class Gammaproteobacteria; order Pseudomonadales; family Pseudomonadaceae; genus Pseudomonas; species Pseudomonas syringae group genomosp. 3. The sequence goes on along the minus strand of NC_004578.1, from coordinate 3,672,515 downwards.
ACGTCGTTGGCGCGCCAGATGTCCAGCTTGAACGCCCCGGAGCCCGCCGTGTTGGTGGTCAGCCAGCCGGCGCCCAGATCATCGCCCCTGGCGTGTTGCAGCGCGGTCAGGCGGTCGATGACGAATGCGCTGGGCGAGGTCGCCAGGGTGTTGAGCACCAGCATCGGGTCGGTGGCTTTGGGCAGGTCGAGCACAAAGGTCGAAGGCCCTTCGGCGCGCATCAATTCGCTGACGTTTTTCGCGGTGTAACCGTAGGCTTTCCAGGTCGAGGCCAAGGCCTTGTTGAGTGTGACCACGCGTTGCAGCGACCAGGCAACGTCCTGAGCCGTAAGCGGGTTGCCGGAGTGAAACGTCACACCCGCACGCAAGTGGAAGGTCAGGCGCATGCGGTCAGGGCTGATTTCCCAGCGCTCGGCCAGCGCCGCAATCAACTGATCGGGGCGCGCGGCATCCTGCTCCAGCAGCATGTCGTAGACATTGGCGTTGACCTCGGACACCTCGAGGCCGGTGGCACCTGCCGGGTCCAGCGACAACAGGTTGATCATGCTCATGCCGATGACCAGTTGATCGACCGGTGTTTCGCCACGCGCCAGGGCGGGCGGGGTGTGCATGAATGTCGCCGTCATGGCGAGGCATAGCAGCCAGGGCAGGCGCTGGGGCCAGAATTTCATGGGGCAGTCCTTTTTTATATTTATTTGACGCGGTGCACAGATGCCTTGCGAGGGGCGCGCTTGCGGCCCTTCGCGGTGTTGCCAGTCAGTAGCGTTGTTCGGTGTGGGTCTCGATATAGCTGAAGTTGATGTCTTCGCCCAGCCCCGGCTTTTCGCAGAGGTGCACAAAACCGTCGCTGTCCATCGGGTCGACGAGGGTGTTGAGGTAAGCGGGCACGTCGTCGTAATCAAGAAACGGGTGCAGCAGGCCGCGCTCGTACCAGCGGCAGTTGCTGATTGCGCCTACTACGGCCAGGTTGGCAGCGCCGTTGCCGTGGACTTCACAGTCCATGCCGAACGACTCGGCCAGATGCGCGACCTTTAAACATGGCCCGATGCCGCCGACGCCCGCCACGCCGGCACGCAGAATGTCGCAGGCCTTGTTGGTTACCCAACTGGCGCGGCTGTGATACTTGCCGGCAATGCTCTCCGGGCCGAGCACAGGAATATCCAGATTGGCCGCCAGCCAGGCATAGGATTCGGCGGAGTCTTCCATCATCGGTTCTTCGAACCAGGCGAAGTCGAGCTTTTGCAATTGGCGACCGATAAACAGCGCGTCGGTGCGGCTGTACCAGTGGTAGCCGTCGAGCATCAGGGCGATGTCCGGCCCAACTGCTTCGCGCACAGCGGCGCAGGCCTGGACATCCATGCGCGGGTTTGGCGCAAACGAAATCGGTGGCATCCAGGTGTGCAGCTTGATGCCCTTGTAGCCGCGCTGAACCAGCTTTTCGGCAAATTGCCCATACTCATCCGGCGTGGAAAGCCCGCCGGGCAGGTCGTCGCCGCACATGGTCGAGCCGTAGGCCAGCACCTTGTCGCGATAGCCGCCCAGCAGTTTGTGCACGGGCAGTTTCAAGGCGCGTCCGGCCAGATCCCACAATGCCTGCTCCACCAGTGCCAACGCACGGTCGGTGAACTGACTGGCGCTGCCACGTTGCCAGTGGGCCAGTTCCTGCCAGATTTTCTCGCGGTTAATCGGGTTCTGGCCGATCAGCACTTTCTTGACGAACGACTCGATGATGTGCGGGCGAATCAATTCCGGCGGACCGAAGGAAAACCCCTCGCTGCCATCGTCACAAGCGATGCGCAGCATGGCCATTCTGACCGGTTTTTCTTCGCCGGGATGAGCGTGGCCCGCGCTGTCTACAGCGCGGCGCGAAGGGAAGGAAAAGACGTCGACACTGACCGAGGTAATGTTCATGGTGACCTTCATGGATATTGTTGTTATCAGGTTTTATTGGTATGTCGTCATACAACATTGAGGCGATTATTTACGTCGTTGTAGGACAATGTCAATAGTCGTATGACGACTATTTCCAGTATTCACAGGGATTATTGATAGTTATGTTTGAGTTGACGTGTTCTGGCTGAGGATGAGTGGTGTGCCGATAGCAGTTAAGTCGTTATACCTTTTTGGGTTCGATGACCCAGGTGCCAGTGCGTTGGTATGCAGGCCACAAGTCTGTGCTGGGCATCGGACGCAGAGCGTCCAGAACGGCATACGACGCGGAGCGTCGTACGACAGTTGATCCGTACGCTCCAGCGCAGAAAAACGCTTAAATTATCTCCATGTTCAAACCCGAAAAAGCCGCAAAGCCCCAATCTATGGCCTTCCCTGAAAACATGGCTCTCGGCCATAACACATTTTTCACATCTTCTTCACTGCGTCAGCACCATGCTGAACCTACTCTGCCTTCATGAGGGCGGTAACGATTCCGAGGGTCTCTCGAGTCAACGCCACACAATAAGCTCAGTGTAGGAGTAGCCACTTGGCTGACACGCTAATCGACAACAAGAATGTCCTGCCCGATTCAGGTATCCGCCAGCGCTACAAATTGCAGCGGCACATCGTATCGATCTCGGTCACAGTCGTATTGATGGCCATCTGCGCGTGGTTTTACATGGCTTTTTCCAGCGTGCATGTGATGGACCTTGGAATGGGCAGCAACCTGAAAGTATCCGGCCTGCGCGAGCAATGGCTGCGCGGCGACGTAGTGGTCATGATTCGTCACGCCGAACGCTGCGACCGCTCGACAAATCCCTGCATGGCCGACGCTGACGGCATCACCTCCAACGGCCGGGAGGCGGCGCTGGCGGTGGGCGCAGGCCTGCAGAAGATGGGCATGCAGCACGTTCAAATGATCGCCAGCCCGAAAACCCGCACGCAACAGACGGCGCAATTGCTGGCAGGGCATGCGGTAACCGGGCAGGAATGGATCAACGACTGCGATGGCGACTTCATGAAGGTCGTCCAGGCGCACAAGGTCAGCGGTGAAAACCTGGTGCTGGTGACGCACAGCGGTTGCATCGACCAGTTCGAACGCAAGCTCGGCGTACCGGGTGGCGAGCGCTCCAGTGAATATGCCCAGGCATTTTTCGTGCAGATGGACGGCAGTCATCGGCCGAAGGTTCTAGGCTCCCTGAACGCCGGACAATGGGTCAACCTCAGCCGCGAGCAATTCAATTGATCCCACCGGTCATTGGCTTCAAGCCAGCGCGATACGCTCGTCACTCAACCTGCCGGCTTTGCGGCTACAGTGTCCCGGTTCGCCGGGTAGAAAAAACAAGAAGGCGCTGCAATGAACATTCTGGTTATTGAAGACCACCGTGATATCCACGATAACCTGCTGGAATTCTTCGAGCTCAGAGGCCATGCGGTAGAAGGTGCGCTGGACGGCCTTAGCGGGCTGCATCTGGCTGCATCAAAACGTTACGACGCGATCATTCTCGACATCATGCTGCCAGGCATTGATGGCAACCAGATCTGCCGCAGCCTGCGTCAATATTCAAAATCGGAAGTCGCCATCGTCATGCTCAGCGCCCGTGATGAGCTGGATGACCGTCTTATCGGCTTCAAGGTGGGCGCCGACGATTACATCACCAAGCCCTTTGCGATGTCCGAGGTGCTCGCCCGCGTCGAAGCAGTGGTCGGCCGACGCCAGCGCAAGGACAACCGGGTGATGGTGGTCGCCGATCTGCAGTTCGATCTGGACACCCTCGAGATAAGCCGCAACGGTGCGCCATTGAAACTCAACCCGACCAACATGAAACTGCTTGAATTGTTGATGCGCAAGAGCCCGCACATCGTCAAACGCTCCGAGCTGGAAGAAGTGCTCTGGGGGCGCGATGCCCCGAACAGCAGCAGCCTGCGCAGCAATATTCATATCCTCCGGCGAGTGCTGGACGGCGGTCATGAAACCCCGCTGCTGCATACTGCACACGGTCTTGGCTACAAACTGTGCGTACAAAGCTGAGGCTTGCTCAGTCGAAATTGAACAGCCGCTGGATCAGCGTAGGTGTGCTGCCGGTCCAGCGTTTGAACGAGCGGCGAAAGTTGGCCGGGTCGTTGAAATTCAGGTAGTCGGCGACGGCCTCGTTGCTCATCCCCTTGATCTGGTAAAGGGACAGCGCAACATGTTTGCGTGCCAGGTCGTGCTGGGCCTGAAAACTCGTGCCGTGCTTGTGCAGCTTGCGCTTCAGGGTGGCCGGGCTCATGGCAAAAGCCTGGGCGACCTGTTCCAGGCTTGCAGCCTCGCGCACGTTGTCACGCAGGTGCTGGTGCAGCCGGTCGAGCAGGCTGGCCTGCATGCCCAGAGCCGCCAGTTGCCCGGCAGCCTCCTTCTGGGCGACCTGCACCGCAATGGGCGACGCCCCCGGCCACGCCTGAGTGAGGCAGTGCCTGGGCAGGCGCATCATGTCCAGCGGGCGACCGAACACGGTGTTTTCGCCCAGATGAACCCAATATTGTTCGACGTAACGCGGCTCTTCGTGACAGAAACTGCATTCCCACGGCAGCCGCGTATTGCCCAGTAACTGACTCATCGCGACCAGCGCGGTCATGCTGGCCTCCAGCAGAAACCGCTGTTGTTCACCTGCGCCGCAACTGTCCAGCCAGTAAAGGTAGGCAAAGTGTTCGTCCAGCTCCAGGCGCGGGGTGAGCAGCGGGCTGAGCAGCGCTTGCTGACGCAGCAGAATCTCCAGCGCCTGATGCAGATTTTGCGCATGGCGCAGCGCGTGACTGGCCGCGCCGTAGTGGCCGGGAAACAGCCGTTGGCCGAATAGAAAACTGGTGTCGTCTGCGTCCATCTGCCGTTGCGCGTTAGCGATCAGTGAGAAGCACTGCTGGGGGCTGAGCCGCGTCTTGCCTGCCACGATGTCTTCGTAGAACAGGCCGGTGCCTTTGAGCAGTCGATGGCTGTCGATCCCGCGCGACAACGCCAGGTCAATCAGCTTGGCGGGCTGATAATGGCCGGGGATGAAGCGGCTGTCGGCCTCGTACCAATCACTTTTAAGGGTCATGGCGGCTGCTCAGGCGGTGCGCGTAAGGGGGCGTCGGGCACGGGCCAGCGACAGGTTGAGGCGGCGCAGCAGATTATCCGGCGTTTCATTGAGCGCCATCACCACCGCCACGCTGGCGGACAGATGAAGGCGCTCGCCCTGTTGCCGGGTCTTGTGCGCCAGGCTGGCGACCGCTTGCTGCAACTCCAGCGCCAGCAGCTTCGCCTGGCTCTCGCCCGTGTTGGGCATCAGCACCACAAAACGGTCGCCGGCCAGCCGGCAGAGCAGGTCCTGACGGCGCAGGTTGAGCACCAGCAAATGGCTGATCGCGGACAGGACTTCATCGCCCTCGGCATGACCAAACGCATTGTTGATGGTGCTGAAACCGTCGAGATCCAGCGCCAGCAGCGACAGCGGTTGCTGCTGACAGAGGCTTTGCTCCAGGCTCACGATCAATTGCCGTTTCAGATAGTCGGCGCTGCCCAGCGGGGTGAGTTTGTCGTACAGCCGGTGCTCACGAAAGCCACGTTCGCGTTTTTCCATCTGCGCGCTGATCGCCAACTGTTCGCGATGCCAGTGGTAGATGCCGAGGGTCAGCAGGATCAGGCCGACCGGCATGGGGCCGGATTCCAGCCAGTGGTCCCATTCGATCTCGGCGGGCAGGCGAATGAACTCGTCCAGCGCGTCGATCCACCATGAGAAAAACACGCAACTCAGCCCCACCGACAGGTAGTTGGTTACCCGTCCGGCCGGTCGGCTCTTGAACACCAGAAACAGCCAGACCAGCGACAGCAGTGCCGAGCCACCTTCGCCGACGATGTCGAGCCATTGCCATTCGCTGACGTGCTTGATAGTGCCAAACGCCAGAAACGCCAGCAGCCCCAGATTGGCGGCAATCATCAGCACGGCGAGTTTCCAGCGATGGGGTTGAATGATCCTGAACATGAACAGCCGGCTCCCGATGTGCTGATTATCGGCCAGCAGAACAGATGCACATGACACTAGGGTGACGAGTAACGTGAAGGGCAAGAGGTCGAATCAGCTCACACATGTTGCAGGTTTTTTGTGGAGTGGACCGGGTCACGCTTCGCTTGTCCGCGATTGCCGGAATGTAGGAGCGGACTTGTCCGCGAACTGCCGGGAACCGGCAGCAAAACCGGCTGCTCCGGTGCATCAGATTCAGCCGAGGTGGCCTTTTCAGGGCCGCTTTGCCGCCCATCGCAGCCGTCGTAACCTCCTGAAGCTCTAGAGACACCGCATGCCCTCAAAGTCAAATCAGCTCATTTGCCCGTCCATTTCCCCTCAAACCCTCCATTTCCGACCTGCGCAGCCCTGACTTGTCACAGAACCGTCATTGCACCTCTCTAGCTTGCGCCTCCAGTTGCCGGGCCATTTGCCTGGCCGTCGGGATTGGGGGGACTCACATGTACAGGCGTCGCAGCAGGGCTCAACTGGTTGGCTTCACACTCGGTTCACTGGCGCTTGGTATTGCCAGCGGGCGTTTACAGGCCGCCGAAGCCGGCCCTACCGAGCACGTGCAAGTGGTGGGGCAGGCGGCGAGCATCGACAACGCGCTCAAGGAACAGCGCAGCGCCGACAGCATCAAAAGCGTGGTGCATGCCGACGGCGTGGCGCAGTTGCCTGACCAGAACGTGGCCGAAGCGGTGCAGCGTCTGCCGGGCGTGAGTGTCGAGCGCGATCAGGGGGAAGGGCGCTTTGTAACGGTGCGTGGCCTGGCCCCTGACCTGAACAGCGTGACTATCAACGGCACGCTGGTGCCCGCCCCGGAAAGTGGCCGACGCGCCGTGGCGCTGGACGTTCTGCCGGCCGAACTGGTGCAGTCGCTGTCAGTGATCAAGACCCTGACCCCGGACATGGATGCCAACTCGCTGGGTGGCACCATCGACGTCGAGAGTTTGTCTGCCTTCGACCACAAGGGTTTGTTCTACACCGGCAGCAGCGAGGCCAGCTACGACAAGAACACCCGCCAGACCAGCCCCAAGTTTTCTGGCGCGGCGAGCAACCGTTTCAGCCTTGGCGACGGCATCGACAACGTTGGCGTGGCTGCAGCGTTGAGCTGGCAGAAGCGCGACTTCGGCTCCGACAATGTCGAGACCGGCGGTGACTGGGACGGCACGCGCCTGCAGTCATTCGAACAGCGCGACTATGACATCAGCCGCGAGCGTGCTGGCGGTGGCCTGAACTTCGATTACAAACCCGATGACGTCAGCAAATATTACCTGCGCACCCTGTACAGCCGCTTCAAGGACGACGAAGTACGCACCACCAACGCATTCGAGTTTGCCGATGCGCAGCGTGCAGGCGAGACCGGCGATGCCGAGGGCACCCGCAAGCTCAAGGCGCGCACCGAAACCCAGGAAATCCAGTCCTACGTGTTTGGCGGCGAGCGCATGATGGGCCTGTGGACCCTCAGCGGCCAGGCCGGTTACAGCGAATCCAGCGAAGACAGCCCCGGTCACATCGCCGGCGCCACGTTCGTGGGCAACGACGATTTTGCCGGTACCGGTTTCTACGACCGCGACAAACCCAGGCCGATTGTCGGCTCCTCGTTCTACGACACTTCGAACTTCACCCTGGACAAGGTCGATTGGGAAAAGCAGTACACCAAGGACACCGAAAAAAACGTACGTCTGGACCTGGCCCGCGACTACGATTTCAAAGGCTACGCCTCGCAGTTCAAGTTTGGCGGCAAGGTCAGCCGACGTGACAAGAGCAACGATCTGGAAGTCTGGAAATACGAGGATTTCGACGACCAGGGTTTCAGCGATCAGCAACTGAACCTCAGCCAGTTCCAGAAGGGCAGCATCGACTATCGACTGGGCAACTTTGGCAGTGGCATCAGCCCCGGCGCCGTCAAAGGGCTGATAGGCGGCCTTGATGCAGCCAGCGCCTACGACCCCGCCGAGTCCCGCGCGAATGACTTCAAGATCAACGAAGACATCAACGCCGGTTACTTCATGAACACCCTGGATGTCGACAAATGGCGCTTCATCGCCGGCCTGCGCTACGAAGGCACGGAAATGGACGCCAAGGGCACGGGGGTGCGTGACGGTGCTTTCGAGCCCAACGACACCAAGCGCCGTTATCACCACTGGTTACCGGGGCTGCATGCGCGGTATCAGATCGACAAAAGCACCCAGTTGCGTGCCGCCTGGACCAAAACTGTAGTGCGCCCGACCTTCGGCCAGCTGGCACCGGGCTTTGTAATCGACGATGACGAAGCCACGTTTGGCAATCCGAACCTCAAGCCGCTGGAGTCCAGTAACCTGGACCTGGGCATCGAACACTTCATGGGCCGCGCGGGCACGGTGTCTGCGTTCGTGTTCTACAAGGACATCCAGAACTTCGTCTACAACACCGACCTGGCGGGCACTGGACAATGGGCGAACTTCTCCGAAGCCAACACCTTCGCCAACGGCGACAAGGCCAAGCTGTATGGGCTTGAGCTGGCCTACTCACAGAAGCTCGACTGGCTGCCATCACCATGGGACGGCCTCCTGCTGGGAGCCAACGCCACGTTGAGCCGCTCCGACGCGAGCATCAACGGCTTCGACCAGAGCACTGGGACCAATCGCAAGCGCGACATCGACCTGCCCAGCCAGTCGAAAACCGTCGGTAACGTCATGCTCGGTTGGGAGAACGACACCCTCAGCCTGCGTCTGTCGGCCAACTATAAGTCAGCCTATCTGTATGAACTGGCGGCGATTGGCGACAAGGACCACGACCAGTACGTGGATGCGCAGACCTTCGTCGATTTCAGCGCGCGTTACTCACTGACCAAGAACCTCAAGGTCAGTTTCGAGGCGCAGAACCTCACCGATCAGCCGTATTTCGTCTACAGCGGCCATCGCGCCTACAACGGCCAGTACGAAGAGTACGGCCCGACCTACAAAGTCGGCCTGACGTTTACCCACTTCTGACCGACCGATGCGCTCATTCAAAGGATTCAACCCTTCATGATGATTTCGTTATCACCCAAACCGGCTTGCCTGACGCTGCTGCTGGGTCTGCTCGCCGGTGCCGCACACGCCTCGCCGCCCACTGACTTGAGCCTGACGCGCTGGGCTGAAAAAACAGCGTTCAAGGCTCAATCTGCAGCTTTCCTGCCAGGCAGCGACGGGGCCCGCCGCCTGGCCGCCAGCGTCAAGGCTGGCTTGTTGTTGCTGGACGATCAGGGTCATGAACTGGCGAACATGCCGGGCTCTTTCCAAGGGCTGGACAGTCGCCTGACAGGTGCCAGCGTGCTGATCGCGACGCTGGACAACACCCGCCAGCAGGCCATGCTGACTCAGCTTGATTCAGCAAAGGCGCAGTGGTCCCAACCGGTTTATCTGCCCGCCCGCGATTATCCGGTGGCAGGCCTGTGCCTGTACCGCGACGACGCCAGCAACCTGTTTGTGTTTCTGGTGGGCGAGGAGGGCAAGGGTGAGCAATGGCTGGTCGGCGCAGGCGATCACGTCAATGCCACGCCGCGCCTGGTGCGCAATCTGCCGTTGCCGCCGAATGCGGAGTTCTGTCAGGTCGACGACGCCGCGCACCGGCTGTTCGTCAACGAGGAAAACATTGGCTGGTGGGCCTACCCGGCGCACCCCGAAGCCGATGTCGCCCGTCAGCCGGTGGCCTTGCGCGAGCCGTTTGGCGAAGTGAAGCAGGCTGCGGGGGCTATGGCCGTCGTGCCCGGTGGCTTGCTGGCGCTGGACCCGAAAGGCAAGTCTTTACATCTTTATCAGAACAAGGGCGAGAGCTGGACGCCGGTCGCCGAGCTGTCACTAATGAACCTGAAAAAGCCCGAAGGCTTGTCTGCGCGTCAGGACAAGAACGGTTTGCAGGTTCTGGTCAACGATAACGACGGCGAGCGGCTGTATCAGGGTGAAGTAGGCTGGACGCCACAACCGGTGGCGGTTGCTGAGCCGCTGCCCGTTGTCATGCCCGCCAGCCAGAGCCAACCCGTCGGTCGTCAGGGCGACGCTGCCGATGATCCGGCCATCTGGGTCAATCCACAGAATCCGGCGCTGAGCCGGGTGCTGGGCACCAACAAGAAACAGGGCCTGCTGTCCTACGACCTGAGTGGCAGGCAACTGCAGGAACTGCCGGTCGGGCGCTTGAACAACGTCGATATCCGGCCCGGTTTCATGCTCGGCAAAAAGAACGTCGATCTGGCGGTGGCCAGCAACCGTGACCGCAACAGCCTGAGCCTGTTCAGCATCGACCGCGCCAGTGGCACCATCAGCGAAGCGGGCGAGATCCCCACGCCCTTGGCGGAAATCTACGGCGTCTGCCTGTTCAAGCCTGCCAGCGGCGAGTTGTATGCGTTCGCCAATGGCAAGGACGGCAGCTTTCTTCAGTACCGGCTCAGCGCGCCGGATGGCAAGGCGCAAGGCGAGCTGGTGCGCAGTTTCAAGGTTGAAACCCAGCCGGAAGGCTGCGTCGCGGATGACCAGCGTCAACGCCTGTTTCTCGGTGAAGAAGACGTTGGCGTCTGGGAAGTCGATGCGCGTGCCGATCAGCCCGCGACGCTGTCCAGCGTGATCAAGGTGGGCGACGTGGTGCACACCGATGTCGAGGGGTTGGCGCTGTATCAGAGCGATGGTCACGACTATCTGGTGATTTCGAGCCAGGGCAACGACAGCTACGTGGTGGTCGATGTCGAGCCGCCTTACACGCTGCGCGGTGCGTTTCGGGTCGGCCTCAATGCAAGCGCCGGGATTGACGGTACCTCCGAAACCGACGGCATCGAAGTGACCTCCATGAACCTCGGCGGCCCGTGGAGCAAGGGCATGCTGGTGGTTCAGGACGGGCGCAAACGCATGCCGGAGCAGGCGCAGAACTTCAAGTTCGTGCCTTGGGCCGAGGTGACGAAAACCCTCAAGCTGCCGTAAATCGTTTGTCATCAAGCGGTGCTAATCATTCGTTTCATTACAGAGGACTACCCGATGCACGCCACACTCGAACACATGACCGTCTGGGGCCTGATCAGCGACGCCAGCCTGCTGGTCAAGGCCGTTATGCTGATTCTGCTGCTCGCGTCATTGGTCAGCTGGTTCCTGATCGTTCAGCGCAGCCTGGCCCTGCGTCATTACGAGCGTTCGCTGGATGCCTTCCAGCAGCGTTTTCGCAGCGAAGCCGAGCTGGCGCCGCTGTACGCGCAGGCGTCTTCAGCCCAAAGCGATTCTGGCGGCATCGGCTCGATCTTTCAGGCCGGCTACGCCGAGTACATGCAGCTCAAACATCGCCCCGGTATCGATCCCGATGTTGTGCTGTCAGGCGTCGAACGCTCGTTGCAGGTGGCGATCAGCGAGCAGGAATTGCAGCTGGAAAAGGGCCTGCAGTTTCTCGCCACTGTGGGCTCCGTCAGCCCGTACATCGGCCTGTTCGGCACGGTGTGGGGGATCATGAATTCGTTCATCGGCCTGTCGCAGGTGCAACAGGCGACGCTGTCCACGGTCGCACCGGGTATCGCCGAAGCGTTGATTGCAACCGCCATCGGCCTGTTCGCCGCCATTCCGGCGGTCATTGCCTATAACCGTTTTGCCGCACGCGGCCAGACCCTGACGGCGCGTTACTACACCTTTGGCAACGAACTGCAGGTGCGCCTCAACCGCACGCTGCAAGGTCTGCCACGCAACATGGCCGCTGCGGCCTGAGGACTTGCCATGCTGGTCAAACCGCAACGCAAACATGGCCCGAAAGCCGAAATGAATGTCGTGCCGTACATCGACGTGATGCTGGTGCTGCTGGTGATCTTCATGGTCACCGCGCCGATGCTCACTCAAGGTGTGAAGCTCGATTTGCCGAAAATCGCCAGCGAGGCGCTTGCCAGCGATACCCGGCAGCGCATCGTGACCTTGTCCGTCAAGGCGCAGGGCGGCTACTACTGGAACCTCGGTGAAACGCTTGACACCCAGGCGCAGACCGATCAGGCCGCCAGCCTGGAAGACATGCAGGGGCGCATTGCCCAACTGGTTGCCGAGCGCAAGGACACCCAGGTGTTTATCCGTGCCGACGACAAAGCCGATTATGGCCGGGTGGTCGCTGCCATGGCTGCGCTGCAACGCAGTGGCGTGACCCGGTTGGGGCTGGTGACCGAGGCACCGCAATGACCACCATGACCCTGACGCTCGAGGATAGCCGGCCACAGCGCGAGTGGCTGAACGGGCCGTGGCTGCGCAGCAATGGTCTGGCGGCGGCGATTGCGCTGGCCTTGCACGGTGCGCTGCTGGGTGGCCTGATGCTCGGCTGGAACGCGCAGGAAAAACGCCCTGAGCCGCCGAGAACACTGACCACCCAACTGGTGATGCTGCCAGCACCTGCACCTGTGGCGGCAGCGCCAGTCGCCGTTGCCGAAGCTGTTCAAACGCCGCCACCGGCCCCCTTGGTTGCACCGCCGCCCGTGGTAAAACCACTAGAAGCCCCCAAACCGCAGGCAGAACCGCAGCGCCAGCTTGAGCAGGCGGCGCTGGCACGCAAACGCGTCGATGAGCAGAAGCGCGAGCGTGAAACCGAGCAACGCCAGCGTGCGCAAAACGCTCGGGAAGCCGAGCAGCAGCGCCAACAGGCTCAGGCTGAGCAGCAACGCCAGGCCGAGCAGGCGCGTCAGTCCGCCGAGCGTGCTCGTCAATCGCAGGTGCAGCAACAGACACAGCAGCAAGCCGCTGCCGACAGCAGTCAATACCAGCCGCTGAGCAAGGAAGCCCCTGACTACCCCGAGCGGGCGCTGGACAAAGGCATAGAGGGGGATTGCACGGTGGTCTACGACGTCTCGCCGCAAGGCAAAGTCGTCAACCCGCAAGTGCAGGGCAGCTGCCACCCGCTGTTCATGCGCCCGTCGCTGGCTGCAGCAGAGACTTTTCGCTATCAGCCAAGGATCGTCGAGGGCAGGGCGGTGATGGTGTCCGGCGTGAAAAATACCTTTCACTACCGGATCAAGTAGCGCCGAAGCAAGCAGAAAGCGGGCCTGACGCAAGGCGCGTCAGGCCCGCACAGGCTTAACTGACCTTGAAGCGTCGTACCAGCGCAATCAGGCGGGTGTTGGACTCGGACAGTGCCGCGGTGCTTCTCTCGTTGCTGGAGCCACCTTCGACCAGTTCTTCGACGATGTGGCGCACAGCAATGATGTTGCGGCTGATTTCCTCGGACACCGCGCTTTGCTCTTCGGCCGCTGTGGCGATTTGCGTGCTCAGGTCGTTGATCTGCAGCACCGAACGGGTCATGTCGTCCAGCCCGGTGGTCACGGCGGTGGTCTTGCCCGCAGTGGCCTGGCAGCTTTGACGGGTTTTTTCCATCGCCGCGACGGCAGCGCTGACGCCCTGTTGCAGGCTGCCGAGCATTTCGTTGATTTCTGACGTACTGGCCTGGGTACGCGCGGCGAGCGCGCGGACCTCATCAGCCACCACCGCAAAACCGCGACCCTGTTCACCGGCACGCGCCGCTTCAATGGCCGCATTGAGCGCCAACAGGTTGGTCTGCCCGGCAATTTCGCCGATCACCGCCAGTACTGCATTGATGCGCTTGGCGTCCTGCTCCATCGACTGCACTTTGCTGGTGGCCGAATCGACCTCGCTGATCAGTGCATTCACGCTGTCAGAAGCGTCCGCAACCACGGTTTTCGACACCTGCGCGTTCTCGTTGGCCGACTGCGTAAAGCTTGCGGTCTGCGCTGCGCTGCGAGCCACTTCGTCGGCGGTTGAGGACATCTCGGTGATCGCCGTCACGGCCTGATCAGTCTCGTTGGCATGACGGATCAGAATCGCATTGGTCACGCCTGCCTGGCTGCGCAGTTGTTCGATGCCGCTGGCAATCTCGCTGGTAGAACTGCTGACGTCGAGCATCATGCGTTGCAGATAGGCAATGAAGTTGTTGACCGACTCGCCCACCTGATCGACTTCATCATGCCCTTTGACGGTAATGCGCCGAGTCAGGTCGGCATCGCCAGCCGACAGCGTGTCGATGTTGACTTTCAGCACGCTCAAGCGATTCATCAGCGTGCGCAGCGCGACGATCATCAGGATCAGCAGGACCAGAACCATCGGGATCTGTAGCCAGGCCAGGGTCTTGAGAACCGTCTCGCTCTGACTTTTCAACAAATCGGTATTTTGCGAGACCGCCAACAGCCACGGCGTGCCCGCGACCGGCATCAGAAACAGCGTCGATTCCTCGCCATCACTGTTCTGGTAGGTCAGGCGCGACGTGCCAGTACCTTTGGCGGCCAGCGCCGACTTGATGCCATTGATGAACGGCGACTGCGCGGCCAGTTCGGAGACATTGCGCAACACGATCTTGTCGCTGCTGCCTGGCACGTTGGACAAGATCTTGCCATCGGCTTCGATGATCATGATCCGGCCGTGGACTTCCTGCTCTTTGGCTTCAACCAGCTTGTTGAAAAAGCCCAGCGTCACGTCGATGGTCGACACGCCCCACGGCTGTCCGTCTTTGGTGATGGCCATGGCGCAGTTGGTACGCGGTTCCGGGCTGGCGGCGTCCTGATAGGCGGGTGCCCAGGCGCACTGGCCGGCAGGGGAGTTCAAACCGCCTTTATGCCAGCCCTGTTCGAAATAGTTGAGCGACTCAGGCGAGTTCCAGTGAGTGTTGACGATCAACTTGCCCGACGCATCGCGATGGTAAAAGGTGCTGTGCTTGGCACGACCGGGCGTGCGCACGTTCGGCAAAGGCCAGATCCCGCCGCCGAATACCTTGGCCTCACCGTACTGGTTGACCATGAAAGGCAGCAGACGATCGATATCGTCGCTGGAAAGCTGCGGCACCAGTTCAGTAATCACCCGCGCCTGCGCCTGCACGCGGGCCAGCTCGGTCTTGATCTCGTTGCTGATATCTGCCGCCTTGGCGGTCAGAATGTTTTCATCGTTGGCGGTGAGCCTGGGGGAGACGAACTGACCGATGCCGTAAACCGTCAGAACGATCACCAAGGCCATGAACCCCACGAAGGTTGCGGTGTAGCGAGCTTGCACTGTCTTGAGCGAGGCCATTTTTTTGTTATACCTGAGCCGTGGGAAAGGGACCACCTGACCAAGGTGTCGGCGGGTACAGATATTTCTTGATGTGACATAAACGCCAATTTCAGTACGATCAGATTGACCTGGCGACGCTTGGCTTGCCCGCGATCTGCCGGGAGCCGGCAGCAAAAACGGTGCATGCGGTATATCTGCTACAACCGAGGTGGCCTCTTTGGGGTCCGCTCGAAGCCCATCGTAGCCGTCGTAACCTCCTGAAACTCCTACGGCCTGCGGGCAGAAGCCCGTTCTATGGCCACCTTGAGACGTGTTTGTAACACTGGGCGCGCGCAAGCCGCGCCGCCGAAATTTTTTTAGCCCTTGCTTGACTTCCTTTTCCTAATCAGTAACATAGCGCTCATTCCGCGATAGCTCAGTTGGTAGAGCAAGTGACTGTTAATCACTGGGTCCCTGGTTCGAGTCCAGGTCGTGGAGCCAGACTATATTTCAGTAGCAATATCCAGCGCTTCTGAAACTGAAAACCCGCCTTTTTGGCGGGTTTTTTCGTTCTGGCTGACCCTCGGCATGTTCTGGCTGAAGTGCGAGTCGACAGTCGCCGTTGATCAGCCAACCAACTGTGCCCCTCAATACGGCGAAATAGTCCCCAGCAAACCCACCGCAATCGCCAACAACAAAAAACCTATCAATGAAAGTCCGAGCTTGCCCATGAGCGTCTCCTGCTGACTGATCTGTCTGTAACGAGCCGCAGGCTCCGGTTTCTGGCGGTTGTCCTGCGCGTTTGAATGCGTTGCCATTATCCTGCGCAGGCAGATTCTGGTACAGATTCAGAAACAGCTTAAAAATACGGATCAGTTGTACGTGAGCCGAACGCAAACACCTCAAAACGACGCAATGATGCGCCCCAGCATGGCCATCGCTTGCTCGCTGCGTTCATCCCACGGCGTGCCGTAGTTCAGGCGTGCGCAGTGCTTGAAGCGTTGCGAGGCCGAGAAGATCGGGCCGGGTGCCAGGCTGATGCCCTGGGCCAGCGCTAGCTGGAACAGTTGCAGCGAATCCACCTGCTCGGGGAATTCGAACCATAAAAAATAACCGCCCACCGGTTTGGTCACGCGCGTTCCGGTCGGGAAATAACGTGCGGCAGCCGCCAGCATTGCACCTTGTTGAAGTTCGAGGGTGTCGCGCAGTTTGCGCAAGTGTCGGTCATAGCCGCCGTGTTTGAGGTAGTCGGCAATCGCTGCCTGGGCGGGGACAGAGGGTGAAATCGTGGTCATGAGTTTCAGGCGATCGATCTGCTCGGTAAAGCGTCCACCGGCCACCCAGCCAACGCGATAGCCGGGTGCCAGGGTTTTGGAGAACGAGCTGCAATGCATCACCAGCCCGCTGCGATCCAGGCTTTTGATCGGCTGGGGTGCTTTGGCGCCGTAGTACAGTTCGGCGTACACATCGTCTTCGATCAGCGGGATCTGTTGCTGTTCCAGCACGTCGTAAAGCCTGGCTTTGTTCTCTTCCGTCATGCTCGCGCCGAGCGGGTTCTGAAAGCTGCTCATGAACCAGCAGGCTTTGATCGGCAGGCGTTGCAGGCTGTCCTGCAAGGAGTCCAGGTCTACGCCGTCACGCGGGTGCACGGGGATTTCGACCGCTTTGAGCTTGAGTCGCTCCAGCACTTGAAGGCAGGCGTAGAACGCAGGGCTTCGATGGCGACCAGATCGCCAGGCTCGGTGACGCATTGCAGGCACAGGTTGAGTGCTTCCATCGCACCGTTGGTGATCACCAGTTCGTGGGCGGGCAAGCGTGTGCCGCCGATCATGTAACGCAGGGCTATTTGCCGACGCAGCTCGGAATTGCCGGTGGTCATGTCACTGACAATGTCTGCGGGCGTCATCGTCCTTACCGCTGAGGCCATTGATTTGGCCAGGCTCGGCAGTGGGTACAGATGCGGGCTGGGAAATGCCGAGCCAAACGGAACGGTGTCGGGGTTCTTGAGTGAACCGAGGACCGAAAAGATCAGGTCGCTGACCCCAAGTTCCGTGCCCTCGCTGCTGTGCCGGACCAGCTCAGGCTCGGTCAGCGCATTGGCGGCATGCTCGCGCACGTAGTAGCCAGAGCGCGCACGGGCCTGGATCAGCCCTTTGTCTTCCAAGAGGTAATACGCCTTGAAGACGGTGGCGGGGCTGACCGAATAAGTGCGACTGGCGACCCTGACAGACGGGACTTTTTCACCGGCGGGCAATACGCCGCTACGAATCATTTCCGAGATGTCAGCGGCGAATTTTTCGTAGCGTTTCATTAGCGGCTTCGAGCAAAAGATACGTGCATCATGAGCGAAAACGAGATTGGCAAACAGAAGAAGATATGCCAAAAAAACCGTATCAGATGTTTTTTGTTTGCCTTGTCGGGTGCTAAAACCCCAGGCTTCTCGCAACCCCCAGCGGTCAGAACCGGCTTGAACCCCTCAAACGGATAGTTCTATCATGCCCGCGTCCTTCGACCCTCTAAGGAAACGCTCTTGTCTCGTTGCAACTGGCTGCCTACGCCGCCTTAGCGCTACGCCCCCTCGCCACACCCTGACTGCCTTTGCTGCAGTCGCTTGTTGCCGTGCCCGTTTTAACGGCTGCTGCCACGCCATTACCCCCTCATTTGAAAACTGAAGCACACGCACGTCCGGCACCCGCTGCTGCGCGCCTTGTTGTGTTCGCCATAGGTATTTCCATGCTCGAAAAAATCAAAACTACGTGGTTTTCCAACATCCGTGCCGATGTGCTGGCCGGGCTGGTCGTTGCTCTGGCGCTGATCCCGGAAGCGATCGCGTTCTCCATCATCACGGGCGTGGACCCGAAAGTCGGGCTTTATGCGTCGTTCTGTATCTGTGTGGTCATTGCGTTTGTGGGCGGCCGCCCGGCGATGATTTCTGCCGCCACAGGGGCGATGGCGTTGCTGATGGTCAACCTGGTGAAAGATCATGGCCTTCAGTATTTGCTGGCGGCCACGTTGCTGTGCGGCGTGTTGCAGATTATCGCCGGGTACTTGCGCCTCGGGGAGTTGATGCGCTTCGTTTCGCGCTCGGTGGTCACCGGTTTTGTGAATGCATTGGCGATCCTGATTTTCATGGCGCAACTGCCAGAGCTCACCCATGTCACTTGGCCGGTCTACGCGATGACCGCCGCCGGGCTGGCGATCATCTACCTGTTTCCACGCATTCCCGTGGCAGGCAGGCTGCTGCCGTCGCCGCTGGTGTGCATTCTGGTGCTGACAGCCATTGCCATCTACATGGGCCTCGACGTGCGGACAGTGGGCGACATGGGCGCAATGCCTGACAGCCTGCCGACCTTCATGTGGCCGGACGTTGCGCCGAATTTCGACACGTTGCTGATCATTCTTCCGTACTCCGCTGCGCTGGCCGTAGTAGGCCTGCTTGAGTCGATGATGACCGCAACCATTGTCGATGACCTGACCGACACCAGCAGTGAGCGCAACCGTGAATGCAAAGGGCAGGGCATTGCCAATATCGCCAGCGGGTTGATTGGCGGCATGGCCGGCTGTGCCATGATCGGTCAGTCGATGATCAACGTGAAATCAGGCGGCAGAACGCGCCTCTCGACCCTCAGTGCGGGCATTCTGTTGCTGATCATGATGCTGTTTCTGGGCGACTGGCTGGTGCGT
Organism: Pseudomonas syringae pv. tomato str. DC3000; assembly: GCF_000007805.1. NCBI lineage: Bacteria > Pseudomonadati > Pseudomonadota > Gammaproteobacteria > Pseudomonadales > Pseudomonadaceae > Pseudomonas > Pseudomonas syringae group genomosp. 3. The sequence continues at coordinate 3,653,878 of NC_004578.1, read as the reverse complement.
ATTCCGATGGCGGCGCTGGTGGCGGTGATGATCATGGTGTCGATCAGTACGTTCAGTTGGGGCTCGATCCGCAACCTCCGGCAGTACCCGCTCTCGACCAATATCGTGATGGTGGTGACAGTTGCCGTGGTGGTTGCGACCCACAACCTGGCCTACGGCGTATTGGTCGGATCCCTGCTGGCCGCGATGTTCTTTGCCAGCAAGATCGCGCGTTATCTCGACGTCACATCGCGCCGCGACCCCGAGCACAGCCACCGCACGTACTACGTCACTGGCCAGGTTTTTTTCGCCTCCGCCGACCGCTTTACAGCGTCATTCGACTTGCGTGAGAAGGTTGAAACGCTGGCCATCGATCTGCGCGAGGCGCATTTCTGGGACATCACCGCCGTGGCGGCGCTGGACAAGGTAGTGCTGAAGCTGAGGAGGGCGGGCATTAGCGTCGACGTCGTTGGCATGAACCGCGCGACGGCCACGCTGGTGGACCGGTTTGGCGTGCATGACAAGCCGGACGGTATCGATTCGTTGATGGGGCATTGAGCGGCGCGTACTCATGACAGTCAGCACTTTTGTGCGGTATGTTCCTGAAAATCGACGTTAATCCGACACAAGGAAGGAACAACCATGCGCTCATTTTCCCGCACGCCGCTTGCTGCTCATCTGGGCCTCGCTTTTGTGCTGACGGCGTTGACGCCGATGGTCATGGCCGATCCGCACAAGGTGATTCAGGCCGATGCCGAGCAATACCAGGGCGAGGCCTTGAAACTGCTGGAGCGTCTGGTCAACATCGATTCGGGTTCCGGTTACGTGCCGGGCCTGACCCAGGTCAGCGACATTGCGATTGAAGAGCTTAAAAAACTCGGTGCCACCATCGAGCTTGTGCCGAACACACCGGAGGCCAGCAATCATGTCCTTGCCACCCTGAAAGGCACCGGCAAGGCGAAGATTCTGTTGATGGCGCACATGGACACCGTGTTCAAGGAAGGCTCGGCGGCCGAGCGGCCGTTTCACATCAAGGACGGTCGTGCCTACGGCCCCGGCGTGATGGACGACAAGGGCGGTATTGTTGCCGCTATCTATGCACTGAAGGTCCTGCACAACCTGAAATTCACCGACTACGCGCAGATCACCGTATTGCTCGACGCCAGCGAGGAAACCGGCTCTGTGGTCGCCACTGAACTGATCAAGAAAACCGCCAGGGAACACGATGTCACGCTGAACCTGGAACCGGGTCGCCCGGCCGATGGGCTGGTGGTGTGGCGCAAGGGTTCTGCCACTGCGCTGGTTGAAGTCAAGGGCAAGGCTTCGCATGCAGGCGTTGCGCCGGAACTGGGTCGCAATGCCGCCACCGAAGTGGCGCATCAGATTCTCCAGCTCGGCAAGCTGGGCGATGAGGAAAAGAAAACCACCATCAACTTCACTGTGCTCAAGGCGGGTGATCGCACCAACGTGATCCCGGATCAAGCCAGCGCCAAGGCGGATGTGCGCGCGGCAGTACCGGAGGAGTTCGACCGGATCGAAAAAGACCTCGCCAAGGTCTCGGCCAACAAGCTGGTGCCCGACACCGAGGTCAAGACCAGTCTGGTCCGTGGCCTGCCGCCGATGCCGCAAACTGCGCAGTCCGATGCGCTGGTCGCCATGGCTCAGGGCATTTACGGCGAACTGGGGCGCACGCTGACCATCGAAGGCAGCGGCGGGGCGGCTGATTCAAGCCTGTCTGCCAGCGTGGGCACGCCGACGCTGGATGGCTTCGGGATTGTCGGCGGCAACATTCATACGCCCGAGGAATATGCCGAGGTCGGCAGTGTGGCGCCGCGTATCTACCTGCTGTCGCGAATGATCATGAAGTTGTCCGGGCAGCAGTGATTCGCACGGTATCTGATTGTTGAGCGACTGCAGGTCGAGCACTGGGAAGCACAAATTTTATTTGTGCTTCCCAACAAAACATGTTGATTTTATTTTTTGTGAGCCGGTTCTAGGATGATGCCAGCGTTCAGCAGACCGTTGCATCGCCGCAGGCGCTGTCGATGTTTGCCTGTCTGGAAATCTAAAAAAAGTACCTGGAGTTCTGATGAGCCTTTCTCCTTTTCACCTCGCAATCCCTGTATATGACCTGGCCGCCACCCGGACTTTCTACGGTGAAGTCTTCGGGCTTGCCGAGGGGCGTTCCAGTGCGCAATGGGTGGACTTCGATTTTTATGGCCATCAACTGGTCATTCATGAACACCCGAAAACAGCGTCACAGGAAAGCGTGCACAGCAACCCTGTGGATGGTCATGACGTGCCGGTTCCGCATTTCGGCATCATTCTGCAATGGGCGCAGTGGGAAGCACTGGCCGAGCGGTTGAGGTCATTCGACACCAAATTTGTGATCGAACCCTACATCCGCTTCAAAGGGCAGGTCGGCGAGCAGGCCACCATGTTCCTGTTTGATCCGTGCGGTAATGCGCTGGAATTCAAGGCGTTCAAAGACATGAGCCAGTTGTTCGCCAAGTAATGTTTTCCTGTAACAGTGATCGGGCCACGTTAGCCGGTCACTGTGTGTCCTGAACCTGCGCAGTCAGTAACTGAGCCAGCACATTGACCGGCTCGGTAAGGCTGCGACGCGCGCGATGCACCAGCCCTATATCGCGATGAAACGTGTGCGGCCCAAGGTTCACCGCACGTACCCCGGCAGGCCACGCCTGAATGGTCGCGGTTTCCGGCACCAGCGCCACGCCAACCCCATTGGCGACCAGCTTGACAATGGCGTCCAGCTCGTCGAGCTCACACACCTCGCGCAGCGAAACGTGCGTCTGACGCAGAAAACGGTCAACTTGCCGCCCGCCAAAAGAAGACCTGTCGTAGCGAATGAAAGGCTGGCTTGAAATCAGCTCTGCCCAGTCCTCACCCTGAAGATCGGCCGGAACGATAAGGCGATAGGGTTCGCGCATGAGGGTGGTCCAGCGCAGATCGCTGTGCAGCGAAAAGGGCGGACGAATGATTGCCGCCAGGTCCACTTCGCCCGCGTCCACCTGATTGACCAGGTCCATCGACAGGCCCGGTATGACCCGGGTCCGGCATTGCGGAAATTGCCGGTGAAACAGCGCCAGCGCGTCCGGCAGGAACGAGCGCTGCACAGACGCGATAGCGCCAATCGTCACCAGCACGTTGGGCGCAGAGCCAGTGGCCGAATTGCCCAGGCTGCCATAAAGGCGCACCAGTTCCTGACCTTGCAGCAGCACCTGCTGGCCCATCCGGTTCAACTGCGCCGAACGTCCCTTGCGGTCGAACAACTCGACACCCAGTTGCGCTTCAAGGCGCTGCATTTGCGCACTAACGGCCGCTTGAGTGAGCCCGATACGGTCTCCCGCTGCGGCGAACGTGCCTTCTCTGGCGACGGCGATGAGGGTTTTCAATTCTTTGATCATTGGCAAATATTAGTTGTGTTTGTGGCGTGCGGATATTTGTTTTTTTGATTGAAAGAGAATGTTGTTGACTCTCTGGAGCACCCTTGTGATGCCGGGACCGTTTTTTGAAATAAAGTTCAATAAATCGGATACAAGGTCGATACAAATATTTGACGCCATGATGATGGCGATCTAGTATTGCCAACCTTTTTGATGTCAATCTGCTACTGAAAGGACGCACTGTGTATCTCCATGCTCTCAAAACGGCGCTGCTGCTCTCGCTCGCCCTCGTGGCCGCCCCTGCATTTGCGGCTACCGCTCCGGCTGATACACCCGGGGTGCAAGACCTTATCCGTGACCGTCAGGACCGTCTGCTGGAAGAGCAGCGTCGCCGCCTTGACGAACTCAAGGAGTTGCCCGGCAAGCAGGCCACGCCCGTGGCGCCCGCGACGCCTGAGGACACACGCTGTTTCACTATCAGTCGTATCGAGCTCAAAGGTGCCGACTCCTTGTCGCCTGCCGAACGCGACGCGTTGATCAAGCCTTTTCAGAACAAATGCCTTGGCGTGGCGCAACTCAACGACCTTCTCAAAACCATCACCGATCACTACCTCGACAAGGGCCTGATAACCACTCGCGCCTACCTGCCGCAGCAGGACCTGTCGACGGGCGATCTGCAAGTGCTGGTCATCGAAGGCAAGCTGGAAAAACTGCACGGCGCGGCTGACAGTGGCCTGTCGGATCGCCAACTGGCCATGACCTTTCCCGGTCAGGAAGGCCAGATCGTCAACCTGCGCGAAATCGAGCAGATGGTCGATCAGCTCAATCGTCTGCCGTCCAGTCAGGCACAGATGGAACTGACGCCCGGCAAAGAAGTGGGCGGCAGCGATGTGGTGGTCAAAAGCACGCCGCAAAAGCCGTGGCGGGCCAATCTGTCGCGTACCAACGAGGGGCAGCGCAGTACCGGTGAGCAGCAATGGAATGCCGGGCTTGAGTGGGACAATCCGCTGGGTCTGGCGGATCAGTTCAGCCTGCGTGGCGGTCACGATGCGATCAGCGATCGCCAGAAAGCCTCTCGCAATGCCTCGCTTTCCTACAGCCTGCCGTGGGGCTGGTGGACGTTCAGCTACCTGTACAGCACCAGCGAATACCGTTCGGTGGCGCAGTCATCCAACATCAACTTCAAGCAGGACGGCGACAGCCAGAACCATCAGTTCAAGGCCGAGCGCGTCGTGTACCGAGATGCCCTGAGCAAGACCTCGCTCAATGCCGGGCTGGCGTACTTGCGCACCAACAATTATGTCGAAGATAGCAAACTGGCGGTCAGCAGCAACCGTATCACCGAAGCTCAGTTCGGCATCAACCATGGTCGGCGGGTGGGCTCGGCGTTCGTCAACATCGACTTGGGCATGCAGCAGGGCATCGGTGCTCTGGATGCGCAGGGCAACCACAACCCCGGGCCAGGCCAGCCCGATGCACGCTATCGCAAATACACCGGCACTATCAGCTACCTGCATCCGTTTCAGCTGTGGGGTGAAAACCTGAGTTTCACCAGCCTGGCCACTGGGCAGCGTAGCGAGGATGTGTTGTTCAGCCCGCAGCGCCAGAGCCTGGGCGGATCTTCATCAGTGCGTGGCTACAAGGATGAGTTTCTGTCCGGCGACAGCGGCGGCTATTGGCGCAACGAAATACGCCTGACCCGCCCGGTGACGTTCGACTGGCTGCGCCCGTTGTTTGCCGAATATGGCGCGGCGGCTGGTTACGACCAGGGCGTGATCCGCAATGACCGTTACAACGGCGACCAGCATGGTCGCTTGTCCAGCAACTCGTTCGAGCTGTTTACCCGTGGCCAGCACGTTGCCGCCTCGGTGACCTTCGCTCGCTCCCTGGAACGTCCCGATGTGATCGAGCGCGAAGCGCCGGTCTATTTCCGTGTGGACTTCTTCCTTTAATAACGCCGTTTCCAATCCCACTGTTTCGAGGTCATTTACATGGACGTTCACCAACTGGCCCTGCTTGCTCGTCAGCCTTCTGCTGTGCTGACCGAACGCAGGTCTTTCTGGGGAATGCCCAAGCGCGGCCTCGCGCTGATTCTCGCCAATGCGATGTTCTGGCAGCCGTTGCTGGTCCAGGCCGAAGGCATTGTGGTCAGTGGGCCAAATACCAGCCTGAGTCAGGCGGGCAATGGCGTGCCGATCGTCAACATTGCCACGCCCAATGCCAGCGGCCTGTCGCATAACCAGTACCAGCAGTTCAACGTCGAAAGCCAGGGCGTCATCCTCAACAACTCCACCAACCAGACCCAGAGTACCCAACTGGGCGGGATCATCGTTGGCAACTCCAACCTGCGTGGCACGGCGGCGACCACCATTCTCAACGAAGTGGTCGGGGCCAACGCCAGCCAGCTCAAGGGGTATACGGAGGTTGCAGGGCAGGCGGCGCGAGTCATTGTTGCCAACCCCTACGGCATCAGTTGCAACGGTTGCGGCTTCATCAACACCCCGCAGGTCACGCTGACCACCGGCAAGCCGGTGCTGGACGCCAATGGCCAGTTGCAGCGTTTCAACGTTCAGGGCGGAAGTATTTCCATCGACGGCGTGGGGCTTAATGCCGACAACGTTGACCAGTTCGACATCATCACCCGCAGCGCGAAGATCAACGCCGAACTGCACGCCAGACGCCTCAACATCATTGCCGGTCGTAACGATGTCGACGCGCAGACCCTGAACGCCACAGCCTTGGCTGACGACGGCGGCGCCAAACCGGAACTGGCCATCGACAGCTCGGCACTGGGCGGGATGTACGCCGGGACGATCCGTCTGGTGGGCACCGAAGCAGGTGTCGGCGTCAGGCTGGCCGGTAATCTGGCGGCCAGTGGCGGTGATATTCAGATCGATGCCAACGGTCATTTGAACGTAATGCAGACCGCTGCAAGTGCTGCCGTTACGGTCAAGGCCAACAGTGCCGAAGTCAACGGGCCGGTCTATGCGGGCGCGTCGCTGGCCGTGACCACGGCGGGTGATCTCGTGACCCGTCAGAACGTCGCCGCACGCGATGCGCTGACACTGTCCGCAGGCGGTCAGCTCAACAACTCGGCGGTGATCGAAGCAGGCGTCAACGCCGATAACAGCCGCAACGGTTCGGGCGATGTCACGTTGTCGGCCAACGGGCTGAGCAACAGCGGCAGCATTACCGCCAGCCGTGCCTTGCAGGCCACTGTTACCCAGGTCCTGAATAACCAGGGTGCAACCCTGAACGGGCAGGCCAGCACACGCATTGCGGCCGCCGCGATCGATAACCGCCAGTCGGGCAGAATACTGAGCCAGAGTGGCAGCGTGGACATCAACGCCTCTCAGGTGCTGAACAGCCAGAGCGGCTTGATCAGCAGCAGCGGTAGCCTGACGATCACCGCCGGGTCGCTGGACAACAGCCAGCAAGGCAAGCTGTCCAGCAGCAGCGCCTTGTCCGCGCGTATTTCCGGTCAGTTCCTCAATCAATTGGGCCTTGTCAGTGCCAACGGTTATCTGCTGCTCAACGCCGCCACACTGGACAACCGCAGCGCAGAAATCTCCAGCCTCGGCAACCTGACCTCGACCGTGGGGCAGTTCAACAACAGCGAAAAAGGCCGCCTGCTGGCCAATGGTTCATTGCAGCTGACATCCGACACTCTGAATAACCAGAACGGCTCGCTGGCCGGTCAGCAGAACGTGCAACTGACGCTGGGGCAACTGACCAATACCGGCAACGGCAGTGTTTACGGTAAGAACAATCTGAACCTGACCCTCAACGGCGCGCTGAACAACGATCAAGGTGCACTGCGCAGTGACGGCACGCTGGATGTGCGCGCGGCGTCACTGAGCAACAACAGCGGCAGCACAACCAGCGCCGGGGCGGCGTCGGTCACCACCAGCGGTGCAGTCGTCAGCCGGGGCGGGCAGATCCTGAGTGATGCGGGCCTGACGCTCATCAGTGGCAGCCTTGATAACAGCCAGAGCGGTCGTATTGCCGGTAACGGCGTGGTGCTGAGCACTGGTGCTTTCGACAACCAGCGTAGCGGCAATCTGTCGAGCACCGGCACGCTTCAGTTGACCGCAGCGCAAGTCAATAACAGCGACGCAGGTCGCATCGCCAGCGCGATGGCATTGACTGCCGTGGTGACGGGCCTGAATCAGACCAACGACGGCCGCGTGTACAGCAACACTGATGTCAGCCTGGACCTGAGCAATGGCTTGCTGACCAACCAGGGTGGTTTGATCAATGCACCGGGCCAACTGGTGCTGAAAAACCTCAACGTGGTCAACAACCAGAGCGGCAAGATCTCCAGCGCCAACGGTTTCACGCTGGCGGCCACGTCGCTGGACAACACCGACGGCTCGCTACTCAGCGACAAGGCACTCGTCGTGCGCGTCAACCAGTTGCTGACCAACCTTCGCGGTCTGGTTTCTGCAACCGGTCTTGATCTGACAGCGGGCTCTCTGAACAACCGCAATGGCGAAATTTCCAGCCTTGGTGGCCTGACGGCCAACATCGGCCAGTTCGACAACCGTGAAAAAGGCCGCCTGTTGGCCAATGGTGCGCTGCTGTTGACGGCCGACGGTTTGAATAACCTGAACGGAATTGTTTCCGGGCAGCAGGGCGTGCAGTTGAATCTGGGGCAACTGGACAATACCGGCAGTGGCAGTCTTTATGCCAAAAGCAGTCTCGGCCTGAACGTCAGCGGAACGTTGAACAATGATCAGGGCGTGGTGCGCAGCGATGGCACCATGGACCTGAAAGCAGCCGGTCTGGCCAACACCAATGGCAGCGTGACCAGTGCCGGAACAGGTGTGCTCAACTTCAACGGCGCAGCTGTCAATCAGGGCGGGCAGATCGTCAGCGATGCTCAACTGACACTCACCAGTGGCAGCCTGGACAACAGCCAGCGCGGGCGTATTGCCGGTAACGGCGTGTTGCTAAGCACCGGCACTTTCAACAACCAGCAGGGCGGCAGCCTGTCCAGTACTGGCGCCCTGCGCCTGACGGCGGGGCAAGTCGACAACAGCGCTGCCGGTCGCATCGCCAGCGCGATGGCATTGACTGCCGTGGTGACGGGCCTCAATCAAACCAACGATGGCCGTCTGTACAGTAATAGCGATGTCAGCCTGGACCTGAGCAATGGCTTGCTGACTAACCAGGGTGGTTTGATCAATGCACCGGGCCAACTGGTGCTGAAAAACCTGAGCGTGGTCAACAACCAGAGCGGCAAGATTTCCAGCGCCAACGGTTTCACGCTGGCGGCCACGTCGCTGGACAACACCGACGGTTCGATACTCAGCGACAAGGCACTCGTTGTGCGCGTCAACCAGTTGTTGACCAACCTGCGCGGTCTGGTTTCGGCGACCGGTCTTGATCTGACAGCCGGCTCCCTGAACAACCGCAATGGCGAAATTTCCAGCCTTGGCAACCTGACGGCCAATATCGGCCAGTTCGACAACCGTGAAAAAGGTCGCTTGCTGGCCAACGGCGCGCTGCTGTTGACGGCCGACGGTTTGAACAACCTGAACGGGGTTGTTTCCGGGCAGCAGGCCGTGCAGTTGAATCTGGGGCAACTAAACAATACCGGTGCTGGCAGTCTTTACGCTAAAAACGCCCTGAATCTGACGCTGGGCGGTGTATTGGCAAACGATCAGGGCGTGGTGCGCAGTGATGGCACGATGGACCTGAAAGCAGCCGGTCTGGCCAACACCAATGGCAGCGTGACCAGTGCCGGAACAGGTGTGCTCAACTTCAACGGCGCAGCTGTCAATCAGGGCGGACAGATCGTCAGCGATGCTCAACTGACACTCACCAGTGGCAGCCTGGACAACAGCCAGCGCGGGCGTATTGCCGGTAACGGCGTGTTGCTGAGCACCGGCACGTTCAACAACCAGCAGGGCGGCAGCCTGTCCAGTACTGGTGCCCTGCGCCTGACGGCGGGGCAAGTCGACAACAGCGCTGCAGGTCGCATCGCCAGCGCGATGGCGTTGACTGCCGTGGTCATAGGCTTGAATCAGACCAACGACGGCCGTCTGTACAGCAACACTGACGTCAGCCTGGACATGAGCAATGGCTTGCTGAACAACCAGAGCGGGCAGATCTCCGCTCCCGGCCAGTTGCTGCTGAAAAACCTCAACGTGGTCAACAACCAGAGCGGCAAAATCTCCAGCGCCAACGGTTTCACTCTGGCAGCCACGTCGCTGGACAACACCGACGGCTCGCTGATCAGCGACAAAGCGCTGATCGTGCGCATCAATCAGTTGCTGAACAACGTGCGCGGGCAGATTTCCGCCAGCGGCGTCACCCTGAGCGCTGCAACGCTGGACAACCGCAACGCCGAACTGTCTAGCCTTGGCAACCTGACGGCCAACATCGGCCAGTTCGATAACCGCGAAAAAGGCCGCCTGCTGGCCAACGGTGCGCTGCTGTTGACGGCCGACGGTTTGAATAACCTGAACGGAATTGTTTCCGGGCAGCAAGGTGTGCAACTGAACCTGGGGCAACTGACCAACACCACTGGCGGCAGCATCTATGCCAAAAGCAGTCTCGGCCTGACCGTCATCGGGGCGGTGAACAATGACCAAGGCGTGCTGCGTAGCGACGGTTCGCTGACGCTGCGTGCCGCGTCGCTGACCAACAACGCGGGCAGTATCAGCAGTGCCGGGGTTGCATCGATCAATGTCGATGGCGACGTTGTCAATCGGGGCGGGCAGGTCCTCAGCGATGCGACACTGACACTCACCAGCGCCAGCCTCGATAACAGCCAGAGTGGCCGTATTGCGAGTAAAGGCCTGGTGCTCACCACCGGCGTCTTCGACAACCATCAGGACGGTCGCCTGACCAGTACCGGCGAGCTTCAACTGAATGCCGGGCTGGTCAACAACAGCGACGCAGGTCGTATCGCCAGCGCCATGGCCCTGACGGCCGTGGTCACTGGCTTGAATCAAACCCGCGACGGCAGGCTTTACAGCAACAGCGATGTCAGCCTGGACCTGAGCAATGGCGTACTGACCAACCAGGGCGGCCTGATCAATGCGCCGGGCCAGTTGCTGCTTAAAAACCTCACGTCGGTCAGCAACCGAAAGGGTGAAATATCCAGTGCGAATGGTTTCACGCTGGCGGCCACCTCGCTGGACAACACCGAGGGTTCGCTGCTCAGCGACAAAGCCCTCGTTGTGCGCATCAACCAGTGGCTGACCAACCTGCGCGGCAAGATTTCCGCCAACGGGGTCAACCTGAGTGCCGCAACGCTCGACAACCGTAATGCCGAGCTGTCCAGCCTGAGCACCCTGACCGCCACCCTCGGCGGGTTCGACAACACCGACAAAGGTCGCCTGCTGGCTAACGGCGCACTGCTGCTGACAGCCGACACCCTGAACAACCAGAACGGTATCGTTTCCGGGCAACAGGACATGCAACTGAATCTGGGCCAACTGAGCAATACGGGCGCAGGCAGTGTTTATGCAAAAAACAGACTGGGCCTGACGCTGACCGGCGCTTTGAACAACGATCAGGGCGTGCTGCGCAGTGATGGCGCGCTTGACCTGAAAGCGGGTTCTCTGGCCAACACCGGCGGTAGCGTGACCAGTGCTGGCGTTTCAGGCCTGGCAACCGATGCTGCCGTGGTCAATCAGGGCGGGCAAATCCTCAGTGATGCAACCCTGACGCTCACCAGCGCCAGCCTCGATAACAGCCAGAGCGGGCGTATCGCCAGTAAAGGCCTGGTGCTCACCACCGGTGCCTTCGACAACCATCAGGACGGGCGTCTGATCAGCACCGGCACGCTGCAACTGAATGCCGGGCAGGTCAACAACAGTGAGGCGGGCCGTATCGCCAGCGCGATGGCGCTGACGGCTGTGGTGACAGGTCTGGACCAGACCAGCGATGGCCGGTTGTACGGTAACGGTGATGTCAGCCTGGACCTGAGCAACGGCGTACTGACCAACCAGGGCGGTCAGCTATCCGCGCCTGGCCAGTTGCTGCTGAAAAATCTCTCATCGGTCAACAACCGCAGCGGCAAAATCTCCAGCGCCAACGGCTTCACACTGGCCGCGACCACGCTGGACAACACCGCAGGTTCGGTGATCAGCGATAAAGCGCTGATCGTGCGCATTGACCAGTTGCTGACCAACCTTCGCGGGCTGATTTCCGCCACCGGCGTTGAACTGAATGCCGCGACGCTGGACAATCGCAATGCAGAGCTCTCCAGCCTGGGCAAACTGACCGCCACTGTGGGTCAGTTCGATAACAGCGGCAAGGGCCGTTTACTGGCTAACGGCGCGTTGCTGTTGACGGCCGACAACCTGAACAATCAAGGCGCTGGTGCGGTTTCCGGTCAGCAGGAAGTGCAACTCACCCTTGGGCAACTGACCAACATCGGCAGCGGCAGTGTCTACGCCAAAAACACCTTGGGCCTGACGGTCAGCGGTGCACTGAACAACAATCAGGGCGTGGTGCGCAGCGATGGCACGCTTGATGTGAGCGGCGCTTCTCTGGCCAACACGGCGGGTAGCATCACCAGTACCGGTGTTTCGGTCCTGAAAGTCGATGGCGCTGTGGTGAACCGTGGCGGGCAGATACTCAGTGATTCAACCCTGTCGCTCAGCAGTGCCAGCGTGGACAACAGCCAGAACGGCCGTATCGCCGGCAAGGGTGTGACGCTTGCCACCGGCGCGTTCGACAATCAGCAAGGCGGTCGCCTGACCAGTACCGGCACCCTGAAGATCGATGCAGGGCAGGTCAACAACAGTGACGCCGGGCGAATTGCCAGCGCCATGGCCCTGACCGCCGTGGTCACAGGCCTTGATCAGAGTAACGATGGCCGACTGTATGGCAACGGTGACGTCAGCCTCGACCTGAGCAAGGGCGTGCTGAACAACCAGGGCGGTCTGATTACGGCGCCCGGTCAATTGCTGCTGAAAAACCTCACGTCGGTCAACAACCAGAACGGGGAAATTTCCAGCGCCAAGGGTTTCACACTGGCCGCGACGTCGCTGGACAACACTGCGGGTTCGGTGCTGAGCGACAGCGCACTGATCGTGCGTGTCGACCAGTTGCTGACCAACCTGCGTGGCTTGGTGTCTGGCAACGGTATCGATCTGACAGCCAATGAGCTGAATAACCAAAGCGGCAGCGTGAGCAGCGATGCTGATCTGCTGCTGACCATCGCCGGCACACTTTCCAACCAGAAGGGCGAGCTGACCAGCGCCGGTAACACCACCCTCAACGCGCTGAGCCTGGCCAATGCCAACGGCCAGGTCATGGCTGACCGGTTTCTGAAACTGGTTATTACTGACGCCATCGACAATCAGGCCGGCACCCTGGGCGCAGGCAAGGGGGCCGACATTCGAGCGGTGAGTCTGGACAACCGGCAAGCCGGTGCACTGGTCACTGATGGTCAACTGGACCTCACGCTGACCGACGCCCTGGACAATCGCGCCAGTGGCAGCCTGCAAGCCAAGGGCCTGATGAACCTGACCAGCCAGACGCTGGATAACCGTGGCGGGCGTATCACTGCGCAGAACATGCTGATGGTGCGCAGTGCCAGCGTGGACAACCGTGGCGGTGCGATTCGCGCCGAGAAAGGCCTGCAGCTGTTCGTCGATGCACTCGACAACAGCCAGAGCGGCCTGAGCACCGCTCAAAAGGGTCTGATCAACAGTAACGCGGGTCTTGAGCTGGTAGGCACGCGTCTGGATAACCAGAACGGTCTGCTCAACGCCGCCGGCCTGATGCAATTGCAGGCCGACAGCGTGCTCAACGGCAGCGGCCGTATCGCCAGCCAGGCTGACCTGGTCGCCCACATTGGCGGTCTGACCCAGCAAGGTGGCGAACTGGTTGCGCAGGGCAACCTGACCCTGACCGGCAACATCCTCGACAACCAGTCGGGTGGCCTGGTGGGCTCCACAAAAGCGCTGAAAATCGATGTGGCCGACATCGACAACAAGGCCGGTGAACTGTCCAGCCAGATCGGCGTGGAGATCATCGCCCAGACGCTCGACACCAGTAATGGCGGCAAAGTGCTGGCGGGCACCGCGCTGGGGCTTACCGTGGCGCGCTTGATCAACCTGAACAAGGGGTTGTTGTTCGGTAACACCTTGCGCCTTGAAGGGACTCGCCTGGATAACGCAGGCGGTACGCTGGCCAGCCAACAGGACCTGAACATCGGCCTGTCGGGTGCGCTGGACAACACGGGCGGCCTGCTCAGCAGCGAATCGGCCATGACCGTCAGCGCGGCGTCCCTGCAAAACGCTGCGGGCAGCCTGTCCAGTGCCGATGCCTTGAGCGTCACCACCACCGGTGCTTTGAGCAATCAGGCAGGTTCGATCACCACCGATGCGGCGCTCACGCTGACCAGCGCAAGTCTGGACAACAGCAAAGCGGGCAAACTGTCCGGCAAGGGCGCTACGCAGGTCACCACCGGCACGTTTGACAACAGTCAGAACGGTCGCCTGACCAGCAGCGACACCCTGCGATTGACGGCAGGCAAGGTCATCAACCAGAGCGCCGGGCGCATTGCCAGTGCGCTGGCCTTGACCGCCAGTGTGACCAGCCTCGATCAGCAGGCTGGCGAATTGTTCAGCAACACGTCGCTGAGCCTGGACCTGAACAACGGCCAGTTGAACAATCAGGGCGGTTTGATCAACGCCTCTGGCGTACTGTTGCTAAAGAATCTCAACGGCATTGCCAACCAGAACGGCGAAATCTCCAGCGCACAGGCGTTCAGCCTGAACGCCAGCAGCTTCGACAACAGCGGCGGCAAGCTGCTCAGCAGTCAGGCCCTGACGCTGGTGGTGAACAAGGCCCTGAGCAACCTCAAAGGTAATATTTCCGGCGCGTCGCTGAACATCAACAGCGACAGTCTGGACAACACCCAAGGCATGATCAGCAGCCGCGCAGGCCTGGACGTGACGGTAAACACCGCCTTGACCAACGCCCAAGGCACGCTGATTGGCGACGGCAATGTGAATCTGAGCGCCGCAACGGCAGACAACCGCCAGGGGCAAATGGCGAGCAAGCAAAACCTCGACGCGCAGATCGGCAACCTTCAGCAACAGAACGGCCAGATGCTTGCCCAAGGCACATTGACCTTGCGCGGCGACACGCTGGACAACCGTCAGAACGGTTTCATCGGCGCCACCCAAGCCCTCGCCATCAATGTCACCAACATCGACAACCGCGGCGGTGAACTGTCCAGCCAGGACACGATGACCCTGACCGGCCAGCAACTGAACAACAGCGACAAAGGCCAGGTGCTGGCGCAAAAAGCCCTGACTCTGAACATTGCGCAGACCACTAACCGTGCTAACGGCTTGCTCTCAAGCCAGGCGGGCCTGACCCTGATCGGCAGCACGCTGGACAACACCGGCGGCGCACTGAGCGCCCTCAAGGCCTTGGGTATCGACCTGTCTGCAGCGCTCGATAACAGTCAGGGCCTGATCAGCGGTGAGGACATCCTGACGCTGAACGCCGGCAGCCTGACCAACACCGCAGGCAGCGTTTCCAGTGCCGCAAACCTCAAGCTCGACAGCGCTGGCGCCATCAGCAACCAGGGCGGCAAGCTGGTGACCGACGGTGCGCTGAACCTGACCAGCACCCGCCTGGACAACAGCCAGCGCGGCACCATCAGCGGCAAAGGCCTGCTGACCCTCAAGACCGGGAATTTCGACAACAGCCAGAACGGTCGCGTGAGCAGCAACGATCGACTGGAACTGACCAGCGCGCAACTGACCAACAGCAGCGGCGGCAGCATTGGCAGCAGCCAGGCGCTGACCGCCAGCGTCAGCCGCCTGAGCCAGCAGGGCGGCAAGCTGTTCAGCAATACGTCCCTGAGCCTTGACCTGAACAACGGCCAGCTCGACAACCAGAACGGACTGATCAACGCGCCAGGCGCACTGGTGCTGAAAAACGTCAACGAGGTTCTGAACCAGAACGGCGAAATCTCCAGCGCCCAGGCGTTCACCGTCAACGCGCAACAACTCAACAACACCGGCGGCAAACTGCTCAGCAACCAATTGTTGACCCTGCGCATTGCGCGCGCGCTGAACAACGTAAAAGGCATGATCGCCGCTGCGGGCGTCGACGCTGTCGTCAATACCCTCGATAACACCGGCGGCACACTGACCAGCCGCAACGACCTGGGCCTGACCGTCGCCGGCCTGCTCACCAACCGTGACAACGGCCTGATCAATGCAACCCAGGCGCTCAAGGTGGGCGCGGCCAGCCTCGACAACCAGAACGGTCAGGTGCTGGGCGGCACTAGCCTGATCCTCAACGCAACATCGATCAACAACACAGCAAAAGGCCTGATCAACAGCACCGGCACCCTGAACCTGACGGCTGGCAGTCTGGATGCCGGCAACGGCGGCGAAGTGTCGGCAGCACGCGACATGACCCTGGTTCTCAACGCCCTGTCGCTCAATGGCGGCCGGGTGATGGGCGACGCCGGGCTGTCCATCGACATGGTCGGCAACGACCTCAACAACCTGGGTGGCTTGATTACTGCCGATGGCCAGTTGACCTTCAGCCGCCTGCGCGACCTGAATAACCAGTCCGGTGAGGTATCCAGCGCACAAAGCTTCACGCTCAGCGGCCGCACCCTCGACAACAGCAGCGGCAAGCTGATCAGCAGTAATGTGCTGACGGTTGGCGCGACCAACCTGCTCAACCAGAACGGCCTTATTTCCGGCTGGCAGGGCCTGAACGTCTCCGGCAACCGCCTCGACAACCGCAACAGCGGCACGCTGTCCAGCCGCAGTGGCAACCTGGTGACCACCCTGACCGGCGAGCTGCTCAATGGTGGCAACGGCGCACTGGTCAGCCAAAACACCCTGAGCGTCACCGCTGACAGCCTCGACAACAGCGGCGGCATCCTGTCCAGCGGCACGGGCCAGACCCTGACCGTCTCGGGCTTGCTGAACAACAGCCAGAACGGCTTGATCGACAGTGGTGCCGGGCTGGTCATCAACGCCAATGCCTTGAACAACGCAGCCGGTAACATGACGGCCCAGCAGGATGTCAGTTTTGGCGGCAGCAGCCTCGACAACAGCGCCGGCAACCTGAGCAGCAAGGGCGCGATGACCCTTGACCTGCTGGGCAGCCTGACCAACACCCGTGGCAAGCTGGCCAGTGGCGGCACCTTGCTGTTGCGGCGCAGCACCGCGATCAACAACCAGGCCGGGCAACTGATCAGCCAGAGCCTGATGACCCTCAACACCTCCGGGCAACTGGACAACAGTAACCGTGGCACCGTCGCTGCCAACAACACCCTGACCGTGGTCGCGAGCGGCAACGTCCTCAACGATGCCGATGGCCTGATCTACAGCCAGAGCGCCAATGCGCATGTACAGGCCGCGAGCCTTTCCAACGTACGCGGCACGGTACAGAGCGTCGGCGCGCTACGCGTTGACGTCGTTGGCGATGTCAATAACCAGAACGGCCGGATCATCGCGCAAGGCGGTGACCTGAACGTGAGCGCCGCCAACCTCTACAGCCAGGGCGGCGTGCTGTCCAGCCTGCAAGGTCTGTTCACTGCAAGCGTGACCGGCGTGCTGAAAAACGGCTACGACGCCAATCGCCAGGGCGGCGTGATCCAGGCGCAGCGCCTGAACCTGACGGCGCTGAGCAGCTTCGACAACTACGGCGGGCGAGTCTCTGCCCGCACCGGCGAAGCGCTGATCAACACCGCAAGCTTCGACAACCGCAACGGCGGCCTTTACGCCAAAGGCCTGGTGCGCGTCACCGGTGGCAATTTCGACAACAGCGGCGACAACGACGGCCAGATCGCAGGCGGCCAGGTCGAGCTGAACCTGAGCGGCGCACTGAACAACCGTTTTGGCATCATCGAAAGTGACAGCACGCTGGCGGTAACCGCTCAAAGCCTGGATAACCAGACCGGCCAACTGCGCGCGCTGGGCGGCGGCGGAGCGACGAACTTTCAGATCGGCAACCTGTTCGACAACCGCAACGGCACCCTGGAAAGCGCCAACAGCGACCTGATCCTCAACGCAGGCAGTTTCCTCAACGGCGGCGGCTCTCTGCTGCATACCGGTAACGGGACGTTTGATATCTCCACGGCCAACCTGACCAACGCGGGTGGCAGCATCGTTACCCGTGGTGGTTTGACGCTGACGGCTGACAGCTGGACCAACAGCAGCGTGATTCAGGCCGGGCGGTTGACGGTCAATGTCGGAACGTTGAACCAGACGGCGGGCGGGCAGTTGCTGGCGTCGAGCCTGTTTAGCGGGTCGGGGAGTAACTGGACGAATGATGGGCTGATTGCGAGTGATGGCTCGCTAAGCCTCAACCTTGGTGGCACCTATGGGGGCAATGGTCGTCTTAGCAGCGTCGGGACGCTCGGGCTGAGCGCTGCACAGGTGAATCTCAACGCCGCTTCGACCATTGCTGGCGGTGGAGACACTTCGGTTTCGGTGGGTGGGCAATTAAGCAATGTCGGTCGCCTGACCTCGGCGACCAATCTGACCGTCAATGCCGGGAGTATCAACAACCAGGGCACGCTGGGCAGCGGTCAGGCGTTGACCGTGACCACCGGCTCGCTGGTCAATGACCGTGGGCTGATCTTCAGTGGCAGCAACATGAGCCTGCGGGTCAGCTCGCTGAACAACAGCTACGCCAACATCTACAGCCTGGGCAACCTCACGATTGACCGTAACGGGCAAGGTGCCCTTGCCGACAGCATCGTCAACAGTTCGGCGTCGATTCAGAGCGACGGCAGCATGAGTCTGGCGGCGAGCACGATACAAAATATCCGTGCGATTTTGACTACCAGTAATGGTGGTATTTATAGCGCCATGATCAAGGAGGGGGCGTGCAACCGCGAGTTCTACAACAATGATTGCAAAACCAGCACGCAAACTCATACCTGGGACGTCACTCAGCGTGAAAAACTGGAAGTGACCGCGGCCAGTGCGGCGTCAGGCATCGCCGCGGGTGGCAGTCTTAGCATGAACGGTGGCGATTTGCTCAACCAGAGCAGCACCATTGCTACCGGCGGAAACTTCACCGCTACGCTGAACAATTTGACTAACACCGGCGTAGAGGCAAGCGATACCGAAACGGTGA
Source organism: Pseudomonas syringae pv. tomato str. DC3000 (assembly GCF_000007805.1). NCBI lineage: Bacteria > Pseudomonadati > Pseudomonadota > Gammaproteobacteria > Pseudomonadales > Pseudomonadaceae > Pseudomonas > Pseudomonas syringae group genomosp. 3. Next base: position 3,635,396 of record NC_004578.1, on the reverse strand, counting down.
CGGTGTACCGCAGCATGCGCACCAGCAACGCCAGCATGTGGACCAAAGCAGCTCAGGACTTCACTGATAAGTACTGGCTTGGCAGCAGCGGTTATGACGCCAGCCTTACAGGTCTTCAGGCAGCATTGGCCGACTTCGTTCGCATCACCGAAACCGACATGCCCGAGTTTTACAAGGTCACACGGCTAAGTAACGGCGATCAGAGCTATGCCGCCGTTATCCAGGCTGCCGGTGCGGTCAACGTCAATGCTCAGAACGACATCAATAACAGCGTCGTACGGGCGGGTTACACCTACGTGAGCGGCGGTTCGCGCACCGACACCAACGCTCCTGGCACTCAGTTCTCCACGCGCATTACCGTTAATCAGCAACTACCGCCAGACCTCGCCCAACAACAAGTCAACCCGTTAAGCCTACCAGGCTTCAGCCTGCCCACCGGCCAGAACGGCCTGTTCCGCCTCAGCGGCCAGAGTGGCACCGCAGTCGCCGTCGCCCAACCCGTCGGCCTGCCACAAAGCTGGACTATGGGCAGCGCAGCGGTCTCCGTCGCTCAACGCGAGCAAACCGTCTCTGATGCGCAGGCAAGCACCATCCAGATCGGCTCGGTTAGTCAGATATCCAATGCCGCCCGCCAGCTTGCTTCGGTCACACGGCAAAGCGCAGGCGTGAGCGCCAATGCCTCTGCGTTCGACACCAGCGCGCCAGGTGCCGCACCTATCGGCGGGCTTGTACTGCCGGGGCATACCTCTGATTCCGCAGGTGTCACCAGCGTCGACAGCGTGACCGGCATTGCGACGGGCAATCAGGGCAGCGGTGTGTTGCTGCCTGTCCAGAACACAGGCTCGACATCGGGTCTTCCGACTATCACTGCGATTTCTTCCGGTAACTCTGCCGCTCAAAACGCCGGAAGGGTGCAGGGCACTCAAGTCAGCCAGGCCGGTCAGGTTGTAAATGGCACGCAAGGTAGCTTGGTCAGCGCTATCAATCAGGCCACGACAGGTGTCCAGTCCGGTACTACTGCCACCGTTACTCAAGTGGTCGTCAATGCCCAAGGCGGGCAGGTCATTGCCCCTGTTCGTAACCCTGTGGCGACTCAGGGCGGACCGCTCGTTACCTCTGTCGGCAACCCTGCGGTTTCTCAGGGTGTTTCGGTAGCGGCCCCGGTTCGTAACACGGTGGCTGCTCAGGGCGGTCCTGTCACTGCTGCTGTTCTGAACCCGGTGGTTACTCAGACCAACCCTGTAAGCGCTACACAAAATACGAGTAATCAGCCCGCCACAGTGGCGCAAGCCAGTGCCATTACCCCGGTTGTTTCGGCAGCAGCGCAAACCGTTACCCGCGTAGAGGGCCTACCCAGCAGCTCATTCGTTTCCAGACCGCAGAAATACCTGATCGAGACCAACCCGGTCCTCACCGAACTCAAGCAATTCCTGAGCTCGGATTACCTGCTCGCAGGTCTGGGCTACGACCCGGAAGTCAGCGCCAAGCGCCTGGGCGATGGTTTGTATGAGCAACGCCTTGTCCAGCAGGCCGTCGTGGCCCGAACCGGGCAAGCGTTCATCGACGGGCAGACCTCTAACGAGGCCCAGTTCAAGTACCTGATGAACAACGCCATCGCCAGCAAACAGCAGCTGAACCTGGCGGTCGGCGTATCGCTCAGTTCACAACAAGTTGCTGCACTGACCCACGACATCGTCTGGCTAGAAGAGCACGAAGTGAATGGCGAAATGGTGCTGGTGCCTGTGCTCTATCTGGCCCAAGCCGACAATCGCCTTGGCCCGACCGGGGCATTGATTGCCGGTAACGACGTCTCGCTGATCGCGGGGCAAAACCTCGATAACGTCGGCACCTTGCGTGCGGCCAACAACCTGTCGGCTGCCGCTGGAAATGACCTGGTCAACAGCGGCCTGATAGAAGCTGGCAACCGGCTCGATCTACTGGCCGGTAACGACCTGATCAACAAAGCCGGGGGCATCATCGCCGGGCGTGATGTGACGCTGACCGCCATCCGCGGAGACGTCATCAACGAACGCACGGTGACCAGCCATCAGAGCGCTGCGGATGACGCAACCTGGCGCAAAGACTTCGCCGACAGCGCGGCCCGCATCGAAGCGGCCAACGACATGAGCCTGCAAGCCGGTCGTGATGTGAAAAACACCGGCGGTGTGTTGCAGGCCGGTCGTGACTTGAGCATCGCGGCAGGCCGTGACGTCGCCATCGACTCGGCCCAGACCGAGAACGGCCAGACACGGGGTGCGAACTCCAGCAACTCCAGCATCACGCAACTGGGCTCCACGGTCAGCGCCGGACGTGACCTGACGGCCCAGGCGGGTCGCGACATCAACGTGATCGCTAGCAGCATCGACGCCAAGCGCGACATCGCCATGGCCGCGACCGAAAACCTGACCCTGTCCTCGGCGGCTGATGAGCAGCACTCGTACGGCAAAAGCAAGAAAGTGACCGAGCAGGAAGATCACGTCAGCCAGGTGTCTGCGGATTTGAAAGCGGGTGGCAGTGTGGCTTTGCAGGCGGGGCAGAATCTTGCGGTGATCTCCAGCCGCATTACGGCCGGTAAAGAGGCGTATCTGGTAGCCGGTGAGAACCTGGACATCCTCGCTGCGCAAGACAGTGATTATTCGCTGTACGACATGAAGAAAAAAGGCAGCTTCGGCGCGAAGAAAACCCAGCGTGATGAAATCACTGATGTGAAAAACATCGGCAGTGAGATCACCACCGGTGGTGACTTGTTGCTGTCGAGCGGCGGTGATCAGAAGTATCAGGTTGCGAAGCTTGAGAGCGGTAAGGACCTGACGATTGAAAGTGGCGGTGCGGTTACGTTTGAGGGCGTGAAGGACCTGCATCAGGAGAGTCACGAGAAGAGCAAAAGTGACCTTGCGTGGAACTCCAGTAAAGGCAAGGGCAACACCGACGAAACCCTGCGTCAGAGCGAACTGGTGGCCAAGGGTGAAGTGGCGATCCGCGCTGTTCAAGGCTTGAAAATCGATATCAAACAGATTGACCAGCAAAGCGTAAGCCAGACGATTGATGCAATGGTCAAAGCAGACCCGCAACTGGCGTGGCTTAAGGAGGCAGAGCTGCGCGGTGACGTGGATTGGCGGCAGGTCAAAGAAGTACATGATTCGTTCAAGTACGACAACTCAAGCCTGGGCCAAGGGGCAATGCTGGCGATCATTATTGTCGTTACAGTGTTGACGGCGGGTGCTGGCACATTTGCGGCGGCGGGTACCGCAGCAGGCTCTGCCGCCACCGGAGCAGCAACGGCAGCTGGTGTTTCTGCGACAACGGCAGCAACTATTGGCACTGCTGCAAACGCAGCAGCGGTTGCCAGCCTTACGTCGATAACTGCTCAGGGTGTCGTCAGCACTATCAACAACAAAGGCAATCTGGGCGCGGCACTAAAAGATACGTTTAGTAGCGATAGCTTAAAAAGTGCTGCCATCTCAGGTCTTACCGCAGGCTTCACCGCTGGCGTCATTGATCCGCAGTTGGGGGGGACTACCAAACCATTCAATAGTCTGACAAAGGGGTTTGATCTCTCCACATTGGGAGGCGCGGGTGGCTTTGCCCTTCATGCCGGTGCGCAAGGTCTGGCTTCGGGAGCTATTAACACTGCCGTTAACGGCGGTAGTCTGGGTGACAATCTGGTCAACGGGTTGGTCAGTCAGGCAGGCACTGTGGCAGCGGCCATAGGCTTTAATCAGGTCGGAAGTTTTGCAGATCAAAAGTTCACTGAAGCAACCCTCGCCGGAGACGTCTCGGGTAAAGCAATGTGGGCTGAAGGTGGCATAGGCCGAACAACTCTGCATGCTCTGATGGGCGGCGCAGTTTCTTCTGCAACGGGCGGTGATTTCACGACGGGTGCAGTGGCCGCTGGCGCCAGTCAAGCAATGGCAGGTACTTTGAATGAGGTGTTCAAGAACAACCCTGAATATCGTCAGGCGGCTGCACAGATAGTCGGCCTGACTGCGGCAGGATTGGCGGGTGGAGATGTCGAGAAAGCTGCCTGGGTTTCCGCCATGGCAGACCAGTACAACCGACAGTTGCACCCGAACGAAATACCGCTGTTGGAGAAACAGTCCTCAAGCCTGGCGCAGGAAGCCAATATCAGCCCCGCCGAGGCCGAGAAACGCCTGGCTCAGGCGCTGGCGTATTACACCGACAAGGATTGGAATAACGCGCTCGCAGCGAAAGGCGTCGTCCCTGATGCCTTGACCTTGAAGCATCTGGGTATCGCGCTTTCGCCTTTGGCGGATAGCTATGCGGTGGTAGGTGATGTTCCTGTGGTTGCCGGGAGTAAATCCTATACGCCAGCAGAAACAGTGGCGCTCATTACCGAGTATCGCAATACGCATACTGCGGAGTATGCAGATCCGTCGATCAACAACTTGAATATGCAAGGCGCCTATGCAGGTGATCCCAAATACCAATACGCTGATTTCTACCGTAAAAACCTTGCGGTCAAAACCGATTTCCTGAGCGCTGTTTCCGGCAATCTGGCCGGGATTGCTCAAGGTAGCGGCGGTGCGTTGTCGGATTCTCTCGGCTCGGCGTGGGCCTTGATGAGTGATCCTGTCGGGGTGAGCGAACAGGCCGCCAATGGGTTGATGGGTTTGAGCAAGAGCCCGTGGGGTTCGTTCAAAAATAGCGTGGAGGCCAGCCAGACCAAAGAGGCTATGGCGACCATCTACGATATGCAGGGCAACACGGCGGCGAGCGCTGCGATCAGGGCGAAAAGCGATCTTGAGTTTGCGCTGAACTTCTTGCCTGCCAATCGGGCGAAGACGCTGGCGGAACTTGGGGCAGGGCGCAAGTTTGCAATGGATGGTCCTTGCTGCTTTGCGGCCGGAACGATGGTCTCCACACCGGATGGCGAGCGCGCCATCGATACGCTCAAGGTGGGTGACATCGTCTGGAGCAAACCTGAGGGCGGTGGCAAGCCGTTTGCGGCTGCGATTCTGGCAACACATATCCGCACCGATCAGCCGATTTACCGACTCAAGCTCAAAGGTAAACAGGAAAACGGCCAAGCCGAAGACGAAAGCCTGTTGGTCACCCCGGGCCACCCGTTCTACGTTCCTGCCCAACATGGTTTCGTTCCGGTCATCGACCTGAAACCAGGCGACCGCTTGCAGTCTTTGGCCGACGGGGCCAGCGAGAACACGTCTTCCGAGGTCGAGTCGCTGGAGCTTTACTTGCCAGTGGGTAAAACGTATAACCTGACGGTCGATGTAGGGCATACGTTCTATGTTGGGAAGCTCAAGACATGGGTGCATAATACCGGGCCTTGTGAGCTGCCAGAGGGGTATTTTGGGGCTGCTGGTGGGAATGGTCCAAAAGCTACCGCTACCAGTGCTGCCGAAGGTGCTACGCCTCGAGTTTCTATCGATCCCCCGGACGGAAGTTTTTCGATTTCAGATTGGACAGGCTATCCAGCGGGCGTCCCCGTACCGCAAGGGCCATTCAGGTTACTGGAGGGGACGGAGTACAATGCCGCCAGAAATGTTGCCAACAAAGCCAATAGCGCTCTACGCCGAGAACAAGGACTTGTAGGTCAGCCTGTGGACGTGCATGAAATCAATCCAGTGAAATTTGGTGGAAGTCCAACCGATTCCGCCAATAAAGTTATCCTGCCTCGCGATGTTCATCGGCAGCAGGTAACTCCTTGGTGGAACCAATTGCAGAAAGACTTAGGGAAATAGCTATGGAATATCATCTAACAGAGGGGCAGCTTAATGGTCCGGCTGAAATTCCGGCTGTTGATGGTCTGTCAACACACTTGGGAGTCGCACTTCCTGAGAGTTACATTAAATTCCTTAAGACTCACGACGGTGGCGAAGGATTCATTGGCGATAGCTACATTATCTTTTGGAAGGCAGAAGAGCTAGTTGAATTCAATCGTGAATATGAGGTCGAGACATATGCGCCAGGTATATTTTTGTTCGCGTCTAACGGCGGAGGGGAGGGGTATGGGTTTGACACATTGGATGCAGCAATGCCGGTAGTTCGAATTCCGTTTATAGGTATGAATCGTCAGTATGCCATATCGGTAGCGAGCGACCTTCCCGATCTATTTGCTCGATTGGCAGACCAAAATGAGTGAACTTAATAAGCACTCGCGCCCTAAAGGCATGGAGCTATTCGAGATTAAACCCGCTATCGTTGGTGGTGATCCGACCAGCCCTGAGAACAAAACTTGGTTGACGAGACAGCAGCACTTTGAGGCTGTACGCTACTGGAATCGGATTATCAGCAGTCTGCGTAATGACCGGAAGTAACTAGAGGTCCAAAAGCGACTGATGGTGCAAAAGCTACTGGTGCAGCTGAAGTGCAGGCTACTTCTGCAACTGCGCGTGTTGGGCTTAGAGACGATCTGGCCGCTGAAGCAGGGATTCCTCGAAATATTGCTGAATCGACGTCGAGCGTGTGGCGCAAATCGATTGAGGACATCTATCGGGTGACTGCCTATTTCATGCTCTTTCGTACCAAGGGGACATAGATAGTTGGCGGGAGGGTTGAAGCAGGAGCAAAGGCTCGTGGCTTGCTTCTTGCTCGAATCGAAGGCGCGCAGTTTGTGGTTTCGGATGGCCGTTCGATCCCTCTGTCAGACTGCAAAATAGAGTTCTCATGAACTTACACCACTGACCCCGGCGCTTGCGCCGGTGTTTTTGCAACCTATCTGCATCCATTCTGTAGCCTTCTGGTACTCAAGCTTGATCTTTTTAGTAGTCCTTTTGCCTACTTTCTGTATACCGGCCTGACGACCTACAATCTACCTGCTCAATACGCCCTTTTTCAGCATGATTTTTCGCTTCCTAACAGCATCAAAGCCTCAATACACAACACGCACCTCTTGCGAGGTGAGCATTTTCTATATGCATTTGCAGCAGCGAAAACGGTTACCCGAGTAGAAGGCCTGCCCCTGTCCTCACCGAACTCAAGCAGTTCATGAGCTCGGATTACCTGCTGGCAGGTCTGGGCTATGACCCGGAAGTCAGCGCCAAGCGTTTGGGCGATGGTTTGTATGAACAACGCCTTGTGCGGCAAGCCGTCGTGGCCCGAACCGGCCATTGCTGAGGTTACGCAAAGCTTTCACCAACAAAATAGTGGTGCTATTCATATAAATTCGGGTTCTGATATTCCTTCTGGAGTCAACAGATCACAGTTTGAAAAGTGGAAAAAAAGACTATTGGAGAAGTCGAGTAAATAATTTTTAATTATGAATTTTAGTGTTGGAGGTTATTATGGATATTGATATAAGAGATGTTGTCGCAGAGCTGAAAAGCGTTCGTATGTCTCTTCCAAATGCACAGCGACTTCCTGATGATGCCTTAATTATTGCTTATGAGCGTGAACTCGGTATCTCATTTTTGGATGAGTATAAGTTTTTTGCCAAGGAGGCAAGTGATAGTATTTTTAATGGCAAGGATGCGCTTCGATTAACCGTGGACAGAAATAGTCCTAGAGAGCTTCTGAACGTTGTTGCGGAGGCTCGAGAGCAAGGTGTTCCAAAGTCGTGGCTTCCCATTTGCGAGGATAATGGGAACTACTATTGTCTTCTTGAGGATGGCTCTGTCATTTACTGGGTGCATGATGGGCGCTCCAATGAAACTTGGCCCAGTCTCGCCAGTTGGATAAAACACGCATGGATAGATGGTGAGTAGCCTTTATAGGAATATTACTAATACCGGCCTTGCGCCGGTGTTTTTTGCACTCTATCTGCACCCCTTTTGCCGCCTTCCTGCACCCATTCTGTAGCCTTCTTGTACTCAAGCGGTATCCTTTTTGCAGTTCTTTTGTCTCCTTTTCGTCTACCAACCTGACGACCTACGGTCTACCTGCTTAATACGCCCTTTTTCAGCATGAACTTTCGCTCCTTAACAGGAGCAACATCTCAATACACAATACGCACCTCTTGCGAGATGGGTATTTTCCACATGTATCAATCAGTTATCTGGTTTGTGCCTTCTAGGGAGACGCTGAAAAATTAACCCGTTCGCACCGTCTTCATTTCCAAGCCGGTTTTTTTCAACCTGCCGGCCTTGCTTTGCGTTTCTCGGGCAGATTTCTGCCCTCCTTTTGCTGATTGGCGGGCCAGTCCCGCCTTTCATGTCAACGCCAACTAAAAAGTGACCCCCTTCCGTGCTAAATCGCCAACTTAGTTTTGACCCCCCTCGGGTTCATATTTTCGAGCCGGTTCGGCCCGAGAAGATTTGGTTCCTGCTTTGCGCTTGTCCTTGAGTCGATAGCTTTCACCTGTCATCTGCACGATATGGGCATGATGTAACAGCCTGTCCAGCATGGCCGCTGTCAGTGTTTGATCATCCGCAAAGGTTCCGGCCCACTGGGTAAACGGCAAGTTACTCGTGAGGATCAGGCTGCCTTGCTCGTAGCGCTTGGCGACAACATTGAAGAACAGGTTGGCTTCATCACGACCAAACGGCAGGTAGCCGATTTCATCGATGACCAACAACCCAGGGGCCATCACCACACGACTGAAGTATTCCTTGAGCCGTTCCTGGCGGTGCGCAGCGGTCAGTTGCAGCATCAAGTCAGCCGCCGTGACGAAGCGGGTTTTGATACCGGCCATCACTGCCCGGTAGGCCAGGGCGATAGCCAGGTGGCTCTTGCCTACACCACTAGGCCCCAGGAACACGATGTTCTCGGCACGTCCAACAAAACTCAGTGCTGCCAGCTCCTGGAGCTGTGCCCGGGGGACGCCGGTGGCAAACGCGAAGTCGTATTGCTCCAGCGTTTTCACAGCGGGCAGCGCGGCAGTTTTCAGCAGGGCCTGTCGAGAGCGTTCACTTCGGGCATCGGTCTCGGCAGCCAGCAGCTTTTCGAGGAAGTCGGCAAAGCTGTCTTCGCCGCTTGCTGCTTGTTGGGCCAGGTGCGGCCAGTCCACCCCGACGCGCTCAAGCTTTAGCCCCTTGCATAGTTCTGTCAGGCGAGCATGTTGAAGGTTCATGCTCTCACCTCCAGCAGTTGCTCATAAACCGACAGCGGATGCTGCAAGCTCTCGTACGGCAGGACCCGTCCCAGGCGTAGGCCTTGGGCGGGTTGTGGGCGCAGGCTCTGTGTTGGCAGTGGTAATAGTACCTGCTGCTCTTGGGCCAGACGTACCGCCGGTTGAACACCCGTCGTGCCGTGAATCCGCTGATGAGCGACTTCGTCGAGCCATTGGCCGATATGTGCGTTGGCCGTCACCACATCCAGCGTCAGACCCGCACTCTTGAGCGTAGCGGCCAACGGGGTAATGAAACTGCCCTTCAGATACCCGTTGAAGCGCTCAACCTTGCCCTTGGTCTGGGCACGGTAAGGGCGGCAGACCTTGGGAATAAAACCAAACTCATCGGCCAGCGCAGCCAATCGGGGATGCCAACGGTGCTGGCCCTCCCCAAAAGCATCTCGCTCGGTGATGATGGTTCCGGCGTTATCAAACAATGCCTGCTCGGGCACGCCGCCAAAGTAAGCGAACGCCTCCCGAAGCCCTGTCAGCCAGGCTTCGCTGTCCTCTCGCTCGGAGAAACGGACAAAGCTTGCTCGACTAAAACCAAGTGTCGCCACGAACGCCTTAAGCGGCTGACGGCCTCGTCGAATGGTGGTGAAGTCCACCTGTATCTGCTTGCCGGGCAGTGTCTCGAAACGTACCACCGGCTCTTCTGCCTTACGTTTGAAGGGGCGAATATAAGCCTTCAGACGACTGACGCCGCCGCTGTACCCCAATGCCGTGATCTCACGCAGCAGGACGGTCGCCGGAATCCAGTGTGGGCGCGCCGCCTCAATACGCTCGTGCAGGTAGTCCTTGAAGGGGTCGATTTTGCACGGACGTGCGGGTCTCACCTTGTCACTGGGTAGCGACCGGGCCTTTCGCAGGTACTTGCGCACGGTGTTACGCGAAATACCCAGCTCACGGGCGATGAATTTGATGCCATGGCCCTGACGGGCCAACACTTTAATTTCCACAGACTGCTCCTGGGTCAACATATTGGCAGCTCAAAGCCGCCAGTTTTACCCAGGGGGGTCAATTCTAGGTTGGCGTTAGGGGGTCATTTTTACAGTGGCGGTGACACTTTCAGACGGATTTATCCTGCCGCCTGTTGCAAATACCGCTTGGCCAGCATCAGATTGGCCAACCCAAACAAACTGAACAACTGCGCTGTATTCTTTTCCAGCCCACGGTAGCGAACCTTGCGATGATTGAAGCGCACCTTGATTACCTGGAAGGGGTGCTCGACCTTGGCGCGCAGTTGCGCCTTGGCATATTCAATTTTACGCTTGACCCGATACAGCACGCTGCCTTCGCCGTGCTGCTTGTAACTGCTTGGCCGTGCTGCAATCGACCAGATAACGTCCCGTTCAGCATGCTCCGGTCGCTTGGCCGCACCGGTGTATCCAGCGTCACCCGAAACATAGGTTTCGTCACCGTGCAGCAACTGGCCAACCTGGGTGACATCCGCCACGTTAGCGGCCGTCCCTACTACGCTGTGCACCAGCCCCGACGTGGCGTCTACACCAATGTGGGCCTTCATCCCGAAGTGCCATTGATTGCCTTTCCTGGCCTGATGCATCTCAGGATCACGCTTGCCTTCTCGGTTCTTGACCGAGGGCGGCGCGGCGATCAGGGTAGCGTCGACGATAGTGCCTTCCTTGAGCAGCAGCCCCCGGCTGGCCAGATGCTGGTTAATCGTTTCAAACAGCAGCCGCGTTAGCTGATGGGTTTCCAGCAAGCGGCGAAAACGCAGCAAGGTGGTGGCATCCGGTGCCGACTCGCGACCCAGGTCGATACCCATAAAACCGCGGATGGCCTGGCTGTCGTAGACGGCATCTTCGCAACCTTCATCGGAGAAACCGAAACACTGCTGCACGACGTACATGCGCAACATGCGCGACACCCCTATCGCAGGGCGTCCGCGCTTGCCTGCGGTGTTGCTATAAAACGGCGCCACTTGCGCCTCCAGCTGGGCCCAGGGCACCAACTGTTCAAGGTCAGCCAGGAAGCGATCTCGGCGAGTCTGCTTTTTCTTGCCGGTATATTCGAGTTCGGAGAAGGTTTTCTGCACGCGCGTAACGCTCACGGAGAGGGAGGCTGGTTGAAGGAACTTAGTGTGCCAAGGGTGGGGACAGTTGGCTATTTTTGCAGCGCCTCCCTAGGTTTTGTACGAAAAGTCGGTGGGGTAGAATTGCCGCCATGATTGGCTGGAGGCCCGCATGGCAAAGCGTTACGAACTCTCCGACGCATCGCGGGAATTGATCAAGGATCTTGTTTTCCCGAGCAGAAAATGGGTCGCCCACGTAGTGATGATCGTCTGGTACTCCACGGAATCCTTTGGATTTTGTGCTCAGGTGCTGCCTGGCGTGATCTGCCGGAACGCTTTGGGCCTTGGTCGACGGTGTATCAGCATTTTTGTGGTAACCGCTCCATGAACCCCACATTCAAAGCACTGAGCTAATGCCAGATGCTGGGCTCCCGATTTTCTCAGGAGCCCATCGACCATGATGCGACCCGACGCCAAAGTCGAAAAAGTGTACCTCTACCCCAAACCTGTGGACTTTCGAAAATCCATCGACGGACTGGCTGCGCTGGTCGAACTGGATATCAAGGTTGCCGTGTTCGACCCGGTACTTTTCGTTTTCCTCAACAAGCCGCGCAACCGAGTGAAAATCTTGTACTGGGAGCGCAACGGCTTCTGCCTTTGGCTCAAACGCCTGGAATCGGAGCGATTCAAAACATCGCCCGATGCCACCGACGAGGCGATTGTCCTGACCGTTCAGGAACTGAACTGGCTGCTCGACGGTTTTGACCTCTGGCGTAACCGTCCCCATCAGGTTTTGACGCCGCGATTCGTGGCCTGATTCGGTATAATCCAGGGCATGAAATCCATGCCCGACAACCTTCCCGACGATCTCCAGCTGCTCAAACAAATGCTTGCGAAGATGCAGTCGCGGGTCGGTTTTCTAGAAGAAGAGAACGCATTGCTGCGCCAGCGCTTGTTCGGACGCAAGTCCGAGCAAACAGCCGATCCGGCCACACCGCAGTTGGCGCTCTTCAACGAAGCCGAAAGCGTCGTCGAAGCTATCGACGAGAACGCTGAAGAAGAGGTTGTCACCCCCGCTAAGCGCCGTGGCAAACGCAAGCCACTGCCTGCCGACCTGCCGCGCATCGAAGTCATCCACGAACTTCCCGAGCATGAACTGACTTGCGTCTGCGGCTGCCGCAAACACGCCATCGGCGAGGAAGTCAGCGAGCAGCTTGAAATCGTGCCGATGCAGATCCGGGTCATCAAGCATGTTCGTAAAGTCTATGGCCGCCGCGACTGCGAAACGGCACCCGTCACAGCAGACAAGCCAGCTCAACTGATTGAAAAGAGCATGGCCAGCCCCAGCGTTCTGGCGATGTTGCTGACTACCAAATACGTTGACGGTTTACCGCTTCATCGATTTGAAAAAGTGTTGGGTCGCCACGGTATCGATATCCCACGCCAGACCCTGGCGCGCTGGGTGATCCAGTGCGGCAAACACTTCCAACCGCTGCTGAATTTGATGCGCGACCGGCTACTGGAAAGCCGCTTCATCCACTGCGACGAAACGCGCGTGCAAGTGCTGAAAGAACCAGATCGAGAACCGAGCAGCCAATCCTGGATGTGGGTGCAAACCGGCGGCCCACCGGATAGGCCGGTAATCCTTTTTGACTACTCCACCAGCCGGGCGCAGGAGGTGCCAATGCGCCTGCTCGATGGTTATCGCGGTTACGTAATGACCGATGATTACGCCGGTTACAACGCCTTGGGCGCCCAAACCGGAGTCGAGCGTCTAGGCTGCTGGGCGCATGCTCGACGCAAGTTTGTTGAAGCACAGAAAGTGCAGCCCAAAGGTAAAACGGGGCGTGCCGATATCGCGCTGAACCTGATCAACAAACTGTATGGGATCGAACGCGACTTGAAGGCCAGTAGCGACGCTGATCGTAAAATCGGCCGTCACGAACATAGCCTGCCGATACTGGCTCAGTTGAAAAGCTGGATCGAAAAGACGCAGCCACAGGTCACCGCTCAGAATGCCCTGGGCAAAGCCATCAGTTACCTCGCAAGTAACTGGAGCAAGCTGGAGCGATACGTTGAGGAAGGCTACCTGCCGCTCGATAACAACACAGCTGAACGCGCGATCCGCCCCTTCGTGATCGGAAGAAAGAACTGGCTGTTTAGCGACACGCCCAAGGGCGCGACGGCCAGTGCTCAACTGTACAGCCTGGTCGAGACTGCCAAAGCCAACGGCCAGGAGCCCTATGCGTGGCTGCGCCACGCACTTGAACGCCTGCCAACGGCAACATCGGTTGAGGATTACGAAGCCTTGCTGCCGTGGAACTGCGAACCTCGACTTCACAGCTAAGCGCTTTACCTATCTTTAGCCAAGTGAGGTTTATGGAGCGCTTACTTTTTGTGAATGGCGCGATGACGGTACGTTCGACCGGATACTGGAGCGCTTGCACATTCGACTCAATCAGGAAGGACTGATCGATCTGGACACCTGGATGATCGACTCCACGGCGGTACGTGCAACCCGAGCCTCTTCAGGCGCCGGGAAAAAGGGGAGCCTGAAGAACCGCTAGACCATGCTCTAGGGCGCAGTCGAGGCGGCCTGACAACCAAGATTCATATGGTTTGCGACGCTAATGGCTTGCCATTGCGCTTAATGCTTTCACCGGGACAAGCCAGCGATGGAGAAACAGTCCTCAAGCCTGGCGCAGGAAGCCAATATCAGCCCCGCCGAGGCCGAGAAACGCCTGGCTCAGGCGCTGGCGTATTACACCGACAAGGATTGGAATAACGCGCTCGCAGCGAAAGGCGTCGTCCCTGATGCCTTGACCTTGAAGCATCTGGGTATCGCGCTTTCGCCTTTGGCGGATAGCTATGCGGCGGTAGGTGATGTTCCTGTGGTTGCCGGGAGTAAATCCTATACGCCAGCGGAAACAGTGGCGCTCATTACTGACTATCGCAATACGCATACTGCGGAGTATGCAGATCCGTCGATCAACAACCTGAATATGCAAGGCGCCTATGCAGGTGATCCCAAATACAAATACGCTGATTTCTACCGTAAAAACCTTGCGGTCAACACCGATTTCCTGAGCGCTGTTTCCGGCAATCTGGCCGGGATTGCTCAAGGTAGCGGCGGTGCGTTGTCGGATTCTCTCGGCTCGGCGTGGGCCTTGATGAGTGATCCTGTCGGGGTGAGCGAACAGGCCGCCAATGGGTTGATGGGTTTGAGCAAGAGCCCGTGGGGTTCGTTCAAAAATAGCGTGGAGGCCAGCCAGACCAAAGAGGCTATGGCGACCATCTACGATATGCAGGGCAACACGGCGGCGAGTGCTGCGATCAGGGCGAAAAGCGATCTTGAGTTTGCGCTGAACTTCTTGCCTGCCAATCGGGCGAAGACGCTGGCAGAGCTGGGGAGTGGTGCAAAAGCAACTGCGTCGAAAAATCTGAACCCGACGGGTGCGCTAACTGATTCAGAAGCGGGTACACTTGTTGAACGGGAGGTTTTGGGGAACGGTGCAAAAGCTACTGCAAGTACTGTAGGAAGCACTGTTCAAAATGGCGAAGCCGCGACAGGGCTTCTGAGTACTCAGTTGGCCAAGGATGTAAAATCGTATCTTACGGATATCCAGAGTTTGACCGGTAGGCAGTTCACCCCTCAACAATTGGAGCTTTTGAAAGCTGACCTGCGAGAGAATACTTATTCACGCTTATCTAAAGAGGAGGTTAAGTTGAACAGGGCAGAGTTTGATAGTAAGTTGCCAAGTCTGCGAGCAGAGTGGGAAAAAAACACAGGGGCGAGCTGGCCGAAAGAAACGTACATTGATAAATATGGAAATCAGGCTACTAGAAATTACGATGCCCATCATGTTATATAAAATAAATTTGGCGGTAAGGCAGAGTGGTGGAATATTACACCTGCCATGAGAGGCGTGGAGCACCAAGGTGGTATTCACAGGGCCCAAGGGCCAGCGGAAAAAATATTTGGTAAATGATTATGAAAAATAAAGAAGAGTTAAAATCGTTGGTTGATACTGTGACGTCCTCAGAGGACTATGAGGGTAATTACGGCTACCGCATAACAGACACGAGTGCGACATTATGCAATGTTGATGATTCACATCGTCAGCAGGTTCCAGCTGACTATCTGGAATTTCTCACCGAGTTTGGTTTCGGGGAGTTAGACGCGGCATTTCATCTTGATGATGGTCCGGAGAAATATTCGACTATATGCGGCCGGGAAATTGAGGGCTATGAGGGTATTTACGTATTCGGTGGAAACTCTAGTGATATGCTATATGCGTTCGACGCAAAAAATAATTGGCAAGTTGTAGAGGTTAGTTCCGAATTGGATGGGGTTGATGTGTTGGCGTCAAGCTTTTCTGATTTTATCTTGGAACAGCTGAAGTACATCAAGTCCTTAGTTGAGCGGCGTGCGGCGTGCTGATTGTTAGCGTTGCGCTTTAAGAGGTGCAAAAGGGCCAGGCCAGATCGTTGTGCGCAGCGATAACGATTTCAGCGCAACGGTCAACGGAAACGGCAAACCCAAAACGTATATCAATGAAAACGGCGATTTGGTTCCACCCAACATCAACGGGACTGGCAGCGTCCAAACGCACGTGCGTGGTGGCAATTCTGAGAATTCGCCATATATCTGTTACTGATCCAATTGCAGCGTCGAACCCGAAAAACTATGGTGCTGATGAAATTGAGATCGACGTTAAGCGCTTACAGCGGGACATTGATTCCGGCGCACTGCCAGATACCAAATTTTTGACGAATCAACAGGTGACAGCGGAATTGCAATCGAAACTGGATGCAGCACGTGCAAGGTATACAAGAAACCCATCTGAGAATAATAGCGATTCGTTGATTAACGCGGAGAGAGATCTGGGGAATGCTAAGCGCGCTGGTGAATGTTTGATTATGGGCTGTGTGCCGACCGACTATATTAAAAGAGTAAAAAAAAGGTATTTTTTATGGAGCCGAAAACATACGAACTGTTAAATAGCATTCCAGAGCATGCAGATTATGCCGTGACGGCAGGAGATTTGGATCCAGAGGATATTCCATAGGAAAGAATTGACGCTGTGCTGGATTTGCTCCGTCATGCGAGTAACAATGAGAAGCAATTCTTGGCTGCGAAACTACTGACCAGTTGGGGCGTCTATGAAGGCTTGATCGCTTTGGAAGGGAGTATGGAAAAAACCGAAGGCATCGAAGGAACCTATTCCC
This sequence comes from Pseudomonas syringae pv. tomato str. DC3000, assembly GCF_000007805.1. Classification (NCBI taxonomy): domain Bacteria; kingdom Pseudomonadati; phylum Pseudomonadota; class Gammaproteobacteria; order Pseudomonadales; family Pseudomonadaceae; genus Pseudomonas; species Pseudomonas syringae group genomosp. 3. Next base: position 3,619,110 of record NC_004578.1, on the reverse strand, counting down.
ATCGACTACATGGGTACGACGACACTTATCGTCAAATACTCTTGTCTGTTACTCGGTATTTTGCCACTGTGGCTGATCGTGGGGAAGTCGAGGCGGCTAGAGTCCAGATCTATTCTCCGCTATCGAAGATTATTACTTTGGCGAGTAGTAAACCGTTCGAAATAGCAAGGATTTTTGATTTGGTGAAGAGGAAGAACTACTCAGAGTATGTACCTCTTGTTGAAGAGCACCTTGCCGCCATAATTGATCATCCCGAAGTGCATCGCTGGAAAATTTATGATGCTATTGATTTTTTGATGAGTTTTAATCCCGATTTCATTGCGTCTTTATTGAAAGAGAAAAACAAGTCAATTGATGATTTTAGGCCTGTGAGATAAGGGCGATAACCTCGGTGCAAAATCTACTGCAAGTACTGTAGGAAGCACTGCTCAAAATGGCGAGGCCGCGACAGGGCTTCTGGGTACTCAGTTGGCCAAGGATGCAAAGTTGTATCTTACGGATATCCAGAGTTTGACCGGCAGGCAGTTCACCCCTCAACAATTGGAGCTTTTGAAAGCTGATCTGCGAGAGAACACTTATTCACGCTTCTAAAGAAGATGTTAAGTTGAACAGGACAGAGTTTGACAGTAAGTTGCCAAGTCTGCGAGTAGAGTGAAAAAAAAAGGCGCGAGCTGGCCGAAAGAAACGTACATTGATAAATGTGGAAGTCAGACTACTAGAAAGTAAGCGATCCACCAACCACACCTACCATCAGATGCGGCTTCCGTTTATCTTGGCATTTCCGGTGAGCAGTTCCACGGCAGCAACGCCTCATAGTCGGCCACCGACTGCGCAAGTGGCAACCTCTCCAGTACGTGGCGCAGCCACGTATAGGGCTCCTGGCCGTTGACCTTGGCGGTCTCGACCAAGCTATAGATCTGTGCACTGGCGGTGGCGCCTTTAGGCGTGTCGCTGAACAGCCAGGCTTTGCGCCCAATAACAAACGGCTTTATTGCGCGCTCTGCCGGGTTGTTGTCGATCGGTAAAAAGCCGGCTTCCACGTAACGCTTCAGCCGACTCCAGTTATTCGCCAGATAACCAACTGCCTTGCCCAGCACGCTTTGCGGCGTCACGTGGGACTGAGTTTTATCCAGCCAGCTTTTCAACTGAGCCAAGATTGGCAGGCTTTTCTCCTGCCGACCGGTAAAGCGCTGTTCGTCGCTGCCGTCTTTCAATTCGCGCTCGATACCGTACAGCTTATTGATCATCGTCAGCGCGATATCGGCACGCCCGGTCTTGCCCTTAGGTTGCACTTTTTGTGCTTCGACAAATTTGCGCCGCGCATGGGCCATACACGCCAAGCGCTCCACGCCCGGTTGTAACGCCAGCGCGTTATAGCCCGCGTAATCATCAGTCATCACATAGCCGCGATAACTTTCCAGCAGCCGTAACGGTACGTCCTGCGCGCGGCTGGAAGTGTAGTCGAACAATACGACTTTATGATCTGGAGGCCCGCTGGCCTGTACCCACATCCAGGATTGGCTGGTCGGGTCTCGATCTGGTTCTTTCAGTACCTGAACGCGGGTTTCGTCACAGTGGATGACCGGGCTTTCCAGCAATCGATCACGCATCAGATTTAACAGCGGCTGCAAATGTTCGCCGCACTGGATAATCCAGCGGGCCAACGTTTGACGCGGGATTTCTATGCCATGTCGGCTTAGCACCGTTTCAAAACGATGCAGCGGCAAGCCGTCGACATACTTGGTGGTCAGCAGCATGGCCAACACGCTGGGGCTGGCCATGCTCTTTTCAATCAACTGCGCAGGCTTGCCGGCTGTGACCGGTGCCGACTCACAGCCACGACAGCCGTAGACTTTGCGGATGTGTTTGATCACCCGAATCTGCATCGGCACGATATCCAGTTGCTCGCTGGTTTCCTCGCTGACGACATGCTTGCGGCAACCGCAGGCACAGGTCAGTTCGTGTTCGGGCAGCTCGTGGATGACTTCAATGCGCGGCAGATCAGCCGACAGTGGCTTGCGCTTGCCACGGCGTGGCGCAGGAGCAACTACTTCCTCATCAGCATCGCCGACCGGGAGCATAGGCTCGCTTTCAGGTTCATTGAACAAGGCAAGTTGAGGGGTATTAGGCTCGACGGTTTGTTCGGACTTTCGACCAAAAATACGGTCACGCAGCAGCTTGATCTGCTCTTTGAGATCAACGATGTGAGTGGCGTAGGCGTCTTTAACTTCCTGTTCGCGCGAGCGTGCTTCGTAGCTCTCAAGCAGCATCTGTTTGAGCAATACGGGATCGTCAGGAAGGTTGTCGGGCAATGGTCGCATGCCCTGGATTATACCCGTCAGGCAACAAACCTTGGAGTCAAAATCTTATGAGGACGGTTGCGCCACAGATCAAATCCATCCAGCAGCCAATTCAATTCCTGAACCGTCAGCACAATGGCTTCGTCGACATCATCTGGCGAGATTTTGAAACGCTCGGACTCGAGACGCTTGAGCCAAAGGCAGAAGCCGTTACGCTCCCAATACAAAATCTTCACTCGATTCCGGGATTTGTTGAGAAAGACAAAGAGCACCGGATCAAAGACCGCCACTTTAATATCCAACTCGACCAAAGCAGCTAAGCCATCGATGGATTTTCTGAAATCCACGGGTTTGGGATAGAGGTAGACTTTCTCGACTTTGGCGTCGGGTCGCATCATGGTGCTGGCTCCTGAAAGAAAACGGGAGCACAGCATCAGGCGTCAGCCAGTGGCTTGAAATGTGGGGTTCGTGGATCGGATACCGAAGAGCACGAAGTGAATGGCGAAATGGTGCTGGTGCCTGTTCTCTATCTGGCTCAGGCCGACAATCGCCTTGGCCCGACCGGTGCGTTGATTGCCGGTAACGACGTCTCGCTGATTGCAGGGCAAAACCTCGATAACGTCGGCACCTTGCGTGCGGCCAATAATCTGTCGGCTGCCGCTGGAAATGACCTGGTCAATAGCGGCCTGATAGAAGCTGGCAACCGTTTGGACCTGTTGGCGGGTAATGACCTGATCAACAAAGCCGGGGGCATCATCGCCGGGCGTGATGTGACGCTGACCGCCATCCGCGGAGACGTCATCAACGAACGCACGGTGACCAGCCACCAGAGCGCTGCGGATGACGCAACCTGGCGCAAGGACTTCGCCGACAGCGCGGCCCGCATCGAAGCGGCCAACGACATGAGCCTGCAAGCCGGTCGTGATGTGAAAAACACCGGCGGTGTGTTGCAGGCCGGTCGTGACTTGAGCATCGCGGCAGGCCGTGACGTCGCCATCGACTCGGCCCAGACCGAGAACGGCCAGACACGGGGTGCGAACTCCAGCAACTCCAGCATCACGCAACTGGGCTCCACGGTCAGCGCCGGACGTGACCTGACGGCCCAGGCGGGTCGCGACATCAACGTGATCGCCAGCAGCATCGACGCCAAGCGCGATATCGCGATGGCCGCGACCGAAAACCTGACCCTGTCCTCGGCGGCCGACGAGCAGCATTCCTACGGCAAAAGCAAGAAAGTGACCGAGCAGGAAGATCACGTCAGCCAGGTGTCTGCGGATTTGAAAGCGGGTGGCAGTGTGGCTTTGCAGGCGGGGCAGAATCTCGACATCATCGCCAGTCGCATCAATGCGGGCAGCAACGTTGCTCTTGATGCTGCGCAAGATGTGACCATCGCATCCGCTCAGGACGAAAGCTCGTACTTCTATGCCAAAAAGAGCAAAGGCTCGTTCGGACGCAGTAGCAGTAAGCAGCAGGAAGGCTATGACAGCACTAACGTCGCGTCTGTCATCAACGCAGGACAAGACCTCACCATCAACACCAGCAAGGCTGCTGACGGCAGTGTGAGCATTAATGGTGGGCATGACGTCAGCGTTATTGGCAGCCGGCTTTCGGCAGGCAATGACCTGATTCTCGGCGCCACCAATGACGTTGCAGTACTTTCGGGCGTCGATGAGCAGGGTGCTTACAGCAAGACGAGCAAATCCGGCTCGTTTGGTTTGTCCAAAAGCGGAAAAAGCGAGCTGACGACCAGTTCTACCCAAGTCGCCAGCGAACTGAGCGCGGGCAACGATGTGGTAGTGGCTTCAGGCAAGGACATCACGCTGCGCGCCAGTAACATCAGCGCGGGCAATGATGTGGATCTCAGAGCCGGGCTGGTGGACAAAACCGGCGACATCAATCTGCTCTCGGCCAACGACGAAGCTTCCAGCCACAGCGACGAGTACAAGAAGAAAACCGGTCTTTCAGCGTCTGGTGGATTCCTGTCCATCTCTTCGGCTAGAGAAGCGGGCGGCCAAGCGCAGAGCAGCACCAGCGTAGGCAGCCAGATCAACGCTGTGGGCAACGTAAGTCTGCAGACCGAACGCGACATCAATGTTGTCGGCAGCAGCGTCAACGCAGGTGGAAACGTCAGTCTGAACGCAGGTCAGGACGTCAACATTCTGGCCGCCTAGAACACCAACTCCAATCAGGACTGGGAGAAGAACAGGCAGTCGGGCATTGGCGTTTCTTCCAACGCCAATGGCGTCACGTTCTTCGCAGGTGTTGATCGCGCCAAGGAAAACAGCCGCCTTGAGCAACAGACTGCTGCGGCCAGCCAGATCCGCGCAGGTGAAGATCTTACGGTCAACGCCAAGCGCGACATTAACCAGGTTGGCTCAGATCTTCAGGCGCTCAATGACATCAATCTGACTGCCGGGCGCAACATCAAGATTGATGCTGCGCGTGAATCCCAGGCAGTTGAACAACAGCGCGAAAACTCACGCAACGGCCTTAGCGCGAGCATCGATCACAACTATGGCAGCACCAAGGATGCTCTCAGCGGCGCAGGCAAGGGTGACGACGCCACGAGCAAAGGTTCAAGCACGCTCAAAGCGGTAGACAGCACGTCGCAGTTTCTGTCGGGCCCGACGGGCGATGGGAAATTTGGCAACAGCAAGCAAGGCACCAGCCAGCAAGTGGTCGAGACGACCAACCGGGCCTCGACGCTTGATGCTGGCAATGACCTGAACATCTCCGCGAGCAACGACGTTCAGATCAGCGGCGGCCAATTGCAGGCTGGCCGCGACATCAACATCAAAGGTCGGGACGTCACGCTTGATGCCGCCAAAGGCAGCTACAGCCAGGAAACCAGCGAGCAGAAAAGCTGGAGTGGTATCCACGGCAGCAGCAGTGGCGGATTCAAACTTGGCGTGGGTGGCAGCAGCGGTATCGCCAAGGGTGATCAGAGCCAGGAGTCCTCGACCGTTACAGGATTACAGGCAGGCCGTGACGTCAACCTCAAGGCCAGCAACGACCTTAACCTGATCGGCACGCAGGCCCAGGCAGAACGGGACATCAATCTGAATGCCGGCAACACCCTCAACATCAAGGCAGCCCAGAACGATAGTTCTACCGAAAACACCCGTAAAAATGCCGGCGGGGAAGCCGGGATCGCTATCGGTCCGGGAGGTATCGGTGTTTACGCCAGCGTCAACATCGGCAAGGGCGACCTTGAGCGCGAAGGCAAACAGCAGCAGGAAGCGTACCTGTATGCCGGTAATCACCTTGGGTTCACCAGCGGTCAGGACACCAACATTGCCGGTGCCACGCTGCGTGGCAACGACGTGGTCGGACGCGTAGGTCGCGACCTCAACGTGACGTCCCTGCCGGATACCGGGAAAGTCGAAGGCAAGGAATTCGACCTCAGCGCAACCGTCGTGGTCGGCTTTGGCGGCAGCGTCAGTGGCTCGGTCGGCTACGGCCAGACCAACGGCTCCAAAAACTGGATCGAGGAACAGACCCGCATCACCGCCAAAGACAAGGTCGACATTCGCACCGAGAACCACACTCAACTCGACGGCGCATTGATCGCCTCCGACAGCGGCAACCTCAAGCTGGACACCAACACGCTGGGCTACAGCGATATCGCAGGCAAGGATAAAGAGCACGGTTATTACCTGAACGTCGGTGGCTCGTACGGTACTGGCAGCAGTACCACGCAGGACTCGACTCAGGTAGGCAAAGGCGATAACAACAAAAACGGCTGGAGCGTCGAGGGCTGGAACTACAACAAGGACCGTGAGCAGATCGTTCGAGGCACCGTCGGCGCAGGCGATGTGGTGGTGCGCAGCGATACGGCTGGCAAGGACTCGACGGCAGGTTTGAATCGTGATGTCGACAAGGCATATGAGATCACGCGTGATGATGAACACCGGACTGATTTGTATGTGACGAAGAGTTCAGTGGAGGCGGTTGCCAGCCCGAAAGAGACACTTGATCAATGGCAAAAGAACGCTGCGCTTTATGGAGAAAACAGTCGTAACACAATAGACAAACTGGTCGACATGCTTGTGGTCACCGCGTTACTGCCGTTAGGGGCTGTTACAGGTAACGGGACAGAACTAGCACAACACCAAGTCGCTCGTACCGAACTGATGCAACAACTCAACAGCCTGGATGAAGACAAAAGGTCGGCGGGCATCAGGACAGTTCTAAAACGGGTTGCTGACAAAGATCTGGGCTCCAATGCGGAAGCGCTCGTCGCACGTATTGCCGAACTGGGTGAGGAGCACCCGGATCAAGCGATGCAGGCGATGGTTTTGTTGACCACGCTGAATAAACCAAATGGTGGTGCATCGAGTTTTGTTCCAGTAGTGGCGCTGGGTGCTGGCGCAATTGTGGCCCTGAGTGCTGCGTTGTCTACCACAGCAGCGACGCCGGAAGGTCAGGATAGACTGAGAGCGGCAGCCAATGCCGTCGCACTCTCTGTTGCCCAATCAGGTCAGTCAGCCGAACAGCAGGTCAGCACCTCCATAGAAATATGGAAATTCCTGTTCAGTACGACGTTCCCGGTGCATCTGCTGGACGGCGAAAACTCCAGGCTTGTGAACCCTATTGTTCAGGCACAGGGTGCGAATCCTTCCAGCGGCGGGTATGCTGCTGGAGCAACGCCTGCTGGGATAGGTTCGACGGGTGGTATTCAGATTGCTGATCAGACGCCTGTTGATTATTCGAGGCCTGTTGTTGAGCTTCCCGCGCCGGGGGTGATGAATCAGGGGGTGAAGGAAACGGTCGCAGGTAAGATAAAAATCGAAGATGGTGCTATACCTGATGCAAACGAAGCCCGCGCTGGACAAGGATTATCTAGTCTCGGTTACGATGTCACTCACCAAGCTACCGCATCGTCAAGAGGCGTTCAGGGGGAGAGGACTGCTGATTTGAATGTTGACGGGTTAGGGTCGATAGACGTTTATACACCGCAAAACTTGTCTCCTTCGAACATAGTTAAGAATATTGAAAAGAAAGCAGATCAAGCAGGCGGCGTACTTGTACAGGCTGATATAACGAGTTCAGATATGTCCTCGATAGCTGCTAGAATGTGGGGGAAGCCGAATGCTCAGAGCATAAAAACGATATTTTTCCAGAAGCCTGACGGCTCCGTCATTCGCTATGATCGTCCTTAGGAGGGCAAGGCCTGTGCCAAAATTTTCCTGTGTGTGTGGCTATATAATTAATTTGTCTAATGGGACTTCTGAGGCTGAGTTAAGTTTGGTTTCGGAAAGAAAAATTGATGATATAGGTGTGTTGTTATCTGTTGGAAATTTATCTGAAGATGAGTTCTATGATGCGATAAGTTTGGGTGCAAGCACGGTTTACCGCTGTCCAAAATGCAGTCGACTTCATATAGAGGTGGGTGAGGGGGTATTTCAATCTTACATTAAAGAGGTTGTTTGATAAGGGTGGTAGGTATATCGTATGCTCAGGTGGTTATTTATAATTTTGGCCTGTTGCATCAGTTTCTCGCTGGGTGTTATGAATCTTTGAGTAGGTAGTGTTTCAAGATTTTCCAGTCGGAAATTTTCAATAAATGGAAGTTTGAGACTTGACGGAGTACTCTGCATGAGGTTGAGTGCTGTAACGAATGCCGCAGTAATAGCGGCGGGTATGCTGCTGGAGCGACGCCTGCTGGGATAAGTTCGACGGGTGGTAGTCAGATTGCTGATCAGACGCCTATTGATTATTCGAGGCCTGTTGTTGAGCTTCCCGCGCCGGGAGTGATGAATCGTAAGCGATCCACCAACCACACCTACCATCAGATGCGGCTTCCGTTTATCTTGGCATTTCCGGTGAGCAGTTCCACGGCAGCAACGCCTCATAGTCGGCCACCGACTGCGCAAGTGGCAACCTCTCCAGTACGTGGCGCAGCCACGTATAGGGCTCCTGGCCGTTGACCTTGGCGGTCTCGACCAAGCTATAGATCTGTGCACTGGCGGTGGCGCCTTTAGGCGTGTCGCTGAACAGCCAGGCTTTGCGCCCAATAACAAACGGCTTTATTGCGCGCTCTGCCGGGTTGTTGTCGATCGGTAAAAAGCCGGCTTCCACGTAACGCTTCAGCCGACTCCAGTTATTCGCCAGATAACCAACTGCCTTGCCCAGCACGCTTTGCGGCGTCACGTGGGACTGAGTTTTATCCAGCCAGCTTTTCAACTGAGCCAAGATTGGCAGGCTTTTCTCCTGCCGACCGGTAAAGCGCTGTTCGTCGCTGCCGTCTTTCAATTCGCGCTCGATACCGTACAGCTTATTGATCATCGTCAGCGCGATATCGGCACGCCCGGTCTTGCCCTTAGGTTGCACTTTTTGTGCTTCGACAAATTTGCGCCGCGCATGGGCCATACACGCCAAGCGCTCCACGCCCGGTTGTAACGCCAGCGCGTTATAGCCCGCGTAATCATCAGTCATCACATAGCCGCGATAACTTTCCAGCAGCCGTAACGGTACGTCCTGCGCGCGGCTGGAAGTGTAGTCGAACAATACGACTTTATGATCTGGAGGCCCGCTGGCCTGTACCCACATCCAGGATTGGCTGGTCGGGTCTCGATCTGGTTCTTTCAGTACCTGAACGCGGGTTTCGTCACAGTGGATGACCGGGCTTTCCAGCAATCGATCACGCATCAGATTTAACAGCGGCTGCAAATGTTCGCCGCACTGGATAATCCAGCGGGCCAACGTTTGACGCGGGATTTCTATGCCATGTCGGCTTAGCACCGTTTCAAAACGATGCAGCGGCAAGCCGTCGACATACTTGGTGGTCAGCAGCATGGCCAACACGCTGGGGCTGGCCATGCTCTTTTCAATCAACTGCGCAGGCTTGCCGGCTGTGACCGGTGCCGACTCACAGCCACGACAGCCGTAGACTTTGCGGATGTGTTTGATCACCCGAATCTGCATCGGCACGATATCCAGTTGCTCGCTGGTTTCCTCGCTGACGACATGCTTGCGGCAACCGCAGGCACAGGTCAGTTCGTGTTCGGGCAGCTCGTGGATGACTTCAATGCGCGGCAGATCAGCCGACAGTGGCTTGCGCTTGCCACGGCGTGGCGCAGGAGCAACTACTTCCTCATCAGCATCGCCGACCGGGAGCATAGGCTCGCTTTCAGGTTCATTGAACAAGGCAAGTTGAGGGGTATTAGGCTCGACGGTTTGTTCGGACTTTCGACCAAAAATACGGTCACGCAGCAGCTTGATCTGCTCTTTGAGATCAACGATGTGAGTGGCGTAGGCGTCTTTAACTTCCTGTTCGCGCGAGCGTGCTTCGTAGCTCTCAAGCAGCATCTGTTTGAGCAATACGGGATCGTCAGGAAGGTTGTCGGGCAATGGTCGCATGCCCTGGATTATACCCGTCAGGCAACAAACCTTGGAGTCAAAATCTTATGAGGACGGTTGCGCCACAGATCAAATCCATCCAGCAGCCAATTCAATTCCTGAACCGTCAGCACAATGGCTTCGTCGACATCATCTGGCGAGATTTTGAAACGCTCGGACTCGAGACGCTTGAGCCAAAGGCAGAAGCCGTTACGCTCCCAATACAAAATCTTCACTCGATTCCGGGATTTGTTGAGAAAGACAAAGAGCACCGGATCAAAGACCGCCACTTTAATATCCAACTCGACCAAAGCAGCTAAGCCATCGATGGATTTTCTGAAATCCACGGGTTTGGGATAGAGGTAGACTTTCTCGACTTTGGCGTCGGGTCGCATCATGGTGCTGGCTCCTGAAAGAAAACGGGAGCACAGCATCAGGCGTCAGCCAGTGGCTTGAAATGTGGGGTTCGTGGATCGGATACGATGAATCAGGGTGTCGAGGATAGTGCAAAAGATATAAATAGCGTTGCCGATAGAATAGTGTCCGCTAATCGTATAGGCAGCGGCCTAAAGGATGACATGTCACACATTGCGGCTAGCTATCTTACAAAGGAGCAGCTTGCTGCAGGTAAAGCTTTCACACTGACAGGTAATGACGGGGTTGACAGGACTTTGTTGCAAACCTTGGGTGGCCTCAATGGGAAGTTAGGCATATATGAGTATATTCTTGACCCGGCAGGTCGTGTGACTCATCAGAGATTTATCAGAATGGATTGATAAATGGTATTCCAAATCAACGTCCACCCAAGGTGGGGTGATATGCATTTTCCTATGGTTCCAGACTTGTTTATCTATGATTGTGTTTTTTTATGCTGGCGAGATACGCTTTGGGGTTATGAGAGAGGGCTGGTAGGGTGGGATTTTGTTGTGGGGTTAGCAAACTTTAGTGTGTCTAAGGGGGCAAGCCATCCATGGGAGCTAGAGCTGATTTTTTTGGGTGAATTTGAGGTTCAGGAGGTTGAAAAAAAACTGCGCTCTCTCGCTGAGCAGGAAGATGAGCGGCTTGGCTTAGATTCGCAAAAAAAATGGTTATTTATTGCTCTTAAATGGCTATTTGAAAATAAGAATAACATCGACGATCCTCTTGGGGTGGTAGAGTTGATTTATGAAGACTTTGGTTTTCCTTTTGAAATAGAAGGTTTTGTGCGTTATATGCCGTCACAGGATGGATACAAGCCTGAAGAGAATACTAGTCAGCAAAATATTGAAAGGATTTTTTGTAATTGGCAAAGTTATTTGAAGCGCATGGCCGGCGTGTTTGAAGTAAAAACATAGCACGCTGAAAATTTTCTCGGTGAGTGCATAAGAGAGAAAGCTAAGGAATGGCTTGTTGACGCAAGCTGAACAACCCTTGACGACGCGGTAGCAACGAAAACTGCCCATACCTGCCAAAGGGAACGGCTTTTTGAAGCGAGGCTGGGTATGGCTGGACGCTATTTCTTATCAAACTATATTCGACCCCGTAGCGCTATGGTTTTAAATTTAATATTGAAATAGTAGAGGTGATGGGCGGGCACAATGCTGGGCGGCCTTTAACTCAGTGATTGTGTTGCACTCGGCCCCTGCGACCGCCATGATATTATAAGTTTGGTAAAAGATACGATGCTGCTATAGCTAAAATGAAGTGTTGTGCAGAATCTTTGGTCTTTGATCAATTTATATCAAGGTGGCTTATATGCGGTTTGAGTATAGTGAATTCGATGGTCTGACTATTTTTAAAAATGCTCGTCTTAGAAGTACTGTGAGAAAAAAACTGGGAGGAGACTATAAAACATTTCCTAAGACCCAGGTTTCAGAAAATTCTACAGATGTGTTTGGTGGAGCAGCTGTTAAAGTATGGTATGAAGCTGATGATGAGGTAAAAGGTGTTCAGCTTTACCATCCAGAAGCTGAGTTTTATTATTTTGGAAAGCAATTGCTCGGTAATAATGTTGAAGAGTTAGAGCTATTTTTTGTCGCCATAGGCCAGCCTTTGATCGCCGATGACGATGGAACAGGATTTAGCACTATAAATGAGACGATAAGGTTTTACGTTCCAGATTTTGATGAGTTTCAAAAAAAGGCATGTGTTGAATGTGTATATGTCGACATTCCCAAGACTTAAGCTTGAATTAGTGTAAGTTGAGTTGGCTGGGTCTGGCCGGCCATTGATGAGCGCCTGAGTACTTGACGTGGACGCGGAGAGCCCTTACTCAGTTAGCCGACTAACAATGTGATCAACGGGCAGTATTACCGAAGACAGCACGTCGCAGTTCCTGTCGGACCCGACGGGCGATGGGAAATTTGGCAACAGCAAGCAAGGTACTATCCAGCATGTGGTCGAGACAACCAACCGGGCCTCGACGCTTGATGCTGGCAATGATCTGAACATACTCAGACCAACCCTGTCAGCACTACACAAAATACGAGCACTCAGCCCGTCACCGTGGCGCAAGCCAGTGCCATTACCTCGGCCGTTTCTGCCGCAGCGCAAACTGTTACCCGAGTAGAAGGCCTGCCCAGCAGCAACTTTGTTTCCAAACCGCAAAAATACCTGATCGAAACCAACCCGGTCCTCACCGAACTCAAGCAGTTCCTGAGCTCGGATTACCTGCTGGCAGGTCTGGGCTACGACCCGGAAGTCAGCGCCAAGCGTCTGGGCGATGGTTTGTATGAACAGCGCCTCGTCCAGCAGGCAGTCGTAGCCCGAACCGGGCAGGCGTTCATCGACGGCCAAACCTCAAACGAGGCCCAGTTCAAGTACCTGATGAACAACGCCATCGCCAGCAAACAGCAGTTGAACCTGGCGGTCGGCGTATCGCTGAGTTCACAACAAGTCGCTGCACTGACCCACGACATCGTCTGGCTCGAAGAGCATGAAGTGAATGGCGAAATGGTACTGGTGCCTGTTCTCTATCTGGCTCAGGCCGACGGTCGCCTTGGTCCGACCGGTGCGTTGATTGCCGGTAACGACGTCTCGCTGATTGCCGGGCAAAACCTCGACAACGTCGGCACCTTGCGTGCAGCCAATAATCTGTCGGCAGTGGCGGGCAACAACCTGGTCAACACAGGGCTGATAGAGGCTGGCAACCGTCTGGACCTGCTGGCGGGTAATGACCTGATCAACACCGCTGGCGGCATCATCAAAGGCCGTGATGTCTCACTGACCGCCATCAATGGCGATGTGATCAATGAGCGCAGCATTACTTCGATGGACAACAGTGCGCGCGGTCAGCGCCACAACGAGTTCGCCGACAGTGCCGCGCGCATCGAAGCCGCCAATGACATGAGCATTTCGGCGGGTCGCGACGTCATCAACAAAGGCAGCGTGCTGGAAAGCGGCCGCGACATGAGCATCCAGGCCGGACGCGACGTCACCATCGCCCCGACCGAAGTCACCAACAGCCTGTTCTCGGACAGCAAACACAACAGCAGCGACATCACCCAACTGGGCTCCACCGCCAGTGCCGGTCGCGACCTGACTGTTCAGGCCGGTCGCGACATCTCCGTCATCGCCAGCCAGATCGACGCCAAACGCGACATCGCCATGGCCGCGACCGAAAACCTCACCATCAGCTCGGCGGCGGACGAAGAACACTCCCTGTCGAAAAGCAAAAAACTGACCCGCCAGGAAGACCACGTCAGCCAGATCGCTGCTGATCTTGATGCAGGCGGCAGCGTTGCCTTGCAGGCTGGGCAGAACCTTGCGGTGATCTCCAGCCGTATTACGGCCGGGAAAGAGGCGTATCTGGTAGCCGGCGATCAGCTGGATATTTTGGCTGCGCAGGACAGTGATTATTCGCTGTACGACAAAAAGAAGAAGGGGAGTTTTGGGGCAAAGAAAACCAAGCGTGACGAAATCACTGATGTGAAAAACATCGGCAGTGAGATCACCACGGGTGGTGACTTGTTGCTGGCGAGCGGCGGAGATCAGAAGTATCAAGTTGCGAAGCTTGAGAGCGGCAAGGACCTGACGATTGATAGTGGCGGTGCGGTTACGTTTGAGGGCGTGAAGGACCTGCATCAGGAGAGTCACGAGAAGAGCAAAAGTGACCTCGCCTGGAACTCGAGTAAAGGCAAGGGTAACACCGACGAAACCCTGCGCCAGAGCGAATTGGTGGCCAAGGGCGAGTTGGCAATCCGGGCCGTGGAAGGTCTGAAAATCGACATCAAGCAGGTTGACCAGCAAAGCGTTAGTCAGACTATTGATGCAATGGTCAAAGCGGATCCGCAACTGGCGTGGCTCAAGGAGGCAGAGCTGCGCGGTGACGTGGATTGGCGGCAGGTCAAAGAAGTACATGATTCGTTGATAGGTACTGCTGTAAACGCTGCAGTTGTAGCAGGGTTAACGTCCGCCACCTCTCAGGCAGTGATAAGCACAGTTAATAATAAAGGTAACCTTGGCGCAGCGCTGAAAGATGTGACATCTGCTGAAAGCATGAAAGGCTACTTGGTAAGTGGGCTGGCGGCTGGGTTTGCCGCGGGAATTCTTGACCCTGCATATGGTGTTTCTCCAGAAAACACAGCGAAAGCAACTCATGGCTTTGATCTGGGAAGTGTCGATGGTTTTACAAACTATGCAGGTTATACGCTTGCGCAAGGAGGGTTCAGCGCTGCAGCAAATACTGCAATAAATGGGGGAAGCCTGACGGATAATCTTGCCCAAGCTGCAATCAGTTCTGCCGCAGATGCTATGTCAGCAGGTATCTACAACAAGCTGGGAACAAAATTGGAGTTTTCAGGGCTTCCCTCAAAGCTGGCTGCGCACGCTCTTGTTGGCGGATTGATCGCTGAGCTTGCTGGCGGTGATTTCCGTTCTGGAGCCTTGGCTGCTGGAGCGAATGAAGCATTTGTAAATTTGGTGGGCGACAAGATTTTTGTAGGGGAATCCCACGATAAACTATTGGCAATGACCTCACAGCTAGTTGGCTTAACAGTTGCGGCCGCCGCGGGTGGGACTGATAAAGACCAAGCCGTCGCCGGTTGGGTTGCTCAGCAGGCCACGACCTTCAATTACCTTGAGCACAGTGAGAAAGAAGCGTTTATAAAAGAAATGCTTGGCTGCGATACTGACAAGTGTGCGAGAGAAAAATGGGAGCAGGGCAAGTTTGATGAGGACAGCCAAGCAAACGTTCAATACGCCAACGACATAGCTGGATCCCAGCGTGCAAGAGAGACTAGAGATCGAGTTCTGGATTCGCTGGGTTCAATCCTGGACATGAATTGCCCTACGAGTGCTTGCGAAGGTTACAAACAGCTCTTGATGGAGCGCTCACTGGGCACGCTGAAAAACCTGAACCAGGTTATCAAGGACTGGGCTTCCGTCGATCAGCGACTCGGGTTGATGGCAGGCGCGGCAGTGGGGGGGCAAGCCAACTACAAATGCGGTTCTACAGCCAGCAGAAGCGCTGGCGTTGACTAGAGTGCAAAAGGCTGTAGATTATCTGCAAGGTGCAAAAGGAACAGGCGAAGCCTCAGGATCAGCAAACAACTTCTCAATTGCCGATCGTGTCTTTGGTCAGCTCAACGAGCCTCGAATGGGGCAACTTGCAGGAAAGCTTGATGCCGATGCCTTACAGAAGCTTGCTAATAATCCTGGCGCTACTCGGTTCATGGACGCAAGGACAGGGCATATCAATGTGATTCAAGAAGTTGAAGGAAAGCTGATTCGAATTACGGTGCCAAGAGATGAGATGAAGATTATTTCTGTTGGCCCAATTAGACCTAATCAAGTTAAAAATTTGTTAGGTAAAGGCGATTTCGTCCCGTTACCTTAAGCTATCGGAGGGGTTGTGGCTTCAATTCATATTGAGGAAATTCAAAAAATTCTGTCTGCGCAAGGCAATAAAGATGCCTTGCCAAAGCAATATAATGGGCAGGGCTACTATCTGGAGATTAGATTTGACAGCTCTACTCGCAAGGCATCTGGGGTTGCTGATGAAGAGTATAAGAATAAAGTAATAACTTTGGATTGTCCTTACGGCACAGTCGTTATTTTGTGTGATGAGGAAGGGCAGTTGAAATCAATTGAGTTAAGTTGACTTTACTAAAGTGACACTCCCGGCACCGGCGCAGCGCCGGTGTTTTTGCAAGCTATAAAGACTGGTTTTTTGGTGCAAAAAACATTTTTCCGGTTTTCACTACCGATATGCCGAATGGTAGTGTTAGGTTTCGTACGAAAAGTATTGCCGCATACAACGTAGGCCGCAGGCCAGCGCGACCATGGCTGCGTAGCTCTTGGTCAGTTTGTCGTAGCGAGTGCCGATTCGGCGGTTCTCTTCTAGCCAGCCAAACATCCGCTCAATGATGTTGCGCTGCCGATACTTTGGACGATCAAAAAGTCGGGGTAAGCCAGGCCGGGGTTTGTGTGGGATGGCGCCGTAGCTGGATCACACCAAAAAAACAGCGATAAACAAACCCGGACATTTCTGTCCTGAAACATCCAAACGCATATCCTCAATCAACAACACCCTTAAGGAAGGTCTGAAGTAGGCATCGATTTTTGACGCTCTCATGGCCTGAGGTTCAAAAAAAGCTCGCCCGATCAGATAATTAGACGTTTTCCGCTCTTAACTCATCGATTTTCCTTCAAACAGCACCTTTCCAAGGCGTTTTTCCGCATTACAGGCGCACCTCTCCCATCGCCAGCAGCCGTTTTCGCACCATCCAAAGGTTCGACAAGGCAAACAGAGTAGCCTGTTGCGCGGTGTTTTTAGCCAGCCCGCGAAACCGGACTTTCGTATAACCAAACTGGCGCTTGATCACGCGAAACGGATGTTCAACCTTCGCCCGTAACTGGGCTTTCGTGAACTCGATTTTGCGATAGACCCGTGCGATCAAACTTTTCTCGCCATGCTTTTTATAACGGCTTGGGCGGGCCGCAATTGACCAGATCATCTGACGATCCTGATGCTCCGCACGCTTGTCCACGCCGGTGTAGCCCGCATCACCGCTGACATAGGTTTCCTCACCATGTAGCAATTGATCAACCTGAGTCACGTCCGCCACATTCGCCGCAGTACCCACCAGGCTATGGACTAAACCCGACTCGGCATCGACGCCGATATGCGCTTTCATGCCGAAGAAATACTGGTTTCCTTTCTTCGTCTGATGCATTTCGGGATCGCGTTTGCCGTCCTTGTTCTTGGTCGAGCTCGGCGCATGAATGATCGTCGCATCGACCACCGTACCTTGGCGCAGCATCAAACCTCGATCACCCAGATAGCCATTGATGACCTGCAAAATCCCGCCTGCCAACTCATGCTTTTCCAACAGACGCCGGAAGTTGAGAATCGTGGTTTCATCGGCGATTCGATCCAGACTCAACCCTGCGAACTGGCGCAGGATCGTTGTCTCGTAAAGTGCTTCCTCCATCGCCGGATCGCTGTAACCAAACCAGTTCTGCATCAGGTGAATACGCAGCATCGCCATCAGCGGATAAGCCGGACGGCCACCTTCGCCCTTTGGATAATGTGGTTCGATAAGGGCAATCAAGCCTTTCCAGGGCACAACCTGATCCATCTCGATGAGAAAGCGCTCGCGGCGGGTATGCTTACGTTTACCCGCGTACTCGGCATCGGCGAAGGTCATCTGTTTCATCAGGGAAGCTCGGTGAAAGGTGTTGGGGTATTTTGCCAAATCAGGAAACCTTTTTCAGAGTTTCCTTAACGCCTAAGCTAATAAAATGATCCAGATCAACACTCCCTAAAACCCCATAAAAATTATCAGCACTCAACAACAGCAAGCCAAACACCACTCGGATTCACAACGGAAGTCCCCAGCAACACCTATCACACAAGGACAATACTGAATGGCGTTGATTTCGTTAGATAGGCCTGCTTCATGTGGATTTAACGATAGACATAGCCCTAAAACTTCTTTCGACTGGGAGGACTTGCGTTATTTTCTGACGTTCGCCGCGGTTAAATCGCTGAGCGGCGCGGCGAAAAAGTCAGGGGTCGAACACGCCACTGTCTCGCGCCGCATCGCTTCTCTGGAAAAATCCCTGAACGTCAAACTCGTCGACCGCCGCAAGCGCCTCTACGAATTGACCGATGATGGCCGGAAACTGGCCGTCATTGGCCGACGCATTGAAGAGCAGGCCGAAGCCATTGGCAGGCTCGCCGTGGCGGCTCAGGACGCGCCTGCGACCGAGGTCACGATCAGCGCGCCCTCATCGGTTGCTATCGAAAAGCTGGTGCCGCAGTTGGGGGCGTTTCGGGCGATGCACCCTGGCATTGTGTTGCGGCTGTTGGGTGATCATCAGTATTCGTCGTTATCCAGTTGCCAGTCAGACCTGTGCATTCGTTTTTCCAGACCTGTCGAAAACGGCATTGTTGCGCGGCGTATCGGGACGGCGTCTTTTTCATTTTACTGTTCGAATTTTTATCTTGAGCAACGGCTCGCTGAGCATTATGAGTTCATTGGCTACGACAGTGAGGTGATGACTGCCAGCCAGAATGTGCTGCTCAGGACTATTGTCGGCGCGCGTCCGTTTGTGCTGGAAGCCAAGACAGTGGAGTTGCAGATCCGTGCCGCAGAGGCCGGTGTGGGCATTGCGTTGCTGCCCGATTTTGCTGTCGAACAAAACCCGCGCCTTTGCCGGCTTGAACTGTCCAGGCCGCTGGAGGTTGATGTGTGGCTGGGTGTTCATGAAGACCTGCGTTCAGTCGCGTCTATTCAGGCGGCGATGAATTACGTGGAAAGCTGCTACCGCTGAAGCCATGGCGACGAGGTAATAAGGCAAGCCTGAAAGGCCCGTGATGTGAAAAAATTCACACCCACCGCTTATTGATCGCCAATTTACACGGTTGAACGTTTTGACGAGTATCAATACCGAGTTGCGAAAAACACAGTTCGCAACTCCGAGGCGTTCAGGAGTCGGCTCGATAACGTTTGATCGGTATTGGTGCTGTTGAATAACTATAAAAAATGCAGTGGCAATGGTCAGTTCAAGCGCATTGGTTACTCCACAAGGGCAGCTGG
The DNA here is from genome assembly GCF_000007805.1 of Pseudomonas syringae pv. tomato str. DC3000. NCBI lineage: Bacteria > Pseudomonadati > Pseudomonadota > Gammaproteobacteria > Pseudomonadales > Pseudomonadaceae > Pseudomonas > Pseudomonas syringae group genomosp. 3. The sequence goes on along the minus strand of NC_004578.1, from coordinate 3,600,446 downwards.
AGATTCTCATGGCGAACGTAAAAGTTCTCGACGTCACCTTGCGTGATGGCGGATATCGAAATAACTTTGACTTCACTGACGATCAGGCGCGGGTTATTACAACGGGGCTCGCAGATGCGGGAGTTGATCTGTGTGAAATAGGCTACTGCAAGGGGCTCGTTTTCCCCTCAGGCCGGGCATGGTCTTACCAGCGATGTGGCCGCGCGTTACATCCAGACGATCAGGGAGGCGTCACGCGGTCGAATAGAGCTGGCAGTCATGGTCCACCCCAGAAATGTATCGCCAGACGACTTTGCCATGCTTAGAGAGCAGGGCGTTTCGATGATTCGGGTCTGTCTGCGCCGCGAGCAACTGGACGACGGCCTGACTACCGTGTCGCTGGCGCGTGATCATGGGTTCAGTGTCAGCGCCAATGTAACCCATGTGACATCGCAAACCCCGGGCGCAGTCATTGATACGGCGGTTCGCGCAGAAGGCGCGGGGGCGGACATCATCTGTTGCGCCGATTCCAACGGCCATATGCTGCCCACAGATGTGCATCGTCTGTTCAGCCGTCTTTCAAGCAGGCTTGTCGTGCCACTGGGGTTTCATGCGCACAACAACCTGTCGCTGGCACTGGCCAATGCAGCAGCGGCGGTCGAGGCGGGTGCTGAATATATCGACACTTCCGTCTGCGGCATGGGCAAAGGTGCTGGCAATCTGCATTTGAGCATGCTCGTTGCTTACCTGGAGCGGGTGGGCGTGAGCCATGGTTATGACCTGGTGAAGGTTATCGAGTTGTCCGAGACCATCGCCAGCCTGGTACCGCAGAGCAATATGCCCAGCCCGTTCATGGATATCGTCCTGGGTACTTACAACTTCCCTTTCGATGTTCGGCAGCGGATACAGGAAACCCTCGAGCGCTTTCAGTTGACGTCCGAGTACCGTGCGCTCGAAGTCATGCATCAGCAGGATCAGATTGCGCGTCTGGCACCACGGGCGACGTTGCCACCGGTGTTCAACAAACCGTCCAGATCGGTACTGGAGGTGTCGAGATGAGTGCGCAAGTACTTCGCAAACGCATTTGCGTGCTGCCCGGCGACGGTATTGGTGTTGAAGTCATGGAGGCTGCCTTGCCGGTGATCGCTGCGCTGGGCCTGCCTTTTGACCTGCTGCACGCCGACATCGGCTGGGAATGCTGGAGGCGCGAAGGCGAAACCGTTCCGGACGACACCTGGAAGGTTATGGCCAGCTGTGATGCGACGCTGCTGGGCGCGATCACCAGCAAGCCTCTGGCGGAAGCCGAGGCCGAACTGCCGCTGCCACTTCAGGGCCACAGCCGCCGGTATGTCAGCCCGGTCATTCAGCTCAGGCAGAATCTTGACCTGTACGCCAATGTTCGCCCGGTGACCGACATGACCGGCGAAAACAGATTTCGCTTTGTGGTGATCAGAGAAAACACCGAAGGCCTTTATGCTGGGCTGGACTTTGGGCGTATTCCGGACGCGCTCGTGCCCTTGCTTGAAGCGCGCGAAGCACTGGGCGCTGCCTGGCAAAGAGCCGGGCAGGAGGATGCGACCGTTACCCTGCGCTTGCAGACGCGCAGCGGCTTGACGCGTATTTTCGAATACGCTTTTGACTATGCACGGAATAACAATTTCTCTCGCGTAACGTTTGTCGACAAGCCGATGGTGCTTCGCCACAGCAGCGCTTTTGCCCGGGTGATTTTCGAAGAAACAGCGCAGCGCTACCCGGATATAACCGGCGCTATCGAGAATGTCGATGCCGTTGCCCTGTGGATGGTTCAACGACCCGAGCGCTTTGGCGTGATTGTTGCCGAGAACATGTTCGGTGACATCCTCTCGGATCTGGGGGCCGGTGTGATGGGAGGGCTCGGGTTTGCGCCCAGCGGCAACTTTGGCAACTCCGGTGCTTACTTCGAGCCGGTACATGGCAGCGCACCCGCCCATGCGGGGCTGACTAAAGCCAACCCGAGCGCGATGTTTCTGGCCATTGCCATGATGCTGGAACACTTGGGTTATCCGGCCCAATCGGATTGCATTACCCGTGCGGTCAGTCTGGTCGCTCGCTCGGCGGTGCGCACTTATGACCTGGGCGGTTCTCATACCACTTGCCAGGTGGGCGAGGCCATTGTTCAACAGTGTGTGGAGTTGCAGGGGCTGTTGGTTGACCGCCGTGAGCGTTCCCGGTCTGCTCAAGGAGAACGCCATGTCAGTGCCCTTTGAATACACGCCTATCGCGCAGAGCGTGCTCGATGAATGCGAGCATCTGGACACGGCATCGTTGTCTGACGCACTGGACAGCCTTGGCATCGACGGCGGACTGCCGGGCATTGCTTCGCAAGTACCGGGCACACGCTGCGTCGGTATCGCCTTCACGGTGCAGTACCAACCGGTTGATGCGTCAGAAGGGTTCAGAGGGGCTGCCAATTATATTGATCAAGTGCCGAGCGGTTCTGTGATTGTCTCTTCGAATTCGGGACGTCATGACTGCACGGTGTGGGGTGACATCATGACCCACTTTGCCTTGGCCAACGGCATCAAAGGCACGGTTATAGATGGCGTTGCACGTGATATCGATACCGTTATCAACTGCAACTACCCGTTGTTCAGTCGCGGACGTTTCATGCAGTCGGCGAAGAACCGTACACAACTCAAGGCCGTCCAGGTGCCGCTCGTTATAGATGGCATCACCATTCAGCCGGGAGACCTGATGGTGTGTGACGGCAGCGGCTGTGTTGTGGTCCCGCAGCAACTGGCGGCCGAAGTGGTGCTGCGTGCCAGGGCCGTAGAGCAGACCGAGCGCCGTATCATCGAAGCCATATCCTCCGGTTCGACACTTGAGCAGGCGCGAATGACATACCGCTACGACCAGCCCTGGTTGAGCGAGGCTGAACACGGTGGTACGCAAGTGCCGTCGTAGCTCAAAACGCGAAAACGCCGCCTTACCGGTGCCACCCACGGCATCAACTTTTATCCGAATAAATGAATGGAAGATGATCATGAAAATGGAATTGTTCGACGCTCAATCCGTGACTGACGATAACGCTGTCTATCTGGTCAATGTCGTCCACGTCAACGAGAACTTTCAGGGCGCCGCCATTGAAATTCTTGAAGAGACCGTCAATTACGTCGCGCGTACGTACAGCGCTTTCAAGTGGAGCCGGCTGATGAAAAGTACCGACGGCAAGACGGTTATTAACCAGGCGCAATGGAGCGACCGCAGCCAGTTTGAATCGCTGTTCACCGATAACGAGTTCTTGTCACGGTATTCGCGCCTGAAAGAAATCGGCACTTGGGAGTACCACCTCTACAGCGTGGCCGAATACATCACCCCGGCAACGGCCTTGCAAAAAGTAGCCTGATCCGCCTGCTGTTCGGGAGTATGGAGGTTCTCGCCATGCTCTTGGCACAGCCACTCGCGTTTATAAAAAAGGATGACGTTATGAGCGTACTCAATACGGCAATGACTGCGTTGCTGGGGATCGACTGTCCCCTGGCGCTGGCGCCCATGGGCGGTGCGTCGGGCGGGCGTCTGGCAGCTGCGGTTTCCAGAGCCGGCGGGCTTGGTCTGGTGGGCGCCAGCTATGGTGATCCTCAGTGGATGGCGCGTGAACTGGAGTTGATGCGCGACGTCAAGCAGCCTTGGGGCGTGGGTCTGGTGATGTTTACTGTGGCCCGGCGTTTTGAACTGCTTGATCTGGCGCTGCAATACGGTCCCGATGTGATCGCGTTATCGTTTGGCGATGTACGTCCTTTCATCAAGCCCATTCAGCGGGCCAATGCCAGGGTTATCGTCCAGGTGCACGATGTCGATCAGGCGCATTACGCGCTGGACGCCGGCGCGGACGCCTTGATCGTGCAGGGGGCCGAAGCCGGTGGGCACGGTTTGCATCGCTCTTCATTACCGCTGTTCCCGGCGGTCCGCGATGCCGTGGGCGATGCCGTAGTGCTCATCGGTGCTGGCGGGATTGCCGACGGTCGTGGCATGGCGGCCGCATTGGCGCTGGGCATGGATGGCGTGATGATGGGGACGCGGTTTCTGGCCTCCGAGGAGGCGTTGCCGTCGGCGCGGGTAAAGCAGCGTGTGGTGCAGGCGGTGGCAAGCGATACGGTCAGAACCCGTTTGTTTGATCAGGTGCGCGGCATCGAGTGGCCCGAAGGTTACAAGGGCAGGGCGATCGCCAATGACTTCTCGGCGGCCTGGGTCGGTGAAGAGCAGGCATTTGCAGCGTCTGTTGATCGGCTGCACGTCGAGTACGAGACGGCGATGGCTGACGATGACGTCAGTGTCAAAGCCATCTGGGCCGGCGAAGTTGCAGACCTGATCAAGGACATACAGCCCGCGCAGCTGATTATGGAATCGACCTTGCGCGGTTATGCCGACAGCATCGAGCGTCTTCGCGCATTTCGTTAAAGGGTGATCATTCTTCAAGTGATAAGGATCGTCGATCAGACCCGCTTGCCTGAGTGGGTCTTTTATTTATTGCAGGAGCAAGCACCATGAGTTGCCACATCACGCACCAGACCTTCGGTCACGGGCAAGCCCGGGCATTTGTGCTGTCACCGGTCATGCCGGTGTGGGATCAAGGCGCGTTCGCCGGGCCGCTGATCGAGCATTTTATCCGTTCTGGTCATCAGGTGACGGTGTTCGATTCCCTGTCACTGCCTGCCGTGCCAGACGAGTGTTTCAGCGGTTTTGCCGAGCGTTGGGCTGATGCACTCGAACCCTGGGGCGTACCGGATGTGCTGGTCGGTGTCGCCTTGGGCGGTGCGCTGGCGCAGGCGTTGGCCGGTATTTCGTTTTTGTCTGTGACCCCTGCCTTACTGTTGCTTTCTTCCCCGTCAAAAGCCGACGCACTGCTGGATGCAAGGCTTGGGCGCATGGCGGACCTCGCCGAACAGGGTCACGTCAGGCAGGCGAAACGCTTGCTTGACGAGCTGGTTTTGCCCGAAGGCCAGGCACACGCTGAACAAGACCGGTTCGACACTGAAACTGACGCGCTGCTGGCACCCCAGGGGCGGCGTCTGGTGCGTGGTTTTCGACTGCTCGACGGCGTGAATGTCAGTGAGCGTCTTTGCGACTATGAGGGCCGTGTGCTGAGCGTATTTGGTGGCAAATCACAACTGGTTGGCGCCGACCATGTGCTGCGCACCAAAGGCAGTAATCAGCACTCGTTGTGCGTAATTGATGGCGGCATGCGCCCACTGACCGATGATTTGAGGCGCGTGCTGGAAGGCATCGACAGGTTCCTGATCCGCGCGCCGGAGCTGGCGAAATGACCACGCCCGTTGATGAACCAGGCCCGAGCACGCGCTTTATCGACGTGCATTATCACGCCAACCCGGATGCCTTCATTCGCCGTCACGGCGCAATGGAAGCCGGCCGGTGCTACGCAAAGGCGCAGGGCAGGGTGGTGCTGAAGAATCATCTGGGCTGCACGGCTGCTCAGGCGTGGGAGGCCCGTCAGGCGGGGTTTCCGGTCAGTGGGTCGCTGGTGCTCAACGAGATAGCCGGAGGCGTTGACCACCGTGTTGTGGAGCGCAGCCTGTGCATGCGCGGCGACGAATCAGAGCGGTTCATCGTCCATTTTCCGACGGTCACCGGCAGGAAACATACCAGCACGCTGGTCCGCAGCCCGAGCCATCCGATCTTGCAGAGCAAGCCGATCAAGCCCGCGCGGGTGACGTCGCAAAACGGGCGACTCACTCCTCAGGCACTGGATATTCTGAAAATGGCCTGTGACTACCCGTTGGTCATTTCGACAGGGCATGCCGACGCGCATGAAGTCAGGCTGTTGGTGGACGAAGCGATTCGCATGGGAGTGCCAAGGTTGATGCTCAATCAGCCGGCCAATCCGCTCACCGGCTTGAAGGCTGAGGACTTTGTGGCGTGGGGGCGCGAGCCGAATATCTTCATCGAGCAGACGGCGCTCACCTACTTGCTGGGCTATCAGGATAAGCAAGACTTCAGCGCGGTGCTGAGCGAGGTTGCCAATGTGGTGTACAGCTCTGATCTTGGGCAGACCAGTCAGGTTGATGTGTCGCAGTGGCTTTCATTGAGCGAAGGTTGGTTCGAGGCATTTGGCCTCAGCCAGGCGCGCCGGCGCGAAGTGACACTTTCAAACCCCCGGCGCATGTTGGCTGTTTGACTGGCTACGCATCAAGACTCCCCGGATCCGGCCCCGGGGAGTTTTTCTATCAGGCTGTTTCTTCTGCTGCTGAGATGACCGCAACAGGGGAGGCCAATGTTTCTACAGCACGTTGTTCGCGCAGGCCAGCCACCTCCATCAACGGCAATGTCTGCGCGACGAAGTCCTTGATGCCCTGATGATAATCAAGCCAGGTCAGTGCAATCCCGTCGATACCCCAGTCGGCGTATTTCTGCAGCAGTTCCACGATCTGTTGCGGCGTGCCCACCAGCGGTACACCGGCAAAACCTGCCTTGAAGTGAAAGCGGAAACGTTCAGCGTCTTCTGGCGTGAATATGCCCGTCTGGATACCCAGTTCGCGGGTAATGATGTCGCACCCTTCATCATCGCCCAGTTGAGTGGCGTAATAATCGAGGTAGGCATCGGCTTGTGTCTGGGTGTCTTTTTGCACCACGTAGCCGTAACACCAGATTTTTATATCCCGCCCGAACTCAAGCTTGGCGACGTCCTTGTAAGACGCGATCTGCTGACGCACCGCGTCTTCGCCGTCCAGATGTTTGATGATCAGAAAAGCCGCGTCGCAGTGTTCTGCACAGAATCGTTTGCCGCGCGGTGAGCCACCTGCGTTGATCAAATAAGGCTTGTTGAGCGGTCGGGGTTGCGAAATGGCGTCGCAAATATTGAAATAATCGCCTTTGAAATCGAATGGTGTTTGCTGTTCCCAGGCACTTTTTGCGATGTGCAGCCATTCTTCTGCGTAGTCATAACGTTGATCGTGTTCCAGCATGTGGCCATTGAACATGCGCATCTCGGCGCCATACCAGCCGCAGAGGATATTGAGCCCGAAACGACCGCTGCTGATATGGTCGATCGTCACCGCCTGCTTGGCGGCAAAGAGCGGATGTACCGTAGGCAGGTGCGAAGTGGTAAACACTGCGATCTGATCGGTCAAGGCTGCAATGCCGGCGGCCCAGGTGTAGGTTTCAAAGCAGATGCCGCCGGTATTGTTCTCGCCGCCAAAACCTTTCCAGCGGCCTACCGGTATGAATGCTTCAAAGCCTGCACTGTCTGCCATTCTGGCTATTTCCAGATTGCCCGTCCAATCGTCTCCACGCAGGCGTTCCGGCGCATTGGTGACTGTGCAGCCTCCTTCCGTGTTGGTGGAAAAAACACCGAGCTGCATCTTGTTGCGGCTGCTACGCATGGGATTGGTTTTTATCGGGTAATTTTTTTCAGCACGCATGGTGACCTCCCAGGTCATTTTTTATGAAGTTCTTCCCTGTTTCTGCCACGAAGCACAGCGCGATAGTCAACGTGGAGTCAGACAGTACTGCGTTCAGACCGGATTACCCCGGCGTGTAGGAAAATACGGCAATACGTACTCTTCCAGCTCCTGTAACACCTCCTTGGCGGGGCGCTTCAGAGGTTTCAGGTTCAACGCCACATGCGAGACGCCTTCTTCTCGTTGGCGCTCCCACAACCTGATGAGCGCGTTTCGCCCTGTACTGATGCCGCGCCCAACGGTCATGGGGGCATCCTTGTTGTCGTCTAGATCAAAAAATGTCGCATAACCGTAGGGTTTGAAGCGTTTCTGCACGTTGGATTCACGCCAGTGGTCGATGACCTCAGGCAATGTATTGAAGCCGCTCTGGTGCCATATCCAGCCGTCCATGTGGTTTGCCAGCCACTTTATATCCTGGCCACAGCGACCGACTGCCAGCATCGGCAGTCGTCCGCTCCAGGGTTTGGGCAGAAGATCCAGCTCACCGTTCAATTGCCCGTAGTGCTGCGTGGTCAACAGGGGAAAAGAGTGTTCTGTCACTGCGCGTAGAATCTCGACGCATTCTCTGAAACGTGCGGCTCGTGTATCGAAATCCTGCCCGAACGCCGGATACTCACTGGGTCTGTCACCGGTAGACAGCCCCAGCAAAAAGCGCCCCTTGAGCAGCACGTCCAGACTGCAGGCCTGTTTGGCCACGGTCAGCGGGTGACGCAGTGTCATGACGATGCCCGCGGTTCCGATACATATTCGTTGGGTGACACCCGCCAGCAGCCCGGCGTACACGAACGGGTCAAAGATCTGCCCGGCGTCGCCGAACGCCGGATCGAGCATGGGCACATCGCGTAGCCACAGGGCGGCAAAACCCGCCTTGTCTGCCTGTACCGCAAGTGCGATATGGTCGTCCATGGTCGGCACTGCCGAGTTCGGATAACCCTCCAGCGGCGCAATCAGTCCAAAGGTAAGATGGCCGGGTGCGAAAACCTTCGAAAACGCCGAGTGCGCCCCCGATTTGTGCAGGTTGAGTGGCTTGTCCTGGATCATTTGGTTTGCCCCGCCAGACCGGAAGAGTCCTGCGGCAGCTCTTCGTGGGCATGCACACGGCCCAGCAGCGTGAAAACCGCTGCGGCGGTCAGCAAGCTGGCGACACTGAGGATGAACAGCAGGTTGCGAAAGGCCGTGGCGTAATGCTGATGCAGCAGGTCCGACTGGCCGGGGAGGGCATCAACCGCACTTTGCAGATCGCCCAGCGCCGCGCGATTGGCCGCTTCGGTCAGAACCTCAGGCGCGACGCCATTCAGCGCGCCGAACAAACTCCATTGAATGAACGTCGCGAGCAGCGCACCGGCCAGCGCGATGGCGATGCCATCAGCTGAAACACGCACCGCATTGAAAATGCCGGTCGCCATGCCAGCCCGTTCCTTTTCCACGACACTGACCGCCATGCCATCCATCAAACCCCAGGGCAGGCCGATACCGATACCAATCAACGCCATCGGCAGCAGGGCCATGCGGGTCGCACCGCTGTCCAGCACCAGCGCTAGCCAGGCCAGGCCCGCTGCCACCAGCACTAACCCCACGCCCGACAGCACGCCGGAGGTGAAGCGCCGCGCCAGCTGCGCCGCAAGCATCGGCACAATCAGCAACGGTGCGGCGAGCGCGGTCATCATCTGTCCCGCTTCAAGAGCGCTTAGGCCATCGATGCCGATGAACCTGGCCGGCAGCATGATGATCAGGATCACGAAGAAAAATGCCGGGCTGGCGGCGAGAATCTGCACGCCGACAAAACGCGGGCTCTTGAACAGCGACAGGTCCAGCATCGGTCGGGCGGTGCGACGTTCGACCACGATAAAGATCCACAACAGCACGATTGAGCCGATGATGCCGCCCCAGACCTGCGGATGGGCCCAGCCGTCTTCCGGGGCAAGCAGGATGGCGTAGGTGAAGAGGGTCAGTGCCGCGGTGAAGCTGATCGCGCCCGGCCAATCCATGCCTCGGGCCTCCGGGTCTCGGGATTCGGTCGCGCTGAACAGCACCAGTACAAAGCCGAGTGCACCAATCAGTGCGGTGGCCAGAAATGACCATTCCCAGCCTGCCGAATCCACCAGCGCGCCGGCCGCCAGGGGGCCGAATGCCAGGCCGATGCCAAACGTGGTGCCCAGCAGGCTGAACACCCGGGTGCGATCAGCGCCATGAAAGCTCTGCGCCAGCGACGACATGGCCCCGGCAAACGCTGCGGCGCCACCCAGCCCTTGAATCAGGCGCAGTACATCGATCTGCACAACAGATGACGCTGCTGGAATGGCACTGGTGGACACGACGAATATCACCAGGCCAATCAGCCATATCCGCTTTCTGCCATAAATGTCGGTCAGGCTCCCGGCGGCCATCATGGCGCTGCCGTACGTGAGGATGTAAGCGTTGATGACCCAGGTCAGCTCGACCGCCGACCCGCCCAGCGCCTGGTTGATCGACGGCAAGACCACGGCGGGGCCGGTAAAACACAAGGGGATGAGGATCCCGGTCAGGCAGGCGGCAAACAACTGTCCCCACCGCCTGGCTTTGGACGACGCCTGAACGTTGTTTGCTGAAGTCATGTGCAATTTCCCTGTGAGATGTGCGCGATTTTTCGGCGCTGCACGCAGTTATCCAAGGGCACTTGCCCTGCGAGGAGATTAGGGGTTGCGCCTGCAAACAAAAACAGTGCTTATGTTCCGAACGTTCAGGACATGGCTGTCCTTAATAAGGGAGTAGGCAATGGAATCGCTCGGTAGCATTGCGCTGTTTGTGCTGGTCACAGAAACACGAAGTTTTACCCTGGCGGGCAAGCGCCTGGGTATTTCTTCATCGGGTGTGGGCAAGAGTGTCGGTCGTCTGGAGGAAAGCCTGGGCGTGCGGCTTTTTCATCGCAGCACCCGCAGCATTGCCTTGACGCTTGAGGGGTCGATATTTCTCGATCGCTGCAGACGCATTCTGTCGGAGCTGGACGCCGCGCAGTTGGAGCTGAGCAATGCCCGGGATTTGCCAAAAGGCCGGCTGCGTATCAGCGTGCCATTGGTTTTCGGGCTGGTAATGCCGGTCGTTATCCAGTTCATGCGCACCTATCCCGAGATTGAGCTGGACATCGACTTCTCAGACCGTATGGTCGATATCATCGACGAGGGATTTGACGTTGTCCTGCGCACCGGAGAACCGAGCGATTCCAGGCTCATGTCGAAAAGAATGGGCAGTTTTCAGTTGTGCATTGTCGGCTCACCGGATTATTTTGCCCGGCATGGACTGCCTGAACAGCCTGCCGACCTGATACATCACGCCTGTTTGCAGCACAAGTTTCCCTCCACCGGAAAGTTTGAACACTGGCCGCTGCGTCGTGAGCCCGGATCCGAGGATTTCGAGTTGCCGCAGACCATGGTGTGCAATACCACCGAAGTGCTTGTCGAAGTTGCGCGAGCAGGCCTGGGCATTACCTGCCTGCCGGATTTCATGCTGGCCTCTGCCATCCGCAAAGGTGAATTGATACCGATATTGTCTGATTACACTCTGCACACCGGGAGCTTCAGATTGTTCTGGGCATCGAGCAAGCATCTTTCCGTGCGTTTGCGGGTGTTTATCGACTTCATGCACGCGAATTTGTTTGCGCCTGCGAGGGTTGGTCAGGAAGGCCGATCTTAAAGAAGGCCGTGGGAAAGGGCCGACGCACCGGATGGCGTCGACTGGGAGTGCATTTCGTGGCGCTGCGCGTCACAGATTTGTGCCGCGCATTCAGGATAGGACGCAGAGCGTCCAGAAAGGCATGCCGACGCAGAGCGTCGCACGATAGTTGAGATTATCCCGCGCAGGAATGCCGTGGGTGGCGCATCATCGCGAGCTATCCCTGGGCCGCGTTCGGCACATTGATCTGCCCGAGTACGCGCAAATAGAGATGCAGCGTTGTACCGCCCCCCGGGAGTGTTTCCACGCGTACGCCGCCGCCTGCGCCTACCGCAAACTCTTGTACCTGAGCCAGCCCCGTACCTGTTACCTGACCGGACTTTTTGCTGGTGAGGAAAGGGTCGAATATCTGCTCTTGAATGTCAGCAGTCATGCCCGGGCCGTCGTCAGCCACGCTGAGCACCAGATAATCACCATCCTGAAGACGCGGATCCTCTTCCACCGACTCCAGGCGGGTGGCGATGTGGGCCTTGCCCGGCCCCGACATGCCATCACGGGCACTGGTCAGAAGGCTCAACACTGCGGTGTGCAACTGGGCCTCGGCACACAAGACGCCCCAGCCCCTTGCGCGCAGGTCAAACGACAGTTCCAGTTGATCGGCTGCCGAGCGCTGCAGCAGGTCTCGGGCGGCATCCAGCTTTTCACTGACATCGATGCAGATCAGTTCCGGACCGTCCTGGCTGACGCTGCTCAGCAAGCGGGTGACCAGCTTGCGACCATGCTCCACCGCCTGCAGGCCGGTATCACTGAACGTCTCGATATCCGTCGGGCGCCGTGAGCGCATGCGGATAAGTTGCAGGCTGGCGCTGAGTGCCTGAAGCAGGTTGTTGAAGTCATGGGCAATGCTGGCTGTGAGCATGCCCAGCGACGACATTCGTTGCGAGTCGCGCAGGTTCTGTTCAGTGCTCTGGCTTTGACGCTGCGCATTGTCGAGTTCCAGCGCCAGTTGCGCAGCCTGTTGATCACGTTGTTCTGTGAGCAGGCGATATTGCATCAAGGCTGCGGTCTGTCGCGCGAGTGCCAGCAGCGCAAGGCGCTGCTGCTCGGTCAGGACTCGCGGCCAGATATCGATCACACACACAGTGCCCAGCGCATGGCCGGCATCGGTGCGAATCGGCGCGCCTGCATAGAACCGGATGTAAGGAGGGCCGAGCACCAGCGGGCTCTCCTTGAAGCGAGGGTCAGTGGTGGCATCTTCCACCACCAGCACATCGGAAGGCTCCAGGATGGCGTGCGCACAGAATGCCAGATCGCGATGTGTTTCTCTGACGTCAAGGCCGATGCAGGCCTTGAACCACTGGCGCTCCCGGTCAACCAGCGAAACCAGGGCGATAGGCGCATCGCACAGCGTGGTGGCGAGCAGCACGATATCGTCGAAGTCTTGCTCGGGAGCGCTGTCCAGTATCTTCAGGTGCTCAAGCGACAGGACTCGATCTTCCTCGCTGGCAGGAAGTGGCGCAGGGTGGTGGGTCATGGGGGCGCACCGCAATCAGGTAAAAATAAGGTCTTATGATGCCTATGATTCATAGAGGGCGGCAAGGTACATAACGCATAAATAAACACGCGCAAGCGGGGCTTTGACCCTGCGCGCCTTGCGGACCCTGAACCCTCTAAAAGGTCGACAGTCGACGCAGCAGCACCGCGCACATCAATGGCGACATCAGAACTGGACGTTTCTGCGGCGCAAGTTCCGCAGGCCGCCCGGATGATCATCCCGAGCTTACGTATTCGGTCCTTGACTACTGCTTTAACGGCGTGCGTTTAAAATGATGGGCGCAATAAGAATTGCAGTACGCCTGTAATAAGAAGTCTAAGGAAGGTCTGAAGTAGGCATCGATTTTTGACGCTCTCATGGCCTGAGGTTCAAAAAAAGCTCGCCCGATCAGATAATTAGACGTTTTCCGCTCTTAACTCATCGATTTTCCTTCAAACAGCACCTTTCCAAGGCGTTTTTCCGCATTACAGGCGCACCTCTCCCATCGCCAGCAGCCGTTTTCGCACCATCCAAAGGTTCGACAAGGCAAACAGAGTAGCCTGTTGCGCGGTGTTTTTAGCCAGCCCGCGAAACCGGACTTTCGTATAACCAAACTGGCGCTTGATCACGCGAAACGGATGTTCAACCTTCGCCCGTAACTGGGCTTTCGTGAACTCGATTTTGCGATAGACCCGTGCGATCAAACTTTTCTCGCCATGCTTTTTATAACGGCTTGGGCGGGCCGCAATTGACCAGATCATCTGACGATCCTGATGCTCCGCACGCTTGTCCACGCCGGTGTAGCCCGCATCACCGCTGACATAGGTTTCCTCACCATGTAGCAATTGATCAACCTGAGTCACGTCCGCCACATTCGCCGCAGTACCCACCAGGCTATGGACTAAACCCGACTCGGCATCGACGCCGATATGCGCTTTCATGCCGAAGAAATACTGGTTTCCTTTCTTCGTCTGATGCATTTCGGGATCGCGTTTGCCGTCCTTGTTCTTGGTCGAGCTCGGCGCATGAATGATCGTCGCATCGACCACCGTACCTTGGCGCAGCATCAAACCTCGATCACCCAGATAGCCATTGATGACCTGCAAAATCCCGCCTGCCAACTCATGCTTTTCCAACAGACGCCGGAAGTTGAGAATCGTGGTTTCATCGGCGATTCGATCCAGACTCAACCCTGCGAACTGGCGCAGGATCGTTGTCTCGTAAAGTGCTTCCTCCATCGCCGGATCGCTGTAACCAAACCAGTTCTGCATCAGGTGAATACGCAGCATCGCCATCAGCGGATAAGCCGGACGGCCACCTTCGCCCTTTGGATAATGTGGTTCGATAAGGGCAATCAAGCCTTTCCAGGGCACAACCTGATCCATCTCGATGAGAAAGCGCTCGCGGCGGGTATGCTTACGTTTACCCGCGTACTCGGCATCGGCGAAGGTCATCTGTTTCATCAGGGAAGCTCGGTGAAAGGTGTTGGGGTATTTTGCCAAATCAGGAAACCTTTTTCAGAGTTTCCCTAAGGGCGTTTATTTTGTGCAGCGTCGCACAGGAATAACTTAGTTGTAACCTATTGTGTCCAAATTGTGCCCGTTGTGTAATAAACTGCCCGCCGATCTTTACTGCGCTGTAAGGGTCTTTGGCCAATTACTAACGTCCGTACTCTTCTGGAGCAATGCCGATGCCCGGCCCTAATGATTCAAGCCCTGCCGAACTGTTGCCCGAGGGATCTGCCGACGACCGAGTCACCAGCCTGTTGTGGGGGCCATTCTGGTTAGGCGATGCGACCGGCACTCATCTGACCTACAGCTTTCATACTGCAGACTCCGTCTACGCCACCATCTACAGTGGGACCCAGGAGCCCGACGATGCTTACTCGTTGACCGATGCCCAGGCGGCGGCGGCGAAAAGTGCGCTGGATGCATGGAGTGCAGTGGCGGACATCACGTTCACCGAGGTCAAGGACACCCCGGAGAACGTTGGCGACATCCGTTTTGGCGGTTCCAACAACCTGCAAAGCACCGAGTTCGGTCAGGCCTATACGGCGGGTACGGAAGGTAGATCCGGTGACGTCTGGATCGGGCCGAAGGTCAACGCAGCGGATCCCGCGAAAGGCACGGATGATTACCTGACGTTCATGCACGAGACGGGTCATGCGCTCGGCTTGAAGCATCCGTTTGAAGGCACGCAGTACAACGATGTACTGCTTGACGCCAAATTCGAAGACGCCCGCTACACCATCATGAGCTACACCAACAACTACAGCTTCAAGCCCACCACGCCGATGTTGCTCGATGTCGCGGCCATGCAGTTCATCTACGGTGCCAATAACAGCTATCACACCGGCAATGACGTTTATAAGTGGGCACCCGATCAATCGGTGTTCGAGACCATTTGGGACGCAGGCGGCAAAGACACGATCGATGCCAGCAATCAGGCGTCGTTCGTCAAGATCAACCTCAATGAGGGCGAGTTCAGCACCATCGGCAAGGCTTTTCTGGATTACAACCAGAACCCTGATGCCCCGACGCTGATGAACTCCGGGCTGGCGATTGCTTATGGCGCGCACATTGAAAACGCCATTGGTTCCGCCTTCAACGACACGCTGATCGGCAACGATCTGGCGAACGTACTGGATGGTCGTGGCGGTCTGGATATCATGATCGGTGGCCTGGGTAACGATACCTACGTTATCGATCAGGCAGACGAACTGGCACTGGTTCAGGAAAAGGCCAACGAAGGCGTCGACACGCTCAAGATCACCTACGACAACACGTCGGCAACTGCTGCGGTGATCGATCTGAATGCAGGCCCGCTGGCCAACTTTGAAAACGTCCACCTCAAAGGCGAGGGCGAGTTCACGCTGTTGGGCAATGATCGCAACAACACCCTGACCGGTAACGACGCGAACAACGTGATCTTTGGCGGCGCCGGCAATGACAAGCTGGTCGGCGGCCTGGGCGCAGATATCATGACCGGCGGCACCGGTGCTGACCGTTTTGTGTTCAACGACCTGGCAGAGACCGGCAAAGGTGCGGCCAGCGATGTGATCACAGACTTCAACAGCCAGCAGGGCGACAAGCTCAGCTTCCTGAAGATGGATGCCAACGTGGACACCAAAGCCCTTGATGCTTTCAGCTTCATTGGCAGCGGCGAGTTCACCGGGGCCGGCCAGCTGCGCTTTGCCGACCATGTGCTGTCCGGCAACGTCAATGGCGATCTGCATGCTGATTTTCAGGTTCAGCTGGTAGGCGTCACAGCGTTCCATGTTACCGACCTGGCGGTCTGATCGCTGGTTTGAGGTACTGACCTGCACCACAGAGACAGCGCCAGATAGTGGCGCTGTTTTGGTTTACAGACCATCGAGCATCTCTCCTTTTGCTGCTTTTACTGCGCACCGCAATTGGGCATCGTATGGTTTTGACCGTTTTTCAGCACTGCGACGGTGCTGTTACAAAATTTAAAACCACAAATTCAAAATATCCAACAAAACCCACTTGACTCGTCAGAGGCAGCTGACTGTAATGCCCTGGCAGTCGTTCACTCCGGGCTTTTCGCCTGAGCTTTTGTAGAGGTATCAACATTGATTGAGCCAACGCCGTCATCCATGCCGACTGTGATTGAAGCTGGCGCACTGGTCCGCAGGGGCTGCATGACGCCGATACGTCTGACCGAACTGTGTCTGTCAGTCATCAAAACCCACAATCCCACACTCAATGCGTTTGGTGATGTCTACGCCGAAGCCGCGCTCGAACAGGCCTGGACCATGACTGCAGAGCTGCAGCGCGGCAAGCCTCGTGGGCCTTTGCATGGCATTCCTTTTGGTATCAAGGACCTGTTTTCGACAGCCGGGTTGCGCACTACACGCGGGTCGTTGACCGCGCTGGACGCCGTGCCCGCGCAGGACGCGCCGATCATCCGGCGCCTCAAGGGCGCTGGCGCTATTATTCTGGGCAAGACCGCAACCACGGAATTTGGCTGGACCGGCGCCAGCACCTCTCGGGTCTTTGGCAACGGCCGTAACCCTTGGGACCCGACACTGACCAGCGGCGGCTCCAGCTCCGGTTCGGCGATCGCCGTGGCAGCGCGCATGGTCCCTGCGACATTGGGGTCCGACGGTGGCGGCTCGGTGCGCATACCGGGATCGTTCTGTGGCGCGTTTGCCCTCAAAGGTACGTTGGGACGTATCCCGACCTGGCCCTGGTCGGCCACCGAGATGCTCAGCCATGCCGGTCCGATCACCCGAACCGTGCGCGACAGTGCATTGCTGTTCGATGTTCTTTCGGGGCCTGATCCGCTGGATCACCAGGCGCTGCCTGCGCCCGACGAGTCCTTTCTGGCTCGTTGCGACCAGCCGCTGAAGCCGCTGCGTATCGGCTATTGTCCGACCCTGTTCGACACCCCGGTCGACCCGCAAATCGCGGCAGCAGTCGAAGCAGCGGTGGCTAATATCGCCAGGTCGCTGCCCGTCACGGTGAGCACCCTGACACTCGACTGGCAGGACCCGCTGGCGACGTTCGAGACCTTGTGGGTCGCAGGCCGTGGCATCGCCTACGGCAAAGCGCTTGAGCAACAGCTGGATCAACTCGATCCGGGTTTTGCCGAACTGATCCGGCGCTCGGCATGCTATGGCCTGGGTGATTATCTGCAGGCAATGCAGCAGCGCGCGGCCTTTGCCAATCAGGTGCACGCGCTGTTTGAAGATTACGACCTGCTGATCATGCCCACGCTGCCCATTCTGCCGTTTGCCGCCGATGACGTAGCGCCTGCAGGCTACGCCGGGCAGGACAGCGCGCTGCCGTGGGCACGCTGGACGCCGTTTACCTACCCTTTCAACATTTCCGGCAACCCGGCCGCCAACCTGCCGTGCGGCTGGAGCACTGAAGGGTTGCCCATCGGCCTGCAAGTTGTGGGGCCACGTTTTGCCGATGCTCACGTGCTGCAATTCTGTGCCGCTGTGGAAGCCATAGCGCCGTGGGATCAGCGTCTGCCGCCGATCTTGGGGCAGTAAACATGACGCTCGCCGATGCTGCGCGACAGCCGACCGGAGGCTTTACTTTGCAACGGAATGCCACCCCTATGCTCAATCAGCCACGGCTGGACGAAATCATGCGTTTGCTCGCTCAGCAGCAGCGGGTCAAGGCATCGGACCTGGCGCAACTGTTGTTCGTGTCCGAAGAAACCATCCGCCGTGACTTCAAGCATCTGGAGGAAGAGGGTAGGCTGCGGCGGATTCATGGTGGAGCGATTCTGCCCCGTTCCAGCGAAGAACTGCCCTTGCAGGAGCGCAGCCGGCTCAAGCCACGGGCCAAGGCGGGTATTGCTACGTGCGCCGCGCAACTGGTCACCGAGGGCATGGCGATCTTCCTCGACACGGGCACTTCGACGCTGGCGCTGGCCCAGCAACTGACCCGTTTCAGCCAGTTGAAGATCATTACCAATTCGCTGGACATCGCCCAGTTGATATCGCACCAGAGCGACAATCAGGTGCTGGTCGCACCCGGCGATGTGCGGCGTACCGACAATGCCTTGATCGGGCCGCACACCCTGGAGTTCGCCCGGCAGTTTCATTACGACATCGCGTTCATGGGCATCGGCGGTATAGACCTGGACCTCGGCCTGATGGATTACCAAGAGCCCGAAGCCATGCTGCGCAGGACGCTGGTCAGACACTGCGCGCGCAGTGTCGTGCTGGCCGACGACGGCAAGTTCGGCCACCGCACGTTCATCAATACCCTGCCGTTTGCGGCGATTACCACGCTGGTCACCAATCGCCCGTTATCCGACGAATTCGCCACACGTTTGGAGAAAGATCATGTCGATACCCTCTATCCCTGAGCTGATCGAGCCGAGCGCCGTTGATCTGGCGGCGTTTGAAGCATTGTTTCGACAAAGCTCGGCCATTGGCGCAACATCAGCTGGCGGTCTGCATCGGCTGTCTGCCTCGGCTGAAGATGGTCAGGTACGCGACCTGTTTCGTGGCTGGCTTGAACAGCACGGCTTTGAAGTGCGCGTCGATGCGATCGGCAATCTGTTCGGCCTGATGACCTTTGACCCTGACGCGCCGTACCTGCTGTGCGGTTCACACCTGGACAGCCAGCCGAGCGCGGGGCGCTTTGACGGCGTCTACGGTGTGCTTGCAGGTGCTGTCGCGGTCTCCAGCCTGGCGCGGCAGATGCGTGAGCGCGGTGAAAACCCGGCCTGCAACCTGGCCGTGGTCAACTGGACCAACGAGGAGGGCGCACGTTTTCAGCCAAGTCTGATCGGCAGCGGTGTATTTACCGGTGCGCTGGCGCTGGAGGCCGCCTGGGACAGTTGCGATGGCGACGGTATCCGCCTCAAGGACGCCCTGCAGGCCATCGGCTATCTGGGCAGTGATCAATTCGATCTCGCCATTGCCGGGTACGTCGAAATTCACGTCGAGCAGGGCTCTGGCCTGGAAAACAGCCAGACGGCCGTCGGCGTGGTGCGCGAAACCTGGGCGGCACTCAAGCGCCGGGTACGCTTCGATGGCGAGCAGAATCATACCGGCCCAACGCCGATGGCCGCCCGCCGTGATGCGTTGCTGGCGGCCGCGCACACGATCACTGCGGTGCGCGAAGAAGCCGGGCTGCACGGCCTGCAGATGCACACCTCGGTCGGGCGTATCGAGGTTTACCCCAATTCGCCCAATGTGGTGCCCTCCAGGGTGTCGCTGCTGATCGAATACCGCTCCCGCGACGTCGAGCTGCTAAGGGTGGCGGCAGAGCGCCTGGATGCGAGCCTGCATGCCATCGCCGACAAGACAATGACCGGTTTTCAAGTGGAAAGCAGCGTACTGCGAGCACCTGCCAGGCTCAATGACCGGTTTGCGGGGCTGGCGCACGCCGTAGGCGCCGAGCTGGGCTTGTCGACCACCGACAGCATGACCGTCGCCGGCCACGATGCGATCAGCCTGAACCGTCATTATCCGGTGTGCCTGCTGTTCATCCCCAGCAGCAATGGCGTTTCTCACAATGAGGCCGAATACACCAGCGATCAGGACATGCGCAACGGTTTGCGCATGCTGACCGGGCTGCTGTATCGCGCGTGTGCCTCATCTGTTGCGTTTCGCTGAGGGCTGACCATGTCATATGCACAAAGCCTGAACACACGCCTGCTTGGCGCGTTGGCGAGTTACGGGTTCGACTCAGAGCCGCACGTCGAACCCGTCACGCAGGGCGTGGCATCGCCGTCGCGGCTGTCCACCGAGTGGGCAGGCTTTCGAGTGTCGTTCGGGGAAAGCCGCTGTTACGCAAAAGTGCTGTACGCCGACATGACGCCTGTTATCGATTTCGTATCTGCAGCGCAGGCCAGTCAGTGCGCAGGCCTCAGCGGTGCAGCGCCACGTTTGCTGAGTGGCGACGAGCAGAGTGGCGTGCTGATTTTCGAGGACCTGGGGCCTCAATGGCGCGCCGCGCGGCTTGATGACCTGCTCGTACCGGGTCGGCTGGACGCGCTGTGGGCACTCAAACGCCAGGTGCACGCCGGGCCAGTGCCGGATTTCATCCGCTCGCCGATGGCGGATATCGAGCGCCTTCGCGCACTGTGCAAGCGCGACGGCGTTGCGCTGCCCGCCGAACAGCAATGGATCGACCGCTGCGTGGACATGGTCTGGCAGGCCTTGCAAAAACGTCAGGTTCGGTCCGTCCCGGTGCACGGTGATGGCGTGGCCAGCAACGTGATGGTGTCCGGTGATGGCCAGTTACGACTGGTGGATTTTGACTATGGCGGCTGCATGGACCCGTGGTACGACGTGGCGATTACCCTCAATGAGCTTTATTCGTTCGAGAGCGAGTGGCGCGCCGGCATCAGCGCTTGGGCGGGCCAGTGCCTTGAGGTCGACTACGCCGTCTGCCGGCTGTATGCGCTGATCAATGACTGGTACTGGACATTGTGGGGATTCTGGAGCGGTAGCACTTCTGCCAGGCAACTGGAGTTCTCCAAAGTCGGGCAGTGGACGTTACTGCGCTGTCGGCAATGTGTTCAGGACCCACGGCTGGAAGGCTGGATGCGTCAGGTTCAGGAGGGTAAGGCATGAAAATATTAGGGCAATCCACCAGTACCCAGGAGCGCCAGCTGGAAGCCGCCGTGCGCAGTATCGACAGCTGGCAGGGCAGACGTGTCGGGTATGCACCGGTCAGCGGCGGGATCTCCAACACCAACTGGCGGGTCGAGGTCGAAGGGGCGGACACGGCCTATTTCTTCAAGGTGCCGGGCGCGGGCACAGAAATGTTCATCGACCGCCACACGGCTCACGAAGCCAGCGTGAAAGCGGCGCAAACCGGCTACGGCGCGCCAGTGTTCGCATTTCTCGAAGCATTCGGTGTCGAGGTGTTCGAGTTCATGGAAGGCTGGCGAGCGTCGTCCAACCATGACTTTCTGCAACGCGACATACGTCATGGCGCGTTGCATGGGCTCAAGGCCTTCAATGATCAACCCCTGCTGAAACAGACCAAGACGGTCTTCGACATGATCGCCGAACACCAGGGCCAGGTGGCGGATCTCAAGGGCCTCAAGCCCCAGGACGACAGCTGGCTGTGCTTGCAGTATCAGCGTGCCCAAGCGGCCCTTGAAGCGTCCGGAATCGACCTGGCGCCGTGCATGAACGACACGCTGGCGGGCAACTTCATGCTCAACGCCGAGCGGCAGATTCGCTTGGTGGATTTCGAGTACGCCTCCAACAACGATCGTCATTACGAGCTGGCGTTGTGGTTTGGCGAAATGTTTTTCAGCGACGACATGGAGCTGGCGCTGATCGAGGACTACTTCGGCCAGGTGAGTGCGCAAACCGTGGCGCGTATCAAACTGAACAAGGCGCTGGCCGACCTCAAGTGGTCGACATGGGCGATGGTTCAGCATGCAGTCTCGCAACTGGACTTCGATTTCTACAAGTACGGCACCTGGAAACACATGCGTGCGCGCAGCATCATCAATGATTCGCAATGGGAAACCTGGCTGCGACAGGCGTAACCCGGCAAGCCCACGCTGCAACCCACAATAAGAAAATAGCGGATTACCGCATGCTCCTTTCACTGCTTGAGTTTTATCCGGTCACTTATCAATAGCCAGATCCTGAAATTCAAGGAGCACTCCATGAGTAACGTTCCGCTCTCAAGCAATCCCGGCCGCCTGAAAAGCCTGGTGTTTGGCCTTTATTTTTTCGCCTTGCTGATGATGGCGCTGTTTCCGCCGTTCTACCTCAACGTCAGTGGCAGCAGCGTGCTGGTACTGGGCATTCCGTTACCGATCTTCTACTGGATTCTGATTGCCGTGCTGATGGGTCTGGGTCTGTGGGTGCTGTACGTGGTCGAGTCCCTGTTAGGCGAAATTCCTGAAGAAGGGGATGCACAATGATCAGCACAACAACGGTTTCGGATCTGTACATCACGTTTGGTCTGATCGGCGTGTTTCTGGCCGGTATGATTGCCGTGCTTTATGCAACCAACCGCAAGAGCGACAGCTTTTCCGATTACGCCGTTGGCGGGCGTTCCTACGGTCCGTGGTTCATCGCCATGTGTTACACCAACTCCTGGTGGCCGGGCGCGACCTTTACTGCATTCTTTGCGTTGTCCGTGGGTGGCGCGCTGGGCTTTTACGGCATGGTCTACGCCACGCTCGGGGTGACGGCGATGTACCTGATGGCCAATCGCGCCTGGACCTGGGGCAAACGCTTCAACCTGACTACTCAGCCTGATTTACTGGGCATGCGCTTCAACAGCCCGGTGGTCAAACGTATCGCTTCGATCATCGGCATCATCTCGGTATTCCCGTGGGTGGTGATGGGCATTCAGGCCCTTGCGACCTTGTTCCAGTTCGCCAGTTTCGGTCGTTGGGGGGTGACCACCTGCCTGCTGGTCGGGGTTGCCGTGATCCTGATTCGTCAATACTGGACGGTCAGCATGGGCATGCGCGGCCTGATCATGACCGACATGTACCAAGGGCTTATTGCCTATGTGTTGTGTGCCGCGCTGTGTATCTTCTTGATGTTCGGTGCTCAGGCGTCGTTCTCGAACCTGTCGCAGCTGCCCGCCAGCATGCTGGTGATTCCTGGCGGTACAGGCAGCACCTACGGGCCGATGTACATGTTCAGCCTGATCTTTACCGGCGTGATCGGCTCGATGTGCTGGCCCATGAGCTTCCAGCGTATCTACACCGCCAGCGGTGTGCGCTCGGTCAAGAAGGGCACACTGCTGACCATCCTGCTGGTGGGTGGTTTCTACGGCATTCTGATGCTGTTCGCTGCGGCCATCAGTCAGGACCCGAACGTAGCGGCCCATCCGCAGCATGGCTGGTTCCTGTCGCTGTTCGACATCGGCGGGCCGTGGTTGCTGGCCGTGGCAATCATGATCGTTCTGGCCGCCAGCATCGGTCATGTCGACGGTTGCGTGCAGGTGTGCGGTACACAGTTCGCCAACGATCTGGCGACCTGGAACACACCGCGCAGTGATCGCGAAAAAACCATACTCGCCAAAGCCGGCATGGTCGTGTTCATTGCCGCGGCGTCGCTGCTGGCGTACCTGACCTTCGACTACGCACGCCTGCAATTGCTGGCGCAGATTTCCTATCAGGGCATCATTCAGCTGGCTGTGCCGCTGTTCTTCGGGGTTTTCAGCCGTCGCGGCAACAAGCAGGGCGCGATTGTCGGCATGCTGGTGGGTATAGTGATCGCCATCGTACTGACCACGATCTACCCGGATGACATTCCCGGGCTGGGTTCGTTGACCAGCGGCATTGTCGGGCTGATCTTCAATGCGGGCATTTTTGTCGCCTGCGCCGTGGCCATCAAGCCGAGCGCCGAGGAAGTGCGACGAGTCGATGAGCTGTTCGCCATGGCTGCGCCGCAGCGTCACCCTGCAGGCGTGGCGCCGGTCATGAGCTGACCGGCCACGTGCGGTCGATTCGCTCAGCTGGCGTCTCGACCGGCATTGATAAAGTCTATGAATGCCCTTAACGGCGAGGGCAGGTAACGACGGCCGTGATAATACAGATACGGCCCGGTAAAGCGTTGCCACCAGGGCTCGAGTATCGGTTCCAGCGTTCCGCTGTCCAGGTGCGGACGCAGCCAGTCTTCGAACAGGTGGACAACGCCCAGGCCGTCGATTGCCGCCTGCACGGTCAGGTCGAAAGCACCGCCTATTCTCACAATCAATGGGCCACTCGGGTCGACCCTGATGGTCTCGCCCTTTTGCTCGTATTCCCAGGGCGGCAGGCTGCCACTGGGAAACTTGCCTCGCAGGCACGCGTGGTCCAGCAAATCACGCGGGTGCTCGGGGCGTCCTCTGGCGGCCAGATAAGCGGGCGAGGCTGCGGTGGCGAAGCGCTGGAAGCGCGGCCCGATGGGCACGGCAATCATGTCCTGTTCCAACCGGTCATCGTAACGGATGCCTGCATCACAGCCTGCTGCGAGCATGTCGACAAAGCTTTCTTCGGTCACCACCTCCAGGCGAATGTCGGGGTAGGTCTGCAGAAACGGCGTGATGATCGACGGCAGCACCAGCCGCAGAGTGCCGGATGGCCGGCACATTCAGCCGCAGAGTGCCGGATGGCCGGTCACGGAAGTCGTTGACCACATCCAGCGCAGACTCCACTGCCGCAAGCGCTGGCACACTCCGCTCCATGAGTTTGGCGCCTGCCTCGGTGGGGGTCACGCTGCGGGTGGTGCGGTTGAGCAGGCGCACACCCAGGCGCGCTTCCATGCGCCGGATGGCGTCGCTGAGGCTGGAGGCAGACTTGCCGCTGATGCGGGCGGCTTCGCGAAAGCCGCCCGCGTTGACCACTGCAACAAATGCCAGCAAGTCCTGAATATCTGTATTCATGTGTTCGCTCAAGGCGTTGCGACGAAGGTTTGCCGGTCAGTGTTCTATGAACCGTACAGGCTGTGCCGATTGCACCCGATTATCGCCGAAGTGGTCAATGCCTATAGTGAGGTACACACATCGCATCGAGGCGCATGAAATGAGCAATGCAAACACAGCGGGTACGTTTCTGTTGGGCGACCACCACGTCAATCGCATGGGGTACGGCGCGATGCAACTGGCCGGCCCTGGCGTGTTCGGCCCTCCCAAAGACCCCGAAGCGGCGGTCGCGGTGCTGCGCGAGGCCGTGGCGCTGGGCGTCAATCATATTGATACCGCAGATTTCTACGGCCCGCACGTCACCAACAAACTGATCCGCGAAGCCCTGCATCCCTATGCAGATGATCTGCTGATCGTGACCAAGGTCGGCGCAGTGCGCGGGGCTGATGCCTCATGGAACCCTGCTTGCAGTCCGGCAGAATTGACCCAGGCCGTTCATGACAACCTGAAAAATCTCGGAGTGGATGCGCTGGACGTGGTCAACTTTCGCGCATGGGGCGATCATCAGGCACCCGCAGAGGGTTCTATTGAAGAATCCTTCAGCGCGCTGGTCCGGCTGCAAGAGCAAGGTCTGATCCGCCACCTTGGGCTGAGCAACGTTACCGCGAATCAGGTCCGGCAGGCGCAGCAGATGGCTGAAATCGTCTGCGTGCAGAACCACTACAACCTGTCCCATCGCGCTGACGAGTTGTTGATTGCCCAATTGGGCGAGCAGGGCATTGCCTACGTGCCGTTCTTCCCAATGGGTGGTTTTTCACCTTTGCAGTCGGTAACCCTGACTCGCGTAGCCGCGCAGCTTGATGCCTCACCGCTGTGCGTCGCCTTGGCGTGGTTGTTACAGCGCGCTCCTAACATCCTGTTGATCCCCGGCACATCCTCCGTCGCGCATTTGCGCGAGAACCTGACCGCGAGCGAGTTGATCATCGCGCCTGATCTTCTCGCCGAGCTCGACAGCGCGGTGTGAAGAGCGGCACGTTTACAGCCTGCCTTGCGCGCGCAACAGGGCACCAATGCGTTCGATTTCCTGTTCGCCCTGTATCAGCGCGGCCTGGCTGGTGTGGACCGAGTAGTAACCGGTCACCAGATCGTGCGGATGCCTGATCGCCGACCCCAGCACGAAACAGGTCGGGCCTGTCGCCACCAAGTCGATAGGGCGATCCGATTCTTCGAAGACCGCCATTTCACCCGCCGTGATCGGGCCGTCTGCGTCGAGCTGCCCGGCGTTGACGGCCAGCCAGCCAACGGTATGGCCTGCTGGCGGTGTGTAACGCCAGTGCTCGCCATCCTGCAAATGCACGGCCAGATAATTCATGTCTGCCGGTGCGGGTATGCTGCTTTGTGCGGTGCCGTAACGCCCTAGCAGCACCTGTGCTGGACCTTCCCGGGTAACCTGAGAGGCCGCCAGATAAACACTGTGTGCAGGGCCGTTTTCCTGTGCGGCGGGCAGGGCTACCCACAACTGAAAGCCGGTAATCGGTGCATCGTTCACCGGCTTGGCGTCATGCCACACCCCGTTACCGGCACTCATCCATTCCACGCCGCCGCTCGGCAGTAGCCCGGATTTGCCGGTGGTGTCCTCGTAAGCCAGTTCGCCCTCGATCATGTAAGTCAGCGTCGCGATGCCTGAGTGCGGGTGCATGCCGAAGCCCTTGTTACCCGGCTCGGGTTTGAAGCCGAACTGATCGAGGAAGATAAAAGGCTTGAGCAGCTGACCCAGATCGCCCGGGCTCATCAAGCGGGTGACAGGCCCGCGTGTTCTGCCGCTGGTGCGATGGGTGATGGCGCGAGGCTTTATGGCGACAATGCTGTTCATGGGCTCTTCCTCTGGACGTTATGTCTGAGCGCACAGCATAAGCGTCTGTGGATTGGCTTATTAGCCGGTATAGTTGGCTTGCACTCATCCATAAATAGAAGGAATAAGCGCTTGATTACGGATCTCAATGATGTCGCGCTGTTTGTGCAGGTGGTGCGCAGCGGCAGTTTCGCCCAGGCCGCGAGGCAGCTGGGCATGCCGTCGAATACTGTCAGTCGGCGGATTCAGCACCTGGAGGTGCAGCTTGGCACGCGCTTGTTGCAGCGCTCCACGCGCAAGCTGGTGTTGACCCAGACAGGTGAGCACTTTTATGAGCGTTGCACGGCGGCAGTCGATGGCCTGATGAGTGCCGCCGAGCAGCTTGTCTCAGGGCGAGAAGAGCCCAGCGGCCGAGTGCGCATCGCGGCCATGGCGGATTTTTTTGATTTTTTCTCGATGGACTGGGTCGCCGATTTTCTCGCCCGCTACCCACGCGTACAGCTTGAATTCGTGCTCAGCGACGAGCGCGCCGATCTGATCGCCGACCGGCTGGACATCGCGTTCCGGGGCGGCCCTTTGCAGGATTCAGGTTATGTGGGGCGTCAACTGATCGAAGAGGCGCGCGACGGCATGGTTGCCAGCCCTGCCTATCTCGCAACTCACGGCATGCCCGATTCGCTGGAGAGTCTGCAGGCGCATGACTGCGTCAGCGCAGCGTATCCAGGTGGTTCCACCACCTGGCGAATGCTCGGGCCGGACGCGAAAATACACGATGTGCAGCTCTCCAGTCGCTTCAACGCCAACACCGCTCAGGCATTGCGCAAAGCGACGCTCGCCGGTCTGGGTATCGCGTTGCTGCCAGCGACCCTGATTCGTGCCGATCTGCGTAACGGGTTGCTGGTGCCGGTACTGGCGCAGTATCAGCGCACCAGTCATGGCCTGCATGTGCTTTACCCCAGTCGGCAACAGTTGCCTCTGGCGGTATCGGCGTTTATCGGGTTGGTGATGGAGAAACTCAGGGTCAACGCGTTTCCCGCGCAGTGAGCCAGTGTGGCTGCACGGGAATCGAGGTCACTTCAGTTTAGAGGTCATGTAAATCAGGCGAACGGTCGCGACGGTGATGGCTTCTGCGTCATTTTTGATGTTTTCCATCTGCCCTTTGTCCAGATTTCCGTCGTCAGCATCTGATTCCATCAGTCGGGTAACGTGGTAGATGTTCTGCGTCACGTTGTGCAGATTGCTGTGCAGGCGCGCAACCACGCGCTTTAGCGGGTCACTTTCCCGAGTGGTCGTGGCCTGCGCGGTGGGGGTAGGTGCAGCGTCACTGAAACCGGTAACGACGTAGGTAACGTTGACGCCCGCATCCGCAATGCGCGACAGGTAGTCTGCGCGTGGGGAGCGCACACCGTTCTCGTAGTTGCCCTGGGCGTTGGTTTCCACACCGCCTATGGCCCCGAGTGCACTCTGAGAAATCTTTAGCCGCAAGCGTTCTTTCTTGAGTCGTGGACCTATCCCTGTCATACGTTTGTCCTCGATAGGCTGTCTGCCAGATGCTCTGGGCTTACTGCAACAGTCTGGGTTAACAAGCGTTTCTGGCAACAACGGGCAAGGCGCTCGAACACATGCGGAAAACCGCCTGTTCGGTCCAATCAGGTACTAACGTGCCAGACGGTGAAGAGAGTCTACGTAGGAATTAAACGCGGTGATACATTTTTATACTGACTTGAATGCTTTTGAGTGGGGATTCTAAACGCGTTTCAAGTTACATCGGGAGGCCGTATACCGGCCTCCCTAAAGCTTCAAAGGCAGCGCGAGGAGGGTTGTGCCGCCCAGCTTGCCGCCGTGGCTGCGATCTTT
Organism: Pseudomonas syringae pv. tomato str. DC3000; assembly: GCF_000007805.1. Lineage (NCBI taxonomy): Bacteria > Pseudomonadati > Pseudomonadota > Gammaproteobacteria > Pseudomonadales > Pseudomonadaceae > Pseudomonas > Pseudomonas syringae group genomosp. 3. Next base: position 3,572,297 of record NC_004578.1, on the reverse strand, counting down.
TCAGCCAAGGTTGCAACCGCTTTCTGGTGGGCAAGAATCAGGTTTTCCATGCCTTCTGCAGCCTGCTCGCGGATCACGCTGCTGCAGGTCAGGCTTTGCCTTTTGCTGCCTGCGGTAGCGCCTGCATCGCGTAGCCCCAGTGTCCACACCACATCGATGAGGGCGTAATGGCCGGGCATCGACTCGAAGCGGCGTACGTCCGTGCGAACCGAAAGCACAGGCTGGTCGCCGTTTTTCGGCAGGCCGGCCATGTCGCGGCTACCGAATCGACGCTCCAGTTGCGGGGTCAGCGCGTCGTGAAATTCGTCGCCCAGTGGCGATCCCCAGCGTTCGGTGTCCAGAATCGCCAGGCTACCGTTGCCCTGACGGACCACCAGGGGCGGCTGGTCGACCTGCACCGGCATGATCACCGGGAGCATTTCAAACTGGAACGGCGCGGGTCTGGCTGCTGCGCTGCCGGTCGCGCCCATCGGTGCGATCAGCGTGTAATAGTGGGTCTGCGTCGAGGTGCAGGCGCCCATGCCCAGTGCAGCGGCGAGTACCATCAGTTTCAGGCGCAAGGTCATTGTTTTGGCTCCGGATCAATGGCTCGGGACGAGGACGGGGCGTTGAATGAACGTGGCGCGGCGTCGCCGGTGCGGCCGCGAATCAGCGACTCGGGGTGGCGGCTGAGGAAGTCGGTGAGTACCCGGACCGAACGGGCGGTGCGTTGCACCTCATCCAGCGCCTGGCCCAACTGCTGACGCGCCGGCGAGTCTTCAGCGAATGAGTCGTTGGCGGTGCCCAGGGTTTTCTCGGCTTGCTGCAAGGTGCCACGCATTTGCGGCAGCACGCTGCCGTTGACCTGCTTGAGCGTCTTCTGCAGCTCGCTCAGGGTACCGTTGAGATTGCCCGCCAGTTGGTCGATTGGCAGTTTACTGAGCTTCTCGACGAACGCCTGCAGTTGCTCTTGCAGTTTGTCGAAGCTGCCCGGCACCGTCGGAATTTCCAGCGGGCGGGCCTTGGCGTTGAACGACACTTTCGGCGCCTTCGGATCGAACTCCATGGCGATGTACAGCTGGCCGGTCAACAGGTTGCCATTGCGTACCTGGGCACGAAGGCCGTTGGCGACGAACGCCCCCAACACTCTGGCGGACTGTTCTTCTTCATCCCCTGCGCCACCCAGTTCCTTCAACTTGGACTCGGCAGCACCCAGACGCTTGGGGTAGATCACTGCACCGACAATGCCGGGGAAGGTCTTGGTGGCCGGGTCGTAATCCAGGTCGACCGACACCACCTTGCCGATGGTAACGCCCAGGAAATCCACCGACGCGTTCACCGCCAGCCCGCGAAGCGACTGGTTGAAACGCATGCGGATGTAACGCGGCTCGCCATCGGGTGGTGCCAGCGCTGTGGTCTGGTCTTCAAAAATCTTGAATTCGGCATTCTCGTCAGCCGGCTTGCTGTCGGGGCTCCAGTTGGGCTCGCGGAAGGCGATGCCGCCGGAGAGGATCGAGGTCAGGGACTGAGTATTGACCTTCACCCCCGAGGCGCCAACCGTGATGTCTACGCCACTGGCATTCCAGAAACGCGTGTCGGTGGTGATGTACTGATCGTTCGGCGCATTGATGAAGATCTGGATGTCGACGCCACGGCCGTCCTTGGACAGGTCATAGGCAACCACCTGGCCAACCTGGATACGGCGATAGTAGATGGGTGAGCCGATGTCCAGCGAGCCGAGGTCGTCGGTGTGCAGGGTGAAACGCTTGCCTTTTTCTCCGAAGGTCACTGGTGGCGGGGTTTCCAGGCCAGTGAAGCTGGTCTTGGTTTCGTCCGAGCTACCTGCGTCTGCGCCAATGAAAGCGCCTGACAGCAGGGTATCGACCCCCGATACGCCGTGGGCACCAATGCGCGGACGTACAACCCAGAACTGGCTGTCGATCCGCGTGAAAGGCGATGCGCTGGTATTGAGTTCGATGTTGGCCAGCACATGGGTGCGGTCGTCGCTGAGGCTGATCTCGGTAACCATGCCGATGACCACGTTCTTGTATTTGACCTGCGTCTTGTTGGCTTCCAGGCCTTCGGCGGTCAAAAAGCTCACGGTGATCTTCGGCCCGATGTTCATCCAGTCGTGAAACGCCATGGATGCACCAATGATCGCTGCAATGATCGGCACCAGCCAGATCAGCGAGACGCTCAGGCGACGACGTTTGACTTCAGGCCGTGGCACTGAAGCAGACGGGGGGAGGGTATTGTCAGACATCTTCAACCTCTGCGTCCCAGATAAGCCGGGGATCGAAACTCATGGCGGCGAACATCGTCATCACCACTACCAAGCCAAAAAACAGAATACCAATGCGTGGCTCGATGGTGCTGAGCTCACGAAACTGCACCAGAGACGCCACGAGGGCCACAACCAGCACATCGAGCATTGACCAGTAGCCGATCAGCTCGATGAAGCGATAAAGACGTGCACGTTCACGCATCGCCCAGGTGCTGCGGCGCTGGCAAGTGATCAGCAGCATGCCCAGCACCAGAAACTTGATGCAGGGCACCACGACACTGGCAACGAAAATCAGGATGGCGATGTCCCACGAGCCGCTCTCGAAGAACTCCAGCACGCCGCTCATGATGGTGCTTTGACTGCGGTTGCCCAGCAAATTGGTGTACATCACCGGCAACACGTTGGCCGGAATATAGAAAATCAGTGCGGCGATCAGGTAGGCCCAGGTGCGGCTGATACTGTCGGGCTTGCGCCGGTGCACCGGCGAATCACAGCGCGGGCAGCGCGCAGCGTCCTCCTCGCAGGCATAGCCGCAGGTGTGACACAGGCAGAGCTTGTGCTCGTGGGCGAAAGGGATGCCGTTCATTCAGGCTTCACTCCCAGCTCATCCCACAGCCTGCGTATGCCTTTGTTGGCAATCAGCAGAATGAGCACCATCAGCATCGCCATCGCCCACAGGCCGACGCCTGGGTGCACATCGAGCATGCCGGACAGTTTGATGATCGCCACCAGAATGCCAAGCATGCATACCTCCAGCATGCTCCATGGGCGCAAGTGCTCCAGCGCGCGCATGCAGGCCTTGAAGCCTGGGGCCATCACCCCCTTGTGAGCATGCAGCAGCACCCAGAACAGCAGGACGATCTGCAGCAGCGGGGCAAAGATGATCGACAGGCCGGCCACCAGCGCAATGAGGGTGATACGGCCCTGAGCCAGGGCCTCGACCGACTGCCAGAGCGTGACCTCGTTGGTCAGGCCTTTCATGCTGATGCTGATTACGGGGAACAGATTGGCGAACACGAAGAGCATCGCGGCGGCGATGGTCAGGGCCAGCAGTTGCTCGATGGACATTCGATGGCCGCGGCCGAGCACTGCCTGGCAACGCAGGCAAAATGCGGCTTCACCGGGTTGCAGCGGTTGGGCTTGGTACAGCGAATCGCAATGTTCGCAGATGATCAGGCCAGATGAATGTTCAGTAGGGTGCACAGTGCTCATCGACGCCATGGATGCAGAAGTAAGAGGTAAGAACGCGAGGCACGAAAAGATACCTCTTTATGGCATTACGTAGCGTCTTTTTTTGTACGGCGGATAACAACCTGCGGATACAAATCATTGACCGCAGCGGTGGAGGGTGGTTCCGATGTCACGGCGCCATTATTTCACGGGCGCGAGAGGATGGTGAATTCGCATCGGCCTGTGCTCTTCGCGTACTGTCCGAAGGGCAAAGGCCTTGCAGGTCTTGTCAGGCCGATGTAGCTCAGAGCTTGCCGGGCTTGGCGCGTTGCTTGAGAAAGCCAAGCAATTGCCGGGCGGAGGTCGGCACATTGTGCTCGTCGAACGTCAGGCAGATCGCTTTGGCTTCGTCCTCGATGGTGATCTCGTACTGATTCAGGTCCCGCGCCTGGTCGTTGAATGCGGTACTCGATTTATTCAGACCGCTGTCAGTCACCAGTCGCTGCAACTGCTCGGCATCCGGCTGGTCAAGCGTATCGGTGTCCACTTCACAACGTTTGATCGCGCCCGCAAAACCGCCGGATTGCACTAGACAGACCTTCATTTCGAGCACCTTTTTAGTTATAGCTGACGGCTTACACCTTGACGCCGACCTCTTTCCAGGCCGCTTGCACGGCTTTTTTGGCTTTTGCACCAAAACGCGAGTCGCCGGCGATTTTTATGCTGGTTTTGGCGCAATCGACGAACTGGCTGTCCGATTCCAACGCCAACATCGTTTCATACCAGATTCTGCCTGCCACTTCCCAGGCATTTCCGCCGAGTGCCTTGGCCACCAGCACGAAGGCCCGATTGGGAATGCCCGAGTTGATGTGCACGCCGCCCCGGTCCTTGGCCCCCTTATACAGATCCGCCATTGTTGCCGGTTGCGGATCGTCGCCAAGGTCCGGGTCGTTGGCATAGGCGGTGCCGGGTCTTTCCATGTCACGAATGCCTCGCCGGGTCGGTGCAGGCACCAGCAACTCCTTGCCGACCACCCAGTCCGATTCGGCGGCGCTGGTGCCTTGCTTCCACTGACGTACCAGCATGCCGAACACATCGGCAAAGTGTTCATTCAACGCACCGGACTGGCCTTTGTAGTCCAGGTTGGAGGTAAAACTCTGCACGCCGTGGGTCAGCTCGTGGCCGATCACTTCAAGGCTGCCGGTGAATCGCTTGAAGACCAGGTCATCGCCATCGCCGTACGCCATCTGGCTGCCATTCCAATAGGCATTGCTCAGGGGCACGTGGTCGCCATTGAAGTCGACTTCGGCGACATGCACAGTCGACACCAGTGACATGCCATTGTCATCCAGTGAATTGCGCTCGAAGAGCTGCGCATAGAAGTCATAGACATCACCGGAGCCATCGTAGGCTTCGTCTGCAGCCTTGTCGCCGGTCGGTGCCTGGCCCTCTTTGCGGACGATAACGCCGGGAAGATCGTCAGTACCTTTGGCGTCGTGAATCGCGCGGTGTTTTTTGCCATCCGGCGACTTGATAGCGTGCATGGATGGCATGGCTCGCGCAGAAAGGCGAGAGGCAAGGAACGCCGAGCTGCTGGTCAGGTTGGCAATGGCTCTGGCGCTGATCAGGTTCTTGGGGGACTGCGCCATACGCTCCAGCATGTAAGGCGGAATGAAACAATGCAGGGGGTTTCGGTCGTCGCACATGATGAACTCCTGTACTAATGCACCGATGGCGGCAAGCCATCGATCAACATGGTCGCAACACTTTTGACACTGTGTGTAACGTTAACGTGCAACGAAATATCTGATTACATGATCGCCGGTCATCGTAAAACCTGGCCATCTGTTCGGCAGGCCCGTATTGCCTGAGCTGTGGCAGTATTTTGCCGTGCGTGCGACACCTCGACACAGTCGCTCAACAGGGCGCGCGGGAGTGCTAGACTCGCGCCACTTCAGACGAGGAGCAGACTTACGTGCGCAAGACGGTAATGATGATGGCGATACTGGCCCTGGCCGGGTGTGATGCAGGCAATTCTCGTGCGCCCGCCAGAGAAAAAGCCCAGGACGCGGCGAGCACTGCTCCGGTCTCTACGCCACAGTGGTTCATCCAGATGAACTCGCGCGAAGCGGTCAGCGACACCAGTGCCTGGTTGCTCGAGCGCAGCTATGCGCCGGTCATCGTGGACATCGACGGCAAGCAGCAATTGTTGATCGGGCCTTATGAAAGCCAAGCCCAGGCCGAGGAGCAGCGGGTGGCGCTGCAGGCCAAAGTGACCAAGTCCCACCGCTTTGCACAACCGTCAGTGGTGCAACACACTCGCTGACCTGTTGCAGGTCATGGTGTTGCTGGCCTGGCCTGGTCATCTGATCGAGCATCTGAAATAAAAAAGCGGGCCTGCAATGAGGCCCGCTTTGTCGTTCAAGGCTGCAGTTCGATCAACGACGACCCAGCAACAGGCCTACTACCAGACCGAAGCCTGCAGAAATAGCCACGGTCTGCCAAGGATGGCCACCGATGTAAGTCTCGGTCGCTTCTACAACCGGCTTGGTGCGGTCACGTACGCTGGCCATCGAGTCCAGTGCCTGCTTGAGCTTGACACTCAACTGCGCGCGCAGCGTTTCAGCTTCTTCGCCGACCAGTGCGGCACTTTCCTTGAGCAATTTGTCTGATTCTTCGATCAGCGCCTGCAGGTCGCTGAATGCCTGATCCTTGATCTGATCGGCAGCATTTTGAGCAGAGGTCTTACGAGCCATGGCATTTTTCCTTTCAAGTGATGGCAATAGTGATCAATGGAGTCTCGCGCATCCTGAAAAGTTGCACTTGCTTGAATGACCCGACGCAAGACTCTGCAGGCAAAGCCCCTTACCGGTGTAAGATGCAGCCGTTTTTAGCCGTAGGTGACTGTCATGAGCTTCAATCTGGCCAATCGGCCGCTCCCTGAACGTACTGCTCTCGAAGACGAAAAATCCCGTTTGTTCGACCTCTGGCAGAGCAATCTGGGCAAAGCCAAGGGCGAGGCCGCGCGCCTTATGGGTGAGCGCGCCAAGCGCAAGGGCAAATGGTCCGAATGGGTACGCTCCGAACTCGACACGATGAGCCCGCCGGAGTACGCCAACATGGTGCGCAGCGAAGTGAATCGTCTGATGGCGGCTACCCGATAGCCCTGTAAACGATGGCCGCTGAAAATATAGCCACGCGACAGACGATCATTATCATGGTTTGAGCCCTGTATTCGGGGCTCGTCAGGCCTTTTGAGAAACATTGATGGCCCACGCCGGCGCAAGATTTACCCAAGGCAGCGTAGCGCAGCATATCGTTGTGACCGCCAGTACCAGCGCCTTGAGCCTGTTTGCGATATTTCTCGTCGACATTCTGACGCTGGTCTATGTCTCGATGCTGCACGATCCGGTGCTTCTGGCTGCGGTGGGCATCGCCAAGGTGCTGCTTTTTTTCAACTCGGCACTGACCACCGGCCTGATCATCGCAGCAGCAGCGGTGCTGTCGGAGCGCATAGGCCACCGGGCCGCCAGGTCTGTGCCGCGACTCACCGCCAGCCTTATGCTGATGGTCGTCATGGTCTCGGGTCTGGGCGCTGCGCTGCAGTTGGCGCTGGTGGTGCCGATCACTCACTGGCTGGGGGCCGAGGCCGCCACTTATGACGCGGCGCGCAGCTTCATCTGGCTGACCCTGCCGTTTACCGTGTTACAGGCGGTTATGCAGATGTCGGCGCAGATGCTCAGAACCACCGGTGATAACCGTCGGGCGCTGGCCGTGGTGCTGTCAGCCGCTGCCACGCTGGCGGTCGCCGACCCGTTGTTCATTTTTGTTCTGGATCTGGGCCTGAAGGGCGCAGGCATTGCATTTGCGGTGTCGGCCGGCGTTTCCGCCTCAATCGGCGTGTATTGGGTTCGCCGTCGCATAGGGCTGGTGTTCACGCGCAACCTCAAGCTGTTGCGCCTGCATGCCGGGCGTACTTTCCGGCTCGCTCTTCCGGCAATGGCCGCAAACCTGGCGACGCCTGTCGGTCTGGCTTATCTTGTTGCATCGCTGTCTACGTTCGGCACTTCAGCGCTGGCCGCCATGACCGTGCTGGACCGGGTCCTGCAATTTTCCTACTGCGCTTTTTTTGCACTGCCCGGTGCACTGGCTCCGGTGCTTGGGCAGAATATCGGTGCCAATCGGGATGATCGGGTCCGTTCGGCCATCGTCTTCAGCCGGCGCATGGTGGTCTTTTACGGATTGGCCGTCTGGCTTGTGTTGATACTGTGCGGCGGCATGATTGCCGATCTGTACCAACTCGGCGTCGAAGCCCGAGCGGTATTCATTGCCTTCTGCTGGTGGGGCGGCGGCCTCTGGGTGGTGATAGGGCTGGATTTTGTCGCCATTGCCGTGTTCATCACCATGAAAAAGTCATGGTGGGTGGCGGTGTTCGCCTGGCTCAGAGCGACAGCAGGTACAGTGCCGTTCGTGCTGGCCGGCACGCACTGGTTCGGCAGCAGTGGCGCGTTGCCTGGCATGTTCGCCGGCAATGCGGTCATTGCACTGATCTCGATCGCTACCGCATCGCTGACAGCAAAACGGTTTTATACCGGCAGGGCCAGGGGCATGAACGCCCAGGCACATTGAATCAAGGCGTAATCAGGTTTTTATGGTCATCGAAGAATCAGGGAATGAATCCGAAGCATCGGTAGCGCCCAAGCGACGCCGGGCGCCCAAGGGCGACATGCGCAGAAAGGCCTTGCTGGACGCTGCCACGGTGGTGTTCGCCAGAGACGGCTACTCGAGTGCATCCATGCGCGAGGTTGCGCTGCTGGCCGGCATCACGACGGTTGGCTTGTTGCATCACTTTCCCAACAAGGAAGCGCTGCTCAGCGCGTTGCTGGAGCGAAGGGATCAGCGGGTCACGTCCAGGTTTCAGGACATGGTCACCGAACTGACGCTTGACGGGTTTCTGAAGTTTCTCAAGCTGAGCATGAGCTTCAGCGTCGAAAATGCCGATGAGTGCCAGGCTGCGCTGTTGATGAACACCGAAAGCCTCTCACCTTCACACCCGGCCTGTTCATGGCACCGTGAGCGATTTCAGATGACCCACGAGCATGCCCGCGGTCATCTGAACGCGTTGATAGAAGCAGGGGAGGTTCGTGCGGACATCAACGTGAAAGCCCTGGCCCAGGAAATCTTCTCGGTCATGGACGGTTTGCAGATTCAGTGGCTGAGAAGCCCGGACGACGTGGATGTCATGGCGGTGTTCGAGGTTTACGTGCAGCGTCTGGGAAGGGATATCAAGGCTCATCCCTGAGCCTTGAAGGGTGGATCAGTACGTCTGTGCCGCGCTGACCTGTACTGCCTTGCGCAGTGGCAACGGCAGCGGGTTGCTGTCGCGGGTGGTCAGCTTTTCCGGGTACAGGGTAATCAGGGTCCGGTCGAGGGTCAGGTTCTCCGAATCTGCACCCACCAGAATCTTGAACTTGCCGGCGTCAACGTCCCAGCTTGCGGTCTTGTCGACGTAGTAGGCCAGCGAACGCGAGTCGATCGGCACGCTGACCGTCTTGCTCTCACCGGGCTGCAAATAGACTTTGGTAAAGCCCTTGAGCTCTTTCTCCGGACGGTCTACAGCCGGTTTTACCGGTTGCACGTAAAGCTGTGCCACTTCAAAGCCTGCCTTGTCGCCGGTGTTGGTCACGGTGAACTTGACGTCAATCGTCGCGCCCGGGGTCAGCACGTTGGTCGACAGCTTGAGGTCGCTGTAGCTGAACGTGGTGTAGGACAGCCCGTAACCGAACGGGTACAGCGGCTTGGCGTGCTTCTTGTCATAACCGCGATAACCCATGTACAGGCCTTCGCTGTAGGTCATTTCGGTCAGAGCATTGTCGCCACGATAGGCCGCCGGGTCCGGGTAGGACGCGTAGCTTGGGTTATCCTCGATTTTCTTGTCGATGGTGATCGGCAGTTTGCCCGACGGGTTGACCTTGCCATACAGAATCTCGGCCAGAGCCTGCCCGCCTTGCTGACCCGGGAACCAGGCTTGCAGCGTCGCGCCGACCTTGTTCGCCCACGGTTGCATGTTGGCCACACCACCGCCATGCATGACCACGATGGTATTGGGGTTGGCCTTGGTGACGTAGCTGATCAGCTCTGCTTGCTGGTCAGGCAGATCGAAACCGTGGTCAGAACCTTCGCCTTCGTTTTCAGACGTAGTGCCGGTGGCAACCACGACCGCATCGTAGCTCGACAGATCCTTCGGCGGACGCAACGATGCCCAGCTCATCTGCACACCGGTCAGGCCGCCCAGCACAGGAATGAAATTGCCCTGAATGCGCTGGTATTCAAGTTTTACGGTGTAGGTCTTGCCAGCACTCAATTCAGCAGTTTTCCCCGACGTTGTCAGCGCGTTCACGACGTCGCCTGAGTAAGGCACGCCATCGCTCTGCAGTACCAGCTCATCGTTGACCCACAGCTTGTAAGGGCCATCGGCGCGAACCTTGAACACCTGTGCGCCCGAGACAGTCGGCTTGATGGTCGCCGTGAAGCGGGCCGAGAAGGCACCGGCTGAAGGGCTAAAGCCCGACACGGCCGTGCTGCCCGCATTGGTGACGTTGGTGCCGGTGGCCCAGTTCAGGTTTACGCCTGGCTCGACGCGCGTCAGTGCCGGATCGCCGGAAAAGCTGGTGTTGGAGAAATACTCGGCTTTAACCCCGGAATTGCTGATGCTGTTGTTACCCGTGGCTGGCTGATACCAGGTCGAATTCGCCGGGTTCAGGCTCATTTCCGGGAGGTAGGTGACGTCGGTGCTGTTGGACGCCAGTTGCTGCAGGCCGCTCAGTTCGGTGACGTAGCTGTTGGGCGGCGAGTTGGCCGTGCCGAATGGTGACGCAGGTGTTTCATGTGCCCAGTTGCCGATCACGGCGATCTTCGCCGAGCGCGCCAGTGGCAGCAGCGGTTTGCCCGCCGCAGTGTTTTCGTTACGCAGCAGAACGATGGACTCACGCGCGGTATTCAGCGCTGCGCGCATGCCGTACTCGGGGTGGTCCAGGGTCTTGGCGGTATTAAGGTTTTCCTGGAAATCGTAGCTGACGATGGCCCGCAGGTTGCGCTTGACCTTGTCGTCGATCACGTTCTGGGTCAGTTGCCCGCTCCACAGGTAAGGCAGCAGCTTGGCTTCGGTGAATTGCAGGCCCGACGGCATATCGATGTCGGTGCCGGCCCAAGCGCCCTTGAACGCGTCGTGAATGGCGTTGAAGTCACTGATTACCGTGCCTTGATAGCCCCATTCACCCTTGAGCACCTCGGTGATCAGGTGATGGTTTTCGCACGCGTAGTCGCCATTGACCTTGTTGAAACCGCACATGATCGACGCCACGTTGGCGTTCTTGACCATCGACTCGAAGCCCGGCAAATACAGTTCGCGCAGGGTGCGCTCATCGACCTTGACGTCGACGGCCTGGCGATTGGCTTCCTGCTCGTTGGCCAGGTAATGCTTGCCGCTGGCCTGAATGCCTTGCGCCTGAATGGCGTTGACGATGGCCGGTGCCATGACCGCGCCGAGGAACGGGTCCTCGCCACTGACGTACTCTGCCGAGCGGCCGTTGTACGGGGTGCGGTACAGGTTTGCGCCAGGCGAGAGCATCTGCTGGCCACCGGAAATACGCGTCTCGTAGGCAATGGCCAGACCGAATTCCTTGGCCCGGTTGATGCTCCAGGTGGCAGCCAGCGCGGACTGCGACGGGTACTGCGCGCCAAAGGTGGCGTTGTTGACGTGCACGCCCATCGACGAGTCATACGCCACGGTGCCCTTGATGCCCCACTTGAGTAGAGAAGGGATCATGTGCCCGTCATTCACGCGGGTAAAGTTGATCTTCTCGGACTGATTCATGTTGTCGAGAATCGAGCTGACGCGGGCTTCGACTGCGTTGCCGGTGGCCGGTGTCACTGCGGCGAGCGCGAGGTGGGCCTGCATGACGCTGAACGTCAGCAGGCTCAGGCCCAGGGTCTGTTTGAACGCTGACACGGCAAGTGTCCTTCTGGTCGATGCGAAAGGTTGATTAGAACTGTTCATGGGCGTTGTGCCTGCGCAGGTGCATCGTCGGTGTCCACCGGCGTATCGAGCAGGGTGGAGGAGCTTTTCTGCGCCGTCGGGCTGATCTTGTCAGCGCCGGACAACTGGTCGCGCTTCGCTTCCACCTGCACCCGGATCTGTTGACTGGCGGCAGCGGCACCGGCCGTGGAAGTCGAGTCCGCTGCCAGCGCGGAGACACTTTGCGCGCACACAAGTACTGCGCTGAAAACAGACAGCATGGATCTATTCATCGATTGCATCTCGATTGAGGGTGACAGAATAAAACTGAGGGTTATTGCAATGGCACAGCGGCGTGGCCGAGTGTTAAGTCCAGCGCAACACTAAGAAGTTCACTGAGCGATAAAGTATTCGCATCGCTCGGTTTAATAAATGATATCAGTTGGCCATGCTGCTGTTTTTTGATGATTGTAGCCGGAATATTTTTTTGATTTTGATCTGTGATTGGCTTTTTTTACCAATATTTTTTGATTTTTTGGATTTTTATAGCTCGATAGTGACTTTTTATTTTTATTTCTTGCTTTTTTATAAACCTAACTGTTGTTAGGTTTAGTGGTCTGGTAAGCTTTGCATCCTGACTGAAATGGCAATTTTTGATTGTCTTTCAATAATAATAAACGCTCGATTATTGAAGTGCGGATAGCGGCTGTGTCCAGTTTTTATATAGGTAAAGTGCGGCATGGAAATCAATGGGTTTACTATTGATTTTTCAAAGAGAGGGCGGTTTGCTGTTTTATAGTGAGCATCAGTTTTATTGACGGTCAGTTACGCTATTTCAAGGCGGGTGTGGTGAGCAACGAATATAACCGGATCGAACGTGTGGTCCTGGGTGCCGTCAAGCGACTGTGCGGTGGTCAGCGTCGAAAGCTGACGTTCGGTCAGATCTACAGGGAGCTGGTGCGGTCGCAACCCAGCGTCCCTGCCATCGGTGTTTGCGTAACAACGGTCGACACGCTGGTCAGGGAGGGGTTGCTGACCTCTGTCAAAACCCTCGAACCCGATCGATCATTCCCCTACACCCAGCATCTGATCAGCGGCCTGACCGAGATCGGCGCAGCGTCCTTGATGGACGCAGGTGCCGGCGTCACTCGCTGACCGGCGTCATCTTCAGGCGCGAACTTCACTGGCTGTACGGCAACGAAAGGTAGTACTGACCCAGCTCGGTGAGTGTGCCCTCGTTGCTCAACAGGCTGGAGAAATGAGGGTCCTGAGTCATGCGCCCGGTGAACCAGGCATACCTGAACACGTCCGCGCGCCCTTCGAGTGTGGCAACCATATTGGCCATTTGCTGCTTTTGCTTTTCTACCGAATCAATCTGCATGCCGTCGTCCAGGCCATGCCAATTGGCGAATTCTGTGACCCAAACGGGTTTTCCGTAGCGTGACAGCCTGTCGAGCATCCCCGCCAGACCATAGTCGTACCAATGAAAAGCCAGGTAGTCGATGCGCGGGTCGCGATTCTGATTCATCGATCGATACGCGGCATAAAAGGCGTCAAGCCACACCACCGGGTCGCCGTAACCCGACATGGTTCCCCAGTTCATGGCCGGGCCTACCAGCTTCACCCCGGTCTGCGCCGCGATCTGTTCCAGCCTTGGCCAGAAGCGCGCAGCGGCCTCGGGCGTCATGTTGGCCTGGTCCAGCAGGTTGGGTTCGTTGATGACCAGCAGGTAGCGAATGGCTGGGTGTGCCTGCAGATAGAGTTTCAACTGGCCGTCATCGACGTTGTCGTTCCAGATCATCGGAATGAAGTCCACGCCATACATCGAGGCGTAATCGTAGGACGCCAGGCGGTCATGCGGTTTCGGGCTCCAGTTGTACCACCAGCTCACACCTGCCGATAACGCGCTCAAGTCGGCAGGCTGGGCGATGTCATAAGCGATGCCGCGCTTGGCGCTTTTATCGGCGCCCCATGCGGGTGAAATCGCCACGCTAAGCAGCAGCGCGAGCAGCGTTATGAGAGACAGGAGAGGGGAAAGAGGCAGGGCGCGGCGATTTGCTGACAGCTTGCACAGCATCATTGGCAGGTCTTCCTTGAGCATGAGGGGCGAAAACACAGGTTGCCGGAACCAAGCAGCAAGCATGCCAGCGTTCTCGGACCTGTTAATGACGGTACTTGTTTATGACCCTGCTCGTCCTGCGGTTCTGCTATTCACCGCTTGCCGGCAGTCAGAACGGGTCACCCTCTGCCTGGCGCAGGTCCAGTGTGCCGCTGTCGCTGAAACGCAGTGTGCCGAACAGGCCTGCGGCCAGCTTGCCGCGCAGCGTGTAGGGCAGGTTATCGAGGCGCTGGCTTTGCGTCAGCCCCAGTGCCTGGCGCAAGGCGGCAAATGCCGACACGCTGACCGGCACCACCAGCACTGCCTCGGAGAAGCGTCCTACGGTGCCCTTCTGGTTACTCACGCCCGAGGCAAGCAATTTGCCATTGACGTCCAGGTCCAGCGCTACGCCGTTGTAGTTGATCTCGGTTTCGTTCGGGTTCTGTACCCGCAGCGTGACCGCCATGCGCAGTTCCAGCCCTTGTCCGGGAATAGGTTCGATACCGACGACATTGATGGTCAGTGGATCTCGATGAGGGATCAGCGCGCAGGCGCTCAGGCTCAGAACGAGAAGGCCGGCGAGCAAGGCGCGAAAAGGGCGTAGCGACATTCGTGGGCTCCAGCGTCAAGGTGCAATAACAGTCAGACCTCGCTGCCGGTGAGAGATTCGTAACGTTGCGCGCGATGTGCAGATACCCGCTAATCTGCTTGCTGCAACCATTGCGTCCTTGCCGCCGCAGGTTGATGATTCAAACGATCAAATAAAAACAAGACTGGAGATAGCCATGTCCATCGAGAGGACAATCCCTCATCACGACCCTGTGGTCATTGTCAGCGCAGCGCGCACGCCCATGGGTGGTTTTCAGGGCGACTTGCAGAGCCTTGGCGCGACCCGGCTGGGGTCGATTGCCATCCGTGCCGCCGTCGAACGCGCCGCCATTGCCCCGGGTGACGTAGAGCACGTGCTGTTTGGTTGCGTGCTGCCGGCGGGTTGTGGCCAGGCGCCTGCCCGGCAAGCGGCCTTGGGTGCAGGGTTGAGCACCGGCACGTTGTGCAGCACGGTCAACAAGATGTGCGGCTCGGGGATGCAGACCGCCATTATGGCCCATGATTTGCTGATGGCCGACGCTGCCACCGTGGTGGTGGCCGGGGGCATGGAGAGCATGTCCAATGCGCCTTATCTGCTCGACCGCGCGCGCAGCGGTTATCGCATGGGGCACGGCAAGGTGCTGGACCACATGTTTCTCGACGGCCTTGAAGATGCCTATGAGCCAGGCCGACTGATGGGCACCTTCGCCGAAGACTGTGCTCAGCGCCATGCTTTGAGCCGCGAAGCGCAGGACGCGTTCGCTCTGGCATCACTGGCCCGCGCGCAGCAGGCCATCACCGACGGGCACTTCGATGCCGAGATTGTTCCGGTGCAGGTCACGGTGGGCAAAGAATCCAGGCACATCACCCATGACGAGCAGCCGCCCAAGGCGCGTCCAGACAAGATCCCGACACTCAAACCGGCGTTTCGCGACGGCGGTACGGTCACGGCAGCCAACTCCAGTTCCATCTCCGATGGCGCAGCGGCGCTATTGTTGATGCGTCAGTCACAAGCGCAGCGCCGAGGCTTGCAGCCGCTGGCCATATTCCACGCCCATGCAGGCTTCGCCGACGAACCGGGGCTGTTTCCGACAGCGCCCATCGGGGCCATTCAGCGCCTGCTGGGCAAGACAGGCTGGGCACTGGATGACGTCGATCTGTTCGAGATCAACGAGGCATTCGCAGTTGTGCCGATGGTGGCCATGAGCGAGCTGGGTATCCCGCACGAGAAGGTCAACGTCAATGGCGGCGCCTGTGCACTGGGTCACCCGATAGGGGCTTCGGGCGCGCGGATCATTGTCACGTTGCTGGCAGCCTTGCGGCGCAGGCAGCTCAAGCGTGGGTTGGCAGCAATCTGCATTGGTGGTGGTGAAGCGACCGCTGTTGCTATTGAATTGGTTTATTAATCAATAGGTTATAGATAATAATTAAATCGAATTATATTTAATCTGCGTTTATCGCACGCTTTCATTAAATGGATATTTATCAATGGATTACGAGACAATCCTCAGTGAGGTTGTAGGCAGCGTCGGGCTGGTCACTTTGAACCGTCCCAAGGCCCTGAACGCACTGAATGCTCGTCTGATCGACGAGTTGAACCACGCGCTTGACCAGTTCGAGGCGGACAGCGCCATTGGCTGTATCGTGCTGACCGGCACGCAAAAAGCCTTCGCTGCGGGGGCTGACATCAAGGAAATGGTCGAGCTCTCCTACCCGCAGATCTACCTCGATGACCTGTTTCGTGAAAGTGACCGCGTGGCCGCGCGGCGTAAACCGATGGTCGCGGCCGTGGCCGGTTTCGCGCTGGGCGGTGGCTGTGAATTGGCACTGATGTGTGACTTCATTCTGGCTGCCGAAAACGCCAGGTTTGGTCAACCGGAGATCAACCTCGGCGTGTTACCGGGCATGGGCGGGACGCAACGTCTGACCCGTGCGGTTGGCAAGGCCAAGGCAATGGAAATGTGCCTGACAGGCCGCCTGATCGACGCCCATGAAGCCGAGCGCGCGGGTCTGGTGTCCCGCGTCTTGCCGCTTGACCAGCTACTGCCCGAAGCACTTGCAGTGGCCGCCACCATCGCCGCGAAATCGCTGCCGGTGGCGATGATGGTCAAGGAGAGCGTCAACCGCGCTTTTGAGGTGAGCCTGGCTGAAGGTATCCGTTTCGAGCGCCGGGTGTTCCATGCGGCCTTCGCCAGTCACGACCAGAAAGAAGGCATGCAAGCGTTTATCGACAAGCGCCAGCCGGATTTCAAGGACTGTTAGGTCAGCGCTATAAGGTCATCCTGACGGGTTGGTTTGCGCAATGTGCCCGTCGGGGGTTTCATCTGCCGTGATCGCGTATAAAATGCGCCGCGCCGGACAGGGTATTTGCCGGCAACCCTTTTTCAGCGCCTTGCCAGCGCCGCGCTCTGCCAGTCTTGCAGGCGCAGGCGGCTAGGTGCCTATCGAATCAAGAGAGCAGACATGGGCGCACAGTGGAAGGTCAAGCATAAAGAAGCGGCAGCGAATGCCAAGGGACGTACGTTTGGCAAGCTGTCCAAGGAGATCATGATCGCGGCCCGCGCAGGTGCAGACCCGGACATGAACTCGCGTCTGCGCCTGGTGGTGGAGCAGGCGAAAAAGGCTTCGATGCCACGCGAAACCCTGGAACGTGCCATCAAGAAAGGCGCCGGTTTGCTGGGCGAGAGCGTCAACTTCGAGCGCCTGACCTACGAAGGTTTTGCACCGCACCGCGTGCCGGTGATCGTCGAGTGCCTGACTGACAACATCAACCGCACAGTCTCGGAAATTCGCGTGTTGTTTCGCAAAGGCCAGTTGGGCGCTGCGGGTTCGGTTTCCTGGGATTTTCTGTATCAGGGCATGATCGAAGCGGTGCCCACGGCGCCGGACGCTGATGCCGATGAAGCCGCTATCGAGGCCGGTGCTCAGGACTGCGAGCCGGGTGAAGAGGGCGCGACGCTGTTCCTGACCGAGCCTACCGACATGGACGCCGTCTGCAAGGCGCTCCCGCAATTCGGCTTTGCCGTCCAGTCCGCGCAATTGGGCTATCGCCCGAAAAGCACCGTGGATGGCCTGAGCGATGAGCAAATGGCCGAAGTCGAAGCGTTTCTTGAAGCCATCGACAACCATGACGACGTACAGAACGTGTACGTCGGTCTGGCGGGCTGACTCACGCTATGGAGCGCGTCATGCGCTCCATGCCTGCAGGTGCAGATGCACCTCTGCCAGTGACGGCCGTTGCTGGCTGTCCGGCTGCACGCAAAGTGTCTGCAGCGCTTGCAGGCCGTCGATGACGTCCTGATCTTGCGGCGCTGCATCGCAACGTTCCAGCAACTCCCCGAGCAAAAGACCGAAAGCCCGTGCTTCGATGCGCTCCAGCGCCTGGCCTGCGTCTGCCGACGGGTGAAATGACGCCGCACCGAAGTCACCCAGCAGGCAGTCGCCATCGGCTTGCCAGAGAATGTTGTGGCCATACAAATCGCCGTGGGTGATGCCATTGGCGTGCAGGTGCGCGGTAACCGCAGCAATACCGGTGGCCAGGCGCAATAACACCGGCAGCGAAAAGCGCGTATCGCTGGCATAGACGTCGCGGCTGCAGGACTCCAGGCTGGGCGCGCCGGCAAGGTTGGTGAAGTCGGGTGCGATCAGCTCCATGACCAGACCGTTTTGCCGATCGGGATGCCCGCTGATCTGCCCGAGCACCTCGATCAGGTGCTGGTGATGCCCTGCCGCGATGCAAGCGGCCATTTCATTGAGCGGTGAGCCATCGCTGGTGATACTGCCTTTGTACAGCTTGACCGCTACAGCTCGTTCTTCACCCTCGTTTCGCCAGACCGCCTGTTGAATAATCCCGGACGCGCCTTCGCCCAGTCGCTGCCCGATGCGCAATTGTTGCCACGCAATCGGGCGGATCGGCTCGGCCAGGTGCTCGGCGCACAGCGGGTTATCGGCATACGCGAGCCAGGCCAGGGCGGGCAGGCTCAGCAGCCATGCTGGCAGTTCGGTCAAGCGGTTGGCAGCGATGCGCAGCAGCTCGAGCCTGTGGCAATCAGCGAGGGTGGAGGGCAGGCTGCGCAACCGGTTGCCGGCCAGCATCAGCTTTTGCAGGTCAGGACGGCGGCCCAGTTCATCGGGCAGGTACTCGATTCGGTTGTCGGTGAGGATCAGCCAGCGCAGGCGCGGCGGCAACGCTGCGGCGCTGACCTGTTCGATGCGATTGGCCTTGAAGCCGACAATGCGCAACTGCTGACACCGGCCGATGCTTTCGGGCAAATGGGTGAACGGGTTGTCCGACGCAAACAACACGCGCAGATGCGTCAGGCGACACAAGTCGTCGGGCAGGGACGTCAGTGAATTGCCGCTGAGGTTCAGCACCTCCAGGGTGTCCGCCAGCTCGAATATCTCGGCCGGGAATTCGCTCAGACCACACGAGAGGTCGAGCCGTTTGATGCCTGCCAGCTTGCCGGCGCGTAGGTCTGCGAGGGTATGCATGAATGGATTCGGTCGTTGATCGGACAAGGCGCGCATCATAACGGGAGTTTCAGGCATTGGCTGCTGCCATGTGGCTTCAGCCCAGGCAGCGGTTTACCCATTGGTGTACACGTTCCAGTGTTGGAGCGGCTTCGGAATACAGAATCCGGTAGATCATCGGTGCAACGATGGCGTCGATCAGATCGTCCGCAGTCGGTGAGGCTTCGCCACGCTCTGTGGCGCGGTCAATCATGATCTGCAATTGCTCACGGACCATTGCCGCGCACTTGCCCACACAGCCCGAGGTGCTGGCGGCCACATCGCGCATCAGCGCCCTACCTGGTGCCGAGGACATTTCGTCCAGGTACATCTCGCTCCAGCTCAACAGGTCCTGACGCAGGCTGCCTTGATCAATCGGCGTATCGGGACGCAGGCGCTCGATGGCGGCGTCGGCCAGCAACGTGGTCAAATCGCCCCAGCGGCGGTAGATGGTTGACGGCGTGACGCCGGCCTGAGCCGCAATCATGGGCACGCTGAGCGCCGCGCGATCATGCGCTTCGAGTAAGTCCCGAACGGCGCGGTGAATGGATTCCTGCACCCGGGCGCTGCGGCCTCCGGTGCGTACTGCTTCTTTGATAGCCATGCGGCGGACCTTAACACAAAGTATTTGCTTTAAGCTGGGTGCAGTCGCACACTCCGCAAAAGCTAATTTATGGCTTTAGCAGGTTGCATCAACGGAGAGTGCCTTCATGTCCCGTTCGTTATCCCATCAGGCTTCATGCGGCCCTGAACCTGAAACAGTGACGGCGCGAAGCCATCTCGGGTTTCTGGCTTTCACCACGCTGTGCTTTTTTGCTGCGTCCAGTACGCCCACACCGC
This sequence comes from Pseudomonas syringae pv. tomato str. DC3000, assembly GCF_000007805.1. Lineage (NCBI taxonomy): Bacteria > Pseudomonadati > Pseudomonadota > Gammaproteobacteria > Pseudomonadales > Pseudomonadaceae > Pseudomonas > Pseudomonas syringae group genomosp. 3. The sequence goes on along the minus strand of NC_004578.1, from coordinate 3,552,812 downwards.
TTTATCACCTGTACCAGGAGGCGTGGGGGTTTTCTGCCAGCGTGCTCACCCTGATTTTTGCAGTGTATGCGTTCAGTTTGCTGGCTGCCTTGCTGATGGGCGGCTCGCTGTCTGATTACCTGGGGCGACGCCCGGTGATTTTCGGCGCACTGCTGCTGCAAATCGTCTCGATGCTGCTGTTCATTTTCGCCCGCGACGTGACCTGGCTGGTGGCGGGGCGCCTGCTACAGGGGTTTGCGACGGGGCTTGCGGCCAGTGCTTTGGGGGCTGCGTTGCTGGACAGTGATCAAGCCAAAGGCCCGTTGATCAACAGTATTTCGCCCATGCTCGGCATGGCGGTCGGCGCACTCGGGACTGCTTTACTGGTGCAATGGGCGCCGCTGCCCTTGATGCTCGCTTACTGTTTTCTGCTGGCCGCTTTCGTCGTTCAGGCGATTTATCTCGGGTGGGTCGCAGAAACCGTCAGCCGCCAGCCGGGCGTCTGGCAATCCCTCAAGCCGTCGCTGCACGTGCCGCAACAGGCGCGGCGCATGTTGTGGCTGGTGCTGCCGGTGGACATTGCGGCATGGGCGCTCGGCGGCTTCTTTCTGTCCTTGAGTCCATCGCTGCTGGCGGCGGCAACCGGCTCGACCTCGCCGCTCAATGGGGGGCTGGCTGTTGCGGCGCTGACACTCAGCGGCGCGCTGGCGATTCTCACCCTGCGTCAACGTGAGCCGGTGCTGGGGCTGTGGGTGGGCGCGAGCTTTCTGCCGCTTGGTGTGGCGGTGATTCTGCTGGCGGTCAATCTGGGGGCGCTGTGGCTGTTTTTCGTCGGTGCCGTGGTGGCGGGGATCGGCTTTGGCTCAAGCTTTCTCGGTGCATTGCGCATGCTCATGCCGCTGGCACATGCCCATGAGCGGGCAGGGCTGATGTCGGCGTTTCTGGTGCTCAGTTACCTGGCGTTTTGCATACCCGCACTGATCGCCGGGTACTTTGCTCATTCGGTGGGGCTGGTGATGACCAGTAATGTCTACGGCGCGGTGGTGATCACCCTGGCGTTGATCGCGCTGGCGGGGTTGATAGTGCGTCGTGCAGCGGGCGCAAAGAAAAATGCCCACCTTCCCCCAGCCAGGTAAGTGGGCACTTCGGGCGGCTTGAGTCACTGTGGATCAGCGCAGTTCTTCGACCATCTGCGCCAGCACGCTCAGCACATCCTTGGCCAGTTGCGCAGAGCGCTTGCCTGACCAGCCGGTGAGCGGGTCCGGTGCGTTGTCGTGATCCTTGAACGGCATCTCCAGGGTCAGCGCCAGGCATTTGTAGCGTTCGCCGATGGCGTTGGCCGCCAGGTTCATGTTGGCCTGGCCAGGCGCGCTGCGCGGGTATCCGTAAACCGTCTGGAAATCGACAGTGACGTCGCTCAGACGGCTGCGAAAGCGCTCTTCGAGTTGCCGCTGATGTATGGTGTAGCCCGGATTGCCTTCACAGGCGGCGGTGAATACGTGAGGTATTTCTTCATCGCCGTGGACGTCGAGAAACATGTCAACGCCATATTTTTCCATCTGCTGCCTGACGAACAGGACTTCCGGGCTCTGCGCTTCGGTGCTGTCCTGCCAGGCGCGGTTGAGGTCCTTGCCGGCTGCGTTGGTGCGCAAATGACCGTGGAATGCGCCGTCCGGGTTCATGTTGGGCACCAGATAGAGGTCGGCACTGTCCAGCAATTGCTGCAGCACAGTGTCGTCTTTTTGCTGCAGACGCTCAATCACGCCCTCCATGAACCACTCGGCCATGTGTTCGCCGGGATGTTGCTGGGCGATGAACCAGATCTTGCGCTTGCCTTCGCTGCCATCGCCTTTGCGCAGCAACTGAATGTCACGGCCTTCAATACTTTTGCCGGTCGCCAGCACCTGCATGCCGGCGTTTGTCTGCGCCTGCTCGATCAGCCCGTCATGACGCTCACGGCTGTAGGGTTCGAAATAGGCAAACCAGACCTGCGCTTGCTCGGCCGCAAGGCTGAAATTCAGCGCCTTGCCGTCGAAACCCGACGGCACGCGAAACCAGTGTTTGTGATCATAAGAGGCCACGGCGTTGTAGCCGGTCCAGGCACTGTTGAAGGTCGACTCGCTGGCGTTGCTCAGGCTCAAGCCATAGGTTTGACCCACGTTGAGGCCGTCGACCTTGAAATGAAACCATTGAAAGTGCGCGCTTTGCGTGTCGGGCCTGATTGCCAGCTTGATATGGGCCGGGTCGCTGCTGTCCAGCACCTGAATATTGCCGCTGTCGAAGTCCGAGCTGATCGTGAGAGTCAAGAGGGTGCCTGCGTCTGTAAATGCCTGGTCAGGCCGCTACTGTACACCGATCGACATCAGGCTCTGCGACGTAAAATTCATGTGCCGCGACGTCAACGTCATTGCGACGCTCGTCCGCTTTTCAGGAGATCGCTTCGGCCGTGACCATCAGGCTGCAGATGAATGCCGTGAGCAGGCACCAGGCCAGATAAACCCTGCGCTTGCGCCGATGCCAGCCGCTGGCGCCAAGCAGTGCGGCAGGTGCCTGCAAAAGACGCCAGACGCGCTCGCTGTTCTGAAACGCCGAGAGGTGTGCTGCATCGGCATCGAGCCAGTGACGAAACTCGATCCGCTCGCTGGCCGTGGCAGTGGGGCTTTGCAGGTGCACGTACCAGCGGTTGGCCTGATCCTGAATGGCACGGGCGTCGTCGGTGGTTTGGCGATGGGTTTTGCCCAATGCCCTGAGCATGGCGCGTTCTACCCGAGTGACGTCTACGTCCATGAAGCGCGCGATATCGGCGTACGGCAGGCCGTCGAGTCGGCTCAGCAGGAATATCTGCCGGGTCCGGCGCGACAGTTTGCCCAGTTGCTGGCCAAGTTCGATCGACTCAGGCGTCGGCTGCGCATCAGGCAGTCGGGCGGGCAGGTGCAGTAAGGACGAGAGCTGATTACTCATGGCGTATCGCTCGCTGATCTTCCATGGGGGATTCTTCCTTGAGCTGACAGAGGTCATCCGTGATGAGAATAGACTATTAAATACGAGAATCATTCTCAAGTGAAAAATTGCAGCATTTACGTTTTATGTGCTGATTCCAGCCGGTTTCAGCCGGAAAACATGACCTTGATCAAGGTTGTTTTGCTATGATCCGCGCCATCGCTGAACACACGTATGTGCAGCACCCACACTTCATTAGCCTGAAGTAGCGGAAACCAAAAGAACGAACCAAAAAAAAGACCCGGAAAAAATCCGGGTCAAAAACCGTGATTAGCCTGATGAGGAGATAATCCGGAAGCCGACCTAAGACTTCCAGGTTATCCAGCGGTTCTCGCGAACCGCTGACGCAATAATAATCATTATCATTTGAAAATCAAATGTTTTTATTGCCCTCATCGAAATAAATAATCCGCCAGCGCTCGTCTGGCGGATTGTTACCCCTCCCGGCAACATTCCCCGTTTCTGACGCAGCCTAATCCAGCGGCAGCTCTGTGGTGCGTTTCACCGTGCTCATGGCGATATTCGAATGCGCCTCGTGCACGTGGGGCAATTGCAGCAGGTGGTCGCGCAGAAAGCGCTCATAGCTGGCGATGTCCTGAGCCACCACCTTGAGCATGAAGTCCATCCCGCCCGCCATTGTGTAGCACTCCAGCACCTCGGGGTGGCCGATGATCGCCTCTTCGAATTCGGCCAGATAACGCCGGCCATGCCCCGACAGCTTGACCTCGACGAAGACGGTCATGCTCAGGCCGAGTTTTTGCGTGCTGAGCAGGGCGACCGTGCGCTCGATCACGCCGTCCTCCTGCAGCCGATGAATACGCCTCCAGCAGGGTGATTGCGACAGCTCTACACGTTCCGCGATTTCTGCCGCCGAGAGGCTGGCGTCATGTTGCAGCAGGCGAAGAATCCTGCGATCGATGGGGCTCAATTTAAGCTGCATGAATTGACCTTGTTTTTTGTTATGGCCGAAAAAATCATGCTCAATATCAGCAGATTTGCACGCATTTAGAAAGAAAAAGCCGCGTTGCTACAGGCAGTCTAGTGCCAAGGCTGCCGGGCTGGACCGTCCCGGCGCAAAGGCCTGACGCCTGATAAGAACAAGACAAGAACGAGAGAGGTGCGCGCATGTCCCTGGCTGATATTCGTCTGGATGATAAATACCGGCTTGCCACCGGCAATCTGTACCTGACCGGCACCCAGGCGCTGACCCGTCTGCCGATGCTGCAAAAGCAGCGCGATGAAGCGCAGGGCCTGAACACGGCGGGCTTCATTTCCGGCTATCGCGGCTCGCCGCTGGGCAATCTGGATAAAAGCCTCTGGGATGCCAAGGACTACTTGCAACAGAACGCCATCCATTTCCAGCCGGGTATCAACGAAGAATTGGCGGCCACGGCCGTCTGGGGCAGCCAGCAGGTCAATCTCTTTCCCCACGGCAAGTACGACGGCGTGTTTGCGCTGTGGTATGGCAAAGGTCCGGGGGTGGATCGCTGCGGTGATGTGTTCAAACACGGCAACTCGGCCGGGGTCGCGCCCAAAGGCGGCGTGTTGATTCTTGCGGGCGATGATCATGGCTGCAAATCCTCGACCATCGCCCACCAGAGCGAACACGCGTTCATCGCGTCGATGATCCCTGTGCTCAACCCGAGCAACGTTCAGGAAATTCTCGACTACGGCATTATCGGCTGGGAGCTGTCGCGCTACAGCGGGTGCTGGGTGGCGATGAAAACCATTGCCGAAAACGTCGATTCGTCTGCTGTCGTCGAAGTCGATCCGCTGCGCATCAAGACGCACATCCCGGAAGACTTCGTGCTGCCAGAAGGCGGCCTGCACATCCGCTGGCCTGACCCACCGCTGGCCCAGGAAGCGCGGCTCAATACCTACAAGATTTATGCCGCAAGAGCTTTCGCCCGCGCCAATCAGCTCAATAAGGTGGTCATCGATTCTGCGCAACCGCGGCTGGGCATCATCACCACCGGCAAATCTTATCTCGACGTGCGTCAGGCGCTGGAAGAGCTGGGTATCGATCAGGAGCTGTGCGACAAGGTGGGCATTCGTGTGCTCAAGGTCGGCATGAGCTGGCCACTTGAACCCGTGTCGGTGCATGACTTTGCCGAGGGGCTGGACGAGATTCTGGTGGTCGAGGAAAAACGCAGCGTCATCGAAGACCAACTTACCGGCCAGCTTTATAACTGGCCGGTGGATCGTCGTCCGGTGGTGGTCGGCGAGTTCGATGAGCAAGGCCGTTCGCTGTTGCCGAACCTCAGCGAGCTGACGCCGGCAATGATCGCCAGGGTCATCGCCAAACGTCTGGCGCCGTTCTACAGCAGCCCGCAGATCGAAGCACGCCTGCAATTTCTCAGCGACAAGGAAAGGGCGCTTCAGGCGCCGCTGTTCAATACCTTGCGCACCCCGCATTTTTGCTCCGGCTGCCCGCACAACACCTCGACCCGAGTGCCGGAGGGCAGTCGTGCCCTGGCCGGGATCGGCTGCCACTACATGACCATCTGGATGGACCGCGAAACCGAGACCTTCACGCAGATGGGCGGCGAGGGCGTGACCTGGATCGGCCAGGCGCCCTTCACTGAAACCCCCCACGTGTTCCAGAACCTCGGCGACGGCACCTATTTTCACTCCGGGCACCTGGCGTTGCGTGCGGCGGTGGCCTCCAAGGTCAACATTACTTACAAGATTCTCTACAACGATGCGGTGGCCATGACGGGCGGTCAGCCTATAGACGGCGTGCTGCGCGTCGATCAGTTGAGCCGCCAGGTGTTCAACGAGGGCGTACAGCGCATTGCACTGGTCTCCGACGAGCCGGACAAATACCCGAGCCGGAAAGATTTCGCTTCAATTACCACCTTTCATCACCGACGCGACCTGGACAGCGTGCAACGCGAACTGCGTGAGTTCAAAGGGGTTTCGGTGATCATCTACGACCAGACCTGCGCGACTGAAAAGCGTCGCCGGCGCAAACGCGGCACCCTGCCCGATCTGGAAAAACGCGCGTTGATCAACCCGGCCGTGTGCGAAGGCTGTGGTGATTGCGGGGTCAAATCCGGTTGTTTGTCGGTGCTGCCCAAGGAAACCGCTCAGGGCCGCAAGCGGGAAATTGACCAGAGTGCCTGCAACAAGGATTTCAGCTGCATCGAGGGTTTCTGCCCGAGTTTCGTCACCGTGCATGGCGGCAAATTGCGTAAGCCTGTGGTGCCCAAACAGGTCGAGGCATTCGCGCGTCTGCCGGAACCTGTGCTGCCATCGCTGGAGCGGCCGTTCAATATTCTGCTGCCCGGCGTCGGCGGGACTGGCGTGACCACGGTCGGGGCGATGCTCGGTTATGCCGCTAACCTGGAAGGCAAGGGTTGCAGCGTGCTGGACCAGGCCGGGCTGGCGCAAAAGTTCGGTCCGGTGGTCAGCCATATCCGCATTGCTGCGCGTCAGGAAGACCTGTTCGCGGTACGCATTGCCGCCGGTGAGGCGCACCTGTTGCTGGGTTGCGATCTGCTGGTTGCCGCAGGCCCCGATGCAATCGCCAAGCTCGACAGCAAAATTTCCCATGCGGTGATCAACAGTCAGCAAACGCCAACCGCTGAATTCACACGCAACCCGGATGCCGTGTTCCCGGCCGAGGCGATGAAGCAGACTATTATTGATGCCGTCGGTGCCGATAAGACTCATTTTGTCGAAGCCACTTCGTTGGCAACCCGTTTGATGGGCGACAGCATTGCCAGCAACCTGTTCATGCTCGGTTATGCGTTTCAACTGGGCCTGATTCCCCTGACTTCGGCGGCCATCGAAAAGGCGATCGAGCTCAATGGCGTGGCAGTCAACCTCAATCAGCAGGCGTTTCTCTGGGGGCGTCGCACGGCGCATGACCCTGCCGCCGTCGAGGCGTTCGTCAACCCGCAACCGCAGGTCAGCGAGCCGCAGCAGATGGATCTCGATCAACGTATTCAAAGCAACGTTGCCGCCTTGACGCAGTACCAGAACAGCGCGTACGCCGAGCGTTATCTGGGGCTGGTACAACGGGTACAGGAGGCTGAATCACGGGTGTTTCCCGGTCAGCAGCCGACGCTGACCGAAGCTGTGGCCTTCAACTACTTCAAGCTACTGGCTTACAAGGACGAATACGAGGTGGCGCGGCTGTACAGCAACGGCGACTTCACCCGCCAGCTGGAGGCGCAGTTCGAGGGTGATTATCGACTGGAGTTTCACCTGGCACCGTCCTGGCTGGCCAAGCGTGACCCGCACAACGGTCAACCGCGCAAACGCAGTTTCGGGCCGTGGATGCTGCGCGCGTTCGATGTGCTGGCGACATTCAAATTCCTCCGTGGCACAGCGTTCGACCCGTTCGGTCGCAGCCTGGAGCGCAAGCAGGAGAGGGCGCTTATTGATCGTTATGTTGGCGATGTCGAACTGATCCTGCAGCATCTCCAGACGCAGAACCGCCATACGGCGCTGAGCCTGGCACGCCTGCCGGAAAAGATTCGCGGTTATGGTCACATCAAGGAAGCCGCCATGAAGGCTGCTGCATTGCAGGCCGAGATCCTGCGCAAAAGCCTGGAGAGCGGCGAGGTGCTAGCGCCGAAGTTGTATGAGGTGGCTGCTTGATCAGGTAAGCGATGTGAGTGCCTGAGCGCGAGCCGGGCGACGCTTCGCTTGCTCGCGAAGGCTGACGATCGGTGATCAGTAGATCTCGGAGGCTGCACCGGCCCCTTCGTGAGTAACGCGGATCGGCCGCCCCTGCCACTCACACAAACGGCGAGCCTGCGAACGAGCGTTACTTGGGCCTGAACAGGTGCGCATGCCCGGCCCGGTACAGCGAGGATTCGCCAAATGTGTCGGCGGCCAGTACGCGGCCGACGAGGATCAGTGCGGTGCGGCGAAAGCCTTTGGCTCGCACTTTTTCCTCTATGTCTGCCAGCGTACCTATTGCCCATTCCTGATCCGGCCAACTGGCGCGGTGTACCACGGCAATCGGGCAGTCGGTGCCGTAATGCGGGGTCAGCTCTTCGACGATTCTGTGCAGGTTATTTACGCCCAGATGAATCGCCATGGTCGCCCTGTGGCTTGCCAGGCTGGCGAGTTCTTCGCCGCTCGGCATTGAGGTCTTGTCGGCGTAGCGGGTCAGAATCACGCTTTGCGAAATATCCGGCAGCGTCAGCTCCACGCCCAGTAACGCAGCGCAGGCGGCCGTCGCAGTTACTCCCGGAATGATTTCAAAGGGGATATTCAGTTCACGCAAATGGCGGATCTGCTCGCCAATGGCACCGTACAGGCTAGGGTCGCCGGAATGTACACGAGCAACATCCTGGCCTTGCGCATGAGCGGTCTTGATCCGATCAATGATTTGCTCCAGATGCAGTTCCGCGCTGTTGGTCACCTGCACCGCCTGGTGGCCTTCCAGCACGGCGAGCGGCACCAGCGAACCTGCATAGATAATGACCGGACAGGTGCGGATCAGGCGTTGCCCCTTGACGGTGATCAACTCGGGATCGCCAGGGCCTGCGCCGATGAAATAGACAGTCAATGGAAACTCCGGGGTCAATGAGCGCGGCGCGATTATCCGCCCACAGCCGGGCTGGACGCCAAGGCAAATGTCATTTGAGTGGTTTTTTGCCGCTCTATCAGCAGCCGCGCCGTACCGTCGCCCAGCTGCGCGGCGAGGGCCAGTGCCGATCCTTCGGCTACACCGTGACAGCCTGTGGTCTGAAAGACTTGCGCGGAGCGGTGGGTCAGGTGCAGCTCCCAGGCCACCAGTTGCGCGGCGTTGAAAAATACCAGCGGCACAGCCAGTTGCGCCGCCAGTGCAAGCAGGCCCGGTTCCTTGTCTTTCAGATCGATTGAGGCCAGCGCGGTGATGCTTCCCAGGTTCAGCTCCAGCGCTCGAAGCCTGTTCTCGATCAGCTCGCGCAACGCGGTCGCCGAACAACCGCGTCGACAGCCCAGCCCGACTACCAGAGGCGTGCCGGGGCGGACGGTCGAGTGCTCAGGCCTGATGCGGTCAGGCATGGTTTGAGTGGGCATTATCTGTGTGAACATTGCTTCTGCGAAACAGCCAGGCGCTGATCAGGCCCAGTGCAACCCAGAACAGCGCGTTGGTCAGCAGCGAAGCGACCCTGAACTGCGATTCCAGTGCTTCAGGCGCAAGGCTTTCATGAACCAGCGGTTGCGGTGCGCCGATCACATGCGGCACCACCAGAATCGCCGCGCCCAGCACTTTGAGCAGCCAGTTCTGACCAAACACCAGCAAGGCCAGCCCGGCAGCGGTGGACGCTGCGGTACCGATCCACCAAAGCTGACGCTGGCTCAGTTCTGCGGCAGCGGTGCCCGGCAGCTCAGGCGGCAGCCCCAGGGTCGGCGCCAGCACGAACACGGCAAAACCGGCCAGCCCCCACCACGCGCCCTGTGCCGTGCGGCCCGGTGCGCGCAGGGTGTAAAGCCCGGCCAGCATCAGGGCAAAACCGACGGCGACCACCAGATTGCCACCGGTGGTGGACAGCACGCGCTGCCAGCCGTTTTCCGGCTCCCACGCTGCTTCGTCATGCGCATGGCTGTGTTCAGCCACGGCACCGTCGGCATGCTCGTGAACGTGTTCGGCAGGTGCTTTCTCGTAGGTTTCTGCCTGCTGGATCAGCGGGACGACCCAGAAGCTTTGCAGCAAGGTCAGCAGCAGGGCGGCCAACAGCCCGGTAAACCCTGCGGTCTGTGCGATTCGCTTGAACATTGTGTTGTCCTCAATGACGCTCAATGGCAAGGAAAGGCAGCGCTGTGACGGGTGTCGTGTGCCGCATTGTGCACAGCGGCAATGTGCGAGAACCCGGCGAAGTACACAAGGCACGCGCCCAGCAGTGCAGCGCTGATGGCGGCGGTCAGGCGCTGGGTCTGGGTTGAGCTGGTAGCGGCCGTCTGGCTGCTGCTGATGGTGGACATGGCGTTCCCTCTTGAGTGTTGGCAAATGGGCCATGCGCGCGCGAACCCGCTGACGAACGCCAGAGGTTTCAACTGCGCCCGCCCACCGCGGGTGTGTCATTGGAAAAATGTCGGGCCGGTCTCCGGGCTCGCGAGGGGCTTGAACACGTGTGCGTTCAGACCTTCAAGGTCACCTTCCCATGCCAGAGCACAGTGGATCAGACCTTCTCTCGCTTACCGTTGCGGGGGCAGCACCGGACTTGCTCAACAGGTTGAGCGCACCGGTTTCCCGTTTCACCCCGTGAGGGGCACCCGAAACAAGGTGCACAGGAGAGCATGGGCAGCGGGGCATCGTCAATCTGAACGATTGACCTGCCTGCGGTCACTGCGTAGCCTTGCCGGTTCGAGGTTCTTCATGTGTAAAGCGTTACGACATGAAGCTAAGACGGGAATGCGGTACATGCCGCAGCTGCCCCCGCAACTGTAAACGGTCATGTTCATTGCACAGCCACTGCTGCGGCGGGAAGGCGCGATGAATGTGTGTCGGCAAGGTGTTCAACGCCCGCCACACGCTGCCGTGAGCCAGGAGACCTGCCTCGAACCGGGCTGACAAAAAGCCTGCGAATTCTCACTACAACCGGGCGGGGTGATCCGGTGGCGATCCGATCCGTGTGCAGTGCACGTGGTTCTCGTCCTGTTTGCCCGCCGCATTGCCAAAGGGCACCTGATGAAAACACTGGCCAAGCTTCCCGTCACCATCGTTACCGGCTTCCTCGGCTCGGGCAAGACCACGCTGTTGCGGCACATGCTCGACAACGCCGAAGGGCGACGCATCGCGGTGATCGTCAACGAGTTTGGCGAGCTGGGCATCGACGGTGAAATCCTCAAGCAATGCACCATCGGCTGCACGGAAGAAGAAGCCAACGGCCGCGTCTACGAGTTGGCCAATGGCTGCCTGTGCTGCACGGTGCAGGAAGAGTTCTTCCCGGTCATGCGCGAACTGGTGGCCCGGCGTGGTGATCTGGACCACATCCTGATCGAAACCTCGGGGCTTGCCCTGCCCAAGCCGCTGGTGCAAGCCTTCCAGTGGCCGGAAATCCGCAACGCCTGCACGGTTGACGCCGTGATCACCGTGGTCGACAGCCCGGCCGTGTTGGCGGGTACGTTTGCAGCCTTTCCGGATCAGGTCGATGCACAGCGCAAACTGGACCCCAACCTGGACCACGAATCGCCGCTGCACGAGCTGTTCGCCGACCAACTGGCCAGCGCCGATCTGGTTATCCTCAACAAGGCCGACATGATCGACGCCGAAGGGCTGGCCGCCGTGCGCGCTGAAGTCGCCGAAGAGCTGCCGCCTGCGGTCAAGGTGGTTGAAGCCAGCAGTGGTCGCCTGCCGATCAGTGTTCTGCTGGGCGTGGGTGCCGAGTCCGAACTGCACATCGACGCGCGCAAGACCCACCACGATCATCACGACGATGACGATCATGATGACCACGATCACGACGCGTTCGATTCAATTTCCCTGACATTGCCCCAGGCTGACGAGAAAGTGCTGCTCGATGCGCTGAATCAACTGGTCGTGCAACACGGCATTCTGCGTGTAAAAGGTTTTGCGGCAATTCCGGGCAAACCGATGCGCCTGCTGATCCAGGGTGTCGGCACGCGTTTCGACAAGCACTTCGACCGTGCCTGGCGTGCCGACGAAGAGCGCGCCACGCATCTGGTGCTGATTGGCCAGGAACTGGACGCGGTTGCGCTGCACGCTCAGCTCAACGCTGCGATTGCCGGCTGACCCATGCATTTACTGAGAACCCAGCCCGGCGGTTTCGTCCCGGATGACAGCATCGCCGACATGGGGCAAACCCCGGCCGAGCTGGTGATTCTCTGCAGCGGCGACTCCAGCCTGGCGCTGCTGGCCGAAGCCGCCCGGCAATTGCCCGAAGACTACCCCAGCCTGCGTCTGGCCAACCCGATGCAAGTGCAGAATCACGCCTCGGTCGACCTGTACGTCGATGAGGTGCTGCGCCACGCCAAAGTCATTCTGATTTCCCTGCACGGCGGCATCGGCTACTGGCGTTACGGCGTCGAGCGGCTTATGGAGCTGGCAGCGCGTGGCGTGCAGGTCATTCTGGTGCCGGGTGATGACCGTCCCGATCCCGAGCTGAGCGACCTGAGCACTGTGCCTGCTGCGCAGCGCGACCAGCTCTGGCAGTTCTTGCGTCAGGGCGGCATGCAGAATGCACTGGATTTGTTTCACTGCATGGCCAGCCAATGGCTGGGCCGCGATTACCCGTGGACTGAACCGCAACCGCTGCCGCGTACGGCTGTTTATCACCCGCGCCTTGCCAGTGCCCAGCTTGTCGATTGGCAGGCCGAATGGACGGCCGGGCAGCCGGTGGTGGCACTTTTGTTCTATCGCTCGCACCTGCAGGCGGCCAATACCGGCTTCATCGATGAATTCTGCGAGCACCTGCAGGCGCAGGGCATCAATCCGTTGCCTATCGCCGTGGCCAGCCTCAAAGAGCCGGGCTGCTTCGTTCAGGTCGAAAACTGGCTGGATGAAGCTGACGTCGAGCTGATTCTCAACACCACCGGCTTTGCCCAATCGAGCCCGGAAGCGCCTCACCTGCGCCCGTTCCGGCGCAACGTGCCGGTGATTCAGGCGATCTGCGCGCAGGACAACCAGCCAGCCTGGCAGGCCAGCGAGCAGGGCCTGGGTGCCCGAGACCTGGCCATGCACATTGCCTTGCCTGAGCTGGACGGGCGGATCATCAGTCGGCCGATCAGCTTCAAGGACTTGGCCTGGCGCAGTGAACGCAGCCAGTCGGACGTGGTTTGCCATCGCGCGCACCCCGAGCGCATGGATTTTGTCGCGCAACTGGCGCGCCGCTGGATCGAACTGGCGCGCCTGCCTAATGCCGACAAACGTGTAGCACTTATCCTCGCCAACTACCCGACCCGCGACGGGCGAATCGGCAACGGCGTGGGCCTGGACACACCGGCTGCGACGCTGAACATTCTGCGTGCCATGCAGGCCGAGGGCTATCCCCTGGCGCAGTTACCGGACACCGGCACCGAACTGATCCAGCAACTGTTGGGTGGCGTTACCAACGACCTGGACAGCATTGACCTGCGACCTTGCCAGCAAAGCATGGCGCTGGATGAATACCTGTCGGCGTTCAACGAGCTGCCGGCCGAAAATCGCGACGCGGTGACTGCCCGTTGGGGCGCGCCGGATGCCGATCCCATGTTCCGCAGCGGCCGAATGATGATCGCCGGCCTGCGCCTTGGTCTGAACTTCGTCGGCATTCAACCGGCGCGTGGCTATCAGGTGGACCCCAGTGCGGTCTATCACGACCCGGACCTGGTGCCGCCGCACGGCTATCTGGCGTTCTACTTCTGGCTGCGCAAGGCCTATGGCGCGCATGCGGTAGTGCATGTCGGCAAGCACGGCAATCTGGAATGGCTGCCAGGCAAAGGCGTCGGGCTGTCGCAAACCTGCTGGCCGGATGCCGTGCTGGGCGCCATGCCCAATATCTATCCGTTCATCGTCAATGACCCGGGCGAGGGCGCTCAGGCCAAACGCCGCACGCAGGCGGTGATCATCGATCACCTGATGCCGCCGCTGACCCGTGCCGAAACCTACGGCCCGCTGCGCAATCTGGAGCTGCTCGCCGACGAGTTCTATGAGGCGCAACTGCTCGATCCGCGCCGGGCCCGCGAGCTGCAACGGGACATTCTCGAACTGGTCCGTGAAACCCGTATCGATCGTGAACTGGCGCTGGACGACGCCACCGACAGCGACGCCGACGCGGCGGTCTGGCTGCCGCGTCTGGACACTTATCTGTGTGACTTGAAGGAATCGCAGATTCGCGACGGCCTGCACATTTTCGGCCAGTCACCGGAAGGTCGCCTGCGCACCGACACACTGCTGGCCCTGCTGCGCATCCCGCGTGGAGACGGGCGCGGGGCGCAATCGAGCCTGTTGCGGGCGCTGAGCAAGGCCTTTGCACTGGGCTTTGATCCGCTCGACTGCGAGCTGGCCGAGCCTTGGGCCGGCGAACGTCCTGCCACGCTGCTCGCGGTCAGCACAGACCCTTGGCGCACTGCCGGGGATGCCCGCGAACGGCTTGAGCTTTATGCTGCGGCGCTGATCGAGCGTGTGATGGCGGGTGAAGAGCTGTACGACGTACCCGTACACGATGACCTGGCGCTGATTCTTGACAACCTGCGCGAGGTGGTCGCGCCACGGCTGGACGCCTGCGGCCCCGGCGAAATGCAGGGCATGCTTGATGCGCTGAGCGGCCGCTTCGTGCCGGCAGGCCCCAGCGGCGCACCCAGCCGCGGGCGACTGGACGTGCTGCCGACCGGGCGTAATTTCTTCAGCGTGGATGTACGCAATCTGCCGACTACCACGGCGTGGCGCATTGGTTTTCAGTCGGCAAACCTGTTGCTGGAGCGCCACCTCCAGGATCACGGCGATCACCTGCGCCAGCTGGGTTTATCAGTCTGGGGCACGGCAACGATGCGTACTGGCGGTGACGACATTGCCCAAGCGATGGCACTGATGGGCGTCCGTCCGGTCTGGGCGACCGGCAGTCAGCGTGTCGATGACTTCGAGATCCTGCCGATCAGCCTGCTGGACCGCCCTCGGGTGGACGTTACCTTGCGGGTTTCCGGTTTCTTCCGTGACGCCTTTGCCAACCTCATCAAGCTGTTCGATGCCGCCGTGCAGGCCGTCGCGGCGCTGGATGAACCGGACGACATGAACCCGCTGGCGGCCAGAGTGCGCGAAGAGCGCCAGGGCTTTGTAGCCGAAGGGTTGAGCGAAGACGAAGCGGTACGGCAGGCGGGCTGGAGGATTTTCGGCGCCAAACCCGGTGCCTATGGCGCGGGCGTTCAAGGCGCAATTGACGGTCGCCTGTGGCAAAGCCGCGAGGACCTTGCCGAGGTCTATCTGAACTGGGGCGGTTATGCCTACGGCGCTGCTGATGAAGGCACCCCGGCCCGGCAGCGTTTCGCCCAGCGCCTGTCCCAGGTGCAGGCGGTGTTGCAGAATCAGGACAATCGCGAACACGACCTGCTCGATTCAAACGATTATTACCAGTTTCAGGGTGGCATGCTCGCAGCGTCCGAAAGCCTTAGTGGGCAGAAGACCGCCAGCTACCATGGCGATCACAGCCAGCCGGACCTGCCGAAAATCCGCACCCTCAAAGAGGAGCTGAACCGGGTGATACGCTCGCGTGCGGCAAATCCGAAATGGATCGAGGGGGTCAAGCGTCATGGCTACAAAGGCGCGTTCGAGATGGCCGCGACCGTGGACTTTCTGTTCGCCTTCGACGCCACCACCGAGCTGATCGACGATCATCAATATGCATTGCTCGCCGATGCCTATCTACTCGACCCGGCTACCCGCGATTTCATCGCACAACACAACCCCGATGCCCTGCGCGACATGACCGAGCGCATGCTCGAAGCCCAGCAGCGCGGCCTCTGGCAGGAGCCCGGCGAGTATCAGCAAGCGCTGGAAGACCTGCTGTTGGACATAGAAGAGAGTTGATGACCTTGCCTGATTCAAGCCTGAGCGACACTGCGCATTTCCCCTTGGCCGCCGTGGTCGGGGCCGACGACCTGAAACTGGCGCTGTGCCTGACCGCCATCGACCCGCGTATTGGCGGAGTATTGATCGAAGGCCCGCGTGGCATGGCCAAGTCGACCCTGGCGCGCGGTCTGGCTGATCTGCTGGCCAGCGGTCAGTTCGTCACCTTGCCGTTGGGCGCGACCGAAGAGCGTCTGGTCGGCACCCTGGACCTTGATGCCGCTCTGGCCGAGGGCCGCGCACGTTTCTCTCCGGGTGTGCTGGCCAAAGCTGACGGCGGGGTGCTGTACGTCGATGAAGTCAACCTGCTCGCCGATCATCTGGTTGACCTGCTGCTGGACGTTGCCGCCAGTGGCGTCAATCTGGTCGAGCGCGACGGTATTTCCCATCGACACGCGGCGCGTTTCGTGCTGATTGGCACCATGAACCCGGAAGAGGGCGAGTTGCGCCCTCAATTGCTGGACCGTTTTGGCCTGAACGTGGCACTGAGCGGCCAGACACTGCCCGTCGAACGCAGCCAGATCATCCGCCGACGTCTGGATTTTGATGCTGATCCCCTGAGTTTTTGTCAGCACTGGCAGGCGCAGCAGGACGCCTTGAAGCAGCGTTGCGAGCAGGCGCGTCTGCTACTGCCGAGCATTGAGCTGGATGATCATTCGTTGGCGGTGATTACCGAGCGCTGCTTTGCAGCCGGGGTTGATGGCATGCGTGCAGACCTGGTCTGGCTAAGGGCTGCACGCGCTCATGCCGCCTGGCGCAGTGTTGGCCAGATCGACGAGCAGGACATCGAAGCCGTTGCTGAATTTGCCCTACGCCACAGGCGCCGCGACCCGGCTCCGCCGCCGCAGAATCAGCAAGCTGAGCCGCCTGAAACGTCTCCCAAGCCAGACAAGCCCGAGAGCGGGCAGGGCAATTGGGGCGAGTTACCCGCACAGGCGGTGGTTACCGGATCGCGCCGCGAAGTGCCGAGCTGGCCAAAAAAGCCCTAGGCATCCGCCCTCGCGCCAAACAGGGGGCGGATGCCATTCCCCGTCCCGGTCGATTGGCCAGCGGCAGGCAGGGTGCCGTCCGTGCGGGCGTTGATGGACCGGTGCAATGGCTGCCGACACTGCTGCGCGGTCGTCCGAAGAGCCGCAAGGATCTGGTTCACCAACCGCGCAGCAGTCGTCCGAGTGAATTGTTGCTGGTGGTGGTCGATGCCTCGGCCTCGACGCGTCGCCATCAGGCCTTGAGTCAGGCCAAAGGCCTGTTGTCACAGGTATTCGATGACGCCTATCGACGCCGCGCCCGTCTGGCATTGCTCACTGCCAGCGGCAGCACACCACGCTGGCAACATCAGGGCCTCAAGGCCTCGTCGGCCTTGAACCCATGGCTGGACGCATTGGGTGCGGGCGGCGGCACGCCATTGTCGGCGGCCCTGCAACAAGCCATGACCTGGCTGGAACAACGCCAAAAACGCCATCCCGCCGAACAGCAGCGAGTGCTGGTCATGACCGACGGCAGAATCAAACAACTGCCAACGCTGCCTGCCTTCAACTGCGCAAGCCTGCTGATCGACATCGAAAAAGGCCCGATCCGCTTGGGAAGGGCTCGGGAGCTGGCTGCAAGCCTGGGTGCTGATTACCGGCATATTGATGAGCTGAAGCTGGTTTGAAGGGGGTTTTTCACTGTCGTGGCCATGTGTTGGCATTCACCCGTGACACTATGCGCGCACGGCGCACGATAGTTGTATCTTTGCCGCAGCGCAGCACAACGTCATGCCTGGCCCGCAGTCACTGCCTATAAACAAAAGCGCTTTTTTACCGCGATGGCACTGACGACGCAGAGTGCGACTTAAGTGACGGCTGAGTCCTGGCGCTGATCCGGGGGATGCGAGGCAGGACGCCGAGCAAGCCGCACCGGGCCAAGGATGGCCCGTTGCGGCGACCCCCGGATCAGCGTCAGGGCGAAGGAACCCGACGAAGTCGGGCCGGAAACGGAGCTGCGGGCTAATGAGATGGTCAGCCCGATCCGAGAAACCCGGAGTGTCTACACTTTCCGGGTTTCTCTCTAACGTCGAGGAGATCACTCATGAAAAACGGCCTCAAGCTCTTAGGCATCGACATTGGTAAAAACAGTTTTCACCTCATAGGCCATGATGCAGGCGGCCACCAAGTATTACGCAAGTGCTTCAATCGCAATCGCCTTCTGCAGTTTGCGGCTCAGATTGAACCCTGCACCATTGCAATGGAGTCGTGCGGTGGCTCTCACTGGCTTGCCAGGAAACTCGCCTCGCTGGGGCACCGGGTGAAGTTGATTGCTCCGCAACATGTGAAGCCCTACGTGACGGGCAACAAGAATGACTTCATCGATGCCGAAGCTATATGCGAGGCGGCCTCCAGACCACGTACTCATTACGTTGCCGTCAAGACTGTGGAGCAGCAGGTACTTTCTGTACAACATCGTCTTCGCGAGTCACTGGTTTGCCACCGTACTGAAGCCATCAACAGGGTGCATGGTTTTTTGCTTGAGTTCGGAATTGCCTTGCCAGCCACCAAGGCAGCGATCGCCAAAGTGCCTGAGCTGATTGACGATTCACGTAGCGACCTGCCGCTGCAGTTCAAAAGGGTCATGGAGCATTTGCTGGAGGATATTCATCGCCTTGATACCGAAATAAAGGCCTGTGATGCGCAAATCAAGCAGCAACTGGCGCAAGACGATGCTGGTACACGCTTGATGACGATTCCTGGCATTGGTCCTATTACCGCCAGCGCATTTGTAGCGGATCTGGGTGACGCTTCCAATTTTCGAGCCTCACGAGACCTTTCCGCTTTTCTGGGGCTGGTTCCCAGACAGTTCTCTACAGGCGGGAGACCCGTATTGCTGGGTATCAGCAAGCGAGGTGACAGGCACCTGCGAACCCTGTTGGTGCAAGGTTCTCGAGCGCTCATGATTCGAATAGAACGCCGCGATGATGCCCTTGGGCAGTGGGTAAGAGACTTGTTGGCACGCAAGCATCCGAACAAGGTGGCATGTGCTTTAGCGAACAAGCTGGCAAGAATCGTATGGGCGGTGCTCAGACGAGGTAGCACTTACAACGCATCAATGATCTGAGTAGGACATAGGCGTACCGGCTTTTGCGACGCAGTGATGATGACGATAAACAGCTCATGGCCAGACTGAAAACCTGATAGGCAAAGCAGCCTTCGAGGCTTTAGGGATTTTTGAGGACAGTAAGGCGGCGAATACTCATCAAGGGCCGGGCAGCGAAATTGCCCAGAATGAGCCCGGATACATTAGCGCAAGCATGCTTTACCGCTCATCGAACTGCGATTGCAGGAGGTGGGCTGACCATACATTTGCTTACTTTGATCCTTCAAAGTCAATCGCCGAGAGGCGAAAAGGTAACTTGAGTCGTAAACAAACATCACTGATATCACAGAACCGCAGTGTGATGCTCCGCGCCACAGACCTGCGCGGCATACTCAGGATAGGACGCAGAGCGTCCAGAACGGCGTGCGACGCAGAGCGTCGCACGATAATTGAAGCGGCATCACGACGGAGCGCCGCACGATGGTTGAAAATGCAGCGCCTGGGCCATCGTCTTCTTGAGCAAGCTCACCCAACAGGTGCATATCCAGCCTGATACTGCAATTCACCCACACCCTTCCAGGGCTCTTCAAGATGTGTGTATAGCCGAGCGCGAAGCGACTTTGGCTCCGCCCCGTTTTCAGGGGCTTGAGGGTCTACGCAATCTCGACAAACACAGCGCACATCAAGCAGGCATGGTCCACGGCATAAGGTCGTAGCCTTCATTGCGGATTTCTGCGCGGGCCTGTTCCAGAACACTCGCCAGCTGCCGCTTGTCCGAGTACGTGCTGCTCGAAATCTGCTTGCGACCGATACGGTTGCTGGTGCGGTCAATCACCGTCAGGCTCAATTCGCCGTTACCGTCCTGTGGTGCCCAGGCAACACACTGGAAGGGTTCAAAAGCGTGTCCAGCGATCAAAAGTGCATCGTTGAAGCGCAGTGGGGCGTTCATGGTCAAATCCTCAGGTGCCCATATCAGTTCAGTCACGTCGGCGGGCTAACCGTCCGGCTGGTTACTTGTGTTGATGAACGACAGGGGGGCATGAGTCACACCCTTCACAAAAAAGCATACGGAATTTTTTTTGATGAACGCACGAATGATTTTCCAGGCGAACGGTATCCGCCGCATAGACCGTTAATGACGTCTGGTTATGAATATTAGATTCAAACGGTACAAGGTCGCGTCAAATATTTGCTAGGGTGATAGTTGGGCTCGCCAACATGCTGTTTATAAAAAGTTTTTAAAAAATCAACTCGACGCCGGGCGCCAAGGAAACTTCATGCACGGACTGGCCCCAACGCAACGCCTGCTAATGATTGACGGCGCAGATGACTGTCATCCTTTGGTCACTGTTTTAAAGGATGCCGGATGGACGGTACACGACAAAACGCTGGATTCTGAGTCCGCCACGGACTACGACGTAGGCCTGATTTACCTCAAGGCTGATCATTTCGAACACCTGCGCGAACTCGAAGAACGTTTTACCCGCAGCAACATGCGCTGGGTCGCCGTGTTGTCAGCCAATGACCTGCGCCGCGAGAAAATCGGCGATTTTGTCTGCCGTTGGTTTTTCGATTTTCACACCCTGCCGTTCGATGTAAATCGCCTCCAGGCCTCGCTCGAAAAAGCGCTGATTAAGGTGGACCCCGCGCCACCGGCGTCCAGTGCCGGGCCCGAGCTGCTAGGCGAAAGCCGACCGATCCGTGAACTGCGCAAGCTGTTGAGCAAGCTGGCACCCATTGACTCGCCGGTGTTGATCCGTGGCGAGCGCGGTGCCGGCAAAGAGTTGATTGCACGCAGCCTGCATGCCCAGTCCCAGCGCCGCGACAAACCCTTTGTGGTTGTCGATTGCGCCGCGCTCGCCGAACATTCGATCCACGCGGAGCTGTTCGGCGATGACACTGGCTCCGCGCACGAGCGCAGCATCGGGCTGATCGAAGCCGCGCACGGAGGTACGCTGTTGCTCGATGAAGTCGGCGATCTGCCGCTGGACACTCAGGCTGACCTGCTGCGCTTTCTGGAGGAGCGCAAAATCGAACGGCCGGGCGACAAAGAGCCGATAGCGGTTGACGTTCGGGTAGTGGCCGCGACCCGTGAGGACCTTGAAACAGCAGTGCGCAAAAAGCGTTTCCGCGAGGATTTGTATTACCAACTGAGCGTCCTGCAGGTGGGTATTGCGCCACTGCGTGAACGTCATGGTGATCTGGTTTTGCTGGCCAACCATTTCGCCCATGTGTTCAGCCAGGAAACCGGCAGGCGAGCGCGCAGTTTCAGTCAGGACGCGCTGGTTGCGCTGGGCAAGCACGACTGGCCGGGCAATGTGCGCGAGCTGGCCAGCCGGGTGCGGCGCGGGTTGGTGCTGGCCGAAGGCAAGCAGATAGAAGCAGCTAACCTGGGTTTGCTGGGCGAAGAGGATGTTGCCGGGAGCATGGGCACGCTGGAAGAGTACAAGTCCCGTGCCGAGCGGCAGGCGTTGTGCGATGTGCTGACGCGCCACAGTGACAACCTCAGTGTGGCGGCCAAAGTACTGGGCATCTCGCGGCCAACGTTCTATCGGCTGTTACACAAGCACCAGATCCGCTGAGGGTTTTTGCTGCCCCGCTGAGGGCCTTTTGCAGGTCCGCTGAGGCTCTTTATAGCTCCGCTGAAGGCTCCAGTAACAGCGAGACAGCCGCCATCGCCTGTTCACGGCGTTGTTGCCAGTCGCCGCCGATCACTTGAAAGGTCTGATGATGGCGGGCCAGCCACTCCCGGCCGGCGTCGAAAAAGGCCTGACGCTCGCGCAGGTGGGGCTGGCAGCGCTGCCCGTCGCTGATCCATTCCACGCCTTCGGGGGACAGCAGCAGGTGCAGGTCGTAGGTTCTGCTCAGCAACTGCTGTTCGATCCACGCCGGGCAATCGCCGAACAGGGCGCGGCTCCAGAGCAGGTTGCTCAGCAAGTGCGTATCAAGAATCAGCAAGCGGGGCAGCGCAGTACGTGCGGCGTCTTCCCAGGCCAACTGACCCTGAGCAATAGCCGGAATATCAACGTAGGTCGTATCGCGGTCTTGTTGATCAATGAAGTGACGCACGTATTCGCCGACCAGAACCCCGCCGAACCGACGCTGTATTTCGGCCGAGAGCCAGCTCTTGCCGCTCGATTCCGGGCCGGTCAGCACCAACACTCTCATCGCGCCAGCACCAGATCGTTGCGCCATTCGCGCCAGCCCTGTACGGCCAGCAGGGTGAACAGCGCATACAATGCAGCGGTCAGGTACAGCTCTTTATAGACAAACAGACCGACAAAAATCACATCGAGCAGGATCCACAGCGGCCAGCACTGAACGCGCTTTTGCGCCATCCATACCTGCGCCACCAGGCTGAAACCGGTCAGGGCTGCGTCCAGCCAGGGCTGTACGGCGTCGGTGAAGTGCGCCATGCCTGCGCCCAACGCGACACTGATGACCGCGCCGACCGCCAGCCCGTTAACAACCGAACGGCCAGGCAGTACCGTGACCCTTTTGATCGGCAAGCCGTTGCCGTGGCGCGTCCACTGCAGCCAGCCATAGACCTGTAAACCGGCGTAAATCACCTGCAACAGCATGTCCGAATACAGCTTCACATCGAAAAAAATCCAGATGTAGATCACCACCATCACCAGCCCGATCGGCCAGCACCAGGGATTCTGCTTCACTGTCAGCCAGACTGCGATAACGCCGATGGCGGCAGCGAAGAGTTCAAGCCCGGACATGGCGGCTCCTTGGTTAGGTGTATGAGGGTTGTGAGCGTCAGGGCGGCGATTGTATGCGCTTCTTTGCGCGGCGGGGAGCTTGAGTTGTGTCAGGTGCAACGCCAGCAGGCGCGCTGCGTGCGGGTCTGCTAGCATTCCGCGCCTGGCACTCGCTCGACGCGCAGTTTCAAGCTCGCTGCAGGTTCAAGCTACGTTCAGGCGTGCGGCGGCATAGTGGCAACCATTTTTTACACAACAACATCAAACAGCGAGCCTGCGGCATCGCTTCATGGGGGAATGATGGATCTTTGGACCGCTGCTCAGGCGTTGATATTGGGTATTGTGGAAGGGTTGACGGAGTTTTTGCCGATCTCCAGCACCGGGCATCAGATCATCGTCGCCGACCTGATCGATTTTGGCGGCGAGCGTGCCATGGCCTTCAATATCATCATCCAACTGGGTGCGATTCTGGCCGTGGTCTGGGAATTTCGGCGCAAGATTCTCGACGTTGTTGTGGGCCTGCCCAAGCAGCAAGAGGCACAGCGTTTCACCCTCAACCTGCTGATCGCGTTCATGCCTGCGGTCGTATTGGGGGTGATCTTCGCCGACACGATTCACCACTACCTGTTCAACGCCATCACTGTGGCGACTGCGCTGGTGGTTGGCGGTGTAATCATGCTCTGGGCCGAGCGTCGGGTGCACACGGTGCGCACCGAGACCGTCGATGACATGACGTGGCGCGACGCGCTGAAAATCGGACTGGTGCAGTGTCTGGCGATGATTCCCGGAACATCGCGTTCAGGCTCGACCATCATTGGCGGCCTGCTGTTCGGTCTGTCACGCAAGGCGGCGACCGAATTCTCGTTCTTCCTGGCCATGCCGACCATGGTCGGTGCGGCGGTGTATTCGGGCTACAAGTACCGTGACATGTTTCGCCCGGACGACTTCGCGGTCTTCGCCATCGGCTTCATCACCTCGTTCGTCTTCGCGATGATCGCTGTTCGCGCGTTGCTCAAGTTCATCGCCACCCACAGCTACGCGGTGTTTGCCTGGTATCGGATTGCCTTCGGCCTGCTGATTCTGGCGACCTGGCAGTTTGGCTGGATCGACTGGGCGTCGGCCAAGGCATGACGACCACACGCCGCACTGGCGCGCCTGCCAGCCGGGGCAGGGCGCCCGTTCAGCAACTGCGCCTCAAGCTGGTGGTGTTTGCGCTGTTGTGCGCGCTGCCGGTCTACGGATCGGCGTTGCTGTGGGTCAGGCAGGGCATGATGGTCCCGGCAATTGCCCTGACGGTCATGAGCCTGTTTGCGTTTATGCTTTATCGCCACGACAAGCGCCAGGCCGGAAACGGCGGCCAGCGCACGCCGGAAAACGTTTTGCACACGGTCGAGTTGCTGGGCGGCTGGCCGGGCGCATTACTGGCGCAACAGGTGTTTCGCCACAAGACCCGCAAGGTGTCTTTTCAGGTCGTGTTCTGGCTGATCGTGCTGGTGCATCAGGCGCTGTGGATCGACTGGCTGTTTCTGGGCAAGCGGTTGTGGCAGGCGTTACCCTTTTTGCAGGCAGTGCCTTTTTTGCAGGCAGCGCCTCTATAACTTCAGGCCGATCTGCTTCACTTTCGACAGTTTGCCCACCACCAGTTGGTGCGAGCGGGTCAGCAGGTCGCGGACTTCTTCGTCACTCAGCGTATGCAGGTCTGCCACGCTGACCCAGTGTGCCCGCGCCAGATACGGCGCAGGACGTATGCCGGGCCGATCGACATAGCCCAGAAACAATTCCGGGTGGACCTTGAATGAGAGGTCCTGACCGGTCAGGTCCATGAGCGCGAACATCTTCTTTTCGACGATGGAAAACACCCGCACGCCGCCCCACTTGTAGTCCTCGCGCGCGCCGGGCAGGCTCAGGCAGAATCTGGCGATGTCTTCTTTGTACATGGAGTGGCCTCCTTGATCTGGCGTCGAACGCCAAGCTGTTCGATAGCCGCACGGATATTCGATCAGCGGATTGTATGCTGCCGCCACACTGATTAGTGTGCGGGTTTGCCTTTCTCTGGAGCCTCGTATGCCTGCTGTGCAACTCGCCGATGGTGAACTCAATTACCTGCTGGAAGGCCCGGCCGGTGCGCCGGTACTGGTGTTGTCCAATTCGTTGGGCACCGATCTGCACATGTGGGACAACCAGATTGCGGCGTTTACCGGTCATTTTCAGGTGTTGCGCTACGACACGCGCGGGCACGGTAAATCGGTGGTCAGTGAGGGCACTTACAGCATCGAGCAGAACGGTCGCGATGTTCTGGCGCTGCTTGATGCACTGGGCATTGGCAAGGCGTTTTTTTGCGGCCTGTCCATGGGCGGCCTGATCGGTCAGTGGCTGGCGATCAATGCAAGCGAGCGCTTGCAGCGGGTCGTGCTGTGCAACACGGCGGCAAAGATCGGCAACCCTGATATCTGGAACCCTCGTATCGACACCGTGCTGCGTGACGGGCAGGCGGCGATGGTTGCGTTGCGTGACGCCTCGGTCGCGCGCTGGTTCACTCCTGCGTTCGCACTCGCCGAGCCGGACCGGGTCGACACGGTTGTCGGCATGCTGGCTCGCACCTCGCCGCACGGTTACGCCGCCAACTGTGCAGCGGTGCGCGACGCCGATTTCCGTGAGCAGATTGCTTCGATCACGCTGCCGGTGCTGGTGGTCTGCGGCACTGAAGATGCTGTCACAACGCCTGCCGACGGGCGCTTCATGGTCGAGCGCATTCAGGGGGCGCAGATGATCGAACTGCACGCCGCGCACCTGTCCAGCGTCGAGGCCGGGGAGGCGTTTTCGGCGGCAGTGCTGGCGTTTTTGACTGCTGAGTAATCTGCAAGGCCCGAAAACCCGGTCTTGAGGCGCTTGCCACGGCGCTGCATACTCGCGGCTCTGAAAGCGAGGTGGCCGGGTGTTTGATCTCAACGATCTGTTTTATTTCGTCCAGGTGGTCGAATGCCGAGGCTTTGCGCCTGCCAGCCGCAAGCTCGGAATCCCCAAGTCCAAGCTCAGTCGACGCATTGCCGGACTGGAAGAGCGCCTGGGCGTTAGCCTGATTCATCGTTCGACCCGCAAGTTTGCCGTGACTGAAAGCGGTCGTGATTATTACGGCCATTGCGTGGCGATGCTGGTGGAGGCCGACGCTGCCGAAGAAGCCATTCAGCGTTCCAAATCCGAACCTCAGGGCAAGGTGGTTATCAGTTGCCCGCCTGCGATGGCAGCCATGGGCATCAATGAGGCCATTGCCGGTTTCATGGCGGCGCACCCCAAAGTGCAGGTGCACATCGAAAGCACCAACCGGCGTGTCGATCCGCTGATCGAGAACATCGATATTGCATTGCGGGTACGTTTTCCGCCGCTGGAAGACGACGGTCTGGTGGTCAAAACGCTGGGCCACAGCGCGCAACGGCTGGTTGCACACCCTGATCTGGCTGCGCTGCTCCCGGCTAACGCATCATTTGAAGCGTTAGCCAGGCTGCCGAGTCTTGATGTGACGTCTTCCACGCCGGAACATCGCTGGCTGCTGGAAAACGGACCGGGCCATTACGTCGAAGTGCGGCACGCGCCGCGGCTGGTCAGCTCGGACCTGGACGCTATCCTGCAAGCAGCTCTACAAGGTGTCGGTGTGGCGCAACTGCCGGAAATTCTGGTCAGGGAAGCCTTGCAGCAGGGCCGTATGGTGGAGCTGTTCGATGCGCATCGACCCAAGTGCGGCATTCTGCACGCAGTGTTCGTCTCGCGCCGGGGTCTGCTGCCCGCCGTCAGGGGCTTGCTGGATGCCTTCGAGAGCTCGTTCACGGAACTGACGCACAATCCAGAGTCGCTTTATTGTTCCTTACATAGAACGAACAGTCGCATTCAGGGCGACTAATCAAACATTACGATCACAGATAGGATACTCCTCACTTGGTCGCCCACCGGCGATACTCACTTGGGAAGCCCGTTATGAACATTCTGCACCTTGATTCCAGCATCCTCGGCGATCATTCCGCTTCGCGTCAGCTGTCCCGTGATGTTGTCGAGGCTTATAAAAGCACCCACGCCGATAGCCACGTGACCTATCGCGATCTGGCCAGCGAAGCCCTGGGGCATTTCTCTGCGGCCAGCCTTGCCGCAGCGGGCACTCCGGTAGAAGCACGTGATGCCGCTCAGCAGCAGGAAGTCGACAATAACGAAGCCACGTTGCAGCAGTTTCTCGACGCCGACGTGCTGGTGATCGGTGCGCCGATGTACAACTTCAGCATTCCGTCGCAGTTGAAAGCGTGGATTGATCGCATTGCTGTTGCGGGTCGCACTTTCCGTTATTCCGAAGCCGGGCCTGAAGGCCTGTGCGGCGGCAAGAAAGTCATTATCGTTTCCACTTCCGGTGGCCTGCATCAAGGGTTGCCAACCGGTGCAGGCCACGAAGAGCTGCTCAAGGCACTGTTTGCCTTCATCGGTATCACCGACCTGCAGTTCGTTCGCGCACACGGCCTGGCGTATGGCGAAGAGCCTCGCGCCAACGCCATGGCCGCCGCGAAGCAGCAGATCGAGAGCGAGCTGTTGGCCGCCTGATCGGTAGTCGCTTGAATAAAAAGCTCCACACTCGGCGCACGGTTTTGCTTCGGGTTGTGGAGTTTTTTTGTACGGGGCACGCTGGCTGCAACCTTGACAGCTTCCTTACAGGTAAACGGGCCATGACGGTATTAAACTGACGGCATTGCAGGGCGTTTTTTCAGCTTTTGCGAAACGGTTCAACACTGCGAAAAACAGCAGGGTGATTGTGGCCCGGCTTGTGCACTAATTCTGTTTTCAACACTCTCATCTGGGTGAGAACGGCGCGCTGGAGCAAGATGCTCGACACAAGCGCTTAACGGACTGTCCGGACCAGGTTTCCGGAATTGCAAAGGTTGGGCCTTGCCATGGTACGTCTTTGTGCAGTGATGCTGGTTTGCCTGCTCGATAGCCTGATTTCGGTGCACGCTCAGGCGGATGAAGCCTGGAGCGCGGGCTACCGCGCACTGAGTTTCCCCGACCCGCTGGATTCACAGCCCGTGCAGGCCATTGCGTTCTACCCCTCAACCGGCAGCGAACATCTGAGCATCATTCACGGCTACCGCGTCGAAGCCAGTGAAGATGCGCCGATTGCGATGGGCCGCTTCCCGTTGTTGCTGCTGTCCCACGGCAACACCGGCACGCCGCTGGCGCTGCACGATCTGGCAACGTCGCTCGCCCGCCAAGGCTTTGTGGTGGTGGCGGTGGTGCACCCCGGCGACAACGACCGTGATCACAGTCGCCTGGGCAGTTTGAGCAATTTGTATGGCCGCCCATTGCAGATCTCCGAAGCCATCAGCACCGCCTTGCTCGACCCCGTACTCGCGCCTTATCTCAATGCCCGTCAGGTGGGCGTGATCGGCTACTCCGCAGGCGGCGAGACCGCGCTGATACTGGCAGGCGCGCAACCTGACCTGCAGCGCCTGCGCCAATACTGCCTGGAACGCCCGACAGACCGTGACGCCTGCAAGACTCAGGGCGAGCTGGTTGCCGACCGGGATGACTTGCACGCCCAGGCTGACCCTCGGGTCGGTGCGCTGATGTTGATGGCACCGTTGAGCCTGATGTTTGGCCGTCACACACTGGGTGATGTCCATGTGCCGGTGCTGATGTACGCCGGCGATGACGATCAACTGTTGGCGCTCGACAGAAATGCCGAAGCGCTGGCGCGCAAGCTGCCACAGGCACCGGACTACAAGCTGTTGGCGGGGGCAGGGCACTTTGTCTTCATGGCACCGTGCAGTGACGAGCAACGCGAGGCCGCCCCGTTACTGTGCAACGACCCGGACGGTGTGGACCGCGAAGACATTCACCGCAACCTGAGTGCCGAAGCCGTGCGGTTTTTCAGCGCAGCACTCAATTCCGCCGATGCTGATCATTCAGGCATGCAAACTGCCCATCATCAGTGATGTGCAGCCTGTAGTCGGCATCAGCGACAGCCGCTCAGGCGTTCAGCGAGCTCAGGTAGTCGCCGAATCCGCCTCTGGCCTTGGAGTTCAGGCGCGTGCTAGTCGTCACTCTTGGGCGGCAGCTCCAGGCGATTCGCGCGCCGATCAGTTCCAGCTGGCGTACCAGATGGACATCTTCGTGGCAGGTCAGTGACGGAAACCCGCCCGCGCTGATGTAGGCAATCGAACTCACGCCCAGATTGGCCCCGTGAATGTGTCGATGACCATCACGTTGCTGGTAATGCTTAAGGTAAGCCGCCCGGGCGGGGGCCGAGATGTCATTGTTCCAGTCTCCGAGTGTGACGGTTCCGCATACGGCGTCGGCATCCAGTGCCAATTGCTCAGCCAGCCAGTCACTGGCCACGCTGCTGTCGCCATCGGTGCATGCGAGCCAGCGTGCGCCTCTGTCGAGCAGGAATGCAGCACCTTCAGCGCGTGCCTGCCCGACATTGCGTGCCGTCACTTCGAGAATCATCACGCCGTGCGCGCGTGCGATCTCAGCCGAGCGATCAGTGCAACTGTCGAGAACCACCAGCACTTCCACCTGCTCGCCCTTGAGGGCCGGGTGCGCGGCAGCCTGTTTTATCGTTTCGAGACACAAGTCGAGTAGCTGCTCTTCATTGTGCACCGGGATCAATATGCCGATCATCGGAGAATTCCTGTTCTGCCACGGAGGTTCCATCACGACTCCACAGGTCCAGCAGAAAATCCTGTTCGTGATGACTGAAAAGTCGGTGCATGGATAGCCGTTCGGCCAGGATCGCGTGGACCGCCTGCGCGTTCAGCGGGCAGCCCTCGATGTCCGGGCGCCAGTGACAGGCGAGCAGTTGGCCATCCGGCGACAGCGCCGCCAATGCGCAGTCGATCAGGCGATGCAGGTCAGCGGCGTCCAGGTAATAACCCAGTTCACTGAAGACGATCAGATCAAACTGCCCCGCCGGCCATTGGTGCGGCAAGCGGGCTTGCACAACTCTGGCATGGGGCACATCTGCCAGACGCTGGCGCGCCAGTTCGACTGCCTGGGTCGATGTGTCACAACACACCAGCATGTCGCAGCGTTCGGCAAGGTCGGCGCTGAGTTCGCCATTGGCGCAACCGGGCTCGAATATCGCCCTGTAGCGCTCGCGGGGCAGGGCGGCGAGCGTCAGGGCGCGCTTGCGTCGCTCGTACCAGCGCTGTTTGAACGCCCACGGGTCGTCGTTGTTGCGGAATAACTCATCGAAATAGCTGTCGGCGACGCTCATGTAAACACCACCTCAAAGGGTTGCAGCAGGCGCTCCAGAACAGCCTCGGGCAGTACCGGCGCCAAGCCGATGGCGGGGTCGCCCTGCAACTGACTGGTAAAAGCCTGAGCCGCACTGCGTTTGTGCGCGAGTGTCGTGGGGTCCAGCAACAGTTTGCGAGCACGATCCCAGGGCAAACGCTCGTCCTCGGGGTCAGCCCAGTGCCAGGCCCAGATCGGTACTTCGTGAAGCTGCGCGCCGGTTATGGCGCAGGCTCTGGCACTGGCGCGGCCGACGGCTTCATGATCGGGGTGGCCGTCGCCTGCCCAAGTGGCAAACACCACATCGGTGGGCCCCAACTGCTGGGCAAGAAACTCCACCAGCCGGTCTTCATGTTCGCCAAGCGTGCCATCTGCAAAGCCGCCTCTTGTCCAGGCGAGCTGTTCAAGGGGGATTTGGAGACGGTTCAGGGCTTGTGCGCTTTCCTGAGGACGGCAGTCTGCAAGGCGCTCGACAGGCCAGAGCGCCGAGCCCGGATGGCTGGCGGTGCCGTCGGTCACCGAAATCAGCAGCAGGTTGCGTTGCAGTTGCGCCAATTGGCTCATCAGGCCGCCGCAGCCAAGTATTTCATCATCCGGGTGCGGGGCGATGATCACCGCCCTGCAGTTGGGCGGCACCAGCAGGTCGGCGGTGATCGCCGGCAATGCGCCCAGTCTGGCCGAGGCATTCCAGGCGGCCAGCGGTGTGCCTTGGTCCGATGCGTTGTCGCTCACTACAAAGGCTTCACTCATGACCGTACACTTTCATACATGCACTCTCATAATGACCAGGGCCGGACAGCCTGCGACTGCTTGCCAGCCAACTGGCCCAGCGCCGCCAGATCCTGCTCGGCGTGGCTTTGTCGTAAAAAGACCGGCAGATCGGTAATCAATCGGGCGAAGTGCGGGTCCTTGCAGTAAGGGCCAGCGCCGACTGCGCGGCCTACATGTTGAATGACCAGCTCTGCGGACTGCTCGACATAGGCTCGGCAGCGCCGGGCCAGAATTTCAGCGGGTTCCGTCGGTGCCTGATCCAGGTGCACGGCAGCGGCACGCAGGACGTCAATTGCAGCGTGCAACGCCACGTCTACCGCGCCCAGATGGGCGAGGGCGTGCGGCTCTTCACGTTTGCCGATGTGCGCAAGCAGGCGCTGCGCAATGGAGCGGGACGCGCCATACCAGCAGGCTGCGATGCCGATGCCGCCGTGCCAGAAACCGGGTCTTTGCAGGTAGCCGCCGGGTGCGCCGACAAGCTGTCCGTCGGCATTCTCGAACACCACCTCGACGCTGCCCGTGGCACCCATGCCCACTGCACGCCAGCCATCTTTGGTGATGTGCACACCGGGTTGATCGAGGCGCACCGCAACCAGTTGCTGGCGATGCGCTTCGTCCCATACGGTGATCAATGCGTGGCTCAGGGCATTCGCGCCTGAGCACCAGGCCTTGCGGCCGTTCAGGCGAAGCGAATCGCCTTTGCCACTTAATGTCACCCGCGCCTGCGGCGGCTCTGCCGCCCACATGCCCCAGGTGCTGAATTGTTCGGGGGGCGGGGCACCCAGTTCGGCCATGATCGCCAATGCATCTGTGTGCCCCTCGTACAACTTGCACAACCCCAGGTCGTGGCCTGCCACGCAGGCCAGCGCCTGCCAGCGCTCAAGAGTCTGACCGCAGGCAGGCAGGGGGAGTTGGTCCAGACCTTCATTGACCAGTGCCTGCAAGCACTCGCCCAGCGCACGCGTATCGGCATAGCCATGCTTGCGCCAGTCGAGAAACTCACTCAAGGCATCAGTCATTGCTGATCTTCACGCTTGACTTCAAACAGCAGCAGCGAACGTGGGGTGACGGTGTAATGCGAACCGAACGCAAACTGCTCCTTGCTGCGTGCATCGTCCTGATTAGTGTCGATCAGGCACTCGTAATGGGTGCCTTCCGGTACTTGCGGCAAGGTGAAGTTGACGCCGTCATGGTGCGAGTTGACCACCAACAGCAGCGTGGCGTCGGCACCCGGACGACGAATGCCGGTTTCCTGCGCGCGGCCATCCATCAGCATGCCCAGGCAGCGGCCGTTGGCATCGTGCCACTGCTCGACACTCATTTCTTCGCCACTTGGCGCAAGCCAGGTTACGTCCTTGACGCCGATTTCTTCGTTGTAGTCGCCGACCAAAAAGCGGCTACGACGCAGGATAGGGTAGCTCTGACGCAACTTGATCACACGGGTGACGAACTTGAGCAGCGCTTCGCCGTCTTCGTCCAGGTCCCAGTTGATCCAGCCAATTTCACTGTCCTGGCAATAGGCATTGTTGTTGCCGTGCTGAGTGCGCGCGAATTCATCACCGGCAACGATCATCGGCGTGCCTTGAGCCAGCAGCAATGTGGCGAAGAAGTTACGCATCTGGCGCAGACGCAGGGTGTTGATTTCCGGGTCTTCGGTCGGACCTTCGACGCCGTGGTTCCAGGACACGTTGTTATTGCTGCCGTCCTGGTTGTTTTCGTCGTTGGCCTCGTTGTGCTTGTCGTTGTACGACACCAGGTCGTGCAGCGTGAAGCCATCGTGCGCAGTGATGAAGTTCACCGACGCCTGAGGGCGGCGACCGCGCTGGTTGAACATGTTGCCCGAAGCGGTCATGCGTGCAGCGAAGTCGGCCAGTTGGCCTTCGTCGCCTTTCCAGAAGGCCCGCACGGTGTCACGGAACTTGTCGTTCCATTCCATCCAGCCCGGCGGGAAGCCGCCCACTTGATAGCCACCCGGGCCGCAATCCCAAGGCTCGGCGACCAGTT
The DNA here is from genome assembly GCF_000007805.1 of Pseudomonas syringae pv. tomato str. DC3000. Classification (NCBI taxonomy): domain Bacteria; kingdom Pseudomonadati; phylum Pseudomonadota; class Gammaproteobacteria; order Pseudomonadales; family Pseudomonadaceae; genus Pseudomonas; species Pseudomonas syringae group genomosp. 3. The sequence continues at coordinate 3,520,502 of NC_004578.1, read as the reverse complement.
TGACCTGACGCAGGACCGGGTCCTGACGGCACGCAACCAGGAAGCTGTGACGCTCATCGAAACCATCGTGGTAACGACCGAGAATGGTTGCCAGGTCGAAACGGAAGCCGTCGACGTGCATTTCCGACGCCCAATAACGCAGCGAGTCGGTGACCATCTGCAATACGCAAGGGTGGCTCAGGTCGAGGGTGTTGCCGGTACCGGAATCGTTGATGTAATAGCGTTTGTCGTCCGGCATCAGCCGGTAATATGAGGCGTTGTCGATACCGCGCATCGACAGGGTCGGACCCAGCTCGTTGCCTTCGGCGGTGTGGTTGTAGACCACGTCGAGAATGACCTCCAGGCCTGCATGGTGCAGGTGTGCGACCATTTCCTTGAACTCGGCGATCTTGCCGCTGGCCAGGTAGCGCGGGTCCGGGGCGAAGAACGCGATGCTGTTATAGCCCCAGTAGTTGGTCATGCCTTTTTGCAACAAATGCTGATCGTTGACGAACGCATGGATCGGCAGCAGCTCGACAGACGTCACGCCCAGCTTGCGGATGTGATCGACGACGGGCGCTGATCCCAGGCCTGCAAACGTACCGCGTAACTCTTCCGCGACCTCAGGGTGGCGCATGGTGATGCCGCGCACGTGGGTCTCATAGAAAATGGTCTTGTCCCACGGCGTACCGACGCGCTGATCGCGGCCCCAAGTGTAGGCCTCGTCAATCACCTTGCTTTTTGGCACGAACGGCGCGCTGTCGCGCTCGTCGAAGCTCAGGTCGCCGTCAGCATGGCCGATGGTGTAGCCGAACAACGCTTCCGACCATTTGAGCTCACCGACCAACTGCTTGGCGTACGGGTCGATCAGCAATTTGTTGTGGTTGAAGCGATGGCCGTTCTTCGGATCGTAAGGACCATAAACACGGTAGCCGTAAATCAGCCCAGGGTGAGCGTCGGGCAGATAGCCGTGGTAGATCTCGTCGGTGTATTCCGGAAGCTCGATACGCTCCAGCTCTACTTCACCGGTCGAATCGAACAGGCAGAGTTCGACTTTGGTGGCGTTGGCCGAGAACAGGGCGAAGTTTACACCCAGACCATCCCAGCTGGCACCGAGAGGGAAGGGAAGCCCTTCACGAATGCGCGTCGGGGTGCTGGCAGAACTGTCGTGCGAAGCGGAGCTTTCATCTGCCGCTGGAGTTGACTTCGTATTCATGGTGCCTTCCTGACGTCTAATGATTTTCTGAGCGGCCAAGACCGCTATCGAAGCCGCAGGGGCTCCAACATCGAAGATAAAGTATGGGGTTGCAGCAGGTCCCGTCTCTGGATCAGAGCGGGACCTGTAACAATGGACTGGCACCGAGCCAGAAGAGTTTCAAGAATTTGACGGCTTGCGCGGCTTCTTGGCAGCAGCAGGTTTGGCAGGTGCATCTTTTTTGGCCGGCGCATTGGACGCCGCCGCAGTTGCCGGTTTTGCAGCCGGCTTGGCCGCAGGCTTCGGAGCTGCTTTAGGCGCTGCCTTGGGTTTGCTGTCGGCCGCAGGCTTTGGCGCAGGAGCCGACTTGGCCACCGGCTTGGCCGCGCCTTTGGCAGGCGCCTTGGCGCTGTCTACCTCAGGCAGTTTCGGTTTGGTGGATTTGCGCACGGTGGACTTGTTGGGTGCCAGTGCCTCGGCCTCTGCCAGCTTGCGCGCCATTTCCCAGTGACGCTCATCATGACCGGAGGGTTTACCTTCCGATTCCCAGATCTGATAGGCAAAATCGCGAATTCTTTTTTCGTCTGCACTCATCTTGAGACTCCCAGCTATTACGTAGTTTGAATAAGCAAATTGACGGAAAATCTTTCAAGCGCTGCACTGAGCGGTATTTCCCGATCAGTCATTACCACAACGTCAGAAAAGAGCCCCTTCCAGTCAGAATCGGAATCGGCAAACGGCAACATTATCCGCGTGTCGCCCCAATTGGCAGCATTAATCAATGGAGTTTGTGCGGTACCCAATAGTTCACTGCTTATGCGTGGGACTACGATGACAGCGCGCACTCCTTGCGTCTCCCGGGCAAACGCCATCACCTGATCGGCGTGGCTCCCCTTTATCTCAAGGGGCTGGTAGCTCCCCTCACTGAACAGCGCCGGGTACTGGGCCCGCAGGTTCAGCACCTTCGAGATCAGCGCCTGTTTGATCCGGCCATCCTGCCAGTTGCTCAACAGGTCGGCAGCGCTAGCGTCCTGCGCCAGCGCCTTCTGCCGGGCTGCATAATCCACCGGCCGGCGGTTGTCCGGATCCACCAGACTAAAATCCCAGAACTCGGCGCCCTGATACAAATCGGGCACGCCGGGCACGCTCAAGCGTAGCAAGGTTTGCGCCAGACTGTTGAGCGCACCAGCGGTGGCAATACGGTTGGCCGTCGCACTCAGGGACTGACGCAGCGCAAGCGCTTCTGGCGCGAGCAGCAGGCGATCCAGAAACTCGCGGCAGGCCGTTTCGTAAGGCTGGTTAGGCGCGCTCCAGCTGCTTTGCAGCTTGGCTTCGCGCAGGGCTTTTTCCTGCCACTGGACCATACGCTTGGCGTAATCCTGATGGGCTTGTTCGCCTTCCAGGCTTAGCGGCCAGCTGCCCAGCAGTGCCTGATAGAGCATCAACTCATCGCCCGCACTGATAGCGGGCTCGTCACCTTTCAGCGGCACGGCCAGCTGTCGCCAGCGCTCAACCTGTTCGGCGTACCACGGCGCACATTCACTCAGTACCGCAAGGCGTGTACGGGTGTCTTCGCCGCGCTTGTGGTCATGGGTGGCGGTGGTCAGCAAATTGTCAGGGAATTTTTCCAGACGCTCCAGGCAGACTGCGTGGAAGTCCTCCACCGGGGCGCTGAAATGCTGCGGATGAAAGCCCACATCGTTGCGCGACAGCAGCACCGCAGAGCGGTAGAAAGAGGTGTCCTCGACCGACTTGGCGGCGACAGGGGAGGTCAACTGCTGGAAGCGCACGCAGGCATTCTTGTACAGCTTGCGCAGGTGCCCGCGCGGCAGTTGTCGCCATGACTCGCCGCCCAGCCAGCGTGCCAGATAATCGAGCACCGGCCAGTCGCCTTCGTTCAGCGTGGTACGAGCGCCTTCCATGGCCTGCTGGAAGTAACGATCATCTTGTTCAGAGCGACCGCACACCGAAATGTAGGTGCGGTAGATCGGGAAATTCACCACCAGCGCCAGCAAGGCCCGGCGAATCGCCCCCAGTGTCAGGTCGCGGCTCATCAGGTCGCTGCGTGCCACTTGCAGCAATGACTGCGCGACGTTCTCGAAATCGCCCGCCAGCGTGCCGTGCAGCACCAGATCGCGGGCCACCAGCACTTCCTGATCAAAGTCAGCGGTACGCTCTGCCAGTCGGCTCCACAGCTCGCCCAGCGGCTCTTCGCCCTTGGGATCGTGTTGCAGCAGCGACACCTGATTCATGAATTCGTAACCGGTCGTGCCGTCTACGCTCCAGTCCTCGCGCAGCGGCTCATCCGGGCCGAGGATTTTCTCGACGAAGATCGGCAAATGTTCAATTTGCGCCTCGGCAGGGCGCTGCTTCAACAGACTTTTGACCCGGCGATGCAATTTGCGGCCATAGCCGCGCGGGTTGGCCAGGCCGTCAATGTGATCGATACGCAGCCCGTCAACCAGGCCGTCCGCGATCAACTGAAAGATTTTGCCGTGAGTGGCCTCGAAGACCTGCGGCCGCTCGACGCGCAAGCCGCCCAGCTCGTTGATGTCGAAAAAGCGCCGCCAGTTGATGTCATCACCAGCGGTACGCCAGCTGGCCAAACGATAATGCTGACGTTCAAGCAACTGATGCAGACGCTGGAAACCCTCCGGTTTGCTGGAGTCGAAGTGCGCAAGAATCTGCTCGATAGCCTGCGAAACCTGCGCATCCTTGGCCAGTTCAGCCAACTCGGCCCTCGCCTGACGTGCGCGTTCATACGCCTGCGGGTATTGGGCCAGCGCGGTGAAGCGCTGCGCCACTTCCTTCAGTTGCGGGTGTTCCACTGTCTGCAATAACAAGTCATACGTCAGCGGGCAGATCGGGAAGTGATGCTGGTAGTGCTCGATGTAAAACGCGCCGCGCTCGGCGTCGAAGCGCAAGGGGATTTCTCCGGCCTGCAGCACGGTGCCGTAATCAGTGCTCAAAAACGGCAGCAACAATTGGCCTTCCAGCAGCGGGTCCGGGGAGTTCCACTGGATGTCGAAGAAATCTGCGTAAGGGCTGCGACGCCCCCACTCCAGCAGGTCCAGCCACCATGGGTTATCGGCGCCGCCGACGGCCATGTGGTTGGACACGATATCAAGTATCAGGCCCATGCCGTGTTCGCGCAGGGTCGATACCAGGCGCAACAGGGCAGGTTCGCCGCCCAGCTCCGGGTTGATGACGGTCGGGTCGACTACATCGTAGCCATGCATGGAGCCCGCGCGGGCCTTGAGCAATGGCGACGCATAGATATGACTGATGCCAAGGCTGGCGAAGTAGGGCACCAGTGGCACGGCGTCATCAAGGGTGAAGTCTTTATGAAATTGCAGGCGCTGGGTGGCGCGCAAAGGCTGTAGTGGACGGTTCATCGGTCACGCTCCGCAGCTTGCAGCCGGGATTGGGACAGCAATTCCAGTCGTCGAGCAGCATGTGGATGATCAAGCAGGGAGGCAGCAGTGCCGGGCAGGCGCCTGCGCCAGTTCGGGTGGCTATCGATGGTGCCGGGCAGATTGGCCTGCTCCTCGACACCCAGTGCATCCTCCATTGGCAGCAGCACCAGTGGCGCACGCGTGTGGCCCAGATAACGCACACTCGCGTCGATAATCTGCTCCGGGTCCTCGCTGTCGGCGGGCATCTCTTCGATGTTCTGGCTCAAGGCGCGACGCAAGCTGTGGTATTCGCGCACACGTTCATCACGCCATTGGGCTTCGTGCTGTTCATCGATGTGACCCAGGCGGGCGTTCCATTCGATGTCCAGCTCGCTGAGCCAGCCTGCCAGCGTCGGCAGGTCATGCGTGCTGGTGGTGGCCAGTGCCTGATCGGACCAATCGAGGATCGGTTTGAACTGGCCGTTGTTCTGTTCGAACAACAGTACGCGCATGCCCAGAATCGCCCGTGCGCTGAGTTTCTCGCTAAGGCCTTCAGGAACGGTGCCGAGGTCTTCGCCCAGCACGATTGCCTTGTGCCGCCAGGATTCAAGGCTCAGCAGGCGCAGCATGTCGTCGAGCGGAAAATTGAGGTAGGCACCTTCGCTGGGCGGCGAACCCTGCGGGATAACCCACAAACGCTGCAGCCCCATGACGTGGTCGATGCGCAACCCGCCAGCATGGGCGAAGTTGGCACGCAGCATTTCAATGAAGGCACGAAACCCGTTGCGCTTTAGGCCATCCGGTGAAAAAGCCGAGATGCCCCAGCTTTGTCCGGCGCGGTTGAGGATATCGGGCGGCGCGCCGACGGTCAGGGCCGAGAGCAACTCATCCTGACGGCTCCAGGCCTGGCTACCGGCACCATCGGCACCCACGGCCAGGTCGGCAATCAGGCCGATGCGCATGCCGCTGCTGCGCGCGGCAACCTGCGCACGCTCAAGGCCACGGGCAATCAGCCATTGGGCAAAGGCATGGAAGCTGATCTGCTCGCCATGTGTTTCGGCAAATTGCGCGACAGCCTGACTGCGCGGATCCTTGAATGTGTCCGGCCATTCGTGCCAGTTTTCGCTGATACCCAGCGTGGCCGATTCGGCGCGCAGGGCTTCAAAGCGACAATGATTTTCCAGCGCTTCACCACCGCTGTGGCGGAAACTGTTGAAGTCTTCGTGCAGTGGATGCGCGCCGGTGCTGAACACGTCGTAAAGGGCGTGAAACGCTTTCCATTTGGCGTTTGCTGCGCTTGGCCAGTCGATCAAGGACAGTGTTTCCAGGCGTGCCATTTCTTCACTTACGCCTGCATCTTCGATTGCCTGGAGCCAGGCACGCTCGCCGAGAACTGCGCCCGGCGCGGCATACAGGCTGTTAAGGAACAGCCGGCTGGACGGCGAGTACGGGCTGTAACGGCGTGGGTCGTTGGCGAACATGGCGTGAATGGGGCTGATGCCCAGCGCATCGGCTCCGCGCTCACCGGCCGAACGCACCAGCATTTCCAGTGCCTCCGTGTCGCCGAAGCCGCCATCACCTTCGCGGCGCAGGCTGTAAAGCTGCGCCGTCAGGCCCCAGCCGCGTGGCACTGGCGCATCGACAGCCATTGCCATACTGAAGCAGGTTTTCGGGGCAACAGCGAGGGTCAGGTGCTGGCCGGCAATTTCCAGCTGTTGATAGCCGACGGGCGCAAGTGCTGGCAATTCGCCGCTTGCGGTCAGCGTGGCGTCAATCGAAGAGCCGTCTTCAAGGTGCAGCGTGAACGGTGTTTGCGCCGCAAACCATTCCGACAGGTCCAGATTGCTGTCCTGATCGACCGTCAGCAGGGGTGGGGCGCTTGCGCCATGACGGGCGAGCTGCAGTTTTTGCAGGCTGGCATCAATGGCCTCACCGCTTTCAGCAGGATAGCCCAGCGCTTCCAGAACCTTGCGCAGCACATCAGGGCTGACGACCTGTGGCCTGGCGTTGGCATCGACCCAGTGCACCGACAGTCCTGCCTCGGTCGCAAGCCTCTCCAATTGCTCATTGTTCATCCTGTTCCTCCAGAACATCACTTGCTGTCAGGCTGACAATGGCCGTGTAAGGATTGAGGATTGCGTCAGGGGAAAGTTCGGACGATTTCGCAGCGCTGGAGAAAATCTCCCGGGCATGTGGCGCAGGCGTGGTTGCAACAGGCTGTTCGCTGAGGTTCAGGTCGATACGCAGCACACTGCCGTCGCCCAGCGTCCAGCGTGCACTGACCGCCTTGTCGCCAAGGATCTCGGTGTTGAGGAAGCTCGCACCCTGAAGGCGCGGGACGATTTCCTGATGACGCAAGGCCAGCAATTGCGCGTAGTAATCGACCCATTGACGGTGTTCCAGACCTTTCTCGGTCTGCAGTTCTGTCGCTGAGAACGCCGGGCGGGAGGCCTCGAAGGTCTTGATGTCGTTGGGATCAGGAATGTGCTCGCGCTTTTCTGGATCGGCAAACGCTGCGAAGTCGGCGAACTCCTTGCGACGCCCTTCACGCACGGCATCGGCCAGCTCGCCGTGATGGCTGGTGAAAAACAGGAAGGGTTCGCTCGCGGCCCATTCATCGCCCATGAACATCAGCGGAATCATCGGCGAGAGCAACAACAGCGCAGTCGCAGCCCTGAGCGCATCAGGGGAACAGAGCTGTGGCAGACGCTCGCCGAGCGCACGGTTGCCGATCTGGTCGTGGTTCTGCAGGAACAGCACAAAGGCGCTGGGTGCAAGGTGGCCGCTGGGCTCGCCTCGGGTGTGCCCGTGACGCGTCTGTTCACCCTGGTAGACAAAACCTTCGCCGAGCAGGCGCGCAAGCTTGTGGGTCGGCTCTTTGGCGAAATCCGAGTAATAGGCATCGGTTTCGCCGGTCAACAGCACGTGCAGCGTGTTGTGCCCGTCATCGTCCCATTGCGCGTCGAAACCCTTGTCGAGCAGGCTGGCCTGATTGAACTCGTTTTCAAGGTTCAGCCACACATGCCTGGACGGTTCGATCCGCTCGCGCACGCGGGTGGCGAACTCGGGCAGGAAGGTCTCGTCGCGAATGGCGTGGACGGCGTCCATGCGCAGCCCGTCGATGCGGTATTCGAGCAGCCACATGAGGGCATTGTCGACGAAGAAATCCCGCACTTGCGGGCGCCTGAAATCAATTGCGTCGCCCCAGGGGGTGTGCAGGTCGCTGCGGAAAAACTCCTTGGCGTAACTGCCCAGGTAATTGCCGTCCGGACCGAAGTGGTTGTACACCACGTCCAGAATCACCATCAGGCCAACGCCATGTGCGGTGTCGATCAAGTGTTTGAGCTGTTCGGGAGTGCCGTATGAAGACTGCGGGGCATAATGCAGAACGCCGTCATAGCCCCAGTTGCGATCACCGGGGAACTGCGCCAGCGGCATCAGCTCAATGGCGGTGATGCCCAGCGCGGCGAGGCGCGCAAGATGCTTCTCGACCGCTGCATAGCCGCCCATTGCGCCGACGTGCAGCTCATAGATGACAGCCTCATGCCACGGACGACCATTCCATGCGGTGTTTTGCCACGAATAGGCCTGGGGATCGACCACGATGCTTTGCGAATGAACGTCATCGACCTGCGCACGCGATGCCGGGTCTGGCACTTCGAGCGTATGGTCGACTTTGAAGCGGTATCGAGTACCCGCCTTGCAGCGGGCCTCAAGCACGAACCAGCCTTCTGGCTGGGGCAGCATGGCCAGAGACTGGCCATCCTGCAGTTCGACACTTACGTAGGAGGCATCCGGTGCCCAGAGGGCAAACCGGGTGTGTTCAGGGTCCAACAAAACGGCGCCGTGGCGCCAGTTATCGTCTGTACGCAGGGGCATCCATTAATCCTTAACCTGGTTAGTTGCTGGTCATGCTCACGTTTTTCTTCAACAGGTCGCGATAAAGCTCTGCGTAGGGCTCCACTGCCTGATGCCAGTTGAAGGGGGCAGCCATTGCGCGGCAGCGCATGGCATTGAGCAGTTCCGGGTGAGCGAAGACCTGAAACGTGCGGTTCAGGGCTTCGGTGTAGCTTTCGACGGTTGATTCATTGAACAGAAAGCCGGTAACGCCATCCTCGATGGTGTCCGCCAGGCCGCCGGTGTTGCGGGCGACAGGCAGCGAGCCGAAACGCTGGGCGTACATCTGGCTCAAGCCGCAGGGTTCATAGCGCGACGGCATCAGCAGAAAATCACTGCCGGCAAACATGCGTCGTGCATCGGTTTCGTTGAAACCGATACGCACACCGATACGGCCAGGAAAGCGTGCCGCCAGTTCGCGCATGGCATCTTCTTCTTCGGGCTCCCCGCGGCCGATGATTGCAATCTGCCCACCGTTGTTGACGATGTGCTCGGCCACGCCGATGGTCAGGTCCAGGCCTTTCTGGTAAACGAGGCGCGAAACCACCGCGTAAAGCGGCCCGCTGGAGGCGTCCAGCTCAAACAGCTCGCGGACGTAATCGGCGTTGATTTCCTTGCGCGTCCACTCATTGGGCGCGAAGTGACAGATCAGGTGTTCGTCAGTGGCGGCGTCCCAGCTTTCATCGATACCGTTGGGAATGCCGCTGAGCTGACCTTTGTCGGCCTTGCTCTGCAAAAAGCCCTCAAGGCCGCAGCCGAATTCAGGTGTGGTGATTTCCCGGGCGTAAGTGGCGCTGACCGTGGTGATGTGGTTCGCGAACGCCATGCCGGCCTTGATGAACGACAGCTTGCCGTAAAATTCCATGCCTTCCGGGGTGATCGCCTCATCCGGGATGCCCAGTTCACGGCTCGACGCAGTACTCACGGTGCCTTGATAGGCCAGGTTGTGAACCGTGAAAATACTCGGCGTGGACTGTCCGCGCCAGCGCATGTAAGCCGGCGCCAGACCGGCAGGCCAGTCGTGGGCGTGAACCAGCTCGGGGCACCACTGGCTTTTCACTTCGCCAGCAGCAAACTCGGCAGCGGCCAGGCCCAGACGGGCAAAACGGATGTGGTTGTCGGACCAGTCGCGGCCGTTAGTGTCAGCGTAAGGCGTGCCTTCGCGCTCGTACAGTTCCGGGCAGATCAGCACGTAGATGACCAAGCCATCTTTCATATCCATACGCCCAACCTTGCAGGGCGGCAGTGCAGCATGCCCACCCAGCTGGCTGATGATATGGATCGGGTTGCCGCTGTTGATCACTTGCGGATAACCAGGAATCAGAACACGAACGTCGTGCAGGTGGCGCATGGCGCGTGGCAGTGCGGCAGACACATCGCCCAGCCCGCCGGTTTTCACCAGGTCGGCCAGTTCGGAGGTCACGAACAGCACTTTGCGCCTGTTGACCTGAGACATGGTCGGTTGAACGGTCGAGGTCGGCAATTGCAGCGAAGTAACGCTCTTGGCAGCAAAGATCGGCAGATGAGTCAGCTCGCCAACTGGCTGGTTAAAACTCTCTCCCTTCTGGGTTTTGACAGCAGCGCTAATCATCGATTTTTCCCCTTAAACAGTCTTGGTGCATCACTTTGATTTTTATTGGCCATTTCCTATGGCCGGGTACACATACGTGCACTACGCAAGATCAATACCCGTTTCGATTATGCGCAGTGACCAAGCGGCGTGATGTCGCCATAACCGGATGTCAGCCAATAGCATAGATGCTCTATTCACCTGACCCGGCGGTTTTTGAGAAGTTTCGACTTTTTTATTTACGAATGTCTGGCATGGGCTTCGACGCCGCAGCGATGGGCATGCTGCAAGAGCCGGCCCGGCAGTCGATGCGTTTTTTTCGGGCTCGATTTCGAGGCTGCGCTGCACATGACCGGTCGTCGGATCGTTCGACAATACCTGCCAAGTGCTTCGTTTTTATAACAGAAGGGTAGTCAAGCGAGGGGGTGACGAGCCTCATCGGTGCAGCGCGCCTTTTCCGGGTGCGCCTGATGTTCAATCTCCGGGCATGGGGAGAAATTTCCTACATTTGTGCTGGAACATTTTGGAGCGGGGCAGGATAGAATCGGACCAGCCGTCCCAGCCTTGGCGCTGGTCCTGATAAACGCCCCTTTGACTGATTTCACTGAATCACTCTGATTGAATTGACGAGGATGGAAATGGAAGCCCCCGAGGTACTGGTACTGCAAGCGAGTTATACAAATCCTGTGCACGCTGACGCAATCGGATTTGTCTTGAACGAATATTCGATGGATGTCATGGGGGCGGGCAAGTCGCTGTCCAGTGATACCCGGCAGCAACTGGCCATAGAGCTGGCCAAGCGTCCACATGCCTTCAGCGTGCTGGCCTTTATTTCCGGCGAGCCGGTCGGGCTGGTCAACTGCTTCGAAGGTTTTTCAACCTTTGCTTGCCGCCCTCTGGTCAACATTCATGACGTGGCGGTGGTCTCGCAATATCGTGGTCTGGGTATCAGCCACAAAATGTTGCTCAAAGTGGAAGAAATTGCCCGTCAACGCGGTTGCTGCAAGCTGACCCTTGAAGTGCTCGAGGGCAACGACGTGGCGCAAGGCGCTTATAAAAAGCTAGGCTTCGATAATTATCAGCTGAACCCTGAAATGGGGCGTGCGATGTTCTGGCAGAAGTCGCTCTAGCCAATGTGGCGGGCGCCTGCAGCAGGTCGGGCGGGGGAGGGAGAAGCGGAGAAGATTGTGCGAAGCATCAGATCAAGCGGGCAAGCCAGCATATCGGGCTTGCCACGGGGCGGTCTGAAGGGTAGTGCAACTGCGGTCAGGCTTGAAGCATCTTACCGGGTGCAGGCAGCTGGCTTTGCTGCAGCATCATGGTCAAGTGAGCCACTTTTCGCTGCAACTGCTCGCGTTCTTCTTTCAATGCACGCAATTCGTCGCGACGGATCGTGACATAAAGGGTCTGTGGTGCAAGTGCTGGTAGTACAGTGCCCATTGCTCACCTCGCAAATGGCGGATTCAACCTCAGAAAGGTCCGTGGCAATGACTTTCAATCCATGAGCGCCGCTGCTTACCTCTCTATCGGCACCGATTCTGATTTCTTTTGCATGATTTTGGAACTTTTTTATTTTTAATTGTCGCGAATGTTTATTAATCGCGACAAAATGCACCATCGGAGGGCGATCCTGTCTTCACCTTCTTGCAAGGGAACCGACGTTCTGCCTCGCTTGACTAAACAGCATGCTCGCTATCCGTCGATGCGCTGGACGGCAAGTGGGGCACCTTTTTACGATTTAAGGAGCACCTTCATGCAACTTGGGATTATTGGACTGGGCCGCATGGGCGGCAACATTGCACGGCGACTGATGCTGGATGGTCACACTACAGTGGTGTATGACCGCGATGAGGCATCACGCGGCGCCTTGGCCAATGAGGGCTCTACTGCCGTCGCTGATCTGGCGGAACTGGTGAGTGCACTGGAAAAGCCCCGTGCAGTCTGGGTCATGCTCCCGGCAGGCGCTCCGACCGAAGACACCATTCAGACCCTCAGTCAGTTGCTTGAAGCCGACGACGTGATCATCGATGGCGGTAACACCTTCTACAAGGACGACATTCGTCGTGCGCAGGAACTGAGCGAAAAAGGCCTGCACTATGTCGATGTCGGCACGTCCGGTGGCGTCTGGGGCCTTGAACGCGGCTACTGCATGATGATCGGTGGCGACGTGGCGGCAGTCGAGCGTCTTGATCCGCTGTTCGCGTCCCTCGCACCCGGCCTTGGTTCGATCGAGCGCACTCGCGGTCGTACCTCGACCGACGACCGCGCAGAGCGTGGCTACATCCACTCAGGCCCTGCAGGTTCGGGGCATTTCGTGAAGATGATCCACAACGGCATCGAGTACGGAATGATGCAGGCCTTCGCCGAAGGCTTCGACCTGCTCAAGCAGAAAAACTCCGAGCATCTGCCGGCCGAGCAGCGTTTCGACCTCAACACTGCAGACATTGCCGAGGTCTGGCGTCGTGGCAGTGTGGTTTCATCCTGGCTGCTCGACCTGACCGCCGATGCCCTGGCGACTGACCCGCAACTCGACGCTTTTTCCGGCTCGGTCGCCGACAGTGGTGAAGGACGCTGGACCATCGAGGCGGCGATCGAGCAGGCCGTACCGGTTCCGGTGCTCTCCAGCGCCTTGTTCGCGCGCTTCCGCTCCCGTCAGACAAGCTCGTATGCAGACAAGATGCTGTCTGCCATGCGCTTTGGATTTGGTGGCCACAAGGAACCCAAGTAATGGGTCTGTCGCGCGGCAGTGCCGAGCAAAAAGCCGAAGTTGCGCCCCCAACCACCCTGTTTCTGTTCGGTGCACATGGTGACCTGGTCAAGCGTCTGCTGATGCCGGCGCTTTACAACCTGTCGCGCGACGGTCTGGTGGATGAAGGGCTGCACATCGTCGGCGTCGATCACAACGCGATCAGCGATGCGGACTTCGCCAAAAAACTCGAAAATTTCATTCGCGACGAGGCCGCCGGCAAAATTGCCGGCGGTGGCAAGGACCCTCTCGATCCTGCGTTGTGGGGCACGCTGGCCGAGCGTATCAGCTATGTGCAGGGTGACTTTCTGGATGATTCGACCTATCAGGACATCGCCAGCAAGATTGAGAGCACCGGTGCGAAAAACGCGGTGTTTTATCTGGCCACCGCGCCGCGGTTCTTCAGCGAAGTGGCCCAGCGCCTGGGGTCGTCCGGTTTGCTGCAGGAAACCGATGACGGGTTCCGCCGGGTAATCATCGAAAAGCCGTTCGGCTCCGATCTGGCCAGTGCAGTGGCGCTCAATGGCTGCCTGCTCAAGGTCATGAGCGAAAAACAGATCTACCGGATCGACCATTACCTGGGCAAGGAGACGGTGCAGAACATTCTGGTCAGCCGTTTCTCCAATGGCCTGTTCGAGTCGTTCTGGAACAACCACTACATCGACCACGTGCAGATCACCGCCGCGGAAACCGTGGGTGTCGAGACCCGTGGCAGTTTTTACGAGCACACCGGTGCACTGCGCGACATGGTGCCCAATCACCTGTTCCAGTTGCTGGCGATGGTCGCGATGGAGCCCCCCGCGGCCTTCGGTGCCGACGCGGTCCGTGGCGAAAAAGCCAAGGTGGTGGGCGCGATCAGGCCGTGGAACAAAGAGGAAGCACTGGCCAATTCGGTACGCGGTCAGTATGCGCAGGGCACGATGGGCGACAAGGAGGTTGTCGGTTATCGCCAGGAAGATCGGGTCGAGCCTGACAGTACGACGGAAACCTATGTGGCGCTCAAGGTCATGGTCGACAACTGGCGCTGGGTGGGCGTGCCTTTTTATCTGCGCACAGGCAAGCGCATGAGTGCCCGCAGCACTGAAATCGCCATCTGCTTCAAACCTGCGCCCTATGCGCAATTTCGTGACACCGAAGTCGATCGTTTGAAGCCCAACTACCTGCGCATCCAGATTCAGCCCAACGAAGGCATGTGGTTCGATCTGTTCGCCAAACGGCCCGGCCCGACGCTGGACATGGAGGACATCGCGCTGGGTTTTGCCTATAAGGACTTCTTCGAGATGCAGCCTTCGACCGGCTACGAAACCCTTATATACGACTGTCTGACCGGCGACCAGACCCTGTTTCAGCGTGCCGACAACATCGAAAACGGCTGGCGTGCTCTGCAGCCGTTTCTTGATGCCTGGGCCAGCCAGCCTGAAGTTCAGCCGTATGAGGCTGGCAAGAACGGACCTGATGCGGGTGACGAGTTGCTGAGCCGTGATGGTCGCGAGTGGAGAGATCTGAATGTCTGAGCCGTCTTCATCCTCTGTACAGTTTCTGTTGTCCGATATCGATGGCACGTTGTTGCGCCGCGATCACAGCTTGAGTCAGGTCAACATCGAAGCGATCGGGCGCCTGCGTCAGGCAGGCATCCACTTCACCCTGGCCAGTAGCCGACCGCCAAGGGCCATGCGCCAGGTCATCGAAGCGTTGGGTGTCGATCTGCCAACGGTGGCCTTCAACGGCGGCACCATCACTCATCCCGATGGCAGCCTGCTCGCGGCTCATCGTATTGATCCGGCTGCGGTCAGGACCTGCCTTGAGTTGTTCGCAGGGCACAACGTCGCTATCTGGGTGTTTGCCGATGATCAGTGGCTGCTGCTCGACCCTGGCGCGGACTACGTCGATCATGAGCGCGACGCGCTGGGCTACGATTATGTTCAGGTCGAGAGTTTCGAGTCGTACCTTGATCGCGTCGACAAGATCGTCGCAGCCAGTGCCGATTTCGAGCTGCTGAAGACCCTGGAGTCACAGCTCAACCCGCAGATCGAAGGCCTGGCGCTGGCCGCCCGCTCGCAAAAATACTACCTGGACGTGACCGCGCTGGACGCCAACAAGGGCTCGGCACTGGTCGCGCTGGCGAAATACCTGGGTGTCGAGTTGTCCCGTACCGCAGCCATCGGTGATGGCGGTAACGACGTGGCGATGTTTCACGCGGCCGGGTTGTCCATCGCGATGGGGCAGGGTGAGCAGACAGTCAAGGGACAGGCGGACCATGTTACAGATAGCAATGAGCAGGACGGTGTTGCCAAAGCCATCGAGCGTTACATCCTGCCAGCCTGAACCGGCCTGTTGTTCATGTCGACGAACCCTCTCTCAAGACGGGCATTTCTGAATGGCTGCACTGATCGAAGACTACGCATTGCTGGGCAACTGTCAGACAGCTGCCCTGGTCGCCCGGGATGGCTCACTGGACTGGTTGTGTTTTCCGCGCTTTGACTCGACGGCCTGTTTTGCGGCATTGCTGGGCAGCGAAGAACACGGGCGCTGGAAGATCGCGCCACGCGCCGAGGTTATCGCGGTTGAGCGCCGTTATCGTGAAGGGACGCTGATTCTCGAGACCGTCTTCGAAACCCGTGACGGTCGCGCGATGTTGATCGATTTCATGCCCATGAACACCAGCGGCCATGTAGTGCGTATGGTGGTCGGGCTGAGCGGGCAGGTGGAGTTCGGCGTAGACCTTGCAATTCGCTTCGATTACGGCAGCAGCGTGCCGTGGGTCGAGCGCAAGGACGCGCATACGTTGACAGCGGTGGCCGGTCCCGAAATGCTGGTTTTGCACAGCCCGGTGGCCTTGCATCCGCAGGATCACCATACCGCCAGTCAATTTCAGGTCGGGGAAGGTGAGCGCAAGGTGTTCGTTCTGGCGTACCAGCCTTCCTTCGAACCTTTGCGCGTACAGATCGATCCCGATCATGCGCTCGAGACCACTGCAGCCTACTGGCGCGAGTTTTCTGATCGGTGCCCTGATGTCGGGCCGTGGACGGGGCAGGTGAAACGCTCGCTGATCACCCTCAAGGCCATGACTTATGCGCCCACCGGCGGCATTGTTGCCGCCGTGACGACCTCGTTGCCTGAGCAATTGGGCGGCGAGCGTAACTGGGACTACCGCTATTGCTGGTTGCGCGACGCGACGATGACCCTGCTGGCTTTCATGAATCTGGGTTATTTCGAGGAAGCCACCGCCTGGCGCGATTGGCTATTGCGGTCGATTGCCGGCAACCCGGAACAGATACAGATCATGTACGGCGTGGGCGGTGAGCGGCGTTTGCAGGAATATGAACTGCCGTGGTTGAGCGGCTACGAGCACTCGCTGCCAGTGCGAGTGGGTAACGGCGCGGCCAATCAGGTTCAGCTGGATGTCTACGGCGAAGTCGCAGATGCGATGATTCAGGCCCTTAAAGGCGGCATGCCGCAGCACCCGCGCAGCGTGGCTATTTCCAAGGTGGTGATGCCTTATCTGGCGAAGATCTGGCACCTGCCGGACGCCGGAATCTGGGAGATTCGCTCCGAACCACGTCACTTCACCCATTCCAAAGTCATGGCCTGGGTGGCCTTCGACCGCAACGCCACGCAGATCGCTCAGGCTGCCGAAGGCGAAGAAGATCGTGCTCTGGCGGAACACTACCGGCGAGTGGCGGACGAAATCCATGCGGATGTCTGTCGCCACGGCTTTGATGCCGAACTGGGCAGTTTCGTGCAGACCTACGGTTCGACAGAGGTCGATGCCAGTTTGCTGCAGATTGTCCTGACCGGTTTTTTGCCACCCGAAGACCCTCGTGTCATCGGCACTGTCGCGCAGATCGAGCGCACGCTGATGCAGGATGGCCTGTTACTGCGCTACGACAATGAGCGCAGCGTCGATGGGGTGGCAGGACGCGAAGGGACCTTTCTGGTCTGTTCGTTCTGGCTGGCCGATGCCTACGTGCTGCTGGGCCGGGCCGATGACGCCGCAGCGCTGTTCGAGCGGTTGTGCGGTTTGTGCAATGACGTCGGGCTACTCGCGGAGCAATATGATCCGAAGGATGGTCGGATGCTGGGCAATTTCCCGCAGGCGTTCAGTCACATTGGCATTATCAATACCGCGCTGAACCTGCATCGAGCGGTCTGTCCTGCGTTGACACGGACTTCAGGGGCGCTTGAGGGGGCTTAGAAGGCCTGTCAGCTATCGCGACCGGCCTTTCGGAACGTCAGGTTGATCCGTTGCTCGCCCAGCAATGGGTGTTCAGCCTGCTTTATCGGCAAGATGCCGTGGAAGCGCAGCCGGTCTTCGCCGCCCCATACCACCACGTCACCATGAAACAGTGAAATGCGCCGGGTCTTGTCGCTGCGTTGCATGCCGCCGAACTGGAAGATCGCCGGGATACCCAATGACACCGAGACCACGGGCCAGCGATGGTCGTGCTCGTCCTTGTCCTGATGCAGCGACATCTTTGCGCCGGGTATATAGCGATTGATCAGGCAGGCGTCAGGCACAAAACCGCGATAGCCGGCGGCGAGTGCGGCGCTCTGCGCCAGTTGCATGAAAGCGTCCGGCATCGCAGGCCAGGGCTGACCGGTTTGCGGGTCCACGTCGCTGTAGCGATAGCCGTGACGATCAGTGATCCAGCCCAGCGGTCCGCAACTGCTCAATGCAGCGGACATGCTTAGCCCGCCGGGTGTGAGCATGTGACGGAACGGGGAGTGGCCCAGCGTCTGCTCAAGGGCGAGCAGCAGCGTTGGCATGGCAGGCAGCGCAAAACCGCTGAATAACCATGACCCCGGCCCGATCTGCTCGTCGCGTCGAGGCTGGGGTGTCTGGTCGGCAAACAGGTCCAGAGTGGCGGGAGTGTCACCTTTGCGTTGCATGATCGGGTCGAACACCTGGCAGTACCGTGTGCGTTGCTGAATCAGCGCTCCATTTAATCAGAGCGCCTTGCTGACCTTGACGTCGGTAATCTGATCGTCGCCCGGGCCATGCATTTTCTTCAGGGCTGCCTCGGCTTCTTCTACAGAAGCCGACTGCAACTGGGCGAACTCGAAGCGGCGTTCGCCGTTGAGTTTGTAGCTGACAGCGAATTTGGTGGTACGCGGTGCTGGATTGTTCACGGTCACTCCTTGCATCATCCCAGGCGAGAGGTCGAGCGCCGGACGATTTTGATTTTGTGGGTAAAAGGCGGTTTGCGTCCGGCGTTGGTATCGACCTTGCGGCCTGCGGTATCGATGGTGATGTTCCAGAAGCCAGTGCTGGGTGCAGCGATCTTGGCCGGGAACGTGTCAAACGCACCGCCGTGATACGTGTGCCGACCACCGTTTTTGAAGCTGCGGAAATTCGCATCGTTCATCAGGCGAATATTGCAGGTCTGGGAGCACTCGATAACGACCAGGTCGTCCTCGTTGAGATGCTCACGCTGGTGTACGAATTTCATGACGGGCTCCGAAGCGGGGGTTTTTCTGAAAAATCAAAACGATAGCATGCGACGTTCGCAATTTGACGTTCATGGCAGCTAATTTGCCGTGTTTCTCGCAAAAAACACCTGTGTCGGGATTTAATTGCGCCCGGGCTTGTCGTAGGACCTTTATTCGGAGGCTTTGTATGAAACTGGCTGCTGTAGTAGTCCTGGCTCTGGCGATGACCGGCTGTGCCACTGTGGATGACATCGAGCATACGCTCCCTACCATGAGCGTGATGTCGGGCAAGAAGCCTCAGGAATATGCGGACTGTTTCATTGGCAAGATCAGTAGCAGCCGCAAACCCCCTTTGGTAGAGCCTCGTCATGACGGTTTGCGAGTCATCGTGGCGCAGAAGCTCAGCAAGTCGCCAGCGGCCGTCGTCGATATCGAGACACGCTCGGGCGGCAGCACGATCAAGGTCTACGAGCGACTTTCCAATGTGCCTATCCGCTTCAGGGACGTTCAGAACGCCGCCGACGCGTGTATTTCCGGCTAATTGCACCCTGTTCGGATGCGCCCTTGTGGATCGCGCCGCCCTGCGGTGTTTGCACGGGGCGGCAGGCCTGACTTATTTGCACACCACCAGCACGCTGCGGCTCTTGTAGTTACCGACGTCCACGCCCAGGGTCTTGTCGCGTTCGGCAGGCTGTGGCGTGCCGTCTGTGCCGACGATTTCATAGCCTGTGCCCGCGCAGGACGCATCGGCCTTTTCATAGCAGCTGGCCCACGACATGGCTTCGCCGGAGCAGTCGATGCTCAGCCCCTGTTTACCGTTTTTCAGGTAGGTGTTTGAGGCGGTCGCGCAGCCGGCAAGGCCCAGCACAGCAATAATGGACAGGAGTCTGATCATGTTTTTCGCTTCGATATAAGTTCAGAGAAAGGGCAACAGCCAGCTGTTGGACTTTGATCGGGTGCCATCGTTCCGCCATGTTTTACGTTATTGCACCGCCATTGCGTCGGCTGATGCAGACGTTATCTTTAGTCTGATTGTCAGTAGAGTGAGGCAGTTTTATGCCCATGCAGCGCCATTCGATGCTCGCAATATACGAGATTGTGCGGAACTATCTGGCTGTGGATTCCTCTATCATGGCATTGGACGGCCCGTGGCGGGTCATTGTAAGGTGGCCGCCGCCTGATTAGACTGGCCCGTTAACACCATCAGCCCTTACCAAGGACTTTTATGATCAAGAAATGCTTGTTCCCAGCAGCCGGTTACGGCACTCGCTTCCTCCCAGCGACCAAGGCCATGCCCAAGGAAATGCTGCCGGTGGTCAACAAGCCACTGATCCAGTACGGTGTTGAAGAAGCGCTCGCGGCAGGTCTGACCGAAATTTCCATCGTGACTGGCCGTGGCAAGCGCTCTCTTGAAGATCACTTTGACATTAGCTACGAGCTTGAGCATCAGATCAAAGGCACTGACAAAGAGAAGTATCTGGTCGGTATTCGCAAATTGATCGACGAGTGCAGCTTCTCCTACACGCGTCAGACCGAAATGAAGGGCCTGGGCCACGCTATCCTCAGCGGTCGTCCGCTGATCGGCAACGAAGCGTTTGCCGTAGTGCTGGCCGATGACTTGTGCGTCAACCTTGAAGGCGACGGCGTGCTGGCGCAGATGGTCAAGCTGCACAAGCACTATGGCTGCTCGATCATTGCCATTCAGGAAGTCGATCCGTCGGAAACCAACAAGTACGGCGTCATCGCTGGCGAAGAGATCAAGCCAGGCTTGTTCCGCGTGACCGACATGGTCGAAAAGCCGAAGCCTGAAGATGCACCGTCCAACCTGGCGATCATCGGCCGTTACATTCTGACGCCGGACATCTTCGAAAAAATCGAACAGACCGAGCCAGGCAAGGGTGGTGAGATCCAGATCACTGACGCCCTGATGAAGCAGGCAGCGGAAGGTAACGTGCTGGCCTACAAGTTCAAGGGCACGCGCTTTGACTGTGGCGGCGCTGAAGGCTACATCGAAGCGACCAACTTCTGCTTCGAACATTTCTACAAAGCTGGCAAAGCGCATTGATTTTTGATTGATGACGTTTTTGCACAAGGCCACCTTCGGGTGGCTTTGTCGTTTCTGCCAGACCGCCAAGCGGTTATGCTGTGCCCCTGCCTAGGAGATATCAATGGCCTTTGATTTTGATCTGTTTGTAATTGGTGCCGGTTCGGGTGGCGTCAGGGCGGCGCGTTTTGCGGCCGGTTTCGGTGCGCGAGTGGCAGTGGCTGAAAGCCGTTATCTGGGTGGTACCTGCGTGAATGTGGGGTGTGTGCCCAAGAAATTGCTGGTGTATGGCGCGCATTTTTCCGAAGACTTCGATCACGCCAAAGGGTTCGGCTGGTCATTGGGTGAAGCCAGCTTTGACTGGTCCACGCTGATCGCCAACAAGGACCGCGAGATCAATCGCCTCAATGACATCTACCGCAAGTTATTGGTTGATAGCGGCGTCACGCTGCTGGAAGGTCATGCAAAAATCGTCGGCCCTCAACAGGTCGAGATCAACGGCCAGACCCACAGCGCCGAGCGCATCCTGATTGCGACCGGCGGCTGGCCGCAGGTGCCTGACGTGCCTGGGCGCGAGCATGCCATCACGTCCAACGAGGCCTTCTACCTCAAGGCCCTGCCAAAACGCGTGGTGGTGGTAGGCGGCGGGTATATCGCCGTGGAATTTGCCTCGATCTTCAATGGTCTGGGCGCCGACACCACGCTGGTCTACCGTGGCGAACTGTTCCTGCGCGGCTTTGACGGCAGCGTGCGTAGCCATCTTCATGAAGAGTTGCTCAAGCGCCACATGACGATTCGCTTCAACAGTGATATCGAGCGCATCGACAAGCAGTCCGATGGCAGTCTGCTATTGTCCATGAAGGGCGGTGGCACACTTGAGACCGATTGCGTGTTCTATGCGACGGGTCGTCGGCCGATGCTGGATAACCTTGGTCTGGACAGTGTCGACGTCAAGCTCGACGAGCATGGCTACATCAAGGTCGACGAGCATTACCAGACCAGTGAGCCATCCATTCTCGCGCTCGGCGACGTTATAGGCGGTGTGCAACTGACGCCGGTGGCGCTGGCTGAGGGTATGGCCGTGGCCCGTCGCCTGTTCAAGCCCGAGCAATATCGTCCGGTAGACTACAATCACATTCCAACAGCGGTTTTCAGTCTGCCAAACATCGGCACTGTCGGTTTGACTGAAGAAGATGCGATCAAGGCGGGTCATGATGTGCAGGTCTTCGAGAGTCGGTTCAGGTCCATGAAGCTGACGCTGACCGACGATCAGGAGCGCACCTTGATGAAGCTGGTGGTGGACGCGAAGACCGACCGGGTGCTGGGCTGCCACATGGTAGGGCCGGATGCTGGCGAAATAGTGCAGAGCCTGGCGATTGCCATCAAGGCGGGTGCAACCAAGCAGGTGTTCGACGATACCATCGGCGTGCATCCTACGGCTGCAGAAGAGTTCGTTACCATGCGCACGCCCGCCAAGCGTTAAACCGCGCAGCACCCGGAGTTCAGGAAGGTCTCCGGGTTAAAGCTTGAAAGGACGGATCCCTGAGTGAATAGAGAAAAACCCTCGGCCTGGATGCCTCTGCATCCGACCAGCCAGGACTGTGTGGTCGAGCAGTCTGTCGATGCGCTGCGTGAGCGCGAGCGTCGGTTCAGGATGCTGGCTGACAACATGAGTCAGCTGGCCTGGACTGCCAGCCCGCGTGGTCAGGTCCAGTGGTACAACGAGCGCTGGTACGCTTACACCGGTGCTACGCTGGAGGCCATGGTGGCGCTGGGCTGGCGCTCGGTCGTGCACCCCGAGCATCGCGAGCGGGTGATGGCACGCTTGCAATACTGCTTTGCCACCGGCTCTGTCTGGGAGGACACCTTTGCCCTGCGCGGCAAGGACGGTGCCTTCAACTGGTTTCTGTCACGCGCACTGCCCATGCGCGATGCACAAGGGCACATCACCCACTGGCTGGGTACTCACACCGACATCACCGCTCAGGTCAATGCCGAAGAAGCGTTGCGCGAACTCAACGAAAGTCTGGAGTTGCGCGTGGCTGAGCGTACCCGCGAACTGGCAAAGGCCAATGAGTTGTTGCAGGTCGAGATCGCGGAGCGGGCTCAGGCTGAAGAGGTGTTGCGCCATGCACAGAAAATGGACGCCATCGGTCAATTGACCGGCGGCATCGCCCATGACTTCAACAACATGCTGTCCGGGGTGCTCGGCGCGCTGGATATGATCAGGCTGCGTATAGGGGCGCAGCGCTTCGGTGAGGTGGATCGCTACGTTGACGCTGCGGTCAGTTCAGCTAATCGTGCTGCTGCGCTGACCCAGCGACTGCTGACCTTTGCCCGCCGTCAGTCACTCAGCGTCGGTACGGTGGATATCAATTGCATGGTGCGCTCGATGGAAGAGTTGCTGCGCGGCACGGTCGGTAATCATGCGCAATTGCACATTGAGCTGGAGGAGGGGCTGAGCGCCATTCAGACTGACGAGCATCAGCTGGAAAACGCGCTATTGAACCTGGTGATCAACGCGCGTGATGCCGTGCCTGTCGCCGGTCTGATCAGTGTTCGCAGTCAGGCTTTGCGGCTTGTTGCGCAGGAAGGGGCGTTGGCCGCAGGTGACTATGTGCGGCTCAGTGTCGAAGACAATGGCTGTGGAATTGCCCAAGATGTCATTGATCGAGTGTTTGACCCGTTTTTCACGACCAAGCCTGTTGGCCAGGGAACAGGCCTGGGCCTGTCAATGGTTTACGGTTTCATCAAGCAGACTGGCGGGCATGTGCAGATAAAAAGCGAGCAGGGTCAAGGCACGCGGATTTGTCTGTACCTGCCGTGTGGCGCAGCGACTGCCTGAAATCCGTCCCTTACGCTTTATTGGGTGGCTTCTTTTTGCCCGTCGCAGGTTTTTCAGGCGGGTTGGCCTGTAGTTGCAGGTTTTCCAATGCGACTTCCTTTTTGATCAACAGCAGTTCCAGCATCCGGTTTTGCTGTTGGCCATCGGTCACGCTCTGTTTGAGCGCCGCACGCTCTTCCTGCAGGCTGCGTAGCCTTTCTTCCAGCAGTGCGCACTGTGTATGGGTGCGTTGCTGGTGTTCAGCCAACGCAGCGGCCTGGGCAGTGGCCCGGCTCAGCTGATCTTTCTGGTCGTGCGCGACACGCAGAGTGCTGCGGTTTTCAGCCAGCAACCGTTCGTTGTCGCGATTGAGCTGCGTGATCTCTTCTTGGCGCATGGCGAGGCTTTGCTGTGCCTGTCGCAATTCCATCTGCAATTGCTGAACCTGGCCTTCATGGCGCTGCTGCTCCTGCTCGCGCTGCTCCCTGATCGAGTTGCGGTAGTGCTCCAGTGCTTCGCGGGCATGCTGGTGTTTTTCCTCAAGGGAGTGAATCTGACCCTCCTTGTCTTGCAGGCGAGATTCCAGATCAAGATTGGCTTGCAGCAGCCTGGCGTGCTCGGTCTGGGCGTCTTGCAGCGTTTGCCGGGTCTGGAGCAGGGCGGTGGCCTGATGTTCGACGGTCTCGTTGCGTTGCAGCAGGTGTTCCTGCAATTCACTGATCTGTTGCCGGGCCGTCGTCAGTTGCTGCTGCAGGTCATTGCAGCTGGCCTGGTACTTGTCGTGCGCCTCGTCTATGCGCTCCTGCGCCTGCTCGTCAAGGCGTTGGGCGAGGTGGGCCACCAGATCGCTCAGTTCCTCATTGAGGTCCGGCGCTGGCGCGTGCGTAGCATCCAGTTCTTTGAGGTAGCGATGAATCGTGGTTTTCGAGCCGGTATTACCCATCTCGATGCGTACCGCATCAATGCTCGGATTCTCGCCTCTGGCTAACAGAGAAGCCCTTGCCTTGAGCACCAATGCCTTGTTTACGCCGCCCCGAGCCATGCTTTCTCCTACGATTTCGTACTGTGGTATGTACCCTGTAATTACATACTATATTATTTAAAATAAATTCGTATTATTTGAATTAATTAACATGGGATATTGGCGTATTATCCCGTGTCAGGCACGGCAGCTGCCTTTTGAAGGCTGTTCCCGGTATACCCGCAGGCTTTGAGCAATGAATGGCCATGAATGACGTTGATCGCTACATAGATGCCGCGACCCGTGACAACACGCGCCGGAGCTACCGGGCGGCCATCGAACATTTCGAGGTGACATGGGGCGGGTTTCTGCCGGCAACCAGCGAAAGCGTCGCGCGCTACCTGGCCTGCCATGCCGGAACATTGTCGGTCAATACCTTGAAGCTGCGTCTGTCGGCGCTGGCCCAGTGGCATATCAGCCAGGGTTTTGTCGACCCCACCAAGGCACCGATGGTGCGCAAGGTCATAAAGGGCATTCGTGCGCTGCACCCGGCACAGGAAAAACAGGCCGAGCCTCTGCAGTTGCAGGACCTTGAAAAGGTCATCGCCTGGCTGAAGCTCGAAATACAGGAAGCGGCCGCGCAGCACGATCAACCGCGCCTGCTGCGCTGTCGTCGTGATTCGGCACTGATTCTGCTGGGCTTCTGGCGGGGCTTTCGCAGTGATGAGCTATGCCGTCTGCAAGTGCAGGACATCAAGGCCATCGCGCACTCGGGTATAACCCTGTATCTGCCGCGCAGCAAAGGGGATCGTGACAACCTGGGCAGGACTTATCAGACACCCGCCTTGCAGCGGCTGTGCCCGGTGCAGGCCTACATCGAGTGGGTCAACTGTGCGGCGCTGGTGCGCGGTCCGGTGTTTAGAGCCGTTGACCGGTGGGGCAATCTGCAGGAGGAGGGGCTGCATGCCAACAGCGTCATCCCGTTGCTGCGTCAAGCGTTCGAACGCGCAGGCATTGCCGGCGAGCATTACACCAGCCACTCGCTGCGTCGTGGTTTTGCCAGTTGGGCGCATGCCGCTGGCTGGGACCTCAAGTCGCTGATGGCTTATGTCGGTTGGAGGGACATCAAGTCGGCGATGCGTTACATTGACGCCGCGCCGTTTCCAGGCAACCCGGAGAGCGGAATCGGCCTGAAGGTTTCTTCTATTGATAAGCTGCCTTCATAGTGAAAAGCAATCAGTGACATCAGGTTTGCCAATGAGCGATTGTCACGGATGATGCGTAAGCTTCACTCCATCGAATTCACAACCCATCCAAACCATCAGGAGATATACCGATGCCTATCATCAACAGCCAGGTAAAACCGTTCAAGGCTACCGCTTTCAAGAACGGCTCTTTCGTTGACGTTTCGGACGCCGACTTCAAAGGCAAGTGGTCTGTCGTATTCTTCTACCCGGCCGACTTCACCTTCGTATGCCCGACCGAACTGGAAGATCTGGCTGACAACTACGACACCTTCCAGAAGCTGGGCGTAGAAATCTACAGCGTTTCGACTGACACCCACTTCGCTCACGCTGCATGGCACAACACTTCGCCAGCAATCGGCAAGATTCAGTACACCATGATCGGTGACCCGACCCTGGCTATCTCGCGCAACTTCGACGTGCTGATCGAAGAAGCCGGTCTGGCGGATCGCGGTACGTTCGTGATCAACCCGGAAGGTCAGATCAAAATCGTTGAACTGAACGACGGCGGCGTTGGCCGTGACGCTTCCGAGCTGCTGCGCAAGATCAAGGCCGCTCAGTACGTTGCTGCTCACCCGGGCGAAGTCTGCCCTGCCAAGTGGAAAGAAGGCGAGGCCACTCTGGCGCCGTCTCTGGACCTGGTCGGCAAGATCTGATTCACATGAATCGGCTGGGGGCGTTGAGCTCTTGAGCAAGTAAACCGCATCGCCCCATAAAACGCCCGGGCGGTAATCGCCTGGGCGTTGTTATTTCTACCCTTTGTAAACAGGAAGTCGCCACATGTTGGACGCCAATCTTAAAGCCCAGTTGAAATCCTACCTGGAGCGGGTCACTCGCCCCATCGAGATCGTCGCGTCCCTTGATGACGGCGCGAAGTCTCAGGAAATGCTCGCACTGCTCAACGACGTGATCAGTGTTTCCAAAGACGTCACCCTGAATGACAGCGGTACCGACGCACGTACGCCGTCGTTCTCGCTGAGCAGCCCTGGCCACGATATCAGCCTGCGTTTCGCCGGTATCCCCATGGGCCACGAATTCACCTCACTGGTATTGGCGCTGCTGCAAGTTGGCGGCTACCCACCCAAGGTCAGTGCGGAAACCATCGAGCAGGTTCGCGCTCTGCAAGGCGAATTCCATTTCGAAACCTATTTCTCGCAGTCCTGCCAGAACTGCCCGGACGTCGTCCAGGCGTTGAACCTGATGGCAGTATTGAACCCTGGCATCAAGCACGTCGCCATCGACGGCGCGCTGTTCCAGGACGAAGTCACCGAACGCAAGATCATGTCGGTGCCGAGCATCTACCTGAACGGAGAGCTGTTCGGTCAGGGCCGTATGGGCCTGGAAGAAATTCTCGCCAAGATCGACACCGGTGCCGGTGCGCGTCAGGCCGAGAAGCTCAACGCCAAGCAGTCCTTTGATGTGCTGGTGGTGGGTGGCGGTCCTGCCGGTTCGGCGGCTGCGGTCTATGCCGCCCGCAAAGGCATCCGCACCGGCGTTGCAGCCGAGCGTTTCGGTGGTCAGGTGCTCGACACCATGGCTATCGAAAACTTCATCTCGGTACAACACACTGAAGGGCCGAAGCTGGCTGTTGCGCTCGAAGAGCACGTCAAGCAGTACGAAGTCGACATCATGAACCTGCAACGCGCCGACAAGCTGATTCCGGGCGCGGCCGGTGAGTTGCACGAAGTGAAGTTCGCCAGCGGCGCGAGCCTCAAGGCCAAGACGGTGATCCTTGCCACCGGCGCGCGCTGGAGGGAGATGAACGTTCCCGGTGAGCAGCAATACCGCAACAAGGGTGTGGCCTACTGCCCGCACTGCGACGGTCCGCTGTTCAAAGGCAAACGCGTTGCCGTGATTGGTGGCGGTAACTCGGGCGTCGAAGCGGCCATCGACCTGGCGGGTATCGTGTCTCACGTAACGCTGCTGGAATTCGACGTGCAACTGCGCGCCGATGCAGTGTTGCAACGCAAGCTGCACAGCCTGCCGAACGTCACCGTGCTTACCAGTGCGCAAACCACTGAAGTGACTGGCGACGAGCAGAAGGTCAATGGCCTGCGTTACAAGAACCGCACGACTGGCGAAGAAATCACCATTCCTCTGGAAGGTATTTTTGTGCAGATCGGCCTGTTGCCCAACAGCGAATGGCTCAAAGGCGCCCTTGAGTTGTCGCCGCGTGGCGAGATCGTGGTGGATGCGCGGGGTGAAACGTCAGTGTCGGGCATCTTCGCTGCCGGTGACGTGACCGTGACGCCGTACAAGCAGATCATCATCGCCCTGGGCGAGGGTGCCAAGGCCTCGCTGAGCGCTTTTGATCACCTGATCCGTACCTCCGCGCCAGCCTGATGGTTTAGTGGACAATAAAAAACCCCGTGAGCGATCACGGGGTTTTTTTTCGCTTATCGTTCAGTATCGGAACGATTCACGCAGGGCCTCAGAGTGGTGTCGGCTGGATGATCTCTACCCAGTAGCCGTCCGGGTCCTTGATGAACGCCAGGCTGTTCATGCGGCCATCGGACAGGCGTTTCTGAAAGTCCACACCCAACGCTTCGAAGCGCTCGCAGGCGACCTTTACGTCGGGTACGGACACGCAGATGTGACCAAAGCCGCGCGGGTCGCTGTTGCCGTTGTGATACGAGGCGTTCGCATCGCTTTCTGTCCCGTGGTTGTGGGTCAGCTCCAGAATGCCCGGGATCGATTTCATCCACTCGTTGCGTGCAGCGTCGTCGTCCGGGATTTGTGCCTTGTCCACCAGGGCAAGGAAATACAGGCTGAACTCAGCTTCCGGGAAGTCACGTTTTTCAACCAGGCTGAAGCCCAGCACGCGGGTGTAGAAGTCCAGCGATTGGGTGATGTCCTTGACGCGCAGCATGGTGTGATTGAACACAAACTGCCGGGTAGGCGCTTCAGGGTTGGCTGTCACGCCCGGTAGTGTGTTGAGTTCGTGCAAGCTCATGAATATGTCTCCAACAGAATGTACAAATTAGTACCAAATGATACGGGGCAGGGCGGTCAGTGCCAAACCCTGGCCCGGATAACATCGTTATGTCCTTGCTCGATGCCGGCAACAGGCTCAGAATTTCAGGTCCACCGTTCTGGCGACCTGACCATGATTGCTCTGCAATACCGACGTTTCTTGCCAGGCCTGTGCCTGCTGCTGTGCGCTGGACAGGCCCATGCCACCGATGCGATGATCATCTGGCCTGCGGGCTGGGAGGTCGAGTCGTTACCGACCGAGTCAGATACGCCCGTTCAACCCTCCGTGCAGGTCAGACAGCGCGCGGTTAAAAACGATCAACGTGGAAACCCGCTGATGGTCATGGAATTGACCCAGACGCGCCTGAGTCCCGGCCATGAGGTCAATGTTCAGGGGGTGCTGCTGGAGATGCGCAAATCCGTGCAGGTCAATTTCGCCCGCAGCGGTCTGCAAAGTGTCTGCACGCATGTTCGTGAGAGCCAGTTGAGCGTCGTGCCGGCGCTGGAAACCACCTGCACCATCACTCAGAACGGTGTGCATGTGCTGACCCAGACGCTGGTGGCGGCTGCCAATAAAGAGATGGCCTGGTCGCTGTCGTACGCAGGGTCGGCTGAAGGTTATGCAGCCAACAAGGACGAGGCGTTACGCATTCGCGAGAGTCTGCGTCTGGAGGCCGAGCAGTAAGGCGGGACTTTTCTGCAGGCAAAAAGAAGCCCGCCGAGGCGGGCATGGGGCGCTATTCCTTTAGCGGTCTTCATCATCCGAGATTCCATGTGAAAAAAGTGTGAAGCTCTACTGCCTCGCCCACACGGCGCTTCTCGACGCGTCCGGTTACAAAATCTTTTATATGTCATTATTGTAGATAAACTGAATAATTACTCTACCCAGTTCAGGCATTGTTCAGCTTTGTAACTGTGCAGTGAATCGCATCAGCCGCACTTTATTGGCGTCATTATTCTCGCGGTATTAATATCGTCTGTCACGGAAGTTTGATGTACCGGCCAGTTCACTTAATGATCTGTATGAATGTCAGGTTGTGTCAAGGTGCTGCGCAGTTGTCACGCAGGCTCGCGCGGCGGCAATGCGCTGACGATTGACGGGCGCACAGGCCGGTAAAAAAAAGCCCTGCAAGTGCAGGGCTTCAAATGACGTAGTTGTAATCAGGCGCGAAGCCACGAATCAACAGTGTCCACACCGTACTGTTCTTTCCAGGCTTTGAGACCGCGGTGGTTGCCACCCTTGGTTTCAATCAGCTCGCCGGTGTGCGGGTTTTGATAAACCTTGACCACGCGTGCACGACGGCGCTTGGGCCCGGCGGGCGCTACCAGCGACGTAGAGCTTGAAGGGTCAAGGATAGCGATGATGTCACGCAGGCTTTTGCCGTAGGTGCCCATCAGGGTCTGGAGCTTTTGCTCGAATTCGATCTCCTTCTTCAATCCGGCGTCATTCTTCAAGGATTCCAGCTGTGCAAGCTGCTCTTGAAGGGCTTTCTCTGCTGCTCGAAACTCGGCAAGTCTGGACAAGTAATACACTCCAACAATGTAATGGCTGTTGTCAGCCCTATAAAGCGATGAGACAAAACTCTTTGGCCGATTCGCTCAATCAATTCTGCCCGCTCTCCGCGGTTTCTATGGAGAAACTTGGCCTTTTCGGCTTGTCATTGCGCAGACAGAGGGTGTTTATAACTCAGTAGCACGCAAATGATGCACCTTTTTTTTCAGTTAGAAAATAGTCTTCTTCAAATTCCTTAAATGAAGCCGCTCGACACGGTTGGATATAGGTGACGATTCCTGGGTACTGGGGCGCGGTGCGTTGTAAGTTATTTCCGATAATAGTCACTGATGAGAAACGCGCCATGTGATAAGGGCTCGCGTAAAAAAAGAAACATCTGACAGGCATGAAGGCTGTCAGATGCGCGAGAGGCAGGAATGTCTGTAGACAGCGAGTTGAAAGGCGTGCAGCTGTGTCAAAGGATGGCCTTTGGCCTGTCTTTTTGTCGTTTTTTTGACTCTACAACCCCTGTTGCAGCACCGGGTCGTCAGGATTCTGCTGCTCAAGCTCCGCCAACAATATCTGGACATTCTGCAGCTGGCCGGTTTCTTTCCAGTACTGAATCAGCAGCACCCTGGCCTTGCGGTTTGCGGGCTGGTTTTGAACGATCTGCGTCAGCTGCTTTTGCGCCGCCTCAAGCTCGTTCAAGGAATGCAGGGCAACCGCCAGATCGTAGCGATAGTCGTTGTTGTCGGGTGCCAGCTCGGTGGCCTTGGCCAGGCTGAGCAAGGCAAATTCGGCCTGCCCGTGGTTCAACAGCCACATACCCAGTGCATGCTGGAGGATTGACGAGCCGGGGTTGCGCTCCAGCAGCCCGGCAAACAGACTGCGCGCCTGTTCGGCTTGGCCCTTGCGGTCCAGTAGCTCGATGTGGGCGAGTGCCGCTTCGATATTACCGGGGTCCAGTGAGGTGGCCCGTTGCAGCGCCGCGACCGCAGGTTCGAGATCGCCGGTCTGCAGATACAGTCTGGCCAGTTGCAGCTGGTTCTGAGCATCCTGCGGCTGGCTTTTGAGCGACTCCTGAAACGCCTCGGCACTTTGTTGCAGGACGGCAAAGTACAGGCCCAGCTCGTCGGGTGACAGGCCGAGCAGCGCACGTGTAGCGTGAAACCTGACGGATTGCTCGGGGTCGTCCAGCAGTGGGCCCAGTAACAGGCTGCGCTGGCTGTTGGAGACCAGCTTCACGCTGGCGTCGATGGCCGCTTTGCGCACCTGGCCGGAAGCGTCGCCAAGGCCTGCGTCCAGCAGCTTGAGCGCTTGAGGGCTGGGGTAGTCGCTCAATTCGGCGAGCAGCGTGATGCGTTGCTCGTCAGACAGATCGGTGCGTGCCAGTTGCTGATACAGCACGCGCGCCGCGCCGGGCTTGCCGTCATGTGCCTGCTCCAGTGCCTGGGCATAGGTATGGCTCAACTTGACTGGCGTTGTCTGTACTGGCGTGCGCCACCACCAGAACGCCAGTGCAAGCGTCAGCAGCGCCGCGGCCGCTGCGCCTGTCTGCCAGCGACGTCGAGTAGTGGGTTGAGGCGATAACCCCTTGAAAGGCAGTCTGGGCATATCGGTTTCCAATGCTTGACAGGTTGCAGCTTCGGGGAGTCGGTGGCAGCTGTCAAACGTCAATCTTACGGGCATTGAACAACTGGCAGAAAAAAGCCCCGCGCCTTTGAGGGGCGCGGGGCGTTTTACACGGCGTTACATTTATCAGACTTGCGTATCAGGCTTGCGGCTGCCAGCCACCGCCCAGTGCCTTGTAGATTGCCACGATGCCGCGATACAGCTCGATTTCTGCCTGAGCCTGAGAGTCCTCGGCTGCCAGACGCTCGCGCTCTGCATCCAGCAACACCAGAAAATCGGCGGTGCCTTCACGGTATTGCACCGAGGCGAGTCGTGCTGCCGAGCGACTCGCGTCACTCTGGCGCATCAGTGCCACCAGTCGCTGCTGGCGTTTGTCGTAATCGCTGAACGCGTTTTCCGATTCCTCAAGCGCCAGCAGCACTTGTTGCTCGTAGTTGGCCAACGCGCCTTCGGCATCGGCATCTGCGCTGCGAATCTGCGCCCGCACACTGCCCAGATCGAAGGCTGCCCAGGTGATGCTCGGCCCCAGCGACCAGGCTCTGGCCGCAGAAGAACCTATCTGCGAGCCACGTCCGGCGGTGTAGCCCAGAAAGCCGCTCAGGCTGACGCGCGGAAACAGGTCGGCCGTCGCCACGCCGATACGCGCAGTCGAGGCAGCCAGTTGGCGCTCGGCAGCACGTATGTCAGGGCGATTGCGTAACACCTGCGTTGCATCGCCGATAGGCAAGGCCTTGGCAATCGCGGGCAATTTGCTCGGGCTCAGGTCCACGCTGAGGGTGTCTGGTCGCTCGCCCAGCAATGTTGCAATGCGATTGCGCTGGCGCGCCTGCTCTGCCTGCAATTGCGGAACAGTTGCTTCAACCGCTGCAAGGCGTGCGTCGGCGCGTACGACGTCCAGCTCGTTGCCGACACCGGCATCGCGCAGTTGAGTGGTGATGCCCTGAGACTTCTGCTGGTTGGTCAGGTTGTCCCGGGCGATGGCTTCACGCAATTGAGCGCCGCGCAGTTGCCCGTAGGCATCGACCACTTCGGCGATCAGCGTGACCTGAAGCTGATACAGATTGGCTTCGGCAGCCTCCTGGTCGGCATCGCTGGCTTCCAGTTGTCGCTGAATGCGTCCGAACAGGTCCAGCTCCCAGGCCATGTCCAGGCCCAGATCGTAACGCTCGCTGTTGACGCGGCGCTCGGTGATACCGGGCTGCTGGCCTTTGCCGATGTCACTGCTGGCCCGGCTGGTCACCACCGGCATGACGTCGTTGGCGACGTCATCGCGAATCGCCCGTGCAGCCTTGAGGCGGGCAAATGCGACGCGCAGATCACGGTTGCCGTCCAGTGACTGGGCCACCAGCTTGTTAAGGGTCGGGTCCTCGAACTGCTGCCACCACAGGGTGTTGACCTTGCTACGGTCATAGTTGCCCTTGGCCGCCGAGGCCAGGGTCGCAGGCGCGGTGACCGGTGCCTTGTAGTCCGGGCCGACGGCGCAGGCCGCCAGCGCCAGAACCAGCAGGCTCGGGACAAAGACTTTAAACGCGCTCATCAATGCATCTCCGCAGGCAGGTTTTGCAGTTTTTGCGCCTTGGCGGCCTTGCGGGCCTCTTGACGTCCAACGTAGTTACGGATCAGCACGTAGAACACCGGCGTCAGCAGCAAGCCGAAGAAGGTGACGCCGAGCATCCCGGAGAACACCGCGACCCCCATCG
Organism: Pseudomonas syringae pv. tomato str. DC3000; assembly: GCF_000007805.1. Taxonomy (NCBI): domain Bacteria; kingdom Pseudomonadati; phylum Pseudomonadota; class Gammaproteobacteria; order Pseudomonadales; family Pseudomonadaceae; genus Pseudomonas; species Pseudomonas syringae group genomosp. 3. The sequence continues at coordinate 3,487,420 of NC_004578.1, read as the reverse complement.
CGTGACGCATCTCGGCACCGGCACCGCTGGAAAGTACCAGTGGCACCACACCCATGATGAAGGCAAACGAGGTCATCAGGATCGGACGCAGACGCAGGCGGCAGGCTTCCAGCACTGCATCCAGCGGGCTCATGCCCTCGGCCTGTTTGTCCTTGGCGAACTCGACGATCAGAATCGCGTTCTTGCACGCAAGCCCCACCAGTACGATCAGGCCGATCTGGGTGAAGATGTTGTTGTCGCTACCGGCAATGATCACCCCGGCAATGGCCGAGAGCAGGGTCATCGGTACGATCAGGATCACCGCCAGCGGCAGGCTCCAGCTTTCGTACTGAGCGGCCAGCACCAGGAACGCCAGCAACACGCAGAGCGGGAAGACGAACAGCGCGGTGTTGCCCGAGAGAATCTGCTGATAGGTCAGGTCGGTCCATTCGTAGACCATGCCGTTGGGCAGTTCTTCACGCAGCAGCTTTTCCACCGCGGTCTGCGCCTGGCCAGAGCTGAAGCCCGGTGCGGCTGCGCCGTTGATCTCGGCGGTAATGAAACCGTTGTAGTGCATCACGCGGTCGGGACCTGCGGTGTCACTGACCTTGACGAAGGTTGCCAGCGGTATCATTTCTCCCAGATTGTTGCGCACCTTGAGCTGACCGATCTGATCGGCATCCTGACGGAACTGCTGCTCAGCCTGGACGTTGACCTGATAAGTGCGGCCGAAACGGTTGAAGTCGTTGGCATACAGCGAGCCCAGGTACACCTGCAGGGTGTCGAAGATATCGCTGACGGCCACGCCATGCGTCTTGGCCTTCTCTCGGTCAATCGCGGCATCGACCTGCGGCACGTTCACTGTGTAGCTGGTGAACAACCCGGCCAGTTCCGGCACGCTGCGGCTTTTGGTGATGATGTTCTGGGTTTCCTTGTACAGCTCGTCGTAACCCAGGTTGCCACGGTCTTCGATCTGCAAGCGGAAGCCGCCAATGGTGCCCAGCCCTTGTACCGGCGGTGGCGGGAAGATCGCCATGTAGGCTTCCTGAATCGACGCAAACTGGCCGTTCAGGGCACCGGCGATGGCGTTGGCCGACAGGCTTGGGTCCTTGCGTTCATCGAAAGGCTTGAGGGCGACGAATACCACGCCGTTGTTCGGGCTGTTGGTGAAGCCGTTGATCGACAGACCCGGGAAGGCAATCGCGTTTTCCACACCGGGCTGCTTGAGTGCCAGCTCCGACATGCGCTTGATCACGTCCTCGGTGCGGTCCAGGCTCGCGGCGTCCGGCAACTGGGCAAATGCCACCAGATATTGCTTGTCCTGGCTTGGCACAAAACCGGTTGGCGTGCTGGCGAAGCCCAGCCAGGTCAGAACCATCAGCCCCGCATAGACCAGCAACGCGATGCCGCTGCTGCGAATGACCCGTGCGACGGTGCCCACATAGCCGTGGCTGGCTTTTTCAAAGAAGCGGTTGAACGGGCGGAACAGCCAGCCTCCGAGTATTTTATCGAGGAAACGCGAGAAGCGATCCTTGGGTGCATCGTGAGCTTTAAGCAATACCGCGGCCAGCGCCGGCGACAGGGTCAGCGAGTTGAACGCCGAGATGACCGTCGAGATGGCAATGGTCAGTGCGAACTGTTTATAAAACTGCCCGGTAAGGCCAGAAATAAACGCTGCCGGTACAAACACCGCGCACAACACCAGCGCCGTGGCAATGATCGGCCCCGTCACTTCAGCCATGGCCTTGTGCGTCGCCTCGACCGGTTCAAGCCCCAGCTCGATGTTACGTTCGACGTTCTCGACCACCACAATCGCGTCGTCTACCACGATGCCGATGGCCAGTACCAGGCCGAACAAAGACAGCGCGTTCAGCGAGAAGCCGAACATGTGCATCACAGCGAAGGTGCCGATCAGTGACACCGGTACAGCCACCAGCGGGATGATCGAGGCGCGCCAGGTCTGCAGGAACAGCACCACCACCAGCACCACCAGAATCAGTGCTTCGAACAGTGTATGGATCACCGCCTCGATGGAGCCGCGCACAAAGATGGTCGGGTCATAGACGATGCTGTAGTCCATGCCTTCGGGGAAGCCTTTTTTCAGCTCGGCCATCCGTGCCCGCACATCGTTGGAAATGTCGATGGCGTTGGAGCCTGGGCGCTGAAAGATCGGCATTGCCACGGCAGGCTGGTTATTGAGCAGCGAGCGCAGGGCGTACTGACTGGAACCCAGCTCGATACGTGCGACGTCCTTCAGGCGGGTAATTTCTCCGTCTGGCCCGGCGCGGACCACGACGTTTTCAAACTCTTCCTCACTGACCAGACGGCCCTGGGTGTTGATCGACATCTGAAAACTGGTGGCATTCGGCGAAGGCGGCGAGCCCAACTGGCCGGCGGCGACCTGACGGTTTTGTTCGCGAATTGCGTTGACCACGTCGGTGGCGGTCAGGTTGCGTGAGGCGGTCTTGTTCGGATCGAGCCAGACACGCAGCGAGTAGTCGCCCATGCCGAACAACTGCACATCACCGACACCGCCCAGTCGCGCCAGCTCATCCTTGATGTTGAGCACGGCGTAGTTGGACAGGTACAGCATGTCGTAGCGCTGGTCCGGCGAGGTCAAGTGAACAACCATGGTCAGGTCGGGAGAGGCCTTGTCCACGGTAATGCCGATACGCGTGACTTCCTCGGGCAGCTTGGGCTCGGTCCGTGTCACGCGGTTCTGCACCTGCACTTGAGCGTTGTCCAGCTCGGTGCCCAGCGCAAAGGTGATGGTCAGGGTCAGTTTGCCGTCGGCGGTGGCCTGGGACGACATGTAGAGCATGCCCTCGACACCGGTGATGGCCTGTTCCAGCGGCGAAGCGACGGTTTCGCCGATCACCTTGGGGTTGGCGCCGGGGAAGCTGGCGCGTACCACTACGGTCGGCGGCACGACTTCCGGGTATTCACTGATCGGCAACTGGAACAGCGAGATTGCACCGGCGATCAGGATCAGCAGCGACAGCACTGCGGCGAAGATCGGCCGTGAAATAAAGAATTTGGAGAAGTTCATCGGACGAGTCCCTTAGTCGCGCGGCGCGGAGGCGCTGGCGATTTTGACGGCGGCTTTGGACGTCACCTGTGGCTGGGTGCTGGCGTCGAGGGCCTGGCGTTGTTTTTGCAGTGCGGCGAGGGTGTCGGCGCTGGCCATCGGGGTGATTTCAGGGTCTACAGGCTGGCCGGGGCGCACACGCTGCAAGCCTTTGACGACGATGGTGTCGTCCTTTGCCAGTCCGTTGCGCACAATACGCAGGCCTTCGATTTTCGGGCCCAGTTCAACAGCCCTGTAAGCAGGCTTGTTGTCCTTGTCCATCACCAGCACAAACTTCTTGCCCAGATCGGTGCCGACCGCTTCGTCGTTGATCAGCACTGCCGAGTAGGTGCCGCTGCCAACCAGTTTCAGCCGTGCATACAGCCCCGGTGTGAAGCTGCCGTCAGTGTTGTCGAACACCGCTCGACCACGAATGGTGCCGGTCCTCGGGTTGACCTGATTGTCGACGAAGTTCATCTGGCCCAGGTGCGGGTTGCCGGTTTCATTGGACAGCCCCAGGTAGACCGGCGTGGTCTGGCCGCGCTGGCCTTTGCGGGCGAGTTCGGTGTACTTGAGGAAGACACGCTCGTCGGCGTCGAAGTAGGCGTAGACCTTGTCGGTGGAGACCACGCTGGTCAGTGCAGTGACATCTGCAGTGACAATGTTACCCGCAGTAATCTCGGCACGGCTCACGCGGCCTGCAATCGGAGCGGTCACGCGGGTGAAACTGAGGTTAAGTCGGGCCAGGTCCAGTTGCGCCTGAATGGCTGCAACGCCGGCTTTGGCTTCCTGTGCCGAGGTACTGCGCGAATCGGCCAGCTCGGCGGAAATAGCGTTGTTGCTGCGCAGACGCTCACCGCGCTGGGCTTCGCTGTCGCTACGTGATGCGACCGCACGGGCTTGTTGCAACTGGGCTTCAAGACGGCGGACTTCGGACTGGAACGGGCGAGGGTCGATCTGGAACAGCAGGTCACCTTTTTTGACCACCGAGCCATCGGTGAACGCGACCTGATCGATCTGGCCAGATACGCGAGGGCGAACTTCAACAGTTTCCGGTGCTTCAAGGCGCCCCGTGAACTCATCCCATTCGTTGACCGGTTGCTCCAGCACCTTGGCCACGGTGACCTTGGCTGCGCCGGGTGCGGTGGCGGCCTGTTGCGCGCCGCCGCCGCACGCACTGATCACGATCAACGCGAGGGCGGTGAGAGGGTAGCGCAGATGGCTGAGTGTCTGGGTCATGAGAAGTTCCGCCGATAATAAACGATGGGCGGATTCTGTTGCGCGAGGGGTGTTATTAACGAATCGAATAAACCAAAGGTTACTATCAGCCAGAATGATGCATGCCTACAGGGCGCCTGGGCGGCGTGCCGAGGCTTGGCTACAGGCGGTACGGGCGATGCCGCTCACTTACCCTAAAACCGTGAATACGCTCATGTTATATCGCTATGTGTCCGATCAATCTTTGCAATCGCAATGACTATCAAGTTGTCGAGCGCCACGTCGATCCTTGGGTATCCCGAAATATACCAAGGCGCAATTGATGAAATCGACATGGCTGGACAATCTGAACGTCAGCAAGAAACTGAGTATCGGCTTCGGGATGATTCTTTTGGGTGTACTGACAGTAACCGCTATTGGTTACCTCAGCACAAACCTGCTGATCGAGCGCCTGGGCAAGGCGTCCAGGGTCGCGGAGGTGAAAGCCGACGTGCTGAGTATCAGAATCGCTGCCCAGATTTACGCGGCCAAGCCTGACGCCGGCAACGCGCAAAGTTACGGCACTGCGCTTGATAGCCTGGGCAAGACGATCGAAGAAGGTCTCAGGATTCTGACCGTCCCGGCCAACGCCGATATCCTCAGAAGTATCCGTGACCAGGCGGGCGGGTTGCGACTGACGTTCAATCAACTGGTCGACAACAATCAGAAAATCGATCAGGCCATGCAGCCGCTCATTGCTATCTCCGAGCAGGTCAGTGCAAGCTTTGAAACGCTGCTGCAAAAGACATTCGAAGATGCTTCTCGCTCGCTTGATCAGAACAGTATTGATCAAGTGAAGATCGCCGGCGATTTGCGCAACGGCATGACCAACTTTCGCCTGGTGTTCCGTCGCTATATCAGCATTCCTACGGCCGACAACAAGCAGATTACCTTCGATGCTGCAGACGGCCTGATTGCGCAGGTCACGAGCGCTCGTACCCTGTTGCCGAACCAGGCCATGCCTGCTGTCGACACCGCGCTTGCGGCGTTGCAACAGTACAAGTCGCTGATGGTGTCCATTTCGCAGATGATGCAACAGAACGACCAGATCCGCGACACGCTGCGTCAACAGTCGCTGGACATCCTCAAGAGTGCCGATGGCCTGATGGCCGGTCAGGTGGTAAGTGCCAACAAGGAAAAAGACAGTGCGGTCACTCAGTTGCTCACGGTGGCGTTGATCGCACTGTTGCTGGGTGTGTTGGCGGCCATCCTGATCACCCGTCAGATTACCCGTCCGCTCAACGCCACTGTGATCGCAGCACGGCGCATTGCCGACGGTGATCTGACAAACGACATCAGCACCACTCGCCAGGATGAACTGGGCCTGCTGCAAAACACCATGCAACACATGACCGTATCGCTGCGCACGCTGATTGGCGGTATCAGCAATGGCGTGACGCAAATCGCCACGGCAGCCGAAGAGCTTTCAGCGGTCAGTGAGCAGACCAGCGCTGGCGTGACTCAACAGAAAATGGAAGTCGATCAGGTGGCCACCGCCATGAACCAGATGGCCTCTACCGTGCAGGAAGTTGCGCAGAACACTGAGGACGCCGCGCAGGCTGCCAGACAGGCGAGCGATCGTGCCGCCCACGGCAGCAGCGTGGTGCAACACGCCACTCGCGAAATCAGCCAGTTGGCCGGTGAAGTCGGGCAGTTGGGGCAGGCCATGCAGCGTCTGATTCAGGACAGTGACAAGATCGGCGGGGTGATCGATGTGATCAAGGCGGTCGCCGAGCAGACCAACCTGCTGGCGCTCAACGCGGCTATCGAGGCTGCACGTGCCGGTGAGCAAGGTCGTGGCTTTGCCGTGGTCGCCGATGAGGTGCGTTCGCTGGCGCAGCGTACGCAAAAATCCACCACTGAAATTGAAGCATTGATTCAGGCGTTGCAACACGGCACTGGAGCCGCGTCGGAGCTGATGGACGCCAGCCGCCAGCGTACTGAAGGCACCGTGGAACTGGCCCGCCAGGCTGAGCAATCGCTGGTGGAGATCACTCGCTCGATCGTCACCATCGAACAAATGAGCCAGCAGATTTCCGCCGCCGCCGAGGAACAAAGCGCCGTCACCGATGAAATCAATCGCAGTGTCATCAGTGTGCGTGACATCGCCGATCAGTCCGCCACCGCGACCGAGCAAAGCGCAGCGTCCACGGTAGAACTGGCGCGCCTGGGCAGTAACCTGCAAGGCATGGTTGCGCGCTTTCGGATCTGACCCGCGCAGCGTGTAGTGCTCATAACGTGTAGCAAAAAGCAGCGCTGAACGTCAGAGCTGTTCAACCAACTGCAGAAAGCGTCGGGTGCGTTCATTTTCCGGGTTGAGCAGAATCTCGCCCGGGCTGCCGTTGGCCACGATGCGGCCGCCCTCCATGAATAACACGCGATCAGCGTTACGGTTTTTGACGGTATAGGGTTCATCAATCAACGGTGCGTTTGCATTCCATCCGCTTCAACACCCTGCGCCATAACGCCGGCTGCGGCCGGGGCGCTGCCTCGGTCACCACATTCGGCATATCGCGCAACCGAATCCAGGTTTCGCTGCGCCAGTGCAGCACGCTCAACGAAGTGCCCGGCCATTGCAGTTGGGTCATTCTGGGGTTGTCCAGGATCACGTTTTGTTGATCGTGTAAAACCGTCAGCACCTCATGCGTCAGCCACTGCCGCAGCGCGCGGTTCTCCGGCACGTAGTGATGAACCAGCAGCGCCAGCGTGCCGGACTCGCTGATCATCAATTGCCGCTGGCACTCGCCATTGGCCTGCAACCAGACCTCGCGACGCTGATCCGCATCAAGCTTGAGCGTGGCGCGCTGGTCCAGCGCCTTGCCCATCAGCCGGGCAAGGTCGGCCAGACAGAACCACGCCTGGGCGTCAGTAAAAATGGCGCGCAGCATGCGACTGTGGCGCAGAAACAGAGTGGCGTCGAAATAGGCGGTGTGGGTGTTTCTGAGAGCAATATTTTGCATGTATGACACTCTTTTTTGTTTATCAAGAGCCGCCACGAATCGTCGCCAAACGAATGGGTGGCAGCTGTGCGAGGGTTGGCGAACCGGGCAAAAAGACAAACCCCGGCAGACCCGAAGGTCTCCCGCACACAGCCGCCATAGCGCGAAAGTCAGACCGATAGAATCTGCTGCTTTGCGATGGTGCGTATTTTTGTCTTTTCTTTGGGTCGCCAAACCCAGCCGCTGGTTTTGCAGCGAACGGCGGGGAGGTTAGCGTGGTGGGGGTGGGGTGGCAAGGGGGGATAGTAGCTCGTCGAGCAGAACGAAAGTCTGGAGGGTTTGCCGGGTTGTTGGGGGGGCTGCGGCGCAATGGAAAATTCTTACACGTTGAGTGAGATAATTACTACATTGCTGGCGTGAACTTCCTACTTGCATGAGCATAAAAGTCTGACGGTGCATTCTGAAAGTTAAGGTCTCGAATGATGAGCCCTTTTAACAGGTGAAAAGTTCGGTGTACGTTGGGCTCTCTTAAATCTCAGATCAGGAAATCATCATGTCATTTGATACGTTTATGAAAGTGGAAGGTATTGAAGGTGAGTCTGTGGATGTCGAACATAAGGGGGGGGCGAGTTATTATCCTACCATTATGATGCGGTGCAATCGATCAGTCATTCTGCTAGTTCAAGCGGTGGTGCGTCCGCTGGCGGTGTGACGCTTGTAGATTTTCAGGTCAGTAAATATGTAGACCGCGCAACGCCGAAGCTGTTTGAACTATGCTGTAAAGGCTCGCGCATCAAAACCGTAACGCTTCGAGTGCATCGCGCTGGCAGTGAGAAATTTTAATACCTAGATATTGTTATGGAGGAGGTTTTAATCTCTACCGTCAGTGGGCGGGGTGCAGAGCATGCGGGCTTGCCGGTAGAGTCCATCACACTGAACTATGGCCGAATAAAATTTGAATACTCTCAACAGCGTCGTACAGACGGTGCTAGCGCGGGTATGGTTTCCGGTGGGTGGGACAGGGTCGCAAACAAGCCGTTTGCGTAAAGCGCTTATCTTCGCGAATTCCAATGCAGATATTTTGTGCGGGTGAGTCAGGTATCAAGGATTTGATATGAATGATTTTTGCAGTACGAATTCCAACCATAGTCCAGTGTGGGGTGCACTGGATGTCATTTTTTGGAAGCTGGTGCCTGAGCGCTTTGCTGGTGGGCGTGGCTACATACAGCGTTTTAAAGATGCGTGGTTAGTCCACAATAAACAATACATTAGAGCATCGGCGGATGAGTATTCACTTCCTGTAGAACTGTTGGCTGGGGTGTGCTGGATTGAAACAGGAGGCGATCCGAATTTTATAGATAGAGTCGCATTCGAGGTAAGAAGCTTTGACCATTTGGGTACTCCGTCGAGAGTCGTGACAGTGCCGCCGGCAAAAACAAGCTTCGGGTGGGTTAGCATACAGCTTCGTACTGCAGCTCGTACTCTAGGGCTTAACCCTGACGATATGAATACCGATCAGCTAAGGGGGCTGGCTAACTGCCTTGAGCGCGATGTGTACAATATCAATGTAGTCGCAAAGCATCTGCGCATGCTTGCCGACCATGATCTGTTCGATTCTATTGGAATGGATGAAGTTAGGATTATAGGCGCTCGCTATAATCGTGGTATGGATTTGTCGCTTGAGGAAATAAAAAGAGATACTCGTTATGGCAATTTCATTGTCAATTCTCGGCAACGCTTCAGTCGGCTCATGATATGAATTTTATAAAAGTAAGAAAGTGCCTAACCAGATTCCTCGTGTACACCGTCTACCTTACATGCCTGCTTGCCTATGCGTTTTTCCAGGGCTCGCAGTATGACTGGTTTGAACCTGACTCCCTTGCACCGCTGCAACACTATTCATTAGCCGAGCCCATGGAACCTGGCGATAGCAATCGATCGGTTTTTCGAGGTATGGCGGTAGCGATGGCTGTCGTTTTCCAAGTGGTCATTGGCGTGTTTTATTCTAGAAAAGAGGCCGTATTAACGATCATGCTTTTTGGCGTGGTTCTGGCCATATACGGTTAGCGGCCGACGTCGCTCACGTGGGCAATCAAACGCCGAACCTGTGAGGCGTTGGCCCCTCAGGTGCAGGCGATGTTCATTGGCGAACCAGCCATTCAACACTTAAAAAGAAATCTCCGCCGGCTGCGACAGCCGCAACACCGACAGGTCGCCCGTCACCCGTTTCCAGGCCAGGCGGATGGCTTCGATGTCTGCGCGATGTGTGGCGGTGTTCTCGTGCAGGATGACAATGACTTTGGTACTCAACCGCTCTGGCTGGGCAGCGTCTTTGTCGCGCCACTGGCCGTAGGCATCGAATGCGGTGAAGCCGTCCGGAAAGCGCGGGGTGACTTCCTTGTCGAGGAACTCGCGCCAGCGCGCCGCATTCACTTGATGCTGCGGATCGTCCAGCGACCCGGTCGAGAAGTACAACTCGGTGCGCAGCCACTGCGCTTGTGCTGGGCGGCGGCTGTCGCCCTGCAGGGTTGCGCTGGACGGGGTGGTTGTATGCACCGGCAAAACGGGGGTGGCAGTGCACCCGGCCAGCAGTAATAGCAGGCCAGGTAACAGAAGACGTGCGGGCATCAGGCATTCCTTGGGGCACATAACAGCGTTCAGAGTGAAGGCTCACTATAAGAAGCCAGGTGCAGGGACTGAAATAATAAAAAACCGCTTCTTGCGACTAAAAAGAATAAGCAGGGCCAACTTGCAGCGTTTCTACTTCATCAAAGTGGCAGCTGTTTAGACCGTTTATTTCTTTTGGTTTTATCGATAGATCACAAAGGCATATCCATTGTCATCAGATCGACGCTGCAGCGTCATGGGCAGCTGCTATAGCTGTTGATGCCGCTGTGATGCACGAGTCGGATGCTGCTTTTATGGGGGATCAAGCGCCTTGAGCGTTGAATCCGACCGTTTGACCAGCGTCTTGCGGCGTGTCTGCGTATCTCTAGAATCCGCCCATGAATTTCAACATCCCTTTCGATTACGGAGTTTCGAACATGATGAATGCAATGCAGATGCCTATGAACAACGCCATGCCAATGATGCCGATGATGGGCATGCCCATGATGATGGCGACCATGCAGTGCGAGATGATGGCCGACGGCATGATGTGCACCATGAAGCCTGCTGCGGGCATGGACATGACTATGTTCAAGAACAGCGCCGACATGATGTCGATGATGATGACCTGCGGCATGCCGATGATGATGCAGTGCGGCAACATGTCGATGATGTGCATGTCGGAAGACGGTATGGCAATGATGAACATGATGTCTGGCATGAACATGCCGATGATGATGCCGATGGGCATGCCTATGCCGATGATGAAGTGCATGATGACCTGCACCGTCGAGGCTGATTGCATGAAGTGCATGTTGATGCCGATGCCTGGCATGAGCATGGAAATGATGAGCAACTGCTGCGCATTGATGATGAAAATGATGAACGACTGCACCATGCCGATGATGATGAGCTGCAACGGCATGCCGATGATGTGCTGCACCTGCTGATCGGTTCGGTCACGCAGCGCTGAGGCGCTGCGACCGGCCCGGCAATGAAAAGCCCTGACGTTTGCGCGTCAGGGCTTTTGTGTTTTCAGCGGTTGGCCAGGCGCTTGTAGCGCAGTGCCGCCTACCGGCTTGCCGTCTTGATCGGTTTTACAAAGCGCAGTGTAAAGCGGTCCGACTCGCCAATGGCCAGGTACCTGGCGCGCTCCTTGTCACCCAGCTTCAAGGCCGGCGGCAGTGTCCAGACGCCTGCCTCGTAGTCCTTGGTGTCTTTGCGGTTGGCGTTGATTTCGCTTTGCGCTTGCAGTTCAAAGCCTGCTTCGGTGGCCAGTTTCACGACGTAGGCGGTGGGCAGGTAGCCACTTTGCTTGATGCTCTGCAGGTCTGCGCCTTCGTTGCCTCGATGGTCTACAACACCCAGCACGCCGCCCGGTTTGAGTACGTCGAAGAACCCGGTAAACATTTGCCGGGCATCGTCGGCCTCGATCCAGTTGTGCACGTTGCGAAAGGTCAGCACTTGATCGGCCGAGTCGGGTGCGCCAAACACCGGTTTTTGCGGGTCGAACTCGACGAATCCGGCGTTGGCATAACGTGCGGGGTCGGCCTGGAATTTCTTTTTAAGGCGGTCTGCGGCCTGCTTGCTTGATTCATCGGAAGAGGGCGCCTGTAGCGCCGCAATGTAGTGGCCGCGGTCTTTGAGCAATGGCGCAAGAATTTCGCTGTACCAGCCGCCACCGGGGGTGATTTCGATGACCGTCTGGTCGGCCCGCACACCGAAAAACTGCAGGGTCTGTTGTGGATGGCGATAGGTGTCGCGCGCGCTGTTTTCCTTGGCTCGCCAAGGGCCCTTGAGCACTGTGGCGTATTGCTCGTCGCTGATGTGCGCGTCGGGCGAGGCAGCCTGGCTGATACCGGGCAGCAGGAGGGTGGCGAGGCTTAACGCGATGAGGGCTTTGTTCATGATCTTCCTGAAAGTAGACGGCTGAAACGGGCCGGATTTTAGTGCTGTGCCGCTGCCTGTAGCTCCAGGCGGCGGCCGGGTATCGCAGCAATCAATTCTTGAGTGTAGGCGGCTTCCGGCCGCTCGAAAACGTCGCTGGCCGGGCCGTGTTCGATGGTCTTGCCATGCTTGAGCACCAGCACCTGATGGGCGACGCTGGCGACCACCGCGAGGTCGTGAGAGACCAGCACGTAGGCAATGCCGGATTCGGCTTGCAGCTCTACCAGCAAGTCGAGAATTTGCGCCTGCACTGACACATCGAGCGCCGACACCGGCTCATCAAGCAGCAGCAAATCCGGTTTCAGCGCCAGCGCTCGGGCAATCGCCACCCGCTGGCGCTGCCCGCCCGACAGCTCGCGGGGCAGGCGGTCCAGGTAAGCCACTGGCAGGTGCACTCGCTCGATCAACCGGCGGGCTGCCTGTTCTAGTTCCCGGCCTTTCAGCAGGCCGAATGAGACCAGTGGCTCGACGATGCTCTCGAATAACGTAAAGTGCGGGTCCAGCGCGGCAAACGGATTTTGCTGCACCAACTGGATACGCCGTCGCAAGGGCCTGAACTCGCGCCAGCCGAGGTCGGTGACATCACGTCCTTCAAGCAACACTCGCCCGCAGGTCGGTTTCTCCAGGCCCAGGGCAATGCGCAGCGCAGTGCTTTTGCCTGAACCAGACTCGCCGACAATCGCCAGGGTTTGGCCCGGATATACCTTGAAATTGACGTCGTGCAACGCCTGAAAATCGGCATCCTCGCCTTTGACGTAAGGCAAGCGATAGGTCTTGCCGATGTTGCTCAGGGTCAACAGCGGCGTGTCATTGCTCGACACCACGCGGGGTGCTGCCGGGCTTTTGCGCTGGCCGAAAGCCGGTGCTGCGGCAATCAGTGCGCGAGTGTAGGCATGAGCCGGGTTGATGAGAATGTGTTGCGGCGCGCCTTGTTCGACCAGCTCGCCACTTTTCATCACCAGTACGCGATCAGCCCGATCGGCTGCCACGCCGAGGTCATGGGTGATGATCAGCAGGGAAATGCCCCGTTCGGCGACCAGTCGTTGCAGGTGATCGAGGATCTTGCGCTGCACCGTCACATCCAGCGCGCTGGTGGGCTCGTCAGCGATGATCAGGCGCGGGTTGCCGGCCAGCGCAATGGCAATCAACACACGTTGGCGCATGCCGCCGGACAGCTCGTGCGGGTACTGTCGGGCGCGCAGCACGGGCTTGTCCAGGCCGACCTGCTGGAGCAATTCCAGCACATCGGCATCGACTGCCGGATAGCGGCGGCCATTGGCCAGAATCAGCGCTTCGGCAATCTGCCGACCGATGCGCAATGTCGGGTTGAGGCTGACCATCGGGTCTTGTGGCACCAGACCGATCACACTGCCGCGAACCCGACGTCTCTCGCGCTCGGAGGCGTGGCTCAGGTCGTGACCATCGATATGCAGTTCGCCGCCGTTGATGCGCGCGTTGTCCGGTAGCAGGCCGAGGATCGCGTTGGCCAGGGTTGACTTGCCGGAGCCGGATTCGCCGACAATCGCCACGGTTTCGCCGCTGGCCACCTGGAATGACACGTTGCGCACGGCCTGGTTGGTCTGGCCGTCGAAGCGGTAAGCGACACTCAGATGACGGATGTCGATCAGGGGCGGGCTGTCAGTCATCGTTGAACCTCTTCCAGAGTGCGGGCGATGTGGTTGAAGCTGAATACCACGCCAACCAGAAACAGACCGGGCAGCAGCGACACCCAAGGCGCCGTCATCAGGAAGTGACGGCCATTGGCAATCAGCGTGCCCCATTCGGCGGCTGGCGGTTCAGCGCCGAAGCCGAGAAAGCTCAGCCCGGCGGTGGCCAGAATCGCCGCGCCGAAATCCAGCGTGGCGAGCACCGCCACCGGGCCCCAGGCGTTGGGCAGAATGTGCCGCAGCAAGGTGCGGGTCCAGCTGGCGCCGCCCAGCCGCGCCGCTTCCACGTACGGCAGTGTCTTGACCCGCAGCACCTCGGCGCGGGTGGTGCGGGCGAAACCGGGAATGATCCCCACGCCCAACGCGATAGCCACCGGAAGGGTGCCGAAACCGATGGCGGTGACAATCGCCAGCGCGAGCAGCAGGCCGGGCAGCGCCAGCAATACGTCGATGAAACGCATGATCACGGCATCGATGCGGCCCCCCGCAAAACCGGAAATCACCCCAAGGCTCAGGCCGCCGGCCATGGCAATGCCCACCGCCAGCAGGGCGGCCTGCACCGACAGGCTGGAGCCATGCACAACGCGGGTATAAAGATCACGGCCCAGTTCGTCGGTGCCAAACCAGTGCACGGCGTTCGGCGGGATGAGTTTGTCGGTGGGCGAGGTGGCGTAAGGCGCGTAGCTGGTCAACAGGTTGGGTGCCAGCGCCGCCAGTAGCGCAAAGGCCACCAACGCTACGGCGAGCACAAACCCCGGCCGACGCAGCAGCGGCCTGACCGCCTCGATCACTCGGCTCAGGTTGCTGCGTCGTCGCCATTGCGCCGCCGATGGGGTTTTAGAGGTCAGAACAGCCTGGGTCAGGCGTGCAAGGCGGTCGTCGAAAATGGTCATGGCGTCAGGAGACCTTTGGCATATGGGCGATGCGCGGATCCAGCGCGGGGTACAGCAGGTCAACAATCAGATTGACCACAACGAAGGCTGCGGCCGAAACCGCAACGATGGCCAGTACCACTGGAATGTCCTGGCGCAGCACGGCTTCCTGAGCCAGACGGCCGACCCCGGCGCGGGCGAAGATGGTTTCCACCAGCACGGCCCCGGAAACCGTGTTGCCCACTTGCAGACCGATCAGCGTCAACAGCGGCAGGGCGGCGTTCTTGAACGCATGGCGGGCCTGAACCTGCGCGCGGGTCAGGCCTTTGGCGTAGGCGGTAATGATGTAGGGTTCTTTCCACACGCCCTGAAAGCCGCGTTGCAGGACCTGCGCGTACACCGCAGCGCTGGGGATCGCCAGCGTGACGGCGGGCAGGATCAGGCTGGCGAAGCCCTGATTGCCGGTCGCCGGGAACCAGCCAAGGCTGAACGCGAACAACTGGATGAACAGCAGGCCCATCCAGAACACCGGCACCGAGAAGCCCAGCGACGGCAAGCGTGACAGCGCCACTTTCAGCGGCTGCCAGCGCACGTAGGCGGTGAGGTACGCCAGACCGATCCCGCCGATCAGCGACAGCACGATAGCCAGGCCCGCCAGGCTCAGGGTTTGCGGCAGACGCTCGACGAGCAGTTCCGAGACCGGGCGGTTGAGGGTCAGCGAATTGCCAAAATCGCCGTGAATCGCGCCCCACAACAGGTCGAAGTACTGCTCGAAAACCCCGCGATCCAGCCCGTAATACAACTTGGCCTTGGCAAGGTCCTGCGCGGACAGCGAGTCGATTTCAACACCGGAAGCGCTGAGCATGATCGACAGCGTGTCACCGGGCAGCAGGTATAGAATGAAATAGGTGATGCTGTAGGCACCCCAGAGCACCAGCAACGCCTGCGCGATTCGGCCGAGGATATAACGGCTCATGGCGCTGCGATCTCGATGTCGTTGAACAGCGCGAACCCTTCGGCGGTCCAGTGGAAGTTACGCACGTTTTTTGCAGTGGCGGCTTGCCAGACCCGCTCATAGACCGGGAATGCCGAACCTTCGTCGATCAGCAAATCCTGCAAGTCGCCATAGGCTTTTGCGCGCTGCTCGCTGCGCGTGGCGGTCAGCCCGGCATCGAACAGTTCCAGGGCCTTTGGCAGCGTTTGCGGTGCGTAAAGGTTGGTGGCCAGCGTCGAGCTGTTGGCGCTGCGCGGGTCGATGATTGTCTGCAGGATGATCGGGTCGGCGCGGGTCATGTAGTTGTAGGTCAGGTCGTAGTTGCCTGCGGCATTGTTCGCGGCCCACTCGGCGGTGGTGACCACGTTGAGCTTGAGCTCGATACCGACCTTGCGCAGTTGATCCTGGATCAGCACGTCACCAGCGGTTTCGGCGGGCGACAGGTTGTAAGCCAGTTTCAGGCGCTTGCCGTCCTTGTAGCGATAGCCGTCGGCGTTTTTCGCCCAACCAGCCTCGTCGAGCAGGCGTTCGGCCCCTTTAGGGTCGTAGGCCAGTTTGTCAGCCTGGTTTTTGTAAAACGGTGTGGTGACATCGTAGATGCCCGAAACCACCGGGAACTGCGGGTTGTAAACCGTGGCTGCATAGGTTTTGCGGTCAATGGCCTTTTGCAGGGCCAGACGCACGTTGCGGTCGGCGAGGATGCGATTGCCACGGGTGTTGGGGTACATGTTCAGGGCCGGCCCTGGCAGCGAACGGCTCTGGATGGTCGCGCCCCTGGATTTGAACAGGTTCAGATCGACCTCGGAAAACGGGGTGCGCGGCCAGAGAATATCCACCTGGCCCTGAACGAACTGGCCGTTGCGCACACTTTCTTCCGGCACATAGCTGACGTCGACTGCATCCAGATGCGCCTCGCCCTTGTTTTGTGCGTTGGCTGATGGCCAGGCATAGCCCTTGCGCTTGGTCAGACGCAGGCCGCTCTCCGGGGTGTAGCGCTCCAGCACGAACGGCCCGGTGCCGATGATCGCGCCCAATGAACGCTCCTTGACGCTGAGTGCGTAGGACTGCGGAGCGAGTATGGCGAGGTTGGTGGTGGAGGTGGCTTGCAGGAACCCGGCATTGGGTTTGGCCAGCACCAGCTTGACGGTGAAGTCATCCAGCACTTGAGCGTGGTCGTAGCCCTTCAGGTAGGTCGCGCCAAAGGTGGCCGGCAACTGGTCGGCGAACGCCTTGTTGGTGTCATAGGCGGTCTTTACGGCCTGGGCATCGAAGCGCGTGCCATTGCTGAACGTCACGTCCTTGCGCAAGTGAAAGGTGTACTCCAGCGCGTTGTCACTGACGTCCCAGCGTTCTGCCAGCCAGGGAATGATGTTGCCGGTCTGCGGGTCCTGATCGGTCAGCGACTCGGCGACGTTACGCAGCACCACCCGGTGCTCCAGCCAGTACACCTGGAACGGGTCAAGGCTGACCAGCGTGGTGTTGTCTCTGAAAAAAGTGACCTTGAGTGTCTTGCCAGCCTGGCTGTCCTGGCTCGGAGGCGAACAGCCGAGCAGGGTGACAGTAATAGCGGCGAACAGCAGGCGCGTGAGGAGAGGGCGCCCGCTCATCGTGCTGCCCTCCGATACACGAATCCGTTTGGGAATGTCGAAGGTTGAGTGCGGGGCATGGAAAAATCCTCTTCAAGTCGAGCGCAGCGCTCCAGCTGGTTTTAAGACCGTATTCTTATGGAAGGGCACTGTAAAAGTCTTTTTTCTTCTAAGCTAATATAGGTTTTTGTGATTTATTTGATAACTAATTATGCTTTATTGGTATTTTTAGAGGGTGGGTCTGGTTGTGTGGTGTACGTTCCCCAGGGTGTATAGGGAAAGGTGTGATGGAACTCTTTCCTGCTCTTTTGCCACACAGCGCTGATCTTGCGGGTGATTCGGTCCGCAGGCAGAAGATCGGAGAGGATCAGCATATGGCGGGTATCAATAGAGCGGGACCATCGGGCGCTTATTTTGTTGGCCACACAGACCCCGAGCCAGTATCGGGGCAAGCACACGGATCCGGCAGCGGCGCCAGCTCCTCGAACAGTCCGCAGGTTCAGCCGCGACCCTCGAATACTCCCCCGTCGAACGCGCCCGCACCGCCGCCAACCGGACGTGAGAGGCTTTCACGATCCACGGCGCTGTCGCGCCAAACCAGGGAGTGGCTGGAGCAGGGTATGCCTACAGCGGAGGATGCCAGCGTGCGTCGTAGGCCACAGGTGACTGCCGATGCCGCAACGCCGCGTGCAGAGGCAAGACGCACGCCGGAGGCAACTGCCGATGCCAGCGCACCGCGTAGAGGGGCGGTTGCACACGCCAACAGTATCGTTCAGCAATTGGTCAGTGAGGGCGCTGATATTTCGCATACTCGTAACATGCTCCGCAATGCAATGAATGGCGACGCAGTCGCTTTTTCTCGAGTAGAACAGAACATATTTCGCCAGCATTTCCCGAACATGCCCATGCATGGAATCAGCCGAGATTCGGAACTCGCTATCGAGCTCCGTGGGGCGCTTCGTCGAGCGGTTCACCAACAGGCGGCGTCAGCGCCAGTGAGGTCGCCCACGCCAACACCGGCCAGCCCTGCGGCATCATCATCGGGCAGCAGTCAGCGTTCTTTATTTGGACGGTTTGCCCGTTTGATGGCGCCAAACCAGGGACGGTCGTCGAACACTGCCGCCTCTCAGACGCCGGTCGACAGGAGCCCGCCACGCGTCAACCAAAGACCCATACGCGTCGACAGGGCTGCGATGCGTAATCGTGGCAATGACGAGGCGGACGCCGCGCTGCGGGGGTTAGTACAACAGGGGGTCAATTTAGAGCACCTGCGCACGGCCCTTGAAAGACATGTAATGCAGCGCCTCCCTATCCCCCTCGATATAGGCAGCGCGTTGCAGAATGTGGGAATTAACCCAAGTATCGACTTGGGGGAAAGCCTTGTGCAACATCCCCTGCTGAATTTGAATGTAGCGTTGAATCGCATGCTGGGGCTGCGTCCCAGCGCTGAAAGAGCGCCTCGTCCAGCCGTCCCCGTGGCTCCCGCGACCGCCTCCAGGCGACCGGATGGTACGCGTGCAACACGATTGCGGGTGATGCCGGAGCGGGAGGATTACGAAAATAATGTGGCTTATGGAGTGCGCTTGCTTAACCTGAACCCGGGGGTGGGGGTAAGGCAGGCTGTTGCGGCCTTTGTAACCGACCGGGCTGAGCGGCCAGCAGTGGTGGCTAATATCCGGGCAGCCCTGGACCCTATCGCGTCACAATTCAGTCAGCTGCGCACAATTTCGAAGGCCGATGCTGAATCTGAAGAGCTGGGTTTTAAGGATGCGGCAGATCATCACACGGATGACGTGACGCACTGTCTTTTTGGCGGAGAATTGTCGCTGAGTAATCCGGATCAGCAGGTGATCGGTTTGGCGGGTAATCCGACGGACACGTCGCAGCCTTACAGCCAAGAGGGAAATAAGGACCTGGCGTTCATGGATATGAAAAAACTTGCCCAATTCCTCGCAGGCAAGCCTGAGCATCCGATGACCAGAGAAACGCTTAACGCCGAAAATATCGCCAAGTATGCTTTTAGAATAGTCCCCTGACCGCGCTGACAGCTAAAAGCCCATCAAGCTAGCGCCGACAGCGCTCACTGCCACTTCGAAGGTCGGCGTGGAAAGCTCCCGAGTCACGGACTTCGCACCTGCGTCAGGGCTCAGTCCATGCGCTCGGGGTAGGTCATCACCAGAAACGCCAACGCTTCACTGTCGGCGGGGTTTCGGTAGCGGTGCGGCTGGTCGGCGTAGAACAGAATCGAGTCGCCGGTGGACAACAAGTAGCGCTCTTCATTGACGCTGACTTCGAGCACGCCCTGGGCGACTACGAGGTTTTCCTGCACCCCTGGGCCATGCCCGTTGGAGATTTCTTCCCCTAATGCACCAAGACGGATCTCGTAAAATTCAGATTGGCGTGCCATGTCGAAGGGGAACAACGCCCGACTGACAAACACACCACTGGCACTGACCAGTCGCTTGCTGTGTTGCGCAGGCAAAAGTTCCACGCCTTCAAAGGCGCGGTCCTCGAGAAATGCAGCGATCGAGACCTTCAAGCCTTTGGCAATCTTGCACAGCACCTTGATCGACGGCACGCTGCGGCCTGACTCGATTTGCGCAAGCATTGCTCTGCTGACGCCGGTCAGGCGGGCGAGTGCGTCCATGGATAAATAGCGTTTGCTGCGCAACCGTTGCAGGTTGCGCGCGACCCGGGGGCCTATCAGGTCCTCATCGCTCTGGATGCTGTCACCGGATCCCTGTGCTGTTTGTTCCTGACCCTCAACGGTGTGTAGAAAATTCATTGATTCAGGCCTGGCGCGTCTCGCTGGAGGTGCTTGCAACGGCAACGGTGAAACTGGAAACGCTGGCCCTGGCGACGTACATGGCCCACATCAGTTCAGCCGCAGCCCGTGCCTGGCGTCGTTTGCGGTAAAGATTGAAATCGATGACGTTTGCAGAATCAGACATGAGGCGGCTCTCACAGGTTTTGCATGGGGTTGGCCTGGGCGGGCGGCCAAGTGATGCTCACACTACTGCGAATCCGTATAGATCCATAAATACTGAGTTGGTATGTATTAATTCCATTTGGTGCTTAGCAAGGCGCAGGTGCGCAGCCTTGAGTCATACACCGTTCCCGCTCTATGCTTATGCGAAACAGGTATTAAATTTATACAAAACAGACGGTTAAGCTATATATCAATCAGCCAGTTCAAGGCCCCGCCTGATGTCTCTCCCGTTCGCTTACCTCCACGTAGAAGGCCCGCGATGACCTTCGATTACGCGTTCGCCCTTTCCACGTTGCCTGCGTTTCTCAAAGCCGTTGGTGTCACCCTTCAAGTAGGGCTGATTGCGATTCTGACCTCGCTGAGCGTGGCGATCATCAATGCAGCGATTGCCATGTTTCGGGTGCCGGTGTTGCACCGTTTGGTGCCGGTGTACGTCGAACTTGCCCGTAACACGCCGTTGCTGATCCAGCTGTTTTTCATCTACTTCGCTTTGCCGACGATGGGCATTCGCGTGTCGGGCTTTGCCTCGGCGGTGATCGCCATGACGTTCCTCGGCGGTGCTTACCTGACCGAGATCCTGCGGGCGGGGATTGAAGCGGTGCCCAAGGCGCAGATCGAGTCCGGCCTGTCCATCGGGTTGTCTCGCTGGCAGTTGCTGCGGCACGTCATTCTGCCGCAGGCGGGCATCCTCAGCCTGCCGGCACTGTTCGCCAACTTTGTCTTCCTGCTCAAGGAAACCACCGTGGTGTCGGCGGTTGCGGTACCGGAAATTCTGTACACCACCAAAAGCTATATCGCGCTGTATTACAAGACCTACGAGATGCTTGCGGTGATGACCGGCCTGTGTGTGCTGTTGTTCCTGCCGTTGTCGCTGCTGCTTGGCCTTTTGGAAAGGAGGCTCCAGCATGGCCAGTTCGGGTCTTGAATTGTTGTGGGTGTCGGCGCCGCAATTGATCACCGGGGCAGGCCGAACGCTGGGAATTTCGCTGCTTGCGATCGTCTTCAGCAGTGTGGGTGGCCTGTGTTACGGCGTGTTGCGCAGCCTCGGCAAGCGTTGGCTCGAGATACCGCTGCGCATTTATCTGGAGCTGTTCCGGGCGATCCCCGTGCTGGTCTGGTTGTACCTGTTCTTCTTTGGCTTGCCGATCTTCTTTGGCCTGAGCATTCCGGCGTTCTGGTGCGCGGTTCTGGTGTTGTCGCTGTGGGGGGCCAGCGAGGTCGGCGAAGTGGTGCGCGGCGGGCTGCGTTCCATCCCGCGCGGGCAACGTGAAGCGGGCTTGGCGATCGGCCTCGGTCTGGGCCAGCTGTATGGTCGAGTGCTTTTGCCGCAAGCGCTCAAGCGCCTGACGCCGCCGGTGATCAATGTCTACACGCGCCTGATCAAGACCAGTTCGCTGGCAGTGTTGATCGGCGTCATCGACATCACCAAGGTCGGCCAGCAGATTATCGAGCGCACTTATGAGTCGGTGCTGATCTACGGCTTTCTGTTTTTGTTCTTTTTTATCGTCTGCTATCCGCTGTCAGCCGCCTCGCGCGTGCTTGAAGGGCGCTGGAATCACGCATGAGCACATTGATCGAACTGTCCGGTTTCAGTAAAAACTTCGGTGCTACGCCGGTATTGCGAGACATCGACCTGAAGGTGCAGGAGGGCGAGGTCGTGGTGATTCTCGGCCCCAGCGGTTGCGGCAAGAGCACCTTGCTGCGTTGCCTCAATGGTCTGGAGCTGGGCCACGCGGGCACTCTGCATTTTGCCGGCAAGGCGCTGCCGGCCAACGCCGACTGGCGGCTGGTGAGGCAGCAGATCGGCATGGTGTTTCAGAGCTATCACCTGTTTCCACACATGACTGTGCTCGATAACATCCTGCTCGGCCCGTTGCGCGTGCAAAAGCGTGCGGCGGTCGAGGCCCGTCAGCAGGCTGAAGCGCTGCTGGAACGGGTGGGCCTGGCCGACAAACGCGACGCCTATCCACGCGAGCTGTCCGGCGGCCAGCAGCAGCGTATCGCCATCGTACGTGCGCTGTGCATGAACCCCAAAGTCATGCTGTTCGATGAAGTCACTGCAGCTCTTGATCCAGAGATGGTCAAGGAAGTGCTGGAAGTGATCCTCGATCTGGCACAGGGCGGCATGACCATGCTCATCGTCACCCATGAAATGGCCTTCGCGCGAGCGGTGGCCGACCGAATCCTGTTCATGGACCGTGGAATCATCGCGGAACAGAACGACCCTGAAACTTTCTTCAGCGCCCCGCAGACCGCACGCGCGCAGCAGTTCCTGGAGAGGTTCTCCTACGTGGAAAACATGCCAAAAAGGAAAGCATCGTGAGCTTCAAGACTGCCCTCGTTTTACCGTTGATTGCCTTTACTCTGCTGGCCGGCTGCGACAAGCCCGCCGAACAGAAGCCGGTCGCCAAGGCTGCACCTTCACCATCCACCAGCTACCTCGAAACCATCAAGGCCCGTGACAAACTGATTGTCGGCGTGTTCAGCGACAAACCGCCTTTTGGCTTCGTCAACGAACAAGGTCAGTACGTCGGTTTCGACACCGACCTGGGCAAGCGTTTTGCCAAGGACCTGCTGGGTGACGAGAAGAAAGTCGAGTTCGTGGTGGTCGAGCCTGCCAGCCGCATCCCGTTTTTGCAGAGCGACAAGGTCGATCTGATTCTGGCTAACATGACCGTCACCCCGGAACGCGCCGAGGCCGTGGACTTCACCCACCCCAACCTGCGCGTTGCGGTGCAGGCGCTGGTGCCTGAAGCCAGCCCGGTGAAGACGCTGGACGATCTGGCAAGCAAGACCACCATCGTTACCACCGGCACCACCGCGGATATATGGCTGACGAAAAACCACCCGGACTGGAAAGTGCTGAAGTTCGAGAAAAACTCCGAGTCCCTGCAAGCGCTGGCCAATGGCCGTGGCGACGCTTATGCGCAGGACAACCTGGTGCTGTTCAGCTGGGCGAAGAAAAACCCCGGCTACCGCGTGCTGGAGCAAAAGCTGGGTGACGAAGCGCCCATCGCTCCAGCCGTCAAGAAAGGCAACATTGAACTGCGTGACTGGGTCAACACCGAGCTGACCAGACTGGGCGAAGAGAAATACCTGCTCAAACTCTACGACCAGTATGTGCGCCCTGAGCTGGCCGAAGGCACTGACCCTAATGCGGTCATCGTCGAGGGTGGCAACTGGAAGCCTTGAGGGTCGGCGTTTGAGTGCAGCGCAGAGAGTGCGAACCGGCGTTATGCCGGTTCGTTCGTTGACGAGGCTGTACCCGTTGAGCCTGCGTTGTGTTTCTGAAGCTCTGCTTCCAGGCGGTCAACGAACAGGCGCACCCGGTGAGGAACACGTTGGCGTGTTGGCAGCACCGCCGTGATCGACAGTTGTTCGGGGAGGGCATCTTCAAAGTCTATCTGCCGAAGACTGCCTTCCCTGATTTCCTGCTGAATATCCCAATAGGTCAGCATGGCCAGCCCCAGGCCTTGTTTGCTGGCCGTACGGACGGCTTCGACACTGTTGGCAGAAAAAGACCCCTGCGCCCGAATGGTCACGGGCTCGCCGCCCCGGGTAAAAGACCAGTAAGGCATGCCATGCAAGGCAATACACGGGTGGTGCCTGAGATCGTCCAGTACCGTCGGCGTGCCGCGCCGCACAAGGTAGTCGGGGCTTGCACACACGACCCGAGGGTTGGGTGCCAACGACCGGGCCACCAAGGCCGAGTCGCGTATCGTGGCAATCCGGATGGCGACATCGATCCCCAGCCCGGCAATGTCGACGATGCTGTCCGAAAGCGTCAGGTCGATGCTCAATGCCGGATTTTCCAGCATCAATTCGGGCAGCAGCGGCATGATGACTGTCTGGCCAAACACGCTGGGTGCTGTCACTCGCAAAATGCCGCTGGCAGTGCCTGCGTCTGCTTTCAGCGTGGCACGGGCGGCCTCGCTTGCTTGCAGCATCGTCTTGGCGTGAGGCAGAAAAACTTCGCCTTCCGGGGTCAGTGATACCGAGCGGGTTGTTCGGTGAACCAGCCTCACGCCCAAGTCGTTTTCCAGCGCAGCCAGGCGTCTGGAAACCGCCATCGGAGATAACCCGAGTCGCCGTGCTGCTTCGGACAGGCTCCTGCTGGAGGCGATGGCCGCGAACACCTCAATGTCAGAAATTTGCACAGATTCTATCCATTTCCGTTAAAGCGCCTTATCTGAATGGCTGGGTTCCGCTGAGCTGCCTCAAGACTTACCGTCGTGCAGGTTCTGTCAATGACTGCGGGCCAATCGCAGGCTACCTGCACGGTGAGGTTTTGAAGTATGAGCGAGATAAACAAAGACGTTCCAGCGCTGTTCAATATGGGAAGTCTGAAACTGAAGAACAGGTTCGCACTCGCGCCCATGACCCGAGTCAGCGCGACCGAGCAGGGCTGCGCAACACAGGCCATGGCTCGGTACTACGAGCGATTCGCCAAAGGCGGTTTCGGTCTGATTATCACCGAGGGCAACTACACCGATCGCAGTTTTTCCCAAGGATACCCGTTCCAGCCTGGCCTCACCGATGACGAGCAAGCCCTGGCATGGCGCGCCACGACCGATGCGGTTCATCGTCATGGCAGTGCGGTAATTGCGCAGATCATGCACGCGGGGGCGCTCAGTCAGGCCAATCGCTTCGTCAACGAAGCCGCTGGCCCCTCTGCCATTCGCCCAAAAGGTGAACAGATGGCGTTCTATTATGGCGAGGGCCGCTATCGGGTGCCGCGGGCGATGAGCGACAAGGACATCGCCGATACCCTCGACGGGTTCGCCCGCGCCACGCGACGGGCTGTTGGTGCAGCAGGGTTTGACGGGGTCGAGATTCATGGCGCAAACGGCTATTTGCTGGATCAGTTTCTGACCGATTACACCAATCAGCGAACAGACCAATGGGGCGGTAACGTCTACCAGCGTCTGCGCCTTACGCTCGATGTCATCGCCGAGGTGAAAAAGGCCGCCGGGCAGGCTCCTGTTGGCGTGCGTATTTCGCAAGGCAAGGTCAACGATTTTCAGCACAAATGGGCGGGAGGCGAACGCGACGCAGAGGTCATTTTTGGCGCACTGGCCGATGCCGG
Source organism: Pseudomonas syringae pv. tomato str. DC3000 (assembly GCF_000007805.1). Lineage (NCBI taxonomy): Bacteria > Pseudomonadati > Pseudomonadota > Gammaproteobacteria > Pseudomonadales > Pseudomonadaceae > Pseudomonas > Pseudomonas syringae group genomosp. 3. Next base: position 3,462,430 of record NC_004578.1, on the reverse strand, counting down.
TGTCGATTACATTCACATCACGGAGCACCAGGCCTGGCAGCCAGCCTTCGCGCAGGGTGAGGCCAGCCTGGTCAGACTGGCTCGTCGCTACGCGCCCGATGTTGCGCTGATCGCCAATGGCGGGTTGCACGACCCGGAAAAAGCCGCGCAGGTCTTTCGCGATGGCGCAGACATCATCGCCGTGGGCAAGGGCGCGCTGGCCAACCCGGACCTTCCACGGTTGCTGCTCGAGGGCGGGGCAATCCGGGAGTTTGATCCGGCCATTCTCGGGCCGATTGCCAATATCAAAGACAGTGAGCTTGGCTAGCCATTTCTGATCCGTATCAGCGCGTGCCGAGGGCTTTTATAGCCAGCTCGACAGGCGTGGTGCCTTCGGTAAGTTCGATGATCTGTCGGGATATTTCAGGCTGGTCGACCAGTGCTGCCAGAAAAGCCGCTACGTCATCGCGCGGGATGTCGCCATACGGAATGGCCAGACCTGCGCGGACCTGGCCCGAACCTGCGCTATCGACCAAGGTGCCTGGCCTGAGAATGACCCAGTCCAGTTCGGACGATGCCAGGCATACATCGGCGTGTTTCTTGACCCGCATGTAATTCTCGAAGCCCGCTGACGTGTCTGTACCGCGGGCGGCTTCGGGAAATGCCGACACCAGCAGGAAACGCCGCACGCCGGCGAGTTCAGCGGCTGCAACCGAAGTTTTCAGCCCTTCACCGTCAATGGCGTTGGTCAGCTCAATGCCTGCACCGCCAGCCCCGGCGGTGAAAACCACCACGTCACTGCCCGCCATTGCGCTGGACAGCGCAGCTGCATCCATCTCGACGAGGTTTGCGAGCAAGGGCAGGGCGCCGGCTGCCTTGATCAGCACCGATTGCTCCTCCTTGCGGTGCAAGGCGATCACTTCATGACCGCCGTCGCCAAGTTTTTTTATAAGGCGCTGGCCAACCTTGCCTGCAGCCCCGATGACAAAAACTCTGGACATCAGATATTCCTCTGTTGGTGAAGTGCCAGCACTTGTCTGGTGCCGGCACTCCTGTCGAATCAACCTTCAAACTGGTGGTAAACCTTGGCAATCACTTTCCAGGTGCCATCGATTCTTATCAGCGTCAGGTAGTCATTGTAGTCAGCACCGATCGCATCCTTTTCCATGTCAATGCGTACCACTGCGGTGGTTGGAGTGATGGCAAGTATGTCCAGGCGCGTTGTGATATCGGGCGCAGTGCCGTTGGTTTCGACAAACGTGTACAGGTTGCTGATCGGGCCGCCCAATAGTTGACCGTTGGTGAAGCCATACATCACCGCATCCTTGTGGAACGCTTCTTCGATAGTGGCGACGCTACCGCTACGCAAGCCCTCTACGTATTTGCTGGCGGTTGCGATGACGGCGTTGTAATCGCTGGTGGGTACGGCTTTGATGTTCTTGCTCATGGGTAGTACTCCTGGGGAGGGAACAGCAGAAATGGGGCAGGGCTCGAGTCGCCTTCAATACTGACCGAGCGGCCAGTCGGTGTAGCCTTTGGCACCCCCGCCGTAGTACGACTCACGTGGGGCAATGGTCAGTTCGGCCCCATGAAACAGGCGGGCAACCAGGTCGGGGTTGGAGATGAACAGGCGGCCGAATGCGACCGCGTCGATCTTGCCTTGCGCCCGGCGCTCGACCGCCATCTCAAGGTCGTAGTTGTTGTTGCCAATGAACGGGCCGTGGAACTGAGCGCTCAGGGCGTCCATATCGACCCCTTCCGGCACTTCGCGGGACGTGGCGGTTGCGCCCTCGACGAAGTGCAGATACGCAAGATTGAGCGTGTTCAACTGCTGGATCAGATAACCGTGCAGGCCCATTACGTTGCTGTCCGGCGCGGTGTTGCCCGCATCGGGCGTCACCGGTGACAAGCGAATGCCGACCCGGTCATTGCCCCAGATGTCCACGATGGCCTGGGTCACTTCCAGTGTCAGGCGGGCGCGGTTTTCTATCGAACCGCCGTAGTGATCGGTGCGTTGATTGGTGGAGTCGCGCAGAAACTGGTCGAGCAGATAGCTGTTGGCCGAGTGCACTTCAACGCCATCAAAACCGGCTCGCTTGGCGTTCTCGGCTGCGTGCCTGTACTGCGCGATGATGCCGGAGATTTCATCGGTTTCCAGCGCGCGCGGCATGGACACAGGCACAAAACCGTCGACGGTATAGGTGTTGCCTTCAGCCTGGAGGGCGGAGGGCGCTACCGGGGCTTCCCCGCCGGGTTGCAGATCAACACCGGAGAACCGGCCAACGTGCCAGAGCTGGCTGACGATCTTGCCACCGGCGGCATGCACCGCGTCGGTCACTTTCCGCCAGCCCGCCACTTGCTTCTCGTTCCAGATCCCGGGCGTTGCGGCGTAGCCCCGGCCTTGAGCGGAAATGTTGGTTGCTTCGGCCACGATCATTCCTGCCGTCGCACGTTGCGCATAGTAGGTGGCGTGCAGGTCTTTTGGCACACCGTCCTCGGCGTAGCGGCTGCGTGTCACAGGCGCCATCACAATCCGGTTCGCCAGATCGATCGAGCCCATCTGCACGGGAGAGAAAAGGTCGGTGGCCTTACTCAAGTCATTCATAGAAAACACCCAAAAGTAGACCGGTCGTCTACTAAAAATGGTTAAAAAAAAGCACCCGCTACTTGAGCAGGCGCTTGGTCATGTTCAACGCTTTATCGAAAGACTCGGTGGACTTGTTGACCTTCACCAGCAGGGAAGCGCCAAGCCAGAGTTGATAAAGCGATTCTGCGAAACCCTGATGATCGCCTTCGGGGTGAATGCTGCCGTCGGATACACCCATTTCGACACAGGCGCTGATGCGCTGGATGATTTTTGCAGTGCCGACTTCCAGCACGCAACGCATGTCCTCGGACAGATCGCACACTTCAGCGCCGAGTTTGACCACCAGGCATTTGCCTTCGGGCAGGTCGGTGCCTTGGGTTTCTGACCAGTACATAAAATAGGCCAGCAACCGTTCAGCGCCTGTGCCGGGGCGTGCCATAAGGGCGTCGACCCGGCCCAGGTACTCGGAAAAATACTCTTCCAGCAGCGCCTGACCGAATTCTTCCTTCGATTTGAAATAGTAGTAAAACGAGCCTTTGGGTACGCCCGCCGTGATCAATACTTCTGCGAGACCGACAGCGGTATAGCCTTTGTTCGTCATCAGTGACCTGGCAACATCGATGATGTGCTGGCGCATGTCGTGGACTGGTTTCTTCATAATGGCGAGCATCCTACTCATAAACCGACCGGTCGTCTAGCTGATTTTCGCTGGGTAGAATCTCGCCGTGGTTTTTGTCATGGAATCAGAAGGCCGGTTTCTTTTCAGGATCGAACCGTCAGGAAGCGACTGGTCAAGAAGGAACAGGCGCTTGAGCATCCATCAAGCTCTGGCTTTTCAGTTCCGCCCAAAACGCTGCGGGAATACCCACCTTCATTGCCTGTACATTGGACATTACCTGCCCCGGCGAGCGCGCCCCCGGAATGATCGCTGACACTTGCGGGTGTGCCGCTGCGAATTGCAGGGCGGCAGTATGAATGTCGATGCCATGCCGGGCAGCAACCGCCATGATTCGCTTGCGCTTTTCTACCGCCCCGGCAGGTAGCTCCAGGCTGAAGTTGTATCGGTTGCGCCCTCCCAGAAACCCGTCATTGAGAGGGGTTCCCACCACAACGCTGGTGCCTTTCCTGTGCAGCGCCGGAAAGGTATTGCGTAACGCTTCACTGTGGTCGATGAGGGAATACTGGCAGGCAAGCAGCACGATGTCGGGCGTCGGGTCATCGCTGCCCATTGCCTGAACCACCGCATTCGGCGTATTGACTCCAAAACCCCATGCCTTGATGAGGCCCTCGTCCCGCATCTTTTCAAGCTCGACCATCGCGCCGGTACGCGCAATTCGATACGCCGCTTCCCATCCGCCTTCCAGTTCGGTGTTATCTGGCGAGAGGTCATGGATGAAGACGATATCGATACGTGGCAGCCCCAGCCGCTGCAGGCTGTCTTCCACGGAGCGACGCGCGCCTGCTGCGGTGTAGTCATACCGGTAATTGAAGGGCGCCGGTGATTTCCAGATAGCATGATCCTGTCGCGCGCCACCGGCGGCCGTCAATACGCGACCGACTTTGGTGGAGATCACGTAGTCGGCTGGATCTTTGCCCCGCAGGAAGCGGCCCAAGCGATATTCGCTCAGGCCAAACCCGTAGAACGGCGAGGTGTCATAAAGCCTTACGCCTGCATTCCAGGCAGCCTGGAGAACCAGATCCGCCTGTTCGTCGCTGATCGGCGCAAAGATATTGCCGATCTGCGTCCCGCCCATACCAAAGCGTTGCGGCGTCATGTACCTCATTGTCGGCGAGGGCAGATTGAGGGGCAGGTTTGCGCGCACCAGCCGTCCTTCCGTGCGCATCACGCTTGCGCGCTCAGTCAGCGAGGAGGGCACCGGGGCTGCGGCCGCCGTACTTGCGATACTGGATGCGGGCAGCAAAGCGGCGGCAACAGCACCCGCCGCTGAATAGGTAAGAAAATCTCGTCTGTCCATCCGGCGTTCCTTTCACGGTTGAGGTTTCAAAAGGCTCATAAAAGCCAGTATGGGTAAATGGAAATTAGAACAATGCAGATCAGGCGAGTGACCCTAATACGCCTTGTCTTTTGCACAATCCTGCCGATGCACTTGTGCTGAGCACGCACTCTCAGCAGACTCGAACATTCGGTTAAAAGGGGCGCATGTGATGACGAGCAGTTCCATCTCGCAGTTCGGTTTGAACCCTGTGCATTCCCTGACTTCGCGTGCACCCGCCGAGCCCGATGAACGCCTCCAGGCACTCAAGCGGCTTATCGGAAAGGTCACCCCGCAGATTGGCTTGAACGACGTCTGCAAAACGTCCATTCCAGACCTCACCTTCTACCGAATGGACAAACTGGCCACGCCCACCTACTGCATTTACGAGCCCTGTGTGGCCATCATTCTGCAGGGCGCCAAGGAGATCACCTTCGGCGAGCAAGCCTGTGAGTTTGCGCAAGGGTCTTTCTTCGTCACATCGGTCGATATTCCGACGCTTGCTCGCGTTACTGCCGCCAGCGAGCAGACACCCTATTTATCCATTGTGTTGAAGCTCGATCTTTCCATGCTCAACGACGTTATCCAGACCCAGGCACCGCTGAAGCAAGAGGCGACACCTGAGGCCCGAGGCTTTGCGTCTGGCATGGCATCAAGTGAAATGCTCGACGCCTTCGCTCGACTCTCCGCGTTGACCGGGCAGCCGCTGGAAGCAGGCTTGATGTCGGACCTTATCAAGCGGGAGATATGTGTTCGGTTGTTGCTGAGTTGCGCTGGCCAGTGGTTACGCAGCGTGACGCGCGATGGTTACAGAGACAAAGGCATCGTGAGGGCCATTGAGTGGTTGAAACTTCACTACGACGAGCCGCTGCATGTAGCTCAACTGGCTCAGCTATCGGGAATGGCCAGTTCGACGCTGCATCACAACTTTCGCAAGCTGACCGGCACCAGCCCTGTTCAGTATCAAAAGTCGTTACGGTTGCAAGCCGCGCGCAGCCTGATGCTGACCGAGAGGGTTGACGTGAACACCGCCGCGCTGCGAGTGGGCTATGAAAGCGTCGCGCAGTTCAGTCGCGAATACGCCCGGCGCTTCGGAGCGCCACCCTCCAGAGACATCAAGTACGCCCGGGAAGCTGGCGGGCGGCGCGACTAGCCGCTTCGCAACGAGAACAGCTTTTAAAGCAACTGCCCACCGGAAACATCAAACGTCGTGCCGTTGGCCCAGGCCATGTCATCGGACAGAATCGCGGCGACCGCTGCGCCTATGTCAGCTGGCAGGCCGACACGTCCCAGAGCGATGCCTTGTGCTACATAGGCGTTCACGTCTTTGTTGTCGCGCACTGCGCCGCCGCCAAAATCGGTTGCGATGGCACCAGGGGCAATGGCATTCACCCGAATTTGACGCGAGCCTAGCTCTACGGCCATGTACCGGGTCAGCACTTCCAGCGCCGCTTTTACCGCGGCATAAAGGCTGTAGCCGGGCAGGGTGAAACGCACGAAGCCTGAGGAAACGTTAAGGACACGGCCACCGTCTTCCATCAGCGGCAACAGCTTCTGGGTGAGGAAAACCGGGCCGCGAAGGTGCGTGGCGACCAGTGAGGCAAACTGCTCTTCGGTTGCGTCGACAAAGTTCGCGAACAGGCCATTGCCGGCATTATTGACGAGAAAGTCGAAGCGCTCGCGGGCGAACTCGGTCTTCAGCGTGTCAGTCACGGCGCTTGAAAAGGCCGGATAGCTGGCGGTTTCGGTGATGTACAGGGGCAGCAGCGCAATCTTTCCGCCTTGCGCCTCGATTTCCTGCTTCAACGAGTGGGCTTGTGCCACGCCGCTGCGGTAAGTGCCGATGATGTGCACGCCGCGCTTGGCAAGGTGAAGGGCCATGTTGCGGCCAAGGCCACGGCTGGCGCCGGTGATGAGTGCGATTTGCTGGGTCATGGGTTTATCTCTGTTGGGTTTAGGCGCGCCTTTCGGCGCTTTCCTGACCCGCTCAAGATAGGCAATCAGAGGCTTGCAACCCACTCCCAATACGCTCAATTGATTGCCTGATTGTCTCAATCAGCTTGAGTAGCGGCCGGGCGCATGCTTAATCACGGCATGAACAATGACCTCGCACCGCATCTCGACATCGCCCTGCGCCATTCGCCACCGGGCTTGGCCGCGACGCCGATCCCACGGGTGGATATCTGCGTCGGCCAGGGCTTTACCGAAAAGGCGCCGTGCCTGTATCGCTCAATGATCTGCTTCATCCTGCAAGGGTCGAAGCGCGTTGCGATCAACGACAATCTTCTGAGCTACGACAGCGAGCACTACCTGATCAGCGCCCTGGACCTGCCTTTGATCGGGCAGATTCTTGATGCCGAAGACGGGCAACCTTATGTTGCGGTATCGCTCGTGCTGGACCCGGCCTTATTGGCGGTACTGGCGGCGAGCATGCCTGCGGTTCGCGAGCGGGAGCAGAAAGGCATTGGCATCACGATCAACCCGATGAGCGCGCCGCTGCGAGACACCTTGCTGCGCTTGTTGTCATTGCTCGACACGCCTGACGATATCCCGATTCTGGCGCCCATGGTCGAACGGGAGTTGCTCTATCGTCTTCTTCAAGGGCCTCAAGGGCGGCTGTTGCGGCAGATTGCGCAACCCGATGGCGCGCTGGGCAGCATTCGGCGAGCCGTTGCATGGATTAGGAATAACTACAATGCCCGGCTTCGTATTGAGGCGTTGTGTGACGCAAGCGGCATGAGCCGCGCTAGTCTGCATCGCCATTTTCTGTCGATGACGGGCCTTAGCCCCGTGCAGTATCAGAAACAACTCAGATTGCAGGAAGCTCGCCAGCTGTTGCTGGCTGGCGAGCATCGCGCATCCGACGTGGCGTTTGCGGTCGGCTATGAAAGCGCTTCGCAGTTCAGCCGCGAATACCTGCGGCAATTCTGTGCATCGCCTGCCCGCGATGTGCGCGAGATAAGGCAGGCGATCGGCACGCCAACAAGGGCGTAAATGGTCGCTCACGCTCACGCCTGGTCCACGGGCTCGGCCACGCCCTGATCCTCCCCCAGAAATCCGCCACTCTGGTGATGCCACAACCGCGCATACACACCATTTTTCGCGAGCAGTTCGGTGTGAGTGCCTTGCTCGATGATGCGCCCGTCATCCATGACAATGAGCCGGTCCATGGCCGCAATGGTGGACAGCCGATGGGCGATGGCGATTACGGTCTTGCCCTGCATCATTTCATCGAGGCTTTCCTGAATGGCCACTTCGACTTCTGAGTCGAGGGCACTGGTAGCCTCGTCAAGCAGCAGGATCGGAGCGTTTTTCAGCATCACTCTGGCAATCGCGACACGTTGACGCTGGCCGCCCGAAAGCTTGATACCGCGCTCGCCCACCAGGGTGTCGTAGCCGCTGTGACCCTGCTTGTCGCTCAACTGGCTGATGAACCCGTCGGCCTGGGCATTCGCTGCGGCACTGCGAACCTGTTCGTCGGTTGCATCCGGGCGGCCATAGGCGATGTTGTCGCGAATGGACCGGTGCAGCAGGGACGTGTCCTGAGTGACCATGCCGATGGCGCTGCGCAGACTGTCCTGGGTGACGTGCGCGATGTTCTGCCCATCGATGCGAATCTCGCCCTTGTCCACGTCGTAGAAGCGCAACAGCAGGTTAATGAGCGTGGATTTACCGGCGCCGGAGCGACCCACCAGCCCGATTTTCTCGCCTGCACGAATGCTCAGGTTCAGGCCATCGAGTACCTGACGTTCGCCGTTGTAGTTGAAGCCCACATTGTCGAAGCTCACCGCGCCGCCGGTGGTCTTCAGAACTGCCGCGTCAGGTGCATCCTGCACCTTGGGGCCGCGGGTCAGGGTTGCCATACCGTCTTGTACGGTGCCGATGTTCTCGAACAGCGAGGTCATCTGCCACATGATCCAGTGCGACATGCCATTAATGCGTAATGCCATGGCGGTAATCGCCGCCACCGCGCCGGTGCCGACCTGACCCTGATGCCACAGCCACAGGGCATAACCGCCCGCAGCCATGATCAACGCGACCACGAGTGCCTGATTGACGATCTCGAACTGGCTGACCAGGCGCATCTGGCGCAAGCCGGTCTGCTTGAAATCCTCCATCGCCGCGCGTGCGAAATGCGCTTCGCGTTTGGAGTGGGAGAACAGTTTCACCGTGGTGATATTGGTGTAGGCATCCGAGATACGCCCGGTCATTGATGACCGCGCATTGGCCTGTTCTTGCCCGACCTTGCCCAGGCGCGGCACGAAGTGCAGCATGGCCAGCCCGAACAACACGATCCAGGCAATGAAAGGCAGCATCAGTTTCAGGTCAAAGCCGCCGGCCAGTGCGATGATCGCGATGAAGTACACGCCGATCCCCGGTGCGATCTCGATGATAGTGAACAGCACATCGCGCACAGACAGCGCCGTCTGCATCACCTTGGTCGTGACCCGGCCAGAGAACTCATCGGAGAAGAACGAAAGGCTTTGCCGCAGCATCAGGCGGTGGAAATCCCAGCGCAGCCGCAGCGGCAGGTTGATTGCCAACACCTGATGCTGAACCATGGTGCGCAATGCCACCAGCGCAATGCTGGTCAGCAATATGACGCCGATGCTCCACAGCACGCGGCTTTCCTGCAAGGCCGCATCGCCGCCGGCCTGCCAGGTCGAGAGCAGGTCCACGACCTGCCCGAGGAACGAAAACAGCCAGGCTTCGTAAATCGACACGCCAGCACTGAGCAGCGCGAGCGCAAGCACATAGCCGCGTGCGCCCCGAGTGCAGGCCCACAGAAACCGCGTCAGACCGTCAGGCGGCGGCGGCACTTCGTCGGGCGGGAAGGGGTCGAGCCATTTTTCAAATGCGCGAAGCATGGTGATCTCCAAAACGAACCAGTGAAGATTCTGGCATTTAAAGCGTGCTTTGAGGGTTTTTAAGGCGCAGTTGACTAACCGCGCAGGGCTTTTTCCATGATGATTGTGCGCTCGGCACCGTAAAACTCGTCCGTGACTTTCTGAAAGCCCAGAGAAAGGTAAAACCCTTCTGCCGTGATCGATGACGGCACACGCAACAGCTCCACTCCATTGCGCGCGGCTACCGTTTCGAGCGTCGCCATCAGTTGACGCCCCATGCCTCTTCCCTGATGGGCTGGGTCGACGAAGACGCTGCGGACGGTGTCTTGATCGAGACTTGCAGTAGCAACGATATGATCGTCAATGCTTGCGACATACACCTGACGGCACGTCAAAAAGTGCAGGACTGCTGAAGGTGAGAAGCTCTGCTGCACTTGCCTGATGATGTCCGGCGAATAATCCTGAGCATTGGATTCGCGCAGCGTGGTCATTACGAGCGCGCTTATTGCTGTTGCATCCGTGCTGACGGCGTTTCGAATCACACAGTCCATTGGCTACTCTTGCTCGCGTGGATTTAATTGCTCCGGGGCGGAGCGTTTAGCCGTTTTGAACCGACGTGTCACTGATCGTCGGCAACGACACGCAGGCTGTCCCACAGCCCCATCACCTGAGTCACTGCGCTATCCAGCGTGGCATGCGCGACACCGTCGCGTGCCAGTGTCGACAAACCGAGCATAAAGCTGTCGAACACGGCGGCGAACGTCTCCGGTATCACCGTAGCAGGCAATTCGCCTGAGGCAATGGCGCGGTCGATGCACGCTATCAGACCTGCACGGTTCAGATTCCTCGCCTGTGCCAGAGGCGCGGAGATGGCCTTGCTTTCCTCCGAGCAAGCGCTCATCAGGCCTAACGATACCAGACATCCCTTGGGGTGATCGGGCTCACATTGCATTTTCGCGGACCGGCGAAGGGTAAGTTCAATCGCCTCTCTAGGCGGCAGGGTCGTATCAAACAGGCTGTCGGTGACTCGGCCGTGGGTAGTGAGGTAGCGCTCCATGACCTCAGTGAACAGCGCCTGTTTTGAACCGAAAGCGGCGTAAAAGCTGGGCGCGGTGATGCCCCCGCCAATGTTGGCCTTGAGCTGGCTAAGGGATGTCGCATCGTATCCATGCTCCCAGAACAGGTGCATTGCCTGAGTAATTGCCACGTCACGGTCAAACGTGCGCGGACGTCCCATTTGTGCCATGTCGATCTCCTCCAGGAGCTTGAATACGGGTAAGCACTTAAATACTAATCGATACATAAGTCATTGACTACCGGGTTGCGCCTCCCTATATTTATACCGATCAGTATATTAGTGAGTGAAATCGAATGGCTATGGGTAAAGAGCAGGGCGAAAAACTCCCGCTCGGGGCATTGCTGGCACTGGCGATGACCGGGTTTATTTGCATCGTGACCGAGACGCTGCCTGCGGGTTTGCTGCCCGAGATCGGCACGGGCCTTGGGGTATCGGCGTCGTTTGCCGGGCAGATGGTGACCGTTTACGCGCTAGGGTCACTGCTGGCCGCCATCCCGCTGACCATCGCCACGCAAAGCTGGCGCCGCAGGACGGTGTTGCTGCTGACGATCATCGGCTTTCTGGTGTTCAATTCCGTCACGGCGCTGTCGTCCGATTACTGGCTGACGCTGGTCGCGAGGTTTTTCGCCGGCGTTTCTGCGGGCCTCGCCTGGAGCCTTATCGCGGGTTATGCACGGCGCATGGTGGTGCCGCAATTGCAGGGCCGCGCCCTGGCGATAGCCATGGTGGGAACGCCCATCGCGTTGTCGCTGGGCGTGCCTCTGGGCACCTGGCTGGGCGGGTTTATGGGCTGGCGCATGGCATTCGGATTGATGTCGGCGATGACCTTGCTGTTGATCGTCTGGGTGCTGGTCAAGGTGCCGGACTACCCTGGCCAGTCCTCGTCACAGCGCATGGCATTGCGTCAGGTGTTCTTCACTCCTGGCGTACGCTCGGTACTGGGCGTGGTCTTCACCTGGATGCTGGCTCACAACATTCTTTATACCTACGTCGCGCCCTTTGTTTCCGGGGCCGGACTGGCGAGTGACGTTGATTGGGTGTTGCTGACATTTGGTATCGCCGCGCTGGCGGGTATCTGGGTAACGGGACGGCTGGTTGATCGCCATCTGCGCAAGACCGTGTTGGCAAGCCTCGCAACCTTCGCAGCGGTTTCGGTTTTTCTGGGCGTGTTCTCAGGCTCTGCACCGGCTGTCTACTTGGGGGTGTTTATCTGGGGGCTGACGTTTGGCGGCGCTGCCACGCTTCTGCAAACCGCGCTGGCCGATTCGGCAGGCGAAGGCGCTGACGTGGCGCTTTCGATGAACGTGGTTGTCTGGAACAGCGCAATTGCCGGTGGTGGTTTGTTGGGGGGTGTTTTGCTTGGGCATTGGGGCGTGGGTGTATTCCCCTGGGTCTTGCTTGTGTTGTCAGTGCTGAGCCTGGTGATTGCGTTGCGTGCTCGGGTTCATGGCTTTGCGGGAGGTAATCGGCTTACAAAGTAAACCGATGGAAACGCTTCTTGGCCTGCGCTTTGCGCAACACACGGCCGTCGGCGAGGCGACCGCGATGGCGTGATCGCGTCGCCGGCCGATCAGTCATCAGGCAATGCTGTAAGCGTTGAACGCCTTGCCCTGTTGCAGGGCGGTGACGATGTTTTTACGGGTCACCGGCAGTTCGCTGCCTTGATTGTCGACGAAGCTGGTTTCCTGCAGTTCGGCTGCATCGCCTTCACCGACAAAGGTGAAACCGAGGAATTCAAGGGCTTCGCGGTCGACATTCAGGTTGGAGCGCGGGGTGCGTAGCGGCAGGCTGACGCTCTGGCCGTCCTTGCTGATGGTGTAGACCTCGGCTTCCTTCTTGGCGCGCGTCGTCTTGCTCTTGGCGGTATACGGGTTGCTGATCGCTTGATGCGTCTGGTTCAGCACTTTGAGCGCCAGGCTGTAGACCAGCTCCTGAAACGCCGGGTCGTCCTTGTAGCTGGACAGAATCCGGCTGATCGGGAACTGCGCGCCAAGATCGGCCAGTGCCGCGCTGTCTGCCGCTTCGGCATCCTTGAGGCGCTTCAGTTGGCCCATCAATTCGTAGGCTTTGTCGTCATCGTGCTCATCCTGCGCCAGGCGAATGGCGGCACGCAGCTCGCGGATTTCTTCGCTTTCCTTGGCGGTCTGGAACGCATCAAGCACCATCTCACTGATGGTCTTGGCCTGCGGCACGTGCTGCGAAAGACCAATGGCGCTTTCGTATTCCAGCTTGGAGGAGGTCAGGGCTTCGTTGATCTGGGAATCAGGCATTGAATTTCACTATTTCAGAATTTGAGGCGCGAAAGGCTCTGGGCGTTTCGGGGGGCGTAATTTAGTGGAGCCGCGCGAGGATGTCACGGACCATTAGCTGAGGGGGCTGACTTGAGCCGTTCAAGCACGTTAAGTGAGGGGCCAGGTGGGTACCACCAGATGGATGTGATGGACAAAACCCTGAACGTTTCCGCGATAGTGTTTGCCACCTTGCGTAATCAGCTTGCATGCCATCTGTGTCTTGAAGCGGCAGTCTGGATCAGGCTTTTATGGCGTATAAACCACCGATAATAACCAGTGAAGCGCCGACTAATGTCCATGCGAAGTATGACAAAGGTCCCGGCGAACCCTACCGCTGCAGCTATCCAACGACGCAGGCCAATGAATTCGCCCAGAATCATCCCTGCAAGGCCCAGCGTCATCAATGGAAACACTGCGTAAAGCGCGTGCATTTGCGCAAGGCCCAGAAATCGCAATCCAAAGGCGAAAAGGACTACGTCGGTCACTCCCAGGAGTGCCCGGGTAATTTGAAGTCCGGGTTTTGCGCTCCGTACAGAAGCCCTGAGACTGCCGTGACAGGTGGCATACCCCACCGCAAAAATCACGAATACCCAATAGCGCACCATGATCATCTGCGCGACAGGAAGGTCTTTGACCAGCACCTTGGTGATCCCGTCCTGCGTTGCAAAGGTGAGCATTGAAAGCAGGCAGAGAACTATTCCGAGTTGTGGGCGGGCACTGCCAGAAGTCCGTTCGGTACTGACCGATGGTTCACCCACAGGCTTAACCTTCGCGACCGGCACGCAACGCCTGCCAACTGATAACAGAGCTCACCCCAAGCCGTGTCAGGATTTTTGGAGGTAGTTTGCTGGGGCCGGGCGTGTCGCAGAAGTCGTCCAGAAATTTCGATTTGGTAGCGGTCGCCAGTTCAGCCGCCATCACCCCGGCCAGGGTGCTTTTGACGGTGCCAAGGCCGTTCTCGCAGCAGGCGGAATACAGGTTTTCTTCAATTTCTCCAAAAGCGGGTGCGCTGTTCATGCTCAAGCAAAGACGTCCTGCCCAACTGAACTCCAGTGCAGTTGACTTTAATTCAGGAAATCGGGCATCCAGAGAGTGCCGTTGCTCCTTTGCGACTTCCGCGACCCGCCCTGAGGTCACCTGGATGCTCGGGTCATAGGTGAATTTGGTGCGGATGACTATCCGCGACAGCCCGTTCATCGTTATTTTCCGTACCGTTGCCCCCATGGGGTCTGCAGGCAGTAAAGCCCATCTTTCCCGGCCTGTCGCCCCTCGTTTGAATTCATCATCACGGTAACCTGCGGTCATGGAAGCGTAAGTAAAGACGTGGAGCAGCCGGTCCTTGAAGTGACCGAAGTCTTCAATGTGACCGTTGACTGCCAGTATCACCTTGGGCGCCGTCACTGCGCCGTGATGAGATCGCGCGGTCCAGTCAGCGCCGGAGCGTGATAACTCGACAATCGGCGAGCGCTCGTAGAGGCTGATGTGCGCATCCAGTCCGGCGGCGAGATCTCTGATGTATTGTGCGGGCTGGATCATCACCGCACCTGGCGTATAGAGCCCGCTGTGGTAATAAGTCGAACCCGTTATTTCGCGCATCTGCGCGGCATCAAACAGCTCGAAACCCTCGCCGATCCCTTTGAGCGATCGCGCGTAGTTGCTGTTCAGCCGTTCGCCGCGCTCTGTAGCCGCAGCGTTGATCTTGCCTGAAGGGTCGAAGGTTTCAGCGGACATGCCGTAGTCGCGTGCAGCTTGGGCCGCAAAGCCAATCGCGAAGCGGTTTTGCGCGATTTCCCGGGTCGTCGCTGAATCTCCGGCCACCGAATATTCCCCCGACGAAAGACTGTGGGGCACGTCGATCATGAAACCCGAGTTGCGGCCTGCGGGCCCCTTGGCGACCTCGTGAGAGTCCACCAGCACAATCCGATCCTGAGGTCGCAACTGGGCCAGCCTGCGCGCGGCGGAGAGGCCGGCGAAACCGGCCCCAATAATCAGCCAGTCCGCCGTCACGCTTCCATCAAGCCTACGCACAGGAGTAGAGCGTGTGGAAATCGCCTCCCAACCCGAAACACCGGTGTCGACCGGCAGGCGCTTGATGGAGTGAGTGTTCATTTTACGGTCTCGTCAACCGACCGATCAGACACATCGATCCAGATAGTTTTGATTTCGGTGTATTGATCGTGAGCAAAAACCGACTTGTCGCGCCCACCGAATCCCGATTCCTTGAAGCCGCCGAACGGGGTAGAAGCATCGCCCTCACCGAAACAGTTCACGGTGACGATACCTGCACGAATTTCCCGTGACAGCTTGATCGCCTTACGCAGGCTGCCGGTGTAAACCGATGCGGCCAGGCCGTACACCGTGTCGTTGGCCAGGGCGATTGCCTCAGAGATCGAGTTGAAGGTGGTCACGGACAGGATCGGGCCGAAGATCTCTTCCTGGAACAGTCGGCTGTCACGCTCGACGCCATCAACCACCGTCAGCTGGACGAAAGCCCCCTCTTGGGTGTCGCCGCCGTAGACGATGTCCAGTTTGTCGGCGTTGGCGTAGTCGAGATACGACTTCACCTTGGCGAAGTGATCGCTGCTGACCAACGCGCCGACGCGGGTTTGCGGGTCCAGCGGATCGCCCATTTTCCATTCGCGAATATAGGCGCCCATGCGCTCAAGCAGTTCGTCCTTGACCGACGCATGCACCAATAGCCGGGACGTTGCCGAGCAGTTTTCGCCCATGTTCCAGAACGCGCCGTTGACGACTTGTTCAGCTACCAGGTCCAGGTCTTCGGCATCTTCCATCACCACGGCCGGGTTCTTGCCGCCGCATTCAAGCACCACACGCTTGAGGTTTGAATCGGCGGAGTAATGCAGGAAGCGTCGACCGGTCACGGTAGAACCGGTGAAGCTCACCATGTCGATATCTTTGTGCAGGCCAATGGGTTCGCCTACGTCTTTGCCGGTCCCGGTGATAATGTTCAACACTCCGGCGGGCACACCGGCTTCAAACGCCAGCTCAGCGACGCGCAGTGTGGTCAGGCTGGTTTGTTCGGCAGGTTTGACGATCACCGAACAGCCGGCGGCCAGGGCCGGACCGATCTTCCAGGCCAGCATCAGCAGCGGAAAATTCCACGGCAATACGCAACCGACCACGCCGATAGGCTCGCGCACCACCAGGGTCAACGCGTCGTTTCCAACGGGCGCCGTGTGGTCATACAGCTTGTCGATCAACTCGGCATGCCAGCGCAGGGTATGAATGGTGTCCGGCACGTCTACCAGTTGGCATTCCCGTACCGGCTTGCCGCTGTCGAGGCTCTCCAGCACGGCGAGTTCGTGACGGTTGTCTTCCAGCAATCTGGCGAATTTCAATAAAACGCTTTTTCGCTCGCCTGGTGCGAGCAGCCGCCAGCGTCCGTCATCAAAAGCCTTTTTTGCCTTGCTGACAGCGTCATCCACGTCTTCGGCGCGGCAGGCCGCCAGATCACTCAGGAACTCACCGGTCGCCGGGTTGATGGTTGAAAAGGTGGCGCCAGAGATCGCGGGTTTATAGGCGCCATTGATGAACGCATTGGAGGGAAACGAAATCGATTGGGCGATGGCGGCATATTCATCTGCGGTAAGAAGATCATGCATGGCTGGCTCCGGAGATAATGTGGGCGACGGTGCGCTTAACGTTGGCAATAACGGTTTGAAGACTTCTTTTGTCTTCAGCGTTCAACGGGCGCAAGGGCGCGCGCACATCCCCGACTTTCAGACCGTTCAACTCACAACCAAACTTGATGCACTGTACGAACTTGCCACCGTCGAGTGCGTGCATCAGCGGCATCATGGCCGACATGATTTGCCGACCCTTGTCGAAGTTCTTTTCAATCACACAGGCTTCATACAGTGCAACGTGTTCTCTGGGCAGGAAATTGGAACCGGCACATACCCAACTTCTGGCACCCCAGGCGAAGAACTCCAGCGCCTGATCATCCCAGCCACAGGACAGGGCGATATGCGGGAACTCACGGGCGAGCAAATGCACACGGCCCATTTCCCCGGAGCTTTCCTTGATGGCAATGACGTTTTTGGACTTGCCCACGCGAGCGAGGTAGTCCTCGTTCATTTGCACGCCCATCCGCCCCGGGTAGTTGTACAACATGATCGGCATGTTGGCCGCGCGATCGATGGTCAGCGCATGTATGGCGTTTTCCTGATCCGTTGGCAATGCGTAGGGCGGGGTGGTGACCAATATGGCATCGGCCTTGAGGGCCTTGGCATCCTTGGCAAACAGCACGGCATCTTCGGTGCGGATCGCGCCGGTGCCGATGATCAATTGCACCCGGTTACCCATCACATCCTTGGCGTGAGCGGCGAGTTTCAAACGCTCTTCGGCAGTCTGTGCGTAATATTCGCCGGTCGAACCGCCGATAATAATGCCATGCACGTTTGCCTCTATAAGAGACTCCAGCACTTCAGAGAATACCGCCCAGTCAATGTCGCCATCAGGCGTGTGCGGCGTCACCGCGGGTGTATAGATGCCTTCGAATCTCAAGAGGATTACTCCGAATAGTCATGACCTGAAATCAATAAGCGTGCGCGTCTCGCCGTCTCGCACACGTTAAAGTGTCAGGTTGGTTGTCGTGGCGCAGGTATCCCGTAATGGATCAAGCATGTCCTTTTTACAAGTCCATCTTTCTGTCAGCGTTTTAGTGTTTTCAAACGTTGTAAGTTGTTCTGGCGGCGATTGATGAAAACGCCGCCCGTGCAGGTTTATCCCACCGACTTCAATTTGATACTGGCTTGAGCACGGTCGTCTCCCAGCCGGTCGAGCATGATCTCGCAATACCAGTCATCAAACTGGCAAACACCATTTTCAGCCTTGGAAGAGAAAGGACCCGGCTCATAAGCAGGAGAGTTGACCCCCACTTGTGCGCCTTCGACCAGGGTGCGGTCTTGATCATTGGTTGCGAGCCAGACTTTGGTAAGCCGGTCGAGGTCGTAGTCCAAGCCTTCCACGGCCGTTTTCTTGACGATCCACTTGGTGGTCACCAGCGTCTCGTTAGGCCCCAATGGCAGTACCCGGAAACTCAGGGCATGATCACCCAGGAAATGGTTCCAGGTAGACGGGTAGTTGAAATACAGAAGGGCGCCAATGTCGGCCTCGCCGCTGGCATCCAGCCTGACAGCGACTGCGGGCTTGCCATCCATTGTGTAGCTGACGGCCCCGGAGGACAGCGGGATGCGAGTGATGCGGAAGCGCCCGTCGTTGTCCATGACCAACCGGCTAGGCAGGCCCGCCGCTTCGCAGCGATCCCAGTGCGCAGTCAATTGGGGGTCATCGCTGCCACCGACGCCTGCCACCGACAGGTTCTCGACGAATGAGTTCATCAGTTCAGGGTGGGTGCCGTCGCAGTGATAGCACTCGCGGTTGTTCTCGAAGACCAGCTTCCAGTTGCCTTTTTCGATCAGGTTGGATTCGAAGGCAACCTTGCAGTCTTCCAGATTGTGCGGCATCAGGAAGGGGGTAACGGCTTCGCGGAACGCGGAAAAGTCCGGAGCGGCCTCTGCCACACAGACATAGATGTAGGTATTGACGATCTCGCAGTGCACCGGTTTCAGGTTGTACTGGGATTTATCGAAGTCATCACCCATGTTGCCAGCAAACAGCAGGCGACCATCGAGCTCGAACGTCCACTTGTGATAAGGGCATACCAGCTTGGCGACCTTGCCTTTGGCCTCGGGGCAGACCTTCGAGCCTCGATGCCGGCAGGAGTTATGAAACGCACGAACCTGACCGTCTGCGCCGCGAACGACAGCGACCGGGTAATCGCCAATTTGCAGGGACAGATACTGACCTGACTTTTCCAGTTCAAAGGTATGGCCAGCGAAAATCCAGTCCTTGTGCCAGAGCTGCTGCAGATCCTGCTGATAGACAGCCAGGTTGCTGTACAACGCTCTTGGTAACGCATGACGGGGTTTACGTTGTGCAATAAGCTTCGAAACGTCTGATCTTGTATTCACGTCCCACCACTCCGTTAGCGTTTGGTGCTGCTCACAAAGCGTAAGCAACAGCCGATAATTAGGGTGTCGAACCAGCCCCTGCGCACTGAGGAGTCAATCCCGAGCGGCCTGTTAGTTCTTCCGGCCTTTGTGAAGGTTACGTGTAGAAATCGATCACCAACAAGAAACATTTATGCACGGCAATGCATAAACAAATGTTATCAATGCTGATATTCAGTCAGGCACAGCAGAGCAGAGCAGGGGAGCGTTTATGACTTCAGTACCCGGACGCCAAGCCCCCCAACCTGGAGCTCTACGCATTTGTGCAGTACCTGTCCATTCCTGCGGCAACGGATAAATACGCAAAAAGAGCGTTGCGCTGCCGTGGCGTGGCCGGGTCAAAATTGAGGCCGATAGAACCGGTCACGCAAAATGAGAAAGCAGCCAATCGCGCAATCGGCAACAGCCGCGATCACTTTCCCGATCTACCTTGAAGGCAAGATAGTGTTGTGAGTCCTTGTGGACGACCTCTTTCTGGATAGGCCGCACTAGCGCGCCTTTTTCGAGGGACTCGGCCACCAGATGGCTCCAGCCCAATGCGACACCCTGATTGGCCAGGGTCATGTTAATGACGACGTTGTAGTCGTTGGCGCTGAATACGTGAGGGCGGTTGTGGGTTCGTTTTTCGATATCGGTGTCGTGGAACGCCAGCCATACACCCCAGTCGATGTGCTCCGCCACTTGGGCACGGCCGTAAGGGCTCAGATTAAGTAACGCGCTGTCGCGTAACCCTTCCAGGGTCGCGAGTTCCGGGTGCTCGTCGCGATAACGGGGGGTGCAGACCGGGAAAATCACGTCATGGAACAGCGGGTAGCTGCGATAACCACTGTGCACGCTGGAAAACTTGGTGATGAAGATGTCGGGAGTCACCCCTGGCTCCATGGAGAGAAAGTTCTGTGTGCTGATGAGATTGAGGTCGATGTCCTGATTGTCGTTGAAGAACCCCGGCAGCTTGGGCGACAGCCAAAGCGCTGCGAACGCTGCCGAGCAGCACAGCGTGACCTCGGACTTGCCGGCCTTGTAAGCCCCGACTCGCTTGGCCGCCTGGGAAATATTGACGAACGACAACTGTGCTGCGTCGAAAAATGCCGAACCGGCCTCGGTTAGCTCGACCGCCCGGCCAACACGCTTGAACAGTTCAACTCCCATGTAGGCTTCGAGTTCGCGAATCTGCCTGCTGATTGCTGCTTGAGTTACGCACAGTGCCTCTGCAGCCCGGGTGAAGCTCTGGTACTTCGCGGCAGCAACGAAAGACTTGACGGCCTTGAGAGATGGCATTTTCAGCAATGTATTGTCAGGTTCTATGTGCTTAACCATAACGCAGGGTATCCATTCGTTCTGACATCTGGCGCACAGGGTTGATGCGCGATCTTTTATCTGAACGGCCCTTGGGCATATAAACGCCCAGGGGCCAAAGCTGCTCAGCGTTATGGCAGGCCGAGACCAGGTTTGTCCATACAGGGGCGACAGGTATGTCGTTTTCAGATACGTCATGATCAATAACCTGACGTTATTGATTGCTTGGAGGAAATGTTGTTAGACGTTGGGGGGCTAAGGTAATAACTTTGTCATCACAGCTCAGGTCTCAAAAGAAGCCGTTGATTAATAAATAATAATAAGAGGATTTAACGATGTTTCCTGTTTCTCTTCGAGCATTTCCTCTGCCGCTATAAGTTAATTCCCATCGGTATGGGCGTG
The DNA here is from genome assembly GCF_000007805.1 of Pseudomonas syringae pv. tomato str. DC3000. NCBI lineage: Bacteria > Pseudomonadati > Pseudomonadota > Gammaproteobacteria > Pseudomonadales > Pseudomonadaceae > Pseudomonas > Pseudomonas syringae group genomosp. 3. The sequence continues at coordinate 3,441,921 of NC_004578.1, read as the reverse complement.
CCTGTATTCGATTCTTTTTAAGCATTCGCAGAAGGAAGGGATTATGAGTCATGGCGACGAAATACTCTCAGTCAACAACATTTTCAAGGTCTTTGGTGCTCAGCCAAAGGTCGCAATGGATATGCTCAAACGCGGTGCCGGCAAAGACGAGATATTCAGCAAGACGGGCCGGGTGGTCGGTGTGTTTGACGCTACATTTTCGGTAAAACGCGGAGAAATCTTCGTGATCATGGGCTTGTCGGGTTCTGGCAAGTCCACCATGGTGCGTCTGTTCAACCGTCTCATTGAACCCACGTCTGGAACCATTCATCTCAATGGCAAGGAAATTACCGGCCTTTCGGATGAGGCGTTACTGGATGTACGCCGTAAGGAAATGAGCATGGTGTTTCAGTCATTTGCGCTCATGCCGCACTTGACGGTCATTGATAACGCCGCTTTCGGGCTCGAAGTTTCAGGTGTCGCCGAGCAGGAGCGACACGCGCGTGCTCGCGAAGCGCTCGAACAGGTCGGTCTGGCTGGGCATGAACACAGTTACCCGCATCAGTTGTCTGGCGGTATGCAGCAACGAGTCGGCCTGGCTCGCGCATTGGCCAACGACCCGGCCATCCTGCTGATGGATGAAGCCTTCTCTGCACTGGACCCGCTCATTCGCCACGAGATGCAGGGCGAACTGATACGCCTTCAGGCCGAGCAGCATCGCACCATCATTTTCATCTCCCATGACATCGAAGAAGCTATTCGTATTGGCCATCGCATCGCGATCATGGAAGGCGGACGCATCGTGCAGATCGGTTCCCCTCAGGAGCTGCTGTGCAACCCGGTCAACGATTACGTCAAAGCATTTTTTCAAGGCTTTGACCGCTCGAAAATTCTTCGGGCGGGCGACGTGGCGACGGTCTGTGCAGAGCATCCTTACGACGCGCATGCATCCAGACCGACACTGCAATCCGATACCCCTCTGCAAGACATCTTTCACATTGTTGCCGATGCCGTGCATCCGGTCGCTGTTGTGGATCGACACGGTGTGTTCAAAGGCACTATTTCCAAGAGTCTGTTGCTGCAGACAATGAGTCGTCATTGACAAGCATCAACCGAGCGATTCATCAGGCTCAGCTACTCAGGTATCCAGCATGTCCGATTTCAGCTTTCTTGATCCGTTCCAATCCCTGACTATCCCCCTCGGCCAATGGGTCGAGGTAGTGCTCAATTATATGGTCCATAACTTTCGCGAGGTCTTCCGCTCCATACGCTGGCCGGTTGATCAGATCCTGAATGGTATCCAGGGTGGCCTGTTGTCGGTGCCGCCGACGATATTCATTATTTTTGCCACGCTCTTGGGCTGGCAGGTGGGCGGGAAAAAAGTCGGCGTTATGTGTTTTGTCACCCTCACGCTGCTGGGGCTGATCGGCGTCTGGGCCGATGCAATGACAACCCTGTCGCTGGTGCTCACTTCACTGGTGTTCTGCGTGGTGATCGGGGTGCCATTGGGTGTGCTCTGTGCACGCAGTGACCGACTGGAAAGAGTGCTCCGGCCAGGACTGGATGCCATGCAGACCTTGCCAGCGTTTGTTTATCTGGTGCCGGTGGTGATGTTGTTTGGTATCGGCAACGTTCCCGGTGTGCTGGTCACCATTATCTTTTCAGTCGCGCCGTTGGTACGCCTGACCAATCTGGGCATCCGGCAAGTGCCGGAAGACAAGGTCGAAGCTGCCCGAGCATTCGGCTGTACCCGTCGGCAAATGCTGTTCAAGGTGCAACTTCCGCTGGCGGCACCCACGATCATGGCGGGCCTGAACCAGGCGCTGATGTTGTCACTGTCCATGGTGGTGATCGCCTCGATGATTTCCGTGGGCGGTCTGGGGCTGATGGTCCTTCGCGGTATCGGTCGACTGGATATGGGCCTGGCAACGGTCGGCGGTGTGGGGCTGGTCTTGCTGGCTATCTTTCTTGACCGGTTAACCCAGGCCATGGGCGAACGCAGTAATAAAGCGGTTAATGGAGAACATTGGTACCAGACAGGGCCAGTCGGAATAGTGTTCAAACTTAAAAAGAAGACGGCTTCAACACCTGCCGGCGCACCGCTCAACGACAATTGATAAGCGTCGGAAGTTGATGTGATCGCTGCACACCTGCCCTTACCCTTATGCAAGGTAGATGACGATGAATGCTGAAAATTACAGAGTAAAAACGACGGTTATTCGTTGTATGACCGTCTTGGCGCTTGCCCTGTCTCCGCTTATGGCTTCGGCTGCCCAGGAACCCGGCAAGGGCGTCTCTATCACACCGATCTTTCCAAGCATTGCGGAGGAGCGTTTTCGCGGTGAAATCGCCATGGCAGGGCTTAAAGAACTTGGTTACAAGGTGGAGCAGCCTAAGGAAACCGATTACCCGGCAATGATGCTTGCGCTGTCTTACGGTGACGCTGATTTCACCGTACATGCCTGGGAACAGTTGCACGCCTCTTTTTATGCCAAGGCGGGCGGCGACGATACGATGGTTAAAGTCGGCGCTATTATGCCCGGTGTTCTTCAAGGCTACATGATCGACAAGAAAACGGCTGATCAGTACAAGATCACTTCCGTCGAAGACCTGAAAAAGCCGGAAATCGCCAAGCTGTTCGACAGCAATGACGACGGTAAAGCCGATATGACCGGCTGCAACCCTGGCTGGGGCTGCGAGGTTCTCGTCGAGCACCATATGAAAGCGTACGGCCTTGAAAAAACCGTTACTGACAACCGCGGCTCCTACTTCGCTCTCATGGCTGACACCATCGCTCGCTACCAGCAGGGCAAGCCGATTCTTTACTTCACCTGGGTTCCGCAATGGATTTCCAGCGTGCTGATCGAGGGGCGGGATGTGGTCTGGCTGACCGTTCCCAAGACCGATCTGCCGGGCGGGAAAAACGACGTCGATACGACGTATAAAGGCAAAAACCTGGGCTTCGCGGTCGATACTGTCCGGGCCGTTCTGAACAAAGAGTTCGCCGAAAAGAACCCCGTGGCGGTGAAGTTTCTCTCCGAGATGCAAATCACCACCGATGACGAAAGTGCTCAGAACCTGAAAATGCACAACGGCGAAAACTCGGCTGCGGACATCAAGCGCCATGCGGCTGAATGGATTGCCGCTCACCGTGCCGCCTACGATGGATGGCTGGCCGATGCACGCGCCGCTGCGAGGAAATAGATAGCCACCAGCTTTGCCAGAGGCTGCCCGTTTTCGGGCGGCCTTTTTTATACCTTACGTGAAGAAGGAAGAATGCATGTCTCTTTATTCATTCATTCAGCAATTAAAGTTTGGCGATGCGCCGTCTGCGACTCGTAAACGAATTGAAACCTGCTTGCTCGACATCATTGGTGTCGCGGCCGCCGCCCGTGAAAATGGTACCAGCCGTATTCTCAAAGAGTTTGCGGTGGCCAATTATGCAACGGGCGCACCCTGCAGTCGGTTGTGGTTTGACGGCAGGTCTGTACACCCACTGGGCGCTGGCTACGCCGGAGGTTTCAGCGTGGATAGCCTGGATGCCCATGAAGGCCACTTCACCTCCAAAGGTCATGCGGGGGCCACTGTTGTACCCGCGATCATCGCGTTGATCGACGCCTATTGCGCCCAAGGCAAAAGTATCAGCGGCCAGGAGATGCTCTGCGTTTTGATGATTGGTTATGAGACTGCATTAAGAGCCGGTCGAGCGCTGATGGCCACGGCGCCGGAATATCACGCCTCGGGGGCTTTTTCCGGAATCGGCGTGGTGTGCGCAGGGGCGCGGCTGCTCAAGCTGGATGAAGCCGCCTTTCACCATGCGTTGGGAATTGCAGAGTATTTCGGTCCGCGCTGCCCGATGATGCGCTTGGTGGATTTCCCTTCCATGCTGCGCGACGCCCATGGAGCCGGTGCCCATGCCGGGATTAATGCGTTGCTGATGGCACAGGCCGGGGTCACCGGCGCTCCTGCCGCAACGGTGGAAAGCGCCGAAGTCGCCCGGTTCTGGCAGAGCATGGGCGACACCTGGGAAATTGACGAGCAATACTTCAAACCATGGCCAGTCTGTCGCTGGGCACAGCCAGCATTGACCGCCATGACCGGCCTGCTGAATCAGCATCCACAGATCACAGCGGAGCAGATCGAGTCCATCCACATCCAGACTTTCCATGAATCGGTGCGGTTGCAAGGGCATACCCCGAAAAACGCCGATGAGGCGCAGTATGCGCTGGCGTTTCCGGTCGCTGCGCTGGTGGCACGTGGGCGTATCGGCCCTGAGGAGGTCACCGGTGCAGCCATACATGCAGCGGATATTCTGAAGGTCAGCGCAAAGGTCCGCATCTCCGAGGCTGCCGATCTGTCAGCGCGGTTTCCCGAGGAGATCCTGTCGCGCATTAACGTTCAGCTCAAGGACGGCTCCTCTCTGAGCAGCCCGACGACCTGTGCCAAGGGCGACCCTGGCCATCCGCTGTCTGACGTGGAGTTCATCGAAAAATATCGATTTTTTTCAGAGCCGAGCCTGGGTGTGTCTCACAGTCGTTTGCTGGAACAGGCAGTTGCCAACCTGGCGCAAGAGCCTGATTGTCAGCGGCTGCTGAGTCTTCTGTTGTCGCCGGTTCAAACCATCAACGCATAAACCGGCAATGGTATTGGAGGTTAAAACCCATGACCTATGTTTTCGAAAGCGTCCTTCAGGACCAGAACATGCGGTATTCGTCTTCCGGCAAGAAGGCAGTCAACCCACGAGCCGTCATTCGGGTAGCGTTTATCCTGATGGACAACTTTTCGTTGATGTCCTTTACCGCCGCGATGGACGCACTGGTCACGGCAAACCTGATGGGCGATGCTCCGATTTTCGATATCGTGAAGATCGGCCTCAAGGGCAGGGTGGCGATGAGCGATCTCGGTATCGCGATCCCCACGGACCTGGATCTTTCGGAGCTGCGTGCGCGGCATGACTTGCTGCTGGTGGTCGGCGGCCTGCGTGTCGATCTGAAAAGCACGCCCTGCCTGCGGCGCAAGTTGTTTGCGGCGGCTTCTGCGGGCACCAGCCTGGGCGGGCTGTGGAATGGCGCTTACTTCCTGGCCGATGCGCGGGTAATGGGGGGGCACACGTGCGCCGTTCACCCTGATGGACGGGCCATGATGGCCGATGCTTTTCCTGACTTGAGAATCTCTGACCGCAGCCACGTCGTTGATCTGGAGCGGGTGACTTGTGCGGGTGCCAGTAGCTCGTTGCGCATGATGCTGGAATACATCCGCGTCACCAAAGGCAGTTCACTGGCCCGCGCGGTAGAGGAAATCCTCGGCTGTGACGAGCATGAACAGGTCTGTGGTGTGTCGACTGTCGCCGTCGACTCGGACCCGACCTTGCCGCAGGCGCTGAAGGTGGCATTGGAGCTGATGCAGAAAAACATCGAAGAGCCCCTGAGCCTGGACGACCTGGCGGCCTGTGCAGGGATCTCGAAAAGACAGCTGGAGCGGCGTTTCTTCCGCTTCATCGGGGCCGCCCCGGCTCGCTACTACCTTGAATTGAGGCTGACCCGGGCCAGACAACTTGTGCTGCAGACCAACCGATCCATAACGGATATCGCCATGGCGACCGGGTTTATCAGCATGCCGCATTTCCACCGGCGGTTTCGCGACTTCTTCGATGCTGCGCCGGGAAGTTATCGGGCAACGTATGAAGTTCGCAAGTGAGCCTCGCCTGGCGTGCTTGATCGCCGAACTTGATTTTGCCAACGGCGGGATTCTCCCTTACGTATTGTCGAGCCTGCTTGAAGCTTCTACCGATGCCCAGGATCGTGAGAATTGCTCATCAGCGCCTGAGTAATGGCGCGGATGATTCACCGCTTGCCGATGAAATACTCGAGGTTTGCCATGCCCGGGTGTCAGCTTCCTTGCCGTTATCGCCAGGCAGCGAGCTTGCCGGTGAAGGCGCGTCTTGGGTGTCAGATAGCGCTCGTCAGGTAGCCACCGTCGACCGGCAACACCACGCCGGTCACAAATGACGCCGCATCCGAAGCCAGAAAGGCAATCACCTTGGCGACCTCTTCAGCACTGCCGAAGCGCCTCATCGGCGTGCGGGACAGCAAGCGGTCGATCCTCGGTTGATCATCGATTTTCGCCAGCAGGGGGGGGGTGATCCACCCCGGCGCCACGGCATTGACGCGAATATTGTCAGGAGCGTAGGCCTCCGCCAGGGACTTAGTGATCTGGACAATCGCCCCTTTGGCTGCCGAGTAAGCCACGAGTTTTCCCCCGCCAAAGTAGGAGAATACCGACGCGATGTTAATGATCGACCCACCTTGCCTGGCCAGCAGCGGATGCGCCAGGTTGATGAGACGGTAAACGGCATTGAGTTGAACCGACAACACCTGGTTGAAGGCCTCCCACTCCATCTCCTTTTCGCCCAGGGTGCCACCTGCAGCCGGTACCAGAATATCCAGGCGGTCCAGGCTTTGGATCACGCCTTTGAGCGCATCATCGTTGGTGACGTTAACCTCGCGAAGATCGAGCTCAACCCCCTCGGCGATGATTGTCGCGTCGGCGCCCAAGCCGATAGCCACCACCCTGGCGCCATGCCGGGCCAGGTACTCGGCGGTCGCTTGGCCAATCCCGGACGTCCCGCCGCTGACGAGCGCGACCTTGCCTTCAAACAGCGTGCTGCTGAACATAGTCATCGTTACCTCATTGAGTCAGTTAAACGCTTTACGCATTCAGTTCGTACTGGGTGGTGTTATCGCCAGGCTTGCTGCCAATGCCTACCAGGAAGCTGGTGCCACTCGCGTCGTCGGTGCTGAAATCCAGACCTTTGCGCTTTTTCAGGTAGTCCACCGGGTTGGATTCAAACGCACCCGCGTGCACATAAAAACGCGGGTTCACTTGATACTTCAGGTACCCGCCCCAAGCACCGAAGGGTGGCGGCAACATGCCGCTTGAAGCATCCAGGATCGGGTCGTTGCAGGTGACCCCCGTTTCGCAGTTATAGATGTAGAAGTACCGCCGGCCATTGGTCCGTCCGACGTGCAGGTCGAGCTGACCATCGAGCCATTTTTGCTTGTAGGTCAACAGGCTCAACTGATTGCTGGCGATGTCATTGTGCAAGGGCGCACCGCCAAAATAGCTGCCGACGGCGCCTTGCCATTCGCCCCCGGTCGGCTGGCCGGTCCCGTTATCGAGGATAAAGATGGTCTGCTCGAAATGCAGGGCCGCGCCGTCCAGGCCACTGAGGGTGGCGAGGTCAACATCTGCGCCGATGTACAGGTCACCGCTGTTACCGAAGCTGTAGGGGCGCGGGCCGGTGTCGAGGTTTTTCATCGACAGGCTGGTGAATTGCACATGGGGCTGAATGCCGTAGCTGGCTAATTGCTCGCCCAGGCCGGCCTGTGGACCTTCACGGTCCTGTGCCCAAGCTTGAGGGTAGGTAAAGACCATGAACAAAAACGCGCACAAAAGAAGAGTAGGGTGCATGGTCTGGGACTCATTTTATTGTTGTTGTGATGAGTAAATAGAGCAGCGTGTTGATCCCGGATCACGCACGCTGTGTGCAGGCTTGCACTGATCGGCGTTGCAGCACGGTGGGCGCGGTTTCCTTTAGCAACAGCGACAGCCCCGCAGCCAGCACGGCGCCGCAGCAGGAGATCCACATCACAATCGACAACCCGAACTGATCGGCGGCAACCCCGGCAATGGTCGGCGCCACGAAGCCTCCCACCAGTTCGCCAATGCCCATGATCATGCCCAGAGCCGTGGCCATGACTTCACGCGGGACGGTTTCGGCTGGAATGGTGGACATGAACAGCGTGAAGCAGCCAAGCCCGGTGAAGGTGAGCACCATCAGCACGCCGAGTATCATCGGCGAAGGCGCGAATAGCAGGGCTATCGGGCAGCAGGCCGCAATCAGCGAGAACAGCACCAGCGTCGGACGGCGGCCGATGCGGTCGGAAATGCTGGGCACCGCAAACCCCCATACAACCCAGGCGGCACCCAGGCAACTCATGATCGTGCCCATGCTCGGCGCGCTGTAACCGCGGACGCTGACCAGAAACGTCGGGGTAAAGGAGATCAGGATCACGAACCAGGTCAGAAATACGCAACTGATCAATGTGCACAGCACGATATTGCGACTTTTAAGCAGTGCCAGGCGATGCCCGGTGAGCTTGACGTTACTCACCGGAGCCTGACGAGGTTCATCGTGGCGCACGTAACGCCAGATAAGCCAGGCGATGAGCAGTCCTGGTAGCAGCGAGACAATGAACGCATGCCGCCAGCCATAGGCCTGCGCCAGGGCAATCAACACCGGAGGGCCGATGACCGCGCCCAACAGACCCGCCGCCGAGCCTTGAAGCAAGCCCATGTTCAAGCCCCGGCGATGCGGCGATGACGCCTCCACCATCATCGATTGGGACAACGGCAGGATGGGCCCCTCGGCCAACCCCATGATGGCGCGAAACAGCAACAGGCTGAGGAACCCCGCGACCAGCCCCGAGAGGGCTGAGCACAGCGAAAACAGGATGACCGCGGCAATCAGCAGCGGCTTGCGTACCCCTCGGCGATCCGACCACGCGCCTACTAGCGTCCCGGAAATCGCCCAGGCCAATGCCAGCACCGAAGACAACATGCCAAGGTGGCTGTTGCTCAGTTGCAGCTCTCGCGCCATGAACGGAAACAGAAAGGACAGCGCCAGACGGTCGAAAAACACAAAACCGAACGTCAGGAACAACACGCAGAGCAGGACATTTTCATAACTGGCTTTATTATTGTTGTGAGCCATGGTGGTTCTCCGTAGCACGGGGTTTAACGGAACAAGCGGTCCACAGCGTCAGCGCCCAGGCCGACCTTTTCGTAGTGTTCACGGCACAGGGCAATATAGGAGTGCACGTCGAAGTAGCCGGTGGATTCGCCTTGCTCGTCGAGCCAGATCAGCGGCCCCTTGACGATGAAGAACACGCGCATGGGTTCTTCGTGCTCATAGGCCACCAGGGTGTGACCCTCGCCGGGCGTCTCATAAACGAAGTCGCCGGCGGTCGCGGTCCACTCGTGTTCCAGGTAGCCCCACTTGCCCGACAGGGTGTAGGCGAATACTTCGTGCGGGTGGTAGTGGCGATTGACCAGGCCAGCCTTGCTCGACATCAAGATGTCGCACCAGCGGTTTTCGCTGGGGGAGATCCACAGGGGGCGGGAAGAGACGGTTTCGGTGAAGGGCACGTAGAGCCGCAGATCATCACTGGCGGCATCAGGCAGGTAAACCTCAGGCTTGGCGTCGGGCTTGAAGCAGTTCGCTATGGGCTGCAGGTCTTTCCAGAATTCGTTGCGGGCTAATTCGGGCATGTCGGGCCTCTGATTGTTGGAATACAGAGGCCACTCTAAGGAGAACGGGGCACTACGGTTTGATCGAAACTGACGTCATTGTTGTCTGAATCGGACGGATATTTTCAGTTCATCGGTTGCCGTGGTTTTGTACCGGCTACCGATTGACAGCGTGCCTGGGTCGGCGGTTAATGGGGCGCTGCAGGCCCGGTAATTCGCCTTGTGCGGGGCCGAGTAGTTAATAAAAACGAGAATAATAAAAATGACCCGAACCGCCTTGCTTGATACCCAGCGTGCCAGTACCGATGACCTTCCCGTGGATCAGCGCGTAGCCTTTTGGGAGCAGTACAACGCATCGACACTGGTCGGTCTGAAGTGCTCTTCCTTCAGCGAAACCGGCTTCAGCGCTCGGGAGGACAATCTGCGTCTGGACCGGCTGCGGGTCGCCCATATTGCCGGTACCCAACACGTCATCGAGCGTGATGGTTCAATGATTCGCAGCGCGCCCAAAGAGTCGGTGTTCGTCTCGCTGGTCATGGGCAGTGCGTCGTTTTTCTTTCAGAACGGCAACTGCCATCTGCTGGAACCGGGCGAAATGATGGTTTATCGAACCGACAAGCCCTACCTGTTCGGCTTCTCCGCTTCGATGCACAAGTTTATCTTCGATATCCCTCCGGACGTGTTCGCCTCCCGCTGTCTGCGCCGCTTTGATAATGCAGTGAAGATCAGCGCACATACCGGCACACAGCGTTTACTGTTAAGAACATTGAGTGAGCGCACCGATGGTTTTTTCGAGCAGCCGCTCAGCCAAGGGGCAGACAGCTATCAAGAGGATGCCCTTGAACTGTTGGGGACTATCATTGCCGGGCAGATGGGCAATCGCCGGATCAACGCACTCAGTGCGTCATACTTGCTGGCCGCCAAGCAATGCATCCTCGAGCAACTTTCCGACCCTGCATTGAGTTGTGAGCGGGTGGCTCATCAAACCGGCGTCTCCACACGACACCTGACCCGGCTATTTGCGTTGGAAGACACACAACCCCATCGCTTCATTTTGGAAAAGCGCTTACAGGGAGCATTCCGTCTGTTGAGCCAGGCGGACAGTCGCGTTCTGGACATTGCCGAAGTTGCCTATCGTCAAGGGTTCACCAGCCAGGCGCATTTCGCCAGGGCTTTCAAGGCGTACTATGGGCGCACGCCCAGCGACGTGCGCTCATCGTCGGTCGGCGTATAGCGTCCGGGCTGCGGCCGACGCATTGTTATAAAACGGTTTTATGGAACCCAGTGGAATTCCATTACAGACTATGGGGATCGCCAAAAAACATTCTGACTGGCTCTAGTGCGGTATTTTCAGCCTGAAAAAACTAATTAGGCCCCCACTTTTCCTCCCATTTACATGGAGGTGCGAGCGATCGCGAATAGCGATTTCTGATACAGACCTGAGTGGACTGCAAGGGAATTCGCAGCGGGCGAAAAGGCTGACAAACGAAGAACAATTGAGCAAATGTTGACCTGCGTGCTTTTTTGAAAAGTGGCAACGACCCGATAGCTGCAAACGATCCGGATATTTCGGCGCATCCCGGGTGTCGTGGAACAATTTTGGTATGGATGGAATGGATCCCGCTGATGAGTGAAAATGCGTCAGTGTTCCAGCATGCCTGTCTCAACGAAAGACACCGCTGATCTCAGGCCAGGAGAACGCGGCGCCGTTGGTTAGCGTTTGCGACTACTTATAATGCTGCTCAAACACGGCCACTTGTTCGGGCGTAATCAACTGAAAGGGCACCCAGACATCCGTTTCGACTGGCTCACCTTTGATCATTTTAATGGACGCCTGTACTGCGGCGGTGGCTTGGGCTTTGGGGTCCTGAAAGACTGAGGCGACCAGCATTCCGCGTTTAATCGCGGCCAGGCCGTCGGGCAGACCATCAATGCCGACAATTGCAATTTCGCCCTTGGTTTTGCCAGCCTGCTGCAGGGCCATGGCGGCACCGATAGCCATCTCGTCGTTGTTGGCGACGATGGCGTCAAACTTGGTGCCTGCCAGCAGCCAGTTGCTGGTCAGGTCCATGCCTTTGTTGCGTTGCCATTCGGCGCTTTGTTGTTCGACTATCTTGATGCCGGGATAGTCTTTGAGCACCTGCTTGACGCCTTCGGTGCGGTCATGCGTAGCGTTTTGCGCAAGGTCACCCATGATGATGGCGAGGGTACCTTTGCCCCCTAGTTTTTCCGCCAGGTAGCGCATTTGCAGCTGCCCGGCCTCAATGTCATTGGACGCCACGGTAACCACGCCTTTAGGCAGGACGCGCTCGTCCGGATGGCGGTTGACGTAGACCAGCGGCGTCTTCGCCTCAACGGCAGCGCGGGTCAGGTTGGCGGTGGCGGCGGTGTCCACGGGCAGGACGATAATTGCGTCGACTTTTTGATTGATAAATCCCTGAACCTGATTGAGCTGGCGCACCACGTCGCCTTGCGCGTCCTCGAACTGGACCTGTACGTTTTCTTTTTTTGCCGCGTCCTCCACGCCGCTGCGCACGTAAGTCATGAAGTTATCGTCGACCCTTGCGATGCTCACGCCGATGCGATAGCTGGCGGTGGCCCATGGGCTTAAGACAAGTAGCAGAGAGGCAAAAAGCAATGTGCAGCGACGCATGATAGTTTTCCTTTTATTGTTATGAGACGAAACTCATCAAGATCAAACTTGAGGACGGCTGGCGCGTTTGGATCAAGTCCCGGGCGTGCCGTTGGCCCTCAATCCAGCGTGAAGGCTTGCCGAAAGCGTTCGAGTGCTGCTTCGCTATCTCCGCTGGCCCAGCCTTCGAGCCCGACGACACCGCTGTATCCCAAGCCAAACAGCGCTTTGGCAATGGCCGGGTAATGGATTTCACCGGTGCCCGGTTCCATGCGCCCGGGAACGTCAGCGACCTGGATTTCGCCGATGGAACTGCCCGCACGCTGGATCAGTTCGATCAGGTTTCCTTCGCCAATCTGCGCATGGTAAAGGTCCAGATTCATCTTCAGATAAGGGCTGTCGACGGCCTCGATCAGCGCCAGGGTATCGTCGGCGCGAGCGAATGGCGTTCCAGGATGGTCCACTTCAGTATTGAGGTTTTCCAGCAGAAACACACGACCGGCGTCTTCGCCCAGGCGAGCGATTTTTTCCAGGGTCTTGCAGGCACTCAACCACATGCGCCCGTTAGCGTGGGCCACGGGTTTGACCGGCAAGCCCTGATCGTCCAGGCCAGTGCCATGCAGGTTGAGGCTTGGGCAATTGAGTTGTGCGGCGATGGCCAGTGATTCCCGCGCACTGTCGAGTAGTTGCCGGCTGTCTTCGGGGTCGGTCAAGTTGCCCCGGATGTAGCCGGTCATTGAGGTGAAGTCCGCGCCGGTTGCAGCGAGTGCGGCAATGTCCTTGCTCGTCCAGCCCCAGATCTCGGCGCTGAAACCCAGCGCATGGATGCGTTTGACGCGCTCAGTGAATGGCAGATCGAGAAAGACCATTTCGGCACTGACGGCCAGTTTGAACGGCGTGAAGCTCATGAGCGGGCTCCCTCGACGCGCACCGCTTTACCTAGTTGGAACGACTCGATGCACGCGCGGGCGATTGCCAGTGCTGCCCGGGCATCTTCGCCGCTGGCGAGTGGTTTTGCGCCGGTACGCAGGCAGTCTGCAAAGTGGTTGAGTTCGGCCACATACGCATCACGCAGCAGGTCAGTGTCCAGGCGCTGGGTGTCGCTCTGGATGCCGTTGGCCAGATAGCGAACCAGGTCAGAGTCATTGACGCTGCCCATGGTCAGCATGCCCGCGCTGCCGAAGACTTCGCCTCGGACATCGTAGCCATAGACCGCCTGGAAATTCGCTTCGGCCGTGGCGATAGCGCCGTTGTCGAAACGGATCGTGACCACCGCGGTGTCGAGAAACCCCTTACTCTTGTAGTCCGGTGCAATGAGGGCATCGGCCATCACGAACACTTCGACGGCTTCGGCACCGGGGTTGAGGTAGCGCAGGCTATCGAAGTCATGGATCAAGGTCTCGAGGAAAATCACCCACTGCGGCGAGGCGGCGGGATTGTTCAAGGCCGGATCGCGCGTCAGAGAGCGCAGCAGTTGCGGCGTGCCGATCCGCCCGGCAACCACGTCCAGGTGGGCAGTGCGGAAGCTTTTCGCAAAGCGACGGTTGAAGCCGACTTGCAGCGTCACTTGCGCATCGGCTGCGGCCGCGATAGCGCGGTCGGCTTCGTCCAGTGTGATAGCCATGGGTTTCTCACAAAACACACCTTTGCCTGCCCGGGCCGCGCTGATCACTAACTCGGCATGGCTGCGGGCCGGGGCGGCGATCAGTACGCCGTCGATATCCGGGTCGTCGAGCAATTGCTGCGGGTCAGTGTAAAACCGCTCTACGCCAAGTTCGGTAGCGAGGCGAGCGGCCTGGCCAGGTGTCGGGTCTGCGATGGCCGCCAGGCAGGCACCAGGGATACGCAGGGCGGCAGTCTGGCCGTGAAAACTGCCCATACGGCCAGCGCAGATGAGGCCAAGGCGAAGGGTCTCGGATGCACTCATGAAATGACTCCTTTTTATTGTTGTTCAGTAGAAGCGTTACTAATGCTGCAAGGGAAAGAGCAAAGCCTGTGCCAATATTCAAACCATTGATAATTAAGGGAATAATAAAATAAGTCTGAAATAAGTGTTCATTCTGATGACATGCCTATAATGACATGTCAAAAGTATGAACATATGGGTGGCACATGACCCCGCAGCCAATGGCTTTCAGCGTACAAGACCTTGATTACCTCACTGCGCTAGACCCGACCTCGCTGAGCGAAGGGCCGATTGCGGCGCTGGAGAACGCCTGGCTGGCTTGCCTGAGCGGATGCACCGAACAACCTGTTGGGGTGCGACAGGTGATTTGGGACTCCTGGCACCGCAGCGTCAGTGCAGGGCTGGACCCTAAAGACGGGGAATACCGCTTTGTTACTCCCGCTGATCTGGAGGCAACCCTGGCAGCCAATCGAGTGTTGATTGCTGCAGCGGCAGAGGTCATGCGTGGCTTACTGGCGTACAACCCCAGGGGCCATATCAATCTGACCGATGCCGCAGGCACAACGTTGTATTTTTGTGGGCTCGACCTCACGCCTGTTGGCAGTCGCTTGCTGGAGTCCGTCCAAGGCACCAACTGCACCGGCCTGGCGTTGGCCGAAGACAGATTGTTGTATGTGCTAGCCGAGGAAAACTTCGGCAACGACCTGCGTCGGCGGCGCATGCATTGCGCTGCAGCACCGATCCGCGATGCCCAAGGCCGGACGCTGGCCATGTTGACCCTGACCGCCGAACCCGGCTGGTTTCATTTCCATACGTTGGGCACTGTGCAGGCTGCTGCCGAAGCGGTTTCGCGGCATATGGCGTTGCAGGCGTTGCTGGAAGAGCAGCAAACCGTGCTTGAAGTGCTCAACGAAGGGCTGGTGGTGCTGGATGAGCGCGGCTGTATCAAGGCTCTCAATCGTTATGCCCGACAATTGTTTCGCGTGGGCCGCGACTTGTTGGGCAGCCCGTTCCAGCGTCTGGGCCGGAGCGAACTGACCGATGAGATTCTGCTGCGCGGCGGGGACGGCCTGCGGGACCTGGATTGCACGTTTGAGCTGCATGACCGCAGTCACCTGGCATGCCTGGTCTCGGTGTGTTCACTGGGGCAGGGCGGGCGCATTGTTTCGCTGCGCGAGAACCGCCGTATACGGGAAATTACCCGGCGGATCGTCGGCTCCCAGGCCAGCTACACCTTTGACACCATTCAGGGCAGCTCCCGCGCTATTCAGGATGCGTTGCACCTGGGGCGCATAGCCAGTCGCAGTGATTCAACCACATTGATTCTGGGCGAAAGCGGCACCGGCAAGGAGTTATTCGCCCAAGCCATCCATAACGCCAGTGAACGTTGCAACGGGCCATTCGTAGCCGTCAACTGCGGGGCCATTCCGCGAGATCTGGTGCAGAGTGAATTGTTTGGTCATGTCGAAGGCGCGTTCACCGGATCGGCGCGTGGCGGCTCGGCCGGCAAGTTTGAATTGGCCGATGGCGGTACGATCTTTCTCGACGAAATCGGTGACATGTCTTTTGATGCCCAGGTCAGCCTTTTGCGCGTCTTGCAAGAAGGCGAAGTGACACGAGTGGGGGCAAAGCAATCCCGGCAAGTGAATGTCCGCATCATCGCGGCGACCCACCGTAACCTAAGCCAGGCGGTGGTGGATGGCGCGTTTCGTGAGGACCTTTACTACCGGCTCAATGTACTGAATTTGACGGTTCCACCGCTGAGAATGCGCCGCGAAGATGTGCCGCTACTGGCACAGCATTTTCTCGATCGTTGCGCACGTTCGCTGCGTAAGTCGGTGCAGGGTATATCGCCGGAGGCGCTGGATATTCTGTGTGCCTACCACTGGCCCGGCAATGTTCGAGAACTGGAAAATATCATCGAGCGGGCGACCAACCTGGCCCTGACCGAGCGGCTCCAGACCACAGATCTGCCGCTCGAAATCAAGCAAAGGCTGCGGCCTTTGGTGCCAGGGCGCATGCCTGAACTCCAGGCTGCACCAGACCTCGGAACGCATGAAATGAACGCAATCATCACCGCACTCAAGGCGACCCACGGTAATATCCGGCTGGCCGCCAAACAGCTGAACGTGTCCCGGGGCGGGCTGTATAACAAGATGAATCGGTTTGGGTTAAGTGCTGATGAGTTTCGCTCGGGACCAGAGTGTTGAGGGGATAAGCCTCGCTTTTCAGCATCAATTGCACTTCTAGGCCTGCTGCCACGTGTTTGAGTTCAGTGGCAAAGGAACGATTTCGTTTAGTCATCAGGCACCTCTATCTGGCGATATTCTCGCCTAAATAGGGGGCCGGAATTATTAGACCACTACACTCGCTTGGTGTCGGCGAGTCGGCTTTGCGTCGATGGGTCGACCAGGTGCAGCAAGAACGCACGGGCGTCACCCCGCAGAGCAAAGCGCTGACCCCGGAGCAGCAGAAAATCCAAGAGCTGGAAGCCCGAATTGCCCGCCTTGAGCGGGAAAAATCGATCTTAAAAAAGGCTACCGCGCTCTTGATGTCGGAAGATCTCGAGCGTTCGCGCTGATTGACCAGTTGAGCATCCACGAGCCGGTTGATTGGCTGTGCAAGGTGTTTGAAGTGACCCGCTCATGCTACTACGCTCGGCGTCTGAGGCGCCGCACACCGGATGTAGAACGCCTTCGATTGCGCAGTCGGGTGAACGAGTTGTTCACCCAAGGCCGCAGTGCTCCCGGTAGCCGTAGCATCATGGCCATGATGCAGGACGACGGCGAGCAGATCGGGCGATTCAAAGTGCGCAGCCTGATGCGCGAGCTGGAGTTGGTCAGCAAACAACCGGGATCGCATGCTTACAAAAAGGCGACGGTCGAGCGGCCCGACATTCCTAATATCTTGAACCGGGAGTTTGATGTGCCCGCTCCTGACCACGTCTGGTGTGGCGATATCACTTACATCTGGGCTCAAGGGAAATGGCAGTATCTGGCAGTTGTGCTAGATCTTTTTGCCCGCCGTGTTGTGGGCTGGGCGTTGTCGGGAAAGCCGGATGCGGACTTGGTCATCAAGGCCTTGGACATGGCTTACGAGCAGCGAGGGAAGCCTCAAGGTCTGCTGTTCCACTCCGACCAGGGCTCGCAATATGGAAGCCGGAGTTTTCGCCAGCGCCTTTGGCGATATCGCATGCGTCAGAGCATGAGCCGGCGAGGAATTTGTTGGGATAACGCGCCGATGGAGCGGGTGTTCAGGAGCCTGAAAACCGAGTGGATACCGATCATGGGCTACACGACGGTTCAACAAGCTCAGCGGGATATCAGTCATTTTTTGATGCACCGGTACAACTGGATTCGACCGCACCAATTTAATGGTGGGCTGCCACCGGCTCAGGCTGAGAAAAAACTTAACGTCGTGTCCGGGATCAGTTGACCACTACACCTGGTGATCGGCGTCGCTTCCAGCGCTGTGTTTGATTTGTTGGCATCGGACGCAGTGTTTCAGAGTCAGGGGGAGGAGGAATACCGCAAGTTTCAGCAAAAAAATCTTCACGTCCCGCTTCCTAAGGGGATAGCGTTCCCCTTCATCAAGCGCTTACTCTCAGTGAATGACCTTAGCGTCGATCCTACGGATCCGCTCGTCGAGGTAATACTTCTTCCGCGCAATGATCCCGACACTGGGCTGCGTGTACTGAAGACTATCGAGCACTACGAGCTTGGGATGACAAGGGCGATTTTCATGCAGGGAAAATCTCCTTATGAATACATACCAGCACTGAATATCGCTTTATTTTTGTCGGGTGACAAAAAAGACGTGGAAGCGGCTATCAGGGCCGGGTACCCGGCTGGCCAGGTGCTCGATTCAAAATTTGAAGACGACGAGACTGATAAAACCCTACGCATCGCATTCGACTTTGACGGCGTACTCGCCGGCGATGAGTCCGAAACAATCATGCAGGCCTCTGGATTGTCTGAGTTCCATTCGCACGAAGTGAAGAACGTCATGCAGCCCCATAACCCCGGGCCGCTGAAGGAATTCATGGTGCGGATATCCAAAATCCAGTCGGTCGAGGAGAAGCACAAAAAGCTCAATCCTAAATACGAAAACCGCATACGCGTCTCGATCGTCACAGCCCGCAATGCTCCGTCTCATGAGCGTGCGATGAATACACTCAAGAGTTGGGGGGTCATGGCCAATGACGCATTCTTCTTAGGTGGTATCGAGAAAGGAAAAATTTTAAGTGTATTGAAACCACACATCTTCTTCGATGACCAATCAGGGCACCTTAAATCGACTAGCGCAGTTGCTCCATCCGTGCACATTCCTTTCGGCATCACCAACCATGTCTCTACTGTGGATGCGATAGAGCCTGAAGCGGATCAGGTCCAGCAGGTGGTGTAAAACGGTGGCTTGAGCGCGTAGTACCACAGGAATTCGTATCGGTCCTGTGCTGCGAAAAACCGATAACACGGCCTATACTTGGCACCGAAGCCCTTGCAATCGTCAGTCCGTCAGCAACCCAAACGTATCGCCTTGCCTGCCGAATTTCCGCGCACGCTGATTCATCACGAACCTGAAAACACTCAATGCCAATGCGGCTGCGCCCTCAAGCGCATCGGCGAGGATGTCAGCGAGAAACTCGACTACACGCCTGGCGTGTTCAGCGTTGAACGGCACGTTCGGGGTAAGTGGGTTTGCGATGAGTGCGAAACACTGACCCAAGCACCGGTGCCAGCCCAGGTCATCGACAAAGGTATCCCAACGGCAGGCTTGTTGGCCCAGGGGATAGTCGCGAAATACGCCGATCACTACATCGCGGCCTCATGTGAAGTTGAACGCGAAGTCTGTGATTTAGAACCGGACGTCCGACGACGAATACGTCAGGAAAAAGCAGCGCCGCTGATGGATGCGTTTCATACCTGGATGACCGCCCAGCGCGAGCAATCGAAAATACGGTTTCTGACATAGTACCAAGGGGCTACAGGGTGGCTTCAGTACTGGTGTATCACACTGCCTGATAGAGGAGAGCAGTGCCTCGACGATTATGTTGTTCTCCACTCCAGCGCTTGGAGCCTCCTCCGGGAACGCTTGGTACCTGTCCTACTTGTGATAAAGATGGATAGTAGTGCGTAAAGCGGTTGAGCATATGCGAAGCGTCAATGGGTTGATATAAAGTTAATTAATAGTCGGGAGGAATGATGTTTGAGTTCGGGAAGTTGAAGGTTAAGTTAAAAGCCATGAGTTGGTCGGGGCGTTTTTATAGTTTTTCTGTCGCTGTTACAGTGCTTGGGATGTTCTTGTCAGCGCTAATGGGTATTGCAATATTAAATAGTGCTATCTTGATTGCTTCTCTAGGGTTTGTTGTTGGCTTCATGTTTGTATGTTTACGCATCTATCGCTGGTTTATCTCTGTATGGGACAAGCCGTTTGGTAAAACCCCTATTATCCTGCTGCACTTGTTGGTGTTGCTGATATCGACAGCCATTTCAAGATGGGTTGTGGCTGAAGCCTTGGGGCTGCCACCGCAATCATTTGACATTACGGTTGGATTTCTAGTACTTGTCTTTTATATTCCTGCATGGCTGCTCTTGGGAGCCTTCGTGTTTACCCTGCTGGGGTTCCTACTTTTAATCGGCGTCGGGCTAGGAGCATTACTTTTAATCCCTCTGTCTGTTATCGCAAACCTGTTGAATATTTTCAATCTGCTGCCGTACCTGCGCAAAGCATGGAGCAAAGTTGCGCCAGCCAGGCTCAGCTTTATCGATGCACAGGGGCATTTGGTAGGCGCACTGTTGAGCGGAGTCATTCTGATTAATTTATATGGAGCGCTCGTTTCTGATGCTCGGCCGTGGATTTACTCCTCGGTCAGATTGATAGCTGTCCTCAGTGATTTTCAGCCTGCCGTTAACTATCCCGGCGTGCAAGCGGGTGAACGTGCCCATCCGTTAGATAACGGTTTTGTTGCCATAGCCAAGGAATTGGCTGATAAGAGTATTGAAATCGAAGTGAAAAAACAGATTGAAGACTTTGAGCATCCGCAAAGTCACCCTGTCATCACTCCCATCCCTTCGATGAAACAGCTGACCGATCCACTTATCCAACGCATGGATGACTATTTAACTACGTTGCCCAGGCACGGACGGCCCGGCTGACTGTTAGACGGCATTAAAGCCGGTGCGGATCTTGTCTGCCGGCACTATCGACGGGCCGGCGTAACACGTCGCGACGGCGTCGATCGGCTGCGGGGTAGACAAGCTGATATTCAAAATATGGCTCTGGTAATTGCAAATGCCGAGTGGGGTTGAAATATCCACGACTTTTGGCCTGCCAGGATGCTGTGCATTGAGTTTGGAAAAGATTCTGCTGGAAACCTTGGAAGATCTTGAGACGGTTGGAGCGTGGACGGAGGCCACTCTTTGGCTTGGGCTGGAGTGATTTCATGAGCGGATTCTTGGGTATAGGGCTGGGGCATCCTTTTCAAACCATCCAAAGCATGCCCTCAGATGTGCCCCCAATGTAGCAATCCACCGGAAGTAAATGGAGCTCCATGGTTTGTGAAAAGCCAGAAATGATCAACTAAACAGCCTATCCGACGAAACCTAAAGACTCTCAGGGTCGCCAAAAAACATCTGAATCCGCGACCTCAACCACCGCTCCCCCGGATCATTATCCTGCGCCCCCCTCCAGGCCATGTGCAATTCAAACGTGCGCGTCTCGATCGGCAGGTCTTCAGACCGAACGCCGCCCGCCGCCGTCAGCACTTGCGCAGCGTAATCAGGCACGGTGGCGATGATGTCGGTGCCGGTCAGCAGCGTGGCCAAGCCGTTGAACTGCGGTACGGCGAGGACGACGTGGCGTTTGCGCTCGAGTTTTTCCAGGTGCTCGTCAATAAACCCGCTCAGGTCGCCGGCAAATGACACCAGGGCGTGGGGGCGGGCGCAGAAGTCGTCTAGGCTGAGGGGGCCGGGTATCGAGTCGGCACGCAACAATTGTGGCTTGCTTCTGCGCAATACCTTGCGCTTGGCGTTGGCGGGCAGGTCCTGGGTGTAGCTGACGCCGACCGAAATCTCTCCCGAGGCCAGCAGTGGTGGCATCAGGATGTAGTTGACCCGCCTGACGACCAGCACGATCCCCGGTGCTTCGGAGCGCAGGCGCTTGAGCAGGGTGGGCAGCAGGGCGAACTCGACGTCGTCCGACAAACCGATGCGGAATACCGAGGTGCTGGTGGCCGGGTCGAACTCTGAGGCCCGGCTGACGGCAGTCGAAATGGAGTCCAGCGCCGGGGAGAGCAGGGCGAAGATTTCTGTGGCGCGGGCGGTTGGCTCCATGCTGCGGCCGGTACGCACGAACAAAGGATCGTCGAACAGCCCACGCAGGCGAGAAAGCGCGGCGCTGATGGCTGGCTGGCCAAGAAACAGCTTTTCCGCCGCACGCGTGACGCTGCGCTCATGCATCAGGGTTTCGAAAACGATGAGCAGATTGAGGTCGACGCGACGCAGGTCGTTACGATTCATGCGGAATATCTCGGGCCATTTGTCGGTTGAGGACGTGAGCAGGGTGCGATAGTACGAGCAAATGCGGGTCCGGCGCAGGGGAAATTAATAGCGTGAGCGCGGAATGTCCACATGGCTTGCAATGTCTGGTCGACATGCGAACAATGGCGGCCATTATGCATAGTGGCGTCCAGACGCTGTCTGGCCGCGACATGTAGCTCACAGGACACAATCGATGACAGGCATGTCGACTATCAATAGCCACCGATAGTGTTCCCGGCAATGCCCGGATAAAGTTTGTGGCATCAAGGTTTACCAGGCGAGGTTCTAAATGTCCCGCACGATCCGTTTTCACCAGTTCGGCCCGGCCGAGGTGCTCAAGCTTGAAGAGCAGCCCGTCGCGTCGCCTGCACCCGGCGAGGTGCAGGTTCGCGTCCAGGCTATCGGTGTCAGCTGGTACGACGTTCTATGGCGGCAAAACCTCGCCTCTACCCAGGCGCGGCTGCCTGCCGGGCTGGGTTACGAGATGGCTGGCGTGGTCACTGCGCTGGGCGACGGGGTCGATGATCTGCAGGTGGGTGACAAGGTCGCCAGCTTCCCTGCGGCCGATGCCAATCAGCATCCGGTTTATGGCGAATGCATCGTCATGCCGCGCCTGGCGCTGACCCGCTACCCGGATGTGCTGACGCCTGTCGAAGCCAGTGTGCATTACACGCCGTATCTGGTGGCGTACTTTGCCTACGTCGATCTGGCGCGCATCAAGGCTGGCCAGACGGTGTTGGTCACCGACGCCAGCCATTGTTCCGGTCCTGCGTTCGTGCAGTTGGGCAAGGCGCTGGGTGTTCGTGTCATCGCCGCGACCAAGACCGAAGATGCGCGTGAGTACCTGCTTTTGCTGGGTGCCGACAAGGTGGTAGTCACCGAAGAGCAGGACTTGCTGATGGCAATCAACAAGTACACCGACAATCGCGGCGTCGATGCGGTTTTCGATGGCCTCGGTGGCCCGCAGATGTCGATTATGGGTGATGTGCTCGCGCCACGCGGCAGTCTGGTGCTGTATGGCCTGCAAGGCGGCAATCAGACGCCGTTCCCGGCTTGCGCAGCCTTCCAGAAGAACATCCAGTTTTACGTGCACTGCCTGGGCAACTTCACCGGCAAGCCGGAATTGGGCATCACTCAGGATCAGCAGGCGTTGCAGCGTGCGTTGCGGGATATCAACCAGATGACCGCCGACAATATCCTGAAGCCGTTGCAGACGCGCAGCTTCCCGTTCGATCAAGTGGTGCAGGCGCACCGTTACATGGATGTCTGTCCGATCGGCGGGCGTGCGGTGCTGGAAATCGAGCCCGTCTGATTCAGCGCTTTCTCACACCTGCGGTTGCTGTCTCGAAAGCCTTCCCTACGGAAGGCTTTTTGCGTTTCGCTGCCAAAAACTGCTGTTGATCGATTATTTCAAAACGACTGAAAATAACGGGCCGACATTTCAGAAGTGCGCACCGTTGTATGGGTTTTTCATGTGCGACTTACGGTTTATTTAAGTTTATCGGCTCTGTCAGTAATACAAGTGCAAAGTTGGCGTTTCCTACGGGTTATGACGAAAACGCGATGGGGTGCGAATAAGGTGGGGCGCTGGAGAACCTTTATTGGCCTGTCTGCAAGTCTGGAAGTGAATGCGTCGAGAAACGCTACTGCCTTGATAGGGATAAAGGCATGATTAAACGGTACGTTTAAATTAAGTTTAGTTTTCTGGCGGAATACGCAGTTTTCAAAAGCAAACTGTCTATTGTAATTGTTTTGCAGATACTGATAATGCGTCGGTAATTACTACTCAGGGAATGAGTCATGCTCGACTACACATTTGATTGTCAGGCTGATGTTCGATGCTGTGCCCGTACGTTGCCGTGTCTTGTTCAACAGGCAGGTGACCTACAATGAGTTCTATTCACGAACAGGCAATGAATTACGTCTACCAACAAGTGCTGCAGCGTTTGTTGGGGTATTTCAGCCGTGCAGAGCGCACGGCATTGCAGTTGCTGATTCAGCGGTTGATTGTCGCCGCTGGCGGGATCGAGCGAATATCCGGCTTCAAAGTGCTGGTGGCGTTTGGCGGCGGCAAGGACAGTGCCTATACGCTGGCGTTTTTGAGGGCTGCGCAGTTGAGCATTGCCTGTCGATCGCCCGGCACGTTCAATTTGCGGGTCGCCAATCGGCGTCACGCGGGTATGACGCCGGCGGTGATGGGCAACATCAACCGCACCTATTCAGCGTTGTTTCTGTATGACGACCCTCGCGTCGAAATGCTGGTCATCGACAACCAGTACACCCAGGCTTTCGAGCCGGACCTGCCTTTTTCCAGCGCAGGCCGTGAGCAGAACCGCCTGGATGTGCTGCTCGGTGGCCATCTGTCCGCTGGAGACGCACGCACGACATTTTGCAATACCTGCTACCTCGGGCTGGCGGAGTTTCTCGGCCGGGCCCTGAGTTGGGGTAACGGTGTCGATGCAGTGGTCAGCGGCGACTCGAGAAAGGAGCAGAGACAGTACATCACCTGGATCATGCGTCTGGCCCAGCGTACCGGGCAGCACTCGGGTCGCTGGGGCAACCAGACCCTGAACGGGGTGCTCAAGGTGATCGACACGATCGGCCAGGCCTACTACAACGAACTGTATGGGGAGGGCGATGACGTCCCACGTGTCATGCGACCCATTACTTGCCCTGACAAAGCCACCGCGCCCGCTTTTATCAGCATTGCCGACCTCATTAGTTGCACGGCGGACGAGCACTGGAACCTGCTCACCGAGTTTCTGGATTTTCGCTTCGACGATCTGGCGTTCAGCTTCAGCGAGTCCGATTGCGCCAACCCGGTGCTGATGGCCCATATGCGCGGCCTGACCG
The DNA here is from genome assembly GCF_000007805.1 of Pseudomonas syringae pv. tomato str. DC3000. NCBI lineage: Bacteria > Pseudomonadati > Pseudomonadota > Gammaproteobacteria > Pseudomonadales > Pseudomonadaceae > Pseudomonas > Pseudomonas syringae group genomosp. 3. The sequence continues at coordinate 3,417,704 of NC_004578.1, read as the reverse complement.
CGGAGTATCTGCAAGGGCGCAGTTATGCTGACGGAATAGCCGAGTACCTGGAACTGGCCACGTCACTGATGCGCAGAAAGCAGATGCCGCCGCGGCTGATTGACCAGGCACTCGGCGCCTATGCCGGTCGGGCGCGTATCGATACGCGTCGCGAACTGGCCGCAAGCTTCGCTCAGGACGGTTTTGGCCTGAATGAAACACAGTTGGTCTGCCTGCTGTTCTCACCTTTCGTGAACCAGGGCGACGGCCTGGAAGATTTTCTGCGCCGCTGTCATTCCGGCATGCTGGTAGCGCTGCCGGATCTGCACAAGGTGCTGTCAGGCTCGACGGCGCCTGATCAGGTCGTGCAGTGGCTGGTGGAAATCAGTGGCTTGAGCCTCAGGGAACTGCAGAACCTCTACCGCAAGCAACGTGTGGATTTCGACGACGAGCACTCAATCATCGCCAGAATTCGCGCCGCGGACCCTGACAAACGCCGGGTCATGAGCGTAGATCCGATGACCGGTCAGGCGGTGGCGCACGTGCTCTCCGGGCGCTGAACATGAAAAACAACGCCGATTTCGCCTATCAGGCGGTCTATCGCTACCTTGTGCAGTTGGTTGATCAGGGGCAGGGCGAGTCGGCGCTCAAGATGCCGTCGCTGCGTCATCTCGCCCAGCGCCTGCGTGTATCGATATCCACGGTACAAAGTGCCTATTCGCTGCTGGAAAAAGAGGGGCGCATTTATTCCGTTGCCAAGTCGGGTTATTACTCGGCACCGCGCAGCGCAGCTATTGAAGTGCGGGCACGCTTTGACAGCGACGGCGATCTTTTACAGATGCACCATTACTACGCTCGACGTTCTGGCATGTCGTTGTTGAGCAGCGATGCGCCGACGCTGTTGCAGGCGCAGGAAAGTCCGCTGCTGGCGATGGAACACGAACTGGTTCGGAATTATCCGCGCCCTCGGCAAGCTGATTTCCAGCCTTTCGGCGAACTGCAATTGCGCATCGCGCTGGCAGCCCGTTACACCCGCGGTGCCGAGCATTGTTGGCACGCCGACAATGTTCATGTCGCCCCTGACGTACATGGCGCATTCAAGGCCGTTATCGAAACCCTGGGGTTGCGCGGCGGTGCGGTACTGGTCGAGTCGCCTTGCGCCTGGGGCTTGCTGAGGTTGCTGCGGTCATTCGATATCCGGGTCATCGAATTACCACTGGACGAGACCGGCAGCCTTGATCCAATACAACTTGAACGGCTGTTGCTGGAAAATAACGTCGGCCTTGTTGTATTGCCTTCAATGTTCAACTCAGTGCGAGGCAGTGTGCGACCGTTGTGCAATAGCCGGGCAGTGGCCAAAGTGCTTGACCGACATCAGGTCTGGGTGCTGGAAAACGACAGCCACGGGGCCTTGCAGTTTGCCGCCGATCAAACCTGCCTGCGTCACTTGATTGACCCGCAGCGTCTGATCATCATCGGTACGTTCGAAAAATGCCTTGGGCCTGAAGCCCCTTACGGTTATCTGCTGTGCAAGAACCTCGACGCGCGGTGGCAGGCGTATTTCCTGCTGCGCGCCTTTGAACTGCCGCCCACTCGTCAGCGAGCCATCGCCCGCTTGTGCAGCAGCGGCCGTTTGGACAAGCACTTGGCTCAGTTACGAGAGGCGCTGGCTGGACACCTGCAATTGATGATGCAGCACCTCAATGAACACACGGACGGATTGCTGCGTTACGAGGTGCCCGAGGGTGGCTGCGGGATCTGGGCCCGAAGCGTGTATCCGGTGGACATGCGGCAGGTCTTCAACAGGCTGCTGGCCAAACGCATTGTCATCACGCCCGGTGAGCTGTTCAGCCTGGAGAGCCTCTATGGGCAACATCTATGGATCAGCTACGCGATTGACTGGAGTCGCGATCCGGGCGAACTGTTTAGCGCACTGGCGCAGGCATTACACCTGGCACGTCAGCCTTGAGCGCTGGCAGGGTGGGCCGTCGATCCATTTGTGTTTGCCAGACGTGATCCAAGGCTGTTAACTGTACGCCCGTCCAGTATCCACAACCAACGGCCCTCCAGCGCAGTGACCCCAATTGCCCCCGTCCATCCCGATCCAGCGCCAGCAATGCTCAGCGATCCGCCTGCACGTTATGCAGTGGCAGTGCGCGCTTTGTGCGAGTTCACGGCCAAGGTGGGTGATCTCGATCTGCGTTTCACGCCATCGCCAACGGCGCAGGAAGGGATTGCCGGGCATCGCACAGTCGCGTCGCGTCGTGGTGCCGATTATCAGGCCGAGCTGGCGCTGAGCGGCGATTACCATGAGCTGACGGTGAGGGGCAGGGCAGACGGCTACGACGCAGGCCGCAACCAGTTGGAAGAAGTGAAAACCTATCGCGGCGAGCTGGACGCCATGCCCGCCAACCACCGTCAGTTGCATTGGGCGCAGGTGAAGGTGTACGGCTGGCTGCTCTGCCAGCGTCTGCAACTTGAAGAAGTGACGCTGGCGCTGGTGTATTTCAACATTGTCAGCGAGCAGGAAACCCTGATTCGTGAGCCGTTCAGCGCTGCGACCCTGCGACGGTTTTTCGAGCAGCAGTGCACGATATTCCTCAGCTGGGCGCGGCAGGAGCTGGCGCACACTCAGGTGTTGCACCAGACGCTGGGCAGCCTGAAATTCCCCCATGCCTCGTTTCGTACCGGCCAGCGAGCGCTTGCCGAGTCGGTGTACAAGGCGGTGAGCACGGGCTGTTGCCTGATGGCCCAGGCACCGACCGGCATCGGCAAGACCGTGGGCACGCTGTTTCCGTTGCTCAAGGCGGCGCCTGTCCAGAAGCTCGACAAGATTTTCTTCCTGACCGCCAAGACGCCGGGGCGGCGGCTGGCGCTGGATGCGCTGGAAGTCATCAGGCACAGTGCGCCTGAACTCAGGCTGCGGGTGCTGGAGTTGGTGGCGCGGGACAAGGCCTGCGAGCATCCGGACAAAGCCTGCAACGCAGATTCCTGCCCGCTGGCCCGTGGCTTTTACGACCGTCTGCCTGCCGCACGCTCGGCGGCACTGGAGTCGCCCTGGCTGAATCAGGCTGGCGTGCGCGAGGCCGCCTTGCTGCATCAAGTCTGTCCGTATTACCTGAGCCAGGAGCTGGCGCGCTGGGCCGATGTGGTCATCGCCGACTACAACTATTACTTCGACTTGAGCGCGCTGTTGTTTGGCCTTGGCCAGCTCAATCAATGGCGGGTGGCGGTACTGGTCGATGAAGCGCACAACATGGTCGAGCGGGCGCGGCAGATGTACAGCGCAAGCCTCGATCAGAGTCAACTGAAAGCGTTGATTCAGAACGCGCCCGACCCGGTGAAAAAAGCCCTGCAGCGCGTGGATCGGCAATGGAATGCACTGCACAAGGTGCAGGCCGGCGCCTATCATGCTTACCCAGCGGGACCGGACAAATTCCTCAACAGTCTCAACCTGTGCATCTCGACCATCGGTGACCATTTCAACGAGCACCCGCAGGCGGTAGATGGCACGTTGCAGGGGTTTTATCTGGAAGCCATCGGCTTTGCGCGCATTGCCGAGCTGTTCGACGAACACTTCATTTTCGATATCACTCGGCGCGATGCCGGTGGCAAGCGCGTCCTGTCGCGCCTGAGCCTGCGCAACGTGGTGCCGGCACGCTTCATTCGCCCGCGCCTGAGCGCTGCACGCAGCACCGTGCTGTTTTCCGCGACACTCAACCCACGGCATTACTACACGGACTGGCTCGGGCTACCGGCCAATACGGCCTGGATCGACGTCGAGTCGCCGTTCCATCACGATCAACTGGACGTGCGCATCGTCAGCCGCATTTCTACCCGTTTTACTCATCGGCAGGCGTCTCTGGCGCCGATTGTCGAACTGATGGCTACGCAGTTCGCAGCCCGGCCGGGCAACTATCTGGCGTTCTTCAGCAGCTTTGATTACCTGTTACAGGTGGCCGAACTGATGGCACGCACGCATCCGCATATTACCCTCTGGCAGCAGGCGCGAGGCATGGCCGAAGGTGAGCGCCATGCGTTTCTCGAACGTTTCACCCTGAGCAGCCAGGGCATCGGCTTTGCGGTGCTGGGCGGTGCTTTTGGCGAAGGCATCGACTTGCCGGGGGCTCGTCTGATCGGCGCATTCATTGCCACCCTGGGGCTGCCGCAGCTCAACCCGGTCAATGAGCAGTTCAAGCAACGCATGGCTGCGCTGTTCGGCGCGGGCTACGATTACACCTACCTTTACCCCGGTGTGCAGAAGGTCGTGCAGGCGGCGGGGCGGGTGATTCGCAGCCAGAGTGACAGCGGCGTGGTGATGCTGATCGATGACCGTTTTGCCGAACGCAAGGTGGCGCAACTGTTCCCCGCGTGGTGGCGGCCTGAAACCGTTGACGGCTGAGGGATCGATACCCGAGCAACGCTGTCGAACTGCCAGTAAACTGCCGCGCTGATCATGGTTTTAGCCGTGGCAGCCTTTTTTCAGTATTCATGGAGGTTGTATGAGTCTCAGTCCTTTCGCCGGCAAGCTGGCACCTGCGCAGTTACTGGTAGATATTCCGAGACTGGTCACCGCTTATTACACCGGCCAGCCTGATGCATCAGTGCCGACCCAGCGCGTTGCCTTCGGCACTTCCGGGCATCGCGGCACCTCGTTCGAGCTGGGCTTCAACGAATGGCACGTGCTGGCTATCAGCCAGGCCATCTGTCTGTACCGCAAGGCCAACGGCATCGACGGCCCGTTGTTTCTGGGTGCTGACACCCATGCGCTGTCCACGCCAGCCGCTGCCACCGCGCTTGAAGTGCTGGCTGCCAATGGCGTGCAGGTGATGATCTCCGAAGGTGACGAGTACACGCCAACGCCTGCGGTGTCTCACGCGATCATCTGTTACAACCGTGGCCGCACGTCCGGGCTGGCTGACGGCATCGTCATTACCCCGTCGCACAACCCGCCGCAAAGCGGTGGCTTCAAGTACAACCCGCCCAACGGCGGCCCGGCCGACAGCGATATCACCAAGTGGATCGAGAACAAGGCCAACGAACTGCTGGCCGATAAGGTCGTCGGCGTTTCGCGCATCAGCCATGAAAAAGCCTTGCGTGCCGACACCACGCACCGCCATGACTACGTCAATAGCTACGTCGCTGACCTGAAGAACGTCATCGATCTGGACGCCATCCGCGATTCAGGTTTGCGTCTGGGTGTCGATCCGCTGGGCGGGGCAGGGGTCAATTACTGGTCGGCGATCGGCGAGCATTACGGCCTGAATCTGGATGTGGTCAACAAATTTGTCGACCCCACGTTCCGTTTCATGACCGTTGACTGGGACGGCCAGATCCGTATGGATCCTTCCTCCAGCCACGCGATGCAGAGCCTGATCGGCCTCAAGGATCGTTATCAGGTGGCGTTTGCCTGTGACCCGGACCACGACCGTCACGGTATCGTCACCCCGACCGGCGGTTTGATGACGCCCAACAGCTACCTCGCCGTGTCCATCGACTATCTGTTTCAGAACCGCCCTGACTGGCGCGCTGATGCCGCGGTCGGCAAGACCGTGGTCAGCAGCGGCATGATTGACCGTGTGGCCGCACGTCTGGGCCGACGCCTGTACGAAGTACCGGTCGGCTTCAAGTACTTCGCTCAGGGGCTGTTCGAGGGTTCGCTGGGCTTCGGCGGTGAAGAAAGTGCCGGTGCTTCGTTCCTGCGTCGCGATGGTTCGGTGTGGACCACCGACAAGGACGGCCTGATTCCGGCATTGCTGGCGGCAGAAATGACCGCACGCACCGGTCGCGACCCGAGCCAGATCTACAAGACCATGATCGATGAGCTTGGCGAGCCGTTCTCGACCCGCGTCGATGCCAAGGCCAACCCGCAGCAGAAGGCGCTGCTGAGCAAGCTGTCGCCAGAGCAGGTCACGTCCACCGAATTGGCCGGCGAGCCGATCCAGCAGGTGCTCAGCAATGCGCCGGGCAATGACCAGGCGTTCGGCGGCGTGAAAGTCATGACCGAAAACGGCTGGTTTGCAGCGCGCCCGTCGGGCACTGAGGACATCTACAAGATCTACGCCGAAAGCTTTGTCAGCGAAGATCACCTCAAGCGCCTGGTGGCAGAGGCTCAGGTATTGGTGGACGGGGCGATTTCGCCGAAGTAAATGACTGTTTCATTCAATGCCCGAAAAACCTCGAACCGCAAACGGTTCGGGGTTTTTCAGCTTCTGACGTGGGGGTCAGTCGCGGTAGAAGACCTGCACCAGGTGGTAGCCGAATTTGCTTTTGATCGGGCCGTGCACCACGCGTAGCGGCTTTTTGAAGATCACCTGATCGATAGCGCCGACCATCTGGCCGGGCCGCACTTCGCCCAGATCACCGCCACGTTTGCCCGACGGGCAGCTAGAATGTTTTTTAGCCAGCACGTCGAATGCCTCACCCTTGGCGATGCGCTGCTTGAGCTGTTCGGCCTCTTCGGCGGTCTTCACCAGAATATGGCGGGCTTGGGCTTTCATGTCGCAATATCACCTGTCGCAAAAGGCTGCCATTATGCCTGTCCTTGTCTGCCGACGCCCGCACAGGTCACAAACGGCTGACAGCGTTGTCCTGCTGCACGCGTGCCTCCACTAAGGCCCATCGTTTTTCACTTCATTTTGTACGGTATTGATTATGGATTTTCCGGCGTTGTTGAAGATTCTGGCCAGTCAGGACGGATCTGACCTTTATCTTTCTACCGGAGCACCGCCGTGTGCCAAGTTCAACGGCGTGCTCAAGCCGCTGAGCAGCGAAACCCTCAAACCTGGCGAAGTGGCGGTGGTTGCCCAGGGGCTGATGGACGAGGAGCAGAAGCTCGAGTTTGTCCGGGAACTGGAGATGAACCTCGCGGTGTCATTGGCGGGCATCGGCCGGTTCCGGATCAATATCTTCATGCAGCGCAACGAAGTGTCTATTGTCGCGCGTAACATCAAGCTGGACATTCCGCGCTTTGAGGACCTTTTCCTGCCGCCGGTGTTGCTTGACGTGATCATGGAAAAACACGGTCTGGTGCTGTTTGTCGGCGCCACCGGCTCGGGTAAATCGACCTCGCTGGCGGCGCTGATTGATTACCGTAACCGCAATGCCAGCGGGCACATCATCACCATTGAGGACCCGGTCGAATTTATCCATCGGCACAAGAAATCCATCGTCAATCAGCGTGAGGTCGGCGTCGACACCCGCAGCTTTCGCGCGGCACTGAAAAACACTCTGCGTCAGGCCCCGGATGTGATTCTGATCGGCGAGATCCGCGATCGCGAAACGATGGAGCACGCGCTGGCATTTGCCGACACCGGCCACTTGGCGATTTCGACCCTGCACGCCAATAACGCCAACCAGGCGCTGGACCGAATCATCAACTTTTTCCCGGAAGAGCGGCGTGCGCAGCTGTTGCACGACCTGGGCAACAACCTCAAGGCGTTCGTGTCTCAGCGGCTGGTAAAGACGCCTGATGGAAAACGGCGCGCGGCGGTGGAAGTGATGATGGGCACGCCGACCATCCGCGACCTGATCCAGCGTAATGAGCTGACTGAACTCAAGGGCATCATGGAAAAGTCCGGCAGCCTCGGGATGCAGACGTTCGATACCGCGCTGTTCAACCTGGCCGTCGATGGCGCGATCAGCGAGGAAGAAGCGTTGAAAAATGCCGATTCGCAAAACAACGTTCGTCTGCGCCTCAAGCTGCACAGCGAGAACGGAGTGGCTAACCTGACCACGCCGCCCCCGGCACCGACCGGCAGCAGCACAGCCAGCACCGCCGAGTGGGGCCTGGTCGACGATGACGAGCCGGGGCCGCAGGCGTAAATCGGGTAACGCTGCGCTCGTCCGCGAACTGCCGGGAACCGGCAGCAAAACCAGCTGCCTCGGTGCACCAGATACAACCAGGGTGGCCGGTTTCAGGACCGCTTCGCAGCCCATCGCGGACAAGCGAAGCGTCGCCCGGTCCCAAGCCCTCAGGGCATAAGCCTCGCTGTGGGACTGATCATTCGGGGTGCGCAGCCGCCAGCAATTCCTGTGTGTACGGGTGCTGCGGCGATTCGAAAACGTCGTGGCTGGCGCCGCGTTCGACCACTTTGCCGTCCTTGACCACGATGACGTCGTGGGCCAGGGCCTGGACGACTGCCAGGTCGTGGCTGATGAACAGGTACGTCAGCCCGTGCTTCTGCTGGAGGTCGCGCAGCAGGGCAACCACCTGTTTCTGCACCGTGCGGTCCAGCGCAGACGTGGGCTCGTCGAGCAGAATAAGCGCCGGTTTCAACACCAGCGCCCGGGCAATGGCGATGCGCTGGCGTTGGCCGCCGGAGAACTCGTGCGGGTAGCGATGGCGGCACTGCGGGTCGATGCCGACCTCTTCCAGCGCCCGAATCACCTCGGCATCGCATTGTGTGGGGTTGAACTGGCTGTGTACCTCCAGCCCTTCACTAATGATCTGTGCCACTGACATGCGCGGGCTCAAACTGCCGTAAGGGTCCTGAAAGACCACTTGCATCTCTTTGCGCCACGGCCGCATCTGCTTCTGGCTGAGGCCGTCCAGTGCCTGGCCCCGAAAGCGGATGCTGCCTTGCGACTCCAGCAGACGCAGGATTGCCTGACCCAGTGTCGACTTGCCGGAACCCGACTCGCCGACGATGCCCAGCGTCTTGCCGCGCTGAATGCTCAGGCTGATGTCATCGACCGCCTTCAGGTATTCCTTGTGCCGCCGCAGAACGCCACCGGTCAGGGAGAACCAGACTTTCAGGTTATCGACCTGCAGCACCGTTTCCCGCGTATCGCGTGGCAGCGGTTCGCCCGCAGGTTCAGCATCCAGCAGCAGGCGGCTGTAGGGATGTTGGGGTGACTTGAACAGCGACTTGCAGTCGGCCTGCTCGACAATCTCGCCTGCGCGCATCACGCACACCCGCTGTGCCACGCTGTGCACCAGATTCAGGTCGTGACTGATCAGCAGCAGCGACATGTTCAGGCGCTGCTGCAGCTCTTTGAGCAGCAGGAGAATCTTGCGCTGCACGGTGACGTCCAGCGCGGTGGTCGGCTCGTCGGCTATCAACAGTTCCGGCTCACAGGCCAGAGCCATGGCAATCATCACCCGCTGACGTTGTCCGCCGGACAGCTCATGCGGATAGGCTTTGAGGCGTTTCTCCGGTTGTTGAATCCCGACCAGTTCCAGCAGCTCGATGATGCGCTTCTGCGCCTCACGGCCACTGATGCCGCGATGCAGCAGCAATGTCTCGCCGATCTGTCGGGACACGCTGTGCAACGGGTTCAGCGACGTCATCGGTTCCTGAAAGATCATCGCGATGCGGTTGCCCCGCAGCTCGCGCAAGGTGCGCTCGTCAGCGCCCACCAGCTGTTGACCACGGTAAGTGATGCTGCCGGTAGTCGCAGTGCCACTGCGGGGCAGCAGTTGCAGGATCGAGTGCGCCGTGACGGACTTGCCGGAGCCGGATTCGCCAACCAGCGCCAGACACTCGCCACGCCGAACATCCAGGCTCAGGTGGCTGACCACTTGCTGCCCGTTGAAAGCGACGCTCAGGTCGCGAATTTCGATCAGGTTTTCCGCCATGTCAGGACCTCGGGTCGAAGGCATCGCGCAGCGCCTCGCCAATGAATACCAGCAGCGTGAGGATCAGCGCGAGGGCAAAGAACGCCGTCAGGCCCAGCCAGGGCGCTTGCAGGTTTTGTTTGCCCTGAGCGATCAGCTCGCCCAGCGAGGCGCTGCCGGCAGGCATGCCAAAGCCCAGGAAATCCAGCGCGGTCAGAGTGGAAATGGCACCGGTGAGAATGAACGGCAGGTAGCTCAGCGTCGCATTCATGGCATTGGGCAGGATGTGGCGCATGATCACTTTCCTGTCTCCCAGACCAAGTGCGCGGGCTGCCTTGACGTACTCCAGGTTACGGCCGCGCAAGAACTCGGCGCGCACCACATCGACCAGGGTAAGCCAGGAAAACAGCGCCATGATGCCCAGCAACCACCAGAAATCAGGTTCTACAAAGCCCGATAGAATGATCAGCAGGTAAAGCACCGGCAAACCTGACCAGACCTCAAGCAGCCGTTGGCCGAACAGGTCCACCCAGCCCCCGTAATAGCCCTGCAGCGCGCCGGCACTGATGCCGATCAATGCGCTGACGAAGGTCAGCACCAGCGCAAACAGAATTGAGATGCGCGCACCGAAGATCACCCGCGCCAGTACATCGCGCGCCTGATCATCGGTGCCCAGCCAGTTGCTCGCCGAGGGCGGGCTGGGCGCCGGGGACGTCAGTTCGTAGTTGGGCGTAACGTCACTGAACGGGACCGGTGGAAACAGCATCCAGCCGTCGCCCTTGGTGATCAGTTGGCGCACGTAGTCGCTGCGATAATCCGGCTGGAAGGGCAGTTCGCCGCCAAATTGCTGCTCGGTGTAGCGTTTGAACATCGGAAAGTAGAGCGAGTGCTGATAACTGACCATCAGCGGTTTGTCATTGGCGATCAGTTCGCCACCCAAGGTCAGGGCGAACAGCCCGCAGAACAGCCACAACGACCACCAACCCCTGCGATTGCTGCGAAAACGTTCCAGGCGGCGACGCGCCAACGGAGAAAGGTTGCGCATCAGGCATTCCTCGCGCTGAAGTCGATTCGCGGATCAACCAGCGTGTAACAGACATCACCGATCAGTTTTATCAGCAGGCCAAACACGGTGAAGATAAACAACGAACCAAATACCACCGGGTAATCCCGCGAGACGGCCGCTTCGTAACTCATGCGCCCCAGCCCATCCAGCGAGAAAATCACCTCGATCAGCAATGAACCGGCAAAAAATACGCTGATGAACGCCTGCGGAATGCCTGAGACCACCAGCAGCATGGCGTTGCGAAACACATGCCCGTACAGCACACGTCGCTCGCTCATGCCCTTGGCGCGGGCCGTGGTCACGTACTGGCGGGTGATTTCATTGAGGAAAGAATGCTTGGTCAGCAGCGTCAGTGTGGCAAAGCCGCCGATCACCAGCGCTGAAACCGGTAGCACCAAGTGCCAGAAATAGTCGGCGACCTTGCCCAGCGTGCTCAGTTGCTCGAAGTTGTCCGACACCAGCCCGCGTACCGGAAACCAGTTCAGCGACGTGCCACCGCAGAACACCACCACTAGCAGCATGGCGAACAGAAACGCCGGCGTGGCGTAGCCGATGATGATCGCGGTGCTGCTCCAGATATCGAACTGGCTGCCATGTTTGACCGCCTTGCGAATGCCCAGCGGAATCGATACCAGGTAGGTCAACAGCGTCGCCCACAACCCCAGCGAGATGGAAACCGGCAGCTTTTGCAGAATAAGATCGGTGACCGTCGCGCCGCGAAAGAAGCTGCTGCCGAAATCCAGTCGTGCATAGCTTTTCAGCATCAGCCATAGGCGTTCATGCAGCGGTTTATCGAAGCCGTATTGACGTTCGATTTGCTTTATCAGCACCGGGTCCAGCCCTCGGGAGGCGCGAGAGTGTCCAGCGCCGGCCGATTCCGTGGCCCCCGCGCCGACGGTTGCACCGCCGATACCCTGCAGGCGCGCAATAGCTTGTTCAACAGGACCGCCCGGCGCGGCCTGGACGATGAAAAAGTTGACCAGCAGGATGCACAGCAGGGTAGGGATGATCAGCAGCAGGCGTCGCAGGATATAACCGAGCATTCAGCGCATCTCCGAAACAATGGCCGAGGCGCCGCGCTGTTCGGCGAACTGCTCGTTGGTCAGCGGCGTCGGGCTTATTTCCCACCACGTTTCAACCGCCTCGTTATTGCTGGCCTGGATTTTCGGGATGCCGAAACGGTTCCACCAGACTGTCGAAGAACCGGGCGGGTAATAGTTGGGAATCCAGTAGTAATTCCATTGCAGCACCCGGTCCAGGCAGTGTGCGTAGTCGGTCATGGTCTGCTTGTTGTCGGCCTTGACCAGCCCGGCAATCAGCGTGTCGACGGCGGGGTCCTGAAGCGCCATGTAATTGCTGGAGCCAGGGTCCATGGCCACTTTCGAGCCAAAGCTGTTGTACAACTCGGCCCCGGGCGAGGTGGACACCGGGTAGCCCGTGACAATCATGTCGTAATCGCGGGCCATGACACGGTTCAGGTATTGCGCAGAGTCGATGCGGCGAATATCGAAATGAATACCGATCTGTGCCAGCGTACGTTTGTAAGGCAGCAGCATCCGCTCGAAACCGCTCTGTGCATTGAGAAACGTGAAACTGAATGGCTCGCCCTGCGCGTTCACCAATTCATCACCTTTCGGCGTCCAGCCCGCTTCTTTCATCAGCGCCAGGGCTTGCAGTTGCTTGTCGCGGATCAAGCCGGTGCCGTCGGTCTTCGGCGTTTTGAACACCGTGTCGAACACCTCTTTGGGAACTGTGCCACGCAGTGGCTCAAGAATCTTCAGCTCGGCGGGAGTGGGCAGCTGGCTGGCGGCCAGCTCTGAGTTCGAAAAGTAGCTGTCCTGGCGAATGTACATGTTGCGCATCATCTGCCGGTTGGTCCACTCGAAATCCCAGAGCAGCGACAGCGCCTGGCGTACGCGGCGGTCCTGAAACATCGGCCGGCTCAGGTTGAATATGAAGCCTTGCGAGCTTTGCACCGCACCGGTAGCCAGTTGTGCTTTTTGCAGGCGACCGTCGCTGAGCGCGGGGCCGTCGTAGCGGATCGAATAACCGGTCGCTGAAAATTCGCGGTTGTAGTCGTAGGCGCCGCCCTTGAGAACCGTACGTGCCACGTCGATGTCGCCGAAATATTCAATGCTGAATTTATCGAAGTTATACAGGCCTTTGCTGACCGGAAGGTCTTTGCCCCACCAGTTTGGGTCGCGCTCGAAGGTGATGGTGCGGCCCGGGTCGACATGGCTGATGGTGTAAGGGCCGCTGCCCGGCGGTATTTCAAACCCCGCGCCGCTGGCAAAGTCGCGGGTTTTCCACCAGTGTTCTGGGAATACTGGCAGCGATGCGAGATCAAGGGGCAGGGTGCGGCTGTCGCTGTGTTTGAAATCGAAGCGGATCTGCGTCGGCGATTCGACTTCCAGGCCTTTGACCGCTTCAAACTGGGTGCGGTATTGCAGGTTGCCCTGGGTCATCAGCAGTTCGTAGGTGTATTTCACGTCATTGGCAGTGATGGGTGTGCCGTCCGCGAAACGTGCCTTCGGGTTCAGGTAAAAGCGCAGTGAAAGGCCGTCCGCGCCACGCTCCATCTTCTCGGCGATCAGCCCGTAAACCGTATAGGGCTCATCCATCGAGCGTGTGGCCAGCGGCGCATAGAGCATGCCGTTGATTTGTGAAACACCCATGCCCTTGTCGATAAACGGCATCAGGTGATCAAACTGGCCGATTTCAATGGCCGAACGACGCAGGCTGCCACCCTTGGGGGCGTCGGGGTTCACGTAGTCGAAATGCCTGAAATCGGCGGGATAGCGCGGGGCCTCGCCATAAACGGTCAATGCGTGTTGCGGTGCCGCAGACAGGGTTTGAACAGTGCCGACCAGGGTCAGCGTCAAGGCGAGCAATGATGAACAGACAAAACGCATGACTCGAATCCTGACTGACGTCCGCAAGCGAATGTCAGGGTTAAAGGCGACTGGCGATAATAAAGGTATGACGAAATTCCCGGCAGAAATCATGTATCTGCGTCGCGGTATCTTCTACAGACAAATGACCGCTTCGCCAAGCCGCTGCGAGCACGCAGGTGCATCAATGGCCGCACACAAAAACGGCCCATCCGAAGATGAGCCGTCTGGTGATCAGCGCAGCAGGATCAATCCTGGCGGCTGGTCACTTCCAGCAGGTGATAGCCGAACTGAGTCTTTACCGGACCCTGAACGGTGTTGACTGGCGCGCTGAACACGACAGTGTCGAATTCCTTAACCATCTGGCCTGGACCGAACGAACCCAGATCACCGCCCTGACGGCTGGACGGGCAGCTGGAATTGGCCTTGGCGACTTCAGCGAAATCAGCGCCGCCTTCGATCTGAGTCTTGAGTTCGTCGCATTTCTCTTCGCTCGAAACAAGGATGTGGCGGGCAGTTGCTTTAGGCATGGGAAACAATCTCCGGTGAAAAAAAGAAATAGCGTACCGGATTCAGTACGGTATTTCCCGACAAAGTTCCTTCGCCTTGTTTATCTGTAACGCAAGCGGTCGACCGCTTCACGCAACAACTGCTCGGTCGCGGTCCAGCCCAGGCAGCCGTCGGTAACCGACACCCCGTACTGCAGCGTTTCGCCCAGCGCCTGGCAGCCATCGTGTAGATGGCTCTCGATCATCATGCCAATCAGTGACGGGTTGCCGGACAAGCGCTGTTCAAGCACATCGTTGAACACGTGAGGCTGACGCGCCGGGTCCTTGCCGCTGTTGGCGTGGCTGCAATCGACCATGATTCGCGACGCTATGGCGTTATTGCTCAGGCCGGCCTGCACCTGAGCAACGCTCTGGCGATCGTAGTTGGGGCCGCTGTGTCCGCCGCGAAGCACGATGTGCGTGTCCGGATTGCCCTGCGTCTCGATGATCGCCGGGTGACCGTGAGCGTCCATGCCGAAATGACGATGCGGGTGCGCCGCTGAGCGCATTGCGTCGCTGGCCACCGCTACGCCGCCATCCGTGCCGTTCTTGAAGCCAACCGCCATGGGCAGCCCGCTGGCCATTTCCCGGTGGATCTGCGATTCGGTGGTGCGAGCGCCAATGGCGACCCAGCTGAGCAGGTCGTCGAAGTAGCCGGCAGCCATGGGCTGCAGTATTTCGGTGGCGATCGGCAGGCCCATGCCCAGCATGTCACGCATCAACTGCCGCGACAGCGTCAAGCCGCCGGCCATGTCGTCACTGCCATCCAGGTCGGGGTCGTACGCCAGGCCTTTCCAGCCTACGGTGGTGCGCGGTTTTTCGACGTAGGCACGCATCACCAGCAGCATCTGATCGCTGACTTCTGCGGCCAGGCTGGCGAGTCGCTCGGCATATTCCAGCGCGGATTGCGGATCATGGATCGAGCAGGGGCCCACGATGACCAGCAGTCGTGAGTCTTCGCCATTGAGAATGGCGCGCACGGCGCGGCGATGGGCTGCAACCTGTTCGGTCAGCGTGGCATTGAGTGGCAGGCGCATTTTAAGCTCAAGCGTGCTGGGCAGGCGTTTCGAGGCGGGGTTGTTGTCCGCCAATGTGACGGCATGGCTGGACAGGTCGGACGATTTTACGGCAACGGGCGAATTCATGTTCTGGCTTCCTGGGCTGGCGGAGATAGTCCGCGCAGACCCTACTGGGGTGTTCGACAAGGGGCCGTATGGGCCGGACATTCAGAGTTGCCACCTGGCAGTGACCGAACGGAGGCGGCAGGCTGTCCCGAACGGAGGTGGCTAAATCGCCAGGTCAAGTGAGTGTCGTTGCGGTAATAAGTGGCGTGGTTCATGTCGTAATCCTCGGTGTGCAGCGTGATTTTTATGAAGCGTCGAAAAAATACAGGGCCCTGAAAAAACAAAACCCCCGGTCGGGTAGCCGACCGGGGGTAGAGAATTCTCTGGTTGGCGTCCCCTTGAAGTGGGCGCCGGATGGGTATCAGGCGCGCCAGTGGCTAAACCAATACCCATAATAAGTGTTGAGCTGCGGACGTGTGCTCACCGATGCGATCCGCACAGCCGCAGCGCGCTCCAGGCGAGGAACGCCGGCAAGAGCTTGAAGCACTGGGTGGATGGATTGCAGCATGGCGTGTCTCCGTAGAATGGCTGGCAGCTTACTTCAGGAAAGGACGTGCGTTCAATTGGAAAATTCAATCACAGGGATTATCAAACGTTGCGATTGAGCGGGGCTCATTGAGTGGCCAGACGTGTAACCGCCCAACGGCTGATGACAGTCGGTGCCGAAGCAGGCTACCTTGCAAGTTGAACAACCGCTGCATGCGGGTGCATCAGTCTTCACCTCACGCAGTCTGGTCTTCACTCTCCACTTCCTCTTGCAGGGTTTCCGTCGTCGGGATCGTCCCGATCTTCATGCCCAGCAGCACAGCTACCTTATGTGCTTCGCCACGTCTTCCTTTCTTGCGCCCTGCCAGCACTTGGTAGGTTGTAGCCGGATCAATGCTGTTTTCACGAGCAAATTCCTGAACGGATTTTCCCTGTTGATCCAGCCAGGCCTTGGCTTGTGCAGCAGTGCGTATTCCGGGCATAGTTCAAAACCGTTCAAGTAGATTCAATTTTGCGGGATTCTAGCATTCGTTAGGACAGTTTCAACAAGGTTATACATTCAAATGAATGGAATTGGTTGCCGGCTACGAGAAGAACGAGAACGTCTGGGCATGTCCCAGCGAACTTTCGGTGAAATAGGAGGCGTCGAAGCTAACGCTCAGGGAAAGTATGAAAATGGTGACCGTGCCCCCAAGGCCGATTATCTGGCTGCTGTCGCGGCCAAGGGTGTGGATGTGCTGTACGTGCTGACCGGCAAACGCACACCGGTGCCGATCGACAATCTCAGCGTCATCGAGGAAACGATTCTGGGCAACTACCGGGTATTGGAGAAGGAAGATCAGGACGCTATCAGGCGCTTGACCACTACTATCGCCGAACTTTCTGCACCCTTTGTCGGTGTGGAAAAGCTTCCTTCGGGTCACTGACTCCGGGAGCAGGTAGAGGCTGTCTTTCGCTGTAGCGAGGTTTTTCCGGCTGTTTTGAAACGCGCTCTGTCATGTTGTCGGGCGTCTGACTTCGCAGTGCTAGGTCTCACTCACCGTTTTTGTTATGGTGACTGGCATTCGTTATGACCGTTGCGCGAGGTGTCTGCTTGATTAAGGTGCTAGTTGTCGATGACCATGACCTTGTTCGGACAGGCATCACACGCATGCTGGCCGACATTGAAGGTCTACAGGTTGTCGGGCAGGCCGATTCCGGTGAGGAATCGCTGAAGAAAGCGCGGGAGCTCAAGCCCGATGTGGTGCTCATGGATGTCAAGATGCCCGGCATTGGCGGTCTGGAGGCAACCCGCAAGATGTTGCGTAGCCATCCTGATATCAAGGTCGTGGCAGTCACTGCCTGTGAAGAAGACCCGTTCCCGACCCGCTTGTTGCAAGCCGGTGCCGCGGGTTACATGACCAAGGGCGCTGGGCTTGCCGAGATGGTTCAGGCCATTCGCCTGGTGTTCGCCGGTCAGCGCTACATCAGCCCGCAGATTGCCCAGCAACTTGCGTTGAAATCGTTTCAGCCGCAGGTCAACAACTCGCCGTTCGATCTGCTGTCCGAACGTGAAATCCAGATTGCCCTGATGATTGTCGGCTGCCAGAAAGTCCAGACCATCTCGGACAAGCTGTGCCTGTCACCGAAAACCGTCAATACCTACCGCTACCGTATCTTTGAAAAGCTTTCGATCAGCAGTGATGTTGAACTGGCTTTGCTCGCTGTACGTCACGGCATGGTTGATGCCAGCGCCTGAACATGACCCAGACATTCGATCCAAGTGCATTTCTCGCGACCTGTAGCGGTCGCCCTGGCGTTTATCGCATGTTCGATGCCGACGCCACGCTGCTGTACGTCGGCAAGGCCAAGAACCTCAAGAAACGTCTTGCCAGCTACTTTCGCAAGACCGGGCACGCACCCAAGACCGGCGCACTGGTTGCGCGCATCGCCCAGATTGAAACGACGATCACCAACAACGAAACCGAAGCGCTGTTGCTGGAACAGACCCTCATCAAAGAGTGGCGGCCTCCGTACAACATCCTGTTGCGTGATGATAAGTCCTACCCGTATGTATTCCTGTCCGACGGTACCTACCCACGGCTGAGCATTCATCGAGGTGCAAAGAAGGCCAAGGGTCGATATTTCGGGCCGTATCCCAGCGCCGGTGCCATTCGTGAAAGCCTGAGCCTGCTGCAAAAGACCTTTCAGGTGCGCCAGTGCGAAGACAGCTTTTTCAAGAACCGCAACCGGCCTTGTCTGCAATATCAGATCAAACGCTGCAAGGGGCCGTGCGTCGGTCTTGTGGAGCCTGAGGTGTACGCCGAAGACGTGCGTCACTCGGTGATGTTTCTCGAAGGGCGCAGTAATGCATTGAGCGATGAGCTGAACGCCTCGATGGAAAAAGCCGCGATGGCGCTGGATTTCGAGCGCGCGGCCGAGTTGCGTGATCAGGTGGCGCTGCTGCGGCGCGTTCAGGACCAGCAAAGCATGGACGGCGGCACAGGCGATGTGGACGTGGTTGCCGCGTTCGTCAATCCGGGCGGCGCTTGTGTGCACCTGATCAGCGTGCGGGGCGGCCGGGTGCTGGGCAGCAAGAACTTCTTCCCGCAGGTCGGTATAGAAGAGGAGGTCGGTGAAGTGATGTCGGCCTTCCTGGCGCAGTATTTTTTGGGCGGTGTTGACCGCGAGTTGCCCAGTGAAGTCATCGTCAACGTCGTCAACGAAGACTTCCCGGCACTGATCGATGCCATCGAAGAATCGCGTGGCCGGGAAATGACCATCAGCCACCGGGTGCGCGGCACTCGGGCGCGCTGGCAGCAACTGGCGGTCACCAATGCCGAGCAGGCGCTGGCAGCGCGGCTGGCCAACCGTCAGCACGTCGCGTCGCGATTTGAAGCGTTGGCAGTTGTCCTCAATCTCGACGAGCCGCCGATGCGTCTCGAATGCTATGACATCAGTCACTCCAGTGGTGAGGCGACCGTGGCGTCGTGTGTCGTGTTCGGGCCTGAGGGTCCGATCAAGTCCGATTATCGCCGCTTCAACATCGAAGGCGTGACCGCCGGTGACGACTACGCCGCCATGCACCAGGCCCTGACCCGGCGCTACAGTCGCATCAAGGCCGGGGAGGGCAAGCTGCCCGATGTGCTGCTGGTGGACGGCGGCAAGGGGCAAATGTCCATGGCTCGCGATGTGCTCAACGAATTGCAGGTGCCGGACCTGATCCTGCTCGGCGTTGCCAAGGGCACCACGCGCAAGGCCGGTTTCGAGACGCTGTACCTCAATGACGCCGCTCATGAGTTCACGCTGCCTGGTGACTCACCGGCGCTGCACCTTATTCAGCAGATACGCGATGAGGCGCACCGCTTCGCAATTACCGGCCACCGCGCGCGCCGTGGCAAGACCCGACGCACATCGACGCTCGAAGGTATTGCAGGCGTCGGGCCGACCCGGCGGCGTGATCTGCTCAAACATTTCGGTGGATTACAGGAGTTGTCCCGTGCCAGCATCGATGAAATAGCAAAAGCACCCGGAATCAGTAAAAAGCTGGCAGAGTCGATTTATGCAAACCTGCACAGCGAGTAGAATGCTCACTCACCTCGTAGCCAGTTGTGCCGATGAATATCCCTAATCTGATCACCGTACTACGCGTTTTACTGATTCCGATCTTCATTTTGCTGTTCTATATGCCTTATCACTGGAGCTACATGGCAGCCAGTGCAGTCTTTGCGTTCGCTGCGGCGACCGACTGGCTCGACGGGTATTTGGCTCGCCGTCTTGAGCAAAGCACGCCATTCGGTGCGTTTCTTGATCCGGTAGCAGACAAACTGATGGTGGCCGTGGCCCTGGTGCTGCTGGTTCAGGCGCACGCCAACCTGTGGCTGACCCTGCCGGCAGCGGTGATCATCGGCCGTGAAATCGTGATTTCCGCGCTCCGCGAATGGATGGCGGAAATAGGCGCGCGTGCACAAGTCGCCGTTTCCAACATGGGCAAATGGAAAACCGCCGCGCAAATGCTGGCGCTGGTCATTCTGCTCGGCAACCCGCCGGCAGTCACCTTCTGGGTGATTTTCGGTTACGCATTGCTGCTCGTCGCAGCGGGGCTGACCCTGTGGTCGATGGTGCAATACCTCAGAGCCGCATGGCCGCATCTCAAGACCACAGCAGAAAAAAAATAAGTTTTTGAATCAAGGGCTTGACGCAGCTTTCTGAAACGCTAGAATAGTGCCCATCATCAAGACAATGCGGGAATAGCTCAGTTGGTAGAGCACGACCTTGCCAAGGTCGGGGTCGCGAGTTCGAGTCTCGTTTCCCGCTCCAGATATTTTCAACGCGCTTCAATTGAAGTGTGTGGAAACCAGAAAAAGAGGCTTATGCCTCTTTTTTTTCGTCCTGATAAAAGCTGCTCATGACCATGAGTAACCGCGAGCTTCAGTGCGTTATTCGATGTCTGTTAAATCAGTGTCTCGATGTACTTGCCTCTCTCCAGGCCTGTGAACGGCTCTCTATCCCTTCAGCACCAGAGACATGTCAGGGTTACTGGCGCAGATGAAATCGACGAAGGCGCGAACCTTGGGTGAGACAAGGCGCCTGGACGTATGCAGCACCCAGAGTTCGGGTTCTGCACCCGATACCGTGCCCCATTGGACCAGCTGTCCGCTGGCGAGCTGGCTCCATGCGATGGACTGTGGAATGAGCGCAGCACCGCCTCCGGCGACAGCCGCATCGCGGACCATCATCAGCGACGAGAACCACAGTTTCGGAATCGGTTTCAGAACCAGATGTCCGTTATCGAGTTTCCAGTGGGTGGGCTGGAAGCTCGACGTCACAATGGCAGGCGTCTGTCTGATGGCGCCTGGCATTGGCCTGGGCAGTTCCGGTGCCGCCACGACTACCAGTCGGTCCCTGGCGAAGCATCGGCCCACCAGACGGCTGTCCGGGTCAGGATTGATGCGGATAGCGACGTCGAACTGCTCCTCGACGAGGTCGACCAGGCGGTCCTCCGCCGTGACTTCAATGATCACCTCCGGGTAGGCGGCATAAAACCCGGCGCCGATGCGACCCATCGCAAGTTGAGAGAACAGAACGGGGGAGGCGACACGCAAGCGCCCGCGCGGCGTCGCAACGCCATCACGGGTCGCCGTCATGGCTTCTGCCACCTCACCCAGCGGCCCCTCTGTTCGTGCCATCAACATTTCACCGGCTTCGGTGAGTTTCAGGCCGCGAGCGCTGCGCTCGATCAGCCTGACGCCCAGTTGTTCCTCAAGGTCCGCGATTCGGCGCGATAGGGTTGCCTTGGATATGCCGCTCGCACGGCTCGCTTTTCCGAGCCCTTCGTTGTTGGCCACAAGCATGAAATCGATTAGCGCATTGAGGTTCATGGTGTTCCATTTTTGAAACGAAGTGTCTGCACTTTGGCGTCTCTGCTTAATTTGCGCAACAGGTTATCTTCTCGTCATCGGATCTCAGCATGAGGCATTGCGATGAACACTCTGCAAAACACGCGGTGCTCGTCCATGCCTGAGTTCCGGATAGGCGAGGTCGCTGGCTTCTCAGGCATCCCAAGGCGATTGAACGTAATCGCACCGTTTCGGGAGCCGGCAAAGTCGTTGCGGACTTCTCACGCTGATTGACACCACCCCCCATTACTGCAGGAGATTAAAAAATGAGCATTCTCGTTACTGGCGCCACGGGCACCATCGGTTCACTCGTTACGCAGGGCCTCGCCAGCGCAGGTGCCGATGTCAAAGCCATGGTGCGCCAACCCGGCAAGCGTGATTTTCCGGCTGGCGTCACCGAGGTAGTCGCAGACCTCACTGATGTGTCCTCCATGCGTGTCGCGCTGTCTTCGGTGCGCACGCTGTTTCTGCTCAATGCAGTGACGCCCGATGAAGTTACGCAAGCGCTGATCGCGCTGAACCTCGCTCAGGAGGCCGGTATCGAGCGCATCGTTTACCTGTCCGTGATTCATGCCGACACGTTCACCAACGTTCCGCACTTCACCGGCAAGTACACGGTCGAGCGCATGATCGAAAGCCTCGACATCCCCGCGACTATTCTGCGTCCCGCGTACTTTATGCAAAACGACCTCATGGTCCAGCAGACGATCCAGAGCTACTCGGTGTACCCAATGCCTATTGGCTCGGCGGGCGTTTCAATGATTGACGCGCGCGATATTGCCGATGTCGCCGTGGCAGAACTGTTGCGACGCGACGAGGCATCTTCTGCTCTTGATCTTGTAACGCTGGAGTTGGTGGGTCCACAAGCGCTGACTGGTGCATCCGTGGCACAAACCTGGAGTTCCGCTCTGGATCGCGAGATCGCCTACGGTGGCGATGATGTAGCAGCCTTCGAAGGGCAATTGGCTTCTTACGGTCCTGGCTGGCTGGCTTACGACATGCGCTTGATGATGGCGGGCATCCAGAAGTTCGGCATGCAAGCGGCTGAAGGAGCCGTGGAACGGTTGGAAGCCATCATTGGGCACCCGCTGCGCTCTTATGAAGGCTTCGTCCGCGAAGCCACTGCCGGCGTCTAAAAAACGAGCAGGGGGCATTTTGGCCAATGTATTGCCCTCTGCTAAATCGTCGCTGCTGTCGCCTTGTTCATACCGGTCACCATCGGGTTGGGAGGGCTGCTGGCGGTCACTATGTGCGTTGCGATTTTCACTTACCTCTTCGTTATCGGGGGTAGCCCTGTACCGGCAATCTTGTTGCCATTGGTCACAGCTGGGCAAGAAGTTGCAGGCTGCGGGAGACCGCCGTACGGAGTCAGGAACAACTCCAGTCTTTCGCTGATAGCCTGCAATCCTTTGCAAATGGAAATTGAACAGCCTGAGCAAACCGGCAGGGTGATTCATTCTTCTGTCCGGCTATTGTTCTGTTCGGTTTTAACTGATGGAGGTCCGAGGCAGGACCTCAATAGGCGACCCAGATGGAGTCGTTGTCGGCGGACAGTACGCAGCGCTCGACCCATCGCACGCCTTCGACGCCAGCGTCTATTCCTGGATAGCGCACCGCGCTGAGGGCTTGGGTATCGGATCGGTCAGTCGCATCCATGGCCAGGGCAAAGCGGTAATAAAGATTGGCCCATGCTTCGAACAGGCCTTCCGGGTGACCACCGCCAATACGGTCGTCTATCAGCGCATTGGGGTGCAGATACCCCATACCGCGCTCAAGTATTTGCGCGGGCTGCCCCTGAACTTCAAAGCTCAACTGGTTAGGTCGCTCATCCCACCACTCGAGGCTGGCGCGAGAGCCGATGACGCGGATCTTCTGGCCATGCATGGAGCCTGCATTGACCGCGCTCGACCACACCATGCCCATCGCGCCACCTTCGTATTCCATCAAGGTGTACGCGTTGTCTTCCAAGGGCGCGCGGCTGGCGACGAAGCTTTGCCGACTGCACATCAGGCGTTTGATTTTCAGGTCAGGCAGCATCACTTCCGACAAGTACAACGGGTGCGTTCCGACATCGCCAAGCACGTAGCTCGGCCCCGCCTGACGCGGATCGACACGCCATTGCGTCGCCTGGCTTTGCGCCTCCACCGGCGCGCTATGGAAACCGTGGGCGAACTGCATGTGCACCATGCGCACGTCGCCCAGTTCACCGGCGGCGATCATTTCCCGGGCCTGTTCGATCAGTTGATGGCCGGCATACCCGTAGGTCACACCGACAATGCGGTTATGTTTATGCGAAAGTTCGCGCAGGTTTTCGGCCTGCTCGACAGTGAAACACAGGGGTTTTTCACACACCACGTGCAGCCCGGCCTCGAGCGCTGCCTTGGTGATGGAGTAATGCGTGCCATTAGGCGTGGCGATCGAGACCGCTTGAATGCCGTCTGCACGCCGGGCCTCCTGTTCGAACATACTCAGGTAATCGGCGTAACAGCGTTCGCTATCGACACCCAGTTGCTCGCCAAAGGCGCTGCCTCTTATCGGATCGATGTCGAATGCGCCCGCGACCAACACAAAGGTATTGTCACGCAGTGCTGCGCAGCGGTGGATGTAGCCGATCTGGCTCTGACTTCCGCCGCCCACCATAGCCCAGCGGATCGGTTGGGGAATACGTCTGCTGCCGTTGATCATGGAATATGCCTCGTGCGGGTCAGAATCCGACGTTTGCCAGGTAGGTGCGACTGGATCGGACATCTTCCAGGCTCCCGTTGGCGTTTCGAGGGTCGCGTTCCTGCTCGACCGTGATGTATCCCTCGTAGCCCAGCGTCTGAATAAGCCGGTAAAGGCTCGGGTAATCGATCACGCCGCGCCCGATGGGGCACATGACGCCCCTGGCGCAGGCGTCGAAGAATTTGATGCGCTGCTTCATGACGTCGTCAAAAACGCTTTGGTCAATGTCTTTGAAATGGATGTAGTCCAGACGGTCGGCGTAAGTGCGCAGTGACGCCGCAGGATCCATGCCCGCGTAGTAGAGATGCCCGGTATCCAGGCAGAGCCCGGCAACGTCGTCTGGAATGTCATCGACCAGCCGCGCCAGCTCGTCGGCGAATTCGATATAACCGCCGGCGTGCGGGTGAATAACAGGGCGAATGCCGTACTCGTGCCAGGCGATCTGACAGATAGCCCGAATGTGCTCCATCATTGTTTGCCAAGCCCCATCGTCAAGGCGTTGAGCCAACTCTGAGTGGCCCGCAGCATAGTCGCGTTCCTCATGTCCCCAATCAATGATGACCAGGTAAGGGCCGGCAAAGCGCTGCCCGGGCTCCTTATCGATGGGCGGGAGTTGCTTGAGCAATGCGCAAATATCGTGGGTCTGGCGGAGCAGAGATGGCAAGTTGGTTAGGGTTACCAAATCATCGAAAACAGTGCCGGCCACCACATGCAGGCGGTTTTCGCCAAGGGCCGCTGAAACCACTGCCGGGTCAAGCGGCAGGTAACCATACGGGCCTAACTCAACTCCGCGATAGCCCGCTTCGCTGGCTTCGCCGAGTACGTCGCGCCACGCTGGCAGATAGGGGTTTTTTACATCGTCGACGCCCCAGCAGCAGGGTGCTGTGGAGATATGAATGGTCATGAATGCACTCCGGTTTTGTTGTTGTTGATGAGTGTTTGGCGTTGAGTCGATCCTATTTCAGTCGTGTTGGTCAGGGCTACGGGAGGGTGGATAAAGCTGTCAAAACCCGTCATGATCGAGAAAAAGAGATGTCAAGACATGTCAAAAAAGCCTCGTCAAAAACTGCGTCCCACCATGGCGGATGTCGCGCGCGAGGCGGGCGTCAGCCTCTCCACCGTCGACCGTGTGCTGAATCTGCGTGCGGACGTGCGTACCGACACAGCACAGCGTATTGCCGCCGCGGCGGCACTCTTGGGCTTCCATGCCAAAGGGGTGATTGAGCAGCGGATACTCAACGATAAACCGACTGTGCGGCTGGGTTTTCTGCTGCAGAAAAGCGGCGTGGCTTTCTATAAAGGTCTCGCACAAGCGCTGTCGAACGCGGCAGCGACTTTCACGCGGGCGCGTGTCCAGGTCGTCATCGGTTACCTGGATGACCTTGATCCGGCGACGGTGGCCCAGCGTCTGTTGGCGCTGGGGGATCAGGTCGATGGTGTCGGTATGGTTGCGGTCGATCATCCGCGTGTGCGTGATGCCGTCGCCAGCCTGCAAGTTGCTGGCGTTCCTGTGGTCGCCTTGATTTCTGAGCTGGCAGGCCTTGGCTCTGCCTCTTACGTCGGTGTCGACAATCGGCTGATGGGACGCACGGCGGGGTGGTTTGTCACGCGCCTGGCAGGGTCCCCAGGCTCGGCCGCGGTGATGGTCAGCAGCCAGCGCTTCCAGTGTCAGGAGCTGTGTGAGATGAGCTTTCGCAGTTACCTGTCGAGCCACTCAACGGATTGGGAGTTACTGGCATCACGCCTGACGCTTGAAGACGACGATTTCGCCTATGGTAATGCGCTGGACTTACTGAGCGGTGAGCCAGAGCTTTCGGCGTTGTACGTGGCGGGAGGCGGAGTCGCCGGGGTATTACGTGCACTGCGCGAGCTCCAACAGCAGCAGATCAGGCTACCTGTGGTGGTGTGTCATGATTTGACGCCTCTGACCCGCGAAGCATTGAAAGCTGACCTGGTACAGGTCGTGCTTTCTCACCCGATTGTGCAGGTGGCGGAGCAGACGGTGAGGGCGCTGGTCGCAGCGTCTTCGGATTTGACCCGGGTCGCCAGAGTGACAGTGCCCATACAGGTCGACGTCAGTGAAAGCATCGCTTGATAATGAGCTGGCGTGGCCACCGGTTACGCCTGTCACAGCTGCACGCGATGCCTGGAGCCGCTCGACGCTATCACCGTCAGCGGGTGAGCTGAAAACTGTCTTCAATCAGTGAATGGATTTCTTTTGCGCCGAGCGGCCCGTTCAGCAGCACGGTGATCCAGTGTTCCTTGTTCATGTGATAAGCCGGATAAATGCCAGGCTTTTTCCTCAAGGAGCCCACCAGTTCTGGTTGAACTTTCAAGTCAATGACATCAACCCGCTTATCCCCATTGATGCCTATTTTTTCGGCAGGAATGTCCATGAGGAGGGCATACCATTTGTCATTGTCCGAATGCCTGAAGACCGCGTAATCAGGAAACTTTTCCCACGGATGATCCGGCTTCGTGTCGTATTTTTTCTGTGCGTAGTCGATAAATTGCTGGCGGTTCATGGGCTGCTCCCTGGCCTTGGATCAACAGGAGGTTGAGTGTTCGTCGCTTTGCGTCGGCTCGAACGAAATGCTTTCAACCTCAAGAATCATGGAACTGGTCGTTCTGACCTGCGCAGGGCCGGATAATTCATGGCCTGGGCTATTCCGTCCATCTCCGACCATCACAGTCCGCGGCCTTCGCCACCGTCGTGGGCATACCTAAATTCAATCTCAAAACTATACCCATGTGTACATTTTAGGTTGACGTGCAATGGCCGACCGACTAAAACTATACACGTCGGTACAGTTTTGGCGGGCGAGGCTTTCTGGCTGGCCAATCATGAATCCAGACCTGTTCGGCAACTCTCTTCCGAATTTTTCTAACCTGATTGAGCTGGAGCATTGCGCATGCACTACGTTAACCACATGAAGCTGGTCGGGCTTTTGCTGTTGGGGTTTCTCGCCACAGGTTGTGCCAGCCATGAGCCGTCGCCTTATTCAGGAATCGAGTCCTCGCTTGAAATGCGCCCCAACTGTCAACGCCAACTAAAAAGTGACCCCCTTCCGTGCTAAATCGCCAACTTAGTTTTGACCCCCCTCGGGTTCATATTTTCGAGCCGGTTCGGCCCGAGAAGATTTGGTTCCTGCTTTGCGCTTGTCCTTGAGTCGATAGCTTTCACCTGTCATCTGCACGATATGGGCATGATGTAACAGCCTGTCCAGCATGGCCGCTGTCAGTGTTTGATCATCCGCAAAGGTTCCGGCCCACTGGGTAAACGGCAAGTTACTCGTGAGGATCAGGCTGCCTTGCTCGTAGCGCTTGGCGACAACATTGAAGAACAGGTTGGCTTCATCACGACCAAACGGCAGGTAGCCGATTTCATCGATGACCAACAACCCAGGGGCCATCACCACACGACTGAAGTATTCCTTGAGCCGTTCCTGGCGGTGCGCAGCGGTCAGTTGCAGCATCAAGTCAGCCGCCGTGACGAAGCGGGTTTTGATACCGGCCATCACTGCCCGGTAGGCCAGGGCGATAGCCAGGTGGCTCTTGCCTACACCACTAGGCCCCAGGAACACGATGTTCTCGGCACGTCCAACAAAACTCAGTGCTGCCAGCTCCTGGAGCTGTGCCCGGGGGACGCCGGTGGCAAACGCGAAGTCGTATTGCTCCAGCGTTTTCACAGCGGGCAGCGCGGCAGTTTTCAGCAGGGCCTGTCGAGAGCGTTCACTTCGGGCATCGGTCTCGGCAGCCAGCAGCTTTTCGAGGAAGTCGGCAAAGCTGTCTTCGCCGCTTGCTGCTTGTTGGGCCAGGTGCGGCCAGTCCACCCCGACGCGCTCAAGCTTTAGCCCCTTGCATAGTTCTGTCAGGCGAGCATGTTGAAGGTTCATGCTCTCACCTCCAGCAGTTGCTCATAAACCGACAGCGGATGCTGCAAGCTCTCGTACGGCAGGACCCGTCCCAGGCGTAGGCCTTGGGCGGGTTGTGGGCGCAGGCTCTGTGTTGGCAGTGGTAATAGTACCTGCTGCTCTTGGGCCAGACGTACCGCCGGTTGAACACCCGTCGTGCCGTGAATCCGCTGATGAGCGACTTCGTCGAGCCATTGGCCGATATGTGCGTTGGCCGTCACCACATCCAGCGTCAGACCCGCACTCTTGAGCGTAGCGGCCAACGGGGTAATGAAACTGCCCTTCAGATACCCGTTGAAGCGCTCAACCTTGCCCTTGGTCTGGGCACGGTAAGGGCGGCAGACCTTGGGAATAAAACCAAACTCATCGGCCAGCGCAGCCAATCGGGGATGCCAACGGTGCTGGCCCTCCCCAAAAGCATCTCGCTCGGTGATGATGGTTCCGGCGTTATCAAACAATGCCTGCTCGGGCACGCCGCCAAAGTAAGCGAACGCCTCCCGAAGCCCTGTCAGCCAGGCTTCGCTGTCCTCTCGCTCGGAGAAACGGACAAAGCTTGCTCGACTAAAACCAAGTGTCGCCACGAACGCCTTAAGCGGCTGACGGCCTCGTCGAATGGTGGTGAAGTCCACCTGTATCTGCTTGCCGGGCAGTGTCTCGAAACGTACCACCGGCTCTTCTGCCTTACGTTTGAAGGGGCGAATATAAGCCTTCAGACGACTGACGCCGCCGCTGTACCCCAATGCCGTGATCTCACGCAGCAGGACGGTCGCCGGAATCCAGTGTGGGCGCGCCGCCTCAATACGCTCGTGCAGGTAGTCCTTGAAGGGGTCGATTTTGCACGGACGTGCGGGTCTCACCTTGTCACTGGGTAGCGACCGGGCCTTTCGCAGGTACTTGCGCACGGTGTTACGCGAAATACCCAGCTCACGGGCGATGAATTTGATGCCATGGCCCTGACGGGCCAACACTTTAATTTCCACAGACTGCTCCTGGGTCAACATATTGGCAGCTCAAAGCCGCCAGTTTTACCCAGGGGGGTCAATTCTAGGTTGGCGTTAGGGGGTCATTTTTACAGTGGCGGTGACACCCAACAAACAGGACAACTCGGGTCGTATTCCCTTCAAGTACTCGACGTCGGTCAACTGGAATCAATACGATAAAATCATGCTCGAGCCGGTGGTGATCTACTCGGGAGCGGATGCGCAGTTTTCAGATCTGGAACGCAAGGACAAGACCGCGCTGGCCAACGACATGACGGTCAAGTTCTCGGAAGCCCTGGGCAGGCATTTTCGATTCGCCGACACACCTGCACGCGGGACATTGAGGATTCGCCTCACGCTGACAGGTGCCGAGACGACGGTGGCGGGTTTATCGACGTTCTCCCGGTTCGATATCGGCATGGGGTCCTATAACCTCGTTCAGGCCTCCAGAGATCGTGAAGGCACATTTACCGGGTCGGTCAGCTACGCGGTCGAGATCTACGATGCGTCCACTTCGCAGCTTCTGGAGTCCTATGTAACCCGGCAATATCCTAAGGTCTATGACATAAGCTCGACCTTCGGGCGCTTGTCGGCAGCGCAAGCCGGTATTTCCCGCGGGGCGGAGGAGTTGGTCGAGGTGTTGCTCTCAAAGTAGAGCTGCCTTGGGAAGCCCGGCCTGATAACCGGGCCTCTTTGGCAGTCAAACACCTGAGAACAGAAAATGCTATTTATGAATAATAAAATAAATATAAATCAAAAATAATAATATTATCTTATGACCAAATAGAATTATATTTTCACTATTGATTCCGTTATGTTTGGTTCCAACAGCCTACCCCTTACCTCGGATGGTACCAATCGTTATCAGGATTCTGTGCTGCATGCCGCCGTCGAGTGCGCCATGACCGAGGGACAAACCATTCCCCTCAAGCAGAATCGTTGGAAGGGAGTTCAACGTATGTTGCCTGTTCAATCCTGCCACTGGCTTTATTCCTCTCGCCCTGTTGTTGACGGGCGCTGCGCGACACTTCTGCCGCCAACCGGCTTGTCACCTCACCCCTAGCTCATCGCGCAGGTTTTACCTGCATAGCCTGAAACGTGCGTACTGCGCTGTCTGGACGACAGCGGGAGTGCCCGACTTTGCGATTTGCATGCATGGCTTCAATGATCGCCATGTCTGGAGTGGATATGAAGCAAGTCTTACACCGTGCCCGAGCATCGTCTGCTGCGCCGGGTTTCTGCCCGCTGGCGTTGGCGATAGGGGGCGTGTTGCTGTCAGGGACGATTCAGGCTCAGGAAAAAACCTTCGAGGACGAACGTCGTACCTTGTCCACCGTGGTGGTCACCGGTAATCGCGGCGCCGAGCAGCGCACCGTGACCAGCAGCCCGGTGCCGATCGATGTGGTCAGCGCCAAACAGTTACAAAGCACCGGCAAGCCTGGCCTGATGGAAGCCTTGAGCGCAGTGATTCCATCGCTGACGCTGCCGGAAAAAACCGGTTGGGACGCCAGCGGCATTGCCCGGGCGCCCAACTTGCGTGGCCTGAGCGCCGCCGAGGTGCTGGTGCTGGTCAATGGCAAACGCCGCCATACCAGCGCGACGCTGAGCATCAACGGCATCAACACCGGTGCTGCGCCGGCAGACCTCGATCTGATTCCCATCAGCGCCATTGATCATGTCGAAGTGTTACGCGATGGCGCGGCGGCTCAATACGGCTCCGATGCCATTGCAGGGGTGATTAACGTCATCCTCAAGGCCGACACCAGCGGCACGTCGGTGACCAATGCCGGGCTCGGTTATGACGGCAAGAAGCAGACCGTGCAGCAAAGCCTTAACAAAGGCTTCGAGATTGGCGACGGCGGTATCGTGCAACTGGCGCTGGATGCGCGCAGCCAGAATGACGACAACAAGGCCAGCGCCAATGGCTACAGCTACGAGCAAGCCTACGACCTGGCAGGCAAGTCCACGTACGGCGGTTACGGCACGCCGAAAACCAATCTGCTCACACTGGGCTACAACGCCGAGTTACCGATTGACGACAGTTTCAGCCTGTATTCCTTCACCACCTATTCGCGGCGCAAAGGCGAGCAAGGTCAGAACTTTCGCCTGCCGACCATCACCAACACCATTCCCACCGGGCCTAACGGTTACCCAGCGGGATACACGCCGACCTGGTACATCGATGAAGACGATTTTCAGGCCGCATTCGGTGGCAAAGGCACGCTCGGCGAGTGGGACTGGGATTTGTCCACTACCTACGGGCGTAATGAAGCGGAGCAGGGCACCACGCATAACCAGAACCCGTCTCTGGGGCAGGCCACGCCGAACAGCTTCACCTCCGGCACATGGATTTCCACCGAGCTGACCACCAATCTGGACTTCAAGCGCGGCTTTGACGTCGGCCTGCAAAAGCCCCTCGACGTGTCCTACGGCTTTGAACATCGGCGCGACACCTATGAGGTGCAGGCGGGCGATTACGAGTCCTATGCCAACGGCGGCTACTGCGTTGCACCCGGCAACTGTGCATCATCTGGAGCGCAGGTCACCAATGGCATTTCACCGGACGAAGAAAGCAGCGCCTCACGCAACAGTGTCGCCAGTTATGTCGACGTGGGCTTCAACCCTGTGCCCGACTGGTATGTCGGCAGCGCATTACGCTACGAGCATTACAATCAAGGGGTGGGCGCGACCCGCAGCGGCAAGCTGACCACGCGTTATGACTTCACCCCGCAGTTCGCCGTACGTGCCACTGTCAGCAATGGTTTTCGGGCGCCGTCTCTGGCCAACAGCCTGTTCAGTGCGCGCTCGACTACCTACGGTGTAGTGGACGGCGTGTATCAGTCGATCAACTACGGCGTATTACCAACCGGTTCAGGGGCCGCCAGAGCGCTGGGTGCCGAGGACCTCAAGCCGGAACGCTCCACCAACTTCAGCCTTGGCTTCACCCTGACGCCCAACGATCAGTTGAGCCTGACCGCCGATGCCTACGTGATCAATCTGCGCGACCGCATCACCCTGACCGGCACTTTGCTGGGCAACGAAGTTACTCAGGTGCTGCTCAACAACGGCGTCGATTCGACGTCGGGCGGCCAGTATTTCATCAACGGTGCCGACACCCGCACCAAAGGCCTCGACCTGGTCAGCAACTACCGCCAGGACCTGGGCCAGTACGGTTCGTTGACGTGGACCGCAGCGTTCAACTGGAACCAGACCAAAATCCTTGGCTACAAGGAATCCACTTCAATCCTGGGTACGTCCTATGAATTGATGGACCGCGAGGCTCGCAATCTGATTACCGGCGTGCAGCCGCACACCAAGCTGATTCTAGGCGGCGACTGGAGCATCGGGCGCTTCAATCTGAACCTGGCGCTGACCCGCTACGGCGCTTACAAAGAGGTCAATTCATCGGCCAATCGCGACCTGGACCGGGTGTACAGCGCCAAGTGGATCACCGACCTGGACCTTGATTACAACCTCAGCAAAAACCTCAACGTCGCCATCGGCGCAAAGAACCTGTTCGACATCTACCCGAAAAAACAGGGGGTCCCCAGCAGCACGATGGTCAGCAGCTACGGCACCTATTCGCCCTACGGTTTTACCGGCGGTTACTACTACACCCGGCTGACTTACGCTTTTTAAGGCCAGCACCTGAAAACACTGTATCGAGTGCGAGGAATCAAACATGCCCATTGTCGCCAAACCCTATGCCTTCATCGATCAGCCCAGCCGTTATCCGCTGCGCCAGAGCCGAGTATCACCGGCACCGATCAAGGCGTTGCAGGTCGTGCCGGCCCGCCACCCCGGTCGCTGGGCCGGGTCGATATTCGCAGCACTAGTGCTGGTGGCCATCGTGCACTCGCTGGCCACCAATCCGCGCTGGGAATGGGACGTCTTCGGTCAGTGGTTCTTCTCGCCATCGGTACTGCGCGGCCTGTCCCAGACACTGCTGCTGACGCTGCTGAGCACGGTGTTCAGCATTGTTCTCGGCACGGCGCTGGCCTTGGCTCGCCTGTCGCGCTCACCGCTGCTGGCGGCTCTGGCCTGGGGCTACATCTGGTTTTTCCGCTCGATGCCAGCGTTGCTGGTGCTGATCATTCTTTACAACTTCGCCTATCTTTACGACCACATTGTGCTGGCAGTGCCGTTCACCGATCTGGTCTTTGCCCAGTGGTCGACGGTGGATGTGCTCAGTCAATTCACTGTGGCGGTGCTGGGTTTGAGCCTGATGCAGGCGGCGTATACGGCGGAAATCATTCGCGGCGGCCTGATCGGTGTCGACGCCGGCCAGCATGAGGCCGCCGCAGCGCTGGGGCTGCCTGCTTCGCGTCGGGTTTTTCGCATCATCCTGCCCCAGGCGTTGCGCTCGATTCTGCCGTCCGGGTTCAACGAAATCATTGGCCTGGTCAAGGGCACTTCCATTGTTTACGTGCTGGCCTTGCCAGAGCTGTTCTACACCGTGCAGGTCATCTACAACCGCACCCAGGCGGTGATCCCGCTGCTGATTGTCGCCACGGTCTGGTACCTGATCATTACCACGGTGCTGACCAGCGCCCAGTATTACGTCGAGCGGCACTTTGCCCGTGGCACGGCGCGGGTTCTGCCGCCCACGCCCTTGCAGCGGCTGCGCGGCTG
Source organism: Pseudomonas syringae pv. tomato str. DC3000 (assembly GCF_000007805.1). NCBI lineage: Bacteria > Pseudomonadati > Pseudomonadota > Gammaproteobacteria > Pseudomonadales > Pseudomonadaceae > Pseudomonas > Pseudomonas syringae group genomosp. 3. The sequence continues at coordinate 3,384,423 of NC_004578.1, read as the reverse complement.
GTTCAAGGAGAAGCATCATGAGTGAGCTCGCACACCCGGCACGCGCCGGACGCATCCAGATTCAGGGCGTCGGCAAGCGCTTCGGCAGCCAGCAGGTGCTCAAGGACATCGACCTGACCATCGAGCCGGGCAAGGTGACGGTGATTCTGGGGCCGTCCGGCTCGGGCAAGTCCACGCTGTTGCGCACCATCAACCATCTGGAAAAGATCGACAGCGGGTACATCACCATCGACGGCGACTACGTCGGCTATCGGCGCAAGGGTGATTTGCTCTACGAACTCAAAGAGCGCGAGATCCTCAAGCGGCGCATTGAAGTCGGCTTTGTGTTTCAGAATTTCAACCTGTTCCCGCACCTCACCGCCTGGGAAAACATCGCCGAAGCGCCGCTGGCACACAAGCGCTGGAGCAAAGCCCAAGCACAGGGCAAGGCCGGTGAACTGCTGGCTCGGGTTGGCCTGGCAGACAAGGTAGACGCTTACCCGCGCCAGCTGTCCGGTGGCCAGCAGCAACGGGTCGCCATTGCCCGCGCGCTGGCGCTGGACCCCAAGGTTCTGCTGTTTGATGAACCCACCTCAGCCCTCGACCCCGAGCTGGTCGGCGAAGTGCTCGACGTCATCAAGGGGCTCACGCAACTGGGCGTCACGCTGGTGGTGGTCACCCACGAGATCGGCTTCGCCCGCGAAGTGGCGGACCACGTGGTGTTTCTCTGTGATGGCCAGTTGATTGAGCAGGGACCGCCGGAACAGGTTTTTCACCAGCCCCGACACCCTCGCACCGCTGCCTTTCTCGGCAAGGTGCTGTGAATTTCCCGTTTTCAAGGAGCGACTGCTGATGTCAGTGAACACTGCCCGTATCACCCTGCTGACGATTGCCGTCAGTCTGGCGCAAGGTGCCTTTGCGTCCACCGCGCAACCGGTCGACCTGAGCCCTGATCGACAGCGCATTCATGTGCCACGCAACGAAGCGGCCATCGCGCAGATCCCGGCGGGCTTCAAGTTCGCCCAGCCGGGCAAATTCACCGTGGCTGTTTCCGGCGTTGCCGGGCCGCCTTTGGCGCTGCTGGCCAATGACGACAAGACCACCATCGGCAGCGAGGCAGACACCGCGCAACTGGTGGCGGATAGCCTGGGTTTGCAATTGAACGTGGTGCAGACCAGTTGGGAGGACTGGCCGCTGGGCGTCAGCTCGGGCAAATACGACGCGGTGATCAGCAATGTCACGGTGACAGAAGCGCGCAAAAAACGCTTTGATTTCGCCACCTACCGGCAGGATGTGCTGGGTTTTTACGTCAAGACTGGCAGCAAAATCAGCGAGATCAAACAGGCGTCGGACATCGCCGGGCTGAAAATCATCGTCGGCTCCGGCACCAATCAGGAAAAGGTCCTGTTGGCGTGGAACGAAGCCAACGAAAAGGCCGGCATCAAACCCGCACTGCTGCAGTACTTCGATGATCAGGCAGCGGCCCAGCTCGCCATTCGCTCGGGCCGCAGCGACGCGCTGTTCGGGCCTAACTCGGTGTATGCCTATTCAGCGGCCATTACGGGAGGCATCAAACGTGTGGGCACGGTCAATGGCGGCTGGCCACTGCAAGCCGATATCGCCGTGACCACACGCAAGGACAACGGTCTGGTCAAACCCATTCATACCGCACTGGAGGGTGCGATTGCCGGCGGCCAGTACGAACAGGTGTTGCAGCGTTGGGGGTTGGATGTGGAGCGCGTCGACACGTCGCTGATCAACCCACCCGGCCTGCCGGACTGAAGCCTTCAAGGGAGTAATGACCATGGGACTGACACGACGCGAAGCGCTGTCCAGCATTGCAGCGGTGGGGGGCGAGAAAGCTCTCAAGGATGCGCTTGCGGTACTGGGCCTTGGGCCTTCGTCGCATCGACGACCGCAGCCGCTGAAACTCAAGAATGGGCTGGGGCAGGGCACCCGTGTGCTGGTGCTCGGCGCCGGGATTGCCGGGCTGGTCACGGCGCTGGAACTGACCCGGGCCGGTTTTACCGTGCAGGTGCTGGAAGCCCGTGATCGGGTGGGCGGCCGTAACTGGACCCTGCGCAACGGTGATCGGGTGGACTACAAGGACGGCCGCACACAGACCGTGGCCTTTGATCCGGGCCTGTATTTCAACGCAGGGCCCGCGCGTATTCCCAGCCAGCATCGCACGTTGCTCGACTATTGCAGCGAACTGGGCGTGCCGCTGGAAGTGCTGGTCAACAGCAGTCACGGCGCTCAGGTACGCCCGGACCTGCAACAGCCGGCTTTCACCGTCGGCCAGGCCATCAACGATGCGCGTGGTCATCTTTCAGGGTTACTGGCCACGGCGGTGCAACGCGATGCCCTGGACGATGTGTTGAGCGGTGAAGAGCGTCAGCGCCTGTTGGCGTTTTTGCAAGTGTATGGCGACCTGTCGCAGGAATTGGCCTATGAGGGCAGCCTGCGTTCCGGTCATCAGGAGTCGCTCTCGCACCCAGGAGCATTGCCGACCAGCGCGCAGCCGATCGCGCTCGACCGGCTGTTGCACCCCGAGCTGTGGGGGGCCTTGCTGCACACTGAATTCCCGGAGTTTTCGGCCACCATGTTTCAGCCGGTAGGCGGCATGGACCGCATCACCGACGCCTTCTACCAGCGTCTCACCGAGCAGGTGCAACTGGGCGCGCAGGTGCGCCGGATTCGTCAGTTTGAAGACGGCGTAGCCGTGACCTATCACGACAGCCACAGCGGTCGCGAACAGGTGGTGCGCGCCGATTATCTGGTCTCGACGTTGCCGTTGCCGCTGTTGGCGAGGCTCGACACCGATTTCAGCGACCCGATCAAAGCCGCCTTGCTCAGCACCCGCAACGATCAGGCGACCAAAGTGGCGTGGCAATCTCCGCGCTTCTGGGAAACTGATTACCGCACCTATGGCGGGTTGTCCTGGATCGACCATCCGGCGCGCCTGCTGTGGTACCCGAGCAACGACCTCAATACCCGCGATGGCCTGCTCGTCGCCGGTTACGTGACCGGGGAGGGCGCCGATGTGTTCGGCGCCAAACCGTTCGACGCGCAGTACGCAACGTCCAGAGAAGCCGTGGAACTGCTGCATCCCGGTTACTCGCATCATTTGCGCAACCCGCTGGCAGTGTCCTGGGAGCAGATCCCGTACAGCGAAGGCCCGTGGCTGCAACGCGAGCATTTTCCGGCTGACGCCAGCGCCTTGCTGGAAGCGCCCCATGGCCGGGTCTATTTCGCCGGCGACGGGCTGGTGCAGAGCGGCGTGGGTATCTGGCAGGAATCGGCCGCCAACTCGGCGCGCTATGTGGTCGGGCAACTGGCCGAGCGCGTCATCCAGCAAAGACAGACTGCGGCCCTCGCTGCGTCTTGAAGCCGTATTGAAGCAAGAGCATCCATTCAAGGAGAAACACCATGAGCGACAGCATTCAACGCACCAGCGTCGGCGATTTTCCGATCTCGCAAACCGTGACCGTGCCTGCCTCGGCCAGCCTGATATTCATCAGCGGCACCCTGCCGGACCTCGCTGACCCACACGCCCCGGCGGGCACGCCCGCAGCCTATGGCAACACGCAGGTGCAGACCGTTTCGGTGTTCAACAAGCTGCGCCGGATTCTGCAGCAACAGGACCTGGACCTGGGCGATATCGTGCAGCTTCGGGTGTTTCTGGTCGGGGCCGAAGAGACCGGTGGCAAACTGGATTTTGCCGGGTTGCAGGCCGGTTACACGCAGTTTTTCGGCACGCCCGAGCAACCCCTGAAACCTGCGCGCACGGCGCTGCAGGTGGTGGCGTTGCCATTGCCGGGGGCGCTGATCGAGGTAGAAGCCGTGGCGGCCAGATCCGCGTGATTCAGCGTTGTCGGCGGCTTGATCACCGGCGCCCGGCCCGTGTACTGACGTCCACCCACACCGCCAGCACGAGGATGCCGCCCTTGACGATCATCTGCCAGTAACTGTCGACGTCGAGCATCGACATGCCGTTGTCCAGGCTGGTAATCACCAGTGCGCCAAGCAGGGCGCCATACACGGTGCCGGAGCCGCCGCGCATGGACGTGCCGCCGATGAAACAGGCGGCAATGGCGTCCAGTTCGCCCATGTTGCCGGCCGAGGGCGAGCCTGCGGCCAGGCGCGCGGTGTTGACCAGCCCGGCGAAGGCGCACATCACGCCCATGATGCCGAAGATCCAAAGCTTCACCGCCTGTACGTTGATGCCGGATAACCGCGTGGCTTCCATGTTGCTGCCCACGGCATAGACGCGCCGTCCGAATACTGTCTGGCTGGTGACGTAACTGAACACACCGAGCAAAACCAGCAGCAGCAACACCGGAACCGGAATCCCGTCGTAGCTGTTGAGGATGTAGACAAACCCGCCCAGCACCGCGCCGATCAATACCACGCGTAACACATCGCGAACCATCGAATGGGCCGTTAGCCCGTGGAGGGCTCTGTTGCGCCGTTGTTTCCAGGTCAGAAACAGCGTCAGCGCCAGCAGCAGTACGCCAAGCCCTGTACCGACAGAATGCGGCAAATACCCTTGGCCGACGTAGACCAGCGAAGGCGACACCGGAGCGATGGTCGTGCCACCGGTAATCCCCAGCAGAATGCCGCGAAAGGCCAGCATGCCGCCCAGCCCGACAATGAAGGACGGAATGCGCAGGTAGGCAGTCATGTAACCATTGGCCAGGCCGATCATCAGCCCGCACAGCGCAACCAGGCTCAGGTTTGCCAGCAGCGGTACGTGGTAAACGACATCGAGAATTGCCGCCAGGCCGCCGAGCAGGCCGAGCATCGAGCCCACCGACAGGTCGATCTCGCCACTGATGATGACCAGCACCATGCCACACGCCAGAATGCCGGTGATGGACATCTGTCGCAGCAGGTTGGAGAGGTTGCGCGGGGTCAGAAATCCGCCCTCCGTCTGCCAGCTGAAAAACAGCCAGATAACGGCAATGGCAATCACCAGCGCGAGCATTTTGTAGCGGGTGAAGAACTGTTTGACCTGATTCATCTACGTGGTCTTCCGGTCGTTGTCGTTATGATTATTGTTGGCAGGGTCATTACTGTCAGGGTCGCCGGGGTGGCTGAGTGCGGCGGCAAGCACCTGCTCCTGAGTGAGTTCATGGTTGATAAAATCGCCGCACAAGCGGCCCTCACCAATGACCAGCACGCGGTCGGAAACCCCCAGCACTTCGGCCAGCTCCGAGGACACCATGATGATCGCCACGCCCTCGGCCGCCAACGCACCCATCAGCTTGTAGATCTCGTACTTGGCACCCACATCGACCCCGCGCGTCGGCTCATCGAGAATCAGCACGCGGGGCCTGGTCAAGAGCATCTTGGCCAGCACGGCTTTCTGCTGGTTGCCGCCGGAAAGACTGGTGATCGGCAGAAACGGGCTGGCCGTCTTGAGGTGCATGCGCGAAATTTCCCGGTCAATGCTGCCCAATTCGGCTTCTGCGTCGATGCGGGTCATTTTCGAGTAGTTGTCGAGGACGGCGAGGGTGATGTTCTGGCCGACGCCCATGTCGGGGATGATGCCCTGGCGCTTGCGGTCTTCCGGGACCATACACAGGCCGGCGCGGATTGATTTGAGCGGTGTGCGGGTATCGACCGGCTGGCCGTCCAGCCAGACCTCACCGCTGTAGCGACCTGGATAAGCACCAAACAGCGCCGAGACCAGCTCTGTGCGACCAGCGCCCACCAGCCCGGCGATGCCGAGGATTTCCCCGCGCTTGAGGACAAACGAAATGTCGTCCACCCGTTTGCGTTTGGGGTTGTCGACGTCGTAGCAGGTGATGTTGCGCGCCTCGAAAATCACCTCGCCGATGTCATGCGCGTCGGTAGGGTAGAGGTTGCTCATTTCACGCCCGACCATCTGGGTGATGATCTTCGGGATGTCCATTTCAGCCATAGCGGTAGTAGCAATGTGCTTGCCATCGCGGATCACCGAAATGGTGTCGCACACGGCCGCCACTTCATCGAGTTTGTGCGAGATGTATACGCAGGCCACGCCTTTGGCCTTGAGGTCGTGAATGATGCCCAGCAGGACCTCAATCTCCGAGCGGGTCAGGGCCGAGGAGGGCTCATCGAGGATCAACAGTCGTGCCTGTTTGTTCAGCGCCTTGGCGATTTCCACCAATTGCTGATGGCCACCGCCGTACTGCGAAACCGGCAGCGCCACGTTCATGTCAGGCACTTTGAGCTCACGCATCAGGGTTTCGGCACGGTGGATCATCGCCGGGTAGTTCATGCGCCCGCCGCGCAGGGTCAGTTCGTGGCCCATGAAGATGTTTTCGGCCACTGACAGGTCGGGGACCAGAGTCAGTTCCTGATGAATGATGACGATTCCGGCGGCTTCGGTTTCGCTGATGGACTGCGCCTTGAGAGGGTTGCCGTCCCAGAGAATCTCGCCTTCCCAGGTGCCGTAGGGATAGACCGCCGAGAGCACTTTCATCAAGGTGGATTTGCCCGCGCCGTTTTCGCCGCAAAGGCCGACGCATTCACCGGGGCGTACCTTGATATCGATGCCGTTGAGCGCTTTGACACCGTCAAAGGTTTTGACGATGCCGTTCATTTGCAGCAGGTAGTCGGACATGGCTGAGGGCTCATACACAGGCATCAGGGCTGGCTTGAGAGGGACGCTGCGCAACCGGGTTGCGCAGCGTCGTGCTCATGCTCTATCGACAGGTTGACGCTCGACAGCTCACTGGCCGCCCATCTGCGCCTTGGTGTAGAACCCGTCTTTCTCCAGCAGGTCGATGTTGTCTTTGGTCAACGGTGTCGGGGTCAGCAAGATAGTGTCGACTTTCTTGCTGCCATTGTCGTACTGCGAGGTAAAGGCAGGTTTCTCGTTACGTACCAGTTGCACCGACAGTCTGGCGGCTTCGGTGGCGATCAGTTTCAGCGGCTTGTAAACGGTCATGGTCTGGGTGCCATCGATGACCCGCTTGACCGCCGCCAGGTCGGCGTCCTGACCCGAAATCGGCACCTTGCCGGCCAGTTTCTGCGCGGCCAGCGCCTGAATGGCGCCCCCGGCCGTCGCGTCGTTGGAGGCGACGATGCCATCGATCTTGTTGTCATTGCGGGTCAGGGCGTTCTCCACAATGCTCAGTGCTTCGGTGGGGTTCCACTCCTTGACCCACTGTTGCCCGACAATCTTGATATCGCCCTTGTCGATGGCCGGTTGCAGCACTTTCATCTGGCCTTCGCGCAGAATTTTGGCGTTATTGTCGGTGGGCGCGCCGCCGAGCAAAAAGTAATTGCCCTTGGGTGCCGCTTGCAGCACGCCGCTGGCCTGCATCTCGCCGACCTTTTCGTTATCGAAGGAAATGTAAGCGTCGATGTCGGCATTGAGGATCAGACGGTCATACGAAACGACCTTGATCCCGGCCTTCTTGGCTTCGGCGATGGCGTTGGTCAGCACGGTGGCGTTGAACGGCACGATGACAATCACGTCGACGCCGCGAGAGATGAGGTTTTCAATCTGCGAAATCTGCTTCTGCTCGTTGGCATCGGCGGACTGTACGAAGACCTTGGCATCCAGTTTTTCTGCCGCCGCCACGAAGTAATCACGGTCTCGTGACCAGCGCTCCAGGCGCAGGTCGTCGATGGAAAAGCCGATTTTCGGGTGGGCGGCGTCGGCCATGACCGGCAGGGACAGCAGTGCCAAGGCACTGGCAAGCAGCGTGCGTTTCAGGGTGTTCATAGGGTGCGTCCTTTTATTGTTGTTCGAAAGACACTTCATGATGTGCAGCGTGATGGCGGTGGAACTGTAGAACGTTGTCGGACGCCGTGGGCACAGATTTTTCGTAAGAATGTCACTGCGGCGTCCGTGTCTGCTGGTTGTCAGGTGTAGATAAAGCGGTTGACCACACCTTCGAGCAACTCCTGCCGACCGCTGACGGCCTGCGGGTTCAGTTCGTTGGCGAACGCATGTTCGGCCAGCGACGCGAGGCTGAAACCTCCGCTCAGCACCGATTGGCCGAACGGCTGCTGCCAGCCTGCGTAACGCTGGTCCTTGAATTGTTGAAGTTTATCGTTCTGCACCATCGCCGCAGCGCGCTCCAGCGAGAGGGCAAGGACGTCCATGGCGGCAACGTGGCCATGGAACAGATCGACATCGTCCAGGCTCTGACGGCGGACCTTTGAGTCGAAATTGTAGCCGCCATGGGTAAAACCACCGGCCTTGAGAATTTCATAGGTGGCGAGGGTCATTTCCTCGACGCTATTGGGGAACTGGTCGGTGTCCCAGCCGTTCTGCGGGTCGCCGCGATTGGCGTCGATGCTGCCGAAGATCCCCAGCGAGACCGCCGTGGCGATTTCGTGATGGAAGCTGTGCCCGGCCAGCGTGGCATGGTTGGCTTCGATGTTAACCTTGATCTCGTCCTGCAGGCCGTACTGGTGAAGAAAACCGAATACCGTGGCGCTGTCGTAATCGTACTGATGCTTGGTCGGCTCCTGTGGTTTGGGTTCAATCAGCAGATCACCTTTGAAACCTATCTTGTGCTTGTGCTCGACCACCATGCGCATGAAGCGACCGAGTTGCTCGCGTTCGCGCTTGAGGTCGGTATTGAGCAGGGTTTCGTAACCTTCACGACCGCCCCACAGCACGTAGTTGGAGCCTTTGAGGCGCTGGGTGGCGTTCATCGCACTGAACACCTGGGCGCCAGCGTAGGCAAATACTTCAGGGTCCGGGTTGCTGGCAGCACCTGCGGCAAAACGCGGGTTGCTGAAACAGTTGGCCGTGCCCCACAGCAGCTTGATGCCGCTCTGCTCCTGATGCCGCTCGAGGCGGTCGACCATCTGTGCAAAGTTATTGCGGTATTCCTTTATCGAGCTGCCTTCCGGCGCTACATCGGTGTCGTGGAAACTGTAGTAATCAATGCCCAGCTTGGAGAAGAATTCGAACGCTGCCTCGGCCTTGCCGATAGCCAGCTCCATCGGGTCACCGGCGCGTTGCCATGGGCGTTTGAAGGTGCCAACGCCAAACATGTCAGCCCCCGGCCAGACGAAGGTGTGCCAGTAACAGGCAGCCATGCGCAGGTGTTCGCGCATGGGTTTGCCGAGCACCCGTTTGTCGGCGTCGTAGTGGCGAAAGGCAAGCGGCGAGTCGCTGTCGGGGCCTTCGTAGATAACCTTGTCGACAGTGGGGAAGTACGACATGTGCGTTTCCTTATTGTTATTGGCATTGTGAGTGGCGATGTCTCGATACTAGCAACGGCCTCAGGGCTGCTGATTATGAAAATCATCAACCGACAGTGCGATTTTGAGTATTGAGATTCGCCTGCCACGCGCCTAGTCTGTCGAAAAGCCTCGCGCTTTCCGGATCGGCATAAAAACAATGAAAACCGTACCCCCCGTTCACCGCATTGCGCTGTTGTTCAATGGCAGCAAGATCTACGACCGCGGCATCATCAGCGGCATCGGTAATTACCTGAGCAGCACGCGCGTATCCTGGGACTTGTTCCTCGAGGAAGATTTTCTCTGTCGCTTGAAAGGCATTGAGCGCTGGCAGGGCGACGGGATCATTGCCGACTTCGACGACCCGCTGATCGGCGAAGCGCTGGCCGGGATCCGATTGCCGGTTGTGGCGGTCGGCGGCTCCTATCAGGACGAACGCGCCTACCCGAAGGGCATTCCGTACGTGGCCACCGACAACCATGCCCTGATAAAGGCTGCCTACGAGCACTTGATAGAGGCAGGCCTGACACGATTCGCCTGCTTCAGCCTGCCCGAGGCCCAGGCCAACCGCTGGGCGCAGGAGCGGGAGAAAGCCTTTCGCCACCTGCTGCAACGCGACGGCCTGCACGCCGAGGTCTATCGCGGTCTGGGCACCAGCGCACCGCTCTGGGACAGCGCTGTGGAGCAGCAGATTACCTGGCTGCAAAGCCTGCCCAAGCCCATCGGTATCATCGCCGTGACCGATGCTCGCGCTCGTCAGTTGTTGCAGGCCTGCCTGACCGCCGGCATTGCCGTGCCGGAGCAAGTGGCGCTGATCGGCATCGATAACGATCCGCTGACTCGCACCCTGACCCGTGTGCCGCTCAGCTCGGTGATACAAGGCACCGAAACTATGGGCCGAACCGCTGCGCGCCTGCTTCATCAGTTGTTGCACGGCATGCCGTCGTCCGGCACACACATTCTGATCCCGCCGGATGCGGTCAATGTGCAGGCTTCGAGCCTGCACCAACCGTTGGGCGATCCTTACGTCATGCAGGCGCTTCTGTTTATCCGGCAGTACGCGTGCCAAGGCATCAAGACCGCTCAGGTCGCCGCCTACGTAGGCGTCTCGCGCTCAGCGCTGGAATCACACTTTCGTCGGGTGCGCGGCTGCAGCGTGCATGACGAGATCCTGCGCTTCAAACTGGCCGCTGCCGCGCACGGCCTGGAAAACACTGATTCTGCAATCGCCGACATTGCCCGCGATTGTGGTTTCCGGTCAGCGCAATACCTGCATACGGTGTTTCGCCGGGAGTTTGGGTGTACGCCGCGAGAGTACCTGCAGGGTGCCAACGCGGCGCTGCAATGATCGAAGGCCTGACTGGGTCAGGCAGCCACCACCCTTATCGTCCAGAAGTCTGTGGACAGATTCTCGTCCAGCAAATAGCTGTAGGGCAGGGTGAAGTAGCCCTCCATGCCCCAACCAACGCCCCATGAGTTGCGCAAGATGAAATGCTGGTGGGCATCGTTGTAACCCACAGCCAGCACACAGTGCCCTCCCAGCATCTTTTCGTGGGGGCCGGGCATGGGGGCATGCCCGGTCTGGGCAACTTTCTTGCTTTCAAAGCTTTCGTAGACGGAAAAGCCAATGACAAACGGATACCCCGCCGCCAGGCAGCCTTTCATCTGGTTGAGGTTTTGCGCAACTTTCTGGTAGGACACTGCCTTGTATTTTCGTGCGTCCTTGTAGCAGGCGGGCGACGGTTTGACAGCGAACTTTTCAATATCGTAAGGCCACTCCTTTTCAGGGCAATCACCTTGCTTCGCTACACTTTTGATGCCGTGGCGGATCATCGCGCCACTGTCCGACTCGACGGTGTGTTCAATCACACGTTCGTTGTAATAAATAAACAATCGCGAGGGCACGAACGCCGGCGTGAGCTTCTGCTTCATGCGATCAAACTGAATAGCGCCTGCAATACCGTTCGCCGTACAACTGCCCAGTTGGCCCTGATCGTATACGGGCGGGCAATGAGGACGCAGATCAATTGCGTGTGGGAGCGCCGCCAGTGCGGCTGTCGGGGCAGCATACAGATGATCGCGATGATCAGGCAGATCGCGAATCCATCCATACTGTTTCACGGTATAGGTCATTTCGTATCCCCTTTTAGTTGACCGTCAGGAAAGTTTACGACGTTCATGTAAACAGCTTTTTTAAAAGCGTGGGTTAAACTTTGTTTAATGATTAGTGTGCTACGAGTTGCCTGGGCGGGTTCAGTTGGCAAGTGAATTAGTTAAGCGCAATACCCTGCCAATCAGTCTGTTGAATGGCCGTGTGGAATAGCCATTTGCGGGTTTTGACATTCGGCAGAAATTAAGTCTGCTTGTTGGAAGTGGCAAAACGATACTGTTTCTGCACAGGCCATCTTCCCTCGCTATAAGCGTACCGATGGGTGCATTTAAATTGACAGCGTACGCGGCTCACGCTAAAACGTACGCCTTGGTACAGTTATGGGTGAGGCGCATTTCGCCGCAGGCCAGTGAAGAGGTAGAGGGATGGAGACGCTGCAATTGCACAAAATGTTGACTGTTCATCTGCACATTGACGAGCCTCAATCGCTTTGCAGGCCTCACCAGGGAAAACGCCGCAGTGGCGAAATACGGGGGGGAGAGTTTCACGGAGAGCGATTGCAGGGGCGGGTTCTTGCGGGAGGAAGCCTTTTTCTCGTGCCCCAGGATGACAACATTGCACGATTCAGCGTGTATTACACATTGATGACTGATGACGGCATAAAGATAGATGTCGTAGGAGAGGGCCTGGTTGCAGTGGATGGAACGGACCAGGCGCCGCTCACCGAAGCGTACTGTCGGTGCACATGCAGCACGCAGTTCAGTGTTCCTTCCGGCGATCATGATTACCTGCAGCGAAACCTTTACATCGGCGGGGTAAATATAAAGGCGGGGGATACCAGCATGCGTTTCAGTATTTTTCAGGTTAACCAGATTTAGTGCGGCTGAAGAAACCGACGCCCTTTCCAGGCTGCCCTTAGCGATTACATCGCGAAAACTACGCTGACTGAAATGCTTGCGTTGCATCCCGCCAGGCCGTTCGAGCGCCAGTTTCCAGGGCGTGAGGACGGTCTTTCCCCACGCCGGAGATCTGGCTATTTCACCGGGCCTTGCCTTGACCGGTGCTAGTTGGCAAAAAAACTCAAGCCCTTGCCAATCGCACATTCGTAACTGACCGCATTGCCCACCTGCTGATAGCCCGGAACACTCAACGTCGTCATGCTGAAACCCGCCGTACCGTCGGCGCGTATCTGGTAGCGAATGAACTGCTCGATGGGCTTGTTTTCGCGGTCGAGGGTGAAGTGCGTGTCCGAAAACGCGAGGGTGCCATCAGGCGTGATGCGGTAGGCATCAATGCGTTTGCCGCCTTTGGTTTTGGACGGTTCGGCACCTGCGACCGAGGATTTGCACTGCCCCAGATCAATCACCACTGCCACCGACGCTCCGGTGTTCAGGGCTTGTGTAATGGCCGGCAGGCTGGCGAGGCTGTCGCCTGCCTGGGCCAGACCCGGCAGTGACAGGGCGAGTAGTGCAGCAGCGTAGTAATGTTTCATTAGAGCTCCAGTAAGGCAGTCTGAAGATTGAATAAACCAGTCATCTGACGATATCAAGCGTTGCGAAACCTACCATAAGCTTCTCTGCAGGTGGGCTCTAATAGCAGTGGCACCTCTCTGTTACACGGTTCTTCATCCTTTTTCCGGCTCTGCCGATAGATATGACGATATTAATTTATTCGTCAACTAGCGAAAGGGAATGGAACATGTTGAGACAGCTGAAAATTGCCGCGCGGACCGCTGTCTGCTTTGCATTGATGGTGGTTCTGGTCATAGGGCTCGGCATCTTCAGCCTTCAACAGCTACATGGCATTCGCGAGCAGTCGCTTGAAATCGAGAACGACTCGCTTCCCGGCATTGCGCTGGGTGACGATATCGCTCTTGCATTCGAGAAAACCCGCACCACCGTGGCGAAAATGCTGACCACTCAGGATGTGGCGCAGGTTGCCCTGGTTCACACGGACTTCCTCGAAAAGAAAGCCGGCTTTCAAAAGGCCATTCAGGCCTACACCCCGGTTATCACCGAAGATGACGAGCGGGCGCTTATCAACGGTATGACGAGTACTTACCAGCGCTATACCGAACGGGCCGAGCAGGTTTATACGCTCATCAATCAGAATCAGGCCGAGGCAGCACGGCAGCTTGTGTGGGGCGAAATGAAGACTATTGCCGAGGGCCTGGAAGCTTCTCTGGGCAAGCTGGAAAAGATCAACGACGAGTCTGAGGCTGATTCCAGTGCTGCGGCATCGGAGGTCTATGACAATGCCGTTGTAGTGACCCAGTTGGTTATGCTGATCACCATATTGCTGACTGTGCTGCTTGCCTGGCGTTTGACCAAAAGTCTGGCGGTACCCATCAGTCAGGCGTTGCTGGCTTCTGAAACCATCGCTGCCGGGGATCTGCGTCCGACACACCTTGACCGTGAGGGCACCGACGAAGCGGCGCTGTTGCTGCAATCGATGGAGCGTATGCGTGGCAATCTGAGCACGACACTGACCCATGTGGGCGATGCCGCGCATCAATTGGCCTCTGCCACGGAAGAAATGAGCGCGTTGATGGCCAACAGCAACGCTGATCTGATCGTGCAGAACAGCGAGATCGAAATGGCGGCCACTGCCGTGACCGAGATGAGTCAGGCGGTCGATGAGGTGGCGCGCAACGCAGTGAGCACTTCCGAGGAGTCAAAAGCGTCTTCGGTTTCGGCGCGTCAAGGGCAGGAAGAACTCAAGCAGACCGTCAAATCGATTCTTGAACTGACCCAGAACGTCAGCACAGCCTCTGTCGAGGCGCAGGCCCTGGCGACGCGCACGCTGGACATCAGTAAAGTGCTGGACGTGATCCGCGCAGTCTCTGAGCAAACCAACCTGCTGGCCCTCAATGCTGCCATTGAGGCGGCAAGGGCAGGCGATGCAGGGCGCGGCTTCGCCGTGGTTGCTGATGAAGTTCGCGCACTGGCGCACCGCACCAGCGAATCGACCCGAGAAATCGAAACCATGATCGGGCACATCCAGCAGGGCACCAAAAGTACGTTGGTGGCGCTTGAGGTCAGCACCGAGCAGGCCCAGCGCACCCGCCATCAGGCCGAATCGGCTAATGCCGTGCTGGCCAGCATCGCCAGCTCGGTCATGGTCATCGATGAGCGCAATACGGTCATCGCCAGCGCTTCCGAGGAGCAGGCACTGGTTGCCCGTGAAGTGGACCGCAACCTGGTGCGAATCCGTGACCTGTCGGCGCAATCGGCGGTACGCACCGGCCAGACCGGCAGCGCCAGCCAGTCACTGGCTGAACTGGCCAGTGACCTGACGACAACACTGCGGCAGTTCAAACTCAGGTAACTGCGAGCACGTCGTCGCTGTTGTCCGGGCAACAGCGAATCGACAGTGTGTTCGGTAGTTGCGCTCGCAGTGCACGGGTTTTCAACGTCGCGGCCACTTGGGGTAGAGGCTTGCAAACGCCAGCCGCTACGCTTCGCGCCGTTGCCTGGCGCAGTTCCAAGGCTTTGGGCATGACCTGTGCACTGCTCATCGGGATTATGTCCTGAGCCAGCGGAGCTACCCGAATGCCTGATGCCGTTTCTACTGCCAAACCAACCCGCCTGCACGCAGTCTGGCGCACACTCGCGCTCACCCTGTTTGCTGGCAGTCTAGCCGCAAGCGCTCAGGCCGATGACAGCGACGTCCCTTCACTGGCGGGCAAACGCATCGCTATCAGCATGACCGGTACCAGTCACTACTTCGATATCAAGGCATTCCAGGCCCAGGTCGATGAGGTCAAGCGTCTGGGCGGCACGCCGATTACGCTCGACGCTGGGCGCAACGACAAGAATCTGGTCAACCAATTGCAGACCGTCGTCACGCAAAAACCGGATGCGGTGATCCAGACCCTGGGCACGCTCAGCGTTATCGACCCGTGGCTCAAGCGCATCAGCAAGGCCAACATTCCGCTGTTCACGATTGATGCGCCGTCGCAGTACAGCCTCAACAACACCACCTCTGACAATGTCGCGACCGGCAAGGCGCTGGCCGGGCAGTTGATCAAGGATGCCGGCGGCAAGGGCAATATTCTGGTGTTCAACGGTTTTTATGGCGTGCCGGTCTGCGCCATTCGTTATGACCAGCTCAAGCTGGCGCTCAAGGATCACCCGGAGCTGAAAATCATCGAGCCCGAGCTGCGAGACGTGATTCCCAATACTGTTCAGGACGCCTATTCGCAGGTGTCTGCGTTGCTCAACAAGTACCCTAAAGGCAGTGTTTCAGCGATCTGGTCGGCCTGGGATATTCCTCAACTGGGTGCCAGCAAGGCGCTGATCGACGCTGGTCGTACCGAAATCAAGACCTATGGCGTGGACGGCACGCCGGAAGTGCTGGAACTGATGCGCCGTGACACCTCACCGGTCGGTGCCGTGGTGGCGCAACAGCCCGCGCTGATCGGCAAGACCGCCGTGCAGAACGTTGCCCGCTATCTGGCCGGACAACGCGATCTGCCCAAGGAAACCCAGGTGCCGACGCTGCTCACCACGGCGGCCAATCTGGCCGACGTGCAAAAGCTCAGGGGCGATAACTGAGGCGGGGGGCGGGATCATGGTTTCAGCGACTTTGCAGGTTCAATCAGTACCTGCCTTGCACCTGAGCGGCATCAGCAAACGTTTCGGCGCAACCCAGGCGCTTGACGGGGTCAACCTGCAGGTGGCGTCGGGAACGATTCATGGGCTGGTCGGCGAAAACGGCGCGGGCAAATCGACGCTGATCAAGGTGTTGGCCGGCATTCACCGCGCCGACGCTGGCAGCCTGAGCATCAATGGCCAGCGTTTCGAGGGCCACACGCCGCGCCAGGTCGAAGCGGCCGGAGTGCATTTCATTCATCAGGAACGGCTGCTGCCGGGCAGTTTCACGGTCGGCGAAGCGCTGTTTTTCGGTCAGGAAATCAAACGTGGCCTGTTTGTCGACCGGCGCGCTCAGGATCGTGAGGCGGCTCGGTTGCTGGAGGATTACTTTGCCATGCGTTTGCCACAAGGCGCGCTGGTACGTGATCTGGACAGCGCGCAGCGGCAGATACTACAGATCACCCGCGCGCTGCTGGCCAAACCCGGAGTGCTGGTATTCGACGAGCCGAGTGTGTCGCTGGTCAAGCAAGAGGTGGACCGGTTGCTGGCCATCGTGCGGCGTTTGCGCGATGAAGGGCTGACCATTGTGTACATCTCGCATTATTTGCAGGAAATAGAATCGCTCTGCGATCAGGTCACCGTGCTGCGCAACGGGCGCGATGTGGCGGTGGTTGATCCCGCGCTCACCAGCACCGCGCAGATCGCCCGGCTGATGGTCAATCGTGACGTTGGCGAGCAGTATTTCCGGGCTCAAAGTGTGCCCGGTGCACCTGTGTTGCAGTTGAATGCGCTGGGGGCAGGGCGCGTGTATGACGGCATCGACCTGAGTGTGCGACGTGGCGAAGTGGTCGGCCTGACCGGGCTGGTGGGTTCGGGCGCCAAAGAGCTGCTGAAAAGCCTGTTCGGGCTGCTCAAGCCGGAGCGCGGTGAGTTGCTGTTGAACGGCCAGCCCTTGCAGCTGAAATCGCCCCGCGATGCAGTGCGTAACGGCATTGCGCTGGTCCCCGAAGAGCGCCGCACCCACGGTGTGGCGCCAGTGCTTTCAGTGCTGGAAAACATCACCATGGCCAGCCTCGGGCGCTTCAGCCACTGGGGGTTGCTTGATGCCTCTGCTCAGGCTCGGGAAAGCGAGCGGTTGATCACCGAACTGGCGATCAAGACCCCTGGCCCCGACGCAGCAGTGCAACTGCTCAGTGGTGGCAATCAGCAAAAGGTGGCTTTGGCCAAGTGGCTGAGTCGGCATTCGTCGCTGTACCTGCTGGACGAGCCCAGCGTGGGCGTCGACATCGGTGCCAAGGTGGAAATCTACCGGTTGATTGCCCGGCTTGCCGAGGGTGGCGCAGCCGTAGTGGTGCTGTCCTCGGATTTGCCGGAACTGATCGGCATCACCCATCGCATCGTGGTCTTGCACCGAGGCCGCATTGCCGGCGAATTCGCTTCCCGGACCACCGACAGCGACCAGTTGCTGGCCTGCGCCACCGGTGCCAGTGAAAGCGATGAACAGGTCGAACCGATTATTGAGGAGGCCAGGCATGTCCGCGCTTGAAGTGTTTGCCAGCCCGACAGTCGAACCGCCCCGGCGCCTACTTGTGCGTGTCGCGCAGCGCGGCTCGTTGCTGGTATTTCTGGCGATTCTGCTGGGCTTCGCCATCAGTGCGCCGAATTTCCTCAGCGTCGGCAACATCAGTAACGTCTTCGCCCAGTCGGCCATGCTTGGCATTCTGGCGCTGGGCCTGACCTGTGTGGTCATCGGTGGCGGCTCCAACGTGGTCAGCGGCGGGCTTGACCTGTCACTGGCGGCCAATCTGGGGCTGTGTGCGGCTGTTTACAGCAGCTTGAACAACGCCGGGTTCGAAGCCTGGCAGGCGATTGCGCTGACGCTCGGCTGCGGGCTGGTGGTGGGTGCGTTCAACGGTTTGGCGGTGGTGCTTTTACGTCTGCCACCGTTATTGGCGACCCTTGCAAGCATGAACCTGATTGCCGGGCTGGAACTGGTGCTGACCCAAAACACCGTATTGGCCACCGATTCCGCGCTGCTGGACAGCCTTGCTTCCGGCGTCTGGCTGGGCGTTCCGGCGCTGGCGTGGGTGCTGTTGAGTGTAGCGGCAGGCTTGTGGCTGCTGATTCAGCACAGCGCGTTCGGCCTGCGCCTGTACGCCATCGGCGAATACCCGCAGGCCGCGAAGGCTGCCGGGTTGAGTGTGCAACGCTATGTGTTCGCCAGCTACCTGATTGCCGGTGGCTGCGCCGCGATTGCTGCGTTCTGTTCGGCGGCGTTTTTCAGCGGCAGCACCACCGGTTCCGGTGACATGTTGCTGTCGGTGGTGGCCATTGCCTTCCTCGGTGTGGTGTTCTCGCGACGCCTGACCGCGAACATCCCCGGCACGTTGTTGGCGAACCTGTTGCTGGGTTTTTTGATCAATGGCTTTCAGTTGCTGAACATTTCCAACTTCTGGGTCAACGGCGTGCAAGGTGTGTTGATTCTGCTGGTGGTGGCGTTTTCAGGGGCGCTTGGCCGTCAGGAAGGTGAACAATGAGTACCGTGACGCTGAATACCTCGTCGACGCTGATAAAAGTCCTGCCGCGCCTGTTACCTGCGGTCCTGCCGTTGCTGGTGCTGATCATTCTGCTGTTCTTCGCCATTAATGCGCCAGGTTTTCTGAGCTGGGGCAACCTGTCGAGCCTGGTGCTGAACAATTTCGTGCTGCTGGCCATCGTCGCCGTCGGCATGACCTGGGCCGTCGCCGCTGGCGGCATTGATCTGTCGGTGGGCACGGCGCTGGATTTCGCCAGCCTGGGCTTTGTGGTGGCACTCAATGGTGGCTACGGTCTGACGGCGGCCATCGCCATTGCCTTGCTGGCAGGCGTTGCGGCGGGTGCGTTCAACGCGATGCTGATTGCCGGGCTGCGTATTTCGCCGTTTCTGGCCACGCTGGGTACGTTGTTCATCGGCACCAGCGTGCAACAGCTGTTATCCGATGGCGGGCAGCCCGTCTACATCGCGCAAAACGCGCTGCCCGGCATCAGCAGCATGCTGATACTGGGTGTGCCATTGCCGCTTGTGGCGGTGGCTGTTCTGGCAGGTGTTTACGGGCTGGTGCTGGCGCGTGGACGTCTGGGGCGGGAGATTCTTGCAGTGGGTACGCAGCCGCAACTGGCGTATTACTCGGGGCTTTCTACCCGGCGTGTGGCCGTATGGGTGTTTCTCGGCAGCGCGCTGGCCTGCGCGGTTGCCGGTATCCTGCTCAGTTCCACCGTCAACGCCTACGTGCCGATGTCCGGCAACGCCTACCTGATCAACGCGATTGGCGCGGTGTTCATCGGCACGACGCTCAGCCGCCAGGGGCGTCCCAACATCGTCGGGACGCTGCTGGGTGTGTTGTTCATTAACGTCATCGCCAATGGCTTGCTGTTGATCGGCTGGAACTTCTACTGGCAGCAGGTCGCGACCGGGGTGCTGATCTTTGCCGTGCTGGCGTTCAGTTTCGCCAGCCGCCACCTGCTTGGTCATGCAGCCTGAGGGCACAGCGCCTCAGGCTTTACCGGTGCCGCTGCCGATCTGCCAGACGATAGGCGGCTCGGTGCCATTGATACGCCAGTCGCCAACAATCCGCGCCTTGTAGATCAGCGGATTGTGCGATGCCGCTGTGCGTGCATTGCGCCAGTGGCGATCCAGCGCCTTGTTGACGCTCACGCCCGACGCGCCCAACGCATTGAACAGCTCGGTGGCCGAACGCAGCACCAGTTCCGAGACGATCACCTGCGCCTTGGCGGTTTCGATTTCTGCCGCGATATTGGCGTCTTTCTCCTGCTGCGGGTTATTGCCGAAGCGCGCTACGTAAGCGCGCTGCAACGGCTCGGCGGAACGCAGGGTGGCTGCCTCGGCGGCGTACACTTGCGCGGCGATCTGCCCGACCACCTGCTGCACCTGCGAATCCTGGCTAACGCTGCCCGCGTTGCCGTGGCTGAAAATACGTTTGCGGTCACGCACTTCTTGCGCGATATCACGCTCGACGGCTCGGCCGATGCCGGCCAGCACCGCCAGCAGCACCAGTTGATAAAACGCCGTCTGATACTTGAAGCGCTCTTCAAAGGGAATCACATGGTTCGCCGGCAATGGCACGTTGTCGTACACCGACGTGCCGCTGCCGGTGGTGCGCTGCCCGAAACCGTCCCAGTCGTCGCTGTGACGCACGCCAGCGTGCCGGGCATTGACCACGGCAATCACGTCGGCGCCATTGTCTGCACGCTGGGCGTAGACGTCGATCCAGTCGGCGAAGATGCTGCCGGTGCTGTAGAACTTGGTGCCGTTGAGCACAAAACCGTCGCCCTGAGCACTGACCTTGGTGATCACATCACCGATTTTCACCGTGCCGACTTCGGTCCAGCCATTGCCGACCAGATCCCCGGCGACAAAGCGTGCAAACCATGTGTCACGGTCCACGCCCGGTGGCGCATTCAGGCGGTCTTCGACAAAAGCAAAATGCGCCCGCAAAGCCTGCGGGATGTTCGAGTCGGCCTCGGCCAATTCTATCAACAGCTGAAAAAGCTGGCCGATCGAGGCACCGGCACCGCCATATTCGCTCGGTACCCGCACAGCGCCGAAACCGGCTTTCTTCAGCCATTCAATAGGCTCGTAGGGCAGGGCACGAGCTTTTTCACGTTCGACGTTGCCCGCGCTGATCTCACGGAAGATCGGCCGGAAGCGGTTGGCCAGGGTTTCGTAATCGGTGCCCAGCGAGAGTGGGTTAGAGCCGGTTGGTTGAGTCATGCAGTGCTCCTGAGTGCGAAGAGGTCGGCACGCGTGCCGGGGTAGTCACTCAAGTCTCAGTGCATGCTTTGTGCCCGAATATAAGTCATTGAATGGATTGATTATTTTTTTATCTGCCGATTTTACCTGTTGTAAGGCCAACAGCGGCGCAACAGCTTGTCAGCAAAGCGCACAGTTACAAAACTCATCCAGCCGTTGCAACTCATTGATCTTGATGGAGTTTCTGTGCTGGCACGGTCGCTGCTATGGCTCCATTGATCTTTTTTCGGTGGAACTGCCCATGTTCGACTCATTGCCCCAAGCGCTGTTGCAACAGGCCCAGACGCGTGGCGACTGGACGGCGCTGCGTTACAAGCAATTCGGCATCTGGCAACGCCGCAGCTGGAGCGAGCTTGCCCTTGAGGTCAGCCAGCTGGCGGCGGCCTTGAAGGGCAGGGGTTTTGACTCAACACACAGCCTGGTCATGCTCAGCGAGGCCAGGGTCGAAGCGCTGTTGCTCGCGCTGGCTGCGCACTGGTTGGGCGGCACTGTCAGTCTGCTTGATCCAGCTGCGGATAACCGAGCATGGCTGGCGAAGCGGTCGTTGGCATTTGCAGTCGCCGACGGGCTGGAAGCGCTCCTTCAGTTACGCAACGCCTCGCCGGAGGTTGTCGTGCTGCTGGACAAGCGCGGCCTCGGCGAAACCCAAGACATCAACGTGATCGACTACGCCCGGTTGTTGAGCGATTACGCTGCCGATGCGGTTGATCCTGTACAGAGCCCGGCGGCGGCTTTTCTGTTTCCCTCTGTTGACCAGCCGTTGGGTGTGCAATTGAGCCACGCAGACTTGCTTGCAGGCGCACGGCAACTGGTGAACAGGCACGGGTTGTCGGCGCGGGATCAAGCGCTGGCCGCCAGAGTCTTCGCGGCCAGCGGGCAGGCGCGTTATCTGCTCACGCCTTGGCTGGTGGCCGGGTTTTGCCTGAATTTCCCGGAGGCGCTGACTACGCGCGACAATGATCGCCGTGAACTGGGGCCGACACTGGTGCTGGGCACGCGCGAGTCCTATGCCCGTCTTGAACTTTGGGTCAGGGAGCGCTTGCCGTTGCCGGGCAGTATCAGCCACCGGCTTTACCAATGGGCGATCGCCCCTGCGCCCGGTGCCCTGCGCCGTTGGTTGGGCTACTGGTTGATCCGCCGCCCGTTGCTGGATGTGTTGGGCATGAGCCGCTTGAGCACACCGTTGCTGGTGGGCGATGCGCTGACAGCCTCCAGCCAGACGTTTTTTGCGGCGTTGGGTATTCGGCCCGTTGCGCCGGATCAGGACAGCCCGGCGCAGCAATCGCCAGCCTTTACCCCGCCAGTGGCAGCGCTGATGAGTGTGCCGTCATGAGTCCTCCGGCGCTGCTTACGCTTGACGATATTTCGCTGTCATTCAAAGGCGTCAACGCCGTTACCTCTATCAGTTTCTCGGTGGCCAGCGGGGAAATCTGCGCGCTGATCGGACCCAATGGCGCGGGCAAGAGTTCGCTGCTCAACGTCATCAATGGCGTGTATCAGGCGCAAAGCGGTTCGATCAGCTATGCCGGTCAGACCCGCCGTCGCATGCGCCCGCATCAGGCTGCCGAAGGCGGCATTGCCCGCACCTTTCAGAACATCGCGTTGTTCAAGGGCATGAGCGTGCTGGACAACGTGCTGACCGGTCGCAACCTCAAGCGCCGCAGCACTTGGCTTGAGCAAATGCTGCGGGTTGGTCGTGCTACGGCGGAGGACGACGAGCAACGCTGGCACGCCGAGCGGGTGATCGAGTTCCTGCGCATTCACCCGTGGCGCCACACGCTGGTGGGCAAGCTTTCCTATGGCCTGCAAAAGCGTGTCGAACTGGCCCGTGCCCTCGCGGCGGAACCGCGCCTGCTGTTGCTGGACGAGCCGATGGCCGGGATGAATGCCGAAGAGAAATGCGAAATGAGTCAGTTCATCCGCGACATCAATCGCGAACTGGGCACCACCGTAGTGCTGATCGAGCATGACATGAGTGTGGTGATGGGCCTCAGCGATCATGTGGTGGTACTGGATTACGGTCGCAAGATCGGTGACGGAACACCCGAGCAGGTCCGCGCCAATCCACAGGTGATTGCCGCCTACCTGGGCACCCGTCGTTCGTCCCCGATCAGGAAACCGTAAGCCATGGAATTCTTCTTTGAAGTGCTGATCGGCGGGTTGCTGGCCGGTGTCATGTACTCGCTGGTGGCGATTGGCTTTGTGCTGATCTACAAGGCCTCGGGCGTGTTCAATTTCGCTCAAGGCGCGATGGTGCTGTTCGCGGCACTGACGTTTGTCAGCCTGCTGGAGCGTGGCGTGCCGTTCTTCTGGGCGTTTCTGGCGACGTTGGCGAGCATGGCCGTGCTGGCACTGCTGATCGAAAGACTGGTCCTGCGCCCGCTGGTCAACCGGCCGCCGATCATCTTGTTCATGGCCACCCTTGGCCTTTCGTACATGATCGAAGGCTTGGCGCAAGCGTTGTGGGGCGCGCAGGTGCACGGCCTGGAACTGGGCATTCCCGACGAGCCACTGGAAATTCGCGGCATGCTGCTCTCGCAGTTCGACCTGTTCGCAGCGGGCACGGCTGCGGCGCTGGTGATTGCCCTGTCGGTGCTGTTCAACCGCACGCGGATCGGCCTGTCATTGCGGGCGGTGGCGGATGACCCGCTGGCGTCGTTGGCGGTGGGTATCCGGCTGCCACGCATCTGGGCGGTGGTCTGGGCCGTGGCCGGGTTTGTCGGGCTGGTGGCCGGGCTGCTTTGGGGCGCGCGGCTGGGGGTGCAGTTTTCCCTGTCGCTGGTGGTGCTCAAGGCACTGCCGGTGCTGATCATCGGTGGGTTTTCCTCGATTGGCGGCGCCATTGTCGGCGGCCTGATCATCGGCGCGTCCGAGAAGCTGGCCGAGATTTACCTGGGGCCGATCATCGGCAGCGGTATCGAAAACTGGGTGCCGTATGTGCTGGCGCTGTTGTTTCTGCTGGTTCGTCCTGCTGGCCTGTTCGGCGAGCGGGCGATAGAGCGCGTCTGACTTTTTTTCCAAGGATCATTGCCATGCTGTTTCAAGAAGCCGGACAACTGGCGAGTACGTATGCAGGCGAGCGGCGCATCTTTCGCCTGCGTCAGGACCGTGTCGCCCTTTGGGGGCTGTTGGTTTTTGCGTTCGTTGGCGTGCCGTTGCTGGGCAACGATTACTGGTTCAGCGCGATTCTGATTCCGTTTCTAGTGCTCTCGCTGGCGGGGCTCGGACTGAACCTGCTGACCGGATACGCCGGGCAATTGTCGCTGGGCTCGGCGGCGTTCATGGCGGTGGGCGCGTTTGCTGCCTATAACCTGCAACTGCGCGTGCCGGGTATGCCGCTGTTGCTTGGGTTTGCACTCGGCGGTCTGGTGTCGGCGGCGGTGGCGTTGCTGTTCGGACTGCCCAGTCTGCGCATCAAGGGCTTTTACCTGCTGGTCTCGACATTGGCGGCGCAGTTTGTCGTCGAGTGGGTGTTGACCCGTTTCAGCTGGTTTACCAACGACAACGCATCGGGGGTGATCACCTCGCCACCGTTGATCATCGCCGGGATGAATTTCAGTTCGCCGCAAGGCCGTTATCTGTTGACGCTGGCGCTGGTGGTGCTGCTGTTCTGGCTGGCCAGAAACCTGCTGCGCGGCGAACTGGGTCGCAACTGGATGGCCGTGCGCGACATGGACACCGCTGCTGCGGTCATTGGCATCCGCCTGTTCAAGGCCAAGCTGCTGGCATTCGCCATCAGCGGCTTCTACCTGGGTATCGCCGGCTCGTTGTGGGCGTTTGCCTATCTGGGCACGGTCGAGCCGCATGGCTTTGATCTGAACCGGTCATTCCAGATCCTGTTCATCATCATTATCGGCGGGCTGGGCAGTGTGCAAGGCAACTTCTTCGGTGCGGCCTTCATCGTGCTGTTCCCGATTTTGCTGGGCAACCTCAGCGCCCAGCTGCCGGTCGGCCTGATCGATTCCGGGCAACTGGAAAACATTCAGAAGATGCTTTTCGGCGCGTTGATCATTGCCTTTCTGATCAAGGAGCCCGAAGGGCTGGCGCGCCTCTGGCAGCGCTTTCGCCAGCGTGCGCGGGTCTGGCCGCTGCGTTATTGATGGACCGTTTTACCTACAAAAAACCTTCGTGTACCTCAAGGAATACGCCCATGAAACACCGAAAATCCCTGTTGCGTCTGGCCCTTGGTCTGGCATTGCTGGGTTCAGGTCTGATCGCAACGGCGCAAGCCGCCAATGAGCAATACTTCCCGCTGCAGAGCTACCGGGTCGGCCCGTATGCAGCGGGCGGCACCGGGTTTTTTGGTGGTTTTATCGACTACCTGCAATACGTCAACGCCAACGGCGGAGTCAACGGCGTCACATTGACCTGGTCGGAGTGCGAAACCGAATACGTGGTGGAGAAGGGCGTCGAATGCTACGAGCGGCTCAAGGGCGGGCTCAATGGTGCACCGGCTGCCGCCACCAATCCGCTTTCTGTGGGGATCGCCTACGCCACACTGGAGCGCTCCACCGCCGACAAGTTGCCGCTGATCACCATTAACCACGGGCGCACGGATTCCACCGACGGCAGCGTGTTTGCGTATGTGTTCCCGTTACAGCTGAACCCGTATTCGGAAGTGTCGGCCATCGTCAATTACATCGGTCAGCGTGAAGGCGGGCTGGCGTCGCTCAAGGGCAAGAAAATCGCCGTGCTTTACCACGGCTCGCCTTATGGCAAGGAAACCAATGGTGTGCTGGAAACCCTGGCAAAGAATTACGGCTTTGAATTGACCACACTGGAAGTGCCGCACCCTGGCAACGAACAACAATCGCAGTGGTTGAACATTCGTCGTCTCAAGCCCGATTGGGTGATCCTGCGCGGTTGGGGGGTGATGAACCCGGTGGCGTTGAAATCGGCGCAGAAGGTCGGTTTTCCGGTTGACCATATCATTGGCAACATCTGGAGCAACTCCGAAGAAGACGTGATCCCTGCCGGTGCGGCCGCCAAGGGCTTCATCTCGATCACTACGCATCCGTCCGGCACCGACTTCCCGGTGCTGCAAGGCATCAAGACGGCCGTGCTCGACAAGGGCCAGGGCAACCTTTCCGACCCCAGGCGCTTCGGCACGGTGTATTACAACCTTGGCGTGGTGAACGGCATCCTCAACGTTGAGGCGCTGCGCATCGCTCAAGCCCGATTTGGTAACAAGCCGCTGACCGGTGAGCAGGTCCGCTGGGGCTTCGAGCACCTGAATCTGGACGACGCGCGTTTGCAGGCGCTGGGTGCCAAAGGGCTGGTGCAGCCACTGAAACTGTCCTGTGCGGACCACGAGGGCGGCGGTGCGGTGCGCTTTCAGCAATGGGACGGCCAGCGCTGGATCCTGATCAGTGACTGGATTCAGGCAGATCGCGCCTTGCTGCGGCCTATCATCGAAGCGTCGGCTGCGCAGTACGCCAAGGAAAAAGGCATCACTGCTCGCGATTGCAGCAAGGAGCAATGAGTCGATGACGTCGATCCTGCCGGTCAGCCCGCTCAGCGCAACAATCCTCTCGGTGGAGCAGGTGGAGGTGTTCTACGAACAGTCCATCCTGGCTTTGCGCGGTGTCAGCCTGCAGGTTCGGCAAGGTCAGATCGTGGCCTTGCTGGGGGCCAACGGCGCGGGCAAAAGCACCACGCTCAAAGCCATTTCAAGCCTGGTGCGTGCGGAACGGGGCGAGGTGGTCAGCGGCCGGATTCACTATCTGGGCGAGCCGATTACCCGCTCCGATCCGTCCGCGCTGGTCAGCAACGGCCTGGCGCAGGTGCTGGAAGGCCGTCACTGCTTCACGCACCTGAGCGTTGAGCAAAACCTGCTGATCGGGGCCTTTGTGTCCCGGCCATCGCGGGCTGAAATCAAGGCCCGGCTGGAGAAGGTCTACGGCTATTTCCCCAGGCTGCGTCTGCTGCGCAAGCGTTTGACCGGTTACACCTCGGGCGGTGAACAGCAGATGGTTGCCATCGGCCGGGCATTGATGTCTGAGCCACGATTGCTGTTGCTCGACGAGCCATCCATGGGCCTGGCACCGCAAGTGGTCGAGGAAATATTCGATACGCTGGCCCGGCTCAATCGCGACGAAGGGTTGAGCCTGCTGGTGGCCGAGCAGAATATCAACCTGACCCTAGACTATGCGCACTTCGGCTATGTGCTGGAAAACGGCCGGGTAGTGGGCTCGGGTACTGCGCAGAAACTGGCCGGGCGCGAGGACATCCAGAACTTTTATCTGGGGGCTGCGGTTTCTTGAACCGACCGCTGTTCTTCCAGCAACAGTGTTCGGACATTTTGTCTCGTGGGATACCGCGGGTTATCGGGATGTCTATGTAACCGTATGTTTTTAAATGGAAATATTTTTCGGCACGTACTGTGCACTGCTCAAGGCCACGCGTGTTGAATGCCTTCAACCTGTCGCCAACGATCAGGAGCCAGCCCATGAGCAATCCAGTCGCAACTCCACCCGCCACACCGCCCATAGCGCACGTCATCGCCTCTGACGCCGAAGCCATCGACGTCGCCAGAGCACTGGCCAGCCGCTTTGCCGAAGAAGCTTCGCTGCGTGATCGCGAACGCCGTCTGCCGGTCGCTGAACTGGATGAATTCTCTGCCAGCGGGCTGTGGGCCATCACCGTGCCAAAAGCCTACGGGGGTGCCGGGGTGTCCTACGTCACCGTCGCGGAAGTGATCAAACTCATCTCTGCCGCCGACTCGTCCCTTGGGCAAATCCCGCAGAACCATCTGGGTGTGCTCGATATCCTGTTGCAGACCGGCACCGAAGAGCAAAAGCGCCATTACTTCGGCAAGGCGCTGGCGGGTTATCGCTTTGGCAATGCGTTCTCGGAGTCGAAAAGCAAAAACGCTGGAGCCTTCCAGACGCGCATTCGCTTTGAGGGCGAGCACGCGGTGCTGGACGGCGAAAAGTTCTACTGCACCGGTGCTTTGTTTGCGCATATCGTGCCGGTAGCGGGCGTCAACGAGCAGAATCAGGCCTTTATCGCCTTCGTTGAGCGTAACAATCCGGGCCTGACCATCATCGACAACTGGGACGGTTTCGGTCAGCGCACCACGGCCAGCGGCGGCGCGGTTTTGAAGGATGTGCGGGTGCCGTCCAGCGCGGTGATCCCGGCTCATCGGGCCTTCGATGAACCGACCGCTGACGGGCCTATTTCACAGATCATCCAGGCGGCGGTGGACACCGGCATCGCCCACGGCGCCTTCGAGGAAACCCTCAAGCACGCCCGCTTGGCGCGGCCGTGGATCGACAGTCAGCAGGATTTCGGCTGGCAGGACCCGTTCAGCATTGCCACCATCGGTGACCTGCAATGGCGGCTGCACGGCACCGACGCGATTCTCGCCAAAGCCGGGCAGGCCATCGACCATGCACTGGCCGAGCCAAGCGAAGCCAGCGTTGCGCAGGCGTCGGTGGTGGTTGCGCAGGCCAAGGTGCTGTCGGCGCAGATCGCTTTGCTCACCAGCAGCAAACTCTTCGAGCTGGCCGGCACCCGTTCGGTACTCGGCAAGCTCAACCTCGATCGCCATTGGCGCAATGCGCGCACCCATACGCTGCACGACCCGGCACGCTGGAAGTACCACCTGATCGGCAATCAGTTACTCAACGGTATCGCACCGCCGCGTCACGCCTGGAACTGATCAAGGAGCCTCTTCATGTCTCATCCCGCTGTCACCGTGCAACTGGCGGTCGCCGCCCAAGACCTTGGCGACGCCCGTCAAGGTTTGCAACAAACCCTCGATTACCTGCGCGAGCAGGGCCAGCCGTGGTCATTCAGTCACGTGCAGCGCATTGTCGATGACCCGTATGTGATCAGCAAAATCGGCGACCTGCAGATTCGCGTGCAGGTCGCCGCTGCTTTGCTGGAACGCGCCCAGGGCCTGGAAGGCTCAGCCGAGCAACGCTTGATTGCCAGCAGTGAAGCGGTGATTGCCAGTGCCGATGCGCTGCAGGCGGTTGGCAACACTCAGCACGAACTGACCGGCCAGCGCCCGTCACTGCCAGCCCGCACCGGTCGTGAGCCGCTGCGTTGGCATTACCAGATCATCGGCAACCAGCGTCTTAACGGCGTGGTTCCGCCGCAGCTTCAGGAGTAAGCGAATGCCCCGTCAAATACGCCTCAATGCGTTCGACATGAATTGCGTCGGCCACCAGTCGCCTGGTCTGTGGGCACATCCCCGCGACCGCTCGTGGCAGTATAAAGACCTGGAATACTGGACCGATCTGGCAAAAATTCTGGAGCGCGGCAAGTTCGATGGTCTGTTCATTGCCGACGTGCTGGGCATCTACGACGTTTATCGTGGCAATGGCGAGGCGGCAATTCGCCAAGCCACGCAGGTGCCCGTCAATGACCCGTTGCAGTTGATTCCGCCCATGGCGCTGGTGACCGAGCACCTGGGTTTTGGCCTGACGGCGTCGTTGTCGTTCGAGCACCCTTATCCATTTGCCCGACGTCTATCGACGCTGGATCACCTGACCAAGGGCCGCGCCGGCTGGAACATCGTCACGTCGTACCTGGAAAGTGGCGCGAAGAATCTGGGGCAGAAAACCCTGACCGAACACGATGCACGCTATGACTATGCCGAGGAGTATCTGGAGGTTTGTTACAAACTCTGGGAAGGCAGTTGGGAGGATGGCGCGATTCTGCGTGACCGGGAACGCCGCGTGTTCAGCGACCCAAGCAAGATCCACGAGATCGGTCACGTCGGCAAGCATTTTCAGGTGCCCGGCATTCACCTGTGCGAGCCTTCACCGCAACGCACGCCGGTGCTCTATCAGGCGGGCGCTTCAAGCCGGGGCAAGCAGTTTGCTGCCGAGCATGCCGAATGCGTTTTCGTGGCTGCACCTTCCAAAGTCCTGCTGAAAAAGACCGTTGCCGATATCCGTCGTCGCACCGCCGAGGCGGGTCGCGACCCGTCCAAAGTGCTGATTCTCAATTTGCAGACGGTGATCCTTGGCGAGACTGACGCCAAGGCGAAGGCCAAGTTTGAAGAATACAAAAGCTGGGTCAGTTATGAGGGAGCCATGGCGTTGATTTCCGGCTGGACTGGCATCGACTTCAGTCAGTTCAAACCGGACGAGCCGCTGCGGCATGTGCATACCAATGCCATTCAATCGGCGGTCGAGACCTTTTCCACGGCAGACCCCAACACTGTATGGACGCCGCAGGCACTGGCTGACTGGGTCGGCATCGGCGGTTTTGGGCCATTGTTTGTCGGCAGCCCGGAAACAGTGGCCGATCTGCTTCAAGAGTGGGTCGAGGACACTGACGTTGATGGTTTCAACCTGGCCTACGCGCTGACTCATGAAACCTTCA
Organism: Pseudomonas syringae pv. tomato str. DC3000; assembly: GCF_000007805.1. Taxonomy (NCBI): domain Bacteria; kingdom Pseudomonadati; phylum Pseudomonadota; class Gammaproteobacteria; order Pseudomonadales; family Pseudomonadaceae; genus Pseudomonas; species Pseudomonas syringae group genomosp. 3. The sequence continues at coordinate 3,354,395 of NC_004578.1, read as the reverse complement.
TTGATGCGGTCGATTTGTTGGTGCCAGAGCTGCAGAAGCGCGGCGTTTACAAGACCGAATACGCCCAAGGCACCTTGCGCGAAAAGTTGTTTGGCGACGGGCCGCGGCTGGAAACCGGGCATCCGGGGGCTGCTTTCCGCGATTTGGCGGCACTGAACCGCAATCGCCAGACGGAGAGTGCCTGACGGCGCACAGCTTCAGTTTGTACCCTACGCCATAAAGCGACTGAATCGGGTCTTGCCCAGGGCAGGCCTGTTCCAGTTTGCTGAGCATGCCGACTTCGCTTTACAGCGATTTCATCGACGCCCGATCCAGCGTGCGCACGCCATCTTCGATGGCTTGCAGTTCGCCACGCAACACCGACAGCGGCGTGCGCAGTTCATGGGACACGTCGGCCATGAACTCGCGGCGCATCTTCTCGCACACCCGCACGTCTGCCGCGACCTCCACGACCGGGCGCTCATCGATCAACCACGAATACCGCGCGCAGTTGGGTTTGAACAGCCATGCGCTGGGCGGCTCGTCCGGCCTGCAAGTGGCTCAGGCACAGACCACGGTGGAATCGGCGCGGGGTGATGTGGCGCAGTATCAAAGCCGGGTGCTTCAGGACCGTAATGCCCCGCGCCTGCTGGTGGGCAGTGACATTCCTGACGCGCGGTTACCGGCTGCCGATGCGCAATCCGTTGCAGGTTCACGCTCTATAAGGTCATGGGCGGCGGCTGGAACCCTTGGCGGTTTTTCTACTAGTCTCTCAAGAAATCAACCACTTGAACGTTTTACCTTTATCGGCAGTGCAGTGATGAGTGGGAGCACTGCCATTGATCCTTCATGAACAGGAGTTCTCATGAAACCAACCCTACCGAGGTACGCGCGCGTCCTGACCCTGCTGGCCGGTTCTGTTTTTTTCCAAATGCCAGTGCAGGCCAAAGCGCTGGCAGCGGATTCCACTGACGCGCTCGCCAGGCTTGCAGTGGTCAAACCCGTCATGGGCTGCGCTGCATTGGCAAGCGTTAACCTCAACGACATTGGCGGGCAGGGCAGTCGGGTGCTGTCGGCCAGCGAAGCCACGCGTGAGGGCATAGCGGTGTGTATGGTTGAAGGTCGGCTGGCACCGCAGATCGGTTTTCGGCTGGAATTGCCAACCGGCACCTGGGCGCAACGTTACCTGCAAGTCGGTTGCGGTGGGCTGTGTGGCAACATCAACACGACGGTGCGCGTTGCAGAGGGCTGCAAGCCGCTGAACACCGGCGCGTTCGCCGTGGCATCCACCGACATGGGCCATCAGGCGTCGGACGTGACGTTCGGCGATGACCCGCAGAAGCGCGCCGACTTCGCCCACCGCAGCGTGCACCTCACCGCCGTCGCGTCGAAAAAACTGATCGCCGCGTTTTATGGCAAGCACGCCGAATACGCCTACTTCTCGGGCTGTTCCGATGGCGGACGCGAAGCCCTGGTCGCGGCCCAGCGCTACCCGGACGATTTCAACGGCATCATCGCGGGCGCTCCGGCGCTCAACTTTCAGGTGCAGAAAACCCTGTATCACGGCTGGATGGCCCGATCCAATATCGGCCCGGACGGCAAACCGATTCTGCTGGCTTCAAGGCTGCCGCTGCTGCACAAGGCGGTGCTGGCCAAGTGCGACGTGCTGGACGGGCAGATAGACGGCCTGATCGCTGACCCGCGCCTCTGCAACTTCGACCCGGCAAGTGTGCAGTGCACATCGTCCGTCGATACCACCAACTGCCTCACCCAGCAGGAAGTGGCCGTGGTCAAACGTTTCTACGAAGGGCCGAAAGACCCCGACAGCGGCGAGCGCCTGACCGTCGGTGGTCCGCAGCCAGGCTCGGAACTGGGGTGGGCAGGTGTGTTCGTGCCGATAACTGCCGAGCAGACCGTCTACAGCGAAAAGGCGGCATCAGAGGCCATTCGCAACATGGTGTTCGAGAACAACCCCGTAGCCGGGTTCGACCTGAGCACGCTGCGCTTCGACAAAAGCACGTTCGATAAACTGCGCCCGCTACATCCGCTGTATGACGCCACCAACCCTGACCTTGCGCCCTTTGCCAGCCGTGGCGGCAAACTGATCCTCTGGCATGGCTGGGCCGATCCCAATGTGTCGCCGCTCAATACCCTGGCATATCACGAGGCCGTGGAGGCGAAGTTGGGCAAGGCACGCACCGAGGCGTTTGAAAGCTTGTACATGCTGCCCGGCGTTTATCACTGCGGCGCCGGGGAAGGGCCCAGCGTGATCGATTTGCTCACCCCGATGATGGCCTGGGTTGAGAGCAACCACGCACCGGACGCAATCGTCGCCCGACAGGCAAGACCGGGCAAAACCACAAAAGGCCGGCCACGGACACAACAATCGCTGCCAGACTTTCTGGTCACCGACAACGTCGCCAACCGTGGCCGCACGCGCAAGGTCTTTCCTTACCCCTACATGGCCGAGTACGACCACAAAGGCTATTCGAAAAGCGCCAGCAGCTATCAGCGCGCCGAACCCCTGACCACGGAAAAGACTCCCCAATGGATGGGCTCTGGTTTCTTCCAGCCTTACGCAGCCCGTGAGCGCTAGGCTCAAGCGTCTGCGGCCGGCCCGGTGAATTATTTTCACCCTGTTCTTGACATGGCCTGCGAACCAGTAGAGAATTGCGTCCATTCCTGAACGCGGAATTGAAAAAAACCCTTAAGATTCAATGGGTTAGAAGCCAAGGAAATACTGGTTTCGCATGCAGTTCACCCACGTTTGATGTTGCGGTAAGGCATCCGACGTATGAGGCCGAGTAGCAAAATGGTTATGCAGCGGATTGCAAATCCGCCTACGCCGGTTCGATTCCGACCTCGGCCTCCACTATTCAAAGCCCCGCAGATTAACGTCTGCGGGGTTTTTTATTGGTCGCGGGAAAGTGAGGGATTCCGAAACCTGGCTAACCGGATAGCAACAGCAGTGCGTCGTATTCTTGAAGCACGGGTAATCACACTGTTCACCAACAGCACGATTATTGCTTGGCAAGCCCAACCAGCCTGTCAGGCATAACCGAGGTAAACCCGATGAGCAAGCCCCTTGTGCAATGGCCAATCAACCCGCGCAGAACCGCAGTCATCGTCGTCGACATGCAAAAAGTCTTCTGCGAGCCGCATGGCGCGTTGTACGTCAAAAGCACGGCTGACATCGTCAGGCCTGTCCAGACGCTGCTTTGCGCCGCACGTGCCGCTCAGGTGATGGTGGTCTATCTGCGCCATACAGTACGTGGCGATGGTTCGGATACCGGACGTATGCGCGACCTTTATCCGAATGTGGACCAGATCCTTGCGCGCCACGACCCAGATGTCGAAATCATTGATGCGCTTGCGCCCGAGTCGGGCGATGTGATCATCGACAAGCTGTTTTACAGCGGCTTTCACAATACTGACCTGGACACGGTATTGCGCGCCAGAGACGTCGATACAATCATTATTTGCGGGACGGTAACCAATGTGTGTTGTGAAACCACCATCAGGGATGGCGTGCACCGTGAATACAAGGTTATCGCGCTGAGTGACGCAAACGCGGCGATGGATTACCCGGATGTAGGGTTTGGCGCTGTTTCGGCCGAAGAGGTTCAGCGTATCTCGTTGACAACGATTGCCTACGAGTTTGGCGAGGTCACTACCACGGCGGACGTTATCCGACGTATCGAAGGCGCATAGCGGTAGCGGTGCGAATGTGCGCAGTTATGGCTCGTTTCCGGTGCTTACGCATTTAAACCATGCGCTCTGTTTCAGACCGCTTGATCTGATCACAGCGCATGGTTTGGCTAACTCTCTGTATATCTGGCAGATTTACCCGGTGGCACAGTTTCTGCTCTTGCCTCGCTGACCTTCACCTTGCCGGTGAAACTTTTGCGCGTCGTGTCAGTTAGAGGAATCAGCCGTATGACTCTGCAATATGTGCCCATCATTAACCTGGCCCCTTATTTTTCAGGAGAACCGGACGGCAAGGCAGCCGTGGCGCAGGCAGTCAACCAGGCGTGCAAGGACATCGGGTTTCTGGTGATCACCGAACACCAGATTCCCACAGAATTGATTGAGCGAGTCTCGCGCCTGACCCGACAGTTCTTCGATCTGCCGCTCGCGGAAAAGCGCAAGGTCGACCGGCCCAGTCCGGAAATGGTGCGTGGTTACAGTGCAGTGGCCGAGGAAAGCCTGTCGTATTCTCTCGAAGAAAGTGCGCCGGGCGATCTCAAGGAGTCCTTCTCCATCGGGCCGAGCGATGTACCGAATGAAGACTATTACCATAACGCCGAGGCAGGCCCGCACTTTGCGCCTAACGTCTGGCCGGCCGATGAGCGTGTGCCCGGATTTCAGGAGGCTTATCGAGCGTATTTCGACGCGATGAGCCAGTTGGCCCAGTCATTGATGCGCTTATTCGCATTGGCACTGGAGCTGGACGAGTACTTTTTCGACGACAGGATCGATCGCCATATCAGCATGTTCCGCAGCCTCAGCTATCCGGACATCAAGACCGAAGTCGAGGCAGGGCAATTGCGCGCCAGTGCGCACACTGATTACGGCAGCCTGACCATCGTGCGCCCCGACAATGCGCTGGGTGGTTTGCAGGTGCGCAATCAGCAGGGCGAGTGGGTCGATGTGCCCTATGTCGAGAACGGTTTCGTGGTCAACATCGGCGATCTGATGATGCAATGGACCAACGACCAGTGGATTTCTACTTTGCACCGCGTGGTCAACCCGCCCATGGCCAGCGAGCAGGACAACCGTCGGCAATCGCTGGTGTTCTTCCACCAGCCCAACTACGACACCTTGATCGAGTGTCTGCCCGGTTGCCTGTTGCCTGACGCAACGCCTCGCCATGCGCCAGTCACCTCGGGCGATCACTTGTTGGCCAAGTTCGTCAAACAGACGACGTTCGGCGGCAGCAAGGTGGCCTGACATGAGCACACTTTCATACGTCAACGTGTTCGCCCAGGACATCGTCGCCTTGAGTGGTTTCTACTCGAAATTGTTCGGCTTCAGCGAAATAGAAGCGATCAGATCGCCGATTTTTCGTGGGCTGGACACAGGCAAATCCTGCATCGGCTTCAATGCCCTCGATGCCTACGAATTGCTGGGCCTGGATGAGTTCACTGACAGTACCGGATGCCGGTTTCTGCTAAATATCGACGTGGAGGAGCAATCCGACGTAGACAGGCTGGTGCCGCAGGCGGTGGCGCTAGGGGCGAGATTGGTCAAGGAGCCGTATCTGACGTATTACCACTGGTATCAGGCGGTTTTGCTGGATCCTGAGGGCAATATATTCCGGATTAACTTTATGCTTTAAGTGCAGCCTCTGCAGATTAGCTGCGGGGGAAGGGCAGCTGGCAAGCGCCCCCCGTTTCAGGTTTTCACCGGAAAATCTACTGGCTGAACTGCTAGCTATCTCGTTCCTGAAAGCAGGTCTTCAATTGTGCAACAGGCAAGGCATGCCTGATTCAACAATTGAGGATATGGACATGAGTGAATCTGCTAGCGTGCAACCCAGGCACGGTTTGGTGATCGACCCTACATCACGTGGTTCCTACGCCATGAAGAAAAGGCTGTTAATGGAATGGGAAGTGGTCGCCATGGAAGGGGGCAAAAACTTTCCCGACCTGAAAGCGGGTCTTGCACACGACTTTCCTGGCGTTGATGAACCTAAAACGCTCACGCCAGTACCGCCGCAGCTGCCGCCTATTGATCCCCCAGCGGACGGGCTTATATTGAGCGGAGGACAAAAAGACCGGTGGGCATGTGTAAACCTTACTGATGACGGAATTATTGAAGAAATAAAAAACAAGGGTGAGGGTGAGGCTAAGAAGTGGCCTCGCGTGAGTGTAACGCGTGGAGCGGAATTTACAGTTGAATGGCAGTACCATGCCGTGCATGTTACGCGCGGCTACCGTTGGTTTATTACGAAAGACGGCTGGAATGAAACGACACCCATCACCCGAGCGGACTTCGAGGGGAAGAACTATGTCGGTGATAATCACTTCACACTTGGCGCCCACGATGGGCTGATGTGGAGCGATATATTTGACTTGAGTCCTTTCGATAAACATCGGGATGCACTCCACCCGAAAAAAATCACATCAGCAACACTGCCTGACGACAAGCATGGGCATCACGTTATTCTTCTTGCCTGGATCGTTGCCGAAACCGATAAAGCATTTTATCAGGCGTTTGATGTTGATTTTGATATGCCCGAGTCTGAAGAGTGAGGCGACGGGCGTGATGGGTAGGGCGCAAGTGTCCAGCGAGACGTTGCCGATGCTTATTCAGCTAGGCCTGCGCAGATAAGGAGTGGGTGATCAGAAGGCCCGGCCTCAGTGCCGGGCTATTTGGTAGTGGCATCTGCTGATCAAAAAACACTTTTACTGAGTGCTTCAGTATCTGCATGCCTCCCGTTGACAGGCTATCCCGGGTAGACTTTGCTGAAACGTCTTCATGGATTTGGTTTTACGATCCATTTCAATTGAAAGGGTGGCCTTGCATATTTCCGAGAGCGAGAAGGCAGCGTCTTGGGCTCCTGCAGCATGAAAAGGCTTAAACTTACTCACGCTTTTTACGTGGAGTTTCAAGTGTGAATAGGCTTTTAGAACGATTCCTTGCCCTTGTTTTTTTTATGCCTCTGATGTTTGCAGGTGCGTGGCTGGGATTCGAGATACCTGGAGTAGATCACGGCACGCGGACAGCATTTTTCGTCAGCTGGATGATCGCGATGGCATTTGTTGTCGATCAAATCTGCAAAAGAATATTCAGGGAGAAGTAAGCAGTCGATCCGGTCCTGCACACTCGCGCATGACATGTGGGTAGGGAAGTGGAAATGACGCTTTCAAACCTGAACGTTTTCACGCTTGCTGGTGCCCTCGCATTTGTAACGCCGCCATCGCTCCAGGTGGTTGGCGGCCCGAGTTGTACGGCTGCGATCACGCTGGCGAACAGATATTGACCTGTACCTGTTTGGACCAGGCCGGGCGAGGTGTATTGTGATGTGGTTGCTCTTTGCGTAGCGGGTGGGGCGGGACTTGGAGCGACGCTGGTTACGCAGTCTATTTGGAAGTCGGCGCCTTGGATGTGCATCGGATTGCCTCGCACGCCTCGCTTCACTGTGAGGGCTGACCTCAGTCACTCTTGACACTACGTTTACTATTTTCATGGATCGGCAATGAAAGAATTGAAAGATCTTGTAGATCATCGGGAACCTGCATTACCTCTGGTTGAGGAAATGCTGGCAGACGCCTCTGTGAATCATCAATTACTGCCTTCGTCCGCCGAAAGCTCGAGAGTTCTCACTCGTCTTCAAGTGATAACCAGATCAACGCTGGGCACCATTGCTTACCACACGGGCGGGCTATTGATTGATCACGGCTGGCTTCGTGTCTTGGGTTCCGGGCATCCACTATTGCCTCGAAATCTCGCTGACTGGAACGAAGGTCGCGCAGACGGTTGCTTGCTTGTCGCCGACGATGTCGTCGGCGGGTTTTTTGCTATCAATGGCGGTGGCTTGGGTGATGATGTTGGAGAAATGTACTACTGGGCGCCAGATACTTTGAAGTGGGAACAGCTGGAAATTGGCTATACGGACTTTCTAAGCTGGGCCTTGAGTGACCGAATCGCTCTTTTCTACGACGGATTGCGATGGGAGGGCTGGCGTAGCGACTTGGAGGCGCTCGGCTCAGACCAATGCTTCTCATTCTTTCCGTATCTTTGGACACAGGAAGGCTCAATCGAGAGAAGCAGCCGGGCAATGATTGATGTCATCGAGCAGTTTGAAATGAACGTCGATCTGTCTCGTCAGTAAACTGTCGTATTCAACTAGACAAATAATATTCTGCGCTGCGGTCATCAAGCTTATTGCGTGGTTGACCCTTCTACACCACTGGCGTCTGTTCGAGATCAAGGTCGATGGCGTATTTGACGTGCGCAGAGTGACCCCAGCTGATATGAGGGCATTCAGTGGTCGAGTGCTTCAAATCTGGAGGTGTCGCCGGTGGGCTTAAGGTGGCAGGAGGATTGAAACAAGAGTTGCGGACCACGAACGTTTTTGCGGACCCAAAAAAAGGGCCTAGCGGGCAATATGCCCCGTAAGCCCTTGATCTATAAGTGGTGCCCCGAGCCGGGGTCGAACCGGCACGTCCAAAGGACGAGGGATTTTAAGTCCCTTGCGTCTACCAATTTCGCCATCGGGGCGGTAGCGCCAAGAGCAGGGAATATATACACCCGGCCCCCATGAAGCAAGCGTGAAAACGACTCAAATGGCACAAGGTGCCGCTTTCCTGCCTGTCAGAAATGCTTGGCAAATCATGAGGCTACGAAATGTTGCCGCAGCTCACGCTGGCTCGGCGGGTTCAGACGGCTCACGCTTTGCTTTCTTTCACCACGGCTTCGACCTTGTCGGCAAGAATTCGCAGGTAACTGGCCAGCGCGACTTCTTCCAGGCGCAAGCCTTTGCGCTGCCTTGAGCGGGGAAGTTTGGCCAGGTTGCCGAGCAGGAAGCCTTCCAGCACCGCTGGATGGATGTAGCATTTGCGGCAGATGGCCGGGGTATTGCCCAGTTGTTTGGAAACGGCCTTTACCATGTCGACGATGTGCCGCTTGGCGTCGGCTTCCGGCTCCCAATGCAGCTTTTGCAGGGTGGCGAGTGCGAGTGCGCTGGCGGCCCAGGTTCGGTAGTCCTTGGCGGTGAAGTCCGAGCCGGTGAGGCTTTGCAGGTAGGCGTTGATGTCGGAGGAGGTCACGGCATGGCGCACGCCGTCGTCGTCCAGATACTGGAACAGGTTCTGCCCCGGCAGTTCCATGCAGCGCTTGATGACACCGGCCAGGCGCCGGTCTTTGACGCTGACCTTGTGTTCGACGCCGCTTTTACCGCGGAACTCGAAGAGAATCTGACCGCCTTTGACCTCCACATGCTTGTTGCGCAGGGTGGTCAGGCCGTAAGAGCGGTTTTCCTTGGCGTACTGGCTGTTACCGATGCGGATCAGTGTCGCGTCGAGCAGTGAAATAACCGTCGCCATGACCTTTTCCCGACCCATGCCCGGCTGCGCGAGCTGCGCTTCGATCTGCTTGCGCACCTTGGGCAGCGCGTGGCCGAACTCGATCAGGCGCGAATATTTGTCCTGATCACGAATCTCGCGCCAGCGCGGGTGGTAGCGATACTGTTTGCGACCACGAGCGTCGCGCCCGGTGGCCTGCAGATGACCCATCGGGTCGGCGCAGATCCACACATCGGTGTAGGCGGGTGGAACTGCCAGTGCGTTGATGCGCTTGATCTCCGACTCGTCCTTGATGCGCTTGCCCTGGGTGTCGAAGTAGGCAAATTTTTCGCGCAGTATCTTGCGGGTCAGGCCCGGTTGAGTGTCGTCTACGTAATGCAGGTCACTGGCGGGCGGGCTGATGGCAGTCGAGTCAGGCATGGCTGATTTCCAGAGGCAGTTAAAAACACTGACCTCGGCATTTTCCTGAGGTGCCGTTTATTTGTTGCCTGACTGGTTTTTTGGAGTGTTATGCCAGCACCGCGACCGCCTTGATCTGCGCCCACAGTGTCTGGCCTCTGTGCAGGTTCAACTGGTCGCTGGAGTAGCGGGTGATACGCGCCAGCAAAGGCGTGCCGCCCGCATTGAGCTTAACCAGCACATGGGCGAGGTTGTCGGCAAGCGCTTCTTCCAGCACCGTGACCGGCAGCCGGTTTAGGATGCTGCTGTGGTCGTCGGACTGCAGGTTCAGGCTGACGTCCCGGGCCTGAACCTTGACGCGGAGCAGGGTGCCGATCTGCAGTTCGGCGTGTGCGACGCGCATGCACAGGTTGCTGCCCGGCAGGGTGACGGTCAGCAGTTGATAATGGCGGTCGTAGGCGCTGACCGTGCCTTCGATTACCACGCCTGCATCGTCGCCCATGGCCAGCGGCAGGTCCAGGCGCGCCAGTGTTTCGCGGATCGGGCCGCTGGCCAGCACCTTGCCGGCCTCAAGCAACACCAGATGGTCGGCCAGCCGCGCCACCTCGTCCTGAGCGTGGCTGACATACAGCATGGGGATGTCCAGCTCGCGGTGCAGGCGCTCCAGATAGGGCAGGATTTCACCCTTTCGTTTAGTGTCCAGCGCCGCCAGCGGCTCATCGAGCAGCATCAGGCGTGGGCTGGTCAGCAAGGCCCGTGCGATGCCGACGCGTTGGCGCTCACCTCCGGACAGCTTGTCAGGGCGACGTTCCAGCAAGTGATCGATGCCGAGTAACTCGGTCGCCTGCTGCAACTCGATGCGGCGTTGCGGGCGCGGAATGCGTTTCAGGCCGAATTCCAGGTTGGCGCGCACCGACAAGTGGTCAAACAGGCTGGCTTCCTGAAAGACATAGCCGATTGCGCGCTTGTGCGGGGCCAGAAAGACTCCGTTTTCGCTGTCCTGCCAGACTTCGTCATGAACACGAATAAAACCCTGTTCGGCTTTTTCCAGCCCGGCGATGCAACGCAGGCAGGTGGTCTTGCCCGAACCGGACGGGCCGAACAGTGCCGTGATGCCCGCGCCGGGCAGCGCCAGGTCGGTACTCACCGTAAACTCCGGGTAGGTCATCTGCAGGCGGACTTCTATCGGCGATACCATGAATCAGCCCCAACCCGTTTTGGATTTGCCGCTGGAATAAAGCGCCAACAGCACCAGAAAGGAAAACACCAGCATCGCGCCGGCCAGCCAGTGCGCTTGCAGGTACTCCATGGACTCGACGTGATCGAAGATCTGCACCGACACCACGCGGGTCTTTTCAGGAATGTTGCCGCCGATCATCAGCACCACGCCGAACTCGCCGACCGTGTGAGCAAAGCCCAGAATTGCCCCGGTGATAAAGCCGGGCTTTGCCAGCGGCAGAATCACATGAAAGAACGTATCCCAAGGCCCTGCCCGCAAGGTGGCGGCGACTTCCAGCGGGCGACTACCGATGGCTGCAAAGGCATTCTGCAACGGCTGCACCACGAACGGCATAGAGTACAGCACCGAGCCAATGACCAGCCCGGTAAAGCTGAACGTCAGCGTGCCCAGCCCCAGGCTTTGGGTCAGTTGCCCCACCGCGCCGTTAGGCCCGAGCAGTAGCAGCAGATAAAAACCGATGACGGTCGGTGGCAGCACCAGGGGCAGGGCGACGACCGCGCCAATCGGCCCCTTGAGCCACGAATCGGTGCGCGCCAGCCACAGCGCGATGGGCGTGCCGATGATCAGCAGGATGACGGTGGTCAGCGACGCCAGCTTCAGCGTCAGCCAGATCGCCGCAATATCGGCACTCCCCAGCGGCATTTACAGCTGGTACCCGAAAGACTTGATGATCGCTGCGGCCTTTGGGCCTTTAAGGTATTCGACCAGCGCCTTGGCAGCGACGTTATCCTTGCCTTTGGTGAGGATCACGGCGTCCTGCTTGATCGGGTCATGCAACGAGTCGGGTACGATCCACGCCGAGCCGCTGGTCAGCTTGCCGTCCTTGTAAATCTGCGACAGGGCGACAAAGCCCAGTTGCGCATTGCCGGTGGAAACAAATTGATAAGCCTGGGTGATGCTCTGGCCTTCGACGATCTTTGCCTTGGTCGTGTCAGTCAGGCCCAGCTTGCTCAGCACCTGGGTCGCCGCCAAGCCGTAAGGTGCAGCTTTTGGGTTGGCGATCGACAGGTGCTGATACTGATTGGCCTTGAGCACCTCGCCCTTGCTGTCGACGTAACCTTCTTTGGCCGACCACAGCGCCAGTGTGCCGATGGCGTAGGTGAAGCGCGAGCCCTTCACGGTGTCGCCTTCCTGCTCAAGCTTCGCCGGGGTGGTGTCGTCGGCCGACAGGAACACCTCGAACGGCGCGCCATTCTTGATCTGGGTGTAGAACTGGCCGGTAGCACCAAACGCTGCGACCAGCTTGTGCCCGGTGTCTTTCTCGAAATCGGTGGCAATCGCCTGGATCGGCGCGGTGAAGTTGGCCGCAACCGCGACCTGCACCTCATCAGCGCTGGCGTAGGCGGCGCCGGACATGGCCAGCGCCAGTGTAGAAAACTTGAGGGCGGCGCGCAGCGTGATCGTTCGCATGAAACAGCTCCTGAGTGATGAAGACGCACGCCGTCGGAATAAAGGCGTTTCGCTATATATTTAAATATATAGCGATAGCCAGCTTTTCTGAAAGCGTTGTTTCACAGTGGCGAAAGAATTTTCAGCGCATTTTCAGCCAGTTGCCGCGTCAGCCCAGTGGCATCCAGTTGATGCTTGATGCCGACCGCCTGGCCTGCCCACAGACTTGTGAAGTCGCTGCTGTGTTGTTTTTCCGCGATAGCGCGCAATGGCATCAGTGCGCCGCCTGCCAGTGGAAAGGCCGGGGCGAGGGCGCTGATCGGGCCTGCTTCACGCATGATCCGGTTAACGATGCCGCGCGCCGGACGACCGGTGAACAGGTTGGTCAGCGCCGTCTGGCTGTCTGTGGCATCGAGCAAGGCCTGACGATGCAGTGCGCTGACGCTGGCTTGCGGGCAGAACAGATAGGCCGTGCCGACCTGAACCGCCGAGGCGCCCAGCACAAACGCGGCTGCAACCCCGCGCCCATCAGCGATGCCGCCCGCCGCAATGACCGGGATCTTCACGGCATCGGCGATCTGCGGCACCAGCGCAAAGGTGCCGACCTGGGTGTGCAGTTGATCACTGAGAAACAGCCCCCGATGGCCGCCCGCTTCATAGCCCATCGCAATCACCGCATCGCAACCCTGCTGCTCCAGCCAGACGGCTTCTTCAACCGTGGTTGCGGAAGAGATGATTTTCGCGCCGGTGGCCCTGACACGTTCCAGTAATGCTTGCTCTGGCAGGCCGAAGTGAAAACTCACCACCTCAGGCTTCAGGCGCTCGACCAGTGCGCAGGTGGCGCTGTCGAAAGGTGCTCGGTTGGAGACCGGCGTCGGCGCATCGAAGTCAGCCCCCAGCTCTTCGTAATAAGGCTTGAGCGCCTGCTTCCAGCGTTCAGCGCGATCAGCATTGTATTCTGGGGGTGTGTGGCAGAAAAAATTCAGATTGAGCGGGGCGCTTCCGGCGTGCTGTCGAAAAACCGTGACTTGCTCGTTGATTTGATCGAGCGTCAGCAGGGCGCAGGGCAGTGACGCCAGGCCTCCTGCTTTTGCTACAGCGATGGCCATCGGCGAACTGCTGGCGCCAGCCATGGGCGCCTGCAGAACAGGCAGTTCGATGTCGAACAGTTCAAGAATACGAGTATCAGGCCATTGGCTCATGTGTTCTCCGTTTCCCAGGTAATCAGGTAGTGGTCATTGAGCGTGAGACGCCCGTGAATGGCAACCGGCATTGCCGACAAAAGGTCAGGCTCGCGTAGCTTGGTTGACATAAGAAACGATCGGTCTAATATCCCCGCATGACTCAATTACCCATTAAAGCCAGACGCCCCGGCCGGCCACCGAAAGTGGACCGCGACAACCTCGAAACCCGCGAGGTACTGCTACGTCGCGGTCTGGAGGTGCTGACCGAGCAAAGCTTTTCGGCCACCGGGCTGGATTACATTCTCAAGGAAGTCGGCATTCCCAAAGGGTCGTTCTATCGTAAGCGATCCACCAACCACACCTACCATCAGATGCGGCTTCCGTTTATCTTGGCATTTCCGGTGAGCAGTTCCACGGCAGCAACGCCTCATAGTCGGCCACCGACTGCGCAAGTGGCAACCTCTCCAGTACGTGGCGCAGCCACGTATAGGGCTCCTGGCCGTTGACCTTGGCGGTCTCGACCAAGCTATAGATCTGTGCACTGGCGGTGGCGCCTTTAGGCGTGTCGCTGAACAGCCAGGCTTTGCGCCCAATAACAAACGGCTTTATTGCGCGCTCTGCCGGGTTGTTGTCGATCGGTAAAAAGCCGGCTTCCACGTAACGCTTCAGCCGACTCCAGTTATTCGCCAGATAACCAACTGCCTTGCCCAGCACGCTTTGCGGCGTCACGTGGGACTGAGTTTTATCCAGCCAGCTTTTCAACTGAGCCAAGATTGGCAGGCTTTTCTCCTGCCGACCGGTAAAGCGCTGTTCGTCGCTGCCGTCTTTCAATTCGCGCTCGATACCGTACAGCTTATTGATCATCGTCAGCGCGATATCGGCACGCCCGGTCTTGCCCTTAGGTTGCACTTTTTGTGCTTCGACAAATTTGCGCCGCGCATGGGCCATACACGCCAAGCGCTCCACGCCCGGTTGTAACGCCAGCGCGTTATAGCCCGCGTAATCATCAGTCATCACATAGCCGCGATAACTTTCCAGCAGCCGTAACGGTACGTCCTGCGCGCGGCTGGAAGTGTAGTCGAACAATACGACTTTATGATCTGGAGGCCCGCTGGCCTGTACCCACATCCAGGATTGGCTGGTCGGGTCTCGATCTGGTTCTTTCAGTACCTGAACGCGGGTTTCGTCACAGTGGATGACCGGGCTTTCCAGCAATCGATCACGCATCAGATTTAACAGCGGCTGCAAATGTTCGCCGCACTGGATAATCCAGCGGGCCAACGTTTGACGCGGGATTTCTATGCCATGTCGGCTTAGCACCGTTTCAAAACGATGCAGCGGCAAGCCGTCGACATACTTGGTGGTCAGCAGCATGGCCAACACGCTGGGGCTGGCCATGCTCTTTTCAATCAACTGCGCAGGCTTGCCGGCTGTGACCGGTGCCGACTCACAGCCACGACAGCCGTAGACTTTGCGGATGTGTTTGATCACCCGAATCTGCATCGGCACGATATCCAGTTGCTCGCTGGTTTCCTCGCTGACGACATGCTTGCGGCAACCGCAGGCACAGGTCAGTTCGTGTTCGGGCAGCTCGTGGATGACTTCAATGCGCGGCAGATCAGCCGACAGTGGCTTGCGCTTGCCACGGCGTGGCGCAGGAGCAACTACTTCCTCATCAGCATCGCCGACCGGGAGCATAGGCTCGCTTTCAGGTTCATTGAACAAGGCAAGTTGAGGGGTATTAGGCTCGACGGTTTGTTCGGACTTTCGACCAAAAATACGGTCACGCAGCAGCTTGATCTGCTCTTTGAGATCAACGATGTGAGTGGCGTAGGCGTCTTTAACTTCCTGTTCGCGCGAGCGTGCTTCGTAGCTCTCAAGCAGCATCTGTTTGAGCAATACGGGATCGTCAGGAAGGTTGTCGGGCAATGGTCGCATGCCCTGGATTATACCCGTCAGGCAACAAACCTTGGAGTCAAAATCTTATGAGGACGGTTGCGCCACAGATCAAATCCATCCAGCAGCCAATTCAATTCCTGAACCGTCAGCACAATGGCTTCGTCGACATCATCTGGCGAGATTTTGAAACGCTCGGACTCGAGACGCTTGAGCCAAAGGCAGAAGCCGTTACGCTCCCAATACAAAATCTTCACTCGATTCCGGGATTTGTTGAGAAAGACAAAGAGCACCGGATCAAAGACCGCCACTTTAATATCCAACTCGACCAAAGCAGCTAAGCCATCGATGGATTTTCTGAAATCCACGGGTTTGGGATAGAGGTAGACTTTCTCGACTTTGGCGTCGGGTCGCATCATGGTGCTGGCTCCTGAAAGAAAACGGGAGCACAGCATCAGGCGTCAGCCAGTGGCTTGAAATGTGGGGTTCGTGGATCGGATACGTTCTATCACTACTTCCCCAGCAAAGAGGCCTTTGGCCGGGCAGTGCTGGAAGAATATTCGCGTTATTTCGCCCAACGCCTGGACCGCTGGCTGCTGGACGAAGCGCTGTCGCCACTGGAACGGCTGGTCGGTTTCGTTCAGAGCGCCAAGCACGGCATGGCCCGACACGACTATCGGCGCGGGTGCATGGTCGGCAATCTGGGTCAGGAAGTCGGCCTGTTGCCGGAAGGGTTTCGCGGCACGCTGGAACAGATTTTCCTCGATTGGCAGTCGAAACTGGCCGCTTGCCTGAGCGCTGCACAAGCCTGTGGCGAATTGTCCAGGCGCGCTGACTGCAACGAATTGGCGGCTTTTTTCTGGATCGGCTGGGAAGGAGCGGTGCTTCGCGCGCGGCTGGTCAAAAGTGACAATCCATTGAACACCTTTATTGCCGGCTATCTTCGTGGCTTGCCGCAATGATTTCTCAGGCCCGCTTCTTCTCAGGGGCATTTAAAGACGATCAGTCTAAATTGGAGGCGCACATGTTCAAGGGCATTTTGATCGACAAGAATGAAGCCGGTTACAACGTCAAGCTGACCGATATCGACGAAGCGCAATTGCCGCCAGGTGACGTGACGGTAAACGTGTCGCACAGCACGCTCAACTATAAGGACGCGCTGGCGATCACCGGTCAAAGCCCGATTGTTCGCAGCTTTCCAATGGTGCCGGGCATTGACCTAGCGGGTACGGTCCAAGCCAGCGATACGCCTGAATTCAAGGCGGGCGACACGGTGCTGCTCAATGGCTGGGGCGTGGGCGAAGGCCATTGGGGCGGCCTGGCGCAAAAAGCTCGTTTGAAAAGCGAATGGCTGATCCCCTTGCCGCAAGCCTTTACGCCTGCGCAGGCAATGGCCATAGGCACGGCAGGCTATACGGCCATGCTCAGCGTGATTGCTCTGGAAAAACACGGCGTGACGCCGGAACACGGCGACGTGCTGGTGACCGGCGCCAATGGCGGCGTCGGCAGCTTTGCCATTGCAATTCTCTCCAGGCTGGGTTACCAGGTGATCGCCTCAACCGGGCGCGTGGCGCAAAGCGAGTACCTGCACACGCTTGGCGCGGCGCAGATTATCGATCGTCAAACCTTGTCGCAACCGGGGCGGCCGTTGGCCAGGGAGCAATGGGCGGCGGCGATTGACTCGGTGGGCAGCCACACCCTGGCCAATGTGTGCGCCGGGATTCGTTATCGCGGCGTGGTGGCGGCCTGTGGCCTGGCGCAGGGCATGGAGTTTCCGGGCTCGGTGGCGCCCTTCATTTTGCGTGGCGTCACGCTGGCCGGCATCGACAGCGTGACACGCCCTCGTGCTGACCGGCTTGAAGCCTGGTCCAGGCTTGCGAATGATCTGGACCTGTCGCTGCTGCCGCTGATCAGCCGGGAGGTCGGCCTGAGTGAGGTGATCGACATCGCCCCGCAACTGATCGCAGGTCAGGTTCGCGGTCGGGTGGTGGTGGACACCGCACGCTGAGTCAGCTTGTCACTATTGTTACCGTTCAGGCTCGCTCGCAGGCTTCAAGCGCCTGCTGCACCTGAGCGCTGCCAATTCCGGTGTCGCATAAGTGCAACGGCGTGTGACCACCCAGTGCCGTATTGCGGGTGATCAGCCATTTGCCAGCGCGCTCGGGTGTTTCAAACACGCGCATGGCGTGACTGGCAATCATCGCGACGCGATCCAGACGCTCCGAGGCCACCAGACTCAACGGCTGCTGCTGACGCTGGCGGCGTTCCAGCGTTGACATCGACGCGTTAAACAACGCTTCCATTTGCTGCGGGCAAAGGCTGAGCGCGTCGCGTACGGCGCGTATCCAGCCGGGCGCAAAACCAGCCCGGATGTTCGCCAGTCTCTCGGCTTCGCTGCGCTGGCTGACCTGATGGGCCAACAGCCAGAAACCGGCAGCCGCTTTACGACGTGCAATGGATTGGGTCGCCAGGGTCAAGGTACGTGCTCACTGTCGGTGTGGGAAAGACGCCCAACGCTATCTCAGGCTGGGCTTCGTTCAAGCGGCAAGGTGTTACCGAGGATTGCCCGTTGCGCTGAGCGCGTGCCGAGTGGAGAGTGCCGGGCCAAAGCCCCCGTGCTAAAGTCAGCCGCCTGACACGAATCACGAACAAAGAGCGCAGGGGCTATTCTCCACGCACTTGCACCCGAAAAGGCGTCGCTGCACATGCCGCAAGACCCGCACACCGACCAGACTGCACGCGTCATCAGCCAGCCTTCGTTGCCGGACGTCAACAAGCCGTTGCGGCTATACCTCGACCGTCTTGCCCCTTCAAGCCGCCTGACCATGACCTACGTGCTACAGGATGCGGCTGACCGGCTGGGCATGGCTGACGTGGATATTCATGACATCCCCTGGCACACATTGCAGCCCGGCCATGTCACTGCGCTGGTGGCCACGCTGCGCGAAGATGATTACGCACCCAACACCACTTCGTTGTACGTGAATGCCATTCGCGGCGTGATGAACGAAGCCTGGCGGCACGACCTGATCAGCCACGATCAATTGTTGAAGATCCGCTCGATCAAACCGGTCAGCGGCACGCGACTGGCCAAGGGCCGCAACATCCGCCGCACGCTGATTCGTGAACTGATGGAAGCCTGTGCAGCAGACCCCAGGCCGCAAGGGCGGCGTGATGCCGCAATCATCGCCATCCTGTACGGGTCGGGAATGCGCAAATCCGAGTCGGTCAATCTGGACCTGGCCCAGATTGATTTTGCCGAACGCAGCCTGCGGGTCATGGGCAAGGGCAACAAGCAGTTGATCAAATACGCACCCGAATGGGCGTTCAAGGCGTTGAACGACTGGCTGGAACTGCGCCGTTCGTGCCTCCAGCCGGGGCAGGGCGATGACCTGTTTCTGTTCAACCGTATTCGACGCGGCAGCCACATCACCCGCGACAGAATTACCAAACACGCCATTTACTTCATCGCCAAGCAGCGCGGGCGGCAGGTTGGCGTGGACATCATGCCGCACGATTTCCGCCGTTCGTTTATCACCCGGGTAATCGAAGAGTTCGATTTGTCGATTGCCCAGAAACTGGCCCATCACACGCATATCTCGACCACCGCCAGCTACGACATGCGCAGTGAGAACGAGCGCCGTAATGTGGTGGACGGCTTCGATCTTTAAAGGGTTATGAAAACGCAAAAAAAAGCCACCGCACGCAATGTGAGATGGCTTAAAGATCTAACCAAAGGAGTGATGAAGCAGAGCAGTCATTCACTGACCTCGTGACGCGGATTCGCGAGGCCGGGAGATATGTTCGATTCATCGCCGACGAAGGTAACACCGCAGCCCTCGATTCAATTATCAGCGTTATCGATACCAGTCATTGGCAAAAAAGATAGGTCGGCGAACCGCCTGGCGCCACAGCCATCCAGAAATTCGATGACTCACCCCCGAGCTATCCGGCAATCGGATAGCCAACATCCGGCAACAATTTCATGCTTTACCGCACTTGAAACGTACGGGACTGATCATGGAAAAGTTCGATATACACCGTAAAACCCCATTTGACGCCCTTGTACATGAGTACGGGCTCGACGGCAGCCGTCTGCTGCCGTGGGAAGGTTATCCGATGCCGTTCGCCGGTGGCTGGTGCGTGGTCCGCCCCGGCACAAGCAGCACGGCGCACACCCAGATCGACCAAGAGATTTTCATTGCCATCAAGGGCAATGCGCGGCTGGTGGTGGGTGACAGACAGATGGATTTTGCGGTGGGCGACATTGCCGCCATTCCGAAACACACCGATCACTACGTCATCAATGATTCCACCGAGGACTTCCACTTCTACGTGGTGTGGTGGGACATGAACCACGTCAACGCCTTCGTCGCGCAGCACAGCGAAACCACGGGGTGCCTCGATGAGTAAGTTCATCGTGACCATCACGCCGCCGACCCCCAACGGTGACCTGCACATCGGCCATATTGCCGGCCCGTTTCTGGCCGCCGATGTGTTCACCCGTGTGCAGCGCCAACGCGGTCACGACTGCGTGCTGGTCTCCTATTCCGACGATTACCAGTCCTACATGTTGCGCAAGGGGCTGGAGCAGGGCGTCGATCCGGTGGTGCTGGCCCATCGCAACTCGGATCGCATCGAAGCCTCGCTGGCGGCGATCAATATCAAGCCCGACAACTGGATGCGTCCGCACAATAACCCTTGGTTCGCCGAAGCGGTGGGCGAAGTGTTCACGGCGTTGCGCGACGCCGGGGCGATCGAGTTTCGCGACTCCAGCGAGCCTTATTGCCCTGATTGTGCTGTCTGGGGTTACGAGGCGTTTGCCCGTGGCCAGTGCAACTATTGTGGCGCGGAGTCGGATGCCAGCCAGTGCGAGAACTGCGCCCAGGCCCCCGACGCAGAACTAATGAGCGGCTTGCACTGCAAGCTCTGCCAGCAGCCGTCGCAGTGGAAAACCGCGCATCGGGCGTTTCTCAAACTGGCTGATTTCAAGCCGCAACTGGGTAATCGCCTGCTCGGTCAGGCGTGGCGCAAGCCCCTCGACAGCTGGTTGCGCGACACGCTGGAGCACCTGCACGACTGGGGCGTGACGCGCCCGGGTGACGGCGGGCTCGACTTGCAAGCCGACGGCGCGTGTCGGGTGCATACCTGGTTCATGGGGCTGGCCGGCTACATGGCTGCGTTTCGTGAGTACGCCGACAGCATCGGCCGCCCCGAGCTGTTTGGTCAGTACTGGCAGTCGGGGCAGGGCACGCTGGTGCACTTTCTCGGTTTTGACTGCGTGTTCAGCCACGCCATCGTCTACCCGGCGCAATTGTCGGTGCTGCAGGGCATCAAGGTCCGCCAGCGCTTCGTGCCCAATCAGTTCCTCAAACTTGATGGCCTGAATCTGTCGACCAGCCGCAACCATGCGATTTGGGTTGGCGATCTGGCCCGTCAGGCCTGCGCCGACAGCGCGCGCCTGTACCTGGCGAGCATTGCGCCTGAGGACAGCGAGGGCGATTTTCGAATGACGCATTTCTTTGAATGGCGGGAAGAGCTGTTCAATGGCTTTTTCCCCGCCTTGCTGGAGGCCGCAAAAAGTCGCGACGACAGTGGATGGAGCGGTGTCTGCGGGACGGATGCCGGTTTGCTGGAAGCCTTGCGCCTGCAATGGACCCGCGCCGCAGAGCCTGCGCAGTTCTCCATGAAAGGCTTGGCTCGTGTTCTGCTGGATGCGATTGCCATCACCCGCGCTCGTTTGGCCGAGGGCCGCCCTGTCAGTCACCTGGCGGCGTTCATCGCGGTGGCCGGCAAAGCGCTGATTCCGGATAGGTCAGCGCAGCTCATCACCGCATTCGGGCTGCCCGAAGCCCGGGTCAACGCCACGCTCATGAACGGCTCGGCCGCTGAATACTCCATCTGAACGGATGCACCACAATGTTCATCGATTATGAGATAGCGGTGGTTGGCGCAGGGATCACCGGCGCCAGTATCGCGGCGAAGCTGTGCAGCGCAGGTGTGTCTGTCGTCTTGATCGACAAAGGCGCGGCCGGCAGCCTGGGGGCGAGCGGGTACTCCGGCGGGCTGGTGCGTCTTTACGACACCGATCCGCTGCTGATGGAACTGGCGGCGTATTCCATCGGGTTGATCAACGACGGCATTTTCGCGGGCACGTATGCCCGCGCTTTAACGCGCACCGGGGTGATCTATCGGGCCGCTGCCGACCAGTTGGGCACGGTGTGCCGCGCCATCGAACAGTACGGCAACGCGCGTTACCCGATGCGTCTGCTGGCAGGCCATGAACTCGACGGCGAGCGCTATCGGCAGTGTGCGGCAGCCGAGCGGATCAACCTGTTCGAGGCCCACGCCTGCGTCGGCAACGTGCGCCAGGCCGTTGCTGCGCTGTGTCAGGTGGTCCGCCGGCAAGGCTTGCTGTTGGAACATCGTGAGATCAAGGCCATCGAGTGCCGGGCGCCTGACCTTGTCCACATCGAAATGGGCGATGCGACGCTGCGTTGCCGGGCAGTGGTGGTGGCCGCAGGTGGCTGGAGTCAGCATCTGTTGCCGCTACCGTTGCGGCACTCTTTGTTGCAGGCAGGGCTGGAAGCGCGTTCGATTCCTCTCGCTCGGGTAGTGACTGAAAGCGACTGGGGCCTGCCGGTGATCGATGCCGTCACCCAGAGCTACGCCATCCCGCTGACCCGCACGATCGTGCAGACCGGCTGTGGCCTGCGCGACAGCGGTCTGTGGCTTGAGGAGTTGGCCAGGCCTGATGCGCGGCATGCCGAGGATGCCTGCACGCGTATCAATCAACTGTGCGGCTTGGCAGGCAATGCTCGTGTACTGGACGTGCTGCCGGGTTTCGACAGCTACAGCGCCGATGGTCGCCCGCTGTTGGGTTTCTGCGCCGAGCAGAGTCCGGTTTATCTGGCCGCAGGCATGTCGGGGCTGGGTTTCAAGTTTGCTCCCGGCATCGCTCAGATTGCGGTCGAGCAACTGCGCGCGCACCTGGCGCAAACAGATCGGTCATGCCCGGGCTGGTCTGCCTTTTCGCCGCGCCGATCAATGCCGAACGTCGTTCTGGCGGGGGGGCAGCCATGATGCCGGGCGCGTCGTGTATGCCTGCGTTGCGGGTAGGCGTCAGCGCGCTGTTCAATCCCGCTGACACACCGCATGCACGGACGTTCATGCGGGCGCTGGCAGTGGCGCGCAATTGCATTCCGGCCCTTGCGCGGGTGCAGTGGCACTTTCTCGATGACGGAGCCAATGCGGCTCGCGGCGCTGAGGCGGCGCAACAAATGATCGACTGGCAAGCCGATGTGGTTGTTGGCCATTTTTCTTCGGACGCCGCGATCAGTGCCGCGCCGCTGTATCAGCAGGCCGGTATCGCACTGCTGACGCCTGCGGCAACGATTGACCGGCTGACGCTGGAGCACCCCAACGTGTTTCGGTTCTGCCCCTCGGACCGGCAACTGGCGGGCGATCTGGTCAGTTGGCTGGCGTCTCGTCAGTGGCCGCGCGTACACGTGCAGGCCGATAACAGCGCACATGGGCAGTCGCTGGCTGTTGCCATCGGCGCAGTACTGGCCCGCGCCGGTCTGCAGCGGGTCAACGAACGCGAGTGCGCCGACGTGGAGGTGTTTGCCGGGCGTCTCAAGACCAGTCGCGAGCATTGGCAGGCGCGTCGGCTGGCGGGCAGCACTCGACCGCTGGTGCTGACGGACGACGCAGCGTCGCCGTATCTGGGCGTCGCTTCGAAACATGAGCGCACTACCTTCGTTATCGGTTTCGGCGGACCCGACAGCACGGCACAGATGTGTCAGGCCAGCGCGCTGCACCGGGCGCTGTTCGCTGCCGAGCCACACATCTATTTCCGCGAAAGCCTGCTGATGCTTTACGTGCTGGCCGAACTGGGCAATGGCAACGGGTACGCCGAGCCACTGCCGGACCAATTGCGTCGCACCATTTTCAACACGCCACTGGGTGTCGTCAGCTTCGATCAGGGCGAATGCCGAAGCGCGTTGACGCGCCTCTGGAACCTCGGCCCTGCCGGGTTATGTCCCGCGATCTGATGACCGCACACACCAAGAACAGTGCTTTACGCCAACTCTAAGGACAGGAACTTCATGGGTAACTCGACACCACATTCTTTGCATTCTGACGCCATATGTATCGGTTTCGGCCCGGCCGGCATTGCGCTGGCCTGCGCCTTTGAAGATGCACGGGAGGCCAGTCAGCCTCTGGGCGATCTTTCAATCGGTTATCTGGAAGCTGCGCCGGACACCCAATGGCATCGCGAGCTGCTGCTGGCCGGGACCGACATCAATCATCATGTGTTTCGCGACCTGGTGACGCCGCGCAACCCGCGCAGCCGCTTCTCTTTCGCCATGTACCTCAAGGATCAGGGGCGGATGTTTGATTTCGGCTTGCTGGGCCGTCCGGCCAGTCGCCACGAATGGTCGGATTACCTGGGCTGGGTCTCCCGGCAAGTCGATGGTCACACCCGCTTCGATACGCCGGTCACCGAGATCGATCCGGTGATCCGCAATGGCCGACTGCAGGAAGTACGCGTGCGCACGCCGCAAGGCAGCTTCGCTACGCGCAATCTGGTGCTGTCCAGTGGCAGCGCGCCACGCATCCCGCAAGCGTTTGAGGCGCTGCTCGGCCCGACGCTGTTTCACACGTCCCGGTTTCTGACCCGTCTGCAAGCCTTTGGCAAGCAACTGCCCAAGCGCTGGCTGGTGCTGGGCTCGGGGCAGAGCGCCAGCGAATCGGTGCTGGAACTGGTCAGCCGCGACCCGGCCATCGAGGTGCACTCAGTGCACCGTTGCGCCGGTTTCAAACTCACCCAACTGGGCCAGTTTCCCAACCGGGTATTTGCCCCCGATCACGTCGATTACTTCCACAGCCTGAACCCCGCAGCGCGCCAGCGTTTTCTCGACTGGAGCCGCTCGACCAATTACGCCGGCATTGACCCGGATGAAAGGCAGAAGCTGTTTTCACTGATCTACGAGGACTCCATCGCCGGTCGCACGCGCTTGCACACCTATGCCTACAGCGTGATCAGCGCCATCGAACACACTGCCGACGGTTACCGCGTCGAGCTCACCGACACCTTCAGCCAACGCACTCGGGTGCTGGAAGTCGATGCCGTGGTGCTTGGCACCGGCTACCAGCAGTACCTGATCCCGCCGCTGCTGAGCGGGTTGCAGCCCTGGCTGGCAGCCGACGTGGATGGCGGGCTGCTGATCGACCGCGATTACCGGGTTGCAACTCAAGGCGCGTGCGACGTGAATATCTGGGTCAACGGTCTTTCCGAGCGCAGCCACGGTATCAGCGACAGCCAGTCGTTTTCGCTGATGGCGCTGCGTGCCGGGCGGATTGCCAGTGCTCTTGAGCGGGCTGTTGAGCCTGCGACCGACGCACCGTTGCTGGCACAGTGGACGTGAACCTTATGCACAAAGCTCTTGGGTATCAAAGCCTTGGCGACATTGTTCACGACCAGACCTTCCTCGAGGTCACGGGTGTGGGTCCCGATTTTTTCCTGAAAATGGAGTCACTCAACCCCGCGGGCTCGATCAAGCTCAAGACCGCCGTCGGCCTGGTCAATGACGTGCAGGCCCGGGGCCTGCTTGGGCCACAGACGACGCTGATCGAGTCTTCATCCGGCAACCTGGGTGTGGCGCTGGCGATGATCTGCGCCGAGCGCGGGATTCCCTTTACCTGCGTGGTCGATCCGAACAGTTCCAGCCACAACATCCGCATGATGCGCAGTTATGGCGCGCAGGTCATCCAGGTCGAGATTCCGGATGCCAACGGCGGGTTTCTCGGCACACGCATCGCGCTGATTCGCGAGAAAGTGGCCAGCGATCCGCGTTACGTCTGGCTCAATCAATACGAGAACGCGGCCAACCCGAGAGCCCATGCGCGGACCACGGCGCACTCGATCAGTCGGCATTTCGGCCATGTCGATTATCTCTTCGTAGGGGCCGGAACCACTGGCACGCTGATGGGCTGCCTGCAGCATTTTCAGCGACACCATCCGACCACCAAAATCATCGCCGTCGACAGCGTGGGCTCGGTGACCTTTGGCACCCCGGCCAGCCGTCGTTTCATACCGGGTCTGGGCACCAGTCAGCGGCCGCCGATCTTCAATGGCGATGGTATTCACGCACTGGAAATGGTCCCGGAAGCAAACGCTGTTGCCATGTGCCGCATTCTGGCGCGCAGCAAAGGCATGCTGGTCGGCGGCTCGACGGCAACGGTGATCGCAGCTGTGCACGCCTGGCGCGAGCGGATAGAGCCGGGCTCGGTGGTGGTTGCGCTGTCGCCTGACTGGGGCGAGCGCTACCTAGACACGCTGTACGACGACCAATGGGTCGAGCAGCGCTTCGGCCGTGAAGTGCTGAGCATGACCCTGACAGACCTCTCGAACAGTAAAAATACACCTCTTTGTGGGCGCGAGATTGCTCGCGAAAGCGGTGGTTCATTGGTGACGCCTTCGCGAGCAAGCTCGCGCCCACAGGGTGTGTGTTCAACTTGTGAGGTGGCGGCCGGGCGCCTAGCGCAGGCGGCTTTTCATGTGGTTGACGGGGAAGTGACGGCGCGGCTGCTGGCGGCTGATCCGCTGGCTTGTATCGACGACGTGCAGGCCGCGTATCTGGCCCATGAGGCCGGGCGCACGGTCAACCCCGACAGCTATTTTCTGCGCTTTCCCGAGGTGCCGGCCAATCGCATCATTGCCTTGCCCGCCAGCCTGTCGGGTGATCAGCCTGTCAGCGGCATCAAGTGGATCTCCAGCTTTCCGGGCAATGTCGACACCGGCCTGCAACGTGCATCGGCGGTGCTGATCCTCAATGACCCTGTGACCGGCTATGCGTTTGCCTGCCTGGAAGCCTCGCGGATCAGCGCCATGCGCACCGCAGCCTCGGCGGTACTTGGTGCACGCTGGATGAATCGTCAGCAGCGCTACGTCAGGCGAATGGCGTTTATCGGTGCCGGTTTCATCGCCAGAACCATTCTCGACATGTTTGTCAGCGATGGCTGGGCGATGGACTCGGTAAGCGTCTTCGATCAGCACGAGGATTCAGCGCTGGCCTTGATCAGCCACGCTGCCGGTCGGCATCGGTTGAACGGCGAGCAAACGGACCTGCACGCCTGCCTGCAGGCCGATGTGGTGGTATTCGCCACCACCGCGCCGCGCCCTTACGTTCTGGAACCGGTGTTTCGCCCAGGGCAAGTGGTGCTGAATATCTCACTGCGTGATCTGGGGCCGGAGGTTATCGCTCAGGCCGACAACATCCTTGATGACGTCGAGCATTGCCTCAAGGCTCAGACGTCGCCTGACCTTGCGGTGCGCCACTATCAGCACCGTTCGTTCATTACCGGCACGCTGGCGCAACTGATGACCGGCCAGGTGGAATTGAGCCCGGATCGCGCATCGATCTTCTCGCCATTCGGCCTTGGCGTGCTCGACCTTGCCGTGGGCCAGCGTGTGTATCGCCAGGCGCTTGCAGAGGGCAGCGCGCTGCCGGTGCCGCGATTCTTCTTTGAGTCGAACCGCTGGTGATGGCCGTGCAGACGCAAACCGTCGCCATTATCGGCATGGGCTCACGCGGGCTGAGCATTCTGGAGCAACTGATTGGCATGAGTCGGCATGCCGATCAGCAACCGTTGCAGATCGAGGTATTTGACCCACAGCCTCCAGGCAGCGGGCTGCATTCTGCGCAGCAGCCGGATTACCTGATGCTCAATACAATGGCCGGCCAATTATCCGCGTTTTCTTCGGCGTTCCCGGCGTGCGAGCCGGCGGGCTGGACCTTTTTGCAGTGGTGCGGGGCTCAGGATGTGCGCCTTGACGAGCGCGGTCATGTCAGCACAAACGGGCTGGGCAGGCCGGTAGCGTTCGGTGACTTCGTGCCGCGTGCCTTGCTCGGGCGCTATTTGCAGCACAGTTACCGATTCCTGCTGCAGCAGTGTCCGGCGCATGTGCAGGTGCGCCATTACGCCGAAAGGGTAATCAAGTGCCGTTCAAGGTCTGATGCGCCGGGTTTCAGGCTGCGCAGTCTGACTCGGGAGATGAACGTCGATGCGCTATTCCTTACCGTCGGGCACGCTTCTTCAGCCACCGAGCTGCAGGACGTCGGAGCAACAGTGGCCATCGAAGGGCTGGGGCTGACGGCGATGGACACGCTGGCCAGCCTGACTCAAGGGCGCGGCGGGCGCTATGTGCGCGACGCAGGCTTTGCCGGCTGGCGTTATCTGCCGTCAGGGCGCGAGCCCAGGGTGTTTATGTATTCGCGCAGCGGGCTGCCGTTTCATGCCAGACCGCACTGGTACCCAACCCGCCATGCAGCATTGCCCCGGCTGTTTTTTACCGCCGTCGCCATTGGAGACCTGCGCAAGCAAAACGGCGGCGGGCAGCTCGACTTTCAGGCCGATGTGCTGCCGCTGATCAAGGATGAAATGCGCGCAGTGTTTTACCAGACGAAGGTCAGGCTCGATGCGCCGCGGCAACTTGAGGCCGTCCAGCGGACGCTGCGCGAGGCTGTTGCCAGGCCCGCGCTGTTTGCCCGGCTGGCAGAGCAGTGGGGCGAATTCGACCCCGAACAATGGCTGACTACCCAGCGCTGGACAGGCGAAGCGGGCACGTATGGCCAATGGTTCGTCGAGTGGATCAAGCGTGACTTGGCGCTGAGTCGGCTGGGCACGGCACACAGCCCGATCCGCCAGGCGCTTGAGGTGTGGCGCGACTGTCGCGATCTGTTGCGGCTGGTCGCGGACCGCAACGGCCTGACTGAATCGTCGACGTTGGCGTTCTATGACACATGGGCCGGGCTGGGAAACCGTCTGGTTGGCGGCCCGCAAAAGGAGCGTCACGAAGACCTGCTGGCGCTGATCGACGCCGGGGTGGTGACGGTTCTGGCGCCTATGAGCGACGCGCAGCAGGCAGATAGCCGCTTCGACAGCGTCATGGCTGCACGCGTCGCCCCCAGTGGGCTGTCGGGCAATCGCAGTGCGCTGCTCGACGATTTGCGCGAGCAAGGCCTGATTCGCGCCGCGCACGCCTGGCCGGCCGACGGCATCGACACCGATGAGTCTGGCCGCGCCATCGGCAGCGACGGTTGGGTGCAGCAACGGCTCTGGGTTCTAGGGCCTGCCGTGAGGGCTGCACCTTCTACAACCATTACGTCCCAACGCCGGACCCGAGCTGCCGAGCCCTGATCGAGGCGCGCAGGGCGGTCGAATCCTGCCTGGAAACGCTGGCTGATCACACGTCAAGTTGCAT
This sequence comes from Pseudomonas syringae pv. tomato str. DC3000, assembly GCF_000007805.1. Taxonomy (NCBI): domain Bacteria; kingdom Pseudomonadati; phylum Pseudomonadota; class Gammaproteobacteria; order Pseudomonadales; family Pseudomonadaceae; genus Pseudomonas; species Pseudomonas syringae group genomosp. 3. Next base: position 3,326,009 of record NC_004578.1, on the reverse strand, counting down.
CACTTTTCAGTTGAAGAAAATGCTTTAACCCCATCATTAAAAAGGAATTACTGATATGTACGAAATCACTTTGCTGATTGCACTGGCGGGCGCGTTCATCGTGCTGATCATCAGCCCCGGCCCCAACTTTCTGGTCATCACCCAGTTATCGTTCAGCCAGTCGCGGCAGCAGGGCATCTGCGCCGGTCTGGGCGTTGCCTCGGGCAGCATTCTCTGGGCGCTGCTGGCAGCCACCGGATTAGGCCTGGTGTTTGAGCAATTGCCTTGGTTGCAACCGGCCTTGCAACTGCTTGGCGGTGCTTATCTGACCTGGCTAGGCACCAAAAGCCTGCGCAGCGCGGGCAGCCAGCCCAAACCCCGGGACGTCGGCGCGTTGGGCATCGGCAGTCTGAGCCGCGCCTATCGCTTCGGCTTGCTGACCAACCTGACCAATCCCAAGGCGTTGGCGTTTTACACCAGCGTGTTCACTACCGTCACCACGCCGGGCATGCCGATGTGGGTGCGCACTGCGGGGGTGTCGATTATCGCCGTGCTGGCGATCTCCTGGTTCGTGCTGCTGGCCACGCTGTTTTCGATCCCTGCCGTGCAAGCCCGCTATCAGCGAATGAAAAAGGCCATCGATATTGTCACCGGGCTTTTCATGATCGCGTTCGGCCTGCGTTTGCTGATCGGTTTGTTGCCCACGGGCGTTTTTCACTGAAGCCCCCGTTTAATCGACTTTTAAAGGAATAAACCGATGCACAGCAACGACTGGCACTACCCGACTTCAATTCGTGCAGGCGCAGGCCGCGTTAAAGAACTGGCCGACGCCTGTCGAGTGACCGGCATAAAACGGCCGCTGTTGATCACCGACAGTTTTCTCGGCAGTACCGACATGATCGGCAGCGCGGTGGAGGACTGTCGCAGGCAATTGGGCCACTGCGGGCTGTTTGACCGGGTCAAGGGCAACCCCACCGGCCGCAATGTCGCCGAGGGGCTGGAGGCCTACAGAAGCGGTGACTACGATGGGGTGATTGCCTTTGGCGGCGGCTCGGCGCTGGACGCCGCCAAGGCGGTGGCGTTGATGTCCGGTCAGCACCGCCCGCTGTGGGATTTCGAAGACATCGGCCAGAACCATTTGCGCGCCGATCCGCACGGCATCGCACCGGTGATTGCGCTGCCGACCACTGCCGGAACCGGTTCCGAGGTGGGGCGTGCCTCGGTCATTACCGATGAGCAGGCGCGAGTCAAACGTACCATTCTGCATATCCGCATGATGCCGCGCATCGCGATTCTGGACGCCACGCTGACCCTTGACCTGCCCAGGCACCTGACCGCTGCTACCGGGGCGGATGCCTTGACCCACTGCATGGAAGCCTGGTGTTCGCCGGTCTGGCACCCGATGGCCGAAGCGGTTTCGGTCAAGGGCATGCAGATGATCAACATGTTTTTGCCTCGCGTGGTCGCTGACGGCCAGGACCTGGAGGCGCGTCAGCAGATGCTGGTGGCCTCAAGCCTGGGCGCGGCGGCGTTTCAGCGCGGTCTGGGTGGCGTCCATGCGATCGCGCAAAGCCTGGGTGCGCTTTATGACCTGCACCACGGGTTACTGAACGCGATTGTGCTGCCCTACGTGCTGGAGGCCAATCGTGCTGCGCTGCTCACGCAAATGGATGACCTGGCGGTTTACCTGCGTTTGCCCGAGCTAGGCTTCGACGGGGTAATGAACTGGCTGTTGAGCCTGCGCGAACAGATCGGCATCCCACACACGCTGGCAGAGATCGGTATCGATGACCGTGAGGCGCAAAAGGTCGGAATGATGGCGTTTGCCGACGGCTGCTCGCACACCAACCCGGTTCGACACTCGGCCCACGTGTATGCGCAGATTTTCAGCCGCGCTGTTAAAGGCTTTTGAGCCGTGATCCTGCTGGATGAGCCGGCGGTGCGGCGCATTGACGGAGTCTGGCGGCGTTTTGTCGATCAGGGCCGGATTGTCGGCGGGGTCTTGCTGCTTGCCCAGCACGGTCAGTTGCGTTACGCCAGCGCGCGGGGCTGGGCTGATCGCGAGCAACAGATGCCGGTCAGTCGTGACACACGCTTTCGCCTGGCGTCGCTGACCAAGCTGCTGACCTCGGTGAGCGTGCTGCGGCTTTGTGAAGTGGGCGTATTGAACCTGAATGCAGCGGTGACAGACTGGCTGCCAGCATTTCGGCCGCGTCTGGCGGGTGGCCGCGAGCCCTTGATCACCTTGCAGCAATTGCTGTCGCACACGGCCGGTTTGAGCTACGGCTTTGAGCGAATGCCCGATAACGCTTATGAACGAGGCGGGGTGTCGGATGGGCTGGATTGCGTGGCGTTCGGTTTGCAGGAAAACCTGCGTCGCTTGGCAGGTCTGCCGTTGCTGTTCGAGCCGGGCAGCGCCTGGGGATACTCGCTGGCCACCGATGTTCTGGGCGCGGTGATCGAGCAGGCCACCGGGCTGGCGTTGTCAGAGGCTATTGCGCGCATGGTCACCGGGCCATTGCGAATGAGCGCGACTTCTTTCAGGCCCATGCAGGGTTTGCCTTTAGCCAGTGCCTACAAAGACACTGATGGTAGCCCTGAGCGAATCGGCGATCACGGTGTGTTGATGCTCGATAGCGGCCGGGCTCGGCTGTCGCCGGCTCGCGCTTATGACGCAAGCGCTTACCCGTCGGGCGGGGCGGGCCTGCTGGGCACGGCGGATGACTATCTCAGCTTGCTGGAATGCCTGCGTCTGGGCGGTGCGCCTGTGTTAAGCCCGGCCAGCACCCGGCGCTTGCTGAGCAACGCCATCGGTCAGACGCTTGTCGCCGCGCGGGGGCCGGGCTGGAAGTTCGGCCTCGGGCCTATGATTCTCACCGACCCGTCGGCCGCCGGGCAGCGGCAGGGCGCAGGCAGTTGGTCGTGGTGCGGGCTGTACGGCAATCATTATTGGGTTGATCCGGTGTCTGCCATCAGCCTGGTAGCGATGACCAACACCGCCACGACTGGCGCCTGGGGCGAGTTTGCCAAATCGATGGTCGACGCGATCTACATCAGGTCCGGGCGAACTGCTTGCGGTAACTGCTCGGGCTGATACCCACCAGGTTGCGAAAGTGTCGGCGAAACGACTCTTCCGAGCCAAAGCCGGCCCTGTCCACCACTTCGTTGAGGCGCAGCTTGGAGGACTCCAGCAGTTCCTTGGCGTACGCCACGCGCTCGCCGAGCAGCCAGTCATAAGGCGTCAGCCCGGTGCTTTCCATGAAGCTGCGGTGCAGGGTGCGCGTGCTGACCGACGCTCGCGAGGCCATTTCCTTGATGGTGTGCGGGCGTTGCAGATCACCGCGAATCCAGTCCATGAGATTGGAAATCGGGCCGTCACTGGCCGCCACCAGTTGCCTTGAGGCGTATTGCGATTGCCCGCCTTCGCGGTGCGGCGGGATGACCATGCGCTGCGCCACCATGTTGGCGACTCGCGAGCCATGATCGTTGCGTACCAGATGCAGCATCATGTCCAGCCCGGCCGCCGAGCCCGCAGCGGTGACAATAGTGCCCTGATCCACATACAACTCGTTGGGCTGAATACTCAGCCCCGGGTACATGGTTGCCAGCAAATCGGTGTAGCGCCAGTGAGTCGTGACCTTATGCCCGTCAAGCAGGCCCGCCGCCGCCAGCACGAACGCCCCGGTGCAGATCGAGCAGATGCGTGCGCCACGGGCATGGGCGGCCTGAAGCTGTTCGATCAGGCGTTGCGGAACTTGGGACTCCACCCCGCGCCAGCCCGGCACGATGATGGTGTCGGCGTTTTCCAGCAGTACCTCACCCGGGGTCGGCACGATGGTGATGCCGCCAGCCGCGGTGATCGGGCCGTCGTCAACCGGGAAGGTTGCAAACTCGTACCAGCTGACCCCCAGTTCAGGTCTTTTGAGGGCAAATACCTCAACCGTGCAGCCAAATTCGAAGGTACACAGCTGGTTATAGATGAGGGCGACGACGAGATGATTTTTCATGGCGTGATGTTACCGCATATTGGCATTTCAGCCAGTAGTTTGGCTCGATGCTACTGCGTAATCTCCGCGGTTGAAACATTAACATGCAAGTGGTCTGGCAAGCAGACCCAGGAGCCCATTCGTGCCACTCAATATCGGTATTTACGTTTATGACGATGTCGAGGTTCTCGACTTCGCTGGCCCCTATGAAGTGTTCACCACGGCGACACGCATGCATGCCCGCAAAAGCCGTGACGACCGCCAACTGTTCAACGTGTTTACCATTGGCCGCAGCATGGCCCCGGTACGTGCGCGTGCCGGGCTCAAGGTCGATCCGGACTTCTCTATCACCGACCATCCGCCTGTGGATTGCCTGATCATTCCAGGCGGCGTAGTGACGGCCGAACTGGAAAAAGCCGACGTGATTGGCTGGATCAGCGATCAGTCACAGCCTGGTCGCGTTGTAGCCGCCGTGTGCACCGGGGCGTTCATGCTGGTCAAGACCGGCAAGCTGGCAGGCAAGCAGGTCACCACGCACTGGGAAGACATCAACGATCTCAAGGAGATGTTCCCCTCGGTGGACGTGCTCAGCACCCTGCGCTGGGTCGATGAAGGCTCGTTCGTGACCTCGGCGGGCATTTCTGCCGGCATCGACATGAGCCTTCATCTGGTCGAGCGCCTGCACAGCCGTGAACTGGCCGAACGTACTGCTTTGCAACTGGATTTCGACTGGACCGAGAACGACTGAGACCTCCAGCTCTGCCGCCTGTTTCGCTGATGAAGCCATGTGCCCGAAACGTGCATGGCGAACCTTTTACCGGGTCAGTCAGCAAGTGCCTTACCCCCGTCTGACGCAACGTTTGAATGGCCGATAACCCGGACATGTCGGTGTGTCAGCGGGTTTTTCCGTTTCCCGACCCTTTCCGGCTCAGCGGCTTCCAGTTCCGCCGCCGACACGCGTCAACCCTCGCAAAACCAGAGTGCAGGTCACATGAAAACCCACTTCTTCAAAGTCGTGCAAACCGTTGCGCAGCACGGTTCGTTCTCGGAGGCCGCCGCCATTTTGGGGTGCAGCCAGTCGAACATCAGCTACGCGATCAAAGAGGTCGAGGACTTCTTTGAAAAACGCCTGTTCATCCGCAGCCGCACCGGCTGCACCCTCACACCCGAAGGCAAAATCATCAACCAGACCCTTGGAAATGTTCTGGCCACGCTCGAACAACTAAAAAAAATGGGGTCAGTGGCAGCGTAACCATTCATTACAACACGCACATCGAAGAAACCAGCCTGAGCGCCTCGCTGGACTTTCTTGCCCATCATTACCCCGATATTCACCTCAACGTGCTGCACCGGGGCGAGCAGAGCCCGTCGCTGGACTCGTTGATCAGGGATGCGGCCGATATCCTGATTGTGCCCGGTACGGTGCTCAACGAACATTATCTGGAGCACCATCACTGGTCGGATCATTACGTGCTTGCCGTCGCGCGTGGCAAGCCGTCGGCGTCGCAGAGTTTCGCCGATTTCTCGCAAGTGTCTCGTTATGTTGCCTGGCGACATCCTGGTGTGGAGCGCCTGCACCAGCAACTGGCAGCGGCGCAGGTGCGCCTCAGCCAGCGTGGCGAACTGACCTGCCTGGACACGCTGCTGGATCTGGTCGCGAAGCGGCATTGCATCACTATTGTGCCCAGCGTCTTGCTGGGCGGCCGGCTCGGAGAGCTGGAGCCCATTGCGCTGCCACTGGCCGTAACGCGCCAGATCAGCGTGGTCGCGCGGCCGGCCTCGTTGCTGTCCAGCGCGGCCAATGCGGTGATACAGGCGTTGAAAAAACCATCCGCCGCTGCGGCACCGAATTACTAGGTCCAAAACCCTGTCGAAGGCCATCGGGTCTGAACATCAATGCAACGAATCGGGCCCGCCGGGCTCATATCCGTAGGTAACACATTCAGGGCGCTCCGCCTGCGGAGCGTCCAAAGTCGCCGATTCGAGAGGAAGACTGGACGCTATGACGATACCGGACAAGCAGTACGTGGACTGGCTGGTCGAGCAATCGATGCTTAATGCCGCAAGACAGCGCGCCAAGACCTATTCGGGGCAGGGCAGGCTCTGGCAGCGTCCATTCGCGCTGGCACGTCCCAGAGACGCCTCTGCCATCGCCTCGGTCTGGTTCACGGCCTACCCGGCGTCAATCGTCACTCGCGAAGGCGGCTCGGTGCTTGAAGCGCTGGGCGACGAAACCTTGTGGCACGCGCTGTCCGAGATCGGCATTCAGGGGATTCACAACGGGCCGCTGAAACTGTCCGGCGGGCTGAAGGGCCGCGAGCGGACGCCAAGTATCGATGGCAACTTCGACCGCATCAGCTTCGGCATCGACCCGGACCTGGGCACCGAGGCGCAACTGCTGAGCCTGTCGCGCATCGCTGCGGCGCACAACGCAGTGATCATTGACGACATCATCCCGTCGCACACCGGCAAAGGTGCAGATTTCCGTCTCGCCGAGATGGCGTACGAGGATTACCCCGGCCTGTTCCACATGGTCGAGATTCGTGAAGAAGACTGGCCGTTGTTGCCCGAGGTCGCGGCTGGCCGCGACGCCGTCAACCTGATGCCCGAGGTGGTCGACCAACTGCGCGACAAGCATTACATCGTCGGCCAGTTGCAGCGCGTTATTTTCTTCGAGCCCGGCGTCAAGGAAACCGACTGGAGTGCCACTGATGTGGTGCAAGGCGTCGATGGCAAGGCCCGGCGCTGGGTTTATCTGCACTACTTCAAGGACGGCCAGCCCTCACTGAACTGGCTGGACCCAAGCTTTGCCGCGCAGCAGATGATCATTGGTGATGCGCTGCATGCTATTGATGTCATGGGCGCACGGGTATTGCGCCTGGACGCCAACGGCTTTCTGGGTGTCGAACGTCGCGCCGAAGGCACTGCCTGGTCGGAAAGTCATCCGCTGTCGATCACTGGCAACCAATTGCTGGCCGGGGCAATCCGCAAGGCGGGCGGCTTCAGCTTTCAGGAACTGAACCTGACCATTGATGACATCGCGTCCATGGGCCAGGGCGGTGCTGATCTGTCTTACGACTTCATTACACGCCCGGCTTATCAGCATGCGCTGCTGACCGGCACCACCGAATTCCTGCGCTTGATGCTACGTCAGGTTCATGCGTATGGCATTGATCCCGCTTCGCTGATCCACGCCTTGCAGAACCACGACGAACTGACCCTGGAACTGGTGCATTTCTGGACGCTGCACGCCCACGACACGTTCCACTATCAGGGTCAGACGTTCCCCGGCAACATTCTGCGTGAGCACATCCGCGAAGAAATGTACGAGAAGCTTTCCGGCGAACACGCGCCTTACAACCTCAAGTTCGTCACCAACGGCGTGTCCTGCACGACGGCAAGCATCATCACGGCGGCACTGGGCATTCGGGACCTGAGCACGATTACTGATGCCGACACTCAGCAGATCCAGCACATTCACCTGTTGCTGGTGATGTACAACGCCATGCAGCCGGGTGTGTTCGCGCTGTCTGGCTGGGACCTGGTCGGCGCGCTGACGCTTCCGGCCGAGCAGGTCGAGCACCTCATGCAGGACGGTGATACGCGGTGGGTGCACCGTGGCGCCTATGATCTGGTCGATCTGGACCCGGAAGCCGAGTTTTCTGCTGGCGACATGCCGCGTCCGAAGACGCTGTATGGCAGCCTGGTCAGTCAGCTCCAGCGGCCTGACTCGTTTGCCTCGCAGCTCAAGAAGATTCTTGCCGTGCGTCGCGCCTACGACATCGCCGCGAGCCGCCAGATTCTGATCCCGGATGTCGAGCATCCGGGGCTGTTGGTCATGGTTCACGAGTTACCGGCGGGCAAGGGCACGCAGATTACCGCGCTCAATTTCAGCGCCGAGACCCTCGTTGAAACGCTGCACTTGCCGGGCATCGCGCCAGGCCCTGTAGTCGACATCATCAACGAGCGGGTTGAAGGCGATCTGACCGAGCAGGGTGAGTTCACCATCACCCTGGACGCCTACGAAGGCCTCGCCCTGCGCGTGGTCAGCACCTTGCCGATCTGATCGATAAGTGCCGCGCAGCCAGGTCGGCTGCGCATCTTGCGCTCGCCCGTCATACCGCGTCGGGCTGCTGCTTCTTCAAACGATAGGCAAACTGGGCACGGCTCAACCCCAGCAAACGCGAAGCCGCCGCCAGGTTGCCTGCACTTTTTTCCAGTGCCTCGCGAATCAACTGCTGCTCAAGCTCTTCAATCGAAAAAGCCTGTTTTTCCTGACTCAGCGTATCCAGCAAGGCGGCGCCCTGTGCCGTGTGTGCAATGGGTGGAGCGGCCTTCGACAGTGCGCCGTCGTGGTTCAGCGAGTACGAATCCACCGGCAGTGATTCGTTACGAAAGATATGCACCAGATCAATGGCCTGGCCTTCATCGCTGGCAATCAGGCCGCGCTCGATGAGGTTCTGCAGTTCGCGCACATTGCCGGCGAAGTCGTAGCGCAGCAGTGTTTTCAAGGCGCGCATGGTCAAGCCTGCTGGCGTGCGGCCGTATTCGTGGCAGAAGCGCTGGAGAAAGGCATTGATCAGCAGCGGAATGTCATCGCGACGCTCGCGCAGCGGGGGCAGGGCGATGGGGTAGACGTTCAGGCGATAAAACAGGTCTTCGCGAAAATCACCCTCGGCCACGGCCTTGCGCAGATCAACGTTGGTCGCCGCCACCACGCGCACGTTGACTTTGATGCCGTGGCCGCCACCGACGCGCTCTATTTCCCGTTCCTGCAGGGCGCGCAGCAGTTTGCTTTGGCCGGCCAGGCTCAGCGAGGTGATTTCATCCAGAAACAGCGTGCCGCCATTGGCGCGCTCGAAACGTCCGGGTCTTGAGTGCGTGGCTCCCGTGTAAGCCCCGCGCTCTACGCCAAACAGCTCTGCCTCGATCAGATTGTCGGGAATGGCTGCGCAGTTGAGGGCCACGAACGGGCCTTCCCGGTTGCGGCTGAGCTGATGCAGTTGGCGGGCGAACATCTCTTTGCCGACGCCGGACTCGCCGCTGATCAGCACGGTTGCCGGGGTCATCGCCACGCGCTGCAAGGCCTGAGTGGCCGCGTTGAACGCTGCGCTGGCGCCAATCAGTGGCTGGTCGGTGCCCGTCGGCGGGCCGGCGTCATAGTGGGCGTTGGCCAATGCAGGCGTATGAGCCGGCGCGACGGTCTTGGCCACGCTCAGGTAACTGAGGTCACGCTCGACGTCACCCCATTGCTCGGCGGTCTTGCCGATGACCCGGCAGCTTGCGTGCCCCATGCCACGGCATTCCACCTCGCGAAAAATCACCATTTGCCCGAACAGGCCGCTGACAAAGCCGATTGCATAGCCGATTTCGGTCCAGCACACCGGGTCCTGCCCGGTGCCACACGCTGCAAGATGCTCGTCAGCTTCGCAGGAGTTGTGCCAGAGGAACTCGCCTTCATAAAAGCCGGACTCTGCGTCGAACTTGAAATGCAGCGATTCGACCTTGGCCATGCCTTCCAGCGTGTGCAGGTGGGTGCCGGCGCGAAACGCCGACGTGGCGTCGGCGAGTGGCCAGCGCTCACGGATCAGCCGGGCGTCACGTGCGCCGGAAAGGTAGCCTGCGCGAGTAAACATCCCACGCGCCGGCTCCTGCCCCAGCCGCTCGATGATTTCCCGGCGCAGGGTGCCGAACGATGAGCTATGCAGCAGCAACATGCGCTGGTCATTGAGCCAGATGCGGCCATCGTCGGGCGAGAAGAACAAACAACCGGTCAACTCCTCGGCAGTCGGTGACCCCACGGCGTCATGCAGACTGCTGTCGCCACGAGGCGAGAAATGTTCAGTGGCCACGCGGTGGTCAGGAAGCTGGGAGTGAGGGCGGGTCATTGTTGTACCTCGACCGGGCAGTGCTCGAAATGATCAATAGATAATTCGATTAATAAACATAACTTGATCAAATGAACAAGCCCGATCAGCTCGACCGCTGGCTGGCAAAGTGTGCTACACGCCTGCGTACCTTGGATAAGCTTTGTCCAGAGCGGTCGAGGCTTCATATGACAAGCAGGTTGCAATCCCGGCACAGGCTTTGCTCAGGTGTGTATACGGCGCGTGCTACCCAATCAATGGTGCAGGCGATTACAACCATAAAAGCCGGAGTTCAACTATGTCAGCTTCTGATGGCACCCCTTTTTTGCAACGCGCAATCGATGCCGAATGCATATTCAATGGCAACTGGATTCCTTCCTCATCTGCACTGCTGCCGGTCATCGAGCCTGCAACCAGCGAGTTGCTGATGAATACGGCAATGGCGGGCGCGGCTGACATCGCCATTGCCTGCCGGGAAGCCGCACTGGCTCAGCCTGCCTGGGCGGCGATGGGTCCTCGGGAAAAAGCCGAAATTTTTCTGATGGCCGCCGATCACGCGGTCTGCGCGTTCGATGAGCTGGCGCTGTATGTCGCCCGGGAGACCGGTGGCAGCCTGCACAAAGGCCAGCACGAGGTGAACGAAACCATCGTGTTGCTGCGTCAGGCCGCTGGCATGCTTTCGCAAGCGCACGGTCATGGCGTGATCCTGCCCAGCGCTGCCGGGCGTCTGTCCTACGCACGGCGTGTTGCACACGGCGTGGTGGGGGTTATTTCACCGTTCAACTTCCCGTTGGTGCTGTCCCTGCGCTCGGTCGCCCCGGCACTGGCAGCCGGCAATGCCGTGGTGCTCAAGCCTGACCCGCAGACGCCGATCAGCGGCGGCTTTCTGATCGCCCGGCTGTTCGAGGAAGCCGGGCTGCCTAAAGGCCTGTTGCATGTATTGCCAGGTGCGGCAGATGCTGGCGAAGCGCTGTGCCGCGACACCAATGTGCAGATGATCACCTTTACCGGTTCGACCGGTGCCGGCCGCAAGGTGGCCGAAGCGGCCGGGCGCAACCTCAAGAAAGTTTCTCTGGAGCTGGGCGGCAAGAATCCGCTGGTGATTCTTGAAGACGCCGACCTTGATCTCGCCGCCAGCAACGCGGCATTCGGCGCCTGGCTGCATCAGGGGCAAATCTGCATGGCCACCGGCCTGATTCTGGTTCATGAGTCCATTGTTGCTGCTTTCACCCGCAAGCTGGCAGACAAGGCCCGGGCGCTGACGGTCGGCAATGCGGCGCGCGGACAAGCTGCGCTGGGCCCGTTGATCAACCAGCGGCAGTTGCAGCATGTTCATCAGGTGGTCAGCGACAGTTTGCAGGCCGGTGCGCAACTGGAAACCGGCGGCGAATATGAAGGCCTGTTCTATCGGCCCACGGTGCTCAGCGGCGTGAAGCCTGGCATGCGTGCGTTCGAGGAAGAGATTTTCGGCCCGGTGGCGGTTGTGGTCAGCTTCTCCAGCGATGAACAGGCCATCGAACTGGCCAACCGTTCGGAATACGGGCTGGCGGCTGCGGTCATCTCCCCGGATGTAGGCCGCGCCACGGCGCTTGGCGACAGGCTGCGGTGTGGCATGCTGCACATTAACGATCAGACGGTCGCGGACGAATGCATCAACTCCTTCGGCGGGCGCGGCGCATCCGGTAACGGCAGCAGTGCAGGCAGCCCTTCTGACTGGGATGAATACAGCCAGTGGCAGTGGGTCACCGTGAAAAACCAGGCGCCGGTTTATCCTTTCTGAGTGTCTGGCTGCAAGCAGCGATGTGATTCAAGCAAGAAGTGACTCACCCATAAACGTGATCCAACAACAATAAGAGCGCGTGACCATGAACCTGACTAACAAAACACTGATCGTGACGGGCGTGTCCTCCGGCATCGGCGCTGAGCTGGCGCGTCTGGCGCGTTTTCAGGGCGCCAGGGTGATCGGCATTGATCGCCATGAGCCGCAGCTGACCGTGGACGGATTTTTCCAGGCGGACCTGGGCGACCCTGAGAGCATCGATGCGCTGGTCGAGCGCCTGCCGATGCACATCGATGCGCTGTGCAACATTGCCGGTGTACCCGGCACGGCGCCGGTGCAGGCGGTGGCTCAGGTCAATTATCTCGGCCTGCGTCATTTGACCCAGCGTCTACTGCCACGCATTGCGCCGGGCGGCAGCATTGTCAATATGTCATCGATACTCGGTTCGCAGTGGCCTGAACGGCTGGAACTGCACAAGGCACTGGCCGCCACCGAAAGCTACAGCGAAGGGCAGCAGTGGTTAGCGTCCAACCCGGTCGCACCGGGCACCTGCTATCAGTACTTCAAGGAGGCGCTGATTGTGTGGAGCTATCAGCAGTCGCAAGCGTGGTTTCGAGACCAGTCCGTGCGCGTCAACTGTGTGGCGCCGGGGCCGGTGTTTACCCCGATTCTGGGCGATTTTGTGAGTATGGTCGGCGAAGAGCGGGTCGCCCGCGACAGTCTGCACATGAAACGACCCGCGCTGGCCGATGAAGTGGCGGCGGTGATTGCGTTTCTCTGCTCCGATGCGTCGCGCTGGGTCAACGGTGTGAACCTGCCGGTAGATGGAGGGCTTGCTGCTTCTTACGTCTGACGGTGTAACGCGCTGCACCCCCCGGCGACGCGGTCGTGAAGCCGGGGTTATAAAAAAAATAACAACAATAAGTACAGGAATCCCAAGATGCCGAAGTCTATCTTGCGTACCGTCACGTCTGCGTCACTCGTCGTTCTGTCATCCACTGCGTTTGCTTATGACTTGCCTGGACTCAATCTGGGCAACACCAGTTTCTACGATGGCTCACCCGCACCGGCGGGGCCGGGCTGGTATCTGGAGGAGTACTTGAACTTCGCCAGGGCCGATCGTTTCAACGACGTCAATGGCGACAAACTGCAACTTCCCAAACAAGACCTTGATGTACTGGCCGTGACCACGCAAATCATCTATGTCGGGCAGCCGCTGGCCAATGGCGCAATGCCGGGTATCACCGCGATCAACACTTCGCTGGCGCATGTTGACGTGGACGATGGTCTGGACAACACGGCGCTGAGTTCACGCGCAAGTTTTGGCGATGTGATCATCGGCCCGTTCTGCAATTGCCGACCCTCACTCGCGCCGATGGCAGCCCGCTGTTGACGCAGCGGGTCGAGGCGGACATTGCGATTCCTGTCGGTGCCTACAATCGCAATCGCTCGATCAACCCCGGCAGCAACTTCTGGTCGTTCAACCCTTACTATGCCGCCACCTACTGGTTTTCGCCAAAGTGGTCGGCCAGCGGGCGTTTCATGTACCTGTGGAACGGCAAGAATGACGACCCGCAGGCCGGTTTCGGCAACGCCTCCGACACCCAGGCGGGCCAGGCACTGCACGCCAACCTGACCCTGCAATATGCGCTGACCGAACAACTCTCGCTGGGCCTTAACGGTTACTGGCTCAAACAGTTCACCGACACCCAGGTGGATGGCCATGACGTCAGCGGCCGCAAGGAAAAAGTCTGGGCCATTGGCCCGGGCTTTCTCTACAGCTTCAACAAAGAGAACGTGCTGACCGTCAACAGCTACTTCGAACAAGGCGCGGAGAACCGTACCGAAGGCAACAAACTGGTGCTGAATTTTCTGCACAAGTTGTAGGACGCGCTGACGGTGCGTGAGGCACGATAATCTCAACTATCGTGCGACGCTCCGCGTCGCATGCCGTTCTGGACGCTCTGCGTCCTCTGTGGCGCTGCGCGTCACACAAGGGGTCTGCGATGTCAGGGGTATTGATGTAAGACTCAACGCACCTTTTCGCCCCTCGGCGACATACTTTGAAGGATCAAAGTATGCAAAATCCCGGCTCCGTTTCCGGCCCGACTTCGTCGGGTTCCTTCGCCCTGTCACTGATCCGGGGGCCGCCGCAACGGGCCATCCTTGGCCCGGTGCGGCTTGCTCGGCGTCCTGCCTCGCATCCCCCGGATCAGCGCCAGGGCTCAGCCGTCACTTACGTCGCACTCTGCGTCGTCCGTGCAATCGCGGTAAAAAAGCGTTTTTTCAACTATCGTGCGACGCTCCGCGTCGCATGCCGTTCTGGACGCTCTGCGTCCGATTCTGGTGCTTCCAAGCTGTTTAACGGGCAACCTTGAGCTGACGCTTCTCGGTTGCCGTCGAGCGTGACAGCACACTGATTGCTGCCAGCGCGGCGATCACCAGGCCTGGCGAGGTTGCCAGCAGCACGCCGGCTGTTCCCGCGCCGGCACCCAGCAACTGCCCGGCGGCCAAGGGGCCTGCCACAGAACCCAGGCGGCCGATGGCTACGGCAGCGCCGACGCCGGTCGCGCGTACCGAGGTCGGGTAGGAGGGTGGGGCCAACGCGTAGAGCACCAGTTGCGCGGCCATGACAAACACCCCGGCGCAAAAGCCGGCCGCCGCCATCGGCACGATACCCACCGAAAAACCTACGCCTGTCAGTGCCAGCAGCAAACCGGCATAGACGAACATCACGACCTTGATGCCGTTGCAGCGATCCAGCAACAGCCCGCCGAGCAAAGAACCCGATGCGCCGCCAATGTTGAACAGCATCTGTACCATGCCCGCCTGCGGTTTACTGAAGCCCTGGCCGATCAGCAGCGACGGCAACCAGTTGAGCAGCATGTACATGACCGTCAGGGTAAAGAAATAGCCGGCCCACAATGCCAGTGTCGTGCGCGCCCGGCCTTCGCCAAACAGTGCGGTGGCCGTCGAGTGGCGAACGCTGCGTGCGCTTGTCTGCTGGCTAAAGGCGCTGGATTCGGGCAGCAACAGCATCATTAGCGGGACCACCAGCAACGGCACCAGGCCACCGATGATGAAGGTGGTCTGCCAATGCTCGCTGGTAAACATCGCCACCACCGCAGCCAGCGCGCCACCCAGCGGAACGCCTGCGTACATGACGCTGATGGCGAGCCCGCGGTGGCGCTCGCTGACGGCTTCGGCGCACAAGGCGATAAGATTGGGCAGCGCGGCCCCCAGCCCCAGACCGGTCATGAAACGCACCAGCAGCAGGCCGGAAAAGGTCTGCACGTAGGCCGTACTCAGCGAAAAGACCCCGAACAGCAGCACCGCGGCCACGAGGATTTTCTTGCGGCCGATACGGTCAGCGATCCAGCCACCGAAAAAAGCGCCCGGCAGCAACCCGATGATCCCGGCGCTGAACACCCAGCCCATCATTTTCGGGTCAAGGGCGAAGGTCTGGCGCAGTCCCGCAGCCGCTGTTCCGGCAGCCTGCAGGTCGAACCCTTCGATCAGCGCAACGATGAAACACAAAACGATGGTCAGCGTCGAGCGACGCAGTGGACTGGTCATGGCAAGCCTCATTGTTGTTTTTGTTATGTGCAGTGCCTGTTCCCGAGCGCCGGTTGATGCGTCATGACAGGCGCCAATCAAGGTAACAAAAATAACTAAAAAATGAAGCCGTGCAGAAAATTTGCGAAAAACCGTCTTTATCCCTTTTGAAACATGGCCTTAGGTTTAAAAGTCAATAGCGGTGTCTAGGTAGTTAATAATATTAATGTTCGATTATCGGTCAGTGTGGATTGACGCCAACGCCGAATCTTTCAATTCTGCGTCCACGGACCGCCATCAAGCGACGGGCCGAATCCCAAAACAACAACAATAAGTGGACACCGAGCATGCCAATACTCACTCGTGATGCAGCCATGGCTGTGTCAGCTTCCTTCGCCCGTAAAAAAGTTCTTACAAATAATGCGCTTGGAAAAAACTACAGCCTCGCCCTTGGTCTGCTGGGCATCAGCGTGCTGCCGGACGCTGCGCAGGCTCAGGGTTTTGTGGATGACAGTCACGGCACCCTGACGCTGCGCAATTACTACATGGATCGTGATTACAAGGACGACGGCGCCAGGACTGCGATTCGGGAGTGGGCGCAGGGCTTCATCATGAACGCGGAGTCGGGTTTTACCGAAGGGCCGGTGGGCTTGGGCATTGATGCACGGGCACTGGTCGGCATGAAGCTGGATTCCTCGCCGGATCGCAGCGGCACCGAGCTGTTGCCTGTTTCAGCCGGCGACGGGCGCGCTGCCGACGAATATTCACGGCTGGCATTGACCGGCAAACTGAAATTTCGTGAAACAACGGTCAAGACCGGCGATGTGTCGATCTTTCTGCCATTTGCCTTCGCCAGCCCCTCGCGTCTGCTGCCGCAGACCTTTCGGGGTACCACGCTGACCTCGAAAGAGATCGACGGATTGACCCTCAATGCCGGCTACATCGACCGGGTCAACAAGCGTGACTCAACCAATTATCAGGCGATCAGCATCGCGTCGCCGAACCGGCGTTTCAACGCAGCGGCCACCTCATCGCACATGACCTACGCCGGGGGCGACTATCAGGTCAGTAAAGCCCTGAGCGTGCGCGTCTATCACGCTGAAGTGGCTGACCTCTACACCCAGAACACCCTGGCGCTGCTGCATAAGCTGGACGTGGGCGACGGTGTAATGACCACTGATCTGCGCAGTTTCTTCAGCCGTGACACCGGCAGCGCAAAAGCCGGTGAGGTGGACAATCAGAACCTGTCGGCGTTGCTGGGCTACAAATGGGGAGGGCACAGCGTGAGCCTTGGTTACATGCATGCCAGCGGCGCTACGGCGACACCTTATGTGTCGGGCACCGAGTTGATGGGCTTGAGCGAGATGACCATGAGCTCCGACTTTCTCAATGCCAGGGAGCGTACCTGGCAAGCCATCTACGACTACGATTTTACGGCGGTTGGCGTTGTCGGCTTGCGCAGCCGCCTGCGATACATACGCGGCGACAATATCGAACTGTCGGCCTTCAACGCAGATGATCGCAAGGAGCGGGAGTTTCAGATGGAGTTGGGCTATGTGGTGCAGAGCGGTCCATTGAAAAATGTCGGCCTGTTGGCGCGCAAGTCGATTTACCGAAATGACTTCCCGACAGGTGCAGCGTTTCGCGATGAAAACCAGACGCGCTTCATTGTGCAGTACAGCGTGCCCATCTGGTAATCAGAGCCTTATCGACGGCAAAACCACCGTCGATAAGGGTGTTTACGATTGGTAAACCTTTTTCAGCAACCTGAGCAGGTCATTGCGTTCCTGGTTATCCAGCGCCGAGGTGGAATCCAGGTCGCTGTCGACTGCAATCTGCTTCAGTTCGCGCAGCAGCGTCTCACCGGTCTTGCTGAGAAAGATGCCGTATGAGCGCTTGTCCGGCTTGCAGCGCACACGTACGGCCAGCGCGCGCTCTTCGAGTTTGTTCAGCAGCGGCACGACCTGAGGCGGCTCTATCGCCAGCGCTTTGGCCAGGTCTGCCTGCATCAGGCCGGGGGTCTGCTCGATGATCGCCAGTGCCGAAAACTGCGCAGGGCGCAGGTCGTGGGCGGAAAGACGTCCGATCAGGTTCTGGAACAGCTTGAGCTGTGCCCGGCGCATGGCATAACCGATCAGGTCATCGAGTGCAGAATCCTTCGGCAACGGTGCCTGGGCAGTCTGTACAGGAGCCTGGCAAATGTCGGCGCTGTCGGATGGCTTGGCCATTGAAGATGCAATCCTTTTGGTGTGGTGAGCGAATCAGCCGATCAGTTTGCCGGGGTTGGCGAATAATGGCTATGGGGCATACGTGACTGTGACCAGCACAAGAGAGCGGAGTGCCGAGTTTTTGATTAATCAAGCTAATGGTTAATTGACATAACTATATTTGCCGTTTAGCGTGGAGTCATCTTCAGATCAAGAACAAGAGAGCATCGCCATGAGCAAGTACGAAGGTCGCTGGACAACCGTCAAGGTCGAGATCGAGCAAGGCATCGCGTGGGTCATCCTCAACCGACCGGAAAAACGCAACGCAATGAGCCCCACGCTCAATCGCGAAATGATCGATGTGCTGGAAACACTGGAACAGGACCCCGAGGCCGGTGTGCTGGTGCTGACCGGTGCCGGTGAAGCCTGGACCGCTGGCATGGACCTTAAGGAATACTTTCGCGAAGTGGACGCCGGCCCGGAAATTCTTCAGGAGAAGATTCGTCGCGAAGCATCCCAATGGCAATGGAAGCTGCTGCGCATGTACGCCAAACCCACCATCGCCATGGTCAATGGCTGGTGTTTCGGCGGTGGCTTCAGCCCGCTGGTGGCGTGCGATCTGGCGATCTGTGCCGACGAGGCGACGTTCGGGCTGTCGGAAATCAACTGGGGCATTCCGCCTGGCAACCTGGTGAGCAAGGCGATGGCCGACACCGTGGGCCATCGCCAGTCGTTGTACTACATCATGACCGGCAAGACCTTCGACGGTAAAAAAGCCGCCGAAATGGGGCTGGTCAATGAAAGTGTGCCGCTGGCACAACTGCGCCAGGTGACCATCGACCTGGCCCTCAATCTGCTGGAAAAGAACCCGGTTGTCCTGCGTGCCGCCAAGCATGGCTTCAAGCGTTGCCGCGAACTGACCTGGGAACAGAACGAAGATTACCTGTACGCCAAACTCGACCAGTCGCGCCTGCTGGACAAGGAAGGCGGCCGCGAGCAGGGCATGAAGCAGTTCCTCGACGACAAGAGCATCAAGCCAGGGCTGGAAGCGTATAAGCGGTAGATGGTTAGGCGCTAGCTACAAGCTACAAGCATGAGGCTTTTAACTTGAAGCGTGCAGCTTGAAACTTAAAGCTGCTCTTAAATAACAATAAAGAGAGGAATCACCATGCTGGAAGTGCCCCTGCTGATCGGCGGTCAGTCGTGCCCTGCCCGTGATGGACGTACTTTTGAACGCTGTAACCCGGTGACTGGCGAAGTGGTTTCGCGGGTGGCCGCGGCGACCCTAGAAGACGCCGATGCGGCGGTCGCTGCCGCTCAGGCGGCATTTCCCGGCTGGGCGGCGCTGGCGCCCGGCGAGCGGCGGGCGCGTTTGCTCAAGGCTGCCGAGCAATTGCAGGCGCGCAGTGGTGAATTTATTGCGGCGGCGGGAGAAACCGGGGCGATGGCCAACTGGTACGGTTTCAATGTACAACTGGCCGCCAACATGCTGCGCGAAGCCGCATCGATGACCACGCAGATCACCGGCGATGTCATTCCTTCCAATGTTCCCGGCAGTTTTGCCATGGCGCTGCGCCAACCCTGCGGTGTGGTGCTGGGCATTGCGCCGTGGAATGCGCCGGTGATTCTCGCCACCCGCGCCATCGCCATGCCGCTGGCCTGCGGCAATACGGTGGTGCTCAAGGCCTCGGAACTCAGCCCGGCGGTGCATCGATTGATTGGTCAGGTGCTGCAGGATGCAGGGCTGGGTGACGGCGTCGTCAATGTGATCAGCAATGCGCCGGCCGATGCTGCGGCCATTGTCGAACGGCTGATCGCCAACCCGGCGGTGCGTCGGGTCAATTTCACCGGCTCGACCCATGTGGGGCGCATCGTCGGCGAGCTCTCGGCCCGGCATCTCAAGCCCGCGCTGCTGGAATTGGGCGGCAAGGCACCGTTTCTGGTGCTGGACGACGCTGATCTGGACGCTGCGGTCGAAGCGGCGGCATTTGGCGCGTATTTCAATCAGGGCCAGATCTGTATGTCCACCGAGCGGCTGATCGTCGATCAGAAGGTGGCCGATGTGTTTGTGGCAAAACTGACCGCCAAGATCGAAACCCTGCGTGCCGGCCACCCGGATGACAGTCAGTCAGTGCTGGGTTCGCTGGTGGACGTCAGCGCAGGCTCGCGAATCAAGGCACTGATCGACGATGCCGTGAATCTGGGCGCGACGCTGGTGATTGGCGGGCAGTTGCAGGGCAGCATTCTGCAACCGGCGTTGCTCGACGGCGTGACTGACCGGATGCGCCTGTACCGCGAAGAGTCTTTCGGTCCGGTTGCCGTGGTGATTCGCGGCGAAGGCGACGAAGCACTGCTGGCGCTGGCCAACGATTCGGAATTGGGCCTGTCGGCGGCGATTTTCAGCCGCGACACCGGCCGGGCTCTGGCATTGGCGCAACGTGTCGAGTCCGGCATCTGCCACATCAACGGGCCAACCGTGCACGATGAGGCGCAAATGCCGTTCGGCGGGGTCAAGTCCAGCGGCTACGGCAGTTTCGGTGGCAAGGCCTCGATCGAACACTTCACCCAGTTGCGTTGGGTGACGTTGCAAAACGGGCCACGGCATTACCCGATCTGAATCCTCTTGTGCTGATGGCAACGGTTTGTTGCAAAAGACCGAGCCGTCAGTGAGTCAGGTATAACAATAACAAGGCTGCAGCCCGGTGCTGCTACGCGAGGCCCGAACGGCTTCACGCCGTCTGGTGCGAGCGTCCCTTGATGGAGAGAACGCACGTGAGTTCCGATATCAGATCATCAAAGCAGCAGAGTGAAGCCGGTTCGCCGCGCTACCGTCAGGTCTCCATCGGCCATCCGCCCATCTAGGTTCGTGAGGAGCACGGCATTTTGCACATGCGAGCCCTGGAACCGTTGGCGCCGTTGCCCGATCGGTTGCTCGACCGGCTGGTGCACTGGGCCAGCCTGCGTGCGCAACAAACCTTTATTGCCGCCCGTGACAGCCGTGGTGGCTGGCGCAAGGTCAGTTACGCCGACATGCTCACCGACGTTCGCGCCATTGCCCAGAGCCTGCTGGCTTACGGGCTTTCGGCAGAGCGGCCACTGGCGCTGCTGTCGGGTAACGACATCGAGCATTTGCAGATCGCTTTGGGCGCTATGTACGCCGGTATTCCTTATTGCCCGGTGTCACCGGCTTACTCGGTTCTGTCGCAGGACTTCGCCAAATTGCGGCATGTCTGTGAGGTGTTACAGCCAGGCCTGGTGTTTGTCAGCGATGCCGCGCCGTTCCAGCGCGCCATCGATGCTGTCATACCGGCTGACACACCGGTCATTACGGTACGCGGACAGTTGAATGGCCGGCGTCATTCGAGCTTTGCCAGCCTGCTTGAACAACCGGGCGGCAGCGAAGCCGACGCTGCGTTCATGGCCAGCGGGCCGGACAGCATTGCCAAGTTTCTTTTCACCTCGGGCTCGACCAAACTGCCCAAAGCAGTGGTTACCACTCAGCGCATGCTGTGTGCCAATCAACAGATGCTGCTGCAAACCTTCCCGGTGTTCGGCGAACAGCCGCCGGTGCTGGTGGACTGGCTGCCGTGGAATCATACCTTCGGCGGCAGTCATAACCTCGGTATCGTGCTCTACAACGGCGGCACGTTCTATCTCGACAATGGCAAACCGACTGTTCAGGGCTTTGCCGAAACCTTGCGCAACCTCAAGGAAATCTCGCCGACAGCCTACCTGACCGTGCCCAAAGGCTGGGAAGAGCTGGTCAACGCGCTGGAGCAGGACGCCGAGTTGCGTGAGCGATTCTTCTCGCGCATGAAGCTGTTCTTCTTCGCCGCAGCCGGTTTGTCGCAAAGTATCTGGGACCGCCTCGACCGGGTGGCCGAGCAGCACTGTGGCGAGCGCATTCGCATGATGGCCGGGCTGGGCATGACCGAGGCCGCACCGTCCTGCACCTTTACCACCGGGCCGCTGTCGATGGCCGGTTACATCGGCTTGCCCGCGCCGGGGTGCGAGGTGTGTCTGGTGCCGGTTGATGGCAAGCTGGAAGGGCGCTTTCGCGGCCCGCACATCATGCCTGGCTACTGGCGCTCGCCGCAGCAAACCGCTGAGGTGTTCGACGAGAACGGCTTTTACTGTTCCGGTGACGCGATCAAGCTGGCAGACCCTTCGGCGCCGCAGCTGGGCCTGATGTTCGATGGGCGTCTGGCCGAGGATTTCAAACTGTCGTCCGGTGTGTTCGTCAGCGTCGGGCCAATGCGCAATCGTGCGGTGCTGGAAGGCTCGCCGTATGTTCAGGATGTGGTCATCACCGCACCGGATCGCGAGTGCCTGGGGGCGCTGGTGTTTCCTCGCCTGCACGAGTGCCGACAACTGGCTGGGCTGGGTGCGCAGGCGAGCGATGTCGAGGTATTGGCCAGCACGCCGGTACGCCAGTGGTTTGCCGACTGGCTGGCACGTTTGAATGAAGGGGCCAATGGCAACGCCAGTCGCTTGGAGTGGATCGCGCTGCTGGATGAACCAGCCTCAATCGATCGCGGCGAAATCACTGACAAGGGCTCTATCAACCAGCGTGCGGTGTTGCAGTGGCGCGCCACGAAAGTCGAAGCGCTGTATCGCGATCAGGATGCCTCACGGCTCAGTGCCGGGTCGCCAGCGTGAGCGGGCAGTATTCGGCGTTCAGCGACGTGGCCATTGTCGATGCGGTGCGTACGCCGTGGGTCGACCTGGGCGGCGCGCTGGCGCAGATTTCGCCCATCGATCTGGGCATAAAGGTCGGTCGTGAGGTGCTGGCCCGTGCGGCCATTGACCCGCAGCAGATTGACAGTGTGCTGGCCGGCTCGATGGCGCAGGCCAGTTTCGACGCCTACCTGCTGCCCCGGCATATCGGTCTGTACAGCGGCGTGGCGCAAAGCGTGCCGGCGTTGGGTGTGCAGCGGATTTGCGCCACAGGCTTCGAACTGTTGCGTCAGGCCGCGCTGCAGGTGGGCGATGGCGGGCAGATGGCGCTGTGTGTCGCGGCGGAGTCCATGTCACGCAATCCGATTGCCGCTTACACCCATCGCGACGGATTTCCGCTGGGCGGCACCGTGCAGTTCAAGGACTTTCTCTGGGAGGCCCTTTATGACCCGGCACCCGCAGTGGACATGATCGCCACGGCGGACAACCTGGCGAAACGTTACGGGTTGAGCCGCGAAGCCGTGGATGGCTATGCGTTGCTTAGCCATCAGCGCGCGCTGGAGTCGCAAGTCTTGGGCAGGTGGTCTGCAGAAATCGTTGCCGTCGGCAACGAGCGCTTCGAGCTGGCAGGCTATCAGCCGCGTGGCATCGAGCTGCCGCGACGGGTCGAGACGGTCACACAGGACAGCCACCCGCGCACGACCACTCTGGCTGCGTTGTCGCGGCTGCGCGCCATCCATACCGATGGCGTGCAAACGGCAGGCAACAGTTGTGCAGTGGTTGACGGTGCCGCGGCGGCACTGGTGGGGCGTGCTTCACAGTCAAAAAAGCCAGTATTGGCGCACCTGCTGGCCAGTGCAGTGATCGGCGTCGCTCCGGAATTCATGGGCATTGGCCCGACGCCCGCCATCCAGTTGTTATTGCAGCGCAGCGGGCTGGCGCTGAGTGACATTGGCCGGCTGGAAATCAACGAAGCGCAGGCCGCGCAGGTGCTCGCCGTCGCGCAGACACTGGAACTGGACTGCGACCGGCTCAACTGCCAGGGCGGCTCGCTGGGCATCGGTCACCCGCTGGCTGCCACCGGGCTGCGTCTGGTCATGACCCTGGCCCGGCAACTGCGCGAAGAAAACCTGCGTTACGGGATTGCCGCCGCCTGCGTGGGCGGCGGGCAGGGCATGGCGCTGTTGATCGAGAATCCGGCTTTTATCGGCTCAAATTGATGGTTCAATCACTCTGCAATAAACAATCGGTAGCAGAATTTGTTATCCGGGAGCGATATTTACGGGTTTTAAACGCTGCACATGACGTAGGTCGTCCGTTAACGCTTGACCGAACCGTGCCGAACAGTGAATCTCGCGTCTCTGAACACTATGGAACCCCGTCTATGCGTGCCCTCGCTGAGCTTTCTTTCGATTTCGTCTGGCATTTGATGTTCACGGATGACGAGCAGCTCGACCAGGACCTGGCGGTGCGCTCGCTGGAAAATCTGTCCGAACACTTTTCGGCCATGACCGATGAAGAGAAGAGGGCGTTCATCGCGGTGGCGCATGAACGCAAGGCCCGGCTGTTTGCCGTGCCCGATACCGATGGTTACTCCCCGATTCGCTTGGTGACTGAAGACCAGGCGCAGTTTCTCGATCATGTCGTGTCCGGGCAGTTCTTCCAGCAATTCGAAGAGCCGCTGGCGTTCGACACAAACGACTGCGTCGTACCGATCCGCAGTCGCTGAACGCCTGCCTATGCCATGCACCGTAATGGTGAACAGGTTCGCGTTCAGGGCCGCTACACGCTGGCGGTCGATGATGGCAATGCCTACATCGCCGCAGGCCTCGCCGGACTGGGCACTCTCTGGCTGTCCGATTACATGGCCCAGCCGCATCTGGCGCGGGGTAAGCTCGTCCCGCTGTTCCAGGACAGGCAACTCGATAGCATGCCGATTTACGTAGCCTTCCCCCCGAACCGGCATGTCAGCGTCAAGGTGCGCGTGTTTATCGATTTGGTGATTGAACTGATGGCCGAGCATGCGCCGGTCGGCGAGCGTGGCAGGCTTGATCGGGCGTAGTGCCGTGCCCTCAGCGCCGCGCCGAGAGCTGTTGCGGCGCCAGAAACGCGTCGTGAAAGTAGTTACGAAATGCTTGCATCGCCGGGGTTGGTTCGCGCTCGCGGTGCCAGGCCAGGCCGACGCTCATCGGCGTGACCTTGTCGGTGACGGTGAGGGTTTCAATACGCTTGCCCTCCAGCGACCACGGTCGATGCACCAGGTCCGAGAGGATCGCCACGCCGCTGCCGTTGGCAACCATGCTGCGCACCGCCTCCACCGAGCTGGTGCGCACGCGAACGTTGGGGTGTTGACCGGCCAGTTCCCAGTAGCGCATCGCACTTTGCTCGGCTTCATCGACGGTCAGCAGAATGTAGGGCTCCTGTGCCACGTCGGCGAGGCTGACGGAGGCGCGCTGGCAAAGCGGATGGTGGCTGGACAGCCATAAACGGCGTTCGGAGTTGAACAGTGTTTCCGAGACGATATCCGGGTGAGTGATGTTGGCGGTCAGCACCACCGCCATGTCGAAGCGACCTTCCAGCAGGCCCTGCTCGATGGATTGCCGCTCCTGCTCGTGCACCTCAATGGCCACGTCCGGGTGCCAGTGCTCCAGCCTTTGCAGGTGGTGCGGCAGAAAGTAGCCGATGACGGTGTAGCTGGCCGCCAGGCGCAGCACGCCGCTGGCACGAATGTCCGGCAAGGGGCTGTTCATTGCATCATCGACACTGCGCAGGATTACATAGGCACGATTGAGAAAGTGCCTGCCGGCCTCGGTCAGGTTCATGCCCTGCGCCGAGCGCTGAAACAATAGCGTGCCGAGCATGCTCTCCAGTTCCTTGATCGCCGTGGTAACTGCCGACTGGGAAATATTGAGGTGGATCGCGGCCTGCGAGATCTGCCCGATCTCGGCGGTTGCTACGAAATAGCGGACCTGGCGCAAGGTCAGGGACATAGGTACTCCACTCAGCAAGGTATCTGTTTTTCAGAAGACAGCGTATCTGTTAATAGATCTACCCAAGGGGTCAAAGGGAATTTAACGTGGCTTGCACACACTCAGATAGCCCTTGGAGTAAAAGCCATGCAGATAGATTTCAACTCGGACATGGGTGAAAGCTTCGGCGCATGGACCATTGGCGACGGCGTTGATACCGAACTGATGGCCTTCATCAGTTCTGCCAATATCGCCACCGGCTTTCACGCAGGCGACCCAAGCACCATGCGTCGCACCATTGAACAGGCCAAACGCCTGGGCGTGGCCATTGGCGCGCATCCGGGGTTCCGTGATCTGGTGGGCTTTGGTCGCCGGCATATCAACGCGCCCGCTCAGGAGCTGGTCGACGACATGCTTTACCAACTGGGTGCATTGCGCGAGCTGGCCCGTGTTCAGGGCGTGCCCTTGCAGCACTTCAAACCCCACGGAGCCTTGTATATGCACCTGGCCCGTGACGAAGAGGCTGCCCGGTTGCTGGTGGAAAACCTTCAGCGTCTGGAGCCTGATTTGCTGCTTTACTGCATGCCCGGCTCGGTGATCTGCAACGTGGCTCAGGAACTGGGGCAACCGGTGGTGCGCGAGTTTTACGCCGATCGCGCTTACGACCTCAGCGGTTCTATCGTCTTTACCCGCAACGTACGCGCCCATGACCCGGCTGAGGTGGCCGCGCGTGTGATTCGCGCCTGCCAGCAGGGGCTGGTGCGCACGGTCGAAGGTGACGATCTGGCCATCCAGTTCGATTCCATCTGCCTGCACAGCGACACACCGGGCGCGCTGGCCCTTGCACAGGCGACCCGTCAGGCGCTGGATGGTGCCGGAATAGAAGTGCGCACGCCACGTTAGCCAGCCTGCGGCATCGGGGGCGAAGACACCCTGAGCCGCCGTAACGATCTTTGCCTGCCTTTCTACAACGTTTTCAAAAGGAACAGACATGGCCGATCCGATTCGCTACAGCTTTGGCGCTGATGAGCACCTGTTCGCCGAGGTCAGTGACAGCATGTCGCTGGAAGCTTTTTTCAAGGGGCTGGCGGTGACCCGTGCGGTCGAGCGCTTGGCGCTGGACGGCGTACTCGACGTGTGCCTGGCCAACGCCTCGTTCCAGATTCGTTTTGACCCGGACCGTATCGCGCCTCATGCACTGCTCGAAGCCGTTCGCGGGGCCGAGGCCGGAGCGGTCGCCGAGCGCACGCTGCAGACCCGCATCATCGAGATCCCGGTGCTCTACAACGATCCCTGGACCCATGAAACCCTGATGCGCTTTCGCGACCGGCACCAGGACCCTGGTTCGACGGATCTGGAATACGCTGCGCGCATCAACAATCTGGCCGATGTCGATGCGTTCATTGCTGCGCACAGTGGTGCGCCTTGGTTTGTGTCAATGGTCGGCTTTGTTGCCGGGCTACCGTTCATGTTCCAGATGGTCGAGCGCGAGCGGCAGTTGCAAGTGCCCAAATACCTGCGCCCGCGCACCGATACGCCAAAGCTTACGCTGGGTCATGGCGGGTGCTTTGGTTGCATCTACTCGGTGCGCGGGGCGGGTGGTTACCAGATGTTCGGCGTCACCCCGGCGCCGATCTACGACCCGCAGCAGGGGTTGGCGTACCTGAAGGAGCATATGGTTTTTTTCAGGCCGGGAGACATTGTGCAGTTCAGACCGGTGGATCGTGAAACCTACGATCTGGCCGTGACCGAGGTAGAAGCGGGGCGCTTTGATTTGCTGATTCGCCCGGTCGAGTTTTCCCTCGACGCCTTTCTGGCCGACCCCGTCGGCTATCCCAGGTCGCTGCAGGAGGCGCTGGCATGATCAAGGTACTCAAACCCGGTCTGGCCACCTCGGTACAGGACCTCGGCCGTGAAGGCTATTACCACCTGGGCATCCCGCCTTCGGGTGCGCTGGACCAGTACGCACTCAGCGCCGCCAATCAACTGGTCGGCAATCCGCCCGGCGCTGCCGGCCTGGAATGCACGTTGCTGGGGCCTGAGCTGGAATTTCAATCCGACACCTTGGTGGCCGTCTGCGGTGCGCACATGACGGCGCGCCTGGACGGCGTGGACATGCACCATGACACCGCGTTTGCGGTAAAAGCCGGGCAGGTGTTGCGCTTTGATTTCCCCAAAGATGGCGCACGCACTTATCTGGCCGTCGCGGGCGGCATTGATGTGCCGCTGGTATTGGGCAGCCGCTCGACCTACACGCTGGGCGCACTCGGTGGTTTTCAGGGGCGCAGGCTGGCGGTTGATGACCTGTTGCCGATAGGCGTGCCCAGCGGCAAGGGGCGTGCAGGGGCCAGCCTGCCGATGGCGTTGCGCCAGTCGCTGGGCGGCGAAATCTACCTGCGCGTCGTTCCCGGCCTGTATTACGAGCGCCTGACCGAGTTTGCGGCCACCAGCTTCTTTTCCGAGTCATGGACGGTTGGCTCGGAAGCCGACCGCATTGGTTATCGCTTCAAGGGCGGCAGGGCGCTGACTTTTCAGCCACGGGAACAGCCATTCGGGGCAGGTTCCGATCCATCGAATATCGTCGACAGTTGCTACCCGATCGGCTCGATTCAGGTTCCGGCAGGACTGGAGCCCATTGTGTTACACCGCGACGCGGTGTCTGGTGGAGGCTATGCCATGATCGGCACCGTGATCAGCGCCGACCTTGATCTGATCGGCCAGATGCAGCCCAACCAGAAAGCCCGGTTTGTGGCGGTCACGCTGGAAGATGCACTCGCAGCGCGCACGTCCTACAAGAAGAAGTTGGCGTGTTTGAGCAGGTTGTTCGCATCTTGAAATAATCAGGAGGCCTGCGCGTACGCTAACTGCGCCTGCATTTTCGCACGGCACACTTCGAGTATTTCATCTGCCAATGGTGAGTCGTCCGGGCAACTGCGCGACAGCAACACTGCACCTAACGCATGGGCAAACAGGTCGATGGTCTTTGCCCGTGCCTGTTGCTGCGTTTTGTCATCGGCGTGTGCTCCTGCGGCCACGGAAGCGGCCAATATGCTTTCGATGCCGTTGGCAAAAGTGGCTTTGACAGCCTCTGACTGGCGGGCCGCATCGGCACTGAGTGCGGCCATCGTGCAGCCGGTGCCGGGATTGTCGCGGTGCTCTCGGGACAAGTAGTACTCGATGAACTGCGCAGGATCAATGCCCTTCGATTGCTCCACCGTCTTCGAGATAGAGCAGGCCGCCGACTCGGCCATCAGGTCAGACTTTGACCCGAAGTGCTTGTAGAACCCGCCATGGGTAAAACCTGCAGCGGCCATCAAGTCTGCCACTCCGACACCGTCGTAGCCGTGTTCACGAAACTGGATGGATGCCGTCTCGACGATGTGTGCCCGGTTCGCCTGCGCCTGCGCCTTGGTGACTCTCATGTGAATTGCCTCTTTTGTCTGCTCCATTCGACAGAGCGCAAATATACCATTGATGTTAACCATCATTAAAGGAGTTGACAGTTAAGATGCTGATCATAATCATATGGCTGCTTCTGAACGCCGGTCCGGGTCATGAGCGGGCATCAATCCGATCACTCCACCGTGAGATAAAACCATGAAATACAAAACGTTCGGAAAGACCGGGCTCAGCGTCTCGCAAATCGCGCTGGGCACGGGGAACTTCGGCACTGGCTGGGGTTATGGGGCGGACCCGGTAGTCAGCGAGGCAATGTTCAACACGTATGCCGAGGCGGGGGGCAATTTTATCGATACTGCGGACATCTATCAGTTTGGCCAGTCCGAAGAGTTGCTCGGCACATTGTTGCAAGGCCGGCGCGACGATTTTGTGCTCGCGACCAAGTTTACCAACGGTGCCTCGGCCAACCCTGGCCGATTAACCACCGGCAACAGCCGCAAAGCCATGGTGAGTTCGGTGGAAGCAAGCCTCAAGCGTTTGAAGACGGACCGTATTGACCTCTACTGGGCGCATCATCCTGATGCTGTCAAGCCCATTGAAGAAATTCTCAGAGGTTTGGAAGACCTGGCGCGTGCCGGGAAAATCCTTTACGCGGGTCTGTCCAATTTCCCTGCATGGCGGCTCGCTCGCGCTGTGACACTGGCCGATATCAGCCGCACCTTGCCGATTGCAGCCGCACAGTTCGAGCACAGCCTGGTGCACCGCCAGCCCGAGACTGATCTGTTTCAAGCCTCTCACGCGCTTGGTCTCGGTGTCGTTACCTGGTCGCCTCTGGGCGGCGGCATGCTGACCGGCAAATACCGGCAGGGCGAGAAAGGCCGTGCCGAAGGGTTTGGCGGCAAGGTTTTCCAGCCGGAAAACTCCGCGCAACGCACCCTGATCCTCGACAGCGTGCTGGACATCGCCGCCGAGCTTGGTGTCAGTGCAAGTCAGGTGGCGATTGCCTGGGCCGGTACACATGGGGCCATCCCGATTATCGGGCCTCGCTCGCAGGAGCAGATTGGCGACAACCTGGGGGCCTTGGCACTGACGCTGGCCGACGAGCAGATCCAACGGCTTGACGCGGTCAGTAGTCTGGACCCGACCGCTGCGCCAAGGTCGGCTGTTGACTGGTCGGATGGGACTCGCACGAGGGTGGTTGCATAAGCTGCCGTTCCGGGGGCGAGATGCCTGTCCGTACACCGTTCGGATCTTCGCCCCTGCGTTGAAAGTGTTAGCGTATTCCCCGCGTTTTTCTTTGTCATGAGAAAGACCAAAATGCTCGCAGTCTTGTCTATCCATCGTCCTTGAGCCTCGCATGGTGATGAACATCATCACCTGCCGTGCACACAGCCTGTACCACTGAATGCCGATGAGCAGCCCCGTCCGACTCATCAGGAGAGCACCATGCATCGAAAACCAATTTGCGCAGCACTTGCCATCATTTCCGCCGCTACTCTTACGACCTCCCTTGCGTATGGTATGACCGCCGTCGAGTTGCCAGCAGGCGCCCCAGCCGACAAACCCGTCGGCAAGCTTGAACAGGTTCAGGCTTTTTATGACGCGATGCCTACCGGCGTGACAGTGACTGAAACCGGGCGCATCTTCGTCAATTTCCCTCGTTGGGGTGACAAGGTGCCGTTTACGGTTGGCGAGGTTCGCGATGGCAAGGTGGTTGCCTACCCGGACCTGGCGGTTAATCATGAAAACCCGAAAGACCCCGGCGATGGCCTGATCAGCGTGCAGAGTGTGGTTGCCGACGGCAAA
This sequence comes from Pseudomonas syringae pv. tomato str. DC3000, assembly GCF_000007805.1. Classification (NCBI taxonomy): domain Bacteria; kingdom Pseudomonadati; phylum Pseudomonadota; class Gammaproteobacteria; order Pseudomonadales; family Pseudomonadaceae; genus Pseudomonas; species Pseudomonas syringae group genomosp. 3. The sequence goes on along the minus strand of NC_004578.1, from coordinate 3,295,784 downwards.
GGACGCGTCTGGCTTCTGGACACTGCGGCACCTGAATTTGCCGCGCCACGTCCTCAAGGTGCCAAGCTGGTGGCGGTGGACCTGGCCACCAATAAGATCGTCAAGCGGCTGGTATTTCCGGACAACGTCATCTTGCCGAGCACTTACGTCAACGACATGCGCTTCGACTTTCGCCAAGGGTCGCAGGGGACTGTCTACGTTACTGACTCATCGGTGAGCGGGCCGGGTGCAATCATTGTCATGGACATTGCCAGCGGCCACGCCGTGCGGCGCCTGAGCGGGGCTAAGGCAACCTCTGCTGATCCCGCTTTCGTGCCTGTTGTCGAAGGCGTGCCCGTGCTGGGTGATGGCCCGGACGGAACGCGCAAACCGGTCCATGTAGCTGCAGACGGCATTGCGTTGTCGGCAGATGGCAAGACGTTGTATTTCTCGCCACTGTCCAGCCGCCACCTGTATTCCGTCGCCACCGAGCTGTTGAACGACAGCGCTGTGAATGAGCAGCAACTGGCAGCCGCCGTTCAGGACCTGGGTGAAAAGGGCGCTTCCGATGGTCTTGAGGCTGATGCAGACGGCGCTGTGTATGCGGGCGACTACGAGCACAATGCCATACGCAAGCGCTTGCCGAACGGCGTCTGGCAGACAGTCGCTCACGATCCGCGCATGTTGTGGCCTGATACCTTGTCGATCGGTCCGGACGGCTACCTGTATTTCATCGTCAACCAGTTGCACCGTCAGGCCGGTTTCAATTCGGGCCACGACCAACGTAAAAAACCGTACAGCTTGTTGCGTGTGAAAGTCGCAACGGCACCAGCCCCCACGCATTGATCGAACTTGATACCGGAGCATTGATAATGAATACACCTGCAAAGCCATTGGCGTTGATCGCAGTGCTGAAAGCCAGTCCAGGCAACGAGTCGGCATTGAAAGAAGCTTTGTTGGCACTGGTGGAACCCACCCGTTCGGAGCCGGGCAACATCGAATACACGCTGTTCGAGGTGCGCGATGAGCACGGTACGTTCTACATGCGCGAATGCTTCAAGGACCAGGCAGCACTGGACGCGCATGTTGCCACGCCACACTACCAGCAGTTTGCGGCTGCAAGCGGCGAGTGGTTTGCAGAAGCGCCACGGCTGATTTTTCTGGACCAGGTTTCAAACTGATTCTTGAGGAAGGCTCGGCATGCCCGAGCCTTCCTCAGCCTGTCGGGCCCGGTCCTTATACGTCAAGAATACGCTGATCAGGATTCGTGAGCCCAAGCAGCAGACGCTGACAAAACGGCCGAGCTTCCCCCCTACGAAAAAGCCCCCCGATGCCTGAGGATCTAATACTGTCCGCTTACCGATGCGTTATACCGCATCAGGAGTTGGTCGTAACCCTGCTCGACCGCCCGTAGCTGTTTGTTCAACTGATCAACGTCAGCGTGAGCCGCCCAGCGCTGTTGCAACGTATCGAGTGTGGCGAGCCAGGTATGCGCAGGCGCTTTGATCACGGTCCATACCGGACGCTTCCGGTTAGCGGATTTGAGGTTAGGCATCGTGTTGAAATAACGCTCAGCGTCCAGCCATGCGTCAACCAGTTCAGCGTATAAGGCCTTGAGATCATCCGGGCTCAGCCGGGCGTTGGCTTCACTCCGATTAAGGTAGTTGATTGTTTGTCTGGCGAGGAGCATGAAGTTGAGCGTATGCCAGTGCTGATCGTGACCAAGGCGATAGTCGATGGCCGCGAGTTGCTCGCTGCGTGCCAGAAATTGAGGTTCCTCAAAGTGTTTTCGAACGGCAAGACTGCGTTGCTGAAGTTGATGCATATCTTGGGCAAGGTCTGCATCCAGCTGCCGGGCACGCTCGATATCGGGGCGTGGTTGATTGTAGAGTGCCTCAGCATCAAAAGTTCTGTCGCGCAGTGTGTCAAGCGTCTCGCTGTACTTGATCACGGCGATGACAAGCGGATCGGACTTGGGGTAGAGCAGTTGTGGATAGCTGATACTGCAGGCCAAACTCTCATTCATTGCGACGGAACGACTGTTGCCACCCAATGCAAAGCTTTGTATAAACGGCAGCATACCCTGACTGCCATCAACCAGCGCTTGGTAGTGCTTGCGATAATCTGCGTAGCGTTCAAGCAGAAGAGTATCGTCAAACACCAGGCAGGCTGCTGCGTCCTTCATCATTGAGGTGTCTGCAATCGAGTCTGTCGAAACGCGGTGTGTATTGGCCAATTTGTGCTGCGCCCAGGCGATGGCTGCGAAAACACAAATAGCGGTGATAAACGCTCGATTACTGATCATGGCCCGCCTCCAGAGAAGACGAGGGTGTATACCACTGCTCCCGCGAGGGCGGGCGACAGGGCTGGTTTGCATCGAGAAGGGCTGCGCATAGTCGTTTCGGCCACGCTTGCAGACCTTGGCCTGCTTGCACTGGGCGGTAGTTGATGATGGTGCCTGAGATGAACAGCAACGAGACGATCAGACCCAGCAGGATGCCAATGATCAGTTCTCTGGTCGGCGAGCCTGGAACGATTGAAAATGTCCGCTTGAGCCATTCCGGCCAGGCCACGCGAGTCGCTGCGGCGGCCACCGCGAGTATTGCGGTGTAAATCAGCAACGCCTTCCATCCTCCGACCAGGAAGGTCGGCACTGCGGGCAGCCAGCTTACGGTGCTTTCTCGCAGCAACAGCGGTACTGGACGGCGTAGCGTAAGCCAGCGGCCAACGTGCTTGGTGAGTTGCTCATCAAGGCGCCAGGTAAATACGCCGAGCGTCTGACAGGCGACGTAAAGCAAACCCGCCAGCAGACCAAGTGCGCCAATAATCAGTAATAGAGCGATCATTGTTTCGTCCGGATCACTTCCCAGCCGGTAATAGCTGTCCAATGCGGTTATGGACGCTGCGCCAACGATTGCAAACGGCAGTGCCCAGAACGATGTACAACGGCGCAGCGGTCGCCAGAAATACAGATCTTCGCCATGCACATGTCTCGCCAAATCGGGGTAATGACGCGCCACTGTATTGGCCAGCGACTCACAGGTTTGCCAGTCATCAGATGTGAAACGGAGGGTCATCGACACGCGAGCATTATCGCTCATGGGTATGAACAGCAGGCGGGCTGCGCGTGAGCCCGTGCTGTCGATTTTTTGCGTGGCAAGACGCTGCTGGTCTTCGAGAAACAAGGCTTGGCGACTGCGCGCCAGCAACCGGCTCCAGAAAGGCTCCGGACAAGATGTGCGGCCATCGGGTTTCTTCCAGCCTTGCCATTCGCACACCGCATCGAAAACAGGGCTGTGCCAGACTTCAGCGTGGGCCAGCAGTCCTGCGAGATAGTTGTTAAGCCAGATACGTCGGTCCAGCGTCTGCATCCAGGCGACCTTGTCGAGGTGTAGGTAAACATTGGAGAAGGACTCGGCATTGCCGCTGTTTAGCGCGTTGGCCAACATCTGTTCGGTATTACGTAACAGATTGTTCAGAACAGTGTGGGTTGAATGCAAGGGCAGGTCGATGCGTTGCCAGGCGCTCAGCCACTGAAAGCGCTCGACTGCTCGCTCCGCCAGTTCACATGCATCGGGAGCATTCGACTGGCAATACTCCAGCAAACCGTCTTCAAACGCCCGATCGCACTGTGTGGTTCGGGCGTTTTCCAATCGCTGATCCAGGTTCTCTGCACTTATACCTTCGAGCAGCAGGTCAGCCCTTTGGCGTTTCAGGTCGGGTGCGCTGAAAGTCTGAACCGGCGACGGCAGTACAACGATCGGCGCATGCGACAGGCCGTCCTGATCTATTGGCGGTTCCTGAACGTCGGCGGTCCAGCTCAGCGCTTGCTCGTAGGCGTCACGCAGGCGCTGAAAGCCTGCCGGATCTTCGTCCGGGCGGTGCTGCTTGAGCAACGCAGCATAACGGCGCTTGATACTGCGCACGTCAGAATGGGGATCAAGCCCCAGAATAGACCAGCAACTCACAGCGTTGCGCTCAGGTCTGTGCCTATAACCATGGGGCTACGAACTCCTTGTACACAAAGGCAGCATGCAAAAACGCCTGGGCAAGATGCCCAGGCGTGCAAATAACGGCGCGCAGTTTATCAGGTGCTCAGGGTGCACACGCTAGTACCGCCTGCAGTTTTTGCCTTATCAAAAAATATTGATCGGATAGCTGACAATGATCCGGTGCTCATCGGCATCACGCTGGCTGGCGAACTCGGTGCGAAGTTGTGCGTGACGCAGTGCGATGCTGAGGTTTTTCGCCGGGCCCGATTGCAAAACGTAGCTCAGGGTCACGTTGCGTTCCCATTCCTTCTTGTCGCCGTCGGAGGTCTGGATGTTCGAGCCGCTTTCGTACATGGCCAAGAAGTTCAGGCCGGGTACGCCGAGTCTGGCGAAGTCATAGCCATAACGGACTTGCCAGGTGCGTTCCCCGGCGCGCTGGAATTTGCCGATCATAGATTCGGTCATGAAGTAAGCGGTTGATCCATCGCCCTGATTCAGCCAGACCGCGTCGCTGTCGCCGGTGACTGCCTGATAACCCGCAGCAAAGGTATGGCCGTCGATGAGGTAAGTGAACTGAGCGCTGGACAGACGGCTGTCGACTTCACCCTTGGTGACGCCGTTGCCGTAATAACCCACCGTGTAAAACGAAGGATCGTGGCCATTCGCGCCGTCCGAGCGGTTGTCGAAGTGGCGCAGGTCGGTGCGCAAAGTACCAGGGCCAAGTTGCAGGTCGTATTTCAGACCGAGAAAGTTCTGTTTGTAGAAGTTTTCCAGGTTGCCGTAGTAATACTGCAGGGTTAGGTCCTTGACGGGTTTGTAATCGACGCCTGCGTAGTAGAACTTGTTGACGAATTCGCCGGTCAACGGGTTGTTGGCGCCGGGGATCGACATGCCCATCTGGTTGGTCGAACCCCGGCCCATGACGTGTTCCAGCTGGCCTGCGATGAAGGTGAAGTCTTTCAGGTCTTTGGACTGAACCTGACCGCCACGAAAGGTCTGCTGCAGCATACGGTCGGTGGACATTACCACCGGCAGCATCGGCACCAGCGTGCCGTACTTCAACTCGGTCTGCGAGACGCGCGCCTTGAGCGTCGCGCCCAGGCTGCTGAACTCATCAACCGCGCGGCCGTCGCTGTCCGTCGGGAAGATGTTGCCGTTGAACGCGGTACTTTGCGGGTTGTAGTGGCGTCCTTTACCCGAGTCCAGACGAACGCCCAACTGGCCCAGTGCATCAACGCCCAAGCCTACCGAGCCGGGCGTGTAGCCGGACTGGTAATTGAGCATGAAGCCCTGGCCCCACTCCTGCGTGTAGTTAGGGGCAGCAGCACCGCTACGGTTGTCGGCGTTGCTGAAGAAGTTGCGCGCCAGAATGCTGGCCTTGCTGTCTTCCAGAAAACCTTCGCCGTAGCTCTGCTGCGCGATCAGCAGGCCACAAAAGCCCGCAACGAAAGGGGTGGCGCGATTGATACGCTCCATCGGGTTCATCCTCATGCTGTCATTAAGTATTGTGAGAGGCAGGGTCGGGCGGCAGTCAGGTTTCTTGTTGTTTTAAGAAGCGTGTTTTTCAGCTGAATCCTTTGCAGGTATCGCAGTGTGAGGCGCTTGATACAGCGTGACGCGAGGTAAACGGTAAAGAACCACCAGTGCGAGTACGCCCAGCGCTGCGCAGATCATCAGCCCGGTGCCGACGGCCTGGGCGAGGGCAGTGCGAGCCAGCAGTAACGTGGCGTCAACATCTGCAGACGAGTGCTGCAGCAGGACCTGCGGATCCGCCAGGTGCGGCATTGTCTTTATCTGGCCAGCCGCGGTCAGTGCACGTTGCAGGTTGGCGATGTACAGCAACTTGACCAGCACGCCCATGGCCGCGGTGCCCAACAAGCCGCCCACCAGCCGCAACGATTGGGTGAGTGCAGTGGCGATACCGAGAAACTGCCGCTCGGCGAGGGTCTGGGTGAACACCGTGAGGTTGAGCAAAATGAACCCAAGGCCCAGACCCGCCAGCAGAATCAGCCCCAGCAAGGTTGCGAAGCCAGCCTGCAGCCCGACCAGCGCCAGGGCAATGCAGGCAACCGACAAGGCGATGAACCCGCCAATGGGCAGCCAGTTGGGGTTTGCCAGACACGTGACGATGCGGCTGTTGACGATGGCGCCCAGAGTGATACTCAGGGCCAGCGGGGTGAGCAGCAGCCCGGCGTCCTGCGGCGAGTAGCCATAACTGCCCTGCAACAGCAGCGGCAGGTAGAACAGCAGCGTGAACATGATTGCGCCAGCCAGCAGCGACATGATGAACAGCAGGCGGATACTGCGATTGGCAAACAGCCCGGCGGGCAGCAAGGCAAATGTGCAGCGGCGTTCCCAGAACCACAGGCCGGTCATGGCGACAACGGTGATCACGCCGCACAGCAGGCTGATCGCCAGAGCGCGTTGGCCGAGCCATTCAACGAACAGTTGCAGGCTGCCCAGGCTCAGGACGATCAACATCGCGCCGATCCAGTCGAGCCTGATCGCACCGGCGGTTTGCGGGCGATACCAGGGTAGAAAACGCCAGGCGAAAAACAGCGCGATCACGCCCAGCGGCAGGTTCAGCCAGAACACCGAGCGCCAGCCGAACTCGCCAGCCAGATAACCGCCCAGGCCCGGGCCGATGGCATTGACCACGCTGAACATGGCACTCAGCAACACCTGCCAGCGCAGCCGCTGGCGAGTGTCGGGAAACAATTCCGGCACACAGGCAAACGCCGTTCCGATCAGCATTCCGCCGCCGACCCCCTGCAACGCCCGGCCGATGACCAGCGCCAACATGCTGTCGGCCAGCGCGCAGAGCAGCGAGGCGAGGGTGAAAATCACCGTGGCGGCCAGCACGAACGGTTTTCGCCCGTAAAAATCGCCCAGCCGACCAAAGATCGGAATGGTCACGATGGAGGCCAGCAGGTAGCCGGTGGCGACCCAGGCATATAGCTCGAAGCCGTTGAGCTCCGAGACAATGCTGGGCAGGGCGTTACCGATCACCGTCTGGTCGAGCGCCGAAAGCATCAACACCAGCGAAATGCCGAGCATGGCCAACAAGGCTTGTCTGAAGGTCAGCGCGGGCTGGCTCGGCGTTGTCATGTCGAGGTGCTCAGCGCAACGCAGCGACAGCAGTCGCAATGCGCGCGCAGCCGCTTTCCAGGGTTTCGATGGCGGTTGCCGTGGACATCCGGAAAAACGGTGCCAGCCCATACGCAGTGCCCGCCACGACGGCCACGCCCTGACTCTCCAGCAGGTACAGAACCACGTCGGTGTCGGCGTGCAGCACCGCCCCTGACGGGGTGGTTTTGCCGATCAGAGCGCCGCAATTGACGTACAGGTAAAACGCACCTTCAGGCTTTATGCAACTCAGCCCGTCAATGGCGTTGATCAGCTCCAGACAGCGGTCGCGGCGCTGCTTGTAGACCTTGACGCTCTCGCCGACAAACGACTGGTCGCCATTGAGCGCAGCCACGGCTGCGGCCTGGCTGACCGAGCAGGCGTTGCTGGTGGATTGCGATTGCAGGGTCGCCATCGCACTGATGATGTCGCTGGGGCCTGCGGCGTAACCGATGCGCCAGCCGGTCATGGCGTAGGTTTTTGACACGCCGTTGATGATCAGCACGCGTTCGCGCAAAGTCGGTTCGACGGTCAGCAGGTGGCTGAGCGGGGTGTCGTCATAGCGAATGTGCTCGTAGATGTCATCGGTCATGATCAGCACGTCCGGGTAGTCGAGCAGCACGTCGGCCAGCGCCCGCCACTCGGCGGCACTGTAGGTCGCGCCGGTCGGGTTGCTCGGCGAGTTAAGCAGCAGCCAGCGTGTGCGCGGGGTGATCGCTTCGCGCAGCTGTTCGGCGGTGAGCTTGAACTGGTTTTCTTCAGGGCATGCCAGAGTGACCGGGCGACCGTCGCAGGCCAGCACCATGTCCGGGTACGACACCCAGTACGGCGCAGGAATCAGCACTTCGTCGTCAACGCCCAGGGTTGCGGCGAAGGCATTGAAGATCGCCGCCTTGGCACCGCTGGTGACCACGATCTGGCCGGGCGCATAGGTCAGGCCGTTTTCACGCTGAAGCTTGGCGGCAATCGCCTCGCGCAGCGTTGCAGTCCCGGCATTGAGCGTGTAGCGGGTTTCACCGTTTTCGATGGCCGCACAGGCTGCCTGGCGAATGTGTGCAGGGGTGTCGAAGTCGGGCTCGCCGACCACCAGGTTGATGATCGACTTGCCGGCGCGCCGCAGTTCATTGGCCCGATCGGCAGCAGCGCTGCTTGGCGATGGTTTGATGCGGAGCACGCGTGCAGCGATGCGAGATGCGGTCACGTTGGCATTCCTCGTTGATGGCCTTGACGAGGACTACGTTACGAGCCTGCGCAGGGCAGGTCATAAGACGAGTTTGTTCTGGATTGATAGGCAGCGCTTATGACCGCAGATGAACCGCGCCCGCACCAAAACGAGGCGATCAACGCCTGCGGGGGCATTCGGGTAAAGCGAATGCAGGGAGGCTGAACTGACATAGGCAATGCTTATGATGAGGCTGACAGCCCTTTTTTAGCGAGCTGGCCTGCGTCTTGCTCTGGCATCGCAGTCTTGACCCGGGAGTGCAGCACTTGAACCTTCGCCGCTTGAAATACTTTGTGAAAATAGTCGATATCGGCAGCCTGACTCAGGCCGCCGATGTTCTGCACATCGCGCAGCCTGCGTTGAGCCAGCAGTTGGTGACGCTGGAGGCCGAGTTGCAACAACAGTTATTGATCCGCACCAAGCGCGGCGTTACCCCGACCGAAGCGGGCAAAGTGCTGTACGGGCATGCTCAGGTCATCCTGCGTCAGTGCGAGCAGGCGCAGAGCGACGTCAACGCCAGTGGCCTCGCACTGTCGGGGCCGGTTTCGGTGGGGCTGGCGCCTGGCACGGCTGCTTCGACGCTGTCGTTGCCATTGCTCAAACGGGTGCGCGAGCGTCATCCGGGCATTTTGCTGTACCTCAATGAAAATTTCGGAACCACCCTCAGCGAACTGATCATGAACGGGCGCATGGACATGGCGGTGCTTTATGGCGGACGTGAGGTGCACGGCCTGAGTTTTGTACCCTTGATGCGCGAACAGTTGTACCTGGTCAGCGCTGACGACGCCCGCCAGGGTCGCGAGGAAATACCGCTGGCGGAGCTTGCCGACATCGATTTGCTGTTGCCGCGCACCTACAACACCATCCGCCGCCTGGTGGACGAGGCGTTCTTGCGCATCGAGCGCAGCGCCCGGGTGGTGGCAGAAATCGAGTCATCGACGACCCTGGCCGCCGCCGTGGCCGATCGTTTCGGCTCGACGATCCTCCCCGAATCCGCTGCGCGGGTGCTCGCCGACACGCATGCGGTCAACCTCAGCCGGATCGTCGAACCCGAGATCGAAGCGCCTCTGGCCCTGTGCCTCTCAGGCCACTTGCCGTTGTCGGTCCCGGCTCAGGCGGTCAAGGCGATCCTGCTGGAGCTGGTCGCAGAAATGCGCGGCAACCGCCGTACGTAACGACGTGAAAGGTCATAAGGGGCGCTTATCACCCCACAGTCAAACCGTCTTGGCGGTCAAAAAGCACGGTCGTTACATTGCCCTCAGCCACATTTCTTTTGTCAGGCAAGGGCCGTTGCATGAAGCCAGAACGTATCAAAGCACTTATCGACCTGATGGCTGAATCGGACCTGAGCGAGCTCAGCTTGTGTGAAGGGGATGCGCAGTTGCGCTTGCTGCGTGAGCACGTTCAGGTCTCAAGCCCCGTCACACCGGTCGTTTCGAAGCAGGTAAAACGTGCGGCAACTGATGCCACCGCCACGTCTGTTGCACAGACCGGCACTTCGACGCAGGCCTGTGCGTCGCTGTACGGGGTCTTGCACCTGACCCCAGCACCGGATCAGTCACCGTTCGTTGAAGTCGGCACCCGTGTCGAACCCGGCCAGACCCTGGCGGTGGTCGAGGCGATGAAAATGTTTCACCCGGTCAAGGCTGAAATCGCGGGTGTCGTGACGGACATTCTGGTTACCAACGGCGAAGAAGTTCAGGCCGGTCAGGCGCTGTTCACCCTTGGCTGAAAGGCGATTGTTGCCAGCCGGGGTTCTAGAGGGTTTTTTGATGTTCGATAAAGTATTGATCGCCAATCGCGGTGAAATCGCCCTGCGCATATTGCGCGCCTGCAAAGGCCTTGGCCTGCAGACCGTTGCGGTTTATTCCGAAGCGGATCGGGACGCCAGCTATGTGCAACAGGCCGACGAAGCGCTGTGCATCGGGCCTGCTGCGCCGGGGCAGAGTTACCTGAATCAGGCCGCTGTGCTTTACGCGGCCCAACTGACCGGCGCTCAGGCGATCCACCCAGGCTACGGGTTTCTCTCCGAGAACGCCGCCTTCGCCGAACGTATCGAGCAGGCTGGCCTGACCTTCATCGGCCCCAGCGCCGCCTGTATTCGCGTGATGGGCGACAAGGTTGCGGCCAAACGCGCAATGCGTGAAGCCGGTGTGCCTTGCGTGCCCGGCCCGGACACCAGCATGCCTGCCGATCCGCACAGCATTCTGGCGATTGCCCGCGACATCGGCTACCCGGTCATCGTCAAGGCTGCTGGCGGCGGCGGTGGGCGGGGTATGCGCGTGGTTCACGAAGAACAGCAGTTGCTCGATGCCATTGCGCTGACCGGTGAAGAAGCGCGTCGGGCATTCGGCAATCCCGAGCTGTATATCGAGAAGTTTCTCGTCCAGCCGCGCCACGTCGAAATTCAGGTGCTGTGTGATGCCTATGGCAATGCCGTCTGGCTCGGTTCGCGGGATTGCTCAATGCAGCGCCGCCACCAGAAGGTGCTTGAAGAGGCCCCGGCACCTGGGGTTGATGCGGCGCTGATGACCCGGGTTGGCGAGCGCTGCGCACAAGCCTGTCGCCAGATCGGCTATCAGGGCGTGGGCACGTTTGAATTCCTGTTTGAAAACGACGAGTTCTATTTCATCGAGATGAACACCCGCCTGCAGGTCGAGCATCCGGTCACGGAAATGACCTCTGGCATCGACATCGTCCAGCAGCAGATTCGCATGGCGATGGGCGAGCGCCTGAGTTTCAGTCAGGCCGACGTCAGCGTCTCGGGCCATTCGCTGGAATGCCGGATCAACGCCGAAGACCCGCGCAGCTTCATGCCGACGCCGGGGCAGGTCACTCGCTGGCAGGTCCCCGGTGGCTTTGGCGTGCGCGTCGATTCGCATGTCAGCCACGGTTACCGGGTCCCGCCTTATTACGATTCGATGGTGGCCAAAGTCATCACCCACGGTGCCAGCCGCGACGAGGCACTGGCGCGCATGCGTCTGGCGCTGAGCGAAATGCACGTCGAAGGGATTTCCACCAACATCGCGCTGCACCGCGACATTCTGCAGGACCCGGTGTTCTGCAAGGGCGGTATGGACATTCACCATCTGGAGCGTTGGTTGCAGACAAGGAGCCAGCCATGACCGTCTTGCAGTTGCCGAACATCCCGCGGATTACCCTGCTGGGGACCACTGCCTTGCTGTTTGAAGCCCCCGGCGAGCTGGATCTGGCCCCGCAGCAACGCATCTGGGCCTTGGCGGACCTGAGCAAGAACTGGCCGCAGGTGCGCGAAGCGGTGCCGGGCATGAACAACCTGATGCTGACCTTCGAGACGCCGCCACGGGACCTGAGCGGCCTGAAAACCCGCCTGATGGAAGCCTGGGAGCACTGCCAGCCTTTACCGTTGCAGGGCCGGATCATCGAGTTGCCGGTGGTGTACGGCGGCGACGGCGGCCCGCACATGGCCGATGTCATCGCGCACACCGGGCTGGACATCGAAACCATTGCCAACCTGCACTGCGAGCCGCTGTACCCGGTGTATGCCTTGGGCAGCCATCCCGGTTATTGCTACCTGGGCGGCATGGACCTGCGTCTGGCGACGCCGAGGCGCAAAGTGCCGGTGCTCGACATCGGTGCCGGATCGGTGTCTATCGGTGGCGTGCAGACCGGTATCTCTGCCTCAGCAGGCCCCAGTGGCTGGAACACGATAGGGCGCACGGAAATGGTGTTTTTTGATGCTGATCAGCATCCCCCGGCGCTGTTGCAACCCGGCGATCAATTGCGCTTGCGCATCGAGAGGATCATTCGATGATCGAAGTCATCAGCGCCACCGCGCTGGCCACCGTTCAGGATCTGGGCCGCCACGGCAGCCTGGGCTACGGCGTCGGCACCTCGGGGGCGATGGACACGCTGTCGCTGCGTCTGGGCAACCTGTTACTGGGTAATGCCGAAGACGCAGCGGGCATTGAAATACCGCTGTTCCCGTTTGAAGTGCGCTTTGTCGAAGACTGCACCTTTGCAATCACCGGCGCTGCCTGTTCTGCAAAACTGGATGGCGGGCGGCTGCCGGGCAACTGGGCTGCCCAGGCCCGCAAGGGTCAAGTGCTGAAGCTCAGTTACCCGACCACAGGCAGTCGCGCCTACCTGTGCCTGGCCGGTGGTGTGGACGTGCCGCCGGTGCTGGGTTCGCGCAGCACGCAATTGCGCGGTGCATTTGGCGGCTGGCAGGGCCGTGCCTTGCAGCAGGGTGACGTGATCCCTGCAGGCGCCGCGAATCAACAGCGCGCCGGTGATTTCGGGCTGGAATCTGCCGTGGCGGGCTTGCCGTTGATGCTGGATGGGCTACCCGCCATACGGGTATTGCCCGCGGCCGAATTCGACTGTTTCAGCGTCGAGGCTCAGGACACCTTCTTTGCCGGCGAATGGAAGATCACCACGCAAAGCAACCGTTACGGCTACCGCATGGAAGGCACGCCTCTGCTGGCGCGGGAAGCGCTGGAAATACGCTCTCACGGCATCGTGCCCGGCGTGATTCAGGTGCCCCACGGCGGCCAGCCGATTGTGCAAATGCGCGATGCGCAGCCCAGCGGCGGTTACCCCAAGTTTGCCACGGTCATCGAAGCCGACCTTTGGCGTCTCGGTCAGGCTCCCATCGGCAGCAAGGTGCGTTTCGTGCAATGCAGCTACGAGCAGGCCATCGAGGCGCTGGACACCAATCATGCCTTCATCGAAGACGCCCGGCGCTTGCTTGCGCTGCGTGGCCTGCAAGGACATCGCTGATGAACATCAATGAGATTCGCCAGTTGGCAGGCTGGATTCGTGACGCAGGGCTCACGGTTCTGGAACTGAAACGGCCGGGGTTCGAGCTGTTGATCCGGCGCGGTGTGCGTGCGGACACTCAGGCGTCGCCAACCGATGTGCAGACCGCAGCGGAACAGCCGCAAGCCGCTGCCTGTGTAATAGCTGCCGACAACCCCGGCGTATTCGTATCGAGCCACCCCGATGAAAAAAACAGTTACGTGAAGCCTGGCGATCGCGTTGCCGCCGGGCAATTGCTGGGCCTGCTGCGCATTGGCCGGCTTTATCTGCCGGTGCGCAGCAGCCAGGCGGGACGCGTTGTACGTTTTCTGGCTGCCGAGCACGAACGGGTCGGTTATGGCCAGCCGCTGATTGAACTGGAGGAATGACCGCATGCGTATCGATCTGAATGCCGATCTGGGCGAGGGCTTCGGCGCATGGACCATGGGCGAGGACGAAGCACTGATGCAGTTGATCTCCTCGGCCAATGTGGCCTGTGGCTTTCATGCGGGTGATCCGTTGATCATGGACAGCACCGTACGCCGCGCCAAAGCGCTGGGCATCGATCTTGGTGCGCATGTCGGCTTTCCTGATCTGCAGGGTTTCGGGCGGCGCAGAATGAACATCGAACTCAAGGAGTTATGCGCCATTGTGGTGTATCAACTGGGCGCGCTGGCAGGCATTGCGACCGCTGCCGGTTATCGCGTGACACACATGAGCTTTCACGGTGCGCTGGGCAATATGGCCGCCGCTGACGCTGAACTGGCCGGGCCGCTGGTTAAGGCAGTCGCCCGTTTTGACCCGCAGATGATCATCAGTTCTTCCAGCAGCGAGGCCATCGAGCAGGCGGCGCAAGCGTGCAACCTGCGAGTGGCGACGACTTTTCTCGCCGACCGCGCCTATGACGAAAACTGCCTGCTGGTGCCGCGTGGCATTGCCGGGGCGGTGGTCAAGGACCCGGAACAGGTCCGCGCCAGGGTCGCGCAGCTGTTGCAGGACGGCACCGTCACCACGTTGAGCGGCAAGCGTGTCGCGGTCAACGCCCAGTCGATTCTGTTGCATGGCGACACGCCCGGCGCGGTGGAGCTTGCGCGCAGCATCCGGCACAGCATCGAAGAGCAGGGCGGCGTCATCACCCCTGTTTCGCAGTTGCTTGGGTCATAAGCGCACCTTATCGCCACACAACCATTGCGTCTTGGTCGCTGCCCGTGACGCTCGTTAAAGTCCAGTACAAGGCGATCCGCATCCGCTGATAGCGACGCGACTGATCGAAGATTCTAAAGGAAACCCCGACATGCCTTTTTCCGATTACAAAACCGCGCTGGTCACCGGCGCTTCCTCCGGCATTGGCGAAGCTGTGGTCGAACGGCTGTGTGCCGAAGGCCTGCAGGTTCATGCGCTGGCACGCAGTGCCGACAAACTGGCGACGCTGGCGCAGCGTACCGGTTGCATCGCGCACGCTATTGATGTGACTGATCTGGCTGGCCTGACGGTCTTGTTCGAGGCTCAGCGGTTTGATGTGGTGGTCAATAATGCCGGGGTTGACCGGCCCGGCTCGCTGCTCAAGGCGGATGCCGAGGGTATTGATCTGCTGATCGATGTGAACCTGCGCGCCGTGTTGCAGATCGCCCGGTTGTCGCTGCCCGGCATGGTCGAGCGTGACTGTGGGCACATCATCAACATCAGCTCGATTGCCGCCGCCTACAACTTCGGCGGCAATTCGACCTACCACGCCACCAAGGCGGCAGTGAGCATGCTCTCTCGCCAGTTGCGTATCGATGCCTTCGGCAAGCGGGTGCGGGTGACTGAAATCTGCCCGGGCCGTGTTGCGACAGACATTTTTGCCCATGTGCATGGCGACTCCGAAGAAGTGCGCAAGCGTTTTATCGAGGGTTATGAGCTGCCTGTGGCCAAGGACATTGCCGACGCCATCGCCTACGTGATTGCCGCGCCCATCGCGGTGAATATCGGGCACATGGAAATCACTCCGACTTTGCAGGTGCCCGGTGGGCTGTCCACTGCACGCCCGCAGGACTATGAAGGCTGAAACAGCGGCCAACCGCAAGAGCAGCATCTATCACGAGAGCGGCACCAGCCGCCAGGCAACACCTGCGCCGGCGCAACCGGTGCCTTGCTTCTGCCCTGACTGCATGTCGATGGGAACAACCATGACGAATGACTTCGATCTTTCGGCGATCCTGCAGGGCGAGTACGCCGAGCTGATCGTCAAGGGCATAGAAACCACCGTGCAACTGGCTTTTGTCGCCTGGTGCATGGCCATGGCGGTGGCCCTGTTGCTGGTGTCGATTCGCCTGACTGGCAACATGTACGCCGAGCGTCTGGTCGCGGGTTATGTGTCCTACCACCGCAACGTGCCGACGCTGGTGCAACTGATGCTCTGGTATTTCGGTATCCCGACATTGCTGTCCGAGAGCACGCAGATCTGGCTGTCCGGTTACAGCACTGAGTACCTGTTTTCGGTGATCGCTCTGGGGCTTTGCCAAGCCGCCTACTTCAGTGAAGACATCCGCAGCGGGCTGCGCGCCATTCCGGCCGGGCAGGTCGAAGCGTCCCGGGCGCTGGGCCTGGGCTATGTACGTTCGATGCGCTACGTGATCTTGCCGCAGGGCGTGCGCAACTGCCTGCCGTCGTTGATCAACCACACCGTTCTGCTGTTCAAGAACACCAGCCTGGTCATGGCCATCGGTGTGGTCGAGCTGACCTATGCCACCCGTGAGGTCGAGAACTACACCTTCCGTACCTTCGAGGCGTATCTGGTCGCAACCGTGGTCTATCTGGCCATTTCTCTGATGTTGATGGGCCTGGGTGCGTTGCTGGCCCGGCACTTCAGCAAAGCCATGGCGAGGTAGTCGGCGATGTTAGATGTGTTCACGATTGTCCGCGATAACTGGACCCTGCTGCTGGTCGGTCAGTACCCTCATGGGCCGATGGGCGGGCTGGTTTCAACGCTGATTCTGGCTGCGCTGGCGTTGTTGCTGGCGTTCCCTCTGGGCTTGCTGCTGTCTCTGGCGCGGGTTTCGCCGTGGCGCTGGCTGCGTTACCCGGCGACGGTCTGGGTTTACGTGATGCGCGGCATTCCGCTGTTGATGGTGATTTTCTGGACCTACTTTCTGGTCCCGTTGCTGATCGGCCATAACATTACCGGCTTTACCACCATGCTCTGCACGCTGGTGGTTTATCAGAGCGCGTACCTGTGCGAAATCATTAGCGGGGCCATTCAGGCGCTGCCGGCCGGTCAATACGAAGCATCCCGCGCGCTGGGCATGGGCTATCTGCGCACCACAGTCTGGGTGATTTTGCCGCAGGCGCTTTATAACGCGTTGCCCAGCCTGATCAGCCAGTTCATTTCGATCATCAAGGAAACCTCGCTGGGTTATGTGATCAACGTTCAGGAAGTGACCTTCGCCGCCAATCAGATCAACAACCAACTGCTGACCAAGCCGTTTCAGGTGTTCTTCATTCTGGCGATCACCTACTACGTGCTGTGCTACGGCCTGACCCGGCTCGCCGCCGTCGTGGAACAGCGAATTGCCCGCAAGCGCGAGGGCACTGTGTCGCCTGTAGCCGTTGCGCGGCCTTTGACTACCGATAAGTGAGGGTTGCCCCATGCATCCAATGATCATGTTTTCCAGGATCAACAAATGGTATGGCGAATACCAGGCCCTGACCGATATCACCGCCGAGGTGCAGCGTGGCGAAGTGGTGGTGCTGTGCGGGCCATCCGGCTCGGGTAAATCGACACTGATCCGTACGGTCAACCGTCTTGAAGACGTGCAACAGGGCCAGATTCTGTTCGACGGCCACGACGTGAATGGCACCGATGCAAACGTCAACCGTTTGCGCAGTCGCGTCGGTTTTGTGTTCCAGAGCTTCAATCTGTTTCCGCATTTGTCGGTGCTCGACAACATCATCCTGACCCCGACCAAAGTGCGCGGCCTCAAAAGCAGTGAGGCGCGCGCCAGAGCCATGGAACTGCTCGACCGGGTCGGGCTGGCCCACAAGGCCGGTGCCTATCCGGCGCAGTTGTCCGGCGGCCAGCAGCAGCGCGTGGCGATTGCCCGTGCGCTGGCGATGGAGCCGCCGGTGATGCTGTTTGACGAACCCACCAGCGCCCTTGACCCGGAAATGGTCGGCGAAGTGCTCAGCGTTATGAAAGGCCTGGCCAAGGAGGGCATGACCATGATGTGCGTTACCCACGAGATGAATTTCGCCCGTGAAGTGGCCGACACCATCTGGTTCATGGATGCGGGGCAGATTCTCGAAAAATCCAGCCCGGAGGCATTCTTTCAGCAGCCTGAACACCCGCGTGCACAACGTTTCATTTCCGACCTGCGCAGCCATTGAGCGCAGGCCCTTTTTTAACGAATGTTTCAGTGAATCCCTCAATTCATTTCCAGGAGTCTCCCCATGCGTATGAAGTCTTTGCTGGCTGCACTGGCGTTGTCGCCACTGGCTGTTGCGGTTGCCCATGCGGACCAGCTCAGCGATGTGATGAGCAAGAAAAGCCTGAGCTGTGGCGTTTATGCCGATGTGCCGCCGTTCTCGGCGCCAGACCCGAAAACCCGGGAACTGGTGGGCATGGACGTGGACCTGTGCAAGGCGCTGGCCAAGCACATGGGCGTCGAGTTGGAGCTCAAGCCGCTGTCGGTCGAAGCGCGGATTCCAGAAGTCAAAATGGGTCGGGTGGACGTGATCTTCGCCAACCTGGCCTACACCAGGAGCCGCGCCGATCAGATCCAGTTCAGCGACCCGTACTACATCGCCAAGGAAACACTGGTGGTGCGCGCCGCGAACGCCGATCAGCCCAAATCGTTTTTCAAGGACAAACGCATCAGTTCGACCAAGGGCTCTACCTCCGAGCAGTCGATTCGCCTGGCTGACGCAACCCCGGTGACTTTCCAGGACACCGGCTCTGCGTACATGGCGCTGCAACAGAACAAGGTGGTGGGCCTGGTGACCAACACCATGACCGCCATCAAGCTGGTGGGGCAGGCTAAAGCCAGCGGCGTGGAATTGGCAATTGCCAAGGAGCCAATGGCACTGGAGCCTATCGGCGCTGGCATGCGTCAGGGTGAGCCGGCGTTTCTGGCGAAGGTCAACGAGTCGCTTTACGCAATGGAAGCCGCAGGCGAAATCGACGCGATCTGGGCGCACTGGATCGGCCCGAATACCGAATACAAAATGACCCGTGAAGACAAGGTGCAAAGCCTGAGCGCGTTGAAGTTCGATCCACTGCCTTGATCACAGGGCGGGTTCCCCGACGCCGGACAGGCTCTGTGCCTGTCCGGCCCCTCGCTAATACTGCGGTTTGACGGCCTTCCAGTCCGGTGTGTACTTCTGCATCTGCCTCACATCATCGCGCTGACGAATGCCGCAGCTGTGGTACTGGTCGTTGAGCTTGCCGAGCTGGTCGTAATCCAGTTCGAGGCCCAGGCCAGGCGCGCGGGTGATGCTGACGCAGCCGTCGACAATCGGCAGTTTGCCGCCCTTGATGACTTCTTCGTCCGCTTCCTGCCACGGGTAATGTGTGTCGCAGGCGTAATCCAGATTGGGTACCGAGGCGGCCACATGCGCCATGGCCATGAGGCTGATGCCCAAGTGGGAATTGGAATGCATCGACACGCCAAGGCCAAAGGTGTCGCACATCTTCGCCAGCGCCTGGGTGTCGCGCAGGCCGCCCCAGTAATGGTGGTCGGCGAGCACGATCTGCACGCTGTTCAGGGCCACGCTGCGGCGAAATTCGTCGAAGTCGGTGACCACCATGTTGGTCGCCAGCGGTAGCCCGGTGCGTTTGTGCAGTTCGGACATGCCGTCCAGGCCCGGCGTAGGGTCTTCGTAGTACTGCAAGTCATCGCCGAGCAGCTGCGCCATGCGAATCGAGGTTTCCAGCGACCAGTTGCCGTTGGGGTCGATGCGTAGCGGGTAGCCGGGGAATGCCTTTTTCAAGGCCTTGATGCACGACACTTCGTGTTCAGGGTCCAGCGCGCCGGCCTTGAGCTTGATGCTTTTGAAGCCATAGGCCTCGATCATGCGTCGGGCCTGGGCGACGATCTGTTCTTCGTTCAGCGCCTCGCCCCAGTTGTCTGGTGGGTAGGGCGTGTCGATGTGCTGCGCGTACTTGAAGAACAGGTAGGCGCTGAACGGAATACGCTCGCGAATCGCACCACCCAGCAGGTCCACCAGTGGCAGGTTCATGGAGCGTGCCTGCAGGTCCAGAAACGCCACCTCGAATGCCGAATAGGCATTGCTCACCGCCTTGCTGGCATGCGAGCCCGGCGCGAGTTCGGCACCGGCCAGGCTGGCGGGCTTGTGTGCCGCAACGGTGGCCTGAACGATGCTGCGCAATTGATTGAGGTTGAACGGGTCGATGCCGATCAACTGGTTCTGTACCTGCTGCTGAATCGCCAGTGCTGGCGCGTCGCCGTAACTTTCGCCGAGGCCGATATAACCGTTGTCGCTCTCTATCTCGATGATCGAGCGCAAGGCAAAGGGTTCATGGATACCGCTGGCGTTGAGCAGCGGCGGGTCGCGAAAGGCGATGGGGGTCACGGTCACACGGATGATTTTCAAAAGGCGGTCTCCCAAGAGGTCAGGGTTTGAGGCTGGAAGGGCTGCCGAGCGGGGCGGCGGTGTGCCGTGCAACCGGCTCAGCCTTGGCCGGGCGGCGCTGGTCACCGCGCGGCGTGGTACGGGCGAAGAAAATCACGATGGCCGCCAGCAGCGAGGTTGCGGCGAGCCCGTACAGGCCGTCCTGAATCGAGCCGGTGGTCTGTTCCAGAAAAC
Source organism: Pseudomonas syringae pv. tomato str. DC3000 (assembly GCF_000007805.1). NCBI lineage: Bacteria > Pseudomonadati > Pseudomonadota > Gammaproteobacteria > Pseudomonadales > Pseudomonadaceae > Pseudomonas > Pseudomonas syringae group genomosp. 3. The sequence goes on along the minus strand of NC_004578.1, from coordinate 3,275,882 downwards.
CGAAGGTGGTGGGCGCGACGAAGCCGCCGAGGTTGCCAATGGAGTTGATCAGCGCAATGACCGCTGCGGCGATGCGTGCATCCAGATAACCCTGCGGGATTGGCCAGAACAGTGCCGAAGCGGCCTTGAAGCCAATCGCGGCGAAACAGATGGCTACAAAAGCGAAGACCGGCCCGCCGTTGGTTGACATGAACATGCCGACCGAGGCGATCACCAGCGTGACGGCAACCCAGGCTTGCTGGTGCTTGAAGCGCGCCGCGAGGGCAGCAAAACCGTACATGGCGACAATGGAGATGATCCACGGCACCGAGTTGAACAGCCCGACCTCGAAGTCGCTGAAGCTGCCCATCTTGCGGATCATGCTCGGCAACCAGAAGGTTGCGCCATAAATGGTCAGCGCTATCGAAAAATAGATGAAGCAGAACAGCATGATCTGCCGGTCCGCCAGCAACCTGAACAGCGTAGGCCGGACAGTTTGCGTGGCTTCGCGCTGGCGTTGCTCTTCGGCAATGACGGTGGTCAGCGCAGTTTTTTCTTCATTGCTGAGCCAGGTCGCTTCGTGCGGGTGTGACTGCAGCCAGAACCAGACAACGCCGCACAGCACGATCGAAGCGAAGCCCTCGATCAGGAACATCCACTGCCAGCCGTGCAGATTCAGCCCTTCGACACCCAGCAGTGCGCCCGACACCGGGCCGGAGATCACCGAAGCAATCGCCGAGCCGCTGAGAAACAGCGCCATGGCCTTGCCGCGATCACTCGACGGCAGCCACTGGGTAAAGTAATAAATAATGCCTGGAAAGAAGCCGGCCTCCGCTGCGCCGAGGATAAAACGCAGCACGTAGAAACTGGTTTCACCCTTCACGAACGCCATGGCCATCGCCGCTGCGCCCCAGGTAAACATGATGCGCGTCAGCCAGGCACGGGCGCCGTAGCGTTGCAGCAGCATGTTGGAAGGCACTTCAAACAGCGCATAGCCGACGAAAAACAGACCCGCGCCCAGCCCGTAGGCCGCCGCGCCAATGCCCAGATCGGTTTCCAGATGGCTGCGCACAAAGCCGATATTAACCCGGTCGATATAGTTGACGATGAACATCACCACGAACAGTGGCATCACGTGGCGTTTCACCTTGGTGGCCGCACGGGCAAGCACCGTGGGGTCCGAAGCACTAGGGACGGTATTCAAGAGGTGACTCCCATTCATTTCATTGTTTTTTTGGGGATGAGTCGATCATGAGTGGGTGTATTATTCCCGTCCAATCCAGTTAGTGACTTGATTGATACCGGGAGTGAATCAATGTTCGAGCTTTCGCAACTGCGTTGCTTTACTACGGTGGCCACCGAGCTGAATTTTCGTCGCGCTGCTGAACGGCTCAACATGACTCAGCCACCGCTGAGCCGACAGATTCAGTTGCTGGAGCACAGCCTCGGCGTTGCACTGTTCACGCGCAGTACGCGCAGCGTGGCGTTGACCGCCGCCGGGCGAGCCTTTTTCATCGAAGCGCAGACGTTGCTGGAGCGCGCACAGCAGGCCGCACTTTCCGCCCGGCGCTTTGCGCAGGGTGATATTGGCTCGGTGACTATCAGTTTTGTCGGCAGCGCGGTGTACGAGTTTCTGCCCAGGGTGATCGCCGAGGCGCGGCTCAAGCAGCCGCAGGTGAAGATCTCCCTGACTGAAATGAACACTTACCAACAGCATGAGGCGCTCAGGGCGCGGCGCATCGATCTGGGCATCGCACGAGCGCCGCTGTTTCAGCCCGGTTACGAGAGTGCATGCCTGGTGCGCGAGCCCTTTGTGCTGGCGGTGCCAGGCAATCATCCTCTGGCAGTTGCTGATACGGTCGGCGTGGCAGACCTGGATGGCGTGCCGTTTCTGATGTATTCGCATTCGGCCTATCCGCCGTTCAACGAACTGCTGACCGGCATGTTTCGTTCGGCACGCGTTGCGCCGGAGTATGTTCAATGGCTTGGGTCATCGCTGACCATCCTGGCTCTGGTCAATGCCGGCATGGGGCTGGCGCTGGTGCCGCGTTGCGCGACCAATGTGGTGTTCAGGGATGTCGTGTTTCGTGACATTGATCTGGGGGAGGGCGTGCAGAGCGAACTGCATCTGGTCTGGCGCGCAGACAACGACAACCCGGCCTGCAGGATGCTGCTGGAGGCGATCCGCGCCGCCGTCAGGTCTGATGAAAAATAAGTCTGAAACGCCTTGCAGGTGGCTGGCATCAACTATCATCTGTTCAGTCGATAGTCATCATCAAGCAAGGCAGGTTCTGTTTTTCCGGCAAAGGAGGAGGATGGCGTCATAGCCACTTGCTCCAAAGGGAGACGACGCGATGAGAATGTTCAATCTGTTGACGCTTGCTGCCGTATTAAGCACCAGCATGGTCTTCACCACACCAGCCAGCGCTGTCGTCTCGTCTGTCTCTGCGGCCTCTGAACAGGTCTGCCATTTCGCACCCGTCGCCGATAGCGCAGCCAGTCTTCAGCACACTCAATCAGTGGGTGTGATGTACAGCGAAAACACCGTTAGCAACCTGCAGTACCTGAACAACTACCACTCGGTAGCGCTAAGGAGCGGCCAGAACGGCGCTCTGGATTCGCGGATTCGCAATGCATTCATCAGCAGTTCAGACCCGAAACTGGCGACCGACTGGCTGATCGGTTCATTGAAGAAAGAATTCGCGTCGGTAACGGTTTACGACAATCTGGATGCACTGATGCGGGCGCGACCTGACGTGGTTGTGATGCTCGACACCTACAACCGTCTGGTGAGCAAACGTAACAGTCAGGTCGAAGCGCGTTTCATGGCGCGATTCTATGACACTGACCTGCAATACATCGGCAAGGCCGAGGGCGAAGTGGTCAGGGAAATGACTTCGGTCTGGGTGCAGGGCAAGGCCGCCCCGGAGATCGCCGCGCAGATCGATCAGCAACGTGACCTGCAAGTGAACGCCCTGAAACAGTTCGATGCGTCGCTCAAGGCACTGGTGATGCAGGCTGACCGGGCCCAGGTGGCGGCGAACTGAACGGTTACTGCTGAAAGACACACCCTCATCAGTGATTCCTGGCTACAGGTGGATTGAAGACGTGTGATTGAACGAAAACGGTGTAAGAGCCGCTGATATACCCCAGCCCCGAGGGCAGGTCGAGCGTACGCTCGAACAGCATACTGCCGATTTATTTCAGTTAAACCGATGCACGTCTCGGTTTTACCGTAAAGAATTAATCACATCCGCCGAGAGCCTGACAAGCGAGCTGATTAATATCGGGCTTGCAGAATGAGCAGTAAGCCACGTGTGCTTTGACTGTGGTAACAGAGAAGCCTTGCGATGCTGAAAAAACTAGCGGGTGCCTTGCGCACCCTGATGTCTGTGCCTGCTGATAACCCCAGGCTGCTTGAGGCCCAATACGTCGCGTTGTCCCGACAACTGCCTTTGATGTACTTCGTGTTGCTGGTCAACACCTGGGCGCTGGCCTTCACCCACCGCGAAACTGCGCCTGTGTGGCTGACGCTGCTGGTGCCGGTGTTGCTCACGGTCATTTGCGGCATTCGTGCCCGCAAGTGGCTGCTCACGGTTAACCGTCCGCCGCCCGCTGCGGCAACCATTCTGGCGACCTTGCGCGGCACCAACAGCCTGGCCGGCGTCATAGCCGCCGGTTTTGCTGCGTGGTCACTGTCGCTTTACCCCTATGGCGGCCCCTATGCTCAGGCGCATGTGGCGTTTTTCATGGGTATTACGGTGATCGTCTGCATCTTCTGCATGATGCACCTGCGGCCTGCGGCGTTGACCACGGCGGTGGTGGTCAACACGGCGTTCGTTATTTTCTTCGCCTCGACGCACAACCTCATCTTTATCGCCACGGCGGTGAACATCGTTCTGGTGTCGATCGGCATGCTGATCATTCTCCATCACCAGTACCGCGACTTCACCAGCCTGGTGGACGTTCAGGTGCGCACCGAGCAACTGAGCAATGAAAATCTGTTGCTGGCCAATAAGGACAGCCTGACCGGCCTGCCAAACCGTCGGCAGTTCTTTCAGACCCTGGACGCCGCCATGAGCGAGGCGCTGGCACTGCGTAGCAAGCTGGCAGTGGGGGTGCTGGATCTGGACGGGTTCAAACCGGTCAATGACCTTTATGGCCACCGTACTGGCGACCGTCTGCTGATGCTGGTCGCCGAACGCCTGAACAGTGTGGCGAGCAACACGGTGCATGTGTCCCGACTGGGCGGCGACGAGTTCGCGCTGGTCATCAAGGGTGACATCAGCAACGAGGCGTTGCTTGCACTCGGCAAGCACCTGTGCGACCTGATGCACGAAAGTTTCGAACTGTCCGACATGCCGATCCAGATCGGCGCGACGCTGGGCATGGCAACGTTTCCGGCCAGCGCCGATAACGCGACTCAGCTGTTTGAATTTGCCGATTACGCGCTGTATCAAGGCAAGAATCATAACCCGGGAACTACCTGCCTGTTCTCTGCCAGCCACCGTGAGCAGTTGCACACCGATGGTGTGACCGAGCAGGCATTGCGCCGAGCCAATCTTGAGACCGAGTTTCATGTGATGTTTCAGCCGATCATTGAAAGCTGTACATGCGAAACGGTGGCTTTCGAGGCGCTGGCGCGTTGGAACAGCCCGGAACTGGGGGCGGTGTCTCCGGCGCATTTCATTCCGATTGCCGAGCGAATCGGCATGATCAACAAACTGACGGCGCCCTTGCTGACTCACGCGCTGCAGATGGCCTTATCGTGGCCGGCGCCCATCAGGCTGTCGTTCAACCTGTCGGCCCACGACTGCGCGACGTGGGAGAGCGTCAGCACGATTGTCGAAATCATCGAAAACAGTGGGTTCGATGCCTCGCGGCTTGATCTGGAAATCACCGAAACGGCCGTGATGCAGGATATCGCCCAGGTACAGCAGGCCATTGCGCAGTTCCGGCAACTGGGGTGTGGCATCTCGCTGGACGACTTTGGCACCGGTTTTTCAAGCCTGAGCCAGTTGCATGCGCTGGCGCTGACCAAGCTCAAGATTGACCGCAGCTTTGTAACCGGCGTGCATGACAACCCGGCCAGTTACAAGATCGTCAAATCGCTGGTTGCCTTGAGCCTGGATATGTCACTTGGCTGTGTGATCGAAGGCGTCGAGACCCAGGATGAGCTCAACGCACTGACCAGCCTCGGTTGCACGATGGTGCAGGGCTACTTCTACAGCCCGCCGATCAGTTTTGCCGAGACGCTGGCCTGGCTTGAAACGCCGGATCACGAGCGTGCGTTCGGTTATGCAGCCGCGTGCCGTATCTGACGGGGCGCGCACAGGCCATTCACCAGCGTGTACGTGGGGTAAGATGCATCATCTGATCCCCACGGAATCCTGTTCATGAGCAAACCCGGTCAAACCATTCTCGTTGCGCTGCGCAAGATGATCGCATCAGGCGAGCTGGCGGCTGGCGAGCGCTTGATGGAAGTGCCGACCGCCGAGTTGTTCGGTGTGTCACGCATGCCGGTGCGCATGGCGTTTCGCACGCTGGAACAGGAAGGCCTGCTGGTGCCGTTCGGCGGGCGCGGTTTTCAGGTGCGCTCGATCAGCCCGCAGGAGATCGCCGGGGCGGTCGACGTGCGTGGCGTTCTGGAAGGGCTTGCGGCGCGGCAGATGGCCGAGCGCGGGTTGACGCAGGACGCGCGCGACGCGCTTGAGGCTTGCCTGGTGCAGGGCGATGCTCTGTTCGACAAGGGCTATGTCACCGAAGATGACCTTGAGGTCTATCACGACATGAACATGCGTCTGCATCAGGTGATCGTGGCGGGCAGCGGTAATCGGGCAATTGCCGATGCACTGGCGCGCAACGACCACCTGCCGTTTGCGTCAGTCACGGCGCTGGCGGTGGATCGCCACAATCTGATTCGAGAGTATCGACGCTTCAACTTCGCGCACATGCAGCACCATGCGGTGGTGGATGCGTTGATCAACGGGCAGGGTGCCCGCGCCGAGGCACTCATGCGCGAGCACGCCAATGCGACCCTGCGTTACGCCGACATTTTCGGCGCTGGCGTGCACGAGCGCATGAAAGTCATTCAGCGCCCGGACTGATCAGAGATCGAGCACCAGCAAAGGGGTTTTAGAGCGCGAGCAGCAAGGTGTGAACTGATCGTTGAGCGCTTGCTCTTCTTCGGTCAGAAACAGGTCCCGATGGTCAGGCACGCCCTTCAAGACGCGGGTCAGGCATGTCCCGCATACCCCTTGCTCGCACGACAGGGGAATATCGATACCGTGGCTTTCCAGCACCTGAGCGACAGTCTTGTTGGCCGCAATGGCGATCACCTGGCCGGTACTGGCGATTTCTATCGAAAAACTGCCGTCGTTGCTGGTGTCCACCGGCTCGGCCGAAAAATACTCACGATGCAGATTGTCCTCGACCCAGCCGGCAGCCCGCGCGCTGTCGAGGATGTGTTGCATGAAACCACCTGGGCCGCACACATACAGGTGCGTCTGGGCGTCTGGATTGGCGAGCACTCTGGGAGCGTCCAGTGCGGTGTCAGGCTGCTCATCCAGGTGCAGGGTGACCCGCTCTGCAAAAGGTGATTGCCTGAGCCGCTTGATGAAGGCACCGCGCTCGGCGGAACGAATGCAGTAATGCAGCTCGAAATCCGCACCTTCCAGCGTGAGCTGCTCGGCCATGCACAGGATCGGCGTAATGCCGATGCCGCCGCCAAACAACAGTGTGCGACGACTGTTTTCCGCCAGTGGAAACAGATTGCGCGGTTCGCTGATGCGCAATTGTGCGCCGGGCTTTATCTGCTCATGCAACCCGCGCGATCCGCCACGTGATGCGGGGTCATTGAGTACGCCGATCAGGTAGCGATGGTGCTCGTTCGGCGCGTTGCACAGCGAGTATTGCCGAATCAGCCCGTCAGGCAGGTGCACGTCGATGTGTGCGCCAGCGGTGAAGGGCGGCAGTGGCTGCCCGTCCGGGCGCGCCAACTCAAAACTGCAGATACCCAGTGCTTCGTCGTTACGCGATAAGACGGTCACGTCGATCATGATGTTTCCTCGGGCGACCTCGACAAGGGCCACTTCTGATTGTTTTCAAACGTTTCAGCGAGGCGAGGTTTATTTAACCGCCGCCACAGGGATCTGGTCAGCCGTGTCGGCTTGTTCAGCGGCTATCAAGCGCTCGAGAATCTTTCGTGACTGCACGCCGCCTGCGTCGATATTGAGTTTGAGCAGGTTGCGATGCGGGTGCTGAAGCAGGTTCAGCTGTTGGCGCTCGAGCATTTCCAGGTCTTCGCTGAAGATCTTGTGCTGGCCTTCGCGAATGGTGGCCGTCAGTTGTTCATCAGCCGGTTTGAAATTGCGCGCCATGCCCCAGAAGTACCAGATGGATGTGTCGGTTTCCGGGGTGATGAAATCGACCACGATGCTCGATGCCTTGAATTCATGAGGGGCGTGATAGCCGCCTTTGCCGGCGTGGGCCACACCCACTTCGATCAATACATGGCTGGGCGGGGTAAAGCGGCAGATCTGCCAGCGATCCACCGGCACATCATCGGCCAGGTTGTTGCCGCGCAGGGCCATCTTCCAGAACGGCGGCGGCATGATGTTTTCCATGTGGCGCGCAGTAATGACTTCCTCGCCTTCGACGGTGGTGACTGGCGGCGCTTCGTCGATTTCCTTCTGGCCGATGCTCGACGCGTGCACGTAGGTTTCGTGCGTGAGGTCCATCAGGTTGTCGATCATCAGGCGGTAGTCGCACTGGATGTGAAACAGGCCACCGCCGTAGGCCCATTCGTCGCTGACCGCCCACTCCAGGTGATGGATCAGCGCCGGGTCTGCTTTTTCCCGTTCGCCCGGCCAGACCCAGATAAAACCATAACGCTCGATCGCTGCGAAGGTCTTGTTGCAGGGGAAACCGCGAACACGCTGACCCGGCATGGAGGCCGTCTTGCCATCGCCGCCCATTACCAGCCCGTGGTAGCCGCACACCAGTTGGCCGTTTTCGACGTAACCCAACGAGAGCGGGGCACCGCGGTGCGGGCAGAAGTCCTCGACGGCGACGACCTGTTGGTTCTGGTCGCGATAGAACACCATCTTCTCGTTACAGATCTGCCGGCCAAGCGGCTTGTCGGCGACTTCATCCGCTGTACAGGCGACGTACCATGCGTTTTTCGGGTGCATGAGGGTTCTCCAAGGTTCGGTTATTGGTCTTATGGATCCACAGGCTTGTGCATTTTGCTTTCCTCGTGATTATTAATGCCATAGGAGCGCGATTTAGCCAATGATTAATTTAATTAACTAATATTTAATGGATCCATGGCGAGTTTTTCAGCGAGCTTGCTCGGCTGCCAGCGCTGCCCGCAACAGGGGCGCGAGCGCCTCGATCAGGGTCTGAACGGAGCGCAGTGCGCGACAGTCAGGGCGGGTCAGCAGCCACAGGTCGGTGCTGCAGCCTTGCAACGGCTCGCTCAGGTGCTCGACGCCGACGAGACCTCTGGCGGTGAAGTCGGTCAGTGCCGCCACGCCCAGTCCAGCCGCGACCAGCTGCGCCACGGCCGACATGTTGCTGCAGCGATAACGCGGGATCACGGCGGGGAAAACCTGCTTGCGCCAGATCACCGAGGGGTGATCCGGCATCGAGTCGTCCGGGCTGATCCAGGGAACCGAAGCGGGATTGTGCTCCAGCGCCTCGCGGAACTCGGGGCGACCGCAGATCACGTATTCGGCACGCCCCAGGCACCGCCCGATCAGGTGTTCTGGCGGCGTATTGGTGAGGCGCAGCGCAATATCGGCATCCCGACGGCTGAGGTTGGCAAAGGCATTGGAGGTGGCCAGCTCCAGGGTGAGGGCAGGGTACTGGGGCATGAATTCGGCGAGCGCCGGCAACAGCAGGCTGTGCAGCACGGCATCGGTACACGTCAGGCGAACCGTGCCGCTGATCACATGCTCACCTTGTTGCAGGGCAACCCGTGCTGCTGCGAGGGCCAGTTCGGCGTGTTCTGCCTGTTCGGCCATTGCCTGGGCGGTGTCGGTGGGGATGTAGCCACGCCGGTTCTTTTCGAACAGTGCTGCGCCAAGTGAAGCTTCAAGGCGGCGGATGGAGCGAAATACGGTGGAAATATCGACCTGCAGCAGTTCGGCAGCACGCGCCAGGGTTCTGCCGCGAACCAGTGCCAGCACCAGAGCAAGGTCGGCATGGTTGATCTCGTATTGCGTGGCTATATATTGCATCGCTGCATAGTTCCTTTGCCATAATGCCCATGTTTGTTGCGCCAATGACTATCCTAAACTGGATTTATCTGTGCCGGATAGCCAGGTCTGCGCTGCCCGGTTGTTCGATTTCACACAGGACTTCTCTATGCCGCGCCTCCCTTTGATCGGTGTCACTGCATGCCGCCAACAACTGGACAAGTACTCGTCCCACACGGCGGGCGATAAATATGTCGAAGCCGCCGGGTTTGCCGGCATCCCCGTGATCCTGCCAGCGCTTGAAATGCCCACAGAGCCTGCGCATCTGCTGGCCTCGCTGGACGGTTTGTTGTTCACAGGGTCGCCATCCAATGTCGAGCCGCACCATTACCAAGGCGCTCCAAGCCTGGAAGGTACCGCCCATGATGTGTTTCGCGATCGAATGACGCTGCCGCTGCTCAGGGCCGCGATTGCTCAGGGCGTGCCGGTGTTGTGCATCTGCCGTGGTTTTCAGGAGTTGAATGTGGCATTGGGCGGCAGCCTGCATCAGCGGGTGCAGGATCTGCCGGGTTATCTGGACCACCGCGAGCCGCAAAGTGAGGTGTTGTCGGTGCAGTACGCGCCGCAGCATGCGGTAAGGGTGCAGGCTGGCGGGTTACTGGATTCGCTCGGTCTGGCGCCGGGGTTTGAGGTCAACAGCCTGCATAGTCAGGGGATCGACCGGCTGGCATTGGCTCTGCGCGCCGAAGCACTGGCGCCTGACGGTCTGGTCGAGGCGGTTTCGCTGCCCGGTGCGCCGGGGTTTGTGCTGGGTGTGCAGTGGCATCCGGAATGGGCGTTCAGGGACAATCCCGTGTCATTGAGCCTGTTCAGCGCGTTTCGCCAGGCCTGCCAGACCTATGCGCGCAGGCGCGGTGATGCGATCAGCGGCTGAGTGTTGCCGGCAAACGTGATTTAATATCCGGCTTTGCGGCCTTGGGTAATGGACAATTCATTGCGCCGGGACGCTGTCTTATTCACCGGATATTTCTTCGCATAAGGCCACTATGGATACGGGAGCACGACTCAAGCTGGTGCGTGAAAGCTACAAGCTGTCGCAACGCGAGCTCGCCAGACGCAGTGGTGTGACCAATGCCACGATTTCCCTGATTGAACAGAACCGTGTCAGCCCCTCGATCAGCTCGCTCAAGAAGTTGCTGGAAGGCATCCCCATGACGCTTGCAGATTTCTTCACCTTCGATCAGCCACCCGGGCAGGATCAATACGTGTTCCGTGCCGGTGACCAGCCTGATCTGGGGCGCAACGGCGTACGCCTGCTGCTGGTCGGTGCAACCCTGCCAAGCCGGCAGATGCGTTTTCTGCGCGAGCAGTACGCGCCAGGGGCGGACTCCGGCGAAGAGCCTATCGTCCACAGTGAAGGCGAGGAGTGCGGGCTGGTGACACGCGGCACTGTCGAGCTGACCATCAATGGCCAGGTCAATATTCTCGGCCCCGGCGACGGCTACTATTTCCCGACCACCTTGCCGCACAGGTTCCGCAACATCGGGCAGGATGAGGCAGAGATTATCAGTTCCAATACGCCAGCGAACTTCTGACTGACACACCTGAACGTCACTCAACTGACCAGCGCTGTCGGCGCATAGCCCTGTGGGTTCATGCATTGCCAGCGCCAGGCGTCGGCGAGCATCGAATCAAGGTCGAGCCTGGCGCTCCACTGCAACTCACGCAACGCCTTTGCCGGATCCGACCAGCACGCCGCGACGTCTCCGGGCCGGCGCGGTTCATAGATCAACGGCACGGCTTTGCCTGAGATGCGCTCAAAAGCACGAACCACTTCAAGCACCGAATAACCCTGCCCGGTCCCCAGGTTCCATACGGATGCGCCACGCTCGCTGTGTATTCTGTCCAGTGCTTTCAAGTGACCGTCAGCCAGGTCCATGACGTGAAGGTAATCACGCACACCCGTACCGTCCGGCGTCGGGTAATCATTGCCAAAAATGTGCAGGGCAGGGCGCAACCGGTTGGCAACCTGCAGCAGCAACGGCAGCAGATTGTTTGGCGTGTTGCAGGGTACCTCACCCAGTAAACCTGAAGGGTGTGCGCCGATGGGGTTGAAGTAGCGCAGCAACCCGATGGACCAGCGCGGATCCGAGTGGGCGACGCTTTTCATCACATGCTCGGCCATCAATTTGGAATGTCCGTAAGGATTGGTCGGGAGACCCAGAGGGCAATTTTCATCCAGCGGCATCCGCTCGCAATCGCCGTAGACGGTCGCTGACGAGCTGAACAACAGGTCGAACACGCCTGCCTCGGCCATCGCCTGACACAGGTTCACACTGCCGCTCACGTTAGTGTCGAAATAGCGCAGCGGCTCGCGAACGCTTTCGCCCACGGCTTTGAGGCCGGCGCAATGCACCACAGCCTCCACAGGGTATCGGGTGAATAACCGGTGCAACGTCGCTTTGCTGCGGACATCGCCGTGGATGAAATTCAAACGCCGCCCGCCGAGCCTTTCCACTCGGCCCAGCGCGTCTCGCGAACTGTTGCACAAGTTGTCGAGCACGACTACATCCCGGCCACTTTCAAGCAGCTGCAGCGTTATGTGAGCGCCAATGTATCCCGCACCACCGGTCACCAGAATCATGATGTTCTCCCTGAATTTTCGCCGTCTCGGCAAGAGACAAGCTGATGGCTCGGCGTCGCGGCCTTTATCAACCGGACGACAGAGGAGCCTTGCTTGCGAAAATCAGAACCAGATCACCGTGTGTGGAACATGCACTGCAGGTGCCAAAAAACATTCGCTCAAGACTAGGGGCGTAATCCGTCAGGCGAGTTCAACGTTTGACTCCCGACGGTGCATACCCTTTATCGGAATCACTGAACGAGATGTTTGGATTGACGCTCGAAAATCATGACCGTGCCAAGCGCTGCTCCCTGTAACCGGGAGCAGCCAGCGCTCATCCTCATCATGAATGCCGTCGAAGTTCAGCCCTCTAAAGAGCCCTTCAGTTTCATCCAGGACTTTTAACAGAAGGGAAACTTCATGAACGGTGTTCAGGCAATTAATTCCGAGACGTCACCCCAGGCCAGAGTCGAGCCTGCAATCAGGCCTCTGCTACTGTGCCTGTCTCACCTGCGGTGGGGCTTTGTATATCAGCGCCCACAGCACATCATGTCGCGCATGGCGCAGGATTATCAGGTGGTGTTTCTTGAGGAGCCCGTTCGGTCGGACGCCTTCGGCATCTCGCTTGAACAGCGGCCCCAAGCGTGTGGCGTTACCGTACTGGTGCCACACCTGCCCTGGCAGATGCCGCCCGATGAGGTGACAGCGGCGCAGCGCAGGCTACTGAATGGTTTCATTGAGGCGCAGCAATTCGGTGAGTTGCTGCTGTGGTATTTCACCCCGATGAGCCTGGCGTTCACCGACCACCTCAATGCGCAGGTGACGATCTTTGATTGCATGGACGAACTGTCTGCGTTCAAAGGGGCGCCGCCAGAGCTTGTCGAGCAGGAACGCGCGCTGATGAAACGTGCAGATGTTGTCTTCACCGGTGGTTTCAGCCTTTGGGAGGCCAAGCGACTGCAGCATGCCAACGCGCACGCCATGCCCAGCAGTGTCGATATCGGGCATTTTGCCGCCGCTCGCAGCGTGCAGCCTGATCCGGCTGATCAACAGTACATTCCTTATCCGCGGCTCGGCTTTTTTGGCGTCATTGACGAGCGTTTTGATATCGACCTGATCCGGGAGCTGGCTGAGGCGCAGCCCGACTGGCAAATCGTGTTGATCGGCCCAGTGGTGAAGATTGACCCGGCATGCCTGCCGCACCTGCCCAATGTGCATTATCTGGGCAGCAAGTCCTATGACGACTTGCCGGCTTATCTGTCTGGCTGGGACGTTGCGCTGATGCCGTTTGCCCTGAATGAATCGACACGCTTCATCAGCCCGACCAAGACGCCGGAATACCTGGCCGGCGGCTGCCCAGTGGTGTCCACCCGGATTACCGATGTTGTCAGAACCTATGCCGAGTCCGGTGTCGTCGCGATTGCCGATGATGCAGAGGCGTTTGCACGGGCGATTGGCGAGGCACTGAAGCACAAAGGCGCTGTGGACTTTTTACGCAAGGCCGATGCTGTGCTCGCCGACGAATCCTGGGACAACACCTGCGCGGCCATGAAAGCGCAAATCAGCCTGTTGGCCATCGGGGAGCAAATCGAATGCCTCGGATAACCCTTGAATCAGCCACGCTTGAACGTGCGCACTATGACTATCTGATTGTCGGCGCGGGTTTTGCGGGCAGTGTGCTGGCGGAAAGACTGGCGGCCGGATCGGACAAGCGCGTTCTGTTGATCGACCGACGCCCCCATATTGCAGGTAACGCTTACGATCATCTGGACGGCGCCGGTGTGCTGGTTCATCAGTATGGGCCGCATATCTTCCACACCAATGCCGCGCGTATTGTGGAATACCTGTCGCGATTTACCGAATGGCGCGACTACGAACACCGTGTGCTTGCCAGCGTAGACGGTCAATTGCTGCCTATCCCGATCAACCTCGATACGCTCAACAGCCTGTATGGGCTGCAGATGAACGAGCGGGAAGCCGAAGCGTTTCTTGCCAGCCGAGCCGAGCCCGTGGAAACGATACAAACTTCTGAAGACGTTGTGATCAATCAAGTCGGCCGCGAGCTGTACGAAAAGTTCTTTCGAGGCTATACCCGCAAACAGTGGGGCCTGGACCCGTCGCAACTGGACAGGGCGGTCACCGCGCGGGTGCCGACCCGCACTAACTCGGACAGTCGTTATTTCACCGATACTTTTCAGAAAATGCCGCTGCATGGCTACACGCGTATGTTTGAACGGATGCTGGATCACCCGCTTATCGACATCGCGCTGGGGGTCGGTTTTGCCGATGTGCGTGAGGTGGCGCAGTATCGGCATCTGATCTATTGCGGGCCGATCGATGAATACTTCGATTATTGCTACGGGCGTCTTCCGTATCGGTCACTGCGGTTCGAGCACACGACTGTTGATCAGGCCCGGTTTCAATCCGTGGCAGTGGTCAACTACCCGGATGAGACCGTTCCTCATACGCGCATCACTGAGTACAAGCACCTCACGGGTCAACAGCATGCCCGCACCAGTCTCAGTCATGAATTTCCCAGTGCCGAGGGCGACCCTTATTACCCGATCCCCCGACCGGAAAACGCGGAGTTGTACAAGCGCTACAAGGCATTGGCTGATCAATCGGATGAGGTCACATTCGTTGGCCGCCTGGGCACTTACAAGTACTACAACATGGATCAGGTCGTCGGTCAGGCATTGGCGCTTTACCAGCGCCTGCGCCAAGGGTTGCCGGAGCGGATTCCCGAGGCAGTTGAACGGCCTGCGCGAGGTTGAGCATGAGAGGCCTGTTCGACAGTTTTTTCCTGGGCGGATTCGAGTGTGCCAGCCATCGTCGACAGGACGGTGTAAGGCTCGATCTGCTTCATTCAACCGGACATGACCGCTGGCCACAGGAAGACTTTGCCGCAATGGCTGCGTGCGGAATACGTACGGTGCGTGACGGCTTGCGCTGGCATTTGATTGAAACGCGCCCGAACCGTTACGACTGGAGCAGTTTTCTGCCCATGCTGCGAGCTGCGCAGCATCAGGGCACACAGGTGATCTGGGACTTGTGCCATTACGGATACCCCGATGACCTGGATATCTGGACGCCACAGTTCGTGGAGCGCTTTGCGCGCTTTGCCGCTGCGGCAGCCCAGGTCGTCAAGGACGAGGGGCAGAGCGTACCTTTCTATGCACCGATCAATGAGATTTCGTTCTGGAGCTGGGCTGGCGGAGAGGTCGCCTATTTCAATCCCGGCAGCCAGCAGCGTGGCATGGAGCTCAAGCAACAACTGGTCCGGGCCAGTATTGCGGCAATAGACGCGATACGTGCAATAGAGCCCAACGCGCGCTTTATTCAGGCCGAGCCGTTGATTCATGTGGTGTCGGCCACGAAGCGCAGCGCAGAAACAGCAGCTGCAGAACGTTATCGGCAGGCGCAGTTCGAAGCCTGGGATCTGTTGTCCGGACGGCAATGGCCAGGGCTGGGGGGGCGTCCCGAGTATCTGGATGTGCTGGGCGTCAACTTTTATCCGCACAACCAATGGCAGCTCAACGGCCGAAAGCTCACGCAGAACGACCCGCAATACAGGCCCTTTCAAGGCATGTTGAGTGAGCTGCATGCGCGATATGCCAGACCGCTGTTGATTTCCGAGACGGGTGCCGAAAATGATCAGCGTCTGCCCTGGTTCGATTACATCTGTGCCCAGGTCAGCAAGGCAGTCATGGCGGGCGTACCCGTACAAGGCATCTGCTGGTACCCCATCCTTGATTATCCCGGCTGGGATGACGCCCGTTATTGCCCGGCGGGCTTGCTGGGTTACGCGGATGGCCAGGGCCAGCGCGCTGCCTTTCACCCTTTGCACAAGGCGCTGTGTGACCGCGCGAGTGAATTCGATACCCTCATTCGACAGAGCGACGGAAATGTGCGCATCTAAATGACGGATTCCGGGATGCTTTAACCTTCAAATGAATATAATCCGCTTTTTGTCAGATACCCGAGAACCCTTGACAGGGTTGATCGGTCCTAGCCCTTAGAGCGTGCGGCTTTCGCAACTATTATTTGTGGAGTTTCTGAAGTGTCGGAAAACAAGACCCGTGTCGACAACGCGGCGACGGGAGATATCCAGCATCAGGGCAAGGATATCTTTTTCGCGGCGGTAGAAACGACACGGATGCCCATGATCGTCACCGACCCCAATCGTCCGGACAATCCGATCATTTTTTCCAACCGGGCTTTTCTGGAAATGACGGGGTATACGGCCGAAGAAATCCTTGGCACCAATTGCCGGTTTCTTCAGGGGCCGGACACTGATCCCGCTGTTGTGCAGTCCATTCGCGACGCTATTGCGCAACGTAACGATATTTCCGCCGAAATCATCAACTACCGCAAGGATGGCTCTTCGTTCTGGAATGCGTTGTTTATTTCTCCGGTCTATAACGACGCGGGTGATTTGATCTATTTTTTCGCTTCTCAGCTGGACATCAGTCGCCGCAAAGACGCTGAAGAAGCATTGCGTCAGGCGCAGAAGATGGAAGCGCTGGGGCAGCTCACCGGTGGCATTGCTCACGATTTCAACAACCTGTTGCAGGTGATGGGTGGTTACATTGATCTGATCGGCAGTGCCGCCGAAAAACCGGTCATTGACGTGCAGCGCGTCCAGCGCAGCGTTTACCATGCCAAGTCTGCCGTCGAGCGCGCCAGCACGTTGACCAAGCAACTGCTGGCGTTTGCCCGCAAGCAAAAACTTCAGGGGCGCGTGCTCAACCTCAACGGTCTGGTTTCCATCGTTGAGCCTTTAATCGAGCGTACGTTTGGGCCGGAAGTGGCCATTGAAACCGACCTGGAACCGGCACTGAAGAACTGCCGTATCGACCCGACTCAGGCAGAAGTTGCCCTACTGAACATCTTTATCAATGCCAGGGATGCGTTGATTGGCAGAGAAAACCCCAAGGTATTCATCGAGACACGCAACCTGCTCGTTGATGAACTGGCCAACATGTCTTACGACGGCTTGTTACCCGGCCGCTACGTGAGCATCGCTGTGACCGACAATGGCATCGGCATGCCGGCGAGTATTCGCGACCGGGTGATGGACCCGTTTTTTACTACCAAGGAGGAGGGCAAGGGTTCCGGGCTTGGCCTGTCGATGGTCTACGGTTTTGCCAAGCAGTCGGGCGGCGCGGCGCGTATCTATACCGAAGAAGGCGTAGGCACCACATTGCGCCTGTATTTTCCTGTGGATGAAGCGGGGCTGACCAATACAGAGTCACCTCAGGCATCGGATAGACGCCTGGGCAGCAGCGAGCGGATTCTGATCGTCGAAGACCGGCCGGATGTGGCGGAGCTTGCAAAAATGGTCCTTGATGACTACGGCTATGTCTCGGAGATCGTGTTGAATGCTCGCGAAGCCCTGAAGAAGTTCGAATCCGGCAATATGTATGACTTGCTGTTCACCGATCTGATCATGCCGGGCGGCATGAACGGTGTGATGCTCGCGCGCGAAGTCAGGCGCAGGTATCCCAAGGTCAAGGTGCTGTTGACCACCGGCTATGCGGAAAGCTCGATCGAGCGGACGGATATCGGCGGTTCAGAGTTTGATGTGGTATCCAAGCCCTGCATGCCCCATGACCTGGCCAGAAAAGTTCGCCAGGTGCTGGATGGTCCCAACGGCATTGCCTGACGGTGGGCACACTCCATTCAATACGTTTGCAGTTCAGGAGTTGTCGCTGTCTGTTATTGCCTTAAGCATTAACAGACATCAGACAACTTTGATTGCACATTAAAAAGTCTTGAGATCGGGCGGGAGTTGTAACGCGCCTGGAGCGCGGACGTAACGCTCCGTTCCGTTGGTGTGCCGTTGTTTGAATACCTTTTGTCCGCCTTTTTTGATGCCTGAAAAAAAGTGGATAAAAGTTTTAAACTTCTTGAGTGTCGCTTGGGTCATTGATTTGTACGCCAAACAATTTAGCGTCAACTGCCAATGATCAAAGGACTATTATTATGATTAGAGACGACCGTATCGCCCCCGGTGCTCCCGTGTATCACGAAACTCATGCGACGGCACCGCTGCTTAAACGAATCTCCTGGAGTGCGATTCTGGCCGGTGTTGTACTGGCCATGGTTGTTTCGCTTTTGCTTAACCTTTTAGGCACTGCCATTGGCAGCGCCAGCATTGATCCGATGCAAGAAGCCAATCCGTTGTCCGGTATTGGTACAGGCGCTGGTATCTGGGTGGTTGTCAGCTCGGTCATTTCGCTGTTCGTTGGCGGTTGGGCTGCAGGTCGTCTGGCTCAACGTGAAGGTGCATTCCATGGCCTGCTGGTCTGGGCGACGGTATCGCTTATCACTGTGTACCTGGTCTCCAGCGCAGTCACCGGTGTAGTGCGCGGCGGTCTTAATCTGGCAGGCAGCGGCATGTCGGCGCTGGGTAGCGGCATCGCTCAGGTTGCTCCGGCAGTGGGCAGCAAGATCCAGGACCAACTGCGTGCACAGGGCATCGACTTCAACCTGGACGATATTCAGGGTGAAATCGAAACCGCCATGCGTCAGACCGGTAAAGCCGAGTTGAACCCGGACAACGTCAAGCAGGAAGCCCAGGCTACCCAGCAGGACGCACAAAACACGGCTAAACAAAGCGCACAGAACCCTCAGCAAGCCGACGAGCAGTTGGGCGGCCTGATGGATCGCATCAAAGCCAAAGGCGACCAGGCTTGGGACGCTGCTGACCGTCAGGCGCTGGTTAACCTGATCAAGGCACGCGGCAACAAGACTGATGCTGAAGCCAATCAGATCGTTGATCAGGCTCAAGCCAGCTATCGTCAGGCTTATGCCAAGTATCAGGAACTGAAAGCTCAGGCTGAACAAAAAGCACGAGAAGCGGCTGAAGTCACTGCCAAGCGTGTTTCGCAAGGTGCGTGGATTCTGCTGATTACCCTGGTGATTTCGGGTCTGGTAGCGGCCGGTGCAGGTGTACTGGGTCGTCGTACTCAGCCGCCAGCCAAGGTTGTTGCTGCGATCTGATGCTCTGATGCAATGCAGTCAGACTTGAGCTGATATAAAAACGGGGAGTGTCTATCGCTCCCCGTTTTTATTTCACGATGTACAGGGCTGATGCAGCAAGCGTTGAGTGGCAATAAAGTGTCAAGCGCGCCATACGATCTCATCGTGCAGTAGAGGAGGTCTATGGCGCACATTGAATGCCGATGCAGTGGACAGTTCTAATTAAAGTTTCAATCCTGCAGACCCTTAATCTTCCACCACCTGCTCGTCCTGCTGTACCGGCCGCTCAACAGGGGAGCGTTCAAAAAGCAAGCTACTTGGAATATCGCTGATCTCGACGGTAGCCCCTGAGTCATCGATATGGCTAACGGTGATTCGCTTCCCTGATAACACGTCATCTGCCGACGCACCTGGCTGCAAGGGGGCGTCTTTCATGCCATGTATGCCTGTTGGCGTTGTGTCCACGAGCGTGTTGGAAACGGAGTTAACGCTAAATCGTGCGATTCTCACAATCACGCCATTGACGAATGGATCATCAGTTGGCCAGTTTTCAAAGCCCGGTGAAGGCTTGCGCAATTCCAGCGTAAGGTAACTGCCATCGCTACGAAACAGGCGTAAACCTCTGACAACTGTGGCATTGGCTTTTCTAAACAAGGGTGCAATTTCATAGGTGCCATTTTTTATCACTTCAGGGAATTGCTCATCAGTGAGCCAGCCTGCGTAGTACAGATAAGGAATGGGGTAAAGGCGTGAGCCTCCGCCATTAAGGGTATCCGATGGATCGCCCGCGGCGGTGACTGCGCACCCACTGCCACCGATTTGCACCACTTCTCGATTGTCATACGGGCAGCGTTCCAGCGATTTTGCGTGCGGGCCGCCGAGACTATGGCCAAATTCGTGTTGCCACATCCACGGCTTGTGTCCCGCATTATTTCCCATGGCCCACCAGCCCGGTACCGCAGCAAGGCCAACCCAGGAGCACGAAGTAGAGGGAATCTCGAAGGCGACATAATCGTAGTTATTACTGTCGAATCCTTTAGCCCGTGCGAGGTCTATCGCTTTGTTCCTCAGTTCAGTTGACGGGCAATCCGAAGGTCTTGGACCCAGGTCAAGACCGGTCACTGCATCGCCTGTAAAATGCAGGTTGTTATCAGAGGCGCGGTGAACCGCGTTGATGAATGAATAGTTATCATTTGGACTTCCAAAAAAACCTCTCTGAACCTCGACGAAGTCGGTTTCGGGTCTGTCACTGTATTGGGTATGCAGCAGGAGAACTTTTCTGTCGCCTACGACGGGGCGTATGGGGATTTTAGGTATCGCCAGTTCAAAGTTCCACGTCACCGCATTCGACCGTGATTCCGGCACCATCTGAACAGTATTGCCTGAAAAGCCCAGAACCTTATCATCAACGCCAAGGTCGTTGCGATACTTATTGGCCAGGGTAAAACCTTCTGCGGGCGGAACAGAGTTTCTGCTGTAGCTCCAGGAGCGTTGCGAAGTGTACCCAGAGCCTTTACAATTTATTATTTTACTGTCTGACCCTAAGCACTTATCTGTATCCCTATCAAGCAGCGCGCGATTGGTCAATTTTTTATATCCCTCTAATCCCTCGAAAATCATGGACATTCGCCAATCTTGTCCGGCCACACTCTTGCAGGGAGAAAACTCGACATTGACTTCATCAGCAGACAAAGTGAGGCATTTTTCCTGCCCTTTTTCAACGTTCCTGATGTACCCATAGCGCTTGGCGATACCCCAGCTCGCCGAGCGTTGCTCTTTGCTGCCAAATATCAACTGCTCGCTGGCATTGATTTGCAGGTAGTTAGCCTTTCCCAGATCACTGATATATTTGTTCGACAGCAAGCTGGGTGCGTTACCGTCCCTGTTCCATTGTCGTTTAGTCTGATAGTCGCTGTCGTTAACGCTTTTACACGTTGCCATTTTCACACTGTTTGAGTTCGCAGCAAACAAACACATTTCTGGCATTGAGGTGGCCAGCAATTTGTTTTTTACATACAGCCTTGTCCCCTCTGGCGTAAACGTCCATTGCTGGCTGTCCCTGCCCAGGCACTTTTGCAGTACCACGCTGGTCATGTCACCCGTCACCGTTAAACAGGTGTCGAGGCCATTCACTATGCTGATGATCTCTTCGTAAAGAGGTTGAGTGATTGTCCATTTCGACAAAGCCGTCTCTGCCTTGCCAAACACCAACTGCTCGCTTCCGTTGCTGAGCAGGTAGTTATCAAACCCTAAATCCTTGATGTATTGATTTGATAACAAGCTGGGATTGTCACCGTCCCTGCTCCAGAGTCGCAAGGTTTCATAGTCGTTGCTGTTGGCGCTGGCGCAGGTTTTCATGCTGACGCTACTTGGGTTCGACGCCGACAAACACATTGGTTGTGCCGATCCTCCTAGCGCCTTGTTTTTTATATACGACATGGATCCTTTTGACACAAAGATCCATTGTTGATGATCAGTGTTAACGCATTTCAGCAGTGACACAGCATTTGACTCACTGTCCAGCGTTAAACAGACCTGCTCACCTTGCACGGTACTGATGATCTTCTCATAGGGGTTCATCTCTGCAGAGAAGGCGTTTGAATGAAAGAAACCGAGGAAAAACACGTACGTGAAAGCCGGCATTGTTTTCATAACTCTCCCTGTTGCGTGGTGTTGGCGCATCCCTTGCGCTGTCTGTAGTTTGTGTGCTCTAAAACTATTCCTGAAAAAAGTTCGCGGTTAACACAGGATTGGCCAACCGGTCAGGTCATGCTTGGGCATGACCTGACCGGTTGGCTTATCTGTGAGATTAGTAGACCTGCGAAGCGATTTAATTTTGCCCGATTACTGGTCGCATCCGAAATGTCGGACGCGTCTTTGGCCGCTGTGGATCTGCGCCAGGTCAGGTGCTCACGGGTGACTTTTTTGCGAAGCTTTTTTCATATGCAGTCGCCATATCCAGCGGTTGCGCCAATTGCCGCCAGCCATAAAAAGCCAGCGCAACAAGCAGGGCGCTCAGCCAGACAATCACGCCGGCCCAGAACGTATGCGACATGAAGTGCCAGCCCTGAACCACTCGTGTCGTTCCGTAGACAGCCCCTAATACCGTTGATGCATAAAGAACCGCTTTTGCATGTCGCCAACGATAACGACGCGCAACAAAGTACAGCGCCACCATGGTAAACCCACCTGAAGCATGACCTCCGGGCCAGCATCGACCTGCGCCTGCCTCATGGAACAGGCTGAAGTTTTCGAACCACTCCTTTTTCTCCATTGTGCCGCCATACAGTGTGGTTTCCACCGGGCAGTAGATGCTCGTATGGCTTTTGAAAAAGTGGATCATGCCGGTGATCACAGCGAAGGACACCACGATAAACAAAAGGTCGCGGCGATGGCCGGCGGTGAAGCGCAGCAGGGGAGCTACCCGAACCGTTTCCAGCAGACCGATCATTCGGTCGTTGCGCCCGGGTTTCAGTAATGGCCAGATGAAGGACAACACCAGTCCGATCACTGCGGCTTCTCCGGTCCAGTCCGGAATGATTCGCGGCCAGCGGTGCGTCAGGTTTTCAAACAGGCGATCGTGCTCAAACGGAAATACCTGGAGCGGGTAATACAGCCAGTTGCTGATGGCTACGTCGAGCGAGGTAAGGTCGAAAACGACAAAGGTCAACAGCGCTATTGCAATCGGCAAGCCAAAGTTCCACGCATAAAATCTTGATTTTTCGCTGTGCACTCTTTTTATTCCATCGTCGTTTGCGTTGTGAGTTCAGTTCGCGGTGTTAAAGCCGTTTGCGAGACTGAATATACGTAGCAGCTTGTTCGATTTCTAGCGGGACAATCATGAAAACCATTTCATTCAGGTTGGGCATTTTTTTCACGTCTTGTTGACCAGACAACAACGTTCCGCTGATCAACCTTGTCGCCGACAAAAGACAGCGCCGCCACAGCCACCGCTGCGCATCGTGGACAGCGTCAAGGTCGGCGAGCGGATCTACTATTGCGTCAATCAGGCTCCCGTGGCCACGAGCAACTGATAACTCGCTATACGACCTGGCTGCTAACCTGCGGCTTGTAAGGCATCCATTGTTTCTGCGGGATCGGCAGGTCGCAGGACTCACCACGCCCGATCGGGAAGTAGTGGAAGCCGTGTTTTGCCAGCCGTTCGGTGTCATACAGATTACGCCCATCGAAAATCACCGGCGCGCCCAGCCGCTGCTGGATCAGCTCGAAGTCTGGCGCCTTGAATTGCTGCCATTCGGTGCAGATGATCAGTGCATCGGCGTCGTTGAGCGTCGATTCTGGTGTGCCCATCAGAACCAGGTCCTTGCGATGACCGTAGATGCGCTGGGTTTCCTGCATGGCTTCGGGGTCAAATGCCCGAATGGTCGCGCCAGCGTCCCAGAGTGCTTCCATGAGCACCCGGCTTGGCGCATCGCGCATATCGTCGGTGTTGGGTTTGAACGCCAGCCCCCACAACGCAAAAGTCTTGCCCCGCAGGTCGCCTTGGTAGAACGCGTTGACCCTTTCAAACAGTTTGTTCTTTTGCCGCTCGTTGATAGCCTCGACCACCGACAGCAGATCATTCGAGCAGTTGGCCTCTTTGGCGCTGTGGATCAACGCGCGGATGTCCTTGCCAAAGCACGAACCGCCATAACCGCAACCGGGATAAATGAAGTCGTAACCGATGCGTGAGTCGGCCCCGATGCCCAAACGCACAGACTCGACGTCCGCGCCGAGGTGCTCGGCCAGTTCGGCGATCTGGTTGATGAAGCTGATCTTGGTTGCCAGCATGCAGTTTGCAGCGTACTTGGTCAGTTCGGCGCTGCGCAGGTCCATGAACATGATCCGGTCATGGTTGCGGTTGAAGGGGGCATACAGCTCGCGCATGACTTTGCGCACCGCTTCATTGTCACAGCCGATGACGATGCGGTCCGGGCGTCGGCAATCGTTGACGGCCGACCCTTCCTTGAGAAACTCCGGGTTGGACACCACATCGAACTGCAACAGCCGGCCAGCCTGACGCAGCGCCTTGTCGATATGCCCCCGCAAGGCGTCACCACTGCCGACCGGCACGGTGGACTTCTCGACGATGATCAGCGGCTCACAGCGATGTCGAGCGATGGATTCACCCACCGCAAAAAAGCCGCTCAGATCAGCCGATCCGTCCTCTCTGGAGGGTGTCCCTACGGCAATGAACAGCACATCGGCATGCTCTACCGCCAGTTGCTCGTCAGTGGTGAAGAGCAAGCGTTTGTGATCGAGGTTTTCACGCACCAGGTTGGCCAGCCCCGGTTCGTAAATATGCACCTGACCCAGGCGCAGCTGGTCGATTTTGGCTCGATCAATGTCCATGCAGACAACGTCGTGGCCGACTTCGGCAAGTACGGTTGCTTGTACCAGGCCTACGTATCCGCTACCGAAAACGCTGATTTTCATGGGAAAAATCCTGAAGTGGTGGGTTGTGGATGCGTCGCAGGTTGATGGTCAAGACACCTGCCACGATCAGCGTGACACCCACAGTTTTCGATACCGTGAACGTCTCATGGAAAAGTTGCGCGGGTGAGGGCAGGCGGGTCATGTTCCAGCGCATGCCCCGTTGCGCCGAGCTGACCAGCCCAACGCTGGCCATGGCGCATATCGTCGCGCAGCGGCGGGTCATGCCTGCTGTCCCAACAAGAGCAAACCAACAAGAATAAGCGTGACGCCCAGCCAGTGGTGGGTGTCGACCGGCTCTTTGAAAACATCGTGACCCAGCAACCAGGCTGACATGGCGTGTGTTACGTCGAGGGTTATGTGTCAGGCTGCAGCGGTGGGTGCGTAGGTGAGGGGATTAAAATATCGGGCTTTCAGGGCGTTTGAATATAACTCAACTAAATGTCTCTTTAGTTGAGTTATAGCAGGGTAGCTATATATAGAGGGCAGGGGATATGCTTCTGTCAATCCTAATGTTACTGATTAACCAAGGGAGCGGTCATCATGCGATTTTCGCTGACACGCTCGAGTGTGTGCAAGTGTTTGGCACCCCATTCACAGAGTGTTCTTATGCTGAATCAAGACGTTATCGCTCATGCCGCGAATAGCGCGTTTGAGTTCACCGTAGCGATGAACATCTTTTGCCAAGTGATAAAGGATTAGGGAAGGTCTGAAGTAGGCATCGATTTTTGACGCTCTCATGGCCTGAGGTTCAAAAAAAGCTCGCCCGATCAGATAATTAGACGTTTTCCGCTCTTAACTCATCGATTTTCCTTCAAACAGCACCTTTCCAAGGCGTTTTTCCGCATTACAGGCGCACCTCTCCCATCGCCAGCAGCCGTTTTCGCACCATCCAAAGGTTCGACAAGGCAAACAGAGTAGCCTGTTGCGCGGTGTTTTTAGCCAGCCCGCGAAACCGGACTTTCGTATAACCAAACTGGCGCTTGATCACGCGAAACGGATGTTCAACCTTCGCCCGTAACTGGGCTTTCGTGAACTCGATTTTGCGATAGACCCGTGCGATCAAACTTTTCTCGCCATGCTTTTTATAACGGCTTGGGCGGGCCGCAATTGACCAGATCATCTGACGATCCTGATGCTCCGCACGCTTGTCCACGCCGGTGTAGCCCGCATCACCGCTGACATAGGTTTCCTCACCATGTAGCAATTGATCAACCTGAGTCACGTCCGCCACATTCGCCGCAGTACCCACCAGGCTATGGACTAAACCCGACTCGGCATCGACGCCGATATGCGCTTTCATGCCGAAGAAATACTGGTTTCCTTTCTTCGTCTGATGCATTTCGGGATCGCGTTTGCCGTCCTTGTTCTTGGTCGAGCTCGGCGCATGAATGATCGTCGCATCGACCACCGTACCTTGGCGCAGCATCAAACCTCGATCACCCAGATAGCCATTGATGACCTGCAAAATCCCGCCTGCCAACTCATGCTTTTCCAACAGACGCCGGAAGTTGAGAATCGTGGTTTCATCGGCGATTCGATCCAGACTCAACCCTGCGAACTGGCGCAGGATCGTTGTCTCGTAAAGTGCTTCCTCCATCGCCGGATCGCTGTAACCAAACCAGTTCTGCATCAGGTGAATACGCAGCATCGCCATCAGCGGATAAGCCGGACGGCCACCTTCGCCCTTTGGATAATGTGGTTCGATAAGGGCAATCAAGCCTTTCCAGGGCACAACCTGATCCATCTCGATGAGAAAGCGCTCGCGGCGGGTATGCTTACGTTTACCCGCGTACTCGGCATCGGCGAAGGTCATCTGTTTCATCAGGGAAGCTCGGTGAAAGGTGTTGGGGTATTTTGCCAAATCAGGAAACCTTTTTCAGAGTTTCCTTAGAGGTTTCCACTTTCATCAAATCTGCAAATGGCCGGATCGATATTCTGTTCGCCAACGCCGGCCTCGTGATTTCCAGCCGCTCGGATCAATTACCGAGGAATCCTTTATCGTACCTTTGGTGTCAACGTGAAAGGTACTCTGTTTACTGTACCAAAGGCGCTGCCGCTGATGCGCAGTGGTGGCTCTGTGGCTCGACAACCGCGGCAATGGGTACTCATGCATCCAGCATCTACAGCGTCACGAAGGCAGCGCTGCGTAACTTCGCCAGAAGCTGGGCCCTTGACCTGAAAGGCACCGGCATTCGCGTCAACGTACGTTCACCCGAACCCGTCTCGACGCCAGGCCTGGACCTTGCGTTTGCAGGTACAGGCCAGCGTGATGCAGTCATCAATGCGATGGTCGGGCAACTGCCGTCAGGACGCATGGGGCGTTCAGAGAAAGTCGCCGCAGCAGTATTATTTCTGACGTTAGATGAGAGCAGTTTCATGACAGGCAGTGAAATGTTCGTGGATGGTGGTTTCGCTCAGGTGTAAGTCAAGAACGGTGTCGTAGGTGATGTGATGTGCCATGTGAGGATTTTTCAGAAATTATAAAACACTAAGTCTTTGATATGTATAGCTATTATTGTTGAGATTTTTTAAAAGGTAATATTCCCTCCGCTTATTCTGCGTTTTTCTACTTTTTGACTACTCTTAAGTCAAATTACATACGGCAGAGTCGCAGGTGGGCTATGAAGCGTACAGAGATCCATGCAGGGTTAACGGTTCTGTATGAGGGGCAAGTGGCTACCATAACCAAATGCCTCGAAAACTCCCACGTTGAGCTTTTAAGACGATCTGATGGGCTTTCGTTACGCGTGCCTCTCCATGATATAAATTTGCTTCCAAGCACTGACGCATCGGGCGAGCCACTATTTGATGCTAAAACGTTGTTAAGCTTAGATGAAGCTACTGCTCTAGAGATACAGTTCGCAGCCGAGCGTTATGAGCTTATAGCGCAGTTTATTGCTGGCAAGCTCACTAAGGCTGAAATATGTGCGCGCCTAGAGATAAGCATGCCAAGATTTTACCAGCTTTTGAAATCATATGACCCGGAAATTGGCTTGGCTTGCATGCTTAGACGTAAGCGTGGTCGTAAAGCTGGTGTCCTTTATATCTCTGAGCAGATTGAAAAAATAATAAGCACCGTGTTTAAAAGACGGAGAGTTGGCAGAAAGATCACGCCAGCTAAAGCCTATCAAGAAGTATGTATCGAGTGCGATAGAATAGGAATACCTCCGCCAAGTAAAAGCTTGGTATCAGCTCGAATTAAAGTATCCGATCCACGAACCCCACATTTCAAGCCACTGGCTGACGCCTGATGCTGTGCTCCCGTTTTCTTTCAGGAGCCAGCACCATGATGCGACCCGACGCCAAAGTCGAGAAAGTCTACCTCTATCCCAAACCCGTGGATTTCAGAAAATCCATCGATGGCTTAGCTGCTTTGGTCGAGTTGGATATTAAAGTGGCGGTCTTTGATCCGGTGCTCTTTGTCTTTCTCAACAAATCCCGGAATCGAGTGAAGATTTTGTATTGGGAGCGTAACGGCTTCTGCCTTTGGCTCAAGCGTCTCGAGTCCGAGCGTTTCAAAATCTCGCCAGATGATGTCGACGAAGCCATTGTGCTGACGGTTCAGGAATTGAATTGGCTGCTGGATGGATTTGATCTGTGGCGCAACCGTCCTCATAAGATTTTGACTCCAGGGTTTGTTGCCTGACGGGTATAATCCAGGGCATGCGACCATTGCCCGACAACCTTCCTGACGATCCCGTATTGCTCAAACAGATGCTGCTTGAGAGCTACGAAGCACGCTCGCGCAAACAGGAAGTTAAAGACGCCTACGCCACTCACATCGTTGATCTCAAAGAGCAGATCAAGCTGCTGCGTGACC
The DNA here is from genome assembly GCF_000007805.1 of Pseudomonas syringae pv. tomato str. DC3000. Taxonomy (NCBI): domain Bacteria; kingdom Pseudomonadati; phylum Pseudomonadota; class Gammaproteobacteria; order Pseudomonadales; family Pseudomonadaceae; genus Pseudomonas; species Pseudomonas syringae group genomosp. 3. Next base: position 3,247,840 of record NC_004578.1, on the reverse strand, counting down.
GTATTTTTGGTCGAAAGTCCGAACAAACCGTCGAGCCTAATACCCCTCAACTTGCCTTGTTCAATGAACCTGAAAGCGAGCCTAGCAGCGGGTCTTTTATTCAGCTAGATCTGAATGACAGCAAATCCAAAACTTAATTCATCTCAAATTTACAACTGCCTAACATGCAGTAAAACTCGTACATACGAATAAATTTGCAGTTTGGATCCTAAATAAAATTTCATAATGTATACCCGTCTTTTTTTGACGTTTAGTTTGGCAAGTGCGCTAAAGGTTTCGAGTTAATGACCGATGAAGAGTGCAAGCCCAAACTGTCCCGGATAGCCGCAATGTTCAACTCTCATTTGAAAAAAACCAACCAGGCATTGGAGCGCCGTCTCGCCATGCTCGAGCAAGCAGGGCACATTCTGAATCTGGAGACCGTTGCCGTCGTTCTGGACAGGCAGGGCAAGGTGCAGACCGTCAACGGCCTGTTCGAGACGGAGCTGAGCTACTCACAAAGCGAGATTGCCGGGCGTAGCCTTTCTGAAATGAGCCCGCCCGAGTTGAGCGGCGACACTCACCAGAAGCGCGCTTTGGCTGCGATTCGGGACGGCAAGCATTTCAGCGGCACGTTGCGGCTGGTCAGCAAGACAGGTGCAAGGGTCTGGTTGAGGACTGTGGTGGTGCCGTTCAAGAATGAGACTGGCGGCATCGAGCAGATCACGTTGTACTCAAGCGTTTTGACCCGAACTATTGAGGCCTCGCGTGAGAATGAGGCGCTGGTCAATGCGTTACAGCGGTCCACCGCCGTCATCGAATTCACCCTTGACGGAATGGTCATTACCGCCAATGACAACTTCCTGAAAGCGATGGGTTATGAGCTGAATCAGATAAAGGGCAAGCATCACAAGATGTTCTGCGTGCCTGAAGAATCCAACGCTGACGCGTATAGCCACTTCTGGGAAAGATTGCGTCGAGGCGAGTTTATCGTCGATCGTTTTCGCCGGGTCGACAAGGCTGGCCGCGACGTGTGGCTGGAGGCGTCCTATAACCCTATTACCGACGCAAACGGCAAGCTCTATAAAATTGCAAAGTTCGCGACGGTTATTACTGAGCAGGTTGAGCGTGAAAAGGCCGTTGCCGAAGCGTCGGACATGGCCTATCAAACGTCTATCGATACCGATGCCAGTGCACAGCAAGGACGAAAGGTCATCAAGGACACGCTGCAGATGCTGGGTCAGTTGACGATTTCCATGGAAGACGCCACGCGAGGCATCGAGGCACTGGACTCTCAGAGCCAGGTGATTGGCACGATCATAAAAACCATCAGCGGGATCGCCGAGCAAACCAATCTGCTCGCGTTGAACGCCGCCATCGAAGCTGCCCGGGCCGGTGAACAGGGCAGGGGGTTCGCGGTAGTGGCCGACGAGGTCCGCCAGTTGGCGTCGCGCACGACAAAAGCGGCAGAAGAAGTGGTCAACGTCGTCAAGAAGAACCAGAGCCTGGCGTCCGAGGCAGTCAATGTAATCGTGCGCAGTACCGAACAGGCTTCCGGCGCACTGGAGCTGGCTAACGATGCAGATCGTGTCATCCAGGAAATCCAGCAAGGCGCGAACACGGTAGTGCGCGCCGTCAGCCGTTTTGTTAATCAGCGTTCGAGTTAGTGTCGAGCCGTTAAGGCGTGATACATGAACCTTGAAGAGCCCGTAACGGGCTGCGGTGTGGGAGTGGCCGGGGCGGCGGTCCGCATTGCTCACGAAGGCGATGGCTCAAACGCTCATTTCAAGGGCTCACCAAGGATTTAACGTTATATAACTTTCAATGAGACGATTAATAGACGTTCATGAAACAGCGACACACGGGTGTAACGGACAACGCCTGGTAATACGGGGCCAGCCGTCTTCAAGGCTGGCGCCGCATTACCGATAACCTGCCCATCGCCGTAGCACCCGTCGTCATTCGAGCGTAACCCTTATGCCAGTTATCCGCAGCCCGCGAACGGTCCGTAAATACCTTTACACCGTATTACGGTTTTACTTGTTTTCAATTTTTCTGTTGGCGGTGGTGTGGGAATTCAAGCTTGAATCCCTCGCCATGTACGCCATGGACTTGCCGTATGACCCGGACTTCGAAGATGCTGAACGGTGGCGTTTTGTATTGACGTCAACTGCGTTTGCGCTGCTGTAGATGGTGGTGCCTTTTATTCTTCTAAAGCGCCTGATGCAACGGTTGCAAAGCAGCTACAACGACTTGCTGGTGGCGCAAGCGCTCAGCGATTCGCTGGCCCGGCATGATCCGTTGTCCGGCCTGCTTAATCGTCGGGTGTTTCACGAGCAGCTGGTTGCGCGCCTGCAGCAAGAATCTACCCGGACTGCAGTTTTCCTGATCGACCTGGATAAATTCAAACTGATCAACGACACCCACGGTCATGCGGTGGGAGACGCGGCTATTTGCGCCGTTGCAGAAAGCCTGCGAGACGCGACAACAGGGTGGCAAGCGTCAGTGGCGCGACTGGGGGGCGACGAGTTCGGTCTGGCGGTCAGTGGTGATTTCAATCAGTTTGAGTTGGCAACGCTGGCTGAAAATGTATTGGCTAAAATCGCACTGTCCAGCGCCGTTTTGCCACGTGTGATCCTCAGTGCAACGTTGGGCGTTGCCATTTCACCACTGGACGGTTCGGATGCCGAAGTCCTGCTGCAACGTGCTGACAGCGCCATGTACCGCGGTAAACACAGCGGGCGTGCCACGTTTCATTTCTATGAGGTGAGCTTTGAGCGCGAACAGCGCCTGCAGGAAGTGTTCGCGCAGGAACTCAGGCACGCTATCGAAGAGAAACATATCCAGCCGTTCTATCAGCCGATTGTCAGCCTTCCTGAGCAACGCCTTGCGGGGTTTGAACTGCTGGCGCGATGGCTGCACCCAGAGCGGGGGATCATCCTGCCGATGGACTTCATACCCGTGGCGGAACAGTTGGGTCTGATCAAACAACTGACTGAAAGTCTGTTGCTGCAGGCCTTTGATCATGCACGTGACTGGCCGAGCGACTTTACGCTTTCCATCAACGTCACTTCATTGATGATCGAAAGCCTCGACTTCCCCGAATGGCTGGAGCAACTGGCACGCGAAGGCAGATTCCCATTGAATCGACTGGAAGTGGAAGTGACGGAGAATACCCTGGTGGCCAATGTCGACAGTGCACGTTTGAACCTGGAGTGCCTGCGCGCCATGGGGGTGAGTGTTGCTCTGGACGATTTACTGGCTGGCCGCTCATGAGTGTGATTTTGCTCAAGGTTACCTGTTTGGACGGCCATTACCCTTGGCTCAGGTGACAGCGCTGCTGGCAATGAGTGAACTGGCCGGGCCGGTCAGGGCGCAGCCAATGTCGTGTAGTTCTTCGGTGACCGAAGGCGTATAGCGAAAGGCTTACGCGAGGAGGAGTGGATCCACTCTGTACGCCGCCCTGGGAAAGTCGCAATCTACCCCCATCAACTGCAGCGCAGGAAGCGTTGCAGAGGTCACGGATGATCACCATTGCCGGGATGGCTACTGACAGGACGTCGGGATGGTATTGATAGAAAAACGACCCGCTTCGGCGGGTTTTTTTATGGCCGTGTAGTTGAGTGCACGGCCGGCGCTGAGGCCGGCGTGACCGAGAACCGCCGCTTTTATTGGCCAGTTGCCTGTGCCCCCGCACACGCAGGCGTTGCTGCCACTTCTTCCATGGCCTCGCGCAGCATTTTTTGTACCTCGCCGACTTCGCGGGCAGCATATACACGCCCCCCGGTATTGTCCGCGATGCAGTTGGAAAGCTTGCTCTCGCTGATGTTGACGACGTTAACACGCAACCTTGGCTGCTCACGGGCGATGCGGGCGGACACCTCGCACGCGTTTTGCCCGCAGCCGTCCTCGCCATCGACAAACATCACCACCAGGGCATCCTTTAGACGCCCATCCACAAGGCTGGCTGCTTTGGCAAGGCTGGCTGCAAGGGGTGTGCCACGGTCAGCACTGAGTTGTCCAACCCCGGCCAGCAGTTGTTGCCGAGCGTCACGGCGGAACACGCCTTGATCAACCGTGCCCTCGCAGCCCTGGAATGTGATCAAGCGTGTATCGATGTCGGGATGCAGTTGGCCGATCATCGCTGCAAAGGCTTGCTTGGCGACCGTCAGGCGGGTGGGTTCAGTCAGCACACGAGCTTTTCTCGGGTTGTCATCAGGCAGCGCGCCGCCGACCTGAGCCATCCAGGCTTCGTCTTCGGAAGAGGTGTTGATGTTCAGGTTCATCGAGCCTGAGGTGTCCAGCACCACAGCAAAATCAGGTACCGGCGCCCCCGCTGTGCAGGAGTAGTTACCCATCGGGGCCGGTTTGAACACGATCCACACGCCGCCGCGCCATGCCCAGAGCAGCCACAGCAGGATCAACAGCAACGGCAGTAACAGCAGCAAAAACGGAATGCGCAGCCACCAGCGCCTTGATGGCGGGCTGGCGCGTGTTGCCGCAGGTGGCGTCGCCGTTGCAGCGACCGGAGTTACGGGGGGCGCTGGTGGCGCCAGGCCCCAGCGGATGACCACAGGTTCTTGATTGAGGCTGTAAAGATTGTCCAGTGCCGGGGCACCGACCAGTGTACGAAGGCTGTTGGCCTCGTCAGCTTTATTGCGCGCCTGCAACTCATCCGCCAACTGCACGATGGCCTGCTGGCGTTGTGTGTAGCGTGCGAGCAACGCCTGTTGTGCGACAGGGTCGAGGCTGTTATAGGGCAGGGGCTGACCGCCAAGTTCAGACCACCATTGCAGTGCGCCATCAGCACCCGCACGCGGGATGGCAAACAGGCTGGATACACTGGGCGGAAAGTGGCGACGCAGCAAGGCTACCTTGCTCTCCAGCGTGTTCAGCAGCTCGGCAGGATGGGACGTGGTGTCGATAGTGATGCGTTGCATGGGAACGGTCCGCAATCAGAAAAGGCCCCTTGGGGCCTTTGGAGAAATTTACGCTTTACTCGTAGCCCAGACTGAGCTGCAGCCTGGAAACCTTTTGTTGCAGGGCTTTGAGTTCCTGCTTGCGCGCCTCGATTACTGCCGGGTCGGTACTGGCGGTGACCTGCTTCTTGGCAGCCATCTGTTTTTCCAGATCCGCGATCTGCTGCTGCGCCTGCGCCTTGTTGGCATGCCTGGCCTTGAGCTGGCTCAACAGCTTGCTCATGGAGCCGTCCAGCGCTGCCTGCTGCTTTTGTTGCTCGGCAAGGCTCTTGCTGGTCGACTGTTGCTGGGCTTGCAAGGCGTCGTATACGTCGCGAAAAGACGCGTTTTCGGCGCGTGCAGCGGTGAGTGCCTGTTCGCGTTGGCGGACCTGATCACTGTAACCACCGGAGTGATCGCAGTTCATCTTGGTGATCAGGCTCGCCTCGACGTTGTTTGAATCACAGCTGCCGGGCTGAGTGGCGCAGCCGGCCATCAGCAACAGGGCCGAGCTGGCAATCAGTGCTCGAATATTCATGTTCATCTCAACCTAAGGTGATGGCTTGGCGCTGGCTGTAGAGGCCATCCACTTCTTTTTGCAAGGACGCGACCTTGCTGTTCATTTTGCTGATCTCGCCGTCGATCGCAGTGACCTGCGTGCCGCCGTCGCTGGCGCGCTCAAGATCAGCGGTCTTCTTGTACTCAGCCACTTTGGAGCGCATGCCGGTCAGGTCCTTGTTCATCTGCGCCAGGTTGCTGTCGACACTGGCGATCTCTTGCTGTGCCTTGGCTTTGTCCAGCGTCTTGGTTTTGATCGACTTCTGGATACCGGCGATGCGCTCTTTGTCGTCGTTGATCACCTGTTGCAGCGTGTAGGTGCGCTGGGCCACTTTTTCGGTGTCGGCTTTTACGTCGTCATTCATCAACTGCAGGCGCTGTGCGGTATTGGAGTACTTGCTGCGACGGTAGTCGTAGTAATAGTTCGCCCCCATGGCCACGCCGCACGCTGCAATACCGGCCACGACCATGCATTTGACCTTGTCGCTGGGGCTCGCCACCGCACAGGCCAGAATGCCAACCCCGGCAGCGGCCGCGCAGGCGGTGAGGCCCGAAGTGGAGAAAAATGACGAATCGGTACTTTTGGTCAGGCGCGGATCGGGGTCGGTGCCGGAACCACCGAGCATGCTGCTGCCGGTGCCGTTGTTGGCACAGCCGGCCAGCACCAGGCTGACAGAGATCATCAGGCCCAGCAGGACCCTCGGCAGATGGCTACGTACGTGTTTCATGCTGTTGCTCCTTGAGTAAGCTTGACGTCGAGTCACTGGACTGCCTTGCAGCGGTTTAGCCACGCGTCGGTGTCGATCTTCTGGGTTTTCAGAAATGCCTGCTGATTGACCCAGTGGGTCTGCAAGTACGGCTTGAGTTCTTTGAGTTGTTCGTTGCGGCTGATGATTTCGCCCATGACCGGTATTTGCCGGGCCAGCAGCGGCTCGCCGTAGAGCGTGGCGGAGTCCACCAGGCTGCTTGCGTAATAACGGCTGAGCTTGTGCAGTCGGTCTTTCTGTTCGTCGAGCTTGCCTTTGCGCATCGGGCAACTGGCGTCCTGCTCTGCGGCCGAGCAATTGAGCGCGTAGTTCTTCTGCAGGAAGTCCAGGTATTTGCCATCGTCAAGCATTTTTGTGCAGAGAAAGGCCCCAAGGTTGAGGCTGGCGCGGATCGCCTGGTCGCGGGTTTCTTCCTGTTGCTGGTTGCTGGCGCGCAGTTGGTTTTCCAGGGCCTTGAGTTTCTCTTTCAAGGCTTCGTCGGCGACGCCGGAGGCCAGTGTACCCAGCGCCTGCACGGCACTCTTGTCTTCGCCCTGGCTGGTGTCACCGCTGCCGGTGCCGAGCTTTTTCCAACTGGTTTCGATGCTGCTGACGCGCTCGCGAGAGGTCAGCGTGCTGGACGCCAACGCCAGACGCACGCCGGTGGTTTTACTGGTGGCTGCGGCCTTGGCGTCGTAGTAGTTGCGCTCTTTGCGCAGCGAGCTTCGCAGCTCGCCCTGTGCTGTACGGAAATCACCGCCGCGCACGACATAGCCGCCAGCCTGGCCATGCTGGCGGTCGAGCTTGTTCAGTCGGAACGGCTCGAACATCATCTCGTCGACGTTGCCCAGCATGTCGTGCAGACCGAGCGGGTTGGGCTTGAGCAAGCCGGACAGTTGTAACTGGCCATTGGCCGATTGCGTTCCGGCAAACCATTCGTAGGCGTTTACGCCTTCCGGCATCGGATAACGCAGGTCTCGAAACTCCGCCGTGCTGACGTTCAGCCCTCCGCGCGCGGCAAACTCCCATTCCACCTCGGTAGGCAGGCGTAAGAACCCTGCCACGCCATCTTCTTTCGGCAGTTTGTCGGCGGCGTTTTCACGCAGCCAGATGTTGTATTTATCGGCGGCCTCCATCGCCTGCATCCAGCTCAGCGACACCACGGGCAGGCGCTGCTTGTTCGACGGCGCGGGGCATTCAGCCTGAGTCAGTGCGCTGTATTGCAGTACCGTCATTTCGTACTTCGCCAAGAGGTAGTAACGCGATTTGGCATTTTTTTCGGTGGTAAAGCTTCCTGCGATAAACGCCGGATGAGTTTGCTCTACGTAACCGTATTCAGCGTTGTCGCCGCCGATATTGACGGGGTAGTCATCCAGAGGGCCAGCCAGCGGGATGTACACCTTGCGAAAGACCATCGCGCCGTCACAGGGCATCGGCAGCACGACGTCTTCAGCGTCAGGCATCGGGTTGTAGAGTTTCTCTTCCCAGGCAGCGGCAAACGTCTGAAGGCTGATCAGGGTCAAGGGTACAAAGAGCAAATGGCCCCAGTGTCTAGAGTTCACGCAGACTCTCCGCAGGTTGAATTCGGATGGCTCGGGTGGCACCTGCCAGCGCAACCAGCGCTGATACCACCAGCGCAAGCGCCAGTGCGGCAAGGCCGTGCAACGGGGTGATCTGGCAAATGAAACCGCCGGTGATGCGCTGGCCGCCCAGCAGGTGATTGAACGCCTCGCTGCCGGCAAAGTAGAACCCCAGGCCGCCGACATAGCCGACTACGGCCAGCAGCAATGCCTGCAGGACCAGATAGCCCGCCACTGCGGGCGCGGTGAAGCCCATGAGCCGCAACAAGGCGAGGCTGCGGCGTTTGCGATCGATGTTCGCGAGGAAGGCGCCTATCAGCGAAGCGATGCAGCCCAGCAAAGCGGCCCCGGCGATCACGCCGAAGATCACGCTCAGCACGTGATTGATGGCTTTGACATTGTCGATATCGGCCAGCCGGCTGCCTGTTTCGATATGTTGCTCGTTCAACCAGCGCTCCAGTGGCGCGACGCTGTCGATGTCACGGGCGTACAGACGAGCGCGGGCGTAGCGGGGCGCAAGCTGGTCTTCTGCCTGACCGCGGGTGGCACCGAGGGCAGAAATCGCAAAACCGTCTCGAAAATGCTCCAGTTGCAGCAACAGATCGGGATGGGCAAATGCGGCGGGCCTGGAAAAGCGGGCTGCCGGCAACACAGCGACCAGCGTCAGCGTGGTTTCGCCTCGTTCGGGCGCGCCGTCCAGACGACGCTGCACGGCCAGACGCAGCGTATCGCCGGGGACCAGCGCCAAACGCTCGGCAGCGGCGTTGCTGAGAATCACCTGGCCCGGCAGGATGGCCATGGCCTGTGCAGCCAGTAAAGGGTCACCCGGCCCGGTGGGCAGGATTTCGGCGTTGTCGACAAAGCGACCGCGACTGCCGATCAGGTCGGCCTGGGTGTTGAGCGAGCGGGTCATGCCAAGGGCAAAGCCGGTTTCGGGCCGCTGTTGCAGCCTGTTCAGCCACTGCTCGTCGTAGTTGCCACTGCTGAGCAACTTGATTTCAAGGTTGCGTGGGTCGCGCAGCAGTTCTGCCTGCAGTTGGCCGACCACGCCATGTTTGAGGCCGAACAGCAGCAGCAACGGCGCGATCACGGCGACCAGCGAAGCGGCAATGCACAGCGACACTTTACGGTCGTGCCACAGGTCTGCAATGGCCAGGCGTGCCAGCAGGCCAAGACGCTTAAAAGGCCGGTTCAAAACGCGTCTCCCCAGCCACACTGACGGCGTTCAAGCGGGGCAGGCCAAAGCTATCCACCAGTTGCCAGTCGTGCGAGACAATCAGCGCACTCAGGCCTAGTTCGTCGACCAGGCTCAACAGCAGTTCAAACAACTGCCGGGCGTTATGCGGGTCCAGCGCTGCGGTAGGCTCGTCGGCCAGAATAAGGCGAGGCAGATGGGCAATGGCGCGCACGCAGGCGACGCGTTGACGTTCGCCGATCGACAGCGCCTGCGGCAACTGGTCCAGCAAAGGCTCAAGACGCAGCGCAGTAATGGCCCGGTCGACATGATCGCTTTTGCTGTCCAGCCCCGATAACCGGCGGGGCAGATTGATGTTGTCGCGGATGTTCAGAAACGGCAGCAGCCCGCCACTTTGCAGGACGAAACCCAGCGCGCGCGCCCGCACATCCGCCAGTGCCGGTTGATCATCGGCTGCCAGCAGGGCAGCGATGTCCACGCCATCAAGGTTGTATTGCGCGATGCTCTGAGGGGCCAGCAGCAAACCAAGGGCTTCAAGCAGGGTGCTTTTGCCGCAGCCGCTTTCGCCGGTAATCGCCACCACCTGCCCACGCGCCAGGTTCAGCTCGGGCAGGTGCACCCGGTGTGCCTGTGTGCCGCTCCCTCGCTGCACGTTCAGTCCTTTGATTTGGAGCATGTCAGGGCATCATTTCCAGGGGCACCGGATACACGTTGTCACGCGCATCACTGCCTTCGGCCAATGGAACCCAGCGATCCACATCGGCGTTGTAGACCTGGTAGTGACGCAGCTTGGTCGACAACGTACGGATGAATTTCTCTTGCGCAAGACCGTCCCAGCTTTTCCAGGTGTCCTCATCCAGGTTGAGCACTTCGCTGTGGTAGGGCAAATCGTCCAGATAATCGCCCAACACACCCAGTTCCGACAGCTTGGCGGTGCCGTTCTGCTTGAGCTGGTTGGGGTCCGTGCCCATTGTCGCGGCGACCGAGCGTAGCCGCTCGAACATTTCGCTTGGGGAGATCATGCCTTCGTTGGCGGCATCAAGGATTTTCTTGAGCACATCACTCAGGTCGCTGAGTTGTGACTTGGTCAGCAATACCCGCACATCGGTGGTCGGGACGTTCTGCTTGATCGGGTCGCGGTCGGCGATCCACGCCTGAAACACCGGTGGTGCCTGGCTGCCGGTCTTTTCGCCAAGGTAGGCCAGGCGCATGGCATGGCCGATAAGCGCGGCGTCATCGAGCATCTTCTGTTCGGCGGGCGCAGGCTTGGAGTTCATGGCGCTGCCAATCGCGTCGTCACCCATATAAGCGGCTTTGACCTGACCGGTGATAGCGCTGGCCAGCGCATCGACCTTGCTGCCAAAGGCATTCAGATCACCCGCGTCAACCGGGTAGTAAAGCGAAGTGTTGGTGCCCGTGTAAGTGGACAGCGCCTGATACTGCGCCTCTGCCTTGGCGTGGTCCTTGGCACCTGCAGCTGTTTTCAGGTGCAGGGTGTAAATGGCCACACCCGGGTTGCTGGCTTCGATCCGGACCTGCTCGGCGTTCAGCCCGGTCCCGGACAGCTTGTCATCGCCATCCAGCGCGCCCGCATCGGTAATCAAGACCACATAACGCGCGCCGAACGGGCTCCAGTCCACCTTGTCGATGGCTTGCATCACACCTGCGTAGGAGTCTTCATTGAAACTCTTGCTCGACACCTTGGCCTGCTTCAGGCCTGCGGCTTTGGCCAGGAAGTCTGCACCGTCTTTTACGGTATTGGGGTCGGCATACATTTTGGTCACGTACTCAAGCCCCGGCACCGCCTGGGTACTGGAGCGAAACGCGACCAGGCCGAACTTCACCTGACGCCCGAGGTTTTCCTTGGCAATCTGCGCGTAGACCTTGGCGATTGCCTCCCGAGTGCGCTCGATGTACGGGTCCATGGAAATGGTCGAGTCGATCACGAACACCACGGCGGCACTAAACTCTTTGAGCTGGCTGGTGGCGTTTGCCGCTGTCTGGGCCGGGTTCTGGCCCTGACTCGCCCCGGACTGGGCCTGCTGAGCGGCTGCGACTGCGTCGGCCTTGCTCACCGACGCCACATTGAGAATGCGAGTGCGAAACCCCGCTTCGGTCATGACTTCTTCGCCGCTCAGTACAGGCAGCAGATAAAACTGCTTTTGCATGTCGATGAAGTATTCCGGCTCCTGGGCCAGCACGCCAGGTGCCACCGTGCTCTGCTTGAGCTTGGCACGTAGCGGGGCGACGAGGCTTACCGGGTCGGGTGCGTCCAGAATGCTTTCAAGCGTTTTGCGCTCCTTGAAAAACATCAGCCTGTCGCGGTTGGCCGGGTTAGTGAATGCCAGGGTGAGCTGCATTTTCCAGTCAACGGTGCACGATGCTGGCAGCCACCCGGAGGTATTACCGAAGCTGTCCGGCCCCACTTTGATCCATTCGGCATTGCCTGCATTGGCATGCTCGTAAACGTAGAAACGGCTGAACGGAGGCTGCTCGGCGCCGGCAGGGCCGCCGGCGGCAGGGCTCAGGTGGCAACCCGGCGTGGTCAGCACGCGCTGAAACAGGGTCTTTTTGCCTTCCTGCAGCAACGGTTTGTCGGCCGCCGAGACCAGGCCGGCACCTACGCACAAAAAGGCCATGAGGGTCAGTGAAAAAGGGCGCACGGTCACGGCTTGAGCTCCTTCAGGCGTTGCACGGCTTCTGCGTTGTCTGCCTGATAGCCCAGAATGGTTTCATACCAGTAAGCGGCAGTGGCATTGTCCGGCGCAGTGAAACAGGCGCTGGGTTGCAGGTATTTGGGGTCGTACTCACGCGCGTAGGCCTGAGCCACTTCGACGTTGCCGGCCTGGGCGCGATTGGCGTAGAGCCGCTGGGCGACACCGCATTGCTTGTTGCTTTTGGCCAGGCCGATGACGTTCAACAGTGTTGCGCTGTCAGGGGCCTGCTTGATGCAGCCTTGTACGAAGCTCAACTCGTTTTCGGTGTTCAACGCTTCAACGCTGCAAGGCGCGGCGGGCGCTGCCGGAGGAGACGCGACATCGGCAGGAGTCGTTGCAGCGGCAGCAGCAGTTGGCTCGGGGGCAGGCGGCTTCTTGAGCCAGAACCACAGCCCTGCGGCGATGATGGCGAGCAATGCCAGACCGATAATCAGCAGCAGCACCGTACGGTTTTTGGCTTGGGGCACCGGTGCCGGAGGTACAGGCTCGACAATCGGCTCCGGCAATGGTTGCTCGATGGTTTCAGGCTGCGGAGCCGGGGCAGGTTCTGGCACTGGCTGCACGGTCGGTTGTGCCGGGGCGATACTGACAGTGGTTTGCGCGGCACCAGGACCGGTGGCGCTGCCCGCGCCGGAGAGGGCCAGGCCCTCCATCAATTTCATTGGGTTATCGTCTTCGCCACTGCCGTCCGGGTTGCGCAGGCGAAAATTGAATACCCCGGTGACCGAGTTCTGCAGAAGCGGGTCGACGATGTCAGGGCCTACTTCATGGCTGATCGAATCGCCATGGGCGTCTTCCACAAAATGCTGGGCGAACCAGCAGGGCGCATTGGCCCATTGCTGGTTGTGTTGCAGGTAGTAATCGTCCTGGTTGCGCTGAATGGCAAATTCCAGATTACCTGCGTCATGCTCCCAGCCACGTACCTGGAGAAAGCCACTGCCGGGAACCGGGCTCGCCAGCGGTGAGAGTTTGATGGTGATGGACATGAATTATCTCGCTTTGAACGCCTGGATGACGCGGCCCATGGCCTCGTTCTGCTCAGGAGTGATTTCTTTGCCCTTGCGGTGGCCGACGTTTTTCTGGGTATGAATGGCAATGCCAGAAATCCAGTCATCGGCGAAAATCACGCTCTGGTCGTCGGCTTGCGCTGCGAGGTGCGGGAAGCGCCCTGGCATTTCCTTTTGATAAAAAGCAAACAGCGGTTGTTTGGCACCCAGCAGGCCCGTTGGCCGCTGACCCGCCGGCTGGGCGGTGTGCCCGAACCAGGCGGCGAAGTCGTTGAGCAGCAGTTGCGCGGTCAGCACTTGGCGCTGCACCAGGTTTTCTTTGCGCACACCGCTCTGGGCGCGCTTGAGCAGCGCGTTGCTGAGCTGCAATGGCAAGTCCAGGCGCTCGGCGCAGACCACCAGTTCCTTGACCAGCAGGGCGATGGCCTCGGCAGGCAGCTCCAACAGGTCCAGCAGGTGCTGGCGACGGCTGAGGTTGCGCAGGTGCGTTGCCCACAGGTCGAAGGCCGCTCGGGCGAAACGGTGTTCGTGGCTCTGGTATTGCGGCGCTACGGCCGGTGCCGCGGGTATTTCCACCGTGGCAGTGGCTGCGATGGCCTCGCCGAATATGTCGTATTCCACTTCAGGCTTGCCGACGGCCTGCACCGGTGCAGTGGCGTCGCTGGCAGGGCTGGCGAAATCACCGTTCAGGTAAAGGTCGCGCAACTGCTGTTCCGGCAACGACATGTAACCGAGCAGTTCGCCAAGCACGTGTTTGCCGTGCGGCGTGGTCGCGAACGGGCGGGCAATCAGGTTGGCGATAACCTTCTTCCTGGCCCGTTCGTCTTCGCCACCGGCTTCGTAGTACTGCTCCAGGCGCGGCAGTAATTGCACCATCAACTCGTCCAGTTGCTCGGCAATACGCTGTAACTTGAAGTCGATGTTGGCAATCGGGCTGAACGCCGAGCTGAAACGAGTCATGCCGCCGTCGTTCAGTGTCAGCATTGCCTGCCAGGCGTCCTGCGGTTCTGCCACATGGCGCTTGACCAGTTCACTGTTGCTGAACGCTTGTTGCAATGCCTGTAACGCAGAGTGCGATGAGTCGTTGTAAGCGCGTTCTTCACCGTCCGCCGCCAACTCGATGAAGCTGGTCTTGAAGCGCGGCTTGCGCACCAGATAGGTGTTTTTGAAAGGCGTGCTGCCCCATTGTTTCATCCAGTCTTCGTTGCCGAATCGCTCGATCATGGTCAGTTTGAGCATGTTGTCGCAACCTTCGGGAAACTGCACAACCTCGCCGTTGAGCGCGCCGCCGATAAAGCCGTCACACATGGTCAACGCCCAGATCAGACCGCTGGCCCGACCATCGCGCTGCTGGGGGCTGGTGCCTTGGGTCTTGTCGATCCAGCTCTTGAGTACCGGACCGACGCTCACCACTTCGCTCTGCTTGAAGGTGCTGGTGCACATCACCAGCGCGTTCATTTCCTGCTCGTTGGTGTAACGCTCAAACAAGTAAGCGACCTTGCCGCGCAGCAACAGCCTGGCGACCGGATTGTTGGCGGTGCCATTGCTGTCGACTTCGCTGGCCTCGTTGATGCTCATCAGCTTCTGCCGGCTGCGGTAGCCCGGGAAGTCGAGCAGATCGACGCTATTGACGATGGCGTTGGCCGGTTCGTTATCCAGGCGAAAAATCAACTCGTTGGTGAGCGCCGCCAGTTCGGCCCGATTCACCGACACGGCAGGGCGCAAAGTGCCTTCACTGGCCGGACGTACCTCGATGGCCGAGTCCGCGCTGCCGCCAAGACGGCTGAGAATGTCGACGTTGATGATGCTTTTGCTTTGTACCAGTTGCCCATCGCGCTCGGTGACCAGCGCGCTGATGGGCGCAAAAACTGTCTCTGCCAGCCCCAGGCGGTGCAGGGCCGAGGCCAGTTGCTCATAGGTTTCGGTCATTTTGCCGATGCCGCCCCACAGCGGCTCGAACAATTGAGCGCGCTCGCGTGCCGACAAGCGCGGCGCCAGTTTGACCACGCAAGGCCAATAACGGGCGTTCAGCGGGCGCATGGCGTTAGCGTAATGGTGCTCCAGGTAATCCCATAGCAGCACCACGTCGTCACTGCTGACGCCAGGTGTCGGAGCGGCTGCCAATTGCCCCTCGAAACGCTGCAAAAGGGCATCGATCTGCGCATCGGTGACTTGGCTGTTCAAGCGCTGATGATCGAAATCCTCAAACCAGGCGTTGGCCAAAATGATGGCGATCTCGACCTCGCGAAACAGACGCAGCTCCACCGGAAAGTGCGGGTCCAGACTTGGCGCGGCGGTGCGGGTGAACCGCGTGACCAGACCGGTGGCCTCCTTACCGCCGCCCACCGGGTTCACGTGCTTGATGAAGTCCAGTTGCTGAGTACCCAGCCGGGTCAGCAACTGGCCTTTCTCGTCCGCCGCCAGAGCGGAAATCAGGTAGCTCTTGCCTGCCTGAGACAAGCCGAAGAAACCGATACCCATGGGTGTCGTCGAGACCCGCCCAAGGCTGCGGGACAGGTTGCGCGCGCGGTGCAAGTCACGGCTGAGGGCGTCGGCCTTGGTGGCGATTTCCTCGACCTTTTCGGCCACATCGGCGACCCAGTCCAGGGCCAGGCCAGCGCCTGTATGAACGGATGTCCAAGCGTGGGCGAGTTGTATCTGTCTGGTGGTCAGAGTAGTCATTTCGGACTCACGCTCCCGCTGTCGAGCCAATAGTTGGAGGCACCACCTTCGGCGCTCAACATGGTGTAGAGCTGTAGTTTCACGTCCTTGCGATCGAAGGACTCACCGGTGTTGCTCTCGATGTTGTCGTCGATCACCAGGGTTTCAGCGATGATCTCCGCATCGCCACGGTCGGCATCTGCGCCATCGACACGAAAACGCAGCAGCAGGCAGGCTTCCTTGCCGTCCTTGGTCGGTTTGCCGACCAGTTTTCGCGTGCCGCGCTCGGTGAGTTCGATCAGATACAAAGGCGCCGCAACCCAGCGCTCGGCGTTGAGCTGTCGATAACCCAGGCGTGTTTTACCCAGCACCCGCAGCTGCGGACCATCGAGCTGCGGCTCGTGCAACTGAAGGAATTCGTTGCCTTGTGCGTCACTTTTGATCACATCGCGATACAGCATGTCGTGGTCGATGACCAGGTTGTTTTCGTCCAGCTTGCCGATATGACGCATGGTCGAATACGGCTTGAGCCGGCCAACGCTGAAATAGAAGTTCGACACCTTGCGCTGCTCGCTGAGCAGGCACAGCATCGCGCCAACCGCTGCGGTGCTCTTGGGGTCGTCAATCTGCCCATTGCGGTGGAAGGGGTACCACCCGCCAGTGCGATAACCGTTCATGGAAACGATGCGCCCCGGTGGCAGGGGCACTTTGCGGCGTATGTAAGCCTGCACGCCTGGCAAGCGCGAAGGGCGACCGGTCAGCAGCAATGCGTCGCACGGATACTGGAAGACCACTTCACACAGCGCGTCGAGGATCTTGCTCAGGTTGATCTGGCCTTTGAGGAAGGCCTGATGAATGGCTGGCAGATCGATACGCAGTACCACCTGACCCAGCTCGAAACCATCGCGACCGCCATCAATGCGTCGCACGCCACCGGCCACGTATTCGCGAATGCGGTCACTGATCGCCTCTTTTTCCAACAGATCAGCAAAACGGTAGTCATGAACAGGGCTTGGCAATTCAGGGTCGTAGGTTTCGTAGTCCTTGAGCAGGCGCAGGCCCAGCGGCACAAACACTTGCAGGTTCAGCTGTTGGCGCAGGATGGCTTCCTGGGCACTGGTGCTTTCGTCGCCGCACAGTCGCGACAGCAGCGAGCGCGGCGAAACCACACCAAAGTCACTGAGCGCTTGCTCCAGAGCGGGTAGTACAAAACGCTGGATAATGTCCAGCAGGATGTCATCGCCGGCCACCTTGAAGCTGTCCCGGAAGCGCTGTTCGGGGATGATCGAAACGTTGCTGCCGCTCGCCTGTTCAGCGCCGCGTTCCAGCGAGTAATCAGTGATGACCAGGTCGGTAGTGCCGCCGCCGATATCGATGCTTGCCAGAGTGATATGTTCGCGATTGGCCTTGTCCGGGCGTGCCAGCGTGTCGAAGAATTCTTGTGCGTGGCCGGCAAAGTTCTCGCGAATTTCGGTGTACAGGTAGACAAGCTGACCGCACGTGGCTTCATCCCACTCCACTTTTATGCGCGGCAACGGCACACGAGGCGCAGGCACGGGCGAATTCAGCCCCTTGGCCTTGCTCGGGTCGAGGTCGCCTTCGTGCCAGCCCATGCATTTCCAGACCAGCGCCAGCGCCTGAAGCAGCCGGTCGTTAAGCAAGCTGCGCTCTACCTGCGGCATCCCCGGCGGTACGGTCAGGATGATGCTGGACAACTGGCGAGGCCGCTGAGTGTGTCCCATGCGAGTGCGTTGCGCCGGGCTGTTGATTTGCAACAGCGCTTGCGTCAGCACCTCGGCGAGCATGAATGTCATCAGCGAGCTGCGCGAGTATTGCGGCGAGAACGCAGGCAGGCGGTCGTCTTCATTCTTGAGCTTGTAGAACGCCTGACCGAGCTTGGTGATCTTGTGCGAGAACGGCGCGGCGGTCGCTTTGGGCTCGCTGTCGGTCTGCACGTAGGAATTGTTGAAGCGCCAGCCGTGGGTGTAGGCGTTTTCGTCCCACAGGTAGCGTTTGGGGCTCGACAGGCCTGTAGAGCCCTCAGTCCCACGCCGACGGCCAGACAAACGCCCGGCTTCGACACCGACCCGGGCAATGGTTGGCCACTGAAACGCATCATGCCGGCCACTCTGGACCGAGAAGTTTTCCTTGCCGAACGAGGCCTGGGCGAACTCCACACGGCTCTCGAACGGCTGGCTGTAGACCCGCTCAGGGTTGACCAGATCGCGAATCTGCAGGATGTAGTTGTGCTTCATCCCGTCGCCTGACTGCCCGTGGTTCTCGATCAGAATGCCGCAGGTGCGCGAGTTGCCCACATCCAGCACCAGGTCCACCTGAATAGGCGGGTCTATCGAGTCTGCGCCATTGGCGGCAAGCTTTATTTCCGGGACGACAACGCGTGCAGGTTCGCTGCTGCGCTGCTCGGGAATAGGCTTGGCCATGAGGCTCAGCAGGTTGAGGTAGTGACCAATGTGGCGCTGCTCGACTAGCTCTTCTTCAACGTCTTCGCTGGGACGATGCCGGTTGCCTTCACGGTAGATTTCCGCCAGCCAGTCCTGCACCCATTTCTGGTCCAGAAACCAGCGGCTCTGGCGCGCGTGGCACGCCAGGCGAAAGGACGAACCGGCATTGATGTCGTCCCGGGTCGGTGCCAGGTATTGCATGCCGGTTGCCGACGCCATCGAGCGCGTGTCGAATGCCAGTGTCAGACGGTGAGTGTTGCCATCAACATCAGGCTGTTCAAGCTCGATCAGACGAACCCGTGCCCAGTTGGTCGGGCCTTCGTCGTAACGCTGTGGCGGCAGAAAACGAAACACCGGCGCGGGCAGCCACAAGCCATCCAGCAGCTTGAAACTGGACTGCATACCCAGCGTGAGGTCTTCGTCGTCGACTTCGCTGACCAGACGCTCCTGAGCCTGCGATTGCGCCAGACGCTCACCGGACTGGTTGGCTGTGCCCACCGGCCCGAAGTGGAAATACTGCTTGGTTTCCTGGTTCTGCAGCAGACGCGAAATGAGCGTATTGCCCATTTTCGCAAAACGTCCTGCAGGCTCGTTACGCAGATCCAGTTTGACGGCGAAGTCCAGGAACTGGATTCCGCTGTCATTGATCAGGTGAACGGTGTCTTCAAATTGCGTCAGTTCTGGCAGCATGGGTACAGCCTTTATTCGCGCCGCATGGACATGGGGAATTGGGTATTGCCATAGTTACCGTTGCAGTCGGCGATGCTCTGGGCACCCGGCTTGCAGGACACCTGAGGCATGTCGTAGCCACTACCGTCAGTGCAGTCGGCCTGTGCCTGACTGTTCAACGCCAGGTTGCCGCCGTTCATGGCCGCGTTGATCGCGCCGGAACAAGACACGCCATCCGGGCGTCGGATGGTGACTTTGCCCTGGCCTTTTTCGAACGCGTACTCAAGCCGTAACGGCCTGGAAGTCTTGGCATCCATGATCCCGGCACCGGCGCGGTAATTACCGTTCAGAAACTCGGCAGGCCCTTCGGCAGCGCCAGGCGGAATGCTCAATGGCGCGCCTGGGGCGCTGGCCTGGGCGGGTTCGGCGCTGGGCGCTGGTGGCTGTGGCGGCACTTGCTTCTCAGGCTGCTCGGCAGGAGCAGGTTCGCTGACTTGCGGCTCAGGCTCGGGCATCGGCGCTGCCGCAGGGGCTTCGACGGGCGCTCCGGAAGAAGGCTCGCCGGTGGATACGTTCGCGGTAGAAGGCAATGGCGCAGCGCTGACCACACTGCTTTCTATCGCCGGGTCTTTCAGCTGAATGTTCTCTGTGGTGACCGGCACAGTGGGTAACGTCACATCCACAACAGGCAAGGTGGCTGTTGGCAAACAGCCTCTCAGCAGACCAAACAGCAGCAGCGCCAGGATCAGCAGCAACGGCAAAAGCCACCAGAAACGCCGCCACCAGGGCCGAGCCGGCTCGGCAACAAACGGCAGCACGGCCGGAGCTTCCGGCACGGGCGTGGTTGGCAGGGGGGAGGGTGCGGGGGTTGCTGCTCGGGGCGTCAGAAAATAAAGCGGATCACGGTGTCGATCACCTTCATTCTGTACAAAGCCCCAAAACGTCAGAATCGGCTGGCTGTAACGCTCGACTGCGCCTTCTGCGTTGGTGCGTGTGGCTTCGACCAGATAAACGTAACTGTCAGCGGGAGCATGCGGAACCAGCCCCAACAGCTTGCCGAAAATAATTTGATCGCTCTGGCCGCCTTTGCTGCCGGCCTGCACCAGCGACGCGCTCATCTCGGCGATAGCCGTCTTGAAATGGTTCAGCTGGGTTCTGGCGACGTCACGCTCGGCCTCAGTCGCCGAACTCCAGGGCACTACATCACCTTGAATCGGGCTGTACCAGTCGATGACGCTGCCTTGCTCGTTGCTTTTCGGCACGGCAAGGAAATTCACCAGGGACGGCGATTTGCGGGTGAGGGCGGCAATCAGTTGCAACGCGGCCTTGTAGACAGGTTGCCCGGTTTCGCCTACAGCGATGAATTCATCGCTTTTGCCAGTACGAAGGAGCGCACCGTGCATACTAAACATTCCCTTGCAATTCAATCCGTTGGCTGACGGTGATACGTCGGCAGGCCGCCACATTAGTGGCAAATTGCCGTTTGTGTCAATTTTTATATGGTGGGTGGGTTGACGGTTTTGGAAGTATCGCTGGGGTGGATCTATAGTTGAATTGCTCATATCAGCCTGGTTACCAGTGCATTTGAACGGCTGCCAAATGCACTGGTTTTGAAATGAAGTTGCCAGTCGAGAGCGTCTTAAGCAATGAAAACGAGGTGCCCATCAAATTTGAAATATCTTGAAACATTCACGCGATACCACGAGTCAATGGAGTAACTCTCTTCAAGGTTTTCCAATGAAAACGCCTCGACCCAACGCACGCCTCAAGACCCTGACTAACCTTCGCAATCTGAAGATGGCGCGCTCAGCGCATGCGTTCGTTCGCGGCAATACCGCGCAGTTCTACGAGTGGCTTCACAGTCAGTCAGGCAGGCGTCTGCCCAGCGGCCCGCCGGTCTGGATTTGCGGGGACTGTCATGCCGGCAATCTGGGGCCAACAGGCGATTCAAAAGGGCGCATAGACATGCACATACGCGACCTTGATCAAGCCGTGATAGGCAATCCTGCTCACGACCTGGTGAGGCTGGGGTTGTCGCTGGCAACGGCTGCTCGCGGCTCGGACCTGCCCGGTGTCACAACGGCACGCATGCTGGAAGAGATGATGCAAGGCTACGAGGAGGCTTTCATGGGCGATGGCGATGAAGAGCCTGAGCGCCCGCTACAAGTAAAAATCGGGATGCGTAGCGCTGTACAACGCACATGGAAGCATCTCGCCAAGGAGCGCTTCGAGGACACTCAACCCAGCATTCCACTGGGCAAGCATTTCTGGGCACTCTCGCGTGCGGAGCGCGAAGCCATCAAAGCGCTCTGCACGACGCCGGAGATTCATGCACTGGTGACATCGATCAAAGGCAGGTCCCATGATGACCATGTGCAGTTACTCGACTCTGCGTATTGGGTAAAGGGATGCAGCTCGCTGGGGCTGCTTCGCTACGCAGTGCTAATGGGCGTCGGTGATGAAGATGATCAAGAGTTCTGCCTGCTGGACATCAAGGAAGCGGTGGCCGCTGCGGCGCCGCGTACTGCCAGAGCGCGTATGCCCAGAGACAATGGCAAACGAGTAATGGAGGGCGCACGGCATCTTTCACCAGGGCTGGGAAGCCGGATGGTGGCCGTACGCATGCTGGATCACTCGTTCTTCATACGCGAGTTGCTCCCTCAGGATATGAAGCTGGAACTTGATGAACTCACCCAGCAGGAGGCCATGCAAGCGGCCGCATACCTCGCGAAAGTCGTCGGTATTGCCCACGCCAGGCAGATGGACCTGGCAACACGCGCGGCGTGGATCCGGGATCTGCAAACGAATCGATCCCAGACCCTGGACGCTCCATCCTGGTTATGGTCGAGCGTCGTTCAACTGGTGGGCAGCCACGAGCAAGGCTATCTGGAACATTGCCGGCGCTATGCGCTGTAGTGCACTCGAGCAGGCGATTATCGGTTGTGGCGCAGAATAGAAAAGTTCAGCGCCGCAGCCACCGAGAGCCACACCAGATAGGGAAACAAAATCAGACCTGTAATGATGTCCAGCTGCAATGCCATCACGATCATTGTGGCGACAACGATCCACAGCAGGGCAAGAATCACCATCGCGGCGGCGATGCGGTTTGCGCCAAAGAATACCGGGGTCCATAAGGTGTTCAGTGCAATTTGAGCGGCCCATAGCGCCAGCACGGTCTGGCTGCCGGGGAGGAGGGTGAGACGATATCCTGCCCAGGCCAAGAGCAGATAGATCGTGGTCCACGCCACCGGAAATGCCCAGTTTGGTGGGGTGAAGGCAGGTTTTTGAAGGGATTCGTACCATGCGCCCGGTTTGAAGATGATGCCGGTTGCGGCGGCGGCGGAGCAGGCTAGAAGGAAGATGAAGAAGGTCATGGGGTTTCCTGGGTTGAAACGCTACAGGGCGTTGGATGAGTGGCGATCTCAAGATTGGACGTCTACGCGCTGGAAAGATCCGATTTTTTGACTGGCGAGCGAGGCCATCGCAGTTGGCTGAAACCGTTGCCCCCCTGCCAAACGGTCAGGCGCTTGTCTGGCGGCTTCCTGAAGCAAATGGTGCATGGGTCGAGGGTCCCGTGTCTCCCTTCGTGCATTTGGATGATCTCGAAATGGTCGCCGATGCGGCCGTGGATTGCGTGTCGAAAGAGTGCAGGCCGGATGGTGGCCCGGTCTACACCATTCAAAACCCGGGAGACGGGAGACGGGAGACGGGAGACGCCATGTTCGGGATTATGAATAAGCTCCAGGCTACGGCCCGGCATGGCTGAACGCGCACGTGCGCATTACTGAGTGCTGCTCATCGGTGCATGAATCAATAAGCCGGTAGTTGAATGCAGAGGCATGAATTAGGTTGGTTGCAACTCTATTCACTCAGCAAGGAGCTACCGATGCGTCAAAGATCAGCCATGCCTGCAATAGGCCTATTGGCCACCATCGTATTCAACGCCCACGCTGACGATGCCCCCTCTGCGCAATCCATGACGATCGTTAGAAATGGCGAGCAGGCATCCATAATCGGGGCACCCACTCATTTCGTGGGCAACGCACGAATAGACCCTCTGTTTGCCGCACAAGCACCATCGAAGGTCTCGGCAGGCTATGTCACCTTCCAGCCAGGGGCGCGATCCAATTGGCATACCCACCCGCTGGGACAAACGTTGGTGGTCACGACGGGTACCGGATGGGTTCAACAACAGGGCGCCGACAAACAGGTCATCAAGCCTGGGGATGTGATATGGACGCCCCCCGGCATCAAGCATTGGCATGGAGCAACGAGCACCACTGGCGTGACCCATATGGCTATTCAAGAGGTGCTTGAGGGCAAAAGTGTCGAGTGGCTTGAGCCTGTCACCGAAGCCCAGTACGGCGCTTCATTATGATTATTCGCACATTTTCAGCAGCAAGCTTAGCGATATGTTTGTCTGCATTCGCCACAGCCAGCGTGGCGATGACCAAGGAAAATTCTCACATGCCAAACTCCGCCGATGTGCGCGCCATTTCACCAGTAATGGCTCACAACACCGACACACTACTCTTTGATGAAGTATGGAAACGCTCAGAGTTGTCTCCCCGCGATCGAAGCTTGGCTACCGTGGCTGTGCTGGTTGCTCGAGGTCAATCAGCAGAGCTGGCCGCTCATGCAGATCTGGCGCTAAAGAATGGTGTGACGCCTTTAGAGTTGTCGGAATTAATCAACCACCTCGCGTTTTACTCGGGTTGGGGGAATGCCACTCAGGCAGCTCCGATCGTCAAGGAAGTCTTTAGCAGGAACGGTATATCACCTGATCAACTGGCTCCGGTATCGCCCGTCCTTCTGCCTGTTGATCAGGCTGCCGAAGATGCCCGCGTAGCGAGTGTCGACAAATCGGTTGGCCCGGTTTCACCTGGGTTAGTGCAGTACACCACCAGCGCGCTGTTCAATGATTTATGGCTGCGACCTGGTCTTGCACCCAGAGACCGTAGCTTGATCACCGTCACGACGTTAGTAGCCAATGGTCAGGTTGCCCAGATCGGCTACCACCTCAATCGTGCGATGGACAATGGTCTGACGCAGACCGAGGCCTCCGAACTGCTGTCACACCTCGCGTTCTACGCTGGCTGGCCTAACGCATTTTCGGCAGTGCCGGTCTTTAGCGATGTTTTCACCAAGCGGCAGGCGAGCTGAATGCGTTATGGAAGTGGCCCTAGAGGTTCAAGTTCGCGGATGAGGTCAATGAGCAGGCGCAGGCCTACAGGAACCTGTCTGAAGCTTGAATAATAGATGTGAAACCCCGGGTCGTAGTGAGTCCAGTCTTCAAGCACTCGCTGCAGTGAGCCTTCCGTAATCTGTCGCTCAACTACAGAGGCGAGAACGTACATCAATCCAGCGCCGCGCATCGCCATCGCGACACCAACGCGTGCTTCATCGATCGTGATGGCTCCGGGAGCGTCAATCTCCATCCGTTGACCGTCTTTCGAGAATTGCCAATGGTAGATGTGCGCATTACCCAGGCGCACGCGTAAACAACGATGTTGGTGCAGATCTTCTGGATGTTTAGGCGTGCCGAATCGCTCAAGGTAAGCCGGCGCGCCAACGACTGCCCAGGCTACATCGGGAGAAAGTCGTTGAGCTATCATGTCTTCGGGAACCGTCCCACCAAAGCGAATGCCTGCATCATGACCGTCGCCGATAATATCGACCATTTTATTGGTCACGGTGAGGTCAACCTCGATGTCCGGATAGCGATCAATAAAAACAGGGAGAACGGGGCCCAGCAGTAGTTTTGCGCCGTCGCTCAAGACGTTCAGGCGGATACGCCCGGCGGGCTCATCGCGTAGCCGGTTGAGGGTCTCCAGCGCTTGGCCTATGTCATTGACCGGAGCGCTGATGAGGCCCTGCAACTCCTCGTCAGCGGCTGTCAGAGTAACGCTTCGGGTGGTGCGATTGAGCAGCCGAACGCCAAGCCGCGTCTCAAGTCCTTTCATGGCATGACTGAGCGCTGAGGCACTGATTCCCACCTCCAGACCTGCCTTTCTGAAGCTTTGATGCCGAGCGATGGCTAGGAAATAAACAATGTCTGCCAAATTCGTGCGGCTTAGCTGCATTTGTTACTCCGAAGCGAAAACAGTTAGTCATGGGGAAAGTCAGCCCAGAGCGGGCAAATGATCAATGAGTTTATCGAGTGTGATCGGGTAATCGCGCACCCTTATGCCGGTGGCGTTATAGACAGCGTTGGCGATTGCTGCGGCTGCTCCGGAAATACCGAGCTCGCCTACGCCTTTAGCTTTAAGAGGCGTCGCATAGGGGTCTACTTCATCCAGAAAAATGACCTCCTGATGAGGAATGTCGGCATGCACCGGCACTTCGTAACTGGCCAGATCGTGATTAACAAAAAAACCTAACCGATGATCCACAATCATTTCTTCCATAAGCGCTGCACCCGCGCCCATCGTCATTCCCCCAATGATCTGACTACGAGCTGTTTTGGGGTTGAGTATTCTGCCTGCTGCGCAGACCGCCAACTGACGGCGAATGCGAATTTCCCCTGTGGCGGCGTTTACGCCAACCTCCACAAAGTGAGCGCCAAAGGTTTGCTGGGCGTACTGCTTTGCCAGGTCGCCGAACTCCATGACGTCCTCGGCCAATAGGTCGCCATCCTTTGTCGCCTCTTCCAATGGCAGGTTTTTCAAACCTTCACGAACGTGCCCACCGATAAATTCCGCTTTTGTTGGATCCAGGCCCAACTTGTCAGCGATGACTTCCCTGAGTTTTACGCAAGCGGCATAAACGCCCGCCGTTGATGAGGCAGCTCCCCATTGGCCACCAGACCCTGAAGACTCCGGAAATCTTGAATCGCCCAAATAGACGTTCACCCTGTCCATTTCAACGCCCAACATTTCAGCAGCAGTCTGGGCAATGATCGTGTAAGAGCCGGTTCCGATGTCTGTCATATCTGTTTCGACGGTGATCAAGCCTTTGCGGTCAAGCCGAACGCGAGCAGCGGATTTCGTTGTAGGTGCGCCTCGAATCGCGGAAGCCATTCCGACTCCGATCCACCAGCCGTCATGCAGTTTCTTGCCGGGAAGGGGATTGCGTTGAGCCCAGCCGAAACGATCAGCTCCCGTGTTCAGACATTCGACCAACTGGCGCTTGGAAAAGGTGCGATCAGGCTGCTCCGGGTCTACCTGGGTGTCGTTGATGACGCGAAACTTCACAGGATCCATACCCAGTTTTTCAGCCATTTCGTCCATGGCAATTTCCAGCGCCATCATGCCTGGCGCTTCACCAGGCGCACGCATTGCGCTGCCTTCGGCAAGATCGAGTTCGGCAAGGTACAAACGGGTCATACGGTTAGCGCCCGCATACAACGTTCGGGTCGAGGCTGTTGCGGCCTCAGTACGACCACCGCGCAGATTGCCTGACCAACTCTCGTGGCCGATGGCTGTTAGTGTGCCGTCCGGATTGGCGCCGAGTCGTATTCTTTGAATCGTCGCAGGCCTGTGCGTCAGGTTGTTAAACATGAGCGGGCGGGGAAGTGCAACTTTGACGGGCCGCCCGGCTGCTCTAGCTGCAAGCGAGGCCAACACGGCGTCACACAGAATCGTGCCTTTGCCGCCAAAGCCGCCACCAATGTAAGGCGAGATCAGATGAATGTTGTCTTTGGGGATGCCCAGTGTCTTGGCAAGATCCCTGACGCCCCAGTTCATTTGCTGAATAGACGTCCATAACGTTAGTTTCTCTCCCTGCCACTGAGCGATGGTCGCGTGGGGCTCCATCATCGCGTGCGCATGATCCGGGGTGGTGTAGTGGCCTTCGAGCGAGAACGCTGCCTTCTTGAACGCGCCGTCGAAATCTCCGATGGCAGTGTGCGGAGGAGGGCCAAATGCCCCCGGCGGCGGGGTTATGGCAGACGCTCGCTGTGCTGCCAGGTCATAAGCGCCAGGCTCTCTGACGTAATAGATGCGAAGCAAAGCCGAGGCGGCTCTGGCTTGTTCGAACGTCTGCGCGACGACGATTGCTACTGCCTGGTGGTAGTGGTCCACCTGAGGGCCGGCAAGTGCGCGATCAACGTAAAATTCACCCCTGTCCAGTTGACCTGCATTCTCATGGGTGACGATTGCGATGACGCCGCTGGCGTGGCGCGCTTCGCTAGAATCGATTGAAGTGATGCGTCCCTTGCTGATTGAAGAACCTACTACATAGCCGTAAGCAGGGGGGCTAACAGTGGCCTGTTGTTCGTAAGCATAGGTTGCAGCGCCGGTTGTTTTCAGTTTGCCTTCAACGCGGTCTTTCGGCTGCCCAATGACCTTCATTTGATCGATGGGATTTGTACTCGCAGGCGAATCAAACTTCATGAAGCTTACTCCTGGTCAGTTGACCGCAGCCGTGCACTACCGGTAATTTCTTGAGAAGACGCGCTGGAAAGAACAAGACCAATCGTCCGTTCTGCAAGTTTGATTTTGAAAGCGTTCTGCGCGGTAGGATTGGCGCCAGCCAGCAAACGTGTCGTTACGGCCGTCGCGCCGTCAGGGAAGTACACTTCGGCATCTTCGCTTCGCCAAGGCTTGTAGGCCACGCCCCCCAAGGCCAACTGCCCCGTTTGGTCGGGCAGCACGATCGCCGCGACAGACAACAGCGCAAATGCGTAGGACGCACGGTCACGAACCTTGTAGTAGATATGCTTGCCGCCTATGGGTTTAGGCAGGGTCACAGCAGTAATCAGTTCCGCGTGACCCAAGGTATTTTCTATGTTTGGAGTGTCGCCGGGAGCCAGGTATAGATCGGCGATTGCAATCGTCCTGACTTGACCGTCTGAGTTGAGTGTTTCTACCTTCGCGTCCAATGCCCGCATTGCCACGGCCATATCGCTCGGATGGCTGGCAATGCAGGCATTGCTGATCCCGATAATCGCTTGTTGCCGGCTGGCGCCACCCATCGCAGAGCAGCCGGCACCTGGGCGCCGCTTGTTGCACGGCTGATGGGTATCGTAAAAGTAGGCGCAGCGTGTGCGTTGCAATAGGTTGCCTGCCGTTGTGGCTTTATTGCGCAGTTGCCCTGACGCTCCGGCAAGCAGTGCTTTGGACAGTACGGCGTAGTCTCGACGAACCTGGGGCGCAGCGGCCAGGTCGGTGTTGCGCACCAGGGCGCCGATTCTTAATCCGCCGTCCTCGGTCGGGGTAATTTTGTCGAGCGCCAGTCCGTTTACATCAATCAGGTGCTGAGGGGTCTCTATTTCCAGCTTCATCAGATCGAGCAAATTGGTACCGCCGGCGATGAATCGGAATCCCGGATTATTGGCGGCAGCGTTCACCGCTTGCAGTACAGATGTCGCCCGTTCGTAAGTGAAGGGTTTCATGCCTCACCTCCGGCCACTTCATGAATGGCATCGACGATATTGGAGTACGCGCCGCATCGGCAGATATTGCCACTCATGCGTTCCCGGATTTCAGCGGCGGTGACGGGGCTCTTGGCGAGCAAGTCGCTACTTATGTGGCTGGGTATGCCGGCCTTTATTTCTTCAAGCATCGCGACTGCCGAGCAAATCTGCCCAGGTGTGCAGTAACCGCATTGATAGCCGTCATGTTTGATGAACGCCGATTGCAGCGGATGCAGATTGTCCGGCGTACCGAGCCCTTCAATGGTGGTGATGCTGTCGCCTTCGTGCATGACTGCAAGCGTAAGGCATGAGTTGATTCGTCTACCTTCTAAGATCACCGTAGCCAAGGGCGCTGGACGGGGATATAGGTAGGCTTACTGATATCTGTGTGCGGATCCTTACCGTAGAAGTCCACCGCGAACCCTGAAGGCACCAGATAGCGCAGAACATCTTCCTGCTCGTCCAAGGGACTTCCACACTGCCCGCAGTCGCCCGGTTGTTGCGCAAAGGTACTCCCGCTTGCGCCGCAATGGGAGCAACGCCACGCATACTTGAAAAGCTGCGCTTCACGCAGGATTTCTTCGGACGCGGGAAGCCTCCAATTGAGTGAGATACCCCGCGACTCATAAACCCAACCGTCCATGACAACTTCGGCGCCAGGTGCATATTCTCTCAGCCCGGTTACACGGTCTCGTGTCGCGAGATCTAGGTAGCGCCCGCGGTTATCTTCGCGCGAGTATTCTCGCGCTTTGTCCGGGGGCTGTCTGATGATGTTGTTAAAGCTGACGATGTCTGTGGGAAAACCGTAACCTGGCAGGAACCGGCGAGTTGCCAGCTCACTCAACAGGTACTCACCGGTGATCCGCTCCAGCTGAGCATTCAGCGCACGCAATGCCGCGCTCTTCTTTTCTGAGCAGCCTTTGAAGTAGCCGAGCTCCTGACTGGCGTTGTTGTAATCCTCCCTCCAGCTCTGCGCGACATCTCGCATTGCGGCTGCGGTGTGGCGAGTTAGCGTTTCAGAGTTCATGTCCACGAGCGGGCTGCGGTGAACCAGCTTCTCAATCCCTTTGATGACAGCCGGCAAAATGCCCGCGGTATTCGTGCACCAAGCTTCGAATCGACCCGCCAGGGAATCGCCACCTTCCTCGATGCAGAAGGGGCCTATAGTCATGCTTTTGAGCTCCTCTCGCCCCAATACTGTCTTGAGCCAGTAAGACAAAAGGTAGGAGTTGACGTGGCGCGCGACCAGATCTGGGCTTCGCAGTGAGACGGCCGGAATGATCATGTTTGTATCGAACGGCCACCGGGGCTTGGCGAACACGTGCTGGTCGTGGGGTGTCTTGCGGCAAATGGTTAACGCAACCGCGCGTCCTTCCCCGCGTCGTCCCGCCCGGCCTGCCCGCTGCAAGTAGTTTGCCGTCTGGGGCGGTACGTTGTTCATCGCGACGGCCGTGATACCGCTGATGTCGATACCCATCTCCATGGTGGTCGAGCAGCTCAACAGATTGATGTGACCTGAACGGAACTGAGTCTCGTAGGACTTGAGCTTGGCTTTGGGTTGTTGGGCAGAGTGCTCCGCAGTACGGAAGTAAGACGCCCCTTCGATAATCCGGTCATGCAAGTCCGACCAAAGACCCTCATCGCGCAGTCCGATCACTTTTGGTTCTGAGTTTAGCCAGGCGCGGGCGTTGAGGATTTTCTCTGAAGCATCCACATCCCCGCCAAACGCCTGAGGGTAGGGTTAGCTCTTCCAAAATGTCTGCATTGATTTCTACAGGGTCGTCACCTTCGGTGACTGGCATATTGAAGCGATCAAACCCCATATCGTTAATTTGCTCCAGCGCGCCATCGAGCATCAGTTCCATGTCGCTGGCGGCTTCCTCCAACTCGGAACGACTCCACTCCGTCCGCGACACCAACAAGCGCAAGAAAGCAGAGTGTTCCAAGTCAAGACCAGGGATGTCAGAGCTGGTTACTTGCTCATCGACACGTCCTGCCTCGATACAAGCAGCACTCTCGGAGGTATTTGCGGGGGCTGAGCTGATAGGCGAATCGCTAAAGTGGTCGTCAGTCTGATCTTCGGTAAACACCTGCGCGAGGAGGGCAGATACGGCTGCTGTCTCCCGTTGCAACTGAGCGATGCGCTCATGATCAAGGGTGAAGCCGCCGTTCGCCGGCTGAGTAGCTCCTTTGACCGCGTTAGCCGGTTGCTGGGCTTCTGGGCCAGCTGCTTTGTTGGATGCCATCGATGAACCGGCCGCAGCACCGTGCAGATCGCTGTATAGCAGTTGGCTGTCTAATTGAAGCGTCTTGTAAACACGCTCAAGTAGCTTCACTTCCGATGGGCTCACCGTCCCATCGGCTTGCGCGAGGTGGGCTAGAAAACTTGCGATGGTGCGCTTGGCGTCGATCGGCAATGGATCGAGTCGCTTCTTCAAACTGGCCAGTGTCGGTGGCTGCTGTAGCTGGATTTGAAGGTGAGCCTTCAGGCGCTTTCGGTGTGCAACGCTCAGATGGCTCCATGAGTCGATGTGGCCAGACAGTAAAGCCACCTCTTCATGCGAAGTGTCGCCATCTGCAGCCGCAACCGCACTCGCCAGATCCAGGGTAACGGATGCGGCGTTGTACGCAGGGGTTGCTCGCAGTGCACCATCCTCTGGTTGCGTGACGAACAGCGCGATCCTGTCCTCGGCTTTTGGGGTGCGGCTACCGGCCAGCACATCAGGCTCCATGCCGATCTGCTTCGACTCAAGAGCACGAGCCAACGCAAGGACTTTGTCCCTCGACAAGGGCCCAGCGCTTTTGAAACGTCCTGCCAACTCGCCAAAGCTCATGATGATCATGTCATCGCCGATCTTGGCTTCCAGGTCATCCAGCTCTGTTCGCGCCGACTGCGGCCACAGCATGACTGGCAGCTGGAGCAGACCTTCCAGGGTATTTGCTGCTTCTGGATTGCGCCCGAGGTATCGGCTGTAGGGCTCCAACTCCGTGGTACAAACCTCGACTAGGAGTTGGATAATCTTGCGAGTTGCCGATGTCGCCATGACATCCGGTAGATCATCAATCGCAGTTGCAGGTACGCGCAGTACCGCGGAAGCTGGACGATAGCTCGCTTTGAGTTTGGTTTTGTTATGGGGAAGTATCAATCCTTTGGGGTGGAAGCTGTCATAGCGCAGTTTGAACAAGCTCGCGAACACGTCACCGCATCGCGTGACTGGCGTGCGCTTACTGATGTTGGGATCTCCCAATGCCCACGCATGCCCCCAGTCAGCGTCCATAGGATGTTTATTGACTGCGTGCTGCCCCAAGGCGATCCGCAGCGGCAATGGCATTTCATAGCCAATTGGAGCTGCTTCAGGCGGCCGACCGAGGTAGAGATTTGGATCAGATGCCGAGCTCCCGATATGACTGAGAAAGCCGTTTGCATACCCTCTGAACGATCGGTTGTCCCCATAAATGGCGAGCAGGCGGTGAACCTCGGTGATAATCGTGGGGATTTCTGCGCTTGCCGTTGAATCGCCCTGGCCGTCAAGCAGCGCCCGGCGTTCTAGCCCATAGAAGAACAAGAAGACGTAGCCAGTATCTGCCTCTGGGTCATTCCGTCCGCCAGCAAGCCACTGCAAGTAGCCACGTCTAGCCTCTGGGGAGATGGAGTGATAGCTGGGCCAGTAGGGCATCAACCTCTCTTGTACGTCGACGTGCGATTTTGCAATCCGCAGCTTCGGGTTGATCAGGGAAGGCTCTTGCGCGTCGTAGCTACCGAGAACGTCGCCCACATATAGTAATCCGCCGGGGATGCTGAACTCGGCAACGGTCACCGTTTCTCCAGCGGGTATCCATTTTGCGTTGGGGCGTCGAGAAACTGGTTCCGGGATTCGGAACTCAGGAAGAGAGGCCACCTCTACCTGCACGCTATAAAATTCGGGCTCTACTTGCGTTGTTTTGTGGGGAGCGGCGACTTCTGAAAGCGAAAACGACAGCGCATTCTCTCTGCGATCTGTTTGCGAAACCTTCTTGGTAATTTTCTGCTTCGGAGCTTGGTAGGCCTGTTGCGATGCTTGGCGTGCTTTTCTTTTAGCAGCTAGCCAGCCGATTCCACCGACGATCGCTACGACCCCGGCAACAATGCCGATTGCTATCCAGGCGCTCTTAGGAACGGAGGCGATTGCACCTCCAACCAACACGAGACCGAACAGAATACCGTTGCCGGCGGCGTTACCCGACTTCTTCCTTGCCATTTACTATCTACCCTGAAGTTTTACATGCTGGCTGAATGTCAGTATCCGATAATTTTCCCTGTAAAACCACGACAGGCCCGTGCATTCAGTCGGAAGCTCTCAGAGATCGGGACGTATAACATTTGACGTGGCTGATGCACGCGATCGGGCACCAGACGAAATCAGGGTTAGGTGGGGAGGGCGGTGAAGGCTTGCACCGATTCGCGCGACTCGTTGAGGATCAAGCCCTTATTGCAGAGTGCCGGCTCAGCAGATGAAGTCAACTGTCATCACGGCCGTGTCGAAAATGAACGCCGTCCCTTCACCATCACGGCCAGATGGTCGTCGTAAACCAAAGGCACCTTCGTAGACGAAATTGTCGCAGCCTGCCACGCAGGGACTCTGATTTTTCGCTTCACCAAAGCCGTGAACGTTAAGGCCTTGTTCGCGAAACCGTGAAATCAGTCGAGAAAAAAACACTGATTGTAAGTCTAAGCAAGCGGGTTGACCGTTTTCAACTGAACGGCAACTGAGCGACTTGGTTAGCTGGGGTAGCAAGTCGCGGAAGCCAAGCCAGCGCAGCGTGCCTGAATCGTCACGATGGAATTCGTCGTAAAGACTCATAACAGAGTTGGTGCCATAGCGGTGTTAACGAGCTGGTGCATTGGGTCGCAAAGTTCACCTATGGAACCACAAGCTCCGGACGGTCAGCCAGTGCTTCACAAGAAGCCTAAGTGGAAATAGCTGGTGGCTTTGTACAAGATGTAGAATCTGACTTTCAAACTTGATAAATCAGTAATCAGAGCATCAAAAACCTCCTAAGCCAGGAGGTAGGTTACAGAACTCATTGAGTTGGTTGGGCTCGGGTCATTGGAAGAAAACCACGGTTGTTACCTGCTGCTGACAGTGCCCGGTTCTTATTGTAGGTTTTGACGTGATAAAAATAACTTGAAGCTATATGTTAATAAAGAAGTATGTACGCTGATGCCTAACACCTTACGCCATGTCATGCCTTAGCACTTCCCTGACTTGGTTACTGAGCTATAGAAAAATAGACCAGAACCAAACGCCGGTATCTGGTTTCAATGCAAATAAGCGGTTACCTCTAACCTCTGTCGCGCATGCCTACGCCACGCACTGAACGGCTTCGCTCTTGGTCATGCGAGTGGTAGTAGACATTCTGAGTTGTGCTGAGACTGCTATGGCGCAAGTCCATCTGCAAGTCCTTTGGACTTCTCAGCGGGGCGTCAAACGTCGCAGAGGTATGTCTGAGCCAGTGCGCGGAAGCCGCCCGCAGGCTGTTCATCTCATGCTCTTCGCGCTCCTCATGGCGCATTCGCGCTAGGGCATTATCGAACACTGATTGGAGGAGGGCACGTACCTGTCGCCCCGACAACCCTGAACGACCTCGGATAGTCATAAGCAGGGGAGTCTGATCATTCCAACCGGGCAGTGCAGGCAACCCAATAAACCTACGGTACCTCGTCAGGTACTTAGAAATGTACTCGTCCCTGACCGCAACCTTCCCGGCTTTGTTGCCTTTGCCGACCACGTGGTACCACCAGTTGCCATCCGGATCTAGCCGGAAGTTCCCCATCACTGGGCGCCAATTCGGCCTGCCGACGATGTCAGATACCCGCAGGTACATCGCGAACAGGGTCGCCACAATGAAAAGGGTGCGCTCATGCCGTTCGGGTTCCTCAAGCGCCATTCGCTCCGCAGTCTCAAGCACGTAGTCCCACTGCAAAGGAGTCAGAGCGCGATTTGTCCCTTCCTCTTGAGGGGTGCCACGGCTGAGGCTTTTCTTCTTGATCATCCTGAACGGGTTGGCTGCGACCGTACCGTCCTCGACCATGTATTCAAAGAAACGGCTGCAGATTGTGTAAATCTGATTGAGGGTGCTTGGCGAGGCCTTGTATTGCATCGCGGCATCCTGATCCACGCTAAGCTCAAGATCCCGGGGGTGATTGTTTAAAGGCGCTTTCAGCTCGCCCGAAAAAACCTTCGCACGTTTTAGGCTGAATGGTCTCCATTTTGGGTTCGGAATGACCGGTTCACCCCGCGTCGACTCGGTATGGTCGCTGGTGACGAAACGACCACGCACAATGGTGCCGATCCACTCAGCAGGCGGGTTACGGCAAAATTCAAGGTAGTCTTCAGCATCCTGGCGCTTGAGCTGTGAGAACGGCTTTTTCTTTATGATTAGTGCCCATAAAAGCAAGCGCTCGACATGCGTCCTATATGAAGTAAATGTCAGGTTATTGTCTGAAAACGCTCGAAGAAAATCTCGCGCCGTGAGGTAGCCCTTATGTGCCTTAACTGAGCGCGGAAAATTACCAATATAGTCACGAACACAAACCATACTGGATTCGCGCAAACTAAAGTCCGTATCAATGAAGATCTCGTAGGTCTCAAAAATAGGCATTGGTTGCGTAGACATTTTGGTGCGTTACCGTGTGACTTGGCGGTGATTAGAAACTTCCAGTAATGGAAGTAACTGGAAGTTAGGGCAGGGTAGCTGCTCGCTTGCTTGCATTTTGGTTTTTTGCATTGTGATTCTCTGCATTTTGATCGTGTGCATTTCGTGCATCCCCCCGGCGATGCCCGATGGTAGCCTCCAGCTGGCGCTGTTGCAACTACCTCTACTCGGTATTAAAAGTTTAGCGACAAGCTTGACAAAGGCTTGCGGCATAAACCAATAGAAGCGCGCTATGGTTTTCCACCTATTTCGTCGATTCGCATTTTTATGAGAGGTGCGTAGGTGTTAGTTGCTTTAATCGTATATTGCCAAGGTGTTCTTCTGGGATTTCTTCGTGTGGTCGGCTGGTGGCTTTATCACCCTTAATAAGGATATTGCCAATTAATGCCAATGCTTGGGTTTTAGTATTTTGGGTTTCTGGGTTTCTGGGTTTCTGAGTTTCTGGTTTTGGCTTGTTGGTTTCAGGGATCTGGATTGGAGTTTGTTGAAAGGCTTTGTGGTTGATGGCTATTGGATCTCTGATAAGCCGAATTGCAATTGTTTGGTAATTCGCGATTTGGGGCGTGGCGTTCTGGGACACATGGGCTGCTCAGGGGAAAAGCTCCCCAACGCCTCAACGGCAACGGGGAATGTGAGATTTTTTGTGTCGGGCCGGTAACGGTGCGCTGGCACAAAACCTTGATTTGAAGCAGGCAGTCATCGCGTCGACCGGGCGAGCACCCTGACGCTCAGCAAGCAACCCGCGCCATTACCTTGGAGAGAATTGAAAGCGCACGCAGAGTGAGCTGAGTGACACTGCGGTTTTTCCATTTAAATCTTTGGATGGAAAAACCCTCTGGAATGTCCACTCGTTTCTTTGAAAATCCTATGGTGCCGGGTTTTGTACCGTGTTGGGGCAGTATGGTAGAACCGAATTAGAGACTGTTAGCCTGGCCAGGGCTAGGGATTACGGGGGCTTCAAGGTGTTGGCGGTTCTCAGCAGCCTCGGTTTACGGGTTTCTATCGATATTGGTTTGGGCGTCATACCACCCGCAGCAAGGCTGT
Organism: Pseudomonas syringae pv. tomato str. DC3000; assembly: GCF_000007805.1. Taxonomy (NCBI): domain Bacteria; kingdom Pseudomonadati; phylum Pseudomonadota; class Gammaproteobacteria; order Pseudomonadales; family Pseudomonadaceae; genus Pseudomonas; species Pseudomonas syringae group genomosp. 3. The sequence continues at coordinate 3,212,213 of NC_004578.1, read as the reverse complement.
GTTTTCGTGGATTTTCCACTGGTTTCGTCTTGGGAAACGATGGTGCGGAATGTCCACTCAATTCCTCAAAAAGCCCTGGAGCCCTTGTTCTGTAAGAGGTTCGAGGTGGTCGACAATGTATCCCCTGAAATATGACTCCACTGATTTCTCCTTAGGCGTGGAGCTGTTCCGTTTAGACGTAGATTTTTAAAATCTATACAGATCAATGACTTATGGATTTATGAATCGGAGAGGTTTCCACTCATATCGTCAAAAAGCTGCGTCGAACTGGGATGCCTAGTGAACTAGAGCCCAATAGAATCAAGGGGTTGGGAAGATAAAGAAGGGCTTTCCACTCAAATCCCGATTGGCGCACTGATTTCTTGATCATCGAAGACGATGATCACGTTCTCCCGCAGTTACGAACGGATACAATTTAACATAATATACATTATGCGTAACAAGGTATTACCAATTCAGAGCGTACCCCAGACGAATTGTGAGGATTTTTAAAAAATTAGGATATTGAGCGATAAAATTATAATCCTTTAGAATCAGTCAGTTATCCGCGCTTCCGTGCGCCGGGCTGGAGCAATCACCATCCAACGCGCCAATATGCCAACCAAAAATCCCCTTATTTATCAATATCGTAGGTTCAAAAACATTTAAAAATTAGACAACGCTCATTTTAAGAGAAAAACTTTAAAAAATTAGACAGTTCCTATTGCATTTAATGCAGCGTGCTCGACAAGGCCAAACGCAAGAGCGGGTACTGCTGTCACCAGTCATTCAAGCAGCAAGCCTTTGATTCATATGGATAAATACAGCTTGCGGAAAAAAGCATATTCCCGATTTGATCGTTAATCGCCGGAATCCTGTGCTCGAGTGTCGTTGAATTCCCTGCTGCAGAGCTTTTCCGCCGATTAACAATCACAAGCCCTCGTGAACTCCAGCGTTTAATGATCATGGCGTTTCACCATTTCAGCTACAACCCGTTGATTCGTTTGCCTTACATTCCATGCCTGCATCTGTGACAGCTCGTTTCTGAATCAGCCCGTTCGGGCTCGGGTTAGCGCCATGACCGTTAATCACCCAAAAATGTGCCAAATTTGAGGAGTATTCCGTTGAAAAATGGGCATGGCGCTCTCCCAAGTCTACTGAAGAATGACCATAGCTGCCAGGCGATACCAAAGGCAAGCGAGTGTCGTTGCGGCTTAAATCCGCCGCGGTTTACTACGGCGTGCCACGGTGGCGCCTATAGGAATTTCAACCGCGCCGTCGCTATATGCATACTCCCCCAGATGTTCAGTAATCTCGAGGTTGCGATGCTGGCAGTTCAAATTTGCCGATGGAGCCACTACCGTGTGGTATACATACATAGCTAAACCGATAGCTCAACCAGAACGCAGTCTAAGTGGGAGAATATCGGCATCTCCTGGATGCTCATACGCCGCCGCCGCGGGGTATCCCCTGCTGGGAAAATACGTGATGCAAAGTGGGGGCTGGTCAGTTGGATGATGCGTCGGTGTGCTTGGCCGATGAAGTAGGGCCGATCAATGTTCAGGATCTCTAGGAGGGCGAATTGACCGCTGTAATATCCGATAACTGTCAGACCCGGATATTGCATAAACTCGGTCTCTATCGTATTCTCACTGATCATTCCTGCAAATCCACTAAGATACGCTATGCCTGCGCCGACGACTCTGCATCCGCTTTTTGAAACCTACGCCCGCTTCGGTGACCTAAATTTCAGCTCACTTAAGCATGAGTTACCGTGCATTAATGAGTACCTTTCGGCGTTCCCGCCCGAGATCCAAGCCGTTGAGGGTTATCGAGCCGTTCGGAGCTTTTTAAAATCCTATGCGGGAAATGAGTCCACCTTCAATTCCTACCGGACGCATGTTGAGCGATTGCTTCTATGGACACTTATCAAGTCAAAGGTTCCTCTGCTAGAGATGCGTCGTACTAATGCGGAAGAGTTTTTAGAGTTCTGTCTAGCGCCCGATCCCGGCTGGGTTAAGCCGGTCGTGAAATCTAGATTCATCCGAGTAGGTACCCGCAGAAAGCTAGCAACTGACACGTATACGCTTAATCCAGACTGGAGCCCTTTCAGTCAATCTGTTTCTAAAGAAGAACGAAAGCGCGCGAAAGAAGAGAGCCGCCCTATTCTTCAAGAAAACTACAAACCCGCGCAAGGCTCAATCGCGCAAATTTTTGCTGTCTGCGGTAGTTTTTTTCAACATGCCATTGATGAAGGTTTCTGTGAGCACAACCCGTTCAGGGCGGTGAAACAAAAGAGCAAGTACAAGCAGCGTACAACAGGAGAGCATGAGAGCCGCATCCTGACTTCGTTGCAGTGGGATTTCGTTTTGGAAACGGCCGAGCAATTGGCTACTCAGAACCCCAAGTATGAAAGAACCTTGTTCATTGTTGCGACGATTTTTGCTATGTACCTGCGTGTCTCCGACTTGGTGGGGAGGGAGAACTGGACGCCAAGTATGGGGGATTTGCGCAAGGATGGAGCTGGCAACTGGTGGTATCACGTCGTAGGTAAGGGTAACAAAGCAGGCAAGATAAGTGTACGAGATGACTACGTAGAGAATTACCTAAAGCGTTGGCGCGTGCATCAGGGCCTATCTCCCCTCCCCGGTTTCAGGGAAACCACTCCTTTAATTGCCACCCAACGCGGACGAGCCGGACTGTCAGATCGGCATGTCAGATTACTGCTGCAAGAGGTATTCGACCGAGCATTGGAACGTATGCAGGCGGAAAATTGGGCTGACGAGGACGTCAGTAGACTGCGTGCAGCTTCACTTCACTGGCTCCGTCATACATCAGCAACTTTCGATGCCCCGTATCGAGACATGAAGGACCTTCAGGTTGATCTTCGACATAATAGCTTAAGCACCACACAGAATGTGTACTATAACTCAGAGGATGAGAAAAGAGCTTACTCTATCAAGCGTTTACCTATGAAAGAACGCACTTGATAAATATCCAGTTGATTTATTAGGTATCTCGTATAAAGCCCTCGAAACATAAAAGATTGAAGCGGCTAAGTTTGAAGAGCATTTCGAGTGAGTCGAGCATGGCTCTTGATGAAAAAGGGTTTCAGTTCAGCGCTAGCACACCTGAAGTTGCTCAATACATTTTTAGATATCGTAAAACAAAATTTTGCCATTGGCCATGATTTCGATCGGTGATCGTCGCTCAAAAAAGGAACCATGGTTTTTAAAACCCCGAAAGCCCTAAAAATTTGCCGGATTGTCTAAAACTGTAAGCTAACATGCATGCAGACCGAGCACCATCCCCATGCGCTGCTGCTGATCAAAATCGAAACTGCGGCCCGCATCCGCGTCTTGCTAAACTCGATGGAAAGTCGAGGCGGCGACACGGAGAATGCTGCATGCCTGGGCAGATGTCGCTTTCCAAGTGTGAATGATCCGTAGCCCGTTCGGCCTGCGCTGAAGAAAAACTTCAGTTCACTCGTGTATGTACGGTACATCAGATGGCGGGCCGCTAGGTCCGATGGGTGTGTCCGACCAGCAGCCGCCACTCATACGTTTTGGTAGTCAGAGGTAAAAATATGGTCTTCGCAATTATTGAGGGGCGTTTCGCGTATCAATAAAGGCAGAGGCATCCACAGCTGCCTCGAGCTCCTCTGTCTCAGCCAGCAGCTGACGTATCAGTGTCTCGACTGAAACACCCTCTTTGACGGAATAACAAAGAGCCAGCATCGTGATGGGGTGAACGCTGAGCACCGAGCATAGATCTTCAAGCTTTTCCAAAGTGGGTATCGTCTTAGCTCGTTCAAGCAGGCTGATGTTCGTCCGGCTGCTTGAAATGGAAAAATCTTCTTGAGTCAGACGACGTAACGTCCTTACGCGACGAAGGACGTTAGCGAATGCCGATTTCAGTTCCATTTGTAGTCTCACAAAAGGAACGATAAGGCGGCATTGAACAATATATGACTACAACATATATTGTTCGCTGATGCTCAGGAGTGAAAAAAAATGCACCACAGCAGACTGTGTGAAAACCTAGCAATCTGCGCAGCGCTCAAAGAAAATGCTCCGTATCGAAAGATACAGAGCATTTTTCGTTATGGCCTACATCCAAGGTGAGTCCCGCAGCCAGACCAGCCTATTGCCATGCCAGTTCCCTGGCCATGGCTTGGTGCTTGAAAGGCTTGCTCATGTTTATCTGCATTCAGCTTTTACCCTTGATGTCTGGATCGGATTGTTCACCGCTGCATCCCCTCTGGCGGTCACATAACAAAGGCTCAGGGAGCGATAGGCATCCAGGATCAATTTCCCCGCCTGCTGACGAGCAACTACATGGGCCGGTGGCGCGCCATTCCTCCATTTTCGCGTAGCATTTTGCATATACAGCGCGCGCGAAGGCGCATACATAATCTCGTTTTGGCTCACCGTCGGCGCAACGTGCCCCATTTGCCGAATAAGCTTTGAGGTTTTCACGACGCCAAAACCGCTTTTCCCTCCCTTCGCTTCACCCACCACGAGCAATGCTTGCGATGCCCCAGGTAACCGTCCTGATGGCTGTCAGTGATGCTCAGAAAACCGTCGAATACATCACCGGCTCCAGCAACAGCCAATTGATTGCGGCGTTGATCATAAGTGCCAATCTGGGTACGCAGTAGCAGAGGCCCACTATCTCTCCCGGTTGGTGAGACAAAGTTTACCGCGCCTCCAAGTGCATTGGAGCCGTACTCCAGACCGCTGGAGCCTCGCCACACCTCTATGTACTTCGCTGCCAGAGGCTCTATTGACTGGAAGTCACCACTGCCGTCGGCGTGATTCAGCGGGATGCCATCCTGGTAAAGCTCAATGCCGCGCATCAAAAAGCCACGTTGAATGCCCGAGCCCCGAATGGAAAAACGAGCCTCATCGCCGTGACGGCTCTGCGCCAAGACACCTGGCGCAAAGCCCAAGGCGTCAACTGCCGTGGTAGCTCGCCCGCTACGGTAACTTTGAGCATCGATAACTGCGGTGCTGGCAGCTCGGCTCTCAAGCTTCGCGCGCGCGCTCGTCAGGTCTGGCTGCACATTGATCCTGTTGCCAACAATATCCAGCGGATCAAGCTCGATTTTCGCAGGCAAACCGTGTACTGCATCAGCAGCTCTCAAGTGGCTCAGAGGCATGAGCAAGAAAAAGCAAGACAGCAGTGCGCATGAGTGAACTGGTAAATCAGTTCGTCGTTGTAAGAGCATCATCAGTATCTCCACTGCACAGCCACTTCGAGGCTGCGCGGCTCACCCAGGTAATACTGAGTGTTGGTCTGATGAATGAAGCGTGCATAGGTCTCGTCCGTGAGGTTACGCAAACGCGCACTCAGCTCTGTATGCGCATCGAGGTCATGCTTGAGGAGCAATCCGTAGACCGTGTAGGACGGCACCCACATAGTGTTGGCGGTATTGGCGTAGACCGAAGAGACGTAGCGCGCATCAGCGCCGACCTGCCACTGCGGTGCCAAATCGTACGTCAGCCAGAGGTTGGCCGTGCGATCCGGAATGTTCACCGGGTTCTTACCCTTGCGTGAAAGCACCGCGCCGGCGACGGTCTCATTGAATTCGTCGTATTCGGCCCTCACCCAGGCGAAATTACCGGCAGCCAACAACTGGGGAGTTATCTTGAACGATGCCGCCAACTCGATACCCGTAGAGGTCTGCTGGCCTGCCTGCTCGGTGGTGTTCTGCAGTGTGGAAGAGGGTACAGAAATGTTCTTGCGCACGATTCGATAGGCTGCTGCTGTGGCAGATCCGCGGCCATCAAGGAAGTCGAATTTGCTGCCCACCTCAATCTGGCGTCCGGTGCTCAAATCGAAGTCGCCGACCTGGCCGATGCTTGCGCTGGTCAGGGTTCCGCCTGGCGGCTCGGCCGAGGTGCTGTACTGGGTGTAGAGGCTGGCGCTATCGGTCACGTCATAGACCAGACCTGCCCGGCCGGTAAAGGCGTCCCAGCGGCGATCAAGTGAACTGCGCGCCGTGTGGTCGACAATCTCGAAATCAATGTGGTCATAGCGAAGTGCTGTAACCAATGCCAGTCGATCCGTCAGGCGCGTGCGATTTTCCATAAAAGTCGACGTGGTATCCGTCCAGGTGCTGCGGCCCTTGGTACGTGCGGCATCCATGCCGGGGATGTCGAGAAACGCACCTGGAGCGAAACTGCCCGGGTCTACCGCAACGCCGAAAGACCCATTGATGGACAGCGGATAGTTGACCTGTTTGTTGCGGCTGTATTCCATGCCAAAGGCCCAGTCACTGGCCATCCCAAACAACTCCCCCGCGTGCGTCAGCTCCAGACGATTGCCGTTCACCTCCTGATCATGACGCTGGCGATAGCCTGCAGAGCGAGCCACGGCGTTGTTACCCGCGTTGAAGCGATAGACCTCAAGATTGCGGTAATCGCGCTGACCGTCATAGTGATAGAAGGTATTGCGAACCCCGGTAGCATCATCGAAACGGTAGTCGGTGATCGACCGCAGCCAACGAGTTCTCTGCTCGTAGCGCCCATCATCGACGTTATAGTTTTTGAAACGGTTGTGCTTATCAATATGAAGTTTGCCGCTCAGTGGCTGTAACACTGGCGAGCCCCAGTACGGGCTGTCTTCCTGCTCCTCCAGATACTCGATGGCGAGTGTGTGGGAAAGCTGGTCGTTGATATCGCTCAGCAGGGAGAACGCCAGATTGCCAGCTCCATTCTCCTGACGATCGATATAACCATTGGTGTGCGTGCGACTGTAGTCCAGACGCGCATAATGGCGAGCTCCTTCCCCCTCGTTGAGCGCCTGGTTGACGCCGATGGCGGTCTCCCAAGTGTCGTAGCGCGAGTAACTCACCCTTCCCTCAAGACTGTCCTTGTCACGGCTGGCCAACTTGGTGATGAAATTCAGGCTACCGCCCACCGCACCACTGCCATTGAGAAAGGAAGATGGCCCGCCCAGTAGCTCAACTTGATCGTAAATCCATGATCCGACAGGACGCGCAGCGGCTCCGTATTGCAAATTAATGCCGTTGAACAACTGACCAATCTGCGCACCATTGAATCCACGATAGGCCACATAACCTCCCCAACCAGGTGGTGCGGATGCATTCACGCCAGGCAGCGCATTAGCAGCATCCTGAAAGTTGCGCGCTCCGATACGTTCCATGGTCTGGCGGTCTGCCACGCTGACCGATGCGGGGTTCTCGCGCGCACTGAGCGTTAGACGCGAGCCGCTCTCGATGGTCTCGTCCAGGTTGAGAGCGGTCGCCTCAACGGGTTCGGCAGCAGAAGTGGATATCTTAATGTCGGGCAGTTTCAAGGAATCATCTTGAGCCCAAGCAAGGGGGCTGCTGCCAACGAGCAGCGCCAGAGTCGTCATGCGAAACATAGAGAGCTTCCAGTTTTTCATTCGATAAGTGCTCAGGCTGTCTGCAAAGCAGCCAGCCTGGACAATAAATTTCAGAGCAACGGAAGCCCCAAGGGGGATGCACGAGGGTTTGCTGGAGGCCACCGGTAACGATTTAAGCGCGAGAGATACAACCTGGCGTAAGGTCGCGACTTGTCGATTGTGAGCAGGCCCCATAAACCGAAGAATGCGGCGAGAACAAGGGCACTGAAAAGACTAACCAGTGCGCAACTGGAGCCCGGGGTTGAGGCTGTCGTGGCTAGGCCAGAGTCGTCGAGATCAGCCCCAAAATTGCCATCAAGGGAACAATATTCCCCCCCAACGCTGGCGAGCTGTAACCCAGCCATTTGACCGTGGCCGATCGCGCAGGAAAAAGAACTGAATAGGATGGATACATAGAGAACCCATGCCACGAGCGAGCGTTCATTGCGTGCGATTTTCATGAAGCGAGACGTCACCAAGGTAAGGTTTCATGCACAGATCAACTACATCGTTCTGCGCGGTTAACCCGGTATTAAAGGGCTGAAAAATTGAGCACATGTCAGTACAAACCAGAATGATGACAGCCGCGCAAAATCTCTCACCTGCGACGTTCTGTCGCACTATTTTTCAGTTTCAGCCAGGAATGGGCCGACGACGTGAAGACTCGCCACATTCGGTAAATTCCCAGGCCAAGACGTGACAGGTTGTCGCATGCCTGATACCCATTTAGTACGAGTTGAGAATGCTTATGGTTTGATCATAAAGGCCTTCGAAACTCCAGAACCCTTCTCAAGGTAATCCGCTGTTAATGAAGATTTCGGAGTGGAATGGAGAGCCCATCCACTGCTTAGGCTCAGCCATGCTCCGATCATGCGAAGCCTAAACACTGGCAGGACATCTCCTTAACACAGAGTCATCGACGACCTGCCATTCGACTGTGTCAGGGGATGGGCAACCAGCGGCGAAATCCAGCGCCCCCCTTCCCTGTCAAAGGACACCAGGCGAAGTCCCAAGGCGTAGGTGGAAACTCCTCTTGTTCAGGGTCAAAGCCTACGCCTGAACGTGGAGCTATTTTCCAGTCAAACACCCTCATCGGAGAACCTTCCCAAGCCAACACCAGTCCCCTAGCCTGGCTACCATCTGTGCTTATCCAGCGGGCGGCCGCTGCAGTCATGAAGGCATCGATGTGCTCCTCACTTATTTGCTTCTGGTAGGTTGAGGTCAGTAACCAGCGACAAACACTGAGGTAGTAAGTCCAGTTCAGCGGTGGATGGTTACGGTAAGCCCACGTCATAAAGCTGCGAAATATATTCAAGCCATCGGGAGGATCCAGCTTCAGCAACCTAGGACAAACATCAAACAGCGTGTGCCAGTAAGGCAGTAAACGAGCGTCCAAGTGAACAAAACAGCGTGCGTTGCTGGGATAGTCAGGAAATGGCAACAGGAAATCGCCACCACTGCCCATCCGCGAGGCCTTGCTGACCAGCCGCGAGGCCCCGGAAGGGGTAATTAAATCGCGCATGCCAGCCTCCATTTGATAGCCGCAGGCGGGTTATCAGAAGCTGGAAAACTAAAAGTTCTTCCTTCGAAAGTGCTGAATCTGCAATGCGGATAATCGAAAACTCGAGCCATAAGCCTTCTTTCCCGAGACGATTGGACGACGCCCGGCAGCGTTCGCAACAGTAAAAATCTGGCGATAAGCGGGCGACGAAAAATAAGCGACAGCCGATGATCAATCGGCCACATGCAAACGTCAGATCAGAGGGGAAGCGCGAGGGTTGGCCGACGGCCAGGAATATCGTGGGGGTGCCTTACAGCGCAGCTCACGACCAAGGCGTGGCTTTTGGACGATTCGCAGGAGCCAGATCAGGCCAAGGAGAAAGACGATGCTTAACGTAACCGCAGAACAGATTGGACAGACAAGACTACCGGCCCAACCGCTGGGTGATTGGTCAGAGAAATCCGGACTCTCGGTAGGAATTCTGTTGCCCAACGTGGAGCAGAACTCGCCACCTATGCCATTGAGGGTGAGCCCACTCATCTGCCCATGTCCCAAACCGCAGGCAAAAACGTTGAATAAGACGCAAAAGTACAGCGTCCAAGCAACGAGCGAGCGGTTTAGTAGGGAGGATTTCATGGCGGCGATGCTGATACCAAATTATGGAGGGCTTGAAGATCGGGAGATGCTGATCAAGCCCACCACCCAACGATACCCACGATTACAGCCATGAGTCTATCACGGGAATTTGGGTGGTTTCACACAGGATTAACTCTCACCTAAAAGGCTATCGGCGTGCCGTCTGCGAAGATGGCGAGACATCACGCAACACTGGGGCACCTCTCTGGCCCACAATTCGACGCGCTCCCGCATCTCGCCAGCCGTTACACGAATAGCCTGGACGACAGGGCCAAAACCTTCAGATGCGTGTGGGCTACTCAAGAGTCACCGACGGGCACACCTGCTTTTTATAGACTCAGTGCAAGGTGGGAACCCATTCGCTAACGATTTTAGATTTTGCTCATCTGCGTACGGCAGAGCCTTTCTGGGCTAGTCACCTGCGACAGGATGTCGCGGGAAGTTTGGCAAGCTCATTCAAACGAAGCTCAACGCACAGCATGCGTCACAATGTCGCAGGTTATGAAAGGGTGCTGGCATTGTTAGACTTTTCGCCCGACCTCCAGTAGGTCAGAAAAATATCCCAAATGATGATCAATGGTTCACGTCTGACCTAGCGTTAAGTCGAGACCTATCGATAAAAACGATTTCGGTAGCAAACAATATTTTTTAAGTGACGCGTCCCTACAGTTGACTGAATTGATGGGCGATCCAAGAGGCATTATTCCATGAGCGTTTTCATGACTCGCCGCAAGGTGGTTGCAGGGATGGGGTTACTCAGCTTGAGCATCTTGACTGGGTGCGATACCCGCGAGGAATTGACGTACAAACACGGCAAAAATCTGAGTAATCAGATCCTTGGGCGCTCATTTAAATTAAAAGACACTAACGGCGACCTCAGAATGCTCTCGAGTTATCGAGGGATGATCCCCTTGGTATTCTTCGGATTTACACAGTGCCCCGCGATTTGCCCGACGGCTCTGGCTCGCGCAGTACAAATCAAAAAACTGATGGGCAAGGATGGCGACAGACTTCAGATCATCTTTATCACGCTGGATCCTGAACGCGATACACCAGCCGTGCTCAACGCTTACGTGAAAACGTTTGATCCGTCATTTGTCGCACTTTACGGGACACTCGAAGAAACTGCGGCCACAGCCAAAGAGTTTGGCGTGTTCTACGAAAAAATCCCCAGCGGATCAACCTACACGTTATCCCATTCGGCGACGAGCTATGTATACGACATCAGGGGAACCCTACGTCTTGGATTGTCTCACTCGCTTTCAGCACAAGAGTGTGCAGAAGATTTGCTTACCGTCATGAAGGTGTCCTAATGAACTCAACTCTCAATCAAGCCAGCATTACTCAACGCGTCAGACAGTTCATACTTGGGTTTTCACTGCTGGGACTGGCTTGCCAAGTTTCAGCCCAGACGCAAGTAGAAGATGTGTGGGCTCGCGCTACAGTCGCAGGGCAGCAGGCGACCGGCGCGTTCATGACTATTACATCAAGCAGCGACAGCAAGCTGCTCAGCGCCCAGTCTCCGGTCGCCAAAATTGTGCAGCTTCACCTGTCAACCATGAAGAACGACGTGATGAGCATGCAACCGGTAGAGTTTATCGACTTGCCTGCTGGCAAGCCGGTCACCTTGGATCCCCACAAATATCACGTCATGCTGATTGACCTGGTTAAGCAAGTCAAAGAAGGTGACAAGGTACCGCTGACGCTAACGGTAGAGAATGCCAGAGGTGAGAAGGAGTCGATAACGGTTGAGGCAACAGCGCGGGCTCTGAACATGCCGGATCACAGCAAGATGCATTGATGAGCTTAAAGATGTACATAAGTGACGCGTAACTAAATAAACGTCACTGATTCCAGCTCACTTTGATAGATGCATAGAGTTTTCCTAAAAGATCGCCGTCAATACGGACTTGTGACAGTGGCTAGAAGCACCAAGCACTTTATCTACTACAGTCGCGAGCCCTCTAATAACAAATGATGAGCGAAGGCTTGGCTTAGCTGAACATTTTAAGAAAGAACGGAGTGCAGTATGAAATATTTAGCTATTTTGGCCATCGGCCTGCTTCCCATCTCAGTAGGGGCCGCTCAGGATCCTGAAACTGTTTTCAATCAGTCATGCGGCATATGCCATAACGGTCAATTACACACTGCGCCTAAAAAGGGAGATAAAAGTGCTTGGGCGCCTCGCCTCGACCAAGGAATGGATCTCCTCGTCGAGCGAGTCACTACTGGATACAGCGTGATGCCCCCTAAAGGTCTCTGCATGCAATGTACACCAGACGATTACAAAGCAGTTATCGAGTGGATGGCTAAATAAGCAGCCTCCTCCGTGATCCTCTTAAGTTACTTGACTTCGATGGACTCAACCTCCCCTCGCCTAAGTTTAAGCATCCACCAATTTACCTTCACGATTTCACTTTAGCAATAATGAAGACCGATCTCTAAGTTCTTGTCCCATTCGCGACTTACCTTACCCATATATTCACAGATGTGGGCTTCTGACGTCTGTCAACACGCACAAGTCAACAGGTGATCCATCGTCCCGAACATTGTTTACGTAACGATCCAGGTGAAATGTGTATAAAACAAACTTATCGATAATTAACAGCAGTTTTTTCTACCTTTTTACGATGTGGATACGACTAACCTAGGCTTCATCGACTCAAGCCGATAGAGAATAAGAAATCATGCCCAGCGTTCTGATTATTGAAAGCAGCGCTCGCCAACAGGAGTCAGTTTCTCGCCAACTGACCCAGCAATTCATCAGCCAGTGGCGGTTTGCGCATCCGACTGATCGGATCATTATCCGTGACGTGGCCCTCACCCCCATACCTCATATTGACTCAAACTTGCTAGGTGGCTGGATGAAGCCTGCTAGAGAGCGCAGCAACCAAGAGCAGCTTTGCTTGGAGCGTTCCGACAAGTTGACTAATGAGCTACTTGCAGCTGACATGCTGGTCATCGCCGCGCCAATGTACAATTTCGACATTCCAAGCACTCTCAAGGCTTGGCTTGACCATGTGATTCGAGCTGGGGTGACGTTCAAATACACGCCCACTCTTACCCAAGGCTTGTTGATTGGCAAGCGCGCAGTCGTTTTAACCGCCAGAGGCTGAATTCATGCCGATGACAGTTCGGATCATCAAGAGCCATACCTACGTCAGGTACTGTCTTTCATAGGCATTCACGACATCACGTTTGTTCACGCAGAGGGGATTAACCTCAGCAGTAACTTTCGTGAGAAAGGTATCAAATGCGCCACATCATTGCTGGCACGCATCATTTGAGCTATTTCATGCGGAATTTGATTCCAGCTGATCTTCGCATTGAACCTTGTGCAGTTAACGTCTCGCCTCATTCTAACAGCCGTTAGCGAACGCTCACGGCGCGCTCTTGCAATGGAGTGCGCCGTGAAGCTTAGAGCCTCAGCCTTTCGGGAAGCCAGCGAGCGCGTCTGCTTTCTTCGTAAATTCCGCCACCAGTTCGATCATCGCAGTCCTCACATGCGCCGGAGCGGTCTTCATAGAGCCCGCGTTGAACGGAGGATCGGGGTCGTACTCGCTCATCAGTTGGGCGCACTCGGCGTAGGTCTGGTCGCGTAGTTCCGCAACCATACTCAAGCCGAAATCCAGTCCTGCCGTTACACCAGCGCCGGTAATCCGGTTGCGGTCGCGCACAACACGCGCTTCGGTAGGAATCGCACCGAACCCGGCTAGCGCATCCCGGCACGACCAGTGCGACGTCGCCTTGTAACCTTTCAACAACCCCGCCGCACCTAGGATCAACGAGCCCGAGCAGACACTTGTGATGTATTTCGCGCGTGCGCCACGATCAGCCATAAAAGCCAGGGTCTCGGCATCAGAGGCTGCTGCCAGAGTGCCGTCCGTGCCTCCCGGCGCAAACAGCACTGTCAGGTCGCGAGGACAGGTGCCAAAGGTGGCGGTAGGTACAATCGCTAATCCCGCATCGCTCGTCACTGGGTCCAGCGACTTGGCAACAATATAAATCTTGGCGCCCATGAGCGAACCAAACATGCAGTGCGGCCCCACGAGATCCATTACGGTCATGCCTGGATACACCAGCATTGCGATTTGCTCGTCGCCCATCCAGGGTACTTTGTTCATGTCGGGGCCCATATCCGGCATCGCATGTGGGTGCATGGGCTTGTCAGCAGCCGAGGCTTTGAGGGTGATGCTGGCCGCCAACGGTGCGAGCAACGCACCAATTACTAGGTTGCGACGTTGGTTGTCGATCATGATGGGGTCCTTAAAAGCTGGCTGTCAGCGTCAAAAAAGCTGAGCGTGGTTGGGTCGGTAATACCACTGGCGAACCCAGATATTGGTAAGTCTCGAAGACCTTGCGACCGGTCAGATTGACCGCTGATACGGAGACCGTGTAATGGTCAAACTCGTAGGAAGTCTGTGCATCGAGCAGTGCATATCCCGGCACAGAGACGGTATTGGGCAGGGTCAGCTCGCGTGCGCTGAGCGCAGTAATACCTGCACCAAAACCCAGTCCCTTGGCAGCACCATCGAGTATTCGATAGCGGGCTGCGAGACGACCGCTGTACCGAGGTACGCGTGGCAATCCGGCACCAATCGGAATCGAATTGTCGTCTGTCACTTCTGCCTGGGTGTAGGCATAGCTGGTCAGCAACGAAAAGGCCGGAATCGGCTCCCAAACCAAATCTGCCTCTACCCCCCGAGCGCGTTGCTCGCCGCTTTGCACAGAGTAGCCGAGAATCGCGTTTGCAGGATCGGGATCAGGAGTCGACACGTTGCGACGAGTCTGTTCGAACACCGCGAGGGTGCCGGAAAGCCCCAAATCGTTAAACGCCATCTTGATGCCCGCCTCATAGTTGCGAGACAACTCAGGCTTCGGTGTCTCGCGACCGTTGTAGTTGTACGCACCTCTAAAGCCGGTAGAGTAAGCCGCATAAAGCGCGAGACTGTCGGTCAGGTCATAGGTGATGCCAAGGCGTGGCGTCACACGATGATATGAAGTATCAATACCTTGCTCTTGTTGCTTGAGGTCGAGTTGGGTCAGGCGCAACGATCCCAACAGATGTAAGCGGCCGTAGGTCGCTTGATCCTGAATGTAGAGAGCTTTTGTCTCGTAGCGGTTGGTCTGGGAAACTATTGTTTCGGGCGTCGCTCCGTAGGAAACCCCGTAGCTCGGATTGGCCAGATCAAGCTCGCCGATCAGCTCGGCGTTGGATACTCCCGATGCGAAGTCTGTACGGTCATAACTGGCGCCCACTAAAAGTTCGTGGCTGCCGCCCAGAGCCTCGACCCGGGTGCCCAAGTTAGTATCCAGCGTGCTTTCACGAACGTCTCCTGGCAGGTAGAGCTTGAAAATCGGATACACCGTTGGCGTCGCAGGGCCAGCCCCTAGAAGCTCTGGATAAACAAAGCTTCCATAGTCACGAAACTTGCCTTCGTAATACTGAGCGGTGACGGCAAGTCGTGTGTCCTCATTAAACTCATGAGTGAGTTCGGCGGTAGTTGTACGATTCTCGATGGTGGTGTGCGGCTGCCCACTGGTAGCGCCCGGGAAAGCCTTGCGGTCAATATGCCCACTCAACGCCTGGGCGGATGGCAGGCCAGAAAATTCCAGCTGACTGCGATCCTCGTACCTGCCGCGCAGCAGCAACTCGGTATCTGGCGAGAGCTGAAACGCGATGCTTGGCTGTATTGACCATTGGTGGCCGTTGACGTGATCAATCCAGCTGTCATTTTCCTGGTAGTCAGCGGAAAACCGTGCGGCGACTTTGTCCCCAATGGGTGTGTTGAGATCAACCGACGGATTCACCGTACCGAAGCTACCGGTGCGCATCGAAACAAACGCACTCGGCTCGGCCTCGGGACGTTTCGAAATCACGTTGATCAAGCCGCCCAGCGGCGCGCCGATCCCGCCTCCGTAAAGGGTCGATGTTGGGCCTTTGAGCACCTCGATACGCTCGGTGCCGATCAGACTGGTCGGATCGATGCTCGCCGCTGTGCCACCGAAGGCCGGCAGCCCGTTCATATAAATTTCTGCAGGAAAACCGCGCACGATGGGTTGCGCGAACAGTGCCTCCTGAGGCTTGGTCGCTCTCACACCCGAGACATTAACCAATGCGTCGGAAAGCGAGTGGCTACCCTGCTCTCTAATCATCGATTGGGTGACAACTTGTACCGACTGCGGGACTTCGATCAAGGGCGTATTGGTGCGCGTGGCCGAAGTAGAAGTGGGTGCGGAATAGCCTTCGCGCGCCCCTGTAACGGTGATAGGTTCCAACGTCCAAGTCTGTAGCCTTTTGGGGGTTGGTGATGAACCGACGGTGCCGTCCTCCGGCTGCGAGGCATGGGCAATGACGGGTAATGCCAGCCCCAGAAACATACAAAACGCATGGCGCCAACGCAGACACGATGGGTCAATGTGAAACAGCGGCTTGTTCTTGGTGGAGTACATGGGTTCATCCGATGAATGTCAGGTGTTGGCCAAGCGCGCATGAACAGTCAGCATCACTACGTACGAGGGCCCGTTGATGCAGAGTCGGTAATGCGTGTTCAGCAAAAAATGGGGTGACGTTCAAAGGTTGATAGGTGGGGCTCGGCTTCGCGCACCAGGGAACACCGGTGGTGCTGTTTGACGAGTGATAAAGCGGGCAGGTAGATACTGTAACGGTGGGACAGTTAGCCGAAAGCCAGCCAGATTTGACTCGATGAGCGCTGGGTTTTGGAACAGCAGCGAACAATAGCCGCACTTTTCCCAAACGATCAGATCATGGTGCCTGTCAGCAGAGCCATGGTGCGACATCTGGCTCATGCCAGGCATGTCGTGGCACTCCATGCCCGCCATGCTCATTGACTGGCTTTTACCATGGACAAGGCTGATCCCCTGACTGATCAGCGGGCCGACAAATATCATCAGCATGGCGAAAAGACTCAGCCACGCTCCGATAACTGGACGCTCACGGACTGGCAGGCGCTCTACTCTTCGCGCACAGCGTTCGATAACGGCGGTTGCCCGTCGTATCCAGGGATGGGCATCCACTGTCGCAGTCCAGCGGAGCCCTCGCCTGCTAATGGGCACCAGGCAAAATCCCAGGGCGTTGGTGGAAACACCTGCTGCTGAGGGTCTACTTCATCGCCACGACGAGCCTCGACTTTCCAGTCAAACACCCGCAGCGGCGAGCCTTTCCACGCCAACACTAGCCCGCGAGCCGGGCCGTCGTCAGCCTCTACCCAACTGGCTGCTGCAGCAGTCATGAGGGCCTCGATATGTTCCTCGCGTATATGCTTCTTAAAAGATGAAGTGAGCAACCAACGACATACACTCAGGTGGTAAGTCCAGTTCAGGGCCGGGGAATTGCGGCATGCCCACTTCATGAAACTGCGAAACATGTTCAAGCCTTCCGGAGGATCCAGCTTGAGCAACGCAGGACATACATCGAACAACGCGTGCCAGTGCGGCAGTAGCCGGACATCCAGGCGAGTAAAACAACATGCATTGCTAGGGTAGTCAGGACACAACTGCAGCAGATCGGCACGACTGCTAGTGCGTAATTTTTTGCTGACCAGTCGCGAAGCCCCTGAAGGGATAGCTAGAGAGCGCATACCACCCTCCAGACCAACACTTGCGACTTATACGAGACAAAAAAACTTAACGTTATTCCTTCGAGAACTCTAAATATGCAATCTGGAAAATCGAAAACGCAAGCCATAAAGCCCTCCTTCCCAAGACGATTGAGCGACGCCCAGCACCGGTCGCATCAGCGACAATCTGGAGAAAAACGGACGTCGAAAATTAAGCGGTAGCCGATGATCAAATCGGCCACATGCAAACATCAGATCAGGGGAGAAGCGCGAGGGTTGGCCGACGGCCAAGAGTATCGAGGGGGTGCCTTGCAGCGAAGCTCACGACCAAGGCGTGGCTTCTGGACGATTCGCAACAGCCAGATCAGGCGCAGCAGAAAAACGATGCTTAATGTCACAGCAGAACAGATAGGGCAGACAAGACTACCGGCCCAACCGCTGGGCGACTGGTCAGAGAAATCCGCACTGGCGATCGGGGCCTTGCCACCTGATACAGAGCAAAACTCACCGCCGATACCATTGAGTGCGAACCCGCTCATCTGGCCATGACCCAAACCACAAGCGAACACATTTAACAGCACGCAAAAGTAAAGTGCCCATGCAACGAGCGAACGATTGGGTAGGGACAATTTCATTGCCACAAGATTAACATCGAAGCGTGCGGGCTTGAAGACCACGAACCCAGGATCTACCCAAATATGAAAAATCAGCCGACCCTATTACCGGTCAACCTGGACGCAGGAGGGCTACCTGCTTTTGCAGTTCCGTTCATGGTGTGCGGATTCCACGCCATCTGGACACTCAGCCCACCAACATCCGGACACCCGTTCCACGATCATCCGGACAGGCAGTCGGAGCGCAGCGACGCAGGTTCGCATTGTTAGTCTGAAGTCCCTGCCGTCGTCAATTTCGTTGCGCGTCTGCGCATCGACTCGCCCTTCAGTTCGATCCGATAAGCGTTGTGCACCAGCCGGTCGAGGATCGCGTCGCCCAAGGTCGGATCGCCGATTAGCGCATGCCATTTGTCCACCGGCATCTGGCTGGTGACCAGTGTCGAGCGGTTGCCGTAGCGGTCGTCCAGCAGCTCAAGCATGTCGCGTCGTCGCGCGGCAGTAAACGGTGCCAGGCCCCAGTCGTCCAGGATCAGCAGGTCGGTCTTGGCGTAGCCGGCCATCAGTTTGGCGAAGCGGCCGTCGCCATGGGCCAGGCCCAGCTCCTCCATCAAGCGCGGCAGGCGCAGGTAACGCACGCTGTAGCCGTCGCGGCAGGCCTTGTGGGCCAGCGCGCAGGCGAGCCAGGTTTTGCCTACGCCAGTTGGCCCGCCGATGATCAAGTTCAGGCCATCACGCAGCCACTGGCCACCGCCCAGTTGCAGGATCATGGCCTTGTCCAGGCCACGCGGGCTGCGGTAGTCGATGTCTTCCAGGCAGGCGTTGTGGCGCAACCGCGCCGCTTTGAGGCGAGTGGTCAGGCGGGCGTCTTCGCGCTCGGTCACCTCGCGGTCGACCATCAGGCCGAGGCGTTCATCGAAGCTCAAGTCATTGATATCGGGCGTTGCGTGTTGCTCGCCCAGCGACTTGATCATGCCGTGCAGGCGCAGGGTTTGTAGCTTGTCGAGCGTTGGATTCGGTAGCATTTCGAAGCTCCTTTCTCAGGTCAGTGGTAGTAGTCCGGGCCACGCAGGTTGATGTGCTCGTCGGGCAGTAGCGGCAGGTTTTGCTGGGCCAGCGGCAGGCGCTCCAGCCCTTGGCGCAGGATTGATTCCAGGCTTTTGTAACTGCATGCGCCCAGTGCCAGCGCACGCTGGCACGCGGCTTCCAGCCGCGCTTCGCCGTGCTGTTTGCTCAGGCGCAGGATGCCCAGGCAGGCGCGGAAGCCTTGCTGTGGGTGGATTCGGCGTTCGAGGATGTAGGCGATGACGCCAGTGGTGTTGGGCCCGGTCTGCTCTGCCCAGCGGATCAGCCGTTGCGGCGTCCACTCAGCATGTTCGCGGTGGCTCTTGGGCATGTGCTCGGTTTGAGTGGTGTGGCGGCCTTTGTGCAGCGAGCGCAAGTGGCTGGCCACGCGCTGGTTGGCGTGGAAGCACTCGACGGTCTGGGCGGTGAGTCGTACTTCGAGTTGGTGCTTCACCAGCTGGTACGGCACCGAGTAGAAGTGGCCATCGACCTCGACGTGATAGTCGATATGGACGCGTACCTTTTTCCATTCGGCATAGACGTACGGGTGTTCCGGCAGCCCTTGCAGCGCCGGTTGGTCGAGGGCCTCGAAGGCTGACCGGCGTGAGCCGGGCAGCTTTTTGAAGGGCTTGTGGTTGAGGCGATCCAGCAGTAGCGCGATGGCTGTATTGAATTCGCCAAGCGAGAAGAACTGGCGGTTGCGCAGCACCGCCAGGATCCAGCGTTCGACTACTTGCACGCCGACTTCGACTTTGGCTTTGTCCTTGGGCTTACGCGAGCGAGCAGGCAAGACGGCGACGCCGTAATGCTCGGCCAGATCGCGGTAACTGGGGTTGATATCCGGCTCGTAACGGTGCGCCTTAGTCACGCCACTGCGCAGATTATCGGGCACCAGGATCTGCGTTGTGCCGCCGAAAAAAGCAAAGCATCGGACGTGCGAGCCCAGCCAGTCGGGCAGTTTCTGCGACCAGGAGGCCTCGGCAAAGGTGTAGCTGGACGCGCCGAGAACGGCGACGAAGATCTGCGCTTGGCGGATCTCGCCGGTTTGCCGGTCGATGACCGGCGCTGTTTGCCCGGCGTAATCAACGAACAGCTTTTCGCCAGCACGGTGTTCCTGACGCATGACCACGTCGACCTTGGCGGCCCAGAGGCGGTAGTGCTCGCAGAACCAGCTGTATTGAAAACCTTGCGGGTGAGCGAGTCGATATTCCTGCCAGAGCAGGGCCAGGGTTACGCCGGGGCGGCGCAACTCGGTGTGTACCCATGCCCAGTCGGGCATTGGGCGCTGGTCGGTCGGCACCGGCACTGTTGGTGGAAACAGCCGTCGATTCAACTCAGCGTCAGAAATATCGATGGGCCACTGAAGCCCACTGGCGGCAAACCGGCAAAGGTAATCCCCTGCACTCGAATGGCCGATGGATAAGCTGGCGGCGATCTTGCGCACGGACAGGCCGGCGTCGAACTTTAGGCGTAGTACCTCTCGGATTTTACGCATGGATAAGCGCTCCACGACGACCTCTTAGCTTCGAAAAAAGAGGTCGATAGTAGTGAATAGTCCTGCGTTGCTGCCTGCCTGAAAGTGTCCGGATGGCCGTGGAATCGGTGTCCGGATGCTTGTGGAATGAGTGTCCGGATCAGCGTGGAATCAGTGTCCGGATGTCGGTGGAATGGGTGTCCGGATGGTCATGGAATCCCCAATAGTGCATAACGTCGAAGCTCCAAATTCAAACGCACAGGGAACGCGCATGGGTATCAAAATGAGCTCCGCTTCTGATCAGAACAAGCAAGAGTGGGAAGCGGACACCTACCAAAAGGGCATGGGCGCCGAGCCCCTGCAGTGCACGCACTGCGCAACACCGGTGGCTCATAACCCGCCCCACACCCGAGAAATGCATGACAAGTCGGTATTCGTGCAAGGTTACTTTCGGCTTCTGCCCAAGGGCGCGCACAGTGCCAACTGCCCATTTGGGGTGGACGAAGAAATCACCAAAATAGCCAAGACATCTGAAGGCTTAATTGAAAGCCTCCAGAAGGATAGGTACCAGATGCGGCTGGTCATGATCAAGGAAGCACTGGAGGGGGCCGGCACGCCCAAGAAAACAGATGGCGGAACAAGGGCCACTGCCGGCCGAAAGTATACCCATAACCCTGGCCTGCTGCCCGCTTACATCAACTCAGCTAACCGTGCGCTGAAATGTAAGCGATCCACCAACCACACCTACCATCAGATGCGGCTTCCGTTTATCTTGGCATTTCCGGTGAGCAGTTCCACGGCAGCAACGCCTCATAGTCGGCCACCGACTGCGCAAGTGGCAACCTCTCCAGTACGTGGCGCAGCCACGTATAGGGCTCCTGGCCGTTGACCTTGGCGGTCTCGACCAAGCTATAGATCTGTGCACTGGCGGTGGCGCCTTTAGGCGTGTCGCTGAACAGCCAGGCTTTGCGCCCAATAACAAACGGCTTTATTGCGCGCTCTGCCGGGTTGTTGTCGATCGGTAAAAAGCCGGCTTCCACGTAACGCTTCAGCCGACTCCAGTTATTCGCCAGATAACCAACTGCCTTGCCCAGCACGCTTTGCGGCGTCACGTGGGACTGAGTTTTATCCAGCCAGCTTTTCAACTGAGCCAAGATTGGCAGGCTTTTCTCCTGCCGACCGGTAAAGCGCTGTTCGTCGCTGCCGTCTTTCAATTCGCGCTCGATACCGTACAGCTTATTGATCATCGTCAGCGCGATATCGGCACGCCCGGTCTTGCCCTTAGGTTGCACTTTTTGTGCTTCGACAAATTTGCGCCGCGCATGGGCCATACACGCCAAGCGCTCCACGCCCGGTTGTAACGCCAGCGCGTTATAGCCCGCGTAATCATCAGTCATCACATAGCCGCGATAACTTTCCAGCAGCCGTAACGGTACGTCCTGCGCGCGGCTGGAAGTGTAGTCGAACAATACGACTTTATGATCTGGAGGCCCGCTGGCCTGTACCCACATCCAGGATTGGCTGGTCGGGTCTCGATCTGGTTCTTTCAGTACCTGAACGCGGGTTTCGTCACAGTGGATGACCGGGCTTTCCAGCAATCGATCACGCATCAGATTTAACAGCGGCTGCAAATGTTCGCCGCACTGGATAATCCAGCGGGCCAACGTTTGACGCGGGATTTCTATGCCATGTCGGCTTAGCACCGTTTCAAAACGATGCAGCGGCAAGCCGTCGACATACTTGGTGGTCAGCAGCATGGCCAACACGCTGGGGCTGGCCATGCTCTTTTCAATCAACTGCGCAGGCTTGCCGGCTGTGACCGGTGCCGACTCACAGCCACGACAGCCGTAGACTTTGCGGATGTGTTTGATCACCCGAATCTGCATCGGCACGATATCCAGTTGCTCGCTGGTTTCCTCGCTGACGACATGCTTGCGGCAACCGCAGGCACAGGTCAGTTCGTGTTCGGGCAGCTCGTGGATGACTTCAATGCGCGGCAGATCAGCCGACAGTGGCTTGCGCTTGCCACGGCGTGGCGCAGGAGCAACTACTTCCTCATCAGCATCGCCGACCGGGAGCATAGGCTCGCTTTCAGGTTCATTGAACAAGGCAAGTTGAGGGGTATTAGGCTCGACGGTTTGTTCGGACTTTCGACCAAAAATACGGTCACGCAGCAGCTTGATCTGCTCTTTGAGATCAACGATGTGAGTGGCGTAGGCGTCTTTAACTTCCTGTTCGCGCGAGCGTGCTTCGTAGCTCTCAAGCAGCATCTGTTTGAGCAATACGGGATCGTCAGGAAGGTTGTCGGGCAATGGTCGCATGCCCTGGATTATACCCGTCAGGCAACAAACCTTGGAGTCAAAATCTTATGAGGACGGTTGCGCCACAGATCAAATCCATCCAGCAGCCAATTCAATTCCTGAACCGTCAGCACAATGGCTTCGTCGACATCATCTGGCGAGATTTTGAAACGCTCGGACTCGAGACGCTTGAGCCAAAGGCAGAAGCCGTTACGCTCCCAATACAAAATCTTCACTCGATTCCGGGATTTGTTGAGAAAGACAAAGAGCACCGGATCAAAGACCGCCACTTTAATATCCAACTCGACCAAAGCAGCTAAGCCATCGATGGATTTTCTGAAATCCACGGGTTTGGGATAGAGGTAGACTTTCTCGACTTTGGCGTCGGGTCGCATCATGGTGCTGGCTCCTGAAAGAAAACGGGAGCACAGCATCAGGCGTCAGCCAGTGGCTTGAAATGTGGGGTTCGTGGATCGGATACGTTCGATGCCTACATGACTACCACCAATAATCGTCACGGCCCTACATACGGGCTATTGCTTCAGCACCGCTATGAAAACCGGAAAATCAATTTTCATATGCTGATGAGCGCCGACGACTTCCAGCAACGTCCCTGCGCGCTATGGGACTTCCTGCAAAACTACATGGACACCAGCGGCCCGATTCCGGACATTCCGTTGTTCGAGCCGTATCGGCACCTGGACCCGGTCACCGCCCGTTACGATCAGCAGCGCGGCCGCAACCCTCGCTACTGGATCGACATGGATGACGCCACGTTCAATGCCGAGGTTGATGCCATGTGGCAGCGGGTTTATGCGATTGACACGTTTAGCCGCCCCAACCTTATGGCGCGATATGTGGATTACGGTTCGTGAAATCTTGTGTCGGCTATATCGTGGCGCGGCGATCGAGATCGCCGTGCCCTGTCCTCAGAGCCTTGCAGGGGCGGAAAACCGAATAAATCAGCGGTTCCCCATGTATCGTCAAAAAATCTGACAGGCGAAACCGTTGTAACGAGCAGAGCAGATGGACGCGCTATAGACGGCATATTGTTCTCTGCTCGTTACACCCTGCCACAGGGTCATTATCATGCCCGCGAACGTATAACCCCATACCAAAGCTTTGACAGCGACCAAGTCAATAGCGTGACCAAAATCAGAGAGGTGATAAACACCACGCTCATTATCAAAGTCTCTCCTTCTTCGGCCCCAGCCACGCCAAAAACATGACGCAGAGAGAGATAGATTGATCTACCTACCGAAGTCTCCACGCCGGCTTGAGCCATTCCACTAACAAACACGGTTCGCGTTAAAAACAACGCCACAAAGAAAATTGCAAGAGCTGTTGTGGCGAGCTTAATGGCACGCATCATTTGCTTATCCTTGGGTCGATGACGTCCAGAATGCCATAGTATTTTTGTCCAGAGCCTGGAATACTTCCGCCATCCATGTTGCGTAGGTAACAACTTAATTGCTCAAAAGCAATCCTGGATGGCATAGTGACGCATCCCTCGCTCAAACCCGCGACGCCAATGGGGTGCAACCTAAAATTTTGCCTGACCACATTATCTATTATTGTTTTATCATCAATATTTCCATCATCCCGATAGAGCGAAAACCAATCACTCCGATCAGTTTGCGCAATAAAATCTTTGACAGGATCTCTTATCCACCCTAGCATTCCACCGCTTTCCCTATCGAGAATATAATAACGACCGGGCGGAAGCGGACCCTCATCAGGGCTACTAACTGCGGCAGGATTGTTGGCAAAGCTACTTGATCCAGAGAAAGCATCATAATTTTCATGATTGCTACATTTAAGTATGCTGATCGGTTGGCCAGTCAATTCAAAGGTGCAATGCGCAACCTTATTGGTATCAATGGATGATTGGGAAGTCATAGTCATACGTCTCCTTACACTGCTTCAAGCATATACTTTATTAGCTATGCCATCCCATCCACCTACAACTTGCCCCCCACCTTGTCCATCAATGCGCTTTTGTTGCGTATAGATCATTTTCATGCGCCCATAATTCAAACGCACTGTTTCAGTAGGAAATCCACCCTCAACACTACCATTACCATTAAGAGAAACGGATGAAATAATTACTTCCTCAAGTTTTATCTCTAAGTACTTGAGCTTTTCTGATCCCGCACGATTGACTGCAATGGTTACTTCTTTAAAGTGCTTTCCGCTGCAACATGCCTCGTGAAGCTTAGGTGTAGATTTATCAACTGTCTTGCGAAAAAACAGGTCGCTCATGCGTGCTCGGCCACCCGTGGCTCCACCAGAACTAGTAGCAGTAACCGAAGCAGATTAGCTTGCACCCACATCGAAATCATCCATTTCTATCCAATCCTTGAACTGAGCGTCGAGCGCTTCACCGGGGATACCTTCTATCTTCAAATAAGCATCAAAAGCCATGTGTCTTTCTTCCATGTGGGTCGTTTATCATTATTAGCAAAATATTCTAGGGAAGGTCTGAAGTAGGCATCGATTTTTGACGCTCTCATGGCCTGAGGTTCAAAAAAAGCTCGCCCGATCAGATAATTAGACGTTTTCCGCTCTTAACTCATCGATTTTCCTTCAAACAGCACCTTTCCAAGGCGTTTTTCCGCATTACAGGCGCACCTCTCCCATCGCCAGCAGCCGTTTTCGCACCATCCAAAGGTTCGACAAGGCAAACAGAGTAGCCTGTTGCGCGGTGTTTTTAGCCAGCCCGCGAAACCGGACTTTCGTATAACCAAACTGGCGCTTGATCACGCGAAACGGATGTTCAACCTTCGCCCGTAACTGGGCTTTCGTGAACTCGATTTTGCGATAGACCCGTGCGATCAAACTTTTCTCGCCATGCTTTTTATAACGGCTTGGGCGGGCCGCAATTGACCAGATCATCTGACGATCCTGATGCTCCGCACGCTTGTCCACGCCGGTGTAGCCCGCATCACCGCTGACATAGGTTTCCTCACCATGTAGCAATTGATCAACCTGAGTCACGTCCGCCACATTCGCCGCAGTACCCACCAGGCTATGGACTAAACCCGACTCGGCATCGACGCCGATATGCGCTTTCATGCCGAAGAAATACTGGTTTCCTTTCTTCGTCTGATGCATTTCGGGATCGCGTTTGCCGTCCTTGTTCTTGGTCGAGCTCGGCGCATGAATGATCGTCGCATCGACCACCGTACCTTGGCGCAGCATCAAACCTCGATCACCCAGATAGCCATTGATGACCTGCAAAATCCCGCCTGCCAACTCATGCTTTTCCAACAGACGCCGGAAGTTGAGAATCGTGGTTTCATCGGCGATTCGATCCAGACTCAACCCTGCGAACTGGCGCAGGATCGTTGTCTCGTAAAGTGCTTCCTCCATCGCCGGATCGCTGTAACCAAACCAGTTCTGCATCAGGTGAATACGCAGCATCGCCATCAGCGGATAAGCCGGACGGCCACCTTCGCCCTTTGGATAATGTGGTTCGATAAGGGCAATCAAGCCTTTCCAGGGCACAACCTGATCCATCTCGATGAGAAAGCGCTCGCGGCGGGTATGCTTACGTTTACCCGCGTACTCGGCATCGGCGAAGGTCATCTGTTTCATCAGGGAAGCTAGGTGAAAGGTGTTGGGGTATTTTGCCAAATCAGGAAACCTTTTTCAGAGTTTCCCTAGACCATTATAATTACGTGTGCTCTGATTTTTTCATTGTTGAGATAGTGTTCTCATTTTTTGGTGCATTAGCAGCAACAGGGAGTTCGGCGTTACCGTGTACTCAACACAGGTGCGCTCCAATGGTACTCAATTGGCAGAGGCCGGACGCTTGCTTGACAACGGCAGCGTTCGCATCGTGATCGATAGCACGTTTTCATTGGCCGACGCATTGGCTGCCCACGCACGAGCCTCACGGGGCGGTATCTAGGGCAAGGTTGTGCTTACCGCCTGAGTGTTAGCCCCCCGGCATAACAGCAGAATGGATAAACTCTCCCTCACTGAAAACCGAAGGACACGATATCTATGAAGACGCCCACATCACCCATCACCGAGCGTTTGAACAACCGCAGATTCAAGGTAGCGGGTAACGCCCACGGGCTATCCGGTGCAGGAACGGTCTTTCACTACGTTGTTGAAGAGGGTGCGATTTCGGGCACTTATCAAGGTGGCCGGATTCGCATGGGTCATCAAATCGGACGCGTGACAGGCCCCGATACCCTTGAGCTTCTTTATCACTGCCTGACTACCGACGGCGAGATTCTCGCCGGGTGGTCTCGGGGCACCGTAGGCGTTGATCAGGCAGGACGTACCACCTTGAACTTCGTATGGGGTTGGTTATCGGGTGCGGAGGCGGTGGCGAGTCGAGTTACATCGAACTCGCCGGCTAGCCCTGCGCCTTATCGAACGTCGCCAATCGGCCGCTGCGCACTGACGGCGGTCAAAAGCTGCTCCAGAACCTTCGCCTCGACCTGCCCCTCATCACCGTGTTCATCGAACACCGAACAAGTCGCCACGTTGTGGCCACTTGAGCAATGGAACACTGCGATTACACCGCCAGGCCCCACGCCTGTATGCCCGGTAAGTGTAAGCCCACCGTTTGTGCCACCTATCATCAGGCCCAGTCCATAACCCGGAGTGGCCCACGGCCTTCCCGGTATTGGGCCGCCGAGCGCTATTGCATGCTGCATGTCTTGTAGCAAAGAGATAGGGAGAAGCTGGCCGGTCAACAAGCGATCCAGCAAAATGGTCGACTCTGAAAGTGGGCCGACCAGCAAGCCATGGTAGACCCAGCCAGGGTGGTACGAAGAGAGACTTGCCGGATGCACCTCAGCAAGGTCTTCCTGTGTCTTGGCGAATCGGACCTGTGTGACACCGAGGGGCAAAAGTACGCGGCGGGCCAAGGCGTCCTCCAGGCTCAGCTCGGTAATGCGTTCAATCAGCCTGGCGACCAGCAAGTAGCCCACATTCGAGTATCGCCAGGCAGTTCCTGGCGCGTAACGCAATCTCGTGGCGTCAAGACGCTGCATCATTTCGGCTGCTGGCCACGGAATGTGGCCTTCAGCAACGGCCGCGTGATATTCCGGCAGCTCTGAATAGTCCGCAAGTCCTGCCTGGTGTTTGAGCAGTTGCCGAAGCGTAAATGGGCCTTCCTGTACGGGGTCGTCCAGCTGTATCAAACCGTCACGAACAAGCGAAAGTGCCGCGGTAGCAAGCACCGGTTTGGTAAAGCTCCACCAAGGTACAACCACGTCTGAATGCTCTGTCGGCAAATGCCGACCGTTCAGAATGGTGGAACAAAACATGTGCAGGCATCCTGTAGGGAAAAGGCTTGAAACCAACATTGGCTTGCGTGGGGCCATGTCCTGCGATGCAGGGCGTCACGCGTCTGCCGAGTATGCCCTACCGGCCGGTCACAAAAAACGCATGCACCTGCGCCCCCCGATTCAAGCTCATCGTGCCCGCCTCCCCCGATCAACAACAATAACCCCTTGTGATGATGAAGTATTTAGGTAACATCAGGCCTGTACTCTTTGCTGTAATTAAAACTAGTGCGCTCTAATAGATCATCTAGATGGCATCTAACGCCACGTCCGATCTGCGAAAGCCTGCATGAGAAACTTCATGTGACTACTGCGCCCTTTCGGCGTCCAAGCTCTTGTCAGCAGTTCTGAAATCACGGATGACTTTATGCCCAATTCACTACTTCCGCAGATTGGCAGGGCCATCGCCAGCATTGGCAGCGGCCATTTTTCCAGCATGTTCCACAAGTTGATCGTGAGTCAGCTCGCCGTGGATGCCACGCACCTGTCCTCGCTGCCGCAGGCCTGGCAGACCCCGCCCGCCTCGGCACCGACGGTGTTCAACGAGACGGTGACGTCCGCGCGCGGCACTTTGCTGCTCAATGATTCGATTCATCTTTACCCTGCGCAGGCTTCTGAAAACTTTAGTTGCAAAATATCGGTCTTCCGGGCGCTTCCTGCCCATGAGTTTTCTGAAGAAGAGCGCCGCCAGCTGAATGATCTTTCTCCGCTTCTGTTCTCGATACTCGAAAAACACGTGAATGCCTTACAACTTGCGATGCCCGGAACCGAGTCCGCCAGGACGGAGAGTTTTGAAGAGCGTTTCCATGAGCGCCTGCGTGAGACCGGGCTGACCCTTTCCGAACGCGAGACGCAGGTTTGTCTCGGCCTGCTCGCAGGCCACACCGCTATCGAACAGGCCGAGCGTTTGGCGCTCAAGGTCAATACCGTCGGCAGTTACCAACGCCGTGCCGCGATCAAACTGGGCATCAGTGGCAGGCATTCGCTGATGCGCTGGATGTATGCGTCGTCCGAGAGCAATTATTCGCCCTGCTGAGGGCATCAGTCCCGCGCCAGCGCTTCGATAGGGTCCAGACGGGCGGCATTGCGTGCAGGCACAAAGCCGAACAGCACGCCGATCAAGGTCGAACAGGCGAATGCGGTCACCACCGAGGCCAGTGAAAAGACCATTTCCCACTGCTGGACGAACAAGGTAAACAGATAGCCGATGGCGTAGGACAGGCCGATACCGATTACCCCGCCCATCAGGCAGACCATGACCGCCTCGACCAGAAATTGCTGGCGAATGTCCGACTGACGCGCGCCGACGGCCATGCGGATGCCGATTTCGCGAGTGCGCTCGGTCACCGACACCAGCATGATGTTCATCACCCCGATTCCGCCCACCACCAGGGAGATAACCGCAATCAGCGACAACAACAGGGTCAGCGAGCGGCTGGTTTTCTGTACCGTCTGCATGACGCTGTCGAGGTTGTTGGTGAAGAAGTCCTTGGTGCCGTGACGCTGCAGCATCAGTGCCTTGATCTGCTCTTCCACCGCCTTGCTCGGCATGCCGTCCTTGACCCGCACGCTGATGCTGTCCAGATGTCGCTGCCCCAGCACCCGCCCCGCCGCCGTTTCATAAGGCATCCACAGGTTGAGCGTGTTACCGGCGATGAACAGGTTTTTATGGTCGCTGGTGACGCCGATCACCGTGCACGGCAGTTTGCCGACCAGAATCACCTGCCCCAGCGGGTTGACGCCCGGCCCGAACAGGCGTTGAGCGGTGTTGTGGTCGAGCACCACCACCTGAGCCTGACGCCGGGCATCCTGATCACTGAACGTGATGCCGGCTGCCAGCTGGATGTTGCGCACCTGAAAATAGCGGCTGCTGACGCCATTGAGCTGTGCGTCCACATCGACGTTGCGGTAGCGCACCAGCATGCTGCGACCGACCACGGGGGTGGCGCTGTCGATGTAATACAGCTGATTGAGCGCGGCAACGTCTGAGGGAAGCAGCGTTTCGATGGATTTGGCCCGGCTGTCACCAAAGTTGGCGCCGGCATAGATGTCGATGGTGTTGCTTCCGATGGACTGGATGTCCTTGAGCACATAGCGCTTGGCGCCTTCGCCAATGGCTGAGATCGAGACCACCGAGGTGATACCGATGATGATGCCAAGCATGGTCAGCAAGGTGCGCATGCGGTGCGATATCAGCGCGATCCAGGCCATATTGAACGCTTCACGGAACAGCCCCAGGCTGGCCAACAGACGCCTGGGCGCGGGACCTGGCGGCGTGGCTGGCTGCGCTTCGGGCGCGGGCTGCGTTGTCTGCGCCGTGCGTCGGTCACTGATGATTTCGCCGTCGCTGACTTCGATAATCCGCTCGGCGTTGGCAGCCACCTTGGGGTCGTGCGTTACCAGAATCACAGTATGGCCCGCGGCATGCAGTTCCAGCAGCGTGCGCATGACTTCCTTGCCGCTGGCGGTATCCAGTGCGCCGGTCGGCTCATCGGCCAGTATCACCTGCCCGCCGTTCATCAACGCTCTGGCGATGCTCACGCGTTGCTGCTGACCGCCGGACATCTGGCTGGGCCGATGCTGCAGATGCCCGCCCAGTCCCAGGCGCGTGAGCAATGCCTGAGCACGCTCATGGCGCGTGGTCTGCGCGGTGCCGGCGTAAATGGCCGGAATCTCCACATTGCGAACCGCATCCAGGTGCGGCAACAAATGGTAGCGCTGGAAAATGAAGCCAAAATGGTCGCGGCGCAGCGCTGCCAGCGCATCGTCATCCAGCTCGCGGGTTTCCTGCCCGTTGACCTGATAGCTGCCGGCGCTGGCATGGTCCAGGCAACCGAGAATGTTCATCAGGGTTGATTTGCCCGAGCCCGATGCACCGATGATCGCCACCAGTTCGCCGGTGTGAATGGCCAGGTCGATGTGCTTGAGGACCTGAAATTCGCGGTCGCCTGCCATGAAGCTGCGGCTGACCTGTTGCAGGCGCAGCAGCGGTTGGTCGCTGTTGATCGACGTTTCGTGCAACGCTTCGATGTCTACCTTCTGGTTCATGTTCAGGCCCCCGCCGCAACCGATGCCGGATCACCGATTACCACCCGCTCGCCCTCGGCAAGCCCGCCGGTTATTTCGACCTGAACGTTGTTGTTGATGCCGGTCTGAACGTTTCGTTGCTCGGCGAAACCCTTGTTATCCAGCACCCGTACGGCGTAAGAACCGTCGGCGTTACGCGGCCCGAGTGCGGCCACCGGCACACTCAAGGCACCTTTGGCGGTGCCCAGCACGATGCGCACCTGGGCCGTCATGGCAATGCGCAGGCGGTGGTCGAGGTTGGGCACTTCAAACAGCGCGTTGTAGAACACCGCCGAGTTCTGCCGGGAAGCCCCCCCGCTGCTCTCGGTTTCCAGATAATCCTGTGGCGCGGGCTCGGTGCCGCGCAGTTTGGCGTAATAGCGTTTCTCCTCGCCGAGAATCGTGAAATAGACCTCCTGGCCAGCGCCGATGTGAATGACGTCGGCTTCCGATACCTGAGCCTTGATGGTCATGGTGTCCAGATCAGCCAGTTTCAGCAGGATCGGCGCCAGTTGTTGGGCGATGACGGTCTGGCCTTCCTGAGTCACGACACCGACCACATCGCCGTCGATTGGCGCGATGATTCGCGTGTAGCCCAGGTTGACCTTCGCCGTGTCGATCTGCACCTGTGCGCTCTTTATCTGGGCATCCAGTGCGCGCACGTTGGCCTGCTGCATCTCGTAGTCGGATTCGGCATTTTCAAAGTCCTGCCGGGATACCGACTGATCGGTCTGTAAATCCTTGTAGCGTTTGTAGAGCCGTTCGGCCTGTTTCATCTGAGCTTTCGCCGAATGCCGGTCGGCCTGCAGTTTTTCCTCGTCCACCTCGGCCTGGCGCAGGGTGTTGCGCAGCACCAGCGGGTCGATCTCGGCCAGCCACTGGCCCTTCTTGACCTTGTCGCCCAGTTTGACCTTGAGTGACTTCAACTGCCCAGACACCTGAGCGCCGACGTCCACTTGTTTGATGCCCTCCAGCACCCCGGTGGCCAGCACGGCGTTTTCGATGTCGCTTCGTTCAACCTGAGCGGTGATGTAGACCGGTGCTCTGGCCGGCGCTTCGACGGCGTAAAACACCGCACAGGCCACCGCCAGCAGCGCGCCGCCCCAACCTGCCTTGCGCAATCCGGGCCGTTTCATTGGGTTTCCTCCACACCAATCGTCAGGCCGTCGTACCACCATGCAGCCAGGCTGTAGACGTCCGGAGCCTTGAGCACGCTGAAGTGATTACCTGGCCCCTGCCACAGCGCAAGCTGCGGCAACAACTGCTGCCAACCTGCCGCAGACGAAGCCTGTTCAAGCTGGTTGTCCAGCGCATCCAGTTGCGGATCATCTACCAGCACCAGACTCGCCTTGCCGTTGTAGCTTCCCGGATCTGGCCGATATACAGTGCGCACTGCACTGGCAAACGTGCGAACGATGCCTTGCAGCGCCTGCGGTGCAAGGCGTTGCGGCAACAGGCCGATGCGCACCATGGCGCTCTGGAGCAGATGCAATTGGGTGTCGCCATCGCAATCAGCGAACGTCAGCGGGTCGAGTTCCAGGCTTTTACCGCTGGACAGCTGCAACGCCTCGATCAGCCGCTCCAGCGCTGCCGTGGCGGTGTAAGGCTTGCTGCTCAAGCCATCACCGCCGGGCGCTTCGCTGTCGATCAGGGTCAGCGACGCGACCTCGCGGCCACGTGCCTGAAGCTTGACCGCCATGGCGTGTGCTGCCCAGCCGCCAAAGGAGTGCCCGACCAGATGCAATGGCCCTTGCGGGTACATCGCCTCAATCGCCAGCACATGGCTCTGCGCTGCCGCTTCCACCCGGCTGTGCGGAACGCTGCGGCCGTCCAGACCGCGTGGTTGCAGGCCATAGATCGGCCAGTCCGGCCCCAGTGCTTCGGCCAGGCCGATGAAACTGGTGACGCTGTCACCAGCACCCGGTACGCAGAACAACGGCGCATGCCCATCGCGCCCGCTCTGGATGGCCAGCAGCGACTGATAAGCCGGTGCCGAATGCGCCGTGGCAGGTGCGTCTTGCAACGCCTGACCAATACGCTGGCCGAGGG
The DNA here is from genome assembly GCF_000007805.1 of Pseudomonas syringae pv. tomato str. DC3000. Lineage (NCBI taxonomy): Bacteria > Pseudomonadati > Pseudomonadota > Gammaproteobacteria > Pseudomonadales > Pseudomonadaceae > Pseudomonas > Pseudomonas syringae group genomosp. 3. Next base: position 3,179,254 of record NC_004578.1, on the reverse strand, counting down.
TGTTCACGTGGGGAGCCTGCATCATGCTCATGTGATCGCCCGGTACGCTGACGCACTGCAGCGCGCCTTTGGGCAAGATCTCGGCCCAACCCAGCGTCGCGCTGGCGCCCGGCGGTGCCATTGGCCGTTGATCGGCACAGAACAGGTGGATCGGCAGGCTGAGCGGCTCCACCTGGTAATGAGCCAGCGCATGACCATGTGCCACTTCGCGCTCCAGATAGTGGCGCAATTGCCGGTCGTCCGCCTGAGCCAGTTCTTCGTACAACAACTGCTCGTCGCGACACAGCTGCAACAGGGTTTCGAAGTCTGGCAACGCCGCCTGCTCGCCCAGTGAGTGCAGACGCGCCAGCGCGGTCGAGCCCGTTTCGTCCTGTACCTGCCAATGCGCGATGCAGTGCGACAGCAGCTGCCGCTCCAGCAGGTCCGGCCCTTGCCAGCGCGCTTTGCCCTGATCGGTGAGGCGCGGCACATAGCTGTCGATCAGGCCGAGGAACGTAACGGCCTCGTCCATGCCGAGCAATTGCGTGGCCACTTCATAAGCCAGCACCCCGCCGAATGACCAACCCGCCAGCCGGTAGGGACCGCGTGGCTGGACCTGTCGAATGCGCTCGACCAGTCGCGCTGCCAGGCACTCGAGGGTACGCAACTGCTGCTGGCCCAGCCCGATGCCCGGCAGGCCGTAGATCGGGAAGTCGCCTTGCAGATGCTGCCCGAGCACCGGGAAATACGCATCCAGCCCGGTGAAGTCGTGAATCAGGAACAACGCTGGCTCGCTGCCGCCCGCCCGCACCGTGATCACTTCCTGAGCGTCGGTGGTGGGCAGCGGACGCTGATCGAGCAGCCCGGCCAGCGCCGTAATGCTCGGGTGCTGGAACAATTCGGCCAGGGTCAGCGGCAACCCGGCCTTTTGCAGCAGGCTGACCAGACGGATCGCTGACAACGAATGCCCGCCCAGTTCGAAGAAGCTGTCGTGTCGGCCGATTCGCCCGACTTCCAGAACCTCGGCCCACAGCTGCGCCAGGCGTTCTTCCAGCACGCTGGACGGCGCTTGATAGATGGCCGTCGCCAGCGCGTCCATGTCCGGTGCCGGCAAGGCCTTGCGGTCGACCTTGCCGTTCTGGGTCAACGGCAGTGCATCCAGGCCGACATAGGTCGCAGGCACCATGTATTCCGGCAATCGCCCCAGCAACTGCGAGCGCAATGTGGCGCTGTCGAGAGCCGCATCGCGTCGGGTGAAATAGGCCACCAGCCGCAAGGTGCCATCTTCCAGACGCTGAGTGGTCACAACGGCTTCAGCAACGCCAGGGCACTGGGCAAGCTGCTGTTCGATTTCGCCCAGCTCGACGCGCACACCACGGATTTTCACCTGATCATCGTTACGCCCCAGGTACTCAAGCGTGCCGTCAGCCAGCCAGCGCACCAGGTCGCCGGTGCGGTACATCCTGGCGGCCGTCACGTTGCTGAACGGATCGTCGAGGAAGCGCTCGGCGGTCAGGTCAGGGCGGTTCAGGTAGCCGCGTGCCACGCCGGTACCGCCGATGTACAACTCGCCCGGCACGCCAAGCGGCACCGGCTGACTGTGCGCGTCCAGCACGTAAAGCCGCGCATGGGCAACCGGTTTGCCGATATGCAGCACCCCTTGCGGCAGCATGAGGCCGGAACTGGCCACCACGGTGGTTTCCGTCGGCCCGTAATTGTTGACCACTGCAAAGCCCGGGTCCCGTTTGAAATGTCGCAGGCGGTCGCCGCCGATCAGCAGGGTGTGCAGGGTCGGGTGGTGCAGCTCGCGGCTGAACGCGTATTCAGCCACCGGCGTGGGCAAAAACGCCACGTGCAGCTGTTGCGCCAGCCACCAGTCGAGCAGCAGATCAAGCTGTTCGTTGCCGATATCGGCAGGCGGCAGGTGCAGCACGGCGCCGGCACACAATGCAGGCCAGACCTCCCAGGCCATCGCGTCAAAGCCGAAGCCGGCCACACTGGCGGTTTGGCTGCCGGCGCGCAGGTCGAAGGCCTGACAGTGCCAGTCCACCAGATTGTTGAGCGTGCGGTGCTCGACCATCACGCCCTTGGGCTGCCCGGTAGACCCTGAGGTGTAGATCACGTAGGCCAGATTTTCAGCGGTCAGGCCTGGCACGTGCGGCGTGTCATCACGCTGCAGCCAGTCCGGGCGATCCAGCGCAACCCGCGGCACATGCAGATCAGGTACCCGCGCCAACAGGTCGAACTGGGCCAGCACCACCACCGGCGCGCTGTCTTCCAGCAGGTAACCGATACGCTCGTCCGGGTGCGCCGGATCGACCGGCACGTAGCTGGCTCCGGCTTTGAGTACCGCGAGCATTGCGCACAGTGTTTCCAGCCCGCGCCGCGCCAGTACCGCCACCCGATCGTCCGGGCGCACACCAAGCCCGATCAGGTAATGGGCCAACGCATTGGCGCGATGATTCAGCTCGCCGTAGGTCAGGCGCTGATCGCCCACCTGTACCGCCACAGTATCGGGCTGGTGCAGAGCATGCTGCTCAATGCGCTGGTGAATAGTCAGCGCGCTTTCGGGCCTGTTCGACTCGGTATTGAAGCCGTGCAGCAGCTCGCTGCGCTCGCTGACCGGCAGCGTGTTCAAGGCCTGAATCGGCGTCAGTGGCGCGTGCTCCAGCGCAACCAGCAGGCTCTCCACGGCGCAGGCCAGATACGCGCAGACCCGCCGCGCATCAATGCCCGCCGAGGTCAGCGCGGTCAGGTCGAACACCTCGCCCAGATCATCGACGCTAAGCGTCAACGGATAGCTGCTGCGCTCGGCCGTCTGCAACAGTTCGATGCCCTGCCAGGCCGTGCTCGCGGCCTTGTCATGACTGCCGGGCGCTGCACTGTGGCGATAATTCAACAGCGCACTGAACAACGGCGCCCCCGCAGGCAGCGCGCTGCAACGCTGGGCAAGGGCCAGCGAAGCGTGTTCGTGAGCGAGCAAGCCGGTCAGGCGCCGATGGGTCTGCAGGACGGCGTCGCGGGCGGTCTGCTCGGCAAGGTCGATACGCAGCGGCAAGGTGTTGATGAACACCCCCAGCGTGCGCTCCGCGCCTTCAGCACCACCCAGCCGACCGATCAGCACGGTGCCGAACACCACTGTGTCGCGACCGGACAGGCGGCCCAGCACCTGAGCCCAAGCCAGATGCATCAGGCTCGCCGGGCTGACGCCCAGTTGCCGCACCTGATTGCGAATGCGCTGGCTCAGCGCGGCATCCAGACGCAACCTGGCTTCGCCGGGCACCTCAGGCCCTGGCAAGGTGGCCTGAGCATAAGGCAGGGTCGGCTCCTCAAGGTCGCCCAGTTGCTCGCGGAAGAACGTTTCATGAGCGTCGTTACCCGGCCCCAGCAAGGTGTGCGCGATGTAATTGCGGTAAGGCACCGGTGCCGGCAGTTGCGCCTGCTGATCGAGCAGCACGGCCTGCAACTCATGGCTCAACAGGTCGAGCGCGACGTGGTCCATGATCAGGTGATGGAACAGCAGCACGGCGACAATGCGCTGGTTGTCCGGGTCCTCGGCATGCACCAGGCGCAGCAGCGGCGCGTCTAGCAGGTTCAGCGGTTCCGGGTCGTGCAGCGCGGCCAGCGGCAGCTCGATGACCGGCAACAGGGCATGGCGCCACACCACTTGCACAGGTGTTTCGAGCCCTTCCCAACACAGCGAGGTGCGCAGTACATCGTTACGGGCGATGACCTGTTGCAGCGCCTGGCAGAAGGCGTCCAGCCGCGAGCGGTCGGCAAATGCAAAACGCGCTTGCAGGCGATAGGGATCATCGTCGCCGGCCGACAGGTAATGATAGAAAATACCGGCCTGCAACGGCCCCAACGGGTAGATGTCCTGAATATTGGCCGCGCCGCCGGTCACGCTGGCAACCACGCGATCAATGCCTGCCTGATCCAGCTTGACCAGCGGCAACAGGTCCGGCGTGATCGAGGTGCAATCCGCGCCAATCAGGTTGGCCGGAATCTTCACCTGGCTGCCGCTGCCAATCGCGCTGGCCAGGGCGGCGAGGGTCGGCTGAGCGAACAGCACGCGCACGTCGGCGTCCATGCCCCGGCGACGCATGCGCGCAATCAGGGTGACGGCCAGCAGCGAATGCCCGCCCAGTTCGAAGAAGTGATCGTGCCGCCCCACCTGCCCGACCTGCAGCAGGTCGCTCCAGATCTCGGCCAGCGCGGTTTCCAGTTCGCCTTGCGGCGGCTCGTAGTCGCGTCCGGGCAAGGCCTCGCGATCCGGCGCCGGCAAGGCGCGGCGGTCCACTTTGCCATTGGCGGTCAACGGCCAGGCATCCAGGCGCACAAAGGCGCTGGGCACCATGTACCCCGGCAGACGGGCGAGCATGTCGCTGCGCAGCTGCGCCGCTGCCACCGTGGCGCTGTCGGCACGTTCGATGAAGTACGCTACCAGACGCGACTGGTCCGGCTCGTCTTCGCGGGCCATGACCAGCGCTTCTTCGATGCCCGGCAATTGCGCCAGTTGCGCCTCGATTTCGCCCAGTTCGATGCGCACACCGCGAATCTTCACCTGATCGTCGTTACGCCCCAGGTAATCCAGCGTGCCATCGGCGTTCCAGCGCGCCAGATCGCCAGTACGGTACATGCGCGCATGCGGTTGCCCGGCGAACGGATCAAGCAGGAAGCGCTCGGCAGTCAATTGCGGCTGGTTCAGATAACCGCGCGCCACGCCCTCGCCGCCGATGTACAACTCACCGGCGACGCCCAGCGGCACCAGTTGCTGTTGCTCGTCCAGCAGATACACACGGGTATTGGCGATCGGCTTGCCGATATCGAGGCTGCCGTCGGGCAGCAAACGTCCCGAGGTGGCGACCACCGTGGCCTCGGTCGGGCCATAGTTATTGATCACGGCAAAGCCCGGCTCGCGATGAAACTGCCGCAGCCGGTCGCCGCCGATCAGCAGCGTGCGCAGGGTCGGATGACGCAACTGGCGGCTGAAGGCATATTCGGCGACCGGGGTCGGCAGGAACGCGACCTGCAGCGGTTGCGCCAGCCACCAGTCGAGCAGTGCGTCGAGCTGTTCGTTGCCAATCTCTGCCGGTGGCACGTGCAAGGTTGCCCCCGCGCACAGCGCTGGCCAGACTTCCCAGGCCATCGCGTCAAACCCGAAGCCGGCAACACTGGCGGTGTGGCTGCCTGCGTGCAGGTCGAATGCCTGGCAATGCCAATGCACCAGGTTCTCCAGGGTGCGATGTTCAACCATCACGCCTTTCGGTTGCCCGGTCGAGCCCGAGGTGTAGATCACATAGGCCAGATCTTTGGCGGTCAGCCCTGCCACGATGGGGTTGTGCGCCTGCTCGGGCCAGTGCGGCCGATCCAGCGCGATCACCGGCACGCCCAGCGCGGGCAGACGCTCGATGAAGGTCTGTTGCGCCAGCACCGCAACCGGCGCGCTGTCGCTCAGCAGGTAGGCAATGCGTTCGCCCGGATGCGCCGGATCCACCGGCACATAGCAGGCCCCGGCCTTGAGCACCGCCAGCAGGCCCACGAGCGTGTCCAGCCCGCGACGCGCCACCACTGCAATACGCTCATCCGGGCGCACGCCCAGGCTGATCAGATAATGAGCAAGGCTGTTGGCCTGGCGGTTCAGCTCGGCATAACTCAGCGACTGCTCGCCGACCTGCGCCGCAATCGCTGTAGGTAAACGGGTTGCCTGAGCCTCTATCAAGCCATGCACGGTCTGGTTTTGCGAAAAGCTCAGGCCGGTGGGGTTAAGCGTCTCAACCAGGTACTGGCGCTCCTGCCTGCCCACCAGCGGAACTTGTGCGAGCACCGTCTGCTGGTCATTCACCAGTGCCTGCAACAACTGCTCGAAATAACCGCAATAGCGCTGCACCGTTGTGTCATCGAACAGTGCTGTTGCGTAATCCAGCGTGCCGACCAGCGCATCGCCGTGCTCGCCGAGGTTCAGCGACAGGTCGAATTTGGAGGTTTGAGCGCTCTGCTCGACCAAGGCCAGCGACAGTCCATCCATCTGCGGCAGTGAACTGTCCCCGGCCAGCCAGTTGAGCGTGGTCTGGAACAGCGGCGCGTGCGCCAGGCTGCGTGCCGGGCGAACGATTTCCACCACCTGCTCGAACGGCAGGTCCTGGTGATCCTGAGCCTCCAGCACCCGGGTTCTGACCTGGGCCAGCAAGGCTTCACCGGTCGCGGCGGACGAGGTGTCGATGCGTACGGCCAGGGTATTGACGAAAAGCCCGATCAGCCCTTCCAGTTCAGCACGACCCCGCCCTGCAATCGGGCTGCCGATAACCACTTCGGCCTGCCCGGAAAGACACGCCAGCAGCGCTCCCCAAGCAGTCATCAAGGTCATGTACAGCGTCACACCCTGGCGCTGCGCCAGTGCACGCAAGCCTGCGGTCAGTTGGCTGTTCAGGCGGACCGCCAGGCTGGCACCGGCAAAATCCTGTTGCGCCGGGCGTGGCCGATCGGTTGGCAGGGTCAATAGCGTCGGCGCGCCGTCCAGCGTCTGGCGCCAGTAGGCGGCCTGGTGTTGCAGGCGTTCGCCGCTCATCCAGCTTTGCTGCCAGACCGCATAGTCTGCGTACTGAATGGCCAGCGCGGGCAACGGATCGGCTTTGCCGTGGCGCAAGGCCGTGTACAGCGCCAGCAGTTCGCGGGTCAGCACGCCCATCGACCAGCCGTCGGCGACGATGTGGTGCACGGTCAGCAACAACACGTGACGTTCGTCCTCCAGTTGCAACAGGCTGCCACGTATCAGCGGTCCGCGCGTCAGGTCGAAAGGTGTTGCGGCCTCGCTCACCACGCGTTCGGCCAGCGTTTCCGGGCAAAGGCGCAGGTCTTCGACGTGCAGCAGCGAGCTGCCAGGCAACTCGGCAAAAAACACCTCGGCGCCCTCTTCGCAGGCAATAAAGCGGCTGCGCAGGGTTTCGTGGCGCTCGACGATCCGCGCCAGCGCGGCGGTCAGCGCGTTCACATCCAGCGGGCCACGCAGGCTCAGGGCCAGCGAGATGTTGTACGCCTCGCTGCCGCCTTCGAGCTGGGCCAGGAACCACAGGCGTTGCTGGGCAAACGACAGCGGCAACGACTGGTCACGCGGCGCAGGCAGGATCAGCGACAGCTCGCTGCGTCCGGCACCGGCCAGCGCGGCAGCAACGGCTGCCAGTTCACCCAGCGCAAAGAGTTCACCCAGTGGCAATTCCATGCCCAGTTGCTGGCGAACCTGAGAAACCATGCGCATGGCCAGCAGGGAATGCCCGCCCATGTCGAAAAAGTGATCGTGGCGGCCGACCCGCTCGACCTGCAACACTTCGGCCCAGATCTGCGCCAGGGCGATTTCAATGTCACCCTGCGGTGGTTCGTAGGCAAGCCCCAGCAGCGACGAGTGGTCCGGTTCAGGCAATGCGCGGCTGTCCAGCTTGCCATTGGCGGTCAGCGGCAGCGCGGTCAGCTCGATGAAGGCCACCGGGACCATGTAATCCGGCAGGTTGGCCTGCATGTGCGCACGCATCTGTCCCGGCGCGGGTGCTTCGACGTCTTGTTGGCTGGTGAAATAGGCGACCAGGCGCACATTGCCCGGTTCGTCTTCGCGGGCCAGCACCACCGCCTCCCTGATCCCCGGCAATTGGTGCAGGCAATTGACGATTTCGCCCAGTTCGATACGGAAACCACGGATCTTGACCTGATCGTCGTTGCGCCCCAGGCACTCCAGTTGCCCGTCTTCCAGCCAGCGCCCCAGATCGCCCGTGCGGTACATCATGGCGCCGGGCTGATCGCTGAAAGGGTCGGCAATAAACTTCTCGACGGTCAGCTCCGGGCGGTTCAGATACCCCAGTGCAACGCCGTCGCCACCGATGTACAGCTCGCCGATCACACCCAGCGGCGCGAGGCGTTGCTGAGCGTTCAGCACGTAAACCCGAGTGTTGCCAATGGGTCGGCCGATAGGCACTGATTCGGCGCTGCTTGCCAGCGCCCGAACATCGTAAGCAGTCGCGAAGGTAGTGGTCTCGGTCGGGCCGTAACCGTTCAACAAATGCAGGCCCGGCGCCTGGGCCAGCATTGCCCGAAAGCTGACAGGGTCAGCGCGTTCGCCACCTGAAATCAGCACCCGCAAGCCGCCGAGCGCTTCGGGGATCATTTGCACGTACTGGTTGAACAGCGCCGTAGTGAGAAACAGCACGCTGACGTTGCCGTGCCGCAAGGCTGCGCTGAAGCGCGCCGGGTCGATCAGCGTGGTGTGTTCGATCACAACCAGCTGCCCGCCGTTCAGCAAGGCACCCCAGACTTCCATGGTGCTGGCATCAAACGCCGGGTTGGACGCAAACGCGATGCTGTCCTGTTCGTTGAACTCGGCATAACCGTTGTTCAACACCAGCCGGACGATGCCGCGATGGCCGACGCGCACACCTTTTGGTGCCCCGGTGGAGCCCGAGGTGTACATGACGTAAGCCGCTGTGTCCGCGCCTTGCGGCAAGCCAGGATCATGCGCGGGCTGGTCGTCCAGATTCAACTGGTCCAGATCGATGCGCTGCACCGACGTGGCAATCGACATGGCGCTCTGCGTCAATACGCATTTCGCCTGGCAGTCGCCAAGCATGTACTGCTGTCTTTCGGCGGGTGCATTGACATCCAGCGGTACATAGGTTGCCGCGCATTTGCCGATCGCCAACTGGCTGATCAGCAGTTCCAGCGAGCGTGGCAGCAGAATCGCCACATGCTCATCAGGCCGTACGCCCTGCCCCAGCAGGTAATGCGCAAGGTGGTTGGCGCGTTCGTTCAACTCGCCGTACGTCAGCGAACGACGGCCATGCACGGCCGCAATGGCCTGCGGTTGAAGTGCCGCGCGACGCTCGAACAGGCGGTGCACGGGCAGCTCGCGGGGGTATTCACGGTGGGTATCGTTGAACGTGGTCAGCAGTTGCTCGTGCTCAGCCTCCGGCAGCACCGACGATTCGATCAGGGCGGTTTTCGGTGGCTGCTGCAGTGCCTGCACCAGATGCACAAGGGCCTGTTGCAGATAAGCGCAGATCCGTTGTGGATCAATACCCGGTGCCGCCTGGACCGTCAGGCCGAAATCATCGCCGAAGTCATCGATACACACGGTCAGCGGGTAGTTGCTGCGCTCTTCTGCGTGGATGACCGCAATGCCTTGCCATGCAGCGCTGCTCGCCGGGTCATCGACCTGCGACACCGCGCTGTGGCGGTAATTGAGCAGCGTATTGAACAACGGCGCGCCCGCTGGCAAGGCGCTACAGCGCTGGACCAGCGCCAACTGAGCATGCTCGTGGGCGAGCATGCCGACCAGACGCCCGTGCAGATCGAGCACCGCACTGCGCGCGCTATGCCCGGCCAGGTCCATGCGCAGCGGCAAGGTATTGATAAACACACCCAGAGCGCGCTCACCGCCTTCACCGCCGCGCAGGCGCCCAAGCAGCACGGTGCCGAACACCACGCTGTCGCGCCCGGACAATTGCCCCAGCACCTGGGCCCAGGCCAGGTGCATCAAGGTGGCGGCGCTGACACTCAACTGCCTGGCCTGATCGCGCACCTGGCTGCACAGGGCGCTGTCCAGTTTGAGCCGGGCCTCACCAGGAATCTGCTCGGCGGAGGTCATTGCCAGACCGTATGGCAAGGTCGGCTCATCGACATCGCCCAGTTGCTCGCGGAAGAACGTTTCATGGGCGTCATCGCCAGGCCCTTGCAGGACGTGGGCGATGTAGTTGCGGTACGGCACGGGGGCGGCGAGCCCGGCTTCGTTGCCCAGCAGTATGGCCTGTAACTCGTGGCTCAAGACGTCAAGAGCGATGTGATCCATGATCACATGGTGGTAACGCAGCACCGCGGTGATCCTCTGGTTGTCCGGGTCATGGGCATAAACCAGATGCAGCAGCGGCGCCTGCGTCAGCTCCATGCGCGGCGCATTGAAAAGCTCTGGCAAGGGCGTCTCTTGAATGCGCAGCGGGGCCTGACGCCAGACCACCTGAACCGGCGCTTGCAGGCCTTCCCAGCACAACGCGGTGCGCAGAATGTCGTTGCGCTCGATCACCCGCTGCAAGGCTTGGCAAAAAGCGTCCAGACGCGACGTGTCGGCGAACGCGAATTGCGGCTGCAACAGGTAGGGATCGCGGTCCCCGGCTGTCAGGTGGTGATAAAGAATACCGGTCTGCAAGGGGCCCAGCGGATAGATATCCTGCACATTGGCAGCCCCGCCCGGTACCTGCGCGACGATGCGGTCAATGGCCGCCTGATCCAGCGCTACCAAAGGCAGCAGTTCGGGGGTGATGTGCTGGCAGTGCGCATCGATCAGGTTGGCCGGCACCTGGATTTCGCTGTCGCGACCAACTGCCTCAGCCAGCGCGGCCAGCGTTGGCTGAACGAAAAGAACGCGAATGTCCGCCCTCATGTCCAGACGGCGCATGCGCGCAATCAGGGTCACGGCGAGCAGCGAATGACCGCCCAGTTCAAAGAAATTATCCTGCCGACCGACCTGCTCCACTTGCAGCAGCTCCCCCCAGAGGCTGGCGAGGGCGATTTCGACCGCGCCGTGCGGCGCTTCATAAGCCCGGCTGGCGAGGCTGTCACGATCCGGTGCTGGCAGGCTTTTGCGGTCCAGTTTGCCGTTCGCCGTTATCGGCAGGCCGGCAAGCCGGACAAAGGCCGCAGGCACCATGTAATCAGGCAGCAACCCCGACAGCCAGGCGCGCAACTGCTCGATATCCAGCCCGGTCTGGTCTTCAGCGCAGGTGTAATAGCCCACCAGACGCTTGTCTCCGGGCACATCCTCGCGCGCCACGACCACAGCGTCGAGAACCTGTGGATGATCATTCAGGCGAGACGCGATCTCACCCAGCTCGATACGGAAACCGCGAATCTTGACTTGCTCGTCGTTACGGCCCAGGTATTCCAGGCTGCCGTCGGCCATCCAGCGCGCCAGGTCACCGGTCCGGTAAATGCGCGCATCTGCGGCGTGGCTGAACGGGTTATCGAGGAACCGTTCGGCGGTCAGTGCTTCACGGTTCAGGTAGCCGCGTGCCACTCCGGCACCACCGACATACAGCTCGCCGACCACACCGAGCGGCACCGGCTCGCCGCAGGTGTCGAGGACATACAATTGCAAATCGGCAATGCGCTTGCCGATCGGGCTGGCGCCGACACGCTGGGCGTCTTCGGGCTGCACCGGGTAATAGGTCACGTGCACGGTGGTTTCGGTGATGCCGTACATGTTGACCAGTTGGGTGGCGGCGTTCACGTTGCGGGCGTACCACGGCTTGAGCATCGCTGTTTCCAGCGCTTCACCGCCGAAAATCACCTGGCGCAGCGAATGCGCCTGCGGATTCTCGCCCTGGGCAGCAATCAGCTGGCGAAACGCACTCGGCGTCTGGTTGAGCACCGTCACCCCGGCGCTGCACAGCAGCGCGTAGAAGTCTTCAGGCGAGCGGCTGACCAGTTGCGGCACGATCAACAAACGCCCGCCGTGCAGCAACGCGCCCCAGATTTCCCAGACCGAGAAGTCGAAGGCAAACGAGTGGAACAGCGACCAGACGTCCTGTTCGTTGAAACCGAACCAGTCTTCGGTGGCCGAGAACAGTCGCGCAACATTGCGGTGTTCGATCATCACCCCCTTGGGCAGGCCGGTGGAGCCGGAGGTGTAGATCACATACGCCAGGCTCGTGGGCTTGACCGACACCTGCGGATTACGCTCGGATTCGTCCTGCAAACCGGCCTCGTCGAGGCTGATCACCGGCACTTGCGACACCGGCAAGGCGGCCTGCACTGACCGCTGGCTCAGCAACGCTACCGGCGCGCTGTCGCCGAGGGTGTAGGCAATGCGCTCCAGAGGGTAAGCCGGGTCCAGTGGCACGTAGGCGGCACCGGCCTTGAGAATCCCCAGCAGGCCCGCGATCATTTCCAGGCCACGATGCGTGCAGATGGCGACACGGTCATCCTCACCGATGCCCAGGCCAATCAGGCGATGCGCGATTTTGTTGGCCTGGGCGTTAAGCGTCGCGTAGCTCCACGATTGGTCTGCAAAACTCACGGCAATCGCATCTGGCGTGCGCTGCACCTGCGCTTCAAACTGGCTGTGCAGGGTCTGCCCTTGCGGGTAAACCACGTCGGGTGCATTGAAGCCCTCGGTCAACTGCCGACGCTCGGCCTCCGACAACAGCGCAATGTGGTTCACCACCGTCTGGCCATCAGCGACCATGCCACGCAGTATCGCCTCCAGATAACCCAGATAGCGCTCGACGGTGCTGCGGTCAAACAGCGCGGTGGCGTATTCCACGATGCAGCGGAAATGTTCGGCGCTGTCGCCGACGCTCAGCGCCAGGTCGAACTTTGCGAAAGCCGCCTGCTCATCCAGCGGTTCCAGTTGCAGATCGCCCAGTTGCAAGTCCAGGCCCTGACTGCCATCCCAGGTCAGTGATGCCTGGAATAACGGGCTGTGCGCCAGGCTGCGCGGCGGCCGCAGGCGCTCCACCACTTGCTCGAAAGGCAGGTCCTGATGGTCCTGCGCTGCCACCACGCGGGCCTTGATGCGCGCCAGCAGCGTCACGGCATCCGGCTCGCCGGACGTGTCCACACGCACGGCCAGGGTATTGACGAACAGGCCGATCAAGCCTTCGATTTCGGCGCGACGACGGTTGGCCACCGGCATGCCGACAACGACCTCTTCCTGGCCGGACAACCGCGACAGTAATACCGCCCAAGCCCCCATGAACAGCATGAACGGTGTCACCGACTGGGCCTGGCAGAACGTTCTGATGTCAGTGCTCAGGCGCGCATCCAGAGTCAGCGCGACGCTGGCCCCGGAGTAGTCCTGATGCGCAGGACGTGGTCGGTCGGTCGGTAATGTCAGCAACACCGGCGCGCCCGTCAGCGCCTGCTGCCAGTAATCAGCCTGATGGCTCAAGCGTTCGGCGTCCAGCCAGGTGCGTTGCCACACAGCGTAATCGCCATATTGCAGCGTCAGCGGGGGCAGCGGATCAGCCAGCCCTTGGCTGAACGCCTGATACAGCGCGGTCAGTTCACGGGTCAGTACACCCAGCGACCAGCCGTCGGCAACGATATGGTGCACGGTCAGCAGCAGTACGTGGCGTTCTTCGGCCAGGCACAGCAGACGACCGCGAACAGGCAGGTCGTGGCGCAGATCGAAGGGCTGCGCGGCTTCTTCCTGGGCTACCGCGCGCAAGGCATCGGCGCCGTGACCACGCAAATCCTGCCAGCAGATGTCCGGCACTGAAGTGATGGGCGCCGCCTGCACCCAGGCGATATCGTCTTCCTGGCTGAAGCGGCTGCGCAGGCTGTCGTGACGGGCCACGATGCGCTCCAGTGCACGTTTCAAGGCACGGCTGTCCAGCGGGCCGGTCAGTTTAAGGCCCAACGAAATGTTGTAGGCGCTGTTGGCGTCTTCCATCTGCGCCATGAACCAGATGCGCTGTTGCGCAGACGACAACGGTACCGGGCCATTGCGCGGCTGCACATCGATGGCCGGCAACTGGCTGCGCGCAGCGGCGGCCAGGCACTGGGCCACGGCGCTCAACGCGCTGTCGGCGAACAGGTCGCCCAGTGTCAGTTCAAGCGAGAGACGCTGGCGCACCTGAGACACCATGCGCATGGCCAGCAGCGAATGGCCGCCCAGTTCAAAAAAGCGGTCCTGACGCCCTACCCGCTCGACCTGCAGCAATTCGCTCCAGATGGCGGCCAGTGCGTTTTCCAGATCACCTTGCGGTGCCTGGTATTCCCCGCTTGATAGCGCGCTGCGGTCAGGCACCGGCAGGGCCCGGCGATCAACCTTGCCGTTGGCCGTCAATGGCCAGCTGTCTAGCCGCACCAGTGCGCCGGGCACCATGTAAGCGGGCAATCGGGCGGCCAGTGCCGTGCGCAGGTCTTCCAGGCGGGAGGGTGTAGCGTCTGCGCGTTCGGTGAAGTAACCGACCAGACGCGGCTGGCCTGGTTCATCTTCGCGCGCCAGCACCAGCGCTTCTTCGATGCCCGGAAGCTGGCTGAACTGGCTTTCGATTTCACCCAGTTCGATGCGCACGCCACGAAGCTTTACCTGATCGTCGTTACGACCCAGGTATTCCAGGGTGCCGTCCGGGTTCCAGCGCGCCAGATCGCCGGTGCGGTACATGCGGGCTTGAGGCGGCTCGGCAAACGGATCGCGCAGAAAGCGCTCGGCGGTCAGTTGCGGCTGGTTCAGGTAGCCACGCGCAACACTCTCGCCGCCGATGTACAACTCGCCAGCCACGCCAAACGGGACCAGCTTGTGCAGGCTGTCCAGCAGGTACACGGAGGTGTTGGCGATCGGTTTGCCGATGTCCAGGCTACCGTTAGGCAACAAACGGCCTGAGGTGGCGACCACGGTGGTTTCGGTCGGGCCATAGTTGTTGATCACGGCGAAGCCCGGATCGCGATGAAACTGACGCAAACGGTCGCCGCCGATCAATAGCGTGCGCAGCGTCGGGTGACGCAGGTCACGGCTGAATGCGTATTCCGCGACCGGGGTCGGCAGAAACGCGACCTGCAGCGGCTGCGCCAGCCACCAGTCGAGCAACGCATCAAGCTGTTCGTTGCCGATGTCAGCCGGCGGCAGATGCAGCGTGGCCCCGGCACACAGGGCTGGCCAGACTTCCCAGGCCATCGCATCGAAGCCAAACCCCGCCACGCTGGCGGTGTGGCTGCCGGCACGCAAATCAAACGCCTCGCAGTGCCAGTCGATCAGGTTGTTCAGCGTGCGGTGTTCGACCATCACGCCCTTGGGCTGCCCGGTCGAGCCGGAGGTGTAGATCACATAGGCCAGATGGCTTGACGTCAAGTCGGCGAGCTGTGGGTTGCCCGTTTTTGCTGGCCAGTCCGAGCGTTCAAGATCGATCAGCAGTGCCTTGGGCCCTGGCAGGCTGAGCCCTTCAAGGCGGGGCAGCAATGCCGGTTGCGTCAGTACCGCCAATGGCGCGCTGTCGGTCAGCAGGTAGGCCACACGCTCGTCAGGGTGCGCTGGGTCGATGGGCACGTAGCCAGCACCGGATTTGAGCACCGCCAGCAGGCTGACCAGTGTCTCCAGACCCCGCCGGGCGACCACCGCCACGCGGTCGTCCGGGCGTACGCCGAGGCTGATCAGGTGATGCGCAAGGGCGTTGGCGCGCTGGTTCAGTTCTCCATAGCTCAGGCAGTGTTCGCCCACTTGCGCGGCGATGGCGTCAGGGCGTGCCTGGGCCTGCTGTTCGATGCGCTGCTGGAGGGTCAGTGCGCGTTGGTACTCGGCATGGTGGTCGTTGAAGCCCTGCAGCAATTGCGTACGCTCACTGGCGGGCACGATATCAAGCTGCGCGACCGGCATCTGCGGCGTCTGCTCAAGCGCATCAATCACGCTTTCCATCGCCCGTTGCAGGTAGGCGCATATGCGTTGCGGCTCGATGCCCGCGGACGTTTGCGCAGTGAAGCCGAACGCCTCGCCCAAGTCATCGACGCTCAGCACCAGCGGGTAGTTGCTGCGCTCCTGCGCCTGCAGCACTTCAATGCCCTGCCAGGTTTCGCCGGATGCCTGCGCCGGTGCGCTGTGGCGATAATTGAGCAAGGCGTTGAACAGCGGCGTCGGCGCTTGTACGCCGCTGCAACGCTGGGCCAGCGCCAGCGGTGCATGTTCGTGGCGCATCAGGGCGGTCAGGCGCTGGTGGGTGGTGCGCACCGCACCCCGCACGTCCTGGTCGTCCAGATCGAGACGCAGCGGCAATGTGTTAATGAAAATGCCCAGCGCCCGCTCCGTGGCCTCGGCGCCCAGCAGGCGGCCCATCAGTACGGTGCCGAACACCACGCGCGGCTGCCCGGTCAGGCCTGCCAGCACCTGTGCCCAGCCCAGATGGAACAGGCTGGCGACGCTGACCCCGAGGGTTCGCGCCTGGGCGCGCAAACGCTGGCACAGCAGCAGGTCAAGCGTAATGCTGTGCTCTTCAAGGTCATCGCCGTCGCCGCTCAGGTCTTGCAGGCCATAAGCCAGGGTCGGCTCGTCGAGGTCGGCGAGCATCTCGCGGAAAAACGTTTCATGTTCTTCTTCGCTGACACCCAGCAGCGCCTGCCCCACGTAGTTGCGAAACGGCACCGGCACACCCAGCGCGTTGGCCTGGCCGAGCAGGCAGGCCTGTATTTCATGCCGCACCACTTCAAGGGCGCTGTGGTCCATCGCGATGTGGTGGAACAGCAGCGTGGCCTTCACCCCATGACCGTCCGCAGGCGCGGATTCATGACAGACCAGACGCATCAACGGCGCCTGGCCCAGGTCCATCGTGACGCCTGCGCCAGTCGATACGCTGTCGACCTTCAGTTCAGCGTGACGCCAGACCACCTGCACCGGGGTGTCCAGCCCGTCCCAATGCACGGAGGTGCGCAGGATGTCGTGGCGATTGATGACCGTTTGCAATGCCTGGGCGAACGCCTCCAGACGTGGCTGATCGGAAAAAGCGAACTGCACCTGCATGACATACGGATCGCCCTGAGTGGCGGTCACGTGGTGATACAAAATGCCCTGCTGCAAGGGCGCCAGCGGATAAAGGTCCTGCACATTGGCAGCCCCTCCCGGTATCAGATCGAGCAGACGATCAATCGCGACCTGATCAAGCTCGACCAGCGTCAGCATCCCGGGCGTGATCCGCTCGCAGCCCGGCACGATGCCATTGGCCGGCAATACCAGCGCCCCGCGTTTGCCACTGCGGTAATCGCCCTGTTCGATGAGTTCGATCAGCGCTGGCTTGTGGGCGCGCAAATGGTCCAGCAAGCCGTTGTCGCTCAAGGCACGGCGATTGCCCTGCACCACCAGTTGTCCATCCTTGACCGTCAGCTGGATATCGTGAGCTTTGAGTGTTGCCAGAAGTTCGTTGATGCTCACAGGATAATCTCCATGTTTTCTGTGATGGCTGCGTAGCCCGCCAGCGTAGGTTGTTCGAAGAGCGCCCGGACATCGGCCTCGATGCCTTCCTGGCGCAAGCGCGCCGTCAGGCTTACCGCCAGCAGCGAGTGGCCGCCCAGTTCGAAAAAGTTGTCGTGCCGCCCGACCAGCTCCACGCCGAGCAGGTCGGCCCAGAGGTTGGCCAAGAGGGTTTCGGTCTCGCCTTGCGGGGCTTCGTAAGGCCGGGTCAGCAGCGCGTCGACGCCCGGTGCAGGCAAGGCCTTGCGATCCAGCTTGCCGTTGGGGGCCAGCGGCATCTCGTGCAGGTGCACATAAAGGGCCGGCACCATGTAATCGGGCAGACGCGCGCGAAGCAGCTCGCGCAAGGTCTCGATGGGCAGCAGCGTGCCGGTGTAATAGGCAACCAGTCGCTGGCCGCCCGGCGGCTCGTCACGCACCAGCACCACGGCCTGTTGAATGTCTGGGTGGGCGGTCAGGCAGGCCTGAATATCACCCGGCTCGATACGCAGGCCGTGGATTTTCACCTGATCGTCGTTGCGCCCCAGAAACTCCAGCAGGCCGTCCGCCCGCTGACGCACCAGATCGCCACTGCGGTATAAGCGGTCGCCACTCACAAAAGGGCTGTCGATGAAGCGCTCGGCATCCGCCTGCGGCAGGTTCAGGTAACCGCGTGTCACACCGGACCCGCCAATGTGCAACTGACCGCTCACCCCTTGCGGCACGGGCTGGTCTTGCGCATCGAGCACATACATGCGGGTGTTGCTGATCGGCCGACCGATGGGCAACACGCTGCCTGGCACGGGCTGATGAGGCTCCAGTGTCCAGACGCTGCAATCCACCGTGGTTTCGGTCGGGCCATAGACGTTATGCAGGCGCACCTGCGGCAGCCGCTGGCGTAACTGTTCGGCCAGCGCGACGGTCAATTCGCCACCGCCGCAAACAATGTCGGTCAGGCTGTGGCAATCGCGGCTTTGCGGCAGGTCGAGAAACTGCTGCAACAGCACGGGCACGAACTGCACCACGCTGATCCGGCGTTCCTGAATCACCTGGGCCACATAAGCCGGATCGCGTTGGCCATCAGGGCGTGCCAGCACCAGCGCAATGCCGCTGCTCAACGGCCAGAAAATCTCCCAGACCGACGCGTCGAAACTGATGGGGGTTTTGTGCAGCAGCGCCGAACCCGAGGTCGGCGGGCACAGCCGTGAGCTCCACTGCACCAGGTTGCTGACGTTGCGATGCTCGACCATCACCCCTTTTGGCGTGCCGGTGGAGCCGGAGGTGTAGATGACATAGGCCAGATGATTCGGCGTCAGGTCGGTGACCCGTGGATTGGCAACGTGCTGCATGTCCCAGTCGGCGCTGTCCAGATCGACACGCGGTGTACCTTCATCGTCGAGCAGTGCGCGGGTGGTCGCCTGCGTCAACAGTGCGATGGGCGCGCTGTCCTTGAACATATAGTGCAGGCGTTCGCGCGGATAACTCGGGTCCAGCGGCACATAAGCACCACCGGCCTTGAGGATCGCCAGCAGGCCGACCACCATACCAACGCCGCGCTCGACACAAATCGCTACGCGGTCGTCAGGACGTACACCCAGCTTGATCAGGTGATGAGCCAGGCAGTTGGCCTGCTCGTTGAGCTGCCGAAAGCTCAATTGCGAGCGTCCGGCGCGCACAGCGACCGCCTGCGGGGTGCGCGCAACCTGGGCTTCAAACAGGCCCTGCAAGGTTTGCTGCAAGTCGTGATGCACGTCAGTGGCGTTGAAATCGACCAGTAAACGCTGACACTCGTCGGCAGGCAGCACCGGCAGGCGCTGAAGTGGCAGATCCGGCTGGTTTTCCAGTGCGTCGAGCATGCCGGCCAGCACCTGTTGCACATAGCCGCAGATACGCCGGGCGCCGATTTCGGATGGCACCGTGACACTCAGGCGCAGGCTGTCGCCCAGATCATCGACGTTGAGGCTCAGTGGATAGTTGGTGTGTTTCTCGCTGGCGAGAATGTCCAGTCCTTGCCAGGCATCGTGCTGTGCATCCTGGCGGGCCTGGCCTGCGGCATGTCGATAGTTGAGGATTGCGCTGAACAACGGCAGCGGCGCGGCCACCCCGCTCCAGCGCTGCGCCTGGGCCAGCGACGCGTGCTCGTGGCCGAGCAGTTGGGCCAGACGGGCATGTGTGGCGCGGGCACCGTCACGCACGCCGACGTTGTCCAGATCGATACGCAGCGGCAGGGTGTTGATGAACATGCCCATGCCTCGGTCGGCACCCGCCCCGCCTTGCAAGCGACCCAGCAGCACCGTGCCGAAAACCACGCGCGGGTTACCGGTGGCAGCGGCCAGTACGCGCCCCCATGCCAGATGAAGCAGGCTGGCAACGCTGACCCCCAGTTGCCGCGCCTGACTGCGCAGCCCGCGCAACAGTGCGTCGGGTATTACCTGCCGGGCTTCCTCAATGGTACGGCTGTCACCCTGCACATCGCGCAGGTCGAACGGTAGGGTTGGCGCGTCGATGTCGCCCAGCTGTTCGCGAAAGTACGCTTCGTGCTCGGCTTCGCTGACGCCCAGACGTGCCTGCGCCACATAGTTGCGATACGGCACGGCGGGCAGTGTAGGGCCGGGCTCGCCGCGCAGATGAGCGAGCATTTCCTCGCGCATCACTTCAAGGGCCGTGGCATCCACCACGATGTGATGGAACTGCAGCGTTGCCGACAGGCCAGCGCCGGTTGCGTCCGGGCTGTAGAGCAGGCGAATCAGCGGCGCACGCGCAAGGTCCATGCGTGCCGCGCCCGGTTCGGCGTCAATCTGCGCCGACGCAACATGCTCGACTGTCAGATCGGCGTGCCGCCAGACCACCTGTTGCGGCACTTCCAGCCCTTGCCAGACAATTGCGGTACGCAGGCTGTCGTGGCGCGCGATGACCGTGCGCAAGGCAGCGGCGACAGCGTTCAACCGGTCCAGGCTGTCGACATTGATGCGTAATTGCAGCAGGTACGGGTCGCCCTGTTCGGCCGTCAGGTGGTGATAAAGAATGCCTTCCTGCAACGGTGCCAACGGATAGATTTCCTGCACATTGGCCGCCCCGCCTGGCACCGTGGCGACAATGCGGTCGATAGTCGGCTGGTCGAGCCGGGTCAGGCTCAACAGCTCAGGGGTGATGTGCGTGCAGCCCGTCGGCACGCGATTGACCGGTGCGCTGATCTCGCGGCCCTTGCCCACGGAGGCAGCAAGTGCAGCCACGGTGGGCTGGCCCAGCAACACCCGTACATCGACGCTCAAGCCGATGGTGCGCAGGCGCTCGACCAGGCTGACCGCCAGCAGCGAATGACCGCCCAGTTCAAAGAAGTTGTCGTGACGGCCGACGTGCGCAAGGCCGAGCACTTGCGCCCAAAGCTGCGCCATGACGGTTTCTGTTTCGCCCTGCGGTGCCTCGTAGGCCTGCCCGGTCAGCGCTTGCAGATCCGGGTCTGGCAGTGCGTTGCGATCCAGCTTGCCGTGGCTGGTCAGCGGCAACGATTGCAGGCGCGTAAAGGCCAGCGGCACCATGTGCGGCGGCAAACAAGCCTGTAGCGCCTCGCGCAGGGTTTCGGGTTCCACAGCGGACACTTCGGTGTACCAGGCCAGCAAGCGCTCGCCGCGCACCAGCACCACGGCGTCTTTGACGTCGGCCTGGCGGGCAAGCACTGCCTCGATCTCGCCCAGCTCGATGCGCATGCCGCGGATCTTTACCTGATCGTCGTTACGGCCCAGGTAATCCAGGCTGCCGTCGACATTCCAGCGCACCAGATCGCCGCTGCGATACATGCGCGCCTGCACTTTGTCACTGAACGGATCGGCGACAAAGCGCTCTTCGGTCATTTGTGGCTTGTTCAAATAGCCACGAGCAACGCCTGCGCCGCCAATGTACAGCTCGCCGATGACCCCGACCGGAACGGGTTGCAGTTGCTCATCCAGCACGTAGACGCGGGTGTTGGCGATCGGACCGCCAATGTGCAGCGGGCCGCCCGGCGTTACCGGCCCGGAGGTCGCTACCACTGTGGTTTCAGTCGGGCCGTAGTTATTGATCACCGCAAAGCCGGGGTCGCTGTCGAACTGACGCAAACGGTCGCCGCCGATCAGCAGCGTGCGCAGCGTCGGGTGCTGCCGAGGGCGTCTGAACGCCTGTTCAGCCACCGGCGTGGGCAGGAAACTGACCTGCAGCGGTTGCTCCAGCCACCAGTCGAGCAGTTCATCGACGTGTTCGTTGCCCACCTGCGCGGGCGGCAGGTGCAGCACGGCACCGGCACACAACGCTGGCCAGACTTCCCAGGCCATTGCATCAAAACCGAAACCAGCCACGCTCGCCGTATGGCTGCCTGCATGCAGAGAGAACGCCTGACAGTGCCAATGCACCAGATTGGCCAGCGTGCGGTGCTCGACCATCACGCCTTTGGGTTGGCCGGTGGAGCCTGAGGTGTAAATCACGTAGGCCAGGTTTTGCGCATCAAGGCCCTGCACCTGGGGATTGCTGTCGGGGTGCGAATGCACCTCGGCCTGCTCGATGTTCACCTGAGCGATATCGCCCACCAGAGCGAGGGTCGCGTGCTCGGTCAGCACCAGACGCGGCGTGCTGTCTTGCAGCAGGTAGGCGATACGCTCGGCCGGGTACACCGGATCTACCGGCACATAGGCGGCACCCGCCTTGAGTACGGCGAGCATGGCGATCAGGCGTTGCGGCCCACGATGCAGGCACAGCGCGACCCGCTCGTCCGGCCTGACTCCCAGGCTGATCAGGTGATGCGCGAGGCGATTGGCCTGCTGGTTGAGCTGGGCATAGGAAAGGCTGGTGCCATCCTGAATCAGCGCAGGGCTTTGTGGCGTTCTGGCAACCTGCGCTTCAATCAGCGCGTGCACGGTGAGACGCTCCGGGAACGCCTGTCTGGCAGGGTTGAAGTCTTCCAGCAAGTGCAGGCGCTCGTCTGCGTCGAGGATCGAAACGTTGTCCAACGCCAACGGCCAGGCCCGTTCCAGCGCCTGAACCAGTTGCTCCAGGGTATTTTGCATCCAGCCCGCCACACGCTCGGCGCCCATGCCCTGCATGGCCAACACGTGCAGGTCGAAGTTCTCGCCCAAGTCATCGACGCTCAGGGTCAGCGGGTAGTTGCTGCGCACATCACCGCCGAGCACCCGCACGCCTTGCCACAGCCCTTCGCCGTCGTGCGGCTTCACCTCGGCGCTGTGGCGGTAGTTGAGCAAGGCGCTGAACAGCGGCGTACCCGAAGCCACGCCGCTGCAACCCTGAGCGAGTACCAGCGACGCCTGTTCATGGGCGATCAGCGCAGCAAGCCTTGAATGCACAGCTTTCACCGCTGCACGGGTGGCAAGCGCGGTGTCGACCCGCAACGGCAGCGTATTGATGAACACCCCTAGCGCCCGCTCGGCACCCTCGCCGCTCATGCGCCCAAGCAAAACGGTGCCGAACACCACGTCGCGGCGGTTGGCGAGCACGCTGAGCACCCGGGCCCAGGCGACGTGCATCAAGCTGGCGGCGCTCACGCCGAGTTGGCGGGCCTGCTCGCGTAGCCGCAGCGCCAGATCGTTGTCGAGTGTGCGCCGATCTTCTTCGATACCGCTGCCATCTGCAGGCACATCATGTATACCGAAAGGCAGGGTCGGTTCTTCGACATCAGCGAGCATTTCACTGAAGAACGCCTTGTGGCACGCGTCGTCGTTGCGCAGGTTCACGTGTGCCACGTAGTTGCGGTACGGCACTGGCGTTTTCAGCGCCGAATACTGCCTGGACAGCAGTGCCTGCATTTCTCGGCTGACCACTTCCATCGCGGTGTTATCGAGCACCAGGTGATGGAACAACAGAATCGCCACTGTTTCGCCGCTCGACGAATCGCGGGCATGCACCAGACGCATCAAGGGGGCCTGGGCCAGGTCCAGCCGGTGGCTTCGGGCGTCATACCGCCGTTGCAGGCGATCAATGACTGAAATCTGTGAGTCTTCGGCCTCGAAATCGACGGCCTGCAACGTCAGTTCGGCACGGCGCCAGACCACTTGCTGCGGGCTTTCCAGCCCTTCCCAGACCACCGAGGTGCGCAGAATGTCGTGGCGGTTGATGACCTGTTGCAAGGCCGCGGCCCAGGCGTGAAGACGCTCAAGGCTGTCGAACGCCAGACGCCATTGCAGCAGGTACGGATCGCCCTGCCCGGCGGTCAGGTGGTGATAGAGGATGCCCTTCTGCAAGGGTGCCAGCGGGTAGATTTCCTGCACGTTGGCGGCACCGCCTGGCACGCTGGCAACAATTTGGTCGATAGCGGCTTGTTCGAGCGACACCAGGCTCAACATGTCCGCAGTGATTCGCGTACAGCCTGGCGGAACGCG
Source organism: Pseudomonas syringae pv. tomato str. DC3000 (assembly GCF_000007805.1). Taxonomy (NCBI): domain Bacteria; kingdom Pseudomonadati; phylum Pseudomonadota; class Gammaproteobacteria; order Pseudomonadales; family Pseudomonadaceae; genus Pseudomonas; species Pseudomonas syringae group genomosp. 3. The sequence goes on along the minus strand of NC_004578.1, from coordinate 3,156,001 downwards.
GTTTTCGGGTACCTGGAACGCCTCTGTGTTGCTTGCGGCAGTGTTGCACGCGGCCAGCGCAGCCAGTGTCGGCTGGCTGAGCAGCACATGCACATCGGCTTGCAAACCTGCCTTGCGCAACTGCTCGACCAGCTTGACCGCCAGTAACGAATGGCCACCCAGCTCGAAGAAGTTATCGTGCCGCCCTACCCGTTCCACGCCGAGCACCTGCGCCCAGATGGCCGCCATTGCGATTTCCACCTCGCCCAGTGGCGCCTCGTAAGCGTGACCGAGCAAGTACGCAGGATCCGGGTCGGGCAGCGCACGGCGGTCAAGTTTGCCGTTGGCAGTCAATGGCAGCGAAGGCATGCGCGTGAAGGCTCGCGGCACCATGTAACCGGGCAAAAGTGCTCGCAGCGCATGATTCAGTGCATCGGTATCGACCGCAGACGTTTCAGTGAACCAGGCCAGTAGATGGAAATCGCGGACCAGCACCACGGCGTCTTTCACGCCTTGCTGGCAGGTCAGCACCGCCTCGATTTCACCCGGTTCGATGCGCATGCCGCGAATCTTCACCTGGTCGTCGTTGCGGCCCAGGTAATCCAGTGTGCCGTCGGCGTTCCAGGCCACCAGGTCGCCGCTGCGGTACATCCGCGCGCTTGCGACGTCACTGAACGGGTCGTGAATAAAGCGCTCTTCGGTCAGTTGCGGCTGGTTCAGGTAGCCACGCGCCACACCCGCACCGCCGATGTAAAGCTCACCGGGGACGCCCGGCGGCAGGGGCTGCAAGTGCCCATCAAGCACATAAACCCGGGTATTGGCGATGGGTACGCCGATGTGCAGCGAACCGCTGGCAAATACCTGGCCGGAGGTGGCAACCACCGTGGTTTCGGTCGGGCCATAGTTGTTGACCACGGCGTAACGGCGGTTGTGGGCAAACTGACGCAGGCGGTCGCCGCCGATCAATAACGTGCGCAGGGTCGGGTGTTCATCGTCCTGGCTGAACGCGTATTCAGCCACCGGGGTAGGCAGAAAACTGACATCCAGCGGCTGGGCGCGCCACCAGTTGAGCATGGCTTCGATGTCTTCGCCGCTTTCCTGGACCGGGGCCAGATGCAGGGTTGCACCCGCACACAGGGTTGGCCAGACCTCCCAGGCCATCGCGTCAAAGCCGAAACCTGCCAGGCAGGAGGTGTGGCTGCCCGCCTTCACGTCAAACGCCGCGCAGTGCCAGTCCACCAGACTGGCCAGCGTGTGGTGCTCGACCATCACGCCCTTTGGCTGGCCGGTGGAACCCGAGGTGTAGATCACGTAGACCAGGTTGTCACGGCTAAGGCCCGACACCTGCGGATTGCTGTCATCGCCCTGGCTATGCGCGCAGTGATCCAGCTCGATCAGCGGCACCGCCAACGGCGGTAAGCGATCCGCCAGCGACGATAGTGTCAACACGGCCACCGGCGCGCTGTCGCTCAGCAAGTAATTCAGGCGTTCGCGGGGGTGCGACGGGTCGATGGGCACATAAGCTGCCCCCGCTTTGAGAATCGCCAGCAAACCGATCAAGGTTTCCAGGCTGCGGCGCGAAACAACAGCGACGCGATCATCCGGGCGCACGCCTTGGTCGATCAGGCGCCGGGCCAAGGCATTGGCGTGCCGATTGAGTTGTGCGTAGGTCAGGTGTTGTCCCTGAAACGCGGCTGCCACGGCATGTGGGAACGCATGGGCCTGTTGCTCGATGCGCAGATGAATCAACGGTTCATCGCCGGGTTCTGTTTGTGTCTGGTTCCAGTGCTGCAGGTGCAACTGCTCGGCAGGTGTCAGCAGTTGGAAATCATCGATTTGCAGCGCCGGGCTTTCAACACCCTGCTCCAGAATATGCAGCAGGCGCCCCGCGATAGCTTGTGCCTCGGCATCGTCGATCCAGGCCCGATGGTGGACCATGTGCAGCGAGGCGTCGTCGTTGAGGCTGTTGCTGCGCAAATGAATGGCCAGAGGCGTCGCTTCAAAACCATTGGAGACTTTCACCGTTTTTGCCTGGGCCTCGCCGTAGCGGTAGGCATGGTCTTCCAGCTCGTAGGAGACCGAGACTTCAAACAGCTGCGCGCGCTCTTCACGGGACAATTCCAGGCTGCGATTCAGCTCGCTGAGTGGAAAGCGTTGATGACGGAAATCGCGTTTCAGCGCGTCACGCACCTCGATCACCAGCGCGCCGAAGTCCAGCCCTTCGGCGAAGGCCATACGCACGGCACTTACCTGGGCAAAGTGGCCCAGTGTGGCCTTGAAGTGCGCGCCGGTGCGGTTGAGCAACGGCAACCCGACCACCCATTCCTTGCGTTGCGTCGTGCGCGTGAAGTAGACGTGCAAGGCCGCCAGCAACACATGAAACGTCGAGGCATTGTGGCTTTCGGCGAATTTTTTCATGCGCGCATGCAGCGCTTCGGGCAGCGCCTGCACCCAGGCATGCGACGGTGCCGGATCGGTTGACCGGCGGTTGTGATAGCGAGACACCAGCAATGGCTCGGGCAGATTCTGGTATTTATCCAGCCAGTAGGCCTTGTCCTTGGCGAAGCGTGGCGATGCGTGATACCGGACGTCGTCGACGATGAAATCGCTGTAGCGCGGCGCGTCGAGTTCAAGGCTATGGCCCTCGACCTGCGCGGTGTACAGCTCACCCAGTGACTTCATCATCTGCCCGAAACCCCACCCGTCAAGAATCAGGTGGTGGGCCTGGCTGGCCAGCCAGTAACGATCCGTGGCCAGACGAATCAGGCAAAACTCGACCAAGGGACGGCCATCGAAAACACACGGACGCTGCATCTGCTCGCTGATCAGCGCCAAGGCTGAGCTGGCCGGATCGAGGTGATCGCTGAAGTCGTGCACTGCCAGCGGCATGGGTATGGACGCCGCGTAAGTCTGAAGAGGCAAGCCATCCGCGCCGGCCCCTGGCATCAACACGGTGCGCAAGCCTTCGTGGGCTGCAACCAGTTGCGCCAGCGCACGCTGCAGGGCCTGGGCATCCATCGGTCCGGTTATCTGCAGGTAGCCGCCGATGTTGTAGAGCGGAGAATCGCCACGGCTGATCTGGTCAAGCCAGATGTCACGCTGGGCGGCGGTCAGGGAGAATGTTGGGGCGACAGAGGCACGCATGGCTCAAGGTCCTTCTTGGCAGATAATCCGCGGATTAGGCACTGCCAACTGGCCGATGTATGGCCCCTGAAACCCGGACACTGGCGTATAGCCATCAATCGTGGCAGCGGCATGTGTATCCGCTTGCTACTCTGTCCCTGTTTTCCGCTACAGACGCAGGATAAAAGCTTAGGCTGAATACCCAAAGACCCAGTGTCACAATCAGACTTATCAGTCATTGCAAACAGCAGTTGCCGCGCACGAGCCGACCATGGTCCTTTGTTGCGCGGTCGGAATCAGGAAAGCTCAGGATGAACACGGCGCAATACCCCGAATACAGTAGCGATCCGCGTTTTTATCAGCAGTTGGCTCAACTCGTCTCCAGCACCGGCTGCGCTACATTTGCCGGGCACATGCTGCAACTGGTGGATGCACTGGTGCCCATTCACGGGCTTGGCCTCAGTGAATGGACGCTGGACCTGCGCCAGAGCAGCATCAGCCGTATCAACCTGCTCGGCGGTGCCGGCCTGCAATACGACCCGCCCACCACTGAAGCGCCGAACCATCCGCTGCTGCCGAGCATCCTGCACATGCAGGACCCCTTGCTGGTGCAGCTAAAGACCCCGCTGAGCAAACAACACCCGCAGCGCAACACCCACCAGTGCAATCTGGTTTCAAGCCAGGGCGACCGTCGGCGGATCATCTGCTTTTACCGCCTGACGACCCTGCGCGCGTTTTCCCTGAGCGAACTGTCGTTGCTCAAAAGCCTGTCTGACACCTTGTTGCCGCTGGTCGAACATCACGCACAAAGCCTCGTCCAGGCTGGCAGCCGGGGCGCACGCCAAGAGCCGGAGCCCGGCTCTCTGGATCAGGCGTTCAGCGGCCGACTGGCGCAGGATTCGATCACGCTGTCCGCACGCGAACAGGAGGTTTGCCTGGGCCTGTTGACAGGCGGAACCGTGGCTGAAATGGCTGCGCGGCTGAAGGTCAAGAACAGCTCGGTGGAAACCTACCTCAAGCGCGCCACCGCCAAACTGGGGGTCAGTGGGCGGCATGGGCTGGCACGCTGGATGGCGGGTGGCTGAGGCTTTCGGGTTGCGAAGCGTCACCTGTGTCTGCTGGCGTTCAAGTCTTGAAATAACGTGAAACAAAACAGCCGAATAACAGAAAGGGCCGTACCCGGCCTTTTCCCTCAGCCCTTCTGTCTTCAATCAAGCCGTAACGCCCCTCTTACTGCGATGCTGCGCCGGTTCATCAGCCTTTGCGCGTCGCGTCATCCAGGGCAAGGATGGTGTGGGCGTTGGTGACCGTTGTCGCCAGTGTGTTGATCACGCCCGAGCGCAAAGCCCCTAATGTCGCCGCCGCCTTGGTGTTTTCACTGGCGATGGCCACCACGTCCGGGATGCGAAACAGCTCCTGCACGGTCAGGCCGATCACCCTGCCCTGAATGGTGTTGACCGCTGGCTGGCCATGAATGTCGATGAAATCGTAACCCATCATGTCGCCGACGGTGCCGGACAGCCGCGCCTGGTTGCAGGACATTACCGAAGCCGGTATCGGCGACAAATGCCTGATGGACACTTTGATTCCGGCAGTCGAAGCCTTCGAGCAGGCACACGCCAATGGCGCCTCATTCAATGAAGCCCTTGATGCAATGAAAAACGCCGCAGCACAGGGGCGCGACTCGACCAAGGACCTGATGGCAAAAATCGGCCGCGCCAGCCGTCTGGGTGAACGCTCGGTGGGTGTGCTGGATGCGGGGGCGGTGTCGTGCTGCCTGATACTGACGCAATTGGCAGATTCAGTGCAGCCCAGGCTTAAAGCCGGTTGAAATACCCGGCTATCAAAGCTCGAATCGAATCCGCCGTTCGCGACGCTGTGCTTCCGGCAGCGCCTCGCCGTGTCGGACCGCCGCCAGCAACTGCTCGACGCCCACATGTATGGCGTCGGCAGGCACGTTGCACGGTTTGAAATTCGCCACGTTGTCGAGACCTTCGCGGTGCGCGCGAATGATCTTGACGTCCTGCTGAATCACGATGTGCGTGTACAGATGAATGAACGGGCGCAGCATTCTCAACACCCAGCGGGGCATCGGAAACCGGTAGGCGATGTAGGTATAGACGCGTGACTGGCGAGCATTGACCGGAGTGATCTGGCTGACGATTAAAAAGCCGGAGCGTGCGCCCCACAGGTAGTCACAAAAGGTCACATTCGGCGCCAGAAAGCGATCCGTGTGCACCAGCGGTTCGCCGTCCGGGTTGGTCAGCCATTGCATCAGGCCTATCTCGTCCACTTCATCGTGGTAAACCACCTCGATGCTCTGCGCCTTGCAGGCCAGCGTCGCCTCCATCGCCCGACCGCTGCTTGAGCGAAAAATACCCTCATGAACGAACACCGTATGCGGCACATCGAGAAAGTTCTGCACCAGACTGCCCACATCGGCGTCGAAGGTGTTGATCATGAAATAGGATTGCCACGGACGCTCGCCATAGGCAGGAAGCCGGAAGATCGGGGTGTCATGAGCATCGCCTGCGCCGGTGTACACCCAGACCAACCCATCCTGCTCGCACACTGCAAAATGACGCTGCCGATAGCGATAACCGGGCGACTTCGGTTCGCCCTGCCCGGCATCCACGCTGGGAATATGCACCACATGCCCGTTCGCGTCGTAGCGCCAGCCGTGATACGGGCACACCAGGCAATCATCCGTGATTTTGCCTGCCGACAGCCGAGTGCCACGGTGCACGCACTGGTCGAGCAGCGCCGCCGCCTGGCCGCTGCGCTGGCGAAAAAGCACGATGTTCAGGCCAAGAATCGTCGCCCGGTAAGGTTTGCCTTGGCGCAACTGCTTCTGTGTGCACGCCACATACCATTGCTCACGCGTACCGTCTTCAGGTGTGTCGGTCAGAGGTGCGGGCATTCGAATTCTTCCGTGATTGCTAGGAGCGCATTGGCCGTGTCCAGACGACTGATCAGTGCACGCGGCTTGACGTCGCCCGCACGAACGCCGGTTGCCTCCGCTGCGCGTTGCAGCAGCGCTGCCAGTGTTTGCGCGCCGCCACTGACAAAGCGCACACGCAATGGCCCCAACTGGCCCAGCGTGCGCGCATGGGCATAGTGAAAGGAGCCTTGCAGCACTGTTTCAATGCTGTTTGCCAACACCTGGCCGGGTGTAACCGCTGATGTCGACACAAGGGCCACATAATGCGGCGGTGTATTTCTGGAGTCAGGGATCAGGCAGGCGCTGTCTGCACTGTCGATGCACTGCGCCAGAACGCCCTCGACCAGCTGTTCATCCAGTTTCTCACCCACCAGATCGCAGGCACTTGCGCTGCGCCCGACAAACGCCACGCGCGGTGTACCTGCATGGTTGCCGACCATGCGCACCCGATCGCCCAAGACATACCGGTAAAGCCCCGCCCCGGTGGTCAGCAAGACTTGCGCGGTTTCGCCCATGCGTAACGAGCGAGCGCCTCTCGGCAGCCCGTCGTCACCGACAAATTCCAGATAATGACTGCCAATCGCCAGTGGACAGCCCTGCCCTTCGCCAAACGGCACACTGACCACGCCTTCGGTAGCGAACAAGCCTTTTGGCAACCAGCGCGCCTGAGGAAAAAGCGCCGCCAATTGCACGGCGTACCCATGACTCGGTCCGTCCATCCAGCAACTGACCGCTGCCAGACGCGGCCATAACTCGGTGAAGACGCCCTGCGCGCGTGCATGGCGCAGGGCCAGTTTGCGCGATGCTGGCAGCATCGCTTCGAGCCAGGCACAGGTCTGCCGTTCGGTGTCGAACAGCGGTTGCAGCAGGCTGGTCAGAAACGTCGGGCTCCACACGCTGATAAAGCTCAGGTCGGCGTCGGCAACCAAGGCCAGCAGTGTCTGCCTGCGCCAGTGCACTACATCATGAGCCAAGTCGGGAATCAGTAACGTGCCCGCCAGCCCGGCAATCGCACTGCCTTGCAGGTATTGCAGATCGCTGACACTGCCCACCGGGATGCCATTGGCGCTCACCGCCGGTTGCTGCAAAGGCGGCGACATTGACCAATAGCCACTGCCGTGGCTGATTTCCGGCACCTGGCGGTACATATCAGCCAGCCATACCGTCAGTGAACCCTGCAACTGCGCAAGAAATTCCGGCGTGTAGGGGATGAGTTTCTGCAACGCGCTGTTGCCGCTGCTGCGCTCGAAAAACAATGGCGGGCGAGTGGTCAGCACCGCGCCGCTTTCGTGCTGGGCGCGTTCGATCCAGGGCTGCAATTGAGCGTAAGTGTGCATCGGCACCTTATCGCGAAAGTCGCCAGCGTTGCGGATGCCGGCAAAGTCGTGGACACGGCCAAACGCGCAGTCGCGATTGGCCGACAACATACCCCGCAACAAACGCTCCTGAGCCTGCTCGGGGTGCTCGAAATGCGTCTGCCAGTGGTCCAGCGTGGCGTGCGTGCTGTCGATGAATGACTGCCACAGGGCTCTTCTCACGTCGCCATCGGCCTGCATCAAAAGTAGGTCTTGTCGAGCGTGGACAGGTCATCGGGCAGGCGCTGCGGCGGCGTGAACACTTGCAGCCAGCCGAACCACAAAGGCCGGGTTTCCTTGAGGTTGGAGGCCGCATGCATGTGCTGCCAGTGCATATGCGAATGGCGGTGATGAGTCAGGTTGTAGTTGAAGTTGAGAAACGCCCAGCGAACCACACGCGGCGCACGCATGTTGTAGGCACCTTCGACAACATCGATCGGGGTGCGCATGTGGTACACCCACTGCAGTGACGACCAGGAAAAACCGAAGGCGATGTAGGTTATCAGCACCACTTCCCAGGTCCAGCCAAACAGGTACGCGCACGCCAGCCACACGATGATGCCTGCGATGACTTCCTTGCGGATACGCCGAAAGTCGCTGATGGAAAAGTCCTTGAACGCCGCCGCATAGGTGTTGACCTCGCCGCTCTGCGACCAGCGATCGGCCACTCGCGGTGGCAGCAAAGGCAACAGCAGGCTGCCGATGAACGCCGCCAGCCAGATACCGCCGAGCACCGCAAAGTAGTATTCCAGGCGTTTGCGCAGCAGCGATTCATCCGGCATGGCGAAATCTGCAAGTTCGGCACGGGTGCGGTTTCGCGTGTGGTGCCCCAGGTGGTTGATGTGGATCAGCGTTGCGGAGGCGCCAAACAGGGTGGAGGCCCAGCACATCATCAGGTAATTGGTGGTCTTGTTGCTGTGCGCAAGGCTGTGAAACGCCTCGTGCATCATCGAAAACACGCCTTGCATGACCAGGCAGAACGGAATCAGGATCAGCCATTTCCAGGCGCCTGCGTCGGTGTGTGACAGCCAGGTGAGGGTCGCACCCCAGAGCAGCGTCTGCACGGCCAGCACCGCCAGATTCGCCGTGTCGAAGCGGCGTGCCGACAAAATATCCTTATACGTGCTCATAAGTAACCGTGTGTAAAAATGCGGAGTATACCTGCCTGCGCGTCACGACGGTTATTTGGCCGTTTCAAGCCTGCCGGACTCTGGCACACTGTCGGCCCTGATCATCACGGTAAGCCGAGCACCATGTCGCTGTTCAAACGCATCCTGTCCCGACGCTCGGCGGCGCAGCTTCCCCCGCAGGTTATCGTGCACCGCTCGATACGCTTTACCTTCGATGACCGCGTCCCGCGTTACTGGCACGCAGGCCGGGCACACACCACGCGCTTTTTCGACTGCCTGTCGTTCATGTTTCCTCAGGGCGAGAAAATCTTCATCGAAAGCGTGGTGCATTTTCGCCACAAGCTCGACAAGGACAGCGCGCTCGACAAGGCTGTCGACGACTTCATCTATCAGGAAGCGTCACACATGCGCGAGCACCGCGCCTACAACCAGCGCCTTTGTGCACAAGGCGCGCCGGTCGAAACGCTGGAGCGCATGCTGCTCAGACGCAGAAAGGAAAGCGCGCGGCTGCCGGCCAGCTTCCGACTGGCCCTGACCGCGAGCTTGGAACACATCACCGCGATACTGTCCGATCAGCTTTTGCGTAACCCGGCGTACCTCAAGAACGCCGACCCGACGATGGCCGGCCTGTGGCGCTGGCACGCCCTGGAAGAGATCGAGCACAAGGCGGTTGCCTATGACGTGCTGTGCACCGTCGAGCGCAACCCGCTGTGGCGTTACCTGCTTCGCTGCGTGGCGATGCTCAGTCTTTCGGTGTATTTCACCTTCGATCTCGGCTACTTCACCTATCACCTTGTGCGCGGCGACAAACAGCACCGCAACTGGCGTGAGTGGCTGCGCTTGCAGTGGTGGCTGTTCGTCAATCCAGGCCTGCTTTCGCGCATCGTGCCTGCCGGGCTGTTCTGGTTTGTGCCCGGCTTTCACCCCAACCGCATCGACACCCGCGCGCTGCTCGACACCGCTCGCCAGGCCCTCGATGAACAGCGTTAAGTGCAGTGTTCAGGGCCGATCTGCATGACGACGATCTGGACGCCCGAGGGCTTTGACGAGTGGCAACGTCATTTTCCGGCTACCGCCTTCGTGCGCCCGCCCGCCGCACTGGACTGGACCGAGCTGTTCCTGCAACGTTGGCGAACACCGCGCCTCGGCCTGCCGAAGGACACGCTGGTGGTGCTGGTCGCCGGGCTTTATTCGGAGTTCATACTCTATTGCAACCGTGCCTGTGCGCGATCGCTTAAGTCCGAGGGCTACGAGGTCCTGCGCATGCCGGTGCGCTCCTCGCGAGGGATAATTGCGCAGGGCGAACACATTGCGACGGTGCTCGGCAGCCGGCTCAAGCCAGGGCAGCGATTCGTGGTGCTGGCACACAGCAAGGGCAGCCTGGACACACTCGCAGCGCTGACGCAGCCCCCGGCCTTGCTCGACGCCTGTGATGGCATTGCGCTGGTGCAACCGCCCGTTGGCCCCTCACCGATCATCGATGACGTGCTGGGCTACCGCGTTCCTGACGCGGGTCTGGGTTATCGCATGGACAGGTTCCGTCAGGCGATGGTCACCCGCGCGTTGCTCGCCGAAGGCACCCGGGATATCAGCAGCCAGCGCGACCCGCACGTCGCGAGCATGCTGTCCGCCCTGCCCGACACGCTGCACTGCGTGCATGTGGTCAGTTGGTCTGCGGTGCGACGCTCCCGTTTCGACACCCACCATCAACGCCTGAACGCCGTGCGTCCGGGGCATGCACACGACGGCCAGTTCTATATGCAAGACCTGTCACTGCCGGGCCTGCCGCAAATCTGCCTGCCGGATGTGGACCATGGCCAGCCGATACTGGGCGGCGCCGGATTTGACCCGGCGAGGTTCTGGCGGACGTTGCTGGAAGTGCTGCACCAGACCCGGCCGGGCAGGACCGGTTACACCAGGTAGATCTCGAACCCCGGAACACCCGCCGCACAAGTCTCGGTAAACACCGGGGTATTGCTGCCACAGGGCGCGGTGTAAAGGTCCATCGGCAGGGACACGCTTCGGTAACGGCGCATTGCCAGCCACAGCGGATCCTGGTCATACAGGCATAACTGCATCAGCGAATAGTCTTTGCGCACCTGCGCCCAGGCAACGTCCAGCAAGGCGGCAAATACCTCGGGATCGCGCTGCCGAACCTGTAGATGGGTCAGGTAGATGTCCCGCAGGGGGTTACCCGGCGAGGCAATGCCCGGCCGACCCGCCAGCGGCGCGACCGCGTTGTAGCCCATGCGCAGCAACTGCTGGGCCACGGGCATTTGCTCGACCACGATCCGTTTTATCTTTCCGGCATCCCAGGGCGCAACACAGCCGAGCAGGTTCTCGCGCTCGTCCACCGCCAGCAGAAACGAGCCAATGGCAAAATCCGGCCAGTGGCTGATCCTGCGTTCGAATTCCGTTTCGCTGAACACGCAACCGAACGATTGCCGGGACGACTCACTGTCGAGAAACGCCCTGAGCGCGTCCAGATGCCGCGGCTCGGCGCGCACCACTCGCACTCCGGCGTGCGTGCGCGGTGCACTGCTCAAGCCACGCTGGCCATACACCGACACATTGCTGTAGCCACGCCAGTGGGCAAGTTTCAGCGGGTTTGCCCGCCGCCGTCCCAGCAGCGACTGAATGGCCAGCGGGTTGTCACGAATGATGCAGCAATAGGCATGCTGCGCGCCGGTTTGCAGGGACAGATCGGCGAGTCGCGTCTGAACCTCTGCCATCCATGAGCGCGACAGCCTGCGGTCGGGCATCAGCCGCAAATCGCCCAGATAGGCAATCGGCTCAGCGCTACCCTGCAGGTAGCCGTCGCGTACCACCAGACTGGCCGAGCCGCGCAGCTCGCCTTCCGGGCTTTGGGCGATCCAGGTGCGGTGATCGGCGGCATGGCAGTGATGCAGGGCAAAGTAATCCGGGCTGCGATCAAAGCGCAGCGGCATGCTGCCGCGCATGGCGTGACGCTGTTGAAAGTCGAGGAGCTGCGCGTTGTCCGCAGGGCCGGCCTGACGAATCAGCACGTCGATAGCTGCTCGGCCATGATCAGGCGGCGCGCCAGAGGCCGCAGGTTTTCCGGCGTGAAGCGGCACAGGCACACCAGCTCGTCGCCCTGAGCATAACCAGGGTTTTTCTCCAGGAAGTAGGCAACCTCCGGCAACCTGGCATGATTTTCCGACACCTGCGCCAGCTCTGCGGTCAACCGCCCCTGCGGCGTCTTGAAGGACAGCAGGCCGGTTGCCGGGTTGTAGGCATCGCCAAAACGCGTGTGCGCCAGGTGATCCATCAACGCCTGCACGTGAGGTTCGGTCAAATGCCCCGCACGGGGCGCGTAATCCAGTACCATCGCCCGCAGGTAGCGATAAGTCCGGTGCCCTTTGCAGATCAGAAACCAGTACAGGGGAACATCAGGCGCCTGACGCCACAGGTCGCCAATCAGTCGGGACCAGGCGAACGCGAGCTGCTGGCTGCCCCAGTGTTCAGGGGTGATGATGGTGTCGCCGGAAAAAATGAACCTGCCGGGCTGGTTATCCCAGTGCATTTCAAACAGTTTCAGCGTCGAAAAGCCCATGATCGTGTCGCAGGCGTCACGCAGAACGACGCAATGGGTCTTGTCGTCAAGATCCTGCTTGAATCGTACCCGACAGGTATCCTGATAGCAGGCGGAATAAATCTCGAACATCCGATCGATATCATTCGGTTGCAGATCGGAGCGCTGTAGAGCGGTCGCGCACAAACTCATGGAGGCCTTCGATGTATGGAAACATAATGACCGGATTCTGAATGGCCGGGCCGCTGAGGGCAATGAATCTATCAGTTCAATTCAATGCCCCGCCGCTCTGCAATCATCATTGCGCGCCTGTCAGCGTGGCTGAATGGCCGCTTGCGCACGTATCGAATGCTACAGGCTTTATCCACACAGGTTGTCCACATGCACCCTCCTCACTCCGCCGCTTCCAGCGTCGATCGGCCCTTCGCCTGGCTGGCGATGTACCTGCTGGTCACCGGCCTGCTGTACTTTCTGGTTACGCATGTGCCCATGGGTTCTGTGCGCCTTGTGCAGCCCTCAGGTGTCGACGCCCATGTTCCCCTGCTCCCGTTCACGCTGCCGCTGTACCTCAGTTACACGCTGGTCATGCCGGTGCTCGTGTACATGGGGCGTCAGTCGTCATGGCTGCTGCCGACGTTTTTTGCCGGTGCTCTGGCGGCGGGCCTGTGTCTGGTCTGTCATCTGTTCTGGCCCACCATGATCCTGCGTCCTGAAACCGGCGCTGCCTGGCTCGACTGGCTGTACCAGCTCGATGCACCACTGGCCGCTTCGCCCAGCGGGCACGTGGCATTGCCTGTGGCCATCAGCGTTGCAATGGCTGGCCTGCGACTGCAAAAGGCCTGGGTATTTGCCGTCTGGAGTGTGGTGCTGATGCTGACGGTGATGACCACCGGGCAGCATGTGTTTACCGACATGGCCTATGGCGCGGCCATCGGTGTCGCCTGCGGCGCGGCGACGCTGATCTTCAAGCGCTGCGCGGTAGACCTGCGCACCCTGTCTGCGCTGCTGCTTGAATGGCTGTGCATCCTGGTCACGATCCGCGTTGCGCTTTATCTCGCAGACTGGCGTTTCTACCTGTTGGCCATGCTCATCGTTGCAGCACGCCAGCACGCGCTGTTCGTGCTGTACCACGACGCCACCCACTACAACCTGACCCGCCGACGCAGCACCAACGACTTCCTGATCAACCTGGCGATCGGTGTTCCGGGCCTGGTGCCCATCGAATTCTATCGCCCGCTGCACCTGGATCATCATCAGCACGCCGGGACCGAGCAGGACCCGGAGCGCCGGTTTCTCTATTACCGTCAGCCGTGGCGTTTCCAGCCGCTGAGCGCGAAGCTACTGCTCAGGCAACTGCTGGGTGACCTGCTGATGGTCAATACGCTGCGCAACATCGCGGCCTACAAGGCTGCCGGTGGCGCGCCGCCAAAGATCACCCGACCGTTGATTTCGGCAGCGCTGGTGTGGCTGATGATTGTGGCGTGCCTTGTCTGGCAATGCTCGATAAGGGAAGTGGGCATGCTGGCAATGCTGTGGTTCATCCCCTTGGTCACCGTCGGCACCCTGCTACAGAAAATCCGCAGCATTGCCGAACACAGCGGCGGCCCCGGCGTCACGCCCGGCTGGCAGGAATGGACGTACGCCTGGCGCGTCGGCTGGCTGGGACGGTTTTTCATCTGGCCTTACCACATCAACCTGCATCTGCAGCATCACCGCACTGCAAGCATCCCTTGGCACGCCTTGCCCAGTGCCGTTGGCAAAGACGAAAAACTCATGCCATCGCGGGCTTTGCCAGCGCTGATGTGGTCAGGGCTGCGGCGCAAAACCTGAGGCGTATTCGGCATCCGAGACCTGCCCCGCGCCAGCGGTGACGATCAGGGTCTGACCCAATGGATGGGTATGCCAGGCGGTGCGTGCGCCGGGCTCGAACGTTACCGTGGCACCGCTGACCCTGGCACAAACCATGAAAAGTGATGGGTGACATTCAGCCAAGCCACTGTCTGATCGGAAACAGCGGAATGTGCCGTACAACATTCCACCGTTCAGCAACGGGCCTATTCAGCTTCGGGAAACACCGGCTCGCCAAGATTGAGCATCAGCCGGTTGGCCCAGGCGAAGATCGCGATGGCGTGAATCAAATCCAGCACCTGCGCATCGTCCAGGCCCTGCTCACGCAACGCTATGATGTGCGCGGCGTTGAGCGAGGCAGGCTCAAGGGTCAGGTCGATGGCGAACTGCACAATGGCTTTTTCGCGTGCCGTGGTGCCTGCCGTTGCCGGGTCGGCGAAGACCTGTGCGATCACGTCATTGCGCTTGGCCAACTGCTCGAAACGCTGTGCATGCACCGATGCGCAATACACGCAGCGGTTGATGCGCGAGACCACGGTGCTGGCCAGCTCTCGCTCGGCACGGGACAGGCCGCCCGGCGCGTACATGATGGCGTTGAAAGCCTGGGAGCGCTGCCGAAGGATGTCCGGGTGGTGCGCCAGGGTCAGGTAGTAATCCGAGGTCCTGGCCTGCGGATGGCTCTCTTCGAGCACAGCGGTCTGCTCGGCAGTGGCGTTGTTCAGGTCCACGATCGGTAACCATGCTTTCCAGCCCAGCACCTGATTGGTGAAACCTTCGATTTCAATAAGCTCGCTCATCAGGCTGCTCCGGCAGATTGAATGGCGGTCAGCCCTGCGGCCAGACGCACCTGGTAGGACAGGAACGCAATCAGCTGCGCCAGTACCACGATTTCAGCAGTGCTCAAGCCCTGAAGTTGCAGCGCCTGCAAGGCGCTTTGATCGCCATGCACCGGAGACTCGATCAAGGTGCGGGTAAAACGCAGGATCGCCGCCAGGCGCGGGTCTTCAAGCAGGTCGATCCGGTTGGCGTCCACGTCCGCCAGCACACTGTCCGCTACGCCCACTTCGCGCAGTTGCTGCAGGTAATACGCGGTCAGGGTTGGCTGCGCACTCAGTTGGGTGGCGTAATAGGCAACCCACAGACGCTCGCTCAGCGGCAGGTTATCTGCCAATGCCGGGTCGAAAAAAAGCGCCTGGCTGCCCTGGGTTGCCGAGGCAACCTTGTCACGGGCATGGCGCACTGTGTGCAAAGGGTTGCCAGGTTCGATGCCCAACAGGTGATCCAGCAAGTCCGGTGTGTTTGAATGCTCGGTCGTCATGAAATGTCCTGCAATGCTGTCGTGACACTCGCGCAGCCGCTTTTAAAAGCAGCTACGCGAACAAAGGAAGATCACGGCTGTTCGGTGACCATGGTCGCCGCAGTGCGGTCGCTGACCAGCGGCTCGACTTTCAGGCCTTTGCGCGCATCCCAGATGTTCTGGTAATGGAACAACGGGATGATGCCAACGTCGTCGCTGACCACCTGGACCGAGTCTTCCAGGATCTTGCGGCGTTTGGCCTCGTCGAATTCAGCCGTCGAATCGGCCAGCGCCTTGTCCACCAGCGGGTTGCTGTAGTGCCCCCAGTTGGACGCGCCCTGCCCTTTGCTGCTGTCCACTGTGGTCAGAATATTGGTCAGTGCATAAGCCGCTTCACCGGTGCCGTTGCCCCAGGCAATCACGCTGATTGCCAGCTCATTCTTGTTGGCCTTGCCTGCGTAGACTGCCCACGGCAGCACTTCCAGCTGCACCTTGACGCCGATTCGTGTCCAGAACTGCGCAACGGCCTGCATCACTTCTGGCGCTTGCGGGTAACGGTCGCCCGGTACGTGCACGGTCAACTGAAAGCCCTCGGGAAAGCCCGCCTGTGCCAGCAGGTCCTTGGCCTGCTTGACGTCATACGGGATGTTCTTGATGCCGGGGTTGTAACCGAAGGTATTGGCCGGCATCCACTGATTGGCCTCGGTCACGGTGCCCTGCATGATGCGCTCGTCGATGGCCGGGCGATTGATCGCCAGGGACAACGCCTTGCGCACCCGCACGTCCAGCAACGGGTTCTCAGCCAGCGGTTTACCGGCGTTGTCACGAATGAATTCGTTCGGGCCGGTGCGGAAGCTTGGTTGAATGATCAGCGCACGCAAGCCCTGATAGGCGAAGACATTGACGCTCGGGGTTTTGCGCAGACGCTCGACGTCGGTTGGCGACACCTTGTCAATCACATCCACATCGCCCGCCAGCAACGCCGCAGTGCGGTTGGCGGCATTGGCGATAAAGCGGAAATCGACTTTGTCCCAGGTCGGTTTCGCTCCCCAGTAGCTGTCGTTGCGGGCAAAGATCGTACGATCACCCGGTACAAACGAGACAAAACGATAAGGCCCGGTGCCGATCAGGGCTTTGCCCGAATTGTAATCGGCACTGCTGGCGGCGGCGCCTGCATGGCGGCTGACGATGTAGATGGAATCGACGTCCGGCAGCAGGTTGGCGTTGGGCAGGCGGGTCTTGATGATCAGAGTGTGATCATCCTTGGCCTTGACCGATTCGACCGTGCGCATGGCACCTGCGTAAGACGCAACGCTACCGGGCACGCTGCGCGCTCGCTCGAAAGAGAACACCAGGTCGTCGGCGGTCAGCGGTGTGCCGTCCTGCCACTTCACGTCCTCGCGCAGGGCAAACTCCCAAGTGGTGTCGTCAGTGACTTTCCAGCTTTTCGCGAGGCCCGGCAAGGTCTTGTCGTCACGGCGGCTGACCAGCGATTCAAAGGCGTGCAGCGCCACCGAGCGGTCGCCGGCATAGTTGTTCAGTTGCGGGTCGAGCGACGAGACGGGGTCGGCATAACCGATGCGCAGGTCCTGCGCCGAAACACTGCCGGCGGCCAGCACGAGCGCCGAGGCCAGTAACGAACGAACGAGTGGTTTCATGGGTGATTCCTTGTACGCAATGGCGAAAAATTGACGAGTTTGAGGTGCTCGTTCAGCTCTGATCATTTAGGTGACACGCGCTCTGGTGGTTCGGCGAAACCTCCCTCAGCGCTGGAGCTTCCTCACGGCAGCGCGCCATAGCGCGCGGGCAGCGAGGGTGGAAATGACACCCGGCAGGCGGGTTCAGCGGGCTGGGGATTTCCCCTTTGATCGCGTCATAACGGGTGCTGCGAATATCGAAGCGCGGGATCTGCGCCAGCAGCGCCTGGGTGTACGGGTGATTGGCCCGCGCAAACAGGTCATCGACCGATGCGGTCTCGACCACCCGACCCAGGTACATCACCACCACGCGGTCACACAGGTGTTCCACCACACCCAGATCGTGGCTGATGAACAGATAGGTCAGGCCCAGCTCATCGCGAAGGTCCATGAACAGGTTGAGAATCTGCGCCTGAATCGACACGTCCAGCGCTGCTACCGACTCGTCACAGACCAGCAGTTCCGGCTGCACCGCCAGCGCACGGGCAATACCGATACGCTGGCGCTGGCCGCCGCTGAACTGATGCGGGTAACGCTGGCGCAATTGCGGGCTGAGCCCGGCGCGTTGCAATTAGGCGCTGACATAATCATCCGCGCCTTTGCGGTCGGTCAGGCCATGCAGCAGCGCGCCCTCGCCGACGATCCGGTCGACCCGCAAGCGCGGATTGAGGCTCGACGAGGGGTCCTGAAAAATCATCTGCACCTTCAGGCGCAACGCCCGGCGTTCCTGTGGGGTCAGGCTGTCGAGCGGCTTGCCGTCCACAGAGGTGCTGCCGGCGGACACCGGCAGCAGCCCGGCCACCATGCGCCCCAGGGTCGATTTGCCGCAGCCCGATTCGCCCACTAGCCCGACCACTTCGCCACGAAGGATGCGCAGATCGACGCGATCCACTGCGTGGGTCACAGGTTTTGGGCGGGCCAGGTGCAGGCGCTGCAACAGGCCTTGAAAAGAACGTTCGTCTACCGGCTTGCCAAAGGTCTTACTGACCTGATGCAGCTCGATGAGGGGAATCTGATTACTGGACATCGGCGCCAGCTCCTGGATAAAAGCAGCGAACCGTATGGCCCGGCAGAATCTCGCGTGGTTTGGGGTCTTGCGCGCACGCCGGTGCCGCTTTGGCGCAGCGTGCGGCAAACGCACAGCCCGCAGGCATCGACAGCAGGTCCGGTGCCATGCCGGGAATCTGCCGCAGACGCTGACCGCGTTTGTTGCGGCTCGGCAGGCTGTCGATCAGGCCTTGTGTATAGGGATGTTGCGGACGATCCAGCACGTCAGCGACCGAGCCTTGCTCGACAATGCGCCCGGCGTACATCACCGCCACGTCGTCGGCCAGGCCAGCCACCACCGACAGGTCATGGGTGATCCAGATCAGCGAGGTGCCCTGTTCGC
The DNA here is from genome assembly GCF_000007805.1 of Pseudomonas syringae pv. tomato str. DC3000. NCBI lineage: Bacteria > Pseudomonadati > Pseudomonadota > Gammaproteobacteria > Pseudomonadales > Pseudomonadaceae > Pseudomonas > Pseudomonas syringae group genomosp. 3. The sequence goes on along the minus strand of NC_004578.1, from coordinate 3,137,688 downwards.
GCACCAGTTTCTGCACTTCGCTGAGAATCTGCGCTTGAATGGTCACGTCCAGCGCGGTGGTCGGCTCGTCGGCGATGATCAGGTCCGGGGCGTGCAACAGCGCAATGGCGATTGCCACTCGCTGGCGCATGCCGCCGGACAGCTGATGCGGGTAGGCGCGCAGACGCTCTTCGGGGCTGGCAATGCCCATCAATGCCAGGGTGCGGCTGGCATGCTCACGTGCCTCGCGTTTGCCGAGCGTACTGTGCGCGCGCACCGCTTCGATCATTTGCGTGTCGACCCGCAACACTGGATTGAGGGTCATCATCGGGTCCTGAAAAATCATCGCCACCCGATTGCCCTGGATTTCGCGCAGTTGCCCGGTGGAGAGTTTTGTCAGGTCGCGGCCTTTGAACAGCACCTGGCCACCACTGATGCGCCCCGGTTCGTCCACCAGGCCGAGAATCGAGAACCCGGTGACCGACTTGCCTGACCCCGACTCGCCCACCAGCCCCAGAATGCGTCCCGGCTGTACGCGCAGCGAGACATTACGCACCGCAGGCAAGACACCGGCGCGGGTGTAAAACGAGGTGCACAGGTCGCGCACTTCCAGGGTCGGTTCGACCGAGGATGTCACGCGCGATACGTCAGGCAGGCTCATCGCTGCAACCTCGGGTTCAGGACATCGCGCAGACGGTCACCGACCAGGTTTATCGCGACGATGGTGATCAGCAGAGCCAGCCCCGGAAACAGGCTGATCCAGTATTCATTGCTGAGCATGTACTGAAAGCCGTTGGCGATCAGCAGCCCCAGCGAGGGCTCGGTCACCGGCACGCCCAGGCCGAGAAATGACAGGGTCGCTTCCAGCGTGATGGCACGGGCAATCTGCAACGCGCCGATCACGATCAGCGGCGGCAGGCAGTTGGGCAGGATGTGCCCGATGACGATGCGCAGCGGACCAACGCCCTGCCCGCGCGCCGCGTCGACGTATTCGCGGCGGCTTTCAGTCAGCGCCTGGCCTCGCGCAGTGCGGGCGTAATAAGCCCATTCGAGCAGGATCAGGGTGAGCATCACGTTGCCAACCCCCTTGCCCAGCCAGGCGAGAATCATCAGCGCCATCAGAATCACCGGAAACGACAACAGCAGATCGACCAGACGCATCAACAAGGCATCGACCCAGCCACCGGCGTACGCCGACACCAGCCCCAGCAACGTGCCGATGACCGCGGCGATCAACGCCGAACCGATGCCGACCCACAGGCTGATGCGCAGACCGTAGATAATCGCCGAGACCAGATCGCGGCCTTGCCCGTCGGTGCCCAGCCAATAGGTGTAGCCGCTGTCCATGTTCAGGCTGCCGGGCGGCATGCGCGCATCCATCACATTGAGCTGCATCAGGTCGTAGGGGTTTTGCACCACGATCCACGGTGCGAACGCGGCCAACAGCACGATGACCAGCAACAGCAGCAAACCGACCACCGCGGTGCTGGAACTCATGAAGTCGACAATCACCCGACGCCAGGGCGACTGGGCCTGCAACAGCGTGTTGGCAGGCGCGACCTTTGCGATGACGTTCATCGTGATGCCTCGATACGGACACGTGGGTCCAGCAGGTAATACAGGCCGTCAACGATCAGGTTGAGCACCACGAAAATCACCACGACCACCATCAGGTAAGCGACCACCACCGGGCGATCGAGCATGTTGATGCTGTCGAGGATCAGCTTGCCGGCACCCGGCCAGGCAAAAATGCTTTCGGTGACCACGGCGTAGGCAATGGTCGACCCCAGCTCCATGGCCAGCACCGTCACCACCGGGATCATGGTGTTGCGCATGACGTGCATGCACATCACGCGCATCGGCGACAGGCCTTTGGCGCGGGCGAACTTGACGAACTCCTGCGGCAAGACCTCGCGCACGCCCGCCCGGGTCAGGCGCAGCACCAGCGAAATTTTGAACAGCGCCAGGTTCAGCGCAGGCAACAGCAGGTGTTGCAAGCCGTCGAGGGTTAGCCAGGACCATTGCACGCCGAGCCACTCTCGGGTTTCGCCGCGACCGCTGGCTGGCAGCCAGCCGAGCGTGATCGAGAACAGCATGATCATCATCAACGCCACCCAGAACGCCGGCAGCGAAAATCCGACGATGCTCGCCGCCATCATCAGTCGGGACAGCGGATGATCGGGGTACATACCGGCAAACATCCCCAGCGGTACGCCGATGACCACGGCCAGAAACAGCGCGCTGAACGCCAGCTCGAAGGTGGCGGGCAGGCGTTGCAGGATCAGGCGCATGGCGTCTTCGTGATAAACGAAACTCTGGCCCAGATTGCCGTGCATGGCGCCTTTGAGAAAGATCAGGTATTGCTGCCACAGCGGCTGGTCCAGCCCCAGGTCCGCGATGGCTTGCAGGCGTTCGGCCTGGTTGAGGTCTTCACCGACCAGAATGTCCATCGGGTTGCCGATGGCATTCAGGCCGACGAACACCACCACCGTCATCAGCAAAATGACCAGCAGCGACTGGGTCAAGCGACGCAGCGCCCAGCCGATCATGGGCGCAACTCTTCGGTGCCAGGCTCGCTCGCAACCCACTCATCGCCCAGCAGTTCTGGCTCGGCATAGCTGCGCATCGATTCAAAATGCAGCGCGATGTCCTCGTTGAACAGCAGCCCGATCAGCGCGTGGGCCAGGCGTTTGGAGCCTTCGCTGATGGCGGGAATATCCCCCGACACCGCACCATAGCTCAGCGCCGCCGGGTAGCTGAAACAGTGGATGTGGTTCAGGCCCGGACAGGCGCCGGGGGTCTTTTCCTGAAACTCGAAACAATTGCCCAGGTCTGGCAATACGGCCAGTTCGCTATCAGCTTCGCCTTCCGGCGCCTCAAAGCGGTCCTGCCAGACACGAATATGCGACGAGAACGGCGCAAATTCCGGGCGCAGCTCGAAGTCGGTCCGAAAACCGGTGGCGAACACCACAAAATCCGCCTCGACGCGCGCTTTTGATGTTTGCAGCCAGACCCCGCCCGCCGGGTTTGCTTCGACCGCGAGTACTGGATTGTCGAGCAGAAAGCGCGCCCGGCCCGAACGGGACACCCTGAGCGTGCTGCCGCGTGGGGGTGGCACCTGCTGCCTATTCAGGTAGTGACGGATGCGCCATTTCCAGATATCCGGCAGGCGCCAGTAGCCGTGGACCATGCCCGGATTGCCGACGCCCTTGCCTTTGTTGACCCGTGGCAGCTCGGCGCGGCGAATCAACAGATCTACCCGCTGTGCACCTGCTTCCAGCGCGGTGGCAGCGCTGTCCATCGCCGAGGCACCGCCGCCGATCACCGCGACGCGCCTGCCTTCGAACCAGTCATCCTGCAAACCGGCGGCCGAGTGTGTCCACAGATGATCTGGCAGTTGCCGGGCAAAATCCGGCACCCAGGGGCCGCCCAGACCATCACGACCCGTCGCCAGCACCACATGGCGCGCCAGCATGAAGCGGGTTTGCCCAGGCGTCATGATGTCCAGTTCGACCAGGCCGTCCGTTCGCGGCGCGACGCGGCTTACGCGGTGTTCGTTGCGCACATCCAGCGCCAGCGCCTTGCGATACCAGCGCAGGTACTCGGCCCATTGCAGGCGCGGGATTTTATCCAGCGCTGCCCAGCCGTCGGCACCGAATTGCGCTTCGTACCAGGCGCGAAAGGTCAGGGCCGGCAAACCGAGCGCCGGGCCGGTCAACTGTTTCGGCGAACGCAGAGTCTCCATCCGCGCCGTGGTCGCCCACGGGCCTTCAAAACCGGCTGGCGACTGATCGAAAATCACCGCCGCCACGCCCAGATGTCGCAGCTCTGCCGCCAGCGCAAGCCCTGCCATGCCGCCGCCAATGATTGCTACATCAAGCACAGCCTGCCCGGCGTTCGTCCTCGGCTTGACCCAAGGCTTGGCGGGCAGATCCAGCCACGCCAGATCCTGCTGCAGGCGAGCTTCCAGCGCCGCGAGACCGGCAGGTGCGTTTACATCGGACATTGATCGGTACCCGGAAAGATGATCAGGCGCAAAGCCCGAGCCTGATTCAAATCACTTCAAAAATCATTCCAATGTCGCAATAAATGAATTCTTAAAGCTATTGAATGCTTAATCCGAATAGTAAAAGCCGTTCTTTATTCTCGCAATGCGCAAAAAAGAATATTGATATTCCTTAATGGAATTTATGGAGGTATTCAGAACGTTGGCGCCCGAGCGGCCCTGAAACTGGCCACCCTGGTTGTGCCTGATACACCCCATGCGCCGGTTTTGCTGCCGGTTCCCAGCAGATCGCGAGCCTGCGGCTCGCCGCCCCGGCCGCTACCAGTTAGTCTGAACTTAGCTGCGCTCACTCTGCATAAATGCTCTGCAACAGCGCATCGTGAGCACTGGCTTCGTGCATGATCATCTCCGGCAGGAGGACTTTCGCGCAGACGGCAATTTCCTCCACCAGCGCACTCGCGACCTCCGATAGCGGGCTGGCGAAAGCTGAAATCAGGCCGAAGAAAAACGGAATGGAACAGGCAATCGGCCTGACCACTACGTCTTGCAGCGGTACGCCTATGGCGGTGAACGGGTCGACCAGCGCAATGCCCAGCCCCACTCTGGCCATTTGCATGGCAATCAGCGAGGTATTGGTATCGAGCATGCGCGGTGGCTCGCCGCCGGCATCGTGAAACGCCTTGTCGATACGCCGACGAAAACGATAAGGGTTGGCCATGGTGATCAGCGTTTGCTGGCGCAGCAGCTCCATTGAAAGCACGTCATGGGCGGCCAGCGGCGAATCGGCTGGCAACACCGCCACGCAGGACGCTTCGCCGATCCAGTGAATCTCCAGGCCGCGATGTTCCAGCGGCAGGCTTACAGCCCCCAGATCCATAGTCTTCGACAGAACCGCCTGAACCACATTCTCCGGAGACATGCTCTGCAACTGGATCTGCTGCGGGCGCAGAGGCTCGGGCAGCCGGGACAAGGCCGTGGGCAACAGCCCGGCAGCAAGGGCCGAGATTGCCACCAGCTTGATCTGATGGTTTTCTTCCTGCGCAATGTGTTGCGCACGCTGGCGGATATTACGCACGCCCAGCAGCGCGCTTTCCACCTCGCCATACATCATGAACGCCTTGTGGGTAGGCGTGACCTTCGGCCCGCTGCGCTCGAAAAGCGCAAAGCCCAGTTCCTGTTCAAGCTCCTGAATGGCCCGAGTGACCGATGGCTGAGAGCGGCCGAGCATTTTCCCGGCGGCAGTGACACTGCCCGCCGACATGACCGCCGCGAAGGCTTCGAGCTGACGCAGATCCATAAGCATGCCTTGATCAATACACAATCGATAAGGGAGCGACGCACGGATGTCCGCCGCTCAAAGCGCGAAAGTCTACACGCTCGCGAGGAATGCTGTGAACGGCCGGCTCACCCAGCGACCATGACCCGGTTTCGGCCTAGCTGCTTGCCCAGGTAAAGCGAGGTGTCGGCACGATTGAGGGCGATCTGAAAGGCTTCGCCCTCGCCGACGGCAGCCACTGCCAGGGTTGCGGTTACAGCAATGTCGAGCGTGTCGATCAGACCGGCTTTTTCCCGGATGGACAGCCATATGCGGTCAGCCACTTGCAGCCCGTCGCTCAGTGCTGTGTCGGGCATGAGGATCAAAAACTCCTCGCCACCCCAGCGTGCAGCCATGTCACTGCTGCGCACGCTTGAACTGATGACCTCAGCCACTCGTTGCAGTACCACATCGCCTGTTTCATGACCGTGCAGGTCATTGATCTGTTTGAAATGATCGATGTCGAGCAGGATTATCGAGGCCGACAGCCCCTGGCGACGCGACTCCAACTGACGCACGCGGTGCAGCACCCGTCTGCGGGTGAAAAGGTTGGTGAGGCTGTCACGATTGGCAATGTGATACAGGCTCAGTTGCATGGACGATGTAAAACGCACTGACAGAGCCGTGGCGTAGATCGCCAGAACGGTTGCGGCAAGAATGTTGACGACGCCAAACACCTCCAGCATTTCGCTACTCAAGCTGGATCCTTGCCCCATGTGGCGACGAAACGTAAAGCACCCTGCTGCCGCCAAAAGTACCGCGGCACTGAACACCACACGCTTGACGGTAACCAGTTGGAAGGTGAACGCGATAATCGGGATCACGCAGAACAGGTAGAAGCTGAAGTTGCTTTCCCACCCCAGTACCCAGGTTGCCAGTACCGCATGGGCGATGATCTCGAAACTCATCAACTGGCCCGTCTGCCGGTAGCGGCGTCTGCGAATCAGGTAAAGACAGTTGCAATAGGCAAGTATGCTGAAGATGTTCGCAGCCCAGAGGATCGTTATGTCCAGCGTGATGAACACCGCCAGCAGCACACAGTGGATCCCGAGAGCGAGATAGACCATCGGTGTGATGTGTGTCCAGAACTGGGCAGCCGTGTCCTTGAACAACTGGGAGCGGTCTTCTGCCTGGAGGGTCATCATCACGTTTTCTCGAAGGTGCGGGTTGGGTATGACCATGAGTATCGAAACGAATTCATGAACAATTGTCGGCAATGGTCTGTACCGCTTGATACATCGACTCACAATTTAATCAACGAGCTGACGAGTTCAGAGCAGATGTCAAGGCTGCCCGCGGCTGCTTTAATACGGACTGTCGATCACCCTGCCAGGCCCTACCAATCCCTGAGGAAGCACGCCGATGGAACGTCTCACCGCGAAAGACTTTGCGCCTGAACTGCTTGAGCTTTACGACTACTACGCACACGGCAAGATCAACCGGCGCGAGTTTCTTGACCGTGCAGCTCTGTTCTCGCTGGGGGGGCTGACCGCAGGCGCGCTACTTGCCTCGCTGAGCCCCGATTATGCGCTGGCCACACAGATCGAGTTCACCGACCCGGACATCATTGCCGAATACGTGTCTTATCCATCGCCCAAAGGGCATGGTCAGGTTCGCGGCTACCTGGTACGTCCGGCCAAGGCCACCGGCAAGGTGCCAGCCATTGTCGTGGCGCACGAGAATCGTGGTTTGAACCCCTACATCGAAGATGTGGCCCGCCGCGTCGCCAAGGCCGGGTTCATCGCACTGGCTCCGGACGGGCTGTCCTCGGTGGGCGGCTATCCGGGCAACGACGACAAGGGCCGTGAGTTGCAACAGAAGGTCGACCCGGAAAAGCTCATGAATGATTTTTTTGCCGCCATCGAGTGGCTGATGAAGCATGACGCAACCACCGGCAAGGTCGGCATAACCGGCTTCTGCTATGGCGGCGGGGTGACCAACGCAGCGGCAGTCGCCTACCCGGAGCTGGGCGCGGCGGTGTCGTTCTACGGACGCCAGCCCAATGCTGAGGACGTGGTGAAGATCAAGGCGCCGGTGATGATCCACTACGGCGAACTGGACACGCGCATCAACGAAGGTTGGCCAGCGTACGAGAAAGCATTGAAAGCGGCAGGCACGACCTACGAAACCTATATCTACCCAGGTGCCAACCACGGCTTCCACAATGACTCGACGCCGCGCTACGACGAAGCCGCCGCCAAACTGGCCTGGGAGCGGACCCTGGGGTGGTTCAACAAGTACCTGGTGTGAGAGCTGGAATAATCTCACCATGACGACTATCGTGCGACGCTCCGCGTCGCATGCCGTTCTGGACGCTCCGTGTCCTGGTTACCGCACCCGCACCTGCTCCAGCAGCACCTGCAACGGATGCTGCACGACCTTGCCATCCTGGCGTTTGACCTGGCTGCGGCATGAATAGCCGTCGGCGAGCAGTCGGCCTTCGCCGCCGTGACGCGCCACCAGCGGTTGCCAGGACTGGCTGTAGATGGTGTCGCTGGTTTTCGCGTTTCGGGTTTCGTGTCCATAGGTGCCGGACATACCGCAGCAGCCGCTGGCCAGCACTTCCAGCTTGAGGCCTGCACGGGCGAAGGCTTTCTGCCAGAGGCTGACGCTGCCCGGCTCGTTGGTCTTTTCGGTGCAGTGCGGCAGGAAGTAATACGTTTCACCAGACTGAACGTCGCTCTGCGTCTCAAGCCCGGTCGCCAGCCATTCCTGCGGCAGCAGGACGGTCGGCACGTTTTCCTCGCCCAGCGTCTTACTGTACTCCTGGCGATAAACCAGCGTCATGGCCGGGTCGAGCCCGATCAGCGGAATGCCGTACCCGGCAAGCTTGCCCAGCGACTGGCTGTTGAAGCTGGCGGCTTTTTCAAACGCGGCCAGAAAGCCCTGCACCTGCAACGGCTTGCCATTGGGCGCAAACGGCGCGAGATAGACCTGATAACCCAAGCGCGAGATCAGCTCCAGCCAGTCGGCGGCCAGCGGCGTTTCGAAATAGCGGGTAAACGCGTCCTGCACCAGCACCACCGTGCGCTTGCGCTCCTGATCAGTCAGCGCGGCCAGCCGCTGCGGTGTGGCGATGCCGACATTCCAGCGTGCGCAGGCGGCACGAAAGTCCATCAGGCTCAGCAATGGACTGTCGACCATCCCGGCCACGTGCTCAAGCAGGTAACGCACCGGTTTTGCGCCCATGATCGCGTTGTACAGCTTCGCAAAGCGCGCCAGGTGCGGAATGCTGAATTCAAGTGAGCCGATCAGGTAATCCTTGATCGGACGCAGGTAGCGGCTGTGGTACAGCTCCAGAAAACGCGAACGAAACTCGGGCACGTTGACCTTGACCGGGCATTGCCCCGCGCAAGACTTGCAGGCCAGGCAACCGGCCATGGCGTCATAGACTTCGTGGGAGAAATCCTTCTGCCCCGCCACTCTGGCCACGCTGTTGACGGTGCGCTCGGCCAGGCTTTTCAGCACGTTGGCAGTTCGCGCTCTGGCGCTGGCGGTCAGCACATTCACGTCCTGCTCGCCTTGCAGGCGCAGCCACTCTCGCACCAGCGAGGCGCGGCCCTTGGGGGAGTGAATGCGGTCGCGGGTGGCTTTCCACGACGGGCACATGGCGTCGTCGGTGTCGTAGTTGTAACAGGCCCCATTGCCGTTGCAATGCAGCGCGCTGTCGTAGCTCTGCCACACACGCTCGTCGATCGTGCGGTCCAGGTCGCCACGCAGCGTCACTTCATCCACCTGCGTCAGACGCGCATCGGGCACCGTCGCAGGCGTGGCGATCTTGCCGGGGTTGAGCTGGTTGAACGGGTCACAGGCTGCTTTCAGCGCCTGCAACGCGGGGTACAGCTCGCCGAAATACTCGGGCACGTATTGCGAACGCAGGCCCTTGCCGTGCTCGCCCCACAGCAGGCCGCCATAACGCTTGGTCAATGCGGCGACGGCGTCGGAAATCGGGCGAATCAGTGCCGCCTGCGCCGGGTCTTTCATGTCCAGAATCGGCCGCACGTGCAGCACGCCCGCATCCACATGGCCGAACATGCCGTATTGCAGCCCGTAGCTGTCCAGCAACGCGCGAAATTCCTGAATGTAGTCAGCCAGATTTTCCGGCGGCACGGCGGTGTCTTCCACAAACGGCTGCGGCCGCGCTTCGCCCTTGACGTTGCCGAGCAAGCCCACCGAGCGTTTGCGCATGGTGTAGACGCGGCTCACGGCAGCGCTGCCGGTCGCCAGCGTGTGGCCAAGGCGCACCACAGATGTGTCTGTTTGCAGATGCGCGACAAACGAATGAACGCGCTGCTCCACTTCCTCCAGTTCATCTCCACTGAACTCGATCAGGTTGATGCCCAGCGTCGGCGTCGCGGGGTCCTGCGGGAAATATTCAGCCACGCCGTGCCAGACGATGTCCTGCATCGCCAGCATCAGCACTTTGGTGTCGACGGTTTCGATGGACAGCGGCTTGTGCGCCATCAATGCCTTGGCGTCGCGCAGAGCGTCCATGAAGCCTGCGTAACGCACGTTGACCAGAATCGAATGCCTGGGAATCGGCAGCACGTTGAGCCGGGCTTCGACGATAAACCCCAGCGACCCTTCGGAACCGCACAGCACACTGTTGAGGTTGAAACGCCCGTCTTCCTCACGCAGGTGCGCCAGGTCGTAGCCGGTCAGGCAACGGTTGAGCGGCGGGAAGATATCCTTGATCAGTTGCGCCTGAGTATCGGCAATCTGCTGCGCGCAGCGGTACACATCACCGACCCGGTCAACGCGCGCCTGCTCGCGGGTCAACTGCTCGGCGCCCATCGCCTGGCTGTGAACGTACGCCCCCCCCAGCAACACGGTCGTCAGGTCCAGCACGTGGTCACGGGTTTTGCCGTAAGTGCAACTGCCCTGCCCGCTAGCGTCGGTGTTGATCATGCCGCCCACTGTGGCGCGGTTGGAGGTCGACAGCTCCGGCGCGAAAAACAGCCCGTGCGGCTTCAACGCTGCGTTGAGCTGGTCCTTGACCACGCCGGTTTGCACCCGTACCCAGCGCTCTTCGACGTTGATTTCGAGGATGTTGTTCATGTGCCGCGACAGATCGACCACTACGCCATCGGTCAGTGACTGGCCATTGGTGCCGGTGCCACCGCCCCGAGGGGTGAGCACCACCTGTTTGTACTCGGGCCGTGCTGCCAGCCGGGCGACGATCGCCACATCGTGGCTGTCCAGCGGGAAAACCGCCGCCTGTGGCAGGCGCTGATAGATGGAGTTGTCGGTGGCCAGCACCGTGCGCGACCCGTGGTCCCTGGCGATCTCGCCGCGAAAGCCACCCTCCGTCAAGGCATTGAGGAAACGGTCGTAGTGGCCCACCTGCTCGGTGGTCGGCTTCAACAGGGCAATCATGGTGGTCTTCCTGGCTGGCTAGGCGTTTTATATGCAAAGCACGTATGCTTTGAAACGCTCGAATGCATGGCGTCATCAACGGGTACAGGGATTCTCCCGCCTGTCATGCTTCAGTGCAAACGTAAAACCTGCCGTTTTTCCATGAGTTTTATGAATGAACACGCGAAGACTGACGCCCTCCATGTCACTGCTACTCGCTTTCGAGGCCGCCGCACGGCATGACAGCTTTACCAAAGCCGCCGAAGAACTGGCCCTGACCCAGAGCGCGGTCAGCCGCCAGGTGCAGGCACTGGAGGCGCAACTGCAGGTCGAGCTGTTCAAACGGGACGGCAGACGCATCGAACTGACCACCGCTGGTGCGCTGTATCAGCACGAACTGGCCGCCGCCCTCGGCCGTATCCGCAGTGCAACCCTGCAAACCATTGCGCACAAGGCCGAAGGCGGTACGCTGCATCTGGCGGTACTGCCGACGTTTGGCTCCAAGTGGTTGCTGCCGCGCATGAATGACTTTTACACCCGACATACAGGCTACGTGGTGCACATTCACTCGCGCATCGTGCATGCCGACCTCACACCGGCGGCCAGCGAAATGAACGCAATCATCTGTGCGGGCCACGGTAACTGGCCGGGTTATATCGCGCACCCGCTGGTCAGCGAAAAACTGGTGGTCATCGCCAGCCCCGCCGCGCTTGCGGGCTATCAATCGATGACCCCGGCGCAAGTTGCCCAGCAGTCGTTGCTAAGCGTGGTGTCGCGGCCCAATGCCTGGTCGGACTGGTTTGACAGCAATCAACTGGCCCACCACATCATGCGTCCCGGCCCGAGCTTCGAGTTGACCTCGCACCTGATTCAGGCCGTAGCCGCCGGGATCGGCATTGCCCTGGTGCCGCGTATTCTGGTGCAGGACGAGCTCAGCAGCGGTGAGCTGGTCACGCTGTTCGAGCCGCTGGACAGCGGACGCAATTATTATCTGGCCTATGCCACGCGCTTTCAGAATCTGCCGTCGTTGTGCGTGTTCAGAGACTGGCTGCTGTCGACGCCCTTTCCCGACCCTTTGTAAAACCTGCCCGCAACAGGAGCCACCGTGCGTATTGAACCCCTGCCGCCGCTGCAAAACCTGATCGCTTTCGAAGCCGCTGTGCGCCACGGCAGTTTTACCCGCGCCGCCACCGAGTTGAACCTGACGCAAAGTGCAATCAGTCGGCAGGTGGCGCAACTGGAGGAGTTTCTTGGCCGGGCGTTATTTCGCCGTGCGCACAAACGCATTCACCTGACCGTCGCCGGGCAGATCTACGCCGAACAGATTCAACGCATGCTGACCCTGTGCGCCGAAGCCACCGCGCAAGTCATCACCCACAGCGGCGAGCAACAATTGACCCTGGCCTGCTCCAGCGGCGTGGCCGCCCTGTGGCTCGGTCCGCTTTTGGGACGTTATCGTGATGCATTCCCGGCGGTGGACATCCGTTTGCGGGTGGTCGACGGGCTGGATTCATTGATCCGCGCCGAATTCGACCTGGCGCTGTATTTTCTGCGCGAAACCTCGCCGGCAGGCCTGGACAGTCGTTTGCTGTTCGCCGAATCGGTCAACGCTTATTGCTCGCCTGGCTATCTGAAAGGTCAGGTGCTGGAGCCCGCACAACTGCTGGACCATTGCCTGCTGATGCTCGAAGACGGGCAGCGTCAGTGGCTGTCCTGGGGCGACTGGTTCGCCCGCCTGGGGGTCGATGCGTCGCTGATACGCCAGCGCATGACCGTCAACCTCTACCCGGTGCTGGTGGACCTGGCGGTCGCCGGGCATGGCATCGTGCTCGGCTGGCAGCCGATGATTGATCGCCACGTGCAATCCGGTGCGCTGGTGCCTGCCTGTGGCACAAGCGTCGGCGCAGTCGGTGGCTATTACCTGCTGACCCCCAGCGGCAAGATGCCCCGACGCGCAGCGCGGGCTTTCGAGAAATGGCTGAGCGACGAAATAGCTTCATGACCTCATAGCTCTGCATGCGTTCGGCGCATGCAAACCTGCGTAATGAGCGTTTTCTCAAAGTCCGGCCGGCGCCTACTCTCGACGCAAACGGGCACAAGACCTGATTGCGCTGCACCCAACCATTCTGCCCCTTTATCAATGCAGCCATTGCAGGGGGCTTCCCTGCGTGTATCGCATGCAGGAGCTAACAGTGAGCACTACACAACACTCCGCCTCACGCCGCCATGACCAGACCCATCATCAAAAAGCCCGTCGGGCGGTCATCGCCACCGTCATCGGCAATGGCCTGGAATGGTTCGACTTCACGGTCTACAGCTTTTTTTCGGTGATCATCGCCAAGGTGTTCTTCCCCACCGGCAGCGAGCTGACCTCCTACCTGTTGGCATTGGCGACCTTTGGTGTCGGTTTCTTCATGCGCCCGGTGGGCGGCATCGTGTTGGGCATCTACAGCGACAAGCGCGGTCGCAAGGCGGCGTTATCACTGACCATCCTGCTCATGGCGCTGGGCACGCTGATCATCGGCCTGACGCCGAGTTTCGCGCAGATCGGCTACCTGGCTCCGGTGCTGATTGTCTTGGCGCGGCTGCTGCAAGGCTTCTCTGCGGGGGGCGAAATGGGCAGCGCCACGGCGTTTCTGACCGAACACGCGCCAGCGGGCAAGAAAGCCTTCTACTCCAGCTGGATTCAGGCCAGCATCGGTGTCGCCGTGCTGCTTGGCTCTGCGCTGGGCACGGTCCTGTCGAGTTACCTGACTCAGGCGCAGCTTGAGAGCTGGGGCTGGCGCGTGCCGTTCCTGATTGGCACGTTGATCGGTCCGGTGGGCTTTTACATCCGCAGCCGGGTCGATGAAAGCCCGGCGTACGAGGCAGCCAGGCCTGTTGAATCCCCTTTGCGCGAAGTGATCAAGACCTACCCGCGCCAGACCCTGATCAGTTTTTCGCTGGTGGTGCTGTGGACCGTCTGCACCTACGCGGTGCTGTTCTACATCCCCTCCTATGCCCAGCGCGTGCTTGGCTTGCCGTCATGGATGGGCTTCAGCGCCGGCATGATGGGCGGCGCGGTGTTGATCATCGTCACACCGATTGTCGGCGCTCTGGCTGACCGTAGCGGGCATCGTCCGTGGTTGCTGGGCTCGGCGGTGGCCATTTTTTTCAGTGCTTACCCGATGTTTCTGTTCATCAACCAGATGCCGGGGCTGTTTTCACTGCTGATCTTCGAACTGGTGCTCGGCCTGCTGATCTCCGGTTACATCGGCTCGATTCTCGCCGCCTTTGGTGAGCTGCTGCCGACCCACGTGCTGTCCACCGGGCTTTCGGTGGCCTACAACTTTGCCGTAACAATCTTCGGCGGTTTCGCCACCTTCACCATCACCTGGCTGATTGCCTCGACCGGCAGCAACCTGGCACCGGCCTTCTACATCATGTTTGCCGCCGTCGTCAGCGGCATCGGCGCGTTGCTTTACCGTGACCGCGCGCCTGCTGGCCATCATCCTTTGTCTGGAGCCTAACCATGAGTACCGCTGATACCACCCGCCTGATTTTGCGCAACGGCCGTCTGCTGGACCTGCAGCAGGGGCGATTGATCCCGGGGCAGGAAGTCGTGATCGAGGGCGAACGGATCGTAGCAGTGCGTGCCGAGGGTGAAGCTGCCCCGGCAGATGCGCAGGTTATCGATCTGGGCGGCAGAACCCTGATGCCCGGCCTGATCGACTGCCATGTGCATGTGCTGGCGTCCAACGCCAACCTGGGCATGAACGCGTTGCAACCCAACGCGATCATCATGTACCGCGCCTTGCCGATTCTGGCCGCAATGCTCAATCGTGGTTTCACCACTGTGCGCGACGCCGGAGGAGCCGACTGGGCGCTGGCACGTTCGATCCAGATGGGCCTGATTCCCGGACCAAGAATATTTGCCTCCGGCAAGGCACTGTCGCAGACCGGCGGGCATGGCGACATGCGCGCACGCGGCGAACTGTTGCTCAACGAACCGTGCTCGTGCTGCTTCCGCGCCGGAGCCATCGCCCGCGTGGTGGACGGCGTCGATAATGTGCGCCTGGCGGTGCGCGAAGAGCTGCAACAGGGTGCCAACCAGATCAAGATCATGGCCTCGGGCGGCGTTTCTTCACCGACCGATCCGATTGCCAATACCCAGTACAGCGAGGCCGAAATCCGCGCAATCGTCGATGAAGCGGCCGCAGCCAACACCTACGTCATGGCCCATGCCTACACTGCCCGAGCCATTAGACGCGCCATCGAGTGCGGCGTACGGACCATCGAGCACGGCAATCTGGTGGACGCCGACACGGCTCGGCTGATGGCCGAAAAAGGCGCGTTTGCGGTGCCGACTCAGGTGACCTACGAAATGCTCGCAGAATACGGCGAACGCTTTGGCCTGCCTGCCGACTCCGTGGCCAAGATCGAGGACGTGCGTCAGGCCGGGCGCAACGCGCTGTTACTGTTCGCCGAAGCGGGCGTGCCGATGGGCTATGGCTCTGATCTTTTGGGCGAAATGCACGAATACCAGACCCATGAACTGAAGATTCGTGCGGAGTTGCTGGGTAACCTGGCGGCGCTGCGCAGTGCAACCAGTGTTGCCGCGCAGATACTTCAACGCGAAGGTGAATTGGGGTGCATCGCGGCCGGTGCAATTGCCGACCTGCTGGTGGTGGACGGCGACCCGCTGAGCGATATCAGCTGCCTGGTGGGCCAGGGCGAGCAGTTGGCGATGATTGTTCAGGGTGGTCATGTGCACAAGAACACCCTGGCCTGATCAGCCGTCAGTCGGCGTTGTGGTCCCAGATCCAGTTCCACACGCCGGGTAGCTGCACGGGTTGCGCATCGTCCTTGACCGTGCGCGCCAGGGCTGCGCGCTGCAATTGCGCGGTGTCGTCGTAGAACGGTTTTTTCGCCAGCCGCACACCGGTCTGGTGGGCGCTGTCGACCAGAATCTGCAGATACTCCCGCGCATGGCGCGCGGTATAGCGGTTCAGGTCATGAAAGCTCACCACCACCGGAACCACGCCATCCACTGCGGGCAGTTCTCCGGCGGCGATACGTTCGCGCACCTGGGACAGCTGGCTGACCATGTTCGAGCGGCGGCGCAGGCTGAAATTGTAACCCCATATCTTGCCGTCATTGGCGCTCAGGTCGGTCAGCAACACCCGCAGATCGTGCCGCTGATAGGCGCTGAATGTACGTTTGTCGTAGTTCCAGAATGGCGGCCGCAGCAAGAGCGTCGGTGCACCGGTGATCGAAGCCAGAATGGCGCAGCCCTGGGTCAACGATTGCTCCAGTTCCTCATCGGTCAGCGAGCGGTGGTTGGTGTGGTGCGGCGTTGCCGAATGTAAACCCAGCAGATGACCTTCTGCATGCTGACGCTGCATGATCGCCCGCCCCTGATCACTGTTGCCCGCCCCCGTCGCACCGGTTTGCACGAAAAACAGTGCCTTGATGTTCGGTTCAAGCGGGTTGTCCGCCAGGCTGTCGAGCACCGTGATGGTCGGGTTGTAAAATGTCGAGGCGCTCGGGCCATCGTCGAAGGTCAGCAAAAAGCGAACCGGCGGCTGCTGACGCAACTTCTCGGTAGTGGCTGCCGTCAGCGGGACCGGCGCACTGATGCAGGCCGTCAGGCTGAAGGTGATGCCGAGCATCCACAGGGTGGTGAAGACGGGTTTCATCGGGATGCCGGATCCTTTGAGTGAACGGCTTGAGCGGCTTTTCAAACCGGCGCATGATCATCCACCCGCGCAGCAAACACAATCACTGCGGCGCGCAATTTGTCGGCACCAAAACAGCTCATGCGGTTGAAGTCGGCATGGCTCACGGGCATGTGCTGGCAGTCGATTGCCTGACGGTGCAGGCTGTGATCGATATCGGGATCATGCAGGTAGACAAAATCGCTGTCGCAGCCGGTCACCATCACCCAGTGCGGGGCCTTGGAGCGTGTCAGACGATAGCTGCTGATCAGCACCAACGGCCTGCCGCCTTCGGCCAGCAGGCGTGGCAGGTGCAGCGAGCGGTTGGGCAGTGTCTGCACGCTGGAGTCTGCCAGTTCGCGACAGAACTGCTCGTGAACCAGGCGAATCACCTGCTTTTTCTGCTCGCTGCGCACGCCGCCGAGAAATAGCGGACCAGACACCGAGACCAGCAGGTCAGCGGCAAAACCCCGTCGCCACGCCGCCAGCGCCAACCCTTGCGGGCTGCAGCCGCCGTGGCCGGAAGTCATGAACACCGTGGTCGCTTCACGCCATATCTGCAACTCTTCGGCCCGACTCATGGAACGCTCGGGTTGCAGGGATTTCATGGCCATTAACAGGCAGGCCGGGCCGCAGGTGAAATCCAGCGTCTGCTGGTAGTAAGGCACCGGGCGACGGTCTTGCCGAGCGTGCTACCTGGTGCTTATCTGTCCTGACGATCAGCCCCTGAGCGCGCTGGGGGCTCATCGTCCGCTGAACCAGCCACTGGATATCCTCCTGGAATTGCTGTTCAACAACATTCACCACTACTTGGGCCACCTGAAGGTCATCAAGATGGTCGCGCGGGAATTGCAGCACAAATTCAACTCGTCACTGGAAAACCGCCACTTGCTGCAGATGTTCAACCTCAGCGAAAGCCTGGTGTATTACATCAACGCCATCCACAGCAACGGCGCGGTGCTGACGCGCCTGCGCAATCATGCGCAAAACAAGCAATACGGCGCGGCCAGCCTGGCGCTGATCGACGACATGATCATCGAGAACGACCAGTGCTACAAACAGGCGGAAATCTACTCCACGGTGTTCGCCGGGCTGATGGACGCGCGGGGCAATCTGGTCAATAACAGCACCAACACCCTGCTGCGCAAACTGACCTTGATCAACGTGGTGTTTCTACCCTTGAACCTGATCGCCGGGATCGGCGGCATGTCCGAGTTCAGCATGATGACCGCCCCGCTGCACTGGTGGGTGGCCTACCCGGCGTTGCTGTTGGCAATGCTCGGGCTGGGGGCGGTGATGGTCTGGGGGCTACGCAAAATGGCCCGTTCGGCCTGAGCGCTTACTTTTCCCAGTCAGCCTTGGCAATCTGCAAACCATGCAGGCCGTTATACGCCGCACGCTCGGGCGACTGCCAGCCCTCCAGCAGCGAGGCGTCGAGGTCATAGATCTCGACACCCAATGGTCGGCAAACGCTCAACGGGTCCTGCGCGTCCGGCCCCCACATCGGCAACGACAGGTCGCCACGCAGTGACTACTGTCTGATACAAAAAACTCATAACTCCCAGACTGTAGTTAAATTATTACGATAAAAATTACAGGTCGACAGGCAAGGCGGCCAAATCATCGCCAAAGGGAACTGTGACATAAATTGTGCCATCCTCCATAAGCCAAGGAAATATCTGGAAAGTCCATAAAATTCGTTCGACATGCCTACTAAGCGAAAAAATATTTTTAGTTGTGAACTGGTCATCGGTATCGTACAGCTTTCGAAGATCGCGCCCAAAGAGTTCTAGCCACAGATTTAACTCAAGAACTTCTAAATAATCCAACAATTTCGACCCAGGAAAAAACTCAGACTCCGGCAGACCGTCTCTGTGGCCCAACCACTCGGCCGCATGAGTCAAAAAAAATGATATTTGAGGCAATACTGTATTCAGTAATATTTCAATATTACCGCTTACTCGATACTCCATCCTTGCTGAACAAATCTTTTCCTTGGCAGATGCATAACTATCTTCGACTAAAGTCGCATAATTTTCACCAGCGTCCAGATCGAAGAACGCACTTTTTCTCGCACAAAAATAACTAACTGGCGCATGCGATACGCTGAAAAATAGCATTTTACCTATTTCATCTATTTCTGTATTGCGATCATTTTCAAGAAGAGGCTCGTAGAAGCTTGCATGCAGAACCTCAGAAAGTTGGGCGAGCAACAGATGAATCGAATACGACACATTCTCTTCTTTATCAGAAAGTAGAAAATAAGCAATTGAAGCATCAATAACCAAATGGACTTTTACTTTTCCTTCACGAATCACTCTTACAGACTTGGCTACCGGCCGGCCATAATCTCTTGACTGGCTTTTGCTTACGAATGCACCCCCCGATCAAGCTCTAAAATTGCAGCTGGGTAATCTTGCGAAAAAGTAATACCATCGAGCGCTGAAATCGGAATGTCTTGACCCAGCCCTTCGATAACAGTTTGTAAGATATTGCCTATCCCCTGAACCATCTCGGCATTGCCAAAATCCTTGAATGTTAACGAGAAAGAAGTTGAAGAATCACTTACCGCTTGAATGGATTTAGAGAGCTGAGGATTTTCATTATTCTTTTCATGCTCAGCTAGCCGAAAGCTAGAAACAGCCTCTTTAACAGCAGCATCAATTGTACTGGCAGATTTTTGCCCTATATACTGGGAAAGCCCCTCCCCGTCTTCGGGTCGACGGGAAATAAAAAAGCTGTCACTACAAGTTGCGCTTGCAAAATTAACAGCCTTTACATCTATAGCACTATTATTATCAGCCCGACCTATAAGCAACCTATTATGACTTATAGGGAAAATCACAAGATCAATATTTTTCGCGCCATTAAAAAACATAGGTGAAAGCTCCTTACCTGCTACGCGGGCAAGCGCTACACAATCAGGAAGTACAGCCCCAACTACCTCTTGAACACACCAAGACAACTTTGACAGCTCATCCTCCCAAATAGTCTGCTTTGCTGCTACCAGTATTTTGTTGTGCGCATCTCGAATCTGGTCTCGCACGGGCAGCAAAGTATCTTTTAATACCTGAACCATAGCTGAACTGTTTTCATAAAAAAAACTTTCGAAATTCTCACGAATTCTAAACTCAAGTATGCGACGCACCAACGGTACTGGCATGGAAAGCTCTTCACCACTCAATGCACAAAGAGCCTCATCAATCATTTTCTTTATCTCTGCACTCCCACCTGAACCATCTAGGCTCTGTACGAAAAGTGGCTGCGCTCGGTGATGCTGCGTTAAAAACAGGCTCGGAATGCTCATTTACAACCCGTAGACTCCGCTTCCTCGTCTGTTTTTGCCTTGCCTGACCTTCGCTCGCCGACTTTTCGTACAGAGCCTAGATTGATATGCCTGCGAATTATGTCTGAATCAGAAAAAATAGGTATAGCTGCATCAAAAACCTTCAATGCACCTTGCTCGAACAGCGATCGTAAGTGAGCGGTCCTAAGCACTAAATGCACCGTAAGGCGAGCAGCCGCCTTTGAGTCTACAGTTTCACCTTCTCGAGCATTCTTAAAAGCTGAGAACTCATGTAAAATATCTACCTCGATTTCAGTAATTATATCATCCAGAGTTTTCGCACCATCACTTTGAATCTTCGAATAGAAATTTTCACTTACTCCAATGCTTTTGGTCGCCACTAGCAGAGCCGGCGAATTGCGCCGATGCAACCAAGTTCGCTTGGCCTTGTGATCCGGATCGTCTAAAAAACCAGACTGCAAAAATCGTGGAATATAGTGCTGACGTTTTCCGGCCATAGTTTCACTCCTTTTCATTAGCAAACAACTCCAGCATGACACTAAAGTGACGATGCTTACGAGATACTTCTGAGAAATGTAAAGCTAAACATCACCAACATTAAGCGAGCTCATATTTAGCATGGCACCAATCGCCACGCATGGGTTACACGACTATTGTGCAGTGCTGAAAATTTTCCGCAAAACACCCCAGACCATATGCCAACGCAAAGCATTGACACATAGTGAGTTGGACTTGTACGTATAACAGTAGTTTTTGGAGCTTGGGACGGCGCAAAAATGGCCCGTTCGGTCTGAGCGCTTACTTTTCCCAGTCAACCTTGGCAATCTGCAACCCATGCAGGCCGTTATACGCGGCCCGCTCGGGCGACTGCCAGCCCTCCAGCAACGCGGCGTCAAGGTTATAGATCTCGACACCCAACGGCCGGCAGACGCTCAACGGGTCCTGCGCGTCCGGCCCCCACATCGGCAACGACAGGTCGCCACCCGGACAGGTCGACAAGGCGCATAGCAGGTCGATTTCAGCGAAGAACTCCAGGTAGTCGCCCTTCTGCGCCGGGCAGGCTTTCATGAAATACATGTCGTCATGATTCAGGCCGGTGCACTGAAAGATGTTCAGCACGTCGTGCACATCAAACTCGGTCAACCCGTGTGGCAAGACTGCGCGGGTCAGGTTCGAGTGGCAATGATGATGAAAGTCTTCGCCGGTGAGCATCTTTTTGACATAAGGGTCGCAGCGCGTACCCAACAGGTCGTGCAGGCGCCCGCCATGTTCGTCGATGCCATAGCTGGCCAGGCTGTCATCGGTGATCGTCACCAATGGCCGTAAAAACGGCAGGTTCGACCACAATCGGTCATGGGTGCTGACATGCGCGCCCTGCAACTGCCGCGTACGCGCCGCCCACAACCGCTCACGAGGGTCATGGGCATTCCATACGTTGAAATCACCCACTTGCGGGCCAGCCGGTGTGGTGACGCGAAACACTTGCCCGGCCTTGACCTTCCAGGCACGCCCGGTACGAATCGGTACTTCAAACTGCTCGACCAGCGTGCGCTGTTGCGCATTCGCACGCAGGCGCTCGTAAAACGCCGTGTCCACTTGCAGCGCTGCGCCTTTGCTGACCTGGTAGGCGGCTGGGTAGTCTTTGTACATTCAGGGCTTCTCGTTGGCAGGATGGGCGGTTTGCGCTGCAAGTTGCGGGCCTGATGCGAGCGTGATTCGATCACTGAAAATCCCGACTGCGCACCTCAAGCCCGGTCAGCAGCGGCGTCAGGTCATACAGCCGCTGGGCGATCAGGTGGCGTACGCCGTTGTTCGACTCCAGCCGCCCGAACACCTGCAGCAACTGCGAGCCGACCAGCACCTTGCGCTGGCGCTCGGCCAGGTCGCGCCAGACCACGACGTTGACCATGCCGAATTCGTCTTCCAGGGTCACGAAGGTCACGCCGCTGGCGGTGCCCGGTCGTTGGCGGCCGATGACCAGCCCCGCGACGCTGAGGGTCCGGTTGTTTTCCAGGCTCAGCAAGTCCTGCGAGCTGCGAAAGCGTTTGGCAGCCAGTTGCCGGCGCAGTAAAGCCAGCGGGTGCGGGCCGAGGGTGGTGCCCAGGGTGGCGTAGTCAGCCACCAAATCTTCGGCCACTGTCGGTAACGGCAGCGTCACCTGGACTTCTTCGCTGGTCACGTCATCGAACAACGGGCGCTGGGCTTCGACGCCGGCCACTTCCCAGCGCGCCCGGTGCCGATGGCCGATCAGGCCGCGCAAGGCCCCGGAATCCGCCAGCGCCTCGGCAGCGCGTGAGTCCAGCCCGGCGCGCTGAGCCAGGTCGGTGGCATCGGCGAATGGCCGCTTCGAGCGCGCCGCTTCAATGCGCAGGGCGTCTTCTTCGCGAAAGCTGCGCAGCATGCGCAGCCCGAGGCGAATCGCCAGGTTACGTGTGCTGTCGGGGTGATCGAGCGGCTCCAGCGTGCAATCCCAGTGGCTGTAACGCACGTCCACCGGGCGAATTTCGATGTGATGGCGGCGAGCATCCTGCAACAACTGATCCGGGCTGTAGAAACCCATCGGCCAGCTGTTGATCAGTGCGCAGGTAAAGGCTGCCGGTTCATGGCATTTGAGCCAGCAACTGGCGTAGGTCAGCAAAGCAAAACTGGCGGCATGTGACTCAGGAAAGCCGTAGCTGCCAAAGCCCTTGATCTGCTCGAAGATCCGATCGGCAAAATCCGCATCGTAGCCGTTTGCCAGCATGCCGGTGCGCAGGCGCTCGCGATGCGGGTCCAGCCCACCGTGGCGCTTCCAGGCCGCCATCGCGCGGCGCAGCTGGTCGGCCTCGCCGGGGGTGTAATCGGCGGCGATGATCGCCACTTCCATGACCTGTTCCTGAAACAGTGGCACGCCCAGGGTGCGCTCAAAGACACTTTTTAGTTTGGGCGGATAGGTGATGGCTTCCTCTTTATTACGCCGGCGCAGGTACGGATGAACCATATCGCCCTGAATCGGTCCGGGGCGGACGATGGCGACTTCGATGACCAGGTCGTAAAACTTTTCCGGCCTGAGGCGCGGCAGCATGGCCATTTGCGCGCGGGATTCGATCTGGAACACGCCGATGGTGTCGGCGCGGCTGATCATTTCGTAGGTGGGTCGATCATCGCCGGGGAGACTGGCCAATGTCCACTGCTTGCCCCGGTGCAGGTGCACCAGATCGAACGTCCTGCGCAAAGCGCTGAGCATGCCCAGTGCGAGGATGTCGACTTTTAGCAGGCCGACCAGGTCCAGGTCGTCCTTGTCCCACTGGATGATAGTGCGCTCGGCCATCGCCGCGTTCTCGACGGGCACCAGCGTGTCCAGCGGATGCTCGGAAATCACGAAACCACCCGGATGCTGCGACAGGTGCCGGGGGAAACCGATCAGCTCGCCGGTCAGGGCCAGCACGCGCTTGAGGATGGGTGTTTCAGCATCGAAACCGTATTCGCGCAAGCGTTCGGGCGACGGAAGTGAATCGCTCCAGCGACTGAACGCATCCGCAAGGGCGTTGATCTGGTCAGGCGGCAAGCCCAGCACCTTGGCTACGTCACGCAGTGCGCCGGAACCGTGATAAGTGCTGGCCACTGCGGTCAGCGCCGCCCTGCCCCGACCATAACGCCGGAATATGTACTGAATGACTTCTTCGCGGCGGTCATGTTCGAAATCCACGTCGATGTCCGGTGGCTCGTCGCGCTCTTTGGAAATGAAGCGCTCGAACAGCAGGTTGCTCTTTTCCGGGTTCAGTTCGGTGATCCCCAGCGCGTAACATACCGCCGAGTTGGCTGCCGACCCACGACCCTGACAGAGGATGTGCTGGCTGCGGGCAAACTCGACAATGTCGTGGACCGTCAGAAAGTAGCTGTCGAACTTCTTTTCCGTGATCAGGGCCAGTTCCTTCTCGACTTGCGCCCGCGCCGCCACACTCAATCCCCTTGGCCAGCGCCTGCGAATCCCGCGCTCGGTCAGCTCGCGTAGCCATGATGTGGAGGTCTGCCCCTTGGGCACCAACTCGTGGGGATATTCATACTGCAATTGATCGAACGTGAAGGTGCAGCGCCGGGCGATGCGCAACGATTCGGCCAGCAGCCAGTCCGGGTAATGCTCGGCCAACGCATCCAGCGAACGCAAGTGACGCTCGCCGTTGGCAAACAGCAGATGCCCGGCCTCGGCCACCGTGGTGTGGTGGCGAATGGCAGTGATGGTGTCCTGCAGCGCGCGCCGACCCCGGGCGTGCATGTGCACATCACCACTGGCCACTGCTGGAATGGCCAATGACTGCGCCAACGCCAGCAGGTCGGCCAGACGCTGCTCGTCATCCGCGCCGCGATGCAACTCCACGCCCAGCCACAGGCGTTCGGCAAAACGCTCGCGCAACCAGTTGCCCTGGGCCAGACAGGCTTGAGCGTCGCCTTCGATGTCGGCCAGCCAGATGGCCAGCAAGCCGCCCGGCAAGTGATCGAAATCCTCGAGCAGCAGCCGATACTCACCTTTTTTGGCCCTTCGCCGCGCCACCGTGATCAATGTGCACAGCGCCTGATAACCCGTCAGGTTCTCCACCAGCAGGACGATTTTCGGGCCGTTTTCAAGGTGCATTTCGCTGCCGACGATCAGCGGCAACCCGGTGTCTTTTGATGCCTGCCAGGCGCGGACGATGCCTGCCAGGGTACATTCATCGGTGATCGCCAGCGCCGCATAACCGTGACGCAAGGCGCGGTCGAACAGTTCGCGGGCGCTTGAAGCGCCCCGCTGAAAGCTGAAGTTGGACAGGCAATGCAGTTCGGCGTACTCGGTGTTCATGCAAACCAGCCATGCAACAACAATTCGCCCTGCTCGCCAACACTGCGATAGGCCCACGCGCGCTGACCATTAGCGGTTTCGACCAGATAATAGTCACGGCGCACATCGCCGCCGTCCCACCAGCCGGACTCGATTCGCTCAGGGCCTGCGACTATGCGCGTCGCGTGAACCGGCAACGGCTGCGGCTCTCGCAGCAACCAGCCAGGGCGCGTACAGCCTCGCGCCGGCAGGACCGGTTTGCGGGTGCTTTGCGGCTGCCAGGCACATTCGGGGCGGTGGTCGGCCTGGGCGCGCAGGCCATTGACCGACTCGTCACCCAGCCGCGCACGCAAGCGTTCGCGCAATTGCTCCCAAGGCAGGGTTTGCTGCACGCGCTCATCGAACAGCTCGCGGTGCGCCGGCACAAAGTCCGGCAGGTCGCGGGCCTGCAAGCGCACCGCACGCACCGGCGAGGCCACCAGCACCTGTTCCAGCCTGCCACGGGCCAGTTCGAAAAGCATTGAGGGGTCGCGTTCGGCACTCAACAACCCGACCGGGATCACGGTCTCGGGGCCATCGACATGCTCCAGATGCAGGCCGAAACGCTGCACGCCGCTGTCGCGCCCGGCCAGAAACAGGGCCAGATCGGCAGTCAGGCGCTTGAGGGGGAACAGCAGGGCCTGATGCGATTCGACGTCGAAATTCAGCTCGATGCGCACATCAAAAAAGTCAGGCGGCGTGTAGCACTCCAGCGCCACCGGGCGCTCGCCGAGCAGTGTGTCGAGATGCTGCAGGACGCTGGCCGGAAAACGTCGCGCCAGGGTGTCGCGTGGCAAAGCCAGTACTTGCCGCACGTTGCGCAGGCCCATGCGCGTCAGGGCAGTGGCTGTTTCGCGGCTCAGGCCGATGCGCTCCAGCGGCATCTGCTCCAGGGTGCGGCGCAGCTCGTGTGGGCATTCGATGCTCAGCCCGTCATGCATATTGGCAAGCATCCGCGCCGCGATCGGGTTGGGCGCGACCACAATGCGATGCCGAAAGCCCTGCGCGGTCAGCTCTTCACGCAGGCGCGCCTCGAACACCGGCCACGGCCCGAACAGTTTGAGGCTGGACTCGATTTCCATCAGCAGCACCCGCGGGTACTTGAGGCTGACACTGGAGCTGAACCCGTACGCCCAGGCGGCGAGCAGCTGTTGCAAGTGCTCGGTATCGGCAGGGTCGTGGACGACCGTGGCGAAGTTGGGCACCAGTGCCTGCGCCGCCGTCAGCGACTGCCCGGCCCTCAGGCCCAATGCCCGTGCAGCCGGATTGACGGTTTGCAGGACACGCCGATGTGCACTGCCGCTGATCAGCGCCAGAGGTTCATCGGGATCACTGCGACGACGCATGACGCCGTCGAGCGCCAGTTGCGGCAGCAAGACACAGGCCCACAGCATAAGAACCTCAAGCGTCGGTCGGGAATGGAATGGGCAAAGACGGCGCAAGCCCGCCCCGGCACTTGAGCACCCGCAATTGTGCGGGCCGGGTATCGACGGCTATACGCAGTGCCGCTGGCGAAGGGTTGGCGGCAGCCTGTTGAGGGCGGCAGGTAAAGGCCAGGGTCTGCCCGGTTTCGGCGGCGACCTGCAAGCGGCGCAATGCGCGGTCATCGACCATGCCGGGCCAGCACAGCACCGCACCGCAACTGCCGGAGCGCAGGCATTGTTCCGCGGCCCACAGGGCATCGCGGGTGCTCGCCTCAATCACCACCAGTTGACGCAGATCGACCCCGGCAGCCAGCCAGGCCTGCGGATAGGGAATGTAAGGAGGTGCGACCAGTACGATGCGCTCGCCGATAGCGGACAGCCGCGCCAGACTCGGCCACAGCAGGCGCAGTTCGCCACTGCCGTTGGCCGGGATGAGGATTTCGGTCAGCGCCGAGGCAGGCCAGCCGCCGGTGGGCAAGGCACTGTCCAGCGCCGCATGACCGCTGGGGTGCGGGCTGACCTGCGGCGTACTCTGCTGACGCCCCTTCCAGACCCTGCGCTCGTCCAGCAAGGCATCGAGGCTGACGACGGCGCCCATCATTCGCGCCGGACCAGCCCGCAGAACACGCCTTCGATGGCGAAGTCCTGATCGGGCGTGACGATGATCGGTTGATACGCCGGGTTGCGCGGCAGCAGGTGCAACTGATCGCCCCGGTGCTGCAAGCGCTTGATGGTGACCTCGCCCTCCAGACGGGCGACGACGATCTGCCCGTCACTGGCCTGCGGGTTGCGGTGCACGCCCACCAGGTCGCCATCGAGAATACCGTCTTCGATCATCGAGTCGCCCTGCACGCGCAGCAGGTAGTCCGGCACACGGGTAAAGGTGCTGCGATCCAGATGCAAGGTAGTGTGTATGTCCAGATCCGGCCCGATGGGTGCGCCTGCCGCCACGCGCCCCAGCACGGGTATTTCCAGCAGTTCGGGGCGCGGTTCACTGTTCAGCAGGCGAATGCCGCGTGCCTGATGCGCCACGACTTCGATCAGGCCGGCTTCGGTCAGGGCCACAATGTGTTTGCGCGCCACGCTGCGCGAAGCAAAGCCGAAGGCCTCGGAAATTTCCGCCAGGCTCGGCGATTGCCCTTGCTGCGCGATGCGATCGCGGATGAAGGTAAGGATTGCGCTACGACGGGGAGATAATGTGCTCATGGAGTACATTTGTACTCCTTTCGGTGTTTTGTGGCTAGCGCGGTTGGTCGGATTGGAGCGTGCAAGACCCCCAGTCTCGGGTTATTCCAAAAACGGGGCTTCTGTCAGGAGAGCGTAGGAGATTCCGGAGGTTACGAGGGCTGCGATGGGGGGCGAAGCGGTCCTGAAACGGGCGATCGCGGGTGTGTCTGATGTACATTGTGCGCTGGTTTTGCTGCCGGTTCCCGGCAGATCGTGGACAAGTCCACTCCTACAGGTACAGGTACAGGTACAGGTACAGGTACAGGTACAGCTACAGCTACAGCTACAGCTACAGCTACAGCTACAGCTAGATTATTCGGAATTTCCCAACAGTGAAATCACAATCACCCGGTTTATTACGCCAACCAAAGAGCAGAGACTTGACCGCTCTTTAAAACGTCAGGAGCACTCATTGTGATTACGCGTCAACTGGGTAACCACGGTCCGCAGGTTTCGGCCATCGGGCTGGGCTGCATGGGGATGTCGGACTTTTACACCACGGGGATCGACGAGCAGGAATCGATTGCCACGCTGCACCGTGCGCTGGAGCTGGGTGTCACTTTTTTCGACACCGCCGACATGTACGGCCCGCACACCAATGAGGCGCTGCTCGGTCGGGCTCTGCAAGGCAGGCGCGAAGGGATTTATCTGGCCAGCAAATTCGGCATCGTGCGGGGCGACGACCCGCATGCGCGTGGCGTGAACGGCAGCCCGGAGTACATTCGTCAGTCCATCGACGGTAGCCTCAAGCGCCTGAGCACCGACTACCTTGATCTTTACTATCAGCACCGCGTAGACCCCAATGTGCCCATCGAAGACACCATTGGCGCAATGGCCGAACTGGTCAAGGCGGGCAAGGTTCGGCACATT
The DNA here is from genome assembly GCF_000007805.1 of Pseudomonas syringae pv. tomato str. DC3000. NCBI lineage: Bacteria > Pseudomonadati > Pseudomonadota > Gammaproteobacteria > Pseudomonadales > Pseudomonadaceae > Pseudomonas > Pseudomonas syringae group genomosp. 3. The sequence goes on along the minus strand of NC_004578.1, from coordinate 3,109,675 downwards.
GGCATCTGCGAAGCCAGTGCCGCGACCATCGAGCGAGCGCACAAGGTGCACCCGCTGGCCGCGGTGCAGAGCGAATACTCGCTGTGGTCGCGTGACCCGGAGCATGATGACGTGCTCGCCACCTGCCGCCGTCTGGGTATTGCCTTCGTCGCTTACAGCCCGCTGGGGCGTGGGTTTCTGACCGGCGCCTTACGCACTGTGGACGATTTCGCTGAAGATGATTACCGTCGTTTCAGCCCACGATTTCAGGGCGAAAACTTCAATCGCAACCTGGCATTGGTCGAAAAGGTCAAAGGGCTGGCTACCGCCAAGGGCATCAGCGCGTCGCAACTGGCGCTGGCCTGGGTGCTGGCTCAAGGCGATGACATCATCCCCATTCCCGGCACAAAACAGCGCAAGTACCTGGAAAGCAACGTCGCCGCAGCCACGCTGACCTTGAGCCACGATGAACTGGCCCAGCTGGATGCGATCTTTCCGGCCAGCGGAGCCGTGTCGGGCGAGCGCTACAACGCTGAATCGATGAAATCTCTCAACGGTTGAGAGGCGTCAGGTCGATTTGGGGCAAGCCTCGGTGCCGTTGTTGAGGCCCTGTTTGTGATTCTTGTAATCGAGCGTGGCCTTGCCGTCGACCCACTTCAGGGTGACCACCACCACTGAGTCAAAATCGTCGCCGGTCCAGTCATCAACCAGATTGGCGGCCTTGCCGGATGCTTGTTCAGCGACCTTGTTGATCAGCTCCGGCAGGTAGCCGTGAGACCAGGCGGTGTAGATGATCGAGTTGTGGTATTTGTCGCGCATCAGCTCGTCGGCCAGTTCGCTGGTGTCGTTGGCACCAAAGTCGATGTTGACGGGCAAACCCAGTTTGATCGCGCTTGGCCCTACCGTCATCAGCGGACGCACATAGCTGTAGGACAGGTCGCCTTCACCCTCTTCCACATGCCGGCTCGGGTTGGCAGCAAAAATGAAGTCAGCCTTGCCAAATTCTCTGGGCAGCACCTCGGACAATTCCAGGGCCCGGTTGAGCCCCTGACAATTCAACTGCCCCAGGCCCATCGCCGGCTTTTCAGCGTGACGAAGAAACACCAGTGTTTGCGTGCCATTCTTGGGCTCGGCATGCACACCTTTAGCCACGGAGAACAGAACCAGCGCTGAAGCCACCAGCAGTGACGGAAAGAAGAACCAGGCGATGCGGCGCTGAAGACGGGTGGTCAAAGGCATTTTTGGAATATTCATTATGTTCTGAGTCCGTTGCGCATTTGAAGGGATCGGCCAGCTGGCTGGTGAATATGCAGGCTTGCGCCGTTCGTCCCGAGAATTTCTGCGGATCAATGAACAAAGGTGCAGTAAGCGCACACCCATGATCACGCGCGAATCTTAGTGCGCACATGTTTCGAAATTAAGAATGTGGGTCATTAGGAGTGTCAAAAAACGATTCTGTTGCAATCGTAATGAAAAAAACTGGCGGGTAAGCAGAGAAAACTGCCAGAAAATCGTCGAAAAACAGGTAATGCAACCCACTGTTGCCCAGCCAACAGCAGATCAACAGGCTGCTGCCAGATCAACATCACAGCGTGTTCAGCAAACGGCCCAAGTCCTTGTCGCCCAAGTGCTCTGGGCTTTGGCACAGAGCGTGCAATATTCCATTTGTGAATTTCACATGCTTCGGACTGCTGATTTTGAAATATACAGATCGGTCGTCGCAGCCTCGTTCCCCTGATCTGGACGCTCACTATGCCACAACCCCATATTTCTTTTCGGTCGCAGACACCACGTGCCCTGTTTCGCTGGATGGCCACGGCCTGCGCAGTGGCTTTGAGCTTGCAAGGCGCGGCACACGCAGCTGAAAAGCCACCTTCCGAAGTGCGCCTGGATTACGCTTACTACTCGCCGGTCAGCCTGGCGCTCAAGCATTTCGGCTGGCTGGAAAAAGCGCTGCCGGACGCCAGGGTCACGTGGGTCCTGAGCCAGGGCAGTAACCGGTCGCTGGAATACCTGAACAGCGGCAGCGTCGACTTTGCGTCGTCCGCCAGCCTGTCCGCCGTATTGGCCCGGGCCAACGGCAGCCCGATAAAGTCTGTCTACGTCTATAGCCGCGCAGAGTGGACGGCGCTGGTAGTGCGCAAGGATTCGACCCTGCAATCGGTTGCCGAGCTCAAAGGCAAGAAAATCGCTGCCACCAAGGGCACAGATCCTTACCTGTTCACCTTGCGCGCCCTGCAAAAGGCCGGTTTGAAAAAGGATGATGTCGAGTTGTTGCACCTGCAGCATCCCGACGGTCGTACAGCACTGGAGAAAGGTGACGTGGATGCGTGGGCCGGGCTTGACCCGCACATGGCGGCCAGTGAAATCCAGTCCGGCGCTCGTTTGCTTTACCGCAACAAGGATTTCAACAGCTATGGCGTGCTGAGCGTCACCGAAACCTACGCCAAGGAACACCCGCAGGCGATCAAAACGGTATTGACCGCCTACGAAAAAGCTCGTGAATGGGCCGTGAAAAACCCTGATGAGCTGGCCAGATTGCTGGCTACCGAATCAGGCCTGCCGCTGGACGTTGCCAAACTGCAATTGTCCCGCACAGACCTGAGCAACCCGCAATTGAGCGCGAAAGACGTAGAAGCGTCCAAGTCCGCAGCGCCGATTCTGGTGTCTGAAGACCTGGTGCGCAAAGGCGTGAACGTCGAGCAGGTCATCGACCAACTGATCACGCCGGACTTCTCCAAAGCCGTGATCGCAGCCCCATGACCCGCCGAGACGAGTCCTTGCCTGCTGCCGTGCAGCAAGCCTTGCCTGACAGCGCGCAACGTACGCTGTGGCAGCGCTACAGGACGCCACTCAAGGGGCTGGTGGTTCCCGCATTGATCATCATCGTGCTGGAAATCGTCGTGCGCATCGGCTGGTTGCCGTCATACCAGATGCCCGCACCCAGCGAAATCGTGCTGACGCTGCGGGATCTGGCTGACGGTGCGCTGTGGAAGCACATCAGTGCCAGCCTGTTACGCGTGCTCAGTGGCTTTTTGATCGGTGCCAGTCTGGCGCTGGTGTTTGCCGCCTGGGTGGGCCTCAGTCGCGAGGCAGAAGCCTATCTGGAACCGACGTTCGCCGGGCTTCGTTCCATCCCCAGCCTGGCCTGGGTGCCGCTACTGCTGCTGTGGCTGGGTATCGGCGAAACCTCGAAAGTGGTGCTGATTGCGATTGGTGCGTTTTTCCCGGTTTACCTCAACGGTGTGGCGGCCATTCGCGGCATTGATCGCAAGCTGGTGGAAGTCGGCCAGATGTACGGGTTCAGCCGTTACCGCCTGACCCAGCGCATTTTGCTGCCTGCCGCCCTGCCCGGTCTGTTCACCGGTTTACGCAGCGGCATGAGCCTGGCGTGGATGTTTCTGGTGGCTGCCGAATTGATCGCGGCCACCAAAGGCCTCGGCTACCTGCTCAGTGACGGTCGGGAAACCTCGCGTCCGGACATCGTGCTGGCGGCCATTATCGTTCTGGCCACTCTGGGCAAGCTGAGCGACGGCCTGCTGGCGGGCCTGGAAAAGCGCTTTCTGGCCTGGCGAGACACATTCAACGGCCAGAGCCGGGAGGACTGAGCAATGTCGGATTCTTTGATGGATATTCGTGTCGATCGCAAGGCTTTCGCCGGCCATACGGTGCTGCATGACATAAACCTGTCGCTGCAGACCGGCGAAATCGTCAGCCTGCTCGGCCCCAGCGGCTGTGGCAAAAGCACTCTGCTGAGGATTGTCGCGGGCCTGGAACAGGATTTTCGTGGTTCGGTTGAGCGCATTCAGGGCCAGGTCGCGTTCGTATTTCAGGAGCCGCGCCTGATGCCGTGGCTGACCGTGGAGCAGAATATCGGTTTCAGTGACGATAACGGCTACGACCGCAAATGGGTCAGTCAACTGATCGAAGAAGTGGGCTTGTCCGGTTTCGCCAATGCATTGCCAAAGGCGCTATCCGGCGGGATGGCGCAACGCGTGGCGATCGCTCGCGGCCTGTATTCACACCCGACGATACTGCTGCTGGATGAGCCGTTCAGCGCGGTGGATGCCTTCACGCGCATGAAACTGCAGGACCTGCTGCTGCAACTGGCCGAGCGCCACGCAATCACTCTGCTGCTGGTGACTCATGATGTCGACGAGGCCTTGTATTTGAGTGATCGAGTGCTGGTGATGGGCAGCCGTCCCGGCACCATCACCCATGAGCTGCCAGTCGGGCTGCAAACGCCTCGGGATCGTCGTGATCCACTGCTGGCCAGGCTAAAAGCCGAGGCGCTGACTGAACTGCATCAGGCGCAGGTGATTTGAGGGCCGGCTCTTACTGGCCGGCTTTCACTGCGTCCCAGAGCCCGGTACGCAGAGATTCGATATTGACCGGCACCTGAGACATCACAAACAAGCGGCTCAGCATGTCTTCGTCAGGATACACCGTGGTGTCCGTCCACAGGCCCGGGTTGATCAGAGCGTCTGCCTTTTCGTTACCGTTGGCGTAATGCACGCTATTGGTGATATTGGCGATCACTTCCGGGCGCAGCAGGTAATTCATGAAGGCATAAGCGCCCTTGGTATCAGGCGCGTCAGCCGGGATGGCGATCATGTCAAACCACATGGGTGCGCCCTCTTTTGGAACCACGTAATTGATCCTCGCGCTGCTCCCGGCCTTGTGTGCCTGCTCCTGCGCCAGAGAGATATCGCCGGAGTAGCCTACCGCTACACAAATCTTGCCCGCCGCAAGGTCGTTGATGTAATCGGAGGAACTGAAGTTGCGCACGTACGGCCGTACGCCATCAAGCACCGCCTTGGCCTTGGTGTAATCGTCCGGCACTTCACTGTGCGGCGGCAGGCCTAGGTAATTCAGAGTGATCGGCAGCAGCGCGGGCGCGCTGTCCAGAAAGGCGACGCCGCACTGGGCGAGTTTTTTCATGTTTTCCGGCTTGAGGACCAGGTCCCAGGAATCAAGCGGTGCATCCTTGCCCAGCACCGCCTTGACTTTGGCCACGTCGTAGCCGATCCCGGTGCTGCCCCACAAATAAGGAAAACCATGCTGATTGCCGGGGTCGCTGCCCTGCAGCGCCTTGAGCAAGACCGGATTGAGGTTTTTCCAGTTGGGCAGCTGTTTCTTGTCGAGCGTCTTGAGCAGGCCCTTTTCGATCTGCCGCCCCATGAAGTGAATGGACGGAAAGACCAGATCGTGGCCGGAATGCCCAGCGATCAGTTTGGCGTTCAGCGCCTCGTTACTCTCATAGGTCTGGTAAGTGGTCTTGAAACCGCTGGCTGCTTCGAAATTTTTCAAGGTGTCCGGAGCAATATAGTCCGTCCAGTTGTAGATATTGACCGTCTCTGCCGCATGGCTGGTCGAGGCCAGCAACATCAGTGCAGCAAGGGATTTTTTCAGCATGCGCAGTTCCTCGGGTCAATGCCGACAGCTTGCGCCAGAGCGTGCATGAAAACCACCTTCGTTTTAAGCAAATAAGGTCTGTAGAAGCGCTTCAGCCATTGATTGGCGACAGCACGAAATGTGCCTATGAATACCCTTTAATGATGCAGATCATGTAATAGATTTTTTCATGCAGCGTCATAAAAAATTTTTCCAGAAAAGTGCTGGCAAGTGCTATTTTCATTACTCGTCAGACCGCTCGGCAATCCTGCTGGAAAGCAGCACGACTCGACAGGTGAGTTTACGGGTTCATCGCCTTGTCATTCCTGCTTTACCGAATGAATTCTGTCTGGTCTGCCTACCCCTTGGAGCAAAGGAAGTGCTCGATTGATTCAGGTGGGCCATTGCTATGACCAAAGTCACGTTCCCCAACGCCTGCCAACTCATGCGCTGGCATTTCCACCCGGTGGGTTTCGAAGCCACGATGGATGCGCCCGGCAGCATGATTGCGCGCCTGTTTGATCGCGCCAGCGGCGAAACAGTGGTCGCCATTGCCGGCCTGCCCTGTTCCACCGTCATGAACGCCGCAGACGTGGAGCGCATCATCGAAGCGATCGAAGATGAGCTGGAGCTGTTTGGCGCTCATACGCCTCAGCAGGTCGCCGGCTTTTCCTGAACTGACAGCGTCAGCCCATCCGGGCCTTGCTGCGCAGGTCTTCGAAAAAAGGCTTGTCACGGGCAACCCGGTCCGATGCCTTGGGCATGTGAGCACTCTCTCCCGCGCCGGCATTCTCGTCTATATACCAATAACAGTGCCGCGCCGAGCGAGTGATGGCCACATAAGCCAGCCGCAAGACTTCATCTTTCTGTGCCGTGTCAAACGGCTGAAGATCGTTCGCATCACCCAACCCTGCCAGCCGGTAGACCTGATTCTTGTAAGGCGAGACGGTCAGGTGCTGACAATCGCCCAGCAAGAACACGGCATCGGCCTGCAAGCCCTTGGAGCTGTGATAGGTTAGCGTTCTGATCCGGCGACCCTGCGCGCCCCTTGCTGCGTCGGAGTCGATCAGCGCTTGCAGCCGCTCGGCAAAACGGGCTTTCTCGCTGCCCTTGCGGTATAGCAGCAGAATCGAGTCACCGTCGTTGTAGTGCTCGGCAACGCGCTCGGCCAGCTCATCCTCGTCGCGGTCCAGCACCTTGACCGCCAGCAGCTCCTGAGGTGCGCCGCTGGCGCGAGCCTTTTTGCCGGCAATGGCCGGGGCCGCGCGAACAATATGCTCGGCGGCGTCAATGATGTGCTGATGACTGCGAAAGTTCTCGCTGAGCATGACTTTGGTGGTCGCCGGTGACGAAAACTCCTTGGCAAACTCCATGAAGTACTTCGGCGAACTGCCACGCCAGCCGTAGATCGACTGCCAGTCGTCACCCACACACAGCAACGATGAGCGCTGCGCGATACGTCCCAGGTGCATGGCAGGCCCCCGCCGGCGGATTTCTCGCAGGCTGGCGCGAATCCAGGAAACGATCTGTGGCGACACGTCCTGAAACTCGTCGATCATCAAATGCGACAACGGCCTCAACATCGGATCGCTGACCTGCCTGAGGTTTTCCGGTGATGTTTCACCGAACAGCGCAAACATCCGGTTGTAGGTCATGATCGGTGGGGTCTGGGCCAGCAGGTGACTTTCGAAGGCTTTCCAGAACAGGCTGAGCCCTTCGAAAAAGAAGCGGTCCGGGTCGTCGCTGGCAAAGCTCATGTCGGCCACCGCATTCGGCACGTCGAGCCCAAGGTTTTCGATGAAGCTTGCGGCGGTGACAAAACAGTCGAGCAAGGGCGCGGCACCCAGCTCGCCCTTGACCCGGTAATCGAAACCCGGCCCGGCCACAGCCGAGCCTGACAACGACTGCAAGACCTTGCCAGCCGATTGATAATTATCCATCCATATCAACGGCTTATTGCAGAAAGCTTGAAACAGGGTGCGCTTTATGACGCCTTCAGCCCAGACCGGCAGTTTGGCACCTGGACGCTTGAGTTGCTGGTCTTCACTGGCATCCAGACCCAGTACAACCCAAGCATCCAGCTCGGCGATATAACCGTGGAAATGGAAAGGAAATCCATTTATTTCAACGGTTTGGCGCATAGGCTCAATGCCTTTTATAGGCCACACGCCAGCGCGAATCCACAGGTCTTCGACGGTGTCGCACCACTCTTCATCGCGTTTCGAGGACAGCTCGGTCACGGCAACGCGTTTTTGCACGTCGGGGTGATCGCGGTCCAGTTCCTTGAGCTGCAAGGCATGGCGATACAGCGGCGCCATGACTTCGCGAAAACGCTCATTGCTGGCGTACAGATCACGGTAGCAGAGGTTCAATTGCTGACGTTGCGCATCGTTGATGCGTAAATCGAACGGGTTGCTGTCCGCGTCTTCCTGGCCCGATGACTGGCTGCTGAGGTTCTCGAACGCTCGCAGTTGTTCATACCCAGGCAGGCTGCGCACCAGCGGAAGAATGCGTGAGTGGAAGGTACGCACCAAGTCCCTGGCCTGCTTTTGCTCCAGCGTGTGGCCCCACAGCGCCATGACGTCGATCAACTTGTTGATGAAGTCCTTGCGCGACTCGCGCGTGAAGGTCACCACGGTCATCGCATTCAGTTCAAAGCCCAGGTAGTGATGCAGCAGCAGAATGCGCAACACCAGCGAGGTGGATTTGCCCGCGCCGGCCCCGGCAATCACATAGGTGGAGGGCGTGTCGCTGAAAATCATCTTCCATTGCGCAGCACTGGGCTGTGCGTGGGCTGGCAGTTTCTCGCCAACGTCGCTCTTGATGCGTTTTTTCAGTTCGGGCGTGAGGGCCAATCGCCAGTCATCGAACAGGTGATCATCCACCTTGGGTCCGCGATGAAGGGTCGGGCGTGTGTCGTTGATCACCAGCACGTGACGGCCCTGCTCCTGGCCGTCGAGAAAACCGTCGGCGTAGCCTTCGCGGACGCCTTCGATGTGCCCGTTCAGATAACCGTCGGCATGCCCCTGGGACCACGACGGAGTGTGCTGCGAGCCCAGCCGGGTCAGGCCACGCCCTATCAGGCGTGCCAACAACCGCCTGATGAATGGCAATTGGCGCGGGGCGGTGAGATCGACATCCAGGTCATGAGGAAGCGCAGAGGGCAGATCGTCGGGCACGCAGACTCCGTTGGGTGGCTTGCAGGCAGAATAGGCGCCTATGGTGGCCGCATTCGACCGCAGGTTCCAGCGAAATGCTTTGCGGTCAGTGCGTTAGCCGATCAACTGCATGCAATCTGGCAAGTGCTATCAAACCGGCATGACGGATTTTGCGATCAGCGCACCGGGGTGCTGTATCACCACAGCGGCCAGGCGATGCCCGGCTTCGGCGGCCTGCTGCGGGCGTTCGCCCATCAACCTTGCAGCCAGGTACGCTGCGCTGAACGAGTCACCTGCCGCAGTGGTATCGACAACCTGTTCTACCTTCAGTGGGGCCACCTCGAAGCGCTCGCCGCCCGCCTCGATCAGGCAGCTCTGCGCGCCACGCTTGACCACTATTTCACCGATGCCACGGTCCCGATAGGCCGCCAGCAATTCTTCACTGTCGGCGTAGCCATACAGGGCCTGCTCATCGTCCTCGGTCAGCAACGCCAGATCCACATGCGGCAGGCACGCCTGATAGGCCTCACGCGCCTGCTCGACACTGGCCCACAGCCGCGGGCGGTAATTGTTGTCGAAGGCCACCCGAACCCCGCGCAAGCGTGCGCGGCCCAGTGCTTCCAGCAATCGGGCACGGCCTTGTTCACCCAGCACCGCCAGGGTGATGCCACTGAAGTACAGCACGTCGTAGCTGGCCAGTGCCGCGAGGATTGGCTCGGCAGCCGGCGTCATGAAGCAGTCACGCACGGCGGCCTCGTTGCGCCAGTAGAGAAAACGCCGCTCACCGCTGGCATCGGTCTGGATGCAGTAAAGCCCAGGCAGCCGACCCGGCATACGCTGCACTTTGCCCAGACCAATGCCCTCGTCCGCCCAGGCCCGACACATGGCATCGCTGAAACTGTCGTCACCCAGCGCCGTGACGTAATCGACCTTGGCCCGCTCACCCAGCAGGCGGGAAAGGTAGACCGCCGTGTTCAGCGTGTCGCCACCGAAGCTCTGGTGCAGGCTGCCGTCGGCATGCTGCTGCAATTCGATCATGCATTCGCCGATCAGGGCGATACGTGGAAGGCTCATGGCGCGATAACTCCTGCGTACGCTTGGACTAGAAACAGGTATGAAAAGGCTCGATCACCCGCAGGTCATCATCCACCAGACAACCTGAACGCCACTTGTCGAAGGTCAGACACGGGTGTGAGGTGCCGAAGGAAATGATGTCACCCACCTTCAATTCGCAATCCGCAGCGACCGTCATGAAGGCGTGCTGATCCATCACCGCAGTGACCTTGCAGGCGCTGACGTCATCGCCCGGTGCTGACGATACGCCCGGTGTGTAGCGCAACAACGGGTTGGGCAAGCCTGCATCGTAGGCCACATCGCGCTTGCCCATGGCAATCACGGCAAAGCCCGGCTCAGGCATGGACTGCACATGCGCCCAGACCTCCAGCGCCGGACGCAGCGCTTCGCTCAACTCGGCGCGTCGGTCCAGCACGCAGCATTGCGCGTCTTTATAGATGCCGTGGTCATGCACCACGTAGCTGCCGGGGCGCAGCACGCTGAGAAACCGATCGCGAACCGCCTGGGCGTCGAATGCTTCGGCGATCAGGTCGTACCAGGCCGAGCCCGACGCAGTGACAATCGGGCGATCAAGCGCAAACGCGCCCTTGTCCTGCAGGTTGACCGCCAGGCTGACCAGCGATGCCGCGAAGGCCTTGATGCCGGCAATCGCCTGATCGCCGTGAATGACGCCCTCGTAACCTTCGATTCCGCTCAGCGCCAGCGCCGGTTGCGCCTGAACGGCATCCGCCAGGGCCAGCACCTCGGCTTCGCTGCGGCACCCGCAGCGCCCACCTGGCACGCCGTATTCGATCATCACGTTCAAGCGCAGCCCGTGCGCCGCAAAAAACTCGCCCAGCGCCGCGACGTTGTCGGGGTGATCGACCATGCAGTGGAATTCAAACATCGGATCGGCCAGCAGACTGGCGATCACCGCCATGTTGGGCGCACCCACCAACTGGTTGGCCATCAGCACGCGCTTCACACCGTGGGCGTACGCGGTCTGAGTCTGGATGGCCGTCGCCAGCGTCATGCCCCAGGCACCCGCGTCCAGTTGGCGACGAAACAGCGCGGGGACCATGCTGGTCTTGCCATGCGGCGCCAGCTCGGCGCCGCTGTCGGTGACAAACTGTTGCATCCAGCGAATGTTGTGCTCCAGCGCCTGATTGTGGATAACCAGTGCAGGCAGACTGACATCACTGAGCAGGCGGTCACCCGGCTGAGCAGCCCCTTTTTCCATAACCGCGATGTTCATAACAGCGGTGTCCATGACGACGGTGCTCATTCGGTAGCCCCTTGCAGTTATTCGTTGATTCGGCGAGCCAGGCCATTGGCGCTGTCGATCAGCACCCGCCGATAGTCGTTGTAATGGGTTTTGGCGTCTGCACGCGGCGCGACGATGCACAGGGTTGCGATGCACTGGCCCTGTTCATTCTTGACCGGCGCGGCAAAGCAATGGGTGAAGGTGTCGGCCACGCTATCGAACGAAAAGAAGCCCTCTTCGCCCGCCGTGCGGATTTCCCGCAGGAAGGTTTCCAGCGGCAGGCGTTCGCCACCCGGCAAAATGAATTCATCGGGGTCGATCAGGTCGACGATCTGCTGATCAGTCAGGTGGCTGAGCAGCAAGCGGCCGGAAGCCGTCCAGGGGATGGGCGCGTTTTCACCGATGTCCGAAGAAATCCGGAAATGTCGCTCGCCCTCCTTCATCAGCGCCACCGTGTACTTGCGCCCGTTAAGCAGGCACATCTGCGCGGTTTCCCGGGTCTGGCTGACGATATCGCCCAGACAGGCCTCGGCCTCGCGGGTCAAATCGAAATGCCGCAAGTGTGCCTGGCCGAGGAAATACAGCTGACGGCCCAGGTAGACATGCCCGTCCTTGCCGACCGACTCCAGAATCCGCCGCTCCAGCAACGACGCCACCAGCTCATAGACAGTCGATTTGGGGCTGCCAATCCCGCTGGCAATTTCATTGGGGCGCATGGGCCTGGCCTTTTCCTTGAGAAAATCCAGAATATCGAACGCCCGGTCCAACCCGCGCGCCCGACGCTTGATCAAGTCTTCGGTCATGAAAGGTTCCTTGGGAAGCTGCAGCCTCAAGCTTCAAGCTTCAAGCTTCAAGCTTCAAGCCAAAAGCCAAAAGCCAAAAGCCAAAAGCCAAAGGCCAAAAGCCAAAAGCCTCATTTGATCTGGCTTATAGCTTGCCGCTTGTAGCTTGCCGCTGCTACTTACGCTTATAAGCTATGCAGTCGATTTCGACCTTGCAGTCGACCATCATGCTGGCCTGTACGCAAGCGCGTGCCGGGGCGTGTTCAGGGCTGAAGTATTCGCCGAATACCTTGTTGAAGCTCCAGAAGTCCCGCGGGTCTTCCAGCCATACACCGACGCGTACCACGTCCTTGATGTCGTAACCGGCCTCTTCGAGAATGGCGATCAGATTGCGCATGGTCTGGTGCGTCTGCTCGACGATACCGCCCACGATGATCTCGCCATCCAGCGCCGGAACCTGGCCGGAAACGTGCAGCCAGCCGTCTGCCTCGACTGCTCGGGCGAATGGACGCGGCTGACCGCCACCTGCGGTGCTGCCTGCGCCATAACGGGTAATAGTCATGAGGTTCTCCCTGGTTTGAAACGTGAGTGTGAACGGTTAAAAACGGATGTTCTTGAGAAATTCACTCAAGCGCGCTGACTTCGGCTGCTCGAACAGGGCTTTCGGTGCGCCCTGCTCTTCGATGCGGCCCTGGTTCATGAATACGATCTGGTCCGAGACTTCGTAGGCAAAGCGCATTTCGTGCGTCACCAGCAGCATGGTCATGCCGTCCTCGGCCAGGTCCTTGATGACGCTCAGTACTTCGCCGACCAGTTCCGGGTCAAGCGCCGAGGTGACTTCATCGAACAGCATCAGGCTGGGGTTCATGGCAATCGCGCGGGCAATAGCCACTCGCTGTTGCTGGCCACCGGACAATTGACCGGGAAAGTGATTGCGCCGCTCCAGCAGCCCGACCCGGTCCAGCCACTTTTCGGCCAGCGCAATCGCCTGATCCTTGGGCATCTTCTTGACCTTGAGCAGGCCCAAGGTCACGTTCTGCAGGGCGCTGAGGTGCGGAAACAGGTTGAATTGCTGGAACGCCATGCCGGTCATGGCCCGGTGCTGCGCGATCAGACGTTCGGGGTGGCGGGTGCGCTTGCCATCCACATGGCTGTAACCGATGTCCTGGCCTTCCAGCTGAATGCGCCCTCCCTGAAACTCTTCCAGCAGGTTGACGCAGCGCAGCAAGGTGGTTTTGCCCGAGCCACTGGAGCCGATCAGGGTCACTACATTGCCTTTCTGCATACGCAGATCGACACCCTTGAGCACTTCCACTTCGCCATAGGATTTATGCAGGCCCTCGATGCTCAGCAGCGCCGGGCCGGGGGTTGCGGTATGAGTCTGTGTCATGGCAAGGCCACCCGTTTTTCAATGTGTCGCCCAAGAAGCTCGATGGCGTAGTTGATGAGGAAAAACAGAAAACCTGCGAACAGGTAGAACTCCAGGGTCATGAACGTGCGGGCGATCACCTGCTGGGTGCTCAGCAGCAACTCGGCCACGCCGATCACCGATAACAGGGTCGAGGCCTTGACGATCTCGGTCGAGGAATTGACCCAGGTCGGCAGAATCTGGCGCATGGCCTGAGGCAGCAGCACATAGCGCAGCGTCTGATTGAAGCGCAGGCCAATCGCCTTGCCCGCCTCGATTTGCCCACGTGGGATGGCCTGTAACGCACCGCGCACGATTTCCGAAACATGTGAGCCGCAGAACAGGGTCAAGCCTATCGCCCCGGCCTGAAACGCGCTGATATGCCAACCCAGCGCCGGCACCATATAAAAGACCGCCAGCACCAGAACGAATACCGGTGTGCCGCGAATCAGATCGACGTACAGCCGGATCGGCAAGCGTGCGAAAAACCCGCCGTAGGTCAGCACCAGACCGGCCAGCATGCCGATCAGCGTGCCCGCCACAATCGCCAGCGCCGAGCACTGAATACTGGTCAGAAAGCCGGCCCAGAGCACTTCCCGCGCAGCCCACAATTCCTGCAACCAGCCAGGGGGTTGATACATGACAGCCTCCTAGCGGCGAATCGCCAGACGTTGTTCGAGGGTGCGCAGCAGCATGGCGATCACGTAGCAGGCCACCACATACAACGCGGTAGTGACCAGCCAGGTTTCGATCACCCGGTAGCTTTCGACGTTGATCTTGCGCGCGTAATAGGTCAGCTCCGGCACGGCAATGGCAGCCGCCAGCGATGTGTCCTTGAACAGTGAGATAAAGTTGTTGGAGAGCGCTGGCAACACGTTGCGCAACATCACCGGCACGATAATGTAGGCCCGCACCTGCCATTCACCCAGACCGATGGCCAGCCCTGCTTCACGCTGCCCCTTGTGGATGCTCAACAACCCGGCGCGGAACACTTCGGTCAGATACGCGCCCGCATAGAGCGACAGCGTGACGACAAAAGACGCCAGTTTGTCCAGGCGAATGCCCAGGCCGGGCAAAGCGAAGTAGATCAGCAGGATCAACACCAGAATCGGCGTGTTGCGCACCACCGTCACATAGATCGAGGCCACAATTCGCAGCGCCCGGTAACGCGACAACAATGCGAAGGCGTTCATCAAGCCGATCACACAACCGATGGCGATCGAGATCAGCGCCAGTTCCAGACCGAGCCCCAACCCGGCCAGCAAGTTGGAAAAGTCGCGCCATACAGCATCAAAATTCAGTTGATAATTCATGCTTGCCCGTATCTGGCAGGGTAGGCCCAGCGGCCTGCCCTGCCCTTGAAGGTCTGAATGGACTTATTTGTATTCCATCGGAAAACCGATTGCCGGCACGGGCAGGTCCACACCAAACCACTGTTTGAACGACGCGGCATATGCCGGGAATTCGACACCGGTCATGGCTTCATGCAAGGCGGTGTTGACGAAGTTCAGCCAGTCCTGATCGCCACGTTTGACGGCACAGGCGTAGGTTTGCGGGCTCCAGGCAAACGCCGGTGAGCGGTAGCGGCCAGGGTTCTGCACCATCAGGTATTTCACCGAAGACTGATCGGTGGCGGCGGTATCGGCACGACCGGAATTGATCGCCTGATACATCAGATCGACGCTGTCGTACTGATCGACCTTGGCCTTGGGCAGCGCCTGATGGACCAGTTCTTCGGCGTAGACGTTTTGCAGCACAGCGACGGTGACACCATCACCTGCGGCTTTCAGGTCATCGATTTCCTTGTACTTGCTGTTGGCAGGCAACAGCAGCGCCACGCCTTCGCGGTAGTACGGCAGAGTAAAGGCCACTTGCTGAGCGCGGCTGGCGGTGACGGTGATGAATTGGCAACTGATGTCAACCTTGTCGGTCAGCAGGTTGGGAATCCGTGCATCAGAAGACTGCACCACGAACTCGACCTTGCTCGGGTCATTGAACAATCCCTTAGCGATGATCCTGCCGATGTCGATATCGAATCCCTGCAACTTTCCGTCTGCGCCCTGAAAGTGCCACGGCGCATTGGTGCTCCCCGTGCCGACGACCAGGTTGCCGCGTTTCAATACCGCATCCAGTTTGCTGCCCTCAGCCGCCTGCACCGTATTGGCGAGGCTGAATGAGGCTGCAAGCACAAATGCACAAGCTTTCAGAAAAGAAGGTCCGCGATGCATGACATAAACTCCGCCGAGGTATTCGTTATTCCGCTATAGCGGATACTGGTATGTAACAACGGAATAGACAGCAGAAAGTGTGCCACAAGAGGTAGCCGGAAAACACCGCATAAAAAAGCCGAGATAAATCAACGGGCTGAAAAACGGGGGGTGAACGGTAGCGTGAGCACTGACCCTGGAAATGCTGCTACCCATTGCCACAGCTGAGTGGGATGGCCCCACTCTTGTGCGTGTGTGCGGTTATGGGTGCAGGCCCGGGCGCTCAGGGCGACACAAGTCCTGAAGAGTTCGGACCACGGAGCTTTCAGGCTTCTGCCCGGAGGGAGTCAAAGGCAGGTAGCGATTGCCGCAGATCGCAACGCTGCCTGAGCATCGCCTTGCGGGGCATAAAATTCGACGGCGGTGGCCGGGCCTTTGCTCTGCACGTCAGCGAAATACTTCGATTCGGTGGTGAACACAGTAAAGCCGCCGCCTGCCAGGTCATGCAGGAACACATCCGACGAGGTGCCGAACATGGCTTCGTTCTGCCATGTCACCTGAATGCACTGTGCAACGGCACTGGCCTGCTTGGCGCTGGACAATACCTTTGAAGGCCCTGCCGAGCGTGCCGAACTGGATGGCGCCGCGCACCCGCTTAGCGCTACTGCTGCAATCACAGTAGCGCTCGTCAAAAACAGAAACTTCATCTCATGCCCACGCTGATAAAAAGCCGATTCTAGCATTGCAGCGGAGTATCAGCCCTCGGCCAATTGCTCTTTGTATTCCTTCACGTACTCGCCAGCCAGGCTCTCTTTCTGTTTATCGTCAAGCAGCTTGCCGGCCATCTGGAAGAACTTCTGCTCTTCTTCTTTCAAATGATGGTGCACTTTTTCCGACAGCTTTTTCGCGGTGGCCAGCCACGCCGTGCTGGACATTTCGGTTTCGTCGAGCTCTTCCATCATTTCGTCCATTTCATGATGTTCGGAAATGGCATGGCGGCTCAGGTCGACGCCATTGTCGTGGGCCATCAATGGAATATAGAAGTGGCGCTCTTCAGCGGTCTCGTGGGCCTGAAGTTCATCCTTGAGCTGCTTGTACGCCTGCTCGCGTTCAGCACTGTCGCCGCTGGTCTTGATCAGTGCATCGGCATAGCCGCGTTGACGGTCATGGCTTTCGCGCAGCGCTTCGAAAATATTCACGGTCTGGTCTCCAGGTCGGCTTCCGGGAGATGGAAGCGTTGTGGACTAGACCCCTGGCGAAGATCAGCAGTTCCAACAAATGCTGGCAAATAACCACTGCGCGATAAAGACAGGCTCAAGCCAGCTCGAAAACCACGTCCTGAGCACCTTCCCATAGGGTTTTCACGCCCAGTTTGCGCAGGTTTTCTTTGCCCTCCGTGATGGTCAGAAAGTGATTACCCGCCAACTGCCCCATCTTGCTGGCAAAGCAGCACGAGCCGTACGCGAGGATAATCTCGGTTTCGCTGTAACCACCCGGATAAAACAGAATGTCGCCCACCGAAGGATGACTGGTGGCATTCTCGAAACCGATGAGTTTGTCATCGAGCTTGAGTTGATAATCATCCAGCGGCACCCAGCAGCCCTCGCCGCTCCAGCGCACATGGATGAATTTCTGCCGATAAGGCAACAACTTCAGGAACGCCTCGACCGTCTGCGGTGCATCCGGATTGGCCACAGCCAGAAACTCATACCCGCCGGCGGTAATTTTGATGGTGGTCACTGCAAAGACTCCTTACAGACAACAATACTCAGGATGATGCGGCAGGATAAACGGGCAGCTTGTAGAGAGTCACGGAGTTCCGTTGCGGCCATAGTGCAGTACGCCGCAGCCTCTATCGCACCGCCTTGACGATTGCTTTGGCAAACAGGCAGTTCTCGTGTGTTTCGCCCTGGAACACATAGCGTGGGGAGCCTTTCACCTCGTAGCCCTGACGAGGATAAACCCCCAACGCGCGAGGGTTGCCAACCCATACAGTGGCCCACAGCAGCGTCGCATTCCCCGCGGCTGCACGCTGCTCGGCAGCTTCGAGCAACAGCCGCCCCACGCCACGCCCGGTGAAACGCTCTTGTACATATAAGCGCTGCAACTCGGCGGCTGTCGGGATGCCAAGCATTGGGTGATCTGTGCGCAAGGCGAACTGGGCGAAGCCGATCAGGTGCCCCTGGGATTCAGCCACAATGATGAGCGTTGCCGGTTCGGCAAGCAGATGCGCAAACGCCTGCGGGGAGAAAGCGTCGAGGGCTTCGCGTGCGATGGATTCCCGAATGCCCTGCGTCGCGTAGGTGTCGAGAAAGACCTGCATGCCCAGTGCGCTGAGGCAAATGGCATCTGCTGAAGATGCGTCGCGCTGGGTAATCGTCAAAGGTGGGGTCGTGATCATCGGGCAGTTGATCCGGGTGCCAGTGGCGGGAAGCCCGGATCATACCTGACAGACAAACACACCCGGCAATAGCGCCGGGCAACGGCATCAACGCCCGGTCATGAGCGCCTGCAGACGAGCCTGGGCTTGCTGGGCATTTTTGCCCTGCTCATTGAGCTCCAGCAGCAGCTTGTTAAGCTCGGTTTGCACCACTGGGTCCTTGACGGTGATCGCCGAACCCGAAATGTCGATTTGCGATTTGTGCGCTTCCACATAATCAGCAACCTTCAGACTGCTTGCAAAGGTGCCCTTCACTTGCGGCAATACTTCGCGGAACGTGTTGGCAGGCACGCTGACCGTCCTGTCATAGGCCTTGTCGTAAACGACTTTCAGGTCATCAGGCTGCTTGAGCTTGGCATGCGCCGCATCGGCCTTGCCCTGTTCGATCGTCAGCTTTTCACCGACCTCATCAAGGCCTTTCTGCACAGAGGCCAGATCAGCGCGACGTTCGATCACATCACTCACCGAACGGAACGAGCCCTTCTGCATCAACCCGGCGAGCGGCTGAACAGCGGTGTCCATGCCCGAGCCGAAGTCGGAAATCACGGCGTAGTGCGAGGTGTAATCACCGAAGGCTTTCTTTTCTTCGTCCGTCAGTTTGGGAACATGCACGCCAGGCTTGTCGATTATCCGGGTTTGCAGGAACTGAGAGAACGCGGTGCGCTGCTCAGGCTCCTTGTCTCCGCAACCAGCCAGCAACAAGGGTAAAGCGACAGCCAGCAGCAAGCCTGGACGAAAAAGGGACTTCATGTCATGAACCTCCGAGATCATAAGAATGCGCGGTCAGCTGGAAGATCTACCGAACGCGAGCGTGCTTATAGTCTCGTGATGACATCATCTAGTTCCGTGGTGGCGGTAAAGATACCTGTGAGAATCGCAGGCCACGCGCACGGGTATTGCTCGTAAAGCAGCGCCCACCGACGTCGCCGCGAGACCCGCGCTGCGCACTCCGACGCATCCCGGCCAAAAGTTCCTTAACAATTCTTCATAAACTGAAACGTTTCAGCGACTAGCCTTTCATGGACCGACAAAGTGAACAACAGGAGTCAATCACGATGTTTGCACACGAAGGCTTGGGCCTGATCTTCATTTTCATCGTCTTTCTGCTTGGAGCGATCGCGATGTTCATTCACCCCTTCCATGCGCTGGGAAGCTGGTTCAGGAAGAAGAAACAGGAGCGAAAATCCGGGCAGTAGCCAGCTCATCGCTGGTTTGCTTACCTAAAGGCAAGGAAAGCCCGGTCATTCCGGGCTATCTGAAGGAAATGCACAATGGCCACGTCGCAATGTCGTTGCCGCGCCCCCACTCAACGCCCGAAAAAGGTGCGCACTGAAAAAATGTGCATCGATTTGAGTTTCTGACGCCCGGTTTTAGTGCCATTTCAAATAGGCAGGCACGTTCAGGTATCAACCTGGGTACAACTAGTGGCCAAACAATATTATTGTAATAATATGTGTATCGACTTAGCCCCGCTATTGCTCCGATTAACGTAGATTCTCAAAAATCAATCACTTCTTGTGGATAGATGTTTCCAGTGTGGTACTCTTCTGAAACTCTTTGATGTTGAACTAATGGCCACTAGCCCATAACATGCTGCATAAATTTACAAACTAATTTGCCACTAGTGCTCACAGGGTAGTCATGACTAGTCCATCTATCATTGCCACCGGCTACCGCCGCAAAGCAGTCGAAAACCACGCTCCGAACCCGACGCGCGTGCTTGATTTCAGCAGATGCAAAGCCACCCGCAAAGGCCCGGTCTTCCTGATCGGCTCAGGCAGCTCGGCCAAAGACTTCCCGATCGGGGAGTTTTCCGAAGTCCCCATGATCACCATGAACGGTGCGTTCTCGATGTTTTCCGGAACCGGCATCAAGCCATTCTTCTATGTGTGCTCTGACCGGGACTTCCCCAATCAGCAACCCGAACTCTTTGCCGCCGCCCTGCGCGGCAGCGAAAACGTCGGTCTCTGGGAAGACCAGTTCCAGTCCGGCCTCCCAGAGCCTGCCGGACGCGCCTATGCGCTGAAGAAATCCCCCAGATCTTCGACAGTGGCAGCCCTTTGCTCAAGAGAAGAAGCACTGGTCAGAAAGCTGTCGCTGTGGAGCAGCCGAAGCCGAGACATAGGCTTCAGCAAGAACCTTGAACTGGGTTTCTTCGATGCGCGCACCGTCATGTACCTGGCACTGCAACTGTCCTATCACCTGGGTTTTGAGAAAGTGTTTCTCGTCGGTTTTGATTTGAACCAGTCTGCTGGTCGCTTCTATGAATCGCCTACCGATAAATGCTCACCCTGCGGACTGGATCAGCACTACGAATCGCGGATTCTTCCGTCTCTGGAATTGATGGCAAAGCATGTAGTCAGCGCTGATTTCGAGGTATTCAATCTGTCTGAAAACTCGCGAGTTCCACATGAAGTCATTCCCCGATTAAGTATTGATGAAACGCGTCATATCGTGCGTGCCGCACGTAACCATACTGTGCAAGACGCAGTAATCGGTCATTAAACAGTCATCTTGTTTGTGCCACCCCGCCCCGACAAACGCGTCGCCCCTTGACACGCAGTAATGCCGGGAGTCGACACCCCGACGCGCTGCTGGTGGCAGGTCACCCCGCAAACTCGCTAATCCGGCACTGCCCGCCATACCCCTGCCGTCCTACCTATGCGACAATGCGCGCCAATGTCTGGCATGAACCCCCACATTCATATCCCGGCAACGCAGTCACGGCAGACTGCTGTTGCTGTAGACGTATGCCCGTTGGATCAGCTCATGCTCAGGCGGAGCAAGCTGAACAGCTCCGGTCGGGTCTCGGACACGACACCTGCTGGCACCAGCGCTCCTCAAGTTATTGCCCAAGTTATTGATAGGTAAAGTAATTGATCTCCACAGCTAACATCACGATGCAGTTCGGCGCCAAACCCTTGTTCGAGAACGTCTCGGTCAAGTTTGGTGCCGGTAACCGTTACGGCCTGATCGGCGCGAACGGCTGCGGGAAATCCACGTTCATGAAAATCCTCGGCGGCGATCTCGAGCCTTCGGGTGGCCAGGTGATGCTGGAGCCGAACGTGCGTCTGGGCAAGCTGCGCCAGGATCAGTTCGCCTATGAAGAATTCACTGTGCTCGACACGGTGATCATGGGTCACGAGGAGCTGTGGAAGGTCAAGGCCGAGCGCGACCGCATCTACTCGCTGCCGGAAATGAGCGAAGACGACGGCATGGCCGTTGCCGAACTGGAAACCGAGTTCGCCGAAATGGACGGTTACACCGCCGAATCCCGTGCCGGTGAACTGCTGCTGGGCCTGGGTATCGGCATCGAACAGCACACCGGCCCGATGAGCGAAGTGTCGCCCGGCTGGAAACTGCGCGTTCTGCTGGCGCAGGCGCTGTTCTCCGATCCGGAAGTGCTGTTGCTCGACGAACCGACCAACCACCTGGACATCAACACCATTCGCTGGCTGGAAAACATCCTGACCCAGCGTAACAGCCTGATGATCATCATCTCCCACGACCGTCACTTCCTGAACAGCGTGTGCACGCACATGGCTGACCTGGATTACGGCGAGTTGCGCCTGTTCCCGGGCAACTACGACGAGTACATGACCGTAGCGACCCAGTCGCGCGAGCAGTTGCTGTCGGATAACGCCAAGAAGAAAGCACAGATTTCCGAACTGCAATCGTTCGTCAGCCGCTTCTCGGCCAATGCCTCGAAAGCCAAGCAGGCCACGTCCCGCGCCAAGGCGATCGACAAGATCCAGCTGGCCGAGGTCAAACCTTCGAGCCGTGTGAGCCCGTTCATCCGTTTCGAGCAAACCAAGAAGCTGCACCGTCAGGCAGTCATTGTCGATCGCATGGCCAAAGGCTTTGACGGCAAGACACTCTTCAAGGACTTCAGCTTCCAGGTCGAAGCGGGCGAACGCGTTGCGATCATCGGCCCGAACGGTATTGGCAAGACCACCCTGCTGCGCACTCTGGTCAACGAACTGACCCCGGATGCCGGTACTGTCAAGTGGACCGACGCTGCGGAACTGGGCTACTACGCTCAGGACCACGCTCACGACTTTGAAGACGACTGCAACCTGTTCGACTGGATGGGCCAGTGGACTCAGGGCGGCGAGCAAGTGGTGCGCGGCACCCTTGGCCGCATGCTGTTCTCCAACGACGAGATTCTCAAGTCGGTAAAAGTGATTTCCGGTGGTGAACAGGGCCGCATGCTGTTCGGCAAGCTGATCCTGCAAAAGCCGAACGTGCTGATAATGGATGAACCTACCAACCACCTGGACATGGAATCCATTGAAGCGCTGAACCTGGCGCTGGAGAACTACCCCGGCACGCTGATCTTCGTCAGCCACGACCGCGAGTTCGTGTCCTCGCTGGCAACCCGCATCATCGAGCTCAGCGCTAGCGGCGTGGTCGACTTCAGCGGCACCTACGATGACTACCTGCGCAGTCAGGGCGTTACGTTCTAAGCCTCGCCGGCTTGCGGTACCCAAAAAGCCCTGTCCTGCGACAGGGCTTTTTTGATTGCAGCCTATTTGTCCGGCTGGCTGAGCATTTCAATCCATAGAGCACCCTTGCCCGAGGGCGCTTCGCTGACCCGCTTGAGGGCACCGCTCGCCCCAATGGCGTAACTGCCGACCTTGTCGCTTTTCTCTCCACTGACCAGTAACCAACGTCCATTGGGTGATACGGCGATATTGCGCGGCTGTTTTTCCTCGACCGGGTAGTTTTCAACGAACGTCACGTTGCCTTTGGCCGGATCAACCTTGAACACCGACACGCTGCTGGTAGTGCGCTCACTGATGAACAGCCACTTGCCGTCCGGCGCCAGGCGTATGTCTGCGGCCCAGATGCGCGGCGTCGGGTCATCCTTGAGGTCGTTGTTGCGCGCATCGCGAGCCTGCCCGGGCGCAAGCTTCAGGCGTGCGGGAATACCGTCTGCCTGGCTCACCTGCTTCAACGCGCCGGTCTTTTCGTTGATCAAAAAGGCGGTAACCGTGCCGCTCATCTCGCCGACCACATACAGAAACCTGCCATCGGACGAGAATGCGAGGTGGCGCGGGCCGGTATTGTCGGGAACAGCCACAAAGCCTTCACCGATGGGCACGAGCTTGCCGTCCTTGGGCTCAAGCCGGTATTGCAGGACACGATCAACCCCCAGATTGCCCGCGTAGACAAAGCGATTGCTCGGGTCGGTGCGTACCGAATGCGCGTGCATGCCGGTCTTGTAGGTTTCGATACTGTCGCTGGGGCGGTGTTGCGCATCGATGGGCTGAACACTGAGCAGGTCCGCGCCGTACGAGGCACCGAACAGGAAGCGCCCGCTGCGATCGGTCGACAGGTACGCCAGACTCTCCGCCAAGGGTGCCTGGCTCAACGGCTTGAGGTGCCCGGTTGCAGGTTCTATGCTGAAACTCAGCACCTGATAAGGCTTGGAACGCAGTGCCGCGAACAGTGCCTTGCCGTCCGGCGAAATGGCCATCGGATTGACCTGGTCACCGGCCTTGGTCTGTTCGACCAGGCTGAGCGCCCCGCTCTGCTCATCCAGGCGATATTGGGAGATGAGCCCATCTGCGGGGCTGGAAATATAAGCGAAGGTAGCTGCCTGCACAGGCAGACCGAACGAACATCCAACTGCAGCGGCCAGCAACAGAACTTTTCTCATGGTGAACCTTTTTATTGTTGTGGGGTGAATCCGTGGGACGAGTCTTGTGAGGTGAGCGGTGTGACGAGTAGCGATGTAAATACCAGCGTGATCAGTCATCCTATGACCATATTCAGATAACAGCAACTGCGTGATAAACAGTCCGCATAAAAACGTTAGCCTGCTTTCATTTCCCGACAACCCGAGCCATGATGAGGCACTCCAACCGCCTGCCAGCGAAGAGTCCAATGCCTGCCGCGCAATCCGGTTCCACGACGATTACCCTGCAAATCGTCTCCATCGTCTTCTACACGTT
This sequence comes from Pseudomonas syringae pv. tomato str. DC3000, assembly GCF_000007805.1. Taxonomy (NCBI): domain Bacteria; kingdom Pseudomonadati; phylum Pseudomonadota; class Gammaproteobacteria; order Pseudomonadales; family Pseudomonadaceae; genus Pseudomonas; species Pseudomonas syringae group genomosp. 3. The sequence goes on along the minus strand of NC_004578.1, from coordinate 3,086,033 downwards.
CATCGCCTTCCTGTGCATCGGTCTGCCTATCGCGGTACTGCCCGGTTACGTCCATGATCAACTGGGTTTCAGCCCGCTGATTGCCGGTCTGGCCATCGCTTCGCAGTACCTCGCCACCCTGCTCAGCCGGCCGTTTGCCGGCCGGGCGACAGACTCGTTGGGCAGCAAGCGCTCCATCGTGTTCGGGCTGTGGGGCATCGGTATCAGCGGTGTTATGACACTGCTGGCAACTCTGCTTGAGGATTTTGCGACGCTCAGCCTGTCGATTCTGATCGTGGCACGGCTGTTTCTCGGTGTGTCTCAAGGGCTGATCGGGGTTGGTACCATCAGTTGGTGCATCGGCAAGGTCGGTGCAGAGCACACGGCCCGCTCGATCTCCTGGAACGGCATTGCCTCCTATGGCGCGATCGCCATTGGTGCACCGCTGGGGGTGGTGGTCATCGACGCGGTTGGCTTCAACAGCCTGGGTGTGGCCCTGATAGTGATGGCAGGCCTGGCGCTGGTGCTGATCCGCAACAAGCCTTCGGTACCCATCATTGCAGGCGAGCGCCTCCCCTACTGGTCGGTGTTTGGCCGTATAGCACCTTACGGGCTGGGCCTGACCTTGTCGTCAATCGGCTATGGCACGCTGACCACTTTTATTACGCTGTTTTACCTGAGCCGTGGCTGGCAAGGTGCGGCGTATTGCCTGAGCATGTTTGGCGTGTGTTTTATCCTCGCCCGCCTGCTGTTCATCGGTGCCATCAATCGGCTTGGTGGCTACAACGCCGCCATCCTGTGCATGGCCGTTGAGATCTGCGGTCTGGTCATGCTCTGGCTTGCGCCCAACACCGGTTTCGCACTGGCAGGGGCCGGCCTGACCGGTGTCGGGCTGTCGCTGGTGTACCCGGCGCTTGGCGTGGAAGCGATCAAACGCGTGCCGACGCCCAGCCGTGGCGCAGGCCTGAGTGCCTATGCCGTGTTCTTCGACCTGGCCCTGGCCATCGCAGGCCCGGTGATGGGCGCGATTGCCCTGGGGCAAGGTTATGACTGGATCTTTTTCTATGCGGCAGTGCTGTCGGTATGCGCGCTAGGCCTGACGCTCTGGTTGTCACGCCGGGCCAGTCAGCAGGCGCAAAGCGTTTGAACAGCAGGTTTTCGGTATAAGCTTTTCGCTTATTGTTCCAATAGTTAGTAGCTGAAGCTGAAATAAAGCCGCCGGTCGGTCAAGTTCTTGACGGCGCTCCTGTTGGGCTCTTGACTTGATGCTGCAAGCCTCTAAACAGGCTCATGAAGCAGCCGTCGCCCGCGTGAATGCGACGTCACCTGCGCGGCAGTCTGGCGCTTTACCCCCTTTTCAACGGCCTCTCTGTCCGCCTGACCGGGAGAGCCGTCATCAGAATTCGCCGCCATTCTCTGAGTCATACTCGCAAGGCCCTGCCAGTGTTCATTCTGGCAATCTTCCCGCACCCGGCCGAAGGCGCCTGCAACCTGGCGCCCACGCCCGGCAACGCCGTTCAAGTCTGCGACAGTGGCAACAACGGCCCGTTTACCGACGTGAGCACGACCCGTCACACGCTGGTATTTCCAGCGGGCGGCACGGGCACCGTCATTGGCACCATTACCTACGGGGCGGAAGCGGACAGCATCGACATGGGTTCGGGCCGGATACTGGGCAACGTCAATCAGGGGGCGGGCAGCGATACATTCATCCTTTCAAGCGGTGAGATCACCGGCGAGATCAGCCAGGGCGCTAACCCCGATGATTTTGTCATGCGTGGCGGCACGCTCGGTTCGCTTGCTCAGGGTGACGGGCTGGACACCTTTCTGATGACCGGAGGTACAATCCTCCGCGCCTTCGAGGACGGCGACCGGGCAGTTATGACCGGCGGCAGCATCGGCCGGGTTGACATGAAACTGGACAATAACGTCTTCGAGCTTTCTGGCGGCAGCATTATCAACAATCTGGTCGCCGGGTTTGGCCGGGACACGATTACAGTGTCGGGCGGCAGCATTGGTGGCGCCATCAGCGTCAGTGGCGGTGACGACCGGATAACCGTCAGTGGCGGCGAAGTTCGTGGAGAAATACGCGCAAGCTTCGGTAACGACAGCTTTGAGTGGCTCAACGGCGGCTACGTACGCAGTAGCGTGTTGATGGCCGATGGCAACGACATCGCGCAGTTGTACAACCTCAGCGAGTACCTGACGAGCAGCAACCCCCTGCTCGATGGCGGCCCTGGCGATGACGTACTGACGTTCGGCAACAGCGTGGTGTCTCGGCCAGAGCACTACACCCAGTGGGAAACCGTCAACCTGTTCAATGCATCGCAGTTGAACATGGCCGGGGCGTTGACCCTCGGCGACAGCGTCAGCACTACCGGCATCCTGAATATCGACGCCAGTAGCACCCTGCGTTCAACCTCCGGCAGCGTTGTCGCGTTCAACACCTCGTCGCGTGCGACCCTCGACAACGCCGGGACGCTGGACCTGACCGGCAATGGTAGTTCGGTGACCGATACCCTTACCGTCAACGGCAACTACTACGGCCGGGCAGGACGACTGCTGCTGCAATCGACACTGGGAGACGAAACCTCGCCCAGCGATAAACTGGTAGTGTCACAGGGCACCATCGGCGGCACGACCAGCATGCGGGTCAGCAATGTCGATGGTCTGGGGGCGCTTACTCAGGGCAACGGCATCGAGGTGGTACAGGCCACCCAAGGCGCTACCAGCGAGGTGACTGCATTTTCGTTGCAGAACTCGTTGTCCGCAGGCGCCTATGACTATTACCTGTTCAAGGGTGGCGCTACGGCTGGCAGCGAAAACAGCTGGTTTCTGCGCTCGACGGTGATTGCACCACCATTGCCCGAAACGCCGCCCCCAAGTGAACCTGTTCCTGTTCCTGTTCCTGTTCCTGTTCCTGTGCCTGAGCCCATACCAACACCGCTGCCGGAACCTGCGCCCGAACCGGCACCATCGCCCTCGACTCCACCGGAGCCAACCGAACCCACCGTGCCCCCGGCCCAACCTCCTCCAACTGACCCCATACCTTCGCCTGCACAACTTCCGGCAACCACTCTTCCCGTAGCGGCAATCGGCACACCATCGCTGCCGGAGCCGATTCGCGGCGCGGCCCCTGTGCCGCTGTACCGACCGGAAGTTGCCAATTACGCGATTGTACCGCCCGCCGCCGCGACGCTGGCGCTGACCTCGCTGGGTACCTTCCATGAGCGTCAGGGCGATCAGAGCCTGCTGGCACAATCCGGGGCAGCGCCGGCTGGCTGGGCGCGAGTGTTCGGCAGTGACTTCAAACAACAATGGTCAGGCACGGTGAGCCCCGGCCTGGACGCATCGCTCAAGGGCTATCAGATTGGCCATGACGTGTATGCCTGGTCACTTGATGGACAGCAGATCCTGCGCATAGGGCTGTTCGTCGCCCAAAACCGTCTGGACGGCAAGGTGCAGGGCTTTGCTGGCGGATTCCATGCGCGGCACACCGGGCGGATCAAACTGCATGGCGACAGCGTCGGGGCCTACTGGACGCTCTCCTCGCCCACCGCAAGCTACGTCGATGCGCTGGTGATGAGCACGCGCCTGGATGGCTATAGCCGCTCCGACCGGGGCCTGCGCATCGACACGCAAGGCCATGCGCTAAGCCTTTCTGTGGAAGCCGGTCACCCGTTTGTGCTAACGCCGCGATGGGTCGCCGAACCGCAGGTACAAATCATTCATCAGCGCATTGACCTTGACGATCAGCACGACGGTATTTCACACGTGGGTTTTGACAGCCAGCCCTACAACACCGGGCGACTGGGCATACGATTCAAGGGCCGCTACGCATTGGCAGGCATGCCCATCGAGCCCTACCTCCGGGCTAACCTATGGCGCAATGCAGGCGGGCATGACACGGTGACATTCGATCACACAGAACGCATCAAGACAGCCCATCGATCAACGACGGGCAGCCTGGGCGCAGGGATGGTTATCAAAGTCGCCAGCGACACCAGCGTGTACTGGGGCGCTGACTACAACCGTGATCTGAATAGCCACGATTCAAGCGGAGCAAATGCCAGCCTGGGCGTCAGGCTGGCGTGGTGACGCGGTTGTCACTGTTGAACGTGATGATGCATTGGCTTTATCAGCCTTTTTTGGGCTTGAAAATCAGCACGGCCAATGGTGGCAGATTCAGTGTCAGAGAAGCCGACATGCCATGAACCGGCTCGTCTTCGCTGATTACTTCCCCACCGTTACCGATGTTGGAGCCGGCATAGGTTTCTGCATCGCTGTTCAGCAGTTCTGTCCACGCGCCCTGCAACGGCACCCCAACGCGATAGCCTTCACGCGGCACGGGCGTCATGTTGGCGACCACCAGCAGCGGTTCGCCATCATTGCTCCAGCGCAAATAGGCAAACACACTGTTGGACTTGTCGTCGCCGATCAACCACTGGAAACCGGTCGGGTCGGCATCGCGCTGGTGCAGGGCCTTCTCTTCGCGGTAAATGCGGTTCAAGTCACCGACCAGCTTCTTGACACCCACGTGCTCGGCGTATTGCATCAGGTACCAGTCCAGTTGCTCGTCATGGTTCCACTCACGCCACTGGCCGAATTCGCAGCCCATGAACAACAGCTTCTTGCCCGGATGCGTCCACATGAACGCCAGATAGGCGCGCAGGTTGGCAAATTTCTGCCAGCGATCACCCGGCATCTTGTCGATCAGCGAATGCTTGCCGTGCACCACTTCATCGTGGGAAATCGGCAGCACAAAGCGCTCGGACCACGCGTATACCAGGCTGAAACTCAGTTTGCCGTGATGATGCTCGCGGTTGATCGGGTCTTCTTCCATGTATTGAAGCGAATCATGCATCCAGCCCATGTTCCACTTGTAGTTGAAGCCCAAACCACCTTTTTGCGTCGATTCGCTGACGCCCGGCCAGGCCGTCGATTCTTCAGCGATGACCATAGTGCCAGGCGCTTCCAGCGCAACGACGTCGTTGAGGTGACGCAGGAAGTCGATGGCCTCCAGGTTCTCGCGGCCGCCGAAGCGATTGGGCACCCACTCGCCCGCCTTGCGCGAGTAGTCGCGATACAGCATCGACGCCACCGCATCCACACGCAGGCCGTCGATGTGGTAATGCTTGAGCCAGTGCAGCGCCGAGGCCAGCATGAAGCCATGCACTTCGGTCCGCCCCAGGTTGTAGATCAGCGTGTCCCAATCCTGATGAAAGCCTTCCTTGGGGTCAGCGTATTCGTACAGCGCAGTGCCGTCGAATTGTGCCAGCCCGTGGGTATCGGTCGGGAAATGCGCAGGCACCCAGTCGAGGATGACGCCGATTTCTGCCTGGTGACAGGCGTCCACGAAAGCGGCGAAATCTTCAGGCGAACCGTAGCGGGCGGTCGGCGCGAACTGGGCGAGCAATTGATAGCCCCATGAACCACCGAACGGGTGCTCCATGATCGGCATCAGCTCGATGTGCGTGAAACCCAGCTCTTTGACGTACGGGATCAAGCGGTCAGCCAACTCACGCCAGTTGTACTGACGCCATTGGCCTTCATCGTTCTGTTCCATCTGCCACGAACCGGCATGCAGCTCATAAATCGACAATGGCGCAGCAACGTCGTGACGCCCGGCCCGGGATTGCAGCCAGTCCTGGTCATGCCACTCGAACTTCAGTGGCGCAGAAATCTTCGACGCCGTATCGGGCGGCAGCGTAGTGGCCAGGGCCATCGGGTCGCTCTTGAGCGGCAGAATCCCGTGAGCACCCAGAATCTCGTATTTGTAGACCTCGCCCGGTTGCAGACGCGGAACAAAGATCTCCCACACGCCGGTCGGGTGACGCAGACGCATCGGGTGGCGACGGCCATCCCAGCCATTGAAGCTGCCGACCACGGAAACCCGGCGGGCGTTCGGTGCCCAGACAGCGAAGCGCACACCCTCGACACCGTCAACGCTGGTCACTTGCGCGCCCAGGCAACTGCTCAGATCGCGGTGATTGCCTTCGGCAAACAGGTAAAGGTCCATTTCGCCCAGCAGCGGACCATAGCTGTAGGGGTCTTCGGTGATCTGCTCGCCGCCCGCCCAGTTGATTTTCAACAGATACGGCTGTGGCTGCTCAAGATGACCGACGAAAAAACCCGGCACGTCGCTCATGTGCAGTTCGGCCAGTTCGCGGCCGTCATCTCTGGCCAGCAGGCGTACGCTCAGCGCTGCGGGCAGATAGGCACGAACATATTGCCCGCCTTTGCCGTCGTCATGCGGGCCAAGAATCGAAAACGGGTCACGGTGTTCTGCACGAATCAGCGCATCAAGGTCCACAGCAGCGGGAACCGCACGGCGATCCGTGCCGGTTTTGTCAGGCGCATTCATATCGGTTCTCCATCAGACGGTTGCAGCAACCCACGCAAGCCTTGCAAAGGAACGGCCAACCAGGCTGGACGATTCTCGGCTTCGTAGATCACTTCATAAGCGGCTTTTTCCAGGGTGAACAGCTCCAGTGCGGAGTCCTCCCCTTTTGCATCTTTCCAGGCGTGCGCGATGCCGGAGGTTGCCAAGCGATATCCTTCGATAAACGCTTCGCGGGCCTGCGCTAGGTACGTCTCGGCGACCTGTTTGCGTGCGGCTGCGGCTTGCGGCGAGGTATCGACGCTTTGCGCACTGCGCACGGCCATCGCGGCAGCGTAGTCGAATGAACGCAGTACGCCACTGACGTCCTTGAACGGGCTGTGCTTAGCGCGGCGTTCTTCAAGCGCACGGGCGGGCTCGCCTTCAAAGTCGATCAGGTAGGCATCCCCCTTCACGACCAGCACCTGGCCCAAGTGCAGGTCACCGTGCACCCGAATGCGCAGGCCACCGGCCGAGCGTTTGGCAAGGCCTTCGACACGCTGGCGAATCTGCTTGCGGTGCGCAAGCAGGTCGCTGACCAACTGCTGATCATCCTTGTCCAGATCGCCCTTGCGCTGCTCAAGTAACTGCAGGGCGCGCTCAAGCTGTGCGTTGACGCTGGTGGCGGACGCCTTGCTGTCCTGAGCGCTGGTAATTTCGACCGCAAAATCTGCGTTATCAGTCGGCGACGCTAGAATCTGGTGCATTTCACCCAGTCGCTGACCCAGGCTGCGCGAAAAGTCCGCCAGTTCAAGCAAGGCGTTGTAATGCTGTTCCTGACCGGACACGCCATGCGCCAACTCGTCGCGCACCGCACGTTCCAGGTTGTTCTGCGTCCATTCCCACGCATCGCCCTGATTGCTCAGGTAGCCTTGAGCGATCATCAACAGATTCGGCTGACCGTCGTTGCCGACGCGCACCAGTGAACCCAGCAATGGCGAGATATTCTTGAAGCCGGCATGGGTCAGGAATGCCCCCATTTCCAGCTCAGGGTGCGTGCCGGCGCTGACTTTGCGAATCAGCTTGAGCACCAGGCTGCTGCCGACCACCACCGAACTGTTGGACTGCTCGGCAGACAGATAACGAACCTCGGACTCATGGGTCAGGCCCAGCGGCGCAAGCTGCGAACTTTGCTCGAAACGCAATTGGCCGTCGGCACACGGGATGACCGTGTCCGATTGCATACCCTGAATTACTGCACGAATAAAGGTTTCCAGGGTGAAGGCATCGGTGATCAGCCCTACATCGCGGCTGCGACGCACGCGGGCCAGTGCCAGTTGTTGCGGCAATGCGCTGCTGATGTCGTCTTCGCCCAGCAGGCCGAACGGCAGTTGATAGCGATCAGTCTGCCCGCCAGCGGTCACTTCTATTTCACTGAGCAGCACCGGGTGCGCCTCGTCACCAAAACGCACTGCATAGGCGATGTTGACCTTCTCGATGGCCTTGTCCTTTCCCGCAAACCAGCGGCGCTTGGGCAGATAGACCGTCAGCGAGGTGTCTTCCATGGTGCTGCGCAGCGGCTCTTCGAGCAGCTCTTCAAGACGCTTCTTGAGCACCAGGGTCGGAAAGTCCGGCATGCTTTGCGCCGGTTCAACGTGCCAGCTGGGCATTTGATTCTCCGTAGCCAATAGAAACCAGTAAAAGCCGTACGGCGGCAGTGTCAGCAGGTAATTCAACTGGCCAATAGGCGGAAAGGCGCTGCCGCCAAGCATTTCCACCGGGACCGTGCCGGCGTAGCCCGACAGATCCAGCTCTGCCGCCTGCGCCGCACTGGACACGTTGGCCACACACAGCACCACTTCACTGTGACCGTCTGGCGCAGTGTACTCACGGGTGTAGGCCAGAATGCGTCGGTTGGACGGCGAAAGCATTTTCAGTGTGCCGCGGCCGAACGCCTTCTGCTGCTTGCGCACGGCAAGCATGCGGCGGTTCCAGTTGAGCAGCGAATGCGGGTCACGCTCCTGGCTTTCGACGTTGACCGACTGGAAACCATACATCGGGTCCATGATCGGTGGCAGCACCAGGCTGGCCGGATCGGCACGCGAGAAACCGCCATTGCGGTCAATCGACCACTGCATCGGCGTACGCACACCGTCTCGGTCGCCCAGATAAATGTTGTCGCCCATGCCGATTTCGTCACCGTAATACAACGTCGGTGTACCGGGCATCGACAGCAACATGCTGTTCAGCAGTTCGACGCGGCGACGGTCACGCTCGACCAGTGGCGCAAGACGCCGACGGATGCCGAGGTTGATCCGCGCACGCCGGTCGGCCGCGTAGTAATTCCACAGGTAATCACGCTCACGATCCGTGACCATTTCCAGGGTCAGTTCATCGTGGTTGCGCAGGAAAATCGCCCACTGGCAGTTTTCCGGAATTTCCGGCGTCTGGCGCAAAATGTCGGTGATCGGAAAGCGGTCTTCCTGCGCCAGCGCCATGTACATGCGCGGCATCAGCGGAAAGTGAAACGCCATGTGACATTCGTCACCGTCCGGCCCCTTGCTGTCACCAAAATACAGCTGCGTGTCTTCCGGCCATTGATTGGCCTCGGCGAGCAGCATGCGGTCCGGGTAATTGGCATCGATCTCGGCGCGGATACGCTTGAGCACCTGATGGGTTTCCGGCAGGTTCTCGTTGTTGGTGCCATCGCGTTCGATCAGGTACGGAATAGCATCCAGGCGCAACCCATCGATACCCAGATCCAGCCAGAACCGCATGACTTCCAGCACCGCATCCAGCACGTGCGGGTTGTCGAAGTTCAGATCCGGCTGGTGCGAGTAGAACCGGTGCCAGAAATACTGGCCGGCGACCGGGTCCCAAGTCCAGTTGGATGTCTCGGTGTCGAGAAAGATAATGCGCGTGCCGTCGTACTTCTGGTCGGTGTCCGACCACACGTAGAAATCACGGGCCTTGGAGCCAGGCTTGGCGTTGCGCGCCTTCTGAAACCAAGGATGCTGGTCGGACGTGTGATTGATGACCAGTTCGCTGATCACCCGCAGGCCGCGCTTGTGCGCCTGGGCGATGAAGCGCTTGGCGTCGGCCATGGTGCCGTAATCGCTATGGACGTCGCGGTACTCGGAAATGTCGTAGCCGTCGTCCCGGCGCGGAGACGGGTAAAACGGCAACAGCCAGATCGTGTTGACCCCCAGCGCGGCAATATAGTCGAGCTTTTCGATCAGGCCGGCGAAGTCGCCGATGCCATCATTGTTGGCGTCGAAAAACGACTTCACATGAACCTGATAGATCACCGCATCCTTGTACCAGAGCGGGTCTTTGATGAATGTCGCGGCATCGGGCTTCTTAGCCATTGCTGACTCCTTGGGAGTATTAGTGCGCGGCCTGGATACGCCAGATTCCAAAAGGTTGCGACGGGTCGAGACGGGTGTGCTGATACTTGCCGTACCAGGTCCAGCGGTGCCCGGTCATCAGGTCTTCGCCAGACGTCGCGGCGTCATCCGCAAGGCCCATTTCCCACAGTGGCAGCTCGAAATCCGCTTCCTGTGCGTTGAATGGGTCCAGGTTGATGGCCACCAGAATGAAGTTGCTGCCATCCGCCGAGCGCTTGCCGAAGTACAGAATATTGTCGTTCCAAGCGGAGTACAGCTTCAGCCCCAAATGCGTCTGCAGCGCAGGGTTCTGCCTGCGAATGCGATTGAGCTGGGCGATCTCGGCAATGATATTGCCGGGGGCCGCATAGTCCCGGACACGAACCTCGTACTTCTCTGAATCCAGGTACTCTTCCTTGCCCGGAATCGGTGCCGCTTCGCACAATTCAAAGCCGGAATACATGCCCCATAGCCCGGAGCCCATGGTTGCCAGTGCCGCGCGGATCAGAAAGCCCGGGCGACCCGACTCATGCAGGAAGCGCGGATTGATGTCCGGTGTGTTGACGAAGAAATTCGGGCGGTAGCAATCGCGCCACGGCACTTCGTTCAGCTCGGTGAAATACTCCGACAGCTCGGCCTTGCTGTTGCGCCAGGTGAAATAGGTGTAGCTCTGGGTGTAACCGACCTTGCCCAAGCGCGCCATCATCGCCGGTTTGGTGAACGCTTCCGCCAGGAACATCACTTCAGGGTGCTGACTGCGCACCTCACCGATCATCCACTGCCAGAACGGCAACGGTTTGGTGTGCGGGTTGTCGACACGGAAGATTTTAACGCCCTCCTTGACCCAGCCGAGCACGATGTCACGCAGCTCCAGCCACAGGCCCGGAATCGCATCGGGCGCGTAGAAATCAACGTTGACGATGTCCTGGTACTTTTTCGGCGGGTTTTCCGCATAACGAATCGTGCCGTCCGGACGCCATGAGAACCAGCCCGGATGCTGCTTGAGCCACGGGTGGTCCTGCGAACACTGAATGGCGAAATCCAGGGCGATTTCCAGGCCGTGTTCAGCCGCGGCCTTCACCAGGTTTCGGAAGTCTTCGCGGCTGCCCAGTTGCGGATGAATAGCCTCATGGCCGCCATCTTCGCTGCCGATGGCATACGGGCTGCCCGGATCATCCGGCCCGGCGGTCAGGGAATTGTTCGGCCCCTTGCGATGTGCTCGACCGATGGGGTGAATCGGCGGGAAATACAAGACGTCGAAGCCCATGTCGCGAATCATCGGCAAGCGCGAGTGCACGTCATTGAAGGTGCCGTGACGGGCCTTGTCATCCGTGATCGAGCGCGGAAACAGCTCGTACCAGCTGGCGAATTGCGCCAGCTCACGCTCGACATCCAGCGGGAACTCCACACTGCGGCTCAAGAAGGCCTGGTTATCGGCCTGCTTCATCAGATTGGCTGTGTCGCTGTGCAAGAGCAGCGCAACTTTCTCGTCGTTGTCGCCCTTGGCAAGCTGAGCTGCCAGACCTTCAAGCTGTTTACGCTGGTCACCCTGGCTGCGCTCTGCGGCATGCACCAGATGAATGCGCCCTTCTTCCAGCTCCAGATCGATTGGCACACCCGCACCGAACTTCTTTTCCAGCTCATAACGGTAGCTGCCGAACTGGTCAATCCAGGCTTCCAGGCGAAATACGTAACGGCTTACAGCTGTCGGGGTGAATTCACCGATCCAGCTGTCATTGCCCAGCTCGTGCATCGGCGCGCTGTGCCAGTTTTCTTCGTCGGCAGCGCGCCAGCGAATGTTCACCGCCATCTTGTCATGCCCATCGGCGTAGACCTTGCTGGTCACGGTGACCGGTTGCCCGATGATCGCCTTGGCCGCAAACAACCCACCGTCAATCACCGGCAACGTGTCTTCGATCACGATGCGGGGCAATTGCAGCGCCTGGGTGAGTGACAAGGGTTGGGTTGGGTGCGGTACATCGGTGGCCAGGGAATCCGGACCGTATGGCTGTTCATTCATCGAGCATCACTCCTCACGCCCCAGGGACGCTCCTGTGCATTCCATGCAATGGAAAAATAGACGGTATGGCAGCGGACGATCGCAAAATGCAGAAGACTCGTCGAATTCAGCTGCCTAGGTTCCGAGCGGTCATTGAAGGTAAAGTTCAAAGGTTTTGAGGTTGTGTGGTGGGCGCGTCAGAGCATAGCGGGGAACAAACCGGACGATCACGATAGTGGCGGACTGAAGCAAATCGATTGAATCATCAATCACAGCGGGCAGTCCTAAATAGTGCCCGGCAAGACCGGGGTCAATAAGGAGGCTGCAACCATGACACTACCCAATCCGATCGAAGTGCCCGATCCGAACATCGATGAACCTGCCCTGCCCGAGCAGGATCCGCCATCGACGCCGCCGCCCAATGAAACGCCGGTAGGTGATCCGCCCGCCAATGCGCCGCCTGTCACGGTGTGACGCACCCTACGCGGCAATTGAAGACGTCTTGAGCAGCTGGACGTCTTCAGCGCCCGCCCGCCAGGTCAATGAATGTGCCCGTGGCATACGATGCGTTGTCTGACAGCAGCCAGAGAATGGCTTCGGCCACCTCTTCGGGTGTGCCGCCACGGCCCATGGGCAGTGCGCCTTCCAGTTTGCTGACGCGGAACGGGTCGCCGCTCAGGGCATGAATGTCCGTGAAGATAAATCCCGGCCTGACTGCATTGACGCGAATGTTCTCGCCAGCGACTTCCTTGGAAAGCCCGATGGTGAAGGTGTCCAGCGCGCCTTTTGACGCGGCATAATCCACGTACTCGCCTGCCGAACCCAGCCGCGCCGCCAGTGACGACACGTTAACAATGCTGCCGCCGTGCCCGCCATGACGCGGCAACATGCGTAACAAGGCGTGTTTGCTGCACAGCATGGGGCCGACGACGTTGGTCATCATCATTTTCAGCATGCGAAATTCCGACATGTCCTCGACGCGTGAAGCCTGAGACAAGGTGCCGGCATTGTTGACCAGGTGGGTGACTCGCCCCAGATCGGAATCGACCCTGGCGAACAGGCGCATGATCTCGTCCTCGTTGCTGACGTCCGCCTGCAGAGTGATTGCCTGGGCGCCCAACGCCCTGACCTGCCCGGCGGTTTTTTCCGCGGCGGCATGATCAGACAGGTAATTGATGCAGATTTTATAGCCCTGGGAAGCAGCCAGACGCGCAGTGGCTGCGCCAATCCCGCGTGAACCGCCGGTGATGATGAGGACTTTATCCATGGGCTGTCTCGTATTTATCAAAAAAACGACATCAAGGTGCAGGTCATACCCGCAGCGTAACCAGACGTCTCTGATCGTGCCAGCCTTTGTGATCCAGCGCCATCGAAGCGTTTCAGATCGCCAGTTGACCAGTGACTGATGCGTCCAGCACAGCTTTGACTTCCGCCGCGCGGATATTCTCTAGAAACTGTTGCGCAGGCAGCGGATGCCCCAGCAGAAAGCCTTGCAGGGAGTGGCACCCCAGATGGGTCAGAAAGCGCTGTTGAACAGCAGTTTCCACCCCTTCGGCAACGATTCGCAGGTTCAATGCCTGGCCCACGGCAACGATAGCCGAGACGATGGCGGCATCGTCGGTATCGTGCTCCAGATCACGGACAAAACCGCGATCGATCTTGATTTCATTGGCAGGCAGACGCTTTAGGTACATCAGGCTGGAATAACCGGTGCCAAAGTCGTCAATCGACAGGTCAACGCCCATCTCCGAAAGCCTTCGCAACACCGCCAGGCTCGCATCCGCGTCATGCATGGCGGTGGTTTCGGTGATCTCCAGGGTCAGGCAGTTGGCCGGGAGTTGGTGCCGGGCCAATGTATCGGCGACCGCGGTGACCAGCCCGCTGTGGCAGAACTGCAACGCCGACAGGTTGACCGCAATGCGCCAGTGCGGATAGCCCTGGGTGTACCACTCGCGCATTTGCCGGCAGGCTTCGTTCAACACCCACTCGCCGATTTGAATGATCAGCCCGGTTTTCTCGGCCAGGGCAATGAACAGGTCAGGCCCCAGAAGGCCCTGCGTCGGGTGATTCCAGCGTAATAGCGCTTCCGCACCGACCGGCAGCCCGGTCAGGGCGTCGAATTTGGGCTGATAGTAGAGACAGAAGTGCTTGTGCTTGATGGCCGAACGCAGGTCCTGCGACAGTTGCAACTGATTGCGTGCGTTGCTGTTCATCGACACGTCAAAAAAGCTGTAGCCGTTCTTGCCGGCTGCCTTGGTGTGGTACATCGCTGCGTCGGCGTTGACCAGCAGTTCGTGTTGCGTGGTGCCGTTGCCGGGATAAATGCAGATGCCGATGCTCAAAGATATCTGCAACTGATGCTCGCCGATGGTAAAGGGATTGCCGATCTCGTTGACCTGCCGCGTTGCGACAGCCAGTGCATCCTGCTGGTCCTGAAGCTCGACCAGCAGAACGAACTCGTCGCCGCCGACTCGCGCCAGTGTGTCATGCAGGTGCAGGTTCTGACGAAGACGCAAGGCGACCTGACGCAATAACAGGTCCCCGGTGTGATGACCGAATGCATCGTTCACCGGTTTGAAGCCATCAAGGTCCATGAACATCAACGCGAAGCAGCCGCCGTTCTCGCGGACCTTGTTCATGGTCTGCTCGATGCGATCGGTCAGCAACGTGCGGTTCGGCAGACCGGTCAGGCTGTCATGCAGCGCCCGATGGGTAAGCTCATGATTGGCTTCCACCAGCGAATTGGCGAGCACCGCCGTACGCGTTTCGAGGTGGGAATCGAGAATGCAGCAGAACAGCGTGATACTCAGCACCGACAGGCTGGCCACCAGCACGATTCGGTCCAGACCGTTGCTGCTCAGCCCGCCCGCCAGCGCACCGCAGTAACTACCCTCGGCAAAGCTTGCCGCCGCCATACCGGTGTAGTGCATGCCGACGATGGCCATACCCAGCAACCCTGCCGCACACGCGCGTGCCAGATACACCTTGGGCCGTTGCTGGCGAAGATGAAACGCTATCCATATCGCCGCCGCAGCGGCTGCAATGGCAATCAGCAGGGAAAGAACGACCCGCCAGGGCGCGTATTCGATACCGGGTTGCATGCGCATGGCCGCCATGCCGGTGTAATGCATGGCGCTGATGCCGAGCCCCAGCAATGACGCGCCCAGGCCCAGTTGCAAGGCGGGCAGACGCGGCTGGGTGACCAGCCACAGGGCAAACCCTGAGGACAATACTGCAATCAATAGCGATAAAAGCGTAAGGGGCACGTCATAGGCGACGTCGATAGGCAGCACAAACGCCAGCATGCCAATGAAATGCGTCGACCAGCCACCAACGCCCAGCGCCAACGCACCGCCGGCGATCCATACATAAACCGCACGGCCCTTGGCCGAAATAATACGGCCGGTCAGATCCAGAGCAGCGTACGAAGCAATAATCGCGACGAGAACGGAGATCATGACAAGCGAGGGGGTATAACTGCCAATCAACATAAACGCACCTGGAGCCAATGAGCGCGTCCATGCCGATCTTCTGCAAGTGATTGTACGCAATAGCCACAAAATGTCGCGGCGCTTGATCGGAAAGCTGGCAACCAGCCATCAATACTGGGTTTATCAGGGGAAATTCAGCAAGGAGTCTGCTGGAATCCCTGAAATATTTACTCCCTGAGCGTCAGACCCGTCTCGGCATTCCAGCCTCCGCCCAGTGCGGCAATCAGTTGAACGCTGGCGATCAAACGGCTTTGCAGCACATTCAGAACCGTGCGCTCGTTGCTCAGCGCGGTAGCCTGCACGTTGACCACGTCCAGATAGCCGATCAACCCAGCCTTGTACTGATTGTTGGTCAGGCGCAGCGAGTCGCGCGCCGCCACCAGCGCTTCCTGACGAACAGCGGCCTCCTCTTCGTAAACCTTGAGCTGGATGAGGTAATTCTCGACTTCCTGGAAACCATTGAGCACGGTCTGCCGGTACTGCGCGACAGTCTGGTCGTACAGCGCCTCGGTACGATCGACCTCGGCCGAACGCCTGCCGCCGTCGAACAGGGTCAATGCCAGTTGCGGGCCTACCGACCAGAAACGGTTGGGCAGGCTGATCCAGTTGGCGAAGGTGCTGCTGTTGTAGCCGCCGCTCATGCTCAACGTGAAGTCCGGGTAGTACGCCGCCTTGGCGACCCCGATATTGGCATTGGCGCCCATGACCGAGCGCTCTGCGGCGGCGATGTCAGGCCGACGCTCCAGCAATTGCGAAGGCACGCCGGGCGGAATCTGCGGCAGTTGCGGGATCGTGGTGGTGGGCGGCAGATTGAAGTCAGCGGGTGCCACGCCCATCAGTACGGCAATGGCATTCTCGAATTGCGCACGTTGCCAGACCAGATCGATCAGGTCGGCCTGGGTGCTTTTCAGCTGTGTCTGCGCCTGGGCCACCGCATCAGTTCCGGCAATACCGGCGCGGTATTGATTGCGCGTCAGGGTCAGCGAGCGCTGGTAGGCGTCCACGGTGGATTCCAGCAGGCGCTTCTGCTCGTCGATCACCCGCAACTGCATGTAGTTCTGCACCAGTTCCGATTGCAGGCTCAAGCGCATCGCCGCCAGATCCGCCAGGCTTGCCTGAGCATTGGCCGTGTCGGCCTCCAGACCGCGACGCAGCTTGCCCCAGACATCGGCCTCCCAACTGACGCCCAGTTGCGCGTTGTAACTGTTGCGAATACCCGATGCGCTGGTGTTGGACGTACCGCTACTGGAGGTGCCAGCGCCCTGTCCTGACCGGGTCTTGCCGGTGGTCAGGTCCAGTGTCGGAAAGAATGCGCCTCGGGAGCTGCGCACCAGTGCCTGGGCCTGTCGGTACTGCGCGTCGTATTGAGCGACCGTCTGGTTGGAGGTATTGAGCCGTGCGACCAGCGTATTCAACTGGGCGTCGCCATACACCTCCCACCATGCGCCCTTGGCCATCGCGTCGCTCGGCGTGGCTGCGCGCCAGCCCGCAGCGGCCTTGAACTGTGCAGGCGCGGCCGATGAAGGCTTCTGGTAATCCGGCCCGACCGCACACGCGCTCAGCAGCGCGATACAGAGCCCCAGCCCGAGCGGACGAAGCAGCCCCAGCGGGCGGGATGTGAAGGCCAGGCGTCGGGTCATAACGAAGTTTCCAGAGCAGCATCGGTACGCACGCCGCGCCATTTGTTGAAACGATGGCGCAGGCGGTCGAGATAAAGGTAGACCACCGGGGTGGTGTAAAGGGTCAGGACCTGGCTGAAAATCAGGCCGCCGATGATGGTCAGGCCCAATGGCTTGCGCATCTCGGCACCTTCGGCAGTGCTTAGCAGCAGCGGCAAGGCGCCGAGGATCGCCGCCATGGTGGTCATCAGAATAGGCCGCAGGCGTTGCAGGCACGCGCTGCGGATCGACTCCTCGGGCGTCATGCCCTGCTCGCGCTCCAGGTGCAGAGCCAGGTCGATCATCATGATTGCGTTCTTCTTCACCAACCCGATCAGCAGGAACAGCCCCAACAGGGAAATCAGGCTGAATTCGCTGCCCAGCACATAGATCGTCAGCAATGCCCCGACACCTGCCGAGGGCAAGGTCGACAGAATCGTCAGCGGGTGAATGTAACTCTCATAGAGAATCCCCAGCACCAGATAAACCGCCAGCAGCGAGCCGAGAATCATCCACGGCTGGCCTTTTTGGGTCGATGCGAAAGCATTGGCCGTCCCGGCCATCTTGGAAATGATGTCGGATGGCAGGCCGATGGCGGCAATCGCACGTTCGATGGCGACCGTTGCCTTGTCGAGGCTGGCACCCTCGGCCAGATCGAACGAGATGTTTTCAGCCGCGAACTGGCCGTCATGCGACACCCGGTCGTTCGCCAGACTGCGCTCATAATGCGCGATGCTCGACAGCGGTACACGCTGGCCGTCGGCGGTAATCAACTGGACCTGCTCCAGCGTGACCGGGTCCTGAGCATATTTCGGGTTGACCTCCATCACCACCTTGTACTGGTTCAGGCTGTCGTAGATGGTCGAAACCTGACGCTGGCTATAGGCATTGTTGAGCACCGCCGTGACCATGTTCATGTCGATGCCCAGGCGCTTGGCCGTGTCGCGGTTGACCACCAGCGTCACTTGCTGCGCGCCGCGCCCTTCCCGCGCATCAATGGCGGTCAGTTCCGGGATCGACTTGAGCGCCGCGACAATCTTCGGATACCACAGGCGCAGGCTGGCCAAGTCAGCGCTCTGCACGATGTACTGATACTGCGAACTGGTCTGCTCGCGGCCTCCGCCCAGTTGCAGGTCCTGATCCGGGGCAAGAAACAGCCTGCCTCCCGGCACTTGCGGCATGTTCTTGCGCAGGCGCTCGACCACTTTTTCCGCGGACAGCTTGCGCTCGGCAATCGGCTTGAGGCGCACGATCATGAAGGCGTTGTTGGTGCCACCGCTGCCGCCGATAAAGCCTGCGACACTTTCCACGGCGGGGTCTGCCAGCACCGAACGGCGAAAGATCTCCATTTTCGGCTGCATCACCGAGAACGACAGGCCGTCGTCACCGCGCACAAAACCCATCAGTTGCCCTGTGTCCTGCTGCGGCAGAAAAGTCTTGGGCACCACCACGTACAGCGCGACATTGACGATGACAGTCACCAGCAGGCTCAGCACCGTCAGCCGCCGGTGCCGCAGGACCCAGCCCAGCGAACGATCATAGGCGGCAACCATCCGGTCGTTGACCCGCTCGCTCCAGCGCTGAAAGGCATTGTCCTTTTCGGCAACGTGGGGCTTGAGCCAGCGCGCGCACAACATCGGAGTGAGGGTCAGGGAGACGATCAGCGAGACAACAATAGACACCGACAAAGTGATGGAAAACTCGCGAAACAGACTTTCTACCAGGCCGCCCATGAACAGGATGGAAATGAACACCGCCACCAGCGAGACGTTCATCGACAGCAAGGTAAAGCCCACTTCTTTGGCCCCCAGAAAGGCCGCTTTCATGGGGTCGAGGCCGTTGTGGATGTGCCGGGAGATGTTTTCCAGCACCACGATGGCGTCGTCTACCACCAGCCCGGTGGCGAGGATCAGTGCCATCAGCGACAGATTGTTCAGGGAAAAACCGAACAGGTGCATGATCGCAAACGTGCCGACCAGCGATACCGGCACCGCCAGGGTGGGGATCAGCGAGGCACGAAAGCTGCCGAGAAACAGGAACACCACCATCACCACCAGAACCACGGCAATCAACAGGGTCATTTCGGCTTCGTGCAGGGTCGCCTTGATCACCGGCGAACGGTCCATCGCAATATTCAGACTCACGCTAGCCGGCAGCACTGCACGCAGCGCCGGCAACTGCGCCTTGATCTGCGCCACGGTTTCGATGATGTTGGCGCCGGCCTGACGGTTGACGACCAGCAGCACAGCGCGGTCATTGTTGTAAAAACCGCTGTTGTAGCGGTCTTCCACCGCATCGCTGACCTTGGCGACATCCTTGAGACGCAACGTTGCGCCGTCCTGATAGCGGATAATCAACGGCGCGTAATCCTTGGCGCTCTCCAACTGATCGTTGGCCTGAACCTGCCAGTTATGCTGGTCGTCCTCGACGAAGCCCTTGGGCCGTCGCACGTTGGCATTGGTGATCGCGGTACGTACGTCGTCAAGCGACACGCCGTACTGGGACAGCATCTGTGGCTCGAGCTCGATACGCACCGCGGGCAGCGAGCTGCCGCCGATCTGCACTTCGCCGACCCCGGAAACCTGTGACAGGCTTTGCGACAGAATGGTGGAGGCCAAATCGTAAAGCTGGCCCTTTTCCAGCACGGTCGAAGTCATCGACAGGACCATGATCGGTGCCTGGGACGGGTTGACCTTCTTGTAGGTCGGCATGCTGCGCATGCCGCTGGGCAGCAGATTGCGTGACGCATTGATGGCCGCCTGCACTTCCCGTGCCGCGCCATTGATGTCGCGGTTCAGATCGAACTGCAGAATGATCCGCGTGCTGCCCTGGCTCGAATTGCTGGTCATGGTGTTGACCCCGGCAATGCTGCCCAACGAACGTTCCAGCGGCGTCGCCACAGTAGACGCCATCACCTCCGGGCTGGCCCCGGCCAGGCTTGCCGACACCACGATGACCGGGAAATCCATGTTCGGCAGAGGCGCGACAGGCAACAGGCGAAAGCTG
This sequence comes from Pseudomonas syringae pv. tomato str. DC3000, assembly GCF_000007805.1. Taxonomy (NCBI): domain Bacteria; kingdom Pseudomonadati; phylum Pseudomonadota; class Gammaproteobacteria; order Pseudomonadales; family Pseudomonadaceae; genus Pseudomonas; species Pseudomonas syringae group genomosp. 3. The sequence goes on along the minus strand of NC_004578.1, from coordinate 3,066,195 downwards.
ACCGCGCCCAGCAGCATGATCGCCAGGCTCAGCAGGACGGTGGCGACCGGACGACGGATAAAGGGCGCAGAGAGGTTCATGCGTCAACCCGTTCGATGCGATCCGGGGCAGCCGGCTTGCGGCTCCAGCGCCTGCCCAGACGATCGAAGTACAGGTAGATGACCGGCGTGGTAAACAGCGTCAGCACTTGGCTCAGCAACAGACCGCCGACCATTACCAGGCCCAACGGCTGACGCAATTCGGCACCGGAGCCGCTCGCCAGCATCAGCGGAAAAGCACCGAACAACGCGGCCAGTGTGGTCATCAGGATTGGCCGGAAGCGCAGCAGCGCCGCTTCATAGATGGCCGTTTCCGGCGCGACGCCGCGGTTTCGTTCGGCGTCCAGGGCGAAGTCGATCATCATGATGGCGTTTTTCTTGACGATGCCGATCAGCAGAATGATGCCGATGATCGCGATCATGCCCAGATCGTTGCCGCTGATCAGCAACGCCAGCAAGGCACCGACAGCCGCCGACGGCAGTGTCGAGAGGATGGTGATCGGGTGAATGTAACTCTCATAGAGCACGCCCAGCACGATGTACATGGTCACCACTGCCGCCAGAATCAGCAGCAGCGTGCTGGACAACGACGCCTGAAACGCTTCGGCAGCGCCCTGAAATTGCGTCTGCACGCCAATCGGCATGCCAATCTCCTGCTGGACCTGCTCGATCACCTGCACGGCCTTGCCCAAAGCAACACCGGGCGCCAGGTTGAACGACATCATGACCGCCGGAAACTGCCCCAGGTGAGTAATGGCCAACTGTGCCTGACGCTGCTCGATGCGCGCCAGACTCGACAGTTTCACCTGCGCGCCATCGGTGGTCTTGACGTGGATCTGCTCCAGCGCCGCCGGGCCCAGGTCGCTGCCGGACGCAGCCTGCAACACCACCCGGTACTGGCTGGCCTGGGTGTAGATGGTGGAAATCTGCCGCTGCCCGAAGGCGTCATACAGAGCATCGGTGATATTGGCCACCGTGACGCCGACCCGACTGGCCGCATCGCGATCGATGTTCAGGTACACCTGCAGCCCCTTGTCCTGCAGGTCGCTGGCCACATCGGTCAGTTCAGCCCGCTTGCCGAGCGCGTCTACCAGTTTTTCGCTCCAAAGCGTCAACAGCTCGGCGTCGGGCGATGACATGCTGAACTGGTACTGGGTACGGCTGACCCGGTCTTCGATGGTCAGGTCCTGCACCGGCTGCATGAACAGGCGGATGTCCGAAAGCTTGTCGACCTCCGGTTGCAGGCGCTGGATGACTTCGGTCGCGGTCAGGTCGCGTTCCCGGTGCGGTTTGAGATTGATCAGCAGGCGACCACTGTTGAGCGTTGCGTTGTCGCCATCGACACCAATATAGGACGACAGGCTGACCACCGCCGGGTCCTTGAGAATAATGTCGGCGAGTGCCTGTTGACGCTGGCTCATGGCGGCGAACGAAACCGACTGCGGTGCTTCGGAAATACCTTGAATCACTCCCGTGTCCTGCACCGGAAAGAAGCCCTTGGGCACCGCGATATACAGCAGCACAGTCAACGCCAGCGTCGCCAGCGCGACCAGCAGGGTCAAAGGCTGATGCTTGAGTACCCAGCGCAACCGGCCCGCATAAATATCGATCAGCCAGTCGATCCACGCACCACTGGCCCGGTAGAAACGGCTCTGGTCTTCCTCTTTCGGCTCTCGTTTGAGCAGGCGCGCGCACATCATCGGGGTCAGGGTCAGCGATACCACCAGCGAGATCAGGATGGCGACCGCCAGGGTGATCGCGAACTCGCGGAACAGACGCCCCACCACGTCGGCCATGAACAGCAGCGGGATCAGCACCGCAATCAGCGACAGGGTCAGGGAGATCAGCGTGAAACCGATCTGTTTTGCGCCCTTGAGCGCGGCCTGCATGGGGGTTTCGCCCTCTTCGATATGCCGGGAGATGTTTTCCAGCATCACGATGGCGTCGTCGACAACGAAACCGGTGGCGATGGTCAATGCCATCAAGGTCAGGTTGTTGATCGAGAAACCGGCCAGGTACATGACACCGAACGTGCCCACCAGTGACAGCGGTACCGCAATCGAGGGAATGATTGTGGCGCTGAACCTCCGCAGAAACAGGAACGTGACCAGTACCACCAGCACGATGGCGATCAGCAGTTCGTGCTGAACATCGGTGACAGACGCCCGAATGGTCTGCGTGCGGTCAGTCAGCACCACCCACATCGAGCCCGGCCGGGAGGTTGTCGGTGATACCCGGCAACAAGGCCTTGATGCGGTCGACCACGTCAATCACATTGGCACCCGGCTGACGCTGAATGTTCAGCAACACCGCCTGATTGCGATTGGCCCAGGCTGCCAGACGCTCGTTTTCGGCACCGTCAACGATTTCGGCCACGTCTTTCAGGCGCAACGGCGCGCCATCCTTGTAGGCCAGAATCAGGTTGGCGTATTCCTCTGGAGAGCGCAGCTGATCGTTGGCATCCAGCATCGAAACACGGGTCGGGCCGTCAAAATTGCCCTTGGGCTGATTGACGTTGGAGGCGCTGATAAGGGTGCGCACATCCGCCAGGTTGAGGCTGTTGGCAGCCAGCGCCTCTGGATTGACCTTGATCCTCACCGCCTGACGCTGTCCGCCCGCAATACTGACCATGCCGACGCCGCTGATTTGCGAGATCTTCTGCGCCATGCGCGTATCGACCAGATCATTGAGCCTGGGCAGCAACATGGTTTTCGAGGTAATGGCGAGCGTCAGCACCGGCGTGTCGGCCGGGTTGACCTTGTTGTACACCGGCGGCGCAGGGAGGTCGGTCGGCAGCAGGTTGGTGGCGGCGTTGATCGCCGCCTGCACTTGCTGCTCGGCGACGTCCATATTGATTTCGAGGCTGAAACGCAGGGTAATGACCGACGCGCCGCCGGAGCTGGTGGAGGCCATCTGGGTCAGCCCGGGCATCTGCCCGAACTGGCGCTCAAGCGGCGCAGTCACCGAGCTGGTCATCACTTGCGGGCTGGCGCCAGGGTACAGCGTCATCACGCGGATGGTCGGGTAATCGACCTGAGGCAGGGCCGACACCGGCAGCAGGGTGTATGCGATCAGCCCCGCCAGCACGATCGCCAGCATGCTCAGCGTGGTGGCGACCGGACGCAGGATGAACAGGCGCGACATGTTCATACGTTTGGTTTTTCCACCTTGCCAAGTACGGCCGACTTTTCTGACTTGCTGTCAGGTTTGCCCTGCAACTTCTGCCCCGGACCTGCCGGTACGTCCTTGCTGTCGTTGACGACCTCGACTTCGGCACCATCACGAAGACGATCAGTGCCCTCAAGCACGACCCGCTCACCGGCAGCCAGGCCTTCGGTGATCACCGTAGACGTCTCGTCGCTCGGGCCGGTTTTCAGCAGTTTGAGTTTGACCTTCTTGTCGCCGTCCAGCACATAGACAAAGGTGCCGTCAGTGCCGAACTGCACAGCGGCAGTCGGGACCAGAATCGCCTGTTTCAGGGTATCGGCGCGCAGACGCACATTGACGAACTGGTTGGGGAACAGAATTTCGTCGTTGTTCTCGAAACGGGCCTTGAATTTCAGTGTGCCGGTGGCCACGTCGATCTGGTTGTCGAGGCTGGCAAGAACGCCGGTCGCCTGCATTTTCGTGTCGCCACGGTCCCAGGCTTCGACGGGTAGCTTGTCACCGGTGCGATAGCGGGAAATAACCGCCGACAGGTCTTTTTCCGGCAGCGTGAAAGCAACCGAGATTGGTTGGGTCTGAGTAATCACCACCAGCGCAGTGGTGTCATTGGCGGCAACCAGGTTACCGACGTCCAGTTGTTTGAGGCCCACGCGACCGGCAATAGGCGCTCGGATCCGCGTGAAGTCCAGGCTCAGTTTCGCGTCAGCCACGGCGGCCTGATTAGTCTTGATGGTGCCCTGATACTGGCTCACCAGCGACTCGGCGGTGTCCAGCGTCTGTTTGGCGATACTGTCTTCAGCAAACAGACCGCGATAACGCTGCACATCGAGCTGGGCATTCTTGAGCAGCGCCTGATTGGTTGCCAGCGTGCCCTCGGCCTGCTGCAAGGCGACCTGATAGCTGCGCGGATCGATTTCCGCCAACAGATCACCGGCCTTGACCTTCTGGCCTTCCTGGAAGTAAAGCTTGACCAGCTCACCCGCCACCCGGCTGCGCACATTGATGGTATTGGTCGCCGTGACCGTGCCGAGCGCCTTGTAAAAAATAGGAAATTCGCCTTCTGTGGCCGGGGCAACACGCACCGGAACGGCGATAGCCGACGCACCAAAGCCCGGCCGGCCCATGCCACTGGCGCCCGCCCGCTTGCTCTCGGCCCCTTTGTCGAGCGTGGACGCAGGCCATAACCACCAACACAGGGCGACAATGACCAACAGGATCAACACACTGATCAACCAGCGACGGGATTTACGGGAGCCAGACGATTGCATGAATAAATCAACCATTACAGGTGGGGCTTCATTAAGAAGGCTGAACAATAAGCACAGATGTGTGACAAGCAAAGCGCCTTTACCAAGCGCTTACTTTCGATAACCGTATGAAGCAAAAATAAAAAACGGCCTGAACAGATTCAGACCGTCGAAGTAGTGCAGAACGTTACTTCAGTACAGCCAGTGCAGCGTCGTAATTTGGCTCTTCGGCAATTTCCGATACCAGTTCGCTGTGCAGCACAGTGTCGTTTTCGTCCAGCACAACCACTGCGCGAGCGGTCAGGCCCTTCAACGGACCGTCGGCAATGGCAACGCCGTAATGCTCGCTGAAATCAGCACTGCGGAACGAAGACAGGTTCTTGACGTTTTCCAGACCTTCGGAGCCGCAGAAGCGTGCCTGGGCGAACGGCAGGTCGGCGGAGATGCACAACACAACGGCGTTGTTCAGCTCGTTGGCCTGGGCGTTGAACTTACGTACCGATGTTGCGCAGGTCGGAGTATCGACGCTCGGGAAGATGTTCAGCACCTTGCGCTTGCCAGCGAAGTCAGCCAGGGTCTTGTCAGCAAGACCTTCGCCCACCAGCGTGAAGGCTGCTGCCTTGCTGCCGACTTCAGGCAGGGTGCCATTGACTTGAACGGGGCCGCCTTTAAGGGTCACTTGAGCCATGAAACACGTTCCTTCTTGAAATGAATATAAAGAGCCGGAAGTTAACCACGAAAGCGTGCCGCGGCCTATATCGGATAATTCCGAATTTGTTCAGGAAACCAGTCTGTCCCGGATATCCGGGTGGTCACACAATTCCACCAGCCAATCGACGAACACCCTGACCCGTCGTGACAACTGCCTGTGCGGCGGATAAAGCGCCGTCAGCGCCAACGGCGGTGGGCGGTGCCTGCGTAGCACCTCGACCAGCGTGCCGCTGCGCAATTGCCCGGCAATGTGGTAGCGCGGCACTTGTATCAGGCCGAAGCCGGCCTCGCAGGCAGCCACATAGCCATCGGCGCTGTTGACCGAGATCGAACAGGCCAGGCCGTGATCAGGCGCCCCGCCTTCACCCACAAACTCCAGACCATAGCGTTTGCTGGTACTGGCCGAAAAATATTCGATGACCTGATGGTGCGCAAGATCCTCCAGTTGCAGCGGCGTACCGTGCTGTTGCAGGTACTCGCGACTGGCGCAGGTGATCTGGGTCAGGCTGCCCAACGGTCTGGCGACCAGCGCCTCGTCCAGTGCAGCACCCGCGCGCAGCACGCAGTCCACGCCCTCGCGGATCAGATCGACCGGCCTGTCACTCATGCCGATTTCCAGCCGCACCTGCGGGTAGCGCCGGGTAAACTCAGGCAACGCCGGAATGACCACCATGCGCCCCAGACTGACAGGCAGGTCGACGCGCAGCAAACCCTTGGGCTCGGCACCGGTCGATGAAAATGCAGCCTCGGCGTCATCCAGATCAGCCAGCAGGCTCACGCAACGCAAGTAATACGCCTTGCCGTCGGGTGTGGTGCTGACCTGACGCGTGGTGCGCTGCAAAAGCTGGACGCCCAGATGAGCTTCGAGCTGCTTGATCAGAATGGTCACTGAGGCACGCGGAATGTGCAGGCTTTCGGCAGCCTTGGCAAAGCCGCCCAGCTCGACGATACGGGTGAACACGCGCATGGCGTTGAATCGATCCATGATTACCGGCAGCCTGAATAGAGAGAGCGTGTGAGAAGTCACCCTGTTTTAACAGGTTAAGCCGGTTGAAAACAGGCCGGTGCCATCACAGCAGCTGGCCCGTGTTCAGAAGTCTCTTTTATAGAAAATATCCAGCGAACTGGCAACCCCGCTGGCCGCCTCAAGGTATACGCGTTTGCTCAGCAGGTAACGCAGCGCGATGGTATTGGCCGGCTCGAACACACCCACCCCATAGCGCAGGCTGAGTTTTTCGGTGATTTTGCCGCTGGCCACCACATTGGTCTTGTCGCCGGTTCCCGAGGTGTCCAGCTCGAAGTCCTTGATGCCGAGGTTATCGGCCAACTTGCCGGTGGTCGATGAACTTCCTGCCACACCCAGCGCCAGCGCAGCCTGGGCGACCATGTTGTTGTCTTCACCGGAAGTGCTCAACGGCCTGCCCATGACCAGATAGGACAGTGCCTGCTCCTGGCTCATGGCCGGCTCGGAAAACACTTCGGTGGTGGGCTGCTCGGCACTGCCGGTCAGTCGGATACCGGCAATCACGTCGTCGGTCTGGCGGATGGCCTCGATGTCCAGATAAGGCTGGTCCACGGGGCCGGCGAACAGCAGGCGCGCCTTGCGAATCGTCAGCCGTTGCCCGTAGGCACGGTAACGGCCGTCATTGAGGTTCAGTTCGCCACGGGTATCCAGATTGTCGCCAATGTGCACGCGGCCAACCAGATTGGCGGTCAGCCCGAAGCCGCTGAAGCTGAGTTTTTCCTGGCCAACTTCCACGTTGATGTCCATGGCCACGGCCAGCGGTGGCGCCCCCTCCCCGGTCTGCTGCCCGACAATCACCGTGTCGCCCGACAGTTTGACCGTCGATGGCGGCAGCTCACGCACGGTGATCGCGCCCTTGGGCACCAGCACCTTGCCGGAGATGGCCAGCCGCTCGCCCTGCATGGAAATCTTCAGGTCAGGCGCTGCCTCTACCGCCGCGTAGGGTTCGACATTGATCGGCAGGCGTGAACCCTTGAGGCTCACATCGACCAGCAGGCTCTGACCCCAGGCAACCTGACCGCCGATGCTGCCCTGTCCGGTACTGCCGCTTTTCCAGCCGCCGTTGATCTGCACGCTTTCGCCAGCAATCAATGCCTGGACCTTGAGGTCGTGCAGCTCCATCGGCAATTCGGCACCCGCAACTTCACCGCCCTCCAGGGTCACGCTGCCATTGACCAGCGGTGCCAGCAAACTGCCCGACAGCCGACCATTGCCGTTCAAGCGCCCGCTTAGCTTTTGCACCATTGGCGCAAACGGCCGTGCCACGGAGATGTCCAGACCGGACAGATTGAAGTCGCCCGCCAGCGTCTTGTTCTTGGCCAGCGGGTCGATCTGCGCGTTCAACAGCAGACGGCCCAGTTTGCCGCCTTCAAAATCCAGGCGCGAGTCGATGCGCTTGGGGGTCAGGGTACTGGCGAGCTTCAAGGTCTGGTAGGGAAAATCCAGCCACTGGTCGTTGTTGCGAACCCGTAATGTGCCGCCTCCTGCGTCGATGCTGATCTGGCCGCTGGGGCCTGCCGCCGGTATGTCGAGCTGAACGTTGGCATTCAATGTGCCCTTCCAGGCGAAATCCTTCGGCATCCATTGCGCCAGACTGTCGAGCGGGAAGTTCTTCAATTGATAGCGCAGGCGCGGGTCAGGCATCAGACGCTGATCGCCACCGCACAGGCTGGCCGCCCCGGACAGCCAGCAGTGCGCGCCGAAATTCAGCCTGCCGTCGGCCAGCCGCTCGATTTTTGCCGGCTGTTGCAAGCGCCAGTTCTGCCCGCCGCTCTGCACCGTACCGCTGGCCAGTCGGCCACGCCAGTTGCCTTTGTCCAGCCCGCCGTCCAGAGCGATGGCCAGCTTGAGCAGCGGGCCTTGCAGGTCCAGCTTCACCTGCTGCGCCTTGAGCGTGCCCTGACCATCGACCAGCAAGGTGCCCAGCGCAGTGTCGCCAGCCTGAATGCCGACGCCTTTCACATTGAGGGCCGCACGTTGCGCCTGATCCAGCCGGGCAGTGAGCGCAAGGCTTTGCAGGCGATTGTCCTGTAACGCGAGCTGGCTGCCCTGCAAGGCCAGTTGGCCCTGCGGCGTTTGTAGTGTTCCGGCCAGATCCAGCCGGCCTTTGACCTGCCCCTGCAAACGGGGCCACAACTGGCCAAGCCGCGGCAGATCGAGGTCAAGCTGACCGTTCAAGCGCTGCTGCAGGCTGCCGGTGCCTTGGATACGGTTATCACCCAGGCGAATATTCAGGCTGCTGACAGTCCACTGCTGATCGCGACCGTCGGCCTTGGCTTGCAACACGGCTGGCTGACCCCGCAAACGCCCTTTCAAATCCAGGTCTGCGTTGAGTTCAAGCTGCTCGTTTCTGAACTGGCCCTTGCTGCGCAACGGACCTGCCAGCGTGCCGGGCAGCTCGGCAACCCAGAACGAGGGGTCCAGCGCGCTCAGGTCCAGCGCCGTGTCCCAGCCAATACCGTCAGCGAATTGCAGATTCAGGTGACCGCTGGCCTTGCCCTGCCCCGCAACCACTTCCAGCTGCGGCAGATGGATCTCTTGCAGGTTGCCACTGAACGGGCTGACCACTGTGAACGCGCCGGCAGGCCCTTTGAGGCTGGCGTTGAAGTTGCCTAGATAATTGCCGTCAGTGTAGGAAACCTCGCCCTTGAAGGCGTGCAACGCTACTTGAGGTTCGGACGCCACGGGGTACAGACGCTGCCAGGGGAAGTCCAGCCAGTCGATGTTCGCATCGGCGGAAAAACCGTTCTGCCAGTTCAATGTGCCATTGATGGTTAAACGCTGTTGGTCGTCGGCGGCGAGGTCCAGCGCAGCAATGCTTGCCCCGTTGGCATCTACGCGCCCCTGCAACGCAAGGGCCACAGGGTCTTTTTCTGCGGGCAGGCTGGCCGAGCCGTTTATCAGGTAGCCCGAGTCGAGATTGCCCTCGGCGGTCAGCAGCAACTGGTCCAGTTGCAGGGTGTCGGGCAAGGCGGCGCTGGGTTTGAAGTGCTCGGCCGTCAGCTTCAATCGGGCTGGCAGGTGCTCCGCCAGCGGTTGCAGCTCGCCGCTCAATACACCAGTCAGGTAACCGCTGCTGTCAGCCTTCAGTTGCAGGGTCTTGAGCACGTCGCCCTGAATATCCAGAGCCAGCGTCCACGGCTGGCCGTCCTGCGGCGGAAGCTGCAATTGCCCTTTTGCGGTCAGTGGCCAGTCACCCTCGGGCTTCAGCAGGCCATTGAGGTCCAGAATCAGCGCATCGCGTTGCAGGTGCGCGCTGTCGATCTGCAAACCTTGGGCAGTCCAGTGCGCCGCCAGCTTGAGGTCGCGCAATTGCTCGGCACCATCAAGTTGCAGGCTGCCCAGCTGTACATCGTCCAGTTGCAGCGCGAGCGGCAGCCTGAGCGCGGGCAAATTGACAGGGCCTTCGTCGCTCGGCGCACCGCTTGGAGGGAAGCGTAACAGCACTTGCCCGGCGTGCAAGCGGTCGATGCACAGGGTCATTTTCAGCAGGCAGGCTGGCGTCCAGGCAAAGTCGACAGCTTGCACCTCGACACGGTCTTCGCCCTGCTGCCACACCAACCGCTCAGCGCCCCACTGCCCGCCCAGTCGGCCCTGGAAATTTTCCAGTTGCAGGCCGGGCACACTCGCCAGCGCCCAGCGGCTGCCGGCCTGAGTGCCGAGCAGCAGTGAAGCACTGACGATCACCAGCAGCAGTAATGCGATCAGGCTCACCCCGGCAATTTTCGCGGTGCGCTTGATGTTCATCCTGTTCACAGTTCCGGCCCCATCGAGAAGTGCAGGCGAATGCCGCCATCATCGTCCAGCGCATGGGCCAGATCGAGACGCAGCGGGCCTACCGGTGATACCCAGCGCACGCCGAAACCGACCCCTGTCTTAAGGTCCGGTTTGTCCAGAGTGTTGAACGAGTTGCCTTGATCGACAAACGTCGCCAGTCGCCACTTTTCGGCAATCGAATACTGGTACTCGACGCTCCCGGCAAACATGTAACGCCCGCCAATGCGGTCGCCATCGGAATTGGTCGGTGAAAGCTTCTGGTAGTCATAACCGCGCACGCTCTGATCGCCACCGGCAAAAAATCGCAATGACGGTGGAATCGAAGTGTAACCGTCTGTGAGGTTGCCGCCGAACTGCACACGGCCAAGAAAGCGGTGGTTCTGGGCGACGGTCGTCAAGCCTTTGAGCAACACATTGGCATGCACCAGGTTGGCGTCCGACAACATGCCCTCTTTGGCTACTTGCGTGTCAAATTGCAGACGGTAGCCCTGATGCGGGTCGATACGATTGTCACTGCGCAGGTATGAGTAGCTGATGCCCGGCATCAATAACGTGCTCAGGCCCTCGTCGTTACCCAGGCGGTACTCTTCACGCTGCCATTTCAGGGAAATGACCCGTTCCCAGCCGCTGGGCAGCTTGCTGTGCCATTCGGGGCCTGCGGTGAGCAGTTTGCTGAGGCTGTCGGTGCCGGCAATCTCTTCATATTGATAACCGCCTGCGTAACGCAGCTTATCGGTCAGCGGCGGATCGAGCGGCACGTCGTACCACAACCCGACGTTCTGCCGTGGCGCGGAAATCTCCGATTCGAAGCCGTAGCTGTGGCCTTGCGGATTGGCCCAGTGCCGGGTCCAGTTGGCCTTGCCGCGCGGCCCGACGTCGGTGGAATACCCAAGGCCGAGCCCCATGGTGCGGGGCTTGCGGGTTTCCAGCTGGACCGTCACCGGAATGACCTGATTCTCGGCGGCAGTCGGTGCAGCGTCCACCCGCACGCCTTCAAAATAGCCGCTGGCCTGCATGGCCTGAGTCAGTTCGGCGATCATCTGTGAGTCGTAAGGGGTATTTTCCTTGAACGGCACCATGCGCTTGAGCAGGTCTTCATCGAACGGTGTATTACCGCTGAACATGACTTTGCCCAGTGAATAGCGCAGACCGCTGTCATACACCAGCTCGATGTCGGCAACCCCGGCTCGCGGGTCGATAGCCAGACGCTGGCGGGTGAAACGACCGCTGAAAAAGCCATAGCGAGACGCCTGATTCTGGATCAGGCGCTTGGCGTCCTCGTAGTTGCCATGGTTGAGCACCGCACCGGTCTTCAGCGCATCACTTTTCGGCACCTTGAACGCCTGGAGCGCCGCCGCCGGGCCATCGACGCGGATGACCACATTGCGCAGGTGAATGGGCTCACCCGGCTGAATATTGATGATCAGGCGCGGGTCTTCACCGTCCTTGATCTCGCTGTCGATCTGCGCCTGATAGTAGCCAAGCGCCTGAGCGGCTTTCTCGGCCTGCTGCTCGGCACCCAGACTGAAATTGCGCAGCGCCTTGGCATCACGATCGCCGAGATCGCCCACATACCCTTCGACGTTGCTCTTGAGGTCCGGGTTGGCGGGCTTGATCCTGACGTCAAGGCGGGCCTGGGCAAGCGCTGCGGCACTGACGGTCATCAGAAACAGGCTGCTGAATAGTCTGAAAAGCTTCATGGGCGTAGATGCTAACACGATCGACGGGGCGCACTGGAAGCCCACGAATGGTCGGAGATTCAAACCGTTACGTCAGGTACCGGCAGTGAAACCTGAGGGTTTGGGTGAAAAAATACGTGCTCTCGGACGGGTCCTACTGCTATCTCCCCGATTTCCTCATAGCCCTGTCGTTTATAGAACTCGAGATAGCGAGGATTCCCGGTGTCAACGACGATACCCTGCGAGTTTTCGTCCACGGCGCACCAGTCGTGCAGCGCTGCAAGCAATTGCTCGCTCAGGTCCTGACCCATCTTCTGGCCCTGAAACTCCGGATCCAGCCCGATGAGCGGCAGCACGTGGACGGTTTCGGAAGGCAGGCATGCCAGCACTGCGTTGTAATAAGCCAGATACCGCTGAGTGCAGCCCAGGCCGGTGTCCATCACCATTCGCAGGCGCCAGGCCCAGCTCTCGGTGACGCCAAGACGACGCAGTGGCGGCGCGATCAGCGCGACACCCACCAGACGATCTTCCAGAAACAGGCCCAAGGCAGGCTGGTTCTGCAGAAAGTGTTGTTTGACCAGTTGGCGAATGGTCGCCAGTACACGTTGCTCGTATCCTTCTCGTTCGGCATTGAACAGATACGCGAACGTCGGGTCGTGCCGATAGGCCCTGAACAGCAAGGCACGGGTCTCACGGGAGTAACCACTGTCGAGTTGGCGGATTTCACCCGCGATTGCAGCAGGTAGGGACATAAAGGGCCTCGTGTTAACGGAATGCGTCTGGCGCAGCGGTTTTTGCAAGCAGGCTTTCGAGTAATGGCCATTGATAACAGTTCCAATAAATTGTCCGACCATCCGTTTGGCACGCACCTGACGCAAGGCTGGTCCTCAACCGGCAGGTCGGCTAGCATCGCCGTTTGTTTTTGCTCAGGACTGCTGTTTTATGAAAATCGTCTCGTTCAACATCAATGGTCTGCGCGCTCGACCGCATCAGTTGGCGGCGCTGATCGACAAACACCAGCCTGACGTGATCGGCCTGCAGGAAACCAAGGTCTCGGACGAGCAATTCCCTCTGGCGGACGTCGAAGCGCTCGGCTATCACGTGCACTTTCACGGTCAGAAAGGCCATTACGGCGTCGCTCTGCTGTCGCGCAATCCGCCACTGGCCCTGCACAAGGGTTTTGAGGGTGACGACGAGGAATCCCAGAAGCGCTTCATTCGGGGCACCTACGCTGACAGCAATGGCCAGCCGGTGACCATCATGAACGGCTATTTTCCGCAGGGCGAAAGCCGCGACCACCCGACCAAGTTTCCGGCCAAACAGCGTTTCTACGAGAACCTCCAGGCGCTGCTGGAAGGCCACTTCAGTAATGAGCAGCCGCTGATTGTCATGGGCGACGTGAACATCTCCCCCCAGGATTGCGATATCGGTATTGGTGCCGACAATGCCAAGCGGTGGCTGAAAACCGGCAAATGCAGCTTCCTGCCCGAAGAGCGCGAGTGGATGGAACGTCTGAAGAACTGGGGGCTGGTGGACAGCTTCCGTTATCTGTATCCAGAGGTCAGCGACCGCTTTAGCTGGTTCGACTATCGCAGCCGCGGCTTTGAGGATGAACCCAAGCGCGGCCTGCGCATCGACCTGATCATGACCTCCACCGGTCTGCAGCCGCGAATCAGGGCCGCCGGCGTGGACTACGATTTGCGCGGCATGGAAAAACCCTCGGACCATGCGCCGATCTGGCTTGAACTGAGCTGACAAGGCCTGCCGTTGCGCTACCCGTCTGCAATGCTTTGCAAAGACGCGCGCAACGGTCGAGCAACCGTCATATTCCGGCAATCTTTCTGACTTATTCTTCCGTCACCCTCCCGTGATTCATGGTGACGCTGATGCTGCGCGCTCTGCTAACGGCGCTGATCCTGTCGAGCGCCACCCTGCCTTTTGCTGTTCTGGCGGCCCTGCCAACGCCTGCCGGCGATGGGCCTGCCTTGCGCATTCAGGGCTCCAATACCATCAATGCTCAACTGGGGCCGGCGCTGCTTGAAGGGCTGATGCGCCAGCAAGGCTTGCAAGCGGTGCAGACCGTTGCTGGCAACGTGACCAATGAACAGCGCGTCGTCGGCACCAGCGCGACAGGCCAGTTGGTCAGCGTCGAGGTCGCCGCCCACGGCTCGGGCACCGGTTTCGCGGCCCTTAAAGCCGGTAACGCGGACATTGCCGCCTCCTCCCGACCGATCAAGGACCAGGAAGCCAGGGAACTAAGCAGTTTCGGCGACCTGAAAAGCGCTGTTGGCGAGCAAGTCATTGCTATCGATGGCGTTGCCGTGATCCTGCATCCGGGCAACCCGCTGCGGCAATTGGACACGCTGCAACTGGCGCGCATTTTCAGCGGCGAAATCAAGGACTGGAGCGAACTGGGCGGCAATCCGGGGGCGATTCATATTTATGCGCGCGATGAAAAGTCCGGCACCTACGAAACCTTCAAGGAACTGGTGCTTGCCAAATACGGCAAGAACCTCTCAGCCACAGCGCTGCGCTTCGAGTCCGGAGAGCAACTTTCCGATGAGGTCAGCAAAGACCTCAATGGCATCGGTTTCAGCGGCCTACCATCAATCAGGCGCGCCAAGGCGGTGGCGATAGCGGACGGCGACTCGCGGCCCATGCTGCCGACCATCAGCCTGATTGCCACCGAGGATTATCCGCTGTCACGCCGTCTGTACCTGTATGTGCCGCCGTCGATTCACCAGCGCTGGGCGCAAGCGCTGGTGCGCTTTACGCAAAGTGCCAAGGGTCAGGCCATTGTGGCGCAGAGCGGGTTTGTCTCGCAGACCGTGCAGGCGCTCAAGGTGCCGCCGACGGCACAGATGCCTGCGGATTATCAGGCGTTGGCGCGCAAGGCCGAGCGCCTCTCGGTCAATTTTCGTTTCGCACAGGGCAGCGCCAGACTGGACAACAAGGCGCAACAGGACCTCAAGCGCGTCGCCGAGTACCTTAAAGCCAGCGGCAAGCTGAACCAGCAGGTGACGCTGGTAGGCTTCGGTGACGCCAAGAGCGATCCGGCACGCGCGGCCCTGCTGTCCCGGCTGCGCGCCATGGCCGTGCGCCGCGAGCTGATAAAAAGCGGCGTGACCTTTCGCGACATCCTTGGCCTGGGCGACGAAATGCCCGTCGCAACCAACGACATCGACGACGGCCGGATCAAGAACCGCCGCGTCGAGGTCTGGGTGCAGTAGTCGAGGTCTGGAGGCAGTAACCGCCGCGCTCAGGACCGGCTGCGAAGCATGTCTGAGGGCAGGTACTTGCCCAGTTCAAACTTGCCGATGGCGGCGCGATGCACCTCATCCGGGCCGTCCGCCAGGCGCAGGGTGCGCTGCATGGCATACATGTAAGCCAGCGGGAAGTCATTGGAAACCCCGGCCCCGCCATGCATCTGGATCGCCCGGTCGATGACCTTCAGGGCGACGTTGGGCGCTATCACCTTGATCTGTGCGATTTCGCTTTTAGCGACTTTGTTACCGACGGTGTCCATCATGTAGGCCGCTTTCAACGTCAACAATCGGGCCATGTCGATTTCCATGCGCGAGTCCGCGATTTTGTCGATATTGCCGCCCAGACTCGCCAGCGGTTTACCGAACGCAATGCGGTCGATGGAACGCTTGCACATCAGCTCCAGCGCCCGCTCGGCCATGCCGACCGAGCGCATGCAGTGATGGATGCGCCCCGGGCCCAGGCGGCCCTGCGCAATTTCAAAACCTCTGCCTTCGCCCAGCAGCACGTTCTCGAACGGTACACGAACGTTGTCGAACAACACTTCGGCGTGGCCGTGCGGCGCGTCGTCGTAGCCGAACACCGGCAGTGGCCGGACGATTTTCACACCCGGCGTGTCGGCCGGCACCAGAATCATCGAGTGCTGCTGATGGCGCGGCCCGTCGGGGTTGGTCAGGCCCATGAAAATCAGGATCTTGCAGCGCGGATCGCACGCACCGGAGGTCCACCACTTGCGGCCGTTGATCACCCATTCGTCGCCCTCACGTTCGGCGCGAGCCGCCATGTTGGTGGCGTCCGATGACGCCACGTCAGGTTCGGTCATGGCAAATGCAGAGCGAATGTCGCCGCGTAGCAGCGGTTCCAGCCAGCGAGTTTTCTGCTCCTCGTTGGCGTAACGGACCAATACCTCCATGTTGCCGGTGTCGGGCGCCGAGCAATTGAACGGTTCCGGCCCGAGCAGCGAACGGCCCATGATCTCCGCCAGCGGCGCGTATTCCAGGTTGGTCAGCCCGGCACCGCGTTCGGACTCGGGCAAAAACAGGTTCCACAGCCCCTCGGCCCTGGCCCGAGTCTTGAGTTCTTCCATGACGGCCGTGGGCTGCCAGCGATCACCTTCGGCCACTTGCTGCTCGAAAACCGCTTCGGCCGGATAAACGTATGCGTCCATGAACGCAGTGACGCGCTCACGCAGTGCCTGCACCTTCGGGGAATACGCGAAATCCATGGGCGCTACCTTCTCGATCAGGTTGTCGTAGTCATGAAAGGGATGCTAATGAACCTCAAGCCATTTATCTAATCTATTTTCGGCGTGTATAAACATTCATAACCGATATATGATTCACCCACGCTGCGGTATTCTCAAGCCCGCCGAAAAGCCCATCACAACAACAGCACGAGGCGCTCCATCGATGAACCTGAGCAAGGTCGATCTCAACCTTTTCATTGTCTTCGACGCCATCTACACCGAAGCCAACCTGACCCGCGCCGGGCAGATCGTCGGCATTACCCAGCCCGCCGTGTCCAACGCACTGGCGCGTTTGCGCGAAACCTTCAATGACCCCCTGTTTGTGCGAACCGCACAGGGCATGGTCCCGACACCGATGGCGCAGAATATCATCGGCCCGGTGCGCAACGCCCTGTCGCTGCTCAGGGTGTCGGTGCAGGAAAGCCGGATTTTCAACCCGCTGCAGGCCAACAAGAATTACCGCATCAGCATGACCGACCTGACCGAGGCAGTCATCCTGCCGGTACTCTTCCAGCGCCTGCGACGTCTTGCGCCAGCGGTAACCATCGAAAGCTTCCTGTCCAAACGCCGTGAAACCACCAAGGAGCTGGCTGCCGGCCGCCTCGACTTCGCCGTGGATGCGCCGCTCAACACCGACCCGCAAGTGCGGCACGTCAAGCTGCTGGAAGACCTCTACGTGTGTGCCATGCGCAAGGGCCATCCTCTGGCCAACAAACAGGCGCTGACCCTGGATGATTATCTGGCGCAGGCCCATATTCATATTTCCAGCCGTCGCAGTGGGCTGGGCCTGGTCGACCTGTCGCTGGGCAAGATGGGCATCCAGCGCCGCATCGCCCTGCGCTCGCAGCATTACCTGATGGCAACGCAGGTGCTGCAACAGACCGATATGGTCATGACCATCCCGGAACGCTTCGCCCGGCGCAATGACCTGCATTATGTCTACCTGCCGATCAACGATGTGCCTTCAGTGGAGACTCATCTTTACTGGCACGAAAGCACTGACCAGGACCCAGCCAACCGCTGGATGCGCGAGCAGATCATCGAGCTGTCCCAGCGGGTGATTGCTCGGGAAAACAGTGTAGAAACAGCATGACTTTCAAGCATTAAGCCATTGATATAAATAAATTTAATTAACAAACTTAAAGTTACTTCTAGCCTTGAAAACACGGCTGCCAGAGTGTCGACATGATCCGGATTGCTTGACGCTTACGTAAAGCAAGCTTTAGCTTAGCGGCTTATACCCAGTCACCGAGCCGCGCCATGAGCAGTCAGACTTACAGCATTTCCGAGCTTGCCCGCGAGCTGGACATCACCACTCGCGCCATTCGCTTTTACGAAGAGCAAGGCATGCTCAGCCCTGAACGCAAGGGGCTGGAACGTATCTACCTGGCCCGCGACAAAGTGACCCTGAAACTGATCCTGCGCGGCAAGCGTATCGGCTTCTCGCTGGCCGAGTGCAAAGAGCTTATTTCACTGTACGACCCCAGCGGCGGCAATCAAAAGCAGCTGCAGACCATGCTCGGCAAGATTACCGAGCGCCGCGGACAACTGGAGCAGCAGTTGCTCGACATCCAGCAGATGCAACTGGAACTGGACACCGCTGAAGAGCGCTGCCGGGCTGAGCTCGACAAGACCGCTGCCACCTCACACTGATCCATTATCACTGACTACAAGGCCCCTGCCATGCCCCTTGCGCAACAGGTGAATATCGTCGAAGTCGGCCCGCGTGACGGCCTGCAGAATGAGCCGCAGCCCATCAGCATCGAAGACAAGGTGCGATTGGTGGATGAGCTGACGGCTGCGGGCCTCATGCACATTGAGGTCGGCAGTTTTGTCTCGCCCAAATGGGTTCCGCAGATGGCAGGATCCGCCCAGGTGTTCGAGCAGATCCAGCGCCGCGAGGGTGTCATCTACTCGGCCCTGGCTCCCAATCTGCGTGGCTTTGAAGACGCGCTGGCGGCTGGCGTCAGAGAAGTTGCGGTGTTTGCAGCAGCAACCGAAGGGTTCTCGCAGCGCAACCTCAATTGTTCGATCAGCGAAAGTCTGGAGCGCTTCGCGCCGATCATGGCAGCGGCGCGCCTGCATGGTGTGCGGGTCAGGGGCTACGTGTCCTGCGTACTGGGCTGCCCTTACGAAGGCACTGTTGCACCTGAGCAGGTGGCCGCCGTTGCCAATGAACTCTACGCAATGGGCTGCTATGAAATTTCGCTGGGCGACACCATCGGCACCGGCACACCGGGGGCCACCCGGGCGCTGATCAACGCCGTGGCCGCGCAGGTCCCGCGAGGCAAACTGGCTGGGCATTTTCACGACACCTATGGCCAGGCGCTGGTGAACATCTATGCCAGCCTTGAAGAAGGCGTGCAGGTCTTCGACAGCTCTGTTGCGGGCCTCGGCGGCTGCCCTTATGCCAAGGGCGCCAGTGGCAATGTCGCCACCGAAGATGTGCTGTACATGCTGCAAGGCCTGGGCATCGACACAGGCGTGGACCTGGATCAGGTCATCAAGGCCGGTCAGCGCATCTGTAACGTATTACAACGCAGCAACGGGTCGCGAGTGGCCAAGGCTCGGCTGTCAGCGTGACAAACGTCACCGGTCGGTAACAGGGTGCGACAACTTGTCACAGAGTGTTACTCTCCCCCGCAGGTTGTTGAGGCAAGCGGGTAACACGGAAACAATCGACGCCGAAACCAGACGGTTCGGTGCCAGAAAAAACCCGGAAAACCTCGTGTTTGCAGGCGTTCTGAAAAACTGGCACGGGTCCTGCTATATCTCTTGCACAACAATAATAAAAGCACGCAGCACACCAATAAAAACAATACGTACCGGCTCTGACATAACAAGAACAACACGGACAGAGACGTAGCTAACAGATTTTTTTGAAGTGGATAGCTTTTCTGAACCACTTTGTCAACGCCAACTAAAAAGTGACCCCCTTCCGTGCTAAATCGCCAACTTAGTTTTGACCCCCCTCGGGTTCATATTTTCGAGCCGGTTCGGCCCGAGAAGATTTGGTTCCTGCTTTGCGCTTGTCCTTGAGTCGATAGCTTTCACCTGTCATCTGCACGATATGGGCATGATGTAACAGCCTGTCCAGCATGGCCGCTGTCAGTGTTTGATCATCCGCAAAGGTTCCGGCCCACTGGGTAAACGGCAAGTTACTCGTGAGGATCAGGCTGCCTTGCTCGTAGCGCTTGGCGACAACATTGAAGAACAGGTTGGCTTCATCACGACCAAACGGCAGGTAGCCGATTTCATCGATGACCAACAACCCAGGGGCCATCACCACACGACTGAAGTATTCCTTGAGCCGTTCCTGGCGGTGCGCAGCGGTCAGTTGCAGCATCAAGTCAGCCGCCGTGACGAAGCGGGTTTTGATACCGGCCATCACTGCCCGGTAGGCCAGGGCGATAGCCAGGTGGCTCTTGCCTACACCACTAGGCCCCAGGAACACGATGTTCTCGGCACGTCCAACAAAACTCAGTGCTGCCAGCTCCTGGAGCTGTGCCCGGGGGACGCCGGTGGCAAACGCGAAGTCGTATTGCTCCAGCGTTTTCACAGCGGGCAGCGCGGCAGTTTTCAGCAGGGCCTGTCGAGAGCGTTCACTTCGGGCATCGGTCTCGGCAGCCAGCAGCTTTTCGAGGAAGTCGGCAAAGCTGTCTTCGCCGCTTGCTGCTTGTTGGGCCAGGTGCGGCCAGTCCACCCCGACGCGCTCAAGCTTTAGCCCCTTGCATAGTTCTGTCAGGCGAGCATGTTGAAGGTTCATGCTCTCACCTCCAGCAGTTGCTCATAAACCGACAGCGGATGCTGCAAGCTCTCGTACGGCAGGACCCGTCCCAGGCGTAGGCCTTGGGCGGGTTGTGGGCGCAGGCTCTGTGTTGGCAGTGGTAATAGTACCTGCTGCTCTTGGGCCAGACGTACCGCCGGTTGAACACCCGTCGTGCCGTGAATCCGCTGATGAGCGACTTCGTCGAGCCATTGGCCGATATGTGCGTTGGCCGTCACCACATCCAGCGTCAGACCCGCACTCTTGAGCGTAGCGGCCAACGGGGTAATGAAACTGCCCTTCAGATACCCGTTGAAGCGCTCAACCTTGCCCTTGGTCTGGGCACGGTAAGGGCGGCAGACCTTGGGAATAAAACCAAACTCATCGGCCAGCGCAGCCAATCGGGGATGCCAACGGTGCTGGCCCTCCCCAAAAGCATCTCGCTCGGTGATGATGGTTCCGGCGTTATCAAACAATGCCTGCTCGGGCACGCCGCCAAAGTAAGCGAACGCCTCCCGAAGCCCTGTCAGCCAGGCTTCGCTGTCCTCTCGCTCGGAGAAACGGACAAAGCTTGCTCGACTAAAACCAAGTGTCGCCACGAACGCCTTAAGCGGCTGACGGCCTCGTCGAATGGTGGTGAAGTCCACCTGTATCTGCTTGCCGGGCAGTGTCTCGAAACGTACCACCGGCTCTTCTGCCTTACGTTTGAAGGGGCGAATATAAGCCTTCAGACGACTGACGCCGCCGCTGTACCCCAATGCCGTGATCTCACGCAGCAGGACGGTCGCCGGAATCCAGTGTGGGCGCGCCGCCTCAATACGCTCGTGCAGGTAGTCCTTGAAGGGGTCGATTTTGCACGGACGTGCGGGTCTCACCTTGTCACTGGGTAGCGACCGGGCCTTTCGCAGGTACTTGCGCACGGTGTTACGCGAAATACCCAGCTCACGGGCGATGAATTTGATGCCATGGCCCTGACGGGCCAACACTTTAATTTCCACAGACTGCTCCTGGGTCAACATATTGGCAGCTCAAAGCCGCCAGTTTTACCCAGGGGGGTCAATTCTAGGTTGGCGTTAGGGGGTCATTTTTACAGTGGCGGTGACACCACTTGCCCTGCAAGTCGTTTGCAGCCAGACAGAGAACAATAAAACTGCCCTGAGGCAGCTCCGGAACTGGTTGAATCGTTGCGATAGAAAGCACGATGAAAGTGACATCAGCGCTCAAAAAAATACGTTTGCTCTTGGTCCAGCCTCTGGACCGCTCAAAAAAGATGTGAAGGGTCAGGTCGCCAAAAACAACAACAGGCCTCCCGAAAAACAAAAAAGAGCATAGAGACATACCTTGAAGGGGAGCCCAGGCTCCCCTTCGTGCTTTCCGACGTTTGCTTTTGCCTCCTCAACTTCCCCCGCCCCTGCGCAAACGCGCCTGATTGACAGCACACACGTGCAGGTTTACGTTAACGTAAAGGTCATAGCCAATCCGCACAGAACCATCTCCAAGAATAAAACAGGAACGCTACCCATGAGTTACCCCAGCCTGAACTTCGCCCTGGGCGAAACCATCGACATGCTGCGCGACCAGTTGCAGTCTTTTGTTGCCGCAGAAATTTCCCCGCGCGCCGCCCAGATCGACAAGGACAACCTGTTTCCTGCCGACATGTGGCGCAAGTTCGGCGAGATGGGCGTGCTGGGCATTACCGTCAGCGAAGAGTACGGCGGCGCGGGCCTGGGGTATTTGGCGCATGTTGTAGCCATGGAAGAAATCAGCCGTGGCTCGGCCTCGGTGGCATTGTCCTATGGCGCGCACTCGAACCTCTGCGTCAACCAGATCAACCGCAACGGCAATCCGGCGCAGAAAGCCCGCTATTTACCGAAACTGATCAGCGGCGAGCACGTCGGCGCACTGGCCATGAGCGAACCCAATGCCGGCTCGGACGTGGTGTCGATGAAGCTGCGCGCCGACAAGCGTGGCGATCGCTATGTGCTCAATGGCAGCAAGACCTGGATCACCAACGGGCCGGATGCCGACACCTACGTGATCTACGCCAAGACTGATCTGGAAAAGGCCGCACATGGCATCAGCGCGTTCATCGTCGAGCGCGACTGGAAAGGCTTTTCTCGCGGCAGCAAGTTCGACAAGCTCGGCATGCGCGGCTCCAACACCTGCGAGCTGTTTTTCGACGATGTCCAAGTGCCTGAGGAAAACCTGCTGGGCGCACTCGACGGCGGCGTCAGAGTGCTGATGAGCGGCCTGGATTATGAACGCGTCGTGCTTTCTGGCGGGCCGACCGGGATCATGCAGGCCTGCATGGACGTGGTGGTCCCCTACATTCACGACCGCAAGCAATTCGGCCAGAGCATCGGCGAATTCCAGCTGATTCAGGGCAAGATTGCCGACATGTACACCCACCTCAACGCCAGCCGGGCGTACTTGTATGCCGTGGCCCAGGCCTGTGATCGTGGCGAGACCACGCGCAAGGACGCCGCCGGGGTGATTCTCTACAGCGCAGAGCGCGCCACCCAGATGGCACTGGACGCCATCCAGATTCTCGGCGGCAATGGTTACATCAACGAGTTTCCGGCCGGGCGACTGCTGCGCGACGCCAAGCTCTACGAGATCGGCGCCGGCACCAGCGAGATCCGACGCATGCTCATCGGTCGTGAACTGTTCAACGAAACCCGTTGATTACGGAGCTCCCATGGCCATTCTGCACACCCGAATCAACGTCCGCTCTACGGAGTTTGCCCTTAATCACGACGCACTTCTCAAGCAAGTCGAGGAACTGCGCAGCCTGCTGGGTAAAGTCCGCCAGGGCGGCGGAGCCAAGGCTCAGGAACGTCACACCTCACGCGGCAAACTGCTGCCGCGCGAGCGTATCAACCGCTTGCTCGACAGCGGCTCGCCATTTCTGGAGATCGGCCAACTGGCTGCCCACGAGGTGTATGGCGAAGACGTTCCGGCTGCCGGAGTGATCGCCGGCATTGGTCGTGTCGAAGGCGTCGAATGCATGATCATTGCCAATGACGCGACGGTCAAAGGCGGCTCGTACTACCCGTTGACGGTGAAAAAGCACCTGCGGGCGCAGACCATCGCCCAGCAGAACCGCCTGCCGTGCATCTATCTGGTGGATTCCGGCGGTGCCAACCTGCCCCGTCAGGACGAGGTGTTTCCTGACCGCGAACACTTCGGGCGGATTTTCTTCAATCAGGCGAACATGAGTGCCCAGGGCATTCCACAGATTGCCGTGGTAATGGGCTCGTGCACCGCAGGCGGAGCTTACGTACCAGCAATGGCCGACGAAGCAATCATGGTGCGCCAGCAAGCCACGATTTTTCTCGCTGGCCCGCCGCTGGTCAAGGCAGCCACCGGTGAAGTGGTCAGCGCTGAAGACTTGGGCGGTGCCGATGTGCATTGCAGAACATCCGGGGTGGCCGATCATTACGCCGACAGCGATGAACATGCGCTGGGGCTGGCCAGGCGCAGTATCGCCAACCTGAACTGGCGCAAGCAGGGCCAACTGAACGCAATCGCGCCCATTGCGCCGCTGTACGCCGGCGAAGAGCTGTACGGCATTATCCCGGCGGATACCAAGCAGCCATTCGATGTGCGGGAAGTGATCGCCCGGCTGGTGGATGGCTCGACGCTCGATGAGTTCAAGGCGCTGTTCGGCACCACACTGGTCTGCGGTTTCGCGCGCCTGCATGGCTACCCGATCGCGATTCTGGCCAACAACGGCATTCTGTTCGCCGAGGCTGCGCAAAAAGGCGCGCACTTCATCGAGCTGGCCTGCCAACGGGGCATTCCCCTGCTGTTTCTGCAGAACATCACCGGTTTCATGGTCGGCCAGAAGTACGAAGCTGGCGGTATCGCCAAACACGGCGCCAAACTGGTCACCGCCGTGGCCTGCGCGAAGGTGCCGAAATTCACGGTGATCATCGGCGGCAGTTTCGGAGCCGGTAACTACGGCATGTGCGGTCGCGCTTACGATCCGCGCTTTCTGTGGATGTGGCCCAATGCCCGGATTGGCGTAATGGG
The DNA here is from genome assembly GCF_000007805.1 of Pseudomonas syringae pv. tomato str. DC3000. Taxonomy (NCBI): domain Bacteria; kingdom Pseudomonadati; phylum Pseudomonadota; class Gammaproteobacteria; order Pseudomonadales; family Pseudomonadaceae; genus Pseudomonas; species Pseudomonas syringae group genomosp. 3. Next base: position 3,042,243 of record NC_004578.1, on the reverse strand, counting down.
CGGCGAACAGGCCGCCGGTGTGCTGGTGCAGGTCAAATGCGAGCAGGCCGAACGTGCCGGTCAGGCGTTCAGCGCGCAGCAGCAGGCGGAGCTGAAACAACCGATCCTCGATCAGTATGAGCATCAGGGCCACCCTTACTATTCCAGTGCGCGCCTGTGGGACGACGGGGTCATCGACCCGGCACAGACCCGCGAGATTCTCGCCCTGGCCCTCTGCGCCTCGCTCAATGCGCCCATCGAACCTACCACCTTCGGGCTGTTCCGAATGTGAGCCGGGAAACGACCATGACTTCGACTTCATTCGCGACCATAGAACTGCTTCACGACCCACGCGGTTTCGCCACGTTGTGGCTGAATCGCGCGGACAAGAACAACGCCTTCAACGCGCAGATGATCCGCGAGCTGATCCTGGCGCTGGATCAGGTGCAAGGCAATGCAGGCCTGCGCTTCTTGCTGATCCGCGGCCGTGGCCGGCATTTCAGTGCCGGTGCCGATCTTGCCTGGATGCAGCAGGCGGCGGACCTGGACTACAACACCAACCTGGACGATGCACGCGAGCTGGCCGAGCTGATGTACAACCTTGCCAGACTGAAAATTCCGACCCTGGCGGTGGTGCAAGGTGCGGCGTTCGGCGGTGCACTGGGGCTGATCAGTTGCTGCGACATGGCCATCGCCGCCGAAGACGCTCAGTTCTGCCTGTCGGAGGTGCGCATTGGTCTGGCACCGGCGGTTATCAGCCCGTTCGTGGTGCAGGCCATCGGCGAACGTGCGACGCGCCGTTACGCCCTGACCGCCGAGCGCTTCGATGGGCGGCAAGCCCGACATATCGGCCTGATCGCCGAATGTTACCCCGTCGCCGACCTTGAACATCAAACGCTTGGCTGGATAGACAACCTGCTGCTCAACAGCCCTCAGGCCATGCGTATCAGCAAGGAACTGCTGCGCGAAGTCGGCAGTGGCGAACTCACGCCTGCACTGCGCCGCTACTGTGAAAGCGCCATTGCGCGCATCCGCACCAGTGCCGAGGGGCAGGAAGGTTTGCGCGCCTTTCTGCAAAAACGTACACCCGGTTGGCAGCAACGCGATGACGAGCCTGCGGCTCTGGAAGACCGACAAAAGGACTCGCAACGATGAACACGCCTGAACTGACCACACTGCTGATCGCCAACCGCGGGGAAATTGCCTGCCGCATCATGCGCACCGCAAAAAAGATGGGCCTGACCACGGTTGCCGTACACAGCGCTATTGACCGCGACGCTCGCCACAGTCGCGAGGCCGATATCTGCGTCGACCTTGGCGGCAGCAAGGCGGCTGAAAGCTACCTGGTGATCGACAAGCTCATCAAAGCAGCCAAGGCCAGCGGCGCACAGGCGATCCATCCCGGTTACGGTTTTTTGTCTGAAAACGCTGATTTTGCCCGCGCTATCGAAGCTGCCGGGCTGGTTTTCCTCGGCCCGCCCGCCTCGGCCATCGACGCAATGGGCAGTAAGTCCGCTGCCAAATCGCTGATGGAACAGGCTGGCGTGCCGTTGGTACCGGGCTATCACGGTGCTGCGCAGGACATCGACACATTCCATGCGGCTGCCGAGCGCATCGGCTACCCCGTGCTGTTGAAAGCCACGGCGGGCGGCGGCGGCAAAGGCATGAAAGTGGTCGAGCAGGCCAGCGAAATGGCCGAAGCGCTGGCCTCGGCTCAACGTGAGGCGCTTTCCTCGTTTGGCGATGCGCGGATGCTGGTGGAGAAGTACGTCCTCAGCCCGCGTCACGTCGAGATTCAGGTGTTTGCTGATCAGCAGGGTCATTGCCTGTACCTCAATGAGCGCGACTGTTCCATTCAGCGCCGCCACCAGAAAGTCGTCGAGGAAGCGCCAGCGCCGGGCCTGACGCCTGAGCTGCGCAAAGCGATGGGTGAAGCGGCGGTCAAAGCCGCGCAGGCCATTGGCTACGTGGGCGCGGGTACGGTGGAGTTTTTGCTGGACGCACGCGGCGAGTTCTTCTTCATGGAGATGAACACCCGCCTGCAAGTCGAACACCCGGTGACTGAATACATCACAGGGCTTGATCTGGTGGAATGGCAGATCCGTGTGGCCCGAGGCGAATCGCTGCCTATCACCCAGGAGCAGGTCCAGCTGATCGGCCATGCGATGGAAGTCAGGCTGTATGCCGAAGACCCGGCCAACGATTTTCTGCCCGCAACCGGCACGCTGCAGCTCTATAGAGAACCTGCCAGCGGCCTTGGCAGGCGTGTGGACAGCGGCGTGGCCGAAGGCGACAGCATTTCGCCATTTTACGACCCCATGCTCGGCAAGCTGATTGCCTGGGGCGAAAACCGTGAAGAAGCACGCCTGCGCCTGCTCGGCATGCTCGACGAGTTCGCCGTGGGCGGTGTCAAAACCAACCTGGCGTTTCTGCGCCGCATCATCGCCCATCCGGCGTTTGCCGCTGCGCAACTGGATACCGGCTTTATCCCCCGCCATCAGAATCAGTTGCTGCCGCAAACCCGTGAACCCGACGAGACGTTCTGGCAAGCCGCTGGCGAAGCGTTCAGGCAGAGCGAGCCGGCACGTCTTGATCAGGCAGCCCCGTACTCGCCGTGGGCCGCGATGAGCGGCTTTCGCGCCGGCATGCCTGCCGAAACGGACCTGCAACTGAGCTGCGACGGCCAAAGCCGGGCGGTTCGCTTGCTGGATAACGATGCCCGGCTATTGCGACTGGATGGCGAGCATCTGCACAGCGAGCACGACGGCGTGCGCCAGAAAAACCTGGCAGTCCGTCGTGGCGATACGCTGTATCTCAAATGGCAGGGCGTCCTTTACACCGTCAGTAAAGTCGATCCGCTCAGCCACACCGACGCTGCTCAAGGCCAGCACGGCGGCCTGACTGCGCCCATGAACGGCAGCATCGTGCGTGTGCTGGTCGAGGTGGGCCAGACGGTTGAGGCCGGGGCGCAACTGGTGGTGCTGGAAGCGATGAAAATGGAACACAGCATCCGCGCAGCCAATGCCGGGGTCATCAACGCGCTTTATTGCCGTGAGGGCGAGATGGTCAATGAGGGGGCGGTGCTGGTGGAGATGGGTTGAGTAATCTGTCTGCGCAGATTAGCGCCCTGGCTGGATGTTTGGCTGCGAAACGCCTTGGAAACCTGCTACCTCGGTTGCACCTGGTGTACCGTGCGCACCGGTTTTGCTGCCGGTTCCCGGCAGTTCGCGGACAAGTCCGCTCCTACGAAAGTCAAGAGATCGTGGGCAAGCGAAGCGTCGCCCGGTCAGCTCCCACGGCCTTTGGCCAGAATCAGAAGCAGACGGGTATATGACGCTTAGCGCGGTAGCATCGACGCTTATTAGTAGTAAGCGTTTTCTTTCTGCGTGTGGTCGGTAACATCGCGAACGCCCGACAGCTCTGGAATACGCTCGAGCAGCGTGCGCTCAATGCCTTCCTTCAGCGTGACATCCGCCTGGCCGCAACCCTGGCAACCGCCACCGAATTGCAGGACAGCGATGTTTTTCGCCTCTTCCTCGACCACGTCGATCAGTGTGACCTGGCCGCCGTGGCTGGCGAGCCCAGGGTTGATCTCGGTTTGCAGGTAATAATTGATGCGCTCGTTGATCGGGCTGTCGGCATTGACCATTGGCACCTTGGCGTTCGGGGCCTTGATGGTCAACTGGCCGCCCATACGGTCGGTGGCGTAATCGACAACGGCATCATCCAGAAAGGCTTCGCTGAAACCATCGATCCAGGCGGTGAAGCTCTTCAGGCCGATGGCCTTGTCTTCCGGCTTTTCTTCGCCCGGCTTGCAGTAGGCAATGCAGGTTTCAGCGTACTGGGTGCCGGGCTGGGTGATAAACACGCGGATGCCGATGCCTGGGGTATTCTGCTTTTCCAGCAGATCGGCCAGATAATCGTGGGCGGCATCGGTAATAGTGATAGCGGTCATGAAAATTCCTCGCAGACGTGCGGGCAGTTTACGCCAATCAGCCGCGCCATACAAAGTCCTAGTGTTTTTGTCAGGTTAATGCCTGCGCCTGACTGACTGCCCGGCGACCGTCCAGCCAGCCCTTCATGCGCCGGTACAGGCCCTTCTCGATCCACTCGTAACTCACCCATGCACCTATGGCGATGATCGGCACGCAGAACGCGAATACCACGTAAGGGCTCAAGCCATAGCGTTGCGCCATCAACAATCCGCCGTACAGCACCAGCACATGCAGCAGGTACACCGAATACGAGCAGTCACCCAGCACTTTGAGCAGACGGCTGCCTTTGAAAAACGGTTCCAGAGAAATACACGACAGCACAATCAAGGCGCTCGGCAGGCCCCAATTCAGCAGACGCTGCTCATTGGTCAGGTGATTAATGGCATACAGCCCCACCGCGATGCCTGCCAGCGGCAGCCACACTGCCTGCCTGATCCAGCCACGGCGATAGAGGATGCCGATACCGATGCCCAGCAGAAACTCGTAAACAATGTCATTGCCGTAGAACCGGCTGATCAGCCCTGCTTTGGCCAGCACTTCACTGACCGCAAACAGCGCCGCCGCAATGATCAGCGGTCGATGACGCTGTTCAAACAAAAAGACCATGGAGAACAGCAGGTAGAAAAACATTTCGTAGTTGAGCGTCCAGCCGACGTTCAGCGTAGGGTACAGGCCATAGCCGCCGGGGTTTTCCGAAGGGATGAAAACCAGCGACAAAAGGAAATTCTGCCAGCCAATCACCTGATGCGGCAGCATGGGCGCGGCGATCAGCAACAGCAAGGCCATGGCGGCGGTATACAGCCAGTAGGCCGGAACGATGCGAATCAGACGATGCAGGATGAAACGCCGGGGTGGAATGTCGCTGTTCTGGGTGGAAAGGAAAATCACCAGACCGCTGATGACGAAGAAGATATCGACGCCGACCGCACCCTTGGACACAAAAAGCTCGCCAATTGGTCCACCGGCCTTGAAGTCAAAAAAAATCTGCATGAAGTGATGGCATACCACGACCCACGCCGCGAATGCCCGTAGCGCCTGAACTGAAATCAACATCACAAAAACCTCTACCGCCTGACTTTCAATCACGCGCCGGTCTGCAACCGGCCCATGACGCGCACCATTTCCGACCACTGTTTTGAAAAAAAGGTCGCGCAAGATGCGTTTCGTTCAGGAACTGGCGATGGCCGCAGGCCATGTTCCGTATGGATTACGGCGCGACGACGCCTGTTTAGAGGTTCTCGTAGCGATTCATGTCAAGCACCGCCGCTTCACGCGGTTCGGTTTCCTGAAGATAGTGATTCAGGTCGTGGAAATAGGTCCAGAACAGTGGGTGGGTCCGACGAATGCCCCAACGCTGGACGATCTGTTCAAAACTCGCCTGGTCCTTGCTCTGCTGCATGGCGTCGACAAAGGCAGGCACTTGTGCAGCCGGAATGTTGAAGATGAAGTTCGGGTAGCTGCTCAGTACGCCGGGATAAATGGTCAGGGTGTCCAGCCCCGGTATATAGCGGTATGACTCACCCAGCAGAAACGCGACGTTACTGTGTGCGCGGTTGCGCAGCATGCTGTACATCAGCCGCTTGCCGTCGCTGCCCTGGATGCGCAGCATGCTCGCTTCCGGCAGTTGATCGATGACTTTCAGGCCCGCTGCCGGACGCGACGTCAAGCGGCTCAGCGCCTGCTCTGCCTGGGCGAACGTGCTGTCCAGACTGGCCCGCGAGCAATAAGCACCTGCGCAGCGATTGATCGGGTCCGGCGCGGCGTTCAGGCTGCCGGAGCGCTCGATCAGCTTGAATGCGAAGTCACGCTGCGGGGCCTTTGCGTCGAGTTTGATGCCGGTCGGCGTATCGTCGTCGATGCTCTGATAATCGAGCCACATCTTGAATTTGCCGCCATCCTGATAAAGGTCGCCGAGCATGCCGTCGCGCTGATCGGCAGGCATCAGGCGCAGGAAGTTGATCTCTGCGCCGTTGCGGATCAGGTCGAAATACAGACGTGTCTGTGCCTGATGCGAAACATTGCCGTACACATCGAAATTCACCGCCAACTGGTAATAGGTGCGCTCAAGCAGGGGAAAGTCGAACAACCACATGGAATGCGGCACATCACCAATCAGGCCTTTATTCACCGAAGCACTGTCGAAATGGCGGAAAACGGTCAGCAAGGCATTATCGTTACCAGTCCATAGCGTACTCCAGCCCGGCGCAGGCATTTTCGCGTAGCTGTCGCGGCGCAGGTCCTCGTACTGGTTACGCCGGTCCCGATAGGACAACCACAGGCTGAGCACACTGCCGACGTCGTCGTTCTGCCCCGGCATGGCCAGCAAAGGCATGGCGTGCCCCCGATAAGCGGCATCGGTGATGTAATGATCGTGCGCGGGGTCCTGAAACAGTACCCAGAACTGGTCACGAATCACATCAGTCGCAATCTGCCCGCGACAGACCGGCCCGCGGATAAACGTACGCACAAAATACTCGGCGTTATCGAGCATGAACTGGTAACGCGCGACGGCCGGAATCGCTTCAAAGGTCAGAAACGGATTGGCACGGTGGCCCGGACCGTAACCGGGCAGCGCGTTGACTGTCCAGTCGGTGCCATAGAACAAGTGGCGGACCCGGTCGAGTTTCTGCGGGCTCATGGCAAAGGTGATGTGGGTCTTGTGAACGATCACGCCTTGCACAGGCACCAGGCGGTAATAGAAGTCGCTGCCTGGGTCGTCATCGGGGCGCCGGGTGGCGATCAGGTCCACCGGCTGACCACTTGGGGTTCGCGAGCGTACCCATTGGAAAAAGTGCTGCGTCTCGCCGCCCTCGAAATAGATGTGTGCCAGAAACAAATGCTCGAACAGCCAGCGGCCAACCAGCGCCTGCCTGGCACCCGGCTGGTTGAGCAGCGCCTCCCAGGCGTTGATTTGCGCGGTCTCACTGACGCTCGGGGTGATCGACTGTTGTTCGACCGGGGCACCAGCGGCCAGCCAGCGCTGCAGTGTCTGGTATTCAGCGTCGGTCAGACCGGCGACTGCCAGCGGCATGCCTTGCTGCGTGTGGGCCGCAGCATAGGCATTGAATTCGCCGGGCATCGGGCAGACGTTCTCGCGATTGAGGCCCAGCGCGATCTCATCGGGGATTTTGCTGTTGGCCGGCAACGGCGCGCTGCGCCCCAGATCGAGCATGCGCGCCATCAAAGCCGCCTGACCGCCCTGGGCTTCCAGTACCGAATAGAAGCCTTTACCGCGCCATGCATCAGTGTTGCGCGCATCGTAAAACAGCCGGGTGGGCGCAACCGCTTCGCTACGCTCCCCTTGATAAACAGGAATCTTGCTCGCGCCACGGCTCAGCCCTTCCCCGCTGCCCAGATTCAGTTGGCACGGCGCGTCATTGCAGGCGTGGCAGGCAACGCACTTCTCGGTAAGGATTGGCTGAATGTCCTGAACATAGGAAATAGCCGGTGGCGCTGATGTAGCGGGCGATGTGAGGTTCTGGGCCTGGGTAGCACAGCAGATAAACAGTAAGGCGACGCTTGCCAACAAACGGAGCGGCATATCCCGAAGGCTCTGATATTAAAATGGCATAATTCTACAAGCGCACAGCCAACCTCAACATGAATGATTTTCATGCAAAAGGCACAGCACCACCAAAAGCGTTCCGGTTTGCTATCATCGCCACCTTTAAAGCATCGACCTTCTCAAGGTAGCCCCCATGTCTGACCGCAGCGCCCGCCATCAAGCCTTTATCACTGCTCTGAAACAGAGAATCCTGATTCTCGATGGCGGCATGGGCACCATGATCCAGAGCTACAGGCTTGAGGAAGAAGACTATCGGGGCAAACGTTTTGCCGACTGGCCAAGTGACGTCAAGGGCAACAACGACCTGCTGATCCTGACCCGTCCCGACGTGATCGGCGCCATCGAGAAGGCGTATCTGGATGCCGGTGCCGACATCCTCGAAACCAACACCTTCAACGCCACACAGGTGTCCCAGGCCGACTACGGCATGGAATCGATCGTCTACGAGCTGAACGTCGAAGGCGCCCGTCTGGCCCGTAAGGTCGCAGACGCCAAAACCCTCGAAACCCCGGACAAACCGCGCTTCGTTGCTGGCGTGCTCGGCCCGACCAGCCGCACCTGTTCGTTGTCGCCGGACGTCAACAACCCTGGCTATCGCAACGTCACGTTCGACGAACTGGTGGAGAACTATACCGAGGCCACCAAAGGCCTGATCGAGGGCGGCGCCGACCTGATTCTGATCGAAACCATCTTCGACACCCTCAACGCCAAGGCGGCGATTTTCGCCGTGCAGGGCGTGTTCGAAGAGTTGGGTTTTGAACTGCCTATCATGATTTCCGGCACCATCACCGACGCCTCCGGCCGCACCCTGTCGGGCCAGACTACCGAAGCGTTCTGGAACTCGATCAGCCATGCAAAACCGGTCTCCGTCGGCCTGAACTGCGCCCTGGGTGCCAGTGAACTGCGCCCTTACCTGCAAGAGCTGGCCAACAAGGCCAACACTCATGTGTCTGCGCACCCCAACGCCGGCCTGCCCAACGCGTTCGGCGAGTACGACGAACTGCCGAGCCAGACTGCGAAGATCATCGAAGAATTCGCTCAAAGCGGTTTCCTGAACATTGTCGGCGGCTGCTGCGGCACCACACCTGAGCACATCAAGGCGATCGCCGAGGCAGTGTCTGGTTATGCACCCCGTGAAATTCCAGACATCCCCAAAGCCTGCCGCCTGTCGGGCCTTGAACCGTTCACCATCGATCGCCAGTCGCTGTTCGTCAACGTCGGCGAGCGCACCAACATCACCGGCTCCGCCCGCTTTGCCCGCCTGATCCGTGAAGACAACTACACCGAAGCGCTGGAGGTCGCCCTGCAACAGGTCGAAGCCGGTGCCCAGGTGATCGACATCAACATGGACGAGGGGATGCTCGACTCGAAGAAGGCCATGGTCACCTTCCTCAACCTGATCGCAGGCGAGCCGGATATCTCTCGCGTGCCGATCATGATCGACTCCTCCAAGTGGGAAGTGATCGAGGCCGGTCTCAAGTGCATTCAGGGCAAGGGCATCGTCAACTCGATCAGCATGAAGGAAGGCGTCGAGCAGTTCATTCATCACGCTCGCCTGTGCAAGCGCTACGGTGCGGCAGTCGTGGTGATGGCCTTCGACGAACAGGGCCAGGCCGACACCGAAGCGCGCAAGAAGGAAATCTGCAAGCGCTCGTACGACATTCTGGTCAACGAAGTGGGCTTCCCGCCGGAAGACATCATCTTCGACCCGAACATCTTCGCCATTGCCACCGGTATCGAAGAGCACAACAATTACGCCGTGGACTTCATCAACGCCTGTGCCTACATCCGCGATGAACTGCCGCACGCCCTGACCTCGGGCGGCGTGTCCAACGTGTCGTTCTCGTTCCGCGGCAACAACCCGGTACGCGAAGCCATTCACTCGGTGTTCCTGCTCCACGCGATCCGCAATGGCCTGAGCATGGGCATCGTCAATGCCGGGCAGCTGGAAATCTACGACCAGATCCCGGCCGAGCTGCGCGACTGTGTCGAAGACGTGGTGCTCAACCGTAATCCCGAAGGCACCGAGGCGTTGCTGGCCATTGCCGACAAGTACAAGGGCGATGGCAGCGTCAAGGAGGCTGAAACCGAAGAATGGCGCAGCTGGCCGGTCAACCAGCGCCTGGAGCACGCGCTGGTCAAGGGCATCACTACCCACATCGTGCAGGACACCGAAGAGTCGCGCCTGGGCTTCACCCGGCCTATCGAGGTGATCGAAGGCCCGCTGATGTCCGGCATGAACGTGGTCGGTGACCTGTTCGGCGCGGGCAAGATGTTTCTGCCGCAGGTGGTGAAGTCTGCACGGGTGATGAAACAGGCGGTCGCGCACCTTATTCCGTTCATCGAACTGGAAAAAGGCGACAAGCCCGAAGCCAAGGGCAAGATCCTCATGGCCACGGTCAAGGGCGACGTTCACGACATCGGCAAGAACATCGTCGGCGTGGTGTTGGGCTGTAACGGCTATGACATCGTCGATCTGGGTGTGATGGTGCCTGCCGAGAAGATCCTGCAGGTCGCCCGCGACGAGAAGTGCGACATCATCGGCCTGTCCGGGCTGATCACCCCGTCACTGGACGAAATGGTGCATGTTGCCCGTGAAATGCAGCGTCAGGACTTCCACCTGCCCCTGATGATCGGCGGCGCGACCACCTCCAAGGCGCACACGGCGGTCAAGATCGAGCCTAAATACAGCAACGATGCAGTGATCTACGTCACCGACGCCTCCCGAGCGGTGGGGGTCGCGACCCAGTTGCTGTCGAAAGAGCTGAAACCGGCGTTCATTGAAAAAACCCGCCTTGAGTACGTCGAAGTCCGCGAACGCACGTCGGCGCGCAGTGCACGCACCGAGCGCCTGAGCTATGGCGCAGCGGTGGCGAAAAAGCCGAAGTTCGACTGGGAAAGTTACACCCCTGCCAAGCCGACCTTCACTGGCACCCGCGTTCTGCAGGACATCGACCTGAACGTGCTGGCTGACTACATCGACTGGACGCCGTTCTTCATTTCCTGGGACCTGGCCGGTAAATACCCGCGCATCCTGACCGACGAAGTGGTTGGCGAAGCTGCCACTGCACTGTTTGAAGATGCCCAGCAAATGTTGCGCAAACTGATCGATGAAAAACTGATCAGCGCGCGCGCCGTATTCGGCTTCTGGCCGACCAACCAGATCAACGATGACGATCTGGAGGTCTATGGCGAAGACGGCAAGCCGCTGGCGAAACTGCATCACCTGCGCCAGCAGACCATCAAGCCTGACGGCAAACCGAATTTCTCGCTGGCAGACTTCGTTGCGCCCAAGGACAGCGGCCTGACCGACTACATTGGTGGTTTCATCACCACCGCAGGCATTGGCGCCGAGGAAGTGGCCAAGGCTTATCAGGACAACGGCGACGACTACAACTCGATCATGGTCAAGGCCTTGGCCGACCGTCTCGCCGAAGCCTGCGCCGAATGGCTGCACCAACAGGTGCGCAAGGATTACTGGGGTTACGCGAAAGACGAAGCGCTGGACAACGAGGCGCTGATCAAGGAGCAGTACATGGGCATTCGCCCCGCTCCGGGCTATCCGGCGTGCCCTGACCATACCGAAAAGGGCACCCTGTTCGCCCTGCTCGACCCGCTGCCGGAAGGCACGCCCGAGCACACGCCGGGCAAAAGCGGAGTGTTCCTGACCGAGCACTACGCCATGTTCCCGGCGGCGGCAGTCAGCGGCTGGTATTTCGCTCATCCTCAAGCGCAGTACTTTGCAGTCGGCAAGGTCGACAAGGATCAGGTCGAAAGCTACACAGCACGCAAGGGTCAGGACCTGAGCGTCACCGAACGCTGGCTGGCACCCAACCTTGGCTACGACGAGTAAACCAGATGGCTATTTGCCGTCTGGCCCTACAGGCGGCAACATGCTTTTCAACGAAAACGGCGACTCTTCGCCAAAAACACCCACGTTGAACGCCTGGGTATCAAGCCTGTAGCGCTCATCGCGGGTCGCGTCGAGAAATCGCTGTGTGTCTTGTGGCTCGACCACGTGCAGCACGTCAATGGTCCGCGCGCCGACTTGCTGGCGGGGCTGCTCTTGCGCCGTTTCGTAGCGATGCAACAGAATGATCGCCCACCCACCCAAGGTAAAATGCCCGGTAGCCACTGCGCTCAGGCTGCCATGGAGTTGTGCCTGCAACGACAGAGCCGTGCCGTTGATGGCGCTGAACAACACGTCCTCGCCAGGTTTGCCGCCTTTTTCCCGCAGGGCATCCATTGCACCAAACGCCATTTGCTCGTTGGCCGCCCACACCAGGCGCGTCTGCGGGTAGCGCCTGAACAGCACGCGGGCCTGCTCGACCGCTCGATCCCGACGCCATCCACCCAGCGCGATCTGCCGCAGGTGCACCTCAGGGTGTTCGGACAGCGCACGCAACATGCCTTTTTCACGCTGCAGGGAAACCGGTGTGGTGTTGGTGCCTGAGAACGCCAGCATGTCGACAACCTGCCCCTCGGCAACCGGAAGAACCAGGCTGATAAGTCGCTTAGCCGTCAGATAGCCGCCCTCCTCATCGTTGCCGACCAGACTGCCGATGAAATCCGGGTAGCGCGTTGGCAGATCACCCAGAATACGGATCTGATCCGCCGTCAGCGTGTTGTTCACCGCAAACAGCTTGACCCCGCTGCCCGTCGACATGCGCAGGATTTCCGGGGCAACGTTCAGCTCATTGGAGAACATCAGGTAATCCGGACGCACGTAGCCCTGCAGCGTTTCGCGCGCCAAGGCGAGCAACTTGCGGGTATCGCGGTCCGTATACAGTATTTTCAGCGACATGCCGGTGGTATTGGCAGCCGTCTGCATCACCCGGGCATGGCTCTGCCAATAGCCGTCGGTTTCAGTACCGGGGCTGAGAAATACCACAGAGGCGGCGAATGCGGATCCGGCCCACACACAGCCAACCACCATCAACCAGCCAGCAAAAAACGCCTTCATAGTCCAACCTTGAAACAACAGGGATTTATCGCTACAAGCGATTTATCGGCTGCTAGCGCAAGGTTCTGGAGACTGGCTGCCTGTTTATTCAGCCCGTTACCGGCTGCTGGCCCAGAACATCACCGCGCCCACGGCCAGAATCACAATAAACAGAATGGCCCAGGTGTCCACGGATCGGCCTGGCTTGGCTACTTTGGGGTGCTTGCTCATCGCATCGCCTCTTGTCGGTCTTATGGGTGATTGCACATGAAAATGTGATCCGCCGCGCTTTTGGCTGCGGTACCGCTCAGTTAAGTCGAGTCTTGCCCACACCGGCAGTGGGGATATGATTGAAAGGCAAATTGCTTATCGCTTTTAGTGATTTGCATATATATAAACATCACTTTTATCGATATCTGCAAACTGCTATCGTCGCCTCCGCTCCCGAGGGAGTGCGCGGCCGTGCGCGCAGAATTGACCAGATGAAGCAGCTAGCAGCAAGCGACGGGCCATACGCCCGTACTGACGCAGCCGCCCTGCTTCATGACGAAGCCTGAGAACAGGACCTATATGTACGTATACGACGATTACGATCAGAAGATCATCGAGGACCGCGTCAAGCAGTTCCGGGATCAGACCCGCCGTTACCTGGCCGGGGAACTGAGCGAAGAAGAGTTTCGACCGTTGCGCCTGCAAAACGGGCTCTATGTTCAGCGCTTTGCGCCGATGTTGCGGGTGGCGGTGCCCTACGGCCAACTGACTTCGCGTCAGGCGCGCATGATGGCGAAGATTGCCCGCGACTACGACAAGGGCTACGCGCACATCAGCACCCGTCAGAACGTGCAGTTCAACTGGCCTGCGCTGGAAGACGTGCCCGATATCCTGGCCGAGCTTGCGACCGTGCAGATGCACGCCATCCAGACCAGCGGCAACTGCCTGCGCAACGTGACCACCGACCAGTTTGCCGGCGTGGCCGCAGACGAGCTGGTAGACCCGCGCCCGTGGTGCGAGATCGTCCGTCAGTGGACCACCTTCCACCCGGAATTCGCCTACCTGCCGCGCAAGTTCAAGATTGCCATCAATGGTTCGACCAGCGACCGTGCCGCCATCGAAGTGCATGACATAGGCCTTGAGCCACTGCGCAACGAAGCTGGCGAGCTGGGCTTCCGGGTGCTGGTCGGCGGCGGTCTGGGCCGCACGCCAGTGGTTGGCGCCTTCATCAACGAGTTTTTGCCGTGGCAGGACCTGTTGAGCTACCTGGACGCCATTCTGCGGGTTTATAACCGCTATGGTCGTCGCGACAACAAGTACAAGGCGCGCATCAAGATTCTGGTCAAGGCGCTGACCCCTGAGGTCTTCGCGGCCAAGGTCGATGCCGAAATGGCTCACCTGCGCGGCGGCCAGACCACCCTGACCGAAGCCGAAGTGCAGCGCGTTTCGCGGCACTTTGTCGACCCGCAGTACAAGGCCCTCGACGACCAGCACGCCGAGCTGGCGGCGCTGGAAGCTCAGCACCCGGGCTTTGCGCGCTGGCGTCAACGCAATGTGCTGGCGCACAAGAAGCCGGGTTACATTGCCGTGACCCTGTCGCTCAAGCCGACCGGCGTTGCGCCGGGCGACGTGACAGACAAGCAACTGGACACCATCGCCGACCTGGCTGACCGTTTCAGCTTCGGTCAACTGCGCACCTCGCACGAACAGAACATCATTCTTGCCGACGTCGAGCAGGCCGAGCTGTTCACGCTGTGGAACGAGTTGCGTGACAATGGCTTTGCCACACCGAACATCGGCTTGCTGACTGACATCATCTGCTGCCCTGGCGGTGATTTCTGCTCGCTGGCCAACGCCAAGTCGATTCCGATCGCCGAATCGATCCAGCGCCGTTTCGACGACCTGGACTACCTGTTCGATATCGGCGAGCTGGACCTGAACATTTCCGGCTGCATGAACGCTTGCGGCCACCACCATGTGGGCCACATCGGCGTACTGGGCGTGGACAAGAAAGGCGAAGAGTTCTACCAGGTTTCACTCGGCGGCAGTGCCAGCCGTGACGCGAGCCTGGGCAAGATCCTCGGCCCGTCCTTTGCCCAGGATGCGATGCCTGACGTGATCGAAAAGCTGATCGACGTATACGTTGAGAAACGCAACGAAGACGAACGCTTCATCGACACTTACCAGCGGATTGGCATTGACCCTTTCAAGGAGCGTGTCTATGCAGCGAATCATTAAGAACAACGAAGTCATCGATGAGACCTGGCACCTGCTGCCGAAGGATACGACCTTGGACAGCCTGTCCAACTGTGACGACCTGATCGTCCCGCTGGCACTGTGGCGCGAGCACGCGCATGCACTCAAGGCGCGTGATGGCGGGCTGGGGGTATGGCTGGACAGCGATGAAGAAGCTGAAGAGATTGGTGAGGATGTCGATCAGTTTCAGGTCATTGCCCTGAATTTCCCGGCATTTACCGACGGCCGCAGTTTCTCCAATGCGCGCCTGTTGCGTGATCGCTATGGCTTCAAGGGTGAATTACGCGCCATTGGCGATGTGCTGCGCGACCAGTTGTTCTACATGCGCCGCTGCGGCTTCGATGCCTTCGCTGTGCGTGCAGACAAAGACCCGTATGACGCACTGGAAGGCCTCAAGGACTTTTCGGTAACGTATCAGGCAGCAACCGACGAGCCGCTGCCGCTGTTCCGCCGGCGCTGATTGCGCTGGCTTAAATCAGCGTTGACTATCGTTCCCACACTCAGTGGGAACGAAGTTCTGGACGCTCTGCGTCCGATCTTGATGTGCGACGCAGAGCGCCGCACGACAGTTGAGATTATCGTTCCGCACGCTCCAGCGTGGGAACGCAGTTCTGGACGCTCTGCGTCCGATCTTGATGTGCGACGCAGAGCACCGCACGACAGTTGAGGTTATTGCTCGCCCCGGAGCATTGGCACGAGTCGTCACACCTGAACAATGCCTACCAGAATCGCTGCTGGGTCAAACGCCCCCACCACTTGGTAGCCAGTTGATCCGCCGAGTTCGCAGCCGCCATGCCCATGCGCTCTTGCAAGCTCTTGCGTTGCACGTAGTGCAGGTGAAACACGTCGGCCTGTCTGGCACGTTCGGCCAGGTATTCGTCGCTGGTTTTCAGTTCATCTACCAGCAGTTTGTCGACTGCCGCCATGCCCAGCCACACTTCGCCGGTAGCAACTTCGTCGATGGACAGTTGCGGACGGTAGCTGGCGACGAAGTTCTTGAACAGGTCGTGAGTGATGTCCAGGTCCTGCTGGAATTTCTCGCGGCCCTTTTCAGTGTTTTCGCCAAATACGGTCAGGGTGCGTTTGTACTCGCCGGCGGTCAGCACTTCAAAATCGATGTCGTGTTTCTTCAGCAGGCGATTGACGTTGGGCAACTGCGCCACGACGCCGATAGAGCCGAGAATGGCGAACGGCGCGCTGATGATCTTGTTGCCGATGCAGGCCATCATGTAACCGCCGCTGGCCGCGACCTTGTCGATGCACACAGTCAACGGAATGCCCGCCTGACGAATGCGCGCCAGTTGCGAGGACGCCAGTCCGTAGCTATGCACCATGCCGCCACCGCTCTCCAGACGCAGGACCACTTCGTCCTTGTCAGTGGCCAGCGTCAGCAGCGCCGTGATCTCGTGACGCATGCTTTCGGTCGCCGACGCCTTGATGTCACCGTCGAAATCCAGCACGTAGACACGCGCCTTGGGCTCGGCGAGCTTCTTGTCTTTTTTCAGTGCCTTGCCCTGCTCCTTGCGCAAAGCCTTGAGGCGGTCCTTGTCGAGCAGCGATTGTTCCAGTCGCTCGCGCAGTCCTTTATAGAAGTCATTGAGCCGGGTGACCTGCAATTGCCCGGCTGATTTGCGACGCCCCTTGCCACGCACGGCCGCAATTGCAACCAGCACCACAACGATGGCGATCACCAGCGTGACGGTTTTGGCCAGAAAACTTGCGTAATCGACAACAAAATCCACGAATATTCCTCACTTGCGTTACGCCCTTACCGATCAAGGGCTGCGATGAATGCAGCATACCGACGCCCTGTGCAGCGCACCAGCGGCCGAGCCGTTACAAACCATTAAAACGATGATTTCAAACGAGCGTATGTTTTTTCATTGACAGCTCCCCGGCATCCCTCATAACCTCGCTCGACCTTCAACGTACCGAGACGAGACGGACGTGGGCAGCATCTACCTGATACGACATGGCCAGGCCTCATTTGGTGCAGACGATTACGACGTGCTGTCGCCCGTCGGCATTCGGCAGTCACGGGTGCTGGGGGCGCACCTGGCCGGGCTGGGCCTGAGCTTCGATCGTTGCGTTTCCGGTGAACTGCGTCGTCAGCAGGACACCGCGCAGCACACGCTGGCCCAGTACGCCGAAGCCGGCATCGCTACCCCGCCTCTGGAAATCGACAGTGCTTTTGACGAATTCGACGCTGAAGCCGTCATCAAGGCGCTGATCCCGGCCATGCTTCAGGACGAACCCGAAGCGCTGGATATTCTGCGCAACGCCACCACCAACCCCGCCGGATTTCAACGCCTGTTCAGCCTCATTACCGAGCGCTGGCTGTCAGGCAACCACGACACGCCGGGGCTGCAAAGCTGGCTGGGGTTCGTGGCGCGGGTCAAGGCAGGTCTCGACCGGATTCTTCACGCAGCCGGCCCGCATGAGCGTATCGCCGTGTTCACCTCCGGCGGCACGATCACGGCCTTGCTGCATCTGATCATGCAAATACCCGCAGCGAAGGCGCTCGACCTGCACTGGCACATCGTCAACACTTCGCTGCATCAGCTTAAATTCAAAGGCAACGACGTTGCCCTGGCGTCTTTCAACAATTACACGCACTTGCAACTGCAGAAGATGCCGGAACTCGTCACTTATCGCTGAACCCGGACAATAGTGTCCACGCGCACGCCATCACTCACCCTGAAAGGATCAAGACATGACCTCAGTCGCCGAAGCCGTCCAGAGCATGAAAGCAAAATTCAACCCAGCCGCTGCTGCCGGTCTGGACCTGATCTTCGGTTTCAACATCACCGATGAAGACAAGCACTACGCCCTGATCGTCAAGGACAGCACCTGCGAGCTGCAGGAAGGTGAAAACCCTGACGCCAACGTGACCCTGGTCATGGACAGCGAAACGCTCAAAGGTATCGTCAGCGGTGAAACCGACGGTATGCAAGCCTTCATGGGCGGCAAACTGCGCGCCGAGGGCGACATGATGCTGGCCATGAAACTCAGTGAACTGTTCCCGGTATAACCGTAGAGCGCGCTGAATACTGCAAAAAAGAAAAACCGAAGCCCCGCTGGCTTCGGTTTTTTTTCGTCTGCGCAGCGATCAAACCGATTGATCGCTCGGCAACACGCTGGCCTATAAGGCTCATGGAAGGTTGATCATGAGTTCGTCGATCATTAGATTAGTCAATGATTAGCGCGGACCATAATAAGCAAAAGGGATAGATATGGCACTGACTGACCAGTCCACCGACATTCGCGCTGGCGAAGAGCTGGACGTTGCCGTGATAGATCCGTACCTCAAAGCGCACATTGCGCAGCTTCATGGGACGCCGACGATCAGTCAGTTTCCGGGCGGCGCATCCAACCTGACGTATCTGATCCAGTATGCGAACAGAGAGCTGGTGTTGCGTCGCCCGCCCTTCGGGCAAAAGGCCCGTTCGGCACACGACATGGGGCGTGAGTACCGCATCCTCAATCAGCTCAGGGATGCCTTTCCCTATTGCCCCGAGGCCTATCTGCACTGCACCGACGAGTCGCTGATCGGTTCAGAGTTTTACGTGATGCAGCGCCTCAAGGGCATCATTCTGCGCTCTGACCTGCCGCCCGAGCTGGCACTGGACGCGCAGCACACCGAAAGCCTGTGCAAGAGCTTCATCGACAAGCTGGTGGACTTGCACCAGGTCGACTATCAGGCCTGCGGCCTGGGTGATCTGGGCAAACCGCACGGTTACGTGCAACGGCAGATTGCCGGCTGGTCGGAACGCTACGAAAAAGCCATGACCCCGGACGCGCCGGCATGGCAGCAGGTAAAGGCCTGGCTGGTGGACAAAATGCCTGCCGATTCGCCTGCCTCAAGCATCGTGCATAACGACTATCGCTTCGACAACGTGATCCTCGACCCGGCGGACCCCATGCGCATCATCGGCGTTCTGGACTGGGAACTGACCACATTGGGCGATCCGCTGATGGATCTGGGCAATACCCTCGCCTACTGGGTGCAGGCGGATGATCCGCTGGCAGTACAGATGACACGTCGCCAGCCGAGTAATGCGCCCGGCATGCTGACGCGCCAGGCGTTCGTCGACTACTACGCTGAACGTTCGGGCATTCGTATCGACAATTTCGATTTTTACTACACCTACGGCCTGTTTCGCCTGGCCGGTATCGTGCAGCAGATCTATTACCGTTTTTTCCACGGCCAGACTCAGGACAAGCGTTTCGCCCGGTTCATTGACATGAACCGGCTGCTGGAGCAAATGAGCCTGGGCGTGATCGCCAAATCCAGCCTTTGACCGCCACCGCCAAGACAGGGAAACCACATGTCCAGAACCCAGCTTTTCGACCTTGATGGCAAGGTTGCTTTTGTTTCAGGTGCCAGCCGAGGTATTGGCGAAGCGATTGCCCGGCTGCTGGCCCAGCAAGGTGCGCAGGTTATTGTGTCGAGCCGTAAACTCGAAGGCTGCCAGGCCGTGGCTGATGCCATCATTGCCGAGGGCGGTCAGGCCACAGCGATAGCCTGCCATATTGGCGAGATGGAGCAGATCACCCGTGTTTTTGCGCAGATACGCCAGCAGTTTGGCCGGCTGGATATCCTGGTCAACAACGCCGCGACCAATCCGCAGTTCTGCAATGTACTGGACACCGACCTCAGCGCGTTTCAAAAAACCATTGACGTGAACATTCGCGGTTACTTCTTCATGTCTGTGGAGGCTGGCAAGCTGATGCGCGAAGGCGGCGGTGGCAGCATCATCAATGTTGCGTCGATCAACGCGGTATCGCCGGGTGCCTATCAAGGTGTCTATTCGATGACCAAGGCTGCGGTGGTCAACATGACCAAGGTGTTCGCCAAGGAATGCGCCGAGTTCGGTATTCGTTGCAACGCTCTGCTGCCGGGCCTGACAGACACCAAATTTGCATCGGCGCTGGTCAAGAACGACGCGATTCTCAATATGGCCCTGTCGCAGATTCCGCTGAAACGCGTCGCAGCGCCCAGCGAAATGGCCGGTGCGGTTCTGTACCTTGCAAGCGAAGCGTCCAGCTACACCACCGGCGTGGCGCTGAATGTGGACGGCGGTTTTCTGTCCTGATCAACCCACGGCGAATCAGCCTGGAGAGTGAATTAATTTTCCATTACTAAATAATTGGAATATATTTTCTGCATAACAACAATCCTCTCTGGAGAGTGTCATGCAGCAATCCCCTTCTACATCGCGACCGCAACTGGGCATCGGGCTGATCGGTACAGGCTTTATGGGGCGCGCCCATGCGCTGGCATTCGGCAGTGCCAATGCCGCCCTTGAGCTGCCGGCACGTATTCATCTGGCCGCTCTGGCGGATGCCGACAGCGCAAGGGCCGAGCAGTGTGCCCAGGCCTGGGGCTTTGATCGCAGCCACGCCGACTGGCAGCAACTGGTCGAGGACCCACGGGTGCAGATCGTCGCGATCACCACGCCCAACCACCTGCACTTTCCCATGGCCATGGCAGCCATCGCGGCTGGCAAAGCGGTGTACTGCGAAAAGCCGCTGGCAGTCAGCCTGGCCCAGGCGGATGAAATGCAGCGCAGCGCCAAGGCCGCAGGCGTGGTGACCCAGGTGGGCTACAACTACCAGCACAACCCGATGATCGGCCTGGCCAGAGAAATGATCGAAGCTGGTGAACTGGGCGATATCGTCAGTTTTCAGGGCGAATTCAGCGAGGACTTCATGGGCAGCGCCACGTCGCCCTGGTCATGGCGTTGTGAAGCGGCCCATGCGGGCGGCGCACTGGCCGACCTGGGCAGCCACCTGCTGGCAATGGCCCGTTACCTGCTGGGCGACATCGAAGCCGTCTGCGCCGACGCCAACACCGTGCATAGCCAGCGGCCTGCCAGCCCGGGCAGCAACGAGATGCGCGCCATTGCCGTGGATGACCAGACCCACGCGCTGCTGCGCTTTGCCAGCGGCGCGCGCGGAACCTTCAGCAGCAGTTGGCTCAAGCACGGCTATAAAAATCACCTGAGCTTTGAAATCAGCGGCACCCAGGGCACGCTGACGTACGATCAGGAGCGTTTGAACGAGTTGCGTATCTATCGCCCCGGCGCGCCGGGGCGCGATGGTTTTCAGCGCCTGTTGGCGGGGCCTGCGCAACCCGGTTACGCAGCGTTCTGCCCCGCTCCGGGGCATCAATTGGGTTATAACGAACTCAAGGCACTGGAGGTGCAGGCGCTGATTCTCGCGGTCTGCGGCCAGGGCAGCCGAGGCCCGGATTTTGAAGAGGCCTGGCAGATCGAGCGTCTGGCCACCGCCATTCGCCTCGCCGCGCACGAACAGCGCTGGGTCGCGCTCGACGATATCTGAGGTGCTGTAACAGGCTTCCTGCAACAGTGAGCCAAGGGGTAGAATGCGCCACGTTCGGGCAGCCATTCTGCCCCTTGCCGCTTTCTGCCATAAGCCTCTCGCCTCATGCCTTTTGAACTTAGCGTAGACCTGACCACCCTCGCCATTCTGGCTGTCGTCGCCTTTGTGGCGGGCTTTATCGACGCCATTGCCGGTGGCGGCGGACTGCTCACCACCCCTGCATTGATGACCGCCGGCCTGCCGCCGCATCTGGTGCTGGGCACCAACAAGCTCAGCTCGACCTTCGGCTCGGCGACCGCCAGCTTCACCTTCTACCGCCGCAAGCTGTTTCACCCCCGGCAGTGGCTACACGCGATCGTCGGTACAGCCGTGGGTGCGGCACTGGGCGCGATCATCGCCCATTACCTGCCCGCCGAATGGCTGAACCAGATGCTCCCGGTGATTGTGTTCGGTTGCGGGCTGTACCTGCTGTTCGGTGGCACGCCCAAGGCACCGCTGGACAGCGACGCGCCCATCAAGAAGAAATGGCAACTGCCGCAAGGGCTGGGCCTGGGTTTCTACGATGGCGTCGCCGGGCCAGGCACCGGCGCTTTCTGGACGGTCAGCACCCTGCTGATGTACCCGGTGGATCTGGTCAAGGCCAGCGGCGTTGCGCGAAGCATGAACTTCGTCAGCAATATCGTGGCGCTTTCGGTGTTCATCTTTTCCGGTCAGGTGGACTACATCATCGGCCTGACCATGGGCCTTGCGGTAATGCTGGGTGCCTACTTTGGCGCAGGCACGGCAATCAAGGGCGGTGCAAAGTTCATCCGCCCGGTGTTCATCACCGTGGTGCTCGGGCTGACCGTGCGCCTAGCCTGGCAGCACTGGTTCGGGGGCGCCTGAGCGCTCGGCCAGATACGCTTCGATCAGGTAACGAGCAATAGACCTATTGGCCGGTAATGGCGGCAGGTCATCGATATGGAACCAGCGCGCGTCTTCGATTTCGTCGACCTGGGGTACGATGTCGCCGCCTGCATATTGCGCATGAAAACCGAGCATCATCGAATGCGGAAACGGCCAACACTGGCTGCCCATGTACTTCAGGTTCTTGATGCGCACCTGAACCTCTTCCATCACCTCGCGATGCACGCAGTCTTCGGCAGACTCGCCCGGCTCTACAAACCCGGCCAGCGCGCTGTACATCCCGCTGACAAAACGCGGTGAACGGGCAAGCAGTACTTCATCGCCCCGGGTGACCAGCACAATCATGCTCGGCGAAATACGCGGGTACAGACGCAGATTATCGTGCTCGCAGTACATCGCCCGCTCGCCCGCAATCTGCACCGTTGCCCGCCCGCACGCCCCGCAAAAGCGGTGTTCCCTGGCCCAGGTAGCGACTTGCGCGGCGTAACCGAGCATCTGGAAGACCGCAAAGTCACCTTCCAGCATGAACTGACGCAAACCCTGCCAGGCACACCCCTCGACAACCACCGAGTGTTGCAGAACCAGCAGGTAGACCGGCTCACCGTCGAAGTAACCGATACCGTGCTCGCTCTGCACCGGCAGATCCAGCGCCCGCAACCAGCTTCGGGGAAACAGTGCCCCGTTACTGTCCAGCAAGAAACCCTGATCCCCCTGAACCACGGCCAGACCACCGTCGGCCTCGACATCCAGAACTGCAGTTGTCCAGCGCTGCGGGCGTGTCATGAAAAAACTCCTTTGCCAACACTCAAATACTCGGACGTAATAGTGTCGAGCTTCAATTATCAAAGACCGGCTTGTGCTTGCTCATCTGCGCAACCATTGCCAGTTTCAGGTCAGGTGATTGCAGCATGGCTGCGTTCCAGATGGCAACGTGTTCAAGGCCGTCTTCGACCCTGTGGTCACGCATATAGCTGATCATTTGCTTGGTGCCTTCGATGGCCAGCGGGGATTTTTCGGCTATCTCCCGCGCCACCGCAAATACGCCCTGCAAGAGACCTTCGGTGTCATCGAAGGTGCGATTGACCAGGCCAATGCGCTGCGCTTCCTCGGCACCGACGGTGCGCCCGGTGTACGCCAGTTCACGCAGCACACCGTCGCCGATGATCCTCGGCAACCGTTGCAATGTCCCTACATCGGCAGCCATGCCCATGTCGATCTCGCGAATGGCAAACTGCGCATCAGCGGCGGCATAACGCATGTCGCAGGCCGAGATCAGGTCGATGGCACCGCCCAGGCAATAACCCTGAATGGCGGCGAGTACCGGCTTGCGGCACGTGTCCACGGCAGTGAACGACGCCTGCATGTCACGAATCTTGCGCCTCAACAGCCGCGCGTTGCGTCCGGGATCCTTGCCCATCTGGCTGGCGACCGACGCCAGCAAGGCCAGATCGATACCCGAGGAAAAATGCTTGCCCGCGCCGCTGAGCACCACCACGCGCACTTCATCGTTGCGCTCGATCCAGTCGAATATCTCGATGATTTCGGTCCAGAACGCGTCATTCATGGCATTGAGCTTTTCAGGCCGGTTTATCTGTACGTGAGCAATACTGTCAGCCAGCTCGAACCGGAAACTCTGATAATCGGACACGACGTTTTCCTCAGGCTTTTTTTATGTTCAGACGCCGGACTATAACAATAGTCGGCTGCCTGTCGTAACCGGACTGAAGTGCCATTTACTGTGCCCTCGCCCCCCAGTACGAATATGTTCAGCGGCCCAGCTACCCTTAAATAGGGTGAACGGTCAGAATATCGAGCGGTCCAGTGGTGTAGTGATATCAAAACCGATAATGGTTACTAGAGGGTGATACTTGAATACGTCAAAAGCGGAAACCGGGATTGAAGGTCTGGATGACATCCTGTCGGGTGGTCTTTCACGCAGTCATGTTTTCCTCCTTGAGGGAGAGCCCGGAACCGGTAAGACAACCGTAGCTTTGCAATTTTTGCAGGCCGGTGCAGCGGCGGGAGAAATCTCGTTGTATATCACCTTGTCCGAGACCGAGCGCGAACTGCGCGCCGGGGCTGCGTCGCACGGATGGGAGCTTGACCCGCAGATCCATATATACGAGCTGACGCCGCCTGAAAGCCTGCTCGATGCGGAGCACCACCAGAGCCTGCTCTACTCGTCGGACCTGGAGCTGGGCGAAGCCACACGGCAGATATTTGAAGTGGTCGAACGCATCAAACCGTCAAGGGTGGTGATCGACAGTCTTTCGGAAATCCGCCTGCTGGCGCAAAGCTCGTTGCGCTACAGGCGGCAGATTCTGGCGATCAAACATTACTTTACGCGTTATAACGCGACTGTATTGCTGCTGGACGACCTGACCACCGAAGCGCTCGATAAAACCGTGCACAGTGTTGCCCACGGCGTCATTCGCCTTGAGGCACTGACGCCCACTTACGGTGCCGAGCGCAGGCGTTTGAAAATCGTCAAATACCGTGGCCAGAAGTACCGTGGTGGTTTTCACGACTTCACGATTGCCGAGGACGGCATCCATGTATTCCCGCGCCTGGTGGCCGCCGAGCACCGCTCGAATTATTCACGCGCCCAGTTGAGCAGTGGCATTCGAGAACTGGACAACCTGTTGGGTGGCGGCATTGAAAGCGGCTCCAGCACCCTGATTCTCGGCCCCGCCGGTACTGGCAAGTCGCTCATCTCGCTGGTCTTCGCCGTGCAGGCAGTGGCCCGTGGCGAACGCGTCGGGTTGTTCATATTCGATGAAGAGATGGGACTGCTGTTCGAGCGCATGCTCAAACTCGGGATTGACCTGCGCGCGCTGCAAGAAACCGGCAATCTGGTCGTCGAGCAGATCGACGCAGCAGAACTGTCTCCCGGCGAGTTCGCGCACCGGGTACGAAGCGCAGTGGACCGCAAGCAGATAAAGACCGTGATCATCGACAGTATCAACGGTTATCAGGCAGCAATGCCCGAGGAGAGCGCACTGGTGCTGCACATGCACGAACTGTTGCTGTACCTCAACCGTCAGGGGGCTGCTACCTTCATGACCGTCGCGCAGCATGGGCTGGTGGGCGACATGCGCTCGCCGGTCGATATCACTTACCTTGCCGACAGTGTGATTCTGTTGCGCTACTTTGAGGCACTGGGCCAGGTGCGCCGTGCCATTTCGATCATCAAGAAGCGTACCGGCACTCACGAATCCACCATCCGCGAGTACCGCATCAATTCCAGCGGACTGAAAATAGGTGAGCCGCTCGAAGCGTTCCAGGGCGTTTTGCGCGGTGTTCCTTCGTACCTTGGTGACATGAAACCCTTGTTGGCGGACGACGACCAGTGAGCGCTAACGGATTACTGTCGGAACGCGCGATCATTCTGGCCCCCAGAGGCCGCGACAGTCAGATTGCCCTGCGCATTTTGAACGAAGCCGGCTACCCGGCGACGGCGGCGGCTGACCTGTTCGAGCTGGTCAAAGAGCTGACCGCCGGGGCCGGTTTGGCGATTATTGCCGACGAAGCGCTGCGCAACGGCGATATCAGCCCGTTGCTGGCGCTGCTCGGCCAGCAGCCCGCCTGGTCCGACCTGCCGATTGTCTTGCTGACCCATCACGGCGGCCCTGATCACAACCCGTCTGCGCGGCTGGGCAACATGCTGGGCAACGTGACCTTTCTGGAGCGCCCTTTTCATCCGGTGACGCTGGTCAGCCTGGTGACCACAGCGGTACGTGGCAGACGGCGCCAGTACGAAGCCCGCGCACGCATGGAAGACCTGCACGAAAGCGAGGGACGCCTGCAAAACGCGCTGAAAGCCGGCAGGCTGGGGTCATGGGTGCTCGAAGCAGAACATCTGCGGCTGACTTCCTCGACCATCACCAAAGCTCACTACGGTCGCGACGATGGGGACAGTTTTGATTATCGCGACTGGCTTGCCGCCGTTTATTCTGAAGACCAGCCGCGAATGCAGTCTGCGCTCCAGCGCAGCCTGGATACCGGCGTCGATTTCATCATCGAATACCGCAACGTCTGGCCTGATGGCTCGCTCAGTTGGGTCGATGTGCGCGCTCGTGCCATCCGCGGCAAGAACGGCATGGTCAGTTCCCTGGCAGGCGTGACCTCGGACATCACCGAGCGCAAGCAGGCTGAATCGCAATTACGACGCCTCAACGAAACGCTGGAACATCAGGTCGAAGAGCGCACCTCTCAATTGCGGCAAAAGGAAGAGATTCTCCGCCAGTCGCAGAAAATGGAAGCCGTCGGCCAGTTGACCGGCGGGATTGCCCATGACTTCAACAATATGCTGACCGGCATCATCGGCAGCCTGGAATTGATACGAAGGCGGGTATCACGAGGCCATACCGAAGACCTGAACAGCCTGGTCGACCTCGGTGTGACATCGGCGAACCGTGCCGCAGCCCTGACTCATCGCCTGCTGGCTTTTTCACGGCGCCAGTCGCTGGACTCCAAGCCGGTCGAAATAAACCACCTGGTCGACGCGATGGACGAACTTCTCCAGCGCAGCGTCAACGAGAGCATTCACTTGCAGCTGCGTCTTGCCGGTGATCTGTGGACCGCTGAAGCCGACCCCAACCAGCTGGAAAACGCCCTGCTCAACCTGGTGCTCAACGCCCGCGATGCCATGCCTGACGGCGGCACGCTGGTGGTCGAGACCTCCAATCAGCAACTGGACACATCCTTCACCAACGCCCACGAAAACCTGCTGCCGGGTGACTACGTGGTGCTGAGCGTCAGTGACAATGGCTGCGGCATGCCAGAGACGGTCATCAGTCGGGCCTTCGATCCGTTCTTTACCACCAAGCCCATTGGTCAGGGCACCGGCCTGGGCCTATCGATGATCTATGGCTTCAGCAAGCAGTCGCATGGTCACGTTTCGATCAAGAGCGAAGTCGGTCTGGGCACTACCGTGCAGCTGTTTCTGCCACGCTTTCAGGGGCTCAAGGAAGAAGCCGAGCCAACCTTGCAGAGCAGTGCACTGTATGCCGAGAACGGCGAAACGGTGCTGATCGTCGAAGACGACCCTGCTGTTCGGGCGCTGGTCAGTGAAGTGCTCAGCGAGCTGGGGTATGCGTTTATCGAGGCCAGCCAGGCGACAGATGCAGTGCCGATACTGGAATCCGCTCAGCGTATCGACCTGCTGATCAGCGATGTCGGGCTACCGGGCATGAACGGCCGGCAACTGGCAGAAATCGCCCGGCAACTGCGCCCC
Source organism: Pseudomonas syringae pv. tomato str. DC3000 (assembly GCF_000007805.1). Taxonomy (NCBI): domain Bacteria; kingdom Pseudomonadati; phylum Pseudomonadota; class Gammaproteobacteria; order Pseudomonadales; family Pseudomonadaceae; genus Pseudomonas; species Pseudomonas syringae group genomosp. 3. Next base: position 3,015,028 of record NC_004578.1, on the reverse strand, counting down.
GCACTCAAGGTGCTGTTCATTACCGGCTATGCAGAACACGCCGCCGTGCGCGCAGGCTTTCTGGACACGGGCATGGAACTGATCACCAAACCCTTCGCCTTCGACCACCTGACCTCGAAAGTGCGGCAAATGATCGAAGCCTGAGCACCGCTCAAGGGCTCAGGCTGCTGGTCAGGCCAGCAAGCGCTGAATCTGCGACTGCAGCGTTTCCATGGTGAAGGGTTTGGCGAGGATCGGCGCTTTCAGCGCAATGGGGCTGCCTGAATCGAGAATTTCCGCCGGATAGCCGCTGATGAAAATCACCTTCAGTTCAGGCCGTAGCATGACCGCGGGCTCGGCAATCTGCACACCCGAGATACCACCGGGCAATCGGTAATCGGTGATCATCAAATCAAGGTGGGGCTTGGTTGCCAGAATCTCAAAAGCCTGCTCGCCATTCTCGGCCTGCAGAACGCGATAGCCCTCACCAGACAGATAATCGGCCAGCAACATCAGGATCAGGGGTTCGTCTTCGACGATTAGTACGACGTTTTCTGCATCAGCGCTCATTGGAACTGCCTTCGATCGTGTAGATAGCTGCCATTACGACCACGGCTTGCATGGGAGGTTGCGCCGGCCTGTGATTTAACTTGATCGCTCGTCACAAAGGCAGGCAAATCCGGAACACCGAGCCCTGGCCCTCTTCACTTTCCACCTCGATACGGCCGCCATGCGCCATGACGATCTGCTCGGAAATAAACAGCCCCAGGCCCAGCCCGGCGACCGCATGATTGCTCGTGACCCGCTCGAACTGTTGAAAGATGCGCTTCTGGTTTTCAGCGGTAATACCGATGCCCTGATCCCTGACCTCGATGAAAGCCTCGGCTTCCTTGCTGTACACATGCACTTCGATCGGCTTGCGCGCGCCATAGCGCAGCGCGTTGGTCAGCAGGTTGGCGACCACCTGCTCGATGCGAAACTCGTCCCAGACGCCAATCACCGGCCCGTCGGCAAACTGTCTGATGGTGGAGTTGGCGGCGGCGATCTGCGCGGCGAAGCTTTCCAGCAACTGACTGACCAACTCGCTCAAATCGAACGGGCTGGGCCTGATCGACAACTTGCCGGTGCGGATCCTGGATACATCAAGCATGTCTTCGATCAGGCGGATAAGGCTCTGAATCTGCCGCTCGTCGCGATCGACCATGGCGCGCAGTTTTTCCATGGTAAACGCCGATTCGTTGTCCTTGGCCAGGTGCAGCTTGCGTAGCTGGGTTTCCAGAATCAGGCCATTGAGGGGCGTGCGCACCTCATGGGAGACGATGGACATGAAGTCGTCACGCATGCGAATCGCGTGCTCCAGCTCGCCCTGAGTCGATTGCAGGCGTTTGAGCAACACCTCCTGCTCCTGGCGGCTGCGTTCCAGCTCCTCGACCTGTATTTTCATCGCCTTGCGCTGCCGATACAGATCAACGAACACGTTGACCTTGCTCTTGACCGCATGAATGTCCAGGGGCTTGTGCAAGAAGTCCACTGCGCCGCTTTCATAGCCTTTGAAGGCGTAATTGAGTTCGCGACCGGCGGCGCTGACGAACACAATCGGGATGCTCTTGGTCTTTTCGGTACTGCGCATCATCTCGGCCAGTTCAAAGCCGTTCATGCCGGGCATTTGTACGTCAAGGATGGCCAGGGCAAATTCGTGCTGCAACAGCAGCGACAGCGCCTCGTCCGCCGACAGCGCCTTGTAGACGATGCGATCGGCACGCTTGATCAGCGCTTCGAGCGCCAGCAGGTTTTCCGGCAGATCGTCAACGATAAGCAGTTTTGCCTGAATTTCACTTAACATGCGGTTCGTTCCAGCTCGACCAGCAAACGGCCAATATCGTTCAGGGAAAGAAGGTAATCCGGCGCATGCAGCGCCAGGCCAGCTTCGGGCATGGTCGACACCTGCGCCTGCGAGGGGTCCTGAATCACCGTGAAACCACCATACTTCTTGATCTGCATCAGCCCTCGAGCGCCGTCATTATTGGCGCCGGTCAATAATATGCCAGCCAGTCGCGGGCCATAGGCATCGGCGGCCGAGCCGAACAGAATGTCGATGCTGGGCCTTGAATAAAACACCCGATCCTCCTGGCTCAATGACAGAGAAAAATCAGACTCCACCGACACGTGATAACCCGGCGGCGCGAAATACAGGGTGCCCGGCACAATATCCTCCTTGTCATCGGCTTCCTTGACCGGGATCGCCAGACGATTCTGAAACACATGGGCCAACTGGCTGCGGCGATCTTCCGGCACGTGCAACACCGTCAGGATCGGCAGACCGAAATCCGGTCCCAAATAACTGAATATCTTCAGCAGAGCCTCTACACCGCCTGCCGAGGCACCGACAACGATGGCATCGACCACAGGCAGGTCATGAGAAGACGGGGCATCGCCAAACGTAGTTCTCATCGCTTTCGGTAAATCCGCTCGGGCTTTACCAATGTCTCGAAGGCATCGCCGTAGGCAGAGAAATCCACGGTTTCCTTGCTGCCCAACGCCAGAAAACCGCGATGACACAGCGAGTCATGGAACAGCCCGAAAGCCCGGTCCTGTAATTTTTTATTGAAGTAAATCAATACGTTACGACATGAAACAAATTGCGTTTCGGAGAATACACTATCTGTTGCCAGGCTGTGATCGGCGAAGGTGACGTTCTCGCACAGGGTCTTGTCGAAAATCGCGTAATCGTAGGCCGAGGTGTAGTAATCGGCAAAATTGCGCTGGCCACCCGAGTGGCGGTAGTTCTCGGTGTAGGCCCGCAGGTTGTCCATGGAAAAAATGCCCTGCTTGGCCTTGGCCAGCGAGCTGGGGTTGATGTCGGTCGCGTAAATGATGGTGCGTTCCAGCAACCCCTCTTCGCGCAACAGAATGGCGGTGGAGTACACCTCTTCCCCGGTGCTGCACCCGGCAATCCAGACCTTGATCGAGGGGTAGGTGCGCAGTACCGGCACGACTTCCTTGCGGATCGCCAGAAAGTGCGACGGGTCGCGAAACATCTCGCTCACCGGAATGGTGAGAATCTGCAGCAACTGCATGAACGCCGCTGGGTCGTGCAGCACCCGTTCCTGCAGGGCCGAGATGGTCGCGCAGTCGAACTGACGCAACGCATGAATGACCCGGCGCTTGATCGATGCCCCGGAGTAATCGCGAAAGTCGTAGCTGTACTGAAGATAGATCGCCTCGATCAACAGACGCAGCTCGATCTCGACACTACGGTCAAGGTGCATGGTGACGTCCGTTACTGTCATCGGAAGCATTCTCGAAAGCAGCATCGAAAACACGCCTGCGTTTTACGCCCATTCAAATGCGCTCCATTTTCGGCAGCCAGACGCGAATCAGCGAAAACAGCCTGTCCAGATCGATAGGCTTGGCCAGGTAGTCGTTGGAACCGGCCTGCAGGCAGCGCTCCTGATCGTCCTTCATGGCCTTGGCGGTCACGGCGATGATCGGCAGCTTGCGCCAGCGTGGGTCCTTGCGAATCTCGATGGTGGCTTCGTAGCCGTCCATTTCGGGCATCATCACGTCCATCAGCACCAGATCGATGTCCTCGACTTCATTGAGTTTGGCAATCGCCTCCAGGCCATTACGGGCGATTTCCACCACGGCGCCCTTGTGCTCCAGCGCGCTGGTCAGGGCAAAGATGTTGCGCACGTCGTCATCGACCACCAGAATCTTGCGCGCCTCGAAGACCTTGTCGCGGCTGCGCGCGGTCTTGAGCATTTTCTGCCGCTCGCTGGACAGCTGCGACTCGACCTTATGCAGGAACAGCGTGACCTCGTCGAGCAGGCGTTCCGGGGAGCGCGCGCCCTTGATGATGATAGAGCGCGAATATTTCATCAGCTCGGCTTCTTCATCGCGGGTCATGTTGCGCCCGGTATAAACGATTACCGGTGGAAAGGCGCAGATATCTTCGGTGGACATGCGCTTGAGCAGCTCGTTGCCGAGCATGTCCGGCAGTTTCAGGTCGATGATCATGCAGTCATAAATGTGGTCGCGCAGCAGGTCCAGCGCCTGTTGCGCGAAACCTACGGCGGTGATTTCGATGTCATCGTCGCCGATCAGCCGCGCAATACTGTCACGTTGCAGGTCGTCGTCTTCGACCAGCAGGATGCGCTTGACCTTCTGGGTCAGCTTGGCCTCCAGCTTGGCAAATACATCCTTGAGCTCTTCGCGGGTTGTCGGCTTGACCGCATAGCCGATGGCGCCCATGTGCAATGCCGCTTCCTGACGGTCCTCGACGGAAATCACATGCACCGGAATATGCCGCGTGGGGGCGAGCTCCTTGAGGCGCTGCAGCACGGTCAGGCCCGAGTGATCCGGCAGGCGCATGTCCAGTAGAATCGCGTCCGGCGTGTAGCGCGACGCCAGGTTGAAACCGTCATCGGCGGCATGCGCCACCAGACAGTCGTAACCCAGTTCATGGGCCAGATCGAAGAGGATCTGGGCGAACCGCACTTCGTCCTCGATCACCAGAATGCAGCGCCGCTCGAACGGCGCCTTGTCACGGTCATCGGCAAATACGGCGATAGGCGTCTCGACAGGCGCTGGCAGCGGCGGCTGGATGACCGGCGCCGCGGGAACCGACAGTTGCAACACGGCAGGCGTGTGCATGACCAAAGGCTCGCTGCCCGGCGCCTGAGGGTCCTGCTCGACATACTGCTCCGGCAGCACCAGGGTAAAGATACTGCCCTGCCCCGGAGCACTGGTAACACTGATCGATCCGCCCAGCAGCGCGGCCAGATCGCGGGAAATCGACAGGCCCAGCCCCGTACCGCCATAACGCCGGTTGGTGGTGCCATCCGCCTGACGGAACGCCTCGAAAATACCTTGCTGATGCTCCTCGGCAATGCCGATGCCCGAATCGCGCACACTGAACACGATGCCAGCGCCCGGCTGGCGCGAAACCACCATGCTGACCGCGCCCGCTTCGGTGAATTTGATCGCGTTGGACAGCAGGTTCTTGAGGATCTGCTCCAGACGCTGGCGATCGGTGAACAGCATGGTCGGCGCGCCGGCCTGGATGTCGACCGTGAACGCCAGCTTCTTCTCCGCGGCCAGCGGCTGGAACAAGCCACGCAAGCCCTCGACCAAGCGTGACACGCTGCTGTTTTCCGGGCGCACTTCAAGTTTGCCGGCTTCGACCTTGGAAATGTCCAGAATGTCGTTGATCAGGTTGAGCAGGTCATTGCCCGCCGAATAGATCGATTCAGCAAACTTGACCTGCTCGGCGGTGAGGTTTTCGCTCGGGTTCTCGGCCAGCAACTTGGCAAGGATCAACGAACTGTTGAGCGGCGTGCGCAGCTCGTGGGACATGTTGGCAAGGAACTCGGACTTGTACTTGCTGGCACGTTGCAACTCGTCGGCACGGGCCTGCAACTCGCCTTGGGCAATATTCAGCTCTTCATTGTTGCGGTCCAGCGCATCGCGCTGATCGGCCAGCGCCTGACTTTGCTCGGCGAGTTGCTCGTTGGTCTGTTCCAGCTCGGCCTGCTGGGTCTCCAGGTGCGCCTGGGACTCCTTGAGAATGCGCGACTGCTCTTCCAGCTCTTCGTTGGCCGTGCGCAGTTCTTCCTGCTGCACCTGCAACTCTTCGTTGAGCTGTTGAGTCTCGGCCAGGACTTCCTGCAGACGCTGGCGATAGCGAGCCGCTTCGATGGACGTACCGATGTTATCCGACACCAGTTCAAGAAACTCGACGTCCTGCTCGGTCAGAGGGCGCAGAAAACCCAGTTCAACCACGCCGTTGACCTGATCGTCATTGCTGATAGGCACCACCACCACACTGCGCGGTGAACCCTCGCCCAACCCGGAAGCCACCTTGAAATAATTCTCCGGCAGCTCGTCCAGCGTAATGATCCGGTCCTGCGATGCGGCCTGTCCCACCACGCCTTCATCGCTGTGAATGGTCTGATCCTGTTGCTCCTGCTCGCGGGAAAACCCGTAGGAAGCCGCACGCGTCAAGCCGCCGTGGTCCTGACGGATGTACATCGCCGCCACCGAAGCGCCGAGGTATTGCGTCAGAAATTGCAGAATATTGCGGCCCAGCATGTTCAGCGTCAGTTGCCCGAGCACCTGTTCGGCCAGCTCGCTCTGGCCGTTGCGCAGCCATGCCACTTTCTGCAGACGCTCGGCATTGACTTCCTGCTGCCTCAGATTTGCGCTGTAGGTGGCCGAAAGAGACAGCAGATCCCTGCGTCCTATGTACGCCAGAATGCCGCTGACGATCACCACAAATATCAGGTACAGCGTGACGGAAATGACCGTGCTGCGCGTGACCTCGGCATTGCGGGTCAGGCGAAGTTGCTGCTCCATCTCGACAGCCTGTTCGTACTCGGTGCGAATCTGATCGGTAATGCGCTTGCCACGTCCGGCCAGCACCGGCGTCTGAAAGTCGCCGTTGTTGCGCCGCAGGTCGATCATGTCCTGAGCAAAGACGTTCCACTCCTGCTGCATGGTGAACAAGCGCCTGAACCGGTCCTGTTGCGTCGGGTTGTCCTTTACCAGGTCCTGGAGGCCGTTGAGTTCGGCAACCAGCAACGGCTTGGCGATTTCATAGGGATCGAGAAAATGCTGATCGCCTGTGAGCAGGAAGCCGCGCATGCCGGTTTCCATGTCAATCGACAGCTTCATCGAGCGGTTGGTGTTGTTGATCACGCGGTCCGTATGTTCAACCCACTGAATGGCGTTAAGCAGATAACTGATCAGCAGAATGAAAAAAACTGCGCTCAGTACGCCGACACCCAGCGGCAACCCGACATTGCGCCCCAGCAATTTTCGAAAGCGCTGCTCATCGACGGAAGGCGTCCGATTCATGAAATATCCCTGACAAGTGGATCAAAACCACGGAGTTTGCCGTAAACCTACAAAAAACACTCTTATTTCTGACATAGAGGATTGAAATTTCACACATAAATCGGCGATAAGCTCGGGCACGTTCTGTGTGCTGGCTCAGTGATGGCTGGGCAGGCTGTGAATCGTCGCCACGATTCTCGGCATTTGTCGGTTGATTGAACTTCCATGCAGGTTTTATTTACTGATACAGGGACGATATCAACAGTGAACAGGCCGGGCTCGGTTATGCTGAGTCGGCGAGAAAGGATGCATGGCATTCCACTCTGTTTGCGCTACAACCATTTTTCAGGTTTAAAAGGAGTCAATCATGCCGGACACCGCCCGCACCATTCTCGTGGTCGAGGACGACGCCATTGTGCGCATGCTGATTGTCGACGTGCTCGAGGAGCTGGAATACACCGTCCTGGAGGCCGAAGACGCCACCACAGCCCTTGCCATCGTTACCGACAACGCTAATCACATTGATCTGCTGATGACAGATCAGGGGCTGCCGGACATGAAAGGCACTGCACTGGCCAAAAAGGTCATTGAGCTGCGCCCTGAACTGCCGGTACTGTTCGCCAGCGGCTACTCCGAAAACATCGACGTGCCGCCAGGCATGTACGCGATAGGCAAGCCGTTCTCGATCGACCAGTTGCGCGACAAGGTAAAAAGCATCCTTGTCTGATATCGATACTGCCGCTGCGCACCGCAGTGAAGCCCCCACAACCCGTTTGCTGATCATTGGCTACGTCTGGCCCGAGCCTGGTTCGTCGGCTGCCAGCGGTCACATGATGCAGCTGATTCAATGCTTTCTCGAACAGGACTGGCACATCACCTTTGCCAGCCCTGCCACCGAAGGCGAGCACCGGGCCGACCTGATCAGCCTGGGCATCCACGAAGTCCGTATTGCGCTCAACGACAGCAGCTTTGACGTATTCGTGAGCGAGCTGCAGCCGCACGTGGTGCTTTTCGACCAGTTCATGATTGAGGAGCAGTTTGGCTGGCGCGTCGAACAGCAGTGCCCTGACGCTCTGCGCATTCTGGAAACGTCGGACTTCCAGAGCCTGCGTCACGCCCGCCATCAGTTGGTCAAGAGCGCGCCGGATGATCTGCAGAGCGTTTTCGGCTGCTCGCAAAGCGCACTGTTTCGCGAGATAGCCGCCAGTGACCTGGCGCAACGCGAAGTCGCCTCGCTCTACCGCTGCGACCTCAACCTGATGACCTCAGACGTTGAAATAGCCCTGCTGACCGGCATGTTCAGCTTGCCCGCCGCGTTGCTGCACTGGTGCCCGTTGATGATCGACGGCGTACCCGACAGCTTCCGGCCGTTCGCCGAGCGCGCGCACTTTCTCAGCATCGGTAATTTCCGTCACGCGCCCAACTGGGACGCCGTGCTGTGGATGAAAACCGCCATATGGCCGCTGATCAGGCAACAACTGCCGGCCGCGCAGTTGCACATTTACGGGGCCTACACGCCACCCAAGGCAACGGCCTTGCACAACGCAGCGCAGGGTTTTCACGTGAAAAACCGGGCTGAGGATGCCTTGCAGGTGATGGCCGGTGCGCGGGTCTGCCTCGCCCCCCTGCGCTTCGGTGCGGGCATCAAGGGCAAGTTGATGGACGCCATGGTGTGCGGCACCCCGTCAGTCACCACCCCGATTGGCGCGGAAGCCATGAGCGGAGATCTGGCCTGGCCCGGGCTGATTGCCGACAACCCGCAGCAGATCGCCGCAGCAGCGGTCAGGCTTTATCAGGACGAGAATCTCTGGCTGGAGGCGCAACACGCAGGCCAGGCGCTGCTGCAGTCGCGCTTTCAGCACCGGCAACACTGCGAGAGCCTGATGGCGCGTATCCAGACGTTGCGCGACGAACTGCCCGAACACCGGCTGGCGAACTTCACCGGCAGCATGCTTCGGCACCATCACCATAAGAGCACCAAGTACATGGCGCAGTGGATCGAAGCCAAGAATCGCAACCCGCTCAGTCAGCCAGACGCCTGAACGGGTTTACGCAACAGATAGGTGTCCATGATCCAGCCCTTGCGACTGCGTGCTTCGGTACGCAGTTGCTTGATCTGCTCGCAGACCTCATCGAGTCGGCCCGCCACCAGTAGTTCATCCGCAGTGCCCAGGTACGCCCCCCAATAGATGTCCAGCCCCTGCCCGACGTAACGCTCGAACGTGCAGTGCGCATCCAGCATCACCACCACATTGTGGTGGCTTTCAGGCGGATCGGCCGCCAGACGCCGACCGGTGGTGATCAGAATCGACTCGCCAATGCGATTGAGCGGTATCCGGTGCTGCGCCACCAGGCTTTGCACGCTGGTAATGCCCGGTATCACCTGATACGTGAAGGCCTGCGCACCGCGCGCCAACACCTGGTCCAGAATGCGCATTGTGCCGTCATACAGCGCCGGATCGCCCCAGACCAGAAACGCGCCGACCTGATCATCACCCAGCTCATCGGTCAGCAGCCGCTCGAACAATACCGCGCGCTGGTGATGCCAGTCCTCGACGCCTTGCGCGTAGGCGCCGGATTCGCCTTCACGGCCTGCATGCCCGCGAACCGGGTCCTGAACCTGAACCAGCCGATAGCGATCGTGAGTGATGTAGCGCTGACAGAGCGCCTTGCGCAGACGCAGCAGCTCGTCATCGACATAGCCCTTGTCGATGATGAAAATAACCTCGGCGCGATTCAGGGCAGTGACGGCCTGTAAGGTAATCTGCTCCGGATCACCGGCGCCCATGCCGATCAGGAGGATCTGTTTCATTGGATAACCACTCCATTGTGGCAGTCATGTCAGGTGCCTGATCGTAGGCGATTTTGCCAACGACCGGGCATCGAAACAAAAAATCAGGCACATTAACGCGCTGGCAACTGCTGAATAGAATGACGCCATGAGTAAAACAACAAAAATTACTGACCCTTCCTACGAGCTGATGGACGACCATAACGGCTTGTCGATCATTTATCGCGAGCATGGTTTTCCGTGCCCGCTGGTGCGCTGGCACTTCCACAAGGAATACGAGCTGCATCTGATTGTCGCCAGCTCCGGCAAGGTCTTCGTCGGTGACTACATCGGTAACTTCAACCCTGCCAGCCTGTTCCTGACCGGGCCTAACCTGCCGCATAACTGGATCAGCCAGGTTGACGAGGGTGAAGTCGTGGCGCGGCGCGACATGCTGGTCAATTTCACCGATGAACTGCTGGAAAGTGGCAATCAGGTGTTTGCCGAACTCAAGACCCTCACCCCACTGCTGGAACGCGCCCGCTACGGCATCGAATTTCGCTGCAAGCGCACAATTCGTCAGGCCATGAAGCAGATGCAGAAAATTGCCGACTCGCGCGGCATTACACGTCTGGGGCACTTTTTCATTCTTCTCGAGCTGTTGGCCGCCAGCGATGATTATCAGTTGCTGTCAGGCACCGCCGTCGCCCACACGGCCGATGAGCACAGCGTCGATCGTACCAACCGCGCAGTGGATTATATTTTTGCTCACTACAGCCGGGAGCTGCCGCTGGAAGAAGTTGCCGAGTACCTGGGCATGAAACCCACTTACTTTTCCAGGGTATTCAAGCAGGCCACGGGGCGCTGTTTCGTCGAGTTCGTCAATCGGTTGCGCATCAGCAAGTCCTGTGAACTGCTGGCCGACGGCGACAAAACGGTCACTGACGTGTGTTTCGAGTCCGGTTTCAACAATATTTCCAACTTCAATCGGCGTTTCCAGCAGCTCAAGGGCATGACCCCCTCGCACTATCGTCGCCTCGCCGTTCAGCGCCTGACCGAACAAAACCTGTACTGATTTGCCCTGCCGTTGCGCTCAGCGTCTACGCTTGCGTTGCGCCGAAGCCAGCCTATGGGCGATTCAGCGATGTTTACATTTTAGGTCGCAGTGCAAAAAAGTATCAGTCAGAGTGCTGCGCAGGATTTGTCTTTCGACCCGAACGCCGTTGTAATCAATACACATCTTCCTCACCTCCGGAAGAGAAAAAAACAATAACCATCCTTCTGCAGCCTGTTGGGCGTAGAAGAGGAGTGATCAATGAAGACCTCAGCAAAGCTTCTGCTCGCCAGTTCCGTCCTCAGCACCTGTTTCGTGTTCAGTGGCAGCGCCACGGCCGGGACCGTGACCATCGCCACGGTCAACAACAGCGACATGATCCGCATGCAGCGCCTCTCCAAGACCTTCGAAGAAAAGCACCCTGACATCAAGCTCAACTGGGTTGTGCTCGAAGAAAACGTGCTGCGCCAGCGCCTGACTACCGATATCGCCACCAAAGGCGGTCAGTTCGATGTATTGACCATCGGCATGTACGAAGCCTCACTCTGGGGGCAGAAAGGCTGGTTGCAGGAAATGAAAGACCTGCCCGCCAGTTATGAGCTGGACGATGTATTCCCTTCAGTGCGCGATGGCCTGTCAGTGGACGGCAAGTTGTTCGCCCTGCCGTTCTACGCTGAAGCGTCTATCACTTACTACCGTACCGACCTGTTCAAGGCCGCTGGCCTGACCATGCCGGAACGCCCGACCTGGACCCAGATTGCCGAATTCGCCGGCAAACTGACCGACAAGTCCAAGGAACAGTACGGCATCTGCCTGCGCGGCAAGGCGGGTTGGGGCGAGAACATGGCGCTGATCACCACCCTGGCCAACGCCTACGGTGCACGCTGGTTCGACGAGCAGTGGAAACCACAGTTCGACCAGCCGGAATGGAAGAACGCGCTTAACTTCTACGTCAACACCATGAAGCAATCCGGCCCGCCGGGTGCTTCCAGCAATGGTTTCAACGAAAACCTGGCGCTGTTCAACAGTGGCAAGTGCGCCATCTGGGTCGACGCCAGCGTTGCCGGTTCGTTCGTGACCGACAAGAAGCAAAGCAAGGTTGCCGACAGCGTCGGCTTTACCTACGCCCCGCACGAAGTGACCGACAAGGGTTCTGCCTGGTTGTATTCGTGGTCGCTGGCGATCCCGACCAGTGCCAAGAACACCAAGGACGCTGCCGAATTCACCCAGTGGGCGACCTCCAAAGAGTACGCCAAACTGGTGGCCGACACCGACGGCGTGTCCAACGTACCGCCAGGCACCCGTGCCTCGACCTACAGCGATGCCTACAAACAGGCCGCGCCGTTTGCCAATATCACGCTGGAGTCGCTCAAGGCTGTGACGCCCAAGTCTCCGACGCTCAAGCCTGTGCCTTACGTCGGTATTCAGCTGGTTACCATCCCTGAATTCCAGGCCATCGGCACCAGTGTCGGCCAGCAGTTCTCGGCCGCGCTGATCGGCCAGTCCACGGTTGAAAAAGCCTTGGAAAATGCGCAGACCGCCACCGAGCGGGACATGAAACGAGCCGGTTACCCTAAAAAGTAAACGCTCTGCAACAGGGTGAAGGCCGCGGCTTTCACCCTGCCGCTCAACTGCGCAACAACCCTGGTGCAATCCGGTTCGGAGCTCCCCATGAATACCTCAGCCTCCCCTGAACGCTCGGACCTGTCCGGCGAACAGCCACCGCTCAAAAGTCGTCGATTCAAACCTGGCTGGTTTCTGGTCAGCCCCTCTGTGCTGCTTTTGCTGGTATGGATGATCGTACCGCTGGGCATGACCATTTATTTCTCGCTGATCCGCTACAACCTGCTGTCACCCGGCGAAAACGAATTCGTCGGGCTGGAAAACTTCCAGTATTTCGTGACCGACAGCGGCTTTCTTCCCGGTGCCGGCAATACCTTGTTGCTGGTCGGCAGTGTGCTGGCGATCAGTGTGATCCTCGGCGTACTGATTTCGGCGCTGCTCGAAGCCAGCGAGTTCTTCGGACGGGGCATCGTTCGCGTACTGCTGATCTCGCCCTTCTTCATCATGCCCACGGTCAGTGCGCTGATCTGGAAAAACCTGATTTTCCACCCGGTCTCCGGCGTGCTCGCGGCGGTGTGGAAATTCTTCGGTGCGCAGCCCATCGACTGGTTTGCCCATTACCCGATGCTGTCGATCATCATCATTGTGTCCTGGCAGTGGCTGCCGTTCGCCATCCTGATTCTGATGACCGCCATGCAGTCGCTTGACCAGGAACAAAAGGAGGCCGCGCGCCTGGATGGAGCCGGCCCCATCGCGATCTTCTGGCACCTGACCCTGCCGCACCTGGCGCGGCCGATAGCCGTGGTGGTCATGATCGAAACGATCTTCCTGCTCTCGGTGTTCGCTGAAATCTTCACCACCACCAACGGTGGCCCTGGCTTTGCCTCGACCATCCTGGCGTATCTGATCTACATCCAGGCGCTGCTGCAGTTCGACGTCGGCATGGCCTCGGCGGGCGGGCTGATTGCCGTTGTCATCGCCAACATCGCGGCGATCATCCTGATTCGGATGATCGGCAAAAACCTCACCGACAAGTCATGAGGACCTTGCCATGATGACCCTTAAACAATCGCGTCGTTTACAAAGCCTGCTGCTCGGGACCTTGTCTTGGCTGATCGCCGCCCTGGTGTTCTTCCCGATCTTCTGGATGGTGCTGACCAGCTTCAAGACCGAGATCGACGCGTTTGCGACACCGCCGCAGTTGTTCTTCACCCCGACCCTGGAAAACTACCTGCACATTCAGGAACGCAGCGATTACTTTCACTTTGCCTGGAACTCGGTGCTGATTTCCTTCAGCGCCACGGCGCTGGCCATGCTGATCGCCATCCCTGCGGCGTATTCCATGGCATTTTTCGAGACCAAACGCACCAAAAGCACGCTGCTGTGGATGCTCTCGACCAAAATGCTGCCGCCAGTGGGCGTGCTGATGCCGATCTACCTGCTGGCCAAGACCTTCGGCCTGCTGGATTCGCGATTGGCGCTGATCATCATCTACACGCTGATCAATCTGCCGATCGTGGTGTGGATGATCTACACCTACTTCAAGGACATTCCCGGCGAAATCCTCGAAGCCTCGCGCTTGGACGGCGCCAGCACCCGGCAGGAGATCTTTCGCGTGCTGATACCGATCTGCAAGGGTGGTCTGGCATCCACCGCGTTGCTGTCGCTGATTCTGTGCTGGAACGAAGCGTTCTGGTCGCTGAACCTTACCTCGTCTGCCGCTGCGCCCCTTACCGCGCTGATCGCGTCCTACTCCAGCCCCGAAGGGCTGTTCTGGGCCAAGCTCTCGGCGGTCTCGACCCTGGCGTGTGCGCCCATCCTGATTTTCGGCTGGATCAGTCAGAAACAACTGGTTCGCGGCCTGTCGTTCGGCGCTGTCAAATAGCCCCGGCCCCAAGAACAATAAGGAGTCCAACATGGCTAACCTGAGCATCCGCAATCTGCAAAAAGGCTTTGACGGTCACCAGATCATCAAAGGTATCGATCTGGACGTGAAAGACCGTGAGTTCGTGGTGTTCGTCGGGCCGTCGGGCTGTGGCAAGTCCACCCTGCTGCGGCTGATCGCCGGGCTCGAAGAAGTGACCTCGGGCACCATCGAACTCGATGGCCGCGACATCACCCAGGTCACTCCGGCCAAGCGTGACCTGGCGATGGTGTTCCAGACCTACGCGTTGTATCCGCACATGACAGTGGGCAAGAACCTGTCCTTTGCGCTGGACCTGGCCGGGGGCGACAAGGCCGAGATCAAGAGAAAGGTCGATGAAGCCGCGCGCATTCTGGAGCTCGGCCCGCTGCTGGAGCGCAAACCCAAGCAGTTGTCCGGCGGCCAGCGCCAGCGTGTGGCCATCGGCCGGGCCATCGTGCGCAACCCGAAAATCTTTCTGTTCGACGAACCGCTGTCCAACCTCGACCGCCCGCGCTGCGCGTGCAGACCTCGTCTGGAAGCCTGTCGCGCCCTGCACAAAGAAGCTGCAGGCCACCATGATTTACGTGACTCACGATCAGGTCGAAGCCATGACCCTGGCCGACAAGGTGGTGGTGCTCAATGGCGGCAAGGTCGAACAGGTCGGTTCGCCGCTGGAGCTGTATCACCACCCGGCCAACCTGTTCGTCGCAGGTTTTCTCGGCACGCCGAAGATGGGCTTTCTCAAGGGCAAACTCAGCCGCGTCGACAGCGCCAGTTGCGAGGTCGAACTGGACGCCGGAACGCGCATCAGCCTGCCGGTCAACGGTGCGGGCCAGAGTGTCGGCGCGCCGGTCACGCTGGGCATTCGCCCGGAGCACCTGAATCTCGCCCAGAACAACGACTGTCAGTTGCAGGTCATCGCTGATGTCAGCGAGCGTCTTGGCAGCGACACCTATTGCCACGTGCGTACCCGCTCGGGCGAGCCGCTGACCCTGCGTATTCGCGGTGACCTGGCCAGCCAGTACGGCGAGACGCTGAACCTGCACCTCGATAGCAGCCAATGCCATCTGTTCGACGCTCAAGGCCTGGTGATTGCCAAAGCCTTGCAGACTGCCGCCGCCTGAGTTCCGGAGAGCCTTTTCATGAAACTGAACAAGAACAATATTTCACGACTGGACGCAGACATCGCCCTGCCCGCCTACAGCGCCGACGACACCCGCCAGGGCATTGCCCATATCGGCGTCGGCGGTTTCCACCGGGCGCATCAGGCGTTTTACACCGATGCACTGATGAACAGCGGCGAAGGCTTTGAATGGAGTATCTGCGGCGTAGGCCTGCGTGCCGAAGACCGCGCCGTGCGCGATGCGCTGGCGCAACAGGATTATCTGTACACGCTCTATGAACTGGGCGACACGCCAGATACCGAAACCCGCATCATTGCCTCGATCAGCGGCATGCTGTTGGCCGAAGACAGCCCTCAGGCGCTGATCGACAAGCTGGCCAGCCCGGACATCCGCATCGTCTCGCTGACCATCACCGAAGGCGGCTATTGCATCGACGACAGCAACGGCCAGTTCATGGCCCACCTGCCGCAGATCCAGCACGACCTCGCCAACCCCAACCAGCCGAAGACGGTATTTGGCTTCCTCTGCGCGGCGCTGGCCCGCCGCCGCGCCGAAGGCACGCCCGCGTTCACCCTGATGTCCTGCGATAACCTGCCGCACAACGGCGCAGTGACCCGCAAGGCACTGCTGACGTTTGCGGCCTTGCGCGATGCCGATCTGCATGACTGGATCGCCGCCAACGTGAGCTTTCCCAACGCGATGGTCGACCGCATCACGCCGATGACCAGTGCGGCACATCGCTTGAAGCTGGCGGACGAAAAGCACATCGACGACGCCTGGCCGGTAGTCTGTGAGCCATTTGTGCAGTGGGTGCTGGAAGACAAGTTCGTCAACGGCCGTCCGGCCTGGGAAAAGGTCGGCGTGCAGTTCACAGACGACGTGACGCCCTACGAGGAAATGAAGATCAAGCTGCTCAACGGCAGCCACTTGGCCCTGACCTACCTGGGCTTTCTCAAGGGTTATCGTTTCGTCCATGAAACCATGAACGACCCTTTGTTCGTGCGTTACATCCGTGCCTACATGGACAAAGATGTCACCCCGCAACTGGCGTCGGTGCCCGGCATCGATCTGGAAGGCTACAAGGACACGCTGATCGAGCGTTTTTCCAATCAGGCGATTGCCGACCAGTTGGCGCGGGTCTGCTCGGACGGCTCATCGAAATTCCCTAAATTCACGGTCCCAACCATCAATCGGCTGATCGTCGATCAGGGCAATTTCCAGCGCGCCTCGCTGGTGGTCGCTGCCTGGGCCCTTTATTTGAAGGGCGTTGACGAAAACGGTGTGACCTACACGATTCCCGACCCACGCGCCGAGTTCTGTCAGGGGCTGGTGGCTGACGATGCACTGATTGCCCAGCGCCTGTTGCAGGTGGAAGAAATATTCGGTCTGGCCATTCCTCAGTCGCCCGAATTTGTTGCGGCGTTCGAGCAGAACCTCGCTGATCTGCGCGCGCTGGGTGTAAGTGGCACACTGGAAAGAATTCTGGCCAACGGCCTCTGAGGGACGCCCCATGTTTCTTGGAATCGACTGTGGCACACAGGGCACCAAGGTGCTGGTGCTCAATGCCGAAAGCGGCAAGGTACTGGGCGAAGGTTCAGCACCCCATAGCCTGATCAGCGACCATAACGGCCGCCGTGAGCAGGACGTCCAGCAGTGGCTGGACGCACTGCAACAGGCGACCCGCGATGCCTTGGCGCAGGCGGGCGTGTCAGGGCAGCAGATTCAGGGCATCGGTGTTTCGGGCCAGCAACATGGCCTGGTGCTGCTTGATGCTCAAGGTGAAGTGCTGCGCCCGGCCAAATTGTGGTGCGACACCGAGTCCGCCCCGGAAAACCAGCGTTTACTGGATTATCTGGGCGGCGCACAGGGTTCGCTGCAACGCCTCGGTCTGGTCATCGCGCCGGGCTACACCGTGTCCAAGCTGTTATGGACCAAAGAGCAGCACCCACAGGTGTTCGAGCGTATCGACAAGGTGCTGCTGCCCCACGACTACCTGAATTACTGGCTGACCGGGCGCTGCTGCACCGAGTTCGGCGACGCGTCGGGCACTGGTTATTTCAACGTGCGCAGCCGCGAGTGGGACCTGCCATTACTCGCCCATATCGACCCTAGCGGACGGCTGGGCAAAGCGCTGCCTCAATTGCTTGAGGCCGACGCGCCGGTTGGCACGCTGCTTCCCGACATCGCCCGGCTGCTGGGCCTCAACCCGGACGCCCTGGTGTCCAGTGGCGGCGGCGACAACATGATGGGCGCGATTGGCACCGGCAACATTCAGCCAGGGCTGATCACCATGAGCCTGGGCTCGTCGGGCACGGTGTACGCTTATGGCGATGAGGTGCGGGTCAGCGAACATGAGTCGGTCGCCACGTTCTGTTCGTCGTCCGGCGGCTGGCTGCCGTTGATCTGCACCATGAACCTGACCAACGCGACCACGGCCATCCGCGAGCTGTTCGCCCTGAACATCAAGGATTTCAATCAGGCCATCGCTCAGGCACCGATCGGCGCAGAAGGCGTGTTGATGCTGCCGTTTTTCAATGGCGAACGCGTGCCCGCCCTGCCCGACGCTACCGCCAGCATCGTCGGGCTGGACAGCACCAACCTGACCCAGGCCAACCTGTGCCGCGCCGTGGTCGAAGGCACCACGTTCGGCTTGCGCTACGGCCTGGACCTGCTGCGCGACAGCGGCATCAAGAGCGAGAAGATCCGGCTCATCGGTGGCGGTTCGAAAAGCGCAGTGTGGCGACAGATCGTCGCAGATATCATGAACACCCCGGTCATCTGCACCGTGCAGCCGGAAGCCGCCGCGCTGGGCGCGGCCATTCAGGCGGCCTGGTGCCGGTCGAAGGCTGACGGTACGCCCGAGGCGCTGCTACAGCTGTGCGAACGGTGCGTAAGCCTCGATCCAGACAGCGAGACCCACCCGGTTGCGCAGAACGTGGCAACCTATCAGCAGGTCTATCAGCGTTATCAGGCGCAATTGCGCAAGGTTTGAACCCAGTCTTTTCATGGAGCACTTATGTTTCTGGTTTGCGGCGAAGCACTGTTCGATATTTTCACCCGCGCTGACGACGGCGGTTCCCTGAACAGACTGGGGTTTGACGCCATTGCCGGCGGCTCACCCTTCAATGTGGCCATCGGTTTGCGCCGGCTTGGCGTGGAGGCGGCATTTTTTGCCGGGCTGTCCACCGACTATCTGGGGCGCCGCCTGCGCGCCGTGCTGGAACAGGAAACGGTCAATGCCGAGCACCTGATCGAATTCGATGCGCCTACCACACTGGCGATGGTTGCGGTGGGCAGCGACGGTTCGCCTACCTACAGCTTTCGTGGCGACGGCTGCGCAGATCGACAGTTACGACTGGAACACTTGCCGGAACTCGATGAGCGGGTACGCGGGATTCATGTGGGGTCGTTTTCGCTGGTGGTGCAGCCAATTGCCGACACGTTGCTGGCACTGGTCGCCCGTGAGAGCGCCAGGCGCCTGATCTCGCTGGACCCCAATGTGCGTCTGAACCCGGCACCGGACATCCAGCGCTGGCGCACGCAGATTGCCGCGTTCGCCGAACATGCGCATCTGATCAAGGTCAGTGACGAAGACTTGCACCTGCTGTACCCGGACAGTGATCCACAGCAGATCGCCGAGGGCTGGCTTGGCAAGCGTACGCAACTGGTAATCGTCACCCGTGGCACTCAAGGCGCCAGCGTGTTTACCCGCCAGCACGGCACCTGGTCAGTGCCCGCCAAAACCGTGGTGACTGCCGATACAGTGGGTGCTGGAGACACGTTTCAGGCCGCACTGCTGACCTTTCTGAGCGAACGTCAGCTGGACACACCGCAAGGCCTGTCGACGCTCTCGCGAGAAACGCTGGATGAGATGCTCAATTTCGCCGTCGGCGCAGCCGCGCTGACCTGCACCAAAGTCGGCCCGGATCTGCCGTATCGGCATCAGTTGGGCTGAGAAGGCTTAAACCCAATGACTGGCGGGCCGATTCCAGGCACGCGGTGCTTTTGCAGGAGCTTCAGGAGGTTACGACGGCTGCGATGGGCTGCGAAGCGGCCCTTCTCGGTTGCTTCAACTATCGTGCGACGCTCCGCGTCGCATGCAGTTCTGGACGCTCTGCGTCCTCTTTGTGGCGCTCCGCGTCACACAGCGGTTCTGCAAGGTCAGTGATGTTTGTTTACGGCTCAAGGCACCTTTTCGCCCCTCTGCGCCCTGTCGCTTACGTCGCACTCTGCGTCGTCAGTGATATCGCGGCGAAGAAGCGCTTTGTTTATGTGCAGTGAATACGGGGCAGGCGTGACGTTGCGTGGCAGCTTGGTTGTGACGCAGAGCATCACGGATGCATGCCAATGCGGGCATTGGCACGATCGTCAAAGACAGGCTTCGTGAGCAAGTGAAGAGGCCATTACAGTCAATGAACAAACAACTGAGCAGGTTACCTCGATCAGGCCACCATTCCGGCCTTGATACCCCTGATGCGCGTGTTGATGTCATCCGCCACATCGTTCTGTTTGTCCTTGAGCGCGTCCTGGACTTTCTGGTCGATTGCCAGTTGGTCCTGAGGTGCCATGGCGTCGTAGTCTTTCTGGCTGACGCCTGTCAGCTTCTCGCGCACTTTCTCTTCGGCTGTCTGCTTCAGAGAGTCCATGAATTTCTGTTCTGCCGAACCCGTCGATGCGACATCGTTGGCGCTGGTGGTGTTAGCCACTGAACCGATGACGCCGTTGTCGCGATCAGCCGTCTTTTCCGACAGTGACGTATCACCGGCAGACTTGAGGTTGATCATCATCCGTGCAAAGGATTCGTTGTAACCGCTGTTGTCCTGCTTGCTGTCCTGCGATGTCGAATTGCTGGTTTGCGCAACGACCGGTGCCGTGCCTGAATTCAGGCCAGCGGCGGCGACCGCGCTGAAAGCGTCCTGGGACACCTCATCGACGGTCTTGTGCCCAACCACAGCCCGGGAAACAAGCTGTTCAAGCGCACTCGTGCCAATAATCATCTTTCACCTCCTGATGAACATGCTGCGCAGGTTCAAAAGCAAGTCTGGTGCCAAGTACGCACTATGGCGCTAACCTGTTGATTCTTATGGTGACCCTAAAAATGCACGGTGGTTGATACCGTCAATAATCGGATAAGCCTTGCCCTGTGCGGCAAGTCTTCGCCGGAAAAACGTGTTTTTCAGCCTGCCGCACGACCCGCGCTGATCACCAGTTGCTCAATCGGCAAGGGCGCCGAGAAGTAGTAGCCCTGGGCCTGGGTCGCGCCAATCTCGCGCAGCAGCTCCAGCGTTTCGAGGTCTTCGACGCCTTCGGCAACCACGGTCAGGTCAAGTGACTCGGCCATCCGCACAATGGCGCGAACGATCGCCCGGCTGCGCACGCTGGAGGCCAGGCCGAAGATAAATGACTTGTCGATCTTCAAACCGCTGAAATGATACTGATGCACGTAGCTGAGGGAAGAGAACCCCGCGCCGAAATCGTCCAGCATCACCGACATACCTTGCTCGGCCAATTGTTTCATGGACAGGCGCGCCTGCTCCGGGTCAGCCACCAGCGCGCCTTCGGTAAGCTCCAGACACAGACGCCCGGGCGCGACATTGTGCTCGGCGAGCATGGCCAGCACTTCAGCGGCGAATGCCGGACGGGTGATGCTGTAACTGGAGCAGTTCACATGCACCGGCGGCCAATGGCCGTTTTCGGGTTGCGCGAGAATGGTGATGACCCGCTTGAGCATGTAAAGGTCCAGACGACCAATCAGACGAAGCCCCTCCAGCGCTGGCAAAAAACTTTCCGGCGCGATGATTCGCCCGTCGGGCATGCGCCAGCGAATCAGCGCCTCCAGCGCCAGCAGGTCACCGGTGTTGACACAGATCACTGGCTGAAAATAAGGGATCAGTTGATCGGTGCGTTTCAGAGCCGTGCGCAACGCGCCTTCCTGCTCGACCTGATCCGAAACCTCCCGGCGCAGCGCTTGATTGAACACTGCGAAGCTGTCACGGCCGCCATTCTTGACTCGGTACATGGCCGTATCGGCATCGCGCAGCAGGTCTGCCGGCTCTTGATGAAACTGGCTGTCGGCACCCACCACACCGATGCTGCACGAAGAAAAAATCGTATGGTCGTCAATCACGAACGGCTGCTCGAACGCCGTCAGTATTCGCTGGGCGATGCACGTGCCGGTCTGCAACGGCGTATCGATGCTCAACACAGCAAATTCGTCGCCACCCAGGCGGGCCAGCAGGTCCTCTTCGCGCATGCAACTGCGCAATCGCTCGGCAGCCTGAATCAGCAGGATATCGCCGCAATGATGGCCGAGGCTGTCGTTGATCATCTTGAAGCGATCCAGATCGATGAACATGACAACCAGTTGCCGGCCGTTTCGGCAGAAGTCCTGCCATGCCTGTCGCAGACGATGTTGCAACTGACTGCGGTTGGGCAAACCGGTCAGCGAGTCGTGGGAGTTTTCGTGTTGCAGCCTGGCATTGGCCTGATCCAGCTCGCGGGTACGGTCACGAACCCGCGCCTCGAGCAGTACGTTGGCGGTGTGAATCGCTTCGGCGGCGCTGCGACGGGACAACGCCGTGTCGATATGGCGTGACACAAAGGTCAGCAGTTCCTGATCGCGCAGGGTATAGCTGACATCCTTGGAATAACTCTGCACCACCAGTACGCCACGCACCTGCCCGCTGTCGAACAATGGAATGCCCAGCCAGGAGGACGATCGACCGGCGTCTCTCTGCACTTCGATTTCCCCGAGGCTCTCCAGCCTGCGGGCGTCGTCGTAATCGATCAGGCACGGCCGCCGCTGGCCGATCACGTATTCGGTAAAGCCACGTTGCCCGCGCCGTGATCGCGGTGGTGTGTGCTGGTGTTCGTCGATGTAGTAAGGAAAGGTCACTTCGCCGGTGGCGCCGTCGTATAGCGCGATGTAGAAGTTGAGCGCCACCAGCAGTTCACCAACAATCATGTGCAGGCTACGAAACAGTTCGTTCATGTCACCGGGCTGGCTGGACAGCGCAGCGATCTGGAACAGGGCGCTTTGCAAGTGCTCGGCGCGCTCGCGATCTTTCACTTCCTGGCGCAACGCGTCGTTGGCGGCCGACAGCTGTTGCGTGCGCAGCGCCACGATCTGCTCCAGGTCCGTGCGGCGCAACAGGCGGTCCAGCGCCATTGCCACATGCCGCGACACCACGGCAAACAAGGCGCGGTCCTGAGCGCTGTAGACCCGGGACACGTCGTAGACCTGCATCGCCACCATGCCGAACACTTCATCCGAGGCGTTCTTCAAGGGCGCCCCCATCCAGAACTCGGGGAGACGTCCCACCCAGAAAAAACGCCCGTCAACCTTGGCCTGCTCGATACAGGACGCATTGAGAAACATGGGCTGCCCGCTGCTCAGGACATACCCGGTCAGCGAGATTCGATCGGTATTGATGAACTCGAACGCTTCGTGCGCCATCGCTTCGTCGTCGAACCGATCGATGTAATATGGGTAGGTGATCTTGCCGCTCTGCTGGTCGTAAAGCGCCACGTAAAAGTTCTCGGCATCGATCAGCGTACCTAATTGCTCATGAATGCCCCGTAAAAATGCGCCGCGATCAAGGGTCGAACTGGCCAGAAGGCTGATTTCATAGAGCACTCGCTGAGTGTTCTGCGCCCTGATCAATGCCGTCGTCTGCAGCAGTGAACCCAGGCTGGCAGCCAGTTCCACCAGCAGCGGATGATCTTTATCGGCGATGGGCGCCAGCAACCAGCCCAGCACGCCCTCGCCCTGGCCGGCGACTCAGCAATGAAGCTGCAAATGATTACAGAAGGTATCAAAGTCTTCAGCGGCGATGTGCGCGGGCCAGACGACCTTGTCGTCGCCCTGCCCCAGCAGGCATTTCAACTCACCGGCCGCGTAGGCCGCCCAGGCAATGTCTGGCATCTGCTGGTGTGCGGCGCTCATCAGTGCGGCGATGGAGCCATGACGGGCAAACGTATCGTGGCTGGCGGCCGGAGTGGAGCCAGCATCGGAGTTGGACGCGCAAGCGACGCTTGGACACAGGCCTGTAGCCAGATGTGAGACTGTCATGAAAACACCAGATACATGAGCCAACGGCGGTCATGTGAAAACCCCATGACCAAAAGTTACAAGTGTGTCGCGACATTGTTGCAAAGTTCATACCTTTTTGGCAGATCTCTTGACTCTCCAGCGGCATGTATAAGGTGCCTATGTGACGTGCGGCACTGTTCAATCGCACTATCGGGCCGCATTACCGGTCAGATTCAAGCATGTCGCGAGGTTAAAAGGGAAAATCAGCGAAGCTCTACTACGCTGACCTGCGATGTAAAACTCATCTATCCATTAAACAGGTGACACTCATGGTCAAGGCTTACAGCTATGCAGCACAATCTGCCCAGGACGTGCTCCAGCCGTATCAGTTCGAGCGCCGCACGCCAGGCGACGATGATGTGCAGATCGACATTCTCTACTGTGGCGTGTGCCACTCCGATCTGCATACTGCGCGCAATGAATGGCACAACACACTTTATCCTTCGGTCCCGGGTCACGAAATCGTCGGTCGGGTGACTGCGGTGGGCGCAAACGTCAAGCAATTCAAGGTCGGCGACCTCGCCGGTGTCGGCTGCATGGTCGACAGCTGCCAGCAATGTGCCTCCTGTACAGAGGGCGACGAGCAGTATTGCGAGAGCGGTTTTACCGGTACTTACAACGGCCCGGTATTCGGCGGTGAAAATACCTTGGGCGGCTACTCAGACAAGATCGTGGTCAAGGAGAAATTCGTTCTGCGCATCTCCCATGACGATAATCTGGCCGCTGTCGCGCCACTGCTGTGCGCGGGCATCACGACGTACTCTCCACTGCGGCACTGGAAAGTCGGACCGGGCACTAAAGTCGGCATCGTCGGGCTCGGCGGCCTGGGCCATATGGGCGTCAAGATAGCCCACGCAATGGGTGCCCATGTGGTGTTGTTCACCACCTCGCCTGACAAACGCGAAGACGGCTTGCGTCTGGGTGCAGACGAAGTGATCGTGTCCAGAGACCCTGCGCAGATGGCAACGCAGGTCAACAGCCTGGACTTCATTCTCAACACGGTCGCAGCGCCCCATGACCTGGATGCCTTTCTCTCGCTGCTCAAGCGCGATGGCACCATGACGCTGGTCGGTGCCCCGGCAGAACCGCACCCGTCGCCCGCCGTCTTCAACCTGATCTTCAAGCGCCGCAGCCTGGCCGGTTCGTTGATCGGTGGCATTCAGGAGACCCAGGAAATGCTGGATTTCTGCGCTGAGCACGGCATTGTTTCAGACATTGAAGTGATCGACATGCAGTACATCAACGAGGCTTACGAGCGGATGCTCAAGGGCGACGTGAAGTACCGTTTCGTCATTGATATGGCCAGCCTCAAGCAGGAAGTGTCTGCCGACTCGAACGCGGCGTAACGCATCGCGCGGCTTATCGCAGGAGCAGGCCTGTCGCCAAGGATGGCAAGGCGTTCTGAGAACATGCCGTACGTCGCAATACGGGAACTGTTTTCTGGCAATGGCCCACTGACGTCCATACTCCTTGTAAGGAGATAGTACTGAGACAATCTCTCGCTTTCACGCTGCATTCAGCCCGTTTCAATGCGCTGCATGGTTGACCTCGTCAAATATGTGAACTTTTTATTACAAGCTAGTGACTATTGTTGACTGCCTTTGGGTCTCAAGTTCACAAAGTCCTTGCAGATACTGATGGCAACGGACGTTCGACAGGTGAACGAATTATGAAACAACGAGCGACAGTCATCTGCAAACGTGACGGCCAGGTGCTTTACGTACGCAAACCAAAATCCCGCTGGGCTTTGCCAGGTGGCAAGATTGAAGCCGGGGAAACGCCTTTCCAGGCTGCCGTGCGCGAGCTTTGCGAAGAAACCGGTCTGGAAAATCTCGATCTGTTGTACCTGGCGGTGTACGAGAAAGGTGAGGTCACGCACTACGTGTTCACCACTCAGGTTCCTGCCTACAGCGAGCCTTCGCCCCAGAACGAGATTTCTGCCTGCAAATGGCTTGCGCCCAAAAATCTTGGCGACCTTAAGGCCAGCAGCGCGACCAAGGCTATCGTCAAGTCGTATGGCCGCCAGGCTGAAGACGGTTTACTCAGCGCTAACTAGAACAGCCATGTTGTATGGGTAATCATGACGATCGGGTTGAACGGTATGGCCTGATGCTGTTCTGAAACAGCAGACGGTTCATTACTTTCACCCCCGTCTCAGGAGATCCCCATGACTCAGACCGCCCTGGTTGTAGGCGCAAGTGGCATTGTCGGCAGCGCAATCACGCAGTTGTTGCTGGAAAACGATTGGCAGGTTGCCGCCCTCTCCCGAAGCCCATCGACCCGGCCCGGCGTGATTCCCGTCGCGGCAGACCTTCAGGACCCCGCGTCCGTCACTGCTGCGCTGGCCGATCTGCGGCCCACCCACATTTTCATCACCACTTGGTCACGCCAGGCGACAGAAGCGGAGAATATCCGCGTCAACGCCGCAATGGTGCGCAATGTACTGGACGCTGTACGGCCTGCTGGCAGCGTGAAACACGTGGCGCTGGTCACCGGGCTCAAGCATTACCTCGGCCCGTTCGAGGCCTACGGCAAGGGCACCTTGCCGCAAACGCCTTTCCGGGAGTCGCAGCCGCGCCTGGATATCGAGAACTTCTATTATGCGCAAGAAGATGAAGTGTTCGCGGCAGCTGAAAAAGACCGGTTCACCTGGAGCGTGCATCGTCCGCACACCGTGACAGGCGTCGCCGTCGGCAACGCAATGAACATGGCAACCACCCTGGCCGTTTACGCATCGATCTGCAAAGCCACTGGCCGACCTTTCGTGTTTCCTGGCTCGCGCGTTCAGTGGGACAGCCTGACGGACATGACCGATGCGCGCCAGTTGGCCCATCAGCAGTTGTGGGCCGCGACGACCCCGGCAGCGGCCAATCAGGCATTCAACATCACCAACGGCGACGTGTTCCGCTGGAGCTGGATGTGGGGGCAGATTGCCGGGTACTTCGGCCTGGAACCGGCAGACTTCCCAAGCCAGCCTGCGCTGCTGGAAACTCAGATGGCAGATGATCAGACAGCCTGGACCCGCATCGCCCAGGAGCATCAACTCAAGGAAAGCGACATCAACCGGCTGATCTCACCGTGGCACACCGACGCCGACCTTGGCCGGCCGATCGAAGTGGTCACCGACATGTCGAAAAGCCGCAAGCTGGGCTTTACTGCATTTCAGGCAAGTGATGATGCGTTTTTCGAGGTGTTTGAAAAGCTGCGTCGTGATCGGCTGATTCCCTGAGGCTGCTTGCCCTCTTGTGCCAAGGCTCTGCGTTGGCACAAAAGCCGGGGGCGAAACAGGTACAACAAAAAAGGGTCAACCTCTCGGTTGACCCTTTTTTTACCGCCCAGCAGAGCGGATTTGTTTGGTAGGCGCGATTGGACTCGAACCAACGACCCCCACCATGTCAAGGTGGTGCTCTAACCAACTGAGCTACGTGCCTGCTGTGGGTCGGCATTCTACGGATATTCGAATACCTGTCAAATTCTTTTTTGCAGTAACTCTCTGAATACGTGAAATTTTTGCTCCCTGCGCATAGAGCAAAAACAAAAAAGGGCCAACCTCTCGGTTGACCCTTTTTTTACCGCCCAGCAGAGCGGATTTTGTTTGGTAGGCGCGATTGGACTCGAACCAACGACCCCCACCATGTCAAGGTGGTGCTCTAACCAACTGAGCTACGTGCCTGCTGTGGGTCCGCATTTTACGGATATTCAACTGCCTGTCAATGCGTTTTTATCCTAAGCCCATGAATTACAGCGTTTTTTGCAGGGGATCAGGCCAGAACTGTTTTTCTGTGTTGCTGGCAGCGGCTCGGTATCTCGGGTACGATCAGCGCCATCGTCAAGAATATTAAACGGAGTCTCAGGATGGCGAACACGCCCTACCCTCAATCCTATTACGCAGCTTCGGCCAATCCCGTACCGGAACGTCCCGCCTTGCAGGGCGAGGTCGAGACTGACGTGTGTGTCATCGGGGCTGGCTATACAGGCCTGTCCAGCGCGCTGTTTCTCCTGGAAAACGGTTTTCGGGTCACGGTGCTCGAAGCGGCGAAGGTCGGGTTTGGCGCATCGGGCCGTAACGGCGGGCAGATCGTCAACAGTTACAGCCGCGACATCGATGTGATCGAGCGCACCGTAGGGCCGCGTCAGGCGCAGTTGCTGGGGCAGATGGCATTTGAAGGTGCGGCCATCATTCGTGACCGGGTTTCCCGCTATGGCATTCAGTGCGACCTGAAGGACGGCGGTGTGTTTGCGGCGCTGACCAGCAAGCAACTGGCGCACCTGGAAGCCCAGCAACGGCTCTGGGAACGCTACGGCCATACCCACCTGGAATTGATGGACAAGCGCCGGATCAACGAAGTCGTGGCCTGCGATCAATACATCGGGGGGTTGCTGGACATGACCGGCGGCCATATTCACCCGCTCAATCTGGCGCTGGGCGAAGCGGCGGCGGTCGAAACCCTGGGCGGCACCATTTACGAGCAATCGGCGGCCATTCGTATCGAGCGTGGCGCCAACCCGGTTGTTCATACAGCGCAGGGCAAGGTCAGGGCCAGGTTCATTATCGTGGCAGGCAACGCCTATCTGGGTAACCTGGTACCGGAACTGGCGGCAAAATCGATGCCGTGCGGCACTCAGGTGATTACCACAGAACCGTTGAGCGATGAGCTGGCTAAGACACTCCTGCCGCAGGACTACTGCGTCGAGGACTGTAATTATCTGCTCGATTACTACCGCCTTAGCGCCGACAAGCGCCTGATATTCGGTGGCGGCGTGGTGTATGGCGCACGAGATCCGGCCAACATCGAAGCCATTATTCGCCCGAAGATGCTCAAGGCATTCCCACAACTCAAGGACGTGAAGATCGACTACGCATGGACCGGCAATTTCCTGCTGACCCTGTCTCGCCTGCCGCAGGTTGGCAGGCTTGGCGACAACATCTATTACTCGCAGGGTTGCAGCGGGCATGGCGTGACGTACACGCATCTGGCCGGCAAGGTGCTGGCCGAAGCCCTGCGCGGGCAGGCCGAACGTTTCGATGCGTTCGCCGATTTGCCCCATTACCCGTTCCCCGGCGGGCAGATGCTACGCACGCCGCTCACGGCACTGGGTGCCTGGTACTACAGCTTGCGTGACCGTTTGGGTTTCTAGACTCAATTCGGGTCGCAGGTACTAAAAACGGCACCTTCATGGGTGCCGTTTTCATTAACGCTGCGTTGATTTCATTTAACGCTTCGTTCCAGAGTCCTTTTCGCCTCGCCGGCCGCCTGCTCTTGCCCTGCTTTGGACAATGCGTCAGCTGCCTGCAGCCAACGCTGCTGATCGACCCCGGCAGGCAATTGCCGAGGCGACTGAACCAGCACTGCCCAACTGCCGGCGTCTTTCCAGGCAGACGTGAAGCTGCTGAAGCTCATCGAATGGCGACGGTCCATGCCCGCATTCAGCAAGACGGTTTCCTTTACCCGGTTGTAACCGATCAATACGCCATAACGCGGTCCTTTCCAGAGAACAGAACCCTGCGCAAACCGCAGCATCACCGGATACCCCGCCGATACCTGAGCCAGCAGATCCTGCAGTTCGCCACCCAGCGGGTAGACCATAAAGCCGTATTCCCGCGCGACGTTCTGCATGTTCTGCTCTAAACGGTCTTCGCCAGCCGGCAGTTGCAGCGGCTTGTCGAGCAGGCCGGGCGTGGTCTGCACGTGCTGGTTGGCCAGCATGCTTGCTAGCGCGCCCGGCCCGCTCTGATAGGCATTACCGCGAAAGAACGGCACCGAGGTCAGTTCGACCCGGTCCGGCAAGCGTTTGATCTGGGGCGTCACCATCGATGAACAGCCGGCAAGGCCGACGATAAGCGCCAAAACCAGCCACGGACGCCTGGCGCCGGTAGTAGCGGCAAAAAGAGAAAACGACAACATGTTCACTCACTTCAACTGATGCCGAGCAACCCGCGACCCGGCCTGAGTGCCGATCATAGAGCCGTCGGCGATCGGGGTATAGCGTTGTGCAGCAGTCCGCTGGTGTTCACAGCACAAATCGTTCATAGCCCGATGCCATTGGTCAACTAACCGAAACATGCTTCGTACTAGACTGTCAGTTATCAAGACCGCAAGAAAAGCAGGAATGGGGAGGCACTTATGAGCCTGGAACTGACAATAGTGATGCTGATCGCTTCGTGGCTGGCAGTGGCCAGCGCCATGTTATGGGGCGTCATGCGTGTTTCGCGTCGTTATCACCCACGCGGTGTCGAGCCGCCTGCACCACAGCGGCCGGTCGTGGCAAAACCTGTGAAGGCTCATGCTGCCGTCATCAGTTGAAACCTGCCTGCCGATTGGCATGCGCCTGAACAAAACGTGGAATGCAAAACGGTCGATCCGGGTAGCCGGGTCGACCGTTTTTTCTTCAGTGAAACCGTTTATCAGTGAGTGGATGCCTGAGCAGCGGCAGCCTTTTTGCGTCTTGCCTTGCGCACCAGCATGTTCAGGCCTTCAATGGCTGCCGAGAATGTCATGGCAGCGTAGATGTAGCCTTTCGGTACGTGGGCACCAAAACCTTCGGCGATCAGCGTCATACCGATCATGATCAAAAAGCCCAGTGCCAGCATGACCACAGTCGGGTTGTCGTTGATGAACTTCGCCAGCGGGTTGGCGGCAACCAGCATCACGACCACAGCGGACACCACGGCGATGATCATGATAGGCAGGTGTTCGGTCATGCCGACGGCAGTAATGATACTGTCGATGGAGAACACCAGGTCCAGCATCAGGATCTGCACAATGGCCGCGCCCATGCTCAATGCCACAACCGAACCCAGGGCCTTCTCTTCATCGGTCTTGATGTCCATGCTGTGATGGATTTCAGTGGTTGCCTTCCAGACCAGGAACAGACCACCGGCGATCAGGATCATGTCTTTCCACGAGAACGCCTGGTTGAACACCTCGAACACAGGTTCTGTCAGCTGGACGATGTAAGCGACGGTACTGAGCAAGCCCAGGCGCATCACCAGAGCCATGCCGATACCCAGCTTGCGGGCCTTTTCGCGCTGATGTTCCGGAAGCTTGTTGGTGATGATCGAAATGAAAATCAGGTTGTCGATGCCCAGCACGACTTCCATCACCACCAGTGTCGCCAAGGCGATCCAGGCTGCGGGACTTGTCGCCAGTTCCAATAGGTATTCCATAGATCACTGCCCTGCCTGAGCCAATAGTTGTGGGTTAAATGTCTTTATCTGAATTTTTTTCGGTTTCAGCCGAGCTTTGTGGTAGCTCCTGTACCGAAAGTTCCTGTCTGGCCTCATCAAGCGCTTTGGTCGCGGCCTGATGCGTGTCATCAATCGCCTGTTTGGCAGTGTTGGCTGCGGTACCCAGCACCTGTTTAGTAGACGACTCTATCTGATCGCATCCTGCCATTACCAGCAGCGAACAGCTCAACAGCGCAGCGTAAATGGATTTATTCATGGGCTCCTCGATAGGACAGGGCCAGACGGTGTGTCCGGTCCGGCGTTGAGGCGGATTCTAGATATTTTGAAACATAAGGAAAATTCGATTTTATGGGGTGTATACTTCGGTTTTAACGAATCGGCAATCAGTATGCTCAATTATCGACAATTGCACTATTTCTGGGTTGTGGCCAAGACCGGGAGCATTGTGCGCGCCTGCGAACAGCTGAACCTGACAGCGCAAACCGTGAGTGGGCAGATCAGCCTGCTGGAAGCGGCGCTGGGGGTCGATCTGTTCCAGCGCGTCGGGCGCCGGCTGGAAATGACCGAAGCCGGTCGCCTCGCCCTGCCCTACGCCGAACAAATGTTTCAGTTGGGCGATGAACTGGAAAGCCTGCTGCGTTCGCAACCTGACGAGCAGCAACTGCTGTTGCGCATCGGCGTTGCTGATGTGGTGCCCAAATCCATCGTTTACAGGCTGATTGCACCGACGATGGAGCTTGCTGAACCCATTCGCATCACCTGCCGCGAAGACAAACTCGAACGGCTGCTGGCTGACCTGGCCATCCAGCGTCTGGACCTGGTGATATCGGACAGCCCCATGCCGCCGCATCTGGACATCAAGGGCTACAGTCAAAAACTGGGGGAATGCGGGGTCACTTTTTTCGCGACCCGTGAAGTGGCCGAGCGCGTCGGCAGCGACTTTCCACAGTGCCTGCACGGCGCACCGCTGTTGATTCCGGGGCAGGAGACCGTGGTTCGAGGCAGACTGATGCGCTGGTTTGCCGAGCAGAAAATTCAGCCACGCATCATTGGCGAGTTCGATGACAGTGCGCTGATGAAGGCTTTCGGCAAATCCGGCAGCGGCATCTTTGTCGCGCCCAGCGTGATTGTCGACGAAGTACAGGGCCAGTACGGCGTGCAGGTGATTGGCCAGACCGATGCGGTAACGGAGTCGTTTTACGCCATCACCGTGGAGCGCAAGGTCAGGCACCCCGGCGTTGTCGCCATTGCCGAAAGTGCCCGAAACCAGCTGTTTACCGATGCAGGCTAGGCAGCGAGCGGGCCGGGATCACGTTTGATCAGCAAAAGCGCCAGCACAATGGCCAGAACGATGATGCCCGCAGCGGCGAAACCGACGTTACCCAGCCCCAGATGATCAATGACCCTGCCACCGATGAACGCTCCGATGCCGATGCCCAGGTTCGCCCCGGCGATATTCAGCGAGGCAGCGAACGCAGGCGCCTGGGGCGCGGCCTTGATCAGCCGCACGTGACTGACCAGAAACAGCGCCGCCTGGGTGATGCCCCATACCGCCAGCGCGAGTGGCAAGGCAAATACCGAATGAATGCTCGGCACCACGGCAGTCATGCCGACCACCATGAAGGCGCAGAACACCAGACTGGCCATCAACGGATGCCGGTCGACCATGCGCCCGCCCAGCGAGTTGCCGAGCAAACCGACCGCACCAAAGCCCATCAGGCACCAGCCCACCAGATTGCCGTCGAACCCGGCCAGCCGCTCGAGCATGTCTGCCAGGTAGGTATAGGCCGTGAACATACCGCTGAACACCAGAACCGACAGCAGCACATGCCCCTGCATGATCGGACTGCGCAAAATGCCGAATTGCTTGAGGATTGAAACCGGGTTTTTCTTTGCGGCCGTCCTTGGCAGATACACCGCCAGCAACAGCGCCTTGGCAAACGCCAGCCCGGACAGCACGAAGAACGCGCTGCGCCAGCCGAACGCATCCGAAATCAGGGTGCCAACGGGGATGCCGAACACCGTGGCGCAGACAATCCCGAAACCGATGCGGGCAATCGCCCGCCCGGCGAACTCCGGTCCGACGATGTCCACGGCGGTTTCGCTGGCCAGCGCCCAGAACACCGGCAGGCCTAACGCCGGAATCAAGCGCGCGACGCCCATCACCGCAATATCAGGGGCCAACGCAGCCAGCGCATTGGCCAGCCCGAACAGGATGAGGATGCTGATAAACAGACGCTTGCGCTCGAAGCGCGAAAAATACGCGGTCAGAAACGGGCCAAAGGCTGCGACGGTGAACGCAAACAGCGTCAGCAGCAGCCCGGCCTGCGAAACCGAGACGTCCAGGTCGCGGGCAATGGCGGGTAAAAGACCGACGATAACGAACTCTGTGGTCAGCACGGTGAAACCGGCGGCCGACAACAGCAGTATGGGCAACAACATGAAAACTCCAGAACAACGATACAGGTTGCGATGACGGCGCAACCTGCGAGGGATTAAAGCGGGGGGCTAGCGCTTTTCACTATGCACAAATGCCAAAGAGCCCGAAAGACCGGGCTCGTATCCTGATCGACAAGTACGGTCTTTGTGGGAGCGAGCTTGCTCGCGAAGGCAATGGCCGAAATGCCCCATACTCATGGCCTGCACCAGCTCCTTCGCGAGAGTGCGGAGCGCCGCCCCGGTCGCTCCCACAAGACGGGTGGACTTTAGAACTTGCCCATGAAGTCACGTTTGCCGATTTCGACGCCGTTGTGGCGCAGCAGGTCGTAGGCCGTGGTGACATGGAAGAAGAACTGCGGCAAGGCATAGCTGAGCAGGTAAGCCTGACCGTTCAGGCGTTTTTCCTTTTCAGTACCAGGGCGCAGAACGATTTCGATGCTTTCCTTGCCGTCGACTTGCTCGGGCGTGATGCTGCCGATGAACGCGAGCGTCTTGGCCAGCAGTGCCTGCAATTCGGCGAAGGTGGTTTCCGTGTCGTCGTATTGCGGGATCTCGACGCCTGCCAGACGGGCCGAAGCACCCTTGGCGAAATCGACGGCAATCTGGACCTGACGAGTGAACGGCAGCATGTCCGGGAACAGGCGCGCCTGCAACAGAGCGGGCGGCTGGATTTTCTTCTCGGTCGCGTAGGCTTCGGCCTTGGTCAGAACGTCGCTCAGCGCATTGAGCATTTGCTGGAAGACAGGAACGGAAGCGGCGTACAGGGAGATAGACATGACATATCCTGATGTGAGAAAGACGCGATTATAGACCCACCCGGCGCAGAACACCGTGACACTTTTCTGCAGCCGCGCAGATGAGTGCAGCGCACGCTGGCAATAATCCCTGTCAGACCCTACGCTGATCCACCGTCATTACTCAGGGAAGCGTCATGTCCATCGAATCGTCCGCCACCCCAACCACCCCGAATGCCGAAGCGTTGCAGCTCAACAGCACCGAAGTGCGCATTCTGGGCTGCCTGATCGAGAAACAGGCGACCAACCCGGAAACCTATCCCCTGACCCTCAATGCACTGGTCATCGCCTGCAACCAGAAGACCAGCCGCGACCCGGTCATGAACCTCACCCAGGGTCAGGTCGGCCAGAGCCTGCGCGCGCTGGAAGGCCGTGGCCTGACACGTCTGGTGATGGGCAGTCGCGCTGATCGCTGGGAACACAAGGTCGACAAGGGCCTGGAACTGGTGCCTGCGCAGGTGATACTGACCGGCCTGTTGCTGCTGCGTGGCCCGCAAACAGTCAGTGAACTGCTGACCCGCAGCAATCGCATGCACGATTTCGAGGACAGCGAGCAGGTCGTTCATCAACTGGAGCGCTTGATCGCCAGAGGCCTGGCAACGCTGGTGCCGCGTCAGTCCGGCCAGCGCGAAGACCGCTATATGCACCTGATCGGTGACCCTGAGGACCTGCAGGACCTTCTTGCCGCCCGCCAGCAAGCGCCGGAGCGCGGCAACGCGGCAAGCCCTGCTGCCACTCAGCGTCTGGATGAGCTGGAAGCGCGCATCGCAGCACTCGAAGAGCGGCTGGCCAGACTGGAATAAGCTGATGCCTGGCTCACCCCGAGACTAGCCGGCGCGGGCAAATGCCACCGCCTGCTGATACTGCTCATCGGTCGGGCGAATGGCCGGTGTACAGCACGAACTGCTCAAGCGCCTGGATAGCGGCCACCTCATCGCCGCTCACGAGCCGCTTGCCCAGACGACGTGCAGCCTGAATCAACGGTGTATCGGCGGGCGTGGCGACCACATCGAAAATCGTGTCAGCGGCTTCGATTGCCTGCATATCAAACGCCAGTTCATCGCCCTGCGGGCCTTGCATACCCAGCGGCGTGACATTGACCAGCAACGGTGGGCGCGCGCTTCCCAGGTCAGCCTGCCAGCGAAAACCACACGCCTCTGCCAGGCGCTGCCCGGCCTGCTGGTTACGCGCCACGATCAACCCGTCGGTGAAACCTGCATCGCGCAGGGCAAACGCCACCGCTTTGGCCATTCCGCCGCTGCCGCGCAGGGCAAATGCGCTGTGTGGCACGGCATGGCTTTCCATCAGTTGCGCCACGGCAATGTAGTCCGTGTTGAACGCCTTCAAGTGCCCGTCGGTATTGACGATGGTATTGATCGACTGGATCGCGGCCGCTGATACGTCCAGCTCGTCGACCAGCTCGATGCAGGCTTCTTTGAACGGCATCGACACCGCGCTGCCGCGTATTCCCAGTGAGCGTATACCGGCAACAGCTGCCGTCAGGTCATTGGGCGAAAATGTTTTGTAATAGAAGTTGAGGTCCAACTGCTGAAAAAGGTGATTATGAAAACGTACGCCGAAGTTTCCGGGACGTGCGGCCATCGACATACACAGCTGCGTATCCCTGTTGGCGATAACGGGCATGTAAATTCCTCCAGACGGTAATGGCTTGAATCTTCCACAGAAGCGTAAGCTACGCAGTGCAAGCGCCCTGTTGAGCACCTTACATAAAATTTACTCAGCACTTTCGCAGATTCTTACAATTTCGATGTCATAGTGTTATCCCGTGGCAGTGCTTGAGAGTGATGCAGGCGCGCGACAACGGGTTGAGAGCGAGGAACAGTCATGATTCGTCAAATCCCCAAGATCGCCTTGTTTGTAGGTGCCCTGGCCCTTGCTGGCCAGGCGAATGCTGACCGTGGCTGGGGTGGCCCTGCCGTGGTAGGTGCTATCGTAGGCGCTGCCGTTGTCGGGGCGGCGGTATCTTCAGGCCGCGACAGGACGGTGTACGTCGAGCGCGAGCCGGTTTATGTACAACAGCAACCGGTCTACTACGCGCCGCCGCCTGTCTACTATCAGCCGGCCCCGGTTTATCAGGTGGTCGAGCGCTACCCGCCACCGCCACCGCCAGGCTACTACCATCGCTATGGCCCGCCTCCAGGCCCCGGCTATTACTACGGCCCGCCACGCGGTCGCTGGTAACGGAACAAAAAACCCGCCCCTTCAGGCGGGTTTTTTTATGGCTGTGCGCACACCATTGCCTGCGCATGCAAGGCAGGCAACCGCTGTTGTTATCAATGACGACTATTGAGAGCGTCGATTTCTGCCTGGCCTCATTGCCCCTTACAGTAGCGACATGATTGAGGAGGCAGTTATGACCAAGGTACACATCATGTCCGTCGTCGGTAGCGCAGTTCCCGCCACGCTCAGAGCACGGGGCCTGTTGGCCTGCTGGTACCTGATTCAGGATGGCGAGCCGGTCAGCGGCCCGCTGGCATCGTTGCCAGTCGCCGAGGCGCTGTCCAGGCAGATGCAGCCGCACACCCTCAACAGCTGAATGTTCTCGAACTTCGTGCGTTGCTCCGCACATCCCCTTGCCCGCCTCTGTTGATGCGGGTTTTTTTTGCGCTGTGATTTGCTGTTCTGTGCGATATCGCGTTCAGCCACGTTCAGCCATGGCCGCATTGACCTGGCACCGATGGGCCAGTTTCTGCAGGCGCTTTTCCAGGGCCATGAACACCACGCGGTCAGTGCGGCCGCTGTCGAGTTCATCAATAAGGTCATTGGCCACCTGGCGCAGCTCGTGAGCGAGCACCACGCGGTCATCGTTCAGGTCCTGTTTATGGGACTCGAACAGACGGTGCAGATAGTCCTGCAAGGTATATTTCAGACTGTGTCGGTCACTGGCGCGCAGATGAGTCAGGTTCAGGCTGATGCGCCCTTGCAGCTCGCTCAGTTCACCGCACAGATATTGCATGCGCCGGGCGTAGCCCACTTCGCGGTCCCGCAGTTGCTTGCGCGCAACGGCGGCTTCCTGCTTGCGCTGAATGGCTGGCACGGCAACGGCGGCCATCAACCCGACGATCAGACCAATTGCCTGCATCCAGCCCGCCCAGTCAGACGGCCGGGACGTAAAGCCGACGCCCAGCAACAGCACGACAATCAGAGAAGCGACGATCACCAGTACCACGTAATCCTTGCTGACAAACCCCTTGAGCATTGCATGACTCCTTGAATCGGTGACCAGAATGGCTGGAATGCTAATCGGTGCGAGCGTCTCACACCACGACTATTCAATTTACGGGCGGTTTTTAGCTCCAGTGAAAGCGGAACGCCACTTAACCGCGACTTAACGAAATCCATATTCCCGCACTTATTGACGAAACGCCCTATAGCGCCCATCGACACGCATCAAAGTCTGCTCATAAAATGCAGCGTTTTGACGCGATCCATTCCATTACCACACTTTATCGAGTGAGCCTTGCTCTTGAAAATTCGTCTGTCTCTTCTGGGCCTATTATGTGTACTTACCGGCCCGGCGTTTTCCACCACCGCTCTGGCAAACGAATCCGCTGTTCTGAATCGTGATCCTTCCAACCTGCACCTGGCCTCGGGCAGCGCAATGGTCGTCGACTTGCAGACCGACAAGGTCCTGTATTCCAGCAACCCTGACGTGATTGTGCCGATTGCCTCGGTCACCAAGTTAATGACCGCGATGATTGTCCTTGATGCCAAACAATCGATGGACGAAGTCATTCCCGTCAATATTTCCCAGACGCCGGAAATGAAAGGCGTCTTTTCACGCGTCAAACTCGGCAGCGAAATGAACCGCCGGGACATGCTGCTGATCACCCTGATGTCGTCTGAAAACCGCGCGGCGGCCAGCCTGGCGCACAGTTACCCCGGCGGTTATCCGGCGTTCATTCTGGCCATGAACGCCAAGGCCAAGGCATTGGGCATGAAACACACGGCCTATGTCGAACCTACCGGCCTGTCGGTCTACAACGTGTCGACCGCGCGCGACCTCACCAAGCTGGTGATGGCGGCCCGCAAATACCCGCTGCTCAGCGAACTGAGCACCACCGAACAGAAAACCGTCACGTTTCGTAAACCGACCTACATCCTGGGTTTCAGCAACACTGACCACCTGGTGCGCAAGGAAAACTGGGACATCAAACTGACCAAGACCGGCTTTACCAATCAGGCGGGTCATTGCCTGGTGCTGCTGACGAGCATGGCCAATCGTCCCGTGTCCGTGGTGATTCTCGACGCCTTCGGCAAATACACCCACTTCGCCGATGCCAGCCGCATACGCAAGTGGATGGAAACAGGCCAGAGCGGCCCAGCGCCGGAAGTCGCGCTGCAGTACAAGAAAGAGAAGAATCTGGTCATGAAGCAGACCGGCATTCAGGCCAGGGACTGATCAGTCCTGACGCGGTAACGAAAAATGGTCGCGATGCTTGCACATCGCGACCGTTTTGTTTTAACCGAACCGCACTCAGCTGTATTGAGTGACCAGTTTGGTGTTCAGGTAGGCCTCGATGGCCTCGGTGCCGCCTTCGGAACCGTAGCCGGAATCCTTGATCCCGCCGAACGGCACTTCCGGCAAGCCGATGCCCTGGTGGTTGATCGACAGCATGCCCGCTTCGATGTAGGTGCTCAGCGCCTGAGCGGTCTTCATCGAGGTCGTGAAGGCGTAGGACGCCAGCCCGAACGGCACCCGGTTGGACTCGACAATGGCTTCTTCCACGGTGTCGAACGGCACCAGTAGCGCAACCGGCCCGAACGGTTCTTCGTTCATGATGCGCATGGCTGGCGTCAGGCCACTGAGTACGGTCGGCTCGAAGAAGTAGCCCTGTCCCTCGACAGCCTTGCCACCTGCAGAAACGGTCGCGCCAGCACTGACTGCGTCTTCAATCAGATCAACCAGCGCCGGGATACGTCGATCATTGGCCACCGGGCCCATGGTCGTACCCGACTCCAGACCGTTGCCCACTTTGATCTCACGGGTCAGGCCGACGAATTTCTCGGTAAACGCCTGCAACACCTTGCGCTGCACCAGAATACGCGTCGGCGATACGCAGACCTGCCCGGCGTTGCGGAACTTGGCGGTGGCCAGCACGCGAGCCGCCAGGTCAATGTCGGCGTCGTCGAACACCAGTGCTGGCGCATGCCCGCCCAGCTCCATGGTGGCGCGCTTCATGTGCTTGCCGGCCAATGCCGCGAGTTGTTTGCCGACCGGCGTAGAGCCGGTAAAAGTCACTTTGCGAATAACCGGGTGCGGAATCAGGTAGCCGGAAATTTCCGCCGGATCGCCATACACCAAACCAATGACGCCTGCCGGAACGCCCGCATCGGCAAACGCCCGAATCAGCTCGGCAGGTGACCCCGGAGTTTCTTCCGGGGCTTTGACGATGATCGAGCAACCGGCTGCCAGCGCCGAAGACAGCTTGCGCACCACCTGATTGATCGGGAAGTTCCACGGTGTGAACGCAGCAACCGGGCCGACGGGCTCCTTGATAACCTTCTGCTCGATGGACACGCCACGCGACGGCACGATACGGCCATAGCTGCGACGGCCCTCTTCAGCCAGCCAGTCGATGACGTCAGCAGCCGACAGGGTTTCCATGCGCGCCTCAGCCAGCGGCTTGCCTTGTTCCTGAGTCATGATTCTGGCGATGCTGTCCGCCCGCTCACGAACCAGATCGGCGGCTTTCTGCATCAGCTTGTAACGGTCATACGCCGAGGTCGCGCGCCAGGTGGCAAAGCCACGCTCCGCTGCTGAGAGTGCTTCATCAAGATCGGCGATACCGGCATGCGCCACGCTGCCCAGCGACTGGCCGGTAGCAGGGTCTATAACAGGAATGGAGCGACCATCGCGGCTCGCGCGCCATTGGCCATCGATATAAAGCTGTACGTCTGGATACATGAAAATCTCCATAGGTAGTGGAACGAAAACGAATTAGCCGACTGGTCAGGCCTTTTGTTCATGGCCCGACAGCGGCTCTGCGTGTTCTGGATCAAGAAAGCTATAGGGGATGTGGTGATGGTAGTCGAGGTATTGATAATGAACTGCCAGATATCGTTGCAGTGAAATCACAGGGCTGTAAATGCCCACAGGCAATTCAGCACAACGGCGCAAGCAAATGTATCCGGGCTGCCTCCACCTCAAAAGTGGACGGACAAATCTTGAAAACCTTATCAATGGGTGCCTGAACACGTGACTCTTGAATGGACACCCGCGTGGCTTGAAATGTCCTGCTGTCCGTCACCCGTTCAGGTTATCGACAGCTTTGTCGGTCAGGTGCACCCTGCCCTGTGCAGTTAAAAACGGCCCGCGTTGCGCGGGCCGTTCGACACAGGCATCAAGCGGGTAAATTGCCCTGCCCACTCTCGATGATTTTCGCGAAGTTCAGTACGTCCGCCGGGTAGCTGCTGCCGCCCACGCCTCCCGTGTCGCTGAGGTCGGCTTTATTGACCTTGTCGGGCCCGGAGT
This sequence comes from Pseudomonas syringae pv. tomato str. DC3000, assembly GCF_000007805.1. Classification (NCBI taxonomy): domain Bacteria; kingdom Pseudomonadati; phylum Pseudomonadota; class Gammaproteobacteria; order Pseudomonadales; family Pseudomonadaceae; genus Pseudomonas; species Pseudomonas syringae group genomosp. 3. The sequence goes on along the minus strand of NC_004578.1, from coordinate 2,974,788 downwards.
TGTATGCGCGAAGTGCTGCCCCCATGTCGCCGAACTCCTTGTTCTGGTCTCGCAGGTAGAGCGCGCCCGCCATGATGTTGGTGTGCGAATCGTTGACGTCGTTGCCCAGCAACCCCGGGTTTTGCTGCTGCAATGACTTGAACGTGTCTGCGTTGACCTGCATCAGGCCCGCATCGGCCTTGCCGTTGACATTGGTGGTGGCCGCATTCAACTGACCGCGCGACTCAGCCCATATCTGCCCGGCGATCACGCTGGGCGGCACGCCGGTGGCTTTGGCGGCGTCCATAATGTCGCCTCGATACTGCTCAAGCTGTTGAGGCAAATGCAGCCCACCGCTACCCGTGAGTGAAGTATCCGAGGGCACACCATCGGCCGCGCTCGTTGTTGGCGTGCTGCCCGCGTCGCCTAAACCGCCGTTACCGACACCGGACGTTTCGTCGCCACCGTCACTGCCTGCGAGACTGCTTCCAGTACCGCCGCTCCCGACGCTGTTGCCACTGCCGACGCCTGGCGTTGACGAATCAGTCTGAGGGTTACCGGAAGCATTGTTGTTTTGCATCAGCATCTGCATCAATTGTTTCAGCAGGCTCATGATTTGCTCGACCAGGCCGGACGCCGTATTGCCTGACGCAGCGTTCACACCGCTGGTTGAGGAGTCCGTGCTGTTGGGCGGAGCGAAATTGACCTGCGTCTGCCCTTGATTGCCGAACAACAACGTACTCGGGTCGATAGTCGAATTGTCTCCGCTGCCCAGCCCGTTATGCCCGCCACTCTTTGCGCTCAACGACGAAAAATCGATCGGCAGGGAGTTTGAGTTACGAATAGGTGAAACACCCATGGTCATAGCCAGTTACCTCACTCAAGTGATGGATCAATACCTCCTGGAATGTGCCGTGGCGCGACAGAGGCATAATCGAAATAAAGACAAACACAACTGAGTGGTTCACTGAGTGACTCGGTTCCCCGGAGAATGGAGCTGCTGCTGACAGGGACAAAAAAAACGGTGCCTGTTCAGGCACCGTTTCAACCGCACACGTTTTCGCTGCTACAGAATAGGCTTGCCGCCCGTCACGCCATAGCGCGAACCAGAGATGTAGCTGGCTTCGTCAGAGGCCAGCAGCACATAAATCGGCGAAACCTCGACCGGCTGGCCTGGGCGGCCCAAGGGTGTCTCGCTGCCGAAGGTTTTCACGTCTTCATCGGTCATGGTCGCAGGGATCAGCGGCGTCCAGATCGGGCCGGGAGCCACGCTGTTGACGCGGATGCCCTTCTCGCCGAGCAATTGCGCCAGGCCGCCGGTGAAGTTGGCAATTGCACCTTTGGTGGCGGCATAGGCCAGCAATGTCGGCTTGGGCATGTCGGAATTGACCGAGCTGGTGTTAATGATCGAACCGCCGCGCGGCATGTGCGGGACTGCGGCCTTGCAGATGCGAAACATCGCAGTGATGTTGATATCGAACGTCTTGACCCATTCTTCGTCGGAGATGTCTTCCAACGCCTCATGGGTCATCTGGAATGCAGCGTTGTTGACCAGCACGTCAATGTGGCCGAACTCGGCGACAGTCTTGCTGACGATGTCTTCGCACTGCTGTTTGTGCGCCAGGTCACCGGGCAGCAGCAGGCATCTCATGCCCGCCTCTTCAACCCAGCGCTTGGTTTCCTGAGCGTCTTCGTGCTCGTTCAGGTACGAGATCGCAACCTGCGCGCCTTCGCGGGCAAAGGCAATCGCGACAGCGCGGCCGATGCCGCTGTCAGCGCCGGTGATCAGCGCGATCTTGCCTTGCAGACGTCCTGAGCCTTTGTAGCTTTTTTCTCCGCAATCCGGGTACGGATCCATCCGGCCTTGCTCGCCAGGTACATTCTGGGGCTGACTGGCAAACGGCGGTTTGGGATAGTCTTCATTCATGTGGGTATCTCCTCGAAAAGGGTTTTCGGTCGGTCAGCGAGCCCTGTCGGTGGCGTTACCAGCACGACAGGGCTCACCAGAGGCGCGCGGTCGATCAGCCGTTTGGCTTGAGCACGACCTTGGTCCAGCCATCGTCACGAGCATCGAAGTGCTGGTAGGCAGCCGGGCCTTCTTCTAGCTTCAGGCGATGGGAAATGATCTGCGAAGGCTTGGCGCGATCATGGTGGATCAGCTCGGCCAGGCGACGGTTGTAGGCCTTGACGTTGGCCTGACCGGTACGGATCTGCTGGCCCTTGAACCAGAACGAGCCGAAGTCGAAGGCCATCTTGCCTTCCTTCGCCAGGTCGCTGTGAGCGCCCGGATCCTGCGGTACAAAGACGCCCACGACGCCGATCCCGCCAGTGGCCTTGGTCGAGGCCACGAGGTTGTTCATGGTGACGTGGTTGGCTTCATGACCGTGCCGGTCGCAGCACTGATAACCGACGCATTCGCAGCCGCGGTCGGTACCTCGGCCGTCGGTGAGATTGAGAATCTGGTCAACCGCGCCCTGCTCCAGCGAGTTGATCGGAGTGGCGCCCATCTTCGCTGCAAGCGCGAGGCGATCCGGGTGGTTGTCCACGACAAATACCTGCGACGCGCCTTTGATCATTGCCGAGTGGACGGCCATTAGCCCGACCGGGCCTGCGCCATAGATGGCGACGCTTTCGCCGGGCAACAGGCCCGCCAGCTCGGTGGCGTGCCAGCCGGTAGGGAAAATATCCGAGAGCATCACGTAATCGTCTTCACGCTCGGCGGCGTCTTCGGGCAACAGCAGGCAGTTGAAATCAGCGTAAGGCACGCGCAGCAGTTCGGCCTGGCCGCCTTCGTGGCTGCCCATTTCAGCGAAACCGTAGGCAGCACCTGCGCTGCCGGGGTTTGCGGTCAGGCAGTAACCGGTCAGGCCTTTTTCGCAGTTTTCGCAGAACCCGCAGCCAATATTGAATGGCAGGCAAACCCGGTCGCCCACCTTGACACGGTCCACGCCTGCGCCGACCTCGATAACTTCGCCCATGTTTTCATGACCGAAAATACGTCCGGTCTCGAATGACGTACGACCTTCGTACATGTGCAGATCCGAGCCGCAGATATTGGTGGTCGTCACTCTGACAAGAGCATCTGTCGGCTTCTCTATCTTCGCATCCGGCACGTTTTTGACACTGACGTCGCGCGGACCGTTATAGACGATGGCTTTCATGTAGGGCTCTCCTGACGTGTAAATTTGCGAAGTGAAAAATTCAGTGAAGCTTTTTATGACTCACTGAATGTCTGTCAAAACGAGAGCAGCCCTGTTCAAAGCGATTGCCCCGAGACCTGACGAGTGGTCGTCGGCGCAGGCAGTGCAATGTCGTCATTGCCTTATGTTTTGCGACGGCGCAGCCAGGCGAAGAGGCGCGGCAAGACCTGCAAATAAAGCGCTTGCATGCCCAATCTTATGGTATACCATCATACGAAATACAACAGTGATCGATCCGGGAGTCGTCATGAGTTTTGAAATTCGCAAGATCGTCAATTACACCGAAGAAACCTTCATCGAAGGCGGCAAGGCCACCGACAAACCGGTCACCATGACTGGCCTGGCGGTGGTGATCAAGAACCCGTGGCTGGGTCGCGGGTTTGTCGAAGACCTGAAACCGGAGATCCGCGCCAACTGTTCGGACCTCGGTGAATTGATGGTCAAGCGCCTTACCGATGCCATCGGCGGCGCAGACAACATTGAGGCCTATGGCAAGGCTGCAGTGGTCGGTGCGGACGGCGAGATCGAACACGCTTCGGCGGTGATTCACACCCTGCGCTTCGGCAATCATTACCGTGAGGCGGTGAAGGCCAAGAGTTACCTGAGCTTTACCAACAAACGCGGCGGCCCGGGCACGTCCATTCAGGTGCCGATGATGCACAAGGACGATGAAGGCCTGCGCTCGCACTACATCACCCTGGAAATGCACATCGAAGATTCGCCACGCGCCGACGAAATCATCATCGTCCTGGGCGCTGCCAACGGCGGACGTCTGCACCCGCGCATCGGCAATCGCTATATCGATCTGGAAGAACTGGCCGCTGAAAAGGCTCAGTAACCCACCCCTCTCAACGTCTGCGCAGGAGCGATCCATGATTCAGCTCACCGCTGAGCGCACCCCGGCAGGTACCAGCTACCTGGCTACCGGCCAAGGCCATCCCGTGGTGTTGATTCACGGGGTGGGCCTGAACAAAGAGATGTGGGGCGGCCAGATCGTCGGGCTGGCCCCGCGTTATAGGGTTATTGCCTACGACATGCTGGGCCACGGCGCCAGCCCGCGGCCTGATCCGGACACCGGCCTGCCGGGCTACGCCGAGCAATTGCGCGAACTGCTGGCACACCTTGGCGTGCCGCAGGCATCGGTTGTCGGCTTCTCGATGGGCGGGCTTGTGGCGCGGGCGTTCGCGCTGCAATTCCCTCAGCTTTTGTCGGGGCTGGTCATCCTCAATAGCGTGTTCAATCGCAGCCCGGAACAGCGGGCGGGCGTCATTGCACGCACCAGCCAGGCAGCCGAGCACGGCCCGGACGCCAACGCAGGCGAGGCGCTGTCGCGCTGGTTCAGCCACGAATACCAGGCGGCCAACCCGGCACAGATCGCCGCCATCAGGCAGAATCTGGCGAGCAATGATCCGCAGGGCTATCTGACCACCTACAAGCTGTTTGCCACACAAGACATGTACCGTGCAGAGGATCTGGGCGATATTCGTGCGCCGACGCTGATCGCCACCGGTGAACTCGACCCTGGCTCCACGCCGGGAATGGCTCGCGAGCTGGCCATGCGTATTAGCGGTGCAGACGTCGCGATATTGCCCGATCAACGCCATATGATGCCGGTTGAGTCGCCACGCCTGGTCAACCAGGTGTTACTCGGGTTCTTTGAAAAAATCGGCCTCGCCAACCCGGCATCCGCCGACAGTTCGATAAAGGGGAGCGTTGCATGAGCCTTACCCGCTTTCAGATGTGCATCGACGGCCAGTGGGTCGATGCGCTGTCCGGCAAGACCTTCGACAGCCTCAACCCGGCACTGGCCGAACCCTGGGCGCAGTTGCCCGACGCGGGTGAGGCGGATGTCGAGCGCGCCGTGCAGGCGGCGCAAAAAGCGTTTGAAAGCCAGGAGTGGCGAGGCCTGACTGCCACCGCACGCGGCAAGTTGCTGCGCAGGCTGGGTGATCTGATCGCCGAGAACAAGGAACACCTGGCGCAACTGGAAAGCCGCGACAACGGCAAACTGATTCGCGAAACCCGTGGCCAGGTCAGTTACCTGCCAGAGTTCTTTCATTACACCGCCGGGCTGGCTGACAAACTCGAAGGCGGCACCCTGCCCCTCGACAAGCCGGACCTGTTTGCCTACACGGTGCACGAGCCGATGGGCGTGGTTGCCGGGATCATCCCCTGGAACAGCCCGCTGTACCTGACCGCCATCAAGCTGGCACCCGCACTGGCTGCCGGCAATACCATCGTCCTCAAGCCTTCGGAACACGCGTCGGCCACCGTGCTGGAACTGGCGCGACTGGCGCTTGAAGCCGGCATTGCGCCCGGTGTGGTCAACGTTATCACTGGCTACGGACCGACCACCGGCGCAGCCCTGACCCGCCACCCGCTGGTGCGCAAGATTGCCTTCACCGGCGGCGCAGCCACGGCGCGTCATGTGGTGCGCAGCAGCGCCGAAAACTTCGCCAAACTGTCGCTGGAACTGGGCGGCAAATCACCCAATATCATTTTCGCCGACGCCGACCTGGACAGCGCCATCAATGGCGCGGTCGCTGGCATTTATGCGGCGTCCGGGCAAAGCTGCGTGTCCGGCTCCAGGCTGCTGGTGCAGGACGAGATCTACGATGAATTCGTCGAGCGTCTGGCTGAACGCGCCAGCCGTATCCGCATCGGCAACCCGCTGGATGAAAGCACCGAAATGGGCCCGATGGCCACTGCCCAGCAGTTGGCTGTGGTGGAAGGCCTGGTGGCCGACGCGCTTGCCGAAGGTGCACGCCTGCGCCTGGGCGGCAAGCGCCCCGAACTGGACAGCAAAGGCTGGTTTTATGAGCCGACACTGTTCGAGTGCGACCACAACTCGATGAAGATCATGCAGGAAGAAGTGTTCGGCCCGGTCGCGTCTGTGATCCGCTTCAAGGACGAAGCCGAAGCGCTGGCGATCGCCAACGACTCGCAGTTCGGTCTGGCTGCCGGGATCTGGACCCGCGACCTGGGCCGCGCCCACCGGCTGGCACGGGACATTCGTTCAGGGATCATCTGGGTCAACACGTATCGCGCCGTATCGGCGATGGCGCCCATCGGTGGTTTCAAAAATAGCGGCTACGGCCGCGAGAGCGGGATAGACTCCGTGCTGGCCTACACCGAGCTGAAAACGGTGTGGATCAACCTTTCGCAGGCGCCCATGCCTGATCCATTTGTCATGCGTTAACGAGGCCGCTGCGATGATCGAACCCAGTATCTATAAAGAAGTCATGGCGTCATTCCCGTCGGGCGTGACGATAGTCACCACGCTGGACCCTGAAGGCAATCTGGTCGGCATCACCGCCAGTGCCTTCAGCGCGCTGTCCATTGACCCGGCGCTGGTGCTGTTCTGCCCCAATTACGCCTCCGACACCTACCCGGTGCTGCGTGACAGCAAGAAGTTTGCCATTCACCTGTTGTCTGCCGACCAGCAGGTCGAAGCCTATGCGTTCGCCAGCAAAGGCAAGGACAAGACCAAAGGCATCGAGTGGCACCTGAGCGAGCTGGGCAACCCGCTGCTGGGCAAGGCAACCGCGATCATCGAGTGCGAGCTGTGGCGCGAATACGACGGCGGCGATCATGCAATTATCGTCGGCGCGGTGAAAAACCTGATTCTGCCCGCCATTCCCGTGACGCCGATGATTTATCACCGGGGCAAGATGGGGGCACTGGCGCCGATCGTCTGAGGCGGCATCGGGCGCTTTTGGTGGTTGCGGGCATGAGCGTGATAAACTCGGCCGCGCTCCGGGTCTGAACTTTCGGGGCACGCAGCAGCCCGCGTACTCAGCGGGCTGCCGATAGGATTCAGGCTATGCTTAAGGTCACTTCTTCACATTGCCAGCCTTCTACATTGACAGCCCATTTCGAGCACACCCGATGAAACGCCTGCCACTCGACGACACCTTCAAAGTCAACCGCAACCCCGTCACCCTGCGGGAGATTGTGCTGGACAAGCTGCGCAGCGCGATCATGAACTTCCAGCTGCTGCCGGGCGATCGTCTGGTCGAGCGGGACCTGTGTGACCGGCTTGGGGTCAGCCGTACATCGGTACGCGAAGCACTGCGCCATCTGGAGTCCGAAGGGCTGGTGGAGTTCGCCGACGCCAAAGGCCCACGGGTGGCCATCATTACGCTGGAAGATGCCTGCGATATCTACGAGTTGCGCTGCGTGCTGGAAGGCCTGATCGTCCAGTTGTTCACCCTGCGCGCCAGCCCCAGGGACATCCGCGCGCTGGAAAAGGCGCTGGAAGTGAATCGCCAATCGCTCAAGGAAGGCGAGTTGCAGCAGGTCATCGATTCGGTGCAGGGTTTCTACGACGTATTGCTGGAGGGCTCGGGCAACCACGTTGCAGCCACCCAGCTACGTCAGTTGCAGGCACGCATCAGCTACCTGCGCGCCACCTCGGTCTCTCAGGAAAACCGCCGCGGTGCCAGCAACAAGGAAATGGAACTGATGGTCGAAGCCATCAAGAGCGGCGACCCGCTGGCCGCGCATCAAGCGTCGGTCGATCACGTCCGCAACGCTGCCAGAGTCGCGCTGGAATACCTGAAATCCAAGCAGGCCGAAGGCACCAAAGTCCGCGAGATCGTCGCGCCTGTGGTCATCAAAGAACCGCGCATAGGTCGCTGACATGGTGACACCGCGCTTCTGTCCTCAATGCGGTAGCGCTGACCTGGCTCAGCGCATCCCCGGCGGCGACACCCATGCGCGGCTGATATGCGGAAGTTGCCAGTACATTCATTACGTCAACCCGAAGATCATTGCCGGCTGCATCATCGAACAGGAAGGCAAGTACCTGCTCTGCCAGCGCGCCATACCGCCGCGCCCCGGCACCTGGACACTGCCAGCCGGCTTTATGGAAAGTGGCGAAACCACCGAGCAGGCGGCGCTGCGTGAAGTCTGGGAAGAAAGCGGCGTGCGCGCCGAAATCGTCTCGCCCTACTCCATCTTCAGCGTGCCGCGCATCAGCGAGGTGTACATCGTGTTCCGCGCCATCGCGCTGGAAGTCACTGGTCAGTTCGGCCCGGAAACCCTGGACTACAAATTCTTCGCCCCCGAAGACATCCCCTGGGACAGCATCTACTACCCCGCCATCCGCCAGATTCTTGAGCGCTACATTGAAGAACGCCATGCCGGTGTGTACGGCATCTATATCGGCAACGACGACACCGGCAAGGTCCACTTTATTCGTTAAGAGCAGCTTCAAGCGGTTAGCTGCAAGCTGCAAGCGAAGCGGTCCGAGGCGTACCTGGTTTTGCTTGAAGCTTGAAGCTTGTGGCTTGCAGCTGACACCCTAAGGCTGCCCCTCAACTATCACGATTTCGGCCTTTGCCGCGCCCTGCCGATGGCTCATGGCATTCTGGTATTGGGGCGAGTGGTAACAGGCAACTGCCTGTTCGTAGGATTCAAATTCGATAATCACCGTGCGTTGCGGCGTTGCTCGCCCTTCAATCGCTTCCGAGCGGCCGCCCCGGGCGAGAAATTTGCCGCCAAACAGCTGGAAAGCGGCTGGCGCGCGCTGGGTATATTCGCTGTACTGCTGAGGGTCGGTCACATCCACGTGGGCAATCCAATAAGCCTTCATCACGATCTCGCTGTTTCAATGATAGGGAATCTATGAAATATTCTGTCTTATGGTATACCACGATTCATTCATCCATAAAACCGGGATCATGAGCATGGCATTCGATCGCATCGAAGACATCATTGAAGACTATCGCCAAGGCAAGATGGTGTTGCTGGTCGATGATGAGGACCGTGAAAACGAAGGTGATCTGCTGCTTGCCGCCGATTGCTGCACAGCCCAGGCGATCAGTTTCATGGCCCGCGAAGCACGCGGGCTGATCTGCCTGACGCTGACCGACGAGCACTGTAAAAGCCTCGGGCTGGAACAGATGGTGCCGAGCAACGGCAGCGTTTTCGCCACCGCGTTCACTGTGTCCATCGAAGCGACGACGGGCGTGACCACCGGCATCAGCGCAGCAGATCGCGCGCGCACCGTGCAGGCGGCGGTCAATCCGGGGGCAGTGCCTGACGACTTGGTGCAGCCGGGCCATATTTTCCCGTTACGCGCTCGCGACGGCGGCGTGCTGACCCGCGCCGGGCACACCGAAGCGGGTTGCGACCTGGCACGCATGGCAGGTTTTACCCCCGCCTCGGTGATTGTCGAAGTCATGAATGACGACGGCACAATGGCGCGTCGCCCTGACCTGGAGCTGTTCGCCGAAAAACACGGCATCCGTATCGGCACCATCGCCGACCTGATCCATTACCGGCTGAGCACCGAGCACACCATCGTCAGAATCGGCGAGCGCGAGCTGCCCACGGTGCACGGCACCTTCCGCCTGTTCAGCTACGAAGACCGCATCGAAGGCGGCGTGCACATGGCCATGGTGATGGGCGATATCCGTCGCGAAGACCCGACGCTGGTGCGCGTGCACGTGGTTGACCCGCTGCGTGATCTGGTCGGCGCCGAGTACACCGGTCCGGCCAACTGGACGCTCTGGGCCGCCTTGCAGCGCGTCGCAGAAGAAGGCTGCGGCGTGGTCGTGGTGCTGGCCAATCACGAATCGTCACAAGCGTTGCTGGAGCGCATTCCGCAGTTGACCCAGCCACCGCGCCAGTACACCCGCTCGCAATCACGTATCTATTCCGAGGTCGGCACCGGCGCGCAGATTTTGCAGGACCTGGGGATCGGCAAGCTGCGCCACCTCGGCCCTCCGCTCAAATATGCCGGCCTGACCGGCTACGATCTGGAAGTGATTGAAAGTATTCCATTTCCCGGCTGAGCCAGATGATCAGGCCAGGCAAGCACGATAACCGGCCACTGGCAGCCTCTGGTATTCACCGTTGAAAACAGGCGATGAAGGCATTTTGACAGGGCAAAACGCTTGCAGAAAGCTTGGAATACCATAATATGACATTCCATCAACCGAATGTTTTGTCAGGTACATCGGCAAGCAAAAACACCAATAAAAGCACCTGACAGTTTTCAGTTTCAAGGCCCATTGGACCTACTGCTCCCGACTAAGCGGGCGACAAAAGCCCGCTCAAAACACAACAAATGAGGGCGTGAACATGGTGTTGAACAAACGTGCAACGGCAGTCCTGGCAGCAGGCGTGCTGGCTTTTTCCAGCGCCGCCGCCTTGGCTGCCGACAGCGTCAACTTCGTCAGTTGGGGCGGTTCGACCCAAGACTTTCAAAAAGAGGCCTGGGCGGCACCGTTCAGCAAGGCCAGTGGTATCACGGTCGTGCAGGATGGCCCGACCGACTACGGCAAACTCAAGGCCATGGTCGAAAGCGGTAACGTGCAGTGGGACGTGGTCGATGTCGAAGCCGACTTTGCCTTGCGTGCCGCCAGTGAAGGTCTGCTGGAGCCGCTGGATTTCAACACCATCAAGCGCGACGAAATCGACAAACGTTTCGTGACCGATCACGGCGCCGGTTCGTTCTTCTTCTCCTTCGTGCTCGGCTTCAACGAGAGCAAGGTAGGCGCCAAGCCGCCTGCGGACTGGTCTGCCATGTTCGACACCAAGACCTACCCCGGCAAACGCGCCCTGTACAAATGGCCAAGCCCCGGCGTGCTGGAACTGGCCCTGCTGGCCGATGGCGTAGCCGCCGACAAGCTTTACCCGCTGGACCTGGATCGCGCCTTCAAGAAACTCGACACCATCAAGAAAGACATCGTCTGGTGGGGCGGCGGTGCACAGTCGCAGCAACTGCTGGCTTCCGGCGAAGTGTCGATGGGCCAGATGTGGAACGGCCGTGTCTACGCCTTGCAACAGGACGGCGCACCGGTGGGCGTGAGCTGGAAACAGAACCTGGTCATGGCTGATTTTCTGGTCGTACCCAAAGGCGCAAAAAACAAGGACGCAGCGATGAAGTTCATCGCCAACGCGACCAGCGCCAAAGGCCAGGCGGACTTCTCCAACCTGAGTGCCTACGCACCGGTCAACACGCAAAGTGTGGCGCGTCTGGACTCCACGCTGGCGCCTAACCTGCCGACCGCGCATGTCGCCGACCAGATCACCCTCGACTTCGCCTACTGGGCCAAGAACGGTTCCGACATTGCGACACGGTGGAACGAATGGCTGGTCAAGTAAAAATGACGGCTGCCGTTCCTCGTCAACCCATCCCGGCCGATGGTGCACCCAGCACCGCCGGCACGGCACACCACAAGGCGACGAGCATGCAGCCATCCCCTTCCCTTGCGCAGCGCTGGCGTGGCAGCCGCAACCTGCTGCCGGCGCTGATCTTTCTGGGCCTGTTTTTCTTCGCTCCGCTGATCGGCCTGTTGCTGCGCGGGGTACTTGAACCGGTGCCCGGCCTTGGCAACTACGAGCAACTGTTCGCCAACTCGGCCTATTCCAGGGTCTTGCTGAACACCTTCTCGGTTGCCGGGCTGGTCACGCTGTTCAGCCTGCTGCTGGGCTTTCCGCTGGCCTGGGTCATCACGCTGGTGCCACGCGGCTGGGGCCGCTGGATTCTGAATATTGTGCTGCTGTCGATGTGGACCAGCCTGCTGGCGCGCACCTACTCTTGGCTTGTGCTATTGCAAGCGTCCGGGGTCATCAACAAGGCGCTGATGGGCATGGGCATCATCGATCAACCGCTGGAAATGGTCCACAACCTGACCGGTGTGGTGATCGGCATGAGCTACATCATGATTCCGTTCATCGTCCTGCCATTGCAGGCGACCATGCAGGCCATCGATCCGATGGTGCTGCAGGCGGGTTCGATCTGCGGGGCCAGCCCGTGGACCAATTTCTTCCGGGTGTTTTTGCCGCTGTGCCGTCCGGGGCTTTTTTCCGGGGGACTGATGGTATTTGTCATGTCGCTCGGTTATTACGTCACCCCGGCGTTGCTGGGTGGCGCGCAGAACATGATGCTGCCCGAATTCATCGTCCAGCAGGTGCAGTCGTTCCTCAACTGGGGGCTGGCCAGTGCCGCCGCCGCGTTGCTGGTGCTGATCACGCTGGTGCTGTTCTACTTCTACCTGAAGCTCCAGCCGGAATCTCCGGTCGGCGCCAGCAACGCGAGGTAAACCGCCATGCTCCTGACGCCCAATGCCATGAGCCCTGGTCTGCGCACGGGTCTGTACCTGACCACCGCGCTGATCGCGCTGTTTCTGTTGCTGCCGATCCTGTTCATCATCCTGTTGTCGTTCGGTTCCTCGCAGTGGCTGGTGTTTCCGCCGCCCGGCTGGACGCTGAAGTGGTATCAGCAGTTTTTCTCAAACCCTGACTGGATGGCCGCCGCCATGTCCAGTTTCAAGGTGGCGATTCTGACCACCATCGCGTCGGTGGCGCTCGGCCTGCCGACCGCGTTCGCACTGGTACGCGGCCGCTTTCCGGGACGCGACATCCTGTACGGCGTGTTTACGTTGCCGATGATCGTGCCGCTGGTGATCATCGCCGTGGCGGTCTACGCGCTGTTTCTCAAGCTGGGCTATACCGGGACGCTGTTTTCCTTTGTGGTCAGCCATGTGATCGTCGCCTTGCCGTTCACCATCATCTCGATTATCAATTCGCTGAAGCTGTTCGATCAGTCCATTGAAGACGCTGCGGTGATCTGCGGCGCGTCACGCTTGCAGGCGATCTACAAGGTGACCTTCCCCGGCATCCGTCCGGGCATGATGGCCGGCGCGCTGTTCGCGTTTCTCGTGTCGTGGGATGAGGTGGTGCTGAGCGTGATGATGGCCAGCCCGACCCTGCAGACCCTGCCTGTCAAGATGTGGACCACCCTGCGTCAGGACCTGACCCCGGTCATCGCTGTCGCCTCAACGTTGCTGATCGCCCTGTCGGTGCTGATCATGTTCATCGCCGCGGCCCTGCGTCGCCGCAACGAAGCCAGGAGTACGTCATGAGTGCCGTGATCAAAGACCCCGCCCCAGCGCATCAGAAACCGCTGGTTGCGCTGTGCAACCTGAACAAGCATTACGGTGACTTCGCAGCCGTCGATGATATTTCTCTGGAGATTCAGGACGGTGAATTCCTGACGTTTCTGGGCTCCAGTGGCTCGGGTAAAAGCACCACGTTGTCGATGCTCGCCGGTTTCGAGACGCCCAGTTCAGGTGAAATCCTGGTCAGCGGCAAATCGCTGGTCAATGTGCCGCCGCACAAGCGCGACATCGGCATGGTGTTCCAGCGCTACTCGCTGTTCCCGCACCTGTCGGTTCGCGACAACATTGCCTTCCCGCTGGCGATCCGCAAGCTGCCAGCAGCCGAGCGCGAAAAGAAGGTCGATGCCATGCTCAAGCTGGTTCAACTGGAAGCCTTCGCTCATCGTCGCCCTTCGCAATTGTCCGGTGGCCAGCAGCAACGGGTCGCCATTGCCCGGGCGCTGGTTTACGAGCCACGCATCCTGCTGATGGACGAACCCCTCGGTGCGCTGGACAAGAAGCTGCGCGAAGACCTGCAGGACGAATTGCGCCAGTTGCACCGCAGGCTAGGCATCACCATTGTCTACGTGACCCACGATCAGGAAGAAGCCATGCGCCTGTCCCAGCGCATCGCGATTTTCAGCCACGGCAAGATCGTCGGTCTGGGCACCGGTTACGACCTGTATCAGAACCCGCCGAATGCCTTTGTCGCCTCGTTTCTGGGCAACTCGAACTTCCTTAAGCTCAAGGCACAGGGCAACGCCGTTGCGACGTTTGAAGGCAGTTCGCTGGCGATTCGGCTGACCTCCAACCTCAAAACCGATCAGGACGTGCTGCTGATGGTGCGCCCGGAAAAAGCCCAGGCACTGAGTGTGGCCCAGGCCGCCGCCACGCCGCTGGAAGCCGGCTGGAACGAGGTCAGCGCCACTGTCACCGAGGTGCTGTTTCTCGGCGAAAGCCAGACGTGCTCGGTGGTGACCACTGGCGGCACAGCGATGACCGTCAAAGCGCTGTCCGCCACCGGCATGCCCTTAAAAGCCGCAGATCCGGTGCGCGTGCGCTGGGCCGCCGCCGATGCGTGTATCTACACCGAATGGACCGACAGCGACCTGAACAAGGCGGCTGGCGCGCACTGATTCAGAGTCATGATTCAGAGTCGTACCACACAATCACGACCCAGAATCAGACAGGCGCGTGGTGCACGGCAAAATACTCACGCAAGAACTCCACCGTGACACGGACCTTGGCCGAACTCATCAGCGGCGAGGTGTGAACTGCCCAGATATCGGCATCCTGCCGGTATTCGGGCAGCACTGGAACCAACCGGCCTTCAGCCAGATCGGTACGCACATCCCACAGCGAACGCAACAACACCCCGCGCCCGTCCAGACACCACTGCCGGGCGATTTCGCCGTGGTTGGTGGAAAGGCTGCCGGTCACCTTCACGGTTTCAGCACCCTGCGAGCCGTTGAGATGCCAGATACCGAACGGCCGGTCACGCTCCTTGATCACCAGGCAATCGTGGTTGGCCAGTTCAGCCAGACTGAGCGGAACGCCGTGCTGCTGCACATACGCGGGGCTTGCGCACAGCACGCGCCAATTACTGGCCAGATGCCTGGCGCGCAGGTGCGGGGCGATGTCGTTGCCGACGCGAATGTCCAGATCCACGCCCTCCTCGATCAGGTCCACCAACCGATCCTGAATGTCCAGGCGGATATCCAGCTTCGGGTAACGCGCCGCCAGCTCCGACAAGGCCGGTGCCACGAAGCGGCGACCCAGGCCCTGACTGCTGACCACTCGCAACAGGCCGCTGGGCTCGCCGTGCAACGCCGCGACCTCATCGCCCATCTGCTGCACAGACTCCAGAATGCCCTTGGCCCACTCATAAACCCGCTCGCCATCTTCGGTAATCGACACTTGCCTTGTGGAACGGTGCAGCAACACCACGCCCATGTTCTGCTCCAGCAGCTTGACGCGCTTGCTGACGTACGCGGCAGACATACCCAGTTCATTGGCAGCGCCAACAAAGCTCGAGCGTCGAGCGACGTGAATGAACACGTTCAGGTCATCGAGGTTTGGATAATTCATGAATCGTGTTTTCTCAATCCATTAATCGGCTGATTATCTTTGCATCGTGTGCTTATAGCATGGGCAGCCTGTACTACCCACCCCTACAAGCCGCCCAACGAGAGTGCCCGATATGAACAACAAGAAATTGCGCATTGCTGCCATCGCCGGAGACGGAATCGGCCTGGAGGTGCTGCCCGAAGGCGTGCGCGTGGTGCAGGCTGCCGCCGCCAGACACGGGCTGGAGCTGCAGTTCGAGTACTTCGAATGGGCCAGCTGCGATTACTACCTGGAACACGGCAAGATGATGCCGGACGACTGGTTTGATCAGTTGAAAAGCTTTGATGCGATTTTCTTCGGTGCTGTGGGCTGGCCCGATAAAGTGCCCGATCACATTTCCCTGTGGGGCTCGCTGCTCAAGTTTCGTCGCGAGTTCGATCAGTACGCCAACATCCGCCCGGTGCGCCTGTTCCCCGGCGTACCCTGCCCGCTCGCCAACCGTAAACCGGGCGACATCGATTTTGTCGTGGTCCGGGAAAACACCGAAGGTGAATACTCGTCGCTGGGCGGGATCATGTTCGAGAACACCGACAACGAATTCGTGCTGCAGGAATCGGTGTTCACCCGTCGCGGTGTCGACCGCATTCTCAAGTTCGCTTTCGAGATGGCCAGAAAGCGCGAACGCAAGCACGTCACCTCCGCGACCAAATCCAACGGCATGGCCATCAGCATGCCCTACTGGGACAAACGCACCGAGGCGATGGCCAGCCACTACCCGGAGATCAGTTGGGACAAGCAACACATCGACATCCTGTGCGCGCGTTTCGTGCTGCAACCGGAGCGCTTCGACGTGGTGGTGGCCTCCAACCTGTTCGGCGACATCCTCAGCGACCTCGGCCCGGCCTGCGCAGGCACCATCGGCATTGCGCCGTCGGCCAACCTCAACCCGGAGCGCCGCTTCCCGTCGCTGTTCGAACCGGTTCACGGCTCGGCGCCCGACATCTTCGGCAAGAATATCGCCAACCCGATCGCCATGATCTGGTCCGGCGCCCTGATGCTGGAATTCCTCGGCCAAGGCGACAAGCGCTTCACGGCGGCGCATGACGAAATCATCATGGCCATTGAACAGGCCATCGCCAGCGGCGAGGTAACCCCTGACCTGGGCGGCCAGCGCTCGACGCAGGAAGTGGGTGCGGCGATTGCGGGGCGGGTTGGCGCGGCGCGTTAACAGCGTTACTCGAGGCTTGCTGGCGTTGCCCGCTCTTCCAGCAACGCCACAAAGCGGGTCAGGCTGCGTGAAACCGTGCCGCGCCGCCAGATCAGCCAGGTGTGCAGGTAGCGAAACTTCTCGGACAACGGCCAGATGCTGACCGTGGCGCAACCGGGCATGCTTTCCAGCATGCTGCGCGGCATCAGCGCCAGGCCGGCACCGGCGCTGACGCAGGCGAGCATGCCGTGGTAGGACTCCATTTCGTGGATCTTGCCCGGCACGGCGGCGTCGTCGGTGAACCAGCGCTCGAAGTGATGGCGGTACGAGCAATTGGCGCGAAACGCATAGATGCTCTCACCGCTGACATCACGCCCGCGTTTGACCGGCGCATGATTGAACGGCGCAATGATGACCATTTCCTCCTCGAACACCGGCACGCCCTCAAGAGCCGGGTGCAGCACCGGACCATCGACAAACGCGGCGACCAGTCGCCCGGCAAGAACGCCGTCGATCATGGTTCCGGACGGTCCGGTGGAGAGGTCCAGTTCGACTTTTGCATTTTGCTGGTTGTAGGCCGCCAGCAGCGCGGGGATCCGTACAGCCGCAGTGCTTTCCAGCGAGCCCAATGAAAAAGGCCCTTGCGGCTCTTCTCCCGACACCGCCAGCCGCGCCTCCTGCACCAGGTCCAGAATACGCCGCGTGTAATCGAGGAAATTCCAGCCGGCGGGCGACAGGCGCAAGCGGTGCTTTTCGCGGATGAACAGATCCACGCCCAGGTCCTGTTCCAACTGCTTGATGCGCGTGGTCAGGTTCGACGGCACTCGATGAATCTGCTGCGCGGCTGCGCTGATGCTGCCGTGTTCAGCGACAGCCTTGAATATTTCGAGCTGAACCAGATCCACAGTATTCTCCAAACGTGAACGATTCGATCATTATTATTCAGTTTTAGAAAACATTGCACGCCTATATTCTGGCTTCACTCCCCACCTCAACAGGATGGCGCAATGACCACTGTTTCCAGCAACACCCACGCGATCTCGATCAACCCGGTTTCGGGCGAACAGATCGGTAGCTATGCCTTTGAATCCGATGCTGTACTGAACCGCACACTTTCCCGCGCGGCGGCAGGCTTTGCAGGCTGGAAGCGTACACCTGTCCAGCAACGCGCGCAGTTGATCATCGCCATGGGCCAGGTGTTGCGCGACGACGCTGAAAACATCGCCCGGATGATCAGCCGGGAAATGGGCAAGCCCGTGGCGCAGGCCAGAGGCGAAGTCGAGAAATGCGCGCAGTTGTGCGACTGGTATGCGGCGCACGGGCCGGCGATGCTGATTGCCGAACCCACCCAGGTCGAGCATGACAAGGCACGCATTGAATACCGCCCGCTGGGGCCGATTCTGGCGGTGATGCCGTGGAATTTCCCGATCTGGCAGGTGCTGCGCGGTGCGATCCCGACGCTGCTGGCGGGTAATACCTACGTGCTCAAGCATGCGCCCAACGTGATGGGCTGTGCCTACTTGATGCTGGGCGCGTTCAAGCGTGCAGGTTTTCCAGAAGGTGTGTTTGAAGTCATCAACGTGACCCCGGAAGGTGTTTCAAAAGCTATTGCCGACCCACGCATTGCCGCTGTCACGCTGACCGGCAGCGTGCGTGCCGGGCAGGCGATTGGTGCACAGGCCGGTGCTGCGCTGAAGAAGTGTGTGCTGGAGCTGGGCGGTTCCGACCCGTTTATCGTGCTCAATGATGCGGATCTGGATCAAGCCGTGAAAGCAGCGGTGATCGGTCGTTTCCAGAACACCGGGCAGGTCTGTGCGGCGGCCAAGCGTTTGATCATCGAGCAAGGCGTGGTCGAGGAATTTACCCGCAGGTTCGTTGAGCAGACTCGCCAGTTGGTGATCGGCGATCCGCTGTGCGGCGAGACGTATATCGGCCCGATGGCACGCGTTGATCTGCGTGACGAACTGGATGCCCAGGTTCAGGACACCCTGGCCGAAGGCGCGACGCTGTTGCTGGGCGGCAGGAAGGCGGATGGCCAGGGCAATTACTACGAGCCGACGGTGCTGGGCGATGTTACCGACCAGATGACCTCGTTCAGGCAGGAACTGTTCGGCCCGGTGGCTTCGATCATCACCGCACGCGACGCGCAGCACGCCCTGGAACTGGCCAACGACAGCGAATTCGGCCTGACCGCGACGGTGTACACCCGTGATCTGGAGCTTGCGCAACGCATGACCGAAGAACTGGAAACCGGTGGTGTGTTTATCAACGGCTACAGCGCCTCAGATCCACGGGTGACCTTTGGCGGTGTGAAAAAAAGCGGCTTTGGTCGCGAGCTCTCGCACTTCGGTTTACGCGAATTCTGCAATGCACAAACCGTGTGGCGCGATCGTCATTGAGGGTCGGGAGAACATCTCATGCCCATGCGGCTCGGCGCATATCTTGACGAGTGCAGAGAATGGGCTTCTGCCCGGAGGGCGTAGGAGTGGACTTGTCCACGAAGGGTTGCGAAGCGGCCCTGAAACCGGTCACATTGGCTGTGTCTGGCACACCGAGGCGGCCGATTTTACTGCCGGTTCCCGGCAGTTCGCGGACAAGTCCGCTCCCACGAAAACCGAGAGATCGTGGGCAAGCGAAGCGTCGCCCGATCCGCTACCACGCAGTACCCGGCGCGTCGCTGATTACTCCTCGCCCGTTTCCACCACCGCAGGCTCGCCAATCGTGTAGAAATGCCCGCCTGCGATGTAGTGCAGGCTACGCCATTTCGGATCGGCTTTTTCGAATTGCCAATGCCCTTCGTTGAACACGCGGTTATCCGCCCAGGCACCGACCACTTCGCCAATGAACAGGTCGTAGGTCTGTTCATTGTGCGGCTCGGGGATGACTTTGCAGATCAGCCAGGCGGAGCATCCGGCCACCAGCGGGGTGTGGTGATCCTCAATGCGAAACAGGTCCACATTGGCCTTGTCCAGCTTGTCGGGGGTAAACACCTTGCTTTGGGTGCCGACGTCGAAGGTCATCTGCAATTGATCCAGATTGGGCACCTGCAGCGCAAAGTAACCGCTTTTTTCCACCAGCCCACGGGTCTTGGTGATCTTGTCAATCACCAGCGTCACTTTGGGCGGCGAGAAGTCCAGCGCGCAAGCCCAGGCCGCAGCCATGACGTTATGGGTGCCTTCATGACTGGAGGACACCAGCACGGTCGGGCCATGGTTGAGCAATCGGTAGGCCTTTTCCAGCTCGACCGGACGAATGTGATTGTCCACTTGTTACCCTCGGAAAACATGGTTCGTGCCGCTACCGGCAAGGCAGCGAAATAAGGCATTGTGCGTTCGCCACGCCATACTGCATTGTGCAGCGGCAGACAGACTGCACAACCCTGCCCCCACCCACGCATAAGGTTTCGGATTGAGCAGCATAGACAGCCAGATACCCAAAGTGTTCGCCCTGGTCCTCGCCGCAGGCCGCAGCAGGCGTTTTGACGGTGATAAACGAAAGGCGCTGCTGCCCTGCGGGCGCACCTTGCTGACGGCCTGCCTGGAAACGGCCGGCAAGGTATTTACCGAAACAGGCGTCGTCCTGCGCGAGGACGATGAGGTTCAGACACTGGGCATTCCGTCGAAAGTGACGATTATTCGCTGCAAACACGCAGATCTGGGCATGGGCCATAGCCTTGCAGCCGGCATTGCCGCAGCGCTGAATTCATCCGCCGACGCAGTGGCCATTCTGCTCGCGGACATGCCGTGGATTGAGCCGCAGACCCTGCGCGATCTGGCCAGACTGGCTGACCCACAGCGCATCGCCCTGCCGATGCATGAAGGGCAGCGCGGTCATCCGGTGATCATCGGACGACGGTTCTGGCCCCGATTGCTGGCACTTGAGGGCGACCAGGGCGCGAAGGCCCTGATCACGAACAACCCCGCATTTTGCGACGTCATGAACTGCGACGACCCCGGCGTGCTGCGCGATGCAGACACCCGGTCAGCGTTGGCAATCGCTTGCCGGCAACACCTTACAGCCGGGCGCGACTGACGCCGTTGGCGACCCGAAGGATATCGGCCATCACCGCGATGGCGATCTCCGCAGGTGTCTTGCTGCCCAGGTTCAGGCCGATGGGTGCATGAATTCGCTCCAGCACCTCGCTGTCTAGCCCGCCGATTCTGGCCAGGCGCTCGATACGCTTGCTACTGGTGCGCATCGAACCCATCGCGCCGATGTAAAACGCCTCGGTGCGTACAGCCTCAAGCATGCTCAAGTCATCCAGTTTCGGGTCATGAGTCAAGGCCAGTACCGCCGTCGAACTGTGACAGCCGCCCTCGGCGATGAATACCGCAGGCAATACCCCGCGCACTTCAACGCCCGGCATCGAAAACCCTGCCGTAACCTCGACACGCGGGTCACAGACGATCACCTCATAGCCCATCGCGACGGCAAAGCTGGCGCAGAACTCGGCGACCGGCGACAACCCGGCCAGCAGCACGCGATACACCGCCCCCATGCGAATGCTGATGCGCTCGCCGTCTACCTGCACCCGCGCCTCGCCCAGCGTGGCAGGCCCGATGTCTCTCAGCCCACCGCCCAACTGCACTTCCCGGCTTACCAGCTCACGCCCGGCAAGCGCCTGTTCGATAGCCGCCAGATGCGCGTCGGCGTCCAGGCTCGGCGCGATGAACTCGATCAGGACATCCAGTACCCCACCGCAAGGCAAGGCGCGCGTGGGTGCAAACCCGCCATCGCCGTAGCGAACCACCTGATTGAGCGGCTGAAACTGCCCGGCAGCCACACGCTCGAGAAAATCCTCCTCTACACAGCCGCCAGACAGCGAACCACGATGCTCGCCGCTGCCGAGCGCCACCAGCATGGCCCCCGGTCCACGCGGGGCCGAGCCGAACGTGGAGAGCACCGTGCACAGCCAGACCGGTTTGCCACCGGCCAGCCAGTCCCGTGCCTGTTGTACAACCTGCAAGTCGAGCTGTTTCATCGTTACAACCCTGCCATCAGTTTTTCCTTGGTGATGGGAAGACTGCGCACCCGTTTGCCAGTTGCGTGATAGACAGCGTTGGCCACCGCAGCGGCCAGCCCGGTCACACCGATTTCTCCAATGCCCCGCGCGCCGAACTCGCCCAGGTTGTAGTCGGGGTAATCGAGCAGCATGACGTCGATGTCCGGCTGATCCGCATGCACCGGCACCACGTACTCGGCGTAGTTGTTATTGACCGGCATGCCGCTGCGCGGGTCGTATTCACCGGCTTCGAACAGTGCCATGCCAATGCCCATGACAATCGCGCCCTCGACCTGATTGCGCGCCGCCAGCGGGTTGATCACCTTGCCCACATCAATGGCGCTGACCACCCGCGACACGCGCAGGCTGGAAATGCCCGGATCCCAGCGCACCTCCACAAAATGCACGCCAAACGAACGGAAAGAATACTTGCCCGCTTCAGGCATACCGCTCTGGAAGTTGCCCTCGGCGCGCGACAGGCGCTGCCCCTTCAGAACATCGACGAAGCTGGCGCGCTGTTCACCCATCACCAGTTGCCCGTTCTCGACCTTGATCGACTCGGGGTCCTGCCCGGCAAACACGGCATCCTTGCTGATGGCGTACTGACGCAGCTTCTGCAACGCTTCACGCGTGGCCCCGGCAATGGCCGGCATCACGCTGGCGGTCACCCACGAACCACCCGAAACAGGGCCTGGCGGAAAGGATGAGCTGCCCAATTCCACTTCGACACGCTCAATCGGGATGCCGGTCAACTCGCTGACGGTCTGGGCGACGATGGTGTAGGTTCCGGTGCCAATGTCCTGCAAGCCACATTGCGCCAGCGCCGTGCCGTCGGAACGCAGGACCACCCGCGCATCGGTCGGCACTTGATGGGCTTCCCAGTTACACGCGCCCATGCCGTAACCGATGATTTCATCGCCTTCGCGCATAGAGCCCACAGCGGCCTTGCGCGCCTGCCAGCCGAAACGCTCGGCAGCCTTGTCGATGGCCTCCGGCAAGTGGTTGCTGGACCACGGCAAGCCGACGCTCTGATCCTTGTCGGACAGATTAAGCTTGCGAAACGCCAGCGGGTCCATGCCGCTGGCCAGGGCCATTTCGTCAATGGCCGACTCCAGCGCAAACAAGCCAGGTGCCGCGCCCGGCGCACGCATCGACGTTGGTGTGCCACGGTTGATCGGGCTGATCTTGTGGCTGACCATTACGTTTTCGCACGAATACAGGCTTTTGGTCACGCCACCGCAGTTTTCGGTGTAATCATCGAGCATCGAGGTGTTGTTCAGCGACTCATGACGAATCGACGTCAGCTTGCCGCTGGCATCGGTAGCCAGGCGCAGGCGCTGACGGGTTTCGGGGCGATGGCCCACCGTGGTGAACATCTGCGCACGCGGCAGCACCAATTGCACCGGGCGACCAGTGACCTGGGCAGCCGCACAGGCGGCCACCGAGTGCGGCCACGGCCACAGCTTGCCGCCGAAGCCTGAGCCGATGAACGGTGCCCGCACTTCCACACGGTCGGGCGACAGGTCAAACACGTTGGCCAGCAGGTTGCGGTGGTTGACCACCCCTTGGGTGCTTTCGTAGACGAAAAGTTTGCCGTCCTGCCACCATGCGGTGCTGGCGTGCATTTCCATCGGGTTATGCACTTCAACCGGCGTGGTATAGGTCTGATCGACTTTCACTTTTGCGCTCTGGAACGCGCCGTCCGGGTTGCCACGGTTGTGGCCGGCGCCGCCATCACGGGTGCCGTTCACGCGCAGGCCTTCCTGCAGGTCCTTGACGGCCGGACGCTGGTCGTAATCGACCGTCACGCGATGGGCAGCCGCCCTCGCCTGCTCGAAACTTTCAGCCACCACCAGCGCCACAAACTGGCCGGGGTAGTACACCTTGTCGTCCTCGAACGGCAGCCTGTGCTCGTCAGCCTTGCTGGCCGAGAGCATTTTGGCAAAGCTCAGCTTGGTGTTCGGGGTGCGGTGCAGGGTGGGAAAGTTGCCGTGGTGAAAGATGTCCACCACGCCGGGCATCGCCTTCGCCTGCTGATCGTTGATGGCAACCACGCGGCCATTGGCAATCGTGCTGTAGACGCCATAGGCATAGAGCATCTTGTCCATGGCGTGATCAGCCGCGTAGCGCGCCTGACCACTGACTTTCTGGCCGCCGTCGATGCGACGCTGCGGCTTGCCGATGATGTTATCGCTCATGAGAAATTCCTAGGCCGTGAGGTCACGAAGGTTGCGGACGATGACCTGCTGACCCAGCGGGATCTTGAAGGCGTTGTGTTCGTAGGCACGGGAGCCCTTCATCGCCTGCGCTGCGACCTGAGCGAAGGTGCCCATGTCGGCGCGCTGGCCGATCAAGGCGCGCTCGGCCTCAACGGCCCGCCACGGCTTGGTGCCCACGCCACCCAGCGCGATACGCGCATCGGTAATGCGCTTGCCGTCCATCACCACAATCACTGCACTCGACGCCAGCGCGAACTGGTAAGACGTGCGGTCGCGCAGTTTCAGATAGGAAGAGCGACTGCCTGCCAGCGGTGCATCCAGGGTCACATGAGTGACCAGTTCGTGGGCCGCCAGTGCGTGTTCGCGTTGCGGGGAATCACCCGGCAACAGGTGAAAGTCGGCAAACGGGATATCCCGCGAGCCGTTGACGCCCTGAACGGTAATCTGCGCACCAATAGCCGCCATGCCCACACACATGTCCGAGGGGTGCGTCGCAATGCAGTGATCACTGGTGCCCAGCACCGCATGCACGCTGCGGTTCAGGCCGCCGATGGCTGCGCAGCCAGAACCGGGCTGGCGCTTGTTGCAAGCCGAGACGTTGTCGCGAAAATACGGGCAACGCACGCGCTGCAGGAGGTTACCCGCGGTGGTGGCCTTGTTGCGCAACTGGGTCGAGGCGCCCGCCAGAATCGCTTCGGACAATACCGGGTAACGCTGCTGCACCAGCGGGTGGCTGGCCAGGTCAGTGTTGCTGACCAGCGCACCGATACGCAGACGCCCATCAGGCAGCGATTCGACCTGTTTCAGCGCCAGGTGGTTGATGTCCACCAGTTGCTCGGGCTGCATGACGTCCAGCTTGACCAGGTCCAGCAACGTGGTGCCGCCTGCCAGATAGAAACGCTGACCCTGACCCGACGCCGTGCTGAAAGCCTGTGCGGGCGACGCGGCCCGTGAATAATCGAACGTGCGCATCAGACTGCTCCCATCTTCGAGCGCGCCGACTGCACGGCCGACAGAATATTCTTGTAGGCACCGCAGCGGCAGATGTTGCCGCTCATGGCCTCCCTCACGCTGGCATCATCGGACCCAAGATTGGGATCCTTGAGAATCGCGACTGCGCTCATGATCTGCCCCGAAGTGCAGTAGCCGCACTGGTAAGCATCGTGTTCCCAGAAGGCTTCCTGAACCGGATGCAGCTTGCCGTTCTCGGCCAGACCTTCGATGGTGGTAATGCTGTCGCCCTGATGCTGCACCGCGATGGACAGGCACGAGTTGATCGCCACGCCGTTGACCAGCAACGTGCAGGCACCGCACTGGCCGTGATCGCAGCCTTTCTTGGTGCCGGTCAGTTGCAGGCGGTCACGCAGTACATCGAGCAGTACTGCATTGGCCGGAACGTTCAGGGTATGCACCTGGCCGTTGACCTTCAGCTGAATACGGTGCTCTCCGGCGGCGGGTGCGTCGCGGTCTTCCACAACCGGCAGCACCGGTGCAACGGGCGCTGCCTGAAGCATGCCGTCGGAAGGTATCCAGGTGGAAAGCGTGGCTGCAGCAATGCCTGAAGCGCCAAACTTGAGAAAATTTCGGCGCGATGGCTGCACGGCACGGTCGTCCACAGCAGCGTCCTTGTGCTTCTTGGGTTCACTCATCAGGGTCACTCGGTATTAGCCGACGCTGCTATAAAGCGACGGACGTTATGGTGTGGTCAGCGGCCCGGACCTTGAACCGTATGCTTACAAGCCGCTCGCTGACACGTTGCTGTCGTCGGCAATAAGAACCAAAACGCTATCACCGGTAACTGTTTAACTGGCGAGCGCGGCTAAAGTTCCAACTCATTGACGGGGTACCTGTGTCCAGAGATTGCATCCTCTGTACACGACAGCCGACTGTTGACCCTAACAGCCGGCAGGAGCCTTGATTAGCCGCGCGCACCCACAAGCCCTTGTGAACCAGGCTCATGAATGCCATTGATTGGGATCAAGTTCGGGAAGATTTCATGGGTGATTCCGTCAGACGGGCTAAAGACTGGGGGCGAAATGACGATACAGACAGCGGCTAGATCAACCTTGAAGCGTCTAAATCAGGGCATTCAAGCCTGATTTGATGATGGCATCTCGCAACGGGGGTGCACATTATGCGAAAATGCCGCGTCTTTGCCGATACGGCACCGTGGGTGTGGCGCAGCATGCGTGCATAAATGACGCGTCAAACGTGCCTCCACGCCCCAATGCGGCGTCTCAGACTCCGTGAACAGGCTGACAAGGCGTGTCTGCAGCAGCTCTAAGGGTAACGATTCCCGGTGCAGCGCAGTATGCCAATAGAGCAAATGTCACTCATGACGCTGAATCCAATGATGATAAGAAGTCAGCGCAGCAGGACATAAATTGAGGTCTCGAGCGGTATTATATTGGCCTTGTATGTCCACCTCTAGTCCCTTTGGGTGCGAGCGTTTGTCGCATGCTTCGATGCGTGTGACAGACCTGATCCTGAGGAACAGTCGGCGGATGGCGTTTATCAAATGGATGGCAGAATGTTTAAAAAAGTGAATACGGCCCTTTTGGGTATGGCCATTTCCATGGGCTTGATGCCTGTGCAGGCGGCTGAAACCAAGAAAGTCGACGTACTGCTCGTCGGCGGCGGCATCATGAGTGCAACCCTGGCGGTCTGGCTCAACGAGCTGGAGCCAAGCTGGTCGATGGAAATGGTCGAGCGCCTCGATGGCGTCGCCGAAGAAAGCTCCAACGGCTAGAACAACGCCGGTACCGGTCACTCGGCACTGGCCGAACTGAACTACACCCCGGAAGACAAGAACGGCAACGTTGATATCTCCAAGGCTATCGAGATCAACGAAGCGTTCCAGATTTCCCGTCAGTTCTGGTCCTGGCAGGTCAAGACCGGCGTTCTGAAGAACCCGCGTTCGTTCATCAACTCCACACCGCACATGAGTTTCGTGTGGGGTGACAACAACATCCAGTTCCTGCGCAAGCGCTACGCAGCCCTGCAAGCCAGCCCGCTGTTCAGCGGCATGCAGTACTCCGAAGACCACGAGCAGATAAAGAAGTGGGTCCCGTTGATGATGGAAGGTCGTGACCCGGCGCAGAAGCTGGCCGTGACCTGGAGCCCGATCGGCACCGACGTCAACTTCGGCGAGATCACCCGTCAGTTCGTCGGCAACCTCAAAACCAAGTCCAACTTCAACCTGCAGTTGTCGAGCGAAGTCGAAGACATCACTCATAACGACGACGGCACCTGGCGCGTCAAGTACAAAAACCTGAAAGACGGCACCACCACCGAAACCGACACCAAGTTCCTGTTCATCGGCGCCGGCGGTGCTGCTCTGCATCTGTTGCAAGAGTCGGGTATCCCGGAAGCCAAGGAATACGGCGGCTTCCCGGTTGGCGGTTCGTGGCTCGTCACCGAGAACCAGGACCTCGCCATGCAACACATGGGCAAGGCCTACGGCATCGCGTCGACCGGTGCCCCGCCCATGTCGGTTCCCCACCTGGACACCCGTGTTCTGGATGGCAAGCGCGTGATCCTGTTTGGCCCGTTCGCGACCTTCTCGACGAAGTTCCTGAAAAACGGTTCGTACTTCGATCTGCTGACCAGCACCACCACGCACAACGTGTGGCCGATGACCCGCGTCGGTATCGAACAGTACCCGCTGATCGAATACCTGGCCGGTCAGGTGATGATGTCTGACGACGATCGCTTCGCTGCTCTGCAACAGTACTTCCCGAACGCCAAGAAAGAAGACTGGCGTCTGATGCAGGCTGGTCAGCGCGTGCAGATCATCAAGCGTGACGAAGAAAAAGGCGGCGTTCTGAAACTGGGTACCGAAATCGTTGCTTCCAAGGACGGCTCCATTGCCGGTCTGCTGGGCGCATCGCCAGGTGCTTCGACTGCCGCGCCGATCATGCTCGGCGTGCTTGAGAAGGTCTTCAAGGACAAGGTAGCGACCCCGGCCTGGCAGGAAAAACTGCGCCAGATCGTGCCTAGCTACGGCACCAAGCTGAACAACAACCCGGATCGCGTTGCCGAGGAATGGGCTTACACCGCCGAAGTCCTGCAACTGACTCCACCACCGCCGGTAAACAAGACAGGCACGGCTCCAACGCCTGCTGCCCAGCCAGCGAAAAGCAATCCAGCCAGTGACATGGCGCTTTAAGGCTTTCAACGCTTGAAGCAGAGCCCCGCCAGACCTTGTCTGGCGGGGCTTTTTTGTATCTGCGGTATACCATCCGCAAAAATCAGTTAAAACCACGCATCTCCCCGGCACCTGTTATGGTGGCCAGCTTCCTTCGATCTCTGGCTTGCATCAGCAGAGCGCATTATCCAGGTCTCCACGCCGCACCTTCGCGGCAACCTCGCATTTTCTTGCGCTGTCAATCTGGGCCGCTAGCTGCCCGAAGCTTCGCTGTGGCTGACGAAAACCTCTCCAAATTCCTCGTACTGCATGACAAATGCATTGTGTGGCAACTGCAGCGGCCGGCTGTTTCCGGGTGAAATATCAGATGGAGTTGATGCATATGATCGAGCACACACTGGACGCGAATCCCGATGCAGCGCTTGAAGCAGCGCTTGCTGAATGTGCACGTGAGCCGATCCGGATCCCTGGCGCGATTCAGCCTCATGGCGTCTTGCTCAGCGTCGCAGGTGATCCGCTTTGCATTGAACAGGTCAGCGCCAATTGCGCGAAGAGTCTTGGCCTGGAAAGCGCCGAGCTGCTGGGCCAACCCCTGTCGATCCTGCTGTCAGCGGCACATTCAATGCTCATCAATCAGGCGTACAGCCAGCCTGCGATGCCCAACAGCGATCCGATACGACTGACGGTGAGGGCCGTGGATTACAATGCGTCGCTGAGCCGTGCCGGGGATGTACTGATCATCGAGCTGGAGCCCTTTGTCGAAGCCGCTCACGAACAGTCCAGAATCATCACCCGTGTGTTGCGCAATCTGCAGGCCGCCACAACCCTGGAGACGCTGTTCGATATCGGCGTGCACGAGATTCAGGCGCTCACCGGTTACGACCGGGTCATGATTTACCGGTTCGAGCCCGAGGGTCATGGCAAGGTCGTTGCCCAGGCACTTACCGGCCCCCTGCCCAGCTACAGCGGCCTGAACTTCCCGGGCTCCGACATTCCCGCCCAGGCGCGAGAACTGTATCGCCTGAACTGGATTCGGCTCATTCCCGATGCCACCTACGTTCCTGTGGCCTTGATACCGACGTTGCGACCCGCGACCGGGCAACCGCTGGACTTGAGCCTCTCGACACTGCGCAGCGTGTCTCCTGTTCACTGCGAGTACCTGAAAAACATGGGCGTGCGCTCATCCATGAGTATCTCGCTACTGGACGGCGGCGAGCTGTGGGGGCTGATTACCTGCAGCCATCCCGAGCCGCTGCTGGTGTCCAGAGAACTGCGCGATGCCTGCGCTATGATCGGCCAACTGTTGTCAGTAAAGATTTCCGCAATCGTCGCCACTCATATTCAGCGCGAGCGCGAAGAAAAAGTCGTCCTGCTCGGGCAACTGGCGGATGCCATGAACCGCGCCGACCATGAAATTCTCCACGGTCTGGTAAGCCGTCCACAGCTGCTTCAGGCCCTGACGCAGGCCGATGGCGCGGCCGTGCTGATTGACGACCAGGTTCATCTGTTCGGTCAATGCCCCACATCCGAGGAGGTTCGAGCCCTTTACCAGTGGATTCGTGACACCGGCCTCACCCGCCAACGGTCCAAAGAGCGTGCCACGGGCCTGCAAGGGCTGGGCGTGTTTCACACTGACTCAATGCAAAGAGAACGTCCCGAGAGCGCCGCCTACCGCGAGACTGCCAGCGGGGTCATTGCCTTCACGCTGCCCAAGCCGGTCGACAATGCCGTCATGTGGTTTCGCTCCCAGCTTGCCTCCACCATGAACTGGAGCGGCAACCCGGCACATCATGTCAGCACCCGCGCGGCAGGCTCGGCAAGCCATGGCCTGCGTCCACGGCAATCGTTCGATGTCTGGAAGCAGGAAGTCACCGGCATCGCCCGCCCTTGGTCGCGGGCAGATCTTTATGGCGCCGAAGACATTCGCCGTTCAGCCCTGGAAAGTGACCTGGAACGCCAGGTGCAGCGCGAGCAGGAAGCGGTTCGCTTGCGTGACGAACTGGTTGCGGTGGTTTCCCACGACCTGCGCAACCCGATGTCTATCATCATCATGCAATGCGGCATGATGCAACGCTGGGCGGTCGACGACACGAACTTTGAAAACCGCAACATCCGTCGCGCCCTGGGCACCATCGAGAAAGCCACAACGCGCATGAACAGCCTGCTCGAGGATCTGCTCGACACCGCGCAGATCGAGGCTGGCCGTTATCAGTTGTCGCGCCTTGCATTGAGTGTCACCAGCCTGCTTGAAGAAGCCTGCAGCCTGCTGGTCATGCTGACGACCGAGAAGAATATCGAGCTCAATTGCACCTCTGCGCAGGGCCTGGTGATCGACGCGGACCCGGAACGGATCTTTCAGGTGCTGTCCAATCTGGTTGGCAATGCCATCAAGTTCACCCCCAAAGGCGGTCGAATCAATATCGACGCAGTGGCCGATGGTGACGACGTGCTGTTCAGGGTCAGTGATGACGGGATCGGCATTCCGGCGCAACACCTGCCCTATATTTTTCAGCGGTATTGGTCAGTGAAAGAAGGCAACCCGCGTGGCAACGGCCTGGGGCTGTACATCTGCCAGGGCATTATCACCGCTCACGGCGGGCGTTTATGGGCCGATAGCTCGCTTGATTCAGGCAGTGTGTTTTCCTTCACGCTGCCCATGCACCAAGGGCAGGACACGATTGGCGAGTCGACCTTCCTGAAACAGAGCGGCACCACACACCGCCTGGCGCAATCGATTTCCAGCAAGCTGGAGCGTCAGCAACTGGAAGATCGCCTGACCCGCGCGGGGTTGTTGAACGAGTTGAATCACCGGGTCAAAAATACGCTGGCAACCGTTCAGGCTATCGCTTCTCTTACGGTAAACAGCTCGACCTCACTCGATTCCTTTCGCAAAAGCTTCGATGCACGCCTGTTTGCACTGAGTCAGGCGCGCGCAGAGTGGATGTCCACCGAGCTGGCCGATCTGCTGGCACAGCTGCAAGACGTGAACGGCGGGCAGCACCGGATTACCTTCACAGGAGACCCGGTCAGACTCGAACCGCGGATTTCCCTGACGCTTTCAATGGTGCTTCACAAACTGATGGCCAATGCATTGCAACATGGCGCGCTTTCCTCGCCTGCAGGTCAGGTGACGGTGGCGTCCACCTTGAACAGTCATCACAACCCGCCCACGTTGAGTATCGACTGGCTGGAAACAGAAGGCCCGCCGGTCGTTGCGAGCAACGTAAAAGGCTTTGGCCTGCGTTTGATACGCCGCAGTATCGAGCGCGAACTCAAAGGCAAGGTCGACATCAAGTTCGCCAGTACAGGTGTCAGTTGGTCAATGCTGATCCCGTGGCCAGAAAAGCCGGAAAGCAGTCTATGAATTCAAATGCAGACAACCAGCGCCCGGCCCAACGGGTGTTGCTGGTGGAAGACGAGACGATGCTCGCGATGCTGATGGAAATGATGCTCGAAGACCTGGGTTTCGCTACGGCCTATCACGCCAGCACGCTGGACGACGGCATCGAATACGCCCGCCATGGCGACTACGACCTCGCCATACTGGACGTCAACATCATCGGCGGTAATTCGTTTCCGATCGCCGCCGCTATCGCCCATCGCGGCATCCCCTTCATGTTTTGCTCGGGGTACGGGCGCCTGGGGATACCCGACGTATGGATCGACCAGCGCTGCGTTGCCAAACCGTTCAGCGCCGAGCAACTGGACAAGGCACTGAGCGAGTTGCTCAACGTGTGAGCACTGCAGTTTTGCGGTGGCGATTGTCGATCAACATGGCGATCAGAACCGTGGAGCCCATCGCGTAGCCAAGCCCGAGCGTGCGGTCCATGAAGTCCGACATCGTGGTGCCAGCAGTGCTGGTTGAAAGAATGACCAGCCAGTAAAGCACCGGGTGATAATAAAAACCTGATCAAGGCCAGGCCAGAGGCAAGCCGCCCGCTGCAGGCGGCTTTCTGGTTGATCAGGGCGCGCCGAACAGCATGGTCCAGTAAATACCGTATTCGGTGTCGCTGCCCTTCGCGTACGCCGCGCCCACTTCGGTGAACATCGGGTTCATCAGATTTGCGCAGTGTCCTGGACTGGCCAGCCAACTGGCCATGGCTTTGCTCGCAGAACTCTGCCCTGCAGCGATGTTTTCCCCAATCTGCCGTCCGCCATAGCCCGCCGCCCGTGCACGATCGGCGGGTGAATCGTTATCGAAGCCGCGATGGGTGAAGTAGTTTTCGCTGGCCATCGACTGGCTGTGTCCCTGCGCGGCCATTTCCAGTGTGGTGTTCCAGGTCAGCGGGCGAGCCGACGGAAAAGGTCGTTTGCCACACATCCGCGGCTTGGCCCGCGCAGCATTGACCTGCGCCAGCAACAGTCGGCCAGCAGAACGCGCATCTTCCAGCTTGCTGCTGTCGATCAACGGCTTGGCCAGCACCACACGCCAATCGGCTCCCTCCTGAGTAATGCCGATGTCAGCGTATTGCGGGTCGAGCAAAGCGCTGCAGTAGCGGCTTTTGAGGATGCCGAACGCTTCGCTTGCGCTCTGCGCACCGACCAGCCGAAGGGTCCGCACCGTCACCGCCTGGTAACCCGAGGTCTTGAGCGCATCGCGAGAACTGCCGGAAAAATCGATTGGCAGGGCCACGTTCGCCTTGAGCACCAACGGCCTGGAGGCCTTGGGCGTGTTTGCTTCACAACGCTGCGGCTGAGCACGATAGTCGTTGATCGACTCGACCAGCTGTCGCTCGCCACCGGCAATGGCGGCGCCGGCAAGCGGTGCCAGCAGCGCGATAAGAGGCCAGGAAAGAAAACGCATTTGAGGCATTGGGGGCTGGCTCTGGAGGGATGGTAACCGCTGTGCACCTTGATTTTCAGGGCCCGAATAGGACCCTGAAAAGCGCACAAGGTTCATGCCTTCTTTCTGGCTGTGAGCCACTCGACTCGCTATCGAGGGCGAGCAGCCCGCACCTCGGGTTTGGCCAGCTCGGCACGGCACGCCGCGACTTCGTTGAACGAAGGCAGCCAGAAATAGACTGCCCCTGCCACGCAGGCCACCAGCGCGAGCTGTGCGGTAAGAAAGTAAATCCAGCTACGTTTGTCGAGCGCCTTGGCTGAAGCGTTGTAGAGCCTGGCAGCCCTAATCGCCGCAGCGTCTGCTTCATCGAACTTTTCGCAGAGCAGCTTGGCCGCTTTGGTAGAGGTGCGGTCCACGGAGCTGTCGATACTCTCTGTGACGGTGCCTTCCAGCTTGCTTAGCCTTTGCTCGAAGCCCTTTTCAAGCGCTCTCAAGGACTCGGCTGTTTTGATGGAAGCATCCTGATTGGCTTTGGCAGCTTCGAGTATTTTCTGTGCAGCGCCAAAGATCAGCTCAAAATTCCGGTCGTGATCCACTGCCTGGTTTTCTCTGTTCATCATCGCTCCATGCCCTTTTTGCTCAGCTTGTGTACAGGTCCTTTACGCTCGAGTTCCGGCATTTGCCTTTGCAGCTCGATGGACCGGTCAAAATTCTTGTTGTACTCGATCCACTGGCCGTGCGGCAGGTTCAATTCCATCAAATCGCGCAACGCGGCGAAATGCAGCCCGCCGCCACTGCCCGCGATGAGCACCAGCCCGGCCGTACCGATGTCTTCCGGCCCTTGAGCCAGCCTGACAAGGTCCAGATAATCTCGCTCGTTCTGGCTGCCCTGGGCCGTAACGCCCTGCAAAATCCCCTGAGCCAGCTCCTGTATGAAGTCCTGAAACCTCTCGGGCGTCTTGGGTCTCAGACGATGACCCTCACCGAGTGCATCAAGATAAGGTTCTATCCGGGCCTTGAGCGCAGCCTCCGGCACAGGCGCTGTTTCGATGTACCAATGCACCCTGCGTGATACGTCAGGCAGGCTGGGTAATTGCTCGAGTCGCTGCGACAGAACCTGGCACAGGAAGGCGTGGCGGTTTTGTTCTTTCATGGATTTGTTGGCTTCGGTCTTGAACTCGATCAGCCTGACCGTTCCCGGAAACGCCATCAGCACATCACCCAGCCTTTTGTCATCGGGGGTCTGCTGGAGCAGATTGACCATACTGGGCAACTGTCCCGATTTGAGCTGCGCGCCAAGGGCGAACCCTAATCCGTAGAGAAAATTCCCGATGACGACGTTCTCGTAGAGCTTCATTTCACATCCCGTGTGAGAGTAAAAACTTCGTTCGCAAAACTTGCCTTCAAGCAACTGCAGGCTTCAACACCCGTCAGCCTTTCGCCAGGCCGACGCGGCGAGTTCCAGCCCGTCGATTATCAGCTTCAAGCCGAACCTGAACTCCTCCTCCACCGAAATACCGGGCAGATGGCGTCCGGCGGTGGCAATGGCCGGGTATTCGCTCGCATCAAGCGCGGCGAAAAACTCGACCAGTTCCTCGCCTTCCGCAGCCTCGCTTGAGGCGCTTGAGTGTTGTTGTATGGCAAAACCCAGTACGTAGTGGGCGACCGACGTGTAGGCACGGGCAGCCAGTTCGGCAGGGAAGCCGTTGGCCAGAAACAGCGCAATACCCTGCTCGCGGCGCTTGAGCCCGTTAGGCCCGATGGGTATCTGCGACACCAGCAACGGCAAGATACCCGGATGCCTGCGCAACACGCCATAAAGGCGCTCGGCCCCGGATGCGCAGGCCTTTTGCCAGGAATATCCTTCGCTGCCCTGCCCTTGCGGTACGAGTTCAACCGCCTCGGGCTGATCCGCAAGCAGTTCGCCCAGCACGCTATCGACCACGTAAATCAGTATCTCGTCCTTGCTGGCGAAATGCCGATAGAGCGTCGCCGTCCCGGACCCAAGGCGCTCGGCAAGCATGCGCATATTGAATGCCTGCGCACCCACCTCATCGACCGCTTCAAGTGCCGTGGCAACAATCCGCTCGACCGACACGGAAGGACGACCCCGCCCTGCGCTTTTTTCCACGCGGGGTGCGCGATTCATCCACCAGCGAGGGCTCCCGGGAACGGCTTGGCACTTCAAGTCTTCAGTCATGCGCAGATTATAAGCCCAACATGAGCGCTTACGGCTAGCCCCTGTTTTGCCGCCAACGCTGTCGCCGTTCGTCTGTTTTCCCGTTTGGCGAGGTATCGGATTCGTTGACAGAAACAATTTATGGATACATCGTATCCGAAATAAAAAATAAACGATCAGCCGCTGGAAGTGGCTCCCACACATGCGGAGTTCAGATGCGTCAGAAGACGATATTTTCTCCAGGCAGGCACCTTCAAAATGCATACATACCCACCTGTTGAGCAGGACATTTGCGACGTTCTGATTATCGGCTCCGGACCCACCGGCCTGACCCTTGCCTGCGACCTGGCCCGGCGCGGTATCAACGTCAGAATCATTGAAAAAGCGGCGGCGCCGTTCAATGGCTCTCGCGGCAAAGGTATACAGCCGCGCACTCTGGAAGTGTTCGATAGCCTTGGCGTCGCAGCGCCTCTATTGCGCGCCGGGCAGCTGTATCCGCCGATGAAGTTTCATGTTTCGTTCCTGAGCATCAAATGGAACATGATGAAGTACCAGAAACAGGCAGCAGATATCCCCTACCCGAACGCATGGCTGGTGCCGCAATGGCGCACCGAGCAGGTGTTGCGTGACCGACTGGCAGAACTGGACATTCAGGTCGAATGGGCAACTGAAGCCTGCGACATCAAACAGAATGCCGAAGGTGTCACTGTGCAGCTCGATTGCCGAGGGCAGACTTGTACGGTGCACGCACGCTATCTGGTCGGCGCTGACGGTGGCAAAAGTTTCGTGCGCAAGCAACTGGGCGTTAACTTCGCAGGCGCGACGTCTCGGGAAGGCCGGATGATCGTCGGCGACCTGGAGGTGGACGGGCTTTCACGGGATGCATGGCATATATGGCCGATGCGCAAAGGCGCGATGATCGGCCTGTGTCCAATGCCGCATTCAAACCTGTTCCAGCTGATGATGCGCCTGGACGCCGACGAACCCGTTCCGGAGCTGTCAGAGCACACCCTTCAGACCCGCTGGCTGGCAGCCACCGGCCAGAAGAAGATTCGCCTGCACAGCCCGACGTGGCTTTCAGTGTTCCGGCCCAATGTGCGCCTGGCCGAGCGCTATCGGGTCGAACGGGTGTTTCTCGCGGGCGACGCTGCCCATGTGCACACCCCCGCCGGCGCGCAAGGCCTCAATACCGGTGTGCAGGACGCCTGGAACCTGGGCTGGAAACTCGCAGCGGTGCTGGGGGGCGCGCCCGAGGCACTGCTCGACACCTACGAAGAGGAACGCAGACCGGTGGCGGCGGCAGTGCTGGAGTTGTCCAGCGAACTGTTCAATAACACCACCGGGGCAGGCATCCCCAGGTTCAGGCGTGGCGACAAGGAGCGGCAATTGTTGCTCAACTACCGCGGCAGGTCGCTTTCACTGAACAGTACAGACAACGTCGACGGCAAGGTCCAGGCAGGCGACCGCGCACCCGATGCCACCTGCTCGCAGCAGCGCTGCGGGAGCACACAGCTGTTCGACGTCTTCCGGGGCGGGCACTTCACACTGTTGGCGTTTGGTGCGCATGCCATCGCTGCGACGCAAGCGTTCGACAGCCACGACAAGCACTGCCTGCGGACCTTTGCCGTGCGGCCCAAGCACGTCGGTGATGACCGCGACGGTCTGGTTGATGAAGCCGGTCAGGCGTGCGAAGCCTATGGCGTGAGCGCTGAGGAAAACATCATCTTTCTGGTACGTCCCGACGGGTATGTCGGTCTGGTGGCCGTGGGCGACTTTGTGGCGGCAATCAAGCGCTATCTGGCCAGGGTGACCGGCCCACCCGGCCAGATCACCGGCCGCGACATGTAAACGACACGCGCCATCGCACACTGATACACGCCAGAAAGATCACTCAGAGAGCCGCCGTCATGAAACACTTTTTCCTTCCCGCACTGACCGTTGTTGCTTTTCCTGCCCTGTCGTTGCCGTTTGCCCACGCTGAACCGGGCGATTTCAGCCTGGGCCTGGGCGCGGCAATCAGCGAAAGCCCTTATGCAGGCGTCGGCACACAGGTCAACCCGATTCCGTTGATTAAATATGAAGGCGAACGTTTTTACGTGAACGGCGTAACCGCGGGTTATCACCTGATCAACACCGAGTCGTTCTCCCTCGATGCCATTGTTGCCCTGCAGATGGACGGCATCGATCGTGACGACTTCGGTCGCCGCGAACTGGCCAGAAACGGCATCGACCGCGACCTGCTGGAAGACCGCGACAATGGCATCGACGCAGGCTTGGCCGCCAAACTGCGCGGCGCTGCCGGCCAGCTTGAAGGGGTCGCCAAAAACGACATCAGCGGTGCCAGCGATGGCTACTCGCTGAACCTTGAATACGCGTACCCCTTCACCTGGGGCAAAACCCGCTTCAAGCCCAACATCGGTGCCACCCATATGTCTGGCAACCTGGTGAATTACTACTACGGTACGCTGAAAGAAGAAGAGCAACGCGGCATTGCCCGGTACCGTCCAGGCAGCGCCACGGTGTCCTATGCCGGTCTCGGTTTTTCCCGGTCCATCGGCAAACAGTGGGAAGTCTCGGGCAACCTGCGCTACAGCGCACTGCCGGATGAACTGAGCGACAGCCCGCTGGTGGAGCGTGACACGGACAGTTCCACGTCGATGTTTATCGGCATATCAAGAAAGTTCTGATGCCCGGCGCCGCCTGTGTGGCCCTGAAGTCGACTCACCGCGAGCCCATCATGATCGAACGATCACTGAGTGTTTTAATCGTCGAAGACAATCTGGCGCTGGCCGCCAATATGTTCGACTACCTGGAAGCCTGCGGACATACGCTGGATGCGGCGCCCGACGGCAAATCCGCGATGCGTCTGATCAGCGAAAACCACTACGACGTCATCGTGCTGGACTGGATGATGCCGCGCATGGACGGCATCAGCCTCCTGCGTCACCTGCGCACCCAATTGCGCAATCCGGTGCCGGTGATGCTGCTGACCGCCAAGGACCAACTGGACGACAAGCTGCTGGGCTTTGAGTCGGGTGCGGACGATTACATCGTCAAACCGCTGGCCCTGCCTGAGCTGGAAATTCGTCTGCGGGTGCTGGCTGCCCGCCGTCATCAGCGCTCGGATGTGCGGCAGGTGCTGGAAGTCGCCGATCTGTGCTTCGACCTGGGCACACAAACCATCATGCGCGGCGGTGTCCAACTGCCCTTTTCGCCGATCAGACGAACCCTGCTGGAGGTGCTGATGCGCAACTCGCCGCACGTTGTTACGCGCACGCAACTGGAGCTGCTCATCTGGGGCGACAGCGTGCCCGACGGCGACCTGTTGCGCTCGCACATGCATTTGCTCAGAAAGACCATCGATGGCGAGCGGATCGCCGAGCAAAAGCTGCTCCATACAGTAACGGGCATTGGCTTTCGCCTGTGCATGTGCGCATGATCAGTCTCCCTGGCCGCCGGGGCAGCCTGCATCGTCTGATCAGCGCAATTTTGCTGGGTTTCGGACTGTTGATGACCACCGGCCTGGCGACTCAGGGGTTCATGAGCCAAGAGCTCATCGATCACCCGATCTGGAAAGAATTGCTTGAAACCGCGACAGCCAATGCCCTTGCAGACACGCCACAGCCCAAACCCCAGAAAGGCGACAGAATTCAGATATGGAAACTGTCGAACGACACCCACACTGATACTGCCGCGACCGGCATGCCGCTTTTTCTCGCATCACTTGCACCAGGTTTCTACAGCGAGGGCGATCTGGACCGTAGAGCTTCAGGCTTTTCCGACCCCGACTACGCCGTGCTGGTCACCTCGCTGGGCAAGGAACGTTTGGTAGCGGCCATCGACATCAGCGATCTGGAGCGGGAGCAGAACCTCATCG
Source organism: Pseudomonas syringae pv. tomato str. DC3000 (assembly GCF_000007805.1). Taxonomy (NCBI): domain Bacteria; kingdom Pseudomonadati; phylum Pseudomonadota; class Gammaproteobacteria; order Pseudomonadales; family Pseudomonadaceae; genus Pseudomonas; species Pseudomonas syringae group genomosp. 3. The sequence goes on along the minus strand of NC_004578.1, from coordinate 2,936,235 downwards.
CAATCATCGGAGCGACTTTTCTGGTCATGAATCTGATGCTGATCATTGCCGTGATTGCCTGGCTGTACGTGCGCCTGCACCGCCCGGTTCAAGCGCTTGCGCTGGGCATGAAGCAACTCGACCCGGAACGCCTCTCGCAACGACTGCCGATGCACTATGAACAGGAAGAACTCAAGGACATTGCCTGGGGCATCAATGCACACCTGGAACGGGTCGAACAGTTCATGGCTCGTGAACGCGCCCTTCTCGATCAGGCCAGTCATGAGTTTCGCACGCCCATTGCGGTGATCAGCGGCGCGCTGGATGTGCTGGCCAGGCAAACGCTGCCAGCCTGTGCCGCGCCGCCGATCCAGCGCATGCGGGCAACTGTGGACAACCTGACCGAAATCATGGTCGCGCTGCTGTACCTGTCGCGCGAACCTGTGGCCTCAAGCCCGGACGACCCTGTCGAACTGGACCGCTTGTTGCCCGGCCTGATCAAGGATCACCAGCACTTGCTGGACGGCAAACCCGTGCAGTTTTCGGTGCACATCCACCAGACGCTCAGCCTGCGCGTGCCGGAGGCGATGTTGCGCATCGCCATTGGCAACCTGTTGCGCAATGCCGCCGAAAATACCTACGACGGAACAATTGCCGTGCGCCTCAAGGAAGGCGTGTTGAGCGTGACCGATTCGGGCGAAGGCTTCGACACGGCGCAAGCCGCCCGCCACTACCTGTCACTGCTGAGAAACTCGACCAGAGCAGGCACTGGAAAGGGCCTGGGGCTGTTTCTGGTGCGGCGCATCTGCGAGCGTTTTCAATGGAGGCTGACGCTGGAGTCAATGCCGACACTGGGCACCCGAGCGGGGCTGGATTTCCGGGTTCAGGCAGTGATGGGCGAGTGAGCCCAGTGTCGAATCCGCAGCGCCACACAGGCGCTGATCACGTACAGGCCGTAGGAGAGAAACCCGTGAATCCCCCCACGGACCAAGGTATCGGTGTCAGCGACGCTTCATCCGGTCAATGATCACCGCCAACAGCAGAATCGTGCCGCGAATCACGTACTGGTAGAAGGTGTCGATGTTCTTCAGGTTCATCGCGTTCTCGATGATTGCCAGAATCAGCACGCCAGCGATCACATGACGAATCATGCCGATACCGCCACTTAGCGAGACCCCGCCCAGCACACAAGCCGAGATGATGGTCAGCTCAAAGCCCTGGCCGATCATCGGTTGGCCCGAGGTCATGCGGGAAGCCAGTACCACACCCGCCAACGCACCGATCAGGCCGTGTACTGCGAAGATGATGATCTTGGTGCGATCGACATGCACGCCCGCCAGCAGCGCGGCTTCCTGGTTACCGCCGATGGCCATCGTGTTGCGCCCGTAGGTGGTGTAGTTGAGCAACCAGCCGAAGAACATGAAGCAGGCGATGGTGATCAGAATAGGCACCGGCACGCCGTAGATCTGGCCATTGCCGAAGATGAAGAAGTCTTCGTTGGAAACACCGACGGCCTTGCCGTTGGAGAAGATATAGGCCAGCCCGCGCACGATCTGCATGGTCGCCAATGTCGCAATCAGCGCATTGATACGCAGCTTGGCGATGACGATGCCGTTGATAAGGCCAACCACCAGCCCCAGCGCCAGCGCTGCCGACACACCGAGAAACACGCTGTCGGTGTCGCGAATGACGATACCGGCGATGACCCCGGAGCAGGCCAGCACCGAGCCCACCGACAGGTCGAAGTGCCCGGACGCCAGGCAGAACAACATGGTGCAGGCGGCAATGCCCACGGTAGAAATCGCCAGGCCAAGACCGCGCATGTTCAGCGGTGACATGAAGTTGTCGATGAACACGGCACACAGCAGGAAAATTCCCACGGCAGCCAGGAGCATCACCCAGTCATCGACAAAACGACGCAGGTTCATGCCCTGACGGGGAGCCTGAAGGCTGGATTCGGTAGACATACGCACCTCTTTTTTATTGTTCATGGTCAGGGGACCGTTTTTAGCCGCGCGTGCGTGGCAGAGCCAATTGCAGAAGTCGCGACTCGTCAGCCTCGTCGCGGTTGAGTTCACCGGTAATGGCGCCTTCACTCATCACCAGAATACGATCGGAAATGCCCATGACTTCCATCAGGTCGCTGGACACCACGATCACGGCAATGCCATCGGCGGCCAATGTGTGAATGATCTCGTAGATCTCGGATTTGGCTCCGACATCGATCCCGCGGGTCGGCTCGTCCAGCAGCAGGACTTTCATCGGCATCGACAGCCAGCGACCGAGAATGGCTTTTTGCTGATTACCGCCGGACAGAAACATGATCTGTTGCTCGGGCGATGGCGTCTTGACGTTCATCGACTTGATCTGAGCACGCGCGTTGTCCCGCTCCCAGCCGCCCTGGATCAGGCAGCCAAGATTCACATGCCGGGGCCGCGCACCGATGTTGATGTTCTCCGCGACGCTGGACAGCGGCACGATGCCTTCTTTCTTGCGGTCTTCCGGGCAGAGCAGCACCCCGGCCGCAATGGCATCACGTGGCGACTTCAAAGTCAGCGGCTGACCGTCCAGTTGCAGGCTGCCGGCGGTACTGCGCGTCAGCCCGGAAAGAATGCGAAACAGCTCGGTACGACCTGCGCCCACCAGACCGAAAAAGCCCAGCACCTCGCCTTTCTGCACGGCGAAACTCACTGGCTCCTGCAAGCCCAGCCCCAACAGACCGGTGACCCGCAGGCTCGGCCCCTGATGCTGACGTGGACGATAGTTGTAGATGTCCTGAATATCGCGACCGACCATGCAAGTCACCAGCCGGTCGTGGTCCAGATCAGCCATCTGCTCGAAGGTTTTGACAAAGCGCCCGTCCTTGAAGACGGTCACGGCATCGCAGACCCGGAAGATTTCTTCCATACGATGCGACACATACAGAATCACCCGCCCCTCATCCCGCAGCCGCACGATGATCGCCATCAAACGGTCGATCTCGCGCGCCGACAGGCTGCTGGTGGGTTCGTCGAACGCGATGACATGAGCGTTGCGCGACATGGCCTTGGCGATTTCCACCAGTTGCCGCTGGCCCAGCGACAGGTCGCCCAAGCGCGTGCGCGGGTCGATCTCGTCGGCCAGACCTTTGAGCAGCTCACCGGCTCGACGGTACATGGCGCCACGATTGATCAAGCCGAAACGATTAGGCATGTGCCCGAGCAGCAGGTTCTCGGCGACGGTCATTTCCGGCACCAGATGCAGCTCCTGATGAATCACCGCCACACCCGCCGCGATACTCTCGGCGGTGGATTTGAATTGATAGCTGTGCTCACCGATCTGCAGGGTGCCGCTGTTGGGCTGATAAGAGCCGCCCAGAATCTTCAGCAGCGTGGATTTGCCTGCGCCGTTCTCCCCCATCAGCGCATGGACACTGCCAGGGCGGGCCTCGAAGCTGATGTCCGAAAGCGCCTTGACGCCGGGAAATACCTTGCAGATGCCATTGAAGCGCAAGGCACCGCCTGTGGCTGTTTGCTCGATAGCCTGTTGCATGAAACCAACCTCCTCGCACGTGTGAGGGGCCTGAAAATCAGGCCCCTCGTTCAGCTCACTTCCACAGACCGATCTTGGTCAATACTTCCTGGAAGTTGGCGCGGGTGATCAATGTCACGTCGTCCATGGCGGTGTATTTAGGCGGCTCCACACCTTCGGTGACCCACTTATACATATACAGCGCGGTGTTGTAGCCTTCCTTGTCCGGGCTTGGCAGCATCGAGCCAAAGAAGCCGCTTTCCTTTTTCTTCAGTTCGTCGATGGCATCGGTGCCGTTGATGCCGATACCGATCACGTTTTTGGCGCTGAAACCGTTGCTGGCGGTAGCGCGTACGCCACCCAGTACGGTGTTGTCGTTCATGCCGCCGATGATCAGGTTTTTCGCATCGCCCGGCAGTTTTGGCAGCGCCGAGTTGGTGGCGTCCATGCTGCCCGGAACATCAAGGGTTTTCTGCGCGGTGAACAGGATGTGATCTTTCGGCAAACCGGCCTCTTCAAGCGCCTTCACAGAACCGTCGGTGCGTTTCTTGCCGGTGTCCAGTTCGTTGTAGGTGTTGATGATCGCGTAGGTGCCTTTCCATCCGCCCTCATCCCACTTGCGGTTCTTCGCTTCGGTGGCCATGGCGGCCCCCTGCTTCTGACCCACTTCGAAGGCTGCCATGCCCAGATACGGCACGTCCTCCATAAAATTGCCTTTGGCGTCGACAAAACGATCGTCCACGGCCATGACTTTCAGGCCGAGCGCCTTGGCCTTGGCCACGATTGCAGGGCCCAGAGAAACATCGGGCGGGCAGATCACAAAGCCCTTGGCGCCGTTGGCGGCCAGGCTGTCGATAGCGGAAAGGGTCTTTTCACCGTCTGGCACGGCAATCTTGAGCACCGTAAAACCATGCTCCTTGCCGGCTTTTTCGGCAAATGCCCATTCAGTCTGGAACCAAGGCTCTTCAGCCTGCTTGACCAGGAAGCCGATTTTGACTTCTTCAGCAGCAGAGGCAACACCACTCATGCCGAGAATGGCAGTGGTGACGGCGGCACAGCACAAGGAACGAATCCCGTGACGACTCAACATAGCTAACTCCTTATTTTTATTGAATAGCTACAACATTCAGCGAGGTGGCGGTCGAGAACGCAGATGCGTCCAGAACCGATCAAATAGTCATACCATATAATGAATGACTGCTATGTAACCGAATGTCACTCTTGTAAATGCGGGCGGCCGCGAACGCTCCGTCAGCCTGCAAAACGCTGACATGCTTTGCCGCTGACACCGACGTGCGCCGTCAGTACCGCGCCGTCGAACTGCCCCAGCGCATCGCCAGGCGCTGCGCTGGTGACATACAGCGTCTGCAGGTCGGGACCTGCGAACACGCAACTGGTGGGATGGCTGACCGGTAAATCGACAATCCGGTCGACGCTGCCATCGGGCGCAAAACGGATCAGGCAACTGCCGCCCCAGCGCGCGTTCCAGACATAGCCTTGGGCATCCATCGCCGAACCGTCGGGCGAACCACGGCTTTGCTCGGCCGCCCAGACCCGGCGGGGCCCCAGCGTGCCATCTACCAGCACGGGGTATTGGTAGATAACCTCGTCGAGGGTATCGGCGCTGTACAGCACGCTGCCGTCGGTGTTCCATAGCAAGGTGTTGACGATGCCCTGCCCATCCAGCAAACGCGTCACGCTCGCGTCGGCATCGACCCGGAACAACCCGCCCGAACGACGAACCAGAGGTACATCGCCGCCTCCGGCGTCAATATTGTTCTGCATGCTGCCCAGCCAGAGGCGGCCGTTCGCATCGCAACGGGCTTCATTGGCGCGATTACCGGGGGTCGGGTCTGCGACACAGAACAACGACAATGAGGTTCTTTCAGAGGTCAGGTCCAGGCGATAGACGCCGCTGGCCAGTGTCACCAGCGCATCGCCCTGTTCAGTGGGGATAAACGCGGACACCGGCTCAGGCATGCGCCATTGACGATACTCCCCGGCGACCAGCCGACAGGCCAGAAATCCGGCGATGTCGACCCAGTACAGGGCCTCTGCTTCGGCATCCCAGAAGGCGCCTTCAGCCAGTTTGAAACGGTGCTCGGAAACGGGCAGCCAGTTCATGAAAAATGTCCTTTGTTATTGTTGTAAAGGCACTTTTTTAGGTGTGTATTGCTTCAATGCTCATAACACAGGCCTTGCCAGCCCGAGCCTTCAGTCGGCCGGTCAGCTGTAAAACCGGCCTGTCCGGCAAAAAAATGTCAGATCGGCTAAGGTGATCTCGTCAGCCTTCAGTGCCGCTTGCGCTACTAAATAGTATTACAATTCATTTTTCAAGCGGCATTTTATCGACTATAAATGCATGCATCGGAAGAAATCCGGTCAAATAGTCTTACCAATAACAATAAAAGCGGGTAGATCAGATGAAAAAGCATGCTCTTCTCAGCACCTTTGGACTGTCCTTGATGATCAGTACCTTGACCGCACAGGCCGCAGCACTCTCCAGCGAACACAGCGCGTTTGGGCAACTGCCCGATGGCAGCGCCATCGAGAAATATACCCTGCGCAACAGCCATGGCGTGCAGGCCAGCATCATCACTTATGGCGCAACCCTGCAATCACTGCTGGTGCCCGACAAGGCTGGCAAGGTGGAAGACATCGTGCTGGGCTTCGACGATGTGCAGGGCTATCAGAGCAACGGCACGGTTTATTTTGGCGCGACCATCGGCCGTTTCGGCAACCGTCTGGCGGGCGGCAAATTCAGTCTGGATGGCAAGACCTACCAGGTTCCGCTCAACGACAAGACCAATGCCCTGCACGGCGGCGACAAGGGTTTCGACAAGCGACTCTGGAAGGCGGAAGAAACCAGGACCGGTGATTCGGTCGGCGTGAAACTGACCTACGTGTCGCCGGATGGCGAGATGGGTTTCCCGGGCACGTTGCAGACTGAAGTCACCTACAGCCTGAACGACAAGAATGAACTGAAAATCGACTACCGCGCCACCACCGACAAACCCACGGTGCTGAACCTGACCAACCACAGCTATTTCAACCTCGCGGGCGCAGGCAGCGGCGATGTGCTCAAGCAGGTCGCCACCCTTCACGCTTCGCACTACACCCCGGTCAACGACAAGCTGATCCCGACGGGCGAACTGCCCGCCGTCGCCGGCACGCCGATGGACTTCCTCAAGCCCACCGCGTTTGGCAAACACATCAAGGATGACCACCAGCAGCTGAAATATGCCGAACCCAAACAGGGCGGCTTTGATTTCAACTGGGTGCTGGACAGCAAAGGCGATGTGAAGAAACTCGCCGCCGAGGTCAGCGACCCGCAATCGGGCCGCACGCTGCAATTGTTCACTACCGAGCCCGGCGTGCAGCTGTACACCGGCAACTTCCTGGATGGCAGCATTCACGGCAAGGGCGGCAAGGTCTATCCGCACTGGGGCGCTTTCACGCTGGAAACCCAGCACTACCCTGACGCGCCCAACCAGCCGAAATTCCCCAGCACGCGACTGGACCCAGGCAAAGCCTACACCCAGACCACTGTGTTCAAATTCCTGAACAACTGAGGCGTTGACGCGCGCAGCTCCGGGAAACCTTAGCTGCGCGACTGTCCGTTTATTGATTGCGCTTCATGGCCGCTGTCAGGGTATCGACGTTGTAGCGAAACATCTTGGCGTAAGTCGCTGCCGGGCCGTCAGCTGGCGACAACGACTCCACATACAACTCGCCGCCCGGCTGAGCACCGCTGGCTTGGGCAATCTGCTTGACCAGACGCGGGTCACTGGAGTTCTCGAAGAAGTAGGCGCTGACATGCTCGGCCTTGATCTGACGGATCAGTTTCGAGACATCGGCTGCAGAGGCTTCAGACTCAGTGGACAGCCCCAGCGGTGACAGGAACGTCACACCGTAGGCATCGCCGAAATAACCGAACGCATCATGGGAGGTGAGAATCTTGCGATTGGCCGCAGGAATCGAATGAATCTGATCGCGGGCGTATAGATCCAGTTGTTGCAATTCAAGAATGTAGCGCTCGCCATTGGCCTGATACTCACTGGCCCCTTGCGGATCAGCTTTTTTCAGCGCAGCGATGATATTGCGCACGTAAACCACCCCGTTCGCCGCGCTGTTCCACGCATGCGGGTCAACAATGCGCTTACCGTCTTCGTCCATGCTGCGGGTTTTTATGCCATCGGAAAGCACCACCGGCTGGCCCTTGTAGCCCGACGCTTTGATCAGCCGGTCCATCCAGCCTTCCAGATGCAGACCACTGACAAACGCCAGGTCGGCATTCTTCAGCGCCTGAGCGTCGCCGGGCGTCGGCTCGTAGACGTGCGGGTCGCCATTGGGGCCGATCAGCGATTTGACATGGACACGGTCGCCGCCGACGGTGCTGACCATGTCGGCGATTACCGTGAACGAGGCCACCGCTTCCAGCGGTTTGGCCTGGGCAAGGCTGGCAAATGCCGACAACGCCAGTGCAGCTATGGAACTCAACACCACCAATCGTTTCATGACATACCTTTTCAGTGAGCCAGGTGAGGTTTGGGAAACAGTCGACGCACGATGCCCGTGCGCCCGAATAACAGGGACAAACCGTAGAACGCGCTGGCGGTAAGGACGATGGCCGGCCCCGAAGCGACGCCAAGGTGGTAGGAAACGATCAGGCCGATCAGGCCGGAGAGAGTGGCAATCAGCGTTGAGATGACCATCAGGCCGCTCAGCGAATTGCTCCAGAAACGTGCGGCGGTGGCAGGCAGCATCATCATGCCCACCGCCATCAGGGTGCCCAACGCCTGAAAACCTGCGACCAGATTCAGCACCACCAGCAACAGGAACAGCACGTGGTACAGCGAGCCGCGCCCGCCGACTGCTCGTAGAAACCCCGGATCGAAGCACTCCAGCACCAGCGGGCGATAGATCACCGCCAACAGCACCAGCGTGAACGACGCAATGCTGCCCACCATGTAGATGGCGGTGTCGTCAATGGCCAGAATGGTGCCGAACAGCACATGCAACAGGTCAACACTGGAACCATGCAGCGAGACGATCAGCACCCCGGCAGCCAATGAAGTCAGGTAAAAACTGGCAAAACTGGCGTCTTCACGCAGCGAGGTCAGCCGGCTGACCAGCCCGGACAGCAACGCCACCGCCAGCCCGGCGATCAGCCCGCCAAAGCCCATCGCGGGGAGCGACAGGCCGGCGATCATGAAACCCACCGCAGCCCCTGGCAGAACCGCATGGCTCATCGCATCGCCGACCAGGCTCATGCGCCGCAGCATCAGCAACACGCCCACCGGGCCTGAGCCAATGCCCAATGCCAGGCACGCCACCAGCGCGCGGCGCATGAAACCGAACTCGACAAACGGCTCGACAATCAGGCTATACAGCATCATGAGCGTTCATCCTCGGCATCACACAGCGAGGCGTCGGGGCTCCAGTACTCAGCCATGTTGCGCGCCTTGCGCAGGTTGGCGTCGCTGAGCACATGCGAGGTCTCACCCCAGGCAATGGCTTCGCGGGCCATCAACAGGGTTTGCGGAAAGTGCTGACGCACCTGTTCGATATCGTGCAGCACGGCGATCACCGTCCTGCCCTGCCCGTGCCAGACCCGCACCAGCTCCAGCAGGTCGCGGGTGGTGCGTGCATCGATGGCGGTAAACGGTTCGTCCAGCAGGATCACCGAGGCGTCCTGCAACAACAGCCGCGCAAACAGCACACGCTGAAACTGCCCGGACGACAGCGAGCCGACGCTGCGCGCTTCAAACCCTTCCAGCCCGACCGTGTGCAAAGCCTCTTGGGTCAGGCGAGCATGATTGCGCGTCAGGCTGCGAAATGGCCCGATGCTGTGCCAGGCACCCATCGAAACCGTGTCGGCAACACTCAGCGGAAAGCTGCGGTCGATCTCCGCGGCCTGCGGCAGGTAGCCAATCGTGCGGGTCGCCAGACGGCCCCGGTCGATATGCCCCTGAGCCGGTTTCATGGTGCCGGCGATGGCTTTGATGAGGGTCGATTTGCCCGCGCCATTCGGCCCGACAATTGCCGTCAGGCTGCCCGCTTCGAAGCGCCCGCTGATGTGGTGCACCGCCGGGCGACGCTCGTAGGCGACGGTCAGGTTTTCCAGGCCAATGGCAGCGCTCACGGAATGGCCACCGACCAGCCGATGGCCAGCCACAGCAACGCCAATATGGCCAGAGAAAACAGGACCCGCTTCCAGGCTGGTTGGGCCAGAACGGAGCCTGCTATCGAAGCACTTGCGACTGAAGAGGTAGAAGGAATTTTCACGCGAGAGTAACCTGCAACTATTCGTTACAGTATTACATAGCAGTCTTGCAAATGTTATTAAATAACATTCATCCTCGCGTTCGAGCCTCCATGCAGGCCAAAAACCCGCGCTGTAAATCTTCGATCAGCGCCGAGCCATCCTCCAGGCCGATGTGCAGGCGCAGCACGGTGTTGAGCTGCCTGTCTTCTTCGCTGCTCCGCGCCGTGAGCTCGGCCACTGTGATCAGGCTCTCATAACCGCCCCACGACGCCCCGAGGCCGAACAGCTGCAAGGCGCCGATGAAGTGCTCTGCCAATGCGGGATCATCGTCACGCAACTCGAACGACAGCAGACCGTTACTGCCACTGAAATCGCGCTTCCACAGCCAATGCTGCGGATGTGTGGGCAAGCCCGGATGAAACACCCGGCCAACCTGCGGGTGGGCGTCAAGCCACAGCGCGACCTCCAGCGCCTGGCGCTCATGCACCTCCACGCGCGAGGCCAGCGTGCGTGCGCCGCGCAGTATCAGCCAGGCATCATCAGGGCTGGTCGCGTTGCCCAAAGTGTCGCCCATCCGTCCAATTGGCGCCCAGACGTCTTCGCGGGTGCAGACGCTGCCCATCACCACATCACTGTGGCCACACAGGTATTTGGTCAGGGCCATGATGGAAATGTCCGCACCCAGCGCCAGCGGCCGGTACAGATAGCCACTGCCCCAGGTGTTGTCCACCGCCAGCAGAATTCCACGCGGCCGACACAACGCCGCAAGTGCAGGCAGGTCGCACAGCTCATACAGCAGTGAGCCGGGCACTTCGGCGTAGACCATGCGTGTGTTGTCCTGCAACTGCGCTTCCAGCCCTCGACCGTCGGCGGCGTAATAGCTGACCTCGATCCCGAACGGCTGCAAAAACTCCTGCGCCACACGGCGTACCGGTGAATAGACGGCGTCGGTCAGCAACACATGATCGCCGGGGCGCAGGTAGGCCAGAAACGTCTGCGCCACCGCAGCCAGGCCGCTGCTGAACAGCCGGGTGCGATAACCACCTTCCAGCTCGGTGACCAGGTCTTCAAGGGCAAAGCCCGTCGGATTGCCTCGCGCGCCATAACTCAACAGCCGCTCGCTGTCGCGACGCTTACGCACATCGCGCATCTCGCTCAAACTGTCGAACAGCACCGTACTCAGACGCGTGACGGGCACATTGACACCGCGCATTCCATCGCCCTTGGCCGTACGTGCTGCATGCACCAGCCTTGTACGTAGCAAAGGATCGCGCAGCGACGGATTGCGCGGCCCGCCAGACGCCGGTTCGAGTTGCAGGGGCTTGAAGCTGGCAATCTCCTGCGCGGTCATTTGCCCCAGCAAGCCTATCTCCCAGGCCAGGTACTGACGTGCAGCGTCCTTGTTGCCCGAGTGCCGATCATGGGTGAAGAACAGAAAATCGATACAGTGCTCGTCTGCCAGACTTGCGCTGCCTTCGCGCACTGGCCGCCCGGCCGCCTGCCAGGCCTCAACGCCGCCTTCAAGCACGCGAGTCTGCTGACGCTGCGCCAAAGGCAATTCCTGCACGGCCAGTTGCGCAATCAGCGGATCGTCGGCGACCAGCACCACCGGCCTGATTTCCTGCGCCAGAACACCTGCGAGCAACGGGCGAATCGACCAGCGCGAGCCGTCGATATGTGCCTTGCGGTAGCGCGTGCTGGAACGCAGATCGATCAGCGCAACCGCCGCGTCTTTCAACGCGTCTTCCAGTGCCTGAATGCTGATCGGCACGTCTGCCGTGGCCACGTTAGCTTCAGCCACCGGCAGCGACAGGCCGCTCTCGACGCCGTCAGCCAGCACATATGCATCATGCCCCAGTTGCCTTAGCCAACTGGCGACAATGGGCGCGCGAATGCCATCGGCGTCCAGCAACACCAGCCGTGCGTTGCGCACCCCAACGTACAGATCGGTGGCCTGAATCAACTGTCCGCCAGGCGTGTGTTGCGCGCAGGGCAGGCTGCCTGCGGCAAATTCTTCGGCGCTGCGTACATCACACAGAAACAGGCTGCGACCGGACTCCTCAGCCCAGCGCTGCACTTGTCCGCCCGTCACGGTCTGCACCTGCGCGCGCCTGGCCAGCGCCTCGGCAGCATTGCGCTGTCGGGTCAGCGCCGCTGCGGACACCTCATCCGGGTAGCGCCGGACACTGCCGTGTTCCAGTTGCAGATCGGCCAGGTACCAACCCTGTGTACCGTTCTCGAGTGCATATACAGGGTTTTTCAGGCCCATATCGATCAGCGTCTGAGCGCCGATGATGCTGCGTGTGCGCCCGGCGCAGTTGACGACAATCGGCGTGCTGTCATCGCCAACCAGTTCCCGAATGCGATAACCCAGCTCGCCATTGGGGCAGCACACGGAACCTGGGATGGTCATCTTGCGGTACTCATCGAACGGCCTGCCGTCCAGCACCACCAGCGGCTCGCCGCGCGCCTGCCACTGTGCCAGTTGCGTGGCCGTGACATGCGGCGTGTGGCTGACCTGCTCGACCAGCTCGCCAAATGCCTTGGACGGCACATGCACGCCTGCAAACAGCTGTCGGCCCGATTCTCGCCAGCCCTGCGCGCCGCCCTGCAGAATGTGCACGTTGCCGTAGCCCAACGCAGCGAGTCGCAGGGCTGCTCGCGGTGCGACATCGCTGCCGCTATGGTCGTAAATCACCAGGCGCACGGCAGTGTTCGGTGCCAGACGGCGGATGTCCAGTTCCAGACGGCTGTAGGGCAGCGTCACCCCGTGAAACAGATGCGCTTCGCCATACTGGCCATGCTCACGCACATCGAACAGGGCAATTTCCTGCCCGTCGAACAGCCATTGTTGCAGGTGCGCCGGGGTGATGTTCTGGCTCATTGGGTGGCTCATTTGAGTTGAAAGAAAACGCTATCGCACGCACCTCGCACCGGCTTAGGCTCTGTACGAAAAGTGGCTGCGCTCGGTGATGCTGCGTTAAAAACAGGCTCGGAATGCTCATTTACAACCCGTAGACTCCGCTTCCTCGTCTGTTTTTGCCTTGCCTGACCTTCGCTCGCCGACTTTTCGTACAGAGCCTAATACGCCTGAATCGAAGGTGCCATCTGCGAAGCGTTGTAATTGAGCACGCGCCCTTCCTGATTGACGCCATAGCGGCCGTTGAGTGATTCCAGCGGACGGCCGTAGAGGTGGAAATGCAAGGTGGGCTGATCGCCCTCGACCTTGATGCCGTGCAGGTCTTCACCTAGAAACGAAATCGGCGTGCCGGGCTGAACCACCACCTCTTTCTCCAGCTCAAGCCGGGCGAAGGCCGGGTCACTGCCGTCATCGGTGCGAGCCCATACGTAATTGATTTCCTGACCCTGCACCGCGACGATCACCGCCCAGGTTTCATGGTTATGCGGCAAGGTGCTTTTGCCGGGCAACAGGGAATTCATGTACAGCGTCGGGGCTTCGCCATCGTCGTTGAGCCGGTAGCGAAACGCGGTATCACCCTCGCCCGCCACCGGAGCGGGAAAACCGGCGAAATTGAACAGGTCATGCCGCTCGGCCAGCGTCTCCAGCAACGTGACAATTTCAGCCAGTGCCGCACGGTCCACGCCGCGCTCGTGGATGACGCGCACTTGCTGCAGAAACGCTTCTATTACGTGGGTTCGGTCATCAAGGCTCATACAGGTGCTCCCTTTTTTGGTTCTGATTTAGACGGACAGGCTGTAGCGGCTGATATTGCTCAGCAGAAACGGGTCGCCCGCCGTGTGGTTTCGACGTCCCGCATCCCCCAGTGCATGGCGCAAAAACGCGGCCGTGCGCTCGCTGGTCGGGCGCTGGAATATCTGCTCGGCGCTGCCGTGTTCGACAATCAGGCCGTTCTCGGTGAAATACACCTGGTCACTGATCTCCTCGGCAAAACGCATCTCATGAGTCACCAACACGCAGGTCATGCCCTCCTCGGTCAGCTCGCGAATGACGGTCAGCACCTCGCCGACCGTTTCCGGGTCCAGCGCCGAGGTCACTTCATCGAACAGGATCAGTTCCGGACGCATGGTCAGGGCGCGAGCGATGGCCACCCGCTGTTGCTGCCCTCCGGACAACTGCCCCGGATACGCATCGGCCTTGTGCTCCATGCGCACCTTGGCCAGCAACGCCCGCGCCTGTTTTTCTGCCTCGCCGCGCTCGATGCCCAGCACCTTGCGGGGTGCTATCACCAGGTTTTCCAGCACTGACAAATGCGGAAACAGGTTGTATTGCTGAAACACAAACCCGACCCGCTTGCGCAACTCGATGCGCTCGGCTTCACGCGTCAACTCATCAACCCGGGTCTGACCGACGCGAATGCTGCCGCGCTGCGTCTGCAACAAGCCGGTAATGCAGCGCAGGATGGTCGACTTGCCCGAGCCCGACGGGCCGATGATCGACACCGCCTGACCACGCTCGACATCCAGATCGATCCCCTTGAGCACACGGTTATTGCCGAACGACAGGTGCAGATCACGCAGACTGACCAGTGACTGGGCGCCAGAATCAATGGAAGGCATAGCGTCGCTCCAGGTAGTGAGTCAGACGGGAAATGGGGTAGCAATAAGCGAAGAACAGCACCAGCAGGCTGCAATAGATAACCACCGTGAAACCGGTCTGGTTGACCGTGTTACTGGCAATCTGCGCGGTATCGATCACATCATGCACGCCCACCAGCGACGCCAGCGCCGTGCCCATGGTGATCACCGCGTACAGGTTCATCCACGGCGGCAACATGCGTTTGAAGCACTGCGGCAGGATGATCGAGCGAAAAATCTGCCCCCGCGTGAAGGCCAGCGAACGTGCAGCCTCCCACTGGGTGCTGGGGATAGAGGCCACTGCGCCGCGAAAGATCTCGGCCACATTGGCGCTGGCAGGCAATGCCAGGCCGAGGGTGACTTTCACCCAGTCAGGAAAGGCGATGTAGGTTCCGGCAATCTTGATCTCGAATGGGAACACATAAGTGGTGAAGTAGATCAACACCAGCCACGGCGCATTACGAAAGACCTGCACCCACAGACGCGCTGGCAAACGCAGCAAGCGGAACGGCGAAAGCCCCAGCGCCCCGACCAGCAGACCGAACACCGAGCCCAGGCCGATGGCAACCAGGCTGATCAGAATGTTCTGCGCAAAACCGCCCGCCAGTGCGGGCGACCACTGCACCAAAGCGTTGAATATCGGGCGTCCAGACGCCCAATAAAACAGCGCGCTCACCAACAGCACTGCCAGGCTCACTGTAACCAGGCGGCGACGCGGCCAGGCGGGCGGCGTGGCGAGTGACGAGTCAATCGCCATAGCCGGGCATCCTCAAGCGAGCTTCCAGGGCACGCCCTGCGCAATTAACTGCAAAACTGAGCACCGCGAAAAAGCTCAGCAACAGAATCATCAGTTCCAGCACGTTGTCACTCTGAGTCCAGATCATGATCGAGGCGTAGGTGATGTCATTTACCGCAATCGCCGACGCCACCGCCGTCATCTTCACCAGATCGATCAGGTTGTTGACCAGCGACGGCAAGGCGAAACGCACGGCCAGCGGCAACTGCACATTCCACAACAATTGACGGCTGCTGAACGCCAGTGAACTGGCCGCCTCAAGCGTCACGGCGGGCACCGCTTCGATACCGGCCCGCAGTGCTTCGGCATGAAATGCACCCTTGTGCAGGGAAATCACGATCACCACCCAGGCAAACGGGGTCAGCGGATTCGCTGCGCCAACCGCCTGGGTCAGCAACATGTTCAATACCAGAAACGCGCAGTAAAGCTGCACCAACGTAGGCGTGTTGCGCGTGACTTCAATGAATATCCGCGCAGGCATGGCCAGCCAGGCTTTGCCCGAGGTCAGCATTGCCGCCAGAGCAACGCCGGCCAGCAGGCTACCGATGATGGTGAGCAGGCACAGCCACAGTGTGGTCACGGCACCTTCCAGCATCGTGCCGCGCTGATAGGCGTCGAGCAAAAAGGCGTAGTTCAGACCGATACCGGCAGCCCACTGCACCGCAGATTCAAGCCAGTGGTTCATGAGGTTCTCTCGCAGGAGGGTAGTGAACGCCGAAGCAAGAGAATCAGGCGCCTTTGCCCTTGAACTGCTCATGCAGTTCAACCAGTGCGGGTGATGCAGGGGTGATGTTGTAGCGTTTTTCCAGCTCGATCAGCCAGCCGCTGCGGTGCCAGTCCTGAACGATGCTGTCGAGGCGATTCTGCGTGTCGGTTTCACCGGAACGGGTCCAGATCACCGATGGCGCAGGATTGAGCTCTGGTGCGATGGCGCGATAGCCCTTCCACTCATCATTACCTGCCAGCAACGGATTGATCAGCGTGGCGTCGTGCACGGCCGCGACACAATTGTTGCCGCGCAACGCAAGCAACGATTCGGACGAACTTTTGAAGGCTTTGATGTCGGCACCAAACTCAGTCAGTGCCTTGATGTAACTGCTGCCTTGCGAGGTGCAGACTGGTTGGCCCTTGAGGTCTTCCCAGCGCGTGATCGCGCTGTCCTTGAGCACGGCAGCAGTCCCACCCACGCGGTAAAACGGGGTGGGCACCGAGCCGAGAAGCTGGCCGCGCTCAGGCGTCCATTCCATGTTGGCGATCAACAGGTCCACCTTGCCCTGCTGCAAAAACTGCACGCGGTTGGCCGTCAATACCGACACCAGTTCGACCTCGACACCCAGCCGCTTGCCTATGTCCTCGGCCAGCTCCACATTGACGCCTTGGGGTTTGCGGGTCTGGGGGTCGATGGAGCCGAACGGGCCACCTGACAGCAACACCCCGACCACCAGACGATGACGCTCTTGAACCTTGTCCAGCGTTGCATCCGCCAGTACAAAACCACTAACAGCGATGCTGGCCAGAACGCCCAGCATCGCTGGAAGAAAACCTGAAACGGATGAGCGCTTGTTCGACATGAAATACCCCGGTTGATGATCGGCGAGCCCCGACCTGATGCAGCGACACTACGGATCGCCGCCCGTTAACGGAAATTCAAATATCAAATATGGTTATAACTTTAAGTTCACTTATGCCTATTCAACTTATAATTCCCTGCAAACATTGGCGATAAATTGTAAAGATCTAAGGACCTACACAAAACACATTAATTTTCGTAATGTATTCCTCAGCCATCCTGATATGAGTTCGACCCGAGACCATGCCCGACTCACCCACAACAACCTCGACGCTCGATCTGGAACTGCTGCGCACCTTCGTTGCCGTGGTCGACCAGCACAGCTTTGCTCAGGCCGGCGCTCACCTGGCGCGAACCCAGTCTTCGGTCACGCAGCACATGCAGCGCCTGGAGCAGCAGACCGGTGTCAGCCTGTTTCAGAAGAAAGGACGGCACAAGCAATTGACCGAGTCGGGTCGGCAACTGCTGAGGCACGCCAGGCAGATGCTGTCGCTCAATGACGATGCGCTCAATTCATTGCGCGACAGCAGCCTGAGCGGCGTGCTGCGCATCGGCTCGCCCCATGACATCGCCGACACCATTTTGCCGCCGCTGCTCAGCCACATCGCCCGTTCGGCGCCAAGGCTACGCCTGGAGATCGATGTGGGGCGCAGCCCGTTCCTGATGGACGACCTGCACCGCGGCAAAGTCGACATGGTGATTTCTACCCGCGAAGACCCGACGCTGGAGGGCTTCGCCCTGCGAACCTCACCGGTCTGGTGGATCTGCTCGGCGCAGTACATTCATGTGCCGGGCGAGCCCCTGCCGCTGATTCTGGTCGATGAGCCCAGCATCTATCGGCGCTATGCGCTGCACGCGCTGGAGGCGGCCAACATTCCATGGCGCCAGGCCTATCTGGCTTCCAACCTGATCGGCATCAAGGCCGCCACCCGCGCGGGGCTTGGCGTGACGCCACGCAGCATGGAAATGCTCGGCCCGGACATGCGCGTGCTGGGGGAAAGCGAAGGCCTGCCGCGCCTGCCGGACGTCACCTACCACTTGTGGATCAGGCCCAATACCTTGAACCCGCTGGCGCGCAAGGCCTATGAGCTGATACGCGCAAGCCAGAGCCTGTAACTCCGCCGTGCGGTACTTGTGAATAGCCAGTCGACCCTATACTGTACATCCAAACAGTTAAGGGGCACTTCATGGAGCTCATCGACAAGCTCAGCATTCTGGCCGACGCCGCCAAGTACGATGCGTCGTGCGCCAGCAGTGGAGCACCCAAGCGCAGTTCGCAGAACAAATCCGGCCTGGGCTCCACCAACGGCATGGGCATCTGCCACAGCTATACGCCTGACGGGCGCTGCGTTTCACTGCTGAAAATCCTGCTGACCAACTTTTGCCTGTACGACTGCCAATACTGCGTCAATCGCCGCTCCAGCGATGTGCCCCGCGCGCGCTTCACGCCCGAAGAAGTGGTCACCCTGACCCTGGACTTCTACCGTCGCAATTGCGTGAGCGGGCTGTTTTTGAGTTCCGGGATCATCCGCTCGGCGGATTACACCATGGAACAGTTGGTTGAAGTGGCGCGGTTGCTGCGCGAAGTGCACGAGTTTCGCGGCTACATCCACCTCAAGACCATCCCCGACGCTGACCCGGCCGATCGAAAAAGCCGGGCGTTACGCGGACCGCCTGAGCGTCAATATCGAGCTGCCAACGGACGTCAGCCTGCAAACCCTTGCGCCGGAAAAAGATGTCGCATCCATCAAGCAGGCCATGCAGACGATTTACACCGGCGGGCAGACCGTGCGCAACGAACCGCGCTCGCCGCGTTTTGCCCCGGCCGGGCAAAGTACCCAGATGATCGTTGGCGCCGACGCCACCGATGACAGCACCATCCTGCACAGTGCGCAGACGCTGTATAGCGACTTCAAGCTGCGCCGCGTCTATTACTCGGCGTTCAGCCCGATCCCCAACAGCCCCAACAGCGTGCCGCTGGCCGCGCCGCCCTTGATGCGCGAGCACCGGCTGTATCAGGCTGACTTTCTGCTGCGCGGCTACGGCTTTACCGCAGGCGAACTGCTAAGCGGCCCCGGCGATCTGGCGCTGGACATCGACCCCAAACTGGCCTGGGCGCTGGGTAACCGACAAGTGTTTCCGCTGGACCTGAACAAGGCAGACGCGGCACTGATTGCACGGGTGCCGGGTATTGGTATCCGCACCACGCAGCGATTGGTCGAACTGCGCATGCAGCGGCGCATCCGCTACGAAGACCTGGCCCGCATGCGCTGCATACTCGCCAAGGCCAAGCCGTTCATCATCACCAGTGACTACCACCCGCCGCATGCGGAAACCACCAGCGAGTTCCTCCATCACCAGTTGCGTGACCGGCCGCAGCCTCAGCAAATGGGGCTGTGGGGATGATCTGCCTGGACTGTGACGACCTTTTCGACACCTGGCGGCTGCAAGCGCGCTGGTTGTTAAGTCATGAAATTGACCCCAGCCAGGTCAGCTGGAAATCCCCGGACGCCGCCGACCTGTTTGGCAGCGAAGAACAATACCCCGAACAATCCGGCCCGTTTCAGGCCCGCGTGCCGCTGGAGTTGCTGCAGTTGCTGCAAAGCACATCGCGCTATCGAGGCGAACAGCGCTGGAGTTTGCTGTACGAAGTGCTGTGGCGCGTCACTCACGGTGACCGCACGGCCATGATGGCCGGCGACAAACTGGGCAGCGAGCTGCATCGACGGCTCAAGGCTGTACGCCGCGAGGCGCATCACCTGCATGCTTTTTTGCGTTTTGTCGCATTGCCGCCGGCCGACAACGATGCAGCGATCATGCGCCCGCAATACGTGGCCTGGCATGAACCGGCCCACGATATTCTGCACAGTGCCAGCGAGCACTTCATCGGCCGCATGGGCCAGCACCGCTGGATGATTGCCACACCACAAGACGGCGTGTATTACGACGGCAAGCAATTGATCCACGAGCGCCGCTGCCCTGAAGCCTGGCAAACGATGGCCAGACAGGTCGAAGACCCGCACGGTGAATTGTGGCTGACCTACTACAGCCACATCTTCAACCCCGCCCGCCTCAATCCCAAGGTCATGGAAGGCCACTTCCCTTCGCGCTTCTGGAAAAACCTGCCCGAAGGCTCGCTTATCCCGGCACTCATCACCCAGGCCCGCACGGGCAAACAACGCGACGGCCAGGCCAGCGATATCGCTGCGCGACGCGGCAAGAAGATTGCGCTCAGGGATTGAGTCTTTGACGTTGCGACGCTCTTGCCCTGGCCAATGCATCGAGGATCGGACGCAGAGCGTCCAGAACAGCATGCGACGCAGAGCGTCGCACGATAGCCGGGATTATCGGCAATGCCTTGATTGATGCATCACGCTCAGCGTCTAGAGCGAAACCCGCCCTTCAATACAGGTCACGGTCGAGCCGCCCACCCAGATATCGTCACCCAAGCGCTGGATGGACACACGGCCCTTGCGCCCGAGCGCGGTGCCCTGGCTGACGACGTAACGAGCCGGCGCCAGCCCTTCTTCCAGAAACCAGCGGGCGATGCCAGCATTTAGGCTGCCTGTCACCGGGTCTTCGGCCATGCCGTCACCCGGAACAAAAGCGCGCACTTCAAACTGCGCCTCGTCACCGTCCACCACCGGGTCCCATGGCGCAACGACGCCGAGTTTCAGGCCGCTCAGTTGCGCGTAGTCGGGCTGCAACCTCAGAACACTGGCGCGATCAGCCAGCCTGAGCGCGACCCAGCCCGGGCCGTTATCTACCCAGCGCGCATCCAGAATCTCACCCGCGCCCAGCTTCATGCCGAGGCGGATCTGCTCGATGAGCTCAGGGTCTACCGCACCCGAACGCAACAACGGTGGCGCGGTAAATGCCAGCCCGCTGCCCTCGCGGCGAATGCGTACCAGACCGATCCCGCACTCCTGAATGATTTCCTCACCTCGCGCCACGCCGCCGCTTTCCAGCCACGCATGGCAGCTGCCCAAGGTGGGATGACCGGCGAACGGTAGCTCTTCAAGGGTGGTAAAGATACGTACCCGATAGTCGGCACGCGGGTCTGTGGGTTTGAGCAGAAACGTGGTTTCACTCAGGTTGGTCCAGCGTGCGAAGGCTGCCATCTGCTCGTCGGTCAGACCCTCCGCACCCAGCACCACGGCCAGCGGGTTGCCGAGCAACGGCTGATCGCTGAAAACATCCAGTTGCTTGAAATCAAACGAACGCATCAAGGCTTCCTTTCCAGAAGTAAAAACGCAGATTGCCACGCCGGGTGCGGGCCAGACAACGGGATATTGAACCAACCTTCGCCGCGACGGCTCACAGTTCTGACTTGCCGAGAAGCTATCTGCGACGCTTGACGTCAATCTCCACGCTCGCCGCCCGAGGTCCAACATGCTCGACAGCCCAACCCTTGATCTGCTTGATAGCCTGCGCCGGACAATGGCCGAAAAATCGTTTCTGGTGGTCACCGGCGCGGGCATCAGCACCGCGTCCGGCATCCCGGACTATCGCGACAAAGACGGCGTGCGACGTGGCGCACAGCCCATGATGTATCAGGAGTTCGTCGGCAACCCCGCTGCCCGCCAGCGTTATTGGGCACGCGCCATGCTTGGCTGGCCGCGTATCAGCGCCTCGCAGGCCAACGCCGCACACCGGGCGCTGGCGGCACTACAGGCTGAAAACCTCATCAAAGGGTTGATCACGCAGAATGTCGATGCGCTGCACACCCAGGCCGGCAGCCAAGACGTTATCGAGCTGCACGGCAGCCTGCACCGCGTGCTGTGCCTGGATTGTCAGCAGCGCAGCGACCGTACGGCCATTCAGGAGCAGATGCTGGCGCACAATCTGTACCTGGCCGATGTGCATGCGACCCAGGCACCCGATGGTGACACCCTGCTGGACCCCGCCTACGAAGCCGGTTTCAAGGTGCCCGAATGCCCGCATTGCCAGGGCAAAAGGCTCAAGCCGGACGTGGTGTTCTTTGGCGAAAATGTCGCTTCGCACACCGCAGCCAGGGCGACGCTGAGTGTCGAGCAGGCCGAAGGTTTGCTGGTCGTCGGCACTTCGCTGATGGCCTGGTCAGCGTTCCGGCTGTGCAAGGCAATGGCCGAACAGGGTAAACCGGTCATCGCCATCAATCATGGCAAGACCCGCGCAGATGAATTGCTGCGAATGAAGATCGAAGCGCCATGCGAACAGGTGTTGCCCTGGCTGGCCGAGCAACTGATTACCCGCTAAAAAAGCCCGAGCTGCCCACCGATCAACGTGCTGAAATCATCGTCCACAAAGGGCAGGATGGCATCGGCCAGCGGTTGCAGCTGGCGCGTCACGTAGTGATCGTAGTCAATCGGCGCATGACGAATTTCCAGCGGTTCCGGCCCCACGGTGGTCATCACGTAGCTGATCCAGCCGCCGCTCTGATACTGCCGGGGTCGGCCCTGCTGGTCGTTGTACTCGTCGGCGAGACGCGCAGCACGCACATGCGGCGGCACGTTGCGCTGGTAGTCATCAAGCTTGCGTCGAAGGCGCTTACGGTAGATCAGCAGATCATCCAGCTCGCCTGACAGGGTGCGCTGCACGTAATCACGCACATAATCCTGATACGGCTGGCGCTTGAAAATGCGCAGGTACAGTTCCTGCTGAAACCGCTGGGCCAGTGGCGACCAGTCGGTGCGCACCGTTTCCAGACCTTTGTAGATCATTTCCTCAGCACCGTCGGCGCGTGTGACCAGCCCGGCGTAGCGCTTCTTGCTGCCCTCTTCCGCGCCGCGCACGGTCGGCATCAGAAAACGTCGAAAATGTGTTTCGTACTGCAGTTCAAGGGCGCTCTGCAGGCCATATTCGTTCTGCAAGTGCTCGCGCCACCACTGATTGACCTGCTGCACCAGCGCTTTGCCGATCCCTGCCGCTTCTTCCTGCCCGTGCGGGCGTCCCAGCCAGACGAAGGTCGAGTCAGTGTCGCCGTAAATCACGGTGTAGCCCTGCGCCTGAATCAGGTCGCGGGTCTTGAGCATGATTTCATGTCCGCGCAGGGTGATGGACGAAGCCAGCCGTGGATCGAAAAACCGGCAACCGCTGGACCCCAACACGCCATAAAAGGCGTTCATGATGATTTTAAGGGCCTGGGACAGCGGCGCGTTGTGCTCACGTTTGGCTGCCTCCCGGCCCTGCCAGACACGCTCGACGATGGCCGGCAGGCTGTGCCGCGTGCGAGAAAAGCGTGCGCCGCGAAAACCGGGCACCGATTCGCTGTCTCCAGGCTGGCGCATGCCTTCGATCAGGCCCACCGGATCGATGAGAAAAGTGCGGATGATTGCCGGATAAAGGCTTTTGTAGTCCAGCACCAGCACCGATTCATACAGCCCCGGCTGCGAATCCATCACAAAGCCACCGGGGCTGGCTTCAGGCAAGCGTTCGCCCTGATTGGGCGCGACAAAGCCCTGACGGTGCATCAGCGGAATATACAAATGGCAGAAGGCGGCCACCGAGCCACCGCTGCGGTCGGCAGGCAAACCGGTCACGGTGGCGCGTTCAAGCAGAAAGGTCAGCAACTGGGTCTTGGCGAAGATACGCGTCACCAACTCGCAGTCCTTGATGTTGTAACGTGCCAGTGCCGGCTTATCCTCGGCGAACATGCGGTTGATTTCGTCCATGCGCTGATACGGCGTGTCGATGGCCTTGCCTTCGCCCAGCAAGGTTTGCGCGACATTCTCAAGGCTGAACGAGGGAAAGCTCCAGGTCGCCGAGCGCAGTGCCTCGATACCGTCAATGATCAGCCGCCCGCTGACTTCGGCGAAAAAGTGGTTGTTGCGGCTGCCATGCTCACGCCAGCCCATCGCTTCCCCGCCACGCCCGAGCCGCAGCGGCACCTGCAGGCGCTGAGCATGTTCGTGCAAGACCCGCAGGTCGAACTGCACCACGTTCCAGCCAATGATCGCGTCGGGGTCGTGCAGCGCCAGCCAGTCGTTCAGACGCTCGAGCAACTGCGCGCGGGTGTCGCAATAGTCGAGCTGAAAATCCAGCGCCTCGTCGCCACCATTGGCCGGGCCGAGCATATACACCTGGCGCTGGCCACAGCCCTCCAGCGCAATGGAATACAACTCGCCCCGCGCCGTGGTTTCGATGTCCAGCGACACCAGTTTCAGCCTGGGCCGGTAATCCGCTGCCGGCCTTATCTGCGCGTCACAGAGCACACCATCGGCATTGGGCGTGCCGCCGAACTGCACGGGCGCGGTGATGAAGCGCTCCATCAGGTAGCGTTCAGGCGGGCGAATGTCGGCTTCGTAGACGTCCACGTTGCCTCTGCGCAGCAGTTTTTCGACGTTCATCAGCTGTCGATGCTGCTGGCAGTACACCCCCAGCACCGGTCGATGGCGGAAATCGCAGAGTTCCAGCGGGCGCAAATCGACTCCACGCTCGGTACGCAACAACGACTGCGCGCGCTCACCCTGCTCAGCAGGAATAAAAGCGACAGAGGGCTGGCAAGGCAAACGAATGTGGCGAGGACCGTGATCAGTGGCCAACCAGAAGTCGACTTCTGTCCCGGCGGGCGTGTCTTGCCAGTGCCGACTCAGGATAAAGCCCTGCTGTAACTCCAACGCTGCAACCTCAACTGTAGATGGACACGCTGATTCTACGTGGCTATTGGCGTAAAGGCGCGGCTGGCGATCGAATTGAGAGCACATTGACAGGGCACTGACCATTGATTGCGTCTATGCCCTTCATCCTTATTTAACGCTTGATCGCTTACACCGGCTGCATGATTCTGTAGCGGTCCCGCACATGCACTACAGTTATCCAGGTCCTGATCACGGAGAGCTCCATGAAAACCGTTGCCCAACTGCTGAAATTGAAAGACCTGCACAACCAGCACGTGCATACCATTGGCCCGAATCAGATGGTGCTCGATGCACTCAGGCTGATGGCGGACAAAAATATCGGGGCGCTGCCAGTGGTGGAAAACGGCACGGTGGTCGGTGTAGTCAGCGAGCGCGACTATGCACGCAAGGTGGTGCTCAAGGGGCGTTCGTCGGTGGGCACGCCGGTCAGTGAGATCATGAGCAGCAAAGTCATTACCGTCGACTCGCAACAGACCGTGGAAACCTGCATGGGCATTATGACCGACAGCCATTTACGCCATTTGCCGGTTGTCGAAGACGGTCAGTTGTTGGGGCTGCTGTCCATCGGCGACCTTGTGAAGGAAGCCATCGCCGAGCAGGCCAGCCTCATTCAGCAGCTTGAACAATACATTCGCGGCGAGTAATCAGAACACGTTACACGCACGCGACGCGCGGTGACCCGCGCGCAACGTGATCTTTCAGTCGTCCAGCGTCTTGCCGGGCGCACCGCCTTTCGCTGGCTTGCCCTGTTTTTCAGCCGGTGCAGGCTTGGCTTCCGGCTCGGGCGGTGGCGCGGCGGCCTCTTTTTCGCGCATCGGCATTTGGTCGATGGTGGCGAAGATCTCCTTGGGGTCTATCGCGCCAGACTTCTCGATTTTTTTCTCGCCATCCTTGCCCACCAGAATCACCTTGGTCTGCGCACCTGCCCCCAGTTTCAGCTCACGGATCAAGGCCATGGTCGACTGTGCGTCGAGGGTCTTGCCGTTGCGTTCACCAATCGTATTGACCACTGTGAACAAGACCATGTTGCGTTGCGCAAAGGCTTCGCGGTTGGCAGGCTCGTCCAGCGCCTTCTTGAGGCTGACCAGCGTGGGGTCAATCGTGCTCGGCGCGATGATGATCAGAGGGCGCGACTTGCCGCGCTCCTGCGCCAGAGGGTTGTCGCTGTCAGCGGCAAACGCTGTACCGGCAGCGACGAGCAGGCTGGCAAGGGTCAGGGACCGGATCAACATGGTGGGCTCCTTTCAAATCCATTGGGTAGCCATCGCGCGCAGACAGACGCGATGCTGGTCTGTTCTACCGCATATGGGTCATCCCGGTACAGCCCGATGTAGTCCTTTTCCGTAATCCCTTGTTCAGGCAGAGCGCTCGAGCGCACGGTAGCTCGCGCTGTCGAGGCTTGCCGCCAGGCCTTGAACAATCTGCTCCACCTCGGCAGCCTCCAGCACCAGGGGCGGCAGAAGACGAATGACTTTGCCCCGCGTGACGTTGATCAACAAGCCATGTTGCTCGGCTGCGATGCGGGTCAGTTCGGGAATAGCCTCGCGCAGTTCGATACCGATCATCAGCCCCCTGCCACGTACCTGCATGACCTGCGGATGGCCGCCCAGCACTTCCTGCAAGCGCCCGAGCAGGTGCTGCCCTCGAACCCCGGCGTTTTCTACCAGCGCCTGCTGTTCGATGATGTCGATGACCGTGCAACCGACCCGGCACGCCAGCGGGTTGCCGCCAAACGTGCTGCCATGACTGCCGGGCGTGAACAACTCTGCGGCTTTGCCTCGCGCCAGACAGGCGCCGATCGGTACGCCATTGCCCAGCCCTTTGGCGAGGGTCATGACGTCCGGCACAATGCCTTCATGTTGAAAGGCAAACCACTTGCCGGTACGGCCCATGCCGGTCTGAATCTCGTCGAGCATCAGCAGCCAGTCACGCCGCGTGCAACGTTCTCTCAACGCCTTGAGATAACCAGCCGGCGCGACCTGAGCGCCGCCCTCGCCCTGAATCGGTTCGACCAGCACGGCAGCAATCCGGTGGCCGTGGGTTACACAAACCTTGTCGAACGCGAGCAGATCACCGAACGGCACCTTGATGTAATCACCCGGCAAGTCGCTGTAACTCAGGCGCACCGCCGGCCCGTCGCTGGCGGCCAGGGTGCCCAGCGTGCGCCCGTGAAAGGCGTTTTCCATGACCACCACCAAGGGCTGCTCGATGTACTTGTGCCAGCCATGCAGGCGCGCCAGTTTAAGTGCGGTTTCGTTGGCCTCGGCACCGGAATTGTTGAAAAACACCCGGTCCATCCCTGCCAGCCTGGTGAGCTTTTGCGCCAGCCGCTGTTGCCAGTCAATGCTGTACAGATTGGAGGTGTGCAACAGCAAACCCGCCTGATCGCGAATGGCATCCACCAGCATAGGGTGGGAATGCCCGACATTGGTCACCGCCACGCCTGCCACCGCGTCCAGGTATTCACGACCGCTCTGGTCCCACAGGCGCGTGCCCAGGCCACGGGTGAAACTCAGGGCCAGAGGTTGATAAGTGCTCATCAGGCAGGCGGTGGTCATGGCGTGAAGCTCCTTGGGTATGTGTCGGTTTATGCAGTATCGTTAACCACCTGTTCTGGATAAACGGCGAAATACTTCAATCATTTTAAAGCTGAGATTGATAATGGATTTGTTTCTGGCGATGCGCGTGTATGTAAAGGTTGTCGAAACCGGCAGCCTGACGGCAGCGGCGCAGGCATGCTCGATTTCCACAACGATGGTCGGCAATCACTTGCGCGCGCTGGAACAGCGCCTGGGCGTCAGCCTGTTGCAGCGCACTACTCGCCGCCAGCGGTTGACCGAGTTCGGCACTGCGTATTACCAGCGATGCCTTGAGGTGCTGGGGCTGGTGGCGCAGTCCGAGCAACTGGCCGAGCAGGCGCAGGGCGAGCCGACCGGCACGTTGCGCATCACCGCACCTCTGACCTTCGGCTCGGAGCTGCTGGCCCCTGCCCTGGTCGGGTTCTCGCAGCGCTTTCCCGACGTCAAACTCGACCTGGTGCTGACCAACCAGCGCCTCGACATGATCGACAACGGTTTCGACGTCGCCATTCGCCTGGGCAACCTTGCGCAATCATCGCCCTTGATTGCCCGCCCGTTGCAGGACTACACCCTGACCATCTGCGCTGCACCTGATTACCTCGCTCGGCACAGCGCGCCCACCCGGCCCGAAGACCTTCGCGCGCACAATTGCCTGGCGTTCGCCTACCCGGCCGGCGATGAGTGGCGCACAGCAGGCACGCAATGGCGCATGACCGGGCCCGAAGGCGAGGTTCTGGTGGACGTGGACGGCTCGATGGTGGCCAACACATCAGCCGGTCTTTATCAGGCGGCGCGCGCCGGGATGGGTGTGGTGATGCTGCCGGATGCGCTGGTCCAGCGTGACTTGCAGGAGGGCCGACTGGTAGCGCTGTTGCCGGACTATCACCTGCCCAGACGGCCGATGAACCTGCTGTATGTGCAAGACCGTTACCGGCTGCCCAAGCTGAGAAGCTTTGTGGAGTTTGCGACAGCGCTATGGGGGCGATAGGTGCTGGCAGGGTGTGACGTAAAGTTGCATCCGGTGCGAGACGTTGCGCCTGCACCGGATTTTTCGCGCTAAATACTCAGACCTTGAAGCGGCTGACCATACTCTGCAAATGAACACCCAGGCGGGCGAGTTCAACGCTCGATGCGGCGGTTTGCTCGCTGGCCGACGCCGTCTGTTCGGAAATATCCCGAACATTCAGCACGCTGCGGTTGATCTCTTCGGCAACTGCGCTCTGCTCTTCAGCCGCCGCAGCAATCTGGTGATTCATCGTCTCGATGGTCGAGATCGCCTGGGTGATATTACCGATAGAGACGCCCGCGTTACGGGTCAGCTCGACGCTGTTGGCGGTTAGCGCCTGGCTGTTGTCGAGGATTGTCGCCACGTGCGAGGTGCGGCTGTGCAGCCCGCTGATCAACGCAGCGATTTCTTCTGTCGATGTCTGGGTGCGCTGCGCCAGGCTTCGCACTTCGTCAGCAACCACCGCGAAACCTCGCCCGGCTTCCCCGGCGCGCGCTGCTTCGATAGCAGCGTTGAGCGCCAACAGGTTGGTCTGCTCGGCCACCGCCTTGATGACGTCCAGCACACCACCAATCTTGTTGCTTTCGCTTTTGAGCTCGTCCATGGCGGATTTGGAGTTCTGCACTTCAGTCGCAAGCTTCTCGATCTGCGTCACCGCCTTGGAAACGACGCCGTCGCCTTCACGCGCCTCTTTCGAAGCGTTGACCGCCGCATGGGATGCCTGCTCGGCGTTTCTCGCGACTTCCTGAACGGTGGCCGACATCTCATGCATGGCGGTCGCCACCTGATCGGTCTCGCTTTTCTGGCTGTTGACACCGGCGCTGGTCTGCTCGGTCACTGCCGACAACTGCTCGGCAGCGCTGGCAATTTGCGTCACGCCGTCACGCAGCCCACCGATCAGCTCGCGCAGGTTGGTGGTCATGCGCAGCATGCTGCCTTGCAAGCGTCCCAGCTCATCCTTGCGGGTAACCGCCTGGTTGTGGGTCAGATCACCATCAGCCACACGTTCGGCCAGTTTCAGTGTTTCGAGCAACGGGCCTACGATCAGGCGGGTTATCACCCACGCAGCCAGGAAACTCATAATCAGCGCCGCAACCAACCATACCGAGAGCAGCGTCCGGGCCTGATCAACGTCTTCTATGCGCAGACTGACCTGATTGGCAGACAATTGGTCGGCCGATTTGAAAAGAACCCCGATAACTTTGGTGATACCCGCCTGAGCCTGATCGATGGATGCCTGTGCGGCGGTGAATTGATTCATGGTGTTCTGGTAACTGACCATGGAATCCACGAGGTGCTTGATCGTTGCAGACTGACTGTCGAAGCCTTGCAGGCCTTTGACAAAGTTAATGACTGCGCTCATTGAAGCTTCTGCGGGCGCCCTGTTCTCAGCCTTCAAAGAATAGGTATAACCACGCAGATCGAAACGCATTTTCTGAAACAGTGTCATTGCCTGAACAATGGCGTCGCGCTGTGAGGCGCTGCCCTCGTCCGACCTGGCGAAGGCGTTCAGCTTCTGCAAGTCCTCAGCCCCGGCATCGGCGTACTGGCCAAACGCTCCACGGGTTGCCTCGCGGGCGGCTGTTGCGCGCATCAGGTTGTCATAGTGAACCCGGTATTCAACCAGCGCTTCGGCGGCAGCGTTCACCAGCGGTATGTTCAGCGGAGAGTCGAATACCTCTTGCGCATACTTGACGTGGGCTTCGAGGCGTTCAAGAGCCTTCAACCAATCGCTGGCACGTTCGGCATCGTAGTTAATCCAGTACGCCAGACGTGCGATGCGCACATCGCGAGTCAAGGTGCTCATCTTGCCAATGTCGGCAATCCTTTCGCTTCGTTCGCTCAGCGAAGTGATACCGGTCCAGCCGGTCAGCGCAATCAGCACCGTCAGCACGATGACCAGAGCAAACCCAAGCGCTAGCTTGGACCTGACAGAAATATTGCTCAGAGTGTTTTTCAAAGTAATTTGCTCTTGGTAGGCCAACGAGTGGATATACGAGGCTGATCCCTGCCTATACAACATACGTATGTCGGCAGCCCGATCTCAAACTTTAAACTTGGCGTCAATATTCTTGCTCACAAATAATCCGCAACTGCTTGTAACGCATCTAGCTTTTTCATCCGGGTCAGTTAGCATGGGCAGCCGCACACACAAAGTATTCCGGAGAATGGCATGCAGTTGACAGCCTCAAAAGGCACCTTGACCAACGAGGAGCGTTCTGCAATTGCCGAGATCGAAGCAACCACCAACGTTTTGCGGTTGGTTACCCGTCTGACAGGCATGCGCTTTGCGAGTATTGCGAAGTTTACCGACGAAGACTGGATAGCCTGTTCGGTATATGACCCCACTGACTTTGGGATAGACGAAGGTGAAGTCTTCGCGCTGGAGACAACGCTGTGCGGTGAGTTTTGTATCAACCCCCAGGCGTTGTTCATTCCGCAGATCAGTAAAAGCGGCCGGTACGCGAACTTCCCTGTTGTGAAGCGGTTTGCTATCGAGAGTTATGCTGGCGTGCCGATCTTTCTTCCGGACGGCAGGCTGTATGGCGCGATGTGTGCGCTGGACTCACGCGTGACGCTGTTTGACGATCCGGAACTTGCAGAAACGCTGACCCTGTTCGCGCGGCTGATCGGGTGTATTTTCTTCGCCAACATGAGCGAAGCAGACTAGCCGCAACGGCCAGCAGTTGCGGCGTTGGCCAGGTCAGGTTACGGCCTGGCGGGTTCATCCACCAGCGCGTACATCGGCACGGGTTCGAGCATGGCGCTGGTAAATCGGTTTTCGTCGAACTGCACCCTGTAACGGGAAGAAACAGTCCTAGCCGAGCCCGCTGCGTTCAGCAACGTCTCTGCAGACACATCAATCCCGAAATGAGGGAACGGCTCCTGAGCCACCCAGCCTCCGGCAGCCAGCACCAACAGTAGAAATACACCCGCGATGGGCTCTTTAGGTCCGCACATATCGCTTCTCCACTCAGGTAAAACGATTCGGTTCAAGATGAGCGACCGCTATACAGGCCGGGCCGTCGCTCGCGTGTTGCCACCCTCGGCTCACTCGAAAGGCTCCTCGCCTTGCAGCTTGGTGCGGTGCATCATGCGCCCGCATTCAGGGTCGTACGCCTCTGCGCGGTGCATGGTGCCGGTGTTGTCCCATATCACCAGATCACCCACCTGCCACGTATGGCTGTAACTGAACGCCTCTGCCGTGGCCCACTCGCGCAAACCCACCAGAATCTGCGCGCTCTGCGCCAGACTGTTCCCCACGACATGCTGCGCCGTACACCCCAGAATCAGCGACTTGCGGCCGGAACGGTGCTTCCACACCAGCGGCAGCTCCTTTTCGCCGATAGCCTGCATTGCCTTGAGCATGGCAAGACCAGGTTCCGGATTGTAATAGAGTAACGATGCCCATGGCGCGTGAATAACTCGCAAGCTTTCGTAACGATGTTTGTCAGCATCGCCAAGCGCCTCGTAAGCCGCGTAGGTATTACAAAAGCCGGTGTTGCCTCCCCAACTGGCGGGCACCTTGCAAGACAGCAGCGAGGCTAGAATTGGCGCGTCACTGCTCGTACCGTCGATGTGCCAGTAAAGCGAACCCTTGAGAAACTCGGCTCCCGCCGGGTTCTCTTTTACATCGAGACTGATTTTGGTGATGT
Source organism: Pseudomonas syringae pv. tomato str. DC3000 (assembly GCF_000007805.1). Classification (NCBI taxonomy): domain Bacteria; kingdom Pseudomonadati; phylum Pseudomonadota; class Gammaproteobacteria; order Pseudomonadales; family Pseudomonadaceae; genus Pseudomonas; species Pseudomonas syringae group genomosp. 3. The sequence continues at coordinate 2,904,695 of NC_004578.1, read as the reverse complement.
TCTGGCCATCGCTGGCTTCCGGGGAAAAAGTCCCGAGCGTGCGAGTGAAAGCGATCTGTTCAGCATCGGAAAAGTGAATCTTCGGGAACACCAGCACGCCTCGCTGCTCCAGCAGTTCTCGGATTGCCCCGGCGAATTGACCCGACAGCAACTCCTGCTTGCTGTTGAAAATACGCGCGCCAATAGCTGGCTTGATGGATTCCTGCGACAGCTGGACGACCGAAGTGGCTAACATGATGCGACCCTCTTCATAAGTGAACACAACGGTACACTTATGAGCAGGCAGAGGCAACTGCTTATTTTTGATGGAGCCGCGCAATCGATGCTGCAGATAATCGCCCGGATGATGGTGTAAATAGAGCGCGAGCAATGCCCCATAAACAGGGCCGCCACGTCCAGTACTTCGGCCTTGAACCATAGCGGCGCCCGTTCACGGAACCGAACTGCCAAGGGCCCGTTGCTTGCAGTCATGGTAATCCGCTGCCAGAGTGGTTCTGAAAAATCGACAGGAATTCCCATTTCCAGCGGAGCAGCAATGAAATACGACGACGCCTCATGGCACTACAACGGCAATTTCCCCAGCGATCTTCCAAGCGCAGCCGGTGCGACGCACATCGGTATGTTCCTGGCCTGGATGCTGCTGAACAAACTTGCCAGCGAGGAACTGCTTGAAGACGCCGAGAGTGAAGTCGCCGCGCTCACAAAACGCGAGCTTACCGGCAGCGCTTTCGTAATATCGATGCTCGACGAGAAGCTCACCGATCAAGAATTCAACGACATCGGCAATGCTTTCGCGCTGGCTTACTACGAGGGTCTGAACAATGACAGCCGCTACATTGACGACTACCTGCTCGCATTCAGCGTGACCCAGGATGAGGTTTACAGCGTTCCCGATACATGGGCCAATTTTGACAAACTGTCCCCGCTCATGGATGCCCGATTTGCCGAGTGGCAAGCAATGGGCAAGCCTGAGTACATCGTCTGACCCGCTTGTCTCGGCTACAAGTCAATGTCGAGAGGCTTTATCTGACATGCTCGACCCGTTTCACTTCAAGGAATGAATCAACGTGCACGCTCCTGCCCCGCAAATCGTCATTCAGCGCATGGCTGAAACCCACCTTGAAGGTGTGACCGCGCTCTACAACGAGCCAGCGGTCTGCCGTCAGGTTTTGCAAATGCCTTATCAGTCCATCGAGGTCTGGCGCCAACGCCTGGCCAACAGCACTGAACGACAGGTAAAACTGGTCGCGCTGAACGGCGGCGAGGTGATCGGCAGCATCGGCCTGGAACAATACTCACGCAGCAGGCAAAGCCATGTCGGCGCGTTCGGCATGGGCGTCGCCTCGGCCTGGCACGGCAAAGGCATTGGCTCGAAGTTGCTGGCAGCGGCGCTGGACGTGGCAGATAACTGGATGAACCTGCACCGGGTAGAACTGACCGTGTATGCCGACAATGAGGCCGCACAAGGTCTCTATCGCAAGTTTGGTTTTGAAGTCGAAGGCCGTCTGCGCAACTACGCGGTACGCGATGGCGCATATGTCGATGCCTTGAGCATGGCGCGCCTGAGATAAGCCCGGGCGATCGATCGCCGCTTGAGCAATAGCTGAAAGCATGCAAGGATCAGCCATGAATCAAATTCCTCATAGCAACCGACATCACCATCACGGCCCCATCTCAAGGTGCTGCGGTTGCTTGTGCTCATCGATTGGTCAGGCTTAGGTTCATGCTCTGACCATCAGTGAAACAGACCAAGGCGCCCACGGCGCCTTTTTTATTGCCTGGTTTTATTGCCCGGTTACTCACCAAAGAATCAGTTACCCGAAAATCAGTGGAGATCACATCTATGACCATGCTACGCGGAACCCGCATCGTGACCGGACCAGAAGCTGCAATTCTGCGTGAAACGGAAAACCGTTTCCGGAGCTATCTTCATCGCAGCGGGCGCTGAGGAAGCAATCGTCCCGGCTTTATGGGGTCAGGACACGTTTATCGAAAAAGCCGGCGGCAGCGAAATCATCGGCCAGATGTGGGCCTTCAACGACAAGGCCGGGCGCGCCTGCTGCCTGATCCCCGAGGCAACTGCGCTGTTTCAGGAGCGCAGCGAATTGCTGTTGAACGGACGATGCGAAGCGCTGTTTTTCTATGTGGCGCGCTGTTACCGGTATGAACGGCCCCAGGCTGGGCGCTATCGGGAATTTACTCAGTTGGGGCTGGAAATTCTTGGCCACTCGCCGCAGCAATCATTACTGCGCAGCCAGGCAATATGCACTGGCTTTCTCGACTTTCTGGGGCTGGATTATCAGCTGAACATTGCCGTCAAACGAGGCCTGAGTTATTACCTGGAAGGCAATGGCTTCGAGGTGCGCTGCCCGAAATTGGGTGCGCAGCAACAGGTGGTGGGTGGCGGGGCCTATCGGGAGGGTGCCGGGTTTGGCATAGGGCTGGAGCGACTGGTGCTGGCGCTTGGGCCTGATCAATAACCATAGTCTTAATCGGTTGGGGGAAACGCAACGGGTTACACTGCGCGCCCACCCTGCCCAGACCCGAGGCATTGCATGAAAGTTGGCGTGATTTCCGACACCCACGGGCTGCTCCGACCCGAAGCCATCGCGGCGCTTGAGGGCTGCGAAGCCATCATCCATGCGGGTGACATCGGCAGCCAGGATATCGTCGAGCAACTCGCCGCCATCGCCCCGTTGCACATCGTGCGCGGCAACAATGATGTAGACGCAGAATGGGCAAAACCCATCGCCGATCATCTGCGCTTCGACATCCAAGGCTGGCAAGTCCTGCTGGTCCACGACATCGCCGACGTTCCTGCGCTGCTGGATGACAGCGTAAAACTGGTCGTTACCGGCCATTCCCACAAACCCCTCATCGAATGGCGCGGGAACACGCTGTACCTTAATCCGGGTAGTGCCGGAAGAAGACGATTCAAGTTGCCGGTAACGCTGGCGCTGCTTGAGGTAAGTTCGGATGCGATGGAGCCGTGGCTGGTGCAGTTGCTGGACTGATCGTTGCCGTTGCGGCGCGATGTACTTCGTCCTACGCGAAACTCGTTGAATCTCGTACCGATGCTCCGCGTCCGATCTTGATTGCGCGGCGTGGCGCAGATCTGTGACGCAGAGCGTCACCCACTGCATTCCTACGCTGGAGCGTAAGGAACGATAGTTGTCTGGGCGACTATCATGCCGACGCTCCGCGTCCGATCTTGAATGCGCGTTTGCTCAGACACACGCACCAGCCAGCACATCAATGACCGCTGTGGTCACCGTGCCCGCCGTGTTCGTCAGTGGTCAGCGATTTGGCCACTGCGGTAACCTGAATCGACTCCTTCACTCCCTTGGCATCTTCAACGATCAGGGTCAGTGGCACCTTGTCGCCCTCTTTGACCTGCGCCAACAGGCCCATGAACATGACGTGGTAGCCGTTGGCATCGAACACCACCGGTTTGCCCGCCGGCAGGTCGACCGAGCTGACACGCTGCATGCTCATCACATCGCCTTTCATGCTCATCTGGTGGATCTGCACGGTTTTGGCAACAGGTGATGTAACGTCCACCAGTTTGCTGTCGGTGCTGGACGTGATGTGCATGAACGCGCCTGTGGCAGGCTGGCCCGGCACGGTGGCACGCACCCAGGCATCATCGACTTTGGTGTCGGCCAGCGCCTGAGCGCTCAGACCGAGCAGCGAAAGGGTCAGCAACAGTGGCTTTACGGCGTTACGAATCAGAACGGTCATCAGCATACTTCCATCAAAGTGAGCAGATCTTCGGTGCATTGTGGGGCGGACAGTCTGTGCGACAAGCCCAGACGCAGGACGCCACGGGTGTCGTAGACGTAACTGGTGGCGGTGTGGGAAATCGTGTAGGTATCGCCCAGCGGGACTTTCTCGAAAAACACGCCGAACTCCTTGGCCGTCGCGACGGTTTCTTCAAGCGTACCGGACAAGGCGACGAAGGTCGGATCGAAAGCCTTTACGTAGGCGTCGATCACATCAGGCGTATCGCGCTCCGGGTCCAGAGTGATGAACACCACCTGGAGCGTCTTGCCCTCCTCGCCCATCAGCTTTCTAATCTGCGCTGCGCGCGCCAGCGCCGTCGGGCAAATGGCCGGGCATTGGGTAAATCCGAAGAAAATCATCGGCATCAGGCCGCGAAAACTCGAAAGCGTCTTGACGTTGCCTTGCGAATCCTTAAGCCGGAAGTTGCGGCCAACAATCTCGTTGCTCATGTCCTTGCCATGCTTGAACGGCAAGGCATTGGAATTGCCGCAGCCAGTCAGCAGGCCAAGGCTCAGCAACGAGAGGCCTGTGACCACCTCGCGGCGGGTCGGTCGGTACGTCATGTCTTACGTCCCCTGGAGGATAAGGCGCGTGGGTTCAGACAAATTCAAAGGCGGCGAATTTACCACTCAAGGGCGGTGGGGAATACCGACAATCCTGTATCAAACCATGAGCAGGCGCGCAAACGTCGGCCTCATGGGCTGCGCTGCACGGTGCGACAAAACAGCACAGGCGGTTCGACAATCACCAAGCCTTCGCAGACGCCACAGGCACGTCTGGCATTAAATGCAAAACATTCATGTAACAGACTTATATAATTCAATACATTTATAATTAACATATAACCAAAAGGCCTTTCCCAGCCTGCTTTCATAACTCTATATTCGCCAGCAGACCGACCCTGACCTGTGGAGGTGCCCAAGACCTTTCTCAATGCTCACAAGGATCACCGTGTTATGGCCCTCCCTGCTCGCGCCATCTGCCACACCCTGCGCACCCCGTTGATCAAAGGCATGGCGCTCGCCAGCCTCGGCCTGATGAATCCGGCTCAGGCCGCCGAAAAATCCACGCAAGAGGAAGCCCGCCTGGAGAAGGTCACGGTGATCTCCACCGGGGTGCGTGGCACGCAGCGCACCGTCACCGACAGCCCGGCCCCGGTAGACATCGTGACCAGCGATCAACTGCTCAAGACCGGCCGCGCCGACCTGACCGAAGCCATCGCCAAACTGCTGCCGTCCTTCAATTACGGCACCAACGTCGCGGGCTATAACTCGACCATCCGCCCGCTGTCCAACCGCAGCCTGGCACCGGCCTACACGCTGGTGCTGGTCAACGGCAAACGTCGCCACAACAGCGCCCTGCCCGCCAATGGCTCGACCGACAGCAGCGGCGCGAACTCGGTGGACATCGACATGATCCCGATCAGCGCGGTGGAGCGAATCGAGGTGCTCAAGGACAGCGCCGCTGCGCAATACGGCTCGGATGCGATTGCCGGGGTGATCAACGTGATTCTCAAATCCGGCGCCGAGGGCGGTCATCTGGGGCTGACATACGGCAAGCTGTACAGCGGCGAAGGCGAAGTCAGCAAGTTTGAAGGCGACACTGGTTTCGAGCTGGGCGATGGCGGCTTTCTGCACCTTTCAGCCGACGCCCGCAAACGTGGTGATGCCAGCTGGAACGACAAAGCCACCAATACCGCCTACTTTCCCGGCGACCCCAGGGAAGCGACGTGGGATCGGGTCGGCGTCAAGAATGGCGACCCGCAGATCAAGGCATTCAACCTGGCCTACAACGCCGAACTGCCGCTGGATGACCAGACAACGCTGTATTCCTACGGCACCTATGGGCAGCGCGACGCCATCATCAATAACTACTTCCGCTACCCCAACGGCAACGCCAACATTCCCGAGCTGTTTGCCGACGGCTATTACCCGCTCAACAACCTGGACGACACTGACTATCAGTACCTGATCGGTGGCAAGGGCCAGGCGCTGGGCTGGAACTGGGACCTGAGCACCACTTACGGGCGCAACAACAATCATCAGTACAGCGACCTGACCATCAACCCGTCGCTGGGACCGGCCTCCCCGACATCATTCGATGACCTGGCGACGTATCGATTCGAGCAATGGGTCAACAACCTCGACATCACCCGCGCCTTCGACGGGCTGTTTGGCGTGCCGCTGCAAGTGTCCGCCGGGCTGGAACATCGGTGGGAGCGTTTTCGGACGTTCTCCGGCGACGCGCAGGCTTATCAGGTGGGCGGTTATCGCTTTCCGGCGAGCCTGCCCAACGGTCAGGCCAGCCCGCTGGCCGGGCAACTGGCATCGATTGCCGCGCAGGCCGCCGCGGTCATCTCGCCGCAGGACGCCACCCGCCTGCAACGCAACAACTATGCGGCCTACGTGGATTTCGGCATCACCCCGATCGAACCGCTGTTTGTCGATCTGGCGCTACGCGCCGAGCACTTCGACGATGACTCGGGCAACACGGTCAGCGCCAAGCTCAACTCGCGCTATGAATTCACCGATACCTTCGCGGTACGCGGCACCGTCGGCACGGGCTTTCGTGCGCCCTCGCTGACCCAGACCGGCTACAGCATCTCGGATAACCGGGTCGGTGCTGCGCCGGATGGCACCATCGTGCCCGCCGTGACGCGCATCGCGCCGGTCAACTCGGCGCTGGCCCAGGCACTTGGCGCGACCACTCTGGACCCGGAAAAATCGCGCAATCTGGGCGTTGGCGTGACCTGGCAACCGGCACCGCGTACCAGCCTGACGGCAGACGCCTACTGGATCGAAATCGCCGACCGCATCGCGCGCACCGAAAGCCTGTACGGCCCGGCGCTGGCACCGACGCTCACTGCACAAGGTGTCGACACCAGCACCTGGACCTCTTATTACGCCAACGCCTTCGACACCCGAACCCGCGGCCTGGACATCGTCCTCGACCACTCCAGTCAGTACGGCGCGTGGGGCGATGTGCGCTGGAGCGCCGGGTTCAACTACAACAAGACCGTCATCACCGACGTCAAAGATGCGCCGGCAGCCTTGCAGGGCCTGGGCAGCAACCCCGGCGGCAGCCTGACCTGGGTCGGCCGCGCCCGCGAAGGCGACCTCACCGACGCACAGCCAAAAACCAAATGGGTGCTGGGCGGCAAATGGACGCTGGGCGATCTGGGTGTGAACCTGCAAACCACCCGCTACGGCAAGGTCAAGACCCTCCAGCAACTGGAAAGCGGCGACCGCAGTTTCGGAGCCAAATGGATTACCGACCTGGATGTGTCGTACACCCTCTACGACAACATCACGTTGAGCCTGGGCGGCACCAATATTTTCGACGTGCGCCCGGACAAACACGCAATCCCTTCCGCCGTCGGGCTGAATCTGTACGGCAACTCACCGTTCTATCCGGGCGGCGGCTTCTGGTACAGCAAGATTGCCTATGATTTTTAGCCTGCGGGCAGGACCACAGCCTGTTCATGGACCTGTTCGGCAGCCATTGCGCTGAAGTGCAGTGGGTTGATGCCGTAGTAGCGGCGAAACACCTTGGCGAAATGGCTGGCACTGGAATAACCCACTGCCGCCGCCACTTCGCTGACCGCCCCCTGTTGCTTCAACAGTTGCGCCGCCCGCTCGATGCGGACTTTCTGCAGATAGCCGTAGACGCCGCTGTCGTAGCTCTGACGAAACCCCTGCTTGAGCTTTTTGGTGTTGAGTTCCACCGACTGGGCCAGTGATTCGATGGTCCAGTCCTGCTCGGGGTGCGCCTCCAGCAGCTTGCGCGCCCGTTCGACGCGCATCAGGTCACGGCCCCCCGCGTTGAGCCCGGTGAAATGGGCCAGGTCCTGAATATGAGCCGTCAGTTGGCCAAGCATTTCATAGGCCTTGCCACGCAGCAGCAAATCCCTGGCGATCCCTTCAAGCTTGCAGCCGAGCATTTCCTGGCCGATCCGTCTTACCACCTGGGGTGCCGGAAACTGCACAAGCCGGGCCGTGCGATCCTGAGAACGGGTGTTTTCCCAAGGCCCCTGATAATCGAACAGTTGCCCGGCCAGATCGAGCATGCCCAATCGGTGCGCGGCAAAACTGATATTCACACCGCGCCAGCAGGTGCCAGCGGGTACGAAACCCTCGCCTCTGACCGGAACCGTCGAATGGAACAGGCAGCAGTGATCTTCACGCCAGCTCAGGGGCGAGGTGTCGGCGAAATAACGCCAACCCGAGCAGTTGGCGTGGTACGAGACGGTCAGCGACGCTTCGCAGAAAGCATCCAGATGCCGGTCTTCGTCGACCTGCCAGTCAATGAGCCGGATATCAAGCTCATCACCCACTTCATCGGTCAGAACCTTGGGCAGCTCGTAGTCAGCGCAATAATGATTGAGGCTCATCGGCATGCACTCGTTTGGGAATCAGACTCAAATGATAACACTTATCAACTAAAGTACCGATTGCGCGCATTTCGACCCTGATCGCACGCGCAATGAAACGGTTAAGTCCAGAGAATACGGCCACTCCCTTTCACCCGAGTCTTTTCATGCAACGTTCCCTACTCAGCCTGGCAATCATGCTCGCGGTTTCCCATCAGGCGCTGGCCGATAATGTAATGACCTTGCCTGACATGCAGGTAACGGCCGGCAAGCGCGTGCAGTCTCAGGACCAGACCGACCTGGCGTTGTCGGTGGCAAGCCAGGCGGATCTGGAACGCGCCAATGTCTATGCCAGCGGCGACCTGGAGAGAGTATTTCCGGAACTATTGATGCGCAACACCGGCGCAAGCGTATTCCCCAGCCTGAGCCTGCGCGGCGTTTCATCTTCTGACCCCTACAATGCGCCTGTCGGCATTTATGTCGATGGTGTGCCGCAATACCTGGGCACCTTCAATCAGCAACTGCTCAACATCGAACACATCGAACTGCTCAAAGGCCCGCAAGGCACGCTTTACGGGCGTAATGCCCACGCCGGGGCACTGAATATCCTCACCCGTCAGCCGGACAACACGCCGACCGCCACGCTGCAAAGCCGCTTCAGCAATCTGCACCAACAAGTATCGGCGACCGGCTCGACGCCGCTGGTGGACGACAAACTGTTCATACAGGGCACCGTGTATCACGACGACACCGACGGCGAGCTGACCCGCAGCGAGCATCACGGCGACAGCGACAACGGGGGCGGCAATGTCGGTCTGACCTTCAAGCCCAACGAAGACTTCAGCCTCAAGCTGGCCTATGCCCGTGATCGCCTGACCTCCTACAACGAGCAGTATCTGGCAGACGCCACGTATGAAAAGCGTCGGGCAAGTGTTCCGCTGCTGGAGTCGGTCTATGTGCGCCGCGTGGAAACCAGCAGTGCAACGCTGGACTGGAACCTCAGCGATGCGCTCAAACTGACCTCCATCACCTCTTTGCAGAACTATCGCCACGAGCGACTGTACGGCGATCTGGGTTTTCACTGGCCCGAAACCCAGCGCACCGTCAGCCAGGAACTGCGTCTTTCCACTCAGGGCGACGACCGTGCCTGGGACGCGGTAGGTGGCCTTTACTGGCAGAAGAGCCGCAGCCACTCAGAGCGCGAAACTGACAGCAGCGCCCCGCTGTTCGGCGTGTATGGCGTGGCCGACAGCCGCATCGATAGTTCCGAGAAAGCAGTGTTTGGCGAATTCACCTGGCACCTGGCACCGCGCTGGGACCTGACACTGGGCGCGCGGCACAGCGTGGAAAAAGCCGAAACCGATTACACCCAGGTCGATGCAGCCTTTACGCCAGGCTTCGTTTACAGCGGTAACGACACGTTCACCAGCACCACGCCCAAGATTGCCCTGGGCTTCCAGGCGACTCCGGACATGCGGCTGTATGCCTCGGTCAGCAAGGGCTATAAGGCCGGTGGCTACAATCGTATTGGCGCCATTACCCCAGGTGCCGTGGCGTATGCGCCGGAAAAATCGCTGAACACGGAGATCGGCGTCAAATCCAGCCTGTTCGATCAGCGCCTGTGGCTCAACGCCGCGCTGTACCGCATCGATATCGACGACGTGCAGCAATTCATCGGCGCCGCTGGCACCGGCACCCAGTCGCTGAGCAACATCGGCAAGGCCCGCAGTGAAGGTGCGGAGCTGTCCATGGACTGGCATGCAGATGAGGCCACCCTGATTCGTCTGGCGGGCACCGTCAACCGCAACCGCATGCTTGACTCCGAACGCCAGGGCAACAGCCTGACCTACACGCCCGGACGCACCTTGCGCGCATCGGCCGAACACAGCTTCTACTTCGACGGCCTGCTGGGCGAGGTGCGACCCAGCGTCGGGATCAGTTACACCGGCAAGCATTATTTCGACGTCGACAACGAGGTGTCGCAGGGCGGCTATAGCCTGGTGGACGCCCGACTGGCATGGCTGCCCACACCTGATCTGGAGGTTGCGCTGTACGGCAACAACCTCGGCGACAAGGACTACCGCACCTATTCCTATCTGTCTGGCGGCGCGCAGTTCAGCCAGCCCGGACAGGGCCGGGAACTGGGGCTGAGTACCAAAATCAGCTTTTGATCTGAACAGACTCGACCAGGCTCGCGCACACGTGCATGAGCCTCATCGAGAAGCCACCGAACCCATTCATCGGCAACAGCGTCGGCCGCCCTTTCGGGTGCTCGTCAGCCGCTGCATGGCGAAATGACCGGTACAGATACCCAAGGAGTGCCCAATGACGCGCAATCATGATGCTGCCGACAGGCCCACAACCCGCCCCCTCAACCATACCGGGCTGCTCAGACTGGCACCGGGCATGTTTGCCCTGGCGATCGGTTGCGCTGTGGTGTCAGCGCTGCTGAGCCTTGTACCGCTGTGGTGCATCTACAAAATCGCGCAGGTCTTGCTGAGCCCCTTGCCTGATGCACATGCGGCATTGGTCTGGGGCCTCTGGGCGTTGGCGGCGGTGCTGCTGCGCTGGTTGATCATGACCCTCAGCCATGTGAGCGCACATCTGGCAGCCTTCGAGCTGCTGCGTCAGTTGCGCAGCCGGATTGCCCGGCATTTGGGCGAAGTGCCACTGAGCTTTTTCAGCCAGCACAGCAGTGCCGACCTGCGTCGCACAATAAGTGACGATGTCGGTGCGCTTGAAGGGTTCTTCGCTCACTCGCTGCCCGACTCTATTTCAGCCGCAATCATGCCGCCGCTGACCCTGGCGGTGCTGTTCATCATTGACTGGCGGCTGGCACTGGCCTGTATCGCCCCGCTGCCGCTGGCGTTTCTTGCACAGATGCTGATGGTGAAGGGCTCGGCCGAGCGCATGGCGCAGTGGCAAGGCATGCAGCAACGTATTTCACAAAGTTTCAGCGAGTATCTGCAAGGCATTCAGGTGGTGAAAAGCTTCGGCCTGACCAGCCTGCGCTTCGGCTCGCTGAGCAACGACATACGCGGTGCGGCAGAGTGGGTGGCCGGGTTTGCCCGCAAGAGTTCGCTGTTCTGGGTGGTGTTCTCAGGGCTGCTGAGCGCCAGCCTGATGATCGTTGCACCGTTGGGCGCCTGGTTGCTGCTCAACGGCACTGTCACGCTGGAAACCCTGCTGTTGTTTCTGCTGCTGGCACCTGCCGCCCTGATGCCCTTGTTGCGCCTGACCTACATGCTCGGCGATCAGGTGCAGCGTAATGCAGCGCTGGCGAGGATCAACAGCGTGCTGCTCAGCCTGCCGCTGAGCGACAACGCCGATGCGCAAAGCCCTGATGCCCCGCTGGACCTGTGCCTGGAAAACGTCTGCCACGGCTATGGCGAAAGACAGGCGCTGGATCACGTCAGTTTCACTGCCCAGGCAGGTCAGTTGACCGCCCTGGTCGGCCCCAGCGGTTCGGGCAAAAGTACCTTGGCGCAACTGGTCAGCCGGTTGTTCGACGCCGACAGCGGCAGCATCACCCTGGGTGGCACCGAGCTGCGCGACTGGCCACTGCAGGCCCTGCTTGATCGGGTCGCGACGGTGTTTCAGCACGTGCACCTGTTTGACGGATCGGTGCTCGACAACCTGCGCCTGGCAAACCCCGACGCCGATCAGGCGAGTGTCGAAGCCGCAGCACGTGCCGCGTGCGCCCATGATTTTATCGAACGCCTGCCGCAGGGTTATCACACAGCCATTGGCGAAGCCGGCGCGCAACTGTCCGGCGGCGAGCGCCAGCGCCTGTCTATAGCCCGCGCCTTGCTGAAAAACGCCCCCGTGCTGATCCTCGATGAAGCCACGGCCTACGCCGACAGCGAAAACGAGGTGCTGATCCAGCAGGCGCTGGCCAATCTGTGCCGGGGCCGAACCGTCCTGATGATTGCCCATCGCCTGCACACCGTCATCGACGCGCAACGCATCGTCGTCCTCGATCAGGGCCGGGTGCTCGGCATCGGCCGCCATGAGCAGTTGCTCGAAAACTGCGAGCTGTATCAACAACTCTGGCAAGACCACACCCGCATTCGCCAATGGCAACTGAGCAGTGGAGAACCCGCATGATTTCCAGTCTGATGCGCGCGGGCGAACGCCTCGCAGGGCAACGCGATCCACGCCTGAGCCAAGGCTTGCGCCTGGCAGTCCTTGAAGGTCTGTTGAGCGCAGCGCCGTACCTGCTGCTGTACTGGCTGCTGGCGAGCCTGTTCGACAATACGCTGCAGGGCTGGAGCCTGATCTGGCTGGCGCTGGGCATGCTTGCCTGTTTGATCGGGCGAATTGTCGTCGGCGCCCTCGGCACACCGCTGATATTCACCGGTGCCTACGCAATGATGGCAAATGCCCGCCTGCGTCTGGTCGACCATTTACAAAAGCTGCCGCTCGGCTGGTTCGCGACTGCCCACAGCGGTGAAATCAGCGCTCAAGTCACCAGTGATCTGGCCATGGTCGAGCACCTGTGGTCGCACTTTCTCGGTGTGTTCGCGCTGTCGCTGGCTGAACTGACGTTTATTCTGCTTCTGCTGTTCTGGCTCGAACCCCTCCTCGCCTGCACGGTGTTGGTCACGTTGCCGCTTGCAGCGCTGGCAATCTACGTGGCAATCCGCAAAACGCTGCTGCACGCCGACCCTATGCTCGCGACCAGCAACCGCACTCAGGCAGCGCTGCAGGAATACATTCAGGGCATTGCAGTGATCCGCAGCTTCGGCCGTTTCGGCAGTGCCCTGAAGCGCTTGAATCGAGCGCTGGACGAGCAACACCGGGCCATGGTCAGTATCGAACTGAAACCGGCAGCATGGGTCGCCCTGTTCGGTCTGGTCATCGAGGCCGGTTTCATCCTCATGGTGCTGCTGGGCTGCAACCTGCTGCTCAACGGACAGATGAGCATTCAGCACCTGATGATCTTCACCGTGCTGGCCTGGCCGCTGTATCGCAAGGCCATCGATCTGGGGTTTTCCATTCTGTTGCTGCGCTTCGGCCACCGCGCGCTGTCGCGCACCGAGCAGTTGCTCGACCAGCAACCGATGCCCGAGCCGGCGCAGCCACGCAGCCCCGGACATTTCGATATCGACCTCAAAGAGGTGTGTTTTAGCTATGCCGGACGCGAAGCGCCGGTTATCGAAGGGCTTTCGTGCCATCTGGCCGCTGGCACCCTGACTGCACTGGTCGGCCCCAGCGGCGCGGGGAAAAGCACCCTGGCGCAGCTGGTCGCCCGCCTGTGGGACATCGACAGCGGTCAGTTACAGATTGGCGGCATCGAGGCGCGAGACATCGGCAGTGATCACCTGCAAAAGCACATATCGATGGTCTTTCAGGACGTCACCCTGTTCTCCGGCACGGTGCTCGACAACCTGCTGGTCGGCAAGCCCGACGCCAGCGAGCAGGAGGTCATTCACGCTGCACGTCTGGCCCATGCTCACACGTTCATTGAGGCGCTGCCCGACGGCTATGCCACGCGCATCGGCGAAGGCGGCGGCTGGCTGTCGGGCGGTGAACGGCAACGCCTTTCCATCGCCCGTGCGCTGCTGAAAAACAGCCCGATCCTGCTGCTCGACGAAGCCACCTCAAGCGTCGATCCGTCTTCGGAAGCCGCCATTCAGCGGGGCCTTGATGCGCTGGTACGTGATCGCACGGTACTGGTCATCGCCCATCGCCTGCACAACATCCAGCACGCCGACCAGATTCTGGTCATGGATCGCGGACGCATCGTGGAACAGGGCCGCCACGATGAACTGTTGGCGCAGCAAGGGCTGTACGCCCGCTTGTGGAACCGCCAGAGCCAGGCTCGGAACTGGCATCTGCACACCTGAACCCCCTGGGCCGCGCCATCCTGAGCGCGGCACGAGTACTTGTCTGGATGGAGTCTCACCATGTACACATCGACCAGAAAAGCCTCGACTGCTCGCGGTACGCCACCTCAAGCTTTCGACCCCGCCCTGCTGGGCGAGGACATCGCCAGGCAACTGCGTCTGTCCCCGGAGCAGCTGGCGGATGACGCCAACCTGTTGAAGCTGGGCATGGACTCGATGCACCTGATGGCCTGGCTCAACCGGTTTCGCCGTCTGGGTTTCAAAGTGACCCTCAGCGACCTCTATGACCAGCCGACACTGCAGGGCTGGCAGCAACTGCTGAGCAGCGCGCCCGTTCAAGTCAACAGCGCCGAGGTCGCCAGCAACGACGAGCCGCTTGCGCTCATGAGCGACGGCCAGCCGTTCGCCCTGACCAGTGTGCAGCATGCTTATCTAGTGGGGCGTTCCAGTGAACAGCCGCTGGGTGGCGTGGGTTGTCATCTTTATCAGGAATTCGACGGTCGCGGCCTGACACCACAGGTGCTGGAAGCCGCCATCTATCAGTTGATCGAACGGCATCCGATGCTCAAGACGCGCTTTCTGGCCGACGGCCGTCAACAGTGGCAAGCGCATTCGACCTGGCCGGGCCTCAAGGTTCATGACCTGCGCGATAGCGATGACACGCTTCGCCAGCAGCGCCTGGGGGACCTGCGCGAACAGCTGGGCCATCGTCGCCTTGACGTCGAAAACGGCGAAACCTTCGACTTCCAGCTGTGCCTGTTGCCCGACGGTGGAAACCGGCTGTTGGTCAACATTGATCTGCTGGTTGCCGACGCAGCCAGCTTCAATCAGTTGTTCGAAGAACTGATCGCGTTGATCGAAGACCGGCCGTTGCCGCCGTCGCCTGTCGATTACGATTTCTGCAGTTACCTGACGCAGGTAAGGCGCAATGATCAGGCCCGCGTCGAGAAGGCCAAAGCCTGGTGGCTGGCACGTCTGGACGACCTGCCACTGGCACCGATTCTGCCGCTGGCGCAAGACCCTGAGCGCATCGCGCAGGTTCGCATCAGCCGCCGTCGCGGACAACTGGACGCAGCGCAATGGCAGGCATTCAAGGACCACGCCGGAACCGCTGGCGTTACGCCGACCATGGCGCTGGCCACGCTGTTCAGTGCAGTGCTGGGTCGCTGGAGCGGGCAACAGTCGCTGCTGCTTAACCTCACCCTGTTTGACCGCCAGCCGCTGAACCCGGCAGTCGCCAGCATGATCGCCGATTTCACCAATATTCTCGCGTTGCCAGTGAGCTGCTGCGGGCAAGCCTTCGCAGAGTTGGCGCAAGCCAATCAGCAGTCGTTTGCCGAAGTTCACGAACACAGTGCGTGGTCGGGGGTCGAGGTGCTGCGCGAATTGAAGAAACGCCAGCGCCACCCGCACGGTGCGCCGCTGGTGTTCACCAGCAATCTGGGCCGCCCGCTGTTTGGCGAAGCCGCAGAGAACACGCTGGGCGCACCCGGCTGGGGCATTTCCCAGACGCCGCAGGTGTGGATCGACCACCTGGCGTTCGAGCATCAGGGGCAGGTCTATCTGCAGTGGGACAGCAATAACCAGTTGTTCCCCGAGGGGCTGACCGACACCTTGTTCGACGTCTATTTCGAACACGTGCTGGCGCTGGTCGCAGACCCCGCGCACTGGTCACACCCCTTGCCCGACCTGATGCCTTCCGCCCAGCGAGCCGTCCGCGAACAGGTCAATGCCACCGCCCGGGCCATTCCTGACGGGCTGCTGCACGACGCCGTTTTCCTCCAGGCCGAACGCACCCCGCAAGCCACCGCACTGATTCAGGACCAGCGCCGTCTGAGCTTCGCCCAACTGGCCGATCAGGCCAGTCGCCTGGCCGGCTGCCTGCAAGCCCTGGGTGTCACAGCGGGCGACACCGTGGCGGTCAGCATGACCAAGGACATCGGCCAGATTGTCAGTGTGCTGGGCATTCTCAAGGCTGGTGCGATCTATGTGCCCGTACCGCCGGACCAGCCATTGGCGCGGCGTATCGGCATTTATCAGGGTGCGCAGGTGAAATGCGTGCTGACCAGCGCCGATGAGCCTGAAGAGCACGACATCGGCACGGTCCTGACCTGGCAGCAGGCAATCCTCAGCGAACCGCTTCAGCACCAGGTCCCGGTCAGCGCACAGCAACCGGCCTATATCATCTACACCTCAGGCTCGACCGGTGAACCCAAGGGCGTGGTGATCAGCCATCAAAGCGCCTTGAACACCTGCGTGGACATCAGCCAGCGCCACGCCGTGAGCCCCGAAGATCGTGTGCTGGCGCTGTCGGCGCTGCATTTTGACCTGTCGGTGTATGACATCTTCGGAGTGCTCGGCGCAGGCGCTTCGCTGGTGCTGGTCAACGACCGGCAACGTCGCGACCCGGCGCTGTGGTGCAGGCTGATCGATGAACACGGCATTACCCTATGGAACAGCGTACCTGCCCTGCTGGACATGTTGCTGACCTACAGCGAAGGCTTTGATCTGCACAGCCCGGCGAGCCTGAGGCTGGTGATGCTGTCCGGCGACTGGATCGGCCTGGACCTGCCGGGGCGCTATCACCAGTACCGCAGCGATGGTCGGTTTGTCGCCATGGGCGGTGCGACGGAAGCGGCCATCTGGTCCAACACCTGCACCGTGAGCCGGGTTGAGCCGCACTGGCGCTCGATCCCCTACGGCACGCCGCTGACCAACCAGCGTTATCGCGTGGTTGACGAAACAGGACGCGATTGCCCGGACTGGGTCGCCGGCGAGCTGTGGATCGGCGGCGCAGGTGTTGCACACGGCTATTTCAACGATGCCGAACGCAGCGCCCGGCAGTTCGTCGAAGTGGCCGGTGAACGCTGGTATCGCACCGGCGACATGGGCTGTTACTGGCCGGACGGAACGCTGGAATTCCTCGGCCGTCGTGACAAGCAGGTCAAGGTCGGTGGCTACCGCATCGAACTGGGTGAAATCGACGCAGCCTTGAACCGCCTGGAAGGTGTCAAGGCAGCCATCAGCATGGCACCGGGCGAACGGGAAAAAAGCCTGGTGGCTTTTGTCGTGCCGCACGGTTCCAGCCTGTGCAGCCGCGTCGAAGCCGACCCGTGCACACCCGCCAGTTACGCCGACTGGCTGACGCCTGTCACTGTCGCGACTGACACAACAGACGGTCTGCTGGCCGATTTCCTGCTTGAGCATCTGGCGTTCAACGGCATACCGTTCAGCCCCTCTCTGACGACCGACCAGGTGTTACAGACCTACGGCAGCGAGGCGCGCTGGCACCCGCTTCTGACGCGCTGGCTGGAGTGGCTCGCAACACAGGATCGCCTGTGCTGCGACGTCGAGGGCGCGTGGCATCTCAATCATTCGAGCACAAAGGCCACGTCGCACGACGTTGCTTGCGATGCACTGACACACGCCCTGCAGGCGCACCACGACGCCCTGCGCGACATACTGTCAGGCAAGCGCAGCCCTCAGACCCTGCTTGAGCATCCGTACTGGGCTCCAGAACAGCTGCTGATGCACGCACCCGGCAGCCGCGAAACGCTCAGTGCACTTGCGACATCGCTGGCGGACCTGAGCAAGCGCTTGCAACGCCCGGTGCGCCTGATCGAAGCCGGTGCCCGCAGCGCTGTCACCGGGGCATTTCTGCTGGGGCGACTTGACGCAGAGCAGTTGCACTACACCGCCCTCGATACGTCACAGGCAATGGTCCTCAAGGCCCGCGAACGCCTCGCAGGTTTTATTCATGGCAGTGCACGCCGCGACACCGACAGCGAGCGCCAGGCGCTTGTTCACAGTGCCGACGTGCTGCTGATCAACAATCAATTACATCGTCTGGATATGCCGCAAGCAGCCTTACAGCAGTGGACGCCACTCTGCGCGCCAGGCGCTGCGGTCTATGTGCTGGAGCTGGCGCAAGCCTCGGCGCTGGCACTGGTCAGCGCCGAGTTGCTCAACGAAGGCCGCAGTGCAGCCGAACAATTGCGTAACAGCGAACACTGGACGGCGCTGCTGATGCAGGCCGGGCTTGGCGCCCCTGAAACGGATCGATCGGGCGCCCTGCAACGCCTGATCCTGCGCGCGCCCGATGTGCTGCAGCGCCCCGACTCTGCCCGGCTTGCCAAGGCGCTGGCCAACGAACTGCCCGGCTACATGATTCCGCAGCGCCTGTATTTTCTCGACGCACTGCCGTTGACCGCCAACGGCAAGATCGATCATCAGGCACTGATGCAGCGGTGCAAACCTGCCGCCACACAAGCCGACCAATGCCAGCCCCCTGAAAACGTCCGCGAACAGGTTCTCGCACAGCTCTGGCAGGAGTTGCTGCAAAGCGGCGCGGTGCACCGCCACAGCCAGTTCTTCCAGCTTGGCGGCGACAGCCTGCTGGCAACCCGCCTGATCGGCGAACTGGCCGGACGTGGCTATCACGCCCGGCTCGACGACCTTTTCAACTTCCCGAGCCTGCACGCCTTCGCGGCGACGCTGGTGGAGCACAATGCTCCGGCAACCGTGCGGCTTGAACACGACCCGGCGGGTCGTTATCAGCCCTTTGCCCTGAGTGAAGTGCAGCAGGCTTATCTGGTCGGGCGTCAGCCAGGATTCGTACTGAGCGGCGTGGGCGCGCATTTCTTTGTCGAGTTCAGCGTCGAACGACTTAATGTCCAGTTGTTTCAAAACGCCTGGCAGCGCCTCATCGAACGTCACGACATTCTGCGTGCTGTGGTCCGTGACGGCATGCTGCAGGTCCTGAAACAGGTCCAGGCCTTCATTCCCCGGCGGCATCGGGTGGCCACGCTGGAGGGCAGCGAAGCCCATGCACTGCGCGAACGGCTTTCCCATCAGGTGCTCGATGCCGGGCAATGGCCACTGTTCGATGCGCAGATCGTCGAAGATGGCAGCCCGCACAGCCGCATTTTCGTCAGCCTCGACAACCTGCTGCTCGACGGCATGAGCATGCAAATACTGTTGGCCGAACTTGAGACGCTGTACCTGCACCCCGAACAGACGCTGGAACCGATCGCTATCGGCTTTCGCGACTACCAGTGCCTGCGCGCCAGCCAGCCGCCCTCGCCCGGCGCTCGGGCGTACTGGCAGCGGCGTATCGACAACCTGCCGCCAGCACCGCGCCTGCCACTGCGCTGCGCCCCAGCCGACGTCGGCATACCACGCTTTGTGCGCCTGGCCGAGCGTCTGCCAGCAGACCGTTGGGAGCGTTTGAAAGCCCAGGCCAATCAGCGCCAGTTGACGCCCTCAGGGCTACTGCTCAGCGCTTTTTCCGCCGTGCTGTCGGCCTGGAGCAGCGCGCCGGAGCTGACCCTCAACCTGACCTTGTTTGACCGTCAGCCGCTGCACACGCATATCGACCGGGTGATGGGCGATTTCACCTCGCTGCTGCTGCTGGCCTGGCACCCCACCGCTGACTGGCTTGGCAGTGCGCAAAATCTACAGCAGCGGCTATGGCGCGATCTGGCCCAGCGCGATCACTCGGCGATCCGGGTCATGCGTGAACTGGCCAGCCGCCATGGCCTGGCTGCCGCGCAGATGCCGGTGGTCTTCACCAGTGCGCTGGGGTTCGACAAGGGCCGCTTCATGGCCCAATCGTCATGGCTCAAACCGGTCTGGGGCATCTCGCAGACGCCGCAGGTCTGGCTGGATCATCAGGTGTATGAGTCCGAAGGTGACCTGTGCCTTAACTGGGACGCGGTCGAGGCGCTGTTCGATCCCGACGTGTTGCGCGCCATGTTCGACCAGTACGTCAGCCTGCTGGAACGGCTGGCCGAAGACCCGCAGGCTTGGGGATTGTCCCTGGCGCAACTGGTTCCCCACGGACATCCTGGCGCTGACGTGGCTCCGTTGCCTCGCCCGCAACCGCTGCCATTACCACTGCCGCACGAGCCCGAACAACAGGCCGATGAACAGCTCGTCGACCAGATCCGGCATGCCTTTCATGAGGTGGTCGGCCTGAAACTGCAGGACTGTCGGCAGAACTTCTTCGACGCAGGCGCCAGTTCGTTGAAACTGGTGCAGTTGCACGTGAAGCTGACCCAGCAGGGCCATCGGCAGTTGCAGGCCACTGACCTGTTCGGCTACCCGAATGCCCGCGCACTGGCGCGGCACTTGAGCCAGACGCAACCGGCAAACGACACGCGGGACCAACCCCGACAGGCGCAACTGACGCAAAGAAACGCCAGAAGATTACGGCGCAACGGAGGTGGCTCATGAGCCGCTACCTGCCTTATTGGTGTTACTACCTGCATCAGGGCATGCTCACCGCGCTTATTTTGCAGGGTGTGGTCGGTTATTTCCGCCATCAAGGGCTGGATCTGGCCAGCCTCAGCCTGCTGTCGCTGACATTCCTGCCCTGGATAGGCAAGTTTCTCTGGGCACCCTGGTGCGAGCGCCACAGCCTTAGACTGCGCGGCAATCACTACTTGGGCAGCCTGGTGCTGCTGCAACTGTGCATGGCGCTGACGCTGCTGGCGATCGGCTTTCTTGCCCCGGAGCACTCGCTCTATCCGATCATGGCCGGGCTGATGCTGCTGGCGCTGTTATCCGCCAGCCATGACATCTATGCCGATGGCATCACGATCACCACCTGCGACGCCGCCAGCCGTCCGTTCGCCAACACCGCACAAGTGGGTGGCAGCTACCTGGGGATCGTGTTCGGCTCGCTGGTGTTCCTGTTTCTGGCCGAGCACTGGGGCTGGCGCACCGGTTTCATCGGTATGGCGACAGTCTCGTTGCTACTGCTGCTGCCGGTCGGGTTGCTGCCGGCCAGCAACAGCATCGACGAACCGGCAGTCAAGCCAAAGCTGGACCGCAGCAGCTTTACCGCGTTGTGGCCCGCCCTGTGCCTGACAGCCATTTACTACCTCGCCATGCGCGGCCTGATGGCCATACAAACCGTGTTGTTGATGGACAACGGAATGAGCCTTGCCCAACTGGGTCTGGCTTCGACGCTGTACAGCACGGTGGCCAGTGCCATCGGCGTGCTGCTCGGCGGCTGGATGGCCAGACGCTTCGGTGCCTGGCGCTGCCTGCTGCCGGCCATGCTGCTGCACGCGCTCATCGCCCTGGCGGCCGCGCTTGGCGCACGCGTCTACGACCTTGCCGCCTGGCTGGTGGTGTTCAGCCTGGTCAACATCGCCGCCGCGATCGGCTTCGTCACCCTTTACAACCTGCTTATGGGCGTGGTCCGCCCGCACCAGCCCGCCTCGGATTACGCCTTGCTGCAATCGGTCGATGCCGCCATTGCCATGCTGGCGTCGATAGCCGCCCTGCAATCGGCCCACTACCTGGGCTACCCGCCACTGCTCGCGGTACTGGCGAGCATTGCCTTTATCTGTCTGTGGCCCGCGTGGCGCCTGTGTCGCCATCTTGAGCGCGCCACGCCCGCCAGCCCGTCATTCACGCCTGCCCACGAGGTCATCCATGCCCACCTTTGAACACACCTACGGCGCCAGCGAGCCCATTGCGGTCATCGGCCTGGCCTGCCGCTTCCCCGGTGCCCGCGACAGCACCGAGTATTGGCAAAACCTGCTGGCCGGTCGCGAGTGCAGCCGTCACTTCAGCCGTGAAGAACTGCTCGCCGCAGGGCTGTCAGCAGAGCTGATCGACAACCCGGACTTCGTCAATGTGGCAGCAATCATCGACGACCCTGACCGCTTTGACGCGGCTCTGTTCGGTTACTCGCGTCAGGAAGCCGAATCCATCGACCCGCAGCAGCGGCTGTTCCTGCAGACCGTCTGGCACGCGCTGGAACACGCCGGTTTCGCGCCTCGCGACGTGGCGCACAAAACCGGTGTGTTTGCCTCGGGGCGCATGAGCACTTATCCGGGGCGAGACGCTATTCGCGTCACCGAAGTGGCGCAGGTCAAGGGCTTGCAGGCGCTGATGGGCAACGACAAGGATTACCTGGCCAGCCGCGCCGCCTACAAACTTAACCTGCGCGGCCCGGCCATGAGCGTGCAGACCGCCTGCTCAAGTTCGCTGGTGGCGGTGCACATGGCCTGCGAAAGCCTGCGCAGTGGCGAGTGCGAAATGGCCGTGGCAGGCGGCGTGGCGGTGTCGTTTCCGCAGCATGCCGGTTACCTGTACCAGCCGGGGATGATTTTCTCACCCGACGGTCGCTGCCGCCCGTTTGACGCCAGTGCCCAGGGCACCTTTGCCGGTAACGGCGTCGGGGCCGTGACCCTGCGTCGCCTGGAGGACGCCTTGCGCGACGGCGACCCGGTATTGGCCGTGTTGCGCGGCAGCGCGATCAATAACGACGGTCATCACAAGGTCGGCTACACAGCGCCCTCGGTGATCGGTCAGCGTGAAGTCATCCAGGATGCGCTGCTGCTGGCCGACATCGATTGCGCCAGCATCGGCATGCTCGAAGCGCATGGTACCGGCACGCCACTGGGCGACCCCATCGAGGTTCAGGCACTGCGTGATGCCTTCGCACACCGCACGGACATCGGTGGCTGCGCGCTGGGCTCGGTGAAGGGCAACCTCGGCCACCTGGACACCGCCGCAGGCATCGCCAGCCTGATCAAGACCGTTCTGGCGGTCAGCCACGGGCGCATTCCGCCCAGCATCAATGTCGAGCGGATCAACCCGGCGCTGCAACTGGAACAGAGCCCGTTTTACGTTCCGATCCAGGACCGTTCATGGCCGGCCGGACCACGCCGCGCCGGTGTGTCGTCATTCGGCATTGGTGGCACCAACTGCCACGTGATTGTCGAGGCGCTGCCCGACGCATTGCGCAGCTCAGGCCCGGTCGCGCAGGCCAGTGCCCTGCTACTCAGTGCTGCCAGCCAGCACTCGTTGCGCCAACTGGCGGGCCGTTACGCTGAACGCCTGCACGCAGCAGACGCTGCCGCCGATCTTGCACACACCGCGTTACAGGCCCGGCAACTGGACCTGCCGTTTCGTCTGGCGGTGCCGTTGCACGAAGAAACCGCCCCGGCGCTGCAGGCGTTTGCCCAAGGCGGCAGCGATGCCTTGCTGTATCAGGGACAGGCAAGCCAGGGCGCGCAGCTATGGCTATGCAGCGGACAAGGCAGCCAGTGGGCCGGAATGGGCAAAAGCCTCTACGGTCAGTCGAAGGCCTTCAGCGAAAGTCTGGACCGCAGCTTTGCAGCCTGTGCCGCGCACCTGCAACCCTCGTTGCAATCGGTCATGTTCGGCGAACATGAAGGGCTGATCGACCGCATGGATTACGCGCAGCCGGCCATCGTCGCCTTTGAAGTGGCGATGGCGGCTCACTGGCGCGAAGCGGGCCTGAGCCCGGACCTGTTGATCGGCCATTCGGTGGGTGAATTCGCTGCCGTGGTCATCGCCGGGATCTATCGACTGGAAGACATTCTGCCGCTGGTGATCATCCGCGGCCGGCTGATGAATCAGTGCGCAGCGCAAGGCTCGATGCTCGCGGTGTTCTGCGACGCGGCAACGCTGCAGCCTCTGGCGCTTGAACACGGCGTGGAAATCGCCGTGCATAACGCAGCGCAGCATCTGGTGGCCTCCGGTGAACGCCACGCCATCCGCGCACTGGCGCAAACGCTGCAACAGCGAAACCTGCGGCATAACCACCTGAGCGTGGCCGGCGCGGCGCACTCGCGCTTGCTGGACCCGATTCTCGATGAATTCCAAAAAGCCAGTGCAGCTTTGCGCCCGGCCCAGGCGAAAATACCGCTGATCTCGACCCTGACTGGCCAACCGCTGAGCCATGCCGAGCTTGAGCGCGGCGATTACTGGCGCAGGCACCTGCGTCAACCGGTGCGCTATCACCAGGCACTGACTCACGCCTTGCAAACCGGCGTGACGATCGCGCTGGAACTGGGTGCCGATGCACCATTGACCGGCATCGGCACGCGCCTGGAACACGCCGGCGTGCACTGGATCGCCAGTGCACGCCGCCATAAACCGGCTACCACCGTCTTGCAGGACAGCCTGCTGCGCCTGTTCGCCGCCGGCGCCGCCTTGCCCTGGCGCACCCTGTTACCCTCGGTCGGCAAGCGCATCCATGCCCCGCTGTATGTTTTCGACGAGCAGCGCTACTGGTGCGATGCGTCACAGCAGCCGAGCACGCAAGCACAGGACCTGTTGCTGGAGGCCGGTCGCAAGGTCGTGTTGCAGGAAGGCGCCAATCTGGACCTGCCACGTCTGGAGCGCCTGTATCACTGCGTGACCCAACTGCATGCCATCTACGTTGACCAGATGGTTCGTCAGTGTGTGCCCGAGAGCATCGATCAGGGTGCCGAACCGCTGAGTATCCTGCGTGGGGGCCGGTTGCTGCCGCGCCATCGGCAACTGCTTGTGCGCCTGCTCAATGCCTGTGTCGAGGATGGCTATTACACCCTAGAACACGGCCGTTACCGCAGCGCCCGGCCCATCCCCTATGAACAACGCCCGGCATTGCTGACTGAGCTGCGCAGTTGCTGTGAAGGGCTGGACGTGATCGCTGACACCGTCGAGCGGGCGGGAGAGCAACTCTTCGCCATGATGAGCGGTGCGGTAGAGCCGGTGTCGGTGATCTTCCCGCAAAGCACCTCCAGCGGTGTTGAAGTGCTGTATCAGCAATTCAGCTTCGGCCGCTATTTCAATCAGATCGCAGCAGGTGTGATCACCGGTCTGATCCAGGCACATCAGCACTCCGGACACGGGCCGCTGCGCATTCTGGAAGTCGGGGGCGGCACCGGTGGCACCACCGCCTGGCTGCTCCCGGAACTGCGCAACGTCGCCGATGTGCGTTATTGCTTCACGGACATTTCCGCGCTGTTCAGCCGCCGCGCCGAAGACAAGTTCAGCGAGTACGATTTTGTCGAGTATGCTCAGTTCGACCTGCAAAAACCCGCCAGCGAGCAGGGTTTCCAGGCCGGGCACTACGACCTGATCGTAGCCGCCAACGTGATCCACGCCACCCAGCACGTGGGCCAGACCCTGCACAACCTGCGCCCGTTGCTCAAGCCGGGCGGCGCGCTATTGATGCGCGAGATTACCCGTCCGATGCGCCTGTTCGATTTTGTCTTCGGTCCGTTGGTATTGCCGCTGCATGACGAGCAAGCGCGCGGCGGCGAACTGTTCCTGTCCACCGCACACTGGCAGCAACAATGCCTGGAAAGCGGCTTTGAACGCCTCGACTGGCTGCCCGACGATGGCAGTGCCACCGCCGGTATCAGCGAACACATCCTGCTGGCACGCACCCAGGCAGCCAACGTTGCGCCAGCCCTGCTCACTGCCGGGCACGACAGCGGCAGCGCGGTGCTGGGCAGGCAACTGGGCGAACACCTTTACCAGCCCGACTGGACAGATTGCGCAGGCCAGCCGCAACGCTGGAAGACACGCTTGCAGGAAGCCTGCGAACAACTGGCCGCACGCCACGGCGATGCTCGCCGCCCTCCCGTATTTAGCCGCGTTGTGCCGTTACCCGAAACCCTGACCGGCCTGGCGCTGCACTGGAGTGCCGAGCCATTTGGAGTGGCCAGCGTCGAGCTCAAGCAGTGCAATGATCAGGGACAATGGCAGCGGCTCGGCAGTGCCGACAACCGTTCCGAGCGCCTCACCACGCTGCCCGCCGCCAACACTGCATCCGGCACCCATTACGTCTGGCAATGGGCGCCAGTGAATGCGCAGGATACCCCGTTGGCAAGGCTGCGCGTCGAGCCGGCCAGCGTCCGGGCGGCATTGGCCGCCGTTGGCGTGGCCCATGACCCAGAGGCTTCGGCGTGCCTGCTGATTGTACAAGGCGGCTCGCTGGCGGAGGTCGCCAGCCAGGTGCTCGATGCAGTGAAGACGGACACCGGGCAGCCTCTGCTGGTGGTCACCCGCAACGCGTGGTCACTGGCTGCCGATCACACGGTAAATCCCGAGCAACGCGCACTGTGGGGCTTGCTGCGGGTTGCCTGCGCCGAACAACCAGAGCGCGCACTGGCTGTCATTGACCTGGATAGCAGCAAGCTCAACGGTAGCGATGACTGGCAGGCGCTGCTGCCGGGCTTGAAGGCGGCGCAAAGCGGTGAACGCTGGATTGCCGTGCGTGACGGCGTCGCGCAGGTGCAGACGCTGAGCGTGCAGCGTCATCAGAGCGCCAGCCTGCCGGCACAAAGCTTCAAGGACACCGGCTGGCACATCGTGACCGGCGCATTCGGCGGCCTGGGTCGCCTGAGCAGCCATTGGCTGGCCGATCAGGGGGCGTCGCGCATCGCCCTGTTCGCGCCGCGCTGCCCGCATGACGGCGAGCAATGGATAGACACCCTGCAACAGCACTACGGCTGTGAAATACGCTGGATGGCCTGTGATATCAGTGATCAGGCTGCGCTGGCGGCCTGCATCGACGCGTTGCGGGCCGAGGGCGGCCTGAGCGGCGCGATCCACAGTGCCGGCTTGCTGGACGACACGCCGCTGAGCAACCTCGACGCCGCGCGCATGCAGCCACTGCTGCAGGTCAAATGCTCGGCAGCCCGCCAACTGCACACGGCGCTGGCGGATCAAGGTCGCTACCTGTTGCTGTACTCCTCGGCTGCCGCCAGCCTCGGCGCAGCGGGCCAGGGAGCTCATGCGCTGGCCAGTGCCTACCTGGACGGGCTGGCCGAATCGCAAACCGACACCCGCCTGCACACGGTCAGTATCGCGTGGGGCGCCTGGGGCGAAACCGGACGTGCCGCCGAGGATCAACTGCATGCGCGACTGGCACTGGGCGGCATGGGTACGCTGGCAACCGGCGAAGGCTTGTGGCACCTGGAACAGGCAGTCATGCGCAATTCGCCGTGGCGTCTGGCGATGCGTATAGACCCTGAGCGCATCGATCCGCGCCGGCGTCTGCTGACCCGGCACATCGAGCAACCCGCGACGCGCGCGCCGGTAAAAAGCACCCGCCACAGCGATGCGCTCCCGGCACCGACCCTGACCGGTGATCCGCAGGCAGATCAACACGCGCTCAGCCAGTGGTTGAGCGCATCGATCTGCCGTCAGTTGCGCCTGAGCCCTGACGCTGCACCTGCGCACAACCAGGACCTGATGCAACTGGGCCTCGACTCGTTACTGTTCCTTGAGCTGAGCAGCGACATCCAGCGCCAATTGGGCGTTCGTCTGGACGCCGAACAGGCCTATCGCGACCTGAGCATTCGTGGCCTGAGCGCACTGTTGCTGTCCAGCACCGAAAAAGCGCCGCTTGCAGCCCGTGACAATTTCATCGTGCCGCAACCCGATAGCCGCTTCGAGCCTTTCCCGCTAACGCCGATCCAGCACGCTTACTGGCTGGGCCGTACCGACCTGATTGATTACGGCGGCGTGGCCTGCCATGTGCTGTTTGAATGGGACAAAGCTTACGCCGACTTTGACCTGACCCGCTTCGAGCAGGCCTGGAACGCGCTGATCGCCCGTCATGACATGCTGCGCATGGTCATCGACAGTGACGGCCGCCAGCGCATTCTGCAAAACACGCCCTGGTATCGCCTGCCGCGTAACGACCTGCGCGAGTTGCCTGCCGAACAACAGCAGCAACGCCTGCTGGACATTCGTGAAGACATGTCCTATCGCGTATTGCCCACCGACTGCTGGCCGCTGTTCGAAGTCACCGTCAGCGAACTCGACGCCGGTCATTGCCGCCTGCACATGAACCTCGACCTGCTGCTGTTCGACGTGCAGAGCTTCAAGGTGATGATGGACGATCTGGCCAGCGCCTACGCCGGCCAGACACTCAAGCCGCTGGAACTGACCTTCCGCGACTACGTGATGGCTGACCTGGCGCAGCGCGACAGCCTGCAATGGCGACAAGCCTGGCGCTACTGGCAGGACACGCTGGAACAATTGCCTGGCGCCCCGCAGTTGCCGCTCGCGGACAACCCGCCCAAGGGCCAGCCACGTTTCCGCACCGTTCAGGGCAAGCTCGACGCGGCGCAATGGAACCGTTTCAAGGCGCACTGTCAGCACGTGGGTGTGACGGCCTCTGCCGCGCTGCTGGCGTTGTTCGCGCAGACACTGGAAAGCGTCAGCCGTACGCCGGAATTCACCCTGAATCTGACTTACTTCAACCGTCGCCCCCTGCACCCGCAGGTTCAGCAACTGATCGGTGACTTCACGTCAGTGTTGTTGATCGATTTCCAGCTGGGGCGTGGTGACAGCCCAGGCCAGGTCATGGCCAACACGCAGGCCAGGCTCTGGCAGCGTCTGGCACACACTGCCGTGAACGGCGTGGAATTGATGCGTGAACTCGGCCGCCGTCAGGGGCAGACGCGTCAGCCGGCCATGCCGGTGGTGTTCACAAGCATGCTCGGCATGTCGCTGGACGGCAAAGCCATCGACCAGGCCATGACCTCAACCCTCGGCGACCCGGTGCACGTCTTCACTCAGACGCCGCAAGTCTGGCTGGACCATCAAGTGATGGAAATCGACGGCGAGCTGGTGTTCAGTTGGTATTGCATGGAAGACGTACTCGCCGACGGCCTGATCGACAGCCTGTTTCAGAGCTACTGCGACCTGTTACAAACGCTGGCCGACCAACCACAGGGCTTCGACAGTCTGCCCGAGTTGCCGCGCCATGACTGGTCGGTGAACCTGGACGGCGAGCGTTTCGACCCGCAGCGGCTCGAGGCGCAGTTGCGTCGTGAGCC
The DNA here is from genome assembly GCF_000007805.1 of Pseudomonas syringae pv. tomato str. DC3000. NCBI lineage: Bacteria > Pseudomonadati > Pseudomonadota > Gammaproteobacteria > Pseudomonadales > Pseudomonadaceae > Pseudomonas > Pseudomonas syringae group genomosp. 3. The sequence continues at coordinate 2,876,085 of NC_004578.1, read as the reverse complement.
GGGCGTGCAGAGCGCGCGCGTCAGCGTGGATCGCGAAGGTCGCACGCTGCTTGGCGAGTTGGTCAGCCAGTCACCGAGTGCGGTCGATGAAGCGTTGCGCGCCCCGCTGCCGCTGCTGCTGCCGCTGAGCGAGTTGCCGCAACTGAGCGACATGCAACGCCAGGAAGTTGACCTGACCTGGCAGGCACTGGAAAGCCGCGCTCGTGAAGGCATTCTGAGCACCCTGCAAAAACACGGGCTGTTCAGCGGCGCCGGACAGCGTCACGACCTGGCACAGGTGATGACCCGACTGGGCGCGCAGCCGCAATTTGCGGGCTTGTTGCGCCAGTGGCTGGCAATGCTCTGCCAGCAAGGCTGCTTGCAGCAGGACGGCCAGCACTATCAGGCCCTGCCCGCGCAGGCGCTTCAAGCCGCTGGCCAGTTGCTCCCCGACGCCGAGTGGAGCCAGACGCTCGGCACGTACCTGGACGCCTGTATCGAACAGCACGCAGAACTGCTGCGCGGTGATTGTTCGCCGTTGAGCCTGTTGTTCGGTCACAGCGATGCCGTCGTTCAGGCCCTCTACAGCAATAACCCGGTGCTGCACTGCCTGAACAGCGCACTGGCGCAAACTGCCAAAGCGCTGGCGGGCACACGTCGCGATCTGCGGGTGCTGGAAGTCGGTGCTGGCACCGGTGCGACAACCCGGCACCTGTTGCCGATGCTTGAAGAACACTTGAGCGAGTACCGCTTCACTGATGTGTCCAATCTGTTTCTCACCCAGGCCCAGGAGCATTTCGCTGCCTGGCCACAACTGACCTGCTCGATGCTCGACGTCAACCAGCCGGTGGATTTCAGTCAGCACCCGGCACAAGGCTACGACCTGGTCGTGGCGGTCAACGTGATGCACGACGCCGCGCATGTCACACGCTCGCTCAAGCGTCTGCACCGCCTGTTACGCAGCGGCGGGCATTTGCTGTTGCTGGAAGCCACCGAACGCGACAGCGCGCTGCAACTGGCGAGCATCGGCTTTATCGAAGGGCTGAGCAACTTTGAAGACGAGCGCAGTGAAGACGACAAGGCCATGCTCGATCTGCCGCGCTGGCGCACTGCCGTGCAGGCATCGGGGTTCAGTTGGGTCATGAACTGGCCACAGCAGGCCGACGACAGCATGCGTCAGCACTTCATGCTCGCCCGGGCCGAAGGCGTCAGCCATCTGGACCTGGCTGCCGTGGCCGGTCACCTGGAGCCACACCCTGCGCGATGGCCACTGGCATTGCGTCAGGTGGAACAAGTGGTTACAGCGCCTGCGGCCAGACAAAATCCGCAACAGACCTGCGACTCCGGGCCGGCCCGGGAGGTTGATCCGGCATTGCTGGAGGCCGTCTCGCAACTCTGGCAGGAACTGCTCGACCAACCTATCGAGGCCGACAGCGACTTCTTCCTCAGCGGCGGCGACAGTCTGATCGCCACTCGCATGATCGCCCGCCTGAACCGCATGGGGCATTCCGGCAGCAGCCTGCGCAACCTGTTCGACAACCCGCGGCTGAGTGATTTCTGCGCCACCCTGCTCGACCACAGCGTGCAGACCGATGACAACCCGCTGGCGCTGGCCAGAGGGCGTAACACGCTGTCGCTGTTTGTGTTCCATGCCTCGGATGGCGAGGTCAGCGCTTATCTGCCGCTGGCCCAGGCCCTGGACATGCAGGTGTTCGGGCTACAAGCGACGAATGCGCTGGGCAGCGCTTCGCTCAAGGCGCTGGCCGCCCAATACGAACAGGCCATTCGTCGCCAGCAGGCCAGCGGGCCTTACGTGCTGCTGGGCTGGTCGTACGGCACCTTCGTCGCCGAAGAAACCGCGCGTCTGCTGCTGCGCCAGGGTGAGCAGGTACGACTGATTCTTCTAGATCCGGTGTGCCGCGCGGACTTGCGCTTCGATGATCGCCCAGGCTTGTTGCGCCTGATGGCCGAGGGCGCAAAAAGCATCGCCCTGCCTGACGACCTCGAACAATTGCCGGCCGCCGAGCAGTTGAACGTGTTTATGAACAACGCCACGCAGGCCGGCGTGCTGAAAAACCCGCCGCAAGCGCAGCAGGCCGAACAGTGGCTGCAGCGCATCGAGCACCTGATGACACTGCTGGCGCAACACTCGCAACCACGACAACTGGACCTGCCCTGCCTGTGGCTGAGCGCCGAAGGCCGCCCGCAGCACTGGCTGCCCGCCGAGCAGGACTGGCAGGAATGGGCCGCTACGGCGCGCCGCGAATCGATGCCGTGCGATCACTGGCAACTGCTGCTCGACAGCGATCAGGTTCAGCGTACTGCGGCGTCGATCAGCGCCTGGCTGGCCGCCACCCACAAGGAGAGTCATCCATGAAAAGGCCATTGAAGGTGCTGGTTGTCGGGGCCAAGTTCGGGGAGCTGTACCTCAACAGTTTTCTGCTCGAACAGCCCGGTTTGCAGCTGGCCGGGCTGCTGGCCAACGGCAGCCCGCGCGCCAGAGCGCTGGCCAACGCGTTCGGCATCGCGCTGTATACCGATATCGAGCAACTGCCGGACGACCTGGACATTGCCTGCGTGGTGGTGCGCTCGGCAGTGGTCGGCGGGGCCGGTGGGCAATTGACCGAGAGCCTGCTGCGCCGAGGGTTGCATGTCATTCAAGAGCACCCGGTGCACCCGGATGAATTGGTTCGGCATCAGCAACTGGCCACCCGGATGGGCTGCCAGTACATCGTCAACAGCTTCTACCCGCACACCGAGGCGGGCCGCTGCTGGGCCGGCACGGCGCAACGCATCTCGCGGCTGCTGGAGGGCCGCAAGCCCAACCTGGCACAGCTGACCACCAGTCGCCAGTTGCTCTACTCGGGCCTGGACCTGCTGTTTCAGGCGCTCGGCTGCGACCTGGCCAGGCAAGTCAGCGTCAGCCTGCTCGACGGCGACGATGACTTTCATACCCTGTCGCTGAACCTGCCGGACAGCCGCGTACTGCTGCGCCTGCAACGCTGGATGGCGGCCGACGATCCGGACCTGCACAGCCTGGTCATGCACCAGCTCAATCTGGCGTGGCCCAGTGGCTACCTTTCGCTGGACGCCACTTACGGCCCGGTCAACTGGACACCTGCGCTGCACGCCGAGGCCCATGACGACGATCGTCAGACCCTCTACACCAGCAACGCCGACTATCTGCAGCACGCAACCGCGATGCCGCTGCACCCGGCAGCCAGTCACTGGCGTAGCGCCCATGAAATCGAAGGGCCTGCCGGTGTCGGCTGGCTGCTGCAACAACTGCTGGCTGTCCTGCAAGGCCGGCCCCGCGCCGACGGCCTGCAGGCTGATTATCAGTTGGCCGTGGCCAGGCTCTGGCAAGACATCCTGCGCTGCGCCGGACCCGCCGAGCAGCGCATGGCCAGCGCGCCGCTTTTCATTGATGCCGCGCAATTGCGGGCGGAGGGTTGATCGCATGGATGTGGGTATGGATGCAGGTATGTTGCGCCCTTTTCTGCGCGCCGATCAGTGCCAGCCGCATGTGCTGCTGTGCCCGTTTGCCGGGGCCAGCGGTGGCGCCTTTCATCACTGGCGCGAGCTCGACGAGCCGGGCCTGAACCTGACGCTGGCGATCTATCCGGGGCGTGACCAGCGCATGCACGAGCCCTGCCTGCGTCAGGTTCAGCCACTCGCCGACAGCCTTGCCGCAGACATTCAGGCCATGCCGGATGCACAACGCCGCCCCCTGATACTGGCCGGGCACAGCATGGGCGCGCAGGTCGCCTTCGAAACCTGTCTGTTGCTGGAACAGGCCGGTACGCCACCCGCAGGGCTGGTGTTATCGGCCTGCCATGCCCCCCACCTGACTGGTAGGCGCCTGCTCAGCCATCTGGATGACCGGCGCTTCATCGAACAACTGGTTGCCATTGGCGGTGTCAGCGACGCCTTGCTGGCGAATCCGGACCTGCTGGCGTTGTTCATGCCCTTGTTGCGGGCCGATTTCCAAGCCACGGAAAGCTATTACCGCCCGCTGCAGGCAGATCGTCAGCGCTTGCAGACACCGACGCTGTTGCTGCACGGCAGTCACGACCCCGAAGCCGATCAGGAGGAAGTCAGCGCCTGGCGGCAATGGCTGTGCGGCGACTGTCGGCAACAGGTCATGGCCGGCGACCACTTCTACCTGACGCAACGCCCCAGAGCCTTCGCTGCACAGGTCCTGAACTTCATCGAACAGAGCATCAGCCCTTTCCATCCGTAACGGGAAACGACCATGCACACCGAACACACGTCTCACGACCCGCTGCACCCCTTCGCCGACCAGACCCTCCCTCAACGCCTGCGTCGCTGGGCGAACCAGTACGGCGCGCACACCGCGCTGGTCGCAGGCGACGTACGCCTGAGCTACGCGCAGCTGGACCAGCGGGTTGATCGCCTGGCCGGGGGCCTTGCAGCGCTGGGCATTACGGCAGGTGACCGGGTCATGCTGCAACTGCCCAACGGTGTCGGCTTTGTCTGCGCATTGTTTGCCGTGATGCGCATCGGCGCGGTACCGGTATTGGCCATGCCCACCCAGCGTGCAGTGGACATTGCAGCGCTGTGCCGGTTGGCCGAACCTGTGGCCTACCTGATCCCCGATCGCCTTCGGGACTTCGATTACCGGGGCATGGCAGCCGGCATCGTCGAGCAGCAGCCCTCACTGGCGCACGTCATTGTCGATGGCGAACCCGGGCCTTTCATCGCCTTGTCGGCGCTGGATGCCCCCTGCCCGACCGATCCGCTGGCCGACCCGCGCGGGCTGGCCTTGCTGCTGCTTTCAGGCGGCACCACCGGCACGCCAAAACTGATCCCGCGCAGCCACGCCGACTACGCCTACAACTTTTCCCACTCGGCCAGGCTCTGTGAACTGGACAGCGATAGCGTGTACCTGGCCGTGTTGCCGACCGCGCACAATTTCACCCTTGCCTGCCCCGGCGTGCTCGGCAGTCTGGCCGCCGGTGCGACGGTGGTAATGGGCGACAGCGCCAGTTGTGATGCGGCCATGCCGTTGATCGAGCGCGAAGGCGTCACCCATGTGGCGCTGGTCCCGCCGCTGGCGCAACTCTGGGCCCAAGGGCGCGACTGGGAGGACAGCGACCTGACCAGCCTGAAGCTGCTGCAAGTCGGCGGCTCGCGACTGGACCCGGCACTGGCAGCCCACCTGCTTGAAGCGCTGGACTGCCAAATACAACAGGTGTTCGGCATGGCCGAGGGCCTGCTGTGCTACACCCGCCCGGACGATCCGCTGGAAGTGGTGCTCAATACGCAGGGCCGTCCATTGTCGCCGTTCGACCAGGTTCGTCTGGTGGACACCGACCTGAATGACGTTGCTCATGGCCAGACCGGCGAACTGCTGACCCGCGGCCCCTACACCATTACCGGGTATTACCGGGCGGCAGATCACACTGCGCGCAGTTTCACCGCCGATGGCTACTACCGCAGCGGCGACCTTGCGCGCTGGACGCCGCAAGGCAACCTGATCGTCGAAGGGCGCATCAAGGAACAGATTCAGCGCAGCGGTGAAAAGATCTCTGCGGCACACATCGAAAATCACCTCACGGCGCTGCCCGACATCGAATCTGCCGTCGTGGTGGCGGTGCCGGATCCGCTGCTGGGCGAACGCATCTGCGCGTTCATTCTGGGCGACCCGCCAACGGGTGCCGGCCAATGCATTCGCGACCAACTGCGTCGGCAGGGGCTGGGTGAAGACAAGCTGCCCGATCAGTTCGAGTGGGTTGCCGCATGGCCGCTGACGGCCGTGGGCAAGATCGACAAACGCCAACTGGCCGCTCTGGCCCAGTGAACCCGGGAGTAACCCATGAATGTTGTGAAGTCTGCACCTGAGTGTGAAAACCTCGGCGACATACGCCAGGGCATCGATGAACTCGACCGGCAGATTGTGCAAATCCTTGCCCGGCGCCTGACCTACGTAAAGGCCGCGACCCGCTTCAAGGCCAGCCAGCAGGCCATTCCGGCACCCGATCGGGTGCGCGCAATGCTCGAAGAGCGACGTCAATGGGCCAATGATGCAGGTTTGCCCGTCGATGAAACAGAGGACTTCTTCAAGGACCTGATCCACTGGTTCATCAACCAGCAGATCACCCATTGGCGAGCGCTGCACCCGGAGGCTCAGCCATGAACCCGCTGCCATCATTCAGCGATCTGCAGGGATGTTTGACGGGAGGCCTGATGGAATGCCTGCACAGCGCGCGGGCGCAGGTCAGCACAGCCCGGCCTCGGGTACTGGCCTCGTTCTCCACGCCTTCACCACACGTGGAGCCGTTCGGGTTGTTCACGGCCAATCGCGAGCAGGTCCAACCGGCCTGTCTGTGGCACGTTCAGGCACAAGGGCAATACCGTTTAGGCCTGGGCCTGGCCCATGAATTCAACGCCGGGCCTGCAGACAGTTGGCAAACACTCGAGAACCGCTGGCGGGACATGGCAGCCACTGCGGTGGTTCGCGGCGACCATCGCCCGACGCTGTTCGGCGGTTTTGCCTTCGACCGTCGGCAGCCCAGAACACGCCTGTGGCGCGACTTTCCCGACGCCGCGTTGACGTTGCCGCGCTTTGAATTTCACGAGTCCGATGGCCAGACCCGGTTGATCGTCAATGTGCTGATTGACGAGCACAGCCAGTGCGCCGCACTGGCAGAAGCGCTGGCTGGCGAATGGGCAGAAATTCTCGCCCGGCCTTTGCCTGGCGCACCGGCAAGCGGCGATCAGTTCGTGCGTTTGTCGATGGCACACCTGTGGAAACAGGACGTGTTTCACGCGGTAAACCGGATCAAGCGTGGCGGGCTGGAAAAGGTCGTCCTGGCCCGCTCGCAGAATGTCGCAGCGGCCAGCCCTCTGGAACAGGTCATGCAGCGCTTGATGCACAAGCAGCCCAATGCCTACCTGTTTGCTTTCGCGCGGGGCAGCAGTTGCTTCATGGGTGCATCACCCGAATGCCTGTTGACCGTGCGCGGTGATCAATTGCACACCATGGCCCTGGCAGGCACCGCACCACGCGGGGCAAACTGCGCTGACGATGCGCGTCTGGGCGAGCAATTGCTGCTGAGCGAGAAAGACAACAGCGAACACGCCATGGTGATCGACTGCATCAGGCATGGCCTGGCTGAGCACTGCCTGGTACTGGACATCGCGTGCCGGCCGCGACTGCACAAACTGCCGCATATCCAGCATCTGCTGACCCCCGTTAAGGGCACCCTTGCTCCGAACGCCAGCCTGCTGGGCATCGCCCAAAGCCTGCACCCGACGCCTGCGGTGGGCGGCCTGCCGCGTAATGAGGCGCTGGACTACATCCGCAGCCATGAACAACTCGACAGAGGCTGGTACGCCGGACCGATCGGCTGGCTTGACGATCAGGGCAACGGCGAGCTCGCTGTCGCCCTGCGCTCGGCATTGCTCAATGGCCATAGGGCCACGCTGTTCGCCGGCTGCGGGCTGGTCAGCGGGTCGGAGCCGGAAAGCGAATACCGGGAAAGCGACCTGAAGATGCAGACGATGAGGGAAGCATTGTCGGGAAGCGGCCTGTCTGGTTAGAAACAGTGAGCCCGCCTCCAGGCTGGTACGGCGCCTTCACGCACCGCTTCGCGCGCCCTGCATGAACATCTGCAGCAACACGGCATCCATTCCCGTGCGCGCAACGCGGCCCCGGCGTTCTGCATCGACCAGCCCGAACAGCAGGGAAGCGAAGGTTTCGGTCAGTACCGGGGCGCTGATGTCGATACGGAACAGGCCTTCACGCTGGCCGCGCAGAAAAAACGCATCCAGAGCGTCTGAATAGGGCAGCCAGCGCAGGCCACCGCAGCTTTCGTCCATGGTGTCCGGACGCCATTGAAAAACCAGAAATACCAGCATTTCACGATGGGTCAGGTGGTTGTCGATCAGACGTTGCAGCGCCTCAAGCGGTGGCGCGTTCTGCAGATCGGCGTCGGCAATCATTTTGTTCATCAGCTCGGAAGCGTGGATGAGCAGGATCTCGATCAGGTTGGCGCGGGTGCCGCAGAAGCGATTGAGCGTGGCCTTGCTCACCCCCGCCGCTTCGGCGATGTCCTTAAAGGTGCCGGTGGAGTGGTCGACCAGCGCAACGGCCAGCGCTTTCAGGAGTTTTTCGTCAGCAGGTACGTCCATCAGGTGCGTCTTTACCTCGTCATAGAGTGCGTGCGGCGCATTGTGCAGAACGCCTGTTTGTTCGCAAAGCATATACACAATTAGTCACGAAAGTCTCATATGAGCCAATATTGACTCAAAGCCGTACAAAAGTGGATCATTCGCGGCTTTAGCGTCTGATGGGCTGCGGCCGGGTGAATGATGAGTAATTTGAGCGATTGGCGTGTGATGCCTGCGATAGCGCTGCTGGCAGCGTTGGGTCTTGCCGGTTGTGAACAGAAGCCGCAGCAGGATCACGCCGCCTCGGCAGCGCCCAAAGAGGTTGAAGCGGTTGCGGTCAAAGCCGAATCGTTCACGGTGGTCGACGAACTGCCCGGCCGTATCGAGCCGGTTCGTGTGGCACAGGTGCGTGCACGGGTGGCTGGCATTGTGCTCACTCGCAATTTCGAGGAAGGCGCCGACGTGAGAGCCGGCGCAGTGCTGTTCCAGATCGACCCGGCGCCCTTCAAGGCGGCATTGTCCAAGGCGCAGGGTGATCTGGCGCGCACCGAAGCCACGTTGTTCGAAACCCAGGCCACGGTCAAACGTTACGAGTCGCTGGTGGAGATCGAAGCGGTCAGCCGCCAGACCTTCGACACCGCCCGCTCCGCACTGCAAAACGCCGCCGCCGCCAAAAAATCGGCCCAGGCTGATGTGGAAACGGCCAGGCTGGACCTGGGCTACGCTACGGTCAGAGCGCCTATTTCAGGGCGCATCGGGCGCGCGATGGTCACCGAAGGCGCGCTGGTCGGTCAGGGCGAAACCACGCTGCTGGCGACCATTCAGCAACTCGACCCGGTCTACGCCGACTTCACCCAACCGGTCGCCGACGCCTTGCAGATGCGCGCCGCCATTCAGGAAGGCCGCTTGCCCAAGGGCGGCGAGGACGCCTTGTCACTGAGCGTCGACGGCACCGACTATCAGAGCAGCGGCACCCTGCTGTTTACCGACGTGGCAGTAGACCGGACCACCGGCCAGGTGTCATTGCGTGCCCGCTTCGCCAACCCCAAAGGCGTGTTGCTGCCGGGCATGTATGTGCGGGTGCGCACGCCGCAGCGGGTCGATGCCAACGCCATTCTTGTCCCTCAGCGTGCCGTGCAGCGCTCCAGTGATGGTGCGGCCCGCGTGCTGATGATCGCTCAGGACGGCACGGCAGAAGCGCGTCCGGTCAAAACCGGCGCCATGCAGGACTCGCGCTGGCAGATCACCGAAGGCCTGAAAGAGGGCGAACAGGTCATCATCGGCAACATGACTGGGCTCAACCCCGGTGACAAGGTCGTGCCCAAATCGCCGTCCGCCCAGCAGCAGGCCAAGGCTCAATAACGCCGCCTTCAGCGCGATCGAGGATCACTGTCCATGTCTCTGTTTTTTATCAAGCGGCCCAACTTTGCCTGGGTGCTGGCCCTGTTCATTCTGCTCGCCGGGCTGATGGCGCTGCCCGCCCTGCCCGTGGCGCAATACCCGAACGTGGCACCGCCACAGATCACCATTACCGCGACTTACCCTGGCGCGTCCGCCAAGGTGCTGGTGGATTCGGTGACCAGCGTCATCGAGGAAGAGCTCAACGGCGCCAAAGGGATGCTGTATTACGAGTCGACCAGCAACTCGACCGGCAGCGCAGAAATCAACGTGACGTTCGTGCCCGGCACTAACCCGGACATGGCCCAGGTCGAGGTTCAGAACCGCATCAAGAAAGCCGAAGCGCGCCTGCCGCAGACCGTGCTCAGCCAGGGTTTGCAGGTCGAACAAGCCAGTTCCGGCTTCCTGATGATCTACACCCTGAGCTACACGGGCGATTCAGCCAACAAGGACACGGTCGCGCTGGCCGACTACGCCGCGCGTAACGTCAACAATGAAATCAGCCGGGTAAACGGCGTCGGCAGGCTGCAATTCTTTGCCGCGGAAGCTGCCATGCGCGTCTGGATCGACCCGCAGAAGCTGGTTGGTTTCGGGCTGTCCATCGATGACGTCAACGCTGCCGTGCGGGCGCAGAACGTGCAGGTCCCGGCAGGCAGTTTCGGCAGCAGCCCGGGCTCGTCGCTGCAGGAGCTGACGGCCACCCTGGCGGTCAAAGGCACGCTGGACAACCCGGAAGAATTTGGCCGCATCGTGTTGCGCGCCAACGAAGACGGCTCGACGGTGCACTTGTCCGACGTCGCGCGGGTGGCCATCGGCAGTCAGGATTACAGTTTTGAATCCCGCCTCAACGGCAAACGTGCGGTGGCCGGTGCGGTTCAGCTGTCACCGGGTGCCAACGCGATTGAAACCGTCAAGGCAGTCAAACAGCGGCTCACCGAACTGTCGGTGAATTTCCCGGAAGGCGTCGAATTTTCCGTGCCGTATGACACCTCACGCTTTGTCGATGTGGCCATCGACAAGGTGATCTACACCCTGATCGAGGCCATGGTGCTGGTGTTTCTGGTGATGTTCCTGTTTCTGCAGAACATCCGCTACACGCTGATCCCGACTATCGTGGTGCCGGTGTGCCTGGCCGGTACGCTGGCGATCATGTACCTGCTGGGCTTCTCAGTGAACATGATGACCATGTTCGGCATGGTGCTGGCCATCGGTATTCTGGTCGACGACGCCATCGTGGTGGTCGAAAACGTCGAGCGCATCATGGCCGAGGAAGGCCTCTCCCCTGCGGCAGCGACCGTGAAGGCGATGCAGCAGGTGTCAGGTGCGATTTTCGGCATCACCCTGGTGTTGGCTGCGGTGTTTCTGCCGCTGGCGTTCATGGGTGGCTCGGTCGGGGTCATCTACCAGCAGTTCTCACTGTCGCTGGCCGTATCGATTCTGTTCTCCGGCTTTCTGGCCCTCACGTTTACCCCGGCGTTGTGCGCCACGCTGCTCAAGCCAATCCCGGCGGGTCATCATGAAAAGCGCGGTTTCTTCGGCGGTTTCAATCGGCTGTTCGGCAAGTTCACCGACCGCTACGAGCGCGTCAGCTCCAGCATGATCAAACGCGCTGGCCGCTACATGCTGCTGTATGTCGGTATCGTCGGCTTGCTGGGCTTTTTCTACCTGCGTCTGCCAGAGTCGTTTGTGCCGGTGGAAGACCAGGGTTATCTGATCATCGACGTGCAGTTGCCGCCGGGAGCCACCCGGGCGCGCACCGACGCCACCGCGCAGTTGCTGGAAATCTACATGTTGTCCCGCGAGGCGACCGGGGCCGTGACCATGCTGCTGGGTTTCAGTTTTTCCGGCATGGGCGAAAACGCCGGTCTGGCGTTCCCGACCCTCAAAGACTGGTCGGTGCGCGGCGACGGGCAATCGGCGGGTGAAGAAGCGGCGGCGTTCAATCAGCATTTTGCCGGTCTCAGCGACGGCACGGTCATGGCCGTGACACCGCCGCCTATCGACGGGCTGGGCACTTCAGGCGGTTTCGCGCTGCGTTTGCAAGACCGTGCAGGTCTGGGCCGCGAAGCCCTGCTTGCGGCGCGCAACGAGTTGCTGGGCAAAGCCAACGGCAACCCGAAGATTCTCTACGCGATGATGGAAGGGCTGGCCGAAGCACCTCAATTACGCCTGAACATCGACCGCGAAAAAGCGCGGGCGCTGGGGGTCAGCTTCGAGTCGATAAGCAACGCGCTGTCCACCGCTTTCGGCTCCTCGGTGATCAGTGATTTCGCCAACGCCGGACGTCAGCAGCGGGTTGTGGTGCAGGCCGAGCAGAGTTCGCGGATGACCCCGGAAAGCGTGCTCAAGCTGTACGTGCCCAACAGCAGCGGCACGCTGGTGCCACTGAGTGCATTCGTTTCCACGCACTGGGAAGAAGGCCCGGTGCAGATCGCCCGTTACAACGGCTACCCCACCTTCAGGATCGCGGGTGACGCACCACCGGGTGTCAGTACCGGCGAAGCGATGGCGGAGATTGAAAGAATCGTCTCCCGGTTGCCACCCGGCATCGGTTACGAATGGACCGGCCTCTCCTACCAGGAAAAAGTAGCCAGCGGCCAGGCGACCGGGCTGTTTGCCCTGGCCTTGCTGGTGGTCTTTCTACTGCTGGTCGCGCTTTATGAAAGCTGGGCGATCCCGCTGGTGGTCATGCTGATTGTGCCGGTGGGCGCACTGGGTTCGGTGCTGGCAGTGACCGCGGTCGGCATGCCGAACGACGTTTACTTCAAGGTGGGGCTGATCACCATCATTGGCCTGGCGGCGAAAAACGCGATTCTGATCGTCGAGTTCGCCAAGGAGCTGTGGGATCAAGGCCATTCGCTGCGTGATGCAGCGCTTCAGGCCGCAAGACTGCGCTTTCGGCCAATTGTCATGACCTCACTGGCGTTCATCCTCGGCGTGGTGCCGTTGACACTGGCGACCGGCGCAGGCGCTGCAAGCCAGCGGGCCATCGGCACCGGAGTGATCGGCGGCATGCTCAGCGCGACGCTGCTGGGGGTGGTTCTGGTGCCGATCTTCTTCGTCTGGGTGCTGTCAGTGCTGCGGCGCAAGCCCCACGAGACGAAACAGCTTGCTGACGCCGAGCAGCCCGACAAAGACTGAACGCGCCGCACATGACGGGCACGCTGGAATCAATCCCGCGTGTCCGCCGTCGGCCCGTAGGGCGGGTCAACAGAGGTATTGACCTGCGTCCAGGCCGGGACCGTGTTGAAGGCGATTTCCGACGCCACATTCACCCGGTTGCGGCCCTGCGACTTGGCCGCGTACAGCGCGCGGTCGGCCAGCTCGATCAGGCCTCGCTGGCTGATCTGGCGGTTACTGCCAACGACCGTTGCAACGCCCAGGCTGACCGTCACGATGCCGAACGGGCTGGCGGGGTGCGTGATCTGCTCGTCACGAATGGCCTGCAGGATATTCTCGGCGACTTGCCGAGCGCTCGCCTCGTCAGTGCCAGGCAACACGACGGCAATCTCCTCACCGCCATAACGAGCAGCAACATCGCCGGGGCGACGGATGCATTGCTCGACCAGCCGAGCGAGCGCCACCAGGCATTCGTCACCGGCCAGATGACCGAAATGGTCGTTGTAACGCTTGAAATGATCGGCATCCATCAGGATCAATGACAGCATGTTGCGCTCGCGTCGGGCGCGTTTGAATTCGACATCCAGAAACTGATCGAAACGTCTGCGATTGGCCAGCCCGGTAAGCTTGTCTTCCGAGGCAATGAACTCCAGATGCTGGTTCAACTGAATGAGGGCTGCCTGGGATTCCAGCAACTGATCCTCTGCACGTATACGGCTGTGTATGTGCTTGATCAGGCGAACGCCAAGCCCGATCACCAGCCCGAGCAGCACCAGCATGACCAGCACCGACTGTTTGGTCTGCCCCAGCCAGTCCAGCATGGCCTCCCTCTGACCCAGCGCGACGACGGTCACAATCGGGTAGACCTCGCTGCGTTTGAACGCATAAAAGCGCGGGATACCGTCGATTCTGGAGACGAACCGGGTGGTGCCGGAGGGTTTGTCACGTTCGGACGTGAAAATCGGCGTCGATGACAAGTCGCGCCCGATTTCCGCCTCAAGATGGGGATAGCGCACACGCAACTGCCCAGCCGCCGATGTCAGGCTGATGATGCCGGTGTCTCCAACCTGAATGCCTGAGTAGAACTTCAGCAGATGCTCGACACCGATGGTCACCACCATCAACCCGGCAAAACTCGAGTCAGGATGATTGATAGGCCGACTGACCGATATCACCCACTCGCCAGAGGCACGACTGCGAATGGTCGGCCCGATGTAAGGCGCGCGGCCAGGCGTCTGCAGGTGGTGCTGGAAAAACTCGCGTTTGACACTGTTGACGCCCACCGCCTTGGGGTTGGTCGAAAAGATGCAAATCCCTTCGACGTTGTACAACGAAACCGTATCGATCTGCGGCAGCGCGCCCATTTCACGGGCAATCACCGACCTCAGACGTTCCACCTGTGCAGGCCCGGTGCCGTCCTTTTCGACACGCTCTGTCAGGCCGATAAGCATCAGCTCGCTCTGTTTGAAGATACCGTCTGTGTAAGTGCTCAGCGCCGCAGCCAGATTCACCGTGCTGGTCTGGATGTTATCCATCGTGTTGCGGCGCGCGGTCCATGCCTGCCAGACCATCAACATCACCACGCAGGCGCACACTACGAAGATCAGCCATGACGCAAGCCGAAGGTCGCGTTTCAAAACTTGCCTCCACAACAGGTGAGAACCAGTGCATCTGGTTTTTCTGAAAACCGGACCTGGTTGCTCAGGGGCCATCGACAATCCTTTCACTATCAATTGCCATTGTCGGCAAGAACTCGGCCATACCTGAGGGCCTGGCATGGGATCAGAGCATGCCAGAGAGTGGCATCATAGTGCCACTTACAGACATCTGTTGGTTGTCAGGGGTTCAACATACGCAGGCAGGCGCACACTGGATCACAGTGGCGCCTGATTTTCTGGCGGGCCCTTAAGCGAAGTGCGCTTAGGGCGTCATGGCGGGGTCAAGCGGGTTGCAGGGTTGTCAGGCCGTGGCGGCGACGGGCTTGCGCTGCGCGGCGGCCTCCAGCTCGCGTACCAGCGGCAGCACATGCTCGCCAAAGTAGGCAACTTCTTCCTGGAAATGCAGAAAAGCGGAAAGCACCAGGTCTACGCCAATCGACTTGAGTCCGACGATTCGCTCGGCAATCTGGCGCGGCGTGCCGATCAGGTTGGTCTTGAAACCATCGTTGTATTGCACCAAGTCCTGAAAAGTCGATTTGGCCCAGTTGCCCTCGCCTTCCGGGCTGGCCTTGCCTGCCTGTTTCGCGGCATCACCAAACGCATTGACGGCCTCGGGATCGGCCTTGTCGACGATCTCGGCCAGCACGGCACGCGCCTCTTCTTCGGTATCGCGGGCAATAATGAAGGCATTGACGCCGATCTTCACCGAATGGCCGTTCGCGGCAGCTTTGGCGCGAATATCATCGACCTGAGCCTTGATACCTTCGACGGTGTTGCCGTTGGTGAAATACCAGTCCGACACACGGGCCGCCATGTCCCGCGCGGCACGCGAGCTGCCGCCCTGGAAGATCTCCGGATGCGGACGCTGAATGGGCTTGGGTTTGAGGGTGTAATCGTGAAAGCGGTAGAAATCGCCCTTGAACGTGAAGTTGTCGGTGGTCCAGATTCCCTTGAGGGCGCGAATGAATTCTTCGGACCGTCGATAGCGCTCGTCGTGTTCCAGCCAGGGTTCACCGATGGCCTGAAATTCGCCCTTGAACCAACCGCTGACAATGTTCACCGCCACACGCCCGGCGGTAAGTTGGTCAATGGTCGCCAGCTGTTTGGCCGCCACCGATGGCGTCCACGGCCCTGGCAAGATAGCCGCGATGACCTTGAGCTTTTCGGTGGCGGCCAACAGCGCGTGGCTGAAGGCCACGGATTCATGCTGAAACTCGGCACCGTAACCAGCGGTGAAGCGGATTTGCGTCAGCGCGTATTCAAAACCGGATTGCTCGGCGATCTGCGCCAGCTTGCGGTTGTAGTCGATGGTCCAACTGGTGCGTTGCTCGATCTTGCTGACGACCAGTCCTCCGCTGACGTTCGGCACCCAGTAGGCAAATTTTATCGATGAATGGCTCATGTCGGCACTCCTCTGACTGCAGGCTCCCGAGCGCGGGAATCGAACGGGGTTACAATTACACAGAGCAGCAACCGTGCCAGCCGCTTAAATCAATACAGATCAATGGGTTAAAAGTGCCACCAGGCAGTGTCAACTGTCCGTGCGCCGTCAAGGTGTCGATGTGCTGTTGGCAGAACAACAGCGATTGCCGGAATCAACCCGCGCCAGGCAAGGTCAGCCAACATGACAACCCGACGAAAGGCCACTGGCACCCGCTAGTCAGAGGCACGCGACTGGAGTAACTTTTGGATCCAATGAAGTCATATTCATCCGCAGGAGCACCGATGAAATTTCATGCCATTTTTCTGGCCTTGATGATCCCCGCCTTCTCGGCGCACGCCGAAGCCAAGGCCATCCCCATCCCCCATGATCCGACCGGGCAGCACGCGCTGGTGGAAAAAAGCGGCAGCGCCCAAGAGCGCGTCGTGGTCACCCGCCGTGATGGTCTGCTGGGGGTGATTTATTCCAAACGCGTCTATAACTGCGCCAATCATACGGTGAACCTGGTAGGCACCGGCTCTACGCTGGAGATCATGGAGCAGGCTCGTGCGGTCAGTGGCATGGGGCCAGTGATTCGCGATTCCACGGCTGAATATATCCAGACGGAAGCCTGCAGTTAATCCCGCTCTGATCTAACACCCTCGCACCTGAGCTACACCCTCCCTGGAAGCGCCTCTCATGAGGCGCTTTTTTCGTTTTGCCTGCATTGTCATGTGCCCGTGTGCGCTGCTAAAAAAAGACTTGCACGGCGAGTATTACGGTATACCATCAGACAAACAACAACTCACCACGCCCGTGCAGGCGTCATGGATCAAGCGAGGTAGCGTCATGAAGTTTTCATTGTTCGTGCACATGGAGCGCTGGGATGAAAGTGTCAGCCATCGCCAGCTTTTCGAAGACCTGACAGAACTGACGCTGATGGCCGAAAACGGTGGCTTCAGTACGGTATGGATCGGCGAACACCATGCGATGGAATACACCATTTCGCCAAGCCCCAT
This sequence comes from Pseudomonas syringae pv. tomato str. DC3000, assembly GCF_000007805.1. Lineage (NCBI taxonomy): Bacteria > Pseudomonadati > Pseudomonadota > Gammaproteobacteria > Pseudomonadales > Pseudomonadaceae > Pseudomonas > Pseudomonas syringae group genomosp. 3. The sequence goes on along the minus strand of NC_004578.1, from coordinate 2,859,355 downwards.
GCCGCTGCTGGCTTATCTGGCCGCCAGAACCACCCGTATTCATTTAGGCGCAGGCACGATAATCGCGCCGTTCTGGCACCCGTTGCGGGTGGCCGGAGAATGCGCGCTGCTGGATGTGATCAGCAACGGGCGCATGGAAGTCGGGCTGGCACGCGGTGCCTACCAAGTGGAATTTGACCGGATGGCGGGCGGCATGCCGGCCTCCGAAGGCGGCAAGGCGCTGCGCGAGATGGTGCCGGTGGTGCGCGCTCTGTGGCAGGGCGATTACGCCCACGATGGCGATATCTGGAAATTCCCTACTTCGACGTGCGTGCCAAAACCGATTGGCACCCCGCCGATGTGGATCGCCGCGCGCGACCCGGATTCGCACAATTTCGCGGTGCAGAACGGCTGCAATGTAATGGTCACCCCGTTGATGAAGGGCGACGAGGAAGTGGTCGATCTGAAGAGCAAGTTCGAGGCAGCGCTGGCCAATAACCCTGACGTGCCCCGCCCGCAATTGATGGTGCTGCGCCATACGCATGTGCATGCGGCGGACAATCCTGAAGGCTGGAAAGTGGGCGCGAGCGCCATCGCGAAGTTCTACCGCACGTTTGATGCCTGGTTTGGCAATAAACAGACGCCGGTGAATGGTTTTCTTGCGCCGAGCCCTGAAGAGAAATTCAAGGAGCGCCCGGAGTTCGAGCTGGAGAATATCCGCAAAAATACAATGATCGGCACCCCGGAAGAGATTATTCCGCGTATTCAGTACTATCAGGAACTGGGTGTCGACGAGTTCAGTTTCTGGTGCGACAACAGTTTGCCGCACGCCGAGAAGAAGAAATCGCTTGAGTTATTTATCAAGCACGTAGTGCCGGCGTTTCGTTGAGTGTTCAGATTGTCTGAGAGCACTGAAAAGCGCTGCCCAGACCACGATAATGATCGTTCCACTGTGTGTGACCGGGGCCTTCGGCCAGAATCAAAAGCTGACTTTGATTATCGTGCCGATGCTCCGCGTCGGCAGGCCGTTCTGGACGCTCTGCGTCCTCTGTGTGGCGCTCCTCGCCACAATAGGGTTCTGCGCTGTCAGGTGGATTTATATAATACTCAAGGCACCTTTTCGCCCCTCGGCGAGTGACTTTGACGGATCAAAGTAACCAAAATCCCGGCTCCGTTTCCGGCCCGACTTCGTCGGATTCCTTCGTCTTGACACTGATCCGGGGGCCGCCGCAACGGGCCATCCATGGCCCGGTGCGGCCTGCTCGGCGTCCTGCCTCGCATCCCCCGGATCAGCGCCACGACTCAGCCGTCACTTACGTCGCAATCGGCGTCGTCAGTGCCATCGTGGTAAAAAAGCGCTTTTATGTTCAGTGATTGCGGGTAAGGCATGACATTGCGCTGCAACACAGATGTGACGCAGAGCACTACCTAGCCTATGCAAACGCATTGCCACGACAATCATCTCAGTGGTTGTAAGCCCGCTCATTATGCTCGGCCAGGTCCAGGCCCATCTCTTCTACTGACTCGTGAGCCCGCAGGCCGATCAGTGCGTTGACTGCTTTGAGGATGATCCAGCTGACCGCAAAGCAATACACGGTGGTGAAGAGCACGCCTTTGACCTGTGCAATGACTTGCGCACCCATGGTCACCTCTGGCACCAGCCCGCCCAGTGCCGGTACGCAGAAGACGCCGGTGAGTACCGCGCCGATCATGCCGCCGATGCCGTGCAGGCCGAAGACATCGAGGCTGTCGTCGTAGCCCAGGCGTTTTTTCAGGACGGTCACGCTCAGGTAGCAGAACACTCCGCACAGGACACCAATCGCCAACGCGCCGCCGACGCCGACGTAAGCACAGGCAGGCGTGATGCCGACCAGACCGGCCAGCGCACCACTGGCCAGGCCCAGTGCACTCGGTTTGCCGACCTTGAACCATTCGGTGAACATCCAGCCGAGAATCCCGGCGCAGGCACCCACTTGGGTGTTAAGCATGACGATGCCGGAAGTGCCGCTCAGGCCGCCGCCAGAGCCGATGTTGAAGCCGAACCAGCCGACCCAGAGCATCGCCGCGCCGGCCATGGTCAGGCTCAGATTATGAGCCGGCATGGGTGTGTTCTGATAACCCTTGCGTTTGCCCAGCACCAGACAGGCTGCCAATGCTGCAACACCGGCATTGATGTGCACCGCAGTGCCACCGGCAAAATCCAGCACGCCCCAGTTGTGCATCAACGCACCCGCCCCGCCCCAGACCATGTGCGCGACCGGCGCATACACCAAGGTGAACCAGAGCGCCATGAACAGCAGCGCGGCAGAGAATTTCATGCGCTCGGCAAAGGCTCCGGCAATCAGTGCAGGCGTGATGATGGCGAAGGTCATCTGGAAGGTCACGAACACGCCTTCCGGGATTTCACCGACCAGGCTATCGGGGGTCATGCCCGCCAGAAAGGCGCGACTCAGGCCACCGACGAAGCTGTTGAACGTTACCTGCCCTTCGACCATGTTGCTGGTGTCAACCACCATGCTGTAGCCGTAGATCACCCATAGCACGCCGACTACACCGGCGATGCCAAAACACTGCGTGAACAGCGAGAGCATGTTTTTGGCCCGCACCAGTCCGCCGTAGAACAGTGCCAGCCCCGGAAGGCACATGAACAGCACCAGGACTGCTGCGGTGATCATCCATGCGGTGCTGCCGGTGTTCAGGACTGGCGTTTCGGCCGCCTGCGCCCAGGGCGCCAAGGCACTGAGAGTCAGTAAAGCCAGTAGGGATTTGCCGTGTAGACGATTGACCATGTTCAAAGCTCCCGCGAATGAATGGAAAGTGTCTGGCAGCAAGGAAGGTCATTGAGACAGGCGAGGCTCTTCGGCCTCTTGAGGATTAAGCTCTCGTTCCCACGCTCCGCGTGGTAATGCCTTTCGTGATGCCCTGCGTCACACAGCGGTTCTGCGATGTCAGGTGGATTGGAGTTCGACTCAGGGCACCTTTTCGCCCCTCGGCGAGTGACTTTGAAGGATCAAAGTAACCAAAATCCCGGCTCCGTTTCCGGCCCGACTTCGTCGGGTTCCTTCGTCCTGACACTGATCCGGGGGCCGCCGCAACGGGCCATCCATGGCCCGGTGCGGCTTGCTCGGCGTCCTGCCTCGCATCCCCCGGGTCAGCGCCACGACTCAGCCGTCACTTACGTCGCACTCTGCGTCGTCAGTGATATCGCGGTAAAAAAGCGCTTTCGTTTATGTGCAGTAACTGCGTGCAAGGCAAGACTTTGTGGCGCATTTGAGACCTTTGATGCGAAGCGTCGTGAGACGCGTGCCAATTCACATTGCAATCAATACCCCGACCCCGAACCCGGTATCCACGACGTCCCTGCCAATGGCACGCGCGCCATGGCCGCAGACTCGACGGTCAGTGCCACCAGATCTTCCGGGTCGAGGTTGTGCAGGTGTGATTTGCCGCATGCGCGGGCCATGGTCTGGGCTTCGAGGACCAGAACGCGCAGGTAGTTGGCCAGACGCCGCCCGCCTTCGACCGGGTCGAGGCGCTTGGACAACTCTGGGTCCTGGGTGGTGATACCGGCCGGGTCACGGCCGTTCTGCCAGTCATCGTAGAAACCCGCTGCCGAGCCGATCTTTTTCAGCTCTTCGTCCAGACGTGGATGGTTGTCGCCGAGTGCGATCAGCGCTGCCGTGCCAATCGCTACCGCATCCGCGCCGAGTGCCATGGCCTTGGCGACGTCGGCACCGTTGCGAATCCCGCCGGAGACGATCAGTTGTACCTTGCGGTGCATGCCCATCTCTTGCAGCGCCTGAACCGCTTGCGGGATGGCGGGCAGAATCGGGATGCCGACGTGTTCGATGAACACTTCCTGAGTGGCCGCAGTGCCACCCTGCATGCCGTCGAGCACGATCACGTCTGCACCGGCTTTCACTGCCAGCTTGACGTCGTAGTAAGGACGGCTGGCACCGATTTTCACGTAGATCGGTTTTTCCCAGTCGGTGATTTCACGAATTTCGGCAATTTTGATCGCCAGGTCATCAGGGCCGGTCCAGTCGGGGTGACGGCACGCCGAACGCTGATCGACGCCGACCGGCAAGGTGCGCATGCCAGCCACGCGCTCGGTGACTTTCATGCCCAGCAACATGCCGCCGCCACCGGGTTTGGCGCCCTGCCCCAAGACGATTTCGATGGCATCGGCCTTGCGCAGGTCGTCCGGGTTCATGCCGTAACGCGACGGCAGGTATTGATAGACCAGATGCTGCGACTGGCCGCGCTCTTCCGGGGTCATGCCGCCATCACCGGTGGTGGTGCTGGTGCCCGCGATGGTTGCGCCACGGCCCAGCGCTTCCTTGGCATTGGCCGACAACGCACCGAAGCTCATGCCTGCGATGGTCACCGGGATTTTCAAGTACAGCGGCTTTTTGGCAAACCGATTGCCAAGCACCACATCGGTGCCGCACTTCTCGCGGTAGCCTTCCAGCGGGTAGCGCGACACGCTGGCGCCGAGCAGCAGCAAGTCGTCGAAATGCGGCAGTTTGCGCTTGGTGCCGCCGCCGCGAATGTCGTAGATGCCGGTTTCTGCGGCGCGCTGGATTTCCTGAATGGTCAGGCGATCGAAGGTGGCCGACTCGCGCAGGACTGGAGCTGGTTTGTTGTTTGTTGGGTCGCTCATGGTAGTGCTCCTGGATCAGTACGCGGAGGCGTTATCGACTTTGAAGTTGTACAGCTGGCGAGCCGAGCCGTAGCGCTTGAAATCCTCGGCCTTCTCGTTGAAGCCTGCGCGATTGAGCAGTTCCTGCAACTCTTGCAGGTGCTCGTCGCGCATCTCCTTGGCGATACAGTCGGAGCCCAGCGATTCAACCTTGCCTTTGACGTAGATCCGCGTTTCGTACAGCGAATCGCCCAGCGCATCGCCTGCATCGCCGCACACCACCAATCGACCGGCCTGGCCCATGAAGCAGCTCATGTGGCCGATGCTGCCGCCGACCACGATGTCGATCCCCTTCATGGAAATCCCGCAACGGGCACCGGCATCGCCTTCGATCACCAGCAAACCGCCATGCGCCGTGGCACCTGCAGCCTGTGAGGCGCTGCCCTTGACCCGCACGGCGCCGGACATCATGTTTTCCGCACAACCGACGCCGACGTTGCCGTGCACGGTGATCGAGGCTTTCTGGTTCATGCCCGCGCAGTAATAGCCGGCATGGCCCTGAATATCGATGGAGATGGCTTCGTTGACGCCGACCGCCAGGTTATGGGCGCCGTCGGGATGTGTGACCAGCCATTCACGGTCCTGCAGGTCCTTGACCTGATCGTGCAGGGCCTGATTGAGGTCGCGCACGCTGGCGCTGGAAAGATCGACAGTTTTCATGGGCGTGCTCCCTGCGCTGGTTCGCGTTCCCAGATGTACATAGTGGCCGGGACCGGTTCCCAGACCCTGGCGTTTTCAATCCCCGGCAAGCTGGACAGCGCCTGGTATTCCGAGGCCATGGCAACGTAATCGTCAGTTTCGGCAAGAATCGCCGGCTTGCAGGCTATTGGATCGCGAATCACCGCAAAGCCGTTGCGCGTGCCGATGGCGAAGGTGAAAAAGCCATCGAGGTCTTCCAGCGACTTGTCGAGCGCCTGCTTGAGGCTGTCGCCCTGTTGCAGACGCCAGGCCAGATAACCAGCGGCGACTTCGGTGTCGTTATCCGTCTCGAAATGAATGCCTTCACGGCGCAGGTTCTGACGCAGACGGAAGTGGTTGGACAGCGAGCCGTTGTGCACCAGGCACAGGTCGGAGCCCGTGGAAAACGGGTGACTGCCTTCCATGGTCACCGCACTTTCAGTGGCCATGCGGGTATGGCCAATAATGTGGCTGCCCTTCATGGAAGCGAGACCAAAGCGGGCGGAAATCTCCCTCGGCAGGCCCATGCCCTTGAGAATCTCGATGCTCTGCCCGGCGCTCATGATGCGCACGCTCGGTGCCAGTTCCGCCAGCGCAGCACGCACAGGGGCTTCTTCTGCCTGAATCTTCAGCACCACGGCGCTGGCGTTCTGGAACCAGTCCAGCGGCGCATTCAACGTGCCTTCCAGCGCCGCTATCAGCGCCTTGAAATCATAGTGCTCGGTGGTGGCTTGCAAGGTCAGCTTGACCCAGCCATCCGCCACCTCATCGCCATAAATCGCAAACCCGGCACTGTCTGGTCCACGGTCCGTCATAGCCTCAAGCATCGGCTCGAACAGCTTGCCGAGCTGCGACTCCAGCGCCGGGTTTTTCAGGTACAAACCAACGATTCCGCACATAAGCCTCACCTTGTTCGGGAGCGGCAAGCTTTTAGCTACAAGCTGCAAGCTAGAAACCAACCGCATAGACAGAAAAATCAAATACGCCGCAATCCAGCTTCTGCTTGCCGCTTGAAGCTTGAAGCTTGAAGCTTGAAGCTTGAAACTTGCAGCTGCTCCACTAAAAGAATTCGATATAGCGCTTCACTTCCCAGTCGCTCACGTGGCGGCTGTATTCCACCCATTCCATGCGTTTAAGGCGGATGAACTCGCCAACGATCTCGTTGCCCAGCACTTCGGCGAACAGCGGGTCGGCTTCCAGCGCATCGCAGGCTTCCTTGAGCGACTGCGGCAGGGTCTTGATGCCCCGTGCGGCGATCTCTTCAAGGCTCAGCTTGTAAAGGTTCTCGTTGCAGACGTGATCGATTTCCAGCTGGCGGTCGATGCCGTCCAGCCCGGCGGCGATGATCGCGGCGCTGACCAGATAAGGGTTGCAGCCGGCGTCCGGCAGACGAAATTCCAGGCGGCCATACGGCACACGCACCATCGCCGAGCGGTTGTTGGCGCCGAAGGCGATGAACGCCGGCGCCCAGGTCGCGCCGGACAGCGAATTGCCCACCACCAGGCGCTTGTAGGAGTTGACCGTGGGTGCGGCGAAGGCACACAACGCAGGGCCGTGAGCCAGCAACCCGGCCGCGAAGTGATAGGCCATCTTCGACAGGCCCATGCCACTCGGGTCGCTGGCGTCGTGGAACAGGTTCTTGTTGCTGGCGCTGGCAATCGACAGGTGAAAATGCATGCCGTTGCCCGCTCGCTTGGGATCGGGCTTGGGCATGAACGAGCAGATCATGCCCATGTCATTGGCGATTTCGCCGGCGGCCATGCGGAAGAAGGTAAAGCGGTCCGCCGACTCCATGGCATCGCTGTAGGTGTAATTGATCTCGAACTGGCCGTTGGCGTCTTCGTGGTCAATCTGATAGATGTCGAAACCCACTGGCTGCAAGGCTTCGGTCAGGCGCTCAAGAAACTCCCGGGAGCGCGACAGCCCTTTGTAGTCGTAACACGGCTTGTCGAGGTTATCGCTGGCATCGACCATTTGCAGGCTGCCAGCGGCATCGCGCTTGAACAGGCTGAATTCGGGCTCCAGCCCGGTGTTCAGGGTCCAGCCGCGCTGGCTGAGGCGTTCGACCTGTTTTTGCAGCACGTAGCGGCTGTCATAAGGCCAGGGATGCCTTCCACATGGCCGATGCACACCACTCGCCCATAGCCCGGCTGCCACGGCACCGGCGTCAACGAAGACAGGTCGCCCTTGGCCATGAAGTCCGGGCCGTGAGGCTCCATGCCCATGCCGCAGATCGCGAAACCGGCGAACCCTGCGCCGTCTTCGGCAACCATTGCCAGGCCCGTGACAGGAACCGATTTGGTCTTGGACGAACCATGAATATCCACGAACTGAGCCAGCACGTACTTGATGCCGTGCTGTTCGATCAGACGCTGCGTTTCGGGTGGCAACATGGGACGTGTCTCCTGGCATGCGCAAAAGGTTTCAGGAAGGGACCGCTGTTCACTGCCTGCCGTTTTATTCCGAACAGGAAATTTACTTTCCCTTAGGGAATGCAAAGCGCTTGCCAATCCGCTACGCCAGAAATTGACAACACGTCCAACCGGGCAATCCAGCTGTTTATAAGGGCTGTTTATGTGGGAAGCTTGTTTCCTTGAGGGAATAATCCAGAACCGCAGCTACAGTTACAGGGCTGGAACGCACATTCCCAGTGCGAAATAAAAATTATTGAACGGAAACCGTGCACAGCCGATGAATATGCCGAACGAACCGCATCCCAAATTGAAGCTCGAGCAATACCTGGGCATTCAGATCAAGCGCCAGCGCCAGGCGCAGGAGCTGAAACTGGCCGATGTCGCGCGTATCGCCGGTATCAGTCAGGGCATGTTGAGCAAGATCGAGAACGCGCAGGTGTCCACCAGCCTCGACAACCTCAGCCGTCTTTGCGACGTACTGGGCATGCCCATGTCAAAGCTGTTCAGCCAGTACGACCAGCAAGGCAGCAGCGCGCTGCTGGTCAGGGCCGATGAAGGGCTGGAGGTGGTCCGGCGTGGCACCGAGAAAGGCCACACCTATCACCTGCTCAACCACACCCGTGGGCCGAAGAAGAGTTTCGAGGCGTACATGGTGACTATGGACGATGCCAGCGAGGAGTTTCCCACCTTCTCGCACCCTGGCACCGAGTTTCTTCACTTGCTGGAAGGCGAGCTGATCTACCGGCATGGCAATCAGCTGTACCCGATGCAGGCCGGTGACAGCCTGACTTTCGATGGCGACATCCCCCACGGCCCCGAGCAACTGGTGCAAGTGCCGATCAAGCTGCTGTCGATCATGAACTACGGTGCGCAGGGGGATTGAAATCAGGCGGGAGGCGGCACACCTTTCGGCATGCCGCCTGTGCAGCAGTTACAAGTATTTCAACCAACTGATATCCCGGCGACGCGCCTTGAGTGCGGAGAACCAGCGCACGGCCGGAAACAGCACCACGGCCAGCACGACCGACGTCAGCCAGACGCCCCACATGTGGTCGAAGCCGAAGTATTTGCCCTGGTTCGCCCCCCAGATGGCCAGCGCGATCAGGTACAGAATCTTCAGCACGTACAGGTGCAGCAGGTAGAAAAACATCGGTGCCGAACCCAGCACCACCAATGGTCGCAACCAGCTTTTCTCCTGACTGCGCTCGAACGCGATCAGGATCAGCATGCCGATGCCCAGCGTCAGGCTGATGAACAGCAGCGATGGCGGGTACTTGGTGATGTTGAAAAAGCTCATGACCGTTTGCGTAGCCGTCTCACCAACGCTCCACGGCTTTTCGCCATAGCCGTTGATCATGCGCAGCACCACAAATCCCAACAGCGCGCCCAGCCCGCAGGCCCACAGATTGCTCCGCCGCTTTGCTGCGTCAAAACCTGCCACAAACCATGGCCCGGCAGCGTAGCCCAGCGCAATGATGCCGATCCACGGCAATAACGGATAGGACGTGCGCAAGCGCAGGTTATCGGACACCTCGATCCAGCCGCGATCATGAAGAATCGCCCACGGAATGTGCATGGCAGACTCGACGCCGAAATGCAGTGAGTCCAGCAGGTTGTGCCCGGCAATGATCACCACACCGATGACCACCAACGCCCAGCGCGGCAGGTACACCATCAGCGACAGCGCCACCATGCTCAGGCCGATAGCCCAGATCACTTGCAGGTAGATGACGGTTGGCGGGAACTCGAAGGTCCAGGCGAAGCTCACCAGCGTGAATTCCAGCGCGATCAAAAACAGCCCGCGCTTGAGCAGGAACGCCGAAACGTCGCTTCTGCCCTGATATTTCTCGCCATACAAGTACGCCGAAAGCCCGGTCAGCAGCACGAACAACGGCGCACACAAATGCGCCAGTGTGCGACTGAAAAACAGGGCGGGCTCGGTGCTCGCGATCTCCATTGGGTCGAGGACTTGGCGATGCAGGAAGAACGTTTCCCGCACATGGTCCAGCAACATGAAAAGAATTATCAGCCCGCGCAGAGCATCTATAGAGCGAAGCCGGGATGCCGGCGCGCGGGTTGGTTGAACAACTGCTGTCATGAAAAATCCAGATCCGTAGCCGGAAGTGCAATGAGTCGATTGTGTTCTGTGTCAGAACTCGTTCTGAAGTGCCTTGTAGCCGCGCACCAGGTCAATGTTGGTGTGCGCCACGTCTTCGGAAAACTCCGAAGCCGAAATGCTCACCGGTGGGAATTGCGAAAGATCAGTATTAGGCCCGATCCGGGTAGTGGACGGCACGTAAAAATTCTCCGGCAAATCGCGACCGTCGACCACCGAGTTGTGTCTGACCACACTGCCGTTGCCGACCTGGCAGTTGAACAACACGCTGTTGAAGCCGATGAACACGCGATCTCCGACCATGCAAGGTCCGTGCACGATGGAGCGGTGGGCAATCGAGGTGAACTCGCCAATGGTCACCGCCGCACCGGATTTCGAGTGAATCACCACGCCATCCTGAATATTGGAATTGGCGCCGATGACAATCGGCTCCATGTCGCCACTGGCATCGACTTCGTCGGCGCGGATCACCGCGTACGGGCCGACGAAGACGTTGTCCTTGATGATCACTTTGCCGCAGATGATTGCGGTTTTGTCGATGTAGGCAGACTCGGCAATAACCGGCAAATGGCCGGACGGATTTTTACGGATCACGGTAGGAAGCCTCAGGACAGGTAGCTGGAAGTCTGCGCGGCTGCATCATGAGGATGCAGGCTCTCGAAGTGACGCACGCTGACGCTGGAGGCTGGGTAGCGGCCCTCAAGCGCCTGCTGGATCTTGCGCGCGGCGTCTTCGACGTACATCAGGTTCTGGCCGTTGAGCCTGGCAAAGGCTTGCTCGTCGGCACGCTTGACGGCGGTCTGCACCGGCGTGCCCAGCGCCTGTTCGACCGTATCGATCAGCGCCATCAGGCCCATTTCGGTGGCCTGCTCCGCCACGCGCACCTGCACCGTCGCCACACTGCGCTGGCTGTGCGGCGTGGCATACGAGGCGTTCTCGCGCAGCCAGGCCGCGACCTGCATGGGGTCAACGAACGACTGGCGGCCAAAACGGGCGACAAACGCTTCTTCCAACAGTTGTCGGGACAGTGCCGCCGAGCATGGGCAAGTGGACGAGTAAGTGATATCGGCAGAGACGTCGAGGCACAAACGCCCCGCCCGCCAGACGGCCTCAAGCTTGACCGGATAGGACTTCCAGCCGCTGAGCCCTTCGGTAACCAGCGCCGGACGGCGGCACAACAGGTTGAAGGTCAGCGTGATGCGGGCGCCGCTGGAGTGACAATCGACATGGCTCTCGACCATCGCCTCCAGCAGCGCAGATAACGTCTCGGGCGTGAGCACCTGATGTTCGGCAAAACCGTCAAGCAGCCGGTAAAGCCGCGACATGTGGATGCCCTTGACGCTGGGGTCAGTCAGATCGACCTGCAGGTCTGCGTAGGCATGAACCGGGTGGGTGGCACCCTGCTCGCCCAGCGTCAGCGGCACTTCGACGCCTTGCATGCCGACCCAGTCGAGTGCAATCAGGGCCGAGGACACTTCCGTCAGGGCAACGTCTGGGAGGGGGCTGTTCATGGTGTCGGTCGTCTCGCTGGCGAACCTCGCCACAGGGGGCGAAGCATGATGTTGGCGGCCGGGAACCGCAGAGCGTGCAACCGCAAATTCGTTACACTATAACATCATAATTACCAGCGCCATCAACCCGACATGCAGCGCGCCTTGTACAAACGATATGACGCGGCGAAAAAACAGCCAGCTTTCAGGTTTTTGCCAGTTCTTCAATAAGAAAATCCCGAAATGCCGCGACCGCTGCCGGAAGGTTGCGCCCCGCCATGCTTTGCAGTTCGATCCGTCGCGCTTTCATGCCTTCATCGCTGATCGGCAGCGATTTAAGCTGCTTTTCATGCACCCGCTTGTCCAGGGTCATTTCACTGGACAGGCTGATCCCGCCCTCTTCGCTGACGAACCTCAACAGCGAACCGATGTAGTTACTGGTCAGCACCGGGTCGAACATCAGGCCTTGCACGCCGCAGCAGATGTCGAACAACTGGCGCAACGTCGTGTCGGTGTTGGTCAGCGCGATGGCGTACGGCTGCAGTTCGGCCAGTGCGACCTCCTTGCGTGAGGCCAGCGGGTGGTTGTGGCTGACCACCGCGCAGATCGCGCCGCTGTGAATATGCTCGACCTTGATTTCGTTCTGCGGCGTCAGGCTGAACGTCAGGCACAGGTCGGCATCGCCCGAGCGCACCCGCTCGGTGGCCTGAGCCGGAGCGCAGACCTCCATCGAGAAATGAATCCCCTGATAAAGCCGCCGAAAACGCGCGATGCATTGCGGCAGGAAATCCAGCGCAAAACCCTCCGAGCAGGCAATGCGCACATGGCCGCGCTGCAAGCCTTGCAGCTCGGTGATTTCCAGCACGACCTGCTCGGCCTCCAGCTGGGACTTGCGCGCATAGGCCGCCAGACGAATGCCCGCCTCGCTGAGCATCATGCCGCGCGCCTGGCGCTCGAACAGCAGCGCATCCAGCTCGCGCTCCAGTTTGCTGATCTGCCGACTGACCGCCGACGAGGCGACATTGAGGCGCACCGAGGCCTCGCTGATTGACCCGCAACGCGCCACTTCAAGGAAGTAGCGCAGGGCCGTGGACTGCACACCATAGAGCTGCATCAGTACTCCTGCGTTGCCTTATCGGCAATGAAAGGTTCTAAATATTGTGCTTGTGGCATTGATACGCTTTGCCTAGAGTCGTGTCGAGGCCCGCTACTCGATCAAAAGAAAATCAGAGCCTCGCTGTTACTTCCCTTTTCGCATTTGCGCCCCACTGCCCTTTGATACATCCACTTTGCCTTTTGGAGACGACGGCATGGGAATCAAGGGTTTCGCTCGCAGCATCGCGCTATTGAGCCTGTTCAGCAGTTTTTCCGCCCTGGCCGGCAAGGCCGACGACACACTGGTCTACGCCTCCGACAGCGAACCGGAAAACATCAGCCCCTATCACAACGATTTGCGCGAAGGCGTGATTCTCGGCCGCCTGATCTGGGACAACCTGGTCTACCGCAACCCCGATAACGGCCAATATGAACCCATGCTGGCCACCAGCTGGAAACAGGTCGATGACACCACCATAGACTTCCAGCTGCGTGAGGGCGTGAAGTTCCACAATGGCGACCCGTTCACTGCCGATGACGTGGTGTTCACCCTCAATTACGTGGTGTCGCCCGAGTCCAAGGTGGTCACGGTACAGAACGTCGACTGGATCAAGAGCGCCGAAAAGCTCGGTGACTACAGCGTGCGCCTGCACCTGAAAAAGCCCTTCCCGCCTGCGCTGGAATACCTGTCCAACGCCGTACCGATGTTCCCGAAAAAGTATTTCGAACAAGTCGGCATAGCCGGATTCAGCCGTAAACCGATCGGCACCGGGCCTTACAAGGTCACGGCCATCGCCACCGGCGAAGGCGTGAAGATGGACAAGAACCCCGACTACTTCAAGGACAGCCCACAGGGCCAGCCGAAGATCGGTCATATCAACTTCCGGGTCATCGCCGATGCCGAAACGCGACTGGCCGAGCTGATGACTGGCGGCATCGACTGGACCTGGCGCGTAGCCCCCGACCAAGCGGAAAACCTCAAGGCCATGCCCAACCTGGTGGTCACCAGCGGCGCGACCATGCGCATCGGCTTTCTGATTCTCGACGCGCGTGGCACCTCGAGCGCCGATTCGCCGATGAAACACCTGAAAGTACGGCAGGCGATCAACTACGCAATCAACCGCGACGGCCTCGCCTCGCAACTGGTCGGCGGCGAGAGCAAACCGCTGCAGGTCGCCTGCTACCCTGGCCAGTTCGGCTGTGACACCACGGCCGCCACGGTCTACAACTACGACCCGGCCAAGGCCAAGGCACTGCTCGCCGAAGCCGGTTACCCGAACGGTTTCGAAACCGAAATCTTCGCCTACCGGGACCGCGACTACGTCGAAGCGATCATCGGCAACCTACGCGCCGTGGGCATCAACGCCAAGCTGCGTTACCTGAAATACGCCGCCCTGCGTGACCAGCAGCGTGGCGGCAAGGTGCCGATGTCGTTTCAAGCCTGGGGCTCGTTTTCGATCCTCGACACCTCGGCCTCGGCCGGGACCTGGTTCAAGGGCAACCCCGACGACAACATCAAAGACCCGCAAGTCCAGGGCTGGCTGCAGACCGCCGACAACGCGCTGGACCCGCAAGTGCGCAAGGACAACTACCGCAAGGCCTTGCAGCGCATCAGCGAGCAGGCGTACTGGGCGCCGTTGTTCAACTACTCGATGAACTACGCCTACGTCTCGGACCTGAACTTCAAGCCTTACCCGGACGAGCTGCCACGTTTCGTGCTGTCGAGCTGGAAATAGGCTGATCGCGACGTCAATCGGTGACACCGGCTGCGAGGCACACGATATGCCTTGCAGCATCGGCCACCCACTTGTTACCCCTCGGACACAAGGTCACTTGCCATGTTCGGATTTCTCTTGCGCCGCCTGGGCATTGCCTTGTGCGTAGCGATTACCGTGTCGGTGATCAGCTTTTCCCTGTTGCACCTGTCCGGCGACCTGGCCACGGCCATCGGCGGGCCGGAAGCCAGCAGCGAGCAGATTGAACAGATCCGTGTGCAATACGGCCTCAACAAGCCGTTGGTCACGCAGTATTTCGAATGGCTGGCCGACGTGGTGCGCCTTGATTTTGGCGACTCGTTCTTCTTTCAGGAGTCGGTCTACAACCTGATCGCCTCGCGCCTGTCGATCACCCTCGGGCTGGGCGCAATGGCCCTGAGCATTGCGCTGCTGATCGCCATTCCGCTGGGCGTGCTGGCAGCGGTGAAACGTGACACCTGGGTTGACCGGCTGGCGCTGAGCATCGCGGTGCTGGGCCAGGCGATGCCGAGTTTCTGGTTCGCGCTGATGCTGATCGTGGTGTTCTCGGTCACCCTGAAATGGCTGCCGGTGTCAGGCAACTCGACCTGGGCGCACTTCGTCATGCCGGCGATTGCGCTGGGTTATTACGCCACCCCGGCGATCATGCGCCTGACCCGTGCCGGCATGCTCGACGTGCTCAATTCCGATTACATCCGCACCGCTCGCGCCAAGGGCCTGCGCCCCGCCACCGTGCTGTTCAAGCATGCGCTGCGCAACGCGCTGATTCCGGTGGTGGCACTGGCTGCCGTGGAGTTCGGCTTCATGCTCGGCGGTTCGGTGGTCATTGAAACGGTTTTTTCGCTGCAAGGCATCGGCCAACTGGCCTGGGACGCGATTGCCCGTGACGACTTTCCAGTGGTGCAGGCGGTGGTGCTGTTGATCGCGGTCATCTACATCGTCCTCACGCTGCTGGCCGACGTGCTCAACGCACTGCTCGACCCACGCATCCGCGTGAAATAGGAGGCCCCATGAGCACAACCACCTCATCGCCGCTGATCATCAACGATTATCAGCCACCGGCGCGCAGCGTCTGGCGCACGCTGCGCAACAGCTTCGGTCATCGCGGCTTTGCCATCGGCGCAGTGCTGCTGTCGATCATCCTGTTCGGTGCACTGTTCGCCCCTTGGCTGGCGCCCTACGACCCTTACGCACAAGACGTGATGCTGCGCATGAAACCGCCCGTATGGATGGCCAATGGCACTTGGGATTACGTGCTCGGCACCGACAAACTGGGCCGCGATTACCTGTCGCGCCTGCTCTACGGTGCGCGCATATCATTGTTCATCGGCTTCTCGGCAGCGCTGATCTCTGGCGTCATCGGCACCATCATGGGCTTGTTGGCGGGCTACTTCGGCGGCAAGGCCGACGCGCTGATCAGCTACCTGATCACCACGCGCCTGGCGATGCCGGTGGTGATGGTCGCACTGGCCTCTGCGTCGTTGATCGGCGGTTCGCTGAAAGTCGTGATCATCCTGCTCGGCTGCCTGCTCTGGGACCGCTTCGCCGTGGTGGTGCGCGCTGCCGTACAACAAATTCGCGACGCCGAATACGTGGCCTCGGCGCAGGCATTGGGCTGCTCGACGCTGCGCATTCTGGCCAGCGAAATCCTGCCCAATCTGGTCGGCGCGCTGATCGTCGTCGCCACGCTGGAGATGGCTCACGCGATCCTTCTGGAATCGGCACTGTCGTTCCTCGGCGTCGGCGTGCAGCCACCCATTCCGTCCTGGGGCCTGATGATCGCCGAGGGCAAACCGTACATGTTCTTTTCCCCGTGGGTCATCGCCATTCCCGGCATCGCTCTGATGGTGCTGGTGCTGGGTATCAATCTGGTCGGTGACGGCCTGCGCGACCTGATCCTGCCCGACGGGCGCAACTGACAGAGGAGATCCGCACATGGCGCTGTTGCATGTTGAAAACCTGCGTGTCGAGATCCCGCTCGGGCAAGACACGCTCCACGCAGTGCGCGGCCTTGACTTTGAAGTCGAGCGCGGCGAAATGCTGTGCATAGTCGGCGAATCGGGCTGCGGCAAATCCCTGACCTCGCTGGCGCTCATGGACCTGCTGCCGCGCAAGGCCCGGCGTACCGCGACCACGCTGAGCCTGGACGGCATCGACATGCTGACCCAGAGCGAACGGCAAATGTGCGACCTGCGCGGCAATCGTCTGGCGATGATCTTTCAGGAACCCATGACCTCGCTCAACCCGGCATACAGCATCGGCGATCAGCTCAGCGAAGTGCTGACCCGGCATCGCAAGGTGTCACGCAAGGAAGCCCTGCAGCGTGCAGCGCAGATGTTGGAGAAAGTCGGCATCAGCAACGCCAGCGAGCGCCTGCGCCAATACCCGCACCAGTTGTCGGGCGGCCTGCGTCAGCGGGTGATCATCGCCATGGCGCTGATGTGCGAACCGGACGTGATCATTGCCGACGAGCCCACCACCGCGCTGGACGTGACCATTCAGGCGCAGATCCTGCGCCTGATCCGCGACATCCAGAAAGAGTTCGGTCTGGCGGTGATTTTCATCACCCACGATTTGGGGCTGGTGGCGCGGATTGCCGACCGGGTGGCGGTGATGTACGCCGGGCAAATCGTCGAAACCGCCCCGGCTGTCGAGCTGTTCGAGAACCCGCAGCACCCGTACACGCGCGGCCTGCTGGCGAGCATCCCGATCCCCGGACGCACCCAGCCAGGCCAGCCGTTGGGTTCGATTCCAGGGTTAGTGCCCAGCCTGGTTGGCGAGCAACACGGCTGCGCCTTCCGCAACCGCTGTCCGCAGGCCATCGCGGCGTGCGCCGAAGATGTCCCTCAGGTTCACAGCCATAACCACATGACCCGCTGCCTGTTTGCTTCAGTGGGCGCAGAACCTGTGTTGCAGCGTGAGGGCATGAAGTCATGACTAATCAAGCCCTGAACGCCAGCATCAAAAAAGACATTGCTCTGGAACTGTGCGACATCCGTCGTGAATTCAGCATCAGCCGTGGCTTTTTCAAACCCAACGCCACCTTGAAAGCAGTCGATGGTGTATCGCTGCGTCTGATGCGCGGCGAAACCCTCGGGCTGGTCGGCGAATCCGGTTGCGGCAAAAGCACGCTAGCGAAGATGCTGCTGGGCCTGCTCGCGCCCAGCAGCGGCGATGTGCTGGTCAATGGCAAGCATCTAGCCGGCACCGACCGCAAGGAAATGGCGCGGCGCATCCAGCCGATCTTTCAGGACCCTTACTCATCCCTGAACCCGCGCAAAACCCTGCGCGAAATCGTCACCCTGCCGCTGATCGTGCATGACATCGGCAGCAACGCCGAACGCCGCCAGCGCGTTGAGGCGATGATGGACGTGGTCGGCTTGCCGAAACGCGTCATAGACAGCTATCCCAGCCAGCTTTCCGGTGGCCAGCGCCAGCGCGTGGCGATTGCCCGGGCGCTGGTGATGCGCCCCGACGTGTTGATCTGCGACGAACCAACTTCGGCGCTGGACGTGTCGGTGCAGGCGCAGATTCTCAACCTGTTGCAAGACCTGAAAAAGGAATTCGGCCTGACCTACCTGTTGATCAGCCACAACCTGGCGGTCATCGAGCATCTGGCCGACCGGGTGGCGGTGATGTACCTGGGCCGCATCGTCGAGGAACGCAGCCGGGAATCGCTTTTCGCCCGACCAGGGCATCCCTACACCCAGGCGCTGCTGGACTCGGTACTGACCCCCGACCCGCACCTGGGCATTCCCGATCTGGGCCTGCACGGCACCTTCCCCAACCCCATGTCGCCGCCGTCCGGCTGCGCGTTTCATCCGCGCTGCCCGAGTTGCATGGCGGTGTGCAAGGAAAACTACCCGATCGCTGGCCGCATGGAAGGCGGAACCGTCCGCTGCCACTTGCGCGACACCTCGAAAACCCTGGAGCTGATGCCCTCATGAGTAGCCGTTCGCATGCCATCGAAAACGCCACCGAGCAGTTCGACAACGGCACCTTTTTCGCCCTGCTCGGCGACAGCGTCGCTTATCCCACCCAAAGCCAGGAGGCCGCGAGCCTGCCGGAGCTTTATCGTTATCTGAACGAATTCATCACCCCGCACGTCGAGCGGCTTGGTTTCAGTGTCAAGGTGCACGACAACCCGGTGGCCGGACGCGGGCCCTTGATGATCGCCACCCGCATCGAAGACCCGGCGCTGCCGACCCTGCTCAGCTACGGCCATGGCGATGTGGTGCGCGGCTATGACGCGCAGTGGCAAGCGGGCCTGTCACCGTGGAAAGTCGTTGAGCGCGGTGATCGCTGGTATGGCCGTGGCACGGCGGACAACAAAGGCCAGCACCTGATCAACCTGACCGCCCTGGAACAGACCCTCAAGGCGCGCGACGGCACGCTGGGTTTCAACGTCAAACTGCTGCTGGAAATGGGCGAAGAAGACGGCTCGCCCGGCCTCAGCGCGTTCTGCCAGGCACACGCCGAAGAACTTGCGGCGGATATTTTCATCGCCTCCGACGGCCCACGTCTGGCAGCCGCGCGCCCTACCCTGTTTCTCGGCTCGCGAGGAGTGTTCAACTTCGAGCTGACGGTGAACCTGCGCGAAGGCGCGCACCATTCAGGCAACTGGGGTGGGCTGCTGGCCAACCCCGGCATCATTCTGGCCAATGCCATCGCCAGCATGGTCAATGAGCACGGCCGGGTGAAAGTCGCGGGGCTCATGCCCGCCGCCATTCCCGAAGCGGTTAAAACTGCGCTGGCGGATATCGAGGTCGGCGGCGGCCCCGGTGACCCGGACATCGACCCCGGTTGGGGCGACCCGGCGCTGTCGCTCAGCGAAAAGGTCTTCGGCTGGAACACCCTCGACATCCTTGCCTTCAAGACCGGCAACCCGGACGCCCCGGTACACGCCATTCCCGGCAAAGCGCATGCACTGTGCCATATCCGCTTTGTGGTCGACAGCGACTGCAACGCCTTTATCCCGGCGGTGCGTGCCCATCTGGATGCCAACGGTTTCACTCAGGTAGAGGTCCGGCAGACGCGCATGGATGTGATGCACGCCACGCGTCTGTCACCGGACAGCCCGTGGGTCGGCTGGGCGTTGGAGTCGCTGGCCACCACTACCGGCAAGAAGCCCGCGCTGCTGCCCAATCTGGGCGGTTCACTGCCCAACGATGTGTTCGCTGAAGTGCTGGGCCTGCCGACGGTCTGGGTGCCACACTCGTACCCGGCGTGCTCGCAACACGCACCCGACGAGCATTTGCTGGCGCCGGTGGTCAAAGAGAGTCTGCAAATCATGGCCGGACTGTTCTGGGACCTGGGAAAGGACGGCGCACGGCTGACGCGCGAGCATCGGGCACAGGAGCTGAGTAAATGAATGAGGCACAACGGCAGGCAACCGACTGGCTGAGCGGACAGTTTGAAGCGATGGAAGCGCTGTTGCAGCGCCTCGTCGATACCGACTCCAACAGCTACGACAAGGCCGGTGTCGATGCGGTCGGCGATCTGCTCACTGCGCACTTGAAGGCCGACGGGATCAGCGTCGAGCGCATCCCGGTCGAGGCTTTCGGCGATGTGCTGTTGGCTGAACTGCCCGGCGGCCCCGGCAAGCCGGTATTGCTACTCGGTCATCGCGACACGGTGTTCCCGAAAGGCACGACCGCTATACGCGGCTACACGAACGACAGCGAACTGGCCTATGGCCCTGGCGTGGCCGACATGAAAGGCGGGCTGGTGCTCAACTGCTTTGCCCTTAAGGCACTGAAACGAATCGGCCCGCTGCCGTTTCCGGTGCAGACTCTGTACACCGGCGACGAAGAAATCGGCTCCGCCAGCGCCCGTGTTCACATCGAAAAATACGCCCGTCAGGCGCGCGCGGTACTCAACCCGGAGCCAGGACGCGCCAGCGGCAACGTGGTCAGCGCTCGCAAAGGCGGTGCAACGCTGATCATCGAAGTCAGCGGCCGCGCGGCGCATTCGGGGGTCAACCACGCCGACGGCGCCAGCGCGATTCAGGCCCTGGCGCACAAAGTGATCAAACTGCACGCGCTGACAGATTATGCCGCGGGCATCACCACCAATGTCGGACTGATCTCGGGCGGCACCTCCAGCAATACCGTTGCACCCAGCGCCACGGCCAGGCTTGATGTGCGCTTTGTCGAGCTCAGGCAGTGGGATGAAATTCTCACGGCGGTCCAGACCATCGTCGCCGAAGAGGAACTGCCCGGCACATCCGCCAGGCTGCTGGAAGCCACCACCTTTCTGCCGATGGAAGCCCGGCACAGCACCGAACTGCTGAATATCTATCAGGGCCTCGCGCTGGAACTGGGTTTCAGCGTGGAAGGCGAATTCACCGGCGGCTGCGCCGACTCGGGCTTCACCGCCAGCCTCGGCATCCCGACCCTGTGCGGCCTCGGCCCGGTGGGCGGCAAAGTGCACACCGACCGTGAGTATCTGGAGCTGAACACATTGGTGCCCAGAGGTCAGGCGCTGGTGGCGACGATACTGGCGTTGGGGGATTTTTGAAGAGGATGACATTCGGGAGAACAGTTATCGTGCCCACGCTCCGCGTGGGTATGCAGTTCTGGACGCTCTGCGTCCGATACTGGCTCCGCAGAAGCGCAGAATACGTGTCCAAACAAAGACGCCTGGCGCGATAAGCCGTTCGATTTGTACAGTCCAGTGAGGAACATTCCATGCAAAACCGATCCGAGCTCCTTGGCAAATCCGCCACCGAACTGCGTGCACTGATCGGCAACAAGCAGATCTCGCCAGTGGAATTGCTCGACGCCTGCATCGAGCGCATTGAATCCCTCAATCCGAAAATCAATGCGTTCGCCGCCACCTGCTTTGAGCGCGCCCACGACGAGGCACTGCTGGCCGAGCATGCCGTTCTGCAAGGCAAACCGCTGGGGCTGCTGCACGGCCTGCCCATAGGCATCAAGGACCTGGAAGAAACCGCTGGCGTGCTCACCACCTACGGCTCACAACTGTTTCGCGACAACATTCCCGCTCAGGACAACCTGTTCGTGGCCCGTCTGCGCGCGGCCGGGGCCATTATGGTCGGCAAGACCAATGTCCCGGAACTCGGCGCCGGAGCCAACACCCGCAACGTGGTGTGGGGCGCAACCGGCAACCCGTTCAATCCCGAACTGAATGCCGGCGGCTCCTCAGGTGGCTCGGCCGCCGCGCTGGCGGTAGACATGGTGCCGCTGTGCAGCGGTTCGGACACCGGAGGCTCGCTGCGCATTCCCGCAGCACTTTGCGGCGTCGTCGGCCTGCGCCCTTCGCCGGGCCTGGTGCCGAGCGAGCGCAAGAAACTCGGCTGGACGCCCATCTCCGTCGTCGGCCCGATGGGCCGCAACGTCGCCGACACCCTGCTGCAACTGCGCGCCAGCGCCGGGCTGGCGCAGTCCGACCCATTGAGCTATGCCATCGCCGATGACGAATTCGCGCCGCGCACTGTAGACCTCAGCCAGCTGCGAGTCGGCTACAGTGAAGATTTCGGCACGTGCGCAGTGGACACTCATATTCGTGCGGTCTTCCGGGAAAAAATCAGCGCACTCAAACCGCTGTTCAAGTCCTGCGACGCCATCGACCTGAACCTGACCAGCGCCCACCGCACCTTCGACGTACTGCGCGCCGAAGCCTTCGTCGCCGGCCTACAGGACGCCCACGACCGCGACCCGGACGCGCTGGGCCCCAACACCCGCGCCAACTTCGAAATGGGCGCGGCGATGTCACTGCAAGATTGCGTCAAAGCGCATGGCGAGCAGAGCCGACTGTTTCGAGGCTTCCAGAAACAATTCGAACACTACGACCTGATCCTCGCGCCAACCACACCCGTGTCGCCCTTCCCCTGGAGCGAACTGTACCTGCGCGAAGTCAACGGCGTGCAATTGGACAACTACTACCGCTGGTTGGCGTTGTGCTACACCGTCACCCTGACCACCAACCCCGCCTTGTCACTGCCCTGCGGCACAGATCACCAAGGCATGCCATTCGGGCTACAAGTGATCGGCGGCTTTCGTGGCGACGCAAAACTGCTGGCCTGCGCCGAGGCGCTTGAACAAGCAACGGCGAACGATCCCCGCTTGTCCCGGCCACGCCCTGATCTGCAAAAACTGCTGGCGTCGGCGGTCGATCTGACGCATATCGTCACCCATCCACCGGTTTACGGAGGATCGAAGGGCGGGAAACCGGAGGTGGGGGCGATGTGAGGGTGGCGCAGCCAGCTTCGGAAAGATGAGGGGCAAAACCTGCCCCTCAACGCTGAAGCACGTTACTTGGGTAACGCGTACGCAATCACGTAGTCACCACGGTCAGGCGATTGGCGGGCGCCGCCGGCGGTGAGCAGGATGTACTGCTTGCCGGTCTTGGGCGACACGTAGGTCATCGGGCCGGACTGGCTGCCTACGGGCAGGCGGGCCTTCCAGATTTCGTTGCCGTTGCCGCTGTCGAAGGCGCGCAGGTAGAAGTCCTGGGTGCCTGCGAAGAACAGCAAGCCCGACTGTGTGGACAACGATGCGCCCAGCGTCGGCATGCCGATCGGAATCGGCAGGCCCATGCGGATACCCATCGGGCCGGTGTCTTTTACGGTGCCGACCGGGACCTGCCACATGAGCTTTTTGGTCTTCAGGTCAATCGCCGACATGGTGCCGAACGGCGGTGCCTGGCACGGGATTCCGACAGCTGACAGGAAACGCTGACGCATTGCGCCGAATGGCGTGCCGGTCTGCGGTACGACGCCCATTTCGATGCCGCTGGCACCAGCGGCGATCTTATCGCGCGGGATCATGTAGTTGGCCAGGCCCAGGCGCATGTCGTTGACGAACATGTAGCTGTTGGTCGGGTCGACCGAGACACTGCCCCAGTTCATGCCGCCCAGCGAGCCAGGGAACTGCAACGCAGGGTCCAGGCCTGGTGGCGTATAAACGCCCTCGTGGCGCAGGCCTTTAAAGGCGATGCGGCACATCAGTTGATCGAATGCGGTGGCGCCCCACATGTCGGACTCTTTCAGGGTCTGGTTGCCAATCGACGGCATGTCCACCGAGAACGGCTGAGTCGGCGAATAGCGCTCGCCCGGCACATTACCTTGTGGCACGGCACGCTCTTCGACACGCGAGATCGGCACACCGGTTTCACGGTTGAGGAGGAAAATTTCGCCCTGCTTGGTGACTTGTGCCAGCGCAGGCTGCGTACCGCCCTTGCCGTCCGGAATGTCATACAGCAACGGCTGCGCCGGAATGTCGAAGTCCCACAGGTCGTGGTGGGTCATCTGGAAGTTCCAGCGTACCTGGCCGGTCTTGACGTCTACGGCGACCACTGACGAGGACCATTTGTCATCCAGCTCGGTACGCGTCCCGCCGAAGAAGTCAGGCGTGGCGTTGCCGGTCGGCAGGTAGATCAGGCCAAGTTTTTCGTCGTAGGACATTGCCGACCAGACGTTCGGCGTGCCGCGCGTGTAGGTCTCCCCGGCTGGCGGACGCTTGCTGGTGTTCGGGTTGCCCGGATCCCAGGCCCAGACCAGCTCACCACTGTGCACGTCAAAGGCGCGAACGACGCCCGGTGGCTCGCCGGTAGAGAAGTTGTCGGCGACTCTACCGCCCACTACAACGACATTGCCCGCCACCAGCGGCGTCGAGGTTTGCTGGTAGTAGCCTTCCTTGACTTCGCCCATGTCGGTTTTCAGATCGACGACGCCTTGATTGCCAAAGTCCTTGCAGGTCTCGCCGGTTTTGGCATCCAGTGCGATCAGGCGAGCATCGCCTGTCGGTAGAAACACACGTGTGGCGCAAACAGCAGCCGCCGGCTGAGCAGATACGTCGGCACCTGGCGTGGCGAAGTAGCCCAGGCCTCGGCAGCGTTGCCAGTTGGGTCCGCTGCCCTGCGGGTCGAACTTCCAGCGCTGGGTGCCGGTGTCGGCATCCAGTGCGAAGACTTTGCCGTAGGCGGTGCAGGTGTAGACGGTGTCACCGATCTGCAGTGGCGTGTTCTGGTCTTCCGCACCTGCGCCGGTGCTCTGCGGGATGTCGCCGGTGTGGAAGGTCCAGGCGACCTGCAACTTTTCGACGTTGCCCTTGTTGATCTGATCCAGCGCCGCGAACCGGTTGCCTGCCGGGGTGTTGCCCCAGTGTGCCCAGTCCTTCTGCTCGGCGCCGGGTGCCACCGGAACGACGGCCGGCACGCTGCTGGCGCTAACCACATGGCTTGGGACGAACATGTAACCCATGGTCGCGACAACACCGATGGCCAGCACGCCGGCCAGGCCATAAGCGCCACGACCTGCCTGCGCACCCGAAGCGCGAATCAGCGTCGGGTAAATCAGCGCAACCACCAGGCCGATCACGGCAAAGGTCAATACGCGGGACACCAGCGGCCAGTAATGCAGGCCTGCATCCCAGACCGCCCAGAGCGCAGTCAATATCAAGGCGATGCCATACAGCACTGCGCCCTTGGGTTTGCGGGCTGCGATCAGCGCACCGCTGACCAGCATCGCCAGCCCCATCAGCAGGAAGAACCAACTCCCGCCCAATGTCACCAGGTAGCCGCCGCCACCTGCCAGACCGAGCCCGATCAGAGCGATCAGCACGCCCAACCCGAGCAACAGCAACCTGCTGCCAGCTCCTGTGTCTTGCTTGTTTGTCATTTTTCAAACCTGTCGGATTTTTACAGCCCAACAGAATGTACCAAACGGTTCATAATGACAAATTGTCGCACCCCGCCAAGCGTCTGGAACGGGCTTTTACGGGCGATCAGCGCACAGTTTTTCGTGTGTATGCAGGTGTTTACAGCGCCATCATTTACAGCGTCATGCCGTCCCGGCCAATCAATACATGGCCAGGCAGCCTTTGCGGCGGCTCCATCAACCAGGCATCCAGCGTGTGGCCGATGTGCGTCAAAACCGCCTTAGCCGGGCGCAGTTGGTCGATGCTTTCCAGCGCCAGGGTCAGGTCATTGTGATTACGGGGCGGCTGAGGCTGCGGGGGCATGGAGCAGTCGAGAATCAGCACGTCCAGCGGCTGACGTTGCAGGAATTCGCAGGTCGCGTCCGGCAAGCCGACGGTGTCGGTCAGGTACGCCACGCGTTGCCCGTCGCCTTCCAGCAAATAGCCGAATGTGGGTCTGGAGTGCGCCAGCGGCAGCGCGGTGACGTGCAGTTCGCCCAGCGCACGGGTTTCGAAGGCGGCAAACGGCTGGCTGAAATCAAGAATGCCGGGGTGCTTGTAAAGGTCGGCCAGCCCTTCAGGATCGGCCGGACCGTGGACCGGAATCACCAGCCCCTGGCCCCAGCGCAGGTGCAACAGGCCTTGGGCATGATCGGCGTGGTAGTGGGTCTGCAGAATGCCGTTCAGGCTGCGCGGCGGGAAACGCTCAGTGAGGTCGGTCAGGCCGCTGTCAATCAACCAGCGCTGGCCGGCGCACTCGATCAGCGCGCTGCACGGCAAACGCCGCAGGTCCTGATTGGCCTGCGCCGCCGAACACGCCACGCACTGGCAACCGTAGACCGGCACCTGCCGCGCGTCACCAGTGCCTAGCAGCGTCAGGCGCATGCTTGGCGCTTGTCCATCAACCCTATCAGGGTCGCAACGGTGTGTTGCAAATCTGCGGAATTATCCAGCGCGAAGACCTGTGGGTTGCTGGCCAGCAGGTCCCCGGCGAAGCGCGTGTTGCGCTCCAGACGTTCCTCGATTTCCACGAGGGTTTCCCGATTGCGCGCCAGCAAACGCTGACGCAACACGTCCTGATTGACTGTCAGCAATACGGCCAACAGGTTGGGATAGCGCATCTGCGCTTTCTGCAGATGTGCTCGAGACCCGTTGATCAAGACGTCGTTACCTTCCAGCAACCATTGATCAATCTCGATGGGGATGCCGTAACGCAAGCCATTGGCCTGCCAGCTCAACGCAAACGCACCCCGATCGCGCATGTGCTCGAACTCTTCGACGCTCACGGCCTGCGCCGCCTCACCCACCGCTTCGGCGGAACGGGTGATGACCCGCCGCACCACCCGGCAATTGCGTTGCGTCAACGTTTCCCGGGCGGCATCCAGCAGGCTGTCCTTGCCTGAACCGGACGGCCCGATGAGATAGATCAACCTGCCAACCATCAAAACACCCTCTTCCCTTGTCGCCAGACCTTGTCGATCACCGGCAGGCCTGCATGATTGCGCGCCTGAATCAGATCAGCGCGCAGACCGACGCGAATTTCACCGCGATCCGCCAGCCCCGCCGCAATGGCAGGCGTGCGGCTGACCATATTGATTGCGTGTGGCAGCTCGCAGTCGTTGTCCTGCTCGGCCAGCATGAACGCGGCCTGCAGCAGGCTGGCCGGATAGTAATCACTGGACAGAATGTCCAGCAGCCCGTGCCTGGCCAACGATGCAGCTGCCACGTTACCGGAGTGCGAGCCACCGCGCACGATGTTCGGTGCGCCCATCAACACACTCATGCCCAGTTGCCGACACCCCTGAGCGGCTTCCAGTGTGGTCGGAAACTCGGCGATGTTCATGCCAAAACCCGCCGATTCCTCGACATGGGCCATGGTTGCATCATCGTGGCTGGCAATCGACAGGCCCCGCGCCAGACACAGTTCGACGATTGCCCGCCGGTAGCGATCGGCATATTCGGTGGAGTTGGCGACCTGTTCGACGATGAAGTGATCCATCTCCTCATGGCTCATGTGGTATTTGCCCATGTAGTACTCGCGGTACTTGGACTCCAGCGCAAACTGACGCTGGCCGGGCGCGTGTTCCATCACCGACACCAGTTGCACCAGCGGCTGGCCCACCAGGTCGCGAAACACGTTCAGGGTGTCCGGATGGCTGACTTCGCAACGCAAATGCAGCAGGTGGTCGGCGCGGGTCAGGCCCGCTTCGTTGGCGTCGGCAATCGCCTGAAGCATGGCGGGCAATTGCTGCATGCGCTTGCCCTTGGGGTTGATGTCGCCAATCGACAGCGCGTCGAACACGGTGGTAATACCGGCCGCGACAATCTGCGCATCATGGCTGATGACGGCCGACATCGATGGCCAGTCCACACCCGGACGCGGCGACAGGTGTTTTTCCAGGTTGTCGGTGTGCAATTCCACCAGCCCAGGCAACAGAAAGTCGCCCTCAAGGTCCTGGGCCTGGCTCAACTGACTGCGCCCGGTCTGCACCTCGGCAATCAGGCCATCACGCACCACGACGGTGCCGATAAACACCTGCTCAGCGGTCACCACACGGGCATTACTGAAAATCTGTTCGTTCAGCATTGCAGCAACTCCTTGGCGGTGAGGTCCACCGGGGTCATGTCGAGTTGACGGTCGGCGACCGACTCGCGGGCGTCACGGTCATGGAAAATGCCGATCAGTGCCGCACCGGCCTGTTTGGCCTCAGCGACGAGTTCCAGCACCACCTTGCGGTTGGCGTCGTCCAGCGAAGCAGTCGGCTCGTCGAGCAACAGTACCGGCCACGGCACCATGAACGCCCGGGCAATGTTGATGCGTTGTTGTTCGCCACCCGAGAATGTGCTGGGCGCCAGCGGCCACAGGCGCTGCGGGATGTTCAGACGGGTCAGCAGCAGTTGCGCGCGCGCCTGCGCCTGCTCACGACTCCAGCCTCTTGCCAGCGCGGGCTCCATCAGCACGTCGAGACTCGATACTCGGGGGATGACGCGCAAAAACTGGCTGACATAGCCCAGCGTCTTGCGGCGCACCTCGAGTACCTGGCGCGGGGTCGCCCCGACCAGTTCGGTCCATTCGCCCTCGTGCTGCACGCGAATGCTGCCGGCCGCTGGCAGGTAGTTGCCATACAGCGTGCGCAACAAGGTACTTTTGCCCGCGCCGGACTGCCCGCTAAGCATCAGGCATTCGCCGCTGCGCACCGAGAAGCTGAGCCCGCGCAGCACATTGAGGACCACGCCGTTGTGCTGATGCAGGGTGAAGGTTTTCGACAGGTCGCGGACCTCGATCAATGTCGTCATCGGTTTCACCTCTTCTACCTGGGATGTGCGGCTCATGGCTGCAACACCGAAGAGACCAGCAGTTGTGAGTACGGATGCTGCGGGTCATCGAGAATCTGATCGGTGAGGCCACTTTCAACCACTTCCGAGCGGCGCATGACCATCAGCCGGTCCGCCAGCAGCCGCGCGACCGCCAGGTCGTGGGTGACGATGACCACCGCCAGGTCCAGTTCGCGAACCAGCCCACGCAGCAAATCGAGCAAACGCGCCTGCACTGACACATCCAGCCCGCCAGTGGGCTCGTCCATGAACACCAGCCTGGGGCTGGACACCAGATTGCGGGCGATTTGCAGACGCTGCTGCATGCCGCCGGAAAACGTGCGCGGCAGGTCATCGATGCGCTGCGGGTCGATTTCAACCTGAGTCAGCCAGTCCAGCGCCGCACTGCGCAGTTGCTGGTAATTACGCACGCCCTGCGCCATCAGACGCTCACCGATGTTGGCCCCGGCCGAAACGCCCATGCGCAGGCCATCGCGCGGGTTCTGCTCGACAAAACCCCATTCGGTGCGTAACAAAGTGCGACGCTGCGCCTCGCTGGCGCTGTACAGGTCGAACCAGCTGCCACCCTTGCCTCGGTAGTCGATGTTGCCGCGATCCGGCGGGCAACGTCCGCTCAACAACGACAGCAAGGTGGATTTGCCCGAGCCGGACTCGCCGACAATGCCCAGCACTTCACCGGGGTACAGGTCGAAACTGACGTCCTGACAGCCCTTCTGCACCCCGTACAGACGGGTCAACCCGCGAACCTTGAGCAACGGCTGCGCAGGTTCGGCCTGACGCGCACCTTCGGGATTCAATGACTGTGCACTGATCATCGGGCGTTCTCCTGCTGTTTGACGCGCTGGGCGCAGTAATCGGTGTCGGAACAGACAAAACTCTGTGTTCCGGCGTCATCGAGAATCAGTTCGTCGAGAAACGAATCAGGGCTGCCGCAGATGGCGCAGCACTGTTCCCAGCGCTGCACTTCAAACGGATGGTCTTCAAAATCTAGGCTCACCACCTGGGTGAACGGCGGCACGGCGTACAAGCGTTTTTCGCGTCCGGCACCGAACAGCATCAGCGCCGGGCTCATGTGCAGCTTGGGGTTGTCGAATTTCGGAATCGGCGAGGGGTCCATCACGTAACGCTCATCGACCATCACCGGATAGGCATAGCTGGTAGCGATGTGGCCGAAGGTGGCGATGTCTTCGTAGAGTTTGACGTGCATGACGCCGTAGTCATCCAGCGCGTGCATCGTGCGGGTCTCGGTTTCCGAGGGTTCGATGAAACGCAGCGGCTCGGGGATCGGCACTTGATAGACCATGATCTGATCAGCGTGCAGCGGTGTTTCCGGAATCCGGTGGCGGGTCTGGATGACCGTGGCATCCGGGGTGCGCTCGGTGGTGGCGATACCTGCGGTACGGGCAAAGAAGCGCCGGATCGACACCGCGTTGGTGGTATCGTCAGCGCCCTGATCGATGACTTTGAGCACGTCGTCGTCACCCAGGATCGCCGCCGTCAGCTGCATGCCACCGGTGCCCCAGCCGTAAGGCAACGGCATTTCGCGCCCGCCGAATGGCACCTGATAACCGGGAATCGCGACGGCCTTGAGCAAGGCACGGCGAATCATGCGTTTGGTCTGTTCGTCCAGATACGCGAAGTTGTACGCCTCATCTCGCGCTGGTCGGGTCTGTGCAGCGCTCTTGACTGGAGTGTTCATTGGTCGCTCTCCGGGGTCGGTGCGGACTTGCGCAGCTTGCGGATCAGTTCCAGCTCGGACTGAAAATCCACGTAATGCGGTAACTTGAGATGCGAGACAAAGCCCGCCGCTTCGACGTTGTCGCAGTGCGCCAGCACAAACTCTTCCTGCTGCGCGGGCGAACGGATTTCTTCGCTGAATTCCTCGGCACGTAACGAGCGGTCCACCAGCGCCATGCCCATCGCTTTGCGCTCCGCATTGCCAAAGGCCAGGCCGTAACCCCGGGTGAACTGCGCCGGTTCGCTGGCCGAGCCGACGAACTGGTTGACCATCTCGCATTCAGTGATTTCGATGTCGCCAATCACAATCGCAAAACCCAGCTCTTCGGGCTCGATCCAGACCTCCACGGTACCGACGCGGATCTCTCCGGCGAACGGGTGATTGCGCCCATAGCCACGCTGGGTCGAGTAACCCAGCGCCAGCAGAAAGCCCTCATCGCCACGCGCCAGTGCCTGCAAGCGCTGCGCACGGCTGGAGGGGAATTCCAGCGGTTCACGGGTGATGTCAGCGACGCTTCCACCCTCATCGACTTCCGGCTTCATCAGCCCCTCTTTGGCCAGCAACCCCATTACGCGCGGGCATGGGTCCAGTGTCGCCTGCGCCGCCACGTCGGGCCCTGGATGCTCGCCTTCGGCCAGCAAGGTGAAATCCAGCAGCCGGTGGGTGTAGTCGAACGTCGGCCCCAGCAACTGGCCGCCGGGCACGTCCTTGAAGGTCGCCGACAAACGCCGGTCAAGCTGCATGTTCGAGGTGTCGATGGGCACGCTGGCGCAAAAACGCGTTAGCGTCGTGCGGTAGGCGCGCAGCAGAAAGATCGCTTCGACCAGGTCGCCCGCCGACTGCTTGATCGCCAGCGCGGCCAGTTGCGGGTCGTACAGCGAGCCTTCGCTCATCACCCGCGCCACGGCCAGCGGCAACTGCTGACGGATCTGCTCGACGTCGAGTTCGGCGATGTCTGTATCGCCACGGCGCTTGTTGGCCAGCAGGCGGTGGGCGTTATCGATGGCCTGTTCGCCACCCTTCACGGCAACGTACATCAGGCACACTCCTGCACGCGGGTGCTGCGTGGCAAACCGAGCATCTGCTTGCCGGCCAGAAAGAACACGTCCAGCCCGCAGGGAAATGAGTTACGCGAATCGCGCTCGATCCAGAAACCGGCTTCAAGCGGCAAACTCACTGTTTTTTGCCGTTCGATGCCGGGGCCGCTCCAGCTCAGCGCTGGCCCGCCTTCAAGGTTCGGCAGCTGGATCAGCAAGGTGCAGGACTGGTCCGGGTAACGGTCATTGCCGGTATCAAAGCCGTCCAGATGGTGGGCAGTGGCCAGGTCGAGCAACGCAAAGCGCGCCGCCTGGCGATCACTGACAATCGGGCTGGCGCAATGAAAGGCAATGTTTGCCCGAATGGCCGGGGTATCGAACGCAGGTGCAAGCCAGACCGGCGTGTCCAGGTCCAGCAGCGCCAGGCACAAGGCATGAGTGGCGCTGTCCAGGCCTTGCAAGGCAGGCGGCAGATGCCCGGCGGGCAACGTGTGCGCGATCCCTGGCCCGGCCAGCGCTTTCAAGGCCATGCGAAAGCTGCGTTGCGCATCAAGTACGGGGTCGGTAAAGGCAGGTTGCAGAAGGATGGCGCTCATCAGTCTTCTCCTCGGACCAGGGTAAAGAATTCCACTTTGGTCGCAGCGGTTTCAGCGTCCTTACGGGCCCGGCGCTCGGCTTGTGCACGCGTCAGGGGTTCGATCAGTTCGTTCAGCCACCAGGCCTGCTGCGCGCCCTGCAAGTGGGCGTCGGCCAGTGCAGCCAGTTCAGCGTGGCGCTTGTCGCGTCCGGCCAGATAGCTGTAGCCGGTACGCCCGTCGGCAAGGCGCACCACGCAGCGTGTCACGCTCATTTCGCCCAGATTGAAGGCCGAGCCGGTGCCGCCCATCCGGCCGCGCACCAGGGTCATGCCGATTTCCGGGGCGCGGATCATCTGGTATTCGGTATCGCGCAGTGCGGCTTCATGACGGTTCAACTGTTCGCGGCTCGGCTCATCGACATGGGCGCGGGCCAATACGCCCATCCAGTGCTGGCGCGCGGCTGTTTCGGGACTTGCTGACATGGAACACCTCGACATCATCTGGTTGGAATGGCAGTCGCCACCTGGTACTGGAAGCGGTCGGAGCGGCTGACCGAGCGGGAAAGCTCGACCGGCTGCCCCGCTCCGTCGCAGGAAACGGTCAGCACCGTCAGTGCAGGCATGTGCCGGGGCATCAACAGCAACCCGGCTTCTTCGCGTGACGGCAATCGCGCGCCGATCAGACTTTGCGCGCGACTCAACGGTAGCCCGCACTCAGCCAGGTACTGACGCACCGAGCCGCCCTGATAATCAGCCAGCAACTCGTGGTAAACGGCGCTGTAACGGTGGAAAATCAGGCTTACCGCCTGACCGTCCAATTTGCGCAAGGTCTGCAGCTCGATCACTGGCGCGTGCTCGGCCAGGCCCAGATGCAGCGCGTCTTCATGGCTGGCCTGGCACTCGCGACGCAGCAGCAGAATGGCTTCCACGCCAACGCCCTGCGCCGACAACGACTGGCTGTAGGCACTGTCGGCCTGCATCGGGTAGATCAGCGGACGCTCCAGCACCTGAGTACCCTTGCCCTGACGGCGCAATACGCTGCCTTCACGCACCAGTTCATCGACCGCGCGGCGAATGGTGTGGCGATTGACGCTGAAGCGCTCGGCCAGCTGAAACTCGGCAGGCAGGTAGTCGCCGGGCTGGTAGCCGGCCAGCTCGTCGCGTAGGGTTTCGGCCAGCCCGAGGTATAACGGCTCGTCTTGTCTAGACAACTGCATGGTTAAAAAAAGTGTTCATTGGAACACCCCCTCTTCAATCAAATGAATTGCTTGCGCAGGCGCTGCGACACAATGTCGATCAGGCTTACCACCACGATGATGACCAGCAGCACGGCACTGGTCTGGACGAACGCAAAGGCCCGGATGTTTTCCCAGAGAATCACCCCGATGCCACCCGCACCCACCATGCCAACGACCGTCGCTGAGCGCACATTGGATTCAAACCGGTATAGAGCATAGGAGATCCACAGCGGCATGACCTGCGGAATGACGCCATAGATCACTTCCTGTAGCGCGCTGGCTCCGGTGGCGCGCACCCCTTCGACAGGGCCAGGCTCGATGGCTTCAACGGCCTCGGCAAATAGTTTGGCCAGCACGCCGGTGGTGCTGATCCACAACGCCAGCACCCCGGCGAAAGGCCCGAGACCGACGGCGACCACAAACAGCATGGCGAAGACCATTTCGTTGATCGAACGAAACGCATCCATGCAGCGCCGCAGCGGCAAGTGAATCCACCACGGGGTGATGTTCTCGGCGCAGAGAATACCCAGCGGAATGGAACAGACAATCGCCAGCGCCGTGCCCCACAGGGCGATCTGGATCGTTATCAGCATTTCCTTGAGGTAGCTGCGCCACTCGCGAAAATCGGGCGGAAAGAAGTCTGAGGCGAACGTCGCCATGTTCGATGAATCGCGCACCAGCGCCATCGGGTTCATCTCCGCGCCCTGCCAGGCCCAGGCCAGAGCGGCAAGCAGCAGCCCCCAGCCCAGGTAACGAGCCCCGTTGGGCTTGCCCGCCACCTGAGCGTATGCACCGTGAGTATTCATGTGTATCTCCCGCCGACAGCCTGTCGATCAACCCGCGGTACTGGTCGCGGTTTTCTGGTTAAGCTCGGTAATGCGTTCCTGCAATTTGCTCAGGCTGGCATCGATGTCCTTGAGACGGCTGGCCTTCTCCTCTGCGTTCAGCGTGGTGCTGGCGACGACTTCAGTGCGCTGCTTGAACAGTTCAAGTTGACGAATCGGCAACAACTGGTCATCACTGGACTTGAGGAATTTGCCCATCTGCATGTTCTTGAGGACGGTTTTCTCTTCGTCGGTATCGCCATAGCTGGCGAAGAACTCACGAATCTTCGTCTTGTTTTCGTCCGACAGCGCCTTGCTCCAGACAATCGGGTCGGCTGGAATCAGCGGCGACTTCCAGATCACTTTCAATTGTTCGACCTTGTCCGGCTGCGTCACGGCCAGGCGGTCCCAGCTTTCGGTGTTGAACGTCGCGACATCGAGCTGGCCCTTGGCAACGCTCAATGCGTTGACTTCGTGGCTGGAATTCAAGGTGCGCTTGAACGCCGTGGAGGCGTCCACATGGTTTTTGGCGAACACGTAATAACCGGGCACCAGATAGCCCGAGGTAGAGTTCGGGTCACCGTTGCCGAAGGTCAGGCTCTTGGCGTTCTTGAGCATGTCTTCGACGGAGTTGATCGGGCTGTCCTTGCGCACGATCAGCAGGCTCCAGTAACCGGCGGAACCATCGGCAGCGGCGGTCTGAGCGAAAATCTCGCCGTTGGAACGGTCCACCGCTTCCAGCGCAGCCTTGTTGCCCAGCCACGCCACATCGACCTTGTTGAAGCGCATGCCCTGAATCAGCCCGGCATAGTCCGACGCGAAGCTGGCATTGACCTTGAGGCCGGTTTTCTTGCTCATGTCATCGAGAAACGGCTGCCAGATACTTTTCAGGTTCTGCGACGATTCGGTGGACATGATGCCGAAATTGATGACTTTTTCTTCCGCTGCCTGGACCGTGCCCAATGCACAGGCGGTCAGCAAAGCGGCAGACGCGAGGACGCGACCGATACGGTTGAACATGCAAGCTCTCCTGATTAGAGGGTGATGTTGAGAAGCTTCAGACTTTAGCCAGTACCAGACGCGGCTTTTGCCGGACGCGACGGCTGCGTTCGGTGATCATCAGGCTCGCGTCTTCGTCTGCGCCGTACAGGTCGTTAAGGAACGGCTTGCTGAGGTCCTGCGCCGGACCGTCGTAATGAATGCGCCCGCCTTTAAGGGCCACGGCACGCGGGCAATAGCGCACGGCGTAATCGACCTGATGCAGCGTGACGACGACTGTCTTGCCATCCTGGCGGTTGATGTCGGCAAGAATTTCCATGACCCGACGGGCCGATTCGGGGTCGAGCGAGGCAATCGGTTCATCGGCCAGAATCACTTCGGCGCGTTGTGTCAGCGCACGGGCGATGGCCACCCGTTGCTGCTGGCCACCCGACAGCGTCGAGGCACGCTGAGCGGCCAGATCAGCCAGCCCGACCCGATCCAGTGCGACCATGGCGCGCTGCTTTTCCTCACGATTGAACAACCCCAAGCTGCCACGCCAGCGCGGCATACGGCCCAGGCAACCGATCAGGACGTTGTCCATCACGCTGAGACGATTGACCAGATTGAACTGCTGAAAGATGTAGCCGATGTCGGCGCGCAGGCGCCGTACCTGGCCATTGAGACGCCCGGAAGACTGAACCTCGCGCCCCAGCACCTGAACCTGACCGCCATTGCTGCGATCACAGCACGCCAGCCCCGCAAGGTGGCGTAATAAGGTCGACTTGCCGGAGCCCGAAGCGCCAATCAGGGCAACCATTTCACCGGGTTGTATAGACAACGCCAGATCAAGCAAAGCGCTTTTGTTTGAAAAGGTCTTGTTCAGGCCCTGGACATGAATGGCTGCGTTCATGAGGCTTCTCGGTCTGGGCACGACCCGGGACAGGTCGTATTCGGTGTCAACCAAACTGAACCTGTGTTGTTGCAGCCTCATGAACCGCGAGTGACGAGCTGATAACAGTTTGTCGCAGGGAGTGTTGCAGCGTGTATGACTCAGCGCAGATCTCGGGAGCAGCTACGTGCCGATGCGCCGGCAGGCTGTTCGGGAGGTGCCTGGGCGTAAGCCCGGGTATGACTGCAGACTCCCGGCAGATCGCTAAAGCGCTGGCGGTTCTAAAGATCCCGTGACATCAAAGCTGCGCAGGCATGCGAAAACCGCGCAATGCAGTCATATCGAAAGGATTGGGCGCGCGCAGGCTCGACAAAAGATAATGCGCGCGCATGCCGCCGACATCGGCTTTGAGCAGTAGCACATCACGTCCTTGCAAAGGCTCGGTCTGCATCAGGTCGAAGAGGCGAAACAGCGACCATGGGCCGTTGTTCTTTTCTATGCCCAGCGGCCGTCCGAGCCTACCGTCCATGACCAGACTCGCGCGCCCATTGTCGATGCCTGCCGGCCATTTGAACCCCATCGGCACGATTGGACCGTGGCGATACTCCAGC
The DNA here is from genome assembly GCF_000007805.1 of Pseudomonas syringae pv. tomato str. DC3000. NCBI lineage: Bacteria > Pseudomonadati > Pseudomonadota > Gammaproteobacteria > Pseudomonadales > Pseudomonadaceae > Pseudomonas > Pseudomonas syringae group genomosp. 3. The sequence goes on along the minus strand of NC_004578.1, from coordinate 2,823,235 downwards.
GACTGATCGCCCAGACGAAATTCCGCGCGGCGCACGCCAGGGTCAAGTGTGTAGGGCTCAAGGGTGAATTGCACCTGCGGCTCCGGTGTGTGAGTGCTGAAGAAGCTTTTGCGGATGTCATGCACGCCGGCCATCTGGTGCAGGTAGGCACGACTCATCGGCAGGCTGTAACCGTCGAGGGTGCGCAAGCGGAGGTTTCCCGGGCTGCCGCTGACAAAAGGCCTCAGGTAGTTATCGAAAAACCGCTCGGCAATGCCTTGTGGCCCGAAGAATTCACGAAAGTCCTCAAGCGCCACGTCGCTGCTGCTGTGGGCATGAAACGGATAGCGTTTGTCGAGAGACTGCTCATAGAAACTGTAAAGCTCGGCCTTGTAGCGTTGGTTCAGATAGTGGTGAGACTGATACAGCACGAAACTCCAGGTGTCTTCAGCCAGCTTGTCAAACCAGCCGCCGACGGGTTGAGGCAACACTGTCGCCGCGCTGCGCAGGTTGTTCAGTGCATCTCGCTGCCCGGACATCCGCCCTTTGGCCATCTCGTAGGCAGCCAGATCAGGTTGACCGGAGCGTGCCAGCGCGGCCATCTGCATCTGCAACTCATTGACGGCGTTCAGCGCAGCCATCAGGTCGGCTGAGGGACCGCTTTCCTCATCCAGCAATCGATGCAGCGCATCAAAACGTCGCTGCAATGATTTCTTGGCTGTCTCGGGCAAACTACTGGCAGCCGACTGTTGCAATTGCTCGCCAAGAGCAACCGCCTGGTCAAGCACTGCAGGGGTTGAAACTGTTTTACCGACTTGTGTTTTCGCAGCGTCAAGGCTGTCCGCAAGCATCGGAAACCGCGTGTTGTCGCGCACCTCGGTCAGCAACCTCAGCAAAGGCGAATGGGCCGCCGCCAGGCCTGCCATTTGCACTGCGCCCTGAGCTGGCCCCTCAAAAGGATGCAATGAAACCCGGCCAATGGCCTCTGCCCAATGGTCGGCGTAATCCCGGAAGTACAGCTTTTCCAGCTCGACCATCAGCGCGCGCAATTGAGTGACGCTGAACGGTGCCCCCTCCCCCAGTACCCAATTGTCACGCATGATTTCAGTCACCAGTCCGGTGCCGTGTGTGACGAAGTACCGCTCGTAACCCTGACGCGTATAAAGCCCTGGAATTCGATAGTCGGCACCTGCCAACACTGCTTCTTGTGGCCCGGTGTGATGAGCCAGGCTGTAATCCGGCAATACCCGGGCTTTTTCACGCAGTACCCGATAAACCACAGTGGCGAGTGATTCATTACGCAACACCTGACGCGCCTGCGCCACCAGAGCATCGTTGGCCGGATAGACAAAAGGCAGCGCAAGCAAGCGCTTGAAATGCTGGTTCAGCTCGCGCTGAGCCTGTGCGTGCCCGGCATAGCGAATTGACCAGTCGGCGGTGGCCCATGTCTCCAGTGCAGAAGGTAACCGGTGCTCTCGCTGAATCAGCATCAGATAGGCGCGAAGGCTGCTCAGCAATTGCTCGCGGTCCCGCAGGCTGTCCAGTATCCGGGCTTCGAACATGCTGACCATTCGTGGCAGCAGTTGCGTCTGCAAACCAGCGTGATAGGCGCGCATAAGTACCTCGTTGGCAGGCTGTCCCTGATAAAGCCCGCTACGTTCGTACAGAGCGACTTCGTCGCTGTCCGGAAATACCCGAGCGGCCTCGTAAAGGGTGTTCAAGCTGGCCAGGATCGTCAGCAGATCATCTTCGGCGGTGAGCGATGACGTCTGCCGCGTCCACTGCTCACCCAGTGTGCGAAGCTTTTCCAGCCTGTCGTGGTTAGCATTGAAGCCGGTCGCCCAGAGCGCACCAGACACCGCCAGAAATAGCAGCGCTGCACAATACATGCCCTTTTGCCGCCACTGGATTTTCTTCCGGGCTTCTTTGCCGAGCATGGCCAGATCGGACTCAGGAAAAATGACATGACGTAACAGATCATGAATAAACCGTGCGCGGCCACCGTGTTGCACAGGAAGACCCGCACCGGTTTCAGGCTCAGGTTGTTGACCGCCCTGCTGCATGACGTGGGGTGCACGGGTCAGGTAAAAGCCACGCAATTGACTGGCTCGCTGATAGCGGTTCCCGGAAAACGCCAACTCGGCAAAAATATTCAGCCGGCGTCCGATGCCCCCAAGCTGATTGGGAAACTCGAGCATTCTCCCCCGACGCTGGCTGTCGCGCTCCTGATGAATACGAGTTATGACCTGACTGCCCAGGCGCTGTAGCAAGGTCTCGAACGCCTGACTGATGACGTCGACATCGGTGCCTCGCTGCCCTTTTTTGAACGTTGTCCCAAGGACCTGCTCACTTTCCTCGCGAGACAATTGATCAAAGAAATCATCGAAACCCGCTATCGAGTCTGCTTTGGTCAGCACCAGGTAAACCGGAACATCAACGTGCAACCGGCGAAAGATCTCGTCCAGACGAACACGTACATCTCCAGCGACTTTCTCCAGACGCTTGTCCAGGCCATCAAGAAGAATATCCACCGGCAATGTCACCAGCACACCGCTGAGCGGCTGCGTTCGCAGACGTCCCTGTAACAGCCCCAACAGCGTCATCCATGCGCCGCCGTCCACTTGGGGATCAGGCTGATCGAAATAGCGGCCCGATGTGTCCAGAAGGATCGCCTGGTGTGTGAAGTACCAGTCGCAACTGCCGGTACTGCTCGTATCGCGAGTCAGTTTGCGAGCCGGTCTGTCGAGGGGGAAATCGAGCCCGGAAAAATCCAGCAGACTGGTCTTGCCACTGCCCTGAGGGCCGATCAATACATACCAGGGCAGCTCCTTGCGGCCGCGAGCGCCCAGTTCTCCAAACAGAGCGGAATCCTTGAGGACGCGCTGGGCATCCGTGAAGCGACTGGCAAGTTCCAGGCGCTCCTTTTCCATCACAACCGACTTGCGCAGGCACTCTTTGCCCGTCTCACTTTCCTCGGCCTGCCTTTTGATCAGGCTACCGCGCCAGTTGGTAAAGACCATCCCCAGCCCCCACACCAGAAACAACACACTGATTGTTATCAACCGTGCGCTGGTGCCTTCCCAGAACCTGTTATCCGACACCGCCAGCAGCGGACCAAAACTCCATATCGATGCCGCCAACAAAAACACCAGCAACAGTGACCAGACCCAGGTTTTACACAACACTTCAATGAGCTTTTTAAAGAGGGATTTCATGACTTTTCTCTTGTCAGGATCGAGGCTCGAGCACTGTCGAAAGTGCTGACCGATAAGGTGTGAGTACAGCCTCACGCTGCTCGCTCAGCACCCAGGCGAACCCCGAATACAGCACTGTCAGACTGGTAAAGGTGAACAGCACAATCAGCCATATCGGCACAATACGCAGCGGACCGTTACGTGATGACTCCGCGCCCTGCCAGTGAGGTGAAAGGGTTCGAGAGACGTCGCCTCTGAGGTGCCTTATCTGCCGGTAAAGGCTGTCCCGGATATCTTCCAGTTCACTGCTATTACGGCGGGTCGAGCGGTATTTCCCTTCAAACCCGAGTGCCAGACACAGGTACATCAACTCAAGCATCGGCAAGTGTTTGAACGGGTTGGTGGAAAGTCTTTCGAGCAATTGAAAGAACTTTTCCCCGCCGAATGTTTCCTTGTGAAAGCGGCTCAGCAGGCTGATCTTCGACCAGTCACTTGCGCTGCCCCAGCGCGTATTCAAAACAGCTTCGTCCACCACCGTGCACAACACATAGCGTGCGGCGAGTAGCTGATCGTTATCGATTGCGCGCTTGCGGGCCTCGGCCTCGAACAGCTTTACCTGGTCCGACAGCTGTACGTTGAGAAAATGAATATCGCCAACTTCGTCTGCAACAGGCAGCCTCGCTACCTGAGCAAGCAGCCCGCTTGCCGCTGCAACCAGCGGATTGACATGAATATTGAAGCGCTCGTCTGTTCTCCCGGAGTTCTGGACCCGTCGCGCCGTTGGGCCCTCAGGGATATTCGTGTCGTTGACGTCGGTAAACAGGTCATCGCCCCGGGCGGCATCAACCCAGCCATAGTCAATAGTGCTGTCTTCGCGACGGCCTTGCTCATCGTTCAATTCGTTCATCAGTTTCTGATCGCCCAAAACTGCAATTCAAGCCCCGAGAACTCGCCTGACACATGAAAGGCGAACCCTCCGGACTTATCGATTCCAATCTGCTCCTGATCGTTGATGTCGAGAACGAAGTAAGTCTTGTTGGCATGAAACGGGATCTGTCGGGGTGCCACGGGCAGCGGCCTGAGCCTGATACCGGGAAGATGCAACGCTACCAGTTCACGGATACTCTCCACAGAACCGACCTTGAGGTGCGACGGCAATCGAACGCGCAGTTCTTCGGCATCGCATTGCGCGCGGGCAGCCAGCACAAATGAGGCGGTTCCCAGCAGCTCACCGTCGATGCGAGGAGAAACCAACACACCGTACTGCCTGGGCTGCAACTCGAGTTCCAGCGCATGCTGTTCAACGACCATCGACAACAATTGTCGAATGGCAAGCATCACACTCCTGAACGTCGCCGCCTGATCTGTATGTTGGTAGCTGCTTTCCAGTCGAGGGCGCCTTGTTTCAGTGCCAAACGTCGCCAGCTCACCCAGTAGCGTCAGCAATAAGCGATACAGCTCTTCAGGGTGAAGATGTCGAGTCTCCAGATAGTGCCGAAGCACCAACGCACTGCGATTGATCAATTGCAACATCATGAAATCACCCACCTCGGCATCGCTGGCCTGGCCGCGCGAACTGATGCGCGCAGCAATGACATCGCCTCGGTGCTGCAACAGGCTTGTGACCTCCTTCAGGCACGACATCAAGTACCGGGAACCGCCGGCATTGACGAATGTGGCAGAGTATTCAGCGTCCAGTGTTATTGCCTTGTCAGGGCTGCAGATCAGGATATGGCACAACTTGAGCATCACGTAGGTGTGCTCGCCTTGTGGTTCACCCAGCAGCAGACGAAACTCGGGGCGCGCGCAGACAACCGGTGTGGAACTGCCCTCTCCAGCGTTGGAATCCGCGACGCTGGCGGCGTAGGCGGTGAAACGCGCGAACACATCCGACTGTTCCTGGCTGCGTGCCTCGATGCAATTACCCGCTACGATCGGCAGTGCTACATAGACCGACAGGTTTGAAGTGTTGGGCGCAATATCCAGCGCCAATGGACGCTCACGGTCACCGATATCGAAGACGCTGCCATCCGGGAATATGCCCGAGGCCTGGTTAAGCACAATCTGCCCAGAGCTCAGAAATTGCCGATCAATTTCCAGCGCCGTGAACCCCCAGTTGAAGGCCCCCGCCAGACGGGTACGGACTTTCAACTGATGATCGTAATAACGGTCGTTATGCTGAAAGTGCTGCGGACGCAGCAGCATGCCTTCCTGCCAGATAACCTTGTGCGAATTCATGTGGGATTTCCTGCGCTGATCGGGCTGTCGACTCGCTGGATGCCAGACTCACCCAGGATGAAAGCAGCATGATTCTGTTGTTCGGGGATTATCTGAATCACATGACGCCAGCGGGTCTCCGGCAGGTTGCGATAAGCCGCCAACAGGCCGACGTAACGACTGCCCTCTTCCAGTTTCAGCTTCAATGCAATGCTCTCGCCGGGACGAAGCTCAAACTCTTCGCTTGCGACAAGGTCTTGCTCCATTACGTGATCCGTACGCTGATACAGTGAAAAGAAATCCATCGATTGAAACGTGACCGGACGTTTGAGTTCCAGCAGTTTCAGAACAACTGGAGACGGCCGGCCATTCAAATCCGGATTGAGCTGATGGTCCGCGCGTAGCGTGATATCCAGACGGGTTTGTGTAGAGTATGGCGAAAGCGCTGAGCAACCGGCGAGCGTGAGCAACAGCAGTAACCGGGCCAGCCGGGTGCAATAAAAAATCATCTAAGTTATTCCTTCAAGTCTGGAGCGAAGGCCATCAACCTTTCGCGTTATTGTTAGTTATCGCGATTGACCGGTTCGGGGCTGCCCAGCGCGCGGTATTGATCATCGCTGAACCGGTAATGGCCGTTGCACCCGCTAATGCACATCAAGGCAAGCAGCATAAAAATCAAAGCAGGCCCACAATGGAAGTTCATTGAAACAGCTCCTCAAAAAAAGAAATGAACAGGCAGTCTGGAGATACGGTTAATCACGCTTTTCATGAGTGGCGCCCATTTTCAAATGAGCCAGACGGTAAAGCAGAGTACGGCGCGATACACCCAATGTGCGGGCTGCACGACTGCGATTACCGTTGCTGTCGCGCAAACACTCCATGAGAACGCCACGCTCGAACTGCTCGATGTGTTCGCGCAGTGTTAAACAGGCCGGATGGCTCACTGAATCGGAGGCAATCGGAAAGTGCTCGGGCCGCAACTTATTGTCTTCGCATAACAGCACTGCGCGCTCGACGAACCCCTTCAACTCCCGAATGTTGCCTGGAAAGGCGTACCCGGATAAAACGCTCAACGCAGCTTCCGACCACTGCACAGGCTCTTTCTGTGATTGGCGGCAGGCCATATCGGAGAAGTGCCTGGCCAGTATTTCTATGTCCTCTACACGTTTACGCAGTGGAGGAAGTTCAATGGGAAACTGGGCCAGCCTGTAGTAAAGGTCTTCACGAAAGCGCCCCTCGGCAATCAGCTTAGGAAGATCCCTATGGGTGGCCGCAATAATTCGTACATCAACCTTGCGCACTTCATTGGAGCCCAGCGGACGAATCTCTCCCTCCTGCAATACGCGTAGCAGCTTTGCCTGCAACAGCATCGGCATATCACCGATTTCATCAAGCAGAAGCGTACCGCCATGAGCCGTATCGAACAGGCCACGTCGATCCCGATCAGCACCGGTGAAAGCGCCCTTGCGATAGCCAAACAGCTCGCTTTCCAGCAGAGCTTCCGGGAATGCAGCACAATTCTGTACGACGAAGGCGTTCAGGCGCCGAGGCCCGTACTCGTGAAGGGCACGAGATACCACTTCCTTGCCTGTCCCGGTTTCACCGGTAAGCAAAATGGTGCAGGTGCTGTCCAGCACTTTGCTGAGAAGATGGGTTGTGCGGCCCAGGGCTGCGCTGTTTCCGGTAAGCCCGAATTGCGCGGGCTTTGCGGCGGGCCTTCGCGGGTGAGACGCGGCGCTGCCAGGCTTGTCCGGTAACGCGAGCAGACCCAACTGAGAAATCACGAACGAGCCCAATGCACCCAGTGAGCCTGCATAGCCGTCCAGCGGTCGGCATTGCCTGCTCGCACAGACCAGCAGCCCGACGGGTATGTTGTCGCGGCTTGGCAGCGGAATGCACAGCAGTGACTGCCATGCATGTTCCTGCACGGGCAAACAGTCTGTTGCGTAGGGGCTGCTGCTGATTTCCGGAATACTGACGACCCGGTTTTGAAGCAGACTGAAACGCAGCAGAGGCAAGTCACAGAAGTCTTCCGGTGATGCCTTCCTGCTGCAGGACCGAATGACGCCTTCTACGATTTGCGCAGCGAGGCCGAGACATTTGTGTTTGCTATCGAGCAGAAACAACTGGCTTGATTCACAGCCGCTGAGTTCGGCAGCCGCTCTGACGAAACCCTCCAGCAGGGATCGCCTTTCATCAGCCTGTGAGAGGATCGAGTAGTGTGAAACCAGCGTTTGCGCATAACTCAGCGGGTCGGGCAGTGCGTTGAACGGTGAGGTCATGTTATTCGAACTCACAGACAATGCCGCCAGAAGCGTCAAGTGTTGCGTGCGCCCTGGAGACGCTGTCACCGCTGCTCGCGGCACTCAGCAGTCGGTCGGCGATGAGCGGCGTCACGCGTGACTCCAGCACGTGATCAATCAACCTCGCACCGCTGTCGCTTTGGGTGCAGCATTCAAGCAGATAGCGAGTCAGATCCGGAGAATAACTGAAGGTCAGCCCGCGGCATTCGAGCCTTTCCCCAAGCCTGCTCAGTTTCAACTCGATCAATTCATGGAGCACCACCCCCGTAACGGGGTAATAAGGCACTACTCGCATCCTGGCCAGTAAAGCAGGCTTGAAATGCGCGGTGAGTAGCGGCTTTATTCTCATAGCCAGCTCGTCGGCATCCGGACGCTCACCCTCTCGGCAGCTCGCATGGATCAGATCACCGCCCAGATTGGAAGTCATCAGAATAAGCGTGTTGCGGAAGTTGATTTCCCGGCCTTCGCCGTCGTTGGCGACACCCTTGTCGAATATCTGATAGAACAGGTTCATTACTTCCGGGTCAGCCTTCTCGACTTCATCAAGCAGAATCACCGAGTACGGCTTCTGTCGAACGGCATCGGTCAACATGCCTCCCTCGCCATAGCCAACGTAGCCCGCAGGCGCGCCGATCAAGCGTGAGACCGTATGCTTTTCCTGAAACTCGGACATATTGATCGTCGTAAGAAAGCGCTCGCCGCCATATAAAAGATCAGCCAGAGCGATAGCGGTTTCGGTCTTGCCCACGCCACTGGGACCCACCAGAAGGAACACGCCAGTAGGTGCATTCGGCGCATTCAAACCTGCCGCCGACGCCTTCACTGCCCTTTCAAGAACCTGCACAGCCTGCTCCTGTCCCCGAATGCGCAGACGCAGGTCAGACGAAAAATCTGCAATGGAAAGGCTGTGTTCCTGGACCAGCTGCGACAGCGGTATGCCGGTCCAGGCATTGACCACTTGCGCGACTAACCTGGGACATACTTCGAAGCTCACCAGACGGTCTTTCAGCTGCGTGCTGAGGATCGTCTGCTGAGCCTGAGCCAATTCGGACTCCAGCGCCTGGGTGGCCTGACAATCACTGTCCAGAGTGGTCAGAGCGTTCTGCTGTATTTTTCGGTGGGCAAGTTGCTGACGCAGATCAAGCACCCGCCTGGCGGTTTTTCGCTGATCAAGCCAGGCGTCTTCAAGCACGATGGCTTCCTTGCGGATACGCGACACACTGGATGCCAGTGTACTCAACACCTTGTCATCCACCGACAAGCCTGCATCGGCATCACGCTGCACGGCCTCAAGGTGTCTCTGCTGCTGAACCATCTCGCTGCGAAGATGCTCAAGGCGCTCAGGCACCGCGACCAGACTGATTTGCACTCGGGCGCAGGCTGTATCAAGCAGATCGATTGCCTTGTCTGGCAGCTGCCGACCGGATATATAGCGTGCCGACAGCCGGGCAGCGGCCACCACCGCATCGTCGCGTAGATAGACGCCATGGCTCTGTTCATACAGTGGAGCGAGCCCGCGCAGGATGGTGACGGCTTGTTCGACCGTGGGCTCAAGCACGCGAACCGGCTGAAAGCGACGTGCAAGCGCCGGATCCTTCTCAAAGTATTGTCGATATTCGGCCCAGGTGGTTGCCGCGATAGTGCGCAGTTCGCCACGTGCCAGTGCTGGCTTCAAAATGTTGGCAGCGTCTGAGCCTCCAGCATTTGCACCTGCGCCGATCAGAGTGTGGGCTTCATCAATGAACAGAATGAAAGAGCCCGGCGAAGACTTGACCTCGTCAATGACGCCCTTCAAGCGACGCTCGAACTCGCCTTTGATACTGGCACCTGCCTGGAGCAGGCCCATATCAAGAGACAACAGTTCGACATCTTTCAATAGGTCAGGAACTTCACCCCGAACGATTCTCAGCGCCAGCCCTTCGACAATTGCAGTTTTGCCAACACCCGCCTCGCCCACCACAATCGGATTGTTCTTGCGGCGGCGAGCCAGTATGTCGACCATCTGCCGCAGGCAGTCGTCCCGGCACAGCACCGGATCAAGCGACCCCTCTCGGGCCTGCTGCGTCAGGTTATGAGTGAAGCGTTCGAGCAGTGAATCAGATTGATGTATCGCTTGCCTTGCTGTGCCGGATGCCTGCCTGGAAAGCACATAGTCCCGAAAGCGTTCAATGTTGATTTTCGCCAGGAGTGGCTGGTAGGGACGATCGGCATAACGCAACGGGTTGCGCAGCAGCGCAAGAATCAGCGCAGCCTGATCAATGTGACTCTGCCCCAAATCCAGCGTGGCAATAAGAAGTGCGTCCTGAAACCATTGAACAAGTTCGGCGGCGAATACCGGGGTTCGGTCGACGCTATGCTCAACAGGCACAAGGATCAGGCCTGCGAATTCGGCAGTCGAGACATCTGCGTCCGATAGCGCACGCATCAGCATTCCATCCGGTCGTTCCAGCAAGCCAGGCAACATATCCTCAACGAGAATCTGGCTACTGCCTCTGGACACGCAACGCCCTGCGGCCCCCTCGAGTTCGTTGCGTGTGGGGGCATCCAGGGCTTTAACGAGTTGCTGCAGGTCTACATCGATCATGGAGAGTCCTTAATGAGTCGGTCTGTTGAGCGTCACGAGGCCCAAGGCGTGCTCGCGCCCTAACCAACTGGTCCAGCCGAGGCGACACGCGTTTGATTGGCCGATGCGCAAATCTCTGATGTCTTCATGCACAAGCTCAAGACAGACGTCGTAATCCAGCGGGTCGCGCAAGGTGAACCGCACGAGCGCACCCAGTGGCGGGTAATCAGGGCCAATGGGCAGAAACTCGTGGAAACGCTTCCAGTCGAGCTGTTTTATGTGAATACGAAACTTGCCGCCCCGATCAGGAACCCGGCTGCCCAGCACTGCGTCATACGCTAACCGGCTATTGGCTCTTCCGAGGCGGTTGAGTTGCGGAGGAGTTATGTCAACCGTTCGCTCAACGCACTGCTCAATGAATAATTGTGCGTGCTTGAAGTAGTAACGAAGCACCGATTCAATCAGCGCAGCAGAATGCGCACGCAAGCTCAACAACCCGAGATAGGGCAATAACCGCTTCCAGTTCAACTCGGTAGTTTCGCGAATGCGCTCCCCATGCAAACCGATCAGGGCGAACAGTTGCTCGGAAAATGGATCGGTTGCGCCGGTGGTAAACGCTGCGTGATAGCGATACTTGCGCCATACAGGCACCATCAGTTTTTGTAAGCGGTGATTGAAAATATCGACAAAGTCTCGCGTGGTATTGGGCTTGTCTCGGTCTTCCAGTGCTTGCTCGGCGTAAAAAGCAGGCAACGGGGACCCTGATCCAGTCAAGCTCATGACATTGAGATCCAGTCGTACATGCACATGACCCTGCTCGTAAAAAAGCGCCATGCAGTCAATATCGCTGCCCGGGAACCCGAGGCCGGGGTTGGCCCGCAGTTCGAGAAAGTCATGAATCCCCTGATCATCGGCATCAGGGTGAATCCCACGCAGCATTTGCAAAATCAGCGGGATGGCCTGATAAATCGAATATTCCCTGATGTCATGACACAGCGCGTTCAGAGCAGCGGTTGCTGCCCCATCCGTGGTTTCCATTGGTAGCCTCCACCCTGTGTGCTCGTGACGTGCAGTTCATGAAAAGAATTCAGGCTCGCGTACAGCGCGAAGAACTCGTTCAGGACAGAAGCAAACAGGAAAAGGCTGCCCTCCCCTGTAAAACCGTCAGGCTGGACCGTCAACTCGGTCTTCACGCCCCTTACCGGCCGACCGTTATGCAGACGATCGACGGGTTGATGACGTATGGATTTCAACCCCTTTAACAGGTGCTGACTGACTTTCTCCGCCCTCGGATCGTAATACCGGGGCAAGTCATAGGTTTCGAGAATGACTTTCAATGCTTCAATATTGGCCAGCGACAAATAATTCAACGACATGTTACTGATGACGCGCCAAAGGAAATCTCGCGTCATGGGCGGCGCGAAACTTCGCGTGGCGGGCATTATGTTTTTAAAGCGCAAGAAATCAGGGGTGCCGTCACACGACTTGCATATGCCACCCACGCTGATCTTTTGCGGAAGTTCATCATTGGTGCACGTCAACTCGATGGACACCGTCTCACGCGCCCGTTCCGCACGCAGATCGAAGCTCAGGAAAGTGTCAAGACCGCTGTGTTGCAGGGAAGCCCGGTGCCTGACGCTGTAGTAAGGCGAGTCACTTTTCACGCTGACAGCAGAATCGTGTTCAAACGACTCAAAGGGCACATAGTGCTGATAACCCAAGCCGCCTGGCTGCCAGCCAGTGACTTTATCGACCGAGTACACACCGCAACTACCGCGTGCATAATGAGCGGGCACCAGCAGATACTCGTCCTGCCTTGAGTCCGCAAGAATAGGCAGCGCGTCTTGCTTGAACAAATTCACGACAGGCGTGCAATACAGTTTCACGTTTTCGACACCTGGACGAAGCCCTTGTATCTCAGCGCTTTCCATATCAAAAACCAGCTGTACACCGCGGGTGTTCTTCAATACATCCTCATCCAGCGAACGAAGTACGTCGACGCCGAAAACATCGACGAAAAGGAATTTCTCCGGAAAGAAGAAATACTCTTGCAGATAGCGATAGCCGCGAAAGGTGTTCAGTGGATAGGGAATCAACGACTCTTCTTCCGCAAACCCGACAGGCTTTACTTGATCAACAGGAATAGCCAGCTCAATCGCCTTTCCCTCGGCCGTCATAATCAAGGCGCCCTGCGCATCCAGGGGTGATAATTTGATAGCGTTAAGTTGACGCATCATCCCCAGATAGAGTGCCTGGCTGATATGGCGCTCGCCCGCGAAGTGCAAACGCAACTGGCTGAACTCCAGATTGCCAACGTGCCCGTCTCCATTTATGTCCAGACGCAACTTCAGCACCGTACCCGCCCCGCCTGCCGAGCAGGACAAACTCACCAGTTTCAGCGGCAGGACACGGGTGGCGAAACACGTACGGAAATGGCACACCATGCCGTTGACGGGTTCACTTTCTACCGGCGTTTCTCGCTCAACGGTCACACCAATTGCCGGGCAGGTCAGCGCTTCAAACTGAAGCATGCTCACCGCGGGCAGCGGCCGCATGTAGTTGGGCCATAACAACTGCATGAGCGAGTGGGTCAACTCAGGCAGGTCATCGTCCAGCTTCTGACGTAAACGACCGGTCAGGAACGCGAACCCTTCCAGTAATCGCTCGACGTCTGGATCCAGACCTACTTGCCCCAGGAAAGGCGCCAGCGCGGGGTTACGCTCAGAGAACTTAACCCCCATTTGGCGGAGAGCCATCAGCTCGTCTTGATAATAGTGATTAAATGACAACGCTCACCTACTCGATCCTGTCATAGACAGACAAAAAAATGACGTGTAAATGCCAGAGTAGAATCGACCCCGACTGACAATGAGCCGCTTGGCTCATTCAATTGAGAATTACGTGCCCGTCCCCCGCTACGGCTATAGAAAAAACAACTGTTTTCTTGACGCCGTTCATATCGAGGGACGCGTCAATAGAAAATGTTCGTTTGAGTACACACCATGAGCTTTCATCAGACATCACATGAACTTCAGACAAGCGCGGTTCATAATCACGAATGGCTTTCTCTATAGCCAGCCGAGACTGCCTCACCGTGTCATGGGCACTCAGACTCGCGTTATTAAGCTCAGGCAGACCATAATCCGGTAGTGTGTTCACGCTCCCGGCACGAGTACCGAGCAGCTTCGCCAGATGCGTCGCTATTGACGCTGTTATGCGCTCCTCTTCGTTGAGGTCGGTTTTTTTTTGCGTCTTGTCGGCAAGCCGCTCGAAAAGGCTACCGTTGAAGTTCATGATCGTCTTCCTCGACTATTCCTTGTCCATCTTGCCGACCAGAGACAAGGTGAAATCAGCGCCCATGTATTTAAAATGAGGACGAACATTCAAACTGACCCGGTACCAGCCAGGATCACCTTCCACGTCACTGACGATGATTTGCGCAGAGCGTAACGGACGCCGTCCACGTACTTCAGAACTTGGATTTTCCTGGTCTGCAATATACTGGCGAATCCATTTATTGAGTTGAGCCTCGAGATCCGCTCGTTCTTTCCAGGAGCCTATCTGTTCCCGCTGCAAGACCTTGAGATAATGCGCCAGTCGGTTGACCACCATCATGTACGGCAGTTGAGTACCCAGCCTGTAATTGAGTTCGGCTGTCTTACCTTCCGGGCTGTTGCCGAAAAACTTCGGCTTCTGCACTGAGCTCGCCGAGAAAAAGGCGGCGTTGTCGCTTCCTTTGCGCATGGTCAATGCAATGAACCCTTCCTCGGCCAGCTCGTACTCACGACGATCAGAGACCAGCACTTCAGTCGGGATCTTGGTCTCGATCTCGCCCATGCTGTGGAAGTGATGCAAAGGAAGATCTTCGACGGCACCGCCGCTCAACGGCCCGATGATGTTAGGACACCAGCGGAATTTGGCGAAGCTGTCTGTCAGCTTCGTCGCGAATGCATACGCCGTGTTCCCCCACAGATAGTGCTCGTGACTGTTCGCAACATTCTCCTTGTAGGCAAACGTTTTAACCGGATTTTCCTCGGGCTCGTAAGGGCTGCGCAAAAGAAAACGTGGCACTGTCAGTGCCAGGTATCGAGCGTCTTCTTGCTGGCGGAAGCTCTGCCATTTGGCGAACTGTGGGCCTTCGAAATGATCTCTCAAGTCTTTGAGGTCAGGCAGACCGGTGAACTGCTCAAGCCCGAAAAAATTGGGCCCCGCCGCCGCGATAAATGGTGCGTGTGCCATACAGGCAACACTTGAAACGTACTGCATGGTCTTGACATCGGGAGCGCTTGGGGAAAAGAAATAGTTGGCAATGATTGCACCAACCGGATTGCCACCAAACTGGCCGTATTCAGCGGTGTAGACGTGCTTGTAAAGTCCCGACTGGACCACTTCGGGGGAGTCCTCAAAATCCTCCAGAAGGTCCTGCCTGGAGATGCTCAACAATTCGATTTTGATATTTTCGCGAAAATCTGTTCGATCAATCAGTAACTGCAGTCCGCGCCAGGACGCCTCCAATGCCTGAAATTCTGCATGGTGAATGATCTCATCCATCTGCTGACTCAGTTTGGCGTCAATTTCCGTGATCATTCGATCGACCAAGGCCTTTTTTACTGGCTCGTTGCTGTTGTGCGGCTTGAGCAGTTCTTCGATAAACGCAGCAACACCACGCTTGGCAATTTCATAGGCATCATCATCCGGGCTCAGCCTGGTTTCTGCGATGATCTGATCAAGGATTCCGTGCTGAAATTCGCTGACAGTACCCTGTTGCATAGCTTTGCTGGTCATACATTAACTCCCTGAAAATACGGTCAACTTCACTGCTGCGCTACTACACCGAGGCCGAGCTCGTCTAGCACCTTCCCACGTGATTCATTGTCAGAAATGACCTTCTCGATAGCCTTGCGAAAAGCAGGCGTATTACCCAAGGGTCCTTTTAACGACATCAACGCATTACGAAGTTCCATCAGTTTTTTCAGTTCGGGAATTTGCTCCACGAGGCTGGCTGGGTTGAAATCTTTCATCGAGGCCACTTTAATGCTGACAGTCAAGTCATCAACCTCACTGTCAGCCTGCAAACGATTAGGCACGATCAACGCAAGTTCCAGCTCTTGCTTGGCCATGAAGTCATCGAAATTATTCTTGTCGATGCTGATCGACTTACGGTCTTCGAGCTTTCGTTCATCGAACCGCTGTGTAAAGTCGCCGAGAACCAGAAGTTTCAGCGGTAGCTCTATTTCTTCCTGCGCGCTCCCGATGGCTGGTTTGAATGTGACGTTGATCCGTTCTTTGGGCGCAACAGAGCCTTCTCTGGCCATCGTGTTTCCTCTCGATTAATCCGAATATATATTGACTAAGCAATTAAACTTTCTAGATCGTAGTGGCACAACCGTTTGTAAACTTCTTCTTTGCGCAACGCTAAACTATTGTTTTGAGGCATTCGCTCGTAGCAGATATGCAGCAAGCGCAACACATCAATAAAAACCTGAGGTTCCCATGCAGGCAAACCTGCGGCTTGAAGCTCCCTGTCAAGAAACTCCAATTGAATGCTGGCAAGATCGTATTTTTTCGCCTGGTGGCATATTCGTGCGAGGCATAGTTTCCAGAAAAACTTTTCCCGGCCGCCCTCGGCATCGCTCATTCGCTGCGTCAATACCTGGACGGCAGCCTTTAAACCGTTGTCTTGCAAGGTCGGAATGAGCTCGTGATACACCGAATCCCACGCCGGTGAGTCATGTTGTAAATCCGTATCACACCTATGCTCGGCGGACGGTGCAGGCGGTACAATGTGCGCCGAAATCCATTGAAGCGTTTGAGCATTGGCAAATGGCGTGCCGTCGTGAAAGCGAAGCTGAATGACATCTGGAATTCTTTTGAGGAGCAAAGCAAATTGCGCCTGTACATCTTGAAGTGCAGCTTCGGCCCCTAGGGAAACTCTGAAAAAGGTTTCCTGATTTGGCAAAATACCCCAACACCTTTCACCGAGCTTCCCTGATGAAACAGATGACCTTCGCCGATGCCGAGTACGCGGGTAAACGTAAGCATACCCGCCGCGAGCGCTTTCTCATCGAGATGGATCAGGTTGTGCCCTGGAAAGGCTTGATTGCCCTTATCGAACCACATTATCCAAAGGGCGAAGGTGGCCGTCCGGCTTATCCGCTGATGGCGATGCTGCGTATTCACCTGATGCAGAACTGGTTTGGTTACAGCGATCCGGCGATGGAGGAAGCACTTTACGAGACAACGATCCTGCGCCAGTTCGCAGGGTTGAGTCTGGATCGAATCGCCGATGAAACCACGATTCTCAACTTCCGGCGTCTGTTGGAAAAGCATGAGTTGGCAGGCGGGATTTTGCAGGTCATCAATGGCTATCTGGGTGATCGAGGTTTGATGCTGCGCCAAGGTACGGTGGTCGATGCGACGATCATTCATGCGCCGAGCTCGACCAAGAACAAGGACGGCAAACGCGATCCCGAAATGCATCAGACGAAGAAAGGAAACCAGTATTTCTTCGGCATGAAAGCGCATATCGGCGTCGATGCCGAGTCGGGTTTAGTCCATAGCCTGGTGGGTACTGCGGCGAATGTGGCGGACGTGACTCAGGTTGATCAATTGCTACATGGTGAGGAAACCTATGTCAGCGGTGATGCGGGCTACACCGGCGTGGACAAGCGTGCGGAGCATCAGGATCGTCAGATGATCTGGTCAATTGCGGCCCGCCCAAGCCGTTATAAAAAGCATGGCGAGAAAAGTTTGATCGCACGGGTCTATCGCAAAATCGAGTTCACGAAAGCCCAGTTACGGGCGAAGGTTGAACATCCGTTTCGCGTGATCAAGCGCCAGTTTGGTTATACGAAAGTCCGGTTTCGCGGGCTGGCTAAAAACACCGCGCAACAGGCTACTCTGTTTGCCTTGTCGAACCTTTGGATGGTGCGAAAACGGCTGCTGGCGATGGGAGAGGTGCGCCTGTAATGCGGAAAAACGCCTTGGAAAGGTGCTGTTTGAAGGAAAATCGATGAGTTAAGAGCGGAAAACGTCTAATTATCTGATCGGGCGAGCTTTTTTTGAACCTCAGGCCATGAGAGCGTCAAAAATCGATGCCTACTTCAGACCTTCCCTAGTGCATTCAGGCAGTTCCATATCAAGTGCTGACCATCGAACCAGAAAGGTGAACTCGCAAGACTGGCCTCAACATCGATGATCAAATCTGCGAATTGACCCTGTTCAAATCGCTCCTGGTAATTTTTCAGTCTGTCTGCAGGCAACCCTTTTAGCTGGGTTACTTTCTGCGCGTTGTACTCGGGAACGCTGTCCACTGCGAGCCATGCCAATGTCCGACCAAGGCGGAAAGCGCGCGGATCCGTCGTTTTTTGCCTCAACCACCATTTACAGAGGCTTTTAACAGTATCTTCATGCTGGCTTAAAACCCGCTGCGCATCTTTTTCGCTTTCAATTTGGGGGCTATTGGAAAATAGCTGAGCGGCGACTTGCTTGACCTGCTCGACAACAGTGACAGGCGCTTTCTCGGCCTGTAGGGCACGCTGAATCATGCGTGCCAGCCGCCTGCGCAAAGGCAGCAGCAAGGGCGCGTTACCGGCAAGGTACTGACTCAACAACTCATCCAGGCTATCAAGGTATTGGATCATCTCTTGAAAGAGCGGAAGCTGACGGGTGATGGAAATGTCCTCCACCAGCAACTTATCGAGCCTGAGTATCAGCCAGCCCATGGCGGCAGAACGGGTTCGTGGCTTTTTGGGAAACAGCACCTGCCAGTGTTCTTCACAAAGGTGATGGATGAGCCCCAAGCCGGCCAGCAAGCCGGGAAAAGACTCGCACTCGTACAACGCCCAGACCAGCCAGCTGGCAACTCGCAGATCCTTGGACTGATTGATGAGAATTTCCTCGGCGCCCGCTCTGATTCTCGACCAGTCGATAGTCAAAGGTCCCAGTAACGATTGCGCGCCGCCCAGTTCACGCTCCAGTTCTTCAAAGGCTACTGAATAGCGTATGTCGCTACCCACATAACTGTGCCCCGCTATCGGATGCCGGGCAATGTTTATATAACGAACGGATAACTCGTTTTTATAACTCATCTCCGCTCCGGCATTATCATTATCATTATCATGGAAAGCCAGAAATTAAACCTGGCAAGAAATTGACCTATACCTTATCCGCCACCTGCCCCATAGACAAGCGAATAAAAACGTCAGTCTAATCTTTCAGAAAAGTCCTACACGTCATGAGAATAAAATGTAGGAAGTACGGCTCTAGATCGCGCCAAAAGACTCCTGTTCTTGCTGCAACCGAAAGCGCAACTTTTGGCACACTACCCTGCCACTAGCCAAGGCAAAAACTCTTTTACGCCTTGCTAAGCAGCACCATTCATGCTGCGCAAGAAGACGCTGGAGCTGCGCAAAAAATTGCGCATATTTCCGATATATAACGCATACAAAATTATTATTTAACGAGCGCATGCGCACCCCATCAAGGGCCCGCAGACGCGCCTCGCGACCTGGCATGATATTTGTTATAGCGATATCCAGCTTCGCACACATCTCGTTGCGTAGCGCTAATAACCTTCCAGGAGAAACCAATGCCTACACCCGCATTTCTATCTGTCACAGGGACCAAACAAGGTCATATTACAGAACAGGCTGGTTCCATTGACTCTTTAGGCGGCCATGGCCAGATAGATCATCCTGACGAATCAATTGTTCACGCATTCAGTCACGAAATCATATCCCCTTACGACGCTCAGTCAGGCGAAATTACTGGTCGACGCAGGCATAACGCAATTTGTATCACAAAAGTATTTGACCGGGCATCGCCATTACTTCTGGAAGCGTTATGCAGGGGCGAAAAACTAACTGACGTTGTGATAAATTGGTACCGCACTAACGACGGCAAGGAGCAAAACTACTATAGAACAACACTTCATGGGGCGCTTATTGTGGCTATAAAAGACCACATGCCAACCTGCGACGATCCAAATAACTCGCATGCCATCCATCTGCAGGATGTGCACTTTACCTACCGTCAAATAAGATGGGATCACGTGATAGCTACTTCATCCGGATCATACGACCTGGACGACTTAGGTCTGGACTGATACTTGTCTTAACCCCCCCATTGCGTTCGATAACCAATGGGGGGGCCACCAGCCTAAGGGTAAACAGAGAACGCCATGCAGTCCGAAATAATCTCGCTCCCCCACTTCAGTCTGAGCCTTTCTGACGCCCACCATGACTTTCAAGTCTTCGCCTTCACCGGTCACGAAGCCATCAGCCAGCCCTTCTGCTTCAAGCTGGATCTGGTCAGCGAGCACACTTCGCTGGATCTTGAAAGTTTGCTGGGGCGCTCAGCGTTCCTAAAGTTTGCACCCGACGGCGGTGGAATCCATGGCCTGATCGATCAGATTGCCCAAGGCGAATCCGGTCGACGTTTGACTCACTATTCGATCACGTTGCGCCCGCACCTGGCCCGGCTTGAGCATCGTACTGATCAGCGTATTTTTCAGGACCTGACGGTGCCCCAGATCATTGAACAGGTACTTGAAAAGCACGGCCTGCTGGCCACCACGTTCAATTTTCATCTAGGAACGAACTACCCGAAACGCGATTACTGCGTGCAATACGGCGAGTCTGACTTGCACTTCATTCAGCGGCTGTGCGAAGAAGAAGGCCTGCACTACCACTTCGAGCACAGCGCTACCGCCCATCAACTGGTGTTTGGTGACGACCAGACAGTGTTCCCGGAACTGGGCCCGGTTATCTACAGACAGGACACCGCCCTGGCGGGCACAAAGCCGGCCATCCAGCACTACAGACTGCGCCTGGAGACGCGCCCCAACAGTCACCATAGCCGCGATTACCATTTCGAGAAGCCGCTGCTGATCACCAAGGGATCGGCCAATGTCAGTCGTCGTATCGAGCTCCAGGAATACGACTACCCGGGCGGCTTCACCAGCCGTGATCGTGGCGATCATCTTGCACAACGCGCGCTGGAGCGCCTCAATCACGATTACCTGTCAGGTGAAGGTCGCAGTAACCAGGCTCGGCTCGTCAGTGGCCATTTTCTGAGGCTGAGCGAACATCCCAACAAGGAATGGAATGATCTGTGGCTGCTGACCGGCGTTCGTCATGAAGGCCGTCAGCCGCGGGTACTTGAGGAGTCCGCATGTGAAATTCAGAACCCCGGCGACTTTCATCAGGGCTACCGCAATACGTTCACTACCACGCCTTGGTACGCCTTGTACCGCTCGCCCCTGCGTCATCCCAAACGAAGAATCTTCGGCAGTCAGACCGCCGTGGTCACAGGCCCGAAAGGTGAGGAAATCCACTGCGACAAACACGGTCGGGTCAAAGTGCAGTTCCACTGGGATCGCGACGCTGAGGCCGATGACCGGAGCAGTTGCTGGTTGCGCGTGTCATCCAGTTGGGCGGGCAATCGTTATGGCGGCATGACCATCCCGCGTGTCGGTATGGAAGTGCTGGTAACGTTTCTTGAGGGCGACCCCGACCGGCCACTGGTCAGTGGCTGCCTGTACCACGCCGAGCACGTACCGCCTTATGACCTGCCCGCCCACCAGACGCGCAGCGTATTCAAGACCTTGAGTAGTCCAGGCGGAGGTGGCTCAAACGAGCTGCGTATCGAAGACAGGGCCGGCCAGGAGCAAATCTATGCTCACGCCCAGCGCAATTGGGACCAAAACATCAAACATGATCAAAAGATCCGAATTGGTCATGAGCGTCATGACCGCGTGGAAGCAAACAGCTACAGCGAGTTCAAGGCTCAGGAACACCGTCTGGTTGATGGCGACCGGCTGACTGAAGCCAAAGCGGACGACCATCTGAGGGTAGGTGGGACTCGGCACCTGAAACTGGGTAATGCACTGCTGGCAGAGGCTGGGCAGGAAATCCATTTGAAGAGTGCCGACAAGATTGTTCTGGAGGCTGGCATGGAGCTGACATTCAAAGTGGCTGGCAGCTTCATAAAGATTGACGCAAGCGGCGTGACGGTGGGAGGGCCTGCCATCCATTTGAACTCCGGGGGAAGCCCGGGCAGTGGCTCCGGCGCAACCCCCTTGCTGCCGGGTCCGACACTGCGAGCTGATACGACCAAGCCTGGGGAGGTTCTTGCACATGCCCAGAGGCGGGCCATGAGGCGCACGCCACGTTGTGAGGTTTGCGAACAACAGGCTGCGAAAAAGAGGTCGCGCAATGGATAAGGCCAACTACCTGTTAATTGACGGGATGTTACGACCCGATGCCATAAAACAGCTGTATCAGCTAAACGAACCTCTTGATATAGCACCTTTATATCTGGGAACACGATGGTCCAAAATCGTGGATATGGGACCTGTGCTTGTGCAGCTACCCAGCCAATCCGCGCTCGTGCGGGAGTGGCATGGGAATGCTGCGCAACGGATCGACGCATGCATTTTTCACAGCAGCGCTTCTTTAAAAGTCGTTGCGGCGCATTTGCGTCAGTACCTCAACCCGGACGACTACCTTGGTAATTCCAGCTTGCTGCGCTTTGCCGATCCGTTGGTACTGCATCACTGGCTTTCAAGCTATAGCCGCGAGCATCTGAGTCAGATACTGGGGCCTATCCAGCAGTTGTGGGTTCAACCTCCCCTGCGCGGCTGGCAGCATGGCAATGCTTCACCCCCTGCCGTTTTTTTTTAACGAGCAGCCCAACACCACCTGGCACCCCCACTTCGCGCTGCTGGGCGAACCGCAGTTAAACGCATTTGAACACTGCTATCGCTGGATTTTCGAAGAGCGCATCCATGACTGGCTCAAGAAGACCGATCCGCTCGCCTTAGCCAAGCAGACTGATGATCAAATCGAATCCTGGCTGAAACAGGCGCTCGATGGCGCAATGGCGTGGGGGTTGACCAGCGAATACGCCTTGGCGACCTGGGCAGACATCTGCCATGAGTGGGGGCTGGATTTCACTGACCAACCACAAGGCCCCTATCAGTCCTGGCGAACGCTGTACCCCGAACATCTGCAGTTATCCCCGGAACTGCGCATCGACGCGCTTGATGAATACCGTCAGAAAACCCATAACACCACGGATGCTCAGCATGACCGATAAAAACGGCACCCATCGACAACGACGTGCTGCACTGTTCCCCAAAACCCCGGCGACCGCCACCAGCCTGTGCCCTTTCAGAGGGCCTAATATCGCCATCGTCCCGGTGCGCTATGCGCTGGATCGCTCGCGCTATGACGCTGACCCCGCGCAACTGAAGCCACTGCCCAAAGACGGCCAATGGGCCCACCTGCCGACGCTGAAAACTCGCAGTTACACCTTACGCCAACTGTACGACGGCTACGTTTACGTGTTCGACGAAACGGCCGGCACGTTGCACGAATACGCAGCCTCAGCCAGCGACGGCCATCTGAGCCGCATCGTCTGGACCGATGCACACATCGGTAACGACCAGCGAAGCGGTGCCGGTGAAGGGCAACCCTTTGTGCTTTACCCGCGTGACCACCGCCTGCACATCGCCTTTTCTCCCCTGCAATGGACATGGCGAATGTGCGAGCACATGCGCTCCCACGCCCCAAGCCGCGCGTTGTGGATGAAGGCGCTGGACCTGGCCAGCTACTGCCTCACCATGGCCGAACCGGACACCCTGCCGCTGGATCGCATCGCCGAGGCCGTGGCGGATATCGACAAAGACTGTGTTGTGGAAGATGGCCGTTTTGCAGATTCGGCGATTCCCAGTGTTCGCCCGCCATCAGAAGGTGCAGAACCCTATCCGTTATGGGCACCGCTGGGCGCCGATGTCTTCTGGCAGGGCAGCGTCTACGATCAGGACAGCTCTCTGGTCATTGCCCTCAATGACCCGCTCGCCGTTTTCAACGACTTGGGCATGCAGCTGGCGGCCGATCAGGCGGCTTTTCGGGAATGGCAAAGCGCCCACGAACACAAGATCCAGATTGCCCAGACCGTCGCCACGCTGTGCGGTGCAGAGAGCGAAGCAGAGAAGCTGCCAGCATCGGTGCGCGGTGATGCGCTGCGCACGCATCAGTACCTGAGCGAGGTCGAAGCCTACTTTGAACAATGCATTCTTGAAGAAGCACAGATCAGCAGTAGCAACGTTCCTGGAGATTTTCTGCTGCTGCCGGACATGTTCAAGAGCCTGGACATGCGCAAATCGATCGAAACACGTTATGGCAGCGCGCCGACCGATGAGGGCGCGCAGGCCTGGAAAGATCGCCACAAATGGCGGCGCGAGGTCGATCTGAGCAGTGCGCGTCAGTACCTTTTGCAGCACCTGCCGACCGGAGACAAACGCCTGCAACAGGTGCGTGACACGCAAAGCGATTTCCAGCACTGGGCGGCACATATAGGCACCGAACCGCTCAAGCTGTTCATCGACACCACACACCCGAAAACCCTGCTGTATTTGCAGACGATCATGCTCAATCTGCAGATCATCTATGCGCAGGACAGCGCCGCAAATGCCTGGCTCGCCGAGCAGGAAGCCAACACCAGCAGCCTGTTTGGCACCCTGCGTTATGGTTTTTCGCCAGCGCTCAAGCACGCCCTGCATCAGGAAGCCGACGCACTGCTGAACGGCCTCGGCGACGTCACTAATCTGGCCACGCGCATCGGTGAACTCAATGGCGTGCTCAACCATCAGGGTTTTGCCGACAAGCCGTGGATGAAGGCGCTGAAACAGCCTGTTCAAGACACCTTCAAAGCCCTCGGCGAACTGGCCAGCGGTGCCGGCAAAGCCAGGTTTGAAAGTGTATTACTGGCATGGGTGCCCATCGACAGCCGCATGGCCCTTGGCAAGCAGCAGAACATCGTTGCGTTGCTTCGCACCCTGCTGATCGGCCAGATATTGCTCGACTCGACAGCACGCGTCGCGATCAATGAGCAGACAGTGACCAAGCTCAAACAGTGGGTAAGTGAGTGGCAAGTCCTCAACAAGCAAATCAGCGAGCTGGTGCGCAGTTGGCAATACCCGAACGCCTACAACACGCGCCAAAGCACCGCTCGCAAATTGCAGGCCCATAAACACAAACTGCGCGTTCACGAACTGAGCATCCCTGCCCTGCTCGACTTTCAGAACAACGAATACGCCAAGCTATTGCAGGACGAGATTCGTCAGTACTTCCAGTCTGGCAAAACCCTCGCCACGGACTGGCTCGCCCGCGCCAAAGGCTGGACCGACCGACTGGGCGGCGTTGCTGGCACGATCACCTGGGGCGTGGTCATGCTTAACCTGATCAATACCGCCTTCCTCTATCGGGACCTTACCCGGGACGGGGATTTCAGTACCAAGGACATTGGCAAGGTGACGTATGGATTGGGGTACAGCTTCAATCTGTTGATGGCGGTGTTTGTGGACGCGCCGTGGAGCATCATAAGGGACGCAACGCCAGCGCTGATCGATGGCAAGAATGTGGCCATTCTGGACAGGTCCAGTGCGTACTGGAAAGCCAAGGGAAATGCAGCGTGGGGTGATGCGATACGTGGGTTCAGGGTTTCGATGGTGGCGATGGGTGGGTTTGGGCTTGCGGCGGTTACGCTTGAATTATTTGATGTTACAGATGATTTTCACGCAGCTAAAACATCAGAAGAAACATATGGAATTGGCATCAAGGGGTTTTCCGTAGTGGTGATGGGATTGGGTGCTGCGGCCCAGCTAATGGCAGGCATTTCTCCCGCTGGCGTTTTTACGATTATCGCAATGAGTCCGTGGTTCAGCGTAGCGCTACTGGCAGCAGGCTTGATTTATCTTTTTGCTACGATGGCCCTTAATTACTTCAAGCAAGACAGTGTCGGCTGGTGGCTACGCAAGTGCTGTTGGTCCATAACCCAAGACTATCGCTATGCTGAGACTGCGGAAGGTAAGCATGACGAAGTGCGCGCGCTGATGGAAATAAAATTATCTCCGCAGGTCCATGTAAAAAGCACCGTGAATTATGAAAACCGTTATCTTGGCAAAAACGATCACTACAGCGTAGCGGTACAAAATGGCGCGGGGGTACAAGTGCGCTTGCCGAATCTTCTACGCGGGCTGTCCGTGCATTTCAATATCGTTAGTAGCAAGAGACCATGGGGCGTGCTGCCCGTAGAAAAAATAGATCAGCCGATACATGAAGCTTTTCTGGACCACGGGCAATTCAGGAAAGTCGAACAGTTCGGGATGTTTACCAACAAGCCTGCTGGCAAGGCGAGTGAAGACTATACCTACCCCCGCATGCCACCTGAAAACGAAGACCTCATCTGGGAAACCTGGGTGCCGCTCGACAAGGACGCAACGTATCTTGAGTTGCAAATCTGGTACCCGGCCAATCTTTTAAATCCTGGCGGAGACGATAGAAGCTATCTGTTTCAGATGGAGCTTGGCACAAAAGGCGATACCGCTATTGACGGCCTGGCTGCAGTGGAACTCGAGGTAAAGGCATCAAGCAGGATTGGCGCTCTGACCCTAGAAGTCGCAGAGGGCACACCTGTATGAATCAGCCGGAAAAAGCTCTGGATCTGCCGAAAGATGAAGACATCCTAAACTGGAAAATAAAAACACTTGCAAGATCACCAAGGGAAATCATGATAGCGCAGTCCATATTTACGGCGATTCATCTGATCGGGAGCTCACTTTTTATTTGGGGAGGCTGGAAAGTATTTTTAAAAAACCCTCATCTGCTGGTGGGTTTGATACTTGCACTTGGAGGGGTTCTGGCTTACTTCACAGGCCTCCTCATCCGCCAAAAAACCATCTACAACTACACCGTCAAAACCGACTGCGCCCATCTGGAGTACTACCTCCACTACCCTGACTTCGCCTCATCCTTCTTCAAAGGCATCGCCATAGCCGTCATCCTGATATTTGTTTTCGTCGCCGTTCTCACCGGATCATTGCTCTTTCTGATCGGCCCGGTTGCAATGGCGTTTATAGCGGCACTAAAACTGCTGAATTGGGAAAACCCCATTCACCACGAACAAAGCCTGCCGTGGGGCGAGTACAACTTCGTTACCGTCGACCGCAAGCGTCTGATGATCATCACGCATCGTACCGACGTCACGCTCGGTTTCGAGGCCCGATTCAAGCATGAGGTGTTGTTCAACAAATACCTGAATTTCCTCCACACCGTGCTGCCCCCAACGGCGGAGTTCACCGAAAAAGCCTGGAAGTGATCGTGCGCTCAAGATAACGTACAGCGCAGAAAATCCAAGCCCACTTCCTCCCAGGCCTTACATGATTCAGATTCGCCCCATGACCCCGGAAGACTTCGACCGCTTCTGGCCTACCTTCCAGGCTGTCGTTGTCGCTCAGGAAACCTACGCTTACGACCCTGCGCTCACTCAAGAGCAGGCGTGTGACGTGTGGCTGAAGCTGCCTTTGCACACGCTGATCGCTGAGGAGGACGGTCAGTTGCTGGGCAGTTACTACCTCAAGGCCAATGCGGCAGGCCCGGGCAATCATGTCTGCAACTGTGGCTATATGGTGACGGACGCAGCCCTGGGCCGTGGTGTGGCGCGGTTGATGTGTGAGCACTCACAGCAACTGGCTCGCGACAGCGGCTTTCTGGCGATGCAGTTCAACTCGGTGGTCGCCAGCAATGAAGTGGCGGTTGCGCTGTGGGCCAAGCTGGGTTTCGAGACGGTTGGGCGCTTGCCCAAGGCTTATCGTCATGCCCGATTGGGGCTGGTGGATTGTCTGGTGATGTTCAAGTGGCTGGCCGACGCGCCAATAGCGGCCGAGCCTGTGCAACCCAAATTGATTGGTCGCAAGAATATCGAGTCAGTGGTGTCGCGTCCGCGTCGCAAATAAGTGTGACGCACAAATAAAAACGGGGCGCGCTCATCATCGAACGGCCCCGTTTTCTTTACTGCTCAGCGCTTACTTACCAGCACTTGCCGCAGGCTGTTTTTGCAGCAACACCCGTGTCACGCGACGTTCTTCCACGCCTACAACCTGCAGGTTCCAACCCTGCCAGCTAAGGCTGTCGCCCGTTGAAGGCAAGCGGTCCAGCAGGCTCATGACCAGCCCGGCCAGGGTCTGATAGTCCTCGGTGGCTTTGGCCTGGAAGCCGGTTCGCTCGCGAATCAGGCTCAGGTTGAGAGCACCCGAAACGACGAAGTCTTCGCCCTGCGCAACGATGTCCGGGCCTTCCACTTCGCTGGCGTCAGGCAACTGGCCGGCGATGGACTCCAGAATGTCGGTCATGCTCAATACGCCGATGAAATCACCGAACTCGTTGACCACGAACGCGATGTGCGTGGACTCCTTGCGCATCTGCTCCAGCGCATTGAGGATCGTGAAGCTTTCCAGCAGGTTAATGGCCTTGCGCGACATTAGCTTCAAGTCGGGCTGATTGCCGGACAACAGTTCCTTGAACAGCTCTTTCTTGTGCACGAAACCCAAGGGCTCATCGATACCACGCTCACCAATCAACGGCAGGCGCGAGTAGGAAGAGTGCATCAGTTTCAGGCGGATCTTCTCGGCATCGTCGTTCAGGTCGATGTAGTCGATCTCGGCCCGCGGAGTCATAACCGTGCGAATCTGCCGCTCTGCCAGTTGCAGCACGCCGCTGATCATCACCCGCTCACGACGATCGAACACCGGTTCGTTGCTTTCGCCTTCCAGCATGTCGGTGATTTCTTCATCGACATCACCGGATTCCAGCCTGCGGCCGCCCAACAGGCGCATCACCGCATGGGCAGCACGCTCGCGGCGCGGCAGGTGGCCGTGGGCAGACTTCTTGTTGCGCTTGCGGGCAATCTGGTTGAACACTTCGATGAGAATCGAGAAGCCGATCGCCGCATACAGATAGCCTTTGGGGATATGGAAACCCAGGCCTTCTGCGGTCAGGCTGAAACCGATCATCATCAAAAAGCCCAGACACAGCATGATCACTGTCGGACGACTATTGACGAACTTGGTCAGCGGCTTGCTGGCGATCATCATCAGGCCAATGGAGAAGATCACCGCGATCATCATCACCGACAAGTGCTCGACCATGCCCACTGCCGTAATAACGGCGTCCAGCGAGAACACCGCGTCAAGCACGACGATCTGCGCCACGATCGGCCAGAACAGTGCATAGCCTGCGTTGCCGGCACGCTGGGCGACATGGCCTTCCAGCCGCTCGTGCAATTCCATGGTGGCCTTGAACAGCAGGAACACACCACCGAACAGCATGATCAGGTCACGTCCGGAAAAGGTCTTGTCGAAAATCTCGAACAACGGCTCGGTCAGCGTGACCATCCAGGAGATGCTCGCCAGCAAGCCGAGGCGCATGATCAGTGCCAGCGACAGGCCGATGACCCGTGCTTTATCACGTTGCTCAGGGGGCAGCTTGTCCGCCAGGATGGCGATGAAAACCAGGTTGTCGATACCCAGCACCAGCTCCAGCACGATGAGGGTCAGCAGGCCAAGCCATGCCGTGGGGTCAGCGATCCATTCCATGGTAGTTATTCAGTCTCACGAGAAAAATGGCAGGGAGCGGCACTGGTCAATGTAGACCAGGCCCTGTGACGAATCGTCAGACACGGCTCTGCAGCTCGACGACGCAGGGGCCTGACGATATCTACACGGTGCATGAGGCTGAATGAATCGATGTTTGAATGGAGCGGGCTACACGGTAAAAGCGATGCTCTCGGCAAAGAGGCTATAACCGGCCAACCATCAACTGTGAAAGGAGGGCAACTCGGAGGCTCCTGGAGGGTATTCATACAGTCCTGAAATTCAATTTGGGAGTGGATCGTACAATACACACAACTGTTTCGCACTTTGAAGAAGTATTACAAGACTTGACCAAATGCAGCGCCCTTCTCGTGCGTCCTGCCAGCGCGGGGCGACGTTTTGCCGCACCTTCAGACACGACCAGTTGTCTGACAACGGCAGAAGCCGGGTAGCTGATGCAGACCATTTGTTTTAAAATGTTTCCATAACGTCAGGCATGTGCAGCGCACTTCGTGGACTGTTCCACAGTACGAACGCACTGTTCGCCTGACCAGAATCATAAAAAGAAAGCCCGTCATAGACGGGCTTTTTTCGTTTTCAGCTTTTGTATTCGGTGCCGCCGAGCATCGCAAGCATTCCGTTTTATTAACATTTGAGGTGATATCCCTATGCTGCGTATTGTTGTCGTTCATCTGTTCCAGTGGTTCAAGCGCCTGTCGTCCGCCCTGCTCTCGCGCGGCCCGAATGATAACTACTCGCGCAGTTTCACACGGGAAAACGATGAGGAAGGAGGCCGCTGGACGTTCGTCTCGATTGCCATCGTGCTGACCCTCAGCCTTTATTGCCTGGCAGGCCTGGGCTACTACGCCAAGACCAACATCTGGGACGGCTTCACTGAGCAGCAGAAAGAGAACATCGCCCAGGCCATGGTGGTCAGTTCGCAGAATCTCTGACACACACCGTGATTGGCCTGCAACGGGGAAGCGAAAGCTTCCCCGTTTTTGTTTGATCAGCTTGTCATCGAATCGCTTTTCTGCGAGAAAGCCTTCCCGCGACATTCACTGAGCACGCTGTACCCGGAAGCCCCGCAATGAGTAAAGCACTACAGATTACCGATCTGCACATCGGTGAAGGCAAAGCAGCGGTCAAGGGTGCGTTGATCACCACTCATTACACCGGAACCCTGGAAGACGGCACAGTGTTCGACTCTTCGCACGAGCGCGGCAAACCGTTCCAGTGCGTGATCGGCACCGGGCGCGTTATCAAAGGCTGGGATCAAGGCCTTATTGGCATGAAGGTGGGCGGCAAGCGCACACTGTTCGTCCCCGCCCATCTGGCCTATGGCGACAGGACCATCGGCGCGCACATCAAGCCGGGCGCTGACCTTAAGTTTGAAATAGAGCTGCTTGAAGTGTTGACGCGCGATGATTGAGCGCCCTGCCTTGTAGATCACCTTGAATCGGCCGATAACTCCAAGGCTCAGGCATCAGCCTGATTGCTTGTTATCGCGGAAAAAGCGATGCTCCGGGTATGGAATTCAAGGTCTTGGCACAGGAACATGTATGGCGCTCAATAAGTCGACCCAGGAGCTGAAGCGGCACTTGAAAGGGACAGCAACCAACCTCGAGAGCACGGCAGAAGAAATTCTCAAGCTCGCTTCACAAATGAAGGATGTTGACGTCACTGCGATCTTGCAGATGGTCAATCGGCTTTACAGCGATGCCGACCAGCTCAAGGCTTACGCAGACGAGGTCAGGGCGAAAAGAATAGTCCGCGCCAAGCCGCTATAAACCGCTGAAGCCGCTGTTTCAACTGGTCCAGAGGACCTGCGATGCTGCCACCTCCCATAAATGCCAGCGCCAGCCCACGGCAGTTGCACCTGCAGAAATGGCGTGGCAGAGTCGGCATGTGCCTGGTGGCGAGCCTGTCGGTGCTGGCAGGCATGACCGATGCCATCGGCTTCATGGCCACCGGCGATTTCGTCTCGTTCATGAGCGGCAACACCACGCGCCTTGCGGTGGCGATCAGTGATGGCGATTTGAGCGTCACACTCCGTCTGGCCCTGGCCATCTTTGCGTTTATTGCCGGCAATGCACTGGGCGTTGTCGTTGCGCGCCTGGGCAACCGGCGCGCCCTGCCCTTACTGCTGGCTATCGCCACGCTGTTGTGTGCCGCTGCGGCGTGGCCGTTGGCGAACAATATGCTTGCCCTGATCTGGGCGATTCTGGCGATGGGCATGCTCAACGCCGCTGTCGAGCAGGTCAACGGGCTGCCGGTGGGCCTGACCTACGTGACCGGCGCGCTGTCGCGACTGGGGCGCGGTCTGGGCCGCTGGATGCTCGGCGAACGCCGGGATGGCTGGCGCATTCAACTGGTCCCGTGGGCCGGGATGTTCATTGGCGCAGTGATCGGCGCGTTGCTTGAACATCGTCTGGGGCTCAATGCCTTGCTGGTCAGCGCCAGCCTGTCAGCGTTAATGGCGCTGGTGTCGCTGAAAATCCCGCATCGCTGGCAACGTCAGTACATGCCGCGCTGAACCTCATGATTCCCATTCGCTGAAATACGTTTACCATACGCCGCCTTTCATAACCGACCTTCGTCATGACCCCTGAAGCACTCGCGATTCTGCAACAGCACCTGCTCGATACCCTGAGCGAGGTACCCGATGAAACCCGCCGCCTGTTCCACGGCCGTGGTCGCGTGTGGCCGGGGCTGGAGCACATTACGGTCGACTGGATGCAGGGCGTGGTGCTGGTTTCGGTGTTCAAGGAGCCGCAAGAGTCCGAACTGGACGCATTGACGCACCAGTTGAACGCGCTGATCGAAACGCCCCAATGGCAAAAAAGCCAGGCTCACACCCTGCTGCTGCAACACCGCTACCTGCCACAAAGCACAACGCAATGGCTGACCGGCGAGGTCGTGGATGAATGGGTCATCAGCGAAAACGGCCTGCGTTACAAGGTTGACTTCGGCAAGAAGCAGAACAGCGGGCTGTTTCTGGACATGCGCTACGGCCGTGAATGGGTGCAGGCCCAGGCAAAGGGCAAGCGCATCCTGAATCTGTTCGCCTACACCTGCGGCTTCTCGGTTGCGGCAATTGCCGGTGGAGCCGACCATGTGGTGAACCTGGACATGGCCCGTGCGGCGCTGAATCGCGGCCGCGAAAACCATAGGCTCAACGACCACGATCTGAGCCGGGTGACGTTTCTGGGGCATGACCTGTTCAAGTCCTGGGCCAAGGTGACTCGCTCGGGGCCTTACGACCTGATCATCGTCGACCCGCCCTCCTTCCAGAAAGGCAGTTTTATGCTCGACAAGGACTACCAACGGGTCCTGCGTCGCCTGCCCGAATTGCTTGAAGAGGACGGGCAGGTGCTGGCGTGCATGAACGACCCCGCGTTGGGGCCGGACTTTCTGATTCAGCACACCGCAATCGAAGCGCCCTGCCTGCGCTTTGAGCAACGCCTCGAAAACCCGCCGGAATTTCCGGATGCACGAGTCGACGGCGGCTTGAAGGCGCTGGTGTTCAAGGCTGAAGGCTTGAGTCGCACCGGCTGGGCTTAAGCCCCGTAGCAATGTTCAAGCCTTCAAGCCGGCTCTGATCATGCGACAACCTGTGCGTATTTAGCAGATCACGCACTCAGGCGCGAGATCACATCGTTGAGGCCCGCTGAAAGCCCTTTCAGTTCATGGCTGGCGTTCTGCGTGCGTTTGACGTTGTCCTGATTGGTCACGGCAATGGCGGTGATTTCAGTCAGGTTGCGCGAGATGTCTTCTGCCACAGAGGTCTGCTCTTCGGCAGCCGTGGCGATCTGGCGATTCATGTCGCGGATGTTTTCCACTGCCACGGTAATGCGCTGCAGCGTTGCGCCTGCATGGGTGACCTGCTCGACACTTTCTTCGCTGCGCGCCTGACCGCCCTGAATGGCCTGCACCGCATCGCTGGCACCGGTCTGCACTGAACTGATGATCTGATTGATCTCGGCCGTGGACACCGCAGTACGCTGTGCCAATGTGCGGACTTCATCCGCCACCACAGCAAAACCGCGCCCGGCATCACCTGCTCGTGCAGCTTCGATGGCAGCGTTGAGCGCCAGCAGGTTGGTCTGATCAGCGATACCGCGAATCACTTCCAGCACCTTGCCGATGCGACCGCTGTCTGTTTCCAGGCGTTGAATGACGTTGGCGGTAGAGGAAATTTCGCTGCGCATCCGGGTGATGGTGTCGATGGTCGACTGCATGACCCTCTCGCCGTCCTGCGCGCTTTGGTCTGCTTCATCCGCAGCACGTGCGGCGTGTGCAGCATGGCGAGCCACTTCCTGAGCCGTGGCGGACATCTCGGTCATGGCGGTAGCCACCTGATCGGTACGCTCGAATTGCTCGTGAGTGCCTTGGGCCATCAATTCGGCAATGGCATTCAACTCGCCGCCGGCGGTGTCGAGGTCGGTGGTGCTGCGCTTCAGGCGGCTGAAGGTATCGGCGAGAAAGTCACGCAGCGTGTTCGCTGCAACGGCCAGGCGGCCAAGTTCGTCCTGGCGCGTCACGTCGACCCGCGCAGCAAACTTGCCTTCACTTAACTGGGCGACGTATTCGATAAGCATGCGAATCGGCGCAACCAGGTTGCGGTTGACAATCCACAGCGCCAACAAGCCGACCAGCAGCGCGGAGACCAGCATCACCACGGTGCCAGTCAGGATCGTCCGGTCCGCTTGCTGGCTGATCGCAATCGACTGAGCATCGCTGGCCCTGTGCAACTCACCGACCAGCCTGGCCATCTGCTCGCTGGTTGGCCGGTCTACCCCTTTGACCGCGGCATCACCAACGGTGGCATCGTTGCCCGCCGCGATGAACACATCACGGCCGCTGCGATAGGCCGTGCCCAGCGTGCGGTGTGCCTGTTGCAAAGCCTGTACTTCATTTTTCAGCGATGCGTCGGCGCCTTCCAGATCGGCCAAAAGGCCCAACGTGCCTTGGACCTTGCGCTCCTGCTCCTCGAACTTCGCCCAGAACGTGTCCCGATCCGCCGGGGCCTTGCCGCGCAGCAGAACGTTTTTCCACTCCTGAACCTGAACCTTGAACTCCAGGTTGGCTTCATCGATCAACTGCGATGCACGGACCGGACCTTCAATGAGGCTGCGATAGGACTGCACGTTGCCGGAAAGAAAGTTGAAGCAGGCCAGCGCAATAATCAGCACCAGCACAAGGCTGCCGCCGAGCAAGCCCAGGATTTGAAGCCTCAGGGATTTGGACATCGTGATGATCTCTGGAGAAAAACGGGTCTGCGCCAGCGCGCAGAATATGACAAGCCTCATCTCTTACGACCGAGCTAGACAGCTCGGCATGTATGGCTCTATGAGATCATCATCGGCTTCCGCCAATTTTTCTTTAAGAACAGCGACGATCGGTAGAGATGTCAGAGATACGTCAAAAAAACGCCAAAGAAAGAGTAAAGCCCCTAGCCCGCCTGCCCGAACACCTGGCTGGGCCTTCGCAGCAACGGATCAAACGGGTTGATCTTCGCTCCGATCGCCGTTGCCTCGCGCTTGAGCAGTTCTACCACGGTCATCAGGCGGTCAGACCCTAACCGGTCGGTGATGGTCGCGACGCTGAGCGCCGCCACGGCACGACCGTTGCGGTCAAGGATCGGCACCGCCAGCCCGGCCATGCCTGGCAGCGCGCCGGTGTTGCGCCCCGCATAACCGAGACGTCGCACATTCTCGACCTCAGAGCGCAGAAACACCTCGTCATACAGATGAAAATCCTTGAGCCGTGGCAGGTTGTAAGCGATGACCGTTTCGCGTTCGTCCTCTGGCAGAAACGCAAGAATCGCCAGGCTGCCCTGCCCCACACCCAGTGCGACTCGGCCACCGATGTCGCCGGTAAAGGTGCGGATCGGGTATGGGCCTTCGCTGCGGTCCAGGCAAATGGCATCAAAACCACTGCGCGCGAGCAGAAACAGCGAGTCGCCCAGCGATGCCGACAGACGCAACAGGCTGGGCCGCACCACGTCGCGCAGGTTGCCGGTATTGCCCGCGCGCGCCGCCAAAGCGAAGAACTCGATGCTCAAGCGATAGCGCTTGCTGAGCAGGTCCTGCTCGACCATGCCTTCGTCCATGAGGCTGCGCAGCAAACGATGTGTGGTGGGTTGTGACAGACCGACCCGCTGGGCCAGTTGCGTAACCCGCTCGCCACCTTCGCCGCACTCGCCCAGGCAGCGCAGTACGGCAAACAGGCGCGAAACAGCCCCGACACCCACCTCTGCAGGCGCACTATTCCGATCAGCGGAATTATTCATGGCTATACCTCATTAACTTTCCACTCATAGAACTAATTAAAAGAAAGATGTTATTCAGTGAAATTCCTTGTTGAGCCCACCTTAGCCTTCGTCCTACTCTCAGTCCACAGGGGCGATTTGAACAATCATCGGTAGCCGACTCAGAGCGAGCACCAACGTCCACAGAACTGCATGACTTCATTTCGCATCTGCCCATGACAAACGCGTGCTTCGGCGCGCATGCACAAAGGTGGAAGCAGGCATGGCATTTCTGCAGCTCGAAGGTCTCTCCAAACGCTATGGCTCTATAGACGCTGTGGTTGCCACCCACCTGAGTGTGGACAAGGGCGAATTCGTTTCACTGCTCGGCCCTTCCGGCTGTGGCAAAACCACCACGTTGCAAATGATCGCAGGCTTCGTTGAGGTCAGTGACGGGCGCATCGTGCTCGACGGCCGTGACATCACTCATGCCAAACCGAGCAGCCGAGGGCTTGGCGTGGTGTTTCAGAGTTATGCGCTGTTCCCGCACATGACCGTGGCCGACAACGTGGCGTTCGGCCTGCGTATGCGCAAGGTCGCCAAAGCAGAATTGCAACAACGGGTCAGCAAGGTACTCGCGCTGGTGCGTCTTGATCAGCACGCCGAGCGCTACCCCCGCGAGCTGTCAGGCGGACAACGGCAGCGGGTCGCGCTGGCCCGGGCGTTGGTGATCGAGCCGCCGGTGTTGCTGCTGGATGAGCCACTGTCGAACCTGGATGCCAACCTGCGCGAAGAAATGCAGTTCGAGATTCGCCGTATTCAGAACGAAGTGGGCATTACCACGCTGATGGTCACCCACGATCAGGCCGAAGCCCTGTCGATCAGCGACCGGGTGGTAGTCATGCAGGCCGGGCGCATCACTCAGATCGACGCGCCTTACACGCTTTACGAGCACCCGCGCACGCGCTTTATCTCGGGCTTTGTCGGCAAGGCCAACATGGTGCAAGGCGATCTGGACAGCAGCGGCACCCCGCAGATTCGCCAGTTGCCCGGTGACGGCGCGCTGACCCTGAGCCTGCGCCCGGAGAAAATCGACCTGGTCGCACCCGGTTGCGGGCGTCTGTCAGGCCGTATCACCACGCGCTACTTCCTCGGCAGCCAATGGCTGTATCGCATTCAGACCGGCATCGGTGAACTGACCGTGGTGCGTCGCAACGACGGGCAAGCCCCGCTGGAGCAAGGCGCAGCAGTCGGCATGGACTGGCCGGCCGAGTTGCTGCGTGTACTGGATGCCGACGAGGTGCGTGCATGAGTCTGTTGACCGAAATGCGTCAGGGCGGTCGCGGCTACTGGCTGTCAGCCCCGGCACTGGCGCTGTACATCGGCCTGCTGGTATTGCCGCTGGGCCTGACCCTGCTGCTGTCATTCAACGTGTTCGACTATCAGGTCGGGGTGAAAAGCGACGCCTACACGTTGGCCAATTACACGGCGGTGCTTACCGATTCGTATTTCTATGAAATCTTCCTGCGCACCTTCTGGATCAGTGCGCTGGTCACGCTGCTGTGCGTGCTGATAGGCGTACCGGAAGCCTACATTCTGAGCCGTATGGGCGCCCCGTGGCGCTCGATTTTCCTGATTCTGATCCTCACGCCATTATTGATTTCAGTGGTGGTCCGGGCCTTTGGCTGGAGCCTGTTGCTGGGCGCTGACGGTCTGATCAATCAGGCCATCCAGTTCATGGGCGGTCGCCCGGTGAAACTGCTTTACACGCCTTTCGCGGTGATCATCGCGCTGGTGCACGTGATGCTGCCGTTCATGATCATTCCGGTCTGGACCTCGCTGCAGAAGCTCGACCCCACCGCCGAGCAGGCCGCGCTGTCACTGGGGGCCAGTCAGGCCAAGGTGATGCGCCTGATCGTCCTGCCACAGGTCATGCCCGGTGTGTTGTCCGGCTCGTTGATTGTCTTCGGCCTGGCGGCCAGTTCGTTTGCCATTCCCGGCCTGCTCGGCGGTCGACGCCTGAAGATGGTCGCCACGGTGATCTACGACCAATACCTCTCGGAACTCAACTGGCCGATGGGCGCGACCCTGGCGGTGGCGCTGCTGCTGGTCAATCTGCTAGTGATGCTGTCCTGGAACCGCATGCTCGAAGGCCGTTACAAGAAAACCCTGGGGGAATGATCCATGTCCAAGAACGGTCCGTTGGCCCTGTCGTTTCATGCCTTGGTGGTGATCTTCATGATGGCCCCGCTGGTCGTGGTGTGCCTGGTGGCGTTTACCCCGGAAAACACCCTGAGCCTGCCCACCACCGACTTCTCGCTGCGCTGGTTCAAGGCAGTGTTCGAGCGGGCCGACTTTATCGACTCGTTCTACAACAGCCTGTTGCTGGCGTTCGTGTCGGCGACCCTGGCCACGCTGATCGCCGTGCCCGCTGCGCTGGCAATCACCCGGCATACATTTCCGGGGCGTAACTTCTTCAATGCCCTGTTTCTTTCGCCAATCATCATTCCGCACCTGGTGCTGGGCGTGGCAATGCTGCGCCTGTTCGCGCTGATGGGCGTGAACGGCAGCTTTACCTGGCTGATCTTCGCCCACGTGCTGGTGATCACGCCCTACGTGTTGCGTCTGGTACTGGCAGCGGCAATCGGCATCGACCGCAGCGCCGAACAGGCTGCCGAGTCGCTGGGTGCAAGCCGCTTCACGCTGTTTCGGCAGATCACCCTGCCGATGATCCTGCCCGGCGTGGCTGGCGGCTGGTTGCTGGCGTTCATCAACAGTTTCGATGAAGTCACGTTGTCGATCTTCGTCACCTCACCTGCGACGCAGACCCTGCCGGTGCGCATGTACGTCTACGCCACCGAATCCATCGACCCGATGATGGCCGCCGTGTCGGCGCTGGTCATCGCCCTCACCGCCGCCACCATGATCCTGCTTGATCGGGTCTATGGGCTGGATCGTGTGCTGGTCGGCAAACACTAACCCGGAGCTCGGTTATGGCATTGCTCAAGCGACTGGTCGAACGCGACCGCCCGGCCCTCTCTTTCACCCTCGATGGGATGCCTGCCAGTGGCCTGCTGGGTGACACCTTGCTAACGGCAGTGCTGACCGCCAGCGAGCACCTGCGTGGCAGTGATTTCAGCGCTGAACCGCGCGCCGGGTTCTGCATGATGGGTGCCTGCCAGGACTGCTGGGTGCGGCTGGGTGATGGCCAGCGGGTACGTGCCTGCTCGACGTTGCTGGAGGCCGGTCAGGCAGTGATTCGCGAACCGGGGCGACGGGCATGAGCGCCGGCAACGTTGCGATCATCGGCGCAGGCCCGGCAGGCATTCGCGCCGCGCAAACGCTGCTGGCTCAAGGCATCAAGGCGTGCCTGATCGATGAAGGCCTGCGCGGTGGCGGGCAGATCTATCGCCGCCAGCCGGAAAACTTCCAGCGTTCGGCCAAGGCACTTTACGGCCTTGAAAGTGCCAAGGCTGTCGCGGTCCACCAGACCCTTGATACGCTGGCAGAGCAGATTGACTACCGCCCGCAAACGCTGGTCTGGAACGCTGAAGACCACCGACTCGATACGCTGCGCAACGGCATGGCCGACAGCATTGATTTCAGCCGACTGATCGTCGCCACCGGTGCCACCGACCGCATTCTGCCGGTTCCAGGCTGGACCCTGCCCGGTGTTTACAGCCTGGGGGCGGCGCAGATCGCCTTGAAATATCAGGGCTGCGCGATTGGCGAAAGCGTAGTGTTCTGCGGCAGCGGCCCGCTGTTGTATCTGGTGGCCTATCAATACGCAAAGGCTGGCGCGAACGTGGTGGCGGTGCTCGACAGCGCGCCGTTTTCGGCCCAGTGCAAGGCGCTGCCTGCGCTGCTGGGCCAACCGGCGACGCTGGCCAAGGGCGTGTATTACCGCGCTTGGCTGAGCGCCCGGGGCATCCCGGTTCATCAGAATGCGCAACTGACGCGCATAGAGGGCGAACAGCGCGTAAACGGCATCCACTGGGCGCGCAACGGCACGCCAGGCCACCTGACCTGCGATGCGGTGGCGTTTGCCCATGCGCTGCGCAGCGAGACCCAACTGGCCGATCTGCTGGGTTGCGAATTCAGTTGGAGCCCTTTGAACCGTGCCTGGCTGCCTACCCGCGATGACTGCGGGCGCAGCAGCGTGGCAGGCGTGTACCTGGCAGGCGATGGCGCCGGAATCATGGGCGCCGATGCGGCGGAAATGGCCGGAGAGCTGGCCGCTCTTGGCCTGCTGCAGGACTGCGGTGTCGAGGTGGACGGCCTGCGTGTCAATGAGCTGAAAGCCGGATTGCGGCGCATCGAACGCTTTCGTCATGGCCTGGAAACAGCGTTTCCGTTTCCCGAAGACTGGGCCGCCAAGGTGCCGGATGAAACCGTGGTGTGTCGCTGCGAAGAAGTGACCGCAGGCGAGATTCGCAGCACCGTGCAAGACGGTCACTGGCAGATCAATCGGGTCAAGGCCATGTGCCGGGTCGGCATGGGCCGCTGCCAGGGCCGCATGTGTGGCCTGGCAGCGGTCGAGATCATTGCGCGTGAGAGCGGACGCCCGGTACAGCAGGTCGGTCGCTTGCGCGGCCAGGCCCCTATCAAACCGCTGCCGTTCGGCGTGGAGGTGCAGTCAGTGGACAGGCAGTCCGTGGAGAGGCAACCATGAGCTCGCTGATTGAAACCGATGTGGTTGTCATCGGCGGCGGCATTGTCGGCTCGTCGGCAGCCCTGAGCCTCGCACTCAAAGGCCAGTGCGTTGCCCTGCTGGAGCGTGATTTCTGTGGCTCGCACTCCAGCGGCGTCAACTACGGCGGCGTGCGCCGTCAGGGTCGGCCCCTGTCGCAGTTGCCCCTGTCTCAACGGGCGCACCAGATCTGGGGCGGCCTGCGTGAGTTGATCGGCATCGACGGTGAATACCAGCGCTCCGGCCATCTCAAGCTGGCGCGCAGCGAACACGACATGAATGCCTTGCGTGCCTATGCGCAAGCCAGTCAGGGTTTTGGCCTGGACCTGCAATTGCTGGATCGCGAGCAACTACGCGCCCGTTACCCCTGGGCGGGCGATGTAGCCGTCGGTGCGTCGCTGTGTGCTGACGACGGACACGCCAATCCGCGTCTGGTATCGCCCGCCTTTGCCCGCGCCGCTCGCCAGGCAGGAGCGCAAGTGTTCGAGCAAGCAGCGGTGAGCGAGGTCAGCCATGACGGCAGCGCTTTTATCGTCAGTACTGCCGATGGCCTGAAGGTGCGGGCACCCTGGCTGCTCAACTGCGCAGGTGCCTGGGCTGGCGCGCTGGCGGCGCAGTTCAACGAACCGGTGCCAATGTATTCGGGGCATCCAGCAATGCTGGTCACCGAACCGCTGCCAATGTTCATGGACGTCAGCACCGGGGTCGAAGGCGGCGGCATCTACGCCCGGCAAGTGGCGCGCGGCAATTGCGTGCTCGGCGGTGGTCAGGGCTTCGCGATTGACCCGGCACGCGCCAGACCCGGCCAGGCAGCGGTGCTCGACATCCTGCGCAATGCCGTCGAGCTTTACCCGCCGCTGGCCGGTGCCCAGGCCATCCGCACCTGGAGCGGCACCGAAGGCTACTTGCCGGATCGCGAACCGGTACTTGGGCCAAGCCTGACCCAGCCCGGTCTGTTGCACGGTTTCGGTTTTGCCGGAGCAGGTTTCCAGATCGGCCCGGCGGCAGGCGAAGCGCTGGCCGAATGGGTCTGCACGGGCGCGTCGCTGATCTCGCTTGAGACTTTTTCGATTGGCCGGTTCCGGCAACCACCCATTCCACTCACCGCT
The DNA here is from genome assembly GCF_000007805.1 of Pseudomonas syringae pv. tomato str. DC3000. Classification (NCBI taxonomy): domain Bacteria; kingdom Pseudomonadati; phylum Pseudomonadota; class Gammaproteobacteria; order Pseudomonadales; family Pseudomonadaceae; genus Pseudomonas; species Pseudomonas syringae group genomosp. 3. Next base: position 2,782,491 of record NC_004578.1, on the reverse strand, counting down.
AATGCACCCGTTTCGAACGTCATCCCATTGCACAGAGGAAGGTCGTCCCTATGAAAAGCACCAAACGTCTCGCCCTCACCGGAGTGTCTTGCCTGCCATTGGCAGCCGCCCTGTTCTGTATGCCTGCTCAGGCCGAAACCACGTTGTACCTGGGCATGAACGGCGGGACCATGGAGCGGCTGTATGCCGATCAGGTGCTACCCGCGTTCGAGAAAGCCAACAACGTCAAGGTGGTCATCGTGCCCGGCACCTCGGCCGACATCCTCGCCAAGGTCCAGGCCAGCAAGGACAACCCGCAGATGCATGTGATCTTTCTCGACGACGGCATCATGTATCGGGCCATTTCCATGGGGCTGTGCGACACCCTGCAACCCAGCGACAGCCTTGCCGACCTGCCGGCAAAAGCCAAAATCAAGGAACAGGCCGCGGCCGTCAGCCTGGGCGTGACCGGCCTGGCCTATAACACGCGCATGTTCAAGGAAAAGGGCTGGAGCGCGCCGACCTCGTGGATGGACCTGGCGGATAAACGCTTCAAGGACAAGGTGGTGTTCCAGTCGCTGGCCTCGTCGACCTTCGGCCTGCACGGTTTTCTGATGTTCAACCGCATTCAGGGCGGCAGCGAGAAAGACGTCGAGCCGGGTTTCAAGGCCTGGCCAAAGACCGTCGGCCCGAACGTGCTGGAATACATTGCCAGTTCGGCGAAGATCTCCGAGATGGTGCAGACCGACGAAGCCGCGCTGTTCCCGTTGACGCCCACTCAAGTGACCGCTTTGAAGATCAAGGGCGTGCCGGTGGAATACGCCTCTCCCAAGGAGGGCGGCGTGGTCTTGAACGTGGCTGAATGCGCAATCGCCAAGAACAATCAGCCTGAGCTGGCGCAAAAGCTCGCGGCGTATCTGCTGACCCCGCAAGCGCAGGCACCGGCGCTGGAGTTCGGCGACCAGATCCCGTCCAACCCGAAAACCCCGACCACCGACAAGACCCGCCCTCAGGTCGAGGCGATGGAAAAGTACCTGGAAACGGCGGTGACTATCGACTGGGATCAGGTCAATCAGATCCGTCCGGAGTGGAATGCGCGCTGGAGCCGCAGCATCGAGCGATAGGAAGTTGCTGACCTGAGCGCCGCTCGGCAAATTATTTCAACTTATTACTGCATAGGGGAGTCCCACCGTTACGCCCTCTTCTCAAGGCGCATTCAACGATGGTTCTTTCTCTATGAGTTTTATTGTCTGCATGAGCGTGCTGGGCGTGCTGTTGATGCTGCTGGCGCTCACCTCGTCCTATCTGCGCTGGATGCCGGTCACCACCTCGGCGGTGTGCCTGGCCTTCGGCTTCGGTATCGGCCCGCTGGGGCTGGATATCATCAACCTGGACTTCAAGCAATCCCGCGAGTGGCTGGAATGCCTGACCGAAGTCGCGGTGCTGTTTTCGCTGTTCGGGACCGGCATCAAGTTGCGCCTGCCGCTGAACTGCAAAGCCTGGCATTCGGCGTACTGGCTGGCCGGCCCGGTGATGCTGGCGACCATTGCCGGCGTCAGCGTTGCGGCACATTACATTTTCGCTATTGATTGGGGCGTGGCGCTGCTGCTCGGCGCGATGCTGTCGCCGACCGACCCGGTGCTGGCCGGGATGGTGCAGGTCAACAGCGCGCAGGATCAGGACCGCTTGCGCTTTGGCTTGTCCGGCGAAGCGGGTCTCAACGATGGCACAGCATTTCCGTTCGTGATCTTTGCCATGCTTTACCTGAGTTCAGGCGGCGTGACGGGCGACTGGGCGCAGCACTGGTTGCTCAAGGACCTGATCTGGGCGGTTCCGGCCGGGTTGCTGATTGGTTTTGGCATGGGTCGCGGCGTCGGGCACCTGATGATTTTCCTGCGCATCAAAAATGCCGACAGCACCACCTCGCCCAATGACTTTCTGGCACTGGCGCTCATCGCACTGGCCTATGTGGTTGCCGAGGGCTTCGGTGCCTTTGGCTTTCTCTCGGTGTTTGCCGCAGGCTTCGGCTTGCGCCAGGCCGAAATGCGCGTCACCCGCTCCGAGTTGCCTTCGGAGCACGTCGCCCAGCCTGTGCTCGGCCACATGACCGCCGCGTTGGACCAAGGCACCGTTGCCAAGGCCGATGACCTGAGCGATTCGCAACTGGCCGCCGGGGTGATGATGGGCGATATGCTGGCGTTCGGCAGCCTGGTGGAGCGCGCAATGGAAGTGTTGCTGATTACCTTGCTGGGCGCGGCCTTGGCATCTTACTGGGACTGGCGCGCCATCGGCCTTGGGCTGGCGCTGTTCTGCGTTATTCGCCCGGCAAGTGTGTGGCTGCTGGTCAGTCAAAAGTTGCTCAATGCCAGACAAAAGGCGTTGGTGGGCTGGTTCGGCATTCGCGGCATCGGCAGCCTGTATTACCTGTGCTTTGCCCTGTCACATGGCCTGGCCGACGATGTCGGCAACGTCGTGATCGGCATGACGCTGTCGGTGGTGGCGCTGAGTATTCTGCTGCACGGCATCAGTATTCAGCCGCTGCTGGAGCGTTACGAGCGCAGCACAGCGGCCAATCCGGACAAATGAACGCCGCTGAAGCAAAGTGCCATAGAGCAGGTCGATGAGCGTATTGGAACAAGCAATTGGACTGCGACATTTCGACTCGGTTAGCGTGGCGGCATGCTGCGGATACAGGCTGACTGTGCAAACCATGAGGCGTGCAGCTAATATATCGATCAATCGAGGCATTCTGCCAGCCAACTCGAGCAGCGCCAGGCAAAAGAGCTGAACCCTTGTAGCGCGCTGGCCTCCAAACCCCGAACGCAGCTCTCCAACGATTAGAAGGTGAAATGTCAGAACCCGTCCTGATGGACCGCTTTGCACGCAAGGTCGATTATCTGCGCATGTCGGTGACCGACCGGTGCGATTTTCGCTGCGTGTACTGCATGGCCGAAGAGATGACGTTTCTGCCTCGGCAACAGATCCTTTCACTGGAAGAAATCCACCAGGTGGCCGAGCGTTTCGTGGCGCTGGGCACGCGCAAGATTCGCCTCACCGGCGGGGAACCGCTGGTGCGTGCCGGCGTGGTCGGGCTTTGCGAGAAAATCGCCGCCCTGCCTGGCCTGCGCGAACTGTGCATGACTACCAACGGTTCGCAACTGGACAAGCTGGCCGCCCCCCTGTTCAAGGCCGGCGTCACCCGACTGAACATCAGCCTGGACAGCCTGGACCCGCAGCGCTTTCGTGAGCTGACCCGCACGGGTGATCTGCACAAGGTCATTGCCGGGATCGATGCCGCCAACGCAGCGGGCTTCGTGCACACCAAGCTCAACTGCGTGGTCATGCACGGGCGCAATGACCACGAGATCAACGACTTGCTGGCCTTTGCCATCGATCGCAATCTGGATGTCTCGTTCATCGAAGAAATGCCGCTGGGCATCATCAGCGAGCACAGCCGTGCCGAGTCTTTCTATTCAAGCGATCAGGTTCGCGAGCGCATCGCCGAGCGCTACACGCTTATCCCGTCCACCGACTCGACTCAGGGGCCATCGCGCTACTGGCGTCTGGCGCAAGCGCCGGGCATACGCATCGGGTTTATCTCGCCGCACAGCCACAACTTCTGCGGCACCTGCAACCGCGTGCGACTGACCGTCGAAGGTCGGCTGCTGCTGTGCCTGGGCAACGAACATTCGGTGGACTTGAAAGCGGTACTGCGCGCCACCCCCGGCCAGCCGGAGAAACTCGAAAAAGCCATCATCGACGCCATGCAGTTGAAGCCCTGGAGCCACAACTTCACCCATGACGACGGCGTACAGGTGGTGCGTTTCATGAACATGACGGGCGGCTGATCAGCGCGCCCTGCCTGTGCGTCCGGTTATTTGCCGGTCTTGCGAAAGAACAGCGTGATCTGCCCGACTTCAACGCCCAGCTTGGTCATCGATGAACGATTGGCCAGCGTCTGCTCGTCGATCATGTACATCCAGTCGTCCAGGCTGACGTCGTACACGGTGCCGTCCACCGGCAACCTGAGCACATAATTCCAGTGGAAGCTGTTGCCCGCCACCTCGCCATACGCCTCACCGACAACATCGCCCGCCGTACCCTTCCAGCGTCCCGGACCGTCAGGTCGCAAGCGCCATTCGCGAACCTGTTTAGTGCCATCGCTGTAGCTGAACGCCTCGTGCATGACCAGCACTTCGCCTTCACTGTGCCCGTCGATCACCACGGTGAAGCGCTTGGTCACTTCGCCGGAACGCTTCTGGAACATCCCCCAGGCCTCGACGCGCCCGGTAAAGTATTTGCGCAGGTCCAGCTTCGGCGTTTCCTGGCTGTAATGACTCACCGGCACACCACCACAGCCGCTCAGCACAAGGCCCACACACAGCATCAACATCCACTTTTTAAGCATGCGCCCTCCTCGATGGGTCATGAGCCGGTACTGCCGAGCAACTGCTCGCGCAGTTCGGGGTTACGGGTTTTGGGGTCAAGCCAGATAGAAAAGAACGCCTTGGCGAACTGGCTGTCGGGCACCACATGCTGGAGTTTGTCGCCGACATAGAACCGCGCTTCGCGGCCCGGCAGATAAACACCGGTAATCTTCATGCCCGGCTGAACGTCGACAAATGACTGATTCATTTGCTCACGCCATGCCGCCAGTTGCTCGGTAGTCACGCGTGCCCCGGAGATGCGCTTGATTTCATCGATACTGGCATCGACCAGATCTTCCCGGTCGATGTTGCGATGGTAGGTCAGTTCAAGCGCCATCGGGGCATCTGCCACGAAAGGTTTGGCCGGGCTGAGCAGCCTGGCGGTGTACACACGAAAGCCGAACAGGGTCAGCTCGCCGCCACCGACAACCTGGGCATTGGGCAACACCTCACGCCAGTCCGCCGCAGCGCTGCCGCTGAGCAGTATCACCAACCATAACCATCGTGGCGCACGCATCGGCAACCTCTATACAGGCGCTGCCATGACATCAATGGCAGGCAGGGAACGGGAAGCCAGACGCGCTGACTCATGGCCTGAATCTATACCAGCAAAATCACTTTGTGCAACCGGCATGGCGGCGGCCCTTCTCGACGCTGAAAAACGAAAAAACCCGTTCCCGATCAGAGTCGGGAACGGGCCTGAAGATTCAAACTCAGTTCGATTTAAACCCAAATGGCTCAAGCGACCTGATGGGACGGCGCATGACGCCGGGTCTTCTGCCATTCGCCTTGCAGCGCCTGCAGCGTGTTTTCCATGAACGTGCGATCAGCGGCGGCTTTCTTGCCAACATAACCCTGACCGCGACGGAACATCTTCAACGCAGTGCGCATCTGCGGGTGAGCGTCACGGAATTCACTTTCCTGAGTGAATGGCGACATGGCGTCGACATGAACTTCACCCGAATCGGCAATCCATACAATGTGGTTGTCCAGCGTATCCTTGCGCGCGGCAAACAGACGAGCCAGTTCAGCAATAGTCGGTTGTTTGTTGATATTCATGTTGATGCTCCTTCGCTCGTAGGCTGTTCAATAATTGATACATCAAGTTCACATGCCAGACGCTTATCCACACAACACGATTGAGTGTTCTTCGAAGACAGTTCCAGCCCTCAAGGACATGCAGGTAGCCTTGATGAAAAGCCGCTACACAACGGCATCAGTGTAGAGAGAAACAGCGAGAAGACATCACGAAACCCAAAGACCTGGCCCAGGATCATCAATCGATCCATTACAAGCATCATGAGGACATTTCGCCAGCTTCTCGCCCCTATCGACGACAAATGCCAGTTCAGCTCCATCAATCTGCCTTGTGGGCAGCCTACATCCGGGAACATCTCGACGGCTTGCCGAGCCTGTTCAGTACCTCTTTGCAGCGCTCCCGATCAGGGAGACAGCTGCATAATGCAAGGGCAAATGCAGCGCGTCAACGATTATGTAGTGATTATTTTTAGTCACTACATAATCGTATGCGGGGCTGGGGGTTAGGTGAAAAGGTGACTGGAGGGTCACGATCACAGGACGACATTTCGAGACTTTGGCAGTGGATCTGCTCACGAAAAGCCTGATGGAACGTCAAGATCATTCGGCTGAAATGTGGCTTTCGCGAGCAAGCTCACTCCCACCATGATCATTATTTAGTGAACACACAAAAAAGCCTGAAAGCTCACGCTCCCAGGCCTTTGAACATCAAGCAAAACCCTATCGTCAGCTCACCCTGAACCGTCCCACCAACCCCTGCTGCTGCTCCGCCAATCGAGCCAGTTCGCGACTGGTCACGGCGGTCTGCTCGGCACCCGCACTCACTTGAATGACCAGCGAGTTGATGTCGTCGACGTTGCGGTGGATTTCTTCGGCCACCAGGCTTTGTTCTTCGGCGGCCGAAGCAACCTGGATGTTGCGGTCGCTGATGCTGGCGATGCCTTCGGCGATTTCTTCCAGCAGTTCGCCGGCGCGCACTACGCTACTGGCACCCGCCTGCGCTTTACCCAGGGTTTCCTGCATGGACGTAGCGGCGCGTTCGGAGCCGGACTGCAGGTTGGCGATCATGTTCTGAATGCTGACCGTAGACTCCTGCGTTTTTTTCGCAAGGTTGCGCACTTCGTCGGCAACCACAGCGAACCCACGCCCCTGCTCGCCTGCGCGCGCGGCTTCGATGGCTGCGTTGAGTGCCAGCAGGTTGGTCTGGTCGGCGACACCACGAATCACATCGAGCACCGAGGAGATGGCGTTGCTCTCGCCCTTGAGCTCGCCAATGATCTGCGAGGTCTGCTCTGCCTGAAGCGACAGCCCTTGAATCAGGCTGATGGTGTTTTCGATCTCGGCCTTGCCCTGCACCGTGCTGGTGTTGACCCGCTGCGACATCGCGGCAGCGTCGGTGGTGCTGCGTGCAACGTCTTTGACGGTAGCGCTCATCTCGCTGATTGCAGTGGCGACCTGATCAGTGCCCTGGCGTTGTTGCGCCACGTTCTGGCTGGTCTGCAAAGCGACCGATGAAGACTGCTCGGCGGCGGTGGCGACCTGTGCGGTGGCGCTGCCGATTTCGCCGATGACTTCGCTGATCTGTTGCGCCATGTTGTCCAGGTTGCGCGAGATCTCGCCGAACTCGTCCTTGCCGGTGTAACAGGTTCTGGCGGTGAGGTCACGGGTGGATAGCGCAATCAACGTACGGTTGACATCGACAACGGCGATCTTGATGTTGCGGATGATCACCGAGGCCAGCCAAAGCACTGCGATCAGCATCGCGATAACCGTGGCGATCGCTACGTAAAGGCTGCTTTCCGCCGTGCTGCGTGCGTCACTGGCCAGGCCCACAACGGTCTGACCCAGTTCGGCTTCAACCTTGGCCATCAGGTCTATGCGGCTGGTGGACAGGTTGAACCAGTCTTCAGGTTTGATATTGAGCGGATCGCCCAGCGGCGTATCAAAACCCAGGCGTTGCAGGCGCGCCACTTCAAGTGATCCCGGCTGTTGCAGAACATCGTTCAACCTGGTCTTGAAAGCTTCCGGTGACCAGCGTTGAAAGGCTTCGTAGTAACCTGAGAACTCCCCCAGGTTACGGCTGAAGCGCGACAACAGCGCGGCGTCGAATCGATTCTGGTTGAATGCCAGGCCGAGCAATACACGCTCGCGCCCGGCGCGCTCTTTCATGTCGACAAACTGGTTGAGAGAACTCAAGGCACGCAGTATTTGCGGGTCTTCAATACTGGCTTCCAGCGAATAGTTATAGCCGATAAGCGTTTTGATGATATCGGTGAAACGGGTGCCGGACTCGGTATTGTTGATCGCCAGCCCATCCACCTTGAGGCGCAGCGCGATCACGTCATCCAGTGCACGCAGCACGTTGGCCGTGCCTGGAATATCCTGGGTCGATTGCGCCCGCATCTCGCCCATCGCCTTGTCTGTTTCTTGGCGAAAGGTTTTCAGCTTGTCTTGCATGGACTTGCCGCCGCTGCCCAGAAACACGCCACTGGCCCCGCGCTCGCGCTGCAGGGTGGTGACGACATCACTCAATTTCTGTGCTGCGTTGGTGGCGGTGACGGCGAGACTGTTCTCGCCGAACGTCTCGCTTTTGTCGGCCACGAAGATACCTGCAAAGGCCAGAAAGCCCAACAGGGGAAACATTAAAATCAGCAGTAATTTAATACTCAAAGGAGCATTTCTAAGCATTACAGACCTCAGGACTCGCAGACTTTCTATAAAAACGATCTGTGACTTAACGTTCTATATCAATCGACGTTTTTTATAGCCAGAGATGATTCAGTAATTAGCCTGCCGTAGCCTGTATTGCTTCCGTCCAACTGTGTCGGCTGCGATGTGCCAAGCTTTACCCGTTATTTATCTGGATGACTATTACTCAGCAGGACGGTATGAATGCGTTTGATGAGGGACCGATACCTGAGCCCGGCCCCTCATCATTTGTGGTCCATTAACGCAAGTTTGTCTTCGCCAACTCCAGCACTTCACTGCCGCGCCCGCTCATGATCGCGCGCATCATGTACAAGCTGAAGCCTTTGGCTTGAGCCAGTTTGATTTTCGGCGGGATGCCCAGCTCTTGCTTGGCGGTAACAACATCGATCAGCACCGGGCCGGGATGATCGAACGCCTTGCGCAAGGCAGCAGGCAACTCTTCGGCGTTCTCCACGCGTAGGCCGAGAATGCCTGCGCCCAAGGCGATGCCGGCAAAGTTGGTTTCATGCAGGTCGGTGCCGTGGGGCACGTAGCCGCTGGCTTTCATTTCCATGTCGACGAAGCCCAGCGAGCTGTTGTTGAACACCACCATTTTGATCGGCAGATTCAACTGGCGAATGCTCAGCAGGTCGCCCAGCAGCATCGACAGGCCGCCATCGCCGCACAACGCGACCACTTGGCGGTCCGGGTGCTCGGCCTTGGCGCCTAGCGCCTGAGGCAAGGCGTTGGCCATCGAGCCGTGGTTGAACGAGCCCAGCAGGCTGCGCTTGCCGTTCATGTGCAGGTAGCGCGCGGCCCATAGGGTTGGCGTGCCGACATCGACGGTGAAGATTGCGTCGGCGTCGGCCTGTTCATCGACCAAGCGCGTGAGGTATTGCGGGTGAATCGGCGTGCCGTTGGGGGTCGGCGTAGCCAGTTCGTCGAGGTCTTCACGGGCCTTGGCGTAATGCTTGAGGGCTTTGTCGAGGAAACGGCGGTCGGTGTGCGGCTTGAGTTTTGGTTGGAGAGCGTCGAGGGTTTCCCGCACGCCACCGACCAGACCGAGCGCCACAGGCGTGCGCCGGCCCAACTGCGTGGGGTCGAGGTCGATCTGGATGATGTTGGCTTTTTCGGGGTAGAAATTGCGGTACGGAAAGCTGCTGCCGAGGATCACCAGCGTGTCGCAGGACAGCATGGCGTGGTAACCGGAGCTGAAACCGATCAGGCCGGTCATGCCGACATCGAACGGGTTGTCGTATTCGACGTGCTGCTTGCCGCGCAAGGCATGAACAATGGGTGCGCCCAGCGTGTCAGCCAGCGCGAGGATCTGCTCGTGAGCGCCCGCGCAGCCTGCGCCGCACAGCAAGGTTACGGCCTTTGAGTCATTGAGCATGTTGGCCATCGACTGCAAGTCGGTGTCCGCCGGGACGACAACAGGCGGCGTGGCCTCGACCCATTTCGCGGGTACATCAGGTGATTCGCTGAGCGCTACATCACCGGGTAGCACGATCACGGCAACGCCCTTCTGGCTGATCGCCGCACGCATGGCACGCTCCAGCACCCGAGGGAACTGTTCGGGGTTGCTGACCAGTTCAACAAAGTGGCTGCATTCCTTGAAAAGCTCCTGCGGGTGGGTTTCCTGAAAGTAATCGAGGCCGATTTCCGAAGACGGAATATGCGCTGCAATCGCCAGCACCGGCACGCGATTGCGATGGCAATCGTACAGGCCGTTGATCAGGTGCAGATTGCCCGGCCCGCAGCTGCCTGCGCAGACCGCCAGCTTGCCACTGGACGCCGCTTGGGCACCGGCAGCGAAGGCTGCAACTTCTTCGTGGCGGGTGTGCATCCAGTTGATCGAGTCGATGCGCTCCAGGCTGTCGGTCAAACCGTTGAGGCTGTCACCAGACACCCCCCAGATGTGGGAAACACCTGCCGCTGCGAGGGTTTGCGCAAGATGGTCGGCGATGGTCTTGGACATTTGGGGTTCCTTGTCGAGGCAATAAAAGGTTCAGATATACACGCGCAGCGCTCTGCCACGCCTGTTGTGGTCGACCCGATGATTTCTCGACAGTTCAGAAAACCTGAGCCCTGTTCAGGGCTCGGTCAGGCAGCCTGCGCCGCAGACTACGGTTGGCAGACGGCTCAGGCGTGCGGGTTGCCCGTTGCCTTGGCGGGGACTGCATATTGCGGCTTGAGCTTGCCCTCGCTGTCGAGCAGCCAGGCGTCGAGAATTTCCCGAACCACTGGCCCTGCGACACGACCACCCGCCTCGCCGTTCTCGATGGTCACCGACACCACGATTTTCGGATGATCAGCCGGGGCAAAACCGACGAACAAGGCGTTGTCGCGGTTACGCTCCAGCGTCTTCAGACGGTTGTAACGCTCGCCCTGCTTGATCGCGACCACCTGCGCCGTACCGCTCTTGCCGGCGATGCGGTATTGCGCGCCCTTTGCGGCGTCACGGGCGATGCCGCGCGGGTCGTGCATGACCATCTGCATGCCGGTATTGACCTGATTCCATTCGTTGGGGTCGCGCAGCACGATGTTTGGCATCGGGTGCTCATCGACAGGCACCTCGTGGCCCACTTCCATTGCCAGGTGCGGACGGTGCCAGACACCTTTACTGGCGATCAATGAGGTGGCCTGCGCCAGTTGCAACGGCGTGACCTGCATGTAGCCCTGGCCGATACCGAGGATCACGGTTTCGCCGGGGAACCACGCCTGGCGCCGCGTCGCGCGCTTCCACTCGCGGGACGGCATCAGCCCGGCGGACTCCTCGAACATGTCCAGCGAAACCTTCTGGCCGATGCCGAACATGGTCATGTAGTCATGCAGGCGATCAATGCCCAGCTTATGCGCCACGGTGTAGAAGTAGGTGTCGTTGGAGCGCATGATCGCGGTGTCCATGTCCACCCAGCCATCACCACTGTGGTTCCAGTTGCGGTACTTGTGATCGAAGTCCGGCAGCTGGAAATAGCCCGGATCGAAAACCTTGGTCGATGCATTGACCACGCCGCTGTCCAGGCCGGCAATCGCGACTTCAGGCTTGACTGTCGAGCCCGGTGCATAAAGGCCGCGCAGCACCCGGTTGAACAGCGGCCGGTCGATGGAATCGCGCAGCGCGGCGTACTGCTTGAAGCTGATACCGGTGACGAACAGGTTGGGGTCGAAGCTCGGTTTGCTGACCATCGCCAGCACTTCGCCGGTTTCCGGGTCCAGTGCAACCACCGAACCGCGCCGGTCACCCAGCGCGTTTTCCGCCGCAGCCTGCAAGTGCGCATCCAGGCTCAGCGTGATGTTCTTGCCCGGTATCGGATCAGTGTGTTTCAGCACCCGCAACACACGGCCTTGCGCGTTGGTTTCAACTTCTTCGTAGCCTACATGGCCATGCAGTTCGGACTCGTAGAAGCGTTCGATGCCGGTCTTGCCGATGGATTGCGTGCCGCGGTATTCGTTGTCGAGGTGCGACGCCTCTTTTTCGTTGATGCGCCCGACATAGCCAATCGAATGGGCAAAATGATCGCCCAGCGGATAGTGCCGAACGAACTGCGCCGCCACGTCTACGCCCGGCAGCAGGTATTGATTGACCGCCAATATGGCGATCTGCTGTTCGGTCAGTTCATACAGCAGGGTCGCGGGCTCGAACGGGTGGCGAACTTGCTTGAGTTCCTTGTCGAACAGAATCCGGTCCTCGTCGGGCAGTTCCAGCAGGGTCATCAGCTCATCAATCACCTTGTGCCAGTCCCCGGCGCGCTCGCGGGTCAGGGTCAGGTTGAAACTGGGGCGGTTGTCGGCCAGTACCTCGCCGTTACGGTCGAAGATCAAACCGCGCTCGGGCGGGATCGGCAGCACGTGCACCCGGTTGTTTTCAGAGATGGTCGAGTGGTAGTCAAACTCGGTGACTTGCAGAAAGTACATGCGTGCGATCAGGCAGGCAGCCAGCACAGCGACCAGTACCGCACAGGCGATCAGACGCTGGTTGACCAGCCGCGTCTCTTTTTCGTGGTCTTTCAGGGGGATTGGATTGGGCATTTCTACAGCTTCTCGGTGAAGGGCAAACAGCACAAACGAACGTGTAAATGAATATTTCGGCGCGCACCATAGCAAGAAGCGGCTGATTGCAGGCGATTGAGCCGACAATCGCCGGATGAAAAATCTGTCAGAAACGGCTCACGCAGGCGTGGTCTGTGCAGTGTTGGAGGCTTCGCGGGCCTGCATGATGCGTGGCAGATTGGTCTCGATCCAGGTCGCCAGGGTTTCGACCTGCAAGGCGACTTCTTCGCCCATCGGCGTGAGCCGGTACTGCACGTGCGGCGGCACCACGGGCAGCGACTTGCGACTGACGAAACCGTCCTGTTCCAGGTGTTGCAGGGTTTGCGCGAGCATTTTCTCGCTGACCCCGCCGATCTTGCGCCGTACCTCGCTGAAGCGATGCATGCCACCGCGCAAAACCACCAGCACTAGCACGCCCCAACGGCTGCAAACGTGGTTGAGCACAATCCTTGAAGGGCAATCGTTGGCCAGCACTTGCCCCTGACGAACGAACGCCAGCATGGACTCGACCGTTTCAGACTGTGGATGCGAGGCAGACTCACTCATGACACTTACCTTTTTGTACGTACTTACGAAAGGTAAGCATCATGACTATGCTGACGCTTCCTTTCAACCTGATTCAGGAGTCATTCCATGATCGTTGTCACCGGTGCCACTGGCCAGCTTGGCCGTCTCGTCATTGAACAACTGCTGGCGCGTGTCCCTGCCGAGCAGATCGTTGCCGCAGTCCGCAGCCCGGAAAAGGCCACTGACCTTTCGGCAAAAGGCGTTCAGGTTCGTCACGCCGACTATTCGCAGCCTGCAACGCTGGACAGCGCGTTTGCCGGTGCCGACAAGGTGCTGCTGATTTCATCCAGCGAAATAGGCCAGCGCTTTTCTCAGCATAAAGCGGTCATTGATGCGGCCAAGCGCTCCGGGGTCAAACTGCTCGCCTACACCAGCGTTCTGCATGCCGAGGCCTCGACGCTGGGCCTGGCCAAAGAGCATGTCGAAACCGAAGCTTACCTGCGCGCCAGCGGCCTGCCGTTCGCCCTGTTGCGCAATGGCTGGTACACCGAGAACTACACCGCCGGGGTGCCTGGGGCGCTGGCACATGGCGCCGTGATGGGCTGCGCCGATGAGGGCCGTATCAGCTCGGCTTCGCGCCTTGATTACGCTGAAGCTGCGGCGGTGCTGCTGACCTCCGGAGAGGATCAAAGCGGTCGCGTGTACGAACTGGCAGGTGACGAGTCCTACACCCTCGCAGAATTTGCGGCTGAGCTTTCAAAGCAGGCCGGCAAGACCCTGCCCTACGTCAACCTGACGCAAGCCGAGTTTGAAGCGGCATTGATTCAGGCAGGTCTGCCCGATTTTGTCGCCCGCTTGCTGGCCGATTCCGATGCGGCAGCCGCCAAGGGCGCGCTGTTCGATGACAGCCGTCAGTTGAGCAAACTGATCGGCCGCCCTGCCACACCGCTGTCAGCAACCATCGCCGAGGCAGTGCGGGGCTGAGCGATGTAAACCTGATCGAATGATTTCAAACGGTGAAGGTCCCAGTTATGACCAAAGGCATCAAGCCTGAACCAAAGACTGGGAGTCTTCACATGAACAGCAAATCATTGATCGCCTGCATGACCTTGCTCGGCTGCTTCTGCGCCGTCACCCTGCCGGTTCACGCGGCAGAGGCGCCAGAACCGAAAGTGACCGAGTCCAAGGACAACGTTCACGAACTGGAAGTGGGCTCCCGCGTGCCGGAGAAGTACCGCCGAAGCGATCTTGAGGTCAAGGACTGGAAAAGCAAGGGCCTGGAAGCGCCCGCCAAGGAAAGCGAGTGGGTGAAGATCAATGACAAATATGTGCGATTCCAGAAGGTCAATGGCCAGATAATGGATATCGTGCCGGTGAAAAAATAAGGCTCGGATACGCCCTGCATGAGCCTGCCTGGGTGACGCAAAGCATCACACCTGCGTCGCCCTGACTCATCCGTTAAGCTACCCTCGTCACTGCGCAGACGGGAGACCCGCATGAACAGCATCCACCCCGAAAACTCGACCGCGACACCTTTATTCTGGCGCGACGAGCAGTTGCCGTTCATTGAGGCGCGCTCGGTAGAAGACGGCCGGCGGGTCTGTTATGCACCGCATTCACACGAGATCTTTTCCATCGGTGCAATTACCGCCGGGCAAAGCACTTATCTGCACGAAAAGACTGCACAGCGCGTCGCGGCGGGCACTGTGGTGCTGATGAACCCCGGCGATGTGCACGCCTGCAACCCGATCAACGACCAGCCGTGGTCGTACCTGATGCTTTATGTGGACAGCCACTGGCTGAGCGATATTCAGCACGACGCCGGGCTGGATGCTAAATACGGATTTCAGCCCCTGTCGCACACCCGCAGCAATAACCCGGTGCTGTTCGGCGCAGTGACAGCGCTGTACCAGACGCTGATCGATGCCAAGGCCGACACCCTGCAAAAACACTGCGCCGCCGTATCGTTCTTCACGCTGATGCTGGAAACACTGGGCGATGCACCAGCACTTGCCCGCCGACCTTCCCCGCGAGTCACCCGCGCCGCCGACTACATCAACGACAACTTCACCCAGCCTATCAAGCTCGCCGATATCTGTTCAGCAGCCAACCTCTCGGCGTCGTATCTGATTCGCTCGTTCGAGCAGCACTACCACCTGACGCCCCACGCCTACCTGCTCAATCGCCGCATCCAGCACGCACAAACCCAGTTGAAAAGCGGCAAGATGATTGCCGACGTTGCACAGGAAACAGGCTTTGCCGATCAGGCACATCTTCAACGCGAGTTCAAAAAGCACCTGGCTGCAACGCCAGGACAGTATCGGTTGTGATGACCCGCGTCAGATCACCAGATACAGCGCGCAACCGACCAGCAGCAACGCCATGATCCGGTTGAACACGCGCACGCGTGCCGCGCTGCGCAAGTAGTGGCTCAGGAAACTCCCGGCAAAGGCCCAGCAGCCCAGTGACAGGTAGCACACCACGCAATAGATGGCTGCAAACTGCCAGATCAACAAAGCCTCGCCATTGGCGACAAAAACGCCCATGCCTGCGATCGACGCCAGCCAGGCTTTGGGGTTGAGCCACTGCATGATCGCACCCTGCAGCATCGACGGACCGCTGCCCTGCTCGCCCACACTCAATCGCCCGCTATCGGTCGCCAGCCGGAACGCCATGTACAACAGGAACGCCACACCCGCCCATTGAATGATTCGGGTCAGAAAGGGCCATTGCTGCAAGGTTTCGTGCAGGCCGAAGCCGATAAGCAGCAACAGCAGGGTAAAACCCAGCGTTGCACCCAGCACATGGCGCATGCCGGGCCAGAACCCGTAGCGTGCACCGGCACTCAACGCCACGATATTGACCGGCCCCGGCGTGATGGACGACGCCAGCGCAAACGCTGCCATGGAAATCAGCAGACTCATGGAAAACCCCTCGAATACAATCAGAAATGATCGAATCAAGGTAGTGACGGCGACTCGCGGCGTATTGAAGGAAATTACCCTTAATCCGGTTTCAGTCATCCGCCGCGCTCGGCATACCGCCTAAAACCATTGCTTTTTTGTCCGCTTGGCTTACAAATGCAGTGTCGTCAGCCTGTAACCTCACTGCCACCTTCTCTGCGAGCCCGCTCCATGTCCAGAACCGTTGCCATTGCCTTCGCTTGCCTGCTTTCCTCCACGGCCCAGGCTGCCTGCCCTGCTGCGACCCCGGTCGACACCGCGCGCTGGATCTATGAAAAGCATCAGGATTTCTACCTCAATGGCAAAGGTGCGGCCGACTACCTGTCCAAACCTCTGTTGAGCCTGCTCAAGAAGGACTGGGCGTGCCAGAACGGTGATCAGTGTGCGGTCAGCGCCAACCCGTGGACCGACGCGCAGGATGGCGACGTGCAGAAGCCGATCGACTGGAAGCTGGTGTCCAACTCCGATAAACAGGCGGTGGTCGAAATGACCTACAACCTGGGTTACAAAGACGCCCCGCAACAGCCGGTGACCAGCCAGACGACACGCCTGCTGCTGGCTAAAAATGCCAGCAGTTGCTGGGTGCTGGACAACCTGCAAGGGCCGCAAGGTGTCGCGCTGATGCAGACCCTTGAACAATTCCCCTACGAAGGTGATTGATCGTGCTTGAAACAATTCGTCATTCTCGGTATCACAGCTACCTGAACCCGAAGAGCGAGCACCATGAATACCTTTGAGCAATCGATTATTGAGGCTGCGCAGGCCGCCACGCCCAATAACACCGATGCCGAACGCGAAGCCGCAAGAGTTGCCGCCACGCAGGCAGTCGCCGATATCATGGCCAGCCGCAGCGGGCTGGACCGTACGCTGGCGTTGGCTGAACTGCTGGACTCCTACTCAGAGCACGACGAGCAGGATGAGGATTAGCGCGGCGCCTGAAAAATTTATTTAACTCAGGCATTAAAGAAATCTATTCAGATCGCCGACAACTCTCTTGGGTGAGTTCGCTGGAACCGCCCTTTCATTTAGTGCGCTCGGATGCGACCTATCAGGGGAACCATCCGTGCAGATCGAGCAACTTGAAGACATTCAGGCTTACGTCAAGCGCACCGCAGACGACCTTGAACGCGTCTCGGCCAATATGGCCGGGCATCTTCTGTACCTTGAACGCACGTCTCGTCCGCACGAAGCCCAGGAAGTCAATGACCGGATCATGGGCCTGCGTGCCTCAGTGGATGGCCTTCGCGGCGTTTTCGGTCACTGATGGCTTACACGTCCCCGGCCTGCGATAACGGCCGTGCTACCTCTTCGAGTGACTTGCGCTCGGCAGCCGCGCCCCAGATCGACTGCACCAGCGCCGCCAGCAACATCAACCCCGCCCCGATCAGATAGCCGATAAACACATTGCTGCGCTCTCCGGTGTCGATCAGTTCCCCGAACAGCGTCGGGCCGATCATGCCGCCCAGCCCGGTACCAAACGCATAGAAAACCGCAATCGCCAACGCGCGAATTTCCAGCGGGAAGGTTTCGGCCACGGTCAGGTAGGCCGAACTGGCCGCTGCCGAGGCAAAGAAGAAAATCACCATCCACGCGATGGCCTGCTGGGTAACGTCCAGCAGCCCTTGCTGGAACAGATACCCACTGATTGCCAGCAGCACACCGGACAGGCCGTAGGTCAGGCTGATCATTGTCCGCCGCCCGACCACGTCAAACAGCCTGCCCAGCAGCAGCGGACCGCAGAAGTTGCCCAGCGCCAGTGGCAGCACGTACCAGCCAACCCGCTCGGCAGGTACGTCATAGAAGTCCGTCAGTACCAGCGCATAGGTGAAAAAGATCGCGTTGTAGAAGAACGCCTGTGCGGTCAGCAGCGTCAGGCCCACCAGCGAGCGCTGACGAAACGTCACCAGCAGGGTTCTGGCGACCTCGCCCAGTGGCGTGTGGTCGCGCACATGCAAACGTAAGGGCTTGCTCGTGACGGCAGGCAGCACATGGCCTCGGCGCTGTAAATCTGCCTCTATCTGCTCAACGATTTTCGTCGCCTGCGCTGACTGGCCGTGAATCAACAGCCAGCGCGGGCTTTCCGGCAGCCACAGACGCATCAGCAGCACCAGCAGCCCCAACACCGCGCCGATCCCGAAACACAGACGCCAGCCCAGTTCCGCGCCCACCCACAGCGGGTCCAACAAGACAATCGAACCCACCGCGCCCAGCGCAGCACCCAGCCAGAATGTGCCGTTGATGGTCAGATCGACCCAGCCACGGTAGCGGGCCGGGGTGAACTCCTGGATGGTCGAATTGATTGCCGTGTACTCGCCACCAATGCCCATGCCGGTCAAGAACCGGAACAGCATGAAACTCCAGACGCTGAACGAAAATGCCGTGGCGGCGGTGGCACCGACGTACAGCAGCAAGGTGATGAAGAACAGCTTGCGCCGACCGAGGCGGTCCGCCAGCCAGCCAAACAGCAGTGCGCCGAGCACAGCCCCGGCGATGTACGCAGCACCCGCCAGGCCGATGTCGCTGTTGGTGAGGTTGAGCGCCGGGCTGGCCTTGAGCGCGCCGGCTACCGAACCTGCGAGGGTCACTTCCAGGCCATCGAGCAACCAGGTGATGCCTAGCGCAATCACTAGCAGCGTGTGAAAGCGCCCCCAGGGCAAGCGGTCCAGACGGGCCGGCAAATCGGTCTCGAAGACGGTGCCGTTTTTAGGCGTGATGGGCATGTTCGGCTACCTGACGGCTGACGTGGGCGTCAGGGTTCAGAGTCGCCCACGCCGATCAAGTTCAGCTCACCCAGAACCACAACAGCGTCAGGTTGGCAGCCGAGATCAGGCCGAACAGACACCAGGCGGCCGTCTTGACCAGCCGGCTGTTGACGAACGGCCCCATCAACTGCGGATCGCTGGTAAAGCGGATCAGCGGCCAGAGCGCAAACGGCAGTTGCAGGCTCAACACCACCTGACTGAGCACCAGCATCTTGCCCACTGAACTGTCGCCCAGCCAGATCACCCCGATCAACGCCGGGATCAGCGCCAGCGCTCGAGTAATGAAGCGCCGCTGCCAGCAGGGAATTTTCGCCTGCAAAAAGCCCTCGAGCACCACCTGCCCGGCGATGGTGCCGGAAAATGTCGAGCTCTGCCCAGCCGCCAGCAAAGCCACACCAAACAACACGCTGGCGATCGCACCGCCGACCAGCGGGTCGAGCAGGTGATAGGCGTCCTGAATCTCTACCACGTCAGTGTGGCCGGTCTTGTGAAACGCTGCGGCGGCGAGGATCAGAATCGCTGCGTTAATGAGTAGCGCCAGGCTCAGCGAACCGATGGTGTCCAGGCGCGCATAACGAATGGCGCTGGCCTTGCTGGCGACATCCATGCCGTTGACCCGCGTCTGCACCACCGAAGAATGCAGGTAAAGGTTATGCGGCATGACAGTGGCACCCAAAATGCCGATGGCGATGTACAACGGCTCCTGGCTGCTAAGTACATCCCAGCTCGGTCGCAAACCGGCGACCACATCCGGCCAGAACGGCTTGATGAGGATCAGTTCGACGGCAAAGCAACTGGCGATAGTCACGATCAGCCCGAGTACGATGGCTTCCAGACGGCGGAAATTGGCGCCCTGCAGGGCCAGCACGATCAGCGTGTCGAAGGCAGTCAGCGCCACGCCTGTGGTGATGGAAACCCCCAGCAGCAGATGAAACGCCAACGCCGCGCCCAGCACTTCGGCCAGATCGGTGGCGATGATCGACAGTTCCGCCAGCAACCACTGGCCCTTGGCGACGTTGCGGCTATAGCGAGCCGCAGACAACTGCGCCAGATCGCGCCCGGTGGCGATGCCCAGACGCGAGCAGAGGTTTTGCAAGACCATGCCTGACAGGCTGGCCAGCACCACCACGAACAGCAACGAGTAGCCGAAACGCGAGCCGGCTTCAATGGCCGTCGCCCAGTTACCCGGGTCCATGTAGCCGATCGACACCAGCAGGCCGGGGCCGACGAACAACATCATTTTGCGCAGCAATGAAGCGTTGGGCGGGATGGCGACGCTGTCGGTGGTCGCCGAGGGGCAGAACGGCGCGGTGGCAGTGGTGGGCAGTTTGTACGTCACGGGAACCCGGCAGGCAGAAGAATGAAGAACCTCATCCTAAGGTTTTGCGACACATGTTGATACATCCTTGTTGGCTTCATGATTTTTGTCATGCGCGGGGTCATTCATCGTTTGAAATATCGTCTTCGCGAGCAAGTTCGCTCCACGCCTGCGGGCAGAAGGCTGAAAACACCGTTTTCCGGGTTTTTCAGGACTTGTGTGTAACGCTGGGCGCGTCAGACTCAGGCGCCCGAAACTGCGCCAGGCCAGCATCACGCGATAAAAACGCTCGAAATATGTCTGACTAAACAATCATTCATCTTTTAGGCGTGAATAACCGCATTAAAAGACCAATCATTACAAATTGTAAGGAGTATCATTCCCCCTCTAACAAGCACTCGGGACGGCCATTGATGAATCCATCACCTCAAACCGACGACGCTACAGCCGCGCCGCTTCGGGCTGCGTTCATCTCGGCTCGCATCGACAGGCTGCCGGCGGTTGCCACCATCTGGCGGTTGGTTGCCCTGCTGTCAATCGCCGGTTTTTTCGAGCTTTACGATCTGTTCCAGACGGCGTACATCAGCCCCGGCCTGGTTCGCGACGGGATCTTTGCCACGGGCAGCCAGGGTCTGTTTGGCTTTTCCGATCAGGCGGCGTTTGCCTCGGCGACCTTTCTCGGCCTGTTTTTCGGTGCCAGTCTGCTCAGCCCGATTGCCGACCGTTACGGTCGCCGCGCCATCTTTACCTTCGCGTTGATCTGGTACACCGTCGCGACGGTGATCATGGGCCTGCAAACCTCGGCGCTGGGCGTGATTGGTATGCGTTTTATAGTAGGCATTGGCCTCGGGGTCGAACTGGTCACCATCGACACTTACCTGTCGGAATTGGTACCCAAACGCATACGCAGTTCGGCGTTTGCCTTCGCGTTTTTTATCCAGTTTTTATCGGTCCCCAGCGTTGCGCTGATGTCGTGGTGGCTGGTGCCTCAGGCACCGTTCGGTTTTTCTGGCTGGCGCTGGGTGGTGATCGGCAGTGCCGTGTTCGCCCTGTTTGTCTGGTGGCTGCGCTCGGCGCTGCCGGAATCACCTCGCTGGCTGGCGCAGCAGGGCCGCTTCGACGAAGCAGAACGGATCATGGATGGCATTGAGGCTCGCTGTATCAAAGAACACGGCAAGCCGCTGGATGAGCCACAACCGGACAGCGTCGCAATCGAAGGCAAAGGCCGCTTCGCCGACATTTGGCAACCGCCCTACCGCCGTCGTGCATTGATGCTGATCGTGTTTCACGTCTTCCAGGCTATCGGCTTTTTCGGCTTCGGCAACTGGCTACCTGCCCTGCTCTCCGGGCAAGGCCTCAGTGTTACGCACAGCCTGGGTTATGCGTTTGTCATCACGCTGGCCTATCCGCTGGGTCCGCTGTTGTTCGTGAAGTTTGCCAATCGTTTTGAAAACAAATGGCAGATTGTCGGTTCAGCTCTGGGGGCGATGATCTTCGGCAGCCTGTTTGCGTTTCAGACCAGCGCCGCGGGCCTGGTCTTGTGCGGCATCATGATCACGTTCTGCAATGCGTGGCTGAGTTTCAGTTACCACTCGTATCAGGGCGAGCTGTTCCCGACCAACATCCGTGCCCGCGCGGTGGGCTTCTGCTACTCGTTCAGCCGCCTGTCTACGGTGTTCAGCAGCCTGTTGATCGGGATTTTTCTCGACCACTTCGGCACGCCGGGGGTGCTCGCCTTCATCGTCAGCAGCATGCTGATCGTGATGATCACCATCGGCCGCTTCGGCCCTCGCACACGCAACCTGGCGCTGGAGCAGATAACCCATCGCTAATGCTGAACGGTCGCATCCCAAAGGAAGGGCTCAAGCCTGAGCCCACTCCACGTCGGTCACACCGAAGTGTTCGGCATACGGTTTCGACACCCGGGCGACCTTCTCCAGTCGATATTTGGGTATTCGCGCGAGCCCGGCATCGACACTTGCGTAATGCCATGCTTCAGCATTGTCCATATTCTCGGTTCGTATATAAAAACTCTTGAACGAACCATTTAACAGATAATCAATGCGGTAATGTTTTGGAAGTGCCATTGAAAGCCTGATCCTTTTTTCAGCAGTGGCTTGAAGTATAGGTGACCCAAACCCATGCGAAAAAATTCATTCTTTTTTTGCTAGATGCGATCAGCGAACATTTTCCCGCCCTATATCGGCAAGCCCCAATTGCGCTCGCGCAACGCTGTTCCTTGAATGATCAGCGCTGTCAGCGGGATGTTACAGCGCCGCTGAATCAAAGCACCGGCACAACGCAGGAAGTTGAATAAATACTCCAATTGAATGACCTATCGAATGGCGGCCGCTAACCACCTCAGCGTGCGGGCATCAAACCGTTGCAGTGACCTTTCAATGTATCGCCTGACGATTGTCGAAGTGACGCAACATACAAACAACAGGCGTCACTGGATTGAGCGCCCTGTCAGACGCTTAGCTTTCGCGACAGAAATTCACGAATGTAGTCGGCCACTTCGGGCGCATGGGTTTCCAGCGTGAAGTGACCTGCATCCAGAAGATGCACTTCAGCATTTGGAACATCCCTGAGATAGGCCTGCGCGCCCGGCGGGATAAAAGCCGGATCGTGCCTGCCCCAGACGGCCAGTAAAGGCGGCTGGTGTTTGCGCAAGTACGCCTGGAATGCAGGGTAAGCCGCCACGTTGCTGCGGTAGTCCAGAATCAGGTCAAGCTGAATCTCCTCGGCGCCTGGCCGCGCCATGTACAGGATGTCCAGGTTATAGCCGTCGGGCGCGAGCTTCTCGGGGTCGGCACCGGTGCCGTACTGCCAGTCGCGGATTGTCTCCGGCGACAAAGACGGGCGACAGGCCTCGCGATTGGCTGCCGAGGGGTAGCGCCAGTAAGCCTGCCACGGGTCCCATTGATCACTGAAGCCCTCCAGATAGGCGTTGCCGTTCTGGGTGATGATTGCCGTCACTTTTTCCGGGTTCGCTGCGGCAAGGCGCAGACCGGTTGGCGCGCCGTAATCGAATATGTACAAGGCGTATTGGCTCAGTTGCAACGCTTCGGTAAAGCCTTCGATCACCTTGTAAAGGTTTTCAAAGCTGTACTCGAACTGCCCGCGCGGCGGCGCTTTGGTGTTGCCAAAACCGGGCAAGTCAGGCGCAATCAAACGGTACTGAGTCGCCAGCAACGGCATCAGCGTGCGGAACATATGGCTGGACGTCGGGAAGCCGTGGAGCAGCAGAAGCACCGGGGCATCCTTACGGCCGACTTCACGATAGAACACCTCTACATCGCCGACTTGCCGAGTGTGAAACGTGACACGGAAGGCATCATCGAAGGCCATAGTCTTTTCCTGGGTCAAAGGACTGTTTGGGTAAGAAGCAGCGCTGACCAGCGAAGCGCCAATAACAGATGCCGCGCCGATGACAGAGCCCTGTAAAACCTTGCGCCGACTGAAGGCAGATGCCGCACCTGTGGAGCCGGCTGAATCGGAATTGCTCATGTCAGAACCTGGTGTGAATGAAGTGACGTCAATCCTAGTTGTTGCAATAGCTATCGAGAATGGCCAAAAAACTCAATTCACTCTTTCCGTTTCTGCAAAGCTGCTAGAGTCTCGACCACATATCGGTACGAAGAACGTTCACGATGGATCGCATTCAGGAAATGACGCTGTTTGCCGCATTGGCCGGGCAGACCAGCTTCACCGGTGTCGCCCGACACGTTGGGCTGTCTACCGCTACCGTGACACGCGCAGTGGCCAGCCTGGAAAGCAGGCTGGGCATTCTGCTGGTGGTGCGCACCACCCGTAACATGCGCCTCACCAAGGCCGGGCAACGCTTCGCGGAGGATTGTCGCCGCTTGCTGGCCGACCTGTCTGAAGCGGAAAACGCTGCGGCGGGTGTGCATGCGCTGCCAGCCGGCACGTTGACGGTCACCGCACCGCAAATGTTCGGCGCGTTGCATGTCACGCCGGTATTGACCCGTTTTCTCAGTGAGTACCCGGCAGTGGATATTCGCGCCATTCTGGTGGACCGGGTCGTGTCCATGCTCGATGAGGGAGTCGATGTGGCGGTGCGCATCGGTGCGTTGCGCGATTCGTCCTTGACGGCCATCCGTGTCGGCAGCGTGCGGCGCATGGTCTGCGCATCGCCTGTTTACCTGACGCAGCATGGCACGCCCCGGCACCCTGACGATCTGCAACAGCACGCCACCATCTCGACGTCGGCCCCGGAACGGCCACCCCACTGGGCGTTTCGAGTCGATGATCAGGACTACTCGGTGAATGTCGCCTCAAGGCTCAGCCTGACGTCCTTCCAGGCGTCGATCAATGCCGCGTTGCAGCATTGGGGGCTCACTCAGGTGCCGCACTACCAGATACGCGAGCACCTGCACAACGGCAGACTCGTTTGCGTACTGGAAGATTTTGAAATCGCTCCCGAACCGGTGCACGTCGTCTACTCGGAGGGCCGCCGTGGCTCTTCCAGGGTAAGGTCGTTCGTGGATTTCTGCGTCAGTGCCCTGAGGGAAGATCTGCAGTTTGAAGCTGCAGGGTGAATGAACGCAGCCAGACAGCGGTCATTCACCCACACCGACACCCTTCAGGGTTGCCAAAGCGCCTGTTCGCCGCTCAGTTTACGGTCCAGGAAACTCGCCGCACTGATCAGCGCCAAGTGACTCAGGGCCTGCGGCGTGTTGCCCAGATGACGGGCATGGCCGTCGAACTCTTCGGCATACAAACCCAGCGGGTTGGCGTAACGCAGCAACTGCTCGAACTCCAGGTGCGCCTGCTCTACCCGACCGGCGCGGGCCAGGCATTCGACATACCAGAACGAACAGGCCACAAACGCGCCCTCCTCACCTGCCAGGCCATCATCATGGTCGTCATCATTGCGGTAGCGGAACACCATTCCGTCACGCACCAGCGCAGCTTCGATGGCGTCCAGTGTCGCCAGCCATTTCGGGTCATTGGCACCGACGAAGCGCACCAGCGGCATCAGCAGCATCGAGGCGTCCAGATTGCGGCTGCCTTTGTACTGCACAAAATGACCGAGTTCTTCGTTCCAGAAGTTGTCCCAGATGTCGTTCTGGATATCTTCACGGACCTTGTTCCAGCGCTCGAATGGCCCTGACAGTGAGCGTTTAAAGGCTAGGCGCAGTGCCCGGTCCAACGCGACCCAGCACATCAGCCGCGAGTGCAGAAAGTGCTGGTCGCCACCGCGCATTTCCCAGATACCCACGTCGCGGTCGTTCCAGTGTTCGCACACATAATCGACCTGGCGCACAACGTGCTGCCAGCCGTCATGGGAGATCGCGTCGCCGTACTTGTTGGCCAGGTACACGGCGTCCATCAATTCGCCGTAGATATCCAGTTGAACCTGCTTGTACGCCTCGTTGCCGATCCGCACCGGCTGCGCACCGCCGTAACCGGTCAAGTGATCGAGGTGCTCCTCGGGCAGTTCTGCGTGGCCGTCAAGGGCATACAGAATGCCGAGCTTCTCGGTCTGCTCGCAGCAGTCGTCCAGTCGCCCGCGCACCCAGCCCATGAAGGCATTGGCCTCATCGGTGTAACCCAGGCGCATGAACGCGTACACGGTGAATGAGGCGTCACGGATCCACGTGTAACGGTAATCCCAGTTACGCTCGCCAGCTTCGGTTTCCGGCAGGCCGAACGTCGCAGCGGCAACAATGCCGCCATGCTTGCGCGAAGTCAGCAATTTGAGCGCCAGTGCCGAACGGGTGACCATTTCGCGCCAGCGGCCCTTGTACTGCGACTGTCCGGCCCAGCGCCGCCAGAACTTCAGGGTGTCATCGAAATAACGCGAGCACTTGCCTGCAGCAACATTCGGGTCGTCGATGCCACCCAGAATGAACTCGATGGTCTGGCCTTTGTGCATGTGAAACTCGGCGACGGCGTCGTGCTGTTCCAGGTGCAACGGCGTAGCTGCTGACAAGCGCATGCCCGGCTGCCCTTGGGCCTCGAAACAGATGTCCTGACCATCGACGCGCGCTGTGGTGTCGGCACGGCTGTAGTCCATGCGCACGCGGCAACGCATGCGTATCGTGGCCTCGCCAAAACGCACCTGAACCCGGCGCACGATGCGTGGCAAGTCGTCTTGATCCTCGCCGATCGGCATCAGATCAGTGACTTCCACCACTGCCTGCTCGGCAATCCAGCGGGTTTGCAGCACATTGGTGTCCGGCAGATAGATCTGCAGCCTTCTGGCGTCCGGCAGGTCAGGCGCCAGTTGAAAGATCCCCGCGTCGGGGGTGTCCAGTAGCGCGGTGAAGATCGACGGGCTGTCGAAGTCCGGCCAGCAACAGAAGTCGATACTGCCGGTGTCGGCAATCAACGCAGCGCTGCGCATGTCGCCGATAATGCCGTGGTCTTCGATACGGTTTTGTGCTTCTTGCGGACGATCAGCCATTGCCACGGAACTCCGGATAGAGGGTCATGCCGCCATCGATGTACAGGGTGGTGCCATGCACGTAATCCGAGGCGTCGGAGGCCAGCCACAGCACCGCATTGGCGACGTCTTCCGGCTCACCGATGCGCCCGTAAGGGATCAGCTTGAGCATTTCCTTTTCGGCGTCGCCCTTGCGTGCGTCGGCATTGATCGGCGTGCGGATGGCGCCCGGCGCGACGCTGTTGACGCGGATTTTCAGCTCGCCGACTTCCTGGGCAATACTGCGCATTAGCAGGTCGACTCCGCCCTTGGAGGCGGCGTAATTGACGTGCCCGGCCCACGGGATCAACTGGTGCACCGAGCTCATGTGAATGATCTTGCCCATCGCCCGCGACACCTCCGGGCGCATGCCTTGCTTGATGAACTGGCGCAACGCAGCGCGGGCGCAAAGAAACTGCCCGGTCAGGTTGACGTTGATAACGGTGTTCCAGTCTTCCAGGCTCATGTCGACGATGGCTGCGTCTTTCTGCAGGCCCGAGTTGGCGACCAGAATGTCCAGCGCGCCAAAGTGCTCCACGGTCTGCGCAAACAGACGCTCGACATCTTCCTCTTTCGACACATCAGCCCCGACAGCAAGCGCACGACCGCCCGCTGCACGAATCTCTTCAGCCAGCTTCTCGGCAGGTTCAGCCTTGGAATTGTAATTGATCACCACCGCTGCACCGGCGTCCGCCAGCGCTCGCGCGGCACCCGCGCCCAGACCGGAACTGGCGCCGGTGACGATTGCGACTTGTTGCTTGAGTGAGATATGCATCTGAATTCAGCCTCGGAGTAAGCACCCTAGTGCTGACTGACGAGGCTGAACGTAAGTTCAGTGCAGATTATTGCTGGTTCAGGTTACGGCGCAGGGTTGGGCTGCGAGGTGTGAATGGCCTCGATTGCTTCGATGACTTCATCGGACAGCGTGACGTCGATGCTCTTCAGGTTGATCTCCAGTTGATCCAGCTTGGTGGCACCAATGATGTTGCTGGTCACGAACGGGCGGCTGGTGACGTAGGCCAGGGCCATCTGCGAAGGGTCCAGACCGTGTTCGCGGGCCAACGCAACGTACTTGGCAGTGGCGCTGACGGCCTGCGGATTGTTATAACGCTGAAAGCGCTCGAACAGGGTCAGGCGACCATCGGCCGGGCGTGCGCCATCCAGGTATTTACCCGCCAGCACACCGAACGCCAGTGGCGAGTAAGCCAGCAGACCGATCTGTTCGCGAATGGCGATCTCTGCCAGGCCGACCTCGAAAGTTCGGTTGAGCAGGTTGTAGGGGTTCTGGATCGACACGGCACGCGGCAGATCAAGGGTTTCGGCCAGGTGCAGAAAACGCTGGGTGCCCCATGGTGTTTCGTTGGACAGGCCGAAGTGGCGAATCTTGCCTTCCTTGACCAGATCCGCCAGTACCGACAGGGTCTCCTGAATCTCGACCGCCTTGTCATCCGGGTCATGGGTATAGCCCAGCACGCCGAAAAAGTTGGTCTTGCGATCCGGCCAGTGCAACTGGTAAAGGTCCAGATAATCAGTGTTCAGGCGTTTAAGGCTGGCCTCAAGCGCGGTGGTAATGTTCTTGCGGTCCAGGCGTGGATTGCCATCGCGGATGTGCTCCATGCGGCCGGGGCCCACGACCTTGCTGGCCAGCACCCAGTCACTGCGGTCGCCGTACTTCTTGAAGTACTCGCCAATGATGCTCTCGGTCTTGGTGTAGGTCTCGCTGCGCGGCGGCACCGGGTACATTTCGGCGGTGTCGAGGAAGTTGACCCTGGCCTCTTTGGCCATGCGGATTTGCTCGAATGCTTCAACCTGGGTGTTCTGCTCGCCCCAGGTCATGGTGCCCAGGCAGATGGCGCTGACCGACAGGTCGGTTTTGCCCAATTTACGAAATTGCATCGATGTCTCCGATCGGTTCAGAAGAATACGGTGTGAAACAGGGCTCCCATAAAACGCCGACTGGTCATGCACTGCAACACTTTTTATCTAACGATAACCCTGTGCCTGAAGATCAAACAGCGCGGCGTAGCGCCCTGCGGCGGCGATCAGGCTGTCATGGTCACCGCGTTCCAGCACCCGACCGTGTTCCAGCACCACGATGTGCTCGGCGTTGCGCACGCTGGAAAAACGATGGGAAATCAGCAGCGTCATGCGGCCCCTGGCGTATTCACGAAAATGCTCGAACACTGCGGCTTCTGCGCCAGCATCCAGCGCCGCAGTGGGCTCATCGAGAATCAGGATATCGGCGTCGCGACGCATGTAGGCGCGCGACAGGGCGATTTTCTGCCACTGCCCGCCGGACAGCTCCTGACCGCCCGCGAACCAGCGGCCCAGTTGGGTGGCGTAGCCCTTATCGAGCTGCTCGATGAACTGCGCGGCCATGCCTTGCGCTGCGGCTTCGCGCCAGCGGGTTTCATCGTGAAACGCCTGGGTATCGCCGACACCGAGGTTCTCGCCGACCAGAAACTGATAGCGGATGAAGTCCTGGAAGATCACCCCAATGCGCGAACGCAGCGCGTCTTCGTGCCATTCCTGCAGGTCGCTGCCATCCAGCAGAATGCGGCCCTGATCGGGTTGATACAGCCGCGTCAGCAGTTTGATCAGCGTGGTTTTGCCCGAACCGTTTTCGCCCACCAGCGCCACGCTGCGACCCGGTGCCAGGTGCAGGTCGATGTTTTCCAGTGCCGCACGGCGGGTGCCTGGGTAGGTGAAGCTCACATTTTCGAAACGCATGCCGTCACCGGGCAGCACGCCCTGCGTGAGGCTGCCTGTTGGCGGGGTGACCGGCTGGCCGAGGTAGATGTACAAATCAGCCAGGTACAGCCCGTCTTCGTACAGGCCGCTGATTGCGCTGAGGCTACTGCTGACCGCGGCTTGCCCCTGTTTGAAGAGCACCAGGTACATGGTCATCTGACCCAGCGTGATCCGCCCGTGCACGGCATCGACCACCACCCAGGCATACGCCAGATAGAACGAGGCAGTGCCCAGCAAGCCGAGCAGAAAGCCCCAGCCGTCACGGCGCACGGTCAAACGGCGGTCTTCGGCGTACAGCCGTTCAAAGGTGTCGCGATAGCGCTTGAGCAGCAGCGGCGCGAAGCCGAACAGCTTGACCTCCTTGATATAGCCTTCGTGGGAAAGCAGTGTTTCGATGTAATTCTGCCGACGGGTTTCGGGTGCACGGCGGGTAAACAGCCGAAATGCATCGCCGGAAAAATGCGCCTCAGCAAAGAAGACCGGCAGCGCACCCACCACCAGAATCAACAACGCCCAGGGCGAAAAATGCACCAGCAGCACGGCGAAACTGATCAGGGAAATAAGGTTTTGCAACAGGCCCAGCGACTTGGTCACCAGCGCCAGCGGCCGGGTCGAGGCTTCACGCCGGACACGCACGAGTTTGTCGTAGAACTCCGAATCCTCGAACTGGGACAGTGACAGGGTCTGGGCTTTCTCCAGAATCAACGTATTGACCTTCTGCCCCAGCAGCACCCGCAACAGCGCCTGCTGTACCGACAGCCCGCGTTGCGCACCGGCCAGCAGCGCCAGCACGCCCGCCTCCAGTAACACATAGCGCAACACCGGCCATAACGGCGCGTCACCCGTGCTGGCGTGCAATTGCATGGCGCTGACCACGGCATCGACGATACGCTGCCCCAGCCAGGCGGCCAGCGCAGGCAACAAGCCTGCAACCAGCGTGGCGAGGATCAGGCCGACGGACAGCGCACGGGAAGTGGTCCAGACCAGATGCATGGCCCGCAAGGCCTGCTGCAGAAAAATCGTGAAGCGTTTTAAAACGGGCATACGTCAAATAAGTCCTGAAGAGCCTTGAATAAAGGGCTGAAACCACGAGATTTCTCGCCAAGTCGCACCCTCGAAATCGGACGCAGAGCGTCCGGTCTTGATAATGCAGCGCGACGCAGATGTGTGATCGCTTTTCCGGGCTCAAGCTCCCTTCGGCGCGCGCAGCACGCAGCGTTCGCGGCGGTCGTCCACGCGTTCGGCGAACCAGGCGGTGGTCAGGTTGCGGGTGATTTTCGGGCTTTTCAGGGTAATGCCCGGCAGGATGGCTCTTGGCAAGGGCTTGCCCGCGGCCCGGTCCGCCAGCGCGAACACCTTGCTGTAGAGGTCCGTCTCCTCGAATTCCAGGGTATCGCCCTGCTTGA
Organism: Pseudomonas syringae pv. tomato str. DC3000; assembly: GCF_000007805.1. Lineage (NCBI taxonomy): Bacteria > Pseudomonadati > Pseudomonadota > Gammaproteobacteria > Pseudomonadales > Pseudomonadaceae > Pseudomonas > Pseudomonas syringae group genomosp. 3. The sequence continues at coordinate 2,752,148 of NC_004578.1, read as the reverse complement.
GCTGGTTCCAGATCTGCGACTTGTTCATGCCCAACCGGTCACTCAGGGTACGCACGGCCAGCTCGGTGGAACCGGGTGAAGTGGAATCGAAACGGATCAGGTCGCCATCGAGCGCCAGTTCGATGCCGGTCGCGCGGCTGACCGCATTCTGAAATGCTGCATTGCGGCTGGCGTACCAGCCCGCATTGAAGTCGGCGAAGCGATACAGCGACTGGGTGTAGCTCACCGGGTAACCGAGCAAGTGGGCCACGCCGAAATACATACCGCCACGACGAGTGAACACCTCGCGCCGAATAGAACCATCAACCGCGTATGGATAATCCTCGGCGTGCTTTTCAGCAAAGGCGATGCTGACCTGCATCGGGCCGCCGGTCTTGACCGGGTTGAAGTTGCCGAACAACGCCTGGCCCAGCGGCACCATGCCGATGAAGTCATCAAAAATGGCGCTGAGGTCTTTTTCGGTATGAGCCGAATCGAGCCGCTTGCCGTAGGTCTTGCCATCCGGCGAGCGCACGCGCAGCGCGGTGGCGATCAAGGCATTGGGGATATGCAGCCGCGCGGCGCGCCGGTCGATTTCAGCACGCGCGATGCGGCCCATGTTCGGCACGGCCGGATCAACCTGAAAGGTCGACTCCTGCTCGGTCACGGCCAGCACCGAACACAGGTTTTCAGTGCTCAGCGGAATTTTCTGCGCGGCAAACGCGGCCTGGATATCCGTCGCCCAGGCCTGTCGATCCGTGACAGTGGCAGGTATCAGCCGCACGATCTTCGCGCGCGCCTGTTCCGGGCTCAGCTCAGGTTCCTGAACACGCTGGGTGCCGCAACCGGCCAGCACCAACAGCCCGGCGCTCAGCATGAGCGATTTGCATAGCCTTCTATTCAATCCATGACTCCTGGCAGATTCGCGCTTCAACGCACTGTTCACTTCAGAAGACGTTTTACCTTAAAAGGCTTTTACTTCAAAAAACCGACCAGTCGACCCTCGCGCTGAGTTTTTCCAGCGCAGCCATACCGACAAGGGAATTGCCCGCTGCGTTCAACGCAGGAGACCACACACAGACCGAAGCGCGCTCCGGCACAATCGCCACAATCCCGCCGCCAACTCCGCTCTTGCCGGGCAGACCGACGCGATAAGCAAAGTTGCCGGCTTCGTCGTAAAGACCGCTGGTGGCCATGATCGAATTGACCTGAGTGGCCTGGCGTGCGGTGAGGATCTGCACGCCACTGTGGGCGCAAAAACCCTGATTGGCCAGAAAACCGAACGCTTTCGCCAGATCGATGCAATTCATGCTCAGCGCACAATGGTGAAAATAGCTGCGCAACACGTCTTCTACATCGCCGTGGAAATTGTCGAAGGATTTCATCAGATAAGCCGCCGCCGCGTTGCGCGAACGGTGCTGGTATTCGGATTCGGCCACCTTGGAATCGGAAGTGATCGAGCGGTTGCCGCACAGGCGACGCACGAAATCGCGCATCGACAACGACGGGGCGGCAAAACGCGCCTGATTGATGTCGCAGATCACCAGTGCACCGGCATTGATGAACGGGTTGCGCGGCCTGCCCTGCTCGAACTCCAGCTGCACCAGCGAGTTGAACGGCTGGCCGGATGGCTCGTGGCCAAGGCGCTGCCAGATGTCCTCGCCGGAATGGCCGATGGCCTGCACCAGGCTGAATACCTTGGAAATGCTTTGAATCGAAAACAGCGTCTCGGCGTCACCGGCGCTGAACACCTGGCCGTCGTTGCCATACACCGCGATGCCCAACTGATCAGGCCGCACCCCGCCCAGCGCCGGAATGTAATCGGCCACCTTGCCCTGACCGAGCAAGGGTCTTACTTCATCGAGGATTTCGTTCAGCAGGTCGTGCATGTGTGCGCCCCTTGTTTTGGGTGCGCACACTACACCAACCCTCGGCGCCTCGCATCACTGCATTGCAGGCTCACTCCCTGTAATCGGTGCCGCTGCGCTCCAGCTCGCGAATCAATGCATTCCAGTGCCGCGCAACCCCCGGCCCATGCCCGTCCTTGATGACCTTGGCCTGCTCTTCAACCCTGGCGATGACTTCCTGCGGAGGGAACACCAGTTCGTCATTACCCGCCGACTGCGCGGCGATCTGAATGTTGCAGGCGTACTCCAGAGCATGAAGCTGCTGAAAGGCATGTTCGACGCTCACGCCACCGGTCAGTAACCCGTGGTTACGCAGGATCATCACGCTCTTGTCACCCAGATCGGCGACCAGTCGTTCGCGCTCGCTCAAGTCCAGCGCAATGCCTTCGTAGCCGTGATAGGCCACGCGCCCGGAGAAGGCAATCGAGTGCTGGGAAATCGGCAGCAGCCCGCCTTTCTGCGCCGACACCGCAATACCGTCACGGGTGTGAGTGTGCAACACCGCTTGCAGGTCATGACGTGCCGCGTGAATGGCGCTGTGGATCACGTAACCGGCGTAGTTGATGCCCAATCCGGTCGGGTCATCGACAATCGTGCCGTCGATATCGACCTTGACCAGATTGGACGCTGTGATTTCATCGAACAGCAGGCCGAAGGCGTTGATCAGAAAGTGCTCGTCCGGCCCCGGCACCCGCGCCGAGAAATGCGTGTAGATGTGATCGGTCCAGCGCTTGAGCGCCGCCAGACGATACGCCGCCGCCAGCTTGACCCGGACCTCCCATTCCTGTGGCGACACCCGGTCGCGCACACTGCCGCCACCTGACGGCGTGGTCTCTGGCTGGATCGGCAAAGCGCTGACGTTGCTCATGGTATTGCTCCTGAAAGACTGCAAACGATCAACAAGACTAGGCGCATCACAAATCAATTAATAATCACATTTACTTCTAAGCTAATTATAAAAAATAAGAATATTAGAAAGCGTGACTCTGGTGGCAAGGCTGTCTGAATATGCGAGCTATCCTTATGCTCTAAAGTTATTTAAAAAATATTTTATATAGCGATATGCTGCAAAAAATCTCATTTACGTCTTGGAGCTGCGCATGTCAAAAACCGTCCTGTTTCTTCCCCGCTTGAGTCGCCTGGCAGCCGCCATCGGTCTGGGTGCCGCACTGTTGACTGGCTCGCTGATCGCCCCTGCCAGCGCACAGGCTGAAGGCGAAATTCGCATTGCCGAGCAGTTCGGTATCGTCTACCTGCTACTCAACGTGGTGCGCGATCAACAACTGATCGAGAAGCACGGCAAGCAAGACGGTCTGGAGATCAAGGTGGACTGGACTCAGTTGTCCGGTGGCTCGGCGGTCAACGATGCGCTGCTGTCAGGCTCCATCGACATTGCCGGTGCCGGCGTTGGCCCGTTGCTGACCATCTGGGACCGTACCCATGGCAAACAGAACGTCAAGGCGGTCGCTTCGCTGGGTAACTTCCCGTATTACCTGGTGAGCAATAACCCCAACGTCAAAACCATTGCCGACTTCACCGAAAAGGACCGCATCGCCGTACCGGCAGTCAGTGTTTCAGTGCAGTCACGCTACCTGCAATTCGCCGCTGCCAGACTCTGGGGCGACAAGGAATACGCACGGCTGGACAAGTACACCCTGAGCCTGCCCCACCCTGACGCCGCCGCCAGCCTGATTGCGGGCGGGACCGAGCTGACCGGGCACTTTTCCAATCCGCCGTATCAGGATCAGGAACTGAAAAACCCTAACGTGCATGTCGTACTCAATACCTATGACCTGTTAGGCCCGAACTCGCCCACGGTGCTGTTCGCCACCGAGAAATTCCGTAACGAGAATCCGAAGACCTACAAGGCATTCATTGAAGCGCTGAGCGAAGCCGAAGCCTTCGTCAACAAGGACATTGGTGCAGCAGCCGATACTTACCTGCGCGTCACCAAAGCGAAGATCAACCGCGCCGAGCTGCTCAAGATCATTGACCAGCCGGAGTTCCAGTTCACCATCACGCCGAAGAACACCTACCCCTTGGCCGAGTTCCTGTACCGCGTGGGCGCGATCAAGAACAAGCCAGCGTCGTGGAAGGATTACTTCTTTCAGGATGCCACCCCGTTGCAGGGCAGTTGAGAAGGAAACGCAGAGCGTCACACAATTCTGCGATTCAGTACGCTTGCGGCTCGACTTGAGTCACCTTTTCGCCCCTCGGCGACTGACTTTGAAGGATCAAAGTAAGCAAATGTATGGTCAGCCCACCTCCTGCAATCGCAGTTCGATGAGCGGTAAAGCATGCTTGCGCTAATGTATCCGGGCTCATTCTGGGCAATTTCGCTGCCCGGCCCTTGATGAGTATTCGCCGCCTTACTGTCCTCAAAAATCCCTAAAGCCTCGAAGGCTGCATTGCTTATCAGGTTTTCAGTCTGGCCATGAGCTGTTTATCGTCATCATCACTGCGTCGCAAAAGCCGGTACGCCTATGTCCTACTCAGATCATTGATGCGTTGTAAGTGCTACCTCGTCTGAGCACCGCCCATACGATTCTTGCCAGCTTGTTCGCTAAAGCACATGCCACCTTGTTCGGATGCTTGCGTGCCAACAAGTCTCTTACCCACTGCCCAAGGGCATCATCGCGGCGTTCTATTCGAATCATGAGCGCTCGAGAACCTTGCACCAACAGGGTTCGCAGGTGCCTGTCACCTCGCTTGCTGATACCCAGCAATACGGGTCTCCCGCCTGTAGAGAACTGTCTGGGAACCAGCCCCAGAAAAGCGGAAAGGTCTCGTGAGGCTCGAAAATTGGAAGCGTCACCCAGATCCGCTACAAATGCGCTGGCGGTAATAGGACCAATGCCAGGAATCGTCATCAAGCGTGTACCAGCATCGTCTTGCGCCAGTTGCTGCTTGATTTGCGCATCACAGGCCTTTATTTCGGTATCAAGGCGATGAATATCCTCCAGCAAATGCTCCATGACCCTTTTGAACTGCAGCGGCAGGTCGCTACGTGAATCGTCAATCAGCTCAGGCACTTTGGCGATCGCTGCCTTGGTGGCTGGCAAGGCAATTCCAAACTCAAGCAAAAAACCATGCACCCTGTTGATGGCTTCAGTACGGTGGCAAACCAGTGACTGGCGAAGACGATGTTGTACAGAAAGTACCTGCTGCTCCACAGTCTTGACGGCAACGTAATGAGTACGTGGTCTGGAGGCCGCCTCGCATATAGCTTCGGCATCGATGAAGTCATTCTTGTTGCCCGTCACGTAGGGCTTCACATGTTGCGGAGCAATCAACTTCACCCGGTGCCCCAGCGAGGCGAGTTTCCTGGCAAGCCAGTGAGAGCCACCGCACGACTCCATTGCAATGGTGCAGGGTTCAATCTGAGCCGCAAACTGCAGAAGGCGATTGCGATTGAAGCACTTGCGTAATACTTGGTGGCCGCCTGCATCATGGCCTATGAGGTGAAAACTGTTTTTACCAATGTCGATGCCTAAGAGCTTGAGGCCGTTTTTCATGAGTGATCTCCTCGACGTTAGAGAGAAACCCGGAAAGTGTAGACACTCCGGGTTTCTCGGATCGGGCTGACCATCTCATTATCCCGGCTCCGTTTCCGGCCCGACTTCGTCGGGTTCCTTCGTCCTGACACTGATCCGGGGGTCGCCGCAACGTGCCATCCATGGCACGGTGCGGCTAGCTCGGCGTCCTGCCGAGCTACCCCCGGATCAGTGTCAGGACTCAGCCGTCACCTACGTCGCACTCTGCGTTGTCAGTGCCATCGTGATAAAAAAGCGCTTTCGTTTATGTGCAGTAACTATGCGCACGGCATGCCTCTGTGTTGCAGCACAGATGTGACGCGGAGCGCTACGAGCTGCCGGCCAATCAAATTACCAGTTATACGTCACCTTCCCGTAGTAAAACGCCCCGCTATAACCGTAAGGCGAGAAGGTGCTGTAGGCAAGGTTGCCGCCGCTTGACGAGAAGTCGTTGAGTTTCTCGGGGTACTTGTCGGTGACGTTGTCGCCGCCCAGTGTGAAGACCCAGTTCTTGAGTTTGTAGTCGGCAGCGAGGTCCAGCAACCAGGCAGCGCTGAAGGTCTGGTCGTTGACTTTGTCGGCCTGGTAGCTGGTGAACTCGCCGTAGCGCACCAGATTGGAGTGCAGCGCCCAGTTGCCGAACGTGAGGTCGTTACCCAGCGTCAGTTTATGCTGAGGTGTGGTGTCGCCGAGCAGACCGATGCGTTCCCTGCGGTCCACCCGAACCAGGTTCACGCCCAACTGATTGAGGATCGCCGGGTTGTCTTTCACATCCGTGACTTTGGTGTGGTTGTAGTTGTAGCCCACCGTGCTGTTCCAGCGCACGCCGTTGTCGAACTGGTAGCGATAATTGGCCACCAGATCCACGCCGTCGGTGCTGGTGTCGGTGGCGTTGGTGAAGTAACGCGCGCTGGTGTAGTTGATATCGCCCACGCCATTGGCGCGCAGGTAGTTGATCGCGGTGTTGTTGAGCACCAGGTTGGACGACAGCGAGATGCGGTCCTGAATGTCGATGCGGTAGACGTCGGCCGTCACGGTCAGGCTATCCAGCGGTTGCAGTACCAGGCCCAGGCTGTAGTTGCGCGACTTTTCGGGTTTCAGGTCTTCTGCGCCCAACAACTGCGCAACGTTGCTGCCGGCCGGGAACGTACCCGCTTCCTGAATGGTGCTGCCGATCAACTGTGACGAGGTAAACGTGAAGTTCTGCTGGGCCAGCGATGGCGCACGGAAGCCCGTCGATACGCTGCCACGCAGGGCCACCTGCGGGGTGAAATCGTAGCGGGCCGAGAGCGAGCCACTGACGTTGGAGCCGAAATCGCTGTAGTCCTCATGGCGAACGGCGGCCGACACACCCAGTTTTTCGGTCAGGTTGGTCTCAACGTCCAGATACTGGGCGAAGTTGTGTCGCGAGTAACTGCCCGCATCGGCAGCGCGAAAGCCGCCCAGCCCGGAACTGCCGGTCTGGAAATACGACTCCGCCTGCCCCGCCTCGATCTGATAACCCTGACGCAGGTATTCCGCACCAAAGGCGACCGACACCGGGTAAGGCAGCCACGTTGCGTTGAACTCCCGCGACAGGTCCAGGCTTAGCTGTTTCTGGTCGTTGGTCAGCGTGCCGTTATCGAACGAGCGCGGCGTGTTCAGGCCCAGTGACGTGTTGATGGTTTTGGTGCGCAGCTCATAAGAGTTTTTGCCATAGTTGGCAGACAGGTCGTAATGCCAGTCATCCGCCAGCTCACCGCGCAAGCCGGTGACAAATGTGGTGTCTTCCAGCGTGCCGTGAATCAGCGGCAAATAACCGTTTGGATAAATCGCCGCAATGTTGTTCGAGGCATTGCTCGGTCGATAGAACGCAGCCGTTTCGCCGCGGCGCTTGCTGTAGCCCCCGAAGCTGTAGAATTCCGCCGCATCGTTGAAGCTGTATTCGGCGTTGTACTGCAGTTTGCCTTCGTGGGTTTCCGGCTCGCCCTGACGGAATACCTGCTGACCATACGTGGTAGAGCCGATGCTCGATGCGCGCAAATCATCGCCCGCGCGGTTGGTGTAGTCGTTGTTGGCGCCTTCACCCGAGAGGTTCAGCGTACCGTTGTCGCCCAGCGCAAAACCGGTATTGCCGGAGACCTGACGCTGGATACCGTCGCCCTTCTTGTACTGGCCGTATTTACTTGAAATCGAACCGCCGTGATCAGCGCTCTTGAGGATGATGTTGATCACCCCGGCAATCGCATCCGACCCGTAGCGCGCCGAAGCACCGTCGCGCAGTACTTCGATGTGGTCGATGGCCGACAGCGGAATAGCGTTGAGATCGGCAGGTGCCGAGCCGCGTCCGACCGCGCCACCCAGGTTGACGAAGGCCGACGTGTGGCGGCGCTTGCCGTTGACCAGCACCAGCACTTGATCCGGCGACAGGCCGCGAAGTTGCGCCGGACGGGTCAGCTCCGCACCGTCCACCAGGCTTGGCCTCGGAAAGTTGATCGACGGAATCAAGCGCGCCAGCACGGTGCCCAGTTCGCTGGAGCCGGAACTGCGCAGGCTATCACCGGAGATCACGTCGATGGGCGACAGCGACGCACTGGCGGTACGCTCCTGCGCGCGGGTGCCGGTGACAATTACCGTGCCCAGCGTGGACGCGCCCTGATTGTTTTGTTCATCTGTTGTTTCTGCGGCGTAAGCGTTTGCGCTGATACCGGCGACACTCAGCAAATTGGCTGAAAAAATCGCCGTGGCCAGCACGTTGCGTTTGAAGTTCCCCATACCACTACCCCTTGAAAATCCCTGATCCAGAAACGTGCGTTCTGGTTACAACGAGCGATCCGTGCGGCGGACGGTGGCGATCATTACAGTGTTTGATTGATAGTCCGGTGGCCCGATGCTTTATAGCTTAATGACATTGATCGAAAGTTTTAAATATCATTAATGCATAAGCATCTACATTTGTGTCACGCTGGAAACATCCTTGAAAAACACCCAAAAAAAGGCCGCACCTGCCTGAGGATGCGGCCCAAAACGGTTGAAGCTGTATGAGGGAAAGGCCGGTTATTTAGCGGTGATCACCGACAGTTTGGTAATCCCGGCACGCTCGATGGAGGCCATTGCCCGCGCCACTTCGCCGTAGTTCACGCCATTGTCGGCCTGCAACTGCACGCGCACCTCCGGGGCCTTTTCTTTGGCGGCCTTGAGATTGGTTTCCAGTAAGTCCGGCTGGATTTCATCCTTGTTGATGAACAGCTTGCCCTGCCCGTCGATACTCACCACCAGCGGGTCTTTCTGCTCTACCGGTGCAACCGATTCGGTCTTGGGCAGGTTGATCGGAATCGAGTTGGTCAGCAGCGGCGCGGTGACAATGAACACCACCAGCAGCACCAGCATCACGTCCACCAGCGGTGTGACGTTGATCTCGCTCAGCACTTCATCGGTGTCTTGCGTGGAAAAAGCCATCTCAGGACGCCTCCTTCACTTTCTGCGCGGCCTGCCCGGCGCCAGCGCCGGACTTGAGGACCGGATGAAGCAGCACGCGGAACGCACTCTTCTGCGCCAGGCTGTAGAAGTCGTGGGCAAAGTCGTCCAGGTCGGCAGCGGTCAGTTTCAAACGACGCAAAAAGTAGTTGTAGACCAGCACCGCAGGCACCGCGACAGCAATACCGACGCCGGTTGCCACAAGCGCCGCACCAATCGGGCCGGCGACGGTTTCAAGGCTCGCAGAGCCTGCAGCGCTGATCCCCTTGAGGGCCGACATGATGCCCCAGACCGTCCCGAACAGGCCGATGAAGGGCGACGTGCTGCCAATACTCGCAAGAATTGCCAGACCGGTTTCCAGCGAACGGCGCTCACGGACGATTTGTTGGCGCAGGGCACGTTCAAGACGGTCCTGATGATTGATCGACTGGCTGAGGTCGTTGGCCTGCGCGCCGTCCGGCACCTGAATGGCCGCATAACCGGCGAGCGCGACGCGGGCAGCAGCGCCCGGTTGCTCCTGGGCCAATTGCGCGGCGGAATCCAGGCTCGATGCAGCCCAGAATTGCTTATGGAACTTGCGGTCCTGGGCTTTCAAGCGGGAGAACTGCACGCCCTTGAGCAACGCAAGACCCCAGGTGGCAACGGAGAAAATCACCAGCAGCCAGATGACCGCGTGTTCGATGGATTCAAAAGGCGAAGCAAGTAGGTTCATGGCGCAGCTCTCTTTATGAACGAAGTCTGAACAAGGCATTGGGTGTGTCGCGATGCGCCTTTGGTTCAGGTAGCTCGCCGGGTCAATCGAATGTCGTGGTTGCTGGAACTTGAAACGTTATTTGATCTTGAAAGCTATTTGATCTTGAAATCAATCGGCACGCTGACCCAGCCATCCTGGGCGACGTCGCCCTGTTTGGCGGGTACGAAACTCCAGCGTTTCACCGCGGCCAGCGCTGCGTCATCCAGTTGATCGCGGCCACTGCTTTTCTGTATCTGAATCTCGCCGGGCTTGCCGCTGGCCAGTACATGGACGCGCAACAGCACGGTGCCTTCCCAGCCGCGACGCATGGCCAGCGACGGATATTCCGGTGCCGGATTGCGCAGGTAGCCCGCGCTGGCCGAGGCCGGGGTCACCGGTTTCGGCGCAGGTGGCGCAGGTGGCGCGGGCGCAGCAACGGGTGGCGCAGGCACAGGTGGCGCCGGTGGTTGCTCTACCGGCTTGGCGACAGGCTTGACCACCGGCTTAGGCGGCTGCGGCTTGGGTTTGGGAATCGGTTTGGGCGGTGGCGGCTTGACGGCCAACTCGTCCTCGACAGGAGGCGGCGGCTCGACCACCGGCTGTACAACCGGCTCTGGCGGTGGCGGCGGAGTTTCAACCACAGGTGGCGCGGGCTGAGAGAACTCGATGGTCATCGGCGGGATTTCCGGCGGCACGACCGGCAGTGCAGGCGTCGGGTTCTGGCTCAGCCAGTAAACGACCGCGCCGTGGAACACCAGCGCCAGCGCACCGAGCAGAATGGCTTCGCGCCGCCCGAGGATCGGTTTGGGGGTGCTGTGCAACCTCGACAACGCCAAAGGCCCACGGAAAGGACGCCCCAGATCGACCAGGTCGCCACCTGGCGTCTGGCGCCAGAGCACATCATGTGCGCTGGCTGCGGTCTGGACATTGCCCATTGATACACTCCTGCATTTTCATGATAAAAATCCAGGTTCTGTTGGTATCAGTCACCTTTCCAAAGTTGATGTGGCAAGGCAATGATGGCTGAAGGAGGCTTGTTCCTGAAAAGAATATTTGGTTCGCTGGTTAGATCGATAGTGAATATACCAGACGGGTACGGACGCAATGAGAAAGTGTGCGCAAGAATAATAGCGTGCCCACGGACGTGGGCACGCAGTTCTGGATGCTCTGCGTCCGACCTTGACTACGCAGGTCGGCGCAGGGGCAGCAGGATCAGATCCGGAAGCTGCCGACCAGTTGTTGCAGACGAGCTGCTTGTTCTTCCAGGGAGTTGCAGGCTTCCAGAGTCTGGCGCAGGTTGTCGACGCCCTGTTGGTTGAGGGTGTTGATGTGGGTGATGTCGACGTTGATCGACTCAACCACCGAGGTCTGTTCCTCTGTTGCAGCCGCCACCGACTGGTTCATGCCGTTGATCTCTTCGATACGGCGGGTCACGCTGCCCAGACGCTCGCCGGCCAGGTTGGCGATGCCCACGCTGTCCTCGCTCTGACGCTGGCTTTCAGTCATGTTGACCACCGCTTCACGAGCGCCGACCTGTAACTCTTCAATCATCTTTTGCACTTGTTGCGCCGAGTCCTGAGTGCGGTGTGCCAGGTTGCGCACCTCGTCAGCCACCACGGCGAAACCGCGACCCGCCTCACCGGCGCGTGCGGCCTCAATAGCAGCGTTAAGCGCCAACAGATTGGTTTGCTGGGAAATGCTGGTGATCACTTCGAGAATCTGCCCGATGTTAGCAGTCTTGCCATTCAGGCTCTCGATGTTCACACACGACTCGCTGATCTTGCCGGACAGCTCGTTCATCGCCTTGATGGTCTGCTGCACCACGCCCTGGCCGTCGCTGGCCAGCCCGCTGGCATCGCTGGACTGTTGCGAGGTGCGTGCCGCGTTCTGGGCGATTTCCTGTGCGGCGGCGCCCAGTTCGTTGATCGCAGCGGCCACGCTTTCGGTGCGATTGGCCTGCTGGTCGGAGTTGCTCATCGAGGCGTTGGAGACCTTGACCACTCGCGTGGCGACTTCGCCCAGTTGCGCTGCGGTGGAGGCCACTTCGCGAATCGAGGTGTGAATACGCTCGACAAAGTGGTTGAACGACTCTGCCAATGCGCCGAACTCATCGTGCGAAGTGATGGCCAGACGCTTGGTCAGATCGCCCTCACCGTCAGCGATATCGCGCATCGCACGGCCCATCTGGTGCAGCGGCTGCATAAGCACGCGGATCAACGGGCCCAGCAGCAGAATGATCACCATCACCACAACGACCATTGCCGTGATGGCCGAGGTGCGGAACTCGGTGAGCATGGCGTAGGCAGAATCCTGCTCCAGCACCAGCGCCACGTACCAGTTGGCGGTCGCCACGCCCTGAACCGGCGTGAACGAGATGATCTCGGGCTGTTTGCCAGAATCGATTTCAGTCACGCCCGTGGCGATTTTCGGTGTATTTACCGGGTAGGCTTCATTGATGTTCTTGAGCACCAGCTTGCTGTCCGGATGCACCAGAATCTTGCCTTCGGCGCTGACCAGAAACGCATAACCGTGACCATCGAAGTTCAGCGAGTTGATGATTTTGGAAACGCTGTCCAGCGAGATGTCAGCACCGGCGACACCGGCAAGCTGGTTCTGAATCTTGACCGGCGTGGCAATGGTCATGACCAGTTTGCCGGACGACGCTGCAATATACGGTTCGGTAACGATGGTGCCCGGCGCATTTTGTGCGGCCTTGTACCAGCCCCGTGCACGCGGGTCGTAATCTGCAGGGCGATTACCGGCCGGCACCGAAAACATCACGCCTTCGGTGCTGCCAAAATAACTGAGCTGGAAGTTGTCGCTGTACGTTGGCAGGCCAATGGCACGCTGCAACTGCGGCAGCTCCTTGCCGTCCACGGCGACTTGCTGGGACATCGATTGCAGCAACTGAATGCGGCTTTCCAGCCATGTCTGAATGTTCTGCGTGGTCAATGTACCCAGTTGTTGCAGCTCCGACTTGACACTGGATTTGAGCGACTGACGTTGTCGATAGTCATTGATGACAATAAATACGCTGAACGCAACAACCACGATAAGCGCGGCGGCCAGAAGGATTTTCTTGCTGAAGCCCAGATTTTTCATAGCGCTAACTTCCACGGCAAAAACCAATAGGGACGATCTTTGAATCGTCGATCAAACTTCACAACTTTGCCGTCTTTTCCACGCAACAGAATCCACAACGGATCGAGTGCCAAAAATTTTCAAGCATGCTTGTCTGTCGTATCGGCCGGCATCGCCAAGTCCTTGATTATTTTTTTTCGACACGTGAGACCCGCCTCCCACAATCAGCGGCAAAACGTGCAGAGCACAGAAAACTGACTATCTTTGAAGTCATCCCCGCCCTGCAGAGGATGGCTTTGCCATGCTGAGTATCGAAAAGCTTTTTGACGATTTGCACAGTCTCCCGAGTATTCCAAAGGTGGCTCAGGACCTGATGCTGCAGTTTGATAACCCCTCCTCCAACCTCGAAAGCATCGCCCGCAATATCGAGAAAGACCCGGTGATCGCGGCCAAGGTGCTGCGTTTGGCCAACTCGGCAAGGTTTCGCGACTCGCGGGACTCCTCAAGTATCGAAGACGCCGCCATGCGTCTGGGCTTCAACACCTTACGCACCCTGGTCATGGCCTCGGCAGTGACGGGTGCGTTCAAAGCCGGGCCGAGTTTCGATCTCAAGGGGTTCTGGCTGAAAAGCTTTCAGGTTGCCGGGATCTGCCGAATGCTGGCCAAACAGACCGGTGTCGACCCGGAAATTGCCTTCACCTGCGGGGTCATGCACAACATTGGCGAACTGTTGATCCAGACCGGCGCCCCGGATGTTGCCGAGCGCCTGAACAACGCAGCCAAGGCCGGCACGCCGGGGCGTGCAGCCAATGAAACGCTGCAACTGGGTTTCGGCTACCCGCAAGTGGGTGCCGAGTTGGCCCACCGCTGGCATTTGCCGCAGGTAATCCAGCAAGCCATCGCCTATCAGGCCAAGCCGCTGGAGGCGCCAGACGACGCACCGTTGCCGCGTATCGTGGCGCAGGCCGTGATCATCTCGGATGCGCTGGAAACTAATGGCGGTGCCACGCCCGACGCGCAAAAAGCTTCAGACGGCCCGCTGATGGAAGGCATCGACCTGAACGCACTGTTTGCCGGGCTGCCCGCCGTGCTGGAAGCCGACAAGGCGTTTTCGGAACTGCTGAGCTGAACCCACGTCACTGGCTCGTAAACGCTCTCTTCAAACAACGGCGCTGCACTGTTCGGAACCACCGGCATGACAGCGCCAAAACGCCTTTATCTGTATATCCATACAGATAAAACTTGCCCCTCGTTCGTTCAACGTCCATCCTTGCCGCCTCACACCGGTAATCGACGACGGTAGTCATGCGGCTGTTTCTTTGCGAAAAACCTTCCCAGGCCAAGGACATTGCGGCTGCGCTTGGCGCAACCCGCCGTGGCGATGGCTGCTGGGTCGGTGCCAGCGCAACCGTCACCTGGTGCATCGGCCATTTGCTCGAAACCGCTCCGCCCGATGCCTACGATGCGCGCTACAAACGCTGGGTGCTGGAAGACCTGCCCATCGTGCCCGAGAAGTGGAAGATGCTGGTCAAACCCAGAACGGCCAGCCAGTTCAAGGCCGTCAAGCGGTTGCTGGGCGAAGCGAACGAGCTGGTAATCGCCACCGACGCTGACCGTGAAGGCGAAATGATCGCCCGCGAACTGGTCGAGCATTGCCGCTATCGCGGACCGATTCAGCGTTTGTGGCTGTCGGCGCTGGATGACGCCTCCATTCGCAAGGCGCTGGCAGCGCTCAAGCCCGGCGCCGACACCTTCAGCCTGTATCACTCGGCATTGGGCCGGTCCCGCGCAGACTGGCTGATCGGCATGAACATGAGTCGTCTGTTCACGTTGCTGGGTCGCCAATCGGGCTACCAGGGCGTATTGCCAGTCGGCCGCGTGCAAACCCCGACCCTGCGCCTGGTAGTGGACCGGGATCGCAGCATCGCAGATTTCGTGCCCGCGCCCTTCTGGGCCATCGACGTCAAACTGCTGCACGAAAATCAGGCGTTCATCGCTCAATGGCGCGCTCCGTCGGACGCCTGTGACGATCAGGATCGCTGCCTGAATCAGCCACTTGCGCAACAGGCTGCCGACGCCATGCGCCATGCTGCCAGCGCACGGTTGGTCAAGCTGCGCACCGAGCGGATGCGCGAAGCCGCACCCTTGCCTTTCGACCTAGGCACCCTGCAGGAAATATGCTCGAAAAAACTCGGCCTCGGCGCGCAGGAAACCCTTGATATCGCCCAGTCGCTGTATGAAACCCACAAGGTCATCACGTATCCGCGCAGCGATTGCGGCTACCTGCCGAACAGTCAGCATGGCGAAGCGGCGGGTATCATCACTGCGCTGGGCAAGACCGATCCCGCGCTGGCCGGCCTGCTGCCGCACCTAGACCCGCAACGCCGCTCCCGCGCCTGGAACGACGCAAAAGTCACTGCTCACCACGGCATTATCCCCACCGCGGCGGTGCGCGGCGTCGAGCGCCTGATCGGCAAGCCGCGCGCGGTCTACACCCTGATCAGGGCGCGCTATCTGGCGCAGTTTCTGCCCAACCACGAATATGACCGCACCCAGGCTGACTTCGACTGCGCAGGCCAGGCGCTGCGAGCGGTGGGCAAACAGATCGTCGAGCCCGGCTGGAAACGCGCCATGCCCGAAGCCCTGGCCCCGGCCAAAGGTCGCGAAGCGCCTGCGCCGCAGCCCTTGCCTGCGTTGTTTCAGGGCTGCGAATGCGCCGTCGCCGACGTCATCCTCAAAGATCTCTGGACCCAGCCACCCAAGCCCTTCACCGAAGGCGACCTGATCAAGGCCATGAAAAACGTCGCCAAGCTGGTAGAAGACCCGCTGCTCAAGCAAAAACTCAAGGACACCACCGGCATCGGCACCGAAGCCACTCGAGCGGGGATCATTCAGGGGCTGCTGGACCGCGGCTATCTGACCAAACAAGGCAAGGCGTTGTGCGCCACGCCGGCAGCCTTCAGCCTGATCGACGCCGTCCCGCGCGCTATTGCCGACCCCGGCACCACGGCCATATGGGAGCAGGCACTGGACATGGTCCAGAGCGGCGAAATGAGCCTTGAAGAGTTCGTCGCCAAGCAGGCAGCGTGGATGAGCAAGCAGGTCAGCCGCTGTGTCGGCATGCGCATGACCATCAGCGGCCCGGCCAGCCCGGCAGGCGTTGCGCCGCCGTGGAAGAAAAAACGCAAGACCGCCAAGCGCGGGGCTGCGACCTCGACCAAGGCAGCGAACGCTGCCACAGGCACCGCAGCGAAAAAGCCTCGGCGCGCCGCCAAACCGACGGTCAAGGGCTGAGCGGCAGGATGATGCCCAATCAGCTTGAGCTCTACACATTCAGACGTTACAAACAGGTGTTACACATGTCAGATCGCGAAATCATCGTCCCACCTACCCTGCAGTCAATCATGGACCGCGCCGGTTACGCACCGGCAGTCAGGGTGGGTGACACGCTGTACTGTGCCGGCCAGGTAGGACGCACCCGGGACATGGAAGTCATCCTCAACCCGGAGGCACAGTTCATTGCCTGTTGGGAGAACCTGCGCACGGTGCTGGCCGAAGGCGGCTGCACGTTCGACGATATCGTGGACATGACCACCTATCACGTTGCCATGAGCGAACATATGCCGGTGTTCCGCGACGTGAAGAATCGCATCTTCCCGCGCGGTCAGTGTGCCTGGACCTGCATCGGCGTTGCGGAGCTGGCACATCCCGGCCTGTTGCTGGAGATCAAATGCATCGCGGTCAGGCGCAGCGCCTGACACCGCGATCAAAGGCTGGAGCGCAGCGGTATCTCATGGCGTGACGATTCAGGCTGAACACTGTCGAGGCCAACCATCTCGTCATGCGCCACCGCCTGGGTCATGAACAGTTTTACGTCAGGCACCGCCGAAAGCACCTTGCGCGCCTCTTCCAGCGAAGCAACGTGCAGGGGCTCGCCGGTCGAGCCCTGTACCGGCACAGACTTGCCGTTCACCAGTGCGTGGAGCACGTAGGAACCGCCTTCCATGGAGATCAGATCGAGTTCATCAACCTTCTTGTCCTTTACGTGTTTTGTCAGGTCTTGAATGTTCAAAGTCACACCTCCGTTGGCGTTCTGGAAGTCAGCGCCTTGTAGAAGTTGAGCCTTGATATGGCCGAACGTTCCTTCGTATTACAAGCCTGCGTTCTGGCTCAACCAACGTTCGTACTATTTGCCCAACAGCAGCGCCGCATCGAAACCCATCCGCAAGTTGCCCCAGTGGCGTCCTTCAAAGAAAAACGGCACGTCGATTTCGGTCATGATCTCGCCGGTGTCACGCAAGTAGGTCTGTAGCAGGAAGCGTTGTTTGTTACTGGCGGCACGCAAACCTATGGGGTCGGAGAACATCCGTTTGTTGCGGCACACGGGCAGGTCGATGGCGCGGTCGCCGGTCGGTTTCAGTGACACCCAACTGTTGTTGACCGGGCAATAACCTTTGCTGTCGACGATAAACGTGACTTTGCCGCCCCGCGTGCCTTTGGTCAGCTTGTCGCATTCTTCCTGGCAGATCTGCGCGAAACGGTCGGTGTAGCTGGTCGTGTATTGTTTAGGGTCGGTGCCGGGAATCAGCTTGTAGCTCTGATCGAACAGGTTGACGCCTTGTTTGTGCAGTTCCGCCAGGCGTACCTGCAAAATATCCCGGCACTGGCTGGCGCGAGTGATCGCAGCGTCCAGTTCGCCATGCCCAAGCACGAAACGCCCCAGCAGGGCCTGAACCTGCTCGGCGACACCGGACAGGTCACGGGTTGCGGTCGCGGAGTGCTGCATGCGCTGATCGATCGCCTGGCTGTCGGAGTAGATGCGCGTTACCCGCTCGTTGATGCCGGTGTTGGTCGTCGCAAATTGCTGGATATGCGTGGCAATGTCGGCCAGCTTGTCATTGGTCGACTCGAAATCACCGATCATGCTCTCGAAATGGCCGGATGCACGCTCTACCACCCGTTGGGTTTCCCGAGCGCTGTGGCTGATCTGGATGGTCTGTTCGTGAGTGGAGCTGACTTCCTGAAGCATCGCATCGATGTTCCGGGAAATATCGTCAGTCGCTTTACTGACGTTCTGCGCCAGGGTGCGCACCTCGTCCGCCACTACGGCAAACCCGCGCCCGCTCTCCCCGGCTCGCGCCGCTTCGATGGCGGCATTGAGCGCCAGCAGGTTGGTTTGCGAAGAAATCTGCTGGATCAGCCCGACGATGGATTTGATGCTCGATGAACGCTCGTTCAACCCCGACACCAGCGTACCGAACTCATTGAGGTTGCTGGATATCTGACTGATGTTACCGGTCACTTCCAGCAGTTCGGCGTACGAGTCGCGTGCCATGCTCAGGTTCTGCGCAGTGGTGCTGGAGATACCCTGAGTCTGTTGCGAAACATCTTCGATGCTGCCCACGGCCATGTTGCTCTGGTCCATGACTTCCCTGGCAAAACGCGCCTGATCGGTGGCGCTGTCACTGGAATCACTGATGTTTTTCAGCGAGCGTGCCGATTCGACTGCGATCTGCACAGTCAGCCCCTGAATACTGCTGATGACCTCGCGCTGCTTGGCCAGAAAGCGATTGCAGGTGCTGGCCAGCACGCGAATTTCGTCGTGGGTCAGCAAGGGCAGGTCTCGGGACAGATCGCCCTCGCCACTGGCGACCTCTTCGAGAGCACGCGTCATGAACATGACAGGGCGCACGATCAGATGGCGGAAATACCAGACCATGAAGCTGACCATGGCCAGCGTAAACAGCGTGCTTAGCAGGATGGCGTTGCTGAGGACATCAAGCCGGCCCTGAATCTGACCCAGCGCGGCGGCGTCCAGTGATGAGCCGTGTAATTGCAGCATGATGTCGGCGCGAATGTTCAAGGCCACCCAGTACAGCAGAGCGCTGACCAGCACCAGCAGAAAAAGGCTTGAGAGCTTTTTGGTCAGTGTGTCGAAGAACTGCTTTTCGACTGACTCGTATAAGGCCTTTAACGTTTGCATGCAGCGCTCCTGGGGTGGAAGGTTGTTCCCTTGCGATGGTTAACGCCCGTCGAGGCCAAAGCTTTAGCGCATGTGTCTGGCCTGACGTCGACCTGTAACGCGTCTATGGTCAACTGTAACAAAACTCACGCCCACTGCAGGAGCAATCACCGTGCCTGACAAGAAACTCAAAATCGACCTTGCCTACCGCCCCCGCCTCGCCGACCTCAAGCCTTTAAACGTGCCGGCCGCATTGCTTGCGCAGCAACCACAGACACTGGCTGCACCACGTACCACCCCTGCGAGCGAACTGAAAAAGCGTCAGGGTTACGCCGAAAACTTCCTCGGAGATTTCGTGGTGCCCTGGCCTGCGGTCGACGCCGAGCTGGCAGCCGATGTCTATCCGCTGGACAACACCGGCAATCGCCTTGATTACACGCACTTTTCCATCACCATGTCGCGCAGTCGACGCCTGGCGCTGTACGTCGGCGTCAATATCGATGGTGCCAGCAGTGTTGAGGTCAAGCGGGGCAAGGATGCGTGGTCTTTCGACGGTAGATTGCCCGCCGAGGCGCAAATCGGTGAAAGCGTCTACGCCGACAACTTGCTGGATCGCGGCCATCTGGTCAGGCGCCAAGACCCCAACTGGGGCAAGGAAGCCGAAGTGGCCAACAGCGACACGTTTCATTTCACCAACTGTTCGCCGCAGATGGCGGCGTTCAATCAAAAAACCTGGCTGGAGCTTGAGGATTACATTCTCGACAACACCCGTCGCTGGAAATCCCGGGTAACGGTGTTCAGCGGGCCGGTGCTGCGCGACGACGACCGCAGTTACCGGAACATAAGGGTGCCCTTGGCATTCTGGAAGGTCGTGGCGTTTGTCGGCGACGACGGTAAGCCTTCGGCCAGCGCCTACATGATCGACCAGAGCCGCGAGCTGGGTCAGTTGGACATCATGTTCGGCCAGCTCAAAACCTGGCAACGCAGCGTCTTGCAGATCGAGCAGCTCACCGGCATACATTTCGGAGCGCTGGCTGGCTACGACGGTTTCTCCAACGAAGAACGCCTGACCGGCACGCGAATCGAAGCACGGATACGCGGGCCGCAGGATATTCGCGTCTAGGGCACTGCCTACGCCGACGAGCCCGAAGAGCGGGGCTTTTGTCGAAGCGCCAAATAACGTGCTTCTGCCCGGAGGGCGCGGGAGCGTACCGGGCAACGCTTCGCTTGTTCGCGAAGGCTATGTTTCGGGCGGTAGAGCATTTGTGAATGTACAGACCTATTCGCTTGCCCGCGATGGGTTGCGAAGCGGCACTGAAACATGCCACCTCGGCTGTGTCTGGTAAACCGAGACGGCCGTTTTTGCTGCCGGTTCCCGGCAGTTCGCGGACGAGCGAAGCGTCGCCCGTCCGCTTCAATAAACACTGATCTAAAAAGCGCTTTTACATGCGGTGAATACAAGCAAGGCATGACATTGTGCAACACTCACAAGCCAGAAACGTCTTCCACTCAACCTTACTCGAATTCCTGCCGGTTCTCCGGGGTAATGAGTTTGAACGGCACCCAAATCACCGGGGATGCCAGTGTTTCGCCACGCGCCATACTCAGTGCCGCATCAACCGCACCGTTGGCCTGGCCGACGGCGTCCTGAAACACGCTCACGGCCATCTTGCCTTCGGCCATCAGCTTCAATCCGTCCGGGGTGCCGTCGATGCCGCCCACCAGATAGTCCTTGGCATTCTTGCCAGCCTTCTCCAGGCCCATGATCGCGCCAATGGCCATTTCGTCGTTGTTGGCGGCGACGATCGAGAAGTCCACTCCCTGCTTGACCCAATCAACCAGGATGGTCGCGGCCTGGCTGCGCTCCCAATTGCCGATTTTCTTCTGCACCACCTTCATGTTCGGGTACTTGGCGACGACCTTCTCCACGTCCTCGGTGCGCATGACCGACGACTTGTTGCTCGGGTCGCCGACCAGAATCACTACATTGCCCTTGTAATTCGCACGGCGAGCGAGCTCTTCCATTTGCAGGGTGCCGGACTCCAGCTCATCGGAGCCAACAAATGCAGTCTGCGCGGGCCATTTGGCAGGGTCAGGATTGCGGTTGACGAACACCAGCGGGACCTTGGCCTCGCTGGCCAGGCGCATCATCTCCGGCGCACTCTTGCCATTGACCATCGCGACAACAATCGCGTCGACTTTCGAGCTGACCAGGTTGCGGAACTGACGCATCTGCAACTCGACATCGTCCTGGCCGTTTTCCATGAAAATGTCGGCGTCCATCACGGCGACTTGCTTCTCCACGCCGTGGCGCAGGATGGTCTGGAAGTTGTCGTTATATTTGGCCATGCCCACACCAATCAAGGGTGTGCTGGCGTGCGCAAGGCCTGTAAACAGCAGGCTGGCGCCCAGAGAAATCGATAACCATTGCTTCATGTTCTGCTCCCGAGCGTCAAACGCTGAAATGATGGAGCAGCTCGCGCTGATCCCTGGCCATTTTCGACAGGTCCTGACTGCTGCTGGCAGACTGTTCGGCACCGTCGGCCGCCTGCTGTGCAGAATCACTGATGTGCGTGACCATGCGGCTGGTTTCCTGCACAGTGGCACTCTGCTCCTCGGTGGCGGCAGCAATCTGGATGTTCATGTCACGAGTCGTATCGACCGCCTCGCTCATTTCCACCAGCAACTCATCGGCACCGGAGGCCAGCGTCACGCAATGATTGGACTGGATCTGGCTTTCGTTCATGACCTGCACGGCCGAGTGAATCTTGCTCTGCATCTGGCCGATCATTTCCTGGATCTCGCTGGTCGATGTCTGGGTACGACTGGCCAGTGAGCGCACTTCGTCGGCGACCACCGCAAAGCCTCTGCCCTGCTCCCCGGCACGCGCAGCCTCGATAGCTGCGTTGAGGGCCAGCAGGTTGGTCTGTTCGGCAATCGTGCGAATGGCATCGACAATACCGTCGATGTTCTGCCCGTACTTCTGCAATTCATCAGTCACCGCCGACGCCTTGTTGACCTGCTCGGCCTGTTGGCGAATGTTGACGATGGTTTCTGCCACACGCTTCTGTACCTTGTTGGTCAGCTCGCTGGTGCTGTCCACCGCACTGCGCGTGTCCTGCGCACGGCGGGCCACTTCTTCGACGGTGCTTTCCATTTCATTCATCGCCGAAGCCGCCGAGTTCAAACGGTCTTTCTGCTCGTCGACAACACGGGTGGTCTGTTCACTGACCTGCGCATTCTGGCTGGCCGTCAGTGCGAGCGTGTCGGCAGAGCCAATCAGCTCACGAAAGGTCTGCTGCAAGGACTGGGTGAACTCGTTGAGATAGCCGCCCAGCTCACCGAATTCATCCCGACGGCTGACGTCGAAACGCACCCGCATATCGCCACCCGAAAGGGTTTTGAGCACCCCACGGAAAGCCGCCAGTGGACGCCGCAGGCTGAAGGCCACCCATGTACCGATAATGGCTGCCGCCAACACCGCCAACAGGCAGGCGATCAGCAACAGACTGAGGCTGGTGGCGATAGTCGAATCGGCTCCGGCCTTGGCCTCGTTGGCAACTGCCAGCGACTGATTGCCGAATTCGCCGATCTTGTCTAGCGTTGCCTGCAAACGCGCTTCTGCCGCCTGCCGCTGCTTGCCGACCTGCTCGGCGAGCGCCGCTTCCTGCCGGTAGGCCTGATAGACACCGTCAGCGCCGGTCAGGTCTTTGAGCAAGCGATTGACCATTACCCCGGCAATACGGCCGCCCCGCGGATCAACCGCTGTCAGCTCCCGCGCCCGCGTGCTGATCACCTCATCCTGCAGGTTGAGCACGCGCTGCAATGTCTGAATATCCGGCGTGGCGGCGTGCGCGGCCAGCCCCTCATAGGATTTGCCGACTTCCAACAGCAGCTTTTCCGCCGCTGCCACGTTCTCGGACGAACCTGTAGTGCGCTCACGGGCAATGTAATCGCGCAGATAACCGGTGAGCTGCGCACCCTCGCTGTTGCTGTAACCCTGCAAGACGCGGCTCTGCAGCACCTGCAAAACGTGCTGGCGATGGCTGGCGATCAGGGTTTGCGCCTGCTCTACGTAGGCGGTACTGAGTTGGCGTTGCTGATTAAGGTTGTCGCGCAGCTCGGCACGGTCGCCGGTATAGGCCGGAATGCTGTCCAGCAGCTGATTGAAGCGCGCCATGCTGTCGTTGAACGGCTGTTTGCCCTCGTCGATCTGTTTGGGGTCAGTGCTGACCAAAATCCCGAGCAGAGCCTGGTTGGCGCGCAGCACATGCACGTAAAGCTCACTCGCCGCCCTGCTTAGCGGTGCCGACTGCCCCGTAATGATGCTGATGCGCTCGCTTATCGAATGGGTGCTTTGATAGCTGATACCCGCCATGGCGAGCAGCAACACCACCAGCACGGCAAACCCACCGATCACTCGCTGAAGAACGGTCATGGCTATCCTCTTTTATTTTTATTGCACTGAAGCGGTTCGGGCTGGCGCGGAGAACGCCAACCCGGGAAAAGATCAGAACTCAATAAAAGCTGTCGGCCAGACAGAGAGCGACTTGAGCGTTGCGTCACAGTATTTTCCTGCAAACAGACGCCCACAAAAAAGGGCTGCACGAGCGAGCACTCACGCAGCCCTCTGGCTGGGGCTTATTAGCGAAAGTGGCGCGTTACCGCCTCCGGTGCATCGGGTACGTCCATGTTGATTCTGCGCCAGGCGGCCTGGGCAAAGCTGTACACCGAAAACGCGATCAGCCCCAACGCCACGATCAACAGCACCAGCCCACCGGCAGGCAGGTCCTGCAGGCCATTGAGCGCATCCTTCATGCCGGGCGGATGCATCGCCTGGTAACTCGAGCCGCTGACGACCAGCAACACCGCAATCTCGATGAAGGCGACGCCTCGGGCAATCAGCCCGAAACGGGACACTGGACGCACGTACTTCATGACGTCCTCATCCGCTTCGAAATACTTTTCGAACGACGCCTTGTAGCCCTTGATGATATGCAAGATACCCAGCGCCAAGGGCACCAGCGCAACCACATAGACCAACAGATTGGAGTGATCCCAGGACAGGATCGACGCCAGCAGGTCCTTGGTCTGGCCACCGCCCGAGCCACCCGAGCTTTTCAAGCCGCTGACCAGCAGGCCCAGCGCGAAAAATGCCAGCGCGCCGTAGGTGAATCCCCCTACCAGCAGACCGCCACGAATCACCAGCCCCTTGAGCTCCCGGCCATGATGGTCGACATCCCGGGTCGCCTGCAGCACCCGCCACGCAGCGAACGCCAGCAGACCGATCACCACCAGGCCGACCAATACGTTGCCGAATGGCTGACTCAGCAGCGCTTCAAGGCTGCTGTGGCTGTCAGCCGGTTGTGAAGAACCCTGAGCTGCCAGAACAGCAAACAGCCCGATAATCAGATAAACAACACCACGAGCGGCATAACCGCCTCGTGCCAGTAGAACAAGGCCGCGTTGCGCCGACATAAATAACTATCCCTGAAAGTAATTACAGGAACAGACCCGGCATGTGCGCAGGGGTTCGACCCGATTGACGGCGTGCAAAGCAATTCGCCGTCAGTGAGTTCGTTAGCCTTCAGGCAAGCGTGGCACCTCGTGCGTTCACGAACACCGAATAAAGCGAGTGACTGCTGGCCATGAACAGCCGATTGCCCTCTCGCCCGCCGAAGCAGAGGTTGGCGCAGCGCTCCGGCAAACTGATATGGCCGATGGCTTTGCCTTGCGGGTTGAACACCCGCACCCCGTCAAGCTTTTCGAGGTCGGCCTTCGGGTTGCCGTTGCCACCCCATCCACACCAGAGGTTGCCGCTCTCATCGCACTTGATGCCGTCGATGGCTGCATATTCCAGCCCTTCAACGTGCTTGCGCCGTTCCCCGAGCGTGCCGTCTTCATTGACCGCAATCGCCCAGATGAGCCCATTGGGTTTAGCGCGCCCTTCGACCACATACAGGGTTTTCTCGTCCGGCGAAAAACACAGGCCGTTCGGGCCTGCCAGATCATCAATGACCCGACTGACCTTGCCGCTCGAAGGGTCGATTCGATAGACCCCGAAAGGCTGTTCCTGCTTGACCTTGTGGCCTTCGTAGTCGCTGTTGGCCTGAAAGGTCGGATCAGTGAACCAGATCGAACCGTCATGCTTGCAGACGATATCGTTGGGCGAATTGAAAGGCTTGCCGTCGAAACTGTCGGCCAGCACAGTAATGCGTCCGTTGTACTCGGTACGTGTCACCCGCCGCCCTTCGCTGGTCGTGCTCGAACCCTCACAAACCAGCAACCGGCCCTGACGGTCGCGGCACATACCATTGGAAAAATTGGAGTGCTCGCGGTACACAGACAGCGCCCCTGTCACCTCATCCCAGCGCATGATGCGGTTATTGGCGATATCACTGACCAGCAGATAACGACCATCCCCCACCCATACCGGCCCCTCGGCCCAGCGCATGCCGGTGGCGAGCTTTTCAACGCTGGCATTGAAGATGCGTATGTCCAGAAAACTGTCATCCAGCACACCTACCAGCGGGTCGGGATAACGCTGGGTCAACGGCTCGGCAGCAGACAGACGCGGCAGAGAGCCAATGGCCGCGACCGTTGCCGAAACAGCCAGCGACTTTTTCAGAAAGCCCCGACGGCTCTGGTCTGCGGTGGTGGTTGGGGGTGAGAAATCCATGATGCGTCTCCTTGTTGTTATGTTGAACAGACTCATGAATGAGCCCTGCCAAGATGTTGAGACCGCACCAACATCAGATGAGTGCAGCTGACGCGCAGCAATGATTAACCAGATTTGCGCCTTGGAGCTTAATCTGACAATCAGGTATCGTGCGCAGCCATCCCCTCCCCTGCCCGAGCACACCAGATGCCCTCAAGCAAACGCGAGCAGGCCCGTACTGAGCGTCAGCTTGTTACATCGCTGACGCAAGCCTGTGAAACCGCGAAGTCTGAAATGCCCGGTTTTTGCTGGCTGACTCACGATGTCGATTACGCAGCCTTCCCGGCCAGCCTGCAGGTGGTCTGGGTGTTCGATACGCTGGCCGACAAGCATGCGGCACTGGCGGGCGGGCTGGATGGGCGGATGATCGAGTTGACCGCAGCGGCGCTTGAAGAGGCGCAGATGAGTGTGTCGAGCGTCTCGGCCCATGTGCATGTCGACTGTGAAGAGCGATGCCGCCTGGAGAACGGCGGCGACTGGCAGCAACGTATCAAGCGCAAATACGCCCGACGAGGTTGATATGGCCAAGGACATCGAAAACCCGTGCATTTCGGTCTGCCAGCTCAGTGGCGACCTGTGCGTCAGTTGTGGGCGCACCAAGGATGACATTCGTAAATGGAAGCGCATGAAGCGGCCGGAGAAGATGGCCGCCGTGCAACGAGCTGCACAGCGCATGAAGAGCCTGCAAAAAAAGAGCGGGTGAACCTGCAATTTTCATGTCCGGTGCGGAAACTTCTGCAAAACGGCTTGGGTCAGTATTAGCCGTGACTCAGCTACCTGGAGTCTGACGAATTACGGGAATCCCGCTCTTGGCCAGTCATGCAGATCGCCGCAACGCCCTTTCACTGGACAGCCTTAATTTTTTCCTCGCCGATGTGCGCGATGGTTTGGGTCCTTACCTGGCGATCTACCTGCTGGCGGTCCATCAATGGGACCCGGCCAGTATCGGCGTGGTCATGACCATCGCGGGTATCGCCGGGCTGCTGACCCAGACGCCCGCAGGTGCTCTGATCGACCGCACACCCTACAAGCGCGGGATCATCGGTGTGGCGGCGCTGCTGGTGACGTTGAGCTGTCTGATTCTGCCTTTCACCTCTTCATTTACCCTGGTTGCCATCACCCAGGCGCTGAGCAGCGTCGCCGCTTCGGTGTTCGCACCAGCCATTGCTGCGATTTCGCTGGGCATTACCGGACCGAAAGCGTTCACCCGACGCACCGGGCGCAATGAAACCTTCAATCATGCGGGCAACGCCTGTGCGGCCCTGCTGGCAGGCGGCTTCGCTTACCTGTTCGGCCCGATTGCGGTGTTCTATCTGATGGCCGCAATGGCCTTGGCGAGCGTTGTCGCGATCAGTTTTGTGTCTGCCGATGCCATTGATCATGACGTGGCCAGAGGCTTTGATGCATCGCATACCTCACATGGCAGTCAGCCTTCCGGTCTGTCCGCATTACTGAACAACAGAACCCTGCTGCTGTTCGGGATTTGCTGCGCACTCTTTCATCTGGCCAACGCAGCGATGCTGCCACTGGTGAGTCAGAAGCTTTCGCAAATCAACATGCAGATGGCGACTCCGCTGACCTCGGCCTGCATCGTCGCGGCGCAACTGGTGATGGTGCCGGCGGCGCTGCTGGTGGGTATGAAGGCCGATGTCTGGGGACGCAAACCGCTGCTGCTGGCCGGTTTCCTGATTCTTCCGATCCGCGGCGTGCTGTATACGCTGTCCGATGATCCGTACTGGCTGGTGGCCGTGCAGATGCTCGACGGCATCGGCGCGGGCCTGTTTGGCGCACTGTTCCCGTTGATGGTCAAAGACCTGACTCAGGGCAGCGGCCGTTTCAATGTGAGCCTTGGGGCGCTGTCGACCCTGTTTGGCCTGGGCGCGGCGCTGAGCAACAGCCTGGCCGGTTTCGTGGTGCATGCGGCCGGGTACAGCGCAGCATTTCTGACCCTTGCGGCGGTGGCGGCAGTGGCGTTCTGTTTGCTGCTGGTGGCGGTGCCGGAGACGCTTTCGCGGTCGGATCATGCGCCTGAGCTCAAGCCGGATCATGCCGTGAATACGTGAAGCTGTTCACTCCAGCGTGAGCGCACGCACCTGCCAGTCGCCGTGCTGGCAGGTTGCGATAACCAGCCCGTTTCCTGCGTCGTCCAGCCCGCCGATCCAACACCCTGCCTCGTCCCACAGACCGCTGCGCCCCGCTGACTGCCAACCGCCGGTAGGCCCGCCGTGATTGGCTATCAGCACTGGCAACCTGTGGCGTCGGGCATGCCCTGCGAGCAACTCTGAATCGTGAGCGTAGCCACCCGGTGATATGAGCACGCTTGCGGCGTACACGCCGGAGCCGCCCTCCGAAAGGCGTTGTACATGCTCGGGATGGCTGAAATCGGCACAGACACACAGGCCGATTCGGTGCTGATTGAGCTGCAGGTAGCAATCTTCACTCCCAGGACTGAAGACTGCATCTTCTCCGGGGTGCAGGTATTGTTTGGCATAGGCAATGACGTCGCCATGCGCGGTGAAGGTCAGCGCGCCAACTTCAATGCTGCCACCGGGTCCTTTGAGCGGTACGCCAACCGTGGTCATCAGTTGCAAGTGCATCGCCAGCGCGCGGATCGGTTCCAGGCATGCATCGTTCGGCGATAGCGCCAGTTCGTGAGCGAGATCAGGCTCGTAGCCGGTCAGCGACAGCTCGGGAAACAGCAGGTAATCCGCACCCAAGTCAGCGGCACGTTGCATGAACGCCAGATGCCCGGCAAGGTTGTGCTTGAGCTGGCCTCTGATCGAACAGAATTGCGCAGCGGCCAGCGTCGGTGAGGTCATCTGATTGTCTATAAGGCCATTGAGTTCGGTGGGGCGTGCATCATAGGGGGTTTGATGATTCGTGCGGGTTGGAATGTGTTGAGAATGGGCACGACAGTAACAAGTTTTCGCTCCTGTGCTCTGGCTCAGCCGTCACTTACGCCTCATTCTGCGTCGTCAGTGCCATGGCGGTAAAAAAACGCTTTCGTTTATAGGCAGTGACTAGAGGCAAGGCATGACGTTGTGGTGTGGCACAGACTTGAAGCAGAGCGTCACCCGAGGCATTCCAACGCTGAAACGCAGGGAGCGATAATCTCAACTATCGTGCGACGCAGATATGTGACGTGGAACGTTACACTGCGGTTCAGCTATGTCAGTTGGATGTGTTTAAGGCTCAAGGCACCTTTTCGCCCCTCGGCGCCCTACTTTGAGGGACCAAAGTAGGCAAATGTATGGTCAGCCCACCTCCTGCAATCGCAGTTCGATGAGCGGTAAAGCATGCTTGCGCTAATGTATCCGGGCTCATTCTGGGCAATTTCGCTGCCCGGCCCTTGATGAGTATTCGCCGCCTTACTGTCCTCAAAAATCCCTAAAGCCTCGAAGGCTGCTTTGCCTATCAGGTTTTCAGTCTGGCCATGAGCTGTTTATCGTCATCATCACTGCGTCGCAAAAGCCGGTACGCCTATGTCCTACTCAGATCATTGATGCGTTGTAAGTGCTACCTCGTCTGAGCACCGCCCATACGATTCTTGCCAGCTTGTTCGCTAAAGCACATGCCACCTTGTTCGGATGCTTGCGTGCCAACAAGTCTCTTACCCACTGCCCAAGGGCATCATCGCGGCGTTCTATTCGAATCATGAGCGCTCGAGAACCTTGCACCAGCAGGGTTCGCAGGTGCCTGTCACCTCGCTTGCTGATACCCAGCAATACGGGTCTCCCGCCTGTAGAGAACTGTCTGGGAACCAGCCCCAGAAAAGCAGAAAGGTCTCGTGAGGCTCGAAAATTGGAAGCGTCACCCAGATCCGCTACAAATGCGCTGGCGGTAATAGGACCAATGCCAGGAATCGTCATCAAGCGTGTACCAGCATCGTCTTGCGCCAGTTGCTGCTTGATTTGCGCATCACATGCCTTTATTTCGGTATCAAGGCGATGAATATCCTCCAGCAAATGCTCCATGACCCTTTTGAACTGCAGCGGCAGGTCGCTACGTGAATCGTCAATCAGCTCAGGCACTTTGGTGATCGCTGCCTTGGTGGCTGGCAAGGCAATTCCGAACTCAAGCAAAAAACCATGCACCCTGTTGATGGCTTCAGTACGGTGGCAAACCAGTGACTCGCGAAGACGATGTTGTACAGAAAGTACCTGCTGCTCCACAGTCTTGACGGCAACGTAATGAGTACGTGGTCTGGAGGCCGCCTCGCATATAGCTTCGGCATCGATGAAGTCATTCTTGTTGCCCGTCACGTAGGGCTTCACATGTTGCGGAGCAATCAACTTCACCCGGTGCCCCAGCGAGGCGAGTTTCCTGGCAAGCCAGTGAGAGCCACCGCACGACTCCATTGCAATGGTGCAGGGTTCAATCTGAGCCGCAAACTGCAGAAGGCGATTGCGATTGAAGCACTTGCGTAATACTTGGTGGCCGCCTGCATCATGGCCTATGAGGTGAAAACTGTTTTTACCAATGTCGATGCCTAAGAGCTTGAGGCCGTTTTTCATGAGTGATCTCCTCGACGTTAGAGAGAAACCCGGAAAGTGTAGACACTCCGGGTTTCTCGGATCGGGCTGACCATCTCATTATCCCAGCTCCGTTTCCGGCCCGACTTCGTCGGGTTCCTTCGCCCTGACACTGATCCGGCGGTCGCTGCAACGGGCCATCCTTGGCCCGGTGCAGCTTGCTCGGCGTCCTGCCTCGCATCCCCCGGATCAGTGTCAGGGCTCAGCCGTCACTTACGTCGCAATCGGCGTCGTCAGTGCCATCGTGATCAAAAAGCGCTTTTTCAACTATCGTGCGACGCTCCGCGTCGCATGCCGTTCTGGACGCTCTGCGTCCGATCTTGAGTGTGCGGCGCACGTGTGTGACGCAGAGCGCCACCCAACGCGTGCCTACGCGTGCATTGGGACGAAAATCAGTCGGGTAATCATTGTGCAATAACAACGGACGCCAACACCTCACCCGATCCGTAAAACGCTTTTACACACAGTTACATTTGAATCTCCACGACCGTTGTACGACGTCTTATCTTATCCACAAGCGACCGACGTCTCAATACAATAACAATGGAGATCAAACGCATGTCTGGCACCCCTACGCTTGAAGAAAAGGCTGCACAAGCAGCCGAACCGCGTCTCAAAAAGCTCGCCAAGCTGCTGGGCCCCGGCATTATTGCCGTGCTGTCCTGGCTGGGCGCAGGCGACCTTATTACTTCGTCGGTGGCAGGTGCCAGTTACGGCTACGCAATGATGTGGGTGCTGGCGATATCTCTGCTGCTCAGGTTTTTGATCGTCAATATCATTGCCCGTTTCCAGCTCTGTAATAACCAGGGCATGACCATTCTGCAGGGCTATGCGCAGTTGCATCCGTTCTTCGCCTGGTTCTTGCTCGGCTACGCACTGTTGATGGGGCATCTGATCAACGCGTACATGATCAAAGGCGCCGGCGAAGCACTGGCGATGCTGCTGCACATCAATCAGCCGCTGCTCTGCTCGGTCGCGGTGGTGCTCGCCGTGTGGCTGCTGGTCGGTCGCAATATCTACACGATGATCGAAGGCGTCATGAAAGTGCTGCTGGCGATCATGACGCTGGCGTTTCTGACCCTGGCGATCATGTCCGGTCCGGATGTCACCGGCATCATCAAAGGCACGATTGGTTTCAGCATTCCGCCCGATGAGGGCGTGCATGGCGCGCTGTTGGTGGCCGTGTCGGTGATCGGTGCGGTGGCCGGCTCAATTGCCAACTTCGTCCACCCCTACGTCATGCGCGAAAAAGGCTGGACGGGGCCGCAACACAAACGCATACAGCGCAACGACCTGCTGTTCGCCGTGATCATCGGCATTATCATCAATAATCTGGCCATCTGGGTGGTTGGCGTTGAAATCCTGCGGCCCAACGGCATTCAGGTGAACACCCTGGCCGATCTGGGCAAGGCGCTAGAGATATTCTTCGGTCCATTGGGCTGGTACATCTTTTTTGTCGGCGTATTCGCCACGTTGTTTGCCAGTATTTCCGGCAAGACCACCGCCTTCCCGATGCTGATCACCGATGCCTTCCAGCACATCCGCCCCAAGCGCCGCGAACGTTACGGCAAGGTCTTCCACAACGACCCGATGCACAAGTGGTTCATGCTGTTCATTCTGGTCACACCTCTGATCTGGTCGTTGCCCGGCATGCCCGACTTCGTGACCCTGACCCTCGGTGTCAACGCGCTGAACATCATCGGCTTGCCGATCATCTCGCTCGGACTGCTGATCATGTCCAATCAGAAGTCGCTGCTGAGCAAGCAATACCGCAACAACTGGTTCGAGAACATCGCCCTGACCTTTGCGACCGGGCTGGCGTTGTGGGTGGCGTTTCAATTGGGTACAGAGTTACTGGCCTGATTTGCGCTGGATAAACCGTCCATGAGTCCATTCCCGCCCAAGGGGATGGACTCGGCTGCAACGATAGAATTTTCTTCAGAACCCCGAACCCTGCCCTCACGCATCAGACAGCCTGTCTGATCGATACAAACTGTCACATCCCGCCGAGCAACAAACAGAAATAATTCTCAACGGAGATGTTATATTGTATCGATAACTATCAGGAAGTCTCACATGTCGTCTCGTAGAATCGCGTCTCTGGCAGGCTTGGCAATCGGGGTATTGGGCAGCAACAGCTATGCGCAGGAACAGCCGCAGACTATTGAACTGGGAAGCGTCAACGTCACCTCCGACTATCAGTACGAGACCGCCACCAGCCCGGTTCAGGGCTATCGGGCCACCCGCTCGGCCACCGCCACCAAAACCAACAGCGCTATCAGGGACATCCCGCAGTCGATCAGCGTGGTGCCTGCTTCGGTGCTCAAGGACCTGGGCAGCAACAGCGTCGAGCGTGCGCTCGACTTTGCCGGCGGCGTGTCCAAGCAGAACAATTTCGGCGGCCTGACGCTCTACGAGTACAGCATCCGCGGCTTCACCACTTCCGAGTTCTACAAAGACGGTTTCAGTGCCAACCGCGGCTACCCGACCACGCCCGACGCTGCAAACATCGAGCGTATCGAAGTGCTCAAAGGCCCGGCCGCCAGCCTGTACGGCCGTGGCGACCCTGGTGGCACGGTCAATATCGTGACCAAGAAGCCGCAGCGCGAAGCATTCACCACCCTGCAAACCAGCGCGGGCAGTTGGGATCGCTACCGCACCGCGCTGGACGTCAACACGCCACTGGATGAACAGGGCAATCTGCTCTCGCGGGTCAATCTGGCCGTCGAAGACAACAACAGTTTTCGCGATCACGTAGAGAGCAAACGGGTTTTCGTCGCGCCATCCTTCAGTTGGCAACTTAACCCTGATACCAGCCTGCTGGTGGAAACAGAATTCGTCCGACACACCTCCACCTTCGACCGTGGCGTGGTCGCGCCCAATAACAAATGGAGCGGCGTGTCGCGCTCGACCTTTCTGGGCGAGCCGGACGACGACATCGATAACGACAACAACATGGTCCAGTTCGCACTCGACCATCAGCTCAATGACGTGTGGTCGCTGCGCCTGGCCAGCCATTACAAGCAAGGCGAGATGTCAGGTTTTGCCAGCGAGTCGCGCCCGCTGAATGCGGATGGGCGCACCGTCAATCGTCGTTACCGGGAGCGCGACAACAACTGGCACGACAGCATCACCCAGCTGGAATTGCGTGGGCGTTTCGATGGCTTGGGCGTCGAGCACGAAGTACTGATCGGCACCGAATACGAAAACTACCG
Organism: Pseudomonas syringae pv. tomato str. DC3000; assembly: GCF_000007805.1. Lineage (NCBI taxonomy): Bacteria > Pseudomonadati > Pseudomonadota > Gammaproteobacteria > Pseudomonadales > Pseudomonadaceae > Pseudomonas > Pseudomonas syringae group genomosp. 3. Next base: position 2,719,032 of record NC_004578.1, on the reverse strand, counting down.
CAAGAACGAACGGGTCACGACCATCGCCGGCAGCCCTTACGCCATCGACATCTACAACCCGGTGTACGGCCAGCCGAAACCCAATGGCGCACGCTCCGGCACTGACTTCTATGAGCACATCGAAAGCCGTGCGCTGAACCTGCAGGACCAGATTGTGTTTACCGACAAACTGCGCGGCATGGTCGGCACGCGTATCGAGCACTTCGATCAACAGGTGGACGATTTCACCACCAACGCCACCTCCGGCCAGCGTCACGATGCGTTCACCCAACGCGCCGGGCTGCTTTACCAACTCACGCCACAGGTGGGCCTGTTCGCCAACGCATCCACCTCGTTCAAACCCAACAACGGTCTGGACGCAGCCGGCAAGACCTTCGACCCGGAAGAAGGCGTCGGTTACGAAGTCGGGATCAAGAGCGAGCTGTTCGACGACCGCCTGAGCACCACCCTCGCCGCGTTCCATATCGAAAAGGAAAACGTGCTGGCCCTGGACCCGGGCACCGACACCAACCGCGCCGTGGGCAAGGCCCGCAGCCAGGGTTTCGACCTGCAATTCACCGGGCAAGTCACCGATGCGGTGCGCATCATCGGGGCGTTCGCCTACATCGATGCCGAAGTGACCAAGGGCGACCGCACCATCCCGTCAGGCAGCCGCATCCTCGGTGTTGCCAAACACAGCGGCAGCCTGCTGAGCGTCTATGAGTTTCAGGAAGGCGTACTGCGTGGTTCGGACGTAGGCGCTGCGTACACCTACGTTGGCGACCGTTCCGGCCAGTCCGGCACAGACTTCGAACTGCCGGCTTACCAGACCGTGGACCTGTTGGCCCACTACAAAGCCAGCGACAACGTCACCGTTGGCCTGAACCTGAACAATATCTTCGACGAAAAATACTACGAGCGCTCCTACAGCAACTACTGGGTCGCACCCGGCGAACCACGCAACTTCACGGTCAGCCTGACACTCAGCCTTTGACGCCGATAACCAACGATTCACAACAATAAGGATGCACCATGCTTTCGACAAAACCTTTTCTGGCTCTGAGTCTGCTCGGCGCACTGTTTGCCACGCAGGTCAGCGCCCACGGTCTTTGGACAGAACAGCGTCGCGGCAACGTCGAAGTGGTCTACGGTCATGGCGCGGAAGACAACGCCTTCAAGGCGCAGAAAGTCAGCGGCGCGTGGGCGTATGACCTTCAGGGCAAGATGATTCCCGTGACGGTGCAGCGCCTCGACGATCACGCGCGTCTGGTGCCACTCAAGCCGCCTGCCGTAGTGTCCGTGGCACTGGACAACGGCATGTGGACACGCAACACCGAGAAAAAGTGGATCAATGAAGGCCGCAGCAAAGTGCCAGACGGCACCGACTCGATTCACACGTTCAAGTACAGCGTGGCGATCTACGAAGAAGGCGCGCACCTGCCATCGTTACAGAAGCTGAACTTTGTGATCGTGCCGTATCCGATCCACGAACCCCACATTTCAAGCCACTGGCTGACGCCTGATGCTGTGCTCCCGTTTTCTTTCAGGAGCCAGCACCATGATGCGACCCGACGCCAAAGTCGAGAAAGTCTACCTCTATCCCAAACCCGTGGATTTCAGAAAATCCATCGATGGCTTAGCTGCTTTGGTCGAGTTGGATATTAAAGTGGCGGTCTTTGATCCGGTGCTCTTTGTCTTTCTCAACAAATCCCGGAATCGAGTGAAGATTTTGTATTGGGAGCGTAACGGCTTCTGCCTTTGGCTCAAGCGTCTCGAGTCCGAGCGTTTCAAAATCTCGCCAGATGATGTCGACGAAGCCATTGTGCTGACGGTTCAGGAATTGAATTGGCTGCTGGATGGATTTGATCTGTGGCGCAACCGTCCTCATAAGATTTTGACTCCAAGGTTTGTTGCCTGACGGGTATAATCCAGGGCATGCGACCATTGCCCGACAACCTTCCTGACGATCCCGTATTGCTCAAACAGATGCTGCTTGAGAGCTACGAAGCACGCTCGCGCGAACAGGAAGTTAAAGACGCCTACGCCACTCACATCGTTGATCTCAAAGAGCAGATCAAGCTGCTGCGTGACCGTATTTTTGGTCGAAAGTCCGAACAAACCGTCGAGCCTAATACCCCTCAACTTGCCTTGTTCAATGAACCTGAAAGCGAGCCTATGCTCCCGGTCGGCGATGCTGATGAGGAAGTAGTTGCTCCTGCGCCACGCCGTGGCAAGCGCAAGCCACTGTCGGCTGATCTGCCGCGCATTGAAGTCATCCACGAGCTGCCCGAACACGAACTGACCTGTGCCTGCGGTTGCCGCAAGCATGTCGTCAGCGAGGAAACCAGCGAGCAACTGGATATCGTGCCGATGCAGATTCGGGTGATCAAACACATCCGCAAAGTCTACGGCTGTCGTGGCTGTGAGTCGGCACCGGTCACAGCCGGCAAGCCTGCGCAGTTGATTGAAAAGAGCATGGCCAGCCCCAGCGTGTTGGCCATGCTGCTGACCACCAAGTATGTCGACGGCTTGCCGCTGCATCGTTTTGAAACGGTGCTAAGCCGACATGGCATAGAAATCCCGCGTCAAACGTTGGCCCGCTGGATTATCCAGTGCGGCGAACATTTGCAGCCGCTGTTAAATCTGATGCGTGATCGATTGCTGGAAAGCCCGGTCATCCACTGTGACGAAACCCGCGTTCAGGTACTGAAAGAACCAGATCGAGACCCGACCAGCCAATCCTGGATGTGGGTACAGGCCAGCGGGCCTCCAGATCATAAAGTCGTATTGTTCGACTACACTTCCAGCCGCGCGCAGGACGTACCGTTACGGCTGCTGGAAAGTTATCGCGGCTATGTGATGACTGATGATTACGCGGGCTATAACGCGCTGGCGTTACAACCGGGCGTGGAGCGCTTGGCGTGTATGGCCCATGCGCGGCGCAAATTTGTCGAAGCACAAAAAGTGCAACCTAAGGGCAAGACCGGGCGTGCCGATATCGCGCTGACGATGATCAATAAGCTGTACGGTATCGAGCGCGAATTGAAAGACGGCAGCGACGAACAGCGCTTTACCGGTCGGCAGGAGAAAAGCCTGCCAATCTTGGCTCAGTTGAAAAGCTGGCTGGATAAAACTCAGTCCCACGTGACGCCGCAAAGCGTGCTGGGCAAGGCAGTTGGTTATCTGGCGAATAACTGGAGTCGGCTGAAGCGTTACGTGGAAGCCGGCTTTTTACCGATCGACAACAACCCGGCAGAGCGCGCAATAAAGCCGTTTGTTATTGGGCGCAAAGCCTGGCTGTTCAGCGACACGCCTAAAGGCGCCACCGCCAGTGCACAGATCTATAGCTTGGTCGAGACCGCCAAGGTCAACGGCCAGGAGCCCTATACGTGGCTGCGCCACGTACTGGAGAGGTTGCCACTTGCGCAGTCGGTGGCCGACTATGAGGCGTTGCTGCCGTGGAACTGCTCACCGGAAATGCCAAGATAAACGGAAGCCGCATCTGATGGTAGGTGTGGTTGGTGGATCGCTTACATCGTGCCACAGGCTGACCCATTGAAAGTCGGCGTGGGCAAACCTTTGCCAGTGCGCGTGTTGATCGACGGCAAACCCGCCGCCGGCATCAAGCTGATCGGCGACTACCGCAGCGCGCCAGATGTCGTCAGCGCCGAAACCGACGCCCAGGGCGTGGCCAGCGTCATCGTGCGCAACGCAGGGCTGAACATCATCGCTGCCGAAGTCACGCAAACGGTCAAAGACAACGTCGATATCGCCGAGCGCGGCCTGTTTACGTCACTGACGTTTATCGGTGAGGCGCATCACGACTGATCTCGTTAAACGCTGCATCCCAATATGATGAGTATTGAGATGCAGTGCGAAGATAGCCCACTGCACTCAAACAGCGCCAAGACAGCACAGTACTGACTAGCGACTCAACTGATGAAGAATAGTCAGATGAACTTCAAGGTCCAGCTTCACCAGATTCTGTAGCGTTATAGAGCCCCCTAGAACCAGAGCCGGTTGAAACCCATACATCTCATCCTCATTCAAACACCCGAGCTTTTGTACCGCGCGCTCAAACAACGGGATGCCGTCATGATCCTCCATATCAAAATCTTCCCGATCAGACATGGCAAAGAATGACTGGATAGCCAGATCAGGGTCATCGCATCGAATCTCGGCTTCATCCGCCAATGAAACTATATAGTCGCCCGGGCAAGACACGATGATTTTTCTGCCGTACTTTTCACCCCAGGCATACAGATCACCGAACGCACTTCGTGCAATGACATGATAATTATCAATACCGGAAAATTTTGTACCGGAAAGCCACATATCGAGTAGGTGCTTATATTCATCCGGATTTACTGTCCAGAACAAACCATCCGCATAACCACACCAGCCTTCGCTGCGCCAGTAATCAAGCAACACATCCGGCAAGACACCTTTGTATTTGTCGATGACCGACTCTGATGCAGGACAAACCTTTACGGGTTCGCCCATTGCGTCAACGAATATCTCAAAACTTTCGTCTCTCACGGCGTAGTTGCTCCCCTTAACACATTAAGCCTTACATTTAATTTCGCGCCACCATTACCGTCAAGCATAGCACTGTCAACAGCGTCATCCAAGGCTTTCAGCCGACTAGACCAACTTCCCCCAATAGAAGAGTTTACACTTGAACTCCCCATCCTAACGGGATCTGGACTTAACCAGCCCCCGGCTACCATATCTGGCTCGTGAAGTGCTGCGACAGTTGATTTTATTTCCTTCGCCCGCGCTTTAGCCTGGATTATAGCCTCCCTGACATCAACACCTTTTTTCACAAGAGATTTTTGGATTTTCTCCGCCACCTCTCTCTCCATCTGCTTGCCCATTCTACGCTGCATAGCGTCAGCAGCAGGGTTCCTACCAAGGTTCTTGTAGGAGTCTCTTGCTGACTTGAACTCTTCAGCTGTCATGTTATTTATTGCATCTTGTTGCGCTCTCAACTGAGCACTATAAGTCTTTAAATACTTCTGCCTCTCAACCAGAGACATTTCTTTGAGGCGTGGATTATCGTATGGATTGAAATCTTTTATTTCTAACTCTTCAAGTCTTTCGAGACGCTTAGCTTTAGGCTGCGACCTCGGCGTTTCAGCCCCCTCATCGGTCTGCTTAAAGTTAAATTTAGGTGAATCTACAGGTTGAAATTCCGGATGAGCCAAAAGCTTTTTTTCGTTTTTTGCCAACCAATCTGCCAGCCTACGATTCGAAATATCGCTTTGAAGTTTTGCACTACGTGCTGCGAGATTATCTACACCTCCCATAAGGCCAGACTTAATCTGCCCTCGCGTCAAGTAGGTCACTATAGCGGTTAACAATAACGTCACAACCTGCTCTTGCCCACGGGCTAAAAGCCTAGAAGCTGACTCAATAGCATATTCCCTGCGAGCCATAGAGCCGCCGGTAGGATCCACCCCTGCGAATTTTTCTTGCTCTGCACTCCAAGCAGTAGTTATACCATCCTGAAGTGTCAACAGGCATTCAGGCAAACCTCTATAAAAGTATTCAGCAATTGAGTATAAACCTAATCCAGAAAGAACTAGACTACCGACTTGAAGCCCTATCCCCCCTCCCACTACCAAGCCAGGTACAGCACCAACCCCTAAGAAAAACCCTCCCGCCACACCACCTACTATTGAGCCGATAGCCACGCTACCACCCAGTATTAAAGCCACCTCTCTCGAAATTTGTACCAACACATCGACAATTTGTTCAATATCAAGATCGGCCCAACGCCGTCTCAGACGTCCTAAAACTATTGGATATGAATTGTTAAGCGCCTCTTTGACAGAATCAATACGCCCCCCATCCAAATAACCATAAGTCCTATCAAAACCAGAGCTGATACGCCTTGTAAAGCCATGCCATTCCGGCTCAGCCTGAGCCCAGGACCGGTTAAAAGCCTGATTCAGATCATCAAATTTATCAGCGAGATTTCTTTCTATCTCATCCCAGCGCGGAACATCTTTTAATATCATCATATGCGCAACACATCCATTACCAAGCTGAGGACTCACATTCCATGGTCGAATACCGTTTGCACGTCACGGATGCCCTTAATGCAATTTAAAGCAAAGAGATCGCTATAGAAAGCTAGCCTCCGCTCAAAAATGTGAGCGCATCGATATTTTAGATACATCTGTGTATATTTCCCCCAACGAAGGGCTCCCAATGCCAAAGTGGTCGCCACATTGCGCCACGAAAATCTGTGCACACCGCATTCTCTAACGGCAACCCACCATGGCTGTCAGGCTGTTTGGTGATTACCAGAGTGAACCGGAAGTAGTCAGCTCCGAAACTGACACCCAAGGCTTGGCCAGCGTGATGCGCTACAAAGGGCTGAGCGCCATCGTCTAAGCTAGTCTGGACCCGACCGGCAACCTCAAATCCCCGGCTTGCGAGCACAAGCGTCACGCATGACGTCGCCGATATAGATGCCTGTGGACTGTGTGCGCTCCTCGTCCGGGCGTTGTTGCAGGGTATCAATATCGACCTCATCCGCTGTCGCCACGCCCAGGGTGATGATGCGTGGCAGGCAGACAAGCACGATGTAGCCCAGGCCATAGGAGTTGTCAGGCGTTTGTAAGATACATTCCGCACGTAAGCTTTCGACTGCCATTCCGGCCTTGGCAAGAATGCTGTGCAGGTTGAAAGCAATGTGCAGATCCGCACCTTCGCGCGCGATCAGCTGCAGCCAACCCTACGCTTTTCTGTGCAGGGTAAAGGCATCGATACTGGCCGGCGCGAGCGTGGTGTCGTGTTCCTGAAAACCATCACGCCTTCTGGGCGAAGATGCTTTGCGAATACTGTTACTGCGGCAACGGCATCAACCTGATACATGAGGACACGCATTCCGTCGGTAATACCTGCATCGGTGGAAGTCGTGTCTGGTACTGGTCATGCCACGGGCTCCAAAGATTTGCTGAGTCTGAGGCAGATCGCCCCACTAAGCACAATGTGTACTCGTGCCGTGGCTTGACGAGACAGCCTGATCACGCTCAGCCCGACGATTAAGCAAACCCATATTCCCTTCGATAAACAAAGTTTCCAGAAACCTCTGGACGCTGCATTTCCTTTCGCCTATAAAACAGCATTCAAGAATATTAAATTCCTGTAGAGAATTTTATTCGATGGAGATGAACCTCCATAGCTGACCTTTTTCGCCTTTGTAATGAGCTGCCGCCACCCTCCAGAGGACAAGCCATGCAACACGAGAAGAACCATTTCATCCTGAAGATCAGCTGCCCGGCGACTTCCGGCATTGTCGCGGCGGTGACTTCCTACCTGGCTGGCAACAGCTGCTACATCGGTGAAATGGCCCAGTTCGATGACGAGTTCAGCGGTACCTTTTTCATGCGCGCGGTGTTTCGCTTCAACGATGGTCACGACGGCGATATCCAGCAGTTAAAGGCCGGATTCGATGCGGTGGCCAAGGACTTTGCCATGCAGTGGGAGCTGCATGACACGCGTCGGCCGATGCGTGTGCTGTTGATGGTCAGCAAGTTCGATCACTGCCTGACTGACCTGCTGTATCGCCATCACAAGGGCGAAATGGACATGACCATCACCGCCATCGTGTCCAACCACCTGGACTTGCGAGCAATGGCCGAGCGTGAGGGCATTCGCTTTATTTACCTGCCCGTGAGCAAAGACACCAAGGCCGCGCAGGAAGCTGCGCTGATGAAAGTGGTCGATGAAACCGGCACTGAACTGGTGGTGCTGGCGCGTTACATGCAGATTCTCTCAGATGACTTGTGCAGGCAGCTTGCAGGCCGGGCGATCAACATCCATCACTCGTTTCTGCCGGGTTTCAAGGGCGCCAAGCCGTATCACCAGGCTTACGAGCGTGGCGTGAAGCTGATTGGCGCGACCGCGCATTACGTCACCAGCGATCTGGACGAAGGCCCGATCATCGAGCAGGAAGTGCAGCGTGTCGATCACGTTTACCTGCCGGATGATCTGGTCGCCGCAGGCCGCAACAACGAAACCATCGCGCTTTCCAGGGCGGTGAAATACCACTTGGAACATCGGGTGTTTCTCAACACGGACCGAACGGTGATCTTTCGATGAGCGCGCGCATCATCGACGGCAAGGCCGCAGCCGCCCGTGTGCTGGGACAGGTCAGAGACGACGTGCACACCTTGAAAGCCGAAGGCATCGAACCGGCTTTGGCAGTCATCCTTGTCGGTAACGACCCCGCCAGCGAGGTGTATATACGCAACAAGATAGTGCGCGCCGAAGAAGCCGGCATTCGCTCGCTGGAACACCGTCTGCCGGCCGACTGCAGTGAAGCGCGCCTGCTGGCGTTGATCGCCGAACTCAATACTGATCGCTCGGTGAACGGCATTCTGCTGCAACTGCCGCTACCGGCCCATATAAACGAAGCCCATGCGTTGCAGGCCATCGCGGCAGCCAAGGATGTCGACGGTTTTCACAGTGAAAACGTCGGCGGCCTCAGCCAAGGGCGCAACGTATTGACGCCCTGCACGCCCAGCGGCTGCATGCACTTGCTCAAAGAGACCTGCGGTGACCTGACCGGCAAGCATGCGGTGGTGATCGGTCGCTCCAACATTGTCGGTAAACCGATGGCCGCCCTGCTGCTGCAAGCCCACTGTTCGGTGACCGTGGTGCATTCGCGCAGCACTGACGCCAAGGCCTTGTGCCAACTGGCGGACATCGTCGTTGCGGCGGTTGGCCGGCCGCGCATGATCGATGCTGGCTGGTTGAAACCCGGCGCGGTGGTGATCGATGTCGGCATCAACCGTATCGACGATCAAGGCCGCAGCCGCCTGGTGGGCGACGTCGATTTCGATAACGCACTCGATGTCGTTTCCGCCATCACCCCGGTGCCCGGAGGCGTCGGGCCGATGACCATCGCTTTTCTGATGAAAAACACAGTCACCGCTGCCAGACAGCAAGCCCACGCGCAACGCAGCCAATCGGAGGCCGTATGCCTTTCAATTTACTGAAATACGGGCTCAGCTCGGAGTACCCGGTCGAGGTGGATCTGCCGGCGCCCAAGGAACTCAAATCCTCGTATGACGTGGTGATCATCGGCGGCGGCGGTCATGGGCTGGCAACCGCTTACTACCTGTCGAAATACCACGGCATCACCAATATCGCGGTGCTGGAAAAAGGCTACCTGGGCGGCGGCAACACCGCGCGCAACACCGCCGTGATCCGCTCCAACTACCTGACCAGCGAGGGCGTGAAGTTCTATGCCGAGTCAGTGAAGATGTTTCAGGGCCTGTCCAACGAATTCGATTTCAACATCATGTACTCCGAGCGCGGCCAACTGACCCTGGCGCACACCGACGCCACGGTGCGTTCGTTCCGCCAGCGCGCCGAGGTCAACAAACATTTCGGCGGCCGTACCGAGATGATCGACCGCCAGCAGATCCGCGAACTGGTGCCGAGCCTCAATCTGGACCCTGGCCATCTGCCGGTATTGGCAGGCTTGTGGCACATCGACGGTGGCACCGCGCGGCACGATGCGGTCGCCTGGGGCTACGCCAAGCAGGCCGCCAAGCGTGGCGTGGAGATTCATCAACTGACCGAAGTGCAGGAACTGGTGATCGAGAATGGCACCATTACGGCGGTGAAAACCAATCGCGGCACCCTCCAGTGCGGCTGCGCGGTGCAGGCGGTCGCGGGCATGAGCTCGCAGATGATGAAAAAGGCCGGTATTCGCTCGCCAATCCAGACCTTCCCGCTGCAAGCGATGGTCACTCAGCCTTTCAAGCCCTTTCTCGACCCGCTGGTGAGTTCGTCCGCCCTGCACTGCTACGTGCAGCAGACCAGCCGTGGCGAGGTGGTGTTCGGTGGAGGCTCGGACCCGTACCCGCTGTTCAACAGCCGCTCGACGCTGGACCTCAAGGAAAGCCTGCTGGCTCATGCCATCGAGATGTTTCCGTTTCTGGCCAACGCCAAATTGATGCGCCAATGGGCCGGTATCACTGACATGACCCCGGATTACAGCCCGATCATGGGCCTGTCACCGGTCAAGAATTACTACCTGGACGCAGGCTGGGGCACCTGGGGGTTCAAGGCCACGCCGATCTGCGGCAAAACCATGGCAGAGCTGGTGGCCAGCGGCGGCAAAGTGCCGGAGCTGATCAAGCCGTTCGGCCTGGAACGTTTCTCGACCTTTGAGCAAGTCAACGAAATGGGCGCCACAGCGGCCAGCCACTGACGGAGAGCGACACATGAAAATCATGACTTGCCCGCTCAACGGGCCGCGCAACATCAGCGAGTTCACCTACGGCGGCGAATTCAAACCCATGCCCGACCCGCAGACCTGCAGCGATGCCGAATGGGCCGACTACGTGTTCAACAGTGAAGACACCCTGGGCGTGGTGCGTGAATGGTGGATGCACACCCCGACCAATTACTGGTTTCTGGCCGAACGCCATACCGGCAGCGACGAGATCATTCGCACCTTCGACCCGAGGGAGATCTTCACCACTCGCATGGACTTCGCCCCCGCCCCTTCCAAGGAGATCGCAGGATGAACACCCCCGCCCGCCTGCCCGCGCCCATGGGCCTGCTGATCGATCGCAACCAGCCGCTCACGTTCAGTTTCGACGGTAGAACCTATCAGGGCCTACAAGGCGACAGCATTGCCAGCGCCCTGTTGGCCAACGGTCGTTTTCTGCTTTCGCGCTCGTTCAAATACCGCCGCCCGCGTGGCCCGCTGACCATGGCCGGACAGGACGCCAACAGCCTGATCCAGTTGCCTCACGAGCCCAACGTGCTGGCCGATACCTTCGCGCTGCACGAAGGCCTGCAGGCCAACGGGCAGAACTTCAACGGCTCGCTGGACAACGACAAGGATGCGTACCTGGGCAAGTTCTCAAAATTCATGCCGGTGGGCTTCTATTACCGATCCTTCTACAAGCCCAAAGGCATGTGGAAAATCTGGGAGCCGATCATTCGCAAAAAGGCCGGTCTGGGCGTGCTGGACCTGAATTTCCAGCCTGAGTATTACGACAAGGCCTATCTGTTCACTGACCTGGCGGTGATCGGCGCAGGGCCTGCCGGGTTGCAGGCAGCGCTGACTGCCGCCAACGCCGGGGCCCAGGTGTTGCTGATCGAGCAGCAGCCCATTCTCGGCGGCTCGCTGACCTACGCGCGCTTCGATATCGACGGCCAGCGTGCCGAACAACTGCGCCTCGAACTGGTCGCTGCGGTAGAAGCACACGACAATATTCAGGTGCTCAAACAGGCCACGTGCAATGCCTGGTTTACCGACAATTACCTGCCGGTGATTCAAGGCAAGCGCCTGTACAAAGTGCGCGCCACGCAATGCCTGGTGTGCAGCGGTTCTCTGGATCAGCCGGTGATTTTTCGTAACAACGATTTGCCCGGCGTGATGCTGACCAGCGCCGTGCAGCGCCTGATGAAGCTCTACGCAGTCAAGCCGGGCAAACGCGCGGTGGTGCTGACCGGCAATGATGACGGCTACCTCGCCGCCCTGGATTTGCACGATCAGGGCGTGGAGGTGGTCGCCGTTGCCGACATGCGCACCAACCCAGCGGATCGAGAATTACAGCTCGCCCTGGAGAAGCGCGGCATCGCGTGCCACATGAGCACCACGGTCTACGAGGCGCTGCACGAAAAAGGCATGCGCCATGTCAGCGGTGCCGAACTGCGCAAGATCACCGGTCAAGGCCAAGTGGCCAATCATGGCTTGAGTGTCGAGTGCGACCTGCTGTGCATGTCGGGCGGCTACATGCCGGTCTATCAGTTGCTTTGTCAGGCGGGCGGCAAGCTTGCCTACGACGATCAACAGGCCGAATTCACCCTCAGCGGCCTGCCGCAGAACCTGGGCATTGCAGGCTCGGTCAATGGCTATCACGTGCTGGATAACGTGCTGGCAGACGCTACCCATGCCGCCGGCGGAATGCTCTCGGCGCCAGGCCTGGAACCCAACCAAAATCCGCCTGCGTTGCGCCCTGAAGCAAAGGTCAATTTCAGCTGGCCGATCTTCCCGCACCCCAAGGGCAAGGATTTCGTCGATTTCGATGAAGACCTGCAAGTGCGCGACATCGTCAACGCCACGCGCATCGGCTACCGCGACATCCAACTGGTCAAACGCTACTCCACGGTCGGCATGGGCCCGTCGCAAGGCCGCCACTCTGCGCTGCCGACTGCACGCCTGGTGGCGGCGTCAACCCAGCGCAGCATCAGCGAAACCGGCGTGACTACGGCGCGTCCGCCCTTCGAGGCCGAGAAACTGGCGCACGTGGCGGGTCGCGCCTTCGACCCGTACCGCCAGACGCCCATGCATCAACGGCACGTGCAGGCAGGCGCGAAAATGATGCCCGCCGGGATCTGGCAGCGCCCGGCGTTCTACGGCAAGCCGTCGCGACGTGATGCCTGCATGCAGCAGGAAGCCCTGCACGTGCGTAACAAGGTCGGCATCATCGACGTCTCGACCCTCGGCGGCCTGGACATACGCGGCCCGGACGCCGCCGAGCTACTCAACCGTATGTATACCTTCGCCTTCCTCAAGCAGCCAGTCGGGCGTTCGCGCTATGCATTGATGACCAACGAACAGGGCGTGGTGATCGATGACGGCGTGTGTGCACGGTTTGCCGAACAGCATTTCTACGTCACCGCCACCACCAGCGGCGTGGATCGTATCTATCAGCAGATGCTCAAGTGGAACGCGCAATGGCGTCTGAACGTGGACATCACCAACGTCACGGCGGCCATTGCGGCGGTCAACGTGGCAGGCCCGGATTCACGCAAGGTGCTGGCGCAGGTGTGCAGCGATCTTGACCTGTCTACCGAGGGTTTTCCCTATCTTGGCGTGCGGCAAGGCACTGTTGCAGGCATCAAGGCACGCTTGCTGCGAGTCGGCTTCGTCGGCGAACTGGGCTACGAGATCCACGTTGCGGCGCGGCATGCCCTCAAGCTGTGGGATGCGCTGAGCGAAGCGGGCAAGGCGTTCGACATGCGCCCTTTCGGCGTCGAGACCCAGCGTCTGTTACGCCTTGAAAAAGGCCATGTGATCATCAGTCAGGACACCGATGGCATGACGCATCCCGGCGAGATCGACATGGGCTGGGCGGTCAGTCGAACCAAGCCGTTCTTCGTCGGCCGCCGCGCGGTGGACATCCTCGAAGCCTTGCCGCAAAAGCGCAAACTGGTCGGTTTCACCCTGCCCAAAGCCAGCCCGCTGCCGCTTGAGGGCCATCTGGTGCTCAAAGGCGCGGACATCAGCGGCAATGTCACCTCCTGCGAGTACTCGCAAACCCTCGACATGATTATCGGCATGGCCTACGCCGCGTTCGATCAGAGCACGCCCGGCCAGCAGATTCCGATCCGCGTCGAAGACGGCGTGGTGGTTCAGGCCACCGTCGTGAAACTGCCCTTTTTCGACCCTGAAAACCAGCGCCAGGAGCTCTGAACCATGACCAGTCTTACCACAGACCGCCCTGTCGAACTTGATGCCACCTCACTTTGCACACTGGAAGACCTGACCGACCTGCCACGCGTGGGGTTTCGCGGTGCGCAAACGGCCGACTACCTGACCGCACGCGGTTTCAGCCTGCCCGAGACGCCCAATCGCGCCATTACCCAGCCCGACGGCAGCCACGTTGCTCGTCTGTCACTGACCGAGTACCTGCTGTTGGGCAGCCGGCTTGATCAAGGGCAGCGTATCGCCGATGAAGAAGCTCGCTGGGAACTGGACCACAGCGCCAATTACCTGCTGCCCCGTGAAGACAGCCACGCCTGGCTACAACTGAGTGGCGCGTGCATTGCGCAGGTGATGGCCAAAGTGTGCGGCGTGGACCTGCGCCCGCAGGCCTTCGGCCCCGGCTCGGTGGCGCAGACCTCGGCGGCGCGGATCAACGTGATCGTCATCAACGTCGGTGCAGAAACCGGGCCTCGTATGCAGATTCTCTTTGATCGCGCCTCGCTGGCGTACTTCAAGGACGCGATGCTGGACGCCATGACCGAGTTTGGCGGGCGCTGCCTGTAAAAATCGACTTACCTGTCAGGGCGTGCGGCACGTCCCTGACCCAGAAACGACAAACATACCCGTTAGCGCCATCCTGCCTAAAGAATCCTGGCAACAAGCCGTTGCATTCTCGGTAGACCATGAGACAAAGCTCCGGGTGAAGGCTCGGCGCGACAGACTGCAGCCATGCAGCCATGCAGCCATGCAGCCATGCAGCCATGCAGCCATGCAGCCATGCAGCCATGCAGCGCCCGACACTTGCGGTAGTAATAGACTCCGGAGCTCAAATGAATATCAAACAGAAATTGACGTGGGCTTTCGCAGTGATTGCGTGTTTGCCCATCGTGGTCGTGGCTGCAATTGTAATTGTGAACCTGCGCGACAAGGCGACCAGCGACTTTGTCGACAGCAGCGGGCGGGAAATTCGTCAGGTCGACAACGCCATGCAATTGTTCTTCGACGGCATCACGCAGAACGTCAACTACATCGCTGCGCACCCGCTGATCGCCGGTGCAAGCGATGACTTTCGTAACTATATGGGCGCCGCCGCTACCGCGCAGTCGGAAAACGACAGACAGGCCACCGAGCTGTTCGCCAGCATTGCCAAGGCCCACCCGGCCTACGCCTACGTTTCTTACGGTCTGATCAACGGCAGCTACATCATGACGCCGGACGACCCGAAAATGAGCAACTACGACCCGCGTGTCCGGCCGTGGTACAAGACCGCAATGGCCAATGCAGGCAAGACTGTGCGCAGCGATGCGTACTACTGGGCCAACGATGATGCGGTGCTGGTCAGCACCATCCGGGCGATCCCCAACAAGCTCGGCAACCCCGGTGGCGTGGTCAACATCGACGTGTCACTCAAGCAACTGACCAACATCGTCAAGCAGATCAAGCTGGGTGAAAGCGGCTACCTGATGCTGATGGAAAAGAACGGCACAGTGCTGGTCGCCCCCAAACAGCCAGAGCATAACTTCAAGAAGCTGGGTGAACTGGGCGACGGTTTCGCCGAACTGGCAAAAACCGGCAGTGGTCTGGTCGAGTTGACGCTCAATGGCGAGCGTTACATGGCCAACGTCTACCCTTCCGAGCAACTGGGCTGGAACTTTATCGGCCTGATCAAGCAAGACGAAGTGATGGCCTCGGCCACTCGCCTGACCTGGCTGATCGGCATCATCGCTGCCGTGCTGGCGCTGGTGTTCGCGATTGTCGGGGCAAGTTTTGCCAGTGTCATCGTGCGTCCGATCCATAGTGTTTCCACTGGCCTTGAAGGCATTGCCGGTGGCGAAGGCGACCTGACCCAGAACCTCGCCGTGCGTGGCACCGACGAAACCGCGCAGCTGGCGGGCTGGTTCAACAAGTTCCTCACTGCAATTCGCAACCTGATCCAGCATATTGGTCAGGCCGCCGGGAAAATTCTCGAGGCATCGCACAGCTCCACCCGTGTCTCCAACGACATGGCCGAAGCCGCCGGGCGTCAGCGCGAGGCGGTGGACATGGTGTCAACCGCCTTCCATGAGATGGTCGCCACCTCCAACGAAGTCGCCCGCTCCTGCAGCCAGGCCGCCGATTCCGCCGACAGCGGTCAGCAACAGGCCCGCGAAGGCCAGCGGCAGATTGATGATGCGGTGCGCAGCGTTGATCAGTTGAGCGAAGAACTGGCCCGCTCAGCCAAGGACATGACCCAGCTGGAAAAAGACAGCACGGGCATTCAGTCGATTTTGAACACCATCCGCTCGATCGCCGAACAGACCAACCTTTTGGCCCTCAACGCAGCCATTGAAGCGGCGCGCGCGGGTGAACAGGGTCGCGGCTTTGCCGTGGTGGCCGACGAAGTTCGCGCGCTGGCCAAGCGCACCGCCGACTCTACTGCCGAGATCGACAGCCTGCTGGGCAACCTGGCCAGACGCACTGCTTCGGTGGCGCAACAGATGCATTCCAGCCTTGAAGTGTCGCAGCAGTCGGTGACCAAGATCGGGCAGGCACGTAGCAGTTTTGGGCAGATTCGTGAGTCGGTGGATGTGATTCGCGACATGAACACCCAGATCGCAACTGCCGCTGAAGAACAGCATCAGGTCGCCGAGGACATCAACCGCCACATCAGCCAGATCCATGGCGATGCTCAGTTGATCGCCGACCTTTCGGACTCGGCCCGCGCCGACTCCAGAAGCCTGGAGACACTGTCCAGCGAACTCGACGGCCTGGTGCGCAAGTTCAAGACTTGATGCGTAGCGCGGCGGTAACCGCCGCTATCGTGCGACACAGAGCATAGAGAACTGCATTCCTGCTGGAGCGTAGGCAACGATAACCCACTATCGTGCGACGCTCCGCGTCCGGTCTTGAGCAGGCCTCACCCTCTCGCAAACCACTCAGCCAGAAAATCCAGCAGGGTACGCAGGGTCGCTGACTGGTGATGCCGTGAGGTGTAGATCGCGTGTATCCCCAGCGCGCGTGGCTGATAGTCGGGCATCAGCGCAATCAACTTGCCGCTGGCAATCAACGGCGCTACCGAATGCACCGGCTGCAAGGCAATACCCGCGCCTGCCGCTGCGGCTTCCAGCAATACAACTGAATCGTTGGCGCTGAGGTTGCCGCCCACCGGCACACTGAGCTGCGTGTGCTGACGGGTGAACTCCCATAGGCTTTTACCGAAGTAGGAATAGGTCAGGCAATTATGAGCGCTCAATTCCTGCGGCCTGGACGGCGTGCCGTGTGCAGCGAGGTACGCCGGCGACGCGCAAACCCGCGAATCGCAATGCCCCAGCGGTCGAGCGATCAGGTTGGGGTCCAGCTGATTGGTGATGCGGATGGCCAGATCGATGCGTTCACTCACCAAGTCCACCGCTTCATTGCCGATCTGAAAATCCACCGACGTGCCGGGATAGCGCTGCAGGTAGGCGGTGACCGCCTGCGCCAGGACCGCCTGCGCCAGGGACTGTGAGCAGGCAATGCGCACCATGCCGCGCGGTTCGTCGACGTGTGTGTCGGCGGCCAGAGGCACGGCATCGGCCAGCTCCAGCAACTGCTGGCAACGCAGCAATGTCGCCTGCCCCGGCGCCGTCAGCCCAAGTTTACGGGTGGTGCGGTGCAGCAACCTTGCGCCCGCCCAACGTTCCATCTGCGCCAGATAGCGGGTGACCATCGCTCTGGACATATCCAGCGTTTCGGCGGCAGCGATGAGGCTGCCGCGTTCGTTGATGGCGATGAACACCCTCGCCGCCGTGATGCGATCCATTATTCGTCCGATTCAAGCAATCTATAGTTGCCAATACTGAGGCTTTTGTTTCATTTAAAGCAACTTAAGATAGGGGCCTCAGTCCTGCCCGCCAAAGGTCGTGCCTCATGTTGCGCAACTCCCTGCTTGCCCTGTCCCTCGCCGCCCTGCCCCTCGCTACGTTGCTCCCGCTCGCCGCCCACGCTGCCGCCCCATTGGCGATCGAGGTCTACAACCCGGCCGAAAAAGCCATCTTCCCGGTGTCCTCAGAACTGGTCACCGGCAAGCATGATGCGGTGCTGATCGATGCGCAGTTTCAGCGCAACGATGCTCAGGCGCTGGTCGCGAAGATCAAGGCCACCGGCAAGAAGCTCACCACTGTCTATATTAGCCACAGCGACCCGGATTACTACTTCGGTCTGGAGGTCATACAAGCGGCTTTCCCCGATGCAAAAATCGTTGCCAGCGCGCCTACCGTCAAAGCGATCAAGGCCTCGATGCAAGGCAAGCTTGCCTACTGGAGCCCCATCCTGAAAGACAACGCCCCGGAAAAACTGGTGCTGCCCGAAGTGCTGGAGGGTGATCACCTGACCCTCGAAGGTCAGCCGCTGGAGATCAAAGGTTTGACAGGCACGGCTCCGGAACGCAGCTATGTATGGATTCCATCGCTCAAGGCCGTCGTCGGTGGCGTCGTGGTGTCCAGCGGCATTCACGTTTGGGTAGCCGACACACAGAGCCCCAAGTCCCGTCAGGACTGGCTCGCCACACTCAAGGGCATCGAAGCGCTGAAACCGGCCACCGTGATCCCAGGCCATTACCTCGGGCAGATTCCTCAAGGCACCCAAGCGGTTGCCTTCACCGCCGACTATCTGAAATCCTTTGAACAACAAGCGGCCAAAGCCAAGGACGCCAAGGCCCTGATCGATACCATGCAGAAAGCCTGGCCGCAACTGGCCGAGCCCAGCTCGCTGGAACTGAGTGCCAAGGTCATCAAGGGCGAGATGAAGTGGCCTAACTGATCTGCTGTAAATGGGTGTGGTCACAAGCCCACATCCATCGCTATGCTGCGTCCATGAACCCACCCGTCAAAATCCGTAACCCCTGCCCGCCCGGCGCTTGCGACTGCGAGCGCGAACGGCTGGAGGCCGAGGATGCCGACCGGCGCATACTCAAGCTGACCCGTGACGCGGAAATCACGCTGCTCGAACGCCTGGGCCGTGTCGAAAGCCTGGAAGATCTGCAGCACATGCAGCGCAGGATTTTCGAGCAACTGGGCGTGCGCATTGAAATCGCACCGGGCTTCAACGAAGTGCGCACCATGCGCGGCATCAGCATTGTCGTCGAGAAAAAGACCGGGCTGTGCCGCAAGACACGCAAACTGGTCGCAAGCGCAATCCGCAGCGCTCTGGAAGCACGCCCGCAGATCGTCTACCAACTGCTCAACGCCAACGACTTGCTGCGCGACGCGTGACTATCGACTGACTGACGACTGCGGCTATCATGCTGCGCCCATCAGCCAAGGAGTGCCTCCGTGCCCCTCGAAATCCGCCCTGCCACTGTCGCTGACGTCAGTCAGATTCTGGCATTCATCACCGAACTTGCGATCTACGAGCGCGCCGGGCATGAAGTCAAGGCCAGTGCCGAAGACATTCAGAAGTCTCTGTTTGCTGACAATGCACCTGCCAGCGCGCTGATGTGCCTGTACGACGGCAAGCCCATTGGCTACGCCGTGTATTTCTACAGCTATTCCACCTGGCTGGGGCGTAACGGGGTGTATCTGGAAGACCTGTACATCACCCCTGAGCAGCGCGGCGTCGGCGCAGGCCGCGCCCTGCTTCGACACATCGCTCGCGAAGCCGTGGCCAACGATTGCGGCCGCCTCGAATGGAGCGTGCTGGACTGGAACGAGCCCGCTATCCGGTTTTACGAAGCGATCGGTGCAGAGCCGCAAAGCGAATGGGTGCGTTACCGGATGGAAGGTGCAGGGCTGCTGGCGTTCGCCAACAGTGGTGAATGAGTCATAAAGCCCTGAAACGATAACGCCCGGCCTGAAAAAGGCCGGGCGCTTCGGAAAACAGACGTCAGGGCAATCAGCAGACCCCAGGCGGAATGCCATCCTTGTTGAAGTCTTTCAGGCGTTCCTTTTCTTCCGGCGTCGAATGCGCTGGTACGTCGCTTGCCGGTTCTGGCTTCTTCTCGTCTTTTTTCTCGGTCATGGTCGGATCCTCCGCGTGTGTATAGGTAATAAGGCCACACGCGGAGCATTCGGTTCAGACCGATTGCACGGCCGCGCTGCGTTGGTTGACGCTGCGCTCCAGTTGCCTGGCCAGCCCTTGCAGGTCGAGCAGGGTTGCGCGCCAGCTGCGCTCCTGACTGCCGACGCTGACCAGCGAGCGCACCCGGTCGTTGACCGAGATCCCCTTGCCGGTATTGGCCTGCCAGCCTTGATCAAGCATGGCCGGATCAAACTGATTGAAGGCGTCGATCGCCTCGACCCGGCTGACCGCAAAGCCGAAGCAGGAGCGCTCGCCGCGCACGATCAGTACTCGCGACACGTCGTCCTGAGGCTGCGTGCCTTCACCCAACAGACTGCTCAGGCAAATCAGCGGTACTTGTTCGCCACGCAGATTGAACTGCCCCAGCAGGTGGGTCGCCGGTTGCAACAGCCCGATCAGCTGTTGCGGCACGCTCATGATCTCCACAATCTGGCTCAACGGCGCGACAAAGCGGGTCGGCGCGTCGAACAGCAGGCAGGCATGGCGCAGCATAGCTTTGGTCACGTCATGCGAGGCTTGCGCCGGTTTGACGTCATGCTGGTAAACCTGGGTGTAGCTTTTGACTTCCGGTCGCTGCAACAGCATCGGGTGGTCGAGCAGTAACGCCTGCTGGCCTTCCTCAAGGTTCATCACCCCGGCCAGCAGCTCCGGGTGCGGCAGGCCATAACCCGGCGCAGCCAGCAGGCTGTCGGGGTCCTGACGCTGAATGGCGACCATGCGGTCGTAACCAAAGCCGCACACACGGCCATCCGGCGCGGTCAACAGCAGCAACTGCGGCTTGGACGTCTGACGTTGATGATCCAGCCCCAGCACTTCGGAAAGGCTCAGCGCAGGTACTTTGGTGCCACGCACCGACGTGACGCCAAAACAACAGTCGCTGGCAAAGTCCGATGCGGTGATCTCGGGACCATCCACCAATTCGGTCACAACGCTCGCATCGATACAGAAGTTTCGACCGTCACACTCGAACACCAGGTAGTGCAGCAGGCGATTCTTGGCCGCCAGCGCCTCTTCCTTGAGGATCTGCGCACTCGGATCAGCCGCAAACAGCACGCCCGGCAGACTGCTCAGCACGCCAAGGTCCAGCTTGTAGATCATCCGCGACTCATCTGCGTTCAACAGCAGCGCTGGCAGCAGCCCGACGCTGGTGCCGCCGGGCCCCAGCGGGCTGAACTGCGAGTCGCGGGCCTTGAGGATGTCGCAGACCGCATCGATCGCCAGGCCAAGATAACCGCCGCCGTATTTGAGAATCGCAACCAGTGGCGTGGCGGAGGTAACGTCGCCCCCTTCGGCCAGTTCACTGCGCAGGTCCACCAACGGCACCGGCTTGCCGCGCAGAGTAAAAACCCCGCGCAGCGCGCCACGAGTCAGCGGGTGAGGATGCAGGTCCGCAGGCCAGTGCACCGCCTCCATCAGCGCATCGGCCACCACCGCCAGATAAACGCCGTTGATCTGCACGACGCCATAGGCATTCAAGCTGCTCATGCAGGTTGTCCGATGGATCCCTTGTCCAGGGTCTGGCTGTAACTGGTCAGGTTGGCTTTATGCAGCTCGGTGATCAATGTTTCGACCTCCTGCGCTGACAAGCGCTGCTTCTCGGTTGCGGTGTTGATGCCGTCGATCGCCTGAGTGGTCTGCATCACGCCGTTCACAATATGCTCGAACGCCTCGCCGGCACTGCGGGAGATCTCGTTGCCCGACTCGATGCGGCTTACCGTTTCGAGAATCAGCTTGTTGATTTCCTTGGTGGCCCGCGAGGACTTTTCGGCAAGCTTGCGCACTTCATCGGCGACGACAGAGAAGCCAAGGCCGTGCTCACCGGCTCTGGCGGCCTCGATGGCTGCGTTGAACGCCAGCATGTTGGTCTGGCTGGCGATCTCGCTGATCACCTGAATGATGTCCTGAATACCCTCGGCCGACTTGGCAATCATGTCCATGGCATCGGACGCCTTGACCAGCGTCTGTGAACCGCTGCTGGCTTGCTCGCGGGTCAACCTGGCAAGCTCGGTGGCGGTGTCGGTGCTCTGCGCTACATAAGAAATAGCGTTCATCAACGCCTTCACCGACTCGCCCATGGCGCGGGTCTTGGCTTCAATCGCCTGCTCCATCTCAACCTGGCGGGTGATATCGGTGGCAAATTTAACGACCTTGAACGGCAGACCGTCGTGGTCGAAGATCGGGCTGTAAGTCGCCTGAATCCAGATTTTCTGCCCGTATTTGCTGACCCGCATGAAGCGCCCGGAGTGGAACTCGCCCTGCCCCAGCCCGTGCCAGAACTCACGGTATTCGGTGCCGCGCACGTATTCTTCTTCACAAAAGATGCGGTGGTGCTGGCCCTTTATTTCCTGAAGGCCATAACCCAGCGCTTTGAGGAAGTTGGCGTTGGCCGCCAGAATATTACCGGCCATGTCGAATTCGATAACCGCCTGAGCGCGATTAATGGCATTGACCTTGCCCTTGTCCTCGACACTGGTTTCCTTCGCTTCGGTCACGTCCAGTGCGAACTTGACGATCTTGTAGGGTTTGCCCTGCGCATCGAAGATCGGGTTGTAGGTCGCCTGAATCCAGATTTCCTTGCCGTCCTTGCGTTTGCGCTTGTACTCGTTGGCGTCGTACTCGCCACGACCGAGTTTTTCCCACAGTTCGCGGTACTGCAGGCTGCTGACAAACTCCTCGGAACAGAACATGCGGTGGTGTTCACCGACAACTTCGTCCAGATCGTAACCGAACACCGCCAGAAAGTTGCGGTTCGCCGTCAGCACTCTGCCGGTCAGGTCAAATTCAATAACGGCCTGGGAACGTTCGATAGCGGTAACTTTGCCCGCGTACTCGGCCTGACGGGCTCGGCTCTCAGTGACGTCGTTGGCAAACTTCACCACTTTATAAGGGCGACCGTCCGGATCGAAGATCGGGTTGTAGGTGGCACTGATCCACAGCTCGCGACCGTTCTTGCCGACGCGCTTGTATTCGCCGGAGTCATATTCGCCACGTTCAAGCTTGGCCCAGAACGCACGGTAGGCCGGGCTGTTCAGGTAATCGTCGTCACAAAACATGCGGTGATGCTGGCCCTGGATTTCATCCAGACGATAACCCAGCACCTTGAGAAAGTTTTCGTTGGCATTGAGCACCCGACCGTTCAGATCGAATTCAATGATGCCCTGGGAGCGATCGATAGCCGCGACCTTGCCTTCATACTCGGCGTGGGTCTTGCGCTGCTGAGTCACGTCGGTGGCAAACTTCACCACTTTGAACGGGTTGCCCTGTTCGTCAAAAACCGGGTTATAGGTCGCCTGCAACCAGATCTCGCGACCATTTTTGCCAAGACGTTTGTATTGCCCTTCATCAAAAGCACCCTTGCCGAGGGTCTCCCAGAACGATGCGTACTCGACGCTGGAGGCGTATTCCGGGGTGCAGAACATACGGTGGTGGCGACCCTGAACTTCCTCCAGCCGATACCCGACGCACTCCAGAAAGTTGGCGTTGGCCCGCAGGATATTGCCTTCGAGATCGAACTCGATCATTGCCTGAGACCGGTCAATGGCTACCATCAGCGAATGAAGGTCCAGCTGTACCTCGGCTCTGTCCTTGAGGGTGCTTTCTGTGGTGGTCGACATGTGAAAATACTCTGCGAGTAAACATCTATGGAAGTATTGTTATAAAGCACCGGTCTGCGCAGGACCTGTCAGACACACGCATGTGCGGACTGTGGTGCCTGCCGATCAAGCCGGGTAATCGTCTTTCTCAATGCCTTCCATAGCGCGAACTGTCAGGTAATCAGGGCCAGGTACTACGGCCGCAGTCGCTGGGCAAACCGGCGGCGGATTGCGCCCGACGTCATTCAGACTAGCGCCAGAGCCACTAGTTCGCCACCACTAAAAACGCCGCATCAAACCTGCCCGATCACTGGCCGAGCCTGCGCTGTATACAGCCCGGTAAAACGATAAAAGCCACGCACCTTTCAGGCGTAAAACCAGATGACGAGCAGCACGGCACCGGTCCATCCCAGCGTGAGTAAAAAAGAAAGTCCAGCGAGACGCGGGTCCATGGGGCTCCTGTTCCACAAGGCTCTGGCGAGCAGAGCGCTGCATACGTAGGGATATATCGGCCGGATCACAGATATATAAATTAATTTCTTCACCCTGAAACAGTATCAGCGGGTTTGTTTTGCGCCAGGTCAATCTCTGGTAACGTCGGCCGCTGCGTGCCAGATGCTGTCGGGTCAGGCGCCGGATTGCTTAGACTCAACTGACAGAAATTTGGAGCACTGAGCGTTTGCCGGAGTGGAAAGGCGGACGACTCAATGCGAGTTTCTCGACGTGCTGTTCGCCCTCGATCAGCTGCTTGCTCGCGCAGAGACACAACTGCAATTCACTGTTTCTGGAAGCGTATTGGCTTGCTCTAAATACCTTAGAACGGCGCCAGCTTCTGTTGCCCTTGCTGGTGTGGCCCCCAGCGCGCCGGATCGTATAACGTATGTACCCTGGCATTGCGCCAGTGTCGATCCAGTCCGTAGTCGCTGAGGGTGGCGCGCGCACCTCCAAGCTCGATCAGCTTGCTGCCAGCAGCCAGAGATACCTCAGTGCTCAGGGTTTGCGCTGCCGCCACGACCATAGAGGCCAGAGCGACGTTTTCGGCACAGACAGCCTTTCTATTTAGATCAACGGCGGCGCCAGCGCGCTCAAGCAGCGCCTCGGCAGCATGTAAACGAATTATCAGCCGACCGATCTCGATTATTGTCAGAGGATCATCGCGGGCTTTATCGACGGCGGCTTCTGGCCAAGGCCGCGCGTGCTCCCGAACGAAGCGCAGGGTGTCTTCATAGGCCGCGCGAGCGATACCGGTGCCTACAGCGGCATGCATGAACTGCGCGTGCCGTTCAACGCAGTTCGGGTCATTTAGCGATACCTGAAAAGGTACGACATCACTTGATGTCACATAAACATTGTCGAACATCACTGATCCGCCGCCGACGGTGCGCTGACCAAAGCAAGAGCCGTCATCGACGATACTCAGGCCTAAAGCATCAAGACTTATGAACACCATATACCGCGCGCCTTGCGCATCCACTGCCGACGCAAGAATCTGCCTGGTATAAGGGGCGCACGTGGCGCAGAACTTGCGACCGCTAATGCGATAGCCTTCACCGCTGGGGGCCAAAACCGCAGTGCAGATTTGTGAGTTCGTGGTGCCTTGTTCGTCCACCGCAACGCCGAAAAGTGCACCGGCCAGAACCTCAGCGAATATCCGCTGTTGCTGAGCCCGACTACCGTAGACGCGCAACGCCTCCAAGGTATGAAAGTGGTTCTGCAAAATTTGCCCCAGTGAGCCGTCGGCTTGGGCAATCTGGGCGATGACCTTTGCCAGGATTACGTTGTTGACCTCTGCGCCGCCGAAAGCGAGGGGTATGGAAATGCCCAGGATCCCGGATCGGGAAACCGCATCGAGTTCAGAATATGGAATCTGCCTTTCGCGATCCCGTAGCGCAGCATCAATACTGAACTCTTGGGCCAGAGCCGTAGCGACAGCCAAGGCGTGGGCATCGTTTTCGATCAGCCCGGTTGAATCTGCTAAGGGTCGTTGCAAAGGTGTGTTCATGAGCTCAAATCCAAAAGTGGCACTGACTCAGGCGCCGTTAAGATGGTAGTTACCGACGGCGTGAACCTGCCAGCGCACCGGGTCATGCACGGTATGGGTGCGGGCGTTGCGCCAATGCCGGTCTAGATTGAGTTCGGTTCGGGTAGCGCCATGGCCGGCCAGCTCGAAGAGCTTTTCACTGGCTAACAACGAGATCTCGGTTGTTATCACCTTTGCCTCCGCGACGGCGACAGATGCCCGCGCCGCCGCAGCGTCGTCCAGGGGCTGACGCGCAACTTCATCCAGCGTACGGGCCGCGCGCTCGAGCAGAGCATCGGCGGCTAGCAGCTCAATCTGCAGCTTGGCAATTTCTACCATAATGCGAGCCTCCGTAAGCGTCTGCTCGACATGAGCATCGCGCGAACTCCAACCACGATCCCGGAGGAAAGTGATGGCCTCGGCTACTGCGGCATGGGCAATACCCGCATCGATCGCGGCCTGGATCAATTGCGACACCGAGCCCTGGATGTTGGCGCTCTGGTCCAAACGATAAAACGGCACCACCTGCTTGGCAGGCACAGACACGTCGTCCAGCAGCACGGTCCCGCTGGCAGTGGTCCGCTGGCCGAAACCGGACCAGTCATCGACGATGCGCAGCCCCTGGGTACCACGTTCGATGAAAGCCATTACAGTTTTCCCATTATCGTCCAGCGCCTTGATGCTTACCCAATGAGCAAACAAGGCTCCCGTGGAATAAAATTTTTCGCCCTTGATCCTATAGCTACCATCGGCCTCCCGGTGGGCGACAGTGCGAATGTCCAAGGTGTTTCTGGTGCCTCGCTCTGCACCGCCGTTACCTATGCGACACCCCTTCAGGATGCTCTGAAACAGTTGCTGTTGTTGCGCGGGCTCCGCGACGTGGCGCACGACGCTGAGAACACCAAAATGATTCTGTGGAATCTGCCCCAGAGCTGGATCGGCCTGGCAAATGATCTTGAATACTTCGGCGAGGGTCACATGACTGACCTCGGCCCCGCCGTACGCAAGTGGCGTGGTAATACCGCCCAGGCCGCTGGCGGTGAAGCGCTCGATTTCAGCCCAAGGCAATCGTCGTTCGCGGTCACGCCCTACAGCGTCAAGGCTGGCGTAAACAGCGAAATCACGAGCGGCCTGCAGAGCTTCGGCATCACTAGCTATCACGTGGACAGGTACTATAGCCGGGGCGGAGTCAACCAACAGATGTTCAGACAGGGTAGTCACATTGACCTCGCTTAAATGAATAGTGCTCTCGAATATGCATTTCGCTCTCCCGGACCTACCCGATCAACAGATCGGATCCACGCGGATTAGACGCACGAAAGTGACTGAAACGCTCGGCCAGTTGTGAGACCGCGTAGCGTGCTGAATTGGCAGCGGATTCTTGCCAGACACCAATAGCATTCTGAGCATGCCCATCACCTGCAAAATAGATACGTCCCAAGGGTTGCTGAAATAAGCGACTTATCTTTTCCGACGATGTTCCACCTTCCAGCCACGGCCCCTCACTATAACGTTGTTGTTCCCACGAAACCGAAATCGGATTCATCAAGTATTGAGAGGCGCCCGGGTGCAGAAGCTCAACAGCAGAAGTCGATACCGAATACTGTTCGTTAAAGGACGTATCACTAAATGCCTTGGCTCCTTTACCAAAAAAGTAACCGGCTACCAATACGCCTTGGGGTGAATTTAATCGATCACTGGGATACCACAACATCCTCGCCGGATGGTTCAACCATGAGATACCTCCGAAAATCCGGTCATCACGTTCCCAAAAGCGTTCTGATTGCCAGGCAACTTTCGTGGCGTGCCCATGACGAGCAGATCTGACAACAGATAATACGGCGTCGCTAAAATCCGTGTCGATGTTTGCTAACAGCGGAAAAGGCAACGTTGAAATAACAAAGTGAGCCTGTGACGTTTGAAGCCTACCAGCGTCGCCATCACGCCATGTGACATTGACGTGATCAGTGCATTGGCTTATTTTTTGAACCTCAGCCCCTAGATGCACTTCTTTAGTGAGTCGCTGATAAAACGCTTCGACAATTCTATCCATTCCTCCAACGGGCTGAAACATGGTAGGAGAATACTCCGGAAACTCGCACAACAGTAACTCATCCCACATATCTGAGTGCAAAAGGTGTTCCAGCGCCAAGGGAGACTTATCGTCGAGAACGCTCTGAGGAACATCAGACACTTTCAAATGCCCGGCTCGCGCGCTCCCCTCATAAGCCAGCGCTTCCGAAAGGTCCCCGTAGTTTCTCAGGAACTGCAGTAATCGGCTACGTTCTTCGGCATCAAGGGTACTGTCCAGAGCGTGCCCCTTTATTGAGGTCGCGAGCAACCCTGAAATATGCCCACGTGTGTCATTAAGCGCTTGCCGCACTGTGAAAGGCGATTGATTCAAGTCTGGCATCAACAAAGCACTGTGACTTGAGTTAATCAACACTTCAAGTTCAACACCCAGCTCAGCACAGTAATTGAGCAGCGTTCGATGTTGACTGGGTATACGCGCCGGCCCCGCATTGAAATACAGACCCTCTGATAAATTGACAGACTGACGACGACCGTCCATATTTTCGACACGCTCGCCTTTTCGCAACGTCCAATTTTTACCCCCCACACGGTTTCGCGCTTCAAGCACCTCGACGCAGAAGCCCGCTCGCTTTAGTTCAAATGCCGCCACTAACCCAGCGATACCCGCCCCCAGCACCAGAACTTTACTACCGTGCCCCAAATCACTGGGCAGTTTCAACGGCTGAGGCTGCAAATCTCCAGATGGGCCCAGGCCCAAAGCTGCCATGGCAGAAGCAACGTAAGCGATCCACCAACCACACCTACCATCAGATGCGGCTTCCGTTTATCTTGGCATTTCCGGTGAGCAGTTCCACGGCAGCAACGCCTCATAGTCGGCCACCGACTGCGCAAGTGGCAACCTCTCCAGTACGTGGCGCAGCCACGTATAGGGCTCCTGGCCGTTGACCTTGGCGGTCTCGACCAAGCTATAGATCTGTGCACTGGCGGTGGCGCCTTTAGGCGTGTCGCTGAACAGCCAGGCTTTGCGCCCAATAACAAACGGCTTTATTGCGCGCTCTGCCGGGTTGTTGTCGATCGGTAAAAAGCCGGCTTCCACGTAACGCTTCAGCCGACTCCAGTTATTCGCCAGATAACCAACTGCCTTGCCCAGCACGCTTTGCGGCGTCACGTGGGACTGAGTTTTATCCAGCCAGCTTTTCAACTGAGCCAAGATTGGCAGGCTTTTCTCCTGCCGACCGGTAAAGCGCTGTTCGTCGCTGCCGTCTTTCAATTCGCGCTCGATACCGTACAGCTTATTGATCATCGTCAGCGCGATATCGGCACGCCCGGTCTTGCCCTTAGGTTGCACTTTTTGTGCTTCGACAAATTTGCGCCGCGCATGGGCCATACACGCCAAGCGCTCCACGCCCGGTTGTAACGCCAGCGCGTTATAGCCCGCGTAATCATCAGTCATCACATAGCCGCGATAACTTTCCAGCAGCCGTAACGGTACGTCCTGCGCGCGGCTGGAAGTGTAGTCGAACAATACGACTTTATGATCTGGAGGCCCGCTGGCCTGTACCCACATCCAGGATTGGCTGGTCGGGTCTCGATCTGGTTCTTTCAGTACCTGAACGCGGGTTTCGTCACAGTGGATGACCGGGCTTTCCAGCAATCGATCACGCATCAGATTTAACAGCGGCTGCAAATGTTCGCCGCACTGGATAATCCAGCGGGCCAACGTTTGACGCGGGATTTCTATGCCATGTCGGCTTAGCACCGTTTCAAAACGATGCAGCGGCAAGCCGTCGACATACTTGGTGGTCAGCAGCATGGCCAACACGCTGGGGCTGGCCATGCTCTTTTCAATCAACTGCGCAGGCTTGCCGGCTGTGACCGGTGCCGACTCACAGCCACGACAGCCGTAGACTTTGCGGATGTGTTTGATCACCCGAATCTGCATCGGCACGATATCCAGTTGCTCGCTGGTTTCCTCGCTGACGACATGCTTGCGGCAACCGCAGGCACAGGTCAGTTCGTGTTCGGGCAGCTCGTGGATGACTTCAATGCGCGGCAGATCAGCCGACAGTGGCTTGCGCTTGCCACGGCGTGGCGCAGGAGCAACTACTTCCTCATCAGCATCGCCGACCGGGAGCATAGGCTCGCTTTCAGGTTCATTGAACAAGGCAAGTTGAGGGGTATTAGGCTCGACGGTTTGTTCGGACTTTCGACCAAAAATACGGTCACGCAGCAGCTTGATCTGCTCTTTGAGATCAACGATGTGAGTGGCGTAGGCGTCTTTAACTTCCTGTTCGCGCGAGCGTGCTTCGTAGCTCTCAAGCAGCATCTGTTTGAGCAATACGGGATCGTCAGGAAGGTTGTCGGGCAATGGTCGCATGCCCTGGATTATACCCGTCAGGCAACAAACCTTGGAGTCAAAATCTTATGAGGACGGTTGCGCCACAGATCAAATCCATCCAGCAGCCAATTCAATTCCTGAACCGTCAGCACAATGGCTTCGTCGACATCATCTGGCGAGATTTTGAAACGCTCGGACTCGAGACGCTTGAGCCAAAGGCAGAAGCCGTTACGCTCCCAATACAAAATCTTCACTCGATTCCGGGATTTGTTGAGAAAGACAAAGAGCACCGGATCAAAGACCGCCACTTTAATATCCAACTCGACCAAAGCAGCTAAGCCATCGATGGATTTTCTGAAATCCACGGGTTTGGGATAGAGGTAGACTTTCTCGACTTTGGCGTCGGGTCGCATCATGGTGCTGGCTCCTGAAAGAAAACGGGAGCACAGCATCAGGCGTCAGCCAGTGGCTTGAAATGTGGGGTTCGTGGATCGGATACGAAGCAACTGCCTTAGTCCCGCCCACCGCAGCAATACGGCCAAGTGCTTGACGTCGCGTGAGCGCCATTGACAGCCTCTCTTATTAAAAAGTCATCATACCGCTCAAAAAACAACCCTTCTGAGACGGACCAAGTTATTAAACGAAACTCATTGAACTCTGTGGACTTCGCCACTGCCCGCAAAGAGCAACGAACCATGATTACCCTTAAAAAAATGATCAGGATCATAAACGCTTTTAATGGAAAAAAGCCTTGCACGGCTAAGCTTTGAAAATGATTTAGCCGCGCCCACATCATCTGCAGATGTATAGTTTGAATACGAAAGAGAGCGCCCTTGAGGATCAACAGAAAAGATTCCATTCTTCACCCACGCTATGTAATCGGCATCCTCGCTTTCCGACAACCAGCGGGCAGAAAATAGTACGCCAAAACGAGCCTCTCTTAATGGGAATGCTGAATGAGCGTCATCGCTGTCGCAAAACCGTCCGTGAAGGTGCTCAATCAGGATAGAGCAATTGCCTTCGGGCGCGTTCTGCATCAGTGTGCCAAGCAAAGAAAAATCCAGCCCCCAGGACGGTGTATAAGACGACTTCCAATAACCACGCATGGGGGGTAAAAATTTGGCATCGAAATTTCGTTGCCAGTCGCGAAAGTCCCAGCGCGTGACGGCTTCCCACGTGGCTTCGGGAATCAGCGCCTGCAACGTGTCGATCCATCGGATCGCAGTACCTGAATAACAATAATCAATATTCATAACCACGTCGCCTGATACGGCTCGGGAAAAATTGGGTGCGACGGTCAGCTCTCCGGGGCATTGCGTCTCTAGAAAAAATACCAAACGAGATAGACACGCTTCGGTATCGGCAAGTGAAACACTCCCTGAGCCACAATAGGTTGCAGGCAGAGGCAAGGGTCTGTACCGCAACTCGGTGATGACACCAAATCCGCCACTGCCACCTTTGAGCGCCCACAGCAAGTCACCGTGTTCACTGTCTTCAGCTTTAACTAATCGACCATCGGCAAGCACGACATCGGCCCCTACGAGACAGTCACACGTAAGACCGTACAGGCCGACTAACCAACCAATGCCTCCGCCCAGCGTCAAGCCTATCAAGCCTGTATCGCTGACTGTACCTGTAGGAATCACCAGATTTCTGCTTACAAGAAATTCATCAATTTCTGCAAGCCGCACTCCTGGCTGAACAGCCAAGATGCCTGTCGTGACGTCTAACGTGATATTTTTCCACTTTTTAAAATCCAGCACGATACCGCCATCGCATGTACTAAAGCCTGCTATATGATGCCCTCCTCCTCTCATGGCGAACGAAACACCTTCTTTTGCAGCCATTAAGGCAGAGGTCCTGATGTCGGCAACGTGTTCAGGATAAACGATGGCAGCCGGCATAGAATCATGCATTCGATTATAGATAAGCCTGGCGTCACCGTACTCGGGATCGCGCGGAGTCAAGACACACCCATCAATAGCAGACTTTAATAAGTTGACCGATTTATCGCTCATGCAAACCGTTTCTTTTTCATTTAACCCGCGTGCTTGTCCACTCACTTAAAACTCCAAAAATCACGAATTAAAATTAATAAGATTAGCCACCGACAAATCAATCATTCTCTGCCAGGTTTGCGGTGTTTTTGCGGCACCATGCGGAGTAATAACAAAGACATTATCAGACAGTTCGAGAAATCCGAACGGATCGTCTTCAACGGCGGGGATGGGCTCAACATAATAACCGTCAAATGCCGCAGCCTCGATTCGCTTATCCTGGAGCGCCGCTTTTAGGCTGGCAGGATCAATCAAATTAGCATCGGCGGTATTGATAATAACCTGATGTTTAGGTGACAATTTCAAAAGAGCGTCGTTGACAAAAAAACGTGTGTCCGGGGTTAAAGGCACCAGCAGACTTACGATATCACAGGTTGCAAAAATCTCTTGCAGAGTGCACCACACCAATCCAAGATCGTCTTCAATATCCCTTTTTCGGGTACGGCTTGCATAATAAACTTTCACCCCCATCCCTTTAGTTAACATTCGCGCAAGGCACGAACCGATAACGCCCATGCCAACAATGCCGATTTTAGATGCCGATACTTCGCTTGACAGTACGGTGGGCCTGAACGAACGTTTTACAGCACCATTGCCATCAAACAAACGACGTCTCAGCCCGAGCATCAAACCTAATGTGTGTTCCGCCACTGCCCTTGCAGCGATCCCCGGCGTATTGGTAACAGCAATACCCAACGCCTCCGCAGCCTGCAGATCAATAAAGGAGCCTGCACCGGTACCCACGAAAGAAATGCACTTTAGTTTTTTTGCCTGAACCAACTCTTCTTGGGCAACCCTTTCGGCCCCACCCAGAATGTAGGCATCCGCATCGATCAATAGGCGGACTAATTCTTCCTTCGGTATATCGTCCGGTTTATGAATTACCTCGAACCCAGAATGCCGCAGCGACTCAAAGTGCCCATCTGTGAAGCCTGGTCCAGTGACTAAAACGCTTCGATTCATTTGAAAAGCCCATGAATAAGATGTGGATCAATGGTGGCCAAGCGATGTACCCGCTGCCGAGGGTGACCATGTATTTAAAAACCCCGACAGCAAAATCATCGCTCGCTTGAAATCGCTGCCTTTTTTTAAAAGACTGATTCTCACATTAAAGTGATTACTGCAATGTGCCGAAGACTCCCAATGAAAATTTCGTCCAGGCAAAATCCCCAATCCCGACGTGGCTAAAGCCTTGCAAAACTCTATATCCGTAAGCCCGGTCAACCTGCAATCAAGCCATTCAACACTGAGCAGAGAGTACTTAGGGAAACTCTGAAAAAGGTTTCCTGATTTGGCAAAATACCCCAACACCTTTCACCGAGCTTCCCTGATGAAACAGATGACCTTCGCCGATGCCGAGTACGCGGGTAAACGTAAGCATACCCGCCGCGAGCGCTTTCTCATCGAGATGGATCAGGTTGTGCCCTGGAAAGGCTTGATTGCCCTTATCGAACCACATTATCCAAAGGGCGAAGGTGGCCGTCCGGCTTATCCGCTGATGGCGATGCTGCGTATTCACCTGATGCAGAACTGGTTTGGTTACAGCGATCCGGCGATGGAGGAAGCACTTTACGAGACAACGATCCTGCGCCAGTTCGCAGGGTTGAGTCTGGATCGAATCGCCGATGAAACCACGATTCTCAACTTCCGGCGTCTGTTGGAAAAGCATGAGTTGGCAGGCGGGATTTTGCAGGTCATCAATGGCTATCTGGGTGATCGAGGTTTGATGCTGCGCCAAGGTACGGTGGTCGATGCGACGATCATTCATGCGCCGAGCTCGACCAAGAACAAGGACGGCAAACGCGATCCCGAAATGCATCAGACGAAGAAAGGAAACCAGTATTTCTTCGGCATGAAAGCGCATATCGGCGTCGATGCCGAGTCGGGTTTAGTCCATAGCCTGGTGGGTACTGCGGCGAATGTGGCGGACGTGACTCAGGTTGATCAATTGCTACATGGTGAGGAAACCTATGTCAGCGGTGATGCGGGCTACACCGGCGTGGACAAGCGTGCGGAGCATCAGGATCGTCAGATGATCTGGTCAATTGCGGCCCGCCCAAGCCGTTATAAAAAGCATGGCGAGAAAAGTTTGATCGCACGGGTCTATCGCAAAATCGAGTTCACGAAAGCCCAGTTACGGGCGAAGGTTGAACATCCGTTTCGCGTGATCAAGCGCCAGTTTGGTTATACGAAAGTCCGGTTTCGCGGGCTGGCTAAAAACACCGCGCAACAGGCTACTCTGTTTGCCTTGTCGAACCTTTGGATGGTGCGAAAACGGCTGCTGGCGATGGGAGAGGTGCGCCTGTAATGCGGAAAAACGCCTTGGAAAGGTGCTGTTTGAAGGAAAATCGATGAGTTAAGAGCGGAAAACGTCTAATTATCTGATCGGGCGAGCTTTTTTTGAACCTCAGGCCATGAGAGCGTCAAAAATCGATGCCTACTTCAGACCTTCCTTAGACGTTTCAGAAATTCGCAATACGCTCCCTTGCAACGTCTCTCTTAACAGTGCTCGGTTACTGTCCACGACATCCCAGAGTACAGACTTCAACCCCACTGCCGATGTCGCATCGAAGAGGTGTGAAAATAAATGAAGAACGAAATTGGATACGCACAAGTAAATCTCATTGTAGAGCGATTCAAAAAAAACTTTGACCGTGTCTGAATAAATTATGAGGCTCGCCTTCAAATCTTGAGTCGGCCACGTTTTTCCCGTATCTTCAAAAGCAATAAAATTCACCCCGGACTCCAGTAAAACCTGATAATCATCATAGCCCTGCCGGTTGAAAAAACGAAAACTGTTATCGACCACCAATAACTTTTCAGTGCGTTTGCAGTACGCCACCAACGTCTTGAATTCCTGTAGACTCAAGGTATACCCCGTTGGATTATTGGGAGACACAATGAAGACTGCTTCGGCGGTTTTAATAGCAGGTATTGAATCAAAATTACCGTCCACCAGATGATGTGTTAAATTGTCTTCAGAGACCGAGTCAACGGTTACCCCGCGGCGTTGAAGAAGAAGCGCCAAATTATCAAATGTCGGCTCCACCAGTACCGTCCTAATATTCTTACCGTGTAAAAAAGCGGCAATTAAATCTATGGAATTAGAGGCGCTTGGGCAAATCTTATAGTGAGTGTGCGGCATCAAGGACGGCGATTTTATAAGACGACTGAAGCTATTTTTAAAATCAAGAGCCATGCGAGGTGGTGTTATTTTGTCGGCCTCACTCCAAATGCGTTCCAAATTCTTCATGATCTCCATGAACGCCACATGCATATCATGATAAGCATGACCGTCAGCCAAATTGGCTGGTAGTGCAAAAGCATTCCATTCAACATCAGTCAGTGTATTCATACATCATCCATTTTAGGCAACCGCGAAAGCAGAGAAATCAGTTTAATACCACGTCAAATCACGTAAACGGCGAGTTATATATTTTTGACAGGTACTTAACTCCGCTGTCTGGCAACACAGTGACGATATTTGCAGGGGACGAAAGACGCTTTGCAACTTGAAGGCATCCCCAGACATTCGCCCCTGAACTTCCCCCACACAGCAACCCTTCCTTTTGAGCGAGCAACCTACATGTTCCAAAGGCAGCAGCATCATCAAACTGAATAACGTCGTCGATCATTTCAAAATCCATACACTTGGCCAAATGATCTTCTCCCACACCTTCAACCTGGTAAGGGCCTATCACTAGTGGATCAATCACGCCCTCGTAAAAGTATTTATAATAAATAGATCCTTTGGGATCCAGGAGCACCGATCTGATAGTTTTGTCCTGACTTTTCAGATAACGTGAAATGCCTGATATTGTACCGCCCGTGCTGCCAGCAGCCACAAATACGGAGATACCCCCCTTCAAGTCTCGCCAAATCTCTGGACCAGTCGTGAGCTTGTGAGCTTCCGGATTTAGAGGGTTATCATATTGATGCAGCATGAACGAGTTGGGCGTATCGGCGTGTAAAGACTTCGCTACCTGAACATAATGCTCAGGTGAATCCGGAGCGGCTGACGTTGGGCACATAATGACTTCAGCGCCCAAAGCCCTGAGTGTATCTTGTTTTTCTTTGCTGACTTTATCCGGCATGGTGAGAATAACGCGATAACCTCTAGCGGCCGCCAGCATTGCGATAGCGGCACCGGTATTGCCCGATGTGTTTTCTATTACTGTCGAACCGCGGCACAATAGTCCGCGGGCTTCAGCGTCGTTAAATATATGGTTTACGACACGATCCTTGATACTTCCACCAGGATTCAAAAACTCCAGCTTTGCAAAAATCCTTATGCCTGGTGGCAGATCAAAACTTTTCAGTTCCACCATGGGCGTATTGCCTATGGCCAGCTCGATAGAATTCATGTTTTCATACCTGAAATTTAAAAATAAAATCAAGAATTAATCATATTTACAATAAGACGACGCTTATAAGACTTTGCCGCAGGGATGGATTCAAGCACGTGTACGCTAACCGTGAGCGGATCTCCAGAAAATAGCTGCTTGATCCCACTGACAAAATTCGACATGAGCGCATAATTGTAAGCGCCCTCCTTATCCATCAGGACAATCCTTATTTCTATCTTATCGAGATGCGTTTGTACTATTTGGAACTCCTTAACGCCCGACGTTTCCAAAATCAATGTGCTGTCGTAAAGCCCCATCAGTTTGTCTGGCGGAATTTTTCCATTATTCTTTGATTCTAAAAATTGATCAGCACGCCCGTGAAATGTGTCGAGGTACCTAAAATGAGTTCCGCATTCACACAGAATTTGACGGGCATCCAGCTTTACGATATCGCCTTGCGAATATCTGATAAACGGCATATACGTATTAGCGAACGACGTTCCCACCAGCGTGCCCCAGCCCTCCGGGTCAATATTGCATACTTCTGCCTTCAGGTTATCTTCAACTATATGGTATCGACCATACCTGCATTCGGTGGCGATCAACGAAAATTCTTCTGACGAGTATTCATCAAGCACCGGCACGCCGAAATGGCGCGCAAAAACTTGCCGCTCTTCTTGAGTGCTCGGTTCTGAGTTCGTACAAATGCACTCCACCCCCCATTCGGTCAAATCACCCGCACAGACTTGAAGTCTCTTCAGATAACTCGGAAATGCATAGAGTATCTTTGGCTTGATTTTCTGAATATGTTCAAACACGTCTACCGCAGGACAGTCTTGTCCGACAGTGATTACGGGATAGCCGCCTGCCAGTGAGGTAAATCGCTCTGAAGCGAGATAGATACCGTATCGCCAATCGTCTGGACTTAGCGCGTGCCCAACCATCATTTCTGTTTGTCGTAAGTTCAGTACGACCCTTGTGTCCACGCTCGTATCGTCTTGAACAATCGTAAAATTGATTCCTGACGAACCCGATGTTCTGGCCACATGATGGTTATCGGGTGCGAAGCCAATGGACGCACATAACGCAGAACGATTATCCACCAGCATTTTTTTATCAACAATGGGCAACTTTTCAAAATCAGACCACGTGACTATATCACCGGTCCTGAAT
The DNA here is from genome assembly GCF_000007805.1 of Pseudomonas syringae pv. tomato str. DC3000. NCBI lineage: Bacteria > Pseudomonadati > Pseudomonadota > Gammaproteobacteria > Pseudomonadales > Pseudomonadaceae > Pseudomonas > Pseudomonas syringae group genomosp. 3. The sequence goes on along the minus strand of NC_004578.1, from coordinate 2,681,985 downwards.
CCGGCTTCGTGGTAGAGAGCGTGGTAGAACGGCACGTAGTTATAGGCAAAATCAACGAGTTTTGAAAGGTGCTCAAGTTGCCACACCTGCATCCGCTCAAGGTCCCACGATAGCCTGGCGTGGAGCGTTGACTTTTCAACCTCCCACTTCTTTCTAAGCCTTATGTGAGAGCCGACACTGGGCTGACGCACTCTATTATTCTTATGGACATATTTTATAATATTAGCGATGTTATGGTGCTCCGACTCCACCTCTCGGATAGCACGATACGTATGATGCAGATCCTTGAATCTGTGCTCGAACATTTTTTTATTCCTTGTCTACATTTTTTTATTCGTGAAGCGCCTTCGTTTTCATGTGGAACCTGCACAGGCACGTGACCACCACGAACACTTGCCCTAGTACAAGCCCACCCCAAACCGCCGTGACGGTTGCTTCAAATAAAACAACCAGACCATACGCAGAAGCGAGCCCAACCAACCAGTTTCCTATCAAGACTAAACAGGTTGGAATTTTAGTATCTGACACCCCTAGCAGTGATCCAACAACGGCCGTCTGAATGGCATTTAATATTTGATAAGCGGCCACCACTTTTAGTAGGTGGGACGTCAGGGCTAATACTTCTGCGTCATCAATATCGAATAAAAGCATGACCAACTCTGTTGGAAAAAAAATCAACAGCATGGCCAACAGCGCTGACACGCCGAAAGCAAGAGCAGACGCAACATATCCCGTTACCCTGACTCCATTCTGATTGTTAGCCGCCACCTGCCATGCAACGCGTGTAGACGCCGCACTTGAAAAACCCAATGCAATGACTGCGCTGACGCCGGACAGACGCACCGCTACCATATGCGCAACCAAGTCAATAGTACCCAGGGTACTAATTAGCAGCGCTATTATGGGCAGCATTCCCTCGGCAAGAAGAATTCTGACGCCTACCGGAAGCCCTAATAAGACGATCTTTTTAACCACGACTGGTTTGACATTCATAACGTTTTCAAATAAAGAAAAACATTTGAAGTCTGCCCCGTACTTCAACGTCGCTATGACGGTGGACAGGATTGCCAGTCGGGTTACACTACTGGCCAGCCCTGCGCCTGTGATGCCTAGCCCTTCGGCGTCCATCACGCCAAATATCAGCACATGCCCGATGATGTAATTGACCGGCACCGCCAAGAACATTATCCACGTCGTCGTCTTGGGTCGGCCGATGGCAGAAAGAAAACAGCGCAAATTCACATATATCAAAAAAGCGGGCAACCCCATAAGGGCACCCACACAATAGTCCGAAGCAATGTTTGCTGTTTCCGCCTCAACGTTAAGAAACAACAGTATTGACCGAGTTAATATTAACGCTATGACCCCCGGCATCGCGACCAGAGCAGCCACCCACAAACCCTGCCTGGTGTAATTTGAAACGGCGTTGAAATCTTTTCGACCATATGCTTTAGCAATCATGGGCGTCACAGCAGTTATGACGCCCAATCCGAAAAGCATTCCAAAAGAATACACGGCTATCCCCAAGGATACGCCGGCCACCTGTTTTTCTCCCAGCCGGCTCACCAGCATCAGATCAGTAAGGCTCATTAATGTCTGAGCAATCATGGTTGCCGCGATTGGAAACCCTAGTATCAGTAACCCTTTAGCCTCCATTGATACGTTGGCCATACGCCCCGTACTGAATTTATTTTTTTTTCGCGCCATCAGCCAATCCATACTACTATCCCTTCATTAAATATTGGCTTTTCAACTATTTCGCCAGACATCCTTTGGCTTGTCGGTGGCGATCAGGGTATTGACCCTGCTTAACAGATGGTGTTTTTTGGCATCGTCAAATGACGGGGACAAGGCCTCAATAATAATCGTCGCCAGCGCTGAAACTTCGTCCAGCTCATAGCCTCTCGAGGTAATCCAAGCGGTGCCCAACCTTATTCCGCCAGCGTCGTCTATTCTTGACGTACGATCGCCGGGCAACGTCTGCCGGCTGCTGAGCACTGAAATAGCTTCCAGCCTTTGCTCGGCGAGAACGCCGTCTATCCCGAACGCAGCTTTAGTGTTCAGAACGAGATAATGTTTATCCGTCCCCCCCGTCACCAGAAGATTAGGGATACACAGGAAATGTTGCTCTAACAATAGAGCGTTATCCAACACCCTGTTTGCATACTCCCTGAATTCGGCTGTTTGACTGTGCAGCAACGCCTGAGCGGTTTGAGTCAGTCGGGATATTGGAAAGCTGGATTGCGTTCCGGGGTGTACGCCCTTGTCTATTTTTTGAGCTATTTTTGCAGTGCATAATATAATTGCACCGTGTGCCCCGCGCATTGTTTTATCCATTGACATCGTGGCAACGTCAGCCAGCGGCACGGGGTTGGGAATGGCACCACAGGCAATCAGCCCTGCTTCATGCGATAAATCGAACATCAGCAGCGCACCAACCTTATCACTGATCTCCCGAAGTCGACGCGCGTCGAAGAGCCTGGGGTAGGACGAAGAGCCACAGACAATGAGTTTGGGTTTAAATCTGATAGCGTCCTGCTCGGCGAGATCATAGTCTATCAAGTCAGTTGCTTCATCCACACCGTAGTGGCGAAAATTAAAAAACATGCCGGAGAAATTCACCTTGTGGCCATGCGTCAGGTGGCCACCAGCTTTAAAGTTTAATGCCAGCACGTTGTCACCTGGTTCCAGGAGCGCGTGATACACAGACTGATTGGCCTGGCTACATGAATGGGGCTGCAGGTTGGCATGTTCGGCATTAAATACTCGACAGGCTATCAGAGCTGCCGTTCGCTCTATTTCATCATGAAACCTGGCTCCCGCAAATGGCCTTTTGCCCGCCACGCCCTCCTGTATCATTTGCCCTTTATAGAAAGGGAAGGTCTGAAGTAGGCATCGATTTTTGACGCTCTCATGGCCTGAGGTTCAAAAAAAGCTCGCCCGATCAGATAATTAGACGTTTTCCGCTCTTAACTCATCGATTTTCCTTCAAACAGCACCTTTCCAAGGCGTTTTTCCGCATTACAGGCGCACCTCTCCCATCGCCAGCAGCCGTTTTCGCACCATCCAAAGGTTCGACAAGGCAAACAGAGTAGCCTGTTGCGCGGTGTTTTTAGCCAGCCCGCGAAACCGGACTTTCGTATAACCAAACTGGCGCTTGATCACGCGAAACGGATGTTCAACCTTCGCCCGTAACTGGGCTTTCGTGAACTCGATTTTGCGATAGACCCGTGCGATCAAACTTTTCTCGCCATGCTTTTTATAACGGCTTGGGCGGGCCGCAATTGACCAGATCATCTGACGATCCTGATGCTCCGCACGCTTGTCCACGCCGGTGTAGCCCGCATCACCGCTGACATAGGTTTCCTCACCATGTAGCAATTGATCAACCTGAGTCACGTCCGCCACATTCGCCGCAGTACCCACCAGGCTATGGACTAAACCCGACTCGGCATCGACGCCGATATGCGCTTTCATGCCGAAGAAATACTGGTTTCCTTTCTTCGTCTGATGCATTTCGGGATCGCGTTTGCCGTCCTTGTTCTTGGTCGAGCTCGGCGCATGAATGATCGTCGCATCGACCACCGTACCTTGGCGCAGCATCAAACCTCGATCACCCAGATAGCCATTGATGACCTGCAAAATCCCGCCTGCCAACTCATGCTTTTCCAACAGACGCCGGAAGTTGAGAATCGTGGTTTCATCGGCGATTCGATCCAGACTCAACCCTGCGAACTGGCGCAGGATCGTTGTCTCGTAAAGTGCTTCCTCCATCGCCGGATCGCTGTAACCAAACCAGTTCTGCATCAGGTGAATACGCAGCATCGCCATCAGCGGATAAGCCGGACGGCCACCTTCGCCCTTTGGATAATGTGGTTCGATAAGGGCAATCAAGCCTTTCCAGGGCACAACCTGATCCATCTCGATGAGAAAGCGCTCGCGGCGGGTATGCTTACGTTTACCCGCGTACTCGGCATCGGCGAAGGTCATCTGTTTCATCAGGGAAGCTCGGTGAAAGGTGTTGGGGTATTTTGCCAAATCAGGAAACCTTTTTCAGAGTTTCCAAAGGTGAAGAGTGCCTAGGTGAAGCGTTGTCACTTGCAATAAGATTTATCACAGTGGACTCATAATTTTCTTGCTGCGCGCCTAACGCCATCATTTCCTGCGTCCATGCTTCAAACTCTCGCATACCTGAACCACCCTCATTAGTTAAATCGGAGACCCGTGCCTTCGTTAAATCCAGCCAGGAAACTGATCCTAACGATGCCTGCCGTAGGCTGGTCAAAAATACTATCCGAACCAGCTACTTGACTTATGCCCCCAGCTTAAATACTCAAGTCAGAAAAAATCAACTTTTAAAATCGTCTAGCTTTATACCCGATTGTTAGGTCGTTTTATTTTCGACATTTTCAGATGCCTTCCTGAACAATAACCGCCCCCCCCGTCAACAACCATGCGACATGAGCTTACCCTGCTATCACTCCGGCCATGTAAAACTACTGTTCCTATTGCAACATCACTTCATCAAATCGCTGCATTAATGTGGTGGAGGCAACACCGCTTCAACAGGTACTGAGCGACTGCTATCGTTCGCGGATGTGCTTTTCAACTTGGGCCACTAGTTCAGCTTTGGAGGCTGTGCAGTCAGCATTTAGAGTGCCTCGGTTAGCCTCAAGGATATAATCGACTCGGACTCAGACGGTGCCCCTACCTGAACACACGATAAATAGGCGGTTGCCAGAACAGCTCATCATGGGCCGTAGAAAAAATGTCTATAGCGACCACAGCCGAACGGTCGCAAAAATCCAGCCTCCTAACCGATGGAAATTAGGCAGCCAGTCTATGCTCAGGCAGTTTTCAAAAAATACCAGTGATTTCAGTTAATTAGAGAGCACGCCGCTCTGGCCGCTAGAAACCAAACGGTGTCGTACGCAACTAGCTAATTGTTAATTTACAATTAGCATATAGCCAAATGGAATTTCCCAAGCCTTTTTTATAGGCATATTGTTACTACAGACCCGACCCCTTTCCAGGCGGAGGCGAATCATTCATGCCTATCGCCTGGAGCACCTTTATGAGCACACAACGACACCTCAAACTCGGCGCGATGGTCCACGGCGTCGGCCACGGTTGGGGCGAATGGCGCCATCCGCAGGCGCTGGCCAACGCCAGTGTGAACCTGGGCTTTTATCAGCAGCAGACCCACTTGGCCGAGGCTGCCAGGTTCGACTTCGTGTTCATCGCCGACAGCCTGCACATTCACGAGAAATCCAGCCCGCATTACCTGAACCGCTTCGAGCCGTTGACCATCCTTTCGGCGCTGGCGGCGACCACCCGGCACATCGGTCTGGTGGCAACCGTCACTGTCAGCTACACGGAACCCTTCCAGGTGGCGCGCCAGTTCGCCTCGCTGGACCACATCAGTGGCGGTCGGGCGGGCTGGAACGTGGTGACGTCCTGGCTCAGTGGCACTGCCGACAATTTCAGCAAAGGTGAACACCCGCCCCACGCCGTGCGCTACCGCATTGCCAAGGAACACATTGAAGTGGTCAAGGGGCTGTGGGACTCGTGGGAAGACGACGCTTTTGCCTACGACAAGCAAAAAGGCGAGTTTTTCACCCCTGGCAAACTGCATGCGCTGGATCACAAGGGCGAGTTCTTCTCGGTGAAAGGCCCGCTCAATATCGCTCGCTCCCCACAGGGCCAGCCGGTGATTTTCCAGGCGGGCACCTCAGAGGCCGGGCGTAACTTCGCCGCCGGCAACTCTGATGCAATCTTTGTCCACGCCGAGAGCCTGGACGAAGCGCGTGCTTACTATGAGGACCTCAAACAACGAGCCAAAGGTTTTGGCCGTGATCCGCATGCACTTTCGATTCTGCCGGGCATTCGCCCTATCGTCGGCCGCGATGAGGCTGAAGTGGAAAGCCGCTACCGGCAGGCTGTTGAACTGGTCACCATCGAAGACGCCATCGTCGCCCTTGGTCGCCCGTTCAATGACCATGATTTCAGCCAGTACCCATTGGACGAGCCATTCCCGGAACTGGGCGATCTGGGTTCCAACAGCCAGAAAGGCGGTTCGGACCGGATCAAGCAACTGGCCAGAGACGAAGGCCTGAGCCTGCGAGAAGTCGCCCTGCGCTTCTCTCTGCCGCGCCGCGACTTTGTCGGCACGCCCGAGCAGCTTGCCGATGCCCTTCAGACGTGGTTCGAACAAGGGGCTGCCGACGGTTTTATCATCAACAGCGTGCTGCCGGACGGTCTGCAATATTTCACCGAATGGGTGGTGCCGGTTTTGCAGCAGCGCGGTTTGTTTCGTACCGAATACAGCGGCACAACGCTGCGTGAAAACCTCGGTCTTGAAGTGCCTGCCAATCGTCATGCAAAGGCTGTCGCCCATCAACCAAGCGAGGCGGTGGCATGACTCAACTCGTGATAGCCAGCCAACTGGAAGATGAATTCAATCTGGTAATCCGCGAGCGGCTTGCAGTAACCCATCCTGAAGCGAGGGTCATCGGCGTACCGGCCGGGGTGCCCAGCGACCTGCCTGCCGAGGTCAGTATTCTGCTGGCGCGACCGATCAATGTCCGAGGCTACGAAGCACCCGCCTCGCCGCCACCGGGCTGGCCTTATGGCCTGAAATGGATTCAGGTGGTGTCTTCCGGCATCGATTTCTACCCGCCCTGGCTGTTCGACGGCCCGCCGGTGAGTACCTCACGGGGCAGCGCGGCAGAAAACATCGCAGAATTCTCGCTGGCCGCGATTTTTGCTGCAGCCAAGCACCTGCCCGATATCTGGGTGCATGACTCGCAATGGAATTTCACCGCCCTGACGCCGCTCAAGGGCACCACGCTGGGGATTCTCGGTTTCGGTGCCATCGGCCGCAGCCTGGCCAGCAAGGCACAGGCACTGGGTATCAAAGTGGTTGCGTTGCGGCAGAGTTCGGCCCCTTTCGAGGTTGAAGGCGTCGAAGCCGCACGCGACATCCACGACCTTTTCTCCCGCGCGGACCACTTGGTACTGGCCGCGCCGCTGACACCGGCCACCCGGCATATCGTCAACGCCGACGTGCTGGGCAGTGCCAAACCGGGCCTGCACCTGATCAACATCGCCCGTGGCGGCCTGCTTGATCACGAGGCGCTGCTCACGGCGCTGGATCAAGGCAGCATCGGTCTTGCCTCGCTTGACGTCACCGAGCCCGAGCCGCTGCCGGACGGCCATCCACTGTACTCACACCCGCGAGTGCGCTTGTCACCGCACACCTCGGCGATTTCCAGCAACAGCCACCATGAGATCGCCGACAGTTTTCTGGCCAATCTGGACCGTTTTGTGAATGGGCAGGCCTTGCACAATCAGGCTGATCGCCAGCGCGGGTATTGACGCAGTCCAACCCCGTTAGGCTGCGCAGGATACGATTCCTGACCCTCAGCATCATCTCTAAAATACCGAGCGAGCCATGTCCAGACCGATAAAAAACACCTCACCCGGCTACCGTCGCCCGCTGCTGGCAGGATTGTTTGCGGCGCTGGCTCTGTGCATCGCCCTCCCCGTCGAGGCTCAGGAAACGCTACGGATCGGCTACCAGAAATCATCGACACTGATCACCCTGCTGAAAACCCAGGGCACTCTGGAAAAAGCCCTTGCGCCCCAGCACGTCAACGTCACCTGGCATGAGTTCCCGAGCGGCTTGCCGCTGCTGGAAGCGTTGAACGTGGGCAATGTCGACATCAGCGCGGACGTGGCCGACACCGTGCCGATTTTTGCTCAGGCGGCGCAGGCCAGGCTGACGTACTTTGCACAGGAAGCAGCCTCGCCTTCGGCCCAGGCGATCATCGTTCACAAAGACTCGGCCGTGCAGCAACTGTCTGACCTCAAGGGCAAAAAAGTCGCCGTAACCAAGGCAGCGGGTTCTCACTACCTGCTGATCGCGGCCCTGCAAAAAACCGGTCTGGCATTTTCAGACATTCAGCCCGCCTACCTTTCGCCCGCCGACGGGCGAGCCGCCTTCGAGAACCACAAGGTTGATGCCTGGGTGACATGGGAACCCTTTCTGACCAGCGCACAGCGCCAGTTGCCAACCCGTACCCTGGCGGACGGCAGCGGACTGGCCAGTTACAAACGTTATTACCTGACCGGCACCGGCTACGCCAAGGCTCATCCGCAGGTGCTCAGCGTGGTTTACGATCAGTTGCACAAGACCGGAAACTGGCTCAAGGCCAACCCGAAAGACGCCGCGCAGGTACTGAGCCCTTTGTGGGGCAATCTGGACATCGAAACAGTCGAAATCGCCAACAGCCACCGCAGCTATCAGATCCGGCCCGTGAAGCGCGACGAACTGGGCGAACAACAGAAGATCGCCGACGCCTTCTTTGCAGCGGGCCTATTGCCCAAGGCAGTGGATGCGGGCGATGTCGAGATCTGGAAGCCCTGAAAACCGGTTTAACGCCTTCGCTGTGCAAAATATCCGGGGGCCTTGGTCTAAAAATGGCTTTTGCAGTTCTCAGACAACTAACAACGTGCCATCATTTTGGATCCTAACCCAGCGATAAACGGACGTACCGATGGCACAGCAATATTTGACACCTGCTCTGATCGGGCTCTTCAGCTTGCTATTTCTGGGTATTGGCTTCTGGATCAACAGCCGTGTGGCAGCCAGCAAGCTTGCACAACAGCTCGCCGAACTGAAGGCAGCGCATCAAGCTGAACATCAACAATTGTTGAATGATGCAGCGCTCGCGCACCAGCGAGAACAACAGATGCTTCATGAGCAGGAAGAGCACCAACGCGAGTTGGCACTGCTCAGCGAGGACATTGGGCGTCACCGGGACGTCGAGAGACAACTCAGTATTCAGCTCGGCGAACTCAAGGCGTCGCTGGACGCAGAAAAGCAGCGCATGTCCGACAAAGTCGAGCAACTCACTGAGGTAAACACCCTCGCCGAAAATCGCAGCCTGGAATCCAACAAACTAAGAATGCAGCTCGGAGAACTCAGGGTGCAAGTTGGCCAGGGTCAGGAACAAACAAGACAACTGGAGGAGCTTAAGCAAATACTCGCGCAGCATCAGATGCGGCTGGAAGCTGCTCAACTGCAATTGCAAAAGCAAGGCGAACAACTCGGACAAAGCACCGAACAGGCTAACCAACTGCTGGAATTGAAGGCTGCCCACGCCAACTCACAAACCCGTATCGAAAAAGCAGAGGAAGAATTCAAAAAGCAGCGTGAACAGTTGGGTCAGGCTGCGGAACAGAAAGAGCAACTTGATGTGTTGCGAGGCACGTTGGTGCAGCGCGATAAAGAATTGGGCGTGGTGCGAGATGAATTGAGCCTCGCTAAGCAAAGCCTCGCAGAAGTCAACATGCGTCACGCGCGTGACCAGCACTCCGCCGCCGAGAAACTGCAGCTACTTGAAGACAACAAGGTTCAGCTCAAGCAAGAATTTCAAAACCTTGCCAATCAGATTTTCGACAGCAAGCAGCAGAGTTTCTCCGAACAGAGTCGTCAAGGCCTGGATACGTTGCTGAAACCATTCAAGGACCAACTCGACTCATTTCGCCAGCGGGTAGATCAGGTTCACTCCGACACAGTGCAAGGACAAAGCTCGATGAAAAACGAGCTGGTCAAGCTGATGGAGCTGAATGCCCAGATCACCACGGAAGCATCAAACCTTACCAAGGCACTCAAAGGCGACAAGAAGCTGCAGGGCACGTGGGGCGAACAGAAGGTCGAAATGCTGCTTGAACAGGCCGGATTGCGCAAAGGGTTCGAGTATCACCGTGAGGCCAACTTCAAGAATGATGAGGCTGGAAACAATCGACCGGACTTTGTCGTCAATTTGCCCGAAGGCAAACACATCATCATTGACAGCAAGATGTCACTGGTCGCCTATACGGAGTACGTGTCCGCCGAAACTGACGAAGAACGCACCCGAGCGTTGTCTGCACACGTTCTTGCCCTCAAGAATCATATCAACGGCCTCTCCGACAAAAAGTACACCGACCTTAACGGCATTAATTCGTCTGACTTCGTATTTTTGTTCATGCCGGTCGAGCCTGCCTATCTGGTTGCCGCAGAGCACAGCCCGGGCGTTTTTCAGGCGGCCTATGAAAAACGTATCGCGATCATCACGGCGACGACATTGCTGCCAGTACTTCGCGTCGTTTCAAACCTCTGGAGTATCCAGCGCCAGAACAGCAGCACATTACAGCTCGCTACCATGGCGACCAAGGTCTACGACAAGTTGCGGGTTTTCGTGGAAAAAATGGACAAACTGGGCAATCAAATTGCAACAGTGCAGAAAAGCTATAACGAAAGCATCACCACACTGAAAGGAGATCACGGCAGCCTGACCAAGACCGTGGACAAATTCGTCGCGCTGGGCGTTACAGTTTCCAAGCGTTTGCCAGCTTCTGCTATTGGGGAAGACGAAGAGCTGGAAAGCGAATTGGCAATACTGCCGGTTGAAGGTGCGGCCAACACTTGAAGAGAGCAACAGATGAGCATCTGACCCGACACGCAAGCGTCGATTGTTTCTCGAAAAGCAGAAGGCCTGAACCGGGTTCAGGCCTTCTACAATCTTCAACGATTTCTATCGTTTTTCAAACACGCGGCGGCCTCGGAAACACGCCGCGAACCTGCTCGTAGGCCTGCGCGACGCGCAATGCCAGAGCATCCTGAAAGCGCGGTGCGACGATCATCATCGCGACCGGCAGGCCATCGGCGAGACCGGCCGGGATCGAGGTGGCCGGGTGGCCGGTCAGGTCGAACGGTGCGGTGTTGGCGAGCATGTTCAGCGCGCTGTGCACGTACTCTTCAATCGGCGCATCGGCGGCGGTCAACGGGGTCGCCACGAACGGCATGGTCGGCATCACCAGCACGTCGAAGTCCTTGAACGCTTCGTCGTATTGGCGAGTGAGTTCCGGCACCAGCATGCGCGCCTTGGCGTAGTAGGCACCGTGCAGGTTGTTCAGGCTGTAATGCCCGGTCAGCGCCACAGCGCGTACGCTGCTGGACAGCGTGTTGGCGTGTTCGCGACGCTTGGCACCGAAGTAGCTCATGATCTCTGGGTCGTAGTAGCCGTCGACGTTCATGCCGTAGCCATTGCCTTGCAGCATCTGGTACGCCGCGCCGTCAGTGGCGATGACGTTCCACATGTCCAGCGCCACACCATGGTGCCACGGCACGCTTGCCTCGCCGACCGTGGCCCCGAGGCTTTGCAGTTGTGCCACGGCAGCTTTGACCAGCGCATCCACCTGCGGCTCGGACATGCCGGGGATGGCGAAACCTTCGCGCAACAAACCGATTTTCAGGCCGGCAACGCCTTGATCCAGGGTCGCGACACAACTGACCGCTGGCGGATTCTTCTGCCTTGAGTCGAGACCGTCAGCACCGGCAATCACGTCGAGCATCACCGCGCAGTCGCGCACGTTGTTGGCCATCGGGCCGACATGGTCGATGGTGCGTTCAATCGGGAAAGCACCGGTGTAAGGCACCAGGCTGTACGTCGGCTTGTGCCCGACGATGCCGCTCCACGCCGACGGCATACGGATCGAACCGCCCTGATCGCCGCCAATGGCCATGTCGACCTCTTGCAGCGAAACCAGCACGGCACTGCCGCTGGACGAGCCGCCCGCGTTGCGGGCCAGGTCCCACGGGTTTTTCACCGCGCCGCTGGCCGAGGTAAAGCTGGCTCCCGAGAAACACAGGTCTTCGCACACTGACTTGCCGACCACCGTCGCACCAGCGGCCAACAGGCGTTTGACCACCGTGGCGTCTTCAGACGGCACGTAGCCATCAAGGCTCAAAGAACCATTAGCCATCGGCACGCCCGCCACTGAAACGTTGTCCTTGATGACCACCGTTCTGCCCGCCAGAGGACCGTTTGGCGCACCGACGATGTGGGTTTTTACGTACCAGGCACCGTGCAGGTTTTCGGCATCTGCCGGCTTGCTGTGCTCGCGTACCGGCGTGGGCTGTGCGACGTGGGCAGCGTATAACGCATCGATGGCTTCGTAGGAACTCAGGGTTTCGTCAGCCAGATTCAGGAATGACGCCATCTGGCTGTCGGACAACTCGTACCCGTGGTCCTGAGCGGCAATCAGAAAATCGGCTTTGCTGGGGCGTTTTACGGACATGATGTTCTCCAGATAACGGTAAGGACCGCCCGAGGTCGGGCAGGCACTGACTGGAGCCGCCTGAGCAGGATGCGCAGGCCTGGGCTCGATCCGGAGGACGCCGTTGTCCATGCCGGTCGCCACGCGGTGTTCCATACCTGCCGGGTCAGGGCGTATGGCAAGCGTCCACGCAGAAGAGGATCAGGCCCGCAGGCCGACACTCGTCGCTCGTCAAAACCTGCTCAGGAGCAGGCCTGTTGAAACAATTCATGGGCCTTGACCAGAGCCTCGGCGATCTTTTCCACCGGCTCGCGCTTGGCCATGGCCTGATCGCGCAGTGCGTTGTAAGCGTCTATTTCAGACAGCCCTTTGGTTTCCATCAGGATGATTTTTGCCTGCTGCACGGTACGCATCACCGCCATGCGCCCTTCCAGGCGCTTGACGTGTTTTTCCCGCTCGCGGGTTTTGCGCGCCTGGCTCAAGGTGATCGCCAGCGCCGTCAGCAGGCCGAACGACCTGACCGGTGAAGGGATCACCGAACAGGCGTTGAGCTGCACCAGCGCCTCGACGATGATCGGGTTTTCATAGGCGATCACCGGGATGATCGGTGGCGTTGCGCTGTGCAACAGCCACGGCGTGTTGGTTGACAGACTCTCCGGTGACACCGCCAGCACGATCACGTCGGCCTCGCTGTGCAGTCGCTCGGGGATCGGCCACTGCACCCGCACCTGACAGCCGATGCGCTGCAACTGGGCGATCAGGTTGCGACCGTCTTCGTCATCCGGGTGGATCACCAGCACGCTGATGTCGCGCAGGTCCTTGATGCCGCCTGCGCTGTCATTGCGCAGGCGTTTCTTGGCGGCACGCAGAGTCATGGACGCCTCCCGGTCAGGCTGGACCAGCCCCTGAAATCCGGCGCAACGGCGTAAGGGTCGGGCTTCAGCGCTTTCTGGCTTTCGTAGAGAATGTCGAACTGCCCTTCGGCGTTGGCCCGGCCGATCCGCGAATACAGGTAAGTGTGATGGTTGTGTTCATCGATACGCACACGCCCCTGCGGCGCGTCGTATTCCAGGCCGCGCATGGTCTGCAGCACATCTTCCACTTCGGTGCTGCCCGCTCGGGCTATCGCCTTGGCCAGCAGGTGAACCTGAAAGTAGGCAGCCTCCCAGCAGCGGTCGGTGACCTGATGCTGGCCAAACATTTCCCGATAGTGGGCAATGCACTGGCGATTGAGTGGCGTGTCGATCGACTGGAAATAGGTCGCCGCCGATATGTGCCCGGCGCCCAGATGAACGCCCATTTGCTGAATGTCGGTTTCACTGGTGGTCACGCTGGCAATCGGCATGACGGCGGGGTCGAACCCGGCGTCGGCGTAGGCCTGGTACAGGTGAGCCATGGTGTCACCGACCACCGTGGAGAAGATGAACGACGGTTTCAGCTCCCGCGCCTTGACCATCAGCCTGGCGAAGTCTTCGGCCCGGGCGTTTTTCAGCGGCAGGTAATACTCGCCCAGTTTGCTGCCGCCCCGCTCGTAGAGCAGGTCGCTCACCAGCCGATTGGTTTCGTAGGGGTAAACGTACTCGGAGCCGATCATCAGCACGCGGCTGCCGAAGTGGTCGAACATGTAATTGCCCAGCGGCACGGCGTTATGGTTCGGCGTGGCCCCGGTGTAGATGATGTTGCGCGAATACTCGAAGCCCTCGTAGTACACCGGGTACAGCAGCAATGCGTTGTAACGTTCCACCACCGGCAACACGGCCTTGCGCGCCGCCGAGGTGTAGCAGCCGAAGAAAAACCGCAGGTTTTCGTCGCGGATCAATGATTCGACGTGCATGGCAAACAGCGCAGGCGTGGAATCGGGATTGCGCAGAATCAGCTCCAGAGGGCAGCCATTCACGCCACCGGCCGCGTTGATCTGATGGATAGCAAACTGTGCGCCGCGCATCGTTGAACACTCACCGGCAGCGGTAACGCCGGTATTGGAAAACAGACCTCCTATGCGGATCGACGGGTCAACCATGCCTATAAACCTTGTTCAACGTGAGGAGAGACGCCCGCCATTGGCCGGGGTCTGGAAGAGTGCTGAGCGAAAAACCGTGAATTCAACGGTGGCTCTCAGGCGGTTGTGCCTGGGGCTGGCGTGACGACAGTGTCAGGACCAGTCATGCGAGGGGCCTTCCACACCTGCCGAGAATGGGCGTGTGGCAAGGGACCCTGCGAGGGTATCTGCTGGCAGTCATGCAGATAGCGGGCCATGCGGGGTGTGTGGGTGTTGATGATTTGTGTGTCTGCTGGCTGGGGCGGTGCTGACGTAACAGGCATTTGTTTGCAGGGATGGGCGTACATTCGCAAGGGTTGTGTCGCATGACACATCGCTTTCGCGAACAAGCGAAGCGTCGCCCGGTTCGCACACAAAAGCATCGCATTTCAGCCATTGAAAGCGCGCGCGTTACGGAAAAAGCGTGCGCAGCCTCACGTTTTTGGTGCGCAAAAGTCGGGTTCGCGCCAAAGCGGCGCATGGCGGTTTATTCGTGCAATAGATGAAGGGACGCCCTGCGCCCACACTCGATTTCTGGTGTAAAAGGCTGTTTCTGCACTTGGCACTGTGCTTGCTAAGTCTCTTCTGAGACATCGCGCCAGCTGTTTGCCCTACGCCCCCTTGGCAAGTAGGGAGACACCTCGCGTACGACTGGATCGGACACAGTTTGTCCCGCCAGATTCGGCACAGAAGCCTGACCTCCCGCCCATTGATTTGGCCGGGACGTCGGGCTTTTTTTATTCCTGGGAGAGAAGTGAATGCACAACGACAAACGCCGTTTGATCAAGCATGCTCTGTTGCTGGGCGCGATCAGCCTGCTGCCGTTTTCCCTGATCAGTCAGGCGCAGGCGGCCGACGCTGTGAAGGTCGGGATAATCCACTCGCTGACCGGCACCATGGCGATCAGCGAAGCCTCGGTGGTCGACGCCGAAAAGCTCGCCATCGAGGAGATCAACGCCAGCGGCGGTGTGATGGGTAAAACCATCGAGCCGATCATCGAGGACGGTGCCAGCGACTGGCCAACCTTCGCCGAAAAAGCGCGCAAACTGTTGGAAAACGATCACGTTGCGGTGACCTTTGGCGCCTTCACCTCGGCGTCGCGCAAAGCGGTGCTGCCGGTCTTCGAGCGCAACAAGGGCCTGCTCTACTACCCGACCTTCTATGAAGGCCTGGAAAAATCCCCGGCCATTATCTACACCGGCGCGGAAGCCTCGCAGCAAACCCTGGCAGCCGTGAGCTGGCTGATGGCCAACAAAGGCAAAAGCGTCTATCTGGTCGGCTCCGACTATATCTGGCCGCGCACCACCAACAAGCTGGCGCGCGCCTCGGTGACGAAACAGGGCGGCTCGATCGTCGGTGAAGATTACCTGCCGCTGGGGGCTATCGAATTCTCCTCGGTGATCAACAAGATCAAGGTCGCCAAACCGGACATCGTGCTGTCGACCGTCGTCGGCGGCTCCAACGTCGCATTCTACAAACAGCTCAAGGCTGCCGGGATCGACAGCAGTAATCAGACGCTGATGGCGCTGGCCGTTACCGAGGAAGAGGTCACCGGCATCGGTGCGGAAAACCTGGTCGGCTTCCTGACCTGCATGAGCTACTTCCAGAGCCTGAAAAACCCGGTCAACGAGAAATTCGTGCAGGCCTTCAAAACGCGCTACGGCCAGCAGCGCGTGGTCGGCGACCCGATGGCAGCAGCCTACACAGCCGTGTACCTGTGGAAGAAGGCGGTCGAGAAAGCCGGCAGCTTTGAGGTACCGGCCGTCATTGCCGCGTCCTCGGAACTGACCCTTGACGCCCCCGAAGGCGAGATCAAGGTGCACAAGGACAACCATCACCTTTGGAAACGCGCGCGCATCGGCACGCTCAATGCGCAGGGCCAGGTGGACGTGATCTACGAGTCCGCGCCCATCGAGCCCAACCCGTTTCCGAAACTCTGATACCGGGCCGGGCGCGACTCGCTTCGCGCCCGCTTTCGTCAATGTGCAGCCACAGGTAACGACGGCATGACTCTCGATACGCTGGTAATGCAAGTCTTCAGCGGGTTTTCGCTGTTTTCGGTGCTGGTGCTGATGGCACTCGGGCTGACCATCGTGTTCGGCCTGATGGGCGTGATCAACATGGCCCACGGTGAACTGATGGCGATGGGCTCATACGCGACCTACGTCACTTCAGTGGTGTTTCAGCGCTACTTTCCCGAGCTTATGGGTTGGTACTTCATCATCGGCATCGGGGTGGCCTTCGTGGTGACGTTTGCCTTTGGTTTTCTGCTGGAGCGCTGTTTCATTCGCTTCATGTACAACCGCCCGCTGGACACGCTGCTGGCCACCTGGGGCCTGTCGCTGGTGTTGCAACAACTGTTTCGTCAGGTGTTCGGCCCCAAGGAAGTCAGCGTGCCCACTGTGCAGTGGCTGCAGGGCGCTTGGAAAGTCAGCGAGGGCCTGGAGCTGCCGCTCAACCGGATTTTCATCATCGGCCTGACCTTTGTCATCGCCGCTGCCGTGTTTGTGTTTCTGTACCGCAGCCGCTGGGGCCTGCGCATTCGTGCCGTGACCCAGAACCGGGCGATGGCCGGTGCCGCCGGGATCAATACCGCGCGGGTCGATTCGGTGACGTTCGCGCTGGGCTGCGGCCTGGCGGGTATTGCCGGCAGCTCGTTCACCATGCTCGCCTCCACCGGTCCGGTGAGCGGCCAGCAGTATCTGGTGGACACCTTCATCGTCGTCGTGTTCGGCGGTGTTGAAAGCTTACTTGGCACGTTCCTGTCGGCCTTCGCCATCGGCCAGACGCAGATCTCGCTGGAATACCTGACCACCGGTTCCATGGCCAAAGCGATCACCTTGCTGGTGGTCATCGTGCTGCTGTTCTTCCGCCCCAACGGCCTGTTCGCCACGAAAGTGAGACGTTGAGATGAACAACATGACTGAAAAGCCGCTGACCGCGACGCCGGTCAAAGCGGGCCGAGCAGGCTGGCTGAGCGCGGGCTGGTTGCCGCTGATCGAGCGTTACAGCCTGATCTGGCTCTCCCTCCTGTTGTTGGTGGTACTGCCGCTGATACTGGGCGACTTCCGTCTCGGGCTGGCGGGCAAATACCTGAGCCTGGCGTTCTGCGCCGTGGGCATGGTGATGATCTGGGGTTACGGCGGCATTCTCAGCCTCGGCCAGGGGATCTTTTTCGGCCTGGGCAGCTACATGATGGCGATGTACTTGAAGCTGGAAGCCACCGCCACCGACGAAGCTGCCAGCGCCCTCGCCGCGTTCTACGGCTCGGCCCTGCCGGACTTCATGATCTGGAACAGCGTCGAAGCCCTGCCTTGGTGGTGGAAGCCATTCGAGTCGGCAACCTTCACTCTGGCTGCCATTCTGATCCTGCCTGCGCTGCTGGCGTTTCTGTTCAGCTACGCCTACTTCAAGAAACGCGTCGGCGGTGTGTACTTCTCGATCATCACCCTGTCGCTGGCCTCGATCATGTCAATCATGATCATCGGCCAGCAGGGCTACACCGGTGGCGTCAACGGCCTGACCGACTTCAAGACCGTGTTCGGCCTGAGCCTGCAAACGCAGCAGACGCCGTGGATTCTCTACCTGATCACCACGCTGTTGCTGCTGGCCAGCGTAGCGATGTGCGGGTTCATCCTGCGCAGCCGCCTGGGCAAGGTGATCGTCGCGATCCGTGACCGCGAAGACCGGGTGCGTTTTTCCGGCTACAACACCGCGCTGTTCAAGGCGTTCATCTTTGCCGTCGCAGCGCTGATCTCGGCGCTGGGTGGCGTGATGTTCACCTTGCAGGTCGGCCTGGCCTCGCCGTCACTGGTGGGCATCATTCCGTCCACCGAAATCGTCATCTACGCCGCGCTGGGCGGTCGTCTGTCCCTGGTCGGTGCGGTGTACGGCACGTTGCTGATCGGCGCGGCCAAAACCTATCTGTCGGAGAACTTCGTGAGTTTCTGGCAATACTTCATCGGCTTTCTGTTCATGGGCGTGGTGCTGTTCCTGCCAACCGGGCTGGCCGGCTTGCTGCAACGCCTGAGCAACAAGGAGGTGCAGTCATGAGCGGGATGTTACTGAGTGTCGAAGACCTGACCGTGTCATTCGACGGCTTCAAGGCGGTCGACAACCTCAATTTCTATGTCGAGGAAAACCAGGTGCATGTGGTGATCGGCCCCAATGGCGCGGGCAAGACCACCCTGCTCGACATGATCTGCGGCAAAACCCGCCCCAGCGCAGGCCGGATTCGTTTCAAGGACCTGCAACTGGAAACCATGATCGAGTACCAGATCACCCGCGCGGGCGTGGGGCGCAAGTTTCAAAACCCGTCGGTGTACGAAGACCTCACCGTGCGCGAAAACCTTGATATTTCTTCGCCGGACAAACGCGGCATCTTCAACTGCCTGTTCGCCGGCAAGAATGCCGCGCTGAACAGCGAGATCGAACAAACCGCCGAGATGATCTTCCTCAAGGACCAGTTGGGGCGCAAGGCCGGGCTGCTGTCCCACGGCCAGAAACAGTGGCTGGAGATCGGCATGCTGCTGATGCAGCGCCCGGAATTACTGTTGCTGGACGAACCGGTGGCCGGCATGAGCGCGGGCGAACGGGAGAAAACCGCCGGGCTGCTCAAACTCATCGCCAAAGGTCGGGCCATGGTGATTATCGAGCACGACATGGAGTTCGTGAAATCGGTGGCCGACAAAGTCACCGTCCTGCATCAGGGCAAGACCCTGGCCTACGGCTCGATGGATCAGGTGCAGAAAGATCCTCGCGTCATCGACGTCTATCTGGGGCACTGAACATGCTGAACGTCTCCAACATCAACGTGTATTACGGCGACAGCCACGTGTTGCGCGACCTAAGCCTGGACCTTGCGCCAGGCGAATCGCTGGCGATCATGGGTCGCAATGGCATGGGCAAGACCACGCTGTTGCGCAGCCTGGTGGGCATGCTGCCAGCTCGCAGCGGCAGCATCACGCTGGCCGGGCAGGAACTGACCGGCAGCAAGAGTTACGAGCGGGTCGCGGCCGGCGTCGGTTTTGTGCCCCAGGGGCGGATGATATTTCCCTACCTGAGCGTCGAGGAAAACATCCTCTCCGGCATGCAGGGCGCGCCTGCCGCGCCGATTCCCGACTACATCTTCGAATACTTCCCGGTGCTGTTCGAGATGCGCCGACGCAAGGGCGGCAACCTCTCCGGCGGTCAGCAGCAACAGCTGGCCATCGCACGGGCACTGGTTTCCAACCCCAAGGTATTGGTGCTCGACGAACCCACAGAAGGCATTCAGCCATCAATCATCAAGGACATCGCCAAGGCGCTCAACCTGCTGAAAAAGGAACGTGGTTTTTCGCTGATTGTTTCCGAGCAGGTGCTGTCGTTCGCCATGGCCGTGGCAGACCGCTACCTGATCATCGAGAAAGGCGAATTCGTGCACAGCGAAGTCCGCGAAACCGTCGATCGCGAGCGCATTTTGCGCTACCTGACCATCTGAACCGAACACCGGAGCCATCGCCATGCTGATACTCGACCGCATTCTCGGCCAGGCCAGCGACCCTGCCCTCGCTGACCGTCTGCACGACCTGAGCCACGCCGGCCAGGTGGAAACCCTGAGCCTGTCGGGCAGCGACATCCAGCGGCATCGCCTGCGCCTGGCCAGCGACCGGGGCACCGATTGCGCCATCCGCCTGGAGCGCCATCAGCAATTGCGTAACGGCTCGGTGCTGATGCTCGACAGTCAGCGCGCCATCGTTGTGCAGATGCAGGATCAGCACTACCTCGACCTGTTGCCAAGAGACTCGGCGGCGGCGCTGGAACTGGGTTACTTCGCCGGCAACATGCACTGGGCGGTGCGCTTTGCCGGTGACACGTTGCAGATTCCGCTCAATGGGCCTGAAGCGGATTACCTTGAGCGCCTGGCACCGATGCTCGCAGACGGCCGGGTGCGACGCGCATGAATACCTTGAGTAGCCTGCTGCTGGCCCTGCAACAGGCCGACAGTTTCTTTCCCGGCGGCGCGGTCGCGTGGTCGTGGGGGCTGGAAACACTGGTGGCCGACGGACGACTGGGGGCAGGCGAAAGGGTCACCGCGCGACGTCGTCAACGGGCAGTCCGTTTGGACCGCAGCGCCGCAGTGCGAGGTTTTGTCGAAGGCCAGTTGCGCCATCGCTGGCACAGTTTTGACCGGGTGTTTCTGCTCGCGGCATGGAATGCTGCCGATGACGTTTCTGCGCTGACAAACCTGGACGCGCAAATCGAAGCCCTGACCCTCGCCAAGGAGTTGCGCCAAGGCTCGCGGCGTGTCGGGCAAGCGCTGCTGGGCGTGCATGTCGCGCTGGGTACGCCGGGGGCGGCGGCTTATCAGCAACAGGTGCGGGCAGGCAACACGCCGGGGCATTTGCCGGTGCTGCAAGGCCTGCTCTGGAACCGCTTGGGCATGCACCGTGAACACTGCCAGCTGGCTGCCGCGCACGGTTTGTGTACCGGGCTGGTCAGCGCCGCCGTACGTCTCGGGGTCATGGGCCACATCGATGCACAACGGGTGCTGACCGATATCCAGCCGCTGATCACCGAGCTGCTGGCGCTGGAGCCGCCCGAACCGGAAGACGCCTGCGGCTTCACGCCGATGGCCGAAATCGCCGTTATGCGCCACGAAACCCAGGACCTGCGCCTGTTTGCCAATTGAACCGGGAACCCCGCCATGCTGCTGACCCCAACCGAGCTTGAACGGCTCACGCTGTACACCGCTGCCGAGCTGTCGCGCAAACGCCGTGGCAAGGGCCTGCGCCTGAACTTCCCGGAAGCCTCGGCGCTGATCGCCGACGAAATTCTTGAAGGCGCGCGTGAAGGTCGCAGCGTCGCCGAGCTTATCGGTTTTGGCTCGACGATCCTCAACACCGACGACGTCATGCCGGGGGTCGCCGACCTGCTGCCGGTGCTGCAAGTCGAAGGCACCTTCCCGGACGGCACCAAACTGGTCACCGTGCACCAGCCGATCCGGCCAGGCAAGCTGCCGCTGGCGGTCATGCCGACACCTGGCGAAATACTGTCGCCGAACAGCGATATCCAGCTTAACAACGGCCGACCGATCGCAACCCTGCGCGCGATCAACACCGGCGACCGGCCGGTGCAGATCGGCAGCCACTACCACTTCTTCGAGGTCAACAAGGCGCTGGATTTCCCCCGCGAAACAGCCTTCGGCATGCACCTCGACATTCCCGCCGGCACGGCAGTGCGCTTTGAGCCCGGTGAGTTGCGCGAGGTGCAACTGGTGCAGTTCGGCGGCACCGGCGACATTCACGGCTTCAGCGGCCTGACCAACGGCAACCTGCACGACCCGGCCTGCAAACGCGCAGCGCTGGAGCGTGCCCGCGCCCAACATTTCAAGGGAGCCTGAGGCATGGCGACGATGACCCGCAAGGAATACGCCGCCATGTACGGCCCCACCACGGGCGATGCAGTGCGTCTGGGCGACACCTCGCTGCTGGCCGAGGTCGAATTCGACCACTCGACGCCCGGCGATGAGTGCCTGCACGGCGGCGGCAAGACCCTGCGCGACGGCATGGGCCTGATGCCCGGTCATGACAGCTCCGACGGGGCGCTCGACATGCTGATCTGCAACGCGCTGATCATCGACCCGGTGATCGGCATCGTCAAAGGCGACATCGGCATCAAGGACGGCAAGATCGTCGCCATCGGCAAGGCGGGCAATCCGCAGATCATGGACGGCGTACACCCGCAACTGATCTGCGGCGTCGCCACCACCGTGCGCGATGCCGAGGGCTTGATCGTCACCCCCGGCGGCATCGACGTGCATGTGCATTTCGATTCGGCGCAGCTTTGCGATCACGCACTGGCGGCGGGCCTGACCACACTGATCGGCGGCTCGCTGGGGCCGATTACCGTGGGCATCGACTGCGGCGGCGAATGGAATGTCGGCAAGATGTAACAGGCCGCCGAAGCGTGGCCGATCAACTTCGGCTTTCTAGGGCGCGGCAATTCCAGCAAGCCCGAATCGCTGCTCGGGCAACTGCGCGGCGGCTGTCTGGGGCTGAAAATCCATGAAGACTGGGGCGCCATGCCGGCGGTGATCGACACCTGCCTGAAAGTCGCCGACGAGTACGATTTTCAGGTCCAGTTGCACACCGACACGCTGAACGAGTCAGGGTTTCTCGAAGACACACTGGCGGCCATCGGCGACCGCACTATCCACATGTATCACACCGAAGGCGCAGGCGGCGGGCATGCGCCGGACATCATCAGCGTGGCCGGCAAAAGCAACTGCATTCCCTCCTCCACCAACCCGACCAACCCTTACACGGTGAACACCTTCGACGAACACCTGGACATGATCATGGTTTGCCACCACCTCAACCCGGACGTGCCGGAAGACGTGGCGTTCGCCGAATCGCGGGTGCGCCCGCAGACCATCGCCGCCGAAGACATTCTTCACGACACCGGGGCGATTTCGATCCTCGGCTCCGACAGCCAGGGCATGGGGCGCATCAACGAAGTCATCTGCCGCACTTGGCAACTGGCGTCGAAAATGAAGGATCAGCGCGGCCGTCTGCCGGAAGAAACCACGGCACTGGGCGACAACGAACGGATCAAGCGCTATATCGCCAAATACACCATCAACGCTGCGCGGGTGTTCGGCATCGACAGCTACATCGGCTCGCTGGAGCCCGGCAAACTGGCCGATCTGGTGCTGTGGCGCCCGGCGTTCTTTGGCATCAAGCCGGAACTGGTGGTCAAGGGCGGCTTTATTGTGCACGGCGTGATGGGCGACTCTGCGGCCTCGCTGTACACCTGCGAACCCTTGGTGATGCGCCCGCAATGGGGCGCATTCGGTGAAGCGAAACAGGCGCTGTCGGTCAACTTCGTCAACCGCCTGGCCGTCGAGGCCGACACTGCGACCCGGCTGGGGCTCAAGAAAAAGCTGCTGCCTGCGTTCGGCACTCGCACATTGCGCAAGTCCGACATGCTGCACAACGATGCCTGCCCGGACATCCGCGTCGACCCGCAAACCTTCGATGTGTATGCCGACGGCGAGCGCCTTTATTGCGAGCCGGTCAGCGAAGTGCCCCTCGCGCAGCGCTACATGCTGCGCTGAAACCCTTATCGCACAGGAAACCTGAGCATGAGCTTGCCCTTGAATACACCTGCCCTGCACGCCAACACACAACCCCACCCCGGTGCCGCGCGCGTCGGGATCGGCGGCCCGGTAGGCTCGGGCAAGACCCGTTTGCTGGAGCAACTGATTCCACGTTTTATCGCGCGAGGCATCGAGCTGGCGATCATCACCAATGACCTGGCCACCCGCGAAGACGCCGAGCGCGTGCAGCGCAGCGGTCTGATCGACCCGCAGCGGGTGCGCGCCGTGGAAACCGGTGCCTGCCCGCACACCGCCATCCGCGAAGACCCGACCCTCAACCTGCAAATGGCCGACGAACTTGAAGCACGTTTCGGCAATCTCGACCTGATACTGATCGAGTCCGGCGGCGACAACCTGGCATCGACCTTTTCGCTGGACCTGGTGGACTACTGGATCTTCGTTATCGACGTCGCCGGTGGCGATGACATCCCGCGCAAACGTGGCCCCGGCGTGTTGAACTGTGACCTGCTGGTGGTCAATAAATATGACCTGGCGCCCTACGTCGGCGTCGACCTGCCGCGCATGCGTCGCGAGTCCGCTGAGGCCAGAAACGGCAGACCGGTGCTGTTCACCAACTGCGCCACAGGTGAAGGCGTGGATGAAGTGGTCGAAGCCATCAGCCGCGCCGTACTGTTTGATCGCCCATGAACGCCCACTCGTCGTTACTGCCCATCTGTAAAAAAGCCACGGCACACATTGCCTTTAGCAAAGCGCCTTCGGGCATCAGTTATGTGTCTCGCCAGGAGGTCGGCTACCCTTTCCACCTCGGGCGCACGCTGAAGCTGCCGCAAGACCCGCCCGGCATGGCGGCGATCTATCTGCAGTCGTGTTCGGGCGGCCTGTTTGCCGGGGAAACGCTGCACCTGCAACTGCACGCCGGGCCGCACACGCAGGTGCATGTCAGCACTGGCGCGGCAACGGTCGCGCACAGCATGCTTGAACAACCCGCGCGGCAGACCGTCACGCTGATCGCCGAAACCGGCGCACTGCTGGAATACCTGCCGATGGCGACCATTCTGTTCCCGCAGGCACGACTGCACAGTGTGGTAAACGTCACGCTGCACCCGAACGCACGGGTGATGCTCTGCGACGCGTTTTGCTTGCACGTCCCGCCAGGCAGCGCAGGATTACCCGGCTTCTATCGCGCCGATCTGCACATACGGTGCCCGGCCGGAACGTTACTGGCGGGTGACCGGCTGGCGTTGACCGGCGCCGACCTGCAACGTCGTTTGCCGGGCGTCAGCGCAGAGCTGCAGGCCTTGGCAACCTTCATGCTGGTGGGTCAGGATTTACCGGTGGATGAGTTGAAACGGGCCTTGCGCGACGCATTGCGCGTCGTTCCCGAGAGTTACTTGGGCGTCAGCGCCCTGCCGAACGATTGCGGCGTGTCGGTACGCATCATGACCGCCGATGCCGTGGCACTGCGCAGCGCCCTGCACCTGGCCTGGGCGTGCGCTCGCCAGCAACTGACCGGTATTGCGCCGCGGGTGCGGCGCAAGTAAAGCTTACTGATAGGGTTCCTTGCATCAATATCCTGTCAGACCCGGATAAAGTTCTGCGCAGCAAGCGGACCGAACGGAAGCGATGCCAGCGGGCCGCCCACATCAAGGGTGCCCAGATCGACCGGAACGAAGCCGGTGTCCTCAATGATCTTGCGCACTTCTGTTTTTGCCGCAGCATCATCACCCGAATAGAACAGCACGCGCTTGCCGCCCGTTACTTCAGGCGCCGAGAACACATTGGCATCAAGGTGATTGAACGCCTTGACGACCCGCGCGCCCGGAACGAACTGACGAAAAATTTCGCTTGAATACTTGCCATGCAAATCTACCGCCTTGATGCCATAGGCCGCGAGCGGGTTGGTCGGGTCGTTTGCATCAGGGGAGTCTGGATCGATAAATTCCACCGGGTTGGTTGCATCGATCACGATGCGCCCTTCCCAGGCCGGCAGGCTGCTCAATACTTTTTCCGCATCCACCCAGCGCACTGCAGCGAAGACGATATCTGCACGTGCGGCTTCTTCTGCGGTGCCCGCCTTGATGGACCCGCCGAGCTCCCTGACCAGCGAGGCAAGCGACTCCGGGCCGCGACTGTTTGAAATAATGGCCGAAATGCCTTTGCTGGCAAGGATACGAGCAATGCCTGAGCCCAGCGCGCCAGAACCGATAATACCGATAGTCATGATGTGTTCCTGATTGTGTGAAGGGTTGGAAAAGGTAAGTCGTCTTGAAACGAACAGCGTTGTAAGTGAATCCGGGCCGGTACAACCTTTAAATGACGATATGTTTACGTCACACCGACATTTATGATCAAAACTGTCACCATGTTAACGGGACAGTGAATTTACCAAGGCGCGCCACTTCTGCTGCGATGTCAGCAACCGTCACTTTCGCGAGCTCATCTTCAAGTGCAGTACGAGCGCGACCCAGCGTGGGTGCCAGGGCTTCCAGGATATTGCCCCCGACAGCACATTGTTCGCAGGGCGCCACCCGGTGTGACGAGAACAGCTCGGTATCCTCGACCGCTTCGTAAACGTCCAGCAAGCGTATCTTCTCTGCAGGCCTGGCCAGCAAGGCACCGCCACCAGCACCCAGTTGCGAACGTGTCAGCCCCGCCGTACTCAGCCGGGACAGCAGCCCACGAATCACCACAGCGCCGGTATTTGCCGAATAGGCAAGGTCTTCGGAACGTAGCGGCCTTCCGTCGCTGACGGCCAGAGCGGCCAGCGTATGGACGGCAACCACAAAACGACTACTGGTTGGCATGGTGAGAAATCCGTTAAAGACTTAATGTGTCGACGACATTATTACACTTAATTTTGGCTGTCAACTTTCTGTTTCAGATAGTTTCGGTTTACGTCAGATTGCTGGACGCAATGCTGGGCTGGCAGCGTTAAACGGTGCAGCCCAGTCATTGCTAGACGTTTGCGTTAGCGATAACGCTCAAGCCAGTGAGCGTAAGGCGCAGGCAAGGTCCAGGCCGACTTTTCGACGCCCAGTTCTTTCGCTGCAAAGTACGCCCAATGCGGGTCGGCCAAGTGCGCACGGCCTATCGAAACTAGATCAAGCTGGCCGGATTTAACCGCTTCTTCGGCCAGTTTCGGCTCGCCAAAACCCCAGGCGCTGGTGACCGGAATAGCCGCTTCACGACGCACACGCTCGGCAATCGGCCCCATGAACGCAGGCCCCCACGGGATGTTGGCGTCCGGCGTGCTGAAACCGACGCTGACACTCAACAGGTCCAGACCGCCAGCCTTGAAGCGACGTGCCAGTTCGATCGACTCGGTGAGGGTTTGTTCGTCACGGCCGTCGTACTCGAGCACGCCGAAACGGGCCGTCAACGGCAGGTTTTCCGGCCAGACTTCACGCACTGCCGCCAGCGTTTCAAGCAGGAAACGGCTGCGGTTGTCGAAGCTGCCGCCGTACTCGTCGGTACGCTGGTTGGAGTGCTCGGAGAAGAAGCTCTGCCCCAGATAACCGTGGGCAAAGTGCAGTTCGATCCACTCAAAGCCTGCATCACGGGCACGACGGGCAGCATCGACGAAGTTCTGACGAACGCGGGCGATGTCGTCCAGGGTCATGGCGCGCGGCACTTTCGGCAGGTTGGCGCCGAAGGCGATGGCGGACGGAGCGATGGTGTCCCAGCCACGCGAATCGGAAGCGACAATGTGGTCGTCGCCTTCCCATGGGCGGTTGGCGCTGGCCTTGCGGCCTGCGTGGGCGATCTGGATGCCCGGCACGCAACCGGCATCCTTGATGGCTTTGACGATCGGCACGAATGCCTGCGCCTGCTCGTCATTCCAGATACCGGTGCAACCGGGGGTGATACGCCCTTCCGGTGCAACGGCGGTGGCTTCAACCACCAGCAACCCCGCACCACCACGCGCCATGCTCGCCAGGTGAACGTGGTGCCAGTCATTGACGACACCGTCGATTGCCGAGTATTGGCACATCGGTGGAATAGCGATTCGGTTGCGCAGCGTGACGTCTTTCAGTTTGAAGGGTTCGAACAATGCAGACATTGGAAAGCTCCCGTGGGCCAGATGACTTTGATTTTCAGTTGTTCGATGGTAATCGAACTATGGCAATGAACGGAAGCCCTGATATCATGCACCCCATGCGAACCTTCCAGCACCCCGAACCTGAAGACCTCACCCTTGAGCGCCTGTTGTATGCGTTGAGCGACCCTGTACGCATGGGCATCGTGCGCTGCCTGGCAGGTGTGACCGAAGCCACCTGCGGCGAGCTGGACGGTGGCCGACCGAAATCCAGCATGTCCCACCACTTCCGGGTATTGCGCGATGCCGGGCTTGTGCAAACGCGCAACAT
The DNA here is from genome assembly GCF_000007805.1 of Pseudomonas syringae pv. tomato str. DC3000. Lineage (NCBI taxonomy): Bacteria > Pseudomonadati > Pseudomonadota > Gammaproteobacteria > Pseudomonadales > Pseudomonadaceae > Pseudomonas > Pseudomonas syringae group genomosp. 3. Next base: position 2,654,372 of record NC_004578.1, on the reverse strand, counting down.
CGGCACCACACACATGAACTCGCTGCGCACGCAGGTGCTGGAGAGCCGCTTTCCGGGGTTGCTGGCGAGTATTCTGGCGCAACGGTGAAGTCGCAAGGCGTTAGGCCTGTGCCAACCTGCGCTGCCATTGCAATGATCTCGATGCGTTAAGCGAAACTTCTAGCTCAACCCCCTCAACACACCACCCGCCCCAAAGCCTTCTGCCACTCCTGATACACACCCTCCAGATCCCTGCCGGGAACGGGGTCGAAGCGTTCGCGCTGTCTTTCCAGTACTTGCAGGTCGGCGGCGTCATTCCAGAGGCCGAGGGCTTTGCCTGCCAGGTGTGCGGCGCCCAGTGCCGAGACTTCCGGTGACAGGCTGCGGATGACCGGACGTTGCAGCAGGTCGGCAAGAAATTGCATGAGCCAGCGATTGCGGGTTGCCCCGCCGTCTACCCAAAGTTCCTTGAGCGGGCTGCCGATGTCGGCCTGCATGGCGTCGAAGACGTCGCGAATCTGATAGCCGATGGACTCCAGAGCCGCACGCATGATGTGTGCGCCAGAACTGCCTTCCGTAAGGCCGCAGATCAGCCCTCGGGCGTCGGCCTGCCAATGTGGCGCGCCCAGACCGGACAGCGCCGGCACAAAGTAGACGCCGCCATTGTCGGCCAATTGCGCGGCCTGTTCGCTCAGGGCATCTATGGATTCGCCGGCCACCAGCCGCGCAGCCCATTGCACCGCTGCGCCGGTGTGCACAATGTTGCCTTCCATTGCATAAGTTGACGCTGCGCCATCGTGCCAGGCCAGCGTCGTCGACAGTCCGTGGCGAGAGGCAATAGGCCCGGCCATTGGCGTCATCAGCGAAGAGCCGGTGCCCAGGGTCGCCTTGACCAGTCCAGGGGCAAAACCGCCCTGCCCGTACAGCGCCGCATGCGAATCGCCGATCATCGACAGAATCGGAATGCCGGCGTCCAACCCGCCGACCGCCACCGTATGAGCAAACAGCCCGGCACTGGGTTGAATGCTGGCCAGTGCTGCAGCAGGGATCGAAAACAGCTCAAGCAATTGCGGGTCCCAGTCGCAGGTCTGCAGGTTGAACAGTTGAGTACGTGCTGCGTTGGAATAATCGGTTGCAAATGCTTGCCCTGCGCTGAGTTTCCAGAGCAGCCAACTGTCGACTGTCCCCAGACAGATTTCGCCTGCCGCTGCGCGAGCGTGACCGTCGTCCAGATGGTCGAGAATCCAGCGCATCTTGCCTGCGGAAAACATCGGGTCCAGCGCCAGACCGGTTCTGGCCAGAATCATGGCCTCGTGACCTTGCGCATGCAGTTCATTGCACAGCGGCAACGAGCGACGGCACTGCCAACTGATACAGGGCGACAACGGTGCCCCGCTGACCCGGTCCCACGCCACCACCGACTCGCGCTGATTGCTGATGGCCAACGCGCTGATCGGGCGCTGCAGACCAGTCATGCAGTCTGCAATGGCCTCAAGCGTGGCCTGCCAGATCAGCAGCGGGTCCTGCTCCGAATAACCGGCTTGCGGGTGGCTGATACTCAAGGGCCGCGAGCCACGAGCGACGACTTGCCCTTGTTCGTTGACCAGCACGGCCTTGGCGTTGCTGGTGCCTTCATCGATGGCCAGAATCAGCGGAGAGTGTTGATTCATGCTCTGGATACTCGACATGCAGAAATGCCCCTAACGCAAACGTGCAGCGGCCGCGACAATGCCGTCCGCATCGATACCATGCAAGGCACGCGTCGGCTCACGGGCACCCGCTGCTGCGTATTCGCCATCACCAATGCCGAGGCGAATCAGGGTAATGCCAAGTGCATTCTCGGCCAGCAATTCGGCCACCAGGCTGCCAAGCCCGCCGTTGATATTATGTTCCTCAACAGTAATCACCCCGCGACTGCCGCTCAGGGCGCTGAGCAGCGCATCACGCTGCAGCGGGCGAATCGAAGACAGGTTGATGACCTGCGCGTCGAGCCCCTGCTCCGCCAGCTGCGCCGCAGCGTCGACCGCCTCGTGCACCACCGAACCCAGTGCGACGATGGTCAGGTCTGAACCCTGGCGCAGAATATCCACGTTTCCCGGTACGAAGCGATAGCCGGGGTCATGCAGTTCACGCAACGGCTTACCGTCGAGGCGGATGTACACCGGGCCGTGATAACGCAGGACGTAATCGATGATCTGCCGGCACTCCAGCGGGTCGGACGGGGCGAAAATCTGCACGTTGCCAAAGCCGCGCATGACCGAAATGTCGTCCAGACAATGATGGGTACTCGCCAACGGCCCATAGCTGGTACCCGCATTGAGGCCGAACATTTTCACGTTGGCCTGGTTGTAACAGACATCGACCTTGACCTGCTCGTTGGCCCTGGAAATCAGGAACGGCGCAGCGTTGCAGGTGGCGGCGATCTTGCCGCCCAGCGCCAGGCCCGCAGCCACACTGACCAGCGACTGCTCGGCGATGCCGACGTTGATCACGCGCTCCGGGAAGCGCTGCATGAAGGGGCCGATCTTGGCGGTGGACGTCGAATCGCTGACCACCGGCACCAGGTCGAGGCCTTCGTCAACGGCCGCGATGAACGCGTCCACCATCACGCTGGCAAAATGCTCACTCGACATGATTCAACTCCTCCAGTGCTGCGCTGACTTCATCACCTTTCGGCACCCGGTGGTGCCATTCAGGCCGCCCTTCGATAAATGACACGCCCCTGCCTTTGATGGTGTGGGCGATCAGCACCTGAGGCGCGCCTTTGCGCAGTTGCATGTGTTCCAGCGCCGTCACCAGTTGGCCGACATCGTTGCCATCGCACTCGCTGACCGTGAAACCAAACGCCGCCCATTTCGCATCCAGTGGGTCCAGCGGCATGATCTCTGCCGTCAGACCGGCCAGCTGCAGTTTGTTTTTGTCGACGATCACAAACAGGTTGTCCAGGCCGTACTTGGCGGCTGCCATCGCCGCCTCCCAGTTCGAGCCTTCCGCCAGTTCGCCATCGCCGGTCAGCACGTAAATTCGCTTGTTGCTCCCGGACATTTTCGCCGCCAGCGCCAAGCCCACTGCAACCGGCAGGCCGTGCCCCAGCGCACCGGTATTGAGCTCGATGCCCGGCGTTTTTTGCCGCACCGGATGGCCCGGCAGGCGTGAATTGAAGTGCTGATATTCAGGCAGCCACGCTTCGGGAATGTAACCGGCCTGGGCCAGACAGCAATACAGACCACCGACGCCGTGGCCTTTGCTCTGGATGTAGATATCCCGCTCCGGGTCTTCGATGCGCTCGGGGCTGATGTCGAGAATACGGAAATACAACGTGGCCAGAATGTCGGTTTCCGAAAGGTCGGCCCCCGTGTGCCCTCCCGCAGGCGATCCGGCGTTCAGGGTGATGACATTGCGCCTGATCAGGCGTGCCTGTTCTTTGATCTGCTGGGCATCGTAGCGGAAGGCATTCATGGAGCGGCTCCTGTGGGGCTGGCCACGCGGCGAATATTTATTGTTCTGGAAAGCGCCTGAATATTTATTCATCACTGACAATATATTTATATTTAGACGCCGATCGCTCAACAGGTCAAGCAGGCGCGCACCTGAAAAATCAAAAACCACTGAATAAGTTTTTTGCCGACGCCATTTGAATCAGAGGCGCGAGGCTCTGCCTTGCGGCTCGCAGGGACGATTGAGGCGTGTTTATGAGGATCGAAGAAAATTAAACCGCTTGACTTTGCTCTGCCGGAGACGGAATCTGAATTAACAGTCAGGCATGCATATATATTCAAGCAGCCAGAATGAACTCCAACAAAAATAAATCCGGAGAACCCCATGGACGCCAAAGCCCCTGTTCATCAGGCCGCCGCAAAACCGTCAGGCCGTGTGTGGTTGCTCAAGCTGCTGCCCAACAATATCGGCGGGCCATTGATTGGTCTGGCCCTGCTGTTAGTCGTCTTTTCTTTCAGCTCCGAATTCTTCTTCACCCTGCGCAACGGCCTGAACATTCTTGATCAGGTAACAGTGCTGGGCATTCTCGCCATCGGCATGACAGCGGTGATCGTCATCGGCGGCATTGACCTATCTGTCGGTTCGGTACTGGCGTTTTCGATGATGATGCTCGGCTGGCTGTATCAGGATCAAGGCCTGGCGCTTGGCCTGGCGATCCCGGTAGCAATAGCAACTGGCATGCTCGCAGGCCTGGTGTCCGGCTTGTTGATTACCTACGCCCGACTGCCCGCTTTCATCGCCACGCTGACCATGATGTCGGTCGCCCGCGGCCTGGCAAACATTCTCACCGAGGGCCGGCAGATCGTCGGTTATCCGGAGTGGTTCACCAGCCTGGCCACGGTTCGTCATTTCGGCTTCTTATCGGCTACGGTCGGGCTGTTTCTGGTCATGCTGGTGGTGGCCTGGGTATTCCTGCGCTTTCGGGCCGGTGGTCGCAACCTGTATGCCATTGGCGGCAGCCCCGAAGTGGCGCGGCTTTCGGGGATTAAGGTGCGCGCCATCACCTTGTGGGTGTACGCCATCAGCGGTGCGCTGGCCGGTATAGCCGCCGTGACCATGGCTGCCCGCCTCGACTCCTCGCAACCCAGCGCCGGGCTGACGCTGGAACTGGACGCCATCGCCGCGGTGGTGATCGGCGGTGCCAGCCTCAGCGGCGGTGTCGGCAGCGTCGGCGGCACGCTGGTCGGTGTGCTGATCATCGGCGTGCTGCGTAACGGCCTCAACCTGCTCGGTGTGTCGCCCTTCATTCAACAGGTGGTCATCGGCGTAGTGATTGCCCTTGCTGTGACCATCGATACCTTGCGTCGCCGTTCCAACAGTGCTCATTAAGAAGCTGTGCCGTTTTGCGCTTGACCGATGTTGACATCCCCAACAATAAAATCAGGAGTCACCGCCATGTTCATGACCAAAAAACTGCTGCTCGCCACGGCTCTGGCCGCCGTTACCCTCACCACCGCAGGCTCGACCTGGGCCAAAGAGCTGACCATCGGCCTGGCCGTGGCCAATCTGCAGGCTGACTTCTTCAACCAGATCAAACAGTCGGTCGAAGCCGAAGGCAAAGCTCGCGGGGTAAAGATCATCACCGTTGACGCACAGGGCAATTCCTCGACTCAGGTCAGCCAGATCGAAGACCTGATCACCCGCCAGATTGACGCACTGATCTACATTCCGGCTGGCGCCACTGCCGCCGGGGTGCCGGTCAAAGCCGCCAAGGCTGCGGGAATCCCGGTGATTGCAGTGGACCGCAACGCGCCTGACGCACCCGGCGACACGTTTATTGCCAGCGACAGCGTGGCGGGAGCCAAAGCCCTCGCCGAGTACGTGGGCAAAGTCACCGACGGCAAAGGACGCATCGCGATTCTTCAAGGCCAACTGGGCACCACCCCGGAAAACGACCGGGCGAAAGGCTTTCAGGAAGGCTTGAAAGGCTTCCCCGGCCTGAAGGTCGTGGCTGAACAGCCTGCCGAGTGGGCGCAGGACAAAGGCTTTGCAGTCGCTCAGGACCTGTTGCAGCGTGACCCGAACATCACCGTATTCTTTGGCCGCGCCGATGCGATGGCGCTCGGCGCTGCCCAGGCGGTAAAAGTCGCCAACCTGTCACAACCCGTGGTGGTGGTCGGTTTCGACGGCGACGTGGCAGGCCTCAAGGCGGTGGCCAGCGGCGTGCTGCAAGCAACCATGACCCAGCAAACGCAGAAAATGGGCCGCATGGCCGTCGCCTCTGCGTTGGACCTCAAGGCTGGCAAAGCCGTACCCAAGGAACAACTCCTCGAAACCGTGCTGACCACCAAAGACAACGTCGCGCCTTTCCTGCAACAGCATCCTTAAGCCAGGGAGTTCGCCATGCACGCTGTTCTGGATAACCCGACGCCCTACAACCCAGAGGTCACCGCTGCGGCGGTGCTGTGCCTGCGCAACATCGGCAAGTCCTACGGCCCGGTGCAGGTGCTTTCGCAGATCAACGTCGATGTGCGGCCGGGCGAAGTGCTCGCCCTGCTCGGCGAAAACGGCGCAGGCAAATCGACCCTGTCGTCGATTATCGCGGGCCTGGTGCAGCCTGAGGCGGGAGGCTCCATGAGCTGGCTTGGCGAGGATTACGCGCCTGCCTCGCCGGGCGCGGCGCTGGGTGCCGGTATCGGCCTGATTCATCAGGAAATCCGCCTGCTGGCGCAGTTGTCGATTGCCGAGAACATCTTTGTCGGGCGGCTGCCGATGCGCCACGGCAAGGTTGACCGCGACTACATGCTGGCGCAGGCGCAAAAACAGCTGGAACGCCTCGGCCTGAATGTGCCGGCTTCGCGCAAGGTCGAGGGTTTGAGCGTCGCCGCGCAGCAACTGGTCGAGATCGCCAAAGCCCTGACCCTGAACGCACGCCTGCTGATTCTCGACGAACCCACGGCGGCCCTTGGCGGTGAAGAAACCGAGCTGCTGTTTCAGCAGGTCGAGCGCCTCAAGGCCGAAGGCGTGTCGTTCATTTACATTAGCCATCGTCTGGAGGAAATCGCGCGGATCGCCGACCGTATTCTGGTCCTGCGCGACGGCCGACAGATCGCGCTGCACGCCACGGCTCAAGTGCCGGTGCGTGAACTGGTCGAGCAGATGGTCGGGCGTAGCCTTGAACGTATCTTCCCTGCCCTGCAAGCACCGCAGGAGCGGGTGATGCTGCAGGTCAAAGACCTCACCTGCCGCGAGTTCGCCTTGCACGGTATCTACTTCAGCGTACGCGCCGGTGAAGTGTTCGGCATCGCCGGAGTGGTCGGCGCAGGCCGTACCGAGCTGATCCGGGTAATTGCCGGTGCGGCCCAGGATATTCAGGGCCACATGCAACTGGATGGCGAAACCGTTCACCTGCGCTCGCCCTCGCAAGCCATTCAAGCGGGCGTGGTGCTGGTACCGGAAGACCGCAAACAACAGGGCGTGGTGGTCGAGCATCGGATTGAAGACAATCTGGTCTACGGCAACACCGACCTGCTACACAGCGGTAACTGGGTGTTGCCAAAAGGCCTGCACGAATTCGCTCGCAACGCTATTTCGCGCCTCGGCGTAAAAGGTGCGCCCGAGCAGCGCATCGACAGCCTGTCCGGTGGCAACCAGCAGAAAGTCATCATCGCCAAATGGCTGGCCCGTAACCCCAAGGTGTTCATTCTCGACGAGCCGACCCGAGGCATCGACGTCGGTGCGCGGGCGGCGATCTACGAGGTGATCGCCGAGCTGGCAGCCACCGGCATGGCCGTGATCGTGGTCAGTTCCGACCTCGACGAAGTGCTGGGCCTGTCGCACCGGGTCATGGTCATGAGCCGTGGCAGGCAGATGGGCATCCTTGAACGTGGCGAGGCGACACCGGTGTCAGTCATGGAAATGGCCACCGCCTGAGTGCAAACACACTGATTACGTGGAGAGCGACATGCAACTTTTTCGACTTGATGGTCAGGTGGCCTTTGTGACCGGCGCCGGCAGCGGCATTGGCCAGGCCATTGCTGTCGGCCTTGCCGAGGCCGGGGCGGACGTGGCGTGTTTTGACTTGCCGGGCAGCACAGGCATCGGCAGCACCGTAGAGCGCATCAACGCACTGGGCCGACGCGCCCTTGCCCTGCAGGGCACGGTCACCGACCGCGCAACGCTGGATGCCGCCATCGCGCGCACCGAAACCGAACTGGGCGCACTTAGCGTGGCCGTCAACTGCGCCGGCATCGCCAACGCCCAGGCCGCCGAAGAGCTGGAGTTGCAACGCTGGCAAACCATGCTGGACATCAACCTGACCGGCATCTTTCTCAGTTGCCAAGCGCAGGCGGCGGTCATGCTGCCGCGCGGCAAAGGCGCCATCGTCAACATCGCCTCGATGTCCGGCAGTATCGTCAATCGCGGGCTGTTGCAAGCGCACTACAACGCCTCGAAAGCCGGCGTCATCCACCTGAGCAAAAGCCTGGCGATGGAGTGGGCGAACAAGGGCTTGCGGGTCAACTGCATCAGCCCCGGCTACACCGCCACCCCCATGAATTCACGCCCGGAAGTGGCCGAGCAAGTGAAGATATTCGAGCAGACCACGCCCATGGGCCGTATGGCCAGCGTGGACGAAATGGTCGGCCCGGCGGTCTTTCTGGTCAGTCAGGCGTCATCGTTTTGTACCGGCGTCGACCTGCTGGTGGACGGCGGCTTTGTCTGCTGGTGAGCCCGCCTTGCCCATCAATGGAGCACACCCATGTATCAACGTTTTAGCGGTAAAACCGTGGTTATCACCGGCGCGTGCCGAGGCATCGGCGCAGGCATTGCCGAGCGCTTCGCTCAGGAAGGCGCCAATCTGGTGCTGGCTTCCAACGACCTCGAACGTATGACGTTCAGCTCCGAGCAACTGGCCAGCGAATACTCGGTCAACAGCCTGGCACTTGGCATCGACGTCACCGACGAGGCCGACATACAGCGCCTGTACCAGAGCGCCCACGAGCGCTTCGGCAGCATCGATGTGTCGGTGCAAAACGCCGGCATCATCACCATCGACCATTGCGAAAGCATGCCCCGCGCAGACTTCGACAAGGTCCTGCAGGTCAACACCACCGGCGTCTGGCTCGGCTGCCGGGAAGCCGCCCGCTATATGGTCAAACAAGGCAGCGGACGGTTGATCAACACCTCGTCAGGCCAAGGCCGCCAAGGCTTCATCTACACTCCCCATTACGCCGCGAGCAAGATGGGCGTGATCGGCATCACCCAAAGCCTTGCGCTGGAACTGGCGCGGCATAACATCACGGTGAATGCCTTCTGCCCCGGTATCATCGAAAGTGAAATGTGGGACTACAACGACCGGGTCTGGGGCGAAATCCTCGGCACCGAAGAAAAACGCTACGCCAAGGGCGAACTGATGGCCGAGTGGGTCCGCAACATCCCCATGCGCCGCGCCGGCAAACCCTCGGACGTGGCCGGGCTGGTCGCCTTTCTGGCCTCGGACGACGCCGCCTACCTGACCGGCCAGGCGATCAACATCGACGGCGGGCTGATCATGTCCTGACCGCGATGGCAGGCACGACCCGCTGCCAGTTTGGTATCCTCGCCGCCACTTTGGATATCGCTATCATTTTTTGGGGCCTGCATGAGCCAGATCGAAGAACAACGGCTGATGAGCAAGATCGCCAGCCTCTACTATGAAGAAGGACTCAAACAGTCCGAGATTTCCACCCGGCTCGACCTGTCCCAGTCCTTCATCAGCCGCGCCCTGCGCCGCGCCTTGCAGGAAGGCGTGGTGAAAATCACCGTCATGCGCCCGCAGGGCCTGCACCTGGAGCTGGAAACCCGGCTACAAAAGATGTACGGCATACGCCAAGTGATCGTCGTCGAAGCCACCGAGCCGGATGACGAAGAAAGCATCAAACAAGCCATCGGCTCCGCCGCCGCGCACTACCTGGAAACCAGCCTCAGCGCCCAGGACCACATCGGCATCTCCTCCTGGAGCAGCACCATCCGCGCGATGGTCAGCCACATGCACCCCCAGCCGGGCAAACAGAGCGCCCAGGAAGTCGTGCAACTGCTCGGCGGCGTCGGCAACAAAGGCGCTTTCGAAGCCACCCTGCTGACCCAACGCCTCGCCACCCTGCTCAACTGCCCCGCCTTCCTCCTACCGTCGCAGAGCATCGAACAGTCGGTGGAAAGCAAACAACGCATCGTCGAAATGGAAGAAGTCAAAGAAGTCCTCCACCGCTTCGACAGCATCACCCTCGCCATCGTCGGCATCGGCGAACTTGAACCCTCACAACTGCTGCGCAACAGCGGCAACTACTACACCGAAGACATGCTGCGCGTGCTCGCTGAGCGTGGGGCGGTTGGGGATATCTGCTTGCGGTATTTTGATGCGCAGGGGAAACCGGTGCTGGAAGAGGATGAGGAGTTTGTGGTGTCGATGGGGTTGGGTAAGTTGCGGTCGATTAATCGGGTGTTGGGGTTGGCTGGAGGGGTGAGGAAGGTGCAGGCGATTAAGGGGGCGCTGTTGGGGGGGTATCTGGATGTGTTGATTACGGATGTGGGGACTGCGCGGGGGTTGGGGGGGTGAGTGCTCGGAGCAGCGTTAGAGCTGAGTTTGCAGGCTGTTCAGGTTAATGGTCACAGCCAAGACTCAGAGGTGCATGTATGCCACACAGTTAATCCTTGCACGCCAGGCATGCCTCAGCGACCGTTCTTACGGTTTTGCAACAGAAATTTACGAAACCGCAGTAGAGAGTTCGCCAGTTGTCCGTGGCGCTTACACATCGAGAGTTTTATTGCACTTCAAGCTGGCTAGGCTAATATCTATCCGCAACTCAACGATGCTACCAAGGTCGTAACGCTAATTTCAGGAGGATTATATGCCTTGCAGAATATTACGATCTCTGTATCTCAGAGCCAATGGTGAGATACCTTGCGATGATGACTTTGGGGAGCAGATGAATCTGGGTTGGGTACAAAAAAATGCCAAGTTCTCTCCATCAGAGATATTTTCCAATGAAAAGTATATTGCCATAGAGGAAGCTTTTTTAGCCGGCGCCATGCCATGGGGAAGAATCTGCAATCATTGTGCACTCAACCGCCCATCTGACCCTGTAGACAACCACCTCAGACAGAAAGTGATTTCCTACTTTCAGATTGAAACTACTCTAGCGTGCGGCCTGGGCTGTCCTGGCTGTTCTAGGAGTAAGCAAATACGCCTCCGTCCCGGCCCTCACACCCTCGACCTGCCCAGACTGAAAAACCTGCTTGACGGCCTGACTACGGAAGGCTACGACGTTTACAACATTGAGTATTGCGGTCAGGGTGAACCCTTGGATCATCCCCATTTCCGAAGTATCGTCGAAATGACCAGAGCGTCTTACCCTTTGGCGAAGCAACGTTTGATAACTAACGGAAATCACTCATATCAAGAAAAAATCGAAGGCACGTTTATTGAGGAAATACTGGTCTCGATAGATGGCGCTTACCAAGACAGTTATGAGAAATACAGAATAGGCGGGGATTTTGAGAAGGCGTTGAAATTCACTCAAGATGCAAAAGCATCAAACACCAATCAACACGTCACATGGAAATACATCTTATTTGAGCACAATGACTCAGAGCAAGAAATTGAACATGCGGAAAAGTTGGCCGAAGCCATTGGCGTTGACAGGTTGCAGTTTGTTCGAACTCACAGCGTGGGTAAATCAACAAACTGGGAAGACAGCATTCTGCCTCTGCGGTGGGTAAACTCTGTTGATACCTCTACCCCATTGGTTGAGCGGCAAAATTCTGTATAGACGCTGGTCAATTTAACTGGAGGAGATCGACCGCGACGGGCTAATAAGATGCTCACCCCCAACACCCTGTGAGGGCTATGTTTTCACGGGGCGAGCTGGTCTAATGACCCCGGACACCTCAATAGGTGAAACTACATCCATTGAGGAGTCACCATGACCAAGAAATACAGAAAATTTGATTCAGCCTTCAAGCTTGATGCCTGGTATCCGCGCCACAAACCCCACCTAGCAAAAAATGAGGGTCTGGTTTACCGAGGCATCTCTGGCGAGCAGTTCCATGACAAAAACGCTTCGTAGTCTTCTACAGATGCAGCATGTGGCAAACGCTCAAGTACGTGGCGCAGCCACGTATAATGCTCTTGGCCATTGAGTTTGGCGGTCTCGACCAAGCTGTAGATCTGGGCGCTGGCGGTGGCGCCCTTGGGTGTGTCGCTGAACAGCCAAGCTTTTCGTCCTATGGTAAACGGTCTGATTGCTCGTTCGGCAGCGTTGTTGTCGATGGGTAAAAACCAGCTTCGATATAACGCTCCAGCCGGGTCCAGTTGTTGGCCAAATAATTTACCGCTTTGCCCAAGGCGCTTTGCGACGTGACGGCTGCGTTTTTTCCATCCATGCTTTCAGCTTCGCCAACTCAGGCAGGCTTTTTTCCTGACGGCCGATGTAACGCTGCTCATCGCTGACATCCTTGAGTTCACGCTCGATTCCATACAGTTTGTTAATGCATGCCAGTGCAACATCGGCGCGGCCCGTTTTGCCTTGGGGCTTCACTTTCTTTGCCTCCACGAACTTGCGTCGTACATGGGCCATGCATGCCAGACGCTCCACACCCGGTTGCAACGCCAACGCGTTGTAGCCCGCGTAATCATCGGTCATCACGTAGCCGCGATAACTTTCCAGCAGGCACAGCGGCACTTCCTGCGCACGGCTGGAGGTGTAGTCGAACAGGACGACTTTTCGGTCTGGCGGGCCGCTGGCTTGCACCCACATCCAGGACTGGCTGGTCGGGTCACGATCCGGCTCTTTTAGTACCTGGACTCGGGTTTCATCGCAGTGGATAAACGGGCTTTCGAATAATCGGTCACGCATCAAATTCAACAGCGGCTGGAAGTGCTCGCTGCACTGGATCACCCAGCGTGCCAGTGTCTGACGCGGTATCTCGATGCCATGTCGGCTGAGCACCGTTTCAAAACGATGCAGGGGCAAGCCGTCGACATATTTAGTGGTCAGCAGCATGGCCAGTACGCTCGGACTGGCCATGCTCTTTTCGATCAATTGAGCCGGTTTGTCCGCTGTGACCGGTGCTGTTTCGCAACCGCGGCAACCGTAAACTTTGCGGATGTGTTTGATCACACGGATCTGCATTGGCACGATATCCAGCTGCTCGCTGGCTTCTTCGCTGATGACATGCTTGCGGCAACCGCAGGCACAGGTCAGTTCGTGCTCGGGCAGTTCGTGAATGACTTCGATGCGGAGAAGGTCAGCCGACAGGGGTTTGCGTTTACCACGGCGTTTGACCGGTGCAACGACCTCTTCTTCGGCGTCGCCGACGGGAAGCATCGGCTCGCTTTCGGGTTCGTTGAACAGTGCCAATTGCGGCGTGTTGGGTTCGACCGTCTTTTCGGACTTACGTCCGAAAAGACGGTCGCGCAGTAACTTGATCTGTTCTTTGAGATCGACGATATGCCCCTTATCAGCCGTGCGCTCAATCAGTAACTGCGCGAGCAGTTGCTTGAGCAATACAGGGTCATCTGGAAGATCTTCGGGCATGGAAATCATGCCCGGATTATACCTGTCAGGCGACGAATCTTGGAGTTAAAACCTGATGAGGACGGTTGCGCCAGAGATCAAAACCGTCAAGCAACCAGTTCAGTTCCTCAACCGTCAGCACGATGGCTTCGTCTGTCTCATCGGGAGATGTTTTGAAACGCTCGGACTCCAGGCGCTTGAGCCAAAGGCAGAAGCCGTTGCGCTCCCAATAAAGAATTTTCACCCGGTTACGGTGGCGATTCAGAAAAACAAAAAGCACGGGGTCGAACACAGCGACTTTGATATCCAGCTCGACCAGCGCAGCAACGCCATCGATGGATTTTCGGAAATCCACAGGCTTGGGGTAGAGGTACACTTTTTCGACTTTGGCGTCGGGTCGCATCATGGGGAGCTGGCTCCTGAAAAGAATCGGGAGCAAAGGATTAGGCTTCAATTGTCTGTTTGGAATGTGGGGTTCATGAGGCGCTTACGCTCAAGCGGCAGAAGGCCGGGGAAGAGGAATTGCGGTTCAGAGTGCGGCCCGGCACGAAGCAGGAGCTGGCTGAGCTGATGGAGTGGGCTGTGATCGAGGAGCAGGCCGAGGCAATGACCCTAATGATTCACCACTTTCATGCGCTTGGCCCAGTTGAGGCGCTGCGTTTTCTTCAGGTTCCGCGCCACGAAATCACAGTGTCGAATATCGTGGCGCTGGAGTTTCATCGCAAAAGCATGCTGATGATTCAGCAAGATCCGGGGGATGAGATTTTATCACCTCTTGACTAGATTTTTAGTTTGCTCGAAGGCGTTGAGCTCAGGTCATTTGCAATCTTTACTGCATCGTCTTTGCTTAACAAGCTTGTAGAGTCCGCACCCGGCCCTTCAACACGATGTCCAATGATCTCGGTCGTATTATCCAAATATGTTTTGATAACTTCGTAAACCTGATACTTGCCTACGGCGTGAATTACCGTTCCGCGACTTTCCATCCTCAGCTCCTTGATCCGGCACCATGCCGGTCATCACCTATAGCTCACCCCAAACCAATTTGCCAGGGTCTTAAACGTAACAGTATTGTTCAATTGCTGGGCGATTCGACTTTAAACAGCCTTCCCACCGGGCCCTTTCGGTCGTTGATCGCTGCCGCAAGCGCCTCCAAAGCCTGCTTGCGGTCACCGAAAACCTCTTCAAGTAAGTATTCCATGATTTCCAAAGCATGGAGGGCGTCCTCAAACTCAATCTCGTTACCTGGGTGGCTACCGTGGTTGCCTATCCAACGTATGGCATTGAACAAGTTTTTCGTTGAAGCTTGCTCTTCCGGCAGAAGATTGATTCGATTTCCGAAGGAAATAAATTTTTCTTCGGTTTTGACGGCGATACCGAGATGAGTAAGAACCTCCTCAGCGGATGCTCTTATCGCGTTGCAACTGGATGCAGGACTGGAGAAAAACATAGCGCCCGCTGTAGATAACGGCGAAACCACCTCCTTTGGCGCCTTGGCAGGGTAATCAATAAGCTGCAAAGCAGGATGGAAGAATGTAGGTCTATAATAAGACGTCCAATCTTTTGACCATTCACCGCGCTCATCCACATCATATTCTTCTTCAACAACACCATTACCAACAACGAATACCAACTCAGAACATGTACCGCACTTCAAAGTGCAGTTGAAAATCAATTCGATATATTCCGGCTCCCACCATTCCTCATTATGTACTGCAGCGCTTCCCTCAGTTTCAAGTCCGTTGAATTCACCTTCAAGTCTTAAATAACCTTTGTAGCATCGAGGACATTTGTACTCAGGAACAGTTGATTCAGTGAAGGCTTTTTTGAGAATTTCTTTGTCCATGCTCACATCCTTGTAGGTTGATGAGCCAATCATAGTGAAAGGGTCGATAAATGGCTAATTCGAGATCAAGAATAGTTTGCCAGTTTAGCTGCGGTGCTGCCTCGGCGGTGGCCACGAAACTGGCCCTGGCCGATTACAGCGCAACTCATGACGTGCAAATCCTCAACGCCTACCTGGTGAACGAGCACGCCGACAGCCTTCGCTTTCTGGCCGATTGCGAAGCTTGGTTCGAGCAACCGGTGACGGTGCTGCGCGACGAGAAATACGGTGCCGACATCATCGAGGTGTTCCGGCGAGAACGATTCATAAAAAAACAATACGGTGCCTCCTGTACCCAGCTGCTCAAGCGCCGCCTGCTGGATATTTGGAAGCTGCCGGGTGACGTAATGGTTTTCGGGTATACCGCCGAAGAGGCTGACCGCCTGGAAGACTTCCGTGAGCGCAATCCAGATCGCCCGGTGATCGCTCCGCTGATTGACCGAGGGCTCGGTAAAGAAGACTGCAAGGCGATGATCCAGAGAGCCGGTATCGAACTGCCTGTCATGTATCGCATGGGTTATGACAACGCAAACTGCATAGGCTGCGTGAAGAGTGGCGAAGGATACTTTCGTGCGATCCGCGAAGATTTCCCGGAGCAGTTCGAGCAGCTTTGCCAAGTACAGGACACTCTCGGTGCTGGCTCCTACCTGCACCGCAACAGGACGACCAATGTGCGCTTTTCACTGCGCGAACTGGGCGAACTGGGCGAAGGCCCGGTGCGTCGCAACGAGAAACGGCCTTCCTGCTCGTTTTTTTGCGAGATGGCCGAGGCTGACATTATCGCCAGCGCGTGATTAAGGCAGAACTTTTATCCCGCTTGCCGCTGCTGTAAGCCGGTGGAGGCTCCTGACTGACCCAGAAAGACCTTCTGAGACACTGCCTTCAAACTCTGCCAATCCTGGGCCCGCGAGTTTTTCAATGATTGCTGCAACTTCAGCGATTGTGAGCCTGACCTCATGATCATATTCACCCTTGCCGTCATGACTCTTGGTTCTCTTCATCAAAAAAGTAACCACTGGACCATCACCCAAGTCTGATTGAAGACCTACCTGAACAGGCTTTTCCTTTCTGTTCTTTACTAGGCTCCAGCCTTCTTTTCGATTTGATCCTTGACGACGAATTTCCATTAGCTCTACTCCGTGTCAACGCCAACTAAAAAGTGACCCCCTTCCGTGCTAAATCGCCAACTTAGTTTTGACCCCCCTCGGGTTCATATTTTCGAGCCGGTTCGGCCCGAGAAGATTTGGTTCCTGCTTTGCGCTTGTCCTTGAGTCGATAGCTTTCACCTGTCATCTGCACGATATGGGCATGATGTAACAGCCTGTCCAGCATGGCCGCTGTCAGTGTTTGATCATCCGCAAAGGTTCCGGCCCACTGGGTAAACGGCAAGTTACTCGTGAGGATCAGGCTGCCTTGCTCGTAGCGCTTGGCGACAACATTGAAGAACAGGTTGGCTTCATCACGACCAAACGGCAGGTAGCCGATTTCATCGATGACCAACAACCCAGGGGCCATCACCACACGACTGAAGTATTCCTTGAGCCGTTCCTGGCGGTGCGCAGCGGTCAGTTGCAGCATCAAGTCAGCCGCCGTGACGAAGCGGGTTTTGATACCGGCCATCACTGCCCGGTAGGCCAGGGCGATAGCCAGGTGGCTCTTGCCTACACCACTAGGCCCCAGGAACACGATGTTCTCGGCACGTCCAACAAAACTCAGTGCTGCCAGCTCCTGGAGCTGTGCCCGGGGGACGCCGGTGGCAAACGCGAAGTCGTATTGCTCCAGCGTTTTCACAGCGGGCAGCGCGGCAGTTTTCAGCAGGGCCTGTCGAGAGCGTTCACTTCGGGCATCGGTCTCGGCAGCCAGCAGCTTTTCGAGGAAGTCGGCAAAGCTGTCTTCGCCGCTTGCTGCTTGTTGGGCCAGGTGCGGCCAGTCCACCCCGACGCGCTCAAGCTTTAGCCCCTTGCATAGTTCTGTCAGGCGAGCATGTTGAAGGTTCATGCTCTCACCTCCAGCAGTTGCTCATAAACCGACAGCGGATGCTGCAAGCTCTCGTACGGCAGGACCCGTCCCAGGCGTAGGCCTTGGGCGGGTTGTGGGCGCAGGCTCTGTGTTGGCAGTGGTAATAGTACCTGCTGCTCTTGGGCCAGACGTACCGCCGGTTGAACACCCGTCGTGCCGTGAATCCGCTGATGAGCGACTTCGTCGAGCCATTGGCCGATATGTGCGTTGGCCGTCACCACATCCAGCGTCAGACCCGCACTCTTGAGCGTAGCGGCCAACGGGGTAATGAAACTGCCCTTCAGATACCCGTTGAAGCGCTCAACCTTGCCCTTGGTCTGGGCACGGTAAGGGCGGCAGACCTTGGGAATAAAACCAAACTCATCGGCCAGCGCAGCCAATCGGGGATGCCAACGGTGCTGGCCCTCCCCAAAAGCATCTCGCTCGGTGATGATGGTTCCGGCGTTATCAAACAATGCCTGCTCGGGCACGCCGCCAAAGTAAGCGAACGCCTCCCGAAGCCCTGTCAGCCAGGCTTCGCTGTCCTCTCGCTCGGAGAAACGGACAAAGCTTGCTCGACTAAAACCAAGTGTCGCCACGAACGCCTTAAGCGGCTGACGGCCTCGTCGAATGGTGGTGAAGTCCACCTGTATCTGCTTGCCGGGCAGTGTCTCGAAACGTACCACCGGCTCTTCTGCCTTACGTTTGAAGGGGCGAATATAAGCCTTCAGACGACTGACGCCGCCGCTGTACCCCAATGCCGTGATCTCACGCAGCAGGACGGTCGCCGGAATCCAGTGTGGGCGCGCCGCCTCAATACGCTCGTGCAGGTAGTCCTTGAAGGGGTCGATTTTGCACGGACGTGCGGGTCTCACCTTGTCACTGGGTAGCGACCGGGCCTTTCGCAGGTACTTGCGCACGGTGTTACGCGAAATACCCAGCTCACGGGCGATGAATTTGATGCCATGGCCCTGACGGGCCAACACTTTAATTTCCACAGACTGCTCCTGGGTCAACATATTGGCAGCTCAAAGCCGCCAGTTTTACCCAGGGGGGTCAATTCTAGGTTGGCGTTAGGGGGTCATTTTTACAGTGGCGGTGACAACTCCGAGACATCGGCTAAATGCCGGTCTGCACACCAATACCCCACTTCAACAACTTACGCCACCCCGGCGAGGATAAACCATGTCTGACTTCGGCGGTTATCGCCTATAGGCGGCTGTACCAAACCAAACACCGATACACAGCGGGATTAACCCCAGAAGAAAGATATCTATAGCGCCTCGCTCAATTGCGGTTATTAGCAGCGCCATCTGGAACACCCCCGACCATATCAAGAACGGCATCATTTCTGACCACTTCATTATCAGTCACCTTTGATTTCGCCGTATCATAATTCAGCAGGTAATCACATGCCCACAGCAATCGATTTGTTCGCCGGTCTCGGCGGATGGAGTAATGGCGCGCGCAGGGCTGGCGTCAAAGTCCTTTGGGCGGCCAACCACTGGCCGGTCGCGGTCGGATGGCACAGCGCCAACCACCCAGACGCGATTCATGTCTGCCAAGACCTGCACCAAGCTGATTGGTCGAAAGTGCCGGCCCACGGCATCATGCTGGCCTCGCCATGCTGCCAGGGTCATTCGAAGGCGCGCGGCAAGAAGTCAGGTAATGCTCAGCACGATTCGTCACGGTCGACTGCATGGGCAGTGGTTTCTGCTGCCGAGTACCACAGCCCCGAAGTGGTGCTGGTCGAAAACGTCGAAGAGTTCACCGACTGGGCGCTCTATCCGGCTTGGTCTCAAGCTATGGCAGCGCTGGGCTATATGATCGCGCCGCACGTCGTGGATTGCGCAGACCTCGGCGTGCCTCAGCACCGGGTCAGGCTGTTCCTTGTCTGCACGCGCAGCAAGGCACCGCTCAACCTGCAACTGCATCAGCGCCAGCACGTACCCGCCTCGTCTTTCATAGACTTTGACTCCGGAAAATGGTCGCCCATCGTCAAGCCTAGCCGCGCCGAATCGACGCTGACGCGAGTCAAGAACGGCCGCCAGCGATTTGGTGAGCGTTTCATCATGCCGTATTACAGGTCTGGCTCCGGGCTGACCGGAAGCTGCATCGAGCGCCCCATCGGAACCATCACGAAGCTTGATCGCTGGGCGCTCGTACGCGGCAACGAAATGCGAATGCTGTCAGCCGACGAGGGCTTGGCTGGCATGTCGTTCGATGCGGATACAAAACGGCCGGCAAGCCATCGACTAACCATGCACATGGCTGGTACCAGCACGAATCCTGTTGGATAAAAATGTTATCGGAGCAATCAACTTTCATTGCGGCGATGGCGATGGTCAGTTCGGTGATTACGTCGACGGAGAGCTGTGGGTTGGGGTGCTCACCCAGGATACGCTTCCATCAGAGTGCACGATCTGAAGCATACATTTGGCAGACGTCTTCGCGCGGTGGGCGTCACTGGGGAGGACCGGAAGGCGCTGCTCGGACACAAAAACGGCAGCATCACCAGTCACTACTCAGGCGCTGAGCTCGGTCACTTGATAGAAGCTGCAAAGATGGTATCAGCAACCGACTCACGCGGCCCGGTTCTGACAATTTTGAAAAGGAGGCAGGCATGAAAAAGCAACGAGTCACGCAAAAGTCACGCGCATGAAAAAGGCCAATGCTGCGAACATTGGCCTAAGTCATTGAATAATATGGTCGGGACGGAGTGATTCGAACACTCGACCCCTAGCACCCCATGCTAGTGCGCTACCGGACTGCGCTACGCCCCGACTAGGCGTGTATCTGTTTTGCAACCTGCGAAAACGTTGAGAAATATACCCTAAGCATTTGAATTTTGGAAGTATCTTGCTCGATTAAGCCTTGAGCATGACCAGTACGTCTTCCAGTTCGGCAATCATTTCCCGAATCATTTGCTTGTACTGCTGAGTATCGTCCTTCGGTTCGCCGGCGGTGAGGCGCAAGCGGGCTCCACCGATGGTGAATCCCTGATCGTAAAGCAAACCGCGGATCTGGCGGATCATCAGCACGTCGAGGCGCTGATAATACCGGCGGTTTCCGCGTCGCTTGACGGGGTTGAGCTGAGGAAATTCCTGTTCCCAATAACGCAGAACGTGCGGTTTTACCGCGCAGAGCTCACTGACCTCACCGATGGTGAAGTAGCGTTTGCCGGGGATCGGCGGTAGCTCGTCGTTATGACTTGGTTCCAGCATATGCCTCAACTCGGGCTTTCAACTTCTGCCCTGGACGAAAGGTGACCACACGGCGCGCCGTGATCGGGATCTCTTCTCCGGTCTTGGGATTTCTCCCAGGCCGCTGGCGCTTGTCTCGCAGGTCGAAATTGCCGAAACCTGACAACTTCACCTGCTCGTTATCTTCCAGAGCGTGCCTGATTTCTTCAAAAAACAGTTCGACCAATTCCTTGGCTTCCCGTTTATTCAGGCCCAGCTCTTCGTACAGACGTTCGGCCATCTCAGCTTTCGTCAGAGCCCCCATACGCTACTTCCTTAACGTGGCGTTTAACCTCTCCTCCAGCGAGGTGAGGATAGCAAGTGTCGTTGCGTTTACCTCATCGTCATTAAGAGTGCGCGATGGATGCTGCCAGGTCAAGCCGACTGCAAGGCTTTTTCTATGTGGATCAATGCCTTTACCCTGGTAAACATCAAATAACCTGAGGTCTGTGAGCCACTCGCCTGCATTTTCACGAATTACGTCGAGAACCGCACTGGCGGAAACGTCGCGATCGGCAAGCAGCGCCAGGTCGCGGCGCACTTCAGGGAAGCGTGACAACTCGTGGAATTTCGGCAAACGGCCTGTAGCAACTTCGGCAAGCACCAGCTCGAAAACAAACACCGGACGATCCAGACCCAGGTTTTTTGACAGCTCCGGATGGATGGCACCCAGGAAGCCGACTTCACGACCGTCGCGCAAAATGCGCGCAGTCTGGCCAGGATGCAAAGCCGGGTGCTGACCCGGCGTGAAGGTGAATTCACCCAGCGCACCGGCAAAACCCAGAACCGCTTCGACATCGGCTTTGACGTCGAAGAAATCGACCGCATCGCGACCTTGCGCCCAACCTTCCGGCAGACGGCTGCCACATACCACACCGGCCAGCATCGGCTCTTGCTTCAAGCCGTCAAGCTGACCGACGAAGCGCAGGCCGCTTTCGAACATGCGGACGCGGTCCTGCTGGCGGTTGAGGTTGTGCTGCAGCGCTTTGACCAGACCCGGCCACAACGAGGCGCGCATGGCGGCCATGTCGTTGGAGATCGGGTTGGCCAGCAACAGTGGCTTGACGCCCGGCGAGAACAGCTCGAACCACTTGGGGTCGATGAAGCTGTAGGTGATCGCTTCCTGATAACCACGCGCAACCAGCAGACGACGCAGCTCGGGCAGATCGCCTTTGGCTTCGGCATTGGCCTGCGGGGCCAAACGGGCTTGCGGGTAACGAACCGGCAGGCGGTTGTAGCCGTAAAGACGTGCCAGCTCTTCGATCAGATCGACTTCAAGGCTGATGTCGAAACGATGACTTGGCACGTCTACACGCCACTGGCCGTCAGCTTCGGCGGACACTGTCAGGCCAAGACCGGTCAGCAGACGCTCAATCTCGGCGTTCTCGATGACCAGACCGAGCATTTGCTCGACACGGCTGGCACGCAGCGTGACCGGCGCAATTGAAGGCAGATGCTGTTCGCTGACCACTTCAATGACCGGACCGGCTTCGCCACCGGTGATGTCCAGCAACAGGCCAGTGGCCCGCTCCATCGCTTCACGGGCCAGTTGCCAGTCAACACCACGTTCATAGCGGTGCGAGGCATCGGTGTGCAGGCCGTAGGAACGCGCCTTGCCCGCCACCGAAATGGTGTCGAAGAACGCGCTTTCAAGGAAGATGTCACGAGTACCGGCCGTTACGCCGCTGTGCTCGCCGCCCATCACGCCGGCGATGGCCAGTGCGCGCTGGTGGTCGGCGATGACCAGAGTGTCAGCACGCAGGCTGACTTCCTGACCGTCGAGCAGAACGAGCTTCTCGCCCTCCTCGGCCATGCGTACGCGGATCCCGCCGTTGATTTCAGCCAGGTCGAACGCATGCAGAGGCTGGCCCAGCTCGAGCATCACGTAGTTGGTGATGTCGACAGCGGCATCGATGCTGCGCACATCGGAACGACGCAGACGCTCGACCATCCACAGAGGGGTCGGACGCGAAAGGTCGACATTGCGGATCACGCGGCCGAGGTAGCGCGGGCAGGCAGCTGGCGCCAGCACTTCAACCGGACGCACTTCATCGTGTACAGCGCTGACAGCAGCGATTTGCGGGCGGGTGACGTCGGCGGCGTACAGCGCGCCGACTTCACGTGCCAGACCGGCCACCGACAGGCAGTCGCCACGGTTCGGGGTCAGGTCGACCTCGATGCTGGCGTCGTCCAGGCCCAGGTAGACACGAATGTCCTGGCCGACCGGCGCATCAGCCGCCAGCTCCATCAGGCCATCATTGCCTTCACCGGCCTGCAACTCGGCAGCGGAACACAGCATGCCGTTGGACTCGACGCCGCGCAGTTTGGCTTTCTTGATCTTGAAGTCGCCCGGCAGCTCGGAACCGATCATGGCGAACGGGATTTTCAGGCCAGGGCGCACGTTTGGCGCACCGCAGACGACCTGAAAGGTTTCTCTGCCATTGCTGACCTGGCACACACGCAACTTGTCGGCATCAGGGTGTTGCTCGGTGCTCAGCACCTCGCCCACCACGACTCCGGTGAAAATGCCGGCGGCCAGCGTCACGCTGTCAACCTCAAGACCGGCCATCGACAGACGAGCAACCAGCTCGTCGCGGGAAACCTGCGGGCTTACCCAGCCGCGCAGCCATTGTTCACTGAATTTCATCCTGCTCTCCTGAAAGGTTCATTACGACTTAGCGAAATTGCGCGAGGAACCGCAAATCGTTGTCGAAGAACAGGCGCAAATCATTGACGCCGTAACGCAGCATGGCCAGACGTTCTACGCCCATGCCGAACGCGAAGCCCTGAAACTCTTCAGGATCGATGCCGGACATGCGCAGCACGTTCGGGTGAACCATGCCGCAACCCATGACTTCCAGCCAACCGGTCTGTTTGCAGACGCGGCAGCCTTTGCCACTGCACATCACGCATTCCATATCCACTTCTGCCGACGGCTCGGTGAACGGGAAATACGAAGGACGGAAGCGCACAGCCAGCTCTTTCTCGAAGAACACCCGCAGGAACTCTTCGATGGTGCCTTTCAGGTCGGCAAAATTGATGTCGCGATCGACCAGCAGACCTTCGATCTGGTGGAACATCGGCGAGTGGGTGATATCGGAGTCGCTGCGGTACACACGGCCTGGGCAGACGATGCGGATCGGCGGCTGCTGCGATTCCATGGTGCGGACCTGTACCGGCGAGGTATGGGTGCGCAACAGCATGTTCGCGTTGAAATAGAAGGTGTCATGCATCGACCGGGCCGGATGATGGCCCGGGATGTTGAGCGCCTCGAAATTGTGGTAGTCGTCTTCGACTTCCGGGCCTTCGGCAATGCCGTAGCCGATGTGCGTGAAGAATTGTTCGATACGTTCCAGAGTGCGGGTAATCGGGTGCAGACCACCGGAGGTCTGGCCACGGCCCGGCAGGGTCACGTCGATGCATTCGGCGGCGAGTTTGGCAGTCAGTTCTGCCTGCTCGAACGATGCCTTGCGTGCATTGAGGACCTCTGTGACACGCTCCTTGGCAACGTTGATCAGCGCGCCGACGTGCGGACGCTCTTCAGCCGGCAGGTTCCCCAGGGTCTTCATCACCTGAGTCAACTCGCCTTTCTTGCCGAGGTAGTGAACCCGGATTTGCTCCAGGGCATTGATATCTTCGGCGCTTTGCACAGCCTCAAGAGCTTGAGAGACCAGCGCGTCCAGGTTTTCCATGTACAGACTCCAGATACAAAATAGGGGAAGAGCTGAAGGCTCTTCCCCTATTTATGACGTTTAACACCGACCCCGGAAACCGGGGCCAGTGATTGTCGGGGACTTAGGCCAAAGTGGCTTTAGCTTTCTCGACAATCGCAGCAAACGCCGCTTTTTCGTTCACTGCCAGATCAGCCAGAACCTTACGGTCGATCTCGATGGACGCTTTTTTCAGGCCAGCAATGAAACGGCTGTAGGACAGACCGTTAACACGAGCACCAGCGTTGATACGAGCGATCCACAGAGCGCGGAACTGACGTTTTTTCTGACGACGGTCACGGTAGGCGTATTGGCCTGCCTTGATTACCGCTTGCTTGGCAACACGGAATACGCGTGAACGCGCGCCGTAGTAGCCTTTTGCAAGTTTCAGAATTTTTTTGTGACGCTTACGGGCAATGACGCCACGCTTTACACGAGCCATGAGTTACTTCCTCTATATCTTGATCAAAATTAACGAAGGCGCAGCATGCGCTCGACTTTTGCCACGTCAGACGGATGCAGCAAGCTGCTACCGCGCAGTTGACGCTTACGCTTTGTCGACATTTTGGTCAGGATGTGGCTCTTGAAAGCGTGTTTGTGCTTGATGCCGTTAGCAGTTTTCAAAAACCGCTTAGCTGCACCACTTTTAGTCTTCATCTTTGGCATGTTCGGATACTCCGCATTCAGTTGATAAATATAACCGCAAGGCCTGCCGTGCCTTGGTGGTTATTTCTTCTTTTTCGGGGCGATGACCATGATCAGCTGGCGTCCTTCCATCTTAGGATGCTGTTCGACGGAACCGTATTCAAGAAGGTCACCTTCAACCCGCTTCAACAATTCCATACCCAGCTCCTGGTGGGCCATCTCACGACCGCGGAATCTCAACGATACCTTGGCCCTGTCCCCGTCACTCAGGAAACGTACCAGGTTGCGTAGTTTTACCTGGTAATCCCCTTCCTCCGTCCCTGGACGAAACTTGATTTCTTTAACCTGGATCTGCTTCTGGTTTTTCTTCGCTGCAGCAACCTGCTTCTTCTTTTCGAAGATCGATTTGCCGTAGTCCATCACACGGCAGACCGGAGGTACTGCGTCGGCAGAAATCTCTACCAGATCCAGCTTGGCCTCTTCGGCTATACGAAGCGCTTCATCAATCGAGACGATGCCAATCTGCTCGCCGTCAGCGCCAATTAAACGAACCTCGCGGGCCGAGATATTCTCATTGATCGGGGCCTTGGGTGCAGCTCGTTTATCTTGTCTCATTTCACGCTTAATAATAATTACTCCGTATCTTGGCGACCACGCCGGGAAACCGCTTGTGCGAGGAATTCAGCGAACTGGGCGACCGGCATCGAGCCAAGGTCAGCGCCTTCACGTGTACGCACAGCGACAGTTTGCATTTCAACTTCCCGATCTCCAATCACGAGGAGATAGGGAACCTTGAGCAAAGTATGCTCACGGATTTTAAAGCCGATCTTTTCATTTCTCAAGTCGGACTTGGCACGAAACCCGCTTTCAGCCAGAGTTTTTTCCACTTCAAGGGCAAAATCGGCCTGTTTGTCAGTGATATTCATGATCACTGCCTGGGTTGGCGCCAGCCAGGCTGGAAACGCGCCTTCGTAATGCTCGATCAGAATTCCGATGAAACGCTCGAACGACCCAAGAATTGCGCGGTGCAACATGACCGGATTCTTGCGACTGTTGTCTTCCGAAACGTACTCTGCACTCAGACGGATCGGCAGATTGAAGTCCAGCTGCAAGGTGCCACACTGCCATACCCGACCGAGACAATCCTTGAGGGAAAACTCGATTTTGGGACCGTAGAACGCACCTTCGCCCGGCTGCAGGTCGTAAGGCAGGCCTGCGCTGTCGAGTGCGGAAGCCAGCGCCGATTCGGCACGATCCCAAAGCTCGTCGGAGCCTACACGCTTTTCAGGGCGAGTGGACAATTTCAGTTCGATATCCTTGAAACCGAAATCGGCGTAGACATCCAGCGTCAGCTTGATGAATGCGGCGGACTCGGCCTGCATCTGGTCTTCGGTGCAGAAGATGTGCGCGTCGTCCTGAGTGAAACCACGTACGCGCATGATGCCGTGCAGGGCACCCGACGGCTCGTTACGGTGGCAGGCACCGAACTCGGCCAGACGCAGCGGCAGCTCGCGGTAGCTTTTCAGGCCCTGATTGAACACCTGCACGTGGCACGGGCAGTTCATCGGCTTGATGGCGTAGTCGCGGCTTTCGGACTGCGTGGTGAACATGTTGTCGGCGTAGTTGGCCCAGTGCCCGGATTTTTCCCAGAGCGAGCGATCGACCACTTGCGGGGTTTTGATCTCAAGGTAGCCATTTTCGCGCTGCACTTTGCGCATGTACTGTTCAAGCACCTGATACAGGGTCCAGCCCTGCGGGTGCCAGAACACCATGCCCGGCGCCTCTTCCTGGGTGTGGAACAGGCCGAGGCGCTTGCCGATCTTGCGATGGTCGCGCTTCTCGGCTTCTTCGATCCGCTGGATGTAAGCTGCCAGTTGCTTCTTGTCTGCCCAAGCGGTGCCGTAAACGCGCTGCAATTGCTCGTTCTTGGCATCGCCGCGCCAGTAGGCACCCGACAGTTTGGTCAGCTTGAACGACTTCAGGAAGCGGGTGTTCGGCACGTGCGGACCGCGGCACATGTCGACGTATTCTTCGTGGTAATACAGGCCCATGGCCTGCTCATCCGGCATGCCTTCTACAAGGCGCAGCTTGTAGTCCTCGTGACGGGCGGTGAACACCTCGATCACTTCGGCGCGCGGAGTGACTTTCTTGATGACGTCGTAATCTTTTTCGATCAGCTGCTGCATGCGCTGCTCGATCGCCGCCAGGTCGTCAGGCGTGAACGGGCGCTCGTAGGCGATATCGTAATAGAAGCCGTCGTCGATCACCGGGCCGATGACCATTTTCGCAGTCGGATACAACTGCTTGACCGCATGCCCTACCAGGTGAGCGCAGGAGTGACGGATGATCTCCAGTCCCTCTGCGTCCTTGGGGGTGATGATCTGCAGGCTGGCATCGTTTTCGATCAGGTCGCAGGCGTCGACCAGTTTGCCGTCGACTTTACCGGCAACGGTGGCCTTGGCCAGACCGGCGCCGATTGAAAGCGCGACATCGGCTACGGAAACCGCATGATCGAATGAACGTTGACTGCCGTCGGGAAGAGTAATAGTTGGCATGGCGCCTCCTCTCCTAGTGGTGACCCCTACCAAAGGTCACGTGGGTTGGGATGAGCCAGTACGTGATCCGGTAGTATGCCTGCCTCACAGTGGCAGGAGCCTTGGGGCCAACCTTGAACCGGACCAGATGACTGGAATGTACGAAAACCCTGCTTGCGCTGCACTAAAAGCTACTGGCCAAAGCCGCTCGCCAAGGCGCACTTGAAAATAACAGGACGCGCATCCTAACACAGTGCAGCCGGCACAAGATGTACATCGATGCAAAAGAAGCGGAATTAGCACGCCACCTGAACTGACAAGCCCTGCAGGCGTCAGAACCCATCGAGATCCTGTACGTTTTTTCCAGCCAATAGGAGAACACCATGAAGTTTTCGAATCTGACCACCCTCCTCGCCTGCGCCGCCGCCCTGATACCGCTGGGCGCCCAGGCCGCCATGGACGGCGCCACACGCAGCACGTTCACTCAGGAATGCGTTGCAGCGGCCAAGCAACAGAAGCTGGATGACAAGACTGCCAAGGCCCACTGTGAGTGCGGAGCAAAACAGGTAGACAGTCATTTTACCGACAAGGAAATAGCCTCGCTCGGCGCAACCGACGTCGCACCACCCGCCGCATTGACCGCAAAACTGCAGAAACTGGTCGCGGAAAACTGCACCGCAGCAAAATAATCATTTTTTTCTGCCGGGGTAAAACAAGCGATTCAAACGCTTGTAACAGCAAGCTCCGGCGCGGCTCAACACCGCTGAAAGCCAATGAAATCATGGCTTTCAGCGGTGTTTGCATCGGCCGACTGGAACCCGGCTCACGGGGTCACTCGGGCGTTTTCAGTGCATGGCGCGCTGCCTGCACGAGACCTTTACGCAAAGTACTGACCTTAGTAGCTGTTTTTTTGCGCATTTCGACTATGATACCCCGGTGTGCCCAGTTGGCCTGAGCAGCACGTTATTGAAAATTATGTTTCTGGAGATACACCATGTCTAATCGCCAAACCGGCACCGTAAAATGGTTCAACGATGAAAAAGGCTTCGGCTTTATCACTCCACAAGGTGGCGGTGACGACCTGTTCGTACACTTCAAAGCGATCGAAAGCGACGGTTTCAAAAGCCTGAAAGAAGGCCAGACCGTTTCTTTTGTTGCTGCTAAAGGCCAGAAAGGCATGCAAGCAGAACAAGTTCGCGTTGACTGATTCATTCGGCGCAAAAAAACCCCGTCACTGACGGGGTTTTTTATGCGCGACAGAAAAGTGCCGACTCAGCCGCAATTGATGCGCGTCACTTTACCCGAAGCGTCGGTATTGACGTTTACCCGCTCGGACCGGTATTCCAGCGTGACCATGTCGTCTGGCCCGAGAATGCGCGCATCCTGCGAACCGGTACGTGTGCGCACTTGTGACAGAAGGTCGATGGACGCCGGCTTGCCAACTGCGAATTGACCCAGCCCTGCATCACAGCGGCCCGGTATGGCGTTGCTGGCTGGCGCATCGGCCTTGACTGCCGATGCAGCGCCCGAATCGGAGGCAGTGCTGCTGCAACCTGCCAATACCGATGCCATGACCACAAAACCTAGTGTTGCGAACTTCCGGGGCATACACCCTCCTCTGCCAATAAACATTTCCAGACCTCGTCCGACCGCACCCAAGCGCGTTGGTTGCACATCACGACGAGCATGCCGCAGGTAACCTGTTGATCTGCCTGGGCGAAGAGTCTGCACTGCCACCACGCAGGCTGCGCGATGAAATCGTCACAAAACGTTTAGCGTCGGCATCCATTGAATTAATGCATCAAGGCAATGTGCAAGTAGAAGTGTCAAAACGCGCGCGGAGTGGTTTACTGCCACAAGAGCAAGCGCCAGGAAGCGAAGAGCGTGGCTACCCAATGGAGAGCAGTGGTGGAGGTCAGACAGACATGACAAGCATATCGATAGATGCGGACATAAAAGCCAAATGGCCCCAAGGCCATTGCTCGCACAGTCCGGGAACCCCGGAAGAGTTGATGATCATCGCTGTCGACCTGCTGATCAAGGAGCTGGGCACAGACGGTGCCCGCTCCTTCATCGGCCAGGTGCTGAGCCGCTATGCCGCGGCAAAGTTGCCTGCCTGACAGGCGTCATCCAGAGACTGTGATTACTTGAGTCGTTTCAGACGCTCGGTCAGCAGGTCGAAAAACCCCTGAGCGTTGCCGTCTTCGACCCAGAACACGTTCTGTGGCTGTTTCAGCGTGCCGTACCAGTCGGCGACTGTCTGACCGAAACCGATGCCCTCGCGCGTGTCAATGGCGACATTGATCTGCCGGCCGGAAAACAGCTCAGGCTTGAGCAGCCAGGCAATGACGCTGGCGTCGTGAACCGGCCCACCCGGCAAGCCGTAGTGCTCCATGTCCAGCTTGACGTATTCATTGAGAATCCCGTCCACCAGCTTGCCAGCGTTGTTGCCCAGCGCAGCGATCTGCTTGAGGCGCTGTTCGCTGGTGAGAATTTTGTGGGTCACGTCGAGCGGCACGTAGGTCAGCTTCACGCCACTGGCCAGGACGATCTGCGCGGCGTGCGGGTCGGCGAACAGGTTGAATTCGGCAGCCGGGGTGATGTTACCGCCATTGAAATGCGCCCCGCCCATGACCACCACTTCCTTGATGCCCTGAGTGATTTCCGGAGCCTGCACCAGCGCCAACGCCAGATTGGTCTGCGGACCGAGCATGGCGATGGTAATGCTGTGTGGCTTGGCCTGGGTCAATGTGCGAATCAGATAATCGACCGCGTTGCCTTCGGCAAGCCCTTTGGCTGGCTCATGAATGGGAACACCCGGCAAACCTTCCTGACCGTGAACGTTCTCGGCGTAAATAGGTGTGCGCACCAGTGGCTTGGGCGCACCGGCATACACCGGCACTTCTTCGCGCCCGGCCCATTCACGCGCCAGTCTGGCGTTGCGCGAGGTCTTGTCCAGCCTGACGTTGCCGGCCACGGTAGTGATGGCCATCACGTTCAGCTCTTCGGGTGACGCCAGCGCCAGCAGCAGTGCGACCACGTCGTCCGCACCAGGGTCGGTGTCGATGATCAGATCACGTTTTTCTGCCGCCTGAACGGCAGCGGTACTCAGGAGGGACAAGAGCAATGCTCCACGAATGAATTGCCTGGAAAACTGTATCAACGTCATATGAAACTCCCTTTCTTGGTAGCTTGAAAAGCTTGATAGCTAGAAAACGACTCCGGACACCAGCGCCAGATTACTGTACGGCTGACATTCTCCGGTGCGGATGATCGCCTTGGCCGTGCGGCTCAGGGCTTTGAGGTCTTCGTGGCTGATCCAGCGCTGCTGCCCCAGTTGATCGTCGAGATTCAGGCTTTCGATGATCTGCAAGGCAGGCGGCTTGATATCGGCCATTTCTCTGGCCAGCACGTGGCTTTCAACCTGCATTTCACTCAGCACCACGTCCAGCACACTGACGAAATCAGGTACACCGCGGGTCAGCGCCAGGTCGATCAGCTCAACGCCCGGCGGCACGGGCATTCCGGCATCGACGATCATCAGGATGTCGCCGTGCCCCAGCGAAGCAATGACGCGGGACAGGGCGATATTGAGTAGCGGTGTCTTTTTCATAACGAATTGAGTTCCTGTACTTCCTCGAACGTCGGTATGGACGGCTGGGCACCCGCGCGGGTGACGGATATGGCCGCCGCCGCCTGACCGAAGCGAATGGCTTGCGACTCGCCCTGACCAGCGGCCAGTGCTGCCGCAAAACCACCGACAAAGGTATCACCTGCAGCGGTGGTGTCCACGGCCTGTACACGACGCGCAGGAATATGCTCCACGCCAGCGGCATTGGCGAACAGAGTGCCGCGCTCGCCGAGGGTGATGATCACGTTGCGCGCTCCGGCCGCCAGCATTGCCATGGCAGCCTGTTCGGCAGAGGCGGCTGAATCGACATTCACACCCGTCAGGGTCTGCGCTTCGCTTTCGTTGGGGATCAGGTAATCGATCAGGCCGTACCAGCTTGCGGGCAATGGCTCGCTGGCCGGGGCCGGATTGAGAATGACGGTCTTGCCCAGCGCACGGGCCCTGGACAGGGTATGGAAAACGGTTTCAGTCGGGACTTCCAACTGACAGATAACGATCTCGGAGCCTGCCAGCAACGCATCGAAACGCTCGATCAGCGCCGGGGTGAGCCGACCATTGCCGCCAGCCACAATGACGATGGCATTCTGGCTGTTGGCGTCGACCACGATCGATGCAATGCCGGTGGAGACGCCCTCCACGACGGTCACCGCCTGGCAGTCGATGCACTCGGCCAGCAGCGCCGCCCGCAGTTGCTGCCCATAGGCATCGGCGCCTACGCAACCGATCATTGCCACGCTGGCACCCAGGCGCGCCGCAGCAACTGCCTGATTGGCGCCTTTGCCGCCGGGCACGGTGTCGAAGGTTTCCCCGCTGAGTGTTTCACCGGGGCGTGGCAAACGCTGGGCGCGGATGACCAGATCCATGTTCAGACTGCCCACTATCACTACTTTTGCTTGCATGGCTCATTCACTCATTGCTGTGCGTGCGCGTCATTCATTGGACGACGTGTTCGGCGCGGCCGTGGATTCACGCACCACGACACATGGCTTCACAAGTCGTTTCTCGACAGGGGTTGCATGGGGGCTGGCGATCCGGCTCAGGAGCATCCCGGCGGCGGTTTCACCCAGTTGCATGATCGACTGCCCGACGGTGGTCAGCGCCGGATAAACGTAGCGACTGATCTGGATATCATCAAAACCGATCACCGACAGGTCCTGTGGCACGCGAATCGAACGCTCGGCTGCCGCCCGCAGCACACCGATGGCGATCACATCGTTACCGGCGAAGATTGCAGTCGGCGCATGCTCAGCCAACAGCCGGCCCGCCGCTTCATGGCCGGCCGGGCTGGTGAACTCGCTGTGCACCGCCCAGCCTGCACCGACTTCGATGGACGCCTGCTGCATGGCGCGCCGATAACCGGCCAGACGAAGTTCGGCGACCGCACTTTCGCGCGGCCCGGCAATACAGGCAATGTGCCGATGCCCGAGGTCCAGCAAGTGACGAGTGGCCAGCCAGGCGCCCTGCTCATGATCGATGCGCACCATGTCGGCGTCGATGCCCTGCAGCTCGCGGTCGACGATCACCAGCGGTGTGCGCACCTCGGTCAGCCCGCAGGTGACGCTGGTATCGCCAGCCACCGACGAGACAATCAGGCCGTCCACGCGTTTTTCCAGTAATACGCGCAGGTAACTGCGCTGTTTTTCCGGGTTGTCGTCGGAGTTGCAGAGGATCACGCAGAAGCCGTTACGCTCGCAGTAATCCTCGATGCCCCTGGCCAGCTCGGCGAAGTAGGGGTTCATGCCGTTGGGAATCAGCAGGCCGATGGTTGAGGTGGTCTTGGCCTTCAGCGAACGCGCCACGGCGCTGGGCACGTAATCCAGCTGCGCGATGGCCGCTTCGACCTTGAGCCTGACCGGCTCGCTCACCGGCCGGGTCTTGTTCAGCACATGGGAGACCGTGGTGTACGAGATCCCCGCCAGCGCCGCGACATCCTTGATGGTCGCCATATCAGCCCTGGCGCCGTGCCCGGTGGCTGCGATAGGTGTCCAGCACCACCGCAATGACGATCACCGCACCGGTGATGATGCGCTTGGTCGGCTCGGTAGCACCGATTTGCGCCAGGCCTGCGGCCAGCACCGAAATGATCAGCACACCAAAAAAGGTACTGATGATCGAGCCGCGCCCGCCCATCAGGCTGGTGCCGCCAATCACCACTGCGGCAATCACCTGCAGCTCGAGCCCGGCACCGGCATTCGGATCAGCCGCTTCCAGTCGCGAGATCTGAAACAGCGCCGCCACGCCGGCCAGCAGCCCCATCAACGAGAACACCAGAATCTTGTAGGGCTTGGGGTTGATACCGGCCAGACGCACGGCTTCTTCATTGGTGCCGATGCCGATCAGGTAGCGGCCAAAGACGGTACGGGTCAGCACGGCCTGGGCAACGAAGATGACCAGCAGCGCGATGATGAACGACGGCGCAATGCCGAACGCAATCGGGTCGGACAGCCAGGCAAAGGAGTCGCCAATGTAGGCCGTGCGCGAATTGGTCATCTGGTATGCCGCGCCACGGGCCATTTCCAGCACGCCGAGAGACACGATGAACGAGGGGATGCGCCACGCCACGGTAATGGAGCCGGTGATCGTACCGGCCAGGGTCGCACAGGCGATGCCGAGCAAGGCGGCAGGAAACACGCTCCAGCCCCAACCCAGAATGGCCACGCTCACCGCCGAGGCCGCCAGTGCCAGTACCGACCCCACCGACAGGTCGATCCCCCCGATGATGAGGATCAGCGTCATGCCGACCGACAGCACCATCAGGTCAGGAATCTGGTTGGCCAGCATGCTGAACGTCTGGTAGGACAGAAAGTGATCGCTGAGCAGCGAAAACAGCACAACCATGACCAGCAACGCGCCCGCCAGCCCGATGTAGGTGCCGAGACCAAAATAGTTACCGCCACGACGGGCCGGCACGGTCAGTGTCGGGGAAGGAGTATTTTTCATGAGTCGTTCCTGGGCGCTGCGTCGTTGAGCAGCGCGTTACGTTTCTGATAACCGGCGAAGGCTGCGGCAAGCAATTGGTCCTGAGTCCAGCTGTCACGCTCGAACGTATCGATCAGGCGACCGGCAGACAGCACGCCGATACGGTCACAGATCAGCATCAGTTCGCGCAGATCACTGGACACCACCACCAGCGCCCTGCCCTGACGGGTCAACTCGGCCAGCAGCGTGTAGATATCGAACTTGGCTCCGACGTCAATGCCTCGAGTAGGCTCATCGAATAGCATCACCGGGCAATCACGTTCCAGCCAGCGACCGATCACGACCTTCTGTTGATTGCCGCCGGACAGCTCGGACACCAGTTGGGTGGGACTTGAACTGCGAATGCGCATGGCGGCCACTTGCCGTTGCGCCAGCTTCAACTCCTCGTCGGCATTGACCATGCCAGCGCGGGAGATGGAATGCATGTTGCCCAATGCGATGTTGGCGCTGATGGATTGCGACATCAGCAGACCTTCGCTTTTGCGGTCTTCGGTGATCAGCGCAATGCCATGCGCCACAGCGTCGGCCGGCGAGCGAATGGTGACGGCCTGCAATGGCTGGCCCACTTCGATTGCGCCGCTGTCGGCGATGTCCGCGCCGTAGATCAGGCGCAGCAATTCGGTTCGTCCGGCACCAATCAGCCCGGAGATGCCAAAGATTTCACCCCGTCGCACATCGAACGAAACATCCTGAACCTTGCCGGTACGACTGAGCCCCTTGACCGACAGGGCCACTTCGCCAATCTGCCGAGCGCCCATGTCCATGTGCTCGCCCAGTTCGCGGCCAACCATCAGCGTCACCAGTTGCTCGCTGTTGTAGCGGGCAATCGGCTCGACACAGACCAGCTTGCCATCGCGCAGCACTGCGATGCGCTGGGAAACTCTGGCAAGCTCTTCAAGCCGGTGCGAGATGTAGATGATCGAAACGCCACGCGCCTGCAGGCGCGTGATCTGCTCGAACAGCATTTCTACTTCGCGAGAGGTGAGCATGGCGGTAGGTTCGTCGAGGATCAGCACGTGGCAGTCGCCGACCAGATTGCGGGCTATTTCAACCATCTGCTGATGGCCAATACCCAGCTCGCCCACCAGTGTGTCAGGGTCGATGGCATCCAGCCCGACTTGGGCCATGGCTTTGATTGCGTTTTCACGCAGACGCTTGCGATCGATCCAGCCCGCGCGACGCGGCAGATCGTCAAGAAACAGGTTTTCGGCGACGGTCAGGGTCGGCAGCAGGTTGAGTTCCTGCATGACCATGCGAATCCCGAGCTTTTCAGCCTGGGTGCGGCTCGCAGGTTCATAAGGCTGCCCCTGAAACTCCATGCGCCCGGTAGTCGGCGTGACCAGGCCGCCAATGATTTTCGACAAGGTGCTTTTACCGGCACCGTTTTCCCCGGTCAGGGCCAGCACTTCGCCACGCATCAACGTCAGGTCGACGTCACCGAGCACGGGTTGAGCGTAGGTTTTGCCGATGCCACTGACCGAAAGAACAGCTGTCTGAGCAGACGCTGACATACATTTCTCCCAGTGCCCGTCCTGCAAGGACGGGCACCTTTACGCGGCGTGGATCAAGGTTTGGTAACGAGTTCTACTGGCGTTTCGATGACGCCTTTTTCGTTGGTGTCGACCTTCTCGCCTTTGACCAGCTTCAACGCAGCTTCAATACCAAAGACCGCTTGTTTGGCTGCAAACTGGTCAGCGGTGGCCAGCACCCGGCCATCCTTGAGCATCGGTTTGATCGCGTTGATGTTGTCGTAACCGACCACCATGACCTTGCCTGCCTTGCCTGCTGCACGCACGGCAGACACTGCACCCAGCGCCATGCTGTCGTTGCCGGCCAGCAGCGCTTTCAGGTTCGGGTATTCATTGAGCATCGCCGAGGCCACTGCGTTGCCCTTGTCGATTTCCCAATTGCCGGACTGCGTGGACACCACTTTCATTTGCGCCTTGTCCATAGCGTCTTTGAAACCGGCGCTACGCTGCTGCGCATTGGTGGTGGTGGACACACCTTCTATAATGCCGACTTCGTCACCGCTTTTCAGTTGCCTGGCCAGGTAGTCGCCCACCAGCTCGGCACCTTTGCGGTTGTCCGGGCCCACGAACGGGATCATCAGGCTTTTGCTCTTGAGCACATCAGGGTCAAGCTGGTTGTCGATGTTGACGACCTTGATTCCAGCGTCGGTGGCTTTCTTGAGCACCGGCACCAGGGCCTTGGAGTCGGCAGGCGCGATAACCAGCGCATCGACTCTGGAAACGATCATCTGCTCGACGATGCGGATCTGAGCCGAAGTATCGGACTCGTCCTTTATGCCGTTGGAGATCAGGTCGAAGTCGTTGGCGTGTTCTTTCTGGTAGGCCTTGGCGCCATCTTCCATGGTCAGGAAGAATTCGTTGGCCAGCGATTTCATGACCAGTGCGACCTTGGGCTTTTCAGGCGTCTGGGCGTATGCAGCAGAAAGGGGCATGACTGCCGTGACGGCAGCAAACATGGCGACAGCGAGAAGGCGTCCAGCAAATGGCAGCTTCATGAGTTCATCTCCGATCTTGTGATTATTGTTCGGGCGAACGACGCAGGGTCGATGCAGTGCATCGACACGCAAACGTTTGCGAGGAGCGAACTATGAAAAAAGCCGCAGGATTTGTCAATCCGTCAGAAATGAAATCTGTGGGTGCTGATCGCTTTTTACCGCGCGCAAGCGATCAGCCCTCACTCACTCCTCAGGCTTGACCGTGGCCACTTCGTCGGCCTTGATTCGGATGGTCTTGCCGGACAGGTCTTCGAACTCGTAAAAACCATCACGGCTTTTGGTTTTGGGCATGTCTTTGGTGATGTATTGTGTGCCGTTTTGCAGGGTCACCACCGAGGGCGTGGAACAGCCCGCCAACAGCACAAAGGCCGAGGCCAGTACCGGGAATGCCAGAGACTTGATATTCATGCGCTACTCCAGAAGCAATACGTGTTTTTTCGAGACGACATTGTGCCACTTCCAGGGCTTTGTCTTACATAGGTGTTGCGAAAGATCCGACACTGAAATACTGTATGCCCGTACAGCTCACTCAGGGAACTTTTCCGTGGCAAAACAAACCGCAGCGACCCCCTCCATTCCCGGCCCTTACGAGCGTATGGGCATGCGGGTACAGAAAATCATCAACTCGCCTACCGCACAGAAATCCAGGGCCGCCCTGCTTTTTCGTCTGCCGGACGAGTCGGAGGACGACTGGGCGCAGCTCCTTGAAGAGATAGCCGAAAACGATAATGTCACCCTCGCCTGGCGCGACGACGGTGGCGTACAAATATTCTGGACGTTGCCGAAGGAAGACTGACGGCATGACGTTTCGATTTTTTGCATTGTTTTGCACCACCCTGCTCATCACCGCTTCACTCCCGGCCCAGGCCCAAGCCCCGCGTACATTCAGTGAAGCGAAGAAAGTCGCCTGGGGTTTGTATGCGCCGCAGTCGACCGAGTTTTACTGCGGCTGCAAATACACCGGCAAGCGGGTCGATCTCGCCGGCTGCGGCTATGTACCGCGCAAAAGCGCCAAGCGCGCCAGCCGCATCGAATGGGAACACATCGTCCCGGCCTGGCAGATCGGCCATCTGCGTCAGTGCTGGCAGAACGGCGGTCGCAAGAACTGCACGAAGTCTGACCCCGTTTACAAACGCGCCGAAGCAGACCTGCACAATCTGGTGCCCAGCATCGGTGAGGTGAACGGTGACCGCAGCAACTTCAGTTTTGGCTGGGTTCCCGAGCAAAAAGGCCAGTACGGCTCATGCCTGACTCAAGTGGACTTCAAGGCCAAAAAGGTCATGCCGCGCCCATCGATACGCGGCATGATCGCGCGCACTTATTTCTACATGAGCAAGCAATACAACTTGCGCCTGTCGCGTCAGGATCAACAGCTTTATCAGGCCTGGGACAAGACCTACCCTCCCCAGATCTGGGAGCGCCAGCGTAACCAGCAGGTTGCCTGCGTAATGGGGCGCGGTAATGAGTTTGTCGGCCCGGTGGACTTGAAAGCGTGTAAATAGCCCTCGCCTATGGGCGCAAAAACACTCGTTTGAAGGGTCTTTTCCGAGGGGTTTTATGCATTCGAGTGCCCCGCAAAACCACTCATCGGACAACCGTTAACTCAGGCGTAGAACGAAATAATTTCGCTCTACGCTGTGCAGACAGCGGCTTGATTGAAGGAGGCTTTCCCGTGCGTGCGCTGAATAATAATCACAGGCAGGGATCATGAATCATCAAACGGAATTTGAAATTCATTATGAATTCAATGGCGAGCTTCGCTGTTTTCTGCATCGGACAATGCAGCTGTGTCAACGCGAAGCGCTGCACTGTGCAACGCTGCACGCAGGCGTCGGGACCATCAGTGGCAATATGTCCACGGGGCCGATACGCCTGGCGACCTTGCACGCCGAACGGTGCGGCATAACGCAGGTGCATTGGAAAAGAGCGATGCTGCTGGAAGCGTGAGAGACCGTCCCTTCACCAAAAATAATGGCCTTTAAGCAAGGCCATTATTCATGCGCACGCGAATCTTAAAACCGCCTCAAATGGCCGGGTAGTCGCCCGTACCGTCAGGCCACGGTGTCAGCAGCTCGAACCCGGTCGCGGTCACGGCCACCATGTGCTCCCACTGCGCAGACAGCGAAAGATCGCTGGTCAGAACAGTCCAGCCATCCGGCAGTGTCCGGGTACCGGCCTTGCCTGCGTTGATCATCGGTTCAATGGTAAATACCATGCCCTGCTTCAACTTGAGGCCCTTGCCCTGAGTGCCGTAATGCAGGACCTGCGGCTCTTCGTGGTACTTGCGGCCGATGCCGTGCCCGCAATATTCACGTACCACGCTAAAGCCTTCACGGTGCGCGACACTTTGTATCGCATAACCGATATCACCCAGCGTTGCACCGGGGCGCACCGCGTGAATACCGGCGCGGGTGGCCTCGTACGTTGTCTCGACCAGGCGCCTGGCCAGAGGGCTGACCTCACCGACCAGGTACATACGGCTGGTGTCGCCGTACCAGCCATCCTTGATGACCGCGACGTCGATATTGACGATGTCGCCCTCTTTCAAGATGTCTTTGGACGAGGGTATGCCGTGGCAGACCACCGCATTGGGAGAGATGCAGGTGGTTTTGGTGAAACCGTGATAACCCACGTTCGCGGGGATCACTTTCAGCTCTTTGACGATGTATTCATTGCAGAGATCATCGAGCGCTTCGGTGCTGACGCCTGCTTTAACGTACGGCGTGATCATCGCGAGCACATCGGCAGCCAGCCTGCCGGCTATGCGCAATTGCACCAGGTCCTGTTCGGTCTTGATACCGATGGCGCTGCTCATGAGGCTGCCTTCGACAGGCTGGCCGCAGACAGATCCGACACATTGAAATTCGACGCGGTCAACACGGTGTCACCGGCGTTCTCGAGGCGGATCAGCATCTGGCAGATCTCGCTGTAATCCAGCGCCGGGTGCAACTCGGCAAGCATGCCGATGCGCATCCAGTGCTCGGCCTGGGCATTGATGGAGCGGCTGAGCGCAACACTGGCGGAGCGCAGATTGGCGTGCATGTTTTCGGAAATTTTTACCAGACCCATGTTTCACCTCACATTGAATATACGAAGCATATACGCTTCGTATACTCACAATCAAGATGAGGCATGCAGGCTGACGGCAGGCGAGCTATTCCACCGCGCTGGCCTGGCGATACTCGCCACCGGCACGCGCCGCCGCAATGGCAATGGACACATCTGGCTGGTAAGCGTTGAACTGGCGCAGCGCAGCCGCCAGCCTGAGAAAATCTTCACGCTGCATTTCATGGGTAGCAGAGAGCGTGCGATGTTGTTGAGCAATCGGGCTTTGCGCTGACTTCAGGGACATGACAGACCTCATTCGTTCGTACTGTTCATGCATACAGTATTTATATCCGGTCCCGGACACAAGACTGATCACGACGAATGGTCAGCGAACATGTAAATAGCTCAGTGGCCTGCCAGCTCTTGCAAACGCTCAAGGTCGGCCTGGGCAATGACTATTCCGTGCGCCATCGAGCGTGCCCGCTCCAGGTAACGCCTGTCGCCGGGCAATCGTTCCTGACCGACCCCGTGAAGCTGGCGCACCAGTTCCTCGCTGCGCTGCGCAAAGTGCTGACCGGCACCTTTGTCGGGATCAATGACGATCAGCAACTGGCCGGTCCAGGGCGTCTGTGCGCCGGGATGCTTCGACCAGTCGAACTCGAACGAGAAATTGCCACCGGTCAGCCCTGCCGCCAGCAACTCGACCATCATCGACAAGGCCGAGCCCTTGTGCCCGCCGAACGGCAACAGCGCCCCGCCGTCGAGAATGGCGCGAGGCTCCTGCGTCGGCAGCCCGTCACGATCAACACCCATGCCCGCCGGCAGCAACCGCCCTTCACGCGCAGCAATCTGCACGTCACCGTGGGCAATGGCGCTGGTGGCCAGGTCAAAAACGATGGGCTCGCCACCTGCGCGCGGCGCACCGAAGGCGATCGGGTTGGTGCCGAACAAGGGCTGCCGAGCACCGTGGGGTACAACGCAGGTCATGCTGTTGACCATGCTCAGCGCAACCAGCCCCTGCTCGGCAAACGGTTCGACATCTGGCCACAGCGCGGCGAAATGATGCGAGCCCCGAATGGCCAGAATCGCGACCCCGGCACTGAGCGCCTTGTCGATCAACAGTGACCTGGCCGCCGCCAGTGCCGGCTGGGCAAAGCCGTTGCAAGCATCGACCCTGACAAATGCCGCGCCGACATCCTCGACCACCGGCACCGCCTTGCCATCCACCCAACCGCTGGCCAACGAAGACAGATAGCCGGGAATGCGAAAGATGCCATGACTGTGCGAACCGTCGCGCTGGGCACTGGCGCAGTTTTCAGCGAGTACATCGGCGACCTCCGGTGAGGTGCCGTGGGCCACGAAAATCCGGCGCAGCAGGTCGATCAGTTGCGTGTAAGAAACGGCTTGAGTGGGCTGGTCAGCGTGGCTGGCGGACATTTGAAACTCCTGTGCGTGGCAACGGGGCGGGAGACTTCAGAAGCGAGAATCAGATGCCCAGCGTAGCGCCGCAGGCCCTGCAAGAACAGCCACGGTCACGGCCTTATCAATGAGAGCAGCTTGCATTCACAAGGAAATAAGCAACCCATTGATGGGTAATAGCCAGCGAATGTTCTCTCTGCTTGAAATCAGAGGGTAGAATGCGCCAACGGCATTGACCGGAGCGCCCATGAGCGACCCTCTTTTCAGCAAGGCAGAACACGATGCAATCACCGATGCAGCCGCGCATTGGTGCATGCGGCTGCATGCTGACGACTGCACGACCGCTGAAAAGAAGGCGTTCGATCAATGGCTGAAGGCCCACCCTCTGCATGCGGCTGAATATCAGGCCATGGCAGAAATCTGGGACATCACCGGGCAGATCGAACCGCTCAATCCGCCTCCCCTCCTGCCGAGCGTGGCATTACAGGCCAGTCCGGTATTACCACGCCGCCAGCGCCGCTGGGCACCGCTGGCTGCTGCCGCAGCCATCATCGCATTGGCGGTGCCGGTGGCAGGTGTCGTTGGCTGGAATCAGGGCTGGTTGCCGAACGCCTATGAGTCGTACAGCGCCGACACCGACACACGTCTGGTGGTGCTCTCCGACGGCAGCCGCGCAGAGCTGAACCTGGGCACCGAACTGACGTACGCCAATTACAAGGATCGACGCAGCGTCACGCTGAGCAAGGGCGAGGCGTTCTTTGAGGTCAGCCACGACAGCACTCATCCGTTTGTGGTCGATGCTGGCCAGGGCAGCATCAGGGTCACCGGCACGCGCTTCAATGTGTGGACGTATCAGGATCAGGTGCGCGTACTGCTGGTAGAGGGCTCGGTGCTGGTCAATAGCGACCGCACGCACCCGGAGGGCGGCCATCATCTGGACCCAGGCATGCAGGCCAGCTTCAAGACCGGCGACGACAGCCCGCTGATCAGACAAACCAAAGCGCGCGACACCAGCCTGGCGTGGCGTAACGGCAAGCTGATTTTTGACGACCTGCCGCTCAGTCAGGCACTGCCGCTGATCAATCGCTACCTGCCAACGCCTATTCTACTGGCCGACAGCGCGACCGGTGCCATGCGCCTGGGCGGCAGTTACAACACCCGCGACCTGTCCAGCCTGCTGACCTCCCTGCCCAAGGTACTGCCGGTCTATGTGACGCAGAACCAGAACGGCAACCCGGTGCTCAACCGCAAAGTGCCTGACGCACCGAAAGGCTGACACTGCCCGCGTCGCCTGTAAATCTTCATCTACCCTGAACCCCACAACAGTGCGGCGAACCCATGTGCGTGGGAAATTTCTGTTTTTTTTCATCCATGACTGAGGTTTTGCGGCGCTCGTTCGTCTTAGTACTGAGATTATTTAAAATGCATGGTTATTTAAAAAGCATGATGTGCTTAAAAGCCTGAAAAGGAGTTTGTGGATGTTCAATCGCCAAGGAATCACGACTCGCACCCTGCTGCGGCAGACGGCGCTGGCTGCGCAGGCACAGTCGCCCGCTCTGGAAACCGAGCGGCCCGGCAACGAACACATCCGGTTGCTGCTGAAAAGTTTTGGCCTGCGCACCAGCCTGGTTCGGCTCAAGGTGCTGGACGCGCTGCTGGTATCGAGCGACGAAGGTCAGCCATTGGGCGTGCGCGGTGTGCACAGCCAGCTGTTGAGGCTGGATGTGCCGCTGTCGTTTCTGAGCGTGCGCGAAGTACTCAAGCGCTTGTGCGATGAAGGGGTAATCAACCTCAATGACGACAAGACCTACAGCCTGCACCCTCGTGCCCGTGAGTGGCTCGGCGAAGCGAAACATCACGCGCAGTGAGTTGCGCCTGAGCTTTGTCAGCAAAGCGCCTAGCGCTTGACCTTGCGACGCATGATCCCGTTGAGTATCACGACCAGTACGGCCACGCTGATGGCAATGTACTGAAAGGTCTTTTCAGTGATGACGCCGCTGTTTTGCAGATGCGACAAGCCGAGCATGATCGCCAGAACGCCGAGGGCGATCAGAAGCGAGTAAATCAAACGCTGTTTGTTGGTCATAACGATTTCCTGAAAGCTCATGACGGGCAGTTGGCGCTGCCTGTTTGCGCGCATAGCTTACGCCGATGCGCGGCGATTCGCATCGTCAGGCTGCCCTGCCCCTCTCCTGCCTGCACCCCTCACAGACGCTTTATCAATCGCGTTGATGACTGTCATGCTGCGATGAACGTTGCCGTGTAAAACTCACATGCTTTAATGGCGCCCTGTTTCAACAGTGTGTTCAATGTTTACCAAGGAGTTTTACATGCCCCATGAAGGCAGCCTGTTGCAGGCCGCGGTGGTGTTCTTACTCGCGGCGGTGCTGACCGTGCCGCTGGCCAAGCGCCTGAAGCTGGGCGCTGTCATCGGTTATTTGTTCGCGGGCGTGATCATCGGCCCCTCGGTGCTGGGGTTGATTGGCGATACGGAGAGTGTCAGCCATATTTCCGAACTCGGCGTGGTGCTGCTGTTGTTCATCATTGGCCTGGAGCTGTCACCGAAGCGCTTGTGGGTGATGCGCAAAGCGGTGTTTGGCGTGGGCATGGCGCAAGTGATGCTGACCGGGCTGGTGATCGGCGCAATCGCGCTGTTTGCCTTCGGCCAGTCACTGAACACCGCGGTCATTCTCGGGCTGGGCCTGGCGCTGTCGTCCACCGCTTTCGGCCTGCAAAGCCTGGCAGAGCGCAAGCAGCTGAATAGCCCGCATGGGCGGATGGCGTTCGCGATTCTGCTGTTTCAGGACATTGCCGCGATTCCGCTGATTGCCA
The DNA here is from genome assembly GCF_000007805.1 of Pseudomonas syringae pv. tomato str. DC3000. Classification (NCBI taxonomy): domain Bacteria; kingdom Pseudomonadati; phylum Pseudomonadota; class Gammaproteobacteria; order Pseudomonadales; family Pseudomonadaceae; genus Pseudomonas; species Pseudomonas syringae group genomosp. 3. The sequence continues at coordinate 2,610,954 of NC_004578.1, read as the reverse complement.
TGGTGCCGTTTCTGGCCGGCGCTGATCACGCCATGAACACGGGTGAAAGCGTGAATCATGGCCTGCGCGTGCTCGGCAGTATTGCCATCGTGGTGATCGGCGGGCGCTACCTGCTGCGCCCGGTGTTCCGGATTGTCGCCAAGACCAAAATCCAGGAAGTCTCGACTGCCACCGCCTTGCTGGTGGTAATTGGTACGGCGTGGCTAATGGAGCTGGTCGGCGTGTCGATGGCGCTCGGCGCGTTTCTCGCGGGCCTGTTGCTGGCCGATTCCGAATACCGTCACGAGCTGGAAGCCCAGATCGAGCCGTTCAAGGGTCTGCTGCTGGGGCTGTTCTTTATCAGCGTCGGCATGGGCGCCAACGTCGGCCTGTTGCTCAGCTCGCCGCTGGCGGTGCTGGGCCTGACCCTGCTGCTGATCGCCATCAAGCTGCCGATGCTGTTCATCATCGGTCGCACCGCGGGCGGCCTCAATAACCGCAGCGCATTGCAGTTGGGCCTGGTGCTGGCCGCCGGGGGCGAGTTTGCCTTTGTGGTGTTCAAGATCGGCAGCACGCAAGGGCTGTTCGAGGCCGGGCTGTACGACATGCTGGTGTTGACCATTACCTTGTCGATGGCCATTACCCCGTTGCTGTTCATTGCGCTGGCACGCTGGATCAAGCCCAAGGCCAAGGTGGTGAATGTGCCGGACGAGTACCGCGACATTCAAACCGACAAACCCCGAGTAGTGATTGCCGGCATGGGCCGTATGGGGCAGATCGTCGCGCGGATCCTGCGAGCGCAGAAAGTCCCTTTCATCGCCCTGGATACCGCCGTGGAGTCGATTGAATTCTCACGCAGTTTTGGCAACGTGCCAGTGTTCTATGGCGACCCGTTGCGCCCGGAAATACTGCGTGCCGCCAAGGTCGATGAAGCGCAATACTTTGTCATCGCGACGGATGATCCGGACACCAACATCAAGACTGCCGAGTTGATCCGCAAGCTGTATCCGCACATGAAAATCATCGCCCGCGCACGTAACCGCCAGCACGTTCACCGGCTGATGGACATCGGCGCGCATGCTGTGCGCGAGACGTTCTATTCAAGCCTGGAAATGAGCCGTCAGACCTTGATGGGCCTGGGCCTGACCGAGGCGCAGGCCGATGCCCGCATCAGCCGCTTCAAGCGTCACGACGAACAGGTGCTGGCTGCCCAGCACGAAGTGTATGACGACGACGCCAAGGTGCTGCAGACCGCCCGCGAAGCACGCGCCGATCTTGCGCAACTGTTCGAGGCGGACCGTCTGGACGAAGAAGCGGCCAAAGGCTGATTAGCCAGCGCACCGGGCCGCCTGGCCGCCCGGTGCACTGGCCAGCTTCACGCGTAAGGGCTGTCCCAGTAGCGCTTGTACATCCCGAGCTTTTTCTTCAAACCACGGGGCAAGCGTTTCTCCTGTTTGCTCAGCTTGTAGGCCAGCAGTTTCAGCGCATTGCGCACAAACGACATGGGCCACCAGAGGAGGCGCCGCGGGCCGAGGAATTTCAGCTCGGATTTCACGTAGCGCATGCCCTCGCCGCCAATCCCGCCGAACGTCTCGTAGATCCAAGCTTCTCGGGACTGAAACACGCCAATGTCGAAGTAGCGGCAGAACTCTTCGCGCAGGCTGTAGTTGTGAGAATGACGGCACACGGCAGAGCCTTCGTAGGCCACTTTCCAGCCATCGATGAGCATTTTCGCCGTGACGTACATGTCTTCGGAGAGGATCACATGCCGAGGAAAGCCACCGATCGCCCGCAGCGCCTCGCCACGATAGGCCGCGAAGGAATTGGACATGAACGGCGTCTTGATGCCCAGGGTGCCAGCGTCTGCCAGGGTCTTGATCTGCGAAGTCGGCGGGTAGTTGAACAGCCGTGCATGCTGGGCCAGCAGGTTAGCGTTCTTGTGCGGCAATTGACGGCCACACACGGCACCGACTTTCGGGTCAGCGAAGGGCAGCAGAATATTGGCGATGGCGTCGATGTCTTCGACGTAGGCGTCCTGGGTCATGTAGACGTAGACGTCGTAGTCCGGGTGCACATCGACCATCATCTGCCGGGTGCCGCCGTGGTTGAAATCCTTGCTGTCAATGCGCAGCACATTGGCGCAGCGGGCTTGCGCCAGTTCCAGCGTGCCGTCCGAAGAACTGGAATCCACGATCAGCGTGTCGAAGCTCGCCGTCTGCGTGGCCAGTGAATCCAGCAGCCGCTCCAGGTCCTTGCGGCCGTTGTAGGTCGGGATGACACAAGCCACTCTCAATGACGCCATAACAATACTCCAGGGCGAAGTCCGGTTGCCCACTTTGTCAGCGTTGTTGAGGGTAGCTCATGTGCATCGGGCCCACCATTTGAATACATTCAACCGAGCACTTCACTCAGTGGAATGAAGCTCACCCAGTCGCCCTCGGCCACTGTCGTGCCCTCACGCACTTCGATCAGACCGTCAGCCCACGCAGCACTGCGCAGCACGCCAGAACTCTGGTTGCGATAGACAACGGCCCGGCCCTGTTCCAGACGACCGCGCAGGTACTCGCGACGATTGCCGGGACGCGTCCAGACAAACCCCGCCGGCACGGGAAACTGCATCGGCGCGACCTCCATCACCCCCTGACGACGCAGCAGGTAAGCGCGCGCCAGCAAGGCGAACGTGACCAGCGTCGAGGCCGGATTACCGGGCAGGCCAATCACCGGCACACCACGGAAATGCCCGAAGGTCAGCGGCTTGCCAGGTTTTATCGCCAGCTTCCACAGCGTCAGTTCGCCCTCTTCGCGCAAAGCATGGCCGAGAAAATCCGCTTCACCGACCGAGACGCCACCGGTTGAGAGGATCAGATCGACGTCGTGCAGGTTTGCCAGTGCCGCGCGGGTCTGTAGCAGGTCGTCCGGCAGAATGCCCGCGTCCACCACGTCACAGTGCAATCGCTTAAGCCAACTGCACAGCAACACCCGATTGCTGTTGTAGATCTGCCCCGGCCCCAGTGGCTGGCCGGGCTCGATCAATTCATCACCGGTGGACAGCACCGCCACGCGCACGCGACGAATCACCTCCAGCTCGGCAAGGCCCAAAGAAGCGGCCAGGCCCAGTTCGATAGGACCCAGGCGCGTGCCGGCTGCCAGTACGCTGTCGCCGATACGGGTTTCCTGGCCCTGCGGGCGAATGTTCTGCCCGACGCTCAGCGGCTCGCCGAAGCGCACACGCTGGTCTGCCATCACGTCGGCGTTTTCCTGCATCTCGACGCAATCAGCACCCTCGGGCATCGGCGCACCGGTGAAGATCCGTGCGCAGGTGCCGGGGGCCAGTGGCTCGGGTGCCTGGCCGGTAAAAATGCGCTGGCTGACGGTCAGCGGCTCGCCGGTCCAGTCCGTATGGCGCAAGGCATAACCGTCCATGGCGCTGTTCGGCCAGGGCGGCAGGTCCAGCGTGGAAACCAGATCCACCGCCAGCACACGGCCTTCGGCATCGGCCAGCGAGACGCGCTGGCGTTCGGTGATTGGCGTGGCCTCGGCCATTGCCAGCAGTCGGGCAATGGCCTCTTCAACCGGCAACAGGGTTTTTGGCTCGTTGTTCATCAGCACTCAACCGCGGGTCGCGCAGGGCTCGGCCTGCTTGAGGTGCGGCACGAAGTTGCAGGGCCGGAAGCGCGAGTCCAGTTGCTCGGCGAGAATCCCGTCCCATGCGGTGCGCACGGCATTGGTCGAACCCGGCAGGCAGCAAACCAGCGTGCCATTGGACAAACCGGCCAGCGCGCGGGACTGAATGGTCGAGGTGCCGATGTCCGGCACGGATATCTGCCGGAACAGCTCGCCAAACCCGTCGACCTGCTTGTCCAGCAGGCACGCCACGGCTTCGGGGGTGCTGTCACGGCCGGTAAAGCCGGTGCCGCCGGTGATCAGCACGACCTGCACCTGATCGTCGGCAATCCAGGTGGCGACCTGAGCACGGATTTTGTACAAATCATCCTTGAGCAGGACGCGTTCGATCAGGCCATGACCGGCGTCGGTCAGGCGGTCAACGAACATCTGCCCCGAGGTGTCGGTTTCGCGGGTGCGGGTATCGCTGACGGTCAGTACGGCGATATTCAGGGGTACGAAAGGTGTGTCAGCCTTGGCTTTCATGGCCTCATCCAGTTGTGAAGGAAACAGGCCGGTGTTATATCACAGCACTCCTTTTGCCTGCCCGCCGAGTGTTTGATGAATGTCCGTGCCGCACTGCCCCCCTGCTCTATCCTGCTGCTGGCCGGAGGTCGCGGGCAGCGTATGGGCGGGCGCGACAAGGGCCTGATCGAGTGGCAAGGCAAGGCGCTGATCGAGCACTTGCACGCCTTGACCCGGCCCCTGACCGACGACCTGATCATTTCCTGCAACCGCAACATCGAGCGCTATGCGCAATACGCCGATCAGCTGGTCAAGGATGACGACACCGACTTCAACGGCCCCCTGGCCGGGATTCGCGCCGCACTGCCGCGCGCTCGTCATCAGTGGTTGCTGGTGCTGCCCTGCGACGGGCCTCTGGTCGATGAGCCATTGCTGCGGGCGATGCGCGAAAAAGCGTTTGAATATCCGCAACGACCCGTCATGGTGCGCGAAGGTCAGCACTGGCAGCCACTTTTATGTATGATCCCGGTCGCTTGTGCCGCAACGCTGGAAGCCGCATGGCTGGCCGGCGAACGCAGCCCGCGGCGGGCCATGGAGCCACTGCAACCAGTCGCTGTACAGCTGGAAGCCAATGATCCACGCCTGGCCAACCTGAACACACCCTGTCTACTGGCAGGGATCAATGAAAATGACCGTAAGTAAGTGGTTATTGAACTTGCGCACGGTGTATACGGAACTTGCGGACGGCGAATACGTCTGAGAGTTCAGTAATCAAGAATCCATCTGGAGACACAGTAATGAAACAACGGACCCTTCCCGCTGCCTTTCTGCTTGCACTGAGCATCGCCTCCCTCGCCGGTTGCGCATCGCCCACTGTGATCACTCTGAACGATGGTCGTGAAATCCAGGCCGTCGATACTCCCAAGTACGATGAAGACTCGGGTTTCTATGAGTTCAAACAGCTCGATGGCAAGCAGACCCGCATCAACAAGGACCAGGTACGTACCGTCAAGGATCTGTGATCCGGGCGTCGCGTGACTGATTCGAAAAAACCCGCCGAGTGCGGGTTTTTTTTGGCCTGCCATTGAGCTTGATGCCTTACCACTCCAGCGTGAGCAGGCTCTCGAACTGACGCGGTTCGCCGCTGAGCGGATCGGTGAAGCGCAGGCTTTTGGCGAGCAATTTCAATGGGTGCCGGTAGTCGTCCACCGGATCCTTCAGGGCATCAGGGTAGAACGGGTCATTGCAGATCGCAGCGCCCAGCGCCGCCATGTGCACGCGCAACTGATGCTTCTTGCCCGTCACCGGGTGCAGCCCGTAACGCCATAATGGCCCGTGCCGCTCCAGCACTTCGATGCGCGTCTGCGTGTTGCTGACGCCCGGCCCTTCCTGCATGCGAAAAAACGGCTCGCCCTCCACCAGACGGCTCTCGTGCAGGCGCGGAAACTCAAGTCCAGGCAGCGCTGGTGCAATGGCTTCGTAGCATTTGTCGATACGCCGGGTGGGGAACAGTGTCTGATAAGCCGAGCGGGTCTGCCGGTTGGCTGAAAACAGCACCAGCCCTGCGGTGTGCCGGTCGATACGGTGCAACGGCACCAGATCGGGGTTGTCGAGGCGATGGATCAGGCGGCGTAACAAGGTCTGTTCGACGTATTCGCCAGCCGGTGTCACGGGAAGAAAGTGCGGCTTGTCGGCGACGACAAGGTGTTCGTCGGCATAGAGAATGGTCTCGACCACCGGGATCGGCGTTTCATTGGGCACTTCACGAAAGTAATGAATCTTCAGCCCTTCGCGATAGGCCATGTCCGGCGTAATGGTTTTTCCGTCGGCATCCAGCACCCGGTCACGGGCGATACGGTCCAGCCACTGTTCACGGCTGATGGCCGTGAATTTCGCGCACAGGCAATCGAGCACAGTCGCCCACGGACCCGGCGGCAGGTACAAGGTGCTGGCTTGTTGCTGTGCGGCACTGAAAACGGACTCGGACATACGTGGGCTCGGACTCTGGTTTGCCTGAGGCGGCTGGCCGGGGATTATCGCTGATCAGGGCGATCACCGCACAACATCGCTGCATGGCAATCGCCGGCTACCTGCGGCACTATTAACCATCTGGTACATTCGGTTCAACTCCTGCTCGTCACCGGGCAGCGTCACAAAAACAAGAGACATATTTTATGACCCATGCTGAACACACCTCCGTACTCGCCGGCCTGATCGGCTCCGGCATCCAGGCTTCGCGAACGCCCGCCATGCATGAGCACGAAGGCGATGCACAGGGCCTGCGCTACCTGTACCGGCTGATCGATATCGACGCGCTGCAACTGGACATCAACGCCCTGCCCCGGCTTGTCGAAAGCGCGCAGAACTGCGGTTTTACCGGCCTGAATATCACCTTTCCCTGCAAACAGGCGGTCATCCCGTTGCTGGACGAACTGTCCGACGAAGCGCGCGGCATCGGTGCGGTCAACACCGTGGTTTTCAAGGACGGAAAACGCATCGGGCATAACACCGACTGTCTGGGTTTTGCCGAAGGTTTCCAGCGCGGGCTGGACAAAGCGCCACGTCAGCATGTGGTGCAAATGGGCGCAGGTGGTGCGGGCGCTGCCGTGGCTCATGCGCTGCTGAGCGCAGGCGTCGAGCGCCTCACCGTGTTCGAGGTCGAGCCGCAGCGTGCGCAAGGCCTGGTGGACAACCTCAATGAGCATTTCGGTGCCGGACGCGCGCAGGTCGGTCTTGACTTGCCTGCGGCAATGGCCGAAGCCGACGGGCTGGTCAATACCACGCCGGTGGGCATGGCCAAGCTGCCGGGCACGCCGTTGCCGGTTGAACTGCTGCGGCCCGCGCTGTGGGTGGCTGAAATCATTTACTTCCCGCTGGAAACCGAGCTGCTCAAGCACGCCCGCACACTGGGCTGCCGTACGCTGGATGGCAGCACTATGGCGGTGTTTCAGGCGGTCAAGGCGTTCGAGCTGTTCAGTGGCCGGTCCGCTGATGCGCAACGGATGATGGCGCACTTCCACACCCTGTAAGCCTCAGCGCTTGAGGTAACGCAGCACAGCGTCGCAGATCATCGCCTTGTGACGCTGCTTGACCTCCTCGCTCCACAGCTCGATCTGGAAGATCTCGCTGAACGTGTGGCGGTTGGAGATGCGGTAGAAGCAGAACGAGCTGATCATCAGGTGCAGGTCCACCGGATGAACGCCGTCGCGGAACAGGCCGCTGGCTTCACCGCGACGCAGGATGCCGTCGAGCGCCCTGATGATGTTCTGGCTCTTGGCCTGGATCGTATCGGACTGCTTGACGTTCTCGCCGTTATGAATGTTTTCGATGCACACGATGCGCACGAAATCGACATTGCTGTCGTGGTGATCGAAGGTGAACTCGACCACCCGATGGATCGCCTCCACAGGCTCCAGCTCGCCCAGATTAAGCTCGCTTTCGGTGTTGCGAATCGCCCCGTAGAGCTTTTCCAGCACTTCGACGTACAACTGCTCCTTGCTGCCGAAGTAGTAATAGATCATCCGTTTCGAGGTCTTGGTGCGTTCGGCAATGGCATCGACGCGCGCGCCCGTCAGGCCGTGCGCGACAAACTCGGCGACAGCGGCCTTGAGGATATCTTCACGGGTTTTTTCCGGGTTGTTCTTGCGGCCCTTGGGCACTGTGGCGGCAGGTTCAACGGCAACAGCGGAGTCGATTTTTTTCATTGTTGGCTCATGACCACGGGTAATGCGCGGAGTATGAAGCTGACCGTGAATGGAGGGAAGCTGCGAGGGCTCCGAACCCTCGCAACATTTGCATCAAGCGTTTTCTACAAACGTGCCTGACGCGCCGCCACGTTACGCGCCTTGGCCATTGCGGCCAGACGCACCGGCACGTTGGCGGCGCCGTAGCCCACATAGCCATTCTTGCGCTGCAGGATCTCGAAGAAGAAACGCCCGTCAAATGCATCGGTGTAGACGTGAAACAGTTCGCCACCCTGCGCATCGCGGTCATAAAGCACGTTGTAATACGCCAGTTCGCTGAGAAACTCTTCGTCGAAATCGAAGCGCGCTGCCAGGTCGTCGTAGTAATTGAGCGGGATGTCCAGCAACGGCACACCGGCTTCCTTGGCGCGGCTGACCTCGGCAAAGATGTCCTCGCAGGAAAACGCAATGTGGTGCACACCAGAACCGCGATAACTCGACAGCGCGTGGGAAATGGCCGTGTTGCGGTTCTCGGAAATATTCAGCGGCAGGCGAACGGTGCTGCAACGACTGCGCAGCGCTCGGCTTTTGACCAGGCCATAAGGGTCGGGCAGCACCACTTCGTCATCAGCTTCGAAATCCAGAATGCTTTTGTAGAACAGCACCCAGCTGTCCAGGCTGTCGGCGGGCAGCGCCATGGCCATGTGGTCGATACGCTGCAAACCGCCCTTGGCGACCGCTTGGGTGTCGACGACAAAATCACTGTCGTAGATCGAGTCGCCCGGCGAGGCGTTGTCGACCAGGTAGATCAGGCTGCCGTCCGGCGCACGCACCGACGGAATCTCCCGCTCATTGGGGCCGACCAGACCGCGATAAGGCTGCCCTTTGAACGCACGCGCACGCTCCAGCGACTGATGACCGTCATCGACACGCAGGGCGGTGGCGCACAGCGAAGGCCCGTGCGCCTCGAAAAAACTGTGGGCAAACGAATACGGCTCGGCGTTGAGCACAATCTTGATATCACCCTGCCCTAACAAGCTGACAGCCTTGGAACGGTGCTGGCCCAGTTTGGCGAAACCGAGCCGCTGCAGCCAACCTGACAGGCGAGCCGCGTGGCTCTCATCGACTGCGAATTCAAGAAACTCGACACCGTTATAGCTGCTGGCAGGCGGCGGATTGAAGAGCACCTCGGGAACCGCCACCGGCTCGTCACGCGCCAGCAACTGGCGGGTTTTTTCTTCCAGGTACAGCAACGAACGCAAGCCGTCTGCTGCGTTGGCGCGGGTCGGGGCGGCACGGAAGCCATCATTGAATACTTCCAGCGACAACGGGCCGGTGTAACCGCTGCGCAGAATCGGCGCAAGGAACCCGGCCAGATCGAACTCGCCTTGCCCTGGGAAACAGCGGAAATGGCGGCTCCATTCCAGCACGTCCATCGCCAGAATCGGCGCATCGGCCATCTGCACGAAGAAGATCTTGTCGCCGGGGATCTGCGCAATCGCGCTCGGGTCGCCCTTGAGCGACAACGTGTGGAAGCTGTCGAGCAACACACCCAGCGCAGGATGATCAACCTGACGCACCAGGTTCCAGACCTGTTGCCAGGTATTGACGTGCTTGCCCCACGCCAGCGCTTCATAACCGACACGCAGGTTGCGGGCGCCAGCACGCTCGGCCAGCAAACTCAGGTCATCAAGAAGAATGTTTTCATCGCCCACCGAGTCGGCAGACGCATTGCTGCAGACCAGCACCAGATCGGTGCCCAGTTCCTGCATCAGGTCGAATTTGCGTTCGGCGCGATCCACATTGCGTTGCAGTCGGTCGCGACGGCAGCCTTCAAAATCGCGGAATGGCTGGAACAGGGTGATGGCGATACCCAGGTCGGCGCATAGCTGCCTGACGTTGCGTGGGCTACCGTCGTAATACAACAAGTCGTTTTCGAAAATCTCGACGCCGTCAAAGCCGGCTGCGGCGATGGCTTCGAGCTTTTCGGGCAGAGTACCGCTCAAGGATACGGTAGCAATTGAACGCTGCATGCTTTTCAGCTCCTGGATGAACGCGACCTGTACGGGTCGCGACTGGACAGCACCGCATTCCGGCCTTTCCCGGCCTTATTCAGAGGTGCGAGTAAAGTATTTGCCTGTCAAAATACTACAGCAACATAAAGTGTACGAACCGGTTAGTTTTACGTTCGATTATCGAACAAAAGCCGTTTTACTCAATTGACGCTGTATCGCGTAATGCTCACCATCAGCATCACATTGCAGGATAGCCCCGGCAGTCGAACGTACGACATTTATGCTTCATCAGCAGCAACCCATAACAATCAAAAAAACAGGAACATTGCTCATGCGCACCCTTCTCGCTTTGCTCACCCGCTCGCCCGCCCGTCCTACCAGACGTCATGCCCGACGAACCGAACAGGCCAAAAGCCCGATTCAGGTTCGCGTCGCCTGAAACATTCCAACGCACTTGCGCGGCCCAACCTGTAAATTGTCGGCCCGACGGACCGTCTCGATGAAAGCCTGAGTCAATCGGCCAGTCGATTCACGGTACTACGACTTCACTTTACCTGCACAACGCCTGCATCGAGTGGACTTCTCAGTCCGACTGTTGCCAGCAGCACAGTCCTGGAACGGATGGTTAGATCATCATGCTCAATACCCAGAACAACCCTGTTACCCGTGCCGGGATGGGCGAAAAGATTCGCGGCGCTCTTGCCGTGGGCAAGACCCGCTGGGGCATGCTTGCCCTGGTGTTCTTCGCGACTACGCTGAACTACATCGACCGGGCGGCGCTCGGGGTCATGCAGCCGATACTGGCCAAGGAGATGAGCTGGACGGCGATGGATTACGCCAACATCAACTTCTGGTTTCAGGTCGGCTACGCCGTCGGCTTCGTGCTGCAAGGCCGCTTCATCGACAAGGTCGGCGTCAAGCGCGCGTTCTTCCTCGCCGTGCTGTTGTGGAGCCTGGCGACCGGCGCGCATGGCCTGGCGACGTCTGCGGTCGGCTTCATGGTCTGCCGCTTCATTCTCGGCCTGACCGAGGCGGCCAACTACCCGGCCTGCGTGAAAACCACGCGCCTGTGGTTCCCGGCCGGTGAGCGTGCGGTGGCGACTGGCATCTTCAACGCTGGCACCAACGTCGGTGCGATGCTGACGCCAGCGTTGCTGCCGCTGATCCTCACTGTCTGGGGCTGGCAGGCAGCGTTCGTGGCGATGGGTTCGCTGGGGCTGATCTGGGTGATCATGTGGCGCTTGAAGTACTACAACCCTGAAGAGCACCCGACCGTCAGCAAAACCGAACTGGACTACATCAATCAGGAGGTCGAGCCTGCGCCGGTCAAGGTGCCTTTCACCGGCATTCTGAAGATGCGCGGCACCTGGGCATTCGCGCTGGCTTACGCGATCACCGCGCCAGTGTTCTGGTTCTACCTGTACTGGTTGCCGCCGTTTCTCAATCAGCAATACAACCTGGGCATCAGCGTGACGCAGATGGGCATCCCGCTGATCCTGATCTGGCTGACCGCCGACTTCGGCAGCGTGGGTGGCGGTATCCTGTCATCGTGGCTGATCGGGCGCGGCATGCGGGCGACCAAAGCGCGTCTGCTGTCAATGCTGATATTCGCCATCACCATCTGCAGCGTGGTGTTCGCCGCCAACGCCAGCGGCTTGTGGGTCGCGGTGCTGGCCATCTCTGTGGCAGTCGGCGCGCATCAGGCCTGGACCGCGAACATCTGGAGCCTGGTGATGGACTACACGCCCAAGCACATGATGAGCACGGTGTTCGGCTTCGGCGGCATGTGCGCAGCCATCGGCGGCATGTTCATGACCCAGATCGTCGGTGCGGTGCTGACCGCGACCAACAACAATTACAACGTGTTGTTCACCATGATCCCGGCGATGTACTTCATCGCGCTGATCTGGCTGTACTTCATGGCTCCGCGCAAGGTGCCTACGCTGAGCGAGTAATCGTCTGACGGCATCAGAAAGGCCCGGCTCACTCAGTGACCGGGCCTTTTTGCTATGGGTGTCCGCGAGGTCAGTGAGATCGGTGCCACAGGTTTCAGCGCCAGACGCTATCCACCCTTGCGCCGCTGTTGCCATGCCGCCGCCAGGCCACTCAGGCAGATAATCGCGATGCCGGCCTGCGCGGTCGGTGATGGCATGTGGTCGAACACCAGAAATCCCAACAGCCCGGCGAAGACGATCTGACAGTAACTGAACGGTGCGAGCATGGCCGGGGCGGCGAAGCGGAAGGCCTGGGTCAGCAGCAGGTGCGCGGACATGCCGCACGCACCCAGTGCGAGCAGAAACGGCAGATGCTTGAGCGCCGGTACCTCCCAGAAAAATGGCACCAGCGCGCTCATCATCAGCGTGTTGAACAGCCCGGCGAAAAAATTGCTGGTGGTCGGGCTGTCGAACGGGCTGACCAGCCGCGTCAGCAGTTGATAAAGCGCAAAGCACAAGGCCGACGACAACGGCAGCAGAATCGCCGGCGTGAACAACTCGCCGCCCGGATGAATGATGATCATCACCCCGACAAACCCGACTACCACTGCAATCCACTGCCCACGCGTCACTCGTTCATGCAGCAGCGGCACCGACAATGCGGTGACCAGCAGCGGCGCAAGAAAGTTGACCGCCGTGGCTTCTGCCTGCGGAATGAACATCAGGCTGCTGGTGAACAACAGACTGGTGCCCAGCAAGGCCAGCGCGCGCAGTGCCTGTAAGCCGGGGCGTTTGGTGCGCAGCACGCGCAAACCCGCCGATGGCATGAAGATGCAGGCCATGAGCAACGTGTGCACCAGATAACGCGCCCAGACCACCAGAATGATCGGGTAGAAACCGGACAGGTATTTGGACAGCGTGTCGTGACTGGCAAACAGAAAGGTCGCCAGAAGAATGAAGCCAATTCCTTTCAACGGTTGATTGACGCCGGACAACGGCGTGCTGGCAGGGCTCATCGGGCTTCCTTGTTCAAGTTTCAGGCTGTATACGCCGCCTGTATCTACAGATCAGTGAGCATCGCACACGCTTTTGCAACGTCCTGCACAAAATGTTCGGACCAGTACATTAACGTTCGGTAATCGCCCGAAACAGATGTTTCACAATTGCACACCGCGCCCCGGCATTTCACTATCGCAGCCAGCTACAACGACTCAATAACTACAAAAAAGGTCTGTTCCATGCGCTCGAACGTCTCTTGCAAAATCGCTTGCGGCCTCTCTGCGGCCATCGCCTCCACCCTCGCCCCTGCATTGAGTCACGCCGCCGGGTTCGTCGAAGACGCCAAGGTCAATCTGAACCTACGCAATTTCTACATCAACCGCAACTTCGTCGACCCGGCCAACGCGCAGAATTACGCCGAGGAATGGACGCAGAACTTCATTCTCGACGCACGCTCCGGTTTTACCCAAGGCACCGTGGGCTTTGGTGTCGATGCGCTGGGGCTTTACTCGCTCAAACTGGACGGCGGCAAAGGCACGGGCGGCACACAGCTGCTGCCGATTCACAGTGATGGACGCCCGGCCGACGACTTCGGGCGTCTGGCCGTGGCAGGCAAGGCGCGTTTCTCGAAAACCGAATTGAAGGTCGGCGAATGGATGCCGGTGTTGCCGATCCTGCGCTCCGATGACGGCCGCTCGCTGCCGCAAACCTTTCAGGGCGGGCAGATCACCTCCAAAGAGATCGACGGGCTGACCTTGTACGGTGGCCAGTTCCGCGCCAACAGCCCGCGCAACGACGCCAGCATGCAAGACATGTCCATGACTGGCCGCGCCGCGTTCACCTTCGACCGCTTCAACTTCGGCGGCGGCGAGTATGTGTTCAACGAAAAACGCACTCAGGTTGGCGTGTGGTACGCCCAGCTTGAAGACATCTACCATCAGCAGTATTTCAACCTGCTACACAGTCAGCCGCTGGGCAGCTGGACGCTGGGAGCCAACCTCGGCTACTTCCAGGGCAAGGATGATGGCCAGTCGCTGGCGGGTGATCTGGACAACAAGACCTGGTCCGCCCTGCTCTCGGCACGACACGGCGGCAACACTTTTTACGTGGGCCTGCAGAAGGTCAGCGGCGACAGCGCGTGGATGCGCGTCAACGGCACCAGCGGTGGCACACTGGCCAACGACAGTTACAACTCCAGCTTCGACAATGCCAGAGAGAAATCCTGGCAGTTGCGTCACGATTACGACTTCGCAGCCCTCGGCGCGCCTGGCCTGACCCTGATGAACCGCTACATCAGCGGCGACAACGTGCACACCGGCGCTATCACCGATGGCGAAGAATGGGCACGGGAAACCGAGTTGGCCTATGTGTTTCAGAGTGGTGCGTTCAAAAGCCTGTCGCTCAAGTGGCGCAACTCGACCATGCGTCGTGATTACAGCACTAACCAGTTCGACGAAAACCGTGTGATCGTCAGCTACCCGCTGTCGCTGCTCTGAAAACCTGAAAAATAGCCGCCACGGCTGAGTAACGTGGCGGCGTTGACTATCGTGCCGACGCTCCCGCGTCGCATGCCGCTCTGGACGCTCTGCGTCCGATCTTGAGTATGCGGCGCGGCTCAGATCTATGACGCTCCGCGTCACACTGCGGTTCTGCGATGTCAGCTGGATGTGTTTAAGGCTCAAGTCACCTTTTCGCCCCTCGGCGACTGACTTTGAAGGATCAAAGTAATCAAAATCCCCGCTCCGTTTCCGGCCCGACGTCGTCGGGTTCCTTCGCCCTGTCACTTACGTCGCACTCTGCGTCGTCAGTGCCGTAGCGGTAAAAAAGCGCTTTGATTATCAACTACCATGCGACGCTCCGCGTCGCATGCCGTTCTGGACGCTCTGCGTCATCTTTGTGGCGCTACGCGCAGCATGTTGGTTCTGCGAGTCAGTGAGATTCGGGCTAGGCATGGCGTTGCGCTGCAGCATTCACCGCTATGCGACTTTTCATTCCTCCTTCAACGACTCAACACCCATCTCGTCCCACACCGCTTCGGCGAGGTGAAACGTCGCGTTGGCCGCCGGAATGCCGCAGTAGATCGCGCTCTGCATCAGCACTTCCTTGATTTCTTCGCGGGTCACGCCGTTGTTTTTTGCAGCTTTGAGGTGCAGACGCAATTCGCCCTCACGATTCATGCCGATCAGCATGGCGATGGTGATCAGGCTGCGTGTGTGGCGGGGCAAGCCTGGGCGGGTCCAGATATCACCCCAGGCGTGCCGGGTGATCATTTCCTGAAATTCTTCGTTGAAGGGCGTCAGTTTGCTCAGGCTGTTATCGACATGTGTGTCGCCCAGCACAGCGCGGCGCACCTGCATGCCAGCTTCGTAACGTTCGTCTTCGGTCATCGGGAAATCCTTGTGTGTTCAGCCACGGCACGTTCGACCCACAGGCGGGCCTGGCCAAGGTAATGGGCCGGATCGAGCAGGCGATCCAGCTCGGCGCAAGTAAGTTGCTCGCTGACCTGCGGGTTGTCGCCGAGCACCTGACGCAGATGCGCGCCCTGCTCCACCGCACGCCGACAGCATTGTTCGATCAGATGATGGGCCGCGTCACGGCCGATACGCTGGGCCAGCGCAATACTCACAGCTTCGGCCAGCACCAGGCCTTGGGTAGATTCCAGATTGACCCGCATGCGCTCGGCGTCTACTTGCAGACCGGGTATCACCTGCAATGCCTGTTGCAGCGAACCGGACACCAGGCAGCACAGCTCAGGCAGGGTTTCCCACTCGGCGTGCCACAGGCCCAGGCTGCGCTCGTGCTCCTGTGGCATGGCCGACAGCATCGTCGCAACCAGCCCCGGTGCCCGAGTGGCTGCGCCGATCATCACCGCTGCACCCACCGGGTTGCGCTTGTGCGGCATGGTCGAAGAGCCACCTTTGCCCGGTGCGGAAGGCTCGAATACCTCGCCCACTTCGGTCTGCATCAACAGGCTGACGTCACGCCCAAGCTTGCCGAGGCTGCCGGCGATCAGGCCCAGGACGCTGGCAAACTCCACCAGACGATCACGCTGGGTGTGCCAGGGCTGCTCGGGCAGTTCCAGCTGTAATTCACCCGCCAGTGCTTGCGCCACCGGGAAGGCCCGGTCGCCCAGCGCCGCAAGGCTGCCGGACGCGCCGCCGAATTGCAGGCACAGCAGGCGCGGTTTGATCTCGTTCAGGCGCTGGCGATGGCGAGTGATGGCGCCCAGCCAACCGGCGATTTTCATCCCCAGCGTGACCGGCGTGGCCTGCTGCAACCAGGTGCGCCCGGCCAGCGGCGTAGCAGCATGGCGCTGCGCCTGTTCAGCCAGTGCCTTGGCCAGTTGCGCAAGGTCACGCTCCAGCAAGACGATCGCCCGGCGTATTTGCAGCACCAGCCCGCTGTCCATCACGTCCTGACTGGTCGCGCCCATGTGCACGTAACGCTCGGCTTGCGGGTTGCGCGCAGCAATCTGCCTGCCGAGCGCCTTGACCAACGGGATCGCCGAATTGCCGGCGCTGCCTATGGCAATGGCCAGTTCGTCGAAATCGAACAGCTCGGCGCGGCAGCTCTGCTCGATATCAGCCACGACCTGTTGCGGGATCAGGCCGACTCGCGCCTGCGCCCGAGCCAGCGCAGCCTCGAAATCGAGCATGCCCTGCACCCGGCCTTCGTCCGAGAAAATGTCGCGCATATCGGACTGCGTGAAATAGGCATCAAACAGTTGATTGCTCGGTCTGTTCACATCAACGCTCCAGATTGAACGGTTTCAAGTGGCATCGGAATGACTGACCCACCCCTTGATCAGGATCGCCAGCGCCGCCAGTGCCGCCGGGATCACCAACGCAGTCAGTACCTGCTCGAAATTCCAGCCCAGGCCCAGCAACGTGGCACCGGCCCACGCGCCCAGAATGGCACCGAAACGGCCGATCCCGAGCATCCACGATACGCCCGTGGCGCGGCCCTGCGTGGGGTAGAAACGTGCCGCCAGCGACGGCATCGCCGACTGCGCGCCATTGATGCACATACCCGCGAGCAGTACCAGTGTGGCCAGTACCGCGACATTGCCCAGACTCTGCCCGACCAGGTACGCAAACACCCCAGCCAGCGCATAGGCGAAGCCGATGACTTTATGCGGGTTGTAACGGTCCATCGCCCAGCCGACACCCACGGCGCTCAACACGCCGCCAAACTGAAACAACGCCCCGATGAACGCCGACTGCTCCATGCTCGCGCCGCTGTCACGCATCAATGTGGGCAGCCAACTGGTCAGCAGATAGACGATCACCAGCCCCATGAAATAGGTCAGCCACAACAGCAAGGTGCCAGCGCTGTACGTACCGGAAAAAATCACTTTCAGAACGTTGCGGCTGCTGACGGTTTTCTGTTCGGGAACCGTAAACGCAGTCACCCCCGCCACTGCTTTGGGCGCAATCGGCGCAAGCACCTTGCGGATCTGCTCGGCCCCGCGATTGCGCACCACCAGAAAGCGCGCCGACTCCGGCAGCCAGACCATCAGCACCACCGCCAGTACCAACGGCAGGATACCGCCGAGCATCAGCAGGCTGTGCCAGCCCATGCTGGGGATCAGCTTGGCCGACACAAAACCGCCGCAGGCCATGCCCAGATTGAACCCGCAGAACATGCTCGTCACCAGCAAGGATTTGAGCCGCTCCGGGGTGTATTCCGAGAGCAGCGTGGTGGCATTGGGCATCGCAGCGCCCAGCCCGAGGCCGGTTAGCAAGCGCAGCACCAGCAACTGGTCGATGTTGCTGCTGTAGGCTGACGCCAGGCTGAAAATCCCGAACAGGAACACCGCCACCACCAGCACCACCTTGCGCCCGAAACGGTCAGCCAGCGGGCCGGAACCCAGCGCACCGAAGACCATGCCGATCAGCGCGGCGCTCATTACCGGGCCGAGGCTGGCCCGATCAATGCCCCAATCCTGACTGAGCGCCGGCGCGATAAAGCCCATCGCCGCGGTGTCCAGGCCGTCGAGAAACACGATCAGAAAGCACAGCGCAACGATCCGCCACTGATACCCGGATAACGGCTGCGCGTTGATGAAAGCCTGTACGTCGAGCGTGCCGGTTGCAGGGCCGCTGGCTGTAAGCGTCATGAAGGTGTCCTTTTATTTTTATAAGGGCGCCTGCCGATGCAGGCGCCGTGAAACGCACGCACATGCTTCAGAAATCGAAAAACACCGTTTCGCCTTCACCCTGCACGCGGATGTCGAAACGATAGGCCGATTGGCCCTCGTGCGTACAACGACGCGCAATCAGGGTTTCGCGACGCGGCGGCTGCTCGATCAGGTTCAGCACCGGGTCGATGGCATTGGCCTGCGCTTCGTCATCGAAATACAACCGCGTCTGCAGATGAATATTGATGCCACGGGCAAACAGCGACACATTAATATGCGCAGCCATCGGCACACCCGCCGCATTGCGCACCGAGCCCGGTTTTACGGCCTTCAACAGCCACTGACCGTCATCGGTGGTTGCGGTGCGGCCAAAGCCGTTGAACGGCCGGTCGGGATGAAATTCGTGGTCATAAACGCCCTGATGATCGGCCTGCCAGAACTCCAGATAGGCATCGCGAATCAGGTGGCCGTTGCCATCGAAGACATTGCCCAGCAGCACGATGTGCTCACCCGGCGCTTCGGGCCTGGCCATCTCGTTCCAGATTTCCAGCTCGCGGGTCGGGTTGCCGGCCACTTGCGGGGCCAAGCCAATGTGCACGTAAGGGCCAGCGGTTTGCGAAGGGGTTTCCTGCAGCAATTGAACGGGCATGTCGGGCCTCCTCAGCAGTTTTCGAAGTGCGTCTTGCGCTGACCGCGCAACACGATGTCAAAGCGATACGCCAGGCAGTCCATCGGGTTGCCCAGTGCCAGATCAAGCCGGGCGATCAGGCTCTGCACCGCATCCGGGTTGGTGATCGACTTGACGATCGGGCAGGTCGGAATCAACGGATCGCCTTCGAAATACAGCTGGGTGATCAATCGCGTGGCAATCGACGGGCCGCTGATCGACACGTGAATGTGCGCCGGACGCCAGTCGTTGGGGCCGTTGCGCCACGGGTACGGACCCGGCTTGACGGTGCGAAAGCTGTAATTGCCTTCGCTGTCGGTCAAGGTGCGGCCGACACCGCCGAAATTGGGGTCGATCGGGGCCAGGTACGCATCACGTTTGTGACGGTAACGCCCGCCGGCATTGGCCTGCCAGATCTCTACCAGGGTGTGCGGAATCGGTTTGCCGTACTGATCACAGACCCGACCGGCGAGCAAAATGCGTTCGCCGATGGGCAGCCCGCCGTTGTTGAAGTTGAGCAGCAGGTCGTTGTCGTGCTGGCCAAACTGCAAATGCGAGAAATCCGGCCCGGTGGTTTCGGAAATGGATTGCGGAATACTGACCAGCGCCTGACGCGGCGAACGGAGGATAGAGGTCTTGTAATCAGGCGTCAGGGCTTTGGGGTGCCAGTTTCGATCACGAATGACAAAGCGGCTATTGTCCACGGCGGACATGGCGTTCTCCTTGTTTTTCTTATGGACGCGCAGGCGTCGATCACTTGCGCTACAGGCTGCGGCAAAGTGTCGCGCTATTTATGCTTACAGAGAACTGAAATAAAACCATGCATCCATAACCAATTGGTTATGCATACTGCCCTTCCCGGTACGCCGCACCGACGGTTCGCAACTCATCCACGCACCACTGCGCTGCGCGCGTCAGTGGCAAGGCCGGGTTGCTGCACAGGCCAACCGAGCCGCCCGGCTCGCGAATTCCCATATCCAGTTCGACCAGAGTGCCGCCTTTCAACTCCAGCAACACAGCGTCCAGCGGTGCAATCCAGATCGCATTGCTGCACTGCACGTAACGGCGGCTCAGGGTCAGTGAAAGGGTTTCCAGGCGCTGGCGCGGCATCTGAATACCGCACTGCACGAACAGGCTGTCGGCAAACTTGCGGATGGTGGTGCCCGCCAGCGGCAGCACCAGCGGGAACTGCTCCAGGCTTTCACGCTTGAGCGGCGCAGCCAGCAGCGGATGGTCATTGCGCACCACCAGCGTCATTGACTCGTGGTACAAGTGCTCGAAAGTAAGCCCCTGAATCTGCGGGCTGTCGGTCATGCGCCCGACCACCAGGTCCAGCTCGCCGACACGCAATTGCGAGAGCAGATAGGCGCTGGGGCCAGTCATCACACTGACGATCAACGCCGGGTGGCGCGTGTGCAGGCGCTTGACGACCTCTGGCACCAGCAGGCTTTCGGCGGTGGACAGCACGCCCAGCCGCGCCGTAACGGTTTCATGCTCGCCGGAGCGTAGGCTGCTGACCCCGTCGCGCAACGCCTGGACGCTAGGCCCGGCGAAACGCATGAACGCCACGCCCGCGTCGGTCAGCGCCGCACCGCTCTTGCTGCGCACGAACAAGGTCGTGGCCAGCAGGGTTTCCAGCTCCTTGAGGCTTTTGGACAAGGCAGGCTGACTGATCGCCAGCGCATCGGAGGCCCGCGCCAGACTGCCCTGCCGTGCCACTTCCAGAAAGCACACCAGATGGCGAAATTTGATGCGGGTGTCGATATTCAAGGCGCGTCGGGTCCGGGAATGGTGGAGAAAAATGCCGTTCAACGGCTGAGAAAAGAAACCACTTGAGGCGCTTCAAAGGGCCACTCCAGTTCCTCGCCCGTGTCAATGCGGCGCAGCACTGGAACGCGCAGTTCATAACGCTCTAACAGTTGCTCATGCTCGCCGATGTCGATCAGCTCGACCATCAGGCCATGCTCGATTGCAAACGGCAGCAGCACCGCTTCGGCGACCTCGCACAACGGGCACCCCAAGGTGCTGAACAGCTGGCATTCGGGTGGCATGAGCATAATTGACCCTCGGCGGCTACGTGACAAGCCTCTACGTGACAACCAAAACCTGATTCTAGGCCTGACGCCATATCACGTCGACACCCGAAAATGCGTCTTGCTGAACGCGTTGGCGCGGTCCAGCACAGGCTTCTCGAAACAGCGATAGCCGACCCAGCCGTAACACACCGCCGCCGCCATCATCAGCACGGCGAAAAACAGGTTGTCCAGGTAACTCTCGGGCCAGGCCCCCACCAGGCTCCAGACCCGCCCGATCACGCCGAGCACCAGCAGATGTGACAGGTAAATGGTGTAGGACATGTCACCTGTAGCGACCAGAAAACCCGGCACGACGAGCCGTCGGCGCCGCTCCAGCAAGGCCAGCGTCAGCACCAGTGTGCCGAACGTCCCGCCAACCATCAGCATGCGCAACAACCCCTGACTGTCGTAAAGCCGGTAAACACCTATCAGCGGCACCGCCACCAACAGCGCGACCGCCAGCAAGGCGCAGACGGCAACCGATGGCAACCTTGCACTGTGGCGACCATAGAAGAACAGCGCCAGCGCAGCGCCGAGGATGAACTCCAGCGAATAAGGATGCAGGATGATTTTTAGAGCGGAAGAATAGTCCTGCCAGTCTGCCAGTGCGTTGAAAACGACAATGATCAATGCCCAGCCGCCGAGCAGCGGCGGCAGGCTGCGTTCACGAAACAGTAGAAAGCCGGAGAACACCACGTAGAACCACAGCTCGAAAAGCAGTGACCAGGCGACCATCACCAGCAACACCTTGTCATTGGGCAGCAACAGGAAGGACATGAGCAGGTTGGACCCACCGTGCCCACTGTTGACCATCCCCGGCTGTACCAGAAACACCGCCAGGGTGATGAAAAAATACAGCCAGTACGTGGGATAGATCCGCGACACCCGATTGAACAGAAAGCGCCGGGCCTCTGCGCCACTCTGGAAGCGGCCACGACTGACAATCACCATCACGAAACCGCTGATGACAAAAAACAGATCCACACCCAACTGAAAAAAATCGAGCAGCGGCGGCAGAAGAATATCACCCCCGGAAAACTTGCTCTCGACCGACATCATGTGAAACAAAACCACGCCCAGGACTGCAACGCCTCTGAGCCCCTGCAGGGAATACAGCCGCTCCATGCCTCTCTCCGTTCGGCTCGATGCGCCCATCTTCAGTGCCTTCTCAATTACCGTGCACAGGCTCGCGCGTTTCAAGCATAGCCAAAGGCCAGAAATACGGAACCCTCAACGTGTGGTTTTTCCTGGCGGGTGCTTTTGGAGTAAGGTGCAGCGGCCCAGACTGTGTAAAAACTACTGCGCTCGGCAATACTGCGTTAAAAACAGGCGAAAAATGCTCATTTAGAACACCTAGACTCCGCTTTTTCGCCTGTTTTTGCCTTGTCTTGCCTTCGCTCGTGACGTTTTTACACACTCTGAACAGCGGACGGCCTGATCGAACACGATACGGCAATCGAAGTGAACCTTCAGGAATCACCTGTACTCGAAACACCCATATGCCACCTAAACGGAGAAAACCATGGCTCGCCAAACCGCACAGAATGCTCAGGAAATCCTGAGGGCCGACTTCCAGGTACTGGTTGCAGATACCGAGAAACTGCTGGCACACACCGCCTCTCTGGCAGGTGATCAGGCCGACGAACTGCGTGCCCAGATTCGTGAAAGCCTGTTGCGTGCCAAGGAAACACTTAAAACCACCGAAGATTCGCTGCGCGAGCGCGGTGAAGCGGCGGTGGTTGCTACAGAAGACTATGTCCAGAACAACCCCTGGCAGTCCGTCGGTATCGCCGCAGGTGTCGGCTTTCTGATCGGTCTGCTGGCCACAAGGCGCTAACATCATGACTCTGGGAACGGAATCAGCACCGCCCGAGGGAACTCCGGGCTCTACACCGCGGCGCCTCGGCGCTGCCTTCCTTGGCCTGTTGCACAGCCACGTCGAACTGTTCGGCATCGAGCTGCAAGAGCAGAAGGCGCGCACTGTCAGCCTGTTGCTGTTCGCAGGGCTGGCGCTGGTTTTCGGCCTGCTGTTGCTCACGGGGCTCTCGGCGCTGCTGCTGATTGTTCTGTGGGACAGCTATCGACTGGCCGGGATCATCGGCCTGTGCACGTTCTACTTTCTGGCCGCGATCTTCTGCGGATTGCGCCTCAAAGCAGCGATTTTCGATGAGTCGTCGCCGTTTCATGCGACCCTCGAAGAACTGGCCAACGACCGTGAGCGATTGATGCCATGAGTGAACCCAAATCGCACCAGAGCAATACTCGCCGTGAACTGCGCAAGGCCTTGATACGCCTGCGCATGGAAATGCACCGTCAGGAAATACGTCACGAATCGACGCAACTGCTGCAGCCGTTGCAACGCTTTCGTGGCATCCGCCACGACTGGAAAAGCGCACTGGGCTTTCGCCACGCGCCGCTCTGGGGCGTGGGTTCGGTCGCCCTGCTGGGCTTTCTCAGTGGCAAGCGCGCCAGGACCGGGCGTACCAGCTTTCTGGGCCGCCTGTTGAAACTCGGCATCACCCTGACGCCGCTGATCAAGGTGGCCCTGCAGCGCCGCGCTATACAGAACCGCAACCACAGGCTCTGACTGCGCCCTGATATGAATCAGGCTTGAAACCGAATGCCCGTCCCGATGTTTCGCGGCGGGCATTTGTTTTTCATGCGTGCCTGTTTACCTCTCTGCATACTTAAGGCCTTGCGGTAGGCCCGTCGAACAGGGAAGCTAAGCCACTATCATTGATGGAGTGACCGCCTTGGATTGGCAGACCCTGCTTAACCGCGAACGACTCGGCAAAACCCTGCACAGCCCCGAAGAACTGGGGCGCAGCCCGTTTCACAAGGACCACGACCGGATCATCTTTTCCGGTGCCTTCCGCCGTCTGGGGCGCAAGACGCAGGTCCATCCGGTGTCCAGCAACGACCACATCCATACTCGGCTGACCCACTCACTGGAAGTCAGCTGCGTTGGCCGCTCGCTGGGCATGCGCGTCGGCGAGACCCTGCGCTCTGCCCTGCCCGACTGGTGCGACCCCAGCGACCTGGGCATGGTCGTGCAGTCGGCCTGCCTGGCCCACGACATCGGCAACCCTCCGTTCGGCCACTCCGGCGAAGATGCGATTCGCAACTGGTTCAACCTGGCGGCCGGACGAGGCTGGCTCGATGCGATGAGCGAGACCGAGCGCAACGACTTTCTCAACTTCGAGGGCAATGCGCAGGGGTTCCGGGTGCTCACGCAGCTGGAATATCACCAGTTCGACGGCGGCACACGCCTGACCTACGCCACGCTGGGTACTTACCTCAAATACCCGTGGACGGCTCGCCATGCCGATTCGCTGGGGTACAAGAAGCACAAGTTCGGCTGCTACCAGAGCGAACTGCCGATTCTTGAGCAGATCGCCAGCAAGCTTGGCCTGCCGCAACTTGAAGAGCAGCGCTGGGCACGCCATCCACTGGTCTACCTGATGGAAGCCGCCGACGACATCTGTTACGCGCTGATCGATCTGGAAGACGGTCTGGAAATGGACCTGCTGGACTACGCAGAAGTCGAGTCCCTGCTGCTCGGGCTGGTCGGCGATGACCTGCCGGAAACCTATCGGCAACTGGGCCCCGGTGATTCACGCCGACGCAAGCTGGCGATCCTGCGCGGCAAGGCCATCGAGCACCTGACCAACGCGGCCGCGCGAGCCTTTGTCGAACAACAGGACGCACTGCTGGCCGGCACCCTGCCCGGCGACCTGGTCGAGCACATGCACGGTCCGGCCAAACGCTGCGTGCTGAACGCCAAGGACATGGCTCGCAAGAAGATCTTTCAGGACAAGCGCAAGACGCTGCATGAAATCGGCGCCTACACCACGCTGGAGATCCTCCTGAACGCCTTTTGCGGGGCAGCCGTCGAACAGTTTGGTGGCCGCACGCCCTCCTTCAAGCACCGGCGTATTCTCGACCTGCTGGGCAACAGCGCGCCCGACCCCAAAGCGCCGCTGCATGCCTCGTTCCTGCGTATGATCGACTTCATCGCGGGGATGACCGACAGCTACGCAGGCGAAATGGCCCGGGAAATGACCGGACACTCCGGGCACATCTGACCGGCAGCGGCCAGCCAGCTTCCCGGACAGAACCGGGAAACTGGCCAGCCTGACTTGCTTGCAACGCAAAATTCAGACAAGCCCTACACGCATGTCAGACGAGTCCTATCGCAGGTTTTCTTGCATCCCTCAATAATTCCAGCCACTTCAACCGCCGCACCGGCACGTCATCCATCCGCCTGCGACACTTACGGGTCCGCACGCAGCCTGCCGATGCCTGAACGCCTCGCCAGGTTTTTTCCGGAAAACTCATGTCCAAACACAGCCTGCGCATCCTGCTGGTGGAGGATCACCCTTTTCAACTGATCGCCACTCAGGTGCTGCTCAACAATCAGGGCTACTTCCTGCTGACTCCCGCACTGACCGCAGCAGAGGCGATGGACGCCATGCACCGCAGCCCCGAGCCTTACGGGCTGTTACTGTGCGACCAGTGCCTGCCGGACATGGCGGGCATCGAACTGATCAGCGAAGCGGCAAGACAAGGTCTGCTGCGACAGGCCATCCTGCTCAGCGGCGTACCCGACGCGCAGCTTGAAAGCCTGCAGCAACTGGCGATGGAACGCGACCTGCCGCTGCTCGGCTGCCTGAGCAAACCCTTGAACGGCGCCGACCTTAGCCGCTTGCTGGAAAACATTCCTGCCTGAGGCCCGCCACTTGGCTTTATCCGCACCGGATTGGCCTGCCTTTGCTGCCAGCACCTGAAGCGGAACCGCAACACTCTTTTACGCGGCGATTAACAAAAGATGCAACAGACGAAACGCTGAAAGCTGTGAATTCGCGTTCAGACGTGTAGGAAAGTTTCAATAAACAGGCCTGATGATTCCAGGAAGTTATAAACAACCTGCACATCAATAACCCATCATCACACCGAAATGCGCGTTAACGTTTAAACACACTTATGTTCATCGTAGGCTTTTACGTACTCCGATACGTTAAATATTGTAGGACTTTTCCTATATATGCCTGCCGAGCAAGTCTCTTCATGTGCCTGCCCGAACATCTGAGCTAAGGTGCGCGCTTTCTTCGCTGCTTGTTATGGAATGGAATATGAACTCAGTTTTTATCATCGATGACCATCCGGTTATTCGAATGGCTGTAAGAATGCTGCTGGAAAACGAAAACTACACCGTGGTCGGCGAAACCGATAATGGTGTCGACGCTATGCAAATGGTTCGCGAATGCATGCCCGACCTGATCATCCTCGACATCAGCATTCCCAAGCTCGACGGGCTCGAGGTGCTGGCGCGGTTCAGCACCATGGGGCTGCCCTCCAAGATCCTCGTGCTGACGTCACAGACCCCCAACCTGTTTGCCATCCGCTGCATGCAATCCGGTGCTTCCGGTTATGTATGCAAACAGGAGGACCTCAGCGAGCTGCTCAGTTCGGTGAAAGCGGTATTATCCGGCTACAATTACTTTCCCAGCCAGGCATTGGCGTGCGCGGTTCGTGAAGACGGGATGACCAGCGAGCTGGAGCTGTTCAAGTTGGTCAACGACCGCGAACTGATGGTGTTGCAATTGTTTGCGCAGGGACGCTCGAACAAGGAAATAGCTAAGGAAACTCTGAAAAAGGTTTCCTGATTTGGCAAAATACCCCAACACCTTTCACCGAGCTTCCCTGATGAAACAGATGACCTTCGCCGATGCCGAGTACGCGGGTAAACGTAAGCATACCCGCCGCGAGCGCTTTCTCATCGAGATGGATCAGGTTGTGCCCTGGAAAGGCTTGATTGCCCTTATCGAACCACATTATCCAAAGGGCGAAGGTGGCCGTCCGGCTTATCCGCTGATGGCGATGCTGCGTATTCACCTGATGCAGAACTGGTTTGGTTACAGCGATCCGGCGATGGAGGAAGCACTTTACGAGACAACGATCCTGCGCCAGTTCGCAGGGTTGAGTCTGGATCGAATCGCCGATGAAACCACGATTCTCAACTTCCGGCGTCTGTTGGAAAAGCATGAGTTGGCAGGCGGGATTTTGCAGGTCATCAATGGCTATCTGGGTGATCGAGGTTTGATGCTGCGCCAAGGTACGGTGGTCGATGCGACGATCATTCATGCGCCGAGCTCGACCAAGAACAAGGACGGCAAACGCGATCCCGAAATGCATCAGACGAAGAAAGGAAACCAGTATTTCTTCGGCATGAAAGCGCATATCGGCGTCGATGCCGAGTCGGGTTTAGTCCATAGCCTGGTGGGTACTGCGGCGAATGTGGCGGACGTGACTCAGGTTGATCAATTGCTACATGGTGAGGAAACCTATGTCAGCGGTGATGCGGGCTACACCGGCGTGGACAAGCGTGCGGAGCATCAGGATCGTCAGATGATCTGGTCAATTGCGGCCCGCCCAAGCCGTTATAAAAAGCATGGCGAGAAAAGTTTGATCGCACGGGTCTATCGCAAAATCGAGTTCACGAAAGCCCAGTTACGGGCGAAGGTTGAACATCCGTTTCGCGTGATCAAGCGCCAGTTTGGTTATACGAAAGTCCGGTTTCGCGGGCTGGCTAAAAACACCGCGCAACAGGCTACTCTGTTTGCCTTGTCGAACCTTTGGATGGTGCGAAAACGGCTGCTGGCGATGGGAGAGGTGCGCCTGTAATGCGGAAAAACGCCTTGGAAAGGTGCTGTTTGAAGGAAAATCGATGAGTTAAGAGCGGAAAACGTCTAATTATCTGATCGGGCGAGCTTTTTTTGAACCTCAGGCCATGAGAGCGTCAAAAATCGATGCCTACTTCAGACCTTCCCTAAAGGCATGTTTCTCAGTAACAAGACCGTCAGCACTTACAAGACACGGCTTATGCAAAAACTGAAAACCAGAACCTTGGTAGAACTTATCGAGATGGCAAAACGCAACGCGCTAGTGTGAGAGACCGGATGCCCACGCGCTTCAGACAATTATTAATACTGGCCACAGGCCTGTGCATGAGCTGGAGCAGCGCTCAGGCCGGCCCCGGCGCGGCCGATCACTACACCCTGCTCGGCCGTTCGAGCCCGGCGCACATGGACGTGAAGCTGGACAGCAGCCAGTGGCAGTGGGTACGCGCCCAACGTGAACTGATTCTCGGCACGTCAAGCCCCGACTATCCGCCGTTCGACATCACCATTTCAGGGACTGATTACGAAGGCATCACTGCCGATTACGCGGGCATTATTTCGGATGCACTGGACCTGCCTGTCAGGGTCCAGCGCTTCGACAGCCGCGAGGCCGCCATGAAGGCGTTGATCGCAGGTCAGGTCGACCTGCTGGGCACCGCCAACGGTTTCGAGGCCGTCGAGCGCGATATCAAGCTTTCACAACCTTATTCGGTGGACCAGCCCGTGCTGGTCACCCGGGTCGGCGACACACGACCGTTGAACGAAGGCCTGCAAGGCATGCGGCTGAGCATGGTCTATCACTATCTGCCGCCTGCCGATGTCGTAACGGCCTACCCCGGCGCCATTCTCAAAACCTATCCTTCGTTTCAGAATGCCATCAATGCCGTGGCCTTCAACCAGGCCGATGTGTTTCTGGGCGATACGATTTCCACCCAATACATCATCAACAAGGGCTATCTGAACAATGTGCAAATGTCCAGTTTCGGCAAGCACGAGGCCAATGGTTTCAGTTTTGCCGTCAGCGGCCAGAACACGCAATTGCTGGGCGTCATCAACCAGACGCTGAAGGCGATTCCCGTCGATGAGCGCATCGACATTTCCAGACGCTGGAGCACCGGCAGCGACCTGATGCTCACCGACCAGAAACTGCAACTCACCCAACGTGAAGAACGCTGGATTGCCCAGCACCCGGTCGTGCGTGTGGTGGTCAACGAAGCTTACGCACCGCTGACCTTCTTCGATGCCAAGGGCAACTTTCGCGGCATCACTGCCGACTTGCTTGAACTGGTGCGCCTGCGCACCGGGCTCAAATTTGATGTCAAACGCTCGCCGAGCCTGACCGACATGCAAAACCAGGTCAGCGAGGGTCAGGCAGACATGATCGGCGCGCTGGTGTCCAGCGATGTGCGCGAAGACCGTCTGAGCTTCAGCCGGCCTTACATCGACAACTCGTTCGTACTGGTTACCCGCAAGGACAAGGGCTCACCCAGCTACCTGGAACAGATGGACGGCAAACGCCTGGCCATCACTCAAGGCAGCCCGATGCTCGACTGGCTGCGCCGCAAGTACCCGAGAGTCGTGCCACTGGAAATCGACAACCCGTTTCAGGCGCTGGACATGCTGGCAGTGGGCAGAACGGAAGGTGCCGTCGTCTCGTTGCTGAGCGCGGATTACTTCCTGTCTTCCGGGATCTTCGAGGAACGCTTGCAGATGACGGCCACGGTCGGCGAGGACCCGGCATTGATCTCCATGGCCACGTCGCGCAACGCTCTGGAACTCAGCTCGATTCTCGACAAGGCGCTGGCGAGCATCGCGCCGCAGGATCTGGCTGCGATCAACAACCGCTGGCGCGCCTACACCCCCTCAAGCGCCAGCTGGCACGACTACCAGCGGCTGATCTATCAGATTGTGATTGGTGCGGGCCTGTTGCTGCTGGGCCTGCTGGTATGGAATGCCTGGATGCGCCGGCAGATACGCCAGCGCGAAGCCGCAGAGCGTGCCCTCAGCGATCAGTACGAGTTCATGAGGGCGCTGGTCGACGGCACGCCTCATCCGATCTACGTGCGCGATCGCGATGGTTTGCTGCAAATGTGCAATGACAGTTACCTCAGGGCCTTTTCCGCGCAGCGCGAAGACATCATCGGCAAGAGTGCTACCGAAAGGGTGCTGGGCAATGCTTTCGAGGCACGCGAATACGCTGCCGATTATCAACGGGTCATGGCCAGCAACACCGCGCTGATTCTTGACCGCCCGCTGCACATCGGCGACCGCCAACTGACCATCTACCACTGGATCCTGCCCTTTCGTGACTCGCTGGGCGAGGTACAGGGCATCATTGGTGGCTGGATCGACATCAGCGATCGTCGCCAACTGATCGAAGACCTGCAGGCGGCCAAGGAACAGGCCGACGCCGCCAGCCGTGCCAAGAGTACTTTCCTGGCGACCATGAGCCATGAAATCCGCACGCCTATGAACGCAAAGAAATCTGCAGCTTGGGGAATTGGTAGAATTGCGGACAGGTGCAGAATCGTGTGATTCACCAACAAAACGAAACTCACAAATATTCGAATAAGTCAATATTTATGTGAATATTCTATTGACAGGCAAGGGTTAATAGTTTATAATCACAGTAGAAAAGGTGATTTGTATTCTCTTTGTTCTTAGCCGAGATTTTGAATCTAAACCACCTATTCTCGGCAGGGATGTAACAACATCGCGTTCAGCCTTCTCTCAGTAAGGTGCCAGACACTGAGACAAATACTTGTTAAGTTCTTTTGTCCTCCCTCAGGAACTTGCAAAAAAGTCGCATGGCTCTATTGGTTGAGCCTTTCAACAGTGCGGCAGCCACTGGCGACAAAAAGCTGCCACCCTCTCTTATTCATCCTTTTTGCAGGAAGTCCTTACGGGCTTGATGATTGGTTTGGCCAGTAACCACTGCAACCACTGGCAACTAATTTTGTAGCATCCTCAGTTATACAGACTGTATGTCACTTTTTAAGATGGCCAGTGTAAAAGCTGGTCTTTGTTTTACCCGCATAAAAGAATCCTCACAACACAATTCCAAGGAGAAACACTATGTCCCAATCCGTGCTGGTTAGCTGTGCTTGTTGTAACAAGCCAGTAGTTACAAAACACAAGTCCAAAGAGCGTACATGCAGCCATCGTTGCTATATAACTCTTTGGAGAAAAAAGAAGGCCGCCGCCGAGCAACTGCAGCTACTTGAAGATCAGTGCAAAGAGCTGTAACCAATCAACACTTACCAACAAACTCCAACATCATTCATAGGAGAAACACGTATGACAAAAGTAACAATCAACATCGAAACTCTGCACAGTGCCACTGTGCAGAATCAATTAATGCGTGGACACCGTGCCCCAATCGAAAACGAGCTGCTCAAAGCGGCCATTGTCACAGCCCAAGCTGAAGCAAAAGCCCGAATCCAACAAGTCTTAATCAGAAAGCAACAGGCCAAGTTCAGACTTGCTGCTAAAATCGAACAAATGTTTGGTATAGATGCGGCAACCATATTCCTGGCAGGAGGTGCGCATTGCTCTTAGTCTTCTGTATGTTCGGTGGGGCTGCATCTATCGCATGTCTTTGCCAAGCCACTGAAATAGTTATTAAACAATATCACTCTCAATCCCCATCATCGGAGAAATTAAAATGACCTACACCCCAGACCAGACTCGCCGCATACTGAAAACGGAACAATCTGAATATGTTAAACAGGCTATTGAAAAAGCCCGGGCAGCTCCAGCCAGCCACGAAGGAAGTTTGAATCCTTCTCAACGTACGTTTTTTGTATTCACAAACATGCATGCCGCACTGGAGCGCTTTGCAGCTCTGTCGTTAGAAGGTTGGACACTTGACCACAGTGCACCAGCTTTGGCAGTTGGTAAATTTACTCCATTGGGCTTCACGGCAGTCGCGCCCGAAGAAGTGTTCGAAACATACATGCCTGTTATCGCTGCCCGTGCCGAGAGGGATTA
Source organism: Pseudomonas syringae pv. tomato str. DC3000 (assembly GCF_000007805.1). Classification (NCBI taxonomy): domain Bacteria; kingdom Pseudomonadati; phylum Pseudomonadota; class Gammaproteobacteria; order Pseudomonadales; family Pseudomonadaceae; genus Pseudomonas; species Pseudomonas syringae group genomosp. 3. The sequence goes on along the minus strand of NC_004578.1, from coordinate 2,579,664 downwards.
TGCAAAAGAAGTCGAAGACCACAATAAGCAGGCCGTTAGAATTAAAGAGCGTGACACCTTCATTGAGTTTGAGTTCCAACGTCTTGAGCAGGAACGACTTGCTGCCTTGCGGGCTGAGATCGCAAGTAGATATGACTCGCCTACAGCTTTCCATAACACTAATGGTGATGCTGTCAAGCTGCACGCTTAATCATGATAGGGGTTGCCAAAGTAGTAACCCCAGCAACCACTAAGTATGACGAGGAAAGTAAATGACTACAATGACCGAAGAGGTTGCCAAGCTAACAGGCAGTCTCAAGTTTAATGTTGACCTGAGGGGGTTACGCCGCTTCGAACAGGGCATGAGAAATGCGGGCAAGCATATGCAGCAGTTTCAGAACCAGTACTCAAAGCTTGCTGCCCAGGTCGCTAAGGGGTTGAAGCTAAAAATCGATGTATCGGCTCTCGACAATGCTAAGTCAAAACTGGATACGGCTATCAAAAGACAGCAACGTGCTGAGGCAGCTCTCGCCAACCAACGCCGTTCCACATTCAATAATGAGATTAGTCAACAGAAACTTAAGTTTGCACAGTCTCAAGCTCAAGACCAGACACGTGCTGCGAGTGCAGCGGCTCAGAGCCTGCGGGCACGTACTGCCGCTGCTGCAATCCGTAGCCAACAATCAAGAACCGAAAGCGCATCACTTCAGAGTCAGCGTGCTGCCGCAATCGTAGCTGCCAAGGCCGTTGCTGCCCAAGCCCGAGCGGCTGGATTGAGCGCCTCCCAGTTGGCCAGCCAGAACGCCCTAAGGAAACTCTGAAAAAGGTTTCCTGATTTGGCAAAATACCCCAACACCTTTCACCGAGCTTCCCTGATGAAACAGATGACCTTCGCCGATGCCGAGTACGCGGGTAAACGTAAGCATACCCGCCGCGAGCGCTTTCTCATCGAGATGGATCAGGTTGTGCCCTGGAAAGGCTTGATTGCCCTTATCGAACCACATTATCCAAAGGGCGAAGGTGGCCGTCCGGCTTATCCGCTGATGGCGATGCTGCGTATTCACCTGATGCAGAACTGGTTTGGTTACAGCGATCCGGCGATGGAGGAAGCACTTTACGAGACAACGATCCTGCGCCAGTTCGCAGGGTTGAGTCTGGATCGAATCGCCGATGAAACCACGATTCTCAACTTCCGGCGTCTGTTGGAAAAGCATGAGTTGGCAGGCGGGATTTTGCAGGTCATCAATGGCTATCTGGGTGATCGAGGTTTGATGCTGCGCCAAGGTACGGTGGTCGATGCGACGATCATTCATGCGCCGAGCTCGACCAAGAACAAGGACGGCAAACGCGATCCCGAAATGCATCAGACGAAGAAAGGAAACCAGTATTTCTTCGGCATGAAAGCGCATATCGGCGTCGATGCCGAGTCGGGTTTAGTCCATAGCCTGGTGGGTACTGCGGCGAATGTGGCGGACGTGACTCAGGTTGATCAATTGCTACATGGTGAGGAAACCTATGTCAGCGGTGATGCGGGCTACACCGGCGTGGACAAGCGTGCGGAGCATCAGGATCGTCAGATGATCTGGTCAATTGCGGCCCGCCCAAGCCGTTATAAAAAGCATGGCGAGAAAAGTTTGATCGCACGGGTCTATCGCAAAATCGAGTTCACGAAAGCCCAGTTACGGGCGAAGGTTGAACATCCGTTTCGCGTGATCAAGCGCCAGTTTGGTTATACGAAAGTCCGGTTTCGCGGGCTGGCTAAAAACACCGCGCAACAGGCTACTCTGTTTGCCTTGTCGAACCTTTGGATGGTGCGAAAACGGCTGCTGGCGATGGGAGAGGTGCGCCTGTAATGCGGAAAAACGCCTTGGAAAGGTGCTGTTTGAAGGAAAATCGATGAGTTAAGAGCGGAAAACGTCTAATTATCTGATCGGGCGAGCTTTTTTTGAACCTCAGGCCATGAGAGCGTCAAAAATCGATGCCTACTTCAGACCTTCCCTAACAGCATCACTTGCTCGACAGGCTAAACTCCAAGCGATTCTTCAAAGGACCGCTGCTGCCACCCAACGGGCCAGTAACGCGCACCTCGCATCACAAGGTCGCCTCCAGCGCATGCAGCAGCAGATGAACCACGCACAGCAACAGGCTCACCTGCGCGCTCGGGACCATGCTGCCCGTATGGCTGCTGCTCAACAGACCGCTGCTGATAGAACAACATCAGCCAACCAGCGTGCTGCACGCCTTCAAATGGCACAGGAACGCCATGCAGCATGGCAGGCAAGGCAGAACGCTCCTCGCCCAGCGCCGGGCGCTGGCCTAAACGGCATGATGGCTTTTGGTGCTTTGAGTTTCGGTTTGGCAGGCTTAGCCGCCGCAGTGTCCAAGATCGGTGCAAGAATTGAGGAGCGTAAAAAGAACGTTGTAGACGCGGAACGTTTCGAAGCTGCTTTCGTGCCACTGGGTAAGACTAAAGAAACCCGCGACTCTTGGAAAAAGACTTATACCGACCTCTCTACCGATTCCGGTGCAGAGATTTCCAATGAGACCGCTGAAGACTTCCGCACCTTCGTCGCGATGCAGCAGGCATTCGGCAAGAAGACTGACGAAATCGTCAAAGAGTACAAGCTACGCCAACAAGCTTTTACTATTTCTGGACTTACCAAGGACTCAGCACGTGAAGTCAACCGGCAGTTTAATCAGGTTGCAACAGATGGCCTCGGAGATAAATCGGATTGGAACGTAATCTCTGAACGAATGCCAGCACTTGTCCCGTATGTGGGCCGTGCTTTTGGTCGAGAGGAAAAGATTGCTGATCCTAAGAAGGCCATGGCAGCCTTCAACAAGCGGATGAAAAAGGGTGGGGGCGTCAAGCTTGAGTGGATTAATGAGGCCATGGAGACCATGGTTGGAGAACAGCAGGACGTTTTCTCCAATAAGAAGAAGACGGTTGCATTTGCACAGACGCTTGGTGATAACCAAGCATTCTTGAACCAAGTTAATACCAATCTCACGCCAGAATTGAACGCTGTTATGCGGGATAACATCGAAGCTCACCGAGAGCTGAACACGGCATTACAACCCGCTGCTGCTCTGTTTCGTGATCTCGACGCCGCTATGACCAAAGCCCAGTCTGCCATGATTAGGTTCTCAATCGGCCTTAACCTTGACGGTACTAAAAAGACCGAACAAGAGCAGATGCAAGATCGTATGTCCACCCAAGACCTGCCACTGTCTACGGGCATGGTGGGAACACCAGACTATTCTAATATTGACTCAGGTAGACGCCGCCAAACCGGTCCAATCGGAGAGTTTTGGAACTGGGCATTGGGTATTAAAGACAAAGCTAAGAATGTGGGGCCTGTGCTGGGCGAGCCAGTTCTACCGGATATCAATCTCGGCTCCCAGACCTTCAATAGCCATAGTGACAAGAATCTAAACTATCAAGCGATGGCATCCCGCATGCCAACCCTGTTTGACACGTTGAGTTCTATGCAGGGTTTAGTGGGAGACAGCAGCCAGATGCATCAAGCCGTCCAAGCCACTCAGACTATCAATACTCCTATTACAGTAGAGGGTGCGAACGTCAATGTCACTATCAACGGTAGTGCGACTGAGAAGGATCGCAATGACATGATGGACTTTATCAACAACTCTATGCGTGAGCAGCAATTAAAGGTTCCGGGCATTGCCAAAGATGCTATTCGTGACGCTTTAGGTCAAGTCAGATCACAGCAAGCTGAACGCATGTAAGGACTGATAAGACCAATAACCATGGCATACATTAAAAATCTAATAAGGGCTGTTGTTGTGGCGCTGGCCCTTTTCATCCCACTCTATACACTGAAATCTGAATATGCTTTTGAAACAAGGGTAGAGACAATACTTTTACAAAATCGCAAAAATACTAACGCTCAAATCCTTGAGTCACAGGCCAAAGTACTCAGCACAGTTAACGAAGTGTCTAAAGCTACTCGAATGCTCGCTATCATCCTGTGCCAACAGCAGGCTGACCCCAGTATATGTATCAATCCAGATGGAGAACCTCACAAATGAAAATACGGTACAACCAGATTCTTAATCAGTACGACCGTTATGAAGCTGCATACAAATACCTTGAGGATCACTACGGCGCTCATGTTCCTTATATGCACCATGTGTCAACGCCAACTAAAAAGTGACCCCCTTCCGTGCTAAATCGCCAACTTAGTTTTGACCCCCCTCGGGTTCATATTTTCGAGCCGGTTCGGCCCGAGAAGATTTGGTTCCTGCTTTGCGCTTGTCCTTGAGTCGATAGCTTTCACCTGTCATCTGCACGATATGGGCATGATGTAACAGCCTGTCCAGCATGGCCGCTGTCAGTGTTTGATCATCCGCAAAGGTTCCGGCCCACTGGGTAAACGGCAAGTTACTCGTGAGGATCAGGCTGCCTTGCTCGTAGCGCTTGGCGACAACATTGAAGAACAGGTTGGCTTCATCACGACCAAACGGCAGGTAGCCGATTTCATCGATGACCAACAACCCAGGGGCCATCACCACACGACTGAAGTATTCCTTGAGCCGTTCCTGGCGGTGCGCAGCGGTCAGTTGCAGCATCAAGTCAGCCGCCGTGACGAAGCGGGTTTTGATACCGGCCATCACTGCCCGGTAGGCCAGGGCGATAGCCAGGTGGCTCTTGCCTACACCACTAGGCCCCAGGAACACGATGTTCTCGGCACGTCCAACAAAACTCAGTGCTGCCAGCTCCTGGAGCTGTGCCCGGGGGACGCCGGTGGCAAACGCGAAGTCGTATTGCTCCAGCGTTTTCACAGCGGGCAGCGCGGCAGTTTTCAGCAGGGCCTGTCGAGAGCGTTCACTTCGGGCATCGGTCTCGGCAGCCAGCAGCTTTTCGAGGAAGTCGGCAAAGCTGTCTTCGCCGCTTGCTGCTTGTTGGGCCAGGTGCGGCCAGTCCACCCCGACGCGCTCAAGCTTTAGCCCCTTGCATAGTTCTGTCAGGCGAGCATGTTGAAGGTTCATGCTCTCACCTCCAGCAGTTGCTCATAAACCGACAGCGGATGCTGCAAGCTCTCGTACGGCAGGACCCGTCCCAGGCGTAGGCCTTGGGCGGGTTGTGGGCGCAGGCTCTGTGTTGGCAGTGGTAATAGTACCTGCTGCTCTTGGGCCAGACGTACCGCCGGTTGAACACCCGTCGTGCCGTGAATCCGCTGATGAGCGACTTCGTCGAGCCATTGGCCGATATGTGCGTTGGCCGTCACCACATCCAGCGTCAGACCCGCACTCTTGAGCGTAGCGGCCAACGGGGTAATGAAACTGCCCTTCAGATACCCGTTGAAGCGCTCAACCTTGCCCTTGGTCTGGGCACGGTAAGGGCGGCAGACCTTGGGAATAAAACCAAACTCATCGGCCAGCGCAGCCAATCGGGGATGCCAACGGTGCTGGCCCTCCCCAAAAGCATCTCGCTCGGTGATGATGGTTCCGGCGTTATCAAACAATGCCTGCTCGGGCACGCCGCCAAAGTAAGCGAACGCCTCCCGAAGCCCTGTCAGCCAGGCTTCGCTGTCCTCTCGCTCGGAGAAACGGACAAAGCTTGCTCGACTAAAACCAAGTGTCGCCACGAACGCCTTAAGCGGCTGACGGCCTCGTCGAATGGTGGTGAAGTCCACCTGTATCTGCTTGCCGGGCAGTGTCTCGAAACGTACCACCGGCTCTTCTGCCTTACGTTTGAAGGGGCGAATATAAGCCTTCAGACGACTGACGCCGCCGCTGTACCCCAATGCCGTGATCTCACGCAGCAGGACGGTCGCCGGAATCCAGTGTGGGCGCGCCGCCTCAATACGCTCGTGCAGGTAGTCCTTGAAGGGGTCGATTTTGCACGGACGTGCGGGTCTCACCTTGTCACTGGGTAGCGACCGGGCCTTTCGCAGGTACTTGCGCACGGTGTTACGCGAAATACCCAGCTCACGGGCGATGAATTTGATGCCATGGCCCTGACGGGCCAACACTTTAATTTCCACAGACTGCTCCTGGGTCAACATATTGGCAGCTCAAAGCCGCCAGTTTTACCCAGGGGGGTCAATTCTAGGTTGGCGTTAGGGGGTCATTTTTACAGTGGCGGTGACAACCATGAGTTAGTGTCCCATTTGGTGCGTTGTTTAGAGGGTGGCGTATCCGAGCAACAGTTCCAGCGTGATGCTCGCCACATGTATAACATATGACACCCCAGTCAGCTTGTAATGCTCTGTGAGCCTCTCTAACGGCTTTTGCTTATCCCTGCCTACCGTGCCCCCGCTCTTAGCTTACAGACCTACAGGCCACCGATTAGGGGCATTTAACACCCAAGTTTCAATAAGGCACAGCCTGCATTAAGTCATCAATACAAACATTATCCATTGGAGAACCCAAAATGAAACTCAACACCTGCAAACACTGCAGCAAAGTGTTCTACGCAACGAAGGTCAAGCCTTTCTGCTCTGGCCCTTGCCGCATAGCACACCCTCGCCCTAAGGCACACCAAACACCTGAAGCTAACCTTGTCGGAGCACAAACTAATGACCACAGCAGCAACCCTAAAGAAAGTATCTAAGCATCGCCGCACTTGCAAGAACCCCACCTGCAAAACTAAGTTCTCTACCACTGATAGCCGTAAGCTCTTCTGTAGGCCAGAGTGCAAGATCCTTAAATCTAATGGCAGCCGTAAGCGTAAATCAACTTACGACATCCCTAAGACAAACCATTTCCTGATCTACATTGCTAAAGAAGTGGAGAGAGCAGGAACCTTGCAAGTTCTTGACCATCTGGTGGGAAGTATCGAAGCCTTGAAAGCTCTTTACAGTGTTGTTCGCAATCGATTGGTTGCCAATGTCTTAACAGGCTCGAAAGTGTCGAAAGACGGTAAACGCTCTGACCCTTTCCACGTTGCCCATATTGCCCCAACAAGGCACCAGCAAGTTCTTGGGATGCTCTGTGCTGATAATCTGATTGTGATCCCAGCAGCACTTAACCGCTTTCATTCCAATACCCATACTAACAAGGCCGGCGTGTTCATGTACCGTACCGAGCTAAAACTTTGCAATACTGTCCTTAGTACAGACAAGGACATCCTTGAGCGTGCAATCGCCTATATCGGGCTTGACGTAATTACAGAGTTCTGCCGTGAAGTTAAGCTAACCCCGTCCCAGCGTGCAGCCGCCCTCAAGAAGCTGGGAAGTGTTGTTGATCACGAAGATGAAAGCCATGCACCGTTCATCACCCTGCTGAACGACCCAAAGGCAACTACTCCACAACTCAACGCCGCAATCGAAACCATCCAGTGCAAAGCCCAATTCAAGCCTTTGATGCGTGGAACAAAGTTGTCCGAGTCGGCCATGTTGATTCAAGAGCTTATCCGTCACGCCGCTTTTCGACCTGAGCTGGAAGACTACGCCACCATTGCCAAGTCATACACTAAAGATGGGTTACACCACAATACTCTGTCGCAAGATTCCCAAGCCACTTTAAGCAAGTTGTTACATGGATACCTTGAAGGTGAAATTCTTGAAGAAGTTGAAGAGCTACTTTACGACCTTCGTTTACCTGTACGTGCAGCAGACGCCAGAGCGGAACATCTGGCTAAGATTCGTGCAGCAGAGGCAGCACAAGACCACGCTCGTACCCTTGCCAACCAACGAGCGGCTATCGACTTCTTAGCTTGGAGCGAGGGTACAGGCACCCTGAACTCCGGCGCTGCAACCGCACTTGCCAAGATTGTCCGCATAGTCCCTGAGTCAGGTAGCATCCTTCCTAATGGCGAAGTGGCTTTCTAAGTGATGCTTAAAGCGCCATAGGTGCTGAGAGAGCAAATACTCCTTGACAAAGGTTGTCTTTTGTATGACACTGCGTGTCCACACGCGGTGTACGCTCCAACCGGAATTGCGTCTGCGAAGCAAACGATCTTCGCACCACTGCAGACCTATCTGATACCCCTCTATTAATACAATAGTGTCCATACAAAACGAAAAGCTCTTGCTTCTACTCTGTCGGGACGACAACAATTAACACCACTTCCAACTGGTAGCATCTACCAATGACTGAATAGTTATCTATTCAAGAGTTCACCTCCAGTCGTCAACGACTGAGCATTACACCTTCTCTTTGGGTAATTGGTATTCACCAATTTATGTTGCCCAACTACTCTTTCAAGCACTCCTTATCGCAAGCGATGGAGTATTGTCTCTTTGTTTGAGTGCAGATCGGCCATAAGGCCAACAATTCTCTGTCCGATAGGACAACTTACAATTACAAGGAATTCAAAAATGACTTTTCAAGCTCCAAACAATGTAACCTCTAACATCCTCTACGACGCTCTGACCCGCTTTGGCATTGATCAAGCTGCACAGATGGGCTACTTCAATAACTTAGTAGTATCTGGCTCTGACGCCACTGTCATTCCTGCCTTTCTTGCAAGTGTTAAAGCTCCAGCAGACACAGGAAGCCTGCCACCAACTTATGGTGATACGGTCATTAACCTAACCAAGTATTCGCTACCTGAAGCGTTCGTGCTTACTGGCACTGTTATGAATGGAGCTGTTGGGCTTATATACGATGTCAGTTTCCGTGATGTGACCTCGACAAGCGCAACAGTTCATGTCGCATCGTACAGTTCGGTAGGTGGTGGGGTCCCAAGCCTTGACGTCAAGGTGGCTGTTAAGATCTCTGTGTAGACCTGGGAACTGTCCGAGCACCTTCGCCTGGGAGGCAAGGAAGCTGGTAAACGTAGCAATGCCTATCTAAGTGCCTATGGTCGTACAGAATAACCCTATAAAACCAATGAAAAACCCTTGACAGCCCCTAATTACGTAGGGGCTTTCTTGTATCTGTCGCATTTTCCCTTAATAGGTCGCCACTGGACGGCGTAAAGCTCCAAGTTGGTAGCACTTACTCCAAGCCCCCGTTTTCATTGGTCCAAACCCTTGTGTGAAGATTCTTTTTCAAGGGATTGTGGCACTTGGCGAGCTTTGACAGTCCTCAGTATTACTAAGCAAATTGCTATCGCTCTCTCTCTTTTACGATAAAAGCGCAAGAACTGACAGATTTCAACAAGGATCTGCTGGTTAGTTTCAGTTTTTTGAAATCCTGTCAATCCTTTTTCACCATATATCCAAATAGGAAATATTCCTATTTTCTCATTAGTCCCAATCAATCCTATAAATTCAAAAGTCAAGAAAATTACTAAGGATTTTGTATATATCCAGTTGTCCGAGATCAACCGTATGCTTTAGGGCAGGGTCTACGGCATACGCTCCGTGCATACGCCAGAACTCACAGAATCGTGTGCATTAGGGTTGAATTTATTAATGCATACAGATAAACTGATCGCATCTAGAGTCATAAGCATACAGAGACCCTGACATGACCAACATTGCATACATCCGAGTTTCGACAGTTGATCAGAACACTGATCGTCAACTTGACGGCATGACCTTCGATAAGGTGTTCACTGACAAACTGTCTGGCTCTGACACAAATCGCCCTCAACTGCTCGCCATGATCGATTGGGCACGCGCAGGAGATGTTGTTCATGTGCATTCGATTGACCGTCTAGCACGCTCTATGGCTGACCTCCTCAAGATCGTTGCCGACTTCAACGCAAAGGGCGTACATGTCCACTTCCATAAAGAATCTATGGTGTTCACTGGTGACGACTCACCCATGCAGAAACTCATGTTGAACATGATGGGCAGCTTTGCCCAATTTGAAAGAGAGGTGATGAAGGAGCGCCAGCGGGAAGGTATCGCGAAGGCCAAGGAGAAAGGAGTTTACAAAGGTCGAGTGAAGACCGTGGATGATGCTGCGATCCTGGCCCTGCTGAGTGCTGGTAAGTCTGTCCGTGTTGTCGCCGCTGAACTCGGCGTCAACCCCTCCACAGTTCAACGTGCAAAAAATGCCTCAAAAGGTTGAGAAAGCTCCCACAGGTAGGTGTGTAGGTGATACCGAGATTAAAGAGTAGTTCATCTACAGGCCACGTCCTGTAAGGGCTTCAGCCTACACCTGAGTGCAAGTTAACCGTGTTCTACCCTCAAGGCGAGCAGCCTATGAGCATCCACCCTTCAAGAGTCCTTGCCCGCCACGGTGCGGCACTCTCTGTGCCTGAGCACAGGGCGCTATCCCTTCTAAGGTGCTCCAACAATCAACACTCCACAGTTGACTGGTCCACCCTTGAACAGACATGAGGACACAATCATCTGATTGGCTGAGCTGAGCCTCATGCCCACTTTCGTCCGGGTCAGCGACCCTGTGTCAAGTAACTCCTTGGGTTATTTTAAAATTACTAGCGAGAACTATTCTCACCCTCGCCAGCTGTTAAGAGGGTGTCTCTTTAACTCCAGCTTCAGGCGAGCCACATTATTTTTCCCTGAGCTGAATCAGAGAACACCCTCAAGTGCATGACTCTCGCGGCGCGGGGGTGGGAATTCGTCAGAAAATCGACCCTGAGTGCATATTCACTGTAGGAGCCCGGCAAGCGGGGCGTGTAGAATCAATGCCCCCCCCCCCCCCGCAAGGAGCAAATTCATGACAAGTAAGCCACGCCAAGCAACTTTTCGAGTGAACCGAACCGATATTTCACCAGATACCGACATGATGCTTCAGCGGGACCTTGCACGCTTCCAGTTCTACTACTCCATCGCCGGTTTGATCCTTGGCCTTCTATGTATGATCGGCGGGATCACTTTGTTCGTCCTTGGTGTAACAGGCGCTTCTGACTGGTATACCAACATCTGGGGGGCGGAGTCTCGAATCAGTCAAGCTGCACCCGGCGCCATCCTTTTCATTATTGGCTTATTCGTCGTGATTTTCACGCGATACAAATTCAAGCATGTCCCGTCGAATAGGTAATGGTGGTGAACTCAAAGTGAGATTCTTGATGAAAAGTGCTGGAGGTTGCTTCCTACCTTTCAGCGGGCGGGAAGCGACTGTCGTCCGTTAACCGTATGGTGGGTGTTTACCTACCCTTATTTCAGAGGTTGACCTGTCCATTTTGAAACCCCATCAGGCACTTCCTGAGCATATTCAGATTTAGGACTGTGCCTGCTTGTACGATCTTGCTCACCGAGTTTCATTGCCACTTCAGCAAGTACAGAAAGCTTGTCATGGATCGATGTGAGCAAAAACCAGAATCCAGCACTGAAGCACCCAATACCAAACCCAGCAATCGCCCCCAAAATTTCATGTCCGGACGCACTGCCCAAGCCAAAGCCCACTAATGTCGAGATTACCAGCATCAGCCATACAAAAAAGCTAACTACAGAGATTACGATACCCTTCATTCTTGTTGCTCCATGTTGTTTTGCGTCAATTTGCCACCCCCGAGGGGGCGGTGCAAGTAGCGTTGCTATACGCGATTGATTTCGCCCGTCTCAAGATTAAACCTAAACTCGTCTCGCTTAAGCTCGCCAGACTCGTAACGAGCCTCTTTCTTCAGAAATTCTGCGTACTCATCTTGCTGCACCTTAGAATCAAGATTAGGCAGGTGATGGAGCACTTCATCGTTAGCAGTCACTTTATAAGTACCAGTGACACGGTCCGCACCAATGTATCTATAAGTTTGACTTTGAAGCGTGCTGAATACGCTGGCTTCGCACACAACGATTGTACGATCATCCACAACCATCTCGTAGCCTACGCCTTGCAAAAGCGCATTCAGCTTCACGATATCATCATCAAGTAGGTCATTCTCCACGTCTATCATGTCGTCAAGCGTTGCTGGGGCTGGCACTGCCTGGAGCATTACACGCTCTTTCTCCAACCGGTCAATCTGGTCTGTGACACGATCAAGAACATCCGTGATTTCCTTCACCATCCCATAGCGCACCAAACCTTCAGCCGCATGTGATGACTGCTTACGCAACTCGATTAGCTCTCCGTCAATTTCAATCTGACGCTTTTCACTTGCTGTCAAATTCTGGCTTTGTGATGCCCTTACTAATGCGGCATGTGCCGTCTGTGACCTGATGAAGTCAAACACGGCGTAGGGGATGGATCGTTTATTCGTGCAACCACCTGCGCCAGAACCAAACCTGTGGCGGCTCACACAGAGCATCGTCAATGCTCCTTTTTGTCCGCCAACACAGTAGTTTTTACCGCACCGAGCACACTTAACCAAACCTGATAGCAAATATTTGGATGAGGCAGCTTTGGGTTTAACACCATCAGTCAGTCGCTTCTGTACACGAAACCAAAGCTCTTTACTCACCACGGCGGGCCATACGTCTTCAATGTCGTTCCAGCGTCCAACGGCCACAGGGTTTCTCAGCCAGCGGCGGAAGGTCGAAGGACTGATCGTTTCGAAGTCTGGATGTTGTCCTTTGAGCCTTCCAAGAATTCGACGCTCACCAATACCCGCCGCGTAGTCTTCAAAAACCTGAGTGACGAATGGGGCGATATCGTCACGCAACTTTCCGTCACGAATCCAAAGTGGCATACGTCTGGTAGCACCTTCCCCAGCAGCGGCTTTAGCTCGCTTGGTCTGATAGGCAGCTCTAAGGCGACGGCTTAGGGAGTCAGAATACTGGTGTGCCTGCTGTACCTTGGCGACGAGCAGGAACAAGTGATTACTGTTCACTGATGCTCTGTCATATGTGATTCCGTCGTCCAGTGTCACAAGGTCAACACCAGCGTTCACAATGCGGGAGAGTAGAGGGAGCATTTCCATTGGCTCCATACGTCCTGCACGGTCTATCTGTTCAATCAGGATGGCAGAGCCTTTAGGGATAGCGCCGTTTTCTATCGCTGCTAAAAGACGACCGAAAGCATTGTCGAGGTGCGCACCACTAAAGCCTGATTTGCCCAGGTCTTGGTAGCTAGTCTCCCCGCTTAACTTGTATTCAGGGTTTGCCAGTAGCCAATTTGCAACCATGTCCGTCTGACGCTTGAGGCTATCGCCATGGCGTTGCTTAAGACTGGAAAACCGAACGTAAGAAAAAGCCAATTTCTGCACTGACACCGCCCCCTGATAGATTTTCAAATCATAACACTGTGCCTATCATAGCCATGATCGGCATGCTGGAGCTGGCGCTCAAGCGTGCCGATCAGGGCGAGCTGGATCGCTCCGCCATCGAGGTGGCTTACAGCTCGGCCAACGACCTGCTGGACCTGATCGGCGATATTCTCGATATCGCGCGGATCGAGTCCGGAAGGCTGGCGCTGAACCCGGAACGGGCGAACCTGCGGCAACTGGTCGAGTCGGTGCTCAGGGTATTTGACGGCCTGGCGCGCCAGAAAGACCTCGACCTGGTGTTGGAGCTGGACAGCCGGATCAACACCGACGTACTGATCGACCCGCTGCGCTTCAAGCAGATACTCTCCAATCTGGTCAGCAATGCCATCAAGTTCACCCCGATGGGACGCGTCAAGATCGCCCTGCAGGCGGTCGACAATCCGGATCCGCAATTACTGCACCTGCACATCACCGTGCAGGACAGCGGCATAGGCATCAGCGTCGAAGACCAGAAGCGTCTGTTCGAGCCTTTCGCCCAGGCCGACAACACCGGACAGATGGCCCGCACCGGCGCCGGGCTGGGGCTGGTGATCTGTCGCAGCCTGTGCATGATGATGGGCGGCAACCTCTCGCTCGACAGTGAACCGGGCAACGGCACCCGGATCAGCATGAACCTGCTGCTGACCACACTCGAACCAATGACCAGGCAGCCTGTCGCGACAAAACCACCGGCGGCGGCCCATCAGGTGCTCAGAATCCTGATCGTCGACGACCACCCTGCCAATCGTTTGCTGCTGTGCCAGCAACTCGGCTTTCTCGGCCATCACTGCGAGATGGCTGAAAACGGCGCGCAGGGGCTTGAGCGATGGAAGGCCGATGCGTTCGATCTGGTGGTCGCCGACTGCAACATGCCGATCATGAACGGCTATGACATGACCTTGGCACTGCGCACTCATGAAAGCGTGACGGAGCAGCCACGCTGCCCCGTGTGGGGTTTCACGGCCAATGCCCAGCCTGACGAGATCGAGCGCTGTCGCGCAGCAGGCATGGACGACTGCCTGTTCAAACCCATCAGCCTGTCGATGCTCAGCGAGCGGTTGACGGCGATCTCTCCACTGGCACGTGCGCATCCTCCGTTCAGCCTCGACAGCATCAGCAGCCTGACCGGCAACCGCCCGGAAATGGTCGAGCGCCTGATCACGCAATTGCAACACAGCAACCATGAAGATCGGCTGGTGCTCGCCAGGCTGATGCCTGACAACGACCGTATCGAAACACGTGAGCTGGCCCACAGAATCAAGGGCGCTGCGCGCATTATCAGTGCGGCCAGCGTGGTACGGGCCTGTGACGCGCTTGAACTGGCCTGCGAACCGGACGTGCCGGATGAGCATTTCCACACCTGCAAGCAGGTTGTCGAACTGGCGATGATCGAACTTGAGGACGCGCTGATGCTGCAACAGGCGAAGACCTGACTGCAAAGCGCTGGAGAAGACGTAAAAAACGTTGAAACGGCGGGCTTTAACGGGGGGGGGGAGGAACAGCCAGGGAAGCAGGCGTTGGCCTGCTTCCCTGTTACATCAGGCGGCCGGATTGATTTCTTTTTCCGGGTACCAGACGTCGATCAGCGGGCTGACAGTAACTTCTGTCAGTTCGCTGCGGCCTTTGAGCCAGGCTTCAACAGCAGCACGCTGCTCTTCGCTGACCGAGCCGCGCTTGCTCAGGCAAACCAGACCGAAGTCGTCGCCGCCCACATAACCAAGACCGTTGGCTTCCATTGCTTCTTTCAGGAAAGCATCAAGGAACGCATCGATTGCCTTGTCATCCAGCTCTTGCTTGAAGTCCAGGTTCAGTTCAAAACCCAATTCCTGGAACTCGTCCACACATAGTTTTTTGCGCAGACGGCGGGAGCGGTTAGTGGCCATGGGACAATCCTCATCAATAAATATCGGGCGGCACTTTACCAGCTTGGCGACTTAAAAGCCCGACAATTGCGGTGTACAACGCACACAGACCATTTTCGGGGCCATGCAAGCGGGCTCGATAAAAAATAGCGTTAACTGGGGTGCCCCACGTCACAAGCCTGCCCCGCTTGGGGCATAATGCGGCTCGTTTCATGCGTGGCATTCGGTGTTACAAAAAAATCGCCGCGCATTCACTACTATAGTTGCCGATATCGACGAAAAAGTTACCGAGGGAATTCATCCATGCCCTCTTTTTTATCCCCCTCTTTGCAGTAGGGTTTTATTCAATGATCAAATCGCTCCGTCCATTGTTGCTCGCCTCGATGCTTCTGCCACTGGCTCTGCCCTCCTACGCCGCCGTCATCAACACCACGCTGCCCCCAAAGGTTCAGCAGGCCCTGAAAGCCAGCAAGCTTGGCGATGATGCGCTCTCGCTGGTCATGTTGCCGCTCAATGGTCCCGGCACACCCACCGTGTTCAACGCCGATGTGTCGGTGAACCCGGCGTCGACCATGAAGCTCATCACCACCTACGCCGCGCTGGAAATGCTCGGCCCGACCCATCAGTGGAAAACCGAATTCTTCACCGACGGCACCCTGAGCAACGGCGTGCTGCGCGGCAACCTTTACCTCAAGGGGGGCGGCGACCCCAAGCTGAACATGGAAAAGCTCTGGCTGCTGATGCGTGACCTGCGCGCCAATGGCGTGCAGCAGGTGACCGGCGACCTGGTGCTGGACCGCAGCCATTTCGTGCAGCCGCAATTGCCTGAGTTCAATGACGACGGCAACGATGAAAACAAGCCGTTTCTGGTCAAACCCGACGCATTGATGGTCAACCTCAAGGCGTTGCGCTTTGTGACGCGCAACGATGACGGCAGAATCCTCGTGTCTGTGGAGCCGCCAATTGCCACCATTCGTGTCGATAACCAGGTCAAGGCCATTGCCTCGAAACAATGCACGGGCGATGTGCGTTACAACCCGGTGACTCAGGCTGACGGCAGCGTCATTGTGACCGTGACTGGCCAGTTGGGCAACGGCTGCAACTCCCAGACCTACCTGTCGCTGCTCGACCACCCGACCTACGCCGCAGGCGCGGTGCGGGCCATCTGGCAGGAACTGGGCGGCACCATTCTGGGCAAGGATCGCGTCGGCGTCGTGCCGACCAACACCAAGCTGCTGGCCAAGGCGTTCTCCCCGGACCTGGTCGAAGTCATTCGCGATATCAACAAATTCAGTAACAACACCATGGCCCAGCAGCTGTTCCTGAGCCTGGGCGAAGAATTCCGCAACGAAGCCGATGGTGACGACGGCAAGGCCGCGCAGCGGGTGATTCGCCAGTGGCTGGCGAAAAAAGGCATTACCGCGCCGCATCTGGTCATGGAGAACGGCTCGGGTCTTTCGCGTGCGGAGCGGGTCAGTGCCCGCGAGATGGCGATTATCCTGCAGGCCGCCTGGCGCAGCCCGTATGCCGCCGAATTCATGAGTTCGATGCCGCTGGCAGGGCTTGACGGCACCATGCGCAAACGCCTCAAGCGTACGCCGCTACTGGGCGAGGCCCACATCAAGACCGGCACCCTGAACACCGTTCGCGCGATTGCCGGTTTCAGCCGCGACAGCAATGGCAACACCTGGGCAGTCGTGGCGATCCTCAACGATCCGCGTCCGTTCGGGGCGTCTTCGATTCTGGATGAGGTGCTGATCGACCTGTATCGCCAGCCCAAGCTGGCCAACACCACGGTCTCGATCCAGCAGTAGCAGCCGCGGCAACCCGTTCACATATCGGGTTGCCGGCAGTTGCTCAGAGCTGCTCGGGCTCGACCCGATCCCGACCAGCCTGCTTGGCGGCGTACACGCCCGAATCGGCGCGCAGCAGCATCGTGTCGATCCCCTCGCCTGCGCGCCAGCTGGCAATCCCGAAGCTGGCCGTCACCACCTGATCAACGCCTTCGATCACCTGATTGCGCAGCCCTTCGCGCAAGCTCAAGGCCAATTGATAAGCCTGCCCGCCTCGGGTGCCTGGGCACACCACCATGAACTCTTCGCCACCCAGACGACAGAACACATCGTCGCTGCGCAGGCGCTGACTGATCTTTTCCGAAATAGCCTTGAGCACCTGATCGCCTGCGGCATGCCCGAAGCGATCATTGATGCGTTTGAAGTGGTCGATGTCGAGCATGATGATCGACAGGTTGCCCCCGTGCCGATCGATTCTTTTCAGTTCGGCCTGCATGCGGTCCTGGAAATAGCGCCGGTTATAGGCGCCGGTCAGCACGTCAGTCACCGACAGCGCTCGCAGTTCCTCTTCGACGCGCTTGAGGTCAGTGATATCGGACACAAAACCGTGCCACAGCACACTGCCGTCCGCCAGTTGCTCCGGCGTGGAAGCCGCGCTCAGCCAACGCGCGCCCTTGCGTGGCAGGTCGACACGGTACTCTTCGCTCCAGGGCGTCAGGTGCCTGGCGCTGGCAAGAATCGAGCTTCTGACCCGTATCAGATCCGCCGGCTGAATACGCCGCAGCACCGCCTCGGAGTCGCCCAGCAACTGCGCTTCTTGCACCTCGAAGAGTTCGCACATGCCCGCGCTGGCGTACCTGAAACGCGCACTGCCGTCCACAGCCAGGTGGTACTGATAAATACCGCCGGGCACCTGCGAACCCAGCTTCTTCAACAACTGCCCCTTCGCGGCAAGGGCTTCGTTGACACGCTTGTGCTCGGTGACGTCGATGCACACGGCCAGATACCCGGTCCACAGCCCTTGGTCATCGCGCACGGCAGTGACCAGCATGTCCACCACCAGCGTGCTGCGGTCGCTGCGTTGCAGCGTCCACTCCTGCGACGGGTGAGTGCCGTCCTGTACGGCAAAGTTGCGAGGCGCTGATCGGCCGACCACGGTCTTTGCTCAGGGCGCTCGCGCGTGCCTCGAGTTCGGCGGACTGATAGAGGTCCATGAGCCGCAGCTTGCCCACCACATCTTCTTCGGTGTACCCGAGCATTTTCTGGGCGCCGACATTGAAGGTGTTGATCAGCCCGTCCAGATCAGTCGCGATGATTGCCACTTCGGTCGCGGCATCGAGCACATTGCGCAGTTGCCCATGTGCGGCCCGCAACTGCTGCTCGCGCTGGCGCAGCTCACGGGTGCGTTGCGCCACACGCTGCAAGGCGCGCTGGCGCTGGCTGATCAGGCTGTACAACAAGGCACTGAGCATCAGGCTCAATAACCCGCCAAGCCACAGGACCCGGCCCGGCATGATGGTCTGATTGCTGAGGCTGAAAATTTCCGTAGGGCGAACCTCAACCAGATAATCCCTGTCGCCCAGGCTCAGCAGGCTGCTGGCATACAGTTGATTGTGCAGGCCGGCAATCGGCGACTGGTAAACCTGCTCGGGTTTTGCTGGCGAACTGAGGTCAAGCATGGTCACTGCGAGGTTGTCCTGCTCGGCGGTACCGACACTCATCAGTTGCGCCAGGCTGATCACCGCAGAGACATACCCTCTGAGCTCAGATGGCCGTTCAGAGGAGAACACCGGCGCGACCAGCAGGATCCCGTAGATGTCGGAAGGGTCCAGGGCCAGCAGGCTGATGCGCGGCGTCGCGACAATGCGCTTGAGCAGCCGCGCACGTTCCAGCGCGCAATGGCGGATCGGCTCGGAGAACACATCGAAACCTGACGGTGCCGGGATTTTGCTGAGGGTCTGGATGAACCGCACCGGAAAATACTCATTCCGGACACCGGCCACTTTTAGTGCACCGTTCTCATCCAGCTCGCGGATGGCGTACCCGGCGGCGCCTTCCTTACGCGCCTGCTCTTCAAACGCAGAACGCTCGGCCAGGGTCACTTTGGGGTTCCAGGCATACGCCTGGGTGCCGAGCAGCAACGGAGCGACAAAGCCGTTGAATTCCGACTGTTCGACCTGATGGGAAAAGACAAAGAAGCGGCCCAGTGTATCGAGCCGGGTGACCTGACGGTCCAGACGCTCCTGAAGACGGCTGAAGCGCTCCGCAGCCAACATGTCGAAGCGCTGACGCAGCTGCCGCTGATACAGCTCGTTGTCAGCGAGTGCCAACATGACGGTGAGCGCCGCTCCGACCAGAAATACCAAAACCGCTACTGGCCACGCAGAGAGCTGGCCATTGATGAAGCTCAGCACTCTGAGCCTGAAACGTCTTGCTACCATAAACAGAAACTCATGACGCCAAGCTGCTGAAGCGTCAGGCTGGCCATGAGTTCTGTTATAGCTACTCGCCAGTAATTTGCCTAGGGGACGATGAACAAACCTGTACAAATAGGCTACACATCAGTTCATCGCCCTGCGCTCCTTGCTCAGGCGCGCGCCGTGATTTTCCAGGCGCGGTGAATCTTGCCGTTGCGGGCGAAATCCGGGTCGATAGTCTGCGCGGTAATGTCCTCGACCGCATAGCGCTGGCCAAGGTTCTCATCGAGCACAAACTTGCGGAAGTTATTGGAAAAATACAGCACGCCACCCGGCGCCAGACGCGCCATCGCCAGGTCGATCAGCTCGACCTGATCGCGCTGCACGTCAAAAATGCCTTCCATACGCTTGGAGTTGGAGAACGTCGGCGGGTCGATGAAGATCAGGTCGTACTCGTCGCGGTTGGCCTGTAGCCAAGCCATCACATCGCCCTGCTCCAGACGGTTCTTGTCGGAGAAACCATTGAGCGACAGGTTACGCCGTGCCCAGTCAAGGTACGTACGCGACAGGTCAACGCTGGTGGTGCTGCGCGCGCCGCCCTTGGCTGCATGCACACTGGCGGTCGCGGTGTAGGCGTACAGGTTGAGGAAGCGCTTGCCCGCGGCCTCGCGCTGAATGCGCATACGCATTGGCCGATGGTCGAGAAACAGGCCGGTGTCCAGGTAATCGGTCAGATTGACCAGCAGCTTGACGCCGCCTTCACTGACTTCCAGAAACTGCCCCTGCGCGCTCTGACGCTCGTACTGTTTGGTGCCGCTCTGACGCTCGCGACGCTTGATCACCACACGGCTCTTGTCGATGTTCAAGGCCTGAGGAATGGCGGCCAGTGCATCGAACAAGCGGGCCGAGGCCTTTTCCGGGTCGATGGACTTGGGCGCGGCGTATTCCTGAACGTGAACCCAGTCATGGTACAGGTCGATCGCCAGCGAATACTCGGGCATGTCGGCATCGTAGACGCGGTAGCAATCGATGCCTTCACGGCGTACCCATTTGCCCAGCAGCTTGAGGTTCTTTTGCAGGCGATTGGCAAACATCTGCCCGCCTTCGCTAAGACGCGCCTGCTCGACCACCACCGGCTCTGGCTTGATCGGGTTGCCGTTCTTGTTGAGCTTGCGCTCAACCACTTCGACTTCGACCGGGTTTTCGCGCTCGACCTGACGCTGTTCAGGCGTGCGACGCTCGCCCGTCACGAACTGGTCAGGCGTGACCTTGATCAGCAGCAGCTTGCACGGCAAGGCGCCGTTCCAGAACGAATATTGTTTGTGGCTGCGAATGCCCATGCGCTTGCCCAGATCAGGCGCACCCGTAAACACTGCGGCTTCCCAGTTCAGGCAGGCCTGACGCAGGCGCTCGCCGAGGTTCTGGTAGAGATACAGCAGGCTGGCTTCATCACCCAGACGCTCGCCATAAGGAGGGTTGCAGATTACCAGGCCTTTCTGGTTCTGGTCCGGGCGCGGCTCGAAGGTCGCCACTTCGCCCTGATAGACCTTGATCCAGTCGCTCAGCCCGGCACGCTCGATGTTGTTGCGGCCTGGCTGGATCAGACGCGGATCAGCCTCGTAACCACGAATCCACGACGGCGTTTTGGCCAGCCCCGCTTCGGCACGCGCCAGTGCTTCATCGTGCAGCTTGCGCCACAGCGTCGGAACGTGACCGAGCCAGGCCGAAAATCCCCAGCGCTCGCGTTTGATGTTCGGAGCGATGTCGGCGGCAATCATGCCAGCCTCGACCAGGAACGTACCCACACCGCACATCGGGTCGGCCAGTGCCCCACCTTCGGCAGCGATGCGCGGCCAGCCGGCTCTGATCAGAATGGCGGCGGCAAGGTTTTCCTTGAGCGGTGCAGCACCCTGCTGCAGGCGATAGCCGCGCTGGTGCAGGCTGTGCCCGGAAAGGTCCAGCGACAGAATCGCTTCACCACGATCCAGGCGCAGGTGAACGCGCAGGTCCGGGTTGATCTTGTCCACCGACGGGCGCTCGCCTTCGGGCGTGCGCAGTTTGTCGACGATCGCGTCCTTGACCTTCAATGCACCAAAGTGGGTGTTGTCGATGCCCGAGCCGTGACCGCTGAACTCCACCGCAATGGTGCCTTCCGGTTCGAGATGGTCATGCCACTCGACATCGAGCACGCCGTGGTACAGGTCTTCGGCGTCCTTCATCGGGAAACGCTTGAGTACCAGCAGCACGCGGTTGGCCAGACGCGACCAGAGACACAGCCGGTAAGCGGTCTCCATGTCGGCCGAGCCGCGAATGGCCGAGGTGTGCTCGCGGGTTTCTTGCAGACCCAGCGCCGTGGCTTCTTCGGCAAGCAGACCTTCGAGGCCTTTGGGGCAAGTAAGGAAAAGTTCGTAGCGATCCGACATGTGTCTTCCAGGGCCTGAGCCGTCAGCGGCGGGCAACGCATTGCCCGGCCAGATTTGAACAGGCGTCTTTCGTGGAGAACGCCTGGGTGGCACATGATGTGTGCCGGTCCGCCGCATGATCCTGTCATGTCATTGCGGCAGTTATGGCGCGTATTAGAACAGATATCCGCCCGGACCATGTCGCCAATAAGCGGGCGATGGGTCGGCGATCAATGCGTGTCGAAAGCCATGAACGAAAAGTTGTGACTGAAAAGTCACATTTCATCGGCGCGCAGAGTGACCCTTCGTCGCCTTAACAGCCAAGGCATAGAGCCAGTATCTGAGCCTGATAAGCAATCTCAATCAACGCTCAAACCCCTATGTCAAAAGGGTTACGTCAGAAATCAGTCCTGAAACACTCGATTGCTTATTGCTCGACAGACCTGAATGTGACGTGCTTATGACAAAACGATCATTCACATCACCCTGCGCTTTGGTTAGAAATCAACTCAGGTCATTTCCGCAATGGTTATGGCATCAAGGCCCGCCACGCCGGCAGCGGGCCCCAACGGCAGAAGACTCTGCCCGACCCCACCACGGGGTCTCAGGGATATTACAGTCAACAGACGAGGGCATTACCCTATGAGAAGACTTAAGCGTGATCCGTTGGAAAGAGCTTTTTTACGCGGATATCAATACGGCGTTCATGGTAAATCCCGTGAGCTTTGCCCTTTTACTCTACCGTCAGTACGCCAGGCATGGATCAATGGCTGGCGCGAAGGACGCGGCGACAACTGGGACGGTATGACCGGCACTGCGGGCATCCACAGACTCAACGAACTTCACGCGGTCGGATGAGGCGATTCAAAGACTGAAAGACTGTCAGGCCTCGACGGGCCACTCACATGATTGACTGATTCACACCTGTACCATGCACGCCCGACCCGGGCGGCGGGCCAAAGCCCAGGGGCTCTCTCGAAGAGCCCCTTTTTTTGCCTGCGATTCAGCTCGCTGTGCGTGGCATCGCCGCGATGGCATCCACCGACTGGCGAATCAGCGCCGGGCCTTTATAGATGAAGCCCGAGTAGATCTGCACCAGGCTGGCGCCTGCGGCTATCTTCTCGGCTGCATGCCGGCCTTCGGTGATACCGCCAGCGGCAATGATAGGCATTCGGCCTGCCAGTTCGCCGGCCAGTACCTTGACGATGTGCGTGCTTTTCTCGCGAACCGGCGCGCCCGACAAACCACCCGCTTCGTCACCGTGCGGCAAGCCTTCGACACCCTGGCGGCTCAGTGTGGTGTTGGTGGCGATCACTGCGTCCATGCCCGACTCGATCAGGGCGGCGGCGACCAGCACGGTTTCTTCATCGGTCATGTCCGGGGCAATCTTGATCGCCAGCGGCACGCGCTTGCCGTGCCGCTGCGTAAGTTCCTGCTGGCGCAGGCTCAGAGCTTCAAGCAGTTGCTTGAGCGAATCGCCGAACTGCAGACTGCGCAGCCCCGGCGTATTCGGCGAGCTGACGTTGACGGTGACGTAGCTGGCGTGGGCATAGGCCTTGTCCAGACAGATCAGGTAATCGTCCACCGCGCGCTCGACCGGCGTGTCGAAGTTCTTGCCGATATTGATGCCCAGAATGCCGCGATACTTTGCCGCTTCGACCCTCGACACCAGGTTGTCTACACCCAGGTTGTTGAAGCCCATGCGGTTGATAATGGCTTCTGCGTTGGGCAGGCGGAAAATACGCGGCTTGGGGTTACCCGGCTGCGGACGGGGTGTCACAGTGCCGATCTCGACAAAGCCGAAACCCAGTTGCGCAAACCCGTCGATGGCGGCGCCGTTCTTGTCCAGGCCGGCGGCCAACCCTACCGGGTTAGGAAACTCAAGGCCCATGACGCTGACCGGCAACTTCGCCGCAGACTTGCCAAGCAAGCCGTTGAGGCCCAGCCGTCCACCGGCACCGATCAGGTCCAGCGAAAGGTCGTGCGAGGTTTCCGGGGAAAGTTTGAACAGTAACTGGCGGGCCAGGTTATACATGGCGGGATAGGCTCGTGAGCAGCTGAATTCAGGGTGGCGATTATAGACGTGTGTGGACGGCGCAGGCGAGGCACTCGATAAACTTCATGGCGTTGACGCTGGCATATGCCTTGCTTGAACCCGTTATCGGCACTCACTCCAACGACGGAGAGGTGCATGGACAACGGCGTCGTTTCGGCATTTGCACTGGCAAAGCGTCGAACGACGCCTTTTTTCTGGATGGACCTTTTATGAAGCACGCGCAATGAACGAACGAACCGGCAATGCACTGGACTGGGTGGCTGGCAGTGACGCCCCGGAAATGAACAGCCTGGACGTGGGCTTCATGGCACTGACCGACTGCGCCCCGCTGGTGGTCGCTGCCACCCAGGGGTTTGCCCAGCCTTACGGGCTGAGCCTGAACCTGAAACGCCAGACCTCCTGGGCCGGGCTGCGTGACAGGCTGGTCAGCGGGCAGCTTCAGGCGGCACATAGCCTGTATGGTTTGATCTATGCCGTGGAGCTGGGCATCAGCGGCGGCCCGGCGACCGACATGGCCATCCTCATGGGCCTCAACCAGAACGGCCAGTGCATCAACCTGTCCCGCGAGCTACAGGATGCTGGCGTGATCACTCCTGAGGCACTGGACAAACGCGCGCACCAAAGCGGCTCAAAGCTGACCTTCGCCCAGACCTTTCCCACCGGCAACCACGCCATGTGGCTCTACTACTGGCTCGCCAGCCAGGGCATTCACCCGCTCGATGATGTCACCAGCGTGGTGGTGCCGCCCACACAGATGGCGCAGCACCTGCAGGCCGGGCGTATCGACGGGTTTTGTGTCGGTGAACCCTGGGGTGCCAGCGCGGTGCAGCAGCAACTGGGTTTCACCATGGCAACCAGCCAGGCGATCTGGCCTGATCACCCCGGCAAGGTGCTGGGTTGCACTCGCGAATTTGTCGAGCAGAACCCCAACACCGCCAGGGCGTTGATCATGGCTGTGCTCGAAGCCAGCCGTTTCATCGAACAAAGCGACCACAACCGGCGCAGCACCGCGCAACTGCTCAGCGGCGTGGATTACCTGGATGCCTCGCTGGACTGCATCGAACCGCGCCTGCTCGGCCAGTACAGCGACGGCCTGGGCAATCAATGGCAGGACCCGCATGCGGTGAGTTTTCACGACCAGGGTCAGGTCAACTACCCGTGGCTGTCGGACGGCATGTGGTTCATGACCCAGTTCCGGCGCTGGGGCCTGTTGCGCGAAGACCCGGATTACCTGGCGGTCGCCAGCCGCGTTCAGCAGCTGGACCTGTACCGTCAGGCCGCCAATGCACTGGGTATCGATGCCCCCAGCGCGACCCTGCGCAGTAGCCAGCTCATCGATGGCAAGGTCTGGGACGGCAGTGATCCCGCAGGCTATGCGCGAAGCTTCAAACTCCACTCGCTGGCCGATACCGCGCCTGCTGTTGCCAGTCGTTGACGGAGAACGTGACCATGCTGCGTATCCTGCTTATCAATGACACCGCCAGAAAAGTCGGACGCCTCAGGTCGGCGCTGACCGAGGCCGGGTTTGAAGTGATCGACGAATCCGGACTGATCATCGACCTGCCCGCCCGTGTCGAGGCCGTGCGCCCGGACGTCATCCTGATCGACACCGAATCACCCGGCCGCGACGTGATGGAACAGGTGGTACTGGTCAGCCGCGACCAGCCGCGCCCTATCGTGATGTTTACCGACGAGCACGATCCGGGGGTGATGCGCCAGGCAATCAAGTCAGGGGTCAGCGCTTACATTGTCGAAGGCATTCAGGCGCAACGTCTGCAACCGATTCTCGATGTGGCCATGGCCCGCTTCGAGAGCGATCAGGCCTTGCGCGCCCAGTTGCATGCCCGCGATCAGCAACTGGCCGAGCGCAAGCGCATCGAGCTGGCCAAGGGGCTGTTGATGAAGATGAAGGACTGCAACGAGGAAGAGGCGTACACGCTGATGCGCCGACAGGCGATGAGCCGTCAGCAGAAACTGATACAGGTGGCCGAGCAGATCATTGCGATGAGCGAGTTACTGGGATAACCACGCAAGAACGCCTGCACGGGCAGGCGTTCTTTATGGGTCAGCGTCAGCAGTGTATTAGCTCAACGTAATATCCTTCATCGCCGGAATATAGCCATAGTCATACACCTCCTGCACGAACGAGCGGTCGCCTTTCAACAGGATCCGTACCGTCGGCGCCTCGGTGCCACCAATACGATAATCTTCGCCTGTGGTGGGCACGCTGTCGATGAACGACGTCACCAGACCGTTCGGCATCACACAGTGGGAATAGGTCTGAAACGGCTGCGCAGGCGGATTGCCCAGCACCAGACCCGAAGCGTTCATTGGCCGGTAAGGCCCGAACAGATGCTCGCCGACAAAACCGTACACGCCATCCGGCCCGGTTACACCATCGGCATAAGTGAACTTGTGGCTGATGGTAAACAAGTAATACTTGCCGTCCTGAAAGACATAATGCGGCCGCTCGGTCTGATCATTGACGCCCACTGCAGTGACCAGCGGCGGAAGTATTTCCCACTCTTCGCCACTGAGGTCTTTTGCAACCGCCAGACCAATACAGCCAACTTGAAACCTGGCACCGCCTATCTCTTCATGACCCGGTGGCACAGGGCCAAGTTCAGCGGCACCGACAGTATGTGAACCCCGCTCACCGGCCACATTACCTTCAAAGACCATGTACAACTTGCCATCATTGGGGTCGATGAATGGACTGGGATCGCGAAAGTTCCAGGTCGAGTTTTGCGCTTCGGTCTGATAGTAAGTTCCGTCGGCCTGGAAAAGAATCTTGACGTCGGTAAAGTCTTTCAATTCCACGCCTTTGTCTGACGTGACAATACGGCCGCGAACTTTGGCGATGGCCGCACCTGGCGTCACGCAGGTGTAATACAGGTCGATATCACCGTTGTCGTTCAACAGGATGGGCGTGCCTGCCCACTCGCGGGTGGTGGGCGATACGCCTTCGGCCATGACCCGGCCGCCGAAGATCCAGTCCTTGCCGGTGCGCGAATACCAGTAGCACATGCGTGCCCGGCCATGGCGGTCTTCCCAGTCGCGCTTGATGTCGTAGCGGCCATTGGCGCCCAGGTACTGCGGGTCGTCCGGGTGGCGGTCGGCTGTCAGGGTGATGATCACCGACCAGCCATTGACCGAGACAATAGTGCCGTCGAGCTGTCGCAACGGCATGGTGTCCCAGATGAATACCGTATCACTCATGACCGGAAAGTCCGGGCTGACCAGCGGCTGTGTGGTGGTCGGGTCATTTTCATTGACCTTCAGCGCATCGGCGCGGGACCAGACAGTAGGTGCGTAGTTGATGTTACTCATGATGAAGGTGTCCTTTATTGGCGCCTGTACAAGCCGCGCGGAGAGGAAACAAACCGGCATGCAGGTTGCATGACCAGAGTGTATTTAAAGCAGGCCTTTATTTATCAGGCATGGCGCATCAGCAACAGCGCTGCTGATAAAAACAAGTGGATCGTCGGATTACTGTACTGCAGCAATCTTTCATCTAAATTGACAAGCAGCCTGAACGTGCCAGTTGCTTAATGGGAGAGTGAAATTACCATGATGAAATCAATGGCCCGTGTTGTTCACGGCAGGACGAATGCTGTCAGAGATCCTTCTGAAAGTAAATTAAATATTTGCCGACATCTGCACGACGATAAGTGCATATCTTATTTTAATAAATATTCACACGCGTTGATCATACCTATTAAGAGCGTCATACCAAGGCATCGAAACAACATCATTGCGACAGTACAAAACAGGTTGATTAGTGGCACCCGGAAAAATAATAGATAAACAGTCAATCATCATAAAATATAAATAAATCATACTTTATCTGTTCATTATCGAACCGGCTGATCGTTGTCTCAGTCGCGACCATTGTTGCGCCGCTGCGCCTGAATGACGCGCAAGGGCCGGGGTTGCGGAGCGATCCAGGCACTCGCCCCCTTTTGCAGCGCCTTGGCTGCCCATCGCCCGATTCAAGGTCATTGGCCAACACGCCAAGGAGCACACCATCCGCTTGCAGCTTGCCGCTAACCGCTTGCAGCTCATCTGGCCCATCTCTTGCTTTAGCAATCCCACGGTAGCCAACGGCGGCTATCACCTTTACGACAAAGACGTCGCTTATCTTTTTCCGCTCACGTGGACAGAGAGGCGACGTTTTTGCGTTTTGGCCCCGGTGACGGGGCCGGTGGAGTCGCCGTCATTCGGAACACTCCACCACAGCGTCTGGAATACCCCGCGTCGCGCTCATGGCCCGACTGACTAACTAGCAGATGATGAGGTGTGCACATGGATACAAGCTTCTGGAAGGCCGGTCACAGACCGACCCTGTTCGCAGCCTTTCTGTATTTCGACCTGAGCTTCATGGTCTGGTACCTGCTTGGCCCGATGGCGGTACAAATCGCCACCGACCTGCACCTCACGACTCAACAGCGCGGCCTGATGGTGGCCACGCCGATTCTGGCCGGTGCCGTGCTGCGCTTGTTCATGGGTCTGCTGGCCGACCAGTTGTCCCCCAAGACAGCCGGCATCATCGGTCAGGTGATTGTGATCGGTGCCTTGTTCACTGCCTGGCAATTGGGTATTCACAGCTACGAGCAGGTCTTGCTGCTAGGCCTGTTCCTGGGCATGGCCGGCGCGTCGTTCGCCGTTGCGTTGCCGCTGGCCTCGCAGTGGTATCCGCCACAGCACCAGGGCAAGGCGATGGGTATTGCCGGTGCCGGCAACTCCGGCACCGTGCTGGCGGCATTGATCGCACCGGTGCTGGCGGCCAGTTTTGGCTGGGGCAATGTGTTCGGCCTGGCGCTGATCCCGCTGGTTCTGACGCTGATTGCCTTCACCCTGATGGCGCGCAACGCGCCGGAGCGCAGCAAACCCAAATCCATGGCGGATTACCTCAAGGCACTGGGCGACCGTGACAGCTGGTGGTTCATGTTTTTCTACAGCGTGACCTTCGGTGGCTTCATCGGTCTGGCCAGCGCCCTGCCCGGCTACTTCAACGACCAGTATGGCCTGAGTCCGATCACGGCCGGTTACTACACCGCAGCCTGTGTGTTCGGCGGCAGCCTGATGCGCCCGCTCGGTGGCGCGCTGGCCGACCGCTTTGGCGGGATCCGCACCCTGACCGTGATGTACACGGTAGCTGCTGTCGGTATCGCGGCAGTGGGCTTCAACCTGCCGAGTTCGTGGGCAGCACTGGCGTTGTTCGTTGCAGCGATGCTTGGCCTGGGTGCCGGTAACGGTGCAGTCTTCCAGTTGGTGCCGCAGCGGTTCCGCAAGGAAATCGGCGTGATGACCGGCCTGATCGGGATGGCTGGCGGTATCGGCGGCTTCCTGCTGGCAGCCGGTCTGGGCGCCATCAAGCAGAATACCGGTGATTACCAGTTGGGCCTGTGGCTGTTCGCAGGTCTGGCGGTACTGGCCTGGTTCGGCCTGTTGAACGTCAAGCGTCGCTGGAGAACCACCTGGGGTTCGGCGGCCGTGACCGCGGCGCGGGTCTGAGCCGCCGATGACGCTGCAATTGCGCTTTGCCGAATTCAGCGCCAGCGGTCCGCGAGCGGAGAACCAGGACGCCCTGCGCATGGTCACTCCGACCCCGGCACTGGCGGCCAGCAAGGGCTATCTGTTTGCCCTTGCCGACGGCGTCAGCCAGTGTGCCGATGGCGCGCTGGCCGCGCAGTCGACGCTGCAGGCGCTGGCACTCGACTATTACTCGACGCCGGAAACCTGGGGCGTGGCGCAGTCGCTTGATCGCCTGTTGCTGGCGCAGAACCGCTGGCTGCTGGCCAACGGCCTGCTGACCACCCTCAGCGCTCTGGTGCTGCGCGGCAGGCGCTTCACCCTCGCCCATGTCGGCGACTGCCGGGCTTATCGCTGGCAGGCCGGCACGCTCAAACGCATCAGCGAGGACCACGTCTGGGAACAGGCCGATATGCAGCATGTGCTCAAGCGCGCGCTGGGCCTGGATCAATACGTGGTCATGGATTATCTCGACGGCGAGCTGTGCGAAGGCGAGCGTCTGTTGCTGGTCAGCGACGGAATATGGGCAACCCTCGGCGACGCCAGCATCCGCTCGATTCTGACCGAGCAGGACGACCTCGACTCAGCGGTGAAAACCCTGGTCAGCGCGGCGCATCTGGCTGGCAGTCAGGACAATGCCAGCGCCCTGCTGATTCAGGTCGACAGCCTGGGCACAGACGATCTGGGCGACACGTTGCTGCAATTGCAGCAGTGGCCGCTGCCGCCAACACTCAAGGTCGGTCAGACCTTTGAAGGCTGGAACGTCGGCGACATCGTGGCGCAATCGCGGCAGTCGATTCTCTATCGGGTAAAGGACGCCCACGGCCAGCCTTGGCTGCTGAAGACCCTGCCGACCAGTCGTCATGACGAAGCCGGTGCCGGGCAGGGGCTGTTGCTCGAAGAGTGGTTTCTGCGCCGGGTCGCCGGGCGGTTTTTCCCCGAGGTTCATTCGCTTGCGCAGCGTCAGCACCTGTATTACGTGATGCGCGAATACCCCGGAAGTACGCTGGCTGAGGTCTTCAGACGCAACGGGCCGTTGCCACTGGTGCAATGGCAGGACCTGGCGACTCGTGTGTTACGGGCCACCGGGCTGTTGCATCGACGAAATATCATCCACCGCGACATCAAACCGGAAAACCTTCTGCTGGGTAACGACGGCGAGCTGCGCCTGCTGGATTTCGGCCTGGCGTTCTGCCCGGGCCTGTCAGCCACCAATGCCGAGGACCTGCCCGGTACGCCGAGCTACATTGCTCCGGAAGCCTTCAACGGTGCAGAAGCGCACCCCAGGCAGGACTTGTATGCCGTTGGTGTGACGCTGTATTACCTGTTGACCGGTCATTACCCCTACGGCGAAATCGAAGCCTTTCAACATCGCCGCTTCGGCACGCCGATTCCCGCCAGCCGCTATCGACCCGACCTGCCACAATGGCTGAGCCAGAGCCTGGACAAAGCCTTGCAGGCCGACCCGGATCAACGTTACGAAACCCCGGAACAATGGCTGCTGGAACTGGAGCAGGCCGAGCATCGCTCACTGGTTACGCGCCCGCGCCCGTTGCTGGAACGCGAACCGCTGAAAGTCTGGCGCACGCTGGCGCTGGTCTCGTTGCTGTGCAATCTGCTGGCGGTCATCTGGTTCATGGGGCGCCACTGATTCAGCCGCGTCCGCCCCGCTTCTGTGCAGCACGCCTCAAGCCAGTGCAGAAATAACCGCGACTATCGCCAATACACTCGTTTATGCGCGTGAACACGAGTTGGCACAAGCGCTGCATAGTCCCTTTCAGATCATTCATAACGCGCAGCCTTCAACGATGAAGGCTGCGCCTCCCGAGAGAACGGGACCGGACAAAGGCGTCCCCGTCAGGCAACTGGCGGGACGCCTTTTTTTGTTTGCGCACACTGTGTCGAGCCCGCTCTCTGGCGACTCGGAGGCAATATGAAAAAACTCAAACTGGTGATGATTGGCAACGGCATGGCCGGCGTGCGCACACTCGAAGAGTTGTTGAAGCTGAGCGAAGACCTGTACGACATCACCGTCTTCGGCGCCGAGCCACACCCCAACTACAATCGCATCCTGCTGTCGCCGGTGCTGGCCGGCGAGCAGAACTTCGAAGACATAGTGCTCAACGATCTGGCCTGGTACCAAAGCAACGGTATCCAGCTGTTGCTGAACCGCCGTGTGGTCAAGATCGATCGCATCAAGCGCCTGGTGATCGCCGATGACGGCACCCAGGCCCATTATGACCGACTGTTGATCGCCACCGGGTCACGCCCTTTCATTCTGCCGATCCCCGGCAACACGCTGGACGGCGTGATCGGCTATCGCGACATCGGTCACACCCGGCAGATGATCGACACCGC
Source organism: Pseudomonas syringae pv. tomato str. DC3000 (assembly GCF_000007805.1). Lineage (NCBI taxonomy): Bacteria > Pseudomonadati > Pseudomonadota > Gammaproteobacteria > Pseudomonadales > Pseudomonadaceae > Pseudomonas > Pseudomonas syringae group genomosp. 3. Next base: position 2,548,253 of record NC_004578.1, on the reverse strand, counting down.
CGTCACACACAAACACGCAGTCGTCATCGGCGGCGGCCTGCTAGGGCTGGAAGCGGCCAACGGCCTGAGCCTGCGCGGCATGCAGGTCACGGTCATTCATAACGGTCAGACCCTGCTGGAACGCCAGCTGGACAAGACCAGCGGCCTGATGCTGCAAGCCGCGCTGGAGCTGCGCGGCCTGAGCTTTCGCCTCAATGAACAGACCCAAGCCTTGCTCGGCGATGACCAGGGGCGCGTGCGGGCCGTGCAATTGAAGAACGGCGACGTCATTGACGCAGACCTGGTGGTCATGGCAGCAGGCATACGGCCCAACACCGAGCTGGCCGAACAGGCGGGCTTGCCGTGCAACCGCGGAATTCTGGTCAACGACACGCTGCAGACCTTCGATCCGCGCATCTATGCCATCGGCGAGTGCGTCAGCCATCGCGGCATCGCCTACGGGCTGGTCGCGCCGCTGTTCGAACAGGCCCGGGTCTGCGCCAATCACCTCGCCCAGCTCGGGTCTGCCCGCTATCCGGGCTCGGTCACCTCGACCAAGCTGAAAGTCACGGGTATCGACCTGTTTTCGGCCGGTGATTTTCTGGGTGGCGAGGGCACTGAAAGCATCACCCTCTCGGACCCCATCGGCGGTGTCTACAAGAAGCTGGTGATCAAAAATGACATTCTGGTCGGCGCCTGCCTGTACGGCGACACCGCCGACGGCAGTTGGTACTTACAACAGATCCGTGATGGCCAGGGCATTGATGCCATCCGCAATCACCTGATGTTCGGCAAACCCGCTGCCACACCGGCTGCTTGCGCATGACCAGCATGGCCATCCAGACCACTCAGGTGACGGCATCCACCTGCTGCTATTGCGGCGTCGGCTGCGGGGTGCTGATCGAGCATGACGGGCAGCGCATTCTCGGCGTCAGCGGCGATCCCCAACACCCGGCGAACTTCGGCAAGCTGTGCAGCAAAGGTTCGAGCCTGCACCTGACCGGCGACATCGAAGCACGGGCGTTGTACCCGGAGCTGCGCCTGAGCAAAGGGCTGGCGCGCAGCGTGACCGATTGGGACACCGCACTGGAGCACGCCGCCACCGTGTTTGCCGAGAGCATTCGCGAACACGGCCCCGACAGCGTGGCGTTCTACATTTCCGGCCAGTTGCTGACCGAGGACTACTACGCGTTCAACAAGCTGGCCCGCGCACTGGTCGGCACCAACAACATCGACAGCAACTCGCGGCTGTGCATGTCTTCGGCCGTGGCCGGCTACAAGCGCAGCCTGGGGGCCGATGCGCCGCCGTGCAGCTACGAGGACCTCGAGCTGAGCGACTGCGTGATGATCGTCGGCAGCAACATGGCCTACGCGCATCCGATTCTGTTTCGCCGTCTGGAAGAAGCAAAAAGCCGCCGTCCCGCGATGAAACTCATCGTCATCGATCCGCGTCGCACCGATACCTGCGAACTGGCGGACCTGCACCTGGCGATTCAGCCCGGCACCGACGTCGCGCTGTTTCACGGCATCCTGCACGTATTGATGAGCGAAAACCTGATCGACCCGCAATTCATTGCCGCCCATACGCTGGGCTATGACGAACTGGCAGCGCTGGTATGTGATTATCCGCCTGAACGCGTGGCAAACATCTGCGGTATTTCACAGCAACACTTGCACACCTGCGCCCGCTGGCTAGGCAAGTCGGCGGGCTTTCTGTCGCTGTGGTGCATGGGATTGAATCAGTCCACTGCCGGCAGCGCGAAAAACAGCGCACTGATCAATCTGCACCTGGCCACCGGGCAGATTGGCCGACCCGGCGCCGGCCCTTTCTCGCTCACCGGCCAGCCCAACGCCATGGGCGGTCGCGAAACCGGCAGCCTGTCCAACCTGCTGCCAGGCCATCGCGATGCCGCCAATCCCGAACACCGCGCCGAAGTGGCCGAGTACTGGGGCATCGACAGCCTGCCGGCTACTCCCGGCCTGTCCGCCATCGAGCTGTTCGAGCAACTGCAAAACGGCACGATCAAAGCCTTGTGGATTGCCTGCACCAACCCGGCACAATCACTGCCCGACCAGAACAGAATCCGTCAGGCGCTGGAAACCTGCCCGTTCGTGGTGCTTCAGGAAGCCTTCAAGACCACCGAAACCGCACGCTTTGCCGACCTGCTGCTGCCCGCCGCCAGTTGGGGGGAAAAGGAAGGCACGGTAACCAACTCGGAACGGCGCATCTCCAATGTGCGCAAAGCCATTCAGGCACCCGGTGAAGCCCGTTCAGACTGGGCCATTACCGTGGATTTCGCCCAGCGTCTGCAAAAGCGCCTGCAGCCAGAAGCGCCTGCACTGTTCGACTTCCAGACGCCAAAATCGCTGTTCGATGAGTTCAAGGGCCTGACGGTCGGGCGCGATCTGGACATGTCCGGTATCGACCGCGAACTGATTGACCGCCAAGGCCCACAGCAATGGCCGTTCCCGACAGGCGCCAGCGTGGGCACACCGCGTCTTTATCTCGATGGTATTTTCCCGACGGCTTCGGGCCGCGCACAGTTTTTGGCCGAGCCCTATATCGCCGCCCGAGAATTGCGTGACGCTGAATATCCACTGACGCTCAACACCGGCAGGCTGCGCGATCAATGGCACGGCATGAGCCGCACCGGCACCGCCGCGCGCTTGTTCGGGCATGTCAGCGAGGCGCTGTTGAGCCTCAACCCAAAGCAAATGCTTGGCCATGACCTGCAGAACGGCGATCTGGTCAAACTGATCAGCCGACGCGGCGAACTGCTGCTGCCGGTCAGCAGTGATGACAGCGTTGTCGCCGGCCAGGCTTTTTTGCCGATGCACTGGGGCGAGCGGTTTCTCAAGGGCGGCGTGAACGTCCTGACCCAGCCTGCCTTCGACCCGCTCTCCAAACAGCCGGAGCTCAAGCACTCCGGGGTCAGAATCGAAAAAGCCCGGCTGCCCTGGCAGTTCTTCGCCTTGATCGAGGGCAATGTGCAACAGCACATGGAGCGCCTGCGACCGCTGTGCGAAGCGTTCACCTACCTGAGCATGGGCCTGATCGGGCGAGAACGACCGGCACTGGTGGTGCGCGCGGCCAGCACCGAAGCGCCAGACTCGACGCTGCTGCAGCGCATCGACAGCCTGCTTAACCTCGATGAAGGCCCGGTCATGGCCTACGACGACCCCAAGCGTTCAATCGGCAAACGGGTGCGGATCGACAACGGGCGCATCACCGCCATCCGCCTGGCGGGAGAAACGCTCGCCCAGCACTGGCTACAGACGTTATGGCTGCAAGAGCGTGCCGATCCCGCGCTACGGCGATGGCTGCTGGCGCCTTTGAGCAGCGAGCCCGGCAAAGACTCGACCCTGTCTCGCGACAAGACCTTGTGCAACTGCATGAACGTCAGCCAGAGCACGGTGATGAGCGGTATCGAGCGAGGCCTGAACCTGAATCAACTCAAAACCCAATTAGGCTGTGGGACGCAGTGCGGTTCGTGTGTCCCGGAAATAAAAAGACTGATCAACGCCGTGGCAGTGACTGAATGAGGAATGCAGCATGAGCGCAAAAGTATGGCTGGTAGGCGCAGGCCCGGGCGACCCGGAATTACTGACCCTCAAGGCAGTTCGCGCCTTGCACGAAGCCGACGTGGTGTTGATCGATGATCTGGTCAATACCGCCGTGCTCGAGCACTGCCCGCAGGCGCGAGTGATTGCCGTCGGCAAGCGCGGAGGCTGCCGCTCGACGCCACAGGAGTTTATCCATCGCCTGATGCTGCGCTACGTGCGCCAGGGCAAATGCGTGGTCCGCCTCAAAGGCGGCGACCCGTGCATCTTCGGGCGTGGCGGTGAAGAGGCACAGTGGTTGCAGGAGCGCGGTGTCGCGGTAGAACTGGTCAACGGCATTACCGCAGGCCTGGCCGGGGCAACTCAATGCGGGATCTCGCTGACCCTGCGCGGTATCAGTCGCGGCGTGACGCTGGTGACCGCCCACACTCAGGACGACAGCAGCCTCAACTGGCAAGCGCTGGCACAAGGCGGGACGACGCTGGTGGTGTACATGGGTGTGGCGAAACTGGCGGAAATTCGCGAAAGCCTGCTGGCAGGCGGAATGATTGGCGACATGCCGGTGGCGATGATTGAAAACGCTTCGCTGCCCTGGCAGCGTGAATGCCGCAGCACACTGAATGCGATGCAGCGTGACGCAGCCGCATTCGAGCTGAAAAGCCCGGCGATCCTGGTGATCGGCGCGGTCGCGGCGTTCAGCAACGAGCTGCTGAATCAGACCCTGGTAGAGCAAGCACAGCTGCAAGCCAGCTGACCCTGCCGGATCCTGACGCTGTACCTGACTAAATCGCAGACAAAGAAAAGCCCGGCCTAAGCCGGGCTTTTCAGTACAAGCGGCTAATTACTTAGCTTGAGCTTCTACTTCTGCTTCTACGCGACGGTTTACTGCACGGCCAGCGTCAGTTGCGTTGTCAGCAACTGGGCGGGATTCGCCGTAACCAACCGAGTTTACGCGGCTAGCGCCAACACCGTACTGGTTAACCAGAACCTGTTTAACGGCGTTTGCACGACGCTCGGACAGTTTTTGGTTGTAAGCGTCAGGACCGACGGAGTCAGTGTGACCTTCAACAGTGGTGGTGGTCTGTGGGTACTGCTGCATGAAGTCAGCGAGGTTCTTGATGTCGCCCATGCTGTTAGGCTTGACAACAGACTTGTTGAAGTCGAACTTCACGTCCAGCTCAACACGAACCACTTCAGCAACTGCCGGGCAGCCATCAGCGTCAACAGTTACGTTGGCTGGGGTGTCTGGGCACTTGTCGACGTTGTCGCACACGCCGTCGTTGTCGCTGTCGGAGCACACTTCAGCTACTGGAGCTGGTGCTGCTTCAACTTTCTTGCTGCCGCCACCGAAGTTTACGCCGATACCGACGCTTGGAGCCCACTCGGTGTCGCCTTGGTCGATGTTGTACTGAGCTTCAACGCCAGCACGAGCATAGAAATTGTCGGTGAAGTACAGCTTGGCACCGCCGCCGATGTTGGCGAAGGTGGAACCGTTACGACCGTTGCGACCGTTCTGGCCAATGCTCTGATCGGAGAAACCGGCAGAAACGTATGGACGCAGCATGTCGCCTGGGTTGTTGAAGTGGTACAGAGCGTCCAGAGCGGTGTTTGCGCCCTTGATGTTCTTGCCATCATCGCTACGAACGTTGTGAACTTCGTCGTAGCCCAGACGCAATTCAACGTCGTCGGTCAGGAAGTAGCCAATCGAGCCGCCGAACAGGTTGCCGTTGTTTTTGAAGTCACGGGCGCTGTCGTACATTTCTTTCTTGGCGAAGCCTTCGATTTCGACTGCGCCTTGGCCTTGAGCCAGCGCGCCGAACGAAGTTGCGGCAACAATAGTACCAATGGCCAAGCCCAAGGTGTTTTTCAGTTTCATCCGTTAAATCCCCATCTGATGATTATAAAGCAGTCCCACAAGGTGGGGACAACTCGTCGGCAAGTGTACCAGACCTTGCCAGTTCGTTAGAGATATTTGCACCGTATTAAGTTTCGGCGATTCCCGCAAATTTCTCACGTAATTTATCCAAAGCCCGCTTGTAACGCATTTTCGTTGCGCTCAAGCCCATGTGCATGATGTCTGCGATCTCCTGGAATTCAAGTTCTGCAACAAAACGCAGTACCAGAATTTCCCGATCGATCGGGTTCACATACACAAGCCAGCGATCAAGTCCGCCCCGCTCTTCAGGTTTGGGCGTCTTTTCTTCCGACGCTTCCTCAAGTGGATCCAGACTCAACGCGTCCATCAAGCGACGCTTACGCCGTTCCTTCCTGTACTGCGTGATGCATTCATTGTAGGTGATGCTGTACAGCCAGGTCTTAAATTTAGATTTACCTTCAAAATTTTTCAACCCGTACAACACTTTAAGCATCACCTCCTGACAGACATCGTCAGCATCGCGATCGTTCCCCAGATATCGTGCACACACGTTAAAAAGCGTTCGCTGGTAACGGCGCATCAATTCTTCATAGGCCCGCGTCACATTGAAAAGCTCGACGTGGGCCCGCGCGACCAGCTCCTCATCAGAGAGCTCGCGGGGATCGTAACGCGTCAAAAACGGTTGAGGTTTATTCAAAACAAATCTTGCCGACAGTCAGTTCAATGTCCGCCACGGCCTGTATCGGCAATCTGGCGGCATAGATTAGCAGGTTAGCCGCTTAACGGCTGATTACTCTCTGCTCCAGGAGAATGCGGTTGGAAAACGACACCAGCTCCCCCTCGTCTGTCAACAGCGTTGTCTTGACCGTACCGATTTCCTCGATCTGACCCTCTGTATCGCCTACCTGTACCTGCTGGCCGACCTGAAAAAGCTCGCGAACATAGATCCCGGCAATGATCTGCCCGGCGATTTCACGACTGCCCAGGCCTAAAGCCAGCGCCACTGTCAGACCAACGGTAATCAATGCAATCACAATAACGTGGTTCAGCAGGTCAGTCTTGACCTCAAGCTGGCTGATCGCAACCGAAATACTGATGATGATCACCAGGCCCTGAGCAATTCGCCCAAGACCTGCGGAATAATCGATGCCTACCCCTTCGGCCGCGCCGCGCACCAGCCCATTGACCAGTTGCGCGAGCAATACGCCGACCAGCAACACCAGTGCCGCACCAAATACCTTCGGCAAATACAGCGCCAACATGTCCAGCGTAGCTGACACTCGCTGCAAGCCAAGCGATTCGGCTGCAGAAACGAGGAAGATCAACAATACGAACCAGTAGACGATCTTGCCGATCAACGTGGAAATCGGCACCTTGACGCCAGCCCGCCCGATGATCTTGGTCAGGCCGGTGCCACCGACCAGACGATCAAGGCCCAGCTTGGCCAGCAATTTGGACAGCAGTGCGTCTAGCAGCTTGGCTACGACAAAACCCAGCAGCACCACAACCAGGGCACCAAACAGGTTGGGGATGAAGTTTGCAACCTTGGCCCACAACGCAGTCATTGCAGCAAGAAGGCTCTGGGTCCAGAGATTCAATTCCATGCTCAATCAGCCTTATCGATAGAACGCGCACCCGACACAGTGCGGCGAGAAACAGGAGAAACGTGGGCGGAGCCGTTGTTCACGGCAATCATCAACGCCTCCGACCAACGCCCCAGCAGACCGAACAACACACCGGCACCCACCTGGCGATTGGCGGTCTTCAGGACACGCCCCAGACATGCATCGTCATCCCGGCTGGAGGATGAAGAATTGAGCATGTCGCGTAAAGATTCTTCAAACGGATCGTGCATCAGGCACCTCACGTAATGTCAGTCTAAGACGCGACGCAAAAACAACAAGTCACACAAAGCCGTCAAAAAAACGGACGAGCCGCCTCTACACCCAGCGCAAACGCCTGAACAACCACCACTGCCCTGCGGCCAGCGCGACAATCAGCGAGCACGCCACCAAAAAGCCGTACGAGCTGTCCGAGCCGGGGATACCGCCGACATTTATGCCCAGCAAACCGGTGAGAAAACTCATCGGCAGAAATATGCCGGTAATGATGCCGAACCGGTACATGGTGCGGTTCATGTGCTCGCGCAGACGCCGGTCTTCGGACTCCAGCAACAGCCCGACGCGCTCGCGAGTCAGTTCCAGCTCTTCCAGATAGCGGGTCAGGCTGTTGTTCAGCTCGTTCCAGTAATCGGCGTCGTCATTGGCAAACCAGGACAATTTGATTCGCGAAAGCTGACCATAAATGTCCCGCTGTGGCCCCAGGAACCGGCGCAGACCTGCCGCGCGTCGGCGAATATGCAACAGTTTGCCGTGTTCAGGGCTGTACCGTTCGTCGGCGTCCGTTTTTTCTTCCTCTTCATCGACCGATTCAGTCAATTCGCCCACCAGATCCTGAACCTTGTCGGTCAGGTACTGAGCCAGATAAAGAATCAGCTCCGAGGCGCTGGTAGGGCCTTTGCCCTGCCCCAATAGCTCGATCAACTCTTCGGTGGCCCGCAACGGGCGCAGGCGCAGCGAGATCACCCGTTGCGCGGCGGCAAAGATGCGCACCGAAACCATGTCTTCCGGCTCGGCACCAGGGTTCAGGTTCACGCCACGCAGAAACAGCAGCAACTCCTGATCCGGCAACGGCAGCAGACGCGGCCGGGTATTTTCCTCAAGCAGCAGGTCGCAGGCAAATTCACTCAGCCCACTGCCGGTGCGCAGCCAGGTGTGGGTCTGGGGATGGCTGCGATCCCAATGCAGCCACAGACTTTCCTGTGGCTGCAGTTCAAGCCCTTGCAACTCGGTTCGAGCAATGAAACGCGCCCCACCCTTACCGTCCAGAACCAGGGCATGAACCAGCCCCCACTGCGCGTTTGCTTCATCGAACATGGATACTTCGCTTATTCCGGCATTGTCAGAGGTGATGGGGAAATGATGACGCCATTGTTGTCGGCATACAGGTACTCACCCGGACGAAAGGTCACGCCGCCAAAGGTAACCGGCAAATCCAGCTGCCCTACGCCGCGTTTTTCCGAGCGCTTTGGGTAACTGGCCAGCGCCTGGACGCCCAGATCGGTCTGGGCCAGCATGTCCACATCGCGCACGCAGCCGTAAATCACCAAGCCTTCCCAGCCATGTTTGGCGGCTTTTTCAGCCAGCATGTCACCCAGCAAGGCGCAGCGCAGCGAACCGCCACCATCGACCACCAGCACTTTGCCCTTGCCGTCGAGTTCAACCTGCTCCTTGACCAGCGAGTTATCCTCGAAACATTTGAGGGTGACAATCTGGCCGCCAAACGAATCGCGTCCGCCGAAGTTGCTGAGCATCGGCTCGACGACTTGCACCAGTTCCGGGTAGGCGTCGCACAGATCGGGGGTGATGTAGTGCATGGGGTCAGCTCCTGTAAGTCGCGATGGGTACAGATCCGGTATTGAACCAGAGACAACCGGATGACGCTAACCATAGCGACTTTAACCGCTAACTGCCCACCGCCACCTGAAACTCTGCAACCTGTTCAGGAACGCTGCGCTCACGCAGCCAGTCAATCACACGCGGCCAGACCTGCTGTTGCGCAGCCTTGCTGACCAGCATTTGCACATGACCGAAGTCTTCGCTGAAACCATGCTCACGACCCAGGCAGAGAAACCGTTTGGGCTGGTCGCCGCCGATCTGATCGAACAGCATGCGGCAGGCCCACTCCGGGTCCTGTTGATCACCCACCGCAGCCACTGCAAGGACCGGCACCTGAACCTCGCCAAGCCCCGCCCACCAGTGGTTGTCACGCTCGCCAAAGCGCCCGAACAGCCCTTGCCAGCGCAGGCTTTCCAGTACCAAACCCACCGGCTCGTCTTCCGGGCCGCGCTTGAAACGTGGCCCGGACACATGCGTGAAGGACCTGAGCAGCAAACGGGCCGACCATTGCAGCGGCGGAATTTTCAGCGGCCAGTAGCTGCGGCTGACCTGGCTGCCGAACAGCGCCACTGACGCTGCGTTTTGCGGGCCGAGGTACTGACCGCCCAGCGCGGCTGCCAGGGTGGTGCCACCCAGCGAATGGCCGATCCAGTGCGGCGCCTGACCGCTCTGCTCGACGACAAATGCGCCAATGGCCGGCAGGTCGAAGCGGGCGTAGTCGGCCACACAGTTGGCGCGATAGTTCTGGTTGCGCGACGACAGCCCGTGGCCGCGCATCTCCGGGATCCACACGTCATAACCGGCACGGGCCAGATACGGCCCCAGGCCGATACCCTTGGGCGAATACCAAAAGCGCCGATTGGAAAAGCTGCCGTGCAGAAGAATCACTGGAACGCCGCGCGTAGCAGGCTGATCGACCAGCCCCAGGCGGGTAACCACCAGCTCGACACTCGGGTCAGGGCTGTTGGCCGGTTTGAGACGGTAGACGTCCTCGACCAGGTCGCCACGACGCTCGGCACTGATCAAGGCAACGGGAAAAAGCTGGCTACTGCTCTGCATATAACTCTTTATCTGGCTGGACAGACTGGATACAACAACGCGCTGGGGCGCCTTGTGACGCTCTCATAAACGGGTGGTGCACTCATAAAAAAGCGGCTTCCGAAGAAACCGCCCTTTCAAACACTTGATCCACAAGACGGCTCAGGCGGCCATCGCGTCACAAGCGCAAAGCCACCCAACAGCCGCATCACATCAGACCGGCGCTTGCGCCTCGGCCAGGAAGAACCAGGTTTCCAGAACCGAATCAGGGTTGAGCGACACGCTCTCGATCCCTTGATCCATCAACCAGCGCGCCAGATCCGGGTGATCGGAAGGCCCCTGCCCGCAGATGCCGATGTACTTGCCGGCCTTGTTGCACGCCTGAATGGCATTGGACAGCAGCTTCTTGACCGCCGGGTTACGCTCGTCGAACAAGTGCGCGATAACGCCGGAGTCGCGGTCCAGGCCGAGGGTCAGTTGGGTCAGGTCGTTGGAACCGATGGAGAACCCGTCGAAATATTCCAGGAACTCGTCGGCCAGAATCGCGTTGGACGGCAGTTCGCACATCATGATGATGCGCAGGCCGTTTTCGCCACGCTTCAGGCCGTTGGCCGCCAGCAAATCGATAACCTGGCTTGCTTCGCCCAGGGTGCGCACGAACGGCACCATGATCTCGACGTTGGTCAGGCCCATTTCTTCGCGTACACGCTTGAGCGCACGGCACTCCAGCTCGAAACAGTCGCGGAAGTTTTCGCTGATGTAGCGCGACGCGCCACGGAAACCCAGCATCGGGTTTTCTTCTTCAGGCTCGTAAAGCTTGCCGCCGATCAGGTTGGCGTATTCGTTGGACTTGAAGTCCGACAGGCGCACGATGACCTTTTTCGGCGTGAACGCGGCGGCCAGGGTACTGATGCCCTCGACCAGCTTCTCAACGTAGAAACCGACCGGGTCGTGGTAACCGGCAATACGCTTGTCGACGCTGTCCTTGATTTCCGGTGGCAGCACCGAATAGTTGAGCAGCGCCTTGGGGTGCACGCCGATCATGCGGTTGATGATGAATTCCAGACGCGCCAGGCCGACACCGGCGTTGGGCAACTGGGCAAAATCGAAGGCACGGTCCGGGTTGCCGACGTTCATCATGATCTTGAAGGGCAGGTCAGGCATGGCATCGACCGAGTTGGTCTTGATGTCAAAACCGAGTTCGCCTTCAAAGATGTAACCGGTGTCGCCTTCGGCGCAGGAAACCGTTACGCCCTGGCCATCCTGCAAGGTGTGCGTGGCGTTGCCGCAGCCCACTACAGCCGGAATGCCCAGCTCGCGGGCAATGATCGCCGCATGGCAGGTACGACCGCCGCGGTTGGTGACGATAGCGCTTGCGCGCTTCATGACTGGCTCCCAGTCCGGGTCGGTCATGTCGGACACCAGCACGTCGCCGGGCTGAACCTTGTCCATCTCGGACACGTCCTTGATGATGCGTACCTTGCCGGCGCCGATGCGCTGACCGATGGCACGACCTTCGACCAGCACCTTGCCGGTTTCCTTGAGCAGGTAACGCTCCATAACGTTGGCCGACGCACGGCTTTTCACGGTCTCTGGACGCGCCTGCACGATGTACAGCTTGCCATCGTCACCGTCCTTGGCCCATTCGATGTCCATCGGGCACTTGTAGTGCTTCTCGATGATCATCGCCTGTTTCGCCAGCTCGGACACTTCGGCATCGGTCAGGCAGAAGCGCGCCCGGTCGGCAGGCTCGACATCGATCACCTTGACCGACTTGCCAGCCGAAGCTTCTTCGCCGTAGATCATCTTGATCGCTTTACTGCCCAGGTTGCGACGCAGGATCGCCGGGCGGCCAGCGGCCAGGGTGTCCTTGTGCACGTAGAACTCGTCCGGGTTGACCGCGCCCTGCACCACCGTTTCGCCCAGGCCGTAGGCACCGGTGATAAACACTACATCACGGAAACCGGATTCAGTGTCGAGGGTGAACATCACCCCGGCTGTACCGGTTTCGGAGCGCACCATGCGCTGCACACCCGCCGACAGTGCCACCAGCTTGTGGTCGAAGCCCTGGTGCACGCGGTAGGAAATCGCCCGGTCGTTGAACAGCGAAGCAAAGACTTCCTTGGCCGCGCGGATGACATTCTCGACGCCGCGAATGTTCAGAAAGGTTTCCTGCTGGCCCGCAAAAGAGGCGTCAGGCAGGTCTTCGGCGGTGGCGGAAGAGCGCACGGCCACGGCCAGATTAGGGTTGCCTGCGGACAGTTCGGCAAAGGCGGTGCGGATCTCGGCGTTGAGCTTCTCGGGGAACTCGGCTTCCATGATCCACTGACGGATCTGCGCGCCGGTGCGGGCCAGCGCGTTGACGTCATCGACATCAAGGGTGTCCAGCGCCGCATGAATCTGATCGTTCAGACCGCTGAGTTCGAGAAAATCACGATAAGCCTGGGCTGTAGTCGCGAAGCCGCCAGGCACAGAAACACCAGCACCTGCGAGGTTGCTGATCATCTCGCCGAGGGACGAGTTTTTGCCCCCCACGTGCTCTACATCATGGACGCCGAGCTTATCGAGGGAAACTACGTACTCTACCAAGGTGATCTCTCCACTAACCGTGTGTGTTGTTGGGAAAAGCTCATGCACCCGGGCCGCGTGTGTCGTGGTCTCGGGCGTGTCTGGTCGGGCGCAAGCCTGAACCTTCAAAAAAGGTGCGCCTGCAGGCCCTCAGGGCAGGCAAGCACGCCTATGATAGCCAGAATTCGTCAACTGCTTAAGGCCTGGGACAAAAATGAAACGATCTGCTTTCTTCATCTCGGATGGCACCGGTATCACCGCCGAAACGCTGGGCCAGAGCCTGTTGGCACAATTTGAAAACATTACATTCAACAAGTTCACCAGGCCCTATATCGACAGCGTCGAGAAAGCGCGGGCGATGGTACAACAAATCAATAATGCCGCCGACAAGGACGATGTGCGACCGATCATCTTCGACACCATCGTCAATCAGGACATTCGCGAGATTCTGGCGACGTCCAACGGCTTCATGATTGATATTTTCTCGACCTTCCTGGCGCCGCTGGAGCAGGAGCTTAGTTCACACTCCTCGTATTCGGTGGGCAAATCGCATTCCATCGGGCACAACTCCAACTACATGGAGCGCATTGAGGCGGTCAACTTCGCGCTGGACAACGACGACGGCGCACGTACGCACTATTACGACAAGGCCGACATCATCCTGGTGGGCGTATCACGCTGCGGGAAGACCCCGACCTGCCTGTACATGGCCATGCAGTTCGGCATTCGGGCGGCCAATTACCCGCTGACCGAAGACGACATGGAGCGCCTGCAATTGCCGCCAGCTCTCAAGCAGCATCGCGAAAAGCTATTCGGCCTGACCATCGACCCTGACCGCCTTACCGCAATCCGCCATGAGCGCAAGCCCAACAGCCGCTATTCGAGCTACGCCCAGTGCGAATTCGAGGTGCGCGAAGTGGAAAGCCTGTTCCGCCGCGAGAACATCCCCAACATCAACTCCACGCATTTTTCGGTGGAAGAAATCTCCGCCAAGGTGCTGGTCGAAAAAGGCGTGGAGCGACGCTTTAAATAGAGGCTTCAGTCGCCCTGCTGCGGCACGCGCACCCAGCCTTCCATCAAGACTCTGGCGCTGCGACTCATCAGGGCTTTGGTGACTTTCCAGCCGCCCGCGTCCTGAACGGCTTGCGCCCCGACCCGCAAAGTACCGGACGGATGACCAAAGCGTACTGCGCTGCGCGCCTGACCACCGGCGGCGAGGTTGACCAGCGTGCCCGGGATGGCGGCGGCGGTGCCAATCGCTACGGCGGCGGTGCCCATCATCGCGTGGTGCAGCTTGCCCATTGATACGGCGCGCACCAGCAGGTCGATATCCTGCGCGGCGACAGGCTTGCCACTGGAGGAAACGTAGTCAGCAGGCGCCGCAACAAAGGCGACTTTGGGCGTGTGCTGGCGCGTGGCGGCTTCATCGACGCTTCCAATCAGGCCCATGCGTACGGCACCGTAAGCGCGGATGGTCTCAAGCCGGGCAAGCGCGAGCGGATCGGCGTTGATATCGTTCTGCAACTCGGTGCCGGCGTAGCCGATATCAGCGGCATTGATGAAAATGGTCGGAATGCCCGCGTTGATCATGGTCGCTTTCAAAGTGCCGACACCGGGCACTTGCAGGTCATCGAGCAGATTACCGGTGGGGAACATCGAGCCGCCTGCGCCCTCTTCATCCGCCGACGGGTCAAGAAACTCAAGCTGCACCTCTGCGGCCGGGAAGGTCACTCCATCCAGCTCGAAATCGCCGGTTTCCTGAACCTCGCCATTGCTGATGGGCACATGAGCGATGATGGTCTTGCTGATATTGGCTTGCCAGATACGCACGATGACGACGCCGTTCTGCGGCACACGGCCGGGGTCGAGCAGGCCGCTGGCGATGGCAAACGAGCCCACGGCTGCCGACAGGTTGCCGCAATTTCCGCTCCAGTCCACGAAAGGCTTGTCGATGGACACCTGACCGAACAGGTAATCGACATCGTGATCGGGCCTGCTGCTGCGCGACACGATCACCGCTTTGCTGGTGCTCGACGTCGCCCCGCCCATGCCGTCAATCTGCTTTTCGTAGGGGTCGGGGCTGCCGATGACCCGCAACAACAGCGCATCCCTTGCCGGACCGGGGGTTTGCGCAGCTTGCGGCAGATCATTGAGCCTGAAAAACACCCCCTTGCTGGTGCCCCCGCGCATGTAGGTTGCGGGGATTCGGATCTGTGGTGAGTGAGCCATGAATTCGTTGTCCTGTTCGAAAAGCGCGCCGAGCGCTCAAAGTCGGACGCAGAGCGTCCAGAACGGCGTGCCCACGCAGAGCATGGGCACGATAGTGTTTTTCAGTAAGCTTATCGTTCCTCACGCACCCGTCGTGGCCTCCAGAAAATCCTGGGCAAAACGCTGCAGTACGCCGCCAGCCTCATAAATAGAGAGCTCTTCAGCGGTGTCCAGGCGACAGGTCACTGGCACTTCCAGGCGCTCGCCATTACTGCGCTGGATCACCAGCGTCAAGGTCGCACGGGGTGTGCGCTGGCCGGTCACTTCAAAGGTTTCACTGCCGTCAATGCCCAGGGTCAGGCGGCTGGTGCCCGGCTTGAATTCCAGTGGCAATACGCCCATGCCCACCAGGTTGGTGCGGTGAATACGCTCAAAGCCTTCTGCCGCAATCGCTTCGACACCGGCCAGCCTGACGCCCTTGGCCGCCCAGTCGCGGGACGAGCCCTGGCCGTAATCGGCACCAGCGATGATGATCAACGGCTGTTTGCGGGCCATGTAGGTTTCAATGGCTTCCCACATGCGCATGACCTGGCCTTCCGGCTCTATGCGGGTCAGCGAGCCTTTTTGCACCTTGCCATCGACCACAGCCATTTCGTTGATCAGCTGCGGGTTGGCAAACGTGGCGCGCTGGGCGGTCAGGTGATCGCCGCGGTGGGTCGCGTAGGAATTGAAATCCTCCTCCGGCAGGCCCATTTTCGCCAGGTATTCACCCGCTGCGCTGTCCAGCATGATCGCGTTCGACGGCGAAAGGTGGTCGGTGGTGATGTTGTCCGGCAGCACCGCCAGCGCGCGCATGCCCTTGAGCGTGCGCTCTCCGGCCAGCGCGCCTTCCCAGTAAGGCGGGCGACGAATGTAGGTGCTCATCGGACGCCATTCATACAGCGGCTCGACCTTCGGCCCGGTGTGCTCGTCAATAGCGAACATCGGGATGTACACCTGACGAAACTGCTCCGGCTTGACCGATGCTTGCACGACGGCGTCGATTTCTTCATCACTCGGCCAGATATCCTTGAGACGGATCTCCTTGCCGTCGGCGATGCCCAGCACATCGTTTTCAATATCGAAACGGATGGTCCCGGCAATCGCGTAAGCCACCACCAATGGCGGCGAGGCCAGAAATGCCTGCTTGGCGTAAGGGTGAATGCGCCCGTCGAAGTTGCGGTTGCCAGACAGCACCGCCGTGGCGTACAGGTCACGGTCGATGATTTCCTGCTGAATCAGCGGGTCCAGTGCGCCGGACATACCGTTGCAGGTGGTGCAGGCAAACGCCACCACGCCAAAACCCAGTTGCTCCAGCTCGGTCGTCAGCCCCGCGGCATCGAGGTACAACGCCACGGTTTTCGAGCCCGGTGCCAGCGAAGATTTCACCCACGGCTTGCGGCTGAGACCCAGGCGGTTGGCATTGCGCGCCAGCAGGCCCGCCGAAATCACGTTGCGCGGGTTGCTGGTGTTGGTGCAACTGGTGATCGCGGTGATGATCACTGCGCCATCCGGCATCTGCCCCGGCACCTCGTCCCACTGCCGGGCAATGCCCTTGGCGGCCAGATCGGCAGTCGCGACCCGCGCGTGGGGGTTGGACGGCCCGGCCATGTTACGCACCACGCTAGACAGATCGAAGCTCAGTACGCGCTCGTATTGCACCTCGCTCAGGCCTTGCGACCACAAACCGGTGTGCCGCGCGTACAGTTCGACCAGCTTGACCTGCTCGTCTTCACGGCCGGTCAGGCGCAGGTAATCGATGGTTTGCGAGTCAATGGAAAACATCGCCGCCGTTGCACCATATTCCGGCGCCATGTTGGAGATGGTCGCCCGGTCCCCCAGGGTCAGGCTCGATGCCCCCGCGCCGTAGAACTCCAGATACGCCCCGACGACTTTCTGCTGGCGCAGGTATTCGGTCAGGGCCAGCACCACGTCAGTGGCGGTGATGCCCGGCTGACGGCGGCCGGCCAGCTCGACGCCAATAATGTCCGGCAGGCGCATCCACGAAGCGCGACCGAGCATCACGTTTTCAGCTTCGAGGCCACCGACACCAATAGCGATCACGCCCAGCGCATCCACGTGCGGCGTGTGGCTGTCGGTGCCGACCAATGTGTCGGGGAATGCCACACCATCGAGCACCTGCACCACCGGCGACATTTTCTCCAGATTGATCTGGTGCATGATGCCGTTGCCCGGCGGGATCACCTCGACGTTCTTGAACGCCAGCTTGGTCCAGTCAATGAAGTGGAAGCGGTCTTCGTTGCGTCGGTCCTCGATGGCGCGGTTCTTCGCCAGCGCCTGCGGGTCGTTACCATCAGCCTCGACGGCCAGCGAGTGATCAACGATCAACTGCACCGGCACCACTGGGTTGACCAGCGCCGGGTCGCCGTCCTGCGAGGCAATCGCGTCGCGCAGCCCGGCGAGGTCCACCAGCGCGGTCTGCCCCAGAATGTCATGGCAGACAACACGCGCCGGGAACCACGGAAAGTCCAGGTCACGCCTGCGCTCGATAAGCTGGTTCAGCGAAGCGTTCAAGGTCGCCGGATCACAGCGGCGCACCAGATTTTCGGCCAGCACCCGCGAGGTGTACGGCAACGTGGCATATGCGCCAGGCTTGAGGGCCTCAACGGCAGCGCGCGCGTCGAAATAGTCCAGTTGGGTGCCAGGGAGCGTTTTGCGGAATTCACTGTTCATTACGGGACTCGATCACGGAGTGTTCGGATGCGGATGCGGATGCGGATGCGGATGCGGGTGGGGAGCTCTTCAGCGGCTCCCTTGCCCCCTCTTCAGCGCTGTTCGATGGGCACGAAGCTGCGCTGTTCGACGCCGATGTATTCGGCACTCGGGCGGATGATGCGGTTATTGGCGCGCTGCTCGAAAACGTGAGCGGCCCAGCCGGTCAGGCGCGAGCAGACGAAAATCGGCGTGAACAGCTTGGTCGGGATACCCATGAAGTGGTACGCCGAGGCGTGATAGAAGTCGGCATTGGGAAACAGCTTCTTCTGCTCCCACATGACCTTGTCGATGGCCTCGGACACCGGAAACAACACGCTGTCGCCAGCCTCGTCGGCGAGTTTTTTCGACCACCCCTTGATGACCTCGTTGCGCGGGTCGGACTCCTTATAGATCGCATGACCGAAGCCCATGATCTTTTCCTTGCGCTCCAGCATGCCCAAGGTGCCTTGAGTGGCCTCATCGGCAGAGGCGAAACGCTGAATCATTTCCATCGCCGCCTCGTTGGCGCCGCCATGCAGCGGGCCGCGCAGGGTGCCGATGGCTGCCGTGACGCAGGAGTAAAGGTCCGACAGGGTCGACGCGCAAACCCTTGCGGTGAACGTAGACGCGTTGAACTCGTGCTCGGCGTACAGAATCAGCGACACGTCCATGACCTTGCGGTGCAATTCGCTGGGGGTCTTGTCCAGCAGCAAATGCAGAAAATGCCCGCCAATGGACGACTCGTCCGTGGTGCAGTCGATGCGTTGGCCGTCATGGCTGAAGCGATACCAGTAGCACATGATCGCCGGAAAGGCCGCCAGCAGGCGGTCGGTGGCGTCGCGCTGCTGATCAAAGCTCAGCTCCGGCTCAAGCGTGCCGAGCATGGATGCCCCGGTGCGCATGACGTCCATCGGATGGGTATCTGCCGGAATGCGCTCCAGCACTTCTTTCAAGGCCTGCGGCAGATCACGCAGCCCCTTGAGTTTACCCAGGTAAGCGGCCAGTTGGCTTTGCGTTGGCAGCTCGCCATACAGCAACAGGTAGGCAACCTCTTCAAACTGCGCCTCGGCGGCCAGTTCGCGCACGTCATAACCGCGATAGGTCAACCCGGCACCGGCCATGCCCACCGTCGACAGCGCCGTCTGCCCGGCAACCTGCCCGCGAAGCCCGGCACCACTCAATACTTTTGCTTCAGCCATGGTGTTCTCCACTATTGTTTTTGTGTGATGGGACGCAGAGCGTCACGAGATAAATTCACACCTTCAGCGCTTATCGTTTACATCAATCCCAATGGGCCCGGAAAACGGGGCTCAAACCACGATGATGATCGTTCCCACGCTTCGCGTGGTAATGCATTTCGTGACGCTCCGCGTCACACATTGGAGCCTTGACCCCTGATTCAGGCCGTACGAATGCGGGCCTCAGTTTCGATTACGTTTGCTTTCTCGCCAGGCTGGAGACTTGTGACGCAGAGCATTACGAACTGCATGCCAACGCGGAGCATTGGCACGATAGTCATCTCAAGACCTGTGCATGACGTAAAAGCGGGAGTGAGCCTCGCTTTCTATGCCCATCAGCCCTTCTTCTGCGCAAACAACGCATCCAGTTTCTTTTCGAAGGTGTGGTAATCGATGGCGTCGTACAGCTCCATGCGGGTCTGCATGCTGTCGATCACGTTTTTCTGGCTGCCGTCGCGGCGGATCGCGCCGTAGACGTTCTCCGCCGCCTTGTTCATGGCGCGGAAGGCTGAAAGCGGATAAAGCACCAGCGACACATCCGCCTCGCGCAATTCATCAACAGTAAACAGCGGCGTGGCACCGAATTCGGTGATGTTGGCGAGGATCGGTACGCCCGCCCGGTTGGCAAATTGCTTGTACATCGCCAGTTCGGTGATCGCTTCCGGAAAGACCATGTCTGCGCCCGCTTCAATACACGCCGCAGCACGTTCCAGCGCCGACTCCAGCCCTTCGACCGCCAGCGCATCGGTGCGCGCCATGATCACGAAACTGTCGTCGGTTCGCGCATCGACGGCAGCCTTGATGCGGTCGACCATTTCTTGCTGCGAAACGATTTCCTTGTTCGGGCGATGACCGCAGCGCTTGGCTCCGACCTGATCTTCAATATGAATCGCCGCCGCGCCCGCCTTGATCATCGAGCGTACGGTGCGCGCCACGTTGAAGGCCGAAGAACCGAACCCCGTGTCGACATCCACCAGCAGCGGCAGATCACACACATCAGTGATGCGCCGCACATCGATCAGCACATCCTCCAGACCGGTGATCCCCAAATCCGGGATACCCAGCGAACCCGCAGCCACCCCGCCACCCGACAGGTAAATAGCCTTGAACCCGGCGCGCCTGGCGAGCAGCGCGTGGTTGGCATTGATCGCGCCAACCACTTGCAACGGCTGTTCGCTGGCGACTGCATCACGGAAACGCTGGCCGGGAGTAGTGTTGTTGGAACTCATGGTTGACCTCGGTCGGAAGTTGCCTGGGAAGCCGCCTGATAATGGCGCTCGATGTTGCGTCTGGACGCGCCGATGTGACGGCGCATCAACAATTCGGCCAGCTCGCCGTCGCGCTCGGCGATGGCGTCGAGAATCCGGTGGTGTTCGGCAAAGGCCTGCCGGGGCCGGTTGGGCGTGGTGGAGAACTGGATGCGGTACATGCGCACCAGTTGATAAAGCTCACCGCAGAGCATCTGACTGAGGGTGCGGTTGCCGCTGCCCTGGATGATCCGGTAATGAAAGTCGAAATCACCTTCCTGCTGGTAGTAACCGATGCCCGCCTGGAACGCCGCATCGCGTTCATGGGTGTCGAGCACGCTGCGCAACTCATCAATCTCGGCCTGGCTCATGCGTTCGGCGGCCAAGCGGCAGGCCATGCCTTCCAGGGATTCACGAATTTCATACAGCTCGATCAATTCGGCGTGGCTGAGCGCGACCACACGGGCGCCCACATGCGGCACACGCACCACCAGCCGCTGGCCTTCAAGCCGATGGATCGCTTCACGCAACGGGCCGCGACTGATGCCATAGGTGCGCGCCAGCTCCGGCTCGGAAATCTTGCTGCCGGGGGCGATTTCGCCTTTGACAATGGCCGACTGAATGCGTCGGAAAACGTTCTCGGAAAGGGTTTCCGGGTCGTCTTCCGTTGTCAGCAACCTTTCTGCTCCGACCGACATTGTCGACACCTTTAGACTAGACAGGTGTAAATCTAGCCATTAAAGGCACATCAGTCAAAAATAAATCAAAGACTGTCGACAATCGCACAATCCCCTGACTATCGACAGTCATAGCCAACCTGAACAGATGCGCGGGTAGACGACTGGCACCTGCAAGGCTTCATGCTAGAATGCGCCTCGTGTTCGCACAGCGCGCTTCGTACCGCATTCACTGCCGGCGACCGCACTGCACCACTATCATCAGGTCCATCCCGCTTGCGCCCTGACCCTGAAGTTTTTCGCTCATCGCGCCAGGATTTATGAGACTGACTACCCTCCCCCCGCTGTTCTGCCTGCTGTTTTTGTCAGGCCTGCTTTTTTCCGCACCTGGCCTGGCCGCCAACAAGACAGTCTATGGCCTCAACGAATACGCCAGACTCATCGAAATCGACGTCGAGATCGCCGCCAAGCTCGACACCGGCGCCAAGACTGCCTCGCTGAGCGCCCGTGATATCAAGCACTTCAAGCGCAATGGCGAAAGCTGGGTGCGCTTTTATCTGGCCAGCGACAGCAAGCATGTCCACCCCATCGAACGCCCGCTGAGCCGGGTCAGCAAAATCAAGCGGCGCGCCGATGATCTCGACCCGGATGACGAAAACAAGTACTCCTCACGCCCGGTGATCAGCCTCGATATCTGCATGGGCGAAGCTTTACGCACCATCGAAGTGAACTTGACCGACCGAAGTGCTTTCCAATACCCGCTTTTGATCGGCTCCGAGGCGTTGAAACGCTTTGATGCGCTGGTCGATCCAAGTCTTAAATATGCGGCAGGGAAGCCCGGCTGCGCTTCCGTCGCTCAAAACGCAGAGTAAATCCATGCGCTCACTTACACTCCATCTGAAAATCCTGATCACTGCCCTCGTGACCCTGGGCATTGCGATCACGGCCTATCAGATACTGGCGCTCGGCATACCCGTGAGCGAAGACGAAACCGATGACTTGTGGAACATCGACGCCAAAGTCGAATTCATCGCCAACCCCAAAGACTCGGTAAAGATCCAGATGTTCGTGCCGCCACTGGCCCACGACTACATCAGCCTCAATGAAAGCTTCATTTCCAACAACTATGGCGTCAGCGTCAACCGTGCTGACGGCAACCGCAAGGTCACCTGGTCCGCCCGGCGCGCCACCGGCAACCAGACGCTTTACTACCGCCTGGTACTGACCAAGCGCTACAGCGGCGAGAAGCCCAAGGTCAAAGGCCCCATCTTTCGCGACAGCATGACCATCGAAGGGCCTGAAAAAGTGGCCGCAGAGGCTTTGCTGGCGCCGATTCGCCAACATTCGGCCGATGTGGAGACCTTCATCACCGAAGCCATCAAGCGCGTCAACAACCTTCACGACGACAACGTCAAGCTACTGCTGGCGGGCGATACATCGCCCTCCAACAAAGCCCGGATCACCGAGCTTTTGCTGTCGATTGCCCACGTGCCAATGGAAAAAGCCCACACCATTCGCCTGGAGGCAGAACAACAACAGACGCCGGAGCTCTGGCTGCGCAGCTTCAACGGCAAGGAATGGCTGTACTTCAACCCCGACACTGGCGAAGCCGGTTTGCCGGATGATCGCCTGCTGTGGTGGACCGGTGAAGAGAATCTGGTCAGCGTCGAAGGGGGCAAGAAAGTGCAAGTCACTTTCAGTCTCAACAACAGCGAAATGAATGCCATGCGTCTGGCCAAACTGACCGACGCCAGCACCGACTCGGATTTTCTCGCCTACTCGCTGTACGGCCTGCCGCTGCAAACCCAACAGACCTTCATGGTCATGGTGATGATCCCGATTGGCGTGCTGGTCATCCTGATTCTGCGCAACCTGATCGGCCTGCAGACCCTGGGCACGTTCACCCCGGTACTGATCGCCCTGGCGTTTCGTGAAACGCAACTGGGCTTCGGCATTGCGCTGTTCACTGTAATTACGGCGCTGGGGCTGTCGCTGCGCTCCTATCTGGAGCACCTGAAGCTGCAAATGCTGCCACGCCTGTCGGTGGTACTGACCTTCGTTGTGGTGCTGATCGCCGCCATCAGCCTGTTCAGCCATAAACTGGGGCTGGAGCGCGGCCTGTCGGTGGCGTTGTTCCCGATGGTGATTCTGACCATGACCATCGAACGCCTGTCGATCACCTGGGAAGAGCGCGGCGGCAGCCACGCAATGAAAGTCGCCATCGGCACGCTGTTCGCGGCGTCTCTGGCGCACCTGATCATGAGCGTGCCGGAATTGACCTATTTCGTCTTCACCTTCCCGGCGGTGCTGCTGGTACTGGTCGGGTTCATGCTGGCCATGGGCAGATACCGTGGCTATCGCCTGACCGAACTGATGCGCTTCAAGGCCTTCCTCAAAGAAGAGGAAAAAGCCAAGTGATCGGCTGGTGGAAGACCTGGAAGGCACTTGAGGCTCGCGGCATCATGGGCATCAACCGGCGTAATGCCGACTACGTGCTCAAGTACAACAAGCGCAGCCTGTACCCGGTGGTCGATGACAAGATCATCACCAAGGAGCGGGCCATTGCAGCGGGCATTCATGTGCCGGAAATGTACGGGGTCATTTCCACGGAGAAGGAAATCGACAGACTCGACGAGATCATCGGCGGGCACAACGACTTCGTGATCAAACCGGCCCAAGGCGCAGGCGGCGATGGCATTCTGGTCATTGCCGACCGTTTCGAGGAGCGCTTTCGCACGGTCTCGGGACGCATCATCAGCCACGCGGAAATCGAGCATCAGGTGTCCAGCATCCTCACCGGCCTTTATTCGCTGGGCGGGCACCGCGATCGGGCGCTGATCGAATACCGGGTCGTCCCGGACCCGATCTTCAAGAGCATCAGTTACGAGGGCGTGCCGGACATCCGCATCATCGTGCTGATGGGTTACCCGGTGATGGCCATGCTGCGCCTGCCCACTCGCCAGTCAGGCGGCAAGGCCAACCTGCACCAAGGCGCCATCGGCGTCGGTGTGGACCTGGCCACCGGCGTGACGCTGCAAGGCACCTGGCTGAACAACATCATCAGCAAGCACCCGGACACCACGCACTCGGTAGACGGCGTGCAATTGCCCAACTGGGACGGCTTCATGAAACTCGCGGCCGAGTGCTACGAGCTGTGCGGCCTGGGCTATATCGGTGTCGACATGGTGCTGGATAAAGACAAAGGCCCGCTGATTCTGGAACTCAATGCCCGCCCCGGTCTGAACATCCAGATTGCCAACGACAGCGGCCTGACCCATCGCACCCAGGCCGTGGAGGCACGCCTGGAGCAACTGGCGCTCGAAGGACGTCAGGAGTCCGCGCTGGAACGCGTCGATTTTGTCCAGCAACTGTTCGGCCACGTGCCCAGCGCCTGAGAGTTGTGCCCAATACCGACATACCGCTAGGAGCGCCTCATCGGCAAGGCTACAATCGCCGACCGCGCGCCCAAGACTGACGTTTGCCGATGCCCACCTGTTCGATACATCCCCTGCCCTATAGCGCCGACCCGGCCGTGTTTTTCTCGCGGATCTGTCAGGCGCCGGGGGCCGTGCTGCTCGACAGCGGCAGACCGGTTGCCGAGCGCGGCCGCTACGACCTGCTCAGCGCCTGGCCACGGCAGGAACTGACGATTGCGGATGGCGAGAGCGGCACGGCTTACCTGCAACGATTGCGCGACAGCCTGGCGTCGCTGGGAACGGCGACCTTGCCGGCGGGCTGCGAGCTGCCCTTTGCCGGCGGGCTGATCGGCTACCTGAGTTACACGTTCGGGCGACGCCTCGAACCGCTGCCCGATCAGGCCATCGACGACCTGCAATTGCCCGAAGCGCGGCTGGGGCTCTACGCCTGGGCGCTGATCAGTGATCATCAGGCGCAGACCAGCCAACTGATGTTTCATCCAGACTTGGCCGACACCGAGCGCGAGCGGCTGGTTGACCTGTTCACTGGCAGCATCAGCGAGGCGCCATCGCACTTCAGGCTCAGCCAACCGTTTCAGGCCAGTATCAGCGCCGACGACTACCAGGACGCCTTCGAGCGAATTCAGGCTTATATTCAGGCAGGCGACTGTTATCAGGTCAATTTCGCACAACGCTTTCAGGCGCAGTGCACTGGCGATCCGTGGGCAGCTTATTGCGCGCTTCGAGCAGCCTGCCCGACGCCGTTTTCCGGCTACCTGGGCCTGTCGGGCGCCGATGCGGTTTTGAGCCTTTCGCCGGAGCGTTTCGTCAAGATCAGCGCGAGGCAGGTGGAAACCCGCCCGATCAAAGGCACGCGCCCGCGCAGCCAGGACGCTGTGCAAGACGCCGCTTTCGCCCAAGAGCTGCTGAACAGCGAGAAGGATCGCGCCGAAAACCTGATGATTGTCGACCTGCTGCGCAACGACCTGGGGCGCAGCTGCACAACAGGCTCGGTGAAAGTGCCCGAGTTGTTCAGCCTGGAAAGCTACCCCAACGTGCACCATCTGGTGAGCAGCGTGACCGGCGAGCTGGCGGCCGGCAACGATGCTCTGGACCTGATCGCCGGCAGCTTCCCCGGCGGCTCCATCACGGGTGCGCCGAAGATCCGCGCCATGCAGATCATCGACGAACTGGAACCGACTCGCCGCAGCCTGTACTGCGGGTCGCTGCTGTATGTGGATGTACGCGGCGAGATGGACAGCTCCATCGCCATCCGCAGCCTGCTGGTCAAGGACGGGCGCATTTCCTGTTGGGGCGGCGGCGGCATTGTGGCGGACTCTCACTGCGAGGCCGAATATCAGGAAACCTTCACCAAGGTCCGCGTGCTGCTAGAAACGCTTGAGGCACTTTGATCCGCCACGCGGCACAGATGTGACTCAGAGCTTGATGAACAAGAAATGTCCGGTCGTGCGCTGATTATCGTTCCCATGCTCCAGCGTGAGAATGCCGTTCTGGACGCTCCGCGTCCGATCTTGCACACGAGGATAGATGTAAGCCTCGCGCTTAAAGCACCAGCTCCCGATTCGACGCCTTGATGAACTCTTTTTTCAGCTCATCGAACGTGTGCACCGCCGGAAACTGCGGAAACTCGCGGATCACGTTGTCCGGCGCATGAAACAGAATGCCGGCGTCGGCCTCGCCCAGCATGGTGGTGTCGTTGTAGGAATCGCCCGCTGCGATGATTCGGTAGTACAGGCTTTTAAACGCCAGCACCGACTGACGCTTGGGGTCTTTTTGACGCAATTGGTAACTGACCACGCGATCGGTTTCATCAGTGATCAGCCGATGACACAGCAGCGTCGGAAACCCCAGTTGACGCATCAGCGGCTGGGAAAACTCGTAAAACGTGTCCGACAGAATCACCACCTGAAAACGCTCGCGCAGCCAGTCGACGAACTCCACAGCGCCCTCCAGCGGCTTGAGGGTGCTGATCACTGCCTGAATATCCGCCAGTTTCAGCCCGTGCTCATCGAGAATACGCAGGCGCTGCTTCATCAGCACGTCATAGTCGGGAATGTCCCTGGTCGTCGCGCGCAATGATTCGATACCGGTTTTTTCGGCAAAGGCGATCCAGATTTCCGGCACCAGCACACCTTCCAGGTCCAGACAGGCAATTTCCACAGCACACTCCCCAACGGCATTCAAGATCAAAGGAAGCGGCACTCTAGCCTCTGGCAACGGCCACTGAACAGCGGATTTTGTTACCATTGCCGCCATCACGAGCGCTTAAGCGCCACTCTTGCATTTTAGGAAGCCGCCTGATGAGCCAACCTTTCGACGTCGCTGAACTGGCGACGACTTATGCGAACAAGTCTGCACAGGACATTCTGAAACTGGCGTTCGAGCATTTCGGTGACGAACTGTGGATCTCCTTCAGCGGCGCCGAAGACGTCGTGCTGGTGGACATGGCCTGGAAACTGAACAAAAACGTCAAGGTCTTCAGCCTCGACACAGGCCGTCTGCACCCCGAGACCTATCGCTTCATCGAACAGGTCCGTGATCACTACAAAATCGACATCGAGATCATCTCGCCGGACCAGCGCGCGCTTGAACCTTTCGTCAAGGAAAAGGGCCTGTTCAGCTTCTACCGGGACGGGCATGGCGAATGCTGCGGCATCCGCAAGATCGAGCCGCTGCGCCGTAAGCTGTCCAGCGTCAAGGCCTGGGCCACCGGCCAGCGCCGCGACCAGAGCCCCGGGACGCGCAGTGCTGTTGCGGCACTGGAAGTAGACAGCGCATTCTCAACGGCCGAAAGCACGCTGTACAAGTTCAACCCGTTGGCGCAGATGAGCAGCGAGGAAATCTGGGGCTACATCCGCATGCTGGAACTGCCTTACAACAGCCTGCACGAGCGTGGCTTCATCAGCATCGGCTGCGAACCCTGCACCCGCCCGGTCCTGCCCAACCAGCACGAACGCGAAGGCCGCTGGTGGTGGGAAGAAGCCACCCAGAAAGAATGCGGACTGCATGCGGGCAATCTGATAGTGCGCGACTGACGTCGCGAGCTGCAAGCTGCAAGCTGCAAGCTGCAAGCTGCAAGCTAGAGTCTTCGGGCGTCTACTTGCAGCTTACAACTCGAAACTTAAAGCTGCCTCTCAAGCTTTTACTTGCAGCTTGTAGCTAAAAGCTTGCCGCTGCTCCTAATGCACCGGCAGTTCGACATTGGCAAACAGTTCTTCCATCTCCTGCTTGTTGTGGCACTGAATCGCCTTGGCCATGACTTCGCGGGTAAGGTGCGGGGCGAACTTCTCGATGAAGTCGCACATGAAGCCACGCAGGAAAGTGCCGCGACGGAACGCGATCTTGGTGACGCTGGACTCGAACAGGTCGCTGGCATCGAGCACCACCAGGTCGCTGTCGACCTCTTCGTCCACCGCCATTCTTGCCACAATTCCCACACCCAGGTTGAGCCTGACGTAGGTCTTGATCACGTCCGCATCCGCAGCAGTAAAGACGACCTTGGGCACCAGACCGCGATGACTGAACGCTTCGTCCAGCTTGGAGCGACCGGTGAAACCGAACACGTACGTCACGATCGGGTATTCCGCCAGCAACTCCAGGGTCAGCTTCGGCACCTTGGTCAGCGGATGGCCCTGAGGCACCACCACACAGCGGTTCCAGCGGTAGCACGGCATCATCACCAGATCGCTGAACTGCTCGAGCGCTTCGGTGGCGATCGCGAAATCAACCGTTCCGTCAGCGGCCATTTCGGCAATCTGCATCGGCGAACCCTGGTGCATGTGCAACGCAACATCCGGGTATTGCTTGATGAAGTTGCTGATGACCGGCGGCAATGCGTAGCGCGCCTGGGTGTGAGTGGTAGCGATCGACAGCGTGCCCTTTTTCTCGTTGGAAAATTCCTGGGCAATTTGCTTGATGCTCTCGACCTTGCGCAGAATTTCACCCGCGGTGGTGATGATGCGCTCGCCAGCAGGCGTCACACGTGTCAGGTGCTTGCCACTGCGGGCGAAAACCTCGACACCCAGCTCATCCTCGAGCAGACGGATCTGCTTGCTGATGCCTGGCTGGGAGGTGTAAAGGCTCTGGGCCGTCGCGGAAACGTTGAGGTCGTGGTGCGCCACTTCCCAAATGTAGCGCAGTTGTTGGAGCTTCATATGTATCCCTCAAAGCAGATAAACCCTATGGGTATCAGCGACGGTATATAACTGGATTAATGGTGAGATGAATAATTCTAGAACTTTTTATCACCTTTGTAAGGCGATGGCACGCTCGATTTCATTAAAACCGCCAATTGAACCTTTCCCTACCTCGCCCGTTCTTCAACATCCCTTCTGACATAACGCTTTCGACATAATGGGCACCATGTACACCGGCACCCCGGAGGACTGCAGAATCCTGGCGGCCGTTCGACCTATCGACGCGCCCTCTTGCGCGCTGGCGCTGTGACGGCCGAGCACCAGCAAATCCACTTCCAGTTTATGTGCCTGCTCGATGATCACGCTGGCCGGCTCTCCCTGAACGACACGCACTGTGCGGATCAGGGACAAGTCGCTGTGGCCTTCCCCCAGCTCTTCACGAAAACCGTCGAGCATCCGCTGCTCAATGCCCTCCATGAACGCATGGGCACCCTTGCCGTGCAGTTCCTGCAACGCCTCCTCGCCCAGATAACTCTGCAGCACCGACTCGGCAAACAGGCCCATGGGCTCAACGACATGGACAACGTACAACCCGGCATCGAACGTTCGAGCCAGCGCCAGCGCGTGCTGCATGACATAAGGCGCGTACAGACCGAGGTCTGTGGCATACAGCATCGAACGAACCATAGACAACCTCCCGGACAACCAGAATGGCGGAGATCGATTGAGCTTAGCAGGGCATCGCCGGCGACGACGGCAGGTTACTCAGCCCCCGCCATCGAACGGAATTATCTCGTTACTGATGCCATGCGGAACGTGGCCTGTAGCTACCACCTCACGCGCTTTTTCACAGTGACCGGGCTGATCATCGAAAAACACATCGGCGGCGAACGCCTCAAGGAAGGCCGACTTCTGCAAGCCGCCGAGAAACAGCGACTCGTCCAGACGGATGTCCCATTCGCGCAAGGTGCGAATCACCCGTTCGTGGGCGGGTGCCGAGCGCGCCGTGACCAGCGCCGTGCGGATCGGGCAGCTTGCGTCGGGAAACTCGCGTTGCAATTGATTGAGCGCAGCGAGAAACGGTTTGAACGGCCCGCCGCGCAAGGGTTCGCGAGCCGATTCACGCTCGCTGGCCTGGAACGCAGCCAGGCCGCCACTCTGGTAGACCCGCTCCGATTCATCGGAAAACAACACCGCATCGCCATCAAAGGCAATGCGCAATTCGGCGCTGGCAGCACGCCTGGCGCCGCCGGAAAGAATGGTCGCCGCTGCAAACCCTGCATCCAGCGCGCTGCGCACGTCTTCGGCATGTGTCGAGAGAAACAGGTGGCAGCCAAACGCCGCCAGGTAGGGATAAGGACTGCGCCCGCCGGCAAAGGCTGCACGGGCGATGTCCAGCCCGTAGTGCTGGATGGAATTGAAGACCCGCAAACCGGTGTCGGCACTGTTGCGCGACACCAGCACCACTTCGACGCGTGCCTTGCTCAGGCTGGCATTGAGGTTGAGCAGTTTTTCCACCAGGGTGAAGGCATCGCCGCGCTCGAGAATCTCGTCTTCGTGCTCGATCTGATACTTGCGGTACGCCTCAACCCCTTCGGCCATGTAAACAGCATGGCTGTCGCGCAGGTCAAACAGCGCCCGCGATGAAATCGCCAGTACCAGTTTGTGATCATCTGATTCTGTCATTCATCATTCCTCGCGTGCTTGACGGTTGCCACGATCTATAAATGCCAGTGCCTGATACAGCGCGCGAACGCGGGCCATGTCAAAACCTGCAGCCTGCGCTGTCGCAAGGGGACGGGCATAAATCGCCTCCAGCTCCAGCGGGCGCTTTTCGGCCAGATCGTGGTACATGCTGGGTTTGTAGTCCGACATGCTTTCGGTGACTGATAACAGGTGCTGGGCGAAATCGGCCGGCAACGTATGGCCACAGGCTTGTGCGCCCTGCACCACTTCGTCCATCAGTGCGCGGATCAGCGCGCGACTGTCAGGGTCGCCCATCAACCCGGTCGTACCCGCCTGCAACAACGCCGACAAACCGTTGTAGGGCACATTCCAGACCAGCTTCTGCCAGCGAGCCTGTTGCAGATTGGCCATCACGGGGGCGTCGATTCCGGCAGCCTTGAACAACGCTGCGCATGCTTCGACAACGGCCAGACGACTCGCCTCATCGCCTGCCGGGCCGCTGTGATAGCCCACGCTGACCGCGCCGAATGCCTGGTGGGCAACCACGCCAGGCGCAATGCGGTTCACGCAGACAAAGCACAAGCCGCCCAGT
Organism: Pseudomonas syringae pv. tomato str. DC3000; assembly: GCF_000007805.1. Classification (NCBI taxonomy): domain Bacteria; kingdom Pseudomonadati; phylum Pseudomonadota; class Gammaproteobacteria; order Pseudomonadales; family Pseudomonadaceae; genus Pseudomonas; species Pseudomonas syringae group genomosp. 3. Next base: position 2,517,798 of record NC_004578.1, on the reverse strand, counting down.
ATGTGCAGGCCATCAGGCAGCACAGCCCGCAGTTGATCTTCAACGTCCAGACCGTTCTGCAACAGCAGTACCCTGGCATCCGGCGCGGCGACCTGGCGGATGATCGGGCCCAACGCGGCATTGCCGGTGCTTTTGGTGCCCACCAGCAACCAGTCGCAGGGCGGCATGTCGGTGGCAGAGCGGTAGGCCTGCACAGGCTGGAGGTGTAAATCACCGTGTACGGCGCTTTTGACCTGCAAACCTTCGTGCGCCACGGTCTCAAACTCGCTGCGCAGCAGAAAATGCACGTCGAAACCGGCCCGCGCCAGCATCAGTCCGTAAAAACCGCCGATGGCACCGGTACCGATGATGCCGATACGCGGCCGATGGGGCTCAGTGGTCATAAAAACTCCCTTGGCTGTCCGGGTATTCAAGGCCACACACTATCCGTGGCGGCGGTTTGTCTTGCAACACAGAGGCGCAACTCGGCCGGCAACCACGTCGAACCTGCCCGATACCTCGTTTACTTATTGTCGAACAGCGCGATAACGCGCTAAGGTTCCGCTCCCCGCTGCGCTCAAACCTGCTGGGCACCGCCGCACGGGGGACCGTTGGCGGCCAGTACCCGCGACCTGATGAGTAACACGATGGCTGATTTACCGATTAACGACCTCAACGTTGCCTCCAACGAGACTCTGATCACACCGGATCAGCTCAAGCGCGACATCCCGCTGACCGACGCTGCACTGCAGACTGTCAGCCAGGGTCGCGAAGTGATTCGCAACATTCTCGATGGCAATGATCACCGCCTGTTCATCGTGATCGGCCCGTGCTCGATCCACGACCTGAAAGCGGCCAAAGAGTACGCCGAGCGCCTCAAGGTACTGGCGGCGGAAGTTTCCGACACGCTGTATCTGGTCATGCGCGTGTACTTCGAGAAGCCTCGCACCACAGTGGGCTGGAAAGGCCTGATCAACGACCCGTACCTGGATGACTCGTTCAAGATCCAGGATGGCTTGCACATCGGCCGCCAACTGCTGCTGGACCTGGCTGAAATGGGCCTGCCGACCGCAACCGAAGCGCTGGACCCGATCTCCCCGCAATACCTGCAGGACCTGATCAGCTGGTCGGCCATCGGCGCGCGCACCACCGAATCGCAGACCCACCGCGAGATGGCTTCCGGCCTGTCTTCGGCCGTCGGCTTCAAGAACGGCACCGACGGCGGCCTGACCGTTGCCATCAACGCTCTGCAGTCGGTCTCAAGCCCGCATCGCTTCCTGGGCATCAACCAGGAAGGCGGCGTGTCGATCGTGACCACCAAGGGCAACGCCTATGGCCACGTCGTGCTACGCGGTGGCAATGGCAAGCCCAACTATGATTCGGTCAGCGTCGCGCTCTGCGAGCAGGCGCTGAACAAGGCCGGCATTCGCCCCAACATCATGGTCGATTGCAGCCACGCCAACTCCAACAAGGACCCGGCCCTGCAACCGCTGGTGATGGAAAACGTCGCCAACCAGATTCTGGAAGGCAACGAGTCGATCATCGGCCTGATGGTCGAGAGCCATCTGAACTGGGGTTGTCAGGCGATTCCCAAGGATCTGTCGGAATTGCAGTACGGCGTCTCCATCACCGATGCCTGCATCGACTGGGAAAGCACTGAAAAAACCCTGCGCAGCATGCATGCCAAGCTCAAGGGCGTACTGCCGGCGCGCACGCGTAAATGATCGGTATCTAGTCGATCTAGTGCAGTAACGAAAACGCCGAGCAGATGCTCGGCGTTTTTCTGGGTGCCATCAGCAGAAAAGCCGGATCAGAGCTTGGCCGCTTGCGACTGCAGGTCATGAAGTTCCATGTAACGCTCGACATAAGAACAGGACGGTATGACCGAATAGCCAATGCTGTCGGCGTAGTCCAGTGCCTGTTTGGTCAGGGCAGCGGCAATACCGCGACCACGCAAGGCGTCGGGAACAAAGGTGCGGTAAAAATCCAGGGTTTGTTTACCGAGATCCATATACGTCAGATAGGCACGGTGGCCGTCGATAATGATTTCAAAATGATGGCCGGTCTCGTCATGGTGGATGGACAACGCCTCGCTCATCGCTACTCCTCGCGGGTCTTGGAATTTGACCCCTACCTTACCGATCTTTTTCCGGCGAAGGAACATCTACGCCACCCAGTGCCTGTTTTTGACACCGGAAAGAGCATTGCCGATCTCGACAAACAGCACGCTTGGATAGTAGGCACCAATGCTGAAGATGCTCAAGCGCGGTAGAGGTAAAAACACATGAAAATGACAATCCGCCGACCGGCAGTCAAACACAGTGACGGCAGAAAACACGTTCTGGCGTGACCACGGAATGCCTGAAGTGAACCGGAGCCCGGTAAATGTGGATAGTTTTTGTACAGAACGCTTGAGAAGTAACGCGGAACACTTTCAAAGCCGGGAATTTTAGCAGCTTCTTGCGCTGGGTCCGTTTACTTACTACAAACAATGGGTACTATGTACGCCGGTCGTTTTCTCATTTTCGAGAGATGACTAATTTGAACAAAATTCCTTGAAGGTGAACACGATGAACAACGTTCTGAAATTCTCTGCTCTGGCTCTGGCCGCAGTTCTGGCTACCGGTTGCAGCAGCGTATCCAAAGAAACCGAAGCTCGTCTGACAGCTACCGAAGACGCAGCTGCTCGTTCGCAAGCACGTGCCGACGAAGCCTACCGCAAGGCTGACGAAGCTCTGGCTGCTGCTCAAAAAGCTCAGCAGACTGCTGACGAAGCCAACGAGCGCGCTCTGCGCATGTTGGACAAGGCTAGCCGCAAGTAATAATCCTCCGGGGTTATTGAAAGCCGATCCGGCAACGGGTCGGCTTTTTTTTATTCTTTTTTTGACAGGGTCGTTGCTCGCGGACGGCGGAGCTTTTGATGCTCGTTCCCACGCTCCGCGTGGAAATGCATTTCGTGACGCTCTGCGTCACACGGCGGCTCTGCGATGTCAGTGAGATTTCGGTTCGACTTGAGGCACCTTTTCGCCCCTCGGCGAGTGACTTTGAAGAATCAAAGTAACCAAAATCCAGGCTCCGTTTCCGGCCCGACTTCGTCGGGTTCCTTCGCCCTGACGCTGATCCGGGGGCCGCCGCAACGGGCCATCCATGGCCCGAATGCGGCTTGCTCGGCGTCCTGCCTCGCATCCCCCGGATCAGCGTCAGGACTCAGCCGTCACTTACGTCGCAATCGGTGTCGTCAGTGATATCGCGGTAAAAAAAGCGCTTTGATTATCAACTATCGTGCGACGCTCCGCGTCGCATGCCGTTCTGGACGCTCTGCGTCCGATGTAAGATGCGACTGCCAACACGCGCTGGCACGAGAGGCAATTGGCCGCCCTACTGAAAAATCACCGGTTCTTCCGCTCTCGCAGAGGCGACCCCCGGCACTGCAATCTCCACCGGCATGCCGTCTTCGGCTGCTACCACGTCACGGACCATGTCCCAGTTCATGCGCAGGTTGTTGGCCAGATCGTCACGTTTGAGCAGCGCGTTGATGACGGCGGTGTGTTTGTCGACCACGGACGGGTTGCCCAGGTCGTCGACTGGCGTGTGCGCTTCAAGATAGACCTTGCCGCCGCTGAGGCCGAATTTGTAGGGCTCGCTGATGATGCGCACCGTGGTGCCGACCGGGGCCATGTCGGCCAGTTCCAGTACGTTGTTGTTGTACATGCGGAAACAGCCGTGGCTGGTGCGCATGCCTATGCCGAACTTCTTGTTCGAGCCGTGGATCAGATAGCCGGACAGGCCCAGACCAAACTTGAACGGACCCAGCGGGTTATCCGGGCCAGCCGGCACGACGTTGGGCAATGGATCGCCGTCGGCAGCATGCTCGGCTTTGATCGAGGCAGGGGGTGTCCAGGTCGGGTTCGGGGTCTTGGCCGTTACCTTGGTTACACCGATAGGCGAACCCCAGCCTTCACGACCGACGCCCAGCGGGTAGGTGTGCACCACATTCTGCCCCTTGGGGTAGTAATACATGCGGTATTCGGCGAGGTTGATGACAATCCCTTCGCGCGGGCCCGGCGGCAGAATGAAGCGGGTCGGCAGCACGATGTCCTTGCCGGCACCCGGCAGCCACGGGTCCACGCCCGGGTTGGCGGCGATCATTTCCAGATAGCCCAGGTCGTATTTAGTGCCCAGGTCAGCGAAGGTATCTTCGTATTTGGCCTGAATGACCTGCACCTGACCAACGATGTCCTCGCCAGGCGGCGGCAATGGAAACTCCAGAGCATGGACAGAGCTCGCCGTGCACAGAGCAGCAAGCGACAGACAGCGGGTAACGGCTGGAATGCGCGACAACATCCGGGAAGATCCTTCGGGTAACGATACTGTGGAGACAAGCGCTGAAGTGTACACCGGCACTTGCCGGATCGGGGATATCTGCGCAAGGCCCGTGCGCGGCGTCGACAGCTAAAGTTCAGGCCAGATCGGATTCATCCCCCTGCGCTGCGCGTCCATGATGGCCTTGCACAACGGGCACAGGCGCTCATCGCGCATGGCTTGCAGCTCGACGGCGCGCATTTGCGGCTGCGCTGGCAACAACGTGCCACACAATGTTCTATCAATCGAGCCGCCCAGCTCCAGTTGGCGAGCGATCAGATGGACGCGCACTTCCTGACAGGCGAACAGATCCAGCTGTTCATGGGGCTCAAGCATTTGATAGGCATACAGGGACCAGGCGGGACGCGGCATGGGGGGCTCCAGATCGGGGGCGCCACATTAGCCGAAAGCCCCCGCCCGGGAAAGCCTCAAAGCAGCGGTTTCAGGCTCGGCCAGACATTTTCCAGCAACTTGCCCTGCGCCGCTGCGGCGGGATGCAGACCATCGGCCTGCATCAACCCGGGCACCCCGCCGACACCTTCGAGAAAGAACGGCACGAACGGCACCTTTTTCTCTTCGGCCAGATGGCTGTAGACCTCTTTGAAGGCGGTGGTGTAACGCGGGCCGTAATTGGGCGGTATCTGCATACCGAGCAATAGCACCCTGGCACCGGCCGCGCGTGAGCTGTCGATCATCGACGAAAGGTTTTGTTGCAATTGAGCTGGCTGCTGGCCACGCAACCCGTCGTTGCCACCCAATTCGAGAATGACCAGCGCGGGCTTATGCTCTGCAAGCAGCGCAGGCAGACGCGCCTGGCCCCCGGCACTGGTGTCGCCGCTGATCGACGCATTGACCACCTTGTCGGTGTATCCCTCGGCCTTGAGCCGCTGTTCAAGCAGGCTGACCCACCCCACACGGGTATCCAGGCCGAAAGCCGCACTGATACTATCCCCAACGATCAAGACTGTGCCCGCCATCGCCCCCTGTGACAGCAGCAACAACCCCAGGCCAGCACTTAAAAACCACGCACGCATCGGATTCTCCATGAGTGAAAGTATTCTCAGTGCCCAAAACCTCAGCAAAGTGGTCCCCAGCACCGAAGGTGACCTTACCATCCTGCACGAACTCTCCCTGGAACTAAACAAGGGCGACACGCTGGCCATCGTCGGTGCCTCCGGCTCGGGCAAATCTACGCTGCTCGGGTTGCTCGCCGGGCTCGACCTGCCCAGCGCCGGTTCCGTCATCCTGTCAGGCCGCAACCTCAGCGAGCTGGATGAAGACCAGCGCGCCAGAGTGCGCGCCGAGCACGTCGGGTTTGTCTTTCAGTCATTCCAGTTGCTCGACAGCCTGAATGCACTGGAAAACGTCATGCTGCCGATGGAGCTCGAAGGCCGCAAGGACGCCCGCGAAAAAGCCCGCGACCTGCTGGAGCGCGTGGGGTTGGGCAAGCGCCTGACCCACACACCACGCCAGTTGTCCGGAGGCGAACAGCAACGCGTGGCGATTGCCCGCGCTTTCGCCGCCGATCCGCACGTTTTGTTTGCCGACGAACCTACCGGCAACCTGGACAGTCACACCGGCGAGCGCATCAGCGACCTGCTGTTCGAACTGAACAAGGAACGCAACACCACGCTGGTGCTGGTCACCCACGATGAGCGCCTCGCCCATCGCTGCCGCCGTCTGATCCGTCTTGAAGGGGGCCGCCTGGTCGCCCCGCTGGAGCCTTGATGGCACGTTTGCCTTTTGCCCGTCTGCTGAGCCTTGCCACACGCCAACTGTTGCGCGATGCCCGCGCCGGTGAATTACGTGTTTTATTCTTTGCATTGCTGGTGGCCGTGGCTGCCAGCACCGCTATCGGCTACTTCGGTGCGCGCCTGAACGGCGCGATGCTGTTGCGGGCGACCGAGTTTCTCGGCGCTGATCTGGTTGTCGAAGGCTCAAGCCCGGCACGCGCAGAGCAGATTGAAGAAGGCACACGCCTGCAGCTCAAGCATGCGCAGATTGTGGTCTTTTCCAGTGTGATCGCCACCGATGCCGGGATCCAGCTGTCGAGCATCAAGGCCGTGGATGATGCCTACCCGTTACGCGGCGAACTGAAAAGCGCACCGGACCTGTATCAGACCGAGCAGGCCGGCAGCGGCCCGAAACCCGGTGAAGCCTGGGCCGAGGCGCGGCTGTTTCCTGCGGTGGACTTGAAGATTGGCGACGACATCGACGTTGGCGCCAAGACCTTGAAACTGACCCGCGTGCTGACCTACGAGCCGGACCGCGCCGGCAACTTCTACAGCCTCACCCCACGGGTGATGATCAACCTGCAGGATCTGGCCGCCACCGGTGTGGTGCAGCCGGGCAGCCGGGTCAGCTACCGGGAAATGTGGAGCGGCCCGCCAGAGGCGCTGGCCACCTACCGCAAGGCCATCGAACCAGGCCTTGAACCGCACCAGGAAATAAAAGACGCCCGCGACGGCAGCCAGCAGATTGGTGGCGCACTGGGCAAAGCCGAACGCTACCTGAATATGGCGAGCCTGGTCGCAGTGCTGCTGGCAGGCGTCGCTGTTGCACTGTCGGCGTCCCGATTCGCTGCACGGCGTTTCGATGCCAGCGCCCTGCTCCGCTGCCTGGGCCTGTCGCGCGGCGAAACCATGACATTGTTCAGCCTGCAACTGGCGATCATCGGCCTGCTGGCCAGCCTGAGCGGCGCACTGCTCGGCTGGCTGGCACAATTGGGGCTGTTCGCCCTGTTGCAAAACCTGCTGCCGGCCAGCGTGCCACCGGGAGGCCTCTTGCCTGCGCTGGCAGGCATGGGCACCGGGCTGGTGGCGCTGGCCGGTTTCGCCCTGCCGCCACTCGCGGCATTGGGCCGCGTGCCGCCTTTACGCGTTTTGCGCCGGGACATGCTGCCGATTCCCGCCAGTTCATGGCTGGTGTATGGCGCGGCGCTGCTCGCGCTGGGCCTGATCATGTGGCGCCTGAGCCTGGACCTGGTGCTGACATTCGCCCTGCTGGGCGGTGGCGTGGTCGCTGCGCTGATACTGGGCAGCCTGTTGCTGCTGGCACTCAACAGCCTGCGCCGCTTGCTGGCCGGGGCGTCGCTGCCGTGGCGACTGGGTCTGGGGCAACTGCTGCGTTACCCGCTGGCCGCTGCCGGTCAGTCGCTGGCCTTCGGGCTGATCCTGCTGTCGATGGGCTTGATCGCGCTGCTGCGTGGCGAGTTGCTCGACACCTGGCAGAACCAGCTGCCCAAGGATGCGCCAAACTACTTCGTGCTCAATGTGCTGCCCGCCGACAAGGACAACTTCGCCCAGACGCTGAGCAAGCTGTCCACCCACTCTGCCCCGCTGTATCCGGTGGTACCGGGACGCCTGACCAGCATCAATGGCGAACCGGTGAGCAGTTTCGTCACCAAGGACTCGCGTGGCGAGAACGCCACACGCCGGGACCTGAGCCTGACCTGGGCTGCCGACTTGCCCGAGGGCAATACCCTGACCGCTGGCACCTGGTGGAAAGACCTGCCCGCTGACGGCCAGAACAACGTGACGCCTGGTGTGTCGATTGAGGCCAAACTGGCCGACAGCCTGCAGATCAAACTGGGCGACCGTTTGAGCTTCATCGTCGGCGGACTTACCCGCGAGGCGCAGGTCACCAGCTTGAGGGAGGTGAACTGGGACACCTTCCAGCCCAACTTCTTCATGATCTTCCAGCCAGGCACACTGGCCGATTTGCCGACCACTTACCTGACCAGCTTCTATCTGCCTCCCGGCCAGGACAAGCAGATTGTCGAGCTGTCACGGGCCTACCCGTCAATCAGCATTCTGGGTGTCGAGGCGCTGCTGGCGCAGGTGCGCAGCATTCTCGATCAAGTCACCCTCGCTGTGCAGTTCGTGCTGCTGTTTGTGCTGGCGGCAGGTATTGCCGTGCTGTTTTCAGGGTTGCAGGCGACCCTGGATGAACGAATACGTCAGGGCGCGCTGCTGCGGGCGCTGGGCGCAAGACGGGCATTGCTGATCAAGTCGCGACGCATCGAATTCGGCTTGCTGGGTGCTGCCAGTGGCGTGCTGGCTGCGCTGGGTTGCGAGCTGGTGAGCTTCGTGTTGTACCGCTACGCCTTTTCCCTGGAATGGCAACCGCACCCCTGGTTGCTGCTGTTGCCGGTGATCGGCGCGCTGCTGGTCGGCGGCGCCGGCGTATTCGGTACTCGACGCGCGCTGAACGTCAGCCCGCTGACCGTGCTGCGCGAGGGTTGAGTTGAGGCGAGAAGCTGGGCGGTGCTCCGCGTTATGCGCAACGCGTCAGGAATTGACTATCGTGCCGATGCTCCGCGTCGGTATGCAGTTCGTGACGCTCTGCGTCACACAGCGGTTCTGCGATGTCAGTGATGTTTGTTTACGGCTCAAGTCACCTTTTCGCCCCTGAGCGACTGACTTTGAAGGATCAAAGCAAGCAAAATCCCAGCTCCGTTTCCGGCCCGACTTCGTCGGGTTCCTTCGCCCTGACACTGATCCGGACACTCTGCGTCCAGCCTCACCGCTCATAAACAATCGAATTCACAAACCAGAGCTTCTCGCCCTCCGGCGTGTTGACCAGCACCTCGTCGCCCACTTCCTTTTTCAACAAGGCGCGGGCCATGGGCGAGTCGATGGAAATGTAGTCGTTGCGACCGTAGATCTCGTCGTAGCCAACAACGCGAAATTTCTTCAGGTCGCCCGCTTCGTTCTCGATCTCGACCCAGGCACCGAAAAATACCCGACCCTCCTGTTCCGGCGAATACTGGACCACACGCATGTCTTCCAGGCGCTTGCGCAAGTAGCGCACACGTCGGTCGATCTCGCGCAGCAGCTTCTTGTTGTACTGGTAATCCGCGTTTTCGCTGCGATCCCCCAGCGACGCTGCCCAAGCGACTTTCTGGGTGATGTCGGGCCGGTGCTCTCGCCACAGATAGTCGAGTTCTTTCTTCAGGGCTTCGTGTCCGCCCTGGGTGATGATTTTTGTACTCAAGACGTTCTCCGGCCCCGCAACAATCAATTCAACGGGCAATCAAGGGTTAACGACGCGCCACCTCGTGCTGGATGCAGCCATCGTAGTACACCTTGCTGACCGCATCAGGCTTCAAACGCGATTCGCTGTCGTAGGTCTGCTCGGTGATGCGTAAGGCCATAGGGCGCATCCACTGTTTGACGAACTTGCGCGCCTGAAGCTTCTGCCGCGCGCCATAGCGCGTCACGCCCGACAGCTTGGAAGCCTGAGCACCGCCGGCAATGGTCGAACCCCAACGGCACAGATAACGCTCGTTTTCCGTCGCGTTTCTGGCCTGAACGGAAAAAGCCAGCCCGCAAAGCGTCAAGCACGCTACAGCACAATAAACCAAACGCATGCGATAACCACCTAATCCTTTGATAAGGCGGCGATTTTGCCTGTCAGATCAAATGCCGGGGGCCAGCAATATGCCTTCTACATTACTCAAGGTCGCTATCCAGCCAAGCCCTGCACCCACTGATCAGAAAAGGGCCTGCACGGCGCGACTCTATGGACAAACCCGGCCACTCGTAGAGTTTCAAGTGGTCGATTTCGTCCACTTTTGTTTGAAAAATTGAAAGGCGAAAGTTTTTATCAATTAAATCAGTGTATTGAAAAACGGCATGACACTTGCTGATTGGATGCACCCCAGGGGTTCTTATCTTCATTAACACGGAGAGCATTATGACAGCGGCCCATACGATAAATGCGGCAATAGACAGTGATGGCCGAGTCAGACTCAATACCGACCAACTGAAAAAACTTCGCAAGGACGCCGGTCACAGCCAAGAGTCACTGGCGCTGCATTGCCAGGACAGGCGATTGTGCATTTCGATTGCGTCCATCAAAAGAGCCGAGGCCGGACGCCCTGTATTGCACAGAACGGCTCGTCACTTCGCCGAGTGTTATGGCATCGCACTGAGCAGCCTGCTTTGTCCTGTCGAACAACGCCATCACCCACATGACGTCGCACGGGTCTTTCCAGGCGCGATACATGTCCTGCATGTAAGCATGCCGCCGGGACACACCGGTGTCACCGTACTGGAGTGCTTGAGGCAGGAAATAATGAAATATGGCGGGCATATCGAACTCATAAACTGAGCGCTGACGATTAAAGTCCTGAGAGATACCAAACTGATACGGTTTTTTATCAACAACAGGATCACTCTTCATCGGCGGCTTGAATACACAGCACCCGTGCTGCCTGACTCCAGACGCTACACCCAACACCTGCTCGATGCTTTAAACGGTCTGCGCTCGCATGACGTTTGGCTATTCACTCTAAGGACGGTATACCCAATGGCAATCCTGATCAGAATCAACGTTGTTAACAATAGTCAAAACCTGCAAAACCTTTACTTCTTCCAGCAGCCAGCTGCTTATACCGGAGGACCTGAGGTCTACTCCAACAGTTTGTTATCGACGCCTATCCTTCCCACCGCTCAAGGTGGTAGCTCTTACAGCTTTTTACTGAACCTGCAATATTACGCAGGCGCTCAACAGAGAACCGAGCCTCCTGCGTTAGGCCAGCCCTCAGGATTCAGTTCAGCGATTCAGCCCATCGACCTGACAACTGCGGCAGGCGGTGCTGCAACTAACAACGCTACGACCATGCAGGTACTTCCAGCTCTCGGCCTGTCGGTGCCTGCCAATGTGCCTGCCGTGCAGGCCGGTGCCTTTCGAATCAAAGTGCCGACCTATAATCCTGCGCTAAAACAATACAACGGCGGCTCCGCTGTCAAAATCGCAGGCGGCTCTGTCGTGTTGTCCAACTTCGTGACGTTGGAGCCAACCACCAATCTGGATTGCCAACCGATTCTTAAGTTCTACGTGCAAACGGGTACTTATACGGCTGGCACAGTAATGAACTTTACCAGTGCGTCGATCGACGCCGCATTGTGCGACGCCACCACTGGCTTTACTACCTTCGATGTCAGTTACAACGCGGATGGCACGTGGACCGTCAACCGTATGGCAAGCGTGACAGTCCTGGAAACCGATCATCTGGGCCAACACATCGTCAATGCTGTCGATCTGAATACTGAAATACTGAATGAAGCGGGAACTGCTACTATTTCCCTCGGGCACGCAGACCATTTCAACACCCCATTCGCTGTGACCAACCTGACTAACCCGGCAGGTCTAACCGTTCATCACGAATATCAGGTGCGTCATAACGGCGGTCATCCACTGGGCTATATGTGCACGGCCCTCAACGGTAACACGGCCACCTTTAGCTGATTCAATAGGCTCAGCCTGGCTGTAAGCCTGCTGAAAGGCGATACCCTCGCCTTTCAGCTTTTTTGCGTTATTGACTGGCCTTGCTGTAACACAACCTGCCGGGCCTGAGCCGCATGCGCACCAATGACACAAGAAAGCTGAAACCTGCCTGATTGGGATCAATCACCGGCACATAAGCCCCCAACGTTTCCTCCAGCACTTCTGCCACACGCTCGGCAACGCCGACAAACCCGGTACAGCCCAGCAGAATCGACTGCGCACCCTCTTCCCGAACAGCCAGCAAGGCCTGCTCGACGGTTTTGGCGACCACCACGTCAATGTTCGACAATTGCGGAACCGGACAATCAATGGCCCTGATAGACGCGAAAGATTCGCTCAGGCCGTAAGCGGCTATGTGACCACGCTGCATGGCCAGCGTACTTTGCAAAATCGTGATGATTGAAAAGCGCTGACTCAACGCGAGTGCAGTGAAAGCAGAAGGAGGAAAGCCGCCAATAATAGGGATATCGATCACCTCGCGTGCCGCCTCTACACCACACATATCAAAATCGCTCAACCACACCCCGTCAAAGCCTTCTTTCTCCAGCTCGATGGCTTGCGTCACCACATACTGGCCGTTCCCCAGCAGGTTTCCCCGGTTCTCGATGCACGGACTGCCACCCGGCAGGTTTCGCACCTGCACTGCTATGTCCGGCGGTAAAACCGCAGCGATCGACGCCATCAAACGATCGTTGTAAGCATCGGTGCCTACCGGAGCAAGTATACAAACTCGATAAGCGCTCATGGGCGAGACTCCCCTGCTGTCGCAAGCTGCATGGCTTCAACGCTGATGTAAGGCCCCAGATACCCCATATCGGCCAACAGCCCCATGAAGCTGGCGAGAATCTGCCCATCCGGCGTTCGCAACGCTGCATCGGCTTGCCAGGCGAACAGCGTGACCGTGCGGTCTTTCAGGCTGGGGCTGAGCGTGCCATCAGCAAGCACAGCGTCGCCGTTGGAATAAACACTTTGCCCGGGGCCGGAAACAAAATAAGCAAGGCTGTCGGGAGCGGTTACCAATGGCGCAGCGGCGCGACTGTCCCAAGCGAGCATCGATTCATTCTGATACACCACCGTACACGTCGCCTCGGCTGAAACGATGTGCATCTTTCCAACATCGAAACCCGCGCCAGTGCTCACTTCGACCGCCTTGAACTGCCCGGTGAATATCGGGCGGGCCAGCAATCCCGATTCACGCTTCAGGAAATCCTGCATGCGTGCCGCCGTGTCCAGCTCACCAGCAGCCAAGGCGTGCCCCGTCTTCACAGCGCGGGACAACGTTCCATGAATCGGCAAGGCTGCACTGAACTGTTCCGGGGCCATTACCCACATCGCCAGCCCTCCGAACTCCTTGAACTGGGCGGCCGCAACAATGGGCCGCATCATGTTTTCAATGATCGCAGCCACATCCTGTTGGTGCGTGACACTGCCGTTTTCTCCGTCTCGCGGGGTCACGTCGAGTTCCACCTGCAGACCTTCCTGGCTAACCAGCACTGCCGGTCTTGGCGAAATCGCGGCCGCCGCATAAGTCAGCATGGGCAGCGAAGGCACAGCTCGCCCTGCGCCGTCGGCGTCAATGACTTTCAAACCAAGCCGCACAGCAACCAGGCACGCAACCACAAACCCAAGCGCGCCGCTTTCTGGCGGGACAATGTAGGCAAGCTTGCGGCCTTGAGTAGCCAGTTTGCCCTGTATGTTTTCGGCAGCGCCCACGGGACCTTCGGGATAGGACGAGCCATTGATTGCCTGTGGCGAGCCCATGTACGCAACCATGACGGCATCGCCTTCGGCTGCGCTGACCGCTTCATCGACCGTCACCACCGTCACCTGATCAGCCGGATAATAAGCCCCCTTGTTGAAATGCCTTAGCAGCCCTTTGGCAGATGAAAGCGTGCCCCCGCCTCCACTGCCGAAAAAACACCCACCCGTCGCAAGCGCATCCAGATCCTGACCATTGAGTACAAATGCCATCGTGGTTCTCATCCTTGCAGTTCAGTTATAGGAAACCGGTATCCGTGTTGGCAAAAGCGTGGCTAACAGGGCGTGAGATCGAGACAGAATGGGGGGCGCATGATGCGCAGAAATGCCGCCGACTGCATGATCCAGAATTTCGCATGCCTGATCCGATTGGCCCCGGGCAATGAGCACAGTGGCGAGGTATGTCGCTGCGGATATTCGCGCCGACACCGACCCCACCGCAAACGCCATGGACAATGCACTGCGCAACGCACGCTCGGCTTCCTGCACGTTGCCCTGAGCAAGGATCGAGCGCCCCCTGATGATCATCAGATCACTCTGATAGGCCTTCTCTTGCGTTATATCGATCCTGCCGAACGCCTCAGTGACCAGCGCCTCGGACTCCTCGAAGCGGCCATCTCGCAACAGCAATTCGGCGCGTTTCAAGATCTGGAATGAATAAAACAAATGCCCGCCATGTTGCAGCATCTGTTTTTCGTAACCTTCCACTATGGTGGCCAGCCCAGCTTCGATGGGTGATCTCTGGGCCATGTGCCAACCTTGAAAGATCTGTCCGACACCGAGGTAGAAGGTAAACCCGTTCTCCCGCGATACCTGTATCAGCTCTTGAACGCAGTCGCCCACTATCGTCCCCTCTTCAAAAAGGCAGGCGAGCCAGACCACACCCTGCAAAATGACCGCGTCACTGAAAGCAGAATATCGTTCGGCTCCAAGCGCTCTCAGATCATCCAGAGCTTTCCTTGCCTGGGTGAAAAGACCACAGTGAAACGCGGATAACCCCTCAAGCATCAATGCCAGCGCGGCAAAATTGATGCCTTGCTGACCAATGCGATTGCGCGCTACGTCAGCGCTCAACCCCGATTGAGCAATGATGGACAGGCAGCGCTCGTTGTCGCCCAGCCAGTAAAGGGTATTGGCGAGGGCGATTTGAGCCTCTTCAAGCATTTCCGGAACGCCGCTCGCCTGCGCCCGGCGCAACATTATCTGAGCCGTAGAGCGTGCTTGTTGCAAATCCAGCGCCATCAGTTGACTGCTCCAGACACCGAACTGCAGCGCAGCAAGCTCCGCGGGCTCACAGATATCCGTTCCGGCATGCAGGGCCGCTTCATCACAGGCTCGGGCATCCGGGCTCAGCCAGCCCTGAAGGCCGCGATAGCACACCCCCATAAGCCGATTTAGCTCAAAAAACCGACGTCCCACAACAGGGTTGGGCGGCTGGCTGTAGCGCTGGCTCAGCGCGGCCTGAAGCAGTTGAATCGTGGCCTGAAACTCGGACCGAGCGATTGCCTGACTGGCTTGCTTTAAAACAAATTGCACGGGTAAATCGCGCTCGCGCCCTCTCAGACGTCGTTCGATTACCTTGCGGCCGACCCCCAGTAACTTGGCGGCTGCGCTTTTGTTTCCGCTGGAGAGATGAAGCGCTCGGTCAATGAGCAACTGCTCGGCAGCAGCCAACTTGTCCTTGCCCGGTAAACGCATCAGGTCGTCAACGATGTCGCGGGGTGGCGGCAGCCGTTCTTGCGAACGAGACACCTCCAGAAAGGGCTGTAAAACAATTGCGCTGATAAGTGTGCTGTCCGCCATAACACTCAGGCGTTCGATCAGAGTGCGCAATTGACGGGCATGCCCTGGCCAGCGCTGACGGGCGAGCAATACGTCAGCATCCGGGGTGAAGCTCAGAGGTCTGGATAGCCGGCTGGCAAAATAGTGCGCGAGCAACACAACATCTTCAGGACGCTGATCCAGGCCTGGCAAGACGATTTCAAAAACAGCCAGCCGGTAATAGAGGTCTTCACGAAACAGGCCTTGATCAACCATCTCACGAAGGTTGCGATGTGTGGCCGCAACAATCCTTCCCTGAAAAGCCCGGACGAGGTTGCTGCCCAGCGGGCGAAAGCTGCGCGTCTCCAGCACCCTCAACAGCACAGGCTGCAAGGCAAGAGGCAATTCACCGATCTCGTCCAGAAAAAGCGTCCCGCTACCGGCCGCTTCAAAGTGACCTACACGGGTATGGACGGCACCGGTGAACGCACCTCGGCTATGACAGAATAGCTCTGCTTCAATGAGGTGTGCTGGCAATGCAGCGCAGTTGATATCCACAAAGGGATGGAGCGGGTTCACCCCAAGCCGATGCAAGCGCTGGGCGATGACTTCTTTTCCTGCCCCCGACGGCCCGGTGATCAGTACCGTATGGCCTGTCGGTGCGATCTGATCAACCTGATGAATGACCCGTACAAACGCAGCTGAGGCCCCGACAGCAAGAACGTCGGGCTCCGAGGGTCTACGCAATAGCTCACGATCACTCAAGGGAATCCCTCCAGAAAAACTCAACCATCCGAGGCAAGGGGTGAAACATGTTCGAGGCAGTCGTGGTTTTACCAGGAATTAAACAGTCATCTCCACGCTGAAAAGTGCCTGAGTAGAAAGGGTTCCAGCGCCCTTTCGTGACCTCGACGCATTGCGCCCGGCACACCGTGAGAAATAACAGGTGAGGCAGTGCGCGAGATCATCATGCCGAGAGATGGCGAAATGCAAGCATTATTAGAGTAAAAGCACTTATGCACATGGCGTACTTGAAAGCGGCCACAGTCCCAGCGTTGCTGTTCGTGCATCAACCCAGCGTAATCAAGCCCTGACGAGCAATACGCGTCAGGTCACGAATGACCTGCTCGACGTTGTCCGTTTGTGGTGACTGCACCACAGCGAGGTCGAACTGGTCATTGGCAAAATGGCTTAGCGATTGCTGAGGATCGATGAACTGGATCAGAAACGCGCAGGAACCGCCGCGCCGACGTGGCCAGCCATCCAGATAACGTAACAGCGTGGGCTGATGAGAACCGCTCAGGAGGATTTTCGGATTCTTGCGGGACAAGACCGTGCTGATCGGGGAAAGACGAATGAGGGGGCGCAGGTTGTTCATGGTTTTTTCTCTGCCTCGCAAGATCCGCTGGGCAGCGGTGAGAGGCAACACCGAACCAACGTTTTAGCGGTATTTCGACAAGGCATGAGCCTTGCCAGGCGCCCCGCAAGTAGTTGTTAAATCGGCGCTTGAGCACGCATCCTAGAGAAACGCCCCATTCGTTGTCAATTGCCATCCGTGCCAGTGCAGCTGATGGACAGGTGCTGCAAACGCACAAAGCCCGCAGCAAGCGGGCTTTGTGGATCAAGCATAGCTGATTATCGAGCGATGACGCGGTCCAGCGACAGTTTGCCCGCGCCCTCGATGAGCACCGCCAACGCGCCGCCGAGCAACGCCAGTGCGTACTCGTAGCCGTTGTTGGCCATGAAGAAGCCGTTATGGATATGCACGGTAAAAATCGCCACCAGCAACAGCACAATAACCACCACCGCGGCCGGCCGGGCCAGCAGGCCAAGGAGCAGGCCCACACCGCCGAAGAACTCGGCACTGCCGGACATCAGTGCCATCAGGTAGCCGGGCGTCAGGCCCAGGCTTTCCATGTACTGCGCCGTGCCTTCCAGGCCGTATCCGCCAAAGGCACCAAACAGTTTCTGGCTGCCGTGGGCAATGAACGCGATGCCGACAATCACCCGCAGGAGAGTCAGACCGTAGCCAGCGCGGGTAGTAAGGACCGATTTGATCAATGTGTTCATGCGGGCAAATTCCGGAATTGATTAGAAGAAAGTGACGCCATCATAATCAAATCGACTCATGTAAACATCGCAAATAACGGCGCATAATCATCTAAAAAATCGATACCTAGCGTTTTACCACCGTTTTGTTACCGCTCTTTTCCAGCGAATCGCGCTCGCGATCAAATGCCAGGTAGTACTTGTTCACGCTGTTCACGAAAGCAACCACATTGGCCCCACCCTGCTCCATCGCCACGCGCTCGGTCTGAAAGAACCATTGGTTGGGATTGAGTCCGCGTCGCCGCGCTTCCTCGCGCATGCCTTGCACGCGCTCCGGCCCCAGGTTGTAGGCCGCCATCACGAAGGCCATGCGCTCGCGCTCGTTGACTCGGGAGCTGGAAAAATATTTGCGCTGGATCTGCGCCATGTAACGCGACCCGGCGCGGACATTGTCGTCGGCGCTCTGAATGCTCGACACGCCGACACTTTTCGCCGCAGACGGCGTGATCTGCAACAGACCTGTCGCGCCGCCGCTGCCTTTGGCGGCCGGGTCGAGCCTGGACTCCTTGAATGCCAGCGCTGCGAGGTCCAGCCAATCCATGCCTTGCGCATCAGCGTGGCGTTGCAGCATGGGGCGCAGTTGCTCAAGACGCTGGCGATTGTTGCTGACCAGTGGATTATTCACCTTGTAGGTGTTCTTGTACGCCTTGGCGAACACCAGGTCCTGCTGGGCCGACGGTTTATATCCCTTGAGAAAGTCGTCGACACTGGCGCGCAGCAGGGTGGCGTTGTCACGCACGAACCAACTGATGTCACCGTGAGTCGGCAAGGTCAGGCCGCGATCAATGCGCAACTCAGGCATGATCTTCGCCCAACGTTCAGCAATGGGTTGCTCGACCAGGGTCATCGGGTAAATACCCGCCTGGACCATTTCCAGCACGTCCTCGACGGCCAGGCTGGGGTCGACCCATTCGATTTTCGCCAGCGGCAATTTGCGCAGCTCCAGTTGCCGGTTGACCTGATGCAAGGCTTCATCGGCGGCGCTGCCGTTGGGCAGGCTCAGCGTGCGCCCGGACAACTGATCCACACGGCGCAGGCTGCGCTGACCGCGAACGCCGACCAGCACCAGCGGCACGTCATGCACGATCGGCGCGCTGGCCTTGATGCCTTTGGCCTCGCTGACATCAAGCAATTCGCCAGGCGCGATCATGTCGCCTTCGCCGCGCTGCAACGCCGTCAACAGCTGGTTCTTGGCTTTGGGAATGATCTTGAACGTGACTTTCTGTCCGTCGCGGGCATGGCTGTTGAGGTATTGCTCGAAGGCTTGCAGGCGATGATATTCGACGCCGATTTCCTGTCCTTTGACGTCGCCGGAACTGTTGCGGCTCTGATTGACCAGCACCTTCAACACTTTGCTGCTGCGAATGGTGGGCAGATCGCGGACCTGCGTGCTGTGCTGGACCGCATCGGGGCCGGACTGACGTGCAGACACCTGCAACGGCAAACAGGCCAGCAGACAGATAAAAGACACAAGCGCGGATCGGGTCATTCACTTCCCCAGGGCAATGCCGGAAAAAAACAGGAAAAAGGAATCTTGAGGTCACGCAGCCGCATCGAACAGCGAAGAAAGTCGTCGAGCGTTCTCGCTCAATCATTTGAATACCCAGCTTTTTCTTGGCTATTTCTTATTGCAACTGCGGCTCTGGTATGCTCCGCAGCCTTCAGCTGGAGGTAGCACCATGCAACTCATCGACATCGGCGTCAATCTGACCAACGCAAGCTTCGCCTCGCAGCGACAGGCGGTACTCGACCGCGCCTATGCCGCAGGCGTCGATCAACTGGTGGTCACCGGCACCAGTGTCGAAGGCAGCGAACAAGCCTTGCAGCTGTGTCACGAACTCGATGAAAGCGCGCAACGCCTGTTTTGTACCGCAGGCATCCACCCGCACTCAGCGAGCGATTGGACCGGCGACACCGAGAAACAGTTGCATGCCCTGCTCAAGGAAAATCGCGTGCGTGCCGTGGGTGAATGCGGGCTGGATTTCAACCGTGACTTCTCCCCTCGCCCTCAGCAGGAAAAGGTGCTTGAAGCGCACCTGGTCATGGCCGTGGAACTGCAACTGCCCGTCTTTCTCCACGAGCGCGATGCCAATCAGCGTCTGCTGGACATTCTGCGCGACTACCGCGACCGCCTGCCTGCGGCCGTGGTGCATTGCTTCACCGGGGAGCGGACGGCGCTGTTCAGCTACCTGGACCTGGACCTGCACATTGGCATCACCGGCTGGATCTGCGACGAACGGCGTGGCACTCACCTGCATGCGCTGGTGGGCAACATCCCGCGCGGTCGATTGATGCTGGAAAGTGATGCGCCCTATCTGCTGCCTCGCAGCCTGCGCCCCAAGCCGAAAAATGGTCGCAACGAGCCCGCCTATCTGCCGGAAGTATTGCGCGAAGTGGCGTTGCACCGGGGCGAAAGTCAGGAAGACCTGGCGCGTCATAGCACGGCCTGCGCACGGGCGTTTTTCGACCTGCCGACCGTGCAACAGACAGAGGAAGAAAATCTGCAGCTTTGTTGACCCGCATCAAGGGCGGCGTTGATGGATGAGGCATCGTGATGGCATCTTGCTGCTATTCCACACGATCATCAAAGAAGACCGCTCATGGGCTCATGGCTTGGCAACCTTTCACTGAAGTACAAATTCTGGGCCGTCAACGCGGTCGCTTTTTTCACCACGCTGTTGCTGGTGCTGTTCGCCCTGCAACTCGAACAACAGGCACGCGCAGAAACCTCACGCCAAGCTGCGCAAGCCCAGGCGCGGCTTCTGAGCGCCTGGCCTGCCGACAAACCGCTGCCCTCCAGCGACACGCTGCTGGTCTACACCCAAGGTCAGGCGCCCGTGCTGAACGGGCTGGCGCTGCCAGAACTGGCAAACGGCAGCGGCTGGGTTGCACTGGATAAACCGTCTGGTGGTCAATGGCTGAACGGGGCCTGGCTTGCGCCCGCAAATAAGGGTCAGCAGCTTGCCGTGCTGGCCTTTACCCCGACCTTCAAGCAAATACTGCTGGATCGCTTCACGCACTACGCCGCCGCCGTTTTTGTGCTGATGTTGCTGATGCTCTGCGCCTCGCAACTGTTGATCCGTTTTTTGCTCAGCCAGCTCAACGCGCTCAAGGACGTGATGCTGCATGTCGAGAAAAGCGGCGACCTGTCAGCCCGCGTAGCCAACCGCAGTGACGACGAAGTGGGGCAGATGGCCAAGGCCTTCAACGCTATGCAGGCCGGATACCAGCGGGTGGTCAACACCGTTTCGCAGACCGCCAGCCGCCTCGATGAGGGCGCCGCGCATCTGGCCTCGGGCATGAAGGATGTGCGCCAGGGCATGCTCGGCCAGCAAAGTGAAACCGATCAGGTGGCCACCGCGATCAACGAGATGACGGCCACTGTCCACCACATCGCGCAGCACGCTACGGCCACCCGCGATCAGTCGCAGACCGCCGATGCGCTGGCGGTCACCGGCAAGGGCGTTGTCGATCGTGTGCAGGTGTCGATTGCCGGGCTTTCCAGCGGTGTGCAGCAGACGGCTGAAATGATCCAGCGCATGGCCGAAGACAGCCAGAAGATCAATAGCGTGGTCAACGTGATCCACAGCATTGCCGAGCAGACCAACCTGCTGGCCCTGAACGCCGCCATCGAAGCCGCACGCGCCGGGGAGATGGGTCGGGGCTTCGCGGTGGTCGCCGACGAGGTGCGCAACCTGGCCAGGCGCGTGCAGACCTCGACCGACGAGATCACCACGATGGTCTCGACCCTGCAAAGCGGCACCCGCGATGCGGTGGATTTCATGCAGGACAGCTCGTTCAAGGCCGATGAATGCGTACAACAGGCCAGGGAAGCCGGCGAGGCCCTGGCGGCGATTGCCAGCGCGGTGGCGCAGATGCGCGAAAGCAACACGCAGATCGCCGTTGCAGCCCAGCAGCAGAGCCAGGTGGCAGAGGACATGAACCGCGCCGTAGTGAGCATCCGCGATGTCACCGAGCGCACGGTGATTCAGACGGTGGATTCCGCCAGCACCAGCGACCAGCTCGCCACACTGGCGGGCGAGCTCAGCAGCGCCATCGGCCAGCTCAGGCTGTAACAGGCTATCGATACGATAGAAAGGCTTGACTCGCGGACGACCGGAGGCAGGCCTACTCTTCAGCCATTGAACGACACACTGAAAGTCGTCCTGAATACCGTGTTGAAGAGGACATCAATATGAACATGAACAAGCCACTTGATCTGCACCACAACCAACGTCATGACAACATCGATCATCAAGAGCAATCAGCCAGCGTTACTCTTTATCTGATTGCCGTCCCCCTGTTCATACTTGCGTCCTTGCTGGTACTCAATGGCATGTTTTCCGAAAGCCTTTCATCGATGGCTATCGGTGTGATCGGGCTGGCGGCGGCGCTGGGATTCCAGCGCAAGGACGCCGCACGGCTCGCTCAGAAGCCTTGACCGGCCTGTTCAGCCAAACACCGTCACCGTCTGGCGACTGATCGCAATCAACTCGCCTTCAGGGCTCCACAAAGCTGCGGCCGTGTGACCATAGCCGTCGCTGGCATGCTCGATGACCGCGCGATAGCTGCACCATTGCAGCGTATCGAGCGCGGGCTGCGGCTGAACGAACTCGATGGTCCAGGTCAGCGAACTGCCAGGCGCGGGTTTATTCAGGTGCGGCAATATCGCCGGCGGCCAGGTGTCAACCAGCGCCAGAATGTACGCTTAACTCAAGGGCCTGGCCTGCTGCTCATCACGAAACCGCACGTAACCGCCAATCGCCGGTGAGGGTGTATTGCTGTAAGGCATGCCACCCAACGCCCAGCGAACGTCCATGAAGCGCAGGTAGTCGGGCATCAGGCCGCTGACGAAAGGCAGCTCCGGGCAGTGTTCAAGCGGTGTGAGGTCTGGTGCGGGCTGGGCGGCCACGGCAATCATCGACTCCCGAGCCGCGCCGAAGCTGCCCTGAATCAGCGTCATCACCTCGCCATTCTGCACGGCACGCCCCAGCACCTGGCTGACGCCCTTGCCGTGGCGCAGAATTTCGACCTCGAAAGCAATCGGCACGCCGGGCGCTGCCGGGCCAACGAAAGTGATCGCCAGCGAACGGATTGGCCGCCCTTCCGGCACCTGTTTGCGCATTGCCTCATAGGTCAGCGCTGCCATCAACCCGCCAAAGCAGGCGCGCCCCTGGGACCATTCGGCAGGAATGGTCACCGAGTGCGGGTTGTCACGGGCGGCATCGATCAATTCGGAAAAGGTCATGGTCACTCCAACGGCTCAGAATTCGTTACTCAATATTCAATGAAGGATTCAGTGATTGGATGATAACCATCCTCTTTCTGAGCCGCATACTTCATAGTGGCCATTAGTGCGGCTTGAATGGCACTTTTTCGCGAAAAGACTGCCACGGCCTGCCAGATCAGAAACAGGCTTTGGCCAGCCGTTTGAGTGACGCTTCGGCCTTGCGCTCGGCCTGCACGATGCCGATTTGCCAACCGGGCACGCAGGGTGCCAGGTCCGCCTGCTCTTCAGCCTGCGCCAGCCACTGCAAGTGATCGTGCCAGTCGCCGAGTTCGCCCTGTGCGGACTTGAGCCGGGCCTGCATGTTTTTCGGTTGATGGCTGAGTTCCGGGTAGGCTTCGGCGGCGTAACGCACGCGCTTGATCAGCAGCCGCAGATCGTGGCGGTCATGCCCAGGCTCGGCGATGGCCACGCGCAGTTTCTTCCACTGCTTGTCCATGCGCTTTTCGATGGTCTTGCGCAGCCCGCGCAACAGCCCCTGCCGCTGCTGCACGCGCAGCGTTTGCGGAAAGCGGTCGATCAGCGCCAGCAAACCGGCCAGCTCGGCTGAGGTGGCGACTTTCGGGCAGGCATCTCCCAGGTACTGGTCGCGTTTGAACGCGGCCTCGTTCAGGCCCTGTTCTTCGAGAAACGCGGCCAGCACCTGCATGTCCCGCAACGGCGTGGTCAACTGGCCTACCGCCTTGGCGGCTTCTTCCAGTTCTGCGGCAGCCGGAATCTCGCGCAGCGGGCGCAACACGCTGCGCAGACGCCGCACGGTGGTACGTAAATCATGCAGCGCTTCACTGTCGGTCGAAACCGCCAGACGCGCCTGACAAGCGAGCAATTTGACATCCAGCGCCAACACTTCGGCAACCAGATGATTGACCATTGAAGACATGCAATTCCCCTTCGACAAGACGACTCATGAATGCCTGTCCCTGACGGCTGACACTCTCCACGGCAAACGCCGACGCAGCGCCCTCAACGCCTCTCTCAGGCGACTCGCCGAGGCCAGTCGTCCAGCGTAGCGCTGCGCCTGAAACTCGCGAATGAACGCGGTGATAGCCTCGGCATGCTGCGGAAAGAACAACACCGCACGACGGCAGAACGCATCAGCGCCCTCACCCGGCATACGACGCAGACCATGGCGGGCCAGCAAGCGTTCAAATGCGCCGAACACGCGCAGCTGCGAATCGCTCTCGCGCTGCCATGGCTTGAACAGCCACAATGCAATCAAACCCAGTGAAAGCACGATGCCCGCTACAAAAACCGGTGCCTGAAACCCGGAAAACCAGCGGCCGAGAATTTGTAACTGTTGTTGTCCCTGATAGCCCAGTACCCAGCGCTGCCAACCGTAGTTGAGGTTGTCCCAGCTCAGGCGCAGGGTGTTGAGCCAGGGCACGTTGCGATAGCGCAGCGCTGACAGCGGCGAATCCTGCAGGAACGCTTCGTCAGCCGCCAGTGCCTGCTCCAGACCTTGTTCGATACGTTGCGGCGCAACGGCCGCCGTCGGGTCGACACTCCGCCAGCCCACGCCCGGCTGCCAGTATTCGACCCAGGCGTGGGCATCGAACTGACGCACCGTCAGGTACTGCCCGTCCGGGTTCAGTTCGCCGCCCTGATACCCGGCCACCACCCGCGCCGGAATGCCTGCAGCACGCAGTACAAAGGTCATGGCCCCGGCGTAGTGCGCGCAGAAGCCGCGGCGACTGGCAAACAGGAACTCGTCAATGCTGTCGTTACCCAGCGGCGTAGGCTTGAGGGTGTAATGAAACGGCTGGTCGCTGAAATAGCCGAGCATGGCCTCAACCAGCGCATCCGGCCTGGCATAGCGACGGCGCAGGTCAGCGGCCCACTGGCGAGCCTGCTCATCGCCTTTGGCGGGCAGTTGCAGGTTCTGCCGCTGAATCTGCTCGCTGGACTGCGGGTCGCGAAGGCTCTGCGGCCAGGAACTGACGGCATACAGCAACGACTGCTCGATGGGCCGTCTGCGTTGCAGGCGAAAATCGCTCATCTGGCGCACGTCGGGCAACGTGGTTTGCGCCACGTCGAGGCTCGGCATCCAAGGTCGACCGCTGGCCTCCATGACAATGCTGTAGGCCAGCGCAGGGCCACGTTTTTCCCACTGCGGCACCTGCACGGTCTGCGCGCGTGCCGACTGCGACCAGCGACGTCCGTCGAACTGCTCAAGGGTCAGGCCGCGCCAGTAAAGCTGATTGCGCGCCGGCATCGGCCCCTCAAAACTGGCACGAAATACCAGCGCGGGGGATTTGCTCAGTTCTGCCATGTCGCCCGGCGCCATGTTGTCGGACAGCCCCGTGACACCCTTGTTGCTCGGTTGCGGCAAGGACCAGAGCGGGTCCAGGCGCGGAAAAAACACAAACAGCAGCAGCATCAGCGGCACGGCCTGGGCCATCAGTTTGAAGGCCATCTTGAGCGTATCGGCGGATTTGCCAGCCAGATCCGATTGTTGCAGGCCGATCAACGCAGCCAGCAACGCCCCGACCGGTAACAAACTGAAAAGCGCCCACAGCAGGTTGTCCTCGAACAGATAGCCAACCGCCACGCAAAAAAAGCCGAGGAAGATCAGCACTCGTGCGTCGCGACGGTTGTTCATCTCCAGCATTTTCAGGACGAAAGCCGCCACCAGCAGCGCAGCGCCCGCATCCAGACCGACCAGGCTGCCACGGGCCAGGTACACGCCACCCGCGGTGCCCACCAGCAACCCGGACTTGATCCAGGTGCCGGGCAGCCGGGCGCGCATGCGAAACACCTGAACCCGCCAGAATGTGCAGCCCAGCCACAGGAGGGTGATGGAAATCGGCACGTGCTGGACAAATGGCAGCACCACCAGCGCCTGTGCCAACAGCAGCCAGGTGAGGCTGACACGCGCAATGGGCGCGGCGGTTATCGACACGGCGGCAATGGCATCGGCCCTGTTGATCATGGTCGGAGACCATAGAGCGCAAGGGCGCGCAGGCAGGCTTCGCGATGCGCGTCACCGCTGTCCACCGTCGAGAGAAAACCCGGCAGGCGCAAGGCAAAAGGCTGATGACGCTGGGACAACTCCAGCACCCAGTAACACAAGCGCGACAGGCGCTCCTCAATGTCGCCGCCGAGTGCCATGAAGTCCAGGCACAGGTCATGGCCGCTCAAGTCAGTGAAATCCTTGACCAGCAGGCCCTGCCCTCGGGAGTACGCTTTCCAGTGCAGACGGCTGCGGTTGTCGCCCGGCTGGTAACTGCGCAGGCCTTGAAAATCATCGACACCGGCACCCTGAGTCGCTTGGCCGTCGTCTTCAGCATGGGGCTGCACACCTTTGCGCAGCGGCAGGGTCCCGGACAACGGCCGTGGGTAGATCAAGGCGCTCTGCTCCAGGTCCAACCAGCTCCAGGCGCGAAAAACGCCCAATGGAAAGACGCTCTCGACGCGTAATCTGGGCGCACGCAGCCAGCCACGTTTCTCGGCAGGCAGAGTCAGCTCCAGGTCAGTCAGCCCGCGTGGCAGTACATCGCCCGATTGCAGGGCTGTTGCGCTCCAGCCCAGGCCCAACGCGTGATGGGCCTGCCCGGCGCTTTCCAGACGCAGGCGCAGTTGCACCGGCTCGCCGACAAACACCGAACGCGCCACACCGGCACTGAGAATCAAGCCGCTGAGGTTGCGATACGTGTGCAGGATGGCCAGCACACCAACTGACAGCAGCAGAAAGGTCAGGCCGTAAGCCAGGCTGTTCTGGTAGTTGATCGCCACCAGCAGCATGAGCACCAGCACGATCGCAAAGGTCATGCCGGTGCGCGTCGGCATGATGAAGATGCGCCGATGGTCAAGGGTGATGCGCGACGCCGGGGGAATACGTCGTGCCAGCCAGCGTTGCCAGCGCGGTTTGAGCGGTTCGATCAAAGCACCGGCACCTCGCGCAACAACCATTGCACCAGCGCCCCGCCGCCATGCCCGGTCGGGTCACTGCGCTCACGCAGCCGATGGCCAACCACCGACGGCAGCACCGCCTGCACGTCTTCGGGAATCACGTAATCGCGCCCCAGCAACATCGCCCAGGCCCGCGCCGCCGCCAGAATCGCCAGGCTCGCCCTGGGCGACAGGCCGTAGGCAAACTGCGCCTGGCTGCGCGTCGCATCGACCAGCCGCAGCACATAATCGACCAGCGCATCACTGGCGCGCACCTGCCGCGCCTGCGCTTGAAGCTGACCGAGCAGGGCGTGATCCAGAATCGGTTGCAGGCGCGGTAACAGCTCACGGCGCGACTCGCCGAGCAGTAAAGCTTTTTCTGCGGCTCTGGCGGGATAGCCCATGGAAATACGCATCAGGAAGCGGTCGAGCTGCGACTCGGGCAGCGCAAAGGTGCCACCCGAACTGAACGGGTTCTGAGTGGCGATCACAAAAAACGGATCGGGCAACAGTCGGGTCGCACCTTCGATGGACACCTGCCCTTCTTCCATTGCTTCCAGCAAAGCGCTCTGACTTTTGGGCGTGGCGCGGTTGATTTCATCGGCGAGCACCAGCTCGGCAAAGATCGGCCCGGGGTGGAAGGTGAATTGCCCACTGTCGCGATCAAAGACCGAGGTGCCCAGAATATCGCCGGGTAACAGGTCGGAGGTGAACTGAATGCGCTGATAACTCAGGCCAAGAATTTTCGCCAGCGCATGGCTGAGGGTGGTCTTGCCCATGCCCGGCAAGTCCTCGATCAGCAGATGCCCGCCGCCGATCAGGCAGGTCATGGCCAGCCGCACCTGCGCTTCCTTGCCCAGAATCACTTCATTGATGGCGCTCAGGCACGCATCGAGTTTTCTACCCATCGAAAGCCCCTTCCGAAAACAGCTGCATGACTGCGGGACTGCAAGCGATGCAAAACGTCTGAACACTCTACGGTGAGCGTAGGCCGTTTCGCTAGAGTCGGTAGGGATTTGATGTGATGCGCGCGGAACGAAAAACCCGACTATCGTGCGACGCTCCGCGTCGGCATGCCGTTCTGGACGCTCTGCGTCCGGTCTTGAATGCTCGGCGCGGCGCAAATTTGTGACGCAGAGCGTCACCCAGGGCATTCCTACGCTGGAGCGTGAGGAACGATAATCTCAATTATCGTGCGAACTTTCCGCGTCGCCATGCCGTTGCGACGCGGTGCAGGATCAGCTATCAGCGGCCAGCGCGGGATTCGCGGATGTAGAAGCGGGCTTTTTCAGCTTTTTCGGTGCAGCCTTCAAAGGCTTCGAACTGTTGCTGGGTCTTGGCGCCGGTCAGCAGCGACAGGGCCTTGGAGTAACTGACGGTTCCGGCAAAGCCTTCGGCCTTGGCCAGATCGAGCTCATGCCAGGCGGCGTCGATCTGGGTGCCGCAGCTGTCGCGATACCCGGTCTTGCCGGCGCAACCTGCAAGAACAAAGACCAGCAATGGCAGACAGATAAAGGCTTTCATGCGGTGTTACCTCAAGGATCAATGTGGGGTGTGCGGCTTTGACGGTCGGGCGCACTAAAAGTGCCGTGGCCCGGACGCCGCAATCGTTGTTTTCATGTTCAGGCCATCAACTGTCCGCGAGCAATCGATAGCCGATCCCGGCCTCGGTGATGATGAACCTCGGCGCGGTCGGGTCATCGCCCAGTTTCTGGCGCAAATGCCCGACTACGATGCGCAGGTAGTGGCTGTCTTCGGCATGGGTCGGACCCCAGATATCCTTGAGCAGTTGCTGCTGGGTGATGACCCGCCCCGGATACCGGGCCAATTGTGCCAGCACCGAGTACTCCTTGCGAGTCAATGCCACTTCCAGATCATCAAGCAGCACACGACGATAGGCCAGATCCACCGTCAGCGGACCGAACCTCAAGGCCGACTCGGGCTTGTCGCTGCCCGAGACCTGCCTGAGCAAGGCCCTGACCCTGGCCAGAAATTCCTGAATGCCGAAAGGCTTGGTCACGTAATCGTTGGCCCCGGCGTCCAGCGCCTGGACCTTCTGCGCTTCGCTGGCGCGCACCGAGAGCACCAGTACCGGCACCGCCGACCACTCGCGAAACTCGCTCAATACCTGCTGACCGTCCATGTCCGGCAGCCCCAGGTCCAGCACCAGCAAGTCAGGCTTGTTCAACGCCGCCTGGGTCAGCCCCTCGGTCCCGGTCGCCGCCTCCAGAACCTTGTAGCCCTGCGAGACAAGGCTGATGCGCAGGAATTTGCGAATCTGCGGTTCGTCGTCGATCACCAGAATGGTTGCCGTCTGACTCAAGCGGGTTCCTCCATTTCAGCGTCAGGCTGGGCCTGTAGCGGCAGAAACAACGTGATGCGCGTACCCAGCCCGTCGATGCCTTCCTCGACCGTGAGCCGTCCGCCATGCGCGCCGATCATGCCCTGACAGATTGCCAGGCCGAGCCCGGTGCCCTGCCCGCCGCGATCACCGCGAGCGGCGGTGTAGAACATGTCGAAAATCTTCGCCCGCTCATCCTCGGGGATGCCAGGCCCTTCGTCACTGACCGAGAAGAACAGCTCGCTGTCGACCACGCCGGCCGTTACTTGCAAGCGCCCGCCGAGGGGTGAAAAACGTGCCGCGTTCTCCAGGACGTTGACCAGCGCCTGCTCGATCAACGCCGCGTGGACATACAGCAACGGCAAGTCGCCGGTGACCTGCGTGCTGACCTGCAACGGCGTCAGCACCGCACGCAGGCGGTTCAGCGCGCTGCCGACAATATCGGCAGGCGACACCCAGTCGCGCGCCAGTTTCAGCGCTCCATGGCCCAGACGGGTCATGTCCAGCAGGTTCTGGATATAGCGGTCCAGGCGCTCAGCCTCGTCACGAGTGCCTTCCAGCAGCTCGCGGCGATCCTCCAGCGCAATGGCTTCGCCCAGCGCTAGCAGGCTGTCGATACTGCCGCGCATCGAGGTCAGCGGGGTACGCAGGTCGTGCGACACCGAGGCCAGCAAGGCGCTGCGCAGTTGCTCGGTTTCGCCGTGCAGACGCGCCGCCTCAAGCTCCTGCGCCAGTTGCGCACGGGCCAAGGCCTGGGCGAGTGGCTGAGTCAGTGCGGCCAGCAGCCGTCTGTGCTGATCGGTAAACGACTGCCCTTCCCGTGCACACACACCCAGCAATGCCAGTGGCCCTTCTTCTGCGGTAATCGGCCACCACCACCAGCGACCCGAAGGTAGCGTACCGGTGCCGCTGCCTGCCGGTTGATCGTGCTGCCACGCCCAGTCGGCCGCTGCCCGTTCGGCTTCCGAAAACGTCAGCGGCCCGCCGGTTTCGACCACCAGGCCGCCCTGCGTATCGCGATCCACCAGGCACAGGTACAGCTCCTTCCAGCCGGAAAAATGCTGTTCGGCGGCGTTGAGTACCGCTTTGCGGTCAGTGGCGGCGGTCATCTTGCGCGACAGGTCGAGCAGCTCGCTGGTCTGTTCCTGAGTATCACGCAGCGCCTGCAATTGCCTGCGCTGGCGAGCAGCCAGTTTGCCGGTCAGCGCCGACATCAGCAGGAAGAACAACAGCGTCAGCACGTCCTCTTCGCGCTGGATGTTCAGGGAAAAACTCGGCGGTATGAACAAGAAGTCGTAAGCCAGAAACGACAATCCGGCACAGGCCAGCGCCGGCCCCATGCTGCTGCGCACGGCGACCAGCAGCACCGCGGCGAGAAAGATCAGGGAAATATTGGGCAGCGCCAGCACCCCCGCCACACCCCAGGCCACCAGACTGGCGATCAGCGTGGCGACGAAAGCCAGGCCGTAGTCGAACCACACCACTTCGCGCGCCGGGCGCGCACGCGGCGGTTGATCAGGCAGCTCTTCACTGTCATCGAGCACCGAGATTTCCAGCCCGTGCCCTTCGCGCAGCAAACGCGCCGCGACGCCACCACCGAACACCCGGCGTCGCCAGTGCCGCCGCGATTGCCCGACCAGCACCACGCTGGCACGCCGTTCGATGGCATGCTGCACCAGCGTTCTGGCAACTTCCCCGGCGCGCAACGAAACCGCTTCACCACCGAGTCGCTCGGCAAGTTGCTGGGCGTTTTGCAAGCGTGCCCGCGATTGCTCGTCGAGGGTTTGCCCGTCATCCACATGCACCGCGCTCCAAGGCAGATGACGACGCTGGGCCACCCGGCTGGCGTGGCGCACCAGACGCTCGGCATGCATGTCGCCATCAATGCCCACCAACATCCGCCCGCGCACCGCCGGGGCAGACTGGCCCAATTGCCGATAGCCCTGCGCCAGATCGTTATCGACCTGCGCCGCTGCGGTCTGCATGGCCATTTCGCGCAGCGCGGTGAGGTTGGTCTGGGTGAAGAAGGCGTCGATGGCAGCGCGCGCCTGCTCCGGTACGTAGACCTTGCCGTCGCGCAGGCGCTCGAGCAGCTCGCGCGGCGGCAGGTCGATCAGCACCAGGTCGAAGGCTTCCTGCAACACCCAATCGGGCAGTGTTTCACGCACCTGCACGCCGGTGATGCCGCGCACCTGATCATTGAGGCTTTCCAGGTGCTGGACGTTGACGGTGGTATAGACGTCGATGCCGGCCGCGAGCAATTCCTGAATATCCTGCCAGCGTTTGGTGTGCCGGCTGCCGGGCGCATTGGTGTGCGCCAGTTCGTCGACCAGCACCAGGCTCGGCGCCGCCTTGAGCAGCGCGTCGAGGTCCATTTCTTCGAGGGTCATGCCGCGGTATTCGGTGCGCAGCAAGGGCTGTTGCGGCAGGCCGTTGAGCAACGCCTCGGTTTCCGCGCGGCCGTGGGTTTCCACCACGCCCGCCATCACCCTGACGCCCTGGCGTAACTGCGCGTGGGCTGCCTGGAGCATGGCGTAGGTTTTGCCGACGCCAGGCGCCGCGCCGAGAAAAACTTTCAGCCGCCCACGGCCTTCGCGGGGTAACTGGGCCAACAATGCGTCAGCTCGACCGGAATCACTCAAGTTGGTTACCACCCTCTCTTTATTACTGACAGCTTAGTTAAGCGATTGCTGGCACGGCGCAATTTGTTACAACTGCGCGTTACGCGGTGCAGAAGGTAACTGATTCAGGCTCATATTCAAGGTCAACACGTTGACCACCGGTGGGCCGATCAGTGGGCGCTGGGTGCTGGCGTCGATCAGCGCCTGCAGCTTATCCAGCGGCAACTGCCGGGCCGCCGCCACGCGACCGGCCTGCCAGGCAATGGCCTCAGGTGACAAGTGCGGGTCCAGACCGCTGCCGGACGTGGTCAGCAAGGCCAGTGGCACGGGCCCTTGCGCGGCGTTCGCCAGCTTGGCGGCATCCTCGGTGACGCGGGTCGCCAGTGCCGGATTGCTCGGCGCGAAGTTGCTCGCGCCACTGGCTACCGTCGCAAAAGCGCCCGCCGAGGGGCGCGACTGAAACCACTCGTCGCCGGTAAACGACTGGGCGATCAGTGCCGAGCCGCGCACCTTGCCCGCCTCGTCATACAACAGGCTGCCATTGGCCTGCGCGGGAAACGCCACTTGCGCCACTCCGGTAACCACCAGCGGGTACGCCACGCCGGTAATCAGGCTCATCAACACGATCAGGCTCAAGGCCGGACGCAATACACTGGACATCTGCACATCCTCAATCAGGTAAGGCTGCATGCCGACCGGCATGCAGCACAGGTTTCACACAAGGCCGAGACCGACCAGCAACATGTCAATCAGCTTGATACCGATAAACGGCACCACGATGCCGCCCAGGCCGTAGATCAACAGGTTGCGACGCAGCAGATGAGCCGCACTGGCCGCCTGCACACGCACGCCGCGCAGGGCCAGCGGGATCAGCACGACGATGATCAGCGCGTTGAAGACGATGGCCGAGAGAATCGCGCTCTGCGGGCTGGCCAGCTGCATGACGTTGAGCACGCCGAGTTGCGGGTAGATCGAGGCAAACAGCGCCGGCAGCACGGCGAAGTATTTGGCCACGTCGTTGGCAATGGAGAACGTGGTCAGCGCGCCACGGGTGACCAGCAATTGCTTGCCGATCTGCACCACGTCCAGCAGCTTGGTGGGGTCGCTGTCGAGGTCGACCATGTTGGCCGCTTCGCGCGCCGCCTGGGTGCCGTCGTTCATCGCCATGCCGACGTCGGCCTGGGCCAGCGCAGGCGCATCGTTGGCACCGTCGCCGCACATCGCCACCAGTCGGCCTTCGCCCTGCTCCTGACGAATCCGCTCCAGCTTCTTCTCCGGCGTGGCTTCTGCCAGCACATCATCAACGCCCGCTTCGGCAGCAATTGCCGCGGCGGTCAGCGGGTTGTCGCCGGTCACCATGACGGTCCGAATGCCCAGTTTGCGCAGTTCTTCAAAGCGCTCACGAATGCCCGGCTTGACCACATCCTTGAGGTGGATGGCGCCCAGCAGCCGACCGTTGGCGCAAACCAGCAACGGCGTACCACCGGTCTTGGCGATCTTGTCGACTTCGCGTGCCAGTGCCGGCGGCAGCTCGCTGCGCTGCATGTTGATGAACGCCAGCAGCGAATCCACCGCGCCCTTGCGGTACACATGGCCTTGATAGTCCACGCCGGACAGCCGTGTGTCAGCACTGAACGGCACGGCCGTCACCGACCCCAGGGTCGGCTCGTTCATCGGGTGCTGCTCGCGCAAGAACTCGACGATGGATTTGCCTTCCGCCGTGTCGTCGGCCAGCGACGCCAGCAACGCGCCCTCGCCCAGCTCTTTGGGGGTCACGCCAGGTGCTGCGTAGACGGCAGCGCAACGGCGGTTGCCGAACGTGATGGTGCCGGTCTTGTCCAGCAACAGCACGTGCACATCGCCTGCGGCTTCCACGGCACGCCCGGACTTGGCGATCACGTTGAGGCGCACCAGACGGTCCATACCGGCGATGCCGATGGCCGACAGCAGGCCGCCGATGGTGGTGGGGATCAGCGTCACCAGCAGCGCCACCAGAAACACCAGCGGCAGGCTGCCACCGGCGAAATGGGCGAACGGCTGCAAGGTAATGACCACCAACAGGAAGATCAGCGTCAGGCCGATCAGCAGGATATCCAACGCCACTTCGTTGGGGGTTTTCTGACGTTTGGCGCCTTCGACCAGCGCGATCATGCGGTCCAGCGTCGATTCGCCGGGGTTGCTGCTGATGCGGATCAGCAGCCAGTCGGACACCAGCCGGGTGTTGCCGGTAACCGCCGAGCGGTCGCCGCCGGATTCGCGAATCACCGGCGCGGATTCACCGGTAATCGCCGCTTCGTTGACGGCTGCAATGCCTTCGATGACTTCGCCGTCACCGGGAATCATTTCGCCGATTTCGACGCGCACCACATCGCCCTTGCGCAACTCGCTGGCATTGATCGTGCGCAGGCTGCCGTTTTCGTCACGGATGCGCGCCTTGAGCCCTTCGCTACCGGCCTTGAGGCTGTCAGCGCGCGCCTTGCCACGGCCTTCAGCCAGTGCTTCGGCAAAGTTGGCGAACAACACCGTGAACCACAGCCACAGGGCAATCTGCACGCAGACCGAAGTCGGCACCTGCGGGTCGGGGATGACACACAGCACGGTGGTCAGAATGGCAGTCAGTTCCACCACCAGCATGACCGGCGAACGCTTGAGCTGGCGGGGGTCGAGCTTGACGAAGGCCTGCACCAGCGCCGGACGCCACAGGGCGGCGATGCCGGTTTTCGCTGATTCGTTGACGGCCTGTGGATCAGCGGCTTTTGCAGCAGCATTTCTTGAAACTTCAGTAGTGCTCATGATCGGTTCCTCAGAAACCCAGGCTCAGGTGTTCGGCAATCGGCCCCAGTGCCAGGGTCGGCAGGAAGGTCAAGCCACCCACCAGCAAAATGGTGACAGTCAGCAGGGTGACAAACAGCAGGCCGTGGGTCGGGAAGCTGTTCTGGCCCTGAGGCGCGGTTTTCTTCATGGCCAGGCTGCCAGCCAGTGCCAGCACCGGCAGGATGTAACCGAAGCGGCCAATGAAGATCGCCAGGCTGAGCATCAGGTTGTGGAACACGGTGTTGGCGCTGAAACCGCCGAACGCCGAGCCGTTGTTGGCCGTGGCCGAGGTGTAGGCGTACAGCAACTGGCTGAAACCATGCGGGCCGGGGTTGCTGATCGCACCTGCCGGGCCAGGCAGACTGGCGGCAATCGC
Source organism: Pseudomonas syringae pv. tomato str. DC3000 (assembly GCF_000007805.1). Lineage (NCBI taxonomy): Bacteria > Pseudomonadati > Pseudomonadota > Gammaproteobacteria > Pseudomonadales > Pseudomonadaceae > Pseudomonas > Pseudomonas syringae group genomosp. 3. The sequence goes on along the minus strand of NC_004578.1, from coordinate 2,483,209 downwards.
GCCCAGCACCAGCACGCCGACAGGCATCACCAGCAAGGTCGCGACCAGCAGCCGGACCTCTTGCGCTTGAAGCTTCTTGCCCAGGTATTCCGGGGTGCGGCCAATCATCAGACCGGCGAGGAACACAGCGATCAGTACGTTGAGCACCATGCCATTGAGGCCGACGCCGACGCCACCGAAGATCACTTCGCCGACCATCATGTTGACCAGCGCGACCATGCCGGCCAGCGGGTTGAGGCTGTCATGCATGCCGTTGACCGAACCGTTGGACGCCGCCGTGGTGGCCACGGACCAGAGCACCGTGCCGGTGGTGCCGAAGCGGGTTTCCTTGCCTTCCAGCGGCGCAGTCTGTTCGACGCCTGCGATATTCAGCGCCGGGTTGGGCTGGTACTCGGCCCACAACGACACCGCGCCGCCGATCAACAGTAAGGCCAGCATGCAGCCGAGAATCGCGCGGCTCTGGCGCATGTCCTTGACGTAGTGGCCGAAGGTGAACACCAGCGCTGCCGGGATCAGCAGGATCGACACCAGTTCGAACAGGTTGCTCCAGGCGGTCGGGTTCTCGAACGGATGCGCCGAGTTGACGCCGAAGAAGCCACCGCCGTTGGTGCCCAGTTGCTTGATCGATATCTGGCTGGCAGCAGGCCCCATCGGCAGGCTTTGATCCGCGCCTTGCAGCGTCAAAGCGTCGATGTAATGGGCGAAGTTCTGCGGCACGCCCTGCCAGACCAGAAACACCGCCAGCACGATGCTGATCGGTAGCAGCGCGTAAAGCGTGGCGCGGGTCATGTCGGCCCAGAAGTTACCCAGGCTGTGCGACGAACGACGGCTGATGCCGCGACACAGCGCGACCAGCACGGCCAGGCCAGTCGCAGCGCTGACGAAGTTCTGCACGGTCAGGCCGACCATCTGGCTCAGGTAGCTGAGCGACGCTTCGCCGCTGTAGGCCTGCCAGTTGGTGTTGGTGACAAAGCTCATCGCCGTGTTGAACGCCAGCGACCACTCCATGCCCGGCAGCTGCTGCGGGTTGAGCGGCAGCAGGCCTTGCAGCATCAGCATCGCAAACAACACGACAAAACCTGCCAGGTTGAACGCCAGCAAGGCCCAGGCGTATTGCTTCCAGGATTGCTCGGTTTTCGGGTCAACGCCGGAGATCAGGTAGCAGGCCCGCTCCACCGGCCCCAGCACCGGGCTCAGCCAGGTGCGCTCGCCTTCCATGACCCGATAAAAGAAACGCCCCAGCCACGGCGCAGGCGCCAGCAGCAGGACCAGAAAGGCCAGGATCAACAGATAATCGTAACTGTGCATGATCACTCCTGGCTCTGGTCGGCGCGCAACAGCGCCACCAGCAGATAGATGAACAGCCCGACCCCCATCAACAGAGAGATACCATCCATAACGCTCATTGAAATTTTCCCCATCAGGCAACAACCGGTTACGGCGCAGGCCGCGTGGGATGATTGTCTGCAGCAAGGCTGTAAAGACGCGAGATCGACAACGGGCGCCGAGCGTAAAGAAGCTGTAAAAAAACGCTACAGGCCAGACCCTGCGGCGCATGCAAGGCCGTCAGCGCTGTCATTTATGTCAGGTTCGCGATGTTGACGGCGGGGGTATCGTGATGCAGCGATCTTCAGGGAAAGGACTTCACTATGCTTCGCGACAAGGGCAAACCACCCGGCACTCCACCGCCCTCTCAGGAAACGCCCCCCGATGTCCAGTTGACGGTCAAGGAACGACAAGTCCTGGAGTGGGTGGCGATCGGCAAATCGGCGTGGGAGATATCACGGATACAAGGCTGTTCGGAAGCGACCGTGCACTTTCATACCAGCAATATTCGCCGCAAGTTCGGGGTGACGTCGTTGAAGGCGGCGCTGGTGATGGCGATCAGGCAGGGGGTTATTTTGGTGGAGTGAGTAAACATTCAGATCGCCTGTTTTCAGGCAGGCGACCCGATCATAGAAAAGACTATGTATTCTAATTTTAAATACCTATCAAACAACACAACAATTAGTTTTTAATAACCACTAAACCCAGGCTCACTGTTTGCATTAAATCTTATGCCTTCAACCTCTTTCAAGATAGGATTCCTCACAAAATCCTGACGCCTTAAAACCTCACTCTTAGCGGAACTGACATTACGCAAACCTACATCCCTGTCGCTGCCTGAAAACCCTCCCAAGTTGGAGATCGAACCTGACGAGGCCTCCGCTTTTGGCGTAATAGAGCTTTCTTCTCTCGAGGAACTCATGACATCGCCTGTATTCGCCTTTAGCGTTTCAGCCTCCAGCGCTTTTTCCCGTCTGTGTTTCACCAGAGATGAAATATAAGCCTTATTATTTTTAGCGCTTTTTGCTTGAAGATCTCGATAGGCCTGTGCATAGCGACCTTCTAGCCCCTCATTTTTTATATCTTGCTCAATCAACCTCCAGAATTCTTTCTTATCAGCCTTCCACGCTTGCTTCTCGAGTCTTCGAGTCCTAAATATCCTAGGTAGTTTGAACCATCCGTGCCCCGTCGGATCCACCCCATTCACCGAATCCCCCTCCCCATACGCATAAGCATTCAACCCGCCCTCGCCAAACGGACTCCAGCTGTCCGGACTATGAAAGCGCATCAACACCGGGTTATACGCCCGATAGCCATTGCCCAACAATTGCCAGCCGGTATCGGTCTCGTGCAATTCGCCGTTGTACCCCAGCCTCCCGGCCGGAGGATCGTCACCGCTGCTGTGACCGTATACGGTATAAGACCGGTTGCTGACCCCGTCAGGATGAACTTCGCTCAACACGCTGTTGCTGATGCTGGTGGAAAACAGCAGCGCGTCACTTCCCTGTTGCTCAGCCAGGAGGTAGCCGTCGCCACGCATGTACGTGCTGTTCTGACTTGCGCCCAGTTGACTGGCCAGCACCCCGTCGCGATAAAAGCGCTGCTCACCGGTTTCACCTGCCAGGCGGTCCTGCGGGTCGTAACGATAACGAACATCACCGGCAGGCATACTCACTTCAAGCAGTCGGCCAAGCGGATCGTAGCTGAGCAGGCGGTCAGCCTCGTCGGTAATCAGGTTGCCGTCCGGATCATAGGTCAGCCTGATTTCCGGCGGATAGGTACTGTCATTTTTGTTCACCGGGATCAACCGGGCATTCACCCACGCAAGTTGTGTATTGGTCACCCGGGTCAATTGCGCCGGGTCAATGCCTTCGTAAAAGTAACGCGCCCGGTTGCGTCCACCGTCAAACGTAGTCGTGACCAAGGTCAGATTGTTCAGGCCATCAAAGCTGAACACCTGGCGGCTAATCGTCATGCCATAGGGGTCCACCGGCCGCTGTTTACCTGAACAATCGTATTGCGTCAGGCGGCCACACAGATCGTAACCATAGTGCTCTTCGCGAATGATGACCGCCCCCTCGCTGAGGGTTCGCTTGACCATCTGGTCAACATCATCGTAAACCTGAACCATTTGCTGGTTGGCGCCATTGATCGTAAACGTACGCTGCGCTTCACGCCCTTGGGCGTCATATTCCAGGCTGATCACCACCTGGCCATTGCTCGAACTGTCCAGCGTGGCGATGCTGGCCGTACGGCCGAACGTGTCATAGGTGAAATCCGAAACCACTTCCCCCAGCGAGGTCTGAGCCAAACGCCCGAAATCGTCGTAGACGCTGAGTTGCTCCTGGCCCAGCACATCGATATAGGACAGCGGCAGACCCAGCCGGCTGTAGCGGTAGTGCATCGTGTTTTCAATACCTTGGGAGGTACGCTGCTCGCTCTTCAGTGACCCGGTGCTGTAATACTCACGCTGCAACTCTTCACCCTGTTCGGAGGAACCGATAAGGCGCGCATTTTGTGGGTCGTACGTGTAGTCGGCGGTCAGTTTCAGCCTGGCAACGGTGTCGGACTGGGTACGCTTCAGCGGTTCATCACCCAGCTCAGGCAGGTAGTCATAATCAATCTGTCGTCCGCTGGGCAGTTTTACTGTCTTGGGTTGCATCAGGTCGGACGTGTAGCTGAGCTCACGCTCGCGTCCTCCGGTGATGGAGGTGACGATGCGATCCAGCCCGTCGAACTTCTGCTCGCCCAGTACACTGCTCTTGCCGTTATGATCGACACCGATCCAGGCCGGCAAGTCTTCGCCGCTGTGGGGCGCATAGCGGCGACGCACGACCGCCCCGTCTGGCAACGTGTTTGCCGTGACTCGATCAAAAACATCATAGCCGTAGGTTGTGCTCCGTTCCCGGATTGGCAAACCGGAGACTTCCTTGACGAGGCGCCCCAGCCCGTCGTACTGGTAACGGCTCAGGCTGACCGGTTCACTTAACCAGTCCAGCCGATCCAGGCGAACGCTACGAGTCGGCTCATCGAACAGATTGAGCCAGGTTTCGCTGACCTCGCTTGTCTGCAGCCCGTCATTGCTTTCAGTCCAGCGGCGCTGGATCGGGCCGTTGGAAGCCTGCGTGCCGACGGGGTCGGTTTGCTCGATTGTCGTTACACCGTCCGGCCCCGTGACGCTTAGCTGCTGGTCCCAGTCGTCATATTCGAAATAGTTGGTCAGGGCCCGTTTCTGCTGGTCCAGCCAGTCGTAACTGGTTTCCTCAACCTTATCTCCCCAGGCGTCATACGCAGCTTCATACGTCTGACGCAGGTCAAGCCGGCGGTGAACATCAGGATTATCGGCGTCGGCGCGAGCCTCATAAATGACCCGACCAAGACCATCAAAGCGGCTTGTAGTCTGCACATTCTTGACATCAAACAACCTCTGCTCGGCCTGATCGGTCTTCACGGCGCAAAGCTGATACTCATAGTGTCTGGTTGCCTTGTACTCCTCCTTGTTCGGCGAGACTGTTTCACTGACTACGCGCCGCAGATTGTCGTAGTCATAACGAATTTCCACATCGTTGTCATCGCGATTGAGCAAAGGCTCGCCGGTGAACAGCGAGTGTTCCAGCCTGATGACTTTCTGTGTCATGTCAAAACCGGTGACGATCTGTACGGTTTGCTGCACGGTCTGGTCAAAATCGGGATCTTGCAGAAGGTCGTAACGATAGTCAGTCGTGGTACTCAGCCCCTCCAGGGTCACCGACTGGTGACGGATGCGCCCGTACTGGAACGCGTCGTACGGGTTATCTTCGATATACGTGTACGTTGTCTGTTGCAGCTCTTTCTCGCCATCAGTGGTTTGCTGCAGCAGCGTTTCGCTCTCTGCTGCAAGCCACAGGTTTTGGCCACTGCCTGCAAGCGCAGGCAAAGCCTTGTAGCGATAGCGGGTGACGAGGACAAGCGCGTGGCCATAATCAGATTGCGCCGGAACAACGCTTTTTGCCTTGAGGGTACGCACAAAGCCATCGGGGTCTGGCGGGCAGCCGTCTTCACCGCTGACCGAGTACCATTCACTCGTCTCGGTCACCCCGTTAGCCTGAGTCTGAGCCAACAGATTGCCGTAACTGTCATAGTCACTGCTGACGATCTCGGTACGCGGCACGCTGCCATCTGGTGACAATCGCCAGGTCGTCCTGACCTCTTTGGGCAACTGACAATAGTTGGGTTGCAGGTCAAACGGCTTCCCCTCTTCAATGTAGTAGCGAGTGTCCACTTCCAGGATGCTGAGATTCTGGCGCGTGGTTTCCAGGGCCAGCAGGTGAAACTGGTTGAATACACGCTCGATGCTGCGTACGTCCACATCGTTGACACGCAGGGTTTCAGTCGATGAATACAGGTATGGCGCTGCGCCAAGGTATCGATACAGGTTATCCAGACCATTATCTTCCCAGGCGATATCCAGGCCCGCCCCCAGAAAGTTGCGCTCGCGCCCTGCGCCATCCTTGTAGGCGTAGCGCACGTCGACCTCAGGCTGCAAAAACCCGGGCGTTGTCAGGTGGCGAGTAACCCGCGGCAGCGGTTCACGGCCAGCACTGAGGGGAAACTGATGCCCGGAGTCCTGATAGAAGACATCTTCATGCCCCCCGACAGGCGTATCCACCGAGGCAATGCATGAATGGCCGCGAATAATGCTGTAGGTAAAACGCCAGGAAGCCTTGTTGGCGGTCGGCAATTCGATCCTTGCCACGTTACGGTTCGAGCCGCTCAGAATCATCACAAACTCTGCGTCGGCTTTCGGGGCCCCATAAAGCAGTAACCGCACCGAGGTACTGTCGCGAGTGATTGTGAGAATCACCTGACCGTCATCATCCACAACTTCGCTGAGCATTTGATAAGCACCGAAGGACGCATAGTGCAGCGTAATACCATGCCCCTCGGGTGAATAGATGCGGACCGGCAAGGCAATGCGATTACCCAGACTGCCAAGTACCTCAAGTTCTTCCACCTGACCGGATTTGTGCACCACCCGGTAACGGGTGTCGTCCTGTTTGTAGAAGTGAAAGCTGTCGAGCTTCTTTTCAGGCATCCACAGTTGGTCCCCAAGGGAGCCTTCTACCTTGAAGGTTTCTCCACTGCCCAGAGATACGATCCGGGTGCCCGGATCGTATTGTGACAGTTGTAGGTTCCAGCCAAGGCCGAACCCGCTGTCCTGCACATTGAGCGGGTTATAACTCAGTACCAACGGTACAACCGGGCCGCGCAGCCCGTTGCTTTTGACCTCGGGCAAGTTAATGGACACCGTGTACTGCCCGGTGCGCGGGTCCACACCACTTTGAAGGTAACTCATGAAATTGAAGGCATTGGAATGAACGGATGTCGAGGTGGTCATGTCCAGAACTCCTGGCGCTAAATGAATACGTGGTCACACGTCGGCAGAGCAGGCATATAACACTTCATGCCTGCTTAGCCGAACTGATTATCAAGTTGATTCAGTCACATTAACGCAGGACAACTTGCCTGTTATATTCTCGTCGCCACTGTAGCCCTCGACCAGTAGCACACCCTTTGCGACGATGGTATTGGCGGGTTGGCCCCTGAGTTGATCGATGGATATCCAGAGCGTCGTAATAGGCTCAATGTAGGTGCGCAACGTGAACGTCCAGCCTTTGTCTTCGTTGCAGTCATTGGAGCGGAGTTGTATCAACACCGCAGAGCGAACATTATCCAGCTTTATGTAGCTCATTTCGTCGTTCTTGCACGAATGGTCTTCTTTATTAAGCCAGACCGATTCGGTTTTTACGGTAAAACTGCAGTTGTTACCTCCACCGTCGCTATTTTCTGCAAGTCTGATCGTGCGACTGGGCACAGGGTCAGCGGCAGGAGGCTGACTACCGTCAAACACAAGCGTGCAACTTGCCAGGCTGGCCAGCGCCAGACCTGCAAGGGTTTTGATCAGCGTATTCATGGGTATGACTCCCTGTCATCGGATTGTTTAAACGTCTCGTTTCTGTCGGGCGGCGAATACTGGGTATGCTGAAGTCGATTACGCCTGCCTACCTGGCCTTGCGGCAGAAAACTGATCATTCGCTTGTGGACATTACCCTGAGTATCGAGCAGCCTGACCGCCAGCGAGCCAGACAGGTAATCCCGCGCCGGAGCCTCGGGTAGCGGATTCGGCGGCGTGGGGGGCGGAGGCGGAGGACTTGCCGGGATAAATACAACCGGGTATGTCCGATGCAAGCTGATCACCAACTTGCCCGTTTCGAACTCGGTAACCTTGACGGGAACCGTCAGATAAGTGTCTTTATTTAATAGCTTTTCCAGCTGTGTGTCGAAGCCGATCATGCGCGCATCATCTTTCACCGCTGCATCGTCGAATATATAACCTGTCCAGCTGAACATGATTTCTGCGGCCTGCTCGCTTTCCCATAGAATCATTGACCGCCTGCGTTTCGCCGCTTCGTTGGGCCGCTGACTGTCAATGACCGCAAGAAATTCCAGCGTCTCGAATTTGACCCACTGTCCGGTGTCGGGATAGCGGACGCTCAGCGCCCAGTAGTCAACCGTTTTCAGCTCGAAATCGAATGGATCATCTGGATCGCCCGCCGGTGGCGGCTCGGGCAGAGGATTGCCCCCCGCGCCTGTAGCGCGTGTAGGCACAAAGATATAATTGAATTTATCGAACTGTGGAAGCTGTCGCGGGGTTATCTGCACCAGGCTGTTGATGTCCTCCAGTTCAAGCGAAGTCTTCCATTGGCCGTCGTCCTTCTGGAAGGTGGCGTAGAAATTTCCGATAAACGCAGTGTCTTCCCGGCTGTGCAGGTAGAAGTTCTGAGTGACAATCACCGGAGCGTTCAGGTCCGACTCCTCTGCGCCAAGCCCCGGCCCGGCCAGCTCGAAACGGTTGCGTAGCAAACTCACGCGCCAGGCTTTTGTGTCCTCTTCGGATATACCGTCGAGCTCAGGGCTGACTGACTCAAGGTTCTGGTTGCCGTCTTCATTGACCAGGAGCATGGACGCCCTTTCAATGACGCTCAGTGGGTAATCGATACCATCAACCGGCATGGTCTGAGTCTTGACCTGCAGCCTGAGCTGCTGATAGCCGTTGGGGTAAAGGCGCCCTTCGCGCTGATTATCGGTGCCGCCTGGCACCAGAATGATGAACATCGAGAGCTCTTTCCAGCTAGGCTCCTCATCCATCTCGGACAGCTCGATCACCCTGTAGCCGCACGCCAGGACTACGCCGTTGTTCACCACCTCACAGCTCACCACACTACTGGCAACAACCGACACATCGGGCGGCATGAATAACCCTTGCGGGTCCACAGTGCCAGCGCCGCCAATGACCTTCCAGCGTCGCCGCAGACCTGGCAACAGTGCGCTGTCGTCTTTCAACTGCACCGCTTGACGTCTGCGCGCGCGGGCCACGAAAGGGGGCTCGACACGCAACAGCTGTTGACCATTGGCTATCAATACGGTAGCAAGGCCGGTCTCGCTCCCCAGCGCATCAATATGCTGCGCGACCAACGCTTTTTTTCCGGATCTGGCATCTGCGACAAACCTCACGCCGCCATCCATGCCGAGTTCGCCATACTGCGGGCCGCTCAGCCGCCATTGGACCGGGATTGCGTCCAGCGTCGAAGCGCCCAGCGATACGGGGTGCATGGACTCAGCGCCACCCGCAACGACCGCCACCCGTGGCACCAGTGCCATGCTCTCGAACACCACCCCCAACAACGCCGAAGCAGTGCGCGTGACACCTGAATCATTATAGGTAGCGGTAATCACGACGCGCAGCAGGTCATGGCCAATCGTTTCGGGAGCTGGTGCAGTGTAGAGGCCGTCAGCCGAGATGCTACCGTGCCCGGCAGTTGTATGGCTTTGCAGGCTGACCGCGCTCCAGTCCGTCAACGGTATCACCTGACCTTGACCGTCACGCAGAATGAAGCGCTGGGTCTGCCCTGCCTTGATGGTCGTGAATAAGGGTGTGACGCTGGCCTGCGTTGCACGCAGAGTGCCGAACACCACAAGATCATCGTGCCAGTAGCGTTCGAGCGCTGTAAATGTGTCGCCGCTGGTAAAACGCAAACTGTCGAGAATGGGCAAGCGTCTGGTATCAACGTCCGACATCGCTTCCCGGGAAAGCATCAGCACGGTGCCATATTTGCCCTGATTGCCAGTGCCGTGTTCGTCAGGTATCGGATATGGCAGTGTTTCTGATGGCGGGAATTGCCCTTGGTCGAGATGGCCGCTCAAGCGCATGAGCAGCAGCAACGCGCCTTCACCGAAGTTCTCCGCGCCCGGGACGTCTGCACCGGGCGCAACCACGGGATGTATCTGAAAACTTTCAACGGCCTGCGCCGAATATCGTGCAAGCTGCACCTGTACAACCGAGAAGACACCGCGGTGCAGCGCAATCTGCTGAAATCTGTCGGCAAAGAGTGTCGCCAGGCGCTGGTTATTGGCCTCATCAAGCCCCGCCAGGTTGCAGCCAAAGTCATACCCTTCAGCAAGGTTGAACGTCACTCGGCCAGTGTCATCGGTTGAAAGCCGGACACTCAGCGTCAGCATGAACCCCATTGACTTGGTAACCCTGGAGCTTGCGGACACGGTCGTTGCACCGCCCGACACATGGTGAAGACTGCTGTAGCGCCCGGCGACGATACTCATCGCCACGACAACACTGACCTCTCCTGACAGTTCATACTGAAATGAAAGGGTTGGTGCACCCAGTTCGACGCCCGCAAGCGTCAGGGTATCGAGCATGGGGTCGTTCGCACCAACCTCGCCGCTGAACAGCGGCACAAAGGCAAGGCGCTGGTAACGTTCTACGTATTGCTGTTGCAATTGCTGGTTGATATCACTGCGACTGATCGCGGCAATAGCCCCCCAGCCCTGAGTGCCATTGCCGGCGCTCAGTTTATCCAGAACATCTCTCATGGAGTTGGACATTACATTACCCTCCGCGCAGCACTCTGGCTGCGCTTTGATTAGCGGGCCAGCGCCTGCAATACGGCAGGAGAATCACTCAATGGCAGCGGCAGAATCAGATGCCCCTGCATCGTGCCGAACCCCCAGGGGTCCTCGTAACTGGCGAAGATCACGACAAAACGCTCCGGCTCCCCGGGGAGGCTGGTGTAGACACCGTTCAAACCATCGGTTTCTAAACAACCCGGACCGTCAAGACGCCACTCGACCTCAAGCGCAACGTTATTGCCGGAAGCCTGCATGATGACCTTTCCTCCAGAGGAGGTGACCACCCTGACCACCAGCGTCGGGGCGTGTCGACGTACCAGCACCTTGATCCCCTGGATACTTTGCCCGTTGCTGACGGTGATCTGATCCAGTACGTAAGTCTTGCCCTGCCCTGCTGGCCCAGCTACGTAAAACTTGCCACCCTGCGGATCATCTTCCAGGGTGCCGCTTTCAGGCGTGCGACTGGCTATATCCCACTTCAGGACACCTCCACGCGAATGACTGGCCGAAAGCTTTACTCTTTCATCGTGATTACACACTTCAATCAGCGGGTTGACGCTAATGGCGCTGGTTACAACGGTGATCAACACGGTGCTGCTCGCAAGGGTCACAGGATCCACCGCCTCAACCAGAACACGCTGAAAGTGCTGAGGCATGTTTTGTAACTCTGGTGCCTTATACAGGCCTTGCTTACTGATGGAGCCGTAGCTGCCCGCGATGCCATCCGGCGGAATTTTCACATCCCACTCCAGCCCCTCGCGAGCCGGCTGGGTGGTCAGTTGCAGGGTTTCTCCAGCGATGACCACCGCCTGTTGCTCGACGACGCTGAACGCCGCCGGTGCTGCAACGATTCGACCGAACACGGCCAGGTCATAAGGCATTTGCCGGCGCAAGGGCTGCAGGCTCTGCTCCCCCGACAATTGCCAGTTGTCCAGAAAACGCTCGGCCCCACCGGCGTCCAGTGTCTGGCTGAACCCTTTAAGTAGTGCGTGCTTGACGGTGTAAGCCACGAATCCGTTGATCTGCCGCTCCTCCCCGGCACTCAGGTCGTCCAGCAGACCTGCAACCGGGGTGACGTGCTCGTCATAAAGATAGGGGGTGTAGAGATGCCCTTCCATCGCCTGCGCTTCAGAGTCGTCGGCAGTCAGATGAAACTCATGTTTGAGACTCACGTTGAACGTTGCATTGCGCGACTGCCACTGGCTGCCACTCAGCGCCCGGTAGCTGAAATCCAGGGTGCAGGGGAAACTCCAGTTCTGCGTGACCTGGTTGTACTCAAAGTCAATGGTCAACGGGTGCTGACGGTTGAACGCCTGAACACTGAACGTTTCTGACCTGAAGGCAAAATCCGCACTCTCGTACTCGCTTTTCGGTACAGCGAACACACCAGCTTGAGCGATCATCCGCTGTAGCGGTCTGTCGTCAGAAACGATGAATTCAAAATCATTGGTTTGCAGCAGCTGCATAACGGCATGCCCGAATGCGGCACGGTGCAGCGCATGTGCGGAGAACACCGCGGTTGCCGTATACCCGGCCTTGTCGTCATTGGGGATCAGGTAACGGAAATCGGCATCTTCATCAGGCAGCCCGCCTGTCACGCCATATGCCATGGTGGTGAACAGCAGCAGGGCGCCTTTGCTGGAACCAGGCTCGGCCTCCGGGCTTTCCAGCTGTGAGCGCACGTCTATCCTGCGGACCTGGAGCAATTCGTTGCTCTGGTCGCTGAACACGCTCAGCTTGAATACGCGTTCCTGATTGTCCGGGCTGCTCAACCAGCTCTGGAAAAACTCGCCGATCGCGCGTTGTTCAACTGGCGTACCGGCAAAATCCAGCGTCGCGTTGGCCCCTTGGCCGAGGTCGAGCAGCAGGTTCGGACCTTGACTGTCCAGCGCAAGATCCAGATTCAGATGAGGAGCGTCGAGCGGCTGGTAGGCGGCGATTCTCTGAATGATGTGCTGCCCATGAATATCTTCCACGACGGTGTGCAAGCCGCCGAGCAATGACAGTTGCCATGCAAGTGCAGCGCGCTCCATCGGGATGTGCTTGAAAAACAAGGCTGGCGCACCGAGTACACAACCCGAAAAAAAATGGGATGTCTGGGTATCGGGAATGGTGACGCTCCCATTCGGCACGGGGCGGGACCGCCCCTGCTCCACTCCGAGCCGATACGTCTCGTCGAGCATACCGTTGACCTTTGCGCCATCCAGCGCGATGACCGCATCCCAGCCTCGCAACCGGGTTGTATCTTTCATCCATGCCAATAGACTTTCGGCCGTGTGACCTGCCATGACATCACCTCCTGTGATGTTGATGTACCTGTGACCCTGATGTGCTTAATGCGCTCAGGGTGCTGTCTTGTCGCTCATCATGCCCAACTCCTGGGCAAACCGGCCCAGTGGTAACGGAAGGATGATATGCCCCTCCAGCTTTCCAAAAAGGGGGTGCATGGCCCAGGCAAAAATCAGCACGAATCTGTCGGTCGTGTTCTGCGCGACGCTATAGAGCCCGGTCTCACTGATTTCCCCGGTGAGCTTCGCGCCAATGTCCCAATAGACCTTGAACAACGCCGGGTCGAGAGGGTTGCCATTGGCGAACGCCTGCAGTTGCACCTGACCGGCAGCTACCTGCGCAGACGCTGCGAGCTTGATGGTCAGGAAAGGGATCTTTTGCGTGACCAATACCCAGGCAGAAGCATGGGCCTGGGGGTTGCTCTTGCCGGTGACGATGATCTCGTCCAGCACGTAGGTTTTATCGTGCAACGCGGGTCTGCGGGGAACATAGGTATGATCACCATCGGGCAGTGCACTGGGGCGCAAGTCGCCGCCTTCGCCAATCACGGTCTCTTTGAGCGACCAGAGTAATTGGCCACGATTCACTTCCCCCGCCGCCAGTTCCGCCGTTCGGGTCACCTCGCAGATCTGAATCAGGGGGTTGAGAGTGGCGTAGCTGGCCACTACCGTGACAAGCGCCGAACTGACAACGCCCGACGTGTCATGAGTGGCAGTGACGCGCATCCGGTTGAAGGACGTATCGCCTGGCAATGTCGGAGCGTAATAAACGCCCGTCCCATTAATAGCGCCATAATCCTCAGGATTGCCCTGCAAACACTCAACATCCCACTTAACATTCGTACCTGCCGGTGCCAGGACAAATTTGTGGGTGCTGCCGGAAACCATCACCTGCTCGACGGGGCTAATAGAAAAATCGGCCCTCAGAGGGTTGATACGACCGAACACGGCGATATCTCTGGGCGCACGGAGCACATCAGCAACAATGGTCTGATTGTAATTCAGATGAATATGCTCATGGATAAGCGACGTGACCGACAGGTAAGGCGTGAGCGTATGCTGGAATGCTTCCCGGATCCTGGATTTATGAGCGTCCAGATCTGCGTCCGATGATTCGGCTTTCAACCGTGCAATCAGGTCGAACAGGAAAGGGCTGTTCACCGGCTTGCCGTTAAAGACCGGTGGGTACTCTAGGGAAACTCTGAAAAAGGTTTCCTGATTTGGCAAAATACCCCAACACCTTTCACCGAGCTTCCCTGATGAAACAGATGACCTTCGCCGATGCCGAGTACGCGGGTAAACGTAAGCATACCCGCCGCGAGCGCTTTCTCATCGAGATGGATCAGGTTGTGCCCTGGAAAGGCTTGATTGCCCTTATCGAACCACATTATCCAAAGGGCGAAGGTGGCCGTCCGGCTTATCCGCTGATGGCGATGCTGCGTATTCACCTGATGCAGAACTGGTTTGGTTACAGCGATCCGGCGATGGAGGAAGCACTTTACGAGACAACGATCCTGCGCCAGTTCGCAGGGTTGAGTCTGGATCGAATCGCCGATGAAACCACGATTCTCAACTTCCGGCGTCTGTTGGAAAAGCATGAGTTGGCAGGCGGGATTTTGCAGGTCATCAATGGCTATCTGGGTGATCGAGGTTTGATGCTGCGCCAAGGTACGGTGGTCGATGCGACGATCATTCATGCGCCGAGCTCGACCAAGAACAAGGACGGCAAACGCGATCCCGAAATGCATCAGACGAAGAAAGGAAACCAGTATTTCTTCGGCATGAAAGCGCATATCGGCGTCGATGCCGAGTCGGGTTTAGTCCATAGCCTGGTGGGTACTGCGGCGAATGTGGCGGACGTGACTCAGGTTGATCAATTGCTACATGGTGAGGAAACCTATGTCAGCGGTGATGCGGGCTACACCGGCGTGGACAAGCGTGCGGAGCATCAGGATCGTCAGATGATCTGGTCAATTGCGGCCCGCCCAAGCCGTTATAAAAAGCATGGCGAGAAAAGTTTGATCGCACGGGTCTATCGCAAAATCGAGTTCACGAAAGCCCAGTTACGGGCGAAGGTTGAACATCCGTTTCGCGTGATCAAGCGCCAGTTTGGTTATACGAAAGTCCGGTTTCGCGGGCTGGCTAAAAACACCGCGCAACAGGCTACTCTGTTTGCCTTGTCGAACCTTTGGATGGTGCGAAAACGGCTGCTGGCGATGGGAGAGGTGCGCCTGTAATGCGGAAAAACGCCTTGGAAAGGTGCTGTTTGAAGGAAAATCGATGAGTTAAGAGCGGAAAACGTCTAATTATCTGATCGGGCGAGCTTTTTTTGAACCTCAGGCCATGAGAGCGTCAAAAATCGATGCCTACTTCAGACCTTCCCTAGCGTATTCAGGTTCACCGCACTCGACGTGATGTCCAGAGAAGGCGTCAGAACGAAGCCCTCTTCATCATCTTCCGCAAAACGGTAGGTGCATTTCAGCTCTGTTATCGCATTCCGAAAAATAACCAGAACATTATTGTTATCACCCGGCAACGTGAGATATAAGCCGTCCATCCATTTTACTGTCCAGCTAAACGCAGCGCTGCCATGGTCAGTCAGTTCTATCAGGAGAGGCTCGATAGTCCCGATATTCCATCCAGGTTTGACACTCTCTACGTCAAACCAGAACCCGGTATGGAGAACAGAGGCAATGATCTTTTCACCGCCGCTGTAGAAAGTATGCTCTTCACTGACACTTGGGATTACCAACTGACCGCTGATACCTTGCGCCTTGATCATGTTGCCGGTGCCATCGAACTCTTCCCTGAGGACGAGGGAATCGAACAAAGCACGCAACGCTTGTGTAACTGGCTTAATGGGAAGCACAATGCTGGCCAGACGTGTTGAATCGAACAACACAGTGGCGGAATACCCCTTGCCCGGGTCATCCGGTATCAGGTATCGGTATTGCGCCGGGATGTCGCCGCCCTCGTCATTGCCTTGCATGCGAATGAACACAAGAACAGCGCCGTCGCCATAGTCAGGCGCAGTTGGGTCCAGCGAGCCCGCAGGATTGGTCTGGGTACGCATCTTGAACGACTCGGGGCGCACCTGTGCAACGTTGCCCGCGCTAATGAACCCCAGCGTCCACACACGCTTGTTGTCCGGGAGTGTGTTGAACCAGTCCTTGAAAAAATCCCCGCCCAGTTTCCGGTCGTCGATCGTCTCGGCGAACGTCAGGATGAAGTTGTCACTTTCCTTGAGGTCCAGCTTGACCCGGCCATCCAGATCGACAATCCCCGGGACCCTGTCCAGGCTCAGGTCGAGCGTCAGCCTCGGCCCCTGCAGTGGATCGACACGAATGACCCTGACCGCCTCCCAGGTGTCGACATTGTTGGTCATCGTCACTTGGGTTCCGCTCAGAATGGCGCAGGTCAATGACGCATGGGATTTGCTCAAGTCGTTGTCG
Organism: Pseudomonas syringae pv. tomato str. DC3000; assembly: GCF_000007805.1. Lineage (NCBI taxonomy): Bacteria > Pseudomonadati > Pseudomonadota > Gammaproteobacteria > Pseudomonadales > Pseudomonadaceae > Pseudomonas > Pseudomonas syringae group genomosp. 3. The sequence goes on along the minus strand of NC_004578.1, from coordinate 2,467,179 downwards.
GAGAACGAGAGACGGGGGGCGTCCAGAATAAAATCATGGATGCTTTCCTTCGACCTGCCACCGACCTGTGGTACCTCACCACTTATCGGACTCAGATACGTGTTGGATGAGAAGCGGGAAATGTACTCCTCAAGCAGCAGGTAATTGACTTCGTCCCGAGCCATCACCGCGATTGAGTCCCAGCCCAACATCACATCAGTGAGAGGGTCTTTCATCCAGGCAGTGATACTTTCCAGTGTGTTATTAGCCATGGGGCCACCTCCATGTGGCTGCTGGTGAACGGTCGCATAAATGCGACCGGCATTTTATTGATATCAGTACCGCTACCGCGAAGTCATGTACGGGGGCCTCGTGGCGTTGCGCAGCCTGTCTAGTCCACCAAGGTAAAAGTAATGGGCGGAAATTGGGTGTAACTCAGGCCGTCATCGAAGCTGACATCAACGGTCACGCTGTTGGTTTCACTGTTTCTTTGCAAGCGCTCCAGAAACTCTCTTGGAATGCTCACCGGCACGCGCCGGGCCTGATACTCAGCCTCGGTAACCGGCTCCGCTACGCCGATGCGAAGGCCCAGCGTCAGCGCCGTGCCAGATGACTGCAGCAGTCCGACAGCCTTTATTCTTACTCGCTGCCCCGGTGCCATGTAGACCCAGCCAGGCAGTTCCAGACCGGCACCACCTGGAGGTACCTTGGCGAGTGAAAGCCGCGCATCCAAAACAGGAGGGTTCACGAACTGGATGAACGGCCAGCCACCGTCTAACTTCCTCACTTCCAGATTGAACACTCTGGAGGTCCCTGCGGGTTCGAGCACCGGCGTGACTTTGTAATACACGTCCAGGCGTTTACCCATGTTGGCAGGCACCGCCTCGGGCGGGATATGGAACATCCGGGAGTCGTTCGGCGAAGGGTCGGCAATGAAACGGCCAGTGCTCCCGTGGCCATCCCAGTACATCTGCACCTGATCTCCTGCACCGATGAAGGCCTCTTTGGGTATGCTGATCGTCACACCCTGCGTCAGTTGCCGGGCAAATATATGCCCCTTGACCATCGTGTCACCGGGTTCATCAATGATCGCGTCTTTGATAACGGGCGCTGGAAGATCGAGAGGCCGCCGCAGAATGACATCGCGCGACAACGACCTCTTCGCTTCGCCCAAACGGGCATATTCGTACATGAATTCTACTTGCCTGCCGTTATTGGCGATTAGCCAGGACGAGGCTAGCCGGAACTGCACAATGCCACTTTCAACGCTCGACAGGTCAGCCCTCAGTGACTGCGCTACCCGAGTGTCGCCGCTGACGTAAAGCATGACGTCGTCATTGACCTCCATACCCGGATAGGGCCCGACTATCAGCGTTATGCCATCGGGGTAGGCGCCCGGATCCAGCGAGCCACCGCTGAAATCCTTGATCGTCAGTGCTGGCAACAAATCGTCATCATGCTCGACGATATCGAGGGTCTGAATGGATGACTGGCTGGTTATTGAGGTGCCAGCGTAGGTAACGCTATAGCTCATCAGCACATAGCCACCTTCAATCTGAAGCAGATCGCTAGCCGTCACGCGCCACTGCACAGGCAGTCCTACATCGCTATTGGTCAGGGTCTTCGATTGCGACAAGGGTTGAAACGGATCATTTTCGCCAAAAAACAAGTCCAGCGTCAGGGTGATCGTGTCACCCATGCGCATGGCGTGATACGGCGGCGTCACAAACAGGACTTCTCCACCCAGTTCCAACAGCTCTGGATCAAGCTTGAGATCGTGCGACTCCTTGCATTGCGGCGCCCCCAACCCGCCAGATAAAGCGGGCCGTTTACCGACGTTGAAAAATATTCTCAACGACTCTTCGCCGCGATTACCCTGTACGTTGGGGTCATACAGCTGATACGAATAAAACACCCACCCCTGATCGAGTTCGTGCAGAGGCTGGTTGAGAATGATTACAGCCACACCCTTGGGATTATCCTCCTCGACCACCACGAGGTCTTCGAAGAAATCCACCAACTGACCCTGCAAACCGCAACCCCGCCAATTGGGAAACAAACGATCTCCCACACGCATTCCCGGATAATTGATCCAGGTCTCCAATGCCTGACCCATCAACTGATCAAGGTCGAGGTAATTCTCCGGCTGCTTCAGGTAGGGAACCTCGGGCGGCGGCAGGTCCAACTGTAGAGAGGGTTTTACGTCCAATGCCATGTCGGTCACTCCGGTCTCGTTTCACTTGAGATGAATATCCGGCAAGGCTTGGCCGTGCGACAACGGATTAGCTTTTTTACGCCAATGAAAATCTCCCGCCCACTAGCACAAGTACTAGGTTGCCGCCTGGGGCAGGCGTGTCTAGGGTTTGAACAAGACCTTAAGTCGCAAGGGTTTCCCTGAAAGCCCCGCATTGACAGGTCGCCAACCGAACAGGCGCATGGACTGCATAACGGTCAGGCATTGCTGCGCCTGCCACGTATCAACAGCGAGGCCTGCGCCATGGCTGCTTCTACTTCCGTACACTCCAATGCACTCAACTTCATGAGCTGTCTGAAAAGCGGCGTTGATCCCCGTACCGGGCTGTACAACGTATCGATCGCCCTGCCTGAACTGCAAAGTAATGATTTGCGCGGCCCGGGCTTCAACCTCGACCTGTCCTATAGTCAGCTCAACAGCATCGACAGCGGCTACGGGCTAGGCTGGAATCTACAACTGTCGCAATACAATCCCGGTACCCATATCCTGAGCCTGAGCACCGGCGAAACCTTCTGTATCGATGGCACCCGCGAAGTTTCCTGTCTGGACGGCACCCGCCGAACCGAACTGACGATGTCCGAGAAAAAACTCGACACTTTTCACTTCTACGAACTGGACGCAACGCATTACCGGGTGGCTCACAAGTCCGGCCTGGTGGAGATTCTTGAGGTGCACTACAGCGGCAACAACAAAATGGCCTGGCCCGTGCAGATTATCGCTGCCTCTGGACACGGCATCCGCCTCAAACACAGCCCCTTCAACAGCACCCGGTTCATGCTTGACTCGATTACAGACGACCTGGGCGACGCTCTACTTCAGATCACCCGCAGCAGCACATCAATCAATCTGGCAATGCACCCCTCTGCCGGGCCGGAGGGTAAGCCGCTGGCGCTGTTTGTCATGAAGCTGAGCACCAGCGATAAAATAGTATCGAGCATCGTCCTGCCTACCGGGGACAACCCCGAGACTAACGCTTCCTGGCGGTTTGAATACCAGTTGAAGGAGGGCAACCAGCGGTGTATCAAGAGCGTGGACACGCCTTCTGGGAGTCACGAAGATATCTTCTACCTTGATGCAGGTCATCCGTTCCCCTCGGGTGCCAACCGAGTCAGGATACCTCGAGTGACTCGGCATATTGTTAATCCGGGCCTTGAACAGGCAACGATTGATGTCCGCTATACCTACCTGGACGGTCAGCAGCGCCAGCGAAATTTTCTGGGTGCCGGGCTGTCGATCAAGTGGGACGACGATGGTCTGGATAATCTTTACAAGTACCTGCAAGACTACGATTACGTCTGTACCGAGAGCCTCTGGGTGGATGAGAAACCGGTGCGCAGTATCGAGAGAACGTTCAACCGCTTTCATCTGCAGACCCGGGAGGTCACCGCCCAGAACGGCCATCAGAAGACTGTAACCACCGCTTACAATTATATAGCGGGCGTCCACTATGCCGAGCAGCCCGCTGACTGCCAGTTGCCCCGGGAAACCGTTACCAGTTGGCAGTTACTGAACGAACCTGCCCGCACCCGCAGTGAAACCGTCACCGACACCTATGACAATCAAGGCAACGTGCTGGTGCATCTACGAGCCGATGGGATTGAAGAAATCAGCAGCTGGTATCCCGCCGGAGCGAGCGATGGCTGCCCGGCCGATGCCGAAGGATTTGTCTGCCGACTCAGAGAAAAGATCATCAAGCCCGCAGCCTCGATGCAGGCGGGTGCCCCGCCCCTCAGCACACGTTATCGCTACGCATCGATAGGTACGCTGACAGGCAGCGAGGCCTCTTACTGGATCGTGCCTGAAAGCGAGACGCTGGTGCAGATCGACGGCAATACGGAAGTAGAGCTGCAGCAGATCCGGATCGAACTCATCGACAATCCGGCAGACCCCTTCGCGCATGGACGTACCGTTCGACACACTCAGACACTCAATGGCAATTCCACCTTCACCCGGTATGCCTACAGCAAATTCAACGAATGGCAACCGGGCGGGACGATGCTGTCGATCAGCCAGACCACTGAAACAAATTTCGACGCAGCGCAAAAAACCGTCGAGCATCAGCTATCAGCCTTGACCGGCCACAAACTGTTGATTGAAGAAGATGGCGTGGAAACACGATATGTCTACGACGCACTCAACCGGCTGACCCTGGAAACAGTGGCGGCGGAAACGCCTTATAAGGCCAGTCGCAAGTTTGAATACACCCTTTGCAATGCTCCCGGGCAGCAGGCAGAACAAACGCTGACCCACGCCAGCGGCGTCAGGACACGCTCGCTCATGGATGGGCTGGGACGCACTGTCAGCGAAGAAAAGGACCGTATCGAGGGCCCCACGTCGCAGGTTATGAAGCCAATCCATACTGCCCGATACAACGCCTGGAATCAGTTGGAGCAGGAGACCGCCCATGACTGGCTGGGGGCCAAACCCTTGGCCAGCAGCACCCTTGGCTACCGCTACGATGACTGGAACCAGCGATGCTGCACCACGACCGATGACAACGTACAGACTTATGAGTATTCAGACCCGATCGGCAGCGACGTACATAAAGGCCCAATCCAGAAAACCTGGAAACAGAGTGGCGACCCGGAGGGCCGCATCAGTGGCCGCAGCGAAACCTGGCTGAATCTGTTCGGCAAACCGGACCGGATCCGGACGCTGACCGCTGGTAAAACGGGTCGCAGCCGCACGCACAGCATGAGCCGCAGCCGGAACCTGACCACGACTGAGCAGGAACTGAGCAGGCAGACCTTTCTGTACGACGGGCTGGGACGCTGCACCGAGCAGCGCGATGCACTCCAGCAAAGCACCCTGTTCAGCTACGACAACTGGTCACGCATGGTCTCCTCCACGCTTGCAGACGGCAGCGTCATCAACCGGAGTTATGCGCCGCAAAGCAGCAGTGAGCTGGCAACGATGCTCGAGGTCGTGCACCAGAACGGCACCACCAGAACCGTGGCAGGTACACAGAAATTTGACGGGCTTGAGCGTGTGACGCAGACCAAAACAGGTGACCGCGTCGAACAGTTCAACTACGACGCCGGTGAGATGCAGCCCAGGTCGCGCACAACAGCCGGGCTGGACAACATCAACTTTACCTACACTCGGGCGCTCACTGATCAGATTTTTTCCAGCACGGCTCCGGATGAAACGGCCAAATTCGATTATGACAAGACCAGTGCCCGCCTCATCGAAGCGACGAACCCGCAAGGCACGCGCACTTACCGCTATGACGTGCACAATCAACTGACGGGAGAGACTTGGGACAATCTGCTGGGTCAGGCTTGGGAAACCCGACACCAATCATCGCTGCTGGGTCGGCCGATCAAGCGCACCGATCTCAAAAAAGGCGAGGCGGCGGGCGCAGAGACCCGTTACGACTACGACACGCTCGGCAGAATCAGGTTTATCAACCAGAGCAACCTGCGCACCACAATCGACTATGACGTGCTGGGCCAGCTCTGCAAGGTGGCCACCGAGGACCTGCAGGCCGGAACTGGCGTGATCATCGACATGGAATACGACGACCAGGGACAGGAAATTCTCAGAACCCAGACCGCAAGCAACCAAGCGGCGTTGACCTTGACTCAAACGTGGGCAGTGGACGGGCTTTTGAAAACCCGCGACCTGCAACAGGCGGGTAGCCCCCTGCTGCACGAAACGTTTAGCTACGACCCCAGAGGCCGCCTGACACTGGTGAATTACCTGGGTAGCAGCTTGCCGAGAGACGAACTGCAAAGGGAGATGACCAGACAAATATTCAGCTTCGACGAGCTGGACAACATTACGCTATGCCAGACCAGGTTTACCGATGGCACCTCTGAGCGAGCAGCTTTCAAATACGGCAGCCCCGGCGACGATAAGCATAAAGACCGCTGCCAGCTTTTGAGTATTGCCTACACGCCGCCCAGAAAAACACCGGACCCGACATTCAGTTACGACGCCAACGGTAACCAGCTTAAAGACGAGCATGGCAACAGTCTGCATTACGATAGCCAGAGCCGCCTGCTGCAGGTCGCAGAAACCGGCGGTGCCCCTATCAGCCAATACCGTTATGACGGCCACAATCAACTGGTCGCCACCAGGGATGGCAATGAAAGCGAGATTTTGCGGTTCTATGAGGGTCATCAACTGAGCAGCACGGTGCAGGAAGATCAACGCACTCAGTACCTGCATCTCGGCGAACAGCCGCTGGGCCAGCAGATTGTGGACGACGCCGAGCAAACCCTGTTGCTACTGACTGACGCAAACCAGAGCGTTATGGGTGAATTTCAACAAGGCCAGCTGCGCAAGGCGGTCTACAGTGCCTACGGGGAGCGCCACAGCGAGGAGGCGCTGCTGAGCACTGCCGGGTTTAACGGTGAAGTACGCGAAGCCGCCAACGGCTGGTATCTGTTGGGCAATGGCTACCGGGCCTACAACCCTCTCCTGATGCGCTTCCACAGCCCGGATTTTCTCAGCCCCTTCGCCGAAGGCGGCGTCAACCCCTACACCTACTGCCTGGGCAACCCCATCGCCCTGCGCGACCCGACAGGACATGATGCCAGCGGTCAGACTGGCCGGTTGAGACGGCCCGATGAGGGGGCTTTGCCAATGCAACAAGGTGGCGGAGATATCATGGGTTGGGTGGGTGTAGGAATAGGCGTTGTTTTCACCGTATTGGGCGTTGCCGCTACCATAGCCACGTTAGGAACAGCCACACCGGTTACCGGCCCGGTAACTGTCCTGGGCATTTCCATGACCGCCAGCGCTGCCGCGGCCGTTTCGACAGTCTCGACCGGTGCGTTGATCGTCGGTACGGCATTGACAGCGGCTTCAACTACGGCCAATACAGTTGCCATTGTAAATAACGATCAGACGGCCGGAGAAGTCGGCGGCTGGTTGGGTATTGCCGCTGTGCCCGTTGGCTTGGTAGGGTTTGGCGCGGGGGCTGTGGTGGCGAGGGCAGTTGCGGCTGCGGCTAAAGTTGCGGCTGCCAACGCTGGTACGATCGGTGTCCGCAGCGTCAGCAGAATAGGCCTCGCTGCTGCTGGTGCCCGCAGAACCATTTCCAGCGCTGCCAGCAGCGCTCGGCGCCAAATCAGCAACATGTTAGGCAGAATCTTACCCCGTGCTCTAAACAGGACTGCTGCTACTGCACGCCGGATTCCAAGCGTTACAAGTGGCGGATCAGGACCAGGGCCATCATTATTTACACAGACTACCTTTAACGAATCGATTGGGATGACGCAGACCACTATTTTTTCAACGAATGCGAGCGGAATCCCACCGGCCACGCAGGTAACTCGAATCTAGTTTCTTTTAACCACATACCCATCCGCCACCGACACGACTTCATACGCGCCTGTCGGTGGCGCCCTGTTCATATCCGTGAAACAGACCCGTACTCGCTATTCCACCACCCGCCTGCCAGGTAAACCAACACGTGTGGAGTTTACGTTGTAGGTGGCCGCAAAAGATCACAGTTCATCACACGTAATGAAAATTCGCCTCACCTCATACGTCAGAAAAACCAATAACACTAAAACATTAGCCCCCACATTCATTTCGGAAATTTCCTACAACAACTGCCACCAATTAACGAGTTTCAGAAACACCTTATTCCAGATCTTCTCTATACACTCTCGCCCCGTCATGACACGCATCACAAACACGCTATCCAGATGCACTACATAGTTACATTCCCAAACTTTTCTACCAAACCAATCAATAAGGTTATCATCGTGAATAAAACGCTATCCGCACTCGGTCTTGCTCTGGCCACTGCCCTGACTGGCACCGCCGTATCTGCCAACACCGGCACTATCAACTTTGAAGGCCAGATCACCGGCAGCACCTGCCCTATCGAAGTGGTCAACCCAGGTGACGGTGCAGTTGGCAACCTGGTGAAAATGGGCTCTGTCGACGCTGGCCGCTTCACCGCCGTCGGCCAGGAATACAGCGGCAAGAGCTTTGCCCTGCGCGTCAAAGACAATGGCAGTTGCGGTCTTACAGGCACCGCCGATGTTGCAACTGTAAAGTTTGACGGTGCCGCGGACGGTTCCAGCAGCTACTTTGCTGTCACACCAACGGCAGATGGCGCAACGGGCGTCGCCATTGCCATTCGTGACTTTAGCGGAGACTCTATCGAGCCTGGAACCGAGTCTGCCCCCTACCCTCTGGTCGTTGGCGGTGTCACCGACATGACCTTCGACGCCTACTATCGCTCGACAGCCGCCACAGTGACGCCGGGCACTGCCTCGGCAGATATCAACTTCACCGTCGCCATCAACTGATACAACACCCGGCCACTGTGTAACGGTCAAAAAGACCTGTCGCAAGCCGCACCATTGTCAACGCATCCAGGCCCTTTTACGGGCCTGGATGTTCAAGGTAAAACAACCATGATCGGCACTATCTGCCAACAGGCCGTTGCGAAGTCCGCGCTCGGCTTAGGCATGGCTCTCGCCGTGCTCAGCATTCACATCCCGGTTGCTGAAGCTGCGCTCACCGTCAATGCCACCCGCGTGGTGTTCGCCAGCGAAAAACGCAGTACTTCGGTGGTCATTTCCAACCCGAGCGATCGCCCGTTCGCGGTTCAGACCTGGGTCAACACGACAGTCGACGACACAGTGACCGCAGTGCCTTTTGCACCCTCTCCACCGTTGTTTCGCCTGAACCCCGGCAAACAGCAGCAAGTGCAGATCAATGGCCTGCCCAACGACCTGCCCGCAGATCGCGAATCGCTGTTCTTCTTCAATGTGCAGGAAATCCCCCAGGCCGAAAGTTCGCAAGGCAATGTGCTGAATATCGCTCTGCGGACCCGACTCAAACTGTTCTACCGCCCGGCCGGGCTGACTGACAACCCAATTGCACGCCTCAAGGACCTGCAATGGTCAATCGAGCAGTCCAACGGTAAAACCCGGCTGGTGGGGATCAACCCAACCCCTTTCCACGTGTCGTTCATACGCCTTGAAGTCACGGCCAACGGCAAGACCGAAAAGATCGCGCAGGCAGCCATGCTGGCACCTTTTGCCTCGCAGGCCTATGAGCTTGGCGAAACGAAAGCAGAGCCGGGCGTTCAGGTGGTTTTTTCAGCGATAAACGATTACGGCGGCTACAGCGTTCCGCTGACCGTTCCGGTCACGCTGGCTCATTAAACCGCTTCGGCCAGCTTTCACCCCCCCAGGACATTGACCATGACCCTATTACCCGACTCCGGGCTCATACCGGTGCGCCTGCGTTTTATGCAGTTGCTGATTGTCTGCGGCAGCGGAGCCCTGCCACTGGAGCTGATTCAGGCCGCAGACCTCGTCAATTTCCAGTCCGGTTTTCTGCGCCAGGGCCAGGGCTACGATATCGACGCTGCAAACAAAGCGCTGAATAACCTCGCAGAGGTCGAAGACCTGGCACCCGGCAACCACTGGGTCGAAATTCACATCAACACGCGTTACTTCGGTCAGCGGGAACTGCGCTTCGATGCCGACCCGCAAGGCAACGGTCTGCTGCCATGCCTGTCAAAAGAGCTACTTGAGCAAATGGGCGTACGCATCGAGAGCCTGGCCGAGCAGACATTATTGCAGGCCTCCTGCGTCGACCTGTCCCGGCTGATTCCCCAGGCAACCACCAAACTGGACGGCGGCAGGCTGCAACTGTCGATCTCCATACCGCAGATCGCCATGCGCCTGGATGCCATCGGCAGGGTTGATCCGGCGCTCTGGGATTACGGCATCAATGCCGCATTCGTCAGTTACCAGGCGTCCGCGCAGCAAACCACGCGTACCGACACCGGCACAGGCAACAGCGCGAATCTGTACCTTAATAGCGGTATCAACCTTGGCGCATGGCGACTGCGCAGCAATCAAAGCGTGCGTCACGACGAAGAGGGTCGTCGTGAATGGACAAGGGCCTATGCATACGCCCAACGTGACCTGCCCGGCACTCACGCGAATCTGACCATCGGCGAGACGTCCACCGACAGCAATGTTTTCCGCAGCGTACCGATCAAAGGCGCACTGATCAAAACCGATCAGGAAATGCTCCCCGACACCGCACAGGGGTACGCCCCGGTGATTCGCGGTGTGGCGCAGAGTCGGGCGAAGCTTGAAGTGCTGCAGAACGGCTACCCGATCTATTCCACCTATGTCAGCGCCGGCCCCTACGAAATCGACGATCTGGCGGCTACGGGCAGCGGCGAACTGGAAGTGGTACTGACTGAGGCGGACGGTCAGGTGCGGCGCTTCAGCCAGCCCTACGCAACCATCGGCAACCTGTTGCGTGAGGGCGTCTGGAAATACAGCACCGCACTGGGCCGCTATAACGGTGCCAGCGCAATCGAGCAGCCCTGGATTTGGCAAAGCACGCTGGCCATTGGCACCGGCTGGAACGCCACCCTTTACGGCGGCTTGATGGCCAGCGACATGTACCGCGCCACCGCGCTGGGCATCTCGCGGGACCTGGGCGCTTTGGGGGCCGTGGCATTGGACGCAACGCAGTCGGACGCGGACATTGATCGCGCCGGAACGACCAGCGTGCAAGGCATGAGTTACGCCCTCAAGTACGGCAAGATGTTTACCACCAATACCAACCTGCGCTTCGCCGGTTACCGCTACTCCACTCAAGGCTATCGTGATTTCGACGAGACCATGCGTCAACGCGATAACAACAGACCCTTCACCGGCAGCCGCCGTAGCAGGCTGGAGGCCTCCGTTCACCAAAAGGTCGGAAGCCGCAGCAGCGTCAGTCTGACAATGTCCCGGCAGAATTATTGGGGCAGCGCTGCCGAACAGCAGCAGTATCAATTCAACTTCAATACTCAGCATGCCGGGGTCACCTACAACCTGTATGCCTCACAATCGCTGACCGACACACGCAACCAGAAAAATGACCGGCAGTTGGGGCTCAGCATCTCGCTGCCTCTGGATATCGGGCATTCGAGCAGCGCAGCCTTCGACCTGCAGAACAGTGGTGATCACTACAGCCAGCGGGCCAGTCTGAGCGGCAGCCTCGACGATAACCGCCTCAATTACCGAACCAGCCTGAGCAACGATGACGGCCGCCAGCAAAGCGCAGGTCTCGCGGTCGGCTATCAGGCGCCTTTTGCAAGTTTCGGAGCGGGCCTGACCCAAGGCAACGATTATCGCAGCACGTCAATCAATGTCAGTGGCGCCCTGTTGATGCACGCAGGGGGTATCGAACCCGGTCCGAGTCTGGGCGATACCATTGCGCTGATCGAAGTGCCCGACACACCGGGCGTCGGTGTACAGAATGCAATCGGGGTCGAGACCAATAGTCGAGGGTATGCACTGGTGCCCTACCTGCGGCCTTACCGTTACAACCACATCGAGCTGCAAACGGATCAGCTCGGTCCGGAGATCGAAATCGATAACGGCAGCGCTCGAGTAGTGCCGGCTCGCGGGGCCGTGGTCAAGACCACTTTTGCCGCACGCACCGTCACACGCCTGGTTATCACGGCGCTTACCGACAGTGGCAAGCCGCTGCCGTTCGGTGCTCAGGTCAGCGACGCCGAAGGAAACATCATGGGCATTGCAGGCCAGGGCGGATTGATTTTGCTGTCCACCGGCATGCAGGCACAAACCCTCGACGTAAGCTGGGGTGAACAGACGGAATCCCGATGCCGACTGCACATAGACCCGACCAATATGCCGCTGACCAAAGGCTACCGAATACAGTCATTGACGTGCAGCCAATGACCTCTGGTCTGACGCACATGTGCCACCGACCTTTCAGGAACCCCTTATGAAACATGTACTGAATGCACTGGCGCTTGCCGTGACTGCCGCCAGCCTCGTTCATGGCACAACCGCTATGGCCGAGTCTTACGATTCGGATCCGGGCGACAGCTGTTACTGGCTATCCAGCCCCGGGATGAAAGAATTCCGCCGTGACATTGGCACGATCTACATCCCCCGAGATGCCAAAATCGGCAGCGTTATCGGCAAGATCGATATGGAGGCATACACCCCCGACCTGGCAAGACTATCGGCCGCTTGCGCCAATGACGGCACCGCTCTACTGGAGTTCAGGGCGACGGCAACGGCCCCTATCCATTCTGGTGGTCTGGAACCGATCAATGGTGAAGACATCAACGGCAAAGTACTTAAAACCAATATTTCAGGAGTCGGCATAAGGGTAAAACTGGAGCATCCGTACTCAGGTGGGTGTAACAATTGCTTCACACCGGTCGACGGAAATCCTGTCGTACCGTTTTTGGCTCTCAATGAATATAACAACCTGCTCGTGCCAATCAGCATCGTGGGCCTGAGAAACTTTATCACGCTGGTCAAGATCGGGCCTATACCTCCCGGCCCTAATGTGCTGGATGGCAGCGAGCTGTGGTCAGGAAGCCTTACTGCGCTGGGCAAAGTCATGAGATACGGCGTCACCGGCACGGTGATTCAGGCTCAATGCACCGTAGGCGCTCCAAGCAGCGCAGCCCCGGTACAACTGGGTGACTGGGACCGAGCAGAGTTTACCGGGCCCGGTTTCACCACTACGAAGGTCCCCTTCCATATTGCCCTGAGTAATTGCGAGACCGACACCGGCGCCGGCTTTATAGCAACAGCCCACGTCCAGCTCGACGGCGTCGACGGCTCGGCGCCGGTCGGCCCCGTCAATAGCGGCGTTTTCAGCCTGACGACCGATTCGCAGGCTCGTGGCATGGGGATTCAAGTGCTCAAGGCCGACGGCTCGACGCCCATGGAACTGCAAACCGAAGTCCCGTTGATTGCTATCACGCCAGGTAACATGTCACTCAACTTTTATGCGCGCTTCTATCAGACCGAAGCCAGCAGCGAAGTCCGCCCAGGCAAAGCCAAAGGTGCGCTGAGCTTTACCCTTACCTACAAATAGCAGAGCAACCCGCAGATGCCTGCACGCTATGCCGACGTCAGCCATACAACGTTGGTGCCAGTGAAGGAAACGACTGCCAGCTGAGTTTCTGGTCGAAGCTCACGCGCACTCTGATCTCCAGCTGGGTGCCAACCTTGAAGCGCTGCAGATCCGCCTTGCTGATATGACCAGCGCTGATTGTTGCGCCGGTCGACGGCACCGGATACTCACTCAGTACCGGAACAACCACCAGTTGACTGGCGTTGTTCACCCCGCGCACTTCAAGATTGACGAACTGGTCCGTCGCCATGAAGAGCCAACTATTCAATGTGAACACTGCGCGCCCTCCATCGGCGATGCTGCTCAGCGGCAACCGTCCACCCGACACCTTGTCGCATTGCACCACCGGAAAACCGCTGACCCTCGATACCGTGAGGTTATGCCTGCTTGAAACATGCAGCTCCACGGCGCTCGGCTCCGTGACCTCGTAATACACAGGGATCGTTTTACCAAAATGCTGGGGAATCCGACTGGCCGGAATCCTGAACTCGAGAGGGTTGGCAGCTTCCGGCTGGTCTGTTCGGTAGGCCCCGGTACTGCCTGGCTCGGCCCACTGGACAGCAATAACGTCACCAGGACGAATGTCAGCCTGGGCAGGTATTGTCACGATAGCGCCATTGATAGCACTCAACGGATTGAGTGTGCTGTAGCTTGCCGAGCCGGACGCCCCCTCGATTCTCGGTGGCGGTAGTACTCGAGGAACAGGCTGAGCTGCAACATCAAGCCTGAACGCCAGTGAATAAGAAGACGCGTTCCCTGCACGATCTGTCAGGCGATAAAACGCATAGCGCACTCCGTCACCACGTGCCCGAACCATGTCGCCATTGAATACCAGCGTCACAGAATTGCCGATCTCGGGCGCAGCCAGCGACCTGGTCGAAACGATATCGTCATCGCTGAATGCAAAGGGATCGCGGCTCCAGTACCAGGTCACGGCGTCACCGGGAGCTCCTCCACGGTATGACTCAATAGTGGCAGTAACTCTATCGTCGTGGCTTGCCAGATACCCGGAGGTAATCTTTGAGGTATCAAACCTCAGTTGCCCCTGATTGGCAGCCAGCATCGGGGCAGTCAGATCGATGGTGACAGTCTGGGGCACAGACCAGTCGCTATTGCCCGAATACTCCGTCACCTCATAGCGTATCGAGTGGATTCCAGCCGTGAGATGATATTCCGGCAAGTCGAACAATAGGTCTTCAAGGGGGAGTGAGGGGAAATCTTCGCCTGGCCAGGTTTTCTGATAGACCAATGTAGTGTTGTCCCAGTAAACCGTAAGAATGACGTCATAACGGGGCTCATTGTAGTAATCCCACGCGGGAATCTGTATCGGCAGTGGATTAAATACATCGTCTACGGGCAACAACCCCTCTTCGTCCCATTGCGGATCGTCGGGAAGAAGATAGGCAATAAAAGGCGGTGGATAGCCGGGATCCTGCCTGAACAGCGCTGTGAATCCCCTCCTCAGCCAGTGGCGAAAACGGTCATACAGTCGAGTCGTTATCATGTTCAGATCCTTGAAGTCCGCTTCTGCTTCGTGAACATCCATATTCACACCTGCTTACTTCAACACATCTGTGCCATTGCCACGACTCGCAAAACTGCTAGTTGACAGACACTGCCGATAAACTGACGCCTATAAAAAAGGAGGTCATCGTGACCTCCCTTTTGCCTTTCGTTTTGTTTACCAGCTGTAACGAATACCTACGCTGGCACCCCAGGGTTGCTCGACTTTATCGCCATTGCTGTGCTCGAAATCGGCATGCACCTGAAAGCGCTCCGACAGGGAGGCGGCTATACCAATGCCCAACTCGCCACGCGAACCCGACAAGTCGTTGTTGAAGACGTTGTCGTTCACCTGAACCTCGTTGTTTTTTGCAAACTCGTGAACCCAGGCCGTACGCACATAAGGCTGGACCGTCCTGCCTTGCCCAAGATCGAAGTTGCGCCCGGTCGTCGCACCGAGTTTGCCCACCAGCGAACGCGTCAGGTCGTTTTCGGCACGCATGCCGTTGTCCAGCTCATAATCCTTGCCTTCGACGACCACGCCGGCCAACTGGCTGTAGGGCTCGACAAAGTAACCATTGTCCAGCTTGATATGGCGTCCGAACTCCAGCGACGCACCGACACCCGAGTTGCTGTAATCGCCTTTTGTACGGGTGCCATCGCTCAGATTGACGCGGGCTTTGTTATTGAAACGGTTGAACTTGAGCACGCCGTCGAAGTAGTAGCCCGTATCGCTGTCCAGCCATGTGCTGTAGGCACCGACGTAGTAGCTGTCGACTTTGCCACTGGCACCACGGTCCAGACTCAGGTCTGAACTGCTTTGCCCTGCCATCACACCCGCCAGCCATTGCCCGTCACCCATCGGGACTTTGCCGTCCGCGCCCAGCGAAAAGCCCTGCTGAGTTTGCTGATAGCCGAAACCTGACGCATCGGAGACGTTGAACTTGTTGCCGTAGGTGCGCATCCACGCGCCCGACTGCCCACCGTTATGACGCAATTCGCCCATGCGCGTGCGCAGTGAGGTCAGCTCGCCATACCATACGGTGGGTGCCGTATTGAACAACGCGACTACAGTGGCGGCAGCAGGGCTGACCTTGCGGGTCTGCGCGTCAAGGTACCAGTCATTGGCACCCTGCTTGACCAGATCGTAGGACCAGGCACCGAGGTCGACCGCCCCGCCAACCAAGGAAAAATCCGCATCGCCGGCGGCAGCGCGCACCACATGCAGGCTGGTGTCGGCAGACGGTTCAGTGCCGGTGCTGCCGATCAGCAGCGAGTGACTGCCGGTCGCACTGCCGGTGATATCGAGAAAGTCTGTGCGACCCGCGGCAAAATCCACATCCATGATGAACGTGCCATTGCCGGACAGATTGGCGACCGACAGTGTGTAAAAACCGGCAGCGTCGCCAAACCGGACCGAGCCACCGTTCAGGGTCAACTCAGCAAGGTTGCCGTTGCCGATCATGGCCCACTGCGCGCCATTGTTGATGGCGACGCTGCGGGTGTTTTCCAGGTGCCCGGTCAGCACTGAGTTGTTGTCGAGCAGTACATCGGCGAGCGCACCCGACTCGGCAAGTACATCCCCCGTCATGCTGCTGTTGTCGAGATTGAGTGTGACGGCGCTCGCGGACTCGACCTGCACGTTGCCACTCAGGCTGCTTGCCGACACATTCATCACGGCCGAGGAGCCGCCGGTGACTTCCAGCATATTGCCGTTGCCACCCGTCAGGCTGGAACCATTACTGACATCTAACGCCACAACGGAGCCTGGCAACCTTGATATCAATGGGGCAATCCGGATAGCGGCCCCCGTCTGCCCGACCACCTGCGTGCTGTCCAGCTTCAGTGACGCCTCTGTGTAGACTTCCTCGGAGCTGATCGCAACGCCATTCACCGTGCCCACGATACTGCTGGCACTGGCCTGCGCTGCACCGGCATTAAGGCGCAAACCTACCCCGTCGACGCCGGTGCCTGCCAATTGCGAGCCCGTCAGACCGAGCTGACTGAAATGCGTGACCACTGTACCCGCCAATGCGCCGCTGCTGGAGCTGTTGGTCAGGTTCACGCTGGAGCCGGTTGTCAGGTCCCGTAATCGATTGACGCTCAGACCGATACCGCTGGCATTGGCGATGGTGCTGTTGGAAACAGTCCCGAGACTGTTAGTGATGCTAAGGCCATTGCTGATCGCAGCGCCATTCATGGTGAGCTCGGAACCGCCACGCAACGTGGCAGCCACAAGGGCCGACCCGGCCGAGATATTCAGCATGGAGCCCGTAGAGTCAACCCTGCCGTGCTGGCTTCCGCCATTCACATTCAGCGTTGCGTCGCTGGACAACACGTAATTATTGACGGGGCTGGATTGATCGATGTCCATCACCTCGTCTTTTACCGGGACAGTAGCGGCAAACACTTGATTGCTGATCAATAGCGCAGGAACAAGTGCCAGGCACTTTATGGCAACGGGCAAAAGATGCAGGGCGCAGGGGGGGCGGAGCATCATGGCAGCTTCCTCGATCTAGGAAATATGTAAGCCCGTTCGATATCTGTCTTAAGAAAAAGAAAAGCGAGCTGTAGGACGTCTGCGGATCCTACCGACGTATATCCGACAAAAATGCAAGGCAATTCCGACATTACTGTAGGAATATTCCTACCAACACTGCGAGTGGCGATTCCCCCTGCACTGCTGTTACACCACAACTGCAATGTCCTTAGAGCACGGTCCCAAGGTCGGCACCCTGAAAGATGCCGACCTACTGAAACGCACACCCCTGCGACGCTATAAAACAGCGCTATCTATTACTGAGCATCGCCAGTTTCCAGCCCGCTGTCCTCACCGGATATACAGGTCGTGCGAGAGCTTGCAGAGCAAAAGGTCGAGCCCGTTTTTCGACTGATCCGGACGCGTGTTGAATGAGAGCCTCGCTGTCCGCTGTCTTTGGACAACTCATAGGTAAAAAGTCCGCTGCCGTTGGTAACAGGCTCTACAAGATCCGCATAAGGCACCTTGAATTCAATACCCTGTGCCACGTGCTCGGGAGTCACGGTAATCGGATCAAAGGTAAACTCCGTTCCGGGTATCAGCATCGTGCCATCCCTATCACTGTATCCCCGCCAACTGAACACGACGGTATCACCCGGTTGCATGTCGGCAGCATTGCCTGGCATCACAACATCGATACCCTCCCACGGCTTGCTACCACAGTTGATGAACGGTTCGTCTGCCGGACTTCCACTCCAGCGTCCAGGAAACTCCACATCGACCAATCCCTTGATGGGAATGATAGTGACACTCACCTCGGTGAGGGCGGATTGCTGTACGTTTATGCCGTTCGAAGTGGTGTAGTAGATCGGCAGCTTCTCGTTGTATCCCCCCCTGACAATATCCGCCCACGCAACTTCAAAGGCGACCGTTGCACCGGGCGACTCAGTGGTCAGCGTTATTTCACTGACAGGATCACTCAAAGTACCCCAGTAAAGTTTCAACACCTGCCCTGCTTGGACTTCGTTATAGAGTTGCAGTTGCGCCGTGGCAGACAAACCCAGATCGGCCTCCGTCAGTTGATTATCCGGCGCAGACGAATTCCGACTTTTTACGACCACCGGGGGGAGATTTATGTTTACAGGATCAAGCCCGACAGGGGGCGGGCCAGCCACACTGAAGTTAACGTTCACTGTCAGTCTCGGCGAAGGAGTCTTCGACACTCCACGCACGACGTTGTAGCCAACCTCGAAGGTGCGCGCATTGTCTGCACCTTGCGCTGACAGCGTGGCCCAATGGATCGGGAAAACCATCGGAAAGCTAGACACCGGCACCAGCGGTAGCCGGGTGTTTTCCCATACAACTTCTATCTGGTCTGCTTCAGGTTTCGCATTTTCATAACTGGGCGCAGGAATCTCGACCTCAACGCCTAACAGAGCGTCGGCTCTGTCGATCCACCCATCGAACGCCAAGTCGACCTCTGGAGTTTGAAGCCCAGCAGGGCCAGGATTGAGATCAACCTCTATATAGGTCGCACCCGAATAAGCCCCAAAGTTACCCGTGCGATCTTGATAACGGTAGACAACCGCTATTCTTCCCTGAGACAGCGTTTTGACAAAGTCGGCTTCGAGGCGGACAACCGGATCACCCGCTTCCGGGACTACATCGTCTACCGTAATTGGTTTGCTCGTAATGGGTTCAAATGGATCACTCTGGCGGGAAGTGAGCAATGAGGGCACCCATGAAATAAAAAAATTATCACCCGCTAACATGTCCTTGGTGCGCGAGACCGAAATATCCAGGTAAGCATTGTCGTTCAGGTATTGAAGCGTCAGACCGTTCGTCACCACCTCGACAGGCAGTGTAGGAGGCGGGCCTTCGTCGCCCTCATTTGGCGGAACTTTATCAACGGTGAATTGGAGTTCTGACGAGTCAGCCTCGTTGCCATCATATTGGGTATAGTGATATGAAAATAAATAACGCCCTGCCTCTTTAATGACGTCCACGGGGACTATAACTTCAACATCGGAGGGGCTGTCCAGCACGTTTGTCTGAAGGTGACTGCCGTTAACCTTATACTCGAGTGTTTCACCATAACCGTATTCTATGAAATCAGATCTTGGAAGAGTCAGCGTCAGAGGGTTTTCCCATTGAGTCTTTGGCCACAGGGTTCGATCATCGCCCGAAATTGGTAGCAAAGCACCCAATGCCACTGGCGCAGCTTCCAGCCTATAATTTCTTTCGCGAGAACGCTCAAGGCGCTTCTTGCGTACCGCCTGGCGGACCTCTTCAGCCGTTTTTTTTTCTTCGTGCAAGTCCATTTGTCGTTCTCCATAACGATCAGCCGCCATCAAGCCCTGGCGGCAACAGGCGCAACCGCAACCGCAACCGCTCACCGGACGTTTAAGCCAGCCGAAACCGGAGAGATCACGGGTTTCCGTCATGCTAGCTAGCAACCTAAGGCTTAATCAGGGCACCGCGATACTGGTAGAAGTGCTAGCTAGACAATCTTCGTTTTAAGGCGTAAGCGTCGTGGTTCGTTCACTCATCTCTATGTATCCGTATCGATACATTCACGACATCCGCCTGACATCGGCCAGCGTCACCCTACCGCCGAGCCTCACGGCGAAGTAGCATGAGCGGCAGCGTTGATCTTCAACAGCGGCCAGACAACGGCGGCACACGCAGGCGACAGACGCACTATGCAAGCACTTCCCGAGAACACCCTTGATGCCACATCGACCGACCAGCGCTGGAGCGTGCGGGCGCTGATCGTCGATGACGACGTGGCCATTCGCGAACTGCTTTGCGACTACCTGACGCGCTTCAACATCAATGCCCGCGGCGTGACCGACGGTTCGCAGATGCGTCAGGCACTCACCGATGAAACCTTCGATGTGGTGGTGCTCGACCTGATGCTGCCCGGCGAGGACGGCCTGTCGCTGTGCCGCTGGTTGCGCAGCACTTCGGACATTCCGATCCTGATGCTGACCGCACGTTGCGAACCGACTGACCGGATCATCGGCCTGGAGCTGGGTGCCGACGATTACATGGCCAAACCGTTCGAACCGCGCGAGCTGGTCGCGCGCATCCAGACCATCCTGCGCCGGGTACGCGACGAACGCAGCGATCAGCGCACGACCATTCGCTTTGACGCCTGGCGCCTGAACAGCGTCCTGCGTCAATTGACGGCCGCCGACGGGCTGGTGGTGCCGCTGTCCAACGCCGAGTTTCGCCTGTTGCGCGTCTTTCTCGAACGACCGCACAGAGTCTTGAGCCGCGAACAGTTGCTCGATGCTGCAAGAGGCCGCTCGATAGAGGCGTTTGATCGCAGTATCGATTTGCTGGTTTCGCGCCTGCGCCAGAAACTCGGCGACGACCCGAAGAATCCGCAACTGATCAAGACCGTACGCGGTGAAGGCTATCTGTTCGATGCCAGGGAGCTGGGTTGATTCGCAGGTTCGACACCCTGTTTGCGCGGCTGTTTGGCGGTGCACTGCTGGCTATTCTGCTTGCGCACTTGCTGGCCTTCATCTGGTTCACGCAATACGGCATGCGCCCCATGCCGCCGCCAAGGCCTGACTTCGAGCCTGCGCACGGCCAATTTGATGACAGGCCGATGCACAGGCCGCCGATCCTGGGGGGGCCGGCGATAGTGCTGTTCTTTCAGTTCATCACTATGATCATCGCCGCGTGGTATGGCGCCAAGGCACTCAGCCGTCCGATACAGCGACTCAGTGACGCCGCCGAGCGCCTGAGTGAGGACCTCGACAGCCCGCCATTGGAAATCAGCGGCCCCAGGGAGGCGCGTCAGGCCGCGCAGACGTTCAACCTGATGCAAAGCAAAGTGCGCGACCAGATGCAGCAACGTGGACGCATGCTGGCGGCGGTGTCCCATGACCTACGCACGCCGCTGTCGCGGCTTAAACTGCGCGTTGAACAGATCGAGGAACCCAGACTGCACGGCCAGATGACACAGGACCTCAACGACATGATCAGCATGCTCGATGCCACGCTCGCCTACCTCAACGAGCATCGGCGCACCGAGGGCTTGCAGCAGTTTGACCTGCAGGCGCTGATCGAGTCCCAGGCCGAAAATGCCCAGGACAATGGCGACGACGTGCAGTACGAGGGGCAGTGCAAACCGCTCAGGACGCAACCGATGGCGCTGCGCTCGTGCCTGCAGAATCTGGTCGACAATGCGCTGCGCTACGCCGGTAGCGCGCGCATCGTGATTGAAGACAGCGCAGATCACGTGCGCGTGTCGGTGGTTGATCACGGACCGGGCATTGCGCCGGAGTTTCACGAGACGGTGTTTGAACCGTTCTACCGCCTGGAAAGCTCGCGCAATCGCAACTCCGGCGGCATCGGCATGGGCATGAGCATCGCCCGCGAGGCTGCGCGCCGCATCGGCGGGCAGTTGTCGCTGGCGCAGACCCCGGGCGGTGGTCTGACGGCGGTACTGGACCTGCCGCGCCTTTGACGCACTGAGTATCGCGCCCTGTACAAAGCCTACATCACCACGACAACTGACAGCAGCCGACGGGTATAAAACTCCGCGGGAGTGAGCGTGCTCACGAAAGCGATTGTCCATGCGCCCTGTTTCTTAGACGTGTGTGACTATCGTACCGATGCTCCGCCTCGGCACGATCGTCAGTTAGATTTGCATATAATGATGAGTGCTTAGCGCGGGTTACGCGCCCGTTCACTGCCAACCCAGTCCGTCAACAGGCTGTACGCCACCGCCAGCAGGGTCGGGCCGATGAACAGGCCGATGAAGCCGAACGCCAGCAGCCCGCCAAACACCCCCAGTAACACAATCACCAGCGGCAGATTGCCGCCCCGACTGATCAGGTAAGGCTTGAGCACGTTGTCCACGCCACTGATGACGAACATGCCCCAGATGCCGAGAAATATCGCCATACCATACTCGCCCTGCCAAACCAGCCAGGCGGTTGCAGGCAACCAGACCAACGGCGGGCCCATCGGGATGAGGCTGAACAGGAAAGTCAGAATGCCCAGCACCAGCGCTCCAGGAATGCCTGCGATCAGAAAACCGATCAGCGCGAGCAACGCCTGCGCCGCTGCGGTGCCAATCACACCGTTGACTACCCGCTGCACCGTGCCTGCAACCAGGTCCAGATAATACTGCGCCCTGTCACCGATCAAGCGTTCCAGCAGGCTCAACACGAACGCCGCCAGACGCGGACCGTCGCGATAGAAGAAAAAGGCGAAAACGATACTCAGAGTCAGCTCGAGGATGCCGCCACCGATCTGCGCGCTGCGCGCCAGCAACCAGTTGCCGACCTCGCCCAGGTACGGCTTGACCGTGGTCATGAACGCCGCGCCCTGCTGGTCAATGGTGGTCCACAACCCCACCAGGCGCTCGCCCACCAGCGGAATACCCGCCAGCCATTGCGGCGGATCAGGCAGCCCGTCGACCTGTATATCCTTGATCAACGCCGTGGCGTCACGCACATGGTCGGCGAGATTGAAGCCCAGCCAGACGAGTGGTGCCGCGACCAGCAACATCCAGCACAAGCACATCACCAGCGCAGCCAGCGACTCACGGCCCTTGAACCAGCGCGTCAGCAAACGCATCAACGGCCAACTGGCAAACGCCAGCACCGCGCCCCAGACCAGCGCCGACCAGAACGGTGCCATTACCCAGAGACAGGCGCCGAATAGCGCCAGCAGCAGAATCTGCACCAGCAAACGATCATTGTTGAACATGCGGCATCCATCAGAAGGGCTCGGAGGTAGCGAGCATAAAGGCGAACAGGGCTGGCGTCAGCCGTTGTTCGCCATGTTCGCCATGTTCGCCAATCAGTGACTAGCGGATGACCTCGATTTTCAGCCCTTTGCCATCGAGCGCCCCGGTCTCCAGCCGGGCAGCGCGAACACCTTTGCCGATCAACGCGTCACGCCAGGCACCTGCGCTGACGCCGGACACGATCAAACGCAGTGAACTGTCGAGGTTGAGGCCGCGAGAAACCAGCGTGACCCAAGCCTCTTGTGGCTCGCCGGCAAGCCGGGGCAGTTCCAGCTTGCCGGTGCTTTTCAATTGACGCAGCAGCGTCGCCGAGGTGGGCAGCAGCTCGCCCAGTGGCGCAGCGACTTCGAACTGCTCGACGTGCAGATAGGCTCGACGATTGCCGCGGGTAATGCTGTAGAGCGCCACCAGAGTGTCATTGCGGGGCTCTGCCATGCGCAACAGCAGATACGCCTGCCGGTCGTCCGCGCCGAACAGCTTGGCGTTGCCGAACACTTCGTTGGCCCACAGGCTGCTTTCTCCGCAGTCGCGTGCCTGACACCAGAACAGCAATTCAGCGCCCTGCTGCTGCAAGGCTTGGCGCGCGGCGGTAAAAGCGTCGTCGGACGTATGTTCGGCAGGTAACTGATAGGTGACCGAGGTCAGGTTGCCGCGCGCGCTGACCTGTCCGTCGAATCGCAACTGGCCACTGATCTTGCGGATCGAGCCCATCGGGTAGACACGCTCCAGTTCGGCGACGGGACGGTAGTCAACGATCTCGGCATCGGCCAGACGCGGCACAATGTCCAGATCACGGCTGCCTTCCAGATCGTCGGCGCTGAGTGCGCTGCTGAACAGGCCGCTGAAAATGACTGCGCACAACGCGGCGACTGGAACACGTGTTAAAAGCATGAGTGCTCTCATCGGCAGGCAAGCGTAAAGAAAGGATGTGGGTAATCGCCTGCAAGGCGATCATGGCGGGCTGCGGGTTGATCCATCACGGTTGACTCCTGTTTCAACCCGCCCAGCGTCGGCAGTTGCCGGCCTCAAGTCAAGAAGCAGCGAAAAAGCGATTGATACAGTGTGCAACAGAGCGCGCTCCCTCCTCGTCGTCCAGGTGCAAATGATGCCCGCCGGGCAGCCGTGCAACGTCAAACGGCAGGCCGGACAGCAGCTCGTGTTTTTTCGCCAGCATGCCGTCCGACGCAATCACCAATTGTGTCGGACAGCGAATGCCGTGAACGAACGCCATCGCCTGGCGCTCGGTAAACCGTATCGCTGAGGGCAAAGTCAGGCGGCTGTCGCTGCGCCAGGTATAACCGCCCGGCACCGGCATCAAACCCCGTTGAGCGAGCAGTTCGGCCGCCCCACGACTGACCGCCAGCATGCCTTTCATGCGCGCCTGAACGGCGCGCTCCTGATCCCGATAGACCGGTTTTTTCTTGTTCGACAGCGCCAGTTGCGCCTGCAAGGCTGCGCCCATACGCTCGGCGGCAGACTGGGGGTCACCGGTCAGCGGCACAAGCCCGTCAATCAGAGCCAAGCGCGTAACCCGCTCGGGCAGCGAACTTGCGAGCAACACCGCAATGATCGCGCCCAGCGAGTGCCCTAACAAGGCAAAGCGCTGCCAGCCCAGTTGTTCGGCGACCTGCAGGACGTCAAACACATAGTCGGCCAAGGCATAGGCAGCACCCGCCGGGCGATGATCGGAGTGGCCATGCCCGGCCAGATCCAGCGCGACGATCCGCAAACCGTCAAGGTGCGGGGCCAGCCGGGCAAAACTGTTGGCGTTGTCGAGCCAGCCGTGCAGCGCGATGACCGGCTGGCCGTCTTCAGGGCCGAACAGATGGGCCGCCAGCTCTATATGCCCAAGGTTCAAGCGCACTTCCTCGACAGCCAGCCTCATGCGCCCGCCCGTTGCAGCTGTCGCGCATCCCAGCGTGCGAACAGCGATTTGAGTAACTGCGCCGTTTCATCGGGGCGTTCCAGTGGAAACATGTGCCCTCCGGGCATGGACAGGTATTCGCCATCGCGCATACGCCGGGCCAGATAGCCATGATGCGGCATGATGACCCGGCTGTGCTTGCCGCGCACCATCGCCAGCGGCACCTTGAGCTGACGCGACGGCAACGGGCTGGTGTGGGGAATGCTGCGATAGATGCTGATCTCTGTCGCCGGATCGAAGCGCAGACGCAGTTGCTCGCCGTCCTGCTGTAAGCCGTGTTGCAGGTATGCCGTCAGGCAGTCGGGGTCGAACCGGCGAAACAAGGTTTTGCTGGCAAAATAAGTACGGGCCGCATCAAGGTCGGCGAAGGCATCACGACGGCCCAGTGTGCGACCTGCCGGGGTGATGCGGTCAATGAAACCAAGGCGTTTGGCTGCGCGGATGAACAGCTTGTCCGCCAGCCCCAGCACCGGAGAATCAAGCATCACTACCCCACGGTACAGCTCAGGGCAACGCAGCGCGGCATGAAAATGCAGCACTCCGCCAAGCGAGTGCCCCACGCCCCATACCGGACCGGCCTGCTCGCGCAGGTGATGGATCAGCTCATCCACCAGGTTCAACCAGTTGTCATCCACCGGAAAACGCGGGTCGTGAGCATGCAGCTCAAGGTGGGCCACTTGATATTCCGGCGCCAACGCGCAGAACAACTTGCCGTAAGTGGCGGAAGGGAAGCCGTTGGCGTGAGCGAAGAACACCGATTGCGACATGCCACTACTTCCAGAGGCCGTATGAGTCGCAATTGTGCGCAGCCGCCTTGAGCAACGGCAATGACTGGAACTGCCATCACAGGCGGCACTCCGGCCATCGCGTACCGAACCATACATACTCAGCGGGCAGGCGGCTCCTGGCCATGCGGCACGACTGCCACGGTCAGTCGCGAAATGCAGCTCAACTTGCCTTCGTCGTTGCTGATGCGGATGTCCCAGACGTGGGTGGTACGGCCGATATGCACGGGACGCACGACCCCGGTCACGCGCCCGGTACGCACGCCACGCAAATGGTTGGCATTGACCTCGATCCCGACGCAGAAGTGCGTACCCGGATCGACCAGCAGATAGCTGGCCATCGAGCCCAGTGACTCGGCCAGCACCACTGACGCGCCGCCGTGCAGCAGACCGAACGGCTGGTGGGTACGCTGATCGACCACCATACTGGCCGTCATCGAGTCTTCGGTGAACGACTCGAAGCGAATGTCGAGCACTTCGCCAATAGTGTTTTTCTGAGCCGCCATGAGGGCTTCGATGTCGGGAGCCTGACGCCATATGCTCATGTCAAATCCTTTTTAGAGTGGGTTACGCTTGCTTCACAAGCGCGAGGTCGATGTTCGGACAGCCTGTTCAGACGTGTCGAACGCTGTTGAGTGTCAGGGTGCCGGCCGCCACGAATTCGCCTTCCAGCTCGGCCAGGCTGGCAGTGCTCATGGGTTCGGCCTGCTGCGCGCTGCCATGCACCAGCACGCCGATCAGTTCACCCACCAGAGGCTGATGACTGACCAACAGCACGTTGTCGACACCCAGCGTGTCGAGCTGTGCCAGCACCTGACTCGGGCTGCTATCCGGCGTCAGCCAGGGCACTGTCACCACCGGCGCGTCGAAACCCAACGACTGACGCACCAGTTCTGCGGTCTGCTGGGCGCGTACATAGGGGCTGGCGAGAATGCGCTGGAGGGGCTTGCCGGTCAGATGCAGGGCGCTTTTCTGCACTTCCTCGCGGCCATGCGCCGTCAGCTCGCGCTCGGCGTCGCTGCGCGCACGGGACTGGGCTTCGCCATGACGCAACACCCAGACCTTCACAGTCTGGGCTCTTCGTCGCGAACCGGGTGCGGCGCAGGCGCGACGTGATGCGCGGCTTCACCGTTCGGGTCACGGGGTGCAGGCCAGTCGGCAAACGGCCAAGGCTTCTGATCACTGTGAAACGTACCGAAACGGCCAATCTGCGCCAGATACTGGCTCAGGCTATCGCCGAAGTTCATCAGGCTGCCACTCGGCGCGCCGTAGATAAGGCGATACGCCAGTTGCACCAGCACCACGCCCGCCAGCACGATCTGGGCCACGTGCCACACACACAGAAACAGCAGCATCCAAAGGATACGCAGAAGGATCGATTCGTT
The DNA here is from genome assembly GCF_000007805.1 of Pseudomonas syringae pv. tomato str. DC3000. NCBI lineage: Bacteria > Pseudomonadati > Pseudomonadota > Gammaproteobacteria > Pseudomonadales > Pseudomonadaceae > Pseudomonas > Pseudomonas syringae group genomosp. 3. Next base: position 2,440,210 of record NC_004578.1, on the reverse strand, counting down.
ATCAGCAGTTTTCGACTCGTTCAAAACCTTCTCCCTGATGAAGTTGAATGGAGCAAATTGAATTCAATTGAAGCCGGTAATCGAAATAAAATCGACGTCGGTCTTCGGCTCGGCACGCATCAGCGCCTCGATGACCTGACTGAGCGTACGGCCTTCAAAAAGAATCGCATGCAGTCCCGCGACCAACGGCATGTAGACCTGAACCTCCTGCGCCTTGACCTTGAGCACCTTGAGGGTGTTGACACCCTCAGCCACTTCGCCCAGGCGAGTCACCGCTTCTTCCAGCGAGAGGCCCTGCCCCAAGGCAAAACCGACCTGATAATTACGGCTTTTGGGCGAGGAGCAGGTCACGATCAGATCGCCCACCCCCGCCAGCCCCAGAAAGGTCATCGGATTGGCGCCCTGACTCACAGCAAAACGGGTCATTTCCGCCAGCGCACGGGTAATCAGCATGCTCTTGGTGTTTTCGCCCATGTCCAGCGCCACGGCCATACCGGCAATGATCGCGTAGACGTTCTTCAATGCCCCACCCAGTTCGACGCCAAACCGGTCGTTGCTGGCATAGACCCGGAAGGTTCGCCCGTGCAGGGCAGCCTGAACCTGCTGACACAGGTCTTCATCTTCACTGGCCACCACGGTGGCAGTCAGGGCGTGCTCGGCTATTTCGCGCGCAAGATTGGGCCCGGACAACACGCCGATACGCGCCTGGGGGACAATTTCTTCAAGAATCTGACTCATCAGTTTGAAGCTCTGCGCTTCAATACCTTTGGTCAGGCTCACCAGCATCTTGCCGCTCAGGCGCTCGATATGCGGCGACAGCACGGAACGCAGCGCACTGGAGGGCAAGGCGACGAAGATCAGTTCGCTGACCTCGAGCGCCGCGGTCAGGTCGGTTACCGGCTCGACCTCAGGGCGCACCTTGATGCCTTTGAGGTAACGAGGGTTTTCGCGATTGACGCGAATCGCCTCTGCCTGCTCCGGATCGCGCATCCACTGACGAACCTGATGACCGTTTTCGGCCAGCAGATTTGCAATGGCGGTACCGAAGCTGCCGCCACCAAGAACCGCTACGGGCTGCTGCGTGGTCATAAAACTATCCATCCAGGGCCATCAAATGGCGATGCTGGCATTATACGGAGCGCTGCGCCACGAGCCAGCACCAAAAAGCAGCCAGCAACATGAAGAGAGATGATCTGCCACAAAGATGGCCTTCAAGGGCCGTACGTCTTTACCAGGCAACAAGTTGGCTGGAAAGCCGCGCCATCTCGGTTAACATGCGCGCACTGCACGAATTATCGCCACGACCGGTTTGTTACAGGGCCAGGACGATGCGCGACCACTGAGCGAACAGGCATGGATGCATCAAGCGTAGTTCCGACGTATCGTCCTGCGTGCAAGGCGCGCCGCCGATGAAGTTCCGTCAATGGGATATCAATACCCGCACCCAGATCATCAGCCTCGGCCCTGCCCTGTTGCTGACCGTTATGCTGATCAGCTTCTTTACGTTCGTGCGGATTCAGGACCTGCGTCAGGAGCTCAATCACACCGGGCAGCTCATCGCCAATCAACTCGCCCCGGCGGTCGAACCCGGCGTGACGGCAGGCGACATCGACGGGCTCAAGTCGCTCATGCGCGCAACCCTGTCCATGCCCAGCGTGCGTTATGTAGAAATACAGGACGCCTCCAACACCGTCATGGTCTACATCGACCAGACCCGCGAAAACGAGCATCAGCCCAGGCAGATGGAAATCTTCCAGGCGCCCATCCGTCACCAGCGCGCAGCGGCGCACACCGCTCCCGCAGCACGCAGGGAAACGCAGGACGCCGCGTCGCCCGACTATCTGGGTCGCGTACTGGTGGGCATGTCCAGCGAGGCGTTCAATCGACGCCAGCAGGAGATACTGCTCAAGGCAGGGATTCTGGCGTTGTGCGCCCTGCTGTTCACCTTTCTGCTGGCCCGACGCCTGTCATTGAGCCTGTCCAGACCTATCAGCGAGATGGGTGAAGCCCTCAAGGCCATTCAGCAGGGCGACTACCACACACCCATGCCGGTCAGCGACGATGCCGAGCTGGGAGCGCTGGCTCGGCATATCAATAGCCTGGCGGAGAACCTGCACCGCACCAGCCTTGAACAGCAGCGCTCGGTGGCGCAACTGATCCAGACCCGCGAAGAAGCCGAACGGGCCAACCGCGCCAAGTCGGATTTTCTGGCGATGATGAGTCATGAGCTGCGCACCCCCATGAACGGCGTTCTGGGCATGCTGCAACTCATGGAAACCACGCGCATGACCGATGAGCAGAGCGAGTACGCGACGCTGGCCACCGAGTCCACCGAACATCTGTTGAAGGTCATCAACGACATCCTCGATTTTTCCCGCATCGAGCGCGACGCTTTGCAAATGGAAGGCATCGCGTTCAACCTCGCCGAACTGGTCAGCGTCTCGACCCATGCGTTCAACCACAGTGCACTGCAGCGCAAGCTGTTGCTGGAACTGCACGTCCAGCCGGGCCTGGAGGCAATGACGGTGATCGGCGACCCGACCCGCATCCGTCAGATCCTGGTGAACCTGATCGGCAACGCGCTGAAATTCACTGAGGAAGGCAAGGTCTGCGTCGAAGCCGACTGGTTGATGCTTGACGATGAACAGCTGCGTTTTACCTGCAAGGTGCATGACAGCGGCATTGGCATCGATGCCGAGCGACTGGAGTCCATGTTCGATGCCTTCAAGCAGGCAGACAGTTCGATTTCCAGACGCTATGGCGGCACCGGGCTGGGGTTGCCGATTGCCCGTAAGCTGGCGGAACGCATGGGCGGCACGCTTTACGCAGAAAGCGTGGAAGGTGCGGGATCGGCGTTCACCCTGCAGATCGCTCTGCCGGTTTCGCGCTATGTTTCGGTCGATGTCGTCCCGCCGCCATCTGCACTCTATGCGTATGGCAAGGAGCGCAGCATATTGCTGGTCGAGGACAACCCGGTAAACCGCACCGTGGTGCAGGCCATGTTGCATAATCTGGGCTGCAAAGTGGATGTCGCGGTCGATGGTGTCGACGCCGTCATGAAAGCCGGTGCAGGAAACTACGCGCTGATCCTGATGGATTGCCGACTGCCGGTCATGGACGGTTATGAGGCCACTCGCAAAATCAGGCAACTTTCCGGACTGGAAAGGATCCCAATCATCGCCTTGACTGCCAACGCGCTGCATGGGGATCGGGACGCCTGTTTACAGGCAGGGATGGATGATTATCTGCCGAAGCCGTTCAAACATGCTGATTTGCAGCAGGTTTTGCAGCGCTGGTTATCCTTTCAAGCACCTGCGACTGGCGATAAATGTTAAATTGCGGCAGTCTTGGTTACCCCATCGGCCAGCAAAATCGGCTGGATGACAAAATTCAGTGTACAGGTGTACTTTGATTTCACCTGAGCTGTGACTTTCATTACAACGCAACAGTCTATGAGTAGGCTGCCGGACAGGGTCCTGGCGAATTGGTACGTCAGAACCGGCGTTCGAGCCAGTGGCGCCACAACCTGCCACACAAGATTATTGAGGAGCTCGCATGACCAAACAACACGCCTTTACCCGGGAAGACCTGCTGCGCTGCAGTCGCGGCGAGCTGTTCGGCCCAGGTAATGCGCAACTGCCCGCCCCCAACATGCTGATGGTTGATCGCATCACCCACATCAGCGAAGAAGGCGGCAAGTTCGGCAAAGGTGAATTGGTCGCCGAACTGGATATCAACCCGGACCTGTGGTTCTTTGCCTGCCACTTCGAAGGCGACCCGGTCATGCCCGGCTGCCTGGGCCTGGATGCCATGTGGCAACTGGTCGGTTTCTACCTCGGCTGGCAGGGTAATCCTGGCCGTGGCCGCGCCCTGGGTTCGGGCGAAGTGAAGTTTTTCGGTCAGGTGCTGCCTACTGCCAAAAAAGTCACCTATAACATTCAAATCAAACGCACCATGCGCGGCAAACTGGTCCTGGCAATCGCCGAAGGCACCGTGAGCGTCGATGGTCGCGAAATCTACAGCGCCGAAGGCCTTCGCGTCGGTCTGTTTACTTCCACTGAAAATTTCTAAGGGTACTCGCATGCGCCGCGTCGTTATCACTGGTCTGGGTATTGTTTCCTGCTTGGGCAATGACAAAGAGACCGTCACCGCAAACCTGCGTGCTAACCGCCCTGGCATCCGCTTCAACCCGGAATATGCCGAAATGGGTCTGCGTAGCCAGGTTTCCGGCTCCATCGACCTGAATCTGGAAGAACTGATCGATCGCAAGATCTATCGCTTCGTCGGCCATGCGGCAGCCTATGCCTATCTGGCGATGAAAGATGCCATCACCGACTCCGGCCTGTCCGATGACCAGGTGTCAAACGTTCGTACCGGCCTGATCGCCGGCAGCGGCGGCGCGTCCACCCTCAACCAGATGGAAGCGCTGGACACTCTGCGCGAAAAAGGCGTGAAACGCGTCGGCCCTTACCGTGTCACGCGGACCATGGGCAGCACCGTTTCGGCCTGCCTGGCCACGCCCTTCAAGATCAAGGGCGTGAATTACTCTATCTCGTCTGCCTGCGCCACCAGCGCCCACTGCATCGGCAACGCTGTCGAGCAGATCCAGCTCGGCAAGCAGGACATCGTCTTTGCCGGCGGCGGCGAAGAAGAGCACTGGAGCCAGTCGTTCCTGTTCGACGCGATGGGCGCATTGTCCACCCAGTACAACGAGACACCGGAAAAAGCCTCCCGCGCCTACGACGCCAAGCGTGACGGTTTCGTCATTGCCGGTGGCGGCGGCATGGTGGTAGTCGAGGAGCTGGAACACGCTCTGGCACGTGGCGCGAAGATCTACGCAGAAATCGTGGGCTACGGCGCAACATCCGACGGCTACGACATGGTTGCGCCAAGCGGTGAAGGTGCGATCCGCTGCATGCAGATGGCCCTGGCTGACGTCGACAAGAACGATGTCGACTACATCAACACCCACGGCACCTCGACCCCGGTTGGCGACGCCAAGGAAATGGAAGGCGTGCGAGAAGTGTTCGGCACCAACGCGCCGGCCATCAGCTCTACCAAGAGCCTGTCAGGTCACTCGCTGGGTGCTGCAGGTGTTCACGAAGCGATCTATTGCCTGCTGATGATGGAAAATAACTTCATCGCCGGTTCCGCGAACATCGACGAACTGGACCCGGCCATCGCCGACATGCCGATCCTGCTCAAGACGCGTGAAGACGCCAAGCTCGATCTGGTCATGAGCAACAGCTTCGGTTTCGGCGGCACCAACGCCACGCTGGTACTGAAACGCTGGGCGGGCAAGTAATACTGCTTTTGCCACAAACAAAGAAGGCGCCTTTCGAGGCGCCTTTTTTGTGGTTCGGGCAAAGTAGCTAATGCTCCCAGGTATGCCTGAGGGGAAGATGGATCTTCAGAGCATTTCCCGTTCCTCACGCTCCAGCGTGGGCACGATAGTGTTTTCCAGCACGCCTTAGGGGAAGATAGCTGTTCCTTCAGCCAAACACTTCTTTCAGCAAATCATGCATCGACTTGAACGCGCGGGCCGACACTTTGGCGTCGTACATCATCATGCCTGGCACATTGGCGTGCGGGTCGGTGAATGAGTGGAATGCACCGCCGTGGCTGTGCAGTTGCCAGTCCACGCCAGCGGCGTTCATTTCTTCCTCGAAAGCAGGCAGTTGCTCTTTCGGCACCAACGGGTCAGAAGCGCCGTGCAGGACCAACACTGAGCCCTTGATGTTGCTGGCATCAGCAGGGTTTGGCGTGTCCAGCGTCCCGTGGAACGAGATGGCCGCTTTCAGCTCGGCCCCGGTACGCGCCAGCTCCAGCGAACAGCAGCCGCCGAAGCAGAAACCGAACGTTGCGATTCTGCTCACATCCAGCGACACATCCGCCTGACTCAACAACTGGTCGAGCCCCGCCTGCATGCGCTTGCGCAGCAGGCCACGGTCGTTCTTGAGCGGCGTCATGGCAGCGCCCGCCTCGTCATTGTTACTCGGGCGAAGCTGCTGACCGTAAAGATCCGCCAGCAGCACCACATAGCCCTTCGCAGCCACAGCCCTGGCAATGTCCTCGGCACCCCGACTGACACCCATCCAGTTAGGCGCCATCAAGAGACCGGGCTGCAGGGCGGTAGCGCTGCTGTCATACACCAGTCGGCTTTCATAAGGCTGACCTTCAATCTGATAGACCACAGAACGGATTTCGATAGTGCTGCTCATTACTGACTCCTGGTCATACGCAAGATGAGAGTGGGTGGTTACTGCCCCCAACAAAAAACCCGCCGAAGCGGGTTTCTTGTCAGTCGGCTATCAAACCGACAGTTCTACCAACAGCTTGTTCAACCGGCGCACATAAGCGGCCGGGTCTTTCAGGCTGTCGCCGGCAGCCAGCGCCGCCTGGTCGAACAGGATGTGCGACAGGTCGCCAAAGCGCTCTTCGCTCTGCTCGGCGTCGAGCTTGCCGATCAGCGGGTGAGCCGGGTTGAATTCGAAGATTGGCTTGGAGTCCGGAACCTTCTGCCCGCTGGCTTCCAGAATCTGACGCATCTGCAAGCCCATGTCCTGCTCACCTATGGCCAGAATCGCTGGAGAATCGGTCAGGCGATGGGAGACTCGCACCTCACTCACAGACTCGCCCAGTGCAGCCTTCAGACGTTCGATCAGGCCTTCTTTGTCCTTGGCAATCTCTTCCTGCGCTTTCTTGTCCTCTTCGGAATCAAGGTTGCCCAGATCAAGGTCGCCGCGCGCCACATCGACGAAGTTCTTGCCGTCGAAATCGCTGAGGTAGCTCATCAGCCACTCGTCGATACGGTCGGTCAGCAGCAACACTTCGATGCCCTTCTTGCGGAAGACTTCAAGGTGCGGGCTGTTTCTGACCTGCGCGTAGGATTCGCCAGTAAGGTAGTAGATCTTGTCCTGACCTTCTTTGCCGCGCGCCAGGTAATCGGCCAGAGAAACGCTTTGCTCGCCGCTGTCGTCGGAAGTCGATGCAAAACGTAGCAGACCCGCGATTTTTTCTTTGTTGGCAAAGTCTTCCGCCGGGCCTTCTTTCAGCACCTGACCGAAGTTCTTCCAGAAGCCCTTGTACTGCTCGGGTTCGTTCTTCGCCAGCTTCTCGAGCATGTCCAGCACACGCTTGGTCAGCGCCGATTTCATCGAATCGATGATCGGGTCTTTCTGCAGGATTTCGCGGGACACGTTCAGCGACAGGTCATTGGAATCGACCACGCCCTTGACGAAGCGCATGTACAGCGGCAGGAACGATTCGGCCTGATCCATGACAAACACGCGCTGCACATAGAGCTTCAGGCCGCGCGGTGCTTCGCGCTGATACAGATCGAACGGCGCACGCGCAGGCACGTACAGCAGCGAGGTGTATTCCAGCTTGCCTTCGACCTTGTTATGGCTCCAGCTCAGCGGGTTCTCGTAGTCGTGGGCGACGTGCTTGTAGAACTCCTGATACTCCTCGTCCTTCACCTCGGTGCGAGGGCGTGTCCAGAGTGCGCTGGCGCGGTTGACGGTTTCCCATTCCTGCGCCGGTGCTTCTTCGCCTTCTGCGGCAGGAGCCTGCTCTTTGGGCAGCTCGATCGGCAAGGCGATGTGGTCGGAGTACTTCTTGATGATGTTGCGCAGACGGTAACCGTCCGCGAACTCTTCTTCACCGTTTTTCAGGTGCAGCACGATACGCGTACCGCGCTCGGCCTTGTCGACGTTGGCGACTTCAAACTCGCCTTCGCCTTTGGAGGACCAGTGCACGCCTTCGCTGGAGGGCGAACCGGCGCGACGGCTGAACACTTCGACCTGGTCAGCAACGATGAATGCCGAGTAGAAGCCCACGCCGAACTGACCGATCAGGTGCGAATCCTTCTTCTGATCGCCCGACAGGTTTTTCATGAAATCAGCGGTGCCGGATTTGGCGATGGTCCCCAGGTGGGTGATAACATCTTCACGGCTCATACCGATGCCGTTGTCTTCAAGGGTAACGGTCTTCGCGTCCTTGTCGAAGCTCACGCGGATCTTCAGCTCGGCGCCGCCTTCCAGCAGCTCAGGCCTGGACAACGCTTCAAAACGCAATTTGTCGACCGCGTCAGACGCGTTCGAGATCAATTCGCGAAGGAAAATTTCCTTGTTGGAATACAGCGAATGGATCATGAGGTGCAGCAGCTGCTTTACCTCGGTCTGGAAGCCCAGGGTTTCCTTTTGAGTTTCCACACTCATAATCATCAAACTCCGATCTGGATGGTATAAGCCGTCACAATCAGGCTAAAGCCTCTATGACAGCGGGTAGTCATCAAGGTGGGGGCTGGGTCAGGGATTTCAAGAGCCAATGATGCCCGACGCGTGTTTCATGCTTGGAATGCGACCGGCGAGGCATTGAACGCTGCTCGTTTGAAACCGGCGCAATGGGGTCAACGTCTTCGGTCTGCCCCCACGATGAAACAGGTGTTTCCAATATTGTCGTCACGGTTGGAACTTAACTCTCGGGGGCAGGCTCTTAGGCACGTGAATACTTAATAAGGAGAAACACCCCATGCGTAAATCTTTAGCCTATGCCTTGATGCTTTCTGCCACCCTGGGCCTCGCCGCCTGTGACAAGAAGTCCGAAAACACCCAACAAGATGCCAACAAGGCAGCTCAGCAGTCCCAGGAGTCGATGGAGAAGGCTCAGGACAAAGTGAATGACGCGGCCAAGGAAAGCCAGGAAGCTGCCCAGAAAAACGCGGAAGCTGCTCAGCAGCGCGCCGCTGAAAACGCCAACAAGGCGCCAGAAGCAGCTCCAGCCACCAAGTAAGGCTGGCCTGCTCGCTGAACTGAAAAGGCCCGCTTCGAGCGGGCCTTTTCATTGACTACGATTTACCCGGCAATCAGCCGGCGCAATACCCGAGCACTCAAGCCAGCGCCTCGCTACGCTTGCCCATGACCCGGTCGATCACCACTGCGCCCGCCAGGGTGATGACCGATGGCACCAGCCACGCAAGCCCCTGATCACTCAGCGGCATACTGGTCAGCGCACCCGGCAGGTACTCACCAAAACCTGCCCCCTTGAGCGCGTCGACAAGGCCGAAAACGAACGACACCAGCATGACTGGCGCGACCACCCTGCCCTGACTCTGCCAGAGGCCTTTGCAGAAGCTCAGCGCGACCAGCACGATGCACGGCGGATAGATCGCTGTCAGCACCGGAATCGAAAACTGGATCAGCCTGGTCAGCCCCAGATTGGACACCAGTAACGAAAACACCGCCAAAATGATCACCAGCGTTCGATAGGACAACGGCAGCACCTTGGCGAAGTATTCCGCACAGGCGCAGGTCAGGCCCACCGCCGTGACCAGACAGGCAAGAGAAATCAGCACGGCAAGAAAGCCGCTGCCCAGCGAACCGAAGGTGTGCTGCACGTAGGCATGCAGGACCGCAGCGCCGTTACTCGCGCCTGCTGCGACCGCATGACTGCCGGAGCCCAGACGAAACAGGCTGACATACACCAGCGCCAGCCCGACACCGGCAATCAGCCCGGCGATGATCGCGTAGCGAGTGATCAGACGCGGCGACTCGACACCGCGAGAGCGGATGGCATTGACGATGACAATGCCGAAGACCAGCGCACCCAGCGTGTCCATGGTCAGATAGCCATTGATGAAACCCTGAGAAAACGGCGCGATCGCATAAGCCGGCTCGGCCTCGCCTATGCCGCCTGCTGGCAAGGCGAACGCCGCAACCCCCAACACCGCCAGGGCGAAGATCTTGAGTGGTGCCAGAAAGCGCCCGACCGTATCCAGCAAGCGCCCCGGATACAGCGAGACCCAGAACACCACCAGGAAATACACCAGGCTGTAGAGGAGCAGCGCCATCGGGCTGTCGCCGGTCAGCGGGGCCAGACCGACTTCAAACGAAACGGTGGCTGTGCGCGGGGTCGCGAACAGCGGACCGACCGCCAGATAGCAGACCGCCGCAAGTGCCCCGCCGGCAATCTTGCCGATCGGGCTGCTCAAAGCATCCATCGCGCCGCCAACCTTGGCCAGGGCGATCACGGTGATCACCGGCAGACCGACCGCCGTGACCAGAAAACCGAGCGCCGCCATCCATACATGCGGCCCGGCCTGCAGGCCTACGATGGGCGGAAAGATGATGTTGCCAGCCCCGACAAACAGGGCAAATGTCATAAAACCGAGTGCCAGGATGTCCTGGCCTTTCAAGACTTTCATTACGAGGGACCACACGGATTCGAGATGAGGGATGGGACGTCACCCATTAATGAGGTAGACGCAGCCCGTCGGCGTAAGACGTGGCAGTACCTTGCGAAACACCCCTCGTGAGGGCACCGCAAAAACGGCGGACAGGGTAGCCAACTTCGACCAAAAATGCACTGTCTCAGGGCGTATCACCCGACGACGCACCGTTGAACAGCAGTCGAACAAGCTGCCGGATATTCGGAAATATCCGACAGACCCACCGTTGATTGATCGGTAGATTGACGGTCATCTCTGCTGCCAATGACTGATGTCCATGCCCGAAACGAAAACCCGGTCTGTAGCCCTCACCCCGCCCCTGCACACGCCACGTCTGCTCCTGCTGCCACTGCAACTCGAAGACGCGCCCGCCATGCAGAGCCTGTTCAACCACTGGGAGGTCGTGCGCTACCTGACCCATCACGTGCCCTGGCCCTATCCAGAAGGCGAAGCACTGCGCTACCTGCGCGAAGACGCTCTGCCTGCGATGCAGGACGGGGAAGAATGGCATTGGTCGATTCGTCTGCGCAGCCAACAGGACCGCTTGATCGGCAGTGCCTGCATGATGGACGAGCAGGATAACAACCGTGGCTTCTGGCTTTCACCGGCCTATCAGGGGCTGGGGCTGATGTCAGAGGTCTGCGTGGCGATTGATCGCTTCTGGTTTGAAACACTCAAACGCCCTGTTCTGCGCGTGGCCAAGTGCGCCTTGAATGAAGCGTCCTGCCGCCTGTCGCAGCGCGAAGGCATGCGCCTTGTGACCGTTCAGGAATCGCAGTTTGTCTGCGGCACGACGCAGGAACAGCTATGGGAATTGACGCGGGACGAATGGCGGGCAAATAACGGCGGTTAGCCAAGCTGGCCTGGGTATGACTTTTAACTCGCCCAAACAAAAGCCACCCGAACAGACTGTGTGAAAACCTAGCAATCTGCGCAGCGCTCAAAGAAAATGCTCCGTATCGAAAGATACAGAGCATTTTTCGTTATGGCCTACATCCAAGGTGAGTCCCGCAGCCAGACCAGCCTATTCCCGGTCTCGCTGGAAGAGTTGATCCCCGAGGATCACCTCGTTCGTGTCATTGACCTGTACGTTGCCAAGCTCGATCTGGTGCAACTGGGCTTCGATAAAGCGATTCCAAAAAGCACGGGGCGCCCTGCTTATGATCCCGCCGATCAGCTAAAACTCTACCTCTACGGCTATTTTCAGCGGATTCGCTCATCGCGACGTCTTGAAGCCGAGTGTCAGCGCAACATCGAAGTGATGTGGCTGATCAACCGGCTCAAGCCCGACTTCAAGACCATCGCCGACTTTCGCAAGAACAATAAACCCGCCTTCATCGCGACCTGCCGTGCTTTCGTTCGATTTTGTCGCACAGCAGGCTTGATCGCCGGTGAATTGGTGGCCATCGACGGCAGCAAGTTTCAGGCGGTCGCCTCCTCACGGCGTCATGTGAATTTGAAGCAGCTCAAGCGCCAGGAAGAAAAACTGGATAAGCGCATCGCTCAGTATCTGGCCGAGCTGGATGAGGCCGACAAGGCTGAAACCACAGATTCAATTGATCGCAGCGCAATCAAAGCAGCACTGGCACAGCTTGAGGCTCGACAACAGGATAATCAGAGTTGCCAGGCACTGATGCGTTCGATGGGCATCGAGCAGTTCAACACTCATGAAAGCGATGCCCGAATGATGCGCACGGCCAAAGGGCCACGTGTGGCCTACAACGTGCAAACCGTCGTGGACGCCGAGCATTGCCTGATTTTGCATCATGAGGTCACCCAGGATGGCGATGACCGAAAGCAACTGGAGCCGATGGCCAAGGCCGCCAAAGCAGAGTTACAGCAAGATGAGCTGACGGTCACTGCCGATGCCGGCTACTCCAATGGCAAGCAGTTTCAGGCCTGCGAGGATGCTTCGATTACGGCCTATGTACCGCCCAATCGTTCGAAAAACCCTGGCAGTCAGGAAGAGCAGCTCTTTGAGCGAAAAGACTTTATCTATGAGGCCGGACACGATCGTTTCCAGTGTCCGGCAGGCAAATGGTTAACGCTAAAACAGCACAACAAAGGTGATCGGATCTATCAGGCTGAGGTCGATGACTGCGCCAACTGCGCGCTGAAAACGCAATGCACTCGAGCCCAGCGCCGTTATGTCTCACGACATGCCCATGAAGAGGCTTTCGAGCGGATGGAGCAAAGAATGCAGGCGCATCCTGAGATGATGGCCAACCGAAGATCCATCGTTGAGCACCCCTTCGGCAACCTCAAGCAATGGCTATTTGGTAATGGCCGTTTCTTGCTGCGACAACTGGAGGGGACAAAAGCTGAAATGGCCTTGGCGGTGAATGCTTATAACCTGAAACGAGCGATTAAAGTGCTCGGTGTGCGCCATCTGATGGCTTTGATGGGCTGAGCGGTCATTTTTTCGTCTGCTGCCAATACAAAACAAAACGCCCCGAACAAGTCGGGGCGTTTGCTTGGGCCTTCATCAGTGTGTTTTCACACAGTCTGCGAAGGTGGCTTTTGTCGATTGCTCGAATCAGTAAGCGAAGCTTACTTGGTCGGCCAACCGGTCAGCTCGGCCAAGGCCTTGCCGATGTCTGCCAGGGAGCGCACGGTTTTTACGCCAGCGTCCTGCAGTGCAGCGAATTTCTCGTCTGCAGTACCTTTACCACCCGAGATGATTGCACCGGCATGGCCCATGCGCTTGCCCGGAGGAGCAGTCACACCAGCGATGTAGGAAACAACCGGCTTGGTCACGTGTGCCTTGATGTAGGCAGCCGCTTCTTCTTCAGCCGAACCGCCGATCTCGCCGATCATGACGATCGCCTCGGTCTGCGGGTCTTCCTGGAACAGTTTCAGGATGTCGATGAAGTTCGAGCCAGGGATCGGGTCACCGCCGATGCCGACGCAGGTGGACTGACCGAAACCGGCGTCAGTGGTCTGCTTCACAGCTTCGTAAGTCAGGGTGCCGGAGCGCGACACGATGCCGACTTTGCCTGGCAAGTGAATGTGACCTGGCATGATGCCGATCTTGCACTCGCCCGGAGTGATGACGCCTGGGCAGTTAGGACCGATCAGGATCACACCCAGTTCGTCACACTTGACCTTGGCTTCGAGCATGTCGATGGTCGGGATGCCTTCGGTGATGCAGACGATCAGCTTGATGCCGCCGAACGCTGCTTCAAGGATGGAATCCTTGCAGAAAGGAGCTGGAACGTAGATAACGCTGGCGGTAGCGCCAGTGGTGTCTACCGCTTCTTTCACAGTGTTGAACACTGGCAGGTTCAGGTGCGTAGTGCCACCCTTGCCTGGCGTCACGCCGCCAACCATTTTAGTGCCGTAGGCAATGGCTTGCTCGGAGTGGAAAGTACCTTGCGAACCAGTGAAACCCTGGCAGATAACCTTGGTGTCTTTATTGATCAGGACGCTCATTACTTGCCCTCCGCGGCTTTGACAACTTGTTGAGCAGCGTCGGTCAGGCTGGTCGCAGCGATGATGTTCAAACCGCTTTCTGCCAGTACTTTAGCGCCCAGTTCAGCGTTGTTGCCTTCAAGGCGCACAACAACCGGGATTTTCACGCCGACTTCTTTCACTGCACCGATGATGCCTTCGGCAATCATGTCGCAACGAACGATGCCGCCGAAGATGTTGACCAGTACTGCGGCGACATTGGTGTCGGACAGAATGATCTTGAACGCTTCGGTAACGCGTTCCTTGGTGGCACCGCCGCCAACGTCAAGGAAGTTTGCAGGCTTGCCGCCATGCAGGTTGACGATGTCCATGGTTCCCATGGCCAGGCCAGCACCATTGACCATGCAGCCGATGTTGCCTTCCAGCGCAACGTAGTTCAGTTCGAACTTGGCAGCGTGAGCTTCGCGAGGATCGTCCTGCGAAGGATCGTGGAAGCCCTTCAGCTTAGGCTGACGGTACATGGCGTTGGCGTCGATGTTGATCTTCGCGTCCAGGCAGTGCAGATCGCCGTCGGCCTTGATCACCAACGGGTTCACTTCCAGCAGAGCCAGGTCATGGTCCTGGAACAGTTTGGCCAGACCGGTGAAGATCTTGGCGAACTGAGTGACCTGCTTGCCTTCCAGACCCAGCTGGAAAGCCAGATCGCGACCCTGGAATGGCTGAGCGCCAACCAGTGGATCGATCGTGGCCTTAAGAATCTTTTCAGGAGTGTCGTGAGCAATCTTCTCGATGTCCACACCACCTTCGGTGGAAGCCATGAACACGATACGACGGCTGGAACGATCGACCACAGCGCCCAGATACAGCTCTTTGGCGATGTCGGTGCAGGACTCGACCAGGATCTTGGTCACTGGCTGACCGTTGGCGTCAGTCTGGTAAGTCACCAGGCGCTTGCCCAACCACTGTTGGGCGAACGCTGCAGCGTCTTCCTTGCTACGAACCAGCTTTACGCCGCCCGCTTTACCGCGACCACCTGCGTGAACCTGGGCTTTGACGACCCACTCGGTCCCGCCGATCTTGTCGCAGGCTTCTGCTGCTGCTTCCGGGGTGTCTACCGCGTAACCTTTGGATACTGGCAGGCCGTACTCAGCGAACAGCTGCTTACCCTGATACTCGTGAAGATTCATGCTTATTACCGTCTTCGTTTAGGTACTGCGCATTCGGTGCTGCACGTCAGCGTGCCGCACCACCTGTGACCGCTACTCCGGGTGGACCCCGCAAATGCCGTCGGGCACTCGTGAAGCCGCCTGAGAGGTCGAGTCCGGCGCAGATTCCGCGGTAAGCCCTGCTGGCAAGGCTCACGACGGGCACTGCGTCGTGGTTTCTCTTGTTGTCTTAGCGTTTCTTGCGATTCTGAATGTGGATGGCGCCGCCATTCACAGCCAGTGCAGCTTCATGCAATGCCTCGGACAGAGTCGGGTGCGAGAAGACCATCATGCCGATGTCCTCTGCGCTGCTGCCGAATTCCATCGCGATGGCGCCCTGCTGTACCAGTTCGGCAGCGCTCGGGCCAATAACGTGAACACCCAGAACGCGGTCGGTCTTGGCATCGGCAATGATCTTGACGAAACCACCGGTGTCGTTGGCTGCCATGGCACGGCCGCTGGCTGCGAACGGGAACGTACCGACATTGACTTCAACGCCTTCGGCCTTGAGGGTCTGTTCGGTCTTGCCTACCCACGCGATTTCCGGGTGGGTGTAGATAACCGACGGGATCAGGTTGTAGTTCATCTGGGCCTTGTGACCCTTGATGCGCTCGACAACCATGATGCCCTCTTCCGAGGCCTTGTGCGCCAGCATCAGGCCGCGAACCACGTCACCGATGGCATAGACGCCCGGAACGCTGGTGGTGCAGTAGTCATCGACGTAGATGAAACCGCGCTCGTCGAGGTCGACACCGCTGTCGGAGGCCAACAGGTCGGTGGTCACAGGACGACGTCCGACAGCAACGATCAGACGGTCGAACGTGATCGACTGCTCGCCTGCTGCGTCGGTGTAGCTGACCACCACTTCTTCGCCGTTGACCTTGGAGCCGGTCACGCGAGCGCCCAGTTTGATGTCCAGGCCCTGCTTGGTGAAGGTTTTCAGCGCTTCCTTGGAAACGGCTTCGTCAGCGGCCGGGATGAACTTGTCCAGCGCTTCCAGAACAGTGACCTGAGCGCCGAGGCGAGCCCAGACCGAACCCAGCTCCAGACCGATTACGCCTGCGCCGATAACGCCCAGACGCTGTGGAACCTGTTGAAATTCCAGCGCACCGGTGGAATCAACGATGACTTTCTGATCAACCGGAGCTGGCGGAATGTCGATAGGACGCGAGCCCGAAGCAAGGATCACGTGGTCCGCTTCGATGATTTCAACAGTGCCGTCGGCCGCTGTCAGCTCGACTTTCTTGCCGGCCAGCAATTTGCCGTGGCCTTGCAGGGTGGTCACGCCGTTGGCTTTGAACAGGCTGGCGACGCCGCCGGTCAGGCCTTTGACGATGGTCGACTTGCGACCGATCATGGCGGGCACGTCGATGGCCACTTCAGATGTCGAAATGCCGTGCACTGCGAAACCGTTCTTGGCTTCGTAGAATTTCCAGGAGCTGTCGAGCAGCGCCTTGGATGGAATGCAACCTACGTTCAGGCAGGTACCACCGAGGGCCAGTTTGCCCTCCTTGTCCTGGTATTTCTCGATGCAGGCAGTCTTGAGACCAAGTTGCGCTGCCTTGATGGCGGCAACATAGCCGCCAGGGCCTGCGCCAATCACTACCACGTCGAATTTCTGGGACATAACAAAGAGTTCCTCTTTAGCTGCAAGCTTTTAGCTGCAAGCTGCAAGTCAGTCCGCGTTTCAACGCGAGGCCGACTTGCGACCTATTGATTAGGTAAAACACATCAGCCCCGACTGCACGCCCTTTCGCTTCTGACTTGAAGCTGGAAGCTTGCGACTCGAGGCTGCCTCATCAGATATCCAGCAACAGACGAGCTGGATCTTCCAGCAGGTTCTTGATGGTAACGAGGAAAGTTACTGCTTCTTTACCATCGATCAAACGGTGATCGTAAGACAGCGCCAGATACATCATCGGGCGAATCACAACCTGACCGTTGACTGCCATCGGGCGTTGCAGAATGTTGTGCATTCCCAAAATTGCAGCCTGTGGCGGGTTGACGATCGGCGTCGACATCATCGAACCGAAAGTACCACCGTTGGTGATCGTGAAGGTGCCACCGGTCATCTCATCGATGGACAGCTTACCGTCACGGGCTTTTTTGCCGAAGGTGGCGATGCCGCCTTCGATTTCAGCCAGGCTCATGTGCTCGGCGTTACGCAGAACCGGCACAACCAGGCCGCGATCGCTGGAAACCGCTACACCGACGTCGGCATAACCATGGTAAACGATGTCAGAACCGTCGATCGAAGCGTTGACTGCCGGGAAGCGTTTCAGCGCTTCGGTGGCCGCTTTTACGAAGAAGGACATGAAGCCCAGACGTACGCCATTGTGCGACTTCTCGAACAGGTCCTTGTACTTCGAACGCAGCGCCATGACTTCGGTCATGTCGACTTCGTTGAACGTGGTCAGCATCGCCATGTTCGACTGGGCTTCGACCAGACGCTTGGCAACGGTTGCACGAACGCGGGTCATCGGCACGCGCTTCTCGGTGCGGTCGCCAGCGGCAACGACCGGAGCAGCAGCGGCGACAGGCTTGGCAGCAGGCGCAGCGGCTGGAGCGGATTTCTTCGCTTCAACGGCAGCAACGATGTCTTCCTTGGTGATACGGCCGTCTTTACCGGTGCCCTTGACGCTGGCCAGGTTGATGCCGTTCTCTTCAGCCAGTTGACGCGCAGCAGGCGCGGCAATCGGGTCTTCTTCGCCAGCGGCAGCCGGTGCAGCGGCAGGTGCCGAAGCAGGCGCAGCAGCGGGTGCTGGAGCAGCAGATGCCGTGGCACCGTCATTCAACGTGCCAAGCACTTCATTGGACAGGACGATAGCGCCCTCTTCCTTGGTGATCGCGCCCATCACGCCATCAGCTTCGGCCAGTACTTCCAGGACAACCTTGTCAGTCTCGATGTCAACCAGCATCTCGTCGCGCTTTACCGCATCACCCTCTTTTTTGTACCACTTGGAAATGGTGCCATCGGCAACGGATTCCGGGAAAGAGGGGGCTTTGATATCGATAGCCATTATCTGTAATTCCTTAATTCGGTTTCTAATGCTCGAAGGCGTTAAACAGTGAAGGCATCGCGCAGGAGTTTTTCCTGCTGCTCAGCGTGCATCGAAGCGTAACCACAGGCTGGTGCGGCAGAAGCATCACGACCGGCGTACTCGAGAACGAGTTCGCGTTTGTGGTTGCCCATGCTGCGACGCAAATGGTGTTGGCTGCTGTACCAGGCACCCTGGTTCATCGGCTCTTCCTGACACCAGACCACATGCTGCAGGTTGGTGTACGGCGCGATGGTTTCCATCAGGTCGTCTTCAGGAAACGGGTACAGCTGCTCGAGACGAACGATAGCGATGTCTTCACGACCTTCGGCACGGCGTTTTTCCAGCAGGTCGTAGTAGACCTTGCCGCTGCACAGCACCAGACGCGTGACCTTGGCCGGATCGAGGGTATCGATTTCCGGAATGACGGTCTGGAACGAGCCTTCGGCCAGATCTTCCAGCGTCGAAACAGCCAGCTTGTGACGCAGCAGCGATTTCGGAGTCAGCACGATCAACGGTTTGCGCAGCGGACGGATGACCTGACGACGCAACAGGTGGTAGATCTGCGCCGGAGTCGTCGGTACGCACACCTGAATGTTGTGCTCTGCGCACAATTGCAGGTAGCGCTCAAGACGTGCCGAAGAGTGCTCCGGCCCTTGGCCTTCGTAGCCGTGAGGCAACAGCATGGTCAGACCGCACAGACGGCCCCACTTGTGTTCACCACTGGTGATGAACTGGTCGACAACCACTTGGGCGCCGTTGGCAAAGTCGCCGAACTGCGCTTCCCAGATAACCAGTGCATCCGGCTGGGTAGTCGAGTAACCGTATTCAAATGCCAGCACGGCCTCTTCCGACAGGAACGAGTCGTACAGGTCGAAACGCGGCTGACCGGCGTACAGATTCTGTAGCGGAATGTAAGTCCCGGCGTCTTTCTGGTTGTGCAGCACAGCGTGACGGTGCGAGAACGTACCGCGACCGATGTCCTGGCCTGTCATGCGGATCGGGTGGCCTTCGAACGCCAGCGTGGCGTATGCCATGGTTTCGGCGTAGCCCCAGTTGATCGGCAAGCCACCGGCCTGCATCTTCTGGCGATCTTCGTAGATCTTCTGCACCTGACGCTGCACGACGAAGCCTTCTGGCAACTCCATCAGCTTGGCGGACAGTTCCTGCAGGGTCTTGAGATCGAATCGGGTGTCGTGACGCGCAGTCCAGGCATGGCCCAGATACGGACGCCAGTCGACGAACAATTCCTTGTTCGGCTCCTTGACCAGGCTTTTCACCACGTGCAGGCCGTTGTCCAGCGCGCTGCGGTAGTCATCGACCTTGGCCTGAACGCGGGCTTCATCGAGGACGCCGGTCTTGATCAGATGCTCGGCGTACAGCTCACGGGTGGTGCGCTGCTTGGTGATCTGCTGATACATCAGAGGCTGGGTGCCGCTGGGCTCGTCAGCTTCGTTGTGACCGCGACGGCGGTAGCAGACCAGATCGATGACGATGTCCCGCTTGAACTGCATGCGGTAGTCGATCGCCAACTGGGTGACGAACATCACGGCTTCCGGATCATCACCATTTACATGGAGGATCGGCGCCTGAATCATCTTGGCAACGTCGGTGGCGTACTCGGTGGAACGCGAGTCCAGCGGGTTGCTGATGGTGAAACCGACCTGGTTGTTGATAACGATGTGGATCGTGCCGCCCGTCTTGAAGCCGCGAGTCTGCGACATCTGGAAGGTTTCCATGACCACGCCCTGACCGGCAAAAGCCGCATCGCCGTGGAGGGAAATCGGCAGAACCTTGTCACCGTTCGGATCGTTGCGACGATCCTGACGCGCGCGCACTGAACCCTCGACCACCGGAGAAACGATCTCCAGGTGAGACGGGTTGAATGCCATGGCCAGGTGAACTTCACCGCCTGCGGTCATGACGTTGGAAGAGAAGCCCTGGTGGTATTTGACGTCACCGGAACCCAGTTCCACTTTTTTCTTGCCTTCGAACTCGTCGAACAGGTCGCGCGGGTTCTTGCCGAAGGTGTTGACCAGTACGTTCAGACGACCACGGTGGGCCATGCCGATCACGACTTCCTTGGTGCCATAGGACCCGGAACGCTGAATCAGCTCGTCGAGCATCGGAATCAGACTTTCGCCGCCTTCCAGACCGAAACGCTTGGTGCCTGGGTATTTGGTGCCCAGGTATTTCTCGAGACCTTCCGCCGCAGTGACACGCTCAAGCAAGTGGCTCTGGATGTCAGCCGAAAACGCCGGACGACCACGAACACTTTCGAGACGCTGCATGAACCAGTTGCGCTGCTCGGAATCCACGATGTGGGTGAACTCGGAGCCTATGGTGCGACAATATGTCTGCTGCAACGCTTCGTGAATTTCGCGTAGGCTCGCTTCCTCTTTGCCGATGAACAAGTCGCCAGCGCGGAAAGTCGTGTCCAGATCGGCATTGGTCAAGCCGTAGTGATTGATCGACAGATCTGCGGGTGCAGGACGCTGCCAAAGGCCCAGCGGATCGAGCTGAGCAGCCTGATGGCCACGCATCCGATACGCCTGGATCAGTCGCAGCACTTCAACCTGCTTCTTTTCGTGCTCGCTGCTCACACTGCCGGCGGACACCGGTTGAGCGCGGCGCTGGTTTTTAGCCAGCAACACGAAATGATCGCGAATAGTCGAATGCGATACATCAGTGGCAGAGCTGCCGTCTGCTGGCAACTTCTGAAAGTAGGTGCGCCATTCTTCTGGCACAGCGTTAGGGTCGTGCAGGTAGAGCTCATAGAGCTCTTCCACATAGGCAGCGTTACCACCGGATAGGTGGGCACTGTTCCACATGCGCTGCATCACGCTTTCTTGCATGCTTGGTCACCCTCGGTAAGGGGACACCACCGGCGAAGACACCAGAGCAATCCTGAAATAGTCGTGTGCAGCGACTGTATCAAGTCACCAGGGATCACGCAGATAGTCCGGGTACCAGCCCGGATGCCCCTGCTGGTCTCATTTCTTCAAAATAAGAGCGGCAGCTTTGCGAGCTACTGCTCAGGTTAAAACTACGGCGCCGGTTGAAGCCTGCGCCGCAGCCACTTCTGTGCAACGGTGTAACAGATAAAGCGATGAATCAGATGCCGCTTTGCAACAACATGTTGCGCACGTGACCGATAGCCTTGGTTGGGTTCAGGCCCTTCGGACATACGTTGACGCAGTTCATGATGCCGCGGCAGCGGAATACGCTGAACGGGTCATCAAGCGAAGCCAGACGCTCGTTGGTGCGGGTGTCACGGCTGTCAGCCAGGAAACGATAGGCTTGCAGCAGTGCAGCTGGACCGAGGAACTTGTCGGGGTTCCACCAGAAGGACGGGCAGGAGGTCGAGCAGCAAGCGCACAAAATGCACTCGTACAGACCATCGAGCTTTTCGCGCTCTTCTGGCGTTTGCAGACGTTCGATGGCCGGAGCCGGCGTGTCGTTCTGCAGGAATGGCTTCACCTTCTCGTATTGCTTGTAGAAGATGCTCATATCGACGACCAGGTCACGAATAACCGGCAAACCTGGCAGAGGACGGACAACCAGCTTGTTCTTGGCGACAACCGCAGACAGCGGCGTGATGCACGCCAGGCCGTTCTTGCCATTGATGTTCATGCCATCGGAGCCGCACACGCCTTCACGGCACGAACGACGGTACGAAAAGCCTTCGTCCTGTTCTTTGACCAGCGCCAGCACGTCCAGCACCATCAGGTCCTTGCCACCGGTATCGACCTGAAACTCCTGCATGAACGGAGCAGCGTCCTGATCAGGGTTGTAACGATAAACACTGACTTGCAACATATCGGTCACCCCTTAATAAGTCCGAATCTTGGGTTCAAACGTCGGGACAGTCTTCGGTGAGAAGTTCACGGCACGCTTGGTCACGCGCTTGTCACCCGGGAAATACAGGGTGTGGCACAACCAGTTCTCGTCATCGCGATCTTCGAAGTCTTCACGGGCGTGAGCGCCGCGGGACTCTTTACGATGCTCTGCGGCGATCGCCGTGGCTTCGGCAACTTCCAGCAGGTTTTGCAGTTCAAGCGCTTCGATACGGGCAGTGTTGAAAGCCTGGCTCTTGTCGTTGATCTTGACGTTGGCGATACGAACGCGCAGGTCAGCCAGTTGGGCAATACCCTTCTGCATGTATTCGCCGGTACGGAACACACCGAAATAGTTCTGCATGCAGCTTTGCAGCTCTTTACGCAGCGTGGCGACGTCTTCGCCGGTGGTGCGCTCGTTCAGGCCGGCAAGGCGTGCGAGAGCAGCATCGATGTCGGACTCGGAAGCGCGGGTGTAGTCGATACCCTCGCTCAGCGCCTTCTCCAGATGGATACCCGCAGCACGACCGAACACCACCAGGTCGAGCAGCGAGTTGCCGCCCAGACGGTTGGCACCGTGCACCGATACGCAAGCCACTTCGCCCACCGCAAACAGACCCGGGATGATGTGATCGACGCCATCAGCGTCCTGAGTGATCGCCTGACCATGAATGTTGGTGGCAACGCCGCCCATCATGTAGTGGCAGGTTGGAACTACCGGAATCGGCGCTGTTGCAGGGTCTACGTGGGCAAACGTCTTGGACAGCTCCATGATGCCTGGCAGGCGGCTGTGCAACACTTCTTCACCCAGGTGATCGAGCTTGAGCATTACATGGTCGCCATCCGGACCACAGCCGTTACCGGCAATGATTTCCTTGACCATGGAACGCGCGACCACGTCACGACCGGCAAGGTCCTTGGCGTTCGGAGCATAACGCTCCATGAAACGCTCGCCGTGCTTGTTGATCAGGTAACCGCCTTCACCACGGCAGCCTTCGGTAACCAGTACACCTGCGCCGGCAATGCCGGTCGGGTGGAACTGCCACATCTCGATGTCCTGAACCGGGACACCGGCACGCAGTGCCATGCCGATACCGTCACCGGTATTGATCAGGGCGTTGGTGGTGGACGAGTAGATACGCCCTGCACCGCCGGTTGCCAGCACGGTGGCGTTGGCACGGATGTAAGAGGTTTCGCCGGTTTCAATGCAGATGGCGATGATGCCGACAAAGGCGCCATCCTGATTCTTGACCAGATCCACACCGTAGTATTCGTTGAGGAATACGGTGCCGGCCTTGAGGTTGGCCTGATACAGGGTATGCAGCAGTGCGTGACCGGTACGGTCGGCAGCAGCACAGGTACGTGCAGCCTGACCACCCTTGCCGAAGTCCTTGGACTGACCACCGAACGGACGCTGATAGATGCGACCCTGCTCGGTACGAGAGAACGGCAGACCCATGTGCTCGAGTTCGAAAACGGCTTCCGGGCCTACGGAACACATGTATTCGATAGCGTCCTGGTCGCCGATGTAGTCGGAACCCTTGACGGTATCGTACATGTGCCAGCGCCAGTCATCGTTAGGATCGGCAGAGGCGATTGCGCAGGTGATGCCACCCTGTGCGGAAACGGTGTGCGAGCGGGTCGGGAACACCTTGGTGACCACGGCAGTCTTGTGACCGCCCTGGGCGAGCTGCAGGGCAGCGCGCATGCCGGCACCGCCACCACCAATGATGATGGCGTCGAAGGAAAGCGAGTTTATATTAGCCATGAATCAGATACCCCAAAGAATCTGCACGCCCCAGACGAAGTAGGCGAACATCAGAACGCCGCATACCGCCTGAAACAGAAAACGTACCGCAGTGGCGGACTTGCCCAGCGCCATCGGCGTCAGGTAGTCGGTCGCGATGGTCCACATGCCGACCCAGGCGTGAGCGCCAAGGGCAACGAGGGCCAGCAGACTGAAGATACGCATCCCGTTATGTGCGAACAGATCATGCCATTGGGCGTAGCTCAGACCCGGATGAAAGACCATGTACCCGATCAGGAATATGAAATAAGCCGCGAGCACGACCGCAGATACACGCTGGGCCATCCAGTCATAGAGGCCCGAACGCGAAAGGTTGGTGACGTTGGTTACCATATCCATACTCCCGCCAGAAGAATCAGTACCACGGAAACCGCGATAACGATTTTGGAGCCCAGCTTGCCGCCCTCGAGCGTCTCGCCTACCCCGGTGTCCATGATCAGGTGACGGATACCGGCCACCATGTGATACAGCAGGGCAGACAGAAGCCCCCAGATGATCAGCTTGGCCAGCGGGCTGGTCAGACACGCCTTGACTTCACCAAAGCCTTCTTCGGACGCCAGCGACTTGTCCATTGCATACAGCATGATTGCAATACCGACAAAGAGGATGACACCGGAGATGCGGTGGAGAATGGACGTGTAAGCGGTGACTGGGAGCTTGATGGTCCTTAGGTCTAGATTTACAGGTCGTTGGCTATTCACGGCTTTTTTTCACACTGAAGAGCCCCTAACAATCAGGGCAAGTTGTTGGGAAGTGCACTGGTCAGGTACCCACCACCCAGGAAGTGACGACCCCCTTGAAACAGGCCAAAAAGCCTCTGGCGGTCGGACGTCGAGTATAGACAGTTAGGTCGCTAATGACAACGCGCAGACTTACCGCCAATAGCGCATTGCTTTGCCGGCACAAAAGGCGTAAACGGCAGGAAATGCCCTGAAAAATTTCACGGCCCGGGCCTTGTGGAACACGACTTTAGGCAAATTGACTTTAGAATTTATCTCACTATAGTGATGCGGGCCCTGCGTGGGGGGCCTGTCTGATGATTTGAAGCATAAATAGGAGGCCACATGGCTGACAAAAAAGCGCAGTTGATCATCGAGGGCGCTGCCCCCGTCGAGCTGCCAATACTGACCGGTACAGTGGGTCCGGACGTGATCGACGTACGCGGTCTGACCGCCACCGGCCGCTTCACATTTGACCCTGGCTTCATGTCCACGGCCTCTTGCGAGTCGAAGATCACCTACATTGATGGTGACAACGGAATTCTGCTGCACCGCGGCTACCCGATCGAACAACTGGCCGAGCAGTCCGATTACCTCGAGACCTGCTACCTGTTGCTCAACGGCGAGCTGCCAACCGCCGAACAGAAAGCCCAGTTCGTGGCCGTGGTCAAGAACCACACGATGGTTCACGAACAACTCAAGACCTTCTTCAACGGCTTTCGCCGTGACGCCCACCCGATGGCCGTCATGTGCGGTGTAGTCGGCGCCCTGTCGGCGTTCTACCACGATTCGCTGGACATCAATAACCCGCAGCACCGCGAAATTTCGGCTGTACGCCTGGTCGCCAAGATGCCGACCCTGGCAGCGATGGTCTACAAGTACTCCATGGGCCAACCCATGATGTACCCGCGCAACGACCTCAGCTACGCCGAAAACTTCCTGCACATGATGTTCAACACGCCGTGCGAGATCAAACCGATCAGCCCGGTGCTGGCCAAGGCGATGGACAAGATCTTCATCCTTCACGCCGATCACGAGCAGAACGCGTCGACCTCTACCGTGCGCATGGCGGGCTCCTCGGGTGCCAACCCGTTCGCCTGTATCGCAGCCGGTATCGCGGCACTCTGGGGCCCGGCTCACGGCGGCGCCAACGAAGCCGTGCTGACCATGCTCGATGAAATCGGCGACGTGTCGAACATCGACACATTCATAGCCAAAGCCAAGGACAAGAACGATCCGTTCAAGCTCATGGGCTTCGGTCACCGGGTCTACAAGAACCGTGACCCTCGCGCGACCGTGATGAAGCAGACCTGCGACGAAGTACTCAAGGAACTGGGCATCAAAAACGATCCTCAGCTCGAGCTGGCCATGCGTCTTGAAGAGATCGCCCTGACCGACCCGTACTTCATCGAGCGCTCGCTGTACCCGAACGTTGACTTCTACTCGGGCATCATCCTCAAGGCTATCGGCATCCCGACCAGCATGTTCACCGTGATCTTCGCCCTGGCGCGGACCGTTGGCTGGATCTCGCACTGGAAAGAAATGCTCTCCAGCCCTTACAAGATCGGTCGCCCGCGCCAGCTCTACACCGGCAACGTGCAACGCGACATTATTGCACTGAAAGACCGCAAGTAAGCGACACGACGCAAAAAACAAGGGCTGCCACTGGCAGCCCTTTTTTGCACCCCTCAAAAAGGCCGCAGATTACTGCGCAGCCCGCTCCCTGAGCGCTTTCAACGTATTGAATGGCGCATCGACAACAAACTTGTTGGCGATCATCGAGGGCACACTGCCGCCCGGCTCGGTATGCACCTGATACGTTACTTCGGTCTGATTGGGGCCTTTGGGCACCATCTTCCAGAAGCCCTTGACCTCGCTCACGCGCACAAAGCCCTTTTCCTCGGGAATGTACCTGGGCTGCTCTTCGAGATTGCGGGTAATACTCCCGTCAGCGCCCTCTTGGGTGGTAATCAGCAATACCGAGTCGCGAGGGGTTACCGGCCAGGGTGTATTGAACTGGCTGTAGGTCCAGGTCTTGTCGCCTTCATGCTTGAGCACTTTCTGCAATTTACACTCATGAATCCAGGCACAGGCGCCCGCGACGTCTTCCTGAAGCGCGCGCAGCTTGCTTACGCTGGCGTTGATCACGGCAATGCCCTGATAAGCCTTGTAGTCGGAGCCCGGCACCTCACTCAGCGAAACCTTGATTCCGTCTTCGTTCCTGGCCACCTTCCAGTCTTCAGCCTGCACTGCCCCGACAACCATGACAGTCAACCCACAAGCAACAACCATGCGATACAGCGAACTCATTGTTTTATTCCTTGTTTTTGAAGTGCCGACAAAGCGCTCGCGCTCACTGATTCCGTTTCAAGCCACCGCAGTAGCCTTTTCCCACCAGCCGATAAGACGAATGGCGTCTGCCTGATCGACACCGCAGACATCTTCCGCCGCCTTGAACTGGCTGCAGACCGCAGGACGCTCGGCCTTGCCGAACAATGCACACAGAAGCCCGACCGACAGGTGCAGACAGCGCTCCCCTGCCGGCTTTCCGTGAGGCATACCCGGTATGGGAGACGTGATGGATGGCGCTATGCAACACGCACCACAATCGGAACGGCAGTCCATGACCAGACACCTGACTGAAAAGTTGACAAAGAAGAGACGATATTAACCGTCAAAACGTTTGTTTGAAAATGCCGTATCGGACGATAGGCAGGGCTTACTGCTTGAATTTGAAATCCAGCGCAGCGCCTTCGACGTCGCGACGGTTGTCATTGCGCATCTGCAACTGCATTTCATTGGTCAGCAGCCGACCTTCAAGCTCGAAGGGGCCAGGGTTGGCCGAGTCGCCTTTGTCACTGAACATCTGCGGCAATATTGGCTTGCGCTTGCTGGTGATCACATTGGCAGGCGGGGCCAGTTCCTTGACCAGCTCGGGAGGCAGGCTCAAGTCCAGCCTGGGCGACTTGATTCGCACATCCTTGGCCTTCGCCGCTTTTGCTTCCTTGGCCTTCTGACGCTTGTCGGCGGGTGCCTTGACAGCAACGACCTTTGACAAAGGCTTTTCAGAATCGGTCGTCGTGGCCTTGCCGGAATGAGCTGCCGAGGGTTCGGATTTCTCCTTGCCCACCACGACCGGAACAACCGGAACGCCCGGCATCAACTGATGCACTGTATCCGGTGCCTTGATCTGCCGGGCATCAGTGGCCACTGCCTCTACAGGCGCCTCGGTTTTCAAGTGAACCTCGGGGGAGACCGGCGCAGTGATAACCGCCTCGACCTTGGGCTTGGGCTTGGGCACAGACGATTCCTGAGCGTCACAACCACTCAGAAGCACGACGACAATCAACCCCAGACAGCGAAAAACATTCATAGGCAAAGAATCAGGCAAGACAGTGGCAAAAAGCCGGGAAGGAATACATGCTGTCCTTTTGAGGCCAACCTGACAAGGCAAGAGTTCAAAACAACTGACAAAAAATCTTTACAACTCAGTACACCTGTATCGCTTCCTGACACAACTGCTTGGCCAACATACCCAGCGTCATCAGCGCGCGCTCAGCCTCTTTGTTCCACGGCATGCCGCAATTGAGGCGAATGCAGTGGTTGAACTGCTCGGTGTTACTGAAGATCAGCCCCGGCGCGATGCTGATGCCCTGCTCCAGCGCACGCACATGCAGCTCCTGGGTATTGACGCGCCCCGGCAGACTGACCCACAAGATAAACCCGCCCGCCGGACGACTCATCTGCGTGCCCTCAGGAAAGAACTGCTGCACCGCCAGTTGGTAGGCGCTCATGTTCTTGCGGTATTCCAGGCGAATGAAGCGCAGATGCCGGTCATAGCCGCCGTTTTCAAGGTAGGCAGCTACGGCCATTTGCGTGACGCTGCAAGCCGAGTGAGTGCTGAAAGTCTGCAGACGCTGAATTTCAGCCTGGTATTTGCCCGCGATTGTCCAGCCGATACGTACACCGGGCGATAGCGTTTTGGAGAAGCTCGAGCAATAAATCACCCTGCCCAGCCGATCAAACGCCTTGAGTGCCTTGGTTCGTCCGACCTCGAACATCAGCTCGCCGTAGACATCGTCTTCAACCACCTGAATATCAAAATCCGAGGCCAGCCGCAGCAAGTTCTTCTGGCGCTCCTCAGGCATGGTGCCGCCCAGCGGGTTGCTCAGCCGCGAGGTCAGCACCAGAGCCTTGATCGACCACTGATTGGCCGCCAATTGCAGGGCTTCCAGGCTGATGCCGGTGGCCGGGTCGCTGGGGATCTCGATGACTTTCAGGCCCAGCAGATCGGCGAGTTGCAGCAAGCCGTAATAGGCCGGCGACTCGGCAGCGATCAGATCGCCAGGCCGGGTCAGCACACGCAGGGTCATTTGCAACGCATCCACACAGCCGTGAGTAATCACCACTTCGGATGGATCAACCACTACGCCCGCGTCGCGCATACGGATGGCAACCTGCCTGCGCAGTGGCTCGAAGCCCGGACTGAACATGTAACTGAACGCACGCGGACTGTGAAAGCGCGTCACTTTCGCAAGCTGCTGATGCAGGGCGCGTACCGGCAGGTAATCCACATGAGGCACCGCTGCGCCCAGGGCGAACACGCCTTCGCGTCGCGACTCTTCAAGCACCTGCTGGATAATGCTGCTGCGCGTGACCAGCCCTGGCCGCTCGACCCGCGCGATGTCCGGCGTCGAAGCCGTCAACGCAGGGGTCTGGTGAACGTAGTAACCCGACTGCGGACGCGCCCTGATCAAGCCCTGATCCTCAAGGTTCGCGTAGGCCTGCAACACCGTTGCATGGCTGACATTGAGCTGCGAGCTCATTTTGCGAACAGAAGGCACACGCTCACCGGGCTGGTACACACCACGACGGATGTCTTCAGCAAGTTGTTGAGCGATACGTTGATAGAGCAAAAGGTTGGTCATGACACAGCCTCGAAAAGACCGGCGATTTATTGTTTTTAAAAATACAGATGGGTAATAACCGGCTCAGTCCAGAAGTGTACGGGAACAGTTTGCGTTCAAGCCAGCGATCACAGCGGCTGCGCGAAAATAAACGCGGCCAAAAACGCCATATTCAAAGTGTTTAAAGCCAAAAAAACCCGAGGCCGTTTCCGGCGTCGGGCTTTTTTGGCTATTAGCGTTAACGAGCAGCGCCTAAATGACCTTTTTCGTCAGAAAAAACGATTTCGACACGGCGATTCTGTGCACGCCCTCGTTCGGACGCATTGGCATCGACCGGAAACTGCTGACCATAGCCTTCGACCTGAATGCGTTTATCGTCGACACCCAGGTCCATCAGAACATCGGCAACTGCTTGCGCACGGTCCTTCGACAGGGTCAGATTGTCCTCACGGTCGCCGGTGCTGTCGGTGTAGCCCTCGATCCTGACCACGCGGCGCGGATTGATCTGCAAAAACTGCACAACCTTGAGAATGGTGCGACTGGCCGAGCTTTTCAGTTCGGCATGCCCGGCGTCGAAAAGCACATCACCCAGCGTCATGACCAGCCCGCGATCGGTCTGGGTGGTGGCCAGACTGAGGATCTGGTCTTCCAGCCAGCGCCCCTGCTGCTGAGCGCTGGCCAGCTTGGCTTCGCGCAACGCCAACTGCATGCGCTGGCGCTCCATGTCCATTTTGGCCAGACGCTCCTGACTCAGCATGAGGTTGCTGTGCTCGCGGGCAATCTCGCTGTAGCGACTGCTGAGGTAGGCGTAATGGCTGACATCGGCGCCACTGCCCAGATAGCTGGACAAGCGCTCGGCGCGAGCCAGCGATTCACCCGCGCGAATCACATCCTTGGGCGCGCTGCGCAGCACGTCGGTGTCTTCCTTGACCTTCTGGAAGTCGGCACTGGCCTGTTGCAGGGCCTGCGCGCTGTCCTGATGACCGGCACAGCCGTAAAGACCCGCCGAACCCAGCAACAGGCACACGCTCAACACACGTGGAATACGGTTCATTGCGCCTCCCCCAGCTGCTTGCGCAAGCGATTGAGACGGGTATTCAACTGATTGACCTGTTCCTGACTCTTGAGCGTGAGCACTCGCGCCTCTGCCAGCCGCGCATCCAGCTCGGCCTGCTCGGCCTTCATGCGCGCATCGCGGTAAGCGTGTGTAGTCATGGACGCACGCGCTTCGGCGAAGCGGGCCAGCGCTATTTCCATCTCGGGCTGATCTTCCGTTGCGCCGACCGCCTTGGCCTGCTGCAGTGCCTGCTCGGTCAGTTTGAATTGCTCGCTCGGAACGGGATCGCTGGCGCAGCCGGCCAGCGTGGCGATTGCCATGACGGCCATTGAAAAACGAATACTCACAAAAACATTCCTACTTGTTTGGGACGCTGGCGCTGGCAGGTTGCAACAACTGGGCTTTCCACAATTCCAGGTTGTGCCTGATGACGTCGCCCGCAAGGCCGGAGGCGGCCGATTCTGCCATCTTTTTCGCCAGCTGTCCGCGCAACCATGGATCGTTGCAGGCCGAATTGAACGATAACGCCAGATACAGGCCCGGCGTATCAACCGGCAACGGTTGTGCAATCAGGTCTGCCGACAGGCTCAGCGTCTGCACCATGACCATCCCGGCATACCGCCCGGCCAGCACATAATCCACCTCGCCCAGCGCCAGTTTCTGAAAGGCCGGCGTCAGGCCCGACACGCGCTCCAGAGTCAGATGTTGCCGGGTCTGTGCTTCAAACAACGGCGTCAGGCGGGTCTTTTCCGAGATAGCGCCGGGATGCCCGTGCAGTTCGCTGATGGCATTGAACGGTACGGCATGATCGCGGCGCGCCCAGACCATAATGTCGTTCTGCACGATCGGCGGATGAATGTAATCGAGTGATTCAAGCTGTGCGGTATTCATCGGCGCATCAGCCAGCAGATCCATACGCCCGGTGCGCACCTCTTCAAGCGCCTGGCTGCGCTTGCCGCCGTACACAACCTCGAGCTTGATGCCCAGTTCGCCCGCCGCCTGCGTCAATAGATCGGCATTGGCCCCCATCAGGCGCTTAGGGTCCTGAGGGTCACGCCACAGATAAGGCGGCGCGTCGGGGCTGCCAGTCACGATCAGGCGCTCGCACTTGCCGGCAGCGAATGCCAGCGTCGGCAGCATGACCAGCCCGAGTAAAAGCGACGACAGCAGCCGGGAATGGCACATGAAAAGTCCTTTTGAAAGTCAATAAAAAACCCGTTCTGTCCGGGCAAGCGCACTGCAGGCAAGCTGCTGGCACGCAAACCCCGAACGGAACGGGCTCTCTTTATAGTAGAAGCGCGTGGCTTAGACCAGCTTCTCCAACTCGGGAATGGCTTCGAACAAATCCGCCACCAGACCGTAATCAGCCACCTGGAAGATCGGCGCTTCTTCGTCCTTGTTGATCGCGACGATCACCTTGGAGTCCTTCATGCCGGCCAGATGCTGAATCGCGCCGGAAATACCGACCGCAATGTACAGCTGTGGCGCAACGATCTTGCCGGTCTGACCGACCTGCATATCGTTGGGCACAAAACCGGCGTCAACCGCAGCGCGGGAAGCGCCGACCGCAGCGCCAAGTTTGTCGGCCAGGGTGTACAGGTGCTTGAAGTTGTCGCCATTCTGCATGCCGCGACCGCCGGAAACGACGATCTTGGCGGCGGTCAGCTCAGGACGATCGGACTTGGCCAGTTCTTCACCGACGAAGCTCGACGTGCCAGCGTCGTGAGCAGCCGACACCGCTTCAACGGTGGCCGAACCACCTTCGGCAGCCACCGGGTCGAAACCGGTGGCACGCACAGTGATGACCTTGACCGAGGCGATGGACTGCACGGTGGCAATCGCGTTACCGGCATAGATCGGGCGGGTGAACGTGTCAGCCGAGACCACCGAAACGATCTCGGAGATCTGATCCACATCCAGCTGCGCAGCGACGCGCGGCAGGATGTTCTTGCCATTGGAGGTGGCAGCGGCCAGAACGTGGCTGTGGCCGGCGGCCAGTTCGACCACCAGCGGCGCAACGTTTTCAGGCAGTTGATGCGCGTAGGCCGCATTGTCGGCGACCAGCACTTTACTCACGCCAGCAATTCTGGCTGCGGCTTCGGCAACAGCGCCGATACCGGAACCTGCAACCAGCAGATGAATATCACCGCCGATCTTCTGGGCGGCAGCAACGGTGTTGAGCGTAGCCGGGGCTACGGTCGCATTGTCGTGTTCAGCGATAACCAGGATCGTCATTTAGATTACCTTCGCTTCGTTTTTCAGTTTCTCGACCAGTTCAGCCACCGACTTGACCTTGATACCGGCGCTGCGTGCAGCCGGCGCTTCGACCTTGAGGGTCTTGTTGGTCGAGGCCGTGGACACGCCAAGCGCATCGGGCGTCAGCACTTCAAGCGGCTTTTTCTTGGCCTTCATGATGTTGGGCAGCGAGGCGTAGCGCGGCTCGTTCAGACGCAGGTCTGTGGTCACGATGGCGGGCAGGCTCAGGGAAACGGTCTGCAGGCCGCCGTCGATTTCGCGGGTCACGGCAACCTTGTCGCCGGTCACTTCGACTTTCGACGCGAAAGTACCTTGCGGGTAGCCGCTCAGCGCAGCCAGCATCTGGCCGGTCTGGTTGTTGTCGCTGTCGATCGCCTGTTTACCGAGGATCACCAGGTGTGGCTGCTCCTTATCGACCACGGCCTTGAGCAGCTTGGCCACGGCAAGCGAAGTGAGTTCTTCTGCGGACTCGACCAGCACGGCACGGTCTGCACCCAGCGCCAGAGCCGTACGCAATTGTTCCTGAGCGGTGGTCGGCCCAATGGTCACGACCACGATTTCCGTTGCCACGCCCTTCTCTTTCAAGCGCACCGCTTCTTCAACAGCGATTTCGCAGAACGGGTTCATGGACATTTTGACGTTGGCAAGATCGACGCCGGAGTTGTCCGCCTTGACGCGAACCTTGACGTTGTAGTCGACCACTCGTTTGACAGCTACAAGAACCTTCATGGATTCCTCACTCTCCGGTGAAAAGATGTCGCCCGGCAATACCAGGCGATCGATAAGTGTCCTCAACAAGCAATCGCAATGTGTGCAGGCCAGCGGCAGGGCTTTAAAAAGCCTTATAAATGCCGGGCGTCACCCGTCAAGCAGCGGCAGGGTGTGTAAAATGCGCCGTGCGACGTTGACCTGTTGCCTGCACCGCGTTTGCCTGATGCCTTTTGGGAGATTCTGTCGAACCTCGTTTCAGCCTACGGCAAACGCAAAACCGCCCGTATCTTGACCGTTACGCCTTATCCGGTCAATACGCCAAATCGGCCAGTTCCGGGTCTGACGTCTATGATTTATCTGGCCTGCGGCCGATTCAAACAAACGTTTGTATTGGACCCGTGCAGTGGTGTAGATATAATGCGTGCCATTAAAAAGGCAGGCGGTGTCTAACACCTCCATACGCCCAGACTTCGGCCTGCAGCGACACACAAAGCAGTGCCACATAAAAAACACCGTGAGCCTTGAGAGTAGGAGATAGCCTGTGGAACGCGAATACATGGAATTCGACGTCGTCATCGTCGGAGCCGGCCCTTCCGGGCTTTCTGCCGCTTGCCGCCTTAAACAGAAGGCCGCTGAAGCCGGGCAGGAAATCAGCGTCTGCGTGGTGGAAAAAGGCTCCGAAGTCGGCGCGCACATTCTGTCCGGTGCCGTGTTCGAACCGCGCGCACTGAACGAGTTGTTTCCGAACTGGCAGGAATTGGGCGCGCCACTCAATACGCCGGTCAAGCGCGATGACATCTACGTGCTGCGCGACGCCGAAAAAGCCCAGAAAATCCCCGACTTTTTCGTGCCAAAGACCATGCACAATCATGGTAACTACATTATCTCACTGGGCAATCTGTGCCGCTGGCTCGCCCAGCAGGCTGAAAACCTGGGCGTGGAAATCTACCCGGGCTTTGCGGCCCAGGAAGCGTTATTCGACGAAAACGGCGTGGTGCGCGGCATCGTCACCGGTGATCTCGGCGTCGACCGCGAAGGCAACCCGAAAGAAGGCCTGTACACCCCCGGCATGGAACTGCGCGCCAAGTACACGCTGTTCGCCGAAGGCTGCCGTGGCCACATCGGCAAGCAGTTGCTCAAGCGCTTCGACCTCGACAACGAAGCCGACGTGCAGCACTACGCCATCGGCTTGAAGGAAATCTGGGAAGTCGATCCGGCCAAACACGAACAAGGCCTGGTGGTGCATACCGCAGGCTGGCCACTGGATGATGCCAATCCGGGCGGCTCTTTCCTGTATCACCTGGAAAACAATCAGGTGGTGGTCGGCCTGATCGTCGACTTGTCCTACACCAACCCGTACCTGTCACCGTTCGACGAATTCCAGCGCTACAAGCATCACCCGGTCATCAAGCAGTACCTGGAAGGCGGCAAACGCATCAGCTACGGCGCACGCGCCATTGCCAAGGGCGGCCTGAACTCGCTTCCGAAAATGGTCTTCCCTGGCGGCGCGCTGATCGGTTGCGACCTCGGCACCCTGAACTTCGCCAAGATCAAGGGCAGCCACACTGCCATGAAGTCCGGCATGCTGGCTGCAGAATCGGTAGCGGACGCCCTGTTCGCCGGCAAGGAAGGCGGCGACGTGTTAACCGCCTACGTCGATGCCTTCAAAGCCAGCTGGCTGCATGCGGAGCTGTTCGCCAGCCGCAACTTTGGCGTGGCGATCCACAAGTACGGCGCGATCAAGGGCGGCGCATTCAACTTCATCGATCAGAACATCTTCGGTGGCAAGCTGCCGTTTACCCTGCACGACACTAAGCCGGATTACGCCTGCCTCAAGCTGGCGGCGGACTCAAAGAAAATCGATTACCCCAAACCCGACGGCAAGCTCAGTTTCGACAAACTCAGCTCGGTATTCCTCTCCAGCACCAACCATGAAGAGGAACAACCCTGCCACCTGAAGCTGACCGATCCGAGCATCCCGATAAGCAAAAACCTGCCGCTGTACGACGAACCGGCCCAGCGCTACTGCCCGGCAGGCGTGTACGAAGTCATTACCAGGGAAGATGGCGAGAAACGCTTCCAGATCAACGCGCAGAACTGCGTGCACTGCAAGACCTGCGACATCAAGGACCCTTCGCAGAACATCACTTGGGTTGCACCGGAAGGCTCTGGCGGACCGACCTACCCGAATATGTGAGGTGGAGCAGCTGCAAGTTGTAAGCGGCAAGCTTAGAGCTTAGAGCTTGCAGCTTATGGCTTGCAGCTAGCCTCTCCAGGACTCCGTTCAAAATAGCGCTTGTATTCCCGACTGAACTGCGACGCGCTCTGATAGCCGACCCTGAGCGCGACCTGCGCCACGTTCAACCCGTCGGCTACCAGCAATTGCTGGGCCTTGAGCAGGCGCAGGCGTTTGAGGTACTGCACAGGCGACAATAACGTACTGCGCTTGAAGTGTTCGTGGAAGGTCGAGGTGCTCATGTTCGCGCAGCGCGCCAGGGTGTCGACGTTCAATGCGTGATCGTAATGATCATGCAGATACGTCACCGCCGAGGCGATCCGCGCAAACTGCCCCTGTTGCTCGACCAGCGCCCGCAATACACCCGATTGCGGGCCGCGTAGCGCGCTGTACAGCACTTCACGAATGCGCGCCTGCCCCATCGCCTGACACTCCAGCGGATCGTGCAGACAGCGCAACAGGCGTTCGACGCTGTCGCGCATCGCAGGGTCGATGCGTACCGATGTCATGGACTCCGGGGTCTGCATCTGGCTTTCCTGGCCGCTGGCCGGGCCCATCGCTTGCACCAGCTCGCCAAGCAGCACGCGGTCGATGGCCACCGACACGCCATACAGCGGCTTGCCCGGGGTGGCGAAGGTCTCGCATTTGAACGGCACCGACAGCGCCTGAATCAGGTAATGCCCAGTGCCGTATTCAAAAGTGCGCGGCCCCAGACAGGCGACTTTGCTGCCCTGCACCACAATCATCAGGCTCGGCTCGTAGATCTGCGGGCTACTGGCCACATAACCAAAAGCCGACAGCACACGGACCGCGGGCAAATGCGTGGCCACAAAGCCGGGACGTACCGCCAGCGGCTGAATCAGGGACACAAGCGTGGCATTGCCATCAGGGGAAAAAGCGAGTGACATGGAAAGCAGGCCGACAGAGAAATAGACAGCTGTATAATCGCAGATTTGCGCGCCGGGGCCGACCCCGAATTATCCGGCCGGAGGAATAGGCATGAAACACGGAGGATTCACCATAGCCGCGCACCCTCCATACAAGGACAATTGCTTGCCTCTGTTTCTGTAACACTCTGTGAGGTCAACAATGTACACAGCTATCGGCTACGCCGCTCAATCAGCTACCGCCCCCCTCGCCCCGATGACCTTCGAACGTCGCGCTCCGCGTGCCGACGACGTGGCCATCGAAATCCTGTTCTGCGGCGTCTGCCACTCCGACATTCACCAGGCGCGCAACGAGTGGGGCATCGCTGTCTACCCGCTGATGCCCGGCCACGAGATCGTCGGTCGCGTCACCGCCACTGGCGCCAACGCCACCAAGTACAAGGTCGGTGATCTGGTCGGTGTCGGTTGCATGGTCGACTCGTGCCGCGAGTGCTCGGCCTGTAAATCGGATCTCGAACAGTATTGCCTGGAAGGCCCGACCATGACTTACGCCACGCCAGACCGCGTGGACGGCAGCAACACCATGGGCGGTTACTCGAACAGCATCGTGGTCGCCGAGCACTTCGTCGTTCGCGTTCCGGAAAAGCTCGACCCGGCCGCAGCCGCTCCGATTCTTTGCGCAGGCATCACCACTTATTCGCCACTCAAGCACTACGGCGTCAAGGCCGGTGACAAGGTCGGTATTCTGGGCATGGGCGGTCTGGGCCACATGGGCATCAAGTTCGCCAAGGCAATGGGTGCTGAAGTCACCCTGTTTACCCGCTCCGCAGCCAAGGCTCAGGAAGCACGTCGCCAGGGCGCCGACCATGTGATCGTTTCCACCGATGCCGAACAGATGAAGGCCGCGGCCGGGCATTTCGACTTCCTGCTCGACACCATTCCGGTGCAACACGACCTGAACCCCTACCTGGAAACGCTGCGCTTTGACGGCGTGCATATTCTGGTCGGTCTGATCGAACCTATCGAGCCGCCCGTCCATGCAGCCCATCTGGTGATGAGCCGTCGCGTGTTGGCCGGTTCGTTGATCGGCGGCATTGCCGAAACCCAGGAAG
The DNA here is from genome assembly GCF_000007805.1 of Pseudomonas syringae pv. tomato str. DC3000. Classification (NCBI taxonomy): domain Bacteria; kingdom Pseudomonadati; phylum Pseudomonadota; class Gammaproteobacteria; order Pseudomonadales; family Pseudomonadaceae; genus Pseudomonas; species Pseudomonas syringae group genomosp. 3. The sequence goes on along the minus strand of NC_004578.1, from coordinate 2,402,800 downwards.
TGCTGGATTTCTGCGCCGAGAACGGCATCACCTGCGACATCGAAATGCTCGATATCCGCAACATCAACGAAGCCTACGAGCGCATGCTGGCCGGTGACGTGAAATACCGCTTCGTGATCGACATGGCCACATTGCAGGCCTGATTGGCCAGGAATCAGCCGCCGAGATCGGCCGAAAGTTCCGCTGCTATCTGTTTGATCAGCGGAACCAGCTCGGCCATTTTCTCCAGCGGCATGTAAGGCACGGTACTGGCAACACTGATGCCAGCAACAATCTGTTTGCTGGCATCCCGTACCGGCGCTGCAACACAACGAATCGACGGTTCGTTGTCCTCCAGGTCAAACGCATAACCGCCCTGCACGTACTCCTCCCTTCGCGCTTTAAGCTGTTCCCAGGTTTGTTGCTCATGAGCAGGCCACAGCGGGTTTCTGCCTGACGCCGGCGTGCTGACCTCGTACAGTCGCTGCCACTCCGCTTGCGTACTGTCCAGCAACAACGCCTTACCGATACCGGTGCGCACCAGCGGCATGCGGTGCCCGACCCGTGAACGCATTTCCGGCCCATTGCGACCAGGGTTCTTGTGCAGGTACAGCACGTCGTCACCCTCCCGAACCGCCAGATGCACCGTATCGCCGGTCAGTTCCGACAGCCTATCCAGATACGGGCGGGCGAGAATGGCCAGCGGCACTTCTTCGCGCGCCTGAAAACCCAGCTCGATCAGCTTCGGCCCCAGCAAATAACCCACTTGCGGCACCACCCGAAGGTAGCGCTCCTCGACCAGGCAACTGGCCAGCCGGTGAGTAGTGCTGCGCGTGGTGCCGATCAGCCGGGCGATCTCTTTCAGGTCCCGTGCGCCACTGGCCACCGCCTGAACCACGCCAAGGCCGCGCAACAGGGTCTGGGTTCCGCTTGGCGCCGGTTCTTTGCCAGTGATTTTTTCAGGGATGATCGAATCGTTGTGCATGACAGGCCAGGTTCAAATAGGGAAAGGTTCGGATCAGCAAGCTGGCAGCATTATCGCCGCCAGCGTCCGCACGCGTCGACATTAGAGTTCGATACGCTCCACCTTCCCCACCAGCAGGATGTAAGACAGCGCGCCCAGCAGTGCCAACGCCGAAATGTAGGTGATGGCTGGCGCAAACGAGTCACCGGTTGCCAGAAAGCCGATCACGATCGGTGTAGCGATGGCGGCGAGATTGCCGATGAAGTTGAACGTGCCACCGGTCAGGCCCAGCAAGCGCGCCGGGGCCAGGGTCGAGACCAGCGACCAGGTGATCGATGCCAGACCGTTACCGAAAAACGCCAGCGCCAGGAAGGTGATGACCAGTGGTGTGGAATCGACGAAGTTGGCGCCGATGATCGACGTGGAAATCAGCAGCCCGGCAATGATCGGCAATTTGCGGGCAAAGCCCACGCTATGGCCACGGCGGATCAGCCAGTCGGAGAAAAACCCCGAACACAACACCCCGACAAACGCCGCCAGAAACGGCAATGACGCCAGCAACCCGGACTTGATGAAGTCCATGCCGCGGTATTTGACCAGATAGGTCGGGAACCAGGTCAGGAAGAACCACAGCGTGGAGTTCAGGCAGAACTGCCCCAGATAGATCCCCCACAGCTTACGCTTGCTCAGCACGATGCCCAGGTCCAGCCAGCTGAAACCCTGCTTCTGCTTGTCGGCTTCGGTCTGGATGTCCACCAGTCCGCCGCCCTCTTTGATCAGGTCGATTTCCTGTTGGTTAACGCCTTTGAAGTCACGCGGTTCACGATACACCGCGTACCAGATCAACGCCCACAACACGCCGACGCCACCTGTTACGACAAACACCATGTGCCAGCCGTAGTGCGCCTGCAACCAGGCCAGCACCGGCGTCAGAAACGCCAGACCGACGAACTGCCCGGAGGTGTAGACGCCAATGGCGGTGGCGCGCTCGCGCTCTGGAAACCAGGTGGTCACCACACGACTGTTGATCGGATAGGCCGGTGCTTCGAGCGCACCGACGGCCATGCGCAGCACGAACAGTGCGATGAAGCTGGCGGCAAAGCCGAGCATGATGGTCGCGATGGACCACAGCAGCAGTGCGGCGGTGTAAAGGATGCGCGGCGGCACCCGGTCCACCAGCCAGCCACCGGGCAATTGCATGGCGGCGTAGGTCCAGCCGAACGCCGAGAAGATCAGCCCGACGTGCACCGTATCAAGGCCCAGTTCGGCGGTCAGTGCCGGGGCGGCTATGGACAGGTTGCTGCGGTCCAGGTAGTTGATCACCACCGTAATGAACAGCAGCACCATGATGAAGAAACGTTTGCGGGACGGCGTCACCAGCGACGCCGCGCCTTCCATCGTACGAGTACGCATGGCCTGTAGCCTCTTGTTGGATTTATTGAGGTCTGTGCTTCGATATAAATGAGCTGAAGACACGCTGATTCTCGTCCCCACGCTCCGCGTGGTGATGCATTTCGTGACGCTCTGCGTCACATACATGCGCCGCGCAGCGCCCTCAAAATCGGACGCAGAGCGTCCAGAACGGCATTCCCACGCAAAGCGTGGGAACGATGATCACGGAGATTTACTGCGCCCTACCACTCCGCAAAACTGCCATCGGCATGACGCCAGATCGGGTTGCGCCAGCGGTGGCCGATGGCGGCGCGTTCGATGACGTATTCTTCGTTGATTTCGATGCCCAGGCCCGGCCCGTTGGGGATCTTGACCATGCCTTTGTCGTAGTCGAACACTTCCGGATGCTTGACGTAATCGAGCAGGTCGTTGCTTTCGTTGTAGTGAATGCCCAGGCTTTGTTCCTGGATAAAGGCGTTGTAACAAACCGCATCCAGTTGCAGGCACGCCGCCAGCGCAATCGGCCCCAGCGGGCAATGCAGCGCCAGCGCGACGTCGTAGGCTTCGGCCATGTTGGCGATCTTGCGGGTTTCGGTGATACCGCCCGCATGCGACGCATCCGGCTGAATAATGTCGACATAGCCCTCACTCAACACCCGCTTGAAATCCCAGCGCGAGAACAGCCGTTCGCCCAAGGCAATCGGCGTGCTGGTCAGCGGTGCCAGTTCTTTCAGGGCTTCGTAGTTTTCGCTGAGCACCGGTTCTTCGATGAACATCAGCTTGTACGCATCCAGCTCTTTCATCAGCACCTTGGCCATCGGCTTGTGGACGCGGCCATGGAAGTCCACACCAATGCCGACATTCGGCCCCACCGCATCACGCACGGCAGCCACATTGGCCAGCGCCAGATCGACCTTGTCGAAGGTGTCGAGAAATTGCAGCTCCTCGGTGCCGTTCATTTTCACCGCCGTAAAGCCGCGCTCGACGGCTTCTTTGGCTGCACGCGCCGTGTCGGCAGGACGGTCGCCGCCGATCCACGAGTACACACGGATCTTGTCGCGCACCTGGCCACCCAGCAAATCACTCACCGAAACACCCAGCGCCTTGCCCTTGATGTCCCACAACGCCTGATCAATGCCGGCCAGTGCGCTCATGTGGATCGCGCCGCCCCGGTAAAAACCGCCGCGATACAGCACGGTCCAGATGTCTTCGATGTTGCGCGGGTCCTTGCCGATCAGGTAATCGGACAGTTCCTCCACAGCAGCGGCCACGGTGTGTGCGCGACCTTCGACCACCGGCTCGCCCCAGCCGACAACGCCCTCGTCAGTCTCGACCTTGAGGAAGCACCAGCGTGGCGGAACGATGAACGTGGTGAGTTTGGTGATTTTCATGGGTGCGGTTTCTCTTGTTGACTCTCTTATTGGATAACGACTATCGAACAGCGATGCCGATCAGTCTGCAAGCCCTGCGGTATGTAGCTTCCAGGCAGCCACATAAGCCTTGGCCCGCTCGGCGACGTCGGCAGCGCTCATACCCGGCTTGAACAGCCCGGAGCCCAGGCCGAAGCCTTTCACGCCGGCGTCCAGAAACACTTTCATGTTGTCTGGCGAGATACCGCCGACCGGCAGCACAATCGTGCCCTTGGGCAGCACCGCCAGCCACGCCTTGACCACCGCGGGCGACATCTGCTCGGCAGGAAACAGCTTCAGCACGTCAGCACCTTCGGCCAGCGCGGCAAACGCCTCGGTCGGCGTCGCTACGCCCGGCGACAAGAACAGCCCGGCCGCCTTGGCTGCACGCAAGACGTTGGCATCGCTGTGCGGCATGACAATAACCTGCCCTCCGGCATCCTTGACCTGCGTCACCTGCTCCGGGGTCAGCACCGTGCCAGCACCGATCAGGCAATCGGCAGGCAGTTGCTGACGCAGCAAGCGAATGCTGTCGAACGGCTGTGGGGAATTGAGCGGCACTTCGATGACCCGAAACCCGGCCTCATACAACACGTCGCCAATCGCCGGTGCCTCTTCGGGGCGCAGTCCGCGCAGAATCGCGACCAGACCGTTTTCCTTCAATGCTTGCTTGAGCATGTCAAACCTCTTGAATGTGTTGGGATGGCTGGCGTGCGATCAGGCCCGCCTGCACCGCGACCTGCCACAGGCCGCGCTCGGTCGCCTGTTCGGCCAGTGTCACTTGCGGGAAACCACAGACCGTCAGGCCACGTGAATAACGCGCGCACAGCGCTTCGCTGCCGATGAGGATCACCGCAGGCAATTGTTCATGGGTATGCAGATGCAGCCTGGCGATGGCACCCAGTTCATGGCCGAACAGCAGACCGGAAAGGTAGTCCGGCTGAGCGCTCGCCGCCAGCTGCCCGGTCAGGCCGAGCGTTCGGGTGCTGAAAATGGTGGAAAGCGGTCCGGCGGACCCGGTGTCCGACAGGGCAATTGACAATCCGCGATCAAACGCCTGGTCATCAAACGCCTCGGCAGGCTGCATGGTGCGCCCCAGAATGGTGTGCGCGCACAGGGCGGCGTAGACCTCGCCGGTCATGAAGGTATCAAAATGAACGATGCGCCCGCGCGTGACCTGCACCCATTTGGAATGGCTGCCCGGCAGGCCAATCAGCAGGGGCTGGTTGTCGAGTTGCGTCTCCAGCCCGGCCAATACGCCGAGCACCTGGGTTTCTTCGCCACGCATGACGTTGGGCAGGGTAGAACGTTGCAGTACGCCCGGAATGATATGCACGGTCACGCCACGCTGGCTGCGCACCGTTTGCAGCGCTGCGCTCAGTTGGTTGACGCTGGCCGGGGTTTCCCGATAAGCCGCCTCGCGCCAGCCCTGCGCGCTGCCGACCATGCCGCAGGCAATCACCGGCAGGCCGGGCTCGGCGTCAAGCCAGTCGCCGCAGGCCTGATCGAAAGCCAGTTCAAAACCGTCACTGCACAGTTGCCCGGAAATCAGACGCGGCGTGGTCGGCAACTGCATGATGCCCGCGCTCAGGGCGCGCTGTTCCAGCACCTGGCCGTGTTCGCCAAGTCGATAAGCACGAAGGGAGGTCGTCCCCCAGTCGAGTGCGATCAATTGCGCCTGCATTGCTTCACCTGTTGTTTTATTGGAAGTGAGTGCCAGACGACTATAAACCTGTTGTCACACTTATCTCAATATGTAAATTTCAATCCCACATAATGGGATTTTAACAGTGAGACATTAAAAAACCCGCTGCCCTTTCGGACAGCGGGTTTGGTGTAAACCGAAGCATCAACGCTCCAGCAGGATCCTCAGCATGCGCCGCAGCGGTTCGGCCGCGCCCCACAACAATTGGTCACCCACTGTGAAGGCGCCCAGGTACTGCGAACCCATGTTCAGCTTGCGCAGACGGCCCACCGGCACACTCATGGTGCCGGTTACGGCGGTCGGGCTGAGTTCTTGCGCGCTGGCTTCGCGGGTATTCGGCACCAGTTTGACCCACGGGTTGTGCTGGCTGATCAAGCCTTCGATGTCCGCAATCGGCACATCCTTGTTCAGCTTGATGGTCAGTGCCTGGCTGTGACAGCGCATGGCGCCGATGCGCACGCAGATGCCGTCGACCGGGATCGGGCTCTTGAAGCGACCGAGAATCTTGTTGGTCTCGGCCTGGCCTTTCCACTCTTCGCGGCTCTGGCCATTGGGCAGCGCCTTGTCGATCCACGGGATCAGACTGCCGGCCAGAGGCACGCCGAAGTTCTCGGTCGGGAACGACTCGCTGCGCATGGCTTCTGCCACCTTGCGGTCGATATCCAGGATGGCACTGGCCGGGTTGGCCAGTTCATCCGCAACAGACGCGTGCACCGCGCCCATCTGCTTGATCAGTTCACGCATGTTCTGCGCGCCGGCCCCGGAGGCCGCCTGATAGGTCATGACGTTCATCCACTCGACCAGCCCGGCGTCGAACAGGCCGCCCAGGCCCATAAGCATCAGGCTGACCGTGCAGTTGCCGCCGATGTAGTTTTTGGTGCCCGCGTCCAGTTGCTGGTCGATGACCTTGCGGTTGACCGGGTCGAGCACGATAACCGCGTCATCCTGCATGCGCAGGCTGGAGGCCGCATCGATCCAGTAACCCTGCCAGCCCGCTTCGCGCAGCTTGGGGAACACCTCGTTGGTGTAATCGCCGCCCTGACAGGTCAGCACCACGTCCAGGGTTTTCAGTTCGTCGATGCTGTAGGCATCTTTCAGCGGGGCAACGTCCTTGCCCACCGAAGGCGCCTGGCCACCGACATTGGAGGTAGTGAAGAACACCGGCTCAATGAGATCGAAGTCCTGCTCTTCCCGCATCCGCTGCATGAGCACGGAACCGACCATGCCACGCCAACCGATCAGACCTACACGTTTCATCGCAACTGCACCTTGAATAAAAGTGGGACCGCCGCCCTGCGTGTGTACAGCAGGCGGCGGGCCAGAGAGATTACAGATTCCGTAGCGCGGCGACTACTGCATCGCCCATTTCCTTGGTACCGACTTTGACTTTGCCCTCGGACCAGATGTCGCCGGTGCGGATACCCTGATCCAGCACCAGGCTGACGGCCTGTTCGATGGCGTCGGCAGCGGCGGTCAGGTTGAAGCTGTAACGTAGCATCATCGACACCGACAGAATGGTGGCCAGCGGGTTGGCAATGCCTTGGCCGGCGATGTCCGGAGCCGAACCGTGGCAAGGCTCATACATGCCCTTGTTGGCGGTGTCCAGCGAAGCCGACGGCAGCATGCCGATGGAACCGGTGAGCATCGACGCTTGATCGGACAGAATGTCGCCAAACAGATTGTCGGTCACGATCACGTCGAACTGCTTGGGCGCACGCACCAGTTGCATGGCGGCGTTATCGACGTACAGGTGGCTCAGTTCGACTTCCGGGTAATCCTTGGCGACCTGCTCGACAATTTCGCGCCACAGCTGGCTGGACGCCAGTACGTTGGCCTTGTCTACCGAGCAGAGCTTTTTGCCACGCACCATGGCCATATCAAAACCGACCTTGGCAATGCGACGGATTTCGCTCTCGCTGTACGGCAGCGTGTCGTACGCCTGACGCTCGCCATTGTCCAGCACGCGAGTACCGCGTGGCGCGCCAAAATAGATGCCACCGGTCAGTTCGCGAACGATCAGGATGTCCAGGCCCGCGACGATTTCCGGCTTGAGGCTCGAGGCGTCCGCCAGTTGCGGGTAGAGAATCGCCGGGCGCAGATTGCCGAACAGGCCCAGTTGCGAACGGATTTTCAGCAGGCCGCGCTCAGGACGGATGTCACGCTCGATGGTGTCCCATTTCGGGCCGCCCACCGCGCCGAGCAGTACCGCATCGGCCGCACGGGCGCGGTCCAGTGTCTCGTCGGCCAGCGGCACGCCGTGCTTGTCGATGGCCGCGCCGCCGATCACGTCGTGGGTCAATTCAAAACCCAGTTGATACTTCTGGTTGGCCAGCTCCAGCACCTTGACCGCTTCGGTCATGATCTCAGGACCAATACCATCACCTGGGAGAATCAGAATCTGCTTGCTCATAACATCCTCGATGTGTGCAGCGGCACCTTGGGTGGCGCCTTTTTATAACGCTGAATACGGCAAAAAATTTATCACCTGGCTAAAACACTGTTGCCAGCAAGGTGCAACGGCACCTTACTGGCAAACAAGCCTGCGGTGGCTACTGATCAGTCGCGAAACAACCATGGCTGGCTGGCGCGATGCTTGCCTTCAAAGCTGGCAATGGCGTCGGCGTCCATCAGCGTCAGGCCGATGTCATCCAGACCGTTAAGCAGGCAGTGCTTGCGGAATGCATCGATTTCAAAGCTCAGCACCTCGCCGTCAGGGCGGGTCACTGTCTGCGCCTGCAGATCAATTCTCAACTGATAGCCAGGGCTGGCCTCGACCTGCTTGAACAGTTGATCGACGTCGTCTTCAGCCAGAATGATCGGCAGCAGGCCGTTCTTGAAGCTGTTGTTGAAGAAGATGTCGGCATAGCTAGGGGCGATGATGGCGCAAAAACCATACTCTTCCAGCGCCCAGGGTGCGTGCTCGCGGCTGGAACCACAACCGAAGTTTTCCCGCGCCAACAGCACGCTGGCACCCTGATAACGTGCGTTGTTGAGCACGAAATCATGGTTCAGCGGGCGCTTGGAGTTGTCCTGATACGGCTGGCCCACATCCAGATAGCGCCACTCATCGAACAGGTTCGGGCCAAAGCCCGTGCGCTTGATCGACTTGAGAAACTGCTTGGGGATGATCTGGTCGGTGTCGACGTTGGCGCGATCCAGCGGAGCGACCAGGCCATTGTGCTGGGTAAAGGCTTTCATGCTGGATTCCTCAATTCGCGAACATCGATGAAACGGCCAGTAACCGCTGCAGCAGCAGCCATCGCCGGGCTCACCAGATGCGTACGACCACCTGCGCCCTGACGGCCTTCAAAGTTACGGTTGGAAGTTGACGCGCAATGCTCGCCGGAGCCGAGGCGATCCGGGTTCATGGCCAGGCACATCGAACAGCCCGGCTCGCGCCATTCAAAACCGGCGTCAATGAAGACCTTGTCCAGCCCTTCTTTCTCAGCCTGCGCCTTGATCAGCCCCGAGCCTGGCACCACGATGGCCTGCTTGATGGTTGCAGCCACCTTACGGCCCTTGGCAACGTCCGCCGCGGCGCGCAAATCTTCGATGCGCGAGTTGGTGCAGGAGCCGATGAACACCCTGTCCAGCTGGATATCGGTGATCGGCTGATTGGCTTTCAGGCCCATGTATTTCAAGGCGCGCTCAATGGAGCCACGCTTGACCAGGTCCGGCTCCTGCGCAGGGTCCGGCACGTTCTGATCGACGGCCAGGACCATTTCCGGCGAAGTGCCCCAACTGACCTGTGGCTTGATCTGTGCGGCATCCAGCTTGACCACGGTGTCGAACACCGCATCAGCGTCGGACACCAGATCCTGCCAGGCCTCGACGGCAAGGTCCCATTCAGCGCCCTTCGGTGCAAACGGACGGCCTTTGACGTATTCGATGGTCTTCTCGTCAGTGGCGACCATGCCGACCCGCGCACCGGCCTCAATGGACATGTTGCAAATGGTCATGCGGCCTTCGATCGACAGGTCACGAATCGCGCTGCCAGCGAACTCGATGGCGTAACCGTTACCGCCTGCGGTGCCGATCTTGCCGATAACAGCCAGCACGATGTCTTTGGCAGTCACGCCGAACGGCAATTGCCCTTCGACCGACACCAGCATGTTCTTCATCTTCTTGGCCACCAGGCACTGGGTCGCCAGCACATGCTCGACCTCGGAGGTGCCGATACCATGGGCCAGCGCGCCGAATGCGCCGTGGGTCGAGGTGTGCGAGTCGCCGCAGACCACGCTCATGCCCGGCAGGGTTGCGCCCTGCTCCGGGCCGATGACGTGGACGATGCCCTGACGCGGGTCATTCATCTTGAATTCGGTGATGCCGTATTCGTCGCAGTTGTCGTCCAGAGTCTGCACTTGCAGGCGCGACACCTGGTCTTCGATAGCCTCGATCCCGCCCTTGCGTTCCGACGTGGTCGGCACGTTGTGGTCGGGTGTGGCGATGATCGAATCGATCCGCCACGGTTTGCGTCTGGCAAGGCGCAGGCCTTCGAACGCTTGCGGCGAGGTCACTTCGTGGATGATATGACGGTCAATGTAGATCAGCGCCGACCCGTCGTCGCGCTGTTTGACCAAATGTGAATCCCAGAGCTTGTCGTAGAGCGTTTTCCCGGCCATCGGACGTACTTCCTCATCAGCTTGTTTCTATGCCTTGGGCAATCGTGACGATGACCCCTTGGCTTGTGCGGTCATCCTATGGAATGTGCTTAAATAACTCAAATCATAATTTTCATGCTTTGGATAACCAAGTGGAATCCGACTATGGACCTCGCCAATCTCAACGCCTTTATAGCCATCGCCGAGACCGGCAGCTTCTCGGGTGCCGGTGAGCGGCTGTACATCACCCAGCCTGCCATCAGCAAGCGCATCGCCGGTCTGGAGCAGCAGCTCAACGTGCGCCTGTTTGATCGCCTGGGCCGCGAAGTCAGCCTGACCGAGGCCGGTCGCGCCCTGCTGCCGCGCGCCTACCAGATCCTCAATGTGCTGGACGACACGCGCCGCGCACTGACCAACCTGACCGGCGAAGTCAGCGGCCGGCTGACCCTGGCAACCAGTCACCACATCGGCCTGCATCGCCTGCCGCCGGTGCTGCGGGCGTTTACCCGTGCCTACCCCAAGGTTGCGCTGGACATTCAGTTTCTCGATTCGGAGGTGGCTTATGAGGAAATTCTTCACGGGCGCGCCGAGCTGGCAGTCATTACACTGGCGCCCGAGCCCCATGCGTTGATCCGCGCCATGCCTGTGTGGGACGACCCGCTGGACTTCGTCGCCGCGCCGGAGCACCCGCTGGCCAACAGCGGGCCGATGCAACTGGCGGATATCGTGCGTTACCCGGCGGTGTTTCCGGGCAGCAAAACGTTCACCCACCACATTGTCAGCGGGCTGTGCGAGGCCGAGGGCCTGAAGCCCAATATAGCCATGAGCACCAACTACATGGAGACCATCAAGATGATGGTCTCCATCGGCCTGGCCTGGAGCGTACTGCCGCGCACCATGCTCGACGAACAGGTGGCGCGCATTCCTTTGCCGGGCGTGCAGCTCAATCGCCAGCTAGGCTACATCCTGCACACCGAACGCACGCTGTCGAATGCCGCCAGAGCATTCATGAAATTGCTCGATGCGCAGACACAGTGAGTAGACCATGCTGCGCCGCAGCAGACTGATCGCTTTATCGGCTTTATTCAGCAAAGGCTCGTGATCACATGCTCAACCTTCCGCCCGACTCCGTGCCGCAAGCCCCTGCACAGCCAACCTCCAGCGGGCGGTCGACGACAGACACGGAGCGCATTCTCGAGGAAACCCGCGCGCGCCTCGAACTGGCGCTGGACCTGGCGCAGATGGGCACCTGGGACCTGAACATCACGCACAGCCGGCTGCAAGCCTCGGCGCGTGCATCGTTTCTGCACGGCATGGACGCACAGCCCTTCGACGATGACTCCAGGCTGTTTTTCGACAGGTTGCCCGTCGAGGAGCGCGATCGGGTCCGCGCGGCCTATACAGCGGCACTTGAAAGCCGGCAGGATTGTCTGCAGATGACCTACCGCTTTCAAATGAAAGACGGCACTTCACGCCTGATTGAAAGCCGTGGACGGATCTACAGGGATGAAATTGGCAACCCCGTCAAGTTGGCCGGCACCCTGCTGGACATCACCCAACAGTGCGCTCAGGCGGCGCTTGAGGCCAGCGAAGAGAAATTTGCCAAAGCGTTTCACTCAAGCCCTGACTCGATCACCATCACTGAAATCGAGTCCGGTCGCTATGTCGAGGTCAACGACGGCTTCTGTCGCCTGACCGGCTTCAGCGCCAGAGAAGTGCTTGGCCGTACCGCCCACGAAATCGGCATATGGACCGACACCGTGCAGCGCGAGTTCATGATCGACGAACTTCGCCAGAAAGGCCGGATGCACCACCGGGAAATGAACGGGCGAGACAAAAAAGGTGCGCCGCTGGTGCTGGATGTATCGGTCGAGTTCATCACCCTGAACAATACCGCCTGCCTGCTGATGAATGCCCGTGACATCGGCCAGTTGAAAAGTGCCCAGGCGCAGATCCAGCACCTGGCGTATCACGACCCGCTGACCGGCCTGCCCAATCGCGCCCTGTTGATGGATCGTCTGAGCCAGCAAGTGTCGCTGCTCCAGCACCAGAACCTGCGCGGTGCCTTGTTGTTTCTTGACCTGGACCACTTCAAACACATCAATGACTCACTCGGCCACCCGGTGGGCGACAGCGTCCTGAGCGTCATTGCCGCACGCCTGGAAGCCAGCGTGCGCCAGGAGGACACCGTGGCCCGACTGGGCGGTGACGAATTTGTGGTGCTGATCTGTGGCCTGGACGGTTCTCTCGAGCACGTCACCCATCAGGTGCGCGTGCTGGCAGACAACCTGCGCGTGCTGCTCGCCGAACCGATGTTCCTCGACGGTCATCGCCTGCAAGTCACACCAAGCGTCGGCATCGTGCTGATTCCGGACGACGGCCTGACCCCTGCCGACCTGCTCAAGCGTGCCGATATCGCCCTGTATCGCGCCAAGGACTCCGGGCGCAACGCCTCGCAGTTTTTCCATGTCTCCATGCAACAGGCGGTCAGTCAGCGTCTGCGCCTTGAAAACGACCTGCGCCTGGCGCTCACCCGCAACGAATTTCACCTGCACTTCCAGGCGCAGGTCGATTGCCGCACCAATCAGATCACCGGCGCGGAAGCCCTGCTGCGCTGGCAGCACCCCGAATACGGGCTGCTGGCGCCCGACCAGTTTGTCCAGATACTGGAAGAGAGCGGCATGATTCTGGAGGTTGGCAGCCGGATTCTCGACGATGCCTGTAAAATCGGCGGGCTTCTGCTGAGTCAGGGGCTGGTCTCGAAAGACCGCTTTCTGATGGGTGTCAATGTCAGTCCGCGTCAGTTTCGCCAGAGCGACTTTGTCGAGCGCGTCGAACACAGTCTCAAACAGCATCACTTGCCGGCGACCATGCTCAAGCTGGAAATAACCGAAGGCATCGTCATCCAGAATCTGGACGACACCATTCTCAAGATGCGCAGCCTGAGGGACCTGGGTGTAGGCTTTGCGATGGACGATTTCGGCACCGGCTATTCATCGCTCACCTACCTCAAGCGCTTGCCGGTGGATACGCTGAAGATCGACCAGTCATTCGTTCAGGACGCCACCAGCGACCCCAACGACGCAGAAATCATCCGTGCCATCGTCGCCATGGCGCAGAGCCTCAACTTGCACGTGATTGCCGAAGGCGTCGAAACCCCGGAGCAACTGGCGTTTCTTGAGCGCGTGGGTTGTTACAACTATCAGGGCTACCTGTTCAGCGAGCCACTGCCGGGGCCTGAATTCGAGACGCTGCTGCAACTCAGGCGGCAGTTGCAGAGGTCTGCTTCTATCGAATGAAAAACAGCAAAGGCGCCCGAAGACGCCTTTGTTGCGTGCTGCGTGCTGCGTATTGATCAGCTGTTCAGTACTTTCTGAGTATTGAGCGGAATACGCTTTGGTTTCGCTTCTTCCGGCACGTTGCGCACCAGGTCGATGTTCAGCAGGCCATGAGAAAGATCGGCCCCTTTGACTTCAATATTGTCCGCCAGCCTGAACGACAGCTTGAATTCACGCCGGGCAATACCCTGATGCAGATACGTTACGTTATCAGCTTCTTGCTCACGCTTGTTGCCGATGACGGTCAATACACCCTTCTCGACTTGCAACTCGAGATCCTGCTCTTGCATGCCTGCTGCAGCGATCACGATGCGGTAATGATCATCGGTATGCCGCTCCACGTTGTAAGGAGGGTAACCGCTGGCTGTCTCATTTCGCGCCGCCGACTCGAAAAGGTCGTTGAAGCGGTCGAAACCCACGGAATGACGAAAGAGTGGAGCCAGTGAAAATGCAGTCGCCATGATAATTTCTCCTGTTTGTCAGCGAGTGGTTTACGCGACCCGTATTCGGCATCGCTTGATCACCAAAATAGGGACGGCCGTTTGCTTTTCAAGAGAGGTTTTTCAGGTTTTTTTTGACCGTTCGTCGGGGTCAGCTTTTAGTGGAGCAACCGAGCAGTACGGTGATTCGGTCGCAGTCGGTTTCGCGACGCAGCGTATTGAACATCAAGGTCGCTTCGGGGTAGCTCTTGGTCAGCAGCACCAGCCATTGCTTGAGGCGACCCGGTGCCTGAACAAGCGTCATCTTGACCAGGCAGGCTTGCCAAAATGTGCGCAACATTGGCTGCAACTCAGCCCAGGTCATCGGCACCACCTCTTCGCCCTTCTGCGCCGCAGCAATCTGCCGGGCCAGATCAGGGCGCGCCACCAGCCCGCGACCAATCATGATGTCCCGCGCGCCGCAGATTTCGCGGCAGCGACGCCAATCCTCAACGGTCCAGATCTCACCGTTGGCCACCACCGGGACCTTGACCACTTCCTGAATGCGCGCAATCCACTCCCAGTGCGCGGGCGGCTTGTAGCCGTCGACCTTGGTGCGTGCGTGAACGACGATTTGCGCTGCCCCGCCGTCGGCCAGCGCTCTGGCGCAATCCAGCGCGCCGTCGGTATTTTCGTAGCCCAGGCGCATCTTGGCGGTGACCGGTATGTCTTTGGGCACAGCACGGCGCACCTGGCTGACGATGGTGTGCAGCAATTCCGGCTCTTTGAGCAGGATTGCGCCGCCACGGGAGCGGTTGACGGTCTTGGCCGGGCAACCGAAGTTCAGGTCCAGCACCGGTGCACCCAGTTCGCAAGCGAACGCCGCGTTCTCGGCCAGACACACCGGGTCGGAGCCCAACAGCTGGAGCCGTAACGGCGTGCCAGCATCGGTCTTCGCGCCGTTGTGGAACTCCGAAGCGTACTTGTAGAAGTAATGCGCCGGCATCAAACGCTCGGACACCCGAATGAACTCGGTCACGCACCAGTCGATGCCACCCACTTTCGTCAGGGCATCGCGCAGGATGTCGTCAACCAGCCCCTCCATGGGCGCCAGAGCAATTTGCATGGGTCATACTCGAAAAAAGTCCGGCAGTTTACTGCCCGGCGTGCGGATTGGGAACGTCGCTGTCGGGAATGGCTGCACCGTAGCCTTCGATGAACTCGGCGGGCATGCGTTTGGGCCGACCGCTGGACAGTTCGATGCAGACAAAGGTGGTTTGCGCGCGTAATAGCGTCAGGTTGTCGGCAGGCCGCTTGAGCTGAAAGCAGCGGGTCATTTTCAGACGGCGATCCCAGTCGGTGATCCAGGTTGCCAGTTGCAGTTCGTCGCTTTCGTAGGCGCTGGCCAGGTAGTCGATCTCGTGCCTGACCACTGCCATGGCCCGGTCCAGACGCTGATATTCGGTCAGGTCCAGGCCCAGAAACTGCGAATGCCGCCAGGCGCAGCGCTCCAGCCAGGAGACATACACGGCATTATTGGCATGCCCCAGCCCATCAATGTCTTCGGCGCCGACGTTCAGGTCAATGACGAAAGGCGTTGCCCGATCCCAGACCATGCGTGCTCCTGCTTGAGTGGATGTGATTGGCGGGAGTGTAGCGAAGTCAGGATCCGTGGGAGCGAACTTGTTCGCGAAATGGCCCGTACAGTCGCAGAAATCGGGTCGCCTGAAACACAGTCTTCGCGAACAATGCGGATCGCCGCCCCGGTCGCCCCCAGCCCTTCGGGCAGAAGCAGGCTTGTGCATGACTATCGTGCCGATGCTCCGCGTCGGCATGCAGTTCTGGACGCTCTGCGTCCTCTTTGTGTTCGTAACGCTCTGCATCAAAGCGGTTCTGCAATGTCAGTGATGTCTGTTTTCGGCTCAGGTCACCTTTTCGCCCCTCGGCGACTTACTTTGAAGGGGCCAAAGTAAGCAAATGTATGGTCAGCCCACCTCCTGCAATCGCAGTTCGATGAGCGGTAAAGCATGCTTGCGCTAATGTATCCGGGCTCATTCTGGGCAATTTCGCTGCCCGGCCCTTGATGAGTATTCGCCGCCTTACTGTCCTCAAAAATCCCTAAAGCCTCGAAGGCTGCATTGCTATCAGGTTTTCAGTCTGGCCATGAGCTGTTTATCGTCATCATCACTGCGTCGCAAAAGCCGGTACGCCTATGTCCTACTCAGATCATTGATGCGTTGTAAGTGCTACCTCGTCTGAGCACCGCCCATACGATTCTTGCCAGCTTGTTCGCTAAAGCACATGCCACCTTGTTCGGATGCTTGCGTGCCAACAAGTCTCTTACCCACTGCCCAAGGGCATCATCGCGGCGTTCTATTCGAATCATGAGCGCTCGAGAACCTTGCACCAACAGGGTTCGCAGGTGCCTGTCACCTCGCTTGCTGATACCCAGCAATACGGGTCTCCCGCCTGTAGAGAACTGTCTGGGAACCAGCCCCAGAAAAGCGGAAAGGTCTCGTGAGGCTCGAAAATTGGAAGCGTCACCCAGATCCGCTACAAATGCGCTGGCGGTAATAGGACCAATGCCAGGAATCGTCATCAAGCGTGTACCAGCATCGTCTTGCGCCAGTTGCTGCTTGATTTGCGCATCACAGGCCTTTATTTCGGTATCAAGGCGATGAATATCCTCCAGCAAATGCTCCATGACCCTTTTGAACTGCAGCGGCAGGTCGCTACGTGAATCGTCAATCAGCTCAGGCACTTTGGCGATCGCTGCCTTGGTGGCTGGCAAGGCAATTCCGAACTCAAGCAAAAAACCATGCACCCTGTTGATGGCTTCAGTACGGTGGCAAACCAGTGACTCGCGAAGACGATGTTGTACAGAAAGTACCTGCTGCTCCACAGTCTTGACGGCAACGTAATGAGTACGTGGTCTGGAGGCCGCCTCGCATATAGCTTCGGCATCGATGAAGTCATTCTTGTTGCCCGTCACGTAGGGCTTCACATGTTGCGGAGCAATCAACTTCACCCGGTGCCCCAGCGAGGCGAGTTTCCTGGCAAGCCAGTGAGAGCCACCGCACGACTCCATTGCAATGGTGCAGGGTTCAATCTGAGCCGCAAACTGCAGAAGGCGATTGCGATTGAAGCACTTGCGTAATACTTGGTGGCCGCCTGCATCATGGCCTATGAGGTGAAAACTGTTTTTACCAATGTCGATGCCTAAGAGCTTGAGGCCGTTTTTCATGAGTGATCTCCTCGACGTTAGAGAGAAACCCGGAAAGTGTAGACACTCCGGGTTTCTCGGATCGGGCTGACCATCTCATTATCCCAGCTCCGTTTCCGGCCCGACTTCGTCGGGTTCCTTCGCCCTGACACTGATCCGGGGGTCGCCGCAACGTGCCATCCCTGGCACGGTGCGGCTAGCTCGGCGTCCTGCCGAGCTACCCCCGGATCAGTGTCAGGGCTCAGCCGTCACTTACGTCGCACTCTGCGTCGTCAGTGATATCGCGATGAAAAAGCGCTTTCGTTTATGTGCAGTGATTACCGGCAAGGCATGACGTCGTGCTGCGGCGTAGATGCGATGAGGGGTGCCACCTGATGCGTGCAAACGCACTGGCACGAGACTTAGTCACGAGGCTTAGTCAGGGTTATGTATGAAGAATAAGAATCAGAAAGAAAGGGTTTTCAAACCCCGGAAAAACAAAAGGGCCATTCAATAATCGAATGACCCTTGGTCCCGCAGAGCGGGAAATCGTGGCGTCCCCTAGGGGACTCGAACCCCTGTTACCGCCGTGAAAGGGCGGTGTCCTAGGCCACTAGACGAAGGGGACGCAAACCTTCAGTCAGGATCACCGAGCGGTGAACCCTGGCAAATTGGTGGAGCTTAGCGGGATCGAACCGCTGACCTCCTGCATGCCATGCAGGCGCTCTCCCAGCTGAGCTAAAGCCCCGGATTTATCGCCTCGCGGCGGAGATCAACGTTGAAGTATCACTCGGTGAAACTGGCGTCCCCTAGGGGACTCGAACCCCTGTTACCGCCGTGAAAGGGCGGTGTCCTAGGCCACTAGACGAAGGGGACAAAACCTTCTCGTAAAAGCAAACGGTCGCTGGATCCGTTTGTTTCACATCGAATCAGAACAATGTAGCTGCGCTCTGAAACGCTAAATTTGGTGGAGCTTAGCGGGATCGAACCGCTGACCTCCTGCATGCCATGCAGGCGCTCTCCCAGCTGAGCTAAAGCCCCACATCAGTGGACGGGGCGCATATTAAGCGTGAGTCGCTGAGCTGTCAAATTTATTTTTTGCAATTTCCAAAGTTTTTTGTCGGTAATACAACCACTTACCCTTCAAGCCCCGGAAAACCGGGGGCGATTCAGACCTGCGGGCATGTCCCTCAGGCGATGGCACCCAGCAGCTTTTCCCATTCTTTGTTTTCTTTCTTCGAAACGCCGCCCAGCAAATCGAGTGCCTGGCGCAGGCGGAAGCGGGTCAGGTCAGGCCCGAGGATTTCCATCGCGTCGGTCACCGAGACCGAATTGGCCTGACCGGTGATCGCTGCAAACATCAGTGGCATGGCGTCACGCAACTTGAGCTCGAGGTGCTCGACGACGGCCTGGATGCTGCCCATGATCCGCTCCTTCTCCCACTGACGCAGCGATTCGAGCTTCCACAGAATCAACTGCATGACCTGACGCACCTGATCCGGCGACAGCTTCTTGTGCTCGAACAGTTTCACATCAGGCGTGACGCCGCCCGCGAAGAAAAAGCCTGCCAGCGGCGCGACCTGGCTGAAGGTCTCTACCCTGCCCTGCACATGCGGCGCGATCTTCATCATGTATTCAGGGTTCAGTGCCCAGGTCTGTAGACGCGAGGCGAATTCCTCGACCGGCAGCTCACGTAGCCACTGGCCGTTGAGCCAGGAGAGCTTCTCGATATCGAAGATCGGCCCGCCCAGCGAAACACGCGACAGGTCGAAGTGGTCAACCATCTCCTGCAGCGAGAACTTCTCGCGCTCGTCAGGCATCGACCAGCCCATGCGGCCCAGGTAGTTGAGCATCGCTTCAGGCATAAAGCCCATGCGCTCGTAGAAGGTCACAGAGGTCGGGTTCTTGCGCTTGGACAGTTTGCTCTTGTCGGGGTTACGCAGCAGCGGCATGTAGCACAGCTGCGGCTTGTCCCAGCCAAAATACTCGTAAAGCAGGATCAGTTTCGGCGCCGATGGCAGCCATTCTTCGCCACGCAGTACGTGGGTGATGCCCATCAGGTGGTCATCGACCACGTTGGCCAGGAAGTAGGTCGGTAACCCGTCGGTCTTCATCAGGACCTGCATGTCCATGCGGTCCCACGGGATTTCGACTTCGCCACGCAGCATATCCGGCACCACGCAGACGCCTTCGGTCGGCACTTTCATGCGGATGACGTGCGGCTCGCCGGCATCCAGGCGGCGCTGGACTTCCTCTTTAGAGAGCAGCAAGGCACGACCGTCGTAACGCGGGGTTTCGCCTTTGGCCTGCTGCTCGGCGCGCATCTCGTCGAGTTCTTCGGCGGTACAGAAACACGGGAAGGCATGACCCAATTCGACCAGTTGCTGCGCGTATTTCTGGTAGATATCGCCCCGTTCGCTTTGACGATACGGACCGTGTGGACCGCCGACGTCCGGGCCTTCGCTCCATTCGATGCCCAGCCAGCGCAGTGCGTCGAAAATCTGCTGTTCGGACTCGCGGGTCGAGCGCAACTGATCGGTGTCTTCAATGCGCAGAATAAACTCGCCGCCGTGCTGTTTGGCAAAGCAGTAGTTGAACAGCGCGATGTAGGCCGTGCCAACGTGAGGGTCGCCGGTGGGCGATGGCGCGATGCGGGTACGAACGGTGGTCATGGAAAATCCCGAAATAGGTCGATCAAGCGCGGAATGTTAACAGGCCGGGGGCATGCGGCTCCAGCGTGAAAGGTAATCGCCGGAACACCTATCGTTCCGCACGCTCTGCGTGGGAATGCCTTTCGTGACGCTCTGCGTCACAAGGCGGTTCTGTGGTGTCAGGTGAACTGGAGTTCGACTCAGGTCACCTTTTCGCCCCTCGGCGAGTCACTTGTGCGCCCAGCATGGGCGCCATCCTAGAGGTGAAAGTCCTCTCTTAAGCTGGCCACAGTGAATGAAGCGAAGCGCAACTGCAGAAGGGCGACCGACTGTGGGGAGGAAGCGTGGAGCGTAAACCGCGAGCCGAGGTACACAAATCGCATTCGAGGCGGATCCGGACAGGGCGAGCAGCCAAGTGACTGCAAAGCTCTTGTGGCCTAAGTGCCGGGTACGTAAATGCGGCGGTTGTGCGGTGAAGGATGGCGTTCTTACCTGGGGAGATCTCGCCTCATGCCTGAAAGGGCGACGGTGTGAGCCGGAGCGAGAAGTCAGCAGCGGTCATAGTAGCTGCGCTGCAGCGAAGGACCAAACGAGAAGAAGTGAGGTTTGACATGACGATACAGCAGGCCATGCATCAGATGCCCGGCAAACCGGGGCGGGACGCAATTGCAGAGGGTGAAACCCCGCGTAAAGCATCCAGCGATGAAGCCGGCTGTCCGCGCAATGACTCAACCCCCACAGGGTCAGGGTTGCTGCAAGCTGCCCTGACAAGAGACAACCTGCAACTGGCGTTTAAACAGGTCCGCGCCAATAAGGGTGCTGCCGGTGTCGACGGTCTTGGGATCGTCGAAACAGCGGAGCACCTGAAGACGGCATGGCCCGGGATACGCGCACAGTTGTTGGCAGGGACGTACCGGCCTGATCCGGTTCGGCGAGTCTTGATCCCCAAACCCGGTGGCGGCGAGCGCAAGCTGGGCATTCCTACGGTGACGGACAGACTTATTCAGCAAGCATTACTGCAAGTATTGCAGCCCTTGCTGGACCCTGACTTCAGCAACCACAGCTATGGTTTTCGTCCGGAGCGCAGTGCACACCAAGCGGTTTTGGCGGCACAGCAATACATCCACTCAGGGCGGCAAATTGTGGTCGATGTCGATCTGGAGCAGTTTTTCGACTGCGTCGAGCACGATGTGCTGATCGCCCGGCTGGGCAGAAAAGTGAAGGATCGCGACGTTTTACGTTTGATTCGAGCTTATCTGAACAGTGGGGCATTGATCGAAGGCATGGTCATGACCAGCACGAGGGGCACACCGCAAGGTGGACCACTTTCACCGCTGCTGGCCAATGTGGTGCTGGACGAGGTAGACAAAGAGCTGGAGCGACGAGGCCATTGCTTCGTCAGGTACGCGGACGATGCGAACGTTTACGTACGTAGCCCCAAAGCCGGACAGCGGGTGATGGCATTGCTCCGTCGCCTTTACGGCCGTCTTGGGTTGCGCGTGAACGAGAGCAAGAGCGCCGTTGCCAGTGCGTTTGGCCGCAAGTTTCTGGGATTCAGCTTCTGGCAGTCTCCCAAAGGCGAGGTCAAACGGCGGGTAGCACTCAAGGCGCTACAGGTATTCAAACATCGCATCCGGGGGCTGACACCGCGTAGTGGCGGTCGCAGCCTGCCGCAAGTGGTGGAAAACCTGAGGCCCTACCTCCTCGGCTGGAAAGCGTACTTTGGATTGTCTCAGGCTCCCGGTTTATGGAAGAGTCTGGACGGCTGGATACGTCGAAGGCTCAGGGCAATTCAGCTCAAACAATGGAAGACTGGCAAAACCACCTACCGAGAGCTTCGCAAGCTGGGTGCAAATTCTGACTTGGCGGCAGCAATAGCCAGCGATAGCCATAGGACCTGGCACAACAGTGCCGGGCTGATCCATGGTGTGCTGACGGTAGCGTGGTTTGATCGGTTGGGTCTGCCTCGACTCTACTGACCTCAACCTCTCGAACCGCCCGGTGCGGACCCGCATGCCGGGTGGTGTGGCAGGGGTGCAGCCAGATGGCTGCCCCCTATGCCGATTGATGGGGCCAAAGTGACCAAAGCCCCTGGCTCCGTTTCCGGCCCGACTTCGTCGGGTTCCTTCGCCCTGTCACTGATCCGGGGGTCGCCGCAACGGACCATCCATGGTCCGGTGCGGCTAGCCTGGCGTCCTGCCATGCTACCCCCGGATCAGCGCCAGGACTCAGCCGTCACTTACGTCGCACTCTGCGTCGTCAGTGCCACCGTGATCGAAAAGCGCGTATGGCGGCCTCATGCAGGCGCAGCAAGACATCGTGCGGCACTAAAGACTTGTGACGCAGAGCGTCACAACTGCATGCCGACGCGGAGCATCGACATGAGAGGTGGCGTGTCCAATGCTTCAAACCGCCAACAACCGCTCGCGCAATTTGCCGATCTCGTCGCGCATTTGCGCGGCGGCCTCGAATTCCAGGTCGCGGGCCAGTTGGTACATTTTTTCTTCCAGTTGGCGAATGCGCTTGTTGATCTCGCTCGGCGAGCGCAACTCGTTTTCGTAACGGGCGCTTTCTTCGGCGGCCTTGGCCATGCCTTTGCGCTTCTTGCTGCGCGAACCCGGCACGGTGGCACCTTCCATGATGTCGGCGACGTCCTTGAACACGCCTTTGGGCGTGATGCCGTGTTCCAGGTTGAAGGCGATCTGTTTCTCGCGACGTCGCTCGGTCTCGCCGATGGCGCGCTCCATCGATCCGGTGATGCGGTCGGCGTACAGAATCGCCCGCCCGTTGAGGTTACGCGCTGCCCGGCCGATGGTCTGGATCAGCGAGCGATCGGACCGCAGAAAGCCTTCCTTGTCGGCATCGAGAATCGCCACCAGCGACACTTCCGGCATGTCCAGGCCCTCACGCAGCAGGTTGATGCCCACCAGCACGTCAAACGTACCCAATCGCAAATCGCGAATGATCTCGACGCGCTCCACCGTGTCGATGTCCGAGTGCAGATAACGCACACGCACGCCGTGGTCGCTGAGGTAATCGGTCAGATCCTCGGACATGCGCTTGGTCAGCGTGGTGACCAGCACCCGCTCCTCCAGCGCCGCACGCTTGTGAATTTCCGACAAGAGGTCATCAACCTGAGTCAGCGCCGGGCGGATTTCGATCTGCGGGTCGACCAGACCGGTCGGGCGCACCACCTGCTCGACAATACGGCCTGCATGCTCCGCTTCATAGTTGCCCGGTGTCGCAGAAACAAAGATGGTCTGCGGGCTGATAGCTTCCCACTCGTCGAAGCGCATGGGCCGGTTGTCCAGCGCCGATGGCAGACGAAAACCGTACTCGACCAGGGTTTCCTTGCGTGAACGGTCGCCTTTGTACATCGCGCCGACCTGCGGCACGCTGACGTGGGACTCGTCGATCACCAGCAAAGCATCGGCGGGCAGGTAGTCGAACAAGGTCGGCGGCGGCGCGCCGGACGGACGACCCGACAGGTAGCGCGAGTAGTTCTCGATACCGTTGCAGTAACCCAGCTCCAGCATCATTTCCAGATCGAAACGGGTGCGCTGCTCCAGACGCTGGGCTTCCACCAGCTTGTTCTGGCTGCGAAGGTATTCCAGCCGCTCTTGCAGCTCGACCTTGATCCCTTCCATCGCCTCGACCAGCGTTTCGCGTGGCGTGACGTAGTGGCTCTTCGGGTAAAAGGTGAAGCGCGGCAGTTTGCGGATCACCTCGCCAGTCAGCGGATCGAACGCCGACAGACTCTCGACTTCGTCATCGAACAGCTCGATACGGATCGCTTCAAGGTCGGATTCGGCCGGGTAGATGTCGATCACGTCGCCACGCACCCTGAACGTCGCGCGGGCAAAGTCCATGTCATTGCGGGTGTATTGCAGGTCCGCCAGACGCCGCAGCAAGGCGCGCTGGTCGAGTTTGTCGCCGCGGTCGACGTGCAGCACCATGCGCAGGTAGGTTTCCGGGCTGCCCAGACCATAGATGCATGACACGGTTGTAACGATAATCGCGTCCTTGCGCTCCAGCAGCGCCTTGGTCGCAGACAGCCGCATCTGCTCGATGTGGTCGTTGATCGACGCATCCTTCTCGATGAAGGTGTCCGACGACGGCACATATGCTTCAGGCTGGTAGTAGTCGTAGTAAGAAACGAAATACTCCACGGCGTTGTTGGGGAAGAACGCCTTGAACTCGCCATACAGCTGCGCCGCCAGGGTCTTGTTCGGCGCCAGCACCAGCGTCGGACGCTTGATCTGGGAAATGACGTTGGCAATGCTGAACGTCTTGCCCGAGCCGGTTACACCCAGCAAGGTCTGGTGCGCGAGCCCCGCGTCGATCCCTTCGACCAGTTGGCGAATGGCCTCGGGCTGATCACCGGCTGGCTCAAAACGGGTAACGAGCTGGAACTCGGACATAAATGACCTCTTGATTCATACCGGACTTGATTCGTACGCGACAGGATCGCGCGAAGGGCTCGCCTGCACCTGACTGGGCAGGCCAGGACGAAATCATCGCCAACGCCCGATCCCGCAGGGAAAGTGCGTACGATGTTTTGAAATGATGTTTACTAGATGGAGCCATATGCTGGCCTTTCAAGTCACGCACCTAAAGCATTGAGGTTTGAACGGCACGAACGTTCTGCAAATATGCGCAAAAACCTGTAAAAAACCCGCCCCGCCCTGTCGCCCGACGAGGGGATGCTCTCTATACTAGCCCCTGCTTGCGCACCGCTCCGGCGCATCGAGCCGCAGCGTGTAGCCCCCTTCCCACTCTTCATCAAGAGCCGCCGCACAATGAGCCTGTTCTCCGCTGTCGAAATGGCACCCCGCGATCCGATCCTGGGTATCAACGAAGCCTTCAACGCCGACACCCGTACCACCAAGGTCAACCTTGGCGTGGGCGTCTACTGTGATGAAGACGGGCGCATTCCTCTGCTGCGTGCCGTGGCTGAAGCTGAAAAGATTCGTGTCGCCCAGCACGCGCCGCGCGGCTACCTGCCGATCGACGGCATTGCCGCCTACGACCAGGCCGTGCAAAAACTGTTGCTGGGTGCCGATTCACCGCTGATCGCCTCGGGCCGGGTGCTAACCACTCAATCGGTGGGCGGCACGGGTGCTTTGAAGATCGGTGCCGACTTCCTCAAGCAACTGCTGCCCAATGCGGTGGTGGCCATCAGCGACCCAAGCTGGGAAAACCATCGCGCGCTGTTCGAAACCGCCGGTTTCCCGGTGCAGAACTATCGTTACTACGACGCCGCCACGCATGACGTGAACCGCGCCGGCATGCTCGAAGACCTGCACAACCTGCCGAACAACTCGGTGGTGGTGCTGCACGCCTGCTGCCACAACCCGACTGGCGTCGATCTGAGCCTGGACGACTGGAAAAAAGTGCTGGAAGTGGTCAAGGCCAAGGGCCACGTACCGTTTCTGGACATGGCTTACCAGGGCTTTGGCCAAGGCATTCAGGAAGACGCGCTGGCGGTGCGCCTGTTCGCCGAGTCGGGCCTGACCTTCTTCGCTTCCAGCTCGTTCTCCAAATCGCTGTCGCTGTATGGCGAGCGCGTCGGTGCGCTGTCGATCATCACAGAATCCAAGGAAGAAACCGCCCGCGTTCTGTCGCAGGTCAAGCGTGTGATCCGCACCAACTACTCCAACCCGCCGACCCACGGCGCGATCATTTCCGCCGCCGTCCTCAACGACCCGGCCCTGCGCGCGATGTGGGAAGAAGAACTCGGCGAGATGCGCGTGCGCATTCAGGGCATGCGCAAGGCGATGGTCGAGCGTCTGGCCGACAACCCGGCCGGCCAGGATTTCAGCTTCGTCGGCCGTCAGTGCGGCATGTTCTCCTACTCCGGCCTGACCGCCGCCCAGGCCCAGCGCCTACGCAGTGAATTCGGCATCTACGCGCTGGACACCGGCCGTATCTGCGTGGCCGCGCTGAATCAGAAAAATATCGATGCGGTGTGTGAGGCGATCAAGAAGGTTCTTTAAGCTGCAAGCTGCAAGCTGCAAGAAAAAGCAGGACCGCTTTAGCTTAGCTGACGCTCCACTGAGTACTTTCCATCGAACGATCCGAAAAACCCTGCCTCGAAAGCTTGTCAGACCCTTTTCTGAATCAGCTATCGAGGTAGTCATGTCCATCGAACCCCAACGTCAGAAAGAACAGCCACCCGGCCAGCACACGCCAGCGGATCAGGGCCCGGATCGCAATGATCCGGCCATCGAGCCGCAGGTTTCGGACGTAGAGCCGGAGACTGAAAAAGGTGACGGCCAGACGCAAGGCCAGACCCCTGCCCCCAGCCAAAGCCAGTCACAAAGTCAGAATCAGAGCCAGCAGTCCAACGGCAGCGCTTACGTGCCTGACTATGAGCCGCAGGAAAAAAAGGAAGACCAGCGCAATCATCAGCCCACTCAAGGCACTGATGCTGATATCGACACCAATGCGGGCTGAATGAAATGACACAAAAGCGCATTTGGGCCAGATGGCCCAAACGCGCTTGCACTCTATTCCTTGACCACCTGCACCTGATACGCCGGATCAGCCTTGATCTGCTGTTCAGTGAACGGCAACACACTCCAGTGCTTTTTTGAAAACGCTTCGGTCTGGTCCCTTGAATGGGCCGACTGCGGGTTGCTCGACTCGGAAAACGCCAGCAAACCTTGCGCCTTCGGGCCATGCTCATCAAACGTTACCACCTGTAAGTAGCTGGTGCCGCTGACCACTTCGCGCTTGCCGTCCCTGCCCGCGACCGTCTGCATGGCGTTATAGATGCCCAGCCCGGCCGGCCCACCGTGAATCGGAATTGGTTTGCCGCTGATGCTGGAAACCTGAATATCGCCCCATCGGGTATCGGCAGAGAGACCGGCCTTGGCCACCTCATCGACCGCCGCAAGCATGGCGGCGCGCAGCGCGGTGGCGACTTCCGGGTATTCAATGGCCAGCCCGCTGGGCGTATGGACCGGGTTCTGCGGGTCGAACACCACCCGCCAGCGAGAGGCGACGGCCTGCATGGACGTCACGATGCGCTGGAAGTACACAAACCCGATACCGCTGTTCAGGTCAGCACGTCCGTCCCAGGCTTTCAGTGCGGTACACAAAGGTGCCAGACGCGCGGCATCGTCACCCAGCTCCGAGGCGCAGAATTTCAGCAGGTCCGGCAGCACTTGCCCGGCGTGATACACCTCGTTGTCCATGACCATCGCTTGCAGGTTCTCGACGCTGACCTTGCCCGTCTTCTCAAGGCTGCTCAGCCGATCCAGTGCAAAACGTGCACGCTGGCCCAGCGGCTGACCGTCCTGGCTGATCAGCGGCGAGAAGTCCTTCAGCGGCGCAGCCGGATTGACCATCCAGGCCGAGTCATTGGAGTGCTGAACGAAATCGGTGCGCAGCAGTTGCGGCTGGCGCGAGGACGGGTAAATACCCGCTTGCGCAGCCTCGGGAGACACGTCCCAGTTGCACTCGCTGCGCGAGCCATCGAGCACGATCAGTTCGGTGCCGATACGCGGGTCACTGCACCTGGCGAGCTTCACAGCGTCAACGTTCGGCACCACCGAAATATTCATGTACAGCGCCTGCCCCTTGGCATCGACTGCCAGGGTGTTGACCCACGGAATGCCCTGAATCCTGTGCACCGAATCCTGAAACGCCTTGAGGCTGTCAGCCTGATCCATCGCATACCACTGCTGCAACACCCGATCGTTTTTCAGGTTGGCATCACGCAGGCTGAAGGCGAACTTGTCATCCCAGTCCAGCTTGCCCGGCCACTGCACCACCGGGCCGAATTTCGATGAATAAATGATGCGCGGCACAGCCTTGAGAGTGCCGTCTGCCTGCTTCACCTCGACGCTGACCTGCTGTTTACCCATCGCGACCGATTTGCCATCCAGCAAGTAACGAGTCGAGTCTTTCGGATCGAGTTGCAAGCGGTGCAGGGTGAAGTGTTTCGATGTATCGACGGTGTGGCTCCAGGCCAGATGCTGGTTGAAGCCGATGTTGATCAGCGGCAGACCCGGCAGCGCCGCGCCCATGACGTCCAGCTTGCCGGGGATGGTCAGGTGCATCTGATAGAAACGCATGCCGCCACCCCACGGAAAGTGCGGATTGGCCAGCAGCATGCCGCGCCCGTTAGCGGACAAGTCACGCCCCACTGCCACTGCATTGCTGCCGCGCTCCAGCGCAAAGCGTTCGTTGCGCGCGGCGGCCAGTTGCAGCGCCTGCACCTGCTGGCTATCAA
Organism: Pseudomonas syringae pv. tomato str. DC3000; assembly: GCF_000007805.1. Taxonomy (NCBI): domain Bacteria; kingdom Pseudomonadati; phylum Pseudomonadota; class Gammaproteobacteria; order Pseudomonadales; family Pseudomonadaceae; genus Pseudomonas; species Pseudomonas syringae group genomosp. 3. The sequence continues at coordinate 2,374,901 of NC_004578.1, read as the reverse complement.
CCTGCAATGGCTTTTGCGTCGAAGGCGGTTTGGCACCGGCAAAGGCTTCGGTGAACTGCCCCACTCCGCCCTCGACCAGCAAACGACGCGTCAGGCGTACCAGATCGTCAGTGCTGATCGGCCGTACCCACTCCGCCGCGCAGGGTTGCGGCAGCCCTTGGGTGGTCTGCTCGGCCAGCGAACGGTTGTAACCGGCGACATAACCCTGCATCAAATGGCGAATCTCGGCTGGCTGGGCTTTCCAGAAATCCGCCAGCGCTTGCGGAGTATTGAGCCATTTGAACAACAGGTCGCTGGCCATGTTATTGCGCTGTTCAAGGGTCGCCTTGTCCGGCCCGAAATAACGAGAGCGCTCGCCGTTGACGGTGACGACTTCATTGGCCAACAGGCACAGGTTGTCCTGCGCATAGGCGTAACCGATGCCGTAACCCAGGCCTCGCTCGTCATCGGCGACGATGTGCGGCACGCCAAAACCGGTGCGCCGGATCTCGGCGCCAGCGGCCTTTTGTTCATGCGCAACCAGCGCCTGCGCAGGCAAAACCACAGCGACCGAAAGGCCTGCAAACAGAAAACCGGGCAATGCTCTAGACATAATCACGCTGACCTCACCTCGACAACACGACCCGAATTGGCCGCCCCCCGTTAAACGAAGCGCGGGCGAAAATTTTTAGCTGATTCGTCCAAACGGTGATCGGCGCTAAATTCCGGCCTGCATTTCTCGTTTAACTGGCAGCTCTGTTTGAAGAGCAGCCCCGAGCCGTCGACTGACTGATATCTCCCCACGCAGGACTCTGCATGAAACGCTCTCGATACCCTCGACGCGCCCTTCTGGTGGCGCTGTGCCTGTTCCCGGTCATTGCCGTGTGTGCCTGGCAGATCCTGCCCGACGGCACGGGCACTGTATCGACCGTGACAGTGACCCGCGGCACTATCGAAAACAGCGTGACAGCACTGGGCACCCTGCAACCGCGCAGTTACGTGGACGTCGGCTCGCAGGCCAGCGGGCAGATCCTGAAGATTCATGCGCAGGTGGGTGATCAGGTCAAGGAAGGCGATTTGCTGGTGGAAATCGACCCATCGACGCAAAAAGCCAAGCTCGACGCCGCGCGCTACGCCATCGACAACCTCAAGGCCCAGCTTCAGGAGCAGCGTGCGCTGCACGAGCTGGCCGAGCAAAAGCAACAACGGCAGAAAAGCCTTGCCGCAGGCGGTGCCACGCGTGCCGAGGACGTGCAGGCGGCGCAATCGGAATTTCGTGCCACCCAGGCAAGGGTCGACATGTTCAAGGCGCAGATTCTCGAAGCCCAGGCCGCGCTACGCAGTGACGAAGCGGCGCTGGGTTACACCCGCATTTACGCGCCCATGAGCGGCACCGTTGTCGCGCTGGATGCCCGCGAGGGTCAGACCCTCAATGCGCAACAACAGACCCCGTTGATTCTGCGCATCGCCCGGTTGTCGCCCATGACCGTCTGGGCCGAAGTCTCGGAAGCCGACATCGGCCACGTCAAACCGGGTATGACCGCTTATTTCACTACGCTTAGCGGCGGCAACCGGCGCTGGAACAGTACCGTGCGGCAGATTCTGCCGGTGCCGCCCAGGCCGCTGGACCAGGCCAATCAGGGCGGCGGCAGCCCGAGCAGTTCGCGTAAAAGCGGTGGTGGCCGAGTGGTGCTCTACACCGTGCTGCTGGATGTCGACAACAGCGATCAGGCGCTGATGGCAGAAATGACCGCGCAGATCTTCTTCGTCGCCGGCAAAGCCGAAAATACCCTCACCGCCCCGCTCGCGGCCCTGCAAAACGGCGCGCAAGCCGATGTTCAGACCGCACAGGTGCTGGCCGCCAATGGTGAGGTACAGAAGCGCCAGGTACGCACCGGGATCAGTGACCGTCTGCGCGTGCAGATTCTCGACGGGCTCAGCGAAGGTGATCGCCTGCTGGTGCCCGCTCCCGTCGGCAGCGGAGGCTAGATGCACACGCCGCTGATCGACCTGCGGGGCATCCGCAAATCCTACGGCGGTGGCGACAGCCCGCGCGTCAACGTGCTGCGCGGCATCGACCTGTCGATCCATGCCGGCGAGTTCGTGGCAATTGTCGGCGCGTCCGGCTCCGGCAAATCGACGCTGATGAACATCCTCGGCTGCCTGGACCGCCCGACCTCGGGTGAATACCTGTTCGCCGGGGAAAACGTTGCCGAACTGGGCGGCGACGAACTGGCATGGCTGCGTCGCGAAGCGTTTGGCTTCGTGTTTCAGGGCTACCACCTGATCCCGTCCGGCTCGGCGCAGGAAAACGTCGAGATGCCGGCCATCTACGCCGGTACGCCCGCCGCAGAGCGCCACGCACGGGCTGCTGCCCTGCTCGACCGCCTGGGCCTGGCGTCACGCACTGGCAACCGTCCACACCAGTTGTCCGGTGGCCAGCAGCAACGGGTGTCCATCGCCCGCGCCTTGATGAATGGCGGGCACATCATTCTTGCCGACGAACCGACCGGTGCACTGGACAGCCACAGCGGTGCCGAGGTCATGACCTTGCTGGACGAACTGGCCAGCCAGGGGCATGTGGTGATTCTGATTACCCACGACCGGGAAGTCGCCGCGCGTGCCAATCGGGTCATCGAGATCAGCGACGGTCTGGTGATCAGCGATACCGCCCGCGATCTGTCCACGCCACGTTCAGCCAACCCGGCCGCCTTGCAGGCCGTCGATCTGCGCAAGCGCCTGAGCGAGGGCAGTGGCAGTCACGGTGCCTGGAAAGGCGAGCTGCTCGACGCGATTCAGGCGGCGTGGCGCGTCATGTGGGTCAACCGTTTTCGTACTGCGCTGACGTTGTTGGGCATCGTCATCGGCGTCGCGTCGGTGGTGGTCATGCTGGCGGTCGGTGAAGGCAGCAAGCGCCAGGTCATGGCGCAGATGTCTTCGTTTGGCTCAAACATCATTTATCTGAACGGCAAGGCACCCAACCCGCGCGCGCCCAAAGGCGTCATCACCCTGGAAGAAGTCGCCGCGCTGGGCGAGTTGCCCGAGGTAAAAATGATCATGCCGGTCAATGGCGGACAGGCCGGGGTGCGCTTCGGCAATGTCGATCACTCAAGCTACGTCGGCGGCAACGACACGCACTTTCCGGCGATTTTCAACTGGCCGGTGGCCGAAGGCAGCTATTTCAGCGAGGCCGACGAGCAAGGCGCAGCCGCCGTGGCAGTGATTGGTTACAAAGTCCGGCAGAAACTGTTCGGCGATCGCATCGACCCTATCGGTCAATACATCCTGATCGAAAACGTGCCGTTTCAAGTGGTCGGCGTGCTCCAGGAAAAAGGCGCGACCTCGGGCGATCTGGACAGCGATAACCGCATCGCCATTCCGTATTCGTCGGCCAGCATCCGCCTGTTCGGCTCGCAGGACCCTGAGTACATCACCATAGCCACCCGCGACGCCAATAACGTCAAGCAAGCCGAAGCCGCGATTCGCACCCTGCTGCAACGCCTGCACAACGGCAAGCAGGATTACGAGCTGACCAACAACGCCGCAATGATCCAGGCCGAAGCGCGCACCCAGAACACCCTGTCACTGATGCTCGGCTCGATTGCCGCCATTTCGCTGCTGGTCGGCGGCATCGGTGTGATGAACATCATGCTGATGACCGTGCGTGAACGTACCCGTGAGATCGGCATCCGCATGGCCACCGGGGCGCGGCAGCGTGACATTCTGCGCCAGTTCCTCACCGAAGCGGTGATGCTCTCGGTGGTCGGCGGGCTGGCCGGTATCGTACTGGCGCTGGCGATGGGCGCGGCTTTGCTGGCGAGCAAGGTGGCGGTGGCCTTCACCCTGTCTGCGGTGATTGGTGCCTTTGCCTGCGCGCTCGTCACCGGCGTGATTTTCGGTTTCATGCCTGCCCGCAAAGCTGCCCGGCTTGACCCGGTGGCGGCCCTTACCAGTGAATGACCATTCGATGAAGCCATGCCTTTCCCTGCTGACCGTCTGCCTGTTGCTGAGCGCTTGCAACACACCTGCCCCGCGTCTGGACAGCGGCGTCCAGCCACCCGCGCGCTGGGCGTTTGCCGAGCGCGCTGCCAGCCAGCGTAATGATGCCCAATGGTGGCAACGCTTCGGCAGCGCGGAACTGAACCGTTTGATCGCCCAGGCAAGTCGGGACAGCCATGAAGTGGCTGCGGCGATGGCGCGCGTGCGTCAGGCCCAGGCCACCGCCATCATCGGTGGTGCGCCGTTGCTGCCGGAACTGGCCTTTGACCTGCGCGGCGAACGCAACAAGTTCGTGCGCAACAGCGACCGCAAGGCCAACCCGTCCGACGACAACAACACCAACAACTTCACCAGCGATCTGACTGCCAGCTACGAAGTGGATTTCTGGGGTGGCATCGCGGCCGGACGCGACAGCGCGTTACAAGGCCTGCGCGCCAGCGAGTTCGATCAGGCGACCGTGGAGCTGACCCTGCTCAGCAACGTTGCCGACCGCTATGCGCAAACCCTGGCGGCGCGTGAACAAGGCCGGATTGCAGGACTCAACCTGGCCAATGCGCAGAGCGTTTTGAAGCTGGTGCAGACCCGTTTTGATTCGGGCTCGGCCACTGCACTGGAACTGGCACAGCAGAAGAATCTGGTCGCCACCCAGCAGCGCGAATTGCCGCGCATTCAGCAACTGGCCAACGAACAGTTGATCACCCTTGCGGCGCTGCTCGGCCAGCCGGTGCAGCACCTCAAACTGAGCGATCAGGGCTTCGACACCTTGAACTGGCCGGACATCGGCGCAGGCGTGCCCAGCGAGCTGCTGACCCGCCGTCCTGATCTGGCCAAGGCCGAAGCCGAACTGACGGCGGCGCAGGCCAACGTCACCGTGGCCCGCGCGGCGATGCTGCCGAAACTGACGCTGAGCGCCAGGCTGGGCACCGAAGCGACCCGCGCCGAAGACTGGCTGCGTGCACCGTTCAGCAGCCTGGCCGCCGGTCTGGTCGGGCCGATCTTCAATAATGGGCGCTTGGGCGCTGAACGCGACCGCGCATTGGCTCGCCAGCAAGAACTGCTGGAAACCTACCGCGGCGCGATCATCAACAGCTTCGCCGACGTCGAAAAAGCCCTGAACAGCATCAGCGGCCTCGACCAGCAACGCTACTGGCACGAAGAGGAACTTAAACAGGCGCAAACCGCCTTCCGCATTGCCCAGAGCCGCTACGAAGCCGGCGCCGAGGACTTGCTGACCGTACTGGAAACCCAACGCACGCTGTACCTGGCGCAGGATGTAAGTGTGCAGTTGCGGCTAGCAAGGGTGCAGACAAGCATTGCGCTGTACAAAGCACTGGGTGGGGGTTGGCAGGTGCGCTGAGCGCACGATCCACTATCGTGCGACGCAGAGCGTCGAGAACTGCATTCCCACGCTGGAGCGTGCGGAACGATAGTCTCAACTATCGTGCGACGCTCCGCGTCGGCATGCCGCTCGCTAAAACCACCTCTCCGGCAACAGATTCCTTGCATACCAAGGTCTGCGCGGTACGCGGCGCAGCAGGTTGCTCAATTTGTCATCCGCCGCAAAGGTAATGCGCAGCGCAAGCTTCATCACTTCCGGGTCCATTTCCATGGTCGTGCCCGCCGTCTGCCCCGGCACGGTGCTGCAACCGTGGGTTTCCGGTCCCAGCCACGGGTCGCTGACTTCAACCCAGCGGCCCGGTGCGAACCATGGCACGCCGTTGACGTCCAGGCGTTTCACTTCGCCCGGATGAAAGCGCTCATGGGCGCGGAACCAGTCGTCGATGCGGTCGTCGATCCAGCCGTGGAACATCCAGAACACCGGGTTCACGTGCGACGAGAACGGGTCGGCGAGAAAGTCGTTTTCCGGCTCGAACCAGCGCTCGGCGAAGTCATCCGAGCGGCGTGCCATCGGCACCGGCTGGCCATTGGCCGGGTCGCGCGCCACCGAGGCCCAGCGCATGTGCAGCCAGTCGTGCAGCTCCAGCTCGACCTGCGAACCGAACTGCCCCAACGTCAGCTTCGACAGAAAACGCGGATCGCGGTACTGCGATTCCCACACCTCAAAATGCGTGTGGTACGTCTCGTGGCTTTTGATGTCGCTGACCAGCTGCGTGTACTCCTCATCACCCTGCGCCAGCCAGTTGGGCGGCAAGGCGCAGCCGTCGTGATTGTCGAAGTAGCGGGCAAAGCCCAGCCGGTCACGCTCCAGCTCCGGTTGCGGCAACGGAAAGCGCGGCCACGACGGCAGGTCTTGAATCTTGCGCGCCTGGATCAGCATGTGCCGGTGCATGTAGAAAAAGTCTTCACCCGACCCATTACGGTCCTTGCGCGGTCCACGGGCATCACGTTCTTTGTCGCGTGGCCCCGGCTGCCAGCCGATACCGCGCAGGGCATCGCGTTTATCCTCGGGCAGTTTGTGCCATTTGTCCCGAGACGCATGCCAGAGCTGGTGAAACAGGCGATGCTCCCTGGAAACCAGCCAGGCCAGAAATGGCGGACTCAAAGCCACCCGCTCCCGCGCTTCGGGGAAAACCTGTTTGATGGCGATCAGGCGGTTTTCCAGCTCCGGCAGGGCCAATGGCCGATCCAGTCGCTCGACACGCCCGCTGAGCGTGCCGCTGCCGGCATTGCCGAACGCGCCCCAGACTTCATCGAGGGTCAGGCTGAATTCGTAATCCGGGGTGTCGCTGTGCGGATCGTTGCCCGCATGGCCGTCCATGACCCGCAGATACAGTTTCGCGGCATTGGCCGGTTGCAGGTCGCCGATCACCCGGAAGCGCGGCATGCCCTCGCCGCGCAACTGCTCGGCCGTGTCGATATAGCCGCGCAGGCCGCGCCCACGCGGGGCAATGTCGAGAAACATTTCCAGGCCTTGCAGCGGAGCTCCGCTCAGTCCGGCATCACGACCCTCGAAACGCAGGGTCCACACGCCACGCAGTTTGTCGGCCAGACGCTGAGTGGCGGTGTCCGCAGGCCCGGCCGTGGCCTCGCCCGGCGTCACGGGTTCCTCGACGCGGGTGAGTTCGCGGTGCGCGTAATAAGCAGCCGGAAGCGCCGCGCCGGTCAGCGCCAGCCCTGCCATGAACCCTCGTCGAGAAATCGTCATTGCCTACCTGTTCCAACCCGAGACCGCCGTTATCCAAGCTAGAACGTAAAACCGGCTGACAAATTTAGCTCAACGCCTGCACACAGCACGTTGTGCTAAATTTTTCGCCCATCCGCTCGTTCTCCACCAGATAGCAACGGCCCTTGCAGGCCGCGCCCCGGTTAATCAAACGAGACGGAAATGACAAGACCGCGTTGGAAAAAGGCTCTCTTCATCGGCCTGCCGCTGGCTCTGGCCATTAGTGCAGGCGCGGGTTTTCTGGCCTGGAATTACGGCTTGCCCGCCAGTTACCCGGTCAAGGTCATGAAGCAGGCCGACGACCTGCAAGAGCGGATCATTTCCTTCGACAGCCACATCACCGTGCCGATGAAATTCGGCAGTGAGGGCAACGAGGCCGACAAGGACGGTTCGGGGCAGTTCGACCTGGTGAAAACCGCCCGCGGCAGGCTCTCCGGCGCGGCGTTGACGATTTTTGGCTGGCCGGAAATCTGGAACGGCGACAACGCCCCGCATCGTCCGACCCCTGGTTTTGTTGACGAAGCACGCCACCAGCAGGAAGTGCGCTACAAAATCATCACCGGCCTGGTTCGCGATTTTCCCCATCAGGTCGGCATTGCCTACACCCCGGACGACATGCGCCGCCTGCACGGCGAGGGCAAGTTTGCGATCTTCATCAGCATGCTCAACGCCTACCCGCTGGGCGACGACCTGAACCTGCTGGACCACTGGACCGCGCGCGGCATGCGCATGTTCGGTTTCAGCTACGTGGGCAATAACAGCTGGGCGGATTCTTCACGCCCCCTGCCCTTTCTCAACGACACGCCCGACGCGCTGGGCGGCCTGTCAGAGATCGGCAAGCAGGCGGTGCAGCGCCTCAATGACCTGGGCGTGATCATCGACGTGTCGCAGATGTCCAGCAAGGCGCTGCTGCAGGTCAGCCAGCTGAGCCGCACGCCGATGGTCGCCTCGCACTCGGCACCGCGCGCGCTGGTGGACATCCCGCGCAACCTCAGCGACGAGGAACTGCAGCTCATCAAACAGAGCGGCGGTGTGGTGCAGATCGTGGCGTTTCCGGCCTATTTGAAGCCACTGACCCAGAAAACCCAGGACAAGCTCAACGCCCTGCGCAAGGATTTCGACCTGCCGCCATTGCCGAACCTGGCGATGGCGCTGATGCCGGGCGATCCGATCATCACCGTCTGGCCCGAACAGCGTTTCGGTGCCTACGCCAGCAAGCTGTACGCGATTCTTGAGGAAGAACCCAAGGCCACGGTCAAGGATTTCGTCGACGCCATCGACTACACCGTCAGGAAGATCGGTATCGACCATGTCGGCATCAGTTCCGACTTCAACGATGGCGGCGGCGTGAAAGGCTTTAACGACGTCAGTGAGGTCCGCAACGTGACCGCCGAGCTGATCGAACGCGGTTACGCCGAAGCCGACATCACCAAACTCTGGGGCGGCAACTTCCTGCGCGTCTGGGAACAGGTTCAGGCCTCGGCGCGCCCGGCGGCCAAACCATGAACCCTTTAAACGCCGCCACCCGATCATCAGGCGAAACCGCTCATGACTGACCGCAGAACCTTTCTCAAGCAGGCCGGGGTACTGGCTGCCGCCCTGCCACTGGGCTCCAGCCTGGCAACAGCAGCCGAACCAATAACAGCGCCCGAGCCAATAGCCACAGACAAATGGACACGCCTCAAACAGCTGTTCAATCAGGACCCGGATTACGTCCACTTTTCCAACTTTCTGGTCACCTCGCACCCCAAACCGGTGCGCGACGCCATTGAGCAGCATCGTGCACACATCGACCGCAATCCTGGCCTGGCCATGGATTGGGACCTGCAGGAAACCGAGCGCCGCGAACATGACGTTCGCGTCTGGGCTGGCAAGTACCTGAATGCCCAACCCGGCCAGATCGCCCTGACCGGCAGCACCACCGAAGGGCTGGCGATGATCTACGGCGGCCTGCATGTGCGCCCGGACCAGGAAATCCTCACCACCGAACACGAACACTCTTGCACCCGTGACATCCTCAAGTTTCGGCAGCAGCGCGAAGGCACACAGGTGCGCAAGATTCGCCTGTTCAAGGACTCGGCCACTGTTTCGGCAGACGAGATCATCGGCTCCATCGCCCGCAGCATTCAGCCGAAGACGCGCGTGCTGGGCATGACCTGGGTGCAGTCGGGCAGCGGCGTGAAGCTGCCTATCGGGGCCATCGGTGACCTGGTCGAAGAACACAACCGCAACCGCGACGACAAAGACCGCATTTTATATGTGGTCGATGGCGTGCACGGGTTTGGCGTCGAGAACCTGGATTTTCCGGACATGAACTGCGACTTCTACGTCGCGGGCACCCACAAGTGGATGTTTGGCCCGCGCGGCACCGGCATCGTGTGCGCGCGCTCGGAGCAGGTGAAGGACCTCACGCCGTTGATCCCGACGTTCTCGGAAGCGACCAACTTCGGCACGATCATGACGCCAGGCGGCTATCACTCGTTCGAGCATCGCTGGGCGCTGAACGAAGCGTTCAAGCTGCACCTGCAACTGGGCAAGGCCGAGGTGCAGTCGCGCATTCACGAGCTCAACAGCTACCTCAAGCAACGTCTTCATGCACAGCCCAATGTCGAGCTGGTGACGCCGATGGACCCTGCGCTGTCTGCGGGTTTCAGTTTTTTCCGGCTCAAGGGCCAGGAAAGTGACGAAGTGGCCGCGTGGCTGATGAAACAACACATGGTGGTCGATGCGGTGAGCCGCGACGTCGGCCCGGTGGTGCGCACTGCACCGGGGCTGCTGAACAACGAAGCCGAGATCGACCGCTTCATGGCCCTGCTCGGCCAGCGCGCCTGACGCGCACGCACTGAATCACCTGTTTTCCGCTTTCCATCGAGACCCGTCATGAAAAATACACTGCTGTCCCTTTCCGCCGTGCTCGGCCTGTTACTTGGAGGCACCGCCCTCGCCGCCACGCCCGTCTCGGTGCCCGCGCCGGTGCCCGCGCCCGGTAAGACATTCAAGGACTGCAAGGATTGCCCGGAAATGGTCGTGCTGCCTGCGGGCACGTTTACCATGGGCGCGCCCGAGGAAGAAATGGGCCGCCAGCCTGACGAAGGCCCGCTGCATGACGTGACCTTCGTCAAACCGTTCGCCATCAGCCAGTTTCAGGTACTGGCCGGCGAATGGGACGCCTATATCAAAAGCTCCGGTTACAAAATGCCGGACGGCGACACCCGTCCGGGCCGCGAGTGCAAGGCCGGCAAGCCACGCTACCCGCTGACCGCGCGCCAGCCCGCGGTGTGCATGGACTGGAACGAGGCCAAGGCCTACGTCGAATGGCTGTCCAAGAAGACCGGCAAGTCTTACCACATGGTCAGCGAAGCCCAGCGCGAATACGCGGCACGCGGCGGCAGCAAGGGCTCGTTCCCGTTCCCGATGGACGAAGGCAAGCCGTACAGCATTGCCAAACACGCCAACACCTACGGCCCGGAAGACGGTTTCAGCTACACCGCGCCCGCTGGCAGCTACAGCCCCAACGCTTTCGGCATCTACGACGCCCACGGCAACGTCTACGAATGGACCGCCGATTGCGAGACCAGCAATTACAACGGCGCGCCCACCGACGGCAGCGCGTGGCTGGCCGGCGATTGCACCTGGAAGATGATTCGCGGCAATGACTGGACCGAAGCACCGATCTTCTCCCGCTCCGGCAACCGCAACAGCCGCCAGCCCGACGTACGTGGCGACTGGCTGGGCTTTCGGGTCGCCCGCGACTTGTAACGCACTTCATGCGCGCGCCCTGCGATGGATGCAGGCCGCACTCACGGACACTGACGAGACACACCATGACCCGCAAAACTGAAAGCCTCGCCCGGGAAACCCTGAGGATCCTCAAGCCGTTCTGGTGGCTGGTGGCGCTGTCGACTGTGCTGGGCATCGTCAGTGGCCTGAGCGTCACCGGCCTGCTGGCCACCATCAACAATGCGCTGAACATGCCCGGCGGGCCAGACACCCACACCGCGCTGCTGTTCGCCGGGCTGTGTGTACTGACGCTGGCCTGCGCGACACTGTCCAATCTGTCGACCAACTACGTCGGCCAGCGCGTGGTCGCCAATCTGCGTCGCGAGCTGGCCGCCAAGGTGCTGGTCGCGCCCATCGAGCAACTGGAGCGCTACCGCTCCCACCGTTTGATTCCGGTGCTGCTCAACGACGTCAACACCCTCAGCACCTTCGCCCTGTCGGTCGCGCCGATGGTGATTTCGTTCACTGTCACGCTCGGCTGCCTGACTTATCTGGCGTTGTTGTCGTGGCAGATTCTGGCCCTGACCGTGCTCACCGTGGTGCTCGGCACGGGCGCGCAGTACCTGGCCCATGCGTTCGGCATGCGCAGCATTCTGGCGGCGCGCAACAGTGAAGACGAACTGCAGAAGCACTATCAGGCGCTGTCCGCAGGTGCCAAGGAACTGCGCATTCAGCGCAAGCGTCGTCAGCACATGCTCGATGAGAAGATTCACGGTGCCACCGAAAACATCTGCCGCTCGAACATTCGCGCCGCCAACATCTTCGTCAGCGCGGAAACCTTCGGTTCGATGCTGTTCTTTGCCGTGATCGGCATGGCCATCGCCTTCCAGGCCATGTGGCCGACCACTGAAAAGACCGTGCTGGGCGGCTTCGTGCTGGTGATGCTGTACATGAAAGGCCCGCTGGAAAGGCTGATTACCGCCCTGCCCGGTATCAGTCGCGCGCAGATCGCCATGCGCCGTATTGCCGAGCTGTCGTGGAAGTTTTCAAGCCCCGAACCACACCTGCTGGTCAGCGACCGCCCTAACTCGCTGGCGAATATGCAGACCCTGGAACTGCACAACCTGCGCTATGACTACCCGCCGGTCGAAGGCAGCGACGCCTTTCATCTCGGGCCGGTCGACTTGAGCATCAAACAGGGCGATATCGTGTTCATCGTCGGCGAGAACGGCTGCGGCAAGACCACGCTGATCAAGCTGCTGCTGGGCCTGTACACGCCGCAGCAAGGCGAAATCCACCTGAATGGCCAAGCCGTAACCCCGGAAAATCTCGACGATTACCGCCAACTGTTCACCACGATCTTCGCCGATTACTACCTGTTCGATGAGCCCCTGCAGGGTGAGGCCGCGTTGCCGCAAGACGCCGGCAAATACCTGGAGCGCCTGGACATCGCGCACAAGGTCAGCATCCAGGACGGCGCGTTTACCACCACCGACCTGTCCACCGGACAGCGCAAGCGTCTGGCGCTGATCAATGCGTGGCTGGACGAACGTCAGGTGCTGGTGTTCGACGAGTGGGCCGCCGACCAGGACCCGGCGTTCCGGCGCGTGTTCTACACCGAACTGCTACCGGAACTGAAGCAGCAAGGCAAGACCATCATCGTCATCTCTCACGACGACCGCTATTTCTACATCGCCGACCAACTGGTGCGCATGCAGGCGGGCCGGATCGAGGTCGAGCAGGCGCAGAGCCAGGCCGCTCAAGCCTGAATCCTCGACATTGAAACGCCCCGCCCGGCCTGGCCGCGAGCGGGGCTTTTTCTTTCCCGGCGTAGCCCGCCGCGGCCCACGCAGATAGCCAAGCGCCATCTTTTTTCGGGTTTTGTGAAAAATTCATTAAATAATCGTTAATCGCTTTCGTTCTCATTAACAGCGAACTGCGTGGACAGCCATTTTCCTGCCTGGTTCCCAATAAAAAAGTTGCTCACCTTTGCCCTGTCGATGGCTGAACCAGACTGCGCAAACCTGAACAACGCTCCCGATCTCCTTGCCGATACCCACTGGAAAGAGCCAATTCATGCACAACCCGTCACGCCTCACCCCGCTCAGCAATGCGTTGCTGCTCCGTCAGATGTTCCGTTCCCGGCCATCCATGGCGGCCATGGGTCTTGCGCTCTGCATGCCAGTCGCCACACAGGCGCAGGAAGCCGCCGCAGACGGTTCGACCCAGACAGCCACGGTCAATCTGGCGCCGACTGCAATCGACTCGCAGTACCTGGGCACCGCCACTGACGGCACCGGCTCGTACACCACGGGCGCGGTGAGCATCGGCAAGGGCGCGCCGCAGTCGCTGCGTGAAACGCCGCAATCGGTAAGCGTGATGACTCGGCAGGTCATGGATGACAACAACCTCAACAGCTTGAGCAAAGTGCTGGAAGACACCCCCGGTATCTCCTTCCAGTACCGCAACTTCGGCGGCCACGTGTACACCTCTCGTGGCTTCTCGTTGCTGGCGGAAAGCTTTCTGGTCGACGGCATAGGCGGTCAGGGCTATCAGATCACCGGCTGGATGCAGCCGGACATGGCCATTTATGACCGCGTGGAAGTGCTGCGAGGTGCGTCCGGCCTGCTGGTCGGTGCCGGTCAGCCCGGCGGTGCGGTCAATCTGGTGCGCAAACGCCCGACGGCAGACAACAAGTTCTCGATCACGACTCGCGCAGGTTCGTGGGACCAGTATCGCGTCGATCTGGACGGCAGCGGCAAGCTCAATGATTCGGGCACGGTGCGCGGGCGCATGGTGGCGGCCTACGATGACAGCGGTTCCTACCTCGACGGCCGCGACAGCCGCACCCCGTTGCTGTACGGCATTGTCGAAGCCGACGTGAGCGATGACACCACCCTGACCATGAGCCTGCGCCGCCAGGAACAGGTCATCAACGGCTACTCGATCTACGGCCTGCCGCGCTACAGCAACGGCCAGTCGCTGGGTCTGTCGCGCTCGACCAACCTGGCGCAGAAGTGGAACCGTCTCGAAAGCGACATGACCGAGGTCTTTACCGAAGTGGCGCACCGCTTCAATGAAGACTGGATCAGCAAGACGTCGTTGACCTATTCGCAGGGTGGGTTTGATCAGGCTATTGCGTTTGCAAGGGGAGCGGTCAACCCTACGACACTGGCAGGCTCTACCTTCCAGAACACACTCTTTCGCAGAGACGAAGTGGACAGCACCGGCCTGAACACTCAACTGGAAGGAAACTTCAACGCTTTCGGCCTCGAGCATCAGGTGACGCTGGGCGCCGACTGGTCGAAACAGAACGCCAATACGCATCAGGCTACTGCCCCAACCCGATCCGCGATCAACATTTTCGACGTCAACCAGAACGCTTTCGCCAAGCCAGCGCGTCCGGCCTGGACCACCGACATCGACACCACCGAAGAACGCGCGGGCCTGTACGCCAACACGCGTATTCACCTGAGCGAGCCGTTGAGCGTGGTGCTGGGCACTCGTCTGAGCTGGTACGACTACACGTACGACGTCAAAACCGGCGCAGCCAACAGTTACGAATCCAAACAGACCCAGGAATTCACCCCGTTCGCGGGCGTGATCTACGACATCAATGACAGTTGGTCGTGGTACGCCAGCTACGCCGATATCTTCACACCGCAGGCCAACTATGTCACCGCTGGCGGCTCGCCACTGGACCCGGCCATCGGCTCCAACTACGAAACCGGCTTCAAGGGTGAGCTGTTCGACAAGCGCATGAACCTGTCGATGGCGCTGTTCTACATCAAGCAGAAAGATGTGGCCGGTGTCGACGTAAACACGACTCAGCTCTGCCCGACCAGCTCCGACGGCTCCTGCTACCTGCAGGACGGCATCAGTCGCAGCAAGGGTGTCGACGTTGAAGCCAGCGGCGAAGTGCTGCCGGGACTGCAAGTGTTCGGCGGCTATACCTTCAACATGCTGCGCAACAACGGTGACTCGGATGTCGCGTACGAAACGCCGAAACACATGTTGCGCCTCAACACCAGCTACAACCTGCCGGGCGCCTGGAACCGCCTGACGCTGGGCACCGGCGTGTCGGCGGATTCGGGCTACGAAGTGCCGTCCAACAAACAGCTGGGTGTCGCTGGCAAGGCCGTCTGGGATGCGCGGGCCTCGTGGAAACTGGACGAAAACTGGAAAGTGTCGCTCAACGCCGAAAACCTCTTCGACCGCAAGTACTACAGCACCTCGATCGCCAACGACCGCTCCAACGTCTACGGCGAACCGCGCAGCTACGTCCTGACCTTGCGGGGGGATTTCTGATCTGAGTCTGGCTCCACAGATCGAGCCCATGCCTCGCGTGGGCATGCACTCCCGGCCGCTCCGCGTCCGACCTTGAGTGCTTGGCGCGGCGCAGATTTGTGGCGCGGAGCGTCACGCAAGGCATTCCCACTGGAGCGTGCGGAACGATAGGTGTCCATAAGAACACCTATCGTGCCAATGCTCCGCGTTGGCATGCCTTTCTGGACGCTCTGCGTCCGGTTTTGATGTGCGACCCGGTGTCGGCTTATGATGCAGACCTGTGTGCACGACCAAACTGCGCAAATACATTATCCTGCACCCTCGCTTTCAACGAGTCATCCCTCCCATGCCAACACCCTCCAACCGTCTGCGCACAGGACGCGTGAAAACGCGTGGCCTGCGTCTGGGCGGGATGGGGCTGGTGCTGGCATTGGCTTTTCAGGGCGAGGCACTGGCTGAAGAGTTCGAGTTCGATATCCCCGCACAGGCCCTGAACAGCGCCCTCAAGGAACTGGGGCGGCAAGGCGACCTGCAAATCCTCTACAACCCCGACGATGTGAACGGCAAGCTCGGCAGCGCGGTGCACGGCAGGTTGACGCCTGAACAGGCAGTGGCGGACCTGCTGAAAAAAGCCGACGTGGCACACAGCTTCGAGGCCAACACCCTGATCCTCGGCGTCGCCGCCTCCGCGCAGCCCATGAACCTGGGGCCGGTGGCGATCAAAGGCGACCATTTCGGCATCACCACCGAAGGCAGCGGTTCGTATGCGGCCACCGGTATCAGCATCAACAAGACCGCACAATCATTGCGCGATACCCCGCAGTCAGTCACCGTCGTGACCCGTCAGTTGATGAACGACAAGAACCTCACCGGCCTGGACGAGGTGATGGCGCAAACGCCCGGCATCACTTTTTCGCAACGCAACTTTGGCTCTCATGTGTTCAGCTCACGCGGCTTTGCGCTGGAAGACGAGAGCTACACCATCGACGGCGTGGCCGGTCAGGGTTACAGCGTGACCGGCTGGATGACCCCGGACATGCAAATCTACGACCGCGTCGAGGTGCTGCGTGGCGCAGCCGGGTTGCTGATCGGTGCGGGCAACCCCGGTGGCGCGGTCAATCTGGTGCGCAAGCGGCCGACCGCCCTCCCGCAGTTTTCGATCACCACCCGCGCCGGCAGTTGGGACCAGTACCGCGTCGATCTGGACGGCAGCAGCAAGCTCAACGATTCGGGCAGCGTGCGCGGGCGCTTTGTAACCTCTTACGAAGACCGTGGCTCTTTCATCGACGGGCTGCAAAAAACCGCGCCGCTGCTGTACGGCATTCTGGAAACCGACCTGAGCGAAGACACTACTCTGACCCTGGGTCTGCGCCATCAGAGCGCGGACATTCACGGCTTTTCGATTTTCGGCCTGCCCCGCTACAGCAACGGCAAGGCTATCGATCTGCCGCGCTCCACCTCGCTGGCCCAGAACTGGAACCGCCACCAGACGCGGACCGACGAAGTGTTCAGTGAGCTGGAGACACACTTTGACGAGAACTGGAGCGGCACGCTGTCAGCGACCCACTCCGAGGGCGCGTTCGAGCAGAAAGTCGCCTATGCACAAGGGGCCATAGACCCTGCGACGCAAAGCGGTTCGCGACTGGTCAAAACCCTGTTTCGCTCGGACGCGCTGCGAAGCGACGGTTTCGACAGCCATCTGGATGGTCGTTTCGATGCCTTTGGCCTGACCCATCAGGTGATGGTCGGTGGCAATTGGTCCGAGCAAAAACGTGATTCTCGCTACGCCACGGTCAACGCCAATCAACCGCTGGACATCTTCAATACCGATCACAACGCGATTACCGAACCTGCGCGCCCGGCCTGGCGCAGCACCGATTACAGCGACAAGCGTTATGGCGTTTACAGCAACCTGCGCCTGAGCCTGACCGAGTCGTTGAGCCTGGTCATGGGTGGGCGAGTCAGTTGGTATGACTATCAGAGCCAGTCCGCAGGCGTGACCACTCGCGCCCAGGAAAACAATCAGGTCACGCCGTTTCTGGGTGTGATCTACGACCTGAACCGCGACTGGTCGTGGTATGCCAGCTACACCGATATCTTTCTGCCGCAGAGCGGTTATCGCAGCGCATCCGGCGCATTCCTTGACCCGGCGATCGGCGCCAGCCATGAAACCGGTATCAAGGGCGAGCTGTTCGACAAGCGCCTGAATGTGTCTTTTGCGCTGTTCTATGTGAAACAGAAAGACGTGGCGGTCGAGGACGATGCCCATGCAGGCCAGTGCCTGAGCAACGACGCTTACGGCACCTGCTATGTGAATGGCGACATCCGGCGCAGCAAGGGTATCGACATGGAAATCAGTGGCGAGCCGCTGCCTGGGTTGCAGACCCTGGCCGGTTACACTTTCAACCTTACACGCGGCAGCGATGGGCAATCTATTTCGGCAGAAACACCCCGGCATATGGTGCGCCTGTCCAGCAGCTACACCCTGCCCGGCACCTGGCGTCGCCTGACTGTCGGTGCCGGTGTGTCGGCGCAGAGCGGCTACTCGGAACACGAGACGACCCAGCCCATCGACAACCCTGGCCGCGCCATCTGGGACGCGCGGGCCTCGTGGAAGATCGACGAACACTGGTCAGTGGCCCTCAACGGCAACAACCTGCTGGATCATAAATACTACAAGGCCACCGGCGACATCGACCGCGGCAACTACTACGGAGACCCGCGCAACTACGTCATGACGTTGCGCGGGGATTTTTAGCAGACTGGCGATCAAGACCGAACGCGGAGCGTCGCACGATAGTTGAGATTATCGTTCCTCACGCTCCAGCGTGGGACTGCCGTTCGTGACGCTCTGCGTCACGCAAGCCGTTCGGCAAGCCCCTGCAGAAAAGCCTCCGCGAGCACCACGTTGTCATGCCGCTGATCAACCGTTGTCGAGCTGCGGAGCCCGTTCACTGAGCACTGTTCAAGCAGCACCGTTTCAGCTTTGGCAATCTGCCCGGGCGCGCGGCTCTGCCCGGCCCACCAGCAATCGGCCTGTACGTTGAGCTTTTTCAGGGTAAACGCCTGGCTTAGTTGCGCGTTGGCTTCCAGTAATTTGTAACCGGTTTCGATCTCGTCCTGTACGGCGATGTCCTGGAAGATGCTGCGCAGGTTGTCGGCGTTCATTCCGGCTTGCTGTGCAACTTCGTCCACCACCCAGTCAATCACCTCGCCCTCGCTGGCAACCGAGTGCCGAGCGGTGTCGATCAGGCCGACAATCGACGCTTCCTGCAAGCCCGGCACAAACGCCTGCAAGCTTTTGATCAGGCTGCGGTAATAGTTTTCGCCCTGTTTCTGTGTGGTGACTTCAGGCGCTTCCTCGACCCACTCCATCGCCAGCGACGCAGGCAGTTGCGTGTCCACCAGCCCGAGAAAACTCACCGTGTCGCCCTCACGCTCGAGTACATGCGCCACCTCGATAGCCAGCGCGCCGCCCATCGACCAGCCCAGCAGGTTGTAAGGCCCCTGCGGCTGTGTCGTACGAATCTGCTCGACGTAATAAGCGACCATTTCCTGCCAGGACGTATCGAACCAGCCCGGCACCACGTAGGCCTTGTTGACCAGCCCGTAAACCGGTCGGCTGTCGCTCAATTGACCCGCCAGCGGGTAATACGAGTACGTGCCGCCGCCGCCCGGTGGCAGGCAAATCAGTGGCGCAGCGCCCGATTGATTGGCGTTCATGGCGATAACGGCTGACTTGACCCTGGCCTCATCGGCGCGCATGAAATCGGCCAGTTCACCGAGGGTCTGCATCAGCAGAAAATCATGCAGCTTGATGGAGATATCGAACGTCTCGCGAATCCTCCCCGCCAGCGAAACTGCCAGTAGCGAGTGCCCGCCCAGCGCGAAGAAGTTGTCGTTCAGACCGACCTGTTCGACCTGCAATACCTGCTGCCACAGCGCCGCCAAACGCTGCTCGAATTCCGTACGCGGCGCGACGTAACCCTGCTGCGACCGGCTGACATCCGGTTTGGGCAGTGCCCGGCGATCCAGCTTGCCGTTGGCGGTCAGCGGCATCACATCAATGAAGACAAACCAGGTCGGCACCATGTAATCCGGCACGTGAGCCTTGAGATGCGTCTTCAAGGCTTCGCGCAGAACGTCCGGGCCTTGATCAAGGTCGGCCAGCACAAGATACGCAACAAGCTGTTTGCCGGAAGGCCCGTCGATGTCGATCACATTGGCTTCGCGCACGCCTGCATGCTCATGCAGGCGCGCTTCAATTTCGCCCAGCTCGATGCGCAGGCCACGAATCTTCACCTGATGGTCGATACGCCCGGCGTATTCGATAACGCCTTCGTTGCGATAGCGCGCCAGATCTCCGGTGCGATAAAGACGCCCGCCCTGCTCGTCAAACGGATCGGGCACAAAACGCTCGGCGGTCAGCGCCGCACGGTTGTGATAACCCCGCGCCAGACCCACGCCGCCCAGATACAGCTCTGCCGCAACGCCTTGCGCGGCGGGCAGCAAACCGTCATCCAGAATGTGGGTTTTCAGGTTGTCGATAGGGCGACCAATCGGCACGCTGAGCACGTCGTCCGTGGTACAGGTCCAATGCGTCACGTCGATAGCGGCTTCGGTCGGGCCGTAAAGGTTATACAGACTTGCCTGCGGCAGACGCTTGAGCACCTGACCAGCCAGTTCGGCAGGCAATGCTTCACCGCTGCACACCACACGACGCAGGCTGTTACAGCTTTCTACCTGCGGATGAGTCAGAAACGCCTGCAGCATCGACGGGACAAAGTGCAGCGTCCTGATCTGATGTTCCTGGATGGTCTGCACCAGCCGCTCGGGGTCGCGATGATCACCCGGCAGCGCCACTGCCAGACGTGCGCCGGTCAGCAACGGCCAGAAAAATTCCCAGACCGACACGTCGAAACTGAACGGGGTTTTCTGCAAAACAGTGTCGCTACCGTCCAGCGCATAAGCCTTTTGCATCCAGTGCAAACGGTTGACCAGAGCGCGATGGCTGTTGCCCGCGCCTTTTGGTTTGCCGGTCGAACCGGAGGTGTAAATCACATAGGCCAGATTCTGCGGATGACTGAGGTTGACCGGGTTGGCAGTGCTGTAGCCGGCCAGCCAGTCGCCGTCCTGATCCAGGCAAATGCTCTGCACGTGCTCAGGAACCGGCAGGCATTCCAGCAACGAAGTCTGGGTCAGCAGCAAGCCAATCCCGCTGTCCTGCATCATGTACGCCAGCCGATCCTCGGGGTAATCCGGGTCCAGCGGCACGTACGCGCCACCAGCCTTGATGATCGCCAGCAAACCGATGACCAGTTCCAGGCTGCGCTCAACGCAAATCCCCACCAGCACATCCGGCCCGACGCCCGCTTCACGCAAGCGATGGGCAAGCTGATTGGCGAGGGCATTGAGTTGCGCGTAGCTCAGTTGTTCGGCCGCAAAGATCAGCGCCGGGGCATTTGGCGTGGCCAGCACCTGGGCTTCGATCAGGCTGTGCAGGCAGTGTTCGTTCGGGAAGTCGGCAGTGGTCGTGTTCCAGCTACGCAATACCTGTTGCTGTTGGTGATCATCCAACAGCGCCAGCTCGCCAATCGCCGCCTGCGGATCACGCGCCAGCGCCTGCAAAACCTGCCGCAGATGCGCCGACAACTGCGCCATGTGCAGCTCGCTGAAAGACTGACGGGCATAGCTGAAACGCATCGACAACGTTTCGCCCAGATTGACCACCAGGGTCAACGGGTAATGAGTCTGCTCCTGCGTGTGCAGGCCGCCGAACACCAGCCCCTGCGGCGCGGACTGCTGTAATGCCTCGGACACCGGGTAGTTTTCGAACACCAGAATGTTGTCGAACAGCGCCTCGCCAGCACTGCGTGCCCAGCGTTGAATGTCGTATAGCGGCGTGTGTTCATGCTCACGCAGGGCGATGTTCTTGGCCTGCACCTGCTGCACCCAGTCCGCCACCCGCTGTTCCGGGCGCGGGCTGGCGATCACCGGCAGGGTGTTGATGAACAACCCCAATTGCTCTTCGACGCCCGGCAGTTCAGCCGGACGCCCAGCCACAGTTGCGCCGAAGGTCACGCTGGATTGGCCGGTGTAGCGTTGCAACACCAGCAACCAGGCCGACTGCACCAGCGTATTGAGGGTGACGCGCTGTTCGCGGGCGAACTCGCTCAACTGGCGGGTATTCTCGGCATCAATCAGTTGCAGATAATCGCCATGCCCCTGCCCGTTCTCTGGCGCTTTGAACGCTTGAACCAGCCGGGTCGGCTCGTCCAGCCCGGCCAGCTGGCCGGTCCAGAAACGTTCGCTGAGCGCAGCATCCTGACGTTGCAGCCATTCGATGTAATCGCGATAACGACTGACCTGCCTCGGCAGCGTCTGGCCGCTGTAGCGTTGCAGCACTTCGCCCAGCAGCCGCGAGCTGCTCCAGCCGTCCATGAGGATGTGATGGCTGGTGTAGATCAGTTGATGCGTCTGCTCGCCGGTACGCAACACGGCCAGACGTAATAATGGCCCTTGAGTCAGATCGAAGCCCTGCTGACGGTCCGCATTCGCCCAATCGTCAACCCACTCGCTGGCTTGCCCGCGAGCATCCCGCTCGACAAACGGCATGCTCACATCGCGCAACACCACTTGCAGCGACTGCTCCAAGTGACTGACAAACCCGCTGCGCAGCACCTCTTGGGCATCCAGTGTTGCCTGCCAGGCGGCACGGAAACGCGGCACGTCCAGGCCGCTGACTTCGACGCGCATCTGGTTGATGTAATTGCCCGCTTCCTGCTCGAACAGGGTGTGAAACAGCATGCCCTGCTGCATCGGCGCCAGCGGGTAGATGTCCTCGATCTGCGCCGCAGGCATCGGCAACCGGCTCAGCTGCGACTGGGTCAGGCGCGCCAGCGGGAAGTCCGAAGGAGTTACCCCAGCCACGCCTTCGGTGGTGCAATGCGCAATCAATTGTTGCAGTTCAACCGCGTATTCGTCGGCCAGCCGCTGCACGGTGTCACGTTCAAATACCGCACCACTGAAGGTCCAGCTCAGGCGCAATTGGCCGCCATACACCTGACCATTGAGGCTGAGCGGCGCAGCCAGTGGCGCATCGGCACTCTGCGACGCGCCACTGCTGTCGGCCGAGGGCGTGAACAGCGCGCCTTGTGCGTCAAAGCTGCCGTCGAACTGGCCCAGGTAATTGAACACGATGCTGCCTTGCGGCAGTGCTTGCAGGGTGCGCCGTGCCGATTCGCTGCCCAGATAACGCAACGCGCCGTAACCAATGCCCTTGTCAGGCACTGCGCGCAATTGCTCCTTGATGGTCATGATCGACTCGGCCAGCGTGGCCTGCGGGGTGAGCCGGACCGGGTACAGGTTGCTGAACCAGCCGACCGTGCGGGTGATGTCCAGCGCGTCGAACAGGTCCTCGCGGCCATGCCCTTCCAGACGAATCAGCGCGTGCGGCTGCGCAGTCCAGCGGCTGACCACCCGCGCCAGCGCGGTCAGCAGCAGGTCGTTGATCTGCGTGCGATAGGCCGCTGGTGCGTCTTGCAGCAGTTGCCGGGTCAGTTCGCCATTCAGTTGCGTGGCCACTGACAGCGCGTGCTTCTGTTGCTGGCCGCCGTGCGGGTAATCGCAAGGCAAGGCGTCGCTGACCTCCTGCAACTGCGCCTGCCAGTAACCCAGTTCCTGCTCCAGCGCCGGGCTTTGCGCATAGGCCTGCAAATGTTCGGCCCAGCTTTTCAGCGAGCTGGTTTTCGCCGGCAGCGACAATGGCCTGCCTGCCACGATGGCGACATAAGCCTGTTGCAGGTCTTCAAGCAACACGCGCCACGACACGCCGTCCACCGCCACATGGTGAATCACCAACAGCAGACGCTGCTCACCCTGCGGCAGGTCGATCAGCACTGCACGCAACAAGGGGCCGTTTTTCAGGTCCAGGCTGCGTTGCGCTTCATCAGCCAGTTCGCTCAGGCGCTCGACACTGTCCAGTTCATGAGTCCACAGCACGTCACGCGTGTTCAGCGCGCCGAACGCGGCCTGCCACTGGCCGTTTTGTTGCGTGAAACCGAGGCGCAGCGCGTCATGCTGTTCGATCAGCGCGGTGAGTGCCGCTTGAAGAGGGATTGCATCCAGCGTTTGCAGGGGCTTGAGCATCAGCGCCTGATTCCAGTGCTGACGCTCAGGGATGTCCTTTTCAAAGAAACGCGCCTGAATCGGCAGCAGCGGCAGCGAACCGCTGACCTGCTCTGCCGCCGCTGCGGGCTTTTTCTCGATCAGTCTGGCCACAGAAGCCAGTTGGCCGATGGTCTGTTTTTCGAACAATTGCTTAGGGCTGAGCTTGATGCCCTGACGCTTGGCGCGGGCAATGATTTGCAGACTGAGGATCGAATCGCCGCCCAGTTCGAAGAAGTTGTCGGTGCTGCCGACCTGCTCCAGCTTCAGAACGTCGGCCCACACGGCGGCGAGCTTTTCTTCGATCTCGCCGACCGGTGCGGTATAGCGCTGTTTGACTACGCCCGGCTTGGGCAAGGCGCGTTTGTCGAGCTTGCCGTTGGCGGTCAGTGGCAGCTTTTCAAGCAACATGAACTGCGCGGGCACCAGGTATTCCGGCAGACGCGCCGCCAGTTGCTCGCGCAGAGATTCAACGTTCAGGCGCACACCCACCGCCGCGACGCAATACGCCACCAGTTGCAGACGTGTTTCGTCGCTTTCCAGCGGCTGGGCCAGCACCACGGCTTCGGCGACGTTTTCCAGGGTTTGCAACACCTGACCGACTTCGCCCGGCTCGACCCGATAACCGCGGATTTTCACCTGATCATCCGCACGACCCAGGTACTCCAGCACGCCATCCACCCAGCGCGCTCGGTCGCCAGCCCGATACAGACGCTGGCCATCGGCGTCCGGGTCCGGCACGAAGCGTTCGGCGGTCATCGCCGCACGGCCCAGATAGCCCTGCGCCAACCCTTGACCGCCCAGGTACAGCTCGCCCGACACACGTTCGGCGACCGGGTTCAGATAGGCGTCCAGCACCCGCGCCTTGCAGTTAGCCAAGGGCTGACCGACCGGCACGCTGCGGCAGGCATTGAGACGCTCCGCCACCTCATGGGTGAGGATGCCGACCGTGGTTTCGGTCGGGCCATAGTGATTGACGATCCGGCAGCCCGGTTTCAGCGCGCGGACTTGCTCGATCAACGCCCAGGAACTGGCCTCGCCACCCAGCATCAGCAACTGGCTCGGCAGTACGTCGGCCGGGTGTGCGGCTTGCAGCAAGCCCTGCAAATGGCTGGGCACAATCTTCAGCACTTCAACCTGATGCTCGGCCATGTAGCGGGCAAAACCGTCAGGGTCGAACGCTTGCTCGTGGGACAGCAGATGCAGCGGGCGCCCGGACGCCAGCGCACCGAACAGCAGCGTATGGCCCAGGTCTGCGGCGACCGTCGAGACCATCGCCATGCTCGCCCCGTCATTCAGCGACAGGCGCGCAAGCACGCCCTGTACGTAATTAGCCAGCGCGCCGTGGCTGATCACCACGCCCTTCGGCTGCCCGGTGGAGCCGGAGGTGTAGATGATGTAAGCCGGTTGCTCGGCGATGATGCGCACGCTCAGCTCACCGCCATCGACCTCGGACCACAACGCAGCATCGAAGGCCAGCACCGGGCACACACCCAATTGCGCAGCCTTGTCGTCGCCGGACGCGTGAATCAACAATGCCGCGCCGCTGTCACGGGTTAGTTGCTGCAAACGCTCGGCGGGCTGCGCGCTGTCCAGCGGCAGGTAAACGGCACCGAGTTTGAGCACCGCCAGCAGGCTGACCACCCACTCCACAGAGCGGTCCAGGCACAGCGCAACGGCCATGCCCGGCTGGATGTCCTGCGTATGCAGGTAGCGAGCGAACTGATTACTGCGCTGTTCAAGTTCGTCAAAGCTCAGCGTTTGCTGCCCCACACGCAAGGCGGTCTTGCCGCGCCCGATGTGCAGGCCCTGTTGCCAGAGGCTGAGGAAGTCGCGGCAGGCAAAATCAGCGCTCTGCTCAGCGGCGGGCAACGAAACGGTTTGCGGCTGATCGGCCAGACGCTGGTCAGTGTCCGCGACCAGCGCTTGCAGCACAGCACGCAGTGCGTTGGCCATGCGCTCGATGGTCGGTGGCTCGAACAGGTCGGTGGCGTAGGTGAAATAACCGCGTATGCCGCCCGGCGTATCGGTGAAATCGAACGCCAGATCGAAGCGCGCATCGCTGCTGCCCATCGGAAACTCGTCGACGGTCAGGCCCGACACACGTTGCCCACTGTCTTCGGCCGCCAGCACGTGCTGATTGATCTTGAACTGGAACAGCGGGTTGTGGCCCAGGTTACGTTCTGGGGCCAGCGCGTCCACCAGGTGTTCAAAAGGCAGCTCCTGATGCGACTGAGCGCCGGTCACGACCTGTTTCACCTGATCCAGCAATTGCGCAAAGCTCTGCCGCTCGTCCACCTGCACACGCAACACTTGAGTGTTGATGAAGAAGCCGATCAGCCCTTCCAGTTCGCTGCGGGTGCGCCCGGCGTTGGGCGCGCCGATGCGAATATCAGCCTGACCGCTGAAGCGCGACAGCACCACCGACAGCGCCGCCAGCATCAGCATGAACAAGGTCTGGCCGCTGTTGCGCGCCTGGGTTTTCAGTTGTGCGGACAGGTGTTCCGGCAGATCAACACGCACAGTTGCGCCGCGCTGACTGGGCTGCAGCGGACGCTCGTGGTCCAGCGGCAGACTCAGCAACGGATGCTCGCTGCCCAGTTGCTGTTTCCAGTACTCCAGTTGCCGCTCGCCCTCCCCGGCCTCCAGCCAGGCGCGTTGCCAGATGGCGTAGTCGGCGTATTG
The DNA here is from genome assembly GCF_000007805.1 of Pseudomonas syringae pv. tomato str. DC3000. Classification (NCBI taxonomy): domain Bacteria; kingdom Pseudomonadati; phylum Pseudomonadota; class Gammaproteobacteria; order Pseudomonadales; family Pseudomonadaceae; genus Pseudomonas; species Pseudomonas syringae group genomosp. 3. Next base: position 2,348,941 of record NC_004578.1, on the reverse strand, counting down.
AATCGCCAACGCAGGCAATTGCGCGGGCTGACCGGACACCTGCGCCTGATACAACTGCACACATTCGCGAATCAGCACTTCGCCGGACCAGCCATCCGATACGATGTGATGCATGCACACCGTCAGAACGTGTTCGGTGTCGCCCAACTGAAACAGTTTGACCCGCAGCAAGGTGCCGCTCAGCAGGTCGAAAGGCTTGTGCAGCTCGGCACGCACCTGGTCTGCAATGTCGGCAGGCTCAACTGAGGCGAACTCAAGCGCGACGGTCGCCTGCTGAAGAATCTCCTGATAGAACGCGCCGTCCTCGGAAACAAACCGCGTGCGCAGGGTTTCGTGGCGCTGCACCAGTTGGTCCAGCGCTGCGCTCAACGCCTGACGGTCCAGCGGACCGCTGAGGCGCACCGCCATGGGAACATTGTAAGCAGCGGTGTCCGGTTCCATCTGCCAGAGGAACAGCATGCGTTGCTGCGCGTAGGACAGCGGGATGCGCGCTGCGCCATGCCGGGTGACGGCGATGGGCAGCAGTTTGAAGCTTTGCCCGGTCTCGTGCATCTTGGCGAGGATCTGCCGCCGCTGTTCCACGGGCAACCCGGTGAAACGCTGGGCGATACGCTCTGCTGCAGACTTGTCCATGTCAGATACCCGCCATTTCATTCATCATTTTTTCGATATCGGACAAGCCGTCCTCGGTCAGCGACAGGCCACTGCTGGCGAAGGCCTGAATAAATTCGTTCAATTGCGGTTTCTCGAAAATCAGGCGCAGCGGGATGTCGATCCCAAGGCCCGTGTGGATTCTGGAAATCAGTTGCGTGGCCAGCAGCGAATGGCCGCCCAGCTCGAAAAAGTCATCGCTCAGCCCGACCCGTTCAACCTTCAATACATCGGCCCAGATCGCCGCCATCTGCTGCTCCTGTTCGCTGACCGGCGCGACGTACTGGCGCTGCAATTGAGTGGCGTCCGGCGCGGGCAGCGCCCGACGATCCAGCTTGCCATTGGCGGTCAGCGGCATGCTGTCCAGCACGATGAAGTGCGTGGGCACCATGTAATCCGGCAGCGACGCTTTCAGATGCGCCTTTAACAGCTCACGCAGGTGATCGCTGCGCTGTTCAACCACCAGATACGCCGCCAGTTGCTTGCCGGACGGACCATCAACGTCGATGACCACCGCTTCCTGAACGCTGTCGTGTTCCAGCAGGCAGGCTTCGATTTCGCCCAGTTCGATGCGCAGGCCGCGAATCTTCACTTGATGGTCGATGCGCCCGGCGTATTCGATCACGCCCTCGTCGCGATAACGCGCCAGATCGCCAGTGCGATAAAGACGCCCGCCCTGCCCGTCAAACGGATCGGGCACAAAACGCTCGGCGGTCAGCGCCGCACGGTTGTGATAACCCCGCGCCAGACCCACGCCGCCCAGATACAGCTCTGCCGCAACGCCTTGCGCGGCAGGCAGCAAACCGTCGTCGAGGATATGGGTTTTCAGGTTGTCGATAGGGCGACCAATCGGCACGCTGAGCACGTCGTCCGTGGTGCAGGTCCAGTGGGTCACGTCGATAGCGGCTTCGGTCGGTCCGTACAGGTTGAACAAGCCGACCTGCGGCAGACGCTTGAGCACCTGGCCGACCAGTTCGGCAGGCAATGCTTCACCGCTGCACATCACACGACTCAGGCTGTTACAGCTTTCTACCTGCGGGTGAGTCATAAACGCCTGCAGCATCGACGGCACAAAATGCAGGGTGGTGACCTCATGTTGGCGGATAGTTTGCACCAGCCGCTCGGGGTCGCGATGATCGCCCGGCAACGCCACGGCCAGGCGTGCGCCGGTCAGGAGCGGCCAGAAGAACTCCCAGACCGATACATCGAAACTGAACGGGGTTTTCTGCAACACCGTATCGCTGTCATCCAGCGCATAGGCCTTTTGCATCCAGTGCAGTCGGTTGACCAGGGCGCGATGGCTGTTGCCTGCGCCCTTGGGCTTGCCGGTCGAACCGGAGGTGTAAATGACGTAGGCCAGGTTCTGCGGATGACTGAGGTTGACCGGGTTGGCAGTGCTGTAACCTTCAAGCCAGTCGCCGTCCTGATCCAGACACATGCTCTGCACCTGAACCGGCAAGCGCTCCAGCAACGACGTCTGGGTCAACAGCAAACCAATGCCGCTGTCCTGCATCATGTACGCCAGCCGATCCTCGGGGTAATCCGGGTCCAGCGGCACGTACGCGCCACCAGCCTTGATGATCGCCAGCAGGCCGATGACCAGTTCCAGGCTGCGCTCAACGCAAATCCCCACCAGCACGTCCGGCCCGACGCCCGCTTCACGCAGGCGATGCGCAAGCTGGTTGGCGCGGGCATTGAGTTGCGTGTAGCTCAGTTGTTCGTCCGCAAAGATCAGCGCCGGGGCATTTGGCGTGGCCAGCACTTGGGCTTCGATCAGGCTGTGCAGGCAAAGCTCACTCGGGAATTGCGCAGCCGTGGCGTTCCACTCACGTACGATCTGCTGCTGTTCGGCAGCGTCAAGCATCGGCACATCAGCGATGCGCTGACCGGCATTGGCGCAAATGGCCTGCAGCAACGCGAGCCAGTGCCCGGCCATGCGTTCAATAGTGCTGCGCTCGAACAGCGCGGTGGCGTAGGTCAGGGCTGCGCTCAGGCCGCCGTTCTGTTCGGCGGTGTTCAGGGTCAGGTCGAACTGCGCCGGGTAGCTCTCCGACACCAGCGCTTCAACCTGCAAACCGGGCAACGCGCGCACTTCGGCGCTGGCCTGGCTCTGGTGGTTGAACATCACCTGAAACAGCGGGCTGTGGCTGAGGCTGCGTTGTGGCTGCAAGGCTTCGACCAGTTGTTCGAACGGCAGCTCCTGATGCGCCTGGGCTTGCAGCGCGGTGTGTTTGACCTGTTGCAGCAGTTCGCTGAAGGTTGTGTGCAAGTCAAATTCGGCGCGCAGCACTTGGGTGTTGACGAAAAAGCCGATCAAGCCTTCGGTTTCCGCGCGGGTGCGGTTGGCAATCGGCACACCGACACGAATGTCCAGCTGGCCGCTGTGGCGATGCAGCAAGGTCTGAAACGACGCCAGCAACAGCATGAACAGTGTGACACCCTGTTGCCGCGCGACCTGTTTCAAGTCGTCGATCAACGCTGGCGCCAGTTCGACCGCCAGCCGCGCACCGACGTGGCTTTGCACGACCGGGCGTGGATGATCGGCAGGCAGCTCCAGAATCGGCTGCTGGTCGCCCAGTTGCTGCTTCCAGTACGCCAGTTGCCGTGCCTGCTCACCGGCGTCCATCCAGCTGCGTTGCCACAGCGCATAGTCGGCGTACTGCATGTCCAGTTCAGCGAGCAGCACCTCGCGGCCCTGGCTGTAGCCTTCGTACAGGCGCACCAGTTCATCGACCATGATCGGCATCGACCAGCCATCGGAGACGATGTGGTGCTGGGTCAGGATCAGCACGTGTTCATCGGCGGCCAGATTCAGCAGGCGAACGCGCAGCAGCGGACCCTGTTCCAGATCGAACGGGCGCTGCATTTCCTGCTCCACACAGGCCTCAAGGGTCTGCCCGGCGGGCACGGATTCAACCGTCAGGGTCAGGGCACGCGGCGCATGAATGATCTGCACCGCCTGTTCGCCCTGCTGGCGGAAGGTGGTGCGCAGGGTTTCGTGACGGGCGATCAGCGCGCTGAAGCTGTGCTCCAGCGCCGCGATGTCCAGCGAGCCGCTCAGGCGCAGGGCTGCAGGAATCGTGTAAGCGGTGCTTTCAGGGTCGAGCTGCCAGAGAAACCACTGACGCTGCTGCGCGTAAGACAAGCCCAGCGGCTGGTTGCGGTCGGCCTTGATGAAGCGTGGCGCGTCATTGCCCTGCCCTGCGCCCGCCGCTTGGGCAAAGGCTGCCAGATCGCGGGCTTCAAACAGGTCGCGTAACGAGAGTTCAACATCCAGTTGCTGACGAATACGCGAGATCACCTGCGTGGCCAGCAACGAATGGCCGCCGAGTTCGAAGAAATTGTCGCTGCGACCGACCTGCCCGACTTTCAGCACATCGGCCCAGATAGCTGCCAACTGCTGCTCCAATTCACCTTGCGGCGCGACGTAGGCCGCCTGCAACTGGCTCGCGTCCGGCGCTGGCAGCGCCTTGCGGTCCAGCTTGCCGTTGGCGGTCAGCGGCAGCTTGTCGAGGAAGATAAAGTGGGTCGGCACCATGTAATCCGGCAGGTTCGCACGGAGCTCGGCTTTCAGGGTTTCACGTAGCGCTTGTTGATCCTGGTCAGGCTGAGCCGGCAGCAGATACGCCGCCAGTTGCCCGTCCACGGCCAGCACAATCACTTCGCGCACAGCCGAATGCGCTTGCAGCCGCGCTTCGATTTCGCCCAGTTCGATGCGGAAGCCACGGATTTTCACTTGATGGTCGATACGCCCGGCGTATTCGATGGTTCCTGCGGTTTTATAACGGGCCAGATCGCCGGTGCGATACAAACGGCCGCCGTCGTTGGAGAACGGATCTGGCACAAAGCGCTCAGCGGTCAGTGCAGCACGGTGGTGATAACCCCGCGCCAGACCGGCATGGCCAATGTGCAGTTCGCCGCTGCAACCCTGGGCGACCGGGTTGAAATCGGCGTCCAGCACGTACCACGACAGGTCCGCAATCGCCTCGCCAATCGGGCTGGCCGGGTTGTGCGTATCGGCCAGGGTGATGGGCCTGTAGGTCACATGCACGGTAGTTTCGGTAATGCCGTACATGTTGATCAGTCGTGGCATCTGATCGCCGAAGCGTGCGAACCACGGCTTGAGGCTGGCGACGTCCAGCGCTTCGCCGCCGAAGATGACTTTTTGTAACGACATCGGCACAGGCGAATCACAAGCCACGCGCATCAATTGCTTGAAGGCGGATGGCGTCTGGTTAAGCACCGTGACCTGCTGGTCAACCAGCAGCGCATGGAACTCTTCCGGCGAACGGGTTACCTCGCGAGGCACGATGACCAGTCGGCCACCGTGCAGCAGCGCGCCGAAAATCTCCCAGACCGAGAAGTCGAATGCGAAGGAATGGAACAGCGTCCAGACGTCTTTTTCGTTGAACTTGAACCAGTCGTCCGTAGCCGCGAACAGGCGCATCAGGTTGTGATGAGCCAGCAAGGTGCCTTTGGGTTTGCCGGTCGAACCTGAGGTGTAAATCACGTAGGCCAGATTGTCTGGCGAGGTCTGGTTGATCGGGTTTTCGGTGCTGTAGCCATCTAGCGCATCCGCCAGATCCAGCGTCTGAACGTGTGCAGGAATCGGCAACTGACCCAGCAACTGCGTTTGGGTCAGCAACAATTCGATACCGCTGTCCTGCATCAGGAAGCTCAAGCGATCCTGCGGGTAATCCGGGTCCAGCGGCACGTACGCGCCCCCGGCCTTGAGGATCGCCAGCATCCCCACGATCATCTCCAGGCTGCGCTCAGCCGCAAGCCCCACGCGAACATCCGGGCCGACGCCCTGCTCGCGCAGTTTGTGGGCCAACTGGTTGGCGCGGCTGTTGAGTTGCTGGTAGCTCAATTGCTCGGCACCCAAGCTCAGGGCAATGGCCTGCGGGGTGCGTTCTGCCTGGGTTTCGATGCGTTGATGGGCGCACTGCTCAGTCGGGTAAACCGCAAGCTTGTGGTTCCAGTCGCGCAGGGTATTCTGCCGCTCTTCAACGCTCAGCAATGGCAAGTCGGCGATGCGCTGATTGGCGTCGCGGCACATGCCGCTCAGCAGGTTGCGCCAGTGCCCGGCCATGCGCTCGATGGTTGTGGCGTCGAACAGGTCGGTGGCGTAGGTCAGCGAGGCAGCCAGGCCGTTCTGGCGTTCGCAAGTGTCCAGGGTCAGGTCGAACTGCGCGGTGTGCTTGTCCGACACCTGATACTCCAGGCGCAGACCGGCCAGCTCGCGGGCTTCGTTGTAGCCTTCGCTCTGGTGGTTGTAGGCCACTTGAAACAGCGGGCTGCGGCTCAGGTCGCGCTGCGGCTGCAAGGCTTCGACCAGTTGCTCGAACGGCAGGTCCTGATGGGCCTGGGCCTGCACGGCAGTCTGTTTGATCTGTTGCAGCAGGTCGGCCACGGTGGTCTGCGCGCCGAACTCGGCCTTGAGCACCTGGGTATTGACGAAGAAGCCGATCAGCCCTTGGGTTTCGCTGCGGGTGCGGTTGGCGACGGGTACGCCAACGCGTATGTCGGCCTGACCGCTGTAGCGGTGCAGCAAGGTCTGCAACGACGCCAGCAACAGCATGAACAGGGTGATGCCCTGCTGCCGCGCCAGTGCCTTGAGGGTGTTCAAAAGCGCGGCGTCCAGTTCGATGTTCAGTCGCGCGCCGTCGTAGCTGCGCAGCGCCGGGCGCGGTCGATCGGTGGGTAATTCAAGAATCGGCTGCTGATCGCCCAGTTGCTGCGTCCAGTAAGCCAGTTGGCGTTCCTGCTCGCCCATCTCCAGCCAGTTACGCTGCCAGATCGCGTAGTCGGCGTACTGGATTGGCAGTTGGGCCAGTTCGGCCTCGCGACCCAGCGAGGCGGCCTGATAGCACTGCATCAGCTCGTCAACCATGATCGGCATCGACCAGCCATCGGAGACGATGTGGTGCTGGGTCAGCACCAGCACGTGTTCCTGTTCGCTCAGTTCAAGCAGCCTGACCCGCAACAGCGGCCCATGTTGCAGATCGAAAGGCCGCTGTACTTCCAGATCAACATAGCTTTCGACCGTTTCGCCCAGCGCCAGTTGATCAACGTTGAGCGCAAACGGCGACGCGGGATGCACCACCTGCAACGCCTCGTCGCCCTGCTGTTCAAACGTGGTGCGCAGGGTTTCGTGACGCTCGATCAGCTGTTCAACGCTGCGCCGCAACGCCTCGACATCCAGCGCGCCATGCAGGCGCAGCGCCAGCGGAATGTTGTAGGCCGCGCTGTGCGGTTCCAGTTGCCAGATGATCCATTGCCGCTGCTGCGCATACGACAGCGCAGACGCTGCCGGCGTCTCTCGTCTGGCAATCGGCGTGACCCCGTAGAGATTCACCCCCTGGCGCTTGAGCAGGATCGCCAGCGCCTTGCGTTCACGGGCGGACAGCGATTTAACGGAGTCAAGCAACTGTTGCACTGGGGTCTCTCCTGCTAAGCAATCAAATTATCAATTTCCTCCGCTGATAAACGTTTGAGTGCCTCCAGTGATTTAGTCAATTCGTCCAGTGCATGATCACTTTCGCCATTTTTTTCTTGCAGCGCGGCGCAGAAGTCAGCCAGCACCGGCTGTTCGAACAGGTCCTTGAGGCCGACCTCGCGCTGTAACTGCTCGCGAACCCGCACCAGCATCTGCACCGCCAACAGCGAATGCCCGCCGAGCTCGAAGAAGTTGTCGCTGCGTCCGACTTGCTCGACTTTGAGCACGGCGCTCCAGACCGACGCCAACTGTTCTTCCAGCTCGCCTTGCGGCGCCACGTAAGCCGCTTGCAACTGACCGGCGTCCGGCGCAGGCAGCGCTTTGCGGTCCAGCTTGCCATTGGCCGTCAGCGGCAGCTTGTCGAGGAAGATGAAGTGGGTCGGCACCATGTAATCCGGCAGGTTCGCACGGAGCTCGGCTTTCAGGGTTCCACGTAGCGCTTGTTGATCCTGGTCAGGCTGAGCCGGCAGCAGATACGCCGCCAGTTGCCCGTCCACTGCCAGCACAATCACTTCGCGCACAGCCGAATGCGCTTGCAGCCGCGCTTCGATTTCGCCCAGTTCGATGCGGAAGCCACGGATCTTCACTTGATGGTCGATACGCCCGGCGTATTCGATGGTTCCTGCGGTTTTATAGCGGGCCAGATCGCCGGTGCGGTACAAACGGCCGCCGTCGTTGGCGAACGGGTCTGGCACAAAGCGCTCAGCGGTCAGTGCAGCGCGGTTGTGATAACCCCGCGCCAGACCGGCGTGGCCGATGTGCAGTTCGCCGCTGCAACCCTGGGCAACCGTGTTGAAATCGGCGTCCAGCACGTACCACGACAGGTCCGCAATCGCCTCGCCAATCGGGCTGGCCGGGTTGTGCGTGTCGGCCAGGGTGATGGGTCTGTAGGTCACATGCACGGTGGTTTCGGTAATGCCGTACATGTTGATCAGTCGTGGCGTCTGATCGCCGAAGCGTGCGAACCAGGGTTTCAGGCTGGCAACGTCCAGCGCTTCGCCGCCAAAGATAATTGTTTCCAGCGATAACACCGAAGTGGAATCACAAGCCACGCGCATCAATTGCTTGAAGGCGGATGGCGTCTGGTTAAGCACCGTGACCTGCTGGTCAACCAGCAGCGCATGGAACTCTTCCGGCGAACGGGTTACCTCGCAAGGCACGATTACCAGTCGGCCACCGTGCAGCAGCGCGCCGAAAATCTCCCAGACCGAGAAGTCGAAGGCGAAGGAATGGAACAGCGTCCAGACGTCTTTTTCGTTGAACTTGAACCAGTCGTCCGTAGCCGCGAACAGGCGCATCAGGTTGTGATGAGCCAGCAAGGTGCCTTTGGGTTTGCCGGTCGAACCTGAGGTGTAAATCACGTAGGCCAGATTGTCTGGCGAGGTCTGGTTGATCGGGTTTTCGGTGCTGTAGCCATCTAGCGCATCCGCCAGATCCAGCGTCTGAACGTGTGCAGGAATCGGCAACTGGCCCAGCAACTGCGTTTGGCTCAGCAACAATTCGATACCGCTGTCCTGCATCAGAAAGCTCAGGCGATCCTGCGGGTAATCCGGGTCCAGCGGCACGTACGCGCCCCCGGCCTTGAGGATCGCCAGCATCCCCACAATCATCTCCAGGCTGCGCTCAGCCGCCAGCCCCACGCGAACATCCGGGCCTACGCCCTGCTCGCGCAGTTTGTGGGCCAACTGGTTGGCGCGGCGGTTGAGCTGCTGATAGCTCAATTGCTCGGCACCCAAGCTCAGGGCGATGGCCTGCGGCGTGCGTGCAGCCTGAGCTTCGATGCGCTGATGGGCGCAGTGCTCGCTCGGGTAACGCTGCACGGTTTGCGTCCAGACGGCTGGCAGGGCCAGTTCGCCAAGACGCGCCGTTGCTGATGCACTAAGGCTCTGCAGCAGGTGATCGAAGTGCGCCGCCAGTTGCAGAATGCCTTCGGCACTGAAGTGTTGCCGGTCGTAACTGAAACGTACCGACAACACGTCGTTGGCCTCGACCACCAGGGTCAGCGGGTAATGTGCCTGCTCTTGATTGCGCAGGTCGCTGAAGACAAGACCGTCCGGCGCACGCTGCAAGGCTTCGGACACCGGGTAGTTCTCAAACACCAGAATGTTGTCGAACAACGCTTCGCCACTGTGCCGTGCCAAACGCTGAATAGTGTAAAGCGGTGTGTGTTCATGTTCGCGCAGGGCGATGTTTTTCGCCTGCACCTGCTGCACCCAGTCGCCGACGGTCTGTTCCGAACGCGGGCTGGCGATCACCGGCAGGGTGTTGATGAACAAGCCCAGTTGCTCTTCGACGCCCGACAATTCAGCCGGACGCCCGGCCACCGTGGCGCCAAAGGTCACGCTGGACTGGCCGGTGTAGCGTTGCAGCAGCAACAGCCAGGCAGATTGCACCAGCGTATTGAGGGTCACGTGCTGCTCGCGGGCAAACTCGTTCAAGCGGCGAGTGCCGTCGGCGTCGATCAACTGAATGTAATCGCCATAGCCCTGCTGATCGGTTGATGTTTTGAAGGCTTGCAACAAGCGGCTCGGCTCATCCAGTTCGGCCAGCTCTGCGGTCCAGAAGCGCTCGCTGACATCAGCGTCCTGATCCTGCAACCACTGGATGTAATCGCGGTAACGCCCCGCCTGTTTCGGCGGCATCTGACCGCTGTAGCGTTGCAGCACTTCGCCCAGAAGCCGCGAGCTGCTCCAGCCGTCCATCAAAATATGGTGGCTGGTGTAGATCAATTGCCAACGGTCATCTGCAGTGCGCAGTACCGCGAGGCGCAACAGCGGCCCTTGCGCCAGATCGAAACCCTGCTGACGGTCGGCCTGCGCCCAGTCATCGAGCCAGTTTTGGGGTTTGCCCCGCGCATCCAGCTCGACAAACGGCAGCGTCACCTGACTCTGTACCACTTGCAGCGACTGCTCGCTCTGGCTGACAAAACAGCTGCGCAGCACCTCGTGATTATTGACCGCTGATTGCCAGGCGTTGTGGAATCGCGGCACATCCAGCCCACTGATGTTCACCCGCATCTGATTGATGTAGTTGCCCGCGCCTGAGTCGAACAACGAGTGAAACAACATGCCCTGCTGCATCGGTGACAACGGGTAAATGTCTTCGATCTCGCCCGCCGCAATCGGCAGCGCGTCGAGTTGTGCCTGAGTGAGATGCGCCAGAGGGAAGTCAGACGGCGTGACGCCTTGATGCCCGGCGATGCAGTGTTCGATCAGCGTAGTCAGCGCCTGCTCGTAACGACGCGCCAGGGTGTCGATGGTCGAAGCCTGATACACCTCGCGGCTGAAGGTCCAGTCCAGTTGCAACTGGCCATCGAACACCTGACCGTTGAGGCTCAGCCAGTTGCCCAGCGGGCCGTCTTCGCACAGCGCTATACCGACACTGTCGGCGCTTGGCACGAACAGCGCGCCTTGTTGCTCATTGAAGGTGCCGTCGAACTGGCCCAGGTAATTGAACGTGACACGCGCCTGGGGCAGCGCGGCCAATGGCTGCGCAAACGTCGAGTCAGCCATATGACGCAATACGCCGTAACCAATGCCTTTGTTCGGCACGGCACGCAACTGTTCTTTGATGCCGCACAGGCTCGCACCCGGCGCAATGTGCGGGGTAAGGCGGACCGGGAACAGGCTGCTGAACCAGCCGACTGTGCGGCTGAGGTCAGTGTCGTCAAACAGGTCTTCGCGGCCATGCCCTTCCAGCTGCACCAGCACCGACGGCTGCTGGCTCCACTCGCAGAGCACTTGCGCCAGCGCGGTCAGCAGCAGGTCGTTGACCTGCGTGCGATAGGCGGCAGGCGCGACTTTCAGCAGTTTGTGGGTCAGGTCCTTGCTCAGCCATGACGAGGCATGGGCCGCGTCGCGAGTGCGCATCGAGCCTTCGGGCTTGTCGCGGGGCAGCGGCTGATCGTCGCCCTGTAAAGCGCGCAGCCAGTAATCGCGCTCGGCCGTCAGCACGGCGCCGGTCGCATACTGCTGCAATTGCTCGGCCCAGCGCTTGAGCGACGTGGTTTTCGCTGCCAACGCCACAGGCTGGCCCTTCGTCAAGGCGACGTAAGCCTGTTGCAGATCTTCCAGCAGCACCCGCCAGGACACGCCGTCCACCGCCAAATGATGAATCACCAGCAGCAAACGTTGCTCGCCGTGTGGCAGGTTGACCAGCACTGCGCGCAGCAACGGACCGTTTTTCAGGTCCAGGCTGCGTTGTGCTTCGTTAGCCAGTTCGGTCAATCGTTCAGGGCTGTCCAATTCGTGAACCCAGAGCAAATCCCGAGTGTTCAGCGCGCCGAACGTGGCTTGCCACTGGCCGTTCTGTTGCGTGAAACCGAGACGCAGCGCGTCATGCTGTTCGATCAGTGCCGTGAGTGCCGCTTGAAGATGGGTTACATCCAGCGTTTGCAGGGGCTTGAGCATCAGCGCCTGATTCCAGTGCTGACGCTCAGGGATGTCCATTTCAAAGAAACGCGCCTGAATCGGCAGCAGCGGCAGCGAACCGCTGACCTGCTCTGCCGCCGCTGCGGGCTTTTTCTCGATCAGTCTGGCCACAGAAGCCAGTTGGCCGATGGTCTGTTTTTCGAACAATTGCTTGGGGCTGAGCTTGATGCCCTGGCGCTTGGCGCGGGCGATGATTTGCAGACTGAGGATCGAATCGCCGCCCAGTTCGAAGAAGTTGTCGGTGCTGCCGACCTGCTCCAGCTTCAGAACGTCGGCCCACACGGCGGCGAGCTTTTCTTCGATCTCGCCGACCGGTGCGGTATAGCGCTGTTTGACTACGCCCGGCTTGGGTAAGGCGCGCTTGTCGAGCTTGCCGTTGGCGGTCAGCGGCAGTTGGTCCAGCAGCAGGATCTGCGCGGGCACCATGTAGTCGGGCAAGCGCGCCGTCAGTTGCTCGCGCAGGCTGTCGACAGTCAGGCTGGCAGCGGCTGCGGCGACGCAATAGGCCACCAGTTGCAGGCGCGATTCGTCTTCATCAACAGGCAACGCCAACACACTGACTTGCGCGACAGAAGGCAGACTCAGCAGCACCTGCGCCACTTCAGCAGGCTCGACACGATAGCCGCGCACTTTGACCTGATCGTCGGCGCGGCCGATGAATTCCAGCAATCCCTGATGATTGTGCCGCATGCGGTCGCCACTGCGGTAAACCCGTGCGCCATCTTGCGCAAACGGGTCCGGCACGAAGCGCTCGGCAGTCAGCGCAGGCTGGCCGAGATAGCCCAGCGCAACGCTGTCACCACCGATGTACAGCTCGCCTGCGACCTGCGTGGCGACGGGGTTGAGCACGTCATCCAGCACGTAAGCGCTGGCCCCCGGCAATGGCGCGCCGACCGGCACGCTACGCAGAGGGTCGCCAGAGTGTGCAGAGCATTGTGGGAAACGTGAGACCTGTGGGATCGCATTCAACTCCGATAAAGCAGGCACCTCATGGGTCAGTACGCCAACCGTAGTTTCGCTCGGGCCATAGTGGTTGATCACCCGGCAACCCGGCTTGAGCTGACGCACCTGCTCGACCAGCGCTGGCGAACAGGCTTCGCCACCGACGATCAGCGCATGCTGCGGCAGCACGTCGGCGGGTTGAGCGGCTTGCAGCAGCGCAGCCAGATGACCCGGCACGATTTTCAGCACGCCGATCTGATGCTCGGCCATGTAGGTCGCAAAGGCGTCCGGGTCGAAACCCAGCGATTCGGTCAGCACATGCAGCGTTCGCCCTGAACACAGCGCGCCGAACAACACGGTATGGCCGAGGTCGGCGGCGATGGTCGAGACCAGTGCCATGCTCACCTCGGGGGCCAGTTGCAACTGCTCAAGCAAGCCACGCACGTAACTGGCCAGCGCGCCCTGGCTGACCACTACGCCTTTGGGCTGGCCGGTGGAGCCGGAGGTATGAATCACGTAGGCCGCAGAATCGGCTGGCAACTCGATATCGGGACGGCTGGTCGGCAAGCTCTGCCACAGCGCAGGCGTCCAGGCCAGGCCCTGACAACCCGCAACGTTCAAAGATGTTTCACGCCTGTCGCCTTCGGCACACAGCAGCACCTTGGTCTGGGCATTGCTCAACATCTGTTGCAGGCGTGCATCGGGGGCTTTGACGTCCAATGGCATGTACACGCCACCGGCCTTGAAGATCGCCAGCACCGCCGTCAGCCAGTCCAGCGAGCGCTCCATCAACACCGCGACCGGCTGGCCTTCGCGGACACCCAGTCCGATCAGGTGATGAGCCAGCTGATTGGCCGCCTGATCCAGCTCGCGTGTGCTCAGGGTACGATCCAGACAGCGGGCGGCCAGCGCATCGGGCTGGCTTTCGACCTGCCGGTCCCAGAGCTGCAATACCTGAGGTGCGGGCTCACGAACTTCGCGCGGCAGCTCCACCGCCAGCGCGCCAAGGCTGAACAGTGGCACATCCGGTGCATTGAGCAAGGTCTTGAACAGGTCGAGCAATTCGGGGATGAAGCCCTCGACGGTCGCACGCCGATACAGGTCGCTGGCGTAGGTCATGTCACCGTGGATCAGCGTGCCGTCGTCGGTAATGTCCAGTGCCAGATCGAAATGCGCACCCTGCTTTTCAAACGCATATTCGCTGACCTCCAGCCCTGCCAGCTTGAGGGCGGTTTTCTGTTTGAGGACCACGTTCTGGTTGAACTTGGCCTGGAACAGAGGGTTGTGCCCCAGGTTGCGCTCCGGCGCGAGGTGATCGACCAGCTGCTCGAATGGCACGTCCTGATGCGCCTGCGCGCCGAACGAGGTGTCGCGAATCTGCGCCAGCAAATCGAGGTAACTCAGGCGCTCGTCTATCTGGCAGCGCAGCACTTGAGTGTTGATGAAGAAACCAATCAACCCTTCGGTTTCCGCGCGGCCACGGTTTGCGTTGGGCACGCCGATGCGGATATCGCGCTGCCCGGCCTTGCGCGACAAAAACAACGAAAAACCGGCCAGCACCAGCATGAACAGGCTCATGCCTTGGGTGCGGGCGAAGGTATTGAGTTGGTGCGACAACTCAGCGCCGAAGTCGAAGCGCAGGTGCTCGCCCTGAAAGCTTTGCGTGACCGGGCGCGGGAAGTCCTGCGCGGCGTCCAGCAGCGGCTGCTCGTCACCCAACTGGCCGCGCCAGTAATCCAGTTGACGCTCGCCCTCGCCCGCCTCCAGCCAGCGGCGCTGCCAGATGGCGTAGTCGGCGTATTGCAGCGGCAACGCCGGCAGACTCGGTTCGCGACCTTCGACATACGCCTGATAGCAGTGGACAAACTCCTGAATCATCACGTCCATCGACCAGCCGTCGGAGACGATGTGGTGCATGTTCACCACCAGCACATGCTCGTCGCTGGCGAGGCGGAACAGGTGCGCACGCAGCAACGGGCCCGTGCGCAGGTCGAACGGCTGACTGGTGAGCGTGGTCACTTGCAGCGCCAGTTCAGCGTCACGCAATTCGCTATCGGCCAGAACCGACAGGTCAATGCTGTCCAGCGCGATGCTCTGGTTGTGCAGCAGCACTTGCAGCGCCTGATCGCCATCGGTCTGGAACACTGTGCGCAATACTTCGTGGCGTTCGATCAGGTGATCGAACGCACGCCTTAGCGCTGACTCGTTCAGCGGGCCTTGCAGACGCAGGCCGGTGGTCATCTTGTAGGCATCGCTCAGCGGGTCGAGCTGCCAGAGGAACAGCAGGCGCTGCTGGGCAAATGACAGTGGAATCGCGCTGAAATCATGACGACTGACCGGCACCGGCAACAGGCTGAAATCCTTGCCTTCCTGACGCAGGCGGGTAAGGAACTGTTGGCGTTGTTCCAGCGAAAGGCCAACAAAACGTTTCGCGATACGTGCAGCAGTGGTCGCGGTCATGCGCCAAATTCCTCCAGTGAATCCATGAACTGGTCCATGTCGCTCCAGTCGTTATCCGTTGCGTTGTCGGTCAGCAGCGCCACTTCGGCGGCGAGTTCGCCCAGCAGCGGTTTTTCAAACAGCACGCGTAGCGGCAGGCTGACGCCCAGTCGGGTCTTGATCCGCGCAATGACTTGCGCGGCGAGCAGCGAATGGCCGCCCAGCTCAAAGAAGTGATCGTCCAGCCCGACCTGCTGCGCGTGCAGGACTTCCTGCCAGATAGCCGCCAGGCAGATTTCCACCTCGCTGTGCGGCGCGCGATAACGGGCCTGCAACTGGCTTGAATCGGGCGCAGGCAACGCCTTGCGGTCCAGTTTGCCGCTGGGCGTGAGTGGCAATTGCGCCAGCAGCAACAAGTGTGTCGGCACCATGTAATCCGGCAGGCTGGCTTGCAGTTGACCCTTGATGCGCCGGCGCAAAGCCATTTGTTCGGTATCGCTGTTTGCCACGACACTTGGCACTACGTAGGCGACCAGTTGCGCACTGCCGGCCAGCGCAACCGCCAGTACCACCGCTTCGCGCACGCCCGTGCATTGCTGCAGGCGCGATTCGATTTCGCCCAGCTCGATGCGGAAACCGCGAATCTTCACCTGATGATCGACCCGGCCAATGTATTCGATGGCGCCATCAGCGCGCAGTCGGGCACGGTCGCCAGTGCGGTACAGTCGCTCGCCGGCAACGAACGGATCCGCCACGAAACGCTCGGCGCTCAGGCCTGGCTGGGCGTGATAACCCCGTGCCAGACCCGGCCCGCCGATGTACAGCTCGCCCAGCGCGCCTTGCGGCAGCAGGTTCAGTTGATCGTCGAGCACGTACAAACGACGCCCCGCCAGGCCTTTGCCGATCGGCACGCCGCGCCACGACACCTGCTCCGGGGTCAGCGCGCTGCAATCGTGAATGCTCGACACCACCGTGGCTTCGGTCGGGCCATAGGTGTTGAGCAGGCGCACATGCCCCAGCCCGGCGTGCTGCCACAGACGCAGGCCTTCAACGGCCATCGCCTCGCCGCCGACGTGAATCTGCCGTAATGCGCCGTAATGCACGGGCGGGCTGGCGGCAAAATCCTGAACCAGGGTCAGCCAGTAGGCTGCTGGCAGGTCCGCGAGGGTCACGCCGTGTTCGACGATGGCGTGATGGAAGGTGGCGCTGTCCCACAAACGCTCGTCACGCAGCACCACGGCCGCGCCGCGACACAGCGGCGGGTAGAACTGCTCGACGAAGCCGTCGAAACTTTGCGTGGCAAATTGCAGAACCCGATCGCCTTCGCGCAGGTCGCTGTAGTCCGCGCCCAAGGTGACGAACTCGGCCAGTGCGCCATGACTGATCGCCACGCCTTTTGGCCGGCCGGTCGAGCCCGAGGTGTAGATCACGTAGGCCAGATGGGCCGGATCGATATCGACAACCGGATTTTCTGCGCTGGCTGCTTCGCTGTTCATCTGATCAATGCACAGGCACTGAATGCCCGCCAGTTCAGGCAGCGTCGGCCGCTGTTCGCTGTGGGTCAGCAGCCGTTTCAGGCCGCTGTCTTGCAACACATGACGCAAACGCTCGCTCGGCGCGCTGAGGTCCAGCGGCACGTAGGCACCACCCGCCTTGAGCACGGCCAGCAGCGCGACGGGCATGTCCAGCGAACGGCCCAGCGCCACTCCGACCAGCACGTCCGGGCCGACACCCTGCTCGCGCAATTGCCAGGCCAAGCGGTTACTGCGCTCGTTCAGTTCGCAATAGGTCAGGCTCGGTGACGGGCTTTCACCGGCGAGGATCAGCGCCAGTGCGTCCGGCGTTCGCTGCACTTGCGCTTCAAACTGGCGATGCGCCGGGGTGGTGGTGTCTGCCTTGATGGCGCTGTCGACAGCCAGCAGGTGCGTGCGCTCGTCGGCCGAGAGCATCGACAGCTCGGCAATGGTTTGCAGCGGGTCAGCGCAGACCGACGTCAACAGGTTGCGCCAGTGCGCGGCCAGGCGAGCGATGGTCGGCTGATCGAAAATGTCGGTGGCGTAGGTGAAGGCGGCGTTCAGTTGCTCGCCCTCACCGCTGGTGGCGAGCATCAGGTCACTGGCAGCGGCGTGCGAGCGCTGGGCCAGTGCTTGTTGCTCGGCGGACAGATTGGCCACGCGCAGGCCGCCGCTCAGTTGCTTGTCCAGCAAGTCGGCCACCACCGGCTGGTGATTGAACATCACCTGGAACAGCGGGTTGTGGCTTTGGCTTCGCTCAGGCTGCAAGGCGTCGATGATGGCGTCGAATGGCAGCTCCTGATGCGCCTGGGCACCGGTCGAGGCATCGCGCACGGTGTGCAGCAAATCGACAAAGCGCGTCTGCGCCGTAACTTCACTGCGCAGTACCTGGGTGTTGATGAAGCAGCCGATCAGGCCTTCGGTTTCACTGCGCGTGCGGTTGGCGATCAGGCCGCCGACGCGAATATCGGTCTGCCCGCTGTAGCGATGCAGCAGGCTTTTGAAGGTCGCCAGCAACACCACGAACAGGGTCACGCCCTGCCGTTGCGCAAGGATTTTCAGGTTGCGCAGCAGCTCGGGCGCAAGCGCCAGTTCCAGACGCGCGCCTTCATGACTGGGCAATGCCGGGTACGGGCGGTCGGTGGGCAGTTCGAGTACCGGGTGTTCTTCACCCAGGTGCTTGCGCCAGTAATCCAGTTGGCGCTCTTGTTCGCCAGCCTCCAGCCAGCTGCGTTGCCAGACGGCGTAATCGCGGTACTGCACAGCCAGTGGCTGGAAAGGCAGTGGCTTGCCGCCCAGCAACGCGTCGTAACCGCGCAGCCATTCATCGATCAGCACGTTCATCGACCAGCCGTCGGTGATCATGTGGTGCAGGTTGAGCAGCAGCAGATGTTCTTGCTCGGCGAGGCGCAACACCTGTACGGTAAACAGCGGCCCGCGCTGCAAGTCGAAGGTCTGCGCCGACTGCTCGGCCATCGCCTGCCGCGCGTTCGACCAGCGCTGCTGCGGCGGCAACGGGCTCAGGTCGATCAGGCGGATATTGACCGGCGCGGGTGGCGCAACACGCTGAAACGTCCGATCGCCTTCCTGACCGAAGGTCGTGCGCAGGCTCTCGTGGCGCTCGACCAGCGCGCTGAACGCCCGCTCCAGCAGCGGCAGCTCCAGCGGGCCGTTCAGGCACACCGACATCGGCAGGTTGTAGGCTGCGCTGTGCGGGTCCAGTTGCCAGAGAAACCACATGCGCTGCTGGGCATAGGACAACCCGTCACGCTCGGCCAGCCCTGCGCAGGAAGGGATCGGGAACAGCGCGAAATCCATGTTCTCCTTGCGCATGCCATCGAGAAACAGACGACGTTTTTCAAGGGGCAACTCGACAAAACGACGAGCGAGTTTCTGGGCGTGTTCGGGGTTCATGGTCGAATCCTTGCTGAATGGGGCTGACCGTCGGGCGGGGTCGTATCAACAAGAACGAATTGGCGGGGAAATATTTAGAAAGGTTTCTCGAGGCTGGCGCTCTGCATTGCACCGCACACCCAAGAGAGGACGCAGAGCGTCCAGAACTGCATGCCTACGCGGAGCGCAGGCACGATAATCTACAGGCGGTTACTTATCCGAATGCCCCTGCGCCATGGCCACCACGACTTTGCGCTTGCCGGTGAACGGCGCTCGGGAGTGGGCGGTGAGCATGTTGTCGAGCATCAGCACGTCGTTTTCCAGCCACGGGAAGCTGACGGTGCAGTCGTCGAGTACGCCGCGAATCTCGTCCAGCAGGGTTTCTTCGATGGGCGAGCCATCGCCGTAGTAGACGTTGCGCGGCAGGTCTTCTTCATCCACAACGTCCAGCAGGGTTTCGCGCACTTCCGGTTGCAGGTTGGAGATGTGGAACAGGTGCGCCTGGTTGAACCAGACCGTGTCCTGGGTCACCGGATGGCGGGACACTGCCTGGCAGATTTGCCGGGTGCGCAGTTCCCCGTCGTCTTTCCATTCGCATTCGATGTTGTGTGCCTGGCAATACGCTTCGACTACACGTTCATCTTCGGTGTTGAACACCTGGCTCCATTCCACATCCAGCCCGTTGCCGTAGTTGCGCACGTACATGAGCTTTTTTTCAATGAAGCGATCACGAATGCGCGCCGGAATGCGTCGGTAGATCTCGCGACTGTCGGCAATCGGCGTTTCGCCGCCGGTCTGCGCCGCGATCATGCTGTAGAACCAGATTTTCATCGGCCAGTCCAGCGTGTAAGCCTGTTCGTTGTGCAGCGGGATGCTCTGGTGCGCCGGGTATTCGGTCGAGGTGTACACCCCTTTGGTCACGTTGCTGCGCGGCGTGGAGCCAAACTCATAATTGAGCAGCGGATCGCCGAAACCGGCCGCGAACTCACGAAACGCCTCGGCGCCGCCAACCTCGAAACCGCGAAACAGGATGCCACCCGCGCTGTACAGGTGCTCGGCCACCAGCGGCTTTAGCTCACCCAGCGCTTCCATCAAGTCCAGACCTGGCTCGGGCGCCTGCACCAGCATGGGCAACGTGCCCGCCCCCGCCAGCAGCGGCCGGATATCCAAACTCAACGCATGACTCATGATGTCTCTCCCTCGATGGCAAAAGCGCCAGAACCCCTGCGGCCTGGCGCAACACCCATGTGCAGATTGAACGTACTTCGCGGCTGAAAAATTAGCCGCCTTACGCCATTTCCGCCCCGCCACATTTGGCCCTCGATACCGCTGAAACAACTTTTTTCATTTAAACGCAAAATATTCCTACAGGAATCTCGTTCTCATTCGTCTTTAACTGAATGCGAGGCTTTATATCGCCCGCGCGTAAAGAAGCTGCACGTAAAAAACAGGGAGCCCGGCCTTGCGCACGCTCTACATCGTGAATCGAGATTGTTTATCCATGTCGAAGAAGTCCCGTTCAAAAATCTGGTTTCTCGTCCACAGCTGGCTGGCCCTGCCCATCTGGTTCTTCGTGCTGATCGTCTGCGTGACCGGCACGCTGGCGGTGATCAGCAAGGAAATCATGTGGCTGGCCAATTCGGAGATGCGTGACAACCGCCCCTCCGATGATGCCCAGCGCATGAACTTCGAGCAGATTCGCGCCACCATCGAGCGCAACGAGCCGGACCTGATCGTGGGCACGATCATGCAGCCCGACGGCGACTATTTCGCCCTCAGCGTGTTCGTGACTTACCCGGACGGCCGCTCGGTGCCGGCTTACGTCAACCCCTACACCGGGGTGATTCAAGGCCTCACGCCGTCTTTCGACTTCCGCCGCTTCACCCGCGCCCTGCACGGCTGGTGGCTGGTGCCGTTCACCAATGGCTATTCGTGGGGCTGGTATCTGGTGTCGATTCTTGGCCTGCCGTTGCTGGCTTCGCTGGTGACCGGGCTGGTGGTCTACAAGAAATTCTGGCGCGGCTTTTTCAAGCCGGTGCGTTTCAGCCAGGGCCCACGGATTTTCTGGGGCGACATTCATCGGCTCAGCGGCGTGTGGTCGATCTGGTTCATCGCGGTGATTTCCATCACCGGCACCTGGTTTCTGATTCAGGCGATTCTGGGTGATAACCAGATCAGTATTTCCAGCAAATCCCAAGTCGCGTCGATCATCCCGCACAGCGCCGTGCCACTGACCGCCGACGGCAGCCCCGCGCCGACCATCAGTCTGGAAAAAGCCGTGGCCATCGCCAAAGAGCGGATTCCAGGTCTCGAGGCGAGCTTCATCACCCCGCCGTTCAATGCCTACAGCAACATGCAGGTCGGCGGGCGCAGCTGGTACCCGCTGATGTTCCAGACCGCCGAAATCAATCCGTACAGCGGCGAAATAGCCGCCTCGCACCTGCTGTCGGACCGCAACAAGCTGGAGTTCGTCACTGAATCCATGCGCCCGTTGCACACCGGCGACTTCGGCGGTATCTGGATCAAGCTGATCTGGGCGTTCTTCGGCCTGATCCTGAGCATGATGGTCCTCAGCGGCCTGTTGATCTGGAGCAAGCGCACCGCACTGGCGACGCTTAACGCCCTCAAGCGTGAAGGCAAAACCAGGTCTGTCGCGTACACGCCGGAACCCCACACCTCGCCAGTGGCGACCCGCACCCCGGAGAACAGCCTGTGAGCAAGGTCGCTGTCGCACCACCTGCATCGTCGCTGAGCCGTTTCTGGCACAAGTGGCGCTTCCACATCAACGTGCTGCTGGTGCTGATCCCGCTGGGTTTCATGCCCAAGTACTTCTCCGACAACGCGCTGGATCGCGGCGACAAGGGCCTCGGTCAACGCGAGGTCGGCGAGATTCAGGTCGGTCCGTGGAGCCTGCGTCTGGCAGAGGACCGCAACGAAGCCCCGCGCCTGTCCGGCCCGTCGGGCTACATGAAAAGCTTCAACGCTGCGCTGTGCAACGCCTGCATCGACCGGGTCAAGGCCACGTACCTGCGCATCGGCAAGCCGCGCAGCCTGCGCACCGCCGGGGTGATTTTCTTCGGCGGCGGCTACCGCATGAGCGCGTTCATGCAGGTTGCCGAAAACACCAGCCCCGACTCCGACCTGTGGATCACTATGGAAGGCTGGGACGGCACCGTGTATCAGACTTCCATCCCTCTGCAACAGGCTTCGCCGACTACCGTGGCGTGGCTGAAAAAACAAGGAGCCACACCATGAGTGCCCGCCCTTCCCTGCGCTGGCTGACGGCCGGCGCCCTGTGCCTGCTTGGCCTGAGCGGCAACGCTCTGGCGCACAACCCGATGTGCGAATGCAAACAGATCGACAACGAGCAGATCCGCTGCACCGGCGGTTTTTCCGACGGCAGTGGCGCACCTGGCGTGACCCTCGACGTGATCGGCTACGACGAAACCATTCTGGTACCGGGCAAGCTGGGTGAAGATTCGACCGTGACCTTCAAGCGCCCGGCGTCCGAGTTCTACGTGCTGTTCGACGCAGGCCCTGGCCATGTGGTGGAAATCGATCAGGCGGACATCCCGACCCCATGAGTGCACCCACCCGACAAATCGTCCGTCCGGCAGGTGCCGGGCATGAAACCCTCTACGTGTTGCTGCTGTGCGTGCTGATCATGGCCGCTGCCGCCAGCGTGGTCAGCCTGCACCGCGAAACACAGGACGTGCACAGCGTGGCCAGCCATCAACTCGATGCGCGACGTGACCTGACCGCCGCCGAGCAAGGCATCTACGCCGACCTACGCGTAACGCTGGATGAGATTCGCTTGCTGACCGAAGAGCAGCAAACGCCGATTACCCCGCAGCAACTGGGCGAAGAAGGCTTTGCGCCGTTCGCCCAGGACGCCAGTTCGGTCAGCCGTGGCGGCCATGCCTGGCAAATGGTCGAGCAGTCCTATCTGGGCTTGAGCCAGACGCCAGGCGTGGCCGGTTCGTTTCTGATGCGCGTCGACTCATCCCGTGGCAATCAGGCCGACATCTGGATCAACCGCAGCGCCCCGATACCCCCTGTCAGCGACCTGGGCGACAAGGCCTTGATCGACGCCGGCTGGAAACAGGTCGTCGCGCAATTCGATGCAGGCGTAACCCGTCAGCACCCGCACTGAAACTCCGCATTCCTTTGAAAGAAGACCGCTTGCCCATGCCTATTTCATTCAAACGCCGCCCTTTCCTTCGCGTTCTGTTGCTCAGCCTGTTTGCCGCCATGCTGGCGCCCGCCAGCTTCGCCGCCGACCCGGCCAAGCGCCTGCGCATCGGCATCACCCTGCACCCGTATTACAGCTACGTGAGCAACATCGTTGGTGACAAGGCCGAAGTGGTGCCGCTGATCCCGGCCGGTTTCAACCCGCACGCCTACGAACCCCGCGCCGAGGACATCAAGCGCATCGGTTCGCTGGACGTGATCGTGCTCAACGGCGTGGGTCATGACGATTTTGCCGACCGTATGATCGCCGCCAGCGAAACGCCAGACATCAAGACCATCGAGGCCAATGCCGACGTGCCGTTGCTGGCGGCCACCGGCGTTGCAGCGCGTGGCGCAGGCAAGGTGGTCAACCCGCACACGTTCCTGTCGATCAGCGCGTCCATCGCTCAGGTCAACAATATTGCTCGCGAACTGGGCAAGCTGGACCCGGACAACGCCAAAACCTACACCACCAACGCCCGCGCCTACGGCAAACGCCTGCGACAGATGCGTGCCGACGCCCTCGCCAAGCTGACCAAAGCGCCCAACGCCGACCTGCGCGTGGCCACGGTGCACGCGGCCTACGACTACCTGCTGCGCGAATTTGGCCTGGAAGTGACGGCGGTGGTGGAACCTGCGCATGGCATCGAACCCAGCCCCAGCCAGTTGAAAAAGACCATCGACCAGTTGCGTGAGCTGGACGTGAAGGTGATCTTTTCGGAGATGGATTTCCCGTCCACCTACGTCGATACCATTCAGCGTGAATCCGGGGTCAAGCTGTACCCGCTGTCGCATATTTCCTATGGCGAATACACCGCCGATAAGTACGAGAAGGAGATGGCCGGTAACCTCGACACCGTGGTGCGGGCGATTCAGGAGTCCGGCGCATGACTGTTGCGCAGAACCTCGACATCGTCAGCCAGGGGCCAGGCATCGAGTTCAATCAGGTGAGCCTCACATTGGGGCGCACCACGATTCTCGACCAGGTGCATTTCAACGTGCGCGCCGGCAACGTGCACGCACTGGTCGGGCCGAACGGCGGCGGCAAAAGCTCGCTGATCAAGACCCTGCTCGGGCAAACACCGCATCAGGGCCAATTGAGTTTGCAATGGCCTGCCGCGCCGGGCCTGATCGGCTACGTGCCGCAGGCGCTGGAGTTCGACCGGGGACTGCCCATGACTGTGGACGATTTCATGGCGGCCATGTGTCAGCGGCGTCCGGCGTTTCTCGGTTTGTCGAAGCACTACGCAGGGGCGATTGGCGAGGCCCTGGAACGGGTCGGCCTGCAGGATAAACGCAAACGGCGCATGGGCGCGTTGTCTGGTGGCGAACGCCAGCGCGTGCTGCTGGCGCAGGGGCTGATTCCGGCGCCGAAATTGCTGGTGCTGGATGAGCCGATGTCGGCGCTCGATGAAGCGGGCATTCAGGTGTTTGAGCGTTTGCTGGGTGACTGGCGTCGCAGCGGCATCACGGTGCTGTGGATCGAGCATGATCTGGATGCGGTGCGGCGGCTGGCGGATCAGGTGACCGGGCTCAATCGCCGCGTGCTGTTCGACAAGCCTGCCGCCACGGCGCTGACGCCGGAGCGCCTGCTGACGTTGTTTTCTGCTCATCCCCGCAATGACGGGAGCACCCTGTGATGGATTACGAAACGTTTCGCCTGTTCATTCAGGGCCTCGCCTCTTCCGGTTATCTGCCCGAAGCGCTGGCGTATGGCTTTGTGGTCAATGCCCTGCTGGCCGGGCTGCTGATCGGTCCGGTGCTCGGTGGTTTGGGCACGCTGGTGGTGGTCAAGCGCTTCGCGTTCTTCTCTGAAGCCGTCGGCCATGCTGCGCTGACCGGCGTGGCCATCGGCATCCTGCTCGGCGAGCCCTACACCGGGCCTTATGGCGCGCTGTTCGGCTACTGCCTGTTGTTCGGCATCGTCCTCAATTACCTGCGCAACCGCACCGGGCTGGCGCCGGACACGCTGATCGGTGTGTTCCTCTCGGTGTCGCTGGCACTCGGCGCGAGCCTGCTGCTGGTGCTGGCCGGCAAGATCAACGTGCACATTCTGGAAAACGTGCTGTTCGGCTCGGTGCTGACCGTCAACGGCAATGACCTGCTGGTGCTGCTGATCGTCGGTTCGCTGGTCATGGGCCTGAGCCTGCCGTTGTACAACCGCATCATGCTGGCCAGTTTTAACCCGCAACTGGCGGCTGTGCGCGGTGTGGCGGTGAAGACGCTGGATTACCTGTTTGTGATTCTGGTAACGCTGATCACCGTGGCCGCCGTGAAAGTCATCGGCGCGATTCTGGTCGGTGCGCTGCTGGTGATTCCGGCCGCAGCGGCCAGGCTGCTGAGCCAGTCGCTGAAAGGCTTTTTCTGGATCTCGGTGGCTATCGCGACCGTCAGTACCTCGTGCGGCATTCTGCTGCCTATCGTCTTCGACCTGCCGGTGCCGTCCGGCGCGGCGATCATTCTGGTGGCCGGCGTTGCCTTCGCCCTGGCCGCCATCGCTCGCGGCACACTGCCCGGCCTGAAAGGGAATATTGGATAAATGCCTACTTTACGCACATTGACCCTGGCGCTGGCCCTGACCGGTCTGTTCAGCAACAGCCTGTATGCGGCCGACACCCAGGCCGACAGCGCTCAACCGGTACGGGTGCTGGCCAGCCTGCCGATCACCTATGGCCTGAGCGAGATGCTGCTCAAGGACAGCGGTGTCGTGCTGGAACGCGCTGCTGCGGCCAACCTGCCCGGCTCGCGCCAGACCGCTTACTTCACAGGTCGTGGTGCCGATGCCCTGCGCGGTCTGGCGAACAACGCCGACGCGGTAATCGGCTTGCGTTCGATCTGGGCGGATGACCCGCTCTACCCCAACGCCCGGCGCAGCAATATTCGTATCGTCGAGATTGATGCGGCGCGGCCGGTGGACGGTGGTTTGCCGGGGATCGCCGTGCAGCCGGGGTCGGGCACTGACGGGCTGAACAGCCAGCCGTGGCTGGCGAGCAACAACATGGGGCGCATGGCGGACGTGCTGGCGGCGGACCTGGTGCGTCTGGCACCGGCGGCCAAGCCGAAGATCGAGGCCAACCTGGCGGCGTTCAAGCAGCGGTTGCTCAAGCTGAGTGCCAGCAGTGAGGCGGCGCTGGCCGGTGCCGACAATTTAAGTGTGGTGAGTTTGTCGGACCGTTTTGGTTACTTGATCAGCGGGCTGAACCTGGAGCTGATCGACAGCCAGGTGCTGACCGATGAACAGTGGACGCCCGAAGCCTTGGGCAAACTGAGCGCGACCCTCAAGGATAACGACGTGGCGCTGGTGCTCGATCATCGCCAGCCGCCAGAGTGGGTGAAGGCTGCGATTGAAGCGGCAGGTAGCAAGTTGCTGGTGCTGGGGATTGATGGCGCTGATCCACTGGCCGAGTTGCAGGGGGATATTCAGGGGATTGTAAAGGCACTGGGTGAGAGCGGGAGCGTCGCACGATAGTTGGGTTATCGTTCCGCACGCTCCAGCGTCGGAATGCGGTTCGCGACGCTCTGCGTCGCAAAGAGGACGCAGAGCGTCCGGAACGGCATGGCGACGCGGAGCGTCGCACGATAGGTCAATCAGTGACTTACCGCCGTCTGCGCTTCCATTTTCTGGCGCAGGCTCAGGGGGCGCATGTCGGTCCAGACTTCCTCGATGTAAGCCAGGCATTCTTTCTTGAAGCCGCTTTTGCCGACCGTGCGCCAGCCGTTGGGGATGGCTTTGTAGTCGGGCCAGATCGAGTACTGTTCTTCGTGGTTGACTACAACTTGAAAGACGATGTCTTCCCGATCGAATACTGAAGTCATTGCTGCTCTCCGTGGTTGTTCAGTGCTGCCATGCCAATTCATGGCAGCTATAGGGATTGAACGTATCGCTACGTCGAAAAATTAAAGCTGTGCGACGGCGGCGTTAAGCGCACGACCAAAGATTTCTGCCACTTCGTCGATCTGCTCGGCGGTGATCACCAGTGGCGGCAGGAAACGCACCACGCTGCCATGCCGACCGCCCAGTTCCAGAATCAGCCCGCGCTTGAGGCATTCGCGCTGGATCAGCGGGGCCAGACGGGCAAACACCGGTGGATGACCTTGCGCATCGCGCGCACCCGCCGGGTCGACCAGTTCGACACCCAGCATCAGCCCGCGACCGCGAATGTCGCCCAACTGCGGGAAGTCGCGCTGCAGCGCTTGCAAATGACCGACCAGCCGCGCGCCCATCGCCGTCGCGTGCTCACAGACATTGTGTTCCTGGAGATAGCGCATCACCGCCGAACCGGTGGCCATCGCCATCTGATTGCCACGGAATGTCCCGGCATGCGCGCCCGGCAGCCAGGTGTCGAGCCAGGAACGGTAAACCACCACCGCCAGCGGCAGGCTGCCGCCGATGGCTTTGGACAGGACCACCACATCGGGAATGATCCCGGCGTGCTCAAAGGCAAACATTTTGCCGGTGCGCGCAAAGCCGCTCTGAATTTCGTCGACGATCAGCGCCACACCGGCCTTTTCCGTGATCCGTCGCACACCGCGCAGCCAGTCCAGATCAGCCGGGATCACCCCGCCCTCGCCCTGCACCACTTCAAGAATGACCGCGGCAGGCAATTGCACACCCGCTTCCGGGTCATTCAGCAGGTTTTCCAGGTAGTGCAGGTTGGCGCGCACGCCCTGTTCGCCACCCAGCCCGAACGGGCAGCGGTAATCGTACGGATACGGCAGAAACTGCACGCCGCTGCTGAGCAAGGCACCCAACGGCTTTTTCGGCCCAAGACTGCCCATCAGGCTCAACGCGCCCTGGCTCATGCCGTGATAACCGCCCTGAAACGACAACACGGTGCTGCGCCCGGTGGCAGTGCGCACCAGTTTCAACGCAGCTTCCACCGCATCGGTACCGGTCGGGCCGCAGAACTGGATCTTCGCCTCATTGGCCAGCGCTGGCGGCAGCAGGCCGAACAGGTCCTGCACGAACTGGTCTTTGACCGGCGTGGTGAGGTCCAGGGTGTGCAGCGGCAATTCATCGCTGATCACCTGCTGAATCGCGTCGATGATCACCGGATGGTTATGCCCAAGCGCCAGCGTGCCCGCGCCTGCCAGGCAATCGATGAAGCGCCGCCCTTCGACGTCCTCGACATGAATGCCCTTGGCGCGCTTGAGCGCCAGCGGGATGCGCCGTGGGTAACTGCGCGCGTTGGACTCCTGGCGACTCTGCCGGGCCAGCAATGGCGACTCGTCGAACTGGTAGAGCGTCTCGGCCGCTGCCGGAGTTATCCGGGTCAACTGATCATCGATAAACCTGGTAGCGACTGACATCTGTGCAACCCTCAATACGCTGGTTGAATGACCTGATGCATGACGGTGGGCCATGCCGGTTCAGGCGTTTATTCCATCCCTTGAAAACGCGCCAGCGCGCTGCGGATTTACACCCGGTAACGAGTTTTTTATCCGCAGCGCCGGCGCGCCGACCGAAGGCCGATCAGAACCCTTCCAGTTCCGCCATCAAGTCCGCCAGGCGGTCGAATTTCTGCTCGTCGACCTGCGCCCCGCCAAGGCTTTCAAGATGCTCGGCCAACGCCTGAACGGTGTTGAATTCGAACATCGCCCGCAATGGCACGTTACGTTGCAGCAGCTTCTGCGCACGGGTGACCACTTGCGTGGCCAACAGTGAATGCCCGCCCAATTCGAAGAAGTTGTCAGTGATGCCCACCCGCTCGACTTTGAGCACATCGGCCCAGATGGTCGCCAGTTGTTGCTCCATTTCGGTCTGCGGCGCGAGGTATTCCTGCTGCGCCTGGCTGACGTCCGGCGCGGGCAGAGCCTTGCGGTCGAGTTTGCCGTTCGGCGTCAGTGGCATCGCGTCCAGAATCACCAGATGCGCAGGCACCATGTAGTCCGGCAAGCTGGCCTTGAGGTGGCTTTTCAGCGCGTCTCGCAGCGCATCGTGATCCTGCGTGGCAGCGCTTGGCACCAGATACGCCGCCAGCACTTTGCCCAGCGGACCGTCGATGTCCAGCACCACCGATTCACGGATCGCCGGATGCTCCAGCAGACGGGTTTCGATTTCGCCCAGCTCGATGCGGTAGCCGCGAATCTTCACCTGATGATCGACCCGGCCGACGTACTCCAGCACGCCGTCCTTGCGCCGCCGCGCCAGGTCGCCGGTGCGGTACAGACGCTCGCCCGGCGCACCGAACGGATGCGGCACGAACACCGGCACGGTACGCGAAGGATCCGCGACATAACCACGACCGACCCCGGCCCCGGCGACGCACAACTCGCCCACTGCGCCCAGCGGCACAAGGTCCAGCGCGTCGTCGAGCAGGTACAGGCGATTGTTGTCAGTCGGCGAACCGATCGGCAGGTACGCGCTGCGTGTGGAGTCCGCGTCAACGCGGAAGAACGCCACGTCGTCGGAACATTCAGCCGGACCATAGGCATTCACCAGCCCGATAGCCGGGTAGCGTTGCAGCCACTGGCTGGCCAGCTCCGGCGGCATGGCTTCGCCGGTCGGCAGCAGCCAGCGCAGGCTGTCGAGGGTGGCGTGCTGTTCGGCAAGCAGGCCGGTAATCAGCGACGGCACGCTTTCCAGCACGCTGATGCGCTGCGCCTGCACATGCGCCAACAGGGCCTGCGGGTCGCGGGCGATATCGTTCGGCACGATGTCCACCCGCGCGCCAAACAGCGGCGCGGCGAGGAACTGCCAGACCGAGATGTCGAAACTTTGCGAAGCGGTCTGGGCGATCACATCGCTGTCGCGCAGGTTCAGGTAGGGCACCTTGCTCAACTGGTTATTGAGCATGCCGCGCTGCTCAACCATCACGCCCTTCGGCAGCCCGGTGGAGCCGGAAGTGAAAATCACGTAAGCCAGGTTATCCGCCGCGCTGTAGCGACCCGGATTGTGCTGCGCTGATTCGCTCTGCTGCACGTCTTCCCAGACCCTCAACTGCGGACGATGGGACTCGGGCAGCACCTCAAGCAGCGCCCTGCCCTGATCCAGACATTGCGCACTGCACACCAGCACCGGCGTGCGGCTCTGGGCGATGATGCCGCTCAATCGCACATTCGGCAGCGCCGGGTCCAGCGGCAGGTAACCGGCACCGGCCTTGAAGCTGCCGATGATCATGCCGAGCAATTCAGGCCCGCGCTCGGCCAGCAAAGCCACCGGCTGATCGAAGCCAACCCCGGCCTCGATCAGCGCATGGCCCAGTCGATTGCTGGCGATATTCAGCTCGGCGTAGCCAAGCTGGCGATCCAGACAACTGACCGCAATACGCTCTGGATGCGCTTCAACCTGCGCTTCAAACAGTTCGACGTAGCTCTTATCCAGCGGGTAAGCGTGATCGCTCTGGTTGCAGCCCTCGATCAGGAACGTGCGCTCCTGCTCGCTGACCAGCGCCAGCCCGGCCATGTCGCCATGGAAACCTTCGATCAGCGCCAGCAGCAGGCGCTTGAACTCGTCGAGCATGCTCTGCACGGTGGATTCGTCGAAATAACGCTGGTCGTAGGACAGGTGCAGGCCCAGGTCATCACCCGGATAGCACACGGCCGTCAGCGGATAGTTAGTGTGGGTGCGGCCGGAATCAGAGGTGGCATTGAGGCTTTGCGCACGGTCGAGCACCGAGACTTCCACCGGCGCGTTTTCAAACACGAACAGGCTGTCGAACAGCGGTTGGCCCTTGGGCAGCTCGCTGTTTTCCTGAATGGTCACCAGCGGCAGGTATTCGTACTCGCGCAGTTGCATGTTGCTGTCCAGCAACTGGCTTAGCCAGTCACGAACCGTGCAGCGCTGTTCGTCGCCCGGCATGCCCACGCGCAGGGCGATGGTGTTGATGAACAGGCCGACGGTGCGCTGCATCTGCGGCAATTCCACCGGTCGCCCGGCCACGGTAACGCCGAACACGACGTCGCGATCACCGCTCATGCGCCGCAAGGTCAAGGCCCACGCCGCCTGGGCGAACGTGTTGACGGTCAGTTGATGCTGCTGGGCCAGTTCACGCAGTTGTGCGCCGTCGCGCTCATCAAGACGGGTGTAACAATCGCCCACCACCATGCCGCCGCTGTCACCGGCATGTTCACGCAGGAACGGACGGTCGCTGGGGATCGGCGTCGGCCGTTCAAAGCCGCGCAGGTTGTGCTGCCACCAGTCGCGCGCCTGCACCAGGCCACGGCGTTGCAGCCAGCCGATGTAATCGCGATAGCGCGGCGCAGGCGTCAGTTGTGCTTCACGCCCTTCACCCAACGCGGTGTAAATGTCGAAGAAGTCGTTCATCAGCAGCGAACGGCACCAGGCATCGATGAGGATGTGGTGGTTGCTCATCATGAACCAATAGCGCGCTTCATCGACGCGGATCAGGCGCAGGTGGAACGGCGGCTGATTGAGCAGATCGAAACCAGCCTCGCGCTCGGACTTGAGCAAGGCCTGCAAGCGCGGTTCCTGTTCGTCCGCAAGCACATCACGCCAGTCCAGATAATCAATCGGCGTGCTGCCTGGCTTGTGAATGACCTGCAGCATGGTTTCGCCAATGTCCCAGCAGAACGAGGCACGCAGCGCTTCGTGACGGGCAATCACCGCCTGCCAGGCCTGGGCGAAACGCTCCGGGTCGAGCGCGCTGTTGATGCGGTAGCGGTCCTGCATGTAATACAGGCCGGTGCCGGGTTCCAGCAGGGTGTGCAGCAGCATGCCCTCCTGCATCGGCGTCAGCGGGTAGACGTCCTCAATGTGCGTCGCAGGGACCGGCAGCGCGTCGAGTTGCGTCTGATCCAGATCGGCCAGCGGGAAGTCCGAAGGCGTCAGACCACCGCTGCCATCGCTCAGGCAATGGGCAATCAGCGCCTGCAACTGATTCAGATAAGCCTGCGCCAACGCTTCGATGGCCGCGGGCTGATAACGCTCGGCGCTGAAGGTCCAGCGCAGCAGCAGTTCGCCGCCATACACTTGGCTGTCGATGCTCAGCTCGTTGGGCAGCGGCGCGTGCGGATCGTGGGCCGCGCCCGCCGACTCTTCCAGCGGACGGAACAGCGCATCGTCGGCGAAGCTCTGGTCGAACTGGCCAAGGTAATTGAAGGTGATCGGCGCCACTGGCAGCGCCTGCATGGCGGCCTTGCTGGCAGCGTCGGCCAGATAGCGCAGCATGCCATAGCCAAGGCCTTTGTGCGGCACCTGGCGCAGTTGCTCCTTGATCGCCTTGATCGAGTCGCCCGGCGCTGCGTCGGCAGCCAGTGCTGGCGTGAGGCGCAGCGGATAGGCGCTGGTGAACCAGCCCACGGTGCGGGTCAGGTCGATGTCGTCAAACAGGGTTTCGCGACCGTGCCCTTCCAGCTGGATCAGGGCCGATGGCTGCCCGCTCCAACGGCAGACCACTTGCGCCAGTGCCGTCAGCAGAAGGTCGTTGACCTGAGTGCGGTAGGCGCTGGGGGCCTGTTGCAGCAGTTGCCGGGTACGTTCGGCATCCAGCCGCACGCTGACCGTTTGCGCGTGACGATTCTGCTGGCCGCCCTGCGAGTTATGGCACGGCAGATTGGTCGCAGGACCGCCCAGTTGACGCTGCCAGACATGCAACTCTTCACGTAACGATTCATTACCCGCATAGGCCTGCAAGCGCGCGGCCCAGTCGCGGAACGCACTGGTCTTGGCGGCGAAACGCACTGGCGTAACGTCGCTCAACTGGCGATAAGCCGTTTGCAAATCGTCGAGCAGCACACGCCACGAAACGCCATCAACCACCAGGTGGTGAATGACCATCAACAGGCGTTGCTGGCCCTGCGCCCCGTCAACCAGCAAGGCACGCAGCAGCGGGCCGTTTTGCAGGTCGAGGCTGCGCTGGGTATCGGCGTACAAGGCTGCACATTCGGCCATGTCGGCAACCCGCGCCTGGATCAGCAGGGTTTCAGCGGTGACGGCGCGGTGCTCGGCCTGCCACTTGCCGTTCTGCTCGGTGAAACTCAGGCGCAAGGCGTCGTGCTGTTCAAGCACGGCCCGTAACGCCTGCTCCAGAATACGTGGATCAAGGGCGCTGACCGGCTCCAGCACCAGCGACTGATTCCAGTGCTGGCGCTGCGGGATCGGCGTGTCGAAGAACCAGTGCTGAATCGGCGTCAGCGCGGACGCACCTTCAAGCAGCCCCTGTTCGGCCTGAATCAGTTCACGGGTGGTCGCCACAGCGGCCAGGGTCTGCACGGTCTGATGCTGAAACAGATCACGCGGGCTGAAATGAATACCCGCCTGACGCGCGCGGCTAACCACTTGAATCGACAGGATCGAATCACCGCCCAGCTCGAAGAAGTTGTCGTTGAGGCCGACTTTCTCGACGTTCAGCACCGCGCACCAGATCGCCGCCAGTTGCTGCTCCAGCTCGCTGGCGGGCGCGATGTAATGCTGACGATTGAGCTCCGGGCCCGGTGCAGGCAAGGCGCGGCGATCCAGCTTGCCGTTGGCGGTCAGCGGCATGCTGGCGAGCAGCATCAGGTGGGTTGGCACCATGTAATCCGGCAACTGCGCCTTGAGGTGCGCTTTCAGCGATTCACGCAGTTGCGCCTGCTGTTCATCGCCCTGACCGGCCATCTCACTGACCAGATAGCCTGCCAGTTGCTTGCCCGACGGCGTGTCCAGCGCCAGCACCACGGCTTCGCGAATCGACTCATGCTCAAGCAATCGGCTTTCGATTTCGCCCAGTTCGATGCGGAAACCACGAATCTTCACTTGATGGTCGATACGCCCCAGGTACTCCACCAGACCGTCAGTGCGCTGGCGCACCAGGTCGCCGGTGCGGTACAGACGCCCGCCATTGCTGGCGAACGGATCAGCCACGAAACGCTCGGCGGTCATGCCGGGGCGCTGATGATAGCCCTGAGCCAGACCGGCACCGCCGATGTACAACTCACCACTGGCGCCCTGCGGCACCAACGCCAGATCGGCGTCGAGAATATAGGCAACGCGCGCCCCGACGATGCGGCCAATCGGTACGCTGGCTTCGCCTTCCTCCAGTTGCTGCGGCGCCAGGCTGGCCAGCGGCATGACTACCGTTTCAGTCGGGCCATAGGCGTTGAAGAACAGTTCCGGCTGAAAGACTGCACGAATGCGCTGCAAGTGTTCGCCGGTCAGCGCTTCGCCGCCGGTGATGCACATGCGCACCGGCAAGGTCTGACCCTGGATCGCCAGCCATTGCGCCAACTGGCTGCCATAGCTGGGGGTGAAACCGAGAATATTGACCTGCTGCTCACGAATCAGCGTGCAGATTTCTTCGGCGTCCCACTGGCCTTGCGCGCGCAATACCACGCGTGCGCCGCTGAGCAACGGCACCAACAGACGCTCGGTGGCGGCATCGAAGTTGATCGAATAGAAATGCAGTTCGCAGTCGTCCGGCTGCATGTCGAAGCGACGCATCACCGCCTGGCAATGCATGGCGATTTCACCATGGGACACCACCACGCCCTTGGGCTTGCCGGTCGAACCGGAGGTGTAAATCAGGTACGCCTGATGCTGCGGCAGGCTGATAAACGGCAGTTCATCGGACGAGAAAGCCTCCAGCAGAGGCTGATCGTCTTCCAGGCACCAGTGGGCCACACCGGCAGGCAACTCGCCCAACGCGGCAAACAACGCTCGATCGCTCAACAACAGACCGACGCCGCTGTCTTCGATCATGTAGTGCAGGCGTTCCAGCGGGTATTCCGGGTCGAGCGGCACGTAGGCGCCACCGGCCTTGAGGATTGCCAGCAGGCCGACAACCATGTCCAGCGAGCGCGGCAGCGCCAGACCAACCCGCACCTGCGGGCCGACGCCGCGCTGGCGCAGCATTCCAGCCAGTTGGTTGGCACGGGCGTTCAGCTCGGCGTAACTCAGGGTTTCGCCGGCAAAGGTCAGCGCCGCCGCCTGTGGGCGCAATCGGGCCTGTTCGGCAAACAGGCTGTGAATGCACTGATCGAGACGCTGCTCGCCCGCTTCAACACCGAGGCTGTCGAGCAACTGCTGGCGCTCGGCGTTCTGCAACAGCGGCAGCTCACTCAAACGCTGCTGCGGATTGACGAGCAACGCTTGCAGCAGGTTCAGCCAATGTTCGGCCATCTGCGCGATGCGCGGTTCGTCGAACAGATCGGTGCTGTAGGTCAGGCAGCAACCCAGGCGGTGATCCAGCTCGGTGACTTCCAGGTTGAGGTCGAATTTGGTAGCCCGCGCATCGTTGACCAGGTAGTCGACAGTCATGCCCGCCAGATCGCGGCTTTGCTGGAATTCCCAGCGCTGCACGTTGCACATCACCTGGAACAGCGGGTTGTAGGCCGCGCTGCGTGGCGGTTGCAGGGCTTCGACCAGATGATCGAACGGCAAGTCCTGATGCGACTGACCTTCAATTACCGTGTGGCGCACCTGTTCAAATAACTGCGCGACGCTCATCTGCCCGTCGAGCTGCACGCGCAGCACCTGGGTGTTGAGGAACGCGCCGATCAACCCTTCGCTTTCCGGACGAATGCGGTTGGCCACCGGTGCACCGATGCGCAGGTCATTCTGGCCGCTGTAACGGTAGAGCAGCACCGCCAGCGTGGCGGTCATGGTCATGAACAGGGTCAAACCGTTGCGGGCATTGAAAGCGCGGACTTTGGCGGCCAGCTCGGGGTCCAGATCGAAGCGGTACAGCTCGCCCTGATGGCTTTGCACGGGCGGACGCGGCCGGTCGCAAGGCAGTTCCAGCAGCGGATGCTCGTTGCCCAGTTGCGCGGTCCAGTAATCCAGTTGGCGCTGACGCTCGCCGGCTTCCATCCACTGACGCTGCCAGACGCTGTAATCGAGGTACTGCACCGCCAGCGGCTCCAGCGGCGACGGCTTGCCGTCCAGAAACGCTTCGTAAAGCAGGCCCAGTTCGCGGGCGAAGATATCCATCGCCCAGCCTTCGGTGACGATGTGGTGCAGGGTCAGGACGAAGTAATGTTCAAGCTCCGCCGCCCTGACCAGACAGGCACGCAGCAACGGCCCGGTTTCCAGATCGAAGGGTTGATGCGCCTCGCTGTCGGCCAGCGCCTGAATGCACTGCTGACGAACCTCGGTAGGCAGCGCATAGTAGTCCTGCCACTGCACGCTCAGGCCGGTCTGCCCGGAAACTTTCTGGCAGGCCACGCCGTTGACGCTCGGGAAGGTAGTACGCAGGGTTTCGTGGCGCAGGATCAAGGCTTGCAGCGCGGCCTC
This sequence comes from Pseudomonas syringae pv. tomato str. DC3000, assembly GCF_000007805.1. Lineage (NCBI taxonomy): Bacteria > Pseudomonadati > Pseudomonadota > Gammaproteobacteria > Pseudomonadales > Pseudomonadaceae > Pseudomonas > Pseudomonas syringae group genomosp. 3. The sequence continues at coordinate 2,313,172 of NC_004578.1, read as the reverse complement.
GAAACACTCGATATCGAACACACCGTTCAAGCGCGCCATGCCGCCGACGTTGTACGCCGGGCTGTCCGGTTCCATCTGCCAGAGGAACCACATGCGTTGTTGCGAATAGGACAGCGGCACCGGCTGGCTGCGATCGACGCGGGCAATAGGTTGCAGGCTGTTGCGTGCGCCAGACTGCTGAAGGGTTTGAACCTGTTCAGCGAATGCGCCCAGCTCGCTGGCCTCGAACAGCGCCCGCAACGGCAGGTCGATGTCGCAAGCCTGACGCACACGGGAAATGATCTGCGTGGCCAGCAACGAGTGCCCGCCCAGCTCGAAAAAGTCATCGCGCAGGCCGACACGCGGCACGCCCAGCACTTGTCGCCAGACAGCGGCGATCTGCTTTTGCAGGTCGGTGTGCGGCTCGACATGTTCGCGGGTTTGCCATTGCGGCTCGGGCAAGGCGCGGCGATCCAGCTTGCCGCTCGGGCTCAGCGGCATGCTGTCGAGGCGCACCAGTTGCGCCGGGACCATGTAGTCCGGCAGTTCCAGCGCCAGGGCCGATTTGATGTGCTCGGCCTGAACTTCCTGCCCGGCTTCGGCGGTGTAATAACCGATCAGTTGCGGGCCAGCGGCGGTTTCGCGCACCAGCACGGCGGCGTGACCAACGCCCGGTTGAGCCAACAGGCGGGCTTCGATTTCCTGCGGTTCGACGCGGAAACCGCGCAGTTTGACCTGCTGATCGAGACGCCCCAGATATTCCAGCGCGCCATCAGTCGCCCAGCGCACAAGGTCACCCGTGCGGTACAGGCGTTCGCCCGGCTGGCCCAGCGGATCGGCGATAAAGCGTTCGGCAGTCAGGCCCGGACGGTTCAGATAACCACGCGCCAGGCCGATGCCACCGATGCACAGCTCACCGGCCACCCCGCGTGGCAGCGGGTTCAGCTCGCTGTCCAGCACCCGGCACAGCACGTTACCCAGCGGACGACCGATGGGCGAACGCAGGCCATCGGCACGCAGGCACTGCCAATGAGTGACGTTGATCGCGGTTTCGGTCGGGCCATAACGGTTGTGCAACTGCACGTTCGGCAGTTGCTCCAGCACCCGGTTGCGCAGTTCACTCGGCAGCGCTTCGCCGCCGGAGAACAGGCGACGCAGGCTACTGCACTGCTGCGTCAGCGGTTCGTCGATGAACAGTTGCAGCAGAGGCGGCACGAAATGCAGCGTGGTCACGCCATATTCGTTGACCAGTTGCGCGATTCGGTGCGGGTCGCGGTGTTCGCCGGGGCCTGCCAGCAGCAGGCGGCTGCCGGTGATCAGCGGCCAGAAACATTCCCACACCGACACGTCGAAGCTGATCGGTGCCTTTTGCATCAGCACGTCGGTTTCGTCCAGCGCGTACGTGGCCTGCATCCATTGCAGGCGCTCGGCCAGGGCCGCGTGGGTGTTGCCGACGCCTTTGGGCTGACCGGTGGAACCCGAGGTGTAAATCACGTAGGCCAGATTGTCGCCGTGCAGGTGCAGGCCCGGCGCGCTGACCGGCCAGTTGTCCAGGTGCAGCATGTCCATCGCCAGCGTGCAAACGCCCTCGGCACTCGGCAGGTCGCCGAGCAGATGGCTCTGGGTCAGCAGCAGTTCGACGCCGCTGTCCTGCAGCATGTAGGCCAGTCGATCCGTCGGGTAATCCGGGTCCAGCGGCACGTAAGCGCCACCGGCCTTGAGGATCGCCAACAGACCGATCAACAGCTGTGGCGAACGCTCGGCGGCAATCGCCACCTTGATGTCCGGGCCGACGCCTTTGTCACGCAGGTAATGCGCCAGACGATTGGCCTGGGCATGCAGGCTGGCGAAATCGAGGCTGCCGCCCTCCCACACCAGCGCAATACGCTCAGGGGTTTGCAGCGCCTGACGCTCCAGCAATTCAGGCAACCAGTTTTGCGCAGGCGTGCAGGCCGCGGCGCTCCATTGCGCCTGTTCGGCCAGCTCGTCAGCGTTGAGTAATTGCAGGTCGCCCAGCGCGACCTGTGCCTGCTGGCTGACCTGGGTCAGTAACTGAACATAGTGCCGGGCCAGACGCACGATAGTGTCGCGCTCGAACAACTCGTCGGCGTAGTCGAAGGACAGGTTGAGGCGACCGTTACGGTCCTCTTCGCTGTGCAGTTGCAGGTCGAACTTGGCCTCGCGGCTGTGCCACGGCAGCTCTTCGGCAAGCAGCCCCGGCAGCCGGCGCAAGGCGCTGAGGTCGCGTTGCTGGTGGTTGAACATGACCTGAAACAAACCATGCTCACGCGCCTGCGGGAAGGCTTCGACCAGTTGCTCGAACGGCACGTCCTGATGCGCTTGGGCGTCGAGTGCGGCTTGGCGGGTCTGGCTCAGCAGGGTCGAAAACGGCAGGCGTGGGTCCAGTTGCGCACGCAGCACCAGGGTGTTGATGAAGAAGCCGATCAGGCCCTGAGTTTCATGGCGCGGGCGGTTGGCACCGGGCACGCCGATGCGAATATCGGTCTGCCCGCTGTAGCGATGCAACAGGGTCTGGAAGCCGGCCAGCAAGAGCATGAACGGTGTCGATTGCCAGGCCTGCGCCGTATTGCTCAGCGCCGCGCTCAGTTCGGCGCTCAGGCGCAGGCTGTAACGCGAAGCGCTGTGCTGCTTGCGCAGCGAACGCGAGTGATCGGTGCTCAGCGTCAGGGTTGGCTGCTCATCACCCAGTTGCTGCTTCCAGTAGTCGAGCTGACGCTCGGCCTCGCCTTGCGCCAGCCATTCACGCTGCCATTGGCCGTAGTCGGCGTAGCGCAGCGGCAAAGGCGTCAGTTCCAGGGTCTGACCTTGAACAGCCGATGCATAGAGGCGCGAGAACTCGTCGATCAGCACATTCAGCGACCAGCCATCAGCAATGATGTGGTGCAGCGTGACCAGCAACTGATGCTCTTCTTCGTCCAGTTGCAGCAGCGTAACGCGCAGCAACGGGCCGTTTTGCAGATCGAACGGCAGACGCGCCTGCTCTTCACGGATCGCACGCGCACGCGCCTGGCGCTCCTCGCCGGGCAGCTCGCTGATGTCGATGCTGTGCAACTGGAATTCGCCCGCTGCGTCGATGCGTTGCAGGGCCACACCGTCCTGTTCGTAAAACCGCGTACGCAGTGATTCATGCCGTTCAATCAGGCGCTGGAAGCTGCTGCGCAATGCATTGATATCCAGCTCGCCACGCAGGTGCAGCCCACCAGGAATGTTGTAGGCGCTGCTTTGCGGATCAAGCTGCCAAAGGAACCACAAACGGTTCTGCGCCAGCGATTGCGGCAGATGCTCGTTGCCCGGCAGGCGAACGATAGCGTTCTGCGCCTGACTGTTGCCTTGCGATGCAGCGATCTGAAGCGCTTCTATCTGCGCAGCAAAGGCTGACAGCGTTGGCGCTTCAAACAGCAGCCGCAGGTTCAGGTCGATGCCCAGCGTCTCGCGCAACCTGGCCACCACCTGGGTCGCCACAATCGAGTTGCCGCCGAGCAGGAAAAAATGATCGTCGGCGCTGACCTGTTCGCACTGCAACTGCTCGCACCAGACGCTGGCGATCTGCGCTTGCAGTTCCGAGCCGGTGCTTGAAGTGTGGTTTTGAATGGTTGTACCGGATGCAGGAAATACGGCATAGCTGTCGAGGCTGCCATCGGCCAGTCGGATGCGGCAGGCCGAACGCTGCAATTTGCCGCTGGAAGTCTTGGGCAACGCCCCCGGATTGAGCAGCACGACAACGCTCGGCGCTTCCTGAAAGGCTTCGGCCACGGTCTGCCGGATGAGTTTGATCAGCGCTTCGGGCGGCAGGATTTTCTGCACGCTGCGGCTGATTTCAGCGGCAATGCCGATGCCTTCACTGCCGTCCTGATTGACGGCAAATGCTGCAATGCGACCTTTGCGCACCACATCGACTTCGCGCTCGATCACTTTCTCGATGTCTTGCGGGTACAGGTTGTGCCCGCGCACGATGAGCATGTCTTTCAAACGGCCGGTGATGTACAGCTCGCCGTGGCGCTGAAAGCCCAGATCGCCGGTGCGCAGCCAGGTCTGGCCGTCATGCTGGACGAAGGTTTTGGCGCTGGCTTCAGGGTTGCGCCAGTAACCGTGGGCGATGCTCGGCCCACTGGCCCAGACTTCGCCAATGCTGTTTTCAGCCAGCACGTGCAGGGTGACAGGGTCGGCAATCAACACGCCGTGCCCCGGCTGGCCGGTGCCGCAGCTCATGACCGGTTGACCGTCGCCCGGTTCGGCCACGTTGCGCGCCAGCGCCTGCGTATCCAGACGCAACGAAGGAATGCCCTTGCCGCGCTTGCCGCCGGCCACATACAGCGTGGCTTCGGCCAGGCCGTAGGACGCCATGAAGCTGTCCGGCGTGAAGCCACAACTGGCAAATTTCTCGGCGAACGCATTCAGGCTGTCTTCGCGGATCGGCTCGGAGCCGGAATACGCCACGCGCCAGCGACTCAGGTCCAGCCGCTCCAGCGCCGAATCGCTGACCCGTGCGCTGCACAGTTGGTAGGCAAAATCAGGCCCGCCGCTGATGGTGCCACCGTATTCACTGATCGCCTCCAGCCAGCGTAACGGCCGCGTGAGGAAATAGGCCGGGGCCATGAGGATGCACGGCACGCCGCTGAAAATCGGTTGCAACAAGCCGCCGATCAGGCCCATGTCGTGATACAGCGGCAGCCAGCTGACGATCACGTCGTCCGGGTTGACGTCGATGCCAAAGCCATGCCGAATCAACAGCTCGTTGGCGACCAGATTGCCATGACTGACCTGCACGCCTTTGGGCAAGGCCGTCGAGCCCGAGGTGTATTGCAGAAACGCGATGTGGTCGGCTTGCAACTGCGGCCCCTGCCAGCCATCGGCCAAAGCGCTGTCCAGCGTATCGACACACAGCAGTGGCGGCGCACCGGCAGCGGCCAGTTCTTCCATCTGCAACAAGGCAGGCTGCACGTCGGAAGCGGTCAGCACCAGACGTGGCTCGGCATCAGCAATGATCGACAGCAGCCGCTCCTGATGATGACGGCGGTTGGATTCCGGCGGGTAAGCCGGCACCGCGATCACACCGGCGTACAGGCAGCCGAAAAACGCAGCGACATAATCCGGCCCGCTGTGGAACAGCAGAATCGCCCGATCGCCCGGCGCAGCCTGGCTTTGCAGCGCGGCGGCGATGGTGCGTGCGCGCAGGTCCAGATCACGGTAGGTCAACACCAGCCCTTGGGTTTTCTCGTCGGTGAGAAAACGCAGGGCCAGCCGATCCGGCGTCTGCGAGGCGCGACGCTGAAGGGCCTGAGCCAGGGTGTCGGGGAGTTCAAACGCATCCATGATGGGGTTCCTGCTAGATTCGGCGTGCCAGATAAGATCTGAATGTCAAGAAAAACGCGCGCCCTGGGGTGGGGCCGCGCGCGAGGCAAAAGAGCCAGAAACGCTTAACCGGCGGCCCGGCTCAACTGCCGTGAAGCGCTATTGCGCCAACGGGCCAGGTGCTGCTCGCAGTACCGCCGCAGATGGCGAAGCAATTGCGCTTGCTCATCGACCAGATAGAAGTGGTGCCCTTCGAACATGTCCAGCGAAAAGCCAGTGCAGGTTTCCTCCTGCCAGTCGAGCAGTTGCTCGACGCTAACGCTGTCCTGCTTGCCGCCAAACACGTGAATCGGCACGCTCAACGGCTCGCGCCGGCCGTACACAAAGCTGCCGCAGAGCAAAAAGTCGGCGCGCAGGATCGGCAGCATCAACTGCATCAGCTCTTGGTTGGCGATAACGTTTTCGCTGGTGCCCTTAAGCGTGCGCAGTCGCGCGATCAGTTGCTCGTCGGTCTTGGCGACCGCGTATTCGCTGACATCGCGACGCACCGGGCCCGCAGTGGCCGAGGCAAACAACGCCAGCGGCGCGGGCAGACCTCGCTCACGCAACGCATGCACCAGTTCGAAGGCCAGCAGCCCGCCCAGGCTGTGACCAAACAGCGCATAAGGTTTGTCCAGTTCGGCGCTGATCTCGTCAGCCAGGTGGTTGGCCAGTCGCACGATGTCGGCCTGCAACGGTTCGTCCATACGCATGCCGCGACCGGGAAGCTCCAGCGGGCGCACGTTCAGCCACTCGGGCAATTTGCGCCGCCAGGGGCTGTAGAACATCGCGCTGGCGCCAGAGAACGGCAGGCAGAACAGCGTCAGGCTCACAGGCGTGCTCATATCGAAACCGTCCGGTGGTGGGCGCGGGTGTAAAAGCGGCGAGGCGCGTGATCGAAACGCATGGGGTTCTCCTGAGGTATTCCCTGGCCGCAACCGTGGTCGGGCCTGTCACCAATGAGAACGGATGGCGTCTGCAAATAATTAGGCGTGAATGCCCGCCGCGAGCGCGTGGCCAACCGAGTCGCACTTTTAAAGTGCGCTGATTGGCTTTCGCATTTGACAATAATTATCATTAAGGCTAATTTGTTGCCCCATGTGACGGCGCTGCTTCTCGTGCAGCCCTCCCCCCCATTGGCTTTGCAGCAAGGTGAATTCCATGACGGAACACGTAATCACAAGTAAGTGCGAGTCACCGCTACTCCAGGCATTCGTCGACAACTATCTGCTGCTGGTCAAGATTGCCGCGCGCATCGTGGGCTGCCGGTCTCGCGCCGAGGACGTTGTGCAGGATGCGTTCTTCAGATTGCGCTCCGCGCCTCAGGCCACGCTGACCTTCAAGGCACAGCTCAGCTATCTCTTTCAGATCGTGCGCAATCTGGCCATTGATCACTACCGCAAGCAGGCACTGGAACAGAAATACACCGGCCCTGAGGCCGAGGGGCTGAATGTGGTGATTCAGGGTGCATCGCCAGAAATCTCGCACATCAATTTCACAAGCCTGGAGAAAATCGCCGACGCCCTGAGCGAGTTGCCGCCCCGCACCCGTTACGCGTTCGAGATGTATCGCCTGCACGGCGTGCCGCAGAAGGACATCGCCAAGGAACTGGGCGTATCGCCGACGCTGGTCAATTTCATGATCCGTGATGCGCTGATTCATTGCCGCAAGGTCAACGGCACCACTGCCGAAGCCTGACCCTTCAGACAGACGAAAAAAATCCGGGGCCATGGCTCCGGATTTTTTCGTATCAGCTGACTATCGGTTGTCGATCAGCGGCTGACCTGGTACTCAGGCTGTATTTCCGGCATGGCCGAAGAGTGGTGGTTGAGAATCTTCCACTCGTTGCCGATGCGGTGGTAAAGGAACGAATAACGTGCCTGCACCTTGGTTTTTTTGCCGTCTGCCGCTGTCAGGGTGAAGGTGTAGACACCGTTGTCCGCTGCTGCATCAGGCCCCAGGCGACGGATCTCCCGGTAGTTGATCTCGCCAACCGGCTTGAGCACCAGGAAGTGATCAAAGTAGTCGGTGATCTCAGCCGGGGTAGCACGTACCTTGTTGGAGACCGTAGGCTGCAAGACTGCATCCTGTGCATACAACGAGGCGACTGTCTTCGGGTTACCGGTCTGCAAGGCTTTGTTCCAGCGATCAAACAGACCGGCAATTTCCTTGTCATTCACGCTGCTTGGCGCCTCGGCGACCATGCGGTAGGTGTAGCCGGACGGCTCGGCAGCAGCCTGAACCATCGGTGCACTCACAGCCAGCAACAGGGCCAGGGCGGTCAATTTCGTTTTCATCGCTATTCTCCTACGGGGATCTGTTCAGGGATTCAGTGAGAGCTACTTTGCCTTCCCCGCCCCGGCTAGCCATCGGCCAACCGGGGTTATCTTTGTATGCCGATCGGCAGATGGGCTTTACCTCCTGTTACAGTTCTAATAGCGTCACTTCTCTATATGCCAACGCTGGCGTGGCGTCTCGCCGACGCAGCCCTCGTTGACATAGCCCTTCGCTGGAGACCCCATGCAAAGCCCACCCCACGACCCGGCAAGCGCGCTGGCCATCCGCAACCATTATCGCCAGTCGCAAAGCCGTGCCGCACGCCTTCGTCTGCTGGTCGATACGGGTCAGGAACTGATCCAGTTGCCCCCCGAAGCCATGCGCAAATGCGTGTTGCAGCGAGCGTGCGCGTTTGTGGCGATGGACCACGGCCTGCTGCTGGAATGGGGCGCCGACAACGGCGTGCAGACCACCGCCCGTCATGGCAGCAAAGAACGCCTGAGCACCCTCGAAACGACTGCCGACCCGCTGGCCATCGGTCCGCAATGGCTGGAGCGGCCGGGCACTCACCTGCCCTGCGTACTGCTGCTGCCTTTGCGCGGCGCCGATGAGGGCTCTTTCGGTACGCTGGTGCTGGCCAACAGCGTCGCCATCAGCGCACCCGATGGTGAAGACATCGAGTCTCTGCAACTGCTCGCCACCCTGCTCGCGGCGCATCTGGAGAACAATCGCCTGCTCGAAGCGCTGGTTGCGCGCGACCGAACCATGTCACAACTGGTTCGTCAGCTGTTCACAGCGCAGGAAGACGAACGCAAACGCGTGGCCTACGACCTGCATGACGGGCTGGCCCAGACTCTGGCTGGCCTTCACCAGCGCTTGCAGGGGTTTGCCGGTCGCTGCCCGGAACTGCCAGCGCAACTGGACGCCGATCTGCAGGCCATCCTGAAACTGGCGCAGCATTGCGTTGGTGAGGGTCGGCAATTGATCAGCGGCCTGCGACCGGCCGTGCTGGACGATTTCGGGCTGTGGCAGGCCGTCGACAAGGAAGCCGATCGGCTGCGTGAAGCGGGCATCATCGTGCAGTGGACGTCGCAGTCTCTGGAGCGCCTGCCCAGCCACCTGGAAATCGCACTGTTCCGCATCGCTCAGGAAGGCATCAATAACGTGCTCAAGCACGCCAATGCCAGTTGCGTAGAACTGGCGCTGGAACTGAGTGACGGAAACGTTTCACTAAGGCTGCAGGACAACGGCCGTGGTTTCATCACCGAAAAACCAATCAACGGCACGGGCGTGCAGAAGCTGGGCCTGGTGGCCATGCAGGAACGCGCCAGCCTGCTGGGTGGCCGCCTGACCTGCGTCAGCCGCCCCGGGCGTGGCACCCGGCTACGCACCATCGTCCCTTTTACTGCAGACAAGGCAATAACATGACTGACACTGTGCGACTGGTTCTGGCGGACGATCATGAGGTGACCCGCACCGGGTTCGTCTCGTTACTGGCGGGCCATCCGGAATTCGAAGTGGTTGGCCAGGCTGCCGACGGCCAGCAGGCGATCGACCTGTGCCAGGCGCTGCAACCGGACATCGCGATTCTCGATATCCGCATGCCGGTGCTCAACGGGCTGGGAGCGGCGCGTATTCTTCAACAACGCATGCCCGGTCTGAAAGTGGTGATTTTCACCATGGACGACAGCACCGACCATCTGGAAGCTGCCATCAGCGCGGGCGCGGTGGGCTATCTGCTCAAGGATGCCAGCCGCGACGAAGTGATCGACGGCCTGCAACGCGTGGCACGTGGCGAAGAGGCATTGAACAGCGCCGTCAGTGCGCGCCTGCTGCGACGCATGACCGAACGCAACACCAGTGGCGCGAGCGTGCCGGAAGCGCTGACGCCCCGTGAACGCCAGGTGCTGGGGCTGGTTGCAGGCGGCTTCAGCAATCGGGAGATCGGCGAAAAACTCGGCATCACCACCGGCACCGCCAAGGCGCACGTGGAAAAGGTCATTGGCAAGCTGGGCGCTTCGGATCGCACCCAGGCGGCGGTACGCGGCGTGGCACTGGGGCTGGTGAGCCAGTCGGCGAGCGACTGGCGATGACGGCAACCGGCAGCAGCCGCTGGGAAGACCTGCCGTTACGCGGCAAGGCGCTGGTTGCGATTTCCCTGCCGCTGGCAATGCTCATGTTTTCGCTGGTGCTCATCTACATCGCCGAACGCCAGACCGCGCAAGCCGAGGAAGATGTGCGCCGGGTGCTGCTGGTGCAGGGCGACATTCAGACGCTTCATACCCAAATCGCAGAAGGTGCGGCCAGTGTGCGTGGCTATCTGCTCACCCATCAGGAAGACTTCCTGCCCGGCTACATCAATGCGCAACCGCTGATAAACGCGGCGCTGGTGCGGCTCGATGCCAATATCCGTGATCAGCAGATGCGCGAGCACCTCAAATCCATCGAACCGCTGATCCGCACCAAGGTGGACGGCCTGGAAAGGCTGCGTTCGATGGGCAGGGAAGACCACGAAAACGTTGCCGCCATTCTGGTCGAAAACAAGTACGTTCTCGACCAGTTGCGCGAACGGATCGGCGTGATGCGCGAGCGCGAGGACGCCCTGCTGGCGGAGCGTACAGAAGCGGCGGCGGCGACCCGTGAGCGCTTGTTGTGGTCTACCCTGCTGGCGGCGGCCTGCGGAATTTTCGGTGCCATTCTTGCGGTACTGATGCTGTCCAAGGGCATCGTCGCCAGGGTGCATCAGGTGCAACGCAATGCTCAGCGTCTGGCGCTCGGGCACCCGTTGCTGCCCCAGCCACCCGAAAAAGACGAGATCGGTCAACTCGGCACGCGCCTGGTCGAAGCTGGCCAGTTGCTGGCCGAACGCGAACGGGCGCTGCGCGACAACGAGGAGCGCTTGCGGCTGATTATCGAAGGCGTGAAGGATTACGGCATTTTTGCGCTGGACCGCAATGGCTATGTCACCACCTGGAACGCAGGCGCCGAACGCATCAAGGGCTACACCGAGCAGGAAATCATCGGCCAGCATTTCTCGGTTTTCTATCTGCCGCAAGAGTGCCCGCAACACCCTGACATGGCGCTGCACGAAGCCACCGTCAACGGACGCTACACAGAAGAGAGCTGGCGACGGCGCAAGGATGGCAGCCGTTTCTGGGCCAGCGTGGTGATCACCGCGCAATACGACAGCAACGATGAGCTACGTGGTTTTTCCAAGATCACCCGCGACATCAGCGATCGTCGCGTTGCCGAAATTGCCCTGGGTACTGCGCGTGAAGAAGCCGAGCGCGCCAGCCGGGCGAAGAGTGAATTTCTCTCGCGCATGAGCCATGAACTGCGCACGCCCCTGAACTCCATTCTGGGCTTCGCCCAGTTGCTGGACATGGATTCGCCCGCCAGCCAGAGGCCGCAAGTAGGCCATATCCTGCGCGCGGGCCAGCATTTGCTGAAGTTGATCAATGAAGTGCTCGACATCGCCAGAATCGAAGCCGGGCATGTGTCCCTGAGCCTCGAACCGGTCTCGCTGTCCAGCGTCCTCAAGGAAACGCTGGTGCTGGTTTCGCCGATGGCTGCGGATGGCAACATCGAGCTCAAAGAGTTGCCGCACCTGCCTGACGAACTCGGCGTTATCGCTGACCGCCAGCGTCTGGTTCAGGTGCTGCTGAACCTGCTGTCCAACGCCATCAAGTACAACCGCCCCGACGGTCAGGTGCGCATTGAGGTCGACAGGTCGGCTGAGCACGTCACCGTGAGCGTGGTAGACACCGGCTATGGCATTGCGCCGGAGCGTCTCGGTCAGTTGTTCAAGCCGTTTGAACGGCTGGATGCCAACCCGAGCGTCGAAGGCACAGGGCTGGGGCTGGCGCTGAGCAAGAGCATGCTGGAGATGATGAAAGGCACGCTGTCAGTGCAAACCACACAGAACGAAGGTTGCCGTTTCACCCTTGCACTGCCTTTTGTTGCCGTGCACGCGCCGACCGTTGCGACGCCGCGTCCGGCCGATGCCGTACCAATAACCCGCCCCGCTGCTCGTCCGGCTTATCATGGCAAGCTGCTGTGTATCGAAGACAACCTGTCGAGCATGGCGCTGATCGAAACGCTGTTGCAGCGCAGACCCGGCATCCAGTTGTTGTCGAGCATGCAGGGGCAACTGGGGCTGGACCTGGCACGCCAACATGCGCCCCAGCTGATTCTGCTGGACCTCAACCTGCCGGACATCAAAGGGCTGGAGGTGCTGCAACGCCTGAGGCGCCTGCCCGCAACCGCCAACACGCCGGTGCTGATGATTACCGCCGACGCCAGCGTCAATGCCCAACGCGAACTGAAAGAGGCCGGAGCAACGGCCATTCTGATCAAACCCATCCAGGTGCCGGTGTTCCTCGCCCTCCTGGACCAGTACTTGCCGGAGCCCGTATGAGCGGAGACTTTCGTATCCTGATCATTGACGACCAGCGGCCCAACCTCGATCTGATGGAGCAGTTGCTTGCCCGCGAGGGGTTGACCAATGTGCTGAGCAGCACCGAACCCTTGCGCACGCTGGACCTGTTCAACAGCTTCGAGCCCGACCTGGTGGTGCTGGATCTGCACATGCCCGATTTTGATGGCTTCGCGGTGCTGGAACAGCTAAACCGACGCATCCCGGCCAATGACTACCTGCCGATCATGGTGCTGACTGCCGACGCGACACGGGATACGCGTCTGCGCGCCCTTGCATTGGGCGCGCGGGACTTCATCAGCAAACCGCTGGATGCACTGGAAACCATGTTGCGCATCTGGAACCTGCTGGAAACCCGTGCGCTGTATAAATCGCTGCGCAAGCTGGTGCCGCCGGAAAACATCGAGTTGCTGCGCCAGACACGCGTGCCCGCGCAGCCGTGAGGCGCAGTTTTTAGCTGATAAGCGTGCTACTTGATGAGCGTAACGGGCACCGACACTTCATGGATCACTCGCGTGGCCACCGAGCCCAGCAACAGACCGCCAAAGTTGCCAAGCCCGCGAGTGCCCATGACCACAGCATCGCAACCCAGCCGCTGAACTTCGGCCTCAACCTGCTCGGCAACGTTGCCCAGATCGACGTGGGCCTGGAACGGCACGCCCGCGGCCGCCAGCAGCGCAATCGCATCATCGAGCACCCGCTTGCCTTCATTTTTCAGCCCGGCCTTCACGCCATCAATCATGTCGGGGGCCAGATAAAGGCTGTAATCGATAGGGCTGGCCTGCACGTTCAGCACATGCACTTCCAGCGGCTTGTTGAGGTCGCCAGACAGCTCGATGACATAGCCCAGGGCGCGCATGGCGTGCTCGGAGCCGTCGAAAGGAACCAGGACTTTGTGCATGTGCGTTTTCCTTGTTGGGGTATGCCGACAACATAGCCCGAGCCCGGCAACGCCGCCACTGGAATAAGCGCTTCTTTTGACCCGGAACAACCAGATTGCACGGTGCGCGCGAGATCAATGCCCTTCGAGAAACTTCGCCGCCTGATCCAGCAACAGCAGCGGATTTTCCGCTTTGTGGATATCCACCGACAACAACTGCCGAAAACGCCGCGCGCCGGGGAACCCCAGACCAAGCCCGAGCATATGCCGGGTCACGTGGTGCATGTTGCCGCCGCTGGCAATGTGCGCGGCGATATAAGGCCGCATCGACTCCAGTGCCGCGTGACGACTTATGACCGGCGCAACACTGCCGAACAATTGCTGATCCACCTGCGCCAGCAGATACGGGTTGTGATACGCCTCACGACCCAGCATGACGCCATCAAACGTCTGCAGATGCTCACTGCACTGCTCCAGCGTCTTGATGCCGCCGTTAAGGACGATCTCCAGTTCAGGAAAATCAGTCTTCAGTTGCGCAACCACGTCATAACGCAGTGGCGGAATATCGCGGTTCTCCTTGGGAGACAGCCCCTCAAGAATCGCGATGCGCGCATGAACCGTAAAACTCTGGCAACCCGCATCATGAACCGTGCCGACGAAATCGCACAACTCGGCATAACTGTCGCGGCCGTTGATGCCGATGCGATGCTTGACCGTGACCGGAATGCCCACCGCATCGCGCATGGCCTTCACGCAATCAGCCACCAACTGCGGGTGCGCCATCAGGCACGCGCCGATCATGTTGTTCTGCACCCGATCACTCGGACACCCGACGTTCAGATTGACCTCGTCATACCCCGCCGCCTCCGCTAGCCGCGCACACGCCGCCAGGCCCGCCGCCGTGCTGCCGCCCAGTTGCAATGCCAACGGGTGCTCGGTTTCGTCGTGACGCAGGAAACGCTCACGGTCGCCATGGAGCAAGGCACCGGTAGTGACCATCTCGGTGTAGAGCAATGCCTGGCTGGAGAGCAGCCGCATGAAATAGCGGCAATGGTGATCGGTCCAGTCCATCATGGGGGCGACGGAGAAGCGGCGGGATAGGCCAGGCCTTGTTGAATGGGGGTTTGGTGCGATATCTGGCTGCATGGTCATCAGTATTTTCAGCAAAAAAAGAGGCAGCATCCCTACATTCGTTGCTACAAATCAGCAATCGGCAGTAGTGATGTAGCAACAGAAGTGATGGCAACAATCACCCTGAATTGGCGAAGGCTGACGCGCAGCATCAAAGGTGGTTGCTCAGGAAACGGCAGTTTATCAGGAAGTGCAGGGCTTTGATGGGTACGGATTGTCTGCGTCTGATGACGTGCATTTCGCTTTGTGGGACAGAGTGCAGTTGATAACCTAAAGCACTCACTTTGCGGTTGGGAATAAATCAATTTTCAAAGCCGACTTCGCCAACCACGCAACTCTGCTACCGTGCCCGCTCACAACATGCACTGGACGTATCGAACAATGAACTCACGGAAGACACTGGCTATCGCTCTGACAGCCTGGATCAGCATTCAAGTAACGCCTGATGGTTTTGCAAACGAACGCAACGGTTATGGGCCAAACACAGTTGTTCTGAGCACAGTAGCATCGGCCTTGTTAACGACAATGGCTGCCGACAAAGTTGCCGATTTTTTCCGACCCGCGCAGGACGATGCGTTGGCGTTCGTCGGCTCGGATGGCGAAATACGTGGCGCACAATTTGAGCAGGCTGTTCAGCACTACCGTTCTATTTCCGCGCAACCCCGGATGTCCGAGCGGCAACTGGCTCAGGCCATCGCAGCGATTTACTGACGGCGCTGGACAAATACCGGGCTGCTCATCCGGCCTTACGCCAGTCGCCTCATGGACAAATCCATCTGACCCATCAGGTCTCTCTGCTCTTTCAGGGAGAGCACCAGCCGTGCGATGGATCGGCTGGTGGATAGCTCAGACAGAGGCATACCCGCCACAGATAGCTGGATATCACCAGATACGGGGTCGAAAAGCTTCACGGAGAAGCTTTCGTTGGCCGCGATGACGCACTCGCACCTGGAGGGCAAAAAAGCCGTTTCAAGAACTCGCTGAAGATCGGGTTTTGAATACATGGTGCGTCCTCTGCTGGTCTAATTGTTTGACCCAGTGTAGACAAGTTTCACACACATTTGTTGCAGACCTGCGCCAGGCGCTGCGCAGCGCTTTTGCGCTCCTGCTCCCCTTCCAAACGCATGGCCTGCGTACGATGCGAAGGCCTGCGGCGGTCGCCACCAGCTTGCCAAGGCTTTGACCATCGATCATGGCGACCTCGGTGCTGGGCGTTGACTGAGGAATATCACGCCGTCAACTACCGAAAAAAGACGATTATCAAGCCAAACAGAACAACGGTAGAGATCGCTTCTTTTCTGGAAAAAAAGAACGCTATGACAACCTGCAAGATCACGGCAACAAAAACAAGCAGGCCTCGAAATCCTTCTCGATTACCGGAATTTTCAGCGGATATTGCGGGCCTGTACTGAGGTTCCATCCAGTCATATTCCGAGCCTTGAAACAACGCGAAAAGTAACAAGCACCAAAAATACGCAGAATACAAAGCAAGCCGAAGAAGGATCTTTGCTACTTTCATACTTTTCACATAATCAAATTATCAAGACGACGCCACCCATCCAAAATAAAATCCCGGCACCTGGCATCTTTTCATCTCATTAAGGAACAGTTCGTACCGCGACTATAACCAGCGCCCTCACCCTGCCTTCAACGGAATAAACACCGCAAACGTAGTGCCCTGCTCTGCTTTCGATGTTACCTCGATGCGCCCACCATGAGCGTCCACTATCCTCGCAACGATAAACAAGCCAAGCCCGAGGCTGGAATACGGGCCGTTGTCGGTCATCTGTTCGGGTGAGTAGCGTCCCATCGGGTTGAAAATGAACGGCAGTACGTCTGCCGGGATTGGAGTACCGGTGTTGTGGACGGTGAATTGGAGTGTGCCGTCGGAGGCTGCCAAGGTAACTTCGACAGGATCGCGGCTGTTGCCGTGCTGGACGGCGTTGCCGATGAGGTTTGAAAAGACCTGCTCCAGCCGGTCACCATCGAAATCACCGACTACCGGTTCGATCGACGTCAGGCGAATGTCTGCCTCGGGGTTGACTGTGCGCGACTCGTCGACGATACGGGCGCAAACGGGCTGAATGTCTATTTCGGTTTTTTTCATCGGTATGCCGGGACCGATCTGTGAGCGAGTGAAGTCCAGAAGATCACCGACGATCTGGCTGGCTCGTTTCACGCTGGAATAGATTCTTGAGGCAACCTTGGTCGATCTCGGCCCCAGATCACTGGTGCGCAGGAGCACGTCGGCACCCAGCAGTATGGCGCTTAGCGGGGTTCGCAAGTCATGCCCGAGGATGCCCAGGAAGATATTGCGCGAGGCCTGAACCGCGCCGGTATAGCTGGAAATGGACTCTGCGAGCGCCTGATCGATTGCTTCGTTGAAGCGGATCATGTCGCCAAGTTGCGACTGCGTGTTGCCTATTTCCTGAGCCATCCACAGCTTGATGACGCTGGCCCGCAAGGCGCGAAATTCCGAGACCACCTGGTCGATGGTAAAGCCTGACATGAGCCGCGTCATGGCATGGGTTTTCGCAGCGGTTTTTTCTTCCGACACAACTTGCCCCTGCGACTTGTCAACCTGCTCCTGCGAAGATTGCCTGGTCAGAAGATCTGCAGCAATGACTTGAAGCATTTGCTCGGCATGATCTCTGAGCGCTGTGATGTCGAGAGGCTCTCCGGGCGTGGCCATGGTGTGCGCAAAATCTGCCCACTCCGTCACGATCGGTTCGATGTTCTCAAGAATGAAGCCCGATAACCGCATAGCAATTCATACCCGAAATAAACCGCGCAAATTGCTGGTTCAGGGGCGCAGTTAAGCATCAATACAGAGTAAAGACGCAGTTTATCCGGCGAGCGCCTGCAACCGCGCCTGAACGGCGTCGTCAAAAATGATGTAAAGCTTCTCGGCATCGGCGGGGCGAAGTTTTCCGCCTTTGCCCTTGGTGGTTTCCAGGCGATGGATGTATTCGATTTGCAGCGCGCCCTCGGCTTCTATATCGGCGCGGGTGCTGGCGGCGTCAAGCGCTCTCACCAGATCACTTATTTCTGCCTGAATAGCCTTGGGCAGCCGTAACTGGTCAATTTGTTCCTGCATGCTCGATTTCCGGTTCAGTAGTGTAGGGCGGCAGGAGATCACGCGATGCTGTGCAATGCAAGGCCGTGAGGCTGCTCATCGAGGGGACGAGCACGCCGCGCGCCCTTCAAGAAGGCTTTTGAGGCTATAGGTCACGACCCCCAGAATGATCAGGTCGTCGTTGTCGGTCACGTGCAGCGGCGGGTAGTCTGCGTTTTCGGACTGCAGAATCACGACGTGACCACGCATGTGCAACCGTCGGCATATCTGCCGGGTATTGAGCGAAGCGACGACGATATCACCGTGCTCTGCGTACTGACTGCGATCGACTACCAGCATGTCGCCGCGGGACATGCCGCACCCTTGCATGCCCTCATCCTCGACCCTGGCCAGGTAGACATGCGGCTCGCGAACGCCACACAACTCCGCAATCGAGACGTGCCTCTCGATCACGGGTGACTGGGAGCCAACCGCTGACATGGATATGAACGGGAGCTTGATGCCCCCTGCCGAAAGCGGGCCGAGGAATGTGACACTCATGAGGTGAGCCTTTTTTGATTAACTGTATGCATATACAGTTAATCGTTTATCGCGCGCCAGGTCAATCTCGAATGCCCGGTGCGTCGACGAAAGGCCTTGGCTCAAGCTGTCAGGGCGCGGCAACAGCCTGCGACAATTGCGTGATCAACGCGACCGTCAAATAAAGCCTTGGCGCAATGCTCGACAGCTCGATGTATTCATCATCCGCGTGCAAACCGGCCCCGACCACGCCCATGGTTTCCAGCACCGCTGGCTTGGCGCTGTCCGGCACATAGGCGTAGCCCGCATCCGTGCCGAAACGCATGGCAATCGGCTCGATGCTGCGACCGATTTTGGCGTAAAGCGTCTGCGCAGTTTTTGCCAGTTGCTCGGAGCCAGGGTTTTTGGCCAGCGGTGGACGGCCTTTTTCCATGCGCAAGGTCACTTCGGTGCCATCCACGAGGGTTTTCCTGACAAGACGCTGGCCGTCAGCCATTACCCGGTCGCTCTCGCTTGGATCGGAGTAGCGCATGTCCGCTTCGGCCGAGGCGCTGGAGGGAATGATGTTGCGCTTCTCCCCGCCCTTGATCAGCGTCCAGTTAACAGTGGTGCCTTTGCCTGGGTCGCCAAGGTCCTTGAGTTGCAGCATCTGATGCGCCAGCTCAATGGCTGCATTGCGCCCGGCTTCGGGGGCGGAACCTGCGTGCGAAGACTTGCCCTTGACGTCGAGCAGCAGGCCATTGATGCCATTGGTGGCTACCGTCACAGCGTCCTTGTCCGGCGGCTCGTAAGAGAAAACGTAATCGTTCTGGCGAGCCAGTTCAGCGATGACTTTTTTCGAACCGCTGGAACCGGTTTCTTCGTCAGGGTTAAACAGCACGGTCAGTGTGCCGAAGTCTTTGAACTGCTCGTCCTGCAACAGTTTCAGCGAATGCAGGATCATCGCTACACCGCCTTTGGCGTCTGCAACTCCCGGGCCGTAGGCACGCTCGCTGTCGAGCCGAAACGGACGCCTGGCGGCGGTGCCAGGGCCGAACACGGTGTCGTAATGGACCATCAGCAAAAAGGATCGGGTGCCGTTGCCCTTGAACGTGCCGACAATGTTGTCACCGGCGGAGGGGTTCGCAGGCGTCGTTGTGACCTCGGCGCCCAGCGCCTTAAGGCGTTCGACCAGTAGCGCGCTGACGGTTTTCAGGCCCGGTGCCTGGCCGGTGCCCGTGTCGACGCCCACCAGCTCCTTGACCGTGGCCAGATAGGCTTTTTGTTCAGCCTGGGCTTTGTTCAGCAGTTGATCAGGTGACAGATCGGCGGCCAATGCGCCCAGAGACAGCAGGGAAAAACCGAGGGCGGCGACAGTAGGGAAAGATCGTGAGTGCATGCTGGTTCCTTCAGATCAGTGCAGTGAGATGCAACATCTTTAACCCAACACAGCGCTCAACACCAGATTGCCTGTAATGAACGCTTCTGGCGGCCGGCTTATTGGGGTTAAATTCAGAATGAGGGAACAAGCAGTCTGTGGGAGGCTCAAAAACAGTCTCGACACGGTATTCACGGCAGTGCCGCTTCTTAACGTCCACCCTCCATCCGCAAGCGATATGCCCTGCGGCCTTGAGTGGGCGGCATTGCTCGGGTAATGTCATCCAACCGCACAGGACAGAGCACGCTCATGACTTCCAAGCTGGATCAACTCAAGAAATTCACCACTGTTGTTGCCGATACCGGCGATTTCGGCGCCATCAAAAGCCTCAAGCCTCAGGACGCCACGACCAACCCTTCCCTACTGCTCAAGGCCGCTTCGAGCGAAAGCAACGATCAGATGCTTGCCGACGCGTTCAGCGGTGCCAAGGGCGACATCGGTCTGGCCTGCGACCGCTTTGCAGTTGCCATCGGCCAGGAGATTCTCAAGGTTGTACCGGGTCGCGTGTCCACTGAAGTAGACGCACGCCTGTCGTTCGACACCGACGCGCTGATCGAGCGCAGTGAGCGCATTATCGGCCTCTACGATACTGCGGGCATCAGTCGTGATCGGGTACTGATCAAGCTGGCGGCGACCTGGGAAGGTATTCGTGCTGCCGAGAAGCTCGAGAAGGACGGTATTCAGACCAACCTGACGTTGCTGTTTTCCTTCGCCCAGGCCGTTGCTTGCGCTGAAGCGGGCGTGTTTCTGATCTCGCCGTTCGTGGGCCGCATTTACGACTGGTACAAGAAGTCGTCGGGCACCGATTATGTCGGCGCAGACGATCCCGGCGTGCAGTCCGTGACGCGCATCTACAACTACTACAAGGCCAATGACTTCAAGACCGTGGTGATGGGTGCCAGCTTCCGCAATCTGAACCAGATCGAACAACTGGCGGGCTGTGATCGCCTGACCATCAGCACCGAGTTGCTCAAGCAACTGGCTGAAGACACTGGCACGCTGGAGCAGAAACTTGCGCCGGGCAATGCAGGTGAAGCGCGTCAGAGCCTGACCGAGAGCCAGTTCCGCTGGGCGTCCAACGAAGATGCCATGGCCACTGAAAAACTGGCTGAAGGTATTCGTCAGTTCGCCCGCGATCAGGAAAAACTGGAAGCGCTGCTGTCTGCCAAAAAGTCCTGACAATATAAAAGGGCGGCACCCTCGCGGGTGTCGCCCTTTTTATCGCCTGCCATTCGAGCCCGTAAGTGAATTGCCTAGCGCTGACCTTCCAGCGCGTTGACCAGATCGTGGAATGCTTCACGATTCGAGTCGTTCAGGCCCATCAGTATCTTGTGCGCTTCAAGCACCTTGGCTTTGACCACTTCTTCGCACTGATCCTGTGACGGCAGGTCAGTCAGGCACTCAGGACGCGGCAGAGGCCGGTCAACGATATTGAACACCTGATCGAAGCCCATCGACTGCAACAGGCGCGTGATGTCTTCGTGAGTGGTGACCAGCGTCGGCAGCAGGCCTACCTTCTGGCGCGACAGAATCGACAGCTTCGCCAGCAAGCCAAGCGTGGTGCTGTCGATGCTGCGCGTCTCGGTGAGGTCGATCACCACTGCGGAAAAATTCAACGCAGTGAAGATACGCTCGATGGTCGCATCCAGGGCCGAACACAGCGTCAACCGCACTTCACCCACGAACTTGAGAACGAAGGTGCCTTCCTGCTCGGCGAACTGGATTCTACCGGTACTCATTCAAGATTCCTGCTTAACACTAACAAGGCGATATCATCCGGCATCTCCCCAAGTGTTGCCAATTCAAAAACCCGCTGCAAGCCATCCAGTCTGCCGCCAGCCTTCTTCACCAACTCCGGAAGAATGGCTTCTTTCTCTTTGAGTGTATCACCGGGCAACAGATCCAGTATGCCATCAGACAACATGGTCAGACTGAAGGACGCTGGCAGGTCGATTTCATGATCCTGATACGTCGCTTCATTGAACAGCCCGACCGGAAGCCCACGGCCGTCCAGATAACGCGCCTGCCCCTCGGAATACAAGACCGGCAGCGGCAAGTGGCCGCCGACGGCATACGTCAGTTTACCCGACTCTTCGTCAATGACACCGCCGACCATCGTCACATGCTTGCCCAGCTTGCAACTGATGAGCCCGCGATTGATGTGCCCCAGTACGTCCGACGGCTTGAATTCGGGCAACGTGCCACCGCGCTTGGACTCGAACAGCAAACGCGTGGTCATGAATTTCAGCAGCACGGTAATGAACGCCGATGACGCACCATGGCCAGAAACATCCGCCAGATAGAACGCTACACGCCGTTCGTCGACCCGGAAGTAGTCCACGAAGTCGCCGGACAGGTACAGGGACGGGATGATCTGATGCGCAAACTTGAACTCGGCAATTGACCAAGGGGTGATGGGCAGCATGTTGATCTGTACTTGCCGGCCTGCGTCCTGGTCTTCCTGCAAAAGATGAAGGCTGGCTTCGAGCTCGCGATTGGCCTTCTCCAGTTGTTCACGATAGACCTGATTTTCATTGAGCAGGCGTGACCGATCCAGTGCGCGGCGCACCGAATGCTCGAGGACCGCGAGGTCTTCAAGCGGCTTGATCAGATAATCGGCGGCGCCCAGGCGCAGGGCTTCAACCGCATCGCTCATCACGCCCGCACCGGAAACCACGATGACAGGGGTCTGAGGCGCGATAGCGGTGACCTGACGGATCAGCTCAAGACCGCCCATCTGTGGCATGCGCAGATCGCAGACCACAAGATCGGGGTTCTCTTGCTCGAATATCTGAATTCCCTGCAAGCCGTTACTGGCCTGCAGAACGCTGAAGCCACTGTCTTCCAGGTAGGCGGCAAGGCTTGCGCGCACTACGTCGTCGTCATCGATAATCAGCAGCTTGGCACTGGTTTTTGGCATGGGGGCAAACGGCGCCAGATCAGGTTGGCGTAGGCGGTCCGGTATTACCGGAACCCGCTTACTGGATTCGCTTCTAGCCTCTCCGTAATAACACGCGCACAACTGGATGTGCCTTTCGTGTTTCAGAGGTGCCCTTCAAGGCGCAGACGGTACTCCCATCCGACGGGTGTTTCAAGCATGCTCCTGCCCTCACTTTGCGCTCTTTACATCGCAAATCACCCAGAGTTATAAGAACTGACACATCAGCAACTAAATCGAAGGACTGTACATGAGTCGAAATGATCGAGACTACGAGGAAAAGCGGGATTACATCCGTATGCGCGTCGATGCAGACGTCAACCTGATTCACGCGGGTCAGGTGATTCCCGCCGTGTGCATTGACCTTTCCAGCTCGGGCATGCAGGTACAGGCGCCCCGCGCATTCCAGATCGGCGACAAGCTCAGCGTGCGCATCGACTCCGATCATGCTGCGCTCAAGGGGCTTGAGGCAGAAACCGAGGTGGTGTGGGTCAATGATGAAGAAGGCGGCGGACAGAAACTGGGGCTTTCAATCGTGTCCATGAGCTGACTGCGAGCGGAACCGGTTCACACTTTCAAAAAAAACAAAGGCGACCCGAGGTCGCCTTTATTGATTTACGCAGATACAAATTGACGATTAAAAATCGTCTTCGACCTGCCCGTCCTTGACCTTGAATTCGCGGTTCTGCAAGTAAGCGTTGCGGATGAAGGTGTAGCGATCACCACTGACCAGGCGCTCGGCGGACAGCAGGCTGGCACGCGTGTCGACCAGATTGACGCCCAACGCCGTGTTGCGGGTGGGTACGTGATCAATATAGCGGTACGGGGAGGTGTAGGTGTCCGGGTACTTGGCAATGGCGTCACGCACCGTGCTTGGGCCCAGCAGCGGAATCACCACGAACGGGCCGCTTGGCACACCCCAGTAGCCCAGTGTCTGGCCGAAGTCTTCATCACTGCGTTGCAGGCCCATGCGGGTGCCGACGTCAATGAAGCCCAGCAGACCGAACGTAGTGTTGACGATAAGGCGTGCGGTATCTACACCGGCCGCTTCAGGTTTGGCCTGCAAGACGTTGTTCGCCAGATTGCCGACATCGCCGATATTGCTGAAGAAGTTATGAATACCGTCTTCGACAAACTGCGGAGCGATGTACTGATAACCCTTTGCCAGCGGCTTGAGCGTATAAGCGTCAAGGGTATCGTTGAAGCTGAAAATGGAACGGTTGATGCCTTCCCAAGGATCGCTTTCGGCTGCCTGTACGGCCACCGGGACCAGCGCCATGCCGGCGCAGAGGGACAATTGCGTCAAACGCTTGATAAAGCCTGCACCAGTGACGGGCATAGCTGACACTCCTGATCGAGATATCGAAATAATGACGCGGGTGCTACGCCCCACACGCTAAGGTGAGGGAGTATAAAGCCTTCTGTCATGAATAAGGCAGGTCTGTCAGTCATGAGGGACGGATAAACTTCGTCATCGCAGATTCATTGAAGTGTCACAAAAGGTCGGTAGCGTTTTTGAATATTTCAGAGAGATATTCATGCTCGCGCCGCGCCTTATGCCTTTACCAACCTTTCCCGCCCTGCTGTTCGGCCTTAGTGGCTGCCTGGTGGACTTCGGTGCGCAGGCCGCGACGTCAGACACGCCCGACGATGAGCACGCGCAGCTTACGCCTGGCGCGCAGAACGCATTGAAGGCATTGCGTGATCAGGGAATGCCTTGCGCGTGGATCGACGAGTTGCCTGAAGCCCTCAGCACTCCTCTTGCAGCTCCCGTGAACGACTGGATGATTGCTGCACCACGCCCGACTGCCGGCTGGCCTCAGCCTGATGCCTGCTGGATGGCCCTGATGGCATTGAACGTCAGCCAGTTGGAGGGTTGCGTGCTGATCAGCGGCGACCCGCGTCTATTGCAATCCGGCCTGAACGCCGGGTTGTGGACGATCGGCCTGGCGTCGTGCGGCCCACTGTGCGGGCTGTCTCCGTCGCAATGGCAGGCGCTGAACAACGCCGAGCGAGAGCAGCGGCGTGCGCAGGCCACGCTCAAGCTTTATTCGCTGGGTGTGCATTCGGTCATCGACCACCTCGGTGAGCTGGAGTCATGCCTGGCCGACATTGCGCTGCGACGTAGCAAAGGTGAAAAACCCTGATACGTGCACAGGCGAGCTTACTGGATTAGTCTTGAGTCACTACGGACCTTTAGCCGTTCGGCGAAGTCCATGAGACAGACTTATCAATCAAGGAGCACGTCATGCCCGCCCGCGAACTTCAAAAACAACTCGATACCCTGCGCGAGCAACTTGAGTACAATCCGCCGATATCAGAATCCGAGCGGGACGACCTGAACGAACTGATGCAACAAATTGAAATGAAAATTCAGCTGGAACAAGCAACTCATGAGCAGGACAGCAGCCTGGCAGATGGCGTGAACCTGGCCGTGGAGCGTTTTGAGCTGGAGCATCCGACCATTGCCGGAACGCTGCGCAATATTGTGCAGACATTGGGCAATATCGGGGTTTGATTGAGTTGGGTTAGTACTTTGGCTCGTTCCGCGCATTAAAGAGTCCTATGAGCGCGGAAAACGAGCTTCTGCCCGGAGGGCGTAGGAGTGGACTTGTCCACGAAGGGTTGCGAAGCGGCCCTGAAACCGGTGACCTCGGTTGTGTCCGATGTACCGTATGTATAGATTTTGCTGCCGGTTCCCGGCAGTTCGCGGACAAGTCCGCTCCTACAAAACCGAGATATAGCGAACGAGCGAAGCGTAGCCCGGTCCGATCCCACAAGGGGAGCGTCCAGCTCTGCGTCATACAGCGGTTTTGCGATGTCAGTGGTGTTTGTTTACGGTTCAAGGCACGGACGAAGCTACTGTCGAGCCAGCCTGCGATTGTCCACGTCGAGCACTTCGGTGCTGCGGTAAGGGTTGATGTCCAGACCGCCGCGGCGTACGTAGCGGGCGTAGACGGTCAGCTTTTCCGGTTTGAGCAGACGCTGCAGGTCGAGAAAGATTCTTTCCACGCACTGCTCGTGAAAATCCGAATGCTGGCGGAAGCTGACGATGTAGGCCAGCAGGCTCGCATGATCCAGCGCTGCGCCGCGGTATTCGACCACCACGCTGCCCCAGTCGGGCTGGCTGGTGACCGGGCAGTTGGATTTGAGCAGGTGGCTGTGTACGGCTTCCTCGATGACCTGCGAATCATCACAGCGCAACAGCTCGGGCTGCGGCTGGTCGTAGCTGCTGACGGTGATGTCCAGTTCGTCGATGCACACACCCGGCAATACCGCGACACCCTCCTCTTCGATTTCCGCCAGGTTGCGAATGCGCACACCGACCAGCTTGCCAGCAGCGGCTGACAGGTCTTTTTCGAGCGTTGCCTGTACCCGTGCAGCGCCATCGAACGCAGTCTGGTTCAGCGAGTTGAGGTACAGCTTGAAGGACTTCGACTCAATGATATTCGGCGAATCGGCCGGAATGCTGAACTCGGCAATCGCAACCACTGGCTTACCGGATGGCAACAGCCAGGACAGCTCGTAGCAGTTCCAGAAATCGACGCCCTTGTACGGCAGCGTCTGCGCGGTCAGCCCCAGCTCGGCCCATTTTGCGGCACGCGGGATGGGGAACAGCAGGGACGGCGTGTAAGTGGCGATGTATTCACTGGATTTGCCCAGCGGCGAGTGTTCGGCTGCGGGATGCATGGCGATACCTGGATCGATAATTAACGCGGCGAGTTTATAGGGTTTGCAGCGGGCTTTCAGCGCAAATCCGCTTCAGCCCGCAAGCCATCGTTATGCGCAACACACTTGATCACTCATAACGCAGTGCATGCGCCGGCTCGATCTGCGCGGCGCGCCATGCCGGGTAGACCGTGGCCAGAAAGCTCAGGATGAAACCGGCGCTGCAGATTAGCAACACATCGCCGCCTTGCAGCTCGGAAGGCAGGTTGCTGATGAAGTACACATCGGAACTGAAGATGTGCTGGCCGCTGACCCGTTCGATCCAGCCCACCAGGCTGCTGACGTTCAAGGCGGCAATGATGCCGAGAACGCCCCCGATCAACGTGCCGACAATACCGATCACGGTGCCCTGAACCATGAAGATCGCCATGATCTGCCGCGGCGTCGCGCCGATGGTGCGCAGGATGGCGATGTCCGCGCCCTTGTCATTGACCACCATGATCAGCGTGGCAATGATGTTGAACGCTGCAACGGCGACAATCATCAGCAGTAACAGGCCGATCATGGTCTTTTCCATTTTCATCGCGCTGAACAGGCTGCCTTGTGTGTGAGTCCAGTCATCGGCGTGATAGCCCTCACCCAGCCCCGAAGCGATCGCCGTAGACACCTGCGGCGCCTTGTACAGATCTTTGAGCGCCAGACGCACGCCCTGCACCTGATCAGGCTGCCAGCGCTGCATCTGCGCGGCGTCGGCGATGTTGATCAGTCCCATCGAGCCGTCCAGCTCTGCGCCGACCTTGAAGATACCCACCACCGTCAGGCGTTGCAGGCGCGGCGTGATGCCGCCCGGCGCGCTGCTGACTTCGGGCACGATCAAGGTCAGTTTGTCGCCGATGGTCAGGCGAAAGCGCCGCGCAGTGAGATCACCCAGCACCACTCCGAACTCGCCCGGTTTCAGGTCTGCGAGGCTGCCGCGGGTGATGTGCTGAGTGACGATGGAAACTTCGTGTTCCAGCGCAGGATCGACGCCGCTGATCTGGATCGGTTGCATTGAACCTTTGTAGGAGAGCATGCCTTCCATGTCGGTAAACGGCACGGCAGCAGTGACTTCCGGGTTTTTCAGGGCGGCTTCGGCCAGCGGCTTCCAGTCATCCACCGGCTTGGCGCCCGCGATCACCGCATGCGGCACCATGCCCAGAATCCGCGAGCTCATTTCCCGCTGGAAACCGTTCATCACCGACAAGACCACGATCATCGCCAGCACACCAAGTGCCAGACCGATCATCGAGGTCATTGAAATGAACGAAATGAAGCTTTTGCGGCGTTTGGCGCGGGTATAGCGCATGCCGATAAAGAGGGGTAACGGTCTGAACATTGGCGAAACACCGTGGAAAATAGCGTCGTGAAAATGCAAAAACCCGGCGCGATGGATTGCGCCGGGCCAGTGAATCAGGCTTCGACCAGACGCCCGCCTTCCAGACGCAGGATGCGGTCCATCTGTCTGGCAAGGCTCATGTCGTGAGTCACGATCAGAAATGCCGTACGCGACGAGGTGCTCAATTCACGCATCAGGTCCTGGATGCCCTGCGCGGTATGGTGATCGAGGTTGCCGGTGGGCTCGTCGAGCATCACCAGACCCGGCTGATTGATCAGTGCACGAGCAATGGCGACACGCTGACGCTCACCGCCGGACAACTCGGAAGGCTTGTGCGCCAGACGATGACCGAGGCCGACACGCTCCAGCAACGCCGTGGCACGCTGGCGCGCCTCGGGGATGGCGGTGCGGCCGATCAACAGCGGCATGCAGACGTTTTCAAGTGCGGTGAACTCGGGCAGCAAGTGGTGAAACTGATAGACGAAACCCAGCGCCCGGTTGCGCAGCAGGCCACGGGCCTTTTCGCCCAGTGCCGACAACTCTTCGCCCGCCAGCCAGACACTGCCTTCGGACGGCGTGTCCAGCCCGCCCAGCAGGTTCAGCAAGGTGCTTTTACCCGACCCGGAAGTACCGACAATCGCAACCCGCTCACCCGGATGCAGCTCCAGTTGCAGGCCGGACAACACCACCACAGACTCCGGGCCTTCCTCGTAGGACTTACCCAGATTGCGGCAACTCAATACTGCTTTATCAGACATGCCCGACTCACTCATAACGTAACGCCTCCGCCGGCTGGGTGCGCGCAGCACGCCAGGCCGGATACAGGGTGGCGAGGAAACTCAGGACCAACGCCGCACCGCAGACCTGGAACACGTCCTGGGCCATCAGTTGCGAAGGCAGGTAATCAATGAAATAGACATCGGCATTGAGAAACTTGTGGCCGATCAGCCCTTCGAGCATCGAGATGGCCGCACTGACATTGAGCGCCGCCAGAATGCCCAGCGCCGCACCGATCAGCGTGCCGACCACGCCGATCACCGTGCCCTGCACCATGAAAATCGCCATGATCTGCCGTGGTGTAGCACCCAGCGTGCGCAGAATGGCGATATCGCCTTTCTTGTCGTTGACCACCATCACCAGCGTGGAAATGATGTTGAACGCCGCGACGGCAACAATCAGCAGCAACAACAGGCCGATCATGGCTTTTTCCATGCGGATGGCCTGATAGAGGTTGCCGTGGGTACGCGTCCAGTCACGGGAATAGAAATTGTTTTCGCCCAGCTTCTGCGCGATTTCCCACGAAGTGCGCGGCGCAGCGAACAGGTCATCGAACTTCAAGCGCAGGCCCTGCACCTGATCGGGTTTCCAGCGATGCAGGCGGGCCAGGTCGTCAAGATTGGTCAACCCCAGAAACCCGTCGATCTCGCCAGCGCCGACGTGAAAAATGCCGGTCACTTCAAAACGTTTCATGCGCGGGAACATGCCGGCAGGCGTAACCGTGACTTCGGGCGCGACAAAGGTCAGCTTGTCGCCCACCACGACACCCAGTTTGGCCGCCGCCTTGTCGCCGATCATGATGCCGAAGCTGCCCGCAGACAGGCTGTCGAGCTGACCCTGCTGGATGAAGTGGTCGATGATCGACACCTTGCGCTCTTCGGCCGGGTTGATGCCGTTGAGCAGCACCTTCTGCACCTTGCCGTCATGGGTCAGCAAACCCTGCATTTGCGTGAACGGCGCAACCGCCAGCACCTGCGGGTTTTCCTGAACCTTTGCGGCCAGGCCACGCCAGTCGGTAATGGGGTCAGCGGATTCGATGGTCGCGTGGGGCACCATGCCCAGCACGCGGGTACGCATCTCGTGATCGAAACCGTTCATGACCGATAACACGACTATCATCACCACAACGCCGAGGGCGAGGCCGATCATGGACGTCAGGGAAATGAAGGAAACAAAATGATTGCGTCGCTTCGCACGGGTGTAGCGCGTGCCGATGAATACAAATAGAGGTCTGAACATGTAGGATTTTGTTCGCAGGAATGAGGACGTCCATGTGGCGGGCCTTGCCGTGCAGCTTTACACTCGAAACTCTCTGACCACCGCCGCTAGCTTGGGTTCGCCATGTCGACATTAGATGAAGCAGGACGCCGCGAATACTACCGTATCGATGACAGCGTCGCACTGGAAATTAACCCTTTGTCCTCCGCCGATCAGGCGAGCCAGGACGCCATGCATGACACGTCGACCCTGTTCGACCTGCTCAGCGAACTGCACGTCAGCGAGTTCGAATCACAGCATCTGATGCGCCAGCTCGACGAGCGCGACCGGGTGCTGAACAGCTTTCTCAAGTCCCTGAGCAAGCGCATCGACCTGCTCGGCGAAGTGGTTGCCCACACTGCACTGGGCAAGCTGGGGGCGCCTCAGCCGGTCAAATTGTCCGAAGGCGGCATTCAATTCAATTCGCAACAAGGTTTTGCAGTGGGCGAGCAGCTGTCGATCAAGATGGTGCTGATGCCCCAGGCTGCCGGTCTGATGCTGCGCGCCCGAGTCTCGCAGTGCGATGCGCTGGCCGATGGCAATTTCGACATCAGTACCGACTTCATCAATCTGCCGGACGCCCAGCGTCAGTTGCTCGCGCGCCACGTGCTGCAACGCCAGGCTCAGCATCGGCGGCAGGCTCTGGAACAAGGCCAGCCCTCCGGCAACTGAGCCTGCCCTGACTTTCTCATCTCATACAGCAGTTGGCGCCTTACAGGCCAGGAGTAAACGTGACGCTTATCTACGGCCACCGCGGCGCCAAGGGCGAAGCACCGGAAAACACCCTGGTCAGCTTCCAGGAATGCCTCAAACACGGCGTGCGCCGCTGTGAACTGGACCTGCATCTGTCACTGGACGGCGAGTTGATGGTCATTCACGACACGACCCTCAAGCGCACCACCGACCGGCGCGGCAAGGTCAATGAGCATGCCGCCGCAGACCTTGTGACCTACGACGCGCGCAAGGGTGGCCCCGGCTGGGTCTCGCCCTGCCCGATTCCGCGCCTTGAAGAACTGTTCGAGCAGTGTGACTTCGAGCACTGGCAGCTGGAAGTCAAAAGCGCCTCACGCACCCGCGCAGCCAATACCGTGCTGGCGATTCGCGAAATGGTTCAGCGGCATGGCCTGCTCGACAAGGTCACCATCACCTCCAGCTCCCGCGAAGTGCTGCGCGCCGCCCAGGACCTGACCCCGGACATCTCACGCGGGCTGGTGGCCGAATACGCCTGGCTTGATCCGTTGAAGGTCGCACAGAGCTACGGCTGTGAAATTCTGGCATTGAACTGGACACTGTGTACCCCGGAGCGCCTGCAGAAAGCACAGCGTCAGGGCCTGCATGTGTCGGTGTGGACAGTCAACGAGCCTGCACTGATGCGCAGGCTCGCTGATTTCGGCGTCGACAGCCTGATTACAGACTTTCCCGGTTTGGCCACTGCCACGCTCGGGAATCGCTGAAATCGGTCTCCCCGGCCGGCTCAGGCCGCCGGCCGGAGTTGCTCAAAAAAGCCGGTTGAGGCCGTCATAGGCCGCAACCCGGTAGGCTTCGGCCATGGTCGGGTAGTTGAACGTGGTGTTGACGAAATACTTGATCGTGTTGGCTTCGCCCGGCTGGCTCATGATCGCCTGGCCGATGTGCACGATCTCGGACGCCTGGTCACCGAAGCAATGCACGCCGAGCACTTCCAGCGTCTCGCGGTGGAACAGAATCTTCAGCATGCCGACCCGTTCACCGGAGATCTGCGCACGGGCCATGCCCTTGAAGAACGCCTTGCCGACTTCGTAGGGCACCTTGGCCTGAGTCAGTTCGTGCTCGTTCTTGCCGATCGAACTGATCTCGGGGATGGTGTAGATCCCGGTCGGCACGTCGTTGACATAGCGCCAGCTGCCGTTGTCGACCATGCTGCCAGCCGCTGAACGACCCTGATCGTAAGCAGCGCTGGCCAGGCTAGGCCAGCCGATCACATCACCTGCGCCATAGACGTTGGAAACACTGGTGCGGTAAGCCTCGTCCACTTCGATCTGACCGCGGCCGTTGGCCTTGAGACCGATGTTTTCCAGCCCCAGCTTATCGGTATTGCCGGTACGACCGTTGCACCACAGCAAGGCGTCCGCCTTGATCTTCTTACCGGACTTGAGGTGCAGAACCACACCATTGTCCAGGCCTTCGACCCGCTCGTATTCCTCGTTGTGACGAACCATCACGTTGTTGTTGCTGAAGTGATAGCTCAACGCCTGGGAGATCTCCGAATCGAGGAAGCTCAGCAGTTGATCGCGGTTATCCACCAGCTCGACCAGAACACCCAGACCGCTGAAGATCGAGGCGTATTCGCAGCCGATCACGCCCGCGCCATAGATGATCAGTTTGCGTGGGGTGTGGCCCAGGCTGAGGATGGTGTCGCTGTCGTAGATACGCTTGTGGCTGAAATCGATATCGGCCGGGCGATAAGGGCGTGAGCCGGTGGCGATGATGATCTGGTTGGCGACCAGTTTTTCCACCACACCGTTGGCACAGACCACATTGACGCTGGTCTCGTCGGCAAAGCTGCCGGTGCCGAAGAACACATCGACGCGGTTGCGGGCGTAGTAGCTGGTGCGCGAGGCCACCTGCTTGGAGATGACCATCTCCGCGTTCTTCAACACATCCGGAAACGAAAACCAGCGCGGCTCGCCGATGGCCCGGAACATGGGATTGGTGTTGAACTGGATAATCTGTTTGACCGAGTGACGCAGGGCCTTGGACGGAATGGTGCCCAAATGGGTGCAGTTGCCGCCCACTTCCCGACGGCTGTCGACCATGGCGACTTTGCGCCCCGCCTTGGCGGCGTTCATTGCCGCGCCTTCTCCG
Organism: Pseudomonas syringae pv. tomato str. DC3000; assembly: GCF_000007805.1. NCBI lineage: Bacteria > Pseudomonadati > Pseudomonadota > Gammaproteobacteria > Pseudomonadales > Pseudomonadaceae > Pseudomonas > Pseudomonas syringae group genomosp. 3. The sequence goes on along the minus strand of NC_004578.1, from coordinate 2,281,246 downwards.
GCAGGGCCGGAACCCAGTACTACCACGTCGTAGTTGTAGACAGCCATGCGTACTCCTTTAAACAGACCGAGGCGCCACTCTGGCATCTCTGGCTAAATCACGCGGCGCAGTCTAGCGCCGCACCGAGGCGGCGAACATTAACCCTTGGTCGCGTCGAAGGCCAATTTTTGTCTGTATGCAGCGCAAGACTTACTGCGACGACCTCACAGCCAGGCGATCAAACGACGCGTTGCTGCGAATGATAAAGCGCTTATCGGCACGAATCACAAAAAAAGCAGGGATTTTGTGTTCTTGCGCATAATTCCAGCCCCGCTCCGGGCCGAGAATCAACAGCAGCGAAGAGAGACCGTCAGCCATCAGCGCCGAGGGATGAAGCACTGTCACCGAGGCCAGACCATGATTGACCGGACTGCCGGTCAACGCGTCGAGCGTGTCGGAAATATGCCGCCCGTTGCCGCCCCTGTAACGACGATAATCGCCCGAGGTCGACATGGCGTGGCCAGTGAGCGGGAACAATTTTGGTGCGTCGTACCCGTCATCGCTCGGTGCATCAAGGTTTACACGCCAGGGCGAGCCATCGGGTTTGAGGCCGCTGACTTTCAGTTCGCCAGTGGCCTGGACCATGTAGTCGTGCACGCCAAGCGCGTCCATCCGCTCAGTGATACGGTCTACTGCGTAACCGGCGGCGATGCTGTTGAGGTCCACTTGCACGGCAGCGTTCTTGCACAACTGCTGCCCGACGATGCGCAGGTTGCGATAACCCACCAGCGTACGGGTCCGGGCCAGCTGCCGCACCAGCGGCATCTGTTCAAACAGCGCATGAGCGCCCAGCCCCCACAAGTCCATCAGCGGCTTGACGGTCAAATCGAAAGCACCGTCGCTTTCACGGGACAGCTGCTCGCCAACGCGGATAAGGTGCAAAACCGACGTGGACATGATCTGGCAGCTGTTGGCTGGCAGCGCATTGAAACGCTCGATGTCCGAGTCACTGCGCCACAGCGACATCTGTTGATCGACGTCAGCCAGAATGGCTTCGACCTCCGGGCGCATTACCACCGGGTCAGGCTGCCCGGCACCGCGGACATACACCACTGAATAGTGACTGCCCATGGTTGGCCCGCCAAAGCTCTCCAGCTTGCGCTCCTGGCCACAGCCACCACACAGCAGCAACACAAGGCACGCTGCAATCCTGTAAAACCCTCGCAAATCCATGCCCCACATTATCAAAAACACCCAAAGTGGCTCGCCGTCAGTGGCAGATGAAACAGAAAACTGTCCGTGAAGACTTGCTGGAAATGCACAGCACCGACCCGACACAAGGCCGGGCTGAACACTGAGTGGTCAATGACCTGCGCAGGGTTCCCACACGGCCTGTTTGTCTGCCTGCGTGCACCCGAAAAGTGATGGCTCGACGTCTTGGACATTCTCAAAAATCAAAACCTGTCAAGCGTCTGTTAAGTGATAGCAAATCGCCGAAACGGTTGTTTTTGAGCCCTGTAACACATACTGTTACAAATGTGCATCGCCAGTCGCACACACGTAATGGCGATGCAAACGGGATAACAACGACAACGGACTCCAAGCCGATGAGCCTGAGCGAGTAACTAAATGGCCTCCACAACAAGCACAAGCAAGGGCAAAGCGATCTTTCGCGTTGTCAGCGGTAACTTCCTCGAGATGTTCGACTTCATGGTCTATGGCTTTTACGCCACGGCCATTGCCAAGACCTTCTTCCCGTCCGACAGCGCATTCGCATCGTTGATGCTGTCGCTGGCGACGTTCGGCGCAGGCTTTTTGATGCGTCCGCTGGGTGCGATATTCTCGGGTGCCTACATCGACCGTCACGGACGCCGCAAGGGGCTGATTATCACCCTTGCCATGATGGCAATGGGCACTCTGTTGATCGCCTGCGTGCCGGGTTACGCCACGCTGGGCGTGATTGCACCGCTGCTGGTGCTGCTCGGCCGACTGCTGCAAGGCTTTTCGGCGGGTGTGGAACTGGGTGGTGTTTCGGTCTATCTGGCCGAAATATCGACACCGGGCCGTAAAGGCTTTTTTGTAAGCTGGCAGTCCGCCAGCCAGCAAGCCGCCGTGGTATTCGCCGGTTTGCTGGGCGTTGGCCTGAACCACTGGCTGAGCCCCGAGCAGATGGGCGAATGGGGCTGGCGCGTACCGTTTCTGATCGGCTGCCTGATCGTGCCGGCGATCTTCATCATCCGCCGCTCGCTGGAGGAGTCCCCGGAGTTCGAAGCCCGCACCCATCGCCCCACCTTGCGTGAAGTGGTGCGCTCCATCGGCCAGAACTTCGGCCTGGTGATCGGCGGCATGGCGCTGGTGGTCATGACCACTGTGACGTTCTACCTGATTACGGCGTACACCCCGACCTTCGGCAAGAACGAGCTGAACCTGACCGACCTTGAAAGCCTGCTGGTGACGGTCTGCGTCGGCGTGTCCAACTTCATCTGGCTACCGATCATGGGGTCGTTCTCGGACCGTATCGGCCGCAAGCCACTGCTGATTGCAGCAACCGTGCTGGCCATCGCCACCGCCTACCCTGCCCTGTCGTGGCTGGTAGCGCACCCAAGCTTCGGCAACCTGCTGATGGTCGAGTTGTGGCTGTCGTTCCTGTATGGCTCCTACAACGGGGCGATGGTCGTGGCGCTGACCGAGATCATGCCGGTCGACGTTCGCACCACCGGCTTCTCGCTGGCTTACAGCCTGGCAACGGCGACCTTCGGTGGCTTTACGCCTGCGGCCTGCACCTACCTGATCCACGAACTGGGCAACAAGGCAGCACCAGGCATCTGGCTGACCGGCGCCGCCGTGCTGGGTCTGGTTGCGACGCTGGTGCTGTTCCGCAAGGGCGGGCAAAAGCTTGAGGCCCCCGGAGCCGCTGCCAACGCTTGATTCAGGGCGGCATCGGTAATCTGTTACAGGTGAACAAAAACCCCGGAACGAGTTGAACTCGGCCGGGGTTTTGCTTTTTCAGACAGCGCGTTTCCAGGGGCGGAAGCTGAGCCAGAGCAACACGCCGGGCAATTGCAACGCCACCATCAGGCCCAGCGACCACTGATAGGCCTCAAGCGGATGACCGGCACCCTGCGCCGCTGGCCACAGATTGAGCACCACACCCATCAGCCACTGAAGAAAAAACGCCAGCACGAACACCACCAGATTGAACGACGAACTGACCCTGCCCGCCAGTTCTGGCGACACCGATTGCGCCACGATGGCGTAGTTCATGGTCGTCGAGGTGCCGAAGAAGCTGAAGCCCATGGCAATCAGATAATGCGATACCGGCAAGCCGCTGGCCATCAACACCTGGAAGCCGATGAAAATGACCATCCCGGTGCCACAGATCATGATCGGCTGTAAGCCGAACCTGCGCAGGTAATCGGTGATCGCGCCGAACGTCAGAGACCCCGCCACCATCGCGATGGCCCCGAACAACAGCACACTGGCCATAGCGGAATCACTCAAACCCGCCATGTCGCGCAACCACGGCCCCATCCACAATGACAGCACCGACATGTAGATGGCGTGTGCGAACACCGAGTACAACGCCAGACGCCAGAACGTCCACGACGAGTACAGTTTGCCGACCGCAGCAAACATATCGCTGTATCGAGTATTTCTGCTCTCGTAGGCTTTGGGAACGCTGAAATGTATGACCACAACCACACAAAAGGTCAGCAGCGCCAGAACCAGAAACGCTTCTCGCCAGGTCAACCAGCTCAGCAACGCATGCAATGGTGCGGTCGACGCCATCGCGCCCAGCCCGCCAATCGACAGCAGGCACGCGGTGCTCAGCGGCAAACGCTCGACCGGCAACCAGATGGCACACGCCTTGATCGCACTCATCAGTGAACCCGCCACCCCCAGGCCGATCAGGCCACGTCCGATCAACAGTCCGGTCTCGGTACTGGAGACACTGAAAATGACCGAACCGGCGACCGCGAACAGCAGCATCGGCGCCTGCACGCTGCGCGGGCCATAACGGTCGAGCATCACGCCAAGCGGAATCTGCGCGGCGGCGAAGGTCAGAAAGTACACGCCGGTCAGCAAACCCAGACTGCTGGCGGGCAAGCTCAGGTCGGTTTGCAGATCGACGTAGATCACCGCATTGACGGTACGAAACAGGTAGGAAACGAAATGCCCCAGGCCAAAGGGAATGAAAATTGTCAGAAACAGCAGCAAGAAGCTGCTCTTGAGCTTTTGCTGCGAAGCGTCCATGGCAGAACCGCTCATCCTTTCTCCACCTCATTATCCATAAGGGCCACAAGAAACATCGCCTTACAGATTCTCATGGCACGCCACAAAACAAAACGGGCCGAACCCTGTTTGCACAGGATTCAGCCCGTTTTTTTATCGCTGCCCGGTCACACCGGGCAACTCATACGCTTGATGCTTACTGCGGGAACGCTGGCGGATTGACGTCTGCCATGTCTTCCATCACGCGAACAACCTGGTGGCTGTAACCGAATTCGTTGTCGTACCAGACGTACAGCACAACGCGGTTATCGTTGACGATGGTGGCTTCGGCATCCACCACACCGGCGTGACGCGAGCCGACGAAGTCGGTGGACACCACTTCCTGCGAGTTCACGAAGTCGATCTGCTTGTGCAGGTCCGAGTGCAGCGCCATGTAGCGCAGGTACTCGTTCATTTCTTCACGGGTGGTCGGCTTCTCGAGGTTGAGATTGAGAATGGCCATGGACACGTTCGGCGTCGGAACGCGGATTGCGTTGCCGGTCAGCTTGCCGGCCAGCTCAGGCAATGCCTTGGCAGCTGCGGTCGCTGCACCGGTCTCGGTGATGACCATGTTCAGCGCGGCGCTGCGGCCACGGCGATCGCCCTTGTGGAAGTTGTCGATCAGGTTCTGGTCGTTGGTGTACGAGTGAACCGTTTCAACGTGACCGTTGGTGATGCCGAACTTGTCGTTGACCGCCTTGAGCACCGGCACGATGGCGTTGGTGGTGCAGGATGCCGCCGAAACGATCTTGTCGTCGGCGGTGATTTCACCGTGGTTGATGCCGTGCACGATGTTCTTCAGCTTGCCTTTGCCCGGCGCGGTCAACACCACGCGGTCGATGCCAGGGCACGCCAGATGCTGGCCCAGGCCTTCGGCATCACGCCATACACCGGTGTTGTCTACCAGCAGCGCGTCCTTGATACCGTACTGGGTGTAATCCACCTCGGTCGGGTTCTTGGCGTAGATCACCTGAATCAGGTTGCCGTTGGCGGTGATGGTGCTGTTGGCTTCGTCGATGGTGATGGTGCCATCGAACGGGCCGTGCACCGAGTCACGACGCAGCAGGCTGGCACGCTTGACCAGGTCGTTTTCCGCACCTTTGCGGACCACGATGGCGCGCAGACGCAGGCCCTCGCCACCCCCGGTCTTCTCGATCAGGATCCGCGCCAGCAGGCGACCGATACGACCGAAACCATACAGCACAACATCAGTACCCTTGCGGCGGCTGGTGCTCTGCTGACCCACTACACTGGCAAGTTCTTCGCGCACGAACTGCTCAGGCGTGCGGCCATTGCCTTCGGTCTTGAACTTCACGGCCAGCTTGCCCAGGTCCACCGAAGCGGCACCCAGTTTGAGCTCGCTCATCGCTTTGATAAGCGGGAACGTTTCATGTACGGACAACTCAACCGCATCGGACTGACGGTGACGCGCAAAGCGGTGGGCTTTGAGAATCGCGATGACTGAACGGTTGATCAGGCTGCGGCCATAGATCGAACTCACCACATTATTATTGCGGTAGAGCTGACCGATGAGAGGGATCATCGCTTCGGCGAGTGCTTCACGATCAATCCATTCACCAAGACACTGGTCGGGCTTCTGAGTCACGGGAACCTTCCACATGTAGGGGCTGAAAAAAGGGGCTACATTATGACCGCGCCAGTGTTTATGAGCAATACGCGGCTGTCAGATCATCCGGCACTACATAATTTTTGCCCGTAAATACGTGGTAACACTGCGGAAAACTGACAGCCACCACCTTCCCCCGTTACAATCGCCGCCCCTGTCGCAACGCCTGGAGCCTGACCTTCCGTGCCAGTTCTGCGTCTACCGCTTCTTTCTGCCGCTGCAGGCAAACAACACTGGGGCAATCTTCCCGGTGCTGCACTGAGCCTGGCCATTGCCGAGGCCGCCAGCGCGGCCAAGCGCTTCACCCTGCTTTTGACCGCCGACAGCCAGAGCGCCGAGCGGCTTGAGCAAGAGCTGAAGTTTTTTGCGCCCACGCTGCCGGTTCTGCACTTCCCGGACTGGGAAACCCTGCCCTACGATCTGTTTTCGCCGCACCAGGACATCATTTCCCAGCGCATCGCCAGCCTTTATCGCCTGCCGGAGCTGGAGCATGGCGTTTTGGTAGTACCGATCACCACCGCCCTACACAGACTCGCGCCGACCAAATTTCTGCTCGGCAGCAGCCTGGTGCTGGACGTCGGCCAGAAGCTCGACGTGAACGCCATGCGCACACGCCTGGAAGCCAGCGGTTATCGTTATGTGGATACGGTTTACGAGCACGGCGAGTTCACAGTGCGTGGTGCGCTGATCGACCTGTTCCCGATGGGCAGCAAGCTGCCGTTTCGCATCGATCTGTTCGACGATGAAATCGAAACCCTGCGCACTTTCGACCCGGACACCCAGCGCTCCATCGACAAGGTCGAATCGGTACGCCTGCTGCCGGCCCGTGAATTCCCGTTACAGAAAGAAGAAGTCACCCGTTTCAAGGCGCGATTCCGCGAACGCTTCGACGTGGACTTCCGGCGCAGCCCGATCTTCCAGGACTTGAGCAGCGGTATCACGCCAGCCGGTATCGAGTACTACATTCCGCTGTTCTTCGAAGAAACCTCGACCCTGTTCGATTACCTGCCGCAGGACACTCAGGTGTTTTCCTTGCCGGGCATCGAGCAGGCCGCCGAGAATTTCTGGAACGACGTGCGCAACCGCTACGAAGAACGCCGCGTCGATCCAGCCCGGCCGCTGCTCCCCCCGGCCGAGCTGTTCCTGCCGGTGGAAGACTGCTTTGCGCGCCTGAAAAACTGGCCGCGCGTAGTGGCCAGCCAGCAGGATGTCGACGCCGGAGCCGGGCGCGAGCGCTTCCCGGCCCAGGCCCTGCCGGACCTTTCGATTGAAGCCAAGGCCACTCAGCCGTTGGCTGCGCTGGCAAAGTTTCTGGATGATTTTCCCGGTCGCGTGCTGTTCACTGCCGAGTCCGCAGGACGCCGGGAAGTGCTGCTGGAACTGCTCGAACGTCTGAAACTGCGACCGAAAACCGTCGACGGCTGGCTGGACTTCGTCGAGGGCGAGGATCGCCTGGCAATCACCATTGCGCCGCTGGACGAAGGCCTGCTGCTCGACCAGCCGGCACTGGCACTGGTCGCGGAAAGCCCGCTGTTCGGCCAGCGCGTCATGCAGCGCCGCCGTCGCGAAAAACGCACCGATGGCGGTAATAACGACGCCGTCATCAAGAACCTGACCGAACTGCGCGAAGGCGCGCCGGTGGTGCACATCGATCACGGTGTCGGACGCTACCTGGGCCTGGCCACGCTTGAGGTCGAAAATCAGGTCGCCGAATTCCTGATGCTGGCCTACGCCGAGGACGCCAAGCTGTACGTTCCGGTCGCCAACCTGCACCTGATCGCCCGCTACACCGGCAGCGACGACGAAATGGCGCCGCTGCATCGCCTGGGCTCGGAAACCTGGCAGAAGGCCAAACGCAAGGCCGCCGAACAGGTTCGCGACGTGGCAGCCGAACTGCTCGACATCTACGCTCGCCGTGCAGCCCGCGAAGGCTATGCGTTTGCCGACCCGAAAGCCGATTACGCCACGTTCAGCGCAGGCTTTCCATTTGAGGAAACCCCGGATCAGCAGACCACCATCGAAGCCGTGCGCGCCGACATGCTCGCGCCCCGGCCGATGGACCGCCTGGTGTGCGGCGACGTGGGCTTCGGCAAGACCGAAGTGGCCATGCGCGCCGCATTCATTGCCGTGCACGGCGGGCGTCAGGTCGCGATTCTGGTGCCGACCACCCTGCTCGCCCAGCAGCACTACAACAGCTTCCGCGACCGCTTTGCCGACTGGCCGGTGACGGTCGAAGTCATGAGCCGCTTCAAGTCGGCCAAGGAAGTCAGCGCAGCCGTCGCCAATCTGGCCGAAGGCAAGATCGACATCGTCATCGGCACGCACAAGCTGCTGCAGGATGACGTGAAGATCAAAAACCTCGGCCTGGTGATCATCGACGAAGAACACCGTTTCGGTGTTCGCCAGAAAGAACAGCTCAAGGCGTTGCGCAGCGAGGTCGACATTCTGACCCTGACGGCAACGCCGATCCCGCGCACCCTGAACATGGCCGTGTCGGGCATGCGTGATCTGTCGATCATCGCCACGCCACCGGCGCGCAGGCTGTCGGTGCGCACCTTCGTCATGGAGCAGAACAAGCCGACGATCAAAGAAGCCCTGTTGCGCGAGTTGCTGCGCGGCGGGCAGGTCTACTACCTGCACAACGACGTCAAGACCATCGAAAAATGCGCGGCGGACCTGGCCGAACTGGTGCCGGAAGCCCGCATCGGCATTGGCCACGGCCAGATGCGTGAACGCGACCTCGAGCAGGTGATGAGCGATTTCTACCACAAACGCTTCAACGTACTGATCGCCTCGACCATCATCGAGACCGGCATCGACGTGCCGAGCGCCAACACCATCATCATCGAGCGTGCCGACAAGTTCGGCCTGGCGCAATTGCACCAACTGCGCGGGCGCGTCGGGCGCAGTCACCACCAGGCTTATGCCTACCTGCTGACACCGCCACGCAAACAGATTACCTCCGACGCCGAAAAGCGTCTGGAAGCGATTGCCAACACTCAGGACCTCGGCGCGGGCTTCGTACTCGCCACCAACGACCTGGAAATACGCGGTGCTGGCGAACTGCTTGGCGACGGCCAGAGCGGCCAGATCCAGGCCGTGGGCTTCACGCTGTACATGGAGATGCTCGAGCGCGCGGTCAAGTCGATCCGCAAAGGCGAACAGCCCAACCTTGATCAGCCGCTGGGCGGCGGCCCGGAAATCAACCTGCGCGTACCGGCGCTGATCCCGGAAGCCTATCTGCCGGATGTGCATACGCGCCTGATTCTCTACAAGCGCATCGCCAACGCGGCTGACGAAGACGCCCTGAAAGACCTGCAAGTCGAGATGATCGACCGTTTCGGTTTGCTGCCGGAGCCGACCAAGAATCTGGTGCGCATTACCCTGCTCAAGCTGCAAGCCGAGCAACTGGGTATCAAGAAAGTCGACGGCGGGCCGCAGGGTGGGCGTATCGAGTTCGCGACCGAAACTCCGGTCGATCCGTTGACCCTGATCAAACTGATCCAGAGCCAGCCCAACCGCTACAAGTTCGAAGGTGCCACACTGTTCAAATTCATGGTGCCCATGGAGCGCCCTGAAGAGCGCTTCAACACGATCGAAGCGCTGTTTGAGCGCCTGACCCCGAAAACTGCCTGAAGGATTCACGCATGCGTCTGTTTCGTTCATTGATCCTGCTGCTGACGCTGGTCGCGCCGACCGCGTTCGCCGACGGCTCGTATCAGGTCGAAATACTGCTGTTTCGTCAGAACGGCGAGCCGGCCTCGACCCGCCAGCTTGCCCCGGAAAACTGGGACAAGGGCGCGCAGCGGATCGATTCGGGCAACGAGCGCAGCCCGGCACTGAATGATCTGGCGAACAAACTGCAAGGCAGCGGCAACTATCAGGTGCTCATGCAGCGCGCATGGCAACAGACTATCAGCACCGAGCCAGGCAAAATGGCGATCAGCAGCGGCGAAGAGAAGCTCGGGCATTTCCCCATCGAGGGCACCGTGAGTCTGGCGATGGCACGTTTTACCGATATTGATGCACAATTCTGGGTCAACCAGTTGGACCCGCATGGCGTGGTCATCAGCAGTGAACGATTGAAGCAGACCGCCAGAGTAAAAAACGGCGCACTGACCTATCTGGACAATGGCAACCTCGCGTTGCTGATCAAAGTTTCTCCTCTTTGATCTTTACGTACGCAAGGGGCGCTACAGCGCTCCCTTTCTTTTGAGCATCGCTGCGGCGTAGGGCCTTTTAAAACTTGTCGTCCATTCTCGAAAAAGTCCTGGCTTCGGCCTGGACAGACTTATTCAACGATCGAACGCTTGAGCGGGGGCGCGACTACGCCCGGCAAAAACGCATCGTGCTGGAAGACTCCAGCCCGCAGATCATCCGCACCGCGTGCAGGGGCTCGGGCCTTGAAATCTATACCCAGACTCTGCTGTTCAAGGACCCGGATCGCTACAAGAATTACCTGACCTGCAAATGCACCTGCCCGGTACGCAACGATTGCAAGCACTGCGTGGCCGCGCTGCTGTTTCTCAAGGACCCGCAAAACCGGCCACTGCTGCAAGCCGCGCTGGGTTCGCACCAGCGGGAAACAGAGCAGCACGTCGAGCAGCAGATCGCGCAAAAGCCCCGGCTGCCGGAACGCCTGATCGATGATCTGCAACCGCGCCCCAGGCTGATTCTGGCCAGTATCGAGTTCAGCGCCTACGAGCCACGTAACGGGCGCATGCAGCGGCATATTCAACATCGTGCCGCGCTCGCCTTTGCCTACGGCAAGCATTACGCCGTTGGCACCACCAACGTGAGCATTCTGGTCAGTTCGCTGGGCAGTGATCTGGTCAACCAGAAAAGCGATATCATCGAACACACCGAAACCGAGACGCTGCGCATACGTCGTCAGGGCGAAAAAGAGCGGCAGCTGCGTCAGGAGCTGGCCGACCTGGGCTTCAAGGTCGCCACCCGGCAGAGCAAGGCGTTGCCTGACAGCGCGGGCGACATGTACGAGCTGCCCAACGACAAGGCCTGGCTGCATTTCGTGCTTGATGACCTGCCACGGTTGCGCGAACAGGGTTGGGAAATCGAGATTCAGGAAGAATTCGGCTTTGACGTCACGCCGGTCGATGACTGGTATGCAGTCATCGACGAAGAGACCGAACGCGACTGGTTCGACCTGGAACTGGGCATCATCGTCAACGGTGAACGCCTGAGCCTGCTGCCGATCCTGATCAACCTGATCCGCAGCCACCCCGAACTGATGAGCCCGTCGGCGGTGGCCAAGCGCGGCGACGAAGAACAACTGCTGGTCCAGCTCAACCACTTCACCCAGAGCGGTGGCAGCCCGGTGCAGATTGCCCTGCCATACGGCCGGCTCAAGCCGGTACTGGCGACATTGGGTGACTTCTACTGGCGGCAGGACGGCAACAACGCGCTGCGCATGAGCAAAGCCGATGCGGCGCGCCTGACCCAGCTCGAAGACCTGCCACTCACCTGGCAGGGCGGCGACCGTCTGCGCCATTTCGCCGAGCGCCTGATCAACATCAAGGACGCGCCGGTCAACCTGCCCGACGGCCTGAATGCCACACTGCGTCCGTATCAGCTGGAAGGCCTGAGCTGGATGCAGTCATTGCGCGAGCTGGAAGTCGGCGGCGTGCTGGCCGATGACATGGGCCTGGGCAAGACCCTGCAGACCCTGGCTCACCTGCTGATGGAAAAACAGGCCGGACGCCTTGACCGCCCTGCGCTGGCCGTCATGCCGACCAGCCTGATTCCCAACTGGCTGGATGAAGCCGAGCACTTCACCCCGGACCTCAAGGTGCTGGCGCTGTATGGCGCCAATCGCCATCAGGACGCGGGCAATCTACAGGATTACGATCTGATCCTGACCACTTACGCACTGCTGCCCCGGGACATGGAGATGCTCGAAAAGCAGCCGCTGCATGTGCTGATTCTCGATGAAGCGCAGTACATCAAGAACCCCAACAGCAAGGCCGCGCAGGCCGCGCGCAACCTCACTGCCCGTCAGCGCCTGTGCCTGAGCGGTACGCCGCTGGAAAACCACTTGGGCGAGCTGTGGTCGCTGTTCCACTTCCTGATGCCCGGCTGGCTGGGCAACAGCAAGGAATTCAACAGCAACTACCGCACGGCCATTGAAAAGCACGGCAATCAGGACCGCCTGCATCACCTCAATGCGCGCATCAAGCCGTTCCTGCTGCGCCGTACCAAGGAACAGGTCGCCACCGAACTGCCGCCCAAAACCGAGATCATTCACTGGGTCGACCTCAACGACGCCCAGCGCGATGTGTACGAAACCGTGCGCCTGGCGATGGACAAGAAAGTCAGGGACGAGATCACCCGCAAGGGCGTGGCGCGCAGCCAGATCATCATTCTGGAGGCGCTGCTCAAGCTGCGTCAGGTGTGCTGCGACCTGCGGCTGGTCAACCACGACATGCCGGTCAACAGCAAACAAGGCACGTCAGGCAAGCTCAACAGCCTGATGGAAATGTTCGAAGAACTGCTGGCCGAGGGCCGCAAGATCCTGCTGTTCTCGCAGTTCACCTCGATGCTGAGCCTGATCGAAGAAGAATTGAAACAGCGCGGCATTGCCTACGCACTGCTGACCGGCTCGACCCGCGACCGACGCACGCCGATTCACGACTTCCAGAGCGGCAAGCTGCCGATCTTCCTGATCAGCCTGAAAGCCGGCGGCACCGGCCTCAACCTGACCGCCGCCGACACCGTGATCCACTACGACCCATGGTGGAACCCGGCAGCGGAAAATCAGGCGACCGACCGCGCCTACCGCATCGGCCAGGACAAACCGGTGTTCGTTTACAAGATGATCGCGCGCGGCACCGTGGAAGAGAAAATCCAGCGCCTGCAACGGGAAAAATCCGCGCTGGCAGCCGGCGTACTGGATGGCCGTACCACCGGCGACTGGAAGCTGCGCGATGAAGACCTGCAGGCCCTGTTCGCGCCCTTGCCTGCCGCGCCAAAGAAGACCCGCAAGTGAGCTGAGTTTAGTGGGCGGCAGCGTGCTGGAGAACCTGCGCGGTGGACAAAACCGTGGCGTATTCGCCGTGCACATTGGCCAGCGACATCGCATGCACGTCTTCGGCACTGCGCGGCGTGCCGAAGAAATCCTTCTGGTCGAAGGTAAAACAGGCGTCATGCGCCACCACCACCCCAAAGCCGAGATTGCCGCCGCTGCGCGCGGTGGACTCGATTGGGTTGTTGGTCACCACCCCGACAATGACCACCTGCCTGATCCCGTCGGACCGCAACCACATTTCCAGAAACGACCCGCAAAACGCATCAGGCACCTGCTTGCTCAGCTCCCGTTCATCGGCGTGCGGCACGAACGCAGGTTGATACTCGACACCCGATTGTTCGGGCCAGAACACCGACTCCGGTGAGGTGGAAAAATGCCGGACGTGAATCACCGGCCGCCCGGACTGCCGCCAGGCGCTCAGCAGCGCGCCTATATTCGTCTCGGCCTGCGGATTGTTACGCCGGCCCAGTTTGGGGTGATTGATGCCCTGCTGCATGTCGATCAGGATCAACGCGCTGTTGTCATGAATATCCATAATGAATCAGTCCGAACTTTTGGTTCAGGAAGACTATCGCAATCAGGGTCTATTCTGGTCGCAATCGTCGACGGCTTCTGGCTGTCCGAGACCTGCCCAATTGAGAACATCATGATCGAACACCTCAAACTCGCCGGCAAAGTCGCTTTGGTGCAAGGCGGCTCGCGCGGCATTGGAGCCGCCATCGTCAACCGCCTGGCCAAGGAAGGCGCGGCCGTCGCGTTCACCTACATCAACTCTGAAGTCAACGCACTGGAGATTCAGGACAGCATCAATGCCAATGGCGGACGGGCACTGGCCATTCGCGCAGACAGCGCCGATGAAAAAGCCATCCGCCAGGCCGTGCAGACCACCGCCGAAACCCTGGGCAGGCTGGACATTCTGGTCAACAACGCCGGCGTGCTGGCCATCGCACCGCTCAACGAGTTCAGCATGCAGGACTTCGACAAAACCCTGGCCATCAATGTACGCAGCGTGTTCATCGCCAGCCAGGAAGCCGCCCGGCATATGGAAGAAGGCGGCCGCATCATCAACATTGGCAGCACCAACGCCGAGCGCATGCCCTTCGCAGGCGGCGCCACCTACGCCATGAGCAAATCGGCGCTGATCGGCCTCACCAAAGGCATGGCCCGCGACCTAGGCCCGCAAGGAATCACCGTCAACAACGTCCAGCCCGGCCCGGTCGACACCGACATGAACCCGGCACAGGGCGAATTCGCCGAAAGCCTGAAAGCGCTGATGGCACTCCCCCGCTACGGCAAAAGCGAGGAAATCGCCAGCTTCGTCGCCTACCTCGCAGGCCCGGAAGCGGGCTACATCACCGGCGCCAGCCTGACCATCGACGGCGGCTTCAGCGCCTGAACCACCTATGGCAAGCGGCCCTGCACACAAGGGCCGCATCGCGTGCCAAGGCTTTTTGCTGGCGAATAAGCATTTATTTGCTTAACCACATGAAAAATCTGAAAAAAAGTTTTGCGTTAGGAAAAGCTTTCGACTACATTAGCGCGCCTCGACAGACACAACGTGTCGTCGAGATACGGTGAGGTGTCCGAGTGGCTTAAGGAGCACGCCTGGAAAGTGTGTATACAAGAAATTGTATCGAGGGTTCGAATCCCTCCTTCACCGCCATATTGAATTATCAACAAGGCCCTGATTTTCATAGAGAAAGTCAGGGCCTTTTTGTTTCTGATAGCTCGAATAGGACCATTTTAGGACCAAAACCGAGCTTTCCAGTCCGCTCGACACCCCTCTATACCATCCACCGGCGTCCTGCCGACGAACAAACCAAATCCCCATTCAGAAATTCAGTTAATCCGCCAGACCGACCTATATCTTCCTGATGCCGAACTGCGCGACCTTCACGATCGAGTTCTGCGCCACACCAGCGGCCAGGTACAGACCCATGCGCGAGGTGATCACCGTCTCGGTCAGGTCAACAGTACCGCGCTGCGTCTCAAGTTGCCCGATGAAGCTGGCGGGCAGCGTGAACGGCTCCTGGTACTTGTCCATCGACCGATAGTAGATAGTGGTGGACGTGCCGCTGACGGGCTTGGTGAATGTCAGCTCAGCCTCCCAGCCCAGAATTCCGCGCGATGAACCAGCAATCTCCACGGCCGATACCATCTCGATGACGTCGCCGGCTGCCAGATTGCCCATTGTGACGTTGGCGATCGGCTGCACATACACATAGCCACCCGCCGCCGCCAGGGTTCCGCCCAGCTCAATGCACTGCGCCTCGCCATAGGCGGCAGGCTCCTTGTACCACCGCGTGGTGATACCGGTCAGGCCAGAGCCAACTGCCTTGTAGCCGTCCGCCAGCACAGACCCAGCCACAGCGTTCACTCCAGCCGGAAGCGTGCCGCCAGTACCCGCCAGCAGAGGATTGGCATTGAGGCAGCCGAACGGACGAATAGCCGAGTAGATATCGCCAGCGTCCGTAGGCAACGGAATGCCCGCGAATTCGAAGTTGGCGTTGATGATTGGCACCACTCGCGAACTGATGAAGTCGGCACCCAGGATGTTGGGGTGTAGGCCTTCCACGGTCATGGCCTCGGTGAAGCCGTCCCAAATGTTCACCACAGGTACGAACTGGCTCACGTAGCTGATTACCCACTCTTTATAGGCGATCGCATCAGCCAAAGCTTGGCCACTCAGCGCCTTGCTACCGAAACGCGGTGTGCCGGTGCCGACGATCAGGTACTTGCCTGGAGTGTTAAGGAACGCGGTTACGATCTTCATCACGTTGGCCTTGGAGTCGGCCAGCGTCATTCCCGACGTCGTGCTGTCGTTGGTGCGGGACAGCAGCATCCACAGATCGGCGGTCGATGAGGTGATGCAGGCAGGCAGCCTGGCTAGGAATTGTCCGGTGTGATCTCCGACCTTGCCTTGATTGTCAAGGTAGCTCGGAAACAGGCCGGTGCGCGCCGCGATCATCGCCGCGTAGCCATAGGCCTCGGTGCCGAATGCCGTCGCCGCGATGGTGTGGCAGTTTCCAGAGAAGCTATCGCCGAGCAGGCCCAGACCGCGACGGATCGGTTGGCGGATCTGGGGTTGGTTGATAAGAAGACTCATCGCGTCACCTCGAAGTAAGCGCCGGCATACGGGGTGATGCGCGTCGAGGAATTGCCGAGCTGGAGCAGATAACCGCCGTCTTTGGCGAAAGTGTCAGTCACAACCCAGTTGTCACCGGCTTTTTTCTCCACTGTCACAGTGCCGCCGTTTGCCTTGACGATCAGCATCGTCTCGCCCATGTATTTCTGAATCAGCTGCGTCGTGGCCATTTCGTTGTTCCGTTACTCAGAGGTAATCAAGGATTGGTAGGATCGCTCACACGCCAGCCCTGCTACTCGGGACTGGTCATAAGCCTTTGCCAGCTCTCCCGCTCGCGAGTCAGCCCGGCCGAGCAAGTCGGAGAGCACCATAGCGGCGCGGGTGGCTGCCTTGCCTCGCTCGGAAGCTCCGGTATCGCCGGGCACACAACCTGCTGTGGCTGCCAGCTTTCCTGCTTCGATGCGCAACCGGCCGCCAGCAGCGTCAGCGACAGCAGCATCAGTAAGCGCAGCGGTCTGTTCTTGTCTCGCATCGTTTGCCACCTGGTTGGCCGCTTTCTGGCGGCGTTGCTCTTCGGTCCGATATTCGGCGGTGGTTGTGGCCACGGCCTGCGACTGGGCGCTGACCTGTTCGGACCACTTCGCCTGCCACTGGCTGTCAGTCACGCTCACGCCGTGCCGGTATGCGCCGTACAGCGCACCTGCCACGGCCAGCAGAATCAGCAGCACACCGCCGACCCTGGCGTAAAGGCCGGTCACGCCAGCACCTTCAGCGCCCGGTCGTACAGCGCCTGCCGATCCGCCAGTCCATTGGTGCCTCCGTTGATTCTTCGGGTAATTTGAAGAAAGTCCCCTTTGTCGGCCAGCGAGTTCAGGCCACGGCTGCTCCAGTACCACGCTGCCGACATTGTGGCGTGCTCCGGCTGCTCGAGCAGTTCCGGGTGATGGATCAGGTCTAGGCCCAGCGCCTCGCCGCATTCGGCATAGTTGGCCCGGCCGGTGATCTGGATCAGGCCGCGCCCGCGGTACTTCGAACCATCACCCGCCACGGTATTGCCGAGGTCCTTGCGGCCTTCATAACCCAGCTGCTGCGGAGTCGGCCCCCAAATCTCGCGGACGTAGCGCAGTTGGCCGGACTCATGACCGACCTGGGCGATGAAAGCCGCGATGCGCAGCGGCGTCAAGATCTGGTGCTTGCTCATCGCTGTGTTCAGGACGGGTGCAAAAACGCCGGCTTTCTGGCCAGCGCTCGGGAGTATCTGCAGCAACTGCTGCGCGGTGATCGGCATTTGGGTTCTCCAGGCAAAAAAATACCCGCTCGATGGCGGGGTGCGGTGATGCTGTGCAGGTGTTATGTGATGGCGTGATTTATGCCTTTAGTGCGTCCAGTTCGGCGCGCAGCTTTTTAACCTGCACGCTAAGCTCCTTTATAGCCCCGAATGCGTCTGTAATTAGTGCTATAGAATCAAGCTGCTGAATCCAAATGTTCCCATTCGCATCTACGTCGTCTTTCTTTCCTGTCGCCGCCAGAGGGTTGATCTCTTGGACTTCATGGGCAATCAGACCTTGAATAAGATTTTCTCCGTCCTTGAAGACTTCTCCGTATGCAGCTCTCTTGAATGTAACTATCCTGTAGGCGTTTACTCTTTCAAGGAACGGAGCGGAAAACTCTTCTACTTGACGCTTAACCCGGTAATCGGATTGAAGCAAAGTAAGAGCCCCAACATAACTTGCATCAATGTAAACGTCTACATAACCGCTATTGCTTGTATTCCAGTTGAGGTTGTAAATATTAGCGCCTCTTGAACCATTCAGACCGGTTCGGCACCACGTTCCTTTCGATGCAAGTCGACCATCGAGCGTCAGCGTTCCGGCTGAGTCATTGATCAGGCGGACGTCATAGTCAGCGGCCGTGTTGTTGAAGTGAAAATCGATCCACGGGGTTGTGTGGGTCAGCTCCAGCGCCCTGAAGGTAGCGACATCGGTTGTGCCGAGACCTATCCCGGAGCGTGCGCTGGGTCCATCTGTGCCACCAGTACCGCCCTTTGTGATCGGCACTGTATTTTCAATCGCTGCACTCCCAAGCCCGAGATTTGTTCTGGCTCCCGCCGCTGTATTTGCGCTTGTTCCGCCAGACGAAATCGCAATAGGGCTGGCAGTGACGCTAAGTTGGGCGACGGAAAGAACGCCGGCATAGGAGTAAGTCATCACCGGCCCAGCAGCCGTATTGTCCGAGTTCACAGACCACCAGGAATGCCCGCCGCCCGCGCCCCCGCGATTACAGATGTAGTTCGCGCCCCCGTCGCCATTGCCGTTCCAGCCCATATACAGGCCTTGAATATTGTATCCGACGGGCGTGCCGCGAAAGCCAATACTCTTGACCAGCAGATCGTTGGCACCGCCTCTCAGCCCAAGGTTTACGAGCGCCGTGGCACCATCAGTAGCGCCGGTCCCGCCTTTGGCAATCGGCAGAATGTCGTAGTTCCCGGTCGTGCCCAGCGCGGCCAGCTTCTGGCCGTACTGAAGGACCAGAGCGCGCAGCGCATCGGCGGAAGCCTGCACGTAGCCCTGCAGCGGAGCCAGCGCATACCCGCCCGCGCCGTTGGTAGCACCCTGATAGTTTGGCGATATCGACATGGCCGTATCACTGGCGATGTTCGTCACCTCGTACCAGCCGCCATCCGGGCCACGAAAGCCATCGCCGACGCGGCTGTTTGCAATGAATGCCGTACCAATGCCAATAACGGCGTTTGAATTTTGGGTGACGGAAACCGTCCCGGTCTTATACCAAGGCATTGAATTCTCCTAATTATATGCCTTGATTCAGGCGGTTAGTTTTGCGCAGAGGAATGGCCGGTGGCCCTGATCTGTCCATGCCGTTGTAGCGAGGCTATACATCATTATTTTTGAATTGGTGTAATCGACTGCTATTCCGCAGCCTCCACCGCTTGCGCCGTTGTGACAACTCATAGCAAATGAATTTATTGATATAAACTCGCCGGCCCCAAGCAATTTATCGATGCTCCATATATACCGACGACCGACGCTAAGCTGATCGCTCCCGACGTATGTCCAGTTACCCGCAGCAAACGTTACGACAACTGGAGGTGCACCGCTGTCGTATACAAGCTCGCCGCCAGCTCCCCAAATACGCATCCCAAAAGAGGCTGTACTCATGGCTGCCCATGCGGCAATAAAATATTGACCGCTCAGCGTACTCTGTACGTTTGAGGCTTTCATTGCGAAGCCTGTCCAATTGCCCGGACCACCTGTAAACCATACTGATATCGGCACCTGGACGATGCCGTTTTGATCGGGCCTGATGAACACTATTGGAGGATCTGCACTTGTTACCGCGCGTGGAAACGTGACGTTTGCGTTTGTGGTTCCTGAATAAGTGCCCTTCGTGAGTACGCAAAGCCTAGGCGTTTCCGAATCAATCTGCACGAAAGAGCTTTCATTGATGCTGATGACGCCAAAGCTCATACCTTAAACCTCACTGCGTACCCCTTGGCAACAATCCTTGTCTGGTTGGTGTTCCCGAGATTTGCTGATGGATTTGCTGAGCGGATGACTACTAGGTCTTTTGCCGTTGTTACATACGGGTAGGACTTTATGTTTCCGAGAGGGTCGGATTCAGCGTTCTGGATATCTTGGGCTCGGGTGGGAATAATCATGAAAACGCAATTGGCCGGGTCGAAACCCGGAATGCTCAGCGTGATTACCTTGGCTGTTGATCCGGTTGTATCGCTGAAATCCACTACCCCCTGCCAAATCACCTGATAAGTGTACGTGGTCGTATCCATGACCAAATTCCCGTTTTCGTCCCAAACTCTGGCTCCGTAACTCATGCGGCTAAATTCCCCCACTGGTAGCGCAACTGGCCTCGCTCGTCATAAACCTTGCCGCCTTGACCGTTAATGACCTGCCTGCCTCCCCCGGCAAGTGGTGAGTTGATTTCGAACGTACCGTCTTTGCTCAGAATCCAACCGCTCTGCCCGGCCAGGTAATTGGTCGAACTGATGTAACTCCCAATCTTGGCGTTGGTGATCGTGCCGTCTTGGATGAACGTCGGACCAAGGAACAACTGGCCGTTCTGTGCAACGAAAGGCGTCGAAATAGCACCACCCGCTAACGTGTTCACCAGCGCAAACCGATCAGCCGACATGAGGATCTGGCTTTGCAGCACACCGCCAACATTCTCAATCCCTGCGCCTATCCCGGCCATGACGTACTGGCCGTTGGAGTTGACTTGCAATTTGACGGTATACATCGCCGTCAGCTTGCCGTCAGTGCTCGCCTGGGCTGTGCTTACGGTCTGAACCGCAGCACTGGCGTTATTAGCAGTTGTTTGAACCCCATCCACTCGCGTGGACAGCGCGCCGTCTGCGTTGGCTCTGGTGGTTGCTTCAGACTGGATGGCGGCCTGATTGCTACCGACGGACGAGGTCAGCGTCTGTATCTGTTGAGCGGTGGCCTGCCGGTCCGTGTTTGCGGTTGACTCAATCGTCGTGATCTTCGATTCGCTCGTACCTACGCGAGAATCGATTGCCGTAATCCGCTGGGCAGTCGCCTCGCGGTCCGTGGCAGTCGTCGTTTCGACGGTGGTGATTCGTGCCTCATTGGTGCCGACACGCGCTTGCAGAGTCGTGGTGCGCTGAGCCTGGGCGAAATCCTCTTCCGCCCTGATCTTCACTTCCTGTGCCGCGCTGGCCGTGCTGTCCCAACCTCTGAGCGCATCGAGCAGATCGCCTTCCCCGCTGTCGGCCCGGTACTGCGCCTGCACTGCCTGGAGCTGACTTGCGGTCGCCGTGGTCCTGCCGTTCACCGTCTCGATGTTGGCTGTGTTTTTGGAAACCTGATCAGCCTGGGCGTTAGCGGCGCGAATGGACTGGCCTGTGTTCACCCAGTAAGCCGGGTTCGGCGGGCCGTTCGATCCATTGGCAGCCGCAGGCACCGCTGCAATGGCCGTCCAGAGGTTGTCACCCACGCGCACGGTGTTGTCGCGGACATAGGCGTCAGTCGGCACATAGACCAGCGCGTCGGTGATTTCTCCGATCTCGGCCTTGAGCTCAGCCAGGCGCTCATTAACCGATCCGTCACCGTCGCCACTAATCAGCTCAATCTCTGAAAGCAGGTTCTGCGCAAGCTCGGTCTTGCTGATCTTGCCGGCCAGAGCAGACAGATAGGCCGACACATCGTTTGATGTCGACGTAGGCACATAAAGAAAGGCGCTCTTCCCGTATGCGTTGGTCGAGCGGATGAAGTAGTAATAGTTGGTGTAGAACGCCAGATCGTTGTGGGTGAACGACTGGCCCTGGCCCAGGTACTGCGCCGTGCCCGATGTCGCATTGGGGTTGGTGCTGAAAAAGTACTCGTAGGTGCCGCCGTTCAAGCCGTGGTTCGGGTTCTGCGGGATCAGCACGATACTGTCGATCGACGATTGCACCACGCACGACTCAGGGATAGGAGGCCCCTGAATGCTCACCGATATACTCGCTTCGCCAGATCGGGCCATTGGGCCCAGGGCGGCCACACTCATTGTGTATATGCCTGACGCCAATCCGTTGATGGCAAGCGTGTTGGCCGTCGCGGGCACCGAGCGTGACTGAGCGACACCACCGCCCTGGCGGACCGTGACCACATAGGAGGTGACGATGCCCAGCGGTGGAACCCACGACAGTACGCCCTGCACCACCTCAGCAGCATCGCCAGGAGACCATGCAAGCCCGGTGGGCGAGCCAAGCCCGCCGCTTGGCAGGTTGATGAACCCCAGCGGGTTGTAAGGCTGGCCCACGGCATCATCGAAGATTGCCGCCTCGTACTGCTTGACCTGAACCGTGCATCCTTCGCTGTCACCCATAGACCAGTCGGAGACGATGAACTCGCCAAGGATGTTCAGTGACGGCAGGTTCACACGCACTACTCGGCCAGGCCGGCAGTTGTAGCCTGAGAAGTTCATCGGCAGGCTGATTGCGCCGCCAGCACGCCTTTGGCGCATGGCGATGTTCGCCAGGCGCTGAGGCTGATAGGCGTCGGTCACATACGAGAACGTCATCGTCTCAGCAGCTTCGCCGCCGTCCTCAAGAATCCATTCGGAAACGCTGACCTCTGGGTAATCCGTCTCGGTCCAGGACTGTTCAGGATCAATGAACGTGCCGCGCACCGTGTTGATGGCGGAATCGTTCGTCGACTCGGTACTTCCAGAGACCGTGCCGATGATCATGTCTTCGGTGATCTCGAAGTCATACGGGCCGTAATAGGCCCCTGCCTGGAGCATCCAGCGGCCGCCGACGCGGATCAACTTGCCGGCGCATGACGCTTCCAGCTTCTGCAGTACGCCCGGACGTTGCTCATCAGCACCAATCACGCAAGAAGTGCGATAGCGCTGGCTGACGGAGCCATCGGCATTGGTCAGCGCTTCATCGCAGACGTTTGCCGCACTGGCAAATGTCTCGAAAATGATCTCGTCATCCGGAACGTTGCAGCGGGTGCGTAGATACCAGAGGATGTGCAGCGCGGTGTTGGCGGTGTAGATGTTGTTGCCGGTGCGCGGGTCGTAGATGTCATTACGGCCACGGACCACAAAGCGGGTGTCAGGGATGCCAGACGGGAACTTCTCGGCGCTGTACTTCAGGGTGATGCGCACGAACGACAGGCCGCGCCCGATCTGGCTGTCTTTCCAGTCCTGGCAGTTGGCCTTGAGGAATGCGTTCACCTCTGTCGGGTTGACGATCAGCTCATAGCTCGCGAACTCACCGAACGAGCCGATCTCTTCCTCACCTAGGTAGATGTTCTCCAGGCCATCGATCGCGCCTTCACACAGCACGTATACGAGGTGAATTTGCTCGCCTTCTGTGAGGGTGCCGGACTGCTCCTGCGCCCAGACCAGCACGCCGCCGGTGGATACGCGGCCAAGGATGAATCGGATCGGTGCTTTGGACGACCTCACCGTTTGAGCGGACGGCTCGTTATCGCGCAACGGTGATTTGGTGTTGAGCTTCTCCTGCTGTGATGCTGCATAGAAGGCCAGGCCAGCGCCGATTGCAGCGCCGACCGGGCCACCTTGCACGAAGCCGATCACAGCGCCGACGGCTACCTGGGCAATCTTTTTAACGCCACTGGGCATTATTCAACCCTCCAGGCTGACAACGGCTCACACACAACTCGAGCAACGCCGTCATCGGTCGTTGCCCAGTAATCACCCGCCCAGAACACGGCCATGCTGCGACCTGCTGGTGCTTCGTACATCACGACGTCGCCGCGCTGGATGAACGGGACTGCCACCCTTGCAAAGCAGGCATCCCATGCAGATTCCAGGCTGCCGTGACGCTTCTTCAGCGCACGCTTGGCACCCGCCTCGGTCTTGTAGGTGCCTCGGTATTGCTCTGCAGGATCGACACCGCACACGGCGCTCGAGCAGTCGGCGGCGAACAGGCAACAGTCAAATTCGCCCCACAAAAAAGGCCGCCCTTGGGCAGCCTTGATTACTTCGTTCAGACGCGTGGTCCAGTCTCGATGGCGCATATCTAACTTCCGTAGTTGAAGGTCGGCGCATCCTTGGCGGACCCCCAGTAGATGGGCCATTCGGACATTTGCGCGATTGCGTAGAAGAAGCGGTCGCCCTGGTGCCGGGCGCGGTGGTTTTCGTCAGTCCAGCGCTCGGTGCCGGTTCGGCTCCACTCGGCCATGCGGTCAATGACCGGCACGGTGATGGTGTTGCCGTCCTGGCCATTGCCCGCGAACGAGAACTTGGCGGCGTCCATGCGCCCAGAAAACAGGATGTCGGCGGCGTAGTTGCCAGCCTCGTCAAACACCACGAAGATGACCTTGGCCATTCGGCCCCGGCATCGCCACCGAGGCGGCCATCACCGGCAGCATCACTCTGGCATGGTCCAAGCGCGCGTGGCAGATCTGGAAGAACACATTCACCCGGCTGCCGATTGCCGTGCAGTTCCCGATCACCGACTCGCTGGGCAACAGCTACACGTTCAACTTCCCAGCAGTGGAAGTGGATGGCGAACTGCCCAGCGGTGGTAAGCGGGACCTGATCGAGGTCGAGCTGAGCTACACAGTGGCCAAGCAGAGCCCGACCATCACCCGCTTGGCTGCACCAGATCCAGACGCATAACCCTTTTGGCTGCCCCGGTGATAACGCCTGCCGGGGCGGTCCTTTTATGGCGTGGCGTTGAGGTTGCATCATGGCTATCAAGCTGAAGAACAAAGAAGTGGTCGATACCGCTGCGAAGTGGTTCGATTTCGACGCAGACACCAAGGTAATGCTGGTCTCTCTGGACAGCACCGAATACCAGATCGCGATGGAGCGCATGCGCAGACGCGTGCAACGCAACGACGCCCAGTTCCAGGAAGGTGACATCGGCGTGATCGCAGGCGAGAAGACCGAATACGCCAATCACTGCCTGGCTATCGCCTCGTTCCTGCTGAAGGACTGGACCGGCGCAGTGGATGGCGACGGCAACGAAATCAAATACACCGAGCAGGTCGGCGCTCAGATGCTCGAGGACAACGTCGAATTATTCCTGTTCGTTCTGGAGCACAGCGGCGACCTGGCCGCCTCCAAAAAAGTGGAGCAGGTCGAAACGCTGGAAAAGTCATCGCCCGCTTCCAGTGGGAAAGCGAGTGGGCAGGGCCGGAAGCCGAAAAGCGCAAGCTGATCTTCCAGCGGTTTGGCATGCCTGTTCCAGATGAGCCGCCCCAAGACCCGATAACGGCATACCTGCTGAACACTTTCAGGGGTGTTTGCCGGGGGCGGCGGTACATCTCGGGCATGGGCGGCGTGTTCCCAATGCCGCTTTCTGCCCGCGAGATATCGGACTGGCTTGACGCAAGGCCCTCTCCGATACCTCGGGAAGAGGTCGACGAAGTGGTCTTTGAGCTGGATCGTCTTTTCATGGATCAGGACGACGAGGAAGAAGAGGATTAACGGTCGTTCGCCGTTGCGCCCGATGATGGTAGATTGCTGGCATTAATTGGAATCGGAATTCAGAAATGGAAGCCAGAAGGGAAAGCCTGAGAGCTCTTGCGGTAGCGCTAGCTGACAGGACTGATGC
The DNA here is from genome assembly GCF_000007805.1 of Pseudomonas syringae pv. tomato str. DC3000. Taxonomy (NCBI): domain Bacteria; kingdom Pseudomonadati; phylum Pseudomonadota; class Gammaproteobacteria; order Pseudomonadales; family Pseudomonadaceae; genus Pseudomonas; species Pseudomonas syringae group genomosp. 3. The sequence continues at coordinate 2,256,171 of NC_004578.1, read as the reverse complement.
GGTGCGCAATCAGGTCATGCAGCAGGGAGGCGATATTCTCGCTGCCTTGGCAAAGGAGCGCGATTACGTAATTGAGGTGATGGCGGATATGGACGAAAAAGACGCCGTTTTATTTCAGCAACTCCACACCGAGGAGCTTGAGAGAAGGATTAAATTTTTAGAGGAAAGCAACGACGAATCAACACGTTACCTCGACGAGCTTTGCTTAAAGCGAAATGCTGCGCTCGAAAGATGGATGCCTAGCGGGAAAGTCTGCCGGGAGACGGTTCGGGCGTATGTAAAGAGCGAGCTTGAGGCCCTTGAAGCGGTTCATAAAAATGGCGGAAACAGGCACCAGAAGGCTCTTGACCAGCAAGACGATTTGGAAGCTCTGCTGGAGGGGCTTAATGACGACGAAAAGCTGAAGATTATCAACATGCAGACTGCGGAGATATTAGCCGCTGATGCAAAAATGAAAGATGATCTTCATGAGATTCTCAATCCCCCGCTTGAAACTATAGATCGTGACCCTCAGCCTTCTTCAATTGAAATAGAGCCGAGCTCGGGCAAGGGAATCATGGTAGTGCTGTTGTTTGTGGCGGTTGTAATGCTGGTTCTTTTCAAAATTGCGTCATAGACGAATTACCAAATAAACGCCCGCTTCTGCGGGTTTTTTTATGCCCGGAGAAAAGTATGGCCCTCACCTCACGCCTCGCTATTGAGGTCGATAGCCGCAGTGCTCAGCAGAAAGTGGACGATCTTCGCCGAGGTCTACAGGCGCTGAACGATGCGGGCCTGAGGACTGGACCGATTATTTCCGGTGCTGGCAACGCAATTAACGGCGCCGGCCAAAATGCCAGATCAGCTACCGCTCAGGTTCAAAGCCTAGAGCGTCAAGTAAAGTCGCTTGGTAGTGCTGCTGCTGGCATGGCTGGGCCTCTGGCGGCTGCGTTCAGCGCTAAGGCTTTCTACGATGCAGCCGAGGCATACAGCACACTCACGAACCGCATGAAGCTGGTAGCTGACAGGCAGTTGCAACAGATCACAGAAGGCACCAAGCCAAACAAGAACGCCGGCAAGGAGAAGGCGTATCAGGAGGATGCCGGAACCAAGATGCTCGACGACGCGCGCCAGCGCTACGCGGTGCTGGTTGCGCAGAGCAAGGAGCTATTGAATCAGGACGGCACCACCAAATCGATAGGGGCGGAGCAGAAGAAGCTGGTCGAGCTGGAGACTGAAATTGCTCAGTTGAAGGAAAAGAAAACGCTCACCTCCTCGCAAAAGCAAGTTCTGGCCATGGCCGAACTGAACATTGCGCAGCAGAAGCAAAACGCCAGCCTTGAAAAGGAAGTCGAGCTCAGGAAATTGGCTGCTGAGGAAACTCAGAAGATGATTTCCTTTCAGGCGAACCTGAACAGCCAGCTATCCAAGGATCAGGTCGGCCTGAACAATAGCCTTGCAGGCCAAGGAATGGGCGACCAGGCGCGCGCCCGACTTCAAGAGGAGTTTGGGATTCAGGAGCAGTAACGCCGGGCGTCACCTCCTTGATGATGTGTGAAACGACTTTTGCGCCGGAACTCATGTGAGTCTCCTTTCTGCGGGCATAAAAAAACCCGCTCAAGGCGGGCCGGATGGGTGCTTCAGGTTCAACCGGCGCGGAAACCGGATATTCACGTTGATCTGATAGAAGCCTTCGTACTCGCCTGCGTCGACCTGGCTGGCCTCGATGCACTCAAGGTCGCCTTCAGTCCAGTAGGCAAAGTGCGCTTCCAGTGCGTCGGCCAGTTCATTCAGGCCGCGCATGCCGGTGCGAAGCCGGGCAAAGCACTGCACGACGATAATGCCGGGCTTTCGGGTGTAGGGCTGGTCGGCCATGCCGGCCATGAAGGCGGTGGCGTGCTGGATGTGTAGGCGGCACCATAGGCCGTCGGCAGGCGGCTTGAACACGCCTGAGCCGTCTTGGTTCTGAGCCGGGTACTGAGCGTTGGGATAGAAAATGCGTTCCTGCTCAATCCCGGTGAAGGCCACCATGCGCGCCGTGATAGCTCTGCGGATCTGCTCATAGGTCATGATGCATACGCCGCTGCCACGCCAGCGAAGGCGAGCCCAAAAATTCCATTGGGGGCTTGCTTGGAATGGCCGTTCTCTAATTTTTCGGCGTAAACCAAATTATTCTGGATGTAAATGATCGAAAAAGGCTTGAGGCCAGCCAGAACCGAAGCGCCCTTGCTGATCGTGGCAGCTCCGGTCGGGTCCAGGGTCTGGCTGTTCGAGAACACTGGCGAGCCAATCGTGACCGTTGTGTTCCCGCGAAACCTTCCGGTGTCCACCGGGGAGCGACTGATGATCTCACCCAGGAGCGCCATTGCGATGATTCTCAGCTGCTTGGTCATATCGCCTTCAATCTGAGCGATGAATGCTGTGGGGGGCGTGCTCCATCCGGCCATCAGATTTGCCTCAGTTGGATTTGATAGATGGCAGCTGTCGGATCGGTACCCACCGCGAGCACGTCATACCCGTTAATCTTGTGCCCTGCCTGCGGAACGCCTGTCACCTCGTTTGTGAGCGCGGTTAGTTGCTGGTCTGATGCCTTGATGCTCTCACCGTCAATCAGGTTGGCCTTGTAGCTCCCGAAAATTCCGCGCCCGCTGTATTCAATAACGGTCGGTGGCCCGCTGATTTCGCTGACAGGGTCCCAGCTACCCGGCAGGGTTATGCCGCCAGTGAACTGCTGTACGGCGTCAGCCAGGCCGTCAGGATCGTCGAACGCCTCCGCCAGTTCAGCCTGAATTTCTTCACGCATGCCCATGATCAGATCCTTTTCAGCATGATAGTGCCGGACCGCTTGATCCACGGCGCCAGAAGCGCGATAGCGAAGTTCTCGCCCTGAGACATATCCGAACTGCCGGCGACGTAGGTCTTGCTGACCGAAGTGCCAGACTGAGCAGAAACGGTCTTGCTCTGAACTTCCTTCTGCGTGGCCTTGTACAGATTGCCTGCGGCCGCCTCTTTAGCGACCTGAGCGCCAGCCGTTTTGATCTCGACGGGCGTCGGATCGGGAACGACTCGCTTAATCTTGGCCGTGAGCCAGGCGTTTGCCATCGTCACAGCAAGGACCGGATCACCTGTACCCGCCCAGGCAGGACCAAGCTGAGCATTAACATCGGCAACATTGATGAAATCGGTCATGTGCGTGTCCTTATTCCTTCGGCACCAGAGCCTGCAGGTCTTCTTTCTTTGCCGTTGCGTCGAACTCGATGCCCTTGGCGGTGAGCCACTCTTTCAGCTCCGGGACCTTCATTTTCAGAGGGTCGGTTTCCGGCGCTTCCTGCTCGAGCTTCAGCGCTTCAGCGATCTCCTCAGCCGAACTGCGAGATTCGTAGCCCTTTGGCGGGTAGTTGCTGGCCTTGTAACCAGCGGCGACGTACTCAGAGACGGTTGGGCCGTCTGTTCGAAGCCGCCAGCTCTCATCGCTCCCGCCAGCTTGGTTGCCACCCTGGCTTACAGGTGCGGTTCGCACTTGATTGCGCAGTTTATTGATTTGGGCACCTCCACCCGACGCCACCAGCGGCGAGCGATGAAATCAATTGCGCATCTTTCCATCAGTTGATACCTCCGAGACGCGAACGCAGTCGAGCGATCTCGTCGCTCTGCGTCGTCACCTTGTCAGTGAGCTGAGCGACTTGACTGGTAGCTGCACAAGAGACAAGGCCAGTTCAGGGCGTTGCAGCCATAGCCAATGACAAACTTAAAAAAACCGATTTATCTCCAGGTGATATTCTTATATTACTTGATCAACCTGACAACACTTGCTTTACGCATAAAATTATAAAAACAGGCCAGCTCCTACCCTCTCTTTCCGCGCTGCGCACTAACAAAGGCGATCCCGCACTGGTCCACTCCGTAATATGGTCAAAAACACAAAAGAACCCGGACAAACTTGAAGCTAATGGCAAAGGAGAACCAGAAATCGTTCAGATGCGAGGCGGAAATCAGCAGTCTTCATTGTCAGGCCCAGTTCAAAAAGGTCTGTACAAGGTTTATTCCCCAAAAGATAAAAACCTGGGCGATTGGGCGGCCCAGATTGGCCAAATGTGGAGCGCGGACAAAAAGGTTCCTTACTCAAAGCTAAAATGCGTATTGAGTGTTGTACGCAACTCTGGCTTCAAGAGCGGTGGCAAAGCAGCCAGCGAGAAATATGGAGCTCAAGCCTTTGAAAATTCGCCTCGTATACGCGGCGCTTTTTGCTCTCACTTTGTACTTGCGGCGTATCAAGCTGCTGCCAAGAAAATCGGAATCCCTATCAGCGGCGCTTTAAAAGTTGATGCAGAAGCAACCTCTGTCAGAACATTAGAGCATTACCTAAAAAAGGACGACCAAGGCTTTGATTTTAAAGGCTATCTAAAAATCGAACCTGAGGATGTGCTGTACCAAGAGTAAGATAGTTGCAGCTCATAACTTCGTGAAGGACGCTGCTGGGAGAAAGATAGCTCACCGCATGCAAAGACCGTCCAATGCAGCCCGGCTTTCATACTCGACCCGTTTTAGGCTCATTTTGTATAGTCCGCGCCATTATTTCAAAAGCGCCAGATTTCGCGAGGTCAGCAGCATTGGAAAAGACGGTGCAACGGTCGCGGTAGGAAGGGCAATCACCTACTGCCCCCCCCCCCCGCACAGATACGCACGTGCAGAATTAACGTATACGGCTCCTGCCTTGGGTTTTTACGCCAAAGCGAGTTATGGGATAAGGATGCATGGTTAGCTCTGGGGATAGGTATGAACGACCGGGCAACGCAGTCATGCGCGCCCAATTCAAACGGTGTTGCTCTTATAAGCTTGGCTATGGCCATGCGCCCAGCCACGAACATACCGCTCTTTGGTTTGATCGCAGAAATGCGCGAACCTGAGAAGGTCGAATGTTTCGGGCTTTCCCTCTCCACGCTTCCTGCAATCTTCGACCGCAAACCAGCCAAACCGTAGCAAATGTGTTCTCTCTGGAAGTAGCCTCAGGTTGAACTGAGCAAATCGAACTTCCCAGTGCCCTGCGAAAAACGCCATGCATCTTCATGCGCTTCAAACCCACGCACACTGTCGTCGGTGTACCGCACGGCGATCATCTCACTCTGCGCCGCACGCCCAAGCCATTGTCTGACCCACAAATCCATTATGTAGCGCAGGTAAGTATTGGTTAGCAGCGGTGAGATGGGCGCTCCTTGTGGTGCGCCCTACCAGCAACATCGCGTCGAAAAGTGGCCCCTTCATAAACCATGGAGTTTGGCCATAATCATTTCCCGGAAGGTCACGACGGTCGTAGGGCAAAGATACCCCCGCGCTGTAATGAAATTAAAGGATTCAAAATGATTTATGTATGCCTGTGGATGAACGGATGCTCGATGCAGATGCGCCCAAACTGTTTTTTGATGACGTGATCCGGTTTTTGAAAGGGGTCAAGGCAATGAGTGCGTGCACATCGTGCAGCGCGCAGTCCTGGGAAATACCTGCCGGCTCGTTCGAGCACTCAGAGGTCGTGCTGACTCAATCGGGGATGACACAGGAATCCGTCATGCTTATGTGCAACAACTGCGGCATGCAGCGTGCTCATTCGGCCAGGTTCATAGGCAACTGGCTACTGAAAGACACAGAGACGTCTGCCGATGAGTGAGTGCTGTCTCATATTCACAAGAAACCATCTGCCCTCGCCACGGCTGTCGATTACAAGAGCTGACATGAAGACCCCGAAGGGAGATACTCCAGTCATGACCGAGATCACGCGCAATGAGATGAGGGATACGCTCTCTGCCATCGAGAACAGGATGGACAAGCGTATTGATCGAATGGAGCAAGCGGAGCTTCAGAGGCACGAGTGGGCGGCGCGCGAGCATGAAGCCTACCGCCGTGAGCAAGAAGCGCGCGACAGGCTCTACTCGGAGCGTTTTGAAGCGACAAACCGTCGTTTAGAGGATCGGGAAAGCGTGATGGATGCGAAGCTCGATGCTTTCAATGCTTCCATAAAGCAGGTGAGCAGCACCATCGCTGGCTTTTCAACAACTCTGCCCGAGCTTCTCAAGGAAGTGAAAAGCTCTAACCGAAACACTGTTCTGGCGATTCTCGCGATCGGGGTTGCAACCGTTTTAGGCCTCTGGGGTGCGAACTCCACGATTATTGGCAGCGCCGGTTCAATCTTTCAATCCGGGTACGAACAAGCGGCTAATGCACAAGACGTGAAAAGCCTCATTGAGGAGGTAAAGGCTGGATCTGATGAGACCAAAGCCTTGCTTGAGGCAATCAGGGCACAACGGTCGTAGTCGCCGCCACATCCAGACGGTATAGGCCTACCGACGGTGTGCCGAGTACTCGGGAAAAGCGCCCCTGCCTTCACTGGTCTAAAGTACCCTCTCCTGAACTCTTCCAGAGCCTTCACCCTCATGAATGACCGCGCACGTGAACTGGCGTCTCGTCTGATCCGCAATTTCAATGAAGCGTCACTCGAACATGAAGTTCGTGAGCCGCTGTATGAAAGCGCAGCAGCGCGCCTCGGCACTGGGACGGTGGCACACAAGCTTGGGGCTTCTGTCGATGTCGTCGCGCCCGGCAAGCGCTCGTGCCCTTATCATTTCCATCACGCTCAGGAAGAAATGTTCGTGATCATCGAGGGCGAAGGCAGTTTGCGTGTTGCCGGCGAGATGTTGCCGATCAAGACGGGCGACGTCCTGTTTATTCCAGCGGGCCCCGAATACCCTCATCAGATCATCAATACATCACAGGCACCGCTCAAGTACCTGTCGATCAGCACGCGGGAGACGCCCGAGGTGTGTGAATACCCGGACTCCGGAAAGTATCAGGCGATGGTTTCAGCCAACGGGGCACGTGTGTTCACCGCCAACCAGCGGACCACTGAAAACGTCGATTACTGGGACGGCGAACCCTGATTTCAATTGTTTGAAAATTGTATCCGGCAGTTCACGCTTTTTTCACGTTCGCGGGTTTATTGTTAACTCAATTCCCAGCAAGACCTTAAGCCCGCTACCCCCCATCGCGGGCTTTTCTTTGTCTGCGATTTGAGTGCAAGGCCGCCTCCTGGCCGCGCGGGAACATCACGCAGCAAACGCTTTCCAAGCCCTATCCCTCCAGATGAAACCCTTGCGAACATGAAAAACACCCTGAAAAAACTGGTCATCAGCGTTGCTTGCCTGGCCGGGGCTCCGGTTTATGCGGCTTGCCAGATGACGCCCATTACGTATGACATGCCGACGCAACGCCTGGATGAAGCCTTGCAACAACTGGCCCACCGATCCGGTTGCCCGGTGACGGTTGACCTGGGCGCTGACAGCAGCAAAAAGGTCAAGAAATTCAAGGGCACGTTCACGCCGGACAGGGCGCTGTGGCTGGTACTGAAGAAAACCGGGCTGGAGGGCTATGTTGAAAACGACGGGCTCACCGTTGATCGCCGGGGCCAGGATTTTGTCCATGCGCGGGCAGCAGAGATTCGCAAGTCGCTTGATGATGCAGGGACAAAGGTCAACGCCGGAAAGAAGAAGCGCTTCCTCCACGAACTGACCAGTATCGAAACCGGCGCAAAAAAGCTGGTTCTGGAGCAGAGCTTTGTCAGCGCGGCCGAGATGGCGAGTTACAAGCGTGACTTCGATGAGTTGTCGAGCCAGATACCTGCCAGCAAGTGAGTGCCGGAAAATTGCGCTAACATTCGCAGCTTTTGAAGAAGCTGCCCCGGCGCGCTGTGGAATATCGATGAAAAGAACTGCGTTATTGGTACTGGCACTGGTGCTGCATCCGATGGCCCAAGGTGCAGGCGATGCAGAGGCCGGGAAGGCAGTGTTCACCCGCCTCTGCTCAGGTTGCCACAAGATCGGCCCTTCTGCGCGCAGCGCATTTGGCCCACCGCTTAACGGCATCATTGGTCGGAAGGCAGGTCAGCAGGAAGGTTACGTGTACACCGATGCGATGAAAAACTCGGGGCTGATCTGGACGCGCGAAGAATTGCGCATGTACATCAAGGACCCAAGCGAAGTTGTGCCCGGTACACGCATGAAACTGTGGTGGATGGGCAACGATGAAAGAATGGAGGACCTGCTCGAATACCTGGATGCCAACAAGTAAGACAGGCCGGTAATAAACCGCCCTCGGTATCGGCCGAGGGCAATCGGTCAGTTATTTGTCGGGCGTGTACGGCGGGTAGTCATCCTTGCTGCCCTTTTCAGTGGCCGGCGTTGTTGCAGGCTCAGTCGGGTCGATCTGCGGGTCTTGGGTCTTCGGTGACTCCTCGTCGAAGCCCGGATCATTTTTGCCTTGATTGCTCTTGTCTTGGTTGTTGCTGCCTGGCGTTGTGCCGGTCATGTGCACCTCCACTGTAGAATTCAGAACCTGATATTCAGAGAACCGACACGCGCAGCCGTGCGATACGTCTGACGAATGGTCCCTCGCCGCGAGATGATCTGGCGGCATTTACAGGCAACTGGTAGCCTTGCGCCATACAGGGAGAGAACCATGAAAAGGCTTTCAATGACACTTGCAGTGGCAGCGTTGCTGAGTGCAAACACGGCGCACAGCGAGATATTCAAATGCACGTCAGCGCAGGGAAAGGTGAGCTACGCGTCAATCCCCTGTGAAGGCGACGCTCAGAGCACCCCGCAGCGGCAAGGCCCGCCGAACATGCGGCGCGACGATGAACCGCTGGATTACGTCCACAAAACCAATCTCAAAGCCACCGAATACCTGAAGGTCAGCGGCCGCACGCACGTGACGGTATACGAGACGGAGCGCTACAAGGCGTTTCAGAGAAACCGCCCGCCACCGCCAAGCGTGCGCTCGCAGTGTCAAAGCCCGCTGTACAACAGCCAGTGTTTTGATCCGTCGGGTGGTATGTCTTCAAAGAAACAAGCGGCCTGGCAGGATACTGCTCGATAACTTACGACGCGGTTTTCACATCAGCACGTACTTCACTGATCTGTATCTCCGGAATCAGATCGGTGTAGTTGATGATGTCCGCATTGATCTGCTTTGAGTGCGGCCCCATACCGGCTTCAAAGTCTGCAATGGAGTCGCAGTAAATGTGGCACATACCGATGTAGCGAGGGTCAGAGCCAGGCGTTGCGCCGCCGATGCCCCTGTCGACGCTGTAGCCCTTGCAGTAGCTGCCCATCAGTTCCTGCACCAGCGGCAGGTGTTTGTCGCGATAGTAGTCGTGATCAAAACGGGCACCCTCTTCGTACGCATACAGCACACTGACTTTGATCATATCGATAGACTCCTGAATGAATGGTCAATAAAACTTCCTCTGGACACTCTAGCGATTATTGCGAGCAGGTGCTGACATCAATGGCCTGCTCCCTCACAATCACGCCGTCTCGCCAGGCTGCCTTGATCCGCGGCATGGCCCTGAAATTCGTTTGAGGAACCCGGCATGAATACACTTGAGTGGAACGAGGCTGCGCTGGCGAAATACCTCGCGACCCATCCGACCCTGAAAGATGAAATCAGCGAGCTGAGCCCCAAAGAGCAAAAGCAGCAACTGCAGTGGGCCTTCGAGGACGAGGCCGAAGGTCAAGGTATCGAGCCTTGGGAGCTGGCGCTGGAGTTGATTGCCGAGTCGCCGGAGCAACTGAAAAGCATGCGCCTGGAAGCCCATGCGCAGGTAGCAGAAGCGCTGGGTATGGAATGGGAAGAATATTGCGCGTTCAATGACATCCAGCCATGAACGTGGCGGCTGTCGCGGTCGAATCGGTCATTTGACAGCAAGCTGTTGCGTGACTACTCAGTCAGCGCTTTACCTGCTCTGTGCGGGTGAGTAACGTCTGCTCACTTCAATAAAGGAATCACGTCATGAGTGATCTGGTCTCGTACCATCTGGACGACGGCGTCGCTACGCTGACCCTGAACAACGGCAAGGTCAATGCCATTTCCCCGGACGTGATAATTGCGTTCAATGCCGCACTGGATCAGGCCGAAAAGGATCGCGCCATCGTGATCGTGACGGGGCAGCCCGGCATTCTCTCGGGCGGTTACGACCTAAAGGTCATGACCTCGAGTGCCGAAGCTGCCATTAATCTGGTTGCTCAGGGCTCTACCCTGGCGCGGCGCATGCTGTCGCACCCCTTCCCGATCATCGTCGCCTGCCCAGGCCATGCCGTCGCCAAGGGCGCTTTTTTGCTGCTGTCAGCCGATTATCGAATCGGCGTCGCAGGCCCGTTCAGCATAGGGCTCAACGAAGTTCAGATCGGCATGACCATGCACCACGCCGGTATCGAACTGGCCCGCGACCGGCTGCGTAAATCCGCATTCAACCGCTCGGTGATCAATGCCGAAATGTTCGACCCCGAGGGCGCGATGGCAGCGGGTTTTCTGGACAAGGTGGTCAGCGTCGAAGAGCTGCAGGGTGCCGCGCTTGCCGTCGCGGCACAATTGAAGAAAATCAACATGAACGCGCACAAGAAAACCAAGCTCAAGGTCAGAAAAGGTTTGCTCGACACCCTCGATGCAGCCATTGAGCAAGACCGCCAACACATGCTTTGATACCCGCCGCAGGCCCGCCGATGCGGGCTTTTGTTTATCAGCGAACTCATACGCATTTGTTCGATCTGATCAGCTACCGCGCATGATTTTTTGCGCCACTGACATAGTGAAGAAGCGATAGCACCATGGGTCGAGTTGTTGCAGCAGCGGTTTACACCAAAGGCAAAAAAGTCCGCGACATTACCCTTGATGAAGGCGCTGCCTGGGCTGCAAAGCCCGAGCACTTTGTCTGGATCGGGCTGGAGCAACCCAGCGCCGATGAGCTGACCAGTCTCAAAGAGCAGTTCAACCTGCATGAACTGGCCCTTGAAGACGCGATGGAAGTTCACAGTCGCCCCAAGCTTGAAACCTTTGGCGATGCGCTGTTTATCGTGACCTACGCGCCGGTGCGCGATAACGGCAAACTGGTGTTCATCGAAACCCATATCTTCGCGGGCAAGGGTTACGTCATCACCTCGCGCAATGGCCATTCAAAGTCTTACGGGCTGGTTCGTCAGCGCTGCGAAGCGCGGCCTTTGCTGCTGGAACACGGCGAAGACTTCGTGCTTTACGCCCTTCTGGATTTCGTCACCGAGAACTATCAGCCGGTGACCGAAGCCATTCACACCGAGCTTGAGCTGCTGGAGCAGAGCGTCATCGGCGGTTCACTGCGCGAGTCTGATATCCAGCATATTCATGCACTGCGTCGCGACCTGTTGCGAATGCGCCGTTACGTGGCACCGATGGTGGAAGTGGGCGAAGAACTGCAGCGACTCAGTTTTCCGTTTATCGACAAGAACATGCGCCCCTACTTCCGTGACGTGGAAATTCACGTGAAGCGCCAGATGGAGGACCTGGGCAACCTGTGTGACATCGCCAGCCAGACCATCGAAATAGGCCTGCTGCTGGAGTCCTCGCGACAAAGCATCGTGCAGCGCAAGTTTGCCGGGTGGGCAGCCATTCTGGCGTTCCCGACGGCGATTGCCGGCATCTACGGCATGAACTTCGAGAACATGCCCGAGCTCAAGTGGCACTACGGCTACTTCATCGTGCTGGGCGTGATCGTTGGCGGCTGTACGGCACTGTTTGCCAGCTTCAAGCGCTCCGGCTGGCTATAGCCGCCCCGCTACCTTTCAGAAAACCGGTCGGGCGCATGACGATGAGCCATGCGCCTGGATCAGGCTGATTGATTGTCCGGCTTGTGCGCCACGAAGCGCATCATCCATTCCGCCACGGTGGCGCCGTGGTGGTCATGATCGAGGCTGGCGACACCCTGTTTGTAAACTTGCTCGCCGAGCGCCTCCTGGCGAAGATCAAGCAATGTCCGTGAAAAGTCATGAATAAATTCAGGGTGGCCCTGAAAGCACAGCACTTGATCATTGATGTGGTAAGCCGCAAACGGACAGAACTCGCTGGAAGCAATAACCGTTGCCTGCTCAGGCAGCGCGGTGACCTGATCCTGGTGGCTGATCAATAGCGTGAGGTTGTCCATAGCCGGGGTCATCCACGGTCTGGCCGGGGCCAACTGGTAATGATGAATGCCGACTCCCCAACCTTGCGCCGCACGCTCGGTCTTGCCGCCCAGCAACAAAGCCAGCAACTGGTGGCCAAAGCAGATACCCAACAGCTTCTCGCCGCGCTGGTACAGCTCCAGCAGGTAGACCTTCAGCGTCTGAATCCAGGGATCGGTGCCAAACGAATCGGCCTTGCTGCCTGTCACAAGATAAGCGTCGAATTTTTCGCCCTCGGGTGGATAAACTCCCTGCACCACGTTGTATACCGACAACTCTGCAGCAATCGGCTGACGCGCGAACAGCCGCTCGAACATTCGACCGTACCCATGATATTGCTCGACCAGCTCCGCGCGCAGATTGTCGGTTTCCAGAATACAGATGCGTAAAGGCATAAATGGGACCCTGAAGCGGTAATAAGACGGTGGATCAGAAGCAAAGCCTGCCTTGAAGACCTTATCAAATCAAGCAGCGGCCCGTTTCACAGGCTTGTCGCAATCCAGGCGTAGGAAAAATCTGACTCGGACGAACGGTAGCGGACCAGGGATTTTGAGCGAAGTGTCTAGCAGAGGCCTGCGCATGCGGTGGCTTGATCATTAATAACATTCAGCATTAAAAATTAAAATAGACATACCTAACAGTTCTAGGCCTGAGGGCACCTCGGCTCTATGGTTAGATCTGTAACAGGGAGCGTGCAAAATCCATTCAGCGCTCGGGTTAGCGGTCAGTTGACCGGACCCGCCTGTTCACTGCTTCACCTAGCCAGCAGTCCAATCCCTGCACTGGATTCGACGTGCTTCTGTCGCTCAGGAATAACAAAAAAAGGCGGTCAGCCATGTTCAAGTTCAAATTCAAACACTCGAAAGTACGCCAGGCGGGATGGATTCTCTTCACCACCACGTTGTTATTGATCGTGCCGAATCTGAACAGGTTATTTGGCTGACTCGATGCACTTTCGAACAGCGTGTAACTGTGCCACTCTTTCCACTCGCATTGAAGGAGAGGGGCGTATGCGTCAATGGATTGCTGTATTTGCACTGGTCGGCAGCGTCGCTGCACAGGCGGGTGTGGCGGATCAGGCTGCGGCCGTGTCGGCATTGAAAGAAGGCAAGCTGGCCATGGATGTTCGTAGTCAGACCGACTACGAGGCTGGCACGGTCTTGAATGCGGTGCGGGTCGATGAAAGGCGTCTGGTCAATCAGATGAAGCAGGTGCTCAGTGACCGCAATGCGGTGTTTGTCATCTTCAGCAGCACTGACAGCAAAGCCGACAAGGCTCAGGAAAAGCTCAGGGCTGCGGGTTACTTCAGCGTGATCAACGGCGGCAATTACGAAGAGTTGCACAACGCGCTCTACGACATCACCGACGACCCTGCAGAATAAGCAACGGCCGGGCTTTCCCGCCCGGCCATGACCACTTGCTGATTCACTGATGCTGCGTCTGAACCTGCACTCGGGTTTTCACCTTGGGCGTACCGGTCATGGGCGAAACCACCACCTTGGCGTGCATCTGTTCCGATCCGCCGCCACGGCGCATGCCGCGCACCGGACAGGCATCCAGATAATCCAGCCCTACCGCCAGTTTCAAATGGCGCTCGGGAATGGCCAACTGGTTAGTCACATCGAAGCTGTACCACGCATCGTCAATCCACGCTTCGGCCCAGGCATGACTGGACAGGTGTTCGCTGTCTTCGCTGCACAGGTAGCCGGACACATAGCGTGCAGGCACGCCGAGGCTGCGCGCGCAGGCCAGAAAAGCGTGGGTATGGTCCTGACAGACCCCGGAGCGCCCGGCAAACGCCTGAGCGGCGCTGGTGTCGACTTCGGTTGCGCCCTGCGTGTAGGTCATGTGCTGATTGAGCGCCTGCATCAAATCGATCAAGGCAGTACGGTCAGTACGCTTGCGACATTCTTTGGCGGCGAAACTGCGAATCGCTTCGTCAGGTTCGGTCAGCCGGGTGACGCGCAAGAACGGCAGCGCTGACTGGCTTTCGTGCTCGGCCTCGCGGGTCTCGTCGATTTCCACCTGCCCACGCGCGCCGATGATGATCGCCTCGTGCGGTTCTTCAAGGCTCAGGACGTGCAGGATGTTGCCAAATGGATCGATCTGCGCACGCACCGGGCGTGGCAGCGTCAACTGCCAGCTAAGCACTTGCTGACGCTCGCTGTCATGAGGCGTCAGGCGCAGGTACTGGATACTGGAACGCACCTGATCATCATAGTGATAGGTGGTTTCGTGGCTTATAGAGAGTCTCATGCAGCCTCCAGGTACGAAGTGTGGATCGCATCACCCAGTTGGGCCAGCATTGGAATGAATTCGTTCAACCACTCGTGCAGGCCTTCATCCAGGATCTCGTCGATACTGGTGTAGCGCAATCGTGCATCCATCTCGGCCGCCATGCGCTGCGCAGGTCGGCCGTTGACGCCGGGAAGACTGGCGAGAATGACATCCATCTCCTCCAGACAGGCGCGCAACGAACGCGGAATATCGGCACGCAGCAACAGCAGTTCAGCCACCTGACGCGCGCCCGGCGCATCCCGATAAACTTCAGTGTATGCCTCGAACGACGACAGTGCGCGCAACAAGGCGCTCCACTGGTAGTAACCTGCTGCCGAGTTGTCTGCGGCAGCGTTGGCCTGCGGCCCGCGCAGTTCGAGCATTTCGTAGCGCGCGTCGAGCATGCGCATGGTGTTGTCGGCGCGCTCGATGAATGTTCCAAGGCGAATGAAACGGAACGCATCGTTGCGCATGATGGTGCCGTAGGTTGCGCCGCGAAACAGGTGCGAGCGCTCTTTGACCCATTCGCAGAAGCGACTCATGCCATAGCGGGTCAGGCCCTGCTGGGCGATACCGCGAATTTCCAGCCAGGTGGAGTTGATGTTCTCCCACATGTCTGCGGTTATACGACCGCGTACCGCGTGCGCGCTGGCCCGTGCGGCCCCCAGGCAGCTGTAGATGCTGGCCGGGTTGGTCGCGTCCAGGGCGAAGAAATGCAGCATACGCTCGGCATGCAGCTCACCATGACGCTCGATGTAGGTTTCCAGCGTTCCGGTAATCAGCAACGGCATGGCTATTTCATCCAGCCCGTCGCCACGCCCGTCCTGGGGCATCAACGACAGCGAATAGCTTACGTCCAGCATTCGGGCGAGGTTCTCCGCTCGCTCCAGGTAACGCGACATCCAGAAAAGATCCGAGGCAGTTCTACTTAACATTGGCAGGCATCCTTAATCCTCGACCACCCAGGTGTCTTTGGTTCCGCCACCCTGAGACGAATTCACCACCAGTGAGCCTTCACGCAAGGCCACTCGGGTGAGCCCGCCAGGAACGACGCGGGTTTCGCGTCCTGACAGAACAAAGGGGCGTAAATCAATATGTCGCGGGGCGATACCGTTCTCGACAAACGTCGGACAGGTCGACAGGCACAATGTGGGTTGGGCGATGTACGCATGTGGCTTGGCTTTCAGCCGTGCGCGGAACGCTTCGATTTCAGCGGCGGTCGCTGCCGGGCCGACCAGCATGCCGTAGCCGCCGGAGCCCTGGGTTTCCTTGACGACCAGATCGCCGAGGTTGGCCAGCACATGGGACAGCTCTTCGGGCTTGCGGCACTGCCAGGTCGGCACGTTCTTGAGAATCGGCTCTTCGTCCAGGTAGAAACGAATCATGTCAGTGACATACGGGTAAACCGATTTGTCATCCGCAACGCCGGTGCCGATGGCATTGGCCAGCACCACATTGCCGGAGCGATAGGCCGCCAGCAGGCCAGGCACGCCCAGCATCGAATCAGGGTTGAACGCCAGCGGATCGAGAAACGCGTCGTCGAGGCGGCGGTAGATGACATCGACAGCCTTGGGGCCATCGGTGGTGCGCATGAACACACGGTCATCGCGGACAAACAGATCGGCACCTTCGACCAGCTCTACACCCATTTCGCGCGCCAGAAACGCGTGCTCGAAAAAGGCGCTGTTGAAACGCCCCGGCGTGAGGACCACGACGCTCGGGTTGTCCAGGTGGCTTGAACTCTTGAGCGTGTCGAGCAGCAGATTGGGGTAGTGATCGATCGGGGCAATGCGTTGTGCCGAGAACAGCTCGGGGAACAGACGCATCATCATCTTGCGGTCTTCGAGCATGTAGCTCACGCCACTCGGGGTGCGCAGGTTGTCTTCCAGCACGTAATACGTGCCATCACCGTCGCGAACCAGATCGACACCGGATACATGTGAATACAAATCGCGGTGCAGATTCAGGCCCTGCATCGCCAGTTGATATTGCTCGTTGGCAAGCACCTGTTCGGCAGGAATGATCCCGGCCTTGATGATGCGCTGATCGTGATAGAGATCGGCCAGAAACATGTTCAGCGCCTTGACGCGCTGAATGCAGCCACGCTCGACAATCCGCCACTCGCTGGCAGGAATGCTGCGCGGGATGGTGTCGAAAGGAATAAGCCGCTCGGTCCCCTGCTCATCGCCATACAGCGTGAACGTGATTCCCGCGCGGTGAAACAGCAGATCGGCTTCGCGCCTGCGTTGAGCCAAAAGCTCGGGAGGCGTGTCACCCAGCCAGCGGGCGAACTCCCGATAGTGCGGGCGAACTACACCGCCAGCGTCGTACATCTCGTCATAAAAGGTGCGGATCATGCCGTACTCCTTGTCACCATGGACACCAAGACCATCGCAAAGCCCGTGCCACCGGCATAAACGCTTCAATATCAGTAAGTTAGGTAAATACTCAACGCCCTGCGCACCATTCCTGTGCACTAAACGCCCAAGCCGATTCTTTTACGCTTCATTCGGAGGCGTCATTCAACCGTGAAATCTATGATCAGCATAGTCAGAGTTGATTTCCGCCAACGATATTAGTTCGCCATACTCACCAGCAACCGAGCAAACAGGGCACCAAACGCCGCTTTTTGCCTCACGCAGCATATTGCAGAACAGGCGACATTTGCCTGCCGAATTTAAACAGACTTCCCTTTGAGCCACTCGTTTGAGTGGCTTTTTTTTGACCACTGTTTATGACACTGCTCGTATTTCTGCGCGAAGACCGGGCCTGGCACATCAAACAGCGCGAGCAGAAACAAAACCGGCCGATCCGGAAAGTCATCCCGAATCAGCCGGCAGTGTGCTGCTTCCCGATCAGGCAACATCAAGCGTGCAGTCTTCTGATCTCCTGAGTGACACCCCAGCCTTCCACTTCTCCGTCCATGGGTGAAATCACCATCTGAAAGTCCTGTTCGAAATCACCGATACCGTCGTAAGTGGCATACATCACTTTGCTCAGTTGCAGGTGCCAGGCACCGTCATCACGTACGTTTATCTGGGTATTGAGGGATTCGCCGCGAAATTGCTCTGCAGCCTGCCGTGCCCGTTCCTCGTCCGGGAAAATGGCGTAGAACTCGATGGGATAGATTCGCGCGAAATCGAAACCGCCTTCTTTCATGCGGCGCAGTACATTACTGCTGATGTCCTCTTGATAGGCTGTGCTCATGAAACGTCCTCCTATGCAACGATAGATAGAGTTTCAACTCTTCCAGAGCGACCACCGGATCGGGGGCCACCGCACGACAGATAATCCGGCGTGGGGAATCAAGCATGTAGCTGACCAGACCGGGCCTGCGCGCAGGCCGGGAATCGAGAGGTCAGAGGCCGGGTGAATGGCCTTATCTGCAGAGTAGCCCTATCGCGGACCGGATGCCAAGTGATTGCCACGAAAAGGTTTTTGATCGATGAACGATCAGCTCATTTCTGTGATGGAAATGATCTGCACGCTGTTATGGTCTTTGAGTGTCTTCACGGTAGGCTCGTCGGTACGCCCGTCCAGATCGTTGAGGTCCAGCTCATCGGTGACCGGATACAGGTCCTTGCGCAGAAGACGTGCAACCTCCTCCTCGCTGGGACGCTCTGCAAAGCCGGCCTCAAGGCGCTGCTGCACACCATCCTTGTCAAGGTACAAAATGGCCCACTGTTTCATCAATGCCTCCAGAACGAAGCCAGGCACTCTGGCTTATGTGATAAGGACCTTTTGAGCCGCGCATTCGTTCCACCGGATTCGTGTCACGCGGCCAGCACTGGCGCATGAAAAAGGCCCTCGCAGCGGGTGCGGAGGGCCTTTGTCTGTTGCGTGATCCGACTCGCCGGTTATCCGGACGAGTCGGTCTTCATCAGTTGCGGTTCTTGCTGGCCTCGACACCGGCCGTGTTGTCCAGAAGGCTCTTTGTCGCCGTCTGCAGGAAGCTTTCGAGCTTGCGCTTGAGCTCCTGTGTGTCCGGCGCATCGGGCACTTCTTCGGCAGACGGTTTGGCACCCAGCGTATAGGTCAGCAGCTTGGCGGGCATCTCCGTCGGTTCGATGAGAATGCGGTTGCCACTGATGATGGCGACCACCTGCTCACTGCCCGACGGCTTGATCACACCAAAGCCCTTGTCGCCTTCCGGCAGGTTCAACAGGTCGCGTCCCCAGCACTGGTTGCGGTTCAGACCGCCCAGGCGGCCCATGATGGTGGGCACGACATCGACCTGCGTACCGACGATGCTGCTGCGCTGTCCGAACTTCTCCTGTACACCAGGACCGATCAGCAGCAACGGCACGTTGAAGCGCCCCAGGTCCATTTCGGTCAGTTGCTTGTTGTTGCCGAAGCCATGATCGCCCAACACCACAAACAGGGTGTTTTTGAAGTAAGGCTCTTTTTTGGCCTTCTCGAAGAACTGGCCCAGCGCCCAGTCGGCGTAACGCATTGCGGTCAAATGCTCATCCAGCGAACCGTGCCCTGTCACACGTTCGACCGGCAGAGGGTCCGGCAGTGCGTACGGTGTGTGGTTGGACAGGGTTTGCAGCAGCGCATAGAACGGCTTGCCGTCCTGCCGGGCTTTGAGTTCCTGCGCGCCACGGTCGAACATGTCCTGGTCGGAAACACCCCAGGTCGGGTCCGAGAACACCGGATTGACGAAGTCTTCGCGACCGACAAAGTTGGTCATGCCCTGGTTGCTGAAGAAACCCGACTGGTTGTCCCAGGCAAAGTTGCCGTTATAGACGTAGACGTCATCGTAGTTACGACCGGTGCTCAGCAGCTGTGGCAGGCCCGACAGCTTGTGGCTACCCTCCGGCGTCTGCATCAGGTATTCGAAACCCGGCAGGTTCGGGAAGCATGCCATGGTGGCAAACATGCCCTGGTGGGTGTGCGTGCCGTTGGAGAAGAAGTGGTCGAACAGCAGACCTTCTTTGGACAGCTTGTCGAAATACGGCGTGATGTTGGCATCGTTGCCCAGCGCACCGACCGAGTGGCCGGCGAAGCTTTCCATCAGGATCACGACCACGTTGCGAATCGGCAGCGTGTTTTCCACTGGCGGCGTGAAGTCACGGCGCACCGCAGCAATGTCAGACTCGACCAGCTTGTCGTGAGGCGTCAGCAGCATGTCGCGTACAGTCTGCTGCGCATCCGCCTGCGGCAGGGTGGCTTTCCAGATGTTGTCGCGATCTTCGGACATACGGCTCTTGGCCGCAGTGATCAGGGTCAACGTGCCATTGAGGCCCAACTGGTTGGCGAAATTGGAATCGGTGGTGTACGCATCACCCCAGCGCAGCGGCGGGCCCTGACGCAGGGTGCCACGGATGCACACGACCATGACCAGCAAGACCAGAACGAAAACACCAATGCGCAGGTACCACGGCGCAACGCTGCTGACATGGTGGGTGCCCGTGGTCGTAACGTGGCGGGGCCGTGTAAGGCGGTCGATGCCCTTGAACACCAGGCTCAACAGCCAGGTCACAATGGCCCAGGCGAGCAGGTAACGCACCACCGGAAAGCCGTACCAGAGCATGCTCAGAACGGTCTTCGGGTCTTCCTTGACGTACTGGAACACCAGACCGTTAAGGCGCTGGTGGAACTCACGGTAGAAGTCCATTTCCATCAGGCCGAAGAACAGCGTGATGCTGCCGACCAGCGTCAGCCAGAACCGGAAGAACCCGCGCGCCGCCATGGCCCGGGCGCTGAACAGCGACAGCACCAGCGGAATGAGCAGGTACACGGTCAGGCGCAGGTCGAAACGCGTGCCATTGAACAGCGCTTCGAGGAAGGTCGAGGCTGGCGTATCGCCAATCATCTCGCGGTTGTAGACCAGCAGACCGATACGCAACAGGGTGTACATCACCATCAGAGCGAAACCGCTGAGCAGGATGTAAGCCAGATGCGATTTGACAGTCGGGTTTTGCAGGCGGGCTTGCCGATGAAGCTGGGCGTCCGTTTTGGCCATGGTTGTCAGGATCCGGTGGATTCAGAAAATAGGTTCGAGAGTGCAGCACCGCCCTGTTCTCGGAGCGGGCGGCGTGCAGCAGGGCGCAGATATTACTTGATTGCGGGTCGCCTTGGGGCCAG
This sequence comes from Pseudomonas syringae pv. tomato str. DC3000, assembly GCF_000007805.1. Classification (NCBI taxonomy): domain Bacteria; kingdom Pseudomonadati; phylum Pseudomonadota; class Gammaproteobacteria; order Pseudomonadales; family Pseudomonadaceae; genus Pseudomonas; species Pseudomonas syringae group genomosp. 3. Next base: position 2,235,808 of record NC_004578.1, on the reverse strand, counting down.
GTCGCCGGTGAAGGTGCACGCCTGTTCAGTTTCGCGCGCAATTCTGGGACAGCAATTGTGAAATTTCTGTCGCCCGCCACGCGCCTCAAAGCGCGTGTGGCAACGTTTCAGGCCATCAGGCCTGAAACGTCTCGACTGTCTGTCAGTCGTTACTGGCCTTGTTCACAGCGTGCAGCACGTACTGTGGCAAGGCGAATGCGCCGATGTGAACTTCCGGATTGTAATAGCGCGTAACAATACCGCTGCCCGAGAAGCGCTGACGCAGAGTTTCCAGCGGCAGTTTGCGATAGCTCTTGTCGGTAGCGCCCCACGCGAAGGTCATTGCCCCGCCGATGTAGGTCGGGATGGCCGCCTGATAGAAATGCCAATCGGCAAACAGACCGTTCATGCGCCCGGCCGTGGTTTGCACGCCGCTCAACTGCATGAAAGGCGTGCCGTTCTGGGTGACCAGAATGCCGCCCTCGTTCAGGCAGCGATGGCAGGCCTGATAGAAGTTTTCCGAGAACAGCACTTCACCTGGACCGATCGGGTCGGTGGAATCGGAAATGATCACGTCGAATTTTTCTTCGGTGGTCGCTACAAAGCGCATGCCATCGTCGATGACCAGGTTCAGACGCGAATCATCAAAAGCGCCACTGGAGTGATTGGGCAGGAACTCCTTGCACATCTCGACTACCGTGGCGTCGATCTCGACCATGGTGATGTGCTCGACGGTCAGGTGCTTGGCGACTTCGCGCAGCATACCGCCATCGCCGCCGCCAATGATCAGTACGCGTTTGGCAGCGCCATGGGCCAGAATCGGCACGTGAGTGAGCATTTCGTGATAGATGAACTCATCCGCTTCGGTGGTCTGGATCACGCCATCCAGCGCCATGACCCGGCCCATGCGCGGGTTCTGGAAAATAACCAGGTGCTGATGCTCGGTGCGTACTTCGTGCAGCATTTTTTCCATACGAAAGCGCTGGCCGTAGCCTTCGTACAACGTTTCCTGATAATCGCTCATGGGTAAGCTCCCGCTGGGTACTGATGACAGGACGGCCGACCGCCCACAACAAAGGCGCGCATTCTACGTCGAGGAACATGACAGGTCGAACCTCTCTGCAGCCAACCGCCCTCGTCCATGTGGCAAACGCCCTGCCCCGAAAACAAAAAACGCCTGATTACCCAAGTAATCAAGCGTTCGGGGCAGCCTGGTAACGTATCAGATACGCACGTTGCCACGCGGTCCGAGGATCGCCCAGATGATCAGGCCAACGACCGGCAACAGCACGATCAGCAACACCCAGAGAATTTTCTTGCCGGTCTCTGCGCCGCTTTTCAAGACGTTGATGATGGCCCAGATATCGAGCGCGAGAATAATCAGGCCGACAAGGCCGTTGAAGCTGGAACCCATGATATTACCCCTGGAATGAATGCTTACCTTGCTAGGATAGTTGCGCCGTTCGGGGGTTCCGTTGAACCAACCTTATATTCTCGGGCTCCCAATCGGGGTCATTTTGCATTTTTACTCGCCATCGCATTAAACCATCACACAGGTGAACCCCTTCATGCCAGCACCCGCACACCCCCGAATGACCTGGTCCAGCCATTTTCAGGCCAGCCCACTGGTGAGTCTGGGCTTCGCGCTAGCCTTGCTGATCGTCGTCGGCCTTGGCGGCGTCAGCCTTTACAACGCGTTTTATGGCGCCAGCCAGGTCAATTTCAATCACGCATTGCTGGGCGGCACCGCGGGCTTTCTGGCCACGGCGCTGGGTGCGGTGCTGGCGGTTGCACTGCGCGAGGTGTCACAACGCGCACAGGACATCATGCTCGGCTTTGCGGCAGGCATGATGCTGGCTGCCAGCTCGTTCTCGCTGATTTTGCCTGGCCTTGCGGCCGCCCGTGACATTACCGACAGCGGCCCCTGGGCGGCTGCCACAGTGGTGGCCGGGCTTGGGCTGGGCGTATTGTTGATGCTGGGCCTGGACAAATTCACCCCGCATGAGCACGAAAGCGTCGGCCGTCAGGGACCGCACTCGGAGCGCATCAATCGGGTCTGGTTATTTGTACTGGCGATCACCCTGCACAACCTGCCGGAAGGCATGGCGATTGGCGTAAGCTTTGCCAGCGGTGACATGAATGTCGGCTTGCCGCTGACCACCGCTATCGCCATTCAGGACATCCCCGAAGGCCTGGCCATTGCGCTGGCGCTGCGCTCCACAGGCCTGTCGGCGTTCAAAGCCATGCTGGTGGCAATCGGTTCAGGCCTGATGGAGCCACTGGGCGCGCTGGTAGGGCTGGGCATTTCCAGCGGGTTTGCCATCGCCTACCCGTTGAGCATGGGGCTGGCTGCTGGCGCGATGATCTTCGTGGTGTCCCATGAAGTCATCCCGGAGACCCATCGCAACGGCCATCAGACCTCGGCAACGCTGGGCCTGATGGGCGGTTTCGCCGTCATGATGTTTCTCGACACCGCACTGGGTTAACCGCGCAAGGCCTGCAACGCCGGCGCGGCATATATGCCCGCCGATGCGGCCAGTTCGATGACCCGCGCCTCGTCACAACCGTAAACCAGCACCGCCTGCAATTCATCATCCAGCGGCTGGCTGAAATTCATCAGCACGTAGCCACCCATTTCCTTGTTCATGCTGCTCAACTGGATCTGGATGCGATTGACGGCGACCAGAGGCTCGACCTTGGCCAGTTGTTTGGGCTTGATGTTGAACGTCACTTCCTTGCCGAACGACTGAACGATCTGCTCGAACAGGTCCATGTAGCTGTCAGCCTGAAACAGCACGGTCTCCGGCAGGCTGCCAACCACCACCCACTCGCCCAGCGGGATCGGGAAGCTGTCGTCATAATTGATGTCCGGGTTGGCAGCCAGAAACGCCTGCGGGTCGGCATAGGCCTGCGCGGCGTCATCAGCGATCTGCACGATTTCGTCTTCGCCCATGCAGCCGGAGCTGATTTTGCTGATTAATTCGACCAGTGAGTCTTTCATGGGGGCGATCCTGCGGCAGGCAAAAAAAGAGGCGCGAAGGATAGCGGTAAATCCCTCGCGCCTCTATGTGTTAATGCCTGATGCATTAATGCCTGGCTTCAGGCCCGGGCAGCCTGCACGCCCAGCCTGGTCAGTTGCTCGGCCGTCACGGTTGCGCCCATTGCCTGCGCCGCGCCCAACGCGGTAATGCCCTTGGCATCGCAGGCATGCGGGTCCGCTCCCTGGCCGATCAGGTAATCGACTATCTCATTGCGGTTGAACATGGCAGCCATCATCAAGGCGGTGCGACCGTCAGCCGCCGCGCCTTCCACGTTGGCGCCCGCCTCTACCAGCAATTTGACTACCGCCATGTCGCCCTTGAAGGCGGCACCTGCAATCGGGCTCTGGCCATTGTCATTGCGGATTTCAGGATCAGCCTTGTGGTTCAGCAGCACGCGTACCGCGTCCTGATGGCCGTGGTAGCTGGCCAGCATCAGCAGCGTGTCACCCTTGTGATTACGCAAATCCGCTGGCAAGCCCTTTTCCAGCAGACGCTCCAGCATCACGACGTTGCCCTGGCGAGCGACGTCGAATACCTGTTCGGCGAACTCTGCGGCCTCGTCTTCGGTCATGGTTTTCGACTGGCTGATAGCTGAATCGGTCATTGATCACTCCTTGGCAAACGGTGCCACGGGAATCCCGGTTGTCCCGGTGGCGGTCAATACACTGACCGCAACGCTTGCCAGCTGTTCGATCAACCTTGAGCAATGCAGCCGATAGCGATTCTGGTCGGCCGAGCTCAGGGTGACGCGTTGCCATGCCCGATCGTTATGCCCGATGTCGATCGTGCAAGAAACGGCAAAATGCAGGGTGCACGATGGTCGTTCATGCAAAATGCACGAGACACAAAATTGGACTATCTTTCAAGTCATTGATTTTAAAGGAATAATTTTAGTGCAAATACTGGCACAGACACTGCAATAGTACTTCCAAGCTTGTTATCCCATGAGCAATGGAGCCGCCAGACATGACCTTTATTCAAGAAAAATTCGCTTCCGTATTCTCCGACTACACCGTGACTACCCAGCCACGTCCTGATGGCGGTGTCCTGTTGTCACTGCGTACTCAAGATGGCAAACAGATACGTCGCTCCGTGTCTTATGCTCAGTTGCACACTCCGGTTCAGCTGGAATGGGTCATCAGCGCAATTCGCCGTGACCTGGCTGCACAAGCCAGCGAACTGCCTGCGATCTCGATGCTGCAAAGTCAGCACCGCTTCGATCTGCCGACTTACCACACCCGTTAATCGTTCTGCCGCCCTCACGGGCGGCTTGTTTACGCTGTTGTACGCTCTCTCATCCCTTGTTTGCCGCGATTACACCTTGTTTTCGCGGCTTTTTTTTGCGCTTTTTTTACCAGTACTCGCTTGGCTCGCTCGTTAGCCCGTTACCTGATAAGGCCGCGGCACAGGGCTTCGCCTACCGCCTGCGCCCTGTTGGCGACGCCGAGCTTTGAGTAGATGGTCTTGAGGTGGTACTTCACCGTCGACTCGGAGACATCGCGAATTATCGATATCTCCCAAGCGGTTTTTCCATCCCTCGCCCACTGCAGCACTTCAAGTTCACGGAGCGTCAGGCCGCGAGAAGAGAACTTCAGCCCGCGCGCCACACTGTGCAACACAGGCATGAGACTGCTGACCAGGTATTTTTGTTCAGCGGAAATCGTCCGTTCCACTTCGCTCAGCGTACAGACCGACGTCACGCTTTCTGTGCCACGGCAATGGCTGGTGTAGCCGTAGGAAATGGCCGGGAGCAGTTCGCAGGCATCGACCGCCTCTTCGTAACAGGCTGACGCCGGGTATTGTTTGAACGCATCCTGCCAGTTCAAAAAGCCCAGTTGGTTGCGATAACAGCGGATGACCGGGTCCTGCGTGATCAATTCATGCTGCCGATACGCCTGACCCCACGCATCGTCAACATTGGAGGTGATGAACGTCAGCAGCATCGGGCCTTTAAACTGATAGAACATGGCCCGCTCACTGTCGCATTCGCGTCGCAGCCACTGGAGGGCTTTTTCGATGGCGGTCTGGCCATCGAGCTCAGTAATTGTGCTCACCATCTGCTGTATCAATAGATCCTTGGTTGCGCTTTCTGTCATGGCACTGCACATCGCTGCCGCTCCTTCTGTTCACGTGAATGTGCCCGTGAATGCGTCCGTGAATCGGTACAGTTGTTGCCCGTGATTCAGGGGACGCGCAGAAGTTACACGAATAATTGCGTTGAAAAACAACGACTAAACCAAAACAGAATCAACGCACTTTCAGGCAGGCAACGTCCCACTCGAAAGCAGGACGCTGCCTACAGAAAATAAAACCCAGGCGTGATGACAGGCAAAATTGCGCACCGCGGCATCAGGACGATGCCGCGCAGAACAGGCAGGTTTTCTAGAAAGAAGCGGGATCGATGAGCGTAAAACTGTTCACATGCCGGTGTCCCGCGAGCACTCCGCCATCACGCGCCAGGCCGCACGTGAGCATGCCGGCAGCTTTTGCGGCGTCGAGTTCTTCGACAATATCCGAGAGAAACAGAATCTCTTCGGCGGCAAAGCCTGTGGCGTTGGCGATTGTCTGGTAAGACTGCGCCTCGCGCTTGGGCCCCGACGTGGTGTCGAAGTAGCCGCTGAACAGACCGGAAAGATCGCCCGCTTCCGAGCAGCCGAAAATCAGTTGCTGGGCCTGAATCGAACCCGACGAATACACGAAAAGTCTGTAGCCCTGCTGGTGCCAGTGTTGCAGTGCGTCAACGGCGTCGGGATAGACATGCCCCTTGAGCTGCCCGGCGTTATAACCCTGCTCCCAGACCATGCCCTGCAATGCCTTGAGCGGCGTGGCCTTGCGGTCTTCGGCAATCCACTCAAGCAGAATCGCGATCACCCGCTCGACATCGGCATCCGGCTCGGCGCTCTGCGTGCGCACCGCCTGCAACTGCGCCGCCACCTGAGGCTGCTCGGCATGTTGACGAACAAAATCGGGCAGGTGCGCTCTGGCGAACGGAAACAATACGTCGAACACGAAGCTTACGGCACTGGTAGTGCCTTCGATGTCCGTGAGAATGGCTTTGATGGGCATCAGTGTCGGGCTCCTGTCAGTCTTCCAGCCGCGGGAAACGGCCGGCAATGTCTTCACCGGTAAAGTTTGCGACCCAGCCGTCAGGGTTGTTGAACAGGCGAATAGCGACAAAATGCGGGTTTTCGCCCATGTCGAACCAGTGCCGAGTACCGGCGGGTACGGAAATCAGGTCGTTTTTTTCGCACAGCACGGCATACACGTAATCGTCGATGTGCAGCGTGAACAAACCGCGCCCGGCGACGAAAAAGCGCACTTCGTCTTCGCCGTGGCGGTGTTCTTCAAGAAACCTGGCACGCAGTTCGGCTTTCTGCGGGTGATCGCTGTTGAGGCTGATGACGTCCACGGTGACGTAGCCGTGCCGGGTCATCAGCGTGTCGATCTGGGTGCGGTAGGCGTTGATCACCTCTTCCTGACTGGCGCCGGGGGTGATCGGCGTCGCGGCTTCCCAGCGGTCAAACGCCACGCCGTGTTCGGCCAGCGTCGAGGCGATGTCTTCCAGGTGGGTCAGCACCTTGTTGGGAATATCCGGGCTTGAAACGTGATAAACGGACAGGCTGCTCATGGCATGGATCCTCGGTTTGGGGCAACGCCTTCCGGCTTTTACAGGCCGGTCAGGCTGACAGACGGGTTTAATGGGCGATCGTTAACGGTTCATGACCGTACGCATCTTCAGCTCGCACTCGAACAGAAACTCGAACGCTTCGATCTGGCGCAGTGCGTCGCTCATTCTTGCGCCCCAGGTGTAGAGCCCGTGGCCGCGAATCAGGTAGCCGGCGCACTCGGGATGAGCGTCCAGCCAAGGCTGCACGTTTGCGGCAAGCCGGGCGATGTCCTGATCATTGTCGAAAATCGGCACGACAACCTGCGACTCGTGGGTCAGCACGCCGTTGAAGGCTTTTTGCAGCTCGTAGTCCTCGAACACCAGATGGTCTGAGGCCGTCAGCCTGGACAGCACCGTCGCATTCACCGAGTGGGTGTGCAGCACTGCGCCGACCTGCGGCCTGCACAGGTAAAGCTGGGTGTGCAGCAAGGTTTCCGCAGACGGCTTTTTGCCGGGCTCCAGGCTGTTGCCAGCGAGGTCTGTCGCCAGCACATCATCCGGCCCCAGCTGGCCTTTGTGCTTGCCGGACACGGTCAGCAACGCCTCGCTGGCCGACAGGCGCACGGAGTAATTGCTGCTGGTGGCAGGCGACCAGCCACGACCATACAGGAACCGCCCTGCTTCGATGATCTCCTGACTCAGTTGTTCGCGGCTCATACGCCTTCCTCTTTTCTGGATGTGACAATCATGACGGCTGCAGCAAAGGCCGCAAGGCTGGCGATAGCAAATGTCCAGGCCGGCCCCAGCGCGTTCCAGCTGTAGCCCGAGTACAAGGCACCCAACGCGCCGCCCACACCGGACAAGGCGGCATACAGCGCCTGCCCCTGACCTTGCTGACGCGGGCCGAAGCTACGTTGCACGAAATGGATGGCAGCGGCGTGAAAGCTGCCGAAGGTGGCGGCGTGCATCACCTGCGCAATCAACAGCGCAGGCAGGTGCTCGGCGAACATGCCGAGCAACAGCCAGCGTAATGCGGCGAGCAGGAAACTGGCGAACAGGACCTGGCGCACGGAAAACCTATGGAGGATGCGGCTCATGGCCATGAACATCAGCACTTCAGCCACCACGCCGACTGCCCACAGCATGCCGATCAGGCCGCGGCTGTAACCAAGCGCCTCCAGGTGCAAGGTCAGAAAGGTGTAATACGGGCCGTGGCTGAGCAGCATCAGCGCAACACTGATGTAGAACACCCACACACCCGGCCGCATCAGTTGCTTGAGAAAGCCGCCCGCCTGCGCCTCTGCCTGCGGGGTCGAAGTCAGCGGTTGCGCATTGGGCACCCACCAGCTGCTGACTGCGATGCCGGCCATGATCGCCAGCAAGATATAGGGAAACAGGTCCAGGCTGAACCATTCAAACACCCGTCCCAGCACCACGACCGCCAGAATGAAGCCGATCGAGCCCCATAGCCTGATCTGGCTGTAGCGCGAGGTCTGGCCTTGCAGGTGCGCGAGGGTGATGACTTCAAACTGCGGGAGGATGGCGTGCCAGAAGAATGCATACAGCGCCATGACCATCGCCAGCCAGGCATAGCTTTTATCGATCAGAATCAGCGAGAACGCCAGCAGCGTGCAGAGCGCACCAAAGCGCACAATCAACAACCGCCGCCCGGTGTGGTCACCCAGCCAGCCCCAGATATTGGGCGCGACACAGCGCATCAGCATGGGGATAGCGACAAGTTCGCCGATTCGGGCACTGGCAAAACCCAGGTGATGCAGGTAAAGCGCCATGAAGGGCGCCGCCGAGCCGAGCAAGGCGAAATAACACACATAGAACCCGGACAGCCGCCAATACGGCAACTGCCCGTCGGGCGTTGGCGTCACGCTGGCAGACCGCAACCTGTGACAACGCTCATTACAGCTGGGCCAGCACAGGTGTGGCGACGCTGACATCGGCGTTTTGCCCGCGATGACGCAGCAGGTGATCCAGCAGCACGATGGCCATCATCGCTTCGGCGATCGGCGTGGCACGAATGCCGACACACGGGTCATGTCGCCCTTTGGTGATCACGTCGGCAGCGTTGCCATCGACATCGATCGAGCGCCCCGGCGTCGTGATGCTCGACGTCGGCTTGAGCGCCAGGTGCGCAATGATCGGCTGGCCGGAGGAGATACCGCCGAGAATGCCGCCCGCCTGATTGGACAGAAAACCCTGCGGTGTCATCTCGTCGCGATGCTCGGTGCCGCGCTGCGCGACGCAGTCGAAACCGGCACCGATTTCCACGCCCTTGACCGCATTGATGCTCATCAGCGCGTGGGCCAGCTCGGCGTCCAGGCGATCGAAGATCGGCTCGCCAAGGCCGGGCATGACACCTTCAGCCACCACCGTGATTTTCGCGCCGACCGAGTCCTGATCGCGACGCAGCTGGTCCATGTAGGCTTCCAGTTCTGGCACCTTGTCGGGGTCTGGGCAGAAAAAAGCGTTGTCCTCAACCGAATCCCAGGTCTTGAACGGGATCTGGATCGGGCCGAGCTGGCTCATGTAACCGCGAATCACAATGCCTTGGGTCGCCAGGTACTTCTTGGCGATGGCCCCGGCCGCCACGCGCATGGCGGTTTCCCGCGCCGAGCTGCGACCCCCACCGCGGTAGTCGCGAATGCCGTATTTGTGGTGGTAGGTGTAATCGGCATGGGCCGGCCGAAACAGGTCCTTGATGGCCGAGTAGTCCTTGGACTTCTGGTCGGTGTTACGGATCAGCAAGCCAATCGATGCACCGGTGGTCTTGCCCTCGAAGACGCCCGAGAGGATCTCGACCTCATCGGCTTCCTGACGCTGCGTGGTATGGCGGCTAGTACCCGGCTTGCGCCGGTCCAGATCACGCTGCAGGTCTTGCAGGTCCAGCTCCAGGCCCGGCGGGCAGCCGTCGACGATAGCGACCAGCGCCGGGCCGTGGCTTTCGCCGGCGGTGGTGACAGTGAACAGCTTGCCGAAAGTGTTGCCGGACATGCGGGCGCTCCGAAAAATCAGCTAAAAAACCAGATCATTAAACCAAGCGCGCCAGTATACGCAGGCTCGCGGTTCAGTTCATCCTCGAACCTTCTGTCACCGCGTGCGTCCAAGCGAGACTCCCCCCATGATGGCCTTGCGATGTTATCCGGTAATTCCCTGCTTCGAGTTCCAAACGCGCTGCGCCTGTTGGTCCTGCCGGTCACCCTGATCCCGGTACTGCTGCTGAGCCTGATCGCCGGCACAGCCAGCGCGGCGGCGCCCAGCGTGGTGCAGCGCCCCATCAGCGTGGATACCGAAAACGGCAAGCTGTACGGCACTCTACTGCTGCCTCGCTCCGACAAACCTGTGCCGGTGGTGCTGATCATCGCAGGCTCCGGCCCCACCGATCGCAACGGCAACAACCCGGAGGGCGGGCGCAACGACAGCATGAAACGCTTGGCGGTCATCCTGGCCAGCAACAATATTGCCAGCGTGCGCTACGACAAACGCGGCGTGGCAGCCAGCAAGGCGGTCACGCCGGACGAACGCAACCTGAGCGTCGAGCGCTACGTTGCCGACGTTCAGTTGTGGGTCAGAGCCATCAGGGCCAACCCGCGCCTGGGCCAACTGATTCTGCTGGGCCACAGCGAAGGAGCGCTGGTGGCGAGCCTTGCGGCGGAAAAGGCAGAGGCTGCGGCAGTGATTTCCGTCGCAGGCACCGGACGACCAGTCGCCCAGGTGCTGCACGAGCAGTTTCAGGAGCGCCTGCGGCCAGAACTGTTGCAGCGCAGTGACCAATTACTTGAAGAACTCAAGGCCGGCAAGACCGACGACAAAGTGCCGGCCGAGCTGGAAGTGGTGTTCCGCCCCAGTGTTCAGCCGTACCTGATCTCGCTGTTCCGCCAAGACCCGGCCAAAGCATTCGGTGCGCTGCGCATGCCGGCGCTGATCGTGCAGGGGCGTAACGATATTCAGGTGGGCGTGGGCGATGCCCTGCTGTTGCAAAAAGCCCGACCGGATGCAGAGCTGGCGCTGATCGACGGGATGAACCACGTGTTGCGCATCGTGCCGGACAACCTGCAGCAACAACTCTTGTCCTACCGCAATCCGACCCAGCCACTGGCCAGCGAAATGACCAAGCAGGTACTGCGTTTCATAAAGGCGCTGCCAGACACCGAGAAAAAGATCTGAAAGCAGACGTCGCAAGCCCTTCAGTCTCGGTCACTTTGGCCGATAGCGGTGTTCCAGCCTTGTGTTTCAGCGCAAGACTCAGGAAAGGACACCCTAATGACTGACGCGAATCTCATGACTGAAACCATTACAGAACCCACCAATGCAGAGGCTGAAGCCCCGGCAACGCCGCAGCCGTGGGAAGACGTTCTGCCCGAAAACTTTCAGATGTTGCGTCTGTCACCACTGCCCACCGACCGCGCCACGGGTGGACGCCCTCTGCGCTTCGTGCAGTTCGGCCGTGCCGAGCGCCACAGCAAGGAAACAAGCCTGCTGCGCATCAACGTCCAGTTGCCCGGTCAGCGGGTCCGCAAGGAACAGAACAACCTGGACGTCTGGGCAGACCATGAAAAGCGCACCGTGCGGTTCGGCCCTGAGTCAGGCTTGCAGATCGAGCCGTGGAACCGCGGCATTGGCCGTTTCATGATCGCCCACGCCGTGCATTGGGCGCAGAAGAGATGGTCTTCCTACAAGATCGAAGGCGTGGCGCTGGCAAGCAAGGACGGTCTGAACGAGGACACTCGCCTGCGCCGCGATCATTTTCTGCGCAGCCTGGGTTTTGAAGTGGCTTACGCCGACGCGCAGCACATGAAAGGCAGCATCAAGGATGTGCATGTCGGCAACCTGCACAGCACCTGGAACAACGACAAGGTACAGATCATCGAGATTCTCGAAGCATCACAGATGCTGGAAAAAGCCGAGAAAAACATGATTGAGCAGGAAGTGACCATTCGCCAGCACGAAGACCGGGTCAGCAAGTACAAGCGTGAAGACACCGGCCTGCGCTTCACGATTGCCTGTCTGGTGACCTTCGCAGTGTTTCAGGCAGGACTGCTGATCTGGATCGCGACCCACCGTTAGGCTCTGTACGAAAAGTCGGCGAGCGAAGGTCAGGCAAGGCAAAAACCGGGGCTTTTACAGGCCCCGTATCCATCCAGCCTCACACCCGCGACTGAAACAGCGCCTGATGGTTGCGGCATTGTTCCTCAGTAAGCATGAACACGCCGTGACCGCCGCGCTTGAAGTCCAGCCAGGCGAAATCGACTTCCGGGTACAGCGCCTGCACGTGCACCTGGCTATTACCGACTTCGACGATCAGCAGCCCCTTCTCGTTCAGGTGGTCAGCCGCCTGGGCAAGCATGCGACGCACCAGACTCAGACCGTCACTGCCACAGGCCAGCGCCAGTTCCGGCTCGTGCTGATACTCGTCCGGCATGTCGGCAAAGTCTTCGGCATCCACGTAGGGCGGGTTAGAGACGATCAGGTCGAAGCGCTGGCCCGGCAGACCGTCAAAGCCATCGCCCTGAACGGTGTAGACTCGATCATCCATGCCGTGGCGCTCGATATTCAGGCTTGCCACTTCCAGCGCATCGTAGGACAGGTCCGCCAGGGCGACTTCGGCGTCAGGGAATTCATCGGCGCAGGCGATGCCGATACAGCCGGAACCCGTGCACAGGTCCAGGATGCGTGCCGGCTCACTCGCCAGCCAAGGTGCGAAACGCTCTTCGATCAGTTCGGCAATCGGTGAGCGCGGTATCAGCACGCGGTCGTCGACAATGAACGACATACCACAGAACCAGGCTTCGCCCAGCAGATAGGGGGTTGGCACGCGGTCGTCGATGCGGCGTTTGATCAGGCGTTGCAGTTCGGATATCTCGTCGACTTCCAGACGGCAGTCAAGGTAGCTGTCAGCGATTTCCCAAGGCAGGTGCAGTGCGCCCAGCACCAGTTGCCGTGCTTCGTCCCACGCATTGTCAGTGCCATGACCAAAAAACACGTCTTCCTCGTGAAAGCGGCTGACGGCCCAACGTATATGGTCGCGCACGGTACGCAAACGGGAAGTGATCATGAACAACTCCTTGAAAAGGCGACGAGCTGCTGTGAGGCCAGCTACGGTGAAAAGCCTGGTGACGAACAACGCTGCCTGTTCGTACCCGATAAGCCTGGAAGTTTCCACGATTCGCGCACAGCCATCAAGGCAAACCGCCAGCTACCGAGCCCGTCACCTGCCCTGCAGACCATAAAAACCGGGGCCTGTGATGGTAGCCATTCCCAGAACGCCTCAGCCAGAGGACAATGTCGCAAAAGCCCCACACCAAGGAGCCCGTGAATGTCCGATTTAAAGACCATGTTCCAACTCAGCGGCCGGGTGCATGCGCCCGCCAACCTGAGCAACGCGACGCTGATTATCATCGACGCCCAGAAAGAATACCTCAGCGGCCCGCTGGCCCTGACCGGCGTCGACGAAGCGCTGGCCAACATCGGCCAACTGGTCGCCAAGGCACGCGCGGTCAAATGCCCGATTGTTCACGTCCGCCACCTGGGCACCGTGGGCGGCCTGTTCGATCCACAAGGCGAACGCGGGCAACTGGTCCCGGAACTGCTGCCGCAAGGCGACGAACATCTGGTCGAGAAACGCCTGCCCAACGCCTTTAACGGCACAGGCCTGCACGAACTGCTGCAAAGCCTCGGGCATCTGGATCTGGTCGTGTGCGGGTTCATGAGCCATTCGAGCATCAGCACCACGGTTCGCGCGACCAAGGACTACGGTTATCGCTGCACACTGGTCGACGATGCCTGCGCAACCCGCGATCTGCCGAGCCCGCACGGGGTTGTCAGCGCGCAGGTGGTGCACAGAACCGAAATGGCGATCATGGCCGACAACTTCGCCACACTTGCGCTGACCAAAGACCTGATCTGACGCCGCCATCCGAGGGGTTATGTGGCCGCGCTCACCTGACCGCCCATCCCTTGGTGCCACGGTTTATACCGGGGACGGGAACCACCTTCCTTTCTTCAAGTCAGAGCGCCGACACCCATTGAGCCGACACCCATTGAGCCGACACCCATTGAGCCGACACCTGCTGAGGAAAAGGCATGAAAACATCAGATGGTTTCGATGCACGTCGCCTGCGCCCCAAGGGCCAGGGCAACTGGCCTAAACGCATCGGCATACTGATCGCGCTGCTGCTGGCAGTGTCGGGTGCATTACTGACGGTCGCTGGCGTTTCCAGCCTGGTCGGTCATCCACAGATGCTCGGCGAGCTGAACGCAAGCCCCGGCGGCGCTGCGTTTGTTGCCGTCAGCGGATTGCTGGTGTTTTACCTGGGCGTCTGGCTATGGCGTCGTTGCCGCCGTCAGCGCAGCGCCAGCGGCTTGAGCATCTCTGCCCATCTGATGAAAAAACACAACTGACCCGCTCACTTGAGCGGTTAGACTAGCCTCCTTCGCGGAGGCCCTCATGCAAGACGACGATTTTTCCCTGTTCAGAAGCGAGACGCGCGGCGTAAAGCCGCTCAAGCATGAACACGCCGATGTCGGCAAACCCAAAGCTGATCGAAAAATGCTGGCGCGCCTGCGCCAGTCGGCAACCGTGCGTACCGATTCGGTCATCGTCGACGGTCTTTCGGATCAGTTCGTGATCGATGTCGGCCCGGAAGATGTCCTGAGCTGGTCGCGTGACGGCGTGCAGGAAGGCCAGATGCGCAAGCTCAAGCTCGGCCAGATCAGCTTCGAGGGCGGCCTGGACCTGCACGGCATGACCGTGGAAGTCGCTCGCGAAACGTTATGGGAGTTTCTCGCCGAAGCTACCCGGCTGGAAATACGCTGCGTGCGTGTGACACACGGCAAGGCGGTGCGCCTGGACGGCAAACGTCCGATGATCAAGAGCCACGTCAACACCTGGCTGCGTCAGCATCCGCAGGTGTTGGGCTTTTGCTCGTGCCTGGCCAAACATGGCGGCGCGGGCGCGGTTTATGTGGTGCTCAAACGCACCATGATGGAAGGACGTGACGAGTAACCCCCGGTCGCGTCTTCACAACGCCTGCGCAGCACGGGCAGCATGCAGTTGCCCGCCCCTGCCATTGAGTTAGCGCTCGCCGCCACCCGGACCAAAACCCGGGCCGCCACCGCCGCCACCCTGGTGATGCCCACCGCCGCCACCACCTGGGCCGCCCCCACCCGGACCGGGCCAGAACGGCCAGCAGCCGGAAACCGACGACAGTACGATGGCGAACATCGCTATTCTTGCTACTCGACTCAACATCCGGATTCACTCTCTCGACAGGCAATTGATTAATGACCTGCCACTCAGACAGTGCGGCGTCGAGGAAGTGGGTAGCGATCTGGTCGCCAACCTGTAAGCGGCGCGATACAAAGCGCATCCTGCCCGGTTGATTTGCAGCACTGCCGTGCACCCGCCCCAGTGCGTAAGTTACTATGTGCGTCTCGGCGAAGGGCTCACCCTCGCACCTATCGAAACCCACACGGAAACACAGTCCTGTGACACTGGAACAGAATTACACCGCCATACTCGGGCAACTGGGCGAGGACGTCTCGCGTGAAGGTTTGCTGGACACCCCCAAGCGCGCGGCCAAGGCCATGCAATACCTGTGTCGCGGTTATGCGCAGACGCTTGAAGAAGTCACCAACGGTGCGCTGTTCAGTTCCGATGCCAGTGAAATGGTGATGGTCAAGGACATTGAGCTGTATTCGCTGTGCGAGCACCATCTGTTGCCGTTTATTGGTAAGGCCCACGTGGCCTACATTCCGAATGGCAAGGTGCTGGGTCTGTCGAAGGTCGCGCGGATCGTCGATATGTATGCCCGTCGCCTGCAGATTCAGGAAAACCTCAGCCGGCAGATCGCTGAAGCCATTCAGCAGGTTACCGGTGCTCAGGGCGTTGCGGTGGTGATTGAAGCCAAGCACATGTGCATGATGATGCGCGGCGTCGAGAAGCAGAATTCGGCCATGATCACCTCGGTGATGCTCGGCGAATTCCGTGAAAACGCCGCCACGCGCAGCGAGTTTCTCAGCCTGATCAAGTGACCCGTCCAGCCTGCGTTCGCGTGCTCTGACGCACGCTGAGCGCCCGGCTGGTCTTCTCCCTGCACGCAAGAGGTATGACCGTGTTCATGAAAGCGTTAAGAGTCGGCCTTGGCCAACTCGTTATCGGCATCGACTTTTTGACCCGCCCGAGCAAGAAAAAGCGTGATCCCAAGGCTCAGGCCGCTGTTGCTGAAGCGGCTCGGAACCTGACGCTTTATCAATTTCATGCCTGCCCGTTCTGCGTAAAGACCCGACGCACCCTGCATCGCCTCAACGTTCCTGTCGCACTGCGCGATGCGAAGAACAATGAGCTTGATCGCCAGACGCTGCTCAACGAAGGCGGCAAGATCAAAGTGCCTTGCCTGCGCATCGAAGAAGGCGGAAAAACGGTCTGGATGTACGAGTCCAAAGTGATCATCGATTACCTGGACCAACGCTTCGGCGCGATCTGAACACAGCGTGCCCGCCCTCCTTCAGCGCGGGCAACCTTCATCGCGGCAGGCCACATAGCTTTTCAGTTGCTTGAGCCGCACACTGGTTTGCTCGGCCAGGCATTGCGACTGCACCAAAGGCCAGATCGAGCCTGAATCCTCAGGCTTGCCCGCCTGATACAGACAATCGGCATCACGCAGGGCTATCCACTTCTGCTGCGCGTCTTTGAGCGCCTGCTTTTTTGCCGGCGTCTGGAGCCAGGCCATCTGCGCCTTGTATTGCTTGTTAAGGTCGGCATCCAGCGCTGCCAGTTTGTTGGCCGCACACGTGTTCATGCTCGCCTGATTGGCGTCGCAATTCTCGGCCTGCGCCGAACAGCCGATACCCAGCGCGATGAACGCAGCCAGAAGGGTCATTGAAATACGCATAAATGTCCTTGGTGTCGGTTTTCAGGGGGAGTCAGTCCAGCATGCCGATATAGCCCGGTTCAGCCTCGACCCGCTTCAACCAGCGGCGAATGCCCGTGTAGGGTTCCAGGTCAAAACCACCCTGATGCGCTACGTGGGTGTAGGCATACAAGGCGATGTCGGCGATGGAGAAATTGTCACCGACCAGAAACGGTGTGCGATGAAGCTGCTGCTCCATGACCGCCAGCGCTCGATAGCCGGACTTCTGCATGGCGCGATATTCGACCATGCGTTCGGCAGGCAAGCCCAGGTAGAACTGTATGAAACGCGCGACGGCCACTGACGGTTCGTGGCTGTATTGCTCGAAGAACTGCCATTGCAGCACTTGAGTCCGTAAACGTGGCTCGCTTGGCAAGTACCTGGAACCATCGGCGAGAAAATTGAGAATCGCGTTGGACTCCCACAGGCAGGTGCCGTCGTCCAGCTCCAGGACCGGAATCTTGCCGTTGGGGTTTTTTTCCAGAAACGCCGGGGTCTGGGTTTCGCCGTTGAGAATATTGACCGGCACCCACTCGTACTCGCTGCCCAGCAGGTTAAGCATCAGCTTGACCTTGTAGCAGTTGCCCGAGTTGTAATCGCCATAAACCTTGTACATCGCCCTGCTCCCTTGATATGCCCGTGACACCGAATCGGATCAAGCCGCTTGCAGATTCTGTGCTGTACGGACCACGGATGCCAGTCGTTTTATGCCTTCATCCAGGCGCGCCGGGTAGATGTGGCTGAAGTTCAGCCGCAAATGCCCGTGATTGGCGTCCGGGTCGGCAAAAACGGCTCGCCCGGCATGAAGGCCATCTGCACCAGCCCGCAGGCTCACGAAGACAAGGAAAAGCGCTACACAGCCGCGATCTGGTGCGGGATTTTCTATGCTGTTGCCGGGATTTTCGGCGCGACGCTGGCAGGCCTGTTCAGCGCATTCCCCAAGGAACTGATGCTCTCGATTGCCGCACTGGCGCTGCTCGGTTCGATCACCAATGGTCTGACCGTAGCCATGGCCGAGCCCCGGCAGCGCGAGCCTGCCCTGATTACCTTTATGGTGAGCGCGTCCGGGTTGACGCTGCTTTCCATAGGCTCGGCGTTCTGGGGCATTGTGGCCGGCTTGCTGACCCTGCTGATTCTGAATGCGCGCAAGGCTTGACCAAGCCGCTGTATCAGCTACGCGCGGCGGCGGATACCAGCAGCGTGCCGGCATCTGCATCAAGAATCGCCTGCGTGCCCAGTGGCACAGCCTGATTGAGATCGCCATGACCGACCGGCAGCCCACCAAGCACCGGAATGCCAAGCCCGCCGAGCCGTTCCATCAGCACATGGGCCGGGCTGATGGAGCCACCGGTGTTGGCTGCGGGGGTGAACTCGCCCACCGCGATACCTGCCAACTGCTTGAGAATGCCGCAGTTACCCAGATGGGTGAGCATGCGGTCGACCCGATAAGCGGGCTCGTTGACCTCTTCTATCAGCAGGATCGCCCCGCTCAGGTCCGGCATGAACGGCGTGCCGACAGAGGTGTCGAGAATGCACAGATTGCCGCCCAGCAGCAGGCCCCGAGCACCGCCAGCGGTTCTGACCCTGGCCGTTGGTGACGCCGGATCGGCCTTGAGCAGTACCGGCTCGCTGCTCATCAGCACATGGCGCATGCCACTGACGAACAGCCCACCGCGCTCCAACTGGGCAGCGACCGGCCCGTGAATGCTCGCCAGACGCGCATGGTTCCACAGCGCACCGTGCAACGCGGTGATGTCGGAAAAGCCGGTCACCAGTTTGGGGTCGCGCCGCACTGCGTCCATGTCAACCTGCTGAACAATCCGCTGCATGCCGTAACCACCGCGGTTGCAGATGACCGCACGGATTTCCGGATCGGCCAGCGCGGCGTTGAGGTCGGCAAGCCGCTCTTCGTCGGTGCCCGAATAGAACGAGTATTTGCCCAGTGCATGCGGATAGACACGCGGTCGCAATCCCCACCCCTTGAGCACTTCGACCGCCGCCTCAAGCTTCGCCGGGTCCACCGGGCCTGCCGGGGAAACCAGCGCCACAGCGTCGCCAGCTCGCAGAACTTGAGGGTGACGGGTGTTTGGAAAGGTCGAGGTCATTACGGTCATCCGGGCATTCATCAAGCAGGCAATGTAGATCAGCAGGTCGGGTGACTCAAGCCGCATTGGCAGTCGGCATGTGTCATCTGCAGATCAATATGAACGTCATAGCCACTGAGCACTCCTATCAACCACATGGATCAAACGGCATTCGCTGGATGATCCGTTCTTGCCTGAACACCGCTCCGAGGCTTGAATCCACCCATAAACCACTGTTACGAGGCCCCGCCATGACTGATTTATCCAACCGCCAGTTCCTGCTCGCCAAGCGTCCTTCGGGCGCTGTACGCCGTGATGACTTCACCTATCAGCAAGTGCCTGTCACCTCATTGGCAGACGGGCAGATTCTGGTCAGAAACAAATTCCTGTCGCTTGATCCGGCAATGCGGGGCTGGATGAATGACGGCAAGTCCTATATTCCGGCGGTGCAACTGGGCGAGGTGATGCGCGCGCTGGGTGTGGGCGAAGTGCTTGAATCGAAGAACCCGAAATTTGCCGCAGGCGATCACGTCCAGGGTGCGCTTGGCACTCAGGATTACTTTGCAGGCGAGCCGAAGGGTTTCTATAAGGTCGATACCAGCCTTGCACCGTTGCCGCTGTACCTGTCGGCACTGGGCATGACCGGCATGACCGCCTACCTGGCGCTGCTGGATGTCGGTCAGCCGAAAAGCGGTGACACCGTATTGATTTCCGGCGCAGCAGGCGCGGTCGGCAGCATTGCCGGGCAGATTGCCAAGCTCAAGGGCTGCCGAGTGGTCGGCATCGCCGGCGGCAAGGACAAATGCAGCCTGCTGACCAGCGAGCTGGGGTTCGATGCGGCCATCGATTACAAGTCCGAAGATGTCATGGACGCGATCAAGCGTCATTGCCCGGACGGCGTGAACGTGTACTTCGATAACGTCGGCGGCGATATTCTCGATGCAGCACTCAGCCAGTTGGCAGTCGGTGCGCGCGTGGTGATTTGCGGTGCCATCAGCCAGTACAACAACACCACAGCCATCAAAGGCCCGGCCAATTACATGTCATTGCTGGTCAACCGCGCTCGCATGGAGGGCTTCATTGTGCTGGACCACGCCGACCGCTTTGCCGAAGCAGGTCAGGTCATGGCCGGCTGGATCAAGGAAGGCAAGCTCAAGAGCAAGGAGCATATCGTAGAAGGCCTGGAGACATTCCCGGAGACCTTCCAGATGCTGTTCAATGGTGAAAACCAGGGCAAGCTGATATTGAAAGTTGAATAAAGCAGGCGTTTGGTACTCGCCCCAGTGGAAGTGACCGGGGCGGCGATCCGCGTTGTTCACAAAGAGGCCTGTGCGGTCGCTGAATGCCCCGCTGATCTGTTAATCCGCTTTCGCTAGCAAGCGAAGCGTCACCCGGCTCGCTCCCGCAGGGATAGACCCCGGCGTGCTTTTGATCAGGCCAGTTCGGCAACCACTGCGGCCAGTGCCTTGGCCGGGTCCGCTGCCTGGCTGATCGGCCGGCCGATCACGAGGTAGTCGGAACCCGCGTCCAGTGCCTGGCGCGGGGTCAGAATGCGACGTTGATCGTCCTGTGCGCTGCCCGCCGGGCGAATGCCTGGGGTGACCAGCTGCAGTGACGGGTGAGCGGCTTTAAGGGCCTGGGCTTCCAGCGCCGAACAGACCAGGCCATCCATACCGGCTTTTTCAGCCAGCGCTGCCAGGCGCAGCACCTGTACTTGCGGATCAATATCCAGGCCGATACCGGCAAGGTCTTCACGCTCCATACTGGTGAGTACGGTCACGCCGATCAGCAAAGGCTGAGGACCGGTGCGCTGCTCCAGCACTTCCCGGCACGCTGCCATCATGCGCAGCCCGCCCGAGCAATGCACGTTGACCATCCACACGCCCATCTCGGCAGCGGCCTTGACCGCCATCGCCGTGGTGTTGGGAATGTCATGAAATTTGAGATCCAGAAAAACATCGAAGCCCTTGCCGCGAAGGGCCTCGACGATGTCCGACGCACAGCTGGTGAACAGCTCCTTGCCAACCTTGACCCGGCACAGCTTGGGGTCGAGCTGATCAGCCAGGCGCATGGCGGCTTCGCGGGTCGGGAAATCCAGGGCGACGATGACAGGAGTCTGGCAGGCGGACATGAGCGTGGTCTCAGGTAAGTCGAAATCGGCGCGCATTGTAGCTGAACCAGCCCACAGGCGGGACCCATAGATCGACATTTGGCTGATGGGCGTCGCAAAAAGTCACGAATCGCTGCACCCGCGCAGTACGCCGCCGAGCTAGCCTGCACCAAACCTGCACAACACGATGACCTCGTTCGCCGCAGCGTTCTGTAAACGACCTGTTTTGAGGCAACACGACGGCGATCCGTGCACTGGCACGGCGTCTGCAACAGGATGTTTCATCGATTATCTAATCTCAGGGAGATAACAATGAGCACGCAACTCAAGCCTACGCTAGGCACGATACATCTATGGGGGATTGCCGTCGGGCTGGTGATCTCCGGCGAATACTTCGGCTGGAGTTACGGCTGGGGGGCAGCCGGGACCCTGGGCTTTTTGGTAACGGCCCTGATGGTTGCAACCATGTACACCTGTTTCATATTCAGTTTTACCGAACTGACCACCGCCATTCCTCACGCAGGCGGGCCGTTTGCCTACAGCCGCCGCGCCTTCGGAGAAAAAGGCGGGTTGATCGCCGGCATGGCGACCCTGATCGAATTCGTCTTTGCGCCACCGGCCATCGCCATGGCCATTGGTGCCTATCTCAACGTTCAGTACCCGGGCCTTGACCCCAAACACGCGGCGGTCGGTGCCTATATCGTGTTCATGGCGCTCAATATCGTAGGCGTGAAACTGGCTGCAACCTTTGAACTGGTGGTGTGCATCCTCGCAGTCGCCGAGTTGCTGGTGTTCATGGGCGTGGTCGCGCCAGCCTTCAGCTTCAGCAATTTTGCCCTCAATGGCTGGGCGGGCTCGCAGACTTTCGGGCCGCAAGCCATCGCCGGCATGTTCGCCGCCATCCCGTTTGCCATCTGGTTTTTCCTGGCCATCGAAGGCGCGGCAATGGCTGCCGAAGAAGCCAAGGACCCGAAACGTACCATCCCCAAAGCCTACATCAGCGGCATTCTGACTTTGGTGTTTCTGGCCATCGGCGTCATGCTGTTTGCCGGCGGGGTCGGTGACTGGCGCACCTTGGCCAACATCAACGACCCGCTGCCACAGGCCATGAAGGCGGTGGTCGGTGACAACTCCGGCTGGCTGCACATGCTGGTGTGGATTGGCCTGTTCGGCCTGGTAGCCAGCTTCCACGGCATCATCATGGGCTACTCGCGGCAGTTCTTCGCCCTGGCCCGCGCCGGTTACCTGCCTTCGTCACTGGCCAGACTGTCACGCTTTCAGACCCCGCACCGGGCAATCATCGCGGGCGGCCTTATCGGTATCGCCGCCATCTACAGTGACGGCCTGATCAATCTGAGCGGCATGACGCTGACCGCTGCAATGATCACCATGGCGGTGTTCGGGGCCATCGTCATGTACATCATGAGCATGCTCAGCCTGTTCAAACTGCGCAAGACCGAACCGAATCTGGAACGCAGCTTCCGTGCGCCTGGCTACCCTGTGGTGCCTGGCATTGCGCTGGCGCTGGCAGTCGTGTGCCTGGTGGCAATGGCCTGGTTCAACATGCTGATCGGCGTGATTTTTCTGGGTCTGATGGCCATCGGGTTCATCTATTTCAGTCTGACGGCCAAATCGCGCGCCGATGCACCGGCCGATTCGATGCTTACCGGCCAGTAACGTAAACAGAATTGCGTGCAAACAGGTTTGCACGCAATTCATTGCGGGCGCTTACACTTGAACCATTGAGCAATCCCGTTGCTCAAACCGGTATCACAACAAGGAGAGCGCTATGCCCTGGTATGCCTGGTTAATTCTGCTCGTAGCCATTGGCTCGATCGTCGGCGGTCTGATGATGCTGCGCGATACCGCCAAGAAACTGCCCCTCACCGAAGAACAGCTCAAACGCGTCCATGAGCGCAATGCGCAAATGGATGCAAAGGACGCCAAGGACCGCTGAAGCTGCTGAAGCTGCTGAAGCTGCACAGGATGGCAGGATCAAACCTGCCTCCCCTCCTCGCTTATTTCCCCGACGCCGCCGCGCTGACCGGCATGACCTTTATGTGCAGTGGCTGAAAGATCGCCGCCAGCTCGCCGTCCGCGCGTAACTTTTCCATCAACCTCACAAAGTGCGGCACATCAATGCTGCCGTTCGGGCGCAGCAGCGCGTATTGACGATAGATCTGATCGACACGTTCGGAGACCATCAATTGCGCGGCCTCATCTTTGTTATGTGCCATGAAATCAATCAGATAGGAACGGGTAACGGGGGCGATATCCGCACGCCCGCGCACCACCATCAGCAGGTTGCTGTCGTGGGAATACGTCGAGGTAACATTGAAGTGCTCACTCAGGTACTTCTGATCGGTATTGAAGTTGGCAAAGCCGTAATGATAGCCACTGAAAAGCGCCAGACGCTTGTCGGACAAATCGTCGAAGTAATTCTGTTCTCGCCCCTCGACCCGCCGTGCCACATAGACTTCGGCATCTTCAAGGCCCATGTCGACCGTCTGGTGTGGAATGTCTTTCCAGCCCCATTCAGGGTTTTCAAAAATCGCGACGTCGAAACGACCTTCCGAGAAGTCACGAAAGCGCCGGGGCACCGAGGTCGGAACCATCACGAACTGATAGTCACTCTGTTCGGCATTCAGGGCATCGACCAGCCTGGGCAACAGACCAGTGTCCTCACCCTTTTCAGGGCGCACCATGTAAGGGGGAAAATGCACCGCGGCAACGCGTACGACCTGCGCAGCAAAGACGTGCGGCGTCATAATCAGCGCAACGAACAGCGTCATTCCCGTCACGGCCGTGTTCACGACATTATCAATTACCACTGCAAGTCTTTTCATAAAACACGGCATTAATCAAAGCCCCCCACGCTATGCGGTTTCCTTGATTTAAACAACTGTCAAATCAACGACGCCAGCGTAGCGCATACCGCTCGACGCTTTGAACAGATGACCGAACACGACGATCTCACTGGAGGCACCAATGCAATAACACGCGGTCACTGTATGGGCGGTGTGAAACACGCTGCTGCCCGCACGCCGCCAGGCACGAGCGTAACGCATTAATGTGGCTACGCTGAAGCCATTGACTATCGAAGGGAGCTTGATGATGCCGCATTGGCTGGTGATTGATCTGGAGGCGACTACCGAAGAAGGTGGCTGGCCGGTCGCAGAAATGGAAGTCATCGAGATAGGTGCGACGCTGGTCAATCAGGATGGGCGCGAGCTGGACCATTTCGAACGCTTCGTACGCCCCGCACGCAGGCCGCTGTTGACTCATTTTTGCAAGGAGCTGACCCATATCAGCCAGAGCAACATCGACAGCGCTGCGCCGCTGACCACCGTATGGCCGCAGTTCGAGCGCTGGCTGAGCCATCATCGCGCCCGAGTAGTGGGCTGGGCCAGTTGGGGGGATTATGATCGTCAGCAACTGGAAGAAGAATGGCGCCGTCATCAACTTGGCAGTGCGTTGTCCAGCATGCCGCATGTCAATCTCAAACAACGTTTCGCACAAGCCCGTCAGTTGCAAAAACCGGTGGGGCTGAACAGTGCGTTGCAGCTGGCGGGTATGCAGTTCAGCGGGCAACAGCACAGGGCGCTGGTAGATGCGCGTAATACCGCCAGGCTTTTGCCGCTGATTCTGCCCAACTGAATGTTGCAGCACCTGAACACTTATTCACTGTCGAGCTGCAATGGACGTGACGACTTTTAACCTGTTGGGCATACTGGCAAACCTTTTTCAGCCCTTTCATCAAGGAACCGCCCATGTTCAAGGTCAACGAGTACTTCGACGGCACCGTCAAATCCATCGCCTTCAGTCAGGCCGAAGGTCAGGCAACTATTGGTGTGATGGCAGCGGGAGAATATGAGTTCGGCACTGCACAGCGGGAAATCATGCATGTGATCTCTGGCGAATTGAACGTCAAACTCCCGGACAGCACCGACTGGGAAACTTTCTCCACCGGCAGCCAGTTCAATGTACCCGCCAACAGCAAGTTTCAGCTCAAAGTCAGCGTCGATACCGCGTACCTGTGCGAGTACCGCTGAACCTGAACGAGTGGGAGGCTTGACCTCCCACTGCTGCCCTCGCCTTCCCGCCGTTATTCGACACCGGCATTGAACTGCAACGCCGCCAGCCGTGCATACAGCGGGTTGCTGGCAATCAGTTGCTGATGAGTGCCTACCGCCACCAGTTGCCCTTGATCCATCACCGCGATGCGGTCAGCATTCTGCACCGTCGCCAGACGGTGAGCGATGACCAGCGTGGTACGGCCTTTCATCAAGCTGGGCAAGGCTTGTTGAATCAGGTGTTCGCTTTGCGCATCCAGCGCGCTGGTAGCCTCGTCCAGCAGTAAAATCGGCGCATCGACCAGCAAGGCACGAGCAATCGCCAGACGCTGGCGCTGCCCACCCGACAACCCCAGCCCGCCCTCGCCCAGATGAGTGCGGTAACCGTCAGCCATTTCCAGAATGAACTCGTGGGCATGGGCGATACGTGCCGCTGCCTGCACCTGTTCAAAGCTTGCGTTGACGTTGCCGTAACGAATGTTGTCCTCGACGCTGCCAAAAAACAAACCAGGCGTTTGCGACACCATTGCAAAGCAGCGACGCAGGTCATGGGGATCGAGCTGCACGGCCGGCACGCCCTCGATCAGAATGCGTCCACAGCCTGGGTCGTAAAAACGCAGCAGCAGGTCGAAGATCGTTGACTTGCCCGCGCCGGACGGCCCTACCAAAGCCAGGGTTTCGCCGGGCTCTACGGTCAGGGTCAGGTCATCGACCGCATTACGCTCGGGGCGCGACGGATAGGCGAAACTGACGCCCTCCAGTGCAAGCCCGCCGCTGATACGTTGCGGCAGGGTCTGCAGACCGGTGGTTGGCGCGCTGATCTCGCTGCGCGCCTGCAGCAACTCGCCGATCCTCTCGGCCGCACCGGCGGCGCGCTGCAGCTCGCCGATCACCTCGCTCAACGTGCCGAACGCCATACCGACCACCAGCGCGTAAAACACGAAGGCCGCCAGTTCACCACTGGAAATGCGGCCGCTGATCACATCCATGCCGCCCACCCACAACATCACCGCCACCGCCCCCAGCACCAGAACGATAACCAGCGTGATCAGCCAGGAGCGTTGCAGGATTCGCTTGCGCGCGGTATCGAACGCCTGTTCGACGGTGTGGGCAAAACGCTGTTTGTCCTGTTGCTGATGGTTATAGGCTTGCACCGTCTTGATCTGCCCCAACGCCTCGGCCACATAGCTGCCGACATTGGCGACGCGGTCCTGGCTCTCGCGCGACAGAGTGCGCACTCGCCGACCGAACATGAGAATCGGCGCGATGATCAACGGCAAGGCCACCACCACGATGCTGGTGAGCTTGGGGTTGGTGATGAACAGCAGTACGATCCCGCCGACGACCATCAAAGCATTGCGCAGGAACATCGACAGCGACGAGCCGATGACCGACTGCAACAGCGTGGTGTCGGCGGTCAGGCGCGACTGGATTTCCGAACTACGGTTGTTTTCATAAAACCCCGGATGCAGTTCGATCAAGTGGTCAAAGACCTTCTTGCGCAGATCCGCCACCACACGCTCGCCGATCCACGACACCAGATAAAAGCGACTGAAAGTGCCTATGGCCAGGCCCACCGTCAGCAGCATGAAGAACCCGATCGAGCGTTCGAGCAATTGCGGCGAACGGGTCATGAAACCCTGATCGATCATCAACTTGATGCCCTGCCCGATCGACAGCGTGATGCCCGCAGTAACGACCAGTGCCAACAATGCGCCAAGCGCCTGCCAGCGGTAAGGTGCGATAAAACTTGCGGCCAGACGAATCGCCTGGCGTTGACGCCTGGAAACCAGTGAAATCATGAAAAATGAACCTGCCTGTGTGCCCGAGCTGTCTGAACCGCAAAGCCTACACCTGTCACGCCGGGCGTGCTGCGCATCATTGCAAGTGAACTTGCGCCGCATTTGAAAGGTCAGGTTATGTCTGCTTGACAGAGAACGCTATAAGAGATCGATCTAAGCGCCTGCTGGCAGATTTACATCATTTCTGTTGCACTGGTATCGCGTTTGAGCGGCTGACAGCACCTGTCACGGACCGGTCATCAAGCGCGGTTAATTTAACGCCGTTATCTGATGAAAGGAGATACACCATGAGCCTGCAAGAGCGCAGCAACGAAGTTCAAGTCGTTCGAGCCACGCCCAATCTGCCGGTTGGCGGTGCAATTCTCGACCAGCACGGGCAAGAAGTCCTGATCACCGAAGAAATGGTTCAGGCTGCCTGCCAGGAATGCGACAAGAACTGGGTCACCCCGGAAAAATAATACCGAGCGACACCTCATCTTGAAACCCGACCTCCAGGTCGGGTTTTTTATGCCAGGCAAAGTCTTAGGCTCTGTACGAAAAGTGGCTGCGCTCGGTGATGCTGCGTTAAAAACAGGCTCGGAATGCTCATTTACAACCCGTAGAGTCGGGCGCGACCCCGGCCGTTCCTCGCCTGTTTTTGCTTTGCCTGACCTTCGCTCGCCGACTTTTCGTACAGAGCCTAAACCCGCACCGCCCCCAGCGCCCGGATCAGTTGCGTCAGCGTGTCGGACTCGCCTTCCAGGTGAACCTTCAGCCCTTCGATTTCCCGACGGGGCGGGTAATGTTTGCGCAGCGCATCGAAGGCCAGTCGCTGGCTGGCGGTGTCGCCGGTCAGGCTGCGACGGAAATCCGCATCGTCACGGCGCGGGTCGTATACGCCGCGGCACAGCATGTTCAAGGCCCACTGCGGGTCAGTGGCAGCGTCGAGGCTGACTTGCGCCAGCCAAGGGGTTGGCAGCAGGTCAGCGAGGCTGATCGCCGCCGGCTGATCGAGAAAGGTGCACAGTGCCTGATAGATCTGCGCAGTGCCGCGCTGCCTGCCGTCGAGACTGTAACCCGCGATGTGCGGCGTGCCGATGACGCAAAGGTCAGCCAGCGCCACGTTGACCTGCGGTTCGCCTTCCCACACATCGAGCACGGCTTGCAGGTCTTCACGTTCAAGCATGACATCGTGCAGTGCGCGGTTATCCACCACCGCGCCACGGCTGGCATTGATCAGCCAGGCGCCTTGCCTGAGCTGACGCAGACGCGCTTCGTCGAGCAGGTGCCAGGTGGGTGACTGGCCGCTCTTGTCCAACGGCGTGTGCAGGCTGATCACGTCACAGCGCTGCAGAATCTCATCAAGGCTGACGAAGTCACCGCCTTCGGCAGACTGGCGTGGCGGGTCGCAGACCAAAACCTTCCAGCCCAGTGCTTTGAGCACCGCAATCAGCCGCCCCCCCACCTGCCCCGCACCGACCACGCCGTAGGTGCGCTGGCGCAGATCGACGCCTTCGATTTCCGCCAGGGTCAGCAGGCTGCCCAGTACATAATCCACCACACCACGCGCATTGCAGCCCGGTGCGCTGGACCATTGGATCGCGGCGTCCTGAAAGTAGGCCAGGTCCAGATGATCAGTACCAATGGTGCAGGTGCCGACGAAACGCACCGGGCTGCCCTCAAGCATCTCGCGGGTCACCGGCGTCACGGAACGCACCAGCAATACATCGGCGTCGGCTACTGCAGCGCGGTCGATGGAGCGGCCTGGCAGGCGGCGAATTTCGCCGAAACCGGCAAAAAAGGCGTCGAGCAGGGGAATGTTTTCGTCAGCAACAATGCGCATGGAAGCCTCTCAAGATCTGGCGGACAGGGGCCGGCCCACAGCGTGAACAGGCGCGTCGTGAACAAGCGCGGTTGCAGCGATGTGGCGGTCAGTCGGACTTTTTACGGATCCAGTACAGGAACGTGCTCTCTTCTGCCTGCTCGGCCACCAGTTCATGGCCGAGAAAGACGCAGAATTTCGGGATGTCACGGCACGTGGACGGATCGGTCGCAATCACCTTGAGCAGGCCACTTGGGGGCAGATCACGGACTTTCTGGTGCAGCATCATCACCGGTTCCGGGCAGAACAGTCCGGTGGCGTCCAGAACGGCGTCGACGGTGAGGCTTTCAATGGGTTCAGACATGGGGCACTCCAGCGGCGGGTGGCTATTGTCGCTCAAATCAGCAGGTACGATAAGCGTCAGCTTGCCTCACTTGCGGGCCGCTTTGGCCACATCCAGCCTGCGCAGGTGGCAAGTGACTTCCTCGCGGTCATGGTAAAGCTGCTTGCAGCCAATCGATACCCGCACACCGCGCGC
Source organism: Pseudomonas syringae pv. tomato str. DC3000 (assembly GCF_000007805.1). Lineage (NCBI taxonomy): Bacteria > Pseudomonadati > Pseudomonadota > Gammaproteobacteria > Pseudomonadales > Pseudomonadaceae > Pseudomonas > Pseudomonas syringae group genomosp. 3. The sequence continues at coordinate 2,206,850 of NC_004578.1, read as the reverse complement.
CTGAAAACCTTCTTCGATGCGGTCGAGCAAGCGGCGCACTTCAGCGTAGCGCTGTTTCATCGGCAGCTTGAGGTTGACCACTGCTTCACGGCACAGCCCTTCACCCAGCCAGGTTTCCAGCAAGGCCGCATTGCGCGCCGGTTTTTCGACGATGTCACAGACCATCCAGTCCACAGGGTGACGAGGCTTGTAGGTAAAACCGTCCGCCATCAAGTGCTGCACCAGCCCGGTGTCCATCAGGCTTTCGGCCATCGGGCCATTGTCGATGGCGGTCACCAGCATTCCCCGGCGCACCAGTTGGTAGGTCCAGCCGCCGGGCGCTGCGCCCAGATCCACACCCGTCATGTCCCCCGAAAGACGCTCGTCCCACTGATCTCTGGGGATAAAGTGGTGCCACGCTTCTTCGAGCTTCAAGGTCGAGCGACTGGGTGCTTCGCGGGGGAACTTCAAGCGCGGGATGCCCATCGGCCACATCGCCGAGTTATCGGCTTCGGCCAGGCCGAGAAACACTTCGCGACCGCTCTTGAAGGTCAGCAGCAGGCGCGGTTTGCGTGGGTCATCGACCAGCTTGCCAGCCTGGGTCAGGGCCTTGCGCAGGGGTGCCTCGAACTTCTTGCAGAAATTCGACAGCTCCTTGCCATCGTTGGTATCCACAACTTCCAGCCACAGGCTGCCGCAGGTCGGGAACGTCGACAGTTGCGCAAGAATCACGCTGATGCGGTCGGTTTCCGGCAGATCAAGGAACAGGCCCCGCGCCCACTGACGAGGGAAGATCAACGTGTCGAAGCGCTGACCGTTCATTAGCCGTTCGGCGCCATCCGCTTCAGTGCAGATGAATTCGGCGCAGGCCGTGTCGGGTCGCGCCTTGGCGTAACCGGAAACGTCCAGGCGTGCAGCGAGGTCGGCGATCTCCGAACAGACTTCGCCCTCAAAACCGGGCCGGCAGTGCATAAACAGCGTATTCATGGGTTACTCCTGATCGGGCGTAACCCCGCAGACGTCAAAGGCGCGCATGATAACGGAATCAGGAACCACTGGCGCGGCCAGACAGTCCACAGAACCTGAAGCCTGATGCGGCGCTCCCTACCTGATGCACATGGAGCCCGTGACCCAATGCTCGGAGATCATTCCAAAAGGAGACATTCATGCCCTCCCTCGATAGCCTGAAAAGCCTGAAAACACTCGACATCGATAACAAGACCTACCACTACTTCAGCCTGCCGGAAGCCGCCCGCTCGCTCGGCGACCTGGACAAGCTGCCCATGTCGCTCAAGGTGCTGCTGGAAAACCTGCTGCGCTGGGAAGACAACAAGACCGTCACCGGCAACGACCTCAAGGCCATCGCCGACTGGCTGACCGAGCGCCGCTCGGACCGGGAAATCCAGTACCGCCCCGCCCGTGTGCTGATGCAGGACTTTACCGGCGTGCCTGCAGTGGTCGATCTGGCCGCCATGCGCGCTGCCGTGGCCAAGGCAGGTGGCGATCCGCAGCGGATCAATCCGCTGTCGCCGGTCGATCTGGTCATCGACCACTCGGTGATGGTCGACAAGTTCGGCAACGCCGAGGCGTTCGGTGAGAACGTCGACATTGAAATGCAGCGCAACGGCGAGCGCTATGCGTTTCTGCGTTGGGGCCAGAGCGCCTTCGACAACTTCAGCGTCGTGCCGCCCGGCACCGGTATTTGCCATCAGGTGAACCTGGAATACCTGGGCCGCACTGTCTGGACCAAAGAGCAAGACGGTCGTACCTACGCGTTCCCCGACACGCTGGTCGGCACTGACTCGCACACCACGATGATCAACGGCCTTGGCGTATTGGGCTGGGGCGTGGGCGGGATCGAAGCCGAGGCGGCGATGCTCGGCCAGCCGGTATCGATGCTGATCCCGGAAGTGATCGGTTTTAAACTGACCGGCAAATTGAAAGAAGGTATTACCGCCACCGATCTGGTGCTGACCGTAACGCAGATGCTGCGCAAGAAAGGCGTGGTCGGCAAGTTCGTCGAATTCTATGGCGATGGCCTGGCGGATCTGCCACTGGCCGACCGTGCGACCATTGCCAACATGGCTCCGGAGTATGGCGCGACCTGCGGTTTCTTCCCGGTCGACGAGGTGACGCTGGATTACCTGCGCCTGTCCGGCCGCCCCGACGAGACCGTGAAGCTGGTCGAGGCCTATTGCAAGGCGCAAGGGCTGTGGCGTCTGGCAGGTCAGGAACCGGTGTTCACCGACAGCCTGGAACTGGACATGACCACCGTGGAAGCCAGCCTCGCCGGCCCCAAACGTCCGCAAGACCGCGTGGCGTTGCCACAGGTGGCCAAGGCGTTTGATGACTTTCTCGGTTTGCAGGTCAAGCCGGCCAAGGTCGACGAGGGCCGGCTGGAAAGCGAGGGCGGCGGCGGTGTCGCGGTGGGCAACGAAGCACAGGTCGGTGGCGAAACCCAGTATGAATACAACGGCCAGACCTACCCTCTGAGAGACGGCGCGGTGGTGATCGCGGCCATCACCTCCTGCACCAATACCTCCAACCCCAGTGTGATGATGGCCGCCGGCCTGGTGGCGAAAAAAGCGGTCGAAAAAGGCCTGCAACGCAAACCTTGGGTGAAGAGCTCGCTGGCACCTGGCTCCAAGGTTGTGACCGATTACTACGACGCAGCGGGCTTGACACCTTATCTGGAAACGCTGGGCTTCAATCTGGTGGGCTATGGCTGCACGACCTGCATCGGTAACTCCGGGCCGCTGCTGGAGCCGATCGAAAAAGCCATTCAGCAGTCCGACCTGACCGTCGCCTCCGTGCTGTCGGGTAACCGCAACTTCGAGGGCCGCGTCCATCCGCTGGTCAAGACCAACTGGCTGGCCTCGCCACCCCTGGTGGTGGCGTACGCGCTGGCAGGTTCGGTGCGCACCGACATCAGCAGTGAACCGCTGGGCGAAGGCTCGGACGGCAAACCGGTTTACCTACGCGACATCTGGCCCAGCCAGCAAGAGATCGCCGACGCAGTCGCAAGCGTGAACACCGGGATGTTCCACAAGGAATACGCCGAAGTCTTTGCCGGCGACGAGCAGTGGCAAGCCATCGAGGTGCCGCAGGCTGCCACTTATGTCTGGCAGGAAGACTCCACCTACATTCAGCACCCGCCGTTCTTCGAAGACATCGGCGGCCCGCTGCCCGTGATCGAAGATATAGAAGACGCACGCATTCTGGCGCTGCTGGGCGATTCGGTAACCACCGACCACATCTCCCCTGCCGGCAATATCAAAGCGGACAGCCCGGCCGGCCGCTATCTTCAAGAGAAAGGCGTCGCGTATCAGGACTTCAACTCATACGGTTCACGCCGTGGCAACCATGAAGTGATGATGCGCGGCACCTTTGCCAACATCCGTATCCGCAACGAAATGCTCGGTGGCGAAGAAGGCGGCAACACGGTGCACGTACCTTCCGGCGAAAAACTGGCGATCTACGACGCGGCCATGCGCTATCAGGCTGAAAGTACACCGCTGGTGATCGTCGCGGGCCTGGAATACGGCACCGGATCGAGCCGCGACTGGGCGGCCAAAGGCACCAATCTGCTGGGCGTGAAGGCGGTCATTGCCGAAAGTTTTGAGCGGATTCACCGCTCCAATCTGGTCGGCATGGGCGTGCTGCCGTTGCAATTCAAAAACGGTCAGACCCGCAAGACATTGGCCCTTACCGGCAAGGAAACCCTGAAAATCACCGGCCTGACCAACGCCGACGTGCAACCAGGCATGAGCCTGACCCTGCACATCAACCGCGAGGACGGCAGCAAGGAAACGGTCGACTTGCTGTGCCGCATCGACACGCTTAACGAAGTGGAATACTTCAAGTCCGGCGGCATTCTGCATTATGTGCTGCGGCAACTGATCGCTTCGTGATACGCAATGCCTGACACGATGCCTGCCCCTGCTCAGGGGCAGGCTCGTGCATGAAGATTTGTATAAGCTGACACCTGCATCGCTGAACGTTGGATAGAATCTTCCGTTTCTAAAAGCAAGATGTCCCTCATGACTACAAGACACTGGATGGTTCTCTTTCTCCTGAGCACTGGTTATGCACTTGCATTGTCTTATGGCAGTATCGCCCCCGCTGCGGCCTTAAGCATCGGCCTGTTGCTCGTCGCGTGGTTATGCGTGGCGTTGCCTTCTGATAAATACATCCGTTTTTTTGGCCATGTGCTGTTTGTTGTGACGGGCCTGGCCTTGGCTTTTCATCTGGCACCCGGTTTCAATAATGCGCAAGTCATCGAAGCCACCCGATTCAGTGCCGATGCCCAGATTTTTTCCATGTACCTGAATCTGGACAAGCCGCTCATCGGCTTCTGGCTGATACTGGCCTGCCCGTGGATCATGCCGAAGGTCGACATCGCCCATTCGCTGAAAGTCGGCGTTCTCGCGCTGATCGTCACGTCAGCGTTCTGCATGACAGCAGCCGTCGTTCTCAACGTTGTCGGCTGGACACCCAAATGGCCCGCTCAAGGCCTGATATGGCTGTTCAACAACCTGTTGCTGGTGACCCTCGCCGAGGAGCTGTTTTTCCGCGCGTATCTGCAAGGCGGTCTGCAGCGCCTGTTCAAGGATTCGAGGTTTGCGACCGCACTGTCGGTCACTCTCGCTGCGGGCATGTTCGGGCTCGCTCACGCAGGCGCAGGCTGGGAGTGGATGGTGTTGGCGAGCATGGCAGGTGTGGGTTATGGCATCGCGTTTCGTTCAGGTGGCTTGCCAGCTGCGGTCATCAGTCATTTTGGCCTGAATCTTGTGCACTTCGGGCTGTTCACCTATCCCATGCTTGCCCGGTAATGATGACTCTTCGGTCATTTGTGACGCACGGCTCAATTTATCGACTCCCCCGCCGATAAAACGCCATCGTCTTCCGGATCGAAGGATCGAAATCCCATGCGCAACAACCAGCCCGTCACTCAACGCGAGCGGACATTTCCTGCCGAACAGCGACTGATCTCCACCACCGACACTCGCGGCACCATCACGTACTGCAACGATGCTTTCGTCGATATCAGCGGTTACAGCGAGGCAGAACTGCTCGGTGCCGCGCACAACACAGTGCGCCACCCGGACGTGCCGCCAGCGGTGTTCGAGCATATGTGGACCACGCTCAAGACCGGTCAGCCATGGATGGGTATCGTCAAGAACCGTTGCAAGAATGGCGACCATTACTGGGTCAACGCCTATGTGACGCCGGTGCTGGAAAACCGCCAGGTCGTGGGTTTCGAGTCGGTGCGCATCAAGCCGACCGCCGAACAGATTCGTCGGGCCGAAACACTTTACGCGCGCATCAATAACGGCAAGAGCGCCGTACCGGGCCGTGATAAATGGCTGCCGATACTTCAGGACTGGCTGCCGTTCATTATGGTCAGCCAGTTGAGCTTTCTGATCGGCGTGTGGCTCAATTCGCAGTGGGGCTTCGCACTGGCTGCAGCGTTGTCGGTGCCGCTGGGCTTGCTGGGGCTGTCCTGGCAGCAACGCGGCACCAAACGCCTGTTGCGACTGGCCGAACAGACCACCTCCGACCCGTTGATCGCTCAGATGTACACCGACAGCCGTGGCCCGCAAGCGCGTCTGGAGATGTCGATCCTCAGCCAGCAAGCGCGTCTGAAAACCTGCCTGACCCGCTTGCAGGACACCGCCGAGCATTTGAACAATCAGGCCCGCCAGGCCAACTCGCTGGCCAACGCCAGCTCGACCGGGCTGGAGCGCCAGCGCGTGGAAACCGAGCAGGTCGCCGCCGCGATCAATCAGATGGCCGCAACCACCCAGGAAGTCGCCAGCCACGTCAATCGCGCCGCTGACGCCACCCAACAAGCCAACGAACTGACCCGTCGCGGCCGCGACATTGCCGGTGAAACCCGCGAAGCCATTCAGCGCCTGTCCACTTCGGTGGGTGAAACCGGCCTGACCGTGACCAGGCTGGCCAAGGACAGCGACGAAATCGGCGGCGTGGTCGATGTGATCAAAGGCATCGCCGACCAGACCAACCTGCTGGCCCTCAACGCCGCCATCGAAGCCGCACGTGCTGGCGAGATGGGTCGCGGGTTTGCCGTCGTGGCAGATGAAGTGCGCCAACTGGCGCAACGCACCGCCGAGTCCACCGGACAGATTCACGGTTTGATCGCCAAACTGCAGCAGACCGCCAACGACGCGGTGCAGACCATGAACACCGGTCGTCTTCAGGCTGAAGAAGGTGTCGCGCGGGTACTGGAAGCCGATCAGGCGTTGGTGGGCATCAGCGAGGCCGTCGCCAACATCACCGACATGACCACGCAGATCGCCACCGCCACTGAAGAACAAAGCGCGGTGGCCGAAGAGATCAACCGCAACATCTCGACCATCGCCAGCCTGGCCGACACGACCTCAGACGAGGCCCGTCGCTCGGCAATACTGAGTGGCGAACTGACCGATACGGCCAACTCCCAGTATTCGCTTGTGGAACGATTTAATCGCTGAAACTTCAAGCAATTTAAAGAGCCCCGACAGAGTTGATCTGTCGGGGCTTTTTATTGGGTGCTTTCTATGTGTTTTTTCTTTATGGACTGACAGATCCCTGAAGTAGCTCCGAAGAGAATGTAGGATATTTCCTTAATGCCACAAACGACAGTAAAACGGCCGGTGTCGGCATTGACACAGAGCGCTCAATCCGATTAGTTGAAATTCAGGTGATGCGCGGTAGTTATTTATTACCTTTTTTAGTTATTGCGTGTCGTCCTGAAAAAAACTTTAGATCGGCGCTATTTGGCGCTTGACTTATTAACTGGAGAGACAAGATGAATAATTTCACAAGCCCAGCATTGGAGGCACCCTCAGTACCTGTGGCAGAAAGCGATGGCCTGATCAGAGTTCGCGATCTTGAATCAGGCATTTCGGTCCATTTCACCGCACGGGGCTTAATCAAAGAAAAAGACAGCTTTGAGCTTATGGTTAACGGTGCTGGCTCCGGGGTTACTCAGATCATTTCTGATCCTGACGCACCTGAAGAGGTGAAGTTCGTTATGAATCTGCAGCCTGAACACTTCGCTAAAGATGGCACTTATGCAATCGGGTACCAATGGTTAACTTTTCCGGGCGATATTCGGACAGACTCTGCAACTACTGAGATTCGGATCGACCGCACCGCCCCAGGCGCGGCGCTGCTGGCTCCTGTCATTTTCCATCAGATCAACCTCGGCAACACCCTCACAGGCCTTGTCCCAGGCTACGCAGACATGCAGCCCGGAGACCGTATCCGGACCTTCTGCAACGACCGGCAAGGTCCCGCTTACGTGGTCACCTCCGACAATCTGACTGATCGTCCGGTACCGATCATTTTCGACAAGGAGTTTCTGCTGAATCTGCACAGCGATAGTGTCACGATCAGCTACCGGGTCATCGATCGTGCGGGCAATATTTCGCTGCCGGCGCGCTCTGTCACACTCTCGATGCAGGTTTAATCACGACCGCCTACATTTTTCGCTCAATACCTTGAAGGTTTCGCACACTGAAGTGTGCGAGACCCTAATGATAAGTTTGAGTGAATCTTCCTACGAACAAGTAGGACTTTAGACAAAATTTAAAATTTCCAGCTTTGTAAGAATTGTCTGTAGTAACGGTCCTACAAAGATAGGCGGCAGAAAAAACCTCAAACCCACACCAACCCGAGGCAACACCCTTTGTTTACAGCATCTTCGACACTAATGACCGATAATTTAGTACCAACATGAAACCAAATGTAACTGCAAAGTCCGACACAACCTTTTCAGAACCTTTGGAGAACCTTGAATTCGTCAGGGACTTGACCTGAACACTTATGTGTTTTGTAATATTTCCGCTGCCGACCCGTGTCGGCACACATATAACAATCCAACTTAATGTAAATAACCGAGTTCACGATGGATAAAAACAAGTCCACGGATGTCGCTGCGCGCACCCAACTAGAAAAAAACGGCCCCGAAAACGCAAGCATTGTTCAAGAAGCTCCACTACACGAGAGTCTCTATCGACAGGCGATTGCTGTGCACATTCCATCCGATATTTCAGACACATTGAAAGCGCCTGTGCTGCCCAACAACGACCCTGCGGCCATCAGTCATGAACAGGCACATGCAGGTATCACCGTCCACATTCCCGGTTCCGTCAAGATGTGCTGGGGAGATGGCATTCATTTCTACTGGGGTAAAAACGTATCGACCACAACGCTTTTCCATCGAGTAGGCGAGAATAGCGTGGTGCGCGAGCTGTGTGTTTCCTACCTGTTCACGCCCCACATTCAGTACGGCCTGATCGACCTGTATTACGAGCTCTACCGCGATTGTCGACTGATCGGCACATCACCGGTGCTGCGTGTGAACGTCAATTACTCGGTACCTGTGACCTCCAGGCAGCGCAGCCGCAAACGCCTGATCAATCGCAGGTTTCCAGACAAATAACTGAAAAACCCCCGGTGATCACTCACCGGGGGCTCGGGCATTGCTCAGTCCTTTACCTGACAGATCAGAATGTCAGACGTAGTCCCACATTAGCCCCCCAGGGTTGCTCGATATGCTGACCTTTCATGTAATCAACGTCCGCGTGCAGTTTCAGGCGCTCGGACAGCGAAACCGATACCCCGGCCCCCAGCTCGCCGCGCGAGCCGAACAGGCTGTTATCAAATTTCACGTCGTTGGCCTTTACCTCGTTACGGCGGGAAAATTCCTGAGCAACGGCGACACGCACGTAAGGCTGCAACACCCCGCCGTCCTTGAGCGCCACAGTGCGCCCCAGCGAAGTACCGACCTTGCCCAGTACCGAACGGGTTCGCGCGTTCTTCGCCTTCATGCCGTTGTCCAGACGCAGCTCCTGCCCCTGCACGACGACGCTGGACAACTGGGCAAACGGCTCGAGAAAGTAGTCGTCCGCCAGCTTGATGTGCCGACCGGCTTCCACCCAGCCACCCACACCGGTGTTGCTGTAGTCGCCCTTGGCCTTGCTCGCATCGCTCATGGCAACATCTGCCTTGTTGCGAAAGCGGTTGAGCTTGAGCACGCCATCCACGTAGTAACCGTCGTCGGACAACCAGGTGCCGTAAGCGCCCGCGTAATAACTGGCAACTTTACCTGTCGTACCGCGGCTCACATCCAGATCGGACGTGCTGTAACCGCCCAGTACACCCACCAGCAGCCGTCCGTTGCTGACCTCGACAGGCGCATCGGCACCCAGCGACAGGCCGCTCTGCTTCTGCCGGTAGTCAACCCCGTCGCTGGTCGTGGCATTGAGACGGCTGCCGTATGCACGCATCCAGCCACCCGCCTGGCCGCTGGCACGAACCTCGCCCATGCGCGAACGCAGGGTAGAAAGCTCACTCATCCAGATGGCAGGCGCTGCGCTGTACAGCGCCAGAGCACTCTGGGTCGAAGGGCTGATGACCTTGTCCCTGCCGACAACGAACCAGTCATTGCCTTGCTGCTCCAGCAGATAGGAATAAGCCCCCAGATCGACCCGCCCGCCCAGCAGGCTGAACTGCGCATCGCCACCTTCGGTGTGCACCACCTTGAGCGGCTGCATATCAGCCGATATCACCTCCACCCCGGTGTTGCGCACCCGCAATCCGAATTGCCCGCTGGCCTGACCATTGACGTTGATGAGATCACCCACCGCGTTATCCAGGTCCACGCGCAGGCCGAACGTGCCCGACCCGGACAACTCATTCAGCGACAAGGTATGGAACCCCTCCCCGCCAAACCCGACGCTGCCTCCCTGCATGGAGAGCGACGTGACGGCATTGTCACCCTGCATCTGCCATTGCCCACCGGAAGTGATCGCCAGCGTATTGCCATTGATGATGTCACCGTTCAATTGCGCGCCATTTTGCAGTGTGACGTTCAAGGTGCTGGTGTCATCAGCGACGAGGTTGCCGTTGAGGGTGCTGTTGTCGACGTTGAAGTTGACGGTACTGCTATCTGCAACCTCCAGCAGGTTCCCGTTCCCGGACAGCAACTCGGAATGGTTCTGCACAGCGATATCGGCATCAATATCAAACAATACACGTTGGTCGACTCTGATAGCAGCGCCAGTCAAGCCCTCAACAATAGAGTCATTGATAACCGTGTAGGGTTTATTTCCAATCAGACTTCCGTCCGAACTCCCCCGAGCCGAGCCGTCAGTAATATTGATGCCGTTCAGATCACCCATGACGTGACTACGCTGGGTAATAAAAACATTTCCTCCAGAAGAAAGAATACCTTGACCTCTCCCACGTTGCGACGCTGCCCCATGCAGCTCCGTGTTAACCAAATTCAGCTCACCCCACAGACCTACTGCAATACCCACTTCCAGTCCAGATACATTGCTCGAAAAAATAGAGGCTTCGGAGCCAGGTTTATCAGAATCTATGATTCCGCCCAGAGAGATACCGAAACCTGAATCATTGCTTACCACGGCGCCGTGAATGTTAGACACACTGTCGGTGAGGTGCAGACCATTCTCCACGCTCCCGGACTCTATATTAACTGTGGACTGTGTTGCGTAGACCGTACCGACTCTTCCGCCATTAACATTGAGAACACCTCTATTGCTCACGACGTATGAATCAAAAGGTGTCTGAGGCCCCACCGTTACTGAATCACCATTTATCGGTATGGCCTTTAGCACTTCTCCATTGGGCAGAATGACCGCAATTTTTTCGTCACCCTGATACCCGGCATTCACTTTGCGTTGAATATCTGCAGACACCTGAGCAGCTACCAAAGCTCCGGCTGCCAGTACGGAAAACTGCAAAATACAGGACCTGAAATTTCTAACGTTACTTTTTCTATAAGACACCATCCATCTCCTCGACTATTGAGCCCGAGAAAGTAGCTCATCCAAATCATAAAACGCTCACACCTTCAACACCAAAACTGTAGGACCATTCCCAAATAACTATAAATAAAATCCTACAGACGACCTCTACTTAGCCCCAACTACAAAAAACCTACTCTCAAGCAAAAAATAATTAACGCACCCATTGACACACATCAAGAAAACCTATTACGTCAAAACGTGATCGAGAAAGCGACATCAATAGATTGTTTTTTAAATCTCCAGCTGCTCTCGCTCAAAATCATCAAGTAGGAAATACCCTACAACTCACATCAACTAATGAAAGGATTGACCGATGAGTAACTCTCAAGAAACTACGCTACTAAAACCTGTAAGCATTCCAAAAATCCGATACGAGATCTCAAAAGCTCCTCTGGACGCGCCTGATGTCGCTGTCGCATTTCACGATGAAGATACCCCAGGTCTGATTCCCATAAACGCATTGACCCAGCCTTTACTTGTCAGTCTGAAGGTGTGGCCAGCCGCGCTCCCTGACTATACCTACCGACTGCTTTTTGACGCGGAAAAAGTGGGCCCGGAAAAGCTGATCCTGGCGTCACACACACCGGGAGATCCCTTGGGAAACTCTGAAAAAGGTTTCCTGATTTGGCAAAATACCCCAACACCTTTCACCGAGCTTCCCTGATGAAACAGATGACCTTCGCCGATGCCGAGTACGCGGGTAAACGTAAGCATACCCGCCGCGAGCGCTTTCTCATCGAGATGGATCAGGTTGTGCCCTGGAAAGGCTTGATTGCCCTTATCGAACCACATTATCCAAAGGGCGAAGGTGGCCGTCCGGCTTATCCGCTGATGGCGATGCTGCGTATTCACCTGATGCAGAACTGGTTTGGTTACAGCGATCCGGCGATGGAGGAAGCACTTTACGAGACAACGATCCTGCGCCAGTTCGCAGGGTTGAGTCTGGATCGAATCGCCGATGAAACCACGATTCTCAACTTCCGGCGTCTGTTGGAAAAGCATGAGTTGGCAGGCGGGATTTTGCAGGTCATCAATGGCTATCTGGGTGATCGAGGTTTGATGCTGCGCCAAGGTACGGTGGTCGATGCGACGATCATTCATGCGCCGAGCTCGACCAAGAACAAGGACGGCAAACGCGATCCCGAAATGCATCAGACGAAGAAAGGAAACCAGTATTTCTTCGGCATGAAAGCGCATATCGGCGTCGATGCCGAGTCGGGTTTAGTCCATAGCCTGGTGGGTACTGCGGCGAATGTGGCGGACGTGACTCAGGTTGATCAATTGCTACATGGTGAGGAAACCTATGTCAGCGGTGATGCGGGCTACACCGGCGTGGACAAGCGTGCGGAGCATCAGGATCGTCAGATGATCTGGTCAATTGCGGCCCGCCCAAGCCGTTATAAAAAGCATGGCGAGAAAAGTTTGATCGCACGGGTCTATCGCAAAATCGAGTTCACGAAAGCCCAGTTACGGGCGAAGGTTGAACATCCGTTTCGCGTGATCAAGCGCCAGTTTGGTTATACGAAAGTCCGGTTTCGCGGGCTGGCTAAAAACACCGCGCAACAGGCTACTCTGTTTGCCTTGTCGAACCTTTGGATGGTGCGAAAACGGCTGCTGGCGATGGGAGAGGTGCGCCTGTAATGCGGAAAAACGCCTTGGAAAGGTGCTGTTTGAAGGAAAATCGATGAGTTAAGAGCGGAAAACGTCTAATTATCTGATCGGGCGAGCTTTTTTTGAACCTCAGGCCATGAGAGCGTCAAAAATCGATGCCTACTTCAGACCTTCCCTTGAGCCTTGAAGTCCCGACTGATCTTTTATCAGAAGGAATTCACGACATTGCCTATGTGATTAAAAACCCGGTAAACCAAGTGGAAGAAATATCAAACTCTTTCCAAATCCAGATCGACAAAACACCACCAGGCGCGCCTGAGCTTGCCGCAATACAATTTCCGGCCGAGATCCAGAACGGCCTGACTGCGGCCGAGCTCGAGCAGTTGGGTGGACAGCTGGTTGTACAGATTGCCGGCTACACCGGCATGGCAAAACATGACCTTATTCAGACAAGATGGGGCGATGTCGTAGGTCCTAGCGCTGTCGTCAACGAAAATGACATGGGACTGGACAAGGTTGTGGTCACCTTCACCCGTGAGTTTCTGGAGTCTTTAGGGCAAGACGAGAAACTGGTTTGCTACAAAGTGGTTGACCGTGCTGGCAACACGTCGATTCTCTCGAACACTGTTTCTGTAAGGTTGAGGCTTCAGGAAGTTCCATCTGACTATCCAGCGCCTATCGTTGACGCTGCGGTGGGCAACACAGTGGATTATCTTGAAGCGCAGTCAGGCGTAGTAGTGGATATTCCGAATTACCCGGGCGCAGCTGCACTTGATAACATCCAGCTTTTCTGGGGCGACAATAACCCTCTGGCACCTGTTGCTCTGCCGCCCGGCGACGAGGATGAGACAGTCGTCCTGACGTTGAGAGTACCCTTTGCAGCGATTGACAAGATCCCTCAGGGTCGCGTCCCCATTCACTATGAAGTATCGCGCACCGGGGAACTCGTCGGCACATCACTCAATACCGATATCGACGTATTTACGACGCTTCCTGTCGATGGGACGCTCAACAGCCTGATAGTGCAAGGTACCAGCGTACAAAACCCGAATATTGAGAACAACTTTATCGACGAAGATGATTATGAACTGAATGGCCGAGCGCTGGTGAGCTGGAACGCTGGCTTTCAGGTAAATGATGACTTGAATCTTCATTGGGGCGACCAAGTAAGGTTGCAATGGCGCCAGATAAATTCGGGTGACGTGGCATCTCAACAGGACTTGATCGTTCCGATTGACAACAACATCATACAAAGCCAAGGAACAGGCGCGGCAATTCCCGTTTATTTTACTGTCTCGCGTGCGGGTAACCCAAACGCTGTCAAAAGCCCGATTCAGCCTGTCACAGTGAGATCTCGAGAGGAACAACCCGGCGGTCAGGACGGGCTGGCAGGCCCTACATTCAAATTGACGCCAAATGGCGTGTTAGGCCCGAATGAAAACCCTGATGGTTCAGACGTAAAAATCTTGCCCTATCTCAATATGATTGATGGTCAGAGAATAACGTTCACCTTCAAAGGTTTTGATCAATCAAACAATCCCATTGAAGCAGCCACCTATACGTCAACAAGAAAAGTCGACGAAGTTGATGTGCTGGAGGGGCATGTTTTTACGGTACCGTTCTATAACACCAGGGTTATCTGTACGGGCTTTGCAGAAGCCAGCTATACCGTCAGCCCGATTGAGGGCAGCAACCAGAGCCCGGCAAACTCCACAGTCACTCGGGTACCGGTTTTAATGCTCAAACCTTCCGATGTTACCTGCTTAGTCCGCTGACCCGACGCGGGCCACTATGGCCCGCGTTCCCCAAGACCTATAAAGGAAAACGAAATGTCTAACCCGAACACAATCACAAACAGAAAACCGCTGGACGCCCCCGTTGTACCGGCCGCATTGAGCAATGGACTGTTACCCGTGAATTCACTTAAGGAAGGTCTGAAGTAGGCATCGATTTTTGACGCTCTCATGGCCTGAGGTTCAAAAAAAGCTCGCCCGATCAGATAATTAGACGTTTTCCGCTCTTAACTCATCGATTTTCCTTCAAACAGCACCTTTCCAAGGCGTTTTTCCGCATTACAGGCGCACCTCTCCCATCGCCAGCAGCCGTTTTCGCACCATCCAAAGGTTCGACAAGGCAAACAGAGTAGCCTGTTGCGCGGTGTTTTTAGCCAGCCCGCGAAACCGGACTTTCGTATAACCAAACTGGCGCTTGATCACGCGAAACGGATGTTCAACCTTCGCCCGTAACTGGGCTTTCGTGAACTCGATTTTGCGATAGACCCGTGCGATCAAACTTTTCTCGCCATGCTTTTTATAACGGCTTGGGCGGGCCGCAATTGACCAGATCATCTGACGATCCTGATGCTCCGCACGCTTGTCCACGCCGGTGTAGCCCGCATCACCGCTGACATAGGTTTCCTCACCATGTAGCAATTGATCAACCTGAGTCACGTCCGCCACATTCGCCGCAGTACCCACCAGGCTATGGACTAAACCCGACTCGGCATCGACGCCGATATGCGCTTTCATGCCGAAGAAATACTGGTTTCCTTTCTTCGTCTGATGCATTTCGGGATCGCGTTTGCCGTCCTTGTTCTTGGTCGAGCTCGGCGCATGAATGATCGTCGCATCGACCACCGTACCTTGGCGCAGCATCAAACCTCGATCACCCAGATAGCCATTGATGACCTGCAAAATCCCGCCTGCCAACTCATGCTTTTCCAACAGACGCCGGAAGTTGAGAATCGTGGTTTCATCGG
Organism: Pseudomonas syringae pv. tomato str. DC3000; assembly: GCF_000007805.1. Lineage (NCBI taxonomy): Bacteria > Pseudomonadati > Pseudomonadota > Gammaproteobacteria > Pseudomonadales > Pseudomonadaceae > Pseudomonas > Pseudomonas syringae group genomosp. 3. The sequence continues at coordinate 2,191,661 of NC_004578.1, read as the reverse complement.
CGATTCGATCCAGACTCAACCCTGCGAACTGGCGCAGGATCGTTGTCTCGTAAAGTGCTTCCTCCATCGCCGGATCGCTGTAACCAAACCAGTTCTGCATCAGGTGAATACGCAGCATCGCCATCAGCGGATAAGCCGGACGGCCACCTTCGCCCTTTGGATAATGTGGTTCGATAAGGGCAATCAAGCCTTTCCAGGGCACAACCTGATCCATCTCGATGAGAAAGCGCTCGCGGCGGGTATGCTTACGTTTACCCGCGTACTCGGCATCGGCGAAGGTCATCTGTTTCATCAGGGAAGCTCGGTGAAAGGTGTTGGGGTATTTTGCCAAATCAGGAAACCTTTTTCAGAGTTTCCTTAACAAACCTGTTCAGGTATCGCTGTCAGTGTGGCCAGGCGCACAGACTGGCTACACTTATCAACTTTATTTCGATGACACGCTTATTGAACCAAAAAAAGAAATACTGGCGAGCCATAAGCCTGGGGACCCCCTTAGCCTGGAGATCCCAAAAGAATTGCTAAAAGAAGGCAATCACACAGTCGCTTACGCCATCGAAAACCCTGGGAACATGGTTGTTGAGTTTTCAGAAAATACAATCGTATCCGTGGACATCACTCAACCCGGCGCTCCGACTCTCGCCCCCATCATCCTCCCCAGACAAACCCTGAACGGCCTCACCTCCGAAGAACTGGAAAACATGGGTGATGTCCTGACGGGCACGATTGCCGGTTACAACGGCATGCAGGAAGGCGATGTCGTCCGTACCTACTGGAACGACTTACCGGGCCCGATGGCAGTGGTCACCAAAGACGATATGGGCCTTAAGTGTGTAATGGTCTACTTTGTCAGGCCGTTTCTGGAGCTGATTGGTGATATCGAAGCGCCGGTTTACTACACAGTGACCGACCTGGCTGGCAATCAGTCCATGGCCTCAGAAACCCTGGACGTAAAGCTCCAGCTCACGGTGACAACGCCCCTGCCCACCCCAACCATAAAAGAAGCCACCGGCAGCACCCTGGACCCTATCAACGCCTCCGCCGGGGCAACAGTGGTCATCGAGGCCACCGCCAACCTGAAAACCGGCGACCAGGTGATTGTGCAATGGCAGGGGCCGAAAGGCAGTGATACCAAGGAGAAGACACTGACAAGCGCTGAAGCCGGTCAGGCGCTGGAGGTGCTGTTTGCCGCTGTTCTGGTGACTGCCAACGCCGGGCAGACGGTTTCGGTCTCCTACGTCGTGAACCGCACCAACGGTCTGGTGCAGGTATCCGATACTTTGGCGCTGCAGGTTGTGAGCGGGCTGGCCGAGTTGCCTGCACCGCGCATGGATACGGTCGGGGCAGACGGCGTGGTCACGCCTTCGCTGATTCCTGGCTACGGCGCAACGGTGCGGGTGAGTTATCCGGGCGTGGGCGCGCAGGACAGTGTGGTGGTCAACTGGCGCGGCGCGTCCAGCCATGACACGGCGGCGCAGGTTGCAGGGGGTGGCGAATTGCAGTTCAACGTGCCCAAGGCGTTGATCAGCGCCACTGCAGGCCGCTCTGCCACGGTGACTTACACCGTAACCCGCGCAGGGGAGCCCACTGTATCGACCGCGCTACAGCTCAGTGTCAGACAGGAGCTGGTACTGGACACTTCACCGGTAACACTGGCCGGCAAAATCTATCTGCTTCCGGGCTCACCGGACCTGTTGCCGAACTTCCCGGCCGATACCACCGTTCAGCGCCAGGCCAGCGGCGGGCATGCGCCTTATCGATACGCATCGAGTAATCCGCTGGTGGTGAGCGTGGACGGCAATGGCCTGGCTTCTGTTCGAGGTAAAGGTACGGCCACCATTACCGCAACCGATGCGCTGGGCGCGACCAAGAGTTATCCGGTCACTGTTACCGGCGTCATCCATTGCATCGGTGTGGGCAGTGGCAGCTTCTCTCAGATCAGCAAGGCATCGGCCAATAATGGCGCGCGGATTCCGACCATTCACGAGTTGGTGGAAATCTACGCCCTGTACGGCAATCGCTGGCCGATGGGCAACGGCAATTACTGGTCGTCTACCGTTTCAAGCGCGGGTATCGGGGGATGGAACTGGTACTACGTAAAAAACATGGTCTCTGGCGGGAACTTCAAGTTGAAGAGTCACAACTCCAGCCTTGGCGTTTGTATCAAATAATCGACACCTGACGAACCTGTAATCATCACACAGGGCGTTACCTTGACGGGCAACGCCCTGCTTCTATTCATACGCTTTGCAGAGTCAGACCATGCACCGCATACCATCGCCAGCCAAACGCGTCGTTCGTCCTTCGCCTTGTGAAGGCAGTTTTCACGCCCGTGTCAACAGTAAGCCGTTCCAGGCGATGTACCTGTCGGGCCAGTTGGCCCTGCGGGCAGAACTGGAGCACGAACCCGATCGATGGATCTGGAAGCTGATTGTCGATGGCAAGGTGGGCACAGCACGAACCACGATCGGACTGTTTCTGGACAGCGATCTGAAACCCGGCGATCACGACCTGGTGAACCATGCGCAGATCAAAGTGATTTTCAACGAAACGCGACGCAGGCAAAACACGATTTATCATTCGGCCGACTTTCAAAGCGGCACGCTGAGCCTGTTCGAAGCCAATCCCTATACCCTGCGCTTGCGCGGGCGCTTCCGGTTCAACATGTCATCGATCAATTTCGACGTCACCCACGGTTTTTTTGACGTACGTTGCCAATAATTCAGGCACGCAGAAAGCGGGCGATCACCTGCGCCGACTCGACCAGGCACTGGTCATGGCTGATACCTGCCACTTTCAGTGGTTTGAGGTCGTGATTGGCCGTTGGCAACCAGTGCAATTCAATGGCGCTGGACAACGTATACCCCGCCACGCTTTCGCGGTTTCCCAATGCATCGCGCTCACCCTGAACAATAAGGGCCGGCGTTTTCAGCTCGGCCAGATGCGCCACACGCGGTTTTTCCGGTTTACCCACGGCGTAAAACGGATAACCCAGGCATACCAGCGCATCAACCTGCAGTTCATCAGCGATCAAGCTGGCCATTCGCCCGCCCATCGATTTGCCGCCAACCGCCAGCCGCCCCGCAACTAGTGGCCGAACCTGGGCATAGACTTCTCGCCAGCATGCCAGCAATTGCGCCTGCGGATTGGGCGGGCGTTTGCTGCCGCCCTCGCGTCGCTGCGCCATGTAGGGAAACTCGAAGCGCAGCACGCCGATGCCTTGGGCCGCCAAGTGCATGGCCATGCTGTTCATGAACTCGCTGTCCATCGGTGCACCTGCACCATGCGCCAGCAGCAAGGTCGCCGGCGGCAGCGTCGCCAGCGAGTGCCCGGGCGTCCATAGCCAGCCTCTTTCGCGGGTCAGTTGCAGCCATTGCTCCGCGCCGATACCGGGCTGTAAGCCTGTGCTCATGCTTGCCTCGTTTTGATGAGTACGACATTGGCCGACCACTATAAGCAACTGCGCAAGCAACTGCATAACCCGCCGCACATCAGGCACGAATCGCGCGGGCAGATGCTGCGACTTCCCACACTCCTCTTTCAAAGCTAAACTCGCCAGCAGGCGTCTGCTGCAACCATTGACGCTCGTTAGCTTGCCTGTCTGTTCCTGCCCTCGCCTTTTCGGTGTGCTTCGGTGCCATTTCCAGCGATGCATCGCCCGAGCCCGATAACGTCTGCGGTAAACACCTGAATCGTGGAAGTCCGCAATGAGCACAACAATCAGCCCGACCGCCTACAACTACCGAGTGGTGCGCCAGTTCGCCATCATGACCGTGGTCTGGGGCGTGATCGGCATGAGCCTGGGCGTCTTCATCGCGTCGCAACTGGTATGGCCAGGGCTGAACCTCGAACTCGAGTGGACAACCTTCGGGCGCTTGCGACCGCTGCACACCAACCTGGTGATCTTTGCGTTCGGTGGCTGCGCGCTGTTCGCCACCTCTTATTACGTGGTGCAGCGCACCTGTCAGACACGGCTGATTTCCGACGGGCTGGCAGCGTTCACCTTCTGGGGCTGGCAAGCCGTGATTGTCGGCGCCATCGTGACGTTGCCGATGGGTTACACCACCACCAAGGAGTATGCCGAGCTCGAGTGGCCGGTGGCTATCTTGCTGGCCATCGTCTGGGCGGCCTATGCGGCGGTGTTCTTCGGCACTATTGTCAAACGCCGGACCCGGCACATTTATGTCGCCAACTGGTTCTACGGCGCGTTCATTGTGGTGACGGGCATGCTGCACGTCGTCAACCACGTCTCCTTGCCGGTCAGCCTGTTCAAATCCTATTCGGCCTACGCCGGTGCAACCGACGCCATGATCCAGTGGTGGTATGGGCACAACGCAGTGGGGTTTTTCCTGACCACCGGCTTTCTCGGCATGATGTATTACTTCGTGCCAAAGCAGGCTGAACGCCCGGTGTATTCCTATCGCCTGTCTATCGTGCATTTCTGGGCGTTGATCACCCTGTACATCTGGGCCGGCCCGCACCACCTGCACTACACCGCACTGCCGGACTGGGCGCAGTCGCTGGGCATGGTAATGTCGATCATTTTGCTGGTGCCTAGCTGGGGCGGCATGATCAACGGCATGATGACGCTGTCGGGCGCGTGGCATAAATTGCGCACCGATTCGATTCTGCGCTTTCTTGTGGTGGCGCTGGCGTTCTATGGCATGTCGACTTTTGAAGGCCCGATGATGGCCATCAAGACCGTCAACTCGCTGTCGCACTACACCGACTGGACCATCGGCCATGTGCACGCCGGGGCACTGGGCTGGGTGGCAATGATCACCATTGGCTCGGTCTACCACATGATCCCCAAACTCTACGCTCGCCCACAGATGCACAGCGTCGGCCTGATCAACGCGCACTTCTGGCTCGCGACCGTCGGCACCGTGCTGTACATCACCTCGATGTGGGTCAACGGCATCACTCAGGGCCTGATGTGGCGCGCGGTAAATGACGACGGCACGCTCACTTATTCTTTCATCGAGACCATGCAGGCCAGCCATATGGGCTACATCGTGCGGGTGATCGGCGGCGTCATTTTCACCAGCGGCATGCTGCTGATGGCCTACAACGTGTGGCGCACCGTGCGCGCCTCGGACCCGCAAGCAGCGCAGGCCGCTGCGCGCATCGCCGTCGCGGGAGCGCATTGATGAAACACGATGTACTGGAAAAGAATATCGGTCTGCTGGCCTTTTTCATGGTGATTGCCGTGAGCATCGGCGGGCTGACTCAGATCGTCCCGCTGTTCTTTCAGGATGTGACCAATCAACCAATCGAGGGCATGAAGCCGCGCAGCGCGCTGGAAGTCGAAGGCCGCGATGTGTTCATTGCCAACGGTTGCGTGGGTTGCCACTCGCAGATGATCCGCCCGTTACGCGCCGAAACCGAGCGCTACGGGCATTACTCGGTCGCAGGCGAAAGTGTCTGGGATCACCCGTTTCTGTGGGGCTCGAAACGCACCGGGCCGGACCTTGCGCGGATCGGCGGTCGCTACTCGGATGAGTGGCACCGTGTGCACCTGAACAACCCGCGCGACCTGGTCCCTGCCTCGATCATGCCGGCCTATCCGTTTCTGGCCGGCAAACACATCGACAGCACGCAGACCGCGAAAAAGCTGCAAGTGCTGCGCACCCTTGGCACGCCGTACAGCGACGCCGATATTACCGGTGCGGCGGCGGCCGTACAGGGCAAAACCGAAATGGACGCGCTGGTGGCCTACCTGCAAGGCCTCGGCACCCTTATCAAGAGCAAGCGGTGATCAGCATGGACATCGGAATGATTCGGGGTCTCGGCACACTGGTCGTCATGATCGCTTTCATCGGCCTGATGCTGTGGGTGTTCAGCCCTGCACGCAAGGCCCGCTTTGACGACGCGACCCTGCTGCCGTTCGCAGATGACCCCGAGGCCATCGACACCGTCGAGCGGGCCAAGGCCGAGCGAGAAAATCGATCATGAGTACGTTCTGGAGCCTGTACGTCACCCTACTGACGCTGGGCACAATCATCGCCATGCTCTGGCTGCTGCTGTCCACCCGCAAGGGCCAGCGCGAGGAGCCGACCGACGAAAAAGTCGGCCACTCGTTCGACGGCATCGAGGAGTACGACAATCCGCTGCCCAGGTGGTGGTTCCTGCTGTTCATCGCCACCCTTATATTCGCGCTGGCTTATCTGCTGCTGTATCCGGGCCTGGGCAATTGGCAGGGGCTATTGCCCGGTTACGAGTACAGGGACAAGGGCAGCACCTCGCAGTTCTCGGATGGCCAGCAGGGCTGGAGCAGTGTTCACGAGTGGGAGCGCGAAGTCGCCAGTGCCGAGGCACGCTACGGCCCGCTGTTCGCCCGGTATGCAGCGATGCCCGTCGAGGAAGTGGCCAAAGACCCGCAGGCACTGAAAATCGGCGCGCGCCTGTTCGCGTCCAACTGCTCGGTCTGCCATGGCTCCGACGCTAAAGGTGCCTACGGTTTTCCCAACCTCACCGACGCGGACTGGCGCTGGGGCGGCGATGCTCAGGCAATCAAGACGTCGATCATGGCCGGGCGCATGGGCGTGATGCCGGCCTTGGGCGAAGTGCTTGGCGAACAAGGCGTGCGCGATGTATCGGCCTATGTGCTGACCCGACTGGACGCCCGGCAACTGCCCGAAGACGCCAAGGCTGACCCAGTCGCGGGCCAGAAGACTTTCGCCACGCTCTGCGCTGCCTGCCATGGACCGGAAGGCAAAGGCATGCCGATCTTGGGCGCACCGGACCTGACGCACCCGAATGCGTTTATTTACGGTGCCAGTTTCGCCCAGCTTCAACAGACCATCCGCGACGGTCGCCAGGGCCAGATGCCCGCTCAGCAAGCGTTGCAGGGTAATGACCGGGTTCACATCCTCGCCGCCTACGTTTACAGCCTGTCTCGTCAGGAGAAACCGGCAGAGCCCAAGTGATCTGGCTCGATCGGACGTGACTGGACCTGCAGGCCCGTTGCAATTCGAAAGACTTGCAACATTGTAGTTACATCTCTACATGGCTAGACTTACGCATTATCACAACGACGTGTCTGCCCATTCTGGAGCTCGCCCTCATGACAACTACCCTCTCAAGCCGCGAATTCAACCAAGACACCAGCGGGGCTAAAAAGGCTGCGAATGAAGGCCCGGTTTTCATTACCGACCGAGGCCGCCCTGCCCATGTGCTGCTGTCGATCGAGGCGTACCTGCAACTGACCGGCAGTGCAGCGAGTATCGCTGACCTGTTAATCATGCCAACGCACCTCGATATCGAATTCGAGCCGCAACGGGCTGTCATCACGCCTCGACCGGTTGACCTGTCCTGATGTTCCTGCTCGACACCAACGTGGTGTCCGAACTCAGAAAACGCAATGCCGACGCGAACGTGCTCCGCTGGTCGCGAACCCAGATGGCATCCAGCCTGTTCATCTCGTCCATCACGATTCTTGAGCTCGAAACAGGTATCCTGCGGGTCGAACGCCGTGATCCGACACAAGGCGCAGCCCTGCGAATGTGGCTCGACCACCATGTATTGAAAGCCTTCGCCGGGCGCATTCTGCCAATCGACACCCAGGTCGCAAAACGCTGTGCCCAACTGCACGTGCCCGACCCGCGCAGCGAATGTGATGCCCTGATCGCCGCCACAGCGCTGGTGCACGGCATGACCGTGGTCACCCGCAACACAGCAGATTTCAAATCTAGCGGAGCCGCCTTGCTTAATCCCTGGATCAGCCAGTTGAACGAAGAAACGGCCTATTACTCAAGTGCGTCACGTTGAACGCGGCTTTGAACCGGCCTGACCTGTATCGGCGCGGGCTGCGCCAGCGCCGCTGGACCCATCGATGAGCAACCAGATTCCAGTACACGACATCACACCGTCGTCCAACGAGAACAGCGAATACGTTGATCTCTATGCGTCGCGCACGAAAATCCAAACCCGCGCGTTCAAAGGTCTGTTTCGCACGCTGCGCATGGCGGGTGGCGCGGTGTTGCTGCTCATCTTTTTCGGTACGGTCTGGCTCAATCGAAACGGCCATCAGGCTGTGTGGTGGGACCTGCCGGAGCGCAAGTTCTACATCTTCGGCGCGACGTTCTGGCCGCAGGATTTCATCCTGCTCTCGGGGATTCTCATCGTTGCAGCCTTCGGGCTGTTCTTCATCACGGTCTATGCCGGACGTGTCTGGTGCGGCTATACCTGCCCACAGAGCGTCTGGACCTGGATGTTCATGTGGTGCGAGAAAGTCACCGAGGGCGACCGCAACCAGCGTATCAGGCTCGACCATGCCCCGATGAGCGCTGGCAAACTGCTGCGCAAGTTGGCCAAGCACAGCCTGTGGCTGATGATCGGCTTTGCCACGGGCATGACTTTCGTGGGCTATTTCTCGCCGATCCGCGACTTGTGTATAGAACTGTTCACCGGCGAGGCAGATGGCTGGGCGTATTTCTGGGTCGGTTTTTTCACCCTCGCCACTTACCTCAACGCAGGCTGGCTGCGTGAGCAGGTGTGCATCTATATGTGCCCCTACGCGCGGTTCCAGAGCGTGATGTTCGACAAGGACACGCTGGTCATTTCCTACGACCCGCGCCGTGGTGAACCACGCGGGCCGCGCAAGAAGGAAACCGACCATCAGGCTCAGGGGCTCGGTGACTGTATCGACTGCACACTGTGCGTTCAGGTCTGCCCGACCGGCATCGACATTCGCGACGGCCTGCAGGTCGAGTGCATCGGTTGCGCGGCGTGTGTAGACGCTTGCGACACTGTCATGGACAAGATGGACTACCCCCGCGGCCTGATTCGCTACACAACCGAACACAATTTGTCCGGGCAGCGTACCCGCATCTTGCGCCCACGCCTGATCGGTTATGCGCTGGTCCTGCTGCTGATGATCGGGCTGCTGACCACCGCCTTCTGCATGCGCACACTGGTGGGTCTGGAGGTCAGCAAGGACCGCATGCTATTCCGGGAAAACGCCGAAGGCCGGATCGAAAACGTCTACAGCGTGAAGATCATGAACAAGGACCAGGTTGATCACACCTACCTGCTGACTGCCAGCGGCCTGCCTGACCTGAAGCTGCAAGGCCTGCGTGAAATCAACGTTCCGGCGGGCGAGATCATCAGCCTGCCGGTGGCGTTGTCCAGCGCGCCGCAGGCCCTGTCATCGAGCAGCAACGAGGTCATCTTCACCCTCAAGGACATCGACAGCAACACCCGAGTCCAGACCCCAAGCCGTTTCACCGGCCCACTTATTCGGTAAGAGCATCGCCATGCCTGTCGCAACCGTTTCAAGCCCTTGGTACAGGCAATTATGGCCCTGGATCATCATTGGCATCCTGGCCTGCTCGGTGACGTTGAGCCTGTCGATGGTGTTCATTGCCGTCACCAACCCGGACCCATTGGTGACCGACAATTACTACGAGGCAGGCAAAGGCATCAATCGCTCGCTGAACCGCGAAGTGCTGGCCCAGAATCTCAAGCTGCGCGCCAGCATCCATCTGGACGACGTGACCGGCGAGGTCGGGCTGCGCCTGAGCGGCAACAGCCGCCCGCAGCGTCTGGAACTGAACCTGATTTCGCCCACACAGCCCGCCCGTGATCGCCGGGTGTTTCTGAGCCGCAGCCCAACCGAGCCAGACCGCTACATCGGCCAGTTGCAGGACAGCGTCGCAGGCCGGCGCTTTGTCGAGCTGCTGGGCGTTGAAGGCAATCAGACCTGGCGCCTGTTCGAGGAAGAGCTGGTCGGCGCGGCTGACCTGACCCTCGGCGATGAACCGCTGCAAGCTGCGCAACACCGGAACGACTGAACGTGACCGCGCTCAACCGCCCCACGACGCCCTGCTACCACTGCGCCCTGCCCGTGCCGGCCGGCAAGCGCTTCAACGCCGTGGTGCTCGGTGAAACCCGTGAGCTGTGCTGCCCAGGCTGTCAGGCGGTCACCCAAGCCATCGTTACGAGCGGTCTGGAAAGCTATTACCGCCATCGCAGTGAAACATCAGCCAACCCGCAAAGCCTGCCCGCGCAATTGATCGATGAGCTGGCGCTCTACGACCGCCCTGACGTTCAGGCACCGTTCGTGCGCCACGAAGGCGAATTGTCCGAAGCCATTCTGCTGATCGAGGGCATCAGTTGCGCAGCCTGCGGCTGGTTGATCGAAAAGCGTCTGGGCCGGTTGCCGGCTGTTGCCGAGGCGCGCATGAACCTCTCGACGCATCGTCTGCAGGTGCGCTGGCGCAGCGATCAACTGGCCCTCAGCCAACTGCTGAGCGAACTGCACGCCATCGGTTACGTCGCCCATCCGTGGCAGGCCGACCGCGCTGCCGAACGGTTGGCGAGTGAAAATCGCCTGGCCTTGCGGCAACTGGGCGTCGCCGGCCTACTGTGGTTTCAGGCAATGATGGCAACCATGGCCACCTGGCCTGAGTTCAACATCGACCTCAGCCCGCAGATGCACACCATCCTGCGCTGGGTGGCGCTGTTTCTGACCACGCCTATCGTGTTCTACAGTTGCGCGCCGTTCTTTCGCGGTGCCTTGCGTGACCTGCGCAACCGCCAACTGACGATGGACGTTTCGGTGTCGCTGGCCATAGGCGCAGCCTATGTGGCAGGCATCTGGACCGCAATCACCGGCACAGGCGAGCTGTATTTCGATGCCGTCGGCATGTTCGCCCTGTTTCTGCTGGCCGGGCGCTATCTGGAACGCCGGGCCCGGGAGCGCACCGCCGCGGCCACCGCGCAACTGGTCAATCTGCTGCCTGCCTCATGCCTGCGCCTTGATGAGGACGGCCAAAGCCCGCGCATCATGCTCAGTGAGCTGCGTTTGGCTGACCGGGTACTGGTGCGGCCCGGTGCGGTGATTCCAGCTGACGGCACCATTGTCGAGGGTCAATCCAGTGTCGATGAGTCGCTGCTGACCGGCGAATACCTGCCACAGGCACGCAGTGTGGGCGATGCGGTCACTGCCGGGACGCTGAATGTCGACAGTCCGCTGACCGTCAAGGTGACGGCGCTGGGTCAGGAAACCCGTCTTTCGGCCATTGTTCGCCTGCTAGAACGCGCCCAGGCAGAAAAGCCCCGCCTCGCACAACTGGCCGACCGGGCGGCGCAGCTTTTTTTGCTGTTTTCGCTGATGGCTGCTGCGCTGATCGGGGTAATCTGGTGGCAGATCGACGCATCACGGGCGTTCTGGATTGTGCTGGCAATGCTGGTCGCCACCTGCCCCTGCGCGCTGTCGCTGGCAACCCCGACAGCCCTGACCGCAGCCACCGGCACACTGCACACACTCGGCCTGCTGTTGACCCGTGGTCATGTGCTGGAAGGCCTGAATCAGATCGACACGGTCATCTTCGACAAGACCGGCACCCTGACCGAAGGGCGCCTGGTGCTGCGCAGCGTTCAGCCGCTGGGCACGCTCGACGCTGACACCTGCATGGAACTGGCAGCGGCGCTGGAAAACCGCTCCGAGCACCCCATCGCGCGCGCCTTTGGCCATGCACCTGTGGCCGCTGAAGACGTGCACAGCACACCGGGGCTGGGCCTTGAAGGCATTGTCGGTACCCGCCGCTTGCGCATCGGTCAGCCGGCTTTTGCCTGCGCCCTGAGCGGCACTGAAACGCTGTCGATAACAGACCCATCCGGGCAGTGGCTGCTGCTCGGCGACACCCAAGGCCCTCTGGCATGGTTGGTGCTGGACGACCGACTTCGCGACGATGCGCATGGCTTGTTACACGCCTGCAAGGCCCGTGGCTGGAAAACCCTGCTGCTGTCCGGCGACAGTTCGCCCATGGTTGCCAGCGTCGCGCAGGTACTGGGTATCGAAGACGCCCGTGGCGGCTTGCGTCCCGACGATAAACTGGCCGTGCTGCGGGAGCTGCAGGCTCAGGGGCATAAAGTGCTGATGGTCGGTGACGGCGTGAACGACGTACCGGTCATGGCCGCTGCCGACATCAGCGTGGCGATGGGCTCGGCCACTGACCTTGCAAAAACCAGCGCCGACGCCGTCTTGCTCTGCAACCGCTTGCCGGTGCTGATCGACGCATTGACCCTGGCCCGACGTACCCGGCGCATCATTATCGAAAACCTGGTCTGGGCCGGTCTGTACAATGGCCTCATGTTGCCGTTCGCAGCGCTGGGCTGGATCACCCCGATCTGGGCAGCGATTGGCATGTCGGTCAGTTCCTTGATCGTGGTGCTCAACGCACTGCGCCTGACCCGCGTGCCGCGCGCTGCACACCTGTCGCAAACCGCCCCGGAGGTTTCATGCCCGCGCTTTACATCATGATCCCCGCTGCCCTGCTGCTGGTGGGTATCGCGATTTACGTTTTTTTCTGGGCGGTGGACAGCGGCCAGTACGACGACATGGAAGGCCCGGCACACAGCATTCTGTTCGATGACCCGCCGCCTGCGGATCAGCACCCGCCAGCGCATCACACGCCGGGCACTGACGAGAAGCACGATGTTTGAGCTGGCGCCGGTGTTGCTGTCCGCGCTTGTTCTCGGCCTGCTGGGCGGCGGTCATTGCCTGGGAATGTGTGGCGGCCTGATGGGTGCACTGACGCTGGCTATCCCCAAAGAGCAGCGCAACCGTCGCTTTCGCCTGCTGCTGGCCTATAACCTTGGGCGCATTCTCAGCTACGCCGTGGCAGGCTTTTGTTCCGGGCTGGTTGGCTGGGCGGTCGCGCAAAGCCCGCTGGCAACGGGTTTGCGGGTCATGGCGGCGGTATTGCTGATTGTCATGGGCCTGTATCTGGCCGGTTGGTGGAGCGGGCTCACACACATCGAGCGCCTGGGCCGAGGGCTGTGGCGCTACGTGCAGCCGCTGGCCAGTCGCTTGCTGCCAGTGTCCAGCCTGCCGCGCGCCTTGTTGCTCGGCGCCCTGTGGGGCTGGCTGCCCTGCGGGCTGGTCTACAGCGCCCTGCTCTGGGCCGCAAGCCAGGGCAACCCGGTCGACAGCGCACTGCTGATGCTGGCCTTCGGGCTGGGTACCTGGCCGGTTCTGCTGGCCACCGGGCTTGCCGCTGAACGCACCACTGCGCTGCTGCGCAAGCGTGGCGTTCGTGTGGCGGGCGGGCTGCTGGTGATCGTGTTTGGTGTGTGGACCCTACCGGGGCCTCATCAGCACTGGCTGATGGGGCATTGAACCGGGCCGTTCCCGCCTTTTGATCCACATCAAGGCCCGCCACTGATCGTCTGCGTATGCTCGGCGCATCGCCAGCCTGACCAGGAAACGCGCGCATGCTTGACGCCATTCGTTGGGATTCAGACCTGATCCATCGCTACGATGTGGCAGGACCGCGCTACACGTCTTATCCGACCGCCGTGCAATTTGATACCCGGGCAGGCGCATTCGAGCTGCTGCACGCCCTGCGGGAAAGTCGCAAGGCGCGGCGTCCGTTGTCGCTTTACGTGCACATCCCATTCTGCGCAAATATTTGCTACTACTGTGCGTGCAACAAAGTGATCACCAAGGATCGCGGCCGGGCACAGGCTTACCTGCAGCGGCTTGAACACGAAATCCGGATGCTTGCCTGCCATCTGGCGCCCAGCCAGGTGGTCGAGCAACTGCACCTGGGCGGCGGCACACCGACCTTCCTCAGCCATGATGAACTGCGTCGCCTGATGGCCCGGTTGCGCGCGCATTTCACGCTGCTGGAGGATGATTCCGGCGACTATGGCATCGAGATCGACCCGCGCGAAGCGGATTGGGCAAGCATGGGTCTGCTGCGCGAACTGGGTTTCAACCGGGTCAGCCTTGGCGTGCAGGACCTTGACCCGACAGTGCAACGGGCGATCAACCGCATGCAGAGCCTGGAAGAAACCCGCGCCATCGTCGAGGCCGCACGCACGTTGCAATTTCGCTCGGTGAACATCGACCTGATCTACGGCCTGCCCAGACAAACCCCGCAAGGGTTCAGCCGCACGGTGGACGAAATCATCGAGTTGCAGCCTGATCGGCTGTCAGTGTTCAACTACGCCCATCTGCCGGAACGCTTCATGCCGCAGCGGCGCATCGACGCGTCGGACCTGCCGGATGCGCACACCAAGCTACTCATGCTGGAGCGTACCGTCGAGCAACTGACCGACGCAGGTTACCGGTACATCGGAATGGACCACTTCGCCCTGCCCGATGACGAGTTGGCCATCGCTCAGGAAGAACTGACCCTGCACCGCAACTTTCAGGGCTACACCACGCATGGCCACTGCGACCTGATCGGGCTGGGGGTTTCGGCCATCAGCCAGGTCGGCGACCTGTACAGCCAGAACAGCAGCGACCTGAACGACTATCAGCGGCTGCTGGACAGTGATCAACCCGCAACACTGCGCGGGCTGATCTGCAGCGAGGACGACCGGATCAGACGCGCCGTCATCCAGCAGTTGATCTGCCACTTCACCCTGAATTTCAGTGAACTGGAAAAAGCGTTCGCCATAAGTTTCCGGGACTACTTCGCCGATGCGTGGCCGCAGTTGCTGTGCATGGCAGACGACGGGCTGATTACGCTGAGCGATAGTGCAATTGAAGTCAGGCCAGCGGGCCGGTTGCTGGTGCGCTCGGTGTGCATGGTATTTGACGCGTACCTGACCCGGCAGAACAGGCAGCAGTTCTCCCGGGCGATATAAACGAACAGGCGGTAACGCCTTACATCTTCGCCAGAACCAGCATGCCGGCGTTGATCTTGTCGGAGTCGCTGGATTTCAGGCTGTTCATGAGCGACGAGAGATCCGCTGTAGCGTTGCTCATCTGCGCCTGCAACGTGCTGAGCACGGTCTGCAGCGCAGCAGCCTTGGTCCGGCGCTCTTCAGGGTCCAGACTCTGGTCGTTGAGAACCTTTTGCAACTGATCCATGGTTTCCTCGATCTTGCGTTGCAGCTCGCGAATCCCCTTGAGAATCTTCTGCACAGAGGCAGGCAGGCCACTCTGCTCGATATCCGCATCTCTTGAGGATGACGATGCGGCCGCCTTGCCTTCCGAAGACAGATTGACCTCCACACTTTTGGCGCTGCTGGCAGACGCTTCGACGTTGCTGTCTGCTGTCTGGCTGTAGGTGACTTGCGATGTCGCCGTACGGATCGTGATGCTGTTGATCAGCGGGAGCGTCATGGACATGACAAGATGCATCCTGAGTCAGTGAGAGATACCGGCCTATCGGCCGACCGTCTGGAAACTTGATCGGGCAGCGAGCCTTCCAAGGCTGGCCCCGACAAGCGATGGTGAGTTACCCTTACGGCTTATGTGTGTTTTCCCACAAGGAATTTAGTGATGTCCGAGCCAGTCAAGTTGCGTGCTCACACCCAGGCTCATTGCAAGGATTGCAGTCTCGCCCCGCTCTGCCTGCCCCTCTCGCTGAACACAGACGACATGGACTCCCTCGATCAGATCGTCAAACGTGGCCGTCCGCTGAAGAAAGGTGAGTTCCTGTTTCGTCAGGGGGACACCTTCGAGTCGGTCTATGCGGTGCGTTCCGGGGCTTTGAAAACCTTCAATATCAGTGACAACGGTGAAGAACAGCTCACCGGTTTTCACCTGCCCAGCGAGCTGGTGGGCTTGTCAGGCATGGACGCCGAGGCTTACCCGGTTTCGGCGCAGGCGCTGGAAACCACCTCGGTGTGCGAAATTCCGTTCGAGCGCCTGGACGAGCTTTCGGTGCAACTGCCACAACTGCGTCGGCAGTTGATGCGCGTGATGAGCCGCGAGATTCGCGACGATCAGCAAATGATGCTGCTGCTCTCGAAAAAGACCGCAGACGAGCGTATTGCCACGTTTCTGATCAATCTGTCGGCGCGCTTCCGGGCTCGGGGTTTCTCGGCCAATCAGTTCCGCCTGAGCATGTCGCGTAGCGAAATCGGTAATCATCTGGGCCTGGCGGTCGAAACAGTGTCGCGGGTGTTTACCCGGTTTCAGCAAAATCAGCTGGTTAGTGCAGAAGGCAAAGAGATTCATATCCTCGCCCCCATCGAACTGTGCGCGCTGGCGGGCGGTGCGATGCAAAGCTGAAACGTGCGATCTGTGGCAGGTCAGCTTAAACTGTCGGCCAAACCTGCTATGGATCCTCACGATGACCTTCGATCAATCGAACTTCAAATCCCTGATACGCCCGGTCGTAGACTTCCCCAAGCCGGGTGTGGTTTTTCGCGACATCACGCCCCTGTTCCAGTCGCCCAAAGCCACCCGTCAGGTAATCGACAGTTTCGTGCAGCGCTATATCGATGCCGATTTCAGCCACATCGGCGTCATGGATGCACGGGGTTTTCTGATTGGTTCAGTGGTCGCGTATCAGTTGAACAAGCCGCTGGTGCTGTTTCGCAAGCAGGGCAAACTGCCAGCTGACGTGCTGTCCGAGGCCTATCAGACCGAATACGGCGAAGCGTATCTGGAAGTGCACGCAGACAGTCTGTGCGAGGGTAATTCAGTCATCATGTTCGATGACCTGATTGCTACCGGCGGCACGCTGATCGCCGCCGCCAACCTGATCCGCCGTATGGGCGCCCAGGTGCACGAAGCCGCTGCAATCATCGACTTGCCGGAACTGGGTGGCTCCAAGCGTCTTAACGACCTGAACATCCCGACGTTTTGCCTGACGGAATTTGCGTTGGACGAGCAGTAAGACGGGGCGCGGAGCGTCATGAAGACGCGCAGCGTCGCACGATAGTTGAGATTCTCGTTCCTCACGCTCCAGCGTGGGAATGCAGTTCTGAACGCTCTGCGTCCGATCTTGACTGTGCAGCGAAGAAAAACTAGCCCGCTGTATTGCCGTGCAGTTTGGTCATCAACTGCGCTTCGGCCTGGGTCAGGCCGCAGGACTGGGTCAGTTCGTCGATGCTGGCACCCATGCCGACCAGGCGTGCGGCCTGGGCGAAGGACAGCGTCGAGGGATCGCGCTGCTCCAGTGCCGTGAGCTTGTCCGGCAACGGCGCAACAGTGGCGCGCAGCTCGTGCAACGCTTCGCCCATGCGCACCGTGCCGTTCTGGTAGTTGTCCAGACGCCTGGCCAACTCCTTGATCCGCTGATCACGCAAGGCAGCCGCATCATCACGCTCGGTGTCGAGCTTGCGCTGACGCCTGGTATGGGCCAGGAACATAAACAGGGTGACCACCCAGAGAATGCCCAGGAAGACGACAGCTACCTCAAAGATCAATCAGATGCTCTCCAGTTCGGACCACTCTTCTTCGGACATCATTTTGTCCAGTTCGACCAGAATCAACAGTTCGCCGTTCTTGTTGCAAACGCCCTGAATGAACTTGGCCGATTCGTCGTTACCCACGTTTGGCGCAGTTTCGACTTCGGACTGACGCAAGTAAACCACTTCCGCCACGCTGTCGACCAGAATACCGACTACTTGCTTGTCGGCTTCGATGATCACAATACGCGTGTTGTCGCTGACTTCAACAGGTGCCAGGCCAAAACGCTGACGGGTGTCGATCACGGTCACAACGTTACCGCGCAGGTTGATGATGCCCAGCACGTAGCTTGGCGCACCCGGCACCGGAGCGATCTCGGTGTAGCGCAGCACTTCCTGCACCTGCATCACGTTGATGCCATAGGACTCATTGTCCAGGCGGAACGTAACCCATTGCAGGATAGGATCTTCGGAACCTTGTGCAGACGACTTATTCATAACCCCAACCCCTCACGTGTGTTCTTTGCAGGTGATGCCTGTGGCATCGACCCATGATTATTTCGATCTGTTCAACTGCTTGACCGCGCCACTGGCTATCAACTCGGCCAACTCTGCAACATCCAGCAACGCGCACATGTGTTCAATCACCGTGCCCGCCAACCAGGGACGCTGACCTCGCTGCGAGCGCCATTTGATCTCGTTCGGATCAAGACGCAACGAACGGCTGACCTGATGCACCGCCAGCCCCCATTCGTATCCCTGCACCGAGATCACATACTGCAATCCCTGGCGAAAATCGTCGCGGTAGCGATCCGGCATGATCCAGCGCGCGGTATCCAACACTTTCAGGTTGCCCGCCTGACTTGGCAGGATTCCGAGAAACCAGTCCGGCTGACCGAACAGTGGCGTCAGCTCCTGCCCCGCCAGCGGATAAATCGACCCCAGACACACCAGCGGCACCGCCAGCGTCAAACCAGCCACATCGAACAACAGACATTCAAACGGCTCGGCGGCCCAGGCCGGACGTCCATCGCTGGTTGGCGGTGGGGTCGGCGTGCGCTGTGTGACCAGCGTACTCAACTCGGCAACCGGCTCGACCCGTTCAACGGTCGGTGTAGCGGCTACAACCGGCACCGCCTCGGCAACAATCACCGGAGCGACTTCAACAACTGCAACCGGCGCTGCAACCTTCACCGCCACAGCCACCGGAGCCGGTGCAGCCACCGCGACCGCCAACGGCTTGATCTGCGCCTGCATGCGCGCATCAAAGGCCTGCTCTTCGAGCACAGCGGCCTGAAAATCATCAAGACTGCTGGAGGGCTCTTCGAGCACTTCAGTGGCGTCATACAGCAATGCATCCAGATAAGACTGCAAAGCCAGCTTGGGTCGTGTTGCAACTTCTAACGGGCGGTTCATACCAGGGCCCAACCAAAAATGGAGCATGTGCAGCCTGATACAGTTATCGGCCGCATTGAGGCATCACTTGAGCAAACTATGGAGAAAGAATAGACGTTCACGTCAGGCCACCTGAGCATTGAGCTGCTCGGCGAGCATGTGCTTGAGCAATGCCCGATACGCAATCACGCCACGGCTCTTGCTGTCATTCTGCGACGGCGTCAGGCCTAGGCGGCTCGCATCACGCAAGCGCGTGTCGACCGGTACGTAAGCTTGCCAGACGTGCTCGGGAAAACTGTCACGCAACAGCTTCAATGTACCCATCGATGCCTGGGTACGACGATCGAACAGGGTCGGCACGATGGTGTAAGGCAACGGCACTTTGCGCGAGCGATTGATCATGGTCAGGGTATTGACCATGCGCTCCAGGCCCTTCACCGCGAGAAACTCGGTCTGCACCGGAATCGCCAACTGCTGACTGGCGGCCAGCGCATTGACCATGAGCACACCCAGCAGAGGCGGGCTGTCGATCAGCGCATAGTCAAAATCCTGCCACAACTGAGCAAGGCTTTTCGCGATCACCAGACCGAGACCGCTCTGGCCGGGCGATTGACGCTCAAGGGTGGCCAGCGCGGTGCTCGAGGGGATCAGCGAAATACGTTTGTCACTGGTGGGCAACAGTAACTGGCCGGGCAGACCATCCGGCACCGCACCCTTGTGCAGGAAAAGATCGAAGGCACTGTGTTCCAGCTCGTCCGGGTTGTGCCCGAAATAACTGGTCATGGAGCCGTGGGGGTCCAGATCGACAACGACCACGCGCTTGCCTGCATCGGCCAGCAAACCGGCCAGGGCAATGGTCGTGGTGGTCTTTCCGACTCCACCTTTCTGGTTGGCTACTGCCCAGACTCTCATTGATGTTTTTCCTTCCGTACAGCGACGACCATACCGATACGATAATTAGGGGGCGGGTGACGGAGAATTGACGGCGTTCGCGCGTACCGGCGGCTTTGCTGGCACCGGTGCAGTTTGTGTGCCAGCACGGCGTAATGCAGCGTCGGGCTGCGCATTGGCCGTGCCGGAACCGGTCAGGCTGCGGCGAACGTCCAGATTTCGCGAGATCACCAGCACCACACGACGGTTCTTGGCGCGTCCGGCTGCCGTGGTGTTGGGGGCGATGGGCTGAAACTCACCGTAGCCTACCGACGCAAGCCGCGCCGGATTGATACCGTCCATGGCCAACATGCGCACAATGCTGGCAGAGCGCGCCGACGACAGCTCCCAGTTGGTCGGAAACTGTGCAGTGCTGATCGGCTGGTCGTCGGTAAAGCCTTCAACATGAATCGGGTTATCGAACCGTTTGACGATGCCCGAGACCTTTTCGATGATGGTGAAGGCCTTGTCGCTGGGCATGGCATCGCCGCTGACGAACAACAGGCTGGAATTGAGCTCGATCTCGATCCACAACTCGTTGCCACGCACGGTCATCTGGTCGGACTTGATCAGATCACCAAACGCATCGCGCACATCCTGAGCAATGGTCTGCAACGGGTCATCGGAAGCCTGACCGATACCGGCATCGGTCTGCTCGCTGTCTTTGACCAAGGGCTCGGCGGGCTTGACCGACACCGGGCGCTGTTCGCCGATGGGGATCGGCTTCATGGTCCGTTCGGTGTCGTTGAACACGCCGACCAACGCTTGGGAGAGAATTTTGTACTTGCCTTCGTTGACCGAGGAGATCGAGTACATCACCACGAAAAAGGCGAACAGCAAGGTGATGAAGTCGGCGTAAGACACCAGCCAGCGTTCATGATTTTCGTGTTCTTCGGGCTGACGTCGGCGAGCCATGCGCTGTTACTCCATGAAGCCTTGCAGCTTGAGTTCGATGGAGCGCGGGTTTTCGCCCTCGGCGATGGACAGCAGGCCTTCGAGCAACATTTCGCGGTAACGCGACTGGCGATGGGCGATGCCTTTGAGCTTGTTGGCCACCGGCAGCAGAATCAGGTTGGCCATAGCGACGCCATAGATAGTGGCGACGAAAGCCACCGCAATGCCGCTGCCCAGCTGGCTGGGGTCAGCCAGATTGCCCATTACGTGAATCAGGCCCATCACGGCGCCGATGATGCCCACGGTCGGCGCATAACCGCCCATGCTTTCAAAAACCTTGGCAGCCTGGATATCGCGGGTTTCCTGAGTGATGAAATCCACTTCCAGAATGCTGCGAATCGCTGCCGGCTCGGCGCCATCGACCAACAACTGCAGGCCTTTGCGGGCGTAATTGTCGGGCTCGGAGTCTGCGACAGTTTCCAGACCGAGCAAGCCTTCCTTGCGGGCCGTCATGCTCCAGCCGATGACCCGGTCCACGCCACCGGGCAAATCGATGCGCGGCGGGAAGATGATCCAGCGGATAATTTTCATGGCGCGCATGAACGCGCTCATCGGTGACTGCAACAGCGATGCGCCAAGCGTACCGCCCAGCACGATCAGAGCTGCGGGGCCGTTGAGCAGCGCGCCGAGGTGCCCGCCTTCGAGAAAGTTACCGCCAATGATCGCGACAAACGCCAGGATCAGACCGATAAGACTCAGTACATCCATCAGAGACAGGCCTCGACCAGGTGCCGACCGATGTCATCCAGACTGTAGATCGCGTCCGCGAGCTCAGCCTTGACGATCGCCATCGGCATGCCATAGATCACGCAGCTCGCTTCATCCTGCGCCCAAACGGTACTGCCGACCTGCTTGAGCAGGCGCGCTCCTTCACGGCCATCGGCACCCATGCCGGTCAACACGACCGAGAGCACCTTGTCGCCATAGGACTTGGCGGCAGAACCAAAGGTGATGTCCACACAAGGCTTGTAATTCAGGCGCTCGTCACCCGGCAGGATTTTCACCGTACCGCGGCTGTCGACCATCATCTGCTTGCCACCTGGCGCCAGCAACGCCAGCCCCGGACGCAGCACGTCACCGTCCTCCGCTTCCTTGACGCTGATCTTGCACAGCTTGTCGAGGCGCTCGGCAAAGGCCTTGGTGAACGCTGCAGGCATGTGCTGAATCAGCACCAGCGGTGCCGGAAAATTGGCTGGCAACTGGGTCAATACCCGTTGCAATGCAACCGGGCCGCCCGTCGAGGTGCCAATGGCCACCAGCTTGTAAGCCTTGCGCTTGGCAGTGCCGGTGGTGGTCGGGTGCGCAGGCGTGTGGTGAGCATGAGCGGCCGGCGCCGCGGCGGGCGCGACAGTGCGTGAAGGCACGGCTCGGGCGGGCGCTGCTGCCGAGGGCGCAGGCGCACGACTGGACAGGGTTGATGGCGCGGGAGCAGCCGGGGCTGGCGATGCAGCGCTGGCCGAACCAATGCCGCTCGAACGACGGTTACTGCGCGAAATGCTGTTGATTTTCTCGCACAGCAGTTGCTTGACCTTCTGCGGGTTGCGCGAGATATCTTCGAAATTCTTGGGCAGGAAATCCACTGCACCGGCGTCCAGAGCATCCAGCGTCACGCGCGCACCTTCATGCGTCAGCGACGAGAACATCAATACCGGGGTGGGAATACGCTGCATGATGTGACGAACTGCGGTAATGCCATCCATCATCGGCATTTCGTAGTCCATGGTGATGACGTCAGGCTTGAGGGCCAGCGCCTGCTCGATCGCTTCCTTGCCGTTGGTGGCGGTGCCGACAACTACAATGTTGGGGTCCGAAGAAAGAATTTCCGTGACACGGCGGCGGAAAAAACCGGAATCATCCACCACCAGGACCTTGACTGCCATAAACACTCCAATAGGTGTTGCAGGCAGCCAGGCTGCCCGCAACCCCGGATTCAAATACGCCGAGCGGCGTAACGCTTGAGCATGCTGGGTACATCGAGAATCAAGGCGATGCGACCGTCACCGGTGATGGTGGCGCCCGACATGCCCGGCGTACCTTGCAGCATCTTGCCCAGCGGTTTGATGACCACTTCTTCCTGACCGACCAGTTGATCGACGACAAAGCCGATGCGCTGGGTGCCGACGGTAAGAATCACGACGTGCCCTTCTCGCTGCTCTTCGTGAGCCGCCGAACTGACCAGCCAGCGCTTGAGATAGAACAGCGGCAAGGCTTTATCACGCACGATCACCACTTCCTGGCCGTCAACAACGTTGGTAGTCGACAGGTTCAGGTGGAAGATTTCGTTGACGTTGACCAGCGGGAAGGCGAAAGCCTGGTTGCCCAGCATCACCATCAGGGTCGGCATGATCGCCAGGGTCAACGGCACCTTGATGACGATCTTCGAGCCTTGGCCCTTGGTCGAATAGATGTTGATCGAACCGTTGAGCTGGGAAATCTTGGTTTTCACCACGTCCATGCCCACACCACGGCCCGACACATCGGAAATCTCGGTCTTGGTCGAGAAGCCCGGTGCAAAGATCAGGTTATAGCAATCGGTGTCGCTCAACCGATCGGCTGCATCCTTGTCCATGACGCCGCGTTTGACCGCAATCGAGCGCAGCACGTTGGGGTCCATGCCCTTGCCGTCATCGGAAATCGACAGCAGGATATGGTCGCCTTCCTGCTCTGCCGAAAGAATCACCTTGCCGCCGCGGGACTTGCCCGAGGCTTCGCGTTCTTCCGGCGTTTCGATACCGTGGTCGACCGCGTTGCGCACCAAGTGGACCAGCGGGTCGGCAAGCGCCTCTACGAGGTTCTTGTCGAGGTCGGTTTCTTCACCGACCAGTTCCAGGTTGATCTCTTTCTTGAGCTGGCGAGCCAGGTCACGTACCAGACGCGGGAAGCGACCAAAGACTTTCTTGATCGGCTGCATGCGGGTCTTCATGACCGCGGTCTGCAGGTCCGCAGTGACCACATCCAAGTTGGAAACCGCCTTGGACATGGCTTCATCGCCACTGTTCAGACCCAGACGCACCAGACGGTTACGCACCAGTACCAGTTCGCCGACCATGTTCATGATCTCGTCCAGTCGGGCGGTATCGACACGAACCGTGGTTTCAGCTTCCGTGGCCACCGGTTTTTCGCCGGAAGGCGCAGGCGCCCGGGCAGGTGCAGGTGCAGCCGCCTTGGCAGGCTCTGCCTTGGCAACAGGTGCCGGAGCAGGCTTGGCAACCGCTGCTGGCGCAGCAGCCGGGGCCGGTGCAGACGCCTTGGCAGCGATGGCCTGAGGTTCGAACTTGCCCTTGCCGTGCAATTCGTCCAGCAGGTTTTCGAATTCGTGATCGGTGATCTCGTCAGATGCCTTCGCAGCACTCGGGGCCTTGGCGGCACCAGCGGCGGCAACCGGCGCGGCCACAGCACTGTCAAACGAGCCCTTGCCGTGCAACTGATCGAGCAACGCTTCGAACTCGTCGTCGGTTATTTCGTCGCCGGGCGCAGCCTTGCTGCTCTGGGCAGCAGGTGCAGGCGCTGGAGCAGCAGCAACATCGGCCGCAAACTTGCCCTTGCCGTGCAACTGGTCGAGCAGGGATTCGAACTCCTGATCGGTGATCTCGTCGCTGGCAGGCGCTGCAACGGCTGCTGCAACCGGAGCTGCAGGTACAGACACCGGATTTGAGCCATGCAACGAGTCGAGCAGTTGCTCGAACTCATCGTCGGTGATGTCATCGCCAGCGGCGGCTGATGCAGCTACCGGCGCGACAGCTTCGACCACCGGTTCAGGCTCGGGAGCGGCAACCTCGTCGGCAGATTGAGGCTCGGCCAGACGCGCCAGCGCCGCCAGCAGTTCCGGCGTCGCCGCAGTCACGTCAGTCCGTTCACGTACCTGGCCGAACATGCTGTTGACCGTGTCCAGAGCTTCCAGGACCACATCCATCAGTTCGGAATCAACGCGCCGCTCACCCTTGCGAAGGATGTCGAACACGTTCTCGGCGATGTGGCAGCACTCCACCAGCTCATGGAGCTGGAGGAAGCCGGCGCCGCCTTTTACAGTGTGAAAACCGCGAAAAATTGCATTGAGCAGATCAGCATCATCCGGTCGGCTTTCCAGCTCGACCAATTGTTCTGACAACTGCTCCAGAATTTCGCCGGCCTCTACCAGAAAATCCTGAAGGATCTCTTCATCGGCGCCGAAGCTCATGGGGTGCTCCCTAAAATTAACCGTCAACAGACCTTAGAAGCCGAGGCTCGATAGCAGATCGTCTACATCATCCTGTCCGGATACGACGTCTTCACGTTTATCGGCATGAATCTGCGGACCTTCACCCTTGTCGAGATGTTTTTTAGGATCTTTTTCAGCAAGGATGGATTCTTCGTCATGTTCGATGCCAGCGAAGCGATCGACATGGCTGGCCATGAGCACCAGCTTGAGCAAATTGCCCTCTACTTCGGTCACCAGTTGCGTGACGCGCTTGATCACCTGACCGGTGAGGTCCTGGTAATCCTGAGCAAGCAGAATATCGTTGAGGTGCGCGGAAACCGTATGGCTTTCCTTCTCGGTACGCGTCAGAAAACCATCGACGCGCTTGGCCAGTTCACGAAACTCTTCGGCACCGATTTCGCGACGCATGAAGCGTCCCCAGTCTTCGCTCAACGCCTTGGCGTCGGAACTCAGACCATTCATGATCGGCGTGCTTTCCTCGACCAGATCCATCGTACGGTTGGCCGCGTTCTCGGTCAGCCTGACGACGTAGGAAAGACGCTCCGTCGCGTCCGTGATCTGCGACACCTCTTCGGCCTGAGGCATATGCGGATCAATGTGGAAATTGACGATTGCACTGTGCAACTCACGCGTCAGCTTGCCCACTTCCTGATAAAGGCCGCGGTCACGGGTCTGATTGAGCTCATGGATCAGCTGCACAGCTTCGCCGAAACGGCCTTTTTCAAGGCTGGTGACGAGTTCCTGTGCGTGTCTTTTTAAGGTCGACTCAAAGTCGGCCATCGAATCATTGTTATCCATAGCGCCCTCACGGCATGCATCAGCTATTGACGCGTTCAAAGATCTTTTCGATCTTCTCTTTCAGCGCTTGAGCCGTGAATGGCTTGACTACATAACCGTTCACCCCGGCCTGGGCAGCTTCAATGATCTGCTCACGCTTGGCTTCGGCAGTAACCATCAGTACAGGAAGGCTTTTGAGACGATCGTCCGCACGGACCTGACGCAACAAGTCGATACCGGTCATGCCAGGCATGTTCCAGTCCGTCACCAGAAAGTCAAAGGCACCGCTCTGCAGCATCGGCAATGCGGTCAGACCGTCATCCGCTTCAGATGTGTTGGTAAACCCCAGATCACGCAACAGATTCTTGATGATCCGCCGCATCGTTGAGAAGTCATCAACGATGAGGATTTTCATGTTCTTGTCCAATTCGACCTCCAAGCAGTCTTTAACGCGTTCAGCACCTGAACACGCTGTTCACTCAATACTGGCACAGCACACCCCCAGCTATACGAAACGACGACGGGCTTGGCACAACGACAGTCAAGACTGCGACTAAAGCCCATCGAGACATTGCCCGACAGGCCCTTGCCTCGTCTATCCTGCTACCACGTAACGCTTTGCACAGCCGGCATGCAGACAACGCACGACAAACGTCGCGCACTGCCGTCAACGCGCTCGCCACTCCCCCAAACGCCCTCGCAAACGAGCTGCGCACTGGCTGTGTAACTGACTGACTCGAGATTCGCTGACACCAAGAACCTCTCCGATTTCCTTGAGGTTCAGCTCTTCGTCGTAGTACAGCGCCAACACCAGACGCTCGCGCTCTGGCAAATTGGCAATTGCATCGGCCAACGCTGCCTGGAAGCGCTCGTCTTCCAGGTCGCGTGATGGCTCAAGCGAACCGCTTGCGCCGTCCTCGTGCAGCCCTTCATGATCGCCGTCCTGCAGCAGGTCGTCGAAACTGAAGAGGCGGCTGCCCAAGGTGTCATTCAAAATCCCGTAATAATCATCAAGACTCAACTGGAGTTCGGCCGCAACCTCGTGATCTTTAGCGTCACGACCGGTTTTAGCTTCAATTGCGCGAATTGCGTCACTGACCATACGGGTATTGCGGTGAACCGAGCGAGGTGCCCAGTCCCCCTTGCGAACCTCATCGAGCATTGCACCACGAATGCGAATACCGGCATAGGTCTCGAAACTCGCACCCTTGGTGGAATCA
This sequence comes from Pseudomonas syringae pv. tomato str. DC3000, assembly GCF_000007805.1. Taxonomy (NCBI): domain Bacteria; kingdom Pseudomonadati; phylum Pseudomonadota; class Gammaproteobacteria; order Pseudomonadales; family Pseudomonadaceae; genus Pseudomonas; species Pseudomonas syringae group genomosp. 3. The sequence continues at coordinate 2,165,087 of NC_004578.1, read as the reverse complement.
TACTTGGTGGAAACCTCGAGCAGGCCGATCATACCAGCCTGAATCAGATCCTCGACCTGCACACTGGCCGGCAAGCGCGCCAGCAGATGATAAGCGATACGCTTGACCAGCGGCGCATAACGCTCGATCAACTCGTACTGCGAATTACGGGAGGTTTTGCTGTACATCTGGTAGCCGCTCGCAGTCATTGCACAGGCCCCGCACTGGTCTGGTGAACGAGTCGCTCAACGAAGAACTCGAGATGACCCCGCGGGTTGGCTGGCAACGGCCAGGTATCAACCTTCTGGGCAATGGCCTTGAAAGCCAGCGCACATTTGGAACGCGGGAATGCTTCGTAGACGGCACGCTGCTTTTGTACCGCCTTGCGCACGCACTCGTCGTACGGCACGGCACCTACATATTGCAGGGCAACATCAAGAAAACGATCAGTCACTTTGGTGAGTTTGGCGAACAGGTTGCGTCCTTCCTGCGGGCTCTGGGCCATGTTGGCCAGCACCCGGAAACGGTTCATGCCGTAGTCGCGATTGAGCAGTTTGATCAGGGCGTACGCATCGGTGATCGACGTGGGCTCGTCGCACACCACCAGCAGCACTTCCTGAGCGGCGCGCACGAAGCTGACCACCGACTCGCCGATACCGGCAGCGGTATCGATCACCAGCACATCGAGGTTGTCGCCAATCTCGCTGAACGCCTGAATAAGGCCGGCATGCTGGGCCGGTGACAGGTGCACCATGCTCTGGGTGCCAGAGGCCGCAGGCACGATACGAACCCCGCCCGGCCCCTGCAACAGAACGTCGCGCAACTCACAGCGACCCTCTATCACATCGGCAAGCGTGCGTTTAGGCGTCAGCCCAAGCAGAACGTCGACATTGGCCAGGCCAAGATCGGCATCCAGCAGCATGACGCGCCGGCCAAGCTCGGCGAGGGCCAGTGATAGGTTCACTGACACGTTAGTCTTACCGACGCCACCTTTGCCACCGGTCACCGCGATAACCTGTACGGGATGCATGCTGCCCATGTTATTTCTTTACCTTGTCTTGCGTAGACCGAAACCACATCAAGGGCTGCACGTTCGCAAATGAACACCGCATGGCAGACCGTTGACGCAGGGACATTCCAAAAATATCCATCACTTAACCCACTCTCTTGCCAGGGGTGTGATAGAGGTCAGCAAACATATCCGCCATCGCTTCCTCGCTAGGCTCATCCTGCATCTGCACACTCACCGCACGACTCACCAGTTGATGACGTCGTGGAGTGTGCAGGTCATCAGGAATACGTGGACCGTCCGTGAGGTAGGCCACCGGTAACTCGTGACTGATCGCCAGGCTCAGGACTTCGCCCAGGCTGGCTGTTTCATCAAGCTTGGTCAGAATGCATCCGGCCAGGCCACACCGTTTGTAACTGTGATACGCAGCGGTCAGCACCTGCTTCTGGCTGGTCGTCGCCAGCACCAGGTAGTTACGTGATTTGATGCCGCGCCCTGCCAGGCTTTCAAGCTGCATGCGCAGCGCAGGATCACTGGCCTGCAGCCCGGCGGTATCGATCAGCACCACGCGCTTGCGCAGCAAAGGCTCCAGCGCCTGAACCAGCGACTGGCCCGGATCGACATGGGTGACCGGCACGTTGAGGATGCGCCCAAGAGTCTTGAGCTGTTCCTGCGCGCCGATGCGGAAACTGTCCATACTGACCAGGGCGATATTCTGCGGGCCGTACTTCAACACATAACGTGCCGCCAGTTTGGCCAGAGTGGTGGTCTTGCCCATACCGGCAGGACCGACCATGGCAATCACTCCGCCCTCTTCCAGCGGCTCGATGTCCGGTACAGCAATCATGCGGGCCAGATGGGCCAGCAACATGCGCCAGGCCTGACGAGGCTCGTCGATGTCCGGGATCATCGACAGCAGATCGCGAGACAGCGGGCCGGACAGGCCGACGCGTTGCAGACGGCGCCACAGGTTGGCCTGCTGCGGACGGCTGCCTTGTAGCTGGTTCCAGGCAAGGGAGCCGAGCTGGACTTCCAGCAGCTCGCGCAGGCCGTTCAATTCAGAGCGCATCGAGTCAAAGGCACGCTGACCGCCAGCAGGCTCTGCAGCCGGTGCGGGAGCGTAGGCAAACGGGCGTGGCGGCTCTTCGAGCGTCGGTTCGATATGCGTGTCGGCAGCACTGACCGGCTTGCCGGAAAACAGCTGAAGGTTGATCGACGCATCGCTGTCGCTACGGTTGTTCAGTTCGGCCTGAGCGGAGACGATGCGCGACTGAGTCTTGCGCAGCTCGTCTTCGAGTTCCATATTCGGCACACGCGGCGCCAGGGCAGACAGCTTGTAATCCAGAGCGGCAGTCAGCTCTACGCCACCGGCAATGCGCCGGTTACCGATGATGGCCGCCTCGGCGCCCAGCTCATCGCGAACCAGTTTCATGGCTTGACGCATATCGGCGGCGAAAAATCGCTTAACTTGCATGACTCACTACCTCAGCCGTTCGGCCCGACAGTCGCTACGATGGTTACTTGCTTGTTGTCCGGTATTTCCTGGTACGCCAGAACATGCATGTTCGGTACAGCCAATCGTCCAAATCGTGACAGCATCGCCCGGACAGGACCTGCTACCAGAAGAATGACCGGCAACCCTTGCATCTCCTGACGCTGGGCCGCTTCAATCAACGAACGCTGGAGCTTTTCAGCCATGCTCGGTTCAAGCAGAACGCCTTCTTCCTGACCCTGACCAGCCTTCTGCAAACTATTGAGCAATATCTGTTCCAACCTTGGTTCCAGAGTGATAACAGGCAGCTCCGGCTCAACGCCTACAATGCTTTGGACGATTGCGCGACTCAGACCGACACGCACGGCGGCCACCAGAGCGGCGGTATCTTGACTCTTCCCGGCGTTGTTGGCGATAGCCTCTGCAATGCTGCGAATATCCCGCACAGGTACGTGCTCGGCCAGCAACGCCTGCAGCACGTTGAGCAGCGACGACAGGGACAGCACGCCAGGCACCAGCTCTTCAGCGAGCTTGGGCGAGCTTTTGGACAGCAATTGCATCAATTGCTGGACTTCTTCGTGACCGATCAGCTCGTGAGAGTGCTTGTAGAGAATCTGGTTCAAGTGGGTTGCCACTACCGTACTGGCGTCTACCACGGTGTAACCGAGTGACTGCGCCTGACTGCGCTGGCTGATTTCGATCCAGACGGCTTCCAGGCCAAACGCCGGGTCTCTGGCGGTGATGCCATTCAGCGTGCCGAACACCTGACCGGGGTTGATCGCCAGTTCGCGATCCGGATAGATCTCGGCTTCGGCGAGGATCACCCCCATCAGCGTCAGACGGTAAGCGCTGGGTGCCAGATCGAGGTTGTCGCGGATGTGTACGGTGGGCATCAGAAAGCCAAGTTCCTGTGACAGTTTCTTGCGCACACCCTTGATCCGCGCCAGCAGTTGACCACCCTGATTGCGGTCCACCAGCGGAATCAGACGGTAACCCACTTCCAGGCCGATGATATCGATCGGGGTTACGTCATCCCAGCCCAGCTCCTTGGAGTCCTGAACGCGAGTCGGCGACGGCAGCAGGTCCTGCTGACGCTGCACTTCGGCCAGCGCCTCGACCTTCACCTGATTGTCTTTCTTCCACAGCAGGTATGCGCCACCTGCGGCCACCAGACCAAGGCTGATAAAGGAGAAGTGCGGCATGCCTGGCACCAGCCCCATCACGATCATGATCGCGGCGGATACCGCCAGCGCCTTGGGTGAGGCAAACATCTGGCGATTGATCAGCTTGCCCATTTCTTCCGAACCGGAAGCACGGGTCACCATGATCGCGGCAGCGGTGGACAGGAGCAGTGATGGCAATTGCGCCACCAAACCGTCACCGATGGTCAGCAGGGTGTAAACGCGACCCGCATCGGCGAAGGTCATATTATGCTGAAAGATACCGACCAGCATGCCGCCGATGAGGTTGATGAACAGAATCAGCAGGCCAGCAATTGCGTCGCCGCGTACAAACTTGCTGGCACCGTCCATGGAACCGTAGAACTCGGCCTCCTGGGCCACTTCGGCACGACGGCGCTTGGCTTCCGGCTGGTCGATGAGGCCGGCGTTGAGGTCGGCGTCGATTGCCATCTGCTTGCCGGGCATCGCGTCGAGGGTGAAGCGCGCGCTCACCTCGGAAATACGCCCGGCACCCTTGGTGATGACCACGAAGTTGATGATCATCAGGATGGCGAACACCACGATACCGACGACGTAGTTACCGCCGATCACCACTTCACCGAAGGCCTGAATCACCTTGCCCGCAGCAGCATGACCGTCCTGACCGTGAAGCATGACCACCCGCGTCGACGCGACGTTCAGCGCCAGACGCAACAACGTGGCGACCAGCAGAATGGTCGGAAACACAGAGAAATCCAGCGGCCGCAGGGCATAGACGCAAACCAGCAGCACGACGATGGACAATGCAATGTTGAACGTGAACAGTACGTCCAGCAGGAACGGTGGCATGGGCAACATCATCATTGCCAGCATGATCAGCAACAACAACGGAACGCCCAACTGACCACGGCCAAGGCCTGTGATGTTGCTGCGTGCGCTACTGAGTAATTGAGAGCGATCCACTGATTCGTTACCTGCGCACTAGATCAAAACATTGACGCCGATGGCGACCTGTATCGACCTTATTGCAAAAAGCTGTCCAACTTTTACAAAGCCAGTGCCGGCAAGGCTTTAGAGGTAGAAATTGCGCAAGACGAGGTGATCAGTGAAGCCAGAGAACCTCGCGCTGCGCACACTAAAGAGCGGACGCAAAGCGTCCAGAACGGCATGCCCACGCGGAGCATGGGCCACCATAGTGTTCTTCCGGACACCTATCGTTCCTACCACTCCAGCATGGGAATGCCTGTCGTGACGCTGCGCGTCACAGATCTGCGCCGCGCCGTACATTTAAAGGCGCACGCCAGAGCGTTGGAAGAGAGCTAAGGCAACTTTATGACAGCCACTGAAGGCTAAGCATCGCGCTGCAAATCCGGAGGGATTTTGACGTCGCCAAGGGGGTCGGGGCGCTTGCCCTGGCCTGAGTGGAATTGGCGGATCTGGTAGACGTAAGCCAATACCTGGGCAACGGCCAGATACAGGCCTGCGGGAATTTCCTGGTCCAGCTCGGTGCTGTAATAGATGGAGCGTGCCAGCGCGGCCGATTCAAGGATCAGAATCTGGTTGTGCGCGCCGATTTCTCGAATTTTCAGGGCAACAAGGTCCGTACCCTTGGCCAGCAGCATTGGCGCTCCGCCCTGCTCGGGATCGTATTTCAGGGCAACGGCGAAGTGTGTCGGGTTGGTGATGATGACATCCGCTTCGGGAATCGACGCCATCATGCGTCGCTGGGACATTTCGCGCTGCAACTGGCGAATACGCTGTTTGACCTCGGGGCTGCCCTCGCTGTTCTTGTGCTCGTCGCGCACTTCCTGCTTGGTCATCAGCAGTTTCTTGTGCGCCTCATACAGCACAAAGGGTACGTCGGCAGCAGCAATGAACATCAGGCCACAGGCCATCCAGAAGCTGCTCCAGCCCACCACCAGCAGGCTGTGGATCATCGCCTGTTCGAGCGGCTCGTGGGCGATGGCCACCAGGTCGTTACGTTCCTTGCTCAAGACCACCAGTGCAACGGCCAGGATGATCAGGAACTTGCCAAAGGACTTCAGCAATTCGACCAGCGCATGGGGCGAAAACATCCGCTTGAGCCCCGCTGCCGGGTTCATTCGGCTGAACTTGGGCATCAGCGACTTGGTCGAGAACAGCCAGCCACCGAGCAGGATCGGACCGACCAGCGCCGCCGCCAGCATGGCAATCAGAAACGGCAGCATGACCACCAGCGCGTGCAGGCCGGAACTGAGCAAGGCCTTGCCCATGTACGACTGATCCATGATCGTTTCACGGCTGATCGTGAAGTTGTCGCGCATCAGGTCGGACATCATCTGCGCGATGCCTGCGCCGAACATCAGCAACCCGCCCGCCCCCATCAACATGACCACCAAAGTGGTCAGCTCCTTGGAGCGTGCAATCTGGCCCTCGGCTCTGGAGTCCTTGACCTTTTTTTCCGTGGGGTCTTCTGTCTTGTCCTGGCCATTCTCGTTTTCTGCCATCTCAACGAGCCCTCACCATGTCGCGCAGCATCTGCAGTGCCTGAGTGGCAATGGGCTGATACTGATTGAGAATGTCACCCATCGTCATCCACAGGATGACCATGCCCAGCACCAGAGTCAGCGGGAAGCCGATCGAAAAGATATTGAGCTGTGGCGCAGCGCGAGTCATGACGCCAAAGGCGATGTTGATGATCAGCAGCGCCGTGACAGCGGGCAAAACCAGCCTGAGCCCGGCGCTCAGCGCCCAGCCCAGCCCGTTCGCCAGCTCCCAGAAGTTGTTGACCAGCAGACCACCCCCCACCGGCATCGTGGTGAAGCTTTCGACAAGGATTTCCAGCGCCACCAGATGACCGTTCATGGACAGAAACAACAGGGTCACCAGCATGGTGAAGAACTGCCCGATCACTGCCGAAGACACCCCGTTGGTGGGGTCGACCATCGAAGCGAAGCCCATCCCCATCTGCGTCGAGATGATCTGCCCGGCAATCACAAAGATATGGAAGAACATCTGCAGGGACAGCCCCATGCCGGCACCGATGATGATCTGCTCGCCGATCAGCAACAGCCCACTGAGGTCAAGCGCCTGAACCGGCGGCATGGCCGGCAGCGCTGGCGCGACCACTACCGTGATGGCAAAGGCGAGGTAAAGACGGACACGCCGGGGAACCAGCGTGGTGCCGATCACCGGCATGGTCATCAACAGCGCGACGATACGAAACATCGGCAACATGAAGCTGGCTACCCAGGTACTGATCTGGATATCGGTCAGCGCAAGCATCGGCTGCACGAGGCGCTAGCCGATCAGCGTCGGAATACTGGTGTACAGCGACAGCATGTATTCCATGAATATTTTCAGCAGCCAGGGGCCGATGACGATGAGCGTCACCAGCATCACCAGCAGACGCGGCAGGAAGCTCAGAGTCTGTTCGTTGATCTGCGTGGCCGCCTGAAACATCGCCACCAGCAGGCCGCACAACAGGCTCGGAACTACGAGGATCGCCACCAGCACCGTGGTCAGCCACAGCGCTTCGCGAAACAGATCGACGGCAACTTCCGGCGTCATCGGGCAGACTCCTCAGTAAAACGGCTCATACGCCACCAAAACTGCCAGCCAGGGTGCCGACAATCAGCGCCCAGCCATCCACCAGCACGAACAGCATGATCTTGAACGGCAGGGAAATGATCAGCGGCGAGAGCATCATCATGCCCATCGCCATCAGCACACTGGCTACCACCAGGTCGATGATCAGAAACGGAATAAAGATCATGAAGCCGATCTGAAACGCCGTCTTGAGCTCCGAAATCACGAACGCCGGGACCAGAATGGTCAGCGGCGCAGCGTCCGGTGTCGGAATATCGGTACGTTTGGACAAACGCATGAACAGCTCAAGGTCGCTGGTACGGGTCTGCGCCAGCATGAAATCCTTGATCGGCACCTGCGCCTTGGCAACGGCGTCTTGCGCCGTGAGCTTTTCAGCCAGGTAGGGCTGTAATGCGTCCTGATTCACCCGGTCAAAAACCGGCGCCATGATGAACATGGTCAAAAACAGCGCCATGCCGGTCAGGATCTGGTTCGACGGTGTCTGCTGCAAGCCAAGGGCCTGACGCAGAATAGAAAAGACGATGATGATCCGGGTGAAACTGGTCATCAGCATGACAAACGCCGGAATAAAGCTCAGCGCAGTCATGATCAGCAGAATCTGCAGACTGACCGAATATTCCTGCTGCCCGTCGGCACCGTTGGACAGCGTGATCGCCGGTATCGACAGCGGATCGGCCGCCAGCGCAGCAGGTGCCACCACGGCCAGCATCAGCAGTATCAGGAAACGCAAGGCGCCCATTACTTCTTGTCCTTATCCTTGCCCATCAGCTCCATCAGGCGCTGAGCGAATTCAGGTGTCGTCTGCTCACGAACCGGCACGTGCACAGGTTCCTTGAGTACGTGCAGGGGCGTGATACGTCCCGGCGTGATACCCAGCAGCACCTGCTCGTTGCCAATCTGCACCAGCACCAGACGATCACGCGGGCCTAACGCTCGCGTGCTCACCAGCTCGATGACCTGCCCGTTGTTCGGCCCCACGCGCTGTACCCGGCGCATGACCCACGCCAGCACGAAAATCAGCCCTACCACCACGATCAGGCCAAACAGCAGTTGCATCACCTGCCCGCCCATGCCACCGGAAACCGTGTTGGCCACCTGCGCCGGTGCTGCCTGCGCAACAGGCTCGACAGCCCAGGCCAGCGACGGCACGGTCAGCAGAACACTCAGCCACCGCCTCATTCAGCGCAGCTTCTTGATGCGTTCGCTCGGGCTGATCACGTCAGTCAGACGGATGCCGAACTTTTCGTTGACCACCACCACCTCGCCGTGGGCGATGAGCGTGCCGTTGACCAGCACATCCAGCGGCTCGCCTGCCAGACGGTCCAGCTCGATCACCGAGCCCTGGTTAAGCTGCAACAGGTTGCGAATGTTGATGTCGGTGCTGCCCACTTCCATGGAGATCGACACCGGAATGTCGAGGATCACGTCCAGGTTCGGACCATCCAGAGTCACCGGGCCAGCGCTTTTCGGCACACTGCCGAACTCTTCCATGGTCATCCGGCTGCCCGAATTCCCGGCGTCCGCCGCCAGCAACGCGTCAATGTCAGCCTGGCTGTCGCCCGCTTCGCCCAACGCAGCAGCCCACTCATCGGCCAACGCCTGATCTTCAGCAGACGTCATATCATTTTCATCAGCCATCGGTAGTCCTCTGCACGCAGTATTTCAGTTACGCAACAATTTCCGACGTTAACCAGACAGGTCAACGTCGCGCTATGGGTTCGATTACTTGCAGGGCCATCTTGCCCTTGTGCGAGCCTAGCTTGACCTTGAACGAAGGTACGCCATTGGCACGCAGGACCAGCGTATCGCTCAGTTCCACCGGGATCACATCGCCAGGGCGCATGTGCAGGATGTCCCGCAACGGCAGTTGGCGCTGGGCAATGGTGGTGGTGAGCGGCACGTTGACGTCCAGAACATCTTCTTTGAGCGCGTTGACCCAGCGCTCGTCCTGATCGTCCAGGTCCGACTGGAAACCGGCGTCGAGCATTTCACGGATCGGCTCGATCATCGAGTACGGCATGGTCACGTGCAGATCGCCGCCACCGCCATCGAGTTCGATGTGGAAAGTGGAAATCACCACGGCCTCGCTCGGCCCGACGATGTTGGCCATGGCCGGGTTCACTTCCGAGTTGATGTACTCGAAGTTGACTTCCATGATCGCCTGCCAGGCTTCCTTGAGATCGATGAACGCCTGATCCAGCACCATGCGCACGACACGCAGTTCGGTCGGCGTGAATTCACGGCCTTCGATCTTGGCGTGACGACCGTCACCACCAAAGAAGTTGTCCACCAGCTTGAACACCAGCTTGGCGTCCAGAATGAACAGCGCCGTGCCGCGCAACGGTTTTATCTTGGCCAGATTAAGGCTGGTCGGCACGTACAGCGAATGCACGTATTCACCGAACTTCATGACCTGAACACCGCCCACTGCCACATCCGCCGAGCGGCGCAGCAGGTTGAACATGCTGATGCGGGTATAGCGGGCGAATCGCTCGTTGATCATTTCCAGCGTAGGCATACGCCCACGGACGATACGGTCCTGACTGGTCAGGTCGTAACTTTTGACGCTGCCAGGCTCACTGGCGATGTCAGTCTGGACCATCCCGTCGTCAACGCCATGCAGCAGCGCGTCGATCTCATCCTGGGAGAGCAGGTCTTGCACGGCCATGTGAGGATCCTACTGCAATACGAAGTTAGTGAAGAGCAGCTGTTCGATCACAGTCTTGCCGAGTTCTTTCTGTGCCACTTCCTGAATGCTCGCCGTCGCTTTCTGACGCAGCATTTCCTGGCCGATCGGCGAGGCCAGCGACTCGAAGGGGATGGCCGCGAATAGCATGACAAGGTTATTGCGGATCAGGGGCATGTGCACTTTCAGCGCTTCCATGTCAGCTGCATTGCGGCCCAGCATGGTGATGCTGACCTGCATGTAGCGCTGGCGACCGTTGGCGTTGAAGTTGACCACGAAGGCTGGTGTCATGGGTTCGAACACCGCCACTGGCTTGACGTTCGCTGCCGCTGCGGCGGCTGCCGGGTCTGGCGCGCTTTCGCTCTTGTGCATCAGGAACCACGTTGCCCCGACCGACAGGCCTACCGCAAGCAGCAACGCTACAACCGCGATGATGATGAGCTTGAGCTTGCCTTTGGCTGCCGGGTCTTTAACAACTTCTTCGCTCTTCGCCATGCCAATAATCCGTCACTATTCAAGAGGTTCTTCAATACGTGACAGAGGAAGAGCAAGTGTTATGCCAGAGTTGTACGAGAGGGGCATGTATCTGACACAAACGGTTACGCGCGGAGACAGGCGCTGGACATGACATAAGTCCTGATGAACCCTGAAAACCGGGCTTGGACCATGATGATTACCGCTCCCACTCTCCGCGCTCAGCGTCATACACAAGTCAGCTTTTGATTCTGGCCGAAGGCCGTTGATTATCGTTCCCAAGCTCTGCGTGGAAATGCATTTCGTGACGCTCTGCGTCACACAGATCTGCGAATCAATGAGATTTCGGCTCGACTTCGTCGGGTTCCTTCGCCCTGTCACTTACGTCGCACCCTGCGTCGTCAGTGCCAGCGCGGTAAAAAGCGCTTTCGTTTATGTGCAGTGACTATGAGTAAGACATAACGTTGAGTTGCAACACAGATGCGACGCGGAGCATCACGAACTGCTTGCCAACGCGGAGTTTGGGCACGAATGTCCAGTCGGACTTGCGCATAGCAACCAACCGCCACTGAACATCACGCGTAGTAATCGATCTCGCTGGTGCCGATAACGCGCGCAGCCGGCTGGCTGACGGGAATGGCGGCGTCGACGCCAGCAATGTCGTCAGAGGTATCGCTCGACCCCACGCCGTTGCCGCGACCACTGCGCTGGGCGCGGCTGGCTTGTTCCTGAGCCTGTTGCTGGGCTTGCTGTTGCGACTGGTCGGACACGTTGACGTCGACATTGCCCAGACCCTGCTGAACGAACGACTCACGCAACTTTGACATCTGGCTTTCCAGTGCGTCGCGCACGCCCATGTGGGCGCTCATGAAGGTCACTTGGGTCTGCTGTTCCGGGGCCATGTTGATTCGGATGTCCAGGCGCCCAAGCTCGGCGGGTTCCAGCTTGATATCGGCGGTTTTGAGGTTCTGACTGGACAAATACATGACGCGGTCGACGATGCCTTCGGTCCAGCCGCTCTGGTGCATGGCCAACGGCTGATTCATCAAGGGCGCAGATGCCGGTGCGGCGACCGCGCGGGCGGGTTGCGCCGCCTGGCTCAACGCAGCCAGACGATCAGCAAAGTTGTCTACGCGTGTATCACCCGCAGCGCTTTTGACGTCCTTGAGCCCTTCGCCGATCAGCCCGCTGAACGATTTGTCACTGCTTTCTGTGCTGCTGTCATCTGCAGTGGGCTGCTCGGTCAGGGCCGACAGGTTATTGACTAAATTCTGGTTTGGATCAGCTTCTGCGTTTGACGGCGTCGCCTTGTTGGCGGCGTGAGCATTCTGTGCAGCCAACTGCGTTCTGGCGCTGGCATTTTCGAGCGCCAACTGCACCGCTTCCAGCCCGTCCAGAGGATCGGCGTCCGGATTGAAAGCTTGTTCAGCGACGACCGCCGTTGCAGGCGCAGCCTGAGTCGTAGCGAGGGTCGCAATAACCGGTGCAGTCGTGACTTCCGGCGCTTGCACTCTGGCTGCCGGCAAGCCAGGCGTTTGTACCGCCAGCGCTTGCAATGCGGGATCAAGCGCAGGGTCCAGAGCAGCATCGGTAACGGCCTGCCCGTCCGCCAATGCAGCGGCATCTGCCTGTGCATCGTCAGGCGTCGAGTCAGCGCTGGCAGTGTCAGAGTCATTGCCGGCGACAGATGACGCTGCAGGCAAATCGTTGCCGCTATCGGCAACGGTCGACTTGTCAGCGGCATTGGCCTGATCGTTTACCGGCTTGTCCTTGCCTGCGGCGACCTTGTCCTTGTCAGGCGAAGTCTTGTCCCGGCTCGGCTTGACCGGCACGTCATCGCGCGGCGCAACCGTGTCTCTGGCCTGTTTGGCGTAGACGTTTGAAAAGCTGGAAGCCCCGTCCTTGCTGCTGTCAGCAGACTTGACGGCATTGGTGGCCGCACTGGACCTGGAGGTCGCAGCGGTGCTGGTCTGAAGAAGCGCATTGGTCGCAAGGGGCATTTCGGTCTCCGCATAAGCTGCTGGTTGTTGCCATACAACAAGACATAGCAATATGTGGGCCAACTTTAAAATACAGCCCTTCGACAGGGCATTATCGATCAACTGATGAAGAGCTGGCGCTCAGCATTGAACAAACCACGGACGGTCAGGTATTCGCTGCCTATCCTGCCGATCAGGTCTCGCAGATCCGAGGAATCGTTCTGACGAGCACGCTCCTCAAGCTGGTGACACAATTGCGAAAGCTGCAGGGCACCCATGTTGCTGCTGCTGCCCTTGAAGCTGTGCGCCGTGAGGCTCAGTTCCTGAAGATCAAGGTTGCCGGTTTCAACCGCAAGGCGCAGTTGGGCGAGACGCTGCTCGGAATCCTTGAGGAATACATCCAGCAAAGTCGGATATTCGTCCTCCATGACTTCCTGCAGGGCACTCAGTACGCTGTAATCCAGATGAATCGACACTTGTTCACTCCTTGATCAAGAACCCGGAACGGATTATGCCACTCCCTCCCAGGAAAATTCCACGCAGGCGGTCCTGCCATCAGTGGACCAACGGGCCTCGTGACTGAGCTCGCACACCAACCGAAGTCCGCGACCATACAGCTCATCGCTGTCAGGTATCAACATTTGCGCCTTGTTTGCATCAAATCCGTCGCCGCTGTCTTCGACACTGAGGGTTAATCGCCCGCCTTCTCCTACCGGCTCGACCTGCACGGTTACGCGAATGAATCCGGACTCAAGTGCGCCCAGACGCTCCGCACGCTGCCGGTAATACAGTGCGAAACCTGCGGCATCATGCTTGAGCGCCGAGTCCAGCCCTAGCACACCGTGCTCCAGCGCATTGCTGTACAGCTCACCGAGCACCATGTGCAACGCCGCGCCCTGATTGCGCAACCCATGAACTTCCAGAAGCAATTGCAGCACATAAGGCAGCGGATTGAAGCGTTTGAGAGTCGAAGCCCGAAACTCGAAGCTGGCCGACCAGTCCAGCGGGCTCGACGCGCCGCTGTCCGAATAAGTGGGTGCCGGCCGACGGGTGAGCGGCTCATCGACCGCGCTGATTTCCAGCAGGCTGACATCGTCACGCGCCTTGCCGCCGAAATCGTTAAGCGCCTGGAGGATTTCCTGAATCAATAATGGCGGCTCGCGATTGGCAGACAGAACCTCCCGCAGGCGCTGTACGCCGAACAACTGGTCGTTGCTGTCGCTGGTGTCGAGCACGCCATCGGACAACAGAAATATCCGGTCACCTGGTGCCAGCGGGTAAACCTCGGTGCGCGCATCGAAAGCGTCGACACTCAGCACGCCCAGAGGCAGATGACTGGACGCCAGCGGCACATGCTCGCCGTCCGTACCGCGCAACAGATAGCCATCCGGCAAGCCGCCGTTCCACACCTCGACCTGTCGTTGCGGGAGATTGATGCACAGCAGCGTCGCGCAGCAGAACATGTCGACCGGCAGAATGCGCTTGAGCTTGGCATTCATTTCACGAAGGATCTCGATCAGGCCATAGCCCTTGGCGGTCATGCCGTAGAACACATCGGCCAGCGGCATGGCACCCACGGCAGCCGGCAAGCCATGACCGGTGAAATCGCCGAGCAGCACCTGCATGTGCCCGGCCGGGGCGTAGGCAGCCAGCATCAGATCACCGTTGAACAGCGCATAAGGCGATTGCAGATAACGGATATTGCCCGCCCCCAGACATCCGGCGTGCGCCACCTGATCGAATACGGCCTTCGCAACCCGCTGCTCATTGAGCAGGTATTCGTGGTGCTTACTGATCTGGTCGCGCTGCAGACGAACGGTTTCGTGCAATACCCGCAGGCGGTTCATCGCATTGATCTTGGCAGCCAGTACCAGCGGGTTATAAGGCTTGGACATGAAATCATCGCCGCCGGCGTCCAGACAGCGTGCCAGCGCTTCACCTTCGGTCAGCGAGGTGAGAAAGATGATTGGCACCAGCGATTCGCCCGTCAGCGCCTTGATCCGTCGCGCCGCTTCGAAGCCATCCATGACCGGCATCATCGCGTCCATCAGAATCAACTGCGGGCTTTCGGCCATGAAGATCGCTACCGCCTCGACACCATTGGCAGCACACAGCACTCTGTGGCCCTGACGCGCAACAATAGTCGAAAGCAGCACCCGGTCACTGGCGCTGTCGTCGGCAATCAGAATGCACAGCTTCTTCAGAGGCGACTGCAAAGGATCAGCTCAGTTGGAACAGCTTCGAGAAATTGGAGATGGCGAGAATCTTGTGAACATCGGGCGTGCAGTTGATCAGGCGCACTGTCGCCTTGTCGCCGCCGGCGTGGTCGCGCAACAGCAACAGCATGCCCAGCGCGGAGCTGTCCAGGTAATGCGTGCCGCGCAAGTCGACGACATAGTCGAGATCATGCGGACACTCCTCATAGGCCGCACGAAAGTCCTGATGGGACGAAAAATCAAAGCGGCCCTCGATAAAAAGGGTCAATTGTCGACCCTCTTCGGAACGTACGGAAGTCACTGTCATGGGAACCTCGAGGTGTTTCATCACCGAGACATTAATAGCGTAGACCAGACCGGAAGATCTCCGGGACTGATTAAATGAAACGTCAGAATTGTTCGTGACGAGGCAAACGTTGCGACAACTCGTCGAGCAACTTCTGCTCGCGCTTGTCTTCAAGCCTGCGGGCTTCATCCATGTAGCGCTGGACCAGCTTGCGCAAGCCCTCGACCCGCGCATAGCAATCCTGCCAGGCACTGCGCGCTCTATCGAGGTTGGCCTTGTGCCATTCGAGACTTTTGTATTGCTGGGCAACCGCGACATCAAGCTGGCTGAGGAAGCGCTGGTAGCCCAGCAACCACTGTCCGGACACCCCGGCACTGCCGCGCTGCAGCCATTGCTGCTGATAGTCCTGACGAAACTGGTCCAGCTCCTGCAGCTTGTTGTTGGCCAGATTGACCTGCCCCTGAAAATGCCCGAGCCGCTGAGCCGCCGTACGCTCGGCCGCTTCTGCCATCTCGACCACAGGCGCCAGACGCGCCGCTCGACTCTGGGCCATGGGCTATCAGCCGCCAGGGGCCGGAGCGAATATAGACGCCAGCGCGTCGCCACTGCCCTGCATGCTTTCGTTCTCGCGCAACGCCTGACGCTGGTAGCGCACCAGTACAGGGTGCAGGGCAATCGCCATGTCGGTTTCGCGATCACCACCGGCCACGTAGGCGCCGACGCTGATCAGGTCGCGAGTCTGCTGATAACGCGACCACAGCTGTTTGAAATGTTGTGCCCGGGCCATGTGTTCGGGGCTGACCACGGCGGGCATGACCCGGCTGATCGACGCTTCGATGTCGATTGCCGGGTAATGCCCCTCTTCAGCGAGGCGTCGCGACAGCACGATGTGGCCGTCAAGCACACCCCGTGCCGAGTCGGCAATCGGGTCCTGCTGGTCATCGCCTTCGGAGAGCACGGTGTAAAACGCGGTAATCGAACCACCGCCCTTTTCCGCGTTGCCGGCGCGCTCGACCAGTTTGGGCAAACGGGCAAACACTGATGGCGGATAGCCTTTGGTGGCTGGCGGCTCGCCGATGGCCAGGGCGATTTCACGCTGGGCCTGAGCGAAACGGGTCAGGGAATCCATCAGCAGCAGGACGTTCTTGCCCTTGTCACGAAAGTATTCGGCGATTCGCGTGCAGTACATGGCGGCGCGCAGGCGCATCAGCGGCGCGTCATCGGCTGGCGAAGCAACCACCACCGAGCGCTTGAGACCCTCTTCGCCGAGGATGTGCTCGATGAATTCCTTGACCTCACGGCCCCGCTCACCGATCAGCCCGACCACGATGATGTCCGCCTCGGTGAAGCGCGTCATCATGCCCAGCAGCACACTCTTGCCCACGCCCGTACCGGCAAAAAGCCCGAGACGCTGGCCACGGCCGACTGTCAATAAACCGTTGATGCAGCGAATGCCGACATCCAGCGGCTGGCTGATCGGATCGCGCTTGAGCGGGTTGATGGTCGGGCCGTCCATCGGCACCCAATCTTCAGCCTTGATCGGCGAACGCCCATCCAGCGGGCGACCGGCGCCGTCCAGCACCCGACCGAGCATGCTCATGCCCATCGGCAGACGACCGGTATCGGCCAGCGGCACGACCCGCGCCCCGGGCGCAATGCCGGCAACGCTGCCCACCGGCATCAGAAACACCTTGCCGCCGGAAAAACCCATGACTTCGGCTTCGACTTCCACCGGGTGATGGCTGTCGTCATTGATGACCATGCAGCGACTGCCCATTGCCGCACGCATGCCTTCTGCTTCAAGCGTCAAGCCGACCATACGCAGCAGGCGGCCTTCCACCACCGGCTGGGCCGGCAGGCTGATCGACTCGGCGTAGCCAGCCAGACGCTTGCCGAAGCTCACGCGATCAAGGCGCATCGAGAGCGTCCACGTCAGAATCTTCAGTTTTCGCCGTGCTGACGGGCGAGGCATCCAGATCGACGCTCAGGTCAGCGGCGGCAGGATGAGTCACCTGTTCATGCAACTGATCGTGCATTTTCGAGATCGCCAGGGCGATGCGTGTTTCGACGCTGGCGTCGATACGGCTGTGTTCGGTTTCGATTCGGCAACCACCCGGCAGCAAGTCCTCGTCCTCGACGATTTTCCACGCCTCCTCATGACGCTCGCGCATGGCCTTGACCAGCAGGAAGTCCTGGGGGTTGATGAAGATTCGCAGGTTCTGCGCGCCCATCGGCAATAACTTGAGCGCATCGCGCAACACGCTGGCGATTTGCCCGGAATCAGTGACCAGTTCGCGCTGAATGACCTGCCGCGCGATGTGCTCGACCAGATGAATGACGGCCTTTTCGATCTGTGTGTCCTGCTCGGCGATAGGTGCCAACAGATGGCCCATCAGTTGTTCAAGGCTGGCAACCTTGGCCGCAAGAACGACTTCCGCCTCCTGGCGCACTTTTAGCTGAGTACTGTGAAAGCCTTCTTTTTCACCCGTGGCAAAGCCTTCGTTCCAGGCTTCCTGGCGGATGCTTTCGAGTTCTTCCAGGGTCAGCGGCTGAACCTCGTCAAGCGGCACCTCTTCCATTTCCGCCGGCTCGTCGACCGGTTCCGGCTCGGGTTCAGGCTCGGGTTCCACGTGCGGATCGAAGCTGGGCAATGCCCAGATATCGAGTAACCCGGCGTCCTTGGCGCGAATGAGGTCGCTGGCCGATTCTTTATTGGAACTGGACATGAGTCGGCTGAATCCTTAGATCATTTCCTCGCCACCCTTGCCACCGAGTACGATCTCGCCGGCCTCGGCCATACGACGCGCAATGGTGAGGATTTCTTTCTGGGCGGTTTCCACATCGCTGACACGCACCGGACCTTTTGCTTCCAGGTCGTCGCGCAACAGTTCGGCGGCACGCTTGGACATGTTCTTGAAGATTTTTTCCTTGATTGCCTCGTCCGAGCCTTTGAGCGCCAGTACCAGCACGTCCGAAGACACTTCGCGCAACAGCGCCTGTATACCGCGGTCGTCCACGTCGGAGAGGTTGTTGAAGACGAACATGAGGTCTTCGATCTGCACCGAAAGGTCTTCGTCGACCTCGCGAATCGAATCCATGAGCGCGCCTTCGATGGAGCTGTCGAGGAAGTTCATGATGTCGGCCGCACGCTTGATACCACCCAGGGTAGTACGCGACGTGTTGGCGTTGCCGGAGAACTGCTTCTCGAGAATCTGGTTCAGCTCTTTGAGCGCGGCTGGCTGTACGGTATTGAGCGAGGACACACGCAGGATGATATCCAGTCGCACTTTATGGTCGAAATGGCCGAGCACTTCACCGGCCTGGTCGGCGTCCAGATAGGCCACCACGATGGCTTGAATCTGTGGGTGCTCGAAACGGATCACGTCGGCGACGGCGCGTGGCTCCATCCATTTGAGGCTGTCCAGACCGCTGGTGTTACCACCCAGCAGGATGCGGTCGATCAGGCCGTTGGCCTTGTCTTCGCCCAGTGCCTGGGTGAGCATTTTGCGGATGTAGCCGTCCGAACCAACCCCGAGGCTGGTCTGATCGCCGACGATGTCGACAAATTCGCTCATCACCTCTTCGACCTGCTCGCGATGCACGTTGCGCATCTGAGCCATCGCGACGCCCACTTTCTGGACTTCCTTGGGGCCCATGTGCCGGAGCACCTGGGCCGCGTCGGTTTCACCCAGAGAAAGCAGCAATACCGCAGCTTTCTCGACTTTGGAGAGTTTGGCTACCATGGCTCGATCATTCATCAGTGTTAATCCACTCTTTCACGACCTGAGCCACACGACCCGGGTCTTCGGCCACCAAGCTCTTGATTGCGTTCAGCTGTGCGTCATAACCCTCGGTAGGGCTAGGCAGCAGGATGCTTTGCGGGCCGCCCAGGCTGACACGGTCATTGGACAACTCGCCATCCAGACCGCCCATGCCACCCAGTTCGGCGTCGCCACCGAAACCGGCCAGTTCCTTGCTCTTGCCGCTGGTGATGTTGTTCAACACCGGACGCAGCACACCGAACACCAGGATCAGGATGAAGATCACCCCCACAGCCTGCTTGACGATGTCCCAGAACCACGGTTGCGAATAGAACGACGCTTCAGGCAGAACCTCGGCGCGTTCACTGGAGAACGGCACGTTGATTACGCTGACACTGTCACCACGGCTGGCGTCGAAACCGACGGCATCCTGTACCAGACGCGTGAAACGGGCCAGGTCCGCGGCGCTCCACGGCGCACGGGAAACCTCGCCGTTGGCTGCGTTGGTCTTGACCATGTCATCGACCACTACCGCGACCGACAGGCGGGTCAGACGACCCTGCTGTTGCTTGGTGTGGCTGATGGAGCGGTCCAGCTCGAAGTTCTTGGTCGATTGCACGCGCTTGTCGGCCGGGTATGGCGCCAACGCTGGCTGACCGGTTGCCGGATCCATGATCTGCTGACCGTTGGCATCCAGCAGCGGCTGGCCTGGAGCGATAGGGCCTGCCGCACCGGCAGCACCCGCCGCCGCATTTTGCGGTGCGGTGGCAGGGCCCGGTGGCTGGTTGCTCAATGCCCCCGGTACACCGCCGGTGCTTGAACTGCTGGAACGTTGTTCGTTGACCGATTGCTCGCTGCGCAAGGCAGGCTGGTCAGGGTTGAAGCTTTCTGCGGTCGATTCGACGGCGCTGAAATCGACCACTGCCGAGACTTCAGCCTTATAGCGATCATTGCCCAGAATCGGCTGCAGAATGTTCTGCACGCGCTGGGTCAGCATGCCTTCCATACGACGGCTGTAATCGAATTGCTTGCCAGCCATGGTCAGTTCGGAGTTTTCCGCCTGATCAGACAGCAGCGTGCCCTTCTGGTCGACTACAGTAATCTGCGACTTGCTCAGCTCGGGTACGCTGGTGGCCACCAGATTGATGATGGCCAGCACCTGGCTGGGTTCCAGCGAACGGCCGGCATACAGTTCGACCAATACCGAAGCGCTGGGCTTGCGGTCGTCGCGGACAAACACCGAGCTTTTCGGAATGGCCAGGTGCACACGGGCACCCTTGACATTGTTCAGGGCGGAGATGGTACGAGCCAGTTCGCCTTCCAGACCACGGCGATAACGCGTGGCTTCCATGAACTGACTGGTCCCCAGCCCCTGATCCTTGTCGAGGATCTCAAAACCTATATTGGCGTCGTTCTGAACCACGCCCGCCTGCGCCAGCTGGATACGCGCACGCTGTACGTCATCGGACTTCACCAGCAGCGCACCGGAATTGGGCTCGACGGTGTAGTTGATGTTCGCCGCCGTCAGGGTGTCCATGATCTGCTTGCTGTCCATGCCCGCCAGGCTGCCATAAAGCGGACGGTAGTCAGGTTGCTGGGACCAGAGCACCACGGCAAAGCCGATGGCCACGCTCGCGGCAAGACCGACCATAAGGCCGATCTGACGCAGCATGGTCATTTCAGAGAGATTTTCCAGAAAAGACAAACCGAACAGCGGTTTCTTATCGGAAGCGCCCGCTCTTGCAGGAACGGTATCGGCAGTTGCTTCGGCCATGACTCAGTACGTCCCTTAAACCGGCATCTGCATGATGTCTTGGTAAGCTTGAACCAGCTTGTTACGAACCTGGGTCAACGCCTGAAAAGACACACTGGCTTTCTGCGACGAGATCATGACGTCGGTCAGATCGATGCCGCTCTTCCCAACTTCAAATGCATTGGCCAACTGGCTGGAAGCCTGCTGGG
The DNA here is from genome assembly GCF_000007805.1 of Pseudomonas syringae pv. tomato str. DC3000. Classification (NCBI taxonomy): domain Bacteria; kingdom Pseudomonadati; phylum Pseudomonadota; class Gammaproteobacteria; order Pseudomonadales; family Pseudomonadaceae; genus Pseudomonas; species Pseudomonas syringae group genomosp. 3. Next base: position 2,144,495 of record NC_004578.1, on the reverse strand, counting down.
TCTGCGCAACTTTGTTGACGGCCTGGCCAAGCATGTCGGCGAAGCTGCTGGCTCCGGCTTCCTGCGCGCCGGACACGGGCTTGGGTGCAGACATCGCATCCATCTGCATGGCCCGCATATCCAACATCAAGCGATTAAATTCAACACCTTGGCTCATGGACGTTTTCTCTCGTAAGGCCCGCAAATTTTTGACACTGATTCAGCGGGTACAGAAGACTTAGCAACAACGGTGCCAGCTGGATAGTGGCAATTTGGCACACCCTGCAGGAATGCCGTGTTGCCCGACATCAAATCGCCCTGGACCGCCTGTATATCAAGGGGCGTCGGCGATTATGGCTTCCGTCGGTTATACAAAACCCACACGAAAATCGAACACACGCTCATCGCGCGCCACCTGCTCATGTGGCAAACAGATAACCCTCGACATCCATCCCGGCGTCGCGCATCTGCGCCAGCTTGTAACGCAATGTACGCGGGCTGATACCCAACCGTTCGGCGGCTTCCTTGCGACGGCCGCGCTCGGCACGCAGCGTGTCGATGATCATTTGAAACTCACGACGCCTGAGGTCATCCCCCAGCGCCCCGGCTGATTCAGCACCCACGCCAACACCGGCATTCTCTGCCGAAGAAATGACAGGCTGAGGGGGCACAGCCTCACTGGGCACCGCGACAGGCAGGCTGGTGACCGGCCCGGCAAGACAGAAATCCTGCGCCTCTATCACCCCGCCCTGCTGCAGAATCAAAGCCCGCTGCACGGCGTTATCCAGTTCACGCACGTTGCCGGGCCACGGGTAACTCACCAGACACTGCTGCGCCTGGGCAGAAAGACGAACCGGCGCGTGCTTCATTTTATTGACGTGCTTGGCCAGCAGTCGCTCGGCCAACGGCAGAATATCGGCAGTCCTTTGACGCAATGCCTGCCACGCCAGCGGGAATACCGAAAGCCGATAAAACAAATCTTCGCGAAAACGCCCCGCCGCCACTTCACCGGCCAGATCGCGGTTAGTGGTTGCAACTACACGAATGTCCAGGGTGATCGGCTTGCGCGCACCGACGCGCTCGACCTCTCGCTCCTGCAATACGCGCAGCAGCTTGGCTTGCAGCCCCATGGGCATTTCAGAAATCTCGTCGAGCAGGATTGTGCCGCCGTCTGCCTGTTCGAATTTGCCTGCCTGCGCCGCAATTGCGCCAGTGAACGAGCCCTTTTCATGACCGAACAGCGTCGCTTCCAGCATGTTGTCAGGGATGGCGGCGCAGTTGATCGCAATAAAAGGCTTATCGGCCCGCGGCGAATTTTGATGAATGAAACGCGCCAGTACCTCTTTGCCTGTACCGGACTCGCCGGAAATAAGCACGGTGGAGTCGCTTTTCGCCACGCGACTGGCCAGGTTCAGCAACTGGATGCTGGCGGGTTCGACCGCGATCGGCCCGTCACTCTCGGCAGGCCCCAAGCGCCCCAGTGCATGACGCGCAACCAGCGCGATCAGGGCCTTGGGCTCGAAAGGCTTGACCAGATAATCCGCCGCGCCCTGACGCATGGCATCGACCGCCCGGTCGACTGCGCCGTGGGCGGTCATCAGCAGTACCGGCAGTTGCGGATGCCGACTGCGCAACAGGCTCAATAATTGATGACCGTCCATGCCCGGCATGTTGACGTCACTGATGACCAGACTGAACGGCTGCGCCTCGGCCGCGACCAGCGCCTCTTCCGCAGAGCCGACCGCCTGGTATCCATAACCGGCCAGCTCCAGAGTTTCCCCAAGCGCCTCGCGCAGCGAACGGTCGTCCTCGACCAACAGCACGTTGATCGGCATCAGTGAGTACCCGTCGGGCTTGAAGCCGGAATCAGTGGCAGGCTGACGATTGCACAGGTGCCACGCCCGACCCGCGACAGATAATGCACGCCGCCCTGATGCGCACGCGACACCGCCGTCACCACGGCCAGACCGAGCCCGGTGCCGGTGGTCTTGGTGGTAAAGAACGGCTCACCGATACGCGCCAGGGCGGCCTTGTCCATGCCGCTGCCGTTATCGCTGAAGCACACGCGCAACACGTTGCCGCGACTGTAGGCATGCACTTTCAGCAATGTCCGCCCGGCACTGGCCTGGACGGCGTTTTCAATCAGGTTGAGCAACGCACCGACCAATGTGTCGCGATTGCACAGCAGCTCGCCATTGATGCTGTCGCACTGCCAGCGCACCGACACGCCTTGCACATGGGTCGCGGCAGCGTTTTGCAGCGCATGGAACAGCGCACCGGGCGTTAGGCGGTCCGTCAGCGGCAACTCGCCACGGGCGAACACCAGCATGTCGCGAACCTGGTGTTCAAGCTCATGCAGGCGATCCTTGAGCCGCGCGGCAAAGCGTTGCTGGGTTTCCACCGGCAATTCCTGCTCGGTCAGATGACTGGCGTAGATCATTGCCGCCGACAAGGGCGTGCGAATCTGATGCGCCAGAGAAGCAACCATCCGGCCCAGCGACGACAAACGCTCGTGGCGAGCCAGTTGCTCCTGAAGGCGACGGGTTTCGGTCAGGTCGTTAAGCAGCACCAGTTGCCCGGGCTCGGCGTCCAGAGAACGGGTTGCAATGGAAAGCCTGCGGCCGTCCTTGAGGGAGACTTCGTGGCCATCGTCTTCACGCGGGGCAAAGCAGCGGCTGATGACGTGACGCCAGAGCATGCCCAGCAAGGGCTGGCCGAGCAGATCGATGGCAGCCGGGTTAGCCTCACGCACCACCCCCATGCCGTCGATGACGATGACGCCACCGGGGAGCAGATCAAGCAGGTTCTGCAGGCGGTTGGCCAAGCGCTCTTTCTCTGCCAGTTCCTGCAGACGCTGAACACCGGCATCTGCCAGTTCACCCTTGAGTTCGGTGACACGCGCTTCCAGCAACCCGTAGGAATCGGTCAACTGTGCGGACATCTGATTGAACAGCGAGAACGCCTGCTCAAGCCCCTGACGACTTTCCAGCTCCGGGGAGTACCGGGCCTGAGCAGATTGGGCGGACGTCAGTTGGGCGGCCTGGGACATAGTTCATCTCTCTCGTGGCGAACCGTCAGTAAACGGTGTGTTAAGAGAGACTTAGCAATCCTCGTGCCGAAAAAAAACCCTTGAAAATTCAAGGGCTTGATTTTTGGCGTTTGAAACAGGCGTCAATCCTCCGCCTGTTCATCACCCTCACGACGGCTCATACCGTACTTGCGCATCTTCTCGACCAGGGTGGTCCGGCGAATCCGCAAGCGCTCCGCTGCGCGAGCCACAATGCCGTTGGCATCGTCCAGCGCCTGCTGAATCAGACCTTGTTCCAGACCACCCAGGTAGTCTTTCAGGTCAAGCCCTTCAGGCGGCAGCATGGCACCGGATGCGAAGTTCGGTGTGTTGCTGTTGATGGCCACGCGCTCTTCGATATCGCTGCGCATGCTGTCGACCATCTGCTCGTCTTCATCATCGACATAGCGGAATTTTTTCGGCAGCTCGGCCACGCCGATCACACCGTACGGGTGCATGATCGCCATGCGCTCGACCAGGTTGGCCAGTTCGCGAACGTTGCCCGGCCAGGCGTGACGACATAGCGACATAATCGCTGCCGAGTTGAAGCGAATGGAACCGCGCTTTTCGTGTTCCATACGTGAAATCAATTCGTTCATCAGCAGCGGGATGTCTTCTACGCGCTCACGCAGCGGTGCCATCTCGATAGGGAACACATTGAGACGGTAATAAAGGTCTTCGCGAAAGCTGCCAAGCTCAATCATGTTTTCGAGGTTCTTGTGCGTAGCGGCAATAATGCGCACGTCAATGCTCTGCGTCTTGTTACTGCCAACGCGCTCGAAGGTCCGCTCCTGCAATACACGCAGCAGCTTGACCTGCATCGGTAGTGGCATGTCGCCGATTTCATCGAGGAACAGCGTACCGCCGTTGGCCAGCTCGAAGCGGCCGGCGCGGCTGGTGATTGCCCCGGTAAACGCGCCCTTCTCGTGCCCGAACAACTCGCTTTCGAGCAACTCGGCCGGAATGGCACCGCAGTTGACCGGCACAAACGGCGCATCACGGCGCTTGGAATGGTAATGCAGGTTACGGGCAACAACTTCCTTGCCGGTCCCCGACTCACCGAGAATCAGGACGCTGGCGTCAGTGTCGGCGACTTGCTGCATCATCTGTCGTACGTGCTGGATCGCGCGGCTGGTGCCTACCAGGCTGCGGAACAGGTTCGGCTCGCGATGACGACCGCGCTCGCGGGCCTGATCGTACATTTCACGATAGACCTGGGCACGGTGCAGGGAGTCGAGCAGCTTGCTGTAGCTGGGGGGCATTTCGAGCGCGGAGAGCACGCGTCTGCGCAGATCCTCCGGCAGCTCGACGGAAGAGTTTTCGCTCAACAGCAGCACGGGAAGGAACTCATCCCATGCCGCGATGGTCTTAAGAAGCCCTTGCAGGCTGCCCGGCGCGCTGACGTTCCCGACCAGCACGCACAGAACCTCTCGCGTGGACGCCAAAGAGCCGACCACCTGCTGCCAGTCCTGGCTGGAACAGGAGAGATTTTCTTCGCCAAGAAAGTTCAGGATAACCGCCAGATCCCGGCGGCGCTGGCTATCGTCATCGATTAGCAGAATCTTGATTTCACGCCACATGCAATAGCAACTTCCCTAGTCAACTCAATGCCCATGATTGGGGGGCAGCTTGGCATCTCAGCCGGTATAACCATGAGACGCCAGAAAATAGTAAACATCACTAGTTAAGTCAAAAAAACGAACACAGTCAAATTTATGGCGAAACTCTTGTCGACGGATTAAATGACAATTATCAGTCAACCGAACAGATGGTATACCTTCGTCGCATTTTTGGCATTCTGGATTTGCGTCATTTCATCGACGACGGCTTGACGCTCGCCGGTTGCAACATCAATCAGTTGCCGATAGACACCCAGCAGCTCTTCAAGGTTGCTACGCAGCGCAGGTTCGTCGGCAGGCGCTTCGCTGACCACCGCATCCACACACTCGCGACACGCCAGGTCAAGCTTGACGATAGCCTCCCAGTCGCGCTCGGCCAACGCCCCGACCAAGGCTTCCCGGGTTTCTTCGATACGCTTGAGCGCAGCACTCATTTTATTGTTCTCCTAGAGCAGCAGGTTATTGCACAGTGGCAATCGCGTCCCAGCCTTCCTTGACCGTGATCAGCAGACCGGCGACTTCGTCGAGCATCTTCTGATCGTTGCGGGCATTGGCTTCGGCCAGACGCGTCATCATGTAGTGATAAAGGCTGTCCTGCCTGACCAGCGCTTCGCTGGGGGCGTTATCCAAGTCCAGCCCTTCACGCAGACCACCGACAATGCCGATTGCCTTGCTGATGAACACGCCTTTGCTGGCGACGTCACGGCGCGCCATGGCACCCTTGGCTTGAGCGATACGGTCCAGGCCACCCTCCATCAACATTTGAACCAGACGATGAGGGCTGGCTTCCGAGGTCTGAGCCTGGGAGCCGATCTTCTGATACTGCCGCAACGCTAACATCGGATTCATATGGGGGGCCTCGTCACAAATCCAGAATACTGATATTCAAGCTATCGACGCATCGCGCAGAAACTTTAGCCCAAAAGCAAGAACCCGACACGAAGTCGGGTTCTTGATACTGCTGTCAATTAAATTTACGAAGCGTTTTTCTGCGCGTTCATCGCTTCGAATATCGAAGTGATACTGGTCGCGGTCGCTTTGAGCTGCCCGACCACCAGGTCCATCGCGTTGTACTTCTTGGTCAGGCTGGCCGTCAGACTTTCGATACGACGATCAAGGGCATCCTGATCACTGGCGATTCGGGTCTGGACTTTAGTCAGACTGCTTGTCTTGCTGGCCAGAACGCCGTCGGCCTTCGTGTAGGGTAAAAGCGCTTTGCTCATCCGAGCAACCAGGCCGCCATCCACCGTACCGTCAGCATTTGTTGCGCCCGTACCGGTGAACATGGTCTGGATCTGGCTGCCCAGCTTTTTGTCGTTCAGCGCTGCGGTGAATGTAGCGGTGTCGAGCGACAGCGTACCGTTGGACTGCTGGGTCTTGATGCCCAACTGCGACAGAGCACTCAGACCGGCCCTTGAAGAAGCGCCCGCCAACTGATCGCGAATAGTCGCCAGCAGCGCACGCGGCGTTGCGTCACCGGTAAGGGCGGCCGCCGTGAAAACGCCTTTGTCGCTGATCGAACCCTTGGTCAGGGAAGTCACCAGGGTGGCCAGCGTGTTGTAGGAGTCCACGAAGGACTGCAGCGACGCCTTCAGCCCATCGGTGTTGGTAGCCACTGTGACAGTGGTCGTTGCTCCAGCGGCACTTGGCGCGACCAGATCAAAGGTCATGCCGGAAATCGCGGTGCTGACCGTGTTCGTCTTGCTGGTCAGACTCAGACCGTCAACCGTGAAGGCAGCGTCCTTGGCGGTCGCAGTAATCGCACCGGCTCCGGGAATTGCTTTGCCGCTGGCATCGGTCCCCGTGCTTGAGTCGCTCATCAACTTGGTGCCATCAATGTTCAGCGCTTCCTGCCCGGAAGCACCCACCACCGAAATGTCACTGCCTTTGCCGGTGGTCGTCGAACTGAAGACCAGCCTGGCACCGTTGTCGTCGTTGATAATGTTGGCGGTAATGCCTTTGCCCTGCAGCGACGAGTTGATCTTGTCGCGCACTTCCTGCAGTGTCGAGGTCTTGTCGATCGCGACACTGTAGTCAGTGCCATTCTGAGTGATTTTCAGGGTACCACTCGGAATAGCACTCGCCTGCGTAGAGCTCAGCGCGGCTGTCGCGACCTTTGAAGGGGTTGCCAGCTGGGTGATACCTATCGCGTAACTACCGTTGACGGCCGTGTTGCCGGCAGTCGCCTTGACCACTGCTTCATTGGCAGATGTCGCAGCGAAACCCTGAAACGCAGGCGTCGTCGAGCTGCCCAGGGTATCCAGGGTTTTCTGAAACGCAGCCAGTGCAGACGTCAACTGACTGACGCCCGACAGCGATGCAGAGGTGGTGGCGGTCTGCTTGTCGATCTGGTTCTGCTTGGGCGCTTTTTCAGCACCGACCAACCCCTGAACGATGGCGGTAATTGCCAGACCCGAACCCAGGCCCGTTGTCGATGTAATTGGACTTGCCATTTTGCTTCTCCCTTCAAGAATGTCGCCGGTTTTTCTGTCGCGTCAACGCATCAGGCAACCTGCAACAAGTACCGTACCGGCGATCACGCTCTGGCGCGGAACAACAAGCTGTTCGCATCACTCAGGCTATCGGCCAGTTTCAGGATTTCTGCATTGGGAATTTGTCTTACCACTTCACCCGAGTCACTGGCAATGACCTTGACGATCACTTTGCCAGAAGCTTCATCAATCGAAAACTCGAGATTGCGCTTCACCGAGTGAAAAAATTTCTGGATGTCTTCTGCAGCGGCTTTGACTTTCGCCTCGTCCTGAGAATCATCCTTGTGCAAATCCGAGCCTTTACTTTCTTCAGGAGCAGCGACACGCTCCACCGATTTGACGTCGGCTGGCTTGTCAACAGACTTGTCCGACACGGGGGCCTGACTTGCCGGTTGAACGGCCGGATAAGACACGTTCAGCTTTACACTCATATCCATGACCATCACCTCCGAAAGTAAAAAAGCGAGAGAGCGCTATTACGCACTCCCCCGCTAAAACTCATGCCGATATTACTGAAGCAGTTTCAGTACAGCGGATGGCAGCTGGTTAGCCTGAGCCAGAACAGAGGTGGAAGCCTGTTGCAGGGTCTGTTGCTTGGTCAGCTGTGCAGTTTCAGCAGCGAAGTCGGTATCTTGTACGCGACCCAGTGCAGCACTGGCGTTTTCGTTGATGTTCTGCAGGTTGGAGATGGTGCTGGTCAGACGGTTTTGTGCAGCACCGAGGTCAGCACGGGTGGAGTTGATGGTCTGCAGAGCCGAGTCGATAGCGGCAACAGCGGCAGAGAAAGCAGCCTCGGAAGTGGCGCTATCGGCACCGGTGATGCTGATAGCCGAACCGACGCCCAGGGTGTTTGCGTCGAAGCTTGCGCTCAAAGTCAGAGAGATCTGGTTCGAAGCGCCAGAGTTGGAACCAACCTGGAAAGTCATGGTGCTGGCGGAACCGTCAAGCAGGTTCTTGCCGTTCAGATTGGTACTTTGAGCGATACGGGTCAGCTCGGAACTCATCGCGGTGAATTCTTTGTTCAGCGCTTCACGGTCGGTGGCACTGTTGCTGTCGTTTCGCGACTGAACAGCCAGTTCACGCATACGCTGCAGAATGTTGGTCGACTCTTGCAGTGCGCCTTCAGCGGTTTGCGCCAGGGACATACCGTCGTTGGCGTTTTTGATCGCCATTGTCTGGCCACGGATCTGCGAAGTGATCTTGGTAGCGATTTGCAGGCCGGCAGCGTCGTCTTTAGCGCTGTTGATTTTCAGACCGGAGGACAGACGAGTCATCGAGGTCGAAAGAGCGTCGGAGGCGCGACCCAGGTTCTTCTGGACGTTCAACGATGCTACGTTGGTGTTTACTGTTAAAGCCATGATGAATTCCTCGTTGGTTTGGTACTACGTGGCTTCCGGCCCCTGCAAGCGCCGGGTGTGCCTAGAGAACCTTCGTAATAGTTATCGTCGCGATGGCAGGTTGCTTGAGCGTTTTTTTTGAATATTTTGCCATCATTCCTCCACCCCTTATAAAACAAGGGGTTAAGGCGAAACCGAACCCATGTGACACGAGGAGAACTGCTGCCTGGACTTCATTTGCCACGCGCAGATGACACACGTCCAAGTTTAAAAATGTGCAATGAATCGATTAGTCAAAAAAAAGCGCCCGATGAACTAGCCACGGGCGCTCTTTTTAGCCTGCGGTGATTCAGGCTTTATAGATAATTGCAGAACCCCAGGAAAGGCCTACACCGAAACCGCTCAGCGCAACCCGACTCCAGTCAGAGTTAAGCACATGCTTTTCAATCAGCAATGGAATACTGGAAGACACCGTGTTACCCGTTTCGACCATGTCCTTGAGAAACTTCTCGGGCTTGTCTTCAAAGCGACGTGCAACGGCATCGACAATCGCAGCGCTGCCTTGATGAATACAGAACGCATCGATATCGTCCGGCGTCAGGTCCGACTCGCTCAGCAGTTCATGCAAATGCGCGGGAACCTTGAGCAAGGCAAAGTTGAACACCTGACGACCATTCATGAAAAACACGCCATTGCTCACTTTGAGGTGCGGCGCACCGGAACCGTCGGTGCCGAATTTGGCCTTGCCCAACTGCCAGGCAGCGCCCTCGCCCATCCACGTTGCCGTGGCTGCATCGCCAAACAACATGGTGGTGTTGCGATCCTGCGGATCGACGATTTTCGAATACGGATCAGCGGTGATCAGCAGGCCGTTTTTCAGCCCTGCGGCTTCCATGAAGCCCTTGATTGCATAAATGCCATAGACATACCCGGAACAGCCCAGCGAAATGTCGAACGCGGCAACGTTGGTCGACAGCCCCAGCTTGTCCTGAACGATGGCAGCGGTATGTGGCAGGCCTTCTTCGTCGCCGTTCTGGGTGACGACAATCAGTACGTCGATGCTTTCGCGCTTGAGCTGCGGGTTGTTGGCAAACAACGTGTTGGCCGCTTCAACGCACAAATCCGAGGTTTCCTGGCCAGCGTCTTTGCGCGGCAGGAAGGTGGAACCGATTTTCCCGAGGATGAAATCTTCATCCTTGCCGAAACTGGCACCTTGAGCGTAGTTATCAACGCCAGCAGTGGGCACGTAACTCGCTATGTTTTTAATGCCAATCATCATGGCTTCCCGATGAGTAAACAGGTCATTTTTCGTCCCGATAAAATCAGGGCGCTACAGAATAGAGGTGATTTACCGACATTTTCAGGGCGCGGGGCACGTTAAAGCAAGCCAGGCGTGTGTCGTTCCCTGTAACACAATACAGTGAAGATGCACGTTATGACCCGCAGGTCACGCCGGTGTGCACGCTTTGCGATTATTGGCAGGGGGAAAAAGGATGTGGAGTGGCGATGCAAGGGAGACGATCCGACCGCAAAAACAGCCGGATCGCCTGCCGCATAACGCTTAAACCGCCAGCGTGAACCCACGGTCATTGCGGTCGAGATTGGCGTTATAGGCTTCGTCCTGCGCGAACTGCGCCGACCATTTGCCGATCAACGCGCCAAGGGTTTGTTCGGGCGCATGCACCACACCCGAATGCACCACTTGAACATGCGGGGTCCAGACAGTCAGATAGCCTGCCTGCGCGGCCTTGAGACACAAATCGACGTCACCCAGCGACTCGGCAAACACCTCTTCATCCAGGCCACCCAGCGCGTCGAACAGCTCCTTGGCAATGATCAGGCACGCTGATGACACGGCAGAGTAGTTCTGCTCCACCACCAGGCGTTGCATGTAACCTCGGGACGTCTTCGGCTCGCCGACAAAGCCCGAGCCCACGCCACCATTGAGCCCCAGAATCAGGCCCGCCTGGGTCACCGTGCCCTCGCGGTCCACCAGACGTGCGCCGACCACGCCGACTTCCGGGCGCTGTACCTGATTGAGCAGTGACTCGATCCAGCCCACGTTGACGATCTGGCTCTCGGCATCCAGCAGAATCAGGTACTCACCCTTGGCTTCCTGGCTGACCAGGTTGCGCAACGCTGCCGTACTCACACGCTGATCGGCGCGGAATACGCGCACCCGGCTGGACAACTGTTGCTGCTGGTCAAGCCAGGTCGACAGCTCGGCAGAGGTACTGGCGTTATCGCCAATCAACACTTCATAGCGCTGATAGCGGGTGCGCTGCAGGATGCTGTGCAGGCAACGCTGCAATTGCGGCAGATTGTCCTGGCTGTGCAGCAGAATCGAGACCATCGGCCGATGAGCATGGCGATAATCAATCTTGTAGGTGCCGGGCAATGCCGAACTGACTTCCGCCTGATAACCACGCTGGCCCAGATGACGGGTCAGCGCTTTTTGCTCGTCCTGATTGTCTTCAAGCTCGGGCGCATCGCAGATCAATACCGGCTCGCTCAAGTGCGCCAGACCGCTCATGCCGCCCTGTTCGATCAAGCGCAGCAGCAGGTCGAATTCCAGCGCCTTTGGAAACTCTCGCGAATAACCGCCCGCCTCGACCAGCAAATCACGACGAACCAGCCAGTGCCGAGCGGCCAGCGTCGGCAAACTTTGCAACAGATCCAGGTTGAAGCCCGGACGGAACAACGGTGCCAGGGTGCCATTGGCTTGACGGTGAATTTCATCCACCGCGACCGCCCGGCATTGCGCAGCGTCAATCAGCTCGGCGCTGGCCAGCAACAGACCGCTGCGGGTGAACTCTTCACCCGCCTGCGCCAGCATCAGCCAGTCGCTGGACGCCTGTTTGACGACCTGATTGATCTTGTCGACATAATTGTTTTCGGCGACTTTGACGAAGTGCAGGGTGTCATTCAAGGTGGTGGTTGCCGGCAGGTCACCGGTGGTGAACACCACGACTTTGAAACCCCGATAATGGCCGTTGATCAGGCTGTCGAAAGTTGCCTGCAGCTTGAACACATCGGCTTCCAGATCAAGCAGCAAAATACCGATCTGCGAACCTGCTGGCCGACGCGCCAGCTGCGCAGTCAGCTTTTTCAGTTGTGCCGGGGCCGGATCACGTGAATCGAGCCAGTCGAGCAACTTGCCGGAAGCCATACTTTTCAGCAACTGGCTGTTATCGAATGCGGAATCAGACTGCAAACGCTGGCCCCAGGCAACGATGCGCTCGGCGCATTCAATGTCTTCCTCGTCATCGGACTTGCCCAACTCATCGGCCAGACTTTGCACGACACTGTGGCTGAAGGCGTATCTTGCGTAGGCTTGCCACAGACGGCTCAACAGTGACTCGGCGTCCGGGTTGCTCTGCACACGCAGCAGCTCGGCCTGTTTGACCAGCACCGCCTCAAGCCCTTCCAGTTGCGCATGACCTGCCGGCAACAGATGGATCAAAAACTCGATTCTCGCCAGTTCATCGAACAGTGGCTGGTTGTAGAACGGCAGTTCAACGAACTGACGAGGCTCGAACAGCGCATCGGCCTGCGCCAGTGCGACGTTCCACACTGAACTGATAATTTTTTCGCCCGCCTGATAGGGCTGGGTTTCGAGGCATTCAGCCATGGCTGCGAGGCCGGCCAATATGTGCTGCGCGCCCTGCTCGCCGTCAAAACCCGACACATTGCCCAGCGTCGAGACAACCCTGCGCGCAAGCGTTTCGCGCTCGGCTTTCGCCTTGGGGTCGATATGTTTGACCGCCCCTGCAATGGCAGCGCCATAGCGATGCTCTGCCTCCTTTTCAGCGTTGACGTGCAACGCATAGGGAATGGGCAGGATCCGTAGCGCAGCAGCCGCAACCAGAAAGCTCATCTGGCCGATGTCCTGCCAGTGCAGCTCGGTGCCCTCAGGCACCGACGTGAACCACTGACGCGCCAGCCCGGTCCGGGTCACGGCGTTGAGCAGTGACACGCTCTGACCCATAAAGCTCAGAAGCCGCTCATCGGCCTGATCAGACGCGTAGTCCTCATGAACCTTGCGGTCGCGGCGAAAATAATCCACGCGATCGACGTAGGCCTGATAACCCAGGCTATAGCCTTGGCAAGCGCCATAATGCTCGTTGGCTTCAAGGAAATTCACAGCTTCGGTGAGCGCATCAGGCAGCAGGAAACTGTCGACCTGTGCGTACGCCACAAAGGGGGTGGACACCTGCTTGAGGCCTTCTGCAATTCTGGCGCTGAGTCCGGCTTCACTGAGTGCGGCATTGTGGATGTACTGCAGGCCGGTACGCTCGGCAACCTGCGCGTCGGGCGCAGGCGAAGCATCGACCACAATCAGATTGCACGGGTAGCTGCTGTAGTACTTCAGGGCACGACGCAGAAAGTCCGACTGATTCTCGGCAAGCAACAGCAGGGTCAGACGCTGGCTCAACGGGGTGGTTTCATTTCCAGAATGGCTTTGCATGAGCTTTCCTTAATTTCGTACCGATGGCGTCTTGATCCTGGTGACCAGAAGACCCGAAGGCCCTGTCAACGCAAGAGCAAAACAGCACAGCTCCAGCCATCAGTTGGCTGGAGCGCATTAAACAGATCGGGTCAGTCGGGCAACCAGCCGTTGGCCCAATATTGCAGGTTTTCGCCACGCAACATGAAATCGCGCAGCACCGTCTCGCGCAACTCATCGCCCATGCGGTAGCTGGCATTAGGGTCAGACAAGTGCATGCGAATCGCCTGTAGCCATTCTTCGGAGCTGTTGGTGTAGATCCGGGTGGCCGGCAAATGGCCGCGGTAGGCTTCGGTGTCCGAACAAATTACCGGGTAGCCGCAAGCGCCGTACTCCAGCAGACGCAAATTGCTCTTGCAGTCATTGAAGATATGGAACTCCAACGGCGCAAGGGCCAGATCGAGGTTCAGGCTGGCCAGCTTGGCCGGATAGGAGTTCAGGCTGACAGCGCTGTGAAACTCGTGAATATAGGGCTTGAGCAAGTCCGGGCACATGCCGAAGAACACCCACTCGACCTCATCGGCCAGCTCGCGTACCACATCGACAATAAGCTCCAGGTCGCCGCGGTGACTGGTTCCCCCGCCCCAGCCGATACGCGGCTTACCGGAGGTGCGACGCTGGCTTCTGAGGCTGCTCCACAAGTGCGACGCCAACATGTTCGGCACCACGCGAATGTCGCTGTGCATGCTCGACAGCGCCTGGGCCAGCGGCTGGGTAGACACCACCACGCGGTCGCACAGACCTATGCCTTTGCGCAGCATCTGGGCAATGTTGTCGGGCATGCTGCGCCTGTGCTCGTTTCGTTCGGGTACATCGATGATGTAGTCATCCAGCTCAAAAATACGCATGGCACTGGAGTAACTCTTGGACAGAACAATATCCTTGATCTTGGGCTCGGAATAACGTCCTTGAAAAACGATGACATCCGGACGCTGGCGCTCGACCTCAACGGGCGTAATAGACTCATAGGACATTCGGCCAACCACTCGCCCGGCCGCGATCAATTCAAGCATCGGTTGACTGACACGGTAGTGGCCCACTGCCGATGAGTTGACCAGCATGCCCAGAATCGAAGGCAGATGACGGGTGCAGAATGGCTCCCAGCCCATCTGCAGACCAGGGTCAAGATCGAAGGCCTGCACTTCGGTGAGGTTCAGATTGGGGTTATAGGCGGGGTCCCGAGCCATTCTCGGTAACCATTTTTCGAAGAACGATTGCTGCTCATTATCCAGCGCCTGACGAGATGCCTCGGAACGCTCGGCGGCGGCAGGCTCGGCCAGTACCAGTGACGAATCCGGCGTGCCGACAATCAGGTAGCCTTCACGTCCGACCCGCATGCACAGGTCCAGGTCCTGCAATCCTTGAGTGAAGGTTGCCGCCTCCATTGCGCCTGCGCCGTCGAATACGTCCTTGCGCACCATCAGGCAATTGCCACTGACCGCGCTCCAGTTCTGCGTCAATTGCAGGCGCTGCATATAGCTGCTGGAGCCCGCCGGATAGCTTATGAAGGGCCGACCCGCCAGCCCGTCCATGCCCATCACCATCCCGGCATACAAAATGGAGCCCTGCGGGGTGAGGATTCGCGGCCCGACGATGCCCACCTCGGGACGCTGAGCATGGTTGAGCAGGCCTTGCAGCCAGTCCGCCTGATGCAGCACGGCGTGTGGGCTGAGCATGAGCAGATAGTCGCCGTTGGCATGCCGGGCGGCGAGGTTCTGAGCGCTGGCTTCGCTGCCAGGCTCGGTCAGCGAATAAATGCGCAGCTTGTCGCTGCCCAACTCGCTCATCGCGGCAAACCAGGCGCGGGTATTGGCGCTCTTGCTGGCATTGTCGACGATCAGCACTTCGTAATGAGGGTAGGTGGTATTGCTGAGCAGGCTTTCTACACAGCGCTCCAGTGCTGACAGTTGATCCCGAGTAGTGATGATCACCGATACCAGCGGGCTGGCCGCATGCCGGTATTCGATCCGGTTCAACAGTGGCAACTGATCATGGTGGATAACATGCTCTCGGCCAATGCGCGAAAGATGGGCCGATACCACCGACTCGTTGTGCTTGATCACCTGAGGTAGCGACAGCCATTGCGCGAAGGTCAGGGTCGATTCAACCAGAACCTCGGCGATGTGTTCGATGGCCTGAGGCCCGACGCCTTCCACCAGACGCCAGATGAAATCGTGCGGCGCCAGTTCGCCGTGCACAGGGTCCAGGCCGCCTGCGTCCAGCAGATTGCGGCGCTGGAACGCCAACGTGCGACCGACATACGGATAGGCCCGCATCAGGTCCAGATTGAAATCAGGCTTGAAGATCGGCTCGCTGGACTTTCCATCGACCAGTGCGCCTTCGTCGCTGTAAACGCACAGCAGACCTTCGTGTTGCGCGATTCGCTCAGCCAGCACCAGCAGCGACGGCTGGGTCAGGCGGTCCCCGGCACGCAGCAGATAGACCCAGTCGGCGTTCTCCAGCAGCGGCAGCACTTCGTTCAACTGGCGTGCCCAATCCGGCTGCAACGAGAAGCGCAGCACCTGCGGATCGTCAACCTCGGCATTGGTCAGCACCACCACCGAGTCGGCTGCGTAATCCTGCTCGGCAATGCTGCGCAGGGTGATGTCCAGCCCTTCGGCATCGCCAGCCGGATCAATGATCACCGGAACAATGCGCGGCTGCCATGCCCACTGCCCGATACGTTGCTCGATCAGTTTTTTCTGCGGGGCGGTAAATTGCCTACATGACAACCAATCGATGTAAAGCTCGGCGTAGTTTTCACTTTTGCTGCCCACCCGGCTGTTCATGACACCCTGACGGCTGGCCATTATCCCGTGAAGGCCGACTTCATCCCACTCACGGGGCAGTTCCAGCGCCTTGCGCAGAGGCAGAAAACGCACCCAGCCCTCGGCCGGGGCTTGCTCGCCGCTGCGCGCCTTGAGCATTTCGTTCAACCAGGCCCATTCGGTAGTCGCTTTCTGGATCATGTCTGGCTGGCCGCTGAAACGACCTGGATGCAGGCGCTCGACGTTTTGAATAGTATGCAGCACCACCAGATTGCCCCGGCGCAGCAAGCAAATGAGCAGTGCGAAGTCCAGCAGTGCAACAAAACCCTGTCCCGACTGGGCGATAGAAGGCAGGTACTCCAGAACATCGGCCCGGCGCATCAGTGCAGCACTGAAGCCACCCAGATAATTGCGTGGCGTGCGCTCGAAAATCGCCAGCATGTCCTCGCCTTTGAACACGGCGTCATAAGGCACCAGCCCGACGTTTTCCAGACGAGCCGGCAATACGTAATCATCGATATCGACCAACTGCCGTCGGCCAACCACCAGACTCACGTCTTCATAGGCATCCAAAACGCTTGCCTGATTGGCAATGAAGTACGGAAAGAGGCGGTCGTCGTCACACAGAAACTTGATGTAGTGGCCGCGTGATTCGTCCAGGCACTTCAGCAGGTTGCCTTGAAACCCCAGCCGCTGCGGGTTGCGCACATATCGCGCACGGTCGCTGGACGCAGGCGCCAACTCGTCGAAAATGGCTTTGATTTCATCACTGCGGCAATCGTCGCAGACGATGATCTCCAGATTGTCGTAAACCTGATTCAAGGCACTTTGCAGCGCGGCGCGGAAAAACCGGGGATTGAAGGCGGGGATGACGATACTGACGAGGGGGGCTGAATTCACTATTACAGACTCGCGAGCGGCGGGACGCTACCGGTCAAGTAGCCCCCCTCACCGCTGAAATAAAGACGGCGGATGCTCAACGCCAGGATTACAGCTGGCTGAACAGGTTCAGCTTGGACAACTGGACGAATACCTGCTGAGAAGCGTCCAGCATGGTCTTCTGCAACGTCAATCGGGTAGTGGCCTCAACAATATCGGCGTTGACATAGGTGCCCTGCTCAACCGTGTTGTTGCCCTTGAGCAGCTCGTTGGTCGTCCCTTGCGCCGTCGCCGCCAATTGACGTGCACCGCCCGCGGAGCGCGCTGTGGACGCCTGATCAATGCTGCTCGAAATGTTGCCAAGCGCGGAGCCCAACGCGGCATCGAGCTTTTGCGAAGCAACCAGATTGCCATCAGTGGGTGTCGATAACGCCTTGATCGCTGCGGTCAGCGTGTTGAGGATGTTCTCGGTCTGGTGCGTGCCGGACTCAACGACGAACTGATCACCGGCCGCTGGCGTACCGCTAACGGTAAAGTTGACGCCCGACGCATTGGCGGTCGAACCGGTCAGTGTGCCACTCGACACCGGCTTGCTGCTGCTGGTGACGGGCGAGGCATACAGGTCGTAGGCAGTGGCGCTGGTGAACTTGAGAATCGCGCCATTGGGCGGGAAGGTGTTGTTGAACGCCGTGCGGTCAGCCGTTGTGTTGCCCACAGCCGAACTGCTGATAGTCGCAGCCGACGTGTTGCCCGGGCTGCGCGAGGCCGAGACCGTGTCCGGCGTTGAGGCCAGTTCATAGCTGCGATTGGTCAGGGCAGTGGCAGCCGTTGCCGCCGTAGCGGATTCGGCGGCTGACAGGTTGACGTTCATGGTCAGCTCTACACCGCGGAAGGTGAAGGTCTGGTCAGAGAACGAGGCGTAGTTGAATTTACCGGCAGACGAGGCATCGGTCGTGACATCGGTGCCAGTGGCATCGGTGATCTTGAACTGCGTGCCGCTGAGGAACGTCATGGTGTACGGTTCGCCAGCCTGATACCCGGCGTTGTAAGCGCTGGTGGACTTGACCTGACCGCCCGTCAGGCCGACCTTGCCGTCGTCGGTCGCAGGCGACAGCAGCGTCGACGAGGTACGGGTGGTGTTGACCGCTTGCTCGAATGCCTCATGGCCTGTGGTGTTGCTTGGAAGCACCAGGCCATCACCAATCGCCAGATTGACGCTGGTCTGGTCGCCGCTGTAGCTATAAGTGCCATCGGCATTCTGCGCGTACGGCGGTGCCGAAGACTTGGAGCCGGCGAAAATGTACTGTCCGTTGGCGTCCTGGCTGTTCATCAAGCCGAGAATCTGGCTCTGATACTGTTTGAGCTCGGCGGCCTTGGCCAGGCGGTCGGAGTCGGTGTAGGCACCGTTGCCGGCCGACACGACCACTTCACGAGCCGCCTGCATCGTATCGACGATGCTGGTCAGCGCGGTTTCGGAATTGACGATGTTGGTGTTGATCGTGCCGATGTTCGACGCGTACTGGGTCAGCATGGAGTTCTGCTGAGCCAGTTGCAGAACGCGTGCAGCACCTACCGGATCATCACTGGCGGTATTGAGCTTGATACCGCTGGTGACCTCATCACCGGTCTTGATCACATTCGCATAATTACGCTGATAGTTGGCATTGGTGGATTCGAAGAACTGGGTAGTTGAGATCCGCATGGTTCACGACTCCTTAAAGGCTGTTGATCAGCGTGCTGAAAATGGTTTGGGCCGCCTTGATGATCTGCGACGAGGCCGTGTAGTACTGCTGATACTTGATCAGGTTGGCCGCTTCTTCATCGAGCGATACGCCCGAAACCGAATCACGCGCAGACTTGGCCTGTGCAACGACTGCCGCACTGGCGGTGACATCACTCTTGCCCTGCCCTGCCAGAGTACCGACGACCGACACCAGATCAGAGTAGGCGCCGGACAGGCTGGTGCCCACGCCGCCATTGGTGACACCAACAGTCTTGGCGGTCTGCAGCCCCACTATTGCCAAGGCATTGCGGTTGTCCGAAGAGCCGGCACCGGTCAACCCGATGCTGAACGTGTCATTGGCCAGTGGCGAGCCGGACAGGGTCATCTGCACTTCGAACGCCGTCTTGCTGGCTGGCGTAGTCGTGTTATCGGTGTAACCGACGCTCAGCTTGAGCGCGTTGCTCTGACCCTGAATGATCGTGCCGCTCACCGCACTGCCATTCTGGTCGAGCACGGGTGAGCCACTCGCGTTGATCAGCGTATAGCTTTGAACACCAGTGCTGCTGACCGCGCCCATCACCAGCTTCATCGGCGCGGAGTCTTTGACCGCGTTACGCAGGTCAGCCGTCTGAACGCTGTTGTAGATGTTGGATTTGGTGCTCAACACCGGCTGGGTAAAGCCACCTGTGCCCGAGTTGCTGGCCCCGGCAGTCGCGGTCAATGGCGCGGCGGCTGCAATGTCCTTGGGATCGGTCAATACCACCGAAATACCCGAGGCACCGTTGCGTGTCGGGGTGACCTTGAAGATGTCGCCCGCAGCCAGCGCATTGCCTTTGAGGCTGACACTGAAGCCGTCGAATTGCTTGGGCGGGTTGTCAGTCAGCGCACCGGTGCCGACGCTTTCGCCGTTGGGCAGGCGTCGCACCGTGAAGTTGGAGGCGTCGTTGAAAGTGACTTCATAGTCGTCGGCAGTCAGCTTGCTGGTATCACCAATGGTCACGTCCAGGTTGCCGGAACCGGCGCTGTTGGTGGTTTTGCCGGTACTGCGCTGCGAAATGGCGTCGGCACTGTTGATGTTGGCGTACAGGCTGCTGCCGAAGTTGCCTTTGCTGTCGATGCCCTGGCTCATCTGGCTATTGACCTGATCGGCCAGCACCATCGCCGCACGACCGAGTTCATTGGTCGCAGGCACCAGTACATCGGAGCGGTAACGCAGCAGGCCGCCGATCGAGCCACCGGTAATCACCGAGGTCACGTCAGTCTTGGTCTGGCCGTAAGCGATCTGCACGTTGTACTGCAGCGGATCGGCCGGGCTCGGGGTCGCCGACATGGTGTACGACGTGCCGCCACTGACCAGCGACTGGCCAGTACCGGTATAAATATCGTAGTTGCCGTTGTTTTCGACCACTTTCACGCCGACCAGACCGTTGAGCTGGCGGACGGCTTCGTTGCGCGAATCGAGCAGCGAGTTGGGCGTGGTGTTGCCCGCCCCGGCCTGCGTGATCTGTTTGTTCAGGCTTGCCAGCGTCGTGGTCAGCTCGTTGACCTGTTTGGTGAAGGTGGTGAGCTGGGCATTGACGTTGTCATTCTGCGACGACAACTGCGAAGCGACCGAATTGAAACGCGAGCTCAAGGCAGATGCCTGAGTCAGGAATGACGAACGGTCCGACGACTGCGTGGCATTGGTGGCAATGCCCTGCATCTTGGTGAAAAAGTCAGCCAGCTGCGTGGACACGCCGGTCGCGCTGTCGGACAGCAGCGTATCGGTCTTGCTGGCCTGGCCGGAATACGCAACCGCGTCGGCGCTCAGGGCAGTACTGGTTTGCAATTGGGCATCAAGGTAGCCGTTGTAGATACGACGCACGTCGGACAGCGTCGTACCGGTGCCGATGTAACCGACACCCAGACCGATATTGATCTGTGCCGAAGCCGTGGTCATTACCTGCTGGCGCGAGTAACCGGCGGTATCCACGTTGGCCGTGTTGTTACCGATGGTGTTGATCGCGGCACTGCTGGCATTGATACCTGAGAGCCCAATTGAAATCAGCGACATGATTCAAAACCTTATAAAGTCGTGGAAGAGCCCGTTGCAGCGGCGTAAGTCTGGTAACTCTTCATCTGCTTCGCGATCTGCGAAATCTTGCTGGCATAGGCCGGGTCAGTTGCATACCCGGCCTTCTGCAATTCTTTTACAAACTGTTCCGGTTTATCGGCCGAGTTGACCACATCTTTATAACGATTGTTGTTCTGCAGCAGGCTGACCAGGTCGTGGAAGCTGTCGGCGTAGGAGTCGTACGAGCGGAAGTCTGCCGTCTCCTTGACCATCTTGCCGTCGCGGAACTCGCTGGTGATGGCGCGCGCTTCGGCACCCTTCCAACTGCCAGCGGCCTTGATGCCGAACAGGTTGTGACTGCTGCTGCCGTCCTGCTGACGCATGATCGACTTGCCCCAGCCGGTTTCCAATGCCGCCTGCGCGACCAGCATGACCGGGTCGACGCCGATGCGCGCTGCCGCTTCCTTGGCGAGCGGCAACATGGTCTCGACAAACTGGTCGGCGTTGCTGAAAGCGCGCTTGGCTGGCGCCAGCGGTGGCTGGGCCATGGAGCGAACGTATTCCGGCGCAGGTGCCAGGTTGGGATCAAGTGTCCAGTCGCCGTTGTTACCGGGCGTGCTGGCGGTCGCGCGAGTCGGTGCCGGGCTGTTGCTGACGGCGGCCGTGGCAGAAGGAACGATGCCTGCCAGCAGCCGATCGGTGAGTTTGGTCGGCAACGACAGACGACGGGCATTGAGCGCCGCCATGTCATTGCGCCCTTCACCGGAGGCCGAAACGGCGGCAGCCGCCTGATCCGCTGCTGCCGAACGCGTGGCCCACAGCGGACGTTGATAGACGCTGGTCGCCAGGCCGGTCTTGGCCGGTGCTGCGTCGGTCGCCGTTGCAGCCTTGGCGGTGTCGGTGGTGTTTGTCGCCGCCGCGTGGTTGATGCCCTTGTCTTTCGACAATTGGCGCATCAGCACATCCTGCAGGCCAATACCATTGCCGCGCGTGGACAATGTGACCGCCAGTTGCTGGTCATACATGTCCTGATACTGGCGCGTGGCCGGAGTATTCATCGGATTGTCCTTGGCCAGCACTTCGTTGGCCGAACGCATGGCCTTGAGCATCTGGCTGACGAACAGCGACTCGAACTCCTGAGCAACCTTCTTCTGGTTGGCCACGCTGTCCTTGTCGCCATGCTTCAACGCCGCCAGCCGGTTGACGTCGGTGTAGGCACCGGAGTCGACAGCTGACGAAATTCCGCTCTTGGGCATGTCCATACTCGACTCCTCAGATGACGATCAGGTCGGCTTGCAAAGCGCCGGCCTGTTTCAGGGCTTCGAGGATGGCCATCAGGTCACCGGGCGCAGCGCCCACCTGATTGACCGCACGGACGATCTCGTCCAGCGTGGTGCCTGGACCAAATTTGAACATCGGGTGCAGCTCTTGCTGGGCGTTGACCCGTGAGCGCGGTACGACAGCGGTCTGGCCACCGGACAAGGCACCCGGCTGGCTGACAATCGGGTCTTCGGTGATGGTCACGGTCAGGCTGCCGTGGGTCACAGCGGCAGGCGACACCTTGACGTTCTGACCGATGACAATAGTGCCGGTCCGCGAATTGATGATGACCTTGGCAGCGGTCTGGCCCGGATCGACTTCCAGGTTTTCCAGAATCGACAGGTAATCGACACGCTGGCCCGGATCAAGCGGCGCGGTCACACGCACCGAACCGCCGTCCAGCGCCTGGGCAACGCCAGGGCCGAGCAATTCGTTGATCTTGTCCACAACCCGCTTGGCCGTGGTGAAGTCGGAACGGTTGAGGTTCAGGGTCAGGGTATTGCCCTGATTGAAGCCACTCGGTACCGAACGCTCGACCGACGCACCACCGGGAATACGGCCCGACGACGGAACGTTAACCGTGATTTTCGAGCCATCGCGGCCTTCTGCGTCAAAACCGCCGACCACCAGGTTGCCCTGCGCAATGGCGTAGACGTTGCCGTCGACACCTTTCATCGGCGTCATCAACAACGCACCGCCGCGCAGGCTCTTGGAGTTACCGATCGAGGACACGGTGATATCGACCGTCTGACCCGGCTTGGCAAACGCTGGCAGATCCGCGTACACCGCAACGGCCGCGACGTTCTTCAACTGCACGGTGCCCGAACCTGCCGGCACCTTGATGCCGAACTGCGAGAGCATGTTGTTGAAGGTCTGCAGCGTGAACGGGGTCTGGGTGGTCTGGTCGCCCGTACCGTTGAGCCCCACCACCAGACCGTAACCGATCAATTGGTTGGCCCGCACGCCGGAGATGCTGGCGATGTCTTTCAGACGTTCGGCGTGTGCGCCGAACGCTGCAGACAACAGCAAGGTCGCGGCTATCAGTTGCTTGAGCTTGATCATGTCTATCCCGCTATCAGAAAGGGAACAACGGGCTGAGGAAGAACCGGTCGAACCAGCCTGGCTGGCTGGTATCGGCAAAGGCTCCGGTCCCCGAATAGGTAATACGTGCATCGGCAATACGGGTAGAAGACACCGTGTTGTCGGTTGCGATGTCATCGGCGCGCACCAGGCCGGCAATGCGTACCAGTTCGTCACCGGTATTGAGCGTCATCCACTTCTCGCCACGCACGGACAGAATGCCGTTGGGCAGCACATCCGCAACGGTCACGGTAACCGAGCCGGTCAGGCTGTTGCTCTGCGCGGCCTTGCCGTCACCCTTGGTGGTGCGGGCGCCGTTGTAGCCTGCGCTGAGGCTCAGGTCGTTGCCGCCAATCGGGTTGTTGGTGGTCAGGCCCGAACCGAACAGCGAGGTCAGACCAATACTGTTGGTGCTGTCCTTGCTCATTGCCGAGGTCGCCGCCTTGCTCGCTGCCATGCGCTCGGAGAGCGTGATGGTGATGATGTCGCCGACGCGGAACGCCTTGCGGTCGCCGTACAGGTTCTGCTCGAAGCCGGCCTGATAGATAGCGCCATTGTTCGAAGCGGCCGACATGGGCGTACGCGGCAACACCGGAGCGTAGTAAGGGTCATTGGGCTTGGCCGTCGGCGCAACACAGCCAGACAGCAGGGTGATCCCGCACAATGAAGCGATCAACACTGAAAAACGCGGAAAACCAGGGCGGTTCATGACACTTGAAACCTCGCGGTGTAGCAGGCGCTTATCAGGCGCCCCTTCGGATTGAGCAGTTTTACCAACAGCAACATCAGGGCCTTACAGGTTCTGAGTCAGGTTTTGCAGCATCTGGTCAGCCGTCGAGATCACTTTGGAGTTCATCTCGTAAGCGCGCTGGGTCGTGATCATGTTGACCAGTTCCTCGACGGTGCTGACGTTGGAGTTTTCCAGAGTGTTCTGCAGGGTCGGGCCCAGGCCGTTGAGGCCGGGCGTGCCGATCTGCGGCGCGCCGCTCGAACCGGTTTCCAGGTACAGGTTGCCACCGATGGCCTGCAGGCCGGCCGGGTTGATGAAGTCGGCGGTCTGGATGTTGCCGATGATCTGCGGCGTGGCGGTTGCACCTGCCAGCGTCACCGAAACAGTACCGTCCTGGCCGACCGTGAAGGTCTGGGCATTCTGCGGAACCACAATCGCAGGCTCCAGAGCGTAGCCATTGGCAGTGACGATCTGGCCGTTGGCGTCCAGGTGGAACGTACCGTCGCGGCTGTAGGCCACGGTGCCGTCAGGCTGGGTCACCTGGAAGAAACCGCGACCGTTGACCGCCAGGTCCAGCGGGTTGTTGGTGGTTTGCAGGCTGCCAGCAGTGAAGTTCTTCTGCGTGCCGACGATGCGCACACCGGTACCCAGTTGCAGGCCCGATGGCAGCTCGCTGTCCTGAGTGGACTGAGCACCTGGCTGACGCTTGATCTGATACAGCAGGTCCTGGAACTCGGCACGATCACTCTTGAAACCTGTGGTCGAAACGTTCGCCAGGTTGTTGGAGATGGTGGTCAGGTTGGTGTCCTGAGCGGCAAGGCCGGTTTTGGCGACGTATAGTGCAGGAAGCATGTGTGTTCTCCTCAAGCGCCGGTTTGTCGGCGCAAGCTGTCATTGATTAGCCAAGTTGCAAGACGCGAGCCATCGACTGGTCGTCTTCTTCGGCGGTCTTCATCATCTTGACGTGCAATTCGAATTGACGGGACAAGGCCAGCACCGAAGTCATTTCCTCGACCGCATTGACGTTGCTCGCCTGCAGAAAGCCGGACTCGACCTGAACGGTGGCGTCTGCATCGGCAGGCCGGCCGCTCTTGGTGTGGATCAGGCCATCGGGGCCTTTTTCCATGGTCTTGAGGTCAGGCTTGACCAGCTTGATACGGTCGACCTGCGCCATTACCTGCGGGCTCTCGCCCAGCGAGCGAATGCTGATTGTGCCGTCGGCGCCGATCTCGATCTGCTGCTGCGGCGGCACGGCAATCGGACCGCCGTTGCCCATTACCGGCAAACCACTGCCGTCGCGCAACACGCCCAGGGCATCGATGTTCATGCCGGAGCTGCGTGTGTAGGCTTCGCCACCGTCGGGAGTCTGCACGGCAATCCAGCCATCGCCCTTGATGGCGATGTCCAGTTCGCGGCCGGTCTCGACCATCGCGCCACCGGAGAAGTCAGTACCCGGACGCTCGCTCATGGCGTAGGCACGCGACGGCATGACCTCGCCAAACACCGGCATCGAGCGGGCCTGTTCAAGGTCACGCATGAAGCCATTGGTCGAAACGTTTGCCAGGTTGTTGGCGTGAGCCTTCTGCGCAATCGCGTTTTCGGATGCACCGCTCATGGCGACGTAAAGCAACTTGTCCACAGTCTTCCTCCTCCGACAGACGCTTGCCGCCTGTAGCTGTTCTGAAAGGGTTAAAGCAATTTTTGAACCAACTTGTCAGCCTCGATACAAATGCCTGATTAACCAGCAAAAACCGGCACGCGACGATCACCTTCAGGCAAAGCGCCATCCAATAGCGGCGGCGGACTGCCGCCTGCTGATCATCGAGCAGGACACACCGCCAAAAAAACTTCATCGATACGCGCTAACAGGCTAATCGACAGTGATAATCTTGCAGGCACCGCAACCCTGAACGGGAACCGTCATGCTTTTTCGTGTGTGCGTTGTCGGCGTCGCGACCGCGAGCCTGATGACCTTCGCCCTGCTCTGCCAGGCCGCCCCTGCGCACTATTACCGCTGGCAGGGCGACAGCCGGATTGTCTGCGCCCAGACCAGCCCGGGGCCGGGCTGGACCCGCCTGAAAGGTCACTTCGTCAAATCCGACTGCTCAATCTGATCAGGTTGACTGAATCAGCGTCTGCATGACCGTCGCCTCCGTCGATATCGCCTTGGAGTTGGCTTGATACGCCGTCTGCGCCTGAATCAACGCAATCAGTTCATCGGCCAATACCACATTGGAGCCCTCCAGCGCGCCGCCGACCAGACTGCCCAGCGTGCCGACGCCCGGCACCTCGTAATCGGCAACGCCCGACTCTGCGGACTCTGTCCAGCGCGTATCGCTGCGCGCCTGCAAGCCCTGCGGGTTGGCGAAGCTGGCAAGGATCACCTGGCCGATATTCTTGTTCATGCCGTTGGTAAAACCGGCACGCAGAATGCCATCGCGCCCCACACTCAGACTGCTCAACTGCCCCGCCGCATGCCCGTCCACGTGGGTCGAGGAACGCGAGCTGGCAGCGTTGTGCTGTAGCAGGTTGGTGAAGTCCAGTTCAATGCCGTTTGCACTGCCGGCCGCGCCGTTGGACACCCAGCGATCCTGCCCCGTTACCCGCTCGGCAGGCATTGCCGGCGTCCAGCCGTTAAGCTGCAGCCCGCCGCCGTTGGTGCTCACCAGCCCCGAACTGCCGGTCAGCGAACGCACCGAACCGCCGGAATCAAAAACGATGTTAGCCGTCAGCGGCTCGGTGGAATCGGGCATCTGCGGGTTGCGCCCGTCAATCAGTACATGCATGCGCCAACTGTTGTTGCCATCCTTGACGAAATACTGTTTCAGCTCGTGCTGATTGCCCTGACTGTCAAAAATCGCATTGGCAAACATATCGCTGTAGGTTTTCAGGTCCAGCGAATCAAACGCCGGAACGGGTCGATCCATCACCGCGTCGGCCGGATCAAGCATACTGGCTGACCCATCGATCAACGGCAGCGAAACCGCACCGCCACTGGCCGCGCCATTGCTCATCCAGGCCCCATTCACCTCGTGAGCCGGCCGCCAGCCCTGCAGGGCAAACTCGGTGTCGGAAATCTTGCGCAGGTGCTGACTATTGCCGCTGTACGACAGTGACCCGTTGGGCTTTTGCTCGAGGGTGACGTGTAAAGGGGCCACGCTGTTGGGGTCCACCGGATTACGCCCGTCGACCAGCACATACATCGACCACTGGCTGTCGCCGGTCTTGACGAAATACTGCTTGAGTTCATGATCTGCCGCGGGCACCGCGCCAGCACCAGTGCCAGACCCTGCGTCCTGAATGGTTCGGCCGATGGCACGGGTGTAAGTGGCGGGGTCGGCAGGGTCGAACGCCGGCAACCGGGCAAGTGACGGCAGCGAGGCGTCGAGGTTAATGTTCTCGGCAACCCGCGTCGTGGCTCTGGCAGCCACATTCGAGGTGTCAATCTGCAGGTCGGTGCGCAGGCCGCGCATGATCTCGCCATTATCGTTGGCAGCGTATCCCTGCAGGCGTCCGCCCTCGCTGTCGACGACGAAATTGGCCGCATCCTTGAGGAAAGCTCCGGCCCGGGTATAGGCAAGCGATCCTTTGTCGCTCACCACAAAAAAACCGTTGCCCTGAATGCGCATGTCCAGCGGGTTGCCGGACGTGGTCATGCTGTCGCCCTGATTGAAATTCTGCTGAGTTGCGGCAAGGCGCACACCGTCGCCAATCGCATTGCGGCCACTGCCCAACTGGGCAGATGAATACAGCGCCGAGAACTGCGCCCGCGATGATTTGAAACCGATGGTCCCGGAGTTGGCAATATTGTTGCCCGCCACTTCCAGCCTTTTGTTTGCAGCGTTAATACCACTGATCGCTGTATTGAATGACATGAGCACTTCCTTGCCACACGTGGCAGTTTATAAGGAAGTTTTATTCTCACACCATCGTGCGTAGGAAATTTCCAAGCCCAACGACTGAACTTTCCGTAAGTTTTAATCTTGCTCGATACTTCATCAGGCTGAAAAAAAATATAAAAAAAAGCCCCTTCGAAAAGGGGCTCTATTCAATGCGTCACACTATCAAGTCATCTGAATAGTGGTCTGCATGATGGTGCTTTGAGTGGAGATGGTCTTGGCGTTAGCCTGGTAGTTGCTTTGCGCCTTGATCAGATTGACCAGTTCCATTGTCAGGTCGACGTTGGACTCTTCCAGCGCCTGACCGGTGATGTAACCCAGTGTACCGGACTCCGGAACGCCGCTCACCGGAACGCCAGAGGCGAAGGTTTCACGCCAGTTGGTACCACCCGCCTGCGCCAGACCCTGGACGTTGGCGAAGTTGGTCAGCGAAGTCTGACCGATCACCTGAGATTTGCCGTTGGTGTAAGTCGCGAACAGATTACCGGTCGCATCGACGCTCATGGCGCTGAGCTGGCCAGTGGCGTAACCGTCCTGATCCTGAGTGATCAGACCCGACACCGACGCGGTCTGGGTGATGCCAGCCATGTTCAGCTTGATGGAAGCACCCGTGGCACCATTCGCCACCCAACTGGTGGTCGTGCCGGTACCGGTCTGCACACCCGGTACCCAGTTGGCGACGGTGAAGGTGCCGTCAGTGTTGAACTTGATGTTCGCGCTGTCGGATGGCACGGTGCCCGGTGCTGCAACCACCAGATTACCCGAGGAGTCGAATGTCAGGTCGTTCTTGTCAGCTGCGGTGGTGGTCGGGTCGGAAATGCTGCGACCGTCCATCAGCGAGTACATGGACCAGGTGTTAGTGCCGGTCTTGACGAAGTACTGATCCAGCGTATGCGCGTTACCCTGAGTGTCGTAGGTTGGCGTGCTGTACTTCATGTTGTACGACTTGGTGTCGGTCGCATCGAACGTGGTAAGGGTCGGCAAGGCGGTAGTGGAGTTCAGGTTGGCAACGTTAGTGATCGCCGAGGTCGCCTTGGGCTCGAGGTTGGACGAGTCCACCTTCAAGTCGCTCAGCGCACCCGTGACCACACTGCCGTTGGCATCAACGTTGTAACCCTGCAACTTCATGCCGCCGCTGTTGACGACAAAGCCTTCCTTGTCGGTGTGGAATGCACCGGCACGGGTGTACAGCTTCTCGCCGTTATTGCTGAGCATGAAGAAACCGTTGCCGTTGATGGCAAGGTCAAGGCTGTTGGCAGTGCCGGTTGTCAGGTTGCCCTGAGAAAACTGCTGAGAAACCGCTGCGGTCGATACACCGCTGCCCACGTTAGTTTGCCCGGACGTGCCGCGAATAGACTGGGCATACTGGTCGGCAAACTCCGCACGCGAAGACTTGAAGCCGGTCGTTGCAACGTTGGCAATGTTGTTGCCGGTAACGTCGAGACTTTTGTTTGCAGCATAGAGCCCACTAAGGCCGATATTGAAAGACATGTTTCACTCCTGCGCCTGGTAGGCTCTACAATCCGATGGTTTGAACTTTGGACAAGGCAACACTGCCGCTGGCCAGATTGAGCATTGTTTCTGCACCATTCACACCCAACGTGACGCTGTTGACCGTGGCAGGCAGGTAAGTCGAAAGCTGTGTGTTCTTGCCGTCAACCGAACCTTCAGCCTTGAAGGTGTAGTTGCCCGACGCAACCGCGGCACCGTCGCCGTCGGTACCGTCCCAGGCGAAGCTGATGGTGCCGGCTTTCTGCGCACCCAGTTCGACGGTGTCGACCAGGTTCGATTGCGCGTCATACACCTTCACACTCGTCGCCGAAGTGGCGCTCGGCAGGACAATCGAACCGGTCATGCCCTTGGTGGTATCCACGGTGGTGGAGCTCGAATCGATGATGACCGAGCGGCCGACCAGCGACGATGCCTGCAAGGCCTGCGACGATTGATAACTGGAGGCAATCGTGTCAACTGTCTTGGTCAGGTTCTGCATGCTTTCAAGGCTGCTGAACTGCGCCAATTGGGCCACGAACTGCGTGTTGTCCTGCGGGTCCAGCGGGTTCTGGTTCTTCATCTGGGTCACGAGCAACTGCAGGAACGCGTCTTTGCCCAGCGTGCCGGTAGAGTTCGTCGTGGTAGCAGTGGGGTTCTGCAACTTGTCCAGAAATGTCGATGAAACGGTGCTTGCTGAGGTGCTATCAACGGCCATAACGTTCGCCTTCTATCACTGACCGAGGGTCAGAACCTTCTGCATCATGGATTTAGCGGTGTTCATGATTTCAGCGTTGGTCTGGAAAGACCGGCTGGCAGAAATCATGTCGGCCATTTCTTCCACGACATTGACGTTGGGGTAATAGACATACCCGTCCTTGTCAGCGGAAGGATGATTGGGCTCGTAGCGCGCTTCGAGGTTGGAACTGTCTTCGATGATGCCGTTGACCTGAACGCCCTGACCCGCTTCGCCCTGATCCTGGAACAACGAACCGCCTGTGGACTGCTGACCCTGCATCACGGTGGCAAACACCGGGTGACGGGCGCGATAGGTCTGGTCCATGCTCGACGACACGGTCTCGGCGTTGGCGATGTTACTGGCCGTAGTGTTCAGACGCGTGGTCTGTGCACTCATGGCGCTACCGGCAATGTTGAACACATTGGCTAGTGACATGAATTATTCTCCGCGAAGGGCTGCAACCAGCCCTTTGAACTTGCTGTTGAGCAGTGTGAAGCTGGCCTGGAAGCCCATGGCGTTCTCGGTGTAGCTGGCCGTCTCGACCTGCGAGTCAACGGTGTTCTGGTCCAGCGAAGGTTGCGACGGCGTGCGGTACATCAGCGTGCCATCGTCATTCCCCATGCCCTCGGCTTCGATATGGCGGCTGTTGGTCTTGTTCAGCGCGAAATGACCGTTCTGGGCCTTGTCGTTTTCGGCAGCCAGCACCGAAGAGAACTCCAGATCGCGCGCCTTGAAGTTCGGGGTGTCGGCGTTGGAAATGTTGTTGGCCAACACCTCTGCACGCTGAGCCCGGAAGTTCAGAGCCTTTTCATGTATGCCTAATGCTTTATCGAAGCTGATGCTCATGTCGGGAAACCTTTGCCGGTTGACCTGATTCTGTTGTTACTGACAAAGCAATCGGCGTGCCATGTTTCAAAAGCCAATGATTGCGAGGGTTACAGACAGCGCAGAGGCGGCAATGCCAGAAAAGCGGCAAGGCATTTCCGCTGTGGAGAGGCAAAGCGGCAAGGTGGGTGCCGTTTTTTTGCCAGTATGGGTTTGCCGTGTGGCAGCGCCTTGAGTCGAACCCAATAAAAAAGAGACCCTGAGGTCTCTTCATATAAAAGGCGAGTAGCGATGATCAGAGCCCCAGCTCACTCAAGCCAGGATGATCATCTGGTCGCCGCCCCAGTGGCCAGCGGTATTTGCGCTCGGACTCGGCGATCGGCAAATCATTGATGCAGGCAAAGCGCCGTTGCATGAGGCCGTTCGCCGCGAACTCCCAGTTTTCATTACCATAGGAACGGAACCAGTTGCCCGAGTCATCGTGCCATTCATAGGCATACCGCACGGCAATGCGGTTATCGGTGAATGCCCAGAGCTCCTTGATCAATCGGTAATCCAGTTCCTTGCGCCACTTACGCTCGAGAAAAGCCTGCGCCTCATCGCGACCGTTGACGAATTCGCTGCGGTTACGCCAGTACGTGTCTTCGGTATAGGCCAGCGCAACTTTCGCCGCATCGCGCGAGTTCCAGCCATCTTCGGCGCCGCGGACTTTCTGGATAGCCGTCTCCAGCGTAAAGGGTGGCAGCGGGGGTCTTCCGTTGTCAGTCATAGCAGCGTCCTTAAAATGGTTTGTAGGGCAGGAATTTGCCATCCAGGGTTATTACCGCACGCTCTCCCCCTTCCGGGTCTTCGACTTTCCTGATGTCCAGCTTGAAGTTGATGGCACTGATGATGCCGTCGCCGAACTGTTCATGCACCAATGCCTTCAGCGTGGTGCCGTAAACCTGAACCATCTCGTGGAAGCGATAGATAGTCGGATCACTGGAAACGTCTTCCACATGACCGCGCAAGGGGATGGTTTGCAGCTCGACAACCGCGTCCCGGTCCAGCCCGAGACGCTCGGCGACCACCTCGGCAACTGCTTGCGGCAACGGATGCTGGCCGAGCAACGCCGCGGTGACATACACCACGCTCAGCCCCGTGTCTTCTGCGAGCGACGCCCAGGTCAGATTGTTTGCTGCTTTGGCCTGCAAGACGCGTTCGGTCAACTGCTGGCGTGGCGTACTGGATATATTGCTGTGCGGCATAACCAATCCTCTGACGGTTTGACTAAATGACACATCAGCAATACCACAAC
Organism: Pseudomonas syringae pv. tomato str. DC3000; assembly: GCF_000007805.1. Taxonomy (NCBI): domain Bacteria; kingdom Pseudomonadati; phylum Pseudomonadota; class Gammaproteobacteria; order Pseudomonadales; family Pseudomonadaceae; genus Pseudomonas; species Pseudomonas syringae group genomosp. 3. Next base: position 2,112,693 of record NC_004578.1, on the reverse strand, counting down.
AGAACCCGAAATAAAAAAGAGACCCGAACAGACTGTGTGAAAACACACTGATGAAGGCCCAAGCAAACGCCCCGACTTGTTCGGGGCGTTTTGTTTTGTATTGGCAGCAGACGAAAAAATGACCGCTCAGCCCATCAAAGCCATCAGATGGCGCACACCGAGCACTTTAATCGCTCGTTTCAGGTTATAAGCATTCACCGCCAAGGCCATTTCAGCTTTTGTCCCCTCCAGTTGTCGCAGCAAGAAACGGCCATTACCAAATAGCCATTGCTTGAGGTTGCCGAAGGGGTGCTCAACGATGGATCTTCGGTTGGCCATCATCTCAGGATGCGCCTGCATTCTTTGCTCCATCCGCTCGAAAGCCTCTTCATGGGCATGTCGTGAGACATAACGGCGCTGGGCTCGAGTGCATTGCGTTTTCAGCGCGCAGTTGGCGCAGTCATCGACCTCAGCCTGATAGATCCGATCACCTTTGTTGTGCTGTTTTAGCGTTAACCATTTGCCTGCCGGACACTGGAAACGATCGTGTCCGGCCTCATAGATAAAGTCTTTTCGCTCAAAGAGCTGCTCTTCATGACTGCCAGGGTTTTTCGAACGATTGGGCGGTACATAGGCCGTAATCGAAGCATCCTCGCAGGCCTGAAACTGCTTGCCATTGGAGTAGCCGGCATCGGCAGTGACCGTCAGCTCATCTTGCTGTAACTCTGCTTTGGCGGCCTTGGCCATCGGCTCCAGTTGCTTTCGGTCATCGCCATCCTGGGTGACCTCATGATGCAAAATCAGGCAATGCTCGGCGTCCACGACGGTTTGCACGTTGTAGGCCACACGTGGCCCTTTGGCCGTGCGCATCATTCGGGCATCGCTTTCATGAGTGTTGAACTGCTCGATGCCCATCGAACGCATCAGTGCCTGGCAACTCTGATTATCCTGTTGTCGAGCCTCAAGCTGTGCCAGTGCTGCTTTGATTGCGCTGCGATCAATTGAATCTGTGGTTTCAGCCTTGTCGGCCTCATCCAGCTCGGCCAGATACTGAGCGATGCGCTTATCCAGTTTTTCTTCCTGGCGCTTGAGCTGCTTCAAATTCACATGACGCCGTGAGGAGGCGACCGCCTGAAACTTGCTGCCGTCGATGGCCACCAATTCACCGGCGATCAAGCCTGCTGTGCGACAAAATCGAACGAAAGCACGGCAGGTCGCGATGAAGGCGGGTTTATTGTTCTTGCGAAAGTCGGCGATGGTCTTGAAGTCGGGCTTGAGCCGGTTGATCAGCCACATCACTTCGATGTTGCGCTGACACTCGGCTTCAAGACGTCGCGATGAGCGAATCCGCTGAAAATAGCCGTAGAGGTAGAGTTTTAGCTGATCGGCGGGATCATAAGCAGGGCGCCCCGTGCTTTTTGGAATCGCTTTATCGAAGCCCAGTTGCACCAGATCGAGCTTGGCAACGTACAGGTCAATGACACGAACGAGGTGATCCTCGGGGATCAACTCTTCCAGCGAGACCGGGAATAGGCTGGTCTGGCTGCGGGACTCACCTTGGATGTAGGCCATAACGAAAAATGCTCTGTATCTTTCGATACGGAGCATTTTCTTTGAGCGCTGCGCAGATTGCTAGGTTTTCACACAGTCTGCGAAGGTCTCTTTCATGAAAGGCAGTCAGCCAGGTATCACTTGGCCTTGTAGATAATCCCGGGGCTACACTGGACCATCTGATAGTGATCAGGCAGGCCATTGAGCGCTTCGGATGCACCCAGAAACAGATAGCCGCCCGGCTTGAGCGTGCCGTGGATGCGCAGCAGAATGTCTTTCTTCACTTCGGCCGAGAAGTAGATCAGCACGTTGCGGCAGAACACGATGTCGAACTTGCCCAGCGCCGAGTAGCTGTCGAGCAGGTTGAACGAGCGGAACTCCACACGGCTCTTGATCGGTGCCTTGACCACCCAGCGGCCGGGGCTTTTCACATCGAAAAAGCGCTGCAGACGATCCGGTGACAGGCCGCGACCAATCGCCAGGCTGTCGTACTCGCCGGTCTTGCAGTTGTTGAGCATCAAGCCCGACAGGTCGGTGGCAACGATCTGCGCGCCGGACTTGAGCTGGCCCGGGTTGGCGCGCTCGAACTCGTCGATGGACATCGACAGCGAGTACGGTTCCTGCCCCGACGAACACGCCGCCGACCAGATGCGCAGTCGCTGACCGGGGCTGGCCTTGATCTGCTCGGGCAACACCTTGTTCTTCAGCACTTCAAACGGGTAGGTATCGCGAAACCACAGGGTTTCGTTGGTGGTCATCGCATCGACCACCTGCTCGCGCAAACCACTGCGCGGCTGGGTCTGAATGCGCTGGACCAACTCGCCAAGCGACTTGATGCTTTGCTGCTCCATCAATTTGTTGAGGCGGCTGGACACCAGGTACTGCTTGTTTTCCCCAAGCAAGATGCCACAGGCTTTTTCCAGAAATACCCGGAACTGATCAAAATCCAAATTACCCGTAGACAAGGTGCCGCCTCTCAAATCATGTGAATCACCGGGGACGACGCCCCCGGCTGGTTATTCTGCTGCCTTGATCCGCGCAACAACCCTGGCCGCCAGATCATCAGGCCGGAATTTGGCGAGAAAATCATCCGCCCCGACCTTCTTGACCATTGCCTGGTTAAACACCCCGGACAGCGACGTGTGCAAGGTAATATGCATCTTCTGCATGCGCGGATCATTACGTATGGCAGCTGTAAGGGTATAGCCATCCATCTCCGGCATTTCAATGTCGGAGATCATCATCAGGAACTCTTCTTCCGGCTTTTTACCTTCTGCGACCATTTTGAGCAGGTAATCCAGCGCCTGACGACCGTCATTCAGTGCGACCACTTCCACCCCGACGGTTTCCAGGCAACGGCTGACCTGCTTACGGGCCACCGACGAGTCATCGACGGTCAGAACGCGCAGCGAAACCGCCTTGTGATGAACCTCGGCGTCGATAACACCTATCGAAATCTCTTCGGAAACGGGCGCTACTTCGGCGAGGATTTTCTCGACATCGATGATTTCCACCAACTGGTTATCGACCCGGGTTACTGCGGTCAGGTAATGATCGCGCCCGGTGCCCTTGGGTGGTGGATGAATCTCTTCCCAGTTCATGTTGACGATGCGTTCGACAGAATGCACCAGAAACCCCTGAACCTTGGTGTTGTACTCGGTAATGATGACGAAGGAATTGACCAGCGAAATCATCCCTGTGGAGCCCGTCGCCATTGCCAGATCCATAATCGGAATGGTACCGCCACGAATATTGGCCACGCCACGAACGATCTTGCTCGATTTGGGCATGATGGTGAGTTTCGGGCATTGCAGTACTTCTTTTACCTTGAAGACGTTGATCCCGTAGAGCTGCTTGCCGTCGAGACGGAACAAGAGCAGCTCCAGGCGATTCTGACCCACCAGCTGAGTTCGCTGGTTTACCGAATCCATTACACCTGCCATGCCGAACCCCCTTACCAAAATGACCGCCACCCAGGCACCAGACCAACAAGCGGCACGGGCTTTGCTATTTGTTACGTCATGAACGCCAAGATGACAATTTCTCGACACCTCGCATTAGAAACCCGCTGGCTTCTCTGCGCAATCGCCCTGCTGTGCCTTTCCGGCACGGTGAGCCTCGCTCGTGCAGAGAATTTCACACTGCCTGAACAGCTTATCGGCGTCACCCAAGGGTTTCTTGAGTTCACAGTAGAAGACTATTTGGCAACCAACCAGATTGACGGGCGTCACGACATACAGGTCAAGCAGCTCGACCCGCGTTTACGGATGGGTGCCTGCGACAAGGATTTGACAGCCACACTGGAAAGCCCGCGCCCGGTTGGACGGGTCACCGTGCGGGTGCGTTGCGAAGGCTCATCGCCCTGGACGGTGTTCGTGCCCGCCCAGGTGCAGTTGTTCCGCAACGTGGTCACGGTCATGCGGCCGCTGAAACGCGACGCCATCGTGACTGAAGAAGATATCGCGATGCGTGAGCGGGATGTCAGCAGCCTGGGCCAGGGTTTCCTGGCATCGCTTGATCAGGCAGTCGGTCAGAAGGTTGTCCGACAAATGGTCATCGATCAGGTCATCACCCCCGTGGCGCTTGAACAGCCCCAGATGATTCACAAGGGCGATCAGGTGGTGATCATCGCCCGCAGCGGCTCGCTGGCGGTACGGATGCCCGGCGAAGCGATGTCCGACGGCGGTTTCAACGAACAGATACGGGTGAAAAACCTTAACTCCCAACGGGTGATCAAAGCGAATGTCACCGGTCCAGGACAGGTAGAAGTGGCCATGTAATGCATTGAGGCTGGCGCAGAGGGTGTGTTTTTTTTAGACTGCGGGGAATGCCCGACGGTGAAAAGCATCTATTGAGAAGCTTTATCACAATCGGCCTAAAGTTTAATTGGGGTTGGCCGAAAACAAGGCAAGCGTCCAAACACCCAGAGGTTTTTCAATCATGGTCATAGATTTCAGTCGCCTTAACAATTCGCAGCCGGTTGCCAGTACTGCACGTACCGCAGCCAGCAAAGACACCGCCAAAACCGATGCGCCAGCACCTGCTGCAACCGCAGGCGTCAAAAGCACCGGGGAAACGTTTTCATTGAGCAGTGAGGCTCAACAGTTGCAGAAAATCACGGACAAGCTGACCGACCTGCCTACCGTTAACAGTGCTCGCGTTGCCGAGCTCAAGCAAGCAATTGCCGACGGTAGCTATGTAGTAGACAGCAACCGTGTCGCCAGCAAGCTGTTGAATTTCGAAACCCAACGCTAAGCCACGGCTCGCGCTGGATATTCTGGACGCTTAAAAACCAGAGCATGCGATGCAAGACACTACTTTGCTGCAGATGATCACTGATGACATGGTTTCTGCCCGGCAGCTTCTTGAGCTGTTGCAGGCTGAATCACTGATTCTTCACGGCCGCGACATGAGCGAGATGGAACAGGTGCTGGCGCAGAAACAGGCGTTGGTCATCCTGCTGGATCAGCACGGCCGCAAACGTAGCCAGGTGCTCGCCGGTATGGGGCTGCCCGCCAATCGCAGTGGTCTGCAGCAACTGGCCAGCCAGTCCGAGGTCGGCGAGCAATTGCTGACGAGCAGCGATGAGCTGAATGCGCTGATCAATGAATGCCAGACGCTGAACGATCAGAATGGTAGTCTGATCCAGTTGCAACAGATCAGCACCGCTCACCAGCTTCGCATTCTCAATGGCGGTGAAACGCCAACGCTCTATGATGCTCGCGGCTCGACTGCGCTTAGAGCAAAGCCACGCCCCTTGAGTCAGGCGTAACTTCCTGTATCAAGGTTTCGTGCGTAGTGGCAGAATGCCTGTTGTTGCGTTGCCGTAGTATTTTGCCTGGAGATTCAAGATCGTGAATGGCTCAAGCGCGGACGATGCTCCGCAGCCCCCGAAGGTCCTCAACACACCTTTGGAAATTGCCGCCAACCTGCGGCTGTTACTCGAGAGTCATGATCCGCTGATCATTACCTTCCATGAGCGCGCCCAGCGCTTTCAAAGCTACCTGCTTGAAGTCGACCGTGACAGCAATGTCATGGCGCTCGACGAAATGATCCCCCGTGACGGCGAACGTTTTCTCAGCAACGGCGAGTCTTTTCGTGTCGAAGGTTTTCACGATGGCGTGCGTATCGCCTGGGAAAGCTCGGCGCACATGGACATCGTCGATACCGACGGGCAGCGCATGTACCGCGGGCCGATGCCTGAGGAAGTCATTTACCACCAGCGTCGCAACGCATTCCGTGCAGCGTTGAAGCTGGCGCAACTGGTCGATATCGAGATCGGCGGTGACCGTCTCAAGTCTCCGCTCAAAGGCAAGCTGCTGGACATCTCCGCCACCGGATGCAAACTCCGTTTTGAAGGCGACCTGTCCGAGCGCATGCAATTGGGCCAGGTGTACGAGCGGTTCATTGCCAAGCTGCCGTTCGGTGCCATGACAGCCCCCGTCGAGCTGCGCTATCTGCACTTTGAAGAGCGCGTTCACACCACGTTTGCCGGGGTGCGCTTCCACAACATGAGTGGACTGGTGCAGCGCCAGGTCGAGCGCTTTGTCTATCAGTTGCAGCGTGAAGCGCGCCGCTTCGATAAAGACGACGACTTCTGACAGCACATTCTCCGCCTGCCGGTGATTGCGGCAGCCCTGCCGCAATCACCGTTCAGTTACCAGCCTCGAACTATCAGCAACGCCCTTCTGCCTCGATCAGGCCTTCCAGGTCTCGCTTTCGCGCTCCCGCTCGTCTTCTTCAGCCACCTGCGTGCTGGCAGCTGGCTCAGCTTCGGCTTCAGCCACTGTTTCAGGCTCAGGCTCAGGCTCAGGCTCGGGTTCTGGCTCCACAGTGGTCTGCATCTGGTCCTGCACAACCTGTTCGTCCACGCGTGGGTCGAGTGCCACCACCAGCGGCGAGCTGGACATACTGTCCGGCATCGCAACGTGATGCAGTGGCGCGTTCTCGACCTGATGCAGGTGAGTAACCGCTTTGGGCCTGATCAGCAGCACGAGGATGGCAGCAGCGCCACAGACGAACGCGTACAGCATGTGGCCGCCAAACACTTTCATGATCACGCCAGCCGCCAGCGGGCCGATACTCGCACCGATGCCGTAGGTCATGAGCAGCATGGCCGTCAGCGACACCCGGCGCTCGGCCTCGACGTGGTCATTGGCGAATGCCACGGCCAGCGGATAGAGACAGAACTGCATCAGCGAGGCCAGAAAGCCGACGCCGAACAGCACCTCGACCGGCACGCTGGGAAACAATGCCAGCGGCAACGACGCCACCACCAGCGCAGCCGCGAATATGCGCATCAGCACCGACCGGTCATAGCGGTCCGACAGCAGGCCCAGCGGCCACTGCACCAGAAACCCGGCCAGAATGCAGCACCCCATGAACAGACCGACCTGCTCGGTAGACAACCCTTGCTCGGCGGCATACACCGGTGCCAGGCCGTAAAACGAACCGATGATCAGCCCCGCGCCGAGCACCGCCGTCAATGACTGGGGAACGCGCTTCATGAAGAATCGCGGCTCCAGCGGTGCCGGGTGCAAAGGCGCCGGGTGAATGGCGCGGGTCATGGCGACGGGCACCAGGCACAGCGCAAAGCACAACGCCACCAGCATCAGCAGTTCCGGCCCCAGTTGCGGGTGAACCACCAGTACCAACTGGCCCAGTACCAGCCCCAGATACGAGGCAATCATGTAGCCGCTGAACACCATGCCGCGCTGTTTGGCAGCAGCCTGCTCATTCAGCCAGCTCTCGATGACCATGTACTGACACATCATGCCCAGGCCGACGATGACCCGCAGCACCAGCCAGGCGGGCAGCCAACTGATCAGGCCATGACCGAGCACCGCCGCGCCGACGATTCCGGCGCAGGTGGCATACGCGCGAATATGACCGACGCGGCCGATCAGGCGGTGACCGATCTTGCCGCCCAGCACCAGACCGAAGTAGTTGGCCGCCATCAACGCACCGACCCACAGGCTGTCGACCTGATCGGCCGCCAGGCGCAGGGCCAGATAAGTGCTCAGCAGGCCCGAGCCGATCAACATCATCAACGAGGCGAAATAAAGCGCTCGAAAGGATTTCCAGATTTGGCGCATCAACGTTCCAAAAATTGGGAGTCGCCCGAATGAGCGAGCCCGACACTGCGATTCTTAAACCTGGGCAGCCAGAACGCGCCGTTCCCAGGGAGTTATTTCGTCGAAAAAACTGGTCAGTTCCAGGGTCTTCGATGCGACGTAGCCTTCGATGAACTCATGACCAAACAGTTCCTTGGCCAACTGACTGCTTTTCAGACGCTCAACAGCCGCATGCAAGGTACAAGGCAGCGATAATTCTTTCGGCACCTGGATCTCGCCCTGCATCGGCGCCGTCGGCTCCAGGCGCTGTTCGATGCCGTGCAGACCGGCCGCCAGGCTTGCGGCAATGGCCAGATAAGGGTTCGCGTCGGCGCCCGGCAGACGATTTTCCACCCGTCGGGCCGCCGCCGCACTTGCCGGAATACGTAGCCCGGCAGCGCGATTGTCGTGGGACCAGCAAGCATTATTGGGCGACGCATAAGGATGGTAGAGGCGCTGGTAGGAATTCACGTTAGGGGCAAACAGCGCGGTAAAGTCAGCCATGCACGCCTGCTGGCCGCCAATGAAGTGGCGGAAGGTGTCTGTGGCCTCGCCGTTCGCATCGCTGAACACGTTTTGTCCGGACTCGGCTGCCACCACGCTTTGATGAATATGCATCGAGCTGCCCGCGGTGTGCGCGAGCGGCTTGGCCATGCAGACCACAATCAGGCCGTGCTTGAGCGCGACCTCCTTGAGCAGGTGCTTGAACAGAAAGGTCTGGTCGGCCAGCAGCAACGGATCGCCATGCAACAGATTGATCTCGAACTGACTGACACCCATTTCATGCATCACCGTGTCACGCGGCAACCCGAGCGCCGCCATGCAGGCATAGACCTCGGCGAAAAACGGCCGCAGACCGTTGTTGGAACTGATACTGAACGCCGAATGCCCCAGCTCACGTCGCCCGTCCAGCCCGAGAGGCGGCACAAACGGCTGGAGCGGCTCGGGGTTGGCCGCGAAGACAAAAAATTCGAGTTCGGTGGCAACCACCGGGGCCAGCCCCTGCGCGGCGTAGCGGGCGATCACCGACTTGAGCTGGCCGCGTGTCGATAACAGGCAGCGTTCACCATTCAATTGCTCGGCATCGCAGATGGCCAGGGCGCGAGGCTGCTCGCTCCAGGGCAGGCGGTGGACCTGCTGCGGGTCGCTGACCAGCGCAAGGTCGCCGTCATCGCTGCCGTAAAATCGCGCAGGTGGATAGCCGCCCATGATGCATTGCAACAACACGCCCCGCGCAAGCTGCAATCGCCTGCCCTCCAGAAAGCCGGCAGCGGTCATCACCTTGCCACGCGGCACGCCGTTCAAGTCCGGAGTCACGCACTCCACTTCATCAATGCCCATCAGCAGTTGCGCCAGCGAATGGGGGTCATTGCGTGTCATGGTTCAATCCCTTCTTTATGGTTAGAAAGTCAGCGTCCAGGCCGCCAGGCGGCAAGCCGTACAAAATACGCAGCGGGCGTTCGGGATATCAAGCACTGAAACGACTTCGTGCACCCGGTCACAACTGACCTGATGCATCACCCGGCAGCGGCGGTCTTGGCCGGGTTCTTGCTGGTACCCCATACACAACAGTTCGACTGTCATTTTTATGTCAATGGCCATTCCTTTGCAGGGAAGCGCTTGAAGCCAATGCCCTTTCGAACAGCAATCGAATAAAACACGAGCAGAGAACCCTCCATGAGCGCACCGATCCCCGTCACTCGTCCTCTGTTACCGCCTCTGGAGGAGTTCATTCCCTACCTTGAACACATATGGGAAAGCCGTCAGCTCACCAACGGCGGCCCGTTTCACCAACAGCTCGAACATGAACTGGCCGAGTATCTGGGCGTGCAGCACCTCTCGCTGTTCTCCAACGGCACCCTGGCATTGATGACCGCGATTCAGGCGCTGCGCATCAAGGGCGAAGTCATCACCACGCCCTACTCCTTCGTCGCCACAGCGCATTCGCTGCTCTGGAACAGCCTGACACCGGTATTCGTCGACATCGACCCCGGCACCTACAACCTCGACCCGGACCGCATCGAAGAAGCCATCACCCCGGCGACCACGGCAATCATGCCGGTGCACTGCTACGGCATCCCGTGCGACGTGGATCGCATTCAGCAGATTGCCGACCGCTACGGCCTGAAGGTCATCTACGACGCCGCCCATGCGTTCGGTGTCCAGCACCGTGGCCAGAGCCTGCTCAATCATGGCGACCTGTCGGTGCTGAGCTTCCATGCCACCAAGGTTTTCAATACGTTCGAGGGCGGCGCCATCATCAGTCCGGACGCCAAGACCAAGCAGCGCATCGACTACCTGAAGAATTTCGGGTTCGCCGATGAAGTCACGGTGGTGGCACCGGGCATCAACGGCAAGATGAGCGAGATCAACGCCGCATTTGGCCTGCTGCAACTGAAATACATCGATGAAGCGCTGCTCAAGCGCCAGCGCATCGACGAACGCTACCGTGACGTACTGGCGGCGATTCCGGGGCTGAAAATCCTCTGGAAGACCACCGAAAAGCACAACTACTCGTATTTTCCGGTACTGGTCACCGAAGACTTCGCCATTTCCCGCGATGACCTCTATCAGCGCTTTCGCGACCACAACATCCTTGCCCGCCGCTACTTCTACCCATTGATCTCGACGTTCCCGATGTACCGGGGCCTGGACTCGGCAAAACCCGATCGCCTGCAGGTTGCGACCAGCCTGTCCAGCCAGATCCTCTGCCTGCCCATTTTCGACAGCCTGACCGATGAAGCTTTCGACAGCATCATCGATGTGATCGTCGCTGCCAGTAAAGAGAACCGCTAATGCGAACATGCCCGGTCTGCTCAAACCGTTTTGCGAATTTCTACCCGATGGGCAGAGGCCATCTGGAAATTCTCCACCGCTTGAACGTCCATTACTGCATCGAAGACTTTGAAACGCTCAATGTCGGGCAATACAGCTGCCCCGAATGCGCGGCCTCGGACCGCGACCGGCTTTACGCGCTGTACGCCATGCACCTGCTCGACAACCCGCCCGGCCAGCCGTTGCGCATCCTAGACATCGCGCCAGCCGTGCTGCTTTCCCGGTTTCTGCGCAGTTTGCCCAATGCGCGGTATCGCTCGGCCGACCTGTTCTCGCCACTGGCTGACGACGTGGTCGATATCATGGACATGCACATGTACGCCGACGAGTCTTTCGACTTCATCGTGTGTTCGCATGTACTCGAGCACGTACCCGACGACCGCAAGGCCATGTCCGAACTGTTTCGGGTGCTGGCCAAAGGCGGCTCTGCGATCCTGATGGTGCCGATCCTGCTGACCGCCACCACCACCGAAGAAGACCCGGAAGAGTTCAGCGTCGACGAGCGCTGGGCACGCTTTGGCCAGGACGATCACGTGCGCATGTACGCCAGACATGACTTCCAGTCACGCCTGACCCAAGCCGGCTTCAGCGTCGATGCGCTCGGCTCGCAGGCATTCGGTGAAGGCGTTTTCAGGCAGCACGGCATTACCGAGCAGTCGGTGCTGTACATCGGCCGAAAGACCTGACGACACCCGCGGATCATGGACGCCGACTGCGTTGCCCGGTTGGTTTATAAAACTTCTTCACACGTGGTATTGCGATGAGTTCTTCACGCCTGGTCAGTATTGTCATCCCCGCTTACAAACCGGCTTTCTTTGAAGCTGCACTTGCCAGTGCGCTGCGACAGAACCATGACGACATCGAGATCATCATCACCGATGACTGCCGCAACGACGGCATCAAGGACATTGTCGAAAAGCTCAGGCCGACCAGCCCTTGGCCGATTCTTTATGCAAAGAACCAAACGCCGCTGGGCGAGCCGCACAACATCGCGCAGGGCATACGCCTGGCAAGCGGTGAGTACATCAAGTTTCTCTACGACGACGACATCCTGCTTCCCGACTGCGTGCGATTGATGTTCGATGTCCTGCACGACAGCCCCGATATCAAAGTGGTGTCCGCGACCCGAAAGAGAATCGATGCCGCTGGCGCGCTGCTGGCCGACAATCTCTACACCGTCTACCCGTTCGGCAAGAACGTTGTTCTCAACGGTCCCGAGCTGGTGTCGTTTCTGGCCCAGTACCCTATCAATTTCGTCGGCGAGCCGAGTGCCGTCATGTGTCGTCGTGAAGACCTGCTGGTATTTGGTCAGGACATCATGTCGCTGGAGCAGGTGGTGATCTGGGGGCTGGGTGATCTGGCCATTTATGCAAAGCTCTTGCGCCAGGGCAATCTGGCGATGCTGGCCCGCCCGCTGTCCTATTTCCGCGTGTCCGATCAGCAGAGCAGTGAGGCATTCCGAAAAGACCCGACCCTGCCCCGCGAGGGCCACGCCAATTTCACTCGCATTCCCGCAGCGCTGGGCTGGGTAAGGCCCGAGGAGCTTAACGGCAAGGTCAAGATTGCGCCCTTGTCACAACGTGACAACGTCCAGGAAATGGACTTGCTGGCCTACTTCGACAGAAGGTCCGACGCCACGGTGCGCAACACCCGTATCGCTGGCTGGCTGGGTCAGCGCAGACCGACGCCAGCCCAGCACGCCCTGCTCAACGAATACCTGCAGCAGCACAACGGTGGCCCGACGATCGCGATTGTTGTATCGGACTTCAATCAGCAACCCGAAAGCGTACTCAGCACGCTGCAAAGCCTCGCCTCGGATGCGCCGCTGCTCGACAAGCTGAAGGTGTTTGTCCTTGCCGACTACGACAGGGACCAGCAGACACCTCTGCAAGCGCAACTGCCCTGGCGGGATGCCAGCCTGGACAACCGCGCAACCGTCATCAACGAGCTGATGCAGGATAACGACCACGACTGGTGGATTCTGATCGACGCCGGCACAACCTTCACGCCGAGCGGCCTGTTGTGTGCGGCCATGACCCTGATCGACGCGCCACAGGCCTGTGCGGTGTTCGGCGACGAAGTGACCCTGCATGCGCAGGCCGGGGCCCACCTGGCCTTTCGCCCGGATTTCAGTCTCGACTACCTGCTGGCCTGCCCCGCTGCGACCAGCCGCAACTGGCTGTTCAACCGCGAAAAAGCCCTGGCGGTGGGCGGCTTCGACTCAAGCCACGCGCACGCCATCGAACTCGACCTGATCCTGCGCATGATCGAGGACGCGGGCTTTACCGAGTTTGTGCATTCGCCAGAGCCAATGATCATCTCGCCGTTGTGGCAAGCGCAGGACAACTACGATCAGGCGCGCACGATCCAACGGCACCTGCACGCGCGCGGCTATGCGGGTGGTCAGGTGCACGCCCTTGAGTCGGGGCATTACCGGATCGAGTACGGCCATGCCGATCAGCCGCTGGTCTCGATCCTGGTCACCTCTCAGGATCAGTTGCAGACGCTGCTGCCCTGCGTCGAAAGCATCCTGGAAAACACGACGTATCCGTTCTATGAAATTCTGATCTGCGACAACAACAGCCAGTCGGCCGAAACCACAGAATGGCTGGCGACCATCGACTCGATGCAGTCGGAACGCATCCGTGTGCTTCGTCATGAACAGACAGTCAGCCCGTCGGCGCTGCTCAATGCTGCAGCCAGCCACGCACTGGGCGACTACCTGCTGACGCTGGACAGCCATGGGTTGATCATTCAGAAGGACTGGCTCGACCATTTGCTCAACCACGCACTGCGCCCTGAAGTAGGCGTTGTGGGGGCAAAAATCATTTCAACGGATGGCAATGTCGTCGGGGCGGGTATCATCCTGGGGCTCAATGGCACCGCCGGGGCAGTCACCGCCAGCGCGATCGCAGCGTCTGTCAGCTATGCGCAACGCCTCGAAACAGACCAGAACTACAGTGCTGTGAGCGGATCCTGCCTGATGATCCGCAAATCAGTGTATGACCAGGTGCAAGGCCTGGACGAGCACCTGTTCCCTGCCCGGTTCAATGATGTGGACCTCTGCCTGAAGGCGCGCAGCGCCGGGCATCTGGTGGTCTGGACGCCACATGCCATCGTTGCGTTGCGCCCCAATGAGGTCCAACACGACGCCGAGGCAATGGATTTCGCGGCACGCGCCCTCTCCCACCGCTGGCTGCATTACATGGCCTGGGACCCGGCCTACAACAAGAACCTGGCGCTGACCGACAGCTTCGTCACCCAGAGCAACCAGGCGTTGAGCTGGCGGCCTTTGGTTCATCGCCCGTTGCCTGTGGTCCTCGCTCAGCCCTGCAATCACAGCGCTGCCGGCAATCGCATCGCGGCCACACTGCAAAGCCTGTGCAGCAAGCGCGAAGCAGACGGCGTCGTCAGCTATACGGCGCTGCCGCTCGTGGAGGTCGCCAGGCTCAGCCCGGACTCGGTGGTCATTCAGGGGCCGATAGACGAAAACCTGATCGCCAGCATCAGCGCCATCAAAGACCACACCAATGCCTGGGTGACCTACGACCTGCCAGAGTTTCCGTCTTACGCTGAAGTCGACAAGAGCGCAGCCCCACTCGCCACAGTCCAGGCATCACTGCGCCACGGGCTGGCACGGGCAGACCTGATAACCGTTCCGACCAGCGCCTTGGCGCAACTGCTCGAAGACTCACACCCCAATGTTCAGGTCATCGAAACGCGACTTGCACCTGCTCCCTGGTCAACGCTGCACAGCGAGCATCGGACTCGCTCCAAACCTCGCGTAGGCTGGGTCGGCACAGCGAGTGAACTGGGCAACCTGCTGATACTGTCAGAAGTCATCAAGGCGCTGGCAGACCGCGTGGAATGGGTCATCATGGGCCCTTGCACACGCTGGTTGCGCCCCTACATCCACGAGCTGCGCTCGCCAGTGGAGGGCGCATTGTTCCCACAGGCACTGGCCAGTCTGAACCTGGATCTGGTGCTGGCGCCTGCAGAATCCAACCTGATCAACACGAGCAAAAGCCCGGTGGCCTTGCTGGAGTTCGGTGCGTGTGGCTTTGCAGTGATTTGCAGCAACCTACTGAGCATTCCTGAAGGCCTGCCCGTCACCCGCGTTGAAAACAGCACGGATGCCTGGATAAGTGCCATCGAGCAACACATTGATCAGATGGATGAGTGCACCCGCAAGGGCGAAGCGCTGAAGCAGGCGGTCATGGACAACTGGATGCTGACGGCCGATCACCTGCAAGGCTGGCGCACTGCCTGGCTGAAGGGCTGATCAGGCAAGGAGTCGATGGCGACGATGCTCTGCATCCATTGGGGCGCAGAGCAGCCGTGTACTCAGGTATCAGTGAAAGGCCTGCATCATCGTTTGGCCAAATCAGGCGAATCAGCTACGCATGATGTAATGCCCGAATGCACATCGAGTAAAACTGCACATTCTTTTTATCTTTCGCATTCCATAAAGGAATGCAATATATAAAAAACATGAATTTTATTTATTGGAGCACCCTCGTTATTCTGGCTTTTCTTACCAGGAGCTCCCGATGTCATCCTCAACCGAGCGGCCCGCGCTACCACTGAATGAGTGCGACCCTCACTGGCTTCGCAATTTATGGGTGTGTGTATTCGGTGTGTTTACGACCATCGTTGCCATGACTCTACTGCTGCCGTTCCTACCGCTGTATGTGGAACAACTGGGAGTCGATAATCACGCTGCGGTGGTACTTTGGTCGGGGGCGACATACGGGGCAACATTCCTGTCTGCCGCGATAACGGCCCCTTTATGGGGGCGCCTCGGTGATCGTTACGGGCGTAAGCTGATGTTAATCCGTGCCAGCCTGGGCATGGCCGTGGCAATGTCCTTGATTGGTTTAGCGCAAACGGTGTGGCAGTTGTTATTGCTGAGGCTTCTGGCCGGCTTGCTGGGCGGGTACGCCTCAGGTGCAACCATATTGGTCGCCACGCAAACGCCCAAGGCGCGTTCTGGCTGGGCACTGGGTGTTTTGTCATCAGGAATTATGGCCGGAAGCCTGGCCGGGCCTTTGATGGGTGGTGTGTTGCCGCCGCTGATAGGTATCCGCAACACCTTTTTTTTAGCAGGAGGTGTGATTTTCATCACTTTTCTTGCAACCCTGTTGTTGCTGCGTGAAATGCCGCGCAAAGCTCCTTCGCGGGCAACTGATAGTGCGTTGCCAGCAGTGGTGAAGCTCAGCGGCGAGCAGCGACGAATGATCACCTGTATGTTTGTCGTCGCCAGCCTGGTGATGTTCTCGACCATGTCAGTCGAGCCGATCATTACGGTTTACCTCAGGCAATTGAAGACTGATAACGTGACGATGATGGCTGGCGTGGTCATGTCGGCCACAGCACTGGGTAGCATTCTTGCGGCGTCGCGGCTGGGTCGTTTGGCAGACCGAATCGGTTATCTACCGGTGCTGACCAGCTGCCTGGCCATGACAGCGCTTACCCTGATCCCTCAAGCATGGGTCAGCAACGTCTGGCAACTGGCAGCATTGCGTTTCTTCATGGGCCTTGCACTGGGAGGCTTGCTGCCCTGCGTCGCGGCTATTATCCGTCACACCGTACCCAATGAAGTCGCTGGTCGAATGCTGGGCTACTCCACGTCCAGCCAGTATCTTGGGCAAGTGCTCGGGCCGTTGGCCGGCGGGCTATTGGGCGGGTACTTGGGCATAGGCAGCGTATTTTTAGGGACTGCCATGGTGCTCGCTGCCTGTTCGATCATGGTCGGCAGAATGGACATGATACGCACACCTGCCTCAAGCAAGCTTTGAGGTATCTGCCGCATCTCGCATCTGCAGGTGCTTGGTAGCCTGTGACTGCTTACCAGCGTATGACGCACGCACCCCACGAATAACCCACGCCAAAGCCGACCGTTGCAACCCGGTCACCCGGTTTGAGCACGCCCTTGTCCATCGATTCCTTCAAGGCAATCGGAATGGTGCAAGACACCGTATTGCCACAATGCTGGAAAGCCGAAACGAATTTCTCGGCGGGTAATTTCAGGCGTCGGCGCAGTGCATCCAGCATGAAGTGGTTTGCCTGATGGAACACGAAGAGATCGACATCGGACACGCCCACTTCATCATCAAACAAAGAGGCGAACAACTGCGGCACGCGCTTCATGGAAAATTCAAAAATCGCCGGGCCATTCATGTACAGATTGGCATCGGTACGAACATTGCCACTGTCGTCGCCATAGGCCGGAGGCTCGATATTTTCGGCCGAAGGCCTGCGCGCGCCGCCGATGGGCACAATCAGGTTTTCAGCACCGGAGCCGTCACTGCCATAACGGAACCGGTCCAGAAACGGGCCGCCTTCAGTGGCACGGAGCAGCGTCACCGCTGCTGCATCACCAAACAGGGTGCGAACACTTTTATCCTGCGGATGAATGTAACGGCTGTAGGTTTCCGCCGTCACCAGCAATACATTTTTGCATTGCCCTGACTCGATCAGCCCCTTGGCGATGCCCAGCCCGTAAATAAAGCCGGAACAGCCCTGATTGAAATCGAATGCAGCGCACGTCGTGGGCAATTGCAGGCGATGTTGCAGAATGCACGCGGTGGCGGGCAACACGTAATCCGGACTTTGCGTGCAATAGATCAATGCGTCTATTTCATCGCGTTGAATATGGCCCTTGAGAAACAACTTCTCGCAGGCACGGTAAGCAAGGTCCGACGCCGTTTCATTCTTGTCGATGATGTGCCGTTCACCGATACCGGTCTTGGCGAATATCTTGTCGACATCCCACTCGGGAAACTCGCGGGCCAGTGTTTCATTGTCCAGCGAATGAACAGGCAGTTCGTATTCTATGTCCACGATCCTGGCATGAGATGTCATGAGCATTACCCCGATATGCGTTTGGCAGGTACACCGAATACTGTAATGCCTGCGGCCACATTGCGTATCGCAACGCTGCCGGCTCCGACTACAGCCTGTTTGCCGACTTTGACGTTCGGCAGGACGCTGGCATGGGTGCCCATGAACACTTCCTCCTCCAGCACCACGCCGCCGGTAATATCGCAGTGCCCGCTCAATGTCGAGAAGTCACCGATGTCTGCATCGTGCCCCACCAGGCAGCCGATGTTGAGGGTCACGAATGCGCCAATGCGCAGGTCCACCGAAAGAACGGTTGAAGGACAGATAACCGCACCCTGCCCGATAACAACGTTCTCGCCCATGATGACCGAGGGATGGATAAGCGTGAAAAACCGGGCTCCTTTGCCGAGTAGTTTTTCCACGACCAGACGCTTGTCGGCCGGCTTGGCGATGGCGCAGACGAGGTAATCCTCAGGCCCCGGCTCGTAGCCCTCCACCGACGAAACAACCGCCGGGTAATGATCGAATCTGGCGATGGAACCGGGGCCGTCATTGATGAAGCCGGCGATGACCCAGCCTGGGTTCAGCTTCACCCAGTCCAGCAGCCACGCATGCACTTCACGCCCGAAAGCGCCGGCACCGACGATGAGCAATCTGTTCACGTTCATTGCGCCAGATACCCCCCGTCAACGACCATCGACGTCCCGGTCACCCAGCGAGCCGCCGGGGACAGCAGGTAATTGACCGCATAGGCGATGTCCAGCGGCTCACCAAAACCCAATGGATGCCGCTGCTCGACTGCGCTCATGGCATCGACGCCGACCGTGTCCTCAAGTTTGCGAGTCATTTCGGTTTTCACCACGCCTGGCGCGATGGCGTTCACGCGTATTCCGTCGCGGGCCAACTCGAGCGCCGCCGCGCGAACCATGGATTCGACCGCGCCTTTGCTGGCGCAGTAGGCCATCAGCGACGGCTGGGCGACCTGCGCCATCACCGATGACAGCAGAACGATGCTGGCGCCTTGAGTGAACACCCCTTTCTGCCTGAAAGACTTGATCAGCGAAAAGCCCGAGGTGACGTTGGTGGCAAAGACCGTTTCCCACTGATCAATGCCCAATGCGCGAATGGGCAGCGGCATTTGCACACCTGCGGCATGTACCAGCCCGTCGAAGGGAGCATAGGTTTTAGCCAGATTCTTCATCCAGCCGCCAACCACCGAGTTCTCAAGCAAATCGAATGGCTCGACACCATGCCCTTCACCGTGAAGCTGCTGCCTGGTTGCCTCGAGCCGCTCCTGATTTCTGGCAACCAGCACCACCCGAGCCCCCTGCTGACTTAACCAGATCGCAACCTGGCTGCCGATGCCGGAAGAAGCTCCCGTGACCATGACCACTTTGCCGCTCAGTGAAAAAGGATTACTGCCCACTCAACGCTCCTCTTGGGGGCTGACCTGTCCGATCCGGAAAAAACCGATCAAGGATTACTCTGTGACGAGGCTGATGACGTCATCCACACTCTTGCACGCGTTCAAGCGATTGGCCGACAGGCTCTTGCCCAAATGCTCATCGGCAAGCGACATGAAGGTCACCACGGCGATCGAGTCCCAATCGAGATTCTGCCCTTTGCTCAGACTGCCTTCGTCTGCTTCCATCGCTTCTTCGATCAGCCTGAGTACTTTGTCTTCCATCGCTCTGCTCCCTGACACAACCAACTGTTGGATAACGGTCTGCGCAGGCAACGCCTGCACCTGATAGCAACTTAGCAATAATCGAACCAAGCCACAGCAGGTACACGGACGCCCTGATTACAGGGCGAATCACCGAGAAAAAATCAAAGGAGAAGCAAAGAAGCCAAAAATATGGCGACCAGGCGACAGGATGATCGCGGCGTGCCTGCGGCATTGCGTCAATATAATGTCCACGCCCGTCGAGCATCGCTCACAGCAGCGAGATTCAAGGCAAATAGATGCTGAACATCGCCCCGCCGAGCACCCCGCCATTGGCGATCTCGATGCGCCCCTGCATGCCGCCACGGGCGTGCAGTCGGGCGATGTGCGCGGCAAAATACAGGCCCAGCCCGGTGCTGCCGCTGCCCTGATTGATGCCCTGTACATAGTCGGTCTGCTGATCGATCAGATAGGCCGGATAGCCTGGGCCGTCATCGTTGATGGTGATTTTCAGTTGACCGTCTTCATCGCCGACACTGATGACAAGCTGCTCACGAGCAAAGCCAATGGCGTTGACGATGATATTGCCCACCACCGAGCCGACCAGTTCGCGGTCGAAAAAGCCCAGCGGGCTCAGGATGTCGATGTCACAGCGCGCGGTAATGCCACGGCTGGCCAGCACTTCCTGATGATGAGCCAGTTGCGCCTCGATGAAATCGTCCAGCTCGTGATAATCGGGGCGTAACGGCATCTGATTGACGCCCAGTTTGTAGAGGCCGAGCAACTGCACCAGCATGCCATTGAGGTTGGCAAACTCGTAGCCGATGATGCCATGCTCCGGGGTGTCACGCTGCTGGCTGGAAAGCTTTGCCTGCCACTCGCTGTGCGCCTGGGTCAGCATCGCCAGCGAGTTCTTCATGTCGTGCACGGTGGAGGCAATCACCATGGAAAAATCGAGGCCCTGCTCTGGTTGTCGAGTCATGCGCCAAATGCCCTCTCCCTGAGTTTCTGATAGCGCTCGTAACGCGCATCGCTGTCCGGGATCTTGCCCAGTGTCGTCAGGCTGGCACGGCATTCGTCTATCGCCGCCTGCCCAAGGCTCTGGCCCGGATGAAGCAGTGACTGCACCATGTTCAGCACAATACTGATGTTTTTCGGCTGCAACCCCAGCGCACTGCGGAAAAACGCCTGCGCCTCAGGGAGGTTGCCTGCCTTGTAACTGCGTACGCCCTGCAGGTTGAAATCGACGGCCGCCTTGCTGGCCTCCAGAATCGCCGGATCGTCGGTCATGCTGGCCACGCTTTTCATCACGGCCGGGTCATCGCCATAGGCTTGTGCGCAGCTCTTCAAGACACTGGCGCCAGCTTCTTCCTGCCCCAGTTGCTTGAGCTGCGCCGCGACCATCAACGCAGCGTCGGCGCTGAGCACCTGCTCCATGCCGTCGAGTCTGGCCATCGCCTGCTCGGTGAGCCTGGCGGCAGTTTCCGGGTCCGAGTGCTGCAGGCTGGCGGCTTTCATCAGCCGCGTGCGCACTTGCAGGCCTTCGTCGTTGGTGTGTTCCTTGGCGACGTCGACAAGGGCGTTGTTGATCTCGACCCGCGTGCGTGCATCGAGCCCCTGATCACCGCCCTTGCTGATCAGCGCGTGTGCCAGGCCGAGGTTGGTCTCCGGGTCCTTGAAGCGCGAATGCTGGCCTTGGGAAACCGCCTGGCGATACGCCTTGGAGGCGCTCTCGAAATCCTCGTTGCCGAGCGCCAGCTTGCCCAGCAGCTTCTGCCGGCGCACCGCCAGCGGCGACAGGCGCACCGCGCTTTCCAGCACGGTTTGCGCCCGTTTGCCATCACCCAGCGCCACCAGCACATCAGCCAGACCGTCGAACAATGCCGGCATGGTCGGAAACGCCTTGATGGCCTGTTCGTAAACGGCCTGCGCCTCGGCGGTTTTGCCGCGTTTGAGCAGCAGGCTGCCCAGCGCGCCGTACGCCCAGGGCGTGGCACGATCAGCCAGGATGGTCTTGAGAAACGCTTCCAGCGGCTCGTTCTGCTTCAGGTCGCGCAAGGCATCAGCCTTGTGGCGCAGGCACAACGGCGCGTAGCGCGGGTCCTGCTCGATCAGCTTGTTGCAGGCCGCCAGCACCTCGGCCGGCTTGCGACGATCAAGGGCCTGCAAAATCGGTTTGAGCAAGGTCTTGCGCTGTACCAGCTTTTCCAGGCGCTGGGCCAGCCCGGCGCGGTTGAACGGCTTGGTCAGGTAGCCATCCGGCTCCCACTCCAGCGCACTCATGACCATCGCCTGACTGTTTTCCGCAGTCACCATGATGAACACGCTTTCGTAACTCAGCAGCCGCTCGATCATCAGGTCTTCGAGCACCTGCTGACCGTTCTTGCGGCCATCGCCGAGGTTGAAGTCGTGCAGCACGAAGTCATAACGCTTTTGCGAGCACATGCGCAGAGCCTGCTCACCGGAGTCGGCGGTGTCCACTTCCTTGACGCCCAGTTCACGCAGCATCGACCTCACTGAACTGCGAAAGTCAGAGAAGTCATCGACGATAAGAAAGCTTTTTTGGTTGTACGCCAGCATCCGGATTCCTGCACAGGAGAGGGTGAAAATATGAGACCCACAGCCTGAAAATCAATCAGGCCCGGCTCGGCAGCCCATTTTCAGGGCGCACATAATAACTGATGGCAACATGCCATAAACTAATTCGCCGTTACCGCCCTTCCCGCAACAAGCCACGCAGTTCAGGGCAACACTCAGTTTTTCGACCATCCGGGCAGAAACTGTAGAACGAACATCAACTTCGCACCTCATGCGCATGGCAAACAGGCGATGATTTTGCGCAGTGGATCGACATTGCAGAAATGAGAAGGGAGTTTTCGGGAAGCAGAGCACAGATTGGTCGCGCGGCGTACGCGGCGCAAATCAGCAGACAGCGGGCCAACGCAAAAAACGTTGACCCACTCGACATTCAGGCAGGTTTACACCCAGCCATCATTCTTTTTGCGGCCCTTGGTCAGCGCCGGAAGAATCAGGCCGACTAACAGGCCCGCACCAGCAATGCTGCCGCCGTAAACCATGTAACGCATCATGACCTGTTTGTTTTCATCGCCAAGCCGCGCCTGCGTGGAGCGCAGTTCGGCCTGGGAGTCGGCCAACTGATCGTTGAGGACCTTGGTGCGGGCTTCCAGTTCATCGACCAGTTTCTTGCGCGCATCCAGCGTTTCCTGCATGCCTTGCACGCGGGTTTTCCAGGTGTTGTCGATGCCTGCCAGTTGCTCGGTCAGCTCGGCGACCTGTTGGGTCAATTGCGGCACGCGCTCGATCTGGCCAGGGACGTCCTGCAGGTCGCTGCTGGGAATCCACACTGTCGCGCCGCCTTCGCCACGCACCTGGCTGAAGTTACCCGAGGTGGTGAGCAGCTCAAGCTTCTGCCCGGATTTCAACGTGCCGACGATCCGGTGGCCATCAGTCGGCCCGCTGCGTACGTAAGTGGTGAGGCTGTCGCTGACCCAGCGATCATTGCCCGCGGCCTGCACGCTGGCAGGTACCACAAGGGTCAACGCAGCGCCAAACAGGCCAGCGCCGAGCACGCGACGCGAAACGGCGAACAGGCCGGGAGCACGAGAAAGAAGTGCAGAAAAATGACGAGACATGGCGATAATTATCTTTATCTGAATGAAAATAAAGCCTCGTTGAACGGGCCGGCTAACGATGGGAGCGGCAGGCAATTGAACGTTTTGCAACTCCTGCCCGGACGGGGTGTCTGCCAATCAGGCGTAATTGAAAGCGCCTGAAAATCCCTTTCTTGCAGGCCGTCCAGAAAGTCCATCAGCTAACAGACTCTGTGAAAGGGGTCAGGTTCACTATTGCCCTGCACAGGCGCCAAGATTCAGCCGCACGGTCATCGGAGCAAGTGCCTGCTTTCAAACGAATTCACCCCGCTGATTCAACCCCGCGATGCCGTATCAGGGCGCAAACAAGGATCGTGTGCTGTCCGACGTTTGCTTTCCCGGCCAAGTGCTGTAGAAAAGGCCTGACAGGCGTGAACATCAATGATGTTCACCATCCTGATGCTCGACTGCATCGCTCTAATGGAAAATAGAATGCTCCCAAGACAAGTGATTAACGCCACCGTAAGCCCCAAAGGCAGCCTTGAAACCCTGTCCCAGCGTGAAGTGCAGCAACTCAGCGCGGCCGGTTCAGGCAGCACCTACACCCTGTTTCGCCAGTGCGCCCTGGCCATTCTCAATACCGGCGCCCATGTCGATAACGCCAAGACCATTCTTGAAGCGTACGAAAGCTTCGAAGTGCGTATTCATCAGCAGGATCGTGGCGTGCGCCTGGAGCTGCTCAACGCTCCGGCAGACGCGTTTGTCGATGGTGAAATGATCGCCAGCACCCGCGAGATGCTGTTCAGCGCCCTGCGCGACATCGTCTACACCGAAAGCGAACTGGACAGCCAGCGCATCGACCTGAGCAACTCTCAGGGCATCACCGATTACGTGTTCCATCTGCTGCGCAACGCCCGCACCCTGCGCGCCGGTGTCGAGCCAAAGATGGTGGTGTGCTGGGGTGGCCACTCGATCAACACCGAAGAATACAAATACACCAAGAAAGTCGGCCACGAACTGGGCCTGCGCAGCCTGGACATCTGTACCGGCTGCGGCCCCGGCGTGATGAAAGGCCCGATGAAAGGCGCAACCATCGCCCACGCCAAGCAACGCATTGTCGGCGGTCGCTACCTAGGCCTGACCGAGCCGGGCATCATCGCTGCCGAAGCGCCTAACCCGATCGTCAACGAGCTGGTGATCCTGCCGGACATCGAGAAACGTCTCGAAGCCTTCGTGCGTGTCGGTCACGGCATCATCATTTTCCCGGGCGGCGCAGGTACTGCCGAAGAATTCCTGTACCTGTTGGGCATCCTGATGCACCCGGACAACAAGGACGTGCCGTTCCCGGTGATCCTGACCGGCCCTAAAAACACCGAGCCGTACCTGCAACAGCTGCACGCGTTTGTCGGTGCCACGCTGGGTGAAGAAGCGCAGCGTCATTACCAGATCATCATCGACAACCCGGCGGACGTCGCCCGGCAGATGACTCAGGGCCTGAAAGAAGTGAAACAGTTCCGCCGCGAGCGCAACGATGCGTTTCACTTCAACTGGCTGCTGAAGATCGAAGAAAGCTTCCAGCACCCCTTCGATCCGACCCACGAAAACATGGCAAAACTGCAGCTCAACCACGACGTGCCTACGCACGAACTGGCCGCCAACCTGCGCCGGGCGTTTTCCGGGATTGTGGCGGGCAACGTCAAGGACAAGGGCATTCGCCTGATCGAAGAGCACGGCCCCTATCAGATTCAGGGCGACCCTTCGATCATGGGCCCGCTGGACAAGCTGCTGCAGGCGTTTGTCGACCAGCACCGGATGAAGTTGCCGGGTGGCGCGGCCTACGTGCCGTGCTATCAGGTTGTGGCTTGACCCCATAACCTTGACCGGCAGGCAAACGGGGCGCGCTTGAGCGCTCCGTTTTCATTTCTGCTGACGAAATTCTCTGGGCGACTGCCCGGTGGCGCGCTTGAAAAACCGCGAAAAATAAGCCGGCTCGGAAAACCCCAGGCTGTCGGACACCTGATTGATGGTCAGGGTGGTGTAAATCAGGTTGCGCTTGGCCTCCAGCAACAGTCGCTGGCTGATGATCTGCAACGCCGACTGGTCGCACAGCCGCCGACACAGCGCATTCAAATGCGCGGCGCTGATGCCCATGGCCTGCGCATGTTGCTCGATGGACCAGTGCTCGCGAAAACATGTTTCCAGTTGATGCATGAACACCTGCAGATGCTCTCGCCCGCGGTCCATTGTCTGCACCTGTTCGCCGGCCTCTTCGCTGTTGCGCCGACTGAGCCAGACCACCAGCACGTTGATCAATGAATGCAGCATCAGATCACGACCGGCTCTGGGCTGTCGGTATTCACGAGCGATGGCGCTGAACAGCGTGTCGACGTAATGGCTGTCCGCCCCTAGCTCGTAACACCGTGCCGTGCGCATCGCCGAGCTGTCGAGCGTCGTCTCAAGCTGCTCCACCAAGGGTTTGGCCAGGCTGAGAATGTGCCCCTGAATATCTTCGGCAAACCTGAAAGTGTGCACGCTCAATGCGGGGACCACCTGCAGCGAAGCGGTCTCGACCTTCCTGACCCGGTCCTCGACCTTGAGCATCGCCTTGCCCGATTGCACATACAGCAACTGCACCAGGTCGCCATGCCGATGCGGCTTGATCTCCCAGTCGTGCATCCTGCTGCGCTCGGGGATCGACTCGCAGTGGATCAGGTCCGGCGTCGGCCAGGCGGTGGTTTCGCCATAAAGCTTGAACACCGGTATCGCGGTAATGGCAGGTCTGGACATGCGGCACGCCTCCTGAACCCTCGAAAAGTCCACATAATGCGCTGAATATTGCCTTCTTATCTCGACAGCATCCATTAAAAATACAGGAGACAAAAATAAACGCATCCCGCCGATCACGGTTGGCAGGGGGCATCAGAGAGGGCAACCATCATGAAAACCCAAGTCGCGATTATCGGTTCAGGCCCTTCCGGGTTGCTACTGGGCCAACTGTTGCAGCGCGCCGGCATCGACAACGTGATTGTCGAGCGCAAGAACCCCGACTACATTCTCTCGCGCATCCGCGCAGGGGTGCTCGAGCAAGGCATGATCGATCTGCTGCGCGAGGCAGGCGTCAGTGAGCGCATGGACGCCGAGGGCCTGATTCATGATGGTTTCGAACTGGCCTTCGACGGCCGCTGCGAACGTATTGACCTGAAAAGCCTGGCCGATGGCAAGACCGTGATGGTCTACGGCCAGACCGAAGTCACCCGCGACCTGATGAAGGCCCGCGCGGCGATCGGCGCGATGACGGTCTATGACGCGTCCGACGTGAATATTCACGCGCCAAAAACCGACAGCCCCTACCTGACGTTCGTCAAAGACAGCGAAACCGTACGTCTGGACTGCGACTACATTGCGGGCTGCGACGGTTTTCATGGCGTGTCGCGGCAATCGATCCCGTCTCAAGCGCTGAAAATCTTCGAACGCGTCTACCCGTTTGGCTGGCTCGGCGTGCTGGCCGACACACCGCCGGTCAACGAAGAACTGGTCTACGCCAACCACCCGCGCGGCTTTGCCCTGTGCAGCATGCGCTCGGCCATTCGCACGCGTTATTACGTGCAGGTCAGCGCCGACGAGAAGGTCGAAGACTGGTCAGACGAGCGTTTCTGGACCGAACTGAAATCCCGTTTGCCCGCGCACCTGGCAGACCGCCTGGTGACGGGCCCGTCCATCGAGAAAAGCATCGCGCCACTGCGCAGTTTCGTGGTGGAACCCATGCAGTACGGCCGCCTGTTCCTGCTCGGCGACGCCGCCCACATCGTCCCGCCGACCGGCGCCAAGGGCCTGAACCTGGCGGCCAGTGATGTAAGTACGCTTTACCGGATCCTGCTCAAGGTCTATCGCGAAGGCCGCACCGACCTGCTGGAAAAGTACTCGCACATCTGCCTGCGCCGGGTGTGGAAAGCGGAACGCTTCTCCTGGTGGATGACCTCGGTGCTGCACAACTTCCCGGACACCGATGCGTTCAGCCAGCGCATCCAGCAGACCGAACTGGACTATTACGTCGGCTCAGAGGCCGGGCGCAGGACCATTGCAGAGAATTACGTGGGTTTGCCGTATGAGGCGATTGAGTAGCAGATGAGGACGCGGAGCGTCCAGAAAGGCATGCCGACGCGGAGCGTCGCACGATAGCGGTAGTGAGATTATCGTTCCGCACGCTCTGCGTGGGAATGCAGTTCTGGACGCTCTGCGTCCGATCTTGAGCAGCGTCGCAACGAGGACGCCGAGCCACGCAATACATGCCAGCGCAGAGCCATACGTTGTGCAATCACACAACACACCCCCCGCGTAGCCGTGCAAAACCCCAAAGCGTTTTCGCGACCCGCCCCCTATGATCAGGCGTGCACCCGGCAAATCCCCTAAAAACAACAAGCATAGAGGAACACACGCCATGACCCTTACTTCGACCCACGAGGTGGGCGACGCTGACGGCAATCATGTCTACCGTCGCATCACCCTGCGCCTTATACCGTTTATCTTCATCTGCTACCTGTTCAACTACCTGGACCGCGTGAACGTCGGCTTCGCCAAGCTGCAAATGCTTGACGCCCTGAGCTTCAGCGAGACGGTCTATGGCCTGGGCGCCGGTATTTTCTTCATTGGCTACGTGTTGTGCGGCCTGCCCAGCAATCTGGCGCTGAACCGCTTCGGGCCACGCCGCTGGATCGGCCTGATGATGATCACCTGGGGCATCTTTTCCACCTGCCTGCTGTTCGTCACCACGCCGGTCGAGTTCTACGTGCTGCGCTTTCTGACCGGCATGGCCGAGGCCGGTTTCTTCCCCGGTATCGTGCTGTACTTCTCGCGCTGGTACCCGAACCAGCGTCGCGGCCGAATCATGGCACTGTTCATGTCGGCCATCCCGGTCTCCGGGCTGCTCGGCGGGCCGTTTTCCGGCTGGATCCTCAACCACTTTGCCGCCGGTCAGGGCGGCATGGCGGGCTGGCAGTGGATGTTTCTGATTCAGGGCCTGCCTACCGTGGCGCTTGGCGTGCTGGCGTTCTTTGTGTTGTGTGACAAGGTTGAAGACGCACGCTGGCTCACGCCTGAACAGCGCCAGCGGGTCAAGACCGATATCACCCACGATGAACTGAATCGACCGGTGCAAGGCAAAAGCTCGGTGGCTTCGGTGCTGACCATGCCATTCATCTGGGTTCTGGGCTTTATCTACTTCTGCATTCAGAGCGGTGTGTATGCGATCAACTTCTGGCTGCCTTCGATCATCAAGAACCTGGGTTTCAGCGACGCGCTGGTGATCGGCTGGATCAGCGCCGTGCCATACCTGATGGCAGGCGTGTTCATGCTGCTGGTCGGCCGCTCCGCAGACCTGCGCAATGAGCGCCGCTGGCATTTGGTAGTACCGATGCTGATGGGCGCGACTGGCCTGATCATCGCCGCCAACTTTGCGACAGTGCCCCTCATCGCCATCCTCGGCCTGACCATCGCGACCATGGGTGCGCTGACCAGCCTGCCAATGTTCTGGCCCTTGCCCACCGCACTGCTGAGCGCCAGCGTTGCAGCGGGCGGGCTGGCGCTGATCAATTCAATCGGCCAGATGGCAGGCTTCCTCAGCCCGTATCTGGTGGGCTGGATCAAGGACCAGACCGGTTCGACCACCCTGGCGCTGTACTCGCTGGCCGCGCTGACCATCGTCGGCAGCCTGGTGGCCTTGCGGGTCAGCCGTCAGAGCGCGGTGAAGGTCGCAGCCGCTGCCTGAACACGCTTGTCCCCTGCCCCGAGCCAGGCCTGGTGCCTGGCTTTTTCTGTGATGCACTTCGGGGCGCTCTCCGTGTGCAAGCCTTTGCGCACAGAGAGCAGGCCGAAATCAGGTGCGGCTTTTATTTCACGCCCTGCAGCACCTAAACGAGCTTGCGCATATGTGCGCAAAAGGTTGCTCAGTATTGAGTGCTTTTTGCCTGGCAATTGAGCCTGGCCTTTATCGATTAACTCTATCTACTTGTTTTAGATAGATAAAATTTATCTCGGCATAATTTTTGGAACCCTGTTCTGCATACGGCGGGTGAATTGCCCGTTGCTGCGCAGAGAATTTCCCGCATGACCGATAAAAACGGCACCCATCGACAACGACGTGCTGCACTGTTCCCCAAAACCCCGGCGACCGCCACCAGCCTGTGCCCTTTCAGAGGGCCTAATATCGCCATCGTCCCGGTGCGCTATGCGCTGGATCGCTCGCGCTATGACGCTGACCCCACGCAACTGAAGCCACTGCCCAAAGATGGCCAATGGGCCCGCTTGCCGACGCTGAAAACACGCAGTTACACCTTGCGCCAACTGTACGACGGCTACGTTTACGTGTTCGACGAGACGGCCGGCACGTTGCACGAATACGCAGCCTCAGCCAGCGACGGCCATCTGAGCCGCATCGTCTGGAGCGATGCGCACATCGGTAATGACCAGCGAACCGGTGCCGATGAGGGACAACCCTTTCTGCTGTATCCACGAGAGCACCGCCTGCACATCGCCTTTTCCCCGATGCAGTGGACGTGGCGAATGTGCGAGCACATGCGCTCCCATGCCCCAAGCCGCGCGTTGTGGATGAAGGCGCTGGACCTGGCCAGCTACTGCCTCACCATGGCCGAGCCGGACACCCTGCCGCTGGATCGCATCGCCGAGGCCGTGGCGGATATCGACAAAGACTGTGTTGTGGAAGATGGCCGTTTTGCAGATTCGGCGATTCCCAGTGTTCGCCCGCCATCAGAAGGCGCAGAACCCGATCCGTTATGGGCACCGCTGGGCGCCGATGTCTTCTGGCAAGGCAGCGTCTACGATCAGGACAGCTCTCTGGTCATTGCCCTCGATGACCCGCTCGCCGTTTTCAACGACTTGGGCATGCAGCTGGCCGCCGATCAGGCGGCTTTTCGGGAATGGCAAAGCGCCCACGAACACAAGATCCAGATTGCCCAGACCGTCGCCACGCTGTGCGGTGCAGAGAGCGAAGCAGAGAAGCTGCCGGCGTCGGTGCGTGGTGATGCGCTGCGCACGCATCAGTACCTGAGCGAGGTCGAAGCCTACTTTGAACAATGCATTCTTGAAGAAGCACAGATCAGCAGTAGCAACGTTCCTGGAGATTTTCTGCTGCTGCCGGACATGTTCAAGAGCCTGGACATGCGCAAATCGATCGAAACACGTTATGGCAGCGCGCCGACCGATGAGGGCGCGCAGGCCTGGAAAGATCGCCACAAATGGCGGCGCGAGGTCGATCTGAGCAGTGCCCGCCAGTACCTTTTGCAGCACCTGCCGACCGGAGACAAACGCCTGCAACAGGTGCGTGACACGCAAAGCGATTTCCAGCACTGGGCGGCACATATAGGCACCGAACCGCTCAAGCTGTTCATCGACACCACACACCCGAAAACCCTGCTGTATTTGCAGACGATCATGCTCAATCTGCAGATCATCTATGCGCAGGACAGCGCCGCAAATGCCTGGCTGGCCGAGCAGGAAGCCAACACCAGCAGCCTGTTTGGCACCCTGCGTTATGGTTTTTCGCCAGCGCTCAAGCACGCCCTGCATCAGGAAGCCGACGCACTGCTGAACGGCCTCGGCGACGTCACCAATCTGGCCACGCGCATCGGTGAACTCAATGGCGTGCTCAACCATCGGGGCTTTGCCGACAAGCCGTGGATGAAGGCGCTGAAACAGCCTGTTCAAGACACCTTCAAAGCCCTCGGCGAACTGGCCAGCGGTGCCGGCAAAGCCAGGTTTGAAAGTGTATTACTGGCATGGGTGCCCATCGACAGCCGCATGGCCCTTGGCAAGCAGCAGAACATCGTTGCGTTGCTTCGCACCCTGCTGATCGGCCAGATATTGCTCGACTCGACAGCACGCGTCGCGATCAATGAGCAGACAGTGACCAAGCTCAAACAGTGGGTAAGTGAGTGGCAAGTCCTCAACAAGCAAATCAGCGAGCTGGTGCGCAGTTGGCAATACCCGAACGCCTACAACACGCGCCAAAGCACCGCTCGCAAATTGCAGGCCCATAAACACAAACTGCGCGTTCACGAACTGAGCATCCCTGCCCTGCTCGACTTTCAGAACAACGAATACGCCAAGCTATTGCAGGACGAGATTCGCCAGTACTTCCAGTCCGGCAAAACCCTGGCCAAGGACTGGCTCGCCCGCGCCAGAGGCTGGACCGACCGACTGGGCGGCACGGCAGGCTCGATCACCTCGGGCGTGGTCATGCTTAACCTTATCAATACTGCCTTCCTCTATCGGGACCTTACCCGGGATGGGGATTTCAGTACCAAGGACATTGGCAAGGTGACGTATGGATTGGGGTACAGCTTCAATCTGTTGATGGCGGTGTTTGTTGAAGCGCCGTGGGCGATTATCCGTACGGCCAAGCCACTGGTTATTGGCGGGTATGACGTGGGCATTCTTGATAAGTCGGCAGCTTATTGGAAAGCACGGGGTAATGCAGTCTGGGGTGATGCGATACGCGGGTTCAGGGGCTCGATGGTGGCGATGGGTGGGTTTGGGCTAGCGGCGGTTACGCTTGAACTATTTGATGTTATAGATGATTTTTTCGCAGCGAAAACATCAGAGGAAACATATGGGATTGGCATTAAGGGTTTTTCTGTACTGGTGATGGGATTGGGGGCTGCCGCCCAGCTAATGGCAGGCATTTCCCCCGCTGGCGTCTTTACGATTATCGCAATGAGTCCGTGGTTCAGCGTAGCTCTGCTGGCAACTGGTTTTATTTATCTCCTTGCTACGATGGCACTGAATTACTTCAAGCAAGACAGTGTCGGCTGGTGGCTACGCAAGTGCTGTTGGTCCAGTACCTTAGACTATCGCTACGCCGAGACTACCGATGGCGAGCATGAAGAAGTGCGCGCGCTGATGGAAATTCAATTATCTCCGCAGGTTCATGTAAAAAGCACAGTGAATTATGAAAATCGTTATCTTGGCAAAGGCGATTATTACAGCGTAGCGGTACAAAATGGTGCTGGAGTACAAGTGCGATTGCCAAACGTGTTACGCGGGCAGACCGTGCATTTCAATGTCATCAGCAGCAAGCGACCATTGGGCGTGCTGACTGTAGAAAAAATAGACCAGCCAATATATGAAGCTTTTTTGGACCGCGGGCAATTCAGGAACACCGAACAGTTCGGGACGCTTACCAACAAGCCTGCTGGCAAGGCGAGTGAAGACTTTACCTACCCCCGCATGCCACCTGAAAACGAAGACCTCATCTGGGAAACCTGGGTGCCGCTGGACAAGGACGCAACGTATCTTGAGTTGCAAATCTGGTACCCGGCCAATTTTTTAAATCCTGGCGGAGACGATAGAAGCTATCTGTTTCAGATGGAGCTTGGTATACGAGGCGATACCGCTATTGACGGCTTGGCTGCTGTGGAGCTCGAGGTAAAGGCATCAAGCAGGATTGGCGCTTTGACCCTGGAAGTCGCAGAGGGCACACCTGTATGACTCAGCTAGAAAAAGCTTTGGATCTGCCGAAAGGTAAAGACATTCTAAACTGGAAAATAAAAACACTTGCAAGATCACCTAAAGAAATCATGATAGCGCAGTCTATATTTGCCGCAATTCATCTAACTGGAAGCTCACTTTTCATTTGGGGAGGCTGGAAAGTATTTTTAAAAAATCCGCCTCTACTGGTGGGCCTGATACTTGCCCTTGGAGGGGTTCTTGCCTATTTCATAGGCCTGCTCATCCGCCAAAAAACCATCTACAACTACACCCTTAAAACCGACGGTGCCACAGTCGAGTATTACCTCCACTATCCAGACTTTGCCTCAAGTTTCTTTAAGGGCATCGCCGTAGCCGTCATCCTGATATTCGTTTTTATCGCTCTTCTCACCGGCTCACTGCTCTTCCTGATCGGCCCGGTAGCGATGGCCGTTATCGCAGCCGTCAAGCTGCTGAATTGGGAAAACCCCATCCACCATCGACAAACCGCCCCTTGGCACCTGCATGAGTTTGTCACGGTTGATCACAAGCGCCTGATGGTCATCATTCACTGCGACGACGTCACCACAGGCTTCGCCGCCCGCTTTCCCAGTAAGGAATTGATGACAAAGTACCTCGCGTTTCTCCACGAGGTCCTTCCTCCAAGCGCGGAGTACATCGAGAAGGCCTCGAACTGGAAGTAGCGCTGATGCTGTTCAGGCTTGAGTCTTCAACCCTCAAGCCCGAGAAAGCACATCAATGTGCGATCGGCACCGTGAAGCGAAACTCGCTGCCGTGGCCAACCTGGCTTTGCGCAGCTAGTTCGCCGCCGTGGGCCTTGATGATGCCTTGCGAGATATACAGGCCCAGGCCGGTGCCGGTCGGGTTGCCTTCCTTGACGGTCCAGTAGCGCTCGAAGATGTGTGGCAGCTGTTCAGGAGGGATGCCCTCGCCGGAATCGCGTACGGTAAACACCACTTCGTCGCCGTTGGACATCGCCGCCACACCGATCCTGCCCAGTTTCGGGGTGAACTTGATCGCGTTGCCGATCAGGTTGGACAGCACCTGGAACAGCCGCTCCGGGTCAGCATTGACCTTGATGTCGGGCTCGGCATTGAAGGAAATCTCGATGGACTTGTCCATCGCCAACGGGGCGAGCAGCGTATAGGCCTCTTCGAATATCTGGCTGACTTCCAGCGGCTGCGGCGTGATGGTGTAGCGGCCGGCCTCGATTTTCGAGGTGTCGAGCAAATCCTCGAGCAACACGTTCATGCGGCTGGCAGCTTGCTGCATGGTGTCGATTGCCGTGGAAATACGTCGCGAGGTGTGCGGGCCGTCGGAGCTGAACGACTTCTGCATCATGCCGCACAGCATCGAGATGACCGTCATCGGATTGCGCAGGTCGTGAGACACCACCGCCACCAGTTCATCGCGAGCACGCACCGCCTGCTGTTCCTTGCTGACCTGCCGGGCCAGGTCATTTTCCAGTGCGGAGCGGCGCAGGTCGTTGGCGGCGAACACATCGCCGTGGCTCCACTTGGTGGCGATCCCGGTCATTTCGACCTTCCAGATCTCGAACGACGTACGTGGCTGCAAACGCAAAGTGTTGTCCGAGGCGTCCAGGTTCAGCGGTTTGTTCGGGTCGCCGCTCCACTGAACACTTTGCTTGACCTCCGGACGAAACCAGATCACGCCGTTATCCACAGGCTTTGGCAGGCTCATGGCCAGCACGCCGCTGGCCAACGTTTGATAGGCCTCGCCGGGCGGGTAGACACTGGAAAGATGATGACTGGCATACACCGGCTCACCGCCTGCCATCATCCAGGTGTGCAGCGCGCGGATATCCGACGGCTCCGGGCAGTTGCCGTAGCAGTGTGTTTGCCGGTCTTCGATGATGGCGACGCCGGTGGCGCCGACCAGGTCCATCAACAGCTGCGGCTGCTGCGCCAGGCCATCGAACACGTCCGTGTCGGAGGTCGCCATCATCTGATGCAACTGCTGCAGGGTCTGAATCTTGGTCTCGCGCTGGCGGCTGACTTCCAGCGCTTCCATAGCGCTGATCTGCAACGACAGCACCTGGCCAATTGCCTGGCACGCGCTGCGCAGCTCATGGGACACGTACAGCGGCGTGCGATGCCCGCAACTGATCAGGCCCCACAGCTTGCCGCCCTGAATCAGCGAAACACTCATGGACGACAGCACGCCCATGTTTTTCATGTATTGGCAGTGAATCGGCGACACGCTGCGCAGTGTCGAAAAACTCAGGTCAAGCTGCTGCTGGGTGTCCGGGCGCAATTGCGGCACCAGGGGCACCGGCGTGTAGTTGGCATCGGGAATGATGCGCAGCCAGTTGCGGCGATATAGTTCGCGCGCCTGCTCGGGAATGTCCGACGCCGGGAAAAACAAGCCGTTGAACAGTTCCATGGCCGGTGCCGATGCTTCAGCGATCACCTGACCGTGACCTTCCTCTTCAAAACGATAGATCAATACCCGGTCGTAGCCGGTCATCCTCTGGATTTCACGGACACTGACTTCGTAGAGCGTCTGCAAATCAGCGGCGGCATGCAGTTGACGCAACATGCGCCCCATATTACCGGTGCGCTCGGAATAACTGATCGCCTGCGCCGCCTTGTCCTGAATTTCGAGTTCCAGAACCAGCGCCTCCTGGCTGCGGTGCAACAAGGCCTCGAACTCGACGCCTTCGACCGACATCAATAAACGTGGCACATCAACGAGCGAATCGTTGGCACTGGTGCTTCTGATCACTTCAGCCCAGCCTGCACCTAACACGCAATCCAGCGTCTGCCCGGCAAGTTGATCGGGAACCTTGCCCAGCACGCTCTGCACATTGGCGCTGACTTGCAGGATCGTCAGTTCAGGCTCTTTGAGCGTGAACAACAGACCATGAGGCTGAATGGCCCCGGGAAACTGAATGGGCTCATCCGCACAATTGGCCAGGAGGACTTCAAAAGCGTCCTTGTCGAGTTGGCTCATAGCAGTACCTCTTGACCGTCGAGCCAGTGCTCGAAACATGCAAATGTGGAATGGGCCGCATGGGCTGCAGCCTCGGTGAATTCAACGCCCCGCGGCACAGCGTCAAGGTGGTTCAGAAAAACCTTCCAGCGCGGTCCGGTTTCAGCACCGTACACATCAAGAAAAGCCGCTCCGCTGTATTCATCCAGCCCCAGACGCTTGAGCACCTCGCGGCGCAACACTTGCCCGCCCAACGTCGCGCCTTCAAGCACATACATTACGCCCAGACAGGCGCCGGGAGAATTGGTTATCGGTAATTGCGTGCACTGCGGAAGTTGTCTGATGTCATGTTCGGACATACCCAGCGCGCACAAGTCTTTCACCAGCACACACGTCTTGATCCGGTCATCTGGAGTGAGCGCACGGGGCATGAACGTGCTGTCACGCAATGCCGCCTCAAGCGGTGCATAGAAGCCGTAATAGGCCTGCAACAAGCGAAGGTACAGCGCGTGGTCCAGAACAGACGAGAAAAAAGGCATGCGTTTTTCAAGTTGAACGTGCAACTGATTCGTTTCAGCGCGAAGTGCACCAATCAACTTCGGCGGGGTGACAGGTGAAAAACTTGCCGGCATCCAGAAAGGCTCTTAAGAGTGCGATAGACGGAAAACGTATCCGTGCGAAAACAGGCCGCCAAAATACAGATTCAACGCAGAACCTGACAGGCTTTTCCGGAATTGGCGACGAAACACCGTAGTGCATAACGAAAAACCGCCAGCGCTGCACAGTGGCGGTTTTTCATCGCCGGATAAATCTGCTATCGACTCAATGACAATAGTCGAAAACCGGCCGATGTACGTGTTTCGTAAAGATGCGGATCACAGTGGAAAGCACTTTAACATCATCGCGTGCCGAGTCCAGCGCTGCGCAAGCACCCGGCCCCAACGGATGGTTTGCGCACTGCGCTTTGCCTGAAAACATGTCCGATTGGTCAGCGCACGTTCTGGTACAACATCATTCGCGACGTTTCATGCAGGCCACGGGTCAGGTCTCGCAGGCGCTCGAACTCTTGCGGGTTCTGCTCAGCAACGTTGTCCAGCGGCGTTGGCGAGGCCAGGTCGTGAAGCGTCGGCGAGCTACCATCGTGCTCCATCTGCAGCAGGTAATGACGCGTGACCCCGCCGATCAACGGGAACGTACCCTCACGCAACACCAATGGCACAACACGCTCGCCCTCCGGAGCAGGCTGCTGAATGTCGCGCCCCATCGTACCGCTGGTGAATTCCATTCCGGCCATGCCTGCCAGCGTCGGCAGCAGATCGGTGAGGCCGACCGCTTCATCAATGACCCGTGTGCCCAATAAACCGGGCGCGTGAATCAGCATGGGCACATTGTTGCTTTCCAGCCCCAGTTGCTCGAACGCCGGTGCCATGTGCGGAATCTGGCTGATGCGTGTGTTGTGGTCGCCAAACAGCACAAAGATGGTGTTCTCGTAATAGCCGCCAGCCTTGGCCAGGTCCATCAACCGTCCGATATTGAAGTCCAGCAGGCGCACGGCGTTGTACTGCTCCACGCTACGTGAACCGGCAGCCTGAACTTGCTCCAGCGTCTTGTCGCTGACCTGAAAACCGTCGTTGTCCTTGGGAATGGTGAAAGGCCGGTGATTGCCTGCGGTCTGCACGTAGGCAAAGAAAGGTTTGTCGGCGGGCAGCGCACGCAGAATCCGGTCGCTTTCCTTGAACAGGTCGAGGTCGGAAATCCCCCAGACATCCACCTGCGGTGACTTCCAGTCGCGCTCGTCGTACAGGCGCACGTCGTCAATGCTGCGGCGAATCAGCGCGTTCATGTTGGCCCAGCCGGAATTGCCGCCAATCATGTAGAGCTTCTCGTAGCCCTTGAAGTCATTGATGATGGTGTTCTGGCGTGTCAGCAAGGGGTGGCGCGTCGCGGTCTCCTGCCGGGTGACGTCGGGCACCCCGGTAATGCTCGCCCAGACGGTTTTCGCGGTGCCGGTCACCGGCACATAGAAGTGCTTGAAGAACCAGCTTTGCGTGGCCAGATGATCGATATTCGGGGTCGGATTGAGCGGGTTGCCGTAGGCACCCACCGCGCTGGTGCCCAGTGATTCGAGCATCACGAACATCACGTTCGGCGGCCGCTCACCGGGCAGTCGATAAGGCTGCTCAGGTTGCTGACGCTTGAAATTCAGCGCCTGTGCATCGGGCTGCTGAACGCCCAGATAACGCGCCACCACCTCGTAATGCTCGCGCACTTTCGCTTCGTCGAAGTGCGACTGGGAAACCTTGAGCGTGTCGTACAAAAACAGCGCCGGGTTGAGCCCCAGCGCAGCCACCTGACTGTTACCGGAGAAAAACGCATCGCTCCAGCGCAACGGCACGGGGTTCTCCAGATTGAGATTCTCGACCCGGCCCAGCAAGCCGAGAAAGGTCGCGCAGACCATCAATGCCGAGCCCCAGACCACCGACCAGCGTTTGATCGGCCGCGCCTGGCGGTTCAGCGTCACGCGTTCAAGCCTGAGCAACGCCCAGCCCAGCGCGACGACCGTCAGCAGCCAGCCGGCCGTGATCCACACCACCGGGTAAGTTTGCCAGAGCATGTCGCGGGAGATCTGCGCGTCTTCCAGATAGCGCATCACGCTGGCGTTGAGCCGCACACCGAGGTAGGCGTAGTGGCCGAAGTCGACGACATGAATCATCGTCAGAATCGCCAGCGCAATAATCAGATAACCCCGTGCCACCCAGCGCAGGGCAGGCACATTGATCAGGTTCCAGCGTGGCAGCCAGAGCAGCAGCGCAACCGGCAGCACGATCAACAGTGCCAAACGCAGGTCGAAGCGCAAGCCGATGCCCAAGGTCTGCACAACTTCACTGTGGGTAAACAGCGTGCCCGGCTCGACGCCGGAAAACCCGTAGAAAAACACACCCCTGAGTAACGCCGACAGCAGGAACACCAGCGTGACCGCGCCCAGCCAATAGCGCAGGCGTCGCGATTGCAACCAACTCATTGTTCTTCCTCTACACATTGCCGGCAGACAGCGCAGCCGAACGGCGCTGCCCCATTGCCCGGCGATAAACAAAACGGATGGCCAGGCCCAGCAGAGCCCCGCAGCAATACAGCGCAAGCAATGGGTCGATCAGGTAGTCCCAATAGTTTTCCGACGGCTTGATTCTGAACGTGAACGCCAGCGTGGCAAGTGTCAGCATCGCCACGGCCAGCACATTGCGCAGATAGATCAGCCCCAGCGCGATGACGGCGACAATGATGATCATCGGCCGCGGGTTGTAACCCCAGCGGTAGGGGTCGAAATAGGTCAGGCCGAGCGTGGCCGGGTACAGCGTCAGCGCCAGCGCGGCAAACACCAGCAGCATCACCCATCGGCGGGATGGCGCTATGGGCTTGAGCACGCCGAGCCGCTGCAGGGTCAGCCAGCCCAGCACCACCAGGCTGCTGATCGCCAGGTCGTCGGTCAGGCTGCGGGCGTAGGACGCCATCGACAGGCCGTCAACCGAGACCACACTCAACAGCGACGCCGCTGCCAGCATGCCGCAGCGCCACCATAACGATGCGGTCAGCGGGGCGAACACAATAAATAACGTCCAGGCAAATGCCAGATGAGCCAATCCCAAAGCGATCATAAAAGCTGCTCCGCCAGCCAGGCCTCGTTGAAGCTGACATGTTTGATAAAGGTGTTATTCCACGAATAGACCAGGTGATACAGACCGTCAGGGCTACGTATGAAGTACGGATACTCGTACTCGAAATCGCAGCCCTGGGGCGCACAGACACGTTGATCCAGGTTACTCAGAAACTCTGCTTCCATCGGCTGGCGAAGTGCGCCACTGGAAGCCCGAAAGCCCTGACCGATGACCTCTTTATAAACTTCCAGAGAAAACGGGGTGCCCAGCGGATCAGGCGACTTGTCCAGATCAGGCAGCGGTCGCCAGACTTTCATCTGCTCGTCGGTGCTGTACAGGCTGAGTTTGAAGCGCCCTTCGCGCAGGTCATTGAGCGCCACCAGCAGGCCCTTGCCAGGCACACCCACCGCCGCCAGCGACGAGTTAGGGTTGCTCGGCGCCAAGGGATACGGCTCGCTCCAGGTCTGCCCGCCGTCCTCGGTGCGGCTCGCCAGCACGCGGTGGAAGGTTTCGCCTGCATAACGCAGCAAGGCGACCGCGCGCTGCCCGTCGAGTGGTACGACAGTCGGTTGCAGGGAGTTCTTGCCTCGGCTGATGCGAAACTTGTCGATCACCTCGCCGTCAGCACTCAGGTACAGATATTCAGCAAACTTTCCGAGAAACTCATGATACACAGGCAGGCCGATCGAGCCGTCGGCATGAAACACCGGCGCACCCCGAACCAGCGTGCTGATGTTCAGAAACGGTGAGGTCACCAGTTGGCGCGGCGCCGACCAACTGGCCCCCATGTCGCTGGAGACCATCGCATTGACCGAACTGCCGGCCCAGCCACCGACCGAAACCGACACATAGAACAGCCACAGGCGGTTGTCCGGGGCCAGCGCAATCACCGGGTTACCCAGCTTGCGGATGTACTTGCCGGTACCGGTCTGGGTGGATTCGCGGGTCGCCAGCACCTGCTCGCCGCCCCACTCCTCGGCCTGCGCGTCGAAGCGCGAGGTGCGGATTTCCACGTCTCCTGCGCCCTCGCGGGAACCGGCAAACCACACCGACATCAGATCGCCGCCGGGCAACGCCGTCACCGCTGAGGAGTGCACGAAATCGTTCAGGTCAGAGGACGCAAAGCGCGAACTATAGGAAGCCTTGGGTGGCAGGCTCTCGGTGCCAACCGGGGCCGGGGTGACCGCAAAGCCGGAAATACGGTGCAGCGGATGGCTGAGCCATGCGCCGAGAAAAATCGCTACAACAATCAGGCCTGCGCTCCATGCAGTCAGGTTTCGGGAAATAACACGCATCAGGAGGCATCACTGTAGTGAAGGACAAGGATGGGGGTTCAGCGATAGTCATCTTCAGGCAACGGACGTCGTTTTCCTGTCAGCATCGACAACGGCAGGTTGTCACGCACTTGAAAACTTTCGAAGATGGCTGCGGCCATGTGCAGCACCACCAGGGCACACAACGTATTGGCGAGGATTTCATGGGTCTGCAAAGGCCAGTCGGCCCCCCACAGGGCATCGACCTCCTCCATCAGGAAACCGGTCAGGCCCATGCCGAAAATCAGCGCCATCATGAGTACCATGACCAGCGCGCCGAGCGGAGAATGACCGAGCCGGTGGACCGGCTTGCGGTCTATCAGCGAGCGAACATGCGCGCGCAAACGCGCAGGGCTCGGCCAGAAATCGCTCCAACGGGCGCTGGTCGGCCCGAGGAAACCCCACACCACTCGCACCGCCAGCCAGGCAACCGCGTAATAGCCCAGCCAGATGTGCCAGTCGTCGCCCGCTTCATTGAAGAAATAATTGGCAACGAAAACACCCGCGATCGAGACGTGAAATAGCCTGACCAGCGGGTCCCACAGGCGCAGGGAGACCCGGCTCATTACTTGATCTCGGTCTTGACCGCTTTACCGGTGACCGGATCGTGATAGATCTCG
This sequence comes from Pseudomonas syringae pv. tomato str. DC3000, assembly GCF_000007805.1. Classification (NCBI taxonomy): domain Bacteria; kingdom Pseudomonadati; phylum Pseudomonadota; class Gammaproteobacteria; order Pseudomonadales; family Pseudomonadaceae; genus Pseudomonas; species Pseudomonas syringae group genomosp. 3. Next base: position 2,072,056 of record NC_004578.1, on the reverse strand, counting down.
ACCTTGCGCTTGTCCTTGTCGAAGCCGTAGATCTCGTAGCAGTTGCCGTCAGTCACCTTGAACTTGCTGATCTCGTAACCCTGAGCCTTGAGCTGCTCCTGGAACTTGGCCTGATCCTGCCATTGGGACTTTTCAGCGGTGGTGCATTGCGGGCCGGCGAGCGCCAACGGGCTGGCCAACAACAGGGAAATCAGCAGAATTTTACGCATGGCAAATGCTCTCGGGCAGTGAAGGAGCGCCTACTGTGCGAAACCAATCTTAGGAAAAGCTTAATACGTAACAGCTGGTAACATCTTCCCGGACACACGGCGCTTCGCGGCACTGCGCGCGGGCGGCATCATGGCGCCCTTCTCACCCTACTCATTGGTCACCCGTTATGCGCCTGCTTCTTGTCGAGGATGATCGTGCGATCGGCCAAGGTATCCGCGTGGCCCTTAATACCGAAGGCTATACGCTGGACTGGCTGGAAGACGGGCTGAGCGCGCTGCATGCCCTGCGCAGCGAACCCTTCGACCTGCTGTTGCTCGACCTCGGCCTGCCACGCATGGACGGCTTCGACCTGCTGCGCCAGTTGCGCGCCGAAGAACTCGCCCTGCCGGTGCTGATCCTGACAGCCCGCGACGGCACCGCCAACCGCATTGCCGGGCTGGACGCGGGGGCCGACGATTACCTGATCAAGCCGTTCGACGTCGATGAACTGAAGGCCCGCGTGCGTGCCCTGCTCAGGCGCAGCCAGGGGCGCGCGCAGCCGTTGCTGGAACACGCCGGCATCAGCCTCGACCCGGCGTCGCAGCAGGTCAGTTTTCAGGGCAGCGAAGTACTGATGACGCCGATGGAATATCAACTGCTGCACCAACTGATGATCCGCCCCGGCAAAGTGGTGACCCGCGAGCGCCTGTCCAACACCCTGTACGGCTGGCAGGACAAGGTCGAAAGCAACACCCTGGAAGTGCTGATTCACAACCTGCGCAAAAAACTGTCCACCGAGCTGATCCGCACCGTGCGCGGCGTCGGTTACCTGCTGGAGCTCAAGGCATGACCTCGGTACGTGCGCGCATTCTGGTCCCGGTGCTGCTGCTGTTACTGCTCGGCAACCTGGCCATCAGCCTGCTCGCCCTGCGGGACAGCCATCACGAAATCGAAGAAGTCTACGACGCGCAACTGGCCCAGAGCGCCCGCTTGCTGCAAGGCGTATTGAGCCAGCGGGCAGCCGGCGAACAGGACCTGGACAAGCTTTATCAGGCGTTCGATCAAGCCATGAGCCGGGTGGGCACCAGCGGCGTGGCCCACCCCTATGAAACCCGCCTGACGTTCCAGGTCTGGCGCACCTCGGGCGAGCTGTTGGTGCGCTCGGCCGAAGCGCCCCTGCTCAGTGCGCCACCCGCCGCAGAAGGCTCACATGACCTGATTGAAAACGGCCACGAGTGGTGCGGCTTTTTGCTGGCCGATCCACAGCAGGGTTTCCTGATCTGGGTCGGTGAGCGTGACGATGTCCGTCAGGACCTGATCCAGCGCATTGTCAGTCACACGTTATGGCCGACGCTGATCGGCGTGCCGTTACTGGTGGTGGCGATCTGGCTAGCCATCGGCTGGGGCCTGCGCCCGTTGCAGTCGATGGCCAAGGTCATTCGCAAACGCGATGCCGAAAGCCTCGAACCCCTCGACGTAGCCCCGCTGCCCAAGGAACTGGAGCCCATGCAGCACGCGCTCAATCGCCTGCTGACCCAGATCGAAAGCGTGCTGGAGCGCGAGCGACGGTTCATCGCCGACGCCGCCCATGAACTGCGCACACCGCTGACCATCCTGCGTATCCACGCCCAGAACGCCCGCCAGGCGGAGAGCCCGGAGCAACGTCTGGAAGCACTGGATTTTCTCGTGCACGGCGTCGACCGCGCTGCCCGTCTGGCCAGTCAGTTGCTGACCATGGCCCGGCTTGAGCCGCGCCTTGAAGTCAGTCAGCTGCAAACCTTCGAGCTGAACACGCTGGTACGCGAGGAAATGGCCGAGCTGACCCCACTGGCGCTGGAAAAGCGTGTCGATCTGGTCTTTGAAGCAGGCGATGACTGCGTGATTCACAGCGACCCCTCAGCCATCACCATCGCGCTGCAGAACCTGCTGACCAACGCGCTCAACTTCGCTCCGCCTGCCAGCGAGATTCGCGTGATGCTCCACCGCCAGGAAGACGGCAGCGCGCACTTGTCCGTCGAAGATGCAGGGCCGGGCATCGATGAGAAACAGAAGGCACGTCTGTTTGAGCGCTTCTACAGCCAGGGCCACAGCAATGGGGCAGGACTGGGCCTGGCGATTGTCGACATGATCGTCCGCAAACTGGAAAGCAGCCTGCACCTGCGCAATTCGGCGCAGGGCGGGCTGTGTGCGGAGTTGAGGCTCAAGAGTCGAACAGCCTGACGCTTGATCGCCTCAGAGCACGACGCGCAGGCATTGCCCGGCGTGGTACAGGGTGAAACCGGCGTCGTAGGCCAGCGTGCGCAGGCCATTGGCCGAGACCTTTTTGTTGTTGCTGGAAAAACTCACCGGCAGCGCCGCAGCATCACCGCTCAGCAGGTAATCGGCAAAGCATTTGCCCACCAGCGTTCCGGTGGTCACGCCTCGGCCATTGAAGCCGGTCGCGGCCAGCAGACCGGGCGCAGGCTCGAACAGGCGCAGCAAGTGGTCTGGCGTAAAGCCGATGCGGCCGGTCCAGGTGCTTTGCCACTGGACCCGGCCCAGTTGCGGAAAATAATGCTGCTGGACGCGATCTGCCCACTGACGAATGAACCACAGCGGATAATTGCCAGCATTGCCGAGGCTGCCCAACAGCAGCCGCCCGTGAGCATCGCGGCGAATGTTGCTGAGCACCGTGCGCGTATCCCATGACCCCTGCCCGCCACGCAGAATCTGCGCCTGCTCGGCACCGCTGAGTGGCTGCGAAGCCACCTGATAGTAGTAACCCGTGAAGATGTGATCCTTGATATCGGTCCACTCGCCTTCGGTGTAGGCATTGGACGCGATGATCACTTTCTCGGCGCTCACACTGCCCGCAGCAGTAGAGACCTTCCAGCCGTCAGCGGTGCGTTGCAAGCCGTTGACAGGAGAATCACCGAACACTTGCCCACCCTGCGCCACCACGTTGAGCGCCATGCCCGAGACATAGGCCATCGGGTTCACCGTGCCGGCGCGGTGATCGAGCAAGGCACCGCTGACCTTGTCGGTGCCACAGGCGTCTTCGCAGGGTTTGCCGGTCAGTAATTCGACGTTGGCACCGCGCCGCTGCCACTGTGCGGCGCGGCTGCGCAAGTCAGCCAGGCCCTTGGCGTTATGCGCCATGTGCAGGTTGCCGGTGCGCGTGTCCTGGCAATCGATGCGGTACTGGTCGATGGTCGCAAACACCAGTGCCGGTGCCGCGCCCAATGCGCCATTCAGTCGACTGGCGTCGACGCTGCCCAGTACTTTGTCCAGCTGATCGGGCGCCACCCAGGTCCCGGCATTCACCAGGCCGACGTTGCGTCCGGAACCGCCATGCCCGACCTGGTGCGCTTCGACCACACACACCGACTTGCCGCCTTCCAGCAAGCGCAACGCCGCCGACAGACCGGTAAACCCGGCGCCGATGATGCACACGTCGGCGCTCCGCTCACCGCTCAGGGCCGGGCTGACCGGACGTTGCGGAGTCAATTGTTCCCACAGACAGCCTTCAGCAAACTGCACCATCGAAAAAACTCCAGCAATGTCGGTGATAAGCGCCCGGTTCACATCAGTCGAAAACGATGCCCTGAGCCAGTGGCAGCTCGCGGGAATAGTTGACGGTGTTGGTTTGCCGACGCATGTAGGCGCGCCACGAATCGGAGCCTGATTCGCGACCGCCGCCGGTTTCTTTCTCGCCACCGAACGCGCCGCCGATTTCTGCGCCGCTGGTGCCGATGTTGACGTTGGCGATGCCACAGTCGCTGCCCGCCGCACTCTGGAAAGCCTCGGCTTCGCGCAGGTCAGTGGTGAAAATGCACGACGACAGGCCTTGTGGCACTTCGTTGTTCAGGCGCAAGGCTTCTTCAAAGTCGTCATAAGCCAGTACGTAAAGAATCGGCGCGAAGGTTTCGTGACGGACGACCTCGGTCTGACCCGGCATTTCGGCGATGGCCGGCGTGACGTAATAGCCGTTCGGGTATTTATCCTGCAATTGACGCTCGCCGCCGAACACCTGACCGCCCTCGTCACGGGCCTTGGTCAGGGCGTTCTGCATGGCCGAGAACGCCTGTTGATCAATCAGCGGGCCGATCAGATTGCCTTCGCGCGGGTCACCGACACGCACCTTGGCGTAGGCCGCTTTGACGCAGGCGACCACTTCATCCTTGATCGAACGGTGCACAATCAGACGGCGCAGCGTGGTGCAGCGTTGACCGGCGGTGCCCACGGCGCTGAACAGAATGCCGCGCACGGCCAGGTCCAGATCGGCGCTGGGGGCCAGAATCATCGCGTTGTTGCCGCCCAGTTCCAGAATAGTGCGGCCGAAACGTGCGGCAACCCGCGGACCGACTTCGCGGCCCATGCGGGTGCTGCCGGTGGCGCTGATCAGGGGCACGCGCGGGTCATCGACCAGCGCTTCACCGGCGTCACGATCACCAATGACCAACTGCGCCAACGCGGCCGGTGCGTCACCGAAAATCGTCAGCGCCTTGTCGAACAGCGCCTGGCACGCCAGCGCGGTCAACGGCGTTTTTTCCGACGGTTTCCAGATCACCGGGTTGCCGCAGACCAGCGCCAGCGTGGTGTTCCATGCCCAGACCGCGACCGGAAAGTTGAAAGCGCTGATCACGCCGACCACGCCCAGCGGATGCCAGGTTTCACGCATATGATGGCCAGGACGTTCGGAAGCGATGGTCAAGCCGTACAACTGACGCGACAGGCCGACGGCGAAGTCGCAGATGTCGATCATTTCCTGCACTTCACCCAGACCTTCCTGAGTGATCTTGCCCGCCTCGACCGACACCAGTTCGCCAAGGTCAGCCTTGTGCTCGCGCAGCACTTCACCAAAGATCCGCACCAGCTCGCCACGGCGCGGGGCCGGTACGGTGCGCCACTTCAGGAATGCGCTGTGGGCGCTGTCGATGCGCGCCACCACCTGCGCCTCGTTTTCCAGGGTGACCGAGGCAATCTGGCTGCCATCAATCGGGGTGTAAACCGGATAGTCCCCTTGTGTGTGGGCACTGTTCGCCACGCCCAGACGTGCTAATAACTCGGCAACCATGTTGATGCTCCTGTCATGGACTAAAAATCATTGATGACAGCAGTATCGACCCGGACGCGGCTCGTCCACAAACGACGTTTTTGAAAAACATGATTCCTTTTAGGAATGAACTATTGGGTTTTAAAGCCGTTAAATGCCGCAACATCGGGAATTATTGGAATGACCCGGTGATTTTATTTCGTTTGCGGGCGAGGTCCGATGTTTGTTTGGATACGGCCATCATGATCACCACCAGTACGATCACCTGTAGCCAAGGCCAGACCGATGAGCGAACACATCAGCGAATCCATTTCCTTTGTCCACAGCATGACCTTGTCCCACGGGCGCAACGCAGAAGTATGGGACACCACCGGCAAGCGTTACATCGACTTCGTCGGCGGCATCGGCGTGCTCAATCTGGGGCATTGCAACCCGCAGGTGGTCAAAGCCATTCAGGATCAGGCGGCCAGACTTACCCATTACTGCTTCAATGCCACGCCTCACGATCCGTACATCCAGTTCATGCGGCAACTGACGCAATTTGTGCCGGTGAGCTATCCGCTGAGCGGCATGCTTACCAACAGCGGTGCGGAAGCGGCGGAAAATGCCCTGAAGATCGTGCGCGGCGCGACGGGTCGCAGCGCGGTGATTGCCTTCGACGGCGGCTTTCATGGCCGCACGCTGGCGACGCTGAACCTCAACGGCAAGGTGTCGCCCTATAAACAGAAAGTCGGCGTGCTGCCCGGCCCGGTGTTCCACATTCCGTTCCCCAGCAAGGACAACGGCGTGAGCACCGAACAGGCGCTCAAGGCGCTGGAGCGGCTGTTCAGCGTCGAAATCGATGTCAACGATGTGGCCTGCATCATCTTCGAACCGGTGCAGGGTGAAGGCGGTTTTCTGGCCATGCAGGCGGATTTTGCTCAGGCGCTGCGAGCGTTCTGTGATGAACATGGCATCGTGTTGATCGCCGATGAAATCCAGTCCGGCTTCGGGCGTACCGGGCAGCGCTTTGCGTTCACCCGGCTGGGCATAGAACCGGACCTGATTCTGCTCGGCAAAAGCATTGCCGGGGGTATTCCGCTGGGTGCGGTGGTCGGTCGCAAGGCGCTGATCGACAGCCTGCCCAAGGGCGGACTGGGTGGCACCTATTCCGGCAACCCGATTGGCTGTGCGGCGGGCCTCGCCTCGCTGGCGCAGATGACCGATGAAAACCTGTCCACGTGGGGTGAACAGCAGGAGAGTGCCATTGTTTCGCGCTACAACGCCTGGCAGGCGAGCAACCTGTCACCCTACCTGGGCAGGCTGACCGGTGTGGGCTGTATGCGCGGCATCGAACTGATCACGCCGGATGGCAATCCCGGCACCCGACAGCTCGCCGAACTGCTGGGCGCGGCCCGTGACGCCGGGCTGTTGCTGATGCCCAGTGGCAAGTCGCGGCACATTATCCGGCTGCTGATCCCGCTGACCATAGAGCCCGACGTGCTGCACGAAGGGCTGGATATTTTCGAGCGTTGCCTGGCGGCGCTGGCCTGACCCCGTACGGAGAAAACACCCTGATGAGCACTGCACGCTTTGCCGACCCGGACCAGATTCGCGCCGGGTTCTCACGCGCCATGTCGCAGATGTACCAGCACGAAGTGCCGCTTTACGGCACGCTGATGGAACTGGTGAGCGAGGTCAACGCGCAGGTCATGAGCCGCGACAGCCAGGTGCTGAACAGTTTGCGCCAGACGGGCGAAATCCAGCGTCTGGACATGGAGCGTCACGGCGCGATTCGCGTGGGTACGGCGCAGGAACTGGCCACCCTCGCCCGCCTGTTTGCGGTGATGGGCATGCAGCCGGTCGGTTACTACGACCTGACGGCAGCCGGCGTGCCGGTCCACTCGACTGCCTTTCGTGCTGTGCACGAGCAGGCATTGCAGGTCAGTCCGTTTCGGGTGTTCACCTCGTTGCTGCGTCTGGAGCTGATCGAAAGCGACAGCCTGCGCGAGTTCGCCAGTCGTGTGCTGGCCAAGCGCACGATCTTCACGCCTGGCGCCTTGGCGCTGATCGAAAAGCATGAAGCAGACGGCGGCTTGAGCGAGCCCGACGCCGCCGAGTTCATTCAGCAAGCGCTGGAAACCTTTCGCTGGCATCACACGGCGACGGTCTCGCTCGACGAGTACCGGCAATTGAATGCTCAGCATCGCCTGATCGCCGATGTGGTGGCGTTTCGTGGCCCGCACATCAACCACCTGACGCCGCGAACCCTGGACATCGACGCCGTGCAGAGCGGCATGCCCGGCAAGGGCATTACGCCCAAGGCCGTGGTTGAAGGACCGCCACCTCGTCAGTGTCCAATCCTGTTGCGCCAGACCAGCTTCAAGGCGCTGGAAGAACCGATCAGCTTCATCGGTCAGGGTGGCAGTCAGTCGGGCAGTCACTCGGCACGCTTCGGCGAGATCGAACAGCGCGGCGCCGCCCTGACGCCCAAAGGCCGCGAGCTGTATGACCGGCTGCTGAACGAGGCCCGCGATGCACTGGGCGAGTTCCCCAATGAGGCCAATGCCGTGCGCTATGCCGGGCTACTGGAAAAGGCCTTTCAGGCATTCCCGGACAGCCATGATGAAATGCGTGCGCAGGGTCTGGCGTATTTTCGCTATTTCCCGACTGACACGGGCGTTGCGGTCCGTGTATCCGGCACGCTGGAGCAGCTTATCGAAGCGGGTCATGTACGCTTCGAGCCTTTGGCGTACGAAGACTTCCTGCCCGTCAGCGCGGCAGGTATCTTCCAGTCCAACCTGGGTGACAACGCCCAGGCGCACTACGCAGCGAATTCGAATCGGCAGGATTTTGAGCGGGCGCTGGGGCGTGGGACGCTTGATGAACTGGCGCTGTACGCCGACACCCAGCGGCGGTCACTGGAAGACTGCGCCGAGGTGCTGGGGTTGAATGAGTCATAACGGGTGAGAGTGCGTGGGAATACAATTCGCGACGCTCTGCGTCGTAAAAAGAGGACGCGGAGCGTCCGGAACGGCATGCGACGCGGAGCGTCGCACGATAGTTGAGGTAGTTGAGGTTATCGTTCCCTACGCTCTGCGTGGGAATGCAGTTCGCGACGCTCTGCGTCGCAAAAAGAGGACGCAGAGCGTCCGGAACGGCATGCGACGCGGAGCGTCGCACGATAGTTGAGGTAGTTGAGGTTATCGTTCCCTACGCTCTGCGTGGGAATGCAGTTCGCGACGCTCTGCGTCGCAAAAAGAGGACGCAGAGCGTCCGGAACGGCATGCGACGCGGAGCGTCGCACGATAGTCACTTTCAAGGGCCGTGCGGCCCTTCCTGTGTTCTGTTTAAAGCAACGGTAAATAAAATTCGCAATATTGGTGTGCACCCCTGCGCTATGCATACTGCGATGGCGAGTGGACAGCAAGGTGCTGTATTCACAGGCTCATCCCTTCGAATAACGCACATGATGATCCGCTGGCATTGGCTCGAAGCAGCCTGGGTCTGAGTCACGTTCCAGACCTCATAAAAATACTCGGCCGGATAACGGTCTCCATGGCTCCATGGACTTCAAAGCTGCCCTGGCGTGTGACTGCGCCGACCTGAAAAACAGAATAACGATTGATAAGGCCTGTAAAAGGCCATTCAGCAGGCAAGGGGATCATCATGCAAAACTCACACGCTGCAGCGTCGGGCGACAATCAGGCCGTCTCATCGATGGTGAAACTGTATGTCTGGGCCGCCGTTATCCTCATCATTGCCGAAATGATCGGCGCGATCAGCATTCCGCTGGGCCCCGGCAAAGTGGTGTTGCTGCCCATGGTCTGGGCGCTGCTGATCGGTGCGATGGTCGGCATCGCCAGCCGCCGCCTGCCGGGCAGTATCGGGATCGATCACGGCATCCAGCTGCGTGCAGCCTCGATCCTGCAACCCGCCCTGCTGATTTTCATCGCCAAACTCGGCCTGGTGGTCGGTGGTTCGCTGCCCGTGGTGTTCGCTTCCGGATGGGCGCTGGTGTTTCAGGAGTTTGGGCACTTTGTCGGCACCGTGGTCCTGGGCCTGCCGGTGGCACTGATGCTCGGTATCAAGCGCGAAGCGATTGGTGCGACATTCTCGGTCGGCCGCGAGCCAAGCCTGGCAATCATCGGCGAACGTTACGGCATGGACTCCCCGGAAGGTCGCGGGGTGCTCGCCGAGTACCTGACCGGCACGCTGTTCGGTGCGCTGTTTATTGCCATCGTCGCCGGTTACATCGCCAGCCTGGGGATTTTCCACCCCAACTCGCTGGCGATGGGTTCGGGCATCGGTTCGGGCAGCATGATGGCGGCCGCAGCAGGTGCAATCGCCGCGCAACAAACGCCGGAAGTCGCCAAGGAAGTCATGACCCTGGCCGCTGCGTCCAACCTGATCACCACCACCATCGGCACCTACTTCACCCTGTTTATCTCCCTGCCGCTGGCGGTGTGGGGCTATCGCGTGCTCGAGCCGCTGATCGGCCGCACTACCAAAGCGTCCATGAGCGAGGAAGGCATACGCCACAGCGACGTGTCGCTGGACGTGCCGGAGCTGGGCTGGTCGGGCAAGATCAGCGCGTGGCTGGCAGCCGGCGCGCTGGCATTGATTGCCAACTATGTCGGCTACAAGACCTTGTCGGCGGATGCGTTTACCGGCATGGGCATCATGATTTTCTGTGCCTTTGTCGGCGAGGCGCTGTGCAGCCTGATCGGCCGCAAGATCCCGGCAGTGTGCATGGTTTCGCTGGTGGCGATGTTCCTCACCTCCCCCGCTTGCCCGTGGGCCGCCGAGATTGCGCGGCTGACCAGTTCGATCAATATGCTGGCGGTCATCACGCCGATGCTGACCTTCGCCGGCCTGTCGATTGCCAAGGACCTGCCAGCCTTCCGCCGCCTGGGCTGGCGCATCGTGCTGGTGTCGTTCCTGGCCAACTTCGGCACCTTCATCGGCGCGGTGTTGATTGCCGAGATGTTTCACTGATTCTGTGCACGGCTAATGTGCTGCCTCGCCCACCAGCCAGTCATGCACCGCGCGGCGTGCCGGGGTGCTGAGCGCACCTTCGCGATAGGCCAGGACGTATTTTTTTCTGGCCTTGATCGGATGCCCGAACGGCACGATCAGCAAGCCTTGTTCCAGCTCGTCGGTAATCAGTGCCTTGCGGGCAATGGCCACGCCCATGCCCATGCGCGCGGCGTCGATGGTCAGGTGATTGCGGTTGAAGGTGTGGCCGCGACGCACGTCGATGCCATCTGCACCGATGGCGGTCAGGTAAAACTCCCACTCCGCGTATTCGTAGCTGCCGCGCCAGGCAGTAATGTCGTGCAACAACGGAAAATGCACCAACTGGCTGGGCGTATCCAGCGGCGGCTTGCCCACCAGCAGGCTTGGCGAACAGACCGGGAACAGCTCTTCTTCCAGCAACGGCGTGGTCGATAACCCCGGATAGCTGCCGTCATTAAGGTCAATGGCCAGATCGAAATCGTCATCGCGCAACGACCCGCTGCTGTCTTCGGCGATGATCCGCAACTGGATGTCCGGAAACGCGTCCTGCAAGCGCGGCAGGCGTGGCATCAGCCATTTGCTGAGGAATGACGGAATGCAACGCAGCTTGAATACCCCGCCGATGCGCCCCGAATACAGCAGGCGCAGCTCTTCGCTGATGCGGCTCTGCACTTCGTTGGCGACCACCGCCAGGCGCTGACCTTCGGCGGTCAGCTCCAGCCCGCGCCCGACCCGATGAAACAGTGCAAAACCCAGACGCTCCTCAAGCTGGCGCATCTGCTGGCTGATCGCGCCGGGGGTGACGTGCAGTTCCTCCGCGCAACGGGTGAAAGAGAGGTGTCGGGCCGCACAGGCAAAGACCTGTAACCAGGCGTGCATCTGCGCGTTGAAGATTCTGCTCATTGAAGAGTTCCGCTAAAGCGTTGCATAGCAACAATCGTTTGTCGTTTTGCCAGTCCAAGCCAAAGATGAAGACCAGAAAGAAGGAGTCTGCAACTCCTCTGCATCATCTCATTTGAAGGACCTCCGTGATGGCCATCAGCGTCTTCGACATGTTCAAAATCGGCATCGGGCCGTCCAGTTCCCATACTGTCGGGCCGATGCGTGCCGGGGCACTGTTCGTGACCGAGCTGCGCAACCAGAACCGGTTGCATAGCGTAGAACGTATCGAGGTGCGATTGTACGGTTCTCTGTCGGCCACGGGCATCGGTCATGGCAGCGACCGTGCGACCGTCATGGGCCTGATGGGCGAATGGCCAGACCAGATCGACCCCAGCCAGGTCAACCAACGCATCGACGCCTTGCGCGCCGACAACCAGCTGATGCTGGCGGGCGAACAGGCCATCACCTTCGTTTGGGAGCGGGACATGTGCCTGCTCGACGAAAGCCTGCCCTACCACCCCAACGGCATGACCCTGTGCGCCTACGGCAAGACCGGTGAAGTGCACGAGCAGACCTACTATTCAGTGGGCGGCGGTTTTGTGATCGATGCCGAACAGGCCGCCAGCGGCGTGCTGGACAATGACACCACCGTGCTGCCCTACGATTTTTTCAGCGGCGCGCAGTTGCTGAAACTGTGCAAGACCCACGGCATGAGCATTTCCGAACTGATGATGGCCAACGAGAAGGTCTGGCGCAGCGAGGCAGAAATTCGCGAGAAGATCATGGTCATCTGGACGGCAATGCGCGCCTGTGTGGACAAGGGCCTGCTGGAAACCGGCATTCTGCCGGGCGGTTTGAACGTGCGTCGTCGCGCTTATCGCCTGCACCAGAGCCTGCAAAACCTCGACAACCCGAACGTGATCGGCTCGACCCTGAGTGCCATGGAATGGGTCAACCTGTTCGCCCTGGCGGTCAACGAAGAAAACGCCGCAGGCGGGCGCATGGTCACCGCGCCCACCAACGGCGCGGCCGGTATCGTGCCTGCGGTGCTGCATTACTTCATGAAGTTCAAGCCCACGGCCAATGACGACGATGTGGTGCGCTTCTTCCTGAGCGCCGCAGCGGTCGGCATTCTGTGCAAGAAAAATGCGTCGATCTCGGGTGCCGAAGTGGGTTGTCAGGGTGAAGTCGGCTCGGCCTGCGCCATGGCCGCCGCCGGGCTGGCGGAAATTCTCGGTGCGACCCCCGAGCAAGTCGAAAACGCCGCCGAAATTGGCCTGGAACATAACCTGGGGCTGACCTGCGACCCGGTCGGCGGGCTGGTGCAAATCCCCTGCATCGAACGTAACGCGATTGCTGCCGTGAAGGCCATCAATGCCGCACAAATGGCCCTGCGCGGCGACGGCGAGCACCACATCTCGCTGGACCACGCCATCCGCACCATGCGCGACACCGGTGCGGATATGCACGACAAATACAAGGAAACCTCACGCGGCGGGCTGGCGGTGAACCTGATCGAGTGCTGATCGGCCCAGGCGTTTACTGATTCAACAGCGTCGAGCCCGAATAGAAAATCCCGCCCAACGCGATCAGCAGCAAGGTCACGCTGGAAACGATTTCGATCTTGCGCTTGTACTTCAAGGCCAGTTTCTGACGCATGAGGAAGATGTAGGCGAACAGGATCGACAGGTCAATGATGATCCACAGCACCGACAACAAAGCGATGCTGCCCTTGAACGACTCGGTGACGTGGATGAACTGCGGGAAAAACGAGACGAAGAAGATAATGTCCTTAGGGTTGGAAATCCCTACCAGAAAGCCGGTCACCAGCCCGCTGTGCCGGCTGCGCGCAGGCAACGGCGCTGGCGCGGCTTCGGGCTGCGACGGGGCGTAACGCAACGCCTGCTCCAGCGCCTGCACCGACAGGTAAGCGATAAAGAAACAGCCGACCAGACTGATCCAGTTGAGCATGCTGACGCTCACCGACAACGTGCCCGTCAGGATCAATGCCGCGACCATCACCAGCACCAGCGACGCCCAGTTGGTGCCCAGCGCCGTCAACATCGCGCGTTTGGGCCCGCACGCCAGGCTGGTGTTGACGATCAGCGCCACCACCGGGCCCGGGGTGATGATCAGCATGAACACGCTGAACATGTAAATCAGCAGCAACGATATATCCATGGGTACTCAACGCTCGTTCAAATGGTCAGTCTTGTCGACTTTGATGTGCAGAGGGCAACGGGACAACGCCAGCCCGCCCTCTTCATATAACTGATACTGCTTCCATTCCAGGCTGCTGCGATCACCGAAAAAGCCCAGTGTGTCGGGCACTACCCCGTTGTTGTAATCGGCGATGCGCTGACGAATCTTTTCCCTGACCTTGCGACCGCTTTCCGTCTCGGCGCTCGCTACTTCGTCAAAGTTCTCCCGAGGGTTGACCACAAACACGATGTGCCCACCCAGCGAGCGGCTTTTCATGGCGCTGTGACGGGGAAAGCTCATGTTGATGAACATCGGCAGCCCGGCGAAGTGATAAGTCCATTCGAACACCTCAGGGTCTGTGCAGGCCTTGGCTGGCCAGGGCGATCGGTCGCCGTCATGCAACTGTTGCAACGTGGCCCACGCATAGGCCTGTTCTTCAGCCAGGCTGTTGAAATCGTTTTTCTCGAAAATGACAATCAGCGGGTTGAACAGACGGTCTTCAAGGGGCGTGTCGTTGACGAACTTCACGTACTCTTCCATGCCGTCACGAAGCGCTTGTTGCTCATGTTCACAGGGGATGAACAGCAGCAGACAACTTCCGGACTTGTTGGCACGGCGTCCAAACAGGCAAGGGAACCCCTTGTCACTCAGCACCTGTTCAAATTGCCTGTAAGCCTGAACCCTCCAGCCCATTTCCAGGGCGGTGTCACTTTCCAGCAAGTGCCTTACAACGGATTGACGCAACAGCATTTCGGACTTGGGCAGCATATTCCCTCACGCACGCAGCAGATAAGAACACCGCCTTATTGTTTAATTTTTACGACAGTGGATGAACAGGCGATTCTGACCGCAGGCGCGTGCGCGGAAAAATGGAAAAAGGTGTAACCTACTATGACAAATAATCATGGTTAGTTATCACATGACTGAACGTATCCCGCCGCTTTACGCGCTGAGAGCCTTTGAAGTAGCGGCTCGATCATGCTCGTTTACGCGTGCTGCGCAGGAATTGTCGCTGACCCAGAGCGCCATTAGCCGCCATATTCGTACGCTGGAAGAAACCCTCGGCTGCCGATTGTTCGAGCGCAATGGCCCACGGCTTTCGTTGAGTGACGAGGGGCGGCGGTTGTCGAGTCAGCTCAAGATCGGCTTCCGGATCATCGAAGACGCTTGTCAGCCCTTCCGGGGTCAGGGCGCGAATTTGCGCCTCAAGTCACCGTCTACCCTGACCATGAGATGGTTGCTGCACGCACTGGAATCCTTTAAACGACCCGCGCCCGCCCTGCCGGTCCAGCTTTCCAGCGTGTGGATGGACTTTGACAGCGTGGACTTTTACTCGGAGCCGTTCGACTGCGCGATTCTGCTGGGCAATGGCAGCTTTGGTGCCGAGGTGGAAACCTGCAAGCTGTTCGATGAATGGCTGATTCCGATCTGCTCGGCAGACACTTTGGGCGATCAGCCGTGGGGAACGGAGCGTTTGCAGGCGGCTGAACTCATTCATCCGTCCAGTGACCGTCGCGACTGGCGGCGCTGGTTGAACCGGATGGATCTGGCCGGTCAGGTGACATTGAGCAAAGGCAAGGTGTTCGACACGCTCGATCAGGGCATTACGGCTGCTGTCAGGGGGCATGGGGTGTCGATTGGCGATCTGTTTCTGGTCGCTGATGACCTGAACGAGGGGCAGGTGTTTTTGCCGTTCAATGCGGCGGTTGGCACCGGGGACGCCTATTACCTGGTCTGGTTGCAGGACAGTTTCAAGCGCCAGCGGGTACTGGAACTGCGTGACCACCTGCTGACCTGCCTGCCGGACATCTCCAGTATTGAAGTGCAATTGCTCACTGCGCCTTGATTTGCCGCCTACCGCCAGCGTTATAGATAAATCTGAAGACCCCGACAATGCGAGCTTCTGCGGGAGGGTGTGCGACCGGGGCGGCGGTCCGCATTGTTCGCAAATACGGTAGTTCAAACGATACACTTTCGCTGAATGCACTGGCGCTTTCGTGAACAAGTTCACTCCCACGGCCTTCGGCCAGAAGCAGAAGCAGATTTTGCTCACCTGGCATTGATTCGCCGCGGCTCGCTAGCGTCATGCACACATCTAACTGACTATCGTGCCGATGCTGCGCGTCGGCATGCAGTTCTGGACGCTCTGCGTCCTCTTTGTGGCGCTCCGCGTCACATAGCGGTTTTGCGAGGTCAGTTGCAGGCATGACGTTGTGCTGCAACATAGATTTGACGCGCTGCGCGCTCAAGATCAAGCGCGCAGGCAAGCCATTTAACTCAACTCACCGGCAAACACTGCTCCACCAGCGAAGTCCAGACCGCGACACCCGGCTCAATCACCTGGTCGTTGAAGTCGTAGTAGGGGTTGTGCAGCGCCGCTGACGGTTTTTCGCCATCGACGCCCATCCAGATGTAGGCACCCGGACAGGCGTGCAGCATGAAAGCGAAGTCTTCGGAGGCCATGGAGGGGTTGCAGCCCCACTGCACGTTGACTTCGCCCACGGCCGCAATCGCTGCACGGCGAATCGTGGCGGCGGCTTCGACGTGGTTTTCGGTCACCGGGTAACCGACGTTGTAGACCAGTTCGCCACGTACGCCAAAAGCCGTCGGCAGACGCTCGACGAATTCGCCGATCAGTTGCTGGACCTTTTCGCGCACCGGCGTTTGCAGGCAGCGCACGGTGCCGCGCAACACCGCGGTTTCCGGTATTACGTTGATGGCCTCGCCGGCATTGAACTGGGTGATGCTGACCACCGCAGAATCCAGTGGCGACAGGCGCCGGGAGACAATGGTTTGCAGCCCCAGTACCAGCTCGGCGGCGGCCACGATCGGGTCATTGCCCTTGTCCGGCATGGCCGCATGGCTACCTTTGCCGGTCAGGGTGATTTCGAAGGTGTCCAGCGACGCCATCATCGGCCCGGGATTGATCACCACCTTGCCCGCTGGCACGCCTGGCCAGTTGTGCAAGCCGTAGATGGATTCCATCGGGAAGCGCTCGAACAGACCGTCTTCGATCATGCGTTGCGCGCCGCCAAGGTTTTCCTCGGCAGGCTGAAAGACGAAGTGCACGGTGCCGGCGAACCGGAGGGTTTCCGACAGGTGCCGGGCGGTGGCGAGCAGAATCGCCGTGTGGCCGTCGTGCCCGCAGGCGTGCATGCAGCCCTTGTGGGCCGACTTGTGCAGGCTGTCGCCCAGCTCCTGAATCGGCAAGGCGTCCATGTCGGCACGAATGCCGATAGTCGGGCCCTCGCCGTTGCGCAAAGTGCCGACCACGCCGGTGCCGCCCAGCCCACGATGCACCTCAAGGCCAAAACCGGTCAGCAGCTCAGCCACTTTGTCGGAGGTTTTCAGCTCTTGAAAACCAAGCTCCGGTGCAGCGTGGATCGTGCGGCGCCAGACGGTTGCTTCGTCAATCAGTGTCTTTGAAATAGGCATTTACTTACTCCAGGCTCGCGCCGTAGCCAAAACTGGCGGCCGGCTTGGCGGCGGTTTCGACCCAGACGCTTTTCACTTCGCTGTACTCGCGCAAGGCATCCAGACCGGAAGAGCGGCCATAACCGCTTTCACCATAGCCGCCGAAAGGCGAACTGACGTGAATAGTCTTGTAACCATTGACCCAGAACGTCCCGGCCCGCACCTGTTTGGCGACTCGGTGAGCTCGGCCGACGTCGCGGGTCCAGACGCCACCGGCCAGGCCGAAGCGGCTGTCGTTGGCAATGCGGATCGCGTCTTCTTCGTCCTTGAACGCAATAGCCACCACCACCGGGCCGAAGATTTCTTCCTGCGCGCAATGCAGCTCGTTGGTGCCTGCCAGCACGGTCGGGTTGATGTAGTAACCAGGTCTGTCCGGGATCGGATCAGCCTGCTCGCCAACCAGTTTTGCACCGTCTTTCAACGCGCGTTCGACCATGCTTTTCACATGGTTGTACTGCTTGGCGTTGTTGATCGGGCCGATCTGGGTTTCCGGGTCGCCGGGGTCGCCGACCTTGAATTGCGTGGCGGCTACGGCCAGCGCATTGGTGAATTTCTCGAAGATCGATTGCTGCACCAGCAAACGCGAGCCCGATACGCAGCTTTGCCCGGCACCGGAGAAAATCGCCGCCTGAGCGCCGCGCAAGGCGACCTCCAGATCAGCGTCGTCGAACACGATATTGGCTGATTTGCCGCCCAGTTCCAGCACCGCCGGAATACAGCGCTGCGCCGCTGCCACGGCAATATGCCGACCGGTCGCTGGCGAACCGACGAACACCACTTTGCGGATATCGGCCTTGGCAATGAACGCCTGACCGATGGAATGGCCGAAACCGGCAATCACGTTGACCAGCCCTTTGGGCACGCCCGCGCGCTCGATCAGCACGCCGACTACCAGCGAGCTGAGCGGCGTCAGTTCCGACGGTTTGAGGATGACTGCGTTACCCGCCGCAATAGCTGGGGCAATCTGCCACCCGCAGGTGAAAATCGGCGCGTTCCACGGCGTGATCTGCAACACCGTGCCCAGCGGTTCGTAGGTGACGTAGTTGAGGTGCGTGGTCGGCACCGGAATAACCTCGCCGTGCAGCTTGTCTGCCCAACCGGCGTAATACTCGAACATCTCGGCGACTTTGAGCACTTCGACGCGAGCATCACGGATCGGCTTATTGGCGGTCAGGGACTCGATCTGCGCGAGGTTTTCCTGCTCTTCACGAATCAGATTGCCCACCTGATACATGGCACGGCCCCGCGCCTGGGCAGTCATTGCCCACCACTGTTGCTGCGCCGCTTTAGCAGCCTTGTCGGCCACTTCGACCAGCGACTCATCGGCATCCGGAAAGCTCAACAGCAGGCTGTCATTGTGGGCATTGCGCACTTCAACCGGCGCGCCGTGGCCTTCGATGAAAGCACCGCCGACGTAGCTGGCGATGACACTGCGATCGCCCCAGTAAGGGCGCATCAGTTCGAGGATAGTTGCAGTGCTCATCGGTTATTCTCCATGACCGTAAAGGGTGGCATCGGTGCGTTGCACGATGGCGCAGAAGTCTTCGTTGTCCGCCAGGGTCTCGCTGCTGGCTTGCCACAACTGCGCGACCACGCGCGACAGCGGCAGGTCCATGTCGAGGCTGTCCGCCAGGTCGCTGGCCAGGCCCACGTCCTTGCGCATCAGGCCCATGGTGAAGCCCGAGTCATAGGCTTTGTTGAGCACCCAGGTGGGGAACATCACTTGCGTGGCACCGCTACGGCCGGAGCCGGCGTTGAGGCCTTGCAGGAGTTTTTCCGGGTCGACGCCCGCGCGCGCTGCCATCGCTACGGCCTCGGCGGTGCTGATCAGGTGGCAGGCGGCAAGCATGTTGTTGGCGATCTTGGCCACGTTGCCCGCGCCGCATTGCCCGACATGCACCCGCGTGCCGCTCATGCCTTCCAGCACCGGCATGGCGCGGGCAAGGTCGGCATCTTCAGCACCGATGACCATCGACATGGTGCCGGTGGCAGCACCTTTCGGGCCGCCCGAGACCGGCGCGTCAATAAACGCGATGCCGGTTTTCGCCAGTTCGGCAGCCACCTTGCGGCTCATTTCCGGCGTCGAGGTGGTGGTATCGACCACGATCAGCCCCTCGTGACCCCATTCGCTGATGCCGCCTGCACCCAGACACACCGACTCCACATGCTCGGCCTTGGGCAGCGACAGGATCAGGATGTCCACGCTCTGAATCAGTTGCTTGCGCTCGGCAACCGGCTTGACGCCTTTGCTCTCGGCCTGGGACAGCGCAGCCGACGACAAGTCGAAGCCACTGACATCAAAGCCCTTGCTCGCAAGCGTCGCGGCCATGCCACCGCCCATGTTGCCCAACCCGATCACACCTGTTTTCAACGTCATGTCTGCATCTCGATTAGTTTTATAGGCGTTCAAGAAGGATGCCGGCAGCCCTGTGAAGGCTGCGATTTGCTGATGAACCGAGTATGGACAGCGCTCTCCCCTCTCAGCAATAATCCAAAAATCGAATTTATGTTGCCTTTAGCGCAACACAGGAAACCCCATGAGCCTCGTTCAGGATCGACGTATTCTGTATTTCTTCGAAGCGGTGCGTCTGGGCAGCGTCCGGGCAGCGGCTGACTATCTAAACGTCGCGCCGTCTGCGGTCAGCCGGCAGATCGCCCAGCTCGAACAGGAACTCGGCTCGCCGCTGCTGGAGCGCCATCGCCGTGGGGTCAAGCCCACGGAAGCAGGTGACAAGGTGCTGGCCTATTACCGCCAGCGGTTGACTCAGCAGGAAGTGTTGCTGGATTCGATTCAGGCGCTCAAAGGCCTGCACAGCGGCTCGGTGACGCTGGTGTCCGGGGAAGGCTTTCTTGAGAGTCTGGCGCAACCGCTGGCCAGGTTTTCCGAGCTGTACCCGCGAATCGAGCTGATCGTGAACGTCTGCGGCAGCAACGAGGTGATTCGTCAGGTGGTGGAGGATGAGGCTCACATCGGTCTGGTCTTCAACCCTGCCGCCGACCCGAAAATCCGCTCTCACGCGCATCAGCGCAAGCCGGTGTGCGTCATCACTGCGCCCGATCATCCGCTGGCTCAGGAGCAGAATCCCATAGCGCTGCAGGCGCTTGAGCACTACCGTGTCGCGCTGCCTGCCGTGTCTTACGGCATTCGCCAGATTCTTCTGCAAGCCGAGCATCAATTGGGCATCACGGTGCAGCCGACGCTGACCTGCAGCACGTTCGCCATGCTCAAGCATTTCGCCGTGCAGGGCGGCGTCACGCTGCTGCCGACCTTCGTTGTGGAGGTGTCTAGTCCTGAAATAGGTTTACACCTGTTTCACGCTCAAAACGCCCGATGCACCGCATCTGGCGTTTTGTATTTCAGGGATAAGTGTGGCCGCTCCCCATTGTAGATCTGCACCGATTCGTCAACCATTTTCACTGCATCTGCCAAGTCTTTAGGCCGATGGAGTAGAAACTCGGTCTTCAAAATCCCGTTTACTCGCTCGGCCATAGCGTTCTGATAACAGTCATAGCCATCAGTCATCGAGCACCGGATTCCATGCCTGGTATGCAGCTGCTGATAGAGATCGGAGCAGTACTGGGCGCCGCGATCTGAATGATGAATCAGCATCTGATCGGTTTTTCGCTCTCCTACCGCTTTTTCCAGTGCCTTCATCACCGATTGGGCATGCAGGCTCTCATGCACGTGATGGCCAACGATCTTACGTGAGTACGCATCTGTCACAAGGCTCACGTAGGCCACGCTTTCCTGCGTAGGCAGATAGGTTATGTCTGCAACCCAGACCTGTTCGGGTCCATTGGCCACGACTTGTTCTGGACCTGCTTTGAGCAGGTTGGGGTGGCGACGGAAGCGATGATGGCTATGAGTGGTCTTGTGATAAGCCCGTTTACGCGGAACCAGCTCGCGCGCACCACGAAGGATAGTAAACATACGATCTCTACCCACGCACGACGACGCAGGAGCTTCGACGCTCATCAAGTAGTGCAGCTTGCGCGTTCCCAACTTGGGCTGGCGACGCCGCTTTTCCAGGACGAAGTCCACCACCTCTTGGTCTTGGCAGACTCTCGCGTCAAAAGCGCGATTACGCTTGTAATACGCTTGTAATACGCTTGGCGCGAAATACCCATGAACAGGCAAGCCCTGGTAATGCTCAGGTCTTGGATTTGCCCTTGCGAGAGGACTTGCCGGGTGGCTTTTTTACGACAGAAACGCCGTAGTCATTTTTCAGAACGTTGACGACGGCTTCAAAGAACTGAGCCTTCTGATTGCTCAGCTCCAGCTGTTCTTCAAGCTCTTTAATCCGCTGCTCGGGTGTCGGCGGGAGGGTTGGCTCGGTCATGGACCTGCTCCTCTGCTCTCGAATTGATGCGCCTTGGCTCCAATCCTGTCGACCGTGCTTTCGTAACCAGACCAGCACCGTCGACCGGCCTTGGATGCCATAGCGTCGTTGGGCTTCTTTATAACTCAACTCGCCTTTTTCAACCTGATCTACGACCGATAATTTAAAGGCTAGCGTGTAATCGCGCTGGCTGCGCCTTTTACCCGAATCCATTGAGTCCTCCTGAGGAAAGGTCAGAAGGTGTAAACCTTATTCAGGACGGGACAAGGAAGAAATAAAGGCCGGTAAATTGCGCGCGCTGCCGCTGCAGGATGAAGTCTTCAGCAGCCCACAGACCCACCTGATCAGCCGCCTGGGCCGTCAGCTCAGCGTCGGTGCCAATCGCCTGATGGGCATGCTGTTGCAGGACATGACGGCGTTTCGTAGCTGACGACGCCGTTAGTCTCGCTTCAGCCAATCGCGCTGAACCATCAAAAATCCTGTGGTTCCTCTTTAGTAACGGATCAGAACGTCTGGTGCGATTGAGGATTAATCATGAGAGCTCTGACTTACCACGGCGCCAACAGTGTCAAGGTCGACAGCGTCCCAGACCCGGAACTACAAGAAGCCGACGATATCATCCTGAGAGTCACCGCCACAGCAATCTGCGGCTCAGACCTGCACCTTTACCGTGGCAAGATTCCGACGGTCGAGCATGGCGATATTTTCGGCCATGAGTTCATGGGTATTGTTGAAGAAACCGGGTCGGCAGTGACCGCAGTGCAAAAAGGTGATCGCGTGGTGATCCCTTTCGTCATCGCCTGCGGCAGCTGTTTTTTCTGCAACATCGACTTGTTCGCCGCCTGTGAGACCACCAACACCGGGCGTGGCGCAATCATGAACAAAAAGTCGATTCCGCCAGGCGCGGCGTTGTTCGGCTTCAGCCACCTGTATGGCGGCATTCCTGGCGGCCAGGCTGAATACGTGCGCGTGCCCAAGGCCAACGTCGGCCCGTTCAAGGTGCCCGGCACCCTGGCTGACGAGAAAGTGCTGTTTCTCTCCGACATTCTGCCCACTGCGTGGCAAGCGGTGACCAACGCCGGGATTGGTCCGGGATCGAGCGTTGCTATCTATGGCGCTGGCCCGGTGGGACTGATGAGCGCGGCATGCGCAAAAATGCTCGGTGCCGAACGTATTTTCATGGTCGATCACCACCCGTATCGCCTGGCCTATGCGCAGAAAACCTACGGTGTGATCCCGATCAACTTCGATGACGACGATGACCCGGCCGACACTATCATCCGCCAGACGCCCGGCATGCGCGGCGTCGATGGCGTGGTGGACGCAGTGGGCTTCGAGGCCAAAGGCAGTACAACGGAAACCATTCTGGCGACACTGAAACTGGAAGGCAGCAGCGGCAAGGCTTTGCGCCAGTGCATCGCAGCAGTCAGGCGCGGCGGAGTGGTCAGTGTGCCGGGGGTTTATGCGGGGTTCATTCACGGCTTCATGTTCGGCGATGCCTTCGACAAGGGCCTGACCTTCAAAATGGGCCAGACGCATGTGCACCGCTTCATGCCTGAATTGCTCGAGCATATTGAAGCGGGCCGACTCGCACCTGAAGCCATCATCAGCCACCGCATGTCACTGGAAGATGCAGCGAAGGGTTACAAGCTGTTCGACAAGAAGGAAGAGGACTGCCGCAAGGTCATTCTGACGCCTGGTGACAACACCATTGTCGTGCCTGACACGCAAACCGAAGCGCTGGTTGGGGGTGTCGTGCCAGCGATGTGAGGCGCATGCACGGCGCTGCGTCGCCCTCTCAAGATCGGACGCAGAGCGTCCAGAAGTGCGCTACCACGCAGAGCGTGGGAGCGATAGCCCCTTGGGTATCGTTCCCTACGCTCCAGCGCGGGTATGCAGTTCTGAACGCCCATCACCGGCTCAGGTAGGCAAATCGCCCTTTGAACGGTTTGCCTACAGGATCTGCCAAGTCGCCATGCTTGCTGGTACTCAGCCCCAGTTCTACCAGTGATTCGGCCAGTTTCACCGCCGCCGCCACACCATCAATCACCGGCAAACCAATCGCTTCGCTCAGTTGCCTGGCAAGATCCGCCATGCCGCCACAACCAAGCACGATTGCTCCAGCCCCCTCTTGATCGCGGGCGATGCGTGCCTGTTCGGCCATCGTTTCGATCAGTTCCGGCCCGCTTTCTTCCAGTGCCAGCACCGGCAGGTCGATACAGCGCACCGACGTGCACAGCTCGCTGAAGCCGTAACGCTGCAACAAGTGCTCGGCAATGATTCGTGTCCGGGTCAGCGTTGTGACGACCGCAAAACGGGTGGAAATCAGACTGGCCATGTGAAAGGCCGCTTCGGCGATGCCGATGACCGGCGCGCGGGCGTATTCACGCGCAGCCAGCAGGCCGGGGTCGCCAAAACAGGCGATGATGTGCGCATCGACCTGCTGCTCGCGGCCCTTGCGCACTTCTTCCAGCACACCAAGGGTGGCGATGGCCTCGTCAAAGTGCCCTTCGATGGACACCGGACCATCGGCCGGGCTGCAGGCGATGATCTGTGTGCCTGGACGCGCCACGGCTTGCGCCGCCAAGCCAATCTTGCGGGTCATGGCTTCGCTGGTATTGGGGTTGATCACTTGAATACGCACCGGAACTCCTTCAGCGCTGCTTGAAAATGCTATGAAAATCCACTGTTTCGCTGACCGGTTCATCCACGTTCAGGCTGGCACGAATACGCCGCAAGTGCTCGGCCATCCATTCGCGCGCCGGCTCGCCCTGCCCGGCTTCGAGCAGCGCCAACAAGTCCACATGGTCGCCGCAATCACAGCCCACGCTGCGCCGCGAGCCATACACCGCGACGACCAACGAAGAGCGCGTGGTGAGCTGCGCGACCTGTTCGGTCAACACCTGATTGCCCGCCAGCGCGCACAGTTGCACATGAAAACGCGCCGACAACTGAATGGCTTCGCTGTGTCGGCCAGCACGTTGCGCCTCGTGCTCCTGATCGCAAAGCGCACGCAGTGTCTCAAGACGCTGGCCACTGACCCGTGCCGCGATATCCGCCATCAGCGCCGGTTCGATCAGTTGCCGGGCGCCCAATACATCCTGCGCTTCCTGCGCCGAGGGCTGCGCCACTTCAGCGCCGCGCTTGGGACGCAAGGTCACCAGCCGCTCCAGCGCCAGCCGTTGCAAGACCTTGCGAATGCCGGTCCGGCTGATCTCGAAAACCTCGGCCAGCGCGTCTTCCGGCAACCGCGTGCCCGGTGCCAGCCGGTGCTCGACGATGGCTTCCAGCACATGTTGATAAATCTGTTCGTCCCGGCCTTTTTCATCGGCAGCGGGCGTGAGAAACAAAGGAGCGCTGGAAGGTCGGGTCATGGCGTCACATCGTATTGGCGGTACAGATCGTATACAAGAATAGTGCCCGATGCCGCGCCTGATGAGTAGCGCTTTTTCAATGCAGCAATAAACGTCCCACAGTCTAAAATCCACAAAATCGCACCGCTAACGAGCAAAAGCGCCCTGTTTACGTGCACTTCACTGGCAAGGCCAACCTGCCTGATACAACAGCGCTTGCTCCGAAGATGGCCAGCCCGCAACGTCTGCGTTCATTTCAAAACCGGTAAAAATCGTCTGGCACAGCTTTTGCGTACACGATCGTATACAAAAATACCGTCGATCGTACCCCGATCCCGTCATGACTCAGCGAGGGAGTAATGCAATGACAGACCAACGCCCGGCCGGATACAGCCCGCGCCTGCACAACGACGACCTGGGGCCGGTGCCGCAGAAATGGACCTGGTACAACATTCTGGCGTTCTGGATGAGCGACGTGCACAGCGTCGGCGGTTACGTGTTCGCCGCCAGCCTCTTCGCGCTTGGCCTGGCCAGTTGGCAGGTGCTGATCGCCCTATTGGTCGGTATCTGCATTATTCAGGTGATTGCCAACCTGGTCGCCAAACCCAGCCAGCAAGCCGCCGTGCCCTACCCGGTGATTTGCCGTCTGGCCTTCGGCGTCTTCGGCGCCAACATCCCAGCCATCATTCGCGGGCTGATCGCTGTGGCCTGGTATGGCATTCAGACCTACCTGGCGTCCAGCGCCCTGGTGATTGTGGTGCTGCGTTTCTTCCCGGACCTGGCCGCGTACCAGAGCGTGACCTTTCTTGGCCTGTCGTGGCTTGGCTGGTTCGGTTTTCTCGCGCTGTGGGTGGTGCAGGCCGCGGTATTCTGGACCGGCATGGAGTCGATCAGACGCTTCATCGACTGGGCCGGCCCTGCCGTTTACGCCGTGATGTTCGCGCTGGCTGGCTGGATCGTCTGGCGTGCCGGCTGGGAAAACATCAGTTTTACCCTGGCGGAAAAAGAGCTGTCTGGCTGGGCTGCGTTCGGCCAGGTGGTCATGGCCATCGCGCTGGTGGTTTCGTATTTTTCCGGGCCAACCCTGAACTTCGGTGATTTCAGCCGCTATTGCCGCAGCATGGCGGACGTGCGCCGGGGCAACTTCTGGGGCCTGCCGGTGAATTTTCTGGCGTTCTCGCTGGTGACGGTGGTGATTGTCTCGGGCACCCTGCCGATCTTCGGCGAAATGATCCACGACCCTATCGCCACCGTCGCACGCATCGACAACACCACGGCAGTGCTGCTTGGCGCGTTCACCTTTGTAACCGCCACCGTCGGCATCAACATCGTCGCCAACTTCGTCTCCCCGGCCTTCGATTTCGCCAACGTGGCGCCCAGCCGCATCAGCTGGCGCGTGGGCGGCATGATTGCCGCCGTGGCGTCGATTTTCATCACGCCCTGGAACCTGTTCAACAACCCTGAGGTAATCCATTACACACTGGACGTGCTGGCAGCCTGCATCGGCCCGCTGTTCGGCATCCTGCTGGTGGATTACTACCTGATCAAGAAACAGCAGATTGATGTCGACGCGCTGTTCAACGACACGCCGAGCGGCCGCTACTGGTACACCAACGGCATCAACTGGATTGCCGTCAAAGCCTTGCTGCTGACGGCGCTGGTCGGCCTGTGCTTCACCTTCATCGAGTGGTTCAAGCCGATTGCCAATTTCGCCTGGTTCACCGGCTGCATCCTCGGCGGTGCGCTGTTTTATGCAATGACCCGCTGGTCGCCCGTGCAGTCGGCGAACATGCCGACACCCGTCGCCCAGAGCTAGACGCAGCAGCAGGCGCCAGCCGCTTGAATCGCGCTGGCGCCCGAACGCTGTCCCCCTGCCCGTCAACAACCGGACCCAGGGCGGATACACCGCCGCCCGGATCACCCGCAAACGCAACGCCCGCTACGACGTAAACCCCCGCCTGTCTTGAAGATCACACAACGGCACAGCTGAAATGATATTAATTTAATATCACCCATCACCCGAACCCCCAGAATGATTGTGTGTCCCCGAACGGCAGCACAGACGTTCGTAAAAAATAGAATAAATTTTGTACAACTTTCAGGCCGCAGCGCTGCCCTAACACTGATGCTTTGCGAACCAAGCGTTCAAGTGGGTTGATAGTAATGAGCAATGATGTTTCCGGCGGCAGATCGTTTGCCCCTCAAGTACCCCGTCCCTCGGCGCATGAAGCTGCTGAAAGGCTGCAACTCGCCCTGGATTCAGGCGCGGTTGCCGGCACGTGGGTGTGGGACATCATTGCTGATCAACTGACCGGTGACGAGTGGTTTGCCCGCACATTCGGTTTGTGCCCCAAGCTGTGCGCCAAAGGGTTGCCGCTGGCGTTGGTGACCGCGTCCATTCACCCGGACGACGCGCTCAGGGTCGACAAGGATATCGAGGAGGCGCTGTCCAACGGCGATACCTATCGATGCGAGTATCGGGTGCTTCATCAGGACGGTGTCTATCGCTGGGTTGAAGCCAGTGGCCGGATCGAGCGTGATGTTCAGGGCAAGCCGATTCGCAGCCCTGGTGTGCTGCTCGACATAGACAGCCGACGCACTGCCGAGGCAGAGCGAGACCGTCTCAACGAACTGCTGCAGATATTCACCGCTGCCGTCCCGGGTGTCGTGTATGCCAAGGATCTGGAAGGCCGAATGCTCGTCGCCAACCGTGGCACCGCCGAACTGGTCGGCAAGCCGCCGGAATTCTTCATCGGCAAGACCGATCTGGAGTTTCTGGATGATGAGCAACAGGCGCGCGTCCTCATGGAAACTGATCAGCGGATCATGCAGAGCAACGTCAGCGAACAGATAGAAGAGAAGGTCAATCTGGCGGATGGCTCCGCTGCAATATGGTTGTCCACCAAGGCCCCGCTGCTCGATCGCAACGGCGACGTTATCGGCCTGATCGGCTCTTCCATCGACGTAACGGCACGAAAGAAAGCCGAAGAAGCGGTCAGGGAACTCAATCAGACACTGGAACAACGCATCGAGCAGGCCGTTTTCGAGCGTGAGCAGATCGAGGATGCCCTGCGCCATTCGCAGAAGATGGACGCCGTCGGGCAATTGACGGGTGGCATCGCACATGACTTCAACAACCTGTTGGCCGGTATCTCGGGCAGCCTGGAACTGATTACCAAACGACTGGCTCAGGGACGCGTCAGTGACGTGGACCGTTATGTGTCAGTCGCCCAGGGCGCGGTGCGTCGCGCAGCTTCACTGACTCACCGCCTGCTGGCCTTTTCCAGGCGCCAGACCCTGTCGCCGAGAGTGACCGACGTAAACGTGCTTATTCATGACATGGAAGAAATGATCGCGCGCACGGTCGGCCCGGAAATAGACATCAAAGTGGTCGCCCAGAATGATCTGTGGCCAGCCTTGATCGACCATGCCCAACTGGAAAGCTCGCTGCTGAACCTGTGCCTGAATGCCCGTGATGCGATGCCCAATGGCGGGCACATCGTCATTGAAACCGCAAACGCTTCGCTCGCCGAGTGTAACGACCCGGACCACGGCATTCCTGCCGGTGAACACCTGAGCATCCGTATTACCGACACCGGCAGCGGCATGAGCCCGGCGATAGTCGCCAAGGCCTTCGAGCCATTTTTCACCACCAAACCCATTGGTGCAGGTACCGGCCTGGGACTGTCGATGGTGTATGGTTTTGTACGCCAGTCCGGCGGGCAGATCCGGGTTGAATCGGTCGAAGGCCAGGGCACCAGCGTGGTGATGCACCTGCCGCGCCATACGTCCGAAAGCACTCCGCGCGCGGCCGAACCCGAAGTCTTCGAAGAGCCGGCGCATCACACCGGTGAAACCGTACTCATCGTCGATGACGAATCCTCCGTGCGGATGCTCGTTGCCGAAGTGATTACCGGGCTGGGCTTCAACTGCCTGGAAGCAGCCGATGCTCAGGCCGGGCTGCAGATTCTGCAATCCGACGCCCGCATCGACCTGCTGATCAGCGACATAGGGCTGCCGGGTGGTATGAATGGCCGCGAAATGGCCGATGCCGCAGGCGATTGCCGACCCGGTCTGCCGACATTGTTCATCACCGGCTACGCGAAAAGCTCCGTGCTGGACGACTGCCACCTGCGGCCCTGCACGCAAGTATTGACCAAGCCATTCGGGCTGGACGCGCTCGCCGGACGAGTCACCGGGCTGATTGGCGCTGACGCCGTGGCACGGGGTTATCAGTAGGGTGAATCCGACCACGCCAGACGGTCGCTATTTTGTGGTCAAGGAACAGCTCTGGCGCTGCTCCAATCCTTCTTTGAGCGAAGACGTTCGTCAACGGCTGGTGGACGAACTGATGGCTGCGCGGCGCGCGGTCAAGAATGCCAAGGCTGGGGCAGATGATGCGGCATTGAAGACAGCTCGCGCCGGGGTCAACAAGGCCAAGGTCGCACTGGGGGAGCGCGGCGACGTCTGGTGGACCGACGGTGCCGAGGATTTCAATCGGCGCCAGGTCAAGAACACGCCGTATGCGCAGTGGTATGAAAGCCTGAATAATCCTCAAGCCTGAACCCGCCGGGCGATATTTCTATTCAGCCACTCATCATGCATTCATATGTCCTATCAGCATTGGTACTGAATGCCGAAAGGCTGTAGATATCAATCATCACGCTAACGTTTTAACGCCTGGTATGCAGCGTGTAACGTTGCATCATGCTCTACACGTTGCAGGACGATAACTCATGGACGATAACGTTATTACCGGTAACACCACGGATAGGTTTCTGCATTGCGCGCGCCTAACGGCAGACATAAAAACCTGTAAAGCTGGCTAATCACTTATTGCTTTTACGCGACAGCGCCTGTCCATGAGCGCATCGGTATTCATGTGCCTGTTTAGCCTGTTGAGTACAATCAGCGGGAGACCCCTGAAATGAACCACAAAGCGTTGTTCTCTGGAAAACTGGTATTTATCGGTTTTGGTTCCATCACCAGAGCCACTCTCGGATTACTTGGCAACGTCCAGAGATTCGACGTGTCCAGGATTGTCGTCATCGCACCGGGCATCAAGGGCTCTGAACCGTTCGTCAAGTCAGGGGTAACCTTTATCGATCAGGCACTGACGTCAGACACAATGGAAAGCGTGTTGGGCAGCATTGTGGGGCAAGGTGACTTTATCGTTAATCTTTCGGTTAATGTCTGCAGTGCCGACGTCATCCGATTTGCATACGCCCACGATGCGCTGTACCTCGATACGTGCATCGAGCCTTGGGGAAACACGTACAACTCACCCAGCCTGACAGCGTCGCAACGTTCTAACTATGCGCTGCGTGATCAGTTGCGTACGCTGGGTGCAGAACTTGGCCCAGGGCCCACTGCGGTGGTGGCCCACGGTGCAAATCCGGGCTTGATATCACACTTTCTCAAGTGCGCATTGTCAGCGCTTGCTGAACAACTTTCGGTGGCTGTACCGCGACATCAAGGGGGCATTGATTGGGGCAATCTGTCGATGAAGCTGGGCGTCAAGGTCATCCACATTGCCGAGCGTGACACTCAACGTTCAACGCGTATCAAGTCCGATGGCGAATTCGTCAACACCTGGTCTGTCGATGGATTTGTCAGCGAGGCGGGACAACCCGCCGAACTGGGCTGGGGCTCCCACGAAAAAAACTGGCCGCCCTTCGCCCGTCATCATCAGTTTGGCTCTGACAACGCTATCTACCTTGATCGGCCCGGAGCTTGCGTGTCAGTCAAAACCTGGACGCCCAACGGCGGGCCTTGCAACGCAATGTTGATCACGCACAACGAAGCGATCTCCATTCCTGAATTGCTGACCGTCAGAAACGAAGGAGCGCTTAGTTACCGCCCGACCGTGCACTATGCCTACCACCCGTGTGACGATGCGTTGCTTTCAATCAATGAATACACCGGGCGAGGATGGCACGCGCAGGACCGTCAACGAATCATGCTGGATGAAATTACCCCAGGCGGTATCGATGCACTGGGTGTATTGATCATGGGGCATAAACTTAATGCCTATTGGTACGGTTCGATCCTGAACATTGATGAGGCTCGACGCCTCGCGCCCTTTAATAATGCCACCAGCCTGCAAGTTGCAGCAGGCGTTTATTCGGGCATTATCTGGGCCATCGAAAACCCTGACCGGGGAATCGTCGAACCCGAACAGATGGATCACCAGCGAGTCATGGAGATCGCCCTGCCCTTTCTGGGTAAGTTCGGAGGCGTGTTGACTGACTGGACACCGTTGAAGACTGGCAATGCGCTGTTCCGTAAACCCGACGCCGATGCCTGCCCCTGGCAGTTCGAGCATTTCACGGCAGCGTGACCGTATCGGGTTCACCCATGATCACCTACAACTTAATGCTCAGGCACATCCGGCGTTGCGCAGTGGTTATCCAACGTCAGAAACTTCATTACTTCGTCAATAACCGACGGGTGATCGATCAGCCGATTGTGCCCAAGCCCTTCGGTAGTAAACAGACGTGCTCCAGGCCATAACTTTGCAAACCGGGCACCCTTTTCCCATGGGGTTTCACGATCTCGGCGGTCATGAATAATCAGCGCCGGACGATCAAGCAAGTGCAGTCGAACAGACGCGTCATAATCCACGAAACGGCGGCCGCTCAGCGCATGCAGGTATCCTTCAAAATGGGGGAAGACCCTTATGTGCGACACCAAAAGCATCAAACTGATGAAACGCATTGTCAGCAGGGGCCAGGAACGGCGCGATCAACACAAACCGTTCAGGACGCCAATGCTCTTCCTGAGCGAATACGATTGATGAAGCGCCCAACGAATGAGCAATTACGGCTGCTGGCTTTCCGAAATGACGTCCTACCTGCTGCAGTATCTCTACAAACTGCGGCATGTGGCTGGTCGTGCCGCCGCTCAGGCCATGGGCAGGCTGATCAAAACCGACCACCGCGTAGCCCATCGATTGCAGTGAAGGCACCCAATCGGCAAAACGCATCGCGTAACTTGACCAGCCATGCGCGAGCAATACATAGGGTTGCTGCGCCGGGTCGCCCCACACATAAGTGGATATCTTGATGCCGTCCAGTTCCAGCGTGCCTGTTTGCACATCCTGCGAGGTGCGCAGAACGGCGGCCGCCCTGGCTCGTCCGGCAGCCTGAGGTGTCACGAAACGTCGGCCAAGGTATCTTCCGGTAAGGCCCGGTAGAATGCGGCTGGCAAGCATGAGTGTGCCGCGCATTGTCATTAGTCGAAGCGTGTTGGTGAATTTACTCATCGGTATTTTCCGCGTCAGCCACAAGACTTGACGGCATTAAAACAGCCAATCTTGTCAGTGACAAGTTTGCAAGCGCAAGATAGCGCAGTCCGATGGGTTTCTAACGTTTATTTCATGATAGGGAGCGTCATATGTCGACATCAGACACCCCGCGAACCTACCACCACGGCAATCTGCCTGCCGTGCTGCGCCAGGCGGCCTGGGACATTGTGGGGGAGGCTGGCGTGCGTAGCGTCTCGCTAAGGGAATGCGCCAGGCGTGCGAATGTTTCCCACGCCGCGCCGGCTCATCACTTCGGCTCTCTGGAAAATCTTCTGGCGGAGGTTGTGGCAGATGGTTATGAGCGCATGGTCGACGCTGTTCAAGCTGCGCAACGCGAACTGGACGACCCTGTTCTCGGCTGCGGAATGGGTTACGTAAACTTCGCCAGACAGTACCCGCAGCACTTTCGCCTGATGTTTGGCATGACAGGTGTCAACCGCGCGTTACCCAGACTCGTAAACTCAGGCGAAGCCACGCTGCAATTGCTTCGTCAGTCGCTGCGCACGGCCTGGATAGCTAAAAACGGCGTAGAGCCTGAGCCTGCCTTGCTTGAGCAACGCACCTTGCTTGCCTGGAGCACTGCCCACGGCTATGCGTCACTGGCGATCGATAGAACAACCGTAGAACCGTTTGTGGTTTCAGCCGAGTCAATACTCCAGCCGATGGCTGTGTTTCTGCTGACGCCGTAACCCGCCAAACGCCAGAAATACGGTTTGATCCATGGGGCACTCCGCCCCTCTTCTCCTCCTCTGAACCCCCATCATCAACCGTGCGCTTGCCTGAGCGCAGGCAATTTGCAACGCCCGCAATTTGCCCTTTCCCAGCCTGATCGCTCCGAAAAACCCGTGCTTGCGGTATTCCCCGCTTTGATTTCGATCAACATCAATGCGTTGACATTTTAGATTTTGATCGTAATCATAAGCGCCATCCCCTACGTCGGAAACTGAATGACATGTCCGAGAAAACGCTTTTCCAACCTTATGCCCTGGGCAACCTGACCCTAACCAGTCGCATTGTCATGGCGCCGCTGACGCGCAACCGTGCAGGCGCCGGTCTGGCCCCTACCGACCTGGCTGCCACCTACTACGCCCAACGGGCGTCGGCCGGCCTGATCATTACCGAAGCCACGCAAATCTCCCCTCAGGCTCAGGGCTACCAAGACACGCCGGGGCTGTATACGCCGGAGCAGATCGCCGCCTGGCGCGTCGTCACCGATGCCGTGCATGCCGAGGGCGGGCGCATTTTTGTGCAGCTTTGGCACGTTGGCCGGGTTTCTCACGTCGACCTGCAACCGGGCGGCGCAGCACCGGTCGCGCCATCCGCTATCCGGGCGCAGACCAAAACCTTCGTCAATAACGCATTCACCGACGTCTCAGAACCACGCGCGCTGGAACTGAGCGAATTGCCAGGCATCGTCAACGACTTCCGCCAGGCCGCTGCAAATGCCATTGAAGCGGGCTTCGACGGTGTGGAAATCCACGGCGCCAACGGTTATCTACTCGATCAGTTCATCAAGGACAGCGCCAACGTGCGCACCGATGCCTATGGTGGCTCAGTGGAAAATCGCGCGCGCCTGCTGCTGGAAGTCGTCACCGCCGTGGTCAAGGAAATCGGTGCGCACCGCACCGGCGTGCGGATCTCGCCGGTTTCCCCTGCCAATGGCGTTGCCAGCAGCGACCCGCAACCGCAATACGAGTACATCGCCGAGCAACTGAGTGAACAGGGCATTGCCTTCCTGCACGTCGTGGAAGGCGCCACGGGCGGCCCGCGTGATGTTGCGCCGTTCGACTACGACGCGCTGCGCCAGCGCTTCAAGCACACCTATCTGGCCAATAACGGTTACGACCTTGACCTTGCAACGGCACGTGTCAATGCGAACAAGGCTGATCTGGTCGCCTTCGGTCGCCCGTTCATCAGCAACCCCGACTTGATCGAGCGTTTGAAAACCGGCGCACCGCTGGCAGAACTGAACCCGGCCACGCTCTATGGCGGCGGCGCTGAAGGCTACACCGACTACCCGACTATCGCAGGCTGAAACCCACTACTGCCCCCGCGAATTTTCCAAGGACATTCTCAATGACTACGTTCCCTACTGTTCTCATCACTGGCGCGTCCAGCGGTATTGGTGCTGTCTATGCCGAGCGTTTTGCCCGTCGCGGCCACAACCTGGTACTCGCCGCACGTGACAAGCCACGCCTCGATGCGCTGGCAGCGCGGCTGATCAAAGAGCATGACATTGCCGTCGACGTGCTGCAGGCCGACCTGACCAACGCTGCCGACCTCACCGCACTCGAAACGCGGCTGCGTGATGATGCGCAGATCGGCATTCTGATCAACAACGCTGGCATGGCTCAATCAGGAGGCTTCCTTGAGCAGAGCACCGAGGCCATCGAAAGGCTCATCGCACTCAACGTGGTTGCCCTGACGCGGCTCGCCGCAGCAGTAGCGCCGCGTTTTGCAGAGTCTGGAACGGGCTCAATCGTCAACCTGGGGTCGGTGGTGGGCTTTGCGCCGGAGTTCGGCATGACTGTTTACGGTGCCACCAAGGCATTCGTGCTGTACCTGTCTCAAGGCATGCACCTGGAACTGGCGCCAAAAGGCGTCTACATCCAGGCGGTACTGCCAGCGGCAACCCGCACCGAAATATGGGAGCGCGCGGGGATCGACCTCAACACTCTCTCCGAGGTGATGGACGTCGAAGAACTGGTCGATGCAGCGCTGGTGGGCTTCGATCGTCGCGAGCTGGTCACCATCCCGCCGCTGCACGTCGCGTCTCGCTGGGACTCACTGGATGGCGCCCGGCAAGGATTGCTGTCGGACATTCGACAAGCCAAGGCCGCAGAGCGCTATCAGCCGCAAGCCTGAAACCAGGGTATCCATCATGAGCCGCTCAAACCTGGAAACTCAACTGGCGCAGTCGTATATCCAGGCGCCCAATAAAATCGCGACAGTCGGCGACATTACCTTCGCCTATCGCGAATCAGGTGTGCGCAGCGGCGTGCCAGTCGTTCTGCTCAACTATTGGGGCGCGGTACTGGACGATTTCGACCCGCGCATCGTCGACGGCCTTGCCAGTCAACACCACATTATCGCTATCGACTATCGAGGCGCCGGCTTATCCGGCGGTGCCTCGCCGGTGACGATAGACGCGATGGCTCGGGATACCGTCGAGCTGATCCGGGCACTGGGCTACAAGCAGGTTGATCTGGTCGGCTTTTCAATGGGCGGTTTCGTGGCCCAGGAGGTGGCATCAAAAGTACCCGGCCTGGTGCGCAGGCTCATTCTGGCGGGCACTGGCCCGGCAGGCGGCAAGGGCATCGACCGCATAGGTGCGTTGTCCTGGCCGCTTATCCTCAAAAGCCTGCTGACGCTGCGCGATCCCAAGGTGACTATGTTTTTCACCCCGACACTCAACGGCCGACACGCCGCCAGAGACTATTTGAGCAGGGTAAAGGAGCGCACGGTTGCCCGCGACAAGGGGCCGACGCCTCGTTTGCTTTTTCGCCAACTCAAAGCAATCAAGGCATGGGGCAAACAGCCACCGCAGGATCTCGCACGCTTGCGCATACCCGTCCTTATCGCCACAGGGGACAGCGACATCATGGTCGCGAGCGAGCTGAGCCGCGATATGGCCCGACGTATCCCGCTGGCGCAACTTGTGGTCTATCCGGACGCCGGGCACGGCGTCGTATTTCAGTATCACGCGGACTTCGTCTCGAAGGCTCTGGAGTTCCTGAAATAACGCCTTTCACGTTCAACTGCGCGCCGTTTTTTGTACAGCAACCCCATCATAGTGACGACGACCCTGGAAACCGAGCGACATGAAAGCACTGACATTTGAAAGCTATGGCAAGTCGCCTGAAATCGCGATTGCGCATGTTCCTCGGCCGACCATCAAGCCTGACGAACTGCTGGTGGAAGTTCACGCTGCCGGTTTGAACCCGATCGACAACATGATCACCACGGGGACGTTCAAACCGGTCTTGAAGTACGAACTGCCGGCCATTATGGGCAGCGATCTGGCCGGCGTAGTCCTGGAAGTAGGCAGCGCTGTGACGCGCTTCAAGGCCGGTGACGCCATTTTCGCCAGCCTGTTTGATCTTGGCAGAGGCTCCATCGCCGAACTCGTCGCCGTCCCGGAGCGCACCGCCGCACTGAAACCGACCAACCTGGACTTTGTACAAGCGGCCTCTATTCCGATGGTCGGGCTTACGTCGTGGCAGGCCTTGAAAGAGCGCGCCAATCTTCAGCCTGGCCAGAAGGTATTCATACCTGCCGGTTCTGGTGGCATCGGCACCTTCGCCATTCAATTGGCAAAACACCTGGGTGGCAAAGTGGCCACGACCACCAGCAGCGGCAATGCAAAGCTGGTTGGCAGCCTGGGCGCAGATGAAGTCGTGGATTACAAAGAGCAGGCGTTCGAGCAAGTACTGCGAGGCTATGACGTGGTACTTGGCACCACCCGAGGCGACACGATTAAAAAAGCCGTCGGTATCCTCAAACCCGGGGGCAAGATCGTGTCCCTGGTCGGCCCGCTGGATAAAGCATTTGCTCAGGCCCGCGGGATGAATGTCTTCTTCGCCTTCCTCTTCGGGCTGATGAGCCGCTCGATCATCCGGCGTGCGAGAAAAAACGACGTGGCGTACTCGTTTTTGTTCGTGCGCCCGGACGGGGCTCAACTGGGGAAAATTGCCGAACTGCTTGAAAGTGGGCAAATCAAGCCGGTGATTGACAGGGTCTTTGCGTTTGAACAGGCCAGAGAAGGGCTTGAATATCTGGGCCGGGGCCGAGCCAAAGGCAAGGTTGTCGTGAAGATCAAGTGAGTGTTGAAGCCCTACCTGTTCGGCTACTCGCATCACCCACTTGTTGGCATCCTGCCTTTTGAACATTGGAGTATCACATGAGCACATCGTCCAAAAAAACCGCCATCGTCACCGGCGCATCCTCCGGTATCGGTCGCGCGACGGCCGAAGCGCTGGTGCGGGCGGGCTATACCGTATTTGGCACAACCCGCAAGGTCGGCGACAGCTCGACGCAAGTGTCGATGCTCACGTGCGACGTGACCAACGATGAGTCTGTCGCCACGCTCGTTTCCACCGTACTCGCGCGGACCGGGCGCATCGACCTGCTGGTCAACAACGCCGGTATTGGCCTGGTGGGGGGTGCTGAAGAGTTTTCGATCCCACAGGTGCAGGCACTGTTCGATGTCAACCTGTTCGGCGTCATCCGCATGACCAACGCAGTACTACCATCGATGCGCCAACGTGGCGAAGGACGCATCATCAATATCGGCTCGATCCTGGGCTTGATACCCGCGCCCTACTCTTCTCATTATTCGGCGGTCAAGCACGCGGTGGAGGGCTATTCGGAGTCACTTGATCACGAAGTTCGCGCCTTCAATATCCGGGTCTCGGTCGTCGAGCCGGGATTTGTGCGAACCGTCTTCGATCAAAACGGCATTGAGCCGGATTCGCCCCTGAAGGAATACGATCAGGCCCGCGCCGGGTTCAAGGCATTGCTGGCCGATGTCATGCCAAAAGCCGACCTGCCGGAAGTGGTGGCGGCGGTCGTGCTGAAGGCGGCGAACGACACCCGCCCAAAGCATCGCTACACGGCCGGCAAGAGCGCTCGACAAATCAGCCTGCTGCGCCGGTTTGTGCCGACGGCGGCGTTTGACAAAAGTTTGCGCAAGCAACTTCGTTTGCCGGTTTAAGGCGCTGTGCGTAGGTTTCTCGTTCAGCAGCCAGCCTCGGCGACCATTGTCAGCGCGTGTTTTTAAGAATACCTTGTGGAAAACCTATACAAGGTATCAAGCCGTGTACAAGAAAGCCCAGTGGCCATTGACACTCTACTTTGACGGCGAATGCCCACTTTGCGCTCGAGAAATAAAGGTCCTGCGGGCACGGGCTGCAGCGGATCGTCTTTTGTTTGTTGATATCAGTGACGACGCGTTCGACGCCAGTTTGCTGGGGCTGACACTGCCCCAAATGGAGTCGTCACTGCATGCCCGGTTTGACGATGGGACCTGGGTAACCGGGCTGGATGCCACGCTCTGGAGCTGGCGGGCAGCGGGCCTCGGCAAGTGGGTCGCACCGCTATCCTGGCCGATTCTCAGGCCGCTATTTACCGTCTTGTATCGTCTTTTTTGCCGCTTTCGCCCTCACCTGGCCTGGCTGCCTCATCCTGATGGTGGCCGTCGCTGTAGCAAGGGCAGCTGCACGGTTGCGGAATCGGTGGTGATGAAAAGCGAAGCGTCGGCCGAGAAAAAGATTTCATAGATTCCAGCACGGCAGCTGCCGTTCGAGTTTTGGGTATAAGAATCGATTGGCAGCTCCCCATCCGCATGGGCTCCGAAAATCTCAGCGTTGGGCGTTCAAGCCGAGAGGTAATCGTCCACCGATTTGACGGCGGCGTAGCCGAACTCAAAGGCTGCCATCATCGCCGCATGCGTTTGAGCGGCAGGCACGGTGACTCCGCCAAAGGTGAGATCCAGCGTAGCGCACGCATCATGCAGCACAGTAACCGGATAACCCATGTCCGCCGCTGCACGCACTACAGCGTCGATGCACATGTGGCTCATGGCACCAATGACGACAATATCCTCGATATCGAACGTATCCAGCTGCGTCTTGAGGTCCGTGTCTCTGAAGGCATTGATATGATTTTTAGTGATCACGGGTTCTTGACCCACCGGCGCTACAGCGGGCTGTATTTGCGTTCCGTCGGATCCTTTGGTGAATATCGCGGCACCCTCATTATCGGATTCATGGCGTATGTGGAAAACCGGAATACCGGTATCACGCGCGTGGCTGATCACTCGGCTGGCATTCGCCGCAGCGGCTTCGATCCCGGACAACGGCAACTTGCCGGTCGGCAGGTATTCGTTTTGCAGATCAACAACTACGAGGCCTCGTTTCATAACGCTCTCCAGTCAAATTATCAAAGTGATGTGTTCGTTGAGAAGGGTTGCGGTCAGGTCAGCCGCCCGCTCCTTCGGTAGAACATGGCTTGAATCAGAACTCCAGTGAAGCGCCATCTTCCGGTATGTCTACACGACTTTCGATACCCTGCTGCTTGACGTAAGCGCGCAATTGCTCACGGGTCAGGGACATATGGTTGATTGCATTCATGTGTACAGCGACGATTTTCGCGTTCTTCGCGACCTGTGAAGCGCGCAGTACATCCTCTTCCCCCATGATGATCGCCCCCTCATACCCCGTCATTTTTGCTTTGCCGGCATTGAGTACGATGACTTCGGGACAATAGTTCTCGATAGCCTGATCGACCTCTTTACGCCAGACAGTGTCACCAGCGAGGTAGAGGGTCTTGTAGCCCGGGGCTTGAAATACAACGCCCATTGCTTCACCCAGAGGCTTCGCGAGGGCTGGCACGGCATACATTTCGTCGGTGCCATGCTGCCCACCGGTCTTGGTAATTTTGACGCCGCCGAATTCGGCTTCATCAGTCAATACGCGTACGTTCTTGAAACCTTGAGAGCGAATCAGCTGCGCGTCTTTTTCATGCTGGGTGAACAGAGGGATGTCTTTAGGCAGCACTTTTTGTGCAGCATCGTCCCAATGGTCAAGGTGCGTATGAGTGACGATAACTGCGTCGATACCGGCGATCACTTCGGTGGGCGATTCGGTCAGATCAACCAGTGGATTGCGCAGATTGCTTCGATAGGTATTTTCAAACCCTGGGTAGGTTCCCTTTTTGGCCAGCATCGGGTCGATCAGAAAGGTCGTGCCGCCGTAGGAGATCTTTACCGTCGCGTTACGAACTTGCTGCACATTCACTTTGTGTGAAGCCTCAGAGACGCTTGTGCCCGCGAAGGCAGGTGTGATGGCCGCAGCGCAAGCAATGCTGAGCGCAAGAGGAAGTGTTGTGAGATTCATGGGGGTTAATCCTGTCGATACATCGAGGACATCATTCTTGCCCAATGCCTTGGGACCCGACAGTGGCCTGAATGACATATTTCGCTATAATCGGGCCAAGTGTCTGTGTTGCCGGAAATGTGGGGTGAGACGGAGATATCCCCTTACCTCCCCCGCCCCTCAAAACAAGTCACAGTGAGCGCTTACTCATGGTTCCTGCGCACTCCATAGCAAGTACACGGCAAATCCGAGGCTGTCTGATGCAATCCATTCGTGTTGCTGTTCTGGCTTTCAACGGCGTCAGCCTGTTCCATCTCTCTGTACCCGGCGTGGTGCTGGGGACGGCCCAGTCTGCACCTGGCGAGCCTCGATACGAGGTCAGCTACTGCGCGCAGTCGCCGGGAATGATAAGCAGCGATCAGGGCATCGGACTGCAAGTCACTCATGGCCTGGAACTGATGGCCGCGTGCGACGTAATTGTCATTCCGGCGTGGGGTGATCAATCGGTTGCTGCATCTGCACCGCTTGTCAAAGCCCTTCAGCTTGCCAACGCCCAAGGCAAGCTCATGGTCGGGTTGTGCCTGGGGGCATTCGTGCTCGCAGATGCCGGCCTGCTTGATGGCAAAGAAGCAACCACTCACTGGGCAGCGCGAGAAGAGTTTGCTCGACGCTTCCCTGACGTGCGTTTCAGGCCAGAAGTGCTGTATGTCAGTGATGGCAACATCATGACCTCTGCAGGAACCGTGGCGGCCATCGATTGCTGCCTGCATTTGATACGCCAACGGCTCGGTGCCGACGTGGCAAATCACACCGCGAAGATGCTGGTGACGCCGCCGCACAGGCAAGGCGGTCAGGCTCAATATGTCGAGCGTCCTGTGCCGCAACTGTCCAGCGAGACGCATTTGTCTGATGTGCTGGCGTGGGCCAGGATGAACCTGTCCAGTGATCTGTCACTCGACGTCCTGGCAGAGAGGGCGAAAATGAGTAGGCGCACGTTTACTCGGCGCTTTCGGGAGACCACCGGCAGTACCGTTTCCAGATGGCTGAACGCCGAGCGAGTCGTCAGGGCGCAAGCGCTGCTGGAAACGACCGATTTACCTATCGAGTGCGTTGCCGACGAGGCAGGTTTTAGAACGCCTTTATCCTTGAGGCAGCAGTTTACTGTTCATCTTGGCACTTCACCTTCGGCGTATCGGCGAATGTTTTTTCGTCAAATCAAGGCAGAAGAAAAAGCGTAGAAAGCGGTGGACTTTCTCAGGTCTTGCGTCAGAAAACGTGCGTGATCAGCCATTTATAAATGTTCTCTTTTTGTTGCTGACCTGGATTCAAGTATTCGCTCAGCGCTGTGACTTGAAGCGTTCTCTATATTCTCTGGGCGTGACAGCGTAGTTTTTTACAAAACTACGGATAAAGGTTGATTCATTGCCCAAACCGCACTTGCTGGCGACTGTCTTGAGTGGAGCACTTGAAGTGACCAGCAAATGACGAGCCGCTTCCAGGCGGAGTTGCTCGACCATTTTGCTTGGCGTACTGCCTGTGACTTCACTGTATTTTCGCGCAAATGTTCTTTCACTCATGCTCATGAAATCTGCTAGCACTGACACGGATAAATCGCCACTGAGGTTGTTGTTCAACCAGGCATGAAGGTCTGAAAACTGACTGCTCTTGGATTGCAGAGTCAATGATGAGCTGAACTGGTTCTGATCCCCGGGGCGTTTCAGAAACACAACCAGATGCCGTGCAACCTCGAGCGCAGCAGCATGCCCCAAATCCGCCTCAACGATTGCAAGAGCCAAATCGATTCCAGAAGTGACACCTGCTGAAGTCCATAAATCCCCATCATTTATGAATATAGGACCGCGCCTTACCTTGACAGAAGGAAAGTCACTTTCCAGCTTGTCATAGGCCGACCAATGGGTAGTAACGTTTCGTCCATTCAACTTTCCAGCGGTGGCCAGCGCAAATATCCCTGTGCACACAGAGACCAGACGCGTAACTTTTTCGGTATGTTTTACAAAGTGTGTAAAAAATTGGGGGTGATCACAAAACTTATGTATTCCGGGCCCGCCAGGCACGATAAGTGTGTGCGCGGCAGGCGTCTCCTTCAGCAAAACCGCAGCGTTCAACGAGAAATCAGAGAATATCTCCGTCGTCGGGCTTAAGGCGAGGATGGATAAAGAGTATGGCGCAGGATCGGGGTGCGCCAGATGGTTGGCAGCAATAAACACATCCAGAGGGCCTGCCAGATCCAGCAGGCTAACTTCAGGGTAGGTCATGAATTGGATGGACTTTACTGGCATTTAGAGCGATCCCCCCGAAAGAATACCTGCCGGGCTCTAATGATTTTGGCAGGATTCGTCAACGTTTTGTCATTATTTTTGGCCATTTTCCGGCTATTGTATTTTTTATATTTAACGCTGTAGAGCGCATTGGCACGAAGGGGCTTCTTGCATCCAGCGTTGGCAGTAACGTAATTTAAAATCCACTGTGGAGTCAGGTCAATGTCGAGCCTTGTAAAAAGCGCTATGGGTTTCGAAGTTAACATGGACGATGATTTTGAGAGCAGGATTTCCATTATTCTTGGCCTGGTAGAACGCAACGCTTCGGGCATTGCCAACTGTGAGCTAAGGAGAGTGCCCGAAACCAACAGCTGGATAATTGAGTGTTTATGGCATGACCCACAAGCCATGCATGCTCATTTCCTGTCCTGCCAACTGCAGGACCTGATAGCGTTACTGGTCTCCAGATCACGCAAAATTGTGTTTGAGTGCGATAGCAAATGAGCCTCCTTAAATTTTCAGCCTTTGCAGTCACGGCTGGAAAGCAAGCTTGATACTGTGAATGGCCGAGCCCCATAGGGCCTCGGCAATCTTCCCTATCAGAAGTCCACAGTCACTCCGGTGTAAAGTGCGCGACCATCACCTGGGGAATGCAGAGATCCCTGGGCACCGTCCGGGTCGTACCAGACGTATTCATAATATCGGTTGGTGAGGTTTTTCAACTGCAGGTCAACGCTTACTGACTGCGTCACCTTGTAGGTTGCACCGAGGTTCATCAGCACGTAACCGCCGTAAGTCCCCTTGGTATTTTCCCGCTCCAGATAATAGTTCGTCTGGCCATTCATCCAGGCAGTCAACTGTAATGCGGGTGTCGCGTCATAGCTGATGCCAGCGTTGTAAAGGTGATGCGGGATATGGTCGATTTCCCGACCTTTGCTGCCCGGCAACGTGGCACTCGGCTGGAGTATTTTCGAATACTGCCAGGAATAGGCCAGCCATATCTCAGTGCGCTCGTCAGGGTGCAGATTCATTTGCACGTCATAACCCCACCGCCGGGTTTCCCCAACGTTATCGGACTCACCACTCGGGTCGTTCAGCCTGCGACTGACTTCCCCGGAAGCCTCTTGCTGCCAATAGGCGACTCGACCATCCACCCAGTCCGCCGGCGTGAACTTGATCCCGGTTTCCCAACCCTCGTTGATAGAAGGTGCAAGGTCCGTATCCCTCGGCGGAATCTTGTAGGCAGCAGCCCCCGTCCCTACTTGAAAGGTACGCCCCCAGTTCGCATAGAAACTGGCGACATCCCACGGAGAATAGACAATGCTGATTTTCGGCTGCTTGATCAGCCCGTAATCGTTGATGTCGTAATCCGTGCCAGTCATTTCGTTAGTGAAGTCGCCCTGAATCTTGTCGACCCGGTAAGCCGGTACGATCTTCAGCGATTCAAACGGTTTGATTTCGGCCTGGACATAAGCGCCATAGGTGTCGAAATCAAACTGCTGGTCGCGAGTGGTCGCCAGGCGTGCACGGTCTCTGGTGCGATAACGCTCACTCTGGTTTTGCTGTTGCTGTACGTCCGTACCGCCCTCAAGGGCGAAATCGTATAGCCAAATGACTTCCGGGCGCCAGGTCAGTGAAGTAAGGGCGCCGTATTGAGTCTCGTAAGTGTCGCGCTCCTGCTGTGAGCTCGTGCGCCAGTACTGCGTCCAGCGCCTGTCATCGAGGGTGTTTACATAGGTCTTCGCTGACCAAGCGAGCGTATCGGCCAGGTCTGTATCGAAATGCAGACTGACCTGGTTCATACGCCGGGTGCCTTTATCCGTCGCGTTGAAACTGTTGGTCATTTCGGGGTGATGACGTGCATCGTCCTCGGTCAGATACCCCGGCTCCTGCGCCTCGGTTTCATAGTGGCGAGCGATCAGGCCTATACGGTAACTGTCATCGTCCGGCGTAAAAAACCATTTGCCTGACATTGAAAACTTGTCTGCGTCGGCGTGATCCCGGTAACCGTCTGACTTTTGATAGGCGAAGAAGTAATTCTGAGTCCAGTTGCTGCTCTCAAGGCCTTTGGCTAGCTGAGTTTCCTGGGTATTGAAGCTGCCGTAACGAAACCGCGCCTTATTGTAGTCGCCGCCCGTGCGGGTCAGCATATTGACGTTGCCGGCAATGTTATTAAGGCCATAGCGCGCATCACTGGTGCCACGCACCACCTCGATGCTGTCCAGCTCCATCGGAAAGATCATGTCCATGTACGGCATGTTGCCGTCGTTGCTGTTACTTGGAATGCCGTCAATCAGCAATTTGATGGCGTTCACCTCCCCTTCGCCGTTAAAGCCGCGGAAAGAAATCTTGCCGGATGTGGTGCCTTGATTGAACTCGGTCAACATCACACCCGGCGCGCGCCTGAACAG
The DNA here is from genome assembly GCF_000007805.1 of Pseudomonas syringae pv. tomato str. DC3000. Taxonomy (NCBI): domain Bacteria; kingdom Pseudomonadati; phylum Pseudomonadota; class Gammaproteobacteria; order Pseudomonadales; family Pseudomonadaceae; genus Pseudomonas; species Pseudomonas syringae group genomosp. 3. The sequence continues at coordinate 2,027,713 of NC_004578.1, read as the reverse complement.
TTCCCAGCTGTAGTTGACTGGCATCTTTTCAAGGATGTCGCCCCCCAGGATATCCACTGAGCTAAGTACGCTGCTGGTGCTCAAAGGGCCACTGGTCGCGCCCTGAACAGTTACCGTACCGAGCGTCAACGTCGAATCTTCGACTTTAACGGTGTCGGCCAATGCAGAGCACAACGGGCTCATTGTGAATAAACCGGCCGACATCAAGGGCCATATGGAACGGGACACGGACAAACGCTTTGCGTGACGCAAAGTAAAGGGGGCAGGCATAGCTCGCACTTCCTGATGATCAAGAAACTTAAGGGCGTTCAGCGTCCATCGCAGGCCGCTAAACAGTTTCAAAGAGAGCAGCACCGCACAATTTCAGCGGTGATGTGATCAGGCGACAGGAGAGGCGCGCGGGCTTAGGCTGGGCCAACGAATCCTTGGATGCAGCGTCAGCAGTTCAGGATTTTCGAGGGTGGTATTGAATGTGTATTGCGGCAGGAAATGCCGATAGTAACGGGAGGGTAATGCTGCCAACCCGGCATGACCACAGCAGCAGTCGCCATGTTGCATGACGGGTTTGGACTGGGGTATCTGCAAGGCATCGAGCATCTTGCCGAGTTCTTGAGGCAGCGCGCCCGAGCCGCCACCGGAACAGAATCCACCCAAAAACATCAGGCGCATGTCCGGCGTCTGCATCGCTCGACTCAGCGGCATGGCGAACATATTCAGCAAGACCGCCAGACAGGCAATCCAGGGGCTGATGCGTTTCAACGAACTCATAAATGAAATCGCCGCGAAGGGGGCGCCATTTAGCCCGTTTTATCGAGGTATGTAAATTTTAAAGGGGTGCGCCGTTTCGCCACAGAGTGCTGCGTAAGCAAGGAGGTGTGATGAGTGAATGCTCGGTTTTGATCGGTTCAGCAGGCATGCGCAAACCGCTGTGCCAGAATTAGTCGCAGGATCATGGAAACCCCATCAAAACATCGACGATGTCTGTCGATCATGAGCGGAGCAACGACCATGCGCTACGACGATAAATAGATACGAAGCGTGACGTAATACCAGGTTTATGCCACCGGCCAGTTCTGCGAAACAGCGGCTGTCGTTTACACTCTCAACCCCAGCCAGCGCCGGTGATGGAAATGATGAGAAGCTTCATAAGTCTATCGCCCGCTTCTATGAAAAAAAGACGGGGTCCAACTCTGTCCGCTGTGTTCACGTGACTCATGAGTACAACTCAAAGAAAGACACGACAGCGAATGCCGAGACTAACGCCTGAAATACCCAGCCCTCGCCAGGCGGCTTAACCAAAGAAGGGAAGAAAATGCAGCACGCTTCGCTGAACCGTTTTTATACTGGGCTGCTGGCCTTGCTTTTGCTGTGCGTGACTTTGCCAGCCTTGGCGCAAAATATTCCCGCTCCCCAGGCCGACAGCTCCAGCAGCGCATCCCCGGCAGTGGACGCGCCAAGCCTGGATGACTTGAATGAGCAGCTCGACCAGATCCGCCAAAAGGTCGCGGCCAGCGCCAATGATGACTTGCTATCGGGCTTGCGGCAGGCCGCCTTGCAGGTTCAGAAACAAGCCGACAATCTGATTGCCCAGCAAGCTGTCGACATCGAACACCTGAATGATCAGCTCAACATTCTCGGGCCGGTGCAACCAGACGAAGCGCAAAATCTGACCAGTCAGCGCAAGACATTGACCACTCAGAAAAACGCACTGGTCAATGATGAACGTCAGACCAATACCCTGAGCCAGTCGGCCCGGGATCTGGCTACACAGATTTTCAACCTGCGCCGCAGCCTGTTCGATTCACAGATCAGCACCCGCACCGCAAGCCCACTCAGCTCGGCATTCTGGTCCACCCTGATTCGCCCTACCGATGACGACCTGGGACGCTTGAACAGGCTGCTGGTAGACGTTCGTCAGGTGCTCACCAGCGCACTGGCACCGGGCAACCGCATGCAGTTCATCAGCATCGTGTTTGGCGCGCTGTTGATATGGTTCGTTGTTCGGCGCTTGCTGGAGCGTCTGCTGATCTGGTCAATGATCCGTTGGCTGCCTGAGGGCCGCCTGCGCCGCAGCGCCCTGGCATTGGCCGTCGGACTGTCGACGATCCTTACCATTACCGTTGCCACTTCCTTGCTGCGCTGGGGAATCGTGAGCAATGCTGTGCTCAGCAACGACGTGGTCAACCTGCTTGATCAGGTGCAGACGCTGATCACCTTTTGCGCCTTCATTCTCGGCCTGGGCCGCGCCCTGCTGATGCTGCCGCACGCCTCATGGCGCCTGCCGCAAATTCCTGACGAGATCGCAACGGCCATGGGCCGCATCCCGGCCGTACTGGCGCTGGCACTCATGGTCATCGGCACACAGGAGCGAATCAACAGCGTGATAGCCAGCAGCCTGGCGCTGACTGTGGCAGTCAATGGCCTGACGGCATTGGCGGTGTCGCTGGTATTCCTTTACGCCCTGGTGCGCTACCGTCGAACCCGCCGAAGGTTTGGGCTGGAGCGCCTGGGCGGCTTCGCCGGGCTGATCCCGTTCATCGTTACAGTGTGGGTCGGGTTGAGCTTGCTGGCGTTGGTGAGCGGCTACCTGACGCTGGCTTACTTCCTGGCGGTGAAACTGCTTTGGGTGAGCGTGGTAGCGTCCACTGCGTATCTGTTGATCGCTTGCTTCGGTGACATCTGCGAAACCCTGCTGTCACCCAAACAACCTGGCGGCATGGCGCTGGGTTCCGCGCTGGGCTTGTCCGCCCGCCATCAGGCTCAGGCAAGCACCGTACTGGCGGGCATAGGCCGTACCTTGCTCCTGCTGACCGCTGTGTTGCTGGCTTTCCTGCCCTCGGGTTCCAGCCCGGGCGATTTGCTCGCAAGTTTTGCTCAATTGGATGTCACCTCCAAATCGCTGGGCAATCTGAGCATCGTCCCCAGCGATATTCTGATGGCATTGGTTTGCCTGGTCGTGGGTCTGCTAGGTGTACGTGTGCTCAAGGAATGGTTTGGAGAGCGCCTCCTGCCGGAAACCAACATGGATGCAGGGATGCAGGCCTCACTGGTGACCCTGATCGGTTACATCGGCTTTGTGTTGGTGGTGGCCGTGGTGATGTCCACGCTCAAGATCAGCCTGACCAATTTGACCTGGGTGGTCAGTGCGCTTTCGGTGGGGATCGGTTTCGGCCTGCAAGCCATCGTGCAGAACTTCATCTCCGGCTTGATTCTGCTGACCGAACGTCCGGTTAAAGTCGGGGATTGGGTGAGCCTGGCTGGGGTCGAAGGCGATATTCGCCGGATCAACGTACGTGCCACCGAAATCCAGATGGGCGACCGCTCGACGGTGATCGTGCCGAACTCGCAGTTCATCACGCAAAACGTGCGCAACGTCACCATGGGCAATGCGCTGGGTGTAGTCGGAATCACGCTGACCCTGCCTTTGGAAACAGATGTCCTGCAAATACGCGAGTTGCTGTTGCAAGCCTTCACCGAGCACGAAGCGATACTCGACGCGCCAGCGCCTTCTGTCACGTTCAAAGACCTGACCAACACAGGTTTGATTATCAGTGCCAGCGGTTACGTGAACAGCCCACGTTCGGTAGGTGGAGCGCGGAGCGATCTGTTGTTTACGGTGTTGGGGCGTCTGAGGGAGCTGGGTGTAGCGCTGTCTGCGCCGCAGAGTATGGTGTTGATCAATGAGGGGGCTGGGAAGGAGGCTACGGAAGAGTCGGTGGCGCCTTAGGGTAGGGATGAAGTGCGGGAGCAGGTGGTTATGCCGCCTGCTCCGGTTTTTAATCGGTTAAAACGAGCTGGGGACTGATGTGGCCTAATCATTCCGGACACCACCAAAGGAGACCTGGTTAACCGTAGGTTGACCACGAGCTCTCTGGGGTCTCAGCACGCAGAGGCGCCAGTACAAGCGATTGGGCGTTCGGAATGGCTGTGGGCGCCATGGAGGTTTCGGGGGTGGGTTTGCGAGGGGCGCAGCTAGCGATAAGCAAACCGCCATGCCGCATGGAAATCGCCGTGCTTACCTCTTTCGATTTAAGAGGTTTTGCGCCCATAGGTAAGAAAATCCCTCGCAAATCTCAACCGCCCGAGAATAAAGTGGCGGCGGTCCGTCCAGTAAAGCTGAATGGAAAATGGAACCTGCTGGCTACTGAAAACAGGAGATGAAAGTTGCAGTGGATCAAAGCGCTTAATCTGGAGATGTGGGCCGAAACAGTCCAGGCTAAAGGCAAGATGCCCGGCCTCGTGAGCGACCTAATATGGGCCACGGCATCAAAAGTCAGATACCTAAGATTTCCAAACGGGGATAAAGGCCAGGTTCGAGGCTACGATGGCGAACTTGACGCAGAATCCTCCTCATCGTTCATCCCGGACGGCAAGTCCGTCTGGGAGTTTGGAACAAGTGGTGCAGGTAAAGCCAAGGCTGAGAGTGACTATAAAAAACGCACCAACGAGGTCGCGCCGGCTGATCGCGCGAACCTTACGTTGGTGATTGTTACACCTCGAACTTGGGACACCGGAGGAGAGAAACTCCCTGACTGGCTTGCGGAGAAAAACGCCCTAGGGGAGTGGAAAAAAGTTGAGTATCTCGAGGGAACGCGGTTAGAGAACTGGCTCGCCCAGTGCCCGGCCGTCGCGTCGAAATGGGCCAGTTGCGAGCTCAAGCTGACTCCCCAAATCGGAGTTCAGAGCACTGAAGAATTCTGGCAGTTCTACTCAAGCCGATTCTCACCCGAACTGAAGGAATCGGTATTGCTCGCCAGCCGAGAGGATCAAGCGAAAGAGTTGCTGGAAAAGCTGACTCAAAACAGCGGCCGCCTTGCATTTGCAGCCGACTCTCCTGACGAGGTCATTGCTTTCGTCATCGCGGCAATACGTAGCGCACCGGAACCCATCCGCAACGTACTGGAGGCCCGCACCCTAGTCGTAGAAACGGAAGAAGCCGTCAGGCATTGCTTAACACTGGACAATCTTATTTACCTTCCACGACAAGGCGCTAGGGCTTCGGCAGGGCGACTCGCTCGTGAAGGTGTTACCGTCATCAGTGCCGGGGCAGATGAGAAAAGCCATGATCACGTTCTCCTTCGCAGGCCAAGCAGCAGAGAAATGGGCAAGGCGTTCATGAATATGGGCATGAACGAAGACGCAGGTTACCAACTGGCTAGAACATGTGGCCGCAGCCTAGCGGTTCTGGCTCGACTGCACCCTAGTGGCACGGCTGAAAATCCTGAGTGGATTGAAGATGCTGACTTGTTGATCCCTGCCCTACTCGCTGGATCCTGGATGGCTGACGTGGAGCCGGATCGCTCAATCCTGAGTCTGCTCACCCGTAAAGATTACGATGACGCAGAAGAAGAGCTGCTCAAATTTACCAAGATGCGGGATGCACCATTAGAGCGCATTGAAGATCTCTGGGCGATGAAAGCATCAGTGGACGCTTTTGTATACCTAGGGCATCTCATCAGCAGCAAACATCTGGATCGCTTCAAGGAAGCTGTAACCTCGGTTTTTTCAAAAGCTGCGCAAGCGCACAAACCTCCTACTGCGGATCAGCCCTTTTTGATGCCAGGCAGTAGAGATCAAAATCCGCTGCATACTGACTCCCTAAAAAGCGGCCTTATGAACACACTGCTGCACATGGCCGTGTTACATGAGCAAGCGCAGTTCAAAGTCTCACGCTCGAACCCTCAAACTTTCGTTGACGAGGTCGTCCGGGGCCTGCCAGGCCTGTCCAGCGATCACCGGCTCATTGCGAGTTTAGAGCAACAACTTCCCCTGCTGGCGGAGGCCTCCCCACACCCTTTTCTTGAGGCCCTTGAGCGTCAGCTTGAGGGCGACGCCACGATCCGTCCTATCTTCGACGAATACCCGGGCCTAATCACCCCGACTACCTATCATTGCGGTTTGTTGTGGTCTCTGGAGGCGCTGGCGTGGCTTCCGGATTTCCTACAACGAGCAGCACTCTGCCTCGCAAAGCTTGCAGCTCTGGATCCTGGTGGAAAGCTGACGAACCGGCCCATCAATAGCCTACGCTCGATCTTCCTTTCATGGAGTCCCGGCACTGCCGTCAGCACTCAACATCGGCTCGCGATTCTTGAGTCGATCATTAACGACGTCCCCTTCATCGCATGGCCGCTCCTGGAACAACTACTCCCTCGATTTAGCGACACCAGCACGCCGACGACGAAGCCGAGATTCAGAGAGCCCGAACAGAGAGAGAACGAAAACCTGACATACGGGCTTGTCTGGAAAAGTGAAGAAAGAATCGTTGAGCTCGCGATAACCCGGGCAGAATATGATCCAGCCCGCTGGGGCTCGCTGATCGACTCTTGGGCTCCGTGCAGGAACCCACGTTCGAACTGATCGTAAACGGCCTCGGACAGGTTCTCGGTGCTACCCAAGACGAACAGCAATCCGACATATGGAATGCACTTCGCAAACAAACCCTGCGCCACCGTAAGTATCAAGACGCGGACTGGGCATTGCCCTCTGACAGTATCGAAACGCTCGAGGCTTTGATCGAAAGACACAAGCCCGCAGCTTTGGTGGAATCTATAAGCTGGCTCTTCGACGATTGGATGCCCTCGTTCGATTTGGGCGATCAGACCTCCGACCCAATTCAGGCGGTGGAGGACGCCCGCCTGGCAGCTCTCAGGGGCATCATGGATGCGACGGGAATCGATGGCGTGGTGGGTTTGATGGAGCGCGTTAAGGTTCCTCGCTTGGTGATGTTCTCGATTCGCGGCCTACAGCTTCCTGATAACCAGCTTCTGCAACTGCTCACCAGGCTGCTCTCAAGCACCATTGGCGAGTCAGCCCTCGCTGCAAGCATCGTCTTGGCACATGGTATGGAACGGTTTGGTGACAGTTGGGCCACAGATGCAAAGGACGCTCTGCAGAAGAGTGGCTGGGATCATCAGAAGTGCGCTCTCGTGCTTTTGGGACTGGATGAAACCAAGGAAAGCTGGAATTACGTCACGTCTTTTGGGAATGAGACGGAGGCAGCGTACTGGAGCCAAAAATCGCCTATCAGGATCAACGGGCCGCTAGAAGATCTCACATTTGCCATCGAAAAATATCGCTCAGTGGGGCGATCTGCAGCAGCCCTGGCCGCAGCAGAGAAACGATTGGAGGAGCTTTCCGTCGCAACGACTCAGGCGATCATGTCGTCTGCAGTGTCTGAACATAACGCAGATCCAGAGGCGAAAAGCACATTTGGATTTCTAGACGTAGACAGGATTTTCTCCGCATTAGCGCAAAGATCTGACCTCCCACGGGAAAGCCTGGCAGCACTGGAGTTCATGTACCTTCCCATGCTCCGTACCGATAACCTTACGATCCATGAGCTTTTGCTGGAGCAGCCAGTGTTCTTTATGGGCATGGTTAGCAGGGTATTTCGAGCCAAAGACGAAGAGCCTCGAGATCTTTCCGAAACGGATAGAAAGCTGGCAACCGCTACCTATCGGCTACTCAAGGGGCTAAAGAAGCTGCCAGGTCAGAAAGGAAACGACGTGGATGAAGCTGCTCTGAGGACTTGGTGCGTAGATGTCCGAAAACTGGCGCAGGAATCGAACAGGGGTATGGTCACAGATCAACTGATTGGACAAATACTGGCACACGCCCCGCTTGGAGCGAAGGACTCGGCATGGCCTCACGAGGCCGTCAGAAACGTCATTGAAGTTTTGGCATCGCCTGAGGTTGAGCGAGGCATCAGCCTCGAACGTTACAACATGCGCGGGGTGTACAGCAAAATGCCGGATGAGGGCGGGGATCAGGAACGCGCCCTCGCCTCTCAATCGCGTGAGTGGGCTGCGAAAACGATAACATCAGTGAGAACGTCAGCAATGCTCCGCAGGATTGCTGAAGGCTGGGAAGCCGATGCGGAGCGGGCAGATATTGCTGCTGCTCAGCGAGCTACGCGTTGGTAGAAGTGCAGCTAAGAGGGGCTTGGCGTGAGTTGAGTTGAGTTTTGCCAGCACAGGTCAAGCACCTCTCCTACATTTGAATCGCTCGGATGGAAGCGCTGAAGAAGGAAATCTTTGTTTTCAAGGACAACGTTACCGACCCGGCAGACAAGGAGTGGGTTTTTCCACAATTGAAACAGTACGCAGACGAACAGCTACCTAAAAGGGCCGTGCCTAAGGAGGACGAGTTCGTAAGCGCAGAGATTGCCAGTGCCTACATCCGTGAACGTGGGCTGCTTATGCGCTCAATGAATTTGGAGAATTAAGACACGCGATGACAGATCAAAAAGGCAGACCGTAAAGTATGCCGCTGTCACCCTGCTGTCATGGCCACCGTTCTGAAATATAAGAAGTCGTTGAAAGCGCTGAATTGTATGGTGTCCCAGGCGGGGTTCGAACCTGCAACCTTCCCCTTAGGAGGGGGATGCTCTATCCAATTGAGCTACTGAGACACTGCGTGCCAGCACACCGATCGGTGCCAGCGATGACGGCGTGCATCTTAGCGGCATGCACCGCTTTTGTCATGTCGTCATTGCCCTCCAGGGCTGTAGCCGATGTCGCTACGAAACACAGCTGAATAAACCAATCATGCATTTTGCAATCCTCCAAAAAGCCACCATTGCAAAACGCACTGAAGACCACTTTTTTTCGATTTATAAACCATTGATTTTAATAGTTTTTTTATCTATTTCAGCTTGGCATGCAGACTGCATTATCGATATCTGTGAACACATCTCATCCCAAACGGTCGGGCACAGGTACTGGAAAATGAACAAGACTCTCTCAGCGTTGAATGCGGCAGCTCTGGTGGCTCTGGTGGCATTTCATTTCCAGGATTCCGGTGCCAAGGACACGCAGGTCACTGCGCCTGCTCCTGTCCATCACCAGATCAGCCATGCGCCTCAGTTGGCAATCATGACTGACCGTGTTGCCAGTGCAGCGGTGTTGGCAACTGACGATGATGCTTCCGTACAGATGCCTCGCGCCGAGCAGCGTTGGGTTTTCTGAGACCGTTTGAATCACCCAGTTACGAGAGTGTAGCCATGTCAAAATCCGCGTTGTCATTTCTGGTACTGGCGATCATGGCTGTGATCGTCAATCTGTTGCTGCCCGTTCATGCGCAGGCCTTAAGTATCGCTTCCAATATCGCTGCAGGCGTGTTCGCCAGCCTTTTCGTCGTCGCGCTATTCCTTGGCCGTCGCTTCAAGTTCGACCCGGTGCTGCGTTAAGCCCCATAGCCTCCCCCTTCATAGCCTCCCCCTTCGAGTAAACCGGCCGCAGCGCTCGACTGCACCTCTTAACCTCTGAAATCCTGCCTTGCCCCCCTCCCCGCCAACCCTTTGTCGGCTGGCTTCGTCTGCGCTGAATTCCGACCTAATTTCAGAGTCAAATGGCCATGATGGCAAAAAGCAGCTCGGTAGCGATTCCTTTTATCTGCGGGCAAACGCAATGACTTTGCAAATTTGCTCGCATTTCTGATAATTGGTGCTGGCCAAACGCCTTTATCTGAGTCAATATTTGTCACAGAATTGACGCCAAGGACTCGACGTTTTACTGCATTATGTTGGCTCCTTGGATCCCCGGTTGAACATTTGGCCAAAACGATTGTCTGACGAAGACAATCTTGCGGCCACTTGCTAGAACCGCTTCCCCTGAACTAACCGGTTAAATATATGAGCCCTATGAAACAGGCTACTTATTCCAGCCGCACGGCTGACAAGTTCGTCGTTCGCCTACCAGACGGCATGCGTAATCGCGTGCAGGAAGTAGCCAAGAATCATCACCGCAGCATGAACTCGGAAATCATTGCCCGCCTCGAACAAAGCCTGATTCAGGAAGGTGCACTTGGCGATGAGCCAAGCCTGCGCCTGGATAGTCCTGAGCTGTCCTTGCACGAACGCGAGCTGCTGCAACGTTTTCGCCAGCTTTCACATCGTCAACAGAATGCTCTCGTTTCGCTGATCGCCCATGACACGGAACTTGCTTCCGAAGAGTCCTGAGACTCAGCGCAAATGACCAAGGCCAGCGAAAGCTGGCCTTTTTTGTTGTAGTATTTTTCTTAGTTGACCGTCGGCATCACTAACAACGCACCCGCAACACAGCACCTTTTTTCGAGACACTGCGCAAACATAACGCGTCCACATAAAAAAACCGCCTGGTCATGGCGGTTTTTTTATTACAGCGTCGTTGCTGGAACAGAACTTCTAGAGCAGGAAGATCGTCGCCAGCCCGAGAAAGATGAAGAACCCGCCGCTGTCAGTCATCGCCGTAATCATGACGCTCGCACCCATTGCGGGGTCGCGACCCAGACGCGCAAGCGCCATAGGGATGGATACGCCCATCAAGGCGGCCAGCAGCAAGTTAAGCGTCATAGCTGCCGTCATGACCACGCCAAGTGACCAGCTGCCATACAACAGGTAAGCGACAACCCCGATAACCCCACCCCACAGCAGGCCGTTGATCAGGCCCACAGCCAGCTCCTTGCGCAGCAGCCGGGACGTATTGCCGGTGTTGACCTGATCCAGCGCCATTGCGCGCACGATCATGGTGATGGTCTGGTTACCCGAGTTGCCGCCAATGCCGGCGACGATGGGCATCAGCGCAGCGAGCGCCACCAGCTTCTCGATGGAGCCTTCAAACAGGCCAATTACCCGCGAAGCGAGGAATGCAGTGACCAGGTTGACCGCCAGCCACGCCCAGCGGTTGCGCAGCGAGCGCCATACCGAAGCGAAGATATCTTCCTCTTCTCGCAGACCCGCCATGTTGAGGACTTCGTTTTCGCTCTCTTCACGAATCAGGTCGACGATTTCATCGATGGTCAGACGGCCAATCAATTTGCCGTTTTTGTCCACAACCGGCGTGGAGATAAGGTCGTAACGCTCGAAAGCCTGCGCGGCATCGTACGCATCGTCCTCAGGGTGAAAGCTGACCGGGTCGTTGGCCATGACTTCGCCAACCTGCTTCTCCGGATCATTGACCAGCAGTCGCTTGATCGGCAACACGCCCTTGAGAACGCCCTCGGAGTCGACCACGAATAATTTGTCGGTATGACCAGGCAGCTCTTTGAGCCTGCGCAGGTAGCGCAATACAACTTCAAGGCTGACATCCTCGCGGATCGTCACCATCTCGAAGTCCATCAACGCACCAACCTGGTCCTCGTCATAGGACAAGGCAGACCGGACACGCTCGCGCTGCTGAGAGTCCAGCGCTTCCATCAGTTCATGAACAACGTCGCGGGGCAATTCGGGAGCAAGGTCGGCCAGTTCGTCGGCGTCCATGTCCCGTGCCGCCGCGAGCAACTCATGATCGTCCATGTCGGCGATCAGGGTTTCACGAACGGAATCGGATACTTCAAGCAGAATGTCGCCGTCGCGATCGGCCTTGACCAGCTGCCAGACGGTCAGGCGATCTTCCAGAGGAAGGGCTTCGAGAATATAAGCGACGTCGGCGGAGTGAAGGTCTTCGAGCTTGCGCTGCAGCTCGACAAGGTTCTGCCGGTGAACCAGGTTTTCTACGCGGTCTTGATTCTGACCCTCCTGACGGTGGGTCAGGTCTTCAACAATACGCTGGCGCTGCAGCAGATCGACGACCTGAGCCAGGCGATCCTGCAAGCTTTCCTGCGTTTTTTTTACTTCTCTTTCGGTCATAGGCGAGCTCCACTCCCAGCAGCGGGGCACGCCGGGAGATCAATCAGTTAATTCATGATTGTTGAAAAACATTATTAAGTAACGACTGGGTAAGTCCATGGAGGTGTTCCACAAGCCCCGGCGGAGCTGACGGGCGCAATGATACACCGCTTTGAGCCAAGCGCATGCGAGAAATTCAGCTTATAACAATCGTTTGCAGCGCAAAGCTGCACAGCCACGTGAGCCGCCAGAGACGCTGCGTCACATTCAGCCAATAAAACGCGCTCGCCCCGGCTAACGACCACCGCTAGGCTCTCACCACACCCGTCACGGAGGACCTGGCCATGCGCGCCGCCATTCATCTGACCCTTTGCAACGCCCTGCTCTGCCTGCCCCTGCACGCAATCGCCAGCAGTGTTCAGCGCTGCGAGGACGCATCAGGAAAGATCATGTTCACGACGCTGGGCTGCCCGGCAGGTCATAGCACTCGCCTGCAGAGCGCCTTCAACGCACCACCCGGGACCCGGATCGATTTGCTTCCTTCTGCAAACAGCCGAGAGCCTGCGCGCCAAAGATCATCAGGCCAGGAACTGGTCGTGGTTGGCACCCGCGATGATGGCTGCGGCAACCGCTTGAGCGCCGAACAGCGCCGAGCGGCCATCATCAACCAGCGGACCCCTCCCGGTATGACGCAACGCGATGTGGAAAGCCTGCTGGGGCGTCCAGACAAAGTCAGCAACCGCAATGGGGAATTGCGTTACGTGTATAACCAGAAGAAAGGCCGCAGCAGTAGCGTGACATTTGATGAGCACGGGTGCGTTAAAGGAAAACGCTAGAAAGCAAAAAGCCCACATCTTTCGATGTGGGCTTTTCGTTGTATGGTGCACTCGACAGGATTCGAACCTGTGACCGCTCGGTTCGTAGCCGAGTACTCTATCCAGCTGAGCTACGAGTGCATTGGTACTTTTAGACCAGATCACCTCTGGTTGAAGCCAGTTATCGGAAATTCTGTAATTGCTTACAGCGCTTCAAACAACTTTAAATGGTGCACTCGACAGGATTCGAACCTGTGACCGCTCGGTTCGTAGCCGAGTACTCTATCCAGCTGAGCTACGAGTGCATGTGTTGGTGCCGCGCATTATAGATCGTCAGATTGTTTTGTCAATCACTTTTTCTAGTAATTTCAATAACTTACCGATCAAGCCCAATCTGACGCGCTACATAAATAATGGCGGAGAACGGGGGATTCGAACCCCCGACACCCTTTTGAGGTGTACTCCCTTAGCAGGGGAGCGCCTTCGGCCACTCGGCCAGCTCTCCGCAACACGGGGCGTATAATAACCACCCTTTTCCCCGTTTGCAAACCAAAAATTCAATAAAAATTAATGGCTTGGTTCTTCGTCCTTCTCTTTCTTGATCCGCAGGTAAATCTCTTCACGGTGAACCGCGACTTCTTTGGGCGCATTGACACCAATACGCACCTGATTACCCTTCACTCCGAGCACGGTTACGGTGATTTCACCATCACCAATGATCAGGCTTTCTGCGCACCGACGAGTCAGAATCAGCATACTTTTCTCCTTACGCCTTTATTAAGGGACCACGGTCTGCAACCGGCAGGCAAAGGTCGCTGGCGAAAAGCCATGACCGTTAACCTGTGTATCGACTAACGCAAAGAAAACAACAGCCTTTCTGCGCAGTACCCGAAAGACGCGGTCAGCCCGCGCCCTTCGACGACAGAGTCATTCACCCTGCCGAGGAGCATCCAGCTCGAACGCGGTGTGCAATGCGCGCACAGCCAGCTCCAGGTACTTCTCTTCGATGACCACAGAGACCTTGATCTCCGATGTGGAGATCATCTGGATATTGATGCTCTCCTTGGCCAGTGCTTCAAACATGCGACTGGCGACACCCGCGTGCGAGCGCATGCCGACACCGACGATGGACACCTTGGCAATCTTGGTATCGCCGGAAACTTCACGGGCACTGATTTCACGCGCGGTCGTCTCAAGCACCTGCAAGGCCGCCTGATAGTCGTTGCGATGGATCGTGAAGGTGAAATCGGTGGTGTTATCGTGCGAAACGTTCTGCACGATCATGTCCACTTCGATATTGGCCGCGCTGATCGGGCCGAGAATCTTGAACGCCACGCCGGGGGTGTCTGGCACACCACGGATGGTCAGCTTGGCTTCATCGCGGTTGAAGGCGATGCCGGAAATGATCGGCTGTTCCATGGATTCCTCTTCATCGATTGTAATAAGGGTGCCCGGCCCCTCTTTGAAGCTGTGCAGGACGCGCAGCGGGACGTTGTATTTACCGGCGAACTCGACCGCGCGGATCTGCAACACCTTGGAACCGAGGCTGGCCATTTCCAGCATCTCTTCAAAGGTGATCTTGTCCAGACGCTGAGCCTGCGACACCACACGTGGGTCGGTGGTGTACACACCATCGACGTCGGTGTAGATCTGGCACTCGTCAGCCTTCAGCGCAGCCGCCAGGGCCACTCCGGTGGTGTCAGAGCCGCCACGCCCAAGCGTGGTGATATTGCCGTGCTCATCGACACCCTGGAAACCGGCAACCACCACCACCCGACCGGCTTTCAGGTCGGAACGAATCTTCTGGTCGTCGATTTGCAGGATGCGCGCCTTGTTGTGCGCGCTGTCAGTGAGAATGCGCACCTGGTTGCCGGTGTAGGAAACCGCAGGCACGCCGCGCTTCATCAGCGCCATCGCCAGCAGCGCAATGGTCACTTGCTCGCCCGTGGAGACGATCACGTCCAGTTCACGGGGAACCGGCTGATCACTGATCTGCCTGGCCAGCTCGATCAAACGATTTGTTTCACCGCTCATGGCTGACAGCACGACCACCAGGTCGTCGCCCGCCTCACGGAATTTCTTGACCTTGTCGGCCACCTGCTCGATGCGCTCTACAGAGCCCACGGAGGTGCCGCCAAATTTCTGTACGATCAAAGCCATCTCAAAGCCGCCTCAGAACCCGTTAAGAGCACCTATTAACATTCAAACCTTACATGGCCTGCCGGCAAGCGACAGGCCTGCAGATTCGACTCAGATACCCTGCTCTACAAAAGGAACGGCCAGTGCCAGCGCTGAATCCAGCGCAGTTGCATCGACACCACCGCCTTGAGCCATATCAGGACGACCACCGCCTTTACCGCCTACTGCGGTTGCCGCCTGTTTCATCAAATCACCGGCTTTGAGTTGGCCAGTCAGGTCCTTGGTCACGCCTGCGACCAAGACAACCTTGTCTTCATGAACACTGCCGAGCAGGATCACTGCGCGGCCGAGCTTGTTCTTCAACTGGTCGACAAGCGCCAACAGCGCCTTGCCGTCCTGGCCATCCAGGCGCGTAGCCAGAACCTTGACCCCTTTGACATCCAGCGCGGCCGACGACAGGTCGTCACCGGCGGCGCTGGCTGCCTTGGCTTGCAGTTGTTCCAGTTGTTTTTCCAGCAGACGGTTGCGCTCAAGCACCGCCGTCAGCTTGTCCAGCAGGTTGTCGCGATTGCCTTTGACCAGCGTCGCGGCTTCCTTGAGTTGATCTTCAGCCGAGTTCAGCCAGGCCAGCGCAGCCGCGCCGGTCACCGCTTCGATACGGCGCACGCCTGCGGCAACGCCGCCTTCACTGACAATCTTGAACAACGAGATGTCACCGGTGCGGCTGGCGTGAATACCGCCGCACAGCTCGACGGAGAACTCGCCGCCCATGCTCAGCACACGAACGCTGTCACCGTACTTCTCGCCGAACAGCGCCATGGCGCCTTTCTTTTTCGCGGTGTCGATGTCGGTTTCTTCGGTGACCACCGGCGTGTTCTTGCGAATTTCGGCGTTGACGATGTCTTCCAGTGCACGCAGTTGCTCAGGCTTGATCGACTCGAAGTGGCTGAAGTCAAAGCGTAGACGCTGACTGTCGACCAGCGAGCCCTTCTGCTGCACGTGCTCGCCCAGCACTTGACGCAATGCGGCGTGCAGCAAGTGAGTGGCCGAATGGTTCAGTTTGGTTGCATCACGAACTTCATCGGCCACCTGTGTTTCAACCTGTACGCCGACGCTCAGGCTGCCGGACGCCACAACACCGTGGTGCAGGAATGCCCCGCCGGTCTTGGTGGTGTCACTGACGTCGAAGCGCGCATCACCAGCCAGCAGGAAGCCGCTGTCGCCGATCTGGCCACCTGATTCGGCATAGAACGGGGTGGTGTCGAGAATCACCACGCCCTCTTCGCCTGCGTTCAGATGAGTCACCGACTGCCCGTCTTTATAGAGGGCAACGACGCTGGCGCTGCCGGTGGTCGCCGAGTAACCGGTGAATTGGGTGGCCACATCGACCTTGACCAGACTGTTGTAGTCCATGCCGAACGAGCTGGCCGAACGTGCACGCACGCGCTGGGCTTCCATTTCGCGCTCAAAGCCCTCTTCGTCCAGCGTCAGGTTACGCTCACGGGCGATGTCACCTGTCAGGTCCATCGGGAAACCGTAGGTGTCATACAACTTGAACACGATTTCGCCGGGAACCACGGTGCCTTTGAGCTCGGCCAGATCCTGCTCGATGATCTTCAAGCCTTGTTCCAGAGTCTTGGCGAACTGCTCTTCTTCGCCTCTGAGGACGCGCTCGATGTGCGACTGCTGTTGCACCAGTTCAGGGAATGCCGAACCCATCTCGGCGACCAGCGCGGCGACGATCTGGTAGAAGAAGCTGCCCTTGGCACCGAGCTTGTTACCGTGACGGCAGGCGCGACGAATGATGCGGCGCAGCACATAGCCACGGCCTTCGCTGGAAGGCAGTACGCCATCGGCGATCAGGAAGCCGCAAGAACGAATGTGGTCAGCCACGACTTTCAGCGAAGCCTGGTTGTCGTTGCTGCAACCGATGGCATTGGCCGATGCGGTAAGCAGGCTCTGAAACAGGTCGATTTCGTAGTTGGAATGCACGTGCTGCAGAACGGCACTGACCCGCTCAAGACCCATGCCGGTATCGACCGACGGCGCTGGCAGCGGGTGCAGCACGCCATCAGCGGTACGGTTGAACTGCATAAAAACGTTGTTCCAGATTTCAATGTAACGGTCGCCGTCCTCTTCCGGCGAGCCTGGCGGGCCACCCCAGATGTCCGCGCCGTGGTCGAAGAAAATCTCGCTGCACGGGCCACACGGGCCGGTGTCGCCCATGGTCCAGAAGTTGTCGGAGGCGTAAGGCGCGCCTTTGTTGTCACCGATGCGAACCATGCGTTCGGCCGGGACGCCGATCTCTTTGGTCCAGATATCGTAGGCTTCGTCGTCGGTCGCGTAGACGGTGACCCAGAGTTTTTCCTTGGGCAGGTTCAGCCACTTCTCGGAAGTCAGGAAGGTCCAGGCGTAGGTAATGGCATCACGCTTGAAATAGTCACCAAAGCTGAAGTTACCCAGCATTTCGAAAAAAGTGTGGTGACGAGCGGTATAGCCGACGTTTTCCAGGTCGTTGTGCTTGCCACCGGCACGCACGCATTTCTGACTGGTCACGGCGCGGGTGTAGGCGCGTTTTTCCTGGCCCAGGAAGCAATCCTTGAACTGGTTCATGCCTGCGTTGGTGAACAGCAGGGTTGGGTCATTGCCCGGAATCAAGGAGCTTGAAGGGACACGGGTGTGGCCTTGCTCTTCGAAGAAGCCAAGGAAGGCTTCACGGATTTCTGCGCTTTTCATAGGTTCTTCCACGGAGACTGCGGCCAGAGGCAAGTGCAAAACGTCAAATGACGTAGCGACGGCAAAGGGCCGCATTATATAGGCGTTGCGCCCTCGGTACAGTGTGTTTGTGCGATAGAGACAAGTAACTGGATTATCGGCATGTCATGGGTGTTCAAAGGCTGCGAATGCCGCGATCACTTGCTCTGCCTGAGCACGCGAAACATTCAGGTGAGTGACCATGCGCAGCCGCGACGCGGCAGTGAGCACGATGCCACGCTCGGCGCAGAATGCCTTGAGCGCTGCGGCGCGATCACCGATCTGCACATAGACCATGTTGGTCTGCACAGGCTCGACACTGTAACCCAGCCCGCTCAAGCTCTCGGCCAGAAACGCCGCATTGGCATGATCGTCGGCCAGCCGCTGGACCTGATGATCCAGCGCATAGAGCCCGGCAGCGGCCAGCCCGCCTGCCTGACGCATGCCCCCGCCGAGCATCTTGCGCAGACGCCGCGCCTTGACCATCAGCGGCTGCGAGCCGCACAGCACCGAGCCAATGGGGGCGCCCAGGCCTTTGGATAGGCAGATGGAGACTGAATCGAAGTGCCGGGTGATCTCCCGGGCATCAACGCCCAGCTTGACCGCCGCGTTGTACAGCCGCGCGCCGTCGAGGTGCAGCGCGAGGCCTTTTTCCAGGGTCAGCTTGCGCGCGGCGGCCAGGTACTCAAGCGGCAGCACCTTGCCCTGCATGGTGTTTTCCAGGGCCAGCAGGCGTGTGCGGGCAAAGTGGAAGTCGTCCGGCTTGATGGTGTCGAGCACCTGTTGCAGGCTCAGCGAACCGTCCGCCTGCACGTCCAGCGGCTGAGGCTGAATCGAGCCCAGTACCGCCGCGCCACCCCCTTCGTATTTATAGGTGTGGGCCTGCTGACCGACGATGTATTCATCGCCCCGCTCACAGTGCGCCATCAACGCCAGCAGATTGCTCATGGTGCCGGAGGGCACGAACAAGGCGGCGTCGAACCCGAGGCGCTCGGCGAGCGTGGCCTCGAGCAGATTGACCGTAGGGTCTTCACCGTAGACATCATCGCCCACCGGCGCATGTGCCATGGCGTCAAGCATGCCTGCGGTGGGCAGAGTCACTGTGTCGCTGCGCAGATCGATGACCGTCACGAAAAAGCTCCCTGAAATTGAAGATCGATAATGCATGCAACCTTTGGCTTGCAACAAGGCATTACTGAGGCTGCGGTACATGATAATCAAGCGCTGCCGCTCTCGATACTCCGCGTCCTTATAAGAAAAAGGCAGGTGCACTGTACGAAAGTGTCCATGCATGATCGAACAAACTGTGATAAAAATCCCGCACTGGACACGTAATGTGCCGGTAACGTTCTCAGGGCGGGGTGCAACTCCCCACCGGCGGTAATGGCGCGCAATGCGTCTAGCCCGCGAGCGCTTGGGGGTTTCAGCTTTGGCTGACGACCTGCAAGGTCAGCAGACCCGGTGTGATTCCGGGGCCGACGGTCATAGTCCGGATGAAGAGAGAGCGGGATTGGTGTCTGCAAGAACGTCTGCAAAACCTCATCATGAACGACATCGTTCAGGAGGCTTTCCTACGCGACTTGAATCCCTTTCGATCCAAAATGCCCTGTTTTTTTCATTAAATTAAACAGGAGTCAGAACACGTGCAACCTACTGCAATCGACAGCAAAAGCAAAAGCCATCCGAACGAACGCGTCGCTTTCATCCAGGCCTGCTGGCATAAGGATATCGTCGATCAGAGCCGTAAAGGTTTTGTCGCCGAAATGGCCAAACAGGGTTATGCCGAAAGTGACATCGACATCTTTGAAGTCGGCGGCGCCTTCGAAATCCCGCTGCATGCAAAACTGCTCGCCAATACCGGCCGCTACGCCGGCATCGTCGGCGCTGCACTGGTGGTGGACGGTGGTATCTATCGCCACGAATTCGTTGCGCAGTCAGTGGTCAGCGCATTGATGCAGGTCCAGCTGGAAACCGAAGTACCGGTTTTCTCCGTGGTCCTGACGCCGCATCACTTCCATGCGGGTGAAGAGCACCAGAAGTTCTTCTTCGATCACTTCTCGCACAAAGGCGAAGAAGCGGCCAAGACCTGCGCGGATACCTTGAACAAGGTGCGCAGCCTGCGTCGTCTGGATGCGCAGCAGAAAGCTGCCTGCTGAAACGCGAAACATCGGCACGAGAGGCGTTCGTCAGTACGACTCTCGTTGCGCAGTCTCTGCGTCGCAAATGCAAAGAGGACGCGCAGCGTCCTTAACGGCATGCCGACGCGGAGCGTCGCACGATAGTTGAGATTATCGTCAACCAAGCCCATCCGCATCAGCCGGCACAATCACAATGCCCGCCCGCAGGCCATTTTTGACCTTGGGGTTGGGGAAGATGATTCTTGCGCCCTCTTCTTTCACCACCCAGCGTGAATCACTCACGTCTTCGGCCAGCACGTAGCCTTTTTCCAGCTCGGAGAAGTTCTCCACATCATCCGCCAGGTTGAAGGTGAACGCATCGCTGCGCTTGATCACTTCACGTGCGACGCTGAACAGTTGCAGCCCCTCAAGACGCTCATCCGGCTGGGGTTCGCTGCCTTCAATGATCTGCTCCAGACGCAAACGCAATGGCGCGAGATTAACGTGCCGGTTCTGTCCAAACGGGCGGGCCTTGCCCAGTTCCAGTGTAAAAGCCTCGGCCCCGAGCTGTTCGTAGGTGTAGGCGCTGAACACTATGGAGGGTTTGTTCTGCAGCAGCACTGCACTGATGCCCGCCGCACGCAGCCGGGCCAGTTCAAAGCGTGAGTGCTGACGGCCCTCTTTCCACGGATACAGCGCAAACTGCTCGATCTTTGAGCCGCGAATGGCAGTGTGCAGGTCGTAATGCAGCCGATAGCGGTCCGGCAGGCTGAAAAAGCTGGCAGCCAGCCGCTCCAGTTCACAAGCGCGCAGGGCTTCCGCGCCACCGCTTTGTTCGTGCCGGCCATTGAACAGCCGGTTGACGTCCTGCTCGACATAACGCGCACCCAGCCGCATGGCAGCAGGGTTGCCAAACAGAAACAGAATACGTGCGCGCGGTTTGAGGTCGCCACGCGCGATGCTGCGGATCAGTTCATCAAGCAGCTCGATGGGCGCTGTCTCGTTACCATGAATACCGGCAGACAGCAGCAGGTCAGTGCCATTGTCACGAGCCTGTGGCGGGCGGACTTCCAGAGCCCCCTCAGCCAGCCAGCGCATCCGCACGCCTTCGACGGTCAGTTGAGTCTTTTCCGCTGGTTCACGTCCAGCCAGGGTCAGTTCAAGCAGTTTGCCGAGGGCGAGCATGGCGCGCTTCCTTAGTGGTTGCAGTCAGGGCCGTGAACGTGACCGTCTTCTTCGGCACCGACGTCGGCCGGTTCCATTTCCAGTTGCAGGCTGACCAGATTGGTCGCCAGCGGGCGCAGCAGCAGATTGGCGTATTCGGCATCGTCTTCTTCGACGTCCACGCCGATCAGCAACTGGCCACGGCCGTCTTGCTGAATCCACAGCTCCTTGCCCTGCCAGATGATGGCAACGCGGGTGCAGGAGGTTTCCAGCTGGGTGCCATCAGTGTCTTCAAGGATCAGTTGCAGGGCGTCGCTCATGTCGAAATGCTCTCTATAAAGGAAGTCGTGCGCCGGCCAATGGCCCGGCGCGCAAGGTGTTTCAATTCAGTTGAAACGGATAAACGGCGCCCAGTTTAAGGATTTGCGTCAGTTCATCCAATGCCGTGCGGCATTCAGTCAGTAATCGGGGGTCGGCCAGATCGTTTTCGCTCATGCGATCACGGTAGTGCCTGTCGACCCATTGCGTCAGCGTTTCATACAACGGCGCGGTCATGATCACGCCGGGGTTTACTGCAGCCAGCTCGGTTTCATTGAGCGCCACGCGCAGGCGCAGGCACGCCGGGCCGCCACCGTTCTGCATGCTCTGCTTGAGGTCGAAGACCTTGACCTCGGCGACCGGGCCGGCATCGGCAATCAGCCGTTGCAGGTAGCCCCAGACGTTGGCATTGGCCTGGCATTCCTGTGGCACGATCAGCAGCATCGAGCCATCCGGACGCGACAGCAACTGGCTGTTGAACAGATATGAGCGCACCGCATCCTGAACCGAGACCTCGGCGCGTGGCACGCAAACAGCCTGCAGCTGGCCGCCGGCCCGGCTGAGTTTGTCGCGCAGCTCGCCCAGCATCTGTTCGGTGTGGAGAAAGGCGTCCTCGTGATAGAACAGCACTTCACCGTTGCCGACCGCGATCACATCGTTATGAAACACGCCTTGATCGATCACCGCCGGGTTCTGCTGCCCGTACACAACGCACTCATCGCTCAGACCATGCAGGCGCGCCACCGCTCGTGAAGCTTCCAGCGTCTGCCGCGCCGGGTACTTCTGCGGTGCTGCGTAGCGGGTATCGAAAGCGCTGCGGCCAAACACAAAAAACTCTACCCCGGCCTGACCGTAGTCCTGACAGAAACGCGTGTGGTTGGCCGCGCCTTCATCGCCGAACTGCGCCACTGATGGCAAGGCCGGGTGATGAGCGAAGTGCTTCGCGTCGGCAAACATGGCCCCCAGCACGCGGCTGGTGGTCGGATGCTCGATGCTGCGATGGTATTTGCAGTTGAGGTTGGCCGCCGTGAAATGCACACGGCCATCAGCGGTATCGGCGCTGGGGCTGACCGTCGCCGCATTGGCCACCCACATGCTCGATGCCGAGCAACTGGCGACCAGCAACGGCATGTCCTGACGGGCAGCTTTCTCGATCACTTGCTCATCGCTGCCGGTAAAACCCAACTGACGCAGACTGGCAACGTCAGGACGCTCCTGAGGTGCCAGCACGCCTTGGGTAAAACCCATGTCCATCAGCGCCTTCATTTTTGCCAGGCCCTGCAGCGCCGCTTCACGCGGGTTCGAGCACTGCTGGCTATTACTCTGGGAGGCGACGTTACCGTAGGACAACCCGCCGTAGTTGTGGGTTGGCCCGACCAGACCGTCAAAATTCACTTCACAGGACTTCATCGGCAAGGCTCCGTGGATCTGTTTTTATAAGCATTCTTTCTTTACGCGCATGCTTTACGCACATTCTCTAGGCAAGGCACTCAGCTCAGCCGCACACCCGGGGTCAACGTCGCGGGCAGAGTCAGGCTGCCGGTCTCCAGCGACGCCACCGGATAGGCGCAGTAATCGGCCGCGTAATAGGCGCTGGCGCGATGATTGCCCGACGCCCCGACGCCACCGAACGGCGCGCTGCTGGCGGCCCCGGTCAATTGCTTGTTCCAGTTGACGATGCCGGCGCGGCTTTGCAGCCAGAACTGCTGATAACGCGCTTCGGAGTCCGAGAGCAGGCCCGCCGCCAGACCGTATTGAGTGGCGTTGGCCTCGGCGATCGCCGCATCAAAACCGGCGTAGCGGACGACCTGCAACAGCGGGCCGAACAGCTCTACATCGGGCCTGTTTGCGACTGCGCTGACATCGACAATACCGGGCGTCAGCAGCGCCGCACCGGGTTGCGGCTGACGCATTTCCAGCAAGGTCACCGCGCCATTGGCGAGCAGATGACGCTGCGCGTCGAGCAAAGCCCGCGCGGCCTCAAGCGAAATGACAGAGCCCATGAACGGCGCAGGTTGCTGATCAAACGCCCCCACGTCGAGGGTCGCGCTGACGGCAACCAGCCGCGCCAGCAACGCATCTCCCCAGTCGCCCTCGGGCACCAGCAGACGACGCGCACAGGTGCAGCGCTGGCCTGCGGAGATAAACGCCGATTGAATGATGGTGTAAACCGCCGCGTCGATGTCCTGGACCTGATCGACCACCAACGGATTGTTACCGCCCATTTCCAGGGCGAGAATCTTGTCCGGTCGCCCGGCGAACTGCTGATGCAGCGCGTTGCCAGTGCGGCTCGACCCGGTGAAGAACAGGCCATCGATACCCGGATTCGCCGCCAGGGCGATACCGGTTTCGCGTCCACCTTGCAGCAGGTTGAGGACACCGGCAGGCAAGCCGGCTTCGATCCAGCATTTGACGGTCAGTTCGGCGACTTTCGGCGTCAGCTCGCTCGGTTTGAACAGCACCGTATTGCCTGCCAGCAAGGCCGGGACGATATGGCCGTTAGGCAGGTGGCCCGGAAAGTTGTACGGCCCGAATACGGCAACCACACCGTGCGGCTTGTGGCGCAACACAGCGGTAGCATCGCCCAGCGGAGCGCTTTTCTCGCCGGTTCTTTCGCGATAGCTCTGCACTGAAATGGCGATCTTGTTGACCATGCTGGTCACCTCGGTCGCCGATTCCCACAACGGCTTGCCGGTTTCTTCACCGATGCAATTCGCCAGTTCGTCAGCGTGCGCCTTGAGGCTGACAGCAAAAGCGTCCAGCACGGCGATGCGCTGATCAAGTGAAAGCAGCGCCCAGGCGGGAAACGCCTGGCGCGCGGCCTGTACAGCGTGATCCACCTGTTCAGCGGTCGCGCCTTGCCCGGACCACAACACGTGCAGGGTCACCGGGTTCAACGAATGGAACAGCTCGCCCTGCCCGGCTTGCCAGGCACCTGCGATATACAGGGTACTCATCAAACGCCCTCCCGCGCGGCGGACAACGGCACTGCGCGCACGTTGTCGCCAGCATTCATACGCAGCCGCTTGGCGGTTTGCGGCGCGACCACCAGCGTACCGGCAGCAAACCGCGCAGCGCCTACGGTCACGCGGCAATCTTCACGCTTGCGGTTGTAGATCAGGAACTGTGGTGCGTCGTCGCCCGGCGTGCCGATGGCCAGCACCAGGGCCTGGCTGTCCTTGACCGCGCGGATCTTGCCGGTCTCGCACTCGATGGCCGGGCCCGCATCGAAGATATCGACGTAGCCCTGATACGAGAAGCCCTCACCCTTGAGCATGGTCAGCGCAGGCTCTGTGTCGGCGTGCACGCGACCGATCACGTTGCGTGCGTCTTCGGACAGAAAGCAACTGTACAGCGGAAACTTGGGCATCAGCTCGGCGATAAACGCCTTGTTACCCACGCCGGTCAGGTAATCGGCCTGGCTGAACTCCATCTTGAAGAAGTGCCGCCCCAGGCTCTCCCAGAACGGCGAACGGCCATTCTCGTCGGACATGCCGCGCATCTCGGCAATGATCTTGTTACCGAACAGTTTCGGAAACTCAGCAATGAACAGCATGCGCGCCTTGGACAGCAGGCGACCGTTGAGGCCGCTGCGCGAATCGCTGTGCAGGAACAGCGAGCACAATTCGGAATTGCCAGTCAGGTCGTTGGCCAGAAACAGCGTAGGAATTTCCCGGTAAATGTTCAGTTCCTGGGAGGCGCTGACCGTCAGCCCGACCCGGTAGTTGTACCAGGGCTCACGCAGGCCGACCGCGCCAGCGATGGCGGAAATGCCCACCACTTTGCCGTCGTCGTCTTCGAGCACGAACAGGTAATCGGCGTCGCCGCGCTCGGCTTCTCCGCGAAAGGTCTTTTCAGCCCAGCCAACCCGATGGGCCAGGCGTTGCTCGTTGGCCGGCAGGGTGGTCAGACCGGCGCCGGTGCTGCGCGCCAGCTCGATCAACGCGGGCAGGTCGCTGCTGCGTACGGGACGAACGATCATGTTATCTCCTCAGCGGCTCATCGAGAGCCTTGAAACGGGCTAATCCGCAATCGAACGTCCGGCTCAGACCGCGACGATGCGCACACTGGCACCTTCACCCACACCCAGCGCGTCGGCGGCCTGCAGGCTCAGAACCACCGGCCGGCCGGGTGCCCAGTCGAGTTCCAGCAACACCGCGCGGTAATCCTGCAGCAGACCATTGGCAACCAGATACAGACGCCCGCCCTTGCCCACGTCGCTGCTGTGCGCTGTCTCGACCTTGACCGGTACCAGACGACTCTGCGCGATGGAGCGGATGCCGGACACTTTGGCATGCAGGGTCGGGCCACCGTCGAAGATGTCGATGTAATGATCGGTTTCAAAACCTTCGCGCATCAGGATGTCGAAGGTGATCTGCGCACGCGGATGCACCTGGCCCATCGCCTCTTGCGCAGCGTCGGGCAGCAATGGCACGTAGATCGGGTAATGCGGCATCAGCTCGGCGAGGAACGTCCGGCTTTTCAGCCCGCACAGACGCTCGGCAGCGGCATAGTTGAGGTCAAAAAAGTTGCGCCCGATGGCGTCCCAGAACGGCGAATCGCCCTGCTCGTCGCTGTAACCGACGATTTCGGTGACCACTGAATCAGCGAAGCGCTCGGGGTGGCTGGCGACAAACAGCAGACGGCCACGCGAGTTGAGCTCCGACCAGGACGTGCCCACCAGCTCCGGGACCACGTAAAAGCTGGTCAGCAGGCTGTTGCCAGTCAGGTCGTGGCACTGGGAGAGCACATGGATCTTGTTGTGGATTTTCAGTTCGCGAGAGGCATGCACGAAGGTTTCGTTGCGAAAGCTGTAGAACGGCTCGGAGTAACCCGCCGAAGCGACGATGCCCGAGCAGCCCACCAGCTTGCCGCTCTCGCTGTCTTCGAGGACGAAGAAGTAGGTTTCTTCACCGTTGAAGCTGACCTCGGCGGCGAATGAGGCCTCCGACGAGCCGATCTTGTCGGTCAGGCGGCCAGCATCGTCGGGCAAGGACGTGACACCGATAGGGCTGTCGGCAGCGAGGCGTTGAACCTCGGCCAGATCAGCCATTTGCGCAGGGCGCATCACCAGCATGGTGCCACTCCTTGTAGATCGACCGGCCTCTGCGGCTGGCACTGATAAGTGCGCCAGGCGGCGTCAGGCCGCATGGCACAGGAAAATGTCCGGTGTTCGCCGATCGGGCAAGCACCGGAATACAGCGGATGAATCAGGACGTAAGCTTGGCGATGGCGCGCTCGAAGCGGTTCAGGCCTTCTTCGATGTCGGCGTCTTCGATCACCAGGCTTGGCGCGAAACGAATCACGTCGGGACCGGCCTGCAGAATCATCAGGTCCTGGGCTTCGGCAGCGTTGAAGATGTCCTTGGCCTTGCCTTTCCAGGCATCGGACAGCACGCAACCGATCAACAGGCCCAGGCCGCGCACTTCGGTGAACACGCCATATTGCTGGCCGATGCTTTCCAGGCGAGTCTTGAATTGTTGATGCTTACGCTGCACGCCAGCCAGCACTTCAGGCGTATTGATGACGTCGATCACTGCCTCACCCACCGCGCAGGCCAGCGGGTTGCCGCCGTACGTGGTGCCGTGCACACCGACTGCGAAGTGCTTGGCGAGCTTTTCAGTGGTCAGCATGGCCGCCAGCGGGAAACCGCCGCCAATGCTTTTGGCGCTGGAAAGGATGTCCGGGGTCACGCCGTAATGCATGTACGCAAACAGATGGCCACTACGGCCCATGCCGCTCTGCACTTCGTCGAATACCAGCAGCGCGTTGTGCTCGTCACACAGTTTGCGCGCGCCTTGCAGGTAGTCGAGCTCGCCCGGCAAAACACCGCCTTCGCCCTGAATAGGCTCCAGCACCACGGCGCAGGTCTTGTCGGTCACAGCCGCTTTCAAGGCTTCAAGGTCGTTGTAAGGCACGTGGCTGATGCCGGTGATTTTCGGCCCGAAACCATCGGAGTATTTCGGCTGGCCACCGACGCTCACGGTGAACAGGGTACGGCCGTGGAAGCTGTTTACCGCCGCGATGATTTCGTACTTCTCGGGGCCGTACAGGTCGTGCGCCACACGGCGCGCCAGCTTGAAGGCCGCTTCGTTGGCTTCGGCGCCCGAGTTACAGAAGAACACGCGCTCGGCGAAGGTCGAGTCCACCAGTTTTTTCGCTAGACGCAGGGTCGGCTCGTTGGTGAACACGTTGGACACATGCCAGAGGTTATTGGCCTGCTCGGTCAAGGCACCGACCAGCGCCGGGTGGCAGTGGCCCAATACGTTGACGGCGATCCCGCCCGAGAAGTCCACCAGTTCGCGCCCCGCCTGATCCCAGACGCGGGAGCCCGCACCACGCACAGGGATGAACCCGGCAGGGGCGTAATTGGGGACCATTACCTGGTCGAAATCGGCGCGTTGCACCGCAGCATGCTCAACGGACATCGGAGTCTCCTGATGAGGAACGCCTGCCTGAAACTGGCGAGCGATGGAAAGATTGTAAGGACTGAATGGTGTTCGGCCTTGCCGCCAGGCGACAACTTGTTACAGCGCAAAACCGGGTTTTTTCAAGGCTTTCGGCAATGCGACATATTGCGTCACAAAGGCGCAGTTTAAACGGATTGAGGCCGGCCTGTCTGGACCAGAGCTGTCGCGGCAGCACTTCTATCGCGACAAGACAATCAACCGCGCTCGGCAGGCACCGGCGAAAGCTCGAACGGGCTGCTGCTGCGTCGCTGGTTGCGGTCTTCACGCGGCGTGGCGCCGAAGAAG
This sequence comes from Pseudomonas syringae pv. tomato str. DC3000, assembly GCF_000007805.1. Classification (NCBI taxonomy): domain Bacteria; kingdom Pseudomonadati; phylum Pseudomonadota; class Gammaproteobacteria; order Pseudomonadales; family Pseudomonadaceae; genus Pseudomonas; species Pseudomonas syringae group genomosp. 3. Next base: position 2,000,067 of record NC_004578.1, on the reverse strand, counting down.
TTGCGGTAGGCGCTGGAGAAGTGCGGCCCCGACGAGAATCCGCAGGACAGGCCGATCTGAATGATCGATTTGCTGGTCTGCATCAGCATCTGGCGGGCCTTGTTCAGGCGCAGTTCCAGGTAGTACTGACTGGGCACACGATTGAGGTATTGCTTGAAGATGCGCTCCAGTTGGCGGCGTGACACGCACACGTGCTGGGCGATTTCGTCGGTGGTCAGTGGCTCTTCGATGTTGGCTTCCATCAACAGCACCGCTTGGGTCAGCTTCGGATGGCTGGAACCCAGACGGTTCTGCAGCGGAATGCGCTGACGCTCGCCGCCTTCGCGAATGCGCTCGACCACCAGTTCTTCGGAAACCGCCCCGGCCAGTTCCGCGCCATGATCGCGGGACAACACCGCCAGCAACAGGTCGAGCACCGACATACCGCCACAGGCGGTCAAGCGGTCGCGATCCCAGTCAAACAGATGGCTGGTGGCGATGACTTTCGGGAAACGCTCGGCGAAATCGTCCTGCCAGCGCCAGTGCACGGCGGCGCGATAGCCATCCAGCAGGCCCAATTGCGCAAGCGGGTAAACGCCCGCCGACAGCCCGCCAATCGAACAACCGGCACGCACCAGTTGCTTGAGCGCGCTGCCCAGCGCAGGCGCCACGGCGGCAGGTGGTTCATCGGCCAGCAAAAACAGTTTCTGCAACCCTTCCAGCCGCCCGGTCCAAGGCTCGCCCGGCAATTGCCAGCCGCCGGCAACCGCTGCGGGCTCGGCAAGCTCGGCCTGCAGAAACGACAATTCGTAGACCACTTCAGGGTGCACGCGCTGGGCAACACGCAAAGCTTCCTCGGCAAGTGCCAGGGTCATGGCTTTGGTGCCAGGCCAGACGAGGAAACCTATTCGATGGGCAGTCATTGGGACATCCGATACGTATTGCCGCAAAAGCCAAGCCTTGAAACAAGGCTCGATCTGGAACATCCAGGTCATGTCACGCGTCGCGCAGCATGCCCTGTTCTGCTGTAAAAAGGCATCGCCATGCGATGCCGATCGTCACTTGAGGCTGCCGGACAAAAACTGCTGCAAGCGCTCGGTCTGCGGATTGGCCAGCACTTCGCGTGGGTCGCCACGCTCCAGCACCACACCCTGATGCAGAAACACCAACTGGTTGGAGACTTCCCGGGCAAAGCCCATTTCGTGAGTCACCACCACCATGGTCCGGCCTTCCTGGGCCAGGCCCTGCATGACCTTGAGCACATCGCCGACCAGTTCAGGGTCGAGCGCAGAAGTCGGCTCGTCGAACAGCATCACCTCGGGCTCCATCGCCAGCGCGCGGGCAATCGCCACACGCTGCTGCTCGCCACCGGACATGTGCCCTGGATAAGCGTCCTTGCGGTGCGCCACCCCGACCTTGGCCAAATAATACTCGGCCTTTTCCAGCGCTTCCTTTTTCGAAACGCCCAGCACGTGAACCGGCGCTTCGATGATGTTCTGCAGCGCCGTCATGTGCGACCACAGGTTGAAGTGCTGAAACACCATCGACAGCCGCGAGCGCATGCGCTGCAACTGTTTGGCGTCGGCCGCCTTGAGGCCGCCGTCCTTGTTCGGCACCAGCTTCAACTCTTCGTTGTTGAGCAGGATCTTGCCGGCATGGGGCTGTTCGAGCAGGTTGATGCAGCGCAGAAAGGTGCTTTTGCCCGAGCCGCTGGAGCCGATGATACTGATGACATCGCCAGCCTTCGCGGTCAGGGAAACGCCCTTGATCACTTCGTGACTGCCATAGCGCTTGTGCAGATCCTGGACTTCCAGTTTGTTCATGCTTTGGGTTTCCACAGAACGGTCAATCACTGAGCAGACGCCCATGACGCAGCGCGGTACGCCCCGCCACTTTGGCCAGCCAGAAACCGGGTTGAGCGTAGCGAAGCCGCTCGATGGCGAACAACACCCCGGCAGTATTCGCGCAAATGGTGCTGACCTGATCGGACAGCGGGTCGATGACCTCGAACAGCGGATCGCCGACTTCGACCCTGTCGCCTGCGGCGCGCAGGAATGTCACCACGCCAGGATGCGGCGCATAGAGCAATTCAGTGCCTTCGAACGGCATGCCTTCGCAGGCTTCGTGCGCAGGCTGCGGCCAGTCGCCACTGATCAGACCCTGCTCGGCCAGAAACGCCAGAATGCCCTCGGCGTGCGCTTCAGCCTGGGGCTTGCCAGTGTCGGCCTGACCACCCAGTTCGATAGTGGTCGACAGGCAGGCCAATGGAATCTGTGCCTGCGGGAAGGCCCGTGACAGACGCAACCACGGCAGCGAGCAGGCTTCATCGAACGAGCTGCCGCCGGAATCCTCGGCCAGCAGTGCCACCTGAACATTCAGGTGCGCCGACAGCGAACGCCACTGCGGCCAGTGTTGCGGCAAGGCATACATGTGCAGCGCGGCGTCGGCATCGCAATGCAGGTCAAGCACCACATCGGCGATGCAGGCGTGCCTGAGCAAAATGCGCTGCATGCCCTGCAACTCGGATTGCGCTGCGGGCAGACTTTCCAGCGCAGTGGTCATCGCCTGACGAATCAAATGGATATTGGCACGCGGGTCATCGCCCAGCTGACCTTCAAGCAATTGGGCGACCGGCTCGCTCAGCTCGGTGAAGTCGCGATTGAAGTTCTTGCCGCTGCCGAACTCGAAGCGCCCCTGGTGCGCGCCTTGCAGCAACTGCCCCAGGCCCAGCGGGTTGGCGACCGGCACCAGTTCGATGACGCCCTTCAGCGCGCCCTGCTGTTCCAGCTGGGTCAGGCGTTTTTTCAGCTCCCAGGCGGTGCGCATGCCAGGCAGCTCGTCAGCGTGCAGACTGGCCTGAATGTAGGCTTTGCGCTCACCGGTGCCGAAGCGAAAGACACTGAGCGTGCGTTCGGTGCCGAGGGTGCTCCACGGCAATACATGATCGATTCTTTGCATTTCAGACCTTCCGTGGGGCGAGATAGCCCAGCCAGCGGCGTTCGGCGATCTTGAACAGCCGCACCAGAATGAATGTCAGGCATAGATAGAAAACGCCTGCGGTGACGTAGGCCTCGAAAGGCAGGTAGAACTGCGCATTGACCGTGCGCGCCGCACCGGTGATGTCGATCAGGGTGACGATAGAGGCCAGACTGGTGGTCTGCAGCATCATGATCACCTCGTTGCTGTACTGCGGCAGCGCCCGACGCAGGGCCGACGGCAGCAGAATGCGCCGATACATTTTCACCTTCGACATGCCCATGGCCCGCGCCGCCTCGATTTCGCCGGCCGGCGTGGCCTTGAGGCTGCCGGCAATGATCTCGGCCGTGTAGGCGCTGGTATTGATAGCGAAGGCCAGGCAGGCGCAGAAGGTTGCGCTGGACAGCCACGGCCACAAAAAGCTCTCGCGCACCGCCGCAAACTGAGCCAGGCCGTAGTAGATCAGAAACAACTGCACCAGCATCGGTGTGCCGCGAATCACGTAGGTGTACAGCCAGGCCGGCACGTTCACCCACGGTTTTTTCGAGACCCGCATCAGGCCCAGCGGCAGCGCCGCGAGCAGTCCGAAAGCGAGGGAAATCGCCAGCAATTTGAGGGTGGTCAGCAGACCGCCAAAGTACAGCGGCAGGCTGTCCCAGATCACGTTGTAGTCAAAGATCATAGGTCAGCCGCCCTGACGCCTACCGAGTAGCGTTTTTCCAGATAACGCAAAGCGAGCAGCGAAACACTGGTGATCACCAGGTACATCGCCGCAACCGCCAGGAAGAAGGTAAAGGGTTCGCGGGTGGCATCGGCCGCCTGCTTGGCCTTGAACATCATGTCTTGCAGGCCGACCACGGAAATCAGCGCGGTGGCCTTGGTCAGTACCAGCCAGTTGTTGGTGAAACCGGGTATCGCCAGACGAATCATCTGCGGCACCAGAATGCGGAAGAACACCTTGCCGCTGCTCAGGCCATACGCCATGCCCGCCTCGGCCTGCCCTTTGGGGATGGCCATGAACGCGCCACGAAAGGTTTCCGAGAGGTAGGCCCCGAAGATGAAGCCCAGCGTGCAGATGCCTGCCAGCAATGGATCAAGGTCGATGTAGTCATCGAAACCCAAGAGCGGTGCCACGCGGTTGAGCAGGTCCTGACCTCCGTAGAAAATCAGCAGGATCAGCACCAGATCGGGAATGCCGCGCACCACGGTGCTGTACAGATCGCCCAGCCAGGCAATCCAGCGCACCGGCGACAGACGCAGCGCCACGCCGATCAGACCGAGAACGATCGCCAGAGCCATCGACGACAGGGCCAGCTGCAACGTCAGCCAGGCACCTTCGAGGATGACAGCCCCGTAACCTTTCAACATGATGTGCGGTCCTCAAGCGTGGAATAAAAATGGCGCAACCCAGGCAATTCTGTTTGCGCCATTGATCAGAATCGGTACGAAGACTTACTTGCCGTAGATATCGAAGTCGAAATACTTGTCCTGAATGGCCTTGTACTTGCCGTTGGCGCGGATCGCGGCAATGGCAGCATTGAGGCGATCGAGGTTGGCCTTGTCACCCTTGCGCACGGCGATGCCGATGCCGTCGCCGAAGTAATCCGGGTCAGTGAACGCCGGGCCCACAAAGGCAAAGCCCTTGCCGGAGTCGGTTTTCAGGAAGCCATCCTGCAGCAGCGTGGCGTCAGCGATGGTGCCGTCCAGACGACCCGCACCGATGTCCAGGTAGATTTCGTTCTGCGAACCGTACGGGGTCACTTCAACGCCTTTAGGGGCGAGGACTTCACGGGCGAAACGCTCGTGGATCGAACCGCGCTGTACGCCGATCTTCTTGCCCTTGAGCTCGGCAAGGCTGTCGCTGACGGTCACGCCGTCCTTCATCACCAGGCGCGCCGGGGAATTATAATACTTGCCGGTGAAATCCACGGACTTCTTGCGGTCGTCGGTGATCGACATCGACGACAGGATCGCGTCGATCTTGCGTACTTTGAGCGCCGGGATCAGGCCGTCGAACTCTTGCTCGACCCACGTGCACTTGGCTTTCATTTCTTCACACAGTGCATTGCCGATGTCGTAGTCGAAACCGACGATGCTGCCGTCCGGTGCCTTGGACGCGAACGGAGGATACGCCGCTTCGATACCGATTTTCAGTGGTTTTTCGTCAGCGAATGTCGGCTGGGCAAGCACGGACAACGCCAGCGCGCCAATAAGCATGAGCTTTTTCATTTTCAGAACTCCATCGGTAAAGCACGACAAGTGGCAGAGTGAGCAGGTGCCCACTGTGCGAAAGGACAATCTCGGGGGAGAGCGACGCCTGATGCGTGACACCGGATTGGCGGGTCATCGGCCTTCGGCGAATGAGGGGCATTTTAACGACAGGCTCGAAGTCGATATTTCTTCAATGCGACAACTAGTTACAGAAGCGCCTGAAAAGCCACTCTACGCTATTGACGGAGCATATTTCTACTGATCCATCAGATCAGGCCTAACCTGTGACTACAGCAAAAAGCGCGCCCATTATTGGCAAAGCCTTCTAATCCGGCAAGCCCAGCGTTACACATGACGGGTGAAACGCACTGACGCGTCGCGCCTTCCTACAAAAAAACCCGCAACGTCCCACAACGAAGCACGGCCCTGCAACAACGTGTAAACCCGTAACAACCCGATATATATCCCGTTTCATCACCAGCCATCAGCACCGAAAACAAAAACGCCCCGCCCGGCTTGCACCGGACGGGGCGCCTTCACTCATCGATCGGTCAGGCCGCGCTCATGCTCTTGTGCGTTTCGATCAGGTGCTGCACCACGCCTGGATCGGCCAGGGTGGAGATATCGCCCAGCGCGTCGTACTCAGCGGTGGCGATCTTGCGCAGGATGCGGCGCATGATCTTGCCCGAACGGGTTTTCGGCAGGCCGGGTGCCCACTGGATGAAGTCCGGCGAGGCAATCGGGCCGATTTCCTTGCGCACCCAGTTGCGCAGTTCGGTGCGCAGCGCATCGCTCGGCTCTTCGCCAGCATTGAGGGTAACGTAGACGTAAATGCCCTGCCCTTTCAGATCGTGCGGCACGCCGACCACGGCGGCTTCCGCGACTTTAGGGTGCGCAACCATCGCGCTCTCGATTTCAGCCGTGCCCATCCGGTGGCCGGATACGTTGAGCACATCGTCCACGCGCCCGGTGATCCAGTAGTAGCCGTCTTCATCGCGACGGGCACCGTCACCGGTGAAATACATGCCCCGGAAGGTCTTGAAATAGGTGTCGACAAAACGGTCATGGTCGCCGTACAGGGTGCGCGACTGACCCGGCCAGGAATCGAGAATCACCAGATTGCCCTCGGCCGCGCCCTCGATGAGGTTACCCAGATTGTCCACCAGTGCCGGAATCACGCCGAAGAACGGCCGTGTGGCCGAGCCCGGTTTCAGCGCTGTTGCACCTGGCAGCGGGCTGATCAGGATGCCGCCGGTTTCGGTCTGCCACCAGGTGTCGACAATCGGGCAGTTCTGCTTGCCGACGGTGTTGTAGTACCAGCCCCAGGCTTCCGGATTGATCGGCTCGCCCACCGAACCCAACAGGCGCAGGCTGGAACCGTCCGCGCCTTCGACGGACTTGGTGCCTTCAGCCATCATGGCGCGAATCGCGGTGGGCGCGGTGTAGAGGATGTTGACCTTGTGCTTGTCGATGATCTTCGACACGCGAGTGATGTCCGGGTAGTTCGGCACACCTTCAAACAGCAGCGTGGTCGCGCCATTGGCCAGCGGGCCATAGACGATGTAACTGTGCCCGGTGACCCAGCCAACATCGGCCGTGCACCAGTAGATTTCGCCCGGCTTGTAGTCGAACACGCGCTCGTGGGTGAGCGCGGCGTAGAGCAGGTAGCCCGCCGTGGTGTGCAGCACGCCTTTGGGTTTGCCGGTCGAGCCCGAGGTGTAAAGGATAAACAGCGATTCTTCCGCGCCCATCTCTTTGGGTGCGCAGGTGCTGGACGCCACTTCAAGCAGCGCGTGATACCAGATGTCGCGGTGACGGTTCCACTCGATCTCGCCACCGGTGCGCTTGCAGACGATCACCTTCTGCACGCTGCTGGTTTCCGGGTTGGTCAGGGCGCGGTCGACGTTGGCCTTGAGCGCGGTTTTTTTACCGCCACGCAGGCCTTCGTCGGCCGTGATCACCACCTTGGAGCTGCAATCGATGATGCGCCCCGCCAGTGCTTCCGGCGAGAAACCGCCGAACACCACCGAGTGAATCGCACCGATCCGGGCGCACGCCAGCATGGCGACCACAGCCTCGGGGATCATTGGCATATAGATGGTGACAACGTCGCCGCGGTGCACGTCCTGGCCGCGCAGGGCGTTGGCGAATTTGCAGACCTCTTCGTGCAGCTCGCGGTAGGTGATTTCGCGGTGCTCGGAAGGGTCGTCGCCTTCCCAGATGATGGCGATGGTGTCGCCGCGCTCGGCCAGGTGACGGTCCAGGCAGTTGTAGGCAACGTTCAACGTGCCATCGGCAAACCATTTGATGTCGACGCGATGGTCGTCGAACGAGGTCTGCTTGACCACGCTAAACGGCTTGATCCAGTCGAGGCGCTGCGCCTGCTCACGCCAGAAACCATCCGGGTTGACCACCGACTGCTGGTACATGGCCTTGTAGGTCGCCTCATCCGTCAGCGTAGTCGCTGCGACTTCTGGGCGGACGGGGTACAGGGAAGCTGCACTCATCTTGGTTACCTCGGTGGATAGTTGTTGTTTTATGCACCCGTTGTATCCCGCCCTACCCAGGGGAGCCATTCGACATTGGTATTACCGGGCGGGGCCGGAGCTTCAAGCTAGCCAGCTGCAAGCTTGCGGCTTGCAGCTAATAACCTGGAGCTGCCCTCAGGATTATTACCGTTTTGATGAAAGCGCTTATCCAAAGTCTTTATATATGTCGCATCACGACGCGCCTAGAATCCATTTGGCCAACAAGGCAAACATCCGCTGCCCCCACGCAGCTCGCTTCAACTATCAGACAGCGCTTGCACATAACGTCGAAAAACGTGATGCGGCCGCTCTCACGCTCAAAAAGGTAAAACACAATGAAAGCTTTATTAGTGGCATTGGCACTTTGCGGTGTCAGCAGCCTGGCCATGGCCGAAGAATCGCAAACCAAAGTGGCTGCTCAACAAGCGCGTGTCGAGCAGTACACCTACGGCACTCACCTGGACATCGCCCGGGTCATTTCCATCAGCCAGATCCCCAGCGTCTGCGAAGTGGTGCCGGCACGCATGGTCTACGAAGACTCGCAGGGCGCGCGGCACACCATGAGTTATCAGGTGATGGGCAACGGCTGCAGCAACGGTTGATTGTCCGTGCCGCTGTCACGCAGGTACGACGCCTCGCAGCTTCAACGGCGAGGCGCTTGCCGTGCGTTGATTGCCGGGTGTTGGACTGACCATTTGTTAATCCGTTTTTGCCTCCTTGCTTATTTGATAGTCGCGTAACTTGTTGGCAATGGTTGTATGCGATACACCCAGGCGTTTACCTAACTGACGACTGCTGGGGTAATGCGCATATAACTGCTCCAGAACCGACCGTTCAAAACGGCCGACAATCGCGTCCAGCCCACCCTCCAGCGACACCTCGCTCAGGCCCTGGCGCACGCCGTAATCGGGCAATCGAATATGCTCGGCCTGCACCTTGCCGCCGTCACACAGCGAAACGGCCTGAAACAATACGTTTTCCAGTTGCCGGACATTGCCGGGCCAATGGTACTGGGTCAGACGCTTTAGCGCGGCAGGCGTCATACGTGGCAACGAGCAGCCAATCTGACGGCTGGCATGATCGACAAAGTGCTCCACCAGCGGTTCAAGGCCGTCCAGACAATCGCGCAGCGGCGGGATGTGCAGTGACAGCACATTGAGGCGATGGTAGAGGTCCTGACGGAACTCGCCTCTGGCGCACAGCTGCGAGAGGTCAACCTGCGTCGAACACATCACCCGCACGTCGAGAAACATGTCTTCGTCACTGCCGACCCGGCGAAAGCTGCCGTCCTGAATGAAGCGCAGCAGCTTGGCCTGCATGCGCGCACTCAGCTCACCTACGCCATCCAGAAACAACGTGCCGCCCGCCGTCAACTCCACCAGCCCCAGCCGACCTTCAACCCGCGCACCCTCGAACGCGCCGGGCTCGTAGCCGAACAGTTCGATTTCGGCCATGGACTCCGAGAGCCCGGCACAATTGAGGGCCATCAAGGGTGACTGGCCGCGCGGGCTGGCGAGGTGGCAGGCGCGGGCCAGCAGCTCCTTGCCGGTGCCGGTTTCGCCTTCGATCAGCAACGGCGCGTCCAGCGGTGCCATGCGCCGTGCTTCGCGGACCACCGCAGCCATGACCTTCGAGCTCTGAAAGATACTGTCGAAACCGCGCAATTCCTGCTTGCGCACATGATAGATACGCTCGCCGACCCGGTCCGCGCGGTGCAGGGTCAGCACGGCGCCGGCCATGGCCTCGCTGTCGTCGTGTTCGGACTGCAGCGGCGCGATGTCGGCTAGAAACACGTCACCGCGCACCTTGACCCGCAGGCCGTTGATGCGCGACTGACTGGAACGCACCAGCGCGGGCAGATCGAAGTCCTCGGCATACCGCGACAACGCAATCCCCGGCACTTCATCGACCCGCACCCCCAGCAACTGCGCAGCGGCGCGGTTGGCGGCAACGATGGCGCCGGCCATGTCGATGGACAACACCGGAAAATCCAGCGCGCCGAGCAAGGCATTGAGTTCCATGTGCCGCCGCTCGCTGGGCATCAACCCGACGCGCTTGACGCCGAACACGCCGGTGATCGCCTCGAATTTCGGACGCAACGCCTGAAACTGCAGGTTGATCAGGTTCGGGCAAAACAGATAGATCGCGTCACCGTGCTCGCCGCCCACTTCACCGCGAGCCACGTTGACGCCATAGGCGACCAGCAGATCGAGGATGTCACGAAGAATGCCGATGCGGTTCTGGCAGTGGACCTTGATGCGCATGAGTGGTCTGTTCCTGTGAACGTCATTGGTTTTTAAGCGGCAAGTTTTTTTGAACATGACAAACTTTGCCGTCAACAATACGTTACACAACGGCATTGCGCGAGTTAGCCCGGCGCTTGATTCGAGGCCGAAATAAAGCATTCGTAAAGTTTTCGTTACGAAATGGCGAGCTAGCGACGGATGCCTGCAGTTCTCGCCCACTGACTGCCCCGCAAAACCGGGTTATTGCTGTCGTCAGGCGCTATAAAAACAACAGTCTTTCGAGGAGATCAGCATGGCCCAGACGCACTACGTGGCACGCGAACCGGACGCTTCGGGCTTCATTGACTATCCGGCGGTCGAGCATGCGGTATGGAGCACGCTGATCACTCGGCAGATGAAGATCATCGAAGGCCGCGCCTGCCAGGAATATCTGGACGGCATCGAGCAGTTGGCCCTGCCCCACGATCGCATTCCGCAGTTGGGCGACATCAACAAGGTGCTCGGTGCGACCACCGGCTGGCAGGTTGAAAGGGTGCCAGCGCTGATCCCCTTTCAGACATTTTTCGAGCTGCTGGCCAGCAAGCGTTTTCCGGTGGCGACGTTTATTCGCACCGAGCAAGAACTGGATTACCTGCAGGAGCCGGACATTTTTCACGAGATATTCGGTCACTGCCCGCTGCTGACCAACCCTTGGTTCGCCGAATTTACCCACACTTACGGCAAACTTGGCCTCAGCGCGAACAAGGAACAACGGGTTTACCTCGCCCGGCTGTACTGGATGACCATTGAATTCGGCCTGGTCGACACACCACACGGGCGGAGAATCTACGGCGGTGGCATTCTTTCTTCGCCCAGGGAGGCGGTATACAGCCTGTCGTCGGCCCCCGAACATCAGCCGTTCGACCCGCTTGAAGCAATGCGTACGCCGTACCGCATCGACATTCTGCAGCCACTGTATTTTGTCCTGCCTGACCTCAAGCGTCTGTTCGATCTGGCCGGCGAGGACATCATGGCGATGGTCGAACACGGTATGCAGATGGGCTTGCACGCGCCCAAGTTTCCCCCTAAAACCAAAAGCCACGCGGCCTGACTGCGGCCAGGCATCTGAAAAGGACACCCTGTTTATGAGCACATTGAATCAAGCCCACTGCGAAGCCTGCAGCGCCGGCGCCCCGCAAGTCAGTGAAGCCGAACTGCCGGAACTGCTCAGGCAGATCCCGGACTGGAACATCGAAGTACGCGACAGCGTGATGCAGCTGGAAAAAGTGTTTCTGTTCAAGAATTTCAAATTCGCCCTGGCGTTCACCAATGCGGTGGGCGAAATTGCCGAGGCCGAAGGCCATCATCCTGGCCTGCTGACCGAGTGGGGCAAAGTAACCGTTACCTGGTGGAGCCACTCGATCAAAGGGCTGCACCGCAACGATTTCATCATGGCGGCGCGCACCGATGAAGTAGCGGCAAAGGCCGAAGGTCGCAAATAAAAAACCGGGGAAACGGGCCGCGTTTGCGGGGCGTCGCAATGAACAATAACGCGGTCCGCTGCCTCGCAAGGCGAGGTCCAAAGACAGTAAAAAGCCGATTTTGTTTCGCAGAATGACCATTGAGGGTAAAAAAATATCCTGATTGTCATTTTCAGTGGGGTATCCTGCGCAGGCTTTTTAAAAAGCACGGTTCTATCTGCAACCCCTTGCGAGGAGCGACGACGATGCATGAAATCCCTAACTTCCCACCAGGCCAACAGGAACCACAGCAGTCGACTCTGGCTCAACAAGAGTTGGGGCAACCTGTCGCAATGAAAGCAGCACCCTCGGCTCAAGACAGCCAGAAAGCCGGAAGCAAAGACTGAAGGCGATTGTTTTCAGGCGTATCGAAAAACGGTCTTGCCGATTTTCAATACGCCTGGAAAACCAGCAACAGGCAGACACAGACGTTATGAGTGACTTCAGCGAAACCCAGGCCAATGCCCTGATCGGCACTGCCGAAAAAATGATCGAAATCTGGTCACGTCTCACCCCGGAAAAACAGAGCGCCCTGCTCGCCCGCTTCGGCACCCAGGAAAACGCACTGGCCGCCCTTGTGACAACCCAGCTTGTAGCCCCAGCGAACAAATAGCCCTTCTTTCGCCGTTTATTTCAATCTGTTGCACCTGCATCGCCAGATGCGTCGGTATGATGAGCACTTCGAGAGCTTGCTAAGGGTTTTCCCTGCCCGCTCGAAAGCCACGCCTGCACAGAACGAAAGCCTGCCCCATGCCCCAGACACAGCACACCACGCCGCAACCGCCGATGACTGTCACCCTGACCGTCGTTTCCATCGTCATGTTCACGTTCATCGGCTACCTGAATATCGGTATTCCGCTCGCCGTCCTGCCCGGTTATGTCCACAGCGACCTGGGCTTCGGCGCGGTGATCGCAGGCCTGGTGATAAGCGTGCAGTATCTGGCGACGCTGATCAGCCGGCCGTGGGCGAGCCGCATCATCGACAATCTGGGCAGCAAGAAAGCCGTACAGATCGGCCTGACCGGCTGCGGGCTGAGCGGTGTGTTCATGCTGGTGCCGGTCTGGCTGGACGCCTGGCCAATGGCGAGCCTGGTAATTCTGCTGATTGGCCGGGTGATCCTCGGCAGCGCGGAAAGCCTGGTAGGCTCCGGCTCGATTGGCTGGGGTATCGGCCGGGTCGGCGCGCAGAACACTGCCAAGGTGATTTCCTGGAACGGCATCGCCAGCTATGGCGCACTGGCCATCGGCGCACCACTGGGCGTGGGGATGGTCGACTCACTCGGATTGTGGACAGTGGGCGTGAGCATCATGCTGCTGTGCGCGCTGGGCCTGTACCTGACCTGGCACAAGGAAGCCGCGCCGATTGTGCACGGTGAACGACTGCCGTTCATGCATGTGCTGGGGCGGGTGTTTCCGCACGGCATGGGCCTGGCGCTGGGCGGTATTGGTTTCGGCACCATCGCAACCTTCATTACCCTGTATTACGCGAGCAATCACTGGCCGAACGCAGCGCTGTGCCTGACCCTGTTTGGTGGCAGTTTTATCGCTGCACGCCTGTTGTTCGGCAACCTGATCAACCGCCTGGGCGGCTTTCGGGTGGCGATTGTCTGCCTGTCGGTAGAGACGCTGGGGCTACTATTGCTGTGGATGGCGCCGACGCCCGGCCTGGCGCTGGCCGGTGCAGCCTTGACTGGCTTCGGCTTCTCGCTGGTGTTCCCGGCGCTGGGTGTCGAAGCGGTGAATCTGGTCCCGGCCTCCAGTCGCGGGGCGGCGGTGGGCGCTTATTCACTGTTCATCGACCTGTCATTGGGCATCACCGGCCCACTGGCAGGCGCGATTGCCGCCGGCTTTGGCTTTGTCTCGATCTTTCTGTTCGCGGCGCTGGCGTCACTTACCGGGCTGGGGCTGAGCGTTTATCTGTACAAGCAGGCACAGGCGTTGCGCCAGTGATGATCGGTTCTGGTCATCGTTTCCGCACTTGAGCGTGGTAACGCTCTACGTCGCAAAGAGGACGCGGAGCGTTCAGAAAGGCACGCGACGCGGAGCGCCGCACGATAGTTGCGATTATCGTTCCCGCGCTCCAGCGTGGTAATGCAGTTCGCGACGCTCTGCGTCGCAAAGAGGACGCGGAGCGTCCAGAAAGGCATGCGACGCGGAGCGCCGCACGATAGTTGCGATTATCGTTCCCGCGCTCCAGCGTGGTAATGCCGTTCTGGACGCTCTGCGTCCGATCTTGAAGGGCCAGTCGTACTCAAAAATCCACTTTCCCGCGCCCGGCCTTGATCGAGCCGCGTTTGCTCTTGGACTCCAGCCTTCGGGTCTTGGACCCCAAAGTCGGTCGTGTGGGGCGGCGTTTCTTTTCGACTTTGGCGGCATTGACGATCAGCTCGCTCAGGCGCAGTAACGCATCGGCGCGGTTCTGCTCCTGGGTGCGGTACTGCTGGGCCTTCAGCACGATCACGCCATCGCTGGTAATCCGGCTGTCGTTCAGCGCCAGCAACCGCTCTTTATAGAACGGCGGCAACGACGAGGCGTTGATGTCGAACCGCAAGTGCATGGCGCTGGAGACCTTGTTGACGTTCTGCCCACCCGCACCCTGTGCGCGAATGGCAGTCAACTCGATCTCGGCGTCCGGCAAATGGACATTGTTGGAAATCACCAGCATCGGGGCATCTTCTTTTCTGCAACAGGCACAGTTATTTGCCAGTCTCGGCATTCACGACAACGCTACGCCTGTTTTTGGCTCGGTAACACACCCACATCACCGCCAGCCAGACCGGTATCGCGTAAACCGAGATCTGGATACCGGGGATCATCAGCATGATGCCGAGAATGAACACCACAAACGCCAGGCAAACGTAGTTGCCATACGGATACCACAGCGCCTTGAACAGCGGCACCTGCCCGGTGCGATTCATGTGCTGGCGGAATTTCAGGTGCGAGTAGCTGATCATTGCCCAGTTGATGACCAGCGTGGCCACCACCAGTGACATCAGCAACTCCAGCGCCTGTTGCGGCACGAAGTAGTTGAGCAGCACGGCCACCAGCGTCACGGCGGCGGACGCGAAAATCGCCTTGACCGGCACGCCACGTTTATCGACCTGCGCCAGCAGCTTGGGCGCATCGCCCTGCTCGGCCATGCCCACCAGCATGCGGCTGTTGCAATAGGTGCCGCTGTTGTAGACCGACAGCGCTGCGGTCAGTACCACGAAATTGAGGATATGCGCCGCCGCATCGCTGCCGAGCATCGAGAATACCTGCACAAACGGGCTGCCGCTGTAGGAATCACCCGAGGCATTGAGGCTGGCCAGCAGGCTGTCCCACGGCGTCAGCGACAACAGCACTACCAGCGCGCCGATGTAGAAAATCAGGATGCGGTAGATGACCTGATTGATCGCCTTGGGGATCACAGTCTTCGGCTGTTCGGCCTCGGCAGCGGTAAAACCGAGCATTTCCAGGCCGCCGAACGAGAACATGATGATCGCCAACGCCATCACCAAACCGCTGACGCCATTGGGGAAGAATCCGCCATGCTCCCAGAGGTTGCTGACCGACGCCTGCGGGCCACCGCTGCCGCTGACCAGCATGTAGCTGCCCAGCGCGATCATGCCGATGATCGCCACCACCTTGATGATCGCGAACCAGAACTCGGTCTCGCCGAACACCTTGACGTTGGTCAGGTTGATGGCGTTGATCAACACGAAGAACACCGCTGCCGACACCCAACTCGGGATGTGCGGCAACCAGTAGTGAATGTATTTGCCGACCGCGGTCAGCTCCGACATACCCACCAGGATGTACAGCAGCCAGCAGTTCCAGCCCGACAGAAACCCGGCGAAACCGCCCCAGTAGTTGTGCGCAAAATGGCTGAACGACCCGGCCACCGGCTCTTCGACAATCATCTCGCCGAGCTGGCGCATGATCATGAAGGCGATGAAGCCACAGATCGCATAACCGAGAATCATCGAAGGCCCGGCTGATTTCAGCACGCCCGCCGACCCGAGAAACAAGCCCGTGCCGATTGCGCCGCCCAGAGCGATCAGCTGGATATGCCGATTCTTCAGACCGCGTTTCAATTCGCCCGAGGGTGCAGTTGTTTCACTCATTCGATAGCCACCTGATTGTTCTTGTTCTGTGACAGAAAAGGACCTGACGCGCTCGTGACGCGGCAGAATTGCAGCACTCCGAGCGAGTGGCCCTGAGTGTTGAACAGCAGTGATTCACAGAAAAAAGCGCAGCATTGTACACCTGCATGCAGGTCGAGACTCAAAACAGGGAAATGGATGCCAAAGGGCTGTGTGACAACGTTTTTCACACGGCCAGAAACAACAACGCCAGCCTCATGGACTGGCGTTGCTGCTTATTCACACCACGTCATCACTCAGGCTTGCGACGACCGAAGCCAGGGCGCTGGCCCGAGCCTGCCGGTGGACCGCGACGCTTGCCTGACGGCGCATCATCGTTCACCAGCTTGATGCCGACACGCTTGGGCCCAGGCTTGGCCGGACGCTTGTTCATGTCGCTCGGACGCTCGGCGACCGGTGTGCCACGGCTGTTGTCAGCCGGACGCGGTGCACGCGAACCGGGCTTGCCCGAGTCCTTGCGCACAGGACGCTGAGTAGAGTCGCCGCCACGCGGACGATCACGCTCGCTGCCGGTGATCTGCGGCTGACGCGGCGTACGATCGCCGGTCGCCGGAGCGCCAGCCGCAGGACGCAGCGTACGAACTACGCGCTCGCCTTTGCCCAGCGGGCGCGAGGATTGACGTTGCAGACGCTCCATCTTGTCCTTGGTCTTGGCGTTCATCTGCGGCTGAGCCACAGGTTGCAGACCGACTTCGGCAGACAGAATGTCGACTTCGTACTGGCTCATTTCGCGCCAGCGGCCCATCGGCAGGTCGGAGTTGAGGAACACCGGCCCGTAACGCACACGCTTCAGACGGCTGACCACCAGCCCCTGGGATTCCCACAGGCGACGTACTTCGCGGTTACGGCCTTCCATCACCACGCAGTGGTACCAGTGGTTGAAGCCTTCGCCGCCCGGCGCCTGCTTGATGTCGGTAAAACGGGCAGGCCCGTCTTCGAGGATCACGCCGTTCTTGAGGCGCAGCAGCATGTCGTCATCGACTTCGCCACGCACACGAACCGCGTATTCACGGTCCATTTCGAACGAGGGGTGCATCAGGCGGTTGGCGAGTTCACCGTCGGTGGTGAACATCAGCAGCCCGGTGGTGTTGATGTCGAGACGACCGATGTTGATCCAGCGACCTTCTTTAGGACGCGGCAGACGATCGAACACGGTCGGACGGCCTTCCGGGTCGTCACGGGTGCAGATTTCGCCATCGGGCTTGTTGTACATGATGACGCGACGGACTGTTTCAGCCGCTTCTTCGCGCTTGATGACGCGACCATCGACACTGATGGCGTCATGCAGGTCAACGCGCTGACCGAGGGTCGCGTCCTTGCCATTGACCTTGATACGGCCCTGGGTAATCCAGGCCTCTACGTCACGGCGTGAACCCACGCCAATGCGCGCCAGAACCTTCTGCAGCTTTTCGCCTGCGGGTCCGATTTCCTGGCTGTCCTGCTTGTCTTTTTCACTCATCTGGGCACCTCCCGGTGTGTCGAATCAGGGCTGACCGAGAACCGGTGAGACCTGTGCCCGGCGCGCTGTGGATAGCGGCAAGGCGAAATACTTGATAGCCCGGGCGACCACTGATCGCCGAGGGTCGGCCATCATACGCCTCTGCGCTGATTTACGCATCCAGCGTCAGAGACAAATGCCGGCGTCACTTCTTCTTTTTGCGACCGGCGGTCTTGAGCTTCGCCAGCCGCTTGGCGGACTCGTCAAGCACCGTGCGTTTGTCGTCCTTGTCGAGCTTCTTCCAGGCCTTGATTTCACGCTTGCTGCGACCGCAACCCAGGCAAATGTCATCATCGAATTTGCACAGGCTGATGCAGGGGTTCTTGGTCGAACTCATGGGCAGCGGATCTCTTGGCGGGTGGTAACAGATGTGACCGTGGCGTGGCGGATGAATTCGACCGAAGTGCGCTGGGCATTGTGCACGATAGTTCTGATTATCGTTCCGCACGCTCTGGCATGGGAAAGCGTCCAGAAAAGCGCTACCACGCGGAGCGTGGGAGCAATAATCATCAGGCCCCGGAGCCTTTTTCCTCATCGCCTTCCTCAGGCTCAGGCTCCGCGCGCAGCAGGTCGTCGAAGTCGGTCTTGAGGCCTTGTTCCATCGAGTCCAGTTCGACCAACAAGGTGCGGAAGCTGGTTTCGTCGCGAGGGGCTTCGGGTTCTGCGTCCGGGTCGAGGCTGGCGTCGGCCAGGGCTTGCAGGTGCGCAGGCACCGGGGCGTCTTCGAAATCCAGGACGGGCTCGGTTTCCATCTCGCGCAGGTCAGCCAGCGGCGGCAGTTCGTCGAGGCTTTTGAGGTTGAAGTGGTCCAGAAAACCCTTGGTGGTGGCAAACATCGCCGGTTTGCCAGGCACGTCGCGGTAACCCACCACGCGGATCCACTCGCGCTCCAGCAAGGTCTTGACGATGTGGCTGTTCACCGCAACGCCGCGCACGTCTTCGATTTCGCCACGGGTGATCGGCTGGCGATAAGCAATCAAGGCCAGGGTTTCCAGCATGGCGCGGGAGTAACGCTGCGGCCGCTCTTCCCACAGCCGTCCGACCCAGGGTGAAAACCGGTCACGAATCTGCAGGCGATAACCCGAAGCGACTTCCTTGAGTTCAAACGCACGCCCCTCGCAGGATTTGCGCAGCACTTCCAGCGCCTTCTTGAACACCGGTGGCTCGGGACGCTCGCCTTCTTCAAACAGCTCGTAAAGCCGCTCCAGAGTCTGCGGTTTTCCGGAGGCCAGCAGAAACGCTTCAAGCAACGGGGCCAGTTCGCGGGGTTCGTTGAGGTTCATGGGTGTGTTCTTGCTCTACTCGGCTCGCGCCCGGACATGGATCGCCGCAAAGGGCTCGTTTTGGACCAGCTCGACAAGGGATTCCTTGACCAGCTCAAGCACAGCCATAAATGTCACGACCACACCCAGACGCCCTTCTTCTGCGGTAAACAGCTCGGCAAACGGCACGAAACCGCCGCCCTTGAGACGTTCCAGGACGTCGCTCATGCGCTCGCGCGTCGACAGCGCCTCGCGGCTGACCTGATGGCTTTCGAACATGTCGCCGCGGTGCAGCACTTCGGCCATGGACATCAGCACCTCTTCAAGGCTGACGTCCGGCAACAGCTTGCGCGCACGAGCTTCAGGGGCGTCGAGTTTCGGCACGATGACGTCGCGGCCGACCCGTTTCAGGCCGTCGATCCCTTCGGCGGCGGCCTTGAAACGCTCGTATTCCTGCAGGCGGCGAATCAGTTCGGCACGTGGGTCGCCCTCCTCCTCTTCGATTTCCGCCGAGCGCGGCAGAAGCATGCGCGACTTGATCTCGGCCAGCATCGCGGCCATCACCAGGTATTCAGCCGCTAGCTCCAGGCGCACGGTTTTCATCAACTCGACGTAGCCCATGTACTGCTTGGTGATTTCGGCCACCGGGATGTCGAGGATGTCGATGTTCTGTTTGCGAATCAGGTACAGCAGCAGGTCGAGCGGTCCCTCAAACGCTTCGAGAAAAACCTCGAGCGCATCCGGCGGAATGTACAGATCCAGCGGCATCTGCGTGACCGCACGCCCGTAGACCAGCGCGAACGGCAGTTCCTGCTGGGCATCGGCCTGGCTGTCTGCGGCCTCGACGACAGTCATTAAGCGCGGTCACCGAACGGGGTTGGGTCACCACAACCGACACGAACGATCTGCGGCTCGCCCTCGGACAGGTTGATCACGGTGGACGCCGAAATACCGCCGATCCCGCCATCGATGATCAGGTCCACGTGATGCTCGAGAATCTGGCGCATTTCGTAGGGATCGCTGAGCGGCACGGTGTCACCCGGCATGATCAGGCTGACGCTCATCAGCGGCTCGCCCAGTTGCTCCAGCAACGCCTGGGCGATGGGGTGGCTCGGCACACGCAGGCCGATGGTGCGGCGCTTGGGGTGCAAAATCAGGCGCGGCACTTCTCGGGTGGCGTTGAGAATAAAGGTGTAAGGCCCTGGCGTGTGCGCCTTGAGCGCGCGGAACGCGCCGGTGTCGACCTTGGCAAACAGCCCCAGTTGCGACAGGTCGCAGCACATCAGGGTGAAGTTGTGTTTGTCGTCCAGCTGGCGCAGGCGGCGGATACGCTCGATGGCGCTCTTGTCGCCGATCTGGCAACCCAGCGCGTAGGAGGAATCTGTCGGGTAGACCACCAGCCCGCCGGCTTTTATGATTTCCGCGGCCTGTTTGATCAGGCGCGGCTGCGGGTTTTCCGGATGGACCTGGAAAAATTGACTCACGGTAACTTCCTGTTCAGACGGCGGCAGTAGGCTGTTCATGTTTGAATCTGCACCATAAAGGCGGTAGATCCTCAGGCACCGGACGGTAAGTGCCGATCTCGCCCCAGTTGCCGGGACCGTGGAAGTCGCTGCCGGCCGAAACCAACAGACCGAACTCGCGGGCAAGGATGGCCAGGGTGCCGACCTGATCGGCAGGTTGCATGCCATTGACCACTTCGATGGCGTGGCCACCGGCCTGGACGAAATCGCCGACCAGTTTACGCCGTTTACTGCGGGTAAAGTCATAATGCGAAGGATGCGCGAGGCTGACCCATGCGCCCGAGGCACGCAACGTGGCCACGGTGTCTTCCAGCGTCGGCCAGTGCTGTTTGACGTCGCCCAGCTTGCCCGCCCCCAGCCATTTGCGAAACGCTTCGGCGCGATCCTTGACGAAACCGGCGCGCACCATGAAGTCGGCGAAGTGCGGACGCGCCGGCGCATTGCCGCTGTCACCCAGCGCCTGCTGGATGGCCCGGGCACCTTCCAGCGCGCCAGGCATACCTTTGATCGCCAATTTACGGCTGATTTCTTCAGCGCGCAGCCAGCGTCCTTCATGCAGACGGGCGATGGCTTCGGTCAATGCCGGGGCCTGGGTGTCGAACCCGTAGCCCAGTACATGAATGGTCGCGCCACCCCAGGTGCAGGACAGCTCAACCCCGTTAACCAGCTGCATGCCAAGTGAATGCGCCGCTGTACGGGCCTCTTCAAGCCCTTCGAGGGTGTCGTGGTCGGTCAGCGAAAGGACGCGCACGCCGTATTCATGAGCACGGGCAACCAGCGCCGTGGGCGAGAGTGCCCCGTCGGAGGCGGTGCTGTGGCAATGCAGGTCAACATTCATAGTGGTGCTTTCGTGTTCATTGATGTTTGTTATTATGCCGCCACATCCTGCTTCTGGCTGCCATTGTGAAACAATTCATCGACTTCATCCCGCTGCTCCTGTTTTTCATCGTCTACAAAACCGAGCCGCGTGCCGTGGATATCCTCGGCAACAGTTACACGTTCGGTGGCATATTCAGCGCAACGGCCATGCTCATCATCAGTTCGGTGGTGGTCTACGGCATTCTTTACATAAAACAGCGCAAGCTGGAAAAGAGCCAATGGCTGACGCTGGTCGCCTGCCTGGTGTTCGGCAGCCTGACGCTGGCTTTTCACAGCGAAACCTTTCTGAAGTGGAAGGCCCCGGTGGTCAACTGGCTGTTTGCCGTGGCCTTTGCCGGCAGTCACTTCATCGGCGACCGCCCGCTTATCCAGCGCATCATGGGCCATGCCCTGACCTTGCCGGCGGCCATCTGGACCCGGCTGAATATCGCCTGGATCATCTTCTTCCTGTTCTGCGGCGCGGCCAACCTGTACGTGGCGTTCACTTATCAGGAATTCTGGGTCGACTTCAAAGTGTTCGGCAGTCTGGGCATGACCCTGATTTTCCTGGTCGGCCAGGGGATCTACCTGTCGCGCCACCTGCACGACACCACACCCAACACGCCCAAATCCGAGGACTGACATGCTCTACGCAATCATCGCCACTGACGTCGAAAACTCGCTGGAAAAGCGCTTGAGTGTACGCCCTGCACACCTTGAACGCCTGAACACGCTCAAGGATGCCGGCCGCTTGGTACTGGCCGGCCCACACCCGGCGGTCGAGAGCAACGATCCGGGCGCTGCCGGTTTCAGCGGCAGCCTGGTTGTCGCCGAGTTCGAATCCTTGAGCGCAGCGAAAACCTGGGCCGAAGCCGACCCGTACGTCTCAGCTGGCGTCTACGCCAACGTCGTGGTCAAGCCGTTCAAGCAAGTCCTGCCCTGATCCCCCCACCGCTCTGTTTGCATTGAAGCAGAGCGGTGTCGCTTGCGCCGCCCTTGCTCATATTTCCCGACGCCCTGCCGATAACCTGCTCAATGTGCGAATTTATACGGTTCGGTAAAAGGGAATTCAGATGCGTTCAGGTACGTGGTGTCTGTGGGCGGTGTTGATGGCGACGGGTGTGCCGGCAAACGCCGAGACGGTTAATGAAACCGGTGCAGTTCAGCCTTTGCACCTGCCTACCCCCGCCAACCAGATTGCCGACCTGCAGTTGCGCCTCAAAGACAGCGAGCGTCAGCGCGACGAGCTGACACAACAGTTGCAGAACGCCAACCCGGAGCGCGACACCGCGCTGTTGACGCGCTTGCGCCAAGAGAACCAAAAGCTCAAGTTGCAGCTCAAAGAAGCATTGTCGGCCGCACCTGCGCGCGTGCTGACCGAGCAACAACAATGGTTCGTCGCGGGCGGTGGCGTTGCGATGTTCGCCCTTCTCTGCGGTATATTGATCAGCGGTTGGCGTAGGCAACGTCGGCAGTGGCTAAATTGAGTGAGTCATGAGCGAGCTGTTACTAATTGATGATGATCAGGAGCTGTGCGAACTGCTGTGCAGTTGGCTGAGCCAGGAAGGTTTTCAGGTGCGCGCCTGCCACGACGGGACCAGCGCACGTCAGGCTCTGGCCGAGGCCGCTCCGGCTGCTGTGGTGCTGGATGTGATGCTGCCTGACGGTAGCGGCCTGGAACTGCTCAAGCAATTGCGCGCCGACCATCCCGACCTGCCCGTGGTCATGCTTTCGGCACGCGGCGAGCCGCTGGACCGCATTCTGGGCCTTGAACTGGGCGCTGACGATTACCTGGCAAAACCCTGCGACCCCCGCGAACTCACCGCCCGGCTGCGCGCCGTGTTGCGCCGCAGCCACCCGGTCGCGTCGTCCACGCAACTCGAGCTGGGCGACCTGACGTTCAGCCCGATGCGCGGCGTGGTGAGTGTCGACGAGAAAGAACTGACCCTGACGGTGTCCGAGAGCCGTTTGCTCGAAGCGCTGATGCGCCAGCCCGGCGAACCGCTGGACAAGCAGGAACTGGCGCAGCTGGCACTGGGCCGCAAGCTGACCTTGTACGATCGCAGCCTGGACATGCACGTCAGCAACCTGCGCAAAAAAATCGGCCCGCACCCCGACGGCCGCCCGCGCATCGTCGCCCTGCGCAGCCGCGGGTATTATTATGCTCTTTGAGCAGCGGCAAGCTTCAAGTGGCAAGCTGCAAGTAAAAGCAAAGCGCTTCTGGCTTGTAGCTTGCAGCTGACAACTTGTACCTACCCCCTTACACAAGCTTTACCAAGCGCTGACCGCGCTTGACCTTGATCTCCCTAAACTGGGCTCATCGGCATCGAGCCGCACTAGAGACAAGGAGATACACCATGCGCAAGACCCTGATCGCTTTGATGTTCGCCACTGCCCTGCCAGCTATCGCAATGGCCGCTCCGCCAGCACCTCCCGCCGGTGCCCCTGATGCAGACGCACCCGGCATGCACATGCAGCGTGGTGACCGAGGCCCTGGTATGCACCGTGGCCCAGGCCCGCTCAAAGAGCTGGACCTGACCCGCGAACAGCGTCAGCAGATCGACCGCTTGATGCGCGAGCAGATGCATGAGCGCCGCGAGATCACTCAGAACTACCTGGAAAAAATGCCGGCTGCCGATCAAAAGGCAATGCGCGACGAGATCGAAGCCAAACGCTCCAAGACCGACAGCGAAGTTCGCGCACTGCTCAAGCCTGATCAGCAGAAGCAGTTCGACGAAATCAAAAAGAAAGAAGACGAGCGCCGCGCCGAATGGGCAGAATTCAAAGCCTGGAAAGCGGCAAAAACAGCCAAGGCCCAATAACCGTCAGGCCGTCTGGCCCGATGAGTTGAAACCAACCCGGCATGCACACGCATGCCGGGCTTTTTTACTGAGATCGAGGGAATCCTGTGCGCTCATTGTTCTGGCGAATCCTGGCCAGCTTCTGGCTGGCCATCGCTCTGGTTGCAGGGCTGTCGGTACTGCTGGGGCATATGCTCGACCAGGATGCGTGGATCCTCAACCGCCACCCGGTGCTCAACTCGTTGCCAGAAAACTGGACACAGCGCTTCGAGGAAAACGGTGCCGACAGCGCTCAGGATTTTCTACAGGACATCAAACGGCGTAACCGCATCGATGTTCAGGTGCTCAGCGACAGCGGCGAACCGGTCATACGCGGCACCTTCCCGCCACGCGCTGCCGCGTTTGAAGCCCGTCAGCAGGAAGACGCCGACGAAAACGGCCGCAAACTGCCCTGGCGCCGGTTGGCCACCGAATACAGCAGCCCGAAGACCGGCGAAACCTATCTGTTCATCTACCGCATCCCGCACCCGGAACTTGACGCCTGGCATCGCCAGAGCCTGATGTGGCCGCTGAGTGCGCTGGGTATCGCACTGGTGGTTCTGACCCTGTTCAGCCTGTTTGTGACACTCTCGATCACCCGCCCGCTGAGCCGTCTGCGCGGTGCCGTGCATGATTTGGGGCAGACCAGCTATCAACAGCACAGCATCGGCCAGTTGGCCAACCGCCGCGACGAGTTTGGCGTGCTGGCCACTGATTTCAACCGCATGGGTGCGCGCCTGCAAAGCCTGATCGGCAGTCAGCGTCAGCTGTTGCGCGATGTGTCACACGAGTTGCGCTCGCCTCTGGCCCGACTGCGCATTGCTCTGGCACTGGCTGAACGCGCAGAACCTGCCGAGCGTGAAAAGCTCTGGCCGCGTCTGGGCCGTGAATGTGACCGACTGGAAGCGCTGATCAGCGAGATTCTGGCGTTGGCGCGTCTGGACGCAGATTTCGGCGGGCCTGAGCCAGTCGATCTGAACGAGCTGTTGCACCGACTGAAAAACGACACGCACCTGGACGGTGCCGAACAGCATATTCAGGTCGAGGTGCAGCACGATCTGCACCTGCAAGGCTGGCCGGACATGATCGAGCGGGCGCTGGACAACCTGCTGCGCAACGCCCTGCGCTTCAACCCGGCCGGGCAGCGGATAGACTTGCAAGCGATTCAGGTCGGCGATCGAGTCAGCCTGAGCGTTCGCGACCACGGCCCAGGCGTTGCCGACGAGCACCTGGCGCAACTGGGCGAACCGTTTTACCGTGCCCCCGGCCAGAGCACGCCGGGCCACGGCCTGGGGTTGGCGATTGCCAAACGCGCCGCCGAGCGGCACGGCGGCAACCTGATACTGGGCAATCATCCGGACGGCGGGTTCATTGCCACCCTTGACATGCCAAGAGAGCCGATCAGCCCTTCATCGGTTTAGGCCTGCCAATACGTTAGCCCTGCCACTCACTGACAAACTCGCCAACGTCAACCTTCGGGGCCTCGCGCGGCGGGTTCAAGGGCGTCCCAAGGTACAGAAAGCCAATCACCTCTTCGCCCGCGGCAAGCCCGAAGCCTTGGGCAACCTGCGACGCATAGGACAAATCCCCCGTGCGCCAGACCGCACCGACACCCAGCGCATACGCTGCCAGCAGCACGCCGTGGGCAGCGCATCCGGCGGTGATCAGTTGCTCCTTGCGGGGGACTTTGAAGTGATCCTGCAGGCAGGCAATCACCACCACGACCAGCGGCGCACGCAACGGGCCGAGACGGGCCTTTTCCAGCGCCTGTGGGGTGACTTCGTTGCCGCTCTGTTGCAGCGCTTCAACCAGCAAATCGCCCATGCGCTCGCGGGCCGAGCCTTCGACGGTCAGGAAGCGGTACGGCTTGAGCTGGCCATGATCCGGCGAGCGCAGGGCTGCGCCGAACATGATTTCTCGCTGCGCAGCGTCCGGGGCCGGGTCGACCAGCCGTGGAACCGATACTCGATTGAGCAAAACCTCAAGCGCCTGCATGGGCTGTCTCCTTGAAAAAATGATCGGGCATTCTAGAGCCTGTTTACCGTCAATAACGAGTGCGGTGGACAATTCCTTACCCGGCCTGTCGAACCTTGCCGCGGATTGCGCTGGTTTACATGCCTTGAAGCGCAGGTAGAATGGCGCCTTTCCTGATACCAGCCAGAGCCATCCATGTCGTTGCCGACCTTTCGCATTATCGGTTTCATTATCGGCATCTTCCTGATCACCCTGGCTGTGGCCATGATCGTGCCGATGGCCACGCTGGTCATCTACGACCGCTTCGAAGACCTGCGCTCGTTTCTGTGGGCCAGCGCCATCACCTTTATCGCAGGCCTTGCGCTGGTGGTGCCCGGACGCCCCGACAACGTCCAGTTACGCCCTCGTGACATGTACATGCTCACGGTTTCCAGCTGGATCGTGGTGTGCATCTTCGCTGCCCTGCCCTTTCTGCTGACCCAGCACATCAGCTACACCGACTCATTTTTTGAAAGCATGTCGGGCATCACCGCCACCGGTTCGACGGTGCTCAGCCATCTGGATAGCATGTCGCCGGGTATTCTGATCTGGCGTTCGATGCTCCACTGGCTGGGCGGTATCGGTTTCATCGGTATGGCCGTGGCGATTCTGCCGTTGCTGCGCATCGGCGGCATGCGCCTGTTTCAGACCGAATCGTCGGACCGCTCGGAAAAGGTCATGCCCCGCTCGCACATGGTGGCCAAGTTCATCGTGCTGGCCTACGTCGGCTTTACCGCGCTGGGCAGTCTGGCGTTCTGGGCGGCGGGCATGAGCCTGTTCGATGCGATCAACCACGCGATGTCGGCGATTTCCACGGGCGGTTTCTCCACTTCCGACCTGTCGCTGGCCAGGTGGCCGCAGCCTGCGGTGCACTGGGTGGCGATTGTGGTGATGATTCTCGGTAGCCTGCCGTTCACGCTGTATGTCGCCACGCTGCGCGGCAACCGCAAGGCGTTGATCAAGGATGAACAGGTGCAGGGATTGATCGGCCTGTTGCTGATCACCTGGTTGGTGATGACGGTGTGGTACGCCAACACCACTGACTTGCCGTGGACCGAAGCGCTGCGCCATGTGGCGCTGAACGTGACGTCGGTGGTAACCACTACGGGTTTTGCACTGGGTGACTACAGCCTGTGGGGCAATTTCTCGCTCATGCTGTTCTTTTATCTGGGTTTTATCGGTGGCTGTTCCGGTTCGACGGCAGGCGGGGTAAAGATTTTCCGCTTTCAGGTCGCTTATATTCTGCTCAAGACCAACCTTAATCAGTTGATTCACCCACGCGCGGTGATGAAGCAGAAATACAACGGGCATCGACTGGACGACGAAATCGTTCGCTCGATTCTGACCTTTTCGTTCTTTTTCACGATCACCATCTGCCTGATTGCGTTGATGCTGTCGCTGCTCGGGCTGGACTGGATGACTGCGCTGACGGGTGCGGCCAGTACGGTTTCCGGTGTCGGGCCCGGGCTGGGCGAGGTCATTGGCCCGGCGGGTAACTTCTCCACCCTGCCGGATGCTGCCAAGTGGATTCTGTCCGGCGGTATGCTGCTCGGCCGTCTGGAGATTATTACCGTGCTGGTGTTGTGTGTGCCGGCGTTCTGGCGGCATTGAGGCCGGGCAGCGCTCATCGTGATACACATGTTTTGAAGAGCCCAAAAATCGGGGCTGAAACTGCAGTATCTAGCTGGCCAGAAATGTCTGTGGGAGTGAGCTTGCTCACGAAGACGGTATTTCATACGATGCATTTTCGGCGATTATGCCGGCCTTTTCGCGGACAAGTCCGCTCCCACATTCATCCTCGATTATGATTATCGTGCCGATGCTCCGCGTCGCATGCAGTTCTGGACGCTCTGCGTCCTCTTTGTGGCGCTTCGCGTAATACAGCGGTTTTGCGATGTCAGTAATGTTTGTTTACGGCTCAAGGCACATTTTCGCCCCTCGGCGACTCACTTAAAAGGACCAAAGTGAGCAAAGTCCCAGCTCCGTTTCCGGCCCGACTTCGTCACACTCTGCATCGTCATGCCATCGCGGTCGAAAAGCACTTCGTTGGCAGCAACTGCGAACAAGGCTTGAGATTGTTTTGCAAGGGAGATTTCTGACGTAGAGCGTCACGAACTGCATGCCAACGCGCATTGGCACGATAGTCGTAAACATGAACACGACTCGACTACTGCGCATCAGCACGCTATTCAGTTAAATTTGTGTATAACAACAAGAACCAACACGAGGGTGTGCGCTGTGGAGACCATCAAGCGTTTCTCAAGCTTTGCCGAGTTCTATCCTTTCTACCTCGCCGAGCACAGCAGCAGTACCAGTCGGCGTCTGCATTTTGTGGGCACTTCGCTGGTTATCTTTTTGCTCGCGTTTGGCGTGGGCAGCGGTCGCTGGGGGTTGTTGTGGTTGTTGCCGGTCGCGGGGTACGGTTTTGCCTGGGCGGGGCATTTTTTCTTCGAGAAAAACCGGCCGGCCACTTTCAAGCATCCGTTTTACAGTCTGCTCGGTGACTTCGTCATGTACCGCGACATGTTGCTGGGTAAGGTCCCTTTCTGACCGAGACTCGCCGGATCACGTAACCGTTTCGCTGACCGGCTCGCGAATCCCCTGCTGAGCCGCTTGCACATGCGCGTCCGCCAGGCGGAACAGTTCGATGTTGCCGTCCAGATGCTCGATCAGTGCGGTACAGGATTCGACCCAGTCGCCGCAATTGAGGTATTCCACACCGCCCACCTGGCGGATTTCCGCATGGTGAATGTGCCCGCAGACCACGCCGTCCAGCCCGCGCTTGACGCATTCGTGGGCGATGGCCTCTTCGAAATCGCTGATGAAGTTCACTGCACTTTTGACCTTGTGTTTCAAGTACGCCGACAGCGACCAGTAGCCATAGCCGTATTTGGCCCGCCAGTGGTTCAACCAGCGGTTGAGGGTCAGGGTGAATTCGTAGGCCGAGTCGCCTAGAAAGGCCAGCCAGCGGTGATAGCGGGTGATCACATCGAACTGGTCGCCGTGGATGACCAGAAAGCGTCGGCCATCGGCAGTTACGTGCTCGGCTTCATCCACCAACTGGATGTTGCCCAGAATAAGCTTCGAGTAACGACGCAGGAACTCGTCATGGTTGCCGGTGACGTAAATCACTTCTGTGCCGCGCTTGCTCATGGTCAGCAAGCGCCGAATCACGTTGGTGTGCGCTTGCGGCCAGTACATGCCCCCGCGCAGTTTCCAGCCGTCGATGATGTCGCCGACCAGGTACACCTTGTCCGCCTGATAACGCTTGAGAAACGCCGACAAGTGCTCGGCCTGGCAGTCGCGCGTGCCCAGGTGAACGTCAGAAATCCACAAGGTCCGCACACGTTGTTTGCGGCTGGGTGTGGCGAGCTGAGCACTGGTCATGTGACGACCTCCGGCAGGGTTTTGAAGAGAGTGGAGCATGCCGGTTAACCGAATGTGACACGTGCATGGCGATGTTGTGACAGTCGCCTGGGTTACTGAGGATTGCTGGGCGTTTGGCGGTCGTTATGACCCAGATCACGGGCCGGATCTATCTGGTCGCGCAGCCGCTGCTTGAGCACCTTGGCCTCGGGAAAGCCGCCGTCGGCCTTGCGCTCCCACAGTTGCACGCCATCGCAGGTAATGCGGAACGCACCGCCGGTGCCCGGCTGCAAGGAAACCTTGCCCAGATCATCGCTGAACGTACTCAACAGTTCCTGGGCCAGCCAGGCCGCGCGCAGCAACCACTGACATTGGATGCAATAGGTGATGATGACTTCAGGTTTTTCGGCAGACATGGACGTCTCCTCCAGAAATTCAGACGACCATGATACGCACCGCGCGCAGGTTCAACGAGCACTGGCGACGCGACGCAGTTCGCTGAACGTCGAGTCCGGGGCCGACGCTTGCGGCGCAGTGTCAGGCTCAGCCCCCTTGACGCCCAGCAACCCCAGCAGGCGACTGCGAATCAACTGAAAACCGGCCTGCCCGCTGTCACGCTGGCGCGGCAGATCGATGCGAATGTCATCGGCGATCTTGCCATCGGCCAGCACGATAACCCGATCAGCCAGCAGGATGGCCTCATCGACATCGTGGGTCACCAGCAGCACCGCTGGGGTGTGCTTGCGCCACAGGTCGATGATCAACTGGTGCATGCGGATGCGGGTCAGGGCGTCGAGCGCCGCAAAAGGCTCGTCGAGCAGCAACAGTTTCGGCTCGCGGACCAGCCCGCGCGCCAGTGCCACGCGCTGCGCCTCGCCGCCTGACAGCGTGGCCGGGAAGGCATTCAGCCGATGCGCCAGGCCGACTTCGGTCAATGCCGCGTGCGCTCGCGCCTTGGCGTCGTTGACACGCAGGCCGAGCACCACGTTTTTCCAGGCACTTTTCCACGGCATCAGTCGCGGCTCCTGAAACACCGCCGCACGCGCCACCGGTACGCGCAGCTCGCCGCTGTCGATACTGTCCAGCCCGGCCAGCGTGCGCAGCAACGTGGTCTTGCCTGAACCGCTGGCCCCCAGCAACGCGACAAACTCGCCCGCCGCAATGTCCAGATCAAGCCCGTCGATCACCCGTTGCCGACCAAACTGGCGAACCACATTACGCAGTTGCACCGGAGCCGGGATGGTGACGGATGGGGTGTTACGCAGATCGAAAGTCGCCATGCTCAATGCCTCACGAAGGTCGGGCGCCAGGCCAGCGCATAGCGCTCCAGCGTGCGGATAATGCCGTCGATCACCAGGCCGAGAACGCTGTAGATCAGTAAGCAGATAACAATCACATCCGTGCGCATGAAGTCGCGGGCATCGCTGGCCAGAAAGCCGATGCCGGCCGTGGTGTTGATCTGTTCGACGAACACCAGCGCCAGCCACGAAATACCCAGCGAATAGCGCAGCCCGACAAAAAATGACGGCAAGGAACCTGGCAGGATGACGTGCCAGATCAGCTCGCGGCGGCTCAGGCCAAGCGTGTTGGCGGCCTCGATGAGCTTGGGATCAATGTTGCGGATACCGGCAAACAGGTTCAGGTACACCGGAAAGGTCGTACCCATCACGATCAGCGCGACTTTGGTGAATTCGCCAATCCCGAACCAGAGAATGAACAGCGGCACCAGCGCCAGGGACGGAATGGTGCGCAGCATCTGCATGGGCGAATCGAGGGCGATTTCTCCGCGTCGGGAAAGACCGGTCACCAGCGCCGCGACCACGCCAATGCTCACGCCGATACTCAGGCCCAGCAATGCACGTTGCAGCGACACCCACAAATGCACGGCCAGCTCGCCCGAGACGATCATCGACCACAGCGTGCCGCCAATCTGCGACGGCGCGGCGATCACACGGACCGGCAGCAGACCGGTTTGCGAGGCCAGCTCCCAAAGCAGCAACAGCAGCAGCGGGCTGAGCAGACGCAAGACAAACCCCGGCACCTGCCAACGCTGGCGACTGTGCTCGGTGGCGCCGGCCAGCTCAGGCTTGTTGACCACCAGAAAACCGGAGTTGGCGGGGTTGAATGTTGTTTCAGACATAAAGGCATCCTTCCTCAGTGAATCGGACAGGAACACGCCCGATGCAGTTAGGAAGACCATGCTATGTGCATAAGAACATCATGTGAAATTCCATTAAGACCTAAGCTAATCGTAAAATAGCTGATCAAGAACAGATAATATAATGCATATTTTTTATAATTAACTTAGACCAAAATCGAATTTCACAGCGTCTGCCCCTTGCCTTTATGGTGCCTCTCGACAAGGTCGAACGGACCTCAACCATTGGCAGGAGTTTTCATGAGCATCGAATTCATTGGCTACATCGCCACGCAACCCGGTTCTGAAATTCACCCGCGCAGTGGCGCGACTGTCCAGCCCGACTACGTGAAGACGGTGGCCAAGGCTCATGAAGACGCAGGTTTTGACCGTGCGCTGATCGCGTATCACTCCAACAGCCCGGACAGCACGCTGGTTGCAGCACATGCCGCCAGCGTGACCAGCACGTTGAAATTCCTCGTAGCCCATCGCCCTGGGTTCATCTCCCCGACCGTGGCAGCCCGGCAGTTTGCGACGCTGGACGTGTTCAATGGCGGGCGCACGGCGGTACACATCATCACCGGCGGCGACGACAAGGAACTGCGCGCCGACGGCAGTCACATCGGCAAGGACGAACGTTACGCGCGCAGCGACGAATACCTCAGCGTGGTGCGTCAGGAGTGGACCCGTGACAAGCCGTTTGATCATCAGGGCACTTACTACCAGTTCGAGGGTGCGCACTCGCAGGTCAAGTCCCCGCAGTTGCCGCATATCCCGCTGTACTTTGGCGGCTCCTCGGCAGCGGCGATTGCCGTGGCCGGCAAGCATGCCGACGTCTACGCGCTGTGGGGCGAGACGTACGAGCAAGTGCGCGACGTGGTCAGACAGGTCCGCGCCGAAGCCGCCAAACACGGACGCACCCTTCGCTTCAGCCTGTCGTTGCGGCCGATTCTGGCTGAAACCGAAGAGAAGGCCTGGGCACGCGCTGACAGTATTCTGGAAAAGGCCAAGGCATTGGCAGACAGCAACGGCTTTGTCCGCCGCGAACCGCCGAACGAAGGCTCGCGTCGCCTGTTGGCCGCGGCTGCACAGGGTTCGCGTCTGGACAAGCGCCTGTGGACAGGCATTGCCGGCCTGCTCGGCGCGCAAGGTAATTCGACGTCGCTGGTCGGCACCCCGGAGCAGGTCGCTGAAGCGTTGCTCGATTACTACGACCTTGGGATCACCACCTTCCTGATTCGTGGCTTCGACCCGCTGGAAGATGCCATCGATTACGGCAAAAAGCTGATCCCGCTGACTCGCCAGTTGGTCGCTCAGCGTGAGCAGCAGGCTCGCGAACAAGTCGCCTGATTCAACGCTCTGCGGACAGGCCAGACTTGCGATTGAAGTCTGCCTGCCCGCAATGACGTGTTCAGGCTGCGGCTGAAAGCGGTTTGAGGGAACGCGCCACCAGCGCGCCAAAAGCCTCGACCGGCGCTTGCAGGTTGCCGAGAAAGCGCGGGTAGAACAGCCACAGGTCCATTACCGGTTTGAAGTCCTTGAGCGGCAACACCACCAATTGTTCGCGGTGGGCGCTGCGTTCCAGCAACGGTCTTGGTACCAGGCCCAGCCCCATCCCATCGGCCACCAGCCCGAGTTGCAGCTCAGTGCCGAAGGTTTCCAGATTGACCTTCATGCTCAGGCCTTGATCGGTCAACGTACGCTGTAAACCTGCACGAAAACCGCAGCCATCGGGGTTGAGCACCCAGCCCTGCTCGTAACAATCTGCCAGCTTGCCGGGCTTTTTCGGCACCGAGCCTTTGGCGCAGACCACCACCAGTTCCATCTTGCCGATGGACTGACCGACGATGTTGTCCGGGAATATCTTGCCTGCCGGGAACAGCGCTGCCGCTGCATCCAGCTCGCCGTTTTCAATCTTGCCGATCAGGTGGCTGCCCCAGCCGGTGCTGACCTGCGCGCGCAAGTCCGGAAACTCGCCGCGCAATTGCTTGAGCGCATCGAGCAGCACCACGTCGCCGATGGTTTGCGGCACGCCCAGCCGCAGCAGGCCGCTGGGCGGTGTGTCGCTGGCCACCAGCTCGCGCAGCGAATCCATCTCGCGCAGGATGGCAAGGCACTTCTGGTAGACCTGAATACCCATCGGCGTCGGCTTGAGCGGCTTGGTATTGCGGTCGAACAGCTCGACCCCCAGCGCCTGCTCGAAGTTCTGCACCCGGCGCGTGATGGCCGGCTGGGTCAGATCCAGCGATTCAGCGGCGTGGCTGATCGACTGACAGCGGATGACTGCAACGAACGCATCGATATCATCAATTTTCATTCGGACCGCACATAAAAAGGAGAAGAAACATAGGCAAAAAGCATAGTCCCGGCAGGCGTTCATTCATAGCCCGCCTGACCCACCGGTGCTAGATTTCGCGCCTTTCGAGAAAGAAGTAAAAGACGTTTTCGTTATAACCTAATCATTAAAAAATAGCATATTAAATATCTATATTATGCTTATATCAGACCATTCCCCTGACCTTGATCTGGAATGGACATGAATCAGAACCGACACCCGGAACGACTCGGGGCCTTTATCGATGCGCTGGCCGAACTGATAGGCAGCGAGCCGCACGAAGGCGATCTGTTGCGTCGCGGCGGCAAGCTGCTGGCGCAACTGGTCAGCCATGATGACTGGCTGGCGGACGAGTTCGCCCAGCCCGACCCCGCCCGCTATCAGCAATTTCTGTTGCATGCCGACCCGCAGCAACGCTTTTCGGTGGTCAGTTTTGTCTGGGGGCCGGGGCAACGAACGCCTATTCACGATCATCGGGTCTGGGGCCTGATCGGCATGTTGCGTGGCGCCGAGCATTCACAGGGCTATGTGCGCAATACCCAAGGGCGCTTCGAGACCAGCGGCCCGTCGATTCGTCTGCAACCCGGCCAGGTTGAGGCGCTGTCGCCGCACAGCAACGATGTCCACCAGGTCAGCAATGCCTTTGATGATCAGGTGTCGATCAGCATTCACGTGTACGGCGCCGACATCGGCACCGTGAAACGCGCCGTCTATGACCTGGACGGCAGCGAAAAACTGTTCATTTCCGGCTATTCCAACGCCGCTGCTATCACACGTGCCCACCAGGACCTGCCAACAGGGAGTTACACCCGATGACCACACCCGCCACCCGATCTTTTGCCGACGTTCGTCAGGCGTTGCTGGACCGTCAGGAACTGGCCCTGGTAGACGTGCGTGAAGAAGCGCCGTTTGCCGAGGCTCATCCGCTGTTTGCCGTGAACATCCCGCTGTCGAAACTGGAGCTGGAGGTTTTTTCGCGGATTCCACGTCGTGATACTGCTGTCACCCTCTATGACAACGGCGAAGGTCTGGCGCACATTGCGCTGCAACGCCTGCAAGCGCTCGGCTACAGCGATGTGCAACTGCTCGATGGCGGTTTGCAGGGCTGGCGTGAGGCTGGCGGCGAGCTGTTCATTGATGTGAACGTGCCGAGCAAGGCGTTTGGCGAACTGGTGGAGCATCACCGCGCCACGCCATCGCTGGCCGCCGAAGAAGTCAAAGCCCTGCTCGACAGCAACGCCGATGTAGTGGTGCTGGATGCGCGGCGTTATGACGAATACCAGACCATGAGCATCCCCGGTGGTATCAGTGTGCCGGGGGCCGAACTGGTGTTGCGGGCGCGGGAGCTGGCACCGGACCCGAACACGCGAATCATCGTCAATTGCGCCGGTCGCACGCGCAGCATCATCGGCACCCAGTCGCTGGTTAACGCAGGCCTGCCTAATCAGATCAATGCGCTGCGCAACGGCACGATTGGCTGGCTGCTGGCCGGGCAGACACTTGATCATGGCCAGAACCGGCGTTTTGCAGCGGTCAGTGAAGACACTCGTGAAACCGCCAGTGCCGATGCGCGCAAGGTCGCTGACCGGGCCCGTGTCAAACGCGCCAGCCGCGCTGACCTGCAACACTGGCAAACCGACACTTCGCGCACCACTTACCTGTTCGATGTACGCACCCCGGAAGAATTTGCCAAAGGCCATCTGCCCGGTGCGCGCTCGACGCCGGGTGGGCAGCTGGTGCAGGAAACCGATCATTTCGCCAGTGTGCGCGGCGCACGGATCGCGCTGGTGGACGACGACGGCGTACGCGCCAACATGTCCGCTTCCTGGCTGGCACAACTGGGCTGGGATGTGTCGGTTGTCGATGATCTACAGGCAGCAGACTTCAGCGAACAGGGCGACTGGGACGCGCCCTTCCCGATCCCGCCGCAAGTCGAGGCGATCAGCGTCGAGACGCTTGTGTTGTGGCAGTCACAGGTCGAGGTGGCGGTGCTGGATTTCACCACCAGCGCCAATTATGTCAAACAGCACATTCCCGGTGCCTGGTGGACCCTGCGTGCCGACCTCAAGCAGGCGCTGGGCAACCTGCCTGCCGCTGACCGCTACGTGCTGACTTGCGGCAGCAGCCGTCTGGCGCGCTTTGCGGTCGCCGACCTTGAGGCACTGACCGACACGCCGGTGTTTTTGCTCGAAGGCGGCACCGCCAGCTGGATCAAGGCCGGCTTGCCGCTGGAGCACGGCGAAAGCCGACTGGCCTCGCCACGCATCGACCGCTACCGCCGCCCTTATGAAGGCACCGATGCTCCGCGCGAAGCCATGCAAGCGTACCTGGATTGGGAGTTTGGCCTGGTGGAGCAATTGGCCCGGGACGGGACACACGGGTTTTACGTGATTTGAGCGTGTGAATGACTATCGTGCCAATGCTCTGCGTTGGCATGCATTTCTGGACGCTTCGCGTCCAACTGTGAACCAGCGGTGCGACGCAGATTTGTGACGCGAAGCGTCACTCAAGGCATTTCCACGCTGGAGCGTGAGGAACGATAAGGGTCACGGCCGACCAACCGACTCAATGGAGAAACACCTTAATGCTGCCTTTTTTCAAATCCGCCCTGCCCCTTAAAGCCCTGCTGCTGGGCGCGTTGCTCAGCCTACTGGCAGGGCAGCAGGTGGTGGCTGCCGAACAGGCACCGCTGCGGGTGGCCAATCAGAAGTCGCTGCTGAAAACACTGCTGCAAGTCTCCGGTGAACTCAAGGATGTGCCTTACGAGATTCAGTTTTCGGAGTTTCCTTCCGCCGCACCGCTGGGTGAGGCGCTGAATGCTGGCGCGGTGGACATCGGTGCGCTGGGCGATGCACCTTATGTGTTCGCGCTCGGCGCCGGTGCGCCACTGAAAGTGGTCAGCATCACCCACGCTCAGGGCCGCTTCACCACGGCGGTGCTGGTGCCCAAAGATTCGCCGATCAAGACCGTGGCCGATCTCAAGGGCAAACGTATCGTCACCGGGCGCGGCTCCATCGGCCATTACCTGGCGATTCGCGCCCTGCACCAAGCAGGTCTGAAAACCAGCGACGTGACCTTCATCAATATGCTGCCCAGCGAATCACGCCTGCTGCTGGACAGCGGCGACGCCGATGCCTGGGCAACCTGGGACCCTTACACCACGATTTCCATCACCCAGAGCGACGCACGCGTACTGGTCAGTGGCAGCGAACTGCTGAGCAATCACCTGTACCTGGCGGCAACCAGCAAAGCCATCGAAAGCAAACGCGCTCAGCTGGACGATTTTGTGGCCAGGGTCGAGCGCGCCTTCAATTGGTCCAACGCCCATCCGGAAGAATACGCAGCCGCTCAAGCGAAGGTCACCGGCCTGCCGCTGGCGGTGCATCTGGCAGTGGCCAACGCGACGAAGATGCAGCGCACGCCGATTGACGATCAGATCATCCAGGGCCTGCAAAACACCGCTGACACCTATCTGGCTGAGGGCATCCTGACCAGAAAAATCGATGTTTCAACAGGCTTCGACAAGCGCTTCAACGCTTCGCGCGCAGAGATTGCTCAGGCCGCCGCTCGATAACCGCTGCATAACCGCTGCGAAAAGGACCCCGCATGACACTTTCAACCCTGCGCCCTACCCCGCGCCAGCAGTATGAATCGCCCGAGTCAGCCGAGGATTTCACCCAGCGGCTGGCCGACCTGACCCGCACGCTGGCCGAAACAGCCGAGCAGTACGACATCAGCGCGCAGTTCCCTCACGCCAACTTCCGCTTGCTGCACAGCCACGGACTGCTCGGCCTGACCGTGCCTGCCGAACTGGGCGGCGGCGCTGCCGACCTGTCGCGGGCGCAGCAGGTCATCAGCGCAGTGGCCAGAGGCGAGCCTTCGACAGCGCTGATTCTGGTCATGCAGTACCTGCAGCATTCCAGGCTGCAGGACAACCGCAACTGGCCGAGCCACCTGCGCGAACAGGTGGCCAAAGACGCCGTGCACGAGGGCGCGCTGATCAACGCGCTGCGTGTCGAACCCGACCTGGGCACACCTGCGCGTGGCGGCTTGCCGGGCACCATCGCCCGGCGCAGCGCCGAAGGCTGGCGCATCAGCGGCAGCAAGATCTACTCCACCGGCAGCCATGGCCTGACCTGGTTCGCCGTGTGGGCGCGCAGCGATGACGAGGACCCGCTGGTCGGCAGTTGGCTGGTGCACAAGGACACGCCCGGGATCAGCATCGTCGAGGACTGGGACCATCTGGGCATGCGCGCCACCTGCAGCCACGAGGTCAGGTTCGACAACGTGCGAGTGCCGCTCGAACACGCGGTCAGCGTCAGTCCGTGGAGCGCCCCGCAATCCGAGCTTGATGGTGCCGGCATGCTGTGGATGTCGGTGCTGCTGTCGTCGGTCTACGATGGCATCGCTCAATCTGCCCGCGACTGGCTGGTGCACTGGCTGGAACAGCGCACGCCTTCCAACCTGGGCGCCGCGCTGTCGACCCTGCCGCGCTTTCAGGAAACAGTCGGGCAGATCGACACACTGCTGT
Source organism: Pseudomonas syringae pv. tomato str. DC3000 (assembly GCF_000007805.1). Lineage (NCBI taxonomy): Bacteria > Pseudomonadati > Pseudomonadota > Gammaproteobacteria > Pseudomonadales > Pseudomonadaceae > Pseudomonas > Pseudomonas syringae group genomosp. 3. The sequence goes on along the minus strand of NC_004578.1, from coordinate 1,962,120 downwards.
TCGCCAACCGCAGCCTGCTGGAGTCCGCCGCCCAAGGGCACACACCCGCACAGCATGCCGCGCAGATCAAATACCTGGTGACCGGCAATGCCATCCGCGCAGTGGAACTGGCCATTGAGGCCTCGGGCAATCCCGGGCTTTCACGCACTAACCCGCTGCAGCGTCATTACCGCAACGTGCTATGCGGCCGGGTGCATACGCCGCAGAACGACGCCGTGTTGATGGGCGTGGGCAAAGCGGTATTTGCGGCACGCAAGCAGAGCCAGTAAGCCGCTTTCAGAGCAATGGCGGCGGCTCGAACGCCGTCACCGGCGGCACCGCCTGATCCCATTTGACGATTTCTACTGAAGCGGTCTGCGCAGCACAGCCTTGCGACAGGCTGGAGGCGCCGACATCCAGCGTAATCACATTGGGATTGCCGTGCTTTTCCAGGCTGCCAGGCTCGCCATGCACCAGCGGATCGAACCACGCGCCGGTGGCGATCTGCACCACGCCGGGCCGGATACCGTCCGACACGATGACGCCCGCCAGAAACGCCCCTCGCTCGTTGAACACCTTGACCACGTCGCCATCGACCACCCCGCGCAGCTGCGCATCCAGGGGGTTGAGGGTCAGCGGCTCACGGGCCTGTATTTTCGAGGCTCGGCTGTAGCTGCCGTGGTCGTACTGGCTGTGCAGACGGGTTTTGGGCTGATTGGAGAGCAGATGCAGCGCATGGCTCGGCGCGGGTTTGTCCAGCCACACCGGGTGGCCGGGGCAGTCGGCATAGCCAAACCCGGCGATGCGCTCGGAGAAAATCTCGATGCGCCCGGACGGCGTTGGCAACGGGTGCGTATCGGGGTCGTCGCGAAAGGGTTTGAGTAGTACGTTATCGGTGGGCGGATAGTCGATTTCCAGCAAACCGTCACGCCAGAACTGCGCGAAGTCCGGCAGAGCAATTTCGAAAGTTTCAGCGCGCTCACGGGATTCGTCGTAAATGAATTGCAGCCAGGCTTGGGCATCGCGACCTTCGGTGAACGCCTGTTCGACGCCAAGCCGTTCAGCCAGCCCGGCCAGAATCGAATAATCATCGCGGGACTCGCCCACCGGCTCGATGGCCTGTTGCATGGCGATCATGAAGCGGTCAGACGCCGAACTGCCGATGTCATTGCGCTCCAGTGCCGTGGTCGCGGGCAGCACGATATCCGAATAACGCGCCTGAGCGGTCCAGAACTGTTCGTGAACTATGATGGTTTGCGGTCGCTTCCAGGCCTCCAGCAGTCGGTTGAGGTCCTGATGGTGGTGAAAGATGTTGCCGCCCGCCCAGTACACCAGCCGGATGTCCGGGTAAGTCTGCTGCTGGCCGTTGTAATCGAACGACGTGCCGGGGTTGAGCAACATGTCGGTCACCCGTGCCACCGGAATAAATGCCTTGATCGGGTTACTGCCCTGGGAAAAGCGCGGCCCGGAAAACGCCTTGCGGCCGCTGCCGGTGTTGTTCATACAGCCATAACCCAGGCCGAATCCACCACCGGGCAAGCCGATCTGCCCCAGCAATGCCGCGAGGGTAACGGTCATCCAGAACGGTTGCTCCCCATGAATGGAGCGCTGCAGTGAATAGGCGACATTGATCATGGTGCGCTTGCTGGCCATACGCCGCGCCAGTTCGACAATCTGCTCTGCCGGAATATCGGTCAGCGCCGCCGCCCAGCGCGGGTCTTTCGGCTGGCCGTCGGTGTAGCCCAGCAGGTAGTCGCGAAAACGCTCATAACCCACGGTGTAGCGCTGGACGAAATCTTCGTTGTGCAGACCTTCGCTGATAAGCACCCAGCAAAGCGCCATCATCAATGCGGTGTCGCTGCCGGGACGTACCGCCAACCACTGGTTGTGCGTCGGACCTGCCAGATCATCACGCAGCGGGCTGACGTTGACGAACTGCACCCCTGCATCGGACATACGTTGCAACGCGTCGACCAACAGGTGGTCGCTGGCCCCGCCGGGGCTGGTTTGCGCATTCTTGGCGGGCAACCCGCCAAAGGCGACGAACAGCTCACAGTGCTCGGCGAGGTTGTTCCAGGACGTATGCGCCGCCAGCAGCCAGTCCATGTTGCCGACAATGTGCGGCATCAGCACCCGCCCGGCGCCCAGGCTGTAGCTGTCGGTGCTGGACACATAGCCGCCGATGCAGTTGAGGAAGCGGTGCAACTGGCTTTGCGCATGATGAAAGCGCCCCGCGCTGCCCCAGCCGTAGCTGCCGCCAAAAATCGCCTGATTGCCGTACTCGCGTCTGACGCGCTGCAACTCCTTGGCAACCAGGTCCAGCGCCACCGCCCATGACACCTCGACGAAGGGCTCCTGCCCGCGCAGTTGCGGACACCCGCCGTTTTTTTCAAGAAAGCTGCGGCGCACCGCCGGGCGCATGACGCGCGTCGGCGAGGTAATGGCCTGGGCTACCGAATCGCCAATCGGCGAAGGGTGCGTGTCCCATTCCGCTGGCAGCAAGGCCGTCAGCTTGCCGCCCTCAACCTGCGGACGATAAGCGCCCCAGTGCAATGACGTGAAACTCATGGTGCGGGCTCCCGGATGAGGCGGTCGATCAGCGGGCAACCTGCGTCTGGCTGCCCAGCGCCGCATTGAACGACTCGTCGAACACGCTGGCAGCAGGATAGCGCTTGGTCAGCCCGGCGTTGTTGAAAAAGTCGATGGTCTGCTGCGCACCGGCCACCACTTGCGGGGTAATCGGCACCACCACGACCAGCGCGCGGGAAAACCAGCGGCGTGCGACCTGCGCATCGGCTTTGGTCAGCGCGGCCCAGGCATTGGCGTAGCGTTCATTGTGCTGCGGGTCACTGACCGACCAGGCGCGGGCAGCCTGCAGGCGTTGCAGGAAGTCGCTGATCTGCGCACGTTTGTCCTTGATGGCCTGATCGTTGGCAACAATGAAGCTCTGCGCGGGGATCAGCCCTTCGGCGGTGGCGATGATGCGTGCGCCCTGGCGCTCTTGTTGAGTGACGTAGGGTTCCCAGGTTGCAATCGCGTCCACCGAGCCGCCGTCCAGTGCGTGGGAGGAATCCAGTGCACTGAGGTAACGATAATCAACGGCGCCGCGGGCGACCCCGGCCTTGTCCAGTGCGGTGAGCATCAATTGCTGGCTGAACGAGCCTTTCCAGATAGCGACTTTCTTGCCCGCCAGATCGGCAACCGTGTGGATCGGCGAATCCTTGCGCACCACAATCGCAACGCCGTCGAGGTTCTGCCGCGACACGCCGATCACCTTGATCGGCGCCCCCAGCGCACCCATGAACAGCGCAGGCGAATCGCCCAGCAATCCGATGTCCAGGCTACCGACGTTCAACGCCTCAGCGACCGGGGAGCCTGCGGTGAACTGCTTCCACTCAAGCTCGTAAGGCAAATCCTTGAGCACACCGGCGGCTTGCATCACGGTCTGCGCGCTGTAACTCTGATCACCGACGATCAGATTGGCAGCCTGCGTGTTCACCACAGCAAACAGCACCAAGGCCAGCCCTGTCAGCAGGCGTTTACCGCAACGGATAATGATCGTCGACACAGGTTTTTTCTCCAGAGGCATCAGGCAGATCAGATTGACCGCCAACGACCCTAACACCCGGATAAAAATTAGCTAAATTCATTTTTGTTCTAGCCTAAGATGCAAAATAATGATTTTGCAGGACGTCCGAATGATCGCTCGCGCCTATTGCCGATCACCCGGTTCGATCGTCGAGTCCAGTCGCTCACGCAGAAACTCGATAAACGCCTGCACCGGTCGCGAGGCTTGGCGATGCTGCGGATAAACGGCAGAGAGGGTCAACGGCTCGGGGCGCAGTTCATCCAGTACACGAACCAGACTGCCAGCGCGCAACGCATCGCCAACGATGAACGTCGGCAAATAGGTGATACCCAGCCCCGCCAGGGCGGCGTCCTTGAGCAGCTCGCCGTTGTTGGCCCGCATCCTGCCGCTGACGTTCAGGCTGACCGGCTTGCCAGTGCCCTGAAAACGCCACTGCACATGACGGCTGTGGCCATAGGGCAGGCACTCATGACTGTGCAGGTCTTCAGGCTGTTGCGGCGTGCCCCGCTCGGCCAGGTAGGTGGGGCTGGCGCAGTAGACCCTATCAATCGAGGCGATGCGCCGGGCGATCAGGCTGGAATCTTCCAGTACACCGATGCGCAGCACCAGATCGTAGCCTTCGCTGATCACATCCACCGGCCGATCGCTCAGGTCCACTTCCACCGCCACGTCACGGTAGCGCTGCAAAAACACCGGCAGCAGACACCCCAGATGCGCCACGGCAAACGACAACGGCGCACTCAGGCGTAATGTGCCGCGCGGCTCGCTGTTCTGCCCGGTGATGCCCTGCTCGACCTGTTCGACTTCGGCCAGCAGACGCAGGGCCGATTCGTAGTAGCTCTGGCCCAGCGGCGTGACATCCAGACGCCGCGTCGAGCGGTTGAGCAGGCGCACGCCGAGTCGCTCTTCCAGCTGCATCAGACGGCGGCTGACGAACTGCTTGGACAGACCCAGTTTGTCGGATGCCGCCGTGAAGCTGCCGGACTCCATGACCTGACAGAAAATACGCATGTCTTCAAAAGGGTTCATGTATCAAGGCCTGAATGAACGCTGAATGCTGTTCGACAGAGCGTAACGTGCCGTCCGGCACTGTCAACCACAGCGAGACAGTCATTCATCTTTCAGCTACTTATTGCGACAGTCGATAAACCGTAACCTTCGTCTCACTTGATCGATTGCTGAATGTGCAGCGTCGATAAACGGATGGAGAAAGAATCATGCTGACTCTTCGCAAAGCTTCCGATCGTGGCGCAGCTGATCATGGCTGGTTGAAATCCTTTCATACCTTTTCCTTTGCCAGCTACCGCAACGCGCAGGAACAGGGCTTTTCCGATCTGCTGGTCATTAATGACGACCGCGTAACCGCCGGTAAGGGTTTCGGCCAGCATCCGCACCGCGACATGGAAATCTTTTCCTACGTGCTGGAGGGTGCGCTGGAGCACAAAGACACGCTGGGTACCGGCTCGGTGATTCGCCCAGGCGACGTGCAATTGATGAGTGCCGGCAGCGGCGTGGCGCACAGTGAGTTCAATCACTCGCAGACCGAAGGTGTGCATTTCCTGCAAATCTGGATCGTACCCAACGTTGCAGGCGCCACGCCGAATTACCAGCAGGAGCATTTCAGCGCTGAGCAGAAACGCGGTCGCCTGCAACTGATTATCTCGCCTGAAGGCGAGGACGGTTCGCTGAAGGTTCGTCAGGACGCCCGCGTGTACGCCGGCCTGTTCGAGGGTGATGAAACCGCAACGCTGGAACTGGCAGCCAACCGCTACGCCTACGTGCATGTCGCCCGTGGCAGCGTGGTACTCAATGGCGAGCAACTGGGCGAAGGGGACGGCGTGCGCGTGCGCAGCGAACAGTTGATCAGCCTGAAAGACGGGGTGGACGCAGAAGTGCTGGTGTTTGACATGCGCCCTAATGAAACGCCGCAGATGCCTTGATGAGGTGTAACACCGAACGCCGCTCTCTGGAGCGGCGTTTTTTATAACGCACCACAAAAAAAGCACAAACAAAAACGCCGCTCTGTTGAGCGGCGTTTTTGTGAATATGGAGCGGGAAACGAGACTCGAACTCGCGACCCCGACCTTGGCAAGGTCGTGCTCTACCAACTGAGCTATTCCCGCAATATGGCGTCCCCTAGGGGACTCGAACCCCTGTTACCGCCGTGAAAGGGCGGTGTCCTAGGCCACTAGACGAAGGGGACACAGCCTGAAACACATGGTGTGTATTTCAGTTCCAGACGCCATCCGAAGATGTGTACTGGTTTCACTCAACCTTGCCCGTGAGCAAGATTGCTTAAAAATGGAGCGGGAAACGAGACTCGAACTCGCGACCCCGACCTTGGCAAGGTCGTGCTCTACCAACTGAGCTATTCCCGCAATGGCGTCCCCTAGGGGACTCGAACCCCTGTTACCGCCGTGAAAGGGCGGTGTCCTAGGCCACTAGACGAAGGGGACACACGTACAACATTCACTACTTATTTGCGCTACGCTGTGTGCTTTACGCTGTAAGTGGCGCGCATTCTATGGATGCTTTGAGGGGTCGTCAACCCCAATCTGAAAATTTATTGAAATCAATAACTTCGATGCCGTTCAGGAGGCTGACCGATGGTCGCCATTTGCCTCGCGACGGCTCAACGGCCTCATCTATATAGAAGAGATGCCGACATAGTCCAATAAGGACATCTATGCGCAGTTGTGCTTAGCCACTACACTCGCACTAAAATTATTTGAACAAATGAGGTTTGCACAGTGACCCCACTCATGATCACGCTGATGGTAGTAGCAGGTATCGCACTGCTCATCGCGATCGGCTACCTGAATCACGTCGCTGAAAACGGCAAACTGGAAAAGGCGCGCACCAAGGTAGAACTCAGTGATCGACTGCGTCGTTGCAGTGAGATCACTGAAGTATTTCCCGGCCAGTTGATGTCACCAGCCTTGAAGCTGCTGCTCACGCGCCTGGAACTGAATGTGGTGCAGCGCATGCTGAACCTGGACAAGGGCAACGCCCAGCTCAAGCACCGCATTGGCGAACTGGAAGAACAGATCGGCAAGGGCGAACGCATTGATGTGCCGAACCCGGTGACGCCAATTCAGACCGAAGCCAAGGCCAAGGACGTGCGCTTTCTACTCGAAGCCCTGCATGGTCAGGTAACGCGCGCTGCCCACGACGGCTTTTTGCAGACCAGCGAAGCCAAGCACTGGATCCGCGAAATTCGCACCATTCTGGTCACGCTGCACATCGAGTTCTTCAATAACCTCGGCCAGACAGCGCTCACCCAGGACCAGCCTGGTCAGGCCCGTCTGGCCTTTGAACGCGGCGTGCAGTACCTGCGCAACCAGCCGGACCCGGTCACTTATCAACAGCAGCTTCTGGCGATGGAGAAACAACTGGCGCGCGCCAACTCGATGGTGCTGACCAACACGGCGCCGACCGAAGACGACGACAACGCGCTGACCGAAGGCCTCAAGGCTGACGATTCCGAATCGGAATGGAAAAAGAAAGTCATCTACGATTGATGACTGCCCCGCCGCTGCTCAGGCTAACGCCGGCAGCGGCAGGTCGACCGGCTCAGCAGTCGGTCGCGGCCAGAAAGATAGCTGCCAGACGCTCGACCCCCGCCTGATCCACCTCGCTGAAACGCCCCACACTCGGACTGTCCAGGTCCAGCACGCCGATCAGACGCTCGCCCTTGACCAACGGCACCACCAGCTCGCTGTTCGATGCGCTGTCGCAGGCGATATGCCCCGCAAACTCGTGCACGTCTTGAACACGCTGGGTTTGCCGACTCTGCGCCGCCGCACCGCAAACGCCTCGACCGAAAGGAATACGCACGCAGGCAATCTGCCCCTGAAACGGCCCAAGCACCAGTTCTTCGTCACGATTGAGATAAAAACCTGCCCAGTTCAGGTCGTCGATCTGGGTGTAGAGAAAAGCCGAAAACTGCGCGGCGTTGGCAATGAAGTCACGCTCGTCGGCCAACAGCGACTCAAGCTGGGCGGCCAGCAAGGCGTAGCCATCAAGGCCGGCACCGGTATTTTGCAAATCAATCATCTTTGTTGCTCCAGCAATTGTAGGCCTACCCAGTAACGTGAAAATTGATAGGCACAGCGCCCATTACGATTGCCGCGGGCAGTGGCCCAGCGGATCGCGGCTTTTTCCAGTGCCTCGTCGCGCTGCCACTGCAAGCCGGCCTTGTGCGCCAGTTGCGTGATCCAGTGTTCGACCACGTTCAGGTAATGTTCCTGAGTGAACGGATAGAACGACAACCACAAACCGAACCGGTCAGACAAGGCGATCTTGTCTTCCACCGCCTCGCTGGGGTGCAGTTCGCCGTCTACGTGCTTCCAGTCGGCATTGTCACTTTCCTTCTCGGGCACCAGATGGCGGCGATTGGACGTGGCGTACAGCAGCACGTTGTCCGGTGCCTGCTCCAGCGAACCGTCGAGCACGCTTTTCAGCACGCGATAATCACCCTCGCCCGATTCGAACGACAGATCATCACAGAACAGCACGAAACGCTGCGGCAGTTTTTGCAATTGCTCGACCAAGCGCGGCAAATCGCCCAGGTGATCGCGCTCGATCTCGATCAGACGCAGGCCAACGGGGGCGTATTCGGTGAGCAGTGCGCGGATCAAGGACGACTTGCCGGTGCCGCGCGAGCCCCACAGCAACGCATGGTTGGCGGGCAGGCCATTAATGAACTGGCGCGTGTTGCGCCCCAACTGGTCACGCTGCAGGTCGACGCCGATCAGGTCGGTCAGCCGCGTCTCCAGGCTGACCTCCAGCGGCATCAGATAGCCGCTACGGCCTTCACGCACCCAGCGAGCCGCCAGCGCCTGTGACCAGTCGACCGGCTCACGCAGCGCTGGCAGCAACGGTTCGAGCCGAGCCAGTACGGCATCGGCACGCTGCAAAAAAGCATCCAACCGAGAATCCACGGGATCTCCTCATATTTAACTGATTAATCACCAGTGCCGATCAGCTATGCTTGGCGCAGCAGAAGTGGCAGTAGGTACTCATGGATATATCGCTCAAAAACAGGCTTTCGTTCAAGCAGGCACGCCTTGCCGTACTGATCGGCTTTGCGCTTGGCACCCTGTTGAGCGTGGCGCAGATTGCGATCGATTATGCCAGCGAAGACGCCTCCATCAATCGCGAAATCGGATCACTGCTGGAAATCATCCAGAACCCGGCCTCGCGTATCGCCTACAACATCGACGCCGAACTCGCCCAGGAGCTCACCCTTGGGCTGTTGCACTCCCCTGCCGTGGTCAGTGCCAGGCTGACCGACAACAACGACACGGTGCTCGCCAGCGTCGAACGAGCGACTGCGACCGGGCGTTACCGGGTGCTCAGTGACTGGCTGTTCGGCGAAAGCCGGCAGTTTCAGGAGAAGCTGCACCTTGACCACCTGCCAGACGAAACCATCGGCACACTGTACCTGACCGTGGACACCTTCGCGTTCGGCAGCCACTTTCTGCAACGCGCCGAGATCACCCTGCTCAATGGCTTTGTCCGCAGTCTGGCGCTGGCTGGCATTCTGACCATTCTGTTCTACGCAACCCTGACCAAGCCGCTGGTGAGGGTCATCCGCGACTTGAGCAGCCGCGACCCACGCACTGTCGATCAGGCGAAAATCACCTGCCCGCCGTATCACGAGAAGGACGAAATCGGCGTTCTGGTCGCCACGTTCAACCGCCAGTTCGAAACCATGAGCAGCGAATTTTCCAGGCGCCGCGCCGCCGAGGATCGGCTGACCGACCATCTCAACGAGCTGGAAAACATTGTTTCGGCGCGTACCAACGAGCTCAAGTCCAGCAACATGCGCCTGCGCGAGTCCAACGAAGAACTGCAGATCGCGCGCAGCACGGCACTGGACATGGCGAATGCACGCTCGGCGTTTCTGGCGCACATGAGTCATGAAATCCGCACGCCACTCAACGGTTTGCTGGGCATGCTGGCGCTGTCGCTTGACAGCCCGCTCGGGGCCGAGCAACGCCAGCAACTGATGATCGCCCACGACTCGGGCAAGGTACTGGTCGAACTGCTCAACGATATTCTCGACATGTCCAAGTTCGACGCCGGCCATCTGGAGATCGAGCGCATTCCGTTCGACCTTGGGGGGCTGATCGAGGACACGGCCAATCTGCTCTCGCAGAATGCCGCGCCCAGCGTGGAACTGACCTGCCTGATTGCGCCGGATTTTCCGGCGATGGTCACCGGCGACCCGACCCGGGTCCGGCAGATCGTCAGCAACCTGCTGTCCAACGCGCTCAAATTCACGCGTTTCGGGCGTGTCGATGTGCGCCTGACCCACCATCAGGATGCGGCCAGCGGGGAACATCGCGTACGCATCGAGGTGCGCGACACCGGTATCGGCATCGCGCAGGATGCCCAGGCAAAAATATTCCAGCCGTTCACCCAGGCCGAAACCGCAATCACCCGCCAGTACGGCGGCACCGGGCTGGGCCTGGCGCTGACCAACAACCTTTGCGAGGCCATGCACGGCACATTGAGCATCCAGTCGCAATCGGGTTTCGGCAGCCAGTTCTGCGCTGAACTGCCATTACCGGTGCACGTGCCTGCGGTTGCGCAGAACCCGCTCAGAGGCCGGGTAACTGTGGTCAGCTCGGCCGGCAGCGGTCTTGTGGAATTGCTCGGCAGCCTGCTGCCCTTCTGGGGAGTGGACCTCAAGCGGCGCAGTATCGACGACAGCCCGGACGATCTGGACCTCGACAATGCTCCAGATCTGGTCATCACCGACTGCCCCGAGTGCCTGTTCGCGATTCGCCCGACCACGCCGGTGCCGATTTTGCTGGTCACGGCTTACGGCAATTTCATGCCGGGCGAACAGGTTGCAGCCCTTGCGCCATTGCAACAGCAGGCCCGGCCCTTGGCCCGCAACGCGCTGTACCACGCACTGCGACGCGTCCTGAACCAGGAAGACACCGGCAAGCGGGACACGCTGGCGCTCGATCAGCCGACCCGGCGTGTGGCCCGCGTCCTGCTCGTGGAAGACAACCCGGTCAATCAACTGGTGGCCAAAGGCATACTGAGCAAGCTCGGCTGCGAAGTGATCATCAGCAGTCACGGTGGGGAGGCGCTGGAACAACTGGAGCACGGCCATTTCGACCTGGTGTTGATGGACTGCAACATGCCGGTCATGGACGGCTACCAGGCCACCCGCCAGATCCGCAGCAGCGGCCGCTGGCCCAATCTGCCGATCGTTGCGCTGACCGCCAACGCCATGCCCGACGAGCGTGAACGCTGCAAGGCGGCCGGCATGAACGACTACCTGGCCAAGCCGTTCCGACGCGCTGAACTGGCCGGCATTCTGGATCAATGGATCCCCGTCACTGACGACCGCTGACAGATTTAACGCAGCAGCGCTTCAATTTCATCCGTCAGTTCTTCAGGCTTGGTCAATGGCGCAAAACGCTTGACCAGCTTGCCGTCCTGACCAATCAGGAACTTGGTGAAATTCCACTTGATGCGCTCGGTGCCCAGCAGCCCCGGCGCCTGCTCCTTGAGCTGAACGAACAAGGGATGGGCCTGATCACCGTTGACATCGACTTTCTTGAACAGCGGGAAGCTGACGCCGTAGTTCAGTTCGCAAAAACCGGAAATAGCGCCCTCGTCTCCCGGCTCCTGCTTGCCGAACTGGTTGCACGGAAAGCCGAGCACCACCAACCCCTGATCCTTGTAGTCCTGCCAGAGTTTTTCCAGCCCTTTGTATTGGGGCGTGAAACCGCATTTGCTGGCCGTATTGACCACCAGGACCGCCTTGCCAGCGAAATCGGCGAGGGTTTTCTGTTCTCCCTTGATCGTCGTGACCGGGATGTTCAGCAGGTTTTCGCTCATCAAAAGAAGCCTCGGGGCGGTTGGGGCGATTTGGAGATCAGGACATGCGCACTGACGTTAGCGTGCAATTGCGCAGACCGCACGCCAATTGCGGTCATTGATGCACGCCGATAAGGCCCGCAGCCGCTGCATGCCGCTGCCTTGCTACTCGCGTGGCACCAGTTCCAGGCATACCGAATTGATGCAGTAACGCAGCCCGGTGGGTGGCGGACCATCGGGAAACACGTGCCCCAGGTGGGCGTCGCATCGGGCGCAGACCACTTCGGTGCGAATCATTCCGTGGCTGACATCACGCACTTCGACCACCGCACTGCCTTCCAGCGGGGCGTAGAAGCTCGGCCAGCCGCAGCCCGAATCGAACTTGGTGGTGGAGTCGAACAGCGCCTCGTTGCAACAGATGCAATGGTAGACGCCCGCTGTTTTCGTATCGTTGTACTTGCCGGAAAACGGTCGCTCGGTGCCTTTGAGGCGGCAAACGCTGTACTGCGCCGGGTCGAGCATTTCTTTCCACTCTTCGAGCGTTTTCTGCAACTTGTCCACAGGTACACCTCCGAATTCGAAAAAGCCCGATCTGTACCTTTTCCACAGATCAGGTGGCACGTATGATTGCGCCAGGTCAGGCATCAGTCTGGCACCCGCGTTTGTCGCATACAAACCCATTTTCATGGCGAACGTGCTGCGACCTTCATTGCAAGCCGGCAACAGCTCGTCCATTTTCGGGATCATCACCATGCAGTTCAACAAATCGAACAAGCTCGCAAACGTCTGCTACGACATTCGCGGGCCAGTGCTCAAGCACGCCAAACGCCTGGAAGAGGAAGGCCATCGCATCCTCAAGCTGAATATCGGCAACCCGGCACCGTTTGGTTTCGAGGCGCCGGACGAAATCCTGCAGGACGTGATCCGCAACCTGCCGACCGCTCAGGGCTACAGCGACTCCAAGGGCCTGTTCAGCGCCCGCAAGGCGGTCATGCAGTACTACCAGCAGAAGCAGGTCGAAGGTGTCGGCATCGAAGACATCTACCTGGGCAACGGCGTTTCCGAGCTGATCGTGATGTCGATGCAGGCGCTGCTAAATAACGGCGACGAAGTGCTGGTTCCGGCACCCGATTACCCATTGTGGACCGCCGCAGTTGCGCTGTCCGGTGGCAGCCCGGTGCATTATCTGTGCGACGAGCAGGCCAACTGGTGGCCTGACCTTGAAGACATCAAGGCCAAGATCACGCCGAACACCAAGGCCATGGTCATCATCAACCCGAACAACCCCACCGGTGCGGTGTATTCCCGCGAAGTGCTGCTGGGCATGCTGGAGCTGGCCCGTCAGCACAACCTGGTGGTGTTCTCCGACGAAATATACGACAAAATCCTGTATGACGACGCCGTGCATATCTGCACCGCCTCGCTGGCGCCGGACCTGCTGTGCCTGACCTTCAACGGCTTGTCGAAATCGTACCGCGTTGCGGGCTTCCGCTCGGGCTGGATCGCCATTTCCGGGCCGAAACACAACGCGCAGAGCTACATCGAAGGCATCGACATTCTGGCCAACATGCGCCTGTGCGCCAACGTGCCTAGCCAGCACGCCATCCAGACCGCGCTGGGCGGCTACCAGAGCATCAATGACCTGATCCTGCCACCAGGTCGCCTGCTGGAGCAGCGCAACCGCACCTGGGAGTTGCTCAACGACATTCCCGGCGTGAGCTGCGTCAAGCCGATGGGCGCGCTGTATGCGTTCCCGCGCATCGACCCGAAGGTCTGCCCGATCTTCAACGACGAGAAGTTTGTGCTCGACCTGCTGCTCTCGGAAAAACTGCTGGTGGTTCAGGGCACTGCGTTCAACTGGCCTTATCCTGACCACTTCCGCGTGGTGACCCTGCCTCGGGTCGACGAGCTGGAGCAGGCCATTGGCCGCATCGGCAACTTCCTCAAGGGTTATCGTCAGTAACGGTTACCTCTTTGCCTCGCTGCGCCCGACTGCCCCGACCTGTTCGGGGCAGTTTATTTGCACGCTCTCAAAACAGCGCTCTCGACCCGCGACAGACCCTTCAGGCATCGACTGCGCTGGCTCAGGCGCCGTTCAGCTTCGCGCGATTACCATGGGTTTCGAGCAGAGGACACAGTTTGAAATAGTCCCTGTGTTGAATAGCGACGGTCATCACCTTATATACCCGGCATCGAGTTACATATTTATACCTGAGGAGAACGTTTCGACCATGATGCGCATTTTGCTGTTTTTGGCCACTAACCTTGCGGTCGTGCTGATTGCCAGCATCACCCTGAGCCTTTTTGGCTTCAATGGGTTCATGGCGGCCAACGGGGTTGATCTGAACCTCAATCAGCTGCTGGTCTTCTGCGCTGTGTTCGGTTTCGCCGGCTCGCTGTTCTCGCTGTTCATCTCCAAGTGGATGGCGAAAATGAGCACCGGTACTCAGATCATCACCCAGCCACGTACTCGCCATGAGCAATGGTTACTGCAGACCGTTGAACAACTGTCCCGCGATGCGGGCATCAAGATGCCGGAAGTCGGTATTTTTCCGGCGTATGAAGCCAATGCGTTCGCTACCGGCTGGAACAAGAACGACGCACTGGTTGCCGTCAGCCAGGGCCTGCTCGAGCGGTTCTCGCCAGATGAGGTAAAGGCTGTACTGGCGCACGAAATCGGCCATGTTGCCAACGGCGACATGGTCACGCTGGCCCTGGTGCAGGGTGTGGTGAACACCTTTGTGATGTTCTTCGCCCGTATCATCGGCAATTTTGTCGACAAAGTGATCTTCAAGACCGAGAACGGTCAGGGTATCGCCTACTACATCACGACGATCTTTGCCGAGCTGGTACTGGGCTTTCTGGCCAGTGCGATTGTCATGTGGTTCTCGCGCAAACGCGAATTCCGCGCTGACGATGCCGGTGCACGACTGGCCGGTACGGACGCGATGATCGGTGCGCTGCAACGCTTGCGCTCGGAACAGGGCGTACCGGTGAACATGCCTGACAGCCTGACGGCGTTCGGTATCAACGCCGGCCTCAAGAAAGGCCTCGCCGGCCTGTTCATGAGCCACCCGCCGCTGGAACAACGCATCGAGGCACTGCGCCGCCGCGGTTGATTCACGGCGCGCAACGTAATGGATTTATCGGTTCCTTGATGTCAGCCGGATATGTTTTCGACTCAAGGCACCTTTTCGCCTCTCGGCGCCCTACTTTGAGGGACCAAAGCAGGCAAAGTCCCAGCTCCGTTTCCGGCACGACTTCGTCGGGTTCCTTCGCCCTGACACTGATCCGGGGGCCGCAGCAACGGGCCATCTTTCACCTATCGTTCCCACGCTCCAGCGTGGTAACGCCGCTCTGGACGCTCTGCGTCCGATCTTGAGTGCATGGCGCCGGGCAGAATTCAGCGTAATTTCCGCGCCAGCACATAAACCTGCTCATCAAGGCGCTCTACCCCGGCCTTCAAGGCTTTGGGGCTGCTGTGCAGCGCATCGTGCTCACCGACCTTCGTGATATTCCAGTTCCCGGACACGAACGCCTGCAGCCACGTAGGCGGCACGGAGAACGGCGGGCCTTCGAGCCGGCTCTGATCATAATCCAGGGTGATCAATAAACCGTTGCACTCTCGGGGCATCAGCGCTTCAAGCTGCTGCACATAGCGCTCACGCAAGTCCGCTGGCAGGGCGATCAAGGCGGCGCGGTCGTAAAAGGCTGTGCAGTGGCCAATGTCTTGCGATGTGAGGGCGAAGAAATCCCCGCACCATATTTCGATACCCGGCGCGGCATAGACACTGAAGTCGCCCTGCCGAGTGATTTGCGGTTGCACGCCATGCTCGCTGAAATAACTTTCGACCGCCGTCTCGGACAGCTCTGCGCCCACCACGTGGCAGCCCTGCCCGATCAACCAGCTCATGTCCTGGCTTTTGCCGCACAACGGCACCAGCACTCGAGCCTCCGGCGCAAGCCCCAGTCGGGGCCAATACTGTTGCAGATCCTGATTGACCTGCGCCTGATGAAAGCCGATCTGTCCCGCGCGCCAACGCTGCTGCCAAAAATCCGCGTGCATCAACCCTCCTGAAAATCCGATCAAAAAGCGTTAGAACTTATATTGGAATTAGATCATGAAGATGACCGACTATTGGTCATTGCCACTGTTCTGGAGCCCTCCATGTTTCCCAGCCTGTTTATTTCCCACGGCTCGCCCACGCTCGCGCTGGAGCCCGGCGAAAGCGGGCCGGCGCTGGCACAACTGGCAGCCAGCCTGCCCAGGCCTCGCGCCATCGTGATGGTATCCGCCCATTGGGAAAGCCACGAGCTTATCGTCAACGGCAACCCACAGCCCGAGACCTGGCATGACTTCGGCGGTTTTGCAGCGGAGCTGTTTGCGATGCAATACCCCGCACCCGGGCTGCCGGAGCTGACCCGGACGATAGTCGAACTGCTCACAGCCAATGGCCTGCCTGCCCGCATCGATAGCAGACGCCCCTTCGACCACGGTGTCTGGGTGCCGCTGTCGCTGATGTACCCACAGGCTGACATACCGGTGGTGCAAGTTTCACTGCCCAGTCGCCAGGGCCCGGCGTTGCAGACACAGGTGGGCCGGGCACTGGCCGGCTTGCGCGAACAGGGTGTGCTGGTGATCGGCTCGGGCAGCATCACGCATAACCTTTACGATCTGGACTGGAGCGCCGCGCCTGACAGGGTCGAGCCCTGGGCCGCGGAGTTTCGCGACTGGATAATCGACAAGCTGCAAAGCAATGATGAAGCCGCCCTGCACCACTACCGCACGCAGGCGCCTCATGCGGTGCGAGCACACCCCAGTGACGAACACCTGCTGCCGCTTTATTTCGCACGCGGCGCAGGCGGTGCGTTCAGCATCGCTTATCAGGGCTTTACCATGGGCGCACTGGGCATGGACATCTATCGGTTCGACTGACACCCCAGCCGCCAGCCTGAATTCAACGCAAAAAAATCCCCGAACCAGTCGGGGATTTTTTATTGGCCGATCAGCTCAAGGGCAGATCAGTCTTCGCGATAGCGACGCAGCTTGAGCTGCTTGCCCGCAACACGGGTGTCCTTGAGTTTGGTCAGCAGACGCTCAAGGCCATCTTCCGGCAGCTCGACCAGGCTGAAGCTGTCACGGACCTGGATACGGCCGATCGCTTCGCGGGCCAGGCCGCCTTCGTTAAGGATTGCACCCAGCAGGTTCTTGGCAGCGATACCGTCACGCGCACCCAGCGCGGTACGGCAACGAGCACGACCTTCGGCCAATGGAACCGGCGCACGACGCTCACGCTCAGGACGATCGCCACGGTCACCACGATCGCTGCTACCGCTACGCTCTGGACGATCACCGCGAGGGGCGTTGTTCGGAACCAGCGGACGGTCACGCTCGATGGCTGCAAGGGTCAGAGCCTGACCGTTGGTAGCCTTGCGCAGCAGTGCAGCAGCGAGGGCACGCGGGCTGCAACCGATGTCGGCAGTCAGACGATCCAGCAGATCGCCATGAGTCGATTCGGCATCAGCAACCAGCGGCGCCAGGCTGTTGGTCAGTTTCTTGATGCGGGCATCCAGAACGGCCTGGGCATCCGGCAGGCGGACTTCCGCAACCTTCTGACCGGTCACACGCTCGATCACTTGCAGCATGCGACGCTCGCGAGGAGTGACCAGCAGCAACGCACGGCCTTCGCGACCTGCACGGCCGGTACGGCCGATACGGTGAACGTAGGACTCTGGATCGTAAGGCATGTCCACGTTGAAAACGTGGGTGATACGTGGAACGTCAAGACCACGGGCAGCAACGTCGGTCGCCACAACGATGTCCAGACGGCCATCCTTGAGGGATTCGATAACGCGCTCGCGCTGGTTCTGGGCGATGTCGCCGTTCAGTGCAGCGGCCTTGTAGCCTTTGGCTTCAAGGGCGCTTGCCAGGTCCAGGGTCGCCTGCTTGGTGCGGACGAACATGATCAGGGCGTCGAAGTCTTCAACTTCCAGCAGGCTCAATACAGCCGAGGTTTTCTGGTCAGCGTGAACCAGCAGGTGAGCCTGCTCGATCGCGGTAACGGTCTGGGTCTTGGTCTGGATTTTCACGTGCTTCGGATCGCGCAGATGGCGTTCGGCGATGGCACGGATCGACTGTGGCAGAGTGGCCGAGAACAGTACGGTCTGGCGGGTTTCAGGCATGGCCTTGAAGATGACTTCGAGGTCGTCCATGAAGCCCAGCTTGAGCATTTCGTCCGCTTCGTCGAGAACCAGGTGGTTCACGGTCGCCAGGACTTTCTCGTCACGACGCAGGTGGTCGCAGAGACGGCCCGGTGTGGCGACAACGATCTGTGCGCCGTTGCGGATGGCCTTGAGCTGAGGGCCCATCGGCGCGCCGCCGTAGACTGCAACGACAGTCACGCCCGGCATTTGTTTGGCGTAGGTCTCGAACGCGGTGGCAACCTGAAGGGCCAGCTCGCGGGTCGGGGCCAGAATCAGTGCTTGCGGCTCACGCTTGGTCGGATCGATGCGATGCAGGATAGGCAGTGCGAACGCGGCGGTTTTACCCGTACCGGTCTGCGCCTGACCAATCATGTCGTGACCGGCAAGAATGATCGGGATCGATTGCTGCTGAATGGCCGAAGGCTCTTCGTAGCCAGTGGCGACGACAGCTGCAACGATATTTGGATGAAGTTCGAGAGCGGCGAAGCCGCCGATTTCCTGGGTCATGGGTCTGCCTCTAGTGCATCCGCAAAGACCCATGCTTCAAAGCTGCGCGTGCCGTGTACGACCTTGAGGTCACCCTGGCTGCTTTGTCGGCGGGGATTTGCGAAAACGTTTGATGAATGGATCGTCCAGGCTAGTCCGCTAGGCGAACAAGCGACCGAAGCTGGCTTCGGGGAACTGCAATACCTCGACGAGGGCCGTGTTAAGGCCGGCGCGCACTATACCGGAAATACGCACCTTGGTGAGTCTTTTTTTACGAAAAATTGCGCCATTCTCGCGCAGGGACAGCCCATGAACCCGGCCGCAACGTGAGCCGATCAAGGCGCGGGCCCGAGATTACGGGCATTGGCGCTTAAACGTTTAATCTGTTTTTGCGGATAACCGGTATCCCGACCTGCGGGGTGTGGCGAATTGTCTCACCCCCAATGCGCCAGTTTCGACACTGCGGCCGGGCCACTCAGGTCGCCGAACGTACAGCCTTGATCAACGATTGCAGCGAGTAACCCAGATCAGGCGCAAGGGCCTCGGCACGCCGATACAGCGCATCGATATCCAGCGTCTGGTCCAGGTCAGCCGGCACGATGAGGATGACGTTGCCCTCTTTCACCGGCAGCTCCCAATAATGACGGTGGTAAAGGCCGCGCAGCAGCGCCGCGCCCAGTGGCTTGCCATCGTCAGAGGCCCACTGGTTGATGATCAGCCAGCCGCCGGGACTGAGCCGCTGCTGGCAACCCTGCAGGAAATTCCAGGCCAGATGCCCGACGCCCGGCCCGACATCGGTGTACAGGTCGACGAAGATCAGGTCGGCAGGCTCGGCGCTGCTCAACAACTCCAGCGCATCGCCAATCCTTATGTACAGGCGCGGATCGTCGTCGAGCCCCATGAACTCCATGGCCAGACGCGGCACGTCCGGGCGCAGTTCGATGACTTCGACGTCCTCCAGCGGCAGAAACTTCATGCACGCCTGGGTCAGGGTTCCGGCCCCCAGCCCCAGAAACAGCGCGCTTTCCGGCGCCTCATGGCACAACGCGCCAATCAGCATCGCGCGGGTGTAATCGTATTCCAGCCAGCTGGGATCAGCCGTAAAGGTACAGCTCTGCTCAATGGCATCACCGAACTCGAGGAAGCGGTAATCGTCCACTTCCAGCACGCGGATCATGCCGAAGTCATCGTGGACCTCGGCCAGAATTCGTTCTACGCGCTCACGCTCTTCCGTCATCACCGTTCCTGGTCATCGTTGCGCCGGGCGCAAAACGTGAATTGTCGGGCAAGCGCGCCGTTTTGTCACACGTTGCGGGCTGCGTCAGCGCTCCGGTGGTCCGCGCCGCGCTGGCAGAGCGCCGACGAACTGCTAACATGCGGACCCGATTGCACAACCCTAGAGCCAATAATGAGCCAACCCTGGAGCCCCGACAGCTGGCGGGCACTGCCGATTCAGCAGCAACCTCACTACCCTGACGCCGCGCACCTGCTGAAGGTCGAACAAACGCTGGCCAGCTATCCGCCGCTGGTGTTTGCCGGCGAAGCACGGGAGTTGCGCCGCCAGTTTGCCGAGGTGACCCAGGGCCGGGCGTTCCTGCTGCAAGGCGGCGATTGCGCCGAAAGCTTCATGGAGTTTTCGGCGGCGAAGATTCGCGACACCTTCAAGGTGCTGTTGCAGATGGCGATCGTCATGACCTTCGCTGCGGGCTGCCCGGTGGTCAAGGTCGGACGCATGGCCGGACAATTCGCCAAGCCGCGCTCGGCCAATGACGAAATCATCGATGGCGTGACGCTCCCGGCTTATCGGGGTGACATCGTCAATGGCATCGGTTTCGACGAAAAAAGCCGAGTGCCGGACCCGGAACGCCTGATCCAGGCTTACAACCAGTCCACCGCCACCCTGAACCTGCTGCGCGCGTTCGCACAGGGCGGGTTTGCCGATCTGCATCAGGTGCACAAGTGGAACCTGGACTTCATCGCCAACTCGGCGCTGGCCGACAAGTACAGCCAGTTGGCCGGGCGCATCGATGAAACCCTGGCGTTCATGCGCGCCTGCGGCATGGACAGCTCGCCGCAACTGCGCGAAACCAGTTTTTTCACCGCCCACGAAGCGCTGCTGCTCAATTACGAAGAAGCCTTTGTGCGGCGCGACAGCCTGACCAACGACTATTACGATTGCTCGGCACACATGCTGTGGATCGGTGATCGCACCCGTCAACTGGACGGCGCGCATGTCGAGTTTCTGCGCGGGGTCAACAACCCGATCGGCGTCAAGGTTGGCCCGAGCATGAACACCGAGGACCTGATTCGTCTGATCGACATCCTCAACCCGGACAACGATCCGGGGCGCCTGAACCTGATTGCGCGCATGGGCGCCAACAAGGTCGCCGACCACCTGCCGCAACTGATTCGTGCCGTCGAGCGCGAAGGCCGCAAGGTGCTGTGGAGCTCCGACCCGATGCACGGCAACACCATCAAGGCCAGCAGCGGCTACAAGACCCGCGATTTTGCGCAGATCCTCGGTGAAGTGAAGCAGTTCTTCCAGGTGCATCAGGCCGAAGGCACTTATGCCGGTGGCATTCATATCGAGATGACCGGACAGAACGTCACCGAATGCATCGGCGGCGCTCGCCCGATCACTGAAGACGGCCTTTCGGATCGCTACCACACTCACTGCGACCCGCGCATGAACGCCGACCAGTCACTGGAGCTGGCGTTTCTGATCGCCGAAACCCTGAAACAGGTCCGGCGTTAAACACAATTCGCTGCGCCCACTGCCCGCTCAACGCTTGAGCGGGTCGTCCCAGAACGGACGTTCGACTTCCTGTTGAATATCCGCCCGGCTCAAGCCCAGATCCTTGAGCGCGCCATCGCTCATCTGCGCCAGAAGACGCCACTGACGATGCAGTTCCAGCCAACGCTGCACATGACGCTTCAGCGATATCAAAGCCCTGCCTGCCTGCACATGCTCGACAGGCCTTGAGTCCACTACACCCGCTTTTTGACCTTTCATCATCTTGCCCTCCATGTGGGATGACTGAAGTCTCGCGCCTGGCGTAGGATCAATCCAACGAATGTTTCTTATGCAGTCCATCTGGGAGATTGATGATTTGGCCAATTATCCGGGCATTGATACCGAACTGCTTCGTACCTTTGTGGCCATTGCCGACCACGGCGGTTTCACTCGCGCAGGTGAAGTGGTCAACCGCACTCAATCGGCGGTCAGCATGCAGATGAAGCGTCTGGAAGAGGATGTCGTTCAGCGTCAACTGTTCCAGCGTGAAGGCCGGACCCTGAACCTCACAGCAGAGGGCCAGGTACTGCTCGGCTACGCACGGCGGATTCTCAAGTTGCACAGCGAAGTGTTCAACACCTTGCGCGAGCCGCACATGGTCGGCGTGGTGAAAATCGGCTCGCCCGACGATTACGTGATGCGCTTTTTGCCCGGCATCCTTTCGCAGTTCGCGCAGGCTTATCCGCTGGTTCAGGTGGAAGTGCACTGCGAACCGTCCGATTTGCTGCTGCAACGCCAGGACCTTGATCTGACCATTGTGACGCGCAAGCCCGGCACCGAGATCGGTACGCTGTTGCGTCACGAGCGCCTGGTCTGGATGGAGGCCATCGGCTTCGCGCCTCATGAACAAAAGCCCATGCCGCTGGCGATGTTCAATACCCATTGCTTTTGTCGCGACTGGGCCTGCAATGCGCTGGACAGCGTGGAGCGTGAGTACCGCATCGCCTACACCAGTTCCAGCATGGCGGCGATCACTGCCGTGGTCAGCGCAGGCCTTGCGGTCACCGCGCAGTTTCAAAGCCTGGCCACACCGGAGTTGCGCATCCTCGGCGATGCCGAACACTTGCCACATCTGCCAACGGCCAGCATCGTGCTGCTGCGCAACCCGAAGACCCCCTCACCCATCACCGAATGCATGGCCGACTACATCATCGACGGTTTCAAACCTTGAGGGCGAGAATGACCGCACAGAGCACCAGAAACACGCAGAACATCAGCCGCAGCGTTCGCTCGGGCAGAGAATGCGCCAGCTTGACACCCCAACTGATACTGGCCAGACCGCCGACGGCCAATGGAATGCCCATCGACCAGTTGACGTGATCGTGCAGCGCGTAGGTGACCAGCGTGATCCCGGTGCTTGGCGCGGCCAGGGACAACGCCAGCCCTTGGGCCACAACCTGCGTTGCGCCAAAGACGCTGGTCAGAATGGGCGTAGCCACCACTCCGCCGCCAACACCGAACAAACCACCGGTCACGCCGGAGCCGACGCCCAGTAGCCACAGATACTTTTCGTGACGCAGCCCGCCGCTGGCCAGCGTGTTGCGCCAGTACATCTGCGCGACGTTGAACACCGTCAAAATCACCAGAAAGGCCACAAAACCCAGGCGCATGCTTTGCGGGTCAATGCGCACGGCCAGCATTGAAGTCAGCCAGGCAAAAATGAAGCTGGGAATGATCAGCATCAGCGCGTTGCGCAGCAGAATCCGGTTGCGCTGGTTATAGCGCCACAAGGCAAGCAAGACGTTGGGCAGCACCATCAGCAACGCAGTGCCTTGCGCCAGTTGCTGATCCAGACCGAACAACACGCCCAGCGCCGGGATGGCCACAAGACCACCGCCAATCCCGAACAAGCCACCCAGAGTGCCCATCGCCGCACCCAGCAATACGAACATCACCACTTCAATCACACTGCGTCCCCATTCGTTCAATAGCCAAATGCTACGCAGTCCTGCCCTCGACCAACAGGTAATATCAGTTTTTTTGCACACCCCGCATGATGCCAGCGCTGCCAACCTGCGTGAGCGGAATTATCTGGCGCATTAAAGAGTGCAGCACTAAGTTAAACTCAGTCCACTGAGTACGAGGAGCCGCTATGAGTGCCGATGAAAGCCCCACCCACGTCGCATCTGCCGACTGTGATTCGCTGCTGCTGGATAACCAATTGTGTTTCGCCCTGTATTCCACTTCGTTGATGATGACCAAGGTTTACAAACCCTTGCTACAAGCGCTCGGGCTGACCTATCCGCAGTATCTGGCCATGATGGTGCTGTGGGAAAAGGACGGTTTGACCGTCAGCGATGTCAGCACGCGCCTGCTCACTGATCCGGGCTCGCTGACGCCTTTACTCAAGCGCCTTGAAGGCGAAGGCTTTATCAGCCGCACGCGCAGCAAGGAAGATGAACGGGTGGTGCTGTTGCATCTCACTGAGCAAGGTCGTGCCTTGCAGCAGAAGGCCCTGAGCGTACCTGGCTGCATCCTGTCGGCAAGCGGCCTGAACATGGAAAAGCTTCTCGACCTCCAGGCTCGGTTGCTGAGCATGCGCGACCATCTGCACCAAAGCCTGTAAAAGCCAAAGCCTCGCTTCCCTTGGCGCCTGCCCCACTGCACTTGATCACTTCCACGGGGGCAACCTTTCACGCCCCCACCCCCCCCTGTAAAGCCTCAAGCCGGCTTTTTTAAAAAATTTATCTTGCGCGCAAAATATTTGCGCTATACATTTGCCTGGTGATTAATTAGCGCGCAAGTATCTTGCGCAAAACCACCATCCAAATGAGGAAATACCATGGACACGCTCTACACCGCAGTTGCAACCGCCACCGGCGGCCGTGATGGTCGTGCTGTTTCCAGCGACAAGATTCTCGACGTCAAACTGGCCACACCGAAAGAACTCGGCGGTGCGGGCGGCGCAGCCACCAACCCTGAGCAACTGTTCGCTGCCGGTTATTCGGCCTGCTTTATCGGCGCTTTGAAATTCGTTGCCGGTCAGAGCAAGCGCAGCATCCCGGCAGACGCCTCGATTACCGCACACGTGGGCATCGGCCAGATCCCCGGTGGTTTCGGTCTGGACATCGACCTGCATGTCAGCCTGCCCGGCCTTGAACAAGCCGACGCTCAGCAACTGGTCGATGCCGCTCACCTGGTCTGCCCTTACTCGAACGCCACACGCGGTAACGTCGATGTGCGTCTGCATGTGACTGTCTGATACCCACCAGGCCAGCAACGAACACTGGAAAGGAACGAACATGAAGACTTTCAGCAAGGTCATGACCGGTACGCTTCTCGCGCTGTCCATCGGCAGCGCATTTGCCGCGGGCGATCCAGCCATCGAGCACAACACCCAGGCTTTCCTCGACGCCCTGAACTCGGGCACCGGCAAGCCTATCGAGCAGTTGTCGCCCAAAGATGCGCGGGCCGTACTGGTCGGAGCACAGGCGGGGGTCAAACTGACGCTGCCCCAGGCAGATGTCAGCGAAAAGACCATTACGGTGGATGGCAAGCCCATCAGCCTTAATATCGTCCGCCCTGCTGGCGTAAAAGGGACTTTGCCGGTCTTCATGTTCTTTCACGGCGGCGGCTGGGTGCTGGGTGACTTCCAGACTCACGAGCGCCTGGTGCGCGATCTGGTGGCTGGTTCGGGGGCAGTCGCGGTATTCGTCAACTACACGCCTTCACCTGAGGCGCATTACCCGACGGCGATCAACCAGGCCTACGCAGCGACCCAATGGGTGGCTGAGCATGGCAAGGAAATCAATGTCGACGGCAAGCGCCTCGCGGTCGCCGGTAACAGCGTGGGCGGCAACATGGCAACCGTCGTTGCGCTGATGGCCAAAGACAAAGGTACGCCGGCGCTCAGGTATCAGGTGCTGTTGTGGCCGGTGACTGACGCCAGTTTCGACAACGGCTCCTACAACCAGTACGCCGAAGGCCACTTCCTGACCCGCAACATGATGAAGTGGTTCTGGGACAACTACACCACGGATGCCGCACAGCGTAACGAGATCTACGCCTCGCCGCTGCGCGCCACCACCGAACAGCTGAAAGGCCTGCCGCCTGCGCTGATCCAGACCGCCAGTGCCGACGTATTGCGTGACGAGGGTGAAGCCTATGCGCGCAAGCTGGACCAGGCTGGCGTGCCGGTCACGGCCGTACGCTACAACGGCATGATCCATGACTACGGCCTGCTCAACGTTGTCAGCCAGGTCCCGGCTGTTCGCTCGGCGATCCTGCAGGCGTCTCAGGAATTGAAAGAACACCTGAAATAGCACCTGAAACAACGGCAGCGTCTCAAATTTCAGCCGTAAAAAAACCCGCAGCGATGCGGGTTTTTTGCGTAACGGGGTTACAAAACCATGCTTACTTCGCACGGCCTTTGTAGGAACCGCCTTCACGGGTATCGATCTCGATCATGTCGCCGATTTCGATGAAGTCAGCAACGCTCAGCTCGGTGCCGTTTTTCAGCTTGGCAGGCTTCATGACCTTGCCCGACGTGTCGCCGCGAGCGGAACCTTCGGTGTAGTCGACCTGACGCACGATAGTGGTCGGCAGCTCCACGGAAACCAGACGCTCGTCGAAGAACACGGCTTCGCAGACGTCGGTCATGCCTTCTTCAACGAATGGCAGAACGCTTTCGATGTCTTCGGCGTTCAGCTCGTACATGGTGTAATCAGTGGTGTCCATGAACGTGTAGGTGTCACCGCTGATGAAAGACAGGGTGGCTTCCTTGCGATCCAGGATCACGTCGTCCAGCTTGTCGTCAGCACTGTAAACGATCTCGGTCTTGTAACCGGTCAGCAGGTTTTTCAGCTTGGTCTTCATGATCGCGCTGTTACGACCGGATTTGGTGAATTCAGCTTTCTGAACCAGCCAAGGATCGTTTTCGAGACGGATCACAGTACCGGGTTTCAGCTCTTTACCAGTTTTCATTGCATATATCCGAATTTGGATGGAATTAACCAAAGGCTCTGTACGAGAAACAGCCTGCGCAGGCATTTTTCGTACAGAGCCTTGTATCAAGGCCGCGTATCATAGCGAATTTCCATAAAACTGCACCAGCGCCGTGGCAAGATCAGTCTGTGCGGCTTGTTGCTGGCACCAGCGTTCGGCGTGTTTTTCGATTTGCGCCCAGTGTTCGGTGAGTGCCTGCCAGCTTTCGCTCAGGTCGCTGCCGGCGTTCCAGCTTTGCCAGAACTGATTCACTGCCTGCCCCGCCTCAGGCGCAAGGCGCGCCAGATAGAGCGCCAGAAAGGCATCAAGCTTGGGCAGATGGGCGTCTTCTTCCTGCTGATAGATGTGCCAAAGCATCGGCCGCCCTGCCCACTGGGCACGCACGAACGAGTCCTCGCCGCGCACCACGTTGAAATCGCAGCTCCAGAGCAGTTGATCGTAGCGCTCCTGTCGGATGAACGGTAAGACCTGGACCGTCAACGCGCCGCTTGCCTGCACCGTTCCGGCGTGCAATTGCCCCTCACTACCGAGCCAGCGCTGCACATCCGCCAGAATGCGCCCTTCCGGCACCAGCAGGTGGGTCGGGCGGCTGTCGCTGGCCAGCGCGTCGAGCCAGCTGTCCAGTCGCGGGGTCTCATAGGCAAACACCGAGATCAGGCGTGCGCCGGCCAACGGCTCGACGTTCAGTTCCTGCAGAAACGCTTGCTGTAACGCCTTGTCCTGCTGAAACGCCTGACGTTGCCCGATCAGGTTTCTTTCGCGCAACAGGCCACCGGTGGTGTCCGCAAAACCGGGGAAGAAAAAAAACTTTTTCAAGCCGTTCATTTGCGGCGAAGGCAAACCGTGGCAACCCGAGACCCAGTCTTCGGCGCTGAGGTACTCAAGGTTCAGCCACAGCGGCCTGGGCGAGCGCTGCAGCATTGATTCGGTGTAAGACGTCGGCAGTCGGCAGGCGAAGGCTTCGATAACCACGTCGGGCACGGTGCTGCTGACCCAGTCTGCGGGCCAACGGCAGACGCTGACGCCCTCACGCAATTGCTGCGAGGCGCAAGGATCGGCGTCTGGACACAGGCGAACAAAGGCCGCCAGGTCATCGATCCACAAGCGCACCTGCACGTCATGTTCGGCAACCAGTTGGCGTGCCAGACGCCAGGTCACACCCGCATCACCGTAGTTGTCGACTACGCTGCAAAAAATGTCCCAAGAGGGTTTCATCCTGGCTCCCTGAGTCTGGATGGAGAAAAACCCTGATTGTCGTTCAAAACGTTGCTCAGTCACCAGTTCGGTCAGCCACCCGGCCATCAGCCTGACAACATGATGAGCACATTGGAGAAAACGCGCAGCGCAGTTTTCATGCCCGGCCGTCAGGCATGGCACAATCGTATCTGTTGCCCTGCAAGGAGTTCAGCCATGTCATCGCCCACCCGCCGTCGCGACCTGTACGTGTCGTTGAAGTTGATCGTCTGCATCGCACTCGGCATCTGGCTGGGTGCCCTGGCGGTGTTTCTCACCGGCCTGCTGTATTACAAAAGCCTGCCACCTGCGCAAACTCAGGCGCTGGACAACGCCGCCGCCCAACTCAGTACCCCGCCCGGACAAAAAGCCGGCGACACGGCGGCGGCCGAGCCCGAGACTGAAATGTTTCGCAAGTACCAGCAAAGCCTGCGCGAAAGCGAGGCCCGCCAGGCTCGTGAACAGACCCAGGAGCAACAACAGCGCACCTTCAACCGTGCAAAATGTGATTTCTGGATGCAGCAGGATCGCACCGCACCCAGCGAGAAAAGCCGTGCCAGCATCAATCAGTACTGTGGATAGACCATGAACAAGCGGGACGTATTGCAACTGATCATCGACAAGCTGGAAATCGATCTGGACATTGCACAGCGGGCTGCCCAAACCGCTTACGAGACGGCCACCCACGAAGAGAACATCGCCGAAAACAAGTACGACACGCTTGGGCTGGAAGCTTCTTATCTCGCCGCAGGCCAGGCACGGCGCGTCGAGGAAATACGTCAGTCATTGACGCTGTATCAGAACTGGTCGCTCAAACCATTCGATGAATCATGCGGCATTCAGACCGGTGATCTTGTCGTGGTTCAAGCGCAGGACGGTCAGACCCGGTATCTGTTTCTGGGGCCTGACGCTGCGGGCCTCAAGGTCAGTGCGGGCGATCGGCTGATTACCGTGATCACCGCCCGGGCACCGCTGGGGCAAAGCCTGCTGGGCAGGTTCGAGGACGATGCCGTACAGATTGTCATCAATGGCAGCGGACAATCCTACGAAATCACACAAGCGTTGTGACACAACCATCATCTACAGGGTTGATCGCGCCAAGTTTTTATGGGTAAGGTGAGCCGTCGCCATAACCACCGCAACCGGGGCAACACTCAAGCAAGCAAGGACTAAAACCCAAGGAGATTTTTCATGACGAACGTCATCGCATTCCCTGACGCCCATGAACGTGATCGCCTGAAGTCCAGTCAAGATCCGGCGTTGAGATACCTGAACAAGAAAGAGCGACAGCTGATCGACCAGTTACGGTCGACCAGCCATGCGGGAAGGCAGTACGTTTACGACTATGCAAGCATCATGCATCTGTCCAGGCCGTTGTACCCCGAGCCGGTCGATTGACTGCGCTCGCAGAGCCTCCCTGACTGTGGGCTGCGCCGGTGAAACGGCGCAGCTTTCAAGGCGTGCTGCCTGGGGTCAGCGCGTCAGCGAGAAGATCAGCGCCGAAATAGCCACCAGACCTGCGGCAATGACAAAGTAGTTGGACCATGCACCTGCATATTTGCGCATGGAAGGCACCTTGTAGATCGCATACATCGGCATCAGAAACAGCAACACCGAAATCACTGGCCCGCCCAGGTTCTCGATCATCCCCAGAATACTTGGGTCGAGCGTTGCCACTATCCAGCACACCACCAGCATGAACGCGGCGGTCATACGGTCCAGTACCTTGGGCGCCGGACGACGTCCCGATTTCAGAACCAGCCCTTTCAAGCCCTCGCTGGCGCCGATGTAGTGGCCGAGAAACGATTTGGAAATCGCCACAAACGCAATCAGCGGCGCGACGAATGCAATGGTCGGGTTGTTGAAGTGGTTGGCCAGGTAAGACAGGATCGAGATGTTCTGCGCCTTGGCTTCAGCCAGTTCAGCGGGCGAAAGGGTCAGCACGCAGCTGAACACGAAGAACAGCACCATCACCACCATCAAAACGTGGGCGCGTGCCAGAATCTGCGAACTGCGCACCTCGGCATTCTCGCCGTACTGGCGTTTCTGATCGACCGCAAAAGCCGAGATGATCGGCGCATGGTTGAAAGAAAACACCATCACCGGAATCGCCAGCCAAAGGGTCGACAAAAACGCCGAGGGCTCAGGCAAGGTGGTTGCGGTGCTCAAGATACCGCCGGTCCAGTGTGGAATCAGAAACATGGCCAGAAACAGCAGCGCGACGATAAACGGATAAACCATCACGCTCATGGCCTTGACGATGAACCGCTCGCCACAGCGAACCAGCGCCAGCAGGCCCATGATCAGCAAGAACGCCAGCACGGCACGCGGCGGCGGCGCTATGTGCAATTGGTGTTCAAGAAAGCTGCCCACGGTATTGGTGAGGGCCACGCTGTAAATCAACAGGATCGGGAAGATCGCGAAGAAGTACAGCAAGGTGATCATTGCCCCGGCGCTTTTGCCGAAATGCTGTTCGACCACTTCCGTGATGTCGGCACCCTCACGCCCGGACAGTACGAAGCGGGTCAGGCCACGGTGTGCATAAAACGTCATCGGGAATGCCAGCAGCGCGAGAGCCAGCAGTGGCCAGAAACCGCCGATGCCTGCGTTGATGGGCAAGAACAGCGTACCTGCGCCAATGGCGGTACCGAACAATCCGAGCATCCAGGTGGTGTCATTACGGTTCCAAGAGGCGATGCTCTCGGGAGCTACATCCAGGCGTTCTACGACGCCGTTAGCCTGATCATTCATCCGGTCGACTCTCCGTGGCCGGTTTATCAAAAAGGGCAGCGCGTCGAAAAAGCCGGCAGTTCAGCGCTCCCCTCGAAAACAGCGGGCGAGATTCTCCGGGATTGACGGCAGAAGTCAAAGCTTTGTAGGACAAGAATTGCCAAGCGATGAGCGACCAATGCCACGCACGCCTCGGGGGCGAAGGGCTGGCGGGCAATTGACCATTTGTCCTGCGCGCCGCTTTTTTGCAGACCGCGCGCTCATTGGCAGCCCATGGCGACATCACATTCAGGCACAGTTCTGCGTTTTGATCGAAAGGAAACGGGCGATACCATCGCCCCGCGCGCATCCCGGCGGCGTCCGCCAGGCTTGGCACTGGCGGCATCTGGTGGGCCTGCTTCAGGCAATTTTGCAGAAATCATTCAAGAGCTGAACGTGATGTTGAGTATCAACGCAGGACCGTTTGCCCTCGCACTAACCCATTTGCTGCTGCTGATCGCACTGGTCACGGCCACCTTGATTGAGGCCAGGTTTGTGCGGCGTGTCCACGCAAAAAAGACAGCGGTATTCAGCCTGTTCATCCTCGGCGTCGTGGCAGCACGCATCGCCTTTGTGCTGACCTATTTCACGCAATACAGCGATGCACCCTGGAAGGCCCTGGACATACGTGATGGCGGCTTTCTGGTCTGGCCGGGCATTGCCGCTGCCATTCTGGGCGGCTTGCTGATCGGCTGGCGTCATCCTGAACAACGTCGTGCACTGGCGTTCAGCATGACAGCGGGGTTGGCGATCTGGCTGCTGGGTGGCTGGCTATTGAGCAGCTACCAACAAGGTGCTCCCCTCCCGCAAACCACGCTGCGCACCCTGCATGGCGAACCGGTCAGCGTCGCCGAATACCGAGGCAAGCCGGTGGTCATCAACCTCTGGGCGACCTGGTGCCCTCCCTGTCGTCGGGAAATGCCCGTGCTGCGAGACATGCAACTGGAGCGCGAAGACATCGTATTTGTGTTCGTCAACCAGGCCGAAAGCGCGCAGGCCGTGAGCGATTATCTGTCCAGACAGCAACTGGTGCTGAGCAACAGCTTTCTGGATCCAGAGGGAGAGTTCGCCCGCGAGGTCGGCTCGGCAGCCCTGCCCACCACGCTTTTTTATTCATCGGACGGACGCCTGACAGGCAGTCATATGGGCGAAATGTCCAGAGCCAGTCTCACTCATTATCTGGACAGCCAGACAGGCGCCCGATCAGCTGTTTCCGGTACAAGTTCTCATCGCGACTGAAAGCCTGCTGCATCGATTCATCTATCCATGTATAAATGCGCTGACACATTGGTCATCTCTGGAGGCTCAGCGCATGCGTTACGCGCTCGATCATAAGGCCCAAACCCACCAGCGCATCGTCAAGGAAGCGTCCATGCGCTTTCGTCGCGACGGCATTGGTGCTACGGGCTTGCAACCATTGATGAAAGCACTCGGCTTGACCCATGGCGGTTTCTACGCGCATTTCAAATCCAAGGATGATCTTGTCGAACAGGCATTGAGTCACGCTCTCGACAATGTAAAAGGAATCACAAGCGAAGTTTTCGCCAGACAGGACTCGCTCAGTGAATTCATCGATCTCTATCTCTCGACTACCAGCCGCGATGCGCAGGACGGCGGATGTCCGCTGCCTACCATGTGCCTGGAACTTGGACAGCGCGACCAACCCAGCGAGACGACGGATAAAATCGTCCTTCACTTGCTGGAACTGTTTGAGAACTCCCTCGCGGGGACCGGTCTTGAGCCCAGAAGCGTACCGATCCTGTCGGCACTGGTAGGCGGGCTGGTACTTGCCCGCAGTGCTGCGGACGACAAGTTGTCGGAGCGTATCCTGAATACGACCCGCGACTACCTCAAGCAGGAGATAAAAAAGAGCACTAACTGATGCATCGAAATACCGAAACGTTCTCGGTGCGGTTTTTTACCCACCGCAACGTTCATAAAAAACAGGCCGATCAATGATCGGCCTGTTTTTTTCAGCAATGACAGCAGTCAGTCAACCGCGAGCTTATCGCGATTCTTTTCCAGAATAGCCTTGCCAATCCCTTTTACTTCAATCAGTTCTTCGATAGACGTAAAGTCGCCAGCAGTTTCTCTGTAAGCCACAATCGCGTCGGCTTTATTCTTGCCAATGCCGGACAGTTCCTTCTGAAGCGTTAACGCATCAGCGGTGTTGAGATTGACTCTGTCGTCACGTTGCTCATGAACCGCAGCGGTCGCTACGTTTTCGGTGGGCGGGGGGGCCGCCGGTGTGGCGCTGACGGCAACCGAGGCACTGGTGAGCAAGGCAAAGATCAAAGCACTGAACAGAGGGGTTCTCATAGATAAGGCTCCATAGCAATTCAAGGCAGCATTCCAAATGCTGTGCCTGAAACTTAGACCACTGCTTATCCATAGAAAAGAAGTTGAGCGTTGCGACCTGTTGCCATATCAATCAGCGTGTGTCCGTTATTGATCAGCCTGAACAATAACGGACTAAAATCAAGGCTCGCCGCTGCGTTCCTGATACATCCAGTCAACGATTTCACCCTCTGGTGTATAACCGCTGACTGTTTCTCGCAGCAACTGGCGCACGCTGTTGTAATCGTCTCGCTCCACGGCATCCAGCAGTTTTACCAGCCGGCCTTTCAATACATCCCACGCCAGACAGTCTTCGCTGGCGCTCATGATCATTGGGTGTTCGGTCGCGACCACGTTGTCGCCGATCAGCAGCTCTTCATACAGCTTTTCACCGGGACGCAGCCCGGTGAACTCAATGGAGATATCGCCATGCGGGTTTTTCTCGGAGCGGATGGCCAGGCCGGAAAGGTGGATCATTTTCTCCGCCAGTTCGACAATCTTGACTGGCTCGCCCATGTCCAGAACGAACACATCCCCGCCATGCCCCATCGAGCCCGCCTGAATAACCAGTTGAGCGGCCTCGGGGATGGTCATGAAGTACCGGGTGATCTTGGGATGAGTCACCGTCAGCGGCCCGCCCGACTGAATCTGCTTGTGAAACAGCGGAATCACAGAGCCCGATGAGCCAAGCACGTTGCCGAAACGAACCATCGTGAAACGGGTCTTGTTGACCTGATAGACGTTGGCCTTGTCGCCGAAGATCACCGGCGCGGTCTCGCGGCTCAGTGCCTGCAGGATCAACTCGGCAAGGCGCTTGGTGCTGCCCATGACGTTGGTTGGACGGACCGCCTTGTCGGTGGAAATCAGGACAAAGTTGGAAACCCCCGCCTGCAACGCCGCCTGCGCGGTATTGAGCGTACCGACGACGTTATTGATCACACCTTCGGCAATGTTGTGCTCAACCATCGGTACGTGCTTGTAGGCGGCCGCATGGTAGACCGTGTCGACCTTCCAGGTTTTCATGATCGACAGCAGCTTGGGGTGATTGCGCACCGAACCGAGTATGGGCAGCAACTTGACCGAAAGAGACTCACGGGCAGAACGCTGTTCAAGCTCGGACAGAATGCTGTAAAGATTGAATTCGCTGTGGTCGAGCAACAGCAACTGGACAGGCTGCAGAAGCAGTATCTGCCGGCACAACTCGGAACCGATCGAGCCGCCCGCGCCAGTCACCAGCACCGTCTTGCCCTTGATGCAATGCTCCAGCAGGTTTTCCCGGGCAGGCACTGCGTCTCGTCCCAGAAGGTCGGCGATATCGACTTCCTGAAGGTCGTCAACCTTGACCCGGCCAGCCGCCAGGTCCATGAAACCGGGGACGCTTCGCACGTGCAACGGAAAGCCTTCCAGAAACCCCAGAATCTCCCGGCGACGCCCGCGCGATGACGAAGGGATGGCCAGGAGTATTTCCTGAGCCCCGGTGGAATCGATCATGCGCTGGATATTTCGAGGCTTGTAGACTTGCAGCCCGGAAATCACCCGGTTGGAGATCGACTCGTCATCATCAATGAATGCCACAGGGTGCATCAGACGCCCCATACGCAATGCAGCCACCAACTGGTTGCCGGCCGCGCCTGCGCCGTAGATGGCGACTTTTTGCAGGCCGTTATCGCTTTTGGCAAACGGTACGTGTTGCGCCGCCGCAAACCAGTCACCGAGGAAGTACTGCCGCATGGCCAGGCGCAGACCGCCGATCATTACCAGGCTCAGCCACCAATAGTTGAAGATGACCGAGCGTGGCACCAGTTGCTGGTGATTGCTGTATACGTACACCATACAACCGAGAATCAACGACGACATCGTGACGGCTTTGATGATCGCAATCAGTGCGTCGTTGCCAAAATAGCGCATGACCGCACGGTACATGCCAAAACGGATGAACAACGGAATGGCCGCCAGCGGCGCACTGATGAAAAGCCAAGTGTGCTTTTCCAGCGGATTGATCAGTTCGTCAATGCCCAGCCGCACGACAAACGACATCCACAGCGCAAGCCAGACCAGAAGAACGTCGGCAGCCACCTGGATTATTCGCTTTTTGCGGCGTGGTAGGGCCAGCAAACTAGCTCGCAACCTGCTCATCAATTTATTTAATGCTCCGTTATGCGACCGGTTGACACATCACCTGAAACCGGTGCCTGTGAAACAGCTACGTTCCTGAGACAACCAGAAACCCGCTTCGTTACCTGCTTTCTGCCTCGCCGGCACGGAACCTCAGCGCCAGTAAAATCAACGGCACGTAGGCAATTGCCGTCCATGCCAGCCCGTCGCCGCCCCCCAGAGCCACCCACATCGCAACGGGCAGCAGCCACAGCAGATTGATCAACCCGACCGCCAGCGTGACAGGTCGATGGCTACCGTAGTGGCGTGACGCAAACTGATAAGCATGGCTGCGATGGGCCTCGTAGAGCTTTTCTCCGCGCAACAGACGACGGATAAGCGTTACCGTGGCGTCGACAATGAACACGCCCAGCACAATCAACCAGCACCACAATAACCGAGGCGAGGCCCAGGAACCCTGAATGGAAAGCACGCCGAGGACCATACCGAGAAATCCACTGCCTGCATCGCCCATGAATATCTTCGCCGGAGGGAAGTTCCAGCAAAGAAAACCTGCCACGGCGGCGGCCAGCAGCAGTGGCTGCCACACCAGCTCGGCGTAGCCGCCCAGGGCATAAATACCCGCCATGCCCAGACAGACTGTCACCGCTTCGATGCCGGCGATCCCGTCGATGCCATCCATGAAGTTGTAGAGATTCAACATCCATACCAGATAAAACGCCGCCAGGATCTGAACGACAGGGCCAGGACTCAGTGTCCAGCCCATGACATTGAGCGGAGCGAGTCCGCCCAGCCAGAACAGCGCCCAGGCAGCCGCGGCAAAATGCCCCAAAAGGCGCCATCGTGCAGCGATATGCCCGTGATCGTCCATAAACCCGATAATAGCGACCAGGCCTCCCGATCCTACTAACGCAGCCAGCATCGACAGCGACAACTGATTCGTGCAGGCCAAAAACACGATAGCCATGCCAAAAGCAATGACAATGGATACGCCGCCGCCGCGAGGCGTCGGTACGGAATGCGAGCTGCGGGCATTGGGTATATCAATCAGACTTCTGGCCAGTGCGTACCTGCGCAGCAACGCTGTCAGAATCAGAGATACAAGCATGATGACAATTACTGACAGCCACTCAATCATGCTTGTCGTGTTCCAGATAATACCGGGCGGTGTCTTGCATGGCGTGTTCAATACTCACAGGTGGATGCCAATCGAGCATCGTACAGGTTTTACTGATATCGACCTGCAAAGAGCTGCATAGCCGTTGTGAAAAGGCTTTCTTGCCAAGCAATGCTGCCGCGCCTTTCAACAGTACAGCTGGCACAGGCAACAACCGGGCCGGTTTGCCAAGCGCCCTGCCCATCTCACGCAAAAGCCGGGTGGTGGATAGGTCGTCACCGTCACTGACAAGGAAGGTCTGACCTGCCGCCGCAGGGTGATCGACGCACACCACCACCAGGTCCGCCAGATTGCCCACTGCCACCAGACTGCGGCGATTATCGATAGCCCCCAGCGGCAACGGCAGCCCCTTGTCGAGCCAGCGCATCATGCTCCTGAAGTTGGCCTTGACCCCTGGGCCGTAGACCAGAACGGGACGAATGATCACCACCTGCATGCCGGAGCGGGCAGCCAGCGCTCGCAGCCCCTCTTCAGCCTTTTGCTTGGAAACACCGTAGGGGTCCAGCGGATTGCACGGATCATCAGCCCTGAAAGGGGCACCCGGCGGCGTAGACTCGCCGCTGGCCTTGATGGAGCTGATAAAGATGAAGCGCTTCACCCCCGCCGCAGCGGCCTGTTCGGCGAGGTTCAGGGTCGCAGTCACGTTGGCGCTGAAATACGCGTGATCAGGCTCGGTGGCGGTTTCGTTGAGGACATGAACCCGCGCAGCACAATGAATAACCACCTGCGCGCCAGCTACAAAGCTTTCCCACCGGTTGTCCGGCGCCAGCGATTGCATGGCCACAGCGCTGATGCGTGGTGAAGCGCAAGTGTACGCACCCCGCACTGCAACCCTGACAGCACAGCGGGTACGCTCGATCAACCGGCGAACCACGGCACTGCCCACGAAACCTGTCGCACCTGTTATCGCAACCAATGCAACATCACCGTTCATGCACGAACGCCCTTCCAAATCGGCCAAATATTCCTCATGTGAAGCTTTTTGACAACCAAAATATCTTCACTTCATTTTATAACTTTCATGCTTGTGCAAACCTGTTTCAGATAAGCATGCGTTTTATAGTTGTGAGCGCAGGACTGTTCCGGAAACTCGTCCATATATTCTGTCAGGGAACGATCAACTCGGCCTGAATTTTTTCAAGCGTGTATTTACGCTCCAGAATGTTTCTCAGCGCCTTTTTAGCCGTTGTTTCGCCGTGCACAAGGCGAATCTGCGCCGGCCACTTATTCATACCCGTGACGAATTCGACAAGTTCGGCCTGATCAGCGTGGGCCGAATAGCCTTTGGCGGTGTGAATTGCAGCGCGAATATCGAAACGCTCGCGATCCAGCTCGACGTATCCGCCCGACGGGCCATGCGCCTGAATGGCAGCCCCAGGCGTTCCTTTCCCTTGATAGCCGACAAACACCACGTTATGCCGAGGATCGCCCAGCATGGCTTTCAGGTAATTGACGATCCTGCCGCCGGCACACATGCCGTTACCGGCGATGACAATGGCCGGCCGCGCAGTGCTGGCCAGATAGTTGACTGTGCGCAGGTGCTCTTCGTGGGTGTTGATGGTAATGAGCTGGTCAAAGCCGAGCGGCTTGCGTCCGGCGTCCAGCCTCAGGCGGGCACCTTCGTCCCAGTAGTCTTCAAATGACTGGTAGGCCCGGGTGAAGCGACTTGCCAGCGGCGAGTCGAGGATGATCGGCAGCCGCGACCAGTCCGCAGGCGGCACGTCATCCTCATTCAGGCGCGCACTGCTGTGGGCAGCATCACCGGATGGCATCTTGCGCCGCAGGATGTCCTCCAGTTCGTAGAGCAGCTCCTGAGTGCGACCGATGCTGAACGCCGGAATCAGCACCGTGCCGTTGTCTTCCAGCGCCCGGTCTATGATGCGCTCGAGTTCCTGCTGACGAATGCTGCGATCTTCATGAAGACGATCACCGTAGGTACTTTCCAGCACCAGTATGTCGGCGTGCTCGGGTGGCTTTGGCGCAGGCAGAAACGGTGTGTGGCTCGCGCCAAGATCACCGGAAAAAACCACACGCATCGAACACCCTTCCAGTGGGTAGTGCAGATCGCATTCTATATAAGCCGAACCCAGAATATGCCCCGCGCGTTGCAGGCGAACCCTGCAGTGCAGCGACTCGCGGTCGACCAGACTGAACCAGTTATCGAATGGCAGCGCGATGATCCGTTTGTTGATCAGCGCAAGGTGGCGCTCGGCCTGCTCGGGATCATGTGCAAACTGGATCTTCAGGCTGTCTTCCATCACCAGTGGCAGCAGATGAGCGCTCGGCTCGCTGCACAGTATCGGCCCTTCATAGCCTGACGCCAGTAACTCGGGAATACGCCCGACATGGTCGTTGTGCACATGAGTGATCAGAAGCGCTCTGATGGCCTCGGGGTCAAACCCGAACGGCGAGACCTCGCCTGACGCGCCGCGCTCCTGCACTGAGCCGCAGTCGATCAGCAGGCTGCTCGACGCATCCATACGCAGTTGATGGCACGAACCCGTCACCGTGTCGACAGCACCGTGATGAATGATTTCCGGATAAGACATGCAGTCACCTTTGCTTGCCAGCCTGACTGAATGTTTGCGACATCCGGCATCAGGTCTGAACCATAAGTTTCGGCGCATTCTGCACTTGAACAGCTTATTTTCAAGACTTGACACAAGACTGTTACAGCAGCAGAAATCGGCGCTGAAACCTAATATAACCGGCTCCCCCTATGGAATGGGCACCTCGATTTAAAAAGCGAAGTTTCCTACGCGGCGCAGTAACTATCCTTCATATAATCGAAGAATAAGCCGACAGAATTATAAGTAGGTTTTTTCAGCAAAAAAGAGAGATACAGATAAGATGCACACCAGCCTCGAGACGCTGGATGCAATTTCATGGTACGGAAGGGATAGAAAAGTGCACGACGTCACGTCACCAGACAGGCATCCGACGACGCCCGAGCAGTACTGCTCAGACGGAGCGAGCAGAAGGCGTGCGTTTTTTACGAAGGCTGACTATCAGCGTCAGCATCGGGCCGATGAGCATACCCAAAAGCAGCGCGAGGATAACAGGCAATGCCAAAGGAAGCTGAGGCGCTGACCAACCGAAGAACGTCACGGCGACAGACTGCCGGTTTTCAAGCATGAACACGACTGTTACCGCAGCTACGAGCAGTACAGCGACGATCAGAATGACTCGTTTGAAAATACGCATCTGGTAATCCTGTGGTAAATGGCTTTAAAAGCCCTCTTCTTCATCCTCGTTGACCCGATCCCGCAGCTCCTTGCCCGGCTTGAAATGCGGCACAAACTTGCCATCGAGGCTGACCGATTGCCCGGTCTTCGGGTTACGTCCAACTCGCGGTGCACGGTAATGCAGCGAGAAGCTGCCAAAACCCCGAATTTCGATTCGGTCACCGGTTGCCAGGCACTGGGACATTTGTTCAAGCATGGTCTTGATGGCCAGCTCGACATCTTTGGATGAGAGCAGCCCTTGATGGGTGACAATTCGTTCGATCAACTCCGACTTCGTCATATTTTTCCCTTCTTTTTCAAGCAGCTAGATCA
Organism: Pseudomonas syringae pv. tomato str. DC3000; assembly: GCF_000007805.1. NCBI lineage: Bacteria > Pseudomonadati > Pseudomonadota > Gammaproteobacteria > Pseudomonadales > Pseudomonadaceae > Pseudomonas > Pseudomonas syringae group genomosp. 3. The sequence continues at coordinate 1,923,091 of NC_004578.1, read as the reverse complement.
GCGCTTGGAAGGTTTTAGCATGACCGGATGAATTTGAACAGCCCATGTATTGACTTATGTTCAACGCTGTCAACCCTGCATGAACAGATTACAGCCACGCTACACGTGAGAGGCGTTTAAAGAGAGGGAAATAAACGAGGGCCTGGTAAGGCCTGGAGGCTATAGCGGGCGCTTGTGACCGAGGTCAGGCGATCAAAGGGGGTCGGGCTCAGGCCTGCATGACATAAATGCCAGGCATGAAAAAGGGCGACCGAAGTCGCCCTTTTTTATGGTCAAGCAGAACTTAGTTCTGTTTTTCCATTTGCGCGCGCAGCAGGTCACCAATAGTGGTAGGACCAGTGCTTTCAGCGACTTCAGGCTTGCTACGCAGGCTCTGGATCGCTTCTTTCTCGTCTTCAACGTCTTTCGACTTGATGGACAAGCTGATTACGCGGCTCTTGCGGTCAACGCTGATGATCTTGGCTTCGATCTCTTCGCCTTCTTTCAGAACGTTACGCGCGTCTTCAACGCGGTCACGGCTGATTTCGGAGGCTTTGAGGGTCGCTTCGATGTCGTCGGCCAGGGTGATGATGGCGCCTTTGGCGTCAACTTCTTTAACGATACCGCGAACGATAGCGCCCTTGTCATTGACAGTGACGTACTCGGAGAACGGATCGCTTTCCAGCTGCTTGATACCCAGCGAGATGCGCTCGCGCTCAGGATCAACCGACAGGATCACGGTGTCGAGCTCGTCGCCCTTCTTGAAGCGACGTACGGCTTCTTCGCCCACTTCGTTCCAGGAGATGTCGGACAGGTGAACCAGGCCGTCGATGCCGCCGTCCAGACCAATGAAGATACCGAAATCGGTGATCGACTTGATGGTGCCGGAGATTTTATCGCCCTTGTTGAACTGGCCAGAGAAATCTTCCCACGGGTTGGATTTGCACTGTTTGATGCCGAGGGAGATACGACGACGCTCTTCGTCGATGTCCAGAACCATGACTTCCACTTCGTCGCCAACCTGAACGACTTTCGAAGGGTGGATGTTCTTGTTGGTCCAGTCCATTTCGGAAACGTGTACCAGGCCTTCCACGCCTTCTTCCAGCTCTGCGAAGCAGCCGTAGTCGGTCAGATTGGTAACACGCGCGGTAACGCGGGTGCTTTCCGGGTAGCGAGCCTTGATAGCAACCCATGGGTCTTCACCCAGTTGCTTCAGACCCAGGGAAACACGATTGCGCTCGCGATCGTACTTCAGAACCTTCACATCGATCTCGTCGCCAACGTTGACGATTTCCGATGGATGCTTGATACGCTTCCAGGCCATGTCGGTGATGTGCAGCAGGCCATCGACGCCACCCAGATCGACGAATGCGCCGTAATCGGTGAGGTTCTTGACGATACCTTTGACTTGCTGACCTTCCTGCAGGGACTCGAGCAGAGCTTCGCGCTCGGCACTGTTCTCGGCTTCCAGGACACTGCGACGGGAAACGACAACGTTGTTGCGCTTCTGGTCCAGCTTGATGACCTTGAACTCGAGCTCTTTGCCTTCCAGGTGAGTCGTGTCACGCACAGGGCGGACGTCAACCAGAGAACCAGGCAGGAACGCACGGATGCCGTTAACGTCGACAGTGAAGCCGCCTTTAACCTTACCGTTGATAACGCCCTTGACCACTTCTTCAGCTGCGAAAGCCGCTTCCAGAACGATCCAGCACTCGGCACGCTTGGCTTTTTCGCGGGACAGCTTGGTTTCGCCAAAGCCATCTTCGACCGCGTCCAGCGCAACGTGAACTTCATCACCGATCTTGATGGTCAGCTCGCCAGCGTCGTTGTGGAACTGCTCCAGCGGGATGAGGCCTTCAGATTTCAGACCGGCGTGAACCGTAACCCAACCTGCCTGGTAGTCGATATCAACGATGATAGCGGTGATGATCGAACCGGCCTGAAGGTTGAGGGTCTTTAGGCTTTCTTCAAAAAGTTCTGCAAAGCTTTCGCTCATTTTAATTCCTGTTGATCAAGGGCGAAGGATACGCCCATCTGCCACGCTCCAGACAACGTGGGTTTCGTTCAAGTAAAAGAAAGCCTGCAGGACTATGACTGGTCTCCCACACGCTTCTTCGTCACCCGGCGATATCGCGAAGCGCGATTTCACTCAGAATGCGTTCCAGCACCTGTTCGATGGACAATTCAGTGGAATCCAGCTGTATGGCGTCGTGCGCCGGCTTTAGCGGTGCTACCGCTCGCTGGGTGTCACGCTCGTCGCGTGCACATATCTCATCTAGCAGACTCGACAGACTAACATCATCGCCCTTGGCCTTCAACTGCAAGTAACGTCGGCGTGCACGTTCCTCGGCACTCGCGGTAAGGAATACCTTCAGCGGGGCGTCGGGAAACACGACCGTGCCCATGTCGCGACCGTCTGCGACAAGCCCCGGCTCTTCCTGAAAGGCGCGCTGGCGCATCAGCAAGGCATCGCGCACAGCGGGCAAAGACGCCACCTGAGATGCGCCACTGCCGATCTGCTCGTTGCGAATGGCCTGGGTAACGTCCTCACCTTCAAGAATGATGCGCTGCCCCTGCCCCGCCGCTGTCGTTTCGAACTGAACATCCAGATGAGCGGCAAGCAATTTGAGCGCTTCTTCGTTGGTCAGGTCGACGCCATGATTGCGCGCAGCGAAGGCCAGCAGGCGGTATAGCGCGCCGGAATCAAGCAGGCACCAGCCAAGTTTCTTGGCCAGCAGCCCGGCTACAGTGCCTTTTCCTGAACCGCTAGGTCCGTCGATGGTGATAACGGGTGCTTTGATTTTCACTTTATGTCCTCTTGCGCTACACGCATGCCGACTTGAGCGCACAGCGCCAGAAAATGGGGAAACAATGTGGCGGCGTCCGCACAATCATGAATACGGATGGGCGCCGAAGCCCGCAACGATGCAACACGAAACGCCATGACAATACGCTGATCGCCGCGCGCATCAATCTCGCCGCCGCCCGGCGTACCGCCCTCAATGATGATGCCATCCGGCACAGGTTCGGCCTCGATACCGAGCACCGTCAAACCGTCAGCCATAAGCCTGACGCATTCCGACTCGCCTGCCTGCAACGTCTCTGCGCCGCGCAGAATGGTACGCCCTTCTGCGCAGGCTGCGGCGATAAGCAGCGTCGGAAAGGTGCCGATCGCCAGCGTCACCAGCGCCTCCGGGATATCCGCGCCTTTCAGCCGAGCCGAACGCACGTGCAGGTCCGCCAGCCGCTCATCTGCCAGTTCGCGAACATTTTGCAGCACAACATCGCCGCCCATCAGACGCAGAATGTCGATCGCTCCTTCACACATCGAGCCGACACGAACGTCCTCGAGCAGCAGATCACACCCTTCACTGATCGACGTCGCGACCATGAACAGGACAGCGGACGTGACATCGGTCGGCCCTTTGATACGATGGCTGACGCCCTCTGCAGAGCGCACCCGCACGTCATCCGGCGCCTCATGATGATCGGCAGAGGTCATATCGACGCGAGCACGGCTGGCAAGAATTCTGCCGAAGTGCTCTCTGGCCGTGCGCGCGCGAGTGAATACCTCCAGCAACTGCGCGCCATCGCCAGCATCCACAGCATCGCGCAGGGCATCAAGGTCACTGCGAAAACTGTCCAGCGTGCGCAGGACCGACTCACGGTTGGCCATGAAGATGTCGTGCCACATGGTCGGATCGCTGCCCGCAATACGCGTGAAGTCACGAAAGCCGCCAGCGGCATAGCGGAATATTTCCAGGTTTTCGTTACGTTTGGCCAATGAGTCGACCAGACCGAATGCCAGCAAGTGCGGCAGATGACTGGTCGCCGCCAGCACGTCGTCGTGACGCTCGACCTGCATGTGCTCGACATCAGCACCCAGCGCAGACCACAACCGATGCACAACGGCGACGGCGTCGGGGTCGGTTTCAGGCAGCGGGGTCAGAATGACCTTGTGACGCCGGAACAACGCAGCGTTGGAAGCTTCGACGCCGCTCTGCTCGGACCCGGCGATCGGATGCCCAGGCACAAAGCGTGACGGCATATGGCCGAACGCCTGATGGGCCGCCCTGACCACATTGCCTTTGGCGCTGCCAACGTCAGTGAGAATGGCGCCCCCCAGATCCAGCGGTGCGAGCAGCGCAAGGAGCTTTTCCATCGCCAGAATAGGCACCGCCAGCTGAATCACGTCGGCGCCCCGGCAGGCCAGGGCAAGATCGGCCTCGCAACGATCGACAACCCCGAGCTCGACCGCAAGCTTTCGCGACCGCGGATCAAGATCGACGCCGACCACTTCACGGCACAGGCCGCTTTCGCGCACGCCCTTGGCAAACGAGCCGCCAATCAGCCCGAGCCCCACGACCACCAGCCGCCCGATCAACGGCCGGGCCGGTTGCTCTGAAATCACATCAACCACGCGAACATACCTGGCAGCCCGACAAGGCAACAAACAAACGGATCATGCGCAACGCCCTCAAAGAACCGCTTTCGGGTAGGAACCCAGCACCTTCAAGGCAACGGCTTCACTGCTGATTTTTTCCAGTACGGCTTTGACCAGCGGGTCCTGGTGATGGCCGACGAAGTCGATGAAAAACACGTAGGTCCACTTGCCACTGCGCGACGGACGGGTTTCGATACGTGTCAGGTCCAGACCATTCTCATGGAAAGGCACCAGCAATTCGTGCAGCGCACCCGGCTTGTTGCTCATCGAAACAATGATCGAGGTCTTGTCGTCACCGGTTGGCGGGACTTCCTGATTGCCGATGATAAGGAAGCGCGTAGAGTTGTCCGGGCGGTCTTCGATCTTTTCCGCCAGGCGGGTCAGACCATAAAGACCTGCCGCCATATCGCCAGCAATGGCCGCCGAGTTCCATTCGCCCTTGACCCGCTTGGCGGCTTCGGCGTTGCTGGCCACGGCAACACGCTCGACGTTCGGATAATGGGCGTCCAGCCATTTGCGGCACTGGGCCAGCGATTGCGCGTGGGAATAGATACGCGAAATGCTTTGCGTCTTGGTGCTCTCACCGACCAGCAAATGATGGTGAATGCGCAACTCGACTTCGCCACAGATGACCATGTCGTGCTCAAGAAAGCTGTCCAGCGTGTGGTTGACCGCGCCTTCGGTGGAGTTTTCCACCGGGACCACGCCAAAGTTCACCGCACCCGCAACCACTTCACGGAACACTTCATCGATGGCAGCCATCGGCAGACTGATAACCGCATGGCCGAAGTGCTTCATGGCGGCGGCCTGGGTGAACGTACCCTCAGGCCCGAGATAGGCGACCTTGAGCGGCTGCTCGAGGGCCAGGCAAGACGACATGATTTCGCGAAACAGCCGCGCCATCTCTTCATTGCTCAAGGGGCCGCGATTGCGATCCATGACCCGCCGAAGCACCGCCGCTTCGCGTTCCGGGCGATAGAACACAGGCACTTCGCCTTCTGCCAGCGAAGACATCTTCACCCTGGCCACTTCCTGAGCACAGCGAGCGCGCTCACTGATCAGCTCCAGGACCTTCTCGTCGAGGCTGTCGATACGGACGCGAAGCGCCTTGAGTTCTTGCTCGGACATCAGCCGTGCTCCTTCTCGAAATCTTTCATGTAGGCGACCAGCGCGTTGACCGCGTTGATATCGACTGCGTTATAGATGGAAGCGCGCATGCCGCCCACCGAACGGTGGCCTTTCAGATTGAGCAGGCCATTGGCATCGGCACCGGCCAGAAACGGCTTGTCGAGACGGTCGTCAGCCAAACGGAACGGCACATTCATCCACGAGCGATCCGGCGTGTTGATCGGGTTGCTGTACAGCCCGCTGGCATCGATGAAGTCATACAACGTACGCTGCTTGATGTCGTTGAGCTTGCCGATCGCCTCGACGCCGCCCTGCTCCTTGAGCCACTCGAAGACCAGCCCGGACAGATACCAGGCCAGGGTTGGCGGCGTGTTGTACATCGAGCCATTGTCGGCAGCGACTTTGTAGTCGAGCATGGTCGGGCACAGCGTACGCGCGCGACCGAGCAGGTCTTCGCGAATGATCACCACCACCACGCCGCTCGGGCCGATGTTCTTCTGGGCACCGGCGTAGATCATGCCGAAACGCGAAATGTCCACCGGGCGCGAGAGGATGTCAGAAGACATGTCGGCGACCAGTGGCACGTCGCCAGTTTCCGGAATCCAGTTGAATTCCAGACCACCAATGGTTTCGTTAGGCGCGTAATGAACGTAGGCAGCGTCCCTGGACAGCGTCCATTCGTTCTGGCCGGGGATGGCGAAGTAATCGTAGGCCTTGGCGCTGGCGGCGACATTGATCGTGCCGTAGCGCGACGCCTCATCAATAGCCTTCTGCGACCAGATGCCGGTGTCGATGTAATCGGCCTTGCCGTTTTCAGGCAGCAGGTTCAGCGCGATCTGCGCAAACTGCTGGCTGGCGCCGCCTTGCAGGAACAGCACTTTGTAATTGGAGGGAATGGACAACAGGTCGCGAAGATCCTGCTCAGCCTTGTTGGCGATGGAGACGAACTCATCACTGCGGTGGCTCATCTCCATGACCGACAGGCCTTTGCCGTGCCAGTCGAGGAGTTCCGCCTGGGCACGCAGCAGAACAGCTTCAGGAAGCGCAGCAGGACCTGCGCAGAAGTTAAAGGCTCGCTTGCTCATATCCACTCTCGTCAAATACGTTGGGTCTGTACGCGCGTGTTACCGGGTGCTGCATCACGAGCGGGCAGCTCGCGACGGGAAATACTGATCCGGCTGCGGGGCGGCCGAATGTCGCAAGGGCTGGACTTGCCTGGATGCACATGCACCTCCAGACGAGCCAGCCCTTACCTGATTTACGTTGCCGCTCAGTTCTGCGGTTCGTCGTCGTCCGGGGCCGCGTCCGCCTGCAGGTCTTCACCTGCCTCGTCTGCGTCGGCGCCGTCCACATCAACGATCACGCCATCAACAACCTCGTCACCCTCAAGCTCTTCGCCTTCGACTTCCGAGGGCTCCTGAACGCGTTCCAGGCCGACCAGTTTTTCGTCGCTGGCCAGCTTGATCAGGGTCACGCCCTGGGTGTTACGACCCAGGCTGGAGACTTCGCCGACGCGGGTACGAACCAGTGTGCCCTGGTCGGAAATCAGCATGATTTCCTCACCATCCAGCACCTGAACCGCGCCGACCAGACGGCCGTTACGCTCGTTGCTGACCATGGCGATAACGCCCTGACCGCCACGCTTGTACTCAGGGAACTCGGAAATGGCGGTACGCTTGCCGAAACCACGCTCGGAAGCGGTGAGGATCTGGCTGCCTTCTTCCGGGATCAGCATTGAAATCAGCTTCTGCCCTTCTGGCAGACGCATGCCACGCACACCGCGAGCCGTACGGCCCATGGCGCGAACGTCGGATTCCTTGAAGCGGGTGACCTTGCCGCCGTCGGAGAACAGCATGATTTCCTGCTCGCCATCGGTGATGGCTGCGGAAATCAGGATGTCACCTTCGTCGAGTTCCAGCGCGATCAGGCCGACGCTACGCTGACGACTGAAGGCCACCAGCGGAGTCTTCTTGACCGTGCCGTTGGCCGTGGACATGAAGATGAACGGCGCCTTCTTCTTGTCGGCAGCCTTGATGCGCGCCTTGCGCTCTTCTTCGGTCTCGCTGCTGTTTTCCGCGTCGTCCAGCTCGCCTTCGAGGGCTTCGCCTTCTTCGTCGGCACGCTTGCGCATGGCTTCGAGATCGACCGGCAGCATGGTGGTGATGTATTCACCTTCGCTCAGCGGCAGCAGGTTGACCAGCGGACGACCACGGGCAGCGCGGGACGCTTCCGGGATCTCGTAGGTCTTGAGCCAGTACACCTTGCCCTTGCTGGAGAACATCAACAGCGTGGTGTGGCTGTTGGCGACCAGCAGGTGAGCGATGTAGTCCTCATCCTTGATGCCGGTGGCCGACTTGCCCTTGCCGCCGCGACGCTGAGCCTGGTAGACAGCCAATGGCTGGGTCTTGGCATAGCCGCCGTGGGAGATGGTGACCACGCGCTCTTCTTCGGTGATCAGGTCACCGAGGGTGAGGTCCAGGCGTGCATCGAGAATCTCGGTGCGACGCGCATCGCCGTATTCGGCGCGGATCAGTTCGAGCTCTTCGCGGATCACTTCCATCAGGCGCGTGGCGCTGTTGAGGATGCGGATCAGCTCGCCGATCTGAGCCAGGATTTCCTGGTACTCACCCAGCAGTTTTTCGTGTTCCAGACCGGTCAGGCGGTGCAGACGCAGTTCCAGAATGGCCTGAGCCTGTTCTGGCGACAGGAAATACTTGCCTTCACGCAGGCCGTATTGCGGGTCGAGGTTCTCGGGGCGGCACGAATCGGCACCGGCGCGCTCGACCATCTCGACCACTGCGCTCGATTCCCAAGGCGTCTTGATCAGCGCCTCCTTGGCTTCGGCAGGTGTCGGGGACGCCTTGATCAGGGCAATGACCGGATCGATGTTGGACAGCGCAACCGCCTGACCTTCAAGGATGTGGCCACGCTCGCGCGCCTTGCGCAGTTCGAACACGGTACGGCGGGTGACCACTTCGCGGCGGTGACGCACGAAGGCTTCCAGCAGGTCCTTGAGGTTCAGGATGCGCGGACGACCGTCGATCAGGGCAACGATGTTGATACCGAAAACGCTTTGCAGCTGGGTCTGGGCATACAGGTTGTTGAGCACAACCTCAGGCACTTCGCCACGACGCAGCTCGATGACCACGCGCATACCGTCCTTGTCGGACTCGTCGCGCAGTTCGGTGATGCCTTCGAGTTTCTTTTCCTTGACCAGCTCGGCGATCTTTTCGATCAGACGCGCCTTGTTCAACTGGTAAGGCAGCTCGGTGATGACGATCTGCTGGCGACCGCCGACCTTGTCGATGTCTTCGACGATGGAGCGGGCACGCATGTAAATGCGCCCGCGGCCGGTGCGGTAGGCTTCGATGATGCCGGCGCGGCCGTTGATGATCGCCGCCGTCGGGAAGTCCGGGCCGGGGATGTACTGCATCAGTTCGTCGATCGTCAACTCGGGGTTGTCGATCAGCGCCAGGCAACCGTCGATGACTTCACCGAGGTTGTGCGGCGGAATGTTGGTCGCCATGCCCACGGCGATACCGCTCGAGCCGTTGACCAGCAGGTTGGGAATACGGGTCGGCATGACCGCAGGGATCATTTCGGTGCCGTCGTAGTTCGGCACCCAGTCGACGGTCTCTTTGTGCAGGTCGGCCAGCAGCTCGTGAGCCAGCTTGGTCATGCGCACTTCGGTGTATCGCATGGCCGCCGCGTTGTCGCCGTCGACCGAACCGAAGTTGCCCTGGCCGTCTACCAGCAGGTAGCGCAGCGAGAATGGCTGAGCCATACGAACGATGGTGTCGTACACGGCGGTGTCGCCGTGTGGGTGATACTTACCGATCACGTCACCAACCACACGGGCGGATTTCTTGTACGGCTTGTTCCAGTCGTTACCCAGCTCGCTCATTGCGAACAACACGCGCCGGTGCACGGGCTTCAAGCCGTCGCGCGCATCGGGCAGTGCCCGACCGACGATTACGCTCATTGCGTAGTCGAGGTAGGACTGCTTCAGCTCGTCTTCGATATTGACCGGGAGGATTTCTTTGGCCAGTTCGCCCATGAGAAGCCTGATTCCTTTTTCTGGTGAAACCTCGCAAACCCATTCGGGGTATACGAAGCTCGCCGCTGCCAGCATTTGCAGGGCAGCGACTTACGACAAATCAACGAGTTATGCCATGAAACTGCGCAGTGTGGGTGACGCCAGTGAGTGTCCCCGATAACCGCCGGATATTACCACAACCGCCGGGGCGCTCACATCCTTTGCAGGCGCTGAAAACGAGCCACCTGCGCACAACCGCCTGAGAGACGCTTACAGGCCCGCGCAGCCGCTTTGGCCAAGCGGCTGCGCGTGCACAGCGTAGGTCAATGAAGGTGTTTGCGGCTCATCAACTGCGCCATGCGGGCGGTGTCGGGACGCTCGACGATGCCTTTTTCAGTCACGATGGCGTCGATCAGGTCTGCCGGCGTCACATCGAACACCGGATTGAAGGCCTCTACATCGGCGCCCACCCGCTGACCGCCGACTTCAAGCAGTTCGCGGCCGTCGCGTTCTTCAATGATGATGTCGTCGCCGCTGGCCATCTCCATGTCGATGGTCGAACTCGGCGCCACCACCATGAAGCGCACGCCGTGGTGCATGGCGGCAACGGCCAGCTGATAGGTGCCGATCTTGTTCGCCACGTCGCCGTTGGCGGTGATGCGGTCGGCACCGACGATGACCCAGGTGATGCCCTTGGTGCGCATCAGGTGGGCGGCGGCCGAGTCTGCGTTGAGGGTCACCGGGATGCCTTCATTGGCCAGCTCCCAGGCGGTGAGCCGCGAGCCTTGCAGCCAGGGCCGGGTTTCATCGGCATACACCCGCTCGATCATGCCTTCCAGGTGCGCAGCGCGAATCACGCCCAGCGCAGTCCCGAAGCCGCCAGTGGCCAGCGCCCCGGTATTGCAGTGAGTGAGCACGGTTTGCAGGTTGCCCTGATGCTTGCGGATCAGGTCGGCACCCAATTGCGCCATGGTCAGGTTGGCTTCGCGGTCGCTCAAGTGGATCGCCACGGCTTCTGCCTCCAGCGCCGCCAGAGGGTTGTCACCATTTTTCACGCGCATCAGACGGTCGCGTATCCGGTTCAGCGCCCAGAACAGGTTGACTGCAGTGGGGCGCGAATCGGCCAGCAGTTGCATGTCTTCTTCCAGCGCCGGGTACCAGTCGCCACCTTCGGCAATACGGGCGCGAGCGCCCAGCACTGCACCATAGGCGGCACTGATGCCAATGGCTGGCGCGCCACGCACGACCATCGTGCGAATCGCCTCGGCGACCCCCGCCGCCGTGGTGTAGCGGTGCCAGACCTCCTCGAACGGCAGTACCCGCTGATCCAGCAGGTACAGAGCGTCGTCCCGCCAATCGATGGCCTTTACTTTCTCTGCAGCCAACAGTCGATCGCGCATCGCCAACTCCATCTTGAACATCCGAAACCCAGCATCAAAAGCCGCTGATTATAGCGAGCCGCCTGCGAAGACGCTCGGGTATACTTCGCCATCAACGTAATAAGCGATGGAACCTTCTCATGCCGAACGCTACAGCACCGCTCGACCTTTTGCTCCTGCCCGCCTGGCTGGTGCCGGTCGAGCCCGCAGGCGTTGTGCTCAAGGACCACGGTATCGGCATTCGCGACGGCTGTATCGTCTACATCGGCCCGCGCGCCGAGGCGTTGCGGCAAAACGCCTCGCAGGTGCAGGAACTGCCCGGCATGCTGCTCAGCCCCGGCCTGATCAACGCCCACGGCCATGCGGCAATGACGCTGTTTCGTGGTCTGGCCGATGACCTGCCGCTGATGAGCTGGCTGCAGGACCACATCTGGCCCGCCGAAAGCCGATGGGTCGATGAAGACTTCGTGCGCGACGGCACCGATCTGGCCATCGCCGAGCAGCTCAAAGGCGGCATCACCTGTTTCTCGGACATGTATTTCTACCCCAAGGTTGCCGCCGAGCGCGTTCACCTCAGCGGCATGCGCGCGCAAATCACTGTGCCGGTGCTGGATTTTCCGATTCCGGGCGCTCATAACACCGATGAAGCGCTGCACAACGGCATCGAACTGTTCAACGACCTGGCCCATCACCCGCGCATCAAGATCGCCTTTGGCCCCCACGCGCCCTACACCGTAGGCGACGAGAACCTGGAAAAGGTCCGGGTCATCGCCGACGAACTGGACGCCATGATCCAGATGCACGTCCACGAGACCGCCTTTGAAGTCGAACAAGCCGTCGAACAGCATCAGGAACGCCCACTTGCCCGCTTGAATCGTCTGGGCATGCTCGGCCCGCGCTTTCAGGCCGTACACATGACCCAGATCAGCGACGCCGACCTGGCCTTGCTGGTGGAAAGCAACACCAGCATCATTCATTGCCCCGAATCCAATCTCAAGCTGGCCAGCGGCTTCTGCCCGGTTGAACGACTGTGGCAGGCGGGTGTGAACGTTGCAGTGGGCACCGATGGCGCGGCCAGCAACAACGACCTCGACCTGCTCGGCGAAACCCGCACCGCCGCCCTGCTCGCCAAGGCTGTCGCCGGTTCGGCCACGGCGCTGGATGCTCATCGGGCATTGCGCATGGCCACCCTGAACGGCGCTCGTGCACTGGGCATCCAGGCGGAAGCCGGCTCGTTGGAACTCGGCAAGGCCGCAGACATGGTCGCCTTCGACCTGTCCAGGCTGGCCCAGCAACCGATCTACGATCCGGTATCTCAGCTTATATATGCCACTGGCCGCGATTGCGTGAGTCACGTCTGGGTGGCCGGCAAACAGTTGCTCGACAACGGTCGCCTGACCCGAATGGACGAACACGCACTGCGCGATACCGCCATCGCCTGGGGTCAGCGTATTTCCGGTAAAGCCGAATAATTCGGTGCGGACCGAACACATGCCAGTCTGGCTTATCTATAAGCCAGACTGATGAAAACGAATTTTGAGTTCAAGAGGGACACCCATGAGCAACGTTGACCGCGCAGAAATCGCCAAATTCGAGGCCCTGGCCCATCGCTGGTGGGACCGCGAAAGCGAATTCAAGCCGCTGCATGACATCAACCCGCTGCGCGTCAACTGGATTGACGAGCGCGCCAACCTGGCAGGCAAGAAGGTGCTGGACGTCGGCTGTGGCGGCGGCATCCTCAGCGAAGCAATGGCCCTGCGCGGTGCAACCGTCACCGGTATCGACATGGGCGAGGCACCGTTGGCCGTCGCGCAACTGCACCAGTTGGAGTCAGGCGTCAGCGTCGAATACCGGCAGATTACCGCCGAAGACCTGGCCGAAGAAATGCCCGAGCAGTTCGACGTGGTGACGTGCCTGGAAATGCTCGAGCACGTGCCCGACCCCTCTTCGGTGATTCGCGCCTGCCACCGCATGGTCAAGCCCGGCGGCCAGGTATTTTTCTCGACCATCAACCGCAACCCGAAGGCTTATCTGTTTGCCGTGGTGGGGGCGGAATACATTCTCAACCTGCTGCCACGCGGCACCCACGACTTCAAGAAATTCATCCGCCCGTCCGAACTGGGTGCCTGGAGCCGCGATGCAGGCCTGCAGGTCAAGGACATCATCGGCCTGACCTACAACCCGCTGACCAAGCATTACAAGCTGGCCTCCGACGTTGACGTCAACTACATGATCCAGACCCTGCGGGAGGCATAAGCCATGCGCTTGAGAGCGGTTTTATTCGACATGGATGGCACTTTGCTCGACACCGCGCCGGACTTCATCGCCATTGCTCAGGCAATGCTGGCTGACCGCAGCCTGCCTGCCGTCGCCGACAAACTGATCCGCGACGAGATTTCCGGTGGCGCCAGGGCGATGGTCTCCGCGACCTTTGGCCTGTCGCCGGAAGCGCCGCAATTCGAGGCCCTGCGCCTGGAGTTTCTGGAGCGCTATCAACGTGACTGCGCTGCGCACAGCAAGCTGTTCGACGGCATGGGCGAGTTGCTGGCCGACATTGAAAAGGCCGGATTGATCTGGGGCGTGGTGACCAACAAACCGGTACGCTTCGCCCAGCCGATCATGGAGCAACTCGGCCTGGCCGAACGTTCTGCCGTGCTGATCTGCCCGGACCACGTTACGCACAGCAAGCCGCACCCCGAGCCGATGATTCTGGCCTGCAAGATGCTCGACCTGGACCCGGCCAGCGTTCTGTTTGTGGGTGATGACCTGCGTGACATTGAGTCCGGACGGGATGCAGGCACTAAAACCGCCGCCGTGCGCTACGGCTACATCCACCCCGACGACAACCCGGACCACTGGGGTGCAGACGTGGTAGTCGATCACCCGCTCGAGCTGCGCAAGGTGCTGGATAACGCACTGTGCAGTTGCTGAGTCATACCCCTACACGCGAGGCGCTTCATGTTTGATTACTCCGCGCACCCGGAACTGCTCAAGGGCCGGGTCATTCTGGTCACCGGCGCGGCTCGCGGCATCGGTGCTGCCGCCGCCAGAGCCTATGCTGCGCATGGCGCGAGTGTCGTGCTGCTGGGCCGAACCGAGGCCAGCCTTGCCGAGGTCAGTGACCAGATAAAGAGCGCAGGTCAGCCGCAACCGCTGATCATTGCACTAAATCTGGAAAACGCCACGGCGCAGCAGTACCGCGAGCTGGCAGCACGGGTCGAGCATGAGTTCGGCCGTCTTGACGGCTTGCTGCACAACGCATCGATCATCGGTCCGCGCACGCCACTGGAGCAATTGCCTGACGAAGACTTCATGCAAGTCATGCACGTCAACGTCAACGCCACTTTCATGCTCACCCGCGCATTGCTGCCACTGCTCAAGCGCTCGGAAGACGCTTCAATAGCCTTCACTTCCAGCAGCGTCGGCCGCAAGGGACGCGCGAACTGGGGCGCGTATGGCGTCTCCAAATTCGCCACCGAAGGGCTGATGCAGACCCTCGCAGATGAGCTTGAGGGCGTTACGGCCGTGCGCGCCAACAGCATCAACCCAGGCGCGACACGTACCGGCATGCGAGCGCAGGCCTACCCCGATGAAAACCCGCTGAACAACCCTGCCCCCGAAGACATCATGCCGGTCTACCTGTACCTGATGGGCCCCGACAGCACAGGTATCAACGGTCAGGCGCTGAATGCCCAGTAAGTGAAAACAGGCAGAATCGAACACAGGAAGACAAGAAAAACGAAGCGCACTTTCGTGACAGAAAACTGTCATAAAAGCTGTTTTCAAGGCATTTTCAGGTCAATGATTTGCCACAAATGGCTCACTGTCAGAGAGCTGGCGTCAGCTAAACCACTGATTTTAATAAGTCCAGCCAAAAGTGAACCGAATGGCGTGAGGTCCCCTCTAACCGAGCCAAGCCTACATTATGTGCTGAGGAGCGAAGAGATGAATTTTCCTACCCAGACCCATGCAATCGATTTCGATACGGCTGAACTGCAACGCCTCGGTTTTCGAAACCGACCCGATGCTGTGCTCCCGCCCCCGTCACTGCCCGAGCTGGTCTACCAGCTTGGGCGACAACTGCAGACCAGCCTGGAAGCCGAGCGGATATTGACCCTGTTTTTTCAGGGTGTGCAACGCTTCCTGCCATTGAGCGGCCTGGTCTACCGACACATCGAAAGCGACCTGCACCTGCGCCTGGGCGAAATGTCATCCGACAGCGCCAGCTTTCACCTGCGCCACGAGGGCAAGTGCATCGGCGAACTGGAGTTTCAAGGCGCCAAGCCTTTCGATACCCGGCAGCTGAGCGACCTCGAATCCCTGCTGGTCTGCCTGGTCTACCCGCTGCTCAATGCACTGCTGTACCGCATTGCCACGCAGACCGCACTGCGCGACCCGTTGACCAGTACCGGCAACCGCATCGCGATGGATCAGGGCCTGGCTCGTGAAATAGAAATTTCGAGCCGCCACAAGCAACCGCTGTCACTGCTGATGCTGGATATCGATCATTTCAAGAAAGTGAACGATGAATACGGCCATCACACTGGCGATGACGTGCTGAAAACCGTGGCACAAAGCCTGAAAGCGCAGTTGCGCAATATTGATCGGGTGTTCCGTTATGGCGGCGAAGAGTTCGTGGTGATTCTTTCCAACACCGGCGCCACGGCGGCCGAACTGATCGGCGAGCGCCTGCGTCAGGCGGTGCGCAACCTAGAGTTTCGCGAGCTTGACCCGGCACTGACCATGACGGTCAGCCTGGGCTGCTCGACACTGCTGCCGACGGAAACCGCCGACAGCCTGCTGCGCCGGGCAGACAACGCTCTGTACGTCGCCAAGCGCGAAGGCCGCAACCGTCTCGCCATGGCCAGCTAGCACCCCACTCCCCGCCCTCTCGCCCTGCTCCTACATTTCCAGTGCGGCAACCCGCCCACGTGGAGACTTTACCTTGTCCAGCTGAATGCAGCGTTCAAGGAACAGGTACATGTAGTCGTAGCTTTTGGTAACAGCCTGACGCAACTCGGCCTGCAATTGAAGACTCGGCTTGTTACCCACCAGTGTGCAAATGATCTCGAGCGCCTCCCAAGGGTGCGCGTCATCGTACTGTGCATGCATCTTGAGCCACTTCATGGACTTCTTGCGGGTCTCTTCCGCAAATGCCTCAGCGTACACGCCGGTGGAACAGACCACTGCCGACCACTCGCCGGTCGCCCCCTCAATGGCGTAGTTGGTGGCCGCCATCGCAACGGCCAGGGAGTCGGAAGAGCTGGTCTGCCAGCACCAGTGGCTCAGCGCGTGCAGTTCAGGGGCGACCCGCTGATCGTGGAGATCTTCAAGCGTCACGTCATGGGCCGCACACCAGTTCACCCAGTAGTCGGCATGATTGAGTTCGACACGAATATTGCGCATCAGCCAGCGCCGCGCCATGTCTTCGCCAGGGTGACGACCAAAGCGCGTCTTGGTGAGATTCTTGGCCATGTACACCGCAAATTGCTCGACGACTGGCCATCCGCCGATCAGGTACTGACGCATGATCTGCGGGCTCAGCTTCGCGTCACGCATCTGCTGGTACAACTCGTGCTCGACCACCCGCGCCTTTGCGGGACTGCAATCGTTGATCAACTGCTGCGCCCAGGCCGGGTAACTGCTGGCTTCCATGAGCGGACCGGTTCTCTCGAAAGTGTCGATCACTGTGTATCTCCTTATAAGGGGTTCAACTGATTAACGTAGCGTTCCTGGCGCGCCGAACATCAAGGGGTCAGGCCGTACGGGTTGAATGTACAGGCTCTCACACGTGAACAATTCAGGGCGCGCAATCAGATAGCCCTGTGCAAAATCCACGCCCATCTCCTGCAATGCAGACTCTACCTGCGGCGTTTCCACGTACTCTGCGATGGTGCGCTTGCCCATCACATGACCGATATTGTTGATGACTTCGACCATGGCCTTGTTGATCGGGTTGTCGAGCATGTCCTTTACAAAACTGCCATCAATTTTCAAAAAGTCCACGGGCAGATGCTTGAGGTAGGCAAACGAGGACATGCCTGAACAGAAGTCATCCAGGGAAAACTGACAGCCCAGCGCCTTCAATTCATTGATGAAACGGATGGCGCTGTCCAGGTCTGCAATGGCGCTGGTTTCAGTGATCTCGAAGCAGATCATTTCGGGCGCCACGGCAAAGGTCTTGAACTGCTGTTTCAGGTATTCGAGAAAAGTGTCATCTCCAATACTTGAACCGGACAAATTTATAGCACATAGCGCTTGCGGCACCTGATGCCGGTCATCGCTCTGGCATTGAGCGATGACTTTGAAGACATTCTGCACCACCCAACGGTCCAGCGTGGTCATCAGCCCATAGCGCTCGGCGGCCGGAATGAAGTTGTCCGGAACAACCATGCGCCCGGACTCGTCACGCAGGCGCAGGAGGATTTCAATGTGGCGAACCTCGTTGCCCTGATCCTTGATCGAAGCGATTTCCTGCGCATAAAGGCAGAAACGATTTTCATCCATTGCCATGTGCAAGCGCTGTATCCAGGCCATCTCGCCGAAACGCATCGACAGGGTCAGATCGTCGACGCTGTAGACCTGAACCCGGTTGCGGCCCTTCTCCTTGGCCATGTAGCAGGCCATGTCGGCAGCAGACAGCGACCCTTCCAGCGTGGCGGGCGTGTCGCCAAGGTGCACCAGACCAATGCTGACAGTGGTCATGAATGGCCGGCCTTTCCACATGAAATGCAGGCCCTGGACAATCTCGCGCAACGCCTCGGCAATGTCGTGCGCGGTGCTGGTGGTGCAGTCGACCAGCAACACGCCAAACTCGTCACCGCCCAGCCGGGCCAGCGTATCACTGTCGCGCAAGCCCTGCGGCAAGGCCTGACAGAGCTGGCGCAACAGCTCGTCACCTGCGGCATGGCCACCGGTGTCATTGACCAGCTTGAACTGGTCGAGGTCGAGAAACATCAGGCAGTGACTGCCGGTACTGCTGTCATCGAGCACCTGTTGCAAGCGTCGCTCGAACTCACTGCGATTGACCAGCCCGGTCAATGGATCATGAGCGGCCTGCCATGACAGATCAGCGATGTACTGCCGCTCCTGAGTCATGTCATGCAGCACCAGCACCGCGCCGCTGACCACCCCTTCGGTGTAGATAGGCGTACCGACCAGCGCCACCGAGACCGTGCTGCCATCCAGCCGCTGGATCAGCTTGCTGTCGGCGCTGCCGCCTTTGAGCTTGCCGGTGACAATCTGATCAATGAGCGTCGAACTGTCTTTCTGATCGTTTTCATCCAGCAGGTTGAACAATGCCGCCAGAGGCAGGCCGCTGGCCTGAGTGCTTTTCCAGTGCGTGAGGCCTTCGGCAGCGGGGTTCATGTACACGATAGCGCCCGCCACATCGATGGTGATCACCCCGTCGCCGATAGACTCAAGGGTAATCTGGGCGCGCTCTTTCTCCAGTTGCAAGGCGTCGGCAAACAAGCGCCGCTGGACGATCAGGCGGCGCACGCGCAACAGCGCGAGAAGAATCAGCACGACAGCGGTGAACAGATTGACCGCCATCAGCAGATTGAGGATAAACCTCGAACCTTCGCCCAGCGCATCGCTGAATGCCTTGGCCGCGGGCGTTACACCTTCGTTGATGACGTTGATCTGCACGCGCCACTGATCGACTTGCGCGGAGCCCACATCGCCGCGGCTGACCCGCTCGTGAATATGCAGTGCAAGCTCGTTGAGCTGCGTGAGGTAGCTGTCGCCCACTGCCCAATAATGAATGGCTTGTTTCATGAAGCTGAAGTTGTGGAAGTTCAGGTACATCCAGATGATGCCATTCACATCATCCGGGTGATTGCCGCCCTGAATGATCCCGGCACGGGCGTCTGACAGCGATGGAATAGGTTGGTCAAGCGCCTTGCGCAGGGCCTGGCCACCCTGTGGCACAGCGAAGGCGTTCTGGTACTTGAGGTAGTCACGTTCATCGTGGGTATTGGCGTACAGGCTCAGATAGTGGATAGCGTCTTTCTGACCCTTGGACCAGAGACTCTCACCCGCCACGTAGCTGCGCACCGCAGACATGGTGTAGAGGCTGACGCACCCCAACAACGCCTGAAACAGTGCGACGGCAATAAAAGGCCACACGATGCCCAGCAGACGGGGCTTGGAGAAGGTCCATGGTTGCTTCATGGGTTTCACGTCACCACATGCCTGAATAAACGTCTAGCGCAGAGACTAGGCTAAATTCGTCAATGATGGCAGGTGATTCTCCCGCAATTGAGCCAACCTGTGCGCTGATCGAGGCATTACCCATCAGATTTGTTGCAGATGTCCGTACAGCTTGGCGTAAAGACCTCCATCGGCAATCAGTTGCTGATGGTCGCCGTCTTCGACGATTCGCCCGCCGTCGAACACCAGCACCCGGTCCGCCTGCTTAACGGCTGACAGACGATGGGCGATGATCAGCGTTGTGCGGCTGCGCAGAAACCGCGCCAGGGCCTGGTGCAGGTTGAACTCGGTGGCGGCGTCCAGCGCCGAGGTCGCTTCGTCGAGGATGACCACTTTCGGATCGGACAACACCATGCGCGCGATGGCCAGGCGCTGGCGCTGCCCGCCAGACAGGCGCACACCGGAACGCCCCAGCACGCTGCCCAGGCCTTGCGGCAGGTCGCGAATGGCCGATTCCAGTTGCGCAACCTCCAGCGCCCTCCAGCAGGCTTCGTCGCTGCAGTCACGGCCCATGGTCAGGTTGGCGCGCACAGTGTCGTTGAACAGTGCCGGGTGCTGCAGGACCACGGCGACGTTCTCACGCACTGTGTCCAGACCGATATCCTGCTGACTGACGCCACCAAAGCGGATGACTCCGGTACGGGCCGTGTACAGGCCCAGCAGCAACTGCACCAGGGTGCTCTTGCCGCCACCACTGGCACCGACAATGGCGACCTTCTCGCCCGGTGCAATGCTCAGGTTCAGTTGGTCCAGCACCAGATCCTCGCCATAGCCGAAACTCAGACCGCGCACCTCGACACTGACCGTTTCGCGCCCCTTGAAAGGGTCCGCGCCGCCCGCGTAGTGCGGCTCGTCGGCACGCGCGAGCAGTTCGTTGATGCGCGTCAGAGCCCCGCCCGCCGCGTAATAGGCGTATTGCAGGTTCAGCAGTTGCTCAACCGGCGTCATCATGAACCACAGGTAACTGAAGACCGCGAGCATCTGCCCGATGGACAGGTCCGAGAACAGCACGGTGAGCATTGCCGCCGCGCGAAAGATGTCGATGCCGAACTGGAACAGCAGCCCGCTGGCCCGCCCGGAAGCGTCGCTTTTCCACTGTGAATTGATCGCGTAATCGCGAACTTCCTGCGCTTTTGCGCCCAGACGCCCGAGGAAAAAGCCCTGCCGGTTGCCTGCCCTGACCTCCTGAATCGCATCCAGGGTTTCGCTCAGCGCCTGAGTGAACCGCGAGGTACTGTCGTTTTCCAGTTTCTTGAGGTGTTTGACCCGCTTGCCCAGCTTCACCGTGAGCAGAATCACCAACGGGTTGAAGAGCATGATCAGCAGGGCCAGCTTCCAGTGCATCCACATCAGGATGCCCGCCGTGCCGGCCAGGGTCAGCGTAGACACCAGCAGGCGACTGAGGGTCTCGCCGACGAACTTGTCCAGCGTGTCCAGGTCGGTCACCAGATGCGTGGTGACTGTGCCGCTGCCCAGGCTTTCGTATTCGCGCAGGGAAATCCGCTTGAGGCGCTCGATCAGACGCAGCCGGATGCGATAGACAATATCCTTGGCCAGCCCGGCAAACAGCCGCGCCTGCAACACATTGAACACCAGCGCCCCGACCCGCAGCACCAGCGTCAGCAAGAGCATCAGGCCGATGTAACCCACAGCTTTTTGCAAGCTGTCAGGCAGCAGGTGGTTCATGACGTTGAGGGCAGCGTCGCCGCGCCCCAGCAATACTTCGTCGACCAGCAACGGCAACAGCAACGGGATCGGCACGCTGCACAGGGTCGCCAGAACTGCGACGCCATTGGCCAGCCACAGGGCTTTTTTATGGCGCAGCGCAAGACGACGGATCTCGGCCCAGCTCAGCGTATCGCGATGGCCGACTGACGATGGGTGAGCACCTTCGGGCAAATCATCACGCACTGGCGCCACGCTCCAGCCATCGGCCCAGCAGGGGAGCAAGACTGGCAAGTGGTTGATAACCATTGGTCAGCAGCGCCAGTTGCCCATTGCGCTCGGCGAGCAGGGTCGGAAACCCGGCAATGCCCAGATCCTGCGCCCAGGCGAAATCTGCCGCCGTTGCTGCCTGCCGCTCGGGGCTGTCAAATTCATCGGCAAACGCCTGACGTGACAGGCCAGTCTGTTCGGCCAGCTCAGCCAGCAACGACGGGCGCGTCACGTCGCGGCCTTCACTGTAAAAAGCCCGCTGGATCAGCCCAACCAGCGCCCAGGCGCGGTCCGGGTCGAGATGCCGGGCGGCAGTCACCGCCAGACAGGCCGGGGTCGTGTCATAGACAAAGCCTTCCGGCAGCGCGCCTTGAAGACGGAAAGTCTGGCCGGTGGCCTCTTCGACCGCCTGCCAGTGTTCAAGAATGTAACGGCGCTTGGCCGGTTCCAGCGCAGCACTTTCAGCGCGCAGACCGCCCATCACCAGATGCAACGGCACACCCGCCGCCCGAGCCTGTGCGACCAGCGCTTCGGCAACCGGAGCGAAGCCCCAGCACCACGAACACATGGGGTCCATGACATAGATCAGGCGGGAAGACATGGCTCAGGCCTCGGAGGGTAGGCGATAGTTGCGCCCGATAGGGTGGGGCTGATTGCGAGCCTTGGCCAGTTCGATCTGCTTTTGCCGGTCGATGGCGCTGCGGCGGGTTTTCTCGCTCAGCGAGTCCCAGCAATGCGGGCAACTGACGCCTGGCGCGTAATGCTCGCTGGCGCGGTCTTCGGCGCTGATCGGAGTGCGGCAGGCGTGGCACTGATCATAGTCACCTTCGGTCAGGTCATGGCGTACCGTGACCCGGTTGTCAAACACGAAACACTCGCCACGCCACTGACTTTCCTGCTCGGGCACTTCTTCCAGGTATTTGAGAATCCCGCCCTTGAGGTGATAAACCTCCTCGAACCCCTCGCCGAGCATATAGCTCGAGGCTTTTTCGCAGCGAATGCCACCGGTACAGAACATGGCGACCTTCTTGTGCACCGCCGGGTCGAAATGCGCCTTGATGTACTCCGGAAACTCACGGAAAGACGTCGTTTTCGGATCGATGGCGCCCTCGAACGTGCCAATCGACACTTCGTAATCGTTACGGGTATCGATCAGCAGCACTTCAGGGTCGGTGATCAGGTCGTTCCAGTCTTTGGGCTCGACATAAGTGCCCACGCTCTTGTTGGGGTCGACGCCCTCGACACCCAGGGTCACGATCTCTTTCTTGAGCTTGACCTTGGTGCGATAGAACGGCTGCTCGTCGCAGTAGGACTCTTTATGGTCGATGTCGATCAGGCGCGGATCGCTCTTGAGCCAGGCCATCAGGCCGTCGATGCCTTCGCGGCTGCCGGACACTGTGCCGTTGATGCCTTCGTCGGCAATCAACAGCGTGCCCTTGATGCCGTTATCGACCATGGCCTGCAGCAGTGGCTCACGAAAGGCTACGTAATCGCTGAGGGTCACGAATTTGTATAGCGCCGCTACGACGATCGGCTGATTGATCGACTCTTGAGTCATGTATCTCTCCAGTGGCGACCCTCGCAAAGGGCCTACCGGGCAAAAATGGCGGACAAAAAAAACGCACCGGCCAGGCGGCGCGGTGCGGATTCTAGCAAAAACCGGAGTGCAACAGGCAGGTCGGCAAATCAATTGCCCCGGCAAAGGGGCACGATCAGGACAACGCGTGAGTCAGTGACCGCCGGCGCAGGTCGGTGAAGCAGGCGCTGCACCGGTTTTGGCCCACTCGTCAGGCGTGTAGGTGTGCAGCGCCAGTGCATGAAACTCGCCCATCAGCGCACCCAGCGTGGCATAGACCTTCTGGTGGCGCTTGACCGAGTTCAGACCCTGAAACTGATCACTGACCAGCACCGCCTTGTAATGCGTCTGCTGGCCACGGCTGTGCATGTGGCTCTCGTCGAGCACTTGCAGGTGCTGCGGCTGCAGCAGCGCAAGCGCCGACTCGATTCGATTTTGCATGGTCATGGTGGGGCTCGCCTGTCAGGGCTTCTTGGCCGGAGCGGGAGCCGCTGCCTTGGCAGGTTCCAGTTCGGCGGTCATGTCAGCCAGCAGCTTGTTGACGACCGGCACTGCGCTTTCCAGCTTGCTCTGGGTCAGTTGCGCCGATTGCTGAGCCAGCTCAGGCATTTTGGTCATCACTTTCTTGCCCAGCGGGGACTGGTAGAACGCAACCAGATCCTTCAGCTCGCTTTCGGTGAAGTTGGCGGTGTACAGCTTGACCATTTCAGGCTTGAGCTTGTTCCAGCCAATTGCCTGGTCCAGCGCAGTGTTGGCTTTGGCCTGATAGGTTTCGAGCAGCGCTTTTTTCGATGCAGGTGCCTTGGTTTCAGCAAAACGCTGGGCGAACATCTGTTGAACCTGTGCGTAGACCGGAGCGCCCAGGCGGTCGGCGTTGGCAAGCTTCAGGAATGTTTCGGCGCTCGCGTTGTGACTGGCGGTGTCGGCGAAGACCTGGCCGCTGGCACAGACCAGGGCTACCGCGGTACAAATGGCACGAAGACGGGTCATCGAGTTTCCTTATCTAGCAAACGAGGCATTACCCCAGGGCCGACCATTCTGCGCTTATCTGGGCTTTTGGCTCAACCCCCGGTTCACCCAGCGGTTAAAAACCACTGCGCGGGAACCCTGTCGGCATATGGACACCTAACCCTGCAACGTACTTAAAGGAGTAAGACCAGTGAGCCGCACCGAAACCGACAGCATCGGCCCGATCGAAGTCCCTGAAGATGCCTATTGGGGCGCGCAGACCCAACGCTCACTGATCAACTTTGCGATTGGCGACCAGCGTATGCCGTTGGCCGTTCTGCATGCGTTGACCTTGATCAAGAAAGCCGCCGCACGCGTCAACGACCGCAACGGCGACCTGCCGGCCGATATCGCCCGGCTGATCGAACAGGCTGCCGACGAGGTGCTCGACGGTCAGCACGACGCGCAGTTTCCGCTGGTGGTCTGGCAGACCGGCAGTGGCACGCAGAGCAACATGAACGTCAACGAAGTGATCGCCGGCCGCGCCAACGAACTGGCCGGCCAGGGCCGTGGCGGCAAATCGCCGGTCCACCCCAACGATCACGTCAATCGCTCGCAAAGCTCCAACGACTGCTTTCCGACAGCCATGCACATTGCCACTGCGCAAGCGGTCAAGGAACAGCTGCTGCCGGCGATTGCCGAGCTGTCCAGCGGGCTGGCCGAACAGGCCGCGCGTCACATGAAGCTGGTCAAGACCGGGCGCACGCACATGATGGACGCCACGCCGATCACCTTTGGCCAGGAGCTTTCGGGGTTCGTCGCGCAACTGGATTACGCAGAAAAAGCCATTCGCGCCGCCCTGCCCGCCGTCTATGAACTGGCGCAAGGTGGCACCGCAGTCGGCACCGGGCTCAACGCGCCGAAAGGCTTCGCTGAAGCCATCGCGGCAGAACTGGCTGCACTGTCGGGCTTGCCGTTCGTCACCGCGCCGAACAAATTCGCCGCACTGGCGGGCCACGAGCCGCTGGCTGCGCTTTCCGGCGCATTGAAAACGCTGGCCGGCACCCTGATGAAGATCGCCAACGACCTGCGCTTGCTGGGTTCCGGCCCGCGTGCCGGGTTGGCGGAAGTCAGGTTGCCAGCCAACGAGCCCGGCAGCTCGATCATGCCCGGCAAGGTTAACCCGACTCAGTGCGAGGCCCTGTCGATGCTGGCCTGCCAGGTTATGGGCAACGATGTGACCATCGGTTTTGCCGCCAGCCAGGGCCATTTGCAACTGAACGTCTATAAGCCGGTGATCATTCACAACGTATTGCAGTCGATCCGACTGCTGGCCGACGGTTGCAGCAATTTCAATGAACACTGCGTCGCCGGCATGGAGCCAGACGCCGAAAAAATGGCTGAGCACCTTGAACGCGGCCTGATGCTGGTCACCGCGCTCAACCCGCACATCGGCTATGACAAGTCGGCGCACATTGCCAAAAAAGCCTACACCGAAGGCCTGACCCTGCGTGAAGCAGCGCTGGCGCTGGGTTACCTGACCGACGAGGAGTTCGACGCCTGGGTGCGCCCGGACAAGATGCTGGAGGCGGGCAGCAATGGTTGACGCCAAAAGCGGCGCGACACCCCTGGAAGGCAACGGCAAACGCATCCTGATGGTTTACGGTACGCCGAAAGCCATCAGTTTTTGCCACGCACTGGGCGACGCCTACGCGCAGACTGCACGGGGCGAGGGGCACGTGGTGCGGATCATCAGGCTGGGCGAGCTGGACTTCGACCCCATTCTGCACAACGGCTACGATCAGACCCAGACCCTGGAGCCTGACCTGCTCGAGGCGCAGCGCCAGATTCACTGGGCCGAGCATCTCGTGTTCGTCTATCCGGTCTGGTGGGGCGGCTTGCCGGCCCTGCTGACGGGTTTCTTCGACCGGGTGTTGACGCCCGGCTTTGCCTCCAAGGCCCACGGCCGCAAGCAGCACGCCAACGAATTGCTCAGGGGTCGGACGGCAGAACTGCTGGTGGCAATGGACACTCCGCCGCGCTACTTTCGCTGGATCTACGGCGCACCGGCTCACCGACAGATGGTGCGCACTATCTTGAGCTTTTGCGGCATCAAGACCACGCGCCTGACCGAGTTTGCCCCGATACACAGCGCCACCGAGCAACAGCGTCAGGAGTGGATTGTGCAAGCGCAGGCCTTGGGCAAGCGCTGACGGGCGCTTCGCTCAACGCGCCGGTCAGGAAACCTGCGCCAGCCTCGCCTTTCGTGCCCTGAGGCCGGCAACCAGCGAAGGGCCCAGCGCGGTCAGCGCAGACCCTAGCACCACCAGCAATGCGCCGCCGTAACCCAGCACATTTAACTCTTCAGCCTGCACATAGTCGGGCCAGAACCACGCGGCGCTTGCCACCGCAGCCAGCGTGACCAAAGGCGTGAGCGCAAGCGTCGCACTGACCCGCGACGCCTCCCAATGCGCCAGCGCCTCGGCAAAAGCGCCATAGGCCACCAGCGTGTTCAGGCAGCAAGCCAGCAGCAACCAACCTTGTAACGGGCTCAACAGCAACGCCTCGGCAGGATGCGCCCACGGCGTGAGCAACAGCGCACAGAACAGGTAGATCACCATCATGACCTGCAGCGAATTCCACACGGTCAGCAACTGTTTCTGACTCAAGCCATAGAAGGTCCAGATCGTCGAAGCCAGCAGAATGATCAGCACGCCGGTGGTGTAATCACCCAACGAGGTGAACAACTCCACCAGACGCTGATTGAAGAAGAAGCCGAAGCCGATCAGCAGCACCAGCAAACCGACGCCCTGCCCCAGACTGAAACGCTCCTTGAACAGGAAAATACTGCTGACCAGCAGGAAGATCGGGCCCACCTGCACCAGCAATTGCGTGGTGCCAGGGCTCAGCAGGCGCAAGCCGATCAGGTACAGCACGTAGTTGCCGACCAGCCCGAACACCGCCAGCAGCACCAGCACTTTGCCTTTGCGGCCCAGCACTTTGAAGCTGGGCAGGCGCTTGACCGACGCCAGCCAGATGAACAATAGCGCGCCGGAAACAGACAAACGAAACCAGGTCACGGTGACCGGGTCCATGACCTGCAGAACCTGTTTGAGCTTGATGGGCAGAATGCCCCAAAGCAGCGCGGTCAACAGTGACAGGCACAGGCCATAGACCCAGCGACCAGACGAGATGTGCATCGAAAATTCCGAAAAAGGTAAAACACGATCCCCATTCTAGGCGCTGACCTGAAAAGCAACAGCTACAGCTGGGCACGGTTAACGTCGCAAATTGTGTTCTTTACCGTTGATTGCCGTGATTGCGCTGATACGTGTCGTTGCCCATGGCTTGAATCTGGCCGTCGATCAGGGCATCGAAAGGCTTGAGCAGTGCCTCGAAAGCATTCGGCGCTTCCAGCGTCTGCAAGGTATGAACGATGGCTTCCAGCGTCGATAACGCCTCCGGGCCCGGCGCTTTGCGCAGCCGATAACGCGAAGCGGGCACGCTGCCGAGTGTCACCCTCGGCAGCGCGGCCAACAGCGGGTTGAGGTGCAGCAGCTTGCGCGCCTTGCGCCAGGTGCCATCCGGGACGACCAGCAGCATCGGCGTGGCATCAGGCGCGTAAGCCGTCAACGTCTCGGCCGCGTCGCCTGGAAACAGCAGCCGCGCCTGGTAGCCGGGCGGGTTCAGAAGCGTGTGCAGATCATCGAACACTTCACCCACGCACAGCTGCGCATTGACCAGCCCCAACGCTGCCAGTCGCGCAGTGTTCAAGGCATGACTGACTTCATCAGGATGCTGCAGGATCAACACCCGCGTGCGGCTTTCGATCTGCGGGATCAAGGCGCAGAGGCAATACCCAGTCGGGCGCAGGCATCGTTTACAGCGGGCGCGGGGCATCGATTCTCGCTCGGCCTGTCTTTAGGGGGTCAATCAAGCATGCTGCGTTGTGCCATGACCTGTGGTCCGGCATAACCGCCTGTCGAACAGCGGCGTAGTTTAAACAAAACGCCGCCGCTGCGCCGGGGCAAACCGTCGCCGCGACAGCGATTTGAGCTAGCCTTGAGGTTTGGGCTGGTCAATGAAGTACGCCTGCTGAATCTGACAAGATCAACATCAGGGGCTTTCATGAATCGCGAAGCAATCAAACAAAAGGTGTTTGACGCACTGGGCATCATTCTAGTGGACAAGAGCGTCATTGACGAAGGTGCCACGTTCAGCGAACTGTTTCTCGAAGACGACGACGTCGAAAACCTTTTCATCTCGCTGGAAGAAGCGTTCGACCTTACCTTCCCACGGCCCATCAAACAGCAGGCAATCGACAACGCCAGCGAATTCTCTCTGCACATGATCGTCGAACTGGTGGTCATGATGGGGAAGGAAACACAGTCGAGAGAGGAAAAAGACGAGAAACGCAAAAGAAAGCCCGGACTTCAGCATTGAAGAATGCCAGCCCCTTGATTCGGGGCGGTCCATTGCGCCCCGATGAGATTGCAGCGTTCGCTACCCTGCCAGCAGGGTCAGGCGAAAGGTTTACCGGCGTTGACGACGACGATTGTCATCGGCGCGAACCGGAATGGGTTGCAGCTTTGGTCGTTCGATCAGACCCAATGCAACGCCCAGATCATGGAGCCATTCTTGCAGTTTGGTATTCATGGAGCCCCCTTGAGGGAAAAACCCGGCAGTCAATCTGTACTCATCACTCACAAGGATCATAGAAGCAAATGAACCATTAGCCGAGTGTCACGGAAACATTTTTCCGATGCAGCCAATGTGACATTTGTGCAGGCTTGCTTCTAGTCTTTGCGACGGACGGCCTGTTACTGAACGTTGCATGGACACCGAAAAAATCAGTCGGGCTGCCGAATCAAACCCTCGCCATCTGTCATCGCCCGTTCAAGCAGGTCGGCGGGCAGGCTTTTGCTGGCACGCGCACCCAGCAACTTGAGCTGCTCGCTACGGCTGATCAGGTTGCCGCGCCCCTCGGTCAACTTGTTGCGCGCGGCCGAATACGCCTTGTCCAGTTGTTGCAGACGGTTGCCGACTTCATCCAGGTCCTGAATGAACAGCACGAACTTGTCATACAGCCAGCCTGCCCGCTCGGCAATCTCGCGCGCGTTCTGGCTCTGGCGCTCCTGCTTCCACAGGCTGTCGATCACGCGCAATGTGGCGAGCAGCGTCGTGGGGCTGACAATAACGATATTGCGATCGAAGGCTTCCTGAAACAGATTGGGCTCAGCCTGCAAGGCCGCTGAAAACGCCGCCTCGATCGGCACGAACAACAACACGAAATCCAGACTGTGCAAACCTTCGAGACGCTTGTAATCCTTGCCTGAAAGCCCTTTGACGTGATTGCGCAACGACAGTACATGCTGTTTGAGCGCAGCCTGACCGATGACATCGTCATCAGCCGATACGTACTGCTGATAGGCCGTCAGGCTGACCTTGGCGTCGACCACCACCTGTTTGTCGCCCGGCAGCATGATCAGGACGTCGGGCTGAAAGCGTTCACCATCCGGCCCCTTGAGGCTGACCTGGGTCTGATATTCGCGGCCTTTTTCCAACCCGGCATGTTCCAGCACGCGCTCCAGAATCAGCTCACCCCAGTTGCCCTGGGTTTTCTGTCCCTTGAGCGCGCGGGTCAGGTTGGTGGCTTCGTCACTCAGGCGCAGGTTGAGCTGCTGCAAACGCTCCAGCTCTTTGGCCAGCGAAAAACGTTCGCGGGCTTCGTTCTGATAACTTTCTTCGACGCGCTTTTCGAACGACTGGATGCGCTCCTTGAGCGGCGTGAGCAATTGCCCCAACTGCTGCTGACTGGTTTCCGCAAACCGCTGCTCGCGCTCGTCGAAGATCTTGCCAGCCAGTTCGGCGAACTGCGCGCGCAGTTCGTCCCGGGAACCCTGCAAGTCGTTCAGGCGCTGTTGATGGCTGTCCTGCTGTTCACGCAGCTCGGCATTCAGCGCTGCGCAGTGTGCGTCCAGGCGCCGCAACTCGGCTTCTCTGCTGGCCCGCTCATGGCTCCAGCCCTGCGCCGTTTCACGGGCGTTCTCGCTGTCCTGACGCAACAGCTCGACTTCGCGCCGCAGCGCGGCGAGGTCGGCCTGTTTGGCCGCGTTGGCCTGGCCAAGGTCGCTGACCTCGTCACGGCTGGCATCGAGCTGTGCATTGAGACCTTCCTGCGCCATTTGCGCCGTGCTCAGACGTTCGTCCAGCAGCGCGCTCTCGGCCTGACGCAGCGCCAGGCGACGCTGTAACTGCCAGAGCAATGCCAACAATGGCAGCGCTGCTGCAGCAAGACCCAGTAACAGGCTGTTCAGGTCCAGTGCCATAAAGACTCCATGCAGGCTGAATCATCGCCAGCGGCAGTGTGGGTAACGCGGATAATGCAGCACAAACACCGTGTGCAGCGAGGCGAGATCATCAGGCGGGGGCAAATCGGGGGAACGGATTGTACGCATTTTCAGCGCAACGCACAGCCCCTGATTCGGGGACAATTCACTCGGTACAATCCACAGAAGCTGTGGATAACTCAGTGGACAACCCACCTTTAACTTCCGCAAACGCAAGCAGGATGGGGCCTGCGCTCAAACTGACGATTTTTTCACCAGCTAAAAAAAACGATGTTTTTCATTGACTTAATAATTCACCATAATAAATCAAACCCTTAGCAACGCTTGTGACAGTGATGTGGCAGCTTGCAGCGCTAATGTGCACAACTCCTGGCACAGGCCTTTTTCAGCTATTTCATCCCTCATATAATCGTTGCTCAATTGCATCGTATTCTCAGTAAATACGTGGCTTTCACGTGCTTTTACGGCCCGCAAATCATCGCCACCGCAAGCGCTTTCATCCGCGCAATGCTGCCGAAAAACCCGTCTGGCGATAAACTGCGCTTTTTGCGGTCAAAGCACTGCTCAAAAATACCCTGTTGTCAGTCGTCGACGACTCAATGAATGGATCCATCAGGAAGATAATGCGGGAAATACTCAAGTTGTTTGTCTTGCTGATGGCCGTTTGCGTCATCGCCGTCGCGGCCAGCCTGGTGCTGCCGTCACCGGACGGCAGTGTTTTCGCGTGCGCCGTGCTGCTGTCGGCCATTGCCGTGACGCTGATCATCTGCAGCGACCTGAGCAGGGGCCGCATCAACCAGACCGGCGACATCATGCGCGCGATCGAACACCGCCACTCCCTGCGCCTGACCATCGCCGCCTACCTGCTGGGCTGCTCGATGGTGGCCTCTGCGACGGTGCTGATCTATCGGTTGATCGGGCACTGGTAAATTTATTCGATAGCCCCCTTGCACTGCTGGTGCGGCATCGGTAGTATTGCCGCCGTTAGTACCAAGCTGAAAATCAATTCCGGTCGACAAGTCACCCGACAGACACTCCTCCATGCGACGAGAATGTTGGCAACAAGGGATCGACCACCTCGATGGTTTCCAGACATGAACCTTTCGCACTGATGCACCATTTGGGGTGGCAGTGCAGACACGGCTCTCATGGTCTGCTTCAACCAGCCTGCAATTGATCAGGATCTTCACCCGGAGCGTAGAACCTTTGCTCCTGTTGTGTTGCCTGCCCTCCTAAGTACCTACCGGTCAGCCAGAGCGCCATACTATAAAGCGCGCTTCAACTGCCTGTCTTGTTCCAGTCAGGTTCTCCGCCCAGCCAGGCTTTTGTATCAAATGTCGGCCCGCGTTTACTGGAATCTTTATTTATGCACGGTATTGTTCCGTGTTGTTTCAGGAAACACCTTGAATATGAATACTCAAACTCAACATGCAATTCACACGCTTACCCATGCTTTTGCCCCGATGAACTGCCTGATCATGGCCGCTCGCAAAGGCTGCTTCAGCTTCACCATCGTCAACGAACATGGCATCGCTCGTCACAGCGAACGCCTGTACCCCGATCAGTACGCCAGCGCAGAACCGCTGCAGGCTGTGATCGAGCGTACCCGTCAGGCCCTCATTGCCTGACGACAGCCGTCCACCGCAAGCCCGAAAGCCCCGCCCTGCAAAGCGGGGCTTTTTTATGCCTGCAATAATAGCGACCCGAAAAACCAAAAGTGCGTCACTGTAACTTCGTAACAAATTGAAGTTCTTACCACATAATCAGGATTGTCCTACAAGAATAGCTCTAAATCGGGCTCCTCAGGCTATAGCGCGCCATCGAAAATGTTGGTAATTTCCGATCGGTGAACAACAAGGAGTTCTAATAATGAAAATAATGACAAAAGCACTTAACCGGACAACTCTTGGACTCGCCCTGGGTCTGGCTTCTTCTCAACTGCTCGCTGCCGGCTTCGCCCTCAACGAACAAAGCATCAGCGGCATGGGCACCGGCTTTGCAGGTCGCTCCTCCTCCGCCGACGATGCCAGCACCGTGTTCGGCAACCCTGCCGGCATGTCGCGTATCAAACGCGAACAAATCAGCGTAGGCGCCGCAGCCGTGATCGCCAAGACCGACATCGACAATGGTCGTGGCACGTTCGGCGGCAGCAACGACGGTGACATGGTTCCCGTGGTTGGTGTGCCAATGGGCTACTACGTCAAACCTATCGATGATCACTGGGCATTTGGTCTGGGCGTGTACGTTCCGTTCGGCCTGGTCACTGATTACGAGAAAGGCTTTGCCGGCCGTTACTGGGGTGACAAGAGCCACGTACAGATCGTGACCTTTCAGCCGACCGTCAGCTACGCATTCAATGACAAGGTTTCTATCGGTTTTGGCCCGACCATCAACCGTATCGACGGTGAATTGACATCGGCTGTCCCTAACCGAGCGTCCCTCGGCACCAACGATGGCAAGGTGAAGATCAAGGGCGATGACACTGCAATCGGCTTCAATGCCGGTATTCTGGTGCAGGCTACTGACACCACGCGCCTGGGTCTGACTTACCATTCCAAAGTCGATTACAAGCTCGAAGGCAAGACCAAGGTAGAAGGCTCTGGTTTTGGTCCTTTCGGCGGTCAGAAGTATGACGCCTCGCTGGATATCTCCACGCCTGAGTCGGTGGACTTCTCCATCACTCAGCAGCTTGATGAAAACTGGACCGTTTATGCAGGCAGCACCTGGACTCGCTGGAGCCGCCTGAAAGACATCACGGTCGAAAACAGCGGCGTGCCCACAGCATTGGCCTCAAGCATTGGCACCATTACGGAAGAACAGGACTGGCACGACACTTGGGCACACGCCATCGGTGCTTCGTACAAGGTCAATAAGGAGTGGACGCTGCGCACTGGTTTCTCTGTTGATCAGTCGCCGACCAACAACGTTAATCGATCCCCTCGCATCCCGACTGGCGATCGCAAGATCATCAGCTTCGGTGCTGGCTGGAGCCCGACCGACGACCTGACCATTGACGTGGCGTACTCGTACCTGCGTGAAGATGAAACCAAGATCCGCGACAGCAGCGCGACCAAAGGCTCGTACAGCGCCGATTACCGCAATACGGCGCATGGCCTTGGCACTTCAGTTACCTATCGTTTCTGATAAGTAGCGGTCATCAGGCTGAAAAAAACCCGCAACCGGTAACGGTTGCGGGCTTTTTATTGCGTGCTTGGTGCGCTCAATATTATGCACAAGTCCGGAACGGCCAGGCACGCTGTGCTTTGACTATCGTGCCGATGCTCTGCGTCGGTATGCAGTTCTGGACGCTCTGCGTCCTCTATGTGGCCCTGCGCGTCAGTGCCACCGCGCTAGAAAAGCGCTTTATTTCAACTATCGTGCGACGCTCCGCGTCGGCATGCAGTTCTGGACGCTCTGCGTCCTCTGTGGCGCTGCACGTTACACAAGGGGTCTGCGATGTCAGGGGTATTGATGTAAGACTCAAGGCACCTTTTCGCCCCTCGGCGAGTTACTTTGAAGGATCAAAGTAACCAAAATCCCGGCTCCGTTTCCGGCCCGACGTCGTCGGGTTCCTTCGCCCTGTCACTGATCCGGGGGCCGCCGCAACGGGCCATCCTTGGCCCGGTGCGGCTTGCTCGGCGTCCTGCCTCGCATCCCCCGGATCAGCGTCAGGACTCAGCCGTCACTTACGTCGCAATCTACGTCGTCAGTGCCACCGCGATAAAAAAGCGCTTTCGTTTATGGGCAGCGATTACGGGCAGGATATGACACCGTATTCATACACTCAACACCGACTAAGGCTTCGACGCTATCGCCTTCTCAATCGCTGCAATCAATTCAGGATCATCCGGTTTGGTCATGCTGGAGAAGTTGGCGACTACTTTGCCTTGACGGTCGACCACGTATTTGTAGAAGTTCCAGCGTGGCGCGCTGCTTTGTTCGGCCAGTACTTTGAACAGGTGGGTCGCATCGTCACCACGCACGGCTTGTGGCTCGGTCATGGTGAAGGTCACGCCGTAGTTGACGTAGCAGACTTTGGCGGTCTCCTCGCCGTCCTTGGCCTCTTGTTTGAAGTCGTTGGACGGCAGGCCAAGCACTTCGAGCCCCTGCCCTTTGTAGCGCTGGCTCAGTTCTTCAAGCCCTTTGAACTGCGGGGCAAAGCCGCAGAAGCTGGCGGTGTTGACCACCACCAGCGGCTTGCCGGCGAAGCGTTTGCAAAGGTCGATGTTTTCCTTGGCGCGCAGCTTGGGCAGTTCCCCTTGCAACAACGGCGGGCAGTCGGCGGCCATTACCGCGCCGCTCATCGAAAGCAGCAGAAGAGGGATCGAAACAAAGCGAATTTTCATCATGGCGTCCCTGAAGAGTATTGTTGTCTGCCGACACGCTACCCCAAGCAACGCCGTCTGCCTAGCAAGCGCCAAGGCCCAGTTGCAATGCGGCCAGCCCGACCTGTTGCCAGGCCCACCAGACCAGCCCCAGCAGCGCCACGCCGGCCAGCACGGCAGACAGCAATGGCCAGCGCCCGCTCATGCCAGACCGCCCTGCGCTTGCAGCCTGGCCACCGGACGTTCGCGCACTGGCCAGTTCAGCGCAGCCGCCAGCAGGCTCAGCAGCACTGATACCTGCCAGATCAGGTCGTAGCTGCCGGTACGGTCGTAGACCAGGCCACCCAGCCAGCCCCCCAGAAACGCGCCCAACTGATGAAACAGGAAAACGATACCGCCCAGCATCGACAAGTTGCGTACGCCGAATAGCGTCGCCACCGTGCCGTTGGTCAAAGGTACGGTGGACAGCCACAGCAAGCCCATCGCCACGCCGAACAGATAGGCCGTGGTCTGACTGAGCGGGACCGAGATAAACAATACAATAACCACCGCGCGCAGCAGATAGAGCGCTGTCAGCAATCTCGGCTTGGACATGCGCCCGCCCAGCCAGCCCGCGGTGTAAGTGCCGAAGATATTGAACAGCCCGATCAACGCCAGCACCGTGGTGCCGACCTTGGCGGGCAAGTGCTGGTCCACCAGGTAGGCGGGCAGATGCACACCAATGAACACCACCTGAAAGCCGCAGACAAAAAAGCCCAGCGCCAGCAGCCAGAACCCCGAATGCGAGCAGGCTTCACGCAGTGCCTCACCGAGGGTCAGTTCGACGCCTCTAGAAACACTCGGCGTGTCCTTGAGCATGCCCACCAGTGGCAGAATCAACGCAACCATCACGCCCAGCACCAACAAGGCGCCGGACCAGCCCAGCCAACTGATCAGCCCCAGGGTACCAGGCAGCATGGCGAACTGGCCGAACGAGCCCGCCGCGCTGGCGATACCCATGCCCATGCTGCGTTTCTCGGCAGGCAGCGCACGCCCTACTACACCGAGGATGACCGAGAACGAAGTGCCGGACAGGCCGATGCCGATCAATAACCCGGCGCTCAACGAAAGGCTCAGGGGCGAATCAGCCATGCTCATGCACAACAGCCCCACGGCATAAAGGATACCGCCGACAAAGACGACTTTTGCTGCACCAAAGCGGTCAGCCAGCGCGCCGGCAAACGGCTGCGCCAGGCCCCACATCAGGTTTTGCAACGCGATGGCAAACGCAAAGACCTCACGCCCCCAGCCGAAATCCGCGCTCATGGGCGCCAGGAAAAGCCCGAAACCGTGCCGTGTGCCCAGCGATAACGCCAGGATCAACGCACTGCCCAGCAGAATCCAGCCGCTGGTACGCCAGATCGATGTCATGGTGAGCTCCCTGCACGTTGTGTTACATGATTTTACATAGGAGCCGCGAAGCTACGCGCTGCCGGTAAAAGCTGTCAACAACGCATTGGCAAGGCTTTTAAAGCAATGCCAGGGTCAGTACTACTGCCAGCTCCAACAACTCGAGCAACGCCCCGGCCGTGTCGCCCGTACTGCCGCCCAGACGGCGCATCATCATGTGCCGCAACCAGTAGAAACACACCGCGCAGACCAGCAGCGCCGCTATTCCAGACCAACCGGCCAGCACCACACACGCGACCGTACTGACCAGCAACACCTTACGCCCGAGGCTGCGCGGCAGATGATCGGCCAGCGCCTGCCCCAGCCCGCCGGAACGCACGTAGGGCGTGCCGAGGAACAAGGCGAGCATTGCGCTGCGCCCGATCAGCGGTGCCAGCAGTAACCCGATGCTGTTGTGGCTTTCGATCAGCGCCACAATGGCGGCAAATTTGAGCAGCAGCACCACTACCAGCGTGACGACTGCAATAGGCCCGCTGCGTGGGTCTTTCATGATGTTCAGCGTGCGTTCGCGATCACCGAAGCCGCCCAGCCAGGCATCGGCACTGTCGGCCAGACCGTCCAGGTGCAAACCGCCGCTGAGCAGCACCCAGGCACTGAGCAGCAGCGCGGCATGCAGCAGCAGCGGCGCACCGCTGAGCAGTGCGTTAAAACCCAGCAGCAACGTGCCGAACACCACGCCCACCAGCGGATAGAACAACAGCGAGCGGCCCAGCTCTGCGGGGCGCGGCATGCCGGGCAGACGGATGGGCAGGCTGCCGAGAAATTGCAGGGCGATCCAGAACGGCAACATGTGTGTCAGACCTCCGTGAGCAGACCGCCAGCGGCGACCTGAATCGACAGCAGCGCGCCGTGACCGACCACCACCTGCAACAACTGCTCACGCGGCAAGCCGCGCGCCTGAGCCAGCAACAGGCGCATGACGCCACCGTGACTGACCACCAGAACGCGCTCACCGTCATACGCCTGATGCAAGCGCTGCACAGCATTGCGCACCCGCGCTGAAAAATCGATCACCGGCTCGCCATTGGGCGGCGTGAACGTATACGGGTCAGCCCAGAACAACCCCAGACCTTCAGCATCGGTGTCCATCAGTTGCGCAGGGCTGTGGCCTTCCCAGTCACCGAAATGCAGCTCCTGCAAACCCGGCTCCAGTTGCAAGGGCAACGACAGGCGTTGCGCCAGTTCTTCGGAAAACCGTGCGCAGCGCTGCAACGGCGAGCTGACAATCCGGTCCCAGGGGCCGCCGTCAATAACAGCCGAACGCATTTGCTGCCAGCCGAGATCAGTCAGCGCATCATCCAGGCTACCGCGCAGGCCGCCGCCCAGTTCGGTTTCACCGTGGCGCAGCAGGTCCAGACGCACGCTCATGCCGGGCGATCTGCCACGGCAGCCTCGGCAAACGTCGCCATGCCGTTGTGCAGCTCGCAGGCCAGACGCACCAGTGGCACGGCCAGTGCCGCACCGCTGCCCTCGCCCAGGCGCAGACCCAGGTCAAGCAGCGGTTCGGCCTGCAGGGTTTCCAGCAAGTGCCGATGCCCAGGCTCGGCACCGCGATGACCAAACAGCAGCCAGTCGCGGCAGGATGGGTTCAAGCGCACCGCCACCAGTGCGGCCACGCTGCAGATGAAGCCATCGACCATTGCCACGATGCCTTCCTGCGCGCAGGCCAGATAAGCGCCGGTCAATGCAGCGATCTCGAAGCCACCCAGGCAGAACAGGCTCTGCAACGGGTCGCCCGCATGTTCGGCATGCAACGCCAAGGCGCGCTCGATGACCCGGGTCTTGTGCACAATGCCTTCGGCGTTCAGCCCGGTGCCGGGGCCGACCAGCAACGGCGCGGCACATTCCAGCACCGAGCAGGCCACGGCGCTGGCCGCAGCGGTGTTACCAATGCCCATTTCACCGCCGATGAACAGCTCGGTGCCGACCGCCTTGGCGCGCAACACGCTGTCACGCCCGGCCTGCAAGGCAGCAAGGCCCTGCTCGACCGTCATGGCCGGCCCGTCGACAAAGTTGGCCGTGCCCGCGCCGATACGCAAATGGCGTACACCGGGCAAATCCATCGGCGACACCGTGCCCAGATCCACCACGTCCAGTTGCGCCGAAAGCTGCCGCGCCAGCACGCTGATGGCTGCGCCGCCATTGACGAAGTTATGCAGCATTTGCCCGGTGACTTCCTGTGGATATGCCGACACACCTTCCGCGACCACGCCATGGTCACCGGCAAAGATTGCGATCCACAGTTTGTCGGCAGCCGGACGCTCGCGCCCTTGCAGCCCGGAAAGCTGCACTGCCAAGCGCTCCAGTTGTGCCAGCGAACCGGCGGGCTTGGTCAGTTGTTGCTGACGCGCCAGTGCCGCTTCGCGCATCGGTACGTCAATGGCCTGTGCAGGTTTGAGCCACCAGGAATTACTCATAGCGCGGTTCCTTTCAATGTCAGGGGCAGACCAGCAACGGTTAGTACGACTCGCTGGCAACGCTCGGCCAGCGCCTGATGCAACAGGCCGGCTTCGTCGACGTAGCGGCGCGTCAGCTCACCGAGCGGCACAACGCCAAGCCCGGTTTCGTTGCTGACAAAAATGATTTCACCCGGCAGTTCCGCCAGGCAGTCGAGCAGCGCTTCACGCTCCTGAATCAGACGCTCAGGGTTGTCGAGCATCAGCAGGTTGGTCAGCCACAGGGTCAGGCAATCGACCAGCAGACAGCAGCCGGGCGCGGCGTTTTCGCGCAGCACCCGCGCCAGTTCGACAGGTTCTTCGACCAGCCCCCAATGATCGGGGCGACGGGCGCGATGGCTGGCAACACGCTGATTCATCTCGCCATCAAGGGGCTGGCTGGTGGCGATGTAGATCACACTCAGCACCGAGTCGGCCGCTAGTTTCTCCGCCAGGCGACTTTTGCCGGACCGCGCCCCCCCAAGTATCAGTTGCAGCATTCAGGTCGCCTCCAGGCCGCACAGCTCACGGAGCAAGGTGCCGTCCAGATGCTTTTCCACCAGGTCCGCCAGCCGCTCGATGTCGCGCTCGCGCAACGCGTGATAATCCACCGACTGGACGTTTTCCAGCCCCGCCCAGCGCAACAGCGCGCTGCAGGCGGCAGGCGACTCGAACAGGCCGTGCAGGTAAGTGCCGAGAATCTGTCCGTCGGCACTCTGCGCGCCGTCGCAACGGCCATCGTCCAGTTGAACGGCAGCCTGCTCCAGCGCCGCGCCCGTGGTCACGCCGGCATGAATTTCATAGCCGCTGACTTCTGCGTCTTCCAGCGTCAGGCGTCCGCGCACGTTGCGCAATTGCTTTTCGGTTTCCAGCACCGTGCTCATCGCCAGCAGGCCCAGACCGGCACTGGAACCCGCCGCGCCTTCCAGCCCCAGCGGGTCGTGCAGGTGCTCGCCGAGCATTTGCAGACCGCCGCAGATGCCCATCAGCTTGCCGCCGTAACGCAAATGCCGGTCGATGGCCGTTTCCCAGCCGTTGGCGCGCAGGTAATTCAGGTCGCTGCGCACGCTTTTCGAGCCGGGCAGAATGATCAGGTCGGCAGGCGGAATGGGTTGGCCCGGGCCGATGAATTGCAGGTTGACCTGCGGATGCAGGCGCAGCGGGTCAAAATCGGTGTGATTACTGATGCGCGGCAGCACCGGCACGACCACATTCAGGACCTGCTCGACCTTGTCGGTCTGGCGCTGATCAAGGCCGTCTTCGGCCTCCAGGTGCAGGTCCATCACGTAGGGCAGCACGCCGACCACCGGTTTGCCGGTGCGCGCTTCAAGCCAGTCCAGCCCCGGTTGCAGCAAGGCAATGTCGCCGCGAAAACGGTTGATGATGAAGCCTTTGACCCGCGCCTGTTCGCTGGGCGACAGCAGCTCCAGCGTGCCGACCAGATGAGCAAACACGCCGCCACGATTGATGTCGGCAATCAACAGCACCGGGCAGTCCACGGCCTCGGCAAAGCCCATGTTGGCGATGTCATTGGCACGCAGGTTGATTTCAGCAGGCGACCCCGCGCCTTCGACCATGATCACCGGGTAGCTTTCGCTCAACCGACGATGCGACTCCAGCACCGCCTGCATGGCGATCTCTTTATAGCCGTGGTAGGCCACCGCATTCATGGTGGTGACGGCGCGGCCATGAATAATGACCTGCGCGCCGGTGTCGCTGTTGGGCTTGAGCAGCACCGGGTTCATGTCGGTGTGCGGCGCCAGGAAGCACGCCTGCGCCTGTACCGCCTGCGCACGACCGATCTCGCCGCCATCCGCCGTCACCGCACTGTTGAGCGCCATGTTCTGCGGCTTGAAGGGCACGACCTTGACGCCCTGGCGGGTCAGCCAGCGGCACAGTGCCGTCACCAGCGTGCTCTTACCGGCATCGGAAGTGGTGCCTTGCACCATCAGCGTGGTCATGCAAACTCCTTGCGGTATTCAAGCAGAACGTTGTGCAGACGCTGCCAGTCGGCCTCGTCGCGGGGCAAGCCGAAACGCAGGCTGCCAGACTCGGGCGTGTCACCCATGAACAGACGCAACAGGACGCCGCGTTGCGCACAGAACTCGTAAAGCGACTGCGCCTCGGCAGTCACCAACCATTGAAACAGCGCGCAGCCGCCATCTGGCGTCAGACCGTAGTGATCAAGCAATGCCACCAGCCGGTCGCAGGCCCGATCACTGCGCTCGCGTTGCCGGGCCTGCCCAGGCAGATCGCTCAGGCAGGCCTGGCCGATGATCCGGGTCGGGCCGCTGACCGACCACGGGCCGATCTCCTGTGCGAGCATTTTCAGCAAGACCGGCTCAGCCAGCACAAAGCCAAGCCGAACCCCGGCCAGGCCGAAAAACTTGCCGAACGAACGCAGCACAATCAGCCCGATGCGCCAGGTCTCGGCCGCCAGGCTCAGGCCTGGCGTGTTGTCCATGAACGCTTCATCCACCACCAGCCAGCCACCGCGCTCGGCCAGTCGCGCATGCCATTCCAGCAGGCGCTCGGTGCTCAGGTGCAGGCCGGTCGGGTTGTTGGGGTTGACCACCACCAGTACGTCGAGGCTGTCGAGAAAATACTCGACCTCCTGCTCGCCGACCTCACGCACGACATAGCCGCTTTTGCGCCAGGCATGCGCGTGCTCGGCATAACACGGCGACAACACGCCGACCCGCCCGCCGCTGCGCACCCGTGGCAGCGCCTGAATCGCGGCTTGCGAACCAGACACCGGCAACAATTGAGGCACACCGTAATAGGCACAGGCCGCGGCTTCCAGACCGTCTTCGGTCTCGGGCAGCCGCGCCCAGGCACACGCCGGTATATCGGGAATCGGCCACGGCCAAGGCGCGATGCCGGTGGACAGGTCCAGCCAGTCGGCCTGATCGATACCGTAACGCTGCGCCGCTGCGCGCAGCCGCCCGCCGTGCTCAAGCATAAAATTCAGCCGCCACACAAATGACCAGCAGCCACAACCAGACGCCGTGTTGCA
The DNA here is from genome assembly GCF_000007805.1 of Pseudomonas syringae pv. tomato str. DC3000. NCBI lineage: Bacteria > Pseudomonadati > Pseudomonadota > Gammaproteobacteria > Pseudomonadales > Pseudomonadaceae > Pseudomonas > Pseudomonas syringae group genomosp. 3. Next base: position 1,881,877 of record NC_004578.1, on the reverse strand, counting down.
CCAGTTGCCAGCCGCGATCGATCGAGTCCGCATCGGCAGGAGCGCCCTCGCCCAGTTGCGCACGCTCATGCAGTTCGCCGTGATAAATAGCTGCGCCACCCAGTTCGACGCCCAGCGCGCCTGCGCCAGCGGCCATCACCGGGCCTGCGTTGGGGCTGTCCCAGGTTGGCCCTTGAGTGCGCCAGCAGTGCAGCGCCAGTCGGGTTTTGCCCAACAAGGCGTAGGTCAGCGCCACCAGGCGTGCAGGAATATAGTTGAGCAGGTCGTCTATTCTCGCCGCGGCCCAGCCGAAACGCTCGAAACGCTCGTTGCGATAGCCCCACATGGCGTCCAGCGTGTTGCTCAGCCGGTACAGCACCACGCCGGGCGCACCGGCCACGATAAACCAGAACAAGGCGGCGAACACCGCATCGCTGCCGTTCTCCAGCACCGACTCGGTGGCGGCGCGGGCGACCTCGGTGGCGTCCAGCTCGCTGGTCTGGCGACTGACCAGATAACCGACCCGCTGCCGCGCCTCGTCCAGATCATCGGCGCGCAACGCCTGCGCCACCGGCTGCACGTGCTCACCCAGGCTGCGCATGCCCAGCGCGCAGTACAACGCCAGAATCTCGAACAGCCAGCCGATGTAAGGCAACCAGCTCAACAGCGTGGCCAGCAGCGTCAACGGCACGACTGTAATCACCCAGGCAGTGACGCCATGACTGCGCCAGCCACGCCCGCCGCTGTTGAAGCGTTGCTCGACACGGTTGGCAAAGCCTCCGAACGCCACCAGTGGATGCCAGCGTTTCGGCTCACCGAGCAACGCATCCAGCGCCACACCGGCGACGCTCAACAGCGCCACACTCATTGACTCACTCCCCATTGATTTTCATACAGCAGTTCATGCAGCGGACGCGCCTGCGCCCAGCCCTCCATGACCAGCATCGGTGCAGGATAAAATGCGTTCACCGGCCCCAGGCAGATGATCGCCAGCGGCTTGGCACCTTCAGGCATGTTCAACAGCGCGGCCAGCGCATCAGGGTCGAACAGCGACACCCAGCCCATGCCCAGCCCTTCGGCACGCGAGGCCAGCCAGAGGTTCTGAATGGCGCAGGACAACGAAGCCATGTCCATTTCCGGCAAGGTGCGACGGCCAAAGATATGCTGCTCACGACCTTCCATCAGCGCGGCGACCAGCACTTCCGCGCAGTCATTGATGCCCTCGACCTTGAGCTTCATGAACGCGTCGGTGCGCTCGCCCAGTGCTTCGGCAGTGCGGATGCGCTCTTCTTCAACCTGCGCCTGCATCTTGCTGCGCAATGCCGGGTCACTGATGCGGATGAAACGCCACGGCTGCATCAGGCCAACGCTGGGCGCTTGATGCGCGGCTTCCAGCAAGCGCGCCAGCAGTTCGGGCGCCACCGTGCCGCCGCTGAAATGGCGCATATCACGGCGCTCGGCGATGGCGCGGTACACCGCAGCCCGTTCTTCGGCGCTGAAGGCGTGCTCGGTCATGGCTTGAACAGCGCCGCAATCGCCTGCGGGCAGGACGGGAAATAGAAATGCACGTAGGAGGCGGTCAAGCGCCCGATGCGATAGACCGCCTCGGCCCCCCGCCCGCCATTGGGGCTGACGCCACGGGCAATCGGCTGCAACTCGGTGCTGGTCAGCGAATGGTGATACGTGTGGCCGTGCAGCGTGCCTTCGGGCAGCTCGACCGCTTGCAGGGCCAACGCCGCCAGACGCTTCTGCATGACCGCTTCACCGGCGAGCAGCCCGACCAGTTCGGCGCGCACGCCCTCCACGTCGGTCAAGGCATCAAGCAGGTAAAGCATGCCGCCGCACTCGGCCAGCATCGGTTTGCCGGCATTGTGGTGAGCCCTGATCGCGGCCTGCATTGAGGTGTTGGCCGCCAGCGCAAGGTGATGCAGCTCCGGGTAGCCGCCCGGCAGATACAGACTGTCGGCTTCGGGTAGCTGGCTGTCATGGATTGGCGAGAAGAACGTCAGCTCTGCGCCCATATTGCGCAGCAGGTCCAGGCTCGCGCCATATAGAAAGGCAAAGGCCTCGTCGCGGGCAATAGCAATGCGCACACCCTTGAGCAGCGGCTCGACCTCGACCGGATCAGGCGCGGTAAACGTCACCGCAGGCGGCAACGCCACTTCGCAGGTGCTGGCCAGCGCGGCGGCGGCCATGTCCAGACGCAGGTCGAGGTCGTTGAGCTCACTGGCCTGCACCAGCCCCAGATGGCGGCTCGGCAACTCGAAACCGACTTCACGCGACAAGGCGCCGTACCAGCGCAGGCCTTCGGTCAGGCTGTTTTCCAGCAACTGCGCGTGGCGCACGGTGCCGACGCGGTTGGCCAATACCCCGGCAAACGGCAAATCGGGCTGATAGCGCGCCAGCCCAAGCGCCAGCGCGCCGAAGGTCTGCGCCATCGCGGTGCCGTCGATCACGCCCAGCACCGGCACGCCGAAGTGACGCGCCAGATCGGCACTGGATGGCGTGCCGTCGAACAGCCCCATGACGCCTTCGATGAGGATCAGGTCCGCTTCATCAGCCGCTTCCCACAACAGCCGACGGCTTTCATCCGCACCGACCATCCACATGTCCAGTTGATAGACCGGCGCGCCGCTGGCCCGCTCGAGGATCATCGGGTCAAGAAAGTCCGGCCCGCACTTGAACACCCGGACCTTGCGGCCCTGATTGCGGTGCAAACGTGCGAGTGCAGCGGTCACCGTGGTTTTGCCTTGCCCGGAGGCAGGCGCAGCGATCAATACCGCCGGGCAATGGCGCGGGGCTCTCATTGCAGTGCTCCCATTGACGCAGTTCTCATGACGAATGGCTCACAGCTCGATACCTTTTTGCGCACGGATACCGGACTGAAACGCATGCTTGACCACACCGATCTCGGAAACCGTGTCGGCCAGGTCGATCAATTCGGGTTTGGCGCCACGGCCAGTCACCAGCACGTGCTGCATCGGCGGGCGCGCCTGCAGGTCAGTCAGCACCTGTTCAAGGTCGAGGTAGCCATGCTTGAGGGCGATGTTCAGCTCGTCGAGCACGACCAGGCCAATGCTCGGATCGCGGAGCATTTCCTGCGACACGGCCCAGGCCGCTTCGGCGGCGGCGATGTCGCGCTGGCGGTCCTGGGTCTCCCAAGTGAAACCCTCGCCCATCACGTGATAACGCACTTGTTCAGGAAAGCGCCGGAAGAACATTTCTTCGCCAGTGCTGTTGCGGCCCTTGATGAACTGCACCACACCGCACTGCATGTCGTGGCCCATGGCCCGGGCGAGCATGCCGAAGGCGGAACTGCTCTTGCCTTTGCCATTGCCGGTCAGTACCAGCAGCAGGCCGCATTCATTGGGCGAGCTGGCAATGCGCTCGTCCATCACGGCTTTTTTGCGCTGCATGCGCGCCAGATGGCGTTCGTCGCGTTCGGGGGATTCGTTCATCTTGGCTCTCCGCTCGGGGCAGGCGAAAGCAGACGGAAGGACAGCACTGGACAGCACGGCTACGCCCTGCACAGAGCATCACCCTCCGTGATGCCATTGAGTGGTTCAGGCCGGTCTCCGGGCTCATGAGCGGGTTACCCCGGCTGCGCGCCTTCCCGTGTCGAAACACAGTGGCACGATGCACAGCCTTGACTCATTTACCGTTGCGGGGGCAGCGCCGGGATCGGATCGGTCGATCCACACCGGCTTCCCTGTTTCACCCTGCCAATCGAGGATTGCAGAGCACCTGAAACAAGCCGCGAAGGGTAGAGGGTTGGGCCGAGAGCGTCAATCGACAGCGCAGCCCGGGAACACGATTGAACCTCGACGGTTTGCAGGGCCTCTATCAGTTACTGGACCACGCCTTTGTTTATGGAGATCGATCATGTTCACACTCAGACCCCACTATGCAGTGCTGCTTCTGGTTGCCGGCGGCCTCGCTGCCTGCGGCGAGTCTTCGACCCTGCAAGTCTCGGATGGAACAGGCCCCTCGCCCAAGCTGCCGGAGCCGAACAAGACGCTGATCCCGACCGTCAATATCGCGCCTGCCATCGGCTGGGAAAAAGGCGCCAAACCGGTGGCCGCACCCGGCACTCAGGTGGCTGCCTTCGCTGAAGGGCTGGATCACCCGCGCTGGCTGTATGTGCTGCCCAACGGTGACGTACTGGTCGCGGAAACCAATTCGCCCGCCAAGCCGGATGACTCCAAAGGCGTTCGCGGCTGGGTCATGGAGAAAGTCATGGGCCGCGCTGGCGCTGGCGTACCGAGCGCCAACCGCATCACCTTGCTGCGTGATGTCGATAAAGATGGCGTCGCAGAAACCCGCACCGTTTTCCTGCAGAACCTCAATTCGCCCTTCGGCATGACGCTGGTGGGCAATAAACTCTATGTGGCCGATACCGACCGCCTGATCAGCTTTCCGTATGAAGCGGGCCAGACGTCGATCAGCGCACAGCCAACCAAGGTGGTTGACCTGCCGGGCGGCACGCTCAACCACCATTGGACCAAGAACGTAATTGCCAGCAAGGACGGCAGCAAGCTGTACGTGACGGTCGGCTCCAACAGCAACGTGGGCGAAAACGGCATGGACCAGGAAGAAGGCCGCGCGGCGATCTGGGAAGTGGACGCCGCGACGGGCAAGCACCGCATCTTTGCGTCCGGCCTGCGCAACCCGAACGGGATGGATTGGGAGCCAAAAACCGGCAAGTTGTGGACGGCAGTGAACGAGCGTGACGAAATCGGCAGCGACCTGGTGCCTGACTACGTGACCTCGGTGCAGGACGGCGCTTTTTATGGCTGGCCTTACAGCTACTATGGCCAGCACGTCGACGAACGCGTCAAACCGCAGAACCCGGCACTGGTCGCCAAGGCCATCGCCCCGGATTACGCGGTCGGCCCGCACACCGCGTCACTGGGCCTGGTGTTCGCCGACGGCAAGACCCTGGCTGCGCCGTTCAACGAAGGCCTGTTCATCGGCCAGCATGGCTCATGGAACCGCAAACCGCACAGCGGCTATAAAGTGGTGTTTGTTCCCTTCAGCGGCGGCAAGCCCAACGGCACGCCAGTCGATGTGCTGACTGGCTTTCTCAACAAAGACGAAAAAGCCATGGGCCGCCCGGTCGGTGTGGTCAACGATCAGCGCGGCGGTTTGCTGGTGGCGGATGACGTCGGCAACAAGATCTGGCGCGTGACATCGGCCAAGGCGGCTCAATAACGCCGAGCGTAGAGGTTTGACGCGGAGCGCCGCACGATAGTTGAGATTATCGTTCCCTACGCTCCAGCGTGGGAATGCAGTTCTCTACGCTCCGCGTCGCAAGAGGACGCGGAGCGTCCTGAAGGGCATGCGACGCAGAGCGTCGCACGATAAGTTTTGACCAGACTACGGTCGAATCTGCGCCAGGCTTGCTGGCTGAATCACGCGCTTGGCGTTGAGGTAGGCTTTCTGCCAGTAAGGCTTGTCGAGGCTGTCGAGTTTGACTGTGCCGCCGGTGGCGGGGGCATGCACGAAGCGGCCTTCGCCGACGTAGATGCCCGCGTGGGACACTTGCGAACCGCCCGAGGTGGCGAAAAATACCAGGTCACCCGACTGCAACTGCTCGCGACGAATATTCGGCACACCCATCACGATCATCTCGCGGGTGGAACGTGGCAGGGAAATGCCCGCCGCATCACGATAGACATAGCCTATAAGGCCGCTACAATCGAAACCGGAATCTGGCGTGTTGCCGCCCCAGCGATAGGGCGTGCCGACCAGGCCCAACGCACGAAACAGCACGTCTTCGGCAGCCGGAGAAAGAATCTGAGGGGGAGCGGTGACCACCGGACGCTGAACAATCCGGGGTACTTTGGGCGGTGGCGGCGCGCTGGCACAAGCGCCCAGCAACGCGGCAACACAGATGACCATCAGGCGCAAAACAATCGACATAAACACAACAACCTGATCCGGATGCGGCTTACGCTGCCGAGAAGCTCAAAAACACAGAAAGACCCGAAGGTCTTGTTCTGCGTGTTCTATTTGGTTATTTACGCCGTTTGGGCGCGGACTTGACTGTAGTCGAAGTCATGGCCGTTGTCTGCGTTGCAACAGGCGTGGACTTTACAGCCACCGTGCCCGGTGCCATCGCCAGAGGCCGCTTGGCTTCGATGAACGTCCTGCTCCAGTAGGCGTCATCAAGGCTGTCGATGCGCACGCCGCCGCGGCGGCTGCTGGAATGAATGAACTGCTGATTGCCGGCGTAGATTGCCGCATGGCTCACGACACTTTTCTTGCCGCGGGTGCTGAAGAACAGCAGATCGCCAGGCTTGAGGTTGCCGCGTGAAACCAGAGGGGCGTCTACGTTGATCATTTCGCGAGTGGAACGTGGCAGGCTCATGCCGGCCTCTTCACGAAACAGATAACCAATGAAACCGCTGCAATCGAAGCCCGACGAGGTCGACGTGCCGCCGAACTTGTAGCGCGTGCCGATCAGCGCCTTGCCGCGTTCGAGAATACTGTCGGCCAGAACCGGCAGTTTGTAGGAGGTGTTGTCTGCGAACTGGTTCAGTTCGTCTTCGGTCGCCAGCTCGTCCTGCAGCACTGCTGCATCAGCGCGGCGCGCTGCGGACTGTGCAGTGACGGTGTTCTGATAACGGGGAACCGGCTGAGCCTGCTCGTGCTGTGCAACCGGCATATTGGCCGAGCAACCGAACAGGAAGGTAACGAGTGCGAGAGGCACGAGGGGTGCGAAGCGAACAACGGGCATGGGCACAACCGCGGCTGACTAGTTAAGATGGCGAGACTATGCCTTTTATGAAAGCGATTTGCAAATTCAATCGAACTAGATGTGACTTATGAGTTCCGCCATGACATGTGCTGCCCGGCACTGCAAAAAGACGTCCATCTGCGCGCTGTGGTCGGTTGGCTGCGGATTGATTTCTGCGGTGAAGCCCCCGGAAACTCTGGTGCGAATGACCGGCTCGTGAATGTAGGGGAAGCTTGCCGTGGTGCCGATACTCAGCACTGCGTCATAGCCTGTAGCCAGTTGTTCATACAGTGTTTCCAGTGCCCTTTCCGGAAGCATTTCCTGAAAAAGAACGACGGGCGGTCGCAGAATGCCACCACAGAGTCGGCATAACGGCGGCAATGGACGCTGCAAATGCTCACTCAGTTGAGGGTCTTGTGCGGCACACGACTGGCAAAACAGCGGCGAGAGTTGCCCGTGAATTTCGATCAGACGCTCAGGCGGGCTGCCGGCAGCGCGATGATAGCCATCGACGTTCTGGGTCAGCACCCAGCACTCGGGCTTGATACGTTGTAACTGGGCAATGGCGTAATGCGCAACGTTGGGCTCACCGCCCAGGCAGGCCTTGCCCAGTTCGGCGATGTATTTCCAGCACAGTTCGGGGTCACGGCGCAGCATAGGGCCTGACAGGGCCATTTCGATGGGCAGCCCGTCCTCGGTCTCGCCGTTGTAAAGCCCGCCTACACCGCGATAGGTCGGTAGACCGGAATCCGCCGACAGGCCCGCACCGGTGATGACCAGAATACGCTTCGCATGGCGTAACGCGGATGCGGCTTGTAACACCAGCGCCTGATCTACCACCCAAGCGTCTCTTTAAGGAAAGGGATCGTCAGCTTGCGTTTTTCCTGCAATGACGCCTGATCGAGGCGCTCGAGCAACTCGAAAAGGGCACTCATGCTGCGCGTACCACGGGTCAGGATGAAATGGCCGACATCATCGGTCAGGTGCAGGCCGCGCCGCGAAGCGCGCAGTTGCAGGGCGCGCAGTTTGTCTTCATCAGACAGCCCGCGCATCTGGAACACCAGCGCCATGGTCAGGCGGGATTTGAGATCGGGAAGTTTGACCGGCAGTTCGCGTGGCGACTTGGACGCTGCAATCAGCAGACGACGGCCGCTGTCACGCAAACGGTTGAACAGGTGAAACAGGGCTTCTTCCCATTCCGGCTTGCCGACGATCGCTTGCAGGTCATCAAGGCACACCAGCTCGTACTGCTCCAGATGGTCGAACAGCTCGATGCCTTCATCGATGACTTCGGCGAGCGGCAGATAGACCGCAGGTTCGCCCAGTTGCTCGAAACGAAGGCACGCAGCCTGCAGCAGGTGCGTGCGCCCTACTCCATCCTTGCCCCACAGATAAATAAGGCTTTCCGTCCATCCGGCGTCGGCTTCGCACAGCCGCTCGACATAGCCGAGTGCAGCGGCATTGGCGCCTGGATAGTAATTGACGAAGGTGGCGTCATCACGCAGACGCACACTCAGGGGCAGCTGAATCGGTTTCATGCTGACTAACGGCTCATGCAAACCGTCAAGGGCCTCTGTGTAAAGAGCGCAAAGTTTATACCCGTGAGGCGGGTCGCACAATGCGACAGACCTCAAGCAAAATCAAAGGTTTGCGTCAGGACGGCGAAAGCGGGAACACAGGAAGGAGGTTTTGCGCAGTGAAGCCGGTGTATCAAAAGGCCTCTTCGCAGCGCTGCGAAGAGGCCTGCTTCGATGTCACAGGCGGGGGCTACAGATCAGGATCTTCCGCACCGGCATAGACTTCGGAGCTTTTATAGACGTCATGCATGTGGCGCACCAGCACCATGATGACTGCCGCAACCGGCAACGCCAGCAGGATGCCTGTGAAGCCGAACAGCTCGCCACCCGCCAGGATCGCGAAAATGACCGCAACCGGGTGCAGACCGATACGATCGCCCACGAGCAAGGGCGTGAGCACCATGCCTTCGAGGGCCTGACCGATCATGAACACGGCGACAATGCCCATCATCGGGTACAAATCACCACCAAACTGGAACAGCCCGGCAACCAGCGCCGAGCCGATGCCGATCACAAAGCCCATATAAGGCACGATGGCTGCCAGACCGGCGATGACCCCGATCAACAGGCCCAGCTCAAGGCCGACCAGCATCAGGCCGGCAGCGTAGATCACCCCCAGGCCGACCATGACCAGCAACTGGCCGCGAATGAACGCGCCCAAGACTTCGTGGCACTCGCCCGCCAGTTTGACGATCTGGCTTTCGCGCTGGCGTGGCAGCAGGCCGCGCACCTTGCCCATCATCAGGTCCCAGTCACGCAACAGGTAGAAACACACCACCGGGATCAGCACCAGATTGGTCAGCCAGCCGATCAGCGCCAGGCCGGAAGCCGTGGCCTGGGACAGCACGATGGACACAATATCCCCGGCCTGGCCCATGTGCTCGGAAATGGCTGCTTTTATCTTGTCGAACTTCCAGAAGCCATCGGCCAGACCGAATTTGGCCTGCACCCACGGCATGGCCGAGTGCTGAAGCCAGTCAAGTATCTGCGGGGCCAGCTCGTACAGACGAAACAACTGTTTGGCCAGCATCGGCACCAGTACCAGCAGCAACGTCATTAATACCAGGGTGAACAGACCAAACACCGCCACCACACTTAACGTCCTGGACAGACCGGCACGCTCCAGACGATCCACCAGCGGATCGCCCATGTACGCCAGCAGCAACGCCACCAGAAAAGGGGTGAGGATTGTGTGCAGCAGCACCACGAATGCGATCAGCAAGGCCAGGCCGCCAATCCAGAACCAACGCCGCGTATCAGTCATCAACATCCCTCTACCCAATGGAAAAGCGTTCTTGCCGGGTTACCAGCGGAAATACAGTTGTGGCGCAGACGCCGGGACAATCATCGGTGCAACTGCTGGCGCAGCGGCCGGTACAGAAGCGGCGCCGGCAGCGGGTGCAACCGGAGCAGCGGCATCGACCGGGGCAGCAGCCGCCGCCATTGCTTCACTGGCGGGCACTTCCTGCAGTTTGGCCAGCGACAACTGCGAGCGTAGCTGATCGGCACTGCCGCTGACGTCAAACACCACTTTATCGCCCTCGACAGAGCTCAGACGCACGCCGAACGGATCAAGTAACTGAAGCAGTTGCGCGTAACGCTCAAGCGTCATGCCCTGCACCTGCATCAGCAGGCCGGTCGATGCGCCGGGCCTGGCGACAAAACGCGGCGCCAGACGCTGGCTCACCGACAACAGCACCGCGTCGGCCAACGCTTCGGAGGTAGCGCCTGTAGCGGTGCCCTGCTCGCGCTGGTCGCCCAGCCACAAACGCCATTTGCCTTGCCATTGCCCGGCGTCTTCTTTGGCGTGTACGGCGAGTATCGCGTCGGCGCCGTAACGCTCTGAAGCCTCTTTTAGCGGCGCCGGGTCAGTGCCTTCCAGGGTTTTTGCATCGCCCACGCCCTGCTCGCTCAAGTCTGCCAAGGGCAGGCGCAGCGGCAAGCCACGGTGCTGCGCGGCACGGCGCAACGGTTCGGCCGCCGCCTGCCCGTCGCCGACCAGATTGGCGCCTTCGGCCGAATCATTCAGCCACCAGCCGAGAATCGAAGGGCGATTACTGCCCCAGATCGACAGGCCAGCATCGCGCAAGGCACGGTCGGTGGTTGCCGGGTCGAAATCGACCAACAGGGTTTCCGGCGGGCCGGCCTCGTAGCCGTACTGGCTGATGATCTGCTGCGGGTCCTTGCGTAGCGCGGCCATCGCCGAACCCTGCGCAGCCTTGGCGTCGCCGGTCAGGCGCAGCACCAGCGTGTCAACGGCGGCCTGGGTGGCGCGCGTACGTTCGTCGGGCGACTGACCGCTAACGGGTTCGCGAACCTGATAAAGGTTGGTGAGTGTTTCGGCAAGGCCTGGAAGGCTGACCAAGGAGAGGCAGCCGGCTAGAAGAATTCTGGAAAAACGCATGGACAGTTCCCGAGCGGAAAAAAGTGAAAAACAAGCAGTATCAGGAGGCGTACACGTCTGGGACAGCCGTGAACCGCCATTCATTCAATTTGCGCATAAAGTACACCTTAAACGCCGCATGCCGAACTGATCCGGGTTTTATTTGGCGCAACAGCGCCCTACCGTCGGCGCAAGGATGGCCCCTGGGGAGCAAGCCTGATAAAATCGCGCGCCTTCGCAGACCGGCAATCGCAACGGCCCCACATTACCATCGCATGACAGCGCGGTGCTGAACGGGCCCTAACGCAGCGGTCGATACCTCCGAATCCCCCCTAAAGGCCTGGATTTTCTATGAGCAAGCAACCCTCCCTGAGCTATAAAGACGCCGGTGTAGACATCGACGCCGGTGAAGCATTGGTCGAACGCATCAAGAGCGTCGCCAAGCGCACCAAGCGCCCGGAAGTCATGGGCGGCCTGGGAGGCTTCGGCGCCCTTTGCGAAATCCCGGCTGGCTACAAACAACCGGTTCTGGTTTCCGGTACCGACGGCGTGGGCACCAAGCTGCGTCTGGCGCTGAACCTGAACAAGCACGACACCATCGGCATCGACCTGGTCGCCATGTGCGTCAACGACCTGGTGGTCTGCGGCGCAGAGCCGTTGTTCTTCCTCGACTACTACGCCACCGGCAAACTGAACGTCGACACTGCCGCTCAGGTTGTCACCGGTATCGGCGCTGGCTGCGAACTGGCCGGTTGCTCGCTGGTGGGCGGCGAAACCGCTGAAATGCCGGGCATGTACGAAGGCGAAGACTATGACCTGGCCGGCTTCTGCGTCGGTGTCGTAGAGAAAGCCGAGATCATCGACGGTTCCAAAGTGGCCGCCGGTGACGCGCTGCTTGCCCTGCCATCGTCCGGCCCGCACTCCAACGGTTACTCGCTGATCCGCAAGATCATCGAAGTTGCCGGTGCCGATATCGAAAACATCCAGCTGGACGGTAAACCGCTGACCGAGCTGCTGATGGCGCCGACCCGCATCTACGTCAAACCGCTGCTCAAGCTGATCAAGGAAACCGGCGCGGTCAAGGCCATGGCGCACATCACCGGTGGCGGCCTGCTCGACAACATCCCGCGTGTGCTGCCAGAAGGCGCTCAGGCAGTGGTCGATGTTGCCAGCTGGCAGCGCCCGGCGGTCTTCGACTGGTTGCAGCAGCAGGGCAACGTTGAAGAAAACGAAATGCACCGCGTGCTCAACTGCGGCGTCGGCATGGTCATCTGCGTGGCTCAAGAGCACGTTGACGCCGCCTTGAACGTCCTGCGTGAAGCCGGCGAGCAGCCATGGGTGATCGGCCAGATCGCTACCGCCGCTGAAGGTGCAGCGCAAGTCGAGCTGAAAAACCTCAAGGCGCATTGATGTCTGCCACCTGCGATGTCGTGGTGCTGCTCTCCGGCACCGGCGGCAACCTGCAAGCGATGATCGACAGTTTCAAGGACGGGGCCAGCCCCGTCCGCATTCGCGCGGTCATTTCCAACCGTGAAGATGCGTTCGGTCTGCAGCGCGCCCGAGACGCAGGTATTGAAGCCTGCGTGCTGGATCACACCGCCTACGACGGCCGCGAGGCCTTCGACGCAGCACTGATCGAACTGATCGACACCTTCCAGCCGCACCTGGTAGTGCTGGCCGGATTCATGCGCATTCTCAGCGCAGGGTTCGTGCGCCACTATCAGGGTCGCCTGCTCAATATCCACCCCTCCCTGCTGCCGCGCTACAAAGGTCTGCACACGCACAAGCGCGTGCTGGAGGCCGGCGACGCCGAACATGGTTGCAGCGTGCACTTTGTCACTGAGGAACTCGATGGCGGCCCACTGGTCGTACAGGCAGTTATTTCGGTACAGTTGCACGACACGCCCGCCGCGCTCGCGCAACGGGTCCATGTTCAGGAGCACCGTATTTACCCACTGGCCATTCGCTGGTTTGCCGAAGGCCGATTGAGCCTCGGTGAACACGGTGCCTTACTGGATAGCCAGTTACTCCCGGCCAGCGGCCATCTGATTCGACATTAGGAGATATTATGCGTCGCGCTCTGCTCTTCGCTTTCGCTCTGCTCGCCTTGCCTGCCGTACAGGCCGCAGACCTTCAACCCTTCTCCGCCAGCTACACCGCCGACTGGAAACAGCTGCCCATGAGCGGCACGGCTGAACGCAGCCTGCAAGCCGGGGCCAACGGCATCTGGACCCTGAACTTCAAGGCCTCGATGATGATTGCCAGCCTGACCGAAGTCAGCACGCTGAAAGTCGACAAGGAAACCCTGCTGCCACAGACCTACAGCTTTGAACGCAGCGGCCTGGGCAAATCCAAGAAGGTTGACCTGGCGTTCGACTGGAACACCAAATTCGTTACCGGCACCGACCGTGGCGACGCGATCAAGCTGCCGCTCAACCCTGGCATCCTCGACAAGTCCACTTACCAGTTGGCGTTGCAACATGACGTCGCTGCGGGCAAGAAGAGCATGAGCTATCAGGTGGTCGACGGTGACGAGGTAGACACCTACGACTTCCGCGTACTGGGTTCGGAGAAAGTCACCACCAAGACCGGCCAGGTCGATGCAATCAAGGTCGAGCGCGTGCGTGACCCGACGCAAAGCAAGCGCACCACCGTGCTGTGGTTCGCCAAGGACTGGGATTACCTGCTGGTGCGTCTGCAACAGGTCGAAACCGACGGCAAGGAATACAACATCGTGCTGCTCGACGGCACCGTCAACGGCAAGGCCGTCAAAGGCAGCTGATTGCCCTGACACCCCGCACCACAGAGCCCCGCTTTTCAGCGGGGTTTTTTATTAGCTGAAGGCATGCGACGCAGAGCGCCGCACGATAGTCGGGATGATCGTTCCCCACGCTCCAGCGTGGGAATGCAGTTCGCGACGCTCTGGGTCGTCAAAGAGGACGCAGAGCGTCCAGAACGGCATGCGACGCAGAGCGCCGCACGATAGTGGTCGTTAAGATGATCGTTCCCTACGCTCCAGCGTGGGAAAGCCGTTCTTGACGCTCCGCGTCATCTTTCTACACCGCTCAAGGCACATGAAAAATCCTTCACTTTGCCACCACTGCGCCACAAGCCTCGGCATACAAGGGCTGTAGGCGAACGATCTTTTTTTGATCAGCCGGGAACCTGAACAGGCTATTTACTTAGGCAGCTAACAAATTCTATAAAAGAGTCCTGCGACACATCGCCGCAGTATCCAGAGGCCTAATCATCAAGGCCATCAAAGTCAGGAGCTTACTACTATGACTGTCAGAGTGACTGAACGCGACGACGCCCACCTCTCTCACGAAGCTGTAGCCGACGGCATCCAGATCTGGGACGTGCATCAACAGGACCAACTCGTAGGCATGTTCCATATCGAGTCGGATGCCCTTCGATACAAAGAAGAGCTGGAAGCACTGGAAAGCCAGGGCAACCACTGAGTACCGTCCCTGAACCGAAGCAGAAATCCCAGAACAAGAAACGACAAAACCCGCTGAATGCGGGTTTTGTGTTTTTGAACGTAGCAACAGTTCAGCGAATTACCACATCAGATCGTCTGGCACCTGATACGCGGCATACGGATCATCAGCATCCGGGGCTTCGGTTGGCGTGTTGAGCAGCACCACACGGCGCGGGTCACGTTCCTGAATCTTGAGTGCTGCTTCACGCGGGATGATCTCGTAACCGCCGCCATGATGAACGATGGCCAGCGAGCCGCTGCTGAGCTTGTTGCGCACCAGCGCATTGACCGAGATGCGCTTGACCTTCTTGTCGTCAACGAAGTTGTAGTAGTCCTCGGTGATCAACTTGGGCAGGCGCGACACCTCGATCAGTTGCTTGACCTGCGCGGTACGGGCCTTCTGCTCGACCTTTTCCTGCTGTTGCCGGTTCAGCTCCTGATCGCGTTTGATCTTCTCGGCCTGCGCTTCCTGGGCCGCACGCTTTTGCGAGTCGTCGGCCTGAGCCTGCCCCTTGTGCACCAGACGCTGCTCTTTCTGCTTTTCTTTGCCGACCTGTTTGGCCTGCTTTTGGTTGACCAGACCTGCCTTGAGCAACTGGTCGCGAAGGGAAAGGCTCATTGTCTACTCACTTATGCCGTTACCGCACCCTCAGCCGCAGCCGGGCGTGCTCTTTTCCTGACGTTTGGCTTCGCCCCACAACGCGTCCATCTCTTCGAGCGTGCACTCTTCAATGGGACGCTGGAGGTGGCGCAAGGCCTGTTCAATGAATCGAAAGCGTCTGTCGAATTTGCTATTGGCCGAGCGTAACGCAGTTTCCGGGTCAACTTTAAGGTGTCGGGCCAGATTCACCACGCTGAACAGCAGATCACCGACTTCCTCGGCAATGCCCTCGGCGTCATTGTCGGCCATGGCCTCAAGAATTTCATCGAGTTCTTCGCGCACCTTGTCGATAACCGGCAACGCCGCGGGCCAGTCAAAGCCCACCTGTGAGGCACGCTTCTGCAGTTTGCTTGCCCGACTCAGCGCCGGCAAGGCAGCCGGCACGTCGTCAAGCAGCGACAATTGCTCGGGCACGCCAGACTTTTCAGCGCGCTCCTCAGCCTTGATCTCGTCCCAGCGAAGATTGACCTGCTCGTCGGTCAGACGCGGAGTTTCCGGCGTCGCGTACAGCTCGCCGGTCGGGAACACATGCGGATGACGACGCAGCAGCTTGCGGGTAATGCCGTCCACCACGCCATCGAACTCGAAGCGCCCTTCTTCCTTGGCCAACTGCGCGTAGAAGACCACCTGAAACAACAGGTCACCCAGCTCACCCTTTAGATGATCAAGGTCGCCCTGCTCGATGGCATCCGCCACTTCGTAGGCTTCTTCCAGCGTATGCGGCACGATACTGGCGTACGTCTGCTTCAAATCCCACGGGCATCCGAACTGCGGATCACGCAGCCGGGTCATGAGATGCAGCAGGTCCTGAACTGTGTACATGGGGCTCCCGTATAAAAACAGCAGTTTAGCTTCAAGCTAAAAGCTGCAAGTTAAAGCAGATTGCGTTGGCTTCTCGCTTGCAGCTTGCAGCTAAAAACTTGCAGCTGCCTCTCTCAAGGCGTCCTGTTTCGGCGTGTTTCAATAATGTTCGGCAACTGGGATATCCGCCCCAGCAACCGGCCCAGCGCGTCCAGCCCCGGAATCTCGATGGTCAGCGACATCAGCGCGGTGTTGTCTTCCTTGTTCGAGCGGGTGTTGACCGCCAGTACGTTGATGCGCTCGTTGAGCAGCACCTGGGTGACGTCACGCAGCAGGCCGGAACGGTCGTAGGCACGGATGATGATGTCCACCGGGTAGGTGAGCACCGGCACCGGGCCCCAACTGACCTGGATGATCCGCTCGGGTTCGCGACCGCCCAGTTGCAGCACCGAGGCGCAATCCTGACGGTGAATGCTGACGCCACGCCCCTGCGTGATGTACCCGACAATCGCGTCGCCCGGTAATGGCTGGCAGCAGCCGGCCATTTGCGTCATCAGGTTGCCGACGCCCTGAATCTGGATATCGCCGCGCTTGCCAGGCTTGTAGCCGGTGGCCTTGCGCGGGATCAGTTCCAGTTGTTCATTAACCCGATCCGGCTCGACCTGCTGTTGCGCCAGGTTGACCAGTTGCGCCAGGCGCAGATCCCCCGCGCCCAGTGCGGCAAACATATCGTCGGCGGTCTTGTGATTGGCTTTGTCTGCCAGCTTGTCGAAATCGACCTGCGGCAACGCCAGACGCGCCAGCTCACGTTCGATCAGGGTTTTACCGGCCGCGACGTTCTGGTCACGGGCCTGCAATTTGAACCAGTGAACAATCTTCGCCCGCGCCCGGGACGTGGTGATGTAGCCCAGGTTGGAGTTCAGCCAGTCGCGGCTCGGCGTGCCGTGCTTGCTGGTGATGATCTCGACCTGCTCGCCGGTTTGCAGGCTGTAGTTGAGCGGTACGATGCGGCCGTTGATCTTCGCACCACGGCAGTTATGGCCGATCTCGGTGTGCACCCGATAGGCGAAGTCCAGCGGCGTCGCGTTCTTGGGCAGGTCGATGGCGTGGCCGTCGGGGGTGAAGACGTAGACACGGTCCGGCTCGATATCGACCCGCAACTGCTCGGCCAGACCACCGATGTCACCCAGTTCTTCATGCCATTCAAGGACCTGACGCAGCCAGGAAATCTTTTCTTCGTAATGATTGGAGCTGGATTTGACGTCGGTGCCTTTATAGCGCCAGTGCGCGCAAACGCCGAGCTCGGCCTCTTCGTGCATGGCGTGGGTGCGGATCTGCACTTCCAGCACCTTGCCTTCCGGCCCGATGACGGCGGTGTGCAGCGAGCGATAGCCGTTTTCCTTGGGGTTGGCGATGTAGTCGTCGAACTCCTTGGGAATATGCCGCCACAGCGTGTGCACGATACCCAGCGCGGTGTAGCAATCACGCATTTCCGGGACCAGCACGCGCAATGCACGCACGTCGTAGATCTGGCTGAACGCCAAGCCCTTGCGCTGCATTTTGCGCCAGATGGAATAGATGTGCTTGGCACGGCCACTGATGTCCGCCGTCACGCCGGTGGCTTGCAGCTCATTGTCGAGCTGGGACATGACGTCGCTGATGAAGCGCTCGCGATCGAGCCTGCGCTCGTGCAGCAGCTTGGCGATCTGCTTGTATTGGTCGGGCTCCAGGTAGCGGAAAGAAAGGTCTTCCAGCTCCCATTTGATATGGCCGATGCCCAGACGGTGGGCCAGCGGCGCATAGATGTCGAACACCTCGCGGGCCACGCGGTTGCGCTTTTCGTCGTCGGCGTTCTTCACCGCACGGATCGCACAGGTGCGCTCGGCCAGCTTGATGAGTGCAACGCGCACGTCATCGACCATCGCCACAAGCATCTTGCGCAGGTTTTCGACCTGCGCCTGGCTGCCCAGCACCAGCGATTGTCGCGGGCTGAGGCTGGCGCTGATCGCCGCCATGCGCAGCACGCCGTCGATCAGCTTGGCGACCGTGGCACCAAAGCGCTGCTCGACGTCCGGCAACGGAATCACGCCTTCGCGCACGCCACGGTACATGACCGCCGCGACCAGCGAATCCTGATCCAGCTTGAGGTCAGCGAGGATCTCCGCGATTTCCAGACCGGTCTGGAAACTGGAGGTGCCTTCTGCCCAATGATTCTTGTGAGCCTTGTCATTCTGCTCGGCTTGCCGGGCAAATTCACAGGCCTGCTTCATGACTTCCCGGTCCAGGACCAGGTCGACGCTGACAATATGATCGAGCCATGCGTCGAGATTGATACTGCCGTCTGTGTTTATCGGCTGGTTCGCTCTCACCTGTACCATGCTGCTTACCTTCCCTACGGCGCGATGAATAGCGCCATCAGTCGCCAGCCTTCTGAGCGAATGCCACTTGCCGGGCAAGCAAGGACCGGCATTCGCGGGCCAGTCGGATTAAATGAGGTCCCTGTCAGCAGCTAAACTCTATCCAATGAAGGCTGCTCACTTACTCACTTCAAATAAAGCCATCGCCTCGACATGCGCCGTTTGTGGAAACATATCAAGAATTCCGGCACGTTTTAATCGGTAGCCCTGTTTAACCAGTTCGACCGTGTCACGAGCCAAGGTTGCCGGGTTGCATGAGACATAAAGCAACCGTTGAGCGCCTGTTTTTCTGATCTGGCGCACCACTTCAAAGGCTCCGTCACGCGGTGGGTCCAAGAGTACCGCAGAAAACCCCTCTGCCGCCCAGTCGGCGTGTGTCAGCGGCTGGGAAAGATCCGCCTGAAAAAACCGCACATTGTGCAGATCATTACTCATTGCGTTGACCGCTGCACGTTCGACCATGGTCGCAACGCCTTCGACCGCCACCACGTCTTTTGCCAGACTCGCCAGCGGCAGGGCGAAGTTGCCCAAGCCGCAAAACAGGTCCATAACTCGTTCATCAGCCGCAGGTGCCAGCCAGTGCAGCGCCTGCTCGATCATCGCGGTATTGACCGCCGCGTTGACCTGAATGAAATCTCCCGGTCGCCATGCCAGTTGCAGGTTCCACGGTTCAAGCCGGTAACCCAGCGTATCGCCTGGGCTGGCCGGCTGTGGCTCACCTTCACCGTGCAGCCAGAGCTGCGCGCCATGCGTCTTGCAAAACGCTTGCAGCGTTGCCAGATCAGCCTCCGCCAAAGGCGCGGTGTGACGCAGCAACACCGCAGTGGAAGAGCCGCTGAACAGCTCGACGTGACCCAACACTTGCGGTTTGCTGAAACTTTTGAGCATGGCCGGCAACTGACTCATGATCGGTTGCAAGGCCTGTACCAGCACCGGACACTCTTCGATACTGACGATGTCCTGGCTGGCCGCCGCACGAAAGCCCACGTCGAGCCGTTTGGCCTTGGCATCCCAGCGCACCGCGACCCGCGCGCGCCTGCGGTAGGCCAGTTCGGCGCCGCTCAACGGCGCGGCCCATTCATCCGGCACCACGTTCGCCACGCGCAACAACTGCTCGGCGAGCATGCGCTGTTTCAGGGCAAGCTGTTCTTCGTGGGGCACATGCTGAACGCTGCATCCGCCACAACGGCCAAAATAATCACAGGCCGGGGCGCGTCGCAGGTCGCTGGCGACAAACACCCGCTCGGTGCGCGCTTCGACCACCTTGCCGCGCGCATTGAGCACCCGCGCCTCGACCTCTTCACCGGCCAGACTGCCCGCGACGAACCAGGTCTTGCCCTCAAGAAACGCAATGCCACGACCGTCATCGGACAGCCGTTCGATGCTCAGACGCTGCTTTTTACCGGCAGGAATCTGCACGCTCTTGACGCCGCCCGTGGGCTGGAAGCGCAGGCCTCGTTCATGCTTGGCCATCAGTTGGGCATGTCGTAGATACCGGTCGACAGGTAGCGGTCGCCTCGGTCACAGATGATTGCCACAATGGTGGCGTTTTCGACTTCGCGGGCAATACGCAGCGCACCGGCCACCGAACCGCCGGACGAAACGCCACAGAAAATGCCCTCTTCACGAGCCAGCCTGCGCATGGTTTCTTCGGCCTCGGTCTGCCCCATGTCGATGATGCGATCGACGCGATCCGACTGATAGATTTTCGGCAGGTACTCATAAGGCCAGCGGCGAATACCAGGGATTGACGCGCCTTCCATCGGTTGCAGACCGACGATCTGCACGTCGGGGTTCTGCTCCTTGAGGTAGCGCGAAGTGCCCATGATGGTGCCGGTGGTGCCCATCGAACTGACGAAGTGGGTAACGGTGCCCGCCGTTTGTTGCCAGATTTCCGGACCGGTGGACGTGTAATGCGCCTCGGGATTGTCGCCGTTGGCGAACTGATCGAGCACTTTGCCGCGACCCTCTGCCTGCATGCGATCAGCCAGATCACGCGCGCCTTCCATGCCTTCGTCCTTGCTGACCAGAATCAGCTCGGCGCCATAGGCGGTCATTGCCGCCTTGCGTTCGGCACTGGAGTTGTCCGGCATGATCAGAATCATGCGGTAACCCTTGATCGCCGCCGCCATGGCCAGCGCAATGCCGGTGTTGCCGGAGGTGGCTTCGATCAGCGTGTCGCCGGGGACGATCTGGCCGCGCAGCTCGGCACGGGTGATCATCGACAACGCCGGGCGGTCTTTTACCGAACCAGCAGGGTTGTTACCTTCCAGTTTCAACAGGATGGTATTGCTGGTAGTGCCCATCATGCGTTGCAGACGCACAAGCGGGGTGTTGCCGACGCAATCGGCGATGGTTTGATACTGCAGGGTCATGGCGTATTCGCGGTCCAGTCTGCGGGGGCGCCTATCATAACGGCAAACGCTCAAAGCCCATATCACGCAAAGTGCGGTCGTTATTCCCAAAAAGCATAACGCCGGATGGGCGAGCGCGTTCGTCGGCCATTTTCCAGCGCCGGCTTGCCACGGTGCGCAGAGTAATGTGCCCACACTGACGTTAAATGGCTAAACTCGTGCCCTTGTGCCGATACAGCCAGGCAGCCCTTGCCTGATATCGACGGATTGATACCTGTTGCTGGAGAAAAAGCGTGCTGACCAAGCTGGGTATAAAAGGCCGTGAGCTGCTACTGACGATTCTGCCTGCCAGCCTGATGGCCGCGATGCTGGGTGGCTATTTCACCTGGATGCAGTTGAGCGAACTGCAAAGCCAGTTGCTGCTACGGGGTGAAATGATCGCTCAGGATCTGGCACCGCTGTCGGCCAGTGCACTGGGGCGCAAGGACAAGGTGCTGTTGAGCCGCATCGCGACACAGACACTGGAGCAGCCCGACGTGCGCGCCGTGTCGTTTCTGGATGTCGATCGCTCGCCACTGGCGCATGCCGGCCCGACGATGATCAGCCCCACGCCCATCGGCAACAGCTCGCAGTTGCTCAACTCGACAGGCACTGACGCCACGCGCTATCTGCTGCCGGTGTTCGGCAATCAACGCCACCTGACCAGCCCGATCATCCCCGCCGAAGCCGACACCCTGATGGGCTGGGTGGACGTGGAAATTTCCCACAACGGCACCTTGCTGCGCGGCTATCGAAGCCTGTTTGCCAGCCTGCTGCTGATTTTCACCGGGCTGGCCATTACCGCCGTCGTTGCCGTGCGCCTGAGCCGGACCATCAACGGTCCGATGAGCCAGATCAAGCAGGCTGTCTCGCAACTCAAGGACGGCAACCTCGAAACCCGCCTGCCGCCACTGGGCAGTCGCGAGCTCGACGAGCTGGCCTCGGGCATCAATCGCATGGCGGCCACCCTGCAGAATGCGCAGGAAGAACTGCAAATGAGCATCGACCAGGCCACCGAAGACGTTCGGCAGAACCTGGAAACCATCGAGATTCAGAACATCGAACTGGACCTGGCGCGCAAGGAAGCGCTGGAAGCCAGCCGGATCAAGTCCGAATTTCTGGCCAACATGAGCCACGAGATCCGCACGCCGCTCAATGGCATTCTGGGCTTCACCCATTTGCTGCAGAAAAGCGAGCTGACGCCGCGCCAGTTCGACTATCTGGCGACCATCGAGAAATCTGCCGACAACCTGTTGAGCATCATCAACGAGATTCTCGACTTTTCGAAGATCGAGGCCGGCAAGCTGGTGCTCGACAACATTCCGTTCAACCTGCGCGATCTGTTGCAGGACACGCTGACCATTCTCGCGCCGGCGGCCCATGCCAAACATCTGGAGCTGGTCAGCCTGGTGTACCGCGACACGCCGCTGGCGCTGTCTGGCGACCCGCTGCGGTTGCGGCAGATTCTGACCAATCTGGTCAGCAACGCGATCAAGTTCACCCGCGAAGGCACCATCGTTGCCCGCGCCATGCTTGAAGATGAAACCGAAGAACACGCGCAATTGCGCATCAGTGTGCAGGACACCGGGATCGGCCTGTCCAGTCAGGATGTGCGGGCGTTGTTTCAGGCCTTCAGCCAGGCTGACAATTCACTCTCGCGCCAGCCAGGCGGCACCGGTCTGGGGCTGGTGATTTCCAAACGGCTGATCGAGCAGATGGGCGGCGAAATCGGGGTCGACAGCACCCCCGGCGAAGGCTCGGAGTTCTGGATCAGCCTGAAACTGCCCAAGGCCCGCGAAGACAAGGAAGAATCGCTCAATCTACCGCTGGAAGGGTTGCGCGCTGCCGTGCTTGAGCACCATGACCTCGCACGCCAGGCGCTGGAGCATCAACTGGAAGACTGCGGCCTGCACACCGTGGTGTTCACTAACCTGGAAAACCTGCTCAACGGCGTGACCGCCGCCCATGAAACTCCGGCGGCGATTGACCTGGCGGTGCTCGGCGTCACGACGCTGGAAATCTCCCCGGAACGCCTGCGTCAGCACATCTGGGATCTGGAAAACCTCAACTGCAAGGTGATGGTACTGTGCCCGACCACTGAATACGCGCTGTTTCAGTTGGCGGTCCACGACGTCTACACCCAGTTGCAGGCCAAGCCCGCCTGCACCCGCAAACTGCAAAAAGCCCTGTCCGAACTGATCGCTCCACGCGCGATACGTGCCGACATCGCCCCGCCGCTGTCGAGCCGCGCACCCCGCGTGCTGTGCGTGGATGACAACCCGGCCAATCTGCTGCTGGTGCAGACTCTGCTTGAAGACATGGGGGCCGAGGTGATGGCCGTTGAAGGCGGCTATGCGGCGGTCAATGCAGTGCAGCAGGAAGCGTTCGATCTGGTATTGATGGACGTGCAGATGCCGGGCATGGACGGGCGTCAGGCCACCGAAGCGATCCGCGCCTGGGAAGCCGAGCGCGGCCAGAGTTCTCTGCCGATCGTGGCCCTTACGGCCCACGCGATGGCCAATGAAAAACGCTCGCTGCTGCAAAGCGGCATGGACGACTACCTGACCAAGCCGATCAGCGAGCGGCAACTGGCGCAGGTGGTGCTCAAGTGGTCGGGGCTGGCACTGCGCAACCCCGCGCCGGAACGCCAGAATGAATCACTCGAAGCCCACGTCGGGCCGCTGGTGCTCGACCCTGAAGAAGGGCTGCGCCTGGCTGCTGGCAAGGCGGACCTCGCCGCCGACATGCTGGCCATGCTGCTCGCCTCACTGGACGCCGACCGCGAAGCCATCCGCGTGGCGCGTGCCAGCCAGGACGTACAGGCCCTGATCGAACGCATCCACCGCCTGCACGGGGCCACACGTTACTGCGGCGTCCCGCAACTGCGCACCGCCTGCCAACGTGCCGAAACCCTGCTCAAACAGGACGCGCCGCACACTGGCGATGCCCTCGACGACCTGGACAAAGCCATCGTGCGTCTGGAAACAGAGGCGCGGGTGACAGCGTGATACAGCCTCTCGTTAGTCATACCCACGCCCCAGGAAACGATCGAGGCTGAGCATGATAGGATGCGCGCAATTTTGGAGGACCCATGGCCGAACACGATTTTCGCTACAGCATGCTCAACCCGCAACACACCCTGACCGAATGCCGGACACTGGCACCTGGCCGCTATCAGGTCACGGGCAACGGCGGCTCGATCTATGACAACGACCAGTTGCTGGTCACCATCAAGGGCAGCAAAAGCCTGCACATGCGCCTGACGGTCGAGAAGGTCCGGCACCTGATCAACCCGCCCGGCCAGTGGATTGCAGTGGCCAAGGGCCCGGTATTCGACGAGCTGGCGATTCACCAGTGGCAAGTGCATTGCGACAGCTGCAACGCCGAACTGAATTTCGAGTTCATGGTAGAAAGCAAGCTGGGCGTCAAGGCGCAGAAACCTGCCGCCAATGCGCGTATTGCGGAGCTGGGCTGGAAAACCGATGGCGAGAAGCACCTCTGCAAAAAGTGCCAGGAGAAAGCGGCATGAAACAGTGTGCACTCCTGAGCCTGATCGGCGCCGCGCTGCTGGTCGGTTGCACTGCTGACCCGCTGCCAATCCGCCAGGATCATGGCTACGTGATGGAATGGATCGGCGAACGTCCGCTGATCGACAACAGCCGCCTGACCATGACCCTGGGCGCCGATGGCCGCGCGTATGGCAACGCTGGCTGCAACCACTGGTTCGCGCCCTACACGCTGAACGACCACACCATCAGCTTCGGCGCCGTGGGCAAGACCCGCAAAATGTGCGCCCCGGCACTGATGGAACAGGAACAGCGCTTTATCAAAGCCATCAGCAGCGTGCAACGCTGGGACATCTCGCCCATCGAGCAACTGCGCCTGTGGCCAGCCCAGGGCAAGCCACTGCGCTTCTGGCTGGAAGATAGCTGACGGTACCCAGGGCTGCTGCCTGTGACTATCGTGCGACGCTGCGCGTCGCATGCCGTTCTGGACGCTCCGCGTCCTCTTGCGACGCAGGGCGTCGCGACCCGCATTCCCATGCTGGAGCGTAGGGAACGATAATCTCAACTACCGATCAGCCCTCCCCGCGCAAGGCCTTGAGCTTCTGGATCACAGTCGCCGCCGATTGCTCGCCGAGCAATTGCTCACGCATCTTGCCTTTGTCATCGATGATGTAGGTCACCGGCAGCGCTTCCGACGGCGGCAGGCTGTACTGCTCGGCCGGGTCCTGAGCCAGCACGGTGAACTTGATGCCCAGCGCATTGGCGGCATTTTTCAGCTCGTCGCCCTGCAGGTTGTCGAAGTTGACACCCAACACCGTGACCTTTTTGTCCTTGAGCTGCTCGGACAACGCATTGAATTCCGGCACCTCGGTACGGCAAGGGCCGCACCACTCAGCCCAGTAGTTCACCACCAGCCAATGGCCTTTGATTCGCTCGCTGGCAACCTTCTGGCCATTCTGGTCAGTGCCCAGATCTACGCCACATCCGCTCAAAAGCAAGCTGCCGAAAAGTATCACTGCTGCTGTCAATCGCCTTGCCATGTGTTTCCTTCCTCGCCCCGTTCAACCTGCAATTACTTATACCCAAGCCACTGCTATTGACCATCCGATATGTCGGACAGT
The DNA here is from genome assembly GCF_000007805.1 of Pseudomonas syringae pv. tomato str. DC3000. NCBI lineage: Bacteria > Pseudomonadati > Pseudomonadota > Gammaproteobacteria > Pseudomonadales > Pseudomonadaceae > Pseudomonas > Pseudomonas syringae group genomosp. 3. The sequence goes on along the minus strand of NC_004578.1, from coordinate 1,856,819 downwards.
GCCATCGCTGGTTAGAATACGCCACCCCACACAAGATGCGACCTGCAAATGACCGATCTGACGCTGTATCACAACCCGCGCTGCACCAAATCCCGCGGCGCGCTGGAACTGCTTCAGGCCCGCGGCCTGACGCCCGACATCATTCTGTATCTGGAAACCCCGCCGGATGCCGGCACATTGCACGACCTGCTCGGCAAATTGGGTATCAGCGCCCGGCAACTGCTGCGCACTGGTGAAGACGATTACAAGCAGCTCAACCTGGCCGACCCGAGCCTGAGCGACGAGCAACTGGTCGCCGCCATGGCCGCTCACCCGAAACTGATCGAACGGCCGATTCTGGTCGCCGGCAACAAGGCTGTGATTGGCCGACCACCCGAGAACATTCTGGAGCTGCTGCCGTGAGCACACCTTATATTCTGGTTCTGTATTACAGCCGTAATGGCTCAACCAGCGAAATGGCCCGGCAGATCGCCCGCGGTATCGAGCTGGGCGGCATGGAAGCGCGACTGCGCACCGTGCCCGCCGTTTCTGCCGACCACGAAGCGAGCGCCCCGGAGATCCCGGAAAACGGCGCGCTGTACGCAAGCCTGGATGACCTGAAAAACTGTTCCGGCCTGGCACTCGGCAGCCCGACCCGTTTTGGCAACATGGCCGCGCCGCTGAAATACTTTCTGGACGGCACCAGCAACCTGTGGCTGACCGGCGCACTGGTCGGCAAACCGGCTGGCGTCTTCACCTCCACCGCCAGCCTGCACGGTGGCCAGGAAACCACACTGATGTCGATGCTGCTGCCGCTGCTGCACCACGGCATGCTGATCATGGGCCTGCCGTACAGCGAATCGGCATTGCTGGAAACCGCTGGCGGCGGCACCCCCTATGGCGCCAGCCATCACGCCGGGGCCGACGGCAAACGCGCGCTGGACCGGCACGAAACCGACCTGTGCCGCGCGCTGGGCCAGCGCCTGGCGAAAACCGCGCTGCGCCTGGACGCACCGCGTAGCTGAACGACCCGCCCCCGAGCGTTCGGTTAAATCGCAAACTTGCAGCGCAAGGATCGGTCTGAATCCTTGCCCTGCCTGTTTAATTCTCTGGAGAACCGATGCACGACTACAAATGGCTGAACGAGTATTGCCTGAATCGATTCGGCTCCGCCAAAGCTCTGGAAGCCCACCTGCCCTCGCCCAAGACTGCGAAACAACTGCAAGCCATCAGCGCCGACCGTTACCTGTCGACCATGGCCCTGCGCGTGTTTCGTGCAGGCCTGAAACACAGCCTGGTGGACTCCAAATGGCCAGCGTTCGAAGAAATGTTCTATCGCTTCGACCCGGAAAAAGTCGTGCTGATGGGCGCCGACCATCTGGAACGTCTGATGCAGGACGCACGCATCATTCGTCACCTGGGCAAGCTCAAGAGCGTGCCGCGCAATGCGCAGCTGATTCTGGACATCGAGCAGGAACACGGCAGTTTCGGCACATTCATCGCACAGTGGCCGGTCGTTAACATCACCGGGCTGTGGCAGTACCTCGCCAAGCACGGCAACCAGATGGGCGGGTTGTCATCGCCGCGGTTCCTGCGCATGATCGGCAAGGACACGTTCATTCCCACCTGGGACGTGGTCGCCGCATTGAACGCGCAGGATATCGTCGACAAAGTGCCGACCAGCAAACGCGATCAGGCCATTGTGCAGGACGTGTTCAACCAGTGGCATGCCCAGAGCGGTCGGCCGATGTGCCAGCTGTCAGCCATGCTGGCCTTCACCGTCAACCACTGATCGCAATCAGATATTGACCACATTGACGAACCGCGAGGCTGCGGTTTCGTCGATGCGCAACTGGCTGAAATCGAACAGCTTGCGGTCAGCCAACTGTGAAGGCTGCACGTTCTGCAGGGCGCGGAAGATGCTTTCAGTGCGGCCCGGCGTCTTGCGCTCCCAGTCCAGCAGCATGTCCTTGACCACCTGACGCTGCAGGTTTTCCTGCGAGCCGCACAGGTTGCACGGGATGATCGGAAACTGCTTGAGGTCCGAGTAAGCCTGGATGTCCTTCTCGTGGCAGTAGGCCAACGGGCGAATCACCACGTTGCGGCCATCATCGGCACGCAGCTTGGGCGGCATGGCCTTGAGCGCGCCGTTGAAAAACATGTTGAGGAAAAACGTCTCGATAATGTCGTCGCGATGATGCCCCAGCGCCATCTTGGTAGCGCCGATCTGGTCGGCGAAGGTGTACAGCGTGCCGCGCCGCAGCCTTGAACACAGCGAACAGGTAGTCTTGCCTTCGGGGATCAACTCCTTGACCACCGAATGGGTGTCCTTTTCAACGATGTGGTACTCCACACCCAGCTCTTTCAGATACGCCGGCAGCACGTGTTCGGGAAAACCCGGCTGCTTCTGGTCCATGTTGACGGCCACGATGTCGAACCTGATCGGCGCAACCTTCTGAAAATGCATCAGTACATCAAGCAAGGTGTAGCTGTCCTTGCCGCCGGACAGGCAGACCATGACCTTGTCGCCCTCCTCGATCATATTGAAGTCGGCAACCGCCTCGCCGGCCAGCCGACGCAGACGTTTCTGCAGTTTGTTCTGATTGACTGAGAGGGTGCCCATGTACTGAAGGTATCCGCCGATGACGTTAGAAAAGGCCGCTATTTTACGCACAACCGACAAAGGGTTAAACAGGCTGCCTACGGGCCGGCGCTGCCATCGATAGCGCCCATCAATGGCTAGAGTCTGAAACGACCACCGGGCAGCCGGTATTGTCAGAGCATAGCGACATTGCGGCATACTTGGCGCACTGGAGACCCATAAAGCATGCACGAACAACTCAATTCCCGCGTTGAAACCTGTTACCTACAAGCCGAAACCTTCTTCAAACGCACCTTCAAACGCCCGGTGGTCAGCTTCCAGCTGCGTGGTCAAAAGGCCGGTGTCGCGCACTTGCACGAGAACCTGCTGCGCTTCAACCCGCAGCTGTACCAGGAAAACGCCGAAGATTTCCTGCGCCAGACAGTCCCCCACGAAGTCGCGCACCTGGTCGCCCACCAGCTGTTTGGCGGCGGCATTCAGCCGCACGGCGAGGAGTGGCAACTGATCATGCGCGGCGTCTATGAACTGCCGCCCAACCGCTGCCACACCTACGCCGTTCAGCGGCGCAGCGTGATCCGTTACATCTACCGCTGCCCTTGCCCGGACAGCGACTTCCCGTTCACGTCTCAACGCCACAGCATGGTACGCAAGGGCCGGCGCTACCTGTGCCGCCGCTGCCGCGAGCCGCTGATGTTCAGCGGCGAGACGCGCACGGAATAATCCCCGACAAAACTCAGGCCTAAAAAAACCCATCCGAAGATGGGTTTTTTCATGGCCTGAAGCTATCAGACGGTCTTGGTGGTGTTCACCGCGTTGGCCGGAGTCGGGCCTTCGGCAACGCCGAGGTCGTCTTCAGGACGGGTTTCCAGGATGGCACTGCCACCGGAAGCCAGCTCGGACTGCAGCTTGTCGGTGTCCAGCTCGCCAACCCACTTGGCAACCACGACAGTCGCAACAGCGTTACCGACCAGGTTGGTCAGGGCGCGGGCTTCGGACATGAAGCGGTCGATACCCAGAATCAGCGCCAGACCGGCGACCGGCAGGTGGCCAACAGCCGACAGGGTGGCAGCCAGTACGATGAAGCCGCTACCGGTTACGCCGGCAGCACCTTTGGACGACAGCAGCAACACCAGCAACAGGGTGATCTGGTGAGTGATGTCCATGTGCGTGTTGGTCGCCTGAGCGATGAACACGGCAGCCATGGTCAGGTAGATCGAGGTACCGTCCAGGTTGAACGAGTAACCGGTCGGGATAACCAGACCTACGACAGACTTCTGCGCACCCAGACGCTCCATCTTGATCAGCATGCGTGGCAGGGCCGATTCCGAAGAGGAAGTACCCAGTACGATCAACAGTTCTTCACGGATGTAACGAACCAGCTTGAAGATGCTGAAACCGTGAGCGCGGCAGATGGAGCCCAGCACCAGCACCACGAACAGCACGCAGGTAATGTAGAAGCAGATCATCAACTGACCCAACTGCACCAGCGAACTTACGCCGTAGGCACCGATGGTGAAGGCCATGGCACCGAACGCACCGATAGGCGCCAGCTTCATGATCATGTTGATGATGTTGAACATCACGTGGGCGAAGCGATCGATGAAGTCCAGAACCGGCTTGCCATACGAACCCAGACGATGCAGGGCGAAACCGAAGATCACCGAGAACATCAGGACTTGCAGGATATCGCCGTTGGCGAACGCGCCGACGATGGTGTTCGGAATCACGTTGAGGATAAAGCCGACGATGCTCTGGTCTTTACCGGCAGTCACATAAGCCGCGATCTTGGAGGCATCAAGCGTGCTGACGTCGATGTTCATGCCGGCACCCGGCTGAACCACGTTGACCACGATCAGACCGATCAGCAGGGCGATGGTCGAAACGATCTCGAAGTACAGCAGCGCATAACCACCGGTCTTGCCGACCGACTTCATGTTCTGCATGCCGGCGATACCGCTGACAACCGTACAGAAGATGATCGGAGCGATAACCATCTTGATCAGTTTGATGAACCCGTCACCCAGTGGCTTTAAAGCCTTGCCGGTTTCCGGGTAGAAGTGACCGATCAGGATACCGATGACAATCGCTACGATTACCTGAAAATAGAGGGATTTGTAGATGGGCTGACGAGTCGTCATTGCAGTTTTCCTCAAGGGCGTCGTCGGCATCTTCACCTGATGCACGCGAGCCTATAAAGCGCTAACCCTCCTGCACTGGAGGGATTTGTTTTGTCGAGCTGCACAAAGCAGACATCTACCCTCTGGATAGCAATAGCTGTGCCATGCAGTCAAAATGATATCAAAACCCCGCTCAGCAAGGCTTACACGGGTAACAGTAGCCGGGAATGGGAAGATGAGGTGGCGGTTTTCCGCCGCATGAAGGAAAAGTCGGGGTATCAGTGGCGGATATCCGCCTTTTGCGTGGTGGTGATAACCCCAGCTATCGTGCGACGCTGGAGCGCCATGAACGATAACCTGGACCGTCGTGCCGACCATCACTGCGCCAGAAAATGAATCCTGAACGCCGCGCCTCCCAGCGGTGAGTCCCCCAGCGTCAGTTGTGCGCCATAGCTTTCGATGATGTCCTTGACCACCGCCAGGCCAATGCCCTGCCCGGGGTTCTGGCGGTCCAGTCGTTCGCCACGCTCAAGGATACGCGCGCGCTGGCTGTGCGGGACGCCGGGGCCGTCGTCTTCGATGCACAGCTCATCGCCGTCCGCTGAGCGGGTGAAGCTGACGCGTACTTCGCTCAGGCACAGCCGATAGGCGTTTTCCAGCAGGTTGCCGAGCATTTCCAGCAGCGCGCCCTCTTCCATGTGCACCTGACAAAGCTCCGGCAGGTCGAGCGTGGCCTTGACCTGCTTGTCGCGGTAGACCTTGTCCAGCGTGTTGCACAGGCTTTCGACCACTGGCCGCAGCATCACGTGGTGGCGCACCAGACCGCTCTTGCGCAGGCTGGCGCGTTGCAGTTGATAGCCGATCTGCTGGCTCATGCGCTCGATCTGCGATTGCAGCACCCAGGCCTGCTCAACGTCCTCGGGGCGTTTGGCGATGTTTTCACTGACGCCCTGCAACACCGCCAGTGGTGTTTTCAGGCTGTGAGCCAGGTCGTCGAGTGAATCGCGGTAACGAATCCGTTGCTCACGCTCGCTGCGCAGCAGGCGGTTGAGCGAGTCGGTCAGGCGCAGGAGTTCGCTGGGATGCTCTTCACTCAAGCTGTCGCGCACGCCCGATTCCACCTGATCGAGCTCCTGACTCAGGCCGCGCAGTGCACGCAACCCCCAGGTCAGGCCCATCCACAGCAGCCCGAGCAGCACCGCCAACGCAGCGCCAAAGCCTAGGTAGAGTTTGCGGCGCAAACCGTCGATGGTTTCCTGGTAGCCGCGCAATGGCTGCACGGCGACGATACTGTAGGCGGCGTTGCGACCGCCGAGCAGGCGAATCTCGACGTCATAGACGAAGAACTCGTCGCCGTTGATTTCCTTGATCTTGGTGAATTCGCTGCCCTGCCCGTCATAGTGCGGGTGGTAGTCGATGTTCTCGGACTCGGTAGACAGCGAACGCCAGACCATCTGCCCCTGACGGTTATAGATGTAGCCCAGCAGGCGACTGCCGGGCAGGTTGAACTGTTCGCCCGGCAGCACCGACGGCATCAACAGATGGTCGTCTTCGACGCGCGCCGCCGAAATCATGGTGGTCACATCGGAAGCCAGCCTTTGTTCGATCGCCCCGCGCAGCGCCAGGCTGAATGCGCCCTGCAGCGCAGGCAGCATCAGTAACATGAAGATCACCGCCAACGTGGCGGCGCCCAACATCAGACGCAGGCGAAGCGAACGAATCACGTACAGCGCTCATTGAACAGATAGCCCATGCCGCGCACGGTTTCGATGGGTTTGAACGCCACGCTGCTGTCCAGTTTACGACGCAGCCGGCCAACCAGCACTTCGATCACGTTCGGATCGCGCTCGTCGTCATCGGGGTACAACTGCTCCATCAAGCGCTCTTTGGGCACCACTTGCTGATGATGAAGCATCAGGTATTCGAGAATGCGGTATTCGTAGGCCGTCAGCGCCAGCGGCTGCTCGCCCAGCGCGGCGTGCTTGCGGTTGAGGTCCAGCAACAGCGGGCCAGCGGTGATGGTTGACTGAATAAAGCCGCTGGAGCGGCGTAACAAGGCGTTGAGCCGCGCTTCCAGCTCTTCGAACTGGAACGGTTTGACCACGTAATCGTCAGCCCCGGCGGCCAGCCCCTCGACCTTGTCCTGCCAGTTACCGCGCGCGGTCAGGATCAGGATCGGAAAAGCCTTGCCCAGCGCGCGCAACTGACGAATCAGGTCCAGCCCGCCGATGCCCGGCAAGCCGAGGTCGATCACGGCCAGATCGTGATTGAATTGGGCAACCTGATACAGCGCTTCTTCGGCGTTGGCCACCGCTTCCACCACGTGCCCCGCTTCGGTCAGACGGGTACGCAGGTGATGGCGCAGCAGCGCTTCATCCTCGACTACCAACAACTTCATGCAGCTCTCCCAGGCACAATCACAGCCTCAAGACAAAGATTGAAACGACATCGTCGCCTCAGTACTCAACAGGCGGGCGCTGACGGGCACAGGCTGTGTCACATCATAGCTGCCCAGCAGGATTTCGCGGCTGACAGGCACGCCATTGTGAGTCCCCGTCAGACTGCCGTAAACCGGCGGAGAATAAAGCGTCCCCACCGACACATTGGATCGCGCCTGCTCATTAAGCGCATGCCCCCAGCTGTTGGCGTCGTCGAACCTTTCACTGGTCTTGCCGAACTCGATGCGGGCCACGTCAAGCCTGCCATCGCCCGCCTGCGCCGCCGCACTGCCACCCAGAAAAGCCAAGGCCAGGAAAAACTTGTTGAGATTCAACATTTCGACTCCTTTTGCGCTCGGGGACGCTGTCAAGGTACGGCTCAACAGTAATCGCGCCGGGCTGAACCCCGACTGAACACGCGATGAACCGGCGCTGAACAGTCGTGCGCGCCGCAGGCGGCAGAATCGGCTATCTTTTGACATTCGTGCTGCACCCCCCCCCCAAGAAGGAGCTGAACATGCGCTTGTGGATTGCAATGATCATGATGGGCCTGACTGGCCTCGGCCAGGCAGCGATCAAGACCGAGCAGATCGATTACAAAAGTGCCGACGGTACAAAACTGGTGGGTTACTACGCTTACGACGACGCCGTAAAAGGCCCGCGCCCCGGTGTGCTGGTGGTTCACGAGTGGTGGGGCCTGAACGACTACGCCAAGCGCCGCGCCCGTGATCTGGCGGCACTGGGTTACAGCGCCATGGCCATCGACATGTACGGCGAAGGCAAGAACACCGAGCACCCGAAAGACGCGATGGCCTTCATGCAGGCCGCGCTCAAGGACAGCGATGCGGCCGACAAGCGCTTTGATGCCGGGCTTGAGCAATTGAAGAAACAACCGCAGACCGACCCGAAAAAGATTGCAGCGGTGGGTTACTGCTTCGGCGGCAAGATCGTGCTGGACGCGGCCCGTCGCGGCGAACCGTTGCTGGGCGTGGTCAGCTTCCACGGCGCACTGTTCACCAATAGCCCGGCCAAACCGGGCATCAAAGTGCCAATGCTGGTCGAGCATGGTGCCAAGGACAGCATGGTCACACCGGAGAACGTCGCCGCCTTCAAGAAGGAAATGGACGACGCCAAGGCAGACTATAAATTCGTCAGCATCGACGGCGCCAAACACGGCTTCACCAACCCCGACGCCGACCGCCTGAGCCACGGCGAACACGGCGGCCCGGACATCGGCTACGACAAGGCCGCGGACCAGAGCTCGTGGTCAGACATGCAGGTGTTTTTCAAGAAGATCTTTGGTTGAGCGATAACTGAGATTCTGCGTCCACCCGAAACTGGGAGGACGCAGAGCGTCCGGAACGGCATGACGACGCAGAGCGCCGCACGATAGTTGCGATGATCGTTCCCGCGTTCCAGCGTGGGAATGCAGGTCTCGACGCTCTGCGTCGCCAAGAGGACGCGGAGCGTCCGGAACGGCATGACAACGCAGAGCGTCGCACGATAGTTGCGATGATCGTTCCGCACGCTCTGCGTCGCAACACTTCGTTAACACCAGCGTTGAATATCGATCAAACCGCGCTGCCCTTCATAATCTCGGGCGCTGGAATATCTCCAGTGCTCGCCGACGTCCACATAGCCCCTCTTTACCGGGTTATGGTGAATGTAATCGAGCTTCTGCCGCATAACCTTTTCGCTCCACACCAGTTCGGCATGGGCTCCTTCCTGCCAGACCTGATAAACCCTGTCACTCTTGTGCAGGCGCTTGACAAACCGCAGACGCTCCAACGTGCTCTCGGCGTTGGCGTTCTCAAGTGCTTCGATTATCTGTCGAGCCGTAAACGACTTGAAACTGCTCACACATTTGTCCAGAGCGGGCGCTTGGGCCACAAAGTGCAAATGGTTTTCCAGTACAACATACCCGAAGAGCTGCAGTCCTTGATTAGCCTGTTGATAGCGCCAGGCATTCAACAGAATGTCTACCAGAACAGGCCGGGTAAAAAGCGGTAACCACTCCACCACTGTGCAGGTCAGGAAGTGAGGTTTTTCAGGTTCGGTGATGGTTTATCGACTCCGGCCCATGTGTTCATCCTTGAATCATCAGAGCTCCGAACGGTACATCCCGACTGAGTGGGTGGAAATGATGAAAGTGTGACCAGTTTTTTGCTCTACTTGGCTTAGAGGACGCGGAGCGTCCAGAACGGCATGCGACGCGGAGCTTCGCACGATATGACACCCAGCGCCCTTCCCTACAATCCAATCCCCCGGCAAAATGCCGCCCATGACTCAATTAACCAACCTCCCGCCCTGCTGCCCCGAACTCGTCCAGCACTGGCCGCTGCCGCATGCGCTGCCGGGGGCGGTGCTGGTCAGTGGGCGTTTTGATCCGCACAAGCTGGGTGCCGATGACTTTCAGCGCTGTGCCGTCCAGACGCCTGCGAGCATTCAGCGCTCGGTCGCCAAGCGTCAGGCCGAGTTTCTCGCCGGTCGCCTGTGCGCCCGCGAGGCGCTAAGCCAGCTTGATGGCCGGCTGCATACCCCCACGCTGGGCGAAGACCGTGCGCCAATCTGGCCAAGTGATGTCTGTGGTTCGATCACTCACAGCACCGGCTGGGCCGCTGCGGTGGTGGCGCACAAGCAGCAATGGCGCGGGCTGGGGCTGGACACAGAAAACCTGCTGAGCCACGACCGCGCTTCACGCCTGGCCGGGGAAATCCTCACCGCCGCCGAGCTGGCCGACATGGCCGCCGGCCCGCAGGATCAACTAGCGTTGCGCGTCACCCTGACCTTTTCGATCAAGGAAGCGCTGTTCAAGGCCCTTTACCCCATCGTGCAAAAGCGCTTCTATTTCGAAGATGCACAATTGCTGGAGTGGTCCGCCGACGGCAACGCCCGCCTGCGACTGCTGATCGACCTGTCCAGCGAATGGCATGCAGGCAAGGAGCTGGACGGCCAGTTCAATGTGCTGGGCGATCATCTGTTGAGCCTGGTCGCGGTCGAAGGTTGATCACGCAGGCAGGGGGCAATGCTCGCAGCGCCCGACCCACTCAACCCGATGACTCAGACAACACACCCGCCGCTGCCGACGCGGCTCAGCCCCCTGCGCCTGCACCACATAACGCACCGCCTGAAACAACGGATTGCTCCGACCATCCGGCCGGCGTTTCTCAGTCAACAACGCCATGCCCGCCGCCAGCGGAGCATCGCTGCACTCAGCCAGTCGAGTAAGGCAGCCTTCCAGATAATCCCCGGCGCTGCTCCACAACACTGCGCCGGGCAGTTCGCCGTACGCACTCAACGCGGTAATAAACGGTTGCAGGTTATCGTCCAGTAAACCGGTAAAGCGCTGAAACGGATCAACCGGAACATCCCGCCAGACCTCGCCCTGCCCCAGCGACCTGACACCACAGGGCACGCCACGCTCGTCCAGCGCCACACCCACCTGATCAAGCGTCAACGGCCAATGCCAGCCCTGCACCAGGCTGGCAACCAGCACCGGGGGAATGATCTGCATGAAGTAAAACTTGGCCCACTGCGAGACCAGCACCGGCAACTGACTGGCCATCAGTTGCGGCCCGTAAACACTCAGCAACAGTTGATCAAGCCGCGCGGGTTGCAGCAGTTCAGGCAACACCACCACCGGGCGCGGGTCATCTGCCGCCAGCAACGTGCACCCAAACGGCGCCAACGCTCCAGCCAACAACAGCGAACTCAACGCGGCACCTGCGTGCGCGGCCAGGAAAGGCTGAAACACGCCCCGCCCAGACCGACACTGCGCCCGACCAGCGCACGGCCTTCATGCCAGTGGATGATCCGCCGCACAATCGACAGGCCCAGCCCGTGCCCACCCGACGTGCGGGTACGACTGTCGTCGATGCGCATGAAGGGCGTGAAAATCTGCTCCCACGCCTCTTCGGGAACGCCCGGACCGTCGTCGTCCACGTTGATGCGGCACTGCTGCGCGCCCAGCTGATAACTGATGCGCACCTCGGTCTCGGCATGGCGCATCGCGTTGCTGACCAGGTTTTGCAGCGCCCTGTGCAGATAACGCGGCTCGGCCTCGACCCAGGCCGCCTCGCCCTCTTCAGACGTGAAACACTCGCCGCGCGTGATCCTGACATCCGCGCGCAGCGGGGCCAGTTCGGCGATAACCTGATCGATCAGCGCACCCAGATCGATGCGCTGAAAATTCAGGGTCGGCGCGCCCTGCTCCAGGCGCGCGTAAGTGAGCATTTCATCGACCAGCTTGTCGAGGTCCTGAATGTCGCTGTCCATGCCGCGCATGTACTTGAGCCGCGCCTCGGGCGTGGTGGCGTCGCTGACCATCTCCAGACCAAAACGCAGCCGCGCCACCGGCGTGCGCAGCTCGTGAGACACGGCGCGCACCAGTTCGCGCTGGATCATCAGCGAGCGTTGCAGGTTCTCGGCCATGCTGTTGAACGCCGCCGCCACACGCCCGACCGAATCAGAACCCTCGGTGGGCACGCGGGTTTGCAGGCTGCCTTGCGCGATCAACGTGGCCGCGGCTTCCAGTTCCAGCACGCGTCGCTCCAGGCGCCGCACCAGCAAATAAACCACCAGACCGATGAAACACAGCCCCAGCAGGGCAATCAGCAGCAGCCAGTGCAGCGGATAGGGGTTCATCTGGTACAGCGGGCCGATCTCCAACACCCAGTTGGTGTCGACAATCCCGGCCAGCACGCGAATCGAATCGCCGCCCTTGCCCAGCGCCATCACCGTGTCGCCTTCATAGATGCGGCGGCGCTGATCGTCATCCAGGTCAGCCTGATCCAGCGCCAGCAGGTGCATGTCGAAGCCAAAACCCTTGTCGATGCGCAGCGCTTGCAGACGCGCCGGTTGCTCATCGACCGGAAAACGCACCAGCTCGTCGATCAACAGGTAGATAGTCGCCCGCGCCAGTTGCTCGGTGATCTGCTGAACTTCGCCGGTTAACAGCAGCGGCTCCGTGTCACTCAACTGGCGATAGACCCTGGCGGCGTGCGGCCCCATTTGCTCGACCACCACCTGGCCTCGCGCCAGCCGACCGCGCGCGCCGCTGTCCAGATGAGCCTGCTCGACGCTTTGCAGGCTCAAGGGTATCCCCATCAGCCGCTCCCAGACCGCAAGCGCACGGCGCCGCTCGATGGCGTCGAGCGAAAGCAGATTGTCGGCCAGGACCGTAAATGTGCCGTGGGCCAGCCGCTCGCGGTACTGCTCGCCGCGCTCCTGATTGAGCACGTGCAAGGCCAGTACGCCGAGCAGCGCGACCAGCACCAGAACGCCGAGCATACCGCCGTAGATGCGCAGAAAGATCGAGTTCATCAGGTCAGCCGCTGAACACGTGGCCGCTCATGTCCTGCGCTGCTTCAGGCACAAACAGGTAGCCCTTGCTGCGCACGGTCTTGATCAGGCGCGGATGAATGGGGTCGTCGCCGATCTTGGGACGAATGCGCGAGATACGCACGTCAATCGAGCGATCCTGGCCGTCGTAACCCACACCGCGCAACGCAGTGAAGATTTCTTCGCGGGACAGCGTGCGCCCGGCATTGGCCACCAGCAGCCACAACAGGTCGAATTCGGCACCGGTCAGCTCGATGCTCTGTTCGCGCAGCCAGGCCTCGCGCAACGCGTTGTCCACCACCAGTGGCCCGAACACCAGACGGCGCAGCTCGGCGGCCGGCACTTGCGGCGCTTCACTGCGGCGCAACAAGGCATGAATGCGCGCCAACAACACACGGGGGTGGACCGGCTTGCAGACAAAATCATCAGCCCCGGTGTCCAGCCCCTGAATATGATCGGTGTCGTCGGTGCGCGCGGTGAGCATCAGAATCGGCCCGTCGTAGCGGTCGCGCACGGTGCGGCAGATGCTGAAGCCGTCTTCGCCGGGCAGCATCAGGTCGAGAATCACCAGATCCGGCTGTTCATCGATGATCCGCGCCGCCGCCAGCGCGCCATTGCCTTCTATCGACACGCTCAGGCCGTTATTCTGCAGATAATCGCTGGTCAGCTCGGCCAGGCGCAGGTCGTCTTCGACGATGAGCACGTGCCAGGTGTGCGGCTCCAAAGGCATCTCCCTACTGTTGTTATTGTGTGTTGCAACGCGGGGTTGCGGCCCCTTGTCGCAGGCGAGCGTAGCAACCGCAGCCGCTGCCGAACGAGAAGAAAGCAACGAGGCAAACGACATGCCAGATTGCCCTTGCAGCGTCGTTTTTTTGTGATAGGGTTCGCGCCCTCAAAAATCAGTCACGTGGCGACGGTGCCTACAAAAATCGGTGACAAACGGTCCGGTCCAGTAGTTATGCGGCCTACACGCATGGTGTGCGTTTCATACACAAACTACACACACTTTATCCACAGGCCGTGCGTTGCAATTCATGTCCAAAACGCATTATCTTGTAGCCCGACGGCGAGGGACACCCTACATGTAGGGTTTCCTGCAAAAAACCCAGCACAACTCAATCGAGAAACTCAAGCACTTTTCTTGCGTTTGCGGGGTTGAAATTAAAGTCGTTTTCGTTACGCGTTCGTTCGCGCGGGGAGCAAAGCCGCGCAGTACACGGCTTGCAACATCGAACACGCATTCTTCATCAGATTTTCAAAGGATCGGGCTTGGCCCGGTCCTTTTTGGCTTCAAAACCTGGCAGCGGAAAAACACCCCCGCTGCCGCCTTCGTTTTGGAGCCTTGGGTCGCCTTTTGCGACTCACTGCTCGAAACGAAACGGTGGGCAGCAATGCCCAAACAAACTTAAAGGAACGTGGAGTCACACATGCAAACAGACACAACTCGCGAGAACTCGCCGACCGGCGCGCCGCAGGCAAGCCAGGCCCAACAGGATCTGTCTGCCACGGCCCCCGGTCAACTGCGCGTGATCAAGCGTAACGGTACTGTCGTCCCTTACACGGATGACAAGATCACCGTCGCCATCACCAAGGCGTTTCTTGCAGTTGAGGGCGGCAATGCTGCTGCCTCGTCGCGCATCCACGACACCGTTGCCCGCCTGACCGAACAGGTCAGCGCCACGTTCAAGCGTCGCATGCCTTCGGGCGGCACCATCCACATCGAAGAAATCCAGGATCAGGTCGAACTGGCCCTGATGCGTGCCGGCGAACAGAAAGTCGCTCGCGACTACGTGATTTACCGTGATTCGCGTGCCAAGGAGCGTGCCGGTCGCGCCCCCGAAGATCAGGTTCAGGCTCACCCGTCGATCCGCATCACCCTCGCCGACGGCAGCTTTGCGCCGCTGGACATGGGTCGCCTGAACACCATCGTCACCGAAGCGTGTGAAGGCCTGGCTGAAGTCGACGCCGACCTGATCCAGACCGAAACCCTGAAAAACCTGTACGACGGCGTGGCGCTGAAAGACGTCAACACCGCACTGGTCATGACCGCGCGTACCCTGGTCGAGCGCGAGCCGAACTACTCGTTCGTCACCGCCCGCCTGCTGATGGACACCCTGCGCGCCGAAGGCCTGGGCTTCCTCGGTGTCGCCGACAGCGCCACCCACCACGAAATGGCCGACCTGTACGCCAAGGCGCTGCCTGCCTACGTCGCCACCGGTATCAAGTTCGAACTGCTCAACCCTGTGCTGGCTGAATTCGACCTCGAAAAACTCGGCAAGGCCATCAACCACGAGCGCGATCAGCAGTTCACCTACCTGGGCCTGCAAACCCTGTACGACCGTTACTTCATCCACAAGGATGGCGTGCGTTTCGAACTGCCGCAGATCTTCTTCATGCGCGTGGCCATGGGCCTGGCAATCGAAGAGAAAGCCCGTGAAGACCGCGCCATCGAGTTCTACAATCTGCTGTCGTCGTTCGACTACATGTCGTCGACCCCGACACTGTTCAACGCCGGCACCCTGCGTCCACAGCTGTCCAGCTGCTACCTGACCACCGTGCCGGATGACCTGTCGGGCATCTACCACGCGATCCACGACAACGCCATGCTGTCCAAATTCGCAGGCGGCCTGGGCAACGACTGGACACCGGTTCGTGCGCTGGGCTCGTACATCAAGGGCACCAACGGCAAGTCGCAAGGCGTCGTGCCGTTCCTCAAAGTGGTCAACGACACCGCCGTTGCGGTCAACCAGGGCGGCAAGCGCAAGGGCGCTGTCTGTGCCTACCTGGAAACCTGGCACATGGACATCGAAGAGTTCATCGAGCTGCGCAAGAACACCGGTGATGATCGTCGTCGTACCCACGACATGAACACCGCCAACTGGATCCCTGACCTGTTCATGAAGCGCGTCTTCGACGACGGCCCGTGGACCCTGTTCTCGCCTTCCGAAGTGCCGGACCTGCACGACCTGACCGGCAAGGCCTTCCAGGAGCGTTACGAGTACTACGAAGCGCTGACCGAATACCCGGGCAAGGTGAAACTGTTCAAGACCATCCAGGCCAAGGATCTGTGGCGCAAGATGCTCTCGATGCTGTTCGAAACCGGCCACCCCTGGCTGACCTTCAAGGACCCGTGCAACCTGCGCAGCCCGCAGCAGCACGTGGGCGTGGTTCACAGCTCGAACCTGTGCACCGAGATCACCCTGAACACCAACAAGGACGAGATCGCGGTCTGCAACCTGGGCTCGATCAACCTGCCGAACCACATCGTCAACGGCAAGCTGGACACCGACAAGCTCAAGCGCACCATCGATGTAGCCGTTCGCATGCTCGATAACGTCATCGACATCAACTACTACTCCGTGCCGCAGGCCCGCAACTCCAACCTGCGCCACCGTCCGGTCGGCCTGGGCATCATGGGCTTCCAGGACGCGCTGTACCTGCAGCACATTCCTTATGGTTCCGATGCTGCCGTGCAGTTTGCCGACAGCTCGATGGAAGCGGTCAGCTACTACGCCATTCAGGCGTCCTGCGACCTGGCTGACGAGCGCGGCGCCTACGAGACGTTCCAGGGTTCGTTGTGGTCCCAGGGCATTCTGCCGCTGGACTCGCAACAGATCCTCATCGAGCAGCGTGGCCAGAAGTACATCGATGTCGACCTGAAAGAATCCCTGGACTGGGCGCCGGTTCGTGCCCGTGTGCAGAAAGGCATTCGTAACTCGAACATCATGGCCATCGCACCGACCGCCACCATTGCCAACATCACGGGTGTGTCGCAGTCGATCGAGCCGACCTACCAGAACCTGTACGTGAAATCGAACCTGTCCGGCGAATTCACCGTGATCAACCCGTACCTGGTTCGCGACCTCAAGGCCCGCGACCTGTGGGACTCGGTCATGATCAACGACCTCAAGTACTACGACGGTTCGGTGCAACAGATCGAGCGCATCCCGCAGGAGCTCAAAGAGCTCTACGCGACCGCCTTCGAAGTGGACACCAAGTGGATCGTCGACGCGGCAAGCCGTCGTCAGAAGTGGATCGACCAGGCTCAGTCGCTGAACCTGTACATCGCTGGCGCTTCGGGCAAGAAGCTGGACGTGACCTACCGCATGGCCTGGTACCGTGGTCTGAAAACCACTTACTACCTCCGTGCCCTGGCCGCGACCAGCACCGAGAAGTCCACCGTCAACACCGGCAAGCTCAACGCCGTATCGAGCGGCGGCCACGGCCCGGACGACTCGGCGATCACCGCCCCTCGCCCGACCGAAGCCGCACCTGCCGGCCCGGCCCCGGTGCCAAAGGCTTGCGCGATTGACGAGCCGGATTGTGAGGCTTGCCAGTAACCGTCAAAGCCTGACTTGCCCCCACGTTGGCAACACCAACGTGGGGGCAAACTGCTCTGCCCCTCACCCGCCTGAAAACGGCTCGCGCAACAACCCCATTCGCTAACGCCCCCCCTCACGCATCGGTAAATGTCTGCCCTCGGCTGTGCCCCTTGGCCAATGGCGGCGGTGTCTGAGATTCGCTGAAATCGGCCGTCCAGCTCCAGTTGCGGATCTCCGGCATGTCTTCAAAATGTTCGCGTATCCAGGTGTGATGCTTGCGTAACTGACTTTCGAAAAAATGCACTGCATCCAGACTCTGCGCGCGTAACCGGGGTACATGGCTCAATGCGTCGATGGCCAGTTGATAACGGCTCAGGCGGTTGAGCACCACCATGTCGAATGGCGTCGTCGTGGTGCCACGATCACTGAAACCACGAACGTGAAAGCGTGCCTCATTGGCGCGGCCATGCACCATGGAATGGATCACCCAGGTCGAACCGTGAAACGCGAACATCACCGGCGCGTCTCGGGTAAACAATGCCTCGAACGACACATGGTCCATGCCATGCGGCCGATCTTCTGGCGCGCTTAAAATGCCGAGGTCGACAACATTGACCAGCCTTACCCGAATACCCGGCACGTGTTTTTGCAGCAACCAGGCTGCGGCTACTGCCTCGGTGGTCGGTACATCGCCGGCACAGCCCAGCACAACATCTGGCTGCTCACCGTCGTCACTGCCTGCGAAGTCCCAGATCGACGCACCCTGGGAGCAATGCTTGAGCGCTGCGTCGAAATCCAGCCATTGAAAGTCCGGCTGCTTGCCGCAGGTCACGACGTTTACGTAGTTGCGGCTGCGCAGACAGTGGTCGAAGACGTTGACCAGGCAATTGGAATCCGGCGGGTAATACACCCTCACCACATCGGCCCGGCGTTGCAACACGTTATCGACGAACCCGGTGGACTGATGGCTGAAACCGTTGTGGTCGTTACGCCAGGCGTGGCTGCTGATCAGAATGTTGAGCGAAGCCAACGGACGCCGCCAGGCAAACTCGCGGCTTTGCTGCAGCCACTTGGCATGCTGGGTGACCATGGAGTCGACCACCTGGGCGAACGCTTCGTAGGTCGACCACATGCCGTGCCGGCCAGTCAGCAGGTAACCCTCCAGCCATCCTTCGCACAAGTGCTCACTGAGCACTTCCATCACCCGGCCCTCCGTGGCCAGGTGTTCGTCAATCTCCAGGCAGGGCCCTGCCGCGGTACGGTTGCTGGCCTCGAACACAGCGTTGAGTCGATTGGAGTTGGTCTCGTCAGGCCCGAAAACTCGGAAGTTATGCGGGTTGTTACGCATCACATCGCGCAGGTACTCGCCCAGGCGGCGCGGTGCTTCGGCGATGACCTGGCCGGGGCCTGGCACCTCCAGGCCATAGTCGGCAAAGTTCGGTAGCTCCAGCGCTACCAGCACGCGGCCACCATTCACACTTGGTACGGCGCCCATGCGCAACGCCGATGGCGGGGTCAGCGCCTGAAGCTCGGGCAACAACCGGCCCTTCTGATCGAACAACGTCTCGGGCGAGTAACTGCGCATCCAGCTCTCCAGTTGCTGGAGGTGTTGCGGGTTACCGATGACATTGGCCAGCGGCACCTGATGAGCGCGAAACGTGCCTTCCACCGGCACACCATCAACCACTTTCGGCCCGGTCCAGCCCTTGGGGCTGCGCAGGATAATCATCGGCCAGCGTGCACGCGCAGCGCCACCGTCCTTTCTGGAGCGCGCCTGTTGTTCGCGGATCGCGTCGTGACAGGTATTGAGTGCGGCGGCAAACCGTTGATGCATGCCTGGCAAGTCATCACCCGCGACGATAATCGGCTGATAACCCCGCCCCCGGTACAGCTCGAGCAACTGCTCGTCCGGCAAGCGCGCTTCGACCGTCGGCCCGGAAATCTTGTAGCCGTTGAGGTGCAGGATCGGCAGCACGGCACCGTCCCGGCGAGGGTCAAGAAAGTGAACACTTTTCCAGCTGCCTTCCAGCGGGCAGGTTTCAGCTTCCCCGTCACCAATCACGCAGGCGACCAGCAGGTGGGGATTGTCAAAGGCCGCGCCATAGGCGTGCATCAGCGAATAGCCCAGCTCTCCGCCTTCATGCAGTGAGTTGGGCGTATGCGGGCCGCAATGACTGGGGATGCCACCGGGTGTGGAGAAGCTGCGAAAGAAACCCAGCATGCCCTCTTCATCCGAAGAGATCTCGGGGTGCACCTCGCTGTAAGTGCCTTCAAGCCAGGCGCAGGCATTCATGGTCGGGCCGCCATGACCTGGACCGGAGATGAAAATCGTCTCGATCCGCCGCTCGCAGATCAAGCGGTTGAGGTGCACATAGATAAAATTCTGCCCAACCGAGGTGCCCCAGTGCCCCAGCAACCGAGGCTTGATGTGCTCGGCCAGTAACGGCTCGCGCAGCAGCGCATTGGCCTTGAGGTAGATCTGCCCGACGCACAGGTAATTGGCGGCATTCCAGTAACGATGCAGCCGTGACAGCAGATCGGCGTCCAGCGGTCCGACTTCGCTGCCTGGCCGTTCAGGGGGTATAACCGATTCGGCGTCCGATTGTTCGGCGCTGGAAAGCGTTGAGTTGAAGAGATACATGGCGACTCCATAGGGTGCGATGCACAAACCTTGCGACTCGCAGGTTTCGATGTGTGGAAGGCGTGAAAAGGTTCAGGTGCGCTCGTGCAGCAGCCCGAGCGCATGGCGGGCGATGATGGCGTTCTCGTCGGTGGCGATCGTCCAGGCCGAAACAGCGCTGTCGGGGTGCGACAGTCGGGCGCCAGGCTGAGTCGCTACCGCCCTGTCGCGCTTGAGGCCCAGCCAGGCGCAACCGTCAAGAATCGCGTCGCGCACGTCGGCAGCGTGCTCACCGATGCCGCCGGTAAAGACCAGCGCATCAACACCGCCCAGAATCGCGGCCAGGCTGCCAATCTCGCGCACCACACTGCGCACGAACAACGCAATGGCGTCTCGCGCCTCTGGGGCCTGGCTGGCAGACAGCTCGCGCATGTCACTGGAAATGCCACCGGAAACGCCCAACAGCCCGCATTCGTGATACAGCAAATGCTCCAGCGCCTGCACACTCATGCGGCGCTCGCGCAGCAGGTACAGCAGCACGCCGGGGTCCAGGCGCCCCGGGCGCGTTCCCATCAGCACACCGTCCAGGGTACTGAAGCCCATGGTTGTGCCGCGACTGACCCGGTTGTGCATCGCGCACAAACTTGCGCCATTGCCCAGATGAGCAACGATTGTCCGCCCTTGTGCCGCACGCTGATCGTAGTGCGGGAGCACGCTGGCGATGTATTCGTAAGACAAGCCGTGAAAGCCATAGCGCCGAAGGCCCTGCGCGGTGAGCGCCGCAGGCAGGCCGAAACGGGTTTCGAGCGCGTCCAGAGTGTGGTGAAACGCGGTATCGAAACAGGCAAACTGCACCAGCCCGCCGTGCTCACGGCTCAAATAGGTCATGGGTGCCAGGCACAACGGCTGATGCAAGGGCGCCAGCGGAACAAGCGCCTGCATGTCAGCCATGAGCACAGCATCGACCCGCGCCGCCACTTGCGTGCGGCTACCCCCATGAACGACACGGTGCGCCGCGGCGCAAATCTGCCCGTCTGCGTGGCGCTCGATCCAGCCCATCAGGTTGGCCAGCGTGCCGCTATTTACCGAGGCCTTGTTTAACGAGGCACCGTTGCGTGACCACTCCTCGCGCGTTTGCGCACAACCGTCAGCGCCCTGAAAGATCAACCTTTCAGTGTCCTTGCGCACCTCGAAACTGCCATTGCCCAGGCACTGCGGCCCGGACGCTGCCAGCGCCGCCGCGCTGTACAGAGAGAACTTGATGCTGGAAGAACCTGTGTTGAGCACCAGCAGCAAGGGTTGTGATTGATCCGTCATGGAGCACTCCGCAGATGGCTCTGGATTCGCCTCAGCGAGACCTTGGTCAATGCAAACAACCGGAGGTCAGTCTGGGCGTCGCAGACACAGCGGTATTGATCTGGATCAGAAAGCCACGACAGACAGGGCGTAGATGTAGGGACGACGAGCTGTTTTCACTCGCGTATCGACCTTCTCAGCAATTCACCCATGCGCCACCTGGCCAGGGCGTTGGGTTTCACGTCCAGCGGTGACCCGCTGGACGCCACTCAAGTGGTGTACCGGTTGAAGCTCAACTGATACCGGGAACCACACTACTCCCATGCCGAAACAAAAATCAAAGCGCAGACAGGCGCGGGTTCAGCGCCAGCAGGCTGCCTGACAGATGATGAGCGACCTGCTCGGTGGTGCTGCCCAGCAACGTATCGACACGATTACGGTGCAACGTGCCCATGACAATCACATCGATGCCCTCGGCCAGAACAAACGCGCTGATCACCTTCGCCGGGCTGCCCGTGACCACGTGCCTGCATTCATCGGGCACTCCAAACCGGTCTGCCAACTGATCAAAGGCTTCTTGCTCGGTCTCATACAAAGTGTGTTCCAGGCTCGTTGAAAGACCCAGATCACCCGCCGAAGCAAAGATGTAGGCCATGTCATGGGCGTAAAGCAGATGCAATTGCGCATTGCACTGCGCTGCCAGCTTCTCGGCACTCTTGATGATGACTTCATTGACGTCACCGAACTGCTCCTCGGTCCGATACGGATCGACGGCCGCCAGTATTTTGCGCGGCAGCGCGTGGTCCACGTTAGCTACCAGGTGCAACGGCACCGGACAGTCATGCAGCAGCCGGATGTCCAGCGAAGTGAACATGGCGCGCGTCAGCCAGGATTCGTGTCCGATGTCCTTGATTACCATCGAGGGCTTGATCTCATGCACATGCGCCATGATTTCATCCAGTGGACGCATGACCCAGACCACTTCCGTGGTCACTTCCACACCTGATTGTCGTATCAACTGTGCCTGCTGCTCCAGCCATTGTCGGTGGCTGGCCAGATAACCATCGCGCATCTCGTTCAATGCCCTTTCGTTGAGCAGTCCGGCTGCGGCCAGGCCCTCGACGTAATCGAAAGCGACAATATGCAACGCCGCACTTTTAGCCCGAGCAAGCGCCGCGGCACGTTCAAAAGCCGGGGTCCTGCTCATCAATGGCGACGCAATCAACATTAAACGCTCTGACTCGAACACGGTGCACCTCACTGACACGGGTGACGATCACACGGCTGAAAAGCGATCGGGGGGGATTACTGCCTGTTCATTCTCGATGGCCCGGCACACTGCGGCTTGATCTAAATCAACACCGGCAAGGAGCTCACGCACACAACAACCACGCCACAGCCCCGCTCATCCACATTTGAAATGCCTGCTATCACTGCACGCTCGACGCGCCTATGCTGATTTGAACAAGGAGCACCCTATGACCGCCCATCTGGCAGCCATCAACGGTTTGCGTCTCAAGGCAGAGTGCTCCAATTGCGGTGTTCGAGAGCTGTGCCTTTCAGTCGGCATGAGCCTCACAGACACTGATCGCTTGTCCGCAATCATTCCTCAGCCAATCAAGGTGAAGAAAGGCGCAGCGCTTTACCACGCTGGCGATCCATTGCAATCGCTGTATGCGGTGCGGTTCGGTTTTTTCAAAACGACGATCTCTTCGCAGGACGGGCGCGACCAGCTGACCGGGTTTCAGATGTCGGGGGAATTGCTGGGCTGTGACGCCATCAGCAACGACTGCCACGTGTGCGATGCCATTGCGCTGGAAGACAGCGAAGTGTGCCCCATTCGTTTCACCCATCTGGAACGACTGTCGCGAGAAATGCCGTCACTGCAACACAACCTCAATCGCGCATTGAGCAAAGAGATCGTTCGCGACCATGAGATGTTGCTGCTGCTGGGCAACCTCAATGCAGAAGAACGCATGGCCGCCTTCCTGCTCAACCTGTCTGGCCGGATGTTCAACCGGGGCTATTCAGCCACAGCGTTTGTGTTGCGCATGACCCGTGAAGACATCGGCTCCTACCTTGGGCTACGGCTTGAAACCATCTGCCGCGCCATCGCCAACCTGCGCAATTTGCGCATCGTCAGCATTTCCGGACGCCAAGTGGAGATCCTCGACCTCAACCGCCTGCAGGCATTGATCCACGGGTGCAGCTACCGCGCAAAAAGCCTGTGAACCACCGCCGCCGGTTCTGGCTGGAAATCCTTCAATGATCGCGGTCACACTGATCAATATTCTGATCATCACCACGGTGGTCATTGTTCACCACGAATGCCTGCTGCGCCTGAACGGGCTGATGCCCAGGCTCAATCTCTGGCACCGGTTCAGGATGGTGTTCGGTGTATTGGGCGCGCTGGTCGCTCACGCCATCGAAGTCTGGATATTCGCGCTGGGCTATTACCTGATGAACCGCTCGGATTCACTGGGTCGCCTGACGGGCAACTTCGACGGCAGCTTCATGGATTCGGTGTACTTCTCGTTCACCACGTTCACCACCATCGGTTTCGGCGACATCACGCCCACTGGTCCGCTCAAATACCTGACAGGGCTTGAAGCCCTGACGGGGCTGGTGCTCATCACCTGGACGGCGTCCTTCCTGTTTATCGAGATGCAGAAGTACTGGGGCACCCACACCGACCGCTCAGCACGGCGCAGATAAGCGGGTGTAACGCAAAGGGCTTTAACTGACAAAACTCAATGTTTGACCTGCCGGAGGGTATTCAATGATGTGACTGCGGCACGGAATAAGCAGCCGCAGTCCATCATTTAGAGGGCTCAGCATGAGCGACCTGACGTTACGTAGAACGATTCTGGACGAGCTTGAGTTTTTGCCCCACATCGACGCTGCCGCAATTGGCGTCACGATAGAAAACGGCGTGGTGGTGCTCAGCGGGCATGTGAAAACCTTCGCCGAAAAAATCGCCGCCGAACGCGCAGTCAAGAGCGTCAAAGGCGTCAAAGCCGTGGCCGTGGAACTTGAAGTACGGGTGCCGAGCAGCCTCTACATCGACGACAGCGTGATCGCCTCGCGCTGCCTGGACCTGATTGGCTGGAACACGATATCGCCCGACCAGGCCATACAGGTCAAGGTGCAGCACGGACGGGTAACGCTTGAAGGCGATGTGCAATGGCAATACCAGAAAGAAGCCGCACAAAAAGCCATCAACACCCTCGCAGGCGTTGCGGGCCTAGACAACCGGCTGATCGTCAGGCCTGAAACTGCGTGCCTGGACATCAAGACACTGATCGAACAAGCCCTGGCCCGAAGCTCGGAACTGGACGCCAGCAAAATTCGCGTCACCGCCGAGGGCAATCAAGTAAGGCTTGAAGGCTACGTTCACCGCTGGCGTGAACGCCAAGCGGTCGAACATGCGGCCTGGGCAGTGCCAGGTGTAAAGAACGTGGACAACCATCTGCTCATCAACTGACCGACTGTCTGCCGACCCGGTCAGCGAGCCGATAACAGCGGTGACGCACCTTGACCGGACTAGGCTGCAAAAGGACATTTCCCTCGTTCATCCGGAGCTACTCGCATGCCCTACACAGCAGACATCCTCAAACGCTTCAACGAAGACACTGACAATCTGGCCGGCGGGTTCTGGATCGAGAAGCTGCGCGATGGCACCCCGGTTCTGATTCGCCAGTTGGCCAATAAAGACCGTGCCCGGGAGTTCTCCTTTTTAAAAGACCTCGGCAAGGACATCGCGCATTTTCGCTTTCTGGGATCGTTCAGCACACATGCGAAAGTGCATGATCAGCTCATGGACATCGACCTGCATAATCGCATGGCCTACATCGCACTGGCCTACGACAACGATGAACTGACGGAGATTGGCGTTGCTCGTTACGGTGCCTATGAAGGCGACGCGCATTGCGAATTCGCCATTGCCGTTTCTGAAAAATGGCAACGTCGAGGCGTGGCCACAGCGCTGCTGAAGCGACTCATGGAAACCGCGACGAAGGAGGGTTTCAGCAAAATATCATCAATGGACGCCTCTAAAAATCTGGCCATGGACGGGCTGGCAACCAGCATGGGTTTCACCTGCCGCGTGGACGAAAAACACGGGCCCAGAATTTTTCATGAGTATGTTCTGGTGCAGTGAGCGAGCACCTCAGGCATGCGCAACACGTGGGGTATGAGCGATGCATGATTGCACCGCCCATAACCATTCGTCGCCTGTCATTGCGAGCAATCCCTTGCGTGCAATCCGCCCTTCTCCGTTACAGCCCGCGTTCTGCATGTAGCGGGCAAGCACTGACCCCCATCACATCCCGAACACTGATCAGAAATCCGGGCGCGCAGCCGATTGCAGCAATTCACGCATCACTATATGCTGCGCCCCTGATTCGAAAAAAACACTACATAAGGGATTTACGCCCGGACACCGCGCCTTCATGAGCCTGCTCACTGAATCCCGGAGTCATTCACAACAGGCGTAATGTCCACATCAAAATCAGTCACACATGCGCAGGGGTCGGACAAAATCTGTATAATCTCGCGCTCGCTCAAGGGTACTCAAATGACCATTTGCAAAACCTGCAAACCTGGCTTGTCTGAAAGCAACCTCGAGCTTTCGATCTGCTCGCCTGTAAGGCACAGCCTCGGCAGCACATTCAAAGAGCGACCGGCACACTCATAAGCCGGCCGATCGCGACAGACCCCGAGTAAAAATTCCATTGCCAGCGCACGTTCAGCGCGACGCTGGCAGCCCATACTTTGAAAATCCAACAGGGGTGCCACAGGCAACCCCTCAGGCAGGAGACGTACACCATGCTGAGCTGGGACGAATTCGATAAGGAAGACGGCGAAGTAGTCGCCAAAGCGACCAACGCCGGTCACGCCAACGAAGCCAACATGGACCGCCTCGACAGCGCTGGCGGCCTCGCAGCCCAAGAAGCCCGCGCCGTGACCGCCGCCGACTCCGCTGCCCTGATCCGCGCCAAGAAAGCGCTGGACGCACTGGACGTCGCCGAAGGCCTGGCCGAACTCGAAGGCGCCAGCGCCCGCGTCGCCGTTGACGAAAAAATGATGATCAACTGCCGCGCCGACCTCAACCAGCTTGTGCCGTTCAAGTACGACTGGGCCTGGCAGAAATACCTGGACGGTTGCGCAAACCACTGGATGCCGCAAGAAGTCAACATGACCGCCGACATCGCCCTCTGGAAAGACCCGGAAGGCCTGACCGACGACGAGCGCCGCATCGTCATGCGTAACCTGGGCTTCTTCTCCACCGCTGACTCACTGGTTGCCAACAACCTGGTACTGGCCGTGTACCGCCTGATCACCAACCCGGAGTGCCGCCAGTACATCCTGCGCCAGGCCTTCGAAGAAGCGATCCACACCCACGCCTACCAGTACTGCATCGAATCGCTGGCCATGGATGAAGGCGAGATCTTCAACATGTACCACGAGATCCCGTCGGTCGCTAAAAAAGCAGCCTGGGGCCTGAAATACACCCGTTCGATCTCCGATCCGAAGTTCGAAACCGGCACCGTCGACACCGACAAAGAGTTGCTGCGCAACCTCATCGCCTACTACTGCGTACTGGAAGGCATCTTCTTCTATTGCGGCTTCACCCAGATCCTCTCCATGGGCCGCCGCAACAAAATGACCGGCGTCGCCGAGCAGTTCCAGTACATCCTGCGCGACGAGTCCATGCACCTGAACTTCGGCATCGACGTGATCAACCAGATCAAAATCGAAAACCCGCACCTGTGGGATGCCGAAATGAAAGAAGAAGCCACGCAGATGATCCTGCAAGGCACCCAGCTGGAAATCGAATACGCCCGCGACACCATGCCTCGCGGCGTGTTGGGGATGAACGCGGCGATGATGGAGGACTACCTGAAATTCATCGCTAACCGTCGTCTGAGCCAGATTGGCTTGAAGGAAGAGTACCCAGGGACGACGAACCCGTTTCCTTGGATGAGCGAGATTATGGACTTGAAGAAAGAGAAGAATTTCTTTGAGACTAGGGTTATTGAGTATCAGACTGGTGGGGCGTTGAGCTGGGATTGATAGACTAGCTCATGGAGTCGCATCAAAATCTGAACCCGTCTCATAGAAAATGAAACGGGTTCTGAAAAAAAGAGTCAGATGGCAGCTTTTTTGATTTTGCTTTCGCCGAAACGTGAGCCCTCACACTCAAAACCACCAAACCTTTTCACTAAACATGAACCGGATTTTGCAACAAAAGAGGGCTGCCAATCGCAGCCCTTGTTCATCGCAAAACTCACGGCATTATTGAGCGCTTAGGCCTGAAGTGTGCGAATTCAGTTCTGCTGTGTCCAGCCTGCGGCAGCCCAGTCCAAATTCTCGGGTATCAGGTAGCGATTACTGGCATTTGCTAGTCGCTGGTTAGCCGTCTCTTCTGCGACTTTGAATAGCATTTTTGAGGTTTCGCCATCAGTACCCAGGGCGCTGTGCTCAGCAGGTGTCAGCAACCACTGGCTGGCTATTGCAGGGTTGAGTGTGGCTTTGCCATCTTTAATATGAATGGCCACAAACTCCTGTCGCATGCGTTTGCCCTGCGGCCCTTGCCAGCGCAGCATGGCACCGAGCAGTGCACCCTCGCAGAGTTCAGGTGCTTTGAGCATTGCAGCTAGCCCACCGAACTCATAATCGCACGCTTTACCCAGCAGGTACTGCATAAGCTTGGAGTTGAGGTCGAGCATGTGGGTGTCAGGGCGGTTCGCGGCCAGCATACGATCCAAAGTTACGTCCATACGCGGAGAGGCTTTGGGAGCAAGCCCCATGTCGTGCATAACCTGCTCGGACAATCTAATACGCAAAAGCCGCTCTTTATGACTCCGCTCCGCGACCTCGATGCCCAGTTGATCGAACATTCCCAGGACGAAACTGTCGAGGTGCTCAAAGGTGATTTCCAGCTCGTCGCGTAGCTCTTTTGGATCGCTGGTGGCGGCGTGTACAAACAGTTCTCGTTGTTTGGCAGCAGCAGTGCGTGCCTGCTTTAACGCTTCATCAATACGCTCTCGGGTTCGGTCGATGCCAAGTTTTGTAGCTTGTTGCAGGATATCTTCCACATCGATCAACTCGGCCAGTTGACCGAGGATTTCGTCTTTCAGGCCATCATTGAATTCATGATGCTGAACCTCGGCCAGATCAGTCACCACGCTGTCGATCCGCTCATACATCAGGTCGACGATATTCTGATCAAGGCTGTCGGTCTGCTGGATATTGAACACGACAACCTTCTTCTTCTGCCCATAGCGATACAGGCGACCAATGCGCTGTACGAGACGCATGGGGTTCCAGGGGAGGTCATAGTTGACCATGACGTGGCACTGGTTCTGGAGGTTGATGCCTTCCCCGCCAGCTTCAGTTGAGATCAGAAAGCGCGCTTGCTGCTCAAAACGCTTGATGGCCTCTCGTCGCTCAGCATGCCGCATGGAGCCATTGATTAGCTCGACCTGGTCGCCGCCATAGTGATTAGCTAAGGCATCCCGCATGTAGCGTTGGGTGGTGCGATATTCAGTAAAAATCAGCACTTTCTCATCAGGGTTGGCTACGTGAATTTTGCCGATGATTTCTTCGATAAACAGCTTCAGTTTAAGGTCATTGGCTTTCAACGCCGCGGCCTCAGCAATCAAACCTTTTAGCAACTGCACCTCGCCAGCAAAGAACTCGCGTGCATCACTGGTGAATTGTTCTTCCCACTCACCCAGGTAGCGTTCGTCGCTAGGCTCGTCTGCGAACGTACCATTTTCTTGATCGTCGATCAGGCGCTTAAGGCGATTACAAAGCGCCCGGTGAATAGCTGCTGCGCTGGAGGCAGCCAGTTTGCGATAAACAGTCATGACGAAACCAATAGCGTTGCCTTTAAGGCCTAGCGACTCACCTGCGGCATAGCCTTTGCGCAGATAGTCCTGAAGCGTTTTATCGAACTCGACGGACCCCAGGCTGCTGGGCACCTGCAAAACACTGGTGATTTTGCCTTGGAAGATGAAGTTCCCTTCTGCGTCTGTTACGTCAGCTTTGTGGTTGCGGAATACCATGTCGTGCAGAATTTCTGGTTTCAGGTTGAGCGCCATCAATTCCGTACGGCGCTCAGGGCGAAGCAGCTCTAGCAGTGCCACGAACTTGTCCTGCATGCCCTGGTGAGGGGTCGCACTCAGCAGCAGCATGTGCTTGGTTCGACTGCGTAAGTTTTTCGCCAGGTCATAGCGCTCAGAGCTGTCCAGTTTTTGCCCGTACTGGCGGCGGCTGAGTCGATGGCCTTCGTCAAAAATTACCAGATCCCAAGGCTCAGCCTGAAGCAGGCTTTCCAAGTGATCCTCCTGCTTGAGTCGATCCATAGAGCCGATGACACAGTCGTGCATCTTCCATTGGCGGGGTTCATTAATGAAAAAGTCCTCGCCATAGATCTCGAAATCTTCGAGCTTGAACTTGTAATATAGCTCTTCCTGCCACTGTTTGGTCAGGCCCGCGGGCGTGATCAGAAGGATGCGTTTGACTAGGTCTCGTTGCCGCAGTGCATGCAGCAACATACCGGTCTCGATGGTCTTTCCCAAACCCACATCGTCCGCAATCAGCCAGTTGAAGTTGCCGGATGCGAGGATGTGGTGAACCAGGTGAATCTGATGAGGCAGTGGTTCAATCTCTAGGTGGGAAAGGGCACCGGTGTTTTCATTCCACACTTTTATGGCGTAGGCCAGCATGCGCAGGCGCATACGCTCGGCATCATGTGCATCGCCTTTGCTGGCGGTGACAAAGCGATGCTTAACGCCCTTGACTTGACGCAGATATTGGTAGGGCAGCCAATGACGCTCACCACGCTCAGGAAAATCGACCAATACTTGCTCGCTACCTGCCAAGGTACGCTGCTGCATGATGATGCCCTGCCCTAGTGAGCGAACACCGCTACCAGGAGTTTCGTCGACCACGTCCATGCCATTTTGAAAGCCCGAGCGCACGGCAGATGCATCGATATAGGCCAGCTTCTTCTCTGGACTGAACCAGTGAACCTGAAGCTGATCTTCGGCCTCTCTAGCAATGGCCATTTTGACGATGCCTCGGCGTTCATTCTGGCCGCTGGGTAATGTTTGGCTAACCCAGCAACCAGGAACGTGGGTAAGTCTGAGGGTTTTCATGCGCTAATCCTTTATCCTTACGGCTCAATACTTGGCGAGGGTTGGTCGGTACTTTGCGTGTGCAAGGCTGATGCGTGCGGCGCTGCTGACCATTGAGGCGGTGCTTCATCAGTATCATCATCAATGCTCTCTTCCTCGGCCTCAATGTCACAAGGCGTCTCTGCGTTCTCAGCCTGTTTCTTCGGGCGATTTTCGGCATTGAGCGATGGCGTTTCTTCTAATGGCGGCTTGTCACTGAAATAGCAACCGGGCTCCTGGGGATGTTTGGTTTGAAATACTCCATAGACTCTAAGAATCTCGGTTTTTTCATACTCCAATGCATCGCACAGACCCAGATCGCTGTATTCCTCAGCAGGCAGTTCGTGAGGATCGCAGAAGTCAAAGGGCTGATTGGCAGGTAAGCAACCTTCCAAATTGGCAAACCGAAACCACAGATACCGGGCAAAAGCTTTAAACGCACGGCGTAAGACAGCGTTCTCGTACCAAGAAGAAAAGAGACTTTCGAGCAAGACCTCGATTTCTTCTACCTGTGGTAGAGATTCAAAAGAACGGACGATCAGCAAAGCTGTCGGCCAAGACAGTACGTAGTTGTCACCGCCACTGTAAAAATGACCCCCTAACGCCAACCTAGAATTGACCCCCCTGGGTAAAACTGGCGGCTTTGAGCTGCCAATATGTTGACCCAGGAGCAGTCTGTGGAAATTAAAGTGTTGGCCCGTCAGGGCCATGGCATCAAATTCATCGCCCGTGAGCTGGGTATTTCGCGTAACACCGTGCGCAAGTACCTGCGAAAGGCCCGGTCGCTACCCAGTGACAAGGTGAGACCCGCACGTCCGTGCAAAATCGACCCCTTCAAGGACTACCTGCACGAGCGTATTGAGGCGGCGCGCCCACACTGGATTCCGGCGACCGTCCTGCTGCGTGAGATCACGGCATTGGGGTACAGCGGCGGCGTCAGTCGTCTGAAGGCTTATATTCGCCCCTTCAAACGTAAGGCAGAAGAGCCGGTGGTACGTTTCGAGACACTGCCCGGCAAGCAGATACAGGTGGACTTCACCACCATTCGACGAGGCCGTCAGCCGCTTAAGGCGTTCGTGGCGACACTTGGTTTTAGTCGAGCAAGCTTTGTCCGTTTCTCCGAGCGAGAGGACAGCGAAGCCTGGCTGACAGGGCTTCGGGAGGCGTTCGCTTACTTTGGCGGCGTGCCCGAGCAGGCATTGTTTGATAACGCCGGAACCATCATCACCGAGCGAGATGCTTTTGGGGAGGGCCAGCACCGTTGGCATCCCCGATTGGCTGCGCTGGCCGATGAGTTTGGTTTTATTCCCAAGGTCTGCCGCCCTTACCGTGCCCAGACCAAGGGCAAGGTTGAGCGCTTCAACGGGTATCTGAAGGGCAGTTTCATTACCCCGTTGGCCGCTACGCTCAAGAGTGCGGGTCTGACGCTGGATGTGGTGACGGCCAACGCACATATCGGCCAATGGCTCGACGAAGTCGCTCATCAGCGGATTCACGGCACGACGGGTGTTCAACCGGCGGTACGTCTGGCCCAAGAGCAGCAGGTACTATTACCACTGCCAACACAGAGCCTGCGCCCACAACCCGCCCAAGGCCTACGCCTGGGACGGGTCCTGCCGTACGAGAGCTTGCAGCATCCGCTGTCGGTTTATGAGCAACTGCTGGAGGTGAGAGCATGAACCTTCAACATGCTCGCCTGACAGAACTATGCAAGGGGCTAAAGCTTGAGCGCGTCGGGGTGGACTGGCCGCACCTGGCCCAACAAGCAGCAAGCGGCGAAGACAGCTTTGCCGACTTCCTCGAAAAGCTGCTGGCTGCCGAGACCGATGCCCGAAGTGAACGCTCTCGACAGGCCCTGCTGAAAACTGCCGCGCTGCCCGCTGTGAAAACGCTGGAGCAATACGACTTCGCGTTTGCCACCGGCGTCCCCCGGGCAC
The DNA here is from genome assembly GCF_000007805.1 of Pseudomonas syringae pv. tomato str. DC3000. Taxonomy (NCBI): domain Bacteria; kingdom Pseudomonadati; phylum Pseudomonadota; class Gammaproteobacteria; order Pseudomonadales; family Pseudomonadaceae; genus Pseudomonas; species Pseudomonas syringae group genomosp. 3. The sequence continues at coordinate 1,824,983 of NC_004578.1, read as the reverse complement.
AGCTCCAGGAGCTGGCAGCACTGAGTTTTGTTGGACGTGCCGAGAACATCGTGTTCCTGGGGCCTAGTGGTGTAGGCAAGAGCCACCTGGCTATCGCCCTGGCCTACCGGGCAGTGATGGCCGGTATCAAAACCCGCTTCGTCACGGCGGCTGACTTGATGCTGCAACTGACCGCTGCGCACCGCCAGGAACGGCTCAAGGAATACTTCAGTCGTGTGGTGATGGCCCCTGGGTTGTTGGTCATCGATGAAATCGGCTACCTGCCGTTTGGTCGTGATGAAGCCAACCTGTTCTTCAATGTTGTCGCCAAGCGCTACGAGCAAGGCAGCCTGATCCTCACGAGTAACTTGCCGTTTACCCAGTGGGCCGGAACCTTTGCGGATGATCAAACACTGACAGCGGCCATGCTGGACAGGCTGTTACATCATGCCCATATCGTGCAGATGACAGGTGAAAGCTATCGACTCAAGGACAAGCGCAAAGCAGGAACCAAATCTTCTCGGGCCGAACCGGCTCGAAAATATGAACCCGAGGGGGGTCAAAACTAAGTTGGCGATTTAGCACGGAAGGGGGTCACTTTTTAGTTGGCGTTGACACGTAGTGGGACAGACGACTGCTGCCGGTTTTATCAAAAGCGATCCAGTAGATGTCGTTCTCTGCCCAGATAACCTTGATATGAGCTGCCAGAACCAACTCGGCGGGGGTCATCCCTTTTTCGATTTCTCTTTCAAGCGCAAGGCGTGTCTGCCCGCCGCCGCTCATGAAAAAAATCTGTTGAACCAGAGGCAGCGTACTGAGCGGCCAATTGGTCTTTCCGATCAACTCAGCGGCTTTCTGGAGCGCACGATCTCCGTGGGAGAGTTTGTCAACATCCCCATCATCGGGCTCGGTAACCAGAGCCTCCCCGCCATCAAAGACTTCATCCGGGTCAAAGGCGTAAGCCGCATAGTCATCTTCAAGATCACGGAAGTCAGCCACAACACTAAGGATGTCTTCTTCCTGCTCAGCCTCAAGCTCGAAGATTGACAGATCCTGCAAGTCATGATCAAGGTCGATTTGATCTTCCAGATCTTCAATTCCAAAATTCAGCTGGGGCAAAGTCGGGGTGTTTAGTTCTAGATCGGTTAGCGCCAGGTACTCGTCATCCTCATCGTTTTCCTCAGATACTTCATCGTGAGTTTGAGACGTTAAAGCAGGAACCTCCGGGGCTGGCAATGTCGTTGGCTGTAATGGAGATTCATGAGAATCCGATGGTTCCGGAGCTCCTAAACCTTTCGGTTGGACAGAGATTAGTGAGCGCCCTGATTTGTTGAAGATCTTGACCTTGGCTAACCCCTCTCCAGCTTCCGTCTCCTTCCGTGGATGGGCAAGTTTGAGAACGGTGTTTGTGGCGGAGGGCGAGGTGTCCTCATCCTCTGTCACATGCTCACCGGAGAAGTCGTCTGTAGTAGCTGGAGCCGTATCAGGCTCATTACGCGCTTCAAGCTCGTCGAGGCATGTTGAGGCTTCAGATGGCGTTGATTCAAATTGCCCCTCCCACCAAACGTCCGTTTTCAAAGAGGGGTATTGAGAAGCCGTGTGCTGAATGAATGTTAATGAATCATCGACTGTCTCGGTCAACGCCTTGTTGGTCGGAGCTGCTGGGTTTTCTAGGGTCGTCAGATGCTCAGATGAGTAACTGATGAATGCCAGATCACTGTCCGTTGGCAGGTCGTCTGTAGACTCTTCAGGCTCAATCTCAATAAAGGCTTGCTGTTGGCGTTTCAGGAGAAGAGCACGCTGCATGGCCTTTGCCCCATCCATGGGGCGTCGTTGCAGCATGTACACGCGGCTGAGCAAATTAAGGCAATCAGGCTCCTCAAACGCATCAATGGCTTCCAGGAGGAGCGACTCGGCAGCCTGCAACCTGCCAGACACGACCAGGTCATTGACGTCTTTGATGAGCAGCTCTTTGCTGCGTTGCTTGCTCTTGATCGAGAGCATTGGCGATGCGCGATATTTTTTAAAGTGCAAAATCAGTTCAAGCCTGCGCTGGATATCCTCCGCTGAATGATGGCTTCTCAGGAATTCAGCAAGGAGTGCCTTGGCTGTAACGTACTGACTTTGAGAGATCAGAAGCGAAATGGCTTGGAGTAGGCCTTCCGAGGAGTGGCCTTTCAGGCACGAACGGATATTCGTCTCCAGCTCTTTGGGATCCGATGAGGCAAAGCTCCACAATTTGTCTAACAGTGCTTCCCAATCCATTTCCACACCGACTCCATGACAACACAGCCCCCTGCGCAAAATTGAGGCTCAGGAGAGGTTAGCACTGCTTCGTAAGTTTGTAGCCTGAATCGTCCGTTACCTTACCCAGACCGGCCTTGTGGAAGGCAAACAGCCATTATTGCGCTATTTTCTTGTCCGCCCTTGCTAGAGGTTACCTGACCATAACGTCAAATTACGCGCAGTGCGCACTCCGCAAAAATGCCCAGCAGATAGATCACCAGCACTTCCGGCCATGCATACATACCGAGTGACACCACGGGAACCTAGCGCCAGAATGCAGCGACGACTAAAAGGGGCAATCATGAAATCCGAAACGCTCACCGTGCGCCAAATATTCCAGGACAGGCGCCAATATTGTGTTCCCTTCTACCAACGAGCGTATGTATGGACACAGCGGAACCAATGGACCGGCCTGTGGCAGGACATTCAAGAGAAAGCCAATGCTCGTGTGTCGGGCATGAACATCACCCCACACTTTTTAGGTGCGGTTGTGCTGGAGCCTCAAGTCAAGCATGGACTGATGGGTGTCGACACGTTGCACATCATCGATGGCCAGCAGCGCCTAACGACGCTCCAATACATCCTGGCTTCACTGCTGCTCGCCCTGCGCGAAACCGGCATGCAAGTGTTTGAGCCCAGCGTGATCGCCTGCATGCAAAACACCAATGAAGAAACCATGCGCAATCCGCAGATGGAGCGCTTCAAGCTGTGGCCGACGTTTCGGGATCGCCCGCACTTCGAAAAGAGCCTGGCGATCCAGCAGCTTGAGGATTTCCGAAAAGAGTTTTCAGCACACTTCACGCAGCACGGCACGCTTCGAAAACACTATGACCATCCGCCATCACTGGCAGCCCTCTGGTTCTTTACCGCAGAGTTCATCGAGTGGATTCGCTCTGGTGTCGACCAAGAACTAAGTTACGCCGAAGCGCTCATCATGGCCGTTCTGCAAGATCTAAAGCTGGTCAGTATTTCACTGGAGGCCGAGGACGACGCCCAGGTAATCTTTGAGACCCTCAACGGCCGCGGGGCTGAGCTACACGCCACTGATTTGATCCGCAACTATATCTTCATGCGTGCAGACCACGACGGTGTGGATGCGGCAGCCCTTTACAATAGTCAATGGTTGCCATTCGAATCAGACTACTGGTCGACGAAGCAACGACGTGGCCGCATCAATAAGCCACGGCTTGAATGGCTGATCCATTCGACACTTCAAGCGGAGATGGGTAGCGAGATTGACCTGTCGCGCCTGTACAACGAGTACAGACGCTACGCTGCCGCTAGCCCCCTACCCAAAACAGCTGGCCGGCAACTGTTAACGTTAAACCAATACGCTGGGCACTATCGCGATTTGATCAGCATGTCTGGCTCATCACCTGTCGCCCGTCTTGGTCGTCGAATCGCGGCCTATGATGTCACCACGCTGCACCCACTGACGTTGCTGATTTCAGTGGCGGAGGTGGGTGATGCGGAAAAAACACAAATGTTCAATGACCTCGTGTCCTACATCGTGCGACGAGCGATATGTGGGCTTACTCCAAAGAACTACAACAACGTGTTTTTGAGCGCTCTACGCCACTTGACGAAGTCCGGCATATCGAGCGAGGAATTGAGAAGCTACCTTGGTACGCTCAAAGGAGATGCCTCCCGCTGGCCCGAAAACTCAGAGTTTCGCAATGCGTGTATCTGCGCCCCGCTTTATCCTGGCCGACTTGATGCAGCCAAAATGCGCTCTTTATTGACCGAGTTGGAAGGGGCGTTACGACTATCCGTCAAGAGTGAGGAGTGTGGGCTTCCAGATCTGACAAACCTCGATATTGATCACATAATGCCACGTAGCTGGCACACCAACTGGCCTCTAAATGACGGCAGTTCCGCAGCGAACATTGATGAGGCGGATATCGAAATTATCCTGCGTTCTGGAGGCTCACTGACCCCCAAGCAGCAATTGATTCGCGAACGGCACGATACCGTTCCAACCTTGGGCAACCTGACGCTACTGAATTTGAGCGTGAACCGGTCAGCGCAACACTGCGACTTTCTGTTGAAGCGGGACAAGCTGATTGCCAACACGAGTCTTCGTCTCAACATCCCATTGATAGCGAAACTGAAGTGGAACGAGCTAGAAATTGCAGCGCGAGGCGAATTGTTTGCAGGTGTGGCTCTGAGAGTTTGGCCAAAGGGAGAATGACACCTACATACCTAGCGCCTTTTCGCTCGTCAACAGCACGGAGTGAATGATGGACCAAAGCAAGGCTCTGCTGTCGGCATTGCTAACTAAACACGTGATCGAGTTCATTGATTTCCGGAAACTGGCGTTCTCGTCCGTGATGCGCGACTTAACGACACAAGCTGCTTTACATGCGATTCAGCACGGTGATATCAGCTATATCGATAAAATTCTGGATATCTTCAAAAACACTCGGTATGCCCTGCAAATGGCGAGTTGGTTCAGCTTCCGGACCGGATTGGACATTCAGGAGACACTGGGACAACGCTCCTATCGCCGTTCAGGTATGCCGCCCAAACCCCAGGTGCAACTCCATGACTTTCTTAACGCCAAGCCTGCTCGGCAGACCAACGTAGCGAAGCCCGCAAATAAAGCCTCCCAAACCACGATCACCACTAAGAAGGCAAAAAAATCCGCCAAGCGCGTCGACATGCTAGACAGCTGGGCCCGACTGCCGGGCAGTTTTGGATCGGGTAAAAGAGGTTAATCAGGTCTGACAGAAGCCACTAAACCCTCAAGTGCCTTACTTAAGCGGCGTGGTGCTCACCCACTGATTTACGGTATGAACCACACCTCGCCACGCGGAGGGAATCGAACCGCTTTGCGCATAACAGACATGTGGTCATAGTGTTAACAAAGTCGGAATTTTCCCAATGGGAGAATTTTCAGAAATAGAAGCGTTTCAGCACGTTCTCGTGAGTTTACCAGCAGCATATGTCATACCACAGTTCAGTTCACGGGGGCCGGCAGCTATTAAAGCGGGCCTGTATGTTTAAAATGCTCAGCCATAACGAATGTTGAAACCGCAAGATCAAACGGCACCACCCACAACCTCAACCCCTCCGAAAACTCAAAAACCGGCAACGCCTTCTGAAACGCCCCTCGCTTCGGATAGATCAGCACCAGATCCCCCTGCCCGTCTAAATACTTCTGCCCATACGCAAATAGCTGATAAAAATCAGCCTGGCTCAGACCATAGTTTTTGCTGCCAAGCTCGCTGTCCAGCCGCTTCCATTTGGTGTCCAGAACCCAGCTCTTCTCTCCCTGCGTAATCATCAGATCAGGCCGCAGCTGAAAAACCTTTTTGCCCTCATGAGTACACAGATACTCGCTGCTGCGCTGGGTATGCAGCGTAGCGTCTGGCGGCAGTGAATCCCTCAGGCATGCAGCCACGTAGCGTTCAAACAGTTTCTCCATCGGGAACAGCAGGCTCATGCCATGCCACTCGCCAGCAATCGCAAGTGGCGTTTGCTGTTGGATGATGAGTTCACACCACGGTTTTACCGGTTGGTAGTGAGCCATCAGCCGATCGCGACGCCACTGTTTAAAATCTTGAGTCGTGTCCCGGCTGCTTGGGATCTCCAGCAGCATTGAGCGCAGCTCATGAGACAAGCGCCAGTTACTAGGGTCTTGAGCGGTTTTGCAGACGATGTCTAACGCTGTTTTGAGCAGGCGATTCTCTGCCCGATCGGGTTGGAATATGTCGTGGCGCATTTGGAATTGGTGCTGTCGGCCAGGTGGTTGGCGCATCTGGCGGGCGGTGTTGAGTTGGCCGCGTAGATACCGCTGTTCTTCTTCCACGCGCTGGTAGTCGAAGCGAAGGCCGCGCTTTATGAGGTGGTCGAGCGCTTCCAAAAAACTGTTTATCACCCATTCAGTTAAAGGCGCGTCGAAGCGCTGCAACGCGGTTGCACCGACCTTGCGGGTCGGCAGGTCTAGTGACTTCTGAATCATGCGCCTGAGCAAAGCACGGCTCTGCTGGATGCAATCACCTTGTTCGAAATGCTTGGGCAGGATTTCGATTCGCGTGCCGCAGGGTGTTTCGAGCGCACCAACGTAATTGTCGAGTTTCAGCCAGCGGCGGCCTTCAACTTGCACCAGCGCTGCGCCGGCTTTGCTAAAGCGTGAGCTGGTTTCGCAGAGCCAGTCGAAGGCCGAGGGCGACACTTGGGCTACATCGAGCGTCGAGTTGGCAATGTTGACGGTTGTCAGTCGAGCATATTCTCGGACCGTAACAGTGGTTTTCACCCCTGCTGCTCGCTGAGAAACTTAATGATCTTGCGTCCGAGGCTTCGCGTATTCAGCTCGCTACCCGACGCGGACGTACTGGAGATGCCGTGCTTGCTCGCAAGTTCGCGCAACAGCGGCTTTGTGGGCTTAATGTGCTGACCTCCGCGATACACATCGATACAACCATCGGCAGACTGCCTTATATCTATCCCGTCTGTTCTAACGTTTTTTGCTTCCAGCGGCGCACCGACTTTCAGGTTGTGATCAATCACACCCAGGTACGATTCAATCTTCTGGAACGCTGGCAGATTCAACTCCCAACGCTCATTGCTCTGGCCAACCGTGACCGTATCCCCAAACAACGCAATGAGGTCTTGGCTCAGTTGAATCAGAAAACTATTTTCCGGAGCCTTGCGTTGATCGTTGAGAACCCACTGAATGCGCTGCCAATCTTCGAAGAAATACTCTTGAAGCAGCGGCAGGATTTGCTCGCGGAAGATGCCTTCCAACCGCTCCAACGTAGGCTCATCCTTGAGCGGCATGAAGTACGCGTGGCCAAGGCAGTGGTCTCGATCAAGCAGGGCCGCTATGCGTTGATTCATCAAGCTGAGCAATTCGTCGATGGCGATGCCATCAACTTCTACTTCATCAAGCAACTCTGGATTAGGCGGGACTTCGATGAAGGTGAAGCGACGACGCAGGGCGATATCCAGCGCGGCCAAGGATCGGTCAGCGGTGTTCATAGTGCCAATCAGGTGAATGTTGCCGGGGATGCTGAAACGTTCTTTTGAGTAAGGCAGCGTGACTTCTAAAGCCTCGTCTGCGCCTGCTCGCTTGGAAGGTTCAATGAGCGTAATCAGCTCGCCAAAGATGCGCGAGACATTGCCACGATTGATCTCATCAATGATCAGCACCTTGGCGTCGCTATGTTGAACGGGGGCAGGCTCAAATAAGCCCTCCTCGTTTTTGCCCAGCATGTGCTCGACCATTGATGGCAAGAAGTTCTTGTAGCCGTTCACCAAAAACGGATCAAGGACGGAGCCCGGCACTTTCTTGTCCCAGCGACCATTGCCCAGTTCTTCGATAGTGAACGTGCCGGCGTCTACATAAGAAGCGAGCGTATTCAGCAGGCTCATGCCGATGGGGAGATGTTTACCTTGAGGCTTCTCTATCTCAACGACGTCAGGCGTGGCGCGGGTCACTTTGTAGCCTGTGCCGTAGCGATCACCGACCTTGAATGCACGGTACTTTCCACTCAGTTCAGTCGCGACTGACTCGCACAGGCTCCTGAAGACGCCAGATACCACTTCGTAACGGATCTGACCTTGCTCGTCAGTTGTAGCGCGTAGCCCTTCCACGAAGTCTTCATAGCTGAAGCTCTGATGAAAAGTCACAAAGCGCACGTCGCCTGCTGCGAGCAGTTCGTCGAAACGAGCCTTCAGAGCTGATCGGCTACCAGCATTTTTAGCAAGAAAAGGCTGATCAAGGATCTGCAACGTCGCTTCGACTGTGGCGTAGGTTTTCCCCGTACCGGGCGGACCGAAGAAAATCTGATTGAGCGAAGGCATTGCCGAACGTCCTTGTAGGAAAAGTCCGACAACAGTATCTAGATTGCCAGCATGGGTAAAGCGAAGCGTCGGTGGCGTCGTGTTTATGTAGCAGCCTTGAGACTGAGACGCAGAGCGTCGCGAACTGCATTCCCACGCAGAGCGTTGGAACGATAGGGGTTGCTGAGATCCGATGTACGCCTGAAAAATCAGAAAACCCTGACAGCCTCACCCTCCCCGGTCCGATATCTACACGTTGCGACCCCCGGTATCGTATGCGCCGGTGCCTAAGAAACGCCCAACGTAGACACAGTGAGTTAAGCATTAGCTCCAGATTCTAGTCGTTCTGATTGAACGGGAATCTCGGCTTTGCTGAGCCACTCAGTTGGGATTTCTTACGCCCGCTCTGCGTTGGTCTTTAACGTTATTTCAGCTCATACGCAGAGGTCAGCATGTTAAGCAATCTATTCCGGGGCAGTGCTCGTCAGGCACACGAGGTTTTTGCCGGTTTTACCCCAACCCCCTTCCAACGCCACAACCGCCAGCTCCTCGCCCTCCTCCTCGAAAACCAACCTTGGTTCAGCGCCCGCGATCTGGGTCGCATGATCGGCTGGCCGTTGAACGAGCGGACGCTGCGCAAGCTGGACACAGACCAGCACCGAATGATCACGCTCGACCTGCACGGCGAAGCCGAGCCAGAGCTGATGGTCAGTGAGTCGGGCGCGTACGCGATGATGGTGCATCACTACCACGCGGAGAATCGCGGGTTGCGGCAGTGGATTACCAACGAGGTGGTGCCTGCCTTGCGAGATGGGCAAGTGCCGTTTGATGACTGTACGCCGAACCTGAGCATGCTGCAGTGGCCGGGGTTGTCGGTGAGTATGTTGCACTGGCACAGCGAGCCGTGGATACGGTTGCGGGATATGCCGATGCTGTTGGCGCACCCGCAGATGCAGGTTGATGCGCGGCCGCATCGCTTGGCGAAGTCGTGGTGGCGGGCGGTGTTGCCTGTTTCTCGGTTGGGTTGAATGCGGAGTTATGGCCGTGACGTTTGGATGACGGCCATTGTGTCTCGTCGGATCAGTTCTTCAGGCGGCGGCGGTAGTCGCTGATCATTTCTTTGGTGACGTCTTCCTTGAAGCAGGTGGGTGCCTCCCCTCCTTCACGGCTATACGCACTGCGCTTGCCGCATCGGCTGCCGTTGCGGGCAGCGTTGTAGGGGCAAGGGCAGTTGCCGGAGTAGCTGTCGATGGATTCCTGGATGATGGCGTTGACGATTGAGGCGTCTGTGACTTGGGTTTCTCTGGCGTGTGCGGAGAAGGCGCAGAGCAATGCGAGTATGGCGACGAAGCCTGTCCCTGTCTTTTTCATGGCTATTCCTTAGCGAGTACAGACGGGTGTCTGTTGCAAGGTTTTACCATGATGCTACTGGGCCATCAAACTTTGTTTATTGAGGTGATTTTGGGGGAAGCATGACTGGACAGAGTCTGAGGTTTGGTTGGCAAATGATGTACCGCATGCACCGGTTTTGCTGCCGGTTCCCGGCAGATCGCGAACAAGTTCGCTCCTACGCCCTCCGGGCAGAAGCTTGGATTCGTGGGTAATCTGATATTTGCCTGATGGCTTGGATGTGACGCGGAGCGTCACGAAATGCGTGCCAACGCGGAGCATTGGCCCGATAGGTATTACCTAGTGCCTGCGAGGCTACTACGCCCCGCAGGCATCCTCCATCAGAATTGCCAATCCAGCGACAAGCCCACGCCGTGGGTTTTATCCCGTGCACCCAGCACGCCGTTGTAGTCCAGGTTGATGCGCGCATCTTTGCCCAGTGCGAGGCTGGCGCGGGCGCCGACTGCGGCGGCGTCGCGGTCCATTGAGACGCTTTGGGTGTTGAAGCTGTTGCCTGCGCTGGCGAAAGCCAGGTGTTGTTCGGCCGAGGTGTCGCTCAGGTTGTGCTGCCAGCCGAGGGTGGCGGAGACGTCGAGTTTTTGGGTGTCGTTGAGGTTGAAGCGGTTGCCGGCGCGCATGCCCAGGGTCGAGAGCACGGTGTCGCGGGTGTCGTCACTGCCGTTGAGGGCCGTGGCGCCGCCTTTTTCGGTGAAGCTGTCGCTGTCGAAGTGCACGTAGGCCAGGTTGGCGAACGGTTCCAGTGTCAGCGGTTGCAGGTTGAGGCGGTAGGCGGCTTCGGTGAAGACCTGGCTCGACTGGGCATCACGTTTGACTTTCTGGCGGTCGGAAAACGCGCCGAACTGCAGGTCGCGTTTCACGTCGATGCGGTGCCAGCTGTGCGACGCGCCAGCGGTCAGGCGCAAAGGGCCCTGTTCGTGGCCGATATACGCGCCCAAGTGGTAGCTGTCTGCCGAGGCACGCGAGTGGGTGTCGTCGCCCAGGCTGAGCGAGGTGTCGCTGTAACCTGCCATTGCGCCCAGGCGGGTGTGATCGCTGATCAGGCCATCGACACCGGCGAGCAGGCCGCCCAGCGATGAGGTCGAGCTGGCAGCGTCGCTGCTGCCGGCGTTTTTGCCCCATGCGCCAAGTGCCTTGACCCACACCGAGTTGTCTTCGCTGCCCGGCGCTGGTTGGTCGTACAGCCCTGCGACGCGCAGGCGATCACCCACAGCGTCGCGCAGTTGGCGGCTGTCGTTGATCAGCTGCGTGGCGATGGCTGGATGCACTTCGCCCGACAGTTGGGTGAAGGCGCGGCGGGCGGTGGCGGTGTCCGGGCTGAGGATGACGCTCTCGTACACCGAATTGCCAACACTCAGTTGTTCGATGGCTTGGGCCACGCTGCGCTGGTTGTAGGTTTGCGCAGCGCTGGCGAAGCTGTCGCCGTTACGCTCAAGGGCCAGGGTTACGCCGCTGCCGGTGTAAGCCAGGTTGCCAGCGAGGAACGCGTAATCGTCGGTGACCGAACCGAACTGGCCCTGAATACCGCCAGCCGCTTGCAACACGTTGTATTGGCGGCCGATGACGCTGCTGGTCTGGTTGCTGCTGAGCAGAGCGGCGTTGTCGTTTTCCAGCGTCAGGGCCATGTTGGCGCCGCTTACGGTGGCGGTGCCGCCGACCACGATGCGGTCGCTGGCGGTGGGCGAAAGCTCTACGGCGTAGGTCGAACCTGGCTCAAGGAGGACGTTGCTGTTGACCTGCAAGGTGCCGATGGAGTTGCCCGGCGCGACGGTGCCGCCCTGGTTGGCGGTCAAGGACGCAACGCTGCCGGTGCCGCCCAATACGCCGCCGTTGTTGACGGTGACGGCCGAGGCCAGCGAGCCGTTGATGGCCAGGCGTCCTTGATTGACCAACGTCGGGCCGCTGTAGCTGTTGGCCCCGCTCAACACCAGCGTGCCGATGCCTTGTTTGGTCAGGCCACCGTGGCCCGCGATGGCGTTGCTCCACACGTCCAGCCCGCATTGCAACCCGGTGCAGGTGCGCTGGGTCGGTTTGCCGGCATCGACAATCGCGCCGACGCCGGGTAAATCCGCAACGAACTGACTGTCGCCATACGCGCCGTTGATGCGGAACTCAGCCGGAATGTCTGCCTCGGTGACGAACATGCTCGGGCCGTTGACGGCTTTGCCGAGGTTGATCATGCCCCAGCCGTACAGCGCATCGACACCCGGTGCGCCGAGGTCGGTGGCGGTGGTTTTCAGCACGTCGGCGACCTGCGCGCCGGTCATGTACGGGAAGCGCTCCATCAATACGGCCATGCTGCCTGCCACATGGGGCGCGGCCATCGAGGTGCCGTTTTTGTTGGCCCAGCCGACGGTCAGGTCTTCGAGGCTGGTGCCGTTGAGGACCGAGCTGTAGATGCGCGTGCCCGGTGCCGAAACGCAGAAGCTGGCGGTGTAGCCGCAGCGCGACGAGAAGGTGCTCAGCGTGTAAGGCGTGGTCGCGGCGGCAGCGTCGGGGTTCTGTTGCAGGGCTGCAACGGTCAGCCAGTTGGGGGCGATGCCCGGTACGAAGTAACCGAGCCCGGCCATTGCGTCGGGGTTGTTGAGGTTGTAGTCGTTGCCCGCGGCGAAAATGGTCACGACACCGCTGCGCGCTGCGTCAATCGCACCTTGATACGCGCCGCCCGGGCGGGTGCCGAGGATCTGGCGGATCTGGTCGAACTGCACTTGCGCGTCCTGCACGGTGAAGTGCGGGAACGCCGGGTCGCGACCGCCTTTATCGAAGCGATCAGTGATGCCGATGCCCCAGCTGTTGTTGATGACTCTTGCGCCGCTGTTGACCAATGCGTTCCAGCCCGCTTGATACACCGCGCCGTCGTTGCCCAGCACGATACCGTCTTCCGGGCCTGGGTCGCCGTTGTCGGCGCTGAGGATTTGCGCGTTGTAAGCCACGCCGTGCATCGGCCCGCCATCACGGTCGCCGCCGGCGATGCCGCCCACGTGGGTGCCGTGGTTGCCAAGTTTGCCACCGGAGTCCAGGGTCGGTGCGCCGTCGTAGCGGAAGGCGTCGCCCGCCTTCACCGGGATGTACGGGTCGGTGTATTCGCGAATGCCGCTGGTGACCAGATTGACCACTTTGTTGGCGCTGGAGAATTCCGGGTGCGGGGCGTAGACCGGCTGGTCGAAGATGCCCAGTTTGATGCCTTTGCCACTGTAGCCAGCGGCGTAAGCCTGATCGGCGTTGATCGCGCCCAGACCCCAGTCGGCATTGAATTCGGCGCTGCGCCAACTGGCGGCGTTGCCCGCCTGCCCTGCTTCCACGTAGGGCGCAGCATGTGCCACGCCCAAGGTCGCGAGGTAACAGGCCAGTGCGCCGCAAGAGGCGCGGTTGATGGCCCGAATGGCTTGGCGCAGGGGTGTGACAGAAGTGTGTCGGGTGGTGGATGCATCTTTCATGAAACTACCGTCCTTAGTTAACGCGCACGAATCCGCGCGCGCATGCATCTGCATGCGCGTCGTTCTTTTTGGTTGAGGGGTTGGGTTGGAGTTGGGTACTGCCTGGGTCAGAACTGCCAGTTAAGGCTCAGGCCAACACCATGACTTTTTTCACGGCTGGCCAGTTGGCCGCTGTAATCGAGGCTGATCCTCGCGTCCTTGCTCAGCGCAACGCTGGCGTGGGCGCCGACCAGTGCCGCATCGCGGACCAGCGGCGAGCTTTCGATGCCGAAACTGCCACCACCCGAGGCGAATGCCAGGTGCTGTTCGGAATCGGTGCTGCTCAGGTTGTGCTGCCAGCCGAGGCTGCCGGACAGGTCGACCTTTTGCCGTTCGGTGATTGCGATTGTTTTCAATGCGCGCAGGCCGAGGGTACTGAGCACGGCATCACGGTTATCGCTACCGGCAGACAGCGCCGCCGCATCGCCCTTCTCGGTGAAGCTGTCGGTGTTGAGGTGGACGTAGGCCAGATTGGCGAACGGCTCGAGGGTCGCGGGTTGCAAGCGGATGCGATACGCCGCTTCGGTGAACACTTGCGTGCTCTGGGCATCGTGTTTGGTTTTTTCCTTGCCTGCTGCACCGCCGACCTGCACGTCACGTTGTGCATCGATGCGGTGCCAGCTGTGTGCGCCGCCGAGGGTCAGGCTCAGTGCGCCGATTTCATGACCGACGTAAGCGCCCAGATGGTAGCTGTCCACCGAGGCCCGGGAATGTGTGCCCGAGCCCATGTTCAACGAGCTGTCGCTGTAACCCGCGACGGCGCCCAGACGCGTGTCGTCGGCAACGTTGCCATCGACGCCCGCCAGCAGGCCGCCGATCGAGGTGGTGTAACCGGTGGTGTCGTCGCGCGAATCAGTCTTGCCCCAGGCACCCAAGGCTTTAATCCAGACATTGTCTTGCGCGGCAGTGTTGCCCTCGCCGCCCAACACGCTGGCCCCGAGACGCTCGCCCACCGCATCACGAACCTGCCGGCTGTCGTTGATCAGCACGCTGCCAATGGCCGGGTAAATCTCGCCGGACAATTGCTGAAAGCTGTCGCGGGCAGAGGCCGGGTTTTGCGTGAGTAACAGGTTTTCGTACACCGCATTGCCTGCACCGAGTTGTTCGGCGGCTGTCGCCACGGCAGCTTGGTTAGGGGTTCGTGCAACGCTGTTGAAGGCGGCTGTTTGCTCGATGTTCAACGCAACGCCGGTGGCTGCGTAGTCGAGTCGGCCGCCCAGAAAAGCGTAGTTTGAAGTGACTGAGCCGAACTGGCCGTTGATGCCGTTGGCGGCCTGCAGCACGTTGTACTGAGGGCCTGCAACGCTTTGGGTGGGTACAGAATTCAAGGCAACCGGCGTGTTGTCCAGAAGCGCCAGGGTCATGTTGGCACCTGACACGGTGGCACTGCCGGTGGCGACGATGCGGTCGCTGGCGGCGGGCGAAAGCTCTACGGCGTAGGTCGAACCTGGCTCAAGGAGGACGTTGCCGTTGACCTGCAAGGTGCCGATGGAATTGCCCGGCGCGACCACGCCGCCGTTACGCGCAGTCAGCCCGCCGATCTGGCCATTGCCGCCCAGCGTGCCGCCCGCGTTGACCTGCACGGCGGACACCAGCGAGCCGTTGACCGACAGCACGCCGCCGTTGACCAGCGTTTCGCCACGATAAGTGTTGGCACCTTGCAGAATCAGCCGGCCCGCACCGGATTTGATCAGGCTGCCTTGGTACTGGCGCTGTGCAGCGGCGGCAGCACGGGCGCTGCCTGTTGCGTAGTCGGCCTGGTCCTGCTGGCTGGCAGTGCTGGCGACGCCGTTTTGCCAGCCTTTGCTGATCAGTGTTTGCTGCCATGTGGCGTGTTCGGCAGTGTCTTCGGCCTGACGCTGAATCAACGCCTGATCGGAGATATTGTTGCTCCATGTATCGGTCAAGCCTGTGCCGAGGTTGGCGTCGAAGGTGCCGAGCAATTGACCGGGACCGCGCATCGCCCGCTCCAGATTGGCCACGCCCCAACCGACGCTGGTGGTCGGCGCCTGAGTGACCGAGCCATCGAGCTGGGTGGCGGTGGTCAGCAGCACTTGCAGCGCCTGCTCGTTGTTCAGGTACGGGAAGCGTTCCATCACCAGCGCCAGTGCGCCGGTGGCATGCGGTGCAGACATTGAGGTGCCGGACTTGATGCCGTAACCGCCGCCGGGCACGGTGCTGTTGATCAGCCGGCCGGGCATGGTGATGCACCAGTATTTGGACAGGCCGCACTGGTTGTAGCGTTGACCGGTGGAGGCGTCGAGGCCCGACACGGCAAGCCAGTGGCCTTCGAGGTCTGGCTCGAAATACGGCAAAGAGGCGCGCACGCTGGCGTTGGCGTAGCCGGAGTTGCCAGCGCTGAACACGTTGATCACGCCCTTGCGCGAGACGTTGGCCGCTTCATCCAGCCAGGTGCCACGGTTGTAATGCTGGGCATAGGCGGCGCGCACGCCAGACTCGGTGGCGTAGGTCACGTCGGCCGGCTGGCTGCCCCAGCTGTTGTTGATGGCGCGCACGCCAGCATCAGCCAGTGCGCCGTACACCGCCTTGAAATACTGCGGGTCCGGGTTGGGGCCGAACAGGAAGCTGTCGTTCTGATTGGTGTTACCAACGTAGATTTGCGCGTTGTACGCCACGCCATGCATCTCCACGCCATCGCGCGCCGCGCCCATGGTGCCGGTGACGTGCGTTCCGTGGGTGTCGTTGTTGGGGTTGATCGCGCCGGTGACGCTGAACGGTGTGCCGTTGACGTAAGTGCCCGTGGCGGTTACTGCCTGAAAGCGGGACGGGCTGGCTTCTGGGTGAGACGGATCGAAACCCGAGTCCAGCGCACCGATCTTGACCCCTGCGCCCGTCATGCCAGCAGCGTAGGCCTGATCAGCCTGAATGCGGCCCAGGCCCCAGTCACTTTGGAACTCTGCTGAACGCCAACTGGCCGCATCACCCAACTTTCCCTGCTCGACATAATCAGCGTAGGCCGAACAGCCGAAAGTAAAAGACAGCGCGCACAGTGCGCCAGTTGCTACGGTTTTTGAAGAATAACGGGCAGCACTCACACACTTCGACTTTTGCATCCCTGCACACCTGCTAATGGTCGGCTCCTGATTGAGCGCAGCCAAAACATAGTCCGCAGTTACATACTTGGCAACCGTTTTATTTCAGTTTTGATACAGAGTGACGGGTATTCACGAGCGCCATCTTTGGGTATTTAATCCAGTGATATCTGCATGAATTTATTGAACTTATTTGGTCTATTAACGCAATCCACTCAAATCGATAGTGGCTATTTAATTGTACGCAAATGTATTCGGGCGCTGATTAAAACTTTCAAGGTCAACACTAACTTGATGGGCGACGATGGAATTGTCGGACAATATAAATTATTTATTAAAACTGTTATGCCTTGTCGCACAGCAAGGAATAGGCATTAAGGTAATTAGTGACACAAGTTAACTAAAGTAATAAGAGGACGCAGAGCGTCCGGAACGGCATGCGACGCGGAGCGGCGCACGATAGTTAACATCAATCATCGCTCCCTACGCTCCAGCGTGGCAATGCAGTTCGCGACGTTCTGCGTCGCAAAAGAGGACGCAGAGCGTCCGGAACGGCATGCGACGCGGAGCGGCGCAAGATAGTTGAGATCAATCATCGTTCCCTATGCTCCAGCGTGGGAATGCAGTTCGCGACGCTCTGCGTCGCAAAAGAGGACGCAGAGCGTCCGGAACGGCGTGCGACGCGGAGCGGCGCACGATAGTTGACATCAATCATCGTTCCCTACGCTCCAGCGTGGGATTGCAGTTCGCGACGCTCTGCGTCGCAATAAGAGGACGCAGAGCGTCCGGAAAGGGCATGCGACGCAGAGCATCGCACGATAGTTGACATCAATCATCGTTCCCTACGCTCCAGCGTGGGAATGCAGTTCGCGACGTTCTGCGTCGCAATAAGAGGACGCTGAGCGTCCGGAAAGGCATGCGACGCAGAGCATCGCACGATAGTTGACATCAATCATCGTTCCCTACGCTCCAGCGTGGGAATGCAGTTCGCGACGCTCTGCGTCGCACGATAGTGGTTGTTGAAATTACCGGCTGAAGCGCTCTGCCAGGCTGTGCAGGTATTGCGCCATTTCTTCCAGTTCGGTGCTGATCTGCGAGCCTTGCTGTGCCTGGCCGGCGCTTTGGTCGCAGAGTTGGGCGATGCGGGTGATTTGCTGGCTGATGTTTTCCGCGACGTGGCTTTGCTCTTCCGACGCCGAGGCCATTTGCTGGCTCATGCCCGTGATGCGCGTTACCGATTGGCTGATACCGTCCAGGGCTTTCTGCACGGCTTCGACACTGGCGACGCTTTCCTTGGAGATCTGCTCGCCTTTGTTGGCAGTCAGGACCGCACGGGCGGCGCCGTCGCGCAGGGAGGTGATGATTTGCTGGATCTGTTCGGTCGAGGTCTGGGTGCGTGAAGCCAGCGAACGAACTTCGTCGGCGACCACCGCAAAACCACGCCCTTGCTCACCGGCACGCGCCGCTTCGATGGCGGCGTTGAGCGCCAACAGGTTGGTTTGCTGGGCAATCGAGGTAATCACATCGACCACGCTGCCAATCGACTGCGTGGCATCGGCCAGTTCGCCCACGGCCTGACCGATGTCAGTAACCGAGTTGGCCATGTGCCGAATCGCCAACAGGCTGTCATCAGCCAGACCACGCCCCTGCTGCGCCAGCTTGTCGGCTTCTTCGGCAGCATGGGCAGTGCTCTGTACGTTGTGCGTCACTTCCTGAATGGTCGCCGCCATCTGGTTGATCGCCGTGGCCGACTGATCGGCCTCGCTGCGTTGCTGATCAAGCGACTCGGCCTGGCGCAGCGACAATTGCGCCGACCGACCGGCATGCTGGCGCACGCTCTCGCCAGTATCGGCCAGGCGCGTCAGGGCCGTTTGCAGGCGGGCTTCTTCGCTGAGCATGGCCAGATCGAGCTGCGCCTGCGGGCCACGGTTGTCGCTGTAGGTCAGCGCAACCAGTGAACTGGTGAACGCTTTGGGGTGTTCTTCAAGGGTGCTGCGAATGCTGCGGCGCTGGCGCATTTCCAGAAAGCCGCCCAGCACAACCATCACGATCGGAATCATGATGATCGAAGGCAGATCGTCCAGCAGGTAGACGCCGGCAGCCAGTGCCAGGGCGCAGAGGATCATCGGCAGTTGGCGAACCAGGTGATAGGCAGCGGTGCTGGTCGCCGAGACCGACGATTTACCGGCACGCAGCCGTGCATACAAGGCATCGGCGCGGCGCACTTGATCGCGGGTCGGCAGCGAGCGCATCGATTCGTAGCCGACGATCCGACCGTTTTCGTAGACAGCAGTGACGTAGGCGCTGACCCAATAATAATCGCCCTGTTTGGAGCGGTTCTTGACCACGCCCATCCAGGGTTTGCCCTGTTTTATGGTTTCCCACATATGAGCAAAGACCGCGGCGGGCATGTCCGGGTGGCGCACCAGGTTGTGCGGCTGGCCGATCAGCTCTTCGCGGGTGAAGCCACTCAACGTGACGAAGGCGTCGTTGCAATAGGTGATCTGGCTGTTGAGGTCGGTGGTGGAGATGAGGCGTTCAGATGCCGGAAAAGTCCGTTCAGTCTGGGTGATAGGCATGTTGACGCGCATTGAAAATCCACTCCCTGATAATACTCGATAGTCCGGGTAATCCCTGAAGGTTTAGCACAGTCGTTCAAAGTGGCAACCAACAGCCCGAGTGCAGAGTTTATCGCCCGCGCAGGGTCGGTCTTTAGCGGTGTCCGGGAATTAGCGTCATCGGCAGGTAACATTGAGGTACGCGTCACAGTGCAGGTGCGCGTCGACGGTTTGCTTCATGCCGCAGATGCCTGCACCATGCCGACCTTTAGCGAACACGGCTTCGAGCATTCCAATGGCAGGTCATACACCCTCAGCGCTGAAAGCCCTGATCAGCCAATTGCGCAGGCTGTTGAGCCGGGTTGCCGGTTCGACATCGAATCAGGAAAGGCCTTCGGCAGCGCCCGAGACACTATCATCCGAACCCACGCAACCTGCCAAAAGCAGCCCCGCCAAGCGCACGAAAAAGCCGCGCAAGCCCGCAGCTACAAAGCCACAGCCCAAGCCCGTCGTACCCGCCTGCCCGCACTGCAAGAAGCCGATGGTGATCAAGGTCGCCCGCACCGGCCAGAATGCCGGAGAGTTCTGGGGGTGCGCGGGGTATCCGAAATGCCGGGGGATTCGGCCGATCTTTCGTTAGGCGTCAGACCGGGCCAGGCCCCCCTCAATACTCGAAAACGCTGAATCAGCTGATGCCCGCCAACAGCTCGCGCGCCATGCGCCGATGCTCTTCGTCGGACTCGTCAATCACCTGTTGCAGGATTTCACGAGCCGACTCCAAGTCGCCCTCCTCGATCAGTACCTGAGCCTGATTGATCTGGCTGAGCGGCGGCTCTTCAAGATCCAGCAGGTCGAAATCCCCGTCATCGTTCATGAAGCTGTCGAGAAACTCGTCGCTCAGATCGTCGGCAGCGGCGGGTGCAACCACTTCGATTGGCTCGATCGGCTCAATGCCATCCGGCTCGGAGAAATCACTGAGAAATTGCTCATCCGACAGCTCGAAGACTTCCGGCAATCGAGTCAGGTCCGAAGAAAAGCCGGGGTCGACTTCAGCGGGCGCAGGCGCTGTCACGGTCTCTGGCTTGCTGCGCGGCGGCGGCGTGTCAAACGGATCGACCAGATCCCAGTCGGCGTCCATCGACAGGTCATCCAGGTTCAGCTGGAATTCATCGGTTTGCTGCGGGTTGAGGGACGCGGCGGCTGTTTCGTCCAGTTGCGCCGGGGGCTCAGGCTCCAGGTCCGGTTGCAGGTAGGCAGCTGGCTCTGGTTCGGCTTTGTCGAAAGACAGCGTGGACGCTGCTACGACCGCAGCAGCGGGGAGGAACGCAGCAGGGGCCGCCTCCGCCGCTTTGAGTTGTGGAAAGCGATCGCGAATGTCCTGAATGGTCTGCGGATCGACGCCGTGCTCAAGCGCTGAGCGCTCTTCGCGAACAAAGCCGCTGCCATCGCCCTGCTCGGCCAGTAACTCCAGCAACCTGATGCGAATGTCGCCGCGCTCCGGCTGGGTTTCCAGGGCGCTGCGCAGAATGCCCATTGCCTCGCTGAATCGCCCGTAGGCAATGTAAATGCTGACACCGTCCAGCGCATCGGGCACAGCGCCAGCCGGACGTTGCGGCGTCGCAGCCTTGACCAGCGTCGATGGCGATGCCTGGGCGGCAGGCTGCGGCGCAACGGCGGGCACCTCGAACACAGGGAGCATGGCGGCCTGGGCAGGCTTGATCAGCGGGTCATCCTGCGCAACGACAGGGGCCGTGGCATGACGACGCTGACGGCGTTTCGAGTAGGCATACACCAGCAACAGAAGCACCAGCGCCAGTATCGCGAGCAGTATTGGCAAGCTCACGAGAGGCTCGCTGCTCGATGCAACGGTCACCGCCGGCTGAGCCGGGGCCGCGGGCGGCGTGGCGGGTGCGGCAGGTCGGGCCGCGGACTGCGCCAGGGCAAGGTCGCTGCGCAACGCAGTGATCTGCTTGTCCTTGCCAATCATCTGCTCTTGCAGTTCCTGGGTCTGGGTCTTGAGCGCTTCCAGAGACTGCGCCAACTGCTGGTTTTCGATAGCAGCCGCCGACAGCTGCTCGGCGGTGCGCTGCAACTCGGCAGGCGGCGCTACAACTGCGCTTGCAGCGGGGGCTGTGGCAGCGGCGGGCATTACGGCGGAATCAGGCAGTAACAGGTCCTGACCGACTTTAAGCGCGGAACCTGCCCCTGCAGCAAATACCTGCGGGTTGAGCGCGCGAATGGCTTCGGCCATCTGGCTGGCCGATACTTTCCCGCCCGGCCCTTGCAGGCGGCTGGCGATGCCATTCAGCGTGTCGCCACTGGCGACCGTGTAATGTTTGCCTTGCAGCGCTGCCGGTGGCGCGACCGGCATGCGCGATTCCTGCGCAGCATTCAGCGAACGCTGCTGATTGCGGCTGCGCGTGGCAGCGAGCCCTTGCGGTGACGTGGCAGGGTCGAGCAGCACGGTGTATTCATGCAGCAGATCGCCGTTCGGGCGCGCCAACTGGACGAGGAAACTCAGGTAAGGTTCGGTGACCGGCTTGTTGGAAACCACCCTGATCACGCCACTGTTACCGCGCAGCACGGGGGTGAAACGAAGGTCATTGAGGAAGAACACCCGTTCGATGCCTGCCTTGGCGAAGGCTTCGGGCGATGCGAGCCTGGCAATAACGTCCTCATTGCTGAGACCGCCGGTCTCCAGCAACTCGATTTCAGCATTCAGCGGCTGGTTGAGCGCCGAGTGCAGCTTCATTTCGCCCAGCCCCAGCGCGGACGCCATCGTTGAACAGCTCAGCAACGCTGCCGCAATGGCGCCCTTGCAAAACAACTCGCGCGCCATACGGCCTGCACCTTCGACAGCAGCCAGAGAACTCTTGAGCATGCAAACCCTTATTGAAACCACAGCAGGCTTCTCACGTTAATCAGATGGACTTGAGTATCCGTTGCACGATTATGGTTGAGAACCCGCCGCTTCGTCTCAGGATCTTTCGAGATTGGCCAGAATCTGCGAGTGCACGCGCATGCTGACTCGCAAATCGTCCTCGCTGACCCCCTCCAACAGCTCGATGCGCAGGACATTGGCGATGGTTTCGATCTTTTCGATGAGGGGCAAGGCGGTGTCGCTGAGCAGAATCTTTTTCGCCCGGCGATCCTCGACCACTGCCTGGCGCTGAACCAGGCCCTGTTTTTCAAGGCTGTCGAGCAGACGCGCCAGGGTGGGGCCTTCTACTCCCACACTCTGCGCCAGCTCGCGCTGGGTGGGCGACTCGGTGAAACGGGCGAGGTGCAACAGTACCAGCCAGCGCGCCTGAGAAAGGCCGAGATCAGCCAGCCGACGATCCAGCTCGGCGCGCCAGCCCCGGGTGAGGTGTCCGAGTTGCATCCCGAAACGATGTTCGTCAGTCAATGGCATAAGGTAACTCGTGATTCAAACTAATTATTAGCGAGCTAAGCATGGTCCTTATGATCAGGCAAGCATGGGGCGGTGACGTTTCGTCGCACGCCGTTATACCTCAAATTCAGATTGCAGCGCCGCACGTACGCAATACAGCACGCCCTCCGGCACGCGACCGGCAAATTGCTCGGCAATCGCCGAGACCGGCGGCAGCTCACCTTCGCCGTCGAGAAAGGCATCCTGCACCTCGCCCAACAGGTCTTCCGGCAAATCGAGCGCCTGCTCGATGGACAACTGCTGCTTGCCGATGGCCTCGGCCAACAGGGTGTAGACATTCTTTTCCGAGCACTGCAACTGGCCGGCGATCTGTGTCGGGGTCATGCCCGCACGCGCCAGGCTGATCAGCTCATGGCGAATGTCGGCAACCACTTGCGGCGCCTCGGTCTTGCCGCTGAGCACTTCAAGGAAAGCCTCGCCGTAACGCTCCAGTTTGCGCGCACCCACGCCACTCACTTTGGCCATCTCGGCCATCGAACCCGGTTTGCTGCGCAGCATTTCCAGCAGGGTCGAGTCCGGGAAAATGACATAAGGCGGCACGCCGTGCTCTTCGGCCAGCTTGCGGCGCAGGGCACGCAGGGCTTCCCACTGCTCGCGCTCTTCGCCACGCACCAGTTGGCTGGCCGGGCTGCCGGAGCTGCTTCTTGAAGTTGTTTGTGGTTTGAGGTCGCGGCGCAGTTCCAGCGAAACCTCGCCACGCAGCAACGGGCGGCAGGTGTCGCTCAGGCGCAGGCCGCCGTAGCCTTCAAGGTCGATGTCGGCGAGGCCGCGCGCGACCAGTTGGCGGAACAGCGAACGCCACTCGGCTTCGGTGCGCGCCTTGCCGACACCGAACACCGACAGGTGCTGATGACCGAAGCTTTGGACCTTGTCGTTGGATTTGCCGAGCAGTACATCGACCAGATGACCGACGCCATAGCGCTGACCGGTGCGGTAGATGGCCGACAACGCCTGACGCGCGGGCTCGGTGGCGTCCCAGGTTTGCACGCCATCGACACAGTTGTCGCAATGCCCGCAGGGGTTGGGCATGTCTTCGTCGAAATAGGCCAGCAGGGTCTGACGGCGGCAGCGGGTTTCTTCGCAAAGGGCCAGCATGGCATCGAGCTTGTGCTGCTCCAGGCGCTTGTGGCGCTCGTCGCCTTCGGAGTTCTGCAACATCTGCTTGAGCATCAGCACGTCTTGCAGGCCGTAGGCCATCCATGCATCGGCGGGCAAGCCGTCGCGCCCTGCCCGGCCGGTTTCCTGATAGTAGGCTTCCAGCGATTTGGGCAGGTCCATGTGCGCAACGAAGCGCACGTTGGGTTTGTCGATGCCCATGCCGAACGCGATGGTCGCGACCATGATCAGGCCTTCCTCGTTAAGGAAGCGTTTCTGGTTGGCGGCGCGGGTTTCCGATGGCAAGCCGGCGTGATACGGCAACGCGGGATAACCGTTTTCACTGAGGAACACAGCCACTTCATCGACTTTCTTGCGCGACAGGCAGTAGACGATACCGGCATCGCTGCGCCGCTCGGACAGGAACGCCAGGAGCTGTTTGCGCGGCTGTTCCTTGGGCACGATGCGGTAAAAGATGTTTGGCCGGTCGAAGCTGGACAAGAAGCGTTCGGCGTTCTGCAGGTGCAGGCGCGTGACGATTTCTTCACGGGTACGCTTGTCTGCCGTGGCGGTCAGGGCGATGCGCGGCACATCCGGAAACAGTTCGGCCAATTGCCCCAATTGCAGGTATTCAGGGCGGAAGTCATGCCCCCATTGCGACACGCAATGCGCTTCGTCGATGGCAAACAGGGCGATTTTCAGGTTTTGCAGGAATGACAGCATGCGCGGCTGAACCAGGCGCTCCGGGGCGAGGTAAAGCATTTTCACTTCGCCCAGACGGATACGGTTGGCCAGTTCGCGCTGTTGCTCGGCATTGAGAGTGGAATTGAGCGCTGCGGCAGAAACGCCCAGCTCATCGAGGGTGGCAACCTGATCGTCCATCAGCGCGATAAGCGGCGAAACGACCACGCAGAGACCGTCCCGCAACAGCCCGGGCACCTGAAAACACAGGGACTTGCCGCCACCGGTCGGCATCAGCACAAGTGCATCGCCGCCGTTGGCTACACGCTCAATAATGGCACCCTGGCGACCACGAAAGCTGTCGTAACCAAAGATGTCTTTAAGTACGCGTTGTGCCTGCTCAAGCATAAAAACCCCGGAATATCCTGCTGCACTGCAAAACGCAGGAGTATACCCGAGCGCTCGGGAGCATTGGATGGCTCGGACATCAGCGGTCGAAATTAACTGCAATTGGCCTGCGCGCTGGCGCCACGGACGCTCAAGGCCTAGAATCCAGCATCGTTTATTTTCAAGGTAGCGCTTCCATGTCCTTCGCTGAGCAATTAACCCGCCTGCAAGTCTTCCTCGATGCAGATGAACTGCACGAAGAAGCACTGGACTACGTGGCCGCGCACGGCTACCTGACCGCCTTGTCCATCTGTGCCGAAGACGTGCCGGAGCGCGAGTGGATCGACGCGCTGTTCTCCGAGCCGCCACAGTATTCCGACATAGCACAACAAACCGAGGTCGAAGCGACACTGGTTGCACTCAAGGCGCACATTGCCCGCCAACTGGCATCGGACGAAGAGTTCGAACTGCCCTGCGACCTGGACCTGGGCGACGACCCGGATGATTCGGACTTGCGCGGCTGGTGCATCGGCTTCATGGAAGGCGTGTTCCTGCGTGAGAACGCCTGGTTCGAAAGCGCCGAAGAAGAAGTCAGCGAAATGCTCCTGCCGATCATGGTCGGTTCGGGGCTGTTCGACGAGCAACCTGAATTCGCCGACATCGCTCAGGACGCCAACCTGATGGACGACATGATCGTGCAGATCCCTGAAGCACTGACGGCCCTGTACCTGCTGTGCCAGGCGCCGGACGAAAAACCGGCGATCCTCAAACCCCGCCACCACTGAGTCAGCGCCTATGGCGCAAGACCCACCGCGCACCAGCCGTCACGGGTGGGTGCGCTACCTGCTCATGGCCGTTGGCTGGTTGAGCGTGGCATTGGGCGTCATCGGGATATTCCTGCCGGTGCTGCCCACCACGCCCTTTCTGCTGCTGGCCGCCGCCTGCTTCGCCCGCAGCTCTGCGCGCTTCTACCACTGGCTGATCAACCATCGGCAACTTGGCCCGTGGATTGGTGACTACCTCGAAGGCAACGGCATCCCGCTCAAGGGCAAGGTGTACGCAGTCGGCATGATGTGGCTGAGCATCGGCCTGTCGTGCTATCTGGTGCCCTCCAACTGGGCTCGCGGGTTCATGCTGACCAGCGCCGTGCTGGTGACGATTTACATCATCCGGCAAAAAACGCTGCAAAAGCGTTGAACGCAACAGCCGTGTATCCCCCCTGAAAGACCGTTTTTTCTGGCATAGCGCCTATGCGAAAACCGTCTGAGGTCGCGCAGAAACTCGCTTAGGCTTCAGTGAAACGCCTCGAACGGATTGAGGCGGATGATTGGCCATCCATCGGCTGCCGAAGCTGTTTTCAGGGAGAACAACATGCGAGATCTGAACCCTCTTTACAGCGCTGTCCTGCAAGCCGTGGAGCAGATGGCCCCTGCCGGACAGGCGCCAACACTGAAGGACATCGCGCCTGACGGGCATGCGACGCAGACGCGACACTACACCGAATCGCAATCACGCCTGCATCGACTGCTGAACGGCGACTTCAAGCCAACGACTGAAACAGCAGATGAAGACTCGATTGCAGAGCCTGCGCATGAACGGCATTGACCGTTCACGCTGCGCGCAATCAGACAGCGAGCCGAAGGCCCCTGAAAGCGATCACTTCTTCTTGTCTCTGGCAAAGGCTTTTTCCAGCGCCTCGTTGATGGTGCGCAACACCTTGACCCTGGCCCAGCGCTTATCATTGGCTTCGATCAGTGTCCACGGTGCAATCTCGGTGCTGGTGCGGTCCACCATGTCGCCGACAGCCTGACGATAATCGGGCCATTTCTTGCGGTTGCGCCAGTCGTCTTCGGTGATCTTGTAGCGCTTGAACGGGATCTTTTCGCGCTCCTGAAAACGCTCCAGCTGGGTTTGCTCGTCAATCGCCAGCCAGAACTTGACCACCACCACGCCGGCTTCGGTGAGCTGCTCTTCGAAATCGTTGATTTCGGCGTAGGCGCGTTTCCAGTCGGACTCGCTGCAAAAGCCTTCGACCCGCTCGACCAGCACCCGGCCGTACCACGAGCGGTCGAAGATGGTGAATTTGCCGCGTGCCGGTATCTGCCGCCAGAAACGCCACAGATAAGGCTGCGCACGCTCATCCTGAGTCGGCGCAGCAATCGGCACGATGGCGTACTGACGCGGGTCCAGCGCCGCCGCGACCCGGCGAATTGCCCCGCCTTTGCCAGCAGCGTCATTGCCTTCGAACACCGCCACCAGTGCGTGGCTTTTCATGCGTTTGTCACGCAGGTTGCCGGACAGGCGCGCCTGCTCGGCGATCAGTTCGTGCTGGTAGTCTTCTTTGCTCAGGTGCAGGCTCAGGTCGAGGCTGTCGAGCAACGTACGTTCATTGTTATGGATCGCCAGCGGCCCTATCGTCAGCGCGCTGGACTCGGGTTCGACCTTGTTGAGCGCGGCCTGCATGCCTTCCAGCAGCAGGCGGCCGACGGTCAGGCTGCGGTAATTGGCGTCCACACCCTCGATCACATGCCAGGGCGCGTAGTCACGGCTGGTACGGCGCAGGACTCGCTCGCCGAAGCGCACGAACTTGTCGTAGGTCTTGGATTGCTGCCAGTCCAGCGGGCTGATGCGCCAGCTGTGCAGCGGGTCATCCTTGAGGGTCTTGAGGCGCAGCTTCATCTGTTTTTTGGACAGGTGAAACCAGAATTTGAAGATCAGCGCGCCTTCATCGCAGAGCATCTTTTCTAGGCGTTCGGCGCCGCTGATGGCCTGATCGAGCACCGCATCCTTGTACTGCCCATGCACGCGACCCTGAAGCATCTGGCTGTACCAGTTGCCGAAGAAAATCCCCATGCGCCCTTTGGCAGGCAGTTGTCGCCAGTAGCGCCAGACAGGCGGATGGGCCAGCTCCTCATCGGTCTGCTGATCGAAGGTGCGTACTTCTATCAAGCGCGGGTCCATCCACTCGCTGAGCAATTTGACCGTCTCGCCCTTGCCCGCGCCTTCTATGCCGTTGATCAGCACGATGATCTGCCGTTTGGCCTGCTCGTGCAGGTCTATCTGCGCCTCCAGCAAAGCTTCGCGCAGCGAAGGCAAAGCGGCCTCGTAGGTGTCATCGTCAATGGCATGACCGATTTCAGCGGATTCAAACATGCACAGCTCCTGATGAGTGATGGCTCAATGACGCCCGATGAAGAGTGTGACCACCGATTACCGGCATCGGTCAATCCACGCAGTCTTGATAGCACTTTTATCTGCGCAGACGGCTAAAATGCTGCCACTGCCTAAGCCGAGCCCGACATGACTATTACCCGCCACGCCCGGATCGACTGGGACGAACAAGGCAACCCGCGTTCTCACGACTTTTCCGACGTGTACTTTTCCACTGAGTCCGGTCTGGATGAAACCCGCCATGTGTTTCTGGTGCAGAACGACCTGCGTCGGCGGTTTACCGAATTGCCGGTCGGCGGACGGCTGATCGTTGGCGAAACGGGCTTTGGCACCGGGCTGAATTTTCTCTGTGCCTGGCAGTTGTTCGATGAGTGCGCGCCGGTTGATGCGCGCCTGCATTTTGTCAGTGTCGAGAAGTACCCGCTGAGCCAGGGCGACCTGCAACGTGCTCTGGTGTTGTGGCCGGAGCTGTCGCGTTTTGCCGATCAACTGCTCGGGCAATACGTGGCGATACATGAAGGCTTTCAGCGCCTGGTATTCGATAACGGCCGGGTCACCCTGACCTTGCTGATCGGCGACGCCCTGCAGATGCTGCCGCAGTTGGACGGGCAGATTGACGCATGGTTTCTCGACGGCTTTGCGCCGGCGAAAAATCCGGACATGTGGACCCCGGAACTGTTCGCCGAACTGGCGCGACTGTCCACACCGAGCACCACGATTGGCACCTTCACCAGCACCGGCTGGGTGCGGCGCTCGCTGAATGCAGCAGGTTTCAAGATGAAGCGGGTGCCGGGTATCGGGCATAAATGGGAAGTGCTGCGCGGTGCTTTTATCGCCTGGCCGGAGGGCGTCACATCGGTGCCTGCCGCCAAGCCCTGGTTCGCCCGTCCCACTCCGCTTGCAGGCGAGCGCAAGGCGTTGGCGATCGGCGCTGGGCTGGCCGGTTGTGCCACGGCGCAGAGCCTTGCGCAACGGGGCTGGCAGGTCAGCCTGCTGGAGCGTCACGCGGCACCCGCGCAGGAGGCCTCGGGTAACCCGCAGGGCGTGCTGTACCTGAAACTTTCAGCGCACGGTACGGCGTTGTCACAGTTGATTCTCAGTGGGTTTGGCCACACGCGCAGGCAACTTGAACGCTTGCAACGGGGTGTCGAGTGGGACGCATGCGGCGTGCTGCAACTGACCTTCGACGACAAGGAGGCACAACGCCAGAAGCAACTCGCCGAGGCCTTCCCTGAATCGCTGCTGCACCTGCTGGATCGGCGCGCCGCCGAGGTGCAGAGCGGCATCGCGCTAAACAGCGGCGGGCTGTTTTACCCTGAGGGCGGCTGGGTGCATCCGCCAGCGTTGTGTCACGCGCAGATCCAGCACGCGAATATTCGCCTGATCGCCCATCATCAGGCGCTGGAGCTGCGACGCGTCGATGATCAGTGGCAGGTGTGGAGTGACGCGCAGCTGATCGACAGCGCGCCTGTCGTCGTACTGGCCGGGGCGGCGGACATCAAGCAGTTCTCGCAGAGTGCCGAGCTGCCGCTCAAACGCATTCGCGGGCAGATCACCAGCCTGCCGCAGACCGGGGCGAGTGCTGCGTTGCGCACGGTGGTGTGTGCGGAGGGTTATGTGGCTCCGGCGCGTCTGGGTGAACACACGTTGGGCGCCAGCTTTGATTTCAACAGTGTCGATTTGACCCCCAACGTGGCGGATCACCTTGGCAATCTGACGTTGTTGCAGGAAATCTCGGCAGACCTGGCGTCTCGCCTTGAGGCCGCTGACAGGCCGCCCGAGCAGTTACGGGGGCGCGCGGCGTTTCGTTGCACCAGTCCGGATTATTTGCCGATCGTCGGTCCGCTGGCAGACCGCGAGGCGTTCGTTCAGGCCTATGCTGCGCTGGGCAAGGATGCGCGTCAGGTGCCGGATATCGCCTGCCCGTGGCTGGACGGCCTGTACGTCAACAGCGGCCACGGCTCACGTGGGCTGATCACCGCGCCGCTGTGCGCCGAACTGATCGCCGCCTGGCTCGATAACGAACCCCTGCCCTTGCCGCGCAGCGTTGCCGAAGCCTGTCACCCTAACCGGTTTGCCCTGCGCGGGTTGATTCGCGGCGGCGGGAAGTAGCCTGAAAAGCAGGACCAACGTGGAGCATCGCACGATAGTTGAGATTATCGTTCCCTACGCTCCAGCGTGGGAATGCAGCTCTCGACGCTCTGCGTTGAAAAGAGGACGCAAAGCGTCCTGAGCGGCATACGGCGCGGAGAGTCGCACGATAGTGGGCATCTACCCGCGACGCGCTCGCGCTCAGGCGCTACTCTTTGAACTCAGTCAGGAATATTGAGCCGCTCATGCTGCAAGTGCGAAACGTATTCAAGCGCTACACCACGGCACAGGGGCCGCTGAATGTATTAAGGGGCGTGGACCTGCACCTGACACAGGGTGAAAGCCTGGCGTTGATGGGCGAATCCGGCAGTGGCAAGAGCACATTGCTGCATCTGGTCGCGGGCCTTGATCAGGTCGATGACGGCAGCATCGAGATTGCCGGCCAACGCCTGGACCTGATGAACGAAAGCCAACTGGCTAACTGGCGGCGCACCGAAATCGGTCTGGTGTTTCAGCAGTTCAACCTGATCGGCAGCCTTAAAATCGCCGACAATCTGGCGTTTCAGGCTCGGCTGGCCGGGCGTTTCGATGCGCTCTGGCAGACGCACTTGATCGAACGTCTGGGGCTGGGCACGCTGCTGGATCGTTATCCCGAGCAACTGTCCGGCGGACAACAGCAGCGGGTAGCGATAGGTCGCGCCCTCGCTTCACGGCCCAGCCTGCTGCTGGCTGACGAGCCCACCGGCAATCTCGACGAGACCACCAGTGACGAAGTGCTGCAATTGTTGCTGGATGTGCTCGCCGACAGCCCCACCAGCCTGTTGATGGTCACCCACAGCCCGCGGGTCGCTGACCGACTGGCGCGCAGAGTGGTGCTGCATCTCGGTCGTCTGGCAGTCGAAGGCGAGCGCTGATGCGAGTTTTCTACTGGACCCTGCGCGCATTACTGAGCCACTGGCGACGTCATCCCGTGCAATTTTTCAGCGTGCTGACCGGTTTGTGGTTGGCCACCGCACTGCTGACCGGCGTGCAGGCGCTCAATAGTCAGGCACGGGAAAGCTACCAGCGTGCCAGCCAGTTGATTGGCGGCGAGCCGCAGACCAGCATCGCAGCGCCCGACGGCGGGCTGTTTGCTCAGGAACTGTACATACAGCTGCGCCGTGAAGGCTGGCCGGTGTCGCCAGTCATACGCGGACGAATCACGCTCAAGGGGCTGGAAGGCCAGCGCTTGCAATTGCTCGGCATCGAGCCGCTGACGTTGCCGAACAGCACACTGGCCGGACAGACACTGGACTCTGATCAGGTCGTTGATTTTCTCACCCCGCCGGGAGCGACCTGGGTATCACCGCAGACCCTTGAGTCGCTCGGGCTTGAAGAAGGCCGGCAGCCACTGGGCGAAAATGGCGTTGCCTTGCCGCCGCTGCGCGCCAAACCCGATATGGCCCCCGGCGTGCTACTCACTGACATCGGCTTCGCTCAAGCATTGCTCGGCCAGCCCGATGAATTGTCCAGCCTGCTGCTGCACAAGGACTTCGCGGCGCGCAACCCGCAGTTGCCGCCAGCACTGAACGGTCAGTTGGTCATCAGCAAGACGGGCGAAGAAAACAATCTGCAGCGGCTGACAGAAAGCTTTCACCTGAACCTGAGCGCCTTGGGCGTTCTGTCGTTCGGAGTGGGCCTGTTTATCGTCCACGCGGCCATTGGCCTGGCACTGGAACAACGCCGCGGCCTGCTGCGTAACCTGCGTGCCTGTGGTGTCAGTGCGCGAATGCTGATCACGGCCCTGAGCGTCGAACTGGGCGCGATGGCCCTGCTCGGTGGTCTGCTGGGTGTGGTCAGCGGCTATTTTCTGGCCAGCTTGCTGCTGCCGGATGTAGTGGCCAGTTTGCGCGGTCTTTACGGTGCCGAAGTCGCTGGCCAACTGAACCTCAGCCTGTGGTGGTGGCTCAGCGGCATCGGGCTGAGCCTGCTTGGCGCTTTGCTGGCCGGTATCAACAGCCTGTTGCGTGCGGCACGTCTGCCTTTGCTTGCCTTGGCAGATGCCCAGGCATGGCAGCAGGCCCACGCACGCTGGCTGCGGCGACAAGCCTGGGTTGCAGCGGCCGGTGCGCTCGTCGCACTACTGGCTTTGCTGTTCGGCAACAGCCTGTTACTGGGTTTTGTGTTGATGTCCGCCGTGTTATTCAGTGCAGGGCTCGGGCTACCGGTGCTGCTGGATGCCATGCTCGGCGGCCTGCTGACACGCAGTCGTTCGGTGCTGGGGCAATGGTTTCTGGCTGATTGCAGGCAGCAGTTGCCCTCGTTGAGCCTGGCATTGATGGCCTTGCTGCTGGCGATGGCGGCCAATATCGGCGTGGGCAGCATGACCTCGGGCTTTCGCCAGACGTTCAATAGCTGGCTGAACCAGCGTCTGACTGCCGAGCTCTACGTCAGCCCGCAAGACCCGACGCAGGCTCAACCTTTACAAACCTGGCTGAGCCAGCAAGCGCACATCAGCGCAGTGATACCCAACTGGCAAGTAGCGGTACAGGTTCAGGGATGGCCCGCCGATCTGTTCGGCGTGGTCGATCACACCATCTACCGCCAGCACTGGGAGCTGCTTGAATCAGTAAAGGGTGATCCGTGGAACCTTTTGCGTGACGGCGATACGGTGATGCTCAGCGAACAACTGGCGCGCCGTCTCAAGCTCACGCTGAACGATACCTTGAACATCCCCGTGCCCAACGGCCAATGGACACCGCGCATCGTCGGGATCTACGCCGACTATGGAAACCCCAAGGGCCATCTGCTGGTCAACGAAAAACATCTGCTTGCCCACTGGCCGCAACTGAGCCCGTTCCGTTTCAACCTGAGGGTCGATCAGGCCGCGATTCCGCCTCTGGTCAAGCAACTGCAAGACCGCTTTGCGCTCGACGACAATCACATCATCGATCAGAGCCAGATCAAGCGTTGGTCAACCCAGATCTTCGAACGTACATTCTCAGCCACCGCCGCCCTCAATAGCCTGACGCTGGGCGTGGCTGGCGTGGCGCTATTCATCAGCCTGCTGACCCAGAGCCAGAGCCGCCTCGGGCAACTCGCCCCGTTGTGGGCGCTGGGTGTGACGCGACGGCAACTGATGTTGCTCAACCTGGGGCAAACCTGGCTGCTGGCCCTGTTGACGCTGGCATTCTCCATACCGCTGGGCCTGATGATCGCGTGGTGTCTGGATGCGGTGATCAATGTTCAGGCGTTTGGCTGGCGCCTGCCACTGCAAGTATTCCCACTGCAATTGCTGCAACTCATGTCACTGGCAATACTAGCCACCCTGCTGGCCTCGGCCTGGCCGCTGCTGAAGCTGTACCGCAGCCGCCCAGCGGATTTACTGAGGACCTTTGCCAGTGAACATTAAGTGGCTGATGCCGTTGGCTATCGCATTGCTGCTCGCGGCCTGCGATGACAAACCGCAGCCCGAAAGCGGCTTCGCCGGGCTGGGCAATGCCGCCGACGCCTACACTCAGGTGACGCCGGGCAAGGTCTTCTCATTTCCCGAGGACCACGGCCAGCACCCTGGCTTTCGCATCGAATGGTGGTACATCACCGCGACATTGAAAGATGACACCGGCCAACCCTTCGGCGTGCAATGGACGCTGTTCCGCAGCGCCCTGCGACCCGGCAAACAGCCGGGCAGCGGCTGGAACGAAGGCACAATCTGGCTGGGCCATGCGGCGGCCACATCCAGCAGCGGGCACTACGTGGCAGAGCGTTATGCCCGGGGTGGAATCGGCCAGGCGAACGTCACACTGGCGCCCTTCTCAGCCTGGATCGACGACTGGGTATTCACCAGTGATACGCAAAACAACGACCCGCTCGCCATGATGCAACTGAAAGCCAGCGGCAAGGATTTCCGTTACAACCTGCAACTTACCTCCAGCAAACCGCTGGTGTTACAGGGCGAACAAGGCTACAGCCAGAAATCGGAAGCGGGCCAGGCTTCCTATTATTACAGCCAGCCGTTTTTCGACGCCAAAGGCAGTGTCGTCATCGAGGGCAAAACCCATCAGGTCACCGGCAAAGCGTGGCTGGACCGGGAATGGAGCAGCCAGCCACTGACCGCCAACCAGAGCGGCTGGGACTGGTTCTCCCTGCAACTGGCCGACGGCGAGCGCCTGATGCTCTACCGCATCCGCTACAAGAACGGCACGCCCTACCTGACCGGCAACTGGATCAGCGCCGATGGTACGACCAAAATGCTTCACGCCAACGAACTCAGCCTCGAACCTGTCAATGAAACGTCAATCGGTGAGCACAAGGTGCCCACCCGCTGGGCAATCAAAATTCCCGGCAGAAACCTCGACATCACCACCCAGGCACTGAACCCCAAAGCCTGGATGGGCACCAGCATCCCCTACTGGGAAGGCCCGGTGAGTTTCACCGGGAGTCAGGAGGGGGTCGGGTATCTGGAGATGACGGGGTATTGAGCACCTCGACTGCCGTCACGCTCGACCGAGCTTTTCCAGCGCAGCATCAGCCAGGAAGGTCGAGCGACTTTTGATGCTGTGATCCCTTACGTAGCGGTCGATCTGTCTGATCACAAAGCCAGGCAAGGTGACGTTGACCTTTTCCGTCTTGCCTAGATAAGGCGTTACATCGATTTCCAGCATGCCCCAGCCCATTCCAGAAAAATCAGGGTTTTTGGCATGCTCGGCAACGGTCCCGACTTTCGGAATAGACCCGCCACTGGCTGCAATCTCCTGCAGCATGATATGAGCGATCTCAACGGCTGCCGCATGAGCCTCCTCAAAGGTATCGCCTGCGGTGATAGCACCAGGTATGTCCGGTATCTGAATGCCGAACGCTGTGGTCTCATCGCCCCACTCTATGCATATTGGATATTTCATTTTTTCTCCGAAAAGGTTGCAAGATAAAGGCTGAACTACGCCAATCCGGCAAGCTTTCTGATGGCCTTTACTGTTCCAAGCGGCAAGTCTTTCTTGGGATGCGGCACCGGAACTGTTTGAGACTTTTCTGGGTGTTTGAACATATGGTGACTGCCGGTGACACGATCAAGAACCCAACCATCTGCTTCAAGCTCCTTTACCAATTGCCTGCTTTGCACCTCCACCTCCTTGCCAATCGATACAAAAATATAACCCTGGACGCATATTAAAACAATGTAGAAAAGTGTTCCCAGGGTTATGTTTTTTATTTCGTTACACCACGCTTCACGAAAACCCATGGTTGTTCCTTACTGCTGGCTGTCGGGCCAGCTGATGCGAACTCGACAACTGTACTTGCCTGCTTATAACTTTTTGATCTAAAACTACCCTGTCCTCACTGGGTCAGTTTCTGGGTGACTGCACTTTCTCAGTCACCTCCCCAACGGAAACCCGGTAAGGACTTATGTGCGGATTAGCAGGTGAACTTCGTTTCGACCATCAACCAGCGGACCTCGCCGCAGTTGAGCGTATTACCCATGAGCTGGCGCCTCGCGGCCCGGATGCGTGGGGGTTTCATAGCCAGGGGCCGATTGCCCTTGGTCACCGCCGTCTGAAAATCATGGACCTGTCGGATGGCTCGGCGCAGCCGATGATCGACAGCAACCTTGGCCTGTCGATGGCCTTCAACGGTGCGATCTACAACTTCCCCGAATTGCGTGCCGAGTTGGAAAGCCTTGGCTATCAGTTCCATTCCGGTGGCGACACCGAGGTATT
Organism: Pseudomonas syringae pv. tomato str. DC3000; assembly: GCF_000007805.1. Taxonomy (NCBI): domain Bacteria; kingdom Pseudomonadati; phylum Pseudomonadota; class Gammaproteobacteria; order Pseudomonadales; family Pseudomonadaceae; genus Pseudomonas; species Pseudomonas syringae group genomosp. 3. Next base: position 1,789,868 of record NC_004578.1, on the reverse strand, counting down.
GCTCAAGGGCTACCACGCGTGGGGCGCAGAGATGCTGCCCAAGCTCAATGGCATGTTTGCCTTTGCCATCTGGGAGCGCGACAGCAAGCAGCTGTTCATTGCCCGTGACCGCCTCGGTGTAAAGCCGTTGTACCTGTCGAAAACCGATAAGCGCCTGCGCTTCGCGTCCTCGCTGCCTGCCCTGCTCAAGGGCGGTGATATCAGCGGGATGCTTGATCCGGTGGCGCTCAATCATTACCTCAACTTCCATGCTGTGGTGCCTGCACCGCGTACGCTGCTGGCCGGCGTCGAGAAGTTGCCGCCTGCCAGCTGGATGCGCATTGACGCCAGCGGCAAGGTCGAGCAGAAAGTCTGGTGGACCCTGCCTTATGGTCCCCACGAGGACGAGAAAAATCTCACTCTGGAAGACTGGCGCGACCGTGTACTGGACAGCACCCGCGAAGCGGTGGCCATTCGTCAGCGTGCTGCGGTAGACGTAGGCGTGCTGCTTTCGGGCGGTGTCGATTCGAGCATGCTGGTCGGCCTGCTACGCGAAGTGGGTGTCGAGGACCTGTCAACCTTCTCCATCGGCTTCCAGGATGCTGGCGGCGAACGTGGCGATGAATTTCAATATTCGGACCTGATCGCCAAGCATTACGGTACGCGTCACCATCAGTTGCGCATTCAGGAAAGCGAGATCATCGAGCAGTTGCCTGCGGCGTTCCGCGCCATGAGCGAACCAATGGTCAGCCACGACTGCATCGCCTTTTATCTGCTGTCGCGCGAAGTGGCCAAGCACTGCAAGGTCGTGCAGAGCGGCCAGGGCGCTGACGAGCTGTTTGCCGGTTATCACTGGTACCCGCAAGTCGATGGCGCAAGCGACCCGGTCGCGGCCTACCGTTACGCCTTTGTGGACCGCAGCTACGCCGAATACGCGGACACTGTTCAGCCAAAATGGCGCACCGCCAACGATGCAGCCGGTGACTTCGTTCGCGATCACTTCGCCCAGCCGGGTGCCAGCGCTGCGGTTGACAAGGCGCTGCGTCTGGACAGCACAGTGATGCTGGTCGATGACCCGGTCAAACGTGTCGACAACATGACCATGGCCTGGGGCCTGGAAGCGCGCACGCCGTTTCTCGACTATCGTCTGGTCGAGCTGTCGGCGCGTATTCCGGGCAAGTTCAAGCTGCCCGATGGCGGCAAGCAAGTGCTGAAAGAAGCGGCGCGGCTGGTCATTCCATCAGAAGTGATCGACCGCAAGAAGGGCTATTTCCCTGTGCCCGGCCTCAAGCATTTGCAGGGCGATACACTCAATTGGGTACGTGAACTGCTGACCGATCCGAGCCAGGACCGCGGCCTGTTCAACCCGACCATGGTCGACAAGCTGCTGACCAATCCCGAAGGCCAGCTCACGCCGCTGCGCGGCTCCAAGTTGTGGCAGTTGGCCGCGCTGAACCTGTGGCTCAGCGAACAAGGACTGTGATTGATGAAACAGAACGCGACGACTTATAGCCAACGCCTGTTGCGCGGACAGTCGCCCTCGTATGAACGCCTGCAAGCGCGCCTAGCCGAAGATGGCAGCCAGATCGATGCAGAGCCGTTGGCCCTGCATTGTGGCTGGGGTCGCCTGCTGATCGGTCATACGTATCCTGACCCGGCAGCGCTGGCGCAGGACCTGCTTAACGAGAAAGCCGGCGAACGCGACATTGCCTTGTATGTGGCCGCGCCACAGCAGGTGCTGGCGCAAGCGCCGCAACAGTTGTTTCTCGACCCGTCGGACACGTTGCGTCTGTGGTTCAGCGACTACCGTCCGGCGCAGCGCGTGTTCCGCGGTTATCGTATCCGCCGGGCGCACAACGAAACCGACTGGCAGGCCATCAATAACCTGTACCTGGCACGCGGCATGTTGCCCATCGACCCTGCCCTGCTCACCCCGCGTCATCAGGGCGGCCCGGTGTACTGGGTGGCCGAGGACGAAGGCAGCAACACGATCATCGGCAGTGTCATGGGCCTGAATCATCAAAAGGCGTTCAACGACCCGGAAAAAGGCAGCAGCCTGTGGTGCCTGGCGGTTGACCCGCAGTGCACACGCCCAGGTGTGGGTGAGGTGTTGGTTCGCCATCTGATCGAGCATTTCATGAGCCGTGGCCTGAGCTACCTTGATCTGTCGGTGCTGCATGACAACGAGCAGGCCAAGGCGCTGTACGCCAAGCTGAATTTTCGCAATCTGCCGACCTTCGCCATCAAACGCAAAAACGGCATCAACGAATCGCTGTTTCTAGGCCCTGGCCCGCAGGCGGACTTCAATCCGTATGCGCGGATCATCGTCGAAGAGGCGCATCGTCGCGGCATTGACGTGCAGGTAGACGATGCCGATGCCGGGCTGTTCACACTCTGCTATGGCGGCCGTCGTATTCGCTGCCGGGAATCGTTGAGCGACCTGACCAGCGCGGTCAGCATGACCCTGTGCCAGGACAAGAGCCTGACCCATCGCGCCCTGAAAGCGGCCGGGCTGCGCTTGCCAGCGCAGCAGCGGGCGGGCGATGAGGCCGACAATCGTGCGTTTCTCGAAGAGCACAAGCAAGTCGTGGTCAAGCCGCTCGATGGCGAGCAAGGCCAGGGCGTCGCGGTTGACCTGCGCACGCTTGAAGACGTGCAGAGCGCCATCGAACAGGCCCGTCAGTTCGACAGCCGGGTGATCCTGGAAAGCTTTCACGAGGGCCTGGACCTGCGCATCGTGGTGATCGGCTTTCAGGTGGTGGCCGCGGCGATACGCCGCCCTGCAGAAATCATTGGCGATGGCCGTCACACCATCAAGCAGTTGATCGAAGCGCAAAGCCGTCGCCGTGCTGCCGCGACCGATGGTGAAAGCCGTATCCCGATGGACCAGGAAACCGAGCGCACAGTGCGTGAGGCCGGTTTTGACTATGCCGATATCTTGCCGATGGATCAGCGTTTGGCCGTACGCCGCGCTGCCAACCTGCACACCGGAGGCTGTCTGGAAGATGTCACGGCCATCTTGCACCCGGTACTCAGTGACGCAGCGGTACGTGCTGCCCGAGCGCTGGATATTCCGGTGGTCGGCCTGGACCTGATGGTGCCCGCTGCCGATCAGCCCGACTATGTGTTCATTGAAGCCAACGAACGCGTCGGGCTGGCCAACCATGAACCGCAACCTACTGCCGAACGTTTCGTCGATCTGCTGTTTCCGCACAGCCTGCCTGTGCATATCTGATCGCAGCTGCGAGTAACAGGCTGCACACAGGGGTTTTGACCCTGGCAGCCTGTGGCTTGCAACTGCTCCATAAGGAGCATTCATGACCCCTGCAACCATTCCCGATCCGGATCTGAAATACCTGCAGAAAGTTCTGTTGGAAATGCTCGCGATCCCAAGCCCCACGGGCTTCACCGACACCATCGTGCGCTACGTGGCCGAGCGTCTGGAAGAACTGGGTATCCCGTTTGAATTGACCCGTCGCGGCACGATTCGCGCAACCCTCAAGGGTAAACAGAACAGCCCCGACCGCGCAGTATCCGCGCACCTGGACACCATTGGTGCCAGCGTTCGGGAGGTCAAAGACAATGGCCGTCTGGCGCTTGCCGCCGTCGGCTGCTGGTCCAGCCGGTTTGCCGAAGGCAGCCGGGTCAGCGTGTTCACGGACACCGGCGTGATCCGTGGCAGCGTGCTGCCGTTGATGGCGTCCGGGCATGCCTTCAATACCGCTGTGGATGAAATGCCGATCAGCTGGGACCACATCGAGCTGCGCCTGGATGCCTACTGCACCACCCGCGCTGATTGTGAATCACTGGGCATCGGCATTGGCGACTTCGTGGCATTCGACCCGCTGCCAGAGTTCACCGAGAGCGGCCACATCAGTGCCCGCCATCTGGACGACAAGGCCGGTGTTGCCGCGCTGCTGGCGGCGCTCAAGTCGATCGTCGAAAGCGGTGCCGAGCCGCTGATCGACTGCCATCCGCTGTTCACCATCACCGAAGAAACCGGCACCGGTGCAGCGGGCGTGCTGCCCTGGGACGTGAGCGAGTTCGTCGGTATCGACATCGCACCGGTCGCACCCGGCCAGCACTCCAGCGAGCACGCGGTGAGCGTGGCGATGCAGGACTCGGGCGGTCCTTATGATTACCACCTGTCTCGTCATTTGCTGCGTCTGGGCGTGGAAAACGAGCTGCCGGTCCGCCGCGACCTGTTCCGCTACTACTACAGCGATGCGCATTCTGCGGTGACGTCGGGGCACGATATTCGTACCGCCCTGCTGGCTTTTGGCTGCGACGCCACCCACGGCTACGAGCGCACCCATATCGACAGCCTGGCCGCGCTCAGCAAGCTGCTTGGCGCGTACATCCTCAGCCCGCCAGTGTTCGCCAGCGATGCCAAACCGGCGCAGAGTTCGCTGGAGCGGTTCAGTCATCAGATTGAACATGACGCGCAGATGGAGTCCGACACCCGCGTGCCGCCGGTAGACAGCCTGATCGGGCTGAATCGCGAGGAGAGTTGAGGCCCGGTGAATTGAATTGCGGTGCCTGGCACCGCAGTTCTATCATCGCCGCTCATCGACAAGAGAACCGCCATGCTTATCCCCTACGATCAACTGGAACCTGACACCCTCACCCGCCTGATCGAGGACTTTGTCACCCGCGAGGGCACTGACAACGGCGACGAAACGCCCCTGCAAACCCGTGTATTGCGCGTCAGACATGCGCTGACCAAAGGTCAGGCGGTGATCTTTTTCGACCTTGAGAGCCAACAATGTCAGTTGATGCTCAAACACGATGTGCCCAAAGAGTTTTTTGACTGAGGCTATGGCTGCGTCTGCGCGGCCTGCTGCGAAAGCTTGTTGGCGATTCGCTTGTACACCTCGGCCCGGTGAACCTTGATGTCCTTGGGCGCACTGATGCCCAGTCGGACCTGATTGCCGTTCACGCCCAGAATCTGCACGGTGATGTCATCACCAATGGAAAACGTTTCGCCAATGTCCCGCGTCAATACCAGCATGTGTCCTGCCTCTTCGTTACGCAAAAGAGGCAGGGTGCATCGCAAGCGAAGGGGCTTCAATGCACTGATGGCAAATCAGTAACGTCCTGCAACCGCATCGGAAAAGACTGAAGGAAACGTCTTACTTTCTAGTCAAAATTGTAGGAAATGCCGCTGTTGGCTGACCGTTTCAGGGCGCTGACCAGCGCGGCCCCAGCAGAATGATCGTCGCGCCGATCACGCAAAACGCCAGCCCCAGCCAGTCGGTGCCCAGCGGCCTGACCCGCTCCACCAGCCCCAGCCAGGCAATCGACGCCACAATGTAAATCCCGCCATACGCCGCATAGGCTCGCCCGGCATAAGCCGCTTCCACACGCGTCAACAGCAAGGCGAACAGCGTCAGGCTGATCAGCGCCGGAATCACCCACAGCGCACTTTTACCCTGACGCAGCCAGAGCCAGAAAGCGTAGCAGCCAGCTATCTCGAACAGGGCGGCGAGGAAAAACCACAGGTAATTGAGCATGAAAGGTTCTCGGGACAGGGCTGAACGGGGCTGAACGATGCGCGCAACCCTATCAGAAAACTGTGCGTTCATGACCGAGATGGCTTCTGACCGGTGGGCGCGCGTAGGGAGCGATAATCTTAACGACCACTATCGTGCGGCGCTCCGCGTCGCAGGCCGTTCTGGACGCTCCGCGTCCTCTTTGGCGACGCAGAGCGTCGCGAACTGCTTGAGCGTGCGCAACGATGTCTCAGTCAGGCGTGCCCTTTCTGGGCCTTTGCGCGCATTTTGGCGCACATCACGGTCATCTCGTCGTACATCGCCTGTGGCTGTTGGCGCTTCATGTCCCAGGCCAGGCGGCCTTCTTCGTGGGGCAGGATCATGAATTCGCCTTCGGCTACCTGCGTGAAGATGTAATCGGCAATGTCTGTAGCGGTGATCGGGGATTTTTCCAGCAGCCTGCCGATCTGCGCTTTCATCGCCGGGGTGGGGCCGCGAAAGGAATCAAGCAGGTTGGTCTGAAAGAACGACGGGCAGACCACGTGCACGCCGACATCCTGATCGCGCAGTTCAACCAGCAGGCTCTCGGAAAGCGCCACCACGCCCGCCTTGGCAACGTTGTAATTGCTCATGGCCGGGGCCTGCATCAGCGCGGCCATTGAGGCGATGTTGATGATCTTGCCCTTGCTCGCCTGCAACATCGGCAAGAACGCTTTGCAGCCTTTGACCACGCCCATCAGGTTGATTGCAATCTGCCAGTCCCAGTCTTCCAGCGACAGCTCGTTGAAGAAACCACCCGACGCCACGCCTGCATTGTTGACGATGATGTCCATGCCGCCGAAGCGCTCTTCGCAGGTCTGAGCGAATGCGGTGAGCTGGCTGTAGTCACGAACGTCGCAGCGCTGAACAAAACCGTCACCGCCCGCCTCGCGTACCAGGGCCAGGGTTTCCTGCAAACCGGCATCATTGATATCCGACAATGCCAGCCGCCATCCTTCGCGCGCCCAGCGCAGTGCCATTTCACGGCCCAGACCAGAGCCGGCGCCAGTAATCATGATGCGGTTTTGCATAACCGGGTGCCTTGTGAGATGCCGAAGTTGCCTGAGTGTAATCACAGCCAAGGCCCGACAAACCCACCATCAAGGTGCTGAATGCCTGGAGCAAACCCGCAGCCTCATGAGCGCCGCGCGCGGGACACGTAATGCACCAGCAGCCTGCCGTACACCATCACATTGACCAGCACAACAATGCCGCCCAGCCAGAGTTGCACGCCAGGCGTCAGCCCTGCCGGGTAAATCAGCGGGATCAGGTAATGCTCGACAAAGCCCCCGTCATAACCCTGCTCGCCAGCGCTACTGCGCAGGGCATTTTCCAGCGGTGTCAGCGGGCAATAGAGGTGCAGAAACTCGACTGCCGCCCCCCAGATGATGGCCGGAACGTGCAGCAAGGCCAGCCAGGGCCTTTTCCATACCAGCAGCCCGCCAAGCAGAACGAACACAATGAACAGGAGGTGAAACGCCACTACCGCATCTGCCGCTATTCGATAAAACATCGGCGTGCCCTCAGCCGTGACAGAATGTGGGAGGTCTAGCCACCGACACCAATAAGCGAGAGCTTACACGCCATTAAGTTCAATGATTTTTAAGACTATTTCACGTTATTACTTGCTGATAAGACTGAATTATTGTCGGACAAAAACGCATCAAACCCATGATTTTAATGATTTTTTGAAGATGTAAGAAAATGTTGAAAATAAGCCGAACCTTTACCGAACACGCGCAGTCGGATGTTTCAAGCAGGCAAATAAAGCGCCCTTCGTGGCAAACGATTTAACTGCAATAGCTATTTAACTGGAATTCAAAGAGGGAACTCGTCATGGGCATCGGCACTATTCTTATCATCGTTCTGATTCTGCTGCTGGTCGGCGGTCTTCCGGTATTCCCGCACTCGCGCAGCTGGGGCTACGGTCCGTCGGGCATCATCGGTACGATCCTGGTGATCCTGCTGATTCTGGTGTTGCTCGGCAAGATATGACCCGCTGCTTCAAGCAGTGAGTAGTAACGAAAACCCCGCTTTCTCAAGCGGGGTTTTTTATGGCCCTAAAAAAACCATCGCCCATGAAAAAGCAGCCCATGGGGGCTGCTTCGTTCGTTGCACGTGCTACTTAGTGAGAAACCGCACCGCTGGCACCCAGCCCCGTCTGCGACCGGACGAACTGCGGGTAGAACAAGGCGCGTTCGCCCTCTGCCGCTTTCGACTTGTCGGTGATGGAGAAGAACCAGATACCCACGAATGCGATGGCGATAGAGAACAGCGCCGGGTATTCGTAAGGGAAGATGGCTTTAGGGTTGTGCAGGATCTGCACCCAGATGGTCGGGCCGAGCACCATCAGCACCACAGCGCTGATCAGGCCCATCCAGCCACCAATCATGGCGCCACGGGTGGTCAGGTTTTTCCAGTACATGGAAAGCAGCAGTATCGGGAAGTTGCAACTTGCCGCGACGGAGAACGCCAGGCCCACCATGAACGCGATGTTCTGACTTTCGAAAGCAATACCCAACAGGATCGCCACGACAGCCAGTGCAATGGTGGTCATTTTCGAGATGCGGATTTCGTCTTTCTCGTTGGCTTTGCCCGCCTTGATCACACTGGCGTACAGGTCATGGGAGACCGCCGACGCACCGGCCAGCGTCAGACCGGCAACCACCGCCAGGATGGTCGCAAAGGCGACGGCAGAAATGAAGCCCAGGAACAGACTGCCCCCGACCGCATCGGCCAGGTGAATCGCCGCCATGTTGTTGCCGCCCAGCAAGGCACCCGCTGCATCCTTGAATGCCGGGTTGGTGCTGACCAGCAGGATCGCGCCAAAACCGATGATGAAGGTCAGGATGTAGAAGTAGCCGATAAAGCCAGTGGCGTAGAGCACCGACTTACGGGCTTCCTTGGCATCACTCACGGTGAAGAAGCGCATCAGAATGTGCGGCAGACCCGCCGTACCGAACATCAACGCCAGACCCAGCGAGAACGCCGAGATCGGGTCTTTTACCAGCCCGCCCGGGCTCATGATCGCTTCACCTTTAGGGTGAACCTTGATCGCCTCGGAGAACAGCATGTTGAAGTCGAAGTTGACGTGTTTCATGACCATCAGCGCCATGAACGAGGCACCGGAAAGCAGCATCACCGCTTTGATGATCTGTACCCAGGTGGTCGCCAGCATGCCGCCGAACAGCACGTAAAGGCACATCAGAATACCGACCAGCACCACTGCAACGGTGTAGTCCAGACCAAATAGCAACTGGATCAGCTTGCCCGCACCGACCATTTGCGCAATCAGATAAAACGCCACCACCACCAGCGAACCACAGGCAGACAGTGTGCGAATCTCTTTTTGCTTGAGGCGATAAGAGGCTACGTCGGCAAAGGTGTATTTACCCAGGTTACGCAGGCGCTCGGCGATCAGGAACAGAATGATCGGCCAGCCCACCAGGAAGCCGATCGAGTAGATCAGGCCGTCGTAGCCGGAGGTGTAGACCAGTGCGGAAATACCCAGAAAAGAGGCTGCCGACATGTAGTCACCAGCAATCGCCAGACCATTCTGAAAGCCGGTGATCTTGCCACCCGCCGAGTAATAGTCCGATGCGGTCTTGTTCTTCTTTGAGGCCCAGTAGGTGATGTACAGCGTGAACGCGACGAAGATCACGAACATGACGATCGCAGCGACGTTCAGGGGTTGTTTCTGTACTGCGCCAGTCAATGCATCTGCCGCCCAGAGGGTCGGCGCGAATGCGGCCAGGCCAAGTGCTGCTGATAGGCGCCGGATCATTGCTGAGCCTCCTTCAGGATGGCGTTGTTCAAGTCATCGAATTCGCCATTGGCACGGCGAACATAGATGGCGGTCAACACAAACGCAGAAAGGATCAGCCCTACGCCTATCGGCATTCCCCAGGTAATGGTTGAAGTCGGGCTCAACTTGGCACCCAGAATATGGGGCCCGTAAGCAATCAAAAGAATAAAGGCCGCATACAGGCCAAGCATGATCGCCGAAAGAATCCAGGCGAAACGCTCTCTTTTGGATACCAGCTCCTTGAAACGGGGGCTGTTTTGAATCGAGAGGTAAATGCTGTCGTTCATTGTTTTTGTCCTCGCAGCACAGATGAGATGTCACGTAACGCACTTTAGTCGGGTCCGGCGCGCACTCCAGACGACCTTAGTATTAGAACGACATTAGCCGTAGATGGATGGCTCTGCACAGCGCAAACGCACCGCCAGTCCGTAGCTTGAGAAAACACCCTGATCGCGCAACGTAAAAAGCCGTCTGGCGATAACACCAGACGGCCTTGACAGGGTCTTGAGAGCCTCTTTGCAGAGCGTTTCGAGACTATTTAGCGGTCCATGCAGCGACCCGGTCCGGGTGCTTGGCCACCCAGTCCTTTGCGGCAGCTTCGGGCTTGGCACCGTCCTGAATAGCCAGCATCACTTCACCGATTTCATCCTTGGAGGCCCACTGAAATTTTTTCAGGAAGGCGACGACTTCCGGCGCTTTTTTCTCAAGCGTCAGGCTGGCGACGTTATCGACAGTTTCAGCAGCGCCATAGACGCCTTTAGGGTCGTCGAGGAAACGCAGTTTCCACTTGGCGAACATCCAGTGCGGTACCCAGCCCGTCACCACGATGGCCTTTTGCGCCTTCTCGGCGCGGGTCAGCTCGGCAATCATGCCTGCGCCGGAACTGGCCTGCAGTTTGTAGCCATCCAGGCCGTAATCCTTGATGGCCTGATCGGTCTTGAGCATCACGCCCGAGCCCGCATCGATCCCGGTGATCTTCTTGTTGAAGGAGGCGTCGGTCTTCAGGTCTTCGATGCTTTTGGCTTTTACATACTCGGGCACGATCAGGCCGATCTTCGCGTCCTTGAAGTTGGGGCCATAGTTGACGACCTGGTCCTTGTACTTGGTGTAGTACTCACCGTGAGTGCCCGGAAGCCAGGCAGACAGCATCAGGTCCAGCTTGTCGGTCGCCACTGCCTGCCACATGATCCCGGCCGCGACTGACTGCAGTTTGACGTCGTAGCCCAGCTTCTGCTTGATCACCTCGGAGGCCACGAAGGTCGTTGCCACGCTGTCGGACCAGCCTTCTACATAGCCGATGGTCAGGGTTTTGGTTTCAGCAATCGCTAGCGTGGAGCTGACCGCAAGTACCAGAGCGGCACCCGCCCCCAGTATTTTTCGCATCATCATTATCGCTTCCCCGGAAGTCTGCACCGACGGTTGTCGGGCTTCGTCAACGTTGTTTTCAAGACCGCTCCCACACCCCGCACGCTTTGATCGCCGCCACGCGCAGTGACACGCAGCAAATGCGACCGTAATCATCAACCTGCCGGGCAAGCAGACATGCTCTGGCTACGACACTGGGGCAATGGGAAACGACAACATGAAGTCATCAGCGACAAGCGCTGCAGAAAAACGTCTGAACCTGCTCGTTTTATAAAAGGAAACAGGATGTGTTACCGCGACTCACATCCACCGGCCCGAACGGGTAACACGGGAACAGTTTTTCCAGCGCAGCCCACTCATCTCGCCCCATAGCACAGCTAAGTCATTGTTTTAAAAGGCTTTGAAAAAGTTGGCACAGCTTCTGCTATCTCTCTTGCACAACAAAAACAAAAAACGACGCAGCAAACCAATAAAAACAAGACGTAACGGCTCTGACATAACAAGAACAAAACGGACAGAGGCGCAGCTAACAGATTTTTTTGGAGTGGATCAGCTTTACAGGGACCTTTCGGTGAAAGGCCTCGCGACCGGACAGAGAACAATAAAACTACCGTCAGGTAGCTCCAGAACCGGTGGGATCAGGCTGTTGTGCAGACAGATGATTAAAGCGAATCAGCGCTCAAAAAAATACGTTTGCTCTTGACCCTGATTGGGGGTCGCACAAGAACGCTGTGAAGGGACTGGTCGCCAACAACAAGAACAGGCCGCCCTATAACAATAAAAAGAGCAGGTAAAACACATTGGAGGAGAGCCACGGCTCTCCTTTGTGCTTTGTGCCTTCTGAAAAACCGCCGCACAAACCCGGCATTGTTGCTGGATATAGCGGCGTCGAGCCCCGACCGCTTGGGCATAGCGCCCAATCTGCGCCGCATGCGAAAAAATAAACCGCATATCTGCGTTGAAAAATCCCCGAAACGTGTATTGTTCCGTCATATTTACACGGTTAACCGGTGGATGCGGCACTTTGGCACTACACCTTGGTCATAGCCTGCGTATCTCATCAGCACTTCTTTCCCAAGGGATTTAGTCATGCTCCGTTTTCTGCGCTTCGCTACCGTTATAGGTGGCTTGTGTTTAAGTGCGTCCGCTCTGGCGACCAACGTCGACCCCGCCACCTATGGCTACCCGCTGACTAATCCGTTTGAAGCGACCATTGCCAGTACACCGCCCGATCTGCGCCCCGACCTGCCCGACGATGAAGACATCGACCAGGACGTCTACACGCTGAATCTGCACCCTGAACGCGAGTTCACGCTGCCCGACAACTTCTGGGCCGTAAAAAAACTGCACTACCGCCTGGCCAGACAGGATCATGCCGCACCGCTGATCTTTTTGATCGCTGGCACCGGCGCGCCTTATAACAGCACCATCAACGAATTCCTGAAGAAGCTGTATTACGGCGCGGGCTACCACGTTGTGCAGCTGTCTTCGCCGACCAGCTATGACTTCATGAGCTCGGCGTCGCGCTTTGCGACCCCTGGTGTTTCCACCGAAGACGCAGAAGACCTATATCGCGTGATGCAGGCCATCCGTGCCCAGCAAGCGCAGTTGCCAGTCACCGACTATTACCTCACCGGGTATAGCCTCGGGGCGCTGAACGCCGCGTTCGTCAGCAAGCTGGATGAAACGCGACGCAGTTTCAACTTCAAGAAAGTGTTGCTGCTCAACCCGCCGGTCAACCTCTACACCTCGATCAGTAACCTCGACAAACTGGTTCAGACCAACGTCAAGGGCATCAACAACACCACCACGTTCTATGAGCTGGTGCTGGCCAAGCTGACGCGCTACTTCCGGCAAAAAGGGTACATCGACCTCAATGACGCACTGCTGTTCGACTTCCAGCAGTCCAAGCAGCACCTGACCAACGAACAGATGGCCATGCTGATCGGCACATCGTTCCGCTTCTCGTCGGCCGACATCGCGTTCACCTCGGACCTGATCAACCGTCGTGGCCTTATCATTCCGCCGAAATTCCCGATTTCCGAAGGCACCAGCCTGACGCCGTTCCTCAAGCGCGCCCTGCAATGCGACTTCGATTGCTACCTGACCGAACAGGTCATTCCGATGTGGCGTGCCCGCACTGATGGTGGCAGCCTGCTGCAACTGGTGGATCAGGTCAGCCTGTACGCGCTCAAGGATTATCTGCACAGCAACACCAAGATCGCCGTCATGCACAACGCGGACGACGTGATCCTGGGCGCAGGTGATCTGGGCTTTCTGCGCAAGACATTTGGTGATCGTCTGACCGTTTATCCTTACGGCGGGCATTGCGGCAACCTTAATTACCGCGTCAACACCGACGCCATGCTGGAGTTTTTCCGTGGCTAAACGTCTTTTACTCCTTGCCGCACTGCTGTGTGCTGGCACGGTCCAGGCCGCTGACGCGGATACCGGCAACAAAGCTCAGCACCCGGCCACGGTAGCGCGCCAGACCGATGCGGACGGCTTTACTCAGCCGCTGAAGTCGCTGCAGTTCAACCCCGGGCTGGATCAGCGTGAGTTCGAGCGCGCCTCGATCAACGCACTGGAAGTCTACGATCCGCTGGAATCGTGGAATCGCCGGGTCTATCACTTCAACTATCGCTTTGACGAGTGGGTGTTCCTGCCTGTCGTGGATGGCTACCGCTACGTCACGCCCGGCTTCGTGCGCAGCGGCGTGAGCAACTTTTTCAGCAATCTGGGCGACGTCTCCAACCTGCTGAACAGCCTGCTGCAGTTCAAGGGCGAGCGTTCGCTGGACACCACTGGCCGTCTACTGCTGAACACCACGATCGGTATCGCCGGCCTCTGGGACCCTGCGACCATGATGGGTCTGCCACGCCAGAGCGAAGACTTCGGTCAGACACTGGGCTTCTATGGCGTGCCTGCCGGCCCTTATCTGGTGTTGCCGCTGTTCGGCCCGTCGAACCTGCGTGACACCGGCGGTATGCTGTTCGACTACACCGCAGAAACGCAGATCAACTTCCTCAACGTCGCTGAAGTCAGCAGCGATCACCCGGAAATCACCCTGCTGCGTGCAATCGATCGTCGTTACGTCACCAGCTTCCGTTATGGCCAGCTGAACTCGCCGTTCGAATATGAGAAGGTGCGCTACGTTTACACCGAGTCGCGCAAGTTGCAGATCGCCGAATAAGCGCAGACGCAATAAAAAACGGCCAACCGAGCAATCGGGCTGGCCGTTTTTCATGGGCACTTTTAACTGCCCGGCTACTCACATGCCTCAGGCGAAAGTGCCTCGCTCCATTAACAGTCAAAAAGGAATTTCCATGCGGTCTTTCGGTTTCAAGGCAATAGCGGTGTGTGTCGCGCTGGCTGCCAGCCAGGTTGCAATCAACGTACAAGCGGCCACCAAGGTCGAGGCTGCTGCACCTGTTACGGCGCCAGTGCCTGCTGCGCAGAAGGTTTCGTTGTTGGGCGGCAAACTGGCGTTTACCGTGCCTGCGGGCTATGTGCAGGGTGAAATGCCAGAAGTAGACGCGAAGGCAAAAGCTCAGGGCGTATACGGAAAGATGTACACCAATGCTACGGAAAAACGCGTGCTCATTGTCACGGAAACAACGCTGCCCATGAGCGTTGAGGCTAGCGATAACGATTCGGCCATGCTCGACGGCATAGCGGCTGGCATCGTTGACCATCAGAGCGCTGGCTACAAGGACTTCAAAAAACTGAGCGAACGCAAGATCGTCAAGAAAAACGGCCTAGGTGTGCGCCAAGTAGACAGTTCAGCCACGATGAGTGACGCGAAGGTGCTGACCACGTCGATCATTGCCGCATCGGGTACTCGCGCAGCTGTTTTGAACGTGGTGTCCAACGCGAAAAATCCGAAAGAGCAGGCAGCACTGGTGAAAACAGTCATCGGTGAGTGATGCGAGACGCAGCCTGCTAACCCGATTCAATCCACCCGTAACACGCCGGACAACCGCTCAACCAGAGCCTGCACCTTGGACAATGACTCGCGGTTGCGCGGCCAGGCCAGGTGCAGGGCCAGGCCTTCGGTGGCGAGCTGTGGAAGAATCTCCACCAGCTCGCCACGCTGCAACTGATCCTTGATCAACCAGGTCGCCAGTTGGGCAATGCCCCATGCCGATGTCACCGCAGCGACCTGGGCTTCACCATTGCCGATCACCAGCCGTGCCTCGATCGCGCGCGCCTCTTGCTGCCCCTGTTCATCGACAAATAGCCACGGGCTGGTGCTGCCATCGCCTCGGCCAAACAGAATACAGGCGTGACGGGCAAGGTCCTCGAACGTCGTCGGTGTGCCATGCCGTTGCAGATAAGCCGGCGCCGCGCAGAAGATCACCCGTTCAGTGCCCAGGTAACGGTGCGCCACGCCTGCTGGCCAGATGAGCGGGCCGCCGATGCGCACGGCGAGATCGATGCCCTCCTCGAGAATATCGACGAATCGGTCGGTGAACGTCACCCGCGGACGCAATTTGTGATGCTGCCCGGCAAAGTCGAGAATCAATGGCAACACATGCAGGCGGCCAAACGTGGCAGGCAGGTCGATGCGTAACTGCCCGGCTGGCTCGGAACGCTGAGCGGCAAGTGCGGTTTCAGCCGCCTCAAGTTCGGCCAGCATGCGCGTGCACACCGCGTGATAAGCCACACCCTCCTCGGTCAGCGCCAGGCTTCGCGTGGTGCGCTCGAACAGGCGCATGCCCAAGCGGCTCTCCAGGCGCGAAACACTTTTGCTAACCGCCGAATTGGTCAGGCTCAGACGTTCGGCGGCTGCGGTAAAACTGCCTGCGCTGGCAACGGCGACGAAGGTTTCGATGCCTTTCAAACGATCGGTAGACAGCACCTTGAGTTCCCATTGATGAATCTGATTCCATAATGTACGGAATATTTGCCAAAGATAGGAATCGATTTCTGCAATAAGCTTGCGGACATATTTTTTAACAGGTTTGTATCATGCCGTCTCTGGAAACTGCCGCCTCTGGCACCACGAGCGAAAGCTCGACCGGTGCTGGTTTGTCCATCGCGATTCTGGCGCTGGCCGGCTTCGTGATTGTCACCACTGAATTTCTCATCATCGGGCTGTTGCCATCACTGGCCCGCGATCTGGGAATCTCCATCTCAACGGCCGGCTTGCTGGTCACACTGTTCGCCTTCACGGTGATGCTCTTCGGCCCGCCGCTGACCGCCATGCTTTCGCACCTGGACCGTAAACGCACCTTTATCGTCATCCTGCTGATCTTCGCGGCATCCAATGCGCTGGCAGCGGTGTCGAGCAATGTCTGGATACTCGCACTGGCACGATTCATCCCGGCACTGGCATTGCCAGTGTTCTGGGGCACCGCCAGCGAAACCGCAAGCTTGCTGGCCGGGCCCAAGCGCGCGGGCAAAGCCGTTGCGCAGGTGTACCTCGGCATCTCTGCCGCAATGCTGTTCGGTATTCCGCTGGGCACTCTGTTTGCTGACGCAGTGGGCTGGCGCGGCGCGTTCTGGGCGCTGACTGTCCTGTCTGCCTTGATGGCCCTGCTACTGGCGCTGTCGATGCCACGTCTGGAACCTACCGCCAAGGTCGGCCTCGCCGAGCAAGCGAAAATCCTGCGTGACCCGCTTTTTCTGGCCAACCTGCTGCTGTCCATTCTGCTGTTCACGGCGATGTTTGGTGCTTACACCTACCTGGCAGATACGCTGGAGCGCATCGCCGGTATCGAGTCGGCTCAGACAGGCTGGTGGCTAATGGGCTTCGGTGCGGTCGGCCTGATCGGCAACGCACTGGGTGGTCGTTACGTAGATAGCAGCCCACTGGGCTCGACCATGGTCTTCGCGCTGCTGCTGGCGCTGGGCATGACGGCGAGCGTACCGGCAGCAGGCTCGCTGCCACTGCTGGCGGTGGTGCTCGTGGTATGGGGGATTGCCCATACGGCGTTGTTCCCGATCTGTCAGATCCGGGTGATGAAAGCCGCACCTCAGGCTCAGGCCCTGGCCGGCACCTTGAACGTGTCGGCGGCCAATGCCGGAATCGGGCTGGGCTCGATTATCGGCGGCCTTACCATCGAGCATCTGGGCCTGAACGCAGTGGGGTATGTCGCCGCCATCGTGGCATTGCTGGCTATCGCCGTCGCATGGATGACCAGCGTTCAGCAAGGCCGGATTGAGAAACACAACGTCTGCGCGTAATGTTGCCCCGCCCTTCTGAATGTTCCGAACAGTATGTCTGTCAACACGCAGACACACTGTTCGGTTATTCCGCTTGAATCGCCCTGTAAGTATCGTCATATTTTTGAACAGCGTTCCAGGCTGGTTCTGTCAGTTAATTGACTTTGAAACAGCCATGCCTCTGCAATATGTAGCTATTTGACATCCCCCAGCAAAATATTCTTCCCATGGCACTGGTGAACGCTCAAACTCCTGCCTTTCGGTCAAGTGACGATGTTTTCTGACCGATTCAGAATAGTCATGTCTGGTGAGAAACCATGAGCACACATCACCGTAGGGGGCTGGCGTTCGCAAAGCGAATTTACGCCCCGAGAGCACTCGGTGTCAGTGTTGGTTTTATTACTGTCGCTGTGTCCTTGTATTACATGAATGCCGCGCACTGGCTTTGGTCACTGGCGCTGCTCAATTCATTGACATGGCCTCATATTGCTTACCAGATCGCGAAAAAGTCACGCCAACCCTACCTGGCTGAATGGCGCAACATACTGTTCGATTCGCTGATGGGCGGGTTCTGGATTGGCGCAATGGGGTTCAGTGCTGTTCCAAGCGTCACGGTAATAGCCATGATGGCCATGCACAACATGGCGGCTGCAGGCCCGCGCCTTATGCTGCAAGGCTTTGGCGCCCAGGCACTGGGGGTGTTGATCTCGCTGGCGGTGCTCAACCCCGTCGTCAACCTGGACGGCAACATGATGCAGATCTATGCCTGCCTGCCCGTGCTGGTGATCTACCCCATTTTCATCGGCTGGATGAACCATCAGGTCACGCTCAAGCTCTGGGAGCATCGCAACATCCTGCGCACGCTCAGCCGCACCGACAGCCTGACCGGCCTGCTCAATCATGGCGCCTGGAAGGACCTGCTTGATCTTGAGTTCGCCAAGAGCCAGAACCAGCATCAGGAATGCGTGATTGCGCTGATCGATATTGATCACTTCAAGATCATCAACGACACCTACGGCCACCTCATGGGCGATACGGTGCTGCAGAACATCAGTGAAGCACTGATCGAAAACCTGCGCGATTCCGACCTGATCGGACGCTGTGGCGGCGATGAGTTCTGTGTGATTCTGCCCAACACCAGCCTGCTCCAGGCACGGGAAATCCTTGAACGCATGCGCCTGGCGATCGACGAACTGACCTATTCACTGCATTGCGACCTCAAGGCCAGCCTCAGCGTCGGCATCGCTGCCTACTCACCTGAACTGCCCGATGCCTCATCATGGCTGCATGAAGCTGACAAGGCCCTGTACCTCGCCAAAAGCACCGGCCGCAACCGCGTGGTCAGCGCCGAAGATGCCGCCCCGGAAAGCCAGATCGCCAGCGCCGGCATCTGAGCGGTCAACGTTTGTTCTTGAACAGCACATCGAACAGGGACGAGAAATTCTCCACGCCCATCGCTTTCATGAACGACTTGCGCATGTCATCGCGCAGGCTTTCCAGGGTGATTTCTTTTGGCTTTGTGGTTTTGGGGGGCGCAGGGGTGGTTTCGCGAATATCGCCTTCGCCAAGGGTGTACTTTTCCTTCGACAGGGTTCTTATGTAGTCACCTTTCTGACTTTTATACACAGCGAAATCAGGACCCAGTTGTTGGCTCTTGTCTCCCGTCGTTGAAAACTGACTGATGACCTTCTCCATGAATTCAAAGTGGTTGTGACCGAGAGCGCCGAAATCTTTGTCCGTGATGAAACGAACAAAGCCCTGATCCAATCGTGTGCTTTTCAAAGCGTCTCCATTAATAATACGCTTAGCCGTCTCCGCATTTTTATCTGTAAAACTGTAAGAAACTTTATGCCCTTCCAGGTCATACGTTTTGCCTTGGTTATGACGAGCCCAGATCCTTCCGTCGTCTTTCTCCCTGTACGATGCCAGCCCGAACGCCAGGTCATCGACATAGGAAAGATCAGCACCCTGATCTCTCGCAAACTCATAAATATCACCAAGAAGCCTCCGATCATCCCGCGTCAAAAAGGATGCTTCAGGCATGGATGTTCCACACTCGGCCTTTCCAAGCAACGGGGCAGAACGATTGGGGTCTGTGAGCCCGAAAACTCTTTGTTTGAGAAGAGCCTCACCACTGATCGTTACTGAAGAGTCCTGAGGGTTTGTTCGGATGGACGAATCAGCAAAAGTGGAGGTTGTTTTCAACGCTATTTTTTCATCAAGTTGCCGTGCCGCTATCAGCGCCTCTATGCCAGAGCTTATCACTCGCATGATGGTGACTCCTGATATATGGAATCCCTGACGGTTATCGTCAGGGATTGACAATCAATACGTTAAATGAAAGGTGACCGTTTCTGGCCCCAGCGGTTTACTCTGCCAAGGTCCACTTTCAGCGTTGTGTCGGATGATTACATCAGAGGCGTAGCTGAAACCAAGATTATTAAAGGATTCAGAGCTTCCTGGAGTACCTGGAATAATAGTTATACATTCAGCATCGTGAACACCGCGTAGTCGAAAGCAAATATTGGCGCGCTCACCAACACTTTGCGGGAATGATGTCGCTGTCCATGAGATTTTTCGTAATCGGGAGTTATTAGCGGCTCCGCGGGGATAATCAGACAACCTCAGTTGATGCCTAGAGAAAGCATTATGGCCCAGCCCATTGGTAGTCGTGGGGGTTCTAGTGGTTGTCACCGAATATCCACAGCCTGACTGGCCGGCCGATGCAAACAATAAAATTACAGGGAGTAGTCTCTTCATGTATTTTAGTCCAAACATTGCTAATTCAAGTTGAGTTTTCAAAAATCGCATCATTGACGATTTTAAAATTCTATACTGCTCGTAATTCACCGGGATCAAATAAACACCTCCAAAAACCTTAATCACTCATTAAAAATTTTTTCTTAGAAAAAACAGCTAGTCACTCCCATCCAAACTCCAGCCAGAAAGCCACCCAGGAAACGTACTGAAATACCAAAACTAAAAAAATCCGCCAAAACCTTTATAAAACTAAAACAAACGTAAAACACGTGAATACTTTTCTGGGATTTATTAAACCTTACGGACTTCATACCATGCAAAACACTTCGGCAGAACACACCCTCAATCAATCGAAAACTCAAACGAAGACAGATTCTCAAGAAGCCACTCAGGCGTGTGCACTTCCAGCAGTGCACTAATGGGTTGTTCCATTATCAGTTTGCCGTACAGGGCTTCTTCCTGCTCCAGGTGCGCGTATTGAACGCTGCGGTAGTTGAGTTGGTAGATGCTCTTTTCGATAGGCAACAGCCTGTCGAAGTGTTCCAGCAGCCCGTGAAAGACGATGCGCCGTTCCACGGTATTTCGTGTCGTGGCGATCAGTTTGCTGAAGTACTCGCTGTCGTGTCGTCGCAGGGCTTCACTGGCCGCGTAACGCTCGACCAGGGTGTGCAGCGACAGGTCATCGAACATGATGCAGCACAGGTCTTCACGCAGTTTGCCTTTGAAGGGGTTATCGACCTCTGGCCGGCGGCCGTGCAAGCCCAGTGCGAACTGCACGGCGCGCTCGGCCAGCCATTGACGCTTGCGCCCCTCGAGCTGGGCAAGGTCCTCGAACAAGGGCGACTGACGACCCTGCGAGCGGATCTGTCGTATCAGTTTCATGAACAGCCCGGAGGGGCCGGATAACTTCGCCTGTTGCTCGGCAAGTTGCGCCATCGAAAACGCGGACTGGCGGGTTGCCAGGTGATGAAAATCTGTTGTCAGATTCATGCCCGGCCGACGCGGATCGAGCCGCAATGACTGATCGGATCCTGACGCCCCCCGAAGAAAACAAACCGTCATGAATATTGCTCCTTTTTATTGTTTGCAGTGTGGTGTACGGACAGGTGTTTAGACTGTCTTTTTTGGCGACCAGGTAATTGGGTGCCTGAAGAGCAGCCACAGCCCAACCTGTTCGATTGCTTGCTCAACTGCACCAGCCCAGCAACGCTGATGGCACTTTTATAAAATATGTTTTGTGACAAGACACATTATGTAGGCGCTGGCTCGCCGCACAATCCGACAGATGTAGGGGGTCGGGTATTTTTTTCTGGCAGTAACAAAGAAACGCATCGCGCCATCAGCTCGGCACGAGTCTTTACCTGATTTTTTCTGAGCAATGAAGACACGTGATCACGCACGGTATAGTCGCTGATACTGAGCTGCCTGGCGATTTCCTTGTTCGTGCAGCCCTGCAACAACAGGCCAAGAACGTCCTGCTCTCTAATGGTCACCCACATGATATTCCCTCTTGCTATTATCTTGCACACAGACAAATTTGTAGGATGATTCTTACATTCGTCTTCCATGACTTCATGACCTAAAGAGTAAATCGGCACCGAGATCATTTTATTTAGCCTTGTTTTTTTCATTAACCCCGACACACAACCCAAAGCCCTGAAAGAACTGTTACACCTGTAAGAAAATTCGTACCACCGACTTAATATTAAAGAAAACTCCTACAGAAAATAAGGAACGATTACAGTTTTATAGTTATCTAGATCGTGACTGACCCACCAGCTCAAACGCTCCGCGCAGGAACGTTTAGAAAAGCAAACTAATACAAGATGCAATTGATATAGACAGGCGCAAGATAGACTCGGGCAAACAGAATTACAATCAGTTGTTACAATTGAAATGGCGTTACTACAGGAACTTTCCCGATAACGCCCGACTGACGCCGCCCACTGAGGTGAGCGGCGAGTGCGTAAAATTAAATGATTGGATGCGTACCACGGAAACCCGGCGGGTGGTTTATCCAGCCCGGCGTGTGGCGACGTCATCCACCACCACGCCCCGGCGCAGACCGAATACCGCAGCGGTCGTCAGGCCCACGGTGCCCATGATCAGGCTGTAAAGCACACAGACCCAGATATTCCAGGGCATCAGCGCGATCAGCAGCAGCGGAGTGGTACTGGCCCAGAAAGCGTAGGCGATATTGTAGGTCAATGAGATGCCTGACACGCGGATGCTCGCCGGGAACAGTCCGACCATCACCGAAGGCACCACGCCGACAATCCCGCAGGCCAGCCCGGCAATGGCGTAGGCGATGCCAAGCGGCAGCGACTGCTGGATGAGGCTGGTGTAAAGCACGCCGATGCCCAAGGGCAACAGCAGGCTGTAGAACATAACCCCGCGCCAGGCACCGATACGGTCAACCAGCAGCCCCGCCAGCACGCAGCCGATATTGAGAAAAACGATCCCCAAAGCGCTGAGGGCGAAGGTATGGCTGGCGCTGATGCCAAATCGCTGCTGCATGACGGTCGGCGTGATCACCACCAGCACAACCACTGCTGAGGTCAGCACAAAGGTCAGCAACACCGCAGGCAACAGAGACTGGCGGTGTTCGCGCAGCACCTTGCCCAGCGGCAGTGCCGGCAGGTTTTCACGCTGGGCGTGCATGGCGATGAACACGGGTGTTTCGTTCAGCCAGCGGCGCAGCCAGACACCCACCACGCCGAACACGCCGCCGAGCAGGAACGGTATGCGCCACGCCCAGTCGAGAATTTCCGCCGGGCTGAACGCCCTCGCCAGCCATGTTGCGGTCAGCGCGCCGAGCAGATAGCCGAACGTCAGGCCCGCCTGCAGCACCCCCAGTGCGTAACCACGATGCCCCTTGGGTGCGTGTTCTGCCACGAACACCCAGGCGCTGGGCACTTCGCCACCGACCGCAGCGCCTTGCAGAATGCGTAATACCAACAGCACCAATGGCGCCCAGTAGCCTATCTGGGCATAGGTGGGCATGATCCCGATCAGCAGACAGGGCAGCGCCATCATCAGGATGCTGAGGCTGAATACTTTTTTGCGGCCCAGCCGGTCGGCGAAGTGCGCCATCAGAATCCCGCCCAGCGGACGGGCGAGATAGCCCGTCACGAAGATCCCGAAGCTTTGCAGCAGGCGCAACCACTCAGGCATGTCCGGAGGAAAAAACAGCTGGCTGAGGGTCAACGCAAAGAAGACGAAGATGATGAAGTCGTAGATTTCCAGCGCCCCACCCAGCGCCGCAAGGCTCAGGGTCTTGTAATCGGCTTTGCTGAAAGGTTGAGGAGCAGGGTGTACGTTGGCCGTCATGATGCCCCCGAAACATGGCAGAAAAGAGCGCCCGGCACTCGCAGGGCGCGAAGAATAGCAAAGCGTGCCAGCGCATGCGCTGCAATGTCTGGTGCAGCCCGCCTGGCTTGACACTGATACGACGTGCAACGCGCTGAAGCGGGCCTCACGCGTTGCAACCGTCGGCCCGCTGACTTAGAAGTTGACCGATGCAGACAAGCTTGCCGTTCGCGGGGCGCCCATGAACAGGTAATCATCGCCCAGGTATTCCCCGGCGTCGCGCCAGTAGCGTTTGTCGAACAGGTTATCAACGGTCAGGCGCAGTACGGTGTCATACCCGCCCACTTTGGTGCTGTAGCGGCTGCCGAGGTTGAACAGCGCGTAGTCGTTGACCTGTACCGAGCCTGTGCGGTCGGCATATTTGCTGGCGCTGTACTGCATACCGCCAAGCAGGGCCAGGCCGCGAATCGGCAGGCTGTAATCGGCTTGCAGCGTAGCGCGGTATTTGGGCACGTTGAGCGCCTGATGGTCTTCATAGGCCTCGGTGCCGCTGCCTTCGACCCGTGCACGAATAGCGGCCGCACTTGCCGATATCTGCAGGCGGTCGGTCAGCCAGCCCCTCGCGCCCAGTTCAAGCCCGGTGTTCTTCTGTTCGCCCTGCTGAACGTAGGTAAAGGTGCCGTCATCGTTGGGCCTGGAATACTGGTAGGCCTGACGGGCCTGAAACAGCGCCGCGGTCAGACTCATGCGTTGCCAGTCGTACTTGATGCCCGCCTCAAGTTGCCGCGATACGGTCGGTGCGAGAATTTCGCTGGCGTTGGTGGTGAACCAGGCGGCTGTCCCGCCCAGCGAGAGGCCCTTGCTGTAGCTGGTGTACAACGAAATGTTGTCCAGCGGCTTGTAAATCAGCGCCGCCTGCGGCAGAAACACGTAACGTTCGGTGTGCCGCGCATCGCTGCCGTCCTCGTTGAAGGCCCGTTCATCAAGCCGGACCTCACGCCCGCCCAGCACCGCCTGCCAACGGTCGTTGAAGCTGATACGGTCGCTGACAAACAGCCCGTACTGGCGGCTGTCCAGACGGCGCTCAGTGTGCGTCAGTGGCAGGCTGGACGGCGCGACCGGCTCAGGCGATTCATTGATGTTGCCCGAGCCCACAAACTCGTTGAAGGTGCCGCGCGTGTCTACGGTGCGCCGGTAGGCGCTGGTGCCGAAGGTCAGTTGATGCTCGAGAGCCCCGGTCGCGAAGGTGCCAGACATCGCCGCCTCGACCTCATCGTTGCGACGCGTGTCGTCGGGGCTGCGGAAGTCATAGATGTCATACCCCCCCTCGGCGCTGAAATGGTTGGGCACAGCTTCTGTTGCGCAACTGGCCGAACCATAGCAGCCCCACGCAAAGGCGCTGTAGTCATCGATGACCACCCGGCTGCGCGATGCACTGAGGCTGCCCTTCCAGCTGTCAGTGAACCGGTATTCGAAGCGCCCGCTCATGTTCAGCGATTCGATACCCACCGGATTGGACCAGTTCTGATAGCCCAGCAGTTTGCGCGGCGAGGCATCGTGGGGCAGCGTTGTACCGCCCAGCAGTTGATAACCGGGCACCGAGCGCTGCTCTTTGTTCTGGTACTCGACGTCCAGTTGCAGCAAGGCCCGCTCGCTGATGTTCCAGTCGAACGCCAGCGATGCAAAATCGCGCTGACCGTCGGCATGCTCGACATAGGAACGAATGTCTTCGTGAGCCAGGTTGGCGCGCAGACCGAATTGCTGCTCGCTGCCGAACCAGCCGCCGACGTCGGTGGCAATGTAGCGCTCACCGTGCTCGTTGCTGGACACCGTGACCGACCGGACGTCCTGCGCGCGTTTGGTCTGATAGTTGATGACGCCACCCGGCTCGGAAACGCCGCTCTGCAGGCCAGACAAGCCTTTAAGCAGCTCGACCTGTTGCTTGTTTTCCAGCGCCACGTTCTGCTCGCCGGCGATGCTGCGGCCATTGATGCGATAGCTGTTGGCCGCGTTCAACGAGAAGCCGCGCACCACAAAGTTTTCGTAATAGCCCACCGGCGCATAGCCCTCGCCCACCGAGGCATCGTTGCGCAGCACGTCACTCAGCAGCTTTGCCTGACGGTCCTTGATCAGCGCTTCGCTGAACACCGACACCGAAGCGGGCGTGTCGAGCAACAAAGCCTGATCGAGCCCATAAATCGATGCACGGCCAGCTCTATAGTCGCTGGCGCTTTCCTGCTCGCTGAACCCGGTTACGTTGACCGCATCCAGATTGAGCGGCTCTGCGGCCAGCAGCGGCGAGGCGACCGCCATCCCCAGGGGCAGCAATCGCCAAGCGTGATGCATGGCAGGTCGGTATGGCGTACTCATCGATCAGACTCCGCAGGGACAGGCGCCTGGACAGACGCGATGCACCTTCCGGCAGGGGGCAACCTTGTACGTTCACTGCCGGTTTTTTTCAACCTCTACGTGACGCTTCGGTATAAACGAAGGGTTCTGGAAAACTTTACTTACGAAGCAGACGGCAGGCAGCGAAGCAAAACTGTTGCAGGCTGGAATAATTAAGCGTGAATTAAGTAAGCGCAGCTAATCTGACGCCAACAAAACGGCTGAACCAATCAGCGTTTGACGACTCCATTAAAACAGATCAATCAGAAGGAACACCTTATGAAACTTATGCCTGCCCTCTTCGCTGCTGTTGCCCTCACTGCTGCTGCCGGTGCTGCCCAAGCCGATATTGGTCCCGATGAAGTAGTTCGCCTGCACAAGGCGGGCACAGTAGGTGACTTCGAACAGTTCAACAAACAGGCTCTGGCTGCACACCCCGGCTTCACGATCCACGATACCGAGCTGGACAAGACCGTTACTGGCCAACTCGTTTATCAGATCGAGCTGAAAGGTCCTAATCGCGTTGAATGGAACTACGACGTTGACGCCAAGACCGGCAAAGTGGTGCGTGACGCGCAAGATCATTAATCCGGCAGCCTGACCTACCTGTAACACTTATAAGAAAATTCCCACGTACTTGTGGGAATTTTCGTTTCAAGCATTTGACACTTATTAATTAGCCAGCCCGACTTTCAATACACTTCCCTTGTCGTCATCGGTCAACAGGTACACATAACCATCCGGTCCCTGACGCACATCGCGTATCCGCTGTTTCATGTCTTTCAACAGTCGTTCTTCATGAACGATCTTGTCACCCTCGAACTTCAGCCTGATCAGTTCTTCAGTCGCCAGTGCACCGATGAACAGACTGTGATCCCATGCCTTGAACAGGCTGTGGTCATAGAACGCCATCCCGCTGATGCCCGGTGACACTTCCCAGACGTGGAACGGTATTTTGAAGCCTTCGACAAACGTGCCCTTGGCTTCAGGAATCGGTTCGCCCGAATAATTGATGCCGTGGGTCGCGATTGGCCAGCCGTAGTTCTGACCGCGCTCGATAATGTTCAACTCATCGCCGCCTTTGGGCCCGTGCTCGTTGGTCCACAATGTGCCGGTCCATGGGTTGAGCGCTGCGCCCTGCTGGTTGCGATGGCCGTAAGACCAGATCTCTGGCCGGACGTTTTTCTGACCGACAAAAGGGTTGTCTTTCGGCACGCTGCCGTCCGGGTAGATACGCACAACTTTGCCTTGCAGCTTGTCCAGGTCCTGCGCGGTCGGGCGATCATTGTTCTCGCCCAGTGCGATAAACAGGTAACCGTCGCGATCAAAGACCATTCGCGAGCCGAAGTGATTGCCGATCGACAGTTTTGGCTGCTGGCGGAAGATCACCTCAAAGTCTTCCAGACGAGTCATGTCTCTGGATAGACGGCCACGCCCCGCTGCCGTACCGGCAGTATCACCCTCGGCGGCGGTCTTGCCGCTGCCTTCGGAGTAGGTCAGATACACCATTCGGTCCTTGGCGAAGTCTGGCGACAGCACGACGTCAAGCAGGCCACCTTGCTTGCGCGCCCAGACTTCAGGCACGCCGGAAAGCGGCTTGGACAGCTTGCCATCCGCCGACACGATGCGCAGGTTGCCGGAACGCTCGGTCACCAGCATGCCCTGTTTGTCAGGCAAAAACGCCAGCCCCCAAGGATGGTCCAGCCCTTCAGCCACCGAACTGACAGTCAATGTGCCCAGCTCGCTTTTGTACTGCTCGGTAGCGGCGCTCGCCGTCATCGGCAGGCTCAGAATGGCCGCTGTACACCATGTCGCGATCAGGTTTTTTTTAAGCATGGGCGTTTCCTTATGCATTGGGTCGACGTCCCGTCAGTCAACGGGCTCGTTGGGTTGAAAATGTTGAACATTCAGTTGGCGCGTTTGGGGTCTGTGGTCGGTGTAGACGGTCGCGGCGAGGTCTGACGCGTCGGGTAACCGTTACCGATACCGCCGTTCTCCAGCGTAGGCTTGCGCACGGGTGGCGCAATGTTGGGGCCAGGAGCGCGCGGCACGCTCGATTCGGTGCCCTGACGGCTGTTGGGGTTGGAACGCTTGATCGAGCTGTTGTAGGGGTTGCTGCTGGCACCGTTATTGAGGGTGCTGTTCGGCAGGGTCTGTGCCTGAATGGCACTGACGCCCGACAACGCAACGAGCGCGCCTGCAATAAGATTGCGCATAAAACTGTTCATCACATACCTCTTGGTACAGGTGAAGGCTCCGGGTAACGATGGAGACCCAGGCCTTTGATGGCAATCGAGGCTTCAGGTTCGACCCGACACTGACGATGAGCAAGTAAAGCGATGCGCAAGTTTGTAACAAGGATGGTCAAAGCCCGATACGCTGGAGAACGAGATGCGGGCCGTGGTCTTGTTTCTGCAGGGGCCTGAAGTGCCCGCTATGCGGTCACAGGTCTTCGGCGTGCGGGCAGGTGCTGCTCGGCTTCAGCGGCATGCTGAAGGTGAATACGGTGCCACCTTCCTGCGTCGAGCACACGTCAAGCGTGCCGCCGTGAGCCTGCGCTATCTCGCTGGCGATATACAAACCCAGCCCCAGCCCGGCCTGCGGCTCGTTAGTGATCGGCCGTGAGTACGGCAGAAACAGCTGCGAACGCATTGACTCGGGGATCGGCTCACCCTGATTGGCAACGCTGAGCACAAACCTGTCGCCGAGCACCCCGGCGGCCACCTCGACCGAGCTGTCAGAGGCGCCGTGGGTGATCGCGTTGGAGACCAGATTGGACAGCAGTTGCGCGATCCGCTCATGGTCACAGCGAATGAGCTCCAGCGCCCCGATATTCGAACGAATCAGTCGGGAGGGGTGCACACGCTGTATCTCAGACACCACATGCTCAAGCGTTTTGTCCAGGCCATGGGCGTCGTGAATGCTCAACGGAATGCCATGCCCCATACGACCACGGGCGAAATCAAGCACGTCATCGACCAGTTGCGAGGCACGCTGGCCCGACGTCAGGATGTGCTGAGCGACCTGCAACGTCTTGTCATCCAGCGGGCGGCGCAGTAACAGCTCGGCACTCGCATTGATGGCAAACAGCGGATTGCGCAGGTCATGCCCCAGAACGGCGATGAATTGATCACGCAGCTCAGCCACTTCGCGCTCGGCCAGAAGATCGGCCTGCACACGCTGCATGTTCTCTTCGGCCTCGATCTGCAGCGCCAGAAGGCGCGCGAACGACACCATCATCGCCTCGATAGGCGTGCCGGTCAGCTTGGCGGGCTTGGGATCGAGCGCACAGATGGTGCCGAAAAAACTGCCATCGGTGAGAAAAATGGGTATCGATATGTAGCTCTGGAAGTTGTAGCGACGCGGTGTGTGATGCGCGCAGAACAGCTCGTCCTCAGCGACATGATCGATCACCACCGGCTTATGAGAGGCGCGTATCTCGTGGCAGATCGTACTGATCAGCTCCAGCTCACCACCAGGCTTCAAACCAAAACCGAGGTTGTCCAGGACCGCGCAGGCCGTCCAGGAGTCTTCGGTGACGCGCGCCACTGCCGCGAAACCCAGGCCGGTGGATTCGGTAATGACTTGCAGAATCGCCGGCACCGCGCTGATCCGGCTGATTGTGGCTACATCATTTGAAATGGATTGCCGCATGTAGGACCTGTTTTAGCCTGGAGGTGATGGCGCAGGACGACATTCTACGTGCTTGATGCTATTTGTGCGCTCGGGATCGGCCTCTTTGAAGATTACCTCACCGGGCACAACTGCCGTTGCAGAAGGCGTCCAGTCATACAACCGGACGCGGAAAGGCGACTGTGAAGGTTGTGCCCGCGTCGGTCGAAGAACTAACCGTTATCTCGCCCAGGTGTGCCCGAATAATCTCGCGGACGATGAACAAACCCAGACCGACGGTTCTGGTTTCATCGCTGTCGCTGACCACATGCATCACGGGCTCGTAGAGATCGTCGACTTTTTCCAGCGGTATCGGCTCGCCGAAATTGTGCACCGACAACTTGATGAGGTAAGTCTCGAACGATGAGGTAATCAGAATATCGCTGCCATCTTCGCCATAATTGACAGCGTTGCTGACCAGATTACCGAGCACCTGCAACAGACGATCAGGGTCAGCCGAGCACGCGCCCTGCCCCTCGCTGCGATGAACCAACACACGGTGGGGGAACACCTGACGCAGCTCCTCCACACCTCGGGCGACAACCGCGTGCAGGTCGATAAGCTGAGGGACCACGGTGATGCCGCTGCCGACACGGGCATGGGTGAAGTCCAGCAGATCGACAATCATGCGCTCGGCACGGTCGGTGGAATGATGGATATGCCCCAGAATGCGCTCCTGCCGCGACTCGAGCTTGGTACGCTCCAGCAGCCCGGCAGCCATCTTGATCGCCGCCAGCGGATTGCGCAGGTCGTGACTGACAATACCGATCATCTGTTCGGCAAAAATCGCTCGTATTTCTGCCTCGGCGTGGGCCAGACGCAGGCGGTTGCGTGCCGAGGTCAGCTCGCTCTGAACCGTCATCTGATGCTGCAGCAGCTCTTCGGCCAGCTTGCGTGCGGCCAGCAATTCACGTTCGTACTTGTTGCGTTCCTCGGCCAGAAACACTGCCACCTCGTGCAGAAACCCTGACGGGTACTCACGGCGTATGGCGTTGAGCATCATGGGCACCGAGCGGCCATCGGCGTGGATCAGCTCGACTTTGACTTCGGCAATCGATCCTTGGGTCTGCAACAGCGGTGCCCAATGTGTTTGCAGAAAGACTTTGCCTGCCAGATTCAACAGGTCCTGGAAGCGTCGGCCGATCACCGCCTCGCGCTCCAGCCCCAGCCAGCGGCAGAAGGTCAGATTGGCACGTTCTATCGTGCCATTGGGCAACGTCACCAGCAGGCCGCAGGCTGCATGTTCGTACAGCTCGCCTGTTGCCGGCAGACTCTCCTGCTCAAGCAGCATGATCAGGGCTCTCGTAAGGTGCCAGAAACAGATTCATGGCCGTAATACACTCTTGCGGCGCACTCATGTGCGGGTAATGCCCGACGTTGTCGATCATGTGCAAGGCGCTGTCGGCGATCACATGGTGCAGATACTCGCCGACCTGCACTGGCACGACCAGATCGTCGCTGCTTTGCAAAATGAGCGTCCTGCTGTTGAATCGCGCAACATCGGCACGATGGTCGGAGAGGAACGTCACGCGAGCAAACTGCTTGGCGATTTCGGCATTGGTGCGACAAAAACTGCTGGCGAGTTCTTCGCTCAGTTCCGGCCGGTCGCCAGCCCCCATCAACGTCGGCGCCATGGTGCTGGCCCAGCCCAGGTAATTGCTTTCCAGGGTTTCCAGCAGCGAGTCCACGTCAGCGCGGGTAAAACCGCCCAGGTAATCGCCGTCGTTGAGGTAGTGAGGCGAAGGACCGACCATGATGTGGCTGTCGAACCGGCTTGGCGACTGAAGCTCGGCGAGCACGGCGATCATGCAACTGACCGAGTGACCGATATGCACCACCGGCCCGGTTCCGGCGAACTCGTCGGCCAGTTCCAGCAAGTCAGTGGCGTAGCCCTTGAGCGAGGCGTATTTGTGCGGGTACCAGGCCGACACATCGGAGTTGCCGCTGCCCACCAGGTCAAAGAGCACAACCTTGAAGCGCTCGGCAAAGTGAGGCGCCATAAAACGCCACATGTGCTGATCGCAGCCAAATCCATGAGCAAAAATCAGAGTGGCCGGTCCATCGCCCATGATGTTGACGTTATTGCGCTGTTGGACCGACATATCGGGCTCCGAAAATAGCCACGCCACCGGCTTGGTGTGCATGCAGTCATGATGATGAGAGGAGATTATCACCGTTAAAGGCACACTAGTGGCACAAACAGAATTTTAGGGCCGGAGTTTGAAGAAGATTAATGACCGTTGCGGTTGTCACGGTCAAGAATACTTCCGGGTGCCGCAACAGAGGTGTGACGCAGAATGTCACCAAAGGCGTGCCAACGCAGGTTGAACCGCCCCGCACAAGTTGGCACAAGAGCTGGCCTGATCCATGCCTAGCGACCAGCGCCTTACTCGCCGATGTCTTCGTTCCACAGTTCGGGCTTGTCGGCGATGAAACCTTGCATCATGTGCTTGCAGCGTTCGTTATCAAGCACCTCGATCTGCACACCGCGCGAACGCAGCAGTTCTTCCTCACCCATGAATGAATGGTTTTCGCCAACGATTACTTTGCGAATGCCGTAAAGCAAAATTGCGCCACTGCACATCGCGCAAGGGGACAGCGTGGTGTAGAGCACCGCTTCACGGTACACGCTGGCGGGTTGACGACCGGCGTTCTCCAGTGCGTCCATCTCGCCATGTCGTGTGGCACTGCCCTCTTGCACCCGGCGGTTATGGCCCCGGCCGATGATCTTGCCTGCGTGAACGATGACCGAGCCGATGGGGATTCCGCCTTCATCCAGCCCCAGTTGCGCCTCATCGATTGCAGCCTGCATGAATGCGTCCATGTTTGTGCCTCATCTCTTCAGAAAATAAATCGATCAACGCTGCAACGCCGCCTGGGCATTGCCGAGCGCTCGGCTTACGAATTGTCCCAGCAGTTCCGAGGAACGGGCTTTCATGTCGGCACTGACCTGAGTGTTTCTGACCCGGAATCTGTTCGCCAGCGACGGCGAGTCATTACCTTCATTGAGCAAGCGCAACTCTTCGGCAGTGAAGGAGCGTGCATACGCTGCAGCCAGATTACGATCCCACTGGGTCTGATAATCAGGCTGCAAACGCTGTAACTCCCTTTGCACCAGTTCCTGCGCTTCGGTCTTGCCGACTGCCTGCACAATACTGGCAAATGTCACCGTGCGCGAGGCACCCTGATAGCCCAGCCAGGCCAAACCTTCACCGAGCTTTCGCTGCTCCACCAGCGCCAGCGCCGTGTCATCGACCTCCTCGGCGCCTGCCGGGTGCATGGAGTCCACACACAGGCAGACGATCAACGCCAGACCGGCCTGCCACGCTTTGCGCGAGCCATGAATGTGATCAGTCATGGCTCCTCCTGAGCATGAATCGACTGAACCTTGAGCCTAACAGTTTGGCAAGCCATGACCACCTGACAGGTCGCATACCGGTCATTGATGACGCTATCAGCTATGCCAGATCTGTCATCATCCAACAGCCTCGGTCAAAGGGCTGCACTGACCCGACTGGCAACATCGGCAGGCAACCAGGTTTTCCAGACGTCAGGGTTCTGCTTGAGGAACCTGGTGGCAGCGACCTTGGGATCTTCATGCTTCTTGCTCATGTCACTGAGCGTCTGGTTGAGCAGGCCGATCGGGAAATCGACCTGTTTGAAGACACTCACCAGTTCCGGGTACTGCTTGCTGAATTCTGCGGACACACCAATGGACAAGGTCGCGGCCAGCGAGGACGTGCCCCGCGGATTGGGGTTACTGGCGTCGGTCAGGGTTTTCCAGGCTTCAGCGTCGAAGGCTGGCTCTTGCAGCTTGATGAACTTATAAGTGCCCAACAGCGGTGTTGGCGACCAGTAGTAAAACAGCACCGGCTTGCCAAGGCGGATGGCCGCTGCCACCTCGGCATCCAGCGCTGCCCCCGAACCTGTGCGAAAGTTGACGAAGCTGTCGTTGAGGCCATAAGCCTTGAGCTTTTGCGTATTGACGATCTCTGAGGTCCAGCCGCTCGGGCTGTTGAGGAAGCGGCCTTTTTCAGGCGACTCCGGGTCTTTGAAGACATCCTTGTAGCGTGCCAGATCCTCAACCGTCTTCAACTCGGGCGCCATCGGCTTGATGCCTTTGGCGGCATCGCCCTTGATCACATACTCAGGCACCCACCAGCCTTCGTCTGCGTGCTTGACGATATCGCCCAGCCCCAACACCTTGCCTTCAGCCTCGGCCTTGACCCACACCGGGCTGCGTCCGGTCCACTCTTCGGCAATCACCTGGATGTCGTTCTTTGCCAGAGCGGTTTCCAGGCTGACGGTGCTGCCGGGCAAGGTGTCGGTCGGGTAGCCATAGCCCTTCTCGACGATGGTGCGCAGCACTTCGGTGATCAGGCTGCCGCTTTCCCAGGTCAGTGCGCCAAACTGGATCGGCCTGGCTTTTTCAGCAGACATCGCAGGCGCACTGGCCAGTCCCAGCGCCAGCAGTGAACAACTCAGCAGTCGTATCAGTATTCTCATGCTCACCTCGAATGGCGCGGGAAAAATCGTCTCTGAAACTATCGACATCAGCGCGCTACGATTAGTTGTAACGACGTGGGCCTCTGTATGATGCGAACCCTTCAATCCGCGCCGTCGAGCCCGCTTGCGATGCCCGAAATCCAGTTTTGCCTGTTACCCGATGCCTGCCGCCCGCTGCTGGGCAAGTTCTATCGCGAACACCAGTCGTCAATGCGCGCAGCCAGCAAAGGGCAGGCCTGGGTTGCGAAGCAGGAAGAAATCATCGGTGCCTTGTGCCTTACGCCCGTGGCGGACGGTCACTGGCTGACCGGGCTGTTCGTGGCGCCACCGTTACGTGGCAATGCAGTCGCGCAACGTTTGATCGACGCCGCACTGCTGCCCCTGTCAGGCCCGGTCTGGTTGTTTTGCCATCCCGACCTGCAAGGTTTTTATCGACTGGCAGGGTTTGAAACGGCGCAGCGTCTACCGCAGGCGCTGGGCGAACGATTGATGCGTTACAGCCGCAGCAAACCTTTGGTGGCGCTGCATCGGGAAGCCTAGCGGGTTTGCGCAGCGCACGAGCGATCATTCATCCGCATTGGGGTCCATGTCCGGAAACATCACGTCCATGAAGCCGAATTTGCTGAAATCAGTAATGCGCGACGGGTACAGCCGACCGATCAGATGATCGCATTCATGCTGGACAACCCGCGCGTGAAAACCGTGAGCGATGCGTTCGATCGGCTGACCGTCCGGGTCAAAACCTTCATAACGGATGCTCTGATAACGGTCCACCATGCCACGTAACCCTGGCACCGACAAACAGCCTTCCCAGCCCTCTTCAACGCCAGGATGCAATGGGGTAATCAACGGGTTGAGGAGGATGGTCTGGGGGACGGCTTCGGCCTGGGGATAACGCTCGCTGCGTTCAAAACCGAAAATCACCAACTGCAGATCAATGCCGATCTGCGGTGCCGCCAGGCCCACTCCGCCCACGCTGTGCATGGTCTCGAACATGTCGGCAATCAGCGTCTCAAGCTCACTGCTGCCGAACATTTCTGCGGGAACCGGCGGGGCGATGCGCAACAAGCGCTCATCGCCCATCTTCAGGATGTTACGGATCATGGCTGCCTGCCCTTCGGGTAAAACGCGATCTTGCCACAGATAGTGATCAGGTTTCGTCAGCCTTCGGCAATGGCACTGAATGATCGCGGCCCAGGCCGGAAACGTGCTGCTTGCCGCCCGCTTCGTTCTGCTCGTCACCCAGGCCGTCGCCCGGTTCTTTCTCGCCTGCTTCCTTGCCTTCTGCGGACATGTGCTCGATCACCGCATTCATTTCCGCCCCCAGCAACAGCACGGCAGCGGAAATATAAAAGTACAGCAACAGCACAATGATCGCACCAATGCTGCCGTACATGGCGTTGTAGTCGGCAAACGTCTTGACGTAGAAGCCGAATGCCAGCGAGGCGACAATCCACACCACCACGGCCAGCACCGAGCCGGGCGTGATGAAACGAAACTCTTGTTTCACGTCAGGCATCACGTAGTAGATCAACGCCACAGCGACCATCAATAGCAGGATGATTGCCGGCCAGCGCAGGATGGTCCACAACGTGACAATAAAGTCTTCCATGCCGATCTGCGCCGCGATCCAGTTCATCACCTGCGGGCCGAGCACCATGAATGCCGCTGCTGCGAGCAACATGCCGGCAATACCGACGGTGTAGAGAATCGACAGCGGAAAGCGTTTCCAGATAGGGCGTCCTTCAACCACATCATAGGCAGCGTTCATGGCGCTCATCATCAGGCGCACACCCGCCGAAGCGGTCCACAAAGCGATCACGATACCGATCGACAGCAAGCCGCCCTTGGATTGCTGCAACTGGTCAATGACCGGGTTGACCTGCTCCAAGGCCTGCGGGGGCAGGACCAACTCGGATTGCAGGCGCAGCCACGAGAAAAAGTCAGGCAGATGCAGAAAACCGATCAAGGCGATCAGAAACAGCAGAAACGGGAACAACGAAAACAGCATCTGGTAAGCCAGTGCCGAAGCGTAGGTGGACATCTCGTCGTCAAGAAACTCATTGACGGTGCGCAACAGCACTTTGCTGACTCGCAGTTGACGCAAATGGGGGAAAATCATGGCGCTTCCTCTCGCTCCCTAACTGGAACACCTTACATCCTGAAGACCGGTATTTCCTGCATCACACGCCAAGCTGTTCAAAGCGACATGCAAACACCGATGGCACATTGACTGGGCAGGTCGTGAAAGGTTTCAGTCTCGCAGAGCAGAAAGCATAACGGCCATCCTGGGATGACCGTTATCGGCGTGGCGTATTCCCGGCCTGAATGTGCCGGGAACCGTCGATTCACACCTTGTCGACGCCTTTCTTGACGGCGTCTTTCACTTCGCCTTTAGCCTGCTGGCCTTCGCCTTTGAGCTCTTGCGCCTTGCCTTCAGCCTGCAACTTAGTGTTATCGGTAGCCTTGCCAACAGCTTGCTTGACGTTGCCCACTGCTTCGTTGGCCATGCCTTTGACTTTATCGCTGGTGCTGCTCATCGAAAATCTCCTGGGTCTGAAGACCGCGCTGGAATCGGATGTCGTACTCGACAAAATGATTGACCTGCCTCGATTGCGAAGAGTTTCAAGTATTTTTGAGCCTCGTGATGCCGCCCGTCCGCTGGCCGCCGAAGCGGCATTTCAATCGCTCGCGGCGAGTTTGTGACGGACTTTGTGCGAGAATGCGCCGCACAGGTGTCCGGCACTGCCGACAGGCTGAACAATCCGATTCTCAGGAACGCTATGAAACTCGATAAAAAGCTGGCCATTGCACGCAGAAACCAGGAGCTGGGCGGCGCAGTGCTCGGCGTCAACAACACACACTTCGCAGTGCTCGACCCCAAACGCAACATCTGGTGGTTCGACCTGCCGGTTCCGCGCCTGCAAGTAGGCCAGTACGAGTGGTTGCACCTGCTGCTGCACACGCCCCAGACTGACCAGTTGCTGCACCTGAAAGTGACCACTGTGTTCATGCGTGACCACATGGAAGGCCTTGAGGTACGCAACGCAGACAAGCGCAAACCGACGGTCAGCCTGGAGTTGAGCGCCGACAAGGACTCGTTCCTCAAGGACATGCGCCCCAAGGGCAGCACGCTGGGTTTTGCCGGCTTCTTGCAGAACTGACCTGATGTTGTGACGGTTGCCCGTGGAAGTCGCCGGTCAGCGACTTTCATTGTGCAGGCAGTTTTCCTCTAACCGCCGAAGCGTCGAACGGCCAGATACCCTGCCGTGCCGGCCAGTGCCGACACCACCGTGCCCCACGCGAGATCTACCAGCGCCAGTTGCGCAGGCCAGCCCTGCAACGTCGCCCAGTTGGTCAGGTCGTAGGTGCCGTAGGCAACCAGCCCCAGCAGACCACTGAACAGGGTCGCGCGGCTCAAGCGCTGCTCCCTGACGGCTGGCATCACGCCGAACACCACCACACCCGCGCCGTAGAGCAGATAAAACGCAATCGCAGGGCCCAATACGGGTGTGGCCAGCATCAGCGGCCCGAGCCATTCTCGGTAGGTCGGCCCCATGAGTACGCCCAGCCATAAGCCGTCGAGGATCAGAAACGCCAGCAGCGTGCCGATGTAAGCCGTCAGTATTTTTT
The DNA here is from genome assembly GCF_000007805.1 of Pseudomonas syringae pv. tomato str. DC3000. NCBI lineage: Bacteria > Pseudomonadati > Pseudomonadota > Gammaproteobacteria > Pseudomonadales > Pseudomonadaceae > Pseudomonas > Pseudomonas syringae group genomosp. 3. The sequence goes on along the minus strand of NC_004578.1, from coordinate 1,752,752 downwards.
TCATAGGGCGCCCTTGGTCAGATTCCGGGCTCGGAAAGGCCCGCATGAGGGTATGACCCGCAGTGTTCGCCAGAATGCGGGCGGCTTGGGGTACATTTTTGCAGAAAGCGCTAATGAGACTTTCAAGAGGGGTATGAAAGGGTGGGTGATGGCAGGCTTCTGCCTGGAGGGCGTGGGAGCTTTCGGAGGTTACGGCGGCTGCGAAGCGGCCCTGAAACCGATGCATACGGTGTACCGTATTTTCTCGTTCCCACGCTCCGCGTGGTAATGCATTTCGTGACGCTCTGCGTCACACAGCTCTGCGATTCAGTGAGATTTCGGCTCTACTTGAGTCACCTTTTCGCCCCTCGGCGAGTTACTTTGATGGGGCCGAAGTAACCAACCCCCACGCTCCGTTTCCGGCCCGACTTCGTCGGGTTCCTTCGCCCTGCCACTTACGTCGCACTCTGCGTCGCCAGTGATACCGCGATAAAAAAGCGCTTTCGTTTATGTGCAGTGAGTACGGGCAAGGCATGCCGTTGTGTTGCTGCACAGATGTGACGCAGAGCATCGGCACAAGAGTCAGTCAGGTTTCTGTATAACCATAACCCTGAGCGCGCAGCCGCGGCGCTCAGCTATCCAGGACTGGGCGATGTATCAGACCAGGTCGATGCGGTCAGCGTGAATCACGATCTGACCCTGTTTGTACAACGCCCCGATGGCTTTCTTGAAGTTGCCTTTGCTGACGCCGAACAAGCCGCTGATGACTTGCGGGTCGCTCTTGTCGCTGACGGGCAAGGTGCCGTTGTTCTCGCGCAGTTTGGAGAGGATTTTTGTGTTAAGGCTGCTGGCCGCTTCTGCGCCCACCGGCTGTAGGCTCAGGCTGATATTGCCGTCGCTACGGATTTCCTTGATGTAGCCTTTTTCCTGCTTGCCGGCGCGCATGAACTTGAACACTTCGTTCTTGTGAATCAGGCCCCAGTGCTTGTTGTTGATGATCGCCTTGAAGCCCATGTCGGTCGCTTCAGCCACCAGCAGGTCGACTTCCTGGCCCACGCTGTAGTTGGCAGGCGTCTTGTCCAGATAGCGATCCAGACGTGCAGTGGCGGTGATGCGGCGCGTGTGTTTGTCGAGATAGACGTGAACCACGCAATACTCGCCAGCCTGCAGGGTGCGCTTCTCTTCGGAGTAAGGCAGCAGCAGGTCCTTGGGCAGGCCCCAGTCCAGGAACACGCCGATGCTGTTGACTTCAACCACCTTGAGGCTGGCAAACTCGCCGACCTGCACCTTGGGTTTCTCAGTGGTGGCGATCAGCTTGTCTTCGCTGTCCAGGTAGATGAACACATTGAGCCAGTCTTCATCTTCGGTCGGCACATCCTTGGGGATGTACCGATTGGGCAGCAGGATTTCGCCATCCTGCGCTCCGTCCAGGTACAGACCGAAGTTAGTGTGCTTGACGATTTGCAAGCTGTTGTAGCGCCCGATTAAAGCCATTTCCAGATACCCTCATTACGTGGGCGGCATTCTACCCGAGTTTCTGTCCGGGTTCGCGTTGCGTGGTAACCGGCATCAACACGGCTTCCATTCGTCAGGTTCCTCGCCCCTGACAAATCACCCGGCGCTGTGAGCTCGGATACTCGATAACTTAAAATCCCCTTTAAAACAAAGAGTTGAATTTTTTCAGCGTCACGAGCAGAACTGTCAGCCGCGCACGCCTGCCTCGAGCGGATGCCATATTTGCCAAGCAACAATCAAGCATTTCCTGTATTCTGGCTGGCCGTATTACGTTTATGAAGGTAAATGGCAGCCATGCGTATCAAAGCATCCCACTCGAAAGCCAAACCCGCCCCAGCCGTTGAAACGAGCGACTCGATCAACGCGCAAATCGCGGCTTTCCTGAAATCCGGCGGCGAAATCCAGCAAATTGCCAAAGGCGTGAGTGGCCAGACCTTCGCACCGTCCAAGCAGATCAATCTCGGTAAAAAGTAAAACCGCGTTTTACCTGTCGATCTCTATGCGCCTTGACGCTCAAGGCGCTAGATTGACCATCCTTCGCTGGATATTCTTCCGGCCACGCTGCTACTCTCTCCTCTGATATCACTATGACCACGAGCTGGATCACGCTCTGGACGCTATCTCCTTTGTGGAATGCTCGAATGAAGAACTGGATGCTTTTCGGCGCACTTGTCTACCTTGGCGGCTGCGCATCGCATCATTGCGAAAACGGTCCCAATGGCAGCCAGCTCGCTGACAGTTCCTGCCGGGCCGAGCATTTGCTGTACCAGAACGACATGCTCCAGGCCAAGTTGCTGATCAGCGAAGACAACCGCGAGAACTACGAGCTGGCCGAAGCCATACTGCGCCGTGCCGGCCTTGACGATGCCTCGGGTGAGGCCGAGTTCTACGAGGCCGTGCTGCTGATTCGTCAGCAGGCGGATCAGGACCGGGTCATAGACTTGCTGCAGACCGCCGCAAAGAACAAGCACCCCTTGGCCATCGCCCTGCTCTCTCAGCAACTGAGCATCAGCGACCCGAAACTGTCTCAGCATTATCAGGCCGAGTACGCCGAACTGGACGTCGCCAAGAGCGGTTATCCGTCGTTCACCCAGGCGCTGGTGGTGATTCGAGGGTTGGTCATTCCGCCCGCGCAGACCACCGCTGCCACTCAATAATCGGCAAATCGATGAACGGTCTGTTTAAAGACGATTTCGCCGGTATCCTTGCAGGGCTCTAGCACGCGGCTTGTGTCTGGCTCCTGAGCCATTTTCGATACGCCATTCCTGACCACACTCCTCGCAAATCAAGGAGTGAGCCATGCTCAGCCATCGCTTACACGCGTTGTTTATCGGCGCCCTGTTTGTCTGTCAGTCCGTCTCTGCCCAGGTTCTGGAGCGGGACCTGGGTGCTTTCGACCTGAAGCTCGCCACCACCCCCACGCGCAGCATGGCACAAGGCCTGGTAACACCCAGCGGCGGCTCGGGTTCTTTTCATGGCGGGCTGGACCTGACCCACGAGAGCGGCTTCTACTTCGGCCAATGGGCGCCGAACATGGGCTTCGCTTCCGACACGGGAATGGAACTGGATTCCTACATGGGCTTCAAGAAGCCGTTCGACAGCACCCTCGGTTACGAGCTGGGGATGATTCGCTACAGCTACCCGGACACCAGCCAGATCGACAGTCACGAATTCTATGCCGGGCTGCGAATGCAAAGCAGCCGCATTGGTGCTGCGTTCAGCAACGATGTGGGCACGCGTGACAGCACGGTGTTTGTCGATCTGGGGGCCATCGAACAATTGGGCGTCGGAGTGCGCATGCAGTACGCCAACCACCAGTTCGACACCCCGCAATCTTCCGCTGACGGCGGTTTGATCAACGGCTTCAACGACTGGTCACTGAACCTGTCACGCCCCTGGCTGGGCATCGACATGAACCTCATCTACAGCGGTTCAAGCCTGAGCGGCGGCGATTGCAGCGTCTACAGCGGCCACAACGCACGCTGTGAAGGGACGTTCACGCTCAAGGCCGTGCGTTCGTTTTTTTAACCCTCTAACTGGGTAGAACTGCTAGCCATTACACTCCTCTACTGCACGTCAGTACGCCAAGGAGTTGTCATGCCGTCTCTGTTGAAAGCCTTCATCACCCTGTTGATGACCGTATCGCTGCTTGCCGGATGCAATCAGGTCGGGCTGGCGTATCGCAATCTGGATGTGATCATTCCGTGGACGCTCAGCGACTACCTGGACATGAACTCGGAGCAGAAAAGCTGGCTGGATGTGCGCCTCAAGCAACACCTGAGCTGGCATTGCAGCACGCAACTCCCGGAATACCTGGCCTGGCTGGACAAGCTGGAGGACATGGTCAAGAACGACCGTGTGACCTATGAAGGGCTTGAGGCCCGCACCAGCGAGGCCAAAGACGCGATAGCAAAGATCTCCCGGGAAATCACCCCGTCAGCTGTGGAACTGCTGTCGCGCTTTGACGACAAGCAAGTACAGGAAATGCAGGAGTCGTTCGCCAAGGATCAGCGCAAGCGCGAGAACAAATACCTCGACCAGCCGCTGGAACGCCAGATTGCCGAGCGCGCCGACCGCATGCAAAAACGCCTGACCCCATGGATCGGCAAATTGAATCAGGTGCAGAAGGATCGAATTCAGGCCTGGTCCGCCTCGCTCGGCGAGCAGAACAAGGCCTGGATCGACAACCGCACACGCTGGCAGAACCTGTTTCTGGCGACCGTGCAACAGCGTCAGGCGAGCGACTTCCCACAGCGCATCGCTGCCCTGCTACAGGACCGCGAGACGTTCTGGACGCCTGAGTACCGCAAGGCCTATGACCAGACCGAGAAGGCTGCCATCTCATTGCTGGTAGACATCACTGCCCAGAGCACGCCGGAGCAACGAACCCGCCTGCTGAGCCGCATCGCTGACATGCGCAAGGACTTCACCGACCTGGATTGTCTGAAGTCGCAGCAGTGATCGGGCGTGGGGAACGACAACGCTCGAGATAACTATCGTACCTGCGCTCCGCGTTGGCGCGCAGTTATGGTCGCTCTGCGTCCGGTCTTGAATCGGCACGCAGAGCATCCTTGGTATCAGGCAATCTGTGGCTTTTTAGCAATCTCTTCAAAGATCGATCGATCAAGAGGATCACCTGCCTGCTCGTTCAGCACCTGACGCGGATGATCGTTACCCGGAATGCTGCTGTCGATCAAAGCCAGCAGTCTTGCACCGAGAGCGGTAAGAATATAGGTAGAACCATCCCCGCCTTCCACATGAGGAAGCGGTTCGATAAAGCCGCGATTGAGCAGCGTCTCAAATTCAGTGGCTGTGGATTTGACGCCGTCGTTCTGCACGTCGTGCAACAAACGCTCAATAAGGTCCCAGTTGTAAGTCATTTTTCTAAACCTCCGTCCAGCATGGATTGATCGCCCATGACCTCCAGCCACAGGCATACGACTCAGAAAATGTGACCTGCGGGAGTGTATGACGGTTCAGAGAAGCTGCTGGAAGGTATACAGGCGGTTGTCTGCGCAGAGGGCAAACGAGGGGAAGAACTGATCGTTCCCGCCTGCGCGGGAACGATCATGGCAATCACTCGGCAGCAGGGGCCGGGGTGCTGCGTTTTTTCAGGGGTGCCATGCCGTCCTGGCTGACCAGATCAGACTTGGGACGGTTGACCGTCTTGCGCTTGGTAGGGCCTTTGGCCGCTACTTTCTTCTTGTCGCCCTTCACGTCGGTCTTTTTCTTCTTGACGCCTACCGCCTTGCCCGACGCCTTGACCTTCTTCGGCCCGCCGTAGGTGCCTTTGACTTCCTTGATGACGCGACGCTCGAAGCTCTGCTTGAGGTAGCGCTCGACGCTCGACATCAGGTTCCAGTCGCCATGACAGATCAGCGAGATCGCCAGACCGTCGCTGCCCGCACGGCCGGTACGACCGACGCGGTGGACGTAATCGTCGCCGCTGCGTGGCATGTCGAAGTTGATCACCATGTCCAGGCCTTCGACATCAAGACCGCGAGCCGCTACATCGGTCGCGACCATGATCTTCGCGCCGCCCTGCTTCAGGCGGTCGATGGCGGCCTTGCGGTCCTTCTGGTCCTTGTCGCCGTGCAGCACGAACGCTTTGTATTCCAGCGCAACCAGACGGCCGTACAGGCGGTCGGCCATGGCCTTGGTGTTGGTGAAGATAATGGCTTTCTGGTAGGTCTCGTTGGCCAGCAGCCAGTTCAACACCTGCTCTTTATGCACGTTGTGGTCGGCAGTGATGATCTGGTGGCGTGTGCCGGAAGCCAGTTCGCTGACGCTGTTGACTTGCAGATGCTGTGGATCCTTGAGCACCTTGCCGATCATTTCCCGCAGGCCGGCACCGCCGGTGGTTGCAGAGAACAGCATGGTCTGCTCGCGGCCGGCGCATTCGCCTGCCAGACGTTCGACGTCTTCGGAGAAGCCCATGTCAAGCATGCGGTCGGCTTCGTCCAGCACCAGCACTTCAACGTGCTTGAGGTCGAGGTTGCCAGCGTTGAGCTGCTCGAGCAGACGACCCGGCGTGCCGATGAGGATGTCCGGAACCTTGCGCAGCATGGCTGCCTGGACCTTGAAATCCTCACCACCGGTGATCAAACCGGCCTTGACGAAGGTGAACTGGGAAAACCGCTCGACTTCCTTGAGGGTCTGCTGAGCCAGCTCACGGGTCGGCAGCAGGATCACAGCGCGAATATCAACGCGAACCTTGGCCGGGCCGATCAGGCGGTTGAGGATCGGCAACACAAAGGCGGCTGTCTTGCCACTACCGGTTTGCGCAGTCACCCGCAGGTCGCGCCCTTGCAGTGCGAGCGGGATGGCGGCCGCCTGCACGGGCGTAGGCTCGACAAATTTAAGCTCGGCCACAGCTTTAAGCAGGCGTTCGTGCAGGGCGAATTCGGAAAACACGGGTGTTACCTCGACGAAAAACAAAAATACAGCTGCATAGCGTAACGGTTTCGAGCGCCGGGGCCGAGTTTCTTTACCACCAAAGGTCGATTTTGTTTATCTGTTGGTCGATGACCTGCCGCCGAAAGCTACTCGTTCAAACGTCAAGACTCGGTGATCAAGCACGCCAGATCACGCTGGCAGCAAGATATCCACCACCAACCCACCGCCCAGGACAAAAGGTGGAGCGGGTGCACAGCCAGCTAGAAATTCGCAGCGTCCACCGGCTTGCCGGCCAGCAATCGGCCTTGATCATCGTAAAGCCCGGAGCGAAACCACCCGCGCAGCCGTCGCTGCTTGAGTCTATGCTTGCGCTGACTGTTCATCCGCCCTGAGTGATCGGACAGTCCATCAGGCAGACAATGTGAATTATTCGACGCTGACTTCGGTGCTGTTGTGTCTGTTGCTCGGCGCCCCTGCCTGGGCCGATCATTATCAGGTCGTCACTGAAGAGTGGGCGCCTTACAACTATGAAGAAAACGGCCAACTCACCGGTATGACCACCGAGATTGTCCGGGCGATCATGGCGGTCAGCGGGAACGACTTCAACATCGTGCTGGCACCCAGCATGAGGGCGAGTCATACCTTGCAGATGCGGCCAAAGACCATCATGTATTCCATGTTCCGCACGCCGGAACGCGAGGTGTTGTACAAGTGGGTCGGCCCCATCGTCGAAGAGTCGGTGCACCCTTATCAGTTGGCAACGGCGGCACCGGTCACCTCCCTCGAACAACTGCTGCACGCACCGCAAATCACCACGCGGCACGCAGGCCTGCTGCCCGACATGCTGCAATCGCTGGGCTTTAAAAACCTCGACAAAAGCGCTGCGCAAAGCGTCCAGCTTTACCGCATGCTGCTGAACGGCCGCACCGCCATCATCATCGGCGACACCGATGCGGGCGTGGCGTACCAGAGCCGACAGCTGAACATTGCCCCCGGCACGCTGCGACAGATACCCATCGAACTGTACCGCTCCTCGCTGTACATCGCCTTCAGCCGCGACTGTGAAGACGAACTGGTCGCCTCATGGGCCAGAGCGCTGGAGACACTGCGCCAATCGGGGGAACTGGAGCGTATTCAGCGAAGGTATGAGCAGCTTGTCGGGCAGTGATTGATGCCAGAAATGACACAGCGCTGTCTTTGATCAAACACTGTGCATCCTGCCAACCATGGTGACAAAAACTGTCCCCGTTACTGTGTACTGTCATCTCCACACTCAACGTGGAAGATGACTGATGCAACGTATTCAATACAGCAAATACGGTAGCCCGGAGTTGATGCGGCTTGAGGATTTCGAGTTGTCTGCTCCAGGAACAGGCGAGGTGGCGGTGCAGGTCAGGTTTGCGGCTATCAACCCGATCGACTGGAAACTGCGCAACGGGGTGATGAAGATCGTCACGGGCAAAGCGTTTCCCCGAGCGATGGGCATGGATTTTTCGGGCACGATCATCTCGGTTGGCGCGGGTGTCACTCGGTTAAAGGTGGGCGACGCGGTGCTGGGGCTTGCACGCTTCAAGGAAAGCGGCGCATTTGCTCAGGCTGTCGTGACCAAAGAAGCGTTTCTGGCCAAAAAACCCGAGTCACTTTCATTCGAGCTTGCAGCCTGCATCGGCACGCCGGGTATCACCGCCTGGAACGGGCTGATCGATAAAGCGAAGCTGCAGGCAGGCCAGCATGTGTTCATCAACGGCTGTTCAGGAGCAGTCGGCGAAGCGGCGGTGCAGATCGCGCGTGACTTCGGTGCCACGGTCTGGGGCAGTTGCAGCGCCGGGGATTTCGACCGGGCAAAAGCGCTGGGTGTACAAAATGTCTACGACTACAGAACCACCCATGTATCGGCTGTTCCTGCACGCTTCGATGTGGTCTACGACACTGCGGCAACGCTGACGGTATCGGAAGGCGTTGAGATGCTGAAACCGGGCGGCGTATTTCTGGATCTGAATCCTGGTCCTGGCAAGTTCATGCGTGCCCTCTTTGATCGCAGGCTCAAGCCCATCATCGGTTCGCCACGCGTCGAAATTCTGGATAAGCTGGCCGATGCTGCCAGCAAGGGCACCTTCAAGACCCCGGTGGGTGAAGTCGTTCCCTTGAGCGGCGCAATCAAATTGATCACCGAACTCGAGAAAGGTCGCAAGCTCGGTGGCAAAGGTGTTATCGCGATGGAGTAGGCATGGCCAGAAGTCATCGTTTGTTTGAGCTGATGCAAGCGCTTCGCCGACATCGCAGGACGGTATCAGGCGCATCTCTTGCGCAGGAACTGGGCGTTTCGCTGCGCACCATCCGTCGTGATGTGGCGACCCTGCAAGGCATGGGTGCTGATATCGATGGCGAGCCGGGCCTGGGTTACATTCTCAAGCCCGGTTTTCTGCTGCCTCCCTTGTCGTTCACGGAAGAAGAGCTACAGGCGCTGATGATCGGCGCACAGTGGGTCAGTCGCCAGACCGACGACAAGTTCGCCTTCGCTGTAAGAAACGCCCTGGCCAAGATCAGCGCCGTTTTGCCTGTGGAGATGCGCCCGACACTGGAGGACGAAACGTTCTACATCAGCAAGCCGCTCAGCGTTTCAACGACCATCGACCTGAGCGAGATCCGCCGCGCGCTGCGCGACCAGTGCAAGTTGAGCATCACGCTTGCGATAGAGCATGCGCCCAAGGATGCGCAGATCATCTGGCCGATCATGCTCGGCTTCATCGAAGCCAGGCGTCACCTGGCGGCTTGGTGTGAGGGCGACAGTCAATACCGGGTAATCGACATGGATGACATTGCAGACGCGCACGTGCTGACTGAACGCTACACACGCAACCGCCGCCAGCTCATCAAGGAGTGGCGTGCACTGGAAGTTCTGCCCTGCAACGTCCGGGGCGAGACCTGCTGACAGGACCGACCGCGCCCTTGACCCTCGCCCTGCCCTTCATGCCATGTACCGAACAGCTGGACCGTTTAATCGGCCAGCTTTTCGTACTGCCTGGAGCAGGGCGCTCAGTATCCCGACGCCTTGGCCAGTTGCCGCAATCCGAACTGCGGCGAGATGCGGCTCAGCAAATACAGCATCTGGCTCAAGCCTGGGCGAATCTCAGTCTTTCCTGCTGCAATACCGGCCATCGCCTGATCGACAAGTTTAGCGAGCGGCATAGGCGCCGGGCCTTTTGCCGCGTGCTCGCTGACCAGGTTGTTAAACAGCGCAGTGTCGGTACTCGGCGGAGCAATCTCGATCACGTTGAGTGAGGTATTTTTGAATTGCACGCGCAATGCACGCATGTAGGCATGTAACCCGGCCTTCGCGGCGCTGTAGATCGGAGACGCCGTAAAGGGAACGAACGCCAGCCCGGAGGTAATATTGACGATCATTGCCTGAGGCCGACTGAGCAGGTGCGGGAGAAACTGCTGCACCATTCTGATCGGGCCATTCAGATCAACGTCGATTTCAACCGCTACATCATCAAGCGAGCGGAGCGCAGAAAGTTCGATGTTGCGCATGATGCCTGCGTTGTTCACCAGAATATCGAGCGTCGGAAATTCGCGCATCAGTTGCTCATGCAACTTCACAATGTCTTCTGGTCGGCCGACGTCGCTGCGTATTGCCTTGACACCCGGCAACTCGCGCTGGGCTGCTTGTAATCTTGCCTCGTCCCGCCCGGTAATGATGACAACGTTTCCCATGGCCAGAAAGCGGCGGGCGAGTTCAAGGCCTATTCCGCTCGTCCCCCCTGTGATCAGTACTGTCTTTGCGCTCAAATTCATTGCTGCCATTCCCATACTGACTTTGCTCTCATCAGGAAAAACGATCAGGACCACTTTAAATAGTGCGAATGTGAGCGACGCAGCCTGGCGCTACACAATTGAAGTTTCAAACCTGTCGCGGCCTGCAGATTCAATTGCCCAGGCAAAAACAGTCTGCGCTGCGTTAACAGCTCATCAAGGGCGTTGCCTTGTCCGTACCATGCTAAGTGGCGAGGCGGACAGTTTCTGTCACCAGGGTCCTGTGGCTGTTCATAACGGATAAACACCCTCCCCCCACCGGTCGTTTTCCAGCGCATCAACATGCCACGATGCAAGAAACCGCATGCCTTGAGGCATAGGTGAAAAAATTGCACAGACGAAGCGCGAACATTCATGAGCAATGTTCATCTCAGCATGTACTCCCACGCAGACAAGAAACCGCTGCGCACCCGGTATGCTTCTTTCACAGCATTTCTCGGGGGAACAACGCCATGGCAGACGCACGAGTGAGACCTTCAAAAACAGAGCAATTCGCAGGCCTGACGTTATCGGCCTGTCTGGGATTGAGCCTTTTGATACCGTTTATTCCAGGCACGGCTTTCGCACAACAACCCTATTCCTCATCGCCGAGTCATAACGTTCAGGAGCGCAGTATGAACATCAGCATGATTGCCGACGACAAGGTCGTCACGTTTCATCTGGAAGACAGCGCAACAACCAGAGACTTTGTCGCGATGCTGCCGCTTGAACTCACGCTGGAAGACTACGCTGCCACCGAGAAGATCGGCACGCTCGCGCGCAAGCTGGACGTGAGCGGTGCGGCGGCTGGCAGCACGCCAGTCGAGGGCGATATTGCCTATTACGCGCCGTGGGGCAATCTGGCGATTTACCACAAAGGCTTTGAATACTCGCCAGGGCTGGTGAGGCTGGGCAGAATCGAATCAGGCATGGAAACCATCCGAAAGCCAGGCGCTGTGGCGGTCAGATTTGAAGTCGCAAAAGACTGAAAACGAAAAAGGCCCTGCGCTTGCAGGGCCTTTTGAAGTGCTCGGATTACCGGCTGATTACTTCAGGTTCTTCTTGAAGAACTCACCCAGTGTGTCGAACGGGATGAGATCGACCCGATCATACAGATCCACATGCCCAGCACCCGGCACGATAATCAGTTGCTTGGGCTGGCCGGCCAGTTTGTAGGCTTCTTCGCTGAACTCCAGCGAGTGTGCAGCCGAACCCGCGATGAACAGCATGGGCCGTGGCGAGATCGTCGCGATGTCGTTAAACGGGTAGAAGTTCATGAACTTGACGTTGCTGGTCAGCGTCGGGTGGGTGGTCAGTTCAGGCGACTGGCCTTCAGGCGTGAACTCGCCCCGCGGCGTGCGATAGAAGTCATAGAACTCACGTTCGATAGGGCCGGACTTTTCAGTCAGCTTGTGCACGGTGCCGCTGGTGTATGCAGTGTCGCCGCCGCTGAATTCCACATCGCGCTGCAGTGCCGCCTGCTCGATGGTTTTCTTGCGCTGCGCCAGGGTCTGCGCATGTTTCAGGCCATTGCGATTGGCGGCGCCCATGTCGTACATGCTGACGGTGGCGATGGCTTTCATGCGCGGGTCGATCTTCGCAGCACTGATGACAAAACTGCCGCTGCCGCAGATGCCCAATACACCGATGCGGTTCTTGTCCACAAACGTCTGGGTGCCAAGAAAGTCCACAGCGGCACTGAAGTCTTCGGCATAGATGTCCGGTGAAACAGCGTTGCGCGGCAGGCCTTCACTTTCGCCCCAGAACGACAGGTCCAGCGACAGCGTCACGAAGCCCTGCTCGGCCAGTTTCTGCGCATAGAGGTTGGCGCTTTGCTCTTTCACGGCACCCATCGGATGGCCGACGATGATTGCCGGTGCTTTTGTATTCGGGTCAGAGCCTTTGGGGATGAACAGGCTGCCGCCGACTTTCATCTTGTACTGATTAGTGAACAACACTTTTTGCGCAGTGACTGTGTCGCTTGTGTAGAAATTATCGGCACCGTGAGACATGTCTGCTCCTATCGCAGAATATGAGCTTATTAACAGCCCAAGCATCAAAAGAAACTTTTTCATGGAGCGTTCCCCTCATTGAATGATTGACCAGCGTTTTTTATTGAGCGCTTACGTGTGGCGTTGTTGATCAGTGCGAGCGTTAAGTCGTGCCGCCCCGGCAAGCGCGGCCGAAGCCGCCAGCAGCACGCCACCGAATGCGAACGGGCTCCACCAGCCGAGGTTGTCGAACAGCGCACCGCCGATGCCCGCACCCGCCGTGATTGCCATCTGAATGGTTGCGACCATTAGCCCGCCGCCTGCCTCGGCATCGTCGGGCAGTGCTCTGCTCAACCACAGGCCCCAGGCAACAGGTGCTGGCGTGGCGATCAGCCCCCAGGCGGCAAGCACGGCGGCGACGGCCAGCGGCGAGTGGCCCAGGCCGGTGAGTGCCAAGGCAAGAACGGCCATCACCAGCGGAATCGCGATCAGGCAGGCATAAATGCGTTTTTGCAGCAGCCCGCCAATCAGATAAGTCCCAAGCAACCCGCTGGCACCCAGCAACAGCAGCATCAGCGACAGGGTGGTGACGCTAACGCCAGTGACGTCTTCCAGAAACGGGCGCAAGTAGGTGAAGACGGCGAACTGGCCCATGAACAGCAGCATGATGGCGGTCATGCCAATGGCGATCTGTGGAGTGCGCAGCAGCTGAAACGGGTTACGCGCCCGACTGTTCGGCGCGTTGTTCATCGCCGGAAGGCTCAACCACTGCCAGGCGAAAGCCAGTGCGGCGAGCGGGACAACCAGAAAAAACGCGCCACGCCAGCCAATGTACTGGCCCATGAAACTGCCCAGCGGCGCAGCCACGGTGGCCGCCAGGGCGTTACCGCCGTTGATCAGCGCCAGGCCCTTGGCGACGGATTCTTTGGGCACCAGTTTCATCACGGTCGCTGTCGACATCGACCAGAAGCCGCCGATGGCGACCCCGAGCAATGCACGGCCGGTCATGAATACCCAGCCGCTGGACGCCAGCGTGACGATCACCCCGGACACCAGCAACAACAGGCTGAAGCCCAGCAGGACATGCTTGCGGTCAAGATGCCCGGTCAACGAGGTGTTCAGCAGACTGGTCAATACGGCAAAAAAGCCGGAAATCGAAATCGCCTGCCCGGCCTGGCCCTGGCTGATGCCGAGATCCTGCGCGATCGGTGTCAGCAGGCTGACCGGCATGAACTCCGACGCAATCAGCACCACCACACACAGGGCCATGGAAAACACGGCGCCCCAGGCAGGCGGGTGAGCCGTCGTCGTCTGCTGCGGGGTAGATTCAAATGCGTTCATGCGTCACTGACCTGGCGAATTGCAAAATAGTCGGCACAGGTTAGGGCAAAGGGATTAGGATGATTAGATACCGCAATTCCCACGCGATTGTGAGAGATATTCAGCAATGAGCACACCCAAACTCAACGATCTGCAAGCCTTCCTGCTGGTTGCGCGGGAGCAGAGCTTTACCAAGGCCGCCATCAAACTGGGTATCACGCCCTCGGCCCTGAGCCACACAATGCGAGCGCTTGAAGAGCGCATGGGCTTGCGCCTGCTGGCCAGAACCACACGCAACGTGGCCCCCACCGAAGCGGGCGAACAGTTGATGCGCTCGATAGGGCCGCTGCTGGATCAGATCGCCGCAGAAGTCGAAGTATTGGGCGAGCTGCGCGACAAACCCGCTGGCACCATCCGCATCACCTGTTCCGATGACGCCGCAGAAGGCATCCTTCGGCCCATGCTGGCGGGGTTTCTTGCGCAGTACCCGGATATCCAGATCGAAGTCTGCATCGACTACGGCTTCACCAACATTGTCAGCGAACGTTTCGACGCGGGCATCCGCCTGGGTGAATCCATCAGCAAGGACATGATCGCCGTGCGTCTGGGGCCGGACTGGCGCTTGTCAGTGGTCGGGGCGCCTGGCTACTTCGAGAACCATCCCGTGCCGCTGCAACCCCAGGACCTGACTCAGCACACCTGCATCAACATCCGCCATTCCCCGAACGGAAGTTGCTATGCCTGGGAGTTCGAAAAAGACAGCCGCAAACTGAACATCCGGGTCAATGGCCAGTTCACGTCCAACAGCATGATCCACGTCCTCAACGCCGCACTCGACGGCGTGGGCCTGGCCTACGTGCCAATTTCACTGGCCCGACCGCACCTCGAAAGCGGCCGTCTGAAAGAAGTACTGGTGGACTGGAGCCCGTACTTTGAAGGCTTTCATTTGTATTACCCGAACCGGCGTCAGGCGTCGCCAGCGTTTACAGCGTTTGTCGAGGCGGTGAGGTATCGTGGCTAGCAGGTCGTTTTACTGCGCAGCCTTTATAGCCTCTGCGACCTTGTTCAACGAACCTTCGGCAGGCTCGGCGAGCAGTTTAAGTTCGGTGGTTTTGCCGCGAACAATCACTTGCATGCCGGTTGGCGCGCCCTGCGCATCGCCCACAATCCGGTAAGTGGTGTCGCCGCGCACGAAGCTCAATGCGTGAGTGGCGTCGTCGTACTTCAGTTGCTCACCTTCGGCCTGGGGATACACCAGCCCGACCAGATTCTTGCTGTCCACTGCAGCGTAATAAACCGGCTCCGCAAACTCGGAGCGAAACAGGACAATCCGTTTGCCGGACGGCGCAAGCCTGAACGACAAGAGCGTTTCACGCTGTTCGTCTTCTTCCCAGACAATGCGGGTGGTGTAGGTCATTTTTCCATTCTGATTGCGACCCACCGTTTCAGTCGGCAGCCCCGACCCGCCGTTGTGTTCAATGACTGTTTGCGTCTCCAGAACCGGCTCACCGTTATGGATGCCGTAAGTAGACATCTGGTGCCAGCAGCAACCGCTTTTGGTCATGGTCTCGACCGTACGGGTTTTCTCATCCACGCTGAACAGGCCGCAGTTACTTTGCGCCAGCTCGGTAAACGAATCGCTGTGCCGCAAACCGTCAGCCGTGCCGAGAAAGACCTGATACGAGGGGCCGTGATAGCAGCTGTTCTGACCGTCCATCAAGGCCAGGTCCTTGATGCCATCGAAATTGAAATCCTGATAGATCAATACGCTCTGCTCGCCGTAAGGCAACTCGTGCACATTGGTCTTGACCTCACCGGTTTTAGGGTCGGTGTCGAGCACCAGCTCATCGGACTGTACGCGGATCAAGGCTTTGCCGCTGGCCTTGTCGTAAACGTTGATGACGCCAGGACGAAACACGTCGTCCTTGGTGGAAATTTCCAGCGTGGCCCGGTATCGATCAGAAAAGTCCTGCAAGGTGTAGCTGTCCCTGGTCACGCCCGCAAAGCCTGCAGCGTCTATCTCACCATAGGTCGCCGGCGCAACGGCTGCACTGGCTAGGGTAGACGAGGCCAACCCGACAAGTACCCACAAGGCCTGCAACCCGAGACGTGACGCGCAGCGTTGAACGATGGATAAATGCAAGACGCAACTCCCTTGATAATGAGTGATGAGTGTACTTCAGCCCGACCAGCCTGTTAGTGAATGGTGTTCACAGGGCCAGGCAAGTATCTCTGGCTAATCAATGCTTCGCCAGTGCCCTAGAGTGGTGCCCTACCCCTCTTGAGAAGAAGTAAATGACCGAGGTAACAGTAGTCATCGGCGCGGGATCGATTGGCCAGGCCATCGCTCGGCGTGTCAGTGCCGGCAAGCATGTTGTGCGGCACATCGCCAAACAGCCGGACACCCGCATCAAACCCGTCTGCGACGATATCGACCAGGCGAGTGTCCGCCACACACTCGATATGGATCTGTGGGTTGTCCTTCAAAAAGCGGGGCATGACGTGGCGTATCAACAGCATGAAGGACGACTCGGACGCACTCAGACGTATCAGGCCCGAAGGCGTGTTGCGCTCGGGTTTCGCCCACGGCCCCACGATGGAAAACAAGGCAGCCATCACGCTGATCCGTGATGCTGCGTCAGTTGCCGTGAGCTGCAGTAACCCGAGAAACGAAACGCCCAAAACTTAGGCTCGCGCCTGTGCCGATCAGGTAATCGAGCAACTGCATCATTGGCGCGTCATCGAAAGACCGGTTCATCAGGGATTCACTTTCCCAATAGCCGGTAAGCCGCCAGAGCCCCGCCTCTTGAGGGCTGCGCGTCAATGTGTAATCGAGGCATCCACAAGCGGCCTGAAGGCCGTCGATGTAAGTCCGGGCGGTCTGTGCGAACGTCGAGTCCAACGGCTCGACCAGGCGTATTTCAATGGTATTGATGCATTCGGTAGCCATCGGCTGATCCTGCTTGATTGGCTCGGCGCGAATCTAACTGCCGTCAGACCCAACGACTACCTCACTGATCCTGCATATGCATGTGAGCAGGGCTCATCAATACGATCAAGCCCGCGTAACTCGCGACGTTGAAGTTCAACAATGGGCTTGCCGATACACTTTGAAATCATTGGCCAACGTTTACTTCGTGTTTATAGACCGCCCTGTCCGACCCGGTAAATGTTTTAATCACGCCCCCTCTTCACTCTCGGGCTTCGGGTTTCATGGATATTCAATCGCTTTGGCTTCGTACTCAGGAACTATGGGGCATGCTCGACCAGCATCCGTGGGTGCGCACCGGGCTGGCGCTGATCCTGTTGCTGACCACCGCGCTGGTGCTCGGCCGCGTGGCGCGCTTTGTGGTGCTGTACACCGTCAGGATGCTCGGTCGTCAGCCGTCGTTGCACTGGATCAACGATTTTCGCCATAACAAGGTTTTCCACCGACTGGCGCAAATGGTGCCTTCGCTGGTTGTCCAGTTCGGGCTCAACCTGGTGCCCGGCCTGACCGCCACGGGCAAGAACGTCATCGGCAACCTGGCCATGGCGTTCACCATTCTGTTCATGACCCTGGCCATCGGCGCACTGCTCAACGCCCTGCTGGACATCTACGCCCGCACCGAGCACGCCCGCACCCGCTCGATCAAAGGCTACGTGCAACTGTCGAAGATGATTCTGTATGTGTTCGCCGCGATCATCATCGTCGCCACACTGATCGACCGTTCGCCGCTGTTGCTGCTGTCCGGCCTCGGCGCCATGTCGGCGGTCATTCTGTTGGTCTACAAAGACACCCTGCTGTCGTTCGTCGCCAGCGTACAGCTGACCAGCAACGACATGCTGCGCGTCGGCGACTGGATCGAAATGCCGCAAGTGGGCGCCGATGGCGACGTGGTGGACATCACCCTGCATACCGTGAAGGTGCAGAACTTCGACAAAACCATCGTCTCCATCCCGACCTGGCGCTTGATGTCCGAGTCGTTCCGCAACTGGCGCGGCATGCAGCAATCCGGCGGACGGCGCATCAAACGCAGCCTATTCATCGACGCCAGCGGCGTGCGCTTCGTACGCGACGATGAAGAACAACAACTCATGCAAATCCACCTGCTCACCGACTACATCGGCCGCAAACAAGCCGAACTGCTGGCCTGGAACGAAGCGCAAGGCAACGTCGCCCAAATGTCCGCCAACCGCCGACGCATGACCAACATCGGCACCTTCCGCGCCTACGCCCTGGCGTACCTGAAAAGCCATGTGGACATCAACTCCGGCATGACCTGCATGGTCCGCCAGCTGGAGCCGACTTCGCAGGGCATCCCGCTGGAAATCTACTGCTTCACGCGTACTACGGTGTGGGTGGATTACGAGCGGATACAGGGGGATATTTTCGACTATCTGACTACGGTGATGCCGGAGTTCGGGTTGAGTTTGTATCAGCAGCCGAGTGGGGCGGATATGCGGGTTGGGTTGCGGGGGCAGTCCGACCGGGGCGGGAATGCGCAGACGGCAGAGACGTTTCCTACAGAACGTCAAGGCTGAAAGGCACAGACAATGCACAACTGAACGCCTAAGGTGGATTCGCAGCCATCAGGAGCTTGATCATGAGCGCTCGAACTTCTCCAATCGTGTCGGAGTTTGAACAGGCCGCCAGCTACGACAAATGGTTTCGTGCCCAGGTGCAGGCTTCAATCAGTGATCCAGCGCCAAATATTCCACACGATCAGGTCATGGCCGAGATGCGTGAATTTCTAGAGTCGAAGCAGACTCCGTCAGATGCTGGTTGAGTGGCGGCCAGCGGCACGAATTAACCTGCAGCAAATACTTCTCTACATTGCAGACAGAAACGCACAAGCAGCCAGCGAGCTGGGAATAGTGGATTGTCTGATTTAGCGTTTTTGTACATTTCGGCTAGATCCACGCCCAGATTGTCTTCGGCCAACCCCAGCACTTCAAGTCAGCGACGCATGCCTTAAGCAGCATCGGATCTACATCGGGAATTGAGGTAGTCAGCGCGAAACAGTTTTTGTAGGCGGTCTGCCCAACGGTGAAGGTGAAGTCTTTGTCAGACTTTCCCTGCCCCCTCGTTTTGGCCGCCTTGAGAATGTGAACATGGCAGTCATCTAAGGCCGCCGTGATTTTCAATGTCTGAGCGACCTCGTCTCAACTTGCATCGTCATTCCAAGTAGACGCAAGAATGGCAAAAAATCGCTTCGCCTTGTCGACGCTCTCTGACTCCAGTATCGAGCGCATGGCCATATTGACCCCAGGAATAAACGCGTCAGACGCAGGCTCAAGGAGCTTCTGATCAATCCGCCGACTTAGATCATTCAGTAATGTGTAAATCTGCTTAAGGGCGTGATCATCGGCTCTTTTGGACAGCATTCTGTCTATGCTGCCCAGCCCTGCCGTATTCATCGCAATCACGACGAATGGAAACAGAACATTGTTTTCGTAAACGCCACAAATTTTTTCCATCATGGTTGGCGATGCGATCTGTTTGCTCACTGCCAGCTCCTCTACCCTATCTGGTATGACCTTCATGAATGCATCCTAAGCCTAGATCTTGGCCAAAGGATGTCAGGCGCATGTTTCGCCTGAAATACGCCGCTGCTCTCGGATGCCAGGTTTGTCGGGTTGGTAAGCGCCTGAGCCGGCCACGGTGGCAGTGTCACGACGCGCCTGCCTACTTGCTAAGCCAGAGAGAGGGAACAGATGTGCGTGCATCAGTGGCTACCAACCAGATCTGGGCGAGGCGGATGATCGGCGCAACTAACCTCGCTACATCTGGTGATCGTACCGGGCCATTTTCAGCATGGAATAGACGAAGTCCAGCTTCTCTTCGGTCGGCTCATCATCACGCAGCCAGCGTATCTTGATGCCCAGGTACTGCGCCCATTCGATACCCTTCTTGAAGCTTCGCCGGTCATCATTTTTTGCCGCGAGCTCGACGTATTGGTTGACCAGTTTGTATTGGTTTTTGCCTGCCCGGTATTTGGCATTTTCGAACGCTGCCTGGAAATGAGGCATCGCCGCATCGAACTGATCCTTACGGTAGTGGTAGACCCCACGTAACCAAGGCACCATCCAGCACAGTTGCTCATCCAGTCCGTAGGCCGCTACCTGAGCCGCATAATCATCAACCTGCACAAGCTGAGTGGCCACATCGCCCTTGAGCTCAAACCCCTTATTCAGAAGATCTGCAAAACCTTGGGGTGGGAGAAAGGCTGACTGCCGCCGAAGCAGATCCAGGTGGGTGCATACGGCGAAAATACCGTACTTACTCTTGAGTGCTTCCAGCACGTCCTCACGTAATGGCGCTCTTGGACGAGCATTTTTGAGCTGCCACACCTCGTCGGCGACAGCGGTCAACTTGCTGTCAAAGAACGCCCAGTAATCTCTACAGGCACTGAGCCACACGAACGAGGCAGACTCAGGGGATTCTTGCTGCCGCATCACGGGTGCAAGCTCAGCTCTGAACTCGTCGACGTCATCGGCAATCCATACGGCGTATTCTCGAAATTGTTGGCAAGCATCGACGAGGTACTCGGGGTCGTAGGCTTTTGTGATTTCCCTCGCAAGGTAGCTAGATACCCGAGCAATCAACAGCGCGACAAAGATGCTGACCTGAAGCTCTTTGGATACCTCTCGCCCGTTTTGAGCCAGTGCGGCGAATGATTCTTCGAAATTTTTGAACAGTGCTGGAAGCGCCGGAAGTCGTACACCCCGCGTCCACTTGATGGCGTTGTCGAGGTTCTGTTGAAGCGTGTTGCTGTCGCTTTGAGGGTTCTTACCAGGATAGTGAAACTGCGTCTGTGAGAGACAACAACGCCCGTATACCCAGCGCATAACCTTTTCCAGAGGCAGTACCAGACTGCCATCCGCAGCCACCGTCGGCAAGTACCAGAATGTGGCATCTGGCATTTCCAGCTTAAGGTCTGCAAGACTGTGCCTGAGAAGGCTTTTATTCAGCGACACGACCAACACTGGAATTGCTGTCGTCGAAATGAAGTATTGAACGGTTTGCGCTTTGCTAAGGTAAGTTCCTTCTTCGCTAACCAGATGGCTGTATGCATCCAGCAGATCGTTGAGTGGATCGCCTATGGCGCTCATAATCTGGATGCTGGGTATGTATGCTGTCAGGATTTTGCTGAGCCCCTGAATTGCCTGGCCAAGGTTTGAAATCAGCCCACCTTCTTCTTTAGCTAGCCTTATCAATTGCTTCTGAATGCTCTTCTTCTGCGTCTCGTCAACGTCATCACGACTGGCTTCCTTTCGCGGAAGCACGCCAAAGGCATCGTAGGCCAGCTTCACCAACTCGCCTTGGGTGGCGAAGCAAGTATCTCGATTCATCTGAAATCCTTAATACCCCGGCCAATGATGACCGGGGCGCGCATTCCTAGCGCTGGTTAGGGTTGAGCTGCTTGCCGCGATTGCCATGAACGTGAGCGTTCGCCTGATTAGTACCTGACGTGCCACGATTACTGTTCAATGCATCTGATCTGTCGTTCTGCTGCTGACGCTGCTGGCTGGTGGGACTGGTTGGCTTGGCCATGACTGCTTCCTATTGGGTGGGTAAAGAAGGTCGCATGCTAGCCGCCCGGCATAATGCAGTATGTAGGCTTTTTGGAGACGACATCTCAGCAGCGCTACCGCAAAGCTTCTGCGTTGACGATTTCGCACTTGATCCAAACGTTCAGAAGGCTTGCTCATCCACGACCTTGAATTCGCTGTAGCCGCCAAGCCGCACGATAGAGCCGGCGTAAAATACTTCGCTTCCTACTTTGAGCGTAAGCATCCAGCTATCGTGATTTGGGGATATGGAACCACTGAAGAGTTTTAAGCCACTCAGTAGCTTTCTTTTTTGAGCTGCACGCATGCGAGTATCAAACTGTTCAGCACCTGTGATCAAACATACCATTCGCACCTGTGCCGCCCACTCGACCTTGAGTAGTGTCGCCATCGAAATCCAAGTATCACATCACAAACGAAAAGCAAATTAGCGAACCCTATACATTAGCCATATGAGGCGTGGTAACGACCACACCAAGTTTTCGGCTATGCCGCTACGATCCTAAAATTTAATCCTACATTAAAGAGAGAACCGTCATGGGGCTATGTATTTCAAAACACTCTGGTAGCAGTTACAGCTACAGTGATAGCGACCGCTGGCAAGTGCCTGCATGCCCTCCAAACGCCAGGTCTGTATCCAGTCATCAAACAGCATCTGCGAGTGACATCGCATCAGGCGATGTGGATGAACGTCCTGCAACGTTTTCTCATTTTCAACTTGCGCGGTGCGGTGGAGAGTACACGCTTAGCATGGTTTCTGCAGCGGCTTATCAAGCAGAAAGACGGCATCGCGGTAATTTAATAAAAGATCGTAGTCAATCCATACTCCCATGGGTCCAGGTATATCATTCTAAAAAAGGTTTGGATTACAGCTTCCAGATCGACAGAACTACGACTGTTAAAGTGGCTGGATTCAACTGCTCTATCCCCAATAACAGAGGGACTCGGCATTTATACAGCGCTGGTACGAGTCAGACAAACATGCCTGTCATCGCAGACAACATGAGCGCATGCATTGCTGTCGCGTGTGCGGCGGAAAACGTGGATGCTGGCACGGGTGAACGTAGGCCGGGGGCGAAAGTTCGCGTATTCCATCTACTCCCTTTTCGACGCGAAGACCTTGTGCCAGAAGAAGTTTTAGCTTCTGTGCGCGATTATCTGCGAACGACCAAAGAACAGGGGCTAACAATGCGCGTAGCTATGCATGGAGGGAATACAGAGGGTGATTTCTCAGTCAGCACTGCGCAGGCATTGAAAGGCCTGTTTGCTAATGAAGGGATCCCGCTTGAATTTGACGAGACCTGTGCAAACCGAACGTCTGAAACACTGCTTGGTGCCGTTATCTTAGATGACAACTCGACTCATTTCATAAAACATCTGGTCGCACAATAATTCAATAAAGCGCTACCTGTAATAACCTCAAACAAGAACTACCAACCGGCAATCTAAGGGGGTCATGTTTAGGTATTTCAGATGCAATAAAAAGGCCCTTATCAGACTGTGTGAAAACACACTGATGAAGGCCCAAGCAAACGCCCCGACTTGTTCGGGGCGTTTTGTTTTGTATTGGCAGCAGACGAAAAAATGACCGCTCAGCCCATCAAAGCCATCAGATGGCGCACACCGAGCACTTTAATCGCTCGTTTCAGGTTATAAGCATTCACCGCCAAGGCCATTTCAGCTTTTGTCCCCTCCAGTTGTCGCAGCAAGAAACGGCCATTACCAAATAGCCATTGCTTGAGGTTGCCGAAGGGGTGCTCAACGATGGATCTTCGGTTGGCCATCATCTCAGGATGCGCCTGCATTCTTTGCTCCATCCGCTCGAAAGCCTCTTCATGGGCATGTCGTGAGACATAACGGCGCTGGGCTCGAGTGCATTGCGTTTTCAGCGCGCAGTTGGCGCAGTCATCGACCTCAGCCTGATAGATCCGATCACCTTTGTTGTGCTGTTTTAGCGTTAACCATTTGCCTGCCGGACACTGGAAACGATCGTGTCCGGCCTCATAGATAAAGTCTTTTCGCTCAAAGAGCTGCTCTTCATGACTGCCAGGGTTTTTCGAACGATTGGGCGGTACATAGGCCGTAATCGAAGCATCCTCGCAGGCCTGAAACTGCTTGCCATTGGAGTAGCCGGCATCGGCAGTGACCGTCAGCTCATCTTGCTGTAACTCTGCTTTGGCGGCCTTGGCCATCGGCTCCAGTTGCTTTCGGTCATCGCCATCCTGGGTGACCTCATGATGCAAAATCAGGCAATGCTCGGCGTCCACGACGGTTTGCACGTTGTAGGCCACACGTGGCCCTTTGGCCGTGCGCATCATTCGGGCATCGCTTTCATGAGTGTTGAACTGCTCGATGCCCATCGAACGCATCAGTGCCTGGCAACTCTGATTATCCTGTTGTCGAGCCTCAAGCTGTGCCAGTGCTGCTTTGATTGCGCTGCGATCAATTGAATCTGTGGTTTCAGCCTTGTCGGCCTCATCCAGCTCGGCCAGATACTGAGCGATGCGCTTATCCAGTTTTTCTTCCTGGCGCTTGAGCTGCTTCAAATTCACATGACGCCGTGAGGAGGCGACCGCCTGAAACTTGCTGCCGTCGATGGCCACCAATTCACCGGCGATCAAGCCTGCTGTGCGACAAAATCGAACGAAAGCACGGCAGGTCGCGATGAAGGCGGGTTTATTGTTCTTGCGAAAGTCGGCGATGGTCTTGAAGTCGGGCTTGAGCCGGTTGATCAGCCACATCACTTCGATGTTGCGCTGACACTCGGCTTCAAGACGTCGCGATGAGCGAATCCGCTGAAAATAGCCGTAGAGGTAGAGTTTTAGCTGATCGGCGGGATCATAAGCAGGGCGCCCCGTGCTTTTTGGAATCGCTTTATCGAAGCCCAGTTGCACCAGATCGAGCTTGGCAACGTACAGGTCAATGACACGAACGAGGTGATCCTCGGGGATCAACTCTTCCAGCGAGACCGGGAATAGGCTGGTCTGGCTGCGGGACTCACCTTGGATGTAGGCCATAACGAAAAATGCTCTGTATCTTTCGATACGGAGCATTTTCTTTGAGCGCTGCGCAGATTGCTAGGTTTTCACACAGTCTGTTCAAGGGCCTTTTTTTGAAATTCACTTTTGCATAGACGAAAAAAAGGGGCGGTATGACCCGCCCACATTTTGTCCTTAATCCCTGTATTCCCTTGTCATCGTCCTGATGAATCGCTTCCCGCGATGTCCTGACCGTCATCCTTGATGGCCTGTGCCTGTCCGTTGGCACAGCTTCGATAGTAGAGATTTAACCTCACAGAGCAACACCCGAAACGCTCCAGAATATTTCTGCAGTAGCACGCCTGAAAAATAAAAATGCTTTTAAATCATGAGCTTGCCAATAAAAAAACGACTGCATGACGACAAGTCTCACCCTCGATACCTAGATAACTTACAACACGCGTGCGCGATGACTTACAAGGTTTGCACACCGCCCACCCGATCACGCCCCGTGCTGCCGGCAACAACGGCATCACCGGGCAAATGGCCTCGAACGATTGAAATGACGAAAGACATACAAAAAAGCCGATATACACATCATGTGTTATATCGGCTTCGGGTTTACGCGGTGGGAGGTTTACTGGAAGAGTGACTCGCTGGACAGGCCGTTCTTTTCAAGGATCTCACGCAGGCGTTTCAGCCCTTCAACCTGTATCTGCCTTACACGCTCGCGCGTCAGACCGATCTCAAGCCCTACATCTTCAAGCGTGCTGCTTTCGTGCCCGCGCAAACCGAAGCGGCGGATGACGACCTCACGCTGCTTTTCGGTGAGCTCGGATAGCCACTGGTCAATGCTCTGCGACAGATCATCATCCTGCAGCAACTCGCAGGGGTCGGTCGGACGGTCATCAGTCAGGGTGTCGAGCAGGGTCTTGTCCGAGTCAGGTCCCAGAGATACGTCCACCGACGATACGCGCTCGTTAAGGCCCAGCATGCGCTTGACCTCCCCTACCGGTTTTTCCAGCAGGTTGGCGATCTCTTCAGGGGATGGCTCGTGATCGAGCTTCTGGGTCAGCTCTCTGGCTGCACGCAAGTAGACGTTCAGCTCTTTGACCACGTGAATCGGCAACCGGATGGTCCGGGTCTGATTCATGATCGCACGCTCGATGGTCTGACGAATCCACCAGGTGGCGTAAGTAGAGAAGCGGAAGCCGCGTTCGGGATCGAACTTTTCAACGGCGCGGATCAAGCCAAGGTTGCCCTCTTCGATCAGATCCAGCAATGAAAGACCACGATTGACGTAACGCCTGGCGATTTTAACCACCAGCCGCAGATTGCTCTCAATCATGCGTTTGCGCCCGGCCGGATCTCCACTTTGCGACAACCGCGCAAAATGCACTTCTTCTTCCGGAGACAGCAGAGGGGAAAACCCGATTTCATTGAGGTACAGCTGGGTAGCGTCGAGCGCCCGCGTGTAATCAATGTATTTGTGTTGTTTGAGCGACGTTGATTGCTTGGCCTTGGTGCGTCCCGAGGCAGCAGCAGGCTGCTTCTCGTTTGACGCTTCCTTCAGGACAATGCCGGCTTCCATAAGGAGCACTTCATCATCGATGTCAAACTCCGGCGCTTCGTTGCCAAGAGCCATTGTTTTAGTCCTTTGGTGAGTTCGACCTCAAGCTCCAGTGCCGCCTGGTTCCATGGCAACACGTGAGCCTGTTCCTATTTACGTCAGGAACAGGCTGGCAACTATCAACGGCGTGGCAAGAATCCCAATGGATCTACAGGTTTCCCTTGGCGGCGAATCTCAAAATGCAGTTTCACCCGGTCAGTTCCTGTTGACCCCATCTCGGCAATCGTCTGCCCTGCCTTGACCTGTTGCCCCTCCCGTACTAACAACCTGCGATTATGACCGTAGGCACTGACGTAGGTGTCGCTGTGTTTGATGATGATCAATTCGCCGTAGCCCCGTAATCCACTTCCGGCGTAAACAACTGAACCATCAGACGCTGCCAAAACAGGCTGTCCCAAATCACCAGCGATATCAATTCCTTTATTCAAACTGCCGTTTGAGGAAAATTTACCTATCAAAATGCCACTGGAAGGCCAGGTCCAACCCGTAGGAGACTTGCCCGCCGGGCCTGTGCCGGTGGTCGCGGAGGGAGGTATCACCACAGGTACAACCGTGATCGGCTTGGAAATAACCGTGGTTTTGACCGAGCCCGAGCTGCTCGTGCTGGTCGATGTGGTCGTCACCGGACGTGTACCGGAAGGCCCTGAAGCGACCTCGGATGTTGAAGAGGAGCGTCCGTCAAAGCGAATTGTCTGACCTGGTTTGATGGTAAACGGCTCCGGGATCTGATTACGCGCCGCCAGCGCTTTCCAGTCCCAGCCGTAACGGAATGCAATCGAAAAGAGCGTGTCACCGCGCCTGACGACATACTGACCGGTGGTCACTGTCGGACGTTGCGCTACGGTGTTGCCGTTGCGATCGACCACGCGAACGCCGCCCGAGGGCGAGCTGGAGCAGCCGACCAAAAGGACACTGAGAGCAATGCCAATCACCAGACGCTGAAAATTTCTTGAAGACCTGAGCTGCTGAATGACTGTGAGACTCACCCGCCACTCCCTTTTACCGGTGACTGAATTCAAAAAGATGCCTATTGTGCCGTAATAGCGACGGGCAGCCAGTGATTAAGCGCTGAAACGTTGTTATGTATCAATCAGCTACATGAAATGATGCCATCAGGCCATTTAACATTTCGGGCCGCGCGCTGTAGACCGAGGACTGACGCCAGAATTCACTCGCGGGTGCAGACAATCTTTACGCAATCGGCCCATTGAGCAGCGGGACGAAGCGCACAGCGCCGAGTACATGCCGGGAAAAACCGTTTTCTTCACGAATGATCAGCATCAGTTGCTGAACCTCGCCAGCCCCCACCGGTATGACCAGCCGGCCTCCGGGGGCCAGTTGATCGAGCAGCGCCTGCGGCACATCGGTCGCGACTGCCGTCACGATGATACCGTTGTAGGGCGCCAACGCCGGCCAGCCCTCCCAGCCGTCGCCCCAGCGGAAAACCACGTTGCGCAGGTTGAGTTCGACCAGCCGTTCCTTGGCGCGGTCCTGAAGGCCCTTGATGCGCTCGACCGAAAACACCCGCTCCACCAGTTGCGACAGCACGGCGGTCTGATAGCCGGAACCGGTGCCGATCTCCATGACCTTGTCGAGCGGCCCGGCTGCCAGCAGCAGCTCGCTCATCCGCGCAACCATGTAAGGCTGGGAAATGGTCTGGTTGTGACCGATTGGCAGTGCAGTGTCTTCATAGGCGCGATGCGCCAGCGCTTCATCGACAAACAGGTGCCGGGGCGTCTTGCGGATAACGTCCAGCACACGCTGGTTGGCGATGCCTTCTTCGCACAGACGCTGAATCAGGCGCTCGCGGGTTCGCTGCGAGGTCATCCCGATCCCGCGTCGTAGTAGATCATCCTGCTCGCGAGACATCAGCGCCGCCCCTCCAGCCAGTTGTTAAGGCTGCTGAAACCGTCCTGATAGGTGCGATCCAGCTGCAACGGGGTGATCGACACATAACCCTGCACGACCGCATGAAAGTCGGTCCCGGCACCGCCGTCCTCGACGTCGCCGGCAGCCGCGATCCAGTAACCGGCGCGACCCCGCGGATCGACCACCTTGACCGGCGCCGCAGCGCGGGCACGGTGGCCCAATCGAGTCAGTTGAATGCCGCGGATATGCTCCAGCGGCAGGTTCGGAATATTCACGTTCAGTACCGTGCGGGGTGGCAGGTCGAATTGCTCATGGGCCTCGACCAGCAAACGCGCATAATGCGCCGCCGTCGCCAGATTATCCGGCTGACGGGACAAAAACGAAAAAGCAAACGAGGGACGCTGCAGAAAACGCCCTTCAAGCGCTGCGGCGACCGTTCCGGAATACAGTACATCGTCGCCCAGATTGGCACCCAGATTGATGCCTGAAACCACCATCTCGGGCTCTCGCTCCAGCAGCCCGTGAATTCCCAGGTGCACACAGTCAGTCGGCGTACCGTTGAGACTGATGAAGCCATTAGCCAGGGTTTGCGGGTGCAGCGGCCGATCAAGTGTCAGCGAACTGCTGGCACCACTCTTGTCCTGATCAGGCGCGATCACCACGCACTCGGTATAGTCCGCGAGCGCCGCATAGAGCGCTGCAAGACCGGGCGAATTCACCCCGTCATCATTTGATATCAGAATACGCATGGGCTGTCCGTCTGCCCAACCGGCACCAGATCAACGAGTTCGCGCACCAAAACAGTGGCAAAGCATCCGGGCGGAAGGACGAATTCCAGTTGCAGAATGTCAGGCTCGGGATAATGCCACGTCAGCCGCCCAATGGGCAGTCGCAGGATGCGACGTTCGTGCTCCATACCGGCCCTGACCAGCCAGTCGCGCAGCACGGACTCGTCGTTGGCGATGGCGTTTTCCAGCGCTGCGGTGGCACCGCCAGCTGGCGATGGGCCTTCACCCCACTGCGGGCCGGTGGGATGGAGGTCGAGAATTGCCAGTCGGGGGTCGCTGCATTCATCAACATCAGCCGGGAAAAAGCTGCGGCTGTCAGTGAACGCCAGCAAATCGCCTACCTGAGCCTTCTGCCAGCTGCCATCGGCAACACGCGCTGCCAAGACACGATTGAAAAGGTAGCTGCGCGCGGTGGACAACAGCCGCGAACGCACTGCACGTTGTTCAGGCAGCGCCTTACGGCCTGCGTAATCGCGCGCCTCGCCCAGATTGCCGCCCTGATAGCCGAAACGCTGCACACCGAAATAGTTGGGTATGCCCTGCAGGGCGATGGTTTCAAGGCGTTGATTCAACGCCTCCTTGTCACCCTCCAGTTGGGTCAGCCTGAGCGTGAAACCATTGGCGGCGTGGGCACCGCGCTGCAATTTGCGCTTGTGTCGCCCGCTCTTGAGAATCT
Source organism: Pseudomonas syringae pv. tomato str. DC3000 (assembly GCF_000007805.1). Lineage (NCBI taxonomy): Bacteria > Pseudomonadati > Pseudomonadota > Gammaproteobacteria > Pseudomonadales > Pseudomonadaceae > Pseudomonas > Pseudomonas syringae group genomosp. 3. The sequence continues at coordinate 1,723,761 of NC_004578.1, read as the reverse complement.
GCAGCGTAGCGTCCTGCGCGGCCGAAAGGTCCGGATCGGCCTTGCCCGGCAGCTGAATGCTGAACCATTGGCGGGTCAGCGCCTGGCGGTCTTTCAATCCGGCGTAACTGACCGTGCGCAACTGAACACCTGCGGCACGTGCCAGCCTGCGAGCCGCTTCCACGGTGTTCAGGCCGCGCTTTTCGACCCACAGCCACAAGTGCTCGCCATCGCCGGACAGCGGGATGTCGAGTACTTCGTCAACCTGAAAGTCTTCGGCTGTAGCCTTCAGGGCTGCACGCCCCAGTGCATCGCCGTAAGCCCGCGGCCCCAGCAGTTCGAGTTCGTTCATGCGCGCAGCAACAACGCGACAGCATGCACCGCAATGCCTTCTTCACGGCCGGTAAAGCCGAGTTTTTCCGTGGTCGTCGCTTTCACGTTCACCTGATCCAGCTCCACGAGCAGATCCTCGGCGATCAACGCACGCATGGCATCAATATGCGGTGCCATTTTCGGTGCCTGGGCGACAATGGTGGCGTCGACATTGCCGACCTTCCAGCCTTTGCCGTGGATCTGCTTGAGCACATGACGCAGCAATACGCGGCTGTCAGCGCCTTTGAATTGCGGGTCTGTGTCGGGAAAGTGCTTGCCGATGTCGCCCAGCGCTGCCGCGCCCAATAGCGCATCGCTCAGCGCATGCAGCAGGACATCGCCATCGGAGTGGGCCAGCAGGCCGAACCCGTGTGCAATCCGCACGCCGCCCAAGGTAATGAAATCGCCTTCAGCGAAACGGTGCACATCATAGCCATGGCCAATACGCATAAAAAAACGCCCTGAAAAAAGTCAGGGCGTGATTCTACCTGCTTTGGCGCGCGTTAGCTGTTCAAGGCTGCAGCGTGATGCCTCAGATGGTCTTCGATGAAACTGGCGATGAAGAAATAGCTGTGGTCATAGCCAGGCTGCATCCGCAGTGTGAGCGGATAATGCGCAGCTTTCGCGGCCTGAACCAACACCTCTGGCTTGAGCTGATTGAGCAGAAAATCGTCACGATCACCCTGATCAACCAGCGTCGGAAGTTTTTCCGCAGCCTCGGCAATCAACACGCTGGCATCCCATTCACGCCAGCGCGAGCGGTCTTCGCCCAAGTAACGCGAGAATGCCTTCTGACCCCACGGGCAATCGATCGGATTGCTGATTGGCGAAAATGCCGACACCGATTTGTAACGACCCGGATTGCGCAAGGCACACACCAGCGCGCCGTGACCACCCATCGAGTGGCCACTGATACTGCGGGCCTGTGAGGCCGGAAAGTGCGCTTCGACCAGTGCGGGCAACTCCTTGACCACGTAATCGTGCATTTGATAATGCCGCGCATACGGCTGCTCGGTGGCATTGAGGTAGAAACCTGCGCCGTGACCGAAGTCCCAGGCACCCTCAGGGTCGTCCGGCACATCGGCCCCGCGCGGGCTGGTATCAGGCGCGACGATGATAATACCCAGCTCCGCCGCGAACCGCAGGGCCGCTGCTTTCTGCATGAAGTTTTCGTCCGTGCAGGTCAGACCCGACAGCCAATACAGCACGGGCAGCTTGCCGCCCTGCTCTGCCTGAGGCGGCAGGTAGACGGCAAATACCATGTCGCAGCCCAGCACCTGAGAGTGATGTTTGTAACGCTTGTGCCAGCCACCGAAGCTTTTCTGGCACGAAATATTTTCCAAAGGCATAGAAGGGTCTCCAGCAATTAGCGGCAAGCTTCAAGCAGCAAGCTAAAAGCGGGCGCAAAGCTCGCTTGCCGCTTGAAGCTTAAAGCTTGCCGCTGCTCCTCAAAAATGAATGACGGTGCGGATGCTTTTGCCTTCATGCATCAGATCGAATGCCTTGTTGATGTCTTCCAGGCCCATTGTGTGGGTGATGAACGTGTCCAGCGGAATTTCGCCGGTCTGCGCCATGTCGACGTAGCTTGGCAATTCGGTACGGCCACGCACGCCCCCGAACGCCGAACCGCGCCAGACGCGCCCGGTCACCAACTGGAATGGACGGGTCGAGATTTCCTGACCGGCACCGGCCACGCCAATGATCACCGACTCACCCCAGCCCTTGTGGCAGGATTCCAGCGCTGAACGCATGAGCTGCACATTGCCGATGCACTCGAACGAAAAGTCGACGCCGCCATCGGTCATGTCAACGATGACTTCCTGGATCGGACGGTCGAAATCCTTCGGATTGACGCAATCGGTCGCGCCGAGCTGTTTGGCAATCTCGAACTTGGCCGGGTTGATGTCGATGGCGATGATTCGCGCCGCCTTGGCTTTGACCGCGCCAATCACCGCCGAGAGGCCGATACCGCCCAGACCGAAGACCGCTACGGTATCGCCCGGCTTGACCTTGGCGGTGTTGAGCACTGCGCCAATACCGGTGGTGACGCCGCAACCCAGCAGGCAGACTTTTTCCAGGGGGGCTTTCTTGTCGATTTTGGCCACCGAGATTTCTGGCAGCACGGTGTATTCGGAGAAGGTCGAGGTGCCCATGTAGTGGAAAATCGGCTCGCCCTTATAAGAGAAGCGCGTGGTGCCATCCGGCATCAGGCCTTTGCCTTGGGTCGAACGGATCGCCTGACACAGGTTGGTTTTCCCCGACCGGCAGAATTTGCACTGACGGCATTCCGGGGTGTACAGCGGAATGACGTGATCACCGACCGCCACAGAGGTCACGCCCTCGCCGATGGCTTCGACAATCGCGCCGCCTTCATGGCCGAGAATCGACGGAAAGATCCCCTCAGGGTCGGCGCCGGAAAGCGTGTACGCATCGGTATGGCAGACGCCGGATGCCACTACTTTGAGCAGCACTTCTCCCGCTTTGGGCATGGCGACATCGACTTCAACGATCTCCAGTGGCTTTTTGGCTTCAAAGGCGACAGCGGCGCGTGACTTGATCATCAATCTTCTCCGACGAGTAAAAACAAGGTTTGCAGTGTAGTACAGTGCCAATTGACGAGTAATACGACCAAAAGCAAAACATTAATGCTGTACAGGGATAATCGATGTACACCAATCGTTGGGAAGGTCTGGACGAGTTTGTCGCGGTCGCTGAATGCGGGCAGTTCACGGCCGCAGCGCTACGGCTGGGCGTTTCTTCGTCGCACGTCAGCCGCCAGATCGTGCGTCTTGAAGAACGCTTGCAGACTCGCCTGCTGTATCGCAGCACACGCAAGGTGGCACTGACCGAGGCGGGCCAGACGTTTCTGCATCACTGTCAGCGCCTGCAGGACGGTCGCGAAGAAGCCCTGCGCGCGGTCGGTGATCTGGCCAGCGAGCCGAAAGGCCTGTTACGCATGACCTGCGCAGTTGCATATGGCGAGCGCTTTATCACGCCCTTGGTGACCCGCTTCATGGAGCTGTATCCGCAGCTGCGCGTGGATATCGAACTGAGCAATGACACGCTGGATCTGGTTCATGAGGGCATGGACCTGGCGATTCGTCTGGGCCGACTGCAGGATTCGCGTATGGTCGCGACGCGCCTTGCGCCCCGGCAAATGTACCTGTGCGCATCGCCTTCCTATCTCGAACGCTATGGACGACCGCACAGCCTGTCGGAACTGAGCCGCCATAATTGCCTGATCGGGGGCAGCGATACCTGGCAGTTGCAACAGAACGGCCGCGAGTTTTCCCAACGAGTACAAGGCAACTGGCGCTGCAACAGCGGGCAGGCCGTGCTGGATGCCGCATTGCAAGGGGTCGGGCTGTGTCAACTGCCCGATTATTACGTGCAAAAGCACCTCAAAGAAGGAGCGTTGGTGTCATTGCTGGAAGCGCATCAACCACCCAACACGGCCGTGTGGGCGCTTTACCCGCAACAACGTCACCTGTCGCCCAAAGTGCGCAAGCTGGTGGATTATCTGAAAGAAGGGCTGGCGATGCAGGATGAATATCGCCAGTAGCGGCCGCTAACGGCCAAATTCGCTGCGACGCTGGCGCAGCCATTCCAGGTCTTCGGGGCGAGTGACCTTGATGTTGTCCGAACGCCCTTCGATCAAACGCGGCGACTGCCCTGCCCACTCGATGGCCGATGCCTCGTCGGTGATGCTGACATTCGACACCAGGCTGTCGGCCAAGGCTCGGTGCAAGGTACCCAGACGAAACATCTGCGGCGTGAACGCTTGCCATATCAGGCTTCGGTCAACGGTCTCAACCACCCGGCCATCGCTGTCGGCACGCTTGAGGGTGTCGCGCGCCGGCACGGCCAACAGCCCTCCGACCGGGTCGTCTGCCAACTGACCGAGCAGGTTGTCCAGGTCACTGCGCGCCAGATTCGGGCGCGCAGCGTCATGCACCAGCACCCAGTCGTCATCACTTGCCCCCTGCGCATGCAGGTGCAGCAGCGCGTTGAGCACCGAGCCGGAACGCTCGCGTCCGCCGTCCACTCGCTGGATACGCGAGTCATGCGCGCAGGGCAATGCAGCCCAGTAAGGATCGTCCACAGCCAGGCTGATCACCAGGCCCTTGAGCCTTGGATGATCGAGAAAGCAAAGCAGGCTGTGTTCAAGAATTGTCAGGCCGCCCAGTTGCAGGTATTGCTTGGGACGGTCAGCTGCCATGCGAGCACCGATGCCCGCCGCAGGTATCACTGCCCAGAAGGCAGGAAGAAAGTCAGTCATCGCACCCACTTGATCATTGCGCGAGCTGGTAAAGGGTTTCGCCCTCTTTGACCATGCCCAGTTCGTGCCGGGCGCGCTCTTCGACGGTTTCCAGGCCTTTTTTCAATTCCATGACCTCGGCATCGAGCACACGGTTGCGCTCCAGCAGCACCTGATTTTCAGCATGCTGGTCGGCAATCTGCTGAGTCAGGCTGGCCACTTGCGCAAGGCTTCCGTTACCGACCCAAAGGCGGTACTGCAAGCCAGCCAGCAACAAGAGCAGGATAAGGAACAACCAGTTAGGACTGCGCATTGAAATATCAGGTACCCAGTAAAAAAGACAGCAGAGCCAACGTGAAGAACAAATGACCGAGGGCATTGAGCCTGACATAAGCCAGGCTCAATCACTCCAGATTACCGCGGAGCGTCAGCATCGCAGCTGCAAGGGCGGGCCATGAAACACGACCTGATGCAGCACTCTGCGTCTTTTACCATCTATGGCTCAGCCGCGAAACTCGGCACGACCACGATACACAGCTTTGGAGCCCAATTGCTCCTCGATGCGCAGCAGTTGGTTGTACTTGGAAACACGGTCGGAACGGCACAGCGAACCGGTCTTGATCTGACCGGCAGAGGTGCCCACGGCCAGGTCGGCGATGGTCGAATCTTCGGTCTCACCGGAGCGGTGGGAGATGATGGCGGTGTAACCGGCAGCCTTGGCCATTTGAATGGCTTCCAGCGTTTCGGTCAAGGTGCCGATCTGGTTGAACTTGATCAGGATCGAGTTGGCAATGTTCTTGTCGATGCCCTCTTTCAGGATCTTGGTGTTGGTCACGAACAGGTCGTCACCGACCAGCTGGACCTTCTCGCCGATCTTCTCGGTGAGGACTTTCCAGCCGTCCCAATCGGACTCGTCCAGACCGTCTTCGATGGAAATGATCGGGTGCTTGCGGGTCAGTTCGGCAAGGTATTCGGCAAACTCGGCAGAGCTGTACTCGCCTTCTTCGCTGAGCGTGTACTTGCCGTTTTTATAGAACTCGCTCGCCGCGCAGTCCAGCGCCAGGGTCACGTCGGTGCCCAGCGTGTAACCCGCATTGGCGACGGCTTCGGCAATAGCCTCGAGTGCTTCTTTGTTGGATGCCAGGTTCGGGGCGAAACCGCCTTCATCACCGACCGCGGTGTTCAGGCCACGCGCCTTGAGCACGGCCTTGAGGTGATGGAAAATCTCGGTACCCCAGCGCAGCGCTTCAGCGAAGCTCTTGGCGCCGACCGGCTGGATCATGAATTCCTGGATGTCGATGTTGTTATCGGCATGCTCGCCACCGTTGATGATGTTCATCATCGGAACCGGCATGGAATAAACGCCCGGGGTGCCATTGAGGTTGGCGATGTGCGCATACAGTGGCAGGTCCTGATCCTGTGCAGCCGCCTTGGCCGCCGCCAGGGAGACGGCGAGGATCGCGTTGGCGCCCAGACTTGCCTTGTTCTCGGTAGCGTCCAGCGCGATCATCGCGTGATCCAGCGCTTTCTGGTCAACCGGGTCTTTGCCCAGCAGCAGATCACGGATCGGACCGTTGATATTCGCAACAGCCTTCAGAACACCCTTGCCCATGTAACGGCTCTTGTCGCCATCACGCAGCTCCAGCGCTTCGCGCGAGCCGGTTGAAGCACCGGACGGCGCGCAGGCGCTGCCGATGATGCCGTTATCGAGGAGCACATCTGCTTCCACGGTGGGATTGCCACGGGAGTCGAGAACTTCACGACCTTTGATGTCGACGATTTTTGCCATTGTTGTAAACACTCCAAGATTGACGAAAACGACGCAGCTGGGGAAACAATGCTCGCAGTCAGGCGCAGAAAAAGGCAGGCCCGAATGCGACAACCCCGTCACGAATGACGGGGAACGCACTTTACCGGAGAACCCTGATCAAGCGGTCTCTACGATCGGAAAACTTTTCACAAGTTCATCCAGTGACTTGAGTTGGGCCAGGAACGGCTCCAGCTTGTCCAGACGCAAGGCACATGGGCCATCGCACTTGGCGTTGTCAGGATCGGGATGCGCTTCAAGGAACAAACCGGCCAGGTTCTGGCTGATGCCGGCCTTGGCCAGATCCAGCACCTGGGCGCGACGACCACCGGCAGAATCGGAGCGACCACCCGGCATCTGCAGCGCGTGGGTCACGTCGAACAGCACCGGGTACTCGAACTGCTTCATGATGCCGAAGCCGAGCATGTCCACCACCAGGTTGTTGTAACCAAAGCTGGAACCACGCTCGCAGAGAATCAACTGATCGTTACCCGCCTCTTCACACTTGGTCAGGATGTGTTTCATTTCCTGCGGTGCGAGAAACTGGGCTTTCTTGATATTGATGATTGCGCCGGTCTTGGCCATCGCAACGACCAGGTCGGTCTGACGCGACAGAAACGCCGGCAGCTGGATGATGTCGCACACTTCGGCCACCACGGCGGCCTGATGAGGCTCGTGCACATCGGTGATCAGCGGCACGTTGAAGGTGCGCTTGATCTCTTCGAAAATACGCATGCCTTCTTCAAGGCCCGGCCCGCGGTAGGAATTAACCGAAGAGCGGTTGGCCTTGTCGAAGCTGGCCTTGAACACGTAAGGGATACCGAGCTTTTCGGTCACCCTTACGTACTCTTCACAGACCTGCATGGCCATATCCCGGGATTCGAGTACGTTCATGCCGCCGAACACCACCATCGGCTTGTCGTTGGCGATCTCGATCGAACCTGTGCGGATGATTTTCTGAGCCATGTGTGAAGTCCCTGTCAGGAATTTTTCTGATGTTGAGCCAGCGCCGCCTTGACGAAGCCGCTGAACAGCGGATGTCCGTCACGTGGCGTGGAGGTGAATTCCGGGTGGAACTGGCACGCCACGAACCACGGATGATCCGGCGCTTCGACCACTTCAACCAGCGCGCCGTCGCCGGAGCGACCGGAAATCTTCAGGCCAGCCTCGATCAGTTGCGGCAACAGGTTGTTGTTCACTTCGTAGCGATGACGATGACGCTCGACAATCACGTCCTTGCGGTAGCAATCGTGCACCAGCGAACCGGCTTCAAGCTGGCAATCCTGTGCACCCAGACGCATGGTGCCGCCCAGATCAGAGCTTTCGGTACGGGTTTCGACTGCGCCGGTGGCATCTTCCCACTCGGTGATCAGGCCAACCACGGCGTGCGCGCTGGTGCGGTCGAATTCAGTGGAGTTGGCGTCTTTCCAGCCCAGCACGTTACGGGCGAACTCGATGACCGCCACCTGCATGCCCAGGCAGATGCCCAGGTACGGAACCTTGTTTTCACGTGCAAACTGTACAGCGGTGATCTTGCCTTCGACGCCGCGCAGACCGAAGCCGCCTGGAACCAGAATCGCATCCACGCCTTCAAGCAGGCCGGTGCCCTGGTTTTCGATGTCTTCGGAGTCGATGTAACGCAGGTTCACCTTGGTGCGATTGGTGATACCGGCGTGACTCATGGCTTCGATCAACGACTTGTAGGCGTCGAGCAGTTCCATGTACTTGCCGACCATCGCGATGGTGACTTCGTGTTCCGGGTTGAGCTTGGCGTCGACCACCTTGTCCCACTCGGACAGGTCGGCACCGCCGCACTGCAGGCCGAAGCGCTCGACGACAAAATCGTCCAGCCCCTGCGAATGCAGGATGCCCGGGATCTTGTAGATGGTGTCGGCGTCTTCGAGGGCAATGACTGCGCGCTCTTCGACGTTAGTGAACTGAGCGATCTTGCGGCGCGAGGAAATGTCGATCGGGTGATCGGAGCGGCAGACCAGTACATCCGGCTGCAGACCGATGGAACGCAATTCCTTGACCGAATGCTGAGTCGGCTTGGTTTTGGTCTCGCCGGCCGTGGCGATGTACGGCACCAGTGTCAGGTGCATGAGCATCGCGCGGCGGGCGCCGACTTCAAAACGCAACTGGCGGATGGCTTCAAGAAACGGCTGCGACTCGATGTCACCGACCGTACCGCCGATTTCGACCAGGGCCACATCGGCATCGCCAGCACCCTTGATGATGCGGCGCTTGATTTCGTCGGTGATGTGCGGAATGACCTGAATGGTCGCGCCCAGATAATCACCGCGGCGCTCTTTGCGCAGGACGTGTTCGTACACACGGCCAGTGGTGAAATTGTTGTTCTGGGTCATGGTGGTGCGGATAAACCGCTCGTAGTGACCAAGGTCGAGGTCGGTTTCAGCGCCGTCGTGGGTGACAAACACCTCACCGTGCTGGAACGGACTCATGGTGCCTGGGTCCACGTTGATATAGGGGTCCAGTTTCAGCATGGTGACCTTGAGTCCCCGCGCCTCCAGGATGGCCGCCAGTGAAGCCGAGGCAATGCCTTTCCCCAATGAAGAAACAACACCGCCCGTGACGAAGATGTAGCGCGTCATGAAAAACCCTAGAAGTCTGCGTTAAAGCGGTCAGAGCCGCCGGGGAAAGCGAAGGAAGGCCGAAGCCCCCGATTACCGACAAAATTCACGGTGCACTCCCGAAACTGCTGCGTTGAAACCGACCGGCCGAAGCCAGCGAGGTGTGCGCTACATTTTAAGAATTACTCAGTAAACACTGGTTGGTAACCGGCAACTTGCGTTGTTTCAAAAGAACCAACAGAAGTTGTATCAAGAAGGGAGCGTAGTCTACCGGAAAGGGGCTTTCAGCTCAAACTTTGGTCGCCGGTCGGTGCAACCCAGCGCAAACGCCAGCGTTCATTGGGCGAACCGTCCAGTCCGGGCAGGTTGGCGACGGCCAGCAGCTCGTCATCACGGTACAGCAGCGGCCATCTGCCGCGCAGAAATGCCGGCACCGCCTGCTCGTTGAGCAGCCGCTTGAGATCACGACGGCCACGCCCGCTGAGATGCATCACCTCAGCGCCCTGACGATAGCGAACACTCAGGTCGCCCAACGGCGCTTCACCTTCCAGGCTCACCTGACCGTTTTCGGGAAGGTCCAGCGGCGCGCGCGGGTCGGCCCAGTTCACTGCCTCGCTGCACGCCTGCTCCCAGCCAGCGGGCAGCCACCAGATACACCCCTGCGCCCGGTGCAGCGCACCATCGGCCAGCCGCCACAATGGACGAGCATCCTGAGCAGCGTCGCGCAATGCCTCCCAGCCGGCCCAGTGATCGCTGTCCGGCAGGCGGGTCAGCGGCGCGAGCCAGTGACGCATGACGTTACGTTGCCGCGCGCCAGACAACCGGGCAATCGGCCCCAGGTTCAGCACTGGCAAACCAAGCCAGGAAAACGGCGTCGTCGCCTGAGCATTGGCAACGTCCTGCGCCGCGAGTTCGTCCAGCAGTTGCTGTGCCTCTCCGAGATGGCCAGCGGTGCGCGCCAGACTGGCAGTCGCATGCGGCCATATGGACGTCAGCAGTGGCAGCACCTGGCTGCGCAGAAAATTGCGCGAGAACTGCTGATCGTCATTGCTGGGGTCTTCAACCCATCTCAGGCCCTGCCGGCGGGCGTAGCTTTCCAGCTCGACTCGCGACACCCCCAGCAGCGGCCTTGCCAGATGCCCACGACCAAGCCTGCGCTGCTCGGGCATGGCCGCCAGACCGCGCACCCCGGCACCGCGCAGCAGGCGGAACAACAGGGTTTCAGCCTGATCGTCACGGTGCTGGCCGGTCAGCAATACATCGCCCTCGCCCAGCCTCTCGGTAAACGCGGCGTAACGCGCCTGTCGGGCGGCCTGCTCGACGCTTGCACCGGGCTCGACCTTCACCCGAACCGATTCAAACGCCACACCCAGCGCCTGACAAACCTGGCGACAATGCTCCGGCCACGCGTCGGCAATGGCCTGCAGGCCGTGATGAACGTGGATGGCGTGTAAGGCAGGGAGGTTTGCGCGCTTGGCGAGTTCAGCCAGAAGATGCAGCAGCACGGTGGAATCCAGGCCGCCAGAGAAACCGACGTACCAGGTTGACGCAGTGCGCCAAGGCGCCAAGGCTTGCAGAAGCCTGGCGGGAAGGTCATGACCGTTGGGTGTGGAGGTGGTCATTGGTGTTTTCACCGGGCTTCGCTGATTCACACACTGAATGCTCCAGTGCTCAAGCCGGCCCTTTCGCGAAAAAACGAAGCGTCGCGCGGTTCGCTCCCACGCCCTGCGGGCAGAAGCCCGCAACGCGTGGGAACAATCGGAGCGATGCGGCTTAGAGCCCGTAGCTCATCAGGCGATCATAACGGCGGGCCAGCAGCGCGTCGTTATCAAATGCCTTGAGCATCGCCAGTTGACTGCTCAGTTCTTCACGAATCAACGCAGCGGCGGCAACCGGGTCGCGATGCGCACCGCCCAGTGGCTCGGCGATGACCTTGTCGACAATGCCCAGGCCTTTCAGGCGGTCCGCCGTGATGCCCATGGCTTCAGCAGCATCGGGTGCCTTTTCGGCGGTTTTCCACAGAATCGACGCGCAGCCTTCAGGGGAGATCACGGCGTAAGTCGAGTACTGCAGCATGTTCAACTGGTCGCAGACGCCAATGGCCAACGCACCACCGGAACCGCCCTCACCGATAACGGTGGCGATGATCGGGGTTTTCAGTCGCGCCATGACGCGCAGGTTCCAGGCGATCGCCTCGCTCTGGTTGCGCTCTTCCGCGTCGATACCCGGATAAGCGCCCGGGGTGTCGATGAACGTCAGGATCGGCATCTTGAAGCGCTCTGCCATCTCCATCAGACGGCAGGCCTTGCGGTAGCCTTCAGGGCGCGGCATGCCGAAATTGCGGCGAACCTTTTCGCGTACTTCACGGCCTTTCTGGTGGCCGATGATCATCACCGGCTGGTTATCCAGACGGGCAATGCCGCCGACGATGGCAGCGTCATCGGAGAAGTGACGGTCGCCGTGCAACTCATCGAACTCGGTAAAGATGTTTTCGATGTAGTCCAGCGTGTACGGACGACGCGGATGACGCGCCATGCGCGCGATCTGCCAACTGGTCAGGTTGCCGAAAATGCTTTCGGTAAGCGTCTTGCTCTTGTCTTGCAGCCGGGAGATCTCGTCGCCGATGTTCAGCGAGTTGTCATTGCCCACCAAGCGCAGTTCTTCGATTTTGGCCTGCAAGTCAGCGATAGGCTGTTCGAAATCAAGAAAATTCGGGTTCATAGGCATCCGTCTTGGGTCGACGGCCAAGAGGCCGGCCGGTTGATCCGTCTGCGCCTTTCCTGTTCGGAACAGGCGCGGTCAGGTCGAAATTAAAATTCAGGGTTGAGCGCAGATCAAGCCTGCGGCGTTCAACGATACTGGAGAAAGACGTTCTCACGTCCGAACTGGTCACGCAGAGCTTGAATCAAGCTGTCTGCGGGATCAATACGCCAGGCTTCTCCCAATTGCAGCAATGCCCGGGCGTCCTGCCCGGTGTAATCCACGGTGATCGGACAAGCACCGCGATGGCGCTTGCACAAATCGCCGAGCCAGCGCAGTCGCTCGCCCTTGAGCGCGTCGGCATGCACCGTCACGCGCAGGCTCTCGGCCAGGTTGGTGCGCGCATCTTCGATGCTCATCACCCGTTTGGCGCGCAACCGCAGGCCACCGGAAAAGTCATCGTTACTGACTTCGCCCTCGACCACTACCATAGCATCGGTCTGCAACAGTGACTGGGCGGAGTGAAACGCTTCGGCGAACAAAGACGCTTCAATACGCGCCGAGCGATCGTCCAGGGTGATGAACCCCATCTTGTCGCCCTTCTTGTTTTTCATCACGCGCAGGGCAATGATCAGACCCGCAACCGTCTGGGTGTCCCTGGCGGGCTTGAGGTCGATGATTCGCTGCCGGGCAAAGCGGCGGATCTCGCCTTCGTATTCATCGATCGGGTGCCCGGTCAGGTACAGCCCCAGGGTTTCCTTCTCGCCGCGCAGACGATCCTTGAGGCTCAGCTCGCGGGTCTTGCGATGATTGGCGTAAACGTCGGCATCCGCTTCGACGAACAGGCCGCCAAACAGGTCCGAATGGCCGCTGTCGTGGCTTCGGGCAGTCTGCTCGGCCGCTTGAATGGCCTCTTCCAGCGCGGCCAGCAATACCGAACGGTTACGGTCGATACTGGCCTGATAGGCCTTGGGCTCCAGTTCGAAGTACGGGCCGAGACGGTCCAGCGCGCCACTGCGAATCAGGCCGTCCAGCGTTCGCTTGTTGATTCTTTTGAGGTCGACACGCGCACAGAAATCGAAGAGGTCCTTGAACGGCCCCTTTTGACGCGCATCGGTAATGGCTTCGACCGGCCCCTCACCCACCCCCTTGATTGCACCCAGCCCGTAGAGAATACGGCCGTCGTCGCTTACGGTGAACTTGAACTCCGAGGTGTTCACGTCCGGTGCGTCGAGGCGCAGCTTCATCGTGCGCACTTCTTCGATCAAGGTTACGACCTTGTCGGTGTTGTGCATGTCCGCCGACAACACGGCGGCCATGAACGGCGCCGGGTAGTGGGTTTTCAGCCAGGCCGTCTGGTACGACACCAGCCCGTAGGCTGCCGAGTGAGACTTGTTGAAACCGTAACCGGCGAATTTTTCCACCAGGTCGAAAATGTTACCGGCCAGATCAGGCTCGATGTTGTTCGACTTGCAGCCGTCAATGAAACCGCCACGCTGCTTGGCCATTTCCTCGGGCTTTTTCTTGCCCATCGCACGGCGCAGCATGTCCGCACCACCGAGGGTGTAACCGGCCATGACCTGAGCGATCTGCATCACCTGTTCCTGATACAGAATGATGCCGTAGGTCGGCGCCAGTACTGGCTTGAGGCCTTCGTACTGGTAGTCGACGTGCGGGTAGGACAACTCGGCGCGACCGTGTTTGCGGTTGATGAAGTCGTCTACCATGCCCGATTGCAGCGGGCCGGGGCGAAACAGCGCCACCAGTGCGATAAGGTCTTCCAGGCAGTCGGGCTTGAGCTTTTTGATCAGCTCTTTCATGCCGCGCGACTCAAGCTGGAACACCGCCGTGGTTTCGGCGCGCTGCAACAACTGGTAGGTCGGCAGGTCGTCGAGCGGGATAAACGCGATGTCCAGCGGCGCTTCGTCGACCTTGGCGCGATCGCGATTGATAGTCTTGAGTGCCCAGTCGATGATGGTCAGGGTGCGCAGACCGAGGAAGTCGAACTTCACCAGCCCCGCTGCCTCGACATCGTCCTTGTCGAACTGGGTTACCAGACCGTCACCGGCCTCGTCGCAATAGATCGGCGAGAAGTCGGTCAGCTTGGTCGGGGCGATTACCACGCCCCCGGCGTGCTTGCCCACGTTACGCACAATGCCTTCAAGCTTGCGCGCCATTTCCCAGATTTCGGCGGCCTCTTCATCGACCTTGAGAAAGTCGCGAAGAATCTCTTCCTGCTCGTACGCTTTTTCGAGGGTCATACCGACCTCGAACGGGATCATCTTCGACAGACGATCCGCCAGCCCATAGGACTTGCCCTGCACCCGCGCCACGTCGCGCACCACCGCCTTGGCCGCCATGGAACCGAACGTGATGATCTGGCTGACCGCATTGCGCCCGTACTTTTCGGCCACGTATTCGATGACCCGATCACGACCGTCCATGCAGAAGTCGACGTCGAAGTCGGGCATGGAAACCCGTTCCGGGTTAAGGAAACGTTCGAACAGCAGGTCGTATTCCAGTGGATCAAGGTCGGTGATCTTCTGCACATAAGCCACCAGCGACCCGGCACCCGATCCACGGCCTGGCCCCACCGGGACGCCGTTGCTCTTGGCCCACTGAATGAAGTCCATCACGATCAGGAAGTAACCGGGAAACCCCATCTGGATGATGATATCCAGCTCGAAATTCAGCCGATCGACATACACCTGACGTTTGGTTTCGTAATCTTCAGTGGTGTCCCTGGGCATCAGGACGGCAAGCCGCTCCTCCAGACCGTCGAAAGACACCTTGCGGAAATACTCATCGATGGTCATGCCATCGGGGATCGGGAAGTTGGGCAGGAAGTGAGTGCCCAGCTTGACGTCGATGTTGCAACGCTTGGCAATCTCGACGGAGTTTTCCAGCGCCTCGGGCAGATCGCTGAACAGTTCGGCCATTTCTTCCGGGCTTTTCAGGTACTGCTGGTCGCTGTAGTTGTGCGAGCGCCGAGGATCGTCCAGCGCCCGGCCTTCGCCGATGCACACGCGGGTCTCGTGCGCCTCGAAATCAGCCTGGTTGATAAAGCGCACATCGTTGGTCGCGACCAGCGGTGCACCGTGGCGCTCGGCCAGGGCAACCGCGGCGTGCAGATGCTCTTCATCATTGGCGCGATTGGTACGCTGCACTTCTATGTAGAAGCGGTCAGGAAACACGGTCAGCCATTCGCGCAGCAACTCGTCCGCTTCTCCTGGATTGCCACCGAGCAGCGCCATGCCGATCTCGCCTTCCTTGGCTGCGGACAGCGCAATCACGCCCTCGCTGGCTTGCGCGACCCACTGGCGCTGAATGACGATCTGGCCATTACGCTGACCCTCGATGAAACCACGGGAAATCAGCTCGGTGAGGTTGCGATAGCCTTGGGCGTTCATGGCCAGCAGGCTGATGCGACTGAGCGCGGCGTCTTCATCGCGGCCAGCCAGCCACAGATCGACGCCACAGATCGGCTTGATCCCGGAGCCCTGAGCGGCTTTGTAGAACTTGACCAGCGAACACATGTTGTTCTGATCGGTCACCGCCACGGCAGGCATGTTCATGCTGGTCAGCGACTTGATCAACGGTTTGACCCGGACCAGACCGTCAACCAGCGAGTACTCGGTGTGCAGGCGTAGATGAACGAAAGAAGCCGGCATGGTGATCCTATAAAACGCGAAAATACAAAAACGAAGGGCAGGATTGTAGCTGGCCCGGGATGAAACGTCAGTCTTGCAACAGACCGACCGGTAACGGGATCGAACCGCCGAGCATGATGGCCGCACGCGCTTCATGGGCCGTACGCACTGGCCCGAAAGAACGCCGATGAATAGGCGTAGGCCCGAGCCGGGCCAGTGCCTCAAGGTGCACCGGCGTAGGATACCCCTTGTGCCCAGCGATGCCATAACCCGGATAAATCAGCTCGAGCGCAGCCATTTCACGATCACGGCTCACTTTGGCGAGAATCGATGCGGCGGCAATCGCCGGCACTTTGGAGTCACCCTTGACCACCGGTGCAGAGGGCACCGACAGTTGCGGGCAGCGATTGCCGTCAATCAGGGCCAGTTTCGGGGTGATGCTCAACCCTTCTACGGCGCGCTTCATGGCCAGCATTGTGGCGTGCAAGATGTTCAACTGGTCGATTTCTTCAACTTCAGCCCGGGCGATGAACCAGCACAAGGCCTTTTCCTGAATTTCGACAAACAACTTTTCGCGTTTGGCTTCGGTCAGTTTCTTCGAGTCATTGAGCCCGAGAATGGGCTTGGCGGGGTCAAGAATGACTGCAGCGGTCACCACTGCGCCACACAATGGGCCGCGGCCGACTTCGTCAACGCCTGCGACCAGGTCCTCGACAAGGGTGAAATCCAGACCTGTTTGCATGTTTGGCGAACTCACAGTGAAAGTGGCAGGCCGAGCAGGCTCAACACTGCATCGGCGGCCTGATTGGAGGCATCACGGCGCAGGATGCGGTGAATGGCATCAAAACCTTCAGTCTGCGCGTGGCCGTCTTCGATCAGCGGCAATAGCGTCCGTGCAAGCGCTTCGGGGGTTGCATCATCCTGCAGCAGTTCAGGCACCAGCAAGCGTTGGGCCAGCAGATTGGGCAGAGACACGTAAGGGCTTTTGACCAGCCGCTTGAGCACCCAGAACGTCAACGGTGCCATGCGGTAGGCGACCACCATCGGACGCTTGTAAAGCAGGGCTTCCAGCGTGGCAGTGCCAGAGGCGATCAGCACCGCATCGCAGGCGGCCAGCGCCACATGCGAGCGCCCGTCGAGCAAAGTGATCGGCAGATCGCGACCTTGCAGCAGTTGCTCCACCTGAGCCCGGCGCTGCGGGCTGGCGCATGGCAGCACGAAGCGCAAGCCAGGACGCTCGACCAGAAGGCGCTCGGCGGCATCAAAAAACAATGCGCCCAGACGACCGACCTCGCCTCCCCGGCTGCCCGGCATCAACGCAACAACCGGACCGTCGACCGACAGGCCCAGCTCGGCGCGGGTGGCGCCACGATCGGATTCAAGTGGAATGGTGTCTGCCAGCGGATGGCCGACAAAACGCACCGGCACGCCCTTCTCTTCGTAAAAACGCGCCTCGAAAGGTAGTAGCGTGAGCATCAGGTCGCAGCCTTCGCGGATCTTCAGCACGCGCTTTTGACGCCAGGCCCAGACCGACGGGCTGACGTAGTGCACGGTCTTGATACCGGCGCGACGTAGCTGTAGCTCGATGTTGAGCGTGAAATCCGGTGCATCGATGCCGATGAACACATCGGGCTTTTCATCGATCAGGGTCTGAACCAGCAATTTGCGTCGGGCCAGCAGCTCGCGCAGCCGCCCCAGCACCTCCACCAACCCCATCACCGACAGACGCTCCATCGGGAAATAGGACTGCATGCCCTCGGCTTCCATCAGCGGGCCGCCCACACCGATGAAACGAACATCGGGATGACGTGCTTTCAGGGCACGCATCAGGCCGGATCCGAGGATATCGCCGGAGGCCTCGCCAGCGACCAGTGCGATACGTAAGGGACTGGTCATGGTTAGCGAATGATGCCGCGAGTCGACGTCTGAATGGACTGCAGAAACACTGCGACTTCAGGAAACTGCGCCGCAGGCTCAGCCAGATCAGACAGTGCCTGAGCGATGGTCAGCCCCTGGCGATAGACGGTCTTGTAGGCCCGGCGCAGGGCATGAATGGCTTCTTCGGAGAAACCACGACGGCGCATGCCTTCGAAATTCATGCTGCGCGCCTCGGCCGGGTTACCGAACACCGTCACGAACGCCGGAACGTCCTTGCCGATGGCCGTGCCCATGCCGGAGAAACTGTGCGCGCCGATGTGGCAGAACTGATGCACCAGGGTAAAACCGGACAGAATGGCCCAGTCATCCACGTGGACATGGCCTGCCAGCGCGGTGTTGTTGACCAATATCACGTGGTTGCCGATCACACTGTCGTGGCCGATGTGCGCATAGGCCATGATCAGGTTGTGATCGCCCAGCGTCGTCTCGGCACGGTCCTGAACGGTCCCGCGGTGAATGGTCACGCCTTCGCGAATCACATTGTGATCGCCGATGACAAGACGGGTTTCCTCACCCTTGTACTTGAGATCAGGCGTGTCCTCGCCCACCGATGAAAACTGGTAGATGCGATTATGCTTGCCGATCTTCGTTGGCCCCCTGAGGACAACATGAGGACCGACAACTGTACCCTCGCCAATTTCCACACCGGGTCCGATGATCGACCAAGGGCCGACCTCAACGCTGTCGGCCAGAATGGCCGTCGGATCGATGATTGCGCGAGGGTCAATCAAACTCATAGCTTGCGTTCCGCACAGATGATTTCGGCAGAGCATACCGCTTTACCATCAACGGTGGCCTTGCACTCAAACTTCCAGATCTGGCGTTTGCTGCTCAGAAACGTTGCTTCAAGAACCAGTTTGTCACCCGGAAAAACCGGTTGGCGGAAGCGCAGCTTGTCCGAACCTACGAAATAATAGAGCGTGCCGTCGGATGGCTTGGAGTCGAGCATCTTGAACGCAAGAATACCCGCAGCCTGAGCCATGGCCTCAATGATCAGAACGCCCGGCATGATTGGATGCTGGGGGAAGTGACCGTTGAAGAAAGGCTCGTTGACGCTGACATTCTTGTAGGCGCGAATGTTCTTGTTCTCGATATCCAGCTCGGTCACGCGGTCCACCAGCAGGAACGGGTAACGATGAGGCAGGTATTCGCGAATTTCGTTGATGTCCATCATTTCGAGAGGAAGCCTGTAGTAAAGATTAGGAGTGCGTCGCGACTGCGCAACACCCCTCTACATCAAGGAGGCAGTTTATCGACTGTGCACGCTTGATATTAAAAAGGTATCAGCCATCAGATGAGCGATTATCGGCGCAGGTCACCGTCTCGACAGCCTTTTCGAGCTTTTGCAGACGTCGCGCCATGTCATCGATCTTGCGCAGACGAGCTGCACTCTTGCGCCATTCTGCAGATGGCTGCATTGCCGTACCCGACGAGTAGGAACCCGGCTCGGTGATGGAATGGGTCACCATGGTCATGCCGGTGATGTAAACGCCATCACAGATGTCGATATGCCCCACCAGCCCGACACCGCCGGCCAGCATACAGTGCTTGCCGATTTTGGCGCTTCCGGAGATGCCCACACACGCAGCCATTGCCGTGTGATCGCCGATCTGCACGTTGTGGGCAATGTGAATCTGGTTATCCAGTTTCACACCATTGCCAATTCGCGTATCAGACAGCGCGCCACGATCAATCGCGGTATTGACGCCGATCTCGACGTCGTCACCCAAGGTGACGCCACCGATTTGTGCAAACTTCTGCCAGACACCCTTGTCGTTGACAAAGCCAAAGCCTTCGCCGCCCAGCACCGCACCCGACTGAATGACCACACGTTTGCCAATGCGCACGTCGTGGTAAAGCGTCACACGCGGAGCCAGCCAGCCACCTTCACCGATCTCGCTACGGGCGCCGATGAAGCAATGCGCACCGATGGTGACATTGGCCGCGATACGGGCACCGCTCTCGATCACAGCAAACGCGCCGATGCTGGCCGCAGGATCAACCTGCGCATCCTCGGCAATCACGGCTGTTGGATGAACACCTGCACTGCTTTTAGGCTTGGGGTCAAAAAAATGCGAAATGCGCGCGTAGGCCAGATAAGGATCCGGGACCAATAGCGCATCACCGGTGTAACCGTCGGCATCTGCAGGCTTGAGCAGCACAGCAGCGGCCTGGGTATCGACCAGGTATTTACGGTATTGAGGTTTTGCCAGGAAACTGATTTGACCAGGGCCGGCCTCTTCCAGAGTGGCCAGCCCGGTAATGTCCTTGTCCTTGTCGCCACGTAGCGTAGCGCCAAGGAACTCGGCCAACTGGCCGAGCTTGATGGTTATGCTCATGGTTACTTCAGCTGGTTCATGCGCTCGATGACCTGGCGAGTAACGTCATACTGAGGTTTGACGTCAATCACAGCACCGCGCTCGAAGACCAGATCGAAACCACCTTTCTTGATGACTTCTTCAACAGCCTGATCCAGTTTCGGCTTCAACTGCTTGAGCATTTCACGGTCAGCAACGGCTTTAGCTTCGTTCAGTTCCTTGGACTGGAACTGGAAGTCACGAGCCTTTTGCTTGAATTCAAGCTCCAGACGCTCACGCTCAGGCTGAGCCATCTTGTCGCCACCACTGACCAGACGGTCCTGAATACCTTTGGCGCTGCTTTCCAGGCTTTTCAGCTTGGTCAGTTGCGGGCCGAATTTCTTTTCGGCATCCACAGCGTATTTTTTGGCAGCGTCAGATTCCAGCAAGGCCATCTGATAGTTCAGTACCGCAATTTTCATGTCGGCAAATGCAGGGCTTGCGACCAGAACGGTGGCCAGCAGTACCAATTGAGTCAACTTACGCACAATACAACTCCTACAAAATTCGTTGCGTTATCAAAGGTCAGACGCTTAGAAAGTCTGACCCAGGGAGAATTGGAAGACCTGGGTTTCTGCTTCGTCGTCCGGCTTCTTGATCGGCATCGCCAAAGCGAAGCTCAGAGGGCCGAGCGCAGTGATCCAGGTAACGCCGATACCCACAGAGCTGGCCATGCCGGACAGGTCGATGTTGTTGCACTCGACTTTCTTGCCGCTGGCCGTCGTCCGGGTGGAGTCACAGTTGGTATCAAATACGTTACCGACATCCCAGAACACGGAGGTGCGCAGGGAACGCTGGTCCTTGATGAACGGCAGCGGGAACATGACTTCTACGCCACCTTGTACCAGGGCGTTGCCGCCGAACGGCAGTGGATCCTGATCAGGGTCCGGATCAGTGCCTTGATTCCCCGTTACAGCCACACCACGGCTTGGCGTACTACGTGGACCAAGCGTGCTGTCCTTGAAACCACGAACCGAGTTGAAACCACCGGCATAGTAGTTCTCGTAGAACGGCAGACCCGAGGTCGAACCGTATCCGTCGCCATAACCCAGCTCGGTGTGCAGACGCAGGGTGTAGTTATCGGTGATCGGGTGGAAGTACTGAGCACGGTAATCCAGCTTGAAGAACGACAGGTCGCTGCCCGGCAAGGTGGATTCGAACACCAGGCTTTGCGAGTGACCACGGGTGGCCAATACGCCTTTGTTCAGAGTCGATTCAGACCAGCCAATCGAGCCTTTGAAGTTCAGGTACTTGTCGCCTTCTTTTTGTACGAAATCAAAGATTTCATCGACAGTGTAACGGCCGGTCTTGATCTCATCCTGCTGCACGGTCAGGCCGTAGGTCAGGCGCGAGGTTTCGCTGATCGGGTAGCCGAGGTTGATACCGGCACCCAGGCTGTCTACTGCGTAGCTTGCGACATCAACGTCGAGGTCATCGTAGTTGGTGGTGCGGTAGAACGCGCTATAACCAAGGCTGACACCGTCCGGCGTGTAGTACGGATCGACGTAGCTGAAGTTGTAACGGCTCTGGTATTCACTGCGGGTCAGGCCGATGCTGACCTTGTTACCGGTGCCGAGGAAGTTGTTCTGGCTGATCGAACCTCCCAGGATCAGACCGGCGCTTTGCGCGAAGCCGACGCTTGCAGTGATCGAGCCGGAAGCCTGCTCTTCTACTGCGTAATTCACGTCAACCTGGTCGTCGGTGCCTGGTACAGGTGGCGTTTCGACGTTGACTTCCTTGAAGAAGCCCAGACGGTCCAGACGGGTTTTCGACTGGTCGATCAGGTAGGTAGAGGCCCAGCCGCCTTCCATCTGACGCATTTCGCGGCGCAGCACTTCGTCTTCCGACTTGGTGTTGCCACGGTAGTTGATGCGGTTGACGTAAGCACGCTTGCCGGGATCGACCACGAAGGTGATATCGACAGTGTGATCTTCGTTGTTCGGGGTCGGCACGCCGTTGACGTTGGCGAAGGTATAGCCTTCGTTACCCAGACGACGGGTGATCAGCTCGGAAGTCGTGGTCATGACCTTGCGCGAGAACACCTGGCCCGGCTGCACCAGCAACAGGGATTTGACCTGATCTTCCGGCACCTTGAGGTCGCCGCTCAGCTTGACCGACTTGACGCTGTATTTTTCGCCTTCGTTGACGTTGACCGTGATGTACACGTTCTTCTTGTCAGGCGTGATCGACACCTGGGTCGAGGCGATATCCATGTTGATATAGCCGCGATCAAGGTAGTACGAACGCAGACGTTCAAGGTCACCCGAGAGTTTCTCACGGGCGTACTTGTCGTCGTTCTTGAAGAACGACAGCCAGTTGCTGGTCTTCAGCTCGAACAGGTCGGTCAGGTCTTCATCGGAAAAGACCGTGTTGCCCACCACGTTAATATGCTGGATGGAGGCAACGGTGCCTTCATTGATGTTGATCTTCAGGCCCACACGGTTGCGTGGCTGAGGAACAACCTCGGCGTCGACCTCGGCGGAGTAACGACCCTGGGCAACGTATTGACGTTGCAGCTCGTTACGCACGCCTTCGAGGGTCGCACGCTGGAAAATTTCACCTTCAGCCAGACCGGACTGTTTCAGCCCTTTCATCAGGTCTTCAGTGGAGATGGCCTTGTTGCCCTCGATTTCGATACTCGCAACCGACGGGCGTTCGACGACGTTGATGACGAGTACGTTGCCATCGCGACCCAGCTGGATATCTTGAAAGAAACCGGTTTTGAACAACGAACGGGTAGCATCGACCAGACGACCGTCATCCGCCTGCTCGCCTACGTTCAGCGGCAACGCACCAAAGACACTGCCGGCGGAAACCCGCTGCAGGCCGTTGACGCGGATATCGGAGATGGTGAAGGACTCGGCGTGAACTTCAGCGATCATCAGTGCGGAAAGAACCGCAGTTAGCAGCAGACGTTTCATGAAGTCCTTTCTTATTCCAACTGGCAATAAACAAACTGCCGCAAAATGCGGCAGATTCGCAACTCGGTAAGGCTTTTCGGCAAAGCGTTACAGTCGGCCCAGATCGTTGACCAGCGCGAGCAACATTATGCCCACCACCAGACTGATACCGATCTGTGCCCCCCAACCTTGAACCTTTTCCGAAAGGGGACGACCACGCGCCCACTCGATCAGATAAAACAACAAATGCCCCCCGTCCAGGACAGGAATGGGCAACAAATTCAGAACACCCAGGCTTATGCTCAGGTAGGCGAGGAAATTCAGAAAATCTCCAAGGCCTGACTGGGCCGAAGCGCCCGCCACTTTAGCAATGGTTATCGGTCCACTCAAGTTTTTTACCGAGAGCTCGCCGAACAACATTTTCTTGAGCGAGTCCAGGGTCAGCACGCTCATGGTCCAGGTGCGCTTTACACCCTCGACCATCGCGGCGAAAGGCCCGTAACTGACCTCGCGCAGCATTTCAGGTGGCCAATCGACAGCCTTGACACCGGCACCCAGGTAACCTGCGGCAGCCTTGCCTTCGCCTCGGGCTGCAAGGGTAACAGGTACGTCCATCTGCACGGCGTCACGCTCGATGCGTAGTGAAACTTTGGCTTCGGGACGCTCGCGCACCCGATCGACAACCTGCTGCCACTCGTTAAGGGGCTGACCGTCCATCGAAATCAGGCGATCACCTGTTTTAAGCCCCGCGCTCTGAGCCGGCCCCTTGGGGTCGATCTCTGCCAGCACCGGCAGCAAGGCCGGACGCCACGGACGGATGCCCAGGGATTTGATCGGATCAGGCTCTTCAGCGCCTTTGAGCCAGTCACTGAGCACCAGTTCGCGAGAAGTATCGACCGTCGAGCCCTGATCCCTGACCTTGAGCGCGATGGTGCCGCTTTCGCCAAGGCGGCGGACCAGTTGCAAATTGACCCCGGCCCAGCCCGATGTCGGCTCGCCATCGACAGCAACGATCTCCTGCCCGGCAGTCAGACCGGCCTGCTGAGCAATACTGCCGGACTCAACGGCACCGATGACCGGGCGAACCTGCTCGCTGCCCATCATCGCCAGCACCCAGAAGAATGCGATGGCCAGCAGGAAGTTGGCGGTAGGGCCTGCGATCACGATCGCAATGCGCTGCCCTACCGTCTTGCGGTTGAAAGACTGATCAGCCAGTTCCGGCGGAACATTGCCTTCGCGCTCGTCGAGCATCTTCACGTAACCGCCCAGAGGAATCGCAGCGACGACGTACTCAGTCCCCTGACGATCACTCCAGCGCAGCAACGGCGTGCCGAAGCCTACCGAAAAACGCAGCACCTTGACGCCACAGCGCCTGGCCACCCAAAAGTGGCCAAACTCGTGAAAGGTCACCAGCACGCCCAGCGCAACAAGGGTGCCGAGAATCATATATAAAGCGCTCATCAGCCTTCTCCGGGTACCGACTGCTCGGCCAGTGTGTTAATCATCGCAGGCCGCGAGGCCCACCCTTGACGCACCACATCAACCCTTTCATTCATATTCTGGCGTGTTGTCTGGCGCTTATCGCTCGTTTCTTTCGAGCCATTGGCCTGCCAGCAAACGCGCCTTCGCATCCGCTGCAAATACCGCATCGAGCCCTACGACCGCAGTCACAGGCTCACGATTCAGAACCTCCTCGATGATACCGGCGATTTCCAGGTAACGGATACGCCCATCGAGAAATGCCGCCACAGCCACTTCATTGGCGGCATTGAGCATGGCGGGCGCACTGCCGCCAGCTTCGGCAGCCTGACGCGCCAGCCTCAGGCAAGGAAAACGCTCCTCGTCGGGCTCTTGGAAATCCAGCTGACCAATGCGAAACAGATCCAGTGGCGCGACGCCAGAGTCTACACGTGCAGGCCATGCCAGTGCATTGGCAATAGGCGTACGCATGTCGGGATTACCCAACTGGGCCAGTACCGAGCCATCAACGTAATCGACCAGCGAGTGGATCACGCTTTGAGGGTGAATCACCACCTCTACCTGATCAGGGCGTGCGTCGAACAGCCAGCAGGCTTCAATCAGCTCCAGCCCCTTGTTCATCATGGTCGCCGAATCGACCGAAATCTTGCGCCCCATTGACCAGACCGGATGAGCACAGGCCTGTTCCGGGGTTACATCCTGCAACTGCTCCAGCGGTGTTTCGCGAAACGGCCCGCCTGAGGCAGTCAACATGATGCGCCGCACACCGACAGCGCCCAGACCGCGAGCAAAATCGCCGGGCAGGCACTGGAAAATCGCATTGTGTTCGCTGTCGATAGGCAGCAGCACCGCACCGCTCTGGCGCACAGCCTGCATGAACAGGGCGCCGGACATGACCAGCGCTTCCTTGTTGGCCAGCAACACCTTCTTGCCCGCCTCGACCGCAGCCAGTGTCGGACGCAAGCCAGCCGCGCCGACGATGGCCGCCATAACCGCATCGACCATAGGATGCGCCGCCACTTCGCACAGACCGCCCTCGCCCACCAGCACTCGGGTATCGAGCCCGGCCGCCGCCAGGTCATCCTGCAGTTTTCGAGCGGCAACCTGCTCGGGCACTACCGCGTATTGCGGCGTGTGCTTGATGCACAGGGCCAGCAACTCGTCCAGACGACTGAAGCCGGTGAGCGCAAACACCTGATAAAGCGTCGGATGACGTGCAACGACATCCAGCGTGCTCAGACCAATCGAGCCGGTTGCACCCAGAATGGTAATGTGTTGCGGCCCACTCACATGACACCCCAGTCAGCGGCCCACAACAGCACGGCAAATACCGGAATGGCGGCCGTCAGGCTGTCGATGCGGTCCAGAACGCCGCCGTGCCCAGGCAGCAGATTACTGCTGTCCTTGACCCCGGACTGGCGCTTGAACATGCTTTCGGTGAGGTCACCGATCACGGAAATGAACACGATCACAGCGGCACCCAACAGTGCGGCGATGAACTGAACGACAGTCCAGTCACGCCAAACACCGACTGCCGCGGTGATACCCAGACTGACCACCAGACCGCCGTATACGCCCTCCCAGCTTTTACCGGGACTGACCTTGGGAGCCAGCTTGCGCCTGCCGAAAGCCTTGCCGGAGAAATACGCGCCGATGTCAGCCGCCCACACCAGCACCATCACCGACAGGATCAGCCAGTTGCCCAGCGGCCATTGCTTGATGAGCACCAGCCCCTGCCACGCGGGCAGCAGGATCAGCAGACCGATCACCAGCTTGCAGGCAGCACTGGCCCAGTGACTGCTGGAATCGGGATAAGTCAGAACAAGGAAGGTCGCAACGCTCCACCAGATGACCGCCGCGACCAGTACCCAGGGTTCAAGACCCGGCAGCAGGTACATGAAAAACAGCAGCACAGCGACCAGGGCCGCGTACCCCACACGCATCGACTGGGCAGCAAAGCCCGCCAACCGCGCCCATTCCCAGGCACCCAGTACGACCACTACGCCGATAAAAAGAGCAAAGTACATGCCGGTCAGCAGGAAAAAGCCACACAGGGCAATCGGCAACAGAATGAGTGCCGTGATGATCCGTTGTTTCAGCATTAAGCCCGGGCTCCAGCTTCTACCTGTTCGCTGGTCTTACCGAAGCGACGTTGGCGAGAAGCGAAATCTGCCAGCGCGGCGCGCATGGCATCGTGTTTGAAGTCCGGCCAGAACAGGTCGGAGAAGTACAGCTCGGCGTAAGCCAGCTGCCAAAGCAGAAAATTGCTGATGCGGTGCTCGCCACCGGTGCGAATGCACAGGTCAGGCAACGGCAGATCGCCCGTTGCCAGACAGGTCTGCAGCAACTGGGGAGTGATGTCCTCCGGCTGCAGATGCCCTGCCTGAACCTCGCGCGCCAGCCGCTGGGCCGCTTGCGCGATGTCCCACTGCCCGCCGTAGTTGGCAGCGATCTGTAGCACAAAGCGGCTGTTGCCGGACGTACGCACTTCCGCTTCACGCATCGCAGCCTGAAGCTCAGGGTGAAAGCGCGAACGGTCACCGATAATCCGCAGGCTGATGTCGTTCTCGTTCAGGCGCTTGGTTTCACGGCGCAATGCCGTGAAAAAAAGCTCCATCAACGCACCAACCTCTTCGGCCGGGCGCTGCCAGTTCTCGCTGGAGAACGCGAACAATGTCAGCACTTCAACCTTGGCTTCGGCGCAGACCTCGATAACAGCCCGCACAGCGTCGACACCCGCCTTGTGGCCAGCCACACCCGGTAACAGGCGTTTTCTGGCCCAGCGATTATTGCCATCCATGATAATCGCGACGTGGCGCGGTACCGAGGACGGTCCGGCCGATTTTATTTTTTCCATGAAAGCGTCCGAAACCTTAAACAGCCATCAGATCAGCTTCTTTCTGCTTGACCGCAACTTCGATATCCGCCACGAATTTGTCGGTCAGCTTCTGCACGTCGTCGGCAGCACGGCGCTCTTCGTCTTCGCTGATTTCCTTGTCCTTGACGAGGTCTTTCAACTGACTCAACGCGTCACGACGAATGTTACGTACGGCAACACGGGCGTCTTCGGCAGCATCACGCGCCTGCTTGGTGAAGCCCTTGCGGGTTTCCTCGGTCAGCGCAGGCATGGAGATCAACAGCAGCTCACCCAGGTTGGTGGGGTTGAAGCCCAGACCGGAGCTCTGGATAGCCTTGTCGACCGCCGCGAGCATATTGCGCTCGAAGGCCACAACCTGAAGGGTGCGCGAGTCCTTGACGGTCACGTTGGCAACCTGGCTCAGCGGGGTGTCGGCACCGTAGTAAGGGACCATGACGCCACCCAGAATGCTTGGGTGAGCCTTGCCGGTACGGATGCGGGTGAACGCGTGAGTCAGCGACTCGAGGCTCTTCTGCATGCGCGTCTGAGCGTCTTTCTTGATTTCGTTGATCATTGTTGGGCTTCCTCGATCAGGGTTCCTTCAGCGCCGCCATGGACGATATTCAGAAGGGCACCCGGCTTGTTCATGTTGAAGACGCGCAATGGCATCTTGTGATCGCGACACAGGCAGATTGCAGTCAGATCCATCACACCCAGCTTGCGATCCAGCACTTCATCGTACGTCAGATGATCGAACTTCTCGGCATTCGGGTCCTTGAACGGATCTGCGGTATACACACCATCTACCTTGGTGGCCTTGAGCACGACATCGGCGTCGATTTCAATCGCGCGCAGGCAGGCAGCCGAATCGGTGGTGAAAAACGGGTTGCCAGTACCGGCAGCAAAGATCACCACTTCCTTGGCACTGAGGTGGCGCATGGCCTTGCGACGATCATAATGATCCGTCACACCCAGCATCGAAATGGCCGACATCACGATAGCGGTGATATTAGCGCGCTCCAGCGCATCGCGCATTGCCAGGGCGTTCATCACAGTGGCCAGCATGCCCATGTGATCGCCCGTTACCCGATCCATGCCCGCAGCACTCAGTGCCGCACCACGGAACAGGTTACCGCCGCCGATGACCAGACCGACCTGAACACCGATACCGACCAGTTGGCCGACTTCCAGCGCCATGCGGTCCAGCACCTTGGGATCAATGCCGAACTCTTCCGAGCCCATCAGGGCCTCACCGCTGAGCTTGAGTAGAATGCGTTTATAGCGAGCCTGATAACCACTGCCCTGCTGAGCCATTGCGAATCTCTCCTGCGGCGTTTTCTGAAAAAAATCTGTGCTGGCTATCTCAAGCCTGCGCTTACTTTAGCTTGACGCTCGACGAGCGTCGGGAGAATGCAGCCTTGTGAGCCCAATCTCCAGGGAAAATTTCCCTTTCTCTTTCGACAAAGAGGCCGCACGCGTGAGCGGGCAGCCTCTTCGGGGCGACAGTTGAAAAACCGTCTTACTGCTTGGCAGCAGCCAGTTGAGCAGCAACTTCGTCAGCGAAGTTGTCAACTGGCTTCTCGATGCCTTCGCCTACTTTGAAGTAGGTGAAAGAAACGATTTCAGCGCCGGCTTTCTTGGCCAGATCACCGACCTTGATTTCCGGGTTCTTGACGAACGCTTGCTCGACAAGGCTGGCTTCAGCCAGGAACTTGGTGATACGGCCGCCAACCATCTTCTCGACGATTTCAGCTGGCTTGCCTTTGATCTTGTCTTCGTTCAGTTGCAGGAAGACACTCTTCTCGCGCTCGATCGCTTCGGCCGAAACTTCCGAAGGGAACAGGAACTCAGGGTTGCTTGCCGCGACGTGCATGGCGATATCTTTAGCCAGCTCGACGTTGCCGCCTTTGAGGGTAACAACCACACCGATCTTGTTGCCATGCAGGTAGCTGCCGACAACATCACCCTCGATGCGCTTCAGGCGACGAATGTTGACGTTTTCGCCAACCTTGCCGACCAGTACCAGACGTGCAGTTTCCTGAGCTTCGATCAACGGAGCCACATCAGTCAGCTTGTCAGCGAAAGCTTTTTCGACGCTTGCAGCAACGAAATTCTTGAAATCGTCCTGCAGGGCCAGGAAGTCGGTCTGCGAGTTGACTTCGATGATGACAGCAGCTTTGCCGTCGTCCTTGATGGCGATCGCGCCTTCAGCAGCAACGTTGCCTGCTTTTTTAGCGGCCTTGATCGCGCCGGAAGCACGCATGTCGTCGATTGCTTTTTCGATGTCGCCGCCAGCCTTGGTCAAGGCCTTTTTGCA
Organism: Pseudomonas syringae pv. tomato str. DC3000; assembly: GCF_000007805.1. Classification (NCBI taxonomy): domain Bacteria; kingdom Pseudomonadati; phylum Pseudomonadota; class Gammaproteobacteria; order Pseudomonadales; family Pseudomonadaceae; genus Pseudomonas; species Pseudomonas syringae group genomosp. 3. The sequence continues at coordinate 1,694,556 of NC_004578.1, read as the reverse complement.
ATCCATCATGCCTTCGCCGGTACGCTCGCGCAGTTCTTTGACCAACGCTGCAGTAATCTCTGCCATTTCAAAATCCTCTTGGATAGGTCTTCAACCATTCCACCCGGCTCGCCGGGCGTGCAATTCTGGAAAAATCAGGGTGGCAGCAACACATGACAGCAAGGTCATGGCTACAGACCGACAAATCATTTCCTAGGTGGCAAAAAGGGGGCTAAGCCCCCTTTTCGCGTACTGAGTAAACGCCAGGCGTTTGTACTCAGCCTTCTACAGCAGCTGCAGCTGGAGCTTCTTCGACGAATACGTCGGTGCCGCCAGCAACATTGTTACGACCACGGATAACAGCGTCAGCCATCGAGCCCATGTACAGCTGGATGGCGCGGATTGCGTCATCGTTGCCCGGGATGATGTAGTCAACGCCTTCCGGGCTGCTGTTGGTATCGACAACGCCGATAACCGGGATGCCCAGCTTGTTGGCTTCGGTGATCGCGATGCGCTCGTGATCAACGTCGATAACGAACAGTGCGTCTGGCAGACCGCCCATGTCCTTGATACCACCCAGGCTGCGATCCAGTTTTTCCAGATCACGGGTGCGCATCAGGGCTTCTTTCTTGGTCAGCTTGGCGAAAGTACCGTCTTCAGCTTGTACTTCCAGCTCGCGCAGACGTTTGATCGACTGACGGATGGTCTTGAAGTTGGTCAGCATGCCGCCCAACCAGCGATGATCGACGTACGGCGAACCGCAACGTGCTGCTTCTTCAGCAACGATCTTGCCAGCGGAGCGCTTGGTGCCGACGAACAGAATCTTGTTTTTGCCCGACGCCAGGCGCTCAACGAAAGTCAGAGCTTCGTTGAACATAGGCAGGGTTTTTTCAAGGTTGATGATGTGAATCTTGTTACGCGCGCCGAAAATGTATTTACCCATTTTCGGGTTCCAGTAACGGGTTTGGTGACCGAAGTGCACACCGGCCTTCAGCATATCGCGCATATTGACTTGGGACATGATAGTTCCTTGATAAGTCGGGTTAGGCCTCCACGTATCCCAATGACCAACCAGTGGCATCTGCCAAGGGCACCCAGGTCATCGTGTCGACACGTGTGTGGGTTTGTGCTTCAAGGACGGACCTTGGAAAGCGGCGGATTTTATATCACAAAAGGGAAGAGAACGGAACTCCCATCAAGTTCTTGTTTTGCCGCGCTTTTAGAGAGGCATCGATTGCCTATAGAAGGAAGCGATGATCACCCGGCACGGGCGGTCTGATAGAATCGCGCTTTTGCGCACCAGCCGCGTGCCGGACACGTCGAGAGATCCAGTATGACCATCACCCTCAAAACCCCGGAAGACATTGAAAAGATGCGCATCGCCGGCCGTCTGGCCGCCGAAGTTCTGGAAATGATCGCCCCCCATGTCAAGCCGGGCGTCACCACCGAAGAGCTGGACCGCATCTGCCACGACTACATCGTCAACGAGCAGCAGGCGATCCCGGCTCCGCTGAACTACAAAGGCTTTCCCAAGTCGATCTGCACCTCGATCAATCAGGTGGTCTGCCACGGCATCCCCGGCGACAGGAAGCTCAAGGACGGTGACTCGCTGAACATTGACGTCACAGTCATCAAGGACGGTTACCACGGCGACACCAGCAAAATGTTTCACGTCGGCACCGTCCCGGTGTGGGCCGAACGCCTGTCGAAAGTGACCCAGGAATGCCTGTACAAGGCCATCGAGATCGTCAAACCCGGCACCCATCTGGGCGACATCGGTGCGGTCATTCAGAAACACGCTGAAAAGAATGGTTTCTCTGTGGTTCGCGAGTTCTGCGGGCACGGCATCGGCAAAGTGTTTCACGAAGAGCCGCAAGTCATGCATTTCGGCGAGGCGGGCACCGGCCTTCAGCTCAAGGAAGGCATGACCTTCACCATCGAGCCGATGATCAACCAAGGCCGCGCGGAAACCAAGATCCTGGGTGACGGCTGGACCGCGATCACCAAGGACCGCAAGCTCTCGGCGCAGTGGGAACACACGCTGCTGGTGACGGCCGACGGTTACGAAATCTTCACTTTACGCAGCGACGATACCATTGCACAAAAGGCTCCCTGACCCCAGCCTGCGTGGCCGAACGCTCGATATCACACTCGCACAGCTCGACACGAGGAATGCCGTTCCATGCCGCAAGTAGATCCAGACCTGTTCGATCGCGGCCAGTTTCAGGCCGAACTGGCCTTGAAGGCCAGCCCCATCGCTGCGTTCAAGAAAGCGATCCGCAGAGCAAGAGACGTCCTCGATAACCGGTTCAGGTCGGGCCGTGACATCCGCCGCCTGATCGAGGATCGTGCCTGGTTCGTGGACAACATCCTGCAACAGGCCTGGGATCAGTTCGAATGGAGCGAAGACGCCGACATCGCCCTGCTGGCAGTCGGCGGCTACGGTCGCGGCGAGCTGCACCCGTACTCGGACATCGACCTGCTGATTTTGCTGGAAAGCGATGATCACGAAGTTTTCCGCGAACCTATCGAGCGTTTTCTGACGCTGCTGTGGGATATCGGCCTGGAAGTGGGACAAAGCGTACGCTCCGTCGATGAGTGCGCGCAGGAAGGCCGAGCCGATCTGACGGTGATCACCAACCTGATGGAAAGCCGCACCATCGCCGGCCCCGAGCATCTGCGTCAGCGCATGCTGGAAGTCACCAGCACGCAGCACATGTGGCCGAGCAAGGAATTTTTCCTGGCCAAGCACGCAGAGCAGAAAAAGCGTCACCACAAGTACAACGACACCGAGTACAACCTCGAACCCAACGTCAAAGGCTCGCCCGGTGGCCTGCGCGATATTCAGACCATTCTCTGGGTGGCGCGGCGCCAGTACGGCACCCTCAACCTGCACGCGCTGGCAGGCGAAGGCTTTCTGCTGGGCAGCGAAAACGCACTGCTGGCCTCCTCTCAGGAGTTTCTCTGGAAAGTGCGCTACGCCCTGCACATGCTGGCCGGACGATCCGAAGACCGGTTGTTGTTCGATTATCAGGTTCGCATCGCCGGGCTGCTGGGCTATGAAGACAACGATGCCAAACTGGCCATCGAGCGCTTCATGCAGAAGTACTACCGCGTGGTCATGAGCATCGCGGAGCTGAGCGATCTGATCATTCAGCATTTTGAAGAAGTGATTCTCTCCGACGACGACGGCACCCCCCAGCCGATCAACTCGCGCTTCCAGTTGCACGACGGCTATATAGAAGCAACGAACCCGAACGTCTTCAGGCGCACGCCGTTCGCCATGCTCGAGATCTTCGTGCTGATGGCCCAGCACCCGGAGATAAAGGGCGTGCGTGCCGACACGATTCGGCTGCTGCGTGAGCACCGGCACCTGATCAACGATGACTTTCGCAACGATATTCGCAACACCAGCCTGTTCATCGAGCTGTTCAAGTGCGAAATCGGTATCCATCGCAACCTGCGCCGCATGAACCGCTATGGCATTCTCGGCCTGTACCTGCCGGAGTTCGGCCACATCGTCGGGCAGATGCAGCATGACCTGTTCCACATCTATACCGTCGATGCGCACACGCTGAATCTCATCAAGCACCTGCGCAAGCTGCAGTACACCGAGGTCTCCGAGAAATTCCCACTGGCCAGCAAAATCATGGCCCGCCTGCCGAAACCGGAATTAATCTATCTGGCCGGGCTGTACCACGACATCGGCAAGGGCCGTGGCGGCGACCACTCGGAGCTTGGTGCCGTCGACGCACAGGCCTTTGGCACGCGCCATCACCTGCCAGCCTGGGACAACCGGCTTATCGTCTGGCTGGTGAGCAACCACCTGGTGATGTCCACGACCGCGCAGCGCAAGGACCTTTCCGATCCGCAGGTCATCCACGATTTCGCCCAGTTCGTGGGCGATGAAGTACATCTGGACTACCTGTATGTGCTGACCGTCGCCGACATCAACGCGACCAACCCGACCCTCTGGAATTCATGGCGCGCCAGCCTGTTGCGCCAGTTGTACACCGAGACCAAGCGCGCCTTGCGTCGCGGCCTCGAAAACCCGGTTGACCGTGAAGAGCAGATTCGCCGTACCCAGACTGCCGCGCTGGACATTCTGGTGCGCAGCGGTACCGACCCTGATGACGTCGAGCAACTCTGGTCAGCGTTGGGCGATGACTACTTTCTGCGCCACACCGCCGGCGATGTGGCCTGGCACAGTGACGCGATCCTGCAGCAGCCTGCCGATGGCGGCCCGCTGGTGCTGATCAAGGAAACCACGCAGCGTGAATTCGAGGGCGGCACCCAGATATTCATCTATGCGCCGGACCAGCACGACTTCTTCGCCGTGACCGTGGCCGCGATGGACCAACTGAACCTGAACATTCATGACGCGCGCATCATCACGTCCAGCAGCCAGTTCACACTCGACACCTACATCGTACTGGATCACGAGGGCGGCTCGATCGGCAACAATCCGGAACGCATTCAGGACATCCGCGACGGCCTGACCGAAGCGCTGCGCAACCCGGACGATTACCCGACGATCATCAAGCGTCGCGTGCCCCGCCAGCTCAAGCACTTTGCCTTCGCTCCGCAGGTCACCATTCACAACGACGCCCAGCGCCCGGTAACGGTGCTCGAACTGCTGGCACCCGACCGGCCGGGCCTGCTGGCACGCATTGGCAAGATTTTCCTGGAGTTCGACCTGTCATTGCAGAACGCCAAGATTGCAACCTTGGGCGAACGTGTGGAAGACGTTTTCTTCATCACCGACGCCAACAATCAGCCGCTGTCCGATCCGCAATTGTGCAGCCAGCTGCAGGAGGCCATCGTCAAGCAACTGAGCGTCAACTCAGAGCCCGGCGGCGACCTGCGGATCAGCATATGAACACTGGGGTCTGCTCCCGTTTCATCGCGAGCCGCGATGAAACGGGAGCAGACCCCAGGCCAACCGAATCGACTCAACGCAGCTCATTGAGGAACACGTTCCATGAATAACGCCATGCAACTGCTTCAGCCCTACCCTTTCAAGAAGCTGCGCGCTTTGCTGGGAAGCGTAACGCCCAACCCCGAAAAACGCCCGGTGGCGCTGTCCATTGGCGAGCCGAAGCATCGCTCACCCGATTTCGTTGCCAAGGCTCTGGCAGACAACCTTGATCAGATGGCGGTTTACCCCACCACACTGGGTATACCCGCGCTGCGCGAGGCCATTGCCGGCTGGTGCAACCGTCGATTCGGCGTGCCGCAGGGCTGGATCGATCCGGCGCGCAACGTATTACCGGTCAACGGGACACGCGAAGCCCTGTTCGCCTTTACCCAGACAGTCGTCAATCGTAGCGATGACGGCCTGGTGGTCAGCCCGAACCCGTTCTATCAGATCTACGAAGGCGCGGCTTTTCTGGCAGGTGCTCAACCGCACTATCTGCCATGCCTGAGCGACAATGGCTTCAACCCTGATTTCGATGCAGTCGACGCGGACATCTGGAAGCGCTGCCAGATCCTGTTTCTGTGCTCGCCGGGCAACCCGACCGGCGCGCTGATCCCGGTTGAAACCCTGAAAAAACTCATCGCGCTGGCTGACGAACACGACTTCGTCATTGCCGCAGACGAGTGCTACAGCGAACTGTACTTCGACGAACAGACCCCGCCGCCGGGCCTGCTCAGCGCCTGCGTCGAACTGGGTCGCCAGGACTTCAAGCGCTGCGTGGTGTTCCACAGCCTGTCCAAGCGCTCCAACCTGCCGGGCCTGCGTTCGGGGTTTGTGGCGGGCGACGCAGAGATCCTCAAGGCCTTCTTGCTGTATCGCACTTACCACGGCTGCGCAATGCCGGTGCAAACCCAACTGGCCAGCATCGCCGCCTGGAATGACGAAGAGCATGTTCGCGCCAATCGTGACCTGTATCGCGAGAAATTCGATGCCGTGCTCGACATCCTCGCCCCGGTGCTGGATGTACAACGCCCGGACGGTGGCTTCTACCTGTGGCCGAATGTCGGCACCGATGACGCTGCATTCTGTCGCGACCTGTTCGTCGATCAGCATGTCACCGCAGTGCCGGGCTCGTACCTTTCGCGGGAAGTCGACGGCGTCAACCCGGGCGCTGGCCGAGTGCGTCTGGCGCTGGTAGCGCCGCTGGCCGAGTGTATCGAGGCTGCCGAACGCATCCGCGCATTCGTGCTCAAGTAAAACACTCGCCTCGCCGCATGCAATGTGCGGCGGGGTAACAATGTGCGGCGGAGTAATTAGTTACCACCTGCTACGCCCTGCCTGACAGTACCTTCAACCTTCATTTATCACGCTTCCTGACAGGAGGCGAACCACCATGAAGGTCAATCATATGTCCGCACAATCCGCCCTCCAGAGCATAAAGCTGCCTGCATCCTGCGCCATGCGCAGCGCAGAGAATCATCAGGCATCGTACGAAGCCGCCATTGGCGAAACGCCGGCCAATGCAGCAATCACCCCGACCTACGAATCAGAAACGGGCTACGACACCGACGACTCAAAGCATCTGGCCCGACTCCTGGTTTCGTTCACCAAATACTGGGCACGCGGGCGAACACTGAAAATTCTCTTTCAGAAAAATCCGCCAGCCATCCTGACAGCCCCTATCGTCGAAGCTGCAAAAAAATGGCTGCCTCATATAAACCTGAAATTCGAGTTCGTCACAGACGGAACGAGCGATATCCGAATCGGCTTCAATGAACATCTGAACTGGAGCGCCATAGGGACAGACGCCCTGCTGGCCGGGCAAAACGAGCCCACCATGGAATTCAACGTCAAGGAGCTGTACACGGCAGAGCTAAGCCCCCTGCCAGAATTGACACGCATTGTGCTCCATGAATTCGGGCACGCTCTGGGCGCTGTCCACGAGCATCAGCATCCCCAGGCGAATATTCCCTGGAACGAGCCGCTTTTGCGCCCATTGCTTTTGCAAACCGGGTTGAGTGACGAAGAGATCAATACCAACTTTTTCGACAGGTACGAAGCCGCGGACTTTCACTATTCCGCTTACGACCGCGACTCCGTCATGCATTTCGATATCCCCAACGGCCTGACCCTGGGCGACTTCGAGATCATCAACGTCGGCAAGACGCTCAGCCCCAAAGACATCGAAGTGATGAGCGCTATCTACCCGGATCGCGCCAATTCGAAATTCGACACGCCATAAAAAAGCCTGCGAGGCTGGCATCCACAGCCGGCAAGCAATGGAGCGCCACGTACTTCCATCAGTGAAGTGTGGCGCGACAGCTTCTGTAACTCCAGGTTACTGGCGGGTTCGCATCCTTTCTGCCACCCACCCAACCGCCCAGCTCACAGGGTCGTGGGACTGCATGGGCATCAGCGGTTTGCCTTCGCGCGCCGCCAGCCTGCCCTCTGCCTCGGCCTGGGCGTGAATCCAGATGGTGCTCTGCTTGAAGCCCTCGGCACGCTGACGTTCCCTGTAATAGCGCTGCCGGACAAGTGCCTCCTGACGCTTCTTATCTTGTTCAGACATAACGCGACCCAGTATTAAAGTTGAACGTCATCATTATCCGGCGCGGCTTATCACTCAAGCTGATGACGGTGAAATTTTCTTAATGATAGTCATTGATGTTACCTATCCTCATTCAGTCGCCAGATCTACGCGGCGCAGCGTCGAGTTGAATGACGTGGCATAATGTGCGGCTAAATTGCAAGGAGAAGCAGTGGGGAGTATCGAGCAAGATCAGCCTCCCCACCCTAAAACAATGACTTACACTCTGTTTGGCATCAAAGCCTGCGACACGATGAAAAAGGCCCGTACCTGGCTTGACGAGCATTCCGTGAGCTACGAATTTCATGATTACAAGACACAGGCCATTGATCGCGAACACCTGACGCAATGGTGCGATGAACATGGATGGCAGGTCGTACTGAACCGCGCCGGCACCACGTTTCGCAAGCTCGATGACGGACAAAAGGCCGATCTCGACCAAGCGAAAGCCATCGAACTGATGCTCGCGCAGCCGTCCATGATCAAGCGCCCGGTGCTTGATCTGGGCAATAAAACCCTGATCGGCTTCAAACCTGACCTGTATGCAGCGGCTTTACAGTAAGCCCAAGCGCTACTGAAAGCCCCTTGATAAAGTTAAGAGGTATTTGCATGTCCACTACTCTGTTCAGCCTGGCCTTCGGCGTCGGCACTCAAAATCGTCAAGGCGCGTGGCTGGAAGTGTTCTACGCCCAGCCATTGATCAACCCGTCGGCAGCGCTGGTCGCGGCCATCGCACCTGTTCTGGGTTACACAGACGGCAACAAGGCGATCACCTTCAACGTCGATATGGCCTACAAGCTGGCCGAAGCGGTAAAACCGGTAGACGCGACCCAGGCTGCACTGCTGACTCGTCTGGCTGAAAGCCAGAAGCCACTGGTTGCAACGCTGCTGGCTGAAGACGCAACGCTGACGTCGACCCCCGAGGCATACCTCAAGCTGCACCTGCTGTCGCATCGCCTGGTCAAGCCGCACGGCCTGAATCTGGCGGGTATCTTCCCGCTGCTGCCTAACGTTGCCTGGACCAGTCAGGGCGCGGTCGATCTGGCCGAACTGGCCGAACGCCAACTTGAAGCACGCCTCAAGGGCGAGCTGCTGGAAGTGTTCTCGGTCGATAAATTCCCGAAAATGACCGACTACGTCGTGCCAAGTGGCGTGCGTATCGCCGACAGCGCTCGGGTGCGCCTGGGCGCCTACATCGGCGAAGGCACTACCGTGATGCACGAAGGCTTCGTCAACTTCAATGGCGGCACCGAAGGCCCGGGCATGATCGAAGGCCGCGTTTCCGCAGGCGTATTCGTCGGCAAGGGTTCGGACTTGGGCGGCGGTTGCTCGACCATGGGTACGTTGTCCGGTGGTGGCAACATCATCATCAAGGTCGGCGAAGGCTGCCTGATCGGTGCCAACGCCGGTATCGGCATCCCGTTGGGCGATCGCAACACCGTTGAATCGGGCCTGTACGTGACCGCAGGCACCAAGGTTGCGCTGCTCGATGAAAACAACGCGCTGGTCAAGATCGTCAAGGCCCGCGAGCTGGCGGGTCAAAACGATCTGCTGTTCCGTCGCAACTCGCAGACCGGCGCCGTGGAATGCAAAACCCACAAGTCGGCCATTGAGCTGAACGAAGCACTGCACGCTCATAACTGATGCTGTGCGCGGACTCAACGCTATCCAGCATTGAGTCCGCCCCCACAGTCTGGACGAACAATGCCCCTCCTCTCTCCTTGGCGCGCCGATTTTCCGGCCATCGCCGCACTGCAACGGCAAGGCCAGACGTATCTGGACAACGCCGCCACCACGCAAAAACCGCAGGCGCTGATTGATGCCCTGACTCATTACTACACCAACGGTGCCGCCAATGTGCATCGCGCCCAGCATTTGCCCGGCGCGCACGCTACCCAGGCGTTCGAGGCCAGCCGCCTCAAAGCCGCCCACTGGCTGAATGCCGGCGAAAGCGGGCAGATCATCTTCACCCACGGTGCCACTTCTGCGCTCAACCTGCTCGCCTACGGGCTGGAGCATGAATTTACCGCAGGCGACGAGATCGCCCTCAGTGCCCTGGAACACCACGCCAACCTGTTGCCATGGCAGCAACTGGCTCAGCGCCGCGACCTGAAACTGGTGATTCTGCCGCTTGATCGCGACGGCGTGATCGACCTGGACGCTGCGACCAGCCTGATCGGACCACGCACGCGCCTGCTGGCGGTCAGCCAGCTTTCCAACGTGCTCGGCACCTGGCAACCGCTGGCGCGCCTGATCGCCCTGGCTAAGGCACAAGGTGCACTGACGGTGGTCGACGGTTCGCAAGGCGTGGTGCACGGTCGCCACGACGTTCAGGCATTGGGCTGCGACTTCTATGTATTTTCCAGTCACAAGCTTTATGGCCCGGAAGGACTCGGCGTGCTGTACGGGCGCAACGACGCACTGCCAAGCCTGACGCACTGGCAGTTCGGCGGCGAAATGGTGCTGACTGCCGACTATCAGCACGCGAAATTTCGTCCTGCACCGCTGGGCTTCGAGGCGGGCACGCCGCCCATCGCCAGCGTGATCGGCCTCGGCGCCACGCTGGACTATCTGGACAGCCTCGATCATCAGGCGGTTGCTGAACACGAAGCCAGGCTGCACCGCCGCCTGCTGGAAGGCTTGCAACAGCGCGATGGCATACAAGTGCTGGGCGCACCAGACCTGGCATTGGTCAGCTTTGTCGTGGACGGCGTGCACAATGCCGATCTTGCGCATTTACTGACCGAACAGGGCGTCGCTGTGCGTGCCGGTCATCATTGCGCGATGCCGCTGCTCAAGACGCTTGGCTTGCCTGGCGCAATTCGGGTTTCGTTGGCGCTGTACAACGATTCGGATGACCTGCTGCGGTTCTTCAGCGCACTGGATCAGGCGCTGGAGCTGCTTCGATGAGTCTTCCTGCGCAGGCCCAAACCGCTCTGGAAACCTTCGTGCAAGCGCAGAGTTGGGAACAGCGCGCGCGCCTGCTCATGCAATGGGGTGATCGTCTGCCGCCCCTGGGCGACGCCGAGAAATCCGACGAGCATCTGGTTCACGGCTGCGAAAGCAAGGTCTGGCTGACTGGCGAGGTCGGCACCGATGGCTGGCGCTTTCGTGCCAGCAGCGACGCAAGGCTGATTCGCGGGCTGGTGGCGCTGCTGCTCGCGCGCGTCAACGGGCTGTCAGCCCAGGAGGTGCAAGCCGTGGACTTGCCTGACTGGTTCAATCAACTGGGCCTCGGACGCCAGCTTTCACCTTCGCGCAGCAACGGCCTGAATGCCGTGCTGCAGAAGATGCGTGAATTGACTCAAGCCTGATTGGCCGTCACAGCCGCCGGCTTTGCACGTTCGGACGGCCGCCGTGTGCCGGCAACCAGTTTGTCGACGGCGCGAGTGGCGGCGATCATGCCGAAGGTGGCGGTCACCATCATCACAGCACCAAAGCCACCGGCACAGTCCAGCTTGACGCCATCACCAATGAACTTCTTTTCCAGACAAATGCTGCCGTCAGGCTTGGGATAGCGCAGTTGCTCGGTGGAAAACACGCAAGGCACGCTGTAATGGCGGTTCGGGGTGCGTGAAAAGCCGTAATCGCGACGCAAGGTGGAACGCACCTTGGAAGCCAGCGGGTCATTGAACGTGCGGTTCAGGTCAGCGATCTGGATCAGCGTCGGGTCGATCTGCCCGCCCGCCGCGCCGGTAGTGACCATTTGAATCTTGCGTCGTTTGCACCAGGAGATCAGCGCAGCCTTGGCATTGACGCTGTCGATGCAGTCGATCACAAAGTCCATGTCCGGGGTAATGCACTCGGCCATCGTGTCGCGCGTCACGAAATCAGACACCGCATGCACGACGCAATCAGGGTTGATCGCCCGGATGCGCTCGGCCATCACCTCGACCTTGGGCCGCCCCACGGTCGTGTCCAGCGCGTGTAGCTGGCGGTTGCTGTTGCTGACACAGACGTCGTCCATGTCGAACAGCGAAATCTCGCCAACGCCACTGCGCGCCATGGCTTCCGCCGCCCACGAGCCCACGCCGCCGATGCCAACGATCGCTACATGAGCCGCGCGCAGGCGTGCCAGCCCCTCAATGCCGTATAAACGGGCGATGCCTGCGAAACGTGGATCGTCTGTGCTCATGATCAATACCCCGAAAACCGGCGCGCATTATAGGGGGTTGTCGAGGGTTAGGACACCCGGCTTGTTACCCGGTCGCGATCAGCGCTGAGGGTGCAAAAAACCTTTGTTTAGCAGCGAAAACGCAGAAAAGAGTCTAAGTGCCGACCACACCTGGTACCTCGATGCCGCTAGGGTTAATAGACGCGACAGGAAGTCGCGATGTCGATATACCGCATGGAGCACAGTTTAGACATGAATAAAAAAATATCAGACGCTCCAATCTGGCCGGTCAACTCATTCAAATCCGTCGTGACCAAAGTCCCGGACTGGCCTGACAGCATCTCGGGCCTTGCCTATAACCCCTTTCGTCCCGGACAAAGTCCCTACAAGCACATCTATCCGACCCGCGAGCAAATCAAAGAAGACTTGCTGCTGATCCGCCCGTTGACTCGACATGTAAGAACCTACTCGGTCGAGCAGACGCTGGCCTGTATTCCCGAAATAGCCGAAGAACTCGGCATGAGTGTCACACTCGGCATATGGATAGGCTGGGACGAAAAACGCAATGATCGGGAACTGATCGAGGGCGTGAAGCTTGCCAATCAGTATCCCAGCGTCCGGCGTCTGATCATCGGAAATGAAACATTACTGCGCAATGACGTCACCGTCAGCCAACTGATCGATTACATGCAAACGGCACGACAAGGTGTCAACGTTCCGATTTCAACCTCAGAGGGATGGCAACAGTGGCACGATACGCCGGAACTGGCTGATCACGCAGACTTCATCGCGGCGCATGTCTTGCCATTCAGGGAGTTCGTTCCAGTCACCCAGGCAGGCTCTGCAGTTCTCGCACGGGCGAACGAATTGAGGCTGATGTTTCCCGAAAAACCGCTGATACTTTCCGAGATTGGCTGGCCAGACAAAGGCAACTTCAGAAGACGCACCACCGCCTACGTCGCCGAACAGTCAATTTACCTGCGCAGCCAGCTCGCGCTGTTGAACCAGAGTGGCCTCGACTACTTTGTCAGGGAGGCATTTGATCAACAATGGAAAACTGAGGAAGGGTTGCCGGGGCCTCACTGGGGCCTGTTCGATGCCCAGCGAAAGATAAAGTTACCACTGCAAGGCCCAGTGAAAATACGGGCCAGCTGGCGATCAGAAGTTCCGAGATTGGTCGCCGATTGGCAGCCCGACAACTGGCGAACAACCGTATTGATTTTTGCTGCGTTGTACACATTATTGGTAGGCGTTGGCATAAGTTACGCACAGCCCTTATCGATGTGGGTGGCTTTGCCCATCGCCTTGGTGTGGGTGACCAGCTTACTGATCGGCACGGGGATACAGGGTTACGAGTTCCTCGAATCATGCTGGGGACCGGAGAAACCGCGATCTTTTCCTCCGTTAAGAGCTTACCCGGGGCCGTTACCCAAAGTGTCCATACACGTACCGTGCTACAACGAACCTCCCGACATGGTGAAGCTGACGCTCGACGCATTACAACGCCTGGACTATCCGAACTTTGAGGTTCTGATCATCGACAACAACACTCAAGACCCGGAAGTCTGGGAGCCCATTGAGCAGTACTGCAGGCAACTGGGACCTCGCTTCCGGCTCTTTCATGTCAATCCACTTAGCGGGTTCAAGTCGGGCGCACTGAACTACCTGCTGGACTACACCGCCAAGGATGCCGAAATAGTAGCGGCGATCGATGCTGATTATTGCGTGCACCGGCATTGGCTCAAGCATATGGCCCCCTATTTTGCGTGCCCGGATATAGCGGTTATCCAAGTACCGCAAGACTACCGTGATGGCGACGACAGCCTGTTCAAACGTTGCTGCCAGGCCGAGTATCGCGTTTTTTTCAATATTGGCATGGTCATCCGCAACGACCACGACGCAATCATTCAGCACGGCACCATGACCCTGATTCGCAATTCGGTGTTGCAGCGACTGCGCTGGGCAGAATGGAGCATCTGCGAAGATGCCGAGCTCGGACTGCGGATACTGGAGAACGGTTTTTCCACCGGCTATGTCGCCATCAGCTATGGCAAGGGACTGATCCCGGATACATTCATGGACTTCAAGAAACAACGGTATCGCTGGGCTTACGGTGTCATCCAGATACTCAAACGACATACTGGAAGCCTGATCGCAGGTACGTGCGAGGCCTTGACGCCAATACAGCGCTATCACTTCATTGCCGGCTGGATGCCTTGGATTGCAGGGGGAATAAATTACTTTCTGGCTATCGCTGTGCTTCTCTGGTCAATGGCAATGATCATTCAACCCGACACACTCGAACCTGTGCCGTGGATATTTTCATCCTCATTACTGTTGATGTTTGTTCTGGGCGTTTGCAAAGCGATCAGCCTTTATCAACGATTGGCCAGCACCGACATCAAAGACGCCTTCGCAGCCATAATTGCGAGCATGGCGCTGTACTCGGTTGTAGGCAAGGCCGTGCTTTCATCGGCATTCACCTCAGGATTACCGTTCTTTCGCACTCCCAAGCAGACCTCTGGCAGCGGGCTCGGCAAGGCCCTGCTGGACGTCCGGGAAGATCTGTACATGGCCGTGGTCTGGTGGGTCATGACGGTATCGCTGTGCTTCCGAAAAGAAGCTATCGGTCCGGACCTTGGATTCTGGGTGGCGATAATGTTCGCCCAGTCATTGCCTTACGTAGCCGCCATGATCATGGCAATACTGTCGGCTCTCGCAAACCGCCCTTCACGCTCCACAACCTGACATATCCACAGGGCACGATAAACGACGGCCCCAGGTCATCATTTTGCTTTAAGATATCCGCCTTTTCGCGCCCAAAGTCTTGCTACCGGAGTTCTGTACATGACGGCCCCCGCCGACCTCTCGCCTACCCTCCAACTTGCCTGCGACCTGATCCGCCGACCATCGGTCACGCCGGTCGATGCCGATTGCCAGACGGTGATGATGCAGCGCCTGGGCGATGCCGGCTTCAAGCTTGAGCCGATGCGCATCGAAGACGTCGATAATTTCTGGGCCACTCACGGCACCCGCGAAGGGCCGGTACTGTGTTTCGCCGGTCACACCGATGTGGTGCCGACCGGACCGGTGCAGGACTGGCAGAATGATCCGTTCGATGCCCTGATCGACGAGCACGGCATGCTCTGCGGACGTGGCGCTGCAGATATGAAAGGCAGCCTGGCGGCAATGCTGGTCGCAGCCGAGCGCTTCGTGGCAGACCACCCGGACCACAAGGGTTCGGTGGCATTTCTGATCACCAGCGACGAAGAAGGTCCGGCGCATCACGGCACCAAGGCCGTTGTTGAGCGCCTGGCCGCGCGCAATGAACGTCTGGACTGGTGCATCGTCGGAGAGCCTTCCAGCACCACGCTGGTGGGCGATGTGGTCAAAAACGGCCGTCGCGGCTCGCTGGGTGCCAAGCTGACAGTGCGCGGCAAGCAGGGCCATGTGGCTTACCCGCATCTGGCGAAGAACCCGATTCACCTCGCCACGCCTGCGCTGGCCGAACTGGCCGCCGAGCATTGGGACAACGGCAATGATTTCTTCCCGCCGACCAGCTTCCAGATCTCCAACCTGAACTCCGGCACTGGCGCGACCAACGTTATCCCCGGCGATCTGGTGGCGGTCTTCAACTTCCGTTTTTCGACCGAATCGACAGTCGAAGGCTTGCAGCAACGCGTCGCCGCCATCCTCGACAAGCACGAACTGGACTGGCATGTGGACTGGGCATTGTCCGGCCTGCCGTTTCTGACCGAGCCGGGCGCGCTGCTGGACGCGGTGTCGTCCAGCATCAAGAGTGTTACCGGTCGCGACACTAAAGCCTCGACCAGCGGCGGGACGTCCGATGGCCGCTTCATCGCCACCCTGGGCACTCAGGTGGTTGAGCTGGGCCCGGTCAACGCGACGATTCACCAGGTCAACGAACGCATTCTGGCCAGCGACCTCGACGTGCTGACCGAGATCTACTACCAGACCCTGGTCAAGTTGCTCGCCTGATGCTGACTTGCCCGATCTGCTCTGCGCCGCTCAGTGCGGCTGACAACGGCGTGGTGTGCCCTGCCGGTCACCGTTTCGACCGTGCGCGCCAGGGTTATCTGAACCTGTTGCCGGTGCAGCACAAGAACAGCCGTGACCCCGGCGACAACCAGGCGATGGTCGAAGCGCGCCGCGACTTTCTCAACGCCGGCCACTACGCCCCGGTGGCCCGACGGCTGGCGGAGCTGGCAGCCGAGCGTGCCCCGGCACGCTGGCTGGACATCGGCTGCGGCGAAGGTTATTACACCGCGCAGCTTGCCCAAGCGCTGCCCCGTGCCGATGGCTACGCGCTGGACATCTCCCGCGAGGCGGTCAAACGCGCCTGCCGGCGTGACCCGAACCTGACCTGGATGGTTGCCAGCATGGCTCGCATCCCGTTGCCGGATGCCAGCTGTCAGTTTCTCGCCAGTGTGTTCAGCCCGCTGGACTGGCAGGAAGCCAAACGGCTGCTGACGCCCGGTGGCGGGTTGATGCGGGTCGGCCCGACCAGCGAGCACTTGATGGAGCTGCGTCAGCGTCTTTACGATGAAGTTCGCGATTATGCCGACGACAAGCATCTGTCGCTGGTGCCGGAAGGCATGCAGTTGCAACACAGCGAAACCCTGCGCTATACGCTCAAGCTGATCGACGGTCAGTCGCGTGCCGACCTGCTGGCCATGACGCCGCACGGCTGGCGTGCCAGTGCCGAACGCCGCACTGCGGTCATCGAACAACCAGGACCTTTCAAGGTCACCGTTTCCATGCGCTACGATTACTTCGTGCTGCAATAAGCATTCAACAGAGGCACCCATGCGCCAACCCGATATCGAGATTTACCTCAAAGACGCAGACGTCGACCACAAGGCAATCGCCCAGTGGCTGGGCGCCGCGCTGGGCACGTGCAGCGACTGGACCCAGAAGGGCCAGACCTGGAAGTGCCAGGCTGGCAACGTGTCCGTGACCTGGCTGCCCAAAGCAGTCGGCAAGTGGAACAGCTTGCACCTGGACAGCGACCAGACCCCGTGGGACGACGACATCGCCTGCGCCCGCGCAGCTTTCGCGGCGCTCAACGTCGAAGTGCGCTGCGCACCGGGCACTTGGGTCGAAGAAGAAAGCGACGAAACTGCTGACCGCTGGATGCGCATCAGTGCCGACGGAGAAGAAGAGATCACCTGGCACACCGCGTAAGGTTTTTCGCTCAAGCGGTGCGAATGCGTACCGCCGCGGCAATGAAGGCGCTCGTGGCGGGGGGCCTGCGGACTTCCTCTCCTCAACAGGCGTTCGAGCAGGCCTGTCAGGGCTTTTGCCGATCGTCTCGGGATACGTCACACTGACGCCCATCTCGGGCAACCGCTCGTTCCTCACTCAGCAGAAGCCGTATGACCCGTTCTCCGTTCCGTCGTCTTGTGTTCGGCACCCTGCGCCGATTGTTGTACCTCTGGGTTCGCTCGGAAACCATCAATCAATCGTCTTTCACGCTCAACCTCGACCGCAGCCGGCCGGTTTTTTATGCCCTGCAGTCGCCGTCGATCAGCGATCTGGCCGTGATCGATACCGAGTGCCGCAAAGCCGGCCTGCCCAGGCCTGTGCTTTCAGTGGCGGTCGGCAACCTGATCGAGCCGTCTGCGTACTTTTACCTCACGCCTGCACCTGACTGGCTGGGGCGTCAGGACAAGCGCGGCGCGCCGCCGACACTCGAACGTCTGGTGGCTGCGGTCAGCCAGAACCCCGGTGAAGACGCGCAGATCATTCCGGTCAGTGTGTTCTGGGGCCAATCGCCCGATCACGAGTCCAGCGCCTGGAAGCTGCTCTTCGCCGACAGTTGGGCGGTGACCGGTCGCTTGCGCCGCCTGGTGAGTATTCTGATTCTGGGCCGCAAGACCCGTGTACAGTTTTCCGCACCGATTCACATGCGCGAGCTGGTTGACCAGAACAAGGGCCATGAGCTGACGCTGCGCATGAGCCAGCGCCTTCTGCGTACGCATTTTCGCAACCTGAAAAGCGCCGTGATCGGCCCGGACGTGTCGCACCGCCGCACGGTGGTCAAAGGTCTGCTGGACGAGCCGCTGGTCAAGCAGGCGATCATCGAAGAAGCCGAGCGGGAAAACATCACTCAGGAAAAGGCGCGGGAACGCGCACTGAGTTACGGCAACGAGATCGCCTCGGACTACACCTACTCCGTCATCCGCTTCATGGAAGTGGTGCTCAGCTGGTTCTGGAACAAGATCTACGACGGCATCAAGGTCAGCCATATCGAAGGCGTGCAGGAAATCGCGCCGGGGCATGAAGTGATTTATGTTCCGTGCCATCGCAGCCACATCGACTACCTGCTGCTGTCATACCTGCTGTTTCGCAACGGCCTCACGCCGCCGCACATTGCTGCGGGCATCAACCTGAACATGCCGGTAGTCGGCAGCCTGTTGCGGCGCGGTGGCGCGTTTTTCATGCGTCGGACCTTCAAGGGCAGCCCGCTGTACACCGCTGTTTTTACTGAATACCTGCACACGCTGTTCACCAAAGGGTTTCCGGTCGAGTACTTTGTCGAAGGCGGTCGCTCGCGCACCGGGCGCATGCTGCAACCGAAGACCGGCATGCTCGCCATTACCTTGCGCAGTTTTTTGCGCAACTCGCGAATGCCGATTGTGTTCATCCCCGTGTACATCGGTTACGAGCGCGTGCTGGAGGGCCGTACGTACCTGGGCGAGCTGCGCGGCGCGACCAAGAAGAAAGAGTCGATCTTCGATATTTTCAAAGTCATAGGCGCGCTGAAACAGCGCTTTGGCCAGGTCTCGGTAAACTTCGGTGAACCCATCAGGCTGGCCGAGTTTCTGGATGGCGAACAACCGGACTGGCGCGAGCAGGAGCTGGCACCGCAATTTCGCCCCGACTGGCTGAGTGAAACCACGCACCGGCTTGGCGAGCGTGTGGCCCAGCATTTGAATGAAGCTGCAGCGGTCAACCCGATGAATCTGGTGGCCATCACCTTGCTGTCGACGCAAAAACTGGCGCTGGATGATCAGGCCATGGAGCGTGTGCTTGACCTGTACCTCACCCTGCTGCGCGCCGTGCCGTACTCGCCGCACACCACATTGCCGGAAGGCAACGGCCGCTCGCTGATCGAACACGTCAAAGGCATGGACCTGCTCGCCGAGCAAAAGGATGCGCTGGGCAAGATTCTGTACCTGAACGAACAGAATGCGGTCCTGATGACGTACTACCGCAACAACGTTCTGCACATCTTTGCCCTGCCCTCGCTGCTGGCCAGCTTTTTCCAGAGCTCGTCACGCATGAGCCGCGAGCAGATCCTGCGTTACACGCATGCGTTGTACCCGTACCTGCAATCGGAACTGTTCATCCGCTGGCCGCTGAGCGAGCTGGACGAGGTCGTCGACCAATGGCTGGCGGCGTTCGTCGAACAGGGCCTGCTGCGTTTCAGAAACGATGCCTATGTGCGCCCGGAGCCCAGCTCCCGCGAATTTGTGTTGCTGACGCTGTTGTCGCGGGCCATCGCGCAGACCCTGCAGCGCTTCTACATGGCTATTGCCTTGTTGCTCAACAGCGGCCCCAACACCCTGAACCCCGAAGAGCTGGAAGACCTGTGCACGGTCATGGCCCAGCGCCTGTCCATTCTGCATGGCCTCAATGCGCCGGAATTCTTCGACAAGAGCCTGTTCCGCCACTTCATCCAGACCTTGCTAGACCTGCGCGTGCTGCGCAAGGACCGTGCCGGCAAACTGAGCTATCACCCGATGCTGGGCGAATTGGCAGAAGGCGCAGCCAAGCGTGTATTGCCTGCCGAGATACGCCTGTCCATTCGCCAGGTCGCCCTGCACAGCAATGAAGAAGAGCAAAATGCAGGAAACGAATCGGGGGCCGCGTAGGGCTTTTCCGCAATTTGACCAGGATATTTAGACGGGGGTTTTCTGCGCGCTGGTATGGGCTAGGGTGTGGTGTGTACCAACGAATGGTGCCTATCAAATAAGGAAATTGAGATGTCCAGCGAACCCCTAGTACGCCTTCAGGGTGAAGTTTATTACCTGCCACGCATCGCGCTGCCGACAGGCTGCGAGTTGACCGTCACCTTGAGCGACATCAGCCTGGCTGATGCACTGGCGATTGAAATTGACACCTGCAAAAAAACGATCACCCACCAGGTGCCGTTGCCGTTTGAACTTGGCTATGCCTTTGACCGCTATCCTGTACCGGGTCACAGCTATGCCTTGTCGGCGCGAATCGAGCATGAGGGTCGGTTGATCTGGATCAACGACACCGTGCACCCGATTGAACTGACCAACGAAAATCAAAGCGATCTGAAGATCAAGGTCATTCAGGTCGCCGGCTGATTGGTTTCACCTTACAAAGCTCTCTTCGACGGCGCGTTTTCAACGCGCCGTCGTCGTTTCGCGTGGCTTCATCCTCTTCGGCATCGATCGACGCTTTTCGCTCCCGGGTTTCGAGTGCCTGTCACCACTTCCTGATACGCTTGTTCGCGTACCGCACCATTATCAACTCGGGTCCGGATTGAAACCCACTTTTACAAGGACGCTCTCATGCCTCGTTTTTCGTTTACCTTCGCTGCCCTGTGCGCCGGCCTTTTGCTGTCGGCCAACGTTTTCGCGCTGTCGCTGAGCGACCTTTCGCAATCAGACGCTACCGGCGGGCTCAAGGATGCCCTGACCCAGGGCGCGCAGGTTGCAGTCAAGCAACTGGGCGTTCCCGGCGGTTTCAGCAAAAATGACGAGGTGCGCATCGAGCTGCCAGGGAAGCTTGGCCAGGTGGCGAAAAAAATGAAAATGCTGGGCATGGGCACCCAGGTCGATCAACTCGAAACCAGCATGAACCAGGCGGCAGAAGCGGCCGTTCCGCAAGCGCAGGCGCTGCTGGTAGATGCAGTGAAAAAGATGAGCGTGACTGACGCCAAAGCCATTCTGGGCGGCGGCAAGGATTCGGCCACCCAATACCTGAACAGCACCAGCCGCGAGCAGATTCGCGCCAAATTCCTGCCGATCGTCAAGAAGTCTACGGATCAGGTCGGTCTGGCGCAGAAGTACAACGCATTTGCGGGCAAGGCAGCGGCACTTGGCGCGCTGGACAGCAAAAGCGCCAACCTCGAAAGCTACGTGACCGAGCAAGCGCTCAACGGCTTGTTTGAAATGATCGCCAAACAGGAAGAAAGCATCCGCGCCAACCCGGCAGCTGCCGCCACCGGCCTGGCGAAGAAGGTCTTCGGGGCACTTTGAGCGAACCTGCCGCAGCGGGTGGGGTACGCTCTATTCATCCACCCGTTTCACCCTGAACCACGCGGCAGCAACCGGTTGCGGTGCCAGATAACGCCCTCTTCAAAACCGTAATCGGGGGTTGCCACCTGCGAAATCGCCACGCTGGTGCCGTTTTCCGTCGGGATCGCCAGGCTGGACAGCGCATCCAGTTGATCACGCTCGTTGCGGGTACCACGCAGCAGAATGTCAATCAGCTCGTCATCATCGCGGCAGCCTGCGCATCGAACACCCGACACGCGCCGCCGAGCACTTTCTGAACATGATCAAGGGTGTGCACAACTTCCGTCTGCTGGTCGGCTGTGCAGCACCGGCCGATCAGGACACGGTCGAGGAGCATGTCCGGGAAGTAGTGATGTTGTTCATGCGCACCTACCGCCCGGACGCTTGAGCTACAGGTCCGGCGCTGGCTCGACAGCCTTGGGCTTCAGGGCTTTTCTGGGATAGATGTCATAACGGCTGGACTTGCCGTCCAGCGCGTAACCCGGCTTGGGGCCGTCGATACACGGCGCCTTGCGCGGTCGTTTGACCACCACGCGATGGGTGGCAAGCGCCAGCGCCGCCGCGAGCAACGCTGGCGCGTCCATGTCATCGCCCACCAACGGCCGGAACAGGCGCATTTCCTTCTTCACCAGTGCGGTCTTTTCCCGATGCGGAAACATCGGGTCAAGGTAGATGACCTGCGGCGGCTCTTCTACCCAGCTTCGAATGATCTCGATGGAGTTGCCGGTCAACAGGCGCATCCGGGCGATGATCGGGCCGATATCACGGTCGCCGCGCCCACGCGCCAGGCCATCCTCAAGCAGCGCGGCGATGATCGGCTGGCGCTCGATCAGGCTCATCTCGCAGCCAAGGCTCGCCAGCACGAAGGCATCCTTGCCCAGACCTGCCGTGGCATCCAGCACGCTGGGGCGAATACCTGGCTGAATGCCAACCGCCTTGGCAATCATCTGCCCGGTGCCGCCGCCAAACAACCGCCGATGGGCGACCGCGCCTTCGACAAAGTCGACCCGCACCGCGCCCGGCACGTCGTCGCCCAATTGCTGCAATTGCAGGCCATCGTCGGTCAATTGCAGTGCAAAATCCGCGTCGGCATCATGCAACGGCAAGCCCAGACGCTGTGCCCATTGCGCGGCGTGTTCCTGCCCGTCGATTGCCAGCGCTTCAACCCGGATACGACTGCCTGCTTGCTGCTCGATCATTACGTCTACACACTCAAAAATTGTTAATGATCGGCAAAATCTGCCGATAACCAAGTATCCGGCATTTTGCCAGACCCAAGGCCAGTACTGATCGCTATGTCAGACATTGTTCAATCATCCATCGGCTATTTGTCGCACTCAGGCGACTTTAGCGTTCGCAACAGCCGCACACTCGGTGGTGTGACGCAGCTGTGGTCGGATGCATTTGCCCGGGCGATGGCGGATCAGGTCAGCGAAAGCACTACCGTACCCGTGCACCCAACGGCTGTGGAAGTGGATGTTGAAACAGGCGAACCGGTCGCTGGCGCAAAAACCCTGAGCAAGATTGTCGAGCAACGTACCTGCCCGGTGACTGATACCGAGGTCAAACCACCTGAGCCTCTGTTTCTGCCAATCGCCGAATTTGACCTCGACCTGCTGCCGCCGCCTGCCGAGCCTTTCAGCATGGCAGAAATGATCGAACAGCAACGTAGCCTGGAATTCGAGAACCACTGGGTGCGCCCGACCGTTCTGAGCCCTTACGACGACAGCGTCAAACCAGGCCCCGGCCCGCAACCACGCCCATTGCACATGCCGATTGCCGAACTTGAATGGAACCTGGCCGACAAGCCCGCCCTGCCACTGGACGAGCAGACCATTGCTGCCCAACAACGCCAGTTTGACTACGAAAACGGCTGGGCCCGCCCACTGATCCTGCAAAACCTGCGGATGGCGGCTTGAAGCCTCAAGCTTCAAGCTGTTAGCTGCAAGCTAGAAGCGACTTGGATCAAAGCTTGAGACTTGCAGCTTGCAGCTTGCAGCTAAAGCCGCCCTACCTACATACCCGCCACTTCCCCATGTCCATGTGAAAATGATCGCGATGCGCGGCGTTGTACTGTGGTCCGAGCACGGTGCTGAAGTTCTTGCACGCGCCGTCGCGGACCAGCGTCAGAAAACGCCCTTTGTCGCCGCTGTCGCCCCAGTCCCTGAGCAGGTTGATCCGCTGGCCGTCAGCAAGGCGGAAACCCGCGATATCCAGCGCATTGGCGGTCGCGTGCTGACTGAGGCGGCTGTTGGCGCGGTTGTAGATGTTGCGGCAGGCGAAGCTGCCCAGATGATCGATTCGCGCAACCCGCTGGCCGAAAACTGCCTGCGCGGCGGGCTGCAAGGTATGAATATCGAACAGCGCATAGGCCACTGCCAGCGGGCAACTGGCCAGAAAGCTGCTGCTCAGCGCCACGTCACCCCCCTGGATACGCAACGTGTTCTCCAGCGGGCACTGTACAGACGGGGCGCTGTCAGCCTGACGACTGAAACGCAGCCCCGAAGTGCTCAGCACCTGATCGCACAGCGCCGGGTCGTCGCGCAATCTTGACAATTTGTAAGAGGTCAGGAAGTTGGGCTCGGCTCGCACATCCAGCGGCGCCCAAGGGTTCCAGCGCGCCGGCACATCGACCCAGCCGCGCCAGACAGCCAACACCCCGCCCGCACAGAGCAGCAGGAAGATCAGCAGCACGCGCATGCTTGCTCCCTGACCTGATAATCAGAGGCAAATTGCAAGGCATGGTTGAAAGTGCCGGTGCAACCGTCAAAACGGCGCAATTGTGAGTCCATCTGCACGCTCTCCACAGAGTCAGGCGCTATCAGCCTGTATCTGCAGACCTCAGAGCAAGCCCAACTGTTCCACCTGCGGCCCACGATCCAGTTCAGGCAACGCCGGCAACCCAGGCAAGCGCAACATCAATTGCTCGTGAAAACGTCTGGCCTGCTCGGGCGCCTTGAGGTTATCGGGGGTGTGCAGAAACACATAGGGCGTACGGCCCTCTTCAATCCACACGGCGACCTTCTCCACCCATTGCACAAGAAACTCGTTATTGGCCTCCAGGTCCGGGCCGCCGATGAAGCGAACCTGAGGGAATGAGGTCAGCGCCGCTGGGCGTGGCGGCACCTTGGGTTTCTTGGACTGGGCGTGAAGCACGGCGGGGTCGCTGGACACGCAGTTAAACAGTGCGCGCGAATCGAGACAGATGCGCTCGACACCTCGATCCAGCAACAGGCGATTGAGCATGCGCTCCTCGTCACCCTTCATGAAAAACGCCATGTTGCGCACTTCTACTGCCAGCGGGACGTTCAGCTCGTCGATAAAACCGACCAGTTCGGCAAGCCGCTGTGGGGTGAAGCTGGCGGGCAATTGCAGCCAGAACGGCGCGATCCGGCCACCCAATGGTGCGAGCAGGCGAATGAATGCTTCTGCCGCGCCGACCTGTTGACGAAGGTCGCCGTTGTGGCTGATGTCTTTATGGAATTTGGCCGTGAAGCGAAAGTCTTCGGGCATTGTTTCTGCCCAACGCTGAACAGTAGTGGCAGCGGGCCGTGCATAGAAGGTGGTGTTGCCTTCAACGACGTTGAACACTTGCGTGTAGAGGCTCAGAAAATCAGTGGGACGGGCATCTTCGGGGTACAACGAATCGCGCCAGGCGTTTTCACTCCATGACGGACAACCGAGGTAGTAAGGCAGGCGAGTCACAATCAAACGTGAAGGTCGAGCCCGGATACTTCAAGGTCCCAATCTACAAAGCTGGCAGTGGTCAGGTAGCTGGCCAGCGCATGGGCGACACGAGAGCTCATGGAGCGCGGGAAGATGATGTCTTGCGGACGCGCAGGCACGTTGGCGGTGCTGCCAACAGGCGAATCACCCGATTCACGGCGAGCTTGCGCCGCAGGTGGCGGCAACTCGGCATCAACCACGACTTCCTCAAAAGTACCCTCAACGGTAGAAGGCGTTTTCTGCGGCTTTCGCTTGATCGGGTAAGAGCGTTGTGAGGGTCCGTCTATGCGCATCGATTATATACTCGGTGTCGATAGTGGCAATTTAGCGTCACTGCACGGCAGTTCGCAAATTACTTAACGATAACTAGACCACATATATTGCAAATTGTTTTCTCGAAATGAGATTTAAGAGCATTCAGACGACAAGCGGTAGATGGCTAATTGATAGTTTTCTGTTGAGGGCACTCATTGCGCAAGTTGCGTCAGCCACTGGACAGTAGCGTGCCTGCACTTATTAACGCGCCTTCGGCGTGGCGACCTTGTCGCGCAGGTAAACCGGCTGTGCATCGTCTGCCGACAAGGCTTCGCCACGGTTCCAGGCAAAGGTGGCGAGGGTCAGCAGATCCTGTGCATGGGGCAGCATGCTTGCATCATGACCTGCCAGGCTGACCGGAATACGCTCGGCGTAGCCCCAGCCGGTACCCGAACCGAACCATTGCCCGCTGGCGTCCACCGGCAGCGTCGCCAGTTCGGGAGCCATGACGGCTTCGTTGCCGAGCAGACGCATTTCGCCGGCAGTCTCGCGGTAACAACCCCAGTAAACTTCATCCATGCGCGCATCAATGGCCGATGCAACCTGGGAAACGCCATGCTCGCGAAACGCGCGCTGGGCCAGTACGGCAAGATTGGAGACGGGCAATACCGGACGCTCCAGCGCGAAGGCCAGGCCTTGCACGACGCCGATGGCAATGCGCACGCCAGTAAAAGCACCCGGGCCGCGCCCGAAGGCGATGGCGTCCAGCGCTGACATCGCAATGCCAGCCTCGCCCAGCAGGTCCTTGATCATGGGCAATAGCCGCTGGGCGTGCAGGCGCGGGATCACCTCGTAGTGGCTCAGCACCTTGCCGTCATGCAGCAAAGCGACCGAGCAGGCTTCAGTGGCGGTGTCCAGGGCCAGCAAGGTGGTCATCGGTGTTTCCGTCTTGGTGAAAAAGTGGCGCAGTATAAATGACAAATAGCCCGCAAGCGGGCCATTTTATCAAGCAGGCTTTACACCTCAGCTCAGCGCTACCAGCACCTTGGCCGTAATCTCTTCAACCGAACCAACGCCTGGAATGTGGCTGCACTTGGGCTTGCCATTCTGCGCTTCAAGCTTGCTGTAGAACTCAACCAGCGGCTTGGTCTGGTCGTGATAGACCTTCAGGCGCAGGCGCACGGTTTCTTCGACATCGTCCTTGCGCTGCACCAGCGATTCGCCAGTCACGTCATCGACACCTTCGACCTTCGGCGGGTTGAAGATCGTGTGATAGATGCGGCCGGAACCTTCGTGAACACGACGGCCCGACATGCGCTTGACGATTTCTTCGTCATCCACGGCGATTTCGAGCACGTGGTCGATTTCCAGACCGGCCTTCAACAGGGCTTCTGCCTGAGGAATGGTGCGCGGGAAGCCGTCGAACAGTACGCCGTTCGCGCAATCGGGCTCGGCCAGGCGGTCCTTGATCAGGCCGATGATCAGGTCATCGGAAACCAGATTGCCTGCGTCCATGACGCTTTTGGCTTTCAGGCCCAGCTCAGTGCCGGCCTTGACCGCAGCGCGCAGCATGTCGCCAGTCGAAATCTGCGGAATGCCGAACTTTTCAGTGATGAATTTTGCCTGAGTACCTTTACCGGCCCCGGGAGCTCCTAGCAGAATCACGCGCATCGTCATGCTCCTCAAAATTTTTATAGTGAAATCA
The DNA here is from genome assembly GCF_000007805.1 of Pseudomonas syringae pv. tomato str. DC3000. Taxonomy (NCBI): domain Bacteria; kingdom Pseudomonadati; phylum Pseudomonadota; class Gammaproteobacteria; order Pseudomonadales; family Pseudomonadaceae; genus Pseudomonas; species Pseudomonas syringae group genomosp. 3. Next base: position 1,667,976 of record NC_004578.1, on the reverse strand, counting down.
ACGGATTCGCCTCGGGGGCCAATCTAAAAATAATCAGGCCAACAGGCCGAAAGGCTGATCAAGATACACAGCCGACAGTGGCCGCACAAGCCGCCAAAAGTCGCATTAACCGCCTGCGCACCGGCTTGCGTGCCTTGATTGTCGAGCTGGGTGATCTGTATCAACGTTTCCGGCAGGCTGGCCTGCAAACCCGGTCTTGCCACCGCCGGACCGAAACGACCCGACGACAGCAGCGGTGCGGTTGCTTAACCGGTGTTGCGCAGGCCGGCAGCAATACCTGCCACAGACACCAGCAGCGCCAGTTCCAGAGGGCTGTCCAGACTCGCTTCGCGATTGCGCGAGCGCGAAAGCAACTCGGCCTGAAGCAAATGCAGCGGGTCGAGGTAGGCGTTGCGCAGGCTGATGAACTCAAGCGTTTCAGGGCTGTGGGCCAGCAGTTGCGTCTGGCCGGTCAACCCCAGCACAACATTGCAGGCCTGCGACAATAGGTCGCGTAAATGTGCGCCCAAATGTTGCAGCTCAGCGGTCACCAGACGTTCGTCGTAGAGCCGGGCAATGTCTGCGTCGGCTTTGGCGAGGACCATTTCCAGCATGTCGATACGGGTTCTGAAGAACGGCCACTGCTCACGCATCTGCGCCAGCACCTCGCCTTCGCCGCGCTCCAGCGCCTTGCTCAACGCAGCCTCCCAGCCCAGCCATGCGGGCAGCATCAGGCGCGTCTGGGTCCAGGCGAAGATCCACGGAATGGCGCGCAGGCTTTCTACGCCCCCCTCGCGACGCTTGGCCGGCCGACTGCCCAACGGCAAGCGGCCCAGTTCCTGCTCGGGTGTCGCCTGGCGGAAGTATTCGACGAACTCGGGGTTCTCGCGCACCACCGCCCGGTAGGCACTGACCCCGTCGCTGGCCATCTGGTCCATCATCGTGCGCCAGGCTGGCTGCGGGGGTGGCGGCGGCAATAGCGTGGCTTCCAGTACGGCAGCCAGGTAGAGATTGAGGTTCTGCTCGGCGATGTCTGGCAGGCCGAATTTGAAACGAATCATTTCGCCCTGCTCGGTGGTCCGGAATCGCCCGGCAACCGACCCCGGTGGCTGCGACAGGATTGCCGCATGCGCCGGACCGCCGCCACGCCCGACGGTACCGCCGCGACCATGGAACAGCAGCAATTCGACCTGTTGCTCGCGACAGATCTCCACCAGTTTTTCCTGCGCCCGGTATTGCGCCCAGGCGGCCGCAGTGGTGCCAGCGTCCTTGGCCGAGTCCGAATAGCCAATCATGACTTCCTGCGGCCCCTGCAAACGTGAGCGATAACCAGGCAGCCCCAGCAGCGTCTCGATCACCGGCCCGGCGTTATCCAGGTCGGCGAGGGTCTCGAACAGCGGGACCACACGCATCGGCCGTTGCAGCCCGGACTCCTTGAGCAGCAATTGCACGGCCAACACGTCGGAGGCGGAACCGGCCATCGAGATCACGTAGGAACCCAAGGACGCTGCCGGCGCTGCCGCCACCTCTCTACAAGTGGCCAGCACTTCGGCGGTATCGGCTGCCGGTTTGAAGTAGCTCGGCAGCAACGGCCTGCGGTTATTCAATTCGCGCAGCAGGAAATCGATCCGGGTCTGCTCATCCCACTCTTCATAGCGACCCAGCCCCAGATAGTCTGTGATTTCGGTCATGGCCGCGCAATGCCGCGTGGAGTCCTGACGCACATCCAGACGCACCAGAAACAGGCCGAATGTGACCGCACGACGCAGGCAGTCGAGCAGCGGCCCGTCGGCGATCACGCCCATGCCGCACTCGTGCAGTGACTGGAAGCACAGCAGCAGCGGGTCCAGCAGTTCGCGGTTGTCGCGCAGCACCGCCTCCGGCGCAGGCAAGGTCTCGGTCAGCGAAGCGTTGGCCCAGTTACGTGTTGCACGTAGACGTTCGCGCAGGCGTTTGAGCTCGGCACGATAAGGCTCGGCGCTGTCGCCGACACTGGCGCGCAGTGCGTCACTGGCCTGCTGCATCGACAGCTCGGCGGCAAGGTTGTCCACGTCGCGCAAATACAGGTCAGCGGCCATCCAGCGGGCCAGCAGCAGAACTTCACGGGTCACGGCGGCGGTGACGTTCGGGTTGCCGTCGCGGTCGCCGCCCATCCAGGAGGCGAAACGGATCGGCGCAGATTCCAGCGGCAAATGCAGGCCAGTGGCGGCGTGCAGCACGTGGTCAGCCTTGCGCAGGTAATTCGGGATGGCGTGCCAGAGGGAATGCTCGATGACCGCAAAGCCCCACTTGGCCTCGTCGACCGGTGTCGGCCGGATACGCCGAATCTCTTCGGTGTGCCAGGCCTCGGCGATCAGACGCTGCAAGCGTGAGGTAATCTGCGCGCGCTCGGCGCTGTTGAGGTCGCGATGGTCCAGCGCCGCCAGTTGCGTGGCAATGGCGTCGTACTTCTGGATCAGCGTGCGACGAGCAACTTCGGTGGGGTGCGCGGTCAGCACCAGCTCGATTTCCAGTTTGCTCAACTGGCGCGCCAGGGTTTCAGGCTGGTGTCCTTCTGCTTTCAGACGATCAAGCAATTCGGACAGCACACGCGACTCGAACGGCAGCGGCTGCGCATCGTCACGCCGATGCATGAGCTGATATTGCTCGGCAATGTTGGCCAGGTTGAGGAACTGGTTGAAGGCCCGGGCCACCGGCAGCAGTTCGTCATCCTCAAGACCGTCGACGCTTGAACTGAGCTGCTCTGCACCTTCTGCAGAGCCACGCCTGCCCGCCTTGGCGCCCTTGCGAATGCGTTCGATCTTGTCGAGAAATTCAGCCCCGCGCTGCTCACGGATGGTATTGCCCAGCAGTTCACCCAGCAGGTGAACGTCTTCGCGCAGACGCGCATCGATATCGGCCATCGTTCCCTCTCCCGGTTATTGTTTGGGCTCAGTTGCGTATCCGTTCAACAGAACGAGCTACGTGAATTCAAATCCGCGTTGCCAACAGTGCACCAAAAGGCGGTAGTTCGCCAAATGCTTAGCGCAAAAAGCTGTGTTGGCGTGCACCGCCTGTTCGCCAACAGAACCTTTTGAGATGTCGCCCGACTACAGGCAGTTGGTCGAGCGCCGTTGAAAATTCCTGACCACTCGAAAAATATTAATATGAACTATTCAAAAACCCCGCAGGTCGGAGCCATTAACCATTACAGGAAAGCCCGAAAGGTAGCAGGTGTTGTACGACCTCATGCCCGGACTTGATGCACAACTGTCATGGATAACCACGTTCGGAGTCATACAATGGAGTTGATCACCATGAACACCCTTACTGCCAAAACCAAGTTCCAAGGCCTGCGCGGGCTCAAGCTGGCTGCGCTGGCAATCGGTAGCACGTTCATCCTGGCCGGTTGCGCAGGGAACCCGCCATCCGAGCAGTACGCGGTTTCTCAATCTGCCGTAAACAGCGCCGTCAGCGCCGGTGGCACCGAGTTCGCAGCCGTAGAGATGAAATCGGCTCAAGACAAACTCAAAGCTGCTGACCTGGCCATGCAGGATCACAAGTACGACGAAGCCCGCAAGCTGGCTGAACAAGCCGAGTGGGATGCTCGTGTAGCGGAACGCAAATCTCAGGCTGCCAAAGCCAACAAGGCTGTGCAGGATGCCCGTCAGGGCGTGAACGAACTCCGTGATGAAGGCCTGCGTCAGGTGCAGTAAGCACCTCGCCACCCTTCTGCTTTCATGAATTCGTAACTGATTAAAGGACGACCTTATTATGCGTAAACAATTGATGATCCCTGCTCTGCTGGCCATGAGCGTTGCGTTGGCAGCCTGTGCAACCAAGCCTAACCCTAACCTGGAACAGGCACGCAGCAACTTCACCGCGCTGCAGACCAACCCTGAGTCCACCAAAGTCGCCGCCCTGGAAACCAAGGACGCGAGCGAATGGCTGGCCAAGGCAGAGCAGGCGTTCCGTAATGATGACGACGTCAAGAAAGTCGATCAGCTTTCTTACCTGACCAACCAGCGCGTCGAGCTGGCCAAGCAGACCATCGCCCTGCGCACCTCCGAAGCCGCTCTGCAGAACGCTTCTGCCGACCGTGCCAAGGCTCGCCTGGAAGCGCGTGACGCTCAGATCGCTGCGCTGAAAAACAGCCTGAACGCCAAGCAGACCGAACGCGGTACGCTGGTGACTTTCGGTGACGTGCTGTTCGACTACAACAAGGCCGAGCTGAAGCCAACCGCCCAGGGCGACATCGGCAAGCTGGCTGCGTTCCTGCAGGAAAACACTGACCGCAAAGTGATTGTCGAAGGCTACACCGACAGCACCGGTTCGGCTTCCTACAACCAGTCGCTGTCCGAGCGCCGCGCCAATTCGGTTCGTATGGCACTGGTCCGCATGGGTGTAGACCCGGCGCGCGTTGTGACCATGGGTTATGGCAAGGAATATCCGGTTGCTGACAACTCCAGCAACTCGGGCCGCGCCATGAATCGTCGTGTGGAAGTGACCATTTCCAACGACAACCAGCCTGTTGCCCCACGCTCGTCGATGAAATAAGCGACCGAGCGGCTGTACCCAAGCCCCGTCTGCGCATGCAGGCGGGGCTTTTTAATGGGTGGGCACTTATGCGGGTTTATTGCTGTGGTGTCTGCTGGCCGATACAGCGCACCGCCTGCCTGCGGTCGTCGATCAGCACGCCGGACAAGCCCTTGCGTGACGTATCGAACAGCACCAGCACGCCGTCGATGCACTGCGCAACTTCAGCGGCGGGCGTCGCAGCAATCTTGTAGTCCTCGCCCGGCACAGTCTTGAGCAGGGTGAATTCACTGAGCAACAAGGCGTCTTCAGGTTTGGCGAAGTGCAGGTAGCCGTAGAACCACAGGCAGCCGACCGTACCGATGACTGCGCCAACGCCGGCCAGGATCATGCCGTTCACATTACGATCATCACTCATTGCGCAGGATGTTTGTCAGAAGCGGGAAAATTGGGCACTTCGGCCAGACGACGCAGGCCATTGAAGTGCTCGGGGTCTTCGAGGTAGCGCAGCATGACCTGACGCCACAGAGGGTCGCCAAAGGTTTGCGCGTGCTCGCCGCGGGTCAGTTGCAGCACGCGCGGGGGCGGCGCAGCCTTGTACAGCTCGATGCCATTGGCGAGCGGCACCAGTGTGTCGTCCATGCTGTGGAAGATCAGCATCGGGGTACCCGCCAGTTGCGGCAGGCCGTTCACCGCACTGTCGGCGTCCGGGATCAGCCATGACAATGGCGTTTTCAACGGCCAGGTCAGCCAGGATTTGCTCAGCGAGTTTTGCGCAACACTGCGGTAGCTGGCCGGCACGCTGTCCAGCACCAGTGCTTTGACTCTGGAGCGTTCTTGCGGGTGCTGCGACAGGTAGTGCACTGCCAGCGCGCCGCCAATGCTCTGTCCCAGCACCACGAGCGGCCTGCCTTGTACCTGCGGCGTGGTGTTCAGCCAGTCGAAAGCCGCCTGAACATCCTGATAGATCGCCGGCAGGCTGGGCTCGCCCTGCGACTGGCCGTAACCGCGATAGTCGACCATCAGCACCTGATAACCCTGCTCGGGCAGCCACCAGCTGCCCCCCAGGTGCCACGAAAGATTGCCGCCGTTGCCATGCAGGTGCAACACCGTGCCTTTGACCGGCACACCTTCTTTGACCGGCAACCACCAGCCATGCAACTGCGTGCCATCGGCAGCGGTGAGGTTCACGTCCTGATACTGCAGACGCGCCTTGTCGGGCGTGAACGGCAGGCCATGTTCCGGATAGAACAGCATTGAGCTGCAACCGGTGAGGCTCAGGATCAGGACGATGATGCCGATCAGTTTCAAATGGGGGGTTCCTTGAAGTCTCAGTGCTATCCAGCCCCAGAGTGTAGGAGCTTCAGAAGGTTACGACGGCTGCGATGGGCTGCGAAGCGGCCCTGAAACCGGTGACCTTGGTTGTGACTGATACACATTGTGCACAGGTTTTGCTGCCGGTTCCCGGCAGATCGCGGACAAGTCCGCTCCTACAAAAAATGGAGTTCCCGGCAGGCAGCCAAGCGTCGCCCGGTCCGCTCCTGCAAACAATGATCAACGGCTACAAAATATTCGAATAATCCGCTTCGATACGGTCCAGGCTCAGGTGGTTGAGGAAGTTGGAGAAGCACATCCAGGCCGATAATGCGTTCATGTCACGAAACTGCTCTGGCAGGTACTTGGGTGCAACCACTAGCCCTTCATCCACCAGTTGGCGCAGGGTGCGCATGTCTTCCAGCGTGGTCTTGCCGCAGAACAGCAGCGGCACCTGCTCAAGTTTGCCTTTGCGCACCGCCAGCTGAATGTAGTTATAGACCATGATGAAACCCTTCAAGTACGAAAGGTCTTTGGTGAACGGCAAACCGTCAGGCACCGAGCCGCGGAACACCCGGCTGGCGTTGCCGTAGCTCTCCGACATGCCGAAACCCTGCTCGCGATAGAACTCGAACACCTGCAGAAAATCAGCGCCCTGCTCGGCCATGTGAATGGCGCGCGTGCGGTTGGTCAGCTTGCGCAGGCGGCTGGGGTAGGAGGCAAAGGCAATGACTTCCATGAGAATCGCCAGCCCTTCCTGCGTCACCGTCGAGGACGGCGGGCCTTTGGACAGGAAGGTGCAGATCGGCTGGTTTTGCCCGTTCAGTGTGGTGCCGACGTGCACCAGACCTTCGTGAACCTCCAGCGCTCGTACATCCCGCTCGTTGAACATCGCGTCGGTACGGATCTTGATGTAGTCAGCACCGGCGGCCGCGTCGGCGACGATACCGTCGGACTCGAACACCCGTATGGTTTCTTCAGCCTCGCCAAAAACCCGATTCAGGCGCGATTGCAGCAGCGAAACAGCGTCTTTGGCCGTAAGGATTTTCGGCTCGTCTTTCAGGTCACCGCGCCCGGCAATGTTATTCAGGTAATCCGAAAGCATCAGCCCCAGATCGGCCAGGGTCGGGTCACCGGCGTGAAAGGCATCGGACGCCGCGCCGTAAAGCTCCTGAGAGATCAGCCCGAAATCGGGAGTGCCACGCGCTTCAAGCATGCGCACCACCATGCGGTACTCGCGGCACATGCGCCGCATGATCTGCCCGACCGGGTTGAACTGTCCCAGTTGACGTGTGACGTCCCGCTCGATGTTCTGAAACTCTTGTTTCAGGGCCACCGAATCGAACCCCAACGGACGGTTTTCGTAATAGGCACGATCTACAGCAGGGAGCGCCTTGCCCTTGGCGGCGAGAAAGTTCTTGCGAACCGTGTCATCCCATTTCACTGCATCCAGAATGCGAATCGGCGTCTGTGCAACGACGATCCGATCCGATAAAGCACGAATAGTCTGTTGATACTCGTCCACCGGTACTCCTTGGCTGGCGGGCTTTTTGCCCTGCTGCGGGGTGGCGCATGAATAACGTGCCACCTGTAGAAAAATATCGGATCTGGCAAGATCGTCAAGCCGCGGGAACACTTGATCCAGAGCACGCCAGAAAAGGTGCCGCTACCCTCGAAGCGGTTGCGGCGTACCCAGTACCAGACGCAACTGGCGAGTGAGGATATCAAGCATTTCGTCCCCCGCTTGACGCTGCGGACCATGAAGCAGGCCTTGATACTCCATGCGACGGATCAATCCCGTCAACACCTGAGCGTCCTGATAAGGCTGCAGCGAGCCGATCACCTGAAAGAACTGACAGCTGCCCTGCAACAAAATTTCCTGATGGGCCATGACCAGCGGGGTCAGACGCGGGTTGATCAGTGCTTCATGGTAGAACGCCTGCTCGGCAATCAAGTATTCGCGGCGGGTCAGCAACTGATGGCGAATATGCTCCATCGCCATGCGTGCGATGTCGTCGGCCAGCCGAAAACGGTCGGTCGGGCTGCCGGAGCTGCGGCTCATCATCTCGCGCAGGATGATTTCGGTGGTCTGCCACAGCCGCGCAAGGTAGTCGGCACTGCGTTGCACGTATTGGGCGAAGGCATCGGTCAGCAGATCATCGATGTCCTTGAAATAGTAGGTGGTCGCAGACAGCGGCACACCGGCCTCGGCGGCCACGGCACGATGACGCACGGCACGTACACCGTCACGCACCACAATGCGCATGGCGGCATCGAGAATCACCTGCCTGCGTTGTTCACTGCCCTCCCGAGCAGCCTTGCGGCCTTGATACTTGACACTTTTGGCCACCGCACTCGCTACTCCGGCAGCCCCTTCTCTTGCAATTGTCACGACAGCTTCCTTTTTGAGAACGTCCTGAAAAACGCTTAAAAAAAAGCCGCCCATTGAAGGCGGCTTTTTTTCCACTGCTTACGCCTGGGGGCGCATGTGCGGGAACAGGATCACGTCCCGGATCGACGGCGAGTCGGTGAGCAGCATCACCAACCGGTCGATACCGATCCCCTCACCCGCCGTGGGCGGCATGCCGTATTCCAGCGCACGAACAAAGTCGGCGTCGTAGTGCATGGCTTCGTCGTCACCGGCGTCCTTGTCGGCCACCTGGGCCTGGAAGCGTTCGGCCTGATCTTCAGCGTCATTGAGCTCGGAGTAGGCGTTGGCGATCTCGCGGCCGCCGATGAACAGCTCGAAACGGTCGGTGACGTTCGGGTTGTCATCGTTGCGACGGGCCAGCGGCGACACTTCGAACGGGTACTGGGTGATGAAGTGGGGCTGTTCCAGCTTGTGCTCGACCAGTTCTTCGAAAATCATCACCTGCAGTTTGCCCAATCCTTCGAAGCCGAGCACTTTCGCACCCGCCTTCTTGGCGATGGCGCGCGCTTTGTCCACATCCTGCAGATCGGCAGCGGTCAGCTCAGGGTTGTACTTGAGGATCGAATCGAACACCGACAGGCGCACGAACGGTTCGCCGAAGTGGAACACCTTGTCGCCGTAAGGCACGTCGGTGCTGCCCAGCACCAGCTGCGCCAGCTCGCGGAACAGTTCTTCGGTGAGGTCCATGTTGTCTTCGTAGTCAGCGTAGGCCTGGTAGAACTCGAGCATGGTGAACTCGGGGTTATGCCGGGTCGAAACACCTTCGTTACGGAAGTTGCGGTTGATCTCGAAGACTTTCTCGAAACCGCCGACCACCAGACGCTTGAGGTACAGCTCCGGTGCAATACGCAGGAACATTTCCAGGTCCAGTGCATTGTGGTGGGTTTCAAACGGCTTGGCTGCCGCACCGCCAGGAATGGTCTGCAACATCGGCGTTTCAACTTCAAGGAAGTCACGCTGCATCAGGAAGCTGCGGATGTGAGCGATGACCTGCGAGCGCACACGGAAGGTTTCGCGCACGTCTTCGTTGACGATCAGGTCAACGTAACGCTGGCGGTAGCGCTGCTCGGTATCGGTCAGGCCGTGGTGCTTGTCGGGCAGCGGGCGCAGCGACTTGGTCAGCAGGCGCACGCTGGTCATTTCGACGTACAGGTCGCCCTTGCCGGAGCGTGCCAGCGTACCTTCGGCCGCGATGATGTCGCCCAGGTCCCAGGTTTTCACCTCGGCCAGGGTTTCTTCAGGCAGGGTTTTGCGATTGACATAGACCTGGATGCGCCCGGTCATGTCCTGGATGACCATGAACGAACCACGGTTAAGCATGATGCGACCGGCAACCTTGACCGGGATCGCTGCCTCTGCCAGTTCTTCCTTGGTCTTGTCGACGTACTGTTTCTGCAGGTCATTGCAGTAGCTGTCGCGGCGGAAGTCGTTGGGGAAGGCCTGACCCTTGGCACGGCCGGCAGCAAGCTTTTCCTTGCGCAGGGCGATCAGGGTGTTTTCTTCCTGTTGCAGGGCTTGCGGGTCGAGTTGTTGGTCGCTCATGTCTTTAGATATTCCATCACAGGTTCGCCCTCGCCTTGCAGCGAGGGGCTTGAGGTGTCGGCTGACGGTTTACAGCCCTTGCTTGAGGCTCGCGATCAGGTATTCGTCGATATCGCCATCAAGCACCTTGTCGCAGTCGCTGCGTTCGATGTTGGTTCGCAGGTCCTTGATACGCGAGGCGTCCAGGACATAAGAGCGAATCTGATGACCCCAGCCGATATCCGACTTGGTGTCTTCGAGCGCCTGGGACGCTGCGTTGCGCTTCTGCACTTCCTGCTCATACAAACGGGCCCGCAGCATTTTCATGGCGGTGTCCTTGTTCGCATGCTGGGAACGTTCGTTCTGGCAGCTGACCACAGTGTTGGTCGGAACGTGGGTAATACGTACCGCCGAGTCGGTGGTGTTTACGTGCTGACCACCGGCACCCGAGGAGCGGTAGGTGTCGATGCGCAGATCCGACGGGTTGATGTCGATTTCGATGTTGTCATCGATTTCCGGCGACACGAACACGGCCGAGAACGAGGTGTGACGGCGGTTGCCAGAGTCGAACGGGCTCTTGCGCACCAGACGGTGCACGCCGATTTCGGTGCGCAACCAGCCAAAGGCATATTCACCCTTGATGTGCACGGTAGCGCCCTTGATACCGGCGACTTCACCGGCGGACAGCTCCATGATGGTGGCGTCGAAGCCGCGCTTGTCGGCCCAGCGCAGGTACATGCGCAGCAGGATGTTGGCCCAGTCCTGGGCTTCGGTGCCGCCGGAACCGGCCTGGATGTCCAGATAGGCGTTGTTGGGGTCCATCTCGCCACTGAACATGCGGCGGAATTCGAGCTTTTCCAGCGAGGCACGCAGGCGCTCGACTTCGGCAGCCACGTCGTCGACGGCAGCCTGGTCTTCTTCTTCGGCGGACATCAGCAGCAGGTCTTTGGCGTCGACCAGCCCGGAGGACATTTCGTCCAGGGTTTCGACGATCTGCGCCAGCAACGAGCGCTCGCGCCCCAGCTCCTGAGCGTAGGCCGGGTTGTTCCAGACATTGGGATCTTCGAGCTCGCGGTTTACTTCGGTCAGACGATCATGTTTGTGATCGTAGTCAAAGATACCCCCGAATGGTTTCGGAGCGCTCGGACAAATCCTTGATGCTGTTTAGGATCGGGTTGATTTCCATGGTAGGCAGCACTCGCAGGCGAAATTTTCAAAGCCGACGAGTATACCCCAAGGCGCGCCGCGAAAGCAGCCCGCGCGGGCTGCCTATTTTATCTGCCGCGGGTGATATCAGCCGGCAGCCACCTGATTGCGCCCATTGTTCTTGGCCAGATACAGCCCTTTGTCGGCGTCGAGGATCAGTTGCCTGCTGTGCTGGCCCACCTGCGGCGTCACGGTGGCGACGCCGATACTCACGGTCAGGCTGGAACCCGGCACCGGGGCGATGTGCGGGATGTTCATGCCGGCCACGCTCTGGCGCAGTTTTTCAGCAAGCAGACGCGCACCACCCGGCGACGTGTTGGGCAGGACCATGGCGAATTCCTCGCCGCCGTAGCGCGCCGGCAAGTCCGACGGGCGACTGCAACTGTTGCGGATTGCCTTGGCCACCTGACGCAGGGCTTCGTCGCCCTCCAGATGCCCAAAGTTGTCGTTGTAGGCCTTGAAGTAGTCCACATCGATCATCAGCAGCGACAACTGCGCCTGATCGCGGGTCGCTCGACGCCACTCCAGCTCCAGGTATTCGTCGAAGTGGCGACGGTTCGACAGCCCGGTCAGGCCATCGGAGTTCATCAGGCGCTGCAGCACCAGATTGGTGTCGAGCAACTGTTGCTGGCTGACGCGCAGGGCGCGATAGGCTTCATCACGCTGCAACAGGGTCATGTAGGAGCGCGAGTGATAGCGAATGCGCGCCACCAGCTCGATGTTGTCCGGCAGTTTGACCAGATAGTCGTTGGCCCCGGCCGCGAACGCTGCGCTTTTGATCAGCGGGTCTTCCTTGGTGGAGAGCACGATGATCGGAATGTCACGGGTCAGCGGGTTGCTGCGGTATTCGCGAACCAGCGTCAGGCCGTCAAGGCCGGGCATGACCAGATCCTGCAGAATCACCGTCGGCTTGATCTGCACAGCCTGGGCAATCGCCTGGTGCGGGTCGGCGCAAAAATGGAAGTCGATCGATTCATGGCCGGCCAGACCACGCCGTACCGCTTCGCCAATCATGGCCTGATCATCGACCAGCAGCACCATTGCGCTGTTTTCATCCGAGGTTTTGATGTCGTCCGCCTGCAGGTCATCCATGAATCGTCTCCTGTTCGCCGACAGCCGGTGGTTTCACCTGAGCAATCATTGAGTAAATACCTCCATCAAGCGCGGCGCAATCGTGTGCAGCGGGCGGATTTCGACGGCCGCATCAATGGCGGCGGCAGCCTTGGGCATGCCATACACCGCAGAACTGGCCTGATCCTGAGCGATGGTCAGAAAGCCCCGCTCACGCATGGCCTTGAGCCCCTGCGCGCCATCGCGCCCCATGCCAGTCAATAAAACGCCCACAGCCTCACCAGTCCAATAACGAGTCACGCTCTCGAAAAACACATCGATTGAGGGCCTGTAAACTTCGTTGACCGGCTCTGCGGTGTACGCCAGCGTGCCGTCCTTCAACAAGCGAATATGATGGTTGGTCCCGGCCAGCAGTACAACACCGACTTGCGGCGTTTCGCCCTCTTTTGCCAAGCGTACCGGCATGCCCGACGCTGAGCACAGCCACTCGGCCATGCCTGCAGCAAACACCTGATCCACATGCTGCACCAGCACAATGGCTGCCGGGAAATTTTCCGGAAGCCCCTTGAGCAGGATCTCCAGCGCCGCCGGGCCACCCGCCGATGAACCAATGGCGACCAGCCTGTCGCGTCTTGAGACCTCTGACCTGGACGTGGTCACCACGCGCTCACGGCCGACACGCTGGCCCATGAGCCAATCGATATTAAGTATCTTGCGCAGCAACGGCGCTGCGGCTTCTCTGGGGTTGGGGCCGCCGATGGCCGGCGTGTCTACCACATCCAGCGCGCCGTGCCCCATGGCTTCGAACACGCGGCGCATGTTCTGCTCGCGGTCGACGGTCACAATGACAATAGCGCATGGCGTCTCGGCCATGATGCGCCGTGTCGCCTCTACACCGTCCATCACGGGCATGATCAAGTCCATCAGGATCAGATCCGGCGTCTGCTCGATGCTGCGCTGCACAGCGTCGGCACCATTGGCCGCCACCCAGATGACCTGGTGTGCAGGCTCGAAAGCCAGCGCACGACGTAACGCCTCGATGGCCATAGGCATGTCGTTGACAATGGCAATCTTCATCCTTGCGCGTCTCCTATCAGTTCGACAACAGCGTCGAGCAAGGCATCATCATGGAAACTGGCCTTGGCCAGATAATAATCAGCACCGGCGTCCAGGCCGCGGCGGCGGTCTTCTTCACGGTCCTTGTAGGACACGACCATCACCGGCAGCGATTGCAGGCGGGTGTCACGCCGCAGCAGCGTCACCAGTTCGATACCGTCCATGCGCGGCATGTCGATGTCGGTGATAAGCAGGTCGAAGTCTTCGGCGCGCAACGCATTCCAGCCATCCATGCCGTCAACGGCAACCGACACGTCATAACCACGCCCCACCAGCAGCTTGCGTTCAAGCTCGCGCACTGTCAAAGAGTCATCGACCACCAGCACCCGTTTACGCGTGGCCTGATCGACCTGACGATTGCGCCGGTCGATACGCTCCAGCCTGCCGGTGTTCAGAAGCTTTTCCACCGAGCGCAGCATGTCTTCGACGTCAACGATCAACACCACCGAACCGTCATCGAGCAAAGCGCCTGCCGAGACGTCCTGAACCTTGCCCAGGCGTGCATCCAGCGGCATCACCACCAGCGTTCGCTCGCCGATAAAACGCTCGACGGCCACGCCGTAAACGGCATCACGCTCACGAATGACCACAACCTTGAGGGTCGTCTCGCCGGCATTTTGCGCGGGAGGGCGGTTCAACAGCTGACTGGCCGAGACCAGCCCCACATGGCGCTCTTCGTCCCAAAAGTGCTGACGCCCTTCCAGTTGCAGAATGTCATCAGGCTGCAAGTCACGCATGCGCTCGATGTGGGCCAGCGGGAAGGCATAGGCTTCGCCGCCGACTTCAACCACCAGGCTGCGCACCACCGAAAGGGTCAGTGGCATTTCGATCCTGAAACGACTGCCCTCGCCTGCCCATTGCTGCAACTGGACGCTGCCGTGCATCTGGCGAACCATGTGTTGCACGGCATCAAGGCCGACACCGCGCCCGGAAATCTGCGTGACCTTGTCGCGCATGCTGAAACCCGGCAGGAACAGAAAGCTCAGCAGTTCTTCTTCGCTCATCTGTTCGGCGGTTTCGGCCGGTGAAAGCTTGCGGTCCACGATACTCTGGCGCAAACGCGCCAGGTCCACGCCGCCACCGTCATCGCTCAACTCCACCACCAGCAGACCTGCCTGATGCGAGGCCTGCAGACGGATCAGCCCTTCAGGCTCCTTGCCGGCGGCAGCGCGCTTTTCGGGCAATTCGATGCCGTGATCAACAGCGTTGCGCAACAGGTGGGTCAAGGGCGCTTCGAGCTTTTCCAGGACATCGCGATCAACCTGAGTCTTCTCGCCTTCGATCTGCAAGCGGACCTGTTTGCCAAGCTCACGCCCCAGATCGCGGACCATGCGCGCCTGACCGTTCAACACATCGGCGAACGGCCGCATGCGGCAAGCCAGCGCGGTGTCGTACAACAGCTGCGCACGCTGGGCCGACTGCCAGCCGAATTCGTCGAGCTCGGCGGTCTGCTGGGCCAGCATGTGCTGCGCCTGAGATAACAGACTGCGCGCATCTTCCAGCGCTTTTTGCACATCGGCGCCTGGGCCGTACTCGCCAAAGCTGGCGCCGAGCACTTCAAGCGCCCGGTCGCTGCTGCTCTGCAGACGTTTGAGGCGCTGCATGCCAGCCAGCAAGGGCTTGAGTCGCTGGGTCTCGACCAGCGACTTGCTCGACATGTCCAACAGCCCGTTGAGGCGCTCGGCGGTAACGCGCAACACCCGCTCGCCGCCCTCGGCTACCCGACGCTCACGCAATGGCGTAAAGGGCGGTTCGGGTTCAGCGGCTGGCTCGGCCGGGGCCGGCACGGGGCCGGGAGGCGAACCGGCAGCCAGCGAATCAGTGGCCTGGCCGGTCAATGCCGCGGCCGCTGCGGAAGAAAGCTCCAGTTGTTGCATCGCGCTCGCCAGCAAGGGGTCGAGCAACGGATCAGTCAGCGCCTTAGTAACCGTACGTGCGGCACCGGCCCCCGAGGCCAGCAGGGTGTTGAGCCTTTCGACATAACTGTCGATATCGGCCTGACCGACGCTGGTGCCACCTGGCGTGGCAACACGCATCAACAGGTCAGTCCCGGCCAGCAACGCGTCGATGTGCTCGGCCTGCAGCAACAGCCGGCCCTCCTGAGCGCTGACCAGGCAATCTTCCATCACGTGCGCGACGCTGACACCGAAATCCACGCCGACAATCCGCGCGGCCCCCTTGAGCGAGTGCGCCGCACGCATGCAGGCTTCCAGCTGATCGGCCTGGGTCGGGTTGCGTTCGAGCGCCAGCAACCCGGCACTGAGTACCTGGGTCTGCGCATCGGCTTCCAGCGTGAACAGTTCAAACAGTGAGGCGTCACGCATTTGATCTGGCGTCATGTAAGGCTCCGATGCACCGCCGACAACAACTGTTCTTCATCCAGCCAACGCAGGCTGCGGTCTTTCCATTGCAGCACGCCACGGGTAAAGCGGGCATTGGCATGCGTGCCGGACGCAGAAGCGGCTTCCAGCTCACGCTCGTCAATGGCATGAATGCCGTCGACCTCGTCCACGGGCACCACGACCGGCCCGCCTCCGACCGCGATAATCAACATGCGCGGCACCACACGTGTCGACTGGGCAATCACCGGGTTGCTGTCCAGCCCGAGCAGCTCGACCAGCGAAATGCACGCGACCAGAGCCCCGCGCACGTTGGCCACGCCCAGCATCGCACGTGATCGCTGATGCGGCAGCGAATGAATCGTCTGGTACGGAGCGACCTCTGACAGGCAACTGGAAACCAGCCCCAGCCACTCTTCACCGAGGCGAAACACCAGAATCGAGCGGGTCTTGATGTCGCGCTGCAACACCGAACCCTGAAACTGCTCGTGATGCTCCTGAGCCAGTGAATAGCGGTCCAGCAAACGTGTGGCCGCCGCGGAATAAACCGCACAATTGCGGCAATGGATATGCTCTTCCAGCAACGGGCATGAGCGGTCACCGTGAATGCCGATGCGGTTCCAGCAATCATCGATGTCCAGGGCTTGATCATGGGTAATGCTGGAAAAACCGGACAGGCCCGTCATCAGTGGTTTCCTTGTTTATTCGCGCCACGTGCGGCACGGTCCTGCAAGCGCCGGGCACCTGCACTGTCACCCTGAGCGGCCAGCAGCGCTGCCAGCTGGGCCAGCGATTCGCGGTGCTGCGGTTGCAGGTACAACGCCTTGCGATAGAACCCTTGGGCCTGAACCACAGCGCCTTCAACTTCGCTGAGCAGGCCCAGCCAGTAGAACACTTGCGCAACCGGCTCATGCTGCTGCAGGTAGCGCTCGCAGGCGGCTCGCGCTTCGGCGCTTTTGCCTTCGTTGGCCAGGCCGGCAATGGTGTCGAGCAGCGCCGAGACCTCGCTATTGCCAGCCGCGGCGGCCGGTTTGGCGAGGGGCGCAAAAGCTGCTGACGTTCGTGCGGCAGGTCGTGGCGTGGGTGCTGGCGATCTGGCGGGTGCCTCAACGACTGGACGCGGGGCAATCGGCGCTGCGGCCTGCACCTGCGCCGGGGCGGCTGCTTCGGCGGGTGCGTGACGGAAGGCGAATGACTGCGCAATACCAATCGAGCGCATGCCAATGCCCGCCAGCAGGTTGCCCTCGGCCGGACCGATGAACAGCAGGCCGTCTTCACGGGTCAGTTGCTTGAGGACCTGAAACACGCGTTGCTGGGTCGGCCGGTCGAAATAGATGACCAGGTTGCGGCAGAACACGATGTCATACGGCACCTGCGAGGCCAGCTTCGGATCAAGCAGGTTGCCAGGCTGAAAATTCACGCAGGCACGAATTTCATCGGCAACTTCAAAGCCGTCGGTGATGGCGCTGAAAAAACGCTCGCGGTAACTGAGGTCGCTGCCGCGAAACGAGTTTTTGCCGTAAATGCCATGCACGGCCTTGGCAATGGAAACAGGGCTGATATCGACCGCATCGACCTTGAACTGCCGGGCATCGACCCCCGCATCGAACAACGCCATGGCGATGGAGTAAGGCTCCTCGCCGGTCGAGCACGGCAGACTGAGAATGCGCAGCGGGCGCACGCCGGCAAGGCTTGCGATGCGCTCACGGGCGAGCATGCCCAATGTCACGAAAGATTCAGGGTAACGAAAAAACCAGGTCTCGGGCACGATCACTGCTTCGATCAGCGCCTGCTGCTCTTGCGGCGACGAGATCAGCAGGTGCCAATAGTCGTCACTGTCAGCGCAGTTGGCCGCCTTCGCGCGCTGGCGCAAGGCGCGCTCGATGATCGCCTCGCCGACCGAGGTCACGTCCAGGCCGATGCGGTCCTTGAGGAAGCTGAAAAAGCGCGAGTCATCGGCTTTCATGACGCGTCCTCAAGCAGGTCGAGGTCGATTGGTGGCACCGGGTACAGCAACTCGCGAACCGGCTCGCTCAACAACTCCTGAACGTGAATCCATTGCAGCAGGCCCTGTTCGTCCTCGCGAACCGGCCCCAGATAAGGCGACAGTCGATTGTCCAGCCCGTATGCCTTGAACTGCGCGACCGGGCAGCGCAGGGTTTCGGTCGCCTGTTCGAGGATCAGCCCGAGCAACTGCGCCGGATGCGCATCATCATACCGATAGTGCACCAGCACCATACGTGTGCTGGTGCGCAAGCGCGCGGGCTGACCGGAGTTAAGCGCGCTGATGTCAATGACCGGCACGATCTCGCCGCGATGGGCGAAGATCCCCGCCACCCAGTGCGGAGCCCGGGCAATCGCCTTGAGCTTCACACGCGGCAGGATTTCAGCGATCTCGGTCGCGTCCAGTGCATAGCGGTCTTCGCCGATACAGAACAGCAGGAAGAGTTTGCTTGCAGTCAGTGGCGTGCCGTTGCGCCTCGGCGATTGTTCCGTCATGGGTGTGTCAGACCTTGAAACGCGACACGCCACCGCGCAGCCCGACCGCTACCTGACTCAACTCGTCAATGGCGAAGCTGGCTTGACGCAGTGAGTCGACGGTCTGGCTGCTGGCATCGGCCAGTTGCACCAGCGCCTGATTGATCTGCTCGGCGCCCGTGGCCTGCGCCTGCATCCCTTCATTGACCATCAGCACGCGCGGTGCCAGGGCCTGAACCTGATGAATGATCTGCGACAACTGTTCGCCGACCTGAGTGACCTCGAACATGCCGCGGCGCACTTCTTCGGAGAACTTGTCCATGCCCATCACGCCTGCGGACACCGCTGACTGGATCTCACGCACCATCTGCTCGATGTCGTAGGTGGCGACAGCGGTCTGGTCGGCCAGACGGCGCACCTCGGTGGCCACCACGGCAAAACCGCGACCGTATTCACCGGCTTTCTCGGCCTCGATGGCCGCGTTCAACGACAGCAGATTGGTCTGGTCGGCCACCTTGACGATGGTGACGACCACCTGATTGATGTTACCGGCCTTCTCGTTGAGGATCGCCAGTTTGGCGTTGACCAGATTGGCCGCGCCCATCACCTGATGCATGGTGTCTTCCATACGCGCCAGGCCCTGCTGGCCGGAACCGGCGAGCACCGAGGCCTGATCGGCCGCCGAGGTAACTTCGGTCATGGTGCGTACCAGGTCCCGCGAAGTGGCGGCAATTTCCCGCGAAGTTGCGCCGATCTCGGTGGTGGTTGCGGCGGTCTCGGTGGCCGTGGCCTGTTGTTGACGGGACGTCGCGGCGATTTCGGTAACTGACGTGGTGACCTGTACCGACGAACGCTGCGCCTGGGCGACCAGCGTGGTGAGGTCGGTCATCATGTCGTTGAAGCCGGTCTCGACCGCATTGAACTCGTCCTTGCGGGACAGGTTCAAGCGCGTGCTCAGGTCGCCGGTACGCATGATGTCGAGGATCCGCACGATCAGTTGCATCGGTGCCATGATCGAACGCATCAGCAGCAGACCGCAGGCCGCAGCCGCCAGCACGGCGACCAGCAGCGACAGGATCATGCTGATCTTGGCAGCCAGTACGGCGTTGACAATGTTGGCGGTAGCCTGATCAGCCAGCTGTTTATTGGCCACGATGAGCTCATTGAGCTGTTTGCGGCCGGCGAGCCAGACCGGGTTTACATCGCTATAGAACTCGGCGCGTGCGCCAGCGTAGTCGCCTCGATCATACTTGGAGTGAACCTCGGCAAGCATGCGCGAATAAGCCTCGCGGCGCTTCTCGAAAATTGCGAAGCCGTCTCGGTCTTCATCAGTGAAGATAGACTTCTTGTAGCCATCCATCTGTGCCTGCAGGTTTTCGTCAAAGCTCTGAAACTGGTCTTTTTCCTGCTTGGTCAGCGGACGCCCCTGCCCTTCGGCAATCAGCTCCAGCGTGCGGATGTAACTTTCACCCCACGCGCTGCGCACCAGCGTGCTGTAGTAAACACCGGGCAACGCATCGAGACGGACATCTTCCTCGCTGGACTCGATGGACAACAGTCGTGAATACGACACAACCACCATCAGCAGCATGATTGCGATGATGACGGCAAAACTCGCCAGAATCCGTTGGCGCAAGGTCCAGTTCTTCACAGTCAGCCCTCAAGAGTTCAACGACGGCGTCGGGCCGTGTTCAAGAAGCGGACCGACGAACGGTCCAAGCGGCGTGAGTATAGCCCAGCCATTGGCAGGCAAGCGGTCCATACACAGATGAACATCATGCGCCTGCCGATAACCGAGCCTCACTGCCCTTTTTGTCGGCCAGCGCCAACACTACTTGAGCGCCCATACATAGTTACCACTTGCAGGCCGGATCACAAACGTAAGCTTTGTCGACTATTCATTCATGACAAGGCAGTCCAATGCTAGATCCATCCCTGGCGGGCATTGCTCCAGCAAACCCGCACGTGCAACTTATAGAAGACCACTCGCCTGACTGGCTGCTTGAGGCAGAACCCGCCACTCATGCGGCCTTGCGCAAGGCGTCCGCTGTCGCGCCGCAATGGCTGGCCAACGCACGCGAGTCCAGCCCCGAACAGGGCGCGGCATTGCAACGCCTGTACGCCGAACACCGCGAGAACGAACAAAAGGTCCGCCCGACGCTCGATCGTCTGTCCACGCTTGAAGACTTTGCCAGGCCCTTGCTGACGGCAGCCATCAACGAGCGCTTCGGCGTAGACGTGGATGTTGACAAGACCTGGCTGTTCCATGCGGGCCGGGCAACGGTCGACCAGTCGTTCATTTCGGCCTCCAAAGACCCGCTGGCCCAAGCCAGCATCGCCCTGAGGGCCGCCACCCAGAGCCTGCTCAAGGCGGCGTTGCAAAATTTCGAGGCCTGGGAAACAGCAAACGGCGCGATGGACTCGGACTCCGGCATCAAGGCCGCGGTGTTTTCCGCATATGAAATCATCGGTACGCAGATGACCGGCAAGTCGGTACCGATCTCCCCCACCGGGTTTGCAGCGCTGTGCCGTGAACTGGACCTGGGCGGCAAGTATCAGACGCACCTCGAATCCGCATTCAGTACGCCTGCGACACTAGGAGAAACGGCCGACAGGATCCGAGACAACTTCATACAACTGGAGTCGTCATCCATCAGGCTTCAGTTACAAATAGCCACGTTGAAGGGGCTGATCAGCCAGCCGCTACATGACGCGGTACTGGACATTGTTGCGGGCAAGCGCAACGTTCAACTCGATAACCTGCCCGTGAAGTGCAGCGTGCTGCGCTTATGGGATGTCGAACTGACCGGCATTGTGGTGTTTGGCAAAGATCGCGAGGTGGCCACTCAGGTGGAAAAAATCGTCGTTTATATACCCGACGATCCCATTGCGCCGCTGAAAGAATATGACTCGGCTGAAGCATTCCTGAGTTCATTGCGCGACCGGATGTTCGTTGACGGGTACCTGAACTTCTTCCAGCGTTTCATTCCGGCGCGACACCGAAGTACGCTGTATGGAAAATTGCTTGAACGCCTGCACCCCAAGGTCAAGAAAGGCGGTTTCTTCGAGGGCCAGTGGTTAGAACAGGAAGCAGACCGAAACGCCCGGCTGGACCTGAGAGAAACCCCGCTCGGCGGCGTGTTGCTCGACAACCTGCACGATCGCAAGCTTGCCGCCCTGCGCGACGACGCATTGTTCCACGGCGTGCCCACTGCGTCAGAGGACCAAAAGACCTTCGATGAGCGTGTGCAGTATTTCAAGGACACTGCATTCAATGTGCTGAATATCGCAGCCTTCGTCGTCCCCGGGCTGGGCGAAGTCATGCTGGCCGTGACAGCCGCGCAACTGATCCACGAAGTGTATGACGGCGCACAAAGCTGGGCGCATGGCGAACGACAGCAGGCCTTTGCCTACCTGTTCGATGTAGTAGAGAACATCGCATTGATGTCAGCCCTGGGCGCAGCCGTGGCCAGTGGTTCGGGCATTCCAGCCGTGCAGGTGCCTGAGTTCGTCAGCAGTCTGCAGGCGGTGGAGCTGCCGGACGGCGCGACGCGGCTTTGGAAACCGGACCTGTCACCGTTCGCCCATGACATCGTGCTGCCGAAGGGTTTGCAGCCCGATGAACTGGGCCTCTACCACTGGCAAGGCAAACAGTGGCTGCCTGTCGACGGGCAGACCTATTCGGTCAAACCGGCGGCAACCGACGGCGATTATCTGATCGAGCACCCTACCCGGACCAACAGCTATCAGCCGGCCTTGCGGCATAACGGCGCGGGAGCCTGGTTGCATGAACTTGATCGGCCACTGGAGATGGAGGGCCTGACCCTGTTTCGGCGGCTTGGGTACTCCAGGGACGCGTTTTCCGATGTCACGGCGCGACGCATCCTGCGCGTCAGTGACACAACCGAATCAGTCATGCGCCGCGCACTCCATGAGCAACAACCCGCGCCTGCCCTGCTGGAAGACACTGCACGCCGGTTCAGGCTGGATCAGCAAATCGATCGCGTCATCGAACAGATGGAAGCCGGTGACATCCACGCGGACGCCTCCCTCCAGCTGGATTTGCTGAGTCAGGAACCCGCCTGGCCCGGCAATCGTGCGCTGGTGCTGGTGGATGGCGACGGCAACACCCTCGGTACATTTCCACCGGCACGCCAGGCTACTCCCGATAACGTTCTGCGCATTCGTGCCGACCAGCCGGACGCGCTGCGCCAGGCGCTTGAAGGCTTAAGCAATAACGAGATCAGAACCCTGCTCGATGAAGAGTTCGGCGCAGGCCAGCTCGGCATGTCGCCCAGGTTGACCACGCTGCGGACCCGCCTGGTTGCCAGCGCCCGAAGGAGCAGAGCCTGGCTGTTTGAATCCCGTTACCGCACACTGAAAATCGGCGATGTGGACGGCACTCCAACCCTCCAGAAAGCCTTTGGCGGGCTGCCTCCCATGGTTGCGCAAGAGCTTGCCAGCCACGCATTGCCTGCGGAACGGGTTCAGCTTGTAAAAGATCACCGCGTACCGTTGCGAATGGCCGAGGAAGCCACTGTTTATCTGCAAAAGACACGTTTGGCACGTGCCTACGAAGGGCTTTACCTGACGTCGGTTTCCAGCGCCGATAGCGAGTGTCTTGCCCTTCACAGCCTTGAGGCCCTGCCGCAATGGCCAGCACAGGTCCGACTGGAAGTCCGCAATCGTTATTTCAGCGGTGCATTGATCGACAGCATCGGCCCGCAGGACGCTCCGATTCGCAAAGTGCTGATCAGCGATGGCAGCCGTTATGAAGTCCGTGACGCTGACGATCAGCACCTGCATGGCCTGGACGACCTCTATGCGTCCGTACTCCACGCCTTGCCGGATGCCCAGCGCAGCCAGTTGGG
Organism: Pseudomonas syringae pv. tomato str. DC3000; assembly: GCF_000007805.1. Lineage (NCBI taxonomy): Bacteria > Pseudomonadati > Pseudomonadota > Gammaproteobacteria > Pseudomonadales > Pseudomonadaceae > Pseudomonas > Pseudomonas syringae group genomosp. 3. The sequence continues at coordinate 1,645,135 of NC_004578.1, read as the reverse complement.
TTTTCCCCATGCAGGTCAGGGGCAGGACCTGAAGAGACTGGTTCAGGAAAATCCTTTATCCCGTCAGAAACTCGCACCCTTGCTGAAAATGCAGGCTATCAAGCCTGGCTCCAGATCGCCCATGCGCCTGGCCGACGGCCGCCTGGGTTACCCGTTGAGCGGACGCGGCAGGATCGACTGGTACACGACCGACGAAAGCCTGCTGGACAAGATCCGCACGCTGGAGCTGGAAGATGCCTTCCCGGAAGACATTCTCAACCGCCTGCGCCACACCGGCTGGGACAACAGGGCCATCGATGATCGACTCAACACGCTGCTGGGCGAACAGCTGGATCTGCGTGCAAGCCTTATCGTCTGGACCGATGAAGTCACCACATTTCTACAGATGAGCCAGGCACATGTGGACAGTCGAGAGCGCATCAGTGAGGCCATCTGGAGCCACTGGCGCCTCAACAATCTGCCCGAGATCGGGCGTACGTTCGAGCCGCTGCGTTTGCAGTACGTGTCCCTGACAGATTTCCCCCGACACTTGCCGGACTTTGTCTATAACCGCGTCACCGCGTTGCACCTGGAAAACATCTCGATTGAAACCCGAGTACGTCCCGGTGTTGAGAGCACAACGCCTGCCGAGCCGAATCTGCCCCGGCAATTGACCAACACGTTCGAGCTGGGGCATTTCCTGCGACGCTTCCCGCAGGCGCAATCACTGAACCTGGTCAGTGAGCCCAGCGCAGGGCTCGACCCTGAAACCTCGACATTCATCAACCTGCCCCAGCAAATATCCAGCGTGCTGCCACAGCTCACCGAGCTGGGGCTGATCAATCAGGGCATCTTTCTCGATCAGCCGCAGATGAGTCACTTTCGCGATATGCCTGCTCTTAGAACGCTGGACCTCAGCGGCAATCGTCTGGTCAGCCTGTTGCCTATGGACCTTGGCTGGCTGCGTCTCGATCGACTGGTGCTTGAGCGGGTCGGTATGTACCGTTGGCCTTCATGGCTGACTGACATGATCCCGAGCAATATTCGTGAGCTTTCGGTGGCTCACAATAACCTGACCGAACTGCCTGGCTGGATTCTCGACAACCCGCCCAGCCTGGAACATCAGACGCTGATCGACTTGCGCGGTAACAGTCTGTCCCGGCACACCGCAATACAGGCGCGCATCAACGAGGCAGTTTCCGGCCGCGCCTTCAGGTTTGTCATGGACACCCCGCTCGCGGTGCAGGCCGCGGTGAACATGCAACTGCAGCAGGGCGCCGAGTTGGTAGTGGCGCTTGATCAGTGGACAAATGCGTCAAGCTCACTGGCGATACCGAGCGAGCAGACAATAGCGGCGCGACGCCAGATCGGTTTGCTGCTGATTGATCACTGGCGCACGTTCAGCCTGGGGCATATCCATACGCCGCTGCGCCTGGTCGATATTGCCCTGGCGGATTTTCCCCGACAGTTGCCGGACTTCTTCTGTCGTCAGGTGCGCTACCTGCACCTGAGCAGAGTCACCGGAACAGCGTCTGACCTCGACCAGTTGCTGCGGCGCATGACTGATCTGAATTCGCTGGAAATGAGCGGCCATGTGATACCGCTGACCCGGCTGCCGGAAGCGCTGCTGGAACTTCGCGCACTGCGTTCGTTGTGCCTCAACGATCAGGGCCTGCTTCTCGAGCAACAACACATCGATTTTTTCAGCCGTATTCCGACGCTTGAACGGCTGGAACTCGATGGCAATCGGATAGGTGCCATTACCGACCTCTCCAGCCTCAACTACACCGCCCTCAACTGGCTGTCGCTGAACAATGTCGGGCTGAGCGAATGGCCAACCTGGATCGATGAAATGATTCCGTCGCCCCTGAAAACGCTTCTGCTGGAGGGCAATCTGATCACTGACTTGCCGGAAAACATTCTCGCCAATCCCGCTAGCCAGCATTCGCACACGGAAATAAGCCTGCTGAACAACCCGCTTTCCGAAGCAACCATGCGCAGTGCGCAGATGTCGGAGCGTTACGGACGTGCCTTCACCTTCGACATGGACCTACCGCCCGAACTCAGCGGCATGGACTGGACAGAAAGCCGTGACTCCGACGGGTCAATATCGGATTACATGCCTTCCGACGAGAGCCGCTCTTCCACCCCGGAGCCCGTTACTGTCGAGCCTTGGCTGGAAGAATCGCACCCCATGAGCGCAGAGCGCCTCCAGATCTGGGAGCAACTGGAAGCCGGTGAACACACACGCAATCTTCTGGAGCTGATCGATTCACTGCGTCTCAGCGCCGATTACCGCAACATGGCCAGTCGATCAGCATTACGAGAGCGTGTCTGGACAGTGCTCGCCACCGCGAATCAGGACCCACAGTTGTGCATGACCCTCAACGCTATTGCCGAAGAGCCGCTCAGGCTGTTTCACGATAACGCTACCTGCTCGGACGGCATCGTTCTGGAGTTCAATCAGATGGAGGTGCTGATCTTCACTCGCCAGTCCTTGCAAAACGTCGTTACCGAGCAGCGCGGTGCAACGCTTTATCAGTTGGCTGTCCGGCTTTATAGGTTATCCGAGCTGGACGCGGCTGCTCGCGAACAGGCTGGAGACAGAGACGAGGCCGAAGTCCGCCTGGCGTATCGCGTGCACTGGGCAAGTGCACTGAACCTGCCCGTGCCGCCGGAGCACATGCTGTTCGAGGTCCACGCGCGTATTCGACCGGGGGAACTCGACACTGCCCTGCTTCGCGTGCGGACCGGCGAACAGGGCGAGCCGTTCCTGAGTTTTGCGGCGCAACAGGATTTCTGGGTCAGTTATTTGCGGGAAATTCATGCAGGCCGTTTTGAGGCACTTGAACGCGTCTATCGAACCGACCTGACCCGACTTACCGACGAATTCGAGCGACGTAATATCAGCCTCGACAACCCGGAATACGAAAATCGAATTCAAGAGTTCGAAGCCCGGTTCAAGCAGCAACAGGCCACGCTCATCCGTGAGCTGACCAATGCCGAGGGGCTGGAACACCCTTGACCTGGCATTGTCTCGATAACACGAGAACTGTCCGCAAGCCGATCAGGTACCTGCAGATCACTCGGTGTCTCTGACCTGCCCCTCCAGTTCGGCCTTGAGGCCCGGATCCAGTTTCAATTGGCGCGCCAGCTCATCGAGATAGGCGCGCTCCATGAAATGCTCGTCATCAACCAGCATCACGCTGGCGATGTACATTTCCGCTGCCATTTCAGGCGTGGTCGCAGCGCGGGCCACTTCTGCAGGGTCCAGCGGTTTGTTCAGTTCGGCCTGAAGCCAGTGCTGAAGCGCTTGGTCGTTATTGAGCTTGCTGAACTCGCCCTCGATCAACGCACGCTCGCGCTCATCGACGTGACCGTCAGCTTTGGCTGCAGCAACAAGCGCTCGCAGAATGGCCTGGCTATGCTGCTCGGCTTCAGCCTCGGGCAAGCGGTCGATGGTCTGCGGTTCGCGCTGACCGGTCAGCCCCTGACTGGCCTGCCAGTTGTTGTACGCTTTGTAGGCCAGTACACCCAACGCTGCCAGGCCACCATACGTCAGCACTTTGCCGCCCATGCCACGCGAGCGTTTGCCGCGCAGCAGGCCCATGGCGCCTGCGGCCAGCGCACCACCTCCTGCGCCAGACAACAAGCCACCCAGCCCGCCCGAAGAAGACCCTTTGCCTTTATTGCCGCCGAGCAAGCTGCCCAGACCATTGATCAATGAATCGCTGCCCGACGATTGCTTGCCGGATTTGCCGTTGCTCTTGTCCTGCAGCATGCTTTGGCCAGACTTGAGCAACTGATCGAGTAAACCACGCGTATTCACAGAGAGCCTCCTACAAGGTTAGTCAGATAAGTCATTGACCCGCAGGTTAAAGAGAAGTGACCTGTCGTCCCCTAACAGTATGCTTCCGAATGTTACAGACCCACGTAACGCCCGCTCATCTCCTTGTCCGTCATATCGATAAAACGTGTGCAACCGGCGCCAGTGAAACAGGGTCAATACAAGTATTCGCAGAGTTACCAACAGAACTCACCCGCATAGATGGTTTGGCCAGGTAAGCACAGTCATATGAATGCTTTTGCATCCAGAAGCAGTCCGTCAGGAGCTTGCCTCACGTGATATCCCCAATTGATTTTCCGGCAGGTGCAAGCAAGGCGGCCGGGATTATTCGATCAAAGGACTGGAGCCCGACGTCACTCGGGCCAATCGAACACTGGCCAGCAGCGCTGAAAAGCACCCTGAATCTGCTCCTCAACTCGCCGGAATCGATGTACCTGCTTTGGGGACCGGAGCTGGTGTTTTTCCATAACGACGCTTACGCACCCATTCTTGGCCCGCGCCAACGTGGGGCAATCGGCTCGCCGGTTGCCGAGCTGTGGGCTGACGTCTGGGATCAGGTCGCACCGCTGGCCGCCGATGCGCTGGCTGGTACGCCGTGTCGCTACGTGGACATGCCCCTGAGCATGGCGCGTTTTGGCGAAGTCGAGCAGACGTGGTGGTCATTTTCCTTCTCGCCGGTGATCGACGAGAACGGTGTTATCACTGGGGTTTTCTGTATCACCAACGAGACCACTCAGCATGTTCTCGACCACCACGCGCTGCGCGACAGCGAACGCAAGCGTCAGGAGTTGATCGACAAGCTGGTCAGGCAGGAACGGCAACAGACTGCAAGGCTGAAACAACGCACGCTGGAGCTGAACACATTCTGGGAGATGTCGCCCGACCCACTGGCAATACTCGATTTCAACGGCATGTTTCTGCGGGTCAATCCAGCCTGGACGGCGATCCTCGGGCGCACGGAACAGGAACTGGCGGGCAGCTCGATCATGACCCTGCTGCACCCGGACGACGTCGGCAATACCCGGAGCGCGCTGAAACGCACGGTGAATCAGGTGCTCCCGCTGTTTGAGAACCGCTATCAACATGTGGACGGGACGTATAACTGGTTCGGCTGGACTGCTGCACCCGGCAATGGAATCATTTTCGCACTGGGCAAACACCTGACCCACGAGAAGCAACGCATCGAGGCCCTGCACATTGCCGAAGAAGCGCTGCGTCAGTCGCAGAAAATGGAAGCCGTCGGCCAGCTCACCGGCGGCCTGGCACACGACTTCAATAATCTGCTGATGGGCGTGACCGGCAACATGGAGCTGCTGCTGTCGAGGATTCGCCAGGAACGCTTTACCGGGCTGGACCGCTACATCAATGCAGCACTGGAGGGCTCCAGGCGCGCGGCGTCTTTGACCCATCGACTGCTGGCCTTCTCGCGCCGCCAGACCCTGGCCCCCAAAGCTACTGATGTCGATGTGCTGATTGCCGGCATGGATGAGCTGATCAGGCGCACCGTAGGCCCGGCCATCGACATGCAGGTGGTTGCGTCACGCGGCCTGTGGTCGACGCTGGTTGACCCGCATCAACTGGAAAACTCGCTGCTCAATCTGTGCCTGAATGCCAGGGATGCGATGCCTGATGGCGGCCGATTGCTGATCCAGACTGCCAATCGCCATCTGAATGCATCTGCGGCGACTCAATACGAGCTGCCCCCCGGCCGGTACGTGGAGTTGTCTGTCACCGATACTGGCACCGGCATGGCGAAAGAGGTTATCGACCGCGCCTTCGACCCGTTTTTCACGACCAAGCCGACGGGCATGGGCACCGGCCTGGGGTTGTCGATGATTTACGGATTTGCGCGACAATCCGGCGGTGGCGTGCGCATCGGCTCGACCCTCGGGGAAGGGTCACGCATATGCATCCTGCTGCCGATGCACGAAGGCGATGCAGAATCGGTCGCACTGGATGACGGTCTGTTGACGATTGCGCCGCAAAGCGCGGGTGACGAGACCATTCTGGTCGTCGATGACGAACCGGCGGTACGCCTGCTGATCGCCGAACTGCTTGAGGACCTGGGTTACGCCGTGTTGCAGGCCGAACGGGGCGCCGACGCCCTGGTCGTCCTGCAATCGAAGGCGGCCATCGATCTGTTGATTACCGACGTCGGCCTGCCGGGCGGCATGAATGGTCGTCAGGTTGCCGATGCGGCCAGAGAGGTACGACCCGACCTGAAAGTCCTGTTCGTGACCGGTTACGCTGAAAACGCCGCGTTAGCCCACGACACCCTGGAACCGGGCATGCACGTGCTGCCCAAACCGTTTGCCATCGCCGAACTGATCGGGCGTGTGACCGAGTTACTGGAAAGCGAGTGACAAAAAACCGAGCGCTTTGCGGCGCTCGGTTTACGGTTGTCACGACATCAGTCAGTTTGATGATCAGTCGCGCAAATCAGACTCATGAATCGGCTGATCGCGATGGGTCGCGCGCTGGTACTGCGCAGGCCACGTCGCCAGGCGTCCACCCAGGTCCTCATCGGCACGCAGCGGCCAGTACGGGTCACGCAACAGCTCTCGTGCCAACAGAATGATGTCGGCCTGGCCCGTACGCAGAATATGCTCTGCCTGGGCAGGATCGGTAATCATGCCCACCGTGCCTGTGGCAATGTCGGACTCCTTGCGCACGCGCTCGGCAAACCGCGTCTGATAGCCCGGGCCTACCGGGATTTCCGCGTTGGCCGACGTTCCGCCCGACGACACATCGATCAGGTCGGTGCCCAGCGCTTTCAAGCGACGCGCCAGCTCGACGGTTTCATCAGCGTTCCAGCCGTCTTCCACCCAATCGGTGGCAGACACACGGACGAACAAGGGCAGCTCTTCAGGCCACACCGCGTGCACCGCTTCGGTCACTTGCAGGGTCAGGCGAATCCGGTTCTCGAACGAGCCGCCGTACTGGTCGGTGCGCTGATTGCTCAAGGGCGACAGGAACTGGTGCAGCAGGTAGCCGTGCGCAGCGTGAATTTCCACCACTTTGAAGCCCGCGGTCAGGGCACGGCGTGCGGACTCGACGAATGCCTCGATCAGTTCCTTGATCTGCGTTTCGCTGAGTTGCACAGGTGCGGTGTGCTGCGGATCGAAGGCAATCGCCGATGGCCCGACCGGCGTCCAGCCACCTTCATTGAGCGGCACACTACCGTGTTTGCCCAGCCACGGGCGCCAAGTGCTGGCCTTGCGCCCGGCGTGAGCCAGTTGAATACCTGCAACCGCGCCTTGGGCATTGATGAAGCGCGTAATGCGTTGCAGCGGCTCGATCTGTTCATCGTTCCACAGGCCGAGGTCTTCGGGCGTGATCCGACCGTCCGGCGTCACGGCCATCGCTTCGCTCATGACCAGCCCGGCACCGCCCACCGCGCGACTTCCCAGGTGGACCAGGTGCCAGTCATTGGCCAGGCCGTCGACACTGGAATATTGGCACATGGGTGAAACGGCAATGCGGTTGCGCAGGGTCAATTGACGCAGCGTGTAGGGTTCTAACAGCAGGCTCATGGCAACCTCTCGTAATGAAAATTCAGGTGTCCAGGCTCTGTTCACACTCTGAACAGGTTTTAACAGCCAGTCTGTTGTCGACAACCCGATAACGAGAGGGGTTCCTGCTGATTGTCAGCGTGGCGCGATGTGCACCACCATCAATTGCACGGTTTCGTTGCCGCGAAACTCGTTGAGGTCGAGTTTATAAGCCAGCTCGACCCAGCGAATATTGGGGTTGGGCCAGATGTCGCGGTCGACGCTGAACGCGATACCGTCCAGCCTCACGCTGCCACATTCGGTCTTGAGCACCATCTTCAAATGTCGTTCGCCCACGACGCGTTGCTCGACCAGCTGAAATACACCATGAAACAGCGGCTCAGGGAAATGCTGACCCCAAGGGCCTGCATTGCGCAGGGCGCGGGCCAGCTCCAGGTGAAACTCTTCGACCGCCAGCGAGCCGTCAGACAGCAGGCGCCCGGTAAGGTCCTGTTCATCCAGCTGGCGGCGCACTTCCAGGTCGAACGCCTCGGCAAACGCCGGAAAGTTATCTTCGGGCAGCGAGAGGCCTGCCGCCATGGCGTGCCCGCCAAACTTGCTGATCAAGTGAGGGTGACCCGCGGCCACGGCGTCCAGCGCGTCACGGATGTGAAAACCCGGCACCGAGCGTGCCGAGCCCTTGAGCACGCCCTCCCCGGCACTGGCAAACGCGATGGTGGGCCGGTGGTAACGCTCCTTGAGCCGCGAGGCGAGAATACCGATGACGCCCTGATGCCACTCCGCATCGAACAGGCACAGCCCGAACGGCATGGACTCCATCGGCAGGTCCTTGAGCTGCGCAAGTGCTTCGCGCTGCATGCCCTGCTCGATGGACTTGCGGTCCTGATTCAGTTCGTCCAGTTGCACGGCCATTTCCCGCGCCCGTGTCGGATCGTCGCAGAGCAGGCATTCGATGCCCAGGCTCATGTCATCCAGACGCCCCGCCGCGTTCAGGCGCGGGCCCAGAATGAACCCCAGGTCCGTTGAAGTGATGCGCGCAGGCTCACGCCGTGCGACTTCCAGAATCGCGCGCAGCCCGGGGCGGGCGCGGCCCGCACGGATACGCATCAGCCCCTGGTGCACCAGAATGCGGTTATTGGCGTCCAGCGGCACGACGTCAGCGACGCTGCCCAGCGCCACCAGATCGAGCAGTTCGCCCAGATTGGGCTGGGCACGCTGATCGAACCAGCCGGTGTCACGCAAGCGTGCTCGCAGGGCCATCAACACGTAAAAGATCACCCCCACGCCCGCCAGCGATTTACTGGGAAAGGTGCACCCTGGCTGATTTGGGTTGACGATGGCGTCTGCCGCCGGAAGCTCGTGACCGGGCAAGTGGTGGTCGGTGACCAGCACTTGCAAGCCTGCCGCCTTGGCCGCCGCCACGCCCTCGACACTTGAAATGCCGTTATCCACGGTGATCAGCAGCTGCGGCTCGCGCTGCAGAGCTACTTCGACGATTTCCGGGGTCAGGCCGTAGCCGTATTCAAAGCGGTTGGGCACCAGATAATCAACGTGCGCCGCACCCAGCAAACGCAGGCCCAGCACTCCGACCGTACAGGCGGTCGCGCCGTCGGCATCGAAGTCGCAGACGATCAGCATGCGCTGACCTTCACGCAGGGCGGTCACCAGCAGGTCTACAGCTGCATCTATACCTTTGAGCTGCTGATAGGGGATCAGTCGCGCCAGGCTTTTGTCCAGCTCGGCCTCGCATGCCACACCTCTGGCCGCGTACAGACGTGTGAGCAAGGGCGGCAGGTCGCCAAGAAACGGCAAAGTGTCGGGCAACGGACGAGGTTCAATGCGCATGCGGGTCAGCTGATTCTCTTGAGGGTGTCGATTAACGTTTTGTCGCCAGGCAGGCGGTCAGCGCGGGCCTTTATCAGCCGCGCTCGCCTGTCAGCCATTGCAATTGCACTTCATGCTGACCACGGTCGTCAGTCACGAACACCGTGCCTTCGCTGATCATCACATCCCATTTGATGACCCGCGGCATGTCTTTGGCGAGCACTTCCAGCACATCCTGCGGCACTGCCGCGATGTTGACGTTTTTCAGGTTCTTGATCGCCGGGATGACCTTGCCTTCCCAGACGCGCAAGCTTCCGTAGGCAAGCAGGCTGGTGCGCTCGGTGCGACGCGAACACCAGGTCAGGCGATCGGCATCCGGCTGCCCGACTTCGATCCAGTGCAGGACGCGATCATCCAGGCTTTTTTCCCACAGTGCGGGCTCGTCTACATCAGACAGACCGCGACCGAACGCCAGTTGTTCGTTGTACCAGAAGGCGTAGGCCAGCAAACGCACGGTCATGCGCTCTTCGGTTTCCGAAGGATGCCGGGCAATGGTCTGCTTGACGCTCTCATAAACCCCACGATCAAGGTCGGTAAGGTTGAGTTCGAATTTGTAGGTCGTGGACGGCTGGGCCATGAACGGGCTTCTAGAGTCTGGAGGGAAGACGGCAAGTCTAACCGATGCCGGGCCTGTGAACGAACTTGCTCACGCAGACGCCGTGATTGCACTGATGTGCAGGAACAGAAAAATCGATAGTCTGAAACAAAATCCTGATACAAATTAGCCCATGCAGCCATCTGCAGCGAGCAACCGGACTCCCGGCAAGGGGTTGACGGGGCATTTGAATGTGACGCCACTGGCGCAGCGCCACTCAAAGACCTGCCTCCCCACTTCAGATTGTTGACCCCTTTTCGAGGATGACACCCGCGAATGCCCCCTCCTGCCTCGCACTGCACAACGGCTCGATTGATGCTCGCCCTGTCGCTGGTGGCCCTGTCGTGTGCCAGCCAGGCAAAGGAGACGCTGACCTGGCTGATGCGCGACATACCGCCTTCGACGATTTTCTCCGGGACGATGCGCGGGCAAGGTGCCATTGATCAGCTCATGCCTCTGCTGACCGCACGAATGCCCGAATACGACCATGTGTTGATGCGGGTCAACCGTGCCAGAAGCCTGCAAATGCTCAACGACGCCTCGTCACTGAACTGCGACCCCACGATGTTATGGACCGCCGAAAGGGCCAAAACCCTGCTTTTCTCGATCCCTATCGTCGCCATAATCAGCAGTGGCCTGATTGTGCGCAAAGAAGAAATGTCGACGTTCGAGCCCTATATGGCGGATGGCAAAATCGACTTTGCGGCGCTGATGGCCAGCAATGCCATCAAATTGGGCGTGGTTGCCGAACGCAGTTATGGGGAGCTGATCGACCACACGCTGCAAGGCGTCAACGAAAACGCTCTGATAGCGCACTACGGTAACGATGCCACCGGCAGCCTTTTGCAAATGGAACGCCTGGGCCGTTTGCAGGCCTTTATCAGTTTCTGGCCGGAAGCGCGCTACCAGGCCATGCAGCAAGGCATATCGCCGGATGAGTTGAGTTTTTTACCGATTCAGGGCAATCCGGCCTATCAATTCATTTACATCAGTTGCAGCCATACGCCCGAAGGCGAGCAGGCCATCGCAAAGATCAATCAGCAAATGCGCGAGCTGCGTGAAAGCAGCCTGATGGACTTTTATGCTCAATGGCTGGACCCCTCCCAGCGGGCGAGCTATCTGGAAGACGTCAAGGCGCTGTTCCAGCAGCACTGAGCTGGCAAAAAGAAACCCCGAACAGAGGGGTGGCTGTCCGGGGTCAATATGACCATGACGGTCAGTACGCCAGCCACTGATCACCGGAGCGCAATGATCAAACCTGACGTAATCAATATGAGTACAACTGTCTCCCCTGGTTCAAATACCGTTGACGGCGGTTAAGCAACTGTTAAGCAAAAGACGGAACACCGACAAACGGGCGACTGATCGCAGCGTTGCGCATTGCAGCGATGACACACGGCTCGATCCGCCCTTCTGCGACCATCAGGTCCCGGCGCAGACCGTCTACCACGTCGGTCAGCTGACGTTTGTCGTTCAGTTGATCAGCGCCAAATTCACGCTCGATCACACGGGCACCCGCTTTATCTTTCAGAGTCACCAAACGTTCACCCCGAGAACCCGCCGGACCAATACTGGCCTGATAGGGCGCCAGCGCTTCGCTTAGCAGTAAGCTGATATTTTCCATCCGGATCACCACTCAACAGTTTGAATGCAAAGGTGCTAATCAATGACCGTTGGCGATAAGAGAAAGTTCTATCTATCGCCTGATCGCAGCACCCGTGTGTTATTTCGAGCATGCCTGCTGAATGTGACAAGGAAAAAACCTGAGGCCGGCGACCATAAAAAGCGGGTTTGTAGGAAAAACCGACATAAATTAGCCACGCGTCCTACAGATGCCTATGATCATGATCGCTGCGTTAAACGCTCCCATCCTCTGCAATACCCGACAGCCCTTTCTGATGGAGCCCGGTCTTGAGCGATTCCACTGATCGACCGTTGCGCGTCATCGTGGCTGACGACCACCCTATTTTCCTGATTGGCCTGCGCGCGGTACTGGAACAGGACGACCTGGCGCACGTGGTTGCCGAAGCCGGCAATCCGGACGCACTGCTGCAGGCACTCGCAAGCCTCGCCTGCGATGTGCTGGTGACTGACTTCATGATGCCCGTCGAGCGTCAGAATGACGGCCTGCGCCTGCTGCAGCGTGTGCGCCGGGATTTTCCGGTACTGCCGGTGATTGTCGTGACGACGTTGAGCAATGCCGGGCTTTTTCAGTCCATGCTCGACCTCGGTGTGCGTGGCCTGTTGAGCAAGGCCAGCCTGGCCGGAGAACTGCCTGCTGCGGTCAGGGGCGCGTTGCGCGGGGAAGTTTTTGTCGCCGATTCCGTGCGTCGGGTTTTGCGCGAGGCACAGCAATACGGGCCTGATGCGCTGCTGGCGGCCGAACGCTTGTCCCCAAGAGAGCTGGAAGTGTTACGCCTGTTCTCGGCAGGCCATACGGTTGGCCAGATCGCGGCGCAACTCAATCGCAGCAAACAGACTGTCAGCGCGCAGAAAGTCGGTGCCATGCGCAAGCTCGGCCTGGCCAACGACGCCGCGCTGTTTATCTATTTGCAGGAAAGCGGCATGTCCTGAACCCCGGAGGCCGTTGACCCGTCTTGCAGACGGGAATCACCACGTTCGGCGGCCCAGCGCAGGAACGCTGACGCGGCCATCGGACGTGCAATGAAATACCCCTGAACCGCAGGGTTGCCCAGCGCCAGCAGGCTGTGGAAGTCATCAATCGTCTCGACGCCTTCAACCACCACCGACATCGACAGGCGCTGCGCCATGAGCATGGCCCCGGCCACCACCGCAGATTTGCGCGCATCGTCGGCCATGCCGCGCACGAACTCGGTGGGTATTTTCAGTTCACTGAACGGCAACTGCAAAAGCCGCTCGATGTTCGAAGCGCCCATGCCAAAGTCGTCGATGGACAATTTGCAGCCCTGCATGCACAACCTCAACAGTGCTTCGAGTTGCCAGGTTTCAGGTCGGGCGGCATCCTGCTCGAGAATTTCCAGCGTCAGGGCACTTGCCGGTACGTCATGACGGTCCAGCGCCTGCATGATCTGCTCGGCGAAATCCGCGTGTTGCAGGACTTGCGGATCGATGTTGACGGCGACTGATAACGCCGTTCCCTGCGCTTGCAAGACCTGTGCAGACAACCGCAGCGCCTGATCCAGCACACGCCAGGTCAGCGCGACGGTCAGGCCTTCGGCTTCGATGGTGTCCATGAACCGCCCGGGTGCCAGCAGGCCATGCACGGGGTGCTGCCAGCGAACCAGCGCCTCGACGCCGAGTACTTCGCCTTGCAGGCTGACCTTGGGTTGAAAATAGGCAATCCACTGCTCGGCGACAGAGCGGGCGCCCGCTGCGTCCTGAGGTCCGCCGCCTGTCACGGCAAACAACTCCCGTGCAGACAGCGCGCCCGGAGCGTTCTTTACCGGCGTTGGCGAGGCAAGCTCGGCCCGACTCGGGCCGTAGGCCTTGAGCAGTTCGCAAAGGGCGGTGGCCGAAGCGGGCTTCTGCAGGTAACCCAGCACGGTCAGCCCTTGATTGAGCGCCAGTTGCGCGACGCCCTCCAGCACACATGCAGCGGAAGCACTGAGGATGATCAGCGCCCTAGCCTGCCCGCTTTCAGCCAGAAAGCGAATCAGCTCCAGACCATCAGGTCCGTCCATCTGCAGGTCGCAGATAGCGATATCGACAGGACCGCGGCTGTGCAAGGACTGCTTCGCAGCCTCGACGCTGTCAGCAGCCAGCACATCGAAGACCTGATTGGCGTTGAGCATCTGGTGCAGCGCCATCAACTGGAACGGGTGATCTTCGAGAATCAGAACCTTGAGTGAGTGCACAGTCGCGCCTACGGAATTGGAGCCATCGGGACAGCAATACATTTACTTTAGTCCCTTGTGCAGACATGCCCCATAAGACGTGTCTTAAAAAGCGTTGGCGATCACGATGCTTTTCTGCAGGACTCAATCGCGAGGGGGCGCAGTTTCAGGCACTGCCACCAATTGCATTTCGATATCAGCGCGCAATCCGGTCATCGCGTTCTCCAGTGCCAGCCAGCGCTCGTGCACATCGCTCATACGCTGCTGCCGAACACTGTCGTCCAGCGCCGCGCACGCTCTGGCCAGAGGCACCGCATCAACCAGGCTGGCCGCACCTTTGAGCCGATGCAGGCTGGCGCTCATGGTCTTCCAGTCATTTGCGGTCACGGCTGGCTCCAGCAAGGCGTGCTCATGGCGCAGGTTTTTCCACAGTTCGCTCAACAAGCGCTGCATCTGATCCGGATTGGCGCGCGTCATGTTTTGCAGCGTGCGTATGTCGAAGGTTGGCTCACGCACCCTATCCGCCAGCTCCCGGGCCAGACGTGCCAGTGAAAGCGGTTTGATCAGCAGCCCGTCCATGCCGGCCTGCTCACATCGCGCGGCCTCGTCAGTCATCGCATTGGCGGTACAGCCAATCACCGGGCAGCGCTGTCGTTGCTCCGTCTCTTCTATCTGGCGAATGGCTTCGGTCAATGCATACCCGCTGATGCCTGGCATGTTGCAATCGGTGATGAGCGCATCGAAAGGCTCTTTGCGCCAGATCGACAGTGCCGCCTCACCGCCTTCGACAGGCACGACCCGATGCCCCAGAAACTCGAGCTGCCGGGTCAACACCAGTCGATTCGCCGACATGTCATCGACCACCAGCAGGTTCAGAATGCGCGTATCAGGGAGTGCATCAAGGGTTGCATCCAGGGCCTCGGCAGAAGGCAAAACCGGTTCGGTCACCCTGGCCAGCGGCACGTCGACGGTGACCCGCGTCCCCTTGCCGGGTTCGCTGTGCAGGCTGATATCGCCCTTCATCAGCTCCACCAGTTGCCGGGTGATGCTCAGCCCCAGGCCACTGCCTCCGTAGCGTGCAGCCGTGTCATCGGCAGCTTGTGTGAACGGCTGGAATATCTGCTGCTGACGTGCCGGTTCAATGCCCACTCCGCTGTCCATGATGCCGATGCGCACCCGTGAAGCGTCCGGCGGGTCATCTGATACCTCAACCTTCACGACCACCGCCCCTTGCCGGGTGAATTTCAAGGCATTGCCCAACACGTTATGCACGACCTGACGCAACCTCAGCGGGTCGAGCCAATAGTCGCCACGCGCCTGTTCGGCAAGTTCTAGCCGCAACTCCAGGCCTTTCTCCCTGGCCTGGGCTGAAAAAAGCGCGAGAACGCCCTCGAAAAAAGTCTGCAGAGGCGTGACAACCAATGACAACTGCATGCCACCGGCTTCGATTCTGGCAAGGTCAAGGCTTTCGCCAATCAGCGCCACCAGCTCCGTCGCGGAACGATGAGCCACCTGCAGGCCTTGCGTCGGTTCTTCACCCCGACGCAAGGCCTGCTCACATTCCAGCTCCAGCAAACCGATGATCGCCCCCATCGGTGTCCGGATTTCGTGGCTCATGCTGGCCAGAAAGACACTTTTGGCCTCGTTGGCCTGAGCCGCCAGGCGTACTGCTTGCTCGAGCTGCTGTTCCAGCAGCTTGCGCTCGGTGATGTCGATCCAGCCCCCCAACAAACCCTGCAACTGCCCATCTGCGGCAAAGAAAGGCACCGTCCATTGCCAGACGTTCATGCGCTTGCCGGACAGTTCGATTGTGCGGTCGGAAAAGACCGGCTGATGGTTTTCCAGCAGTGCGAGGTAATCGGCATGCATCTGTTCGGCCAGCGGCCGCGGGATCACTTCGACATCAAGAAGGCGCCGGCCATTCATCTGCTCGAAACTGACGCCCAGGCTCTGCTCGTAGCTGCGGTTGCAGGAAATCAGGCGTCCCTTGAGGTCGCGCACGTAAATCGGATTGGGAATACCGTCGAGCAGGGCATGCTTGAAAGCCAGTTGATCATTGAGCTGGCGTTCAGCCTTGAGGCGTTGGCGAATCTGCACCTTGAGGCGACTGCTCCAGGCCAGCGACACCAGCCCGGTCAACAACGCGAGGGCCACGACCCAGAACACCCACCGCGGAATACGCCCCCACAACGAGGGCTGAGGCAACGACGACCCCAGCCACTTCAGACGAATCGAACGCAACTCAGCAACCGGAAACTCTTCCAGCGCCTTGTTCAGAATGCCCAGCAGCTCGGGCTGGGTCTTGATCACCGAAAACCTGTCGGGCGACCATTTGCCATCGACGCTGCGGGCCACCTTCAGTTGCCCCGACGGAAACAGGTACGCACCGGCCTCATTTTGAATGGTCGCATCGGCCGCACCGCTTTCAACCAGCGCGCGGGCCTGATCGTAGGTCTCGACCAGCCGTAGCTTGATCAACGGGTACTCTCGCTTGATCATGTCCTCGAGCGCATGCCGGGCAGGCAGGGCGAGTACCTGGCCTGACAGGCTGTCGAGCGATACCTGAGAAGATCGATCGGAGTGCACCACGAACATCCAGCTGTTGCCGCCGAACGAATAGGTAAAGTCCAAAAACTTTCGGCGCTCTGCGTTTTCCGCCAGTGTGGTGTTCATGTCGGCCCGGCCGGCGCGCAACACCTCAATGCTCTGCTGCGTGGAGGCTGCTTCCTTGTGTACGAACTGCAAGCCGGTCATGCGCGAGATACGCGCCAGTAAATCCGCGTTCAACCCCACCCAGTGACCATTTTTGTCTTTGTAGATGTAGGGTGGATGTTGCGTGGTGGAGATCGTCACACTCGGATGCTTGAGCAGCCAGCGTCGTTCTGCGCCGCTAAGGCGAATCCGCTGGCCTTCCACATCCGCGCCAAGGCCGATGGTCCAGCGGACGAGCACCTCACGACCGACCGCAGGATCAATACTGTTCAATGCACGATCAATCAACGCCAGCAAGCGCTGTTCATCCTGGCGAGCCGCAAAGGCAAAACCCACCGGGGGCAACTGGCTTTCGAACTTGATCTGCAACCCGAGGTACGGGCGCAGCGCGATGTAGGCCCGGACAATCACTTCGTTACCGATAAAGATGTCGACTTCACCCTGACTCAAAGCCTCCAGCGCGCTGTAGAGGTTAGGCGCGATAATGATCTCGCTGTTCGGGTAAACCCGGTGCACCACATCTGAATCAGCATAACCATCAAGCAGCACCACCTTTTTATCGGCCAGGCTCGATGGTGGGCTCACGTCGTTGCCACGGCCGACCACCACAGATCGATCAGGCATGTACTCGCTGGAAAACGACAGCCCCCTCACACCTCGCTCAAACCCGTTGGCGCTGGTCAGCAGGTCGATTCTGCCTTCGCGCAGCGCCTCGATGGCCTCATCGCGTTTGGCAAACCCCGTTACCTGCGTCGAAATGTTCAGTTGGTCACTGACCAGCCCAAGGTAGTCGGCGCTGATGCCCTGATAGCGATTGCGATCACTGGTGATATCAATGGGTTCGTAATCGGCAATCGCAATGCCGACCCGAAGCACCTTGCGCTGGTCGAGCCATGCCCGGTCACTGGCATCAAGATCAAGGTCTTGCGACACCACGAAAGGCGCTGTCAGGGTGAACGGCAAGCTTTGCGCGGCATCGATTGACCGGGCGAAAACCAGCGCCAACAGCACCCATACCATGCGCCATGCGCGGCCTCTCATTGTGCTGCCTGTCTCCCTGACTCTGCTTTGCATGCTTGCCTGCTTCACCACAAATGACTCAACGCTCTGGTTTGAAAAACCAGCGAAGTTTGCCACGTAGAAACAGAAAGGCCCGCCAAGTGGCGGGCCCAAAGTTGTTACACGACGCTTCTGTCAGAGCGGTTTGCCGCGATTGCCATGCTGGCTGACAAACGCCTGTATGGCTTTCAGGTCATTTGGCAACACGGTGCAACGTTCGTCACGCTCGAACAAATCAGACAAATGTGCAGGTAGCTCCAGCGCTTTTCCTACACCGGCCTTCTCCACTGACTCAGCGAACTTGACCGGATGTGCCGTCCCCAGAATCACCATCGGGGTGTCAAGGCTGCGACGGCATTCGCGGGCAGCCTTCACACCGATAGCAGTGTGCGGGTCGAGCAGCTCGCCGGTGCTGGCGAACACCTCGGCGATGGTCTTGCAGGTGTCTTCGTCGCTGACCGCCAGCGAGTCGAACAGTTTGCGGGTTTCGGTCCAGCGCTCTTCTTCGACACTGAAACCGCCGCCCTGCCTGAAATTGCTCATCAGATCGGCAATCGCCGAGCCGTTGCGACCGTGCATGTCGAACAGCAGGCGCTCGAAATTCGACGAGACCATGATGTCCATCGACGGCGACAACGTTGCGTGCAGGGTTTCCTTGACGTACTGATTGCCGCTCATGAAGCGGTGCAGAATGTCATTGCGGTTGGTGGCAACGATCAGTTGATTGACCGGCAGCCCCATGTTGCGCGCCAGGTAACCGGCGAAGATGTCGCCGAAGTTGCCGGTCGGCACCGAGAACGATACCGAACGCGCCGGGCCGCCCAACTGCAGCGATGCATGGAAGTAGTAGACGATCTGGGCCATGATCCGCGCCCAGTTGATCGAGTTGACCGCCACCAGACGCGTGCCCTTGAGGAAGCTCTGATCGGCGAAGCTGTCCTTGACCATTTCCTGGCAGTCGTCGAAGTTGCCTTCCACTGCGATGTTATGAATGTTATCGCCAAAGATGGTGGTCATCTGCCGACGCTGAACATCCGATACACGGTTGTTCGGGTGCAGGATGAAGATATCGACGTTATCGCAGCGACGGCAGCCTTCGATGGCCGCAGAACCGGTATCGCCCGAAGTGGCACCGATGATCACCACACGCTCGCCGCGCTTGGCCAGCACGTAGTCCAGCAAACGACCGAGCAATTGCAGGGCAAAGTCCTTGAACGCCAGGGTCGGGCCGTGGAACAGCTCAAGCACCCACTCGTTGCCGTTCAACTGGCGCAACGGCGCGACCGAGCTGTGGGCGAAGACACCATAGGTTTCTTCCAGGATCTTCTTGAAATCGGCGTCCGGAATGCTTCCGGCGACGAACGGGCGCATCACCTTGAAGGCCAGCTCGTGATACGGCAGGCCGGCCCAGGAAGCGATCTCTTCCTGTGTGAAACGTGGCAGGTTTTCCGGCACATACAGACCACCATCGCTGGCCAGACCAGTCAACAGCACGTCTTCGAAATTCAATGCAGGCGCTTGCCCGCGAGTACTGATATAGCGCATGGGATCAAACCTTCGGTTTGAGCTGCAAGCTGGAAGCTGGAAGCTGCAAGTCCAAAACGATCGGCGTCTGACTTGTAGCGTGTAGCTGACCGCTTGCGGCTGCCTTAATTAAGATGTTCGACGCGAATACGGACTACCGGGCCCACCACATCCTGCAACGCTTCGAGCGCCTGAATGGCGTCGTTGATGCGTTGTTCAACGACACGGTGGGTCAGCAGAATCATCGGCACCAGGCCGTCGTGTTCTTCGACTTCCTTTTGCATGATCGATTCGATGTTTATGCCGCGCTCGGACAGGATGCTTGCCACCTGAGCCAGCACGCCCGGATGATCCTTGGCCTGGATGCGCAGGTAATAGGCGCTTTCGCACGCCTCGATCGGCAAGATCGGATGCGCGGACAGCGAATCAGGCTGGAAGGCCAGATGAGGCACGCGGTTTTCCGGGTCAGAGGTCATGGCACGCACCACGTCCACCAGATCGGCCACGACGGAAGACGCGGTAGGCTCCATACCGGCACCAGCACCGTAGAACAGCGTCGAACCGGAGGCATCACCGTTGACCATCACGGCGTTCATGACGCCATTGACGTTGGCGATCAGACGATCGGCCGGGATCAGCGTCGGGTGTACGCGCAATTCGATGCCCTGGGCGGTGCTGCGCGCAACACCCAGATGCTTGATGCGGTAGCCCAGCGCTTCGGCGTAGTTCACGTCCGCCGTCGTCAGCTTGGTGATGCCTTCGGTGTAAGCCTTGTCGAACTGCAACGGAATGCCAAAGGCAATGGAAGCCAGGATGGTCAGCTTGTGCGCCGCATCGATCCCCTCGACGTCAAAGGTCGGGTCGACTTCGGCGTAACCCAGCGCCTGGGCTTCAGCCAGCACATCCGGGAACGTGCGGCCTTTCTCGCGCATTTCAGTAAGGATGAAGTTACCCGTGCCGTTGATGATGCCCGCCACCCAGTTGATACGGTTCGCCGACAGGCCTTCACGAATGGCCTTGATGACCGGAATACCACCGGCAACAGCCGCTTCAAACGCCACGATCACGCCCTTCTCACGCGCCTTGGCGAAGATTTCGTTGCCGTGCACCGCGATCAGCGCCTTGTTGGCAGTGACCACGTGCTTGCCGTTTTCGATGGCCTTGAGGACCAGTTCACGGGCAAGAGTGTATCCGCCGATCAGTTCGACGACGATGTCGATTTCAGGGTTGGTCGCAACGGCGAACACATCGCTGGTGGTAGGCGTACTGCCAATCTGGCAGTTGGGGTTTGGTGTACGAACTGCAATTTGCGCCACTTCGATTCCACGCCCGGCGCGGCGGGCAATCTCCTCGGCGTTACGCTGAAGTACGTTGAAAGTACCGCCACCGACAGTACCCAGCCCACATATGCCTACTTTGACCGGTTTCACTGATGAACTCCCCGAAAAACGGCCGATCCTTGATCAGCCGTGAAATCCGCCGCATGTTGCCATGTGGCTACAAATTTGAAGAGGCGCCAAAGGCCCGGGCCTCGTATCACGCACGCTCCTGTAAAGCATGCTTGAGTGCCAAGGAATTACTTGGCGCCCATTGCCAGTTTGGCAACCTGAGCAGCAGGCTGATAACCCGGAATCACCTGACCGTCGGCGAGGACAATCGCAGGGGTGCCGTTGACGCCGATCGACTGACCGATTTCATACTGCTTGCTCACCGGATTGTCGCACTTGGCAGCTTTGATGTCCTTGCCATCGACCATGCGATCCATGGCGCTTTTACGGTCCTTGGAACACCAGACGGCCTGCAACTGTTCGTCACCCGGAGAACCCAGACCCTGGCGCGGGAAGGCCATGTAACGGACTTCAACGCCCATTTTGTTCAACTGCCCGACTTCTTCATGCAGCTTGTGGCAGTACGGGCAGGTGGTGTCGGTGAACACCGTAATGTGCGATTTGGTCTCGCCCACCGCCGGGTAGACGACCATGTCGGAAAGCGGAATGGCATTGATGGTCTTGGAAATGGCCAGACGCTCGGTCTTTTCGGTCAGGTTGACCGGCTTGCCGTTCTGCACCTGAAACAGATAACCCTGCACCACGAACTGACCGTCGGCGCTGGCGTACAGCACGCGACCGCCCTTGAGTTTGACCTCGTAAAGGCCATTGAGCGGGCTCGGCGAAATGCTCTCGACCGGCAGCTCCAGCTGGAGCGAATCCAGTGTCTTGCGAATGGCCTGATCGGGGGCAGCATCTGCAACGGCAAACATACTGAATGTGCTGGCCAGCATGACAGCGGCGGCAGCGAAAATCTGATGCAAACGCATGAAAACTCCTATGACGGCGGACAGGCTGACGGTTGTCGAAAAAAGGAGAGTCAGCCTGGGTATGCGAAACCGGCAAAGCCTATCAC
Organism: Pseudomonas syringae pv. tomato str. DC3000; assembly: GCF_000007805.1. Taxonomy (NCBI): domain Bacteria; kingdom Pseudomonadati; phylum Pseudomonadota; class Gammaproteobacteria; order Pseudomonadales; family Pseudomonadaceae; genus Pseudomonas; species Pseudomonas syringae group genomosp. 3. The sequence goes on along the minus strand of NC_004578.1, from coordinate 1,623,805 downwards.
ATAAGGCTCGCGGGGCCGACCTGGACTGACGTAAGACTCTTCGCAAAATACTTCAATAATCATCCCCGAGGATGATGCTTCGCGTGCATTTCCTGCAGCCGTGCACGCGCCACATGGGTGTAGATCTGGGTCGTCGACAGATCGCTGTGCCCGAGCAACATCTGCACTACACGCAAGTCGGCGCCGTGATTGAGCAAATGAGTCGCGAAGGCGTGACGCAGGGTGTGCGGTGACAGGGATTTGCCGATGCCGGCAACCGTCGCCTGATGCTTGATACGGTGCCAGAAAGTCTGCCGGGTCATCTGGTCGCCGCGGGTGCTGGGGAACAGGACGTCGCTGGGCTTGCCGCCCAACAACTCGTCGCGGGCACCACGCATGTAGCGTTCGACCCAGACGATGGCCTCTTCACCCATCGGCACCAGCCGCTCCTTGCTTCCCTTGCCCATGACCCGCAGCACGCCCTGGCGCAGGTTGACCTGCTCCAGGGTCAGGCTGATCAACTCAGTCACGCGCAGACCGCAGGCATACAGCACTTCAAGCATGGCACGGTCACGTTCGCCGATGGGCTCGCTCAGGTCGGGAGCAGCAAGCAATGCTTCGACATCGGCTTCGGAAAGCGATTTGGGCAACGGTTTGCCCAACTGAGGCATGTCGATCTGCAGGGTAGGATCGACGGAAATCAGCTTTTCGCGCAGCAGGTAGCGGTAGAAGCCACGCGCGCCGGACAGAAAACGCGCAGTGGAACGTGGCTTGTAGGCATTTTCCACGCGCCACGCAAGGTGATCGAGGATCACTTCGCGCCCGGCACCGGGCAGATCGACGTTGCGCTCCTGCAACCAGCCGTTGAACAGCGCAAGGTCACTGCGGTATGAGTCACGGGTATTATCGGACAGGCCCTTTTCGAGCCAGAGCGCGTCGAGAAACCGGTCAATCAGCGGGTGGTCGATGGCAGCCATTTTTACTCATTACGTGTGGAGATACGACAGGAGCGAATCATCAAACAGCAGGCAACAAAAAGGCAGCCCTGACAGACTGTGTGAAAACCTAGCAATCTGCGCAGCGCTCAAAGAAAATGCTCCGTATCGAAAGATACAGAGCATTTTTCGTTATGGCCTACATCCAAGGTGAGTCCCGCAGCCAGACCAGCCTATTCCCGGTCTCGCTGGAAGAGTTGATCCCCGAGGATCACCTCGTTCGTGTCATTGACCTGTACGTTGCCAAGCTCGATCTGGTGCAACTGGGCTTCGATAAAGCGATTCCAAAAAGCACGGGGCGCCCTGCTTATGATCCCGCCGATCAGCTAAAACTCTACCTCTACGGCTATTTTCAGCGGATTCGCTCATCGCGACGTCTTGAAGCCGAGTGTCAGCGCAACATCGAAGTGATGTGGCTGATCAACCGGCTCAAGCCCGACTTCAAGACCATCGCCGACTTTCGCAAGAACAATAAACCCGCCTTCATCGCGACCTGCCGTGCTTTCGTTCGATTTTGTCGCACAGCAGGCTTGATCGCCGGTGAATTGGTGGCCATCGACGGCAGCAAGTTTCAGGCGGTCGCCTCCTCACGGCGTCATGTGAATTTGAAGCAGCTCAAGCGCCAGGAAGAAAAACTGGATAAGCGCATCGCTCAGTATCTGGCCGAGCTGGATGAGGCCGACAAGGCTGAAACCACAGATTCAATTGATCGCAGCGCAATCAAAGCAGCACTGGCACAGCTTGAGGCTCGACAACAGGATAATCAGAGTTGCCAGGCACTGATGCGTTCGATGGGCATCGAGCAGTTCAACACTCATGAAAGCGATGCCCGAATGATGCGCACGGCCAAAGGGCCACGTGTGGCCTACAACGTGCAAACCGTCGTGGACGCCGAGCATTGCCTGATTTTGCATCATGAGGTCACCCAGGATGGCGATGACCGAAAGCAACTGGAGCCGATGGCCAAGGCCGCCAAAGCAGAGTTACAGCAAGATGAGCTGACGGTCACTGCCGATGCCGGCTACTCCAATGGCAAGCAGTTTCAGGCCTGCGAGGATGCTTCGATTACGGCCTATGTACCGCCCAATCGTTCGAAAAACCCTGGCAGTCATGAAGAGCAGCTCTTTGAGCGAAAAGACTTTATCTATGAGGCCGGACACGATCGTTTCCAGTGTCCGGCAGGCAAATGGTTAACGCTAAAACAGCACAACAAAGGTGATCGGATCTATCAGGCTGAGGTCGATGACTGCGCCAACTGCGCGCTGAAAACGCAATGCACTCGAGCCCAGCGCCGTTATGTCTCACGACATGCCCATGAAGAGGCTTTCGAGCGGATGGAGCAAAGAATGCAGGCGCATCCTGAGATGATGGCCAACCGAAGATCCATCGTTGAGCACCCCTTCGGCAACCTCAAGCAATGGCTATTTGGTAATGGCCGTTTCTTGCTGCGACAACTGGAGGGGACAAAAGCTGAAATGGCCTTGGCGGTGAATGCTTATAACCTGAAACGAGCGATTAAAGTGCTCGGTGTGCGCCATCTGATGGCTTTGATGGGCTGAGCGGTCATTTTTTCGTCTGCTGCCAATACAAAACAAAACGCCCCGAACAAGTCGGGGCGTTTGCTTGGGCCTTCATCAGTGTGTTTTCACACAGTCTGCTGAGGCTGCCTTTTTTATGCATCGAAAAACTGTATCAGGACAGTTTTTCCTTGATGCGCGCTGCTTTACCGGACAGGTCACGCAGGTAGTACAGTTTGGCCTTGCGAACGTCACCGCGACGTTTCACAGCCATGCTGTCGATTTGCGGGCTGTAAGTCTGGAAAGTACGCTCAACGCCAACACCGTTGGAGATTTTACGAACAGTGAAAGCACTGTTCACGCCACGGTTACGCTTGGCAATGACAACGCCTTCGAATGCTTGCAGACGAGCGCGGTCGCCTTCCTTCACTTTAACCTGGACGACGATGGTGTCGCCTGGTGCAAAGGTAGGGATCTCTTTGGTCATCTGCTCTGCTTCGAGGGCAAGAATGATTTTGTTAGTCATGCTGGTGCTCCTAAGGTAATCCGTATGGATCGACCATCGATACGTTAACTATCGTCCCGCTCACGGATGTATTCCGCCAGCAGCTTCTTCTCTTCTCCAGAAAGCGAGCGGCTTTCCAGAAGATCAGCGCGTCGTTCATAGGTCCGCCCAAGGGACTGCTGTAAACGCCAACGCCGGATGTGCGCGTGATTGCCACTTAGCAACACGTCGGGAACACGCTGATCCGCATACACCTCAGGTCGGGTGTAGTGCGGGCAATCCAGCAGACCATCCGTGAAGGAATCTTCCTCCGCGGAGTCCACATGCCCTAAAGCTCCGGGCAGCAGCCGCGTAACCGCGTCAATCAGGACCATCGCCGGCAGCTCGCCACCGGAAAGAACATAGTCACCAATCGACCACTCTTCATCGACATGAGCTTCAATGAAACGCTCGTCAATGCCTTCATAACGACCGGCGATGAGGATAATCGCTTCCTCCTGCGCCAGTTCGCGTACCGCAGCCTGATTCAGCTGGCGGCCTTGTGGCGACAGGTAAATCACCTTCGCCGCATCCCCTGCCGCCTGCCTGGCCTGAACCAGAGCATCTTCAAGGGGCTTGATCTTCATCACCATGCCCGGACCACCGCCAAATGGGCGATCATCCACAGTGTGATGGCGATCAGTGGTGTAATCCCGCGGATTCCAACAAGTCAGCTGCAACAGCCCTTGTTTCACCGCACGGCTGGTAATGCCGTATTCGCTGATGGCGGAAAACATCTCGGGAAACAGACTGATGACTTCTATGCGCAGGCTGGCCATGGCATTCAGAAGTCCGCGTCCCATTCCACCTTCATCTCGCCAGCGGCCATGTCGATTGCCAACACGCATTGCTCTGTATAGGGCAACAGGCGTTCACGATCATCAAGGCTGCCCGCGCAGGGCTTTACAACCATTACATCGTTCGAACCGGTTTCGAGCAGGTGATCGATTTTTCCGAGCAATTGCCCGAGTTGGTCGATGACCTTGAGGCCTTCAAGCTGGTACCAGTAGTACTCGCCGTCGTCCAGATCAGGGAACAGGTTGCGCGGCACGCAGATTTCGTAACCGGAGAGAAGACGGGCTTCTTCACGATCATCGAGACCCTTGAGCTTTACGACCAGAAACTTGCTCTGCAAGCGTCCGCTGACCAGCTCCACCTGTTTCTCAACGCTGCCTTCGCGCCGAAGCGTCCAGGTTTTGTAGTCCAACAGGTTTCCAATCGGATCAGTAAAGGAATAGACCTTCACTTCGCCGCGAACGCCATGAACCGAGTAAATCTTGCCAATGACGATCAGATCGTCGGCAGATGCAGGCGTCGCGTTCATAAGACTCAGGCCGCGGCCTTGGTCTTGTTGTGCTCTTTGAGCAGCTGGGCAACGCGCTCGGAAGTTTGTGCACCCACGCTCAACCAGTAGTTGACGCGCTCTTCGTTAACGGACAAACGGATTTCCTGACCACGGGCAACCGGGTTGAAGAAACCAATTTGTTCCTTGTGGGAACCGTCACGAGCGTTGCGGCTGTCGGTTACGGTCAAGTGGTAGAACGGGCGCTTTTTGGAGCCGCCAAGGGCAAGACGGATGGTAAGCATTGAACATCATTCCTGTAGTCGGTGCTGCAAATCTAAGATGCACAGCGGGCATAGGTGCCCGAAAGGCCGCATATTCTAAGGAATATCCCGACTTTTGCAAATGTCTTTTTCCGGCGCCTATCGGCATGCCTTCCAGATTTGCCAAGAAGCTGTCGGTATGACAGCAGGTAAAAGCCCGCATAGCGCGGGCTGGCCGGGGGGTCACCCCCCAGATGGGCAGCGTGCAAAGTGTCTTGCACGCCACGCAATTACATTTTCGGCATGCCGCCGCCGGGGAGCATTCCACCCATGCCGCGCATCATTTTCGCCATTCCGCCCTTGGCGGAGAACTTCTTCATCATCTTCTGCATCTGTTTGTGCTGCTTGATCAGACGCCCGATATCCTGAACCTGAGTGCCCGACCCCTGAGAGATACGGCGCTTGCGCGAGCCGCTGATCAGGTCCGGGTCGCGGCGCTCGGCTGGCGTCATCGAGTTGATGATCGCTTCCATCTGCTTGAACTGTTTCTCGGCTGCGCCCTGGGCGTTGCCCATCTGCGACAGGTTGACGCCGCCGATGCTTGGCAGTTTGTCCATGAGGCCACCAAGGCCGCCCATGTTTTTCATCTGCTGCAACTGGTCGCGGAAGTCTTCGAGATCGAAGCCTTTGCCCTTCTTGAGTTTTTTCGCCAGTTTGTCGGCTTTGTCCTTGTCGAGGGTCTGTTCGGCCTGCTCGATCAGACTGAGCACGTCGCCCATGCCGAGGATTCGCGAAGCGATACGGTCCGGGTGGAACGGCTCCAGCGCCTCGCTCTTCTCGCCCATACCGATGAACTTGATCGGCTTGCCGGTGATTGCACGCACCGACAGTGCAGCACCGCCACGAGCATCACCGTCGACCTTGGTCAGGATGACACCGGTCAGCGGCAGCGCATCGCCGAATGCCTTGGCGGTGTTGGCCGCATCCTGACCGGTCATGGCATCGACCACGAACAGCGTTTCGGCTGGCTTGGTCGCAGCGTGCAGCGCCTGGATCTCGCCCATCATCTCGACATCGACGTGCAGACGACCGGCGGTATCGACGATGACCACGTCGATGAACTTCAGCCTGGCTTCCTTGATGGCAGCCAGGGCGATGTCCACCGGCTTCTGGCTGATGTCGGACGCGAAGAACGTCACGCCGATGTCGTTGGCCAGGGTTTCAAGCTGCTTGATGGCGGCGGGACGGTAAACGTCGACCGACACCACCATCACGGTTTTCTTTTTGCGCTCTTTAAGGAACCGCGCCAGCTTGCCGGCAGTGGTGGTCTTGCCCGCACCCTGCAAGCCAGCCATGAGGATGACCGCAGGCGGCGTGACATTGAGCACCAGGTCTTCGTTGGCGGCGCCCATCAGGCTTTCGAGTTCGGCCTGGACGATCTTCACGAACGCCTGGCCCGGCGTCAGGCTGCGCGACACCTCGGTGCCGACAGCACGCTCCTTGACGCTGTTGACGAAGTCTTTGACCACCGGCAAGGCGACGTCGGCTTCGAGCAACGCCATACGCACTTCGCGCAAGGTATCTTTGATGTTGTCCTCGTTCAGCTTGGCCTTGCCAGTAACGTGGCGCAGCGTCTGTGAGAGGCGGTCAGTCAGATTTTCAAACATGCGCGATCCTTTCAGGCTCTCATCGAGCCCCGGTTGGTGCGGCCCGGCCCGTTATGCAGAAAATGGCGCTCGGCGAGCCTGCGGCTTGAGCAGGTCGCGGATTATAGCGAAGACTCCGCCGCACGGACACCATGCAGACTGCTTCTGTGGTCTTTCGTGATTTGCCGGTTGTATGCCAAACTCAGCGTCTTTATCAGGCCCGTCCATCAGGATCTATGTCCCCTTTGCCACCCAGCCTGCTTCCCAGCCTCGCCGCCGCCGCTCTTTATGCCGCTGCGACCGCCTATCAAGGTGTGCGTCTGAGTCAGACCGCCCGGCCCGACAAACGGCTACTGTGCCTGCTCGGCGCGCTTGCGGTTATCGCGCACGCCATCGGCCTTTATTCCCAGATGACGCATTCTGTCGGCCTTGGCCTGGACTTTTTCAATTCGGCCAGCCTGATCGCCGCTTCGGTGATTGTCGTGACATTGATCGCCACGTCGCGCATTCCGGTGGAAAACCTGCTGGTGCTGCTCTTCCCGCTCGGGATGATCACCGTGCTGCTCGCCCAGTTCGCACCCAGCGGCACGGTGCAGCCGATCATGGAAGAGCCCGGCATCCTCAGCCATATTCTGCTGTCGCTGCTGGCCTACGGCATGTTCACCATTGCGGTGTTTCAGGCCTTGCTGTTGCTGTTGCAGGACTACCGGCTCAAGCACAAACACCCTTCCGGGCTGATCAAGAACTTCCCGCCCCTGCAAACCATGGAAAGCCTGCTGTTCGGCTTCCTCTGGGCTGGCTGGACGCTGCTCTCGCTGTCGCTGCTTTCCGGCTGGCTGTTCGTCGAAAACCTGTTTGCCCAGCATCTGGTGCACAAAACCCTGCTGGCGTTTCTGGCGTGGGTGGTGTTCAGCGTGTTGTTATGGGGACGCAATCGCCTCGGATGGCGCGGGCACAAGGCTATTCGCTGGACCCTGGGCGGCTTCTGCCTGCTGATGCTCGCCTACTTCGGCAGCAAGCTGGTACGCGAATTCATTCTGCACATCTGACGGGCTATGATCATGGATAATCTGCCCCTTGGCCCACTGCTCGGCGTTCTCGCCCTTCTGACGCTCTGGGCCGGCCTGCTGACAGCAGTGGAAGCTGCGCACCATCAGCTCAAGGCACTGCGCGCCGCCAACCGCCCGGACAAGGCTGCGACGCTTGCTGAACTTGCGTTCAACCTGAACAGCCTGATCCTGGTCAACACACTGATCAAAGTGCTGATCACTGTCATCGCCACGCTCATTGCCGTCAGTTACTGGCTGTACAACGGCGCGACCGTGGCATGGCTTGGCACAGTTGGCGTCATATTGGTGTTCGCCGAATACATACCTAGACGCCTGGCGAATCGCTATCCGGTCTCGACGCTGATGCTGGGCAACGGCGTACTGCGCATCCCGATGAAGCTAGTCTGGCCGCTGGCATACATCTTCAACGCGCTCGCCAAAGCGCTGCTGCGCCCGTTTCTGTCACGCCACGTTCAGCCGCAGGAACAGGCCTTCGATGACGATTCGCACACAGCACAGCCGCGCAGCATCGTCCAGGAGCATCACCCGCGCATCAACGTGCTGTCCGGCATCCGTGCGCTGGACAGCATCACCGTCAATGACATTCTGATCCCCCGCAATGAGGTGGACGGCGTCAACCTCGACGATTCGATCGAGCTGATCATCGAACGCCTGATCATCTCTCGCCACACCCGGCTGCCGGTTTACCACAACGACATCAATCAGGTGCAGGGCGTCATCAATACCCGAGACATCAGCCACCTGCTGCCCAAGGGCACCTTGACCAAAGAACAGCTGCTGGCCGTCTGCTACGAGCCGTATTTCGTCCCGGAGAGCACCCCGCTGCAGCTGCAACTGCTGAACTTTCATAAACAGCAGCGTCGTTTGGGTGTTGTAGTGGATGAATATGGCGAAGTGCTGGGCATTGTGACCCTTGAAGACATCCTCGAAGAAATCGTCGGCGAATTCGAAAGCGAGCAGAAGCTCGACAACCCGCACGTCAAGCCTCAGGAAGACGGACGCCTTGAAGTGGAAGGTGCTGCGTCCATTCGCGAACTGAATAAAAGCCTTGGCTGGCACCTGCCGTGCGATGGCCCGAAAACCCTTAACGGGCTGGTGACCGAAGCGCTGGAAACCATCCCGCAGGCGCCGGTCTGCCTGAAAATCGGGCCTTACCGGCTGGAAATTCTCGAAACCGAAGACAATCGCGTAAAGCGTGTGGCTATGTGGCAGAACACGCTCGTACGCACTTTCAAATAGATTCCTGGCCCCGATTACCTCCCGGCCCATTCGGGTTACTCTGCTCGATGCTGCACCCACAATCACAATAATGAACACTTGCCGGAGCCCGGCACCGGCCGACCGGTGAGACGACAGCCAGGGAATCCGCATGACCAGCACCCCGCTCTCTCGCGAAGATAACGACGCACCCGCACAACCGGTGAACTCGGCGACCCGCGTCGCCACTGCCAGCTTCATCGGCACCGCCATCGAGTTCTACGACTTCTATGTCTACGCCACCGCCGCCGCACTGGTGATCGGTCCGGTGTTTTTCCCGCAGACCTCAGGCACGGCACAAATGCTGTCGTCATTTCTGACATTCGGTATCGCCTTTCTCGCACGTCCACTGGGCTCGGCACTGTTTGGTCACTTCGGCGACCGGATCGGCCGCAAGTCGACGCTGGTTGCATCGCTACTGCTGATGGGGGTCTGCACCACGCTGATCGGCGTACTGCCTGGCTACGCAACCATCGGCGCATGGGCACCGATTCTGTTGTGCGTGCTGCGCTTCGGCCAAGGGCTTGGTCTGGGCGGGGAATGGGGCGGGGCGGCCTTGCTGGCGACTGAAAATGCCCCCAAAGGCCAGCGCGCGTGGTTCGGCATGTTTCCGCAACTAGGGCCATCGATCGGCTTTCTGGCGGCCAATGGTCTGTTTCTGGCGCTGGCAATGATCCTGGATGACGAACAGTTTCGTTCGTGGGGCTGGCGAATTCCGTTTCTGCTCAGCGCCGTGCTGGTCATGGTCATGGTCGGGCTCTACGTGCGCCTGAAACTGGAAGAAACACCCGTGTTCGCCAAAGCGATGGCGCGTCACCAGCGCGTCAGTCTGCCGATAGTTGAAACCGTCAGCCAGCACTGGAAGCCCATGTTGCTCGGCGCAGCATCAATGGTGGTCTGTTATGCGCTGTTTTATATCTCGACCGTGTTTTCGCTGAGCTACGGCGTGTCTACGCTGGGCTATACCCGCGAGATATTCCTCGGGCTGCTGTGCTTCGCGGTGCTGTTCATGGCGGCAGCAACGCCATTGGCTGCGCTGGCGAGTGACCGATTCGGGCGCAAGCCGGTGCTGATTGTCGGCGGCGTGCTGGCGATCCTCTCAGGTTTCACCATGGAACCGCTGTTGACACATGGCAGTACCTGGGCCGTGGCGCTGTTTCTGTGCATCGAGCCTTTCTTGATGGGTGTGACTTTTGCTCCGATGGGCGCCCTGCTACCGGAACTATTCCCGACGCACGTGCGCTACACAGGCGCATCGGCGGCCTACAACCTGGGCGGAATCGTGGGCGCATCGGTCGCCCCCTTCTTCGCCCAGAAACTGGTGGCGATGGGCGGCTTGAGCTGGGTTGGCGGGTATGTGTCTGCCGCGGCGCTGATCAGCGTGCTGGCGGTGCTGAGCTTGAAGGAGACGAGAGATAGGGAGCTTTGAGCTGCAAGCTGCAAGCTGCAAGCTGCAAGCTGCAAGCTGCAAGCCTCAAGCCTCAAGCCTCAAGAAAAAGCGTGGTGCTCTTTCTTGTAGCTTGAGGCTTGCAGCTACCAACCTACAACTCGACGACTACCGCACTGGATGCCCGGGTCGCCTTGGCCCGAGCCGCTTCGATGGACTCGTCTCGTGCCAGGGCTACGCCCATGCGGCGCTGACCGTTGACTTCCGGCTTGCCGAACAGACGCAAGGCGGTGTCGGGCTCTGCCAGAGCAGCGCCAAGGTTGGCGAAAGCGGTCTGCGTGGACTGACCCTCGACCAGAATCACCGCAGAGGCCGATGGCCCGAACTGGCGGATCAGCGGGATCGGCAGGCCCAGAATCGCGCGAGCGTGCAGGGCAAACTGCGACAGGTCCTGAGAAATCAGGGTCACCAGGCCAGTGTCATGCGGGCGTGGCGAGACTTCGCTGAACCACACCTGATCGCCTTTGATGAACAGCTCGACGCCGAACATGCCACGACCGCCCAAGGACTCGGTCACCGCCTTGGCGACGCGTTCGGACTCGGCCAGTGCGGCCGGGCTCATGGCCTGTGGCTGCCAGGATTCCTGATAGTCGCCCTTCTCCTGACGATGCCCCACCGGCGCGCAGAAGGTGGTGCCGCCGATGTGGCGCACGGTCAGCAGGGTGATTTCGTAATCGAAGTCGATAAAGCCTTCAATGATCACGCGGCCCTTGCCGGCTCGACCGCCTTCCTGCGCGTAATCCCAGGCTTTCTGTACGTCATCAGCGCTCTTGAGCAGGCTCTGCCCCTTGCCCGAAGAACTCATGACCGGCTTGACCACGCATGGGAAACCGAGGTCTTCGACGGCCTTGCTGTACGCCTCGAAGGTGTCGGCAAAGTGGTACGGCGAGGTCGGCAGCTTCAACTCTTCAGCGGCCAGACGGCGAATACCTTCACGGTTCATGGTCAGCTGTGCCGCACGCGCGGTCGGAATCACCGTGAAGCCTTCGGCCTCAAGCTCCACCAGCGTAGCGGTGGCGATGGCTTCGATTTCAGGGACGATAAAGTGCGGTTTTTCAAGCTCGATGACAGCGCGCAAGGCAGCACCGTCAAGCATGTTGATCACATGACTGCGATGAGCGACCTGCATCGCCGGCGCGTTCTCGTAACGGTCAACAGCGATCACTTCAACGCCCAGGCGCTGCAATTCGATCACGACTTCCTTGCCCAGTTCGCCGCTGCCGCAGAACAGTACGCGAGTCGCGGTAGGCGACAGTGGAGTTCCGATTCGGGTCATCTCAAGTCCTCGTGAAACAGATATCGAGAGCTGCCTGCTTTATGCGGGCAACCGCTGTGAAGAAAGGCGCGCAATTTACCACGAAGCCCCGCCAAACGGGGGCCTAACCCGGACAAGCGTTGTTGCGCGCACGCCAGGCCATGATCATCCACACAATGCTCACACCGGCGAACTTCGAGGCCAGCGCGGTCACGACGACAGGCGCTGTCAGGGCGTCGATCATGCCGAAGAAGATAAAAGTATCCAGCGGGATGCTCAGCGCCGAGCTGATCCACAAGCGATCACGCAGCGGACGCTTGGTGATGCTGAAGACCAGCCAGTCGATGCACTCGGATACGGCAAACGCCGTGGCGCTGGCCAGGGCAATGGAGGGATCGCTGGTGACATAAGACAGCACCAGCGCCGCCAGCATGGCGAGGATCGCGCCATGACCGAAGCGAATCTGCACCATGTCGCGCAATACAAACACCAACCCGCCCCAGGCAGACCAGATGACGTCCAGATGCGGCGCACTGGAAAAGGCGAAGTTGATCAGCACGACACTGCTGATGTAGACGAGCAGGAAAAACATGACGGGTTACACGCCTGGAGAAACGGATGGCAATGATAACTCAACTATCGTGCGACGCTCCGCGTCGGCATGCCGTTCAGGACGCTCAGCGTCCTCTTTGCGACGCAGAGCGTCGAGAACTGCATTCCCACGCTGGAGCGTAGGGAACGATAATCTCAACTACGACCACTATCGTGCGACGCTCCGCGTCGACATGCCGTTCAGGACGCTATGCGTACTCTTTGCGACGCAGAGCGTCGAGAACTGCATTCCCACGCTGGAGCGTAGGGAACGAGAATCTCAGCTACGACCACTATCGTGCGACGCTCCGCGTCGGGCATGCCGTTCAGGATGCTCAGCGTCCTCTTTGCGACGCAGAGCGTCGAGAACTGCATTCCCACGCTGGAGCGTAGGGAACGAGAATCTCAGCTACGACCACTATCGTGCGACGCTCCGCGTCGACATGCCGTTCAGGATGCTCAGCGTCCTCTTTGCGACGCAGAGCGTCGAGAACTGCATTCCCACGCTGGAGCGTAGGGAACGAGAATCTCAGCCACGACCACTATCGTGCGACGCTCCGCGTCGGCATGCCGTTCAGGATGCTCAGCGTCCTCTTCGCAAACACGTTCGCTCCCACGTGGCCACGTGAACGTCAGCGTGACCCGCCCACCGTCCACATCAATCCGCTGGCCCGTGCGCGCTCGTCGCACAGGCCCAGCACCACTCGGCGCTCGTCGTTGCTCATTCGGCTCCATTGGGTGATTTCGCTCACGGTGCGTTGGCACCCGGTGCAGATATCCTGTTCATCCAGCGCGCAGATGCTGACGCAGGGAGAACGGACTGGTTTCTCAATCGGGGCATCAGTACTCATCAGTCTTCCTGCACGGCCAGGTCACGGGCGTAACGCCGGGCGTTGTGTACGTAATGGGCGGCGCTGGCTTCCAGCATTTTCTTCTGCACGTCGGTGAGCTCGCGCACCACTTTACCCGGCGACCCCATGACCAGCGAGCCATCGGGGATGACTTTGCCTTCACCGATCAGCGAATTGGCGCCGATGATGCAGTACTTTCCGATTCTTGCCCCGTTGAGAATCACCGCATTGATGCCGATCAGGCTGTAATCGTCAACGCTGCACCCATGCAGCATGGCGTTATGGCCAATGGTCACGCCCTTGCCGATCGCAAGCGGCGAGCCCATGTCCGTGTGCATAACTGTGCCATCCTGCACGTTGCTGTTTTCACCGATGTGAATCAGTTCGTTATCGCCGCGCAGCACTGCGTTGAACCAGACACTGGCGCCAGCCTCAAGCTTCACATTGCCAATGAGCACCGCGCTGGGCGCAACCCAGCTCTGCGGATCGGTCTGGACACTGGAATCTCCCAGGCGAAATTTCATGCAGCCTCCTCGGGCCGAGCGTACTCGTAGGTGCGAATTGTTATGTACGCCACTTGAATCAGTTGGTCGAGCGCTCGGGCGGATGGTGCAGGCTGATCCTGGTGTCGTACAGTACGTTGACCAGCTCGACGATCATGATCGCGGTCAGCCCCCAGATCTTGTATTCGCCGTATCGATAACTGGGCACGTACCAGCTGCGACCTTCGTAATCGATACGGTGAGTGTGTTCGCGGGTGTCCTGACGAAAGAACTCCAGCGGCACACTGAACACCGCCGCGATCTCGCCGTCATTGGGCCGGTACTCGACAAAGTCGGGGATAACCCCCACATAAGGGGTGACTTTGATGCCGTGTTTGGAGATCAGCGGGCTAAGCGGTCCGATGACTTCAACCAGCCCCGGAGGCAGACCGATCTCTTCATCGGCTTCGCGCAGGGCCGTGAAGATCAGATCGGGATCACCCGGATCGCGACGACCGCCCGGAAAAGCAACTTCGCCCCCGTGAGTCGACAAGCCACTGGCACGCAAGGTCAGGATCAGCTCGGGCTGCTCACTGCGGGTGACAGGCACCAGAACAGCGGCCTCGGGGAATTGTCGATCCGAGTCCAAGGTTTCTGGCGTATGACTGACTACACGGCGAAGTAGCTCATCCAGCATGGGAAATCTCGATCTGTTGCCTGTCTGGCATCATGCACCAAAGCGGCGGCGCGCCCAACCCCTTGCAGAACAACTCATCAGCTACGAAAGGTTGCCGACCTGCTGCACGACAGGCCAAGATAGCGACTGCGTTCACTACCGACTGACCCCATGAAATTTTGCAGCCAGTGTGGCAACACCGTTATCCAGCGTATCCCCGAAGGCGACAGCCGTCTGCGGTACGTCTGCGAGCATTGCCAGACCATTCATTATCAGAACCCCAATATTGTTGCGGGCTGCCTGGTGACGCTGGGCGACAAGGTTCTGCTGTGCCGCCGGGCCATCGAACCACGCCTGGGTTTCTGGACGTTGCCGGCCGGCTTCATGGAAAACGGCGAAACCATCGAACAGGCCGCGCGCCGCGAAACCCAGGAAGAAGCCTGCGCCACGCTGACTGATCTGCACCTGTACACGCTGATCGACGTGCCGCACATCAATCAGGTGCACGTGTTTTATCGGGCAGAAATGGCCACCGAAGCGTTCGCCGCAGGTATCGAGAGCCTTGAAGTGCAGTTATTCGACGAAGCCGACATTCCGTGGGCAGACCTGGCTTTCATGACGGTCGGGCGTACCCTAGAATACTTCTTCGCGGATCGGCGTCGGCAGGTCTACCCGGTTCATACCAGCGCCCTTCCTCCGTCAAGCCCACTGCTGGACACTTGAAACGGGTTCGCAAACACCATCGGCGCTTTTTATCGAAAAGTACTTTCAGGGATATCGTAATGCGCTGGTTGCTCGCCCTCTTCTATGTGTCGTTCATTCCGCTTTCGCAGGCGGCGTTTACTCAGACCATCGTGCCCAAGGGCAGCGAACAGAAAATCATCAATAATAAAGTCATCAACACCGAAAGTATTGCCAGCAAGAAGATAGACAAGGTGCTGGTGCTCAAATCTGCACGTCAGTTGCAATTGATCAGCGGCGGCGAAGCCCTGAAGACGTATCGCGTCTCGCTGGGTAAAAACCCTACGGGCACCAAGTTGCAGGAAGGCGACCAGCGCACGCCGGAAGGCTTTTACTGGCTCGACTGGCGCAAGCCCAGCAATAACTACAACCTGTCGATGCACATTTCCTACCCGAACATCTCAGACTCGGCACGTGCTCGTCGCGAAGGCGTGAAACCGGGCAGCATGATCATGATTCATGGCACGCCGGTGGATGAGGAGTACCCGGAATGGTATTTCCATACCCTGGACTGGACCAACGGCTGCATCGCGCTGAAGAACAACGACATGCGGGAAATCTGGGATCTGGTGAAAGACGGGACGATGATCGAGATTCGGCCTTGATCATTGCAGCTAGCAGTCAGGATCGGACGCAGAGCGTCCAGAACGGCATGCCGACGCGGGGCGTCGCACGATAGTTGTACACCGTGGGGGCGAGCCGGGCGACGCTTCGCTTGCTCGCGAAGAGACCAATACAGCCCCTCATAAATCTTCCAGCCGCCATACTTCGTAAGCAGGCGTTTCGTAGGGATGGCTCTGCTTGAGCGCCAGCACCGCTTGCTGAATCAGATCATCCGCCACGACCAACTCGACCTTCCACTCCTCCACCGACTCGACCACTCCGCCCTGCCCGATAAATGGCTGACTGCCATTCAGCGGGCGGAACTGACCTTGGCCGAGCACTTGCCACGAGCATTGATCGTAAGCGCCGATTCGCCCTGCCCCAGCAGCGAATACGGCGTTCTTGACCTTGTCCACATGGCTTGGTGGAACAAAGAAGGCAAGTTTGTACATGCGCCTTAGTTAACCCAGGCCCGCGCATTGCGGAACATACGCATCCAGGCAGCGTCTTCGTTCCAGTCCTCAGGACGCCATGAGTTCTGCACCGCGCGGAATACGCGCTCCGGGTGCGGCATCATGATGGTCACGCGACCGTCGAGGGTGGTCATGCCGCCGATACCGCGCGGCGAGCCGTTCGGGTTGGCCGGGTAGCTTTCAGTGACCTTGCCGTGGTTATCCACGAAACGCAGCGCCACAGTACCGGACACGTCCGCTTCAAGCAGTGCATCGTCGTTGCGGAATTCCGCATGCCCTTCGCCGTGAGCGATGGCGATCGGCATGCGCGAGCCGGCCATGCCCTGCAGGAAGATCGACGCCGACTCCTGAACCTGAACCATTGCCACACGCGCTTCGAACTGCTCGGAGCGGTTACGCACAAAGTGCGGCCAGAACTCGCTGCCCGGAATCAGTTCGTGCAGGTTGGAAAGCATCTGGCAACCGTTGCACACACCCAGCGTGAAGCTGTCGGAACGCTCGAAGAAGCCCTGGAACGCATCGCGGGCACGGCTGTTGAACAGTGCCGACTTGGCCCAACCCTCACCGGCACCCAGCACGTCGCCATAAGAGAAACCGCCACAGGCAACCATGCCCTTGAAGTCGTTCAGATCGACACGACCGGCCAGAATGTCACTCATGTGCACGTCAATCGCGTTGAAACCGGCGCGATCAAAGGCTGCGGCCATTTCGACCTGACCATTGACACCCTGCTCACGCAGAACGGCGACCTGAGGGCGCACGCCCGTCTTGATGTACGGTGCGGCGATGTCTTCGTTGACGTCGAAGCCCAGCTTGACGGTCAGGCCTGGATTGTCTTCTTCCAGCAGTGCGTCGAATTCCTGATCAGCGCACTCGGCGTTATCACGCAGACGCTGGATCTGGTAGCTGGTCTCGGCCCACTGGCGTTGCAACAGACGGCGCTGGCCACTGAATACCGGCTCGCCAAGGAAGCTGATCGACACTTCGTCATTGTTGATCGGCTGACCGATGACAGCGACGCAATCTTCCAGCCCGGCAGCGCTGAACTGCGCCAAGACCAGCGGCGTAGCGTCCTGACGCACCTGAATGACCGCACCCAGCTCTTCGTTGAACAGGATGGCGCTCAGCTCGGAAACATTGTCGGCCAGACCGTCGAGGTGCAGGTTCAGGCCGCAGTGACCGGCAAAGGCCATTTCCAGCGTGCTGACCAGCAGACCACCGTCGGAACGGTCGTGATAGGAGAGGATATGGCCATCTGAATTGAGGCCCTGAATCACGGCAAAGAAGGCTTTGAGGTCTTCAGCGTCATCGACGTCCGGTGCCACACGCCCCAGTTTGCCGTGGGTCTGGGCGAGAATCGACGCGCCCATGCGGTTCTGGCCACGACCCAGGTCGATCAGGATCAGGTCAGTGATGCCCTTGTCCATGCGCAGTTCGGGGGTCAGGGTCTTGCGGATATCGACCACTGGCGCAAAGCCGGTCACGATCAGCGACAGCGGCGAGGTCACGCTCTTCTCGGTGCCTTCGTCGCTCCAGCGGGTTTTCATGGACATCGAGTCCTTGCCCACCGGAATAGTGATGCCCAGTTCCGGACACAGCTCCATGCCGACCGCTTTCACGGTGTCATAAAGGCGCGCATCTTCGCCGGGATGGCCTGCCGCCGACATCCAGTTGGCCGACAGTTTGATGTCAGACAGCTTTTCAATGCGCGAAGCCGCGATGTTGGTCAGCGTCTCGCCGATCGCCATGCGCCCGGACGCCGGAGCATCCAGCAGGGCCAGCGGAGTACGCTCGCCCATCGCCATGGCTTCACCGGTGTTGACGTCGAAGCTGGTCGCGGTCACGGCGCAGTCAGCCACAGGCACCTGCCACGGGCCGACCATCTGATCGCGGGCTACCAGGCCCGTGATGCTGCGGTCGCCGATGGTGATCAAAAAGCTTTTGCTGGCAACGGCCGGGTGACGCAAGACGCGCTGTACGCTTTCTTCGATATCCAGTGTGCTCGGGTCGAAGTCGTCGCCGATTTCGGCTTCACGCGCAACCGAACGGTGCATGCGCGGCGCCTTGCCGAGCAAGACTTCCAGCGGCATGTCCACCGGGCTGTTGCCGAAGTGGCTGTCGGTTACAGTCAGTTGCGGCTCGGCAGTGGCTTCGCCGACCACTGCAAACGGGCAACGCTCGCGCTCGCAGATGGCCTTGAAGCGTTCGTAGTCTGCGACACCGACCGCCAGAACGTAACGCTCCTGGGACTCGTTGCTCCAGATTTCCAGCGGGGCCATCCCCGGCTCGTCATTAGGCACGTTACGCAGCTCGAAACGACCACCGCGATCGCCATCGTTGACCAGCTCGGGGAAGGCGTTGGACAGACCGCCAGCGCCGACGTCATGAATGAAGCTGATCGGGTTACGATCGCCCAACTGCCAGCAGCGGTCGATCACTTCCTGACAACGACGCTCCATCTCAGGGTTTTCACGCTGAACCGAAGCAAAATCCAGGTCTGCAGAACTGGTACCGGTTGCCATCGAGGACGCTGCACCGCCGCCCAGACCGATCAGCATGGCCGGGCCACCCAGCACGATCAGCTTGGAGCCGACAGTGATTTCGGCCTTCTGGACGTGATCTTCGCGGATATTGCCCATACCGCCTGCCAGCATGATCGGCTTGTGGTAACCACGCACCTCATCGCCATGCGGTGTGGTAATGGACTGCTCGAAGGTACGGAAGTAGCCAGTCAGCGCCGGGCGACCGAACTCGTTGTTGAACGCCGCGCCACCCAGCGGGCCTTCAATCATGATGTCCAGCGCGGTGACGATGCGCTCGGGTTTGCCGTACGGCACTTCCCAAGGCTGCACAAAACCGGGGATCTGCAGGTTGGACACGGTGAAACCGGTCAGACCCGCTTTCGGTTTGGCACCGCGACCGGTTGCACCTTCGTCGCGAATCTCGCCACCGGAGCCGGTCGCTGCGCCTGGAAACGGCGCAATGGCAGTCGGGTGATTGTGGGTTTCAACCTTCATCAGAATATGCACCGGCTCCTGCACCGCGCCGTACTGGCGGGTGTCAGGGTCCGGGAAGAAACGGCCGGCAACGCTGCCGACGATCACCGAGGCGTTGTCCTTGTAAGCGGACAGAACGCCTTCGCTGTGCATCTCATAGGTGTTCTTGATCATGCCGAACAGGCTTTTTTCCTGGCTCTGGCCGTCGATATCCCAACTGGCGTTGAAGATCTTGTGCCGGCAGTGCTCGGAGTTGGCCTGGGCAAACATCATCAGTTCGATGTCGTGTGGGTTGCGCCCCAGACCGTTGAAGCTGGTGATCAGGTAATCGATTTCATCTTCAGCCAGGGCCAGGCCCAGCTCGACGTTGGCTTTTTCCAGCGCCGCGCGGCCACCACCGAGGATGTCCACAGCGGTCAGCGGTTTGGGCTCGGCGTGGCTGAACAGACCGGCGGCCTGCGCATGGTCGCCCAATACCAGCTGCGTCATGCGGTCGTGCAGGCTGTCAGCAATGGCCTGAGCGTCTGCATCGCTGAACTGGCCTTCTACATAGAAGGCAATCCCGCGCTCGATACGCTGGATTTTAGTCAGGCCGCAATTGCGGGCGATGTCGCTGGCCTTGCTCGACCAGGGTGAAATAGTGCCAAAACGCGGCAACACCAGAAACAGACGGCCGGCAGGCTCTTGAACCGGCACACTCGGGCCGTATTTCAGGAGGCGGTCGAGAACCTGCTGTTCTTCGCCGGTCAACACGTCATTGACGTCAGCGAAGTGGGCGAATTCGGCGTACAGACCACTGACAGCTGAAACTTTTTGTTTCAGTTGTTCCAGCAATTTGCTGTGGCGAAAGGCAGAAAGGGCAGGAGCACCGCGCAGGATCAACATCTTCGGGACAGCCTCGAGAGGGGGGTGTGCTTTGAGGCCGCATATTCTAGCCTAAACCGGGACGTTGATCACCCAAAACGGCGGCATCCCGTGCGCCCAAATGTCGCCCCGCTCAAAAAAACACGAAAAAGCCGCTAAAGCGCCCTCGCCTATCAGACGCAAGCTTCACTGTCGAGATATGGCACCCGGTGCGCTTTGCGTATACTGCACCGATGTTCTTCAGACCAGATTTCCGCCCACGTTGTGCCAAGTGGCTCATCGCAACCGGACTCTTCCTGATGCTCGGCGCCTGTGTGGAGAAACCCACCACACTGGAGCGAGTCAAGGAGGACGGCGTGCTGCGCGTGATCACTCGTAACAGCCCGGCGACTTATTTTCAGGATCGCAACGGTGAAACCGGCTTCGAATACGAGCTGGTCAAGCGTTTCGCCGACGATCTGGGCGTCGAACTGAAGATCGAAACAGCCGACAATCTGGACGATCTGTTCGATCAGATGAACAAACCGGGCGGTCCGGTCCTCGGCGCAGCGGGCCTGATCGAGACGTCAAAGCGCAAGCAACAGGCGCGTTTCTCGCACTCTTACCTGGAAGTCACCCCTCAGGTTGTCTACCGCAACGGCCAGTCGCGCCCCACCGACCCCGGCGATCTGGTGGGTAAACGCATTGTGGTCCTCAAAGGCAGCGCGCACGCCGAGCAGCTTGCGGCACTCAAGGCGCAGACCCCCGCTATCGAATATGAAGAGTCGGACGCGGTCGAGGTCGTCGATCTCCTGCGTATGGTCGACGAAGGCCAGATTGACCTGACGCTGGTCGACTCCAATGAACTGGCGATGAACCAGGTGTACTTCCCCAATGTGCGTGTGGCGTTTGACCTGGGCGAAGCCCGTGAGCAGCGCTGGGCGGTGGCACCGGGTGAAGACAACAGCCTGCTCAACGAAATAAACGCTTACCTGGACAAGGTCGAGAAAAACGGCACGTTGCAGCGCCTCAAGGACCGCTATTACGGTCACGTTGACGTGCTCGGCTACGTCGGCGCCTACACCTTTGCCCAGCACCTGCAGGAACGCTTGCCCAAATACGAGAAACACTTCCAGACATCGGCCAAGAAAGAACAGGTCGACTGGAGGCTGCTGGCTGCCATCGGCTATCAGGAATCGATGTGGCAACCGGCCGTCACGTCGAAAACCGGCGTACGCGGCCTGATGATGCTGACCCAAAACACTGCTCAGGCGATGGGCGTGACCAACAGGCTAGATGCACGGCAAAGCATTCAGGGCGGGGCCAAGTACTTTGCCTACGTAAAGGATCAGCTGGACGACAAGATTCAAGAGCCCGATCGTACGTGGCTCGCTCTTGCTTCCTACAACATTGGTGGCGGTCATCTCGAAGATGCGCGAAAACTGGCTGAAAACGAGGGGCTGAACCCTAATAAATGGCTGGACGTTAAAAAAATGTTGCCGCGTCTGGCGCAGAAGAAGTGGTACAGCAAAACGCGTTACGGTTATGCCCGGGGCGGCGAGCCCGTGCATTTTGTCGCCAACATTCGCCGCTACTACGACATTCTGACCTGGGTCACGCAGCCGCAACTTGAAGGCAGCCAGGTCGCCGATGGCAACCTGCACGTTCCCGGCGTCGACAAGACCCAGCCACCTGCGCCGACCGCACCCGTTGTACCCGCTTCCAGCCCGGAAAAGCCCGCGCTCTAGACGTCGATCCTGCTTTTTCCTGCATCCCTGGCCGCCCGGCGCAGCCTGAAAAACTCGCTCAGCATTGCCCCACACTCCTCGCCCAGCACCCCACCTTCAAACAGTACGCGGTGATTGAGAAAGCCCTGGCTGAAAAACTGCCCCTGGCTCTGGACGATGCCCGCTTTGGGCTCCAGCGCCCCGTAAACTACACGTGCCACCCGCGAATGGACGATCAAACCGGCGCACATGCTGCACGGTTCCAGCGTCACGTAGAGCGTACTGCCCGGCAGCCGGTAATTGCCCAGCGCCCTGGCGGCGTCGCGAATGGCGACCATTTCGGCGTGCGCGCTCGGGTCGCTGCCGCTGATCGGGCAATTGTAGCCACGGCCGATGATCTCGCCGTTGTGCACCACAACTGCGCCGACCGGCACTTCGCCCAGCAGTGCGCCTTGCGCGGCGAGCGCCAGCGCCTCACGCATGAAGTGTTGATCGTTGCTGCGGTCGATGATTAGCGGCTGGCGCATCACGACACCTCAATGGCGGCCATGAGGCCGGTTTCCATATGATCGATCACGTGGCAGTGAAACATCCACACGCCGGGGTTATCCGCCACCAGCGCCACGCGCGCCCGTTCGTTGCGGCCCAGCAGAAAAGTGTCGGTGAAGTACGGAATGATCTTGCGCCGATTGGACGCGATCACCTTGAAACTCATGCCGTGCAAGTGAATAGGGTGCTGATACTGGGTCATGTTTTTCAGTTCGAAGATGTAACTCTTGCCCAGCTTCAATTTGGCGATGGGGCGATCAGCGCAGGTCTTGTCGGTGATGTCCCAGGCTTCACCGTTGATCTGCCACAGGCTCGGCGGCTTGCCGTTGTCGGTGTTGACCGACATGGAGCCGACCCACTCGAAGTTGAAATTGATCTTCTCGGCGTTAGCCATATCGGGCTCGGCCACCGGATTGGCCGGCAACTCAGGTGGCCACTGACCGGGCGCATCGCTGTTGGCAACCGAACGAAAGGTGCCCAGACGCACCGGGCCGTTACGCAACGAGATTTCCTCACCCGCAGGCGGAGCCTTGATCGCCAGGCAGATGCGCATGCCCGGCCCCAGCCAGTACTCGTCACCAAACGGGCGCGGCGTGACCGGGTTGCCATCCAGCGCATAAATCTGCGCCTCGGCATCCGGCAGGTTGAGCCGATAGGTCACGGTATTGTCGAGGTTGAGCAGGCGCACACGAGTGATCTGCCCGGCAGGCAGTTCGATGACTGCCTGAGGCACGCCGTTCAAGGTAGACAACCGCCCTGCCGTGCCTTCGCGCGCTGCTTCACGCAGCACACTGAACTCGGTGAATGCGCCCACGTCATCCACATGCCAGCTTTTCAGACTGACCGTGCGCTCATGGGCAAAACCGGTCGGCTCGCGCTCTTCGACGATCAGCGGCCCGACCAGCCCACGGCCCAGCTCTTCGCTGCTGCTGACGTGCGGGTGATACCAATAGCTGCCGGCATCCGGCACACGGAATTTGTAATCGAAGTATTCGCCCGGTTTGACCGGCAACTGCGACACATACGGCACGCCGTCCATCTCCAGCGGCAGCCGAATGCCATGCCAGTGAATGGTCGTCTCCACGGGCAACTGATTGATGAAGCGCAAGCGCAACCACTCGCCCTGCCGCACGCGCAACTCTGTGCCTGGAGCAGAACCGCCGAATGCCCAGGCAGGTGTCTTGTGACCCGATACCAGCTCTATATCCAGCGGTGCAGCGATCAGCACAAAGTCCGACCCCGCTTCAGACTCGCGGCGCCCCATCCAGTAACGCGAAGCACCGCCCGCGCCCAGGCCGACTACGGCAAGACCGGCGATGCCTGTGAGGATCTGACGACGGGTGAAGGACATGAACGGCGGGACCTCTGATACGAAAACGGGAGGCATCTGCAGGCAGATGCGCGGGGCGAATACGATACACCTGCATTTGCGGAAAGATAAGGGTCGATACCACGAACTGAAGTCGAGGCGTAAAAAAAGCCGGGCAAGGCAGTGGTGCCCGTTCCGGCTTTTCGCACCCCGCGTGCGCGCAGAGCTCGGCATTTCGTAAACCGTAACCTCGGACCGGTTTACCCAGCGCCAGCTTAATGATCGTCAAGCTGTCAGGATCGAGCCAGATCAACTCGATGATCTGGCTCTTGTTCTACACGTAAATTGCCTGCGTGATGCCAAGGCAATTTTCAACCTGATGAAGCGTTGCGACCGTCATCTGGTACAGGTGGCGTCCATTGATCCACAAACGCCGCGATCTTTTCTTCAATATGGCTCTCGATAGTCCGCAGACGAAGCAAAGGAATGCCGCACTTTTCCAGAATGCTGTTTTTCACGGTGTCTCGTTCGATCTGTACCAGATCGTTGTGGTGTCCACCGTCGACTTCAATCACGCCCAGCGGACGCTTCCCTACTTTGAAATAAAGTACGAAATCACAGCAGGAACCGTTGTTCATGAACTCCCGCTCTCGCTCCGTGAAGCTTGCACCGGCGGCCGATGCCAGCTGTATCAACAGAACTTCGCGATGAAACATGATCGATTGGCGAGCCTCCTGAGCCAGCGCCTCACGAAGTATCTGCGCTACGATCTGCTCGGACTTGAAGGGCGAGTCATCTGGCCTGAGCCTTTTATTCAGACGTTCCTGTGATCGATCATATTCCTTGTAAAGCAGATCGAACGCCGAAATGACCGGCGCCCGGTGGATGTGCCCGTCCTCTGCGTAATATTCCATATAGCGGATCAGCGCCGCGATATGTCCATTGCCGGCTTTGAAAACGCCGTCGCCTGTCACCAGCGTGAACCTGTTTTTAGCTCTGGATACCGCCACATTGACCATCCGCGCATCGTCTACAAAACTTAGGCGCTCCGGGCTTTTATGCTTATCCAGTACGGTAGAAAAGACAATTTCGTCGCATTCACGGCCTTGGAACTTGTGCACGGTGTCGTTGATGAAATCAGCTGGCAGACATGAGCCTGAAAGTGTTGCCTGATTCTTGAACGGCGCAATGAACCCTCTGCCATCCTCACCCTCCCAGATACTCTCACCACTCCCATCAAGCACTGCCAATAAAGAGTCCAGCTCACGGAGATTGGAGTTGTTGCGCGTATGGTTGCCCTTGGCGGTCACGAGCAGCGTCAACGATTGTTCGCCAGCGTCCTGAGTCATCGGGACGAGCTGGTTATCGTAGAACTGCTGATTGCAAAACTGAATGATGCGGGGGTGGCATCGGTAGTGCTCTTTGAGCAATGTCATTGGAATCGAATCACCGAACACACCCACGCATGAATCCAGCAAGCTGTACGTCTCACAGTCATACCAAGGAGCGGGGGCTTCCAGGCCCAACTTTTCCGGAATATGCGCAAGCTGTTTTCTGTCGCCGACAATAATCAGATTCTTCGCACAACTCAGCGCCAGCACACCCGGAACAATGTCCTGCTGCGAAGCCTCGTCGATGATGACGTAATCAAGGACAGCCTTGCCTCCCAAGGAATTGACGATCGAGTGCGTACTGCTGCCGATGACCGGATAGCGCTTCAGAAAGGCATCCAGGTGATTTCGGTACGTTATGTCGAAGTCATCATTAGGCGAAATGTGAAGATCCAGATGGTGCTTGAGGTGACGCATCGAAGAGGAGGTCAGTTCTTCCAGCAAGGCATTGAAATTACCGATGCGCAACGCTTCCTCATGGGCAGACAATTCCCTCTTCTTCTTTTGCAGGACCTTGTCGTAGTAATCGAGCTGCAAGCTGTAAAAGGCTGACATACGCTTGCCCCGGTCATTCAACTTGCCGGTGCGCAGAATCCTGAAGTTGAACAGCAACTCAATCCGGTCCTTGATCCGGATCCGGTCGCTGGGTATATGCGGTAGATACGCCATCAAGTCAGTAGTCTTTTGCGGCGATAATTTATACCTGTCATGCACAGGCACTATTCCATTGTCCTGTTGCCACTGCACGAGATAATGCCGTTCTATCTCCAGCTCGTTAATCTCGATCTGCAACTGCGCCACTGCATTGCGAGCACTCAGATAACGCCTGAGCCGCTGGAGAACGCCCTGAATATCTTCCATTGCAGGCGCAGGTTCAGATTCAGGGTCTACTGAAGGTCGCAAAGAGCGCTCGGCAAAAAACGTTTCCCGGTTTTCCTTATTGCCCAGTCTGGCGACCAGGTAATCCAGACCGCACTTGCCCAGCTTTTCATAAACATTCTTGACCGCAGCGTTGTTGTTGGACACCACCGCTACGGTTTTCCCCTGCAACAGGATATTGGCGATGATGTTCAGAATCGTCTGTGTCTTGCCAGTCCCGGGAGGTCCTTCGATGAGGCTTATCTGCGAACTGAAAGCCTGCTCTACCGCCTTGAGCTGACTTTCATTGAGACCAAAAGGAAAGATGAAGTTGCCCGGCGAGTCCTGCTGTACAGGCTGGCCTTTGCAATAGGCATTGAGCGCCGTAGCCGGGGACAATGAGAGTGTGCCCATCTGGCGATCAACGTTTTCGGCAATGCCTTTTTTTTGCTCATCGCCAGCCGCGTTGTTGACCCGAGCTGCGGCCACGGAGCGAAAGTAAGTGAATATGGGCTCGTCGGTAATCGAGGTCGGGGAAACGAACTCAATGTTATCCATATGGAACAGGTAGCTATCCGGACTCCCCGGAAACTGGACGAGCGCGTATTTCTCGCCGTAAACCAACGCTTTCTCGATGGGGCTTAAAACATGCCCTCCTGTTCTTAGAAGAAGCATGCCCTTGACCTCCCGGGTTGGATCGACCTTGCAGTCGCCAAGCGGGCGGGAGTAGGTTTTTTGAGAGGGGTAGTGGCAAGTCAGTCTGAACTCACCCTTGCCATTCTTTTTAATAACCCAGTCGCTGATCTGCCGGGTCTTGTCCTCGCCACACATATAGATAGAAACCATAAATCCCTTAATCAGGCGTAATCACCGCCTGTCCGCATCCGTGCCAAAAAATCCGAATTCATTGATTCGGGTAGTGGGTGCCATTTTGGCATTGCTGATCGGGTTGAGGCCAGGGCTGCTCTCATCGGTGTGATGACGATGGGAGCGTGATTGGCTTTGTGCGGGCCTGATGGCGCTGGCCGGTCTCAGGCTACCGAAAGCCAGCGGATACACAGCTTCAAGGACCCGATGCTGCCGCCACCAAGCGCTGCTTGGTAACTGATGATCCGATAGGCGGATCAACTATCGCGGACGCGCCCTCCCCCCTCCAAGGAGCCCCACAGGTGCGGGGCTTGGACGGTCGCGCGACACTTCCGTGATCAGTCTCGCACGAGCTTCAGCATTCCGCCGTCATACCAGGAAAGAGCCAAGGACCCATTCTGTGCTAGAAAAAATACCGGGCTTTCTTTATCGAGAGGACCCCAGCTTCCAGATGTGCACTCAACGCCATAAGGTACGGCTTTATCGATGCCAAGCTTATGAAGTTGTGGCTCCAGTTCAGCTCCACTGATCGTAGGAAGCTTGTGAAAAACAGGCCCCTTGCACACATCTTCCGTTGAGCCTGCCGACGCTTTCCATGCCAGTTGGTCGTGATTGAAACTGAGACGTCGCCCCATAAAACTCGGATCATTATCCTCCAGTGCTTGCACGCCCGAATCCGATACCGCTACACCTGCAACATGCCAACTGCCGTACAACGCGTTTTCTCCAGGCTGATCGCGCTTTGGAGTATCCATATTCACTGCACATCCTGTCAGCGACAACATGATCAGGAAGGATGAACAGCAAGAAAATCGAGATTTCATGAACGGGTTCCTTAGTTTTGGCGGATACGATATCGAATCCTTTTGCTGAGCTGCCCCTGCCTCGACGTTGGGGTTGAGGTGCATCTGAGCCACTTCTCCGTGACGATTTTCCTCGAACTTCAGGTCAGTTTCAAATGAGGTGCTTTGCGGATTGCTTAATGTACCGGCCTGCTCACCTTTGGTAGGTTTGGAGAGAGCCTGCTGATACGCGCCCCACGAATCCCGGAGTTGTGCGATGAATCCAAATACCGTGCCTACGCCTGCCCGCGGCGCCATTCGTTGGGAGGCCCATACCTGCCTGCCGCTGCTGCCCAATCAGGACATGTCTGCGCTGCTGCGCTACCGCGACAACGGCTTTCACCACGTCTCGGTCAATGTCGGCATGGACATGACCGCTGTTGGCGATGTGATGCAGGTCATCGCAGGCTTTCGCCAGTGGCTGATCAAGCATCCAGAGAACTTCATGCTGGCCGGTACCCTTGCAGATCTGCAACGCGCCCGCGTGCAGGACAAGCTGGCAGTGTCTTTCGACTTGGAAGGCTCCAACATGCTGCTGCAAGACCAGGCAATGGTCCGCTTGTATGCCGACCTGGGCGTCCGCCAGATGCTTCTGGCGTACAACCTCGATAACAGCTGTGCGGGCGGTTGCCACGGCAGTGGCATGGGATTAACCGCGCTGGGGCGGGAGTTTGTGGGAGCCATCAATTCGGCGGGTATCGTGATGGACTGCTCACATGCCAGCAAGCGCGCGAGTATGGAAATAATCGAGCTGTCACAGCGACCGGTTGTCTTTTCACACACTAATATCAAGGCAGTGTATGACCATCCACGCACGGTGGATGATGAGCAGATCATGGCCTGTGTTGAATCAGGTGGTGTGATCGGGCTGACCGGTATGGGGATTTTTCTGGGCGATCCGCAGGCATCGGTCGAAGCCTTCGTGCGCCAAATCGATTATCTGGCCGAACGAGCGGGAACGGCACATATCGGCCTGGGCCTGGACATCGAACTGCACCCCGACGATAAGGATTTGGCCGAGGGCGTGAATGAAGACGATTGGTGGCCAAAAGAATTCTATGGCGGCATCAACGGGCATCGTCAACTGCAGCCGGAAGCGCTGGGTCAGGTCGCAGAAGCATTGCTACGGATTGGCTATGACGCCGCGCAGATCAACGGCATTTTTGGCGGCAACTTTATGCGGGTCGCTCAGGCCACTTGGCCATAAGCGTCCGGTGATCACGCTGGGCGAACCGTGCTGTCGGTGTGCTGTGGAGAAATGAATTGTTTCATGGCTGTCATTAGCGCGATCGCCAGAACGGCGAGCCCACCGCAGAATCGGCTTAACGTACCTTCAATTCCGTTTTCTGAAGCGCCCCCAATGAAGCGCTGTTTCGCACCGTTTATCCGGGTCAATTGCGCAACTGCGGTCGAACTCGTGTTGAACTCCGGCCACACTCGACCTACCCCGAAACTGCCCCTTTCCAGCCTTTCCGGAGGGGGGGTAAAAAGGTACCACGATATGCGACTTTCGCCTCAGGGCAGCCGCCGGACACAGGCTTTTCAACAGCGCCAACCGGTAAATTACGATCCCCCAAACCCCGCCCAAGCGGTTTTTTTTATTGGGCGAAGCACAAGGAGACCAATGCAAATGTTGAAAGACTACCGATGCGGGCAGTGCAAGAAGCTGCTGGCCCGCATGGGTGACTACACCGAACTCCAGATCAAGTGCTCCCGCTGCGGGACGTTGAATCATGTGAAGGCCGTGAGCCTTGAGTTATCGCCTTTGAGCGACAGAGGTACAGCAGCGTCGCTGCTGCCTCCCAAAGCTATTTAAAGGTATTAATTATGTCCAATAGCAGCTCTGCTGTAAGCCAGCTCAAAAATAGTCCTCTAGTAGGTAACATCAACTACGCACCCACTGTCTGGTCCCGCGCCGATGCGCTGAAGGTCAATGAAAATGACCCGACCACCACGCAGCCACTGGTCAGTCCGGACTTTCCGGTCATGAGTGATACGGTATTCATCTGGGACACCATGCCGCTGCGCGAGCTGGATGGCACGGTGGTTTCGGTCAACGGCTGGTCGGTCATCCTGACCCTGACGGCTGACCGTCACCCCAATGATCCGCAATATCTCGACGCCAATGGCCGTTATGACATCAAGCGTGACTGGGAAGACCGTCATGGCCGCGCACGCATGTGCTACTGGTACTCGCGTACCGGCAAGGACTGGATCTTTGGTGGTCGTGTAATGGCCGAGGGGGTATCGCCCACCACTCGAGAGTGGGCGGGCACACCCATACTGTTGAATGACAAAGGCGATATTGATCTTTATTACACCTGCGTCACACCCGGCGCAGCGATCGCCAAAGTACGTGGCCGTATTGTGACGTCCGATCAGGGCGTGGAGTTGAAAGACTTTACCCAGGTCAAAAAACTGTTCGAGGCCGACGGCACCTATTATCAAACCGAAGCGCAGAACTCGAGCTGGAACTTTCGCGACCCCAGTCCGTTCATTGATCCTGAAGATGGCAAGTTGTATATGGTGTTTGAAGGCAACGTCGCCGGTGAACGCGGCTCGCACACAGTAGGGAGTGTCGAACTTGGCCCTGTGCCGCCGGGTCATGAAGACGTGGGGGGTGCCAGATTCCAGGTGGGTTGTATCGGTCTGGCGGTCGCAAAAGATCTCAGTGGTGAGGAGTGGGAAATACTTCCGCCGTTGGTGACGGCCGTCGGCGTGAACGATCAGACCGAGCGCCCGCACTATGTTTTTCAAGACGGCAAATATTACTTGTTCACCATCAGTCACAAGTTCACGTATGCCGATGGTGTTACAGGGCCAGACGGGGTGTACGGTTTTGTCGGCGAACATTTGTTCGGTCCGTACCGGCCAATGAACGCTTCCGGCCTGGTGCTCGGCAATCCGCCCGAGCAGCCTTTCCAGACGTATTCGCACTGCGTCATGCCGAACGGCCTGGTGACTTCGTTCATCGACAGCGTGCCCACCATAGGCGAGGATTACCGTATCGGCGGGACCGAAGCGCCGACGGTGAGAATCCTCTTGAAAGGGGATCGCTCGTTCGTGCAGGAAGAATATGACTACGGTTATATTCCTGCGATGAAGGACGTGACGCTGAGCTGACACGTCGTTCCCATGTGATGCCTAAAGAACGCTTGTGCGAGCAGGCGCTCTTCGTGCGTTCAGCCCAGCAGCTCGCTCATCGCGATAATCTGCTCGGCTATGGTCACATACCAGCGCCTTGGCAAGTGTAGTGCTCGTTCATGCATGGGCATTTCAAAATGCCCGTGCATGGACAGCATATTTTGTTCCCTCAGAACCATACCCAAAGGAGAAATCGCAATGGCGACTGCGAACAAAAATCTCAAGGCGACCTGGGTCGCAACAGTTACGAATCTTGACTGGCCGTCCGCCTCATCTCTGACCATCACTGATGAGGCTGCACGTGTCAGCACACAGAAAGAAGAGTTGACCGGCATTCTTGATGATATTGTGGCAATGAAAATGAATGCAGTGATATTCCAGGTTGTTCCCTGCGCAGATGCACTCTACGCATCAGATCTGCTTCCATGGTCGAAGTACCTGACAGGTACGCTCGGAAAAAATCCCGGCTTCGACCCACTGGCTTATGCTGTTGAGCAGGCGCATGCTCGTCATATTGAGCTGCACGCATGGGTGAACCCGTACCGCATATCAATGAACGCCAGCGACGGCACAATGGAAGAGCTGAATAACTCATCATCTGACTCGCCAGCCAGTGTGTTTAATACGCATCCTGAGTGGACTGGGACCGCAGCGAACCGCTTTGTTCTCAATCCCGGCATACCTGAAGTTCAAGCGTGGGTTGGTAGTATTGTTGAAGAAATTGTCACCAAATACGATGTTGATGCCATTCAGTTCGATGATTATTTTTATTATGAAACTGCGGATTCCCTGCTGCAGGATGATGCTACCTACCAGACATACAATACAACCTTTACCACAAAGGCCGACTGGCGACGAAATAACACGTATTCGCTGGTTGATGCATGCCATAAAAAAATAGCCGCAGTTAACACGGATGTCTTGTTTGGTATCAGCCCGGCAGGCGTCTGGCGGAATAAATCTGACGACCCGCTGGGGTCTGATACGCAGGCAGGTGCACCTAATTACGATTTTGCGTATGCAGACACCCGGAAATGGGTAATTGACGGCATCATTGATTATATCGCCCCACAGGTCTACTGGCCGTTTGCCCGGGAGGTTGCCCGCTACGACGTCATCACACAGTGGTGGGCGGATACCGTCAGGGGTACCGGCACAGCGTTATATGTAGGTATGGCTCTGTATAAGGTGGGAGCCGCCTCAGCAGCCGAGCCCGACTGGACTGTTGAGGCGGGCGTGCCTGAAATGACCCGTCAGCTTGACCTGAATGATTCTCTAGCTGAGGTGTCCGGGTGCATGTTATTTCGACATATGTTTCTGCGGGCCTCACAAACTCAGCAGGTAGTTGACTATCTAAAGCTTCGCTGGGCCGACGTCTAATATTTTTCTTGTTGGGGTTTGGGGAGCAACGTAACAGAAAGTGCACTCAAGCCGAGTGCCTGTCCGCAAACCCTCGTGCAGCCTGGCCAATACGATAAAACACGTTTTCAGGAAATCGGGTTAGCGAGCACCACGGAGGGAAATATGCCCCCAAAAAGCGGTGTTATAAACTCGAACAGCAAATCAAAGTTCGCTATTCCCCACCACCTGACGGGAGAAGCAAACGCTACCCATGCCTTACGTTGGTTTTTAGCTCCATTGCTCCCCCACCACAGATTATCTGCGGTCAAATGCCGGGAAGCTCCGTCCTCAGTAATACGCACGAGCTTGTCTAAACCCCATCTACTACCTACGCCGGGGAGACTTCCAACTTAGGCCGGGAATG
Source organism: Pseudomonas syringae pv. tomato str. DC3000 (assembly GCF_000007805.1). NCBI lineage: Bacteria > Pseudomonadati > Pseudomonadota > Gammaproteobacteria > Pseudomonadales > Pseudomonadaceae > Pseudomonas > Pseudomonas syringae group genomosp. 3. Next base: position 1,591,842 of record NC_004578.1, on the reverse strand, counting down.
TTGCCACTTATGCCGGGACATAACCTAAGCAGTAATGCTCACTGCCTATTGCCACCTGAACGCTGTTCGATCAGTGGCACTCGCTTCGGGCGACTGACTAGCACCAAACCACTGCTCATCTGGTCTACAGACCAGCCATAGCCTCCATGCAGGCTTCGGGTTTGTTCAGAAATCTCTTGCAACGCCGCCCGCAGTTGGCCACGTTTTTTTTGCTGCGGTCTATGCGGCGAAGCCAGCCCAAGCCGCCCCGCCCCAAACATGCAGTGCGATAGTATCGAGATACGCACCGTTTCCATTACCTAACGCTAGACCTAAACGGATATTCGAACAGAGCCAGGCGTGAAGAGTTTTGGCCACTTCTGTCTCAAGCCCTTTCCGTTCAAACAGCGAGCACCGAACATGGCATTTGGCTCAGCCAATGCCCCGTACCATGCCATACAAACACGGTGCTTGGCGATGCACAAAGCTGCCAGAATTTGCCAGACCCAAAAAGCCAAAAGCCCGCAATTACGCGGGCTCCAGAGCATTTCTTGCTAGTTGGTGCCGGACAATGCCGACCACCCAATCACTCCCACTCAATCGTAGCCGGCGGCTTGCTCGACACATCATAAGTCACCCGCGAAATCCCCTCGATCTCGTTGATGATCCGGCCACTCACCGTCTCCAGCAGCTCATAAGGCAGGTGCGCCCAACGAGCGGTCATGAAGTCGATGGTTTCCACCGCGCGCAGCGCTACAACCCAGGCGTAACGACGACCGTCGCCGACTACACCAACCGATTTGACTGGCTGGAACACGACGAAGGCCTGGCTGACTTTGTGATACCAGTCGGCCTTGCGCAGTTCTTCGATGAAGATGTGGTCGGCGCGACGCAGGATGTCTGCGTATTCCTTCTTCACTTCACCGAGGATGCGCACGCCCAGGCCTGGGCCTGGGAATGGGTGGCGGTAGACCATGTCGTACGGCAGGCCGAGTTCGAGGCCCAGACGGCGGACTTCGTCCTTGAACAGCTCGCGCAGGGGCTCGACCAGCTTGAGGTTCATTTCTTCCGGCAGGCCGCCCACGTTGTGGTGCGACTTGATGACGTGAGCCTTGCCGCTTTTCGCGCCAGCCGACTCGATCACGTCCGGGTAGATGGTGCCTTGCGCCAGGTACTTGATGTTGTCCAGCTTGCAGGATTCGGCATCGAACACGTCGATGAAGGTGCGGCCGATGATCTTGCGCTTTTTCTCTGGATCGCTCTCGCCTTCCAGGTTGTTCAGGAACTGTTCTTCGGCGTTGGCACGAATGACTTTGACGCCCATGTTCTCGGCGAACATGGCCATCACTTGCTCGCCTTCGTGCAGGCGCAGCAGGCCGTTGTCGACGAATACACAGGTCAGTTGATCGCCGATGGCTTTGTGCAGCAGCGCCGCGACTACGGAGGAGTCAACGCCGCCGGACAGGCCCAGCAACACGCTATCAGTACCCACCTGAGCGCGAACCTGAGCGATAGCGTCTTCAGCAATCTTCGAAGGGGTCCACAGTGCTTCGCAGCCGCAGATATCGAGGATGAAGCGCGACAGGATGCGACCGCCCTGCTTGGTGTGGGTCACTTCCGGGTGGAACTGCACGCCGTAGTAACCGCGAGCGTCGTCAGCCATACCGGCAATCGGGCAGCTAGGGGTACTGGCCAGAATGTGGAAGTCTTCCGGCAGTTTGGTGACCTTGTCACCGTGACTCATCCATACGTCGAGGCCAAACAGGCCGTCGGCGTCGATATGGTCTTCGATACCATCGAGCAGACGGCTTTTGCCGACTACGTCAACGCGAGCGTAGCCGAACTCGCGCAGCTCGGAACCCGCAACCTTGCCGCCCAGTTGCTCGGCCATGGTCTGCATGCCGTAGCAGATACCGAAAACCGGCACACCGAGGTCAAATACCGCTTGCGGGCAGCGCGGGCTGTTGGCTTCGTGCACGGACTCGGGGCCGCCGGCGAGGATCACGCCTTTTGGAGCGAATTCGCGAATCGCTTCGTCGTCCATGTCAAACGGATGCAGCTCGCAATACACGCCGATTTCACGCACGCGGCGGGCGATCAGCTGGGTGTACTGGGAGCCGAAGTCGAGGATCAAGATACGGTGGGCGTGAATGTCGAGGGCCATGGAAACTCTCTGAGCAGCTGCAAGCTATAAGCTGCAAGCGGCAAGTTGTCGGAATCAATGCGGTAGTTACATTTGCGTAACTACCGCTTGTAGCTGATTGCTTGGGGCTTGAAGCTGAAGGCTTTAGCCGACGCGATAGTTCGGCGCTTCCTTGGTGATCTGCACGTCATGGACGTGGGATTCAGCCATGCCTGCGCCGGTAATGCGGACGAACTCTGGCTTGGTGCGCATCTGCTCGATGTCGGCACTGCCGGTGTAGCCCATGGAGGAGCGCAGACCGCCCATCAACTGATGGATGATGGCGGACAGCGGGCCTTTGTAGGCAACACGGCCTTCGATGCCTTCCGGCACGAGCTTCTCGGCGCCTGCGGACGAGTCCTGGAAGTAGCGATCCGAGGAGCCTTGCGCCTGGGACATTGCACCCAGCGAACCCATGCCGCGATAAGCCTTGTAGGAACGGCCCTGGAACAGCTCGATCTCGCCTGGCGCTTCTTCAGTACCGGCGAACATCGAGCCCATCATCACGCAGGAGGCACCGGCCACGATGGCCTTGGACAGGTCACCGGAGAAACGGATACCGCCGTCGGCGATCATCGGCACGCCGGTGCCTTCAAGGGCAGCGGCGACGTTGGCAATGGCGCTGATTTGCGGCACGCCGACACCGGCGACGATGCGCGTGGTGCAGATGGAGCCTGGGCCGATACCGACCTTGACCGCATCGGCACCCGCAGCGACCAGCGCCAGGGCAGCTTCGCCGGTGGCGATGTTGCCACCGATGACCTGCACTTGCGGGAAGTTGTCCTTGACCCAGCGAACGCGGTCGATCACGCCTTTGGAGTGACCGTGAGCGGTGTCAACCACAACAACGTCAACGCCCGCGGCGACCAGCGCAGTCACGCGCTCGCCGGTGTCCTTGCCAGTGCCGACAGCAGCGCCGACACGCAGACGGGCTTGATCGTCCTTGCTGGCCAGCGGATAAGCCTTGGCTTTTTCGATGTCCTTGACGGTCATCATGCCCTTAAGGGCAAAGTTGGCGTCGACGATCAGGACTTTTTCCAGACGGTGTTTGTGCAGCAGCTCGCGTACTTCGTTCTTGTCGGCGCCTTCACGCACAGTGACCAGACGCTCTTTGGGCGTCATCACTTCGCGGACAGGGACATCAAGACGGTTTTCGAAGCGTACGTCGCGGGACGTCACGATGCCGACCAGGTCGCCATTGTGCAGCACGGGTACGCCGGAAATGTTGTGCATGCGGGTCAGTTCGAACAGATCACGAACAGTGGCATCGGCTTCAATCGTGATCGGGTCCTTGACGACACCGGCCTCGAACTTCTTGACCTTGCGCACTTCGGCAGCTTGCTGCTCGATGGTCATGTTCTTGTGGATGATACCGATACCGCCTTCCTGGGCCATGGCAATTGCCAGACGGGCCTCGGTGACTGTATCCATTGCAGCAGAGACCAAAGGAATATTCAGCTCGATGCCACGGGTCAAACGGGTTTTCAGACTGACTTCGTTGGGAAGTACCTCGGAATAACCGGGCACAAGGAGAATGTCGTCGAATGTAAGGGCTTCTTGCTTGATACGCAGCATCGCGGGGGCTCCCGGGCGGGAAATTGGAAGCGCGCCATTATACCCACAGACCCCGCCCGGCTCAATGTAAACCTCAGCCTATTATCAAAGCTGTTTATAGACGCACATGAACGAAAGACACCGGGCGATCCAGACGTTCGGCGAAGTCGTCGAGAAAGGTCTGGGTGAAGGAGGCGTCCAGCCAGTTGTTGAAGATGAAACCGAGGTTGGAAAACCCGCAGGCGTCCAGGAACAGAAAGCCGTTGATGTCGTCTTCGTGGCGGCATTCAGGGCAGGTGAAATTGTCGGTGTGGCCGGGCATCCAGTCTTCAAGGCTGTCGAACAGCGCCTCGCCGACTTCGCGACGACACTCCGGGCAGCCGGCCTCTTCGGCGAAGTTGTTCAGAGGCGTGAAGATGCAGCGCTTGGTGACGATCTCCAGCCCGTTGATGACCTGCCCGAACGGCAAGGCCTCGGACTTCTTCACCACCCTTCTGGCGCCAGGCGCCACGGCATAGGCCATTTTGTTGTAGGTACGGCCGCAGGTGGTCAGTTCCGGCTCGACCACATCGAGCTTGACCAGCCAGCGCAGGATCAGGCGCGCTCGGGCCTCGTGGCCGGGAAAGGTGGAGATTTGCGGAACGATGATGCTTTGGGTGTTCATGGCAGAGCGTCGCTGAAAAGCTGTTCGAGGCCGCAGCTTAATAGGCCACGACGTCAGGTCAAGGCCCAATCCCGTTCAGGCGGTGAGGTAGCGGACGATCAGCGCAAGGCCGCTGACCAGCACCAGCCAGGTCACCAGCCTTACAAAGGCTTCGCGGGAGAGCTTTTTGATCAGCGCCCTGCCCGCCAGCGACCCCAGCAGCAGGGGCGGGCGAAGCGCTGCCAGAGACGTTGTGCTTCCCGTCAATAGCAAGCTCGCTCCCACACGGCATTACCATTATGATGCTGGCCATGATCAAAGACCCCTTCGCAAGACTCGGCCTCGACCGGGAAGTCCTTACTGTCAGCCAGCTCAACGGCCGTGCCCGGGTGTTGCTGGAGGATGTGTTCAGCAGCATCTGGGTCGAGGGCGAGATTTCCAATCTGTCGCGTCCGGCGTCGGGGCATGTCTACTTCACGCTGAAGGATTCCGGCGCGCAGGTGCGTTGCGCGCTGTTCCGACAAAGCGCTGCTCGCGTGCGTCAGGCGCTCAAGGACGGTTTGCAGGTCAAGGTGCGCGGCAAGGTTTCGCTGTTTGAAGGCCGTGGCGACTATCAACTGATTCTCGACACTGTCGAACCTGCCGGTGACGGTGCTTTGCGCCTGGCATTCGATGCGTTGAAGGCCAAGCTCAGCGATGAAGGACTGTTCAGCGCCGATCGCAAGGTTGCCTTACCGCTGCACCCACAACGTATCGGGATTATCAGTTCGCCGACGGGCGCGGTGATCCGCGACATCATCAGTGTGTTTCGTCGTCGCGCGCCGCGGGTCGAGCTGACGCTTATCCCTACCGCCGTTCAGGGCCGTGAGGCGATCAATCAGATTGTTCGCGCGCTGAAACTGGCGGATGCCAGAGGCTTTGATGCCTTGATCCTCGCCCGGGGCGGCGGTTCACTGGAAGACCTGTGGTGTTTCAACGAGGAAGCCGTGGCCCGCGCCATTGACGCCTGCGTAACGCCGATTGTCAGTGCCGTCGGGCATGAAACCGATGTGTCCATCAGTGACTTCGTGGCCGATGTGCGAGCCCCGACGCCCTCCGCCGCGGCCGAGTTGTTGGCCCCGGATTCCAGTGACCTGCACCGCCGCGTCGATAACCTGCACCGCCGGCTGGTCAGCCGCATGCAGGATCGCCTGATGCGCGAGCGGTTGCGTCTGGAGGGTATTTCCAGACGTCTGCGTCACCCCGGCGAGCGGTTGCGCCAGCAGTCGCAGCGCCTGGATGATCTGGACATGCGCCTGCGCCGTGCTTTCGAGCAGAGCATGCATAAGAAGCAGGTGCGTCTCGCGCACATGGAAAGTCGTCTGACTGCGCAGCACCCAGGCCGGACCCTGGCCTTTTTGCGCCAGCGGCTTGATGCGCTGGCCGAGCGTTTACCGAGAGCCATTCGCGAGCAGATCAAGGTCCGTAAGCTGCAACTGCAAAGCCAGATGCAGACCCTCAATGTCGTCAGCCCGCTCGCCACACTGGGCCGTGGCTACAGCATCCTGCTCGATGAGCGGGGTCATGCGATCCGTAATGCCGCTCAAACGCAACCCGGCCAGCGACTGACCGCAAGGCTGGGCGAAGGCGAACTGCAAGTACGCGTCGAAGACAATCACCTCACGCCTGTGACCCTCTCCCTTCTGGACTGACTGCCGATGCTACGTTTTATCGCCCCGCTGTTCGCCCTGCTGCTCTGCCTGCCCGCCCATGCCGACAGCTTTATCACTCGCGCACTCGATAAACCGGTGCCCGGTGGCGTTGCGGTGATTGATCTGGGCACCGGCGCGCAGGCACCGACTGCCACCTATCAGGGCAAACCGGTGCTGGTGGTCAAGGAACAAGGCACTCGCTGGCTGGCCATCGTCGGCATCCCGCTGACCGTCAAACCCGGCACTCAGCAAGTGACCTCGGGCGGGCGCACGATGAGCTTCACGGTCGGCAGCAAGAAGTACCCGGAACAGCACATCACCCTAAAGAACAAGCGTCAGGTCAACCCCAACCCTGAGGACAACAAACGGATCGAGGGCGAACTGGCCGAGCAGATCCGCGCCTACCGCAGCTTCAGCCCAGGCACGCCGAGCAATCTGATTCTGGACAAGCCGGTCAACGGCCCGCTGTCGAGCAAGTTCGGTGTGCGTCGCTTCTTCAACGGCGAAGAGCGCAACCCGCACTCGGGACTGGATTTCGCCGTGCCGGCCGGTACACCGATCAAATCCCCGGCAGCAGGCAAAGTCATCCTGACCGGCAATTACTTCTTCAATGGCAACACCGTATTCGTCGACCACGGGCAAGGCTTCATCAGCATGTTCTGCCACCTGTCGAAAATCGACGTGAAAGTCGGCGATCAGGTGCCTCGTGGCGGCGTGGTCGGCAAAGTCGGCGCTACCGGTCGGGCAACCGGTCCGCACATGCACTGGAACGTCAGCCTGAACGATGCACGGGTTGACCCGGCAATTTTCATTGGTGCGTTTCAGCCCTGACCTGAATTGCGAACAAGCGATACAACGCTTGTCCGCAATGGCTAAAGCCCGCGAACTATCGTTGCGCACATCGTCTTTAGCCAACAAAAAATGGTAATAAAAGCCAGTAAATCCGCTATAAAAAATCGTAAAAACGGCAATTACGAGAATATATCCCGATTTTTTTCAAGTGCTTGCCATTGCTCCTGTCAATGGTTACGGTTGGCCTCATGAAAAACCCTCAAACCCTTATTCTGTTGCGCCAACACCGGTGCCTCAGCCTGGTCAGTGCCCGACTGCCAGGCTAGATTGCTGTGCCTCGCCCCTGTGTTCGCTACCCCCATGTTTTTAGAACGGCAGGCCGCCTTTATCCGGCCCCTTCACTACAAAAGGATTTCCAGATGACCATGCTCAACGATCCATCGAAGAAGTACCGCGCGTTCCCGACCATTGACTTGCCTGACCGCACCTGGCCATCGAAAACCATTGATGCGGCGCCGATCTGGTGCAGTTCCGACCTGCGCGACGGCAATCAGTCGCTGATCGAGCCGATGGACTCAGTCAAAAAGCTGCGTTTCTGGAAAACCCTGGTCAGCGTCGGCGTCAAGGAAATCGAGGCGTCGTTCCCGGCGGCTTCGCAAACTGACTTCGATTTCGTTCGTACTCTGATCGAAGACGGCCACATCCCGGACGACACCACCATTCAGGTGCTGACCCAGGCGCGTGAAGACCTGATCGCTCGTACTTTTGAATCGCTGCGTGGCGCCAAGAAGGCCATCGTTCACCTGTATAACGCTACCTGCCCATCGTTTCGCCGTATTGTCTTCAATCAGGACAAAGCTGGCGTGAAGGAAATCGCGGTCAACGCTGCCAAGCTGTTCGTGAAATACGCGGCGCAACAGCCAGAAACCCAGTGGACGTTCGAGTACTCGCCGGAAACCTTCAGTGCCACCGAGCTGGAGTTCGCCAAGGAAGTCTGCGACGCGGTCATCGAAGTGTGGAACCCGACGCCCGAGAACAAGGTGATCCTGAACCTGCCGGCCACCGTTGAAGTCGCTACACCCAATATCTATGCGGACCAGATTGAATGGTTCGGCCGCCACATCACTCGCCGCGACAGCGTGCTGATCAGCCTGCACACCCATAACGACCGTGGCACTGGCGTGGCCGCTACCGAACTTGGCCTGATGGCGGGCGCGGACCGGGTCGAAGGCTGCCTGTTCGGCAACGGCGAGCGTACCGGCAACGTAGATCTGGTCACTGTCGCACTGAACCTTTACACCCAAGGCATCAACCCTGAACTGGACTTTTCGGACATCGACGGCGTGCGCAAGGTCGTCGAGGAGTGCAACCAGATTCCGGTTCACCCTCGTCACCCGTACGTTGGCGACCTGGTCCACACCGCGTTCTCCGGCTCGCACCAGGACGCCATCCGCAAGGGCTTCACGCAGCAGAAGGAAGGCGAATTGTGGGAAGTGCCTTATCTGCCTATCGACCCGGCTGATATCGGTCGCAGCTACGAAGCCGTGATTCGCGTCAACAGCCAGTCCGGCAAAGGCGGCATCGCCTACCTGCTGGAGCAGGAATACGGCATTTCCCTGCCACGTCGCATGCAAATCGAGTTCAGCCAGGTGGTTCAGGGTGAAACCGACCGACTGGGCCTGGAAATGACCGCCGAACAGATCCACGCGCTGCTGCGCCGTGAATACCTGCAGGCCAACACGCCTTATGCGTTGATCAGCCATAGGTTGCAGGAAGAGAACGGTAACAGCGCGGTAGATGCCGAAGTGCACGTGGATGGCGAAACGCAGCATTGGCGCGGCAAGGGCAAAGGAGCTCTGGAAGCACTGGTGGCCGGTCTGCCGGTTGCCGTCGAAATCATGGACTATAACGAGCATGCCATCGGCTCGGGCACCACGGCCAAGGCCGCTGCTTATATTGAGCTGCGTGTGAATGGCGACCGTGCCGTGCACGGCGTGGGTATTGATGAAAACATCACCACGGCCAGCTTCCGCGCCCTGTTTAGCGCATTGAACCGTTCGCTGAGCCAGGCCCAGGCCAAAGCGGCCTGAGTCGACAGTGACGATGGCGGACGCAAGTCCGCCATCCATTGACCTGTTCTGAAACGCCCTCCTCCTCTCGCAAGCCTGTAAGCTCAGCCTCTTGCAGTCTGTGCATGACCCTGCCTGTTTCGGCATAATCTTTTTCATTTATGCTGTGGTAGCATGCTGCCCTTATCCGAAGATGGCCATAATCCAACAGCAATTCATATGCTGACGGTGCCGCTCCGGACTTTCCTGCCAGCGACACCTTTCTTATAAAAACCAAGACGACCACTGCATTGATTTCCTGACGAAAAGAATGCTCGGGCAGACTCACCGTGCATTGAAATTACTATCGGCCTCGGTAATGCTGAGCTGATCCAATCACATTTGGAGCGATTATGCCCAAGGCTTCCCATCAAGATTTGCGCCGCAGTTTCCGTGCGCTTACCTCGTCGAACTCGTGCTTTCACACGGCCTCGGTATTTGACCCCATGTCAGCGCAAATCGCGGCAGATCTGGGCTTTGAAGTAGGCATCCTCGGCGGCTCTGTCGCTTCGCTGCAAGTACTGGCAGCCCCTGACTTCGCACTGATCACGCTCAGCGAATTCGTCGAACAGGCCACGCGCATCGGTCGCGTCGCGCAACTTCCGGTGATCGCGGACGCAGACCATGGTTATGGCAATGCCCTTAACGTCATGCGTACCGTTGTGGAACTGGAGCGTGCCGGCATTTCGGCACTGACCATCGAAGACACCCTGCTGCCTGCGCAATTCGGGCGCAAATCCACAGACTTGATTTCCACGGCCGAAGGCGTTGGCAAGATCCGCGCAGCACTGGAAGCGCGCGTCGATCCAGAAATGTCGATCTTTGCCCGCACCAATGCGGCAATCATTCCGGTGCAGGAAGCCATAAGCCGTGTGCAGCAGTACCAGGCCGCTGGGGCTGATGGCATCACCATCGTCGGCATTCGTGACTTTGATCACCTGGCACAGGTTTCAGAAGGCATAACCGTGCCACTGATGCTGGTGACCTACGGCAATCCGGAGCTGCACGACAACGCGCGCCTTGCCGAAATGGGAGTGAGGGTCTGCGTGCATGGCCATGCGGCGTACTTTGCCGCGATCAAGGCCACTTACGACTGCCTGCGCGAGCAACGCCAGATACTGGGCAGCGAGTCGAACATGAGCGCGACAGAACTGACCCACACCTATACCCAGCCTGAAGACTACGTCGAATGGGCCAAGAAGTTCATGAACGTGAACGAGTAAGGGCGAGAGTTATCAGTACTGCATAGACGCTTTGCAGCGCACAATGAAGCGCGGCCGCAGAGCGTCACCTGCTGCAGGCCAGCACTTCAAGGTATTGGCATGTGAGCCGTGTGTATCACGCCGTGGTATTTACACCACGCTGAGTCTCCAGTTGCAGAAGCGAGCCTTGCAGGGTCTGCAAGGTGGCGCTGGTCGCAGAGATCTGAGCCTGGATCGCAAGGGCTTTCATGGCCTTTTCCTCAGGTGTCCCTTTGCCGCTTTGCGCTGCTGCCAGTTGCGCCTGCTGCTGGGCGAGCTGCTTCTGAGCATCTTTAATCTGCTGCTTTATTTTCTCGATCGTATCATCGAGGGCCGACTGGCTCGAACCGCCAACGCTGCCACCACCACCTGCTGCACCAGCCTTGCCGCCTTCGGTGGAAGCCTGATCCGAGCTTTTCTCTGTCTCAGTGGTGGTCGTCGCAGTAGCAGCCGCCTTGGTTGCTTCGGCGTCGGTAGGCTTGACCGCGATCGTCAACGAGCTGGCGTAGCTGTTCAGTGTAGAAGTATTGATGGTAGTCATGACGGTCTCCTAGGGTTCTGAACAGCCTATCGGCCGACTCGTAACATTCTGAAGTAATTTTATTGAATATTAAAAGAGTCAGCGTCCAGCCCTGCTGGAAAGCGCGTGCGATAGGCCTGCAGGTCCGAGGCACTCAGTGTTGCGCGAAAGACGCCGTCAGCTTCTCCCACGCCCAACAGGCTCTCACCCTGAAAATCCAGAACCTGACTGTCACCGGTGTACGCGAAGCCCTTGCCGTCAGACCCGACCCGATTGACCGCCGCAACGTAACACAGGTTTTCAATCGCCCTGGCAGGTAGCAACCGGTTCCAGTGCAAACGTCGAGCGCCGGGCCAGTTGGCGGTGTACAGCAACAGGTCCGTACCCTCTGCATCACGGCTCCATACCGGGAAACGCAGGTCGTAGCAGATCAGCGGCCGGATACGCCAACCATTGAGCTCAAACGTCACCTGGCGCTCGCCCGGCGTGTAGTGCTCGTGCTCGCTGGCCATGCGAAACAGGTGGCGCTTGTCGTAGTGCAACAACTCGCCATCCGGCCGCGCCCACAGCAGGCGGTTACGATGACTGCCATCGGCGTCGCGAATAATCACACTGCCGGTCACAACCGCATTGATGCGCTTGGCTTGTGCCAGTAACCACGTCGATGTCGGCCCAGCCTCCGGTTCCGCCAGCATCTCGGACTCCATCGAAAACCCGGTGGTGAACATTTCAGGCAGGATCACCAGATCGACACCTTGCGCCTGATCCAGCAACGGCTCGAAATGTTCGAAATTGGCTTCGCGGTCATGCCACGCCAGAGTCGTCTGAATCAGCGCGATGTTCAGGTTTGGCAGCTCGCTTATATCGCGCATAGTTTCTCCGCAGCCAGACGCAGCGTGTCTTCCTGTTTGGCAAAGCACAGGCGGATCAAGCGCTGCCCAGGCGGCGGGCTCTGATAGAACACAGAAATGGGAATGCTCGCCACGCCGTGCTCACGGGTCATCCACAGGGCCATGTCGACATCATTCAGGTCAGGTCTGATCTGCGAATAATCCACCAACTGGAAATACGTACCGCCAACCGGTTTGAAGCTGAAACGCGAGCCCGCCAGCTGATTGCAGAAATAGTCCCGCTTGGCCTGATAAAAGCCTGGCAGTTCGTCGATATGCTCGGGATGCTCGGCCATGAAGTCGGCCAGTGCGTATTGCAGCGGTGTCACGCCACAAAAACTGACGTACTGGTGCACCTTGCGCAACTCCGCGGTCAACGCTGGCGGCGCGACCACATAGCCGGTTTTCCAGCCGGTGACGTGATAGGTCTTGCCGAACGAACTGACCACAAACGCACGCTGATACAACTCATCGTGATCAAGCACGCTGACATGCCGCGCGCCGTCGAAGACCAGATGTTCGTATACCTCGTCGCTGAGCAGGTAGATATCACGGTCGGCAATCAGCGACGCCAGCCGATCCAGCTCGGCACGGCTGATCAGTGCGCCGCTCGGGTTATGCGGGCTATTGATGACGATCATGCGCGTGCGCGGGCTTAATGCGTCGCTGAGTTTTTGCCAGTCGATGGAGAAGTCGTCCAGCCCCAGTTGCACATGCACGCAGCGCCCACCGGCCAGCTCCACCGCAGGCTCGTAGCTGTCGTAGCACGGGTCAAAAATGATGACTTCGTCGCCGGGACGAATGACCGAATGGATGGCGCAGAAAATCGCCTGGGTCGCGCCGGGCGTGATGGTGATTTCGCTGTCCGGGTTGATCTCACGCCCATAGCTGCGAGCGATCTTGGCCGCGACCTGCTGACGAAGTGCAGGCAGACCGGTCATGGGTGAATATTGGTTATGGCCTTGAGTGATATGTCGGCAGACCGCATCGCGCAGCGCCTGCGGCCCGTCAAAATCGGGAAACCCCTGGGACAGGTTGATCGCGCCGGTTTCGGCGGCCAGTTGTGACATGACGGTGAAGATAGTGGTGCCCACATTGGGCAACTTGCTGTCGATCATGGAACCCTTTCCCTGCAATCTCTCCGCAACCAGAACGGCCCGGGCCGACCAGAATAGCTCAAAAAACACGTACAAAAAAAGGCGCCGAAGCAGACTGTGTGAAAACCTAGCAATCTGCGCAGCGCTCAAAGAAAATGCTCCGTATCGAAAGATACAGAGCATTTTTCGTTATGGCCTACATCCAAGGTGAGTCCCGCAGCCAGACCAGCCTATTCCCGGTCTCGCTGGAAGAGTTGATCCCCGAGGATCACCTCGTTCGTGTCATTGACCTGTACGTTGCCAAGCTCGATCTGGTGCAACTGGGCTTCGATAAAGCGATTCCAAAAAGCACGGGGCGCCCTGCTTATGATCCCGCCGATCAGCTAAAACTCTACCTCTACGGCTATTTTCAGCGGATTCGCTCATCGCGACGTCTTGAAGCCGAGTGTCAGCGCAACATCGAAGTGATGTGGCTGATCAACCGGCTCAAGCCCGACTTCAAGACCATCGCCGACTTTCGCAAGAACAATAAACCCGCCTTCATCGCGACCTGCCGTGCTTTCGTTCGATTTTGTCGCACAGCAGGCTTGATCGCCGGTGAATTGGTGGCCATCGACGGCAGCAAGTTTCAGGCGGTCGCCTCCTCACGGCGTCATGTGAATTTGAAGCAGCTCAAGCGCCAGGAAGAAAAACTGGATAAGCGCATCGCTCAGTATCTGGCCGAGCTGGATGAGGCCGACAAGGCTGAAACCACAGATTCAATTGATCGCAGCGCAATCAAAGCAGCACTGGCACAGCTTGAGGCTCGACAACAGGATAATCAGAGTTGCCAGGCACTGATGCGTTCGATGGGCATCGAGCAGTTCAACACTCATGAAAGCGATGCCCGAATGATGCGCACGGCCAAAGGGCCACGTGTGGCCTACAACGTGCAAACCGTCGTGGACGCCGAGCATTGCCTGATTTTGCATCATGAGGTCACCCAGGATGGCGATGACCGAAAGCAACTGGAGCCGATGGCCAAGGCCGCCAAAGCAGAGTTACAGCAAGATGAGCTGACGGTCACTGCCGATGCCGGCTACTCCAATGGCAAGCAGTTTCAGGCCTGCGAGGATGCTTCGATTACGGCCTATGTACCGCCCAATCGTTCGAAAAACCCTGGCAGTCAGGAAGAGCAGCTCTTTGAGCGAAAAGACTTTATCTATGAGGCCGGACACGATCGTTTCCAGTGTCCGGCAGGCAAATGGTTAACGCTAAAACAGCACAACAAAGGTGATCGGATCTATCAGGCTGAGGTCGATGACTGCGCCAACTGCGCGCTGAAAACGCAATGCACTCGAGCCCAGCGCCGTTATGTCTCACGACATGCCCATGAAGAGGCTTTCGAGCGGATGGAGCAAAGAATGCAGGCGCATCCTGAGATGATGGCCAACCGAAGATCCATCGTTGAGCACCCCTTCGGCAACCTCAAGCAATGGCTATTTGGTAATGGCCGTTTCTTGCTGCGACAACTGGAGGGGACAAAAGCTGAAATGGCCTTGGCGGTGAATGCTTATAACCTGAAACGAGCGATTAAAGTGCTCGGTGTGCGCCATCTGATGGCTTTGATGGGCTGAGCGGTCATTTTTTCGTCTGCTGCCAATACAAAACAAAACGCCCCGAACAAGTCGGGGCGTTTGCTTGGGCCTTCATCAGTGTGTTTTCACACAGTCTGGAAGCGCCCTTTTTGAAGTGGCTGACTCAGCGCTTGTCGCGGCGCTTCTTGTCGGCTTTCTTGTGGTGCGACATCATTCGACGCTTCTTGTTGACCTGACGGTCAGTCAGCGTGTTCTTGTTGCCTTCATACGGGTTCTCGCCACCCTTGAACTCGATGCGGATCGGCGTACCGACCAGCTTGAGCACACGGCGATAGGTGTTTTCCAGGTAACGGACGTAGGACTTGGGTACTTTTTCGACCTGGTTACCGTGAATCACGATCAACGGCGGGTTGGCGCCGCCCAAGTGAGCGTAGCGCAACTTGATGCGGCGGCTGCCGACCATCGGTGGTGCGTGCTCGCTGACCGCATCTTCCAGAATCTGGGTCAGGCGGCTGGTAGGCCAACGCGTTACCGCAGACTTGAACGAGTTCTGTACCGACTGATACAGGTTACCCACACCCGTGCCATGCAAGGCCGAGATGAAGTGGATATCCGCGAAATCAACGAAGAACAATCGGCGTTCCAGCTCGATTTTCACGAAGTCACGCTCACCCGGCGTCATGCCATCCCACTTGTTCAGCGCGATGACCAGTGCACGCCCCGCTTCAAGTGCGAAGCCCAGCAGGTTGAGGTCGTGGTCGACCACACCTTCACGGGCGTCCATCACGAAGATCACCACGTTGGCGTCCTTGATGGCCTGCAGCGTCTTGACCACGGAGAACTTTTCTACTTCTTCGTGGATCTTGCCGCGCTTGCGCACACCGGCGGTGTCGATCAGCGTGTACTTCTCTTCGTTACGCTCGAAGGGAATGTAGATACTGTCGCGGGTGGTGCCGGGCTCGTCATAGACGATAACCCGGTCTTCACCGAGCATACGGTTGACCAGCGTCGACTTGCCGACGTTAGGACGGCCGATGATGGCGATCTTGATGCCGTCTTTTTCGCTCGGGCCGGGAATGCGCTTGGCTTCCTGACCTTCGGCAACTTCCTCGACTTCACCTTCTTCGAGCTCGTCCTCGTCCTTGGGGAATTCGCGCAGGGCGATTTCGAGCATCTGCGAAATGCCGCGACCGTGGGCACCGGCCACCGGAATGGCATCGCCCAGACCCATCGGGCTGAACTCGGCACGCGCCAGGTTCTCATCGATGTTGTCGATCTTGTTGGCAACCACGTAAGAACGTTTGTTGCGCTTGCGCAGGTGCTCACCAATCATCTGATCAGCGGCGGTATAGCCCGCACGGGCGTCCACCAGAAACAGCACCACATCGGCTTCTTCAATGGCGAGCAGCGATTGCTCGGCCATTTTTTCGTCCATGCCATGCTCGTCACCGGAAATACCGCCGGTGTCGATCAGAATATAGGAGCGCCCTTGCCACTTCGCCTCTCCGTATTGGCGATCACGGGTAAGACCGGACAGATCGCCGACAATAGCGTCGCGGGTCCTGGTCAGGCGGTTGAACATGGTGGACTTGCCGACGTTCGGTCGACCCACCAGGGCGATTACGGGAACCATTAGGCTCTCCACTTCGTTATTTCAGAAAATACAAAAGCCGCTGCAGGGCAGCGGCCGGAGTTCGGAGCGGTGCACAAAGACACCGCAGCCTTGCCTGAGCAAGGGCACCCGGGGCCAGCAGCCCCGGGCATGGACACTTATTGCTTGATGGACAGCGCTTCCAGTTTGCCGCTGTTGCCATACACGTAAATCATGTCCCCAACCACCAGCGGACGAGCACGCAGGCCGTCGCTGTCAATGCGCTCGCGACCGACAAAACGACCGTCGACCTGGCTCAACAGGTGAAGGTAGCCTTCCATGTCACCCACTGCTACATAGCTTGAATACACTTCCGGTGCGCCCAGTTGGCGGCGAGCCAGCGATTCGTTGCTCCACAGTGCAGAGGACGAGCGCTCGTCGATGCCTTCGACAGTACCGGAGGCCAGGGTTGCGTAAACACTGCCAAAGCCCTGGGCAACGCCCGAGTAGCTTGAAGCATCACGCTGCCACAGCACACGACCGCTTTCCAGTTCCAGGCCGGCAACTCGACCCTGATAGGTAGCGACGTACAGTGTACCGCCGGACAGCAGCAGGCCACCGTCGATATCGACCACGCGGTCCAGTTCCGAGCGACCTTTAGGGATCGCTACGCGCTGTTCCCAGATCGGCACGCCATTGGAAATATCCAGCGCGACGACCTTGCCGGTCGACAGACCCGCTACAGCGAGGCGGTTGGTGGCCAGTGGAGCACCGGTGCCGCGCAGTGTCAGCACCGCTGGCGTGCTTTCGTAGATCCAGAGCTGGGAGCCGGTGGAGGCATCAAAGCCGACAACACGGTCATCCTGAGTCTGAACCACAACCACGGAACCGTTGGTGGCAGGCGGAGCCAGCACCTCACTGGTCACGCGGGCGCGCCATTTTTCTTCGCCGGTCGAGGCGTCCATGGCGACCACTTCACCCTTGAGGGTGCCGATCATCACCAGGCCGTAGCCCACACCCACAGCGCCGGAAACCGGAAGATCGAGATCTTTCTTCCAGATCACGTCACCGGTCAGACGATCCAGCGAAAAAACTTCGCCAGTGACGTCAGCCGCATAAATACGGTCGCCATCAATGGCCGGGACCATCATGTTGTAGGTCTTGCCCTGGCCGTCACCAATCGAACGGCTCCACTGCTTGTGCAGAACCACTTCTTCTTTGAAGTCGGTCAGCTCGGCCGGAGGCAATTCCTTTTTACTGTTGCTGCTGCAACCCGCGGCCAGAATGGCCAGAGCCAGCAATGCTGCATGTTTCCAACGAATCACGTCACGCATCCCCTTTCGCCAGATCGTCGAGCTTCATTTGCAGGCCGCCTACCGCTGCGTCTTCGGACAGCGCAGATTTGGCCTTTTGGTATGCAGCATATGCCTCGTCGGTACGACCCAGCTGTTCGAGCAGGTCACCCTTGAGTTCTTCACGACTGGCGAGGAATGCCTTGTCGGCATCGCCGGCGAGCAGTTTCAGCGCGTCATCGGTCTTGTTCTGCGCAGCCAGCACGCGAGCCAGACGCTGACGGGCGATTTCACCCAGCGTGTCGTTGGCAGGCTTGTCGGCCACGGCTTTCAGCTCGGCAGCAGCGTCGTCCAGCTTGCCGGCATCGACCGCCACCTTGGCGACGAACAGGCTACCGAACTGTGCGTAGGTAGTGCCACCGAATTCGCTCTTCAGTTTGCCGGATATCTCGGCAACACGCGCGGTGTCGGCCTGACCACTTGGCGTCAATGCGGTTTCCAGCAGTTGCTGATAAAGCATCGAGGCGCCCTGCGACTGGCTGGCTTGATACCTGTGCCAGAACTGCCAACCCAAGACCACAACCAGCGCCAGCAAACCACCGGTCAGCAAAGGTTTGCCGTTGCGCTGCCACCAGTCCTTCATTACCGCCAGCTCTTCATCTTCGGTACCCGACACCCCAATACTCCTATTCGCTAAACGGCTGTTAATCAGCTTCAACCCTGCACAACGCAGGAGGCCAGGTGCTCTGACAGAGCGTCCCAGGCAATATTTTGTTGTTCACCCTGACCACGCAGGGGTTTGACGCCTATGATCTTTGCAGCCAGTTCTTCTTCACCGAGGATCAGCGCGTACAGCGCGCCGCTCTTGTCAGCCTTCTTGAACTGGCTCTTGAAGCTGCCCGCACCGGCGTTGACCTGCAGGCGCAGGTTGGGCAACCGGTCACGGACCTGTTCGGTCAGCGCCAGCGCAGCCAGTTCGGCCGCTTCGCCGAAGGCACACAGGTAGACATCGACCTGACGGGCAATTTCTTCGGGAACCTGTTCAAGGGTTTCAAGCAGCAATACCAGCCGCTCGATGCCCATTGCAAAACCGACGCCGGCAGTGGGCTTGCCGCCCATCTGCTCGACCAGACCGTCGTAACGACCGCCCGCGCAGACCGTACCTTGGGCACCCAGTTGATCGGTGACCCATTCGAAAACGGTCTTGCTGTAGTAATCCAGCCCGCGTACCAGCTTGGGGTTGATGACATAAGGAATGCCGGCAGCGTCCAGACGGGCCTTGAGGCCTTCGAAGTGGATGCGCGACTCGTCATCCAGATAATCCGCCAGCTTGGGCGCATCAACCAGCACAGCCTGGGTTTCAGGGTGTTTGGTGTCCAGTACACGCAGCGGATTGGTTTTCAGGCGACGCTGGCTGTCTTCGTCCAGTTGATCAAGATGGGCCGAAAGAAACTCGACCAGCGCATCGCGGTAACGCGCACGCGCCTCACTGGTGCCCAGGCTGTTCAGCTCAAGCTTGACGGCATTACGAATGCCCAGCATGCCCCACAGGCGCCAGGTCATGACGATCAGTTCTGCATCGATGTCCGGGCCGTCAAGATTGAAAACCTCTACACCGATCTGGTGAAACTGGCGATAGCGGCCTTTCTGTGGACGCTCGTGGCGAAACATCGGCCCGATGTACCACAGTTTCTGAACCTGACCGCCACCGGTAATACCGTGTTCAAGAACCGCACGCACGCAGGCGGCAGTGCCTTCCGGGCGCAGGGTCAGAGAGTCGCCGTTACGGTCGGCGAAGGTGTACATCTCTTTTTCGACGATATCGGTTACTTCGCCGATAGAGCGCTTGAACAGGTCGGTGAATTCGACGACAGGCATACGAATCTGCCGGTAACCGTAGTTATCCAGCAAACGCGAAACAGTGCCCTCAAAGTGACGCCACAGGGGCGTCTGCTCGGGCAGAATGTCGTTCATGCCACGAATGGCTTGTAGAGACTTACTCACAGAAAATCCTTAGCAATCCTGGTTAGCCGCGCACGATGACCGAGGCGTCGGCTGCGGTCTTTTCGGCCGCTTTCTCGCGAATCAAGCGTTCAAGCTCATCCACGAGATTGTCATTGGTCAGTTTCTGCGCGGGCTTGCCGTCGATGTAGATCAGGTTCGGCGTACCCCCCGTGAGGCCGATATGCGCCTCCTTGGCTTCGCCAGGACCGTTGACCACACAGCCGATCACCGCGACATCGAGTGGCACCAGCAAATCTTCGAGGCGACCTTCCAGCTCGTTCATGGTCTTGACCACATCAAAGTTCTGCCGCGAGCAGCTCGGGCAGGCGATGAAGTTGATCCCACGGGAACGAAGGCGCAACGATTTGAGAATGTCATACCCGACCTTCACCTCTTCGACCGGGTCAGCGGCCAGCGAGATGCGGATAGTATCGCCAATCCCTTCGGCAAGCAGCATACCGAGACCGACAGCCGATTTCACGGTGCCCGAACGCAAGCCACCGGCTTCGGTGATTCCCAGATGCAGCGGCTGGACAATCTGTTTGGCCAGCAGGCGATAAGCAGCGACCGCCATGAACACATCGGAGGCCTTGACGCTGACCTTGAAGTCCTTGAAGTTCAGGCGCTCAAGGTGCTCCACATGACGCAGCGCCGACTCTACCAACGCCTCTGGCGTGGGCTCGCCATACTTCTTCTGCAGGTCTTTTTCCAGCGAACCGGCGTTGACGCCGATACGGATCGGTATGCCGCGATCACGCGCCGCGTCGACAACCGCGCGCACGCGGTCTTCACGACCGATGTTGCCAGGGTTGATACGCAGACAGTCGACACCCAGCTCTGCCACGCGCAACGCGATGCGGTAATCGAAATGGATATCGGCGACCAGTGGCACCTTGACCAGTTGCTTGATGCGACCGAAAGCCTCGGCAGCATCCATGTCCGGTACGGAGATGCGCACGATATCGACACCGGCCGCTTCCAGACGATTGATCTGCGCAACAGTGGCCGCCACATCATTGGTGTCGCTGTTGGTCATGCTCTGCACAGCAATCGGCGCATCGCCGCCGACCGGTACAGAACCGACCCATATTTTTCGGGATTCGCGACGCTTGATCGGAGATTCGCCGTGCATGACTTATTGCCCTAGCTTCAGGCGAGCAGTCTCGCCGCTGGTGAAAGGTGCCACGTCTACCGCCTGACCGTTATAGCTGACCTGCGCACCGCGCGCGAAGCCCAGACGCAGGGTCAAAGGTGGCTTGCCGCTGACGTCGAGGGTCTCGCCCTTGCGCTTGAGGCCGCTGACCAGCACTTTACCGTTTCCATCAGTGACCTGGGTCCAGCAATCGGCGACAAACTGCACGCTGACCTGACCGGCACCGGCCATGACAGGCGCGGGTTGCTCGGCAGGGGTCGTCGGCATGGACGGTACGTTGGGCGACGCCACTGGCGCTTGTGTGGTGCTGGCAGGCGGTGTCGCCACAGCAGGGGCCTGCGACTGAGCAGTAGCATGACCGGAAGCAGGGGCAGCAGGGGCAGCGCTCGGTGCCTCACTGGCAGGCGCACCAGCGTTCAGCGGCAACGAGGTCTGACCTGCGGGCGGGGCTTCAACCACGGCAGGCTCTTCCGGCTCGTCGAGCGGGTGGATCTGGGTAGTGCCGTCGGCGCTCTCGACCTCGACGTGCTCCATGTTCAGCCCGGACTGATCCTTGCCGCGCAATGAAGCCTGATCCTGCCACCAGACAAACCCGCCACCGACCAGTATCACCAGCAATAAAAGACTGACGATACGCAGAATGTTGTGTGACAGCCTGACAGGCTCTTCGATACGGCCCAGGGCGTGAACAGAGCTGCCCTTGCCGTCGGTGCCGGTAAACTGGTCGAACTGTTCGACCAGCGCGGTCTGATCAAGGCCAAGCAGTTTGGCGTAGGCACGCACATAGCCCCGGGCAAACGTATGCCCAGGCAGCTTTTCAAAATTACCGTTCTCCAGATTGCTCAGGGAGGTCACGGTGAGGTTCAGCCTCAAAGCCACATCTGGCAGCGACCAGCTCCTGCTCTCGCGGGCCTGGCGCAGTGTTTCTCCAGGGTTCACGCGGGTGGTTGCTACAACTTCGGGATGCGCCGCTTTCATCATTGCTCCGACAGGTATTGCTGATATTCCGGCGTACCGGGATAGAGTCTTTTCAATTGCAGGCCATAGCTGGCTGCCTTGTTGCGGTCATCGTAGACCTTCGCCAAACGTGTGCCGAGCAATAGACTACGTGCATTTTGCTCACTGAGTTGGCTAAAACGGTCGTAATAATCACGTGCGGGCACATATTGCCTGTCTTCGTAATACAACTGAGCCATTTCCAGTAACGAACGCGGCTGTTGACGATCCAGACGCAGCGCCTTGGTGAATTGCTCGCGGGCCTGCTCACGATTGCCCAGCTTGAGCGAGGTCATGCCCAGACTTTCAAAGACCCGTGACCGCTCAGGATACAGGTTGTCGGCAGCAGCCTGCTCAAACCGCTCGTAAGCTTCCTGGTAACGCTTTTGCTCGAACAGAAAGCTGCCGTAATTATTGACGATGCGTGTTTCGTTGTTACTGGAAGCCAGCGCCTTGCGAAAGTATTGCTCGGCCAGTTGCGGCTCCATTTCGGTCTGAAACACCAGCGCCAGCGCAGCATTGGCCTGCGCATCTGAACTGTCGAGCTCAAGTGCCTTTTTCAGCGGAACCTTGGCGCGCTCGGTCTGACCCTGCTCGAAGTAGCCGAGCCCCAGCTGCACGTAGGCCCTGCGCGCCTCTTCACGCCCCTGCGTCGTGGTCATCGGGTTGACGTTGCCCGTGGACACGCACCCCGTCAGCAACACGACAGCACATAGCAGCAACGAGGCACGCACAGACATGGAGTCTCTCTCGGTCAGTTTCGCAGTCAGGTTCGAGTGGCTGCAGCCGGCGCCGTATCGACGTCGGCGCTCAACTCACGCACAGCAATGTAGCGTTCACTACGGCGCGTGCGATCCATCACCTGCCCGACCAACTGGCCGCATGCAGCATCGATGTCTTCACCGCGCGTGGTGCGCACAGTGACGTTATAACCGGCCTGATGCAACAGGTCCTGAAAACGACGGATTGCGTTATTGCTTGGGCGCTCGTAACCGGAGTGCGGAAACGGGTTGAACGGGATCAGGTTGATCTTGCAAGGTGTGTCCTTGAGCAGTTCGATCATCTCGACCGCGTGCTCTACCTTGTCGTTGATGTCTTTGAGCATGGTGTACTCGATGGTGAGCACACGTTTTTCGCCCAGACTGGACATGTAGCGACGGCAGGACTCGAGAAGCACTTTCAACGGGTATTTCTTGTTGAGCGGCACCAACTGGTTGCGCAGCGCATCGTTAGGTGCGTGCAGCGACAAGGCCAGGGATACGTCGATGTGCTTGGAAAGCTCATCGATCATCGGTACCACACCGGAAGTGGACAAGGTCACCCGGCGTTTGGAAATGCCATACCCCAGGTCATCCATCATCAAATGCATGGCGGCAATGACATTGTCGAAGTTCAGCAGCGGCTCACCCATGCCCATCATCACCACGTTGGTGATGGCACGGTCGACGGTCGCCGGGACACTGCCAAAGGATTTGTTGGCAATCCACACCTGACCGATGACTTCGGCGGCAGTGAGGTTGCTGTTGAAGCCTTGCTTGCCCGTGGAGCAGAAACTGCAATCCAGAGCACAGCCCGCCTGGGACGAAACACACAAGGTGCCGCGCTTGCCCTGCGGGATATAGACGGTCTCGACACAGCTGCCGGACTCTACGCGCACCACCCATTTACGGGTGCCGTCGCTGGAGATGTCCTCGCTGACCACTTCAGGACCGCGAACTTCAGCGCAGGCCTTGAGCTTCTCGCGCAGGGCCTTGCTGACGTTCGTCATTGCGTCGAAATCATCGACGCCGAAGTGGTGAATCCACTTCATGACCTGACCGGCACGGAAGCGCTTCTCCC
The DNA here is from genome assembly GCF_000007805.1 of Pseudomonas syringae pv. tomato str. DC3000. Classification (NCBI taxonomy): domain Bacteria; kingdom Pseudomonadati; phylum Pseudomonadota; class Gammaproteobacteria; order Pseudomonadales; family Pseudomonadaceae; genus Pseudomonas; species Pseudomonas syringae group genomosp. 3. Next base: position 1,568,693 of record NC_004578.1, on the reverse strand, counting down.
CGATAGAGTCGAAGAATTTCTCCATTTCCTGTTGAGTCAGACCCAGCAGGTTGGTTTTACCAGTCGATGCAATCATGAATTCACCCTTCACTCGTGAGTCAAAAATGACTTAGCGAGCGGTTACTTCGGTAGCTGCGAAGAAGTACGAGATTTCGCGAGCAGCGGCGGCTTCCGAATCGGAACCGTGTACAGCGTTGGCGTCGATGGAATCAGCGAAGTCAGCGCGGATGGTGCCGGCAGCAGCTTCTTTAGGGTTGGTAGCGCCCATCAGCTCACGGTTCAGAGCGATAGCGTTTTCGCCTTCCAGAACCTGAACGACAACCGGGCCGGAGATCATGAAAGCAACCAGGTCGCCAAAGAAACCACGAGCGCTGTGCTCAGCGTAGAAACCTTCAGCTTCGGCCTTGGACAGCTGCTTCAGTTTGGAAGCGACAACGCGCAGACCGGCTTTTTCGAAACGAGTGGTGATCTCGCCGATTACGTTCTTTGCAACGGCGTCAGGCTTGATGATGGAGAAAGTACGTTGAACAGCCATGGTGAAACTCCAGAAACAGTGATTGAAGCGAAAAATTAAACCCGCGAATTATACGCGGGTTCTGGTGTATTGCCTAACTGCGTACGTTACTGAACGTCAATCTGCCTCTTCGATCCACAACCCCTGGATCGCTTCGAGGACTTTTTCACCGCCCCGCTCCGGAACATCATCGAAGTCGGGCAAGGCCATGACAAGATTGCGCAGCTTGACGAAATTGACGGAGAGCGGATCGACATCCGGATGGCTTTCGGCCAGCTGAATGGCTATTTCCTGCACATCAACCCATTTGAGACTCATGAGCAATCCTTGAATCAGTGCGGCGCTTCGGCAGCGTGGTTGAGCGAATACTTGGGAATTTCGACGGTCAGGTCTTCTGTGCCGACAATTGCCTGACAGGATAGACGCGATTGCGCTTCCAGGCCCCAGGCTTTGTCGAGCATGTCCTCTTCCAGCTCGTCCGCTTCATTCAGCGAACTGAAACCTTCGCGAATGACACAGTGACAGGTAGTGCAGGCACACACGCCACCACAGGCGCTTTCGATCTCGATGTGGTGCTCGTGGGCGATCTCGAGAATAGACGTACCGGGCTCCACTTCTACAACCAGCCCGTCCGGGCAATGCTCGGCGTGGGGCAGAAAAATCACCTGCGGCATCAGTTACTCCTCAATCTCATTCAAGTTGCGCCCGGCCAGTGCGGCTTTTACCGTCGAATCTAGGCGTCGGGCAGCAAATGCATCGGTCACCTGCGACAGACGCTTGGTCTGCTGCTCGATGGCATAACCATCGGTGCCTTGCATCAGTTCACGGAGTTCGTCCATCTGCAGGTTGATAACCAGGCGCTCTTCTTCGTCGAGAAGACGCTCGCCATCGGCGTCCAGGGCACCCTGAACAGCTTCGAGCAGGCGCTCGGCATCAACCTGATGCTCACGCAGCACACGAGCGACCTTGTCGTCGCCGGCATACTCGAAGGAATCCTTGAGCATACGAGTGACCTCGTCATCGGTCAGCCCGTAGGACGGCTTGACCTGAATGCTCGACTCGATACCCGAGCCCATTTCACGCGCCGAAACGCTGAGCAAACCGTCTGCATCGACCTGGAAGGTGACACGAATCTTTGCCGCACCCGCGACCATCGGCGGGATGCCACGCAATTCAAAACGCGCCAGGGAACGGCAATCGCTGACCAGCTCACGCTCGCCCTGCAGTACATGAATTTTCATGGCCGTCTGGCCATCTTTGTAAGTAGTGAATTCCTGACCACGCGCTACAGGGATCGTGGTGTTGCGCGGAATGACCTTTTCCATGAGCCCGCCCATGGTTTCGAGCCCCAGCGACAGCGGAATCACGTCGAGCAACAGCAGCTCGCCACCATCACGCTTGTTGCCTGCCAGTGTGTCGGCCTGGATCGCAGCCCCAATGGCCACCACTTGATCCGGGTCAATCTGGGTCAGCGGCTGACGGCCGAACAATTCGGCGACGGCCTCACGCACACGCGGAACACGGGTCGAACCACCGACCATGACCACCGCCTCGACTTCTTCAAGCTCGATGCCGGTGTCACGCACCGCACGACGGCAGGCTTTCAGGCTGCGCGCAATCATCGGCTCGATCAGCGCATTGAGCGCGTCGCGAGTCAGGGTGCCGCGCCACTCGCCATGAGTAACCTCGACGAACTCGGCGTCGGTCAGCGCTTCCTTGGCCGAGCAGGCCGCCTGTAACAGGCTGCGCTGTGCGGAAGGGTCCAGATCGGCAGACAGGCCGGCGTCGGCGACAATCCAGCTGGCAATTGCATGATCGAAATCGTCACCGCCCAGCGCGGTATCACCGCCGGTGGCCAGTACTTCAAAGACGCCGCCCGTCAGGCGCAGGATCGAAATATCGAAGGTCCCGCCGCCCAGGTCGTAGATGGCGATCACGCCCTCGGCTTTCTGGTCCAGGCCATAGGCAACGGCCGCAGCGGTCGGCTCATTGAGCAGGCGCAGTACATTGAGGCCGGCCAGCTTGGCGGCATCTTTGGTCGCCTGACGCTGAGAGTCGTCGAAATAGGCCGGAACAGTGATGACCGCACCGACCAGTTCGCCGCCCAGCGCCGCCTCAGCACGCTGACGCAACACCTTGAGAATGTCGGCAGACACTTCAACCGGGCTTTTAGCCCCCTGAACAGTGTCGATGAACGGCATGTGCGATTCACCGCCGACGAAGCGGTAAGGCAACTGCTCACCCAACTGCTTGACGTCGGACAGGCCACGGCCCATCAGGCGCTTGACTGACAGCACGGTGTTGAACGGGTCCTGCGAGGCCGCGGCTTTCGCCGCCTGCCCCACTTCGACGCGATCCGCGTGATAGCGAACGGCAGACGGCAGGATAACCTGCCCTTCTGCATCGGCCAGCGGTTCGGACAGGCCGCTGCGCACTGCAGCAACCAGAGAATTGGTGGTGCCAAGGTCGATACCCACAGCCAGTCGACGCTGGTGCGGTTGAGGACTCAGGCCGGGTTCGGCGATTTGCAGTAAGGCCATGCTGTTCAGAATAATCACTGGCGCGCAGCCGGGGCTGCGCGGGGTTAATCGTCGAGGCGCTCTTCTAACTGGCGCACTTCGTGAGAAAGCTTGTCGAGAAACTGCATACGCCGCATCAGCTTTTCAGCGTGCTCGCGCTGTGCAGCGTCATTCCAACAGGCAGCGAAGCTCTGGTTCAACTCGTCCTGAGCGACCTTGAGCTGACGCTTGAAGGTCGCCACCCCGGCAAGATCGGCCTCGTCCTGCAAGTCCTCAAGATCTTCGCGCAATTGCATCTGCTGCAGAAGAAATTCAGGATCGTGCACGGTGACCTCAAGCGGCACCTCGTTGCCATTCATTGCCAGAAGGTAGCGCGCCCGTTTCGGCGGGCTCTTCAGGGTCTGATAGGCTTCATTGAGACTGGCTGAACGCTCCAGCGCCAGACGCTGCTCACGCTCGGGAGCGTCAGCGAAGCGATCCGGGTGGACGTTGCGCGCCAGTTCACGGTAGCGCGTTGCCAACTGGTCGAGATCAAGCTGAAACTCGGGCTTGAGTTCGAACAGGGCAAAATGACAGGGACTGCCCACAATAAAGAGCCTCAGACGTTGAAGCTTTCGCCACAGCCGCACTCACCGCGCGAATTGGGGTTGTTGAACTTGAAGCCTTCGTTCAACCCTTCACGCACGAAATCGAGCTCGGTGCCATCCAGATAGACCAGGCTTTTCGGGTCGATGATCACCTTGACACCGTGCAGTTCAAATACGGTGTCTTCGCTGGCCGCTTCATCGACGAACTCGAGCACATAGGCGAGACCTGAACAGCCTGTGGTGCGAACACCCAGACGAACGCCATCACCCTTGCCGCGCCCGTCGAGGGAACGGCGTACGTGGTTAGCGGCAGCTTCTGTCATGCTGATAGCCATCGGAGCTCCTTACTTGTCTCTGACTTCTTTTGGAAGACCCGCTTACAGCAGGCCCTTCTTCTGCTTGTAGTCACGAACAGCCGCCTTGATGGCGTCTTCGGCGAGTACCGAGCAGTGGATCTTTACCGGAGGCAGCGCCAGCTCTTCCGCCAGCTGAGTGTTTTTGATGGTCTCTGCTTCATCCAGAGTCTTGCCCTTCATCCACTCGGTGGCCAGCGAGCTGGAGGCAATTGCCGAGCCGCAGCCGTAGGTCTTGAACTTGGCGTCTTCGATAACGCCGTGCTCGTTGACCTTGATCTGCAGGCGCATCACGTCGCCGCACGCAGGAGCGCCGACCATGCCGGTGCCCACATCAGGGTCTTCCGCGTTCATCTTGCCGACGTTGCGCGGGTTTTCGTAGTGGTCGATGACCTTTTCGCTGTAAGCCATGATTCTGTTCCTCTCACATCAGGGAGCCGCTCTGCAGGTCACGCCGGTGTTGCACATGACCTGTCTTGAAGGCAGCTTTAAGTTAGTGCGCCGCCCACTCGATCTTGGAGATATCGACGCCGTCTTTGAACATGTCCCACAGCGGCGAAAGTGCACGCAGCCTGGTAACAGCCTCGCACACCTTCTGCGCGGCGTAATCGATCTCTTCTTCAGTGCTGAAACGACCGAAGGTGAAGCGAATCGAGCTGTGCGCCAGTTCGTCGTTACGACCCAGAGCGCGCAGTACATACGACGGCTCAAGCGAGGCCGACGTACAGGCCGAACCGGACGATACCGCCAGGTCCTTGAGCGCCATGATCAGCGACTCGCCTTCGACATAGTTGAAGCTCAGGTTCAGGTTGTGCGGTACGCGGGCAGTCAGGCTGCCGTTGACGTAGAGCTCTTCCAGGTTTTCGACTTGCTTGTAGAAGCGATCGCTCAGCGCTTTGATACGCACGCTTTCAGCGGCCATTTCTTCCTTGGCGATACGGAACGCTTCACCCATACCGACAATCTGGTGCGTCGCCAGCGTACCGGAACGCATGCCGCGCTCGTGACCACCGCCGTGCATGGCCGCCTCAAGGCGGACACGCGGCTTGCGGCTGACGTACAGCGCGCCGATGCCTTTCGGACCGTAGGTCTTGTGTGCGGAAAACGACATGAGGTCAACCTTGAGGCTGGCCAGATCGATTTCAACCTTGCCGGTCGACTGGGCGCCGTCAACATGGAACAGCACGCCACGCGAACGGGTCAGCTCACCAATGGCAGCGATGTCGTTGATGGTGCCGATTTCGTTGTTCACGTGCATGATCGACACCAGAATGGTGTCGTCGCGCAGTGCGGCTTCAATCATCGATGGCGTGATCAGACCGTCTTCGCCCGGCTCAATGTAGGTCACTTCAAAACCTTCACGCTCCAGTTGGCGCGTGGTGTCCAACACAGCCTTATGCTCAACTTTAGAAGTGATCAGGTGCTTGCCTTTGCTGGCATAGAAATGCGCAACACCCTTGATCGCAAGGTTGTTGGATTCGGTGGCACCCGAAGTCCAGACGATTTCACGAGGGTCGGCGCTGACCAGATCGGCGACCTGACGACGCGCGTTTTCGACCGCCTCTTCAGCTTTCCAGCCAAAGACGTGGGAGCGCGATGCAGGGTTGCCGAAGTTTCCTTCGACCGTCAGGCATTCGATCATTTTCTGCGCGACACGCGGGTCGACCGGGGTCGTCGCGGAGTAATCGAGGTAAATCGGCAATTTCATTGAAGCTCTCCTATCAGGCAGGCGCACCGCTCATTCATCTGCGTTCATTCGACGGCGGACGTTTCGATCTTACCCAGTTGCGACGTGTGGTTATGACCACGGCGCATATCCTGGCGCTGAGCGACTTCTTGTACCTCACGGCGAGTGACAAGATCCGCCAAGCTGATACCGCTTAGAAATTCGTGAATCTGCTGGCTCAGATCGCACCACAAGTGGTGGGTCAGGCAGGTATCGCCAGCGTGGCAATCACCCAGCCCCTGACAACGCGTGGCATCGACCGATTCATTGACCGCGTCGACGACTTGGGCGACCTGGATGCCTTTCATGTCACGAGACAGCTGATAACCGCCGCCCGGACCACGAACACTGGAAACCAGATTGCCGCGACGCAGTTTGGCGAACAACTGTTCGAGATAAGACAGGGAAATGCCCTGCCGCTCGGAGATGTCGGCCAGAGACACTGGCCCGTTCTGCGCATGTAACGCCAGGTCAAGCATGGCTGTCACAGCGTATCGGCCTTTAGTAGTCAGTCGCATGGCGTATACCGCAGAGGTTCGGAATGAGAGCGAGTATGCTATTCCCGAGCAAATTAGTCAACTATTAGACCAAGTAAAACAGTCGGGATTAGCGAAAACTGCGGGCTGCATCATAGCAAAGCTGCTGCGCAATGGCACGCACCACGCAGCCTGGGCACGCTAGTCGACGGTGTCTTCGCGAGCATCCTTGACACAGTCGAAGACCTCGTTGCGTAACTGGGGAAGGTCTTTGGCGCAATAATCGCTGCCCAGCCTGCCGAGGGCGTCGCACATGCCTTCAAGACGGCCATCGACCGCCTGCAGGTGATCCAGCATCTGACCGATGGCACGGGCGATGGGGTCTGGCATGTCGCCACTGACACCATAGGCATCGAAGCCAAGCTTTTCCGCCATGACCTTGCGCCTGGCTTCGGTTTCGTCGTCGGACTTGACGATGATGCGCCCCGGAATACCCACGGCAGTCGCGCCCGCAGGCACGGCCTTGGTCACCACGGCATTGGAACCGATCTTGGCGCCTGCACCCACGGTAAACGGCCCGAGCACCTTGGCACCGGCACCCACGACCACGCCGTCTTCCAGCGTGGGGTGGCGCTTACCGGCGTTCCAACTGGTACCGCCCAGGGTCACCCCCTGATAAAGCGTCACGTCATTGCCGATTTCGGCGGTTTCGCCGATCACGATGCCCATGCCGTGATCAATGAAGAAGCGACGGCCTATGCGTGCGCCCGGATGAATCTCGACACCGGTCATCCAGCGGCCGAAGCTGGACACCACTCGCGCAAGCCATTTCCAGCCATTGCGCCACAGAACATGAGCGAAACGGTGCAGCCAGATGGCGTGCATGCCCGGGTAGCAGGTCAGCACTTCAAAAGCATTGCGCGCCGCAGGGTCGCGATGAAATACGCTTTGAATGTCTTCTCGCAGACGCTCGAACATTACTGGTCCTTCCGCTTGTAGGGTTCACCGCGTGCGGCTTTCTGGGTTTCGGTCAGGACGCCGCGCAGAATACTCAGCTCGGAGCGCTCCACTTCACTGCGACCGAACAGCCTGCGCAGCCGCGCCATCAGGTGCCGCGGCTTTTCCGGGTCAAGGAAGCCGATGTTCACCAGCGTGGTTTCCAGATGACCATAGAAACCTTCCATCTCATCCATCGTCGCCAGCTCGGCGTTATGCGCCGACGCGACCTTGGGCGTTTCGCCCTCGTCTGCCTGCACTGAAGCCGCCAGCCAGGCCATGCGCACCTCATAGCTGAGCACTTGCACGGCAGCGGCGAGGTTGAGCGAGCTGAACGTGGGGTCCGACGGAATGTGCACATGGAAGTGACAGCGCTGCAGTTCTTCGTTGGTCAGGCCGGCATGCTCGCGACCAAAGACCAGCGCCACTTCAGCGCCCTCCCCGGCCTGCTCGATGACTTTCTCACCGGACGCCCGCGGATCAAGCAACGGCCACGGCAGACTGCGATCACGCGCACTGGTGCCGAGCACCAGACGACAGCCGACCAAAGCCTCTTCAAGGGTCGCAACAACCTGCGCGCCTTCGAGAATATCGGTGGCGCCCGACGCCCGTGCATCGGCATCGGGCGAAGGAAAGATACGAGGATCGACCAGTACCAGACGCGTGAGACCCATGTTTTTCATGGCGCGAGCGGCACCGCCGATATTTCCGGGATGGGTAGTGCCGACCAGGACAACACGGATGTTCTGCAACAAGGCGAATGCTCACTGATGCGAATTAGGGGGGCAAATCTTACAGAAACGACTCGCCTAGCGCTATGAAGCCGTGCACCCCTGAAGATCGTGACGGCCCGCCCGCGAGGTAAAAAAACACACGCGAACCCGACAACCGTAACAACGCAAGGCTGGAAATAATTCGAATCAGCCCATAGAATGCCCGGCTCTCTTTAACAACCTTAGGTGAATTGTCCATGCAGCCCATGCTGAATATCGCGCTGCGCGCCGCCCGCAGCGCCAGCGAATTGATTTTCCGCTCCATCGAGCGCTTGGATACCATCAAGGTTGACGAAAAAGAAGCCAAAGACTACGTCACAGAGATCGACCGTGCCGCCGAGCTGAGCATCATCACAGCCCTGCGCAAGGCCTACCCGACTCACGGAATCCTTGGCGAAGAAAGCGGCATGCACGAAGGCAGCGGCGAAGGCACCGACTACCTGTGGATCATCGACCCACTGGACGGCACCACCAACTTCGTTCGCGGCATTCCTCACTTCGCAGTCAGCATTGCCTGCAAATACCGCGGCCGTCTTGAGCACGCCGTCATTCTGGACCCGGTTCGCCAGGAAGAATTCACCGCCAGCCGTGGTCGCGGCGCTGCCCTGAACGGTCGCCGTCTGCGCGTCAGCCAGCGCAAGAGCCTGGAAGGCGCCCTGCTGGGCACGGGCTTCCCGTTCCGTGACAACCAGATGGACAACCTCGAAAACTACTTGGGTATGTTCCGCAGCCTGGTCGGCCAGACCGCCGGCATTCGTCGTGCAGGCGCTGCCAGCCTCGACCTGGCCTATGTCGCTGCCGGCCGTTTCGATGCGTTCTGGGAGTCGGGCCTGTCCGAGTGGGACATGGCCGCAGGCGCACTGCTGATTCAGGAAGCAGGCGGCCTGGTCAGCGATTTCACCGGCGGTCACGACTTCCTTGAAAAAGGCCACATCGTCGCCGGCAACACCAAGTGCTTCAAGGCCGTTCTGACAGCCATCGCACCGCACCTGCCCGCTTCGCTCAAGCGCTAAGCTGCAGATGTAAAAAAACCGGCTTTCCAGACTGTGTGAAAACCTAGCAATCTGCGCAGCGCTCAAAGAAAATGCTCCGTATCGAAAGATACAGAGCATTTTTCGTTATGGCCTACATCCAAGGTGAGTCCCGCAGCCAGACCAGCCTATTCCCGGTCTCGCTGGAAGAGTTGATCCCCGAGGATCACCTCGTTCGTGTCATTGACCTGTACGTTGCCAAGCTCGATCTGGTGCAACTGGGCTTCGATAAAGCGATTCCAAAAAGCACGGGGCGCCCTGCTTATGATCCCGCCGATCAGCTAAAACTCTACCTCTACGGCTATTTTCAGCGGATTCGCTCATCGCGACGTCTTGAAGCCGAGTGTCAGCGCAACATCGAAGTGATGTGGCTGATCAACCGGCTCAAGCCCGACTTCAAGACCATCGCCGACTTTCGCAAGAACAATAAACCCGCCTTCATCGCGACCTGCCGTGCTTTCGTTCGATTTTGTCGCACAGCAGGCTTGATCGCCGGTGAATTGGTGGCCATCGACGGCAGCAAGTTTCAGGCGGTCGCCTCCTCACGGCGTCATGTGAATTTGAAGCAGCTCAAGCGCCAGGAAGAAAAACTGGATAAGCGCATCGCTCAGTATCTGGCCGAGCTGGATGAGGCCGACAAGGCTGAAACCACAGATTCAATTGATCGCAGCGCAATCAAAGCAGCACTGGCACAGCTTGAGGCTCGACAACAGGATAATCAGAGTTGCCAGGCACTGATGCGTTCGATGGGCATCGAGCAGTTCAACACTCATGAAAGCGATGCCCGAATGATGCGCACGGCCAAAGGGCCACGTGTGGCCTACAACGTGCAAACCGTCGTGGACGCCGAGCATTGCCTGATTTTGCATCATGAGGTCACCCAGGATGGCGATGACCGAAAGCAACTGGAGCCGATGGCCAAGGCCGCCAAAGCAGAGTTACAGCAAGATGAGCTGACGGTCACTGCCGATGCCGGCTACTCCAATGGCAAGCAGTTTCAGGCCTGCGAGGATGCTTCGATTACGGCCTATGTACCGCCCAATCGTTCGAAAAACCCTGGCAGTCAGGAAGAGCAGCTCTTTGAGCGAAAAGACTTTATCTATGAGGCCGGACACGATCGTTTCCAGTGTCCGGCAGGCAAATGGTTAACGCTAAAACAGCACAACAAAGGTGATCGGATCTATCAGGCTGAGGTCGATGACTGCGCCAACTGCGCGCTGAAAACGCAATGCACTCGAGCCCAGCGCCGTTATGTCTCACGACATGCCCATGAAGAGGCTTTCGAGCGGATGGAGCAAAGAATGCAGGCGCATCCTGAGATGATGGCCAACCGAAGATCCATCGTTGAGCACCCCTTCGGCAACCTCAAGCAATGGCTATTTGGTAATGGCCGTTTCTTGCTGCGACAACTGGAGGGGACAAAAGCTGAAATGGCCTTGGCGGTGAATGCTTATAACCTGAAACGAGCGATTAAAGTGCTCGGTGTGCGCCATCTGATGGCTTTGATGGGCTGAGCGGTCATTTTTTCGTCTGCTGCCAATACAAAACAAAACGCCCCGAACAAGTCGGGGCGTTTGCTTGGGCCTTCATCAGTGTGTTTTCACACAGTCTGTTTCGCCGGTTTTTTTATGCCTTGAAGAAGCTCAGCGGCAGGCGTTATTGCGCCTGACCCAATATCAGCTGACCTTCCTTGTCGACCGGAATCCGGCTGCCCGGATCGCTCGCCATACGAACCTGACCAACCTTCTCGTTCAGCTTGTACTTGACGTTGTAGCCCACTACCTTGTCGCTCACATCGTTGACGGTGGTGCAACGGTTCTGCGTCGTGGTGTAGGTATCACGCTCCTGCATGCCTTCCTGCACCTTGTTACCTGCGTAACCGCCACCGACCGCACCCGCTACGGTTGCGAGCTTCTTGCCGTTGCCGCCGCCGACCTGGTTGCCGAGCAAACCGCCAGCAACTGCGCCGATAACGCTGCCCACGATCTGGTGCTGGTCCTTGACCGGCGCCTGACGGGTAACGGTTACGTCCTTGCAAACTTCACGGGGGGTTTTGATCTGCTGATTGATTGGCTCGACCGCCAATACGTCCGCGTATTCAGGACCACCCTTGACCAGGCTATAGGTGGCAACGGCGCCGCCAGCAGTTACCACAGCAGCACCTAACACAGCACCAACAAGCATAGACTTGTTCACTTGAACCTCCTGACCAATCGAAACGCAGCATGACTGCGCAATGCCTAGCCTTGGAGCATAAAAAAAGGCGCGAGTTCAGCACTCGCGCCTTTTTTATGATGGCCGGACCTACGGGAGGTCGTCGGCCTTCTCGACAACCACCGGAGGGATCAGATCCTCGGTGGTCAGGTTCAGCCAGATCAGCACCACGTTGGCGATGTAGATCGACGAGTAGGTACCCGCCAGCACACCGATGAACAACGCAATGGAGAAGCCTTCCAGGCTGTCGCCACCGAACGCCCACAGTGCAGAGATCGCCAACAGGGTCGAAACCGAGGTGGCAATGGTGCGCAGCAGTGTCTGCGTGGTGGAGATGTTGATGTTCTCGATCAGCGAAGCCTTGCGCAGCAGGCGGAAGTTTTCGCGAACCCGGTCGAAGACCACAATGGTGTCGTTCAGCGAGTAACCGATGATCGCCAGCACCGCCGCCAATACCGTCAGGTCGAAGGTAATCTGGAAGAACGACAGGATACCCATCGTCACGACCACGTCGTGGATCAGCGAAATGATCGCGCCGACAGCAAACTTCCACTGGAAGCGGAACGCCAGGTAGATCAGAACACCGCCCAGCGCCATCAGCATGCCGAGGCCACCCTGATCACGCAGCTCTTCGCCGACCTGCGGGCCGACGAACTCGACACGCTTGACCACTGCCGGGTTATCGGCACCGGCCTTGCGCAGCGCTTCAGCGACCTGAGTGCCCAATTGCGGGTCTTCACCCGGCATGCGCACCAGCAAGTCAGTCGTGGCGCCAAAGCTCTGCACAACAGCTTCGTGGTAGCCGGCCGAAACCAGCTCCTGACGAACCTTGCCCAGATCGGCAGGACGCTCGTAGGTCAGCTCGATGAGCGTACCGCCGGTGAAGTCCAGACCAAAGTTGAGCCCTTTATGGAACCAGCTGAACAACGCCAGTGCGGTAAGGAGCATCGTGATGGCGAACGCAACATTGCGAACGCCCATGAAGTTGATGGTACGTAACATGGCAGCCCCTTAAATCCACAACTTCTTGAAGTCACGACCGCCGTAGATCAGGTTGACCATAGCGCGGGTCACCATGATGGCCGTGAACATCGAGGTAAAGATCCCGAGCGACATGGTCACCGCAAACCCTTTGACCGGGCCGGTGCCCATCGCAAAGAGAATGCCGCCGACCAGCAGCGTCGTCAGGTTGGCGTCGAGGATCGCCGTGTAGGCACGATCGAAACCTTCGTTGATAGCGCGTTGCACCGTCATGCCATTGGCGATCTCTTCACGGATCCGCGAGAAGATCAACACGTTGGCATCCACCGCCATACCCATGGTCAACACGATACCGGCGATACCCGGCAGGGTCAGTGTGGCACCCAGCAAGGACATCAGCGCCAGCAGCATGACCATGTTCAGGGCCAGGGCAACGGTAGCGATCAGACCGAAGAAGCGGTAGATCGCCATGATGAAGATGGATACGAACAGCATGCCCCACAGGGAAGCGTCGATACCCTTGGTGATGTTGTCGGCACCCAGGCTCGGACCGATGGTGCGCTCTTCAGCGAAGTACATCGGCGCGGCCAGACCACCCGCGCGCAACAGCAGCGCCAGCTCGGAAGACTCACCCTGACCATTCAGACCGGTAATCCGGAACTGACTGCCCAGCGGCGACTGGATGGTCGCCAGGCTGATGATTTTCTTTTCTTCCTTGAAGGTCTGCACCGGCACGTCTTTTTCGACGCCGTTGACCATCTGCCTGGTGTAGGTGGTGGTCGGACGTTGCTCGATGAAGATCACCGCCATGCTGCGACCCACATTGCTGCGGGTTGCGCGACTCATCAGTTCGCCACCGTGACCATCAAGGTTGATGTTCACCTGTGGACGGCCGTGCTCGTCGAAACTGGCCTTGGCGTCAGTCACCTGGTCGCCGGTGATGATCAGACCACGCTCCACTGCCGCTGCCGGACGTCCGCCTTCGCGGAATTCGAACATTTCGGTGGTGCCCTTCGAATCATCCGGGCCTGCGCCCAGACGGAACTCGAGGTTGGCGGTCTTGCCCAGAATACGCTTGGCTTCGGCCGTGTCCTGCACACCCGGCAGCTCGACCACGATGCGGTTGGCACCCTGACGCTGAACCAGCGGCTCGGCAACACCCAGCTCATTGACCCGGTTACGGACGGTGGTCAGGTTCTGCTTGATCGAGTATTCACGAATCTCGGCCAGTTTGGCCGGGGTCAGCGCCATGCGCAGTACGGGAATACCGTTCAGCTCGGCAGGCGTGATTTCGAAATCGGTGAAGGTCTTGCGCACCAGTGCACGAGCCTGCTCGCGCTCTGCATCATCGGTAAAGCCCAGCTGAATCACGTTGCCCAGCTGCGGCAGGCTGCGATAACGCGCCTTTTCCTTGCGCAACAGGGATTTGACTTCGCCTTCGTAGACTTTCAGACGCGCATCGATCGCCTTGTCCATGTCGACTTCCAGCAGGAAGTGCACACCACCGGACAGGTCGAGACCGAGCTTCATCGGGCTTGCGCCCAGGTTGCGCAACCAGGTCGGCGTGGTGCGCGCCAGGTTCAGTGCGACGACATAGTCATCACCCAACGCCTTGCGCACGACATCCTTGGCTGGTAACTGATCTTCCTGCTTGCTCAGACGCAACAAACCGCCCTTGCCATTCTCGGCCAGAGAAGAAGCCTTGACCGAGATGCCGGCATCGGTAAGCGCCTTGGCTGCACGATCCACGTCTGCCTGATTGACTTGCAGCGCAGTGCTCGCGCCGCTGATCTGGATGGCAGAATCATCAGGGTAGAGATTGGGTGCGGAATAAATGAAACCGACCACCAGCACCGCCAGGATCAGTACGTATTTCCACAGAGGGTATTTGTTCAGCATCACGCCGCCCGCTTAAAACGCGGGGCGCCTTGCGCGCCCCGTCGATGGGTAAAAGTTGCTACTCAGATCGCTTTCAGGGTGCCTTTAGGCAGAGTGGCCGCGATGGCGCCTTTCTGGATTTTCAGCTCAACAGTGTCGGACACTTCGATTACCACGAAGTCATCGGTCACTTTGTTGATCTTGCCGGCGATGCCGCCGCTGGTCACGACTTCGTCGCCTTTCTGCAGGTTGCCCAGCAGGTTTTTCTGCTCTTTGGCGCGCTTGGCCTGTGGACGCCAGATCATCAGATAGAAGATGACCAGAAAACCGACCAGAAAGATCCACTCGAAACCACTGCCCGCAGGACCGGCAGCCGGTGCAGCAGCATCCGCAAAAGCGGGAGAGATGAAAAAGCTCATTTGTCGCTCCAGTTACATAATTAGTATAAAAAGCAGGAAAAACTCGTTCTGTTTCAACCCAGAGGCGGCGTTGGAAGGCCGCGTTTGGCATAGAAGGCATCGACGAAGGCGGCCAATGTACCCTGTTGAATAGCCTCACGCAAACCAGCCATGAGCAGCTGGTAGTGCCGCAAATTGTGGATCGTATTGAGCATGCTCCCCAGCATTTCGCCGCACTTGTCCAGGTGATGCAGATAAGCACGCGAGAAGTTCTTGCAGGTGTAGCAATCGCAGGTCGGATCCAGCGGCGTATTGTCGTGGCGATGGAACGCGTTACGGATTTTCAGCACACCGGTATCGATGAACAGGTGGCCGTTGCGGGCGTTGCGGGTCGGCATGACACAATCGAACATATCAACGCCACGGCGCACACCTTCGACCAGATCTTCGGGCTTGCCTACACCCATCAAGTAACGAGGTTTGTCTGCTGGCATAAGGCCCGGCAGGTAATCCAGCACCTTGATCATCTCGTGCTTGGGCTCGCCCACCGACAGACCGCCAATCGCCAGGCCGTCAAAGCCGATCTCATCCAGGCCTTCGAGCGAACGCTTGCGCAGGTTCTCGTGCATGCCACCCTGAACAATGCCGAACAGCGCGGCAGTGTTTTCGCCGTGCGCGACCTTGGAGCGCTTGGCCCAGCGCAACGACAGCTCCATGGAGACACGTGCTACGTCTTCGTCGGCCGGGTACGGCGTGCACTCATCGAAAATCATCACGACGTCCGAACCCAGGTCACGCTGGACCTGCATCGACTCTTCCGGGCCCATGAACACCTTGGCACCATCGACCGGAGAGGCGAAGGTCACGCCCTCCTCCTTGATCTTGCGCATGGCGCCCAGGCTGAACACCTGAAAACCGCCAGAGTCGGTCAGAATCGGCCCTTTCCACTGCATGAAATCGTGCAGGTCGCCGTGGCCCTTGATGACCTCGGTGCCCGGACGCAGCCACAAGTGGAAGGTGTTGCCCAGAATCATCTGCGCACCGGTGGCCTCGATATCACGCGGCAACATGCCCTTGACCGTGCCGTAGGTGCCCACCGGCATGAACGCCGGGGTCTCGACCACGCCACGCGGAAAGGTCAGGCGACCGCGACGGGCCTTGCCGTCGGTGGCCAACAACTCGAAAGACATACGACAGGTGCGACTCATGCGTGATCCTCTGGTGCCGATTCCTGTGGGGCCGTCGGCGCGGGATTGCGGGTGATGAACATGGCATCACCGTAACTGAAGAAGCGGTACCCGTGTTCGATGGCCGCCGCGTAGGCCGCCATGGTTTCGGGATAACCGGCGAACGCCGAAACCAGCATCAACAGCGTGGATTCAGGCAAATGAAAATTAGTCACCAGGGCATCGACCACATGAAACGGCCGCCCCGGATAGATGAAGATGTCGGTGTCGCCGCTAAACGGCTTCAACTGGCCATCACGCGCGGCACTCTCCAGCGAACGCACGCTGGTGGTCCCGACCGCAATCACCCGCCCGCCCCGCGCACGGCACGCCGCCACGGCATCGACCACGTCCTGGCTGACTTCCAGCCATTCGCTGTGCATGTGGTGATCTTCGATCTGCTCGACACGCACCGGCTGGAACGTACCCGCGCCGACGTGCAGAGTGACAAAAGCAGTCTCGACGCCCTTGGCGGCAATTGCTTCCATCAACGGCTGGTCGAAATGCAGGCCGGCAGTCGGCGCCGCCACAGCACCGGCGCGCTGGGCGTAAACGGTCTGATAACGCTCGCGGTCGGCACCTTCGTCCGGGCGGTCTATATAAGGAGGCAACGGCATATGGCCGACACGATCCAGCAACGGCAGCACTTCTTCGGCAAAGCGCAACTCGAACAGCGCGTCATGCCGCGCCACCATCTCGGCCTCGCCGCCGCCATCGATCAGGATCGACGAGCCCGGCTTTGGCGACTTGCTGGCACGCACGTGCGCCAGCACACGATGGCTGTCCAGCACGCGCTCGACCAGAATCTCCAGCTTGCCGCCGGACGCCTTCTGCCCGAACAAACGTGCGGGAATGACACGGGTATTGTTGAACACCATCAAGTCGCCCGAGCGCAAATGCTCGAGCAAATCGGTGAATTGACGATGTGCCAGCGCGCCCGTCGGCCCATCAAGGGTCAACAGACGACTGCTGCGACGCTCGGCCAACGGGTGACGAGCAATCAGGGAATCGGGGAGTTCGAAGGTAAAGTCAGCGACGCGCATGATCGGGTTCGTTTAGCAGGGCCGGGAAGTTTATCCGGTTTGACGGCATTAGTAAAAAACCTGCGTAAATCCCTGTTGACCAACGGAAAACTCATCCTTATACTTCGCCGCCATTGAGCCCTGATGGCGGAATTGGTAGACGCGGCGGATTCAAAATCCGTTTTCGAAAGAAGTGGGAGTTCGATTCTCCCTCGGGGCACCACCATTGAGAAAAGACCTTGAAATTCAAGGTCTTTTTTTTCGTCTGGTGGAAAGTGGTCTGACTGAGGCTGCGATCTACCCCACCTGCCCGGAATTGGCCGCGGAGCGCCCAGGACTGCCTTCCAGCGCAGAGCGTCGGTACCCGGATCACACGACCAAGGATAACGCTATGAACAAGATCGTCTACGTAAAAGCTTACTTCAAACCCATTGGGGAGGAAGTCTCGGTTAAAGTACCTACAGGCGAAATTAAAAAGGGCTTTTTCGGCGACAAGGAAATCATGAAAAAAGAGACCCAGTGGCAGCAAACCGGGTGGTCTGATTGTCAGATAGACGGTGAACGGCTATCGAAAGACGTCGAAGACGCAGTGGCGCAACTCAATGCTGACGGTTATGAGATTCAAACGGTATTGCCTATATTGTCCGGGGCTTATGATTATGCGCTCAAATACCGATACGAAATACGTCACAATAGAACTGAACTAAGCCCAGGAGACCAGTCCTATGTCTTCGGCTATGGCTACAGCTTCACCGAAGGCGTGACGCTGGTGGCGAAAAAATTTCAGTCGTCTGCAAGCTGAATAATAGTGACCTCGTGCCACGGACGCCGCTCTGCCCCCTGATACGAAAACGCCTTCCTCAACAAGAGGCAGGCGTACTAACGTGCACAAGACCTGCCCGTATCAGCAAGCGCAAGACGCTCGCCTCCACGAAATAACACGGTAGGTCGCGTTGCTACTTTTTAGCGGCAGACGGCGTGCCGTTGTAGTTGTCGGTGTTGTTGTCGTTATCAAGATCGCGGTCATTTCCACCGAAAGCCGCATCGGTTTTGTTGTCGTTGTCGAGATCTTTGTCGTTACCGCCAAACGCTGCATCCGTATGGTGATCGTTGTCCAGGTCCTTGTCGTTACCCCCAAATGCCGCGTCGGTGTGGTGGTCATTGTCCATATCCTTGTCGTTGCCGCCAAATGCCGCGTCAGTCACGTTGTCGTTATCCAGATCCTTGTCGTTGCCGCCACACGTGGCACCGGTGCTGTTGTCGTTGTCCAGATCACAATCGTTTACGGCAAATGCAGGTAGCGAAGTGCCAATGATCGTCAGCGCAAGCAGAAAGCCGCCGATCTTTGCCGTCAGGTTTTTATACGCGCGCATCAGGTTTTCCCGGATAAGTGAAAATGATGAAGCAAGGGTTACTGAACACGTTCGATCAGTGACTAAAACAGTATGTAACTGCAGCCTTCTGCAAGACCGACAGAGGTCGACCAAACTGCAGCCTGTTTCATACCCATCAATTTCTATAGCGACCGTTCACACGACTCTCCTACCGATGCTGGGAGTACCAAAAAACTTCCGCACTGCATTTTTTTGCAGTGTCGGATGGTTTGACCGGTTTTGGGGAGAATTGCTCAAACGGAGAACGATGAGTTTTTTGTTGCGTGGCATGCTAATCGATACATTTATCAGTGTGTGATGCGGTATGGCAGCTTCATGCCTCCGTCAAATAGTGGACGCCAGTCACGTTGCATAAAACCTGACGTCACTCCAAAAAAGGCTACGCACGAGGACATTGCTGAGATTCGGCTGGGCATTTTCGCTGTTTACACAGGGATCGAGCAGAACGCCCCCATGCCAGCCACCCGTTAACTCAATTGTCTTTTGCCCTGAAAACAACAATCCCTGGCTTTTCCGATACATAGTCCAGAAAAGGCAAATCCATCACCTTTCTGTTTTCTTTTCGTGAAGATGCATTTCGCAAGACAGGGCCTTTATCCGTCACGATAAAGAAACCGACGTGTGTCACATCCAGCCCGGGAAGCGGGGTGTAAATGCCAATGTAATCACCGGTGCGCAGGTGGCTCACCACCTGACTGTCGACAAGGCGGCTCGGGATATACGTCATGCTACGCTCAACCACAGGCAACCCTGGCAGATAGACTTTGCCTTTGGCCCTTTCATTAAGGCGTTTTCTGACACTTACCGCACCGGGGCTTATCTGCGCGGTAATGTCATCCGCCACAGGGTATGCCGTTCCGTAAGCCCAATCCGTGAAAAAGTGCTTGCGATTCAAAAAGTCAACATCGCCACCCTTGTAACGAACCTGAACGAGATTCCTCACAAAATCCTGCTGCGATGTTGATCTTCGAAACGCTTCGACGTAATCCAGATAAGCAAAACAATCCAGACCTCTGAAGTCGATGACTAATTGTTCAGGTACATTCGCTGAGCCCACCAACATGTTTGAGCGGTACGGTGTTCCTAAAAACGCTCCTGATACAAGGTCGATCAGCTGACCTTTATTCATATAACTTTTGTTGGTGCGGGCTTCCAGCACAGCATCCAGTTTTTTTGAGGTGTAGGCATCCAGATTTAGTTTAACGGGTGTTTTCATCTCTGCCTGGGCACCCTGAATATCACTTCCCGGCGCCGGCCCCGAAACCCCACACCCTGCCAACATTGCAAAGGCTAAAGCCCATAGGGTCGTCTTTTGCATCTGATTCACCGTAATTCCAAAGCGTCGTCGGACCTGATTGTGGCTCGCGATACGCGAGCAGGCTGCTCCATTCCTTCGAGATGCCGCATTGGTTAGCTCAATCACGGCGCACTATTTACCACGTGTCATCGGTTGCGTCATCGGCTGGGAGCATCAGTTGGCAATGCATTCGCGGTCTCGGCCTCAGCAGACGCTGGTAGTGCCCAGAGTGCAGCTGACCAGCGTGCCGCCATCGAGGCCGCCGCAGAGGCCGCCCAGCGATACGGATTCGTTTGCGGCAGGGGCCATGCCCGCTATTGAATCGGCTGACTGGCCCGTGATAAAGGCCTGATGCCTCAGTACGCCACCTGGCTTACAGGCGGGTTGCATTGCAATAGGTCTATACCTTTTGCAAGGTTAACGAACTGTCATCAAAAAACATGGAAGCACAATCAGAAAAAAGACCTTGAGTTTCAAGGTCTTTTTTCGTTTGGTGAAAAGTGATCTGACTCAACCCGCGATCTTACCCTCCTCTACTCGGGTTGGCCGTTAGCACCCAAAGCTACCTTCCTGCGCGAATGCTTGTTTCGTTATGGGCATGGCGTGATACAAGCGGTAGGCGTACAGCAGGTCGATGAGTCTCGGGAACCTGATTGAGAGCCGCTCTGCGCTGTACCCCCCTGGCCTGAGCCACTGTTCAAGGCAGCGCTTCCCTGACCTTGAGCACCACTTAGCTGGGCGCCACCATCGGCATGCACCAAAGGCATTTGCAGAGAGAGGACAGCAAAGCTGGCCAATGCAATGAATTTTGTTTTAGAGCAGATATCTTTAAGTTTCATAACAACCACCTTTGTTGATCAGAATTGTTGAAGAAATCATGAGTCACGCTTATGTGTGGCGACTCATCGAAATCGGTTCCAATGCAAGATGGGATTTTTACGTCCGGCCTATCCGCTGATGGCGATGCTGCGGATTCACCTGATGCAGAACTGGTTTGATTACAGCGATCCGGCGATGGAGGAAGCACTTTACGAGACAACGATCCTGCGCCAGTTCGCAGGGTTGAGTCTGGATCGAATCGCCGATGAAACCACGATTCTCAATTTCCGGCGCCTGCTGGAAAAGCATGAGTTGGCAGGCGGGATTTTGCAGGTCATCAATGGCTATCTGGGTGATCGAGGTTTGATGCTGCGCCAAGGTATGGTGGTCGATGCGACGATCATTCATGCGCCGAGCTCGACCAAGAACAAGGACGGCAAACGCGATCCCGAAATGCATCAGACGAAGAAAGGAAACCAGTATTTCTTCGGCATGAAAGCGCATATCGGCGTCGATGCCGAGTCGGGTTTAGTCCATAGCCTGGTGGGTACTGCGGCGAATGTGGCGGACGTGACTCAGGTCGATCAACTGCTGCACAGTGAGGAAACCTATGTCAGCGGTGATGCGGGCTACACCGGCGTGGACAAGCGTGCGGAGCATCAGGATCGCCAGATGATCTGGTCAATTGCGGCACGCCCAAGCCGTTATAAAAAGCATGGCGAGAAAAGTTTGATCGCACGGGTCTATCGCAAAATCGAGTTCACGAAAGCCCAGTTGCGGGCGAAGGTTGAACATCCGCTTCGCGTGATCAAGCGCCAGTTTGGTTATACGAAAGTCCGGTTTCGCGGGCTGGCTAAAAACACCGCGCAACAGGCTACTCTGTTTGCCTTGTCGAACCTTTGGATGGTGCGAAAACGGCTGCTGGCGATGGGAGAGGTGCGCCTGTAATGCGGAAAAACGCCTTGGAAAGGTGCTGTTTGAAGGAAAATCGATGAGTTAACAGCGCAAAAACGTCTGACTATCTGATCGGGCGAGTTTTTTTGAACCTCAGGCCATGAAGGCATCAAAAATCGATGCTTACTTCAGACCTTCCTTAACCTCAGTAGCGAGGCCGGATAAACGAGTCCCTTTCTATGATGCTGTTTCCAGTAAACTGACAAATTTCATGCACTGCCGCCCGCGTGTTCAAGCGCTCAGACCTTATAGGAAAGCCTCACGTCTGGATTCAGCTTGCCGCCGTAGTTTTTCACATTGATATCGACGGTCGCTCGGGACTTGAGGCCCAGATCATCGATCACCAGACTGCGTACCCCATGCAACTCTGCCAACCCTGGGACTCCGTCACAGGAAGTGGCGTGCGTTGCCCCGACAAAAGCGACCCACTTACCTTCCGGTTTGCTCAGCCTTATTTTTTCTGCTGCGTAGTAATTCATGGCTTGGGCACGCTTTATCTCAGCTTTCTCCGGGGCCATATAGGTGGACGTTGTATCCAGCGAGACAACGCGCAACCCGGCGTGCTTGGCCGCTTCCACCAAGGTGGTGAAGTTATATTTCGTGTGGAGCTCTTCCGGGGCCTGATGACCCTGACTCTGCAAATCGAGGTAGTTTTTCAGCCTGGCAGGCATCGGACTGCCTTTGGGCGCGCTCAGGTAATTATTGAGCGCCTTGTCATGTGACTCGGCGCAGAGGTGCTCCATAAAAAGCGTGGTCACGCCACTGGCCTTCAAGCTCTTCATGTTATTGATCAGTTCACGCTTGCTGGACGTTGAATTGTGACCCTCACCAATAACAAGCCCCGGCGCATCACGTAACAGCTCGCGCATGACACCGAGACTGTCCTTGCTTTTCATCTTCGTCAACGGCGCCAGCTCAGGTAACTTTTGCGCGTTGAAATCATCAAAATAACGCGCTGCCTTGGCAATCAGTTTCTTGTCATTACTGTCAGGTGCCCATAAACCCTTGGACGTCCCCAGACAACTGTCCATTTCAAGGTAATTGAGATTTATATGAAGGTGGTCCCGACCTTCCGAGACAACAACGTCGGCCAGCTTGAGACCTTGAGCCTCAAGGCGCTGTTCAAGGGCGTGCTTGCCTTCTTGCAACAGGATGCTCACAACATTTGCAGACAGTTGGCTGCTTTTCCCCGCTGCTTTTGAGGGTGCCAGCGCATAGGGGTGCGGGCTCTCACACCAGCGCGCGAGCTCGGCAAGATCGCTCGCCTTGAAGTTCGTATCCTGCAATGCTTTGCTTTGAGCTGAAGCCGAGGTCGAGGCCACGCTCTGGCCGCCGTGCACATGACTGCTGCCTGCTGCGTCCGGCTTACGCCTTCTGGTGTGCTTTACGCCATCCTTTCCGCCAGGCTCCTGCCCCTCGATTTTCAGCCGGATATTTTCTACCTTCATATCCGGATAGCGCCCGGCTGGAAAGCGCTTCAGGTCCCCCAGCATTGGAGTCTCTGGCGCAACGCTGGCTGCTGGAGAGGAACTGGCCTGTGAAGATCGGGCGCGATCGTTTCCTGCAGCTTGCGCAGTGGGACGCTCAGCTTCATAGGTTGGCGGATAATAGCCTGGAGCCGGTCCACCGACGGGTCTCATGATTGAATCTCCGCGTACGAAAAATAGTGCCGAGCCCGGGCGTGACGCTGCCCGGGCCCCGACATTTCAGTCAATCAATGCGCCTTCGCAATCCCGAACTGATCAAGCACCGGATCAACGTTATGGTCGAACGCCTTCTGCGCCTTATGCTTTTTCACAGCATCAATGATCATGGAAATACCGAAACCTACCGCCAGGGCGCCATCGATTGCCCAGCCGACCACTGGAATCGCGGCGCCTAGGGCGGCACCTGCGGCAAGGCCGGTGGCTTCACCGGCAACCATGCCGACGGCGCGACCGATCATCTGTCCGCCCAGACGCCCTAGGCCGGCTGAGGCTTCGCGGCCCATCATCTTCGCCCCGGCGTCGATGCCACCTTTAATGGCCTCGGCGCCCATCCTCGTGCTGTCGTAAATGGCCTGGGTTGCGCCAAGCTTGTCGCCATGAGCGATCAGGCTGGACACTGAAGCAAAGCCCACGATCGAGTTGAGCGCCTTGCCGCCGACGCCCGCCTCGGCGAGCTGAGTCAACATGGACGGTCCGCCCTCATCGCTTTTGCCTTCCAGAAGCTTGCGGCCTTTTTTGGAGTCTTGCAGCGTACCCAACGTGCTGTTCATGTAGTTTTCATGCTGATTTTCGGTGAAATCAGGGGGCAGCACGCTGTCGTAAATGGCTTTCTGGTTATCGGCGGTTTGCAGAGACTGGCTGGCATCAGACTTTTTCTGGCCAAGCAGCTGCTTCAGTGCACCGCCTTCGCTGAAGTTGGTCACGTAGGACGTGGCAATCTTGTCTTGCAGATCGGGTTTGTTTTCAAGCACCTGATTGGTAGTGGGTACTTTGGAATCGGGGAACAGGTCTTTTTGCAGTTGCAACTGGGCGGACAAACCGCTGATGGCGCCGCTGTAATCGGCATTCGGATTATGTTTGTTGACGGCCTTGTCCGCCTTGTCCATATCAGTCTGCAGCGCTTGACCGCTATTGACGTTTTTCGTCTGCTCGACGACTGCCTTTTGCAGCGAGGCATCACTGCGGACCAGATTGCGCTCCTGCTCGGGAATGCTTTTATTGAGGTACGCTTGTACGTCAGGATCAGCCTGTAGCTGGGAAATCCGGTCGTTCAAACCCTGCTCGGTCTTGTCGGTGTTGCGCAGGCTGCGCCCGGCGATAACGCTTTGCTGGGTCTGCTGCAACTTGACCATGACGGCCGCTTTCTGTGCACCGCTGTAAGACTTGGGTTTGTCGAATACGTCCTTGTCCAGCTTGCTGATATCAATCCCGGCCACCGCATTGAGCGTCGCAGAATCGCTGAGCATGCTGGCGAACTGGCCGCCGTTGGTGGGTGCGCTTTTCTTGATCCACTCACTCAGATTTTTCGCGTCGAACATCTTATCAGGGCTGTGCGCAGCCTTCTTGCGCCCCGACATGCCCGCTTCGTCTACCTGACCCAAAAAGCCTGGTTGCGACCAGGTGCTGCAGGACTGTTTGAGCGCTCCGGACAACCCTGGGTTACTTTGTGCCAACCCCTTCAGGTCTTCTGCGTCGACATTACCGTCAACTTTGGTCTTGTCCGCTGCATCCACTGCATGATGTGGGTCGGCAGCAATCGCCAGTGGCATATTGGCTCGCATCACTGCCGCGCTGCGCACCATTTCCAGTGACTGCGGGTCAGCGTCGGGGTTGTCCTTGGTGTAGTTGGCCAAGTCCTTGTCGGCACTGTCTGCGGCCTTTTCCATATTTTTTGCGAAGGTCTTGAGATCTTTGTTCGTGATCTTGCCATCTGCGTTGCCACCACCCTGAGCAACGTCCACGGCGGTCTTCAGCGCCGGGTTGGCGTTGATGAAATCCATGGCCTTGCCGGCATCGGGGCCATCATCACGCGCCATCCATGCCGCTGCAATCGGGCGATTGAGCTCTTTCGCCGCCTGCTCGCGCTCTTCGGGCGGCAGATGGGCAACCATCGGTTCCCAACGTTTCAGAGCTTCTGGCGAGGAGTATTCAGAATTGTCGAGAAAGGCTGCGTCTGCGGCTTTGGGGGCGTTGGAAGCGTCGGTTGCATCTGTGTTCGTGGGAGCTGCGACCTGTTCAACCGGAGCGGCCGGGGCAGTCGCTTCAGTCGGTGCAGCCTCGGCAGGAGAATCTGCGCAGGGTTGCGGCTGGACCTGATTATTCACATTGGCATTGGCAGCTGCCCCGCCACTGCCCTGGAGCAAAAGAGCCAGGATAGACGACGCGGTCTGCTCGGCTCCTGTCGGCGCGCCTTGCGTGTTGCCGGCCGGCTGACCGAACTGCACGCCGGCTTGCCCACCGCCACCCACAGGTGTCGGCAAGGCTTTGGCAAGAGGCGACTCAACAGCCAGAGCCAGTTCGCCAGGAGTGGGTTGGTTCACGATAACGAAGGGAGAACTGGATATACGCATGGTGAGTTGCCATCCGAGAGTGAGCGATGGCAACTGTGTGGTTGAAGGTGCAAGTTGGTTCCAGAAAAAATGATCGAGATCGCCATTCAGGCGAACGGGTCGATTTGCTGCTTGAGCTGAACCCGCGCGCGGGACAGGCGTGAGCGAACGGTGCCAATCGGCACGCCGAGGCTGTTCGCTGTTTCCTGATAATTGCCGTCCATCTCCAGCGACACTTCCAGCACTTTTTGCATGTTCGACGGCAGGCAATCAATGGCCTGAATGACTCGCGCCAGTTGCCGATGCCCCTCTACCTGATGACTGACATCACCGTGCCCTTCCAGCTCGGAATGCACTTCGTCTTCCCAGCTTTCCTGATACGGCTGACGATACATTTTGCGGAAGTGATTGCGGATCAGGTTCAGCGCGATGCCACACAGCCAGGTCTGCGGTTTGCTGGCATGTTGAAACTTGTGCTCGTTACGCAGGGCTTCAAGAAACACGCACTGGAGAATGTCATCCACATCATCAGGGTTCATCACCCGCTTTTGGATAAACGCCCTGAGCATCTGAATCTGATCGGCCGTCATTTGGCGAATACCGGCGGACGAAGATGGCTGACGGGGCTGGGTTGAGTCGAGGATCACAATCTTCTGAAACATGGGCTTACCCTGATTTAGTGGTGTACAAGCCCTATAGCGATAACCATGCCAGCTTAAAAATAGAAATAACTGATTGATTTATAAAGATATTTTAAAATGTGAAATTCTTTGTAATACAAAACTTTGCGCAAACCGTTTTTTGCCACAACAGCTTTTGGCACAAAAACATCGGTCAGCTTCGCAAGGGAACTGATCCGGGACCGTGACCCACTCAGCGGACATAATCCGGCTTAGAACTGCCCTATGAAAATCGTCGCTCCGCCTATCATGCGAATACTTCCGGTCGCGCCGACCCGCGTCGTGACGCCTGCTGCGCAGCCACTTCCCAATGCTGATCTGCACAATTCAGGGACTTCGCCACAACAGGTTTCGCGCTTCGCGGCCGCGCTCATCCAGCACAGACGCATCCTCATTCAGCGCGACCTGATCGCCAGCAACAATGCCTTGCAGTCGCGAGCGGTGAAGCTCGGTGAGCTTTATCAACTGCTGATGACCGATCAGGACACCGGGCTGGATAACGCGGCCAGGGTATTGCGCAAAAAGCTCATGCAGGATGACTCTTCCTCAGATCTGAAACAGGTTCTGGATTACACCGACGGTGATGCCGCCAAGGCTCATGTGGTGTTGCAAGCCGCCAGGAAGCAGGCCGAAGCCGACGGTGAGATGGGCGAGCATGTGGTCCTGACACAGCAGCTCAAACAGCTGCGTCGCAAGTACGGTCCACGTGCTCGCGCCGGGATCAACAGCGCCAAGGCATTCGCGCGGCCAAATATCGATAACAAGCGTCGAGTCGCCCTGCGCAACCTCTATAGCGTGGCGGTTTCCGGCCAGCCAAACATTACCGGCCTGATCGAAGCATTGCTCGGCGAGCAGCAAGAAGCCGGGCAATTCAACATTGACCTGCGCGATATGCGCACCGCGATCGCCGACGACCTGTCCGCGATGACGCCGTCAGCTTCTCACGAGCAACTGCGCACACTGATGCACGGCCTCAACACGGCACGCCACGTGACCACGCTGCTGAAAGGTTGCGAGCACCTGCTGGGCCGTATGCGCAACAAGAACCCCGACCTGACGGTCGACCCGCCAGCCTTTCTCAAGCACTTGCTGACCCTGACGGCCAATGGAATGAATGTGAACCAGACCCTGCAACTGACTCAACACATTGGTGGCAAGCAGCTCAAGCACCAATTGGCGTTCCTCAACGGGTTGCGCCCCATGCTGCTGCAACTGCCGATCCTGCTCTGGCGCGACATGAAAAGCCGCCAGACCGCACTGAGCAACCTGCTCATCCTGATGGCTGAACTCACCACTCAGGAACAAAAGCAGCTCTACGGGGGGCTCGTCTGATGAATCAGATCATCAACTTTCTGAACATGGTCGCCTTGTCGGCCATGCGTCGCTCAGAGGTGGTCGGCGCGTTCTTCGTGATTGCCATCGTATTCATGATGATCACGCCACTGCCCACCGGGCTGGTCGACGTTCTGATCGCGGTGAACATCTGTATTTCCTGCCTGCTGATCATGCTGGCTATGCACCTGCCAAGGCCGCTGGCGTTTTCAACCTTCCCTGCGGTGCTGCTGCTGACCACCATGTTCCGTCTGGCGTTGTCGATCTCGACCACGCGGCTGATTCTGCTCAACCAGGACGCCGGACACATCGTCGAGGCCTTCGGCCAGTTCGTCGTGGGCGGCAACCTGGCAGTAGGCCTGGTGATCTTCCTGATCCTGACGGTGGTCAACTTTCTGGTGATCACCAAGGGCTCGGAACGGGTTGCAGAAGTGGGCGCCCGATTCACGCTGGACGCCATGCCCGGCAAACAGATGTCCATCGACAGTGACTTGCGGGCCAACCTGATTTCGGTCTACGAAGCACGCAACCGCCGCTCGGAACTGAACAAGGAAAGCCAACTGTTCGGTGCGATGGACGGGGCAATGAAGTTCGTCAACGGCGACGCCATTGCCAGCCTGATCATCGTTGCCATCAACATGATCGGTGGTATTTCCATCGGCGTGGTGCAGCACGGCATGACCGCCGGCGACGCCTTGCAGCTCTATACCGTACTGACCATCGGTGACGGCCTGATCGCGCAGATTCCGGCGCTGCTGATCTCTGTTACCTGCGGCATGATCATCACCCGCGTACCCAACACCGAAGCAGGCGTTGAAGCCAACATCGGTCGCGAAATCGCCGAGCAGATCACCAGCCAGCCCAAGGCCTGGATCATTGCCGCAGTGGCGATGCTCGGCTTCGCGGCACTGCCGGGTATGCCAACCGGCGTGTTCATCACCATTGCGATCATTTGCGGTGCCGGCGGCATGCTGCAACTGCAAAGGGCCAAACCCAAGGCAGAAGAACAAGGCGCCGTTGCGGTAGCGCCGGAGATGAATGGCAAGGAAGACTTGCGCACGTTCTCCCCCAGCCGTCAGTTTGTCCTGCAGTTTCACCCTGGCCAGAACAGCGCGCTGGTCGATGCGCTGGTCAGTGAGATCCGTCAACGACGCAACCGGCTGGTGGTGCAGTTCGGCCTGACGCTGCCCTCCTTCATCATCGAGTACGTGGACCATCTGCAGCCAGACGAATTTCGTTTCACGGTCTACGACGTCCCGATGCTCAAGGCGACCTTCACCCAGACACACGTGGCAGTGGATGTCCGCCAGTTCAACGGTGAGGACGTGCCCGCCGCCATCTCCGGCACCACGGATCGCCAGGAAGATCAGTGGGTCTGGCTACCGGCCGAGCAAGGCGGCGAGCTGGCCACCGTCAGTTCCATGACCCTCATCACCGAACGCATGGAGCGCGCGCTGCAATCCTGTGGCCCGCAGTTCATCGGCTTGCAGGAAACCAAAGCCATTCTCGGCTGGCTGGAATCGGAGCAGCCTGAGCTTGCTCAGGAAATGCAGCGAGTGCTGACCCTCACGCGGTTCTCGGCGGTTTTGCAGCGACTGGCCTCCGAGTGCGTGCCATTGCGGGCGATCCGGGTGATTGCCGAAACACTGATCGAGCATTGCCAGCACGAGCGCGACACCAACGTGCTGACCGACTATGTGCGAATCGCCCTCAAGTCCCAGATTTACCACCAGTACTGCGGTGCCGATGGCTTGCAGGTGTGGTTGCTGACACCGGAAAGCGAAGGCTTGCTGCGTGACGGTCTGCGCCAGACACAGACAGAAACGTTTTTTGCGCTGAGCAACGACATCAGCCAGATGCTCGTGCAACAGCTGCATATCGCCTTTCCGTTGCGCGCGCCTGAACAGGCGGTGCTGCTGGTTGCACAGGATCTGCGCAGCCCGCTGCGCACCTTGTTGCGAGAAGAGTTCTATCACGTTCCCGTACTGTCTTTTGCGGAAATCAGCAACGCAGCCAAGGTCAGGGTCATGGGTCGCTTCGACCTTGAAGATGACCTCGAACCGATGGACAACGAGCATGCCGCTTGAGCCTGTCAGGTTTGAGCATACGGAGATGGTCAGATGTTTGAATTACGCGTACTGAACGGCCAGCACCAGGGCGCAGCACTGCCCCTGATCGGCGAGCAGTGGTCGATCGGCTCTGCTCAACAGCAGGACCTGGCGCTGGACGATTCTGGCGTGGAAAGCCTGCATTGCCGCCTGCAACGCCTGGACGACAGCTGGACCCTCAACGCTGAAGAGGGCGCGGTGTGCGATGAAGAGGGCCATTCACAGGCCAGCGTGGACCTGACGCTCAACACCGCGTTCATGCTCGGTTCAGTGTGGTTGTGCGTCTCGCCAGCCGGCGATGAGTGGCCGTCGGTTCCGGCCGTTATCCCCAAGCAGCCGCAGGCTGAGGCCGAACCTGCACGTCACGAAGCGCCGCTGGAAAAGGTCAAGTCGCGCTCGCAATTTCTCAACCGCACCACCGGGATAATCGCCGGCTTGCTGGTAGGCGTGATCGGCAGCGCCTGGAGCCTGACACGCCCGGCAGCCATCGTGCTCGACCAAGGCCCGGCGCACATCGCCTCAGCCATGACAACCGCGCCCGGCATGCCGAACGCTGCGCCCAAAACATCGCAACCTGCAGCGAAACCCGCCGGCCCGGCGACTGACAAGCGCGTTCGCCTGGCCAGCATGGAAGCTGTGCGGCATCAGCTCACTACCATGCTCAGCGACCGCATGCTGACTGACGTCAGCGTGGCCGAAACGCCAGAGGGATTGATGCTCAATGGGCATCTCAAGGAAGAGTCGCTGGTGGTCTATCAGCGCATGCTGCAGCGTTTCAAGGACCGTTATGACTCACCCGTGACGGTGCTTGATAACGTCGCCAGCGCGCGCAATACCCTGCCGTTTGTTGTCGTGCAGATCATGACCGGGCCGCATGCGCATCTGGTGACCGCCGACGGTCGCCGCATGTATGTGGGCGATGAAAAAGACGGCCTGCGCCTGACCAAAATCGACGATCAGCGTTTGCAGTTCGATGGCGACCGACACATTGAGGTGACCTGGTGAACGCCGCACTGAACCAGTGGAAAGACACCCACGCAGCGCGCTTGAGCCAGTACTCCGCCGTGCGCGTCAGTGGCCGGGTGAGCGCGGTGCGCGGGATTTTGCTGGAGTGCAAGATACCGGCAGCCAAGGTCGGCGATCTGTGCGAAGTGAGCAAAGCCGACGGCAGTTTTCTGCTGGCTGAAATCGTTGGCTTCACCCAGGAATGCACGCTGCTCAGCGCCCTCGGTGCGCCGGACGGCATTCAGGTCGGTGCGCCGATCCGCCCGCTCGGCATCGCCCATCGAATAGGCGTGGACGACACGTTGCTGGGCTGCGTGCTGGACGGTTTCGGACGGCCGCTGCTCGGTGATTGCCTGGGGGCCTTTGCCGGGCCGGATGATCGCCGCGACACGCTGCCGGTGATTGCCGACGCCTTGCCGCCAACCCAGCGGCCGCGCATCACCCGGTCTTTGCCTACCGGCATACGGGCCATCGACAGCGCCATTCTGCTCGGTGAAGGCCAGCGGGTCGGGCTGTTCGCCGGTGCCGGTTGCGGCAAGACCACGCTGATGGCCGAACTGGCCCGCAACATGGACTGCGACGTCATCGTCTTCGGGCTGATCGGTGAGCGGGGCCGCGAACTGCGCGAGTTTCTCGACCATGAACTGGACGAAACCCTGCGCGCTCGCTCGGTACTGGTTTGTGCCACGTCCGATCGATCCAGTATGGAACGCGCCCGCGCCGCTTTCACGGCAACCGCCATCGCCGAAGCCTTTCGCGCGCGGGGCCAGAAGGTCTTGCTGCTGCTCGACTCCCTGACCCGATTTGCCCGTGCGCAACGGGAAATCGGCATTGCATCGGGCGAACCGCTGGGCCGCGGCGGTCTGCCACCCTCGGTGTACACCCTGCTGCCACGGCTGGTGGAACGTGCCGGGATGAGCGAAAACGGTTCGATCACCGCGCTCTACACCGTACTGATCGAGCAGGACTCGATGAACGACCCCGTGGCCGATGAAGTACGCTCGTTGCTCGACGGCCATATCGTGCTGTCGCGCAAGCTGGCCGAGCGCGGCCACTACCCCGCTATCGACGTGTCCGCCAGCATCAGCCGGATCCTCAGCAACGTCACCGGTCGCGATCACCAGCGCGCCAACAATCGTCTGCGCCAGTTGCTGGCGGCCTACAAGCAAGTGGAAATGCTCTTGCGCCTGGGTGAATACCAGGCCGGCGCCGACCCGGTGACCGATTGCGCGGTGCAACTGAACGACGCGATCAATGCGTTTCTGCGCCAGGACCTGCGTGAGCCTGTGCCCCTGCAGGAAACCCTCGACGGGTTGCTGCGCATCACCTCGCAACTGCCGGAGTAATGATGGACGAAACACTCGAGGAAGACCCGCAACGGGAGGCTCTGGAACAGGTGATCAGCCTGCTGACGCCGCTGCGCCAGCATCGTCAGGCAAGTGCCGAGCGAGCACATCGCCAGGCGCAGGTGGAACTGAAATCGATGCTCGACCACTTATCAGAGACCCGGGCGTCACTGGACCAGGAACGTGACAACCACAAGCGACGTCGCGAGAGCCTGTCGCAGGACCATCTGCAAAAAACCATCAGCCTGAACGATGTCGACCGATGGCATGAGAAAGAAAAAAACATGCTCGACCGCCTGGCCTTTATCCGCCAGGACGTGCAGCAACAGCAATTGCGGGTAGCCGAACAGCAGACGTTGCTTGAACACAAACGCCTGCAAGCCAAAGCGTCTCAGCGCGCGGTCGAGAAACTCGCCTGCATGGAGGAGACGCTCAACGAAGAAGGTTAAGTGACGATGACCGCACCGATCAAAACCCCGGCCAAAGCGCCACCAGCACCCCAGCGCCCTGCGCCTGTCGAGCGGCCAGCCACAGCTCTTAGCGAAAAACCATTCGGTGAAAAACGCCCTGCATCCGGTGGCCTGGGCCGTGGCGATGTACAGACCAGCCGTTCGGTACTGAGCAAGTCGCTGCAAGACACCCCGATGAGTGCCGACGGCATGTTCTTTTCGCAACTGCTGGTGCCGCCCGTAAGTGCCGAACCTGGTCAGCAAGGCTTTGGCGGGGGCGGTATAGCCTTTCCGGTACGCGCAGAACAAGTGCCGACCCAACTGATCGACGAGCTGGCGCAGCGCCTGCCGGATCAGCCTGACGGCCCCCTCAGTTTCACCCTGCTGATGCCCAGCCTGGGCAGCGTTCGGGTCAATGCCAACAAAACCGAAAACCGCTGGAGCGTGCAGTTGGGCTTTGCCCGCCGCGATGTACTCAAGCGTCTGAGTGCCCATACGGGCGCATGCCGCGACTCGCTGTCACAAGCGCTTGGGCAGGACGTTGAGCTGGACATGCATGAAGACCTTTCAGCATGAGCGCCTTGTGCCTGCGCAAGGTCGACCCGCTGCTGGCTAAGGTCTCGCGTGAGCTGGGCGCCGGTCAATGCCTGAGCTTCAGCGCCAAGGGCCAACAGGCAGAGCTGACCTTGCTGCCGCTGATCGCCTCTGACGAGACACCTGCCAAGGGCGTCTGGTTGAACACCGCCGTCGGGGCGCTGTGCCTGAGCGATGCCGAAGCACTGCTGAGCCTGCTGGGCGATATCCCCCTGACGCTGGGCGGCGAACAGCAAGCCTGGTACTGGCAGTTTTTCAATCAACGCCTGAGCCCGACCATTGCCGATCTGCTGGCCCCGGTTGAGCCGCTGCCCCAGGCGTGTGCAGAGCTTACTGTCGGCTGCCGGATTCAGGTCCGGCTGGCCGATCAACAGGTCCATGCCCACCTGCACGCAACGCCCGAGACGCTGCTCACGCTGCTGCGTTCCGCCGCCTGGCAAGCCCGGTTGAAACCTCTCGACGAGCGCTGGTCGATTAGCACGCCGCTGATCCTTGGCGAGCTATCGCTGACGCTTGAACAACTCGCTTCGCTGCGTCCTGGCGATGTGTTGCTGCCCGCCAACTGCAAGTTCGACAGCGCCGGACAGGGCTTTCTGACCCTGGCGGGACGGCAATGGGCAGCCCAGACCGACAGTCAGGACCAGCATCTTTTATTGCGGCTCAGCCACGAGGAGCACAGCCACCATGAGTACTGAAGATCTGTATCAGGATGATGTCGAAAGTCTCGAAGACTATGACGATGAAACGGCTGAGCAGGAGCACGAGCACGAGCACGAACAACAGTGGGCCGAGCCGGACGACGAGTCCGAATATGCAGAGGCCGAACCGGATGACGACGAGCAAGAGGAGCAAGAAGAGCAACAAGCACCCTCTGGCCTCGACTCTCTGGCTCTGGACCTGACGCTGCGTTGCGGTGAATTGCGCTTGACGCTCGCCGAGTTGCGGCGGCTGGACGCCGGGACCATCCTCGAAGTGGGCGGCGTTGCGCCAGGTTATGCCACCTTGTGCCACGGCGAGCGCGTGGTGGCTGAAGGCGAACTGGTTGATGTCGATGGCCGGCTTGGCTTGCAGATTACCCGGCTGGCGGCCCAGCCATGATCATGGAAGGAGCGAACCCGCTCCTGCTGGCCCTGTTTCTCGGGGCCATGTCGCTGATCCCTTTTTTGCTGATCGTCTGCACCGCGTTTCTCAAGATTGCCATGACCCTGTTGATCACCCGCAATGCCATCGGCGTGCAGCAGGTGCCACCAAACATGGCGCTGTACGGCATCGCTCTGGCGGCGACCATGTTCGTCATGGCCCCGGTGGCCCATGAAATGCAGCAGCGTGTGCATGACCACCCACTGGAGCTGGGCAATACCGAAAAACTGCAAGCCAGCGCCAGAACCGTCATCGAACCGCTGCAACGGTTCATGACCCGTAATACCGACCCGGATGTCGTCGCTCACCTGCTCGACAACACCCAGCGCATGTGGCCCAAGGAAATGGCAGACCAGGCGAGCAAGAACGACTTGCTGCTGGCGATCCCGGCGTTCGTCCTGTCGGAGCTGCAAGCCGGCTTCGAGATCGGTTTTCTGATCTACATCCCGTTCATCGTTATCGACCTGATTGTCTCCAACCTGCTGCTGGCGCTGGGCATGCAGATGGTCTCGCCCATGACGCTGTCGCTGCCACTCAAGTTGCTGCTGTTTGTCATGGTGTCGGGCTGGTCGCGTCTGCTCGACAGCCTCTTCTATTCGTATATGTGAGGCGGTCATGGAAGCGTTGGCGTTGTTCAAGCAAGGCATGTTTCTGGTGGTGATCCTGACCGCTCCGCCACTGGGCGTTGCGGTGCTGGTGGGGGTGATCACCTCGCTGTTGCAGGCACTCATGCAGATTCAGGATCAGACCCTGCCGTTCGGTATCAAACTGGCGGCAGTGGGCATGACGCTGGCCATGACCGGTCGCTGGATCGGAGTCGAACTGATCCAGTTCATCAACATGGCTTTCGATCTTATCGCCCGCTCTGGAGTCGTCCACTAGATGCCTCTGGACGCGCAGAATTTCTTCGATCTCATCCTCGGCATGGGCCTGGCAATGGCGCGTCTGGTGCCGTGCATGCTGCTGGTGCCGGCCTTTTGTTTCAAATACCTGAAAGGCCCACTGCGCTATGCGGTAGTGGCGGTGGTAGCGATGATCCCTGCGCCCGGCATCAGCCGCGCACTGACCTCACTCAATGACGACTGGTTTGCCATCGGCGGCCTGCTGCTCAAGGAAGTCGTGCTGGGCACGCTGCTGGGGATGCTGCTGTATGCGCCCTTCTGGATGTTCGCCTCGGTGGGCGCTCTGCTCGACAGCCAGCGCGGTGCACTCAGCGGCGGCCAGATAAACCCGTCGCTGGGGCCTGACGCTACGCCGCTGGGCGAGCTGTTTCAGGAAACCCTGGTCATGCTGGTGCTCATTTCAGGCGGTTTGTCTCTGATTACCCAGGTCATCTGGGACAGTTACATGGTCTGGCCGCCCACTTCGTGGTTGCCAGGCATGACCGCGGAAGGCCTGGACGTGTTTCTCGGTCAGTTGAACCAGACCCTGCAACACATGATGCTGTATGCCGCGCCCTTCATCGCGTTGCTGCTGTTGATCGAGGCCGCGCTGGCGATCATCGGGCTGTACGCGCAACAGCTGAACGTCTCGATTCTGGCCATGCCGGCCAAAAGCATGGCCGGTATCGCCTTTCTGCTGGTCTACCTGCCGACGCTGCTGGAATTGGGCACCGGCGAATTGTCGAAGCTGGCTGATCTCAAGTCGATACTGGGCTTTGTGGTGCAGGTGCCGTGAGCGAAAAAACAGAAAAAGCCACGCCCAAACAGATCCGCGACGCGCGGGAAAAGGGCCAGGTCGGACAAAGCCAGGACCTCGGCAAGCTGCTGGTTCTTCTGGCTGTCAGTGAGGTCACGCTGGGCCTGGCCAATGAAAGCGTGAATCGCCTGCAGGCTTTGCTGGCGCTGACCTTCAAGGGTATTGAACGGCCTTTCATGTCGGCAGTCGAGCTGATCGCCAGCGAAGGGTTGTCCGTGGTACTGAGCTTTACCTTGTGCAGCGTGGGTCTGGCGATGCTCATGCGCTTGATCAGCAGTTGGGTGCAGATCGGCTTTCTCTTCGCGCCCAAGGCGTTGAAGCTCGATATCAAAAAGATCGACCCCTTTTCCCACGCCAAACAGATGTTTTCCGGGCAGAACATCCTCAATCTGTTGCTGAGCATCCTCAAGGCCGTGGCGATCGGAGCGACCTTGTATACCCAGGTCAAGCCGGCATTGGGCACTCTGATCCTGTTGGCCAACAGCGATCTGGCCACTTATCTGCATGCGCTGATCGAGCTGTTTCAGCATGTGCTCAGGGTGATTCTGGGGTTGCTGCTGGTCATCGCCCTGATCGACTTTGCCATGCAGAAGTATTTCCATGCCAAGAAGCTGCGCATGAGCCACGAGGACATCAAGAAGGAATACAAACAGTCCGAGGGCGACCCGCATGTCAAGGGCCATCGCCGCCAACTGGCCCATGAAATTCTCAATCAGGAGCCAAGCGCTGCGCCGAAACCGGTGGAAGAAGCCGACATGCTGCTGGTCAACCCGACTCACTATGCGGTGGCGCTTTACTACCGGCCTGGCGAGACGCCATTGCCGATGATTCACTGCAAGGGCGAGGACGAAGATGCCCTGGCGCTGATCGCACAGGCAAAGAAAGCGGGCATTCCGGTCGTGCAAAGCATCTGGCTGGCGCGCACGCTGTACAAGGTCAACGTCGGAAAATACATCCCCCGCCCTACCCTGCTGGCCGTCGGCCACATCTACAAAGTGGTCCGCCAGCTGGAAGAGATCACTGACGAAGTGATTCGTATCGACGACGACATGTGAACAACCTCCACTCTTGTTCGCTCCCGCGTCCGACCTTGAATACGCGGTGCTGTGCAGATCTGTGACGCGGAGCGTCACGCAAGGCATTTCACTGGGGCTTGAGGAACGATAATCCCAACTATCGTGCGACGCTCTATGTCCGGTCTTGAGTATCGCGATGCTGCGCAGATCTGTGACGCAGAGCGTCACGCAAGGCATTCCACTGGAGCTTGAGGAACGATAATCCAAACTATCGTGCGACGCTCTGCGTCCGGTCTTGAGTATCGCGATGCTGCGCAGATCTGTGACGCAGAGCGTCACGCAAGGCATTCCACTGGAGCGTGAGGAACGATAATCCTGACGACAACTATCGTGCGACGCTCCGCGTCGGCATGCCGTTCTGGACGCTCTGCGTCCTGTCTTGAGAGGTGCGCCAAGCGCAAAGCACGGTAAGTATCAGGGAGGGGTGTATAGGAGGGTTGCAAGGCGGGAGGTGTTCATATCAAGGCAGTGTTCATGAACCCGTCTTGCCTGGGCTCATGAACACGTTCGGCTTACGCGGTCAGTGCATTTCCTCGCTCAAATGGTCCAGCCCTGCCAGCATCAACTCATGCCGGCGGATGTCGTCCAGGCTGGCGTAGGAACCCGGTTTTTCGTTGACCGCGTGCCACACCACAAAGTCGCGTCGTACGTCCAGAAACAGGAAGTAGTGATTGAAACGCTCTGACTCCATAAAACGTCGTTGCAGTGCATCACGCAGTTGATCGGGACGCAACGCGCGGCCTTCTATGTGCAAGGCGATCCCCCAATCATGGTGTTCGCGCCGACTGACAAACGCGACGCCATTGGCCACTGGCCATACTGCTGGGCTCTGGGCGGCAACCTGAGCGTAAAATGCCGACTTTTCCGTTACCTCAATCATTTCTAATCCTTTAACTGCACGACAGTGTAATCCCGCTCATGGTCCCGGTCGTCCAGACCTTCGCGCATGTCGGGCGGCCACCAAATGACCAGCTCGCGGTTGTTGGAGTCCGGGCGTTTGCAAGCGTTCCCCGCACAGCCGTGGGTGGCACACCCTGTCAGCGTAGCAAACAGCAAGAGCAAGAGCGTTAGGCTACGAATCATCATGGTTTCGCTCCCCGGAGCAGTGACGGCCTGCTTTCTTTGGCCATTTTAGATATCTGCGGCTGGCGCACAGCGATGTACACCTCACTTTCTTCACCCGGCTGCAGCCATGCATGAGGCCAGGCCGCAACGCCGATGACCCAGCGACCGCCGCATCGGCTTTCGTCGATACGTACCGGCTTGTCCGTGTTGTTACGCGCAACCACCACAGCAACACCCCAGTCTTTTTTGACGAACCACTGCGAGCGCTGCCCATCAAGCGTCAGACCTTCGCCCGGATCACACAGACTATCGGTTTCAAAGGGCAGGGTCTGGCCAGCGCGCAGGCCTTCCGGGGCGGCGCCGTCGATCATTTGGGTAAAGACTTTCTGGATGTCGCCCCGCGTTGGCAGCTCGCCTCCGTCACGTCGTTCCTTGATTTTCTTCATCTGGTCATCGACGTCATGGGGGTTGCCGTTCTGTACATAGCGTGCTGGATTGACCTGATCGCCGATCAGTCGAGGGGTCAGAATGAACAGCCGCTCGCGCTGACTCAGTTCGCGACTGCGGGACTGGAACAGCAGCTTGCCGATATAGGGAATGTCGCCCAACAGCGGGATCTTGTGAATCCTGTCATTGGCTTCCAGACCGTGGAAGCCGCCGATGACCAGCGAGCCGTGCTCGGCAATCACCGCCTGGGTGCTGACATTGCCTCGGCGCACACTGGGTTGGGTGTCATTGATCGTCGACACATCGATCTGGCCATCCTCGATGTCCACGATCATTTGCACCTGAGGCTTGCCATCGTTGTCCAGCGAACGCGGAATCACTTGAAGGCTGGTGCCCGCCGTGATGGGCAGAATGTCAGCGGCCCGCTCGGAAGTGGCCGTCAGGTATTCGGTGCGACTGAGGTCGATCACTGCAGGCTGATTCTCCAGGGTCAGGATCGACGGGTTGCCGATGACTGACGCAGAACCATTGCCTTCAAGCGCATGCAATTCGGCAGAAAACTTGCTGGCGTTCTGCAAGAACAACGTTGAACTGGTGCCTGCATCAAACAGGTTGGCACCACCTCCGACGCTGCCGGCATTGAAATTCCAGCGACTGGACAGTTCAGCCAGTTCATTGCGGTCGATGTCGAGAATGACCGCATCGATTTCGATCAGGTTGCGCGGAACGTCCAGCTCCTTGACCAGTTTCTGGTACATGGCCTTGCGCTCTGGCAGGTCGTAAATCAATACGGAGTTGTTACGCACATCAGCGCTTACGCGGATATTTGCCTTGCCTGAGGCATGACCCTTGGCAGTTTTTTTGCTGTTGAAGTTCAATACGCGGTCAATGCCCTGTTGCAGTGCTCCCGTATCGATACCATTGGAGCCCAGGTTGTAAGGCAGGCCGGCGGCCGCGACACCTGTGCTGTTGGCAACACTGCTGCCCTGCCCCGGCAACAGGTTCACGCTGTCAATGCTTTCGCCACGCGAACGGCTTTCCAGCAGCTCTTGAAGAATACTGGCGACACCGGCCACCACTAACTGCTGGTCACGGTAGCGAATAGTCCGATCAGCCGCGTTGGCGTATTTGAGTGGCAGCACGACAACATCTTGCTTGTCGGCCTTCTCGTCGGGCTTTTCGACTTTCTTGCTGTAGTCGCGCACAAACTCCACGTATTTGGCCGGACCACGAACCAGAACCACGCCTTCGTCAGGCAGCGAGCCCCAGCCAAAACGCTTGTCCAGCAGACCGACATCGGTCAGCGCCGTTTGCAGGTCGTCCACCGCATCCGGCGAGACTTCGATGCGCGCCGAGGTGTGCTCGCTGGAAGGGCTGACATACAGCGTGTCGTTATAGACGAACCACTGGAAGTGGTATTCCTGACTCAGCCGCTCAAGAAACTCTTCAGGGTTCTGAGCACGAATACGGCCATCGAGCTTGCCCTGGACAGGCGACATGTCGAGCGACATGCCGAACTCCCTGGCAAAGTCAGCCAGGGCAGTAGACAACTCGGTCTGCCGGGCATCATAGGCGTAGGCGGTGTGTTTCCAGGCTTCTGGGGTGACCGCCCACGTGGCAGGGATCACCCCGATCAACAATAAAGGCAACCACATTAAGGCCTTGCGCATTTCACACTCCCGGTTGCCGGTGATTGAGGATCGAACGCCCGGACAAAGTGGGCGTCGTGTTACGAATAGTGGTTTGCATCAGGCTGAGCATGGCCGCGCGCTGATTGGCCAGGCTTTCCAGACGATCGAGCAGGTCACCGAGGCTGCAGGGGTTTGCCATCCAGCTGACCAGCACTACGCAGCGGGTCTGCGGATCGATGGCCAGCGCGCCGTCGCAGGCACACGCCAGGCTTGCGCCGCCCTCGCCAAGCAAGGC
The DNA here is from genome assembly GCF_000007805.1 of Pseudomonas syringae pv. tomato str. DC3000. Classification (NCBI taxonomy): domain Bacteria; kingdom Pseudomonadati; phylum Pseudomonadota; class Gammaproteobacteria; order Pseudomonadales; family Pseudomonadaceae; genus Pseudomonas; species Pseudomonas syringae group genomosp. 3. The sequence goes on along the minus strand of NC_004578.1, from coordinate 1,528,633 downwards.
TTCGAGCCGTTGCGGGTCACCGGCGTCGTACGGGTCGAGCAGTTCGATACTGCAACGCACCCCGTCGCCGACGACCGCCAGCCGAGCATTGGCGTCATCGATCCAGCAGTCCAGCGGCATCGCTGGACGCTGGGCAGACCACTGGCCAACGATCTCGGTGAATTCACTGAATTCCATCGATGACTGCTTTATTGATACCGTGCTTGGCACGCAGGCATTCATTGACGGCAATACCGGCGACATCGACCTGCTGCTGGGCATCGTTGAATGCCTGCAGGTCTTCGACGGTGCCACTCTCGGAGGCTTCCATCGCTGCCTGGTCCATGTTGGTGTGAGCACGGCTCACCGAATTGTCGAGATGGCGTTGCAAGCTGTTGAAACTGATCATGTCCTGGTGCTCCAGCAGAAGGGTTCAAACCTTGAGTGGAGCAAACCCGCCGAGCGGTTCCATCATGCGATCAAGTGAGTGCAGAGAGTGTGTATCAGGCAGCAGGCTCGACACCCAGCAGCCCCTTGCGCAGGTCTGCCCAAGCGATATCGAACGCGCCATTGGCATCGCTCAGACGCAAGCTGTCCGAGGCGATCGTTGCATCGCGCTTGAGTTGCCAGTGCTCGGAAAAACGGCTGTCTGCCAGCCACTCAGCCACGGCGTCGGCTATTTGGGGGTGAACACTGAGCGTCGCGACCGCTTCATTGAGCTGGCTGGCGGCCAGGTTTCTGGCCAGCGCCCGCGCACGTTCGGCCAGCGTGGTGTCGTCTAACAAGTGCCGCAGGGATTCACTCAACAGTTCTTCTACGGCGGTCATTGCCTGCTCCTGCAACGCCTCGCGCTGCACCTGAAGCTCGCCGAGAAACGCGTTGGCGTTTTCCCAGAACTGCGCCAGCGCCTGCTGCTGAAGGTGCTCGGCTTTCTCTTGCTCAAGGGCCAGTATCTGCGTGGCCTGCTGCCGCGCGTCTGCCAGGATGTCGCGCGCCAGCAGGCTGTCGGCGATGTCTTCGCGGCGCAAGATCGGTTCGCGCAGCAGCGTAGCGGCCGTCAGAGCAATACTGCGTTTGGCGAGCATGGGCGTATTCCTGATGCAGAGAAGCTGGTTCGGATTCAGGCAGCCGTGACGCGCCACATGATGGCCTGCCATAACGCCTGAAGTTTGTTTTCGGGTGCCTTGCCGGGGGTGTCGGGCACTTCATTGGGCGGCCACTCCAGACACAGTCGCGACCAGTATTGCGGCCCAAGCCAGGCGCCCAGCAGAAGACGCGCGTCCTCGTGTTCAAACTCCAGCCAGACACCGGGGCGCAGCGCTTTGGTCAACCCCCAGCACCATTGACCGTCAGGGCCGTCGCTTTCGTTACGGGAGAAGCAGATGCACTGCGCCAGGCTTAGCGCCTGCTCACGCTGCGAGGGCGTCAGCGCCAACCAGCGCAGCACCGGTTCCGCGGGCGCTGGCGGCTGAGCCGGGTCAATGCCCAGACTCTGCAGAAACACGCCATGACGGCTGGCCATGAGCGCATCGCAGTCACTGACCGATAACCCACGAGCGTTGGCGAATCGGTCATGCCACTCCGAATGTGCCCACTGCCAGGGGTTGCACCACCAGTGAATCCAGTGATCCTCGGCAGAAAGGCTCATCATGCACGTGCCGGCAGCGTTGAACGACCGCGACTGCCAAACCCGATCCGTCGCAACAGACTGGCGCGCCAGTCACTGCGCACCAGCAGTGCACCGATCAGCAACACCAACGCAAGACCGACAGGTGCCACCCAGAGCATCAGGTTCCAGAACGGCAAGTTCGTGCTGTCCAGCTTGAAGGGCCCGAAGCTCACCCATTGCGTGGTCTCTTGGAACTCTGCAGCAGGCACAAACACGATGGAAAACTTTTTCGAATCGACAGATTGCGTGGACATACCGGGAATACTGCTGGCGACCATCTGTTGAATACGTCCGCGCACACTGTCGGGATCAAGTGCAGCAGAGTGCTTGATGAACACCGCAGCAGAAGCCGGTTGAACAGGTTCGCCCGGCGCGATGCGCTCGGGCAGCACCACATGCACCCTGGCCACAATGACTCCGTCGATCTGCGACAGCGTGGCTTCAAGTTCCTGGGACAAGGCGTAGATGTAACGGGCACGCTCTTCAAGCGGCGTCGAAATCACCCCTTCCTTCTTGAAAATCTCCCCCAGCGTGGTGCGCGAGCGCCGAGGCAGACCCGCAGCGTCGAGCACGCGCACGGCGCGGTTCATTTCGCTGGTGGCGACAGTCACGACAACGCCGGTTTTCTCCAGACGTTTACGCGCATCGATATGCTGATCGGCGAGGCGCGCTACGACCTCATTGGAATCCTGCTCGGACAAGCCAGTGAACAAATCAGTCTCATCACTGCAGCCGCCGAGCAGCAGCATGCACAACAGCAGCAGCCCTGCGCTCAGAAAATTCACGGAAACCTCTACTGCAGGTTGGTCAACTTGTCGAGCGCCTGAGCGCTCTTGCTCACGACCTTGGTCGTCAACGCCATTTGCAACGAGCACTGCGACAACGCCCGACTCATCTGCACGATGTCTCCAGGATCTTCGGTGTTCGACACTTTCTTCATCTGGCGTAATGCTTGCTGTGAAAGCTTCTCGGTACTGCCCAGCCGCTCGGACAGCGCACTGGCTATCCGGTCGGACAGGTGCGACGCTGCTGGCCCGCTGTCAGGGCGCATCGCCGCATTGAATAGGTCGACATCCGCCTGAACGGGTTCGGAGCCGAGCCCCTGATGAGCATTCTGCCCAAGCTCCGGCGATACACTTTTCAAATTGCTGAGTTGGGAAATGGTCACACTGGTTCTCCGTCAGGCGGCTGTCAGTCAGGCCACAGCCTGGTTAGTCTGGTTATTGGTGCCTTGCAACAGCGCATTGATCAGCTGAGCTGCCACTTGCGCAGCGCTCGATTGCAGGTCGGCGCCGGTGTTGCCAGCATCCTGAAGCGTCGCTTCCAGCCCGCGTTGCAGCAAGCCGCTCAGCAGTTGACCCAGGTCCTGATTGGACACGTTGCCCGTCGGGTTAGCCGCTGGCGTGCCACCTGTCGGCTGCGTGGAATTGTCGACCGGTGTACCCAGACCGCCACCCGACGAAACCGACTGCAAACCACGGTCGATGAGTTGACCGATCAGTTGACCTACGTCGACGCTGGCATTGCCATTGGCCGCGGGACCTGTGTTGGCATCGATTGCAGGATTACCCAGGGAGCTGTCACTCACGGGCGAACCCAGACCGCCGCCACTGGTAACGCCACTGGCATCACCTTGTTGCTGGCCGAGCTGTTGACCAATGACGTCGAGAGCCGAACGAAACTGAGCGGTTTCCTGTGCATCCAGGCCATTGTCTTCCTTCAGCTCGTTCATCCACGAGCCGCCGTCCCGAGTAGGGAACTGGGCCTTGTTGTCGTCCATGAACTGGGCGACTTTTTCCAGGGTCGGCATGTCATCACTGGAAAAGGTTGTTCCGCCTTCACCACTCGGTGTCAGCAGATCGTCCAGCACGGCTTTGCCGAGGCCGTTCAGGACCTGGCTCATCAGATCGGATTGCCCGGCACCCGCGTCGCTGCTCAGACCGCCACCGACACCCGAACCAGAACCCGCCCCGCCAATGCCACCGCCACCGCCACCCGCGCCGATGCCGGCAGAGGCACCGAAATTGTCGCCGAGCTTTTCGTGGATCAGCTTGTCGAGCGATGCAGTGATGTCATCGATGCTGTTAGCCGACTTGCCATCCGCAGCCATGGCCTTGGCGAGCATTTTGCCGAGCGGTGAGGTTTCATCGAGCTGCCCACTTTGGGTCAGCGCCTGAACCAGCTGATCGATCACAGCCTTGAGCTCTTTGCTGGAAGTGCTGGTGTTGGCGCTCACATCGCTGTTGAGCGACACGGGGAACAATGATGCAGAGGTTTGCAACGAACTGATGCTGTTAAGTGCTTGCATAAAACGCCCATCCCAAGGTAGCGGCCCCCTCTGATGAGGGGGCAATCAGAAATAATTAGTAACTGATACCTTTAGCGTTCGTCGCTGTGGCACTGATCTTCTTGTTGGTAGAGTCTTCTTTGCCGGCCTGGATGGCGTTGAGCACGTCCATGGTCTGCTTCTTCATTGTTTCCTGGGCCTGCATCGCGATCAGCTTCGCGCCGTTGGCGTCGGACTCTTTACTGGCCTTGGCTTGTGCATCAACCGACAGGCTGTCGCCGGTGCCCAAAAGAATGTTTTTCTGAAGAGTGGCGTTGGAAGCAACCGTGTTGACACCCTGCAATGCGCCGCCGACACCGCCAACGGCGCTGTTACCAAGGTTGGTGAGTTTGGAGGTTAATCCTGCAAATGCGACCATGATTTGATGCCCCTTAAGATTTACCAGCGTGATTGCTTGGTACTCACTAGGTGGCAGCAGCCTGCGAATCGGTTCCAGCGTCTTTGCAAAAAATCAGATCTGCAATTCTTTGATGCGTCGATAGAGCGTACGGCGTGGCACGTCCAGTTCCAGGCTTACCGAATCCACACAATTGTCGTGGCGCTTGAGCGACTCCTGAATCAGGGCTTTTTCGATCACTCGCAATTGCGATTTGAGCCCACAGGCCAAGTGCTCTTCGCCCTGCGGCTCGGCGCCCAGCAAGGGGAAACCCAGCACATGGCGTTTGGCTGCAGCCTTGAGCTCACGGATATTGCCGGGCCAGTCGTGGCCCAGCAGCACTTTGTGCAGCAGTGGGCAAACATCGGGAACGGGAACACCGAGCTCCCTCGCGGCGGCGGCCGTAAAACGTGTGAACAGGGGAACTATGCGATCAGACTGGTTACGTAGCGGAGGAAGCTTGAGTGTCAGGACGTTCAGGCGAAAATACAGATCGCGACGAAACTGCCCCCGCTCGACGGCGTCGTCCAGCGAGCATTGGGCGGAGGCGATCACGCAGATATCCAGCTTGATCGTCGACGTCGAACCCAGCCGTTCAAGCGCTCGGGTTTCCAGCACCCTCAGCAATTTGGCTTGCAGGCTCAGCGGCATGCTATCGATCTCATCCAGGTACAGCGTGCCGCCCTGCGCCGCTTCGACATAACCGACTCTGGAGCGATCAGCGCCGGTGTAGGCACCGCTGACCACGCCGAATAACTCGCTCTCGGCGAGGGACTCCGGAATGGCCGCGCAATTCATCGCCACCAGGCGCCCTTTGCGGCCTGACATCTCATGAATCCGTCGGGCAATCGTGTCTTTGCCCGTGCCGGTCTCACCCGATAGCAGCACGTCGATACCCAGTTGCGAAATACTTTCGGCAACTATCCCCAGATTCGGAACCCGCTCCTCGTCCAGATCATCCTCAAACCTTTCATCAAGACTCATCCCATGACCCCCAGGACATCAACGTTGCATAACCACACCTGCGTTTCAGACCCCGGCCGTCGCAGCGATCGGCGCTGCAACTCCCAGTTCCTTCATGCGGTGATACAGGGTGCGTCTTGGCAACTCCAACTCCTGAAGCACCGCGTCGAAATTGTGCCTGTGCCGCTTCAAGGCATCCTGGATGAGCATTTTCTCGATGATGCGCATTTGCGTGCGCAGCCCCGTGGCAGGGTCAAGCGCTTCCACAGGGTCGGCGCCCAGCAAGGGGAAGCCGAGTACGAAGCGCTTGGCTGCAGACTTCAATTCGCGGATGTTGCCCGGCCAGTCGTGGCTGAGCAGCAGCTGCACACGCCCGCTGTCCAGCGCAGGAGCGGGACGTCCGAACTCGGCAGCGATACCCTGGGTGAACTGGTCGAACAATGGCAGGATCTGTTCACGACGTTTGCGCAAGGCTGGCAAGTGAAGCGTCAGCACGTTGAGCCGAAAAAACAGGTCGCGACGGAAAAGTCCTTGTTCCACCAGTTCATCCAGTGGCCGCTGGGCCGAGGCAATGATCCGCAGATCCACCGGGATGAATTCGGTCGAGCCCAGACGCTCGATACCTCGACTCTCCAACACACGCAGCAGTTTGGCCTGCAGGCTCAACGGCATGCTGTCGATTTCATCCAGGTACAAGGTGCCACCACTGGAGGCCTCTATGTAGCCCTCGCGAGCCCGGCATACGCCGGTGAATGCACCGTTGACCACACCGAATAACTGGCTCTCTGCCAGCGACTCGGGAATGGCGGCGCAGTTCATGCCCACAAAGGGTCCCGACCTGCTGGACAACTCGTGAATGCGGTTGGCCAGTGTGTCCTTGCCGGTGCCGGTTTCCCCGCACAACAGCAAGTCCATATCCAGAAACGCGCTATTCATTGCAATTTGATGACCCGCTGATAATGCAGTTACGCCCCAACACTCTCGGACGTCCTTATCGATGCCTGTACTCATCGTTCACTCTCATGGTGGGTGGCAAGCGGAGTATTAATACCACGTCTTACAAGGCAGAAATATATTAATTTAGTTCCCCGGGAAATGAGAAAAAGATCACAAAGTTGAGAATTACTATCATATTAATATCACCATACCAAGACGACCCTACCGATAGACTCAGGCTCTTGAGATGATTGCTTTAATCTATCGTTACTCCAATGCGAACAAGCGCTTACAGCGTCCATGCGCTGGCTCGCCCCGCAGCCATAGGGCCTCTCCACACCTCAAAGCAGCTGTGATCCGGGACAAGAGCAGGCACCTTTGAGCAGCAAGCGCCCCAAAATCGCGCAATGAAACGCAACTAACTTCTCGTCACTACTCGAGAGAAACATATAAGACTTTTCAAAAACAACTAAAGGGGTCACAAGTAAGGAAGCAGAAGAAAACCGAACACACAAAACAAGAAAACCAAACGGTTTTTAGCGGCGAGCTTAAAGAAGCGAACAACAATAACACGAGAAAACAAAAAACAGCCTGACACTAACTATTTGCACTTTAGAACAGTCGATACAACCAGCTTAGTTCCGCCCCACGAGCAGTCGGATTTCCGAACAACACAGAGGCTTGGATACTGGCAAAGCGGTCATAGCCCCGGTTTTTCGGCACCACTAGTACTGGCATTTAGTCATCATCGCATTCGGCAATCCGAACAAAAGCCCACCTGCTTAGACTATTTCCAGGCACAGCCATCTAAGGAATCGCGGAAAGGATTCAGCGTAGCTTAATACCGGAACCGCAGGTTTAGGTTCTGTGAACCAGGCGGTTAATACGATCGATGATCGCGTGCCATCACCTAGAATGTTTCTAAATGTGTGTAATCTTTCACTTACATTCGGCTAAAAAAGTTCATCAAAATAATCATATGTAGCGCTCTACATCATATGGCTAAGCGCCATCTTTAGGGTCCAAAAAACGGGTAACGCTCAATAAAAGAAGTTGTATTGAGGCAGATCAATATTGTCCGACAACGAGAAAAAGCACCAAAAAAGTGCGCTTTTCAGGGGTTTTCAATAGAACAATCGAGTAAAACCGGGGTTATTGGCGTGGATCACTGGCAAAAACCACGACGCGCGGCCCCGTAGGCAGCTCGCGCGGACCGCTGCGATACTCGTCGTCATCACGCTTGCGAGGCGACGAACGGTCATCCCTGATGCGGGGCAACTGTATCCGGTTTGTAAGCGGATCAGGTTCCACAACAGGTGCGGATTGGGCGATCTCTACCGCCGGCGCTGATTCAGCTGCAGGAGCTGGCTGTAACGCCTCAGGCGCAGTGGGCTGCTGAGCCACCGGCAACGGCTGAGCCGTTTTGGGCGAAGGCAGGTTCTCGGCTAACTGGGCCGACTGCACGGGCTTGGGCAGCGGCGGACGCTCTGCAACGCGCACTGGACGCTCAGCCACAGGCGCGGGCGCGGGCAGACGCTCAGCCGCCCGTTTCACAATGGCTGAAGGGGTGACCAGCGGGATGCTGGCAGTCACCGGGGACTCACCGGTAATGCGCGCGATGCTGGTCGTGAGCACGCGATTCTGGGTTTTAGGTATCAGCAGACGTCCCGGTCCATCGAAGGTCTTTTTGCGCAGGAATGCCGAGTTCAGCCGCAACAACTGGCCCTCATCCACACCCGCCGTGGCCGCGAGCTGGGTCAGGTCTACGGCATGGTTAAGCTCGACTACGTCAAAATACGGCGTGTTGGCGACCGGGGTCAGTTTCACACCGTAGGCATTGGGGTTGCGCACAACCATTGAGAGCGCCAACAGTCTGGGCACGTAATCCTGGGTTTCCTTGGGTAAATTCAGATTCCAGTAGTCCACAGGCAGACCACGCCGTCGGTTGGCCTCAATCGCCCGACCGACGGTGCCCTCCCCCGCGTTATAGGCGGCCAGCGCCAGCAGCCAGTCATTATTGAACTGATCATGCAAGCGGGTCAGGTAATCCATCGCCGCCTTGCTGGAGGCCACCACGTCACGGCGAGCGTCGTAGGTCGCGCTTTGATGCAGATTGAAGCTGCGCCCCGTGGATGGAATGAATTGCCACAAACCTGCCGCAGCGGCCGGAGAGTTGGCCATGGGGTTATAAGAGCTTTCGATCATCGGCAGCAGTGCCAGCTCCAGCGGCATGTTGCGCTCGTCCAGGCGCTCGACAATAAAATGCAGATAAGGGCTGGCCCGGACACTGGCTCCCGTGATAAATCCGCGATTGCTCAGCAACCAGTCGCGCTGGCGAGCGATACGCTCATTCATGCCTTGGCCATCGACCAGCCTGCAGCGCTGGGCAACCCGCTGCCACACGTCCTCGCCGTTATAAACAGGCAGATCGGAGATTTTGTCTGCAGCCCGCGAACCTTCCTTATCATCTCCCCCCCAATAGACCAGCCCCGACACCAGCCGCGGCGGACGGTCCTGACGCGGCGGCGAATAGTCCACAGACTGGCAGCCCACACACAAGGCGCCCATAGCGAGGACTGCGATTTGAACAGCGCGAGCCAGCAAGCGTGGGCTCGATACGGGGAAGGCGACGGCGGGCATGGGCGGGAATGTCCTGAGCGTGTCCACCCTACGTGGCACGCTCGCCGTTACGGTTCCCTTTTGAAACCGAGATCGGCGCACACAACGCATTGCTGAATCCTTTCAGCCGTAAGTTTTTCCGATGGAACCCGCTGGCATTGCATGCCACTCATCCTGTGAAGGAATTTTCACGTTTGGTATCAGGCGGCTATCAGCGATAAAATGGACAGAGAGATTCACCGTGCAGTCACCATCGATCCACCGGAACACCGGAAGCATCATTCAGCCAACCGTCACCCCTGACGCACGTGCTGCAACTGACCTGCAGGAAAGAGCCGAACAACCCAGGCAACGCTCTTCGCACTCGTTGAGCAGTGTCGGCAAGCGGGCGCTGAAAAGCGTCGGTAAATTGTTCCAGAAATCCAAAGCGCCGCAGCAGAAAGCTGCCACGCCGCCCACCGCGAAAAACGTCAAGACGCCCCCGCCTGCTTCAAATGTGGCTACGCCCAGAAACAAAGCCCGCGAATCCGGTTTTTCCAACAGCAGCCCGCAAAATACCCATAGCGCACCCAAGTCGATTCTGCGTAACCACCCCAACCAGGCGAGCAGCTCGGGCGCGCAGACGCATGAAATACACCCGGAGGCAGCCCCCCGTAAAAACCTGCGCGTAAGGTTTGATCTGCCGCAAGACCGCCTTGAGCGCAGCCCGTCGTACCTCGATTCAGACAACCCGATGACCGATGAAGAAGCGGTCGCAAATGCCACTCGCCAATTCCGGTCACCTGACAGTCACCTGCAGGGCTCTGACGGTACGCGCATTTCAATGCTGGCCACAGATCCTGATCAGCCCAGCAGCTCCGGCAGCAAAATCGGTGATTCGGACGGACCGATTCCGCCGCGCGAGCCCATGCTGTGGCGCAGCAACGGAGGCCGTTTCGAGCTGAAAGACGAAAAACTGGTTCGCAACTCAGAGCCACAAGGCAGCATTCAGCTGGATGCCAAGGGAAAGCCTGACTTCTCCACGTTCAATACGCCCGGCCTGGCTCCATTGCTCGATTCCATTCTTGCCACACCCAAGCAAACCTACCTGGCCCACCAAAGCAAAGACGGCGTGCACGGGCACCAGTTGCTACAGGCCAACGGGCACCTTCTGCACCTGGCGCAAGACGACAGCTCGCTGGCCGTGATCCGTAGCAGCAACGAAGCACTCCTTATAGAAGGAAAGAAACCACCGGCCGTGAAAATGGAGCGTGAAGACGGCAACATTCACATCGACACCGCCAGCGGCCGCAAAACCCAAGAGCTCCCAGGCAAGGCACACATCGCTCACATTACCAATGTGCTTCTCAGTCACGACGGCGAGCGTATGCGTGTGCATGAGGACCGTCTCTATCAGTTCGACCCGATAAGCACTCGCTGGAAAATACCGGAAGGCCTGGAGGATACCGCTTTCAACAGCCTGTCCACTGGCGGCAACGGCTCGGTTTATGCAAAAAGTGACGATGCCGTGGTCGACTTGTCGAGCCCGTTCATGCCGCACGTGGAAGTCGAAGACCTGCAGTCATTTTCAGTCGCGCCGGACAACAGAGCAGCGTTGCTCAGCGGCAAAACGACCCAGGCGATCCTACTGACTGACATGAGCCCGGTGATTGGCGGGCTGACGCCGAAAAAAACCAAAGGCCTTGAGCTCGACGGCGGCAAGGCGCAGGCGGCGGCGGTCGGTTTGAGTGGCGACAAGCTGTTTATCGCTGACACTCAGGGCAGACTTTACAGTGCGGACCGTAGCGCATTCGAGGGCGATGACCCGAAATTGAAGCTGATGCCCGAGCAGGCAAACTTTCAGCTGGAAGGCGTGCCCCTCGGAGGCCACAACCGCGTCACCGGATTCATCAACGGGGACGACGGCGGTGTTCACGCGCTGATCAAAAACCGTCAGGGCGAGACTCACTCCCACGCTTTAGACGAGCAAAGCTCAAAACTGCAAAGCGGCTGGAACCTGACCAATGCGCTGGTACTGAACAACAATCGCGGCCTGACCATGCCCCCGCCACCCACCGCCGCTGACCGGCTCAACCTCGATCGTGCGGGCCTGGTTGGCCTGAGTGAAGGACGCATTCAACGCTGGGACGCAACGCCAGAATGCTGGAAAGACGCAGGCATAAAAGATATCGATCGCCTGCAACGCGGCGCCGACAGCAATGCTTATGTACTCAAGGGCGGCAAGCTGCACGCACTCAAGATTGCGGCCGAACACCCCAACATGGCTTTTGACCGCAACACAGCACTGGCCCAGACCGCACGCTCGACAAAAGTCGAAATGGGCAAAGAGATCGAAGGCCTCGACGACCGAGTGATCAAAGCCTTTGCAATGGTCAGCAACAAACGCTTCGTCGCCCTCGATGACCAGAACAAGCTGACCGCCCACAGTAAGGATCACAAACCCGTCACACTCGACATTCCCGGGCTGGAAGGCGATATCAAGAGCCTGTCGCTGGACGAAAAACACAACCTGCACGCCCTCACCAGTACCGGCGGGCTTTACTGCCTGCCCAAGGAAGCCTGGCAATCGACAAAGCTGGGGGACCAGTTGCGAGCCCGCTGGACGCCGGTTGCGCTGCCCGGAGGGCAGCCGGTAAAGGCACTTTTCACCAACGACGACAACGTGCTCAGCGCCCAGATCGAAGACGCCGAGGGCAAGGGTCTTATGCAGCTCAAGGCAGGCCAATGGCAAAGGTTCGAACAGCGCCCGGTAGAAGAAAACGGTTTGAATGATGTGCACTCGCGCATCACAGGTTCAAACAAGACCTGGCGAATTCCAAAAACCGGGCTGACGCTCAGAATGGACGTCAATACATTCGGGCGCAGCGGTGTGGAGAAATCCAAAAAAGCCAGCACCAGCGAGTTCATCCGCGCCAACATCTACAAAAACACCGCAGAAACGCCCCGCTGGATGAAGAACGTAGGTGACCATATTCAGCATCGCTACCAGGGTCGCCTGGGTCTGAAAGAGGTTTATGAAACCGAGTCGATGCTGTTCAAGCAACTGGAGCTGATCCATGAGTCCGGGGGAAGGCCTCCGGCACGGGGTCAAGACCTGAAAGCGCGCATCACCGCACTGGAAGCAAAACTGGGGCCTCAAGGCGCTACGCTGGTCAAGGAACTGGAAACCCTGCGCGACGAGCTGGAAAATCACAGCTACACCGCGCTGATGTCGATCGGTCAGAGCTATGGCAAGGCGAAAAACCTTAAACAGCAGGACGGCATTCTCAACCAGCATGGCGAGCTGGCCAAGCCGTCGGTGCGCATGCAGTTTGGCAAGAAGCTTGCTGATCTGGGCACAAAGCTCAACTTCAAAAGCTCTGGACATGACTTGGTCAAGGAGCTGCAGGATGCCTTGACTCAAGTGGCTCCGTCTGCTGAAAACCCCACCAAAAAGTTGCTCGGCACGCTGAAGCATCAAGGGCTGAAACTCAGCCACCAGAAAGCCGACATACCTTTGGGACAGCGCCGCGATGCCAGCGAGGATCATGGCCTGAGCAAAGCGCGCCTGGCGCTGGATCTGGTCACACTGAAAAGCCTTGGCGCGCTGCTCGACCAGGTCGAACAGCTACCGCCGCAAAGCGACATAGAGCCGTTACAAAAAAAGCTGGCGACGCTGCGTGATGTGACTTACGGCGAAAACCCGGTCAAGGTGGTCACAGACATGGGCTTTACCGATAACAAAGCGCTGGAAAGCGGTTACGAATCGGTCAAGACATTCCTCAAGTCGTTCAAAAAAGCGGACCATGCCGTCAGCGTCAATATGCGCGCAGCCACAGGCAGCAAGGACCAGGCCGAGCTGGCCGGAAAATTCAAAAGCATGCTCAAGCAACTGGAGCATGGCGACGACGAAGTCGGGCTGCAGCGCAGCTACGGAGTGAACCTCACCACCCCGTTCATCATTCTTGCCGACAAGGCTACAGGGCTCTGGCCAACGGCAGGTGCCACCGGTAACCGTAACTACATACTCAATGCCGAGCGTTGCGAGGGCGGCGTTACGCTGTACCTCATTAGCGAAGGTGCGGGAAACGTGAGCGGCGGTTTCGGTGCCGGCAAAGACTACTGGCCGGGCTTTTTTGACGCAAATAATCCTGCACGCAGTGTTGATGTCGGCAACAACCGCACACTGACCCCCAACTTTCGCCTGGGCGTGGACGTGACCGCCACCGTCGCCGCCAGCCAGCGCGCCGGGGTGGTCTTCAATGTTCCGGATGAAGACATCGACGCATTCGTCGACGACCTGTTTGAAGGTCAGTTGAATCCATTGCAGGTGCTGAAAAAAGCAGTGGACCATGAGAGCTACGAGGCTCGGCGATTCAACTTCGACCTCACGGCAGGTGGAACTGCCGATATACGCGCCGGAATAAACCTGACCGAAGACCGAGACCCGAATGCCGACCCCAACAGCGATTCGTTTTCTGCGGTAGTGCGCGGCGGATTCGCTGCGAACATCACCGTTAACCTGATGACCTACACCGATTATTCGTTGACCCAGAAAAACGACAAGACCGAACTGAAGGAAGGCGGTAAAAACCGCCCGCGCTTTTTGAATAACGTGACGGCCGGCGGGCAGCTTCGCGCTCAGATCGGCGGCAGCCACACGGCCCCCACAGGCACACCCGCCTCCGCCCCAGGCCCCACTCCCGCATCACAAACAGCCGCCAACAACTTGGGCGGAGCGCTCAATTTCAGTGTGGAAAACAGGACGGTCAAACGGATCAAGTTTCGTTACAACGTCGCCAAGCCGATAACGACTGAAGGTCTGAGCAAATTGTCGAAGGGCCTTGGGGAAGCGTTCCTGGACAACACGACCAAAGCAAAACTGGCGGAGCTGGCCGACCCTCTGAATGCACGCTACACAGGCAAGAAACCGGATGAGGTTATTCAGGCGCAACTCGACGGGCTTGAAGAACTGTTTGCCGACATACCACCGCCCAAAGACAACGACAAGCAGTACAAGGCATTGCGCGACTTGAAACGCGCGGCGGTCGAGCATCGGGCATCAGCCAACAAGCACAGCGTGATGGACAACGCACGCTTTGAAACCAGCAAAACCAACCTCTCCGGCCTGTCCAGTGAAAGCATACTTACCAAAATAATGAGTTCCGTGCGCGACGCGAGCGCCCCGGGCAATGCGACAAGAGTTGCCGAATTCATGCGCCAGGACCCGAAACTTCGCGCCATGCTCAAGGAGATGGAGGGCAGTATCGGGACGCTGGCACGCGTACGGCTGGAACCGAAGGACTCACTGGTCGACAAGATCGATGAAGGCAGCCTCAACGGCACCATGACTCAAAGCGACCTCTCCAGCATGCTGGAGGATCGCAACGAGATGCGCATCAAGCGTCTGGTGGTATTCCACACCGCGACCCAGGCTGAAAACTTCACCTCACCAACACCGTTGGTCAGCTATAACAGTGGAGCGAATGTGAGCGTCACTAAAACACTGGGGCGCATCAACTTCGTTTATGGCGCAGACCAGGACAAGCCGATTGGTTACACCTTCGACGGCGAATTGTCACGACCATCGGCATCGCTCAAGGAAGCGGCTGGCGACTTGAAGAAAGAGGGGTTCGAACTGAAGAGCTAATAACGAAAACAGTAAAAAAAGCGCCGCATTGAAGTGGCGCTTTTTTATTCAAGCCTGTAAAAAAGCACGCGCTTCACGTGCCTGGGAAATGAACCCGCGCGTCACGTCACAAAACGCTGGCTCATCGAGTGAGGCCAGTTCACGCTGCGCGCATAGACGGACATCTCCCTGATCGACCGCAAACCAGCAGCCATGCAAGCGCGCTACGTCGAAGTTCAGACTCAACAGACGCAGCAAATCGGGGGCTCGTTCCGGGCAGCGGCCAATGCGGCAATGAAAGATGACCATCTCACTGTGCTCGGGCAATTCAATGATCGCCGCTTCGTTGTTCTGACCGTCATAAAGAGCGCATACGCCGTTCTGCAAGGTCAGTGACGTGCCGAGCTGGGCGCCCAGAGAATTGATGAAGCGGGCGAAATCGGGTTGCGAAGTTTTCATCGTCATAGTCCTTTAAGGTTAAAACAGCATGAAGCATGCCGGACAGCAGGCGCCTGCAGCCTGTGTCCGGCGCCGGGATTAACGCGGGTCAAGCAAGCCCTCTTCAAGTGCCCTCAATGCGTCATCGTCTTTTGTCGGCTGCTTAAGCGCCTCGCGTGCTGACGCGACTGCGTTCAACACACCTTCATCCACGACCCGAACCGTATCCACGGCCATCTGGGTAGGCAACTGCAATGCGCCTCGTCCCATGTGATAGGCGTTTTCCGCGACTCGTGGGATACCGCTCAACGTGCTCTTCTGGAACGTATGTGGCAGAGACTCCCTGTTCGGATGACGGATGTTATTCAAAGCCGTCTCGGTACGGTCCAGCATAGGTGTTGCACCGCCCATGCCTGCCGCTTTCAACGCCTTGGCTTCTGCGGTAACCGACTGGTTGGTGTACAACGTGGACAGATAGGACACCGAACCCGTCGCTGCCAGGGCCATGTTGCGCAAAATAGCCCCCGCACTGAGCGTGCCACTTGCGCCTTCAGCCTGAGCGGTCACAGGCGGCAGTGCCGAGGTCAGTGCAGAACTCTGAATACCCGAAAGAGCCTTGCTGTAGAACGTGGTGCGTACCGACGGCTCGCGCAGGTCCATACCTTTGAGCAGGTCCTTTTTCAGATCGCTCTCGGCGCGGTCCGGGGTAAATACCGGAATTTTGCGCCCTTGCGGGTCGACATAATTCGACTTCAATTGCAGCAGCGTTTGCGAACTGGCAGACACCGCCCCGCCAAAACCGGATGCCAGAGCTCTTGCACTCAGCGTCTGCCCATTGATCTGGTGAACATCGTTGAGCATCTGGCGCACAGCCTGAGAACCACCGAAGGCACTGTAAGCCATCAGCTCACCTACCGGATGGGTGGACGAACCCTGAACCTTCTTCTGGTTCAGCAGCGCGCGTTCACTTTTCACGAACGCCTTGTCCTGAGCGACTTCCTCGGGCGTTTTTTTGACCAGCTCACCGTGTTCGCTTTTCAGCTCGAAGGGGTCAGGAATAACCGTATTGGTATCCACAGCCTTCATTGGCACCATGTTCAGGCGTTCGTTGAGGCCAGTCTTCTGCAAGGCGGCCTGAAACATCGGCTTGACCACGCTGTTGACCGTCTCGTGAGCAATGCCCGCCACCATCCCGATTATCGAAGCCTTGAGCATGTTGGCGTCGCTGCTGGTCTCGGGAATCGTGTCTCGCAGCTTGTCGCTGGTGGACAAACGCACATAACCCAAGTGTGTCATTGAAGACAAGAACTGCGGAACCGCAGCCGCGACAATCGGCCCTGCACCTTTCCAGCCACCCACCGTGTTACGGGCAGTGACGAGATCGCTGACGACGTTGTCCAGTTGCGTATGTGCGGCGACCGAAGCAAGGCGCTTGGCCTCCGGCGACTTGACGAAATCGGCGTGCAAACCTACCAGGGTGGTTTTGGCGTCGACCAGCGCCTGCCTGTCAGCGTGCAGAGACTCCTTGTTGCCCTGTTCGGCATCTTGCAGAGTGAGATCCAGCGCACTGATGTGCTCATCCAGCGACGCGATGCTGTTGCTCAGGCCTTCGCCGATTGCCTTGCTTGCACGACCGGCGTATTCGCCAAGGGCAGTCTGACTGACGGCAAGCGTCGCCTTGTCCGCTTTTGCATGCTGGCCTACCGTTGCGGGCGAAGCGTCATGCATCAGTTGAAAGTGCTCCAGTTGATCAGCGACCGACTGAGCAAAACCCTTGATCAGTTGCCCGACCTCGGCTTTATCCGGTATCTGACCCGGCTGGGCGAATTTTTCCAGCCGCTGCTGCAAGTCCGAGCCCTGAAACTGCTTCAGTTGATAGCGCTCAGGAGACAATTTCTCGGCCATGACTTCAAAAGGCAAAGGCTCGGCCTGCAGCAGACTACCGATCAACAACGCAGCACGCGAACTGATCATCGGCGCGCCGCTGACCGGAGCCGTCCCATGCTCAGCCTTGAAGGCCTGCAAAAGCTGTGTGTGTCGAGCCGCGACATTCAGCCGCGCCGCGCCGGCAGACGAGCTTTCTGTCGCGTGTGACCCTGACTGATCGGGAGTCAGCGGCGGATTCATGCCTGCAGTGACTGCATTTGGGTGAGCTGTCTGGGCGGGAACAGTATCGTGCTGCTGGTTTACCCGGCTGAGTTCGACGCCACCGGCCCCGCCGATCCGCGAACTGATCATTGGAATCTCCCAGGAGCCGAAAGGCTCTCGCGTTTGGCTGCTGGGGCAACAGGTTGGTCCGTCGAGGAGCCTGCAGTTGTGGCCTGCCCCATGAATCCATGCTCGCGCCACTCTTTGGCCAGGTCGGAAAACGACTTCATCAACAACAGCACGCCTTCGGCAGAGGCTCGTTCAAGGGCCACAGAGCCCATCAGCAGCACACGACCGGTCTGCGCATTAAAGGAAAATGCCGGGCTGTGGGCGCCCGCGAACATGTGAAAGTTGATGTCCATCAACGCCAGCAACGCGCTCTCACGGCCGCGCGCGGGCAACGCGCCCATGTCACCGTAGATCAGAACGGCACGGCCTTCGTCGCGGTCCTGAAACTGCAGGGTGAAGTCCACTTCGCTGATTTTGAAATTGGCAGATTCATAGAAACGTTCAGGTGTGGAAATCAGGCTGAGTGCGCAGATTTCGTTGATAAGGGTGTGGTACTGGTCATTGTTGGTCATTTCAAGGCCTCTGAGTGCGGTGCGGAGCAATACCAGTCTTCCTGCTGGCGTGTGCACACTGAGTCGCAGGCATAGGCATTTCAGTTCCTTGCGTTGGTTGGGCATATAAAAAAAGGAACTTTTAAAAACAGTGCAATGAGATGCCGGCAAAACGGGAACCGGTCGCTGCGCTTTGCCACTCACTTCGAGCAAGCTCAACCCCAAACATCCACATCCCTATCGAACGGACAGCGATACGGCCACTTGCTCTGGTAAACCCTGGAGCTGGCGTCGGTCCAATTGCCCACTTAGCGAGGTAACGCAGCATGAGCATCGGCATCACACCCCGGCCGCAACAGACCACCACGCCACTCGATTTTTCGGCGCTAAGCGGCAAGAGTCCTCAACCAAACACGTTCGGCGAGCAGAACACTCAGCAAGCGATCGACCCGAGTGCACTGTTGTTCGGCAGCGACACACAGAAAGACGTCAACTTCGGCACGCCCGACAGCACCGTCCAGAATCCGCAGGACGCCAGCAAGCCCAACGACAGCCAGTCCAACATCGCTAAATTGATCAGTGCATTGATCATGTCGTTGCTGCAGATGCTCACCAACTCCAATAAAAAGCAGGACACCAATCAGGAACAGCCTGATAGCCAGGCTCCTTTCCAGAACAACGGCGGGCTCGGTACACCGTCGGCCGATAGCGGGGGCGGCGGTACACCGGATGCGACAGGTGGCGGCGGCGGTGATACGCCAAGCGCAACAGGCGGTGGCGGCGGTGATACTCCGACCGCAACAGGCGGTGGCGGCAGCGGTGGCGGCGGCACACCCACTGCAACAGGTGGCGGCAGCGGTGGCACACCCACTGCAACAGGCGGTGGCGAGGGTGGCGTAACACCGCAAATCACTCCGCAGTTGGCCAACCCTAACCGTACCTCAGGTACTGGCTCGGTGTCGGACACCGCAGGTTCTACCGAGCAAGCCGGCAAGATCAATGTGGTGAAAGACACCATCAAGGTCGGCGCTGGCGAAGTCTTTGACGGCCACGGCGCAACCTTCACTGCCGACAAATCTATGGGTAACGGAGACCAGGGCGAAAATCAGAAGCCCATGTTCGAGCTGGCTGAAGGCGCTACGTTGAAGAATGTGAACCTGGGTGAGAACGAGGTCGATGGCATCCACGTGAAAGCCAAAAACGCTCAGGAAGTCACCATTGACAACGTGCATGCCCAGAACGTCGGTGAAGACCTGATTACGGTCAAAGGCGAGGGAGGCGCAGCGGTCACTAATCTGAACATCAAGAACAGCAGTGCCAAAGGTGCAGACGACAAGGTTGTCCAGCTCAACGCCAACACTCACTTGAAAATCGACAACTTCAAGGCCGACGATTTCGGCACGATGGTTCGCACCAACGGTGGCAAGCAGTTTGATGACATGAGCATCGAGCTGAACGGCATCGAAGCTAACCACGGCAAGTTCGCCCTGGTGAAAAGCGACAGTGACGATCTGAAGCTGGCAACGGGCAACATCGCCATGACCGACGTCAAACACGCCTACGATAAAACCCAGGCATCGACCCAACACACCGAGCTTTGAATCCAGACAAGTAGCTTGAAAAAAGGGGGTGGACTCGTCGAGTCCACCCCCTTTTTACTGTTTAGCTACAGCTCACAGATTGCTTACGACCGCATAGGCCGAAACGGTATTTCACTTGGAGAAGCCGCCGTGCCCCCCTCTTCTATATCAGCTTCACGAGCCGGGCGTTGACGCAGGTTATTGACCGTATTGCGCAAGCTGGCGCCGGTATGGGTGATCGCCTCCCCGCCCATGTCTTTGACGGTCTTCGCCAGTTTGACGGTCTGGTCGGCTACGTAGCCTGTGGTACTGGATGCAGTCGATTTCACCGTGTCCTGTATGAACGACTCGGCTTTTTTCACCGCGGGATCGGTTGTCAGCGCGGCCGTGGTCCAGCCTGCGAAAACGGCTGCCGAACCTGCCAGGTTGGTCAACTGACTGACCGCGGCCTTGGTCGCCGGGTCGGTGATATTTTTCGTCGCCATCTCCTGCAACTTGCCTACCCCTGCAAAGCCACCCGCCAGGGCCAGACCGTTTTGGGTCAGGCTGGACGCTGACACCAGGCTTCTTACCGCACCCATTGCGTCGGTCGCCATATCCAGTGGCAGACCGGCCATCCGCTTGCCAGCGTTGAGCGCCGCACCCGAGTAGCTGGCCGATTTGATTGCTTTATAAGCCTCGAGCCAGTCGTTTTCTTCGCTCAGTTGAGCCTTGGGCTCTTTATCCTTCAAACCGAGCACTAATGCACCGCCACGCTGGTGATCACGCGACTGCACACTGAGCAGGCGGTTGCCAAAGCCTGCGTTGGCAGCCAGACCACCCGCCATCGATACACCAAGGTCCACAGCACCCTGCACGGCGGGTCTGGACGCCAGTGCCGGAGCCAATACGGTACGTACGGCGTTGCGCGCCGAGTACGTCTGAACCGCAACCCCCGTGTCCAGAACCTGTCGAGCAAGGCTTGGCGAGTGGCGCTTCACCGAAGCGGCCATCGCATCGTGGAGCCTGTCCGGCGAGGCGCTCAGGTAATGCAGATCACCCGTCGCGCGGTCCATCATCTTGGTGCCCACCTGGTCCATGGCGCCCGACAGCGCTCCGGAAATGAGCGGGGTCAGCGGTTTGAGCGGAGCCGGCAGCCAATCGCCCTTGTTGATCGCAGGCTGCATGTACTGAAGCAACGA
The DNA here is from genome assembly GCF_000007805.1 of Pseudomonas syringae pv. tomato str. DC3000. Classification (NCBI taxonomy): domain Bacteria; kingdom Pseudomonadati; phylum Pseudomonadota; class Gammaproteobacteria; order Pseudomonadales; family Pseudomonadaceae; genus Pseudomonas; species Pseudomonas syringae group genomosp. 3. Next base: position 1,508,229 of record NC_004578.1, on the reverse strand, counting down.
GGCCATGGCAAAGGGCGTCGCCCGCAACGCGCCTGATGTAGTCGTCGCCAATCGGTCGAGCTTTTCCGCCTTGGCGAAGGTGTCGGCGATGGTTGCCGGGGTTTCCCCTTCGAAGTGCAGGCGGCTGGCGCGCGTCTCGATCAGCGCAGTGATCTGCGCATTGTGTACGTCAACTGCAGCTTGGCCATCAGCCGAATCGGCCGGCGGCAGTTTATGCGCAGCGAACACATGATCTGTCAGGTAATCGGCAATCGCATTTATCTCGCGTTGCTGATCGGAGCTGACAGATCGCACAGAGCTGGAGGCAAGAGACGCGTCGGACGCTGTCCGAAAGCTATCCGTCGCAGTCACAGGCGGTTGTTGGACGCGTCGGTTGATGTGCATGGAAATTCCCTCTCGTTCTACGGAAGTTTGAACAGCGCAGTGCTGAAGCGGGCGTGTCCGGAGCGACTACTTGCGTGAAAGCAATACAGTGAACTGTCGATCAAACAGCGCCAGAAACAGCGAAACGTCCGGTCGTCCGCCGGTTTAAAAGGATCGACGAAGGCTGTGTGGTCCCGGATCGGTTGACGGTTCCACTGAATAATCTGCGTACGCCCACTACCAAGGACTGCGCCGAAAAATCACCGTCGTTTGTGTTGCAGATTACGCAAATTGAAATTAAGCGAGCTTTAAGGATGGCAGCGTAAGTTCACAACATGGCTTGGCGCTTAGCGAGTAAGCGCCTTCTTCCAAACCAGCAAAGGAGTGCCGCAATGTCTGGTCCTTTCGAGAAAAAATGGCGGTGTTTCACCCGAACCGTGACCTACGTTGGCTGGTCGCTGTTCTGGCTTCTGCTCTGGGACGTGGCCGTCACCGTGGACGTCATGCTGATAGAAGGCAAAGGCATCGACTTCCCCCTGATGCCCCTCACGTTGCTTTGCTCGGCACTGATCGTGCTGATCAGCTTTCGCAACTCGAGTGCCTATAACCGTTGGTGGGAAGCGCGCACCTTGTGGGGCGCAATGGTCAACACTTCACGCAGTTTTGGCCGGCAGGTACTGACGCTGATCGATGGCGAACGGGATGACCTCAACAACCCTGTCAAAGCCATACTCTTTCAACGTCATGTGGCTTACTTGCGTGCCCTGCGCGCGCACCTCAAAGGCGACGTCAAAACAGCAAAACTCGACGGGTTACTGTCGCCCGACGAGATTCAGCGCGCCAGCCAGAGCAACAACTTCCCCAATGACATCCTCAATGGCTCTGCTGCGGTTATCTCGCAAGCCTTTGCCGCCGGCCAGTTCGACAGCATCCGTCTGACCCGCCTGGAATCGACCATGGTCGATCTGTCCAACTGTCAGGGCGGCATGGAGCGCATCGCCAACACGCCACTGCCCTACCCCTACGTTTATTTCCCACGGCTGTTCAGCACGCTGTTCTGCATCCTGATGCCGCTGAGCATGGTCACCACCCTGGGCTGGTTCACCCCGGCGATCTCCACGGTGGTAGGCTGCATGCTGCTGGCAATGGACCGCATCGGTACAGACCTGCAAGCCCCGTTCGGCAACAGTCAGCACCGGATCCGCATGGAAGACCTGTGCAACACCATCGAAAAGAACCTGCAATCGATGTTCTCTTCGCCAGAGAGGCAGCCGCTGCTGGCTGACCTGAAAGCCCCGTACCGTGGCGCGTGGCCAACGCATCAATTGGCGGTCTGAGCAGGCAGAAAAACAGGTTAGGGGAAGGCGCGAGGCTTATCGCAAGTGAAAGTCTGCTCTGGGCACCATTTCGCTCAGTTGCAGACGTTGCTCCGTGCCACGCCAGTGCGTACCTACGTCGCGCTTGAACACATCAGCAAGAAAATGGCTCATGTTGCTGAAGCTGTCTGCCTGAACCACGCCAAAAAGAGGATCAAAAAAATGCAGACATCCCTGACTGTCCTGATGCAGAGCCATCGCATGGCTATCACTCAAAAACAGAAGCATCTGGTCTTTACCGGGCTGCAACACTGCTTTGAGATCGCGATCAAGGTTTTCCAGAGCAACCGCATAGTGCGCGTGCTGTGCTCTGCCCAGCCCTTTTCCAAGTGTCATGCCCAACTTGGGAAGTGTGTCCAGAAGCATAGGTGCTGCGTTCTGCAACTTGTTTGAATAGGCCTGCTGCTCGATATGCTGGAAGCCCATTACCCTGGGTAGCAATGCATCGCCCTGATAGTCCTCCAGTTTGTGAAAGAAGGCCTCATCCGACTGCCCTTTTGCACGGCTCTGACACCAATTTACTGATAGCCCCAGACAAGCGTGCCCGTCGCCACCCGCGCGGCCATAATCAGCAGCAAACGCTCTATCATCGATAGTTTTTTCAAATAGAAATTTGCTCTGGTGAAACGGGTGGACAAGCTGACAGCCGTGCTCTTGGGCAATCTTTCTTTTGGCTTCGATGTTCGCAGTCGCGCCTATGCTGTTGTCCGCCATAGCCTTGATTCTGGTCTTGATGTATTGCGTGGCGCCGTCACGTAATGAGGCGATAGAGACCATCAGATCCGGTAGCAGGGTACGCAACGAATGAAGCTGGGGTTGTACCTGCTCGGGACTGGGAAGATCAGCGGCATCGACCGACGAAAAGGAAGAGCGCGCATCGAAAAAGACCTCTTCATGCCCCTCCAATGGGACAAAGGCGCCCGCCTTTTCGGGATGAAAACGGGCGAACGCATCCGACGAACCGGGGGCGAGTCCGGACAATGACGAGGGCTTATCGTGTTGCGTCTTAGCGGCAACCCCTGATTGGGCGCCAGATTGCTGGATATACATAAACCGCCCTCTGTCAGGTCATGAACGTTCGTGGGGTCAGATGGACAGCCGGTAAGAACCGAGGCTCTTTCTGGGCGGTTTTTCCGGCTTGCTCCTGGCGTCGATAATCTTCCAGATAGCGCTGCAACGAGACGGCCAATGTGCTAATTCGCGTCATGAGGTGATCAAGTCCGGTCTCATCCAGATCCGCCATTGAGTGCACACTGCGCAACAACAGTTCCCTTGAATCAGGGTTATAGCCAAGCGCAGCGCCACCTGTGCGAGCAGGCTCCAGATTCAGCGCCATTGCCAGAATCAAAATGACGTTGTCCTGCGGCATCGTCAGCCTTTCGATCTGTGTGAAGATGAACAACGAAGTGTCCTGTTCTGGCAACCAGAGCAGACACTCGCTTCCATTCGCGGTCCTTACGTTGTGGCGTTGACCCTCCTGCGCATCGATGCCTCGATTGCGCAGCCACTGATAAAGCCGATCTTTTGCCTCGACAGGCCGCATGGAAATTCCCCGCTCGTTTAACGATGATTTTCCTCTGTGGTTCAAGACGTGATGCGGTTCCCTTTAGGGTTTGCACTAATATCAATGCGATTCTTGTAAAAATCGACTCGTGAGTGCCGCCGATGGCAAAGGTAACGGGATGGGCAGCGAGTTTTTGGTAACGTTGCCGTTGTTGCAGGGTTGAATTTGTTGGGTGACGTTAAAACGAAGGAATGTATGCTTAAAAAATGCCTGCTACTGGTTATATCAATGTCACTTGGCGGCTGCTGGAGCCTGATGATTCATCTGGACGGCGAGCGTTGCATCTATCCCGGCACTCGCCAAGGTTGGGCGTGGGGAACCCATAACGGAGGGCAGAGTTGGCCCATACTTATAGACGTGCCGTTTTCCCTCGCGTTGGACACACTGCTGCTGCCCTACGACCTCACCGCTTTTCTGCCCGAAAATCTTGGCGGTGATGACCGCAAATGTCAGTTCAGTGGAGGATTGAACGTGCTCGGTTGATCCATATTTTTACTGCGACAGAAGAGTGCGGCCCCGACGCTTTTGGAGAGCACACCAGGGATTCAAACCCGCCTTAAAAGCTTTATATGCGTGGCATGCACCTCGTCAACTGCCTGAAAGCCGCAACGTAAGTAAAATTTTGCTCCGCTCGGAGTATCAGTGAACAGGCGCACGGCGAAAAATTCCTGCGCCGCATGCTCCACAAGTCGATTCACCAGAGTCTTTCCAAGGCCTTGACCTCTTGATGCGCTTGCGACGTATAACCGTCGTAGCCTGCCCATATCACCCCGGGCATGCGGATCACGCGAAAGGCCTCCGATACCTGCCAGAGCGCCGTCCAGAAGTACGACCATGAGGCATTCACCCTTGGCCTCGAATCGATTCTTTCCGGACCTCCACTCCTCGATCAAGCGGGTAAGAAACCTGAAGCCCTCTGCTACTGCCTCTTGCTCCAGGATCAGAACCTGACAAGGCAATTCAGTAATGATCTGGACTTCTACCTGTTTCATCTAATGACCTCATCCACAGTGGTCCTGCGCTGGCGAAAACACGAGCAGGTCTGGACAGAATGCATATGCAACAGCAAAGGCTGCAACCAGTGCACACCACCAGAACCGGGTTCGACAGTTAAGCTGATATCATTCAAGCACCTGCAAGCCGAGTAGAAGCACATGAACCGTCGCAAGAAAATACAGCAACTGTTAAAGGCTCATGCCAAGAAAGCCAGCGCTAAACTGGCACCGGCAAACAAATCCAGCTACGTGAGCAAGGCTGATCGGTTGAAGCTGGCGGCAGAGTCCGGTAACGACCCGATCAGTTCCGTCGAGGACTGAACAGCGACGTTTACGCGCCACCGGTATGGTCAGGCTGTTCATTCCGATGGAGCGTATTGCAAGGAGCCTGTTCAACAGCTCACTTACTTCGCAAACGAGTACTCACCGCCCTGCTCCAGCGCCTGGCGATACGCAGGTCTTTCCTGGCATCGTTGTACCCAGGCTGCAAGGTTAGGATGCGGCTGCAGCATTCCCTGCATTTTGGCGAATTCGCCAATGAAGCTCATCTGAATATCCGCGCCACTCAATTCGTCGCCCAGCAGATAAGGCGTCAGCCCCAGAGCTTCATTCAGATAGCCCAGATAGTTGGCCAGTTCAGAGTGAATGCGCGGATGCAAAGGCGCGCCCGCGTCACCCAGGCGACCGACGTACAGGTTGAGCATCAGCGGCAGAATGGCCGAACCTTCGGCGAAGTGCAGCCATTGTACGTACTCATCGTAGGTGGCGCTGGCAGGATCCGGTTGCAGGCGGCCGTCGCCATGACGGCGGATCAGGTAATCGACGATGGCGCCAGACTCGATAACCACATGGGGACCGTCTTCGATCACCGGGGATTTGCCCAGCGGATGAATGGCCTTCAGCTCAGGCGGCGCGAGGTTGGTTTTCGGGTCGCGCTGGTAGCGTTTTATCTCGTACGGCAGGCCAAGTTCTTCGAGTAACCACAGAATGCGCTGCGAACGTGAGTTGTTCAGGTGGTGGACAATAATCATGTGGGTCTCCGCTGGGTGAGAGTGGGATGTCTAGAAAAAGACTGCTGGGCCGCCGTAGAGTGCCGTGAATCGAATGTCCTCTGGCGACCTCAGACGCGTCTGTCGGCGCAGAGCGCTGCCGACTCACCGCGAAGCTGACGCTCCACTGCCGCTTTATCGATTACCGACCAAACGCCGATTATCTTGCCATCGCTGAATGTGTAGAACACATTTTCGGAAAAGGTGATGCGCCGTCCCTGTGTGTCCTGCCCCAGAAATCGACCCTGTGGCGAGCAGTTGAAGACCAGCCGGGCAGCGACCTGTGGTGCTTCAACGACCAGCAAATCGATCTTGAAACGCAAGTCGGGGATAATCCTGACGTCGTTTTCCAGCATTGTTTTGTAGCCGGAAAGGCTGATCAGCTCACCGTTGTAATGCACATTGTCATCGACGAAGTTGCCCAACTGGTGCCAACTACGGTCATTCAGACAGGCGATGTAAGCCCGATAGTGATCGGTCAGGTTCATGGCGCGCCCTCCTTCAGGTGCTCAAAGCAGTCACTGTCAATCATCCAGATAACCCGCACAGTTTTAACAGAGTCATAGGGAACTCGTGCGGCCGACATCGCCCTAAGCCTCACATCTATGTACTGGCGCGACGCTGGTTTCAAGCGAAGGACTTCAGATTCATGTCTTCAAGTAGCACTACAGCAGCGGCTGACACGCAAGGTCGGCAAAACGCCTCGCCTAACCGACTGATTTTCATCTCCGTACTTGTGGCAACCATGGGCGCGCTCGCGTTTGGTTATGACACCGGTATTATCGCCGGCGCATTGCCCTTCATGACGCTGCCGGCCGATCAGGGCGGGCTGGGTTTGAATGCCTACAGCGAAGGGATGATCACGGCTTCGCTGATCGTCGGTGCAGCCTTCGGCTCACTGGCCAGTGGCTATATTTCCGACCGTTTCGGACGACGCCTGACCCTGCGCCTCCTGTCGGTGCTGTTCATCGCGGGTGCGCTGGGTACGGCCATTGCGCCGTCCATTCCGTTCATGGTCGCCGCGCGCTTCCTGCTGGGTATCGCGGTGGGTGGCGGCTCGGCGACGGTGCCGGTGTTCATTGCCGAAATCGCCGGCCCCTCGCGTCGTGCGCGGCTGGTCAGCCGCAACGAACTGATGATCGTCAGCGGCCAGTTGCTCGCCTATGTGCTCAGCGCGGTCATGGCCGCGCTGCTGCACACGCCGGGCATCTGGCGCTATATGCTGGCGATCGCGATGGTGCCGGGGGTGTTGCTGCTGATCGGCACCTTCTTCGTACCTCCTTCGCCGCGCTGGCTGGCGTCCAAAGGCCGTTTTGACGAAGCTCAGGATGTGCTGGAGCAACTGCGCAGCAACAAGGACGATGCGCAGCGTGAAGTGGACGAAATGAAAGCTCAGGACGAGCAGGCGCGCAATCGTCCCAAGGCAAAGGAATTGCTGCGTCAGCGCTGGGTCATCAAGCTGCTGCTGATCGGCATCGGTCTGGGCTTTACCGCACAGCTCACCGGCGTGAACGCCTTCATGTATTACACACCGATCATCCTCAAGAATACCGGGATGGGCACCAACGCTGCGCTGACGGCCACCATCGGCAACGGCGTGGTGTCGGTCATCGCGACCCTGCTGGGCATCTGGGCAATCGGTCGTTATGGTCGTCGCCACTTGCTCATGACCGGTCTGGTGATGGTCATCCTGATGCAGGCCGCGCTTGGCTGCGTACTGCAATTCATGCCGCAGAACCTGACCCAGAGCTACACGGCCCTCGCCTGCATTCTGGTGTTCCTGCTGTTCATGCAAATGTGCATTTCGCCGGTGTACTGGCTGTTGATGTCGGAACTGTTCCCCATGCAGGTGCGGGGTTTGCTGACCGGCACGGCGGTGTCGATGCAGTGGCTGTTCAACGCCTCGGTGGCGTTTACCTTCCCGATTGCAGTGGATACCATCGGCAACCCGACGTTCTTCATCTTTGCGGCCATCAACGTCGGCTCGCTGATCTTCGTGTTCCTGTGCCTTCCCGAGACCAAGGGCAAGTCGCTTGAACAGATCGAGAAACACCTGAAGAAAGAGCTGTAACCAGCGCCTTAGCGGCTCGTATCTCAACTAAAGGAATAGCGATGTACACCACCGAGCAAGCCACTGCCACCGTCGAAAGTGCCTCCTTCGACAGTGCCATTCCGATACTGCGGATGTTCGACGAGCGCAAGGCGCGCGAGTTCTACCTCGACTTTCTCGGTTTCAGTGTCGAGTTCGAACATCGGTTCGAAGCCGATCTGCCGCTGTATCTGGGCATCAGCCGCAACGGACTGCACCTGCACCTTTCCGAACACCACGGCGATGCATGCCCCGGGGCGGCCGTTTTCATACCGACCCGCAACATCGAGCAACTACGCGATGAGCTGATTGGCAAGCAGTATGGCTATGCGCGCCCGGACATCGTGCAGCAGGGTTGGGGGAAAGTATTGGAAGTCTGCGACCCGTTCGGCAACCGGATCAGGTTTTGCGAGAGCTGAGATAACACCTGGCGCGATCAGCATCCTGATCGCGCCACAACACCCGCCAAACGTGTGACCCATCGTTGGGCATCGGGATGTTTTCGGGCACAACCCTGATGCATGAAAATACCGCTCACGCTTGACCGAACGCGTCACACCTCTCTCGATTCAACCATTTGCCAACCTTGGCCCATTAAGTGCAGAGGTGCTTGTTCATCTTGTATACATGAATGAACACCACCATGATCGCACTCGACATTAATGAACTTCAGTCGGCGTTACGCTCGGGTACAACCACCCTGGCGACGCTTGTGCACTCCCTGACGATGCACATTGATGCAGATGATCGACCCGAAGTCTGGATTTATCGGGTGCCCGCTACGGACCTGCTTGAAAGAGCAGCCGCACTGGAAGGTATCGCCGCAGCGCTGGGCGATTCGGTGTATGAGCAACTGCCGCTGTTCGGTGTGCCGTTTGCGGTCAAGGACAATTTCGACGTAGCGGGAATGCTCACCACGGCTGCATGCCCGGCCTTCGCTTATACCGCCAGAGAAAACGCTCATGTGGTGCAACGGCTGCTCGACAGTGGCGCGTTGTTGATCGGCAAAACCAATCTCGATCAGTTCGCCACCGGCCTGGTGGGCGTCCGCTCGCCTTACGGCGCGGTGCGCAACGCTCACGATCCGGCCTATGTGAGCGGCGGTTCCAGTTCAGGGTCCGCTGTGGCGGTAGCGCGCGGCTACGTGAGTTTTGCACTGGGCACCGACACGGCAGGCTCGGGTCGAGTGCCCGCAGGCTTCAATGGCATCGTCGGGCTCAAGCCCAGCCTTGGCCTGTTCAGCAGTCGCGGCGTTGTGCCCGCTTGCCGCACGCTGGACTGCCCGTCGATCTTTGCCACCGACGTGATGCAAGCCTGGCAGGTGGCGCAGGTCATCGCCGCCTACGATCCGCTGGATTCGGGCAGTGTGGCCGTGCAGGCCTTGCCGGTGCAGCGCCGGGCCAGGCGCGTGGCGGTTGCACGCCAGTGCGAGTTCTTCGGAGACACTCAGGCGCAGGCGGCGTATTCAAAGGCGCTGGCGGCCCTGCATGACGATCCACTGGTGACCCTCAAAGAGATCGAATTTGACGTGTTCGCCGAAGCGGCGGCGCTTCTCTATCAAGGCCCGTGGGTGGCCGAACGGCGGGCAGCCGTCGGCAGTTTTTTTACTGAAAACGCTGCCGATGTTCACCCGGTGGTGCGCGGCATCCTGCAGAGCGCTGCGTCCTTCGATGCCGTCGATGCGTTCAACGCCCGTTATCGCCTGGCCGACCTGACCCGGGCAGCCGAACACCTATTGGCTGATGTGGATGTGCTGGTGGTGCCGACTGCGCCGTGCATGCCGACCATCGATGCGGTGCTGGAAAACCCCATCGAGCTCAATTCACGGCTCGGCTACTACACCAACTTCGTCAACCTGATGAATATGTGCGCCATCGCCATCCCGGCAATCGCTCGTGCTGACGGTTTGCCGGCGGGCATCACGCTGATAGGACCGGCGGGTGCCGATCAGCGGCTCGCAGAGTTCGCCGCTGCCTGGCAACCGCTGCTCGGCAAGGCCGACCAGCGCGAGGCCGTCGCGATGGCGCCCCTGCCCTTTAATGCCCCGACCGTGCAAGTGGCGGTGGTGGGCGCGCACTTGTACGGCCAGCCGCTCAACTGGCAGTTGCTGGAAAGCAGCGCGCGCCTGCTGCAGCGCACCACCACCAGCGCAGATTATCGACTCTATGCGCTGGCCAATACGTCTCCGCCAAAACCGGGTCTGGTGCGTGTGACGGCACAAGGCGCAAGCATCGAGGTCGAGGTCTGGGAGATGCCGTTGAGCCTGTTCGGCGGCTTTGTCGCCGAGATTCCTGCACCGCTGGGCATCGGCTCGCTGCAATTGGCCGACGGTCAGTGGGTCAAGGGCTTCATCTGTGAACCCGCAGGCCTTGAAGGCGCGCTGGACATCACTGATTTCAAAGGCTGGCGCGCCTACCGCGCCGCGCAAACATCTTCCATCGCTCATTGATCAGGGGTAGCACCATGTCGAACGTTGATCGTCGCAGTTTCATCAAGTTGGCGGGCATTATCGGTCTGAGCGCGGCGCTGCCTTTTGGCCGCGCCTACTCAGCCGATGCGCCGCTGGTGGTGGGTTTCATCTACGTCGGCGCTCGCGACGACTTTGGTTACAACCAGGCCCACGCCCAGGCAGCCGCCATCATCAAGACGCTGCCCAACGTCAAGGTAATCGAAGAGGAGAACGTCCCGGAAACCGTGGCCGTGCAGAAAACCATGGAAGCCATGATCCGTCAGGACGGCGCAACGCTGATTTTCCCGACCTCGTTCGGCTATTTCGAACCGCACGTGGTGAAGGTCGCCAAGAAGTACCCGGACGTGCGTTTCGCGCATTGCGGTGGCCTCTGGCAGAAAGGTAAGGACCCGATGAACGCGGGCAGCTTTTTCGGTTACATCGACGAAGCGCAGTACCTGAACGGCGTGATCGCCGGGCACATGAGCAAGAGCAAAAAACTTGGCTTTGTCGCCGCCAAGCCGGTGCCGCAAGTGCTGCGCAACCTCAACGCCTTCGCCATGGGCGCGCGCTCGGTAAACCCGAGCATCGTCACCACGGTGATTTTCACCGGCGACTGGTCGTTGCCGGTCAAGGAAGCGGAAGCCGCCAACGGTCTGATCGATCAGGGCTGTGATGTGCTGACCTGCCATGTCGATGGCCCCAAAGTGATTGTCGAGACTGCCGAAAAGCGCGGTGTCATGACCTGTGGCTACCACGCCAGCCAGGCTGCGCTGGCGCCCAAAGGCTACCTGACCGGGGCCGAATGGAACTGGGAAACACCGTATCGCGCCCATGTGGCTGCGGCCCAGAGTGGCGCGCCGATGATCAACTTCCTGCGTGGCGGCCTCAAGGAAGGCTTCGTCAAGACTTCCGCCTACGGCCCTGCCGTCACCGCTGCCGCAAAACAGCAAGCCGACGCCATCAAGGCGCAGATGCTGGCGGGTCAGTTCGTGATTTTCAAAGGCCCGCTCAAGGACAACAAAGGCGCGGTAGTGATTGCCGATGGCGTGGCTCAAACCCAGACCGACATTGCGCTGGAGAGCATGAATTACCTGGTCGAAGGTGTGCTTGGGCAGATCTGAGGAGCGTTCATGAGTTCATCCACACGTCTGCGCCGTCTTGCCAGCGCGCTGTTGCCGGGGTTGCCTACGCTGCTGGCGGTGTTTTCCTCGTGCGCACTGTTCGGGCTGTTTCTGGCGGTTCAGGGCAAGCCGGCCTGGCAGGCGCTGCAATTGGTCGGCGAAGGCGCGTTTGGCTCCTGGTTCGCGCTGGAGAACACCTTGCAGCGCGCAGCGCCGTTGATGCTGACCGCGCTCTGCGTCGCCCTGCCTGCACGGGCCGGGCTGATTATTATCGGCGGCGAAGGCGCGCTGGTGCTCGGCGCACTGGCAGCGGCGGTCACACCCTTGTGGCTGGGGCACTTGCCGCCCGCTTTGATGCTGGTCTGCATGGCGCTGGCGGCAATGACCGTGGGCGCGCTGTGGATCGGCTTGAGTGGCTTGATGCGCCAGCGCCGTGGGGTCAACGAGACGATCAGCAGCCTGCTGCTTTCCTACATTGCTCTGGCGCTGTTCAGGCAACTGGTGGAAGGGCCATTGCGCGATCCGGCAAGCCTGAATAAACCTTCTACCCCGCCGCTGGACGATGCCTACCTGATCGGCACCATCAGTGACGGTTTTGAAGTGCATTGGGGGCTGGTAGCGGGCGTAGTCGCCTGTTTGCTGGCGTATGTGCTGGTGCGCCACAGTGTCAAGGGCTTTGCCCTAGCAGTGGTCGGCGGCAACGTGCGCACCGCGTTGATGATCGGCTTGCCGGTGGACCGCCTGATTCTGCTCAGTTGCCTGTTGGGTGGCGCAGCGGCGGGTCTGGCCGGCATGTTCGAAGTCACGGCGGTACAAGGCAGCGCGAATGCTGCGCTGATCGCAGGCTACGGCACCAGCGGCATTCTGGTCGCCTTCGCCGCCCGCCATCATCCGCTGGCGATTATCGTCTGCGCCATCTTGCTGGGCGGGCTGGAAGCCAGCGGCGGACTGCTGCAACGGCGGCTTGGCCTGCCGGATGCGACCACACTGATTCTGGAAGGCTTGCTGTTCACCAACCTGCTGCTCTGGGAAGCCCTGGGCGGGCGTATCGCGGCCTGGAAAATCAGGCTGGCGACGACGCACACGCAGGTCGATGAGAAAGGAGCTTTGCACCATGGCTGATATTGACCTGGGTACCTTTCTGTTCGCCTTGCTGGCCGGCGCAATCCGCGTTGGCACGCCGTTTCTGTTCGTCAGCCTGGGCGAGTGCCTGACCGAGAAAAGCGGGCGCATCAACCTGGGGCTGGAAGGCATTCTGGTGGCCGGGGCCATGTCCGGCTATTCCGTGGCGTGCCTGAGCGGCTCGGCCTGGCTGGGCGTCAGCGCGGCTGCCGGGGTCGGCATTGTGCTCGGCCTGTTGCACGGCCTGGCTTGTTCGCTGCCGCGAGTCAACGACATCGCCTTCGGCATCGCGCTGATCCTGCTCGGCACCGGGCTGGCGTTCTTTCTCGGTAAAGCGTTTATCCAGCCACAAGCGCCCATGCTGCCTTCGCTGGCTCTGGGTGCCTGGAGCGATGAGGAACGTGTGCGTTCGGCACTGAACATCAATGTGCTGTTCTTCGTCGGCGCAGCGCTGGCGTTTGTCCTGCACTGGGGGCTGCGCACTACGCGTTGGGGGCTGATGCTGCGGCTGGTCGGTGACCATGCCGAAACCGCCCAGGCGCTGGGCTATCGCCCGCTCAAGGTGCGCATTCTGGCCACTGCTATCGGCGGCGGGCTGGCCGGGATTGGCGGGGCCTATCTGTCACTCTACTACCCCGGCAGCTGGAACGAAGGGCTGTCCAGCGGTCAGGGCCTGATGGCCGTTGCACTGGTGATTTTCGCCCGCTGGCGGCCGCTGGCCTGTCTCTGGGCCTCGCTGCTGTTCGGTGCCGCTGGTGCCATCGGCCCGGCGCTTCAGGCAGTGGGCATCAGCACTGGTTACTACCTTTTCGCGGCGGCACCTTATGCATTGACGCTGGTGGTGATGTACGCCACCTGTCGCCGTGGGCGCACGCTGAACGGCGCGCCGGGCGAACTCAGCCTGACGCGATGAACTGATCTTTCGAGGAGGCATGACATGGCCAGTGGTCTTGGTGGTTTGAACAAGTCGCCCAACGGCGTGGTGATCGGCCTGGCGCAACTGGCGCTGCCCGATCCCCACACCCGCGAGGCGTTGTGGGCACAAACGCAGAAAGTGGTCGGCATGGTGGCCAAGGCGCGGCGCAGCAATCCGGGCATGGACCTGATCGTGTTTCCCGAATACTCCCTGCATGGCCTGTCGATGAGCACCGCACCGGAGATCATGTGCAGTCTGGACGGACCGGAAGTCGTGGCGCTGCGCGAGGCGTGCAAGGAGCACCGTATCTGGGGCTGCTTCTCGATCATGGAAGCCAACCCGCAGGGCAACCCGTTCAACAGCAGCCTGATCGTCGATGACCTTGGCGAGATTCGCCTGTACTACCGCAAGCTGCACCCGTGGGTGCCTGTCGAGCCCTGGGAGCCGGGCGATCTCGGCATTCCGGTCTGCGATGGCCCGCGCGGCAGCACGCTGGCGCTGATCATCTGCCACGACGGCATGTTCCCGGAAATGGCCCGTGAGTGCGCCTACAAAGGTGCCGACATCATGCTGCGCACCGCCGGTTACACCGCGCCGATCCGCCATTCGTGGAAGATAACCAATCAGAGCAATGCCTTTACCAACCTCATGCAAACCGCGAGCGTGTGCATGTGCGGCTCCGATGGCACGTTCGATTCCATGGGCGAAGCCATGTTCGTCGATTTCGACGGCACGATCATGGCCGAAGGTGGCGGCCGGGCCGACGAAATCGTCTGCTGCGAACTGCGACCTGATCTGGTCCGCGAGGCGCGTGTGCATTGGGGTGTCGAGAACAACATCTATCAGTTCGGCCATCGCGGTTATGTGGCCGTCAAGGGCGGTGCCCGCGATTGCCCTTACACCTACATGCGCGACCTGACCGCTGGCCAATACCGCCTGCCCTGGGAGAACGACGTGGTGCACACCGACGGCCGTTCATGCGGTTTTGCCACACCCGAGCGCGAATTCAAGCCCACGCCCAGCAGTTGGAAGGAGTAAAAGCCATGAGCGAACGTCACGTTGATTCGGCGCCCTACCCGTGGCCCTGGAACGGCCAGTTGCATGCACATAACACGGCATTGATCGTGATCGACATGCAGACCGACTTTTGCGGCGTCGGCGGCTATGTGGACAGCATGGGCTACGACCTGGCGCTGACCCGCGCGCCCATCGAACCGATCAGGGCGCTACTGGCCGTGATGCGCCCGCTCGGCTTCACCATCATTCATACCCGCGAAGGCCACCGCCCGGACCTCAGCGACCTGCCGGCCAACAAACGCTGGCGCTCGCAGCGCATAGGCGCGGGGATCGGCGATCCCGGCCCGTGCGGCAAGATTCTGGTACGCGGCGAACCGGGCTGGGAAATCATCGATGAACTGGCCCCACTGCCCGGCGAAATCATCATCGACAAACCCGGCAAAGGCTCGTTCTGCGCCACTGATCTGGAGCTGATCCTGCGCACGCGCGGCATCGACAACCTGATCCTGACCGGCATCACCACCGACGTCTGCGTGCACACCACGATGCGCGAAGCCAATGACCGCGGCTTTGAATGCCTGCTGCTTGAAGACTGCTGCGGCGCGACCGATCCAGCCAACCATGCCGCCGCACTGAGCATGGTCAAGATGCAGGGCGGCGTGTTCGGCGCAGTCGGCCACTCTTCGCTGCTTCGCACTGTGCTGGAGGCTTGAACATGCGCGCCGCGAGCCTGGAAACGATCGGTGCCAGCAAACATTTCGGAACGTTTCGGGCGCTGGACGAGGTGTCGTTCAAGGTCCGCGCCGGCACCGTGCACGCCCTGCTCGGCGAAAACGGTGCGGGCAAAAGCACGCTGGTCAAAGGCATCATCGGCTACAGCCCGCTGCAATCGGGCAGCATTCTGGTCGACAACCGCGAGCATGCAATTGGCACCCCGCGCGATTCGCATCAGTTGCAGATCGGCATGGTTTATCAGCACTTCACCGTCGCGCCGGGCCTGAGTGTTGCGGAAAACCTGGTGCTGTCGCGGGGTGATCTGCCGTGGCGTATCAATTGGGCCGCCGAGCACGAGCGCCTTGAAGCGTTCATGGCGAACATGCCCTTGCGACTGGACATTCATCGACCGGTCAGCAGCCTGGCCGCTGGCGAAAAACAGAAACTGGAAATCCTCAAACAGCTGTATCTGCAGCGTCGGCTGGTCATTCTCGACGAGCCCACCTCGGTGCTCACGCCCCAGGAAGCCGATGAAGTGCTCGGCCTGATGCAGGCAATGGCGCACCGTGGCGACCTCACCGTGCTGATGATCACCCACAAGTTTCGCGAGGTCAGCACCTACGCCGACGACGTTACCGTGTTGCGCAAGGGTCGCTGGGTGGGCACGGCAGCCGTGGCCGACACCAGCACTCGGCAGATGGCCGCCTGGATGATGGGCCAAGCACAGGTGCGCAGCGTCAGCACTGATCGCCCCGTGTCGGCCCCCAGCGCGCCGCACTTGCAGGTAGAAAACCTGGACGTGCCGGGCGACAAAGGCACCCTGGCGGTGAAGAACCTTTCGCTGGCGGTGCATCCGGGGGAGATTGTCGGGGTTGCGGGTATCTCCGGCAACGGTCAACGCGAACTCACCGAAGCCCTGCTCGGCCAGCGACCGTTCAGCGCAGGAAAAATCGCGGTCGACGGCCAGCCTTACCACGCCCGGCGCGAACAGATGCAGCGCTTGCGGGTGTTCAGTCTGCCGGAAGAACCCTTGCGCAATGCCTGTATTGGCGGTTTCAGCGTCGCTGACAATCTGGCCCTGCGCAACTTCGACCAGCCGCCTTTGTGCCGTCAGGGCTGGCGTCTTGATCGTCGTGCCATTGGCGCGCAGGCAAAAACACTGATCGAACAGTTTCAGGTTTCACCCAAGGACCCGGACCGGCCGATCGGCACCTTGTCCGGGGGCAACGTGCAGCGTGCCGTACTGGCCCGTGAACTGACCCGTGACGTCGCCGTGCTGATCGTTGCCAACCCGGTTTTCGGACTGGACTTCGCCAGCGTGGCGCTCATCCACCAGCGCCTGATCGATGCCCGCAACAATGGTACGGCGGTGCTGCTGCTCAGCGAAGACCTCGACGAATTGCTGAGCCTGGCCGACCGCATCGTGGTCATTCATGACGGCGAGCTGGTTTTTGAAACCCGCGCAGCGGCCGCCGACCGTACCGAACTGGGCAGGCACATGGCCGGTGCAGAACAACGTTCGCAGGCGTTGGCATGATCAGCATCAGTGCGCGCCCCGACACTTTTACCTTCGAGCCATCGCGTACCGCTGTGGTGATCATCGACATGCAGCGCGACTTTCTCGAACCCGGCGGCTTTGGTGCTGCGCTGGGCAACGACGTCGCCCCGCTGCAAGCCATCGTGCCCACCGTGCAGCAACTGCTGGCGCTGGCTCGCGAACAGGGTCTTGTAGTCATTCATACCCGAGAGTCTCACCTCCCGGACCTGTCCGACTGCCCGCAAGCCAAACTCGACCACGGTTTACCGGGCCTGCGCATCGGCGACCCCGGCCCGATGGGGCGCATTCTGGTTCGCGGTGAACCCGGCAACCAGATCATCGACGCCCTGACGCCGCTTGCCAGCGAGTGGGTCATCGACAAACCGGGCAAAGGCATGTTTTTCGCCACCGATCTGCAGCAACGGCTCACTGTTGCGGGAATCACTCATCTGATCTTCGCCGGCGTCACCACCGAAGTGTGCGTGCAGACCAGCATGCGCGAAGCCTGCGACCTGGGTTATCGCTGCCTGCTGATCGAAGACGCGACCGAAAGCTACTTTGCGGCCTTCAAACAGGCCACTCTGGACATGATCACCGCGCAAGGTGCGATTGTCGGGCGAGTTGCCTCGCTCGCCAATCTGCAGCACGCCCTGCACACAAGGAGTACGCAGTAATGGACATCAACCTTCCCCACGTGGTCGCCGAAGTGAGCCACGCCTTCACCGACTACGAACGCGCCCTGCTGGCCAATGAATTGACCACACTGGATGCGTATTTCTGGAACGCCGAACACACCGTTCGCTACGGCGTCGCGGAAAACCTGCACGGTGCCGATACCATTGCGCGCTATCGACGCCAATGCCAACCGGTCGGCCCCGGCCGTACGCTGTTGCGCACGGTGATCAGCACCTTCGGTGAGGACTTCGCCACGGTGAGCACCGAGTTTCACGATGGCGTCACTCAACGCCTGGGACGGCAAATGCAAACCTGGGTTCGCCTGGAGGGCGGCTGGAAAGTCGTTGCTGCACATGTCAGCATTGACCTCAGCAGTCTGGAGCCACGCCCTTGAATTCCCCGTACACCACCAATGCGCTGGCAGAAGACGTCTATCGTCGGCTCAAGCAAGAGATTTTCGACTTTTACCTGCTGCCCTACGACCGGTTTACTGAAACTCAGTTGGCAGATCGCTATCAAGTTTCGCGGACCCCGGTGCGCGATGCGCTGTATCGCCTGCAACGCGAAGGTTATCTGGACGTCGAGTTCCGTCGTGGCTGGTCAGTCCGGCCGCTGGATTTCGAGCAGATCGACCAACTGTACGACCTGCGCATCGTGCTCGAATGCGCGGCGATCGAACGCATCTGCGCATCCACCGACGCACACCCGGAACTCGATGTTCTCCGAGACCACTGGCTGGTTGCGCCAGATCGCAGGCAAACCGACATGCAGGTCGTCGCAGACCTCGACGAACAGTTCCACACGCAACTGGTCGCGGCCTCGGGCAATCTGGAAATGGCCCGTGTTCATCAGGAAGTCACTGAACGTATTCGCATTGTGCGCAGGCTGGACTTCTTCAAAAGCGCCCGCATTGAACACACCTACCTTGAGCACGCCGCTATTCTCAACGCACTTGAGGCGCGTAAACGGGACGACGCGCTAGTGCTGCTGCGCTCGCATGTGGAGATCAGCAAACTGGAAGTGCGCAAACTGACGATATCCATGCTCACTGATGCACGGCGGCGGTATGAGGCGTGAGGCGTTACGCATGAAAAGAACGTCGCCGCACCAGCAAACGCCTTATTCACGCCGCCTCTCATTATTGCCGTGCCATGACCGTTATGGCGCGCGAGCCGCTATGCTCTGTCCACATACGCCTGAACGTAGCACACGATGCGAGTGTCTTCTCACCTGGCACATGGCATAACGGTGGGCCGTTGAGTATTTTCACGCCTTTACGGCTACGCCTGCCTGACGCGACAATCCGCTACAAATACCCTCTGGGCATGGAAGTCTTCAATGACGAGAGCCGTACTGTTGGTACTGTTGATCCTCGCGGTGGCATGGCTGGCACAAAGTGGTGATGGCGACGACATGCACTGCCCTGATAAAGATGCGAATTTTTTTGCTGATTCCATCAACGCTTATTTTGACAAGCACCCACCCAAAGCCGGTAAAGCCGTGACCATTCCTGGCGGCGCCCGCTACGACACGCGTACCCACTGGTGGATAGTTCCGGTCGACGTTGGTCAGGACAAACTACAGGCGCTTTTGAGTTGTGACGGCCACCTCGAACTGTCCGGGCGCAACGGGTGAGGCAGCCTTCTGAAGGATACGAAACATGAACAGCATTGCGCTGGATATTACCTGCCTGACGCCACTGCCTTACCATCAGCAGGTCGTCGACTACCTGAAAACCAGCGAGCCTGCGGTGTGGAGCTGGGCCTCGTCGCTCGGGGTCAGGCAGGAGCATGCTCAGGATGTGCGCGCGCAACTGCTGCGCGACACCTACCGGCTGAGCCCGGAGACTCACCCCGATGCTTATCAGGCCTGCGAAACCGCGCTGCGGCGTTTGCACATTCAGGCACCGGCCACGCTGTATCAGGCTGGCGATGGCACTATGAACGCGAGTCTGCATTATCTGGCGGGTGAAGTGCATGTGGTGTTCTACGGGCCGATTCTCGAACGCCTTGACGCGCAGGAACTGCTCGCGTTGCTGGGTCATGAACTGGCCCACTACCGGCTCTGGTCGGAGCACGACGGCGACTACCTGACCGCCGAACGCATACTCAATCACTCGCTGGCCGACCTTCATGCGCCGGCGAGCCTTGTGCAGACCGCGCGGTTATACAGCCTGCACACTGAAATCTACGCAGACCGCGGCGCAGCGCTGGTGGTCAGCGGGCCGGAGCCGGCCATCACCTCGCTGGTCAAGGTGCACACCGGAATTGTCACCGTCAACGCCGCCAGCTACCTGCAACAGGCGCGAGAACTGGATGGCGACGATGCGCCACTGTCTCAAGGGGTTTCGCACCCGGAGACCTTTTTGCGCTCTCAGGCGCTGGACAGCTGGTGGCAACAGCTTGCAGAAACCGATGCGTGGCTGCAGCGCCGCCTGCGTGGTCCGTTGTCGCTCAACCGTCTGGACATCACCGGTCAGGTCGAACTCACCGCCCTCACCCGCCGTTTTATCGCCACGTTCATCAGCGCCCCTGCGCTGCACTCCGAAGCCGTTCTCAATCAGGTGCGCAGCTTCTTTCCAGACTGGAGCGACCACGAACCTGTTCTGGACCTGAGCACGCTGACAGCTGAACGCATTGACGCGAGCGTCCACGAATACCTGCACTTCATCATGCTTGATCTGTGCCTGATCGACCCGGACCTGCGCGACGATGCGTTGCTGCATGCAGCGCGCACAGCGCAAAAAACCGGCAGCGAGAGGGATTTTCTGGCGGTTCTCAAGCGTGACATCAAACTTCCCAAGCGAGAGCTCGACCTCATGACACGTACGCTCAAGGCGCAGGTTGAGACATGGACCCAATGAATCAGTCAACCCATCAAATAGTCACGTTCGAACACTTGCTGCACACCCACGACGGCGCGGCCGTGCCGATAGACGACGTGCTGTTTTTGATGCTGCCACTGCTGCGGGAAGTCGCGCGGTTGCACGAGTCGGGCCGCGTAGCTCAACTGAGTTACGCCGACGTCATCCAGGGGCCGGAGCGCAGCCTGCAACTGCGTGATCCGCAAGGCGCACTGCCACGTCTGGCGCTGGAAGCGATCAGGCAGGTTCAGCCCAACCCCGAGTCGGCGCTGAATATCGTCGGCAAAGTGCGCCTGACCCGCGATTCGGAAGACGGTGTAGCCGTGACCGATCTGCAAGTGCAGGAAGACCTGCACCAGCCCATCGACCATCCGGTGTTCCTCCTCGGCCTGCAGAGCTGGGAACATCGTCTGGGCCATCACGATGAAATCACCGACATCTTCCAGCTCGGGCAATTGCTGGCGTGCCTGGCCTGCGGGCTGGACTTTGCCGACCTCGATGACCTCAAGACCTTCGCCCGGCACCGGCGAAACCTGTTCCAGCTCAACAGCCGGCTCAACCCGGTGCTGGCCAATCTCATCGTCGAGATGACCGAACTCAACAGGCACGAGCGTGCCACCGATGTCAGCTCGCTGGCGCGCCGCCTGGAAACCTGGCGTGAGCAGCCTGCCAGCCTGGACGTCGAGCGGGTTCTGGCAGAGGCCCAAGGCCCGGCTTCGCGGCGTACCGTGGTGCTGGAGCACTTGCGCAACCGCCTGTTCGACCTGTCGAGGCGCAACCGCCTGCTGCACTTTCGTCCGACCCAGGCCAACATCAACCTGACCGTGGCCAGCGTGCCGCTGGTCATGCGCATTGAAAGCATTCGCCCGGAATCGCTGTGCACCTGGCAAGCCACGTTCGGGGGGTTCTCCGAGCAGGTCCTGAGCGGGAAGCCGGTGGGCCTGCAACAATGGCTGCGCTTTGAAGATCAGGCCTGGCTGCAGACCTCTCTGGAGCGGATCATTCAGGAAACCCGCCGCGATCGCGCCGAGTTTGGTTTCAGCAACCTGCGCCTGGTCGTGGCGTTCATGCGCTGGCACAACCTCAAGGACACGCCGGACGAGCGTATCGTGACGCCGCTGCTGTGGCTGCCGGTAGCGTTGAGCCGTAAGAAAGGCGTGCGCGACCAGTTTGTCTTGCAGTGCGATGAAACCGAGGCCGAATTCAATCCGGTCCTGCGCCACCTCCTTCGCCAGTTGTACGACATCCAACTGCCGGAAACCGTAGACCTGCAAAGCACGTCGCTGGAACAGATTCATGCCGACATTGCCCGGCAGATAAAGCTCTCCGAACCGGGCGTCGAACTGCGCCTGCAAAGCAAACCGAAAATCGAGCTGATCCATCAGAAAGCCGTCCAGCACCTGCACCATTTCCAGCGCCGCCGCGCTGGTCAACGCTCGGCAATGGCCTCGGTAAAACCGGACTTCAGCTACGACCGCGATGACTATCGCCCGCTGGGCCTGCAATTGTTCCGGCAAAAAGTCCTGCCCAGCGAATTGCCCTTGCGCAATGCGGTGGACACGCCACCCGCCGTGCGCACGCAGCATCCGCAGATGGTTGCCGGCAGCACCGAGAACAGCACGTTCTCCATGCCGGCGGATGAAGGGCACCGCTACGCCTGGGACATCGACCTGACGCAAGTGACGCTGGCCAATTTCAACTACCGGAAAATGTCGCTGGTGCGCGACTACGCGCAACTGATCGAGGAACCTGCCCAGAATGAGGCCTTCGACCGGATGTTCTCGATCGAGCCGCGAGACATCGAAGTGCAGGCGCCGGACCCGATTGCCCTGCCGGAGCAGTGGAATGTCGTGGCCGGTGATGCCACACAGAATGCCGCCGTCAGCCTGGCCCGCACCGGACGCAACTTCATCATTCAAGGCCCGCCCGGCACCGGCAAGTCGCAGACCATCACCAACCTGATTGCCGACTACGCCGGTCGCGGTTTGCGCGTGCTGTTCGTCTGTGAAAAACGCGCGGCGCTGGACGTGGTGTTTCATCGCCTGCAACAGAGCGGGCTGGGCGAGCTGTGCTGCCTGATTCATGACTCACAAACGGACAAAAAAGCCTTTGTCGGCAACCTGCGGGAATGCTATGAGCGCTGGATTGCTGCCGACGCCCAGTCGCAGACCCTGCAGGCGCAACGCACTGCCACGCTGGCGGCCATGAGCGAGCAACTGGGACTGATCGAACGATTCGAACACAGCATGGCCAGCGTGCCTCAGACGCTCGCCTGCTCGGTTCGCGAACTGGTGCGTCATCTGATCGAGCTGCCTGCCGCTGCCGCCGCGCTGCCGCCCGAAGCGCTGGAGCGCCTGCCTGAATGGCACCACTGGCAGCAGCAACGCGAGCTGACCCAGCGTGTGTACCTGACGATGCGCGAACGCTTCGGCCTGGACAGCTTCGCCCGCCATCCTTTCAGTCATCTGGCCTCACGCCTGGTGACCCACGAACACGCCTACGGCCAGCTCAAGAGCGCTGTGGACGAAGCCAGCGGGCTCATGCAGCGTATCGAGCCGGTGCTGGAGTCGTCTGCCAGTCTGTTGGCCAACGACACCCGGCTGACCGATGCGCAGGTTTTCAGTGAGGCCGCCGAGCAACTGACCAATGCCAACCTGACCTCTCACCTCGACCTGCTGGAGCCGAGCTCACCCGCTTCCCGGACGCTGCAGACCGAGCAAGCCACCTTACAGGCGCTGACAGTGCAGCAACACAGCGCCAGCGAGGCCACTCGCCACTGGCGCGACAAACCTGGCGTTCAGGACACCCTAGCCGCGCAGGCATTGGTGCAGGGGCTGGAAGGCTCGTTCATGCGCTGGCTGCAACCGTCCTGGTGGCGGCTGCGCGGCGAATTGAAGCGACGTTACGATTTCAGTCAGCATGCAGTGGCGCCCAGCTATCGCAGCATTCTCGACAACCTGGCTCGTGAACATCAGGCCAACGCACAGTTGCACGCTGAACAGCAGCGGCTGCAAGAGCGTTACAGCATCCAGAACATCGACGCTTTTGTGCAGGGTCAACAGGCCCTGCTGCAGCAACTGGCCACCTCGCCACTGATGCGTCAGTGGGTCGAGCGTTTGCGCAGTGATCCCGAGGCTGTGTCCGGGCTTGCTCAGGAGGCCAGCCTGCGTCAGCCGTTGGCGCGGCTGGCCGAAATAGTGGCCGGGTCGTTCGTGTTCGAGCCGTCACTGACGCTGGCTGAAGTGGCCGAATACCTGCGCGACCTGCACGAGGAACTCAGCGAGCTGCCCGATACCCTGCCGCTTCTGAACGAACTGCATCAGGCTGACCCGGCCTGCCTGCGTGCCCTCCAGACACAGGCACTGGCGCAGCGCCCGCTGGACGCATTGATAGCCCAGGAAAATCTGACCCGGTTTTATCGCGCCAACCCGCAAGTGGCGCGCTTTGACGGCAAGACGCTGAGCCTGGCCACACACAAGGTCAGCCAGGCCGAAAGCAGCCTGCTCAAGCACAACGCCCATGTGCTCAGCGCAACCTTGCACCAACGCTTTCTGGAACATGTCAGGCAATCGGCACTGTCGGTCGCCCAACTGGACCCACAGGCAAGAGAGTTCAAGAAGACCTACGCCAAAGGACGTCGGGAACTGGAGCACGAATTGGGTAAGACCATGCGTTACCGCTCCATTCGCGAACTCGCCAGCGGTGACAGCGGCCGGGTGATCAACGACCTGAAACCCGTCTGGCTGATGAGCCCGTTGTCAGTGTCCGACACCCTGCCACTGACACCGGACCTGTTCGATGTGGTGATTTTCGACGAAGCCAGTCAAATCCCCAGCGAAGAAGCGGTGCCGGCGCTGAGCCGTGCGCAGCAGGTGATTGTGGTCGGTGACGAAATGCAGCTGCCGCCGACCAATTTCTTCTCCAGCGCCGGCGACCAACAAGACAACGAACTGATCGCCATGGAAGACGGCGAGCAGATTGCCATCAATCTTGATGCCGACAGCCTGTTGAGTCAGGCGGCACGCAATCTTCCGGCCACATTGCTGGCGTGGCACTACCGCAGCCGCCACGAGGCGCTGATCAGCTTTTCCAATGCGGCGTTTTATGAGGGACGGCTGATCACCATTCCGGACCGTCGTATCGAACACCCGGTGCCAGTCAGCACGCCGCTGGACTCCAGCGAGGATCAGGCCGTCATTCAGGGCGCCGATACGTTGCTCGACAGCCCGATCAGCTTCCTGAAAATCGAGGACGGCGTGTACATCAGCCGGGGCAACGTTGCCGAGGCGCGCTACATCGCCGGCCTGGTACGCGAACTGTTGCGCCGCGAAACCGGTTTGAGCCTGGGTATCGTGGCGTTTTCCGAGGCCCAGCAAGGCGAAATCGAGCAGGCGCTGGAGAACCTGGCCGCCAGCGACGCAGACTTCGCCACCCGCCTGGAACGTGAATACGTGCGTGAGGATGCCGGGCAGTTCAATGGCCTGTTCGTTAAAAACCTGGAGAACGTTCAGGGTGACGAGCGCGACGTGATCATCCTGAGCATCTGCTACGCGCCAGGGCCGAACGGCAAGATGCTGATGAATTTCGGCCCGATCAACCAGCGCGGCGGGGAAAAGCGTCTGAACGTGATCTTCAGCCGCGCGCGTAAACGCATGGCGATTATCTCCAGCATCGAGGCCGATGCCATCACCAACACCCACAACGATGGCGCCGCAGCCCTGCGCGCGTTCCTGCAGTTCGCCCGCGCCAGTGCCGCAGGCGACGCGCCACGCTCGCAAGGGATACTCGCCAACCTCAACCCCGGTGCCAAACAGTCCTTCGCCATTACCTTGCCCAAGGACAGCCTGCGCACCGCTCTGGCCGCAGCCTTGCGCAAACGCGGTCACGAAGTGCAGGAATATGTCGGGCGCTCGCAATTTCGCTGTGACCTGGCCATTGCCGAGGCGGACGGCGAGCATTTCAGCCTGGGCATCCTGCTGGACGGCGACGCGTCAGCCACTGCCAACGTTCGTGAGCGCTACATCTTCCGGCCTACCGTACTGCGCAGTTTCGGCTGGAAGATCATCGATGTGCTCAGCCACGACTGGCTCAATGACAGCGAAGAGGTGCTGAACCGCATTGAAGCCCTTCTGCAACGAGGTGAAGACACTCCTGAACTGCCGCCGGCCAATGACGAAAACGTCGAAGTCGAGCAACAGGACTCTTCGCCGCTGATTGAGGACTCAGTGGTTGCAGGCAGCACTCAACTGCGTGAATTCACGTTCGGCGAAGGCAACTCGAACAAGTTCTGGCGCATCGGCGCGGCCGAATCGGACGTGATAGTCAACTTCGGCCGTATCGGCACACAAGGCCAGACCATGACCAAAACAATGGACAGTCCGGAGCAGGCCGCGCGGGAAGTTGAGAAGCTGATTGCCGAAAAACTGCGCAAGGGTTATCAGGAACAGGGCGCCTGAAATTCAGTATCTGCCACACCGCCCATTCCCGTGATGCACTCGATAGCACCAGCCTTTTATAAGGCTGGTGATCTCTATCAGAACAGATCTCGTCTTTTGCAACCTTTCAATTACCGCCGGGTCGGAACATTGAGAAATTGATGGCATTTAGTTATCACCCAGCAGTTTGCCAGGTGCATTCAAGGCATCGGTGAGTGCGAATTACGGGAAAAGTCAGTGATGAATCATCTGGGCGATGAGCGTGGTCAGATTACACCTTCAGTTTTTGCATCTTCAAATCATGCTTTTTCAAATCACGCGTCATCAAATCATGACGGCATGACAGAGGTATTGAAGGCCGCCGTTCAATGCGCGTCGTGCTCATCAGGCACGCTGATGGTGCCCGGTGTATCTGGCTGGGAGCAAAGTGCAAGTTTCGGTGCATTTAGCCATTGTGCCGACGAGGCGTGGCTGAGAACAATTTCGTCTTACGGCGATGTTGTATGCGTGGGTCTGGACAGCCCTGATGAACATCCACAAGGCAGTGCCGACACAGGCACCTTGATCTACGTCGCCATACGCGGCTCCATGCACCAATTGCTGGGCGCACTTGTGCTCAGCAGTACCCACCTTGAAGCCGGATTGAGCGTTGCGCAAAGGTACGCGCTGCAAACCCATGCCGCTCACTTACGCACCTTTCTGCGGCCCGGCGACGAGCCCGAAACGGTCGGCTCGGCCGTGGGTTCCATTGAAAGGCTGCGCCTGCTTGAATCGGTGGTCATCAATGCCAATGACGCCATTCTTATTACCGAAGCCGAGCCGA
This sequence comes from Pseudomonas syringae pv. tomato str. DC3000, assembly GCF_000007805.1. Taxonomy (NCBI): domain Bacteria; kingdom Pseudomonadati; phylum Pseudomonadota; class Gammaproteobacteria; order Pseudomonadales; family Pseudomonadaceae; genus Pseudomonas; species Pseudomonas syringae group genomosp. 3. The sequence goes on along the minus strand of NC_004578.1, from coordinate 1,482,118 downwards.
TTGACCTGCCCGGGCCGCGTATCGTGTATTGCAACCCGGCCTTTCTGGCGATAACCGGTTTTACCGAAGAAGAAGTCATCGGCCGCACACCACGCATACTCCAGTGCGAGGACACCAGTCGCGAAACACTGGATGTTATTCGCGAAGCGCTGACTCACTGGAGACCGGTCGAAGTTGAACTCATCAACACCCGCAAGGACGGCAGTCAGTTCTGGGTCGAGTTGAGCATTGTTCCGGTGGCCAACGAGAAAGGCTGGTTCACCCATTGGGTTTCGGTGCAGCGCGATATAACCGAACGCAAAGAGTCTCAGCAGTTGACTCAGCGGGCGCGTCTGGAATGGGAAGAGAAGCTGGCGCTACAGAGCAGGCTGCAAGAGCGCGAGCGTATCTCCGAGGAGCTGGCTTATATCGCCTTCCACGATGAACTGACGGCCCTGTTCAACCGCGCCTATCTCATGAATGAACTGGCCGACGCCTTCAGCAACCCTGATCACCACTACGAACGTGCAACGGTGCTCTTTCTGGACCTGGACGGGTTCAAGGTCGTCAACGACAGCATGGGCCATCTGGCCGGCGATCAACTGCTCAAGCGTGTCGCAAACCGATTGCAGAACTGTGTCCGTGCAAACGATGTACTGGCGCGAATTGGTGGCGATGAGTTTGCCATATTGCTGGTAGGCAAGGATCAGCCCGAGACCGCGGTAAAGATGGCCGAGCGCATTGTCAGTCAATTGCACGCGGCCATCGAGATTGAAGGTCAGGACATTTTCATATCGTGCAGCATCGGCATTGTCACGGCAGGCGAAGGTCATTCAAAGCCCGAGGACTTGCTGCGTGATGCAGACGTGGCCATGTACTCCGCCAAGAAACAAGGCCGGGGACGCTGGAGCCTTTTCAATGCTTCGATGCGCGAGGCGGCGATTGATACGCTGGTCATCCAGAACGCATTGCGCCAAGCGCTGGAAAACAAGGATTTTCTGGTGTTCTACCAGCCCATTTACAGCGGCGACAGTGAGCACCTGGTGGGCGTCGAGGCCCTGGTTAGATGGGATCACCCGTCCATGGGCATTATTTCACCCGATGCGTTCATCCCCATTGCCGAAGACCTGGGGCTTATTCATGAGCTGGGCGCGTGGGTCATGCACAAGGCCTGCGGCGATGTTCAGGCATGGAGGAAAGCGTTCCCTCATCTGGACCTGAGACTCAATGTGAACGTGTCCGGAAAAGAGCTGAGCCGCCCCGGTTTCGTTGATCAGGTCACTCGAATAATCGCAACAACCGGTCTGCCTGCTGCACAACTGCAGATCGAGGTCACCGAGTCGGTTTTCCTCTACCAGCCGGACGCCATCGCGGAAGTTCTAAGGCAGATCCGCCACTTGGGCGTGCGCGTGGCACTGGACGACTTCGGCACAGGCTACAGCTCGCTGGGCTACATCGACCGCTACCCGATCGATGCCGTAAAGATAGACCGGTCTTTTGTGTCCCGAATGATGACCTACGACCGCAGCCAGGCGATTGTCAGCAGCATCCTGTCTCTAGGCCGTGCACTTGATCTGGAAATAACCGCTGAAGGCGTAGAGACCGCAGAGCAATACAACCGCCTGCGTAAAATGGGCTGCCCGTACTTCCAGGGGTATTTTCTGAACAGGCCCATGAGGTCAGAAGCGCTGGAGGACGTTATGAGGTCTGCTGCAGTCTGCGCTGTGTGAGGCAAGCTGCTGACACGTGGCGCGGCCTCAAACCAGCCAATGCCACAACAGCAACGTGCCTATAAGTCCGACCACCGACACAATCGTCTGCAGCACCGACCAGACCCAGAGGGTCTGTTTCAGTTGCAGGCCGAAGTATTCGCGGACCATCCAGAAACCTGCGTCGTTTACATGGCAGAAGAACACCGAACCTGCGCCGATGACCAGCGCGATCAGTGATGCCTGAACCGGTGCGAGCCCTGCCATCATGGGTGCGAGGATGCCGGCGGTGGTGGTGGTCGCAACGGTGGCGGAACCGGTTGCCTGACGCAGCGCCACGGCGATCAGCCAGGCCAGCAGCAGGTACGGCATCTGTGCGCCTTCTGCCACCTTGCTGATGGTCTGGCTGACGCCGGCGTCCAGCAACGTTTGCTTGAGGCCGCCACCGGCACCGATGGTCAACAACAGCACGGCAATCGGTGCGAGGCTTTTGCGCAACGTACCGCCGACGTGGTCGCGGGAAAGCCCATTGGCCCAGCCCAGGCAGACTGTTGCAGCCAGCACCGCGATACCCAAAGCCACCAGCGGTTCGCCGAGAAATTTCAGGGTCAGCGCGACAGTGCTTTCAGGCTCCATCGTGACTTTGGCCAGCGTGCTGCCGAGCATGAGAATCACGGGCAGCAGAATGATCAGCAGCGAGATACCGAAGCCTGGCTGGCGACGGGTATCAGGCTTGGCACTGAACAACTCGCTCAGCTCGGCAGGCTCCTGGATGTGCATGCGCCCGGACAACCAGTTGCCATACACAGGGCCGGCGAGAATCACGGCCGGCACGGCAATGCACAGCCCCAACAGCATGGTCAGGCCCAGATCAGCGTGCAAGGCACTGACGGCGATCAGCGGCCCGGGGTGTGGCGGCATCAAGGCATGCAGCGTGGTCATGCCCGCCAGTGCCGGAATCGCGATTTTCAGCAGTGGCTGGCCGGACTGACGAGCCATGACGAAAATGATCGGCACCATCAGCACCAGACCCACTTCAAAGAACAGCGGCAGGCCGATGACCATGGCCACCAGCGCCATTATCCACGGCAGCACCCGGCCTTTGCCCAGTTTGAGCAGGGTTGAAGCAATGCGATCCGCGGCCCCCGACTCGGCCATCAGGGCACCGAGCATCGCCCCCAGCGCGATAATGATGCCTGCCTCGCCCAGAATGGCGCCAGCGCCTTTGCTGAAAGCTTTTGCAACGGATTCGGCAGGCAAACCCGCACCGATACCGGCAATGAAGGTGCCTACAAGAATCGACAGAAAAGGCGGGAGTCTGGTTGCGCTGATCAATACGATGATCGTGGCGATGGCAATCAGGCAGCAGATGATCAGACGGGTATCGTGAAACACCCAGGCAGCAGACGACAAGTCCAACGCGGGCCTCCTATCGTTGAGTCTTTGGTTTGGGCGCTTTTTACGAGCGTGATCCCGGAGAAAATAGAAACAATTAGTTTCAATTCTCCAGAAGATACCGGAATACGTGACTGCACCGCAGCTAAATATTGGGGGGGTGCACGCGGACTATAAGCTGGCAATAAGCCATTCAAAAAAAACCGACCAAGCCCTGAATATCACTGGCTCCAGCGCGATGCACCCCTCCAATGATGTGGGTATAGTGACGTTGCAACAGGTACGTGACACACAGTCAAACCAGCATCAATTATCCGCTCGGCATTGCGTCACACCGTATCTGATAAGCGCCGCGATCAATTACCGGATCACTCGACAGGAAATCAGATGACCTCATCCAGCCAGCGCCTGGCCTTGCTTGAAGCAGTTGTCGAGCAGTCATTCAACGCCGTGTTGATCACCGATGCCAATCTGGCAAACGGCGGCCCGCTCATCGTTTATGTCAACCCGGCGTTCTGCACCATGACGGGCTATACGGCCGAGGAACTGATCGGTCTTTCGCCGCGCATTTTGCAGGGTGCGGACACCGACCCGCAGGTTATCGAGCGTCTGCGGCAATGCCTGAGCGAACGTCTTTTTTTCGAAGGGTCGACGGTCAATTACCGTGCCGACGGCAGCCCGTATGTCGTCGAGTGGAAAATCACACCGGTGCGCGACGATGCGGGCCAGGTCTGCAACTTTGTGTCAGTGCAGCAAAACATCAGCCCGCGCATCCGCGCCGAGCGTGAACAACACTTGCTGGCGCAGGCGCTGAACGCCGCGTTCGACCCGATCATCATTACTGATCGCAACTCCACCATCGTATTCGCCAACGAGGCGTTTCAGCTCATAACCGGCTACAGCGCGCCCGAGATCATTGGGCAAAACCCGCGAATGCTACGCTCCGGCAAACACGACGCGCTGTTTTATGCGCAGTTCAATGAGTCGCTCGCGAGCGGCGAGCCCTTTCGCACCACCTTTATCAACAAGCGCAAGGACGGCTCGCTTTTCTACGCCGAACACAGTATTTCCCCGCTGCGTAACGTGGAGGGTGCAATGACGCATTACGTCAGCATCAGTCAGGATGTAACAACTCGCCTGGGGCGCGAGCAGAAGTTGCTGGAGATTGCCCACAGCGACACGCTGACCGGGCTGGATAACCGAAGAGCAGCGGAACACACACTTGAGCGCCTGATCAATACGGCGCGGATGGCGGGCAAACCGTTCAGCTTCATCATCTGCGATATCGACCATTTCAAGTCAGTGAATGATCGGTACGGTCATCCTGCCGGCGACAGCGTATTGAAAAGCGTTGCAGCCATTCTCAAACACCGGATTCGTGCGTTTGACGTTGCCGCCCGCTGGGGCGGTGAAGAGTTTCTGATACTGGTGCCCGACAGCTCACTGAAACAGGCCGCTGAGCTCGCAGAACGGGTTCGCAAAGGCGTGGAAAGCCTTGAAATACCTGAAGCAGGCCCGGTAACCATTTCTCTGGGGGTTGCAGAACTCAGCCCCGGAGAAACGGCTGCGAGCCTCATTCAGCGCGCGGACAAGGTGCTGTATCAAGCCAAACGCCTGGGTCGCAACCGCGTCGAGATTGCTCAGGCTGATGACCCTGCTTATTGATGCAGCTTTCGGCTGTCGCTATTACGGGCCAGTGCCCTCAACAAGAACAGGCATCCTCAGAACCTTATTGGCAGCGGTGATATAAACCCAGTGCTGCGAGCCTGCGGAACAGAACGCAAGATTGCCGGTGTCCTTGGCCGTTACCAGCAACTTGCCGAGTAACTCGCCGCTGGCCGAAAACACCTGCACGCCCTCTTTGCTGCTGCTCCAGACATTACCTTGAGCATCGACCTTGAGCCCGTCGGGAATACCGGGGGTTATCTCGGCGAACACCCGTCCATTGCTCAACTCCCCGTCGTTGACCTGATACACCATAATCCTGTGGGCCAGCTTCGGGTTCTTGAAGTCATGCGCCTGTTGCGAATCTGCGACGTACAACAAACGTTGATCCGCGGAAAACGCCAGGCCGTTGGGCGAGTGCAGTCCTGGGGTATTCTGTCTCACCAGTTGATCGTGCTCTGGATCATAGCGGTACACGTACTCGCCGCCCTGCTCCGGCTTGCCGCCATAACTCTCTGCCTTGTTCAGCACGCCAAAGGTCGGATCACTGAACCAGATGCCCCCTTGATCATCGACTGTAACGTCGTTCGGGCTGTTCAAGCGTTTACCCTGGTACTTGTCGACCACTGTGCGCCATTGACCGTCCGGCTCTTGACGCACAATGGCGCGCTCGCCATGGGAAGCGGCAATTACACGCCCCTTGGCATCCCGAGCGTGCCCGTTTTGATAATGGGCAGGGTCCAGCCAGGTACTGACGCCTTTGCCCTCTTTCCAGCGCATGACCTTATTGGCCTTTACATCACTCCAGATCAAACCACCCTCGGGCAGACATAGCGGCCCTTCTGCCCACTTCGCATCGGCAGTGACAACCTGTGCCTGCGCATCGGGCTGAACCAGTGTGGTGAAGTGGGGGTTGTTGGCAACTACCTTTACAGGCGATGCCGTGTCCGAAGCCATGACTGCACCGCTGGCAAGAAGCGCACTGCCTAATAAAAGCATTGATATGTTCCTGCCCGGATGACGTAAAACCCGATTCATACGCTTCGTCCTGTCGATCAATAGGCGCAAGGGCCAGAGGTACGTTTGGCAGCCGCTTGAGGCTTGAGTTTCACAATCAGCTGAACGTTGGGCTGATCACCCACGGTACGGCTCAAATGCCCTATGCGCTTATCGTCGGGCCGTGCCTTGGCGCTGGCGTCGGCATTGAACTGCATCTCTCCGGGGCCTTGAACAAGCACCGTGCCATCGGTTGTTTCCACCGACCATTGCCCCTGAAGCGTGATAACCCACTGAGGGCCGGGGGCGTGATGCCAACTGCCGACATAACCCGGCGGCAGCACCGCATAAGCGATACTTTCGATTTCATCGGGTGAAACGCCGATCCACTGAGGCTCGGCAGGGGGTGCGTAACTTTTAAACTCCAGCCCCTCGATGCGACAGTGATCCACATGAGTGGCGCCCTGCTCATCGGCCCAGACCGTTGCGTACTTGACCGGGGGTTGAAGCTTGCCGTTACTGGTGGTGCTTTCTGAAGAGTTGCCGGGAACGGACAAAACGGCAGCGAAAGCGTTACTGCCAGTCGCCCATACAGCGGCGCAGGCAAGTGCGAGTGCCAAGCGGGTTTTCATGAGTACATCCTTATTCACAATGATGGCGGGGAAAAAACCGCGTGACCCGGCTTTTTCGCATCCGGATAAAACGGACCTGCCATGACAGCAGGCCCGAGCGCTGTATCAGAGTTTCGGCAGCTGCCCGATACGGCCCATCATCTCGGTCACGATCTGCAGGTCGAGCAGAAACTGCTCGGTGGTCTTGAACTCGTTATCAGTGTGGCCGGTGTATTTGACTTCAGGTCTTGCCAGACCGAACTGCACGCCGTTGGGCAACTCATGAACCGATGTAGCGCCCGCCGAAGTGCCGAACGCGTGTTTCATGTCGAGGTTTTCAGTGGCCACAGCGAGCAATGCCTTGACCCACTCGCCTTCCGGGTTGCGATACATCGGCTCGGCAATGGAATAGTCGAATACCGGGTTGATAGCGGTCTTCGTGCTCCATGCCGTGAGTTTTTCGGCGATTTCAGATTTGAGCAGTTCTGGAGACTTGCCCTTCGGCACGCGCAAATTGACCGCCAGTTTGAACGCCTTGTCATCCAGCGCAACGTAAGTCAGGGAAGTCGTCAGCGGCCCCATGAACTCATCGGAGAAACCAACACCCAACTTGCCGCCCAGATAGTCCAGGCCCCAGTTGTCGGCCGCATAGCGAGCGGCATCCGTGATGTGGTTGTGCTTGAGCGCAACGTTGCCGTCGAGGCTGTTGATGAAATCCAGCATCCTCGCTACCGGGTTGACCCCAGACTCGGGCGCAGATGAGTGCGCGGAAACACCGGTCACCGTCAACTTGACGTCCTTGCCTTCCACGTTGGCGGCAATCTCGAAGTTGCCGCCATTGCGTTTCACATAATCTGCACCGGCCTGTTGCAGGCTGGCTGCCAGTTGCGCAGGCTTGTCGGTCACCAGCGTAACGACTGATTTCGACGGAATCTGATTGGTGGCCATGCCACCCGTCATCGAAACGATCTCGGCGCCCTCACCCTGCGCAGCGCGCTTGGCAAAACTGGCCATGACGGTGCCGTAGCCTTTCTCCGCAATCACAACCGGATACCCGCCATCCAGCGCCAGGTTGTAATTGGGTGTCGGATTGCGCTCGAAGTAATAGGGAATGGCATCGCCGGCAGTCTCTTCAGTGGTGTCTATCAGCAGCTTGAAGTTTCTCGCCAGCGGCAGCTTTTCTTCTTTGATGACTTTCATGGCATACAGCGACACCACGATGCCGTTCTTGTCGTCTTCGGTGCCACGGCCATACATGCGGTCACCGATCAAAGTGACTTTGAACGGGTCCAGCCGAGTGCCGTCAGGTAATACCCAATTCTCTGGGGTCACGGGGACAACGTCGGCATGCACATGAATACCTACGACTTCATCGCCGCTGCCGTCGAGCGAGACTTCATAGACGCGGTTATCGATGTTGCGAAACTTAAGGTCGAAGCGTTCGGCAAGGCTTTTGATCTTCTCGGCGATCTTGATGAACTCAGGGTTCTCATGCTGGGCAACGCCGTCCACACGCACCGTTGGAATGGCGACCAGCTCACGCAGCGTCTCGGTGGCCGCGCTGCCGTACTTGATCCGCGCGTATAGGCCGAGCAGACGATGAATTTCGTTTTGCTGCGCTTCTGAAAGCTTTTTATTGTCGAGAAAGGCCGCGATCGCAGGGCCGATATTTGCGCTCCTGGCGATATCGTTCTTGTTCACGCTCGCCAGAAACTGCCTGAAGTCTGTTAACGATGTACCGCTGAACGTCTTGACGATGACGGCGCTCTGTTGCGCATCAAGGTTGGCATAGGCAGACGTAGTCACGGCTGAAAGGCTGGTCAGTAGCAGCGTGGCTGCGGCGAGTTTTTTGAGTGCGAAATTCATTTTTGAAGGCATTCCTTGGCAGGCAGGGGTTTGAAAAAAACCTGATCGTTTGATCAGTAAGCCTTCCAACTTACACCACGAGACAAGACGGCGGGAATCCCTGCTTTGAAAACCGTCGCGAGCGTGGTGCAGCAAACTATCCCGATGGCGAACATTGATATCCGCCCTCACGCGTAAACGCCCTTGGGCTTTTTTGTGGTTCAGCAGGCGCTCGTTAATGTGACATCATCCCTGTCTACCTGTGGACCTGCGCAGACCACGGAACGACATTACCCTCACTCATGGAAGGAAAATAAAGTGCACTCAAGAAGTACTCTGGCTGCCCTGCTGATTACGCTAAGCCTGCTTATCGGTGGATGTGACAAGAGCGACGCGCCGCAAAGCGTTACGCAACCTGGCAGCCCGCCGCAACAGGAGATGAGTGCCGAGCAGGCCGAGGTCGAAAAGTACAATGTCTATGTAAAAGCGGCCAATTACGGCGCTGACTTTGGCGAGTTGCTGGAGAAGCGTCTGAATGAATATCCCAAGAAGCTCGCAGCGGGTAAAAAGCTGACGGATTACTACATTTTCAGTACCTACGACATCAGCACATGGCAAAAGAACCTGAAGGAGGCACTGGCCATCGAGTCTCCAATGCCCGAACTGGATGAGCCGGCAAAAGGCATGCTTGAAACCCTCGCCAAGCTGGCTCCTGTCCAGGCCGAACTTGAAAACTACGCACAGTCCAAAGGCTTCCTCGCCGATGATGGAAAGAAGGCCCGGGAAACGGAGCCTGCTCTGCAAGCAGCGATGAAAGACGTCGCCATATACCAAGCGGCGTTTTTTGACGGGATCAACAAGCGTGACGACATCAACACCAAAAACGCGTTTGAAAGCGCAGAAAAAGACTCACAAGCTTATTATCGAGCAGGCATTGTCGTGTACGCGAAAGAGTCCGCGCGGTTGGCCAGCGAGTTCTTTCAGAACGCCGGAAGCGAAGAAACTGCCAAGCCGTTCGAAGCCAGTCTGAGCAAAACGGCACAGATGATCGAAGGCTGGGACAAAAAAACCCGCGAACAAACGCGCTCGCCGGGCTGCACCGTGGTACTGAGCGACCTGAACGGTTTCGTAGGCAAAGGACGCCAGGCGATCAGCGATGCACGAAGCGGCCAGTACAAACGTGAAAATAATAGCGAACTGGGATGGCGATCATTCAACCCTGTCGAAAAAGGCGCTAAAGATGTACAGCGCGCTTTCGGCAGCTTGATCAACAGCATGAACCGGGACGAATGCATCTGACGATGATCTTCGCCACTTGCAGGATGCTTGAAGCGCATCCCGCGAGACATCTTATAAGGGTGCGCAAATGATCGAGCTGCTACGCCATCTAAAAGCCCGCTTCGGCCAGAAGCGCACTGCGCCGCCGCCCGCCAGCGCCCCGATTGCCGAGCCGGCCAGTGAAGGTGAACTCGTGTCTCGCGTGCAGCAGAACCTGGCCTGGCTGCCGGTGTATCAAGAGCCTGAACCACTGAATTCACCGCCCCCCACCTGCCCGCCCCTGGGCAGGGAAAACGAATCACTGCTTATCCGCTACCGGGCTTACATCGCGCAGGTAGAACAGGCTGACCGATCCACGCTGGACGAGGCATGCTGTCAAACCGGTCGGCAGCTGGCTCAAGAATTGCTCGACACGGCAATCACCATGGCCAGCCTGAAAGCCGATAGCTCGCCCGATATGTACTGGCTGATACAATCCGCAGCCATTGCGTCAATGTTTGCCGATGGGGTGCAATCGGAAGCCTTTGAGCGTTACAGAGAACATCTGCAGCACTACCGAAAGGGGCGGCGGACCGCGGGACAGGTGTCGGCGTTTGATATCTACGTGGAGTGGCATACGCCAAAGCCGGTCAGGGCATTTCTGCCACACCCGTCGAGCGAAACACGGTCACCCAGCGAACCTTCACCCACGCCCGAGGATATCGACGAGCTGCTGTCATACCTGCCACGGTTGTACCCGGACGGTGTGGCTATCAAAACGTACGTCGTCAAAGAGAACACCTACTGGCCGGAATACTTCCAGGTCGTGAACGATTTCTATCGCGCCTCGGGCAAGGGTTGCTGGACTGACTTTGATTACATAAATCATGGCGCAGGGGACATGCTCGAAAATGATGCCTACATCGCGCAGGCAAACCTTGCAGACATACAAACCCTGCTCACCTATTGCAACAGGGGCGAACGCTTTTGCGACGGGCATAATGGCTGGATGATCGAGAAAGGCTACATGCTGAAGATCCTGCGCAGGCTGAACGTGCTAAGCGGCGCAGATTTGTGACGCAGGAGCGTCACGCAACGCATTCCAACGCTGGAGCGTGCGGCACGATAATTTCAACTACCGTGCAACGCTCCACGTCGGCATCCAGTCCTGGACACTCGGCGATGCATCACGAGGGGGCGCTCAGGCACGCTTGATCTGCCATGCCGCCTACATCAATCGGCCAGCAAAAGCGGTGTCAGGGAAACGTGTCGAAATAAATACAATTGGAAATGAAATTCCACTGGCTGTATTAAGTGAACAGATCCTTCGCCCAGCGTGGCTGGGAGCGGGATCCAAACCACACTTCGACAGTTAACAAACCTGAGGCTTTTTATGAATTCGTCCCTGTCCCGCCGCAAGATCCTTCAAGGTGCCTGCTGCCTTCCCGTTGCCGCAGCGCTGATGGAGTTACCCTCGATTGCCAATGCTGCGACGCCGACCTCTCCCCGGACCACAATGACTGCTGACCAGGCACTCAAAGCACTGCGCGACGGCAACGACGCATTCATGACCGACAAGACCATCAACGTCGAGCGTAACCGTGATCGCCGCCTGGAAATCGCCAAAGGCCAGACTCCGTTCTGCATTCTGATCTCCTGCTCCGACTCGCGCGTACCGCCAGAGCTGCTCTTCGGTCGTGGTCTGGGTGAACTGTTCATCGTGCGTAACGCAGGCAACACTGTGGACACGGCAGCGCTGGGCTCGATCGAATACGGTGTCAGCCAACTGGGCGTGCCACTGGTGGTGGTGATGGGCCATGAGAAATGCGGTGCCGTAGCTGCAGCAGTGTCGGTGGTGGAAGACAACACGGTTTATCCAGGTGCCATTGGCCAGATGATCGAACCTATCCTGCCGGCGGTGTTGAACGCCAAATCAAAAAAAGGTGGCAACCTGCTCGAGGACTCGGTCAAGGCGAACATCCAGCGTACCGTAGCCCGTTTGCGCACGGCTTCGGAGCCTGCCCTGATGAACCCGATCAAAACTGGTCAGGTCAAGGTGGTCGGTGCCTATTACAGCCTCGAAAATGGCAAAGTCGATTTCTTCGACGTCTGATGTATTGAAGTCTTGATGCATGAAAGCCAGCGCACGGACTGCGCTGATTCTTTCCATGAACGCTGTTTCCCGCCTCGTTGCCGCCCTCCCCGCCATGCTGTAAAAGTTTCCTGAACGCCTGTCAAAGGTCATCTGATCAATACGACTCAGGATGCAGTCGGCACTTGGCATCGCCACACGTCGAATGAAGGAAACGCGTGAAAAAGGATTATCTGGCGTTCTTCACATCATTGTTCCTGTCACGATTGGCCGATCAGGTTCTGCTGTTCATCGTGCCACTGGTCGTCTTTAAAACCACCAACAGCGCGTCCTGGGCGGGGCTGGCGTTTTTCGTCGAGTCGCTGCCGCGCTACCTGGCATTTCCTGTATGTGGAGCACTGTGCGACAGGTTTTCTCCCGTCAGAATGCTGCACATCAGCCAGGTCTATCGAGCGCTGATCTGCGTAGTGGCGGTGCTGTTGTACGGGGCGTTCGGCGGGATTTTCTGGCTGGTGGTGCTCTCGGCTGCGTGCGGTGTCCTGACCACCCAGGGGATCATGGCCCGCGAAGTGCTGATGCCGCACATTTTTCAGCGCTACAGCTATACAAAGACCCTTGCCTACTCGCAGATTGCCGATCAGACAGGTCTGGTTCTAGGACCGCTCGCCGCAGTGCTGTTACTGGATATCTGGACCTGGCCGTGGGTTGTGCTGTGCAGTGCCGGGCTGTTTCTACTGGCCGATCTGGCCATGCTGGTATGGCAACGCAGCAGCGCTGTCACGCTTGATGCCTGTGACCCGTCAGTAGGCATCGGGTGGCAGCCGCTGAAAATTGCACTGGGGCATATCGCCCGGTTAACCGAGCTGAAAAAAGTCATCACCCTGGCAGTCGGGGTCAACCTCATCGTTGGCGTGACGCTGGCCACGTCGGCGGCGATGGTTATTGGCGAGCATGCTGCGGGCAATGGCAACTACGCCAGCCTGCAGATGGCCGGTGCGTTGACGACCATCGTGATTCTGCTGTTTCTCGCCCGTGTGGTCGTGCCGATGCGGGTGCTTGGCAGTGTTTCGTACGTGATGATCGCAACGGGTGCACTTGTCAGCGCGTTGAGCCCCGGCCTGGACGGGTATGTGTGCGGCTTTCTGCTGATTGTCGGATTCGACAAAATGTTCAACGTTTACCTGCGCAGCACTCGACAGCGCGTGATACCCAGGCAGGACTTCGGCAAGACGGTAGGCGTTATCACCTTGCTCAACAATCTGTCGCAGCCGCTGGCTGGGTTGCTGGTTGCGCTGCTGGCCGCTCCGTTGGGTATTCGTCAGGTAATCCTCATCCTCGCTGCGCAGACCGCTTTGCTGGGCCTCGCCGCGCTGTGGCTATTCGGGGGATGGCGAACCCGACGCTGATCGAAGATCCTCAATGAGGGTGCCTACACCTGATCGGCCGCAGGCACCCCGGATGAGATCAATACTCTCAGATCACACCGCAAGCAGCACGGTCACCGCCGCCGCCCAAAGGTTTAGGCATGTCGGCGTGGTTATCGCCGCCGGCATGAACCATCAATGCATGGCCTTTGATTTCGGACAGTTTTTTCAGGCGCGGTGCCAATACCGGATAGTCGGCAGTGCCGTCAGCCGTGACGTACAACGCGGGCAGGTCGCCCAAGTGACCTCGCGCATAAGGCCCCAGGTGTTTGCCGGTCTTGGCCGGGTCAAAGTGACCACCGGCCGCCAGTGCCGCAACCTTCACGCCGTCCTTGGTGCCTGCCTCGCAACTACCGTTTTCATGCACGTGGAAACCGTGAATGCCCGCAGGCAGACCGTTCAGCTTTGGGGTGAACAGCAAGCCGTACTCTGTTTCGCTCACCGTAACGCTGCCGATCAGTTTGGGCGCGCCGTCAGCGCTGACCAGATTGATCGGAACGTCCAGCGATGCTGCCTGAACGCTGAGGGAAAAGGCGCCAAGAAGGCCAAGCAAAAGATGAGGTTTCATAGGTTTTAATGCGTCCCTGATCTGTTGATCGAAGTGAACGTTGCTCTGAGCGGCGTGAATCGGTACGCCACGCAACGTCATTGATGTCACAGAAGGTGAGACCACAGGCGCGCACTTTGATGCAAAAAGATGAGCGAGAAGCGCTCGGGGAAGTGATGCAAAACTTCACACTGGCCTGCCAACACAGGTTGGCAAGCCAGTGAGTTCAGTGAGCGCCGGGCTGCCAGCGCTACGACTGGCTTCAGATATCCAGGCAGATCTTGCCGAAATGCTGGTTGGTTTCCTGATACTTGAACGCTTCGACAATGTCGGCCATCGGGAACGAACGGTCCATGACCGGGCGCATGCCGTTGGCGTCAATCGCGCGAATCATGTCCTGCTGCTGCGTGCGGCTGCCCACCAGCACACCCTGCATGCGCAGTTGCTTGACCAGCGCCGGAACGAACTCCAGCTGACCGGCCACGCCGCTGAGAATGCCAATGACCGAAATATGGCCGGCAACCCGTGCTGCGTTCATGGAATGCTGCAGCGTCGATGGGCCGCCTACGTCAATGATGTGGTCCACACCGCGCCCGCCGGTGAGCTTGCGGGCCGTTTCGCCCCAGTTGCTGTCCTTGCGGTAGTTGATCAGATGGTCGGCGCCCATCGCCTGCAGACGCTCCAGCTTTTCATCGCTCGAAGAGGTGGCGATAACCGTAGCGCCGACCATCTTGGCGAATTGCAGGGCGAAGATCGACACGCCGCCAGTGCCTTGCACCAGCACGGTATCACCGGCTTTCAACGAGTCATCGACCATCAGCGCACGCCATGCAGTCAGGCCGGCAGTGGTCAGTGTGGACGCCTCGGCATGGCTGTAACCCAATGGCGCGCGGGTGAACGAGGTTGCGCGAGCGGTAACCTGTTCACGGGCATAGCCATCAACGCCGTCGCCAGGCACTGTGACAAAGCCTTCAACCAGTGGCTCACCGCTGATCCATTCAGGGAAGAAGGTGCTGACGACCGAGTCGCCCACCTTGAACTCGCTGACGCCCTCGTCGACCGCTGTCACCACACCGGCACCGTCGGCCATGGGAATGCGCTTCTCAGTCGGTGCCCACATGCCGGTGACAACGGCGAAATCGTGGTAGTTGAGCGAGTTGGCGTGCAGGCGCACGGTAATTTCACCGCTTTTGGGTGCCAGCACTTCGCTTTCGCCAACGCTGACCTGATCGTAGCCGCCGCCAGCCTGCACGTAGATGGTTGTGTTGCTCATGGTCAATCTCCTATCAATTCAACATTACGCAAAATGACGAAATGTATAAATAAAACTTACAACTCTTTCTTGAGCCGATCCGCGAACCGGTCGATGGCTTGCTCGTCACGGCGGAAGTACGTCCACTTGCCAATCCTCGTCGCCTGCACCAGCCCGGCACGCTGCAGGATGGCCAGATGCGCGGACGCCGTGGAAGCCGACAGATTGGCCTTGGCCTGAATATGTGACACACACACCCCTATCGCCGGATCACCGTGGTCCTGGGGAGGAAAATGGGTTAGTGGGTCTTTCAGCCACTCCATGATCAACATGCGAGTGTCATTGCCGACCGCTTTGATTTGCTCAAGAATCATGGGGTGCAACATTACGCCTTTTTACGAAATGTTCAACCCCCATGCAGAAATACACATGGCACAGAACGTGATTGCCGCTTCACATCGGCATGCCGGATAAAGCACTCTGTCGGCACTTATAAAATCCGCTACGCAGTCGCGAGCGCACTTCGTATCAAAGCCAGGACCGTCTCATGATCAATCTGAAATACAGCGTATTTAGCGCCCTGCTTCTGGGCATGGCAGCGATGGCTCAGGCCCAGGAATCAGCGTCGCATCTGGACAAGGTATTGCAGACAGGTCAGTTGGCGGTCTGCACCACAGGCGACTACAAACCCTACTCCCTGCTGCGCGAAGACGGTGAACACGAAGGAATTGATATCACTATGGCCCGCTCGCTGGCCAAGAGCCTGGGCGCGACTGTGCAATGGGTGCCTACCACCTGGAAAACCCTGCTGCCGGATATGGTTGCCGGTAAATGCGACATTGGCATGGGCGGCATTTCGGTCAGTCTGGAACGCCAGAAGAAAGCCTTTTTCAGCAGTACGCTGGATGTCGATGGCAAGATCCCGCTGGTCCGCTGTGAAGATCAGGCCTTGTATCAGACTGTCGAGCAGATCAATCAACCGTCAGTGCGCCTGATAGAACCGGCCGGTGGCACCAACGAGGCGTTCGCACGCGCCCATCTGCCCAATGCGTCTCTGGCGTTTCACGATAACAAGACCATCTTTCAGGAGTTGCTGGACAAGAAAGCCGACGTAATGATCACCGATGCTTCCGAAGCACTTTATCAGCAGAAACGCATGCCCGGCCTGTGCGCAGTCAACCCGACCCATTACATGCAATACGGCGAGAAAGCTTACCTGCTGCCACGCGATGACGTGACCTGGAAAAGCTACGTGGACCAATGGCTGCATCTGAGCAAGGCCACCGGTGAATATCAAAAGGCGTTGGGAGAGTGGCTGGCAGTGCCGACACAACTGTAAAAAGCATATCATTTTGCCATTATTTAAAGCTTGGGTCGGGGACGCCGATAGTGTTTGAACCTGTGATGCATTTCGCACGGCTTCTGATTCTGTAAGCGCAAACCTATAGGGAAACCCTCATGTCCCAGACCCAAGCGGCCCATGCTGGCCTCACCGTAAAACAGCGATTGATGGCCTCGACCTTCGCCATCATCGTCGCGTTTGTAGCGCTATCGGTTTTCATGATCCATACACTCAAGACATCGACCGAGAACGTCGACGCGCTCTATAACCGGGATTTCCTGGCAACCGAGGCGGTGAACAATATCGACGGCGCGCTGACCCGCGTGGACATCAACATTCTGCGCATGATCGCCATCGGCAATCCGGAGCAGACCGCCGGCTGGAAGAATGAGAACGAAGCCGCTTTCGCCAAACTCGATGAACTGACCGTGCAGCTCGGCAAGAACACCGCTGAAACGCTGGATGTTACGCTCACTCAGCAGTTGCAGCGCGATTACGCAAAGCTGCGTGACGGCATGCGCCATCAGACAAGCGTTATCCAGACGGGTGATATCGCCGCCGCCGCCACTATCAACCGTACCGAGGTCAAACCGTTTGCCGAGCAGGTGTTCAAGACCCTGCAGACCCTGCGCGAGCAAGGCAAGCAACATGCTGGCGAGCGTTTTGAGGCGCAGGAAGGCAGCGCCAACCAGGCCAGCAAACTGGCCATCGGCGCCACGCTGGTGATTGCGATACTGGGTGTTATGGTAACGCTGCTGACCATACGCAGCATTCTGGCGGCCATTGGTGGCGAACCCTCAAAAGTGGCCACTATCACGCGCACCATCGCCAAGGGCGACTTGAGTAGCACCATCAAGGTCAATGCCGATGACAACACCAGCGTCGCTGCTGCCGTGGTTGCCATGCAGACCCAACTGCGCGACACCCTGCAGCAGATTTCAAATTCGGCAACCCAACTGGCCGCCGCTGCCGAAGAGATGACGGCCATCACCGAAGACGGCGTTCAAGGCATCCAGCGACAGAACAACGAGATTGACCAGGCCGCAACGGCTGTCAATGAAATGACCAGCGCAGTGGAAGAAGTCGCTCGTAACGCCGAACACACCGCACGCTCGTCAAGCAATGCGACCAGCGCGGCGCAGGCCGGTCTGGGGCTGGTCAAGAAAACCGCCAGCGCGATCAACACCATGAGCACCGACGTACAAAAAACGGCCACCTTGATTGGCGAGCTGGCAGGTCAGTCGCGCGACATCGGCAAGGTGCTGGATGTGATTCGTGGTCTGGCCGAGCAGACCAACCTGCTGGCCCTCAACGCCGCGATCGAAGCCGCTCGCGCAGGTGAAGCCGGACGCGGGTTTGCCGTGGTGGCGGACGAAGTTCGTGCTCTGGCTCACAGAACCCAGCAATCAACCAGCGAAATCGAACGTCTGGTGACCAACATCCAGAGCGGCACTGAGCGGGCTGTGGGCTCGATGCGTGGCAATACCGAACTGGCCAGCGAAACGCTCGTTATCGCCGAGGGCGCCAATGACTCTCTGACCGCCATCAGCGCGGCGGTGAGCGAGATCAACGACCTCAATCTGGTCATTGCCAGCGCCGCGCAACAGCAGGCGCACGTGGCACGGGAAGTGGATCGCAACCTGGTCAACATCCGTGACTTGTCTGCGCAATCCTCATCGGGCGCGCAGCAAACCAGCAGTGCAAGCCGTGAGCTGTCGACATTGGCGCTGAATCTGAACAATATCGTCGGGCGCTTCCGCCTGTCCTGATCCGACACGCACTCTGCACGCTGCCACAGCGCGCAGAGTCCGCCCCTTCCGTCCTTTTCTGGCCAATCTGCACGTCTGCCTACATATTTTGTTGCAAGCCCCTCGCGCCTGAAATAGCGTGGTGTCCTGGACGAACAAGGACGGCCCGCATGAAGCCCAGCAAGCCCATCACCCGCGCATTCTGCGTCGAATTACAACAAGAGTTGTCGATTGCCGCTGCCCGCCGCGAGTACTTTTCCCAGGAACCGCCACGCAAGCGCTTCGAGTTTCTCTGCTCCAACGAAGCTTGCAGAGCGCTGGGCGCTAAAGTGACAGGGGTTCGCTACGACGTGAAGCCACAGGACAACCCGACCTTTGTCGCTGCGCATTTTCGCGCCAACCCGCATCACGATCATCATCCGGACTGTGAGTGGGTGGATGAGAGCGCAGATGAAAAGCCGGACATCCCGGTTGAAGAAACCGATGTTCAGACGCGCCTGCGCCAGGCCAAGCGTAAGCTGGATGATTACATCGACATATTCGACCCAACGCTCAAAGCACCGAGCAAAGAGAAATCCGGGGAAGAAAAAGCCGGTGCAGGCAACCCACAGCCCCCCGTCAGCCAGCCATTGACCGAGCCCGCGACACCCAGGGCCGCTCGCTACAGCGAAACCCGCACCAACAACCTGGAGCGCCTGGTAGACAGCTATCGACAGGCCAAGGCCGAGTTGTCACTGGACGATTTCAAGCTGTTGAAACTGAGAATTCCCGGCCAGGGCGAAGTCGCGTTGCGCTCGTATTTTCGCCATATCAAATTCGCCAAATCGGGCGACAACGGCCGCGTACTGTTTGGCGGCGGGCTGATAGAACAACGCTACGGGCAGGGCTTCAAATTCAAATTCTTCGACCGCCTCGACGGCAAACTGGTGACCCTCTACGTATCACCTGCGCAAATGCAGGCCTACCGCTCCAGCCGCTACATCAGCGAACTGCTCAGCCATGCGGATGAGGTAAAGTTCTTCACGGTGTACGCACTGGGCACCGTCACCCAAAGCCCGTCAGGCAAGAGCTACAGCGTCGAGGTCGATGACCTGCGGCACCTGGCAATTGTGCTGGGGCCAGCGAAAGAGCTGGTTGAAGAAGGGAAGGCTGCGGGGGGTGAGTGATGCTCATGCCCTGATAAAACGCATGCCAATGCAGAACATTGGCATGCGAACAGCGGGTTTTTATCAGACCTTGACGATCCAGCCGGCGGGCGGCTCGATGTCACCGGATTGCACACCGGTCAGTTCCTTGTACAGACGCTGGGTAACCGGGCCGACGTCGGTCTGGCTGTAGAACACGTGCAGGTTGTCCTGGTAGGAAATGCCGCCGATCGGGGTGATCACTGCAGCGGTGCCGCACGCGCCGGCTTCCTTGAATGTGTCGAGCTGGTCGATGAACACATCGCCCTCCTCGACCGTCAGGCCCAAACGGTTTTTTGCCAGTTCGATCAGCGACAGGCGGGTAATGCCTGGCAACACTGATGGCGATTTAGGCGTCAGGAACACATCGTCGCTGGTGATGGCGAAGAAGTTGGCCGAACCCACTTCCTCGATTTTGGAATGAGTCTGCGGGTCGAGGTAGATACAGTCCGCGAAGCTGTGTTTCTTGGCTTCCGAACCCGGCATCAGGCTGGCGGCATAGTTGCCACCGACCTTGGCAGCACCGGTGCCGTTGGGCGCAGCACGGTCGTAACCGGAGATCACGAAGTTGTTCGGCTTCAGGCCGCCCTTGAAATAAGCACCAACCGGAATGCAGAAGATCGAGAAGATAAACTCTGGCGCAGTCCGCACGCCGATGTTGTCACCCACTCCGATCACGAACGGGCGCAGGTACAGCGCGCCGCCGGAGCCATACGGCGGGATGAAACGCTCGTTGGCCTTGACGACCTGCTTGCAGGCCTCGATGAACACGTCGGTGGGTACATGGGGCATCAGCAGACGGGAACAGCTGCGCTGCATACGCTGTGCGTTCTGGTCGGGACGGAACAGGTTGATCGAGCCGTCCTTGCAGCGATAGGCCTTCAGGCCTTCAAAGCACTGTTGACCGTAATGCAGCGCGGTCGAACCTTCGCTGATGTGCAGCGTGTTGTCTTCAGTCAGCGAGCCCTGATCCCAGGCACCGTCGCGCCAATGAGACAGATAGCGTTTGTCAGTCTTGATATAGTCAAAACCCAGAGTGTCCCAGTTGATGCTTTCTTGACTCATAACGCCCTCTATCATTTTAGCGACTGCCTGGACGAGTCAGGCCAATGCCTTATTCTGCCAGATCATTCAGGCTCTGAGGCTTGAAATAAATGCAAACTGACAGGGCGTTTCTGAAGCAACGCAATACACAGGCGTCACGTCAGTTGGCCGGCTGCTTCACCGATGCCTGACGCTGGCGAATATAGGCAAGGAAGGCGTCCATGTCGGAACTGCACAAGGTTCTCGCGACGGACTTGACCTCTTCCATGGGCCAATCCCACCAGGCGGCCCGCAGCAAGAGGTCGCGAACATCCTCTTCAAAACGCCAGCGGATGAACTTGCAGGGGTTGCCGCCCACGACTGAATAAGGGGCCACATCACGCACAACCATTGCACCGGCACCGACAATGGCGCCATGACCAATTGTGACGCCCGACACAATCACAGCGTTGGCGCAGATCCAGCAGTCGCTGCCAATGACGACATCGCCTTTGCTGGGGGCGTAATCCTGGATATCGGAAACTTGCTCAACCATCGCAGGAAACGGATAGGTCGTGATCCAGTCGGTGCGATGCTCCCCGCCTAGCAGAATCTTCACGCCTTCGGCGATAGAAGTGTACGAACCGACTCGCAGTATCGAGTTGTCACCAAAGTCGACTATATCCGGTATGCCGTAGGTCCCTACACCTACAACAGCACGCGGGTATTTCAATCTGATCTTTTCGGCATGCCGTTCCAGCTTGTCCATTTTGCGCAACTGCCTGCGCACTTTCCTTGTTTTCAAAAGCTCGATAAATTTCATGACGACCTTGAATCAAATTGATTTCCGAACGGCACTGCCTTGCTCACCTATAGCTGAGGAGCAAGCGCTTGCAGCGCCGCAGGGTCGTTAGATTGGCGTATCTCAACGGGATGGAGCGCAGCAGGCTCCATGCATAGCGTTTATCGGCGACCGTCGCGTATTTTAGCGCCTTGTTGACGAGCAACGTACGCCCCCGCTGATATTCGCGATGATTGCGGTAGGGCTCGATGCTTTTCAGGTCGGCGTCCAGCAAGACCTTGTACTTGCGTGAAAGGTTGTTCGGGTGACGGCGATAGCGCGTCACGACCTCTGGAATGACATGAATCTGGTAACCCAGATAGGCAATTCTCAACGTCGCCTGGAAATCCTGAACCTTGATTGTCGGGTCGTAGCCATTCGCGTCGCGCATGGCCTTCATCCGGTACAGCGCCACCGGCGCTCCGACCACCACCGCGCCACGCAACACGTCGTCGAATGTCAGCCGCTCTATGTAATCACGCGACTGGCATTTGATCCTCTTGCCGTCACAGTCCATGTAGCTGATCAGCGCACCGACGCAGCCGACTTCGGGGTGCTTGTCCAGATACTCCGCACGGATACGCACTGAAGACGCAAGCATGATGTCATCGAGATCCGGCGTGGAGAGATAAACGCCTTTGGCATACTGAAGACCATGATTGAGAGCAGCGCTGACCCCTTGGTTGGCCTGACGATAAAGCTGGAACGGGTAACGCTCCTGCAAGGACTCAAGCATCGCGATGCTGTTGTCGGTCGAGCCATCGTCAACGATGATGACCTCGAAATGCTCGTAGTCCTGAGCAAAGATGCTCTGAATCGCAGCGTCGAGGAAACGCTCGGCGTTGTAGCAAGGGGCCACGATCGAAACCAAGGGTTTGGGCGTGAGGCTCTGATTTTCTGAAGGCATCATGGGTGACAGCCATAATCATGATCGGCCCTGGAGGGCTCGGAGACCGGGATATCCATAACAGGTCGTTCGAAAAACCGGCACATCATGCAATAAACAGCCCGGATTTTCTACGGCAGGTCACAAACGCCCTGTAACGAGGCATATCTGGCCGCTAAAAACCCGCCGCTATCGACGATTTAGTCATTGAGTGTAGATTTGCATCCGAAAAAAAACCCCGTCCTTCGCAGAACGGGGTTTTCGATGTGTATCAGGAGAAGTCAGAAGGCGTACGTCACCAACAACTCTTTTGTCACCTGAAAGTCCACCGACATCATTACGCTCAGGGCAGTGATGGTGAAGATGGAGAACACGAACAGCTTGCGAGCCCAGACCGTATCGTCAACGGCCTTATAGCCCTTCCAGGCCATGTACAACCAGTACATGCCCATGCCTGCTGCAACAGCCAGGTAGTTGAGGCCCGCATAACCACCTACGGTCAACATCAGGGTCGCCACGAGGAACGCCAGGATGTAGAGCAGGATGTGGCGCTTGGTGACCAGAATGCCGCGCTGAACCGGTAGAACTGGAATCTTCGCCGCACGATAGTCATTGAAACGGAAGATGGCGATTGCATACGAATGCGGCATCTGCCACAGGCTGAACATCACCAGTAGCGTCAGGGCCGCAAAGTCGAAGCTGTTGCTCACTGCGCAGTAGCCGATAACCGGAGGCATTGCCCCCGACAGGCTGCCAACGAGCGTGCCATGAACGGATCTGCGCTTGAGGTACAGGCTGTAGAAGCCGACGTAGATCACAAACCCGATCACTGCAAACAGTGCAGCCAGTGGATTGGCCTCGGTGTACAGCAGGGCGACACCTGCAATACCCAACAGGGTGGCGTAGAGCAGGGCCAGTTTCAGTGAAACCAGACCCTGCACCAGGACCCGGTTACGGGTCCTTTCCATTCGCTGATCGATATCGCGATCGATGCAGTTGTTGAACACGCAACCGGACGCAACGACCAGGGAAGTACCGATTACCGCAGCGAGGAACACGCCGAAGTCGATATTTCCCTTGGAAGCCAGAAAAAAGCCACCTGCCACCGAAAGCACGTTACCGAAAATGATCCCCGGCTTGGTGATTTGGATAAAGTGCTTCAGTGACATCTGGGATTCCTCAATGCGCCATCATTTCGCGGTGGACACTGAAAATGATCCACAGCGACAGGCCGACCAGCAGGACAATAACCATCGTGGTAAAGGCGAAGGCCATCACGTTGTTGCGCTGCACACTCGTGAAATCCAGGTGCAGGAAGTAATGCAGATGCACGAGGATCTGGATGATCGCGAAGACCAGGACGATCGCAATCGTCATGTCTTTGGGCAACATGGGCGACATCACCAGGGCAAACGGAATGGCGGTCAGAATGACCGACAGTACGAAACCGATGATGTACGACTTCACGGAGCCATGACTATTGTCTTCAGCGGAGTGATGCGAATTTGACATTACAAAGCTCCCATCAGATAGACAACGGTGAACACGCCGATCCAGACAACGTCCAGGAAGTGCCAGAACAGACTCAGGCAGCTCAGGCGCGTCTTGTTGGTGTTGGTCAGGCCCTTCTTCTGGACCTGGAACATCATGATCGCCATCCAGATCAGACCGCTGGTCACGTGGACGCCGTGGAGACCGACCAGCGCAAAGAACGCTGAGAGGAAACCACTGCGGCTCGGACCGTAGCCTTCGTGGATCAGGTGATGGAATTCATAGATTTCCATACCGATAAACGCAGCACCACACAGGAAGGTCAGTGCCAGCCAGCCCAGCACCTGACTCTTCTTGCCCTTGTACAGCGCCAGCATGGCGAAGCCGTACGTGATACTACTGACCAGCAGGAACGCGGTTTCCACGGCCACGAATGGCAGCAGGAAGATGTCCTGGCCCGACGGGCCACCCGCGACGCTGTTGACCATCACGGCGTAGACCGCGAAGAACGAGGCGAACAACACGCAGTCGGTCATCAGGTACAGCCAGAAGCCGTAGACCGTCATGCCACCGCTGTCGTGGTGATCGTCGTGCCCGTGATCATGGTCGTGACCGTGATCGTGGGCTCCGGAGTTAATTGCAGTATTTGACATTGTTTAAACCTGTTCCAGCGAGGACTTGACAGGAGTGTATGCACCGTTGGCCGCCAGGACCTTGTGATGCTCACCTTCAATACGCGCTACATCTTCAGCAGGCACCATGTAGCCCTGGTCGTCACGTACAGCGTGAGCAACGAAGACCGCAATGGTTGCGACCAGGCTCACGCCCACCAGCCACCAGATGTGCCAGATGAATGCGAAGCCGAAGACCGTCAGCAACATGCCCATGTACAGGCCGGTGGCCGTGTTGTTAGGCATGTGGATCGCCGAGTAGCGAGCCGGTACGTTGTACGCGGTGCCAGCACGCTTGGCATCGGTGAACGGGTCGATGTCGTCAGCTTTTGGCAGTTCGGCAAAGTTGTAGAACGGCGGAGGCGAAGAAGTGGACCATTCCAGGGTATGGCCATTCCACGGGTCACCGGTCAGATCGCGATTGCTGTCGCGGTCACGGATACTGACGAACAACTGGATCAGCTGCGAAGCGATACCCATTGCGATCAGCACCGCACCGAACAGCGCGACGTCCAGGTAGATGTTCCACTCTGGCATGTCGGTAGCGTTCAGACGACGGGTCATACCCAGGAAGCCCAGCGCGTACAGCGGCATGAATGCGACGAAGAAGCCGACGATCCAGAACCAGAACGCTGCCTTGCCCCACTTCTCGTTCAGGGTGAAACCGAACGCTTTAGGGAACCAGAACGCGAAGCCGGCGATGTAACCGAAGACCGCACCGCCGATGATGACGTTGTGGAAGTGAGCGATTACGAACAGGCTGTTGTGCAGGACGAAGTCAGCACCTGGAATCGCCAACAGAACGCCGGTCATGCCGCCGATCGAGAAGGTGACCATGAAGCCCAGGGTCCAGAGCACCGGCGCTGTGAAGCGCAGACGACCCTGATACATGGTGAACAGCCAGTTGAACAGCTTCACACCCGTCGGGATGGCAATCAGCATCGTCGCCAGGCCGAAGAAGGCGTTGACGTTGGCACCGGCACCCATCGTGAAGAAGTGGTGCAACCAGACCATGAAGCCAAGGATACAAATCGCACCGGAGGCGAAGATCATCGACTTGTGGCCGAACAGACGCTTGCCGGAGAACGTGGAGATGACTTCCGAGAACACGCCGAATGCCGGCAGGATCAGGATATACACCTCAGGGTGGCCCCACGCCCAGAACAGGTTCACGTACATCATGGGGTTACCACCCATTTCGTTCGTGAAGATGTGGAAGTCCATATAGCGGTCGAGGGTCAGCAGCGCCAGGGTAGCGGTCAGGATCGGGAACGAAGCCACGATCAGGATGTTTGCCCAGGTGCAGGTCCAGGTGAAGATCGGCATGTCCATCAGTTTCATGCCTGGGGTACGCATCTTCAGTACGGTCACGAGGAAGTTGACCCCGGTCAATGTCGTACCTAGCCCGGATAACTGCAGTGCCCAGATGTAGTAGTCGACCCCGACGCCAGGACTGTATTGCAGCCCGGAGAGAGGCGGATACGCGACCCAGCCGGTCTTGGCGAATTCACCGACGCCCAGCGACAGGTTGATCAGCAGCATGCCTGCAACCAGTAGCCAGAAGCTCAGGGAGTTCAGGAACGGGAACGCCACGTCGCGGGCACCGATCTGCAGAGGCAGAACGATGTTCATCAGGCCCGTGAAGAACGGCATCGCCATGAAGATGATCATGATCACACCGTGCGCGGTGAAGATCTGGTCATAGTGCTCAGGCGGAAGGAACCCTTCGGCACCGTTCTGGGCCATCGCCAGTTGGGTACGCATCATGATTGCGTCGGCAAAGCCGCGCAGCAGCATGACCATGGCAACGATGATGTACATCACGCCGATTTTCTTGTGGTCGACAGACGTCAGCCATTCAGACCACAAGTACGTCCACTTGCGGAAATAGGTGATCAACCCGACAACCGCAATGCCGCCGAGCGCAATCATGGCGAGTGTCACCATGACTATCGGCTCGTGGAACGGCACCGCTTCCAGACTTAATTTGCCAAACATCGTTTACTCCTCTGCCCCAGCAGCTGAATTTTTGCCTTTTTCCGCAGCGTCACCGGCCACTTCCTTTTCTTCACCAGCGACGATCTTCTTGCCTGGATTCATACCTTCATACTTGTCGATGACGATCTGGAACAGGTTCGGAGTGACCGAGGAAAAGAGTTCGACAGGGTTACGTTCGCTCGGCTTGATCAGCTCGGCGTACTCGGCGGTGCCAAGCTTTTTAGGTGAATTCTTGACTTCGCTGACCCAGGCATCGAAATCTTCCTGGCTGGTAGCGATGGCCTTGAACTTCATACCGGTAAAGCCCGCGCCACTGTAGTTGGCCGAAATACCGTTGAACTCGTGATTCTCGTTGGCAATAAGATGCAGCTTTGTGTGCATGCCAGCCATTGCGTAGATCTGACCACCCAGACCCGGGATGAAGAAGGAGTTCATCACGCTGTCGGAGGTCACCTGGAAATTGATCGGAGTCTTGGCCGGGAACACGATCTTGTTGACCGTGGCGATGCCGTAGTCCGGGTAGACGAATACCCACTTCCAGTCGACCGAGATCGCCTGAATGGTGATCGGCTTGACGTTCGAATCAAGCGGACGGTAAGGGTCCAGCGAGTGAGTCGAGACGTAAGTGATGTACCCCAGGAAGACCAGCAGCAGCATGGGTACGCCCCAGACTGCGATTTCGATCTTGGTGGAGTGCGACCAGTCCGGCGTGTACTTGGCGGCCTTGTTGGACGCGCGATACTTCCAGGCGAAGATCAGGGTCATCAGGATGACCGGGATCACCACGATAAGCATCAGCAGCGTAGCGATTATGATCAGGTTCCGCTGCTCGATACCCACCTGCCCTTTTGGATCGAGCAGAGGTACGCCTTCGCATCCACTGAGCAAAAGCATACAGAAAAGGGCCAAGAAGCCAAAAAACCTGGGGTACCTTTTTTTACTCATTTCACGACCTCTAAAAAGCAGCTTGCGCGGTGCAGTTGGGTTTCGACCGCCAACACTTCGCCCTGCCAGTGCCGGCTAATTTTTTTAGATTGAACAAGGACCTGCCCCTACACGCAACGGCGTATCGACAAGTCCGGGTTTAGCTATGGATTCTTGTTTTTTGAGTTGCTGGAACTGCTCATGGTTCAGAGCAGACGCTTTCGACGCGGCCATCATACGCCCTCCGAGGCAAGCATTGCGCTGCCTGTTCAGAGTGCACAGGGGACGCTCCAAGCCTCAAAATGCTGATCGTTCAGCCAGGCTGGACGACAAGTGACGGGGATTGTAGATACGTAAATTTTTAATGACTATGCCTAATTTTGTAACAGTTAATCTCCAAATACGTAACAATAGACCTTCAAACGGGTGATTGTGACGAAAAAAAGCCCCGTAATCACGGGGCTATATGATCGAAAGCCCCTGTTTTTAGTAAGGTTTGCGGCGGTTGCGAATGATGCACGCCGGTACCAGAATTGCCGTCAGGACAAACGCTGTCAGTGCCCATTGCGCGAGCGACAGCCCAAGCACCGGCGGATACGGCGTGGTGCAGAACCCGCTGACCTGAAACCCTGTAGGAAACAGTGTAGCCAATGGCAGGCCGTCGACAATGGGTTGCAGGATGTCGATTCCACAGCTATCTGACGGATGGGCAAGAATCCAGGCATGCCGGCCAGCGGCGGCGATACCGCACAGGGCACTGAGGGTTACCAGCGCTTCGAACACCGTGACGCCACGGCGTCCGTTCATGGCTGCGCCGATGAAGGCGAAGATTGCGATGAACAGTAATGCGTAGCGCTGCAGGATGCACAGCGGGCAAGGCGCTTCGCCCAGCGCGATCTGCATGTACAGCGCGCCGCCGATCAGGGACAGGCAGATGATACCCAGCAAAACCAGAAAGCGCTTTTCGCGTTTTAGGTAAAACGTGTCGTTGCTCATTCACATACCTTACTGAATTGATGAGGTGGTTCGCCAAAGGCGTTACTGCGTGCTGGCGAGGCTTGAAAGGCAATGTACTGCCCGGCCGCACAGAATCGTGCGCGATGATCATCTGTCTGGACAGGCAACTCAAGCGTTCGCCAGCCATACGGACGCATTTGCCAGCCGGATGGTCTGCTGCGCAGGACGCACACGATCAGCAGCGCTTCAGCCAGCGGCCAAAATCAAAAACCTTCTATATATAGAGGTGCGTCACTTTGTCGCACCAGCTCTTCTATATATAGCTGCGGTATTTTGCCGCAGGCTGCGTTCTGATCAAAGCGCAGCTGCGTGCGAACACGCGACACAACGTGTGGGAAGCTGGCGAGCGACAATACGTCGCCCCCTGAGCGGTTTGACGCACCCGGAGCCAGACTGCCACTATTGCGCCTGTGCCAGCTCGCTGGTCCGGGCCACAGGCTTGAAGCAACACGGCGCCCTGAAACGATTTCGATGACACCCTCTGGTGAGCCCCGCTTTTTCAGCGTAGCGGCCGACGGTCGGTTAAAAATCCTCAAGCCAGCCCGCCGCAGGTCGATAACCTGTCATAGAAAGTTGTTTGCCGCCTCCAGGCGACGAAACACCTACAGCCAGAAGGTCAATATGTCCAATAACGTCCGAGCAGATTCACTTTCGCTGCTCCTTTTCACGTTGCGCAGCGGCAAGCTGATGGCGATCAACCTGCTCAAGGTCAGCGAGATCATTCCCTGCCCCGCCCTTACCCATCTTCCAGAATCACACCCGCACGTCAAAGGCATCGCGACGTTGCGCGGTTCATCGCTTGCAGTGATCGACCTCAGCCGGGCAATCGGCGAGCGTCCGCTGGCCGATCCCGATGGCGGCTGCCTGATCGTTACCGACGTGAGCCGCTCCAAACAGGGCCTGCATGTTCAGGCGGTCAGCAAGATCGTGCATTGCCTGACCACGGATATTCGTCCGCCGCCTTATGGCTCCAGCAGCAAATCGTTCATCACCGGCGTCACTCAGGTTGACGGCGTGCTGGTGCAGGTGCTGGATATCGAAAAAGTGATTCACGGTATTGCTCCGGCGCAAATCGTCGTGCAATCGACAGAGCTGGCCAAAGAAGACGCCGAGGTGCTGAGCAAGGCGCGGATTCTGGTCGTCGATGATAGCCAGGTTGCTTTGCAACAATCGATCATCACTCTGCGCAATCTGGGCATCGAATGCCACACGGCGCGCAGTGCCCGAGAAGCGATTGACGTGCTGCTTGACCTGCAGGGTACTGCGAGGCAGATCAACGTGGTGGTTTCCGACATCGAGATGTCGGAGATGGACGGCTACGCGCTGACCCGCACACTGCGTGACACACCTGATTTCAGCGACCTTTACATCCTGCTGCACACCTCGCTCGACAGCGCGATGAACAGTGAAAAGTCCCAGATTGCCGGGGCCAACGCTGTGCTGACCAAGTTTTCGTCCCCCGAGTTGACCAAATGCCTGATCGAGGCCGCGCGCACGGTAGTCGCTCAAGGGCTCTGACCCTTGAGCACACCCACCAGCGCCCTGACCCGGGCGATGCATCTGCCGAACATTACTGGTTGATGCGTCGCAGCCTGGCCGAGCCATTGCCCGCTGTGCAATGGCCTGCCGGGGTCAGTCAGCACCCTCTTACCCTCGACCGCGCGGCCGAAGCTCACGATCTGCTGATACAGGGCTATTGCGACGGTGCCGGCAGCGTGCCGGACTATCCGGCCTGGCTGAGCGCATTCGAGCGCGACCCAGAATTCGACTTGTCATTGTGTTTCCTGGCCTTGCGTGACGACGCTGTCGTAGGCGTGATCACTTGCTGGACCAGCGCGTTCATCAAGGATCTGGTCGTGCACCCCGATGCGCGCGCTGGCGGAATTGGCTTCGCGCTGCTCAATCATCTGTTCAGCCAGTTGCGTGGCCCCGTGACCCGACCACGCGAAGCAGCGGTCGACCTGCACGTCATGGAAAACAACCTCACGGCGCGGCGGCTGTACGAGAAATCAGTGATGTCCTACGTCAAGCGCTTCAACGCCCCGGTACGCTGACCCCGTCTGCTGCCCGGACCTGGCTGGCGCACAACTTGCTTTCTGACCTGCATCAGGCCGTAAACGACCAATTTCTGTCGCTCGGCGCGCACTTCTGGACGGGTCATCGAACCAATGGACACCAAGTTTTCCTGTGTGGGTTGCGGCGGTTGCTGCACGGATCACCACGTGCCGCTTACCCTTCTCGAAGCCAGGCAGTGGGCAGCAGACGGCGGCAACGTGATTGTCTTGACCGAGGCATTTCTGAGCAATGGCTATGGGGTTGCGCAAAACCAGCTGACCCATGCCACACGACGCTCGACTGAAGTGAACAGCGGCAGCACAACGGCCTTTGTGGCGATCACTTTCGCGGCTTATAACGTCGGGCGTTGCCGGAATCTTGACGAAGAAAACCTCTGCCGCATTTACGAACGACGCCCGCTCGTGTGCCGGATCTATCCGATGGAGATCAACCCGCACATTCCGTTGCGCCCTGAAACCAAAGGCTGCCCGCCGGAATCCTGGGAACAGGGTCCCGACCTGATCGTTGGCGACACGCTGGTTGATACACAATTGATGAGCCTGATCGAGCAGTCTCGCCAGGCTGATCGCGACGAGATAGCGGCCAAACAGTTGATCTGTCAGCAACTGGGCATTCGCACTACAGCCCTCAAGGGCAACGGTTTCGTCGCGTATCTGCCGGACATGAATGCCTTTGCT
Organism: Pseudomonas syringae pv. tomato str. DC3000; assembly: GCF_000007805.1. Classification (NCBI taxonomy): domain Bacteria; kingdom Pseudomonadati; phylum Pseudomonadota; class Gammaproteobacteria; order Pseudomonadales; family Pseudomonadaceae; genus Pseudomonas; species Pseudomonas syringae group genomosp. 3. The sequence continues at coordinate 1,451,468 of NC_004578.1, read as the reverse complement.
GCCGCCATCGAAAACGTCGCGAACCTTGCTGGTGCAGCGCCCGAGAATTCAGACTGGGAGTTTCATGTGGCCGGGCAACACGTTGTCGACACCCTGCAACAGGAGGGTGCCGACGTCACCGACCGAGAGCCGGTGTCTTATCTGTTCATTCCGTTGCAGGCGGCCTGAACGGATCGGTCACCCGATCAGCGCTTGCCCATCGACCGACGCGTACCGGCAGGGGCGACACCTGGCGTCTTGTGATGGCCATGTTTGTTGCCTTTCTGGTGCCAGGCCTGATCCTTTTTGGCCTGAGCAAACTCCGATGGCTTGAACGGAAAGCTGAAAGGCGCAATGACCGCCTTCTTTTCAGTGTCTGCGACGGAGTCGGTTGCGGCGTCTTGAACAGGGGGTTGTTCAGGAGTGGTCATGGTGTCACCAGAAAGTCGAATTGGCCGGGCCAGTGCCCGCGGTCGCGGTCGCGCAGCATACATCAATCGCCGCGCGACTGCCCGAGCCTCCTGTCGAGTGTGTGCGCAGATCATTTATAAAACAGATCCACCGTGATCTCCGCATCGAATGGCCCGGGCCTTGGCTTGTCGGTGTTCCAGTGCAATTCGGCATTGAAGTCCGCACTGGCAGCATTGGTTTCGCCCAACAGCTCCGCCAGATGGAAAGGCTCGTTGTAACGCAATGGCTCACCATTGACCGCGCTGGTGATGAGTATGCCCAACGAATCGTTGGCCACGGGAACGAGCAACTCGCCCTGCAGCGTACCGGTTATCGGCCTGAAACGCGCATCGATGCTGAACGGTGAATCGCACGACCGGCTGGTCTGCAGGGAAAAAGTCTGCGTGGCGATCAATTTGCCGACCACCACCTGGTGGATCGCCACGTCGCCGAATTCCACGGTTTCCGGGCTTACCGTCAGGTCGGCATCGCAGGCCACAAAACGCAGTCCTCTGAGGTTGTTGATCACATAACTGAGGCTACGCCCTGGCACCCGATTCGTGTCTGTTGCGCCGCCCAGCTGAAAAAACCGGTAGTCGAGCAGATCGCTGGCAACGCCCGATGGTGGCGTGGCGCCGAACTTCTGAATGAACACGGAAAACGCCAGAGTGAAGCGCACCTTCGGGCAGTTACCGATGTTGTCCGCGCCTTCATGGCAGATCGGCAGAAAGTTGCCGGTACTGATGCGCCCGCTGCCTTGCAGGTAATCGGCGCCGCGCAGGGTCAGACCGGCACGAATACCCTGGCCAATCACCCGATTGTCCGGGTTCAGGTAGATGAAAATCTCTTCTTCGACCGACTGCAAGCCATCCTTGGAGCACTCGACCTGTACATTCAATGGCTCGGAACGCCAGACGACCTCGCCACTGGGAATCGATTCGGGGATCGCCACAGTGCTGTTCAAATCATCGTGGATCTCGCTTTCGCCAGAACCCTGAGTGGTACAGACCAATGCGAAAACGCAATTCGGGCTCAGCATCAGCAGCACAACAATGGACCGTAGCCAATGTTTGGCAGACAAAAGTTTCATATCAGCATTCTTCCTGAAAGGCGTTGTTCTCCAGCAGGCGCGCCGTCAAGGTCGCCTGCCCGTTAAACCGTGCGCAGTAGCGTCGCTGACCGCCATAGTCGGTCAGGGCCCGGTAAGAAAAACGAGGGTGCAAAGAGGGCATTACGTTCTTGGGTAAAACCCGTTCAACCTGTTCGCCCGGCGCCAGTAACAGTGACTCTGCGACCTGAACACCATCGATGTGCAGTGCTTGCAGCGAAGCGTGATAAGGCGTGGGGTTGTGGACTGTCAGCACCACGCTGGCCGACTGGTTTGAAGTCAACGCCCACAACAATGCACTGGCAGTGTCGGCCGGATCTCCGGCAAGTCCGGGAGGGCGATAGAACACATTGATGCGCTGACGCACAGCAATATTCAGTTGTCGAACGCCGTTCTGGCGGCGGGGCACCTCGAGCACGTACAGATGCAACAACGATTCACGCTCCTGCGGCAAGCCTGCGCCCTGGTACAGCACACGCAGCACCTGCCGGTCGCCAGCCGACAGGCGCGTCAGAGGTGGAGTGACAACAAAGGGCAGCGACCTGCGTTCAGCCGGCAACCTGTCGCCGTCATCACGTGCATCGCTCAGCCAGGTCTGCACGAGTGCCTCGGCCTTGCCGCGATTGCGCACCCCGATACTCACCTCGTGATACCGGCCATCGAAGATCAGCCGCGTTCCACTGAGCGCTATCGCCCCTTGCGCCGCGACGCTGCTTGCCAGAAGCACCACCACCAGCAGCCTGCGCACCTGAACAATCATGTTCATTGGCAGACCACCGTGATTCGCTCGTAGGCACGGGCAGGGTCTCTGGGCGGCAGTACGAATGCAGCCTGACACCGTTGGTCGGACCAGCGCACGCTCAGGCTGCCGCTGTCCCGGTCGCTGAGCACCAGCGCCTGACTGCCAGGATCGACCACCGCCAGCGCCCTGCCCTGCTCATCCTCGACACTGGCACCCAGCGGCACGTTGCTGCCATCGGCGCGCACCAGTTCAAACTGGACGCGCCGCCCCACAGCCGCCTTGAAGCGCACCACCGGCATCGCGCCCCTGCGCGGCACGACCTGGGTAATGGCGTTATCCAGGTCGACATCAGCGCCCAACTGTCGGGTGTCCAGGCTGACCCAGTTGGTCCGATAGGCTTGCGCATACGGCAAAACCGCATAGCCATTGGCTGCGGTTGCAACGTTGGTGTAGGACTTCAAGCGGGCACCGCTGACGTCCGGCACCTGAACCAGGGCGAAGGTTTCACCCAACGTTTGCCCCAGGTTCACGCCACCGGCATGCGCCACCAGCGAACCTGCTGCGGACAGGGTCAACGCGTCGTAGTCCTGACCCTGACTATAACCGGCCTCGAAACGACCGAAACCGGTGGTGGTGTTGATTTTTCCTGCGCCGAAACTGCCGGAGTTGCTGTCGTTGCCGGCCTGAACCGAATAGAACGTATCGCGATCTCCCAGCACCTGACCGTTGAGCCCGGCCTGAGCGTTGTAATCGCCGGAACTGTCGCGCACCGCATTGAACGACAGGCGCGACGAGCCGGGGCTTGATCCGAGCGGCACGGTCACGCTCAAGGCAATGCGATGGTCGGTGCTGGCGTCACCGTCACGCCCGAAATCCTCGTTGCGCTCGATGGACAGGCTGTAATTGACGGTATGCCAGGCGGCGTTATAGGACAGGTAAAGTTGCCGCGTCTTGCCCGGCAGGTTCCAGTAACGCTGCTCGGAAGCGGTCAGGCTCAATGACGCGGCCTGCGCGGGCAGTATCTGAGTGACGCTGAGCTCCAGTCGATCGCGAGCCAGGCCGGTGCTCGTCACTCGCCTCTGTGGGTCGGTGTCGCTGACATGCTGGCTGAGGGTGCGATATTCCTCGGTCGAATAGCGATAACCGGCCACTGCCAGCGTGGTGTCGGTCACGTCCAGCGTATTGGCATAACGCATCCGCAGGCTTTGCCCGCTACGCGATTGTTGGTCCGGTTGGCTGACGGAATGGGTGACGTCCAGCGACACAGCGCCCAGCCCGGTATTGACCCCTGCGCCCATGTTCGCCGCTTGATAATCTTCGGCCAGCTGTACGCCGCCGAACCCGGTGATCCGCTCGGAAAGGCCGTAGATCAAGGCTGCGCTGGTAAAGCCCGGAGAGGCCTGAAGCGCATCGTTGCTGTCTACCTGGCCAATCGCCAGGCTGTAGCGCAGGGATCCTGACGGGACCATGATCGGCAACGAGGCGTAAGCCTGAGTGAAGGAACGTACGCGTCCATCGGCTTCGATGACCGACACCGACAAGTCGCCATTGGAGCCACTGGGGTAGATATCGGTGATTTCAAAAGGCCCGGGGGACACACTGCCGCTGTAAAGCAGAAAGCCGTTCTGACGAACTTCCACCGTCGCGTTGGTTTCAGCGATGCCACGGATGACCGGGGCGTAAGCGCGCTCGCTGTCAGACAGCATGCCGTCGTCAGAAGCCAGCGCCGCCCCCTGAAAACGCACGCTGTCAAAGACCTGCGAGTCGGTAAATGTCTCGCCCACGGTGAACTGGCTTTTAAGGAAACTCTGAAAAAGGTTTCCTGATTTGGCAAAATACCCCAACACCTTTCACCGAGCTTCCCTGATGAAACAGATGACCTTCGCCGATGCCGAGTACGCGGGTAAACGTAAGCATACCCGCCGCGAGCGCTTTCTCATCGAGATGGATCAGGTTGTGCCCTGGAAAGGCTTGATTGCCCTTATCGAACCACATTATCCAAAGGGCGAAGGTGGCCGTCCGGCTTATCCGCTGATGGCGATGCTGCGTATTCACCTGATGCAGAACTGGTTTGGTTACAGCGATCCGGCGATGGAGGAAGCACTTTACGAGACAACGATCCTGCGCCAGTTCGCAGGGTTGAGTCTGGATCGAATCGCCGATGAAACCACGATTCTCAACTTCCGGCGTCTGTTGGAAAAGCATGAGTTGGCAGGCGGGATTTTGCAGGTCATCAATGGCTATCTGGGTGATCGAGGTTTGATGCTGCGCCAAGGTACGGTGGTCGATGCGACGATCATTCATGCGCCGAGCTCGACCAAGAACAAGGACGGCAAACGCGATCCCGAAATGCATCAGACGAAGAAAGGAAACCAGTATTTCTTCGGCATGAAAGCGCATATCGGCGTCGATGCCGAGTCGGGTTTAGTCCATAGCCTGGTGGGTACTGCGGCGAATGTGGCGGACGTGACTCAGGTTGATCAATTGCTACATGGTGAGGAAACCTATGTCAGCGGTGATGCGGGCTACACCGGCGTGGACAAGCGTGCGGAGCATCAGGATCGTCAGATGATCTGGTCAATTGCGGCCCGCCCAAGCCGTTATAAAAAGCATGGCGAGAAAAGTTTGATCGCACGGGTCTATCGCAAAATCGAGTTCACGAAAGCCCAGTTACGGGCGAAGGTTGAACATCCGTTTCGCGTGATCAAGCGCCAGTTTGGTTATACGAAAGTCCGGTTTCGCGGGCTGGCTAAAAACACCGCGCAACAGGCTACTCTGTTTGCCTTGTCGAACCTTTGGATGGTGCGAAAACGGCTGCTGGCGATGGGAGAGGTGCGCCTGTAATGCGGAAAAACGCCTTGGAAAGGTGCTGTTTGAAGGAAAATCGATGAGTTAAGAGCGGAAAACGTCTAATTATCTGATCGGGCGAGCTTTTTTTGAACCTCAGGCCATGAGAGCGTCAAAAATCGATGCCTACTTCAGACCTTCCCTAAGGGCCGTGATGTCGCGCTGCGCGAAAGTACGATTACTGCGATAACGCAAAGGCCGATCACTGCTTCGCACCACTGAAGACTCATTGCGCAGTCGCCATGCACCGAGGTTCAGGCCATTACGCAGCCCGAGATAATACTGATCGGTTTCCAGCCCTTTGTTGCGTCTTCTGCTGCCATTGAAGTTGTAATTGATAAAGCCCGCCGTTTCGCCCTGCTCCCAGAGTTCCGGCGAAACATAACCGCGGGTGCCGCGTGACATGAAAGCCTGCGGAACACTGATAGTGAGTCGCAACGCCGCCGGCTGATAATCGACGCGCGCAAACTCGACACGACCAGGCAGATCAACACAGGCCTGATCAGGCTGTGCCGTATCCGCCGGCAAGCGACTCAGGTCCAGACCAAAGCCCTGGAGCATCTCTTGCGACAGGCAGGGTTCTATAAGACCTGACGCCTGATTTTTTGAAAACGTGATATCCCGCCTGCCACTCAGCGTGCGATTGACGTAGATATCCACCCGATAAGTACCGGGCAATACGCTGTTGCTGCGTAGAAACTCCTGAAGGTCAGGCGGCTGATCACTGCCTTGAATGAAAGCCGTATTGAATTTGACCGAACCGTCGCCTTGCGCGGTGCCGGGCGATGCGGCAAATGCGCTGACCGAAAACATCAGGCTCAGCCCCAGGCCGATGCCCAACGGGTCACATCGGCACAGGCCGAGGACATAACGTCGGGGGTAAGGGAGCACGAACCTTGCAATGGCTCCCTCATTATCTTTTTTGCGCCATTCCATAGCGGTCTTCACTCTACTTCGGCTGTCGCGCGCGCCGCGCAATCCTTTTACACAGACGCAGGTCTGCCGGGCCGACCTGTCGCCGGAGCCCAACGGTTTGAATAGTGAACGCTGACATTTGATACTGCTGACTATCGAGGCATGACCTTGCTGGCATAGCCCGACTCGTGATTGGCAAGTGTTGCGCGATAAGGCACTTGTCCGCCGTAATCATTGATACTGACAAAACTCACCACCAGCGGTGCCCCCCCCTTTTTGCGCAATAACGGGATGTGCAGACTCTGCTGCGGCGCCAACATCTGACTCTCGATACTGGCCAGTTCGACGTCATCCTGACGCACGGAAATCTTCAGCATGGAAACATGATAAGGACCTGGATTTTCGACTTGCAGACTGTCGTTATTCCCCGTTTTCCAGTTCAACTGCTCGGGTGCTTGCAGTGGATCACCCGGCATTCCGTCAGGCCGGAAAAAGACTTTTATGCGCTGACGTATTGCGATCTGCAACGTGTTCTGCGCAGCAGTCTGGGGTATTTCCTGAACATTGAGCCACAGTACCGACTCGCGATCGGTGGACATGTCGGTACCGGAATGAATAATGCGCAGCAGTTGCTTGCCGCCGCCGGCCATGCGCGTCAGTGACGGCGTTACGATAAATGGCAGGCGCTGGGTGGCTGGGTCATTGCCAGTGGCAAGTGCCGGCGCTTCTAGCCAGGACTGCAGGAGAATCTCTCCCCCGCCACTGTTGTGAACGCCCAGACTGACCTCCTTGTCATTACCCTGGTAAATAACCCGTGTGGTGTTCAACACAATGCCCGCCTGAACAGAGGCGCACCACGACACCATCGCAACACCTACCGCAGCGCGAAAAAAATCAGAATACATACGGGTGTTCGCCTTGAATTCGATAGAGGACAAGGCGGGCCAGGCCCGCCCTGCCCGACACGGTTACTCGTAATCCATCACGAACGGCAGGAAGCCGTCGGCATTCCCCGGATTGGTCGGTGTGCCATTAAGCACATAGACCGCACCAAAGTTGATCTCGGCAGTAGCGCCGCTGACACCATCCTTGATCAGCGTGGTATCGATGGTTTCAGTACCACTCAGATCCATGAGTACGCTCGATGCATTGAGCAGGCCGATACCTACGCCATCCGCCGCCCCGGTGGTGCGCAGAAGTTTGGCGTCGTTATTGTCCAGACCGCTGCCGTTACGGGCAGTCAGGCGCATCTTCACCATGTTGTACTGATCGGCACCCGCGCTGCAGTTGACCAGCAACTGAATAGGCATTGCCGTTTCAAACCGGTTTTCGCTGGAAACGCCGATATCGGAGAAGGACACGTTCCCCAGGTCGACATTGATTTCACCCGGATTGGTGCCCGCGCTGACGCCCGCCCCAGGACCTACATCGCAGGATATATTGGTCAGTGTTCCGTTAAAGATGATTTTGCCGTTGTTCGCAGCACTGGCAGTACCTGCCATACCAAAGCCCATTACGCCCAGAACTGCCAATGTAAGAGAAAGCTTTTTCATGCTGACTACCTTCCTTGTGTTATTTCGTGTGTGCCCACTATCGGACGGCCAGCACTATAGACTCCGGTCTTTTTAACCGCTGTCAGGCCGATAACTTTTAACCCTCGGAGAACACAACACAACGCGCAGGATGGGTCTGTAGGAATTGACACAACTGACAGGCAGATACCCTCAGGCAACCCATAACAAGGCGTAACTAGGCCAGCACACCATTACGCTGTCGGTATTATTTGCGAGGCGGGCGTATCAGACAACAAACTGTCCCACCCTGGTGTGTGACAGTCCGAAAGAGAAAGGCATACAGATGCGCAGTTACTGGTAGCTCAGCGTAATAACTACAGCGTCGGGCCGAGCATCGCCGCCTGTCTGAGCGGTGACCGGTATGGCCTGATAGTGCGCAACGAACGGCACGGCCTGATCGCCGCAAGCGTTATGCTCGGTGTTGACTCGCATGTTGACGCCCGGCGCAACTTCCAGCACTCGCGAATGCGCATCAGAGGTAGTGACGTCACTGCGTGAAACACTGCAACTGCTGTTGACAATACTGCCATGCAGGCTCAATACGCCGTCTTTCGCCCATGAAAAAGCCGGAGCAGCCAGCAACGGAATCGCCACGATTGCAGCCATGACACCTTGATGAAGGGACAGGGTTTTCAAGACACTTTTCCAAACCGGTTTTTGACTGTTCATGGCGTTCTCCATTCATAGGCTCATACAGTGAGTAAAGTTGACGGGAGAATTAACTGCCAGACGCTTGCCAAGGAAAATGTAGGAGCCTTCCTAGGGAAGGTCTGAAGTAGGCATCGATTTTTGACGCTCTCATGGCCTGAGGTTCAAAAAAAGCTCGCCCGATCAGATAATTAGACGTTTTCCGCTCTTAACTCATCGATTTTCCTTCAAACAGCACCTTTCCAAGGCGTTTTTCCGCATTACAGGCGCACCTCTCCCATCGCCAGCAGCCGTTTTCGCACCATCCAAAGGTTCGACAAGGCAAACAGAGTAGCCTGTTGCGCGGTGTTTTTAGCCAGCCCGCGAAACCGGACTTTCGTATAACCAAACTGGCGCTTGATCACGCGAAACGGATGTTCAACCTTCGCCCGTAACTGGGCTTTCGTGAACTCGATTTTGCGATAGACCCGTGCGATCAAACTTTTCTCGCCATGCTTTTTATAACGGCTTGGGCGGGCCGCAATTGACCAGATCATCTGACGATCCTGATGCTCCGCACGCTTGTCCACGCCGGTGTAGCCCGCATCACCGCTGACATAGGTTTCCTCACCATGTAGCAATTGATCAACCTGAGTCACGTCCGCCACATTCGCCGCAGTACCCACCAGGCTATGGACTAAACCCGACTCGGCATCGACGCCGATATGCGCTTTCATGCCGAAGAAATACTGGTTTCCTTTCTTCGTCTGATGCATTTCGGGATCGCGTTTGCCGTCCTTGTTCTTGGTCGAGCTCGGCGCATGAATGATCGTCGCATCGACCACCGTACCTTGGCGCAGCATCAAACCTCGATCACCCAGATAGCCATTGATGACCTGCAAAATCCCGCCTGCCAACTCATGCTTTTCCAACAGACGCCGGAAGTTGAGAATCGTGGTTTCATCGGCGATTCGATCCAGACTCAACCCTGCGAACTGGCGCAGGATCGTTGTCTCGTAAAGTGCTTCCTCCATCGCCGGATCGCTGTAACCAAACCAGTTCTGCATCAGGTGAATACGCAGCATCGCCATCAGCGGATAAGCCGGACGGCCACCTTCGCCCTTTGGATAATGTGGTTCGATAAGGGCAATCAAGCCTTTCCAGGGCACAACCTGATCCATCTCGATGAGAAAGCGCTCGCGGCGGGTATGCTTACGTTTACCCGCGTACTCGGCATCGGCGAAGGTCATCTGTTTCATCAGGGAAGCTCGGTGAAAGGTGTTGGGGTATTTTGCCAAATCAGGAAACCTTTTTCAGAGTTTCCCTAGGAATTTATAAACATCTGGACAAATATCCCTTCAACATAGATATCGCCCGATACTGACTTTTCTTGACTGGACGCCATGCCCGGTGGAGGCTTTCTGACAAACCTGACAGCTGAAAGTCATTCTGCTGACCGGGTTTGCAGGCTATAAGGAAGCAGACAAAAAATATGACTCCCGTACCGACATTTGGCGTTTTCTTCATATGCGCAGATCGACCCTGACCGTTACCGCCGTAGCCCTGCTGATCACCTGTGCGGCAATCGCCGGCTGGAAGCTGACACGCCCTGCCACCCTTGCGAAAAATGTCAGCACAGCGGTGCCGGTCAAGGTCATCACCGTGAGCATGGAGGACGTGCCTCGTTTCGTGACGGGTATCGGCTCGGTGCTGTCCCTGCAAAGCGTGGTGATCCGCCCCCAGGTGGACGGCGTGCTGACCCGCGTACTGGTCAGGGAGGGTCAACAGGTCAAGGCCGGCGAATTGCTGGCCACGCTCGACGATCGCTCCATCCGCGCCTCGCTGGAACAGACCCGCGCCCAGCTGGCGCAGAGCAAGGCGCAGCTGGACGTCGCGCAACTGGACCTCAAACGCTATCGTCAGCTCACCGAAGACAACGGCATTTCGCGTCAGACTTTCGATCAGCAACAAGCGCTGGTCAGGCAACTGGCGGCCACTGCGCAAGGCAACGAGGCCAGCATCAATGCTGCGCAGGTGCAGCTTTCCTACACGCAGATTCGTTCGCCGGTGACGGGCCGGGTCGGCATTCGCAATGTCGATGAAGGCAACTTCATGCGTGTCAGCGATGCAGAGGGATTATTTTCGGTCACGCAGATCGACCCGATTGCCGTCGAGTTTTCCCTGCCACAGCAAATGCTGCCGACACTGCAAGGGCTTATTGCCGCGCACAGCGCTGCTGCCGTCAAAGCCTATCAGGGCGATGGGGCAACCAATGGCCTGCTGCTGGGTGAAGGCACGCTGTCGCTGATCGACAATCAGGTGTCGGCAACCACCGGCACAATCCGCGCCAAGGCCCGGTTCAAAAACCCCGGCGAACAGCTTTGGCCGGGGCAACTGGTCACCGTGAAGATTCAGACCGGTATCGAACTCAACTCGCTCAAGGTGCCACCCCAGGTGGTACAGCGCGGCATTGACCAGCACTTTGTCTATCGGGTCACGGCCAATAACAAAGTGGAAGTGGTACCGGTCAAGGTTTTGTATCAGGACAGCGAGCAGACATTGATCAGCGGGCCGCAGGCTGGCGACGTGCTGGTCAGTGATGGCCAGTCGCGATTGAGGCCGGGTTCGACGGTGGAAGTGGTCACCACACCCGCCACGGAAGTTGCGAGCGTGCCCGTGGAGCTGCCACGATGAATGGCCGCGGTTCGGTCTCGGCATGGTGCATCGACCACCCGGTCGCCACGCTGCTGTTGACCTTCGCGATAGTGCTGCTGGGGGTCATTGCCTTTCCGCGCCTGCCAATCGCGCCGTTGCCGGAAGCGGAATTCCCGACCATTCAGGTGACCGCGCAACTTCCCGGTGCCAGCCCGGAAACCATGGCGTCCTCGGTTGCGACGCCGCTGGAGGTGCAGTTCAGCGCGATACCCGGCATGACCCAGATGACGTCGAGCAGCGCGCTGGGGTCTACCAACCTGACCCTGCAATTTACCCTCAACAAGAGCATCGACACCGCCGCCCAGGAAGTCCAGGCAGCGATCAACACGGCGGCAGGACGCCTGCCCGCCGACATGCCCAGCCTGCCGACCTGGCGCAAGGTCAACCCGGCGGACAGCCCGGTGCTGATTCTGAGCGTCAGCTCCAGCCTGATGCCCGGCACCGAACTCAGTGACGTCACCGAAACCATTCTGGCGCGCCAGCTCAGCCAGATCGAGGGCGTAGGCCAAGTGTTCATCACCGGCCAGCAACGCCCGGCAATCCGCGTGCAGGCCGCCCCGGAAAAACTCGCGGCGCTGGGCCTGACCCTGGCAGACATCCGCCTCGCTGTGCAGCAGACCAGCCTTAACCTGGCCAAAGGTGCCTTGTACGGCAAGGACAGTATTTCGACCCTCTCTTCCAACGACCAGTTATTCAAACCGCAGGACTACGCGCAACTGATCGTTTCCTACAAGAACGGCGCTCCCGTCCAGCTCAAGGACGTCGCACGAGTGGTCGCAGGCTCGGAAAACGCCTACGTCAAGGCGTGGTCCGGCGACCAGCAGGGTGTCAACATCGCCATCTTCCGTCAGCCCGGCGCCAACATTGTCGAGACCGTGGACCGCATTCAGCGCGAACTACCACGCTTGCAGGAAATGCTCCCGGCCACTGTCGATGTGTCGGTGCTCAACGACCGTACCCGGACCATTCGTGCCTCGCTGCACGAAGTGGAAATGACCCTGCTGATCGCGGTGTTGCTGGTGGTCGCGGTCATGGCGCTGTTTCTGCGCCAGCTCTCGGCCACACTGATCGTCAGCGCGGTGCTCGGGGTGTCGCTGATTGCCAGCTTCGCGATGATGTACCTGTTCGGCTTCAGCCTGAACAACCTGACGCTGGTGGCTATCGTGGTTGCGGTCGGGTTCGTGGTGGACGACGCAATCGTGGTGGTCGAGAACATCCACCGCCATCTCGAAGCCGGACAAGGCATGCGTGAGGCGGCCATAAAAGGCTCGGGGGAGATCGGCTTTACCGTCGTGTCGATCAGCTTCTCGCTGTTGGCCGCGTTCATTCCGCTGCTGTTCATGGGCGGCGTGGTCGGGCGGCTGTTCAAGGAGTTTGCGCTGACGGCGACAGCGACCATCCTGATCTCGGTCGTCGTCTCCCTGACCCTGGCCCCGACCCTGGCGGCCCTGTTCATGCGTGCCCCCACTCACAACCCGAACCAAAAGCCAGGGTTTGGCGAACGATTACTGGCCTCCTACGAGCGAGGCTTGCGCAAGGCGCTGGCCCATCAGCGGCTGATGCTCGGCGTGTTCGGCTTGACCCTGGTGCTGGCAGTTGTCGGTTACGTGCTCATACCCAAAGGCTTCTTTCCGGTTCAGGACACCGCTTTTGCACTCGGGACCACCGAAGCCGCTGCCGATATTTCCTACCCGGACATGGTCGAAAAACACCTGCAACTGGCGAAAATCGTCGGCGCGGACCCTGCGGTGCTGGCGTTCTCTCATTCGGTGGGGGTGTCGGGCAGTAACCAGACCATCGCCAACGGCCGTTTCTGGATCTCGCTCAAGCCGCAGTCCGAACGTGATGTGTCAGTCAGCGAGTTCATCGACCGCCTGCGCCCCAAACTGGCCAGGGTGCCGGGCATTGTTCTGTACCTGCGCGCCGGGCAGGACATCAACCTGAGCTCCGGTCCGAGCCGCAGTCAGTATCAGTACGTGCTCAAAAGCAATGACGGCGCGCTGCTCAACACCTGGACGCAACGCCTGACCGAAAAGCTGCGCAGCAACCCGGCGTTCCGCGACATGTCCAACGACTTGCAACTGGGCGGCAGCGTGACGCACATCGATATCGATCGCAGCGCCGCAGCGCGCTTCGGCCTCACCACGGCCGATGTCGATCAGGCGCTGTACGACGCTTTTGGCCAACGGCAGATCAGCGAATATCAGACCGAGGTCAACCAGTACAAGGTCATCCTCGAACTGGATGCCCAGCAGCGCGGCAAGGCCGAAAGCCTGGCGTACTTCTATCTGCGCTCACCGCTGACCAACGAAATGGTGCCACTGTCGGCGCTGGCCAAGGTCGGCGCGCCACGCATGGGACCGCTTTCGATCAGCCACGACGGCATGTTCCCGGCGGCCAACCTGTCATTCAACCTCGCTCCCGGGGTCGCCTTGGGCGACGCGGTGCGCATGCTTGATCAGGCCAAGATCGAGATCGGCATGCCGGCCGCGATCATCGGCAGCTTTCAGGGTGCGGCGCAGGCGTTTCAGAGTTCGCTGGCCAACCAGCCGTGGCTGATTCTCGCGGCGCTGGTGGCGGTGTACATCATTCTGGGTGTGCTTTACGAAAGCTTCGTGCACCCGCTGACCATTATTTCCACCCTGCCTTCAGCGGGTATCGGCGCGCTGTTGCTGCTGTGGATGATGGGCCAGGACTTCTCGATCATGGCCCTGATCGGTGTGGTGCTGCTGATCGGCATCGTCAAGAAGAACGGCATTCTGCTGGTGGACTTCGCCTTGCAGGCGCAGCGCGAACAGGGCCTCACTCCGCAGGAAGCGATTTATGAGGCCTGCATCACGCGCTTTAGACCGATTATCATGACCACCCTCGCCGCGCTGCTGGGCGCGCTGCCGCTGATGCTCGGTTTCGGCGTCGGTGCCGAGTTGCGCCAGCCGCTGGGGATCGCCGTGGTCGGCGGCCTGCTGGTCAGCCAGATGCTGACGCTGTTCACCACGCCGGTCATCTACCTGCAACTGGAGCGGTTGTTTCATCGCCGCCACCCGGCACCCGGCGCACCGGCGCTGACCCTTCACAAGTGAGAATCGCCCGATGCGCGTGCTGATCATCGAAGACGAAGAGAAAACCGCAGACTACCTGCGCCGTGGCCTGACCGAACAGGGCTATACGGTGGACGTGGCCCGCGACGGCATCGAAGGCCTGCATCTGGCCTTGGAGAATGACCACGCAATCGTCATTCTCGACGTGATGCTGCCGGGGCTCGACGGTTTTGGCGTGTTGCGTGCACTGCGCGCGCGCAAGCAAACGCCGGTGATCATGCTGACCGCTCGCGAACAGGTCGATGACCGCATTCGCGGCCTGCGCGAAGGTGCCGACGATTACCTCGGCAAACCGTTTTCGTTTCTGGAACTGGTCGCCCGCCTGCAGGCCCTGACCCGTCGCAGCGGGGGCCACGAACCGCTGCAGATCACCATCGCCGACCTGTGGATCGACCTGATCAGCCGCAAGGCAACCCGCGCCGGAGCACGACTGGACCTGACCGCCAAGGAGTTTTCGCTGCTCAGTGTGCTGGCCCGGCGTCAGGGCGACATCCTGTCCAAAACGTCAATCGCCGAGATGGTCTGGGACATCAACTTCGACAGCGACACCAACGTGGTCGAAGTGGCGATCAAGCGCCTGCGCGCCAAGCTCGACGGTCCTCACGAGCACAAACTGCTGCACACCATTCGCGGCATGGGCTACGTGCTGGAGAACCGCAGTGCGGGTTGATTCGATTGCCCTGCGCCTGAGCGGCCTGTTTGCGCTGGTCGCGCTGGTGGTTTTCCTGCTGATCGGCTGGGCCTTGTACCTGCAGGTCGACAAGAGCCTCGACCTGCTGCCGCGCGCCGAAGTGGATGCGCGCTACAGCGTACTGGAATCGGCCATCGGGCGTTTCGGCAATCCCGAGCACTGGAGCAAGATCAAGGCAAAACTGGAGTTGCTCAGCGAAGAAGACAAGCGCCTGCGTTTCTGGGTCGTCAGCGACAACCCGCTGTACGAATTCGGCAACCCGGACCCGAACATTCGCCGATTCGCGCAAGGCGCGCCGGGCATGCATGACCTGAAGCTGGCCGATCACCCGTTCGCCTTCAAGGTGCTGGTCAGCGAATTCCCGGCCAAGGAACAGCGTCCGGCGCTGCGTTTTCTCACCGCCATCGACACCGAAACCTTCTGGCACACCCAGCACTCGCTGCTGGTCGCACTGATCAGCCTGGCCACACTGGGCGTGCTGCTGGCGTCGGCGCTGGGTTACTGGGTGGCGCGCATCGGCCTGCGCCCGTTGGCCAGCCTCTCGCAGGAGGTCCAGAAGCTGGCCCCGCCACGCCTGTCCGGGCGCCTGCAACTGTCACCGCTGCCACCGGAGCTCGAGCAGTTCGTCGCCTCGTTCAACTCCACGCTGGAACGCGTCGAACAGGCCTACTCGCGGCTGGAGTCGTTCAACGCCGATGTGGCCCACGAACTGCGCTCGCCACTGACTAACCTGATCGGTCAAACCCAAGTGGCGCTGACCCGCGGCCGTTCCGCCGAGCATTATTTCGAGGTCTTGCAATCCAACCTTGAAGAGCTCGAACGCCTGCGTTCGATCATCAACGACATGTTGTTTCTGGCCAGCGCCGATCAGGGCACCAAGGTCAAGGCGCTGACCTGTGCGTCACTGGCCGAAGAAGTGGCGACGACGCTGGATTACCTGGACTTCATTCTGGAAGACGCACAAGTGCAGGTTCGGGTCCAGGGCGATGCCAGCGCACCAATTGAAAAACCTCACCTGCGCCGCGCCCTGATCAACCTTCTGCATAACGCCGTGCAACACACCGAGGCCGGGCAGGTCATCGAGGTCTGCATCGAGTCGCGCGAGGCGCATGTGAGTATCGGCGTGACCAATCCGGGCGCGCAAATTGCCCAGGAACATCTGCCCAGACTGTTCGAGCGCTTTTATCGGGTCGATGCCTCACGCAGTAACAGCGGTGCCAATCATGGCCTGGGGCTGGCCATTGTCAAAGCAATTGCATTGATGCACGGCGGCAGCGTATTTGTTAACAGTGCACACGGGGCCAATACGTTTGGTATCCAGCTTCCTCGCTGAGAACCGAAAAAAACTGGCGAACTCTTTTTAGCACCGCAACAGATGTGCATCCGTTCTCATCTTTTTTAATGCACTTGGTTTATTCACATTCCATTCATATGAGGATATAAGGAGCGTGATATACACCCGCCTTAAGTTTATAAAATATTGATAACGGACTTAACCTTTTATCAAGAACCATTCGTCTGCAGGTAGAACAACCAATGATGTTGTTTGCATCCTCTCGGCAAGCCCGGCTCAAATGGACCCGTCCGGAGCTTATGCTGATCGTTGGCAGCTCGGTCTCGATGCTTGCCATTCTGGCGATTGTGGCGTCTTTACTGGCAAGGGAACGCGACGACGCAGCGCAGACAGCAGCGCGTGCAGCGGCCAATATCGTGCAATTGATCGATGCCGACGTTTTGCATAACGCAGAACTTTACGATTCGTCATTGCTGGGCATGATGAGCGCATGGGAGCGCCCGGACCTCAAGGACCTGTCGCCTGAACTGCGACAACTTGTCCTGTTTGATCGCTCCACGGCTGCGGCGTATAAAGGCGATCTGGTACTGCTGGATAACAGGGGCGAAATATTGGCTGACTCACTGTCGGTCATTCCCCGAAACGACAATTTTTCCGATCGTCACTATTTCAGAACTCATGCGCTGGACCCTTCGCTGGATTTGCATGTCAGCCCACCTTACAAGACGCGTTGGGGCTACAAGGACTGGTGCATCAGTTTCAGTCGACGCATTTCAGGGCCTGACGGCGAGTTCAAAGGTATTGTGAGTGCGGCCATGCGCCTGGTGTATTTCAAACACCTGTTCATGAGCCAGCGCCTGGGCGATGGCAGCAGCATCAACCTGATCAACACCGATGGCACGCTGATCGTGCGTTATCCAGAGCTGGAAGGTCAGGATCTGACCGGCAAGGACTACAGCCACACGGCCAACTTCCAGCGCATTCTCAAGGAAGGTGATGGCAGTTTCGCCGCCCTCTCCACGCAATTGAACTCACGTCGGCTGTACACGTTTTCGCGCGTCGGCAATCTGCCGTTGCTGGTGGTGATCGGGCAGTCCGAGGACGAGGTCTATGCGGTCTGGCATCGCAATGCCTGGCTGATCGGCACCGCCACCAGCCTGTTATGCCTGGGAATTGTCTGGCTGACCTGGCTGCTGTGCGGTGAGTTGCGTCGGCGCCATCGTGCCGAAGACGAACTGGCCAGCCTGGCCGCAACCGACGGATTGACCGGGCTCGACAACCGGCGTCAGCTTGACGAAGCGATGGAAACCGAGTGGGCGCGCGCGCAACGTTCCGGTAAATGGCTTTCGCTGCTGATGATTGATGTCGACCACTTCAAGGCCTTCAACGAGCGCCATGGCCACCAGGGCGGTGACGAGGCCTTGCGGCGAATTGCGCAAGCTGTTGCGGGCTCCATTCGCCGACCGGGTGACCAGCTTGCCCGTTATGGTGGCGAAGAGTTTGTGGCGGTACTACCGGAAACCGACATGAACGGCGCGCTGGTGATCGCCGAGAAAATTCGCGCAGCGGTCGAATCCCTGCCGCGTTATGCCGATGACGAACAGCCGATCACCGTGAGCATCGGTGTGGCCTCGCAAATCGTAGAGCAGGGCGACAAACTGGCAGCGTTTTTCGGCATCGCCGACAAGGCGCTCTATCAGGCCAAGCACAACGGTCGCAATCGGGTCGAGCAGCACGTGGCTGTGACGTAAGAGTCGCAGGCTTCTGGCCAGACATGATCACCTGACAATCGACATAAAAAAACGCCAGACTGGCTGGCGTTTTTGTTACCGCGGGGTCATCGAATCACGATGCGGCGCGGGCTGCGTTACGCAGTGCTTTGACTTCGTCGTGATTTTTCAGAACACCTTGGTACTGCTTTTCGATGACCGCGATAACGGCTGGGGAAACACCCTTCTCACGCGACTTCTCAAGCGCCTTGCTATAGGCTTTCTTGGCAACGTCTTCGCCACGTTCCGCTTCTTCCAGTACAGCCAGATCATCGTTGCTGGTGAACGCGGTTTTCAGCTTGACCCATGCCTGGTGCAGGTCAGCGGATACGCTGGACGAATCTTCTGGCTTGCCGCCCAGTTGCTGTACATGCTGCTGCAGCTCAGTGACTGCTGCGCCAACTTCCGCAGAACGGCGTGTGAAAAACGTTTTCACCGATGGGGTCTTCGCATTCTCTGCGCTGGTCTGGAACCCTTCTTTGCCGTCGATGCTGGTTTCGATCAGGTCATTCAGGATAGAGATCGTTTCTTTGTTGATATCAGTCATTTGATAATTTCCTAATGGCAGGTTGATACGAAAGTGTTGGATTAATAGATAATTGCAGGCACCGTGCCAGTTTTAGATGCGAATATAATCCTTTAAAATCAAAAACTTACGAAATTTTCACATTTGACTGGTCGTGACTTCTGCATGAACTGTCATTTGGCCTGCATGCAGAATGCACGTATCGTGCAGGTCGTTATCTATTGATGGGAGGGCTCGCAGGTGAACCCGGAGAAACTCAGGTTACTGGTGACGCAGGAAATGCCGTTCGGCAAATACAAAGGGCGGCTGATCGCCGATTTGCCGGGGCATTATCTGAACTGGTTCGCCCGGGAAGGCTTTCCCAAAGGAGAATTGGGCGGCCTGCTGGCGCTGATGCAGGAAATCGATCACAACGGCCTCAGCACGCTGCTGGACCCGCTGCGCACGCGTCCGCGTCAGTCGTTCAAGGACAGGGGATAAGCAAAGGGGATACGGTCCGGGATGAAAAAAACGGTGCTCCGGACCAGGGAGCACCGCAAAAGCCGTACAACCAACAACAACTTCCTTGCCAGAGTCAGCCCGCTGAGCGCTGACTCTGAAATACTATCCATCAGTCAAACAGCGCCAGCGCCTGTGCCGTGGCTTCCTGAATGCGGCCCCAGTCGCCATTCTTGACCCAGGCGTTATCAATCATCCATGTCCCGCCGACGCACATGACGTTGGGCAAGGCCATGTAGTTCTTGAGGTTCTGCTCGTTGACGCCGCCCGTCGGGCAGAAACGCACCTCGTTGAAAGGCCCGCCCAAGGCCTTGATCGCTGCCACACCGCCGCTGATTTCTGCCGGGAACAGCTTGAAGCGGCGATAACCCAAGGCATAGCCGATCATGATTTCCGACGCGCTGCTGACGCCTGGCAACAGGGGCAACGGGCTGTCGAGCGCCGCCTGCAACAGTTCCTGCGTGCTGCCGGGGGTCACAATGAATTGCGAGCCCGCCGCCTCGGCGTCGGCCAGCATCTTGCGGTCCAGAATGGTCCCGGCGCCAGTGCACAGCTCTGGGCGCTGCTCGCGCAAAATGCGGATCGCACTCAGTCCGAACGCCGAGCGCAGGGTGATTTCCAGAGCCGTCATGCCACCAGCGGCCAGCGCGTCGGCCAGTGGCAATACGTCCTGATCACGGGCAATGGTGATGACCGGCAGAATCTTTGCCTTGGCGCAGAGTTCGTCGATCCGGGCAATCTTGTTCGCCATGCTGGTGAGCGGCTGATTATTTTCGTTCTGTGTCATGGCGACGGTTCCTTTGTGTTTATGGGGCTTATGGGCACCAGTAAATCTCGAGAGACGGGTTGAGAAAGGCACGCACCGGCATTTCGGCGAGGTTATCGCCCGCCAGCGCTGCGCGCAGGGTGTCCAGTTTGGCTTGACCTGAGACCGACAGGATCGGCGAACGCGCCGACGCCAGCAAACGGCGGGTCAGGGTCAGACGCTGATGCGGCACGCTGGGTGCGAGCATCGGCAGGCAGCGACGCTCGCCATCAAGGTCCAGCGCCTCGCTGAGGTTCGGGCTGTCGGGGAACAGCGACGCGGTGTGCCCGTCGTCGCCCATGCCCAGAATCAGCACATCGATAGGCGGCAGCTCGGCCAGCGCCTGATCGGCCGCCAGTGCTGCGTCCTCTACATTGCCCGCCACGCTGTACAGCCCCACAAACTTCGCCTTGGCCGCAGGGCCTTGCAACAGATGGCGTTGCAGCAAGCCGGCGTTGCTGTCGGCATGCTCGGTGGGCACGAAACGCTCGTCAGCCAGGCTGATGACCACGTTCGACCATTCCAGCGGCTGCGCCGCCAGGCTCTGAAAGAACGCCACCGGGCTACGTCCGCCGGACACCACCAGCGTGGCCAGACCGTTTTCGCTGATCGCCTGCTTCAAGCGCGCGGCCACGTTGCCGGCCAGCGCATCGGCCAGTTGCTGTGGGGTGTCGAAGTCACGTGCTACCAGCCCTGCCGGCAGCTCTAGATCACATATCGCCATACCAGGATCTCCCGTCGCGAGTAATCAGGGCAATGGAGCTCATTGGCCCCCAGGTTCCGGCCGGGTAAGGCTTGGGCGCATCGCCCGCCTTCTTCCAGCCGGCAATCAGCTGATCGCACCATTGCCAGGCGTACTCGATTTCATCTTTGCGGACAAACAGGTTCTGATTGCCACGCATGACTTCCAGCAACAACCGCTCATAAGCGTCGGGGACACGAGCGCTGCGGTAGGTGTCGGAAAAATTCAGTTGCAAGGGGCCGCTGCGCAGCTGCATGCCTTTGTCCAGCCCCTGATCCTTGGTCATCACCTGCAGGGAAATACCTTCGTCAGGCTGCAGACGAATGATCAGGCGGTTGCTGATCTGCAAACGCTGCTCAGGGGCAAAGATGTAGTGCGGCGGCTCTTTGAAGTGGATCACGATCTGCGACATTTTCTGCGGCATGCGCTTGCCGGTACGCAGATAAAACGGCGTACCCGACCAGCGCCAGTTGCGGATATCGGCACGCAACGCAACAAAGGTTTCGGTGTCGCTCTGGGTGTTTGAGTTCTCTTCTTCCAGATAACCCGGCACTGCCTTGCCTTCGCTGTAGCCAGCGGTGTACTGACCGCGCACCACCTGGGTGGCCAGACGCTCGGGGGTGAACGGGGCCAGTGCCTTGAGCACTTTTACCTTCTCGTCACGAATACTGTCGGCCGACAGGTCGCTGGGCGGGTCCATGGCGATCAGGCAGAGCAACTGCAGCAGGTGGTTCTGAATCATGTCGCGCAGCTGGCCGGCCTGATCGAAGTAGCCCCAGCGGCCCTCAATGCCGACTTTCTCGGCAACCGTGATTTCCACGTGGGAAATATGGTTCTGGTTCCACTGGGTCTCGAACAGGCTGTTGGCGAACCGCAGGGCAATGAGGTTCTGGACCGTGTCCTTGCCCAGGTAATGGTCGATTCGGTAGACGCGGTTTTCCGGGAAGAACTGCGCAACGGCGTCGTTGACCCGTCGCGACGAGGCCAGGTCATGGCCGATGGGCTTTTCCAGGACGGCGCGTGTGCGCTCGGCCAGGTTCACCGACGCGAGGTTCTCGCAGATCGCGCCGTACACCGAGGCCGGCGTGGCGAAGTAGGCTATCAGCGTCTCGGCATTGCCAACGCGCTCGGCCAGCGCAACATAGTCCTCGGCCTTGAGAAAATCGACATGCAGGTAGCTGAGGCGCGCCAGGAAGCGCGCTGCGTTGTCGGCCTCAAGCTCCGCCTCGGGAATGAAGCGGCGCATGGATTTTTCGATGTAGGCCAGATGCGACTGTTCGTCGCCTGGTTCACGCGCCAGGGCAAGAATTTTTGTGTCTTCATGCAGCAGTCCAGCGCGATCAAGCTGATAAAGAGCCGGGAACAGCTTGCGTACCGCCAGGTCCCCCAGGGCACCAAACAGGGCAAATGTGCACGGTTCAACCGTAATCAAGGGCATAATGTTGGTTCTTTTATCAAGTTAGGCTACAAATACCTTTTTTAAAGGCGTTACTCAAGGCCATATGTAGTAATAACCACAACATTCTGCCTGAAAGCATATTCCAGTGGTGATCAACACAGGCCCTCAGTACGATAGGCCACCTTTGCTACAGGCTAAAGGGCTAATAAAAGCTCAGGCCAAAACCGTTGGTGAATCAGCCCCGACAAGGACTTTGTATGGACCGCGTAAGAAACCTCCTGGAGCAAATCCAGGGCCGACTCGATGAGCTGAACAAGGCCGAGCGCAAAGTGGCCGAGGTGATTCTGCTTAACCCGCAGATGGCCACGCGTCTGAGCATTGCAGCGCT
Source organism: Pseudomonas syringae pv. tomato str. DC3000 (assembly GCF_000007805.1). NCBI lineage: Bacteria > Pseudomonadati > Pseudomonadota > Gammaproteobacteria > Pseudomonadales > Pseudomonadaceae > Pseudomonas > Pseudomonas syringae group genomosp. 3. Next base: position 1,429,301 of record NC_004578.1, on the reverse strand, counting down.
TGCCCAGGCGGCCAAAGTCAGCGAGCCGACGGTCAACCGCTTCTGCCGTTCGTTCAGCGTCAGCGGCTATCCTGAGCTCAAGCTGCAACTGGCCCAGAGCCTGGCCAGTGGCGCGGCCTATGTCAGCCGTGCGGTGGAAGCCGACGACAATCCCGAGGCATACACCCAGAAGATTTTCGGCAGCGCGATTGCCTCGCTGGACAGCGCCTGTCAGCAACTGGACCCGGCGCTGGTCAGCAAGTCTGTGGACATGCTGATTCAGGCGCGGCAGATCCACTTTTTCGGGCTGGGTGCCTCTGCGCCGGTGGCGCTCGATGCGCAGCATAAATTCTTCCGCTTCAACCTGGCGGTCACGGCGCACGCTGACGTGTTGATGCAGCGAATGATTGCGTCGGTGGCTCACACTGGCGAGTTGTTCGTGATCATCTCCTACACCGGCCGTACCCGCGAGCTGGTGGAGGTGGCACGTATCGCACGGGCCAATGGCGCCTCGGTGCTGGGCCTGACGGCCGCGGGTTCGCCACTGGCGCAGGCCAGCACCGTGAGCTTGAATATTCCGCTGCCGGAGGACACCGATATTTACATGCCGATGACCTCGCGGATCATTCAGTTGACGGTTCTCGACGTGCTGGCCACCGGCATGACCTTGCGCCGCGGCGTTGATTTCCAGCCACACCTGCGCAAGATCAAGGAAAGCCTGAACGACAGCCGCTATCCGATCGAGGATCAGGGCTGACTGGGTGTGATCTGGAGAATGCGTTGACTATCGTGCCGACGCTCCGCGTCGGCATGCAGTTCGTGACGCTATGCGTCACACGCAACTCACCCCGCCAGGCTTGCCTGCAATTTGAGCTGCACCTGTTCGCCCGGGTTCAGGCTGAAGGCATCGCCGGAGCCTGAGGCGGCTTCGACGCGTACGAAGCCTGTGGTTTCACTTCCGCACACACCCAGCAGCGGTCTGCTACCAGGGTGCCAGACCACAGTGTTGGTGCTGTCGCCGGTATCGATGTTCAATTTGCGTTGCCAGGTCGGGTCCTGGAGCTGCAAGGCGCCCGCATGTTCAAAAACTCGCTGACAGCCGCCCACCACGCGCAGTTCGCCTTGTTGCTGACAGGCCTGCCGACTGAGTTCGTCATAGCCCTGGGCGCCATCAAGCCCTTCCAGGGCGACCTCGGCAACATCGCTGATCCGCCAATACGCATGCAGCGCATGGCTGAAATGACAAGGCTCGCTGTCTTCGTGAGAGGTGCTCAGGCGCAGTTCCATGCCCTGCCCCAACTCGGCGTGCAGATCGACCTGCCAGTCCCACAGCTGCAAGCGCCAGTGCAGGCTGACGCCCTCTTCACTCTCACGGCTGTCGATCAGTTTCCAGTCCAGCAAACGCCCCCAGCCATGCGCCGGCCAGCCGCTTTCCCCCGGATGGCGCCCGTACCAGGGCCAACACACCGGCACGCCACCGCGAATAGCGCCCACTTGCGGCCATTGCGCGGCGCACCAGAGCCAGGGTTTCTGGCCGTGCGGCTGAAAGTGCAGCAACTGCGCGCCCTGGCGACTGAACACCGCCTGGCATTGCGGATGGTCGATGACCAGAACGTCGCGCAGCTGATAGCGCTCCCACTCGAAAGTCGGTCTGGCACGAAGGGATCGGAAGAAGCGTTGCAATGGATGCTCAGGCAGCTGCGCGTCGTGAGAGGTCATCGCCAATCGCGTCCCTGAAAAATAAAGAGGTAAACCGATAAAAAAAACGGGCAGCCAGCAGGCTGCCCGCAAAGCACACACGACCCTTGATCGCGTTACGCGTCAATCAATACTCAGAACTTCGATTGAATCTTGATGCCCGCCACAATCGCATCATCAACCTGATCTACGCCGCCAGGATGCTTGATGAACTGCAGGTTGGGACGCACGGTCAGCCAGTTGGTGACGTGGAAGCCGTAGTAGATTTCCGAGTTGTACTCAGTGCTCTGCACCGGCAGGTAACCAGGGTTGTCAAAGTCGTTGATGCCGCTGATCTGGTTGGCCAGACGTACACGATCCTGCACATCGTCGTTGACGTGGATACGCGCAATACCGACACCGATGTCATCCTTCGGACGCGAATTGAACGGGCCTTTGTAGGTCAGACCGATCTGCTGGTAGTTATCAACGAAGTTGGTTTCCTTGTCATGCACAGTGGCGTTGGCAAAGATGCTCAGACCGCGCGACGCATCGCCGTTGTGAGAGGTCAACTGTTGCTGAGCCACAACCCACCAGCCGTGCTTGCTGTCATGCGACTTGAACGCAGCACCGGTAGCCGCTTGCGGCTGGCCGTTTACGTCTTCATAGACGTCATCGGCATTCGGCGTGCTTTTGTAGTAACCGACACGGTATTCACCGGGCAGAGAATTGACGGTCGGTGTCCAGACCAGTTCGACCGGCAGGATCATGCCTTTGGTGCCGCTGCCGCTGAGTTTGAAGCCGTTACCGGTTTCCAGGTTGGACGGGTTCTGCTCGTAGACACCCACTTGTGCATACACTTCAGGCGTGATGTTGTACTTCACGCGCAAGGCCCACTGGCTGATTGGCCAGTTGTACCAGGTGTTCACGTAGTTACCGACCTGCGAGCCGCAGAACGACAGGTTCTGGAAATCGCACGGGAAGCTGTTGAAGTCTTCGCCCGGTCCGAAACGACCGGCCTTGACGTCCAGCGCGCCATCAAAATACTTCTGCTTGACCCACATTTGCGTCAGACGCCAGGTCTGACCGCGACCCCAGACTTCCTGCGAGGAACTGAGCGTGCCGGCACGAGGATCGCCGATCCGATCATTGGAGATATTGCGACCGCTACGTTCGGTGATTGCCAGCTTGAACTCCGCGTCCTGCCAACCTAGAACTTTCTGCAAATCGACTTTCATACCCAGCGCGAACTGATCGCTGTAGCGGCCGGTGGTGTCGTCGTTGGAGCCGCCTTTCAGGTTGCTGGCCATCTCGGAAACGTATTCCAGCGAGAAGTCATAACCCTTGTCGAGCAGTTCGGTACGCTTGCCGTTCCAGTCGCCCGTCATCCACGGCGAATCGGCAGCAAATGCTTCGGCAGCATGAACGTTGCCTGCCAGCCCCATCGCACCCAGCACCGACAGCGTGCTTACCAACTGAAACCGGGAAAGCGATTTACCTTTGTTGATCTTCTTCATCCCATCAATCCTCGTTTTATTGTTATTAGCTTTGGTAGACGTCTTGCTTCGTTCACTGCCTGTGTCCATTAGCGGGCCGTTTGAGTGTGGCAGTCAACGGCCGGCCAGCGGTGCTCGGTATTGAATCAATCTATCACTTGCGGTTCAACTGGGAGACGTTGTTTACCCGCTCGGCTGATGGTGACTGCCCTAAAACCCCCAGACGCTCGCCGCTCTTGGCGTCGAAAATCAGCACCTTGGACGGGTCAAATTGCAGCGTCAGGCTCTCGCCCACTTGCGGTGCGACATCCGGGGCAAGACGACAGCACACCTTGCTCTGGTTCAGCGTGACAAACACCAGTGTATCCGGCCCGGTGGGCTCAGTGACTTGCACTTCGGCACGAATAGCAGGCAGACCCGCCTGGTCGCCGGCAGCCAGCATAATCTGTTCCGGGCGAATACCCAGAATGATTTCGCGATCTTCAAGCCCTGCATCGGCAACGCCCACTGGCAGTTCGCAACGCGCCTGACCGCTGTCGAGCAGCGCAAACAGCTGGCCATCCTTGCGTTGCAGGCGCAACGGAATGAAGTTCATGGGCGGCGAGCCAATGAAGCTGGCCACAAACAGATTGGCCGGGTCGTTGTAAATCTGCTTGGGCGTACCAAACTGCTGAACGATACCGTCTTTCATGACCGCCACTTTGTCGCCCAGCGTCATCGCCTCGATCTGATCGTGGGTCACGTAGACCGTGGTGGTTTTCAGGCGTTGATGCATCAGCTTCATTTCAGTACGCATCTCGACCCGCAGCTTGGCGTCGAGGTTGGACAGCGGTTCGTCGAACAGGTAAATCTTCGGCCGACGCGCCAGGGCACGGCCCATCGCCACACGCTGCTGCTGACCACCGGACATCTGCCCGGGCTTGCGATTGAGCAGGTGTTCGATTTGCAGCAGCTTGGCAACGCGAGCGACTTCTTCGTCGATGGCGGCTTGCGGCATCTTGCGGATCTTGAGCCCGAACGAGATGTTTTCGCGCACGGTCATGGTCGGGTACAGCGCGTAGGACTGAAACACCATCGCGATGTCACGGTCTTTCGGGCTGGTACCGCTGACATCCTCTCCATCGATGAGGATCGCCCCGCCGCTGATGCTTTCCAGCCCGGCGATGCAGTTCATCAGGGTGGATTTGCCGCAACCGGACGGGCCGACCAGGATCAGAAACTCACCATCCTTGATCGACAGTTCGATGTTCTTGAGCGTGTCCGGCAAGTTGCTGCCGTAGGTCTTGTTGACGTTGCGTAATTCGAGAGTCGCCATGATTACCCCTTGACCGCGCCGGCTGTGAGCCCACGCAGGAAATACTTGCCAGCCAGTACATATACCAGCAGTGTCGGCAGCCCGGCGATCATCGCCGCCGCCATGTCAACGTTGTATTCCTTGGCGCCTGTGCTGGTGTTGACCAGATTGTTCAGCGCCACGGTGATCGGCTGAGAGTCGCCGCTTGAGAACACAACGCCGAACAGGAAATCGTTCCAGATCTGGGTGAATTGCCAGATCAGGCAGACCATCACGATGGGCGTGGACATCGGCAGAATGATGCGGCCGAAAATCGTGAAAAACCCGGCACCGTCCAGACGCGCCGCCTTGACCAGTGCATCGGGAATGCTGACGTAGTAATTACGGAAGAATAGCGTGGTGAACGCCAGCCCGTAGACCACATGGACGAACACCAGCCCGACGGTCGTGTTGGCCAGCCCCATCTTGCCCAGCGTGAAGGACGCCGGCAGCAGTACTGTCTGGAACGGCAGGAAACAACCGAACAGCAGAAGACCGAAGAACAGTTGCGAGCCCTTGAAACGCCACATCGACAGCACATAGCCATTGAGCGCGCCGATCGCGGTGGAGATGATCACGGCCGGAACGGTGATCTTGATCGAGTTCCAGAAATAGCCGTCGACCAGGTCCCACGCCTTGATCCAGCCAACCGCAGTGACCACGCCCGGCCAGCTCAACAGGTTGCCGGTGCCGATGTCTTCGGGGGTCTTGAAGCTGGTGAACAACATCACCACCAGCGGTACCAGATAAATCAGGCAGGCCAGTATCAGCACGGCGTAAATCAGGATACGGCTGAAGCTGATGCCTGGTTTGCCAATATGACTAGTCATGGCGTTTGGCCCTCAGCTCGGAGTAAAGGTAAGGCACCAGAATCGCCAGGATTGCGCCGAGCATCAGAATGGCGCTCGCCGAACCCATGCCCATCTGGCCGCGACTGAACGTGAAGGAGTACATGAACATTGCAGGCAAGTCCGACGAGTAACCCGGGCCACCGGCCGTCATTGCCGCTACAAGGTCAAAACTCTTGATGGCGATATGCGCCAGAATCATCACCGCGCTGAAAAACACCGGGCGCAGACTCGGCAGCACAACGCGCCAATAGATCATCGGCAGGCTCGCGCCATCCATTTGCGCGGCGCGGATGATCGACTGATCAACGCCCCGCAGGCCAGCCAGAAACAGTGCCATGACAAAGCCCGAAGACTGCCACACGGCAGCGATGACCAGGCAGTACACAACGCGATCCGGATCAACCAGCCAGTCGAGACGAAAACCTTCCCAGCCCCAGTCGCGCAGCATCTTGTCCAGGCCGAGGCCCGGGTTTAGCAGCCACTTCCAGGCCGTACCGGTGACGATCATCGAGAGCGCCATCGGGTACAGATAAATAGTGCGAATCACGCCTTCGCGACGGATACGCTGATCCAGCAGGATAGCCAGCAGCACGCCGATCAGCAGGCTGATGGCGATGAACATGCCGCCAAACACAGCAAGGTTCTTGCTCGCCACCCACCAACGGTCGTTGTCCATCAGGCGCGCATATTGCGCCAGGCCGACCCATTTATAGGACGGCAAGAACGTCGAGTTGGTGAACGACAGCGCGAATGTCCAGAGGATGTAGCCATAGAAGCCCACCAGCACGATGAACATACTGGGTGCCAGCACCAGTTTAGGTAGCCAGCGTTGCAGCGCATCCATTGGCGAGGCTTTGCTGTTCGCAGCGACAGAGCTCATCGGGAGTATCCCATCCGGTGTATCGAATCCAGGCCGCAGCCGTGGGTGAAATCAATGAAGGATTTCAACACCACGGACGGCGGTTACAGGCAATTAATAACGAATTACTGGGCTGACTTGACCGCGGTAGCAAGCTTCTTGGCTGTCTCTGCCGGGTCGGCTTTCGGGTCATTGATGTAGTTGGTGACCACATCAAAGAAAGCGCCCTGCACGGCCAGCGTGGTTGCCATGTTGTGCGCCATGCTCGGCTGCAGGCCGCCGGTTTTCGAGTCGGCCAGGAAGTCCTTGGCAGCGGTTTGCGCGCAAGAGTCGAAACCGTACTTGTTCATGTCGGCAAGCATGTCCTGGCGAACCGGGATCGAACCCTTGTTGATGCTGAAGACTTTCTGGAAGTCCTCACCCATCGCAACTTTGGCCAGGTCCTGCTGAGCAGCAGTGGTGCCTTTGTCTTTCTGCTTGAACACCGCCAGCGAGTCGATGTTATAGGTGAAGGACTTGTCGGTGCCCGGGAAGGCTACGCACTGGTAATCCTTGCCCGCGACTTTCTTGGCGGCGGTCCATTCGCTCTTGGCCCAGTCACCCATGATCTGCATGCCGGCCTTGCCGTTGATGACCTTGGCCGCTTCCAGGTTCCAGTCCTGGCCCTTGCCGTCAGCATCCATATAGGTAGCGACTTTCTTCAGTTCGGTCAGCGACTTGACCATGCCTTCACCGGTCAGCGCGCCCTTGTCGAGGTCAACCAGCGCCTTCTTGTAGCCATCGGCACCCATGACTGAAAGCACAACGGCTTCAAACACGGTGCTGTCCTGCCAAGGCTGACCGCCGTGCGCCAGTGGAATGAAACCGGCTTTTTTCAGCTTGTCGCCCGCTGCATAGAATTCTTCAAGGGTGGTCGGTGCCTTGTCGATACCGGCTTTCTTGAAGACTTCCGGGTTGATCCACAGCCAGTTGACGCGGTGGATGTTCACCGGCACGGCCACGTAATCGCCATCGTACTTCACGGTATCGGAGACTTTCTTGTCCAGCAGGGAGTCCCACTTTTCGGCCTTGGCGACGTCTTTCAGCGCGTCAGTGTCGAGCAGGCCTGTGGATGCCCATTCCTGGATATCAGGCCCTTTGATCTGGGCAACGCCTGGCGGGTTACCAGCAACTGCACGGCTCTTGAGCACGGTCATGGCTGTGGAGCCACCGCCGCCAGCGATTGCGCCGTCTTTCCAGACGAAGCCGTCTTTTTCAACCTGCGCTTTCAAAACATCGACTGCAGCTTTTTCGCCACCCGACGTCCACCAGTGCACGACTTCGACAGTGCCTTTGGTTTCAGCAGCAGTAGCGCTCAGAGGGAACAACGAAGCGAGAGAGATGACAACGGCGAGACGTGACATGGAATTCATCTAATTAACCTTTCTTGTTGTTATGCATGAGCAAGTCTGATGCTTGCGCTTCGTGCGAGTCTAACCAAGCCAGACGACACGACAGTAACGAAGGGATGCGCGAATGTCACCAGATGGTTACATTCGCATAGAGCCCCGACGCAACGGGCCAAAAGCCACTAACGTGCAGAATCACTCCACGGTCCTCGGCAGGTATAACGTCACCCGCAACCCGCCGTCACGCAGGTTCTGCAGACTGACTTCGCCGCCGTGGCTGTGGGCAATGTTACGGGCGATGCCCAGCCCCAATCCATAACCCTGCTGCTGATTACCCGCCAGCCGAAAATGCGGCTCGAAGACGTGCTCGAGGCGTTGTTCCGGTACGCCGGGGCCTTCGTCATCCACGTGCAGCACGAAAGCCTGGGCATCATCTTCGACTTTAAGATGCGCCCGATGGCCGTATTTGAGGGCATTGTCGATCAGGTTACCGATGCAGCGCATCAGCGCCAGCGGCTTGCCGGGATAGGCCGCCTGCGCCTCGCCCTGCTGCGTCACACGCCCATCTCCATCGGCAGTCAGCCAAGGCTCGACCAGGCATTCAAGTAGCGCATTGAGATGCACCGGCTCGATGTTTTCATGAATATCGGTGTCTTTGACGCATTGCAGCGCGCCTTTCACCAGCAACTCCAGCTCGTCCAGATCGCGGCTGAATTTGCGCTGCTGTTGCTCATCTTCGAGAAATTCGACCCGCAGCCGCAGGCGGGTAATGGGTGTGCGCAGATCATGGGAAATGGCACTGAACAGCTGCCCGCGTTCGGTCAGGTAGCGACTGATACGGGTGCGCATGGCGTTGAACGCCCGGCTGACCTCGACGACTTCACTGCCGCCGCCCTCGACCACAGGCTCCACATCCGCACCCAGCGACATGTCCCGCGCTGCCCGCGCCAGACGCTTGAGCGGGCGGCTCTGCCAGTGCACCAGCAAGCCGATGAACAACAACAGAAACGCGCTGGTCAGGACAATGAACGACACCTGTTGCAGGGGCAGTTCCTGTTCTTCCAGCGATGTATAGGGTTCGGGCAGCAAAGAAGCGATGTAAAACCATTCGCCGGGGGCCATTTCGATCTGCGTGACCAGCACCGGCGGGTTCACCGGCTCAAGCGTCAGCGCGTAATGCGCCCAGGAACGCGGCAGCTCGTCGAGCTTCAGGCCGCTGTTGAAAATTCGCAGCTCTTCGGGGCGGGCAAACCACACGGTGATGTCCGGGCCGCTGCCCAGGCGCTGGCGCAACACTTCGCCGACCACGTCCAGCACTGCCTGTTTGCGCGGCGTGGGCTGCATGATCTGCATGTCCAGCGGGTGATCATTGAGCGAGACGACAAAACGCGTGCCGCCCATGCTGCGCAGTTGATCCAGCACCATTGGCCGGTAGGCCAGCGGCAGTGAACGAAAATAACTGACGCTGGCGGCCATCGAGTAAGCCAGGCTGCGCGCACTGGTGACCAGCCCTTCCATTTGCGTGGCGCGCAACTGCGACAGCCAGATCACGCTGGACAGCGCCTGGGCCATCAGCACCGCCAGCAACGTCAACAGCAGCATGCGCCCGAGCAGCGAGCGCGGTAGCGGCAGGCCGGTTCTTCTCGGGCCTGCGGCAGGCGGATTAATAACCGTTGCTCGCGTGCGAATTAACACTCGCCGCCAGCAGGTAACCACTGCCACGAATGGTGCGGATCAGGCGCGGCGACTTGCCGGTGTCGCGCAAACGCTGGCGCAGGCGGCTGACCGCCATGTCGACAATACGCTCCAGCGGCATCAGCTCCCGGCCACGGGTGGCGTTGCCGATGGTGTCGCGGTCGAGAATCTGTTGGGGGTTGTCGAGAAACAGCTTGAGCAGTGCAAAGTCGGCACCGGAAAGAATCACCTCTTCGCCGTCATTGTGAAACAGCCGGTGACTGACCATATCCAGCCGCCATTCATCGAACAGAAGCACATCGCCACCCGGACGATCCTGACCAAACTGGGCGCGCCTCAACAACGCCTTGATACGCGCTTGCAGCTCACGCGGGCTGAACGGTTTGCCCAGATAATCGTCGGCCCCCAACTCCAGGCCGATGACCCGGTCGGCCTCGTCCGAACTGGCGGTCAGCATGATGATCGGCACGTGCGGCTGGCGCGGATGCTGGCGCACCCATTTGCACAGGCTGAAACCGTCTTCATCCGGCAGCATCACGTCAAGGATCAGCAAATCACTGGGTTCTTCGTTGAAGGCGCGGCGAAATTGCGCGCCATCGCCCACCGTGCGCACCTGAAAACCGGCACGACTCAGGTAGGTGTCCAGCAACTCGCGAATCTCCTGATCGTCATCCACCAGCAGGATCGATTTACTGACTGAACTCAAGATAAGGCGTCCTTGTTTGACCGTGAAACCTTGTTGTTATGAGGTGTTGCTCAAATTTGCGAACCGAACGCCTGTTGCAGCGCAACGCCTGAACCCATAAGCCCTGGGTACTCGGCGGTGACCAGCCAGACCGGCAGGTTCTTGAAGTAGCCGCTCATCACGCCCTTCTCGCCCATGGCGCGCTTGAAGCCGCTGTTCATGAAGAATTCTGTGAAACGTGGCACCACGCCACCCACGATGTAGACCCCGCCCAGACTGCCCAGGGTCAGAACGTTGTTGCCGACCACTCTGCCGAGGAACACGCAGAACTGTTCAAGCACCGCCGCCGCGACCGGATCGCCTGCCAGCGCAGCCGACGTGATCGCAGCAGGCGACTTGAGCTCTGCGTCCATGCCGTCCAGCGCGCAACTGACCTGATACAGCAACAACAGGCCCGCACCACTGAGCACCACTTCGGCGCTGACATGTTCGTGCTCGGCCATCAGCCGCGTCCACAGCAGGGCCTCGCGCGCCGTGCCGATTGGCAGGTCGGCATGCCCGCCCTCGCCCGGCAAGGCCATCCAGCGGCTGTCTTCCAGTTTGATCAGCGTGCCGATGCCCAGCCCAGTGCCCGGCCCGACCACCACGCGCGGGCGATCCGGCTTGCCGACGCCATGACAGACCGTCAGGTATTCATCGTCCTTGAGCCGGGTCATGCCCAGCGCCATGGCGGTGAAGTCGTTGATCAGCAGCAGGTGATCGACTTTCAGGTCGGCGCAGAACGCCTCACGGCTCAGTTGCCAGTGGCTGTTGGTGAACTGAAACAGATCGCCATCGACCGGCCCGGCGACCGCCAGGCACACATAGCCAATGTCACCGCGCTGCAATTCAAGGTCCTGCAGATAGACTTCGATGGCCTTTTCGGGGCCTGCGTAGTCAATGGTCGGGAACACCCGGACAGAATGCAGCGTGTCGTCTTCCCAAATGGCAAAACGTGCATTGGTACCGCCTATATCACCGACCAGGGCCAACTTCACTTGAGCGTCTCCAGACTAGAGGTAAAGGCGCTGGCGCCTTGCTCTGCGGAGCTGAAGGCCATGCGCATGAATCCAAAAAGCTCGCGACCGCAGCCGACACTGTTGTCGATCTGGTTGATGGCCGGTTCTCGGGCGGCCAATTCTGACGCTTCGACCAGCACTTGTAACGTGCCTTTTACGCCATCCACGCGGATCACATCGCCGTCGCGTACCAGTGCCAACGGGCCACCATCGAACGCTTCCGGGCAGACGTGAATCGCCGCCGGAATCTTGCCTGAGGCGCCCGACATCCGTCCATCGGTGACCAGCGCCACTTTGAAACCACGATCCTGCAGCACGCCCAGAAACGGGGTCATCTTGTGCAGTTCGGGCATGCCGTTGCAGCGCGGGCCCTGAAAACGCATGACGGCGACGAAATCACATTCCAGCTCGCCGGCCTTGAACGCATCGGCCAGCTCCTTCTGATCCTGAAACACTCGGGCTGGCGCTTCGACAATCTGATGCTCCAGCGCAACGGCCGATACTTTCATGACACCGCGACCCAGGTTGCCTTCCATGACCCGCAAACCGCCTTCAGGGGAGAACGGACGCGCCACCGGGCGCAGGATGTTTTCATCCAGGCTGTCCAGCGGGCCTTCACGCCAGACCAGTTTGCCATCCTCCAGGAATGGCTCTTTGGTGTAGCGGCTCAGGCCATAACCGGCCACGGTGTTAACGTTTTCGTGCAGCAGACCGGCTGCCAGCAGCTCGCGAATCAGGAACGACATGCCGCCTGCGGCCTGGAAATGGTTGATGTCGGCCTTGCCGTTGGGGTAGACGTGACTGAGGGTCGGCACCACTTCGGAGAGGTCGGCCATGTCCTGCCAGGTCAGCTGAATACCCGCAGCCTGAGCAATCGCCGGCATGTGCAGCGTGTGGTTGGTCGAGCCGCCGGTGGCGTGCAGCGCAACGATGGAATTGACCAGCGAGCGCTCGTCGACGATTTCACCAATCGGCATGAAACTGCCGCTTTGCATGGTCAGACGCGTGACCTGACGAGCCGCTTCAGCTGTCAGCGCATCACGCAGTGGTGTGTAGGGATTGACGAACGAGGCACCGGGAAGGTGCATGCCCATGACTTCCATCACCAACTGATTGGTGTTGGCGGTGCCGTAGAACGTGCAGGTTCCCGGGCCGTGATAGGACTTCATTTCCGAGTCCAGCAGCTCTTCACGGCTGGCCTTGCCTTCAGCGTAACGCTGCCGTACGTCGGCTTTTTCCTTGTTGGAGATACCTGACACCATCGGCCCGCCCGGCACGAAGATGGTCGGCAGATGACCGAAACGCAACGCCCCCATCATCAGGCCGGGGACGATCTTGTCGCAGATACCCAGCATCATGGCGGCGTCGAACATATTGTGTGACAAGGCAATTGCCGTGGACATGGCAATCACTTCGCGGCTGGCAATGGCCAGTTCCATGCCCGGCTCACCCTGAGTCACGCCATCGCACATGGCAGGCACGCCGCCGGCAAACTGACCGACCGAACCAATGTCACGTAACGCCTGTTTGATCTGTGCAGGAAAGTGCTCGTAGGGCTGATGCGCCGAGAGCATTTCATTGTAGGAAGAGACGATTGCCACGTTGGCGGCGTTCATCAAACGCAGGCTTTGCTTGTCCTCCGGTCCGCAGGCGGCGACGCCGTGAGCAAAGTTGGCACATTGAAGCTTGCCGCGCATCGGGCCATCGCTCGCTGCGCCTCGAATCAATTGAAGGTAGCGCTGACGGGTATCGCGACTGCGAGCAATGAGCCGCTCGGTTACTTCAAGGACGCGGGGATGCATGTGATGAACTCCAGGCTAACGTCTAAGGTCACCCGTAAAGACGGTTCCGGTTTTCGAGCAGTGACGGTCAGGGAGCAGAACCCTGATCTCGATCAACCGGGAGGGCCTTTCAGGCTTGTAGTTGTAGATAAAACAAAATATTGCCACTAAAAAGGCTTGTTTTCTATTTCTATGAGAATAATCTTGTAATTCCAACAACAAATTCAGAAGGACGGCTGTATGACTCTCCGTATCGCAATCAACGGTTTTGGCCGAATCGGCCGCAACGTCCTACGTGCACTGTATACCCAAGGCTACCGGCAGGACCTGCAGGTCGTCGCCATCAACGATCTTGGCGACAGCGAAATGAACGCGCACCTGCTGCGTTTCGACACTGTACACGGCCCGTTCAGCGGCACCGTGGAGTGTGACAAGGAAAGCCTGACCGTCAATGGTGACCGTATTTCGGTCAGCGCCATTCGCAACCCGGCCGAACTGCCGTGGAAAGCGCAGGACATCGACGTGGTATTCGAATGCACCGGCCTGTTCACCAGCCGCGACAAGGCTGCCGCGCACCTGACCGCCGGCGCCCGCAAGGTGATTATCTCAGCACCGGCCAGCGGTGCCGATGCCACCATCGTCTATGGCGTCAACCACGACACGCTGCGCCAGTCGCACCAGATCATCTCCAGCGCATCGTGCACCACCAACTGCCTGGCCCCGGTCGCCCAAGTGCTGCACCGTGAACTGGGTATCGAAAGCGGCCTGATGACCACCATTCATGCCTACACCAACGACCAGAACCTGATCGACGTCTATCACACCGACCCGTACCGCGCGCGCTCGGCCACCCAGTCGATGATCCCGAGCAAGACCGGCGCTGCCGAAGCGGTGGGCCTGGTTCTGCCGGAACTGGCGGGCAAGCTCACGGGGATGGCTGTTCGCGTGCCGGTGATCAACGTTTCGCTGGTCGACCTGACCGTCACCCTGAAGCGTGAAACCACGGCCGAAGAAGTCAACGCGCTGATGAAAGAAGCCAGCCAGCACTCCAAGGTCCTGGGTTACAACACCCTGCCGCTGGTTTCACACGACTTCAATCACAACCCGCTGTCGTCGATTTTCGACGCCAATCACACCAAAGTGAGCGGCAAGTTGCTGAAAGTGCTCTCGTGGTACGACAACGAATGGGCGTTCTCCAACCGTATGCTCGACAACTGCCTGGCGCTGCATAACGCCGAGTAAATTCAGCGTCGCAGTGGAACGCCCCATACACCGCGCACAGAAATTTTTTTACAGATGCAGGCTTGACCCGACCAAAAGATGAGAAGCATTATCATTTGCTTGAATCTCCGGTCGGGCCTCTCTGTGTCGCAGTCGCATTTCAACGATGTCTTTCTGGCCCAGCGCGCCGTGCTGTTACGCACATTGCAACGCATGGTCGGCAACCCCAGCACCGCAGAAGACCTGCTGCACGAAACCTGGCTGCGAGTCAGCCGTGCGCTGACCGAGCACCCGGTCGACCATCTCGAACCCTTCGTTTTTCAGACCGCGCTCAACCTTGCGCTGGACCATCTGCGTGCGCGACGTATTCATGCCCGCACCCTCGTCGAAGACGTCTCGCCGGGCCAACTGGAACGCGTTGTCGCGCAACTCGGCAAACCTGAAGATGCCGCCCACGCCAAGCGTCTGCTCGAAAGCCTGAGCGCCAGCCTGAGCACATTGAGCCCGCGTCAACAAAAAATTTTCACCCTCAGCCGCCTCAACGGCTGCAGCTATCTGGAAATCGCCGAGCAGTTGCAAGTTTCGGCCAGTACGGTGCAAAAGGAATTGAAACTGATCATGGCGATCTGCATCGGCGTGGTGTCAAGGCTTGACCCGCCCTGAACCCTGCCGCAGGCTGGCAAGCCGCCAGACTCTTATCGATACAGTTTCAGGATTGCCGAGGACCACCGTGAGCCCTAAAAACGAACGCCCGCGCGCGATTGCCCGAGAGGTATTGAGCGACCGCGCGATGGATCAGGCCCTGAGCTGGCTGATCGAACTCGAGGGCGCCGACGATGTGCAACTGGCCCGTTTTCAGGAATGGCTGAATGCCGATCCCGAACACGCTCGCGCGTACCACAAGGCCTGCGCGGCGTGGAACTCGCAGCCCGTCCGGCAGGCTGCCGCCGTCATCGCACAGCCATTGACACCCACTTCGCGGCGGCACATCCGCACTTACTGGAAACCGCTGGCTACCGCTGCCGTGCTGTTGCTGGGGATTTTCAGCTTCAGCAACCTGCCGTTGCGCCTGCAAGCCGATCATCTGACGGTGGTGGGTGAACGCCAACGCCTGCAACTGGCGGATGGCTCGAAGGTGCTGCTCAACACCAATTCGGCTTTTTCCAGCAAGATCGACGAACAACAGCGCTCGGCCCGTCTACTGCAAGGCGAGGCCTTTTTCGATGTCGCGCCCAGAACGGGTCTGCCACTGGAAATCGAAGCCGGCCCGGTGCGCATGAGTGCCAACAGCACCGAGTTTTCCGTGCGTTATCTGGATGGCGTCGCCCAGGTTCAGGTGCAGCGCGGGGCCGTTGATGTACGCGCCACCCGCGGCGGCTCCAGCGTCAGCCTGGGTGCTGGCGACAGTGTTCGCGTCGGGCCGGGCGGCTTCGGCCACCGTGAAAGGCTTGATCCGGCACGCGATCTGGCCTGGGTTCAGGGTCGACTGGTGTTCGACAATTGCCCGCTGAGCGAGGTGCTGGCCGAACTGCGTCGCTATTATCCCGGCTGGATAATCAGCACCAACGCGCAACTGGACCGTGTTGCAGTGACCGGGAACTACCGCCTGGACAACCCGCTGGACGTGGTGCGCTCACTGGCGCAGATCACGTCGGCAAGCCTGCACGAGATGCCGGCGCTGCTGATTCTCAACTGAGAAAAGTTTTTTTACTCGATAGCTGTTTCCCGTTCGTCTAGTTATAGCCAATACAACTGATTCTCATCTCGAAACAGTTTGCAAACACTATTACGAGCAACACCCCAGGGAGCGCTACCGATGTCATCCACGTTCACGCCTGCCGTGCAAAACCGCGCACGACTCAGACTTTCGCTGCTGACCGTCGCGGTACTGGGCGCCAGCCTGCAGGCGATTCCTGCCCACGCCGCCGCCGAAACCAACCGGTCCGTGCGCCCTGCAGGCACTTACAGCTTCTCGATCGGTCCGCAATCGCTGGTGTCGGCGCTCAATGAATTCAGCCGCATCACCGGCTGGCAGGTGGGCGTGTCATCGGATTTCGCGCAAAACGTCACCTCCCCGGGTGCCCGCGGCAACCTGAGCCCTGCCCAGGCGCTGGACGCCCTGCTGGCCGGCAGCTCGCTGAGCTATCGCAACCTGGGCAACAACAACGCGGTGCTCGAAAAACGCGCCGCGGGCGTGATGGCTCTCGATCAGATCACCGTCAGCGCCACGCGTCAGGCTCAGGAAGTGGTGACAGTGCCGAGTACCGTCAGCGTGCATTCGCGTGAACAGCTGGATCGCAACAACGTCAATACCATCCGTGACCTGGTGCGCTACGAGCCGGGTGTTTCGGTCGGCGGTGCTGGCCAGCGCGCAGGCACGACCGGCTATAACATTCGCGGCATCGACGGTAACCGCATCATGACTCAGGTCGACGGCGTTGAAGTTCCCGACAGTTTCTTCACCGGGCCTTATGCGCAAACCCACCGCAACTATGTCGACCCGGAGATCGTCAAGCGCGTCGAAATCCTCCGCGGCCCTGCCTCGGCGCTGTACGGCAGCAGCGCCATTGGCGGCGTGGTCAGTTATTACACACTGGACCCGGATGACATCATCAAGCCCGGCAAGGATGTCGGCGCGCGCCTCAAGACCGGTTACAGCTCGGCAGACGAAAGCTGGCTGAACTCGGCCACCGTCGCAGGTCGTCAGGGCGAGTTCGACGGCTTGCTGCACGTGAGCCAGCGCAATGGTCACGAAACCGAATCCTATGGTGAAACAGGTGGCACAGGCCTGAGCCGTACCGAAGCCAACCCCGAGGATGCGCGCAGCACCAACGTGCTGGCCAAGCTGGGTTGGAACTACGCCGACGGCTCGCGGCTGGCGCTGGCTTACGAAAAGTACAAGGACGACCGCAACACCAATCTGAAAAGCGCAGTGGGCGGGCCGTTCACCAATGGCAGCGGGCTGGGCATGTATCAGTCGCGCGAAAGTAACGACACCATCAGCCGCGAGCGTTTTGGTATAGAAAACAGCTTTGCCCTCGACAGCCTGCTGGCGGACAACCTCAAATGGAGCCTCAATTACCAGACCGCCAAGACCGACCAGAGCACTCAGGAACGTTACTTCCCGTTTTCCCGCGACGTGTATCGCCAGCGTGAAACGCAGTACCAGGAAAAACAGTGGATCTTCGATGCGCAGCTGGATAAAGCATTCTCCATTGCCAGCACCGACCATGTGCTGACCTACGGCACCACCCTCAAGCAACAGAAAGTCACCGGGCTGCGCAGCGGCAGCGGGACCTGCGCACGGGTGTTCGGCACCTGCCGCGTGGTCGGCGCAGACAGCCCGAGCGACCGACTGGCCGCGACCAGTGACTTCCCCGACCCGACCATCACCAGCTATGCACTGTTCGCGCAGGATCAGATCAGCTGGAAAGACTGGACCTTTATGCCCGGCGTACGCTACGACCACACCCGGCTCGACCCGAAGTTCACGCCAGAATTTCTCAGGTCGGTCAGCCTCACCGACCCAAGTCAGGCCAACGACGAAACGCGGACATGGCACCGCCTGTCGCCCAAGTTCGGCGTGACCTACGCGTTCAGCGACGCCTACACCTGGTACGGCCAGTACGCCGAAGGTTTCCGCACCCCATCAGCCAAGGCCCTTTATGGCCGCTTCGAAAACCCGACCGCCGGATACGTGGTAGAGCCCAATCCGAATCTGGAGCCGGAAACCAGCAAGAGTTATGAAACCGGACTACGCGGCCGCTTTGAATCCGGCTCGTTCGACATCGCGGTGTTCCATAACAAGTACCGCGACTTCATCAACGAGGACGCCATCACCCCCGGCTACAGCGAGCTCACGTTCCAGTCCAGCAACATCAAGCACGCCACCATGAAAGGCGCTGAAGTCAAAGGGCGCATCAATCTCGACAGCCTCGGTGCGCCGAACGGCCTGTACAGCCAGGCATCCGTTGCCTATGTGCATGGCCGCAACAACGATACCGGCGAGCCGATCAACAGCGTCAACCCGCTGACCGGCGTCATCGGCCTGGGGTATGAGCAGCGAGACTATGGCAGTCAGCTGAGCTGGACGCTGGTCAAACGCAAGACCCGCGTGGATGACAGCAGTTTCCACAGCCCGGACGGCACTTCCAGCCAGTTCAAGACCCCGGGCTTCGGCATTCTCGACCTGACCGGCTATTACAAGGTCAGCGACGACGTGACCGTCAATGCCGGCCTCTACAACCTGACCGACAAGAAGTACTGGCGCTGGGACGATGTGCGCGGCTACGACGGCGTGGGCGAAGCCGGTGTGACCGCACCGGCCAACCTGGATCGCCTGACCCAGCCGGGGCGCAATTTCAGCGTCAATGTGGTGTGGGATATCTGACACGGCGCGTGACCCAAAGCCCGCCGTCGAACCTGTGCGGCAGGCTTTTTTACGCGTTTGGGCGTGGCTATTCGTCTATTCAGTAAGCCCTTTTTTCAACATGCCTCCTATTTCAGCAAGGAAGACTTCGATGACGCTTGATCAGAACCGACCGACCCTGCGTTCGCAACGACTGAATCAGATCACCCACGCGCCGCATGAACAACTCGACAAGGCAGTCAAAGCCTATGCGCCGTTCGAGACGCTGGCCGGTTATGCACGTTTTGTGGTCGCCCAATACCTGTTTCAGAGTGAACTGCAAGGCCTGTACAACGAGCCTGCGTTGCAGGCAATCATCAGCGATCTGCCCGCACGCTGCCGTGCCGAACAGGCCAAAGCCGACCTTGCCGACCTGAACATGGACACCCCTTTACCGGTGGCTGGCGCAGTCAGAAGCCCCGGCACTGCGGAGGCGCTGGGCTGGCTGTTCGTCTCCGAAGGCTCCAAGCTGGGTGCCGCTTTTCTGATCAAGCGCGCCGAAGCACTGCAACTGAGCGACCGTTTTGGCGCACGGCATCTGGGCGAGCCCGCCGGGGGCCGGGCGGCGGGATGGAAAGCCTTTGTGAATACGCTGAATGAACTGCCTTTGACCGCCGCACAGGAAGCGCAACTGGATCTAGGCGCCATCGCAGCATTCGAGCGTTTCAACGTGCTGCTGCAGCACGCCTATGCCGATGCACCGGTCACGGAAATGGTACAGGCATGAAAAAGCGCCCGGTGCTGTTAAGCTGGCCGGGCTTTCCGAACCTGCCTGTAGAGACCATGACGTACAAACCACCCGGCTCAAGACTCTCACGCCTTCTATACGGCATCCTTGCCTATGTCGCTCTTGGCATAGGCATTATTGCGATCTTCATTCCCGGTTTGCCGACCACCGAATTCATCCTGCTGGCGGCCTGGGCTGCGACGCGCAGTTCGCCAAGACTGAACGCCTGGCTGGAAAACCACCGCGTGTTCGGCCCGATCCTGTACAACTGGCGTAACGGCCGGCTGGTTGCACGCAAGGCCAAGATCAGCGCCACCATCAGCATGCTGGTGTGTGCCGTGGTGATGCTCAGCCTGATCGGCCATGCATGGTGGCTTTACTTGGCGCTCACAGGCATGGCGATGGGCAACCTGTGGATATGGTCAAGACCGGAGCCGGCCAAAAAAGCAGATTGAAGAGCAAGGCGTACGCGGCAACAAGACCCTTGCGCATCAGGCTGAACCGCGCAGGCACAGCCAGTGTCTGATCGATCACACTCATCGTTTGATGGAGCACCTCCATGTACGAGCCAGGCCATCTGCACATCACCCACGTGGCGCTGCAACCCTCGGAAGTCAGCTATGACATCCACTTGCGCTACGAAGTGAACGAAGACCCGAAAGAAGGCACCAGCATGCATTTCACCATGCAGGGCCAGATCAACGACAAACCGTTTGAAGAGCAATTCCAGTTGACGCGCGACCTGGCGTTCAACTTTGCCCACGACGCGAGCCGCATTGCCATCAGGCACGGCCTACCCAACTCGGCCTCGTTGCCCATCGCCCAGCACAAGGACTACGACCGGATATTCGCGGACATTCGTGACAAGCTCCACGCCAAACCAGGCGACCCGGTGAAGCCTGAGCATCTGGAATAGGGCTGGGGCTTCAAGCTTCAAGCTTCAAGCTTCAAGCTTCAAGCTTCAAGCTTCAAGCCGAGATGGTCGTGCACACGCTCTGGGTCGCAAGAGGACGCAGAGCGTCCAAAACGGCATAACGACGCGGAGCGTCGCACGATGTTGGCGTTCCTCACGTTCCACAGCGTGGGAATGCAGTTCTGGACGCTCCGTGTCCGGTCTTGAATGTGCGTCGCGACGTATGGGTAAGCGTGTCATCGCACACACGATCACTGCCGAATTTCACCAAACCCTTCACCACAAGGCATACTTGCCGGCCTCTGTGTCGCGAACCATTAATGCCCCATGCGTATCCACGTCAGCTTCATCGACCGCGTTGGTATCACCCAGGAAGTGCTGGCCATTCTGGGTGGGCGCAATCTGAATCTGGATGCCGTGGAGATGGTGCCGCCCAATGTCTACATTGATGCGCCGACCCTAAGCCATCAGATGCTCGAAGAACTCAAGGATGCCCTGTTTCGGGTGCGTGGCGTAGAAGCCATTACGGTGGTCGATATCCTCCCCGGCCAGCGTCGCCATCTGCAACTGGATGCGCTGCTGGCGGCAATGACCGACCCGGTACTGGCACTGGACAGCGCAGGGCATGTGCTGCTGGCCAATCCTGCGCTCATAGCCCTGATCGGCCGTGAACCTGCAGGCGAACCCATCGCTGAACTGTTCGCCGACCCCGGCCTGCAGGCCGCGCTGCTGGAAAACGGCTTTCGTCTGCCGCTGCGCGAAATCACCCTCAACGGTGAGGCGCTATTGCTCGATGCCACACCGATCACCGAAGCGGGCGCTCTGATTACCCTGTACCTGCCCAGCCGCATCGGCGAACGGCTGTCGGCGCTGCACCACGATCACGCCGAGGGTTTCGATGCACTGCTGGGCGATTCAGCCGCCATCCGCACGCTCAAGGCGCGCGCGCAACGGGTGGCGGTGCTGGACGCACCGCTGTTGATTCAGGGCGAGACCGGCACCGGTAAAGAGCTGGTCGCGCGCGCCTGTCATGCCAGTAGCGCGCGCCACGGCGAACCGTTTTTGGCCTTGAACTGCGCCGCGCTGCCGGAAAACCTGGCCGAAAGCGAACTGTTTGGTTACGCCCCCGGTGCCTTTACCGGTGCGCAGCGCGGTGGCAAGCCGGGGCTGATGGAGCTGGCCAACCAGGGCACGGTGTTTCTAGATGAGATCGGCGAAATGTCACCCTACCTACAGGCCAAACTGTTACGTTTTCTCAACGATGGCAGCTTCCGCCGCGTTGGCGGGGACCGCGAAGTCAGGGTCAATGTGCGCATTCTCAGCGCCACTCACCGTGACCTGGAAAAAATGGTCAGCGAAGGCACCTTCCGCGAAGACCTTTTCTATCGCCTCAACGTCCTCAACCTGGATGTACCGCCGCTGCGCGAGCGTGGTCAGGACATCCTGCTGCTGGCCCGTTACTTCATGGAGCAGGCCTGCGCACAGATTCAGCGGCCGGTCTGCAGGCTGGCCCACGGCACCTACCCTGCCCTGCTGGGCAACCGCTGGCCGGGCAATGTACGGCAGTTGCAGAACGTCATCTTCCGCGCCGCCGCGATCTGTGAAAACACTCAAGTGGATATAGGCGATCTGGACATTGCAGGCACTGCCGTCGCACGTCAGAACGACAGCGCGATCGACAGCCTCGAAAATGCCGTCGAAACATTTGAAAAGGATTTACTGGAAAAACTCTACGCAGACTATCCGTCCACACGCCAGTTAGCTGCACGCCTGCACACCTCGCACACCGCCATTGCGCACCGCTTGCGAAAGTATGGAATACCCGGCAAGCGCTAGTGGATTGAAACCGGCGGTCAAAATATATTTTAAAAGGTTAATTTAATAACCAATTAGCCGATAACGTTCTGGTATGGTCCATAAACCTCTTATCACTCATTTGAATGGGTGTCCGTAAGTGTGCGTTACGGCCGTTACGGCCGTTACGGCAGACAGCGTCACGTAATACCGGGAAGTCCAATGCCAAACCCGCCAGTCGACCATCCCACCACCGAGACGCAATCACGCGCCGAGAAAATCGTCGAGTCTCGTCGGCAGAAAACGTTGCTCAAGACCGGTGCCCTCCAGGACGCCATTTTCAACAGCGCCTATTTTTCCAGCATCGCTACGGATGAACACGGCGTTATCCAGATTTTCAACGTCGGTGCCGAACGCATGCTCGGGTATCACTCGGAAGACGTGGTCGACAAGATCACCCCGGCAGATATTTCCGACCCGGCCGAGCTGATCATCCGTGCAGCGGCGTTGAGCCATGAGCTGAATACGCCCATCACGCCAGGCTTTGAAGCCTTGGTGTTCAAGGCCTCGCGCGGCATCGAAGATATCTACGAACTGACCTACATCCGCAAGGATGGCAGCCGCCTGTCGGCGATGGTGTCGGTGACTTCGCTGCGTGACAGTGCCGAAACCATCATCGGTTACCTGCTGATTGGCACTGACAACACTGCACGCAAGCAAGAGGAAGAAACCCAGGCGTTGCTGGACCAGCGGCTGCGGGATCAGCAGTTCTATACCCGCTCGCTGATCGAGTCGAACATCGATGCGCTGATGATGACCGACCCGCAAGGCATCATCTCCGACGTCAACAAACAGATGATGGCACTGACCGGGCGAACCCGCGACGAACTGATCGGTGCGCCCTGCAAGAACTTCTTCACTGACCCTGCGAGTGCCGACGCCGCGATCAAGCGGGTGCTCAGTGAGCACAAGGTCAGCGACTACGAGCTTACCGTGCGCGCCTACGATGGCACCGAAACCGTGGTTTCCTACAACGCGGCAACTTTTCATGATCGCGACCGCAAGCTCAAGGGCGTTTTCGCCGCGGCCAGGGATGTGACCGAGCGCAAACGTTTCGAGCGCACGCTGGAAGAGAAGAACATCGAGCTGGAACACGCCAGCCACATGAAGTCCGAGTTTCTCGCCACCATGTCCCACGAGCTGCGCACCCCGCTCAATGCCGTCATCGGCTTTTCGGAGGCGCTCAAAGACGGCATGGTCGGTGACATGACCGACGCCCAGCGCCGGTACATCGGTGACATTTTCAACAGCGGCCAGCACCTGCTGTCGTTGATCAATGACATCCTCGACCTGTCCAAGGTCGAAGCCGGAATGATGCTGCTGGAGCTTGAGGCCGTCGATCTGGACGAGTTGCTGAGCAACAGCCTGCTGATCGTCCGCGAGCAGGCCGCACTGCAACGCATCCAGTTGAAGCTGGAAACCGAGGCCGACTTCGGCGTGCTTGAACTGGATAGGCGCAAGACCAAGCAGATTGTCTACAACCTGCTGGCCAATGCGGTGAAGTTCAGCGAACCCGGCGGCTGGGTAACCCTGGCAGTGCGTCAGGTGTCGCGTGCACAGGTGGGCATTCTGGACGGCGACTGGCCAGTACACAGCTTCTCGCTGCCCCCCAGTGACTATGAGCATTTTCTGCAAGTGAGTGTCAGCGACACCGGAATCGGCATCGCGCAAAGCGATATGAACAAGCTGTTCAAGGCGTTCAGCCAGATCGACAGCAGCCTGGCGCGTAAATTCGAGGGCACCGGGCTGGGGCTGGCGATGGTCAAGCAGCTGACTGAACTGCACGGCGGCTGCGTGGCGGTCGCCAGCGTCAAGGACCTGGGCGCACGCTTTGTGGTCTGGCTGCCCATTCGCACCCCGGCAACCGAGGAGGCGCAATGGCCCAAATCCTGATTATCGAAGACAACGCCGCCAACATGCGCCTGGCCGAATTGCTGCTCAACAGCGCAGGTTACGGCGTGCTCTGCGCATCAGATGCGGAAACAGGCCTGAAAATGGCCCGCGAGCGCCAGCCCGACCTGATTCTGATGGACATCCAGTTGCCGAAAATGGATGGCCTGAGCGCGACGTCGCTGCTCAAGAACGATGCACAAACCGCCGCAATACCGGTCGTCGCGCTCACCGCTATGGCCATGAAAGAAGACGAAGAAAAAATCCGGCGCGCAGGCTGTAACGCCTACATCATCAAGCCCCTGCGCTATCAGGAGCTGTACCGGGTCATCGACACCCTGTTGGAAAACAGTCCGCCTCAACGGCCAATCAACTGAGCATTCGTCATGACCCAGCCTGCCGCAACCATCCTGATTGTCGATGATGATGTCCATGTCCGGGACCTGCTTGAAGTCCTATTGCAAAATCAGGGTTACGAGACGCTGACTGCGGAGTCTGGCGAACAGGCGCTGGCCATGGTCGATGCGCGGGCACCGGACCTTATTCTGCTGGACATCATGATGCCGGGCATGGACGGCTACGAAGTCGCCAGCGTGCTCAAGGCCGGAAAAGGCACTGCCAACATTCCGATCATCATGCTCTCGGCGCTTGATGAGCAGGGTGCGCGCTTGTCCGGGCTGGAGGCCGGTGCCGAGGAGTACCTCAGCAAACCGGTGGAAAGCGCCGAACTGTGGTTGCGCGTGCGCAACCTGCTGCGCCTCAAGGCATTTGGCGATTACCTGAAAAGCCACAGCATGATCCTCGAAGACCAATTGCAGCAACGCACCATCGACCTGGAGCGCTTTCGCACGGTGATGGATGCTTCCGAAGACGCGATCTTCCTGATCAACCGCAACACCATGAGTCTGATCGAATTCAACCGCAGGGCCTGCCAGTTGCTGGGCTACACCGCTGAAGAACTGGCGCACAAGACCCCCGCCGAGCTGGGCGAGACATCGATGGAAAATCTGGAAGTGGTATATGACCAGATCATTGCCGGCAAAGGCCCCAGCGAACCCCTCGAAACCCAGATTCGCGACAAGAGCGGGCGGGACGTCGAAGTCGAAATTCATCGCCAGGCGTATCGGACCGGCGAGGACTGGGTCATTGTCGGCATCGTGCGTGACATCACCCAGCGCAAGGAAAGCGATCAGCGCCTGCTGACCATGGCCCATTACGACACACTGACCGGCCTGCCCAACCGTGACCTGTTTTTCACCAGCCTGCAGATGGGCCTGACTCAGGCAGCGGTCAGCCGCTGGAAACTGGCGACATTGACGGTCAACCTCGACGGTTTCAAGAACATCAACGAAACCTGGGGCCATGTGCTCGGCGACCAGGTGCTGCTGGAAGTCAGCCATCGCCTGTCGGAATGCATCAATGCCAGCGACACCCTCGGCCGCGTGGACGGTGATCAGTTTGCATTGATTCTGATGATCCGCGTAGGCCAGCCCGATACCCGCCAGACACTGGAGCGCATTCGCAAAGCCTTGCGGGTGCCTTTTATGGTCGAAGGTCAAAGCATCGTCATGACCGCCAGTATCGGCATCGCTCTTTACCCTGAAGACGGCGAAGACGCACGCGAGCTGGTCAGGCATGCGTACACCGCGATGAACAGTGCGAAAAAGATCGGCCCGGACACGTATCGGTTTTATACCGCACAAATGAACGCAGACGTTTCGGCGCGCCTGGACCTCGAAGCCGCCTTGCGCGACGCGGTGGAAAAACAAGCGTTCGAGATCGTCTACCAGCCCAAGCTGAGCCTCGTCACCGGCCGGATATGCGGGCTGGAAGCCTTGCTGCGCTGGCCGCGCCCAGGCCAGCAAGGCGTATCGCCTGCGGTGTTCGTTCCGGTGCTGGAAAGCCTGGGTCTGATCGGCGAAGTCGGCAACTGGGTCGTCGATCGCGTCTGCGCCCAGATTGCGCACTGGCAACGCACGGGGCTGGGGCTGTTTCAGGTGGCGGTCAACGTCTCTGGCCAGCAGATTTCCAACAGCAGCCTGGTCGCCGACATCCGCCAGGCGCTGACCAATCATCGGGTCGCCCCCCAGTGGCTGGAGGTCGAACTGACCGAAAGCTCATTGATGGAAAACACTTCTCACACCATCGCGACCCTGGAAACCCTGAAGGCCAACGGGGTCAGTATTTCCATCGACGATTTCGGCACTGGCTATTCAAGTCTGGCGTACCTGCGCCGATTCCCTATCGACAAGCTTAAAATCGACATCGCCTTCATTCGCGAAGTGACCAGCAACCCACAAGACGCGGCGATTGCCCGAGCAATCATCGAACTGGCACACAGCCTGGGCCTGAAAGTCATAGCCGAAGGCGTGGAAACGCCTGAGCAACTGGCGTTTTTGCGGGACAATCAATGCGATCAGATTCAGGGTTACCTGATCAGCAAGCCGCTGCCGCTGGCAGAGCTTGAAACATTTTTAAGCACGCCAGAGCGACAGTTCGGGTAAAGGTCTCAACAGGCTGGTCGGTGATTTTGCCGACCAGACACCTCACGCGCGAAACGAAATCGTTCCACCGTAACGATTACATTACAGCCTGCGTCATCCCGCTCGTTTCAAGGCCTTGATCAAGCAAGCATTTTCCAGCGCCCATCGACCGTAGCGATTTCGCTACAGCTCAAATCACTAAAACTCTCGCTTTCAAACCTAAGTCCATGATTTAAAACAATAAATAAAAGATGGCCGTAAAATTGCTAAGTCAAACCCATCGTGTTTTGCGCCCTGCGCGCACCCCATCATCCGAGGAGTTTGTATGAGCGAGTTGCGATTCACCGCTGACCACGAGTGGCTACGTGCCGAAGCAGACGGCAGTGTCACGGTCGGCATCACGCCTTACGCCCAGGAATCGCTGGGTGACGTGGTCTTTGTGCAACTCCCGGAATTACAGGCCTACGCTCAACACGCCGAAGTGTCAGTGGTTGAATCGGTCAAAGCCGCCAGCAGCATCAACATGCCACTGGACGGCGAAGTGGTCGAGGTCAACGCTGTGCTCGATGCCACCCCGGAACGGGTCAACGAAGACGCCCTCGGCGCCGGCTGGTTCTTTCGTTTCATTCCGCAAGACGCCTATGCCATTCACGGCCTGCTGGATCAGGACGCCTACGACCGTCTGATCAAAGCCAACGCCCAAGCCTGAGGAGCGAACCATGACTGACCGCATTGAACTGACCACCGCCAACGAATTCATTGCCCGCCACATTGGCCCGCGTGCCGCTGACGAGCTGGCCATGCTGCACACCCTGGGTTTTGACTCCATTGAAGCACTCAGCGACAGCGTGATCCCGGAAAGCATCAAGGGCACCAGCGTGCTGAACCTGCCTGCCGGGCAGAGCGAAGCCGATGCACTGGCCTCCATCAAGGCCATCGCCAGCAAGAACCAGCTGTTCAAGACCTACATCGGTCAGGGTTACTACAACACCCACACACCCGCCCCGATTCTGCGCAACCTGCTGGAAAACCCGGCCTGGTATACCGCCTACACGCCCTACCAGCCTGAGATTTCCCAAGGCCGTCTGGAGTCGCTGCTCAATTTCCAGACCCTGATCAGCGACCTGACCGGCCTGCCGATTGCCAACGCCTCGCTGCTCGACGAAGCCACTGCCGCTGCCGAAGCGATGACGTTCTGCAAGCGCCTGAGCAAGAACAAAGGCAGCCAGCAGTTCTTCGCCTCCAGCCACTGCCACCCGCAGACACTCGATGTGCTGCGCACTCGCGCCGAGCCGCTGGGCATCACCGTTGTGGTGGCCGATGAAACCGAACTGGGCGATGTCAGCGACTACTTTGGTGCGCTGCTGCAGTACCCGGCCAGTAATGGCGACGTATTCGACTACCGCGAACTGGCCGAGCGCTTTCACGGGGCAAACGCACTGGTGGCGGTCGCCGCCGACCTGCTGGCCCTGACCCTGCTGACCCCGCCGGGTGAATTCGGTGCCGACGTGGCCATCGGCAGCGCGCAACGCTTTGGCGTACCGCTGGGCTTTGGTGGCCCGCACGCGGCCTATTTCTCGACGCGCGATGCGTTCAAGCGTGACATGCCGGGCCGTCTGGTTGGCGTGTCGGTGGATCGCCACGGCAAACAGGCTCTGCGCCTCGCCATGCAGACCCGCGAACAACACATTCGTCGCGAAAAGGCCACCAGCAACATCTGCACCGCGCAAGTGCTGCTGGCCAACATCGCCAGCATGTACGCCGTGTATCACGGCCCGCGCGGCCTGACACAGATCGCCAATCGTGTGCACCACCTGACCGCGATCCTGGCCGAAGGCTTGAGCCAGTTGGGCCTCAACGCCGAGCAGGCCTATTTCTTCGACAGCCTGACTTTGCACACTGGCGGCCGGACCGCCGCGCTGCACGCTGCCGCCCGCGCCCGCCACATCAACCTGCGCGAAATCGACGACCAGCGTCTGGGCCTGTCGCTTGACGAAACCACCTCGCAGTCAGCGGTCGAAGTGCTCTGGGACATTTTCGCCAGCACGGGCCAGACTCTGCCGGACTTCACCGCATTGGCCGCCAGCGTCAAGTCGCGCCTGCCAGCAGCCTTGCTGCGCCAGTCGGCGATCCTCAGCCACCCGGTGTTCAACCGCTATCACTCGGAAACCGAGCTGATGCGCTACCTGCGCAAACTGGCCGACAAGGACCTGGCGCTGGACCGCACCATGATCCCGCTCGGCTCGTGCACCATGAAACTCAATGCGGCCAGCGAAATGATCCCGGTAACCTGGGCCGAGTTCGGCAACCTGCACCCGTTCGCCCCCGCCGAGCAAAGCGCCGGTTACCAGCAACTGACCGACGAGTTGGAGGCCATGCTCTGCGCCGCCACCGGCTATGACGCCATTTCGCTGCAACCCAACGCCGGTTCGCAGGGTGAATACGCCGGCCTGCTGGCCATTCGCGCCTACCACCAGAGCCGTGGCGATGAACACCGCGACATCTGCCTGATCCCTTCGTCGGCCCACGGCACCAACCCGGCGACCGCTAACATGGCCGGCATGCGCGTGGTGGTGACAGCCTGCGATGCGCGCGGCAACGTCGACATCGAAGACTTGCGGGCCAAGGCACTTCAACACCGCGAGCAGCTTGCGGCGATCATGATCACCTACCCGTCGACCCACGGCGTGTTCGAAGAGGGCATTCGCGAAATCTGCGGCATCGTTCATGACAACGGCGGCCAGGTCTACATCGACGGTGCCAACATGAACGCGATGGTTGGCCTTTGCGCTCCGGGCAAGTTCGGCGGCGACGTGTCGCACCTCAACCTGCACAAGACCTTCTGCATTCCTCACGGCGGCGGCGGGCCGGGCGTGGGTCCGATCGGCGTTAAATCGCACCTCGCACCGTTCATGCCGGGCCACGCACGCATGCAACGCAAGGAAGGCGCGGTCTGCGCAGCGCCGTTCGGCAGCGCCAGCATCCTGCCGATCACCTGGATGTACATCCGCATGATGGGCGGCGAAGGTCTGAAACGCGCCTCGCAATTGGCGATCCTCAACGCCAACTACATTTCGCGTCGCCTGGAAGAGCACTACCCGGTGCTGTACACCGGCACCAACGGGCTGGTAGCCCACGAATGCATCCTTGACCTGCGCCCGATCAAAGACAGCAGCGGCATCAGCGTCGATGACGTGGCCAAACGCCTGATCGACTTCGGCTTCCATGCCCCGACCATGTCGTTCCCGGTCGCTGGAACGTTGATGATCGAGCCGACCGAAAGCGAATCCCGCGAAGAACTGGACCGTTTCTGCGACGCCATGATCAAGATCCGCGAAGAAATCCGCGCAGTCGAAGACGGCACCCTGGACAAAGACGACAACCCGTTGAAAAACGCCCCGCATACCGCGGCGGAAATCGTCGGCCAGTGGAGCCATCCTTACAGCCGCGAGCAGGCGGTGTACCCGGTCGATTCGCTGATCGAGAACAAGTACTGGCCTCCGGTCGGACGCGTCGACAACGTATTCGGTGACCGCAATCTGGTCTGTGCCTGCCCTTCCATCGAGAGCTATCAGGAAGCCTGATCGCCCGTTGCTTGCCTGCGCCCTTCGTAAAGGCGCAGACGCATGGCTCGCCAACAAGGAATTGAACATGTCCACAGAAACCCTGCTGAAGACCCCCCTGCACGCCCTTCACCGCGAACTCGGCGCGAAGA
The DNA here is from genome assembly GCF_000007805.1 of Pseudomonas syringae pv. tomato str. DC3000. Lineage (NCBI taxonomy): Bacteria > Pseudomonadati > Pseudomonadota > Gammaproteobacteria > Pseudomonadales > Pseudomonadaceae > Pseudomonas > Pseudomonas syringae group genomosp. 3. The sequence goes on along the minus strand of NC_004578.1, from coordinate 1,399,288 downwards.
TGGTGCCCTTTGCCGGTTACGACATGCCGGTGCAATACCCGGCTGGCGTAATGAAAGAACACCTGCACACCCGCGCTCAGGCCGGACTGTTCGATGTTTCGCACATGGGCCAGATTCGCCTCAGCGGTGCCGATGCCGCCAAGACACTGGAAACCCTGGTGCCCGTGGACATCATCGATTTGCCGGTCGGCATGCAGCGCTATGCGATGTTCACCAACGAAACCGGCGGCATTCTCGATGACCTGATGGTTGCCAATCTCGGCAACAATGAGCTGATGCTGGTGGTCAACGCCGCCTGCAAGGATCAGGACCTGGCCCACCTGCGCAAGCACCTGGCGGGGCGTTGCGAGATCGAACCGCTGTTTGAACAACGCGCGCTGCTCGCGCTGCAAGGCCCGGCGGCGGTGACCGTATTGGCCCGCCTCGCGCCAGAAGTGGCGCACATGACCTTCATGCAGTTCACTCGCGTCACGCTGCTGGGTGCTCAGTGCTACGTCAGCCGCTCGGGCTATACCGGCGAAGACGGTTACGAGATCTCGGTACCGGCCGAACAGGCAGAAGCCCTGGCGCGCCGCTTGCTGGAAGAACCCGAAGTGGCCCCGATCGGCCTCGGCGCAAGGGACTCGCTGCGCCTGGAAGCCGGGCTCTGCCTGTACGGTCATGACATGGACACGCAAACCTCGCCGATTCAGGCCAGCCTGCTGTGGGCCATTTCGAAGGTGCGTCGCGCCGATGGTGCGCGTGCCGGTGGTTTTCCGGGAGCCGAGTCTGTTTTCGCCCAGCAAGGTAACGGCGTGGACAAAAAGCGTGCAGGCCTGCTGCCTCAGGAGCGTACGCCGGTGCGTGAAGGCACCCAGATCGTCAATGACCAGGACGTTGTCATCGGTACGGTGTGCAGCGGCGGTTTCGGCCCAAGCCTGGGCGGCCCGCTGGCGATGGGTTATCTGCACAGCGATTACACCGCGCTCGATACACCTGTCTGGGCAATGGTGCGCGGCAAGAAAGTGCCCATGCTCGTTACCAAAATGCCTTTTGTTGCGCAACGTTACTTCCGTGGCTAATGAGCGGCTAAATAGCGGCGTCAAAAAAACAGCAATAACCCGTGCAGGTGCAGGCACTGTTCCCCAATGATGTTTCGAGAGGGGAACACCCTGTTCTATATGCAAAGAATGCACCTCTAAAGTGCAAAATATTATGAACGCTTGAACACCGCGCCCCACGCAGGAACACGCCCATATACCGCTAAAGCCCCGTAAACAGGGGCGATGCAAGGGGCTTGTATTTATCACGAGAGTTGGCGTAGAGTTTCTGAACTGTGTTTGCATAGGTCGCTGAATCGGGACCTGGGCAGTAGCTCTAGGTTTGCTACAACCCGCTCTACGTTTCTTACTTCCTGCAACCAGCCCAGTACTCTTTCATGAGAAAGAGGCTGTCATTAATTCAAGCGTCAAAGGAAATAAGAAAATGGCTGAACGTCAGAGCGGCACCGTCAAGTGGTTCAACGACGAAAAAGGTTTTGGTTTTATCACTCCGGAGAGCGGTCCAGACCTGTTCGTGCACTTTCGCGCCATTCAAGGCAACGGCTTCAAGAGCCTGAAAGAAGGCCAGAAAGTGACCTTCATTGCTGTGCAGGGTCAGAAGGGTCTGCAGGCTGACGAAGTACACGCCGAAGGCTAAGCCGCTACGCAGCGCGACTACGCAAAAGCCCCTGGTATCGCTACCAGGGGCTTTTTTACGGGTGAAAGACAGGCGCCCATGAAAAAGCCGACTCAGGGTCGGCTTTTTCGGTGAATCTACGTGCCGTTATCCGGCGCGGCGTAACAGATACAACCCCGCAAACGCACAGGCTGCTGCAGGTATCAGCACCGCCAGCAACGGCGGGAAGCCAAACAGCAAGCTCGACGGGCCCAGCAGGTCCTGGATGATGCGGAAGGTGAAGCCGACCACAACCCCGGTAAACACGCGCTGCCCCAAAGTCACCGAGCGCAACGGACCGAAGATGAACGAGATGGCCATCAGTACCAGCGCCACTGTGACGGCCGGTTGCAATACCTTGGTCCAGAACGCTAGCCAGTAGCGGCCGTTGCTCAGCCCCTGATCAGCCAGGTAATGCGCGTAGCTCCACAAGCCGCTGATCGACAGCGACTCGGGCGGCATGATCACCGTGCTCAGCAGTTGCGGGCTCAGTGATACGTCCCAACGCTCGTCCGGCGCATTGACGACTTCCGTGCGGCCTTCCTTGAAATGCGTGGTGCTGACGTCCTTCAATTCCCAGTAATCGGTCTTGAAGTGAGCCTCTTTGGCGAAGCTTGAGGTCAGCATGTGGCGCTGGTCGTCGAAACGATAGCGTGTCACACCCAGCATCAACCCGTTGGGCTGCACAGTGTTGATGTGAATGAACTCGTCGCCCTGACGGTGCCACAGGCCGTGCCGGGCACTTTGTGCATCACCCGACCCCTGGGCCAGCGAGCGAGCCGCCTGCGCCTGGTTCTCGGCGTAAGGCGCAACGTATTCGCCGACCAGCACACCGGCCACCATCAACAGCAGCATGGGCTTCATGACCGACCAGACGATGCGCCCGATGGACACACCGGCGGCGCGCATGATGGTCAGTTCGCTGCTGCTGGCCAGCGTGCCCAGCCCGATCAGGCAGCCGATCAATGCGGCCATCGGCAGCGTGTCGTAAACGCGCCGCGGCGCGGTCATCATCACGTAACTGAGGGCATCCACAAGCGTGTAGGTGTCATTGATATCGGCCATCTCGTCGATGAAGGCGAACAGCGAAACCAGCCCCAGAATGATCCCCAATACCGCAAGAATCGCCAGAAATACGCTTTTACCGATGTAACGATCAAGCTTGACCACGAGTCACCTCCGTGACGCTGCGACGACTCGCCATCTTCAGACGCAGAGGCTCCCAGTAAAACAGCACCAGACCGATGCCCAGATAAATGCCATGAACCCACCACATGCCGAGGCTGAGGGGCAGCTTGCCTTTCTCCAGCGAACTGCGCACCGAAATCAGAATGGCCAGGTAAGACATGTACAGAAGGATCGCCGGCAGCAGCTTCAGGTAACGGCCCTGACGCGGATTGACCCGTGACAACGGGATGGCCATCAAGGTGACGATGAACACCGACAGCGGCAGCGAAATGCGCCACTGCAATTCAGCAACGGAACGCGGTGCAGGGTTGCCGAACAGCTCGCTGGTCGGAATGGCTTCGCGGTCAGTGATTTCTTCGCTGATTTCCGGCTTGGGCAACGCCGCCCCATACGTGTCGTACTTGACCACGCGGTAGTCAGCGGCACCCGGATTGCCATCGTAGCGGTAGCCGTTTTCGAGGATCAGGAAGCGACTGCCATTGGGCTGGACCTCCTGGTGCCCCTTCTCGGCCACCAGCACGGTAATGCCGTTGTCCTTGCTCTTGTCGTTGGACATGCGCTTTTCAGAGATGAACACGCCCGCCAGCTGCGAGCGATCTTCCGACAGCTCTTTGGTGTAGGTGATACGCGTACCGTCACGCAATGCCTGGAAACGTCCCGGCACCAGCGTGTCGAACTCGGTCATGGCGTCCTGCTGGTTAATCAGTTGCGAAAACTGCGCAGCGCCCTGGGGAGCCAGGCTGAAACTCAGCCAGGCGACCAGCAACCCGACCAACGCTGCCGGGCCCATGGTGATAGCAAGCAGACGCTGCTGGCTCATGCCGGTCGCGGCCAGCACGGTCATTTCACTCTCCAGATACAGGCGCCCGTACGCCATGAGGATGCCGAGGAACAGGCCCAGCGGCAGGATCACCTGCAAAAAACCCGGCAGGCGAAAGCCCATGATCAGGAACAGCACGCCAGGATCAAGCGCGCCGGACGCAGCCTGCGCCAGGTACTTGATGAAGCGCCCGCTCATGATGAACACCAGCAGCACGGCGCTGACCGCACTCAGGGTAAGCAGCACTTCTCGGGACAGATAACGGAAGACAATCAAACCAGACACTCCAGAGTTGTCAGGCTCAGGCAGCCAAACAGGGAAAATTGTGAGCTACGGCAACCAGAGATTCACGCCGGCAAAAGGCGTGGGCATCAAAAAATATGCGGCATTATCCTGTGATTGTGCGTTTCTGTCACTGCGCACCGGGGATAGTTCTCACATAGAGGCGAAGCAGGCCGCTCTGCGGGGTTGTCAGCAGTCGTGCAGCGGGGTCAAACTGCAAGGCTTACCGCGTGCATCATCCCTGAATACATCCAGGCCATGCCGCATTCATTATTCATATTGCGACTCTCATCGTCTATTCGGGGACCCCACATGGAATTGGTTGTTAAAAGCGTAAGCCCAGAAACCTTGAAAACCGCAACACTGGTCGTCACCATTAATGAAAGCCGTGTGCTGATCGGCGCAGCCCAGTTGGTCGACATCAAGAGCGGCGGGGCCATCTCGGCGGTCCTCGAGCGCGGTGATCTGGCGGGCAAGTCCGGCCAGACACTTCTGCTGACCAACCTGCAAAACATCAAGGCCGAGCGCGTGTTGCTGGTCGGCATCGGCAAGGACGGCGAGCTGTCTGACCGCCAACTGAAGAAAATCGCCGGCAGCGTGCTGTCCAGCCTCAAAGGCCTGGGCGGCAGCGATGCGGTGATTGCGCTTGATGACCTGTCCGTGAAAAATCGCGACACGTACGGCAAGGCTCGCCTGTTTGTAGAAGCTCTGGCAGATGGCGAATACGTCTTCGACCGCTTCAAGACCCAGAAAGCCGAAGTTCGCCCCCTGAAGAAAATCACCCTGCTGACTGACAAGGTCAGCGTGGCCGATGTCGAGCGCGCTGCCAACCACGCGCAGGCCATCGCCACCGGCATGGCATTGACCCGTGACCTGGGCAACCTGCCGCCGAACATCTGCCACCCGACCTACCTGGGCGAAGAAGCCAAGGCGCTGGGCAAGGCACACAAAAACCTGAAAGTAGAGATTCACGACGAGAAGAAACTCGCCGAACTGGGCATGGGTTCTTTCCTCGCTGTGGCACAGGGCAGCGCCCAGCCGCCGCGTCTGATCGTCATGAACTATCAGGGCGGCAAGAAAGGCGACAAGCCATTTGTGCTGGTCGGCAAAGGCATCACCTTCGATACGGGCGGCATCAGCATCAAGCCGGCTGCCGGCATGGACGAAATGAAATTCGACATGTGTGGTGCTGCCAGCGTGTTCGGCACCCTGCGCGCCGTACTCGAACTGAAACTGCCGATCAATGTGGTGTGCATTCTGGCCTGCGCCGAGAACATGCCGAGCGGCACCGCGACGCGCCCGGGCGACATCGTCACTACCATGAGCGGCCAGACGGTCGAAATCCTCAACACCGACGCCGAAGGCCGTCTGGTGCTGTGCGATGCCCTGACCTACGCCGAACGTTTCAAGCCACAGGCCGTGATCGATATCGCGACCCTGACCGGCGCCTGCGTCGTTGCCTTGGGCGGCCATACCTCCGGACTGCTGGGCAACAACGACGCGCTGATCAATCAGTTGCTCGATGCGGGCAAACTGGCTGATGACCGCGCCTGGCAGTTGCCTTTGTTCGATGAGTACCAGGAGCAACTCGACAGCCCGTTCGCCGACATCGCCAATATCGGCGGCCCGAAAGGCGGCACTATCACCGCAGCCTGCTTCCTGTCGCGCTTCACCAAGGCTTATGAATGGGCCCACCTGGACATCGCCGGCACTGCATGGCTGAGCGGCGGCAAGGACAAAGGCGCCACCGGGCGTCCGGTTCCGCTGCTGACCCAGTACCTGCTCGACCGCGCCGGCGTATAAAAAAGAAACCCTGGCGTGTCGGCTTCACGGTCGATACGCCATTGGTTCTGGAACCTGTATGACCCAAGTCGACTTCTACATCCTGCCCAGCGCTGACCCTGCGGCCCGCCTGGACTTTGCCTGCAAACTCACGGAAAAGGCCTGGCGCCTGGGCCACAAGGTTTACCTGCACTGCAGCGATGCAGCGCAGCGTGAAGACCTGGACGCACGGCTCTGGCGCTTCCGGGGCGAAGTGTTTCTGCCCCACGGCGACGCCGAGAGCGATCACGATGCACCCGTGGTGCTGGGCCTGGGCGATGACTCGGGCACGCATCAGGACCTGCTGGTCAACCTCGACCTGAGCATTCCGGCCTTCTTCAAGCGCTTCGCCCGTGTCGCGGAAGTGGTTGTCGAAGACCCGGCCATACGCCTTGCCGCACGCGAGAGTTTCCGTTCCTACCGCGAACAGGGCTATCCTCCGCAAGATCACCGACTGCAGCGTCTTTGAGGACACGATGGACACTTCAAAAAAAGCTGAATCCGCGCATTTGCTGGACGATCTGGAATCGATCCGCCAACTGCTCGGCGATGACTCCGCACAACCTCCGTTACTGACCGACACCGTCCACCGCGAGGGCCAGATCCCCCTGCTGTTCGATGTGGTTGGTAGCCGGCCTGACTCGGTACACCCGGAAAACTTGGACGAAGACGATATCCCGACGTTGACGGCTGATGCGCCGGTGGAGCAGTTGCAACAGGTTCAGCAGGCTCAAGCGCTGCCCAACCCCGATGCGTTGCTGCACCTGGACACCGAACTGCGTGCCGCCGCGCAACTGATCATGCAAGACGTGATTGATGACTTTGCACCGCATATCGAGACTGAAATCAAGCGACGGCTGGAGGCCAGGCTGGAGCGGCTGTTGGCGCAGCAGCAGAAGTGAGGGGGTGGTCAGGAACCCGGAACACGCGCGCGTAGAGATTCTGTCAGGGAGAGTTCAATGCGGTGCGGATCTCGGCTATGCGCCGCATCATTTTCCGCCTCCTGCGCCTCGGGATCGACGACGGCAATACGATCCAGCGCGTCATAGCGATATCGACACAGTACGCGTCTGGCTTCAGGCCTGTCGTTCATGGCGGCGTCCGCCCTGCAAGTAAAGTCTGAATACCGATCATGCCCCCTTGACCACCCGCCGCCTACTGACAGAACTACCAGCTTGTGGCCCCGCGCTTATGGCTTGTCGCTTGCCCACAGGTCTATACTTACCGGTTTCCGAATCAAGGCCACAGGTTCCCGCCGCGCATGGACAAGACTTACCAGCCTCACGCCATCGAAACTTCCTGGTACCAGACCTGGGAGTCCGAGAACTATTTCGCTCCGCAGGGCGCGGGTGACTCGTACACCATCATGATCCCGCCGCCGAATGTCACGGGCAGCCTGCACATGGGTCACGGTTTCAACAACGCGATCATGGACGCGCTGATCCGTTTCCGGCGCATGCAGGGTCGCAACACGCTGTGGCAACCGGGCACCGACCACGCCGGTATCGCCACGCAGATGCTGGTCGAGCGTCGCCTCGAAGCGCAAGGCGTAAGCCGTCACGAGCTGGGTCGCGAGAAGTTTCTCGACAAGATCTGGGAATGGAAAGCCGAGTCCGGCGGCAATATCAGCCGTCAGATCCGCCGCCTGGGTTCGTCCGTCGACTGGAGCCGTGAGCGCTTCACCATGGACGACGGCTTGTCCGATGCCGTGAAAGAAGCCTTCGTGCGCCTGCATGAAGACGGTCTGATCTACCGTGGCAAGCGCCTGGTCAACTGGGACACCAAGCTGCACACCGCGATCTCCGACCTCGAAGTGGAAAATCACGACGAAAAAGGCCATCTGTGGAACCTGCGCTACCCGCTGGCGGACGGCGCAAAAACCGCCGAGGGCCTGGATTACCTGATCGTTGCCACTACCCGCCCGGAAACCATGCTCGGTGACGCTGCTGTTGCCGTGAACCCGCAGGACGAGCGCTACAAGGCGCTGATTGGCAAGTTCGTCGAGCTGCCGCTGGTTGGCCGCCGCATCCCGATCATTGCCGATGATTACTGCGACCCTGAATTCGGCACCGGCTGCGTGAAAATCACCCCGGCCCACGATTTCAACGACTATGAAGTCGGCAAGCGCCACAACCTGCCGCTGCTGAACATTTTCGACAAGAATGCCAATGTGTTGCCTGCCGCCCAGGTGTTCAACCTCGACGGCAAGCTGAACGAAAGCGTTGACGGCACCCTGCCCGCGGCCTACGCCGGGCTGGACCGTTTTGAAGCGCGCAAGCAGATCGTCGCTGCATTCGATGCCGCCGGCCTGCTGGTCAGCATAGATGATCACGCCCTGAAGGTGCCGAAAGGCGACCGCTCCGGCACCATCATCGAGCCATGGCTGACCGACCAATGGTACGTGTCCACCAAGCCGCTGGCCGAGCCTGCAATCGCTGCGGTCGAAGACGGTCGCATCGCCTTCGTGCCCAAGCAATACGAAAACATGTACTTCTCGTGGATGCGTGACATCCAGGACTGGTGCATCAGCCGCCAGCTCTGGTGGGGCCACCGCATCCCGGCCTGGTACGACGAGTCCGGCAAAGTCTATGTAGGTCGTGACGAAGCCGAAGTTCGCGCCAAGAACAACCTGGGCCCGGAAATCGCGCTGCAGCAGGACAACGACGTACTCGACACCTGGTTCAGTTCGGGACTGTGGACCTTCTCCACGCTCGGATGGCCGGAAAAGACCAAGGCACTGGAGACTTTCCACTCCACGGACGTGCTGGTCACCGGCTTCGACATCATTTTCTTCTGGGTCGCCCGGATGATCATGCTCACCCTGCATTTGGTGAAGAACGAAGACGGCACGCCGCAAGTCCCGTTCAAGACGGTGTATGTGCACGGCCTGGTGCGTGATGGCCAGGGCCAGAAGATGTCCAAGTCCAAGGGCAACGTTCTGGACCCGCTGGACATCGTTGACGGTATCGACCTCGAAACGCTGGTAGAGAAACGCACCAGTGGCCTGATGCAACCGCAACTGGCGAAGAAGATCGAGAAGCAGACCCGTCAGGAATTCGCCGATGGCATCGCCAGCTATGGCACCGACGCCCTGCGCTTCACCTTCTGTTCGCTGGCGTCTACCGGTCGCGACATCAAGTTCGACATGGGCCGCGTCGAGGGCTATCGCAACTTCTGCAACAAGATCTGGAACGCCGCACGTTACGTGCTGGACAAGGGCGAAGACTGCGGCCAGAACGGCGAAGCCGTCGAACTGTCGCTGGCGGATCGCTGGATCATCTCGCAATTGCAACGCACCGAAGCCGAAGTGACCCGCCAACTGGACCAGTTCCGTTTCGACCTCGCCGCGCAGGCGTTGTACGAGTTCATCTGGAACCAGTATTGCGACTGGTATCTGGAGCTGTCCAAGCCTGTGCTGTGGGACGAAACCGCATCGATCGAACGTCAGCGCGGCACACGTCGCACGCTGGTTCGCGTGCTGGAAGTCGCGCTGCGTCTGGCGCATCCATTCATGCCGTTCATCACAGAAGAAATCTGGCAGCGCCTTGCGCCGCTGGCCGGTGTGGAAGGCAAGACCATCATGCTGCAACCCTGGCCCGTGGCCAACGAAGCACGCATCGATCAGGCTGCCGAAGACGACATCGAATGGCTCAAGGGCCTGATGCTTGCCGTGCGTAACATCCGTGGCGAAATGAACATCGGTCCGGGCAAGCCGCTGCAACTGTTCCTCAAGAACGTCAGTGCCGACGACCAGCGTCGCCTGAGCGAAAACGACTACCTGCTCAGGAAGCTGGCCAAGCTTGAGTCCATGACGGTGTTGACCGACGGTGCCGAAGCGCCGCTGTCTGCCACCGCGCTTGTGGGCGACATGGAAGTGCTGGTGCCGATGGCCGGGTTGATCGACAAAGGGGCGGAACTCGCGCGCCTGGACAAGGAAATCCAGCGCCTGCAAGGCGAAGTGCAACGTGTGGGCGGCAAGCTGTCCAACGCAGCATTCGTTGACAAAGCGCCGCCTGACGTCATCGCCAAGGAACGCGCCAAGCTGACCGAGGCCGAACAGGCACTGGGCAAACTGGCCGAGCAACACGCGCGCATCGCCAGCCTGTAAGGTGGTCAGAGAAGCCAGCCCATACGTGGGCTGGCTTTTTGTTATCTGGCCTTTGTTATCCCCATGTCCTGTATTGACCTACTCGCAGCCGAAATCGAATCCATGACCGATACCCCGAAACCTCCGCGCAAGAAGCCTCAGCGACCGGCCAAGCCCGCTGCGCCGCGTGAGAAAGCCACCTTGCACCCGCGCAATCGTCATCAGGGGCATTACGATTTTCCGAAGCTGATCAAATCCAGTCCTGAACTGGCCGCGTTCGTGATCCTCAACCCCTACGGCAAGGAAAGCATCGACTTCGCCAACCCACAGGCAGTGCGGGTGTTCAATCGCGCGCTGCTCAAGGCGTTCTATGGCATCGCGCACTGGGACATTCCGGCGGATTATCTGTGTCCGCCCATTCCGGGGCGCGCGGACTACCTGCACTTTCTCGCCGACGTGCTCGCTGAAGACCACGAAGGCGTGATCCCGCGCGGGGCATCGGTCAAGGCGCTGGACATCGGAACGGGTGCCAACTGCATTTACCCGCTGCTGGGGCATAGCGACTATGGCTGGCAGTTTGTCGGTTCGGACATCGACAGCACCGCAGTCGCCGCCGCGACGGCCATCGTCAAGGCCAACGGTTTGCACAAAGCCATCAGCGTGCGCCTGCAGGGCAATCGCAAGCAAATCCTGCTTGGGCTATGCGACAGCAACGAACGCTTCGACGTGAGCCTCTGCAACCCGCCCTTCCATGCTTCACTGGACGAAGCACAACGCGGTAGCCAGCGAAAATGGCGCGCACTGGGCAAGGCCGACCCCAAGCGCAAGCTGCCGGTGCTCAACTTCGGCGGGCAGTCACAGGAACTGTGGTGCGAGGGCGGCGAAATCGGCTTCGTGACGCAACTGATCCAGGAAAGCGCCAGGTTACCCGGCCTGGTGGTGTGGTTCAGCACCCTGGTGTCCAAAGCAAGCAACCTGCCGCCAATCCAGAGCGCCCTGAAAAAAGCCGGCGCGCTTGAAGTGAAGGTCGTGGAGATGGGCCAGGGCCAGAAACAAAGCCGCTTCGTGGCCTGGACCTTCCTCGACAAGGCACAGCGTACACCAGGCTGACTCGACTCTGGCTATCGTGCGACGCTCTGCGTCCTCTCTTGAGTGTGCAGTGCGGCACAGATTTGTGACGCAGAGCGTCACGCAATGCATTCCCACGCTGGAGCGTAGGGAACGATAATCTCAACTATCGTGCGCCCCCACGCCGGCAGGCCGTAATCTCAACTATCGTGCGACGCTCTGCGTCGCATGCCGTTCTGGACGCTCTGCGTCCTCTCTTGAGTATGCAGTGCGGCACAGATTCGTGACGCAGAGCTTCACGCAGTGCATTCCCACTGGAGCGTAGGGAACGATAATCTCAACTGCCATGCGACGCTCTGGCGAGAGTTGCCTGATCAGACGCCCACAAAAAAGCCGCGCCCGGTGAACCGGTGCACGGCTTTTTACAGCAAGCGGGTGCTTACTTGTTGATCGAGTCGGTCAGCACTTTGGCTGGTACGAACTTGATAACTTTCTTGGCAGCGATTTCGATGGCAGCGCCAGTCGAAGGGTTGCGGCCGGTGCGAGCTGGACGCTCTGCAACTTTCAGCTTGCCGATACCCGGCAAAGTGATTTCAACGCCGTTTTCCAATTGGTCGGCAACAATTTGGCCCAATTGCTCAAGAGCATTACGCGCGGTGGTTTTTGGCGCGTCGATAGCTTCAGCGATATCGGCGATCAATTGGTCTTTAGTAAGAGCCATGGTGGTGTTCCTTCCCTATCAAATTCATTTGGATTGCAGAGCGCAACGTCGGCCCGTGGCCAGGCAATGAACCTGGCCACCCGCTAGCAGCCACGATTAATCGCGAAAGTGTAGATACTGAAACCGGGCAATGGTTCGACCCACGTGTGCGCTAACTGCATGCTTGACGCGCTAAGTGCGCAAGACCGCGCAAAACTAGCACAGAGCCGGGCAAATATCCGCCCCTACCTATCCTTTTGGTCAGGTTTTAATGGTAATTGCGCAAAAAACATCCAGTAAACACCCGCTGCCAGCGAAAACCAGCTAGCTCGGGCCAACAGGCACATGCGTGCGTTACACTTGGCGCCTTGCAACGAGCTGCACGCTCTTCACCTTTTTCAGCCGAGAAGCCCATGCCGATCCGTCATTGCATCGTCCACCTGATCGAAAAAAAACCCGACGGTACGCCCGCTGTTCTCCATGCACGCGACTCCGAACTCGCTGAGTCCCAGGCCATCGAAAACATGCTGGCCGACCTCAACGAGAGCTATAACGCCAAACAAGGCAAGGCATGGGGCCTGTTCCATCCCGAGTCCGGCGCGCACCCTTTCAGCGGCTGGCTGAAAGAGTATCTGGACGGCGGCAAAGACTTCACGGCGTTCTCCAGAGTGTCAGTCGAGCACCTGCAGAAGCTGATGGAAGAATCCAACCTGTCCGTCGGCGGCCATGTGTTGTTCGCCCATTACCAGCAAGGCATGACCGACTACCTGGCCATCGCCCTGTTGCACCACAGCGACGGTGTGGCGGTGAATGCCGAACTGGACGTGACCCCTTCTCGCCATCTGGATCTGGGCCAGTTGCACCTTGCCGCTCGCATCAATATTTCCGAGTGGCAGAACAACAAACAGTCCAAACAGTACATTTCCTTCATCAAGGGCAAGAACGGCAAGAAGGTCTCCGAGTATTTCCGCGACTTCATCGGCTGCCAGGAAGGCGTGGACGGCCCCGGCGAAACCCGCACGTTGCTCAAAGCCTTCAGTGACTTTGTCGAAAGTGAAGACCTGCCGGAAGAGTCGGCACGCGAGAAGACCAAGACCCTGATCGACTACGCCAGCAGCCAGAGCAAGATGGGCGAACCAATGGGCCTTGAAGCGCTGTCCGAGCTGATCGACGAAAATCAGCCAAGGGCGTTTTACGACCACATCCGCAACAAGGACTACGGCCTGTCCCCGGAAATCCCGGCGGATAAACGCACCCTCAACCAGTTCCGCCGCTTCACAGGCCGCGCCGAGGGCCTGTCGATCAGCTTCGAAGCTCACTTGCTGGGCGACAAGATCGAGTACGACGAAACCGCAGGCACCCTGATTATCAAGGGGCTGCCGACCCAACTGACCGATCAGTTGAAACGACGGTAATCCGCCATGCTGATACGCACCCTCAAGAAGTTTGCGCTGATCATGCTGGTGGTGGTCATTTACCAGAACTGGGGCAGGATCGAAAACTTCATCAACCCACCGCCAGCGAGCGTTGCCCAGCGCTACAGCCAGGCAAAAGTGGTGATGTACGCCACCGACTGGTGCGGCTACTGCAAACAGACGCGACGTTTTCTGGACAGCAAAGGGATCGCGTATCAGGAGTTCGACATCGAGAAGTCAGACGAAGGCCGCAAGGCCTATGAAGCGCTGGGTGGACGTGGCATCCCGCTGATCAATGTCAACGGCACCCTGATCCGGGGCTTCGCACCGGATGAGATATTGGCGGCGTTGAAGTGAAGCCTCACCCGCTGTCGATTGCAGCGGGCTCGCGAGAAAGCTCCCAATTGTTATGTCGCGTCTCAGAGCACTTCGCGCCTGTGAGCAGGCTTGCTCACAAAGAGGCCCGTATGACCGCCGAATATTGACGCCCCTGTCAGTCCGTCTTCGCGAGCAAGCTCGCTCCCACTTGCCCTTCGACTTCAGCGTTTCTCGACCCGAAAACCCAGTCGCGGGAAGTGCACGTGTACCACACCGGCGCGATTGTCTTCGCGGCGCAGGATCAGTTCTTCGCGTCCGGTAAACATCAGCTCGCCTTCAACCGCTTCAACGCCGTAGTCGACCGCGGCGATGGCGACTTTATCGCCCGCCTTGAAGCCGTTCGGGTCAATGAAGGTTTCATCGGGCAAAGGCGCGGGCGTGGCGTTGCTGGCGATTTCGATGGCAGCGGCGGAACTCAGGTCGCTCAAGCTGCCGTGGCCAAATCCCAGTACGCGATCCAGCCAGACGCTGACACTTGGGTAATCATCGACAAACGGCGCCGTCACTGGCGTCTGTTTGAGGAACCACAGCGTGTGGGCGACCGAGAAATCGGCAATTGAAGGCGCACCGAACAGGAAGTCACCGCCGTGCGACAGTTGCGACTCAAGACGTGACATGAACGTTGGCCATTGGTGTTTGACCTGCTCGACGGGCGGGCGCGAAGCGGTGCCACCGTTGAACAGCATGGAGCGGTCAGCAATGAATGCCTTGGCGGCGTCAGGCGGTACTTTGGCAAAGCGCACGGCCATCGATTCAGGCTGAAACACCAGGCTCACTGCATGCAGAAACAGCACCGAGTCGGCCCAGGCGGCCAGGCCGGCCACGGCAAACTCCTGGCCTTGCGGGTAGAAGGCCGGCGAGGCTTTTTCCTGCTCCAGACGCCGGGCCATCAGCGCCGTGTCACAGTAGATATCTGCGCCGATCTGCAACACCGGCGTTTTGCGATAGCCACCGGTCAGCGCGGTCAGGTCAGGCTTGGGCATGATCGAAGGAATGGTCACCGAACGCCAGTTAACGCCCTTGAAGCCCAGCATCAAACGGGCTTTTTCGGCAAACAGCGACGTGGGGTAGTGGTGAAGAATCAACTCGGACATGTTCAGCCTCTGCGCACATGGGAAGCCGACAGATTAACCCGCAGCACCCTGCCCGCCCACAGGCTCAAACTGATGAGGCGACATCACCCTCATGGATCGGTACGTTCAGGTAGCTGGCCGCCAGTGCCTCTTTGGCGCTTTTTCTGAGTTTCTTGATCAGCCGCTCGTGACGCAACGCATCGCCCTTGCTGGGCCATTGCTCGACGTAGACCAGTGCCAGCGCCGGGCTGGAGCAGAAAAAACGTGCGCCCTTGCCGCTCTGGTGCGCGGCAAAGCGCCGTTGCGGGTTGTCGCTGATGCCGCAGTACAACGCGCCATTGGCCGCGCGCACCAGGTACACAAACCAGGGCTTGCCGAGCGAAGTTTCCAGAGCCTCAGGCACGGCGGCTCTCGGTGAAGGCTTTCAGGCCCTTGAGCGCCTGGACGCGAACCGCGTTACGCACCAGCGGTGTCCAGCCGAGCAACAGGCCTTTTGCACCCAGCGCCTGACGCGACCAACGCCACATGTCGAAATGGTCGTGGTGTTCGCAGATCTTGCCATCGCGAAACACGAAACGGGCCTGGATATCGTTGACCACCGTGCGCCCGGTCTGACTGAACAGGTAGGTCGCCACCCAGTGCGCGCTGCCCGTGCGGTCATCGGCACGCACCTGATCGAAGACCACCGAAAAGTGCTTCGCCCGAGAAGTCAGCATGCGCCACATGTCGCCCACCTGAGGGCCACGCAACTCACCGAACGCCGGATCGCTGAACAGCACATCGTCGCTGTAGCAGGCGCTCATCGCCTCGGCATCCAGCTGAGCGAATGCCCCATAAAAGCGGGTGATGAGGGCGCTGTTGGCCTGGCTTTGTTCTTCGTAGCTCATGCATGCAAATCCCTTGGCGAATGATCCGTGCACGATAAGCGGCGCAGCGGAAAATGGCGAGTGCTTGATGGCCTCACACCTTCTCGCTGCTCACCTGAACATACAGCGCACGCCCCGCGCCCATGCCCGCGATCATGGCGCCCACGCCCAGCACGGCGAAGATCCAGCCAATCGCGTCCCAACTGCCCGTCACGTCGTGCACGACGCCCACGGCGAACGGCCCCATTGACGCGATGGTGTAACCGAAGCCTTGCGCCATGCTGGACAGGTTGGAGGCCACGTGAGAATCGCGTGAGCGCAGAACGATCAGCGCCAGTGCCAGGCTGAACGTACCGCCCTGCCCCAGCCCGAGCAGAATCGCCCAGCCCCACAGCCCTTCGATGGGCGCGTACAGACAACCGAACAGGCCGGTCAGGGTCAGAGACATGACCAGCATGATCGCCAGTCGCTGGTCCTTGCCGCGGGTTGCCAGCCAGGGCGCACTCAAGGCGCTGATGACCTGCACGATGATCGAACCGGACAACAACAGCCCCGCTTCGGTCGGGGTCATGCCGCGCCCTATGAGAATGGACGGCAACCAGCCAAAGACGATGTACGACAGTGAAGATTGCAGCCCCATGTACAGCGTGACCTGCCACGCCAGTCGATCACGCAACAGGCCGTGCACACGATAGACATCGCGATGCGTGCTGTGCACCTCGCGGGCCTGCGGGAACCAGAACAACGCAGCGATCAAGGCCGGAACCAGCCAGAAACCCAGACCTATTGCCCAACTGCCACCAAAATACTGACTCAGCGGCACGGTCGAGCCAGCGGCTATTGCCGCCCCCAGGCACAGCGCCATGGTATATACGCCCGTCATGGCACCCGCCTGACGCGGAAAATCGCGCTTGACGATACCGGGCAACAGCACCCCGATGATGCCGATACTCGCGCCCGCCAGCAGGCTGCCGCTGAACAGGCCGACTTCACCGAAAAGACTGCGCAGGGCCATGCCGGCAGCCAGGCTCAGCAAAATCACCAGCACCACCCGCTCACTGCCGAAACGGCGCGCAAGAATCGGTGCCAGCGGCGCGAACAGGCCCAGGCAAAGCACAGGCAGCGTGGTCAGCAAACCAGCCTCGGCAGCCGACATGCCCAGGCTATCGGACACTTCGTTGAGCAGTGGCGCGATGCTGGACAACGCAGGGCGCAGGTTGAGGGCAACGAGCACCAGCCCCAGCAGCAAAAGCCACGGGCGCTTCAGAGCAGGGTGAGTTGGATCGGCAGTCGGTTGGGGGCTGGGTTGAGCCTTGGCAGTCATCGGTTTCTCGGTAATCAGGTATGTCGACCCGTTTCAGGGGGGCAGTATCCTGTTGGAGAATCATCTTGAATACAAGGTTCAGCTGAAATTGCATACAGAAAAGGCCGCAAAAAAACCGGGCGCAAGGCCCGGTTTTCTGTGCAGCCGCTACCGACTCAGTGAATGATCTGACTGAGAAACAGCTTGGTGCGGTCGCTTTGCGGGTTGTCGAAGAAGTCGTTCGGTGCAGCCTGTTCGACGATTTCGCCCTTGTCCATGAAGATCACGCGGTTCGCCACGGTGCGGGCAAAGCCCATCTCGTGAGTCACGCAGAGCATGGTCATGCCCTCTTCCGCCAGGCCGACCATGGTGTCGAGTACTTCCTTGACCATTTCCGGGTCAAGCGCCGAGGTCGGCTCGTCGAACAGCATGATTTTCGGCTTCATGCACAAGGCACGGGCAATCGCCACACGCTGCTGCTGACCACCGGAAAGCTGACCCGGAAACTTGTGGGCCTGCTCTGGAATACGCACACGCTCAATGTAGTGCATGGCGATTTCTTCGGCTTTCTTCTTCGGCATCTTGCGTACCCACATCGGTGCCAGCGTGCAGTTCTGCAGGATGGTCAGGTGCGGGAACAGGTTGAAGTGCTGAAACACCATGCCGACTTCACGGCGGATGGTTTCGATCTGCTTCAGGTCGGAAGTCAGTTCGGTGCCATCAACGATGATACGGCCCTGCTGGTGCTCTTCCAGACGGTTGAGGCAGCGAATGGTGGTCGACTTGCCCGAGCCAGACGGGCCGCACAGCACGATACGTTCGCCCTGGCGCACATTCAGGTTGATGTCCTTGAGCACATGGAACTGGCCGTACCACTTGTGGACGCCCTCCATGCGGATCATGCCTTCAGCGCCCAGGGGCTTATTGATAACTTCACTCATCACAAAACTCCTAACGCTTGTGGCCTGTGTCCAGCTTATGTTCCAAATGCATGGAATAGCGGGACATACCGAAACAGAAGATCCAGAACACCAGGGCCGCGAAGACGTAGCCTTCGGTGGCCATACCCAGCCATGCCGGGTCGGCGGTGGCTTGTTTGACGCTGTTAAGCAGGTCGAACAGGCCGATAATGATCACCAGGCTGGTGTCTTTGAACAAAGCAATGAAGGTGTTGACGATGCCGGGAATGACCATCTTCAACGCCTGCGGCAGAATCACCAGACCCATGGCGCGCCAGTAACCCAGGCCCATCGCCGAGGCCGCTTCGTATTGCCCCTTGGGAATGGCCTGCATCCCGCCGCGCACCACTTCGGCGATGTACGCCGACTGGAACAGAATCACGCCGATCAGCGCCCGCAGCAGCTTGTCGAAGTTCATCCCTTCCGGCATGAACAGCGGCAGCATCACAGACGACATAAACAGTACGGTGATCAACGGCACGCCACGCCAGAACTCGATGAACGTCACGCACACCACACGCACGGCCGGCATGTTGGAGCGACGGCCGAGCGCCAGCAAAATACCCAGCGGCAAGGCACCGACGATACCCACGGTGGCAATCACCAGGGTCAGCATCAGACCGCCCCACTGGCTGGTCGGTACATTGGTCAGACCAAACGCGCCGCCGTGCAGCAGGTAGAACGCAACGACCGGGTAGATCAGCAAAAAGCAGATGCCGTACACAGCCTTGCGCGGAAACTTCGAAATGAACAGCGGCGCAGCACCGACAATCGCCAGGATTGCGGTCAGATCGACCCTCCAGCGCAGTTCATTAGGAAAGTAGCCGTACATGAACTGACCGAAGCGCTGCTCGATGAACACCCAACAGGCGCCCGCCTTGGTGCAGTCTTCCTTGGTCGTACCGATCCAGTTGGCGTCCAGCAGGGCCCAACTGAGAATCGGCGGAACGATCAGGTAGATCAGATACAGCGAGAACAGGGTCAGCAGGGTGTTGATCCAGCTGGAGAACAGGTTCTGCCGCATCCACGCGACCGGACCGAACACTTTGCCCGGTGGTGGCATATCAGGTTTGAAAGTATGGGTTGTCATGCGCGTTTCCTCACCGCTCGATCAGCGCAATGCGCTTGTTGTACCAGTTCATCAGCATGGAAATGCTGATACTGATCGCCAGGTACACACTCATGGTGATGGCAATGACTTCAATGGCCTGCCCGGTCTGGTTGAGCACCGTACCGGCAAACAGGGAAACCATTTCCGGATAACCGATGGCTGCTGCCAGCGACGAGTTTTTCGCCAGGTTCAGGAACTGACTGGTCAACGGCGGGATGATCACTCGCAGCGCCTGCGGAATGATGACCTTGCGCAGTGTCGGCCCAGGGCGCAGCCCCAGCGAACGGGCGGCCTCGGTCTGACCATGGCTGACCGACTTGATGCCGGAGCGCACGATTTCAGCAATGAAGGCTGCGGTGTAGATCGTCAGTGCCAGGGTCAGGGAGATCAACTCGGGAATCAGCACCCAGCCGCCGGTGAAGTTGAAGCCCTTGAGCTGCGGCAGCTCCCAGTGCACCGGGCTGCCGAAGATCAGCATGCTCAGGCCGGGAATCGACAGCAACAACGCCAGGCCGACCCAGAACTTGTGAAACGGCTGGCCGGTCGCCTCGAAACGCTTGTTGGCCCAACGCACCATCATCACAACCGCGATCACCGCGACCACGATGCTGATCAGAAACGCCCATGCGCCTTCGGCAGGCAGTGCTCCGGGCATGTTGAGCCCACGACTGCTGACGTAGAACATGTCCAGATAACCATGTGCCTGACGCGGACCGGGCAACGTGAGGAATACGGCGGTGTACCAGAACAGGATTTGCAGCAGTGGCGGAATGTTGCGGAAGACTTCGACATACACGGTTGCCAGCTTGCTGATCATCCAGTTCGGAGACAGGCGAGCGACACCAATGACAAAGCCCAGCAAGGTCGCCAGGACAATACCGATAACCGATACCAGCAAGGTGTTCAGCAAACCGATGACGAACACGCGAGCATAAGTGTCCGATTCGCTGTAGTCGATCAGGTGTTGAGCAATGCCGAAGCCGGCACTGTTTTCAAGAAAACCGAAACCCGAGGTAATACCACGGTGTTGCAGGTTGGTCTGGGTGTTGTCGAAAATGAACCAGCCAAACGCGATCACCGCCACGACAGTGATGATCTGAAATAACCACGCGCGCACTTTCGGATCGCTCAGAGAGAGCTTTTGCTTGGGTGCGACGATTTGCTTTTCCATGAAATGCCCCAGGAAAAATCCAACAGAACAACGCCCGACAGGCTGGGAAGCCTGTCGGGCGCCGGGTCAATCAACGAATAGGTGGTGCGTACTGGATGCCGCCGGCATTCCACAGAGCGTTCTGGCCACGCTTGATTTTCAGCGGGGTGCCTTCGCCCAGGTTGCGTTCGAACACTTCGCCGTAGTTACCGACTTGCTTGACGATCTGCACGACCCAGTCCTTCGGCAGGTTCAGGTCCTTGCCGTAAGTACCGTCTGCGCCGAGCATACGGGCTACGTCGGGGTTTTTGGTCGCCTTGGCTTCAGCTTCGACGTTCTTGGAAGTGATTTTGGCTTCCTCGGCGTTGAGCATGGCGAACAGGGTCCACTTGACGATCGCGAACCACTCCGGATCGTTTTTGCGCACGACAGGGCCCAGAGGCTCTTTGGAGATCACTTCCGGCAGAACGACGTAGTCGTCCGGTTTGGCCAGCTTGCTGCGCTGTGCGTAGAGCTGCGACTGGTCGGAAGTCAACACGTCGCAACGGCCGCCTTCCAGCGACTTGGCGCTTTCATCGGAGGTGTCGAAAGTGATCGGCGTGTATTTCAGGTTGTTGGAGCGGAAGTAGTCGGAGACGTTCAGCTCGGTGGTGGTACCGGCCTGGATACAGATAGTTGCACCGTCCAGTTCCTTGGCACTGTTGACGCCCAGTTTTTTGTTTACCAGAAAGCCGATGCCGTCGTAGTAAGTCACGCCGGCAAACATCAGGCCCATGGCCGAATCGCGGGAGCTGGTCCAGGTGGTGTTACGCGAAAGGATGTCGATCTCGCCCGATTGCAGTGCAGTGAAACGCTCTTTGGCGTTCAACTGGCTGAACTTGACCTTGGTGGCGTCGCCAAATACTGCGGCGGCGACTGCGCGGCAGACGTCAGCATCGATACCGGTGATCTTGCCGGTGGAGTCTGGAACGGAAAACCCTGGCAGGCCATCGCTGACGCCGCACTGAACAAACCCTTTCTTGACGATAGCGTCAAGGGTGGCGCCTGCGTTGGCAGCCCCGGTCACACCAAATGCAGCCAAGGCGGTGACGATAGCCAGGGTGGATTTCAACATCTTCATTCAAAACCTCCAGTTTGCTCTTTGTTGTGTAGGCGTTTCAGTCGCGTCGCACCTTTGTGAGGCGCTAATGACCCGTGCTGGCTTATTTTTGGGTCATGCGACGCTGGGCATAAAGGGTGAATGGCCTGCGGGATCATCCCGTCATCGCCATCATCATTCAGAATCGGCCCCGTGGACTGAAAACCCATGATTTTCCCGAACCTGTTCGGTACAGCTTGAATCGTGCCGCGAATCCTGACGCATGGACTCCCGAGCTGCTTTTCGATCGCTATAAATAGTAGCCTTATAGTGTTACCGAACGATGTGAGCGCCTCGACTCCAGTCCTGCTGTAGCAAAGCCCGTACCAGCATGCTGGCTATGTCGAATTAGCGACAGGTCAAGTCAAAAACTTGTAACCTTGCGACATCTTCTTTCATTTTTAATCTACCCCGCGCACCCTATTAATGCGCTCTTAACGAGCCGGTGCACGCAAATGGAGCAGTCATGAGCGAACCTTTGATCATCCAACCTTCCGGCACAGTCGATGCCTGCGTCATCTGGCTGCATGGGCTGGGTGCCGACCGTTATGACTTTTTGCCGGTTGCCGAAGCGCTGCAGGCGTCGCTGACCACTGCCCGCTTCGTCCTGCCTCAGGCACCGACACGCGCCGTGACCGTCAACGGCGGCTATGAAATGCCGAGCTGGTATGACATCAAAGCCATGAGTTCCGAGGCCCGCGCCATTGATCATGACCAGATGGAAGCCTCGGCGCTGCAGGTGATCAGCCTGATCGAGCAACAGCGCGACAGCGGTATCGATCCGGCGCGGATCTTTCTGGCAGGCTTTTCCCAGGGTGGCGCGGTGGTTCTGCACGTCGGCTATCGACGCTGGCAGGGCCCACTGGGCGGCCTGCTCGCGCTGTCCACTTATGCACCGACATTCAACAAGGATATGACCCTGTCTGCCAGCCAGCAGCGTATTCCGGCGTATTGCCTGCACGGCCAGCACGACGAAGTGGTCCATTATCCGATGGGCCGGGCCGTTTACGACCATCTCAAGGCTCAGGGTGTAACCGTTGACTGGCAAGAGTACCCAATGGGGCATCAAGTGTTACCGCAGGAAATCCACGACATCGGCGTCTGGCTGGCTGAAAAGCTCCGCTGAAGGGGTCTGTAACCCCTGTCACAGAGCGCTTTTGTAGCTCGCCACGGATGGCACTACGCCGAGCACGGTTCTTGCTTTACACTGCTCGGCGTACATTCCTTAATCAATTGATGAGATGACCGTGCTCAAAGCACTTAAAAAGATGTTCGGTAAAAGCGAGGCTGAGCAGCACGCGCCTGGCCCGACAGCCTTCCTCCCCGCCTCTCCCGCGCCGGCCATCGGCGACCAACCGGATCATGCTGCCCAGCCCCAGGTGCTGGATATTGCCAGCGAGCCCGCCATAGCCCCGGCACCCCGCGCCGACAATCCAAAAGCCGAGCGCCCGCGCCGTGAGCGCGCAGCCAAACCGCCCGCGCCACTATGGAACCTCGAAGATTTCGCCGTGGAGCCACAGGAAGGCAAGACCCGCTTCCATGACTTCAACCTGGCCCCCGAACTGATGCACGCGATTCAGGACCTTGGTTTTCCCTATTGCACGCCGATCCAGGCGGGTGTGCTGGGTTTCACCCTCAAGGGCAAGGACGCCATCGGCCGCGCCCAGACAGGCACCGGCAAGACCGCTGCGTTCCTGATCTCGATCATCGAGCAACTGACCCAGACACCGCCGCCGGCAGAGCGCTACATGGGCGAACCCCGCGCACTGATCATCGCGCCGACCCGCGAACTGGTGGTGCAGATCGCCAAGGACGCCGCCGACCTGACCAAATACACCAACCTCAACGTCATGACGTTTGTCGGTGGCATGGACTTCGACAAACAGCTCAAGCAGCTTGAAGCGCGGCACTGTGACATTCTGGTCGCCACGCCGGGTCGCCTGCTGGACTTCAACCAGCGCGGCGAAGTGCACCTGGACATGGTAGAGGTGATGGTGCTCGATGAAGCCGACCGCATGCTCGACATGGGCTTCATCCCGCAGGTCCGGCAGATCATTCGCCAGACCCCGCACAAGGGCGAACGCCAGACCCTGCTGTTCTCCGCGACCTTCACCGAAGACGTGATGAACCTTGCCAAGCAGTGGACGACCGATCCTTCCATCGTCGAGATCGAATCCTTGAATGTCGCCAGCGACAACGTCGAACAGCATATCTATGCCGTTGCCGGTGCCGACAAATACAAGTTGCTCTACAACCTGGTCACCGACAACGGCTGGGAACGGGTCATGGTCTTTGCCAACCGCAAGGATGAAGTGCGCCGCATCGAAGAGCGTCTGGTACGCGATGGCGTCAACGCCGCGCAACTGTCAGGCGATGTGCCGCAGCACAAGCGCATCAAGACCCTTGAAGGTTTCCGCGAAGGCAAGATCCGCGTACTGGTCGCCACCGATGTGGCCGGTCGCGGGATTCACATCGACGGCATCAGCCACGTGATCAACTTCACCCTGCCGGAAGTTCCGGACGACTACGTGCACCGCATCGGCCGTACCGGTCGCGCAGGGGCCGATGGCGTCTCGATCAGCTTCGCCGGGGAAGACGACTCCTACCAGTTGCCCGCCATCGAAGAGAAGCTGGGCCGCAAGATCAGCTGTGAAACACCGCCGACTCATCTGCTCAGAGCAGTCGTGCGACAAACCAACTGATCGATCCAGCCAACAAAAAAGCGCAGCCTTTTACGGGGCTGCGCTTTTTTTGTGCCTGTCAGACATCGACAGTGTGAGGGTCAGTCACTGCCGTACTTCGGCGAACGCGGGCCGTACAGCAAACCCGCCGGCCGACCCGCTGTAAGCAGTCGGTTGCTGGCTATCCCGGCAATGGGGTCACCGGCATCGGTAGCGCTGTTGATGATCTGCTTGACCGCTGCGGTGATCAGCATGCCCACCAGACCGCCGCCGCTATTGTTGCCTCCCTCTTCACTGGAAGCGGAAGCGGCGCCTGTCCACAACGCAGTTCCGGTGCGCAGATCAACCAGTTTTGCCGTGACCGTCACGACGGTCTGGCTGCTGATGACCACGTAACTGGTGCCGTATTGCTTGACCGTGATGTACAGCGCGGCATCGGCGCCGAAGATCTCGCGCAGCTTGGCAGGCGATGTGGCCTGAATATCGTTGGCGTTGGTCAGACCGTTGTTGCGAAACGTCTCGTCAACCAGCGCCACCGGCAACACGTAGTAACCTGACTCGGCCAGCGGATAGGTCACCTGCGCGAAGGTGCTGTACGTCGCTTTGACGTCAGGCGATTCGTTGACCGGCGGCAGCACCAGAATCGAACGCGGCTTGCTTTCCTTGAAGGCCGAGTAGTCCACCGTCGGCGGCGGAGTAACGCAACCCGACAACAGGGCGACGGCAAACAGGCTGACAGCCACTTTCAGATAAGCGAGGTTCATTTGGCGACTCCTGCGTGGGCGTTCTTGAGCAGGAAGTCCATGTAGGTGGCCGACTCGGGAAACAGTGCTTTTTCCGTGCGCAACTCCTGAACCATCTGGTCATCCTTGCCCAGGCCGCCGTAGAGCATGCCCAACTGAGCGTGGTAGCCCGGTGGCGGCGTTGCGTTGGCAGAGCGGATTTTCTGCAGGTCTTCTTCAAGTTTGGCGACCTGGACTTCTTTGGGTTCGCCTTTGAAATACTCATACACTTCGGGCTGATAACTGCCCCACTGGTACAGGGTTTTCGGCTGCGGAGCGCAACCCGTGACGCAGACGCCTGCCACCAGCAACATTGCGGCACTGCGCAACGAACTATTATTCATGTTCATGAACACCACAAATTCCCTTTTAAAACATCAGTTGGCAGTTGGTTTCCAGGCACCGCTATCGAGCGCACGCACCATGTTGTTGACGGCTTCGCGCATGGCCAGGTCCAGAACCTTGCCGTTGAGTGTCGAGTCATAACTGGCGGTGCCACCAAAGCCGATGACTTCCCGGTTGGAAAGCTCGTACTCGCCCGCACCCTGAGTGGAGTACACCACTTCCGAGGTGCTGATATTGACGATGTTCAGCGCGACTTTTGCGTAGGCAATCTGCGATTTGCCACGGCCCAGCAGACCGAACAGTTGCTGATCGCCGACTTCCTTGCGACCAAACTCGGTCACATCGCCAGTCACCACGTAATCAGCGCCTTTCAGGCGCTGGGCGGTGGATTTGATGGAGGCTTCCTGCTTGATTTCCTCCATGTTGTCGCGGTCCAGCACACTGAACCGGTTGGTCTGCTGCATGTGGGTGATCAGGATGGTCTTGGCCTGACCACCAAGCCGATCCACACCATCGGAAAAGATCCCGCGCATGTAACTGGAGCGGTTATCGAACTTGCCGACCGCCACCGGATAACGCTTGCCGGCATAAGCCACACCAGCACTTTCAACCTTTGCCACAGGCAGCGCCCGCGAGCTTTCCGTTGCACAACCAGCCATCAGCACTAACGCCGCTGTTGTCATCCCTGAAACCAAAAACTGCTGAAGTTTCTTCACATTCTGCTCCGAACGTTGACGAAAACCTGCCCGCAACGTGGCGGCCGCAAGGGCAATCACGCTCGGACAGTTATTGAATAAGTTGGCCGAAGCCGATGAGACGCCGTTTCCGGGCCGGCATGATAGCCCGAAGCCATCCCTTTGTACCAAGAAGATACAAATAGACGATACAAACAGCGAGAGACCACGCGTTCAGGAAAAACGCATGGACGCAGCTACCGGCTACCAGCGCCGGGCGGCTGCCTGATCGCTATCGCGACCCTCGACCCACTGCGGCCCCTGAGAAGTATTTTCCTTCTTCCAGAACGGCGCACGGGTCTTGAGGTAGTCCATGACGAAATCGCAGGCCTCGAACGCCGCCTGCCGATGAGCGCTGGCAACGCCCACAAACACGATAGGCTCACCCGGCTCGAGCGCGCCCACCCGATGCAACACGTCGAGCCTGAGCAACGGCCAGCGCTGCTCGGCTTCTTCAACAATCTTCGCCAAGGCCTTTTCGGTCATGCCCGGGTAATGCTCCAGAAACATGCCCGATACCTCGCGCCCTTCGTTGAAGTCACGCACGTAACCGACAAAACTCACCACCGCACCGATGCCCAGGTTGGCAGCGTGCAGCGCGTTGACTTCAGTGCCGGGATCGAATGCTGCTGCTTGCACACGAATCGTCATGCTCAGCCTCCGGTCACAGGCGGAAAGAACGCGACTTCGTCGCCATCAAGCAGGGGTTCGTCAAGCTTACAGAGCTCCTGATTGCGCGCACACATCAGGTTCTGTTCGGCCAGAACCTGCCACGCTTCGCCACGTTGCAACAGATGCTGACGCAACACCTCCAGCGTGACGAACTCGCCTTCGACAGACTCGCTGTCTATGCCCAACGTTTCGCGATAACGGGCAAAGTACTGGACCTCAATCTTCATGGGGCAACCTGCGCATCATCTGCAATGAAATGACCGCTCTTGCCGCCAAGCTTCTCCAGCAGGCGAACCGACTCGATAACCATGCCGCGATCCACTGCCTTACACATGTCGTAAATAGTCAGCGCCGCAATACTGGCCGCCGTCAGGGCTTCCATCTCAACGCCGGTTTGCCCGGACAGTTTGCAGCTTGCCGTGATGCGCACTGCGTTGTCGCCCTCGGCAGCCAGGTGAACCTTGATGCTGGTCAGCATCAGCGGATGGCACAGCGGAATCAGATCGCTGGTTTTCTTGGCGGCCTGAATACCGGCAATGCGCGCGACAGCAAACACATCTCCTTTGGGATGGCCACCGCTGACAATCATTTGCAGCGTGGCGGGCAACATCCGCACCAACGCTTCAGCCACAGCCTCACGGGACGTCACGGCTTTATCAGTGACGTCGACCATATTGGCGCGACCCTGGGAATCGAGATGAGTGAGCACAACGTTACTCCTTGGCAGATGCAAGAAGTGTAGAGGGTGGGGCAGATACAAGCTATAAGCCATGAGCTGCAAGCGAGGGCCTTCATACACCGAAGTTCCCCGCTTGTAGCTTGCAGCTAACCGCTTGAAGCTGCTTTTCAGCTAAAGATGACTCTCTGCGTATTCGGCCAGAATGGAGCGTGGCACGCCTTGCAGGGTGAGGTGCACGCCGTTCGGGAAGTCTTTGAAGCGCTCCGTCAGGTAGGTCAGACCAGAACTGGTGGCTGACAGATAAGGGGTGTCGATCTGCGCCAGGTTGCCCAGGCAGACCACTTTGGAACCGGCACCGGCACGGGTGATGATGGTTTTCATCTGGTGCGGGGTCAGGTTCTGGCATTCATCGATCAGAATCAGGCTTTGCTGGAAGCTGCGACCTCGAATGTAGTTAAGGGATTTGAACTGCAATGGCACTTTGCTGAGGATGTAATCGACACTGCCGTGAGTGTTTTCATCATCCATGTGCAGGGCTTCGAGGTTATCGGTGATCGCGCCAAGCCACGGCTCCATCTTTTCCGCCTCGGTGCCGGGCAGAAAGCCGATTTCCTGATCCAGCCCCTGAACGCTGCGGGTCGCGATGATGCGACGGTAGCGTTTGGTGACCATGGTCTGCTCGATGGCAGCGGCCAGCGCCAGGATGGTTTTACCCGAGCCCGCAGGCCCCGACAGGTTGACCAGATGAATATCCGGGTCGAGCAAGGCGAACAATGCCAGGCCCTGATAGATATCCCGCGGCTTCAAGCCCCAGGCTTCCTGATGCAGCAAGGGCTCCTGATGCATGTCGAGGATCAGCAACTCGTCGTTCTTGACGCCCTTGATCCAGCCCACAAAACCTTGTTCGTCGACAATGAACTCGTTGATATGGACGGCCGGAAGCATTTCATTGAGTTGAACGCGGTGCCAGGTACGGCCACGCTCCTGGCGGGTATCGACCTTGTTGACGCGGTCCCAGAACGAGCCGGTCATGTCATGGTAGCCACGCGACAGCAGTGAAACGTCGTCCACCAGCTGGTCGGTACTGTAATCCTCGGCGTCGATGCCACAGGCACGCGCCTTAAGGCGCATGTTGATGTCTTTGGTCACCAGTACGACGCTCAAGTCCTTGTTGCGCGCGTGCAGGTCGATCAATTGGTTGATGATGATGTTGTCGTTCAAGTGCTCGGGCAGCAGGCTGTTGGGTTCCTCGCGCTTGCTCATCAGAATGGACAGGAAACCTTTGAACACACCAGTCCCGCGATCAATAGGCACGCCCTTTTCGACTTCTTCGGGGCTGGCTTCTCCCAGAGTCTTGTCGATCAGACGGATGGCCTGACGGCATTCGGCGGCCACCGAATGTTTACCGGCCTTGAGTTTGTCCAGTTCCTCCAGAACCGTCATGGGAATGGCGACATGGTGTTCTTCGAAATTCAACAACGCGTTTGGATCGTGAATCAGTACGTTGGTATCGAGCACGTAAAGGATTGGCTGGTTGGTGGAAGGGGTGCGTCCGTGATCATCCATACTCGCTCACCTTTGTAGATGCCAGGCGACGCAGAACCACGACAGTGCTGCGCCACGAAAAGGCCGCCGGATTCTTCCCTTCAGGCAGGGGAGATATGTCGCTCAAGGTGGGTCTTGGAAGACGCCACCTGTGTTGCAGGTTTCGGCGGTCTGTATTCGTAATACAGCAAAAGGGATGACAGAAAAAAGTGCTTTGATGGTTTTTTGAGGTTTATTTCACAGGGTGACGAATAGGACTTGGCGGACGTAGCCGGCACGTTTAAAGTCGGAAGTCCGCCCACGCCGAATCTGCCTTCATTCCCCCTCCGGCGTAGCCTCCTCATTGCTCTCGAAGCCTTGTTCCACGGGCGCTTCAGAGATATTTCGGCAATCTTCCCAGATCAACTCGCTTTGCGCAGTGTTGGCCAGCAGCAGTGGCAGCGCAGACTGCGCCTTGTTGGCCACGTCGTGAAACGCCACCGTGCCTTTGCGCCAGAGCAGCATGAGGGTCAGCACCCGGTCCTGGATTTGCTCTGCCGTGAGCCGTCCGTTGTCGTCCTCGGCATCGATGTTCCACAGCGACACGCGCAAATGCTGGGCGCGGAAGAAATCACCGCTGTCAGCACGTCGATGACCGTAAGGGGGACGAAACAGCGGCACGAAATTATCCGCCAGTACATGCTGAACCAGCGCCGCGCTGCGTTGCACCGAATCCTGCCAGTCCAGCCACTGGCTGTGCGAACGATACTCCCAGCCCTGAATGCCGACACACTGCTGGCGGTACAACGCCTGCAGGTTTGCCACCGAGGTGCTGTCCAGACGCTCCTGAAGGCTTTTGCCCAGCACAAAGAACGTGGCGGTCATCTTTTGCTGACGCATGAAATCGGCCAGCCAGTCAGTGCCGCCGTCGGCCGGGCTGGGCCCGCTTTCGAAGTTGAGCATGAAGGTGCGATCGGGCATCTCGTCGCCGCTCATCTCATCGGAGTTGTAACGCTCGATCTCGCTGCTGGTCTGCGGGAACAGTGCCGCCATGAACAGCAGTTCGTTCAAGTAGCGCTGATGAAACACCGCGCTGGGCCTGGCCCAACCGGCGTAGAAGGAGTCGTTCGACACCTGGTACTCATCGGCACGCTGGCGCAACTGCTCCATGTCCTCGACCAGCACGCAGAAATTGGCGTCCTCCTCGCAGCTTTTTTGGGCGTTCTGGTAGTTTTCCAGCAAGCGCAGCCACAGGCGATGACGGACCACGTTCAATGACGGCACATTGACGAAACGCAGGCCGAGGCGCTGCTTGAGCCCCTCCTCGCCCAGTTTCTCACTGAGCGACAGTTCATGGGCGAAGGCAAGGATCTCCGCACGCGACGCCACGTCGAACAAGGCCGGCGTTTCAAGGCGCTCAGGCCATACGCTGCGGTCGATGGTGGCGATGACCGGCGCTGCCGCCTGGGCCTGAAGCCAGAACAGACCTGCACACACTGCTAAAACAATACGCAAACCCGATGCCCTCTCGATCAACCATGAACGTCATGACCAGCGCGCCACTATAGCTGATATGCGCCGGCCTTCTTATGTCGGCCCGCATACAAAGCCTGACATCAAAGCGCTGAGGCCTCTATCGCCACCATAGCTGGAGTCGAGGGCCATCAGCCCCTAGAATCCCCGGACGATCAAAGGAGACGACTTCATGCTGATGGTGATTTCCCCAGCGAAAACCCTCGATTTCGAGACGCCGCCCACCACCGCGCGCTTCACCCGGCCCCAGTACCTGGATCACTCCCAGGAACTGATCACCCAGTTGCGGGAGCTGACCCCGGCGCAGATCAGCGAGCTGATGCACCTTTCCGATAAACTGGCCGGGCTCAATGCCGCGCGCTTCGGCAGTTGGGACCCGGCGTTCACGCTCGACAATGCCAAGCAGGCATTACTGGCGTTCAAGGGCGATGTCTACACCGGCCTGCAAGCAGAAACCCTCAGCGACGCACAACTCGACTACGCCCAGGACCATTTGCGCATGCTGTCCGGCCTCTACGGGCTGTTGCGCCCGCTGGACCTGATGCAACCTTATCGCCTGGAAATGGGCACCCGACTGGCCAACGCCCGCGGCAAGGACCTTTATGCGTTCTGGGGCACCCGAATCAGCGAATGGCTGAACGAGGCGCTAGCCGATCAGGGCGATGACCTGCTGCTCAACCTTGCCTCTACCGAGTACTTCTCGGCCGTCAAACGTTCGGCGCTCAAGGCGCGAATCATCGACACCGAGTTCAAGGACTTGAAAAACGGGCACTACAAGATCATCAGCTTCTATGCGAAAAAGGCACGCGGCATGATGAGCCGCTTCGTCATCGAAGAGCGCATCAACAGTCCCGAAGCGTTAAAGCAGTTCGATGTACAGGGCTACCGTTACAACAGCGAGCAGTCAACGCCTGACAAGTTAGTGTTTCTGCGTAACTCAGCTGAAGATTGACGCTGTAATCGTCGTGTAACGCACCGCTGTTACACGACGCCCCCTCCGATCCGCCCCCAAATGACAACTTAGTGACGTCAGATAAACGTCAACTTGCCGACGACTCGTTCACGTCGATTTTTTTCATGAAAAAAAATCCATCTTTTTAAGTAGTGGCCTTTTGGCTATTTGCTGTAGTAGCACTTTCATATCCACCCGGCTTTTATCCCCGCACACTAAGGCTTTTAAGAAACAGGCCATTATTTTGCAACTGCCATTGTCACAAACTGGATACACCGATTTTCTCAAATCAGGACGAGCGGCCCGGAACTAAATGCGAATTTGTACGCTCCTACATCCCGTAACAATTCTGGGCGAATGTGTAAGCGATCACTTACACGCAGAACAGGAAACGGGAAGTTACCAACCGCTAAGCCGGGTCCACGGGATTCGGAGGTCTGGTACAGGATTAAACTCACATCACTAGTTGATGTTGTAGACAGACGAAGCACCGGCCAGGTGCGACGTGCAGGACTCGAGCAAAGGCAGCAATGGCTCTGGCCAGAGGCTTTCCGACCGAGGTCCGCCGTCAATCGTCAGACAGGAGTAGTTTACTGCATCCAAGGAGAGCAGGGCCCTGCCCACCGGACAGGTCACTTGCCGCTTGCACTTAGTGTCATTTGAGTTCGCCTCGCTTGTTTGGGCACTCACTCATTCAATATGCCTGCGTTAGTTCTACGGTTCTGTTAGCCGTGACAACTGACGCGTGACATCTGCTGGCCAAAATTAATATCCAGCCACTTTATGGCGTGAAAATCTAGGAGAATGATGATGCGTATCAGCATATTTGGTTTGGGTTATGTCGGTGCAGTCTGTGCCGGTTGCCTCTCTGCCCGCGGCCACGACGTAGTGGGTGTGGACATCTCCAGCACCAAGATCGACCTGATCAACAATGGCAAGTCGCCTATCGTTGAACCGGGCCTGGAAGAGCTGCTGCAAAAAGGTCTGGCCACCGGCAAACTGCGCGGCACTACCGACTTCGCCGAAGCCATTCGCGCCACTGACCTGTCGATGATCTGCGTGGGTACGCCAAGCAAGAAGAACGGCGACCTGGAACTGGACTACATCGAATCAGTGTGCCGTGAAATCGGTTATGTCCTGCGTGACAAGAACACTCGCCACACTATCGTGGTTCGCAGCACCGTACTGCCTGGCACCGTCGCCAACGTGGTTATCCCGATCCTGGAAGACTGCTCCGGCAAGAAAGCCGGCGTTGACTTCGGCGTTGCCGTAAACCCAGAGTTCCTGCGTGAAAGTACCGCAATCAAAGACTACGACCTGCCGCCAATGACCGTGATCGGCGAGTTCGACAAGGCCTCGGGTGACGTTCTGCAATCGCTGTACGAAGAACTTGACGCACCGATCATCCGCAAGGACATCGCCGTTGCCGAAATGATCAAGTACACCTGCAACGTGTGGCACGCCACCAAAGTGACCTTCGCCAACGAAATCGGCAACATTGCCAAAGCAGTCGGCGTTGATGGCCGTGAAGTGATGGACGTGGTCTGCCAGGACAAGGCATTGAACCTGTCCCAGTACTACATGCGCCCAGGCTTCGCCTTCGGCGGTTCGTGCCTGCCTAAAGACGTCCGCGCCCTGACCTACCGCGCCGGTAGCCTGGATGTCGACGCACCGCTGCTCAACTCGCTGATGCGCAGCAACACCTCGCAAGTGCAGAACGCTTTCGACATGGTTGCCAGCTACGACACCCGCAAGGTTGCACTGCTGGGTCTGAGCTTCAAGGCCGGCACCGACGATCTGCGTGAAAGCCCGCTGGTAGAGCTGGCTGAAATGCTGATCGGCAAGGGCTTCGACCTGAGCATTTTCGACAGCAACGTCGAATACGCCCGTGTTCACGGTGCCAACAAGGACTACATCGAATCGAAGATTCCGCACGTTTCCTCGCTGCTCAATTCCGACTTCGATCAGGTCATCAACGACTCCGACGTGATCATCCTTGGCAACCGCGACGAGCGTTTCCGCTCCCTCGCCAACAAGACGCCTGAAGGCAAGCGCGTTATCGACCTGGTGGGCTTCATGACCAATGCCACCACCGAAGACGGTCGTGCCGAAGGTATCTGCTGGTAAATCAGCCGCAAGCCACAAGCGCCAGGCTCCAGGCCACCAAGCTCAAACAATGAGCTTGCAGCCTGGGGCTTGAGGCTCGCAACTGACTTAGGGATACAGATTATGCAAAGGCTCAAGCACGGCCTTTTACAGGCCGCCGGTTGGCTGTTTTATCTCAGTTTGTTAATGGGCCTTGCAGCGGCATTGCCCACCAGTATCTTCGACTCGCAGTCGAAGAACTTTATCTTCCTGATTGGCGCTGTCGGTATCTGGCGCTACTCGATGGGGATCACGCACTTCGTGCGCGGGATGATCTTCCTCTACATCGTCTACCCGCATTTGCGCCGCAAGGTTCGCAAGCTGGGCAGCGCTGCAGACCCATCCCATGTGTTTCTGATGGTTACCAGTTTTCGCATTGATGCACTGACCACCGCACAGGTGTACAGCTCGGTCATCCGCGAGGCCATCGAATGCGGTCTTCCAACCACCGTGGTCTGTTCGCTGGTGGAAATGTCCGACGAGCTGCTGGTCAAGAGCATGTGGGCCAAGGCGAACCCGCCAGATCGCGTCAAACTGGACTTCGTGCGTATTCCGGGTACCGGTAAACGTGATGGTCTGGCTTATGGCTTTCGTGCCATCTCGCGGCACATGCCCGATGACCGTGCCGTGGTGGCCGTGATCGACGGTGACACCGTGCTCAACGAAGGTGTGGTTGCCAAGACCGTGCCGTGGTTCCAGCTGTTCGACAACGTCGGCGGCCTGACCACCAACGAGTTCTGCGAAGTGCGTGGCGGCTACATCATGAGCGAGTGGCACAAGCTGCGTTTCGCTCAGCGTCACATCAACATGTGCTCGATGGCCTTGTCCAAGCGCGTGCTGACCATGACCGGCCGGATGTCGGTGTTTCGCGCAAAAGTCGTGACCGACCCCGAGTTTATTGCCGACGTGGAAAGCGACTCGCTCAACCACTGGCGGCTGGGCACTTTCCGGTTCCTGACCGGTGATGACAAGTCCAGCTGGTTCAGCCTGATGCGTCTGGGTTACGACACGTTCTACGTCCCGGATGCGGCGATCAACACCGTGGAGCACCCGCCGGAAAAGAGCTTCCTGAAGGCCAGCCGCAAGCTGATGTATCGCTGGTACGGCAACAACCTGCGTCAGAACTCGCGTGCATTGGGGCTGGGCGTTCGTCGCCTGGGGATTTTCACCAGCATCGTGCTGTTCGACCAGCGAGTGTCGATGTGGACCTCGATTCTCGGCCTGACCGTCGCCATCATCGCCAGCTTCAAGTACGGCGGCGCGTTCCTGCTGATGTACCTGCTGTGGATCGGCATGACCCGCCTGATCCTCACCCTGCTGCTGTCCTTGTCAGGGCACAGGATCGGGCCTGCCTACCCGATGATTCTCTATTACAACCAGATCGTCGGCGCCCTGATGAAGATCTACGTCTTCTTCCGCCTGGACCGCCAGTCCTGGACGCGCCAGGACACCAAACTCAGCCGCGACATGGCCAGCTTTCAAGGCTGGTTCAACACGTGGTCGTCCCGAACCATGACTTTCTCGGCTGGCACCATCTTCGTCGCCGTGCTGTTGACGATGGTTTGACCAGACCAACGGATTAATCGCTTAAGTAGGAAAACTAGCCATGAATACAGCCGTGAATGCGAACGTCGTACATGAATCCGAAGCCCAGCGCCAACACGCCCGGATCAAGATCCCTGCCAAGCTGCGCCTGCTGAACGACAAGCCGAACGCGCCGCTGGTGCGTATCGAAGACCTGTCGGCCGGCGGCTTGAGCTTTGTGGCTCCAGCGGGGCTTGCCTACACCACCGGTGAGGTCATCAAGGGCCGCCTGCAATTTCTGATCGACAACCTTGGCCTGGCCATGGATGTAGAAATGCAGGTGCGCTCGGTGGATACCGCCAGCGGCCGTGTTGGCTGCCAGTTCCAGAACCTGGAAGCTCAGGACATTGCCACCCTGCGCCACTTGATCACCTCGCACCTGTCTGGCGAAATCGTCAGCCTGGGTGAAGTGCTCGCCACCTTGCAGCGCGACAATTTCACCAAGGCACGCAAGGTCAAAGGCAGCGACAGCGGCATGAGCGCACTGGGTCGTTTGCGCGCGGTCACGTTCAGCCTCGGCATCTTTATTGTCGGCCTGGCAGCGTTCGGCTTCATCTTCAAGACGGTCTACGGCCTGTACTTTGTCAGCCATGCGTCGGCGGGTCTGGTCTCGATCCCGAGCATGGACGTGACCATGCCGCGTGAAGGCACCTTGCAAAGCCTGGTCGCCCAGAACGGCGAAGCCACCAAAGGCGCGCCACTTGCGACCTTCAACACCAGCATGCTGGAAATGCTCAAGGGCAGCCTGACCGGTGAAGACCTGCAGCCGGCAAAGATCGAAGAGCTGTATGGCAAGCAAATGAGCGGCACCATGACCAGCCCGTGCGATTGCGTCGTAGCTCGCCAACTGGTTGCCGACGGTCAGTTCGCGTCCAAAGGTCAGGTGATCTTCCAACTGGTGCCACGCAATGCGCCGGCCACGGTTGAAGCGCGCTTTACCTATCGTCAGTTCAACGACGTCAAGCCAGGCACCCGTGTCAGCTTCCAGATCGCCGGCGAAGACAAACTGCGCACCGGTCAGATCGTCAGCAGCACCAACCTGAGCGACACCGACCTGTCCACCGACATTCGCGTGCAGATCAAGCCAGACGAAAGCCTGAGCAGCTCGCTTGCCGGTCGCCCTGTCGAAGTGGTCAGTGATCGCGGTCCGTCCGTGAACTGGTTGCTCGACAAAGCAATGGCTGCGGGTCTGTAACCATGAACAGCCCACTACGACGCCTATCGACCCCCACGCTATTGAGCCTCGCTGTCGCGCTCGGCCTCAGCGGCTGTGCCGGCCTGCCTGATCAACGCCTTGCCAATGAAGCCCTGAAAAACGGCGACACTGCATTGGCGGAGCAGAACTATCGGCAGCTGGCGGACCTGGGCTACAGCGACGCGCAAGTCGGCCTGGCCGATATTCAGGTGAATACCCGCGACCCGGCGCTGCTCAAGCAGGCCGAGGCCACTTACCGCGCCGCCGCACAGACTTCGCCACGGGCACAGTCGCGCCTCGGTCGCCTGCTGGCGGTCAAGCCCGATGCCACTGAGGCCGAGCATCGCGAAGCCGAAGAGCTGCTGAAAAAAGCCTTCGCCAACGGTGAGTCGGGCACGCTGATACCGCTGGCCATGCTGTATCTGCAATACCCGCATACCTTTCCCGAAGTGAATGCGCAGCAGAAAATCAGCCAGTGGCGCGCTGCCGGCTATCCAGAAGCCGGTCTGGCGCAAGTGCTGCTGTACCGCACTCAGGGCACCTACGCCGAGCATCTGGATGAAGTCGAAAGCATCTGCAAACAGGCGTTGTCGGCCACCGATATCTGCTACGTCGAACTCGCCACGGTCTACCAGACTCGCGGCCAGACCGAGCAACAGGCGGCACTGATCGCGCAACTGAGAAGCGCACACGCTGCCGGTCGCGTCAACGCTCAGCGAGTCGACAGCGTCGCCCGCGTACTGGGCGATTCCACTATCGGAACGCCTGACGAAAAGACTGCTCAGCAATTGCTCGAAGAGGTTGCGCCGGGTTACCCGATTTCCTGGGTCACGCTGGCCAAACTGCTGTACGACTTCCCCGAACTGGGTGACGTCAACAAGATGATGGAATACCTGAACAATGGTCGCGCGGCCGATCAACCACGCGCAGAACTGCTGCTGGGCCGTCTCTATTACGAGGGCAAGTGGGTTCCGGCAGACGCGGTCAAGGCCGAAGAACACCTGAAAAAAGCCACCGCAACGGAAATCTCTGCCCATTACTACCTGGGGCAGATCTACCGTCGTGGCTACCTGGGCCAGGTTTACCCGCAAAAAGCCGTGGACGAGCTGCTGACCGCCGCACGTGGTGGCCAGAACAGCGCCGATTTCGCGCTTGCGCAACTGTTCTCGCAGGGCAAGGGCACGCTGCCCGACCCGGTCAACGCCTGGGTCTTCGCCCAGTTGTCGCTGGCCAGTGAAACCCCGCAAGCCACTGAGCTTGCCCAGGCAATGAGTACCCAACTGCCGCCTGAAAAGCTCGCCACTGCCAAAGACCTGTTGGCACGCGAGCAAAAAGTCCGGGGCGCTTCCGCCACTCAGAACGCGATGGCGATGCAGGCCCTGCAAGAAGAAAAAGACGGTGAGGAAGCACTATGAAGTTGAATCCTTTGATGGCCGCCGGCATGGGCCTTGGCTTCACCCTGTTCTGGGCCTGCCCGACGCTGGCAGCGCTGACCGAACAACAGAATTTCGGTATCGAAATCAAAGCCACGGCGCAGGCCGAGGATGATCGCGATCTGGGCACCCGTTCGGGCGGCGACGTCAACGGTGTGGGCCTGGACCTGCGCCCTTGGGTCTACGGTGAGCGCGGCGACTGGAGCGGCTACGCCATGGGCCAGGTGGTCACCGCCACCGACACCATTCAGACCGACCCGCTGGAGCAGAGCAACAGCGACGGCAGCGGCACGCAAACCTCGCGTGGCACGGCCAGCGAGCGCGAAGTCGAAAAATCCTACGCGGCACTGCGCGAATTCTGGATCGGTTACAGCGGCTTCACGCCTTATCCGGGCGAGATCCTCAAAGTCGGTCGCCAGCGCCTGCGCAATGACGACGGCCAATGGCACGACACCAACATCGAAGCCATAAACTGGAACTTCGACACCACCCTGCTGCGTGCCGAACTGGGTGCTGCCCAGCGTTTCAGCGAGTACCGCACCGACCTGACCGAACTGGCGCCCGACGATGAAGATCGCAAGCATCTGTTCGGTTCGGCCAGCTACCAGTGGACACCTGGCCACTGGGCCGGTGTGCGCGCTCACTACAGCCATGACGACGGCAAACTCAAGTCGCAGGGCGAGCAGCTGGACGATCTGGACAAGACCTCCAACGGCAACCTGACGTGGCTGGGTCTGCAGGCTGACAGCGATGCTTACAATTATCGCAACACCACCCCGCTCAACTACTGGGGCAGCCTGACCTGGCTGAACGGCACACGCGACGAAATCGGCGTGACCTCGGCTGCCAATGACCAGTTTTTTGCCGGCGAGAAAAACAGCCGTGACATGAATGGCTGGGCCACCGACCTGGGCCTGCGCCTGCGTCTCGACCCGCAATGGCAAGTCGGCGCCGCCTACTCGCGCGCCAGCAAGGACTACATCCAGAACGGTCTGGAGAGCAACCGCTCGAACTGGACCGGCACCCGTTCGCGCATCCATCGCTTCGGCGAGGCGTTCCAGGGCGAAATGGCCAACGTGGAAACCGGCTCGCTGTTCGCTTCCTGGCAGATGAACGAGGAATACGACGCGTCGCTGATCTACCACAAGTTCCGTCGTGTCGATGGCAACACCGGTATCGGTGGTTCGGGCATCAACGCAGTGCGTGAAAACGGCGACAGCAATACCTTCAGTTCGCTGCCGCTGGAAGACGGGCGCAAGGACCTGGGTCAGGAAATGGACCTGGTCGTGACCAAGTACTTCAAGCAAGGCCTGCTGCCCGCCTCGCTCAGCCAGTCTTTCGACGAACCTTCGGCACTGGTGCGCTTGCGCGCAGGTGTCTTCAAGCCCGGCGACGCGTATCACAACGGCGTGGATGAATACATGCACCGCGCTGTTGTCGACGTCATCTGGCGCTTCTGATGCGAACCGCCAAAGGAGTGCCAGAGATGAACAGCCATGCAAGCAACGGGCGTAGCCGCAACTGGCCGCACGCTCTGCTCGAAAGTGCCCTGCTGACCAGCGCTCTGCTGATGGCCAGCAGCGTCGCGCTGGCCAACGCGCCTGCCGTACCCGAAGCACCGAAGGCACTGGTTAAAGAGTTGCACCAGGCCAAGACCTACACCATCACCAGCCCGCCGACCGGGCCGCTGGAAATGGCCAAGCCGGTGCTCCCCGACCTGAGCGGTTACACCACCGAGGCGGCGCTGAAAAAGATTGCGCGTAACAAGCCCGGCAAGATCACCGTCGCGCGGATGATGGAAGAAACCGGCCTGAAGGAATTCATCGGCGGTGACAACAAGATGGCTGAATGGGTGGTCCGTCAGAAGGGCATTCCGCAGGCAATCATGATTTCCGACGGCTACGTGAACCTGCAGGATCTGGTGAAAAAGGTTCCCAAGCAGTTTCTGAGTGAAGTGTCGCCCGGTGTCTACGTGGCGCGCCTGCCGATCCTGGTCAAGGAGACCGGGATCTTCGAGATCGACAGCAAGACCAAGGAATTGCGTCTGTCTCAGGAAAAGGGCTCGTTCATCGTCAGCGAAGGCAAGATGCTGATCACCAACACCTCGGTCAACGCCTGGAGTGAAACCCGCAACGGTCTGGCGGCCTACCGCACCCCCGACGAGTTTCGCCCGTTCGTACTGACCTGGGGCGGTTCGCAAACGTGGATCGCCAAGACCAAAATGGCGAGCATGGGTTACAACCAGAGCAAGTCCTACGGCGTCAGTATTTCCCAGTACACGCCCAACACCGCGAAGGTTCTCAAGCGTGGCGAGCCGACCGGCTGGATCATCGACTCCGAATTCGCGGACATGTGGTACGGCTTTTACTGCTACGAAACACGTGACTTCGTGGTCAAGGGCAATACCTACCGCGACAACATCGTGTACGGCATCGACCCGCATGACCGCTCCCACGGCCTGATCATCGCCGAAAACGACGTTTACGGAACCAAGAAAAAGCACGGGATCATTATTTCCCGGGAAGTGGACAACAGCTTCATCTTCCGCAACAAAAGCCACAACAACAAATTGTCCGGCGTGGTTCTGGACCGTAACAGCGTCGGCAACATCGTCGCCTACAACGAGATCTATCAGAACCACACCGACGGCATCACTCTTTACGAAAGCGGCAACAACCTGCTGTGGGGCAACCGTGTGATTGCCAACCGCCGTCACGGTATCCGCGTGCGCAACAGTGTGAACATCAAACTGTACGAGAACGTGGCCATGGCCAACGGACTGATGGGCGTCTACGGCCACATCAAGGACTTGAACGATACCGACCGCGACATCGAGCTCGACCCGTTCGACGCTCAGGTGTCGCTGATCATGGTCGGT
The DNA here is from genome assembly GCF_000007805.1 of Pseudomonas syringae pv. tomato str. DC3000. NCBI lineage: Bacteria > Pseudomonadati > Pseudomonadota > Gammaproteobacteria > Pseudomonadales > Pseudomonadaceae > Pseudomonas > Pseudomonas syringae group genomosp. 3. The sequence goes on along the minus strand of NC_004578.1, from coordinate 1,359,097 downwards.
GGCGAACTGTCCAGCAATGGCTCCGGTCCGCTGTCCATCGACTCGCCATTGAGCGTCGAGCTGTATCGCGTCTCGATGCTGATGCCCACCAAAGAGGTCGGTATCAGCCTCAACGGTATCCTCGGTGAGCGTCAGGACGAAATTCTCGACCTGCTGGTTCGCCAGAAAAAAGCCGTATTGATCGACCCCGTCGAAAGCCAGACCGAGCTGCGGGAATGAGGAAGGGTATTGTTATGCACGCACATCTGATCAAGCTGTTGAGCCTGTCCAGCCTCACCGCCGCCTTGATGGCCGCCGCCGGTGTCGCTAGGGCAGACGACGCACAAGCGCCGACGTTCAAGGCCGAGCCTTGCTGCAGCCTGTGCCCGGCCGCACACGACGCAAAAAACTACACCACCCGCTACCAGCAGAACTTCACCACGCTGGTACAGGCTCAGGGCGACTGGCTGTTCCGGACGCAGGAAGACCTGCGCACCGAGTTCGACACCACGCCGGGCGGCTACCGCCGCATGAAAGAACTGCACGATGCGTTCAAGAGCAAGGGCGTCGAGCTGGTCGTGGTTTATCAGCCGACCCGTGGCCTGGTTGATCGTAACAAGCTGTTCCCGGCCGAACGCGACAAGTTCGACTACGACAAGGCGCTGAAAAACTATCAGGCCATGCTCGGTCGCTTCAGCAAGATGGGTTACTGGGTGCCGGACCTGTCGCCGTTGACCAACGAACAGCAGGCACACGACTTCTACTTCCGCGGCGACCAGCACTGGACGCCATACGGCGCACAACGCACCGCGAAAATCGTTGCCGAGACCGTTAAAAAAGTACCGGGCTACAGCAGCATTCCGAAACGTGAATTTGAAAGCCATATTTCAGGACGCATGGGCAAGACAGGCACTTTGCACAATATGGCCGGGCAGTTGTGCGGCACCAGCTACGCGGTGCAGTACATGGACCAGTTCACTACCGAGCCCAAGGGCGAGGCTGGCGACGGCGACCTGTTCGGTGACGCCGGCAACCCGGAAATCACCCTGGTCGGCACCAGCCACAGCGGCAAGAACTACAACTTTGCGGGCTTTTTGCAGGAATACATGGGCGCCGACGTGTTGAACGTGGCGTTCCCGGGTGGTGGTCTGGAAGGTTCGATGCTGCAGTACCTGGGCAGCGAAGACTTCCAGAAACGTCCGCCGAAGATTCTCATCTGGGAATTCTCGCCGCTGTATCGCCTGGACCAGGAGACCATCTATCGCCAGATGATGGCGCTGCTCGACAACGGCTGCGAAGGCAAGCCTGCGGTCATGAGCGCCAGCACTACCTTGAAGCCGGGCAACAACGAAGTGCTGGTCAACGGCAAGAACGGCATCAAGGATATTCGCAATGGCAGCAACCAGATCGATATCCGCTTTGACGACACGTCGGTGAAAACCCTCCAGGCCAGACTCTGGTACATGAACGGTCGCCACGAGGACCTGAAAATCGAGAAGCCGGAAACTTCCGATACCGACGGACGCTTCGCCTTTGAATTGCGCGAAGACGAGGATTGGGCCGACCAGCAACTGCTGGCACTCGAAATCCAGGGACCGGAAGCAGGCACGGCACCGCAGAAAGTGGCTGCCAAAGTATGCAAACGCAACGTGTTCCCGAGCGCTGCGAAACACACCGCTCAAGCTGGACTATGAGGTGACTTATGCAGACTCCGAAACTGATACGCCCTACCCTGCTGTCGATGGCAATAGTGTCATCGATGGCCTGGGCTACGGGTGCGTCCGCCGCACTGGTTCCACCCAAGGGCTATGATGCCCCGATCGAAAAGATGAAGACCGGCGATCACAATTTCACCTGTGAAGCCATTCCCAAGCCTTACACCGACAAGCTGGTTTTCCGCAGCAAGTACGAAGGTTCGGACAAGGCGCGCGCGACACTCAATGCAGTGTCCGAAGAAGCTTTTCGTGACGCGACCAAGGACATCACCACCCTTGAGCGTGGCGTCAGCAAAGTCGTCATGCAGTACATGCGTGACGGTCGCCCGGAACAGCTCGATTGCGCGCTGAACATGATGACCACGTGGGCAAAAGCCGATGCGCTGGAATCCCGCGAGTTCAACCACACCGGCAAGTCCATGCGCAAATGGGCACTGGGCAGCATGTCCTCTGCTTACCTGCGCTTGAAGTTCTCCGATTCGCACCCGTTGGCCAATCGCCAGCAGGACGCGCAGATCATCGAGGCCTGGTTCAGCAAGCTGGCCGATCAGGTGGTCAGCGACTGGAGCAATCTGCCGCTGGAAAAAATCAATAACCACTCGTACTGGGCTGCGTGGTCGGTGATGTCCACCGCTGTCGTGACCAACCGCAAGGACCTGTTCGATTGGGCGGTGAAGGAATTCAAGGTCGCCGCCAATCAGGTGGACAAGGACGGCTACCTGCCTAACGAGATGAAGCGCCGTCAACGTGCGCTGTCGTATCACAACTACGCCCTGCCGCCGCTCGCGATGATCGCAAGCTTCGCTCAGGCCAACGGTGTTGATCTGCGTCCGGAAAACAATGGTGCGTTGAAGCGTCTGGGTGACCGTGTGCTGGCCGGCGTCAAAGACCCTGCATCGTTTGCGGAACACAACGGTGAAAAACAGGACATGACGGACCTCAAGAAAGATCCGAAATTTGCCTGGCTCGAACCGTACTGCTCGCTCTACACCTGCAGCCCGGACGTGCTGGAAGATAAACACGAAAAGCAGCCGTTCAAAACCTTCCGCCTGGGCGGTGACCTGACCAAGGTCTACGACCCGACCCATGAAAAAGGCGACAAGGGCGACAACGACGGCTCCTGATTCACCGTCGTTATCTGTAGGAGCGGACTTGTCCGCGAAGACATCTGCCCAGGCGATGCATCCATAAAGACGGATCTCGCCTGGCCAGCTTCGCCGACAAGCTGTGAAGCGATTTACCCCCCTGTTTCAACGGGGGGTTTGGGGGGGCTTTGAGCCCTTGACTGTTGGACAAACGGAGAGATCAGGATGGTTTTCTCATCCAACGTGTTCCTGTTCATGTTCCTGCCGATCTTCCTCGGCTTGTACTACCTGAGCGGGCAACGCTATCGCAATCTGCTGCTGCTGATTGCCAGCTATATCTTCTACGCCTGGTGGCGTGTGGACTTCCTGGCGCTGTTCATCGGCGTGACCGTCTGGAACTACTGGATCGGCCTCAAAGTGGGCGCAGCAGGTGTGCGGACCAAACCGGCACAGCGCTGGCTGCTGCTCGGCGTGATCGTAGACCTGTGCATTCTGGGCTACTTCAAATACGCCAACTTCGGCGTGGACAGCATCAATGCGGCCATGACCTCGATGGGCCTGGAACCGTTCATCCTGACCCACGTGCTGCTGCCGATCGGGATCTCGTTCTATGTCTTCGAGTCCATCAGCTACATCATCGACGTGTACCGCGGCGATACCCCGGCCACTCGCAACCTGATCGACTTCGCGGCATTCGTTGCGATCTTCCCGCACCTGATTGCCGGGCCCGTGCTGCGTTTCCGTGATCTGGCCGATCAGTTCAACAACCGGACCCACACGCTGGACAAGTTCTCCGAGGGCGCCACGCGATTCATGCAGGGCTTCATCAAGAAAGTGTTCATCGCCGACACCTTGGCCATTGTCGCCGACCACTGCTTCGCCCTCCAGAACCCGACCACGGGTGATGCCTGGCTCGGTGCGCTGGCCTACACCGCGCAGCTTTATTTCGACTTCTCCGGTTACAGCGACATGGCGATTGGCCTGGGCCTGATGATGGGTTTCCGCTTCATGGAAAACTTCAAACAGCCTTACATCAGCCAGTCGATCACCGAGTTCTGGCGTCGCTGGCACATCAGCCTGTCCACCTGGCTGCGTGACTACCTGTACATCACCCTGGGCGGCAACCGTGGCGGCAAGGTCGCGACCTATCGCAACCTGTTCCTGACCATGCTGCTGGGCGGTCTGTGGCACGGTGCCAACGTCACCTACATCATCTGGGGTGCCTGGCACGGCATGTGGCTGGCCATCGAGAAAGCGGTCGGCATCAACACCAAGCCTTACAGCTTCAATGTGATCCGCTGGGCTCTGACCTTCCTGCTGGTCGTGATCGGCTGGGTGATCTTCCGCTCTGAAAACCTGCACGTGGCCGGCCGTATGTACGGTGCCATGTTCAGCTTCGGCGACTGGCAGTTGTCCGAACTCAACCGCGCCAGCCTGACCGGCCTGCAAGTGGCAACGCTGGTAGTGGCTTACGCGACCCTGGCGTTCTTCGGCCTGCGTGACTTTTACCAGAACCGTGAAAAAGACAGCGGCAAGAGCGCCAGGGCCGACGGTCCTGCGACCGAGCAACCGGGCACCATCAAGGCCGTACCCGGCGACGCACCTGGCAGCCTGCACCTGCCCGGCTACACCGTGGGCAGCGAAGCTCAGGTGCAACCGGCCTACTGGGTCGCCGACTGGCCACGTTACGCCATGCGCGCACTGATCCTGCTGCTGTTCGTGGCATCGATTCTCAAACTCTCGGCGCAAAGCTTCTCGCCGTTCCTTTACTTCCAGTTTTGAGGAGCCTGACATGACCCGTTCATTACGAATCCTCTACATCGCCATCTTCTTGGGCATTCTGCTGATCCTCGGAGCCTGGTCGCTGCGCAGTTTCAGCAACTTCTCGACCTCGGCCGAGACCACCGTGCTCAACGGTAAATGGACCAAGGCTGCGGAAACCCATTACGACGATGAGTTTCCGATCAAACGCCTGGGCACCAACCTGTGGGCGGCGCTGGACTTCAAACTGTTCAACGAAGGTCGGCCGGGCGTGGTGCTCGGCAAGGACCAGTGGTTGTACACCGATGAAGAGTTCGATGCGGTTGCCAATGGCGAGCAGAACGAAGCCGACAACCTGGCGCTGATTCAGGGCGTGCGCGACGCCCTGGAAAAACAGGGCAGCAAACTGGTTCTGGCCATCGTTCCGGCAAAAACCCGTCTGTACCCGGAGCACATCGGTGACAACAAGCCGGCCAGCCTGCACGCCGACCTGTATCAGCAGTTCCACGCTCAGGTTGCCAAAGCCGGCATCTTTGCACCGGACCTGCTGGCACCGCTGCAAGCCGCCAAGCAACAGGGCCAGGTTTTCCTGCGCACCGACACGCACTGGACGCCGATGGGCGCCGAAGTGGCCGCGCAGCAACTGGGCGCCGCCATTGCCCAGAAAGCCCCGCTGGAAGGCGAACCTGAACAGTTCGTCACCCAGGCTATCGAAACCGCTCCTTACAAAGGTGACCTGACCACGTTCCTGCCACTCGACCCGCTGTTCAGCAATCTGCTGCCCAAGCCTGACGAGCTGCAGAAACGCAGCACTGACCCGGTAGCAGGCGAAGCGGCAGGCGGCGATGCCCTGTTCGCCGACAGCGACGTGGCGGTCGGCCTGGTGGGCACCAGCTACAGCGCCAACCCCAACTGGAACTTCGTCGGTGCCCTGAAACAGGCGCTACGCAGTGACGTCGTCAACTACGCCGAAGACGGCCACGGCCCGATCCTGCCGATGCTCAAGTACCTGCAGACCGACGCCTTCAAGAACACCCCGCCGCAAGTGGTCATCTGGGAATTCCCGGAGCGCTACCTGCCGGCACACAACGACCTTGGCGAGTTCGATCCCAAGTGGATCGCCGAGCTGAAGAAATCGCGTGACACCCAAGAAAACGTGGCACTCAACGCCAAACCATCCGAGTCGCCCAACCGGGCGCAAAACTGAGAGGACTGACTCATGACTTCCAACAACACTGCACACCGTTCGGCCACCAAACGCCTGTTCAAAACCTGCGCACTGGCTGCAGGCCTGGGCCTGATGTCGCTGCCAGCGTTCGCCGGTGACTCCGCCCTGTACGGCCCGACTGCACCGAAAGGCTCGACCTTCGTGCGCGTTTACAACGCCAGCAGCGCAGAAATCAGCGCCAGCGTTGGCAACACCAACCTCAACGAAGTCGCACCACTGGGCAGCACTGCGTTCAGCTTCATGCCGCAAGGCGACTACACCGCCAAGCTGGGCAGCCAGAGCGTGCCGGTGAAACTGGCCAGCGATCACTATTACACCCTGGTCAACAACGCCAGCGGCAAACCGCAACTGGTTGAAGAGCCACCCTTCAAGAACAAGCAAAAATCCCTGGTTCGCGTTCAGAACCTCAGCGACAAGTCACTGACCCTGAAAACTGCAGACGGCAAGACCGAAGTGGTCAACACCGTAGCGGCCAAAGGCACCGGCGAGCGTGAAATCAACCCGGTAAAAGTCAGCCTGGCGCTGTACGACGGCGACAAGAAAGTCACCGATGTGAAACCTGTGGCGCTGGAGCGTGGCGAAGCCGCCGTGCTCTACATAACCGGCAGCGGCAGCAGCCTCTCGCCAGTGTGGGTCAAGCCACCGGTCGCAACCCGCTAAACGGATTATGCCGGTCGGTTCGCGGCAGTTGCCGTGAACCGATCGACGCGGAACAAGAAAAAGACAGAAACGACAGAAACGACAGAAACGACAGACATCTCGTACAGCCCAAATTGAATGCTATTGGAGAAACAAAATGATTCCAGTGATCTTGTCAGGCGGTAGCGGTTCGCGACTCTGGCCGCTTTCGCGTAAACAATTCCCTAAACAGTTCCTGGCACTGACCGGCGAGCACACCCTGTTTCAGCAAACGCTGCAACGTCTGGTGTTCGAGGGCATGCAGGAGCCTATCGTGGTCTGCAACAAGGACCACCGTTTCATCGTCAACGAGCAACTGGCTGCGCTAAACCTGGAAACCCAGGCCATCCTGATGGAGCCGTTCGGCCGCAACACCGCGCCGGCCGTCGCGCTGACCGCTATGAAACTGGTCAATGAAGGCAATGACGGCCTGATGCTGGTGCTGCCTGCCGACCACGTCATCGAAGACCAGAAAGCTCTGCAACGCGCACTGGCGCTGGCAACCGTCACTGCCGAACGTGGCGAAATGGTGCTGTTCGGCGTGCCGGCCAACAAGCCTGAAACCGGCTATGGCTACATCAAATCGACCGCCGATGCCCTGCTGCCGGAAGGCGTCAGCCGCGTGTCGCAGTTCGTCGAAAAGCCTGACGAAAAACGCGCCAAAGAGTTCGTCGAAGCCGGTGGTTACTACTGGAACAGCGGCATGTTCCTGTTCCGCGCCAGCCGCTTCCTGGAAGAACTGAAAAAGCACGACCCGGACATCTATGACACCTGCCTGCTGACCCTTGAGCGCAGCGTGCAGGACGGCGACGCGCTTGAAATCGACGCCTCTACCTTCGCCTGCTGCCCGGACAACTCCATCGACTACGCGGTCATGGAAAAAACCCAGCGCGCCTGCGTTGTGCCGCTGTCGGCTGGCTGGAGCGATGTCGGCTGCTGGTCGTCGCTGTGGGAAGTCAACGCCAAGGACGCCCACGGCAACGTCACCAAGGGCGACGTGGTCATTCAGGACAGCCGCAACTGCATGATCCACGGCAATGGCAAACTGGTGTCGGTGATCGGTCTGGACAACATCGTGGTCGTCGAAACCAAAGACGCGATGATGATTGCCCACAAGGACAAGGTTCAGGGCGTCAAGCAGATGGTCGCCACTCTGAATGAACAGGGCCGCACCGAGACTCAGAACCACCTTGAAGTGTACCGTCCGTGGGGCTCTTACGACTCGGTGGACATGGGCGGCCGCTTCCAGGTCAAGCGCATCTCGGTCAAGCCGGGCGCGTGCCTGTCGCTGCAAATGCACCACCACCGCGCCGAACACTGGATCGTGGTATCCGGCACAGCGCAGGTGACCTGCGACGAGAACGTGTTCCTGCTCACCGAAAACCAGTCCACCTACATCCCGATCGCCTCGGTCCATCGCCTGCGCAACCCAGGCAAGATCCCGTTGGAAATCATCGAAGTGCAATCGGGCAGCTACCTGGGCGAGGACGATATCGAGCGTTTCGAAGATATCTACGGTCGCTCGAATGCGCTGGAAGCAGGTGTTAAGACGCAGACGATTGCTCGCTGACAGACGCTTTTAGCTGCAAGTGAGACAGCCCCCGGTAATTCTTTGCGTAGTGTCATGCGCACATTATTGCCGGGGGCTTTTGCTGTGAGAGTTGCTTATATTCGTTCATGTGCTTTTACGCTGATGGTTTGAGGCATGGCGGCCAGCCCCTCTCGCCTCAAAGCGATCAATTGACAGTTTATGCAATGCCAGGCTTCTCTTTGGGCTGATCTGAGCGACGGCGAAGCCTCCCCAAAAGTCAGCCACCTGAGACAACCATGTTTCAAATTTTTTGAACCCATGACGCCACGGCTTATAGCTCGCTCTTAAGTCCACATTCTTCTGAACGGCGTCTTTGACACTACCGATTAAAAGACCTCCTGCAAAATCGGGGGAAAACGTGGCCTTAAGGTTAAAGCCCAAGTAGTAGAAATCGTCATTCGTATCAAGCTCCAAATGAGACACTTCATGAATGAGAGTCTGCACACTGGACACCACATTTAATGTTCTCGAATAGTCAGTAAAAAACAAACGCCTATGGGGATCGCTCTTTACAACAAATGCTGCCATATTCGGAGTTTCCGGATGCCCTTCAACAGAGACTAGCTGGTCGCGCAAATCTCCCCCGTCCTGATAACGAGCAACAGACTTGATGAGCTTTTCATAGCCGTTTATAACTTTTTTTACGAGCCGACTGGATGAGTCCTTTTGATCGTTTTTTTTCATACCGAGAAAGGCATAAAGATCATCAGTATCACCCGCCTTCAGCTTCTCTACTTCACGCGTCATAACGGCCACGCTTTCCTCTAGCGCGAGATCCAATGTGTACACCAGTTTATGCTCGTCGGCCCGCCGCATATCTGAGACCCCTCGGTATTTGATCGTGTGCGTCTTATCATAATGTCGATCAATACGATCATTCATTCCTCGATAAACCAGTCCACCATCGTCACTACCTCCGCAAGGATCATTACGGACAAACAGATACACGTTCAACCCATCCACCGCCCCCGCCGGGTCCGGATTGATCCAACGCTGTAACCACGGTGCGTAATACCGCAACCCGTAGTAATAAAGCCCCGTCGCATCCCGCTCCTTGCCCGAGTAACGCACGGTCTTGTAATTCGCTTCGATGGCATTGCGCCCCGCCCACCATGACGTGCCGCCGAACGGGTAATAACTTTCCTGGCTGATACGCTGCGCCTGTCCATCCAGTTCCAGCGTGCCGGATCCCAGGTGGTCGTTCAATGTGTAGCGAGTCTGATCATTTTCAAGCGCGTCGGGCTTGCCAGACGCCCAATGCAGCACGCGCACGTTATTGCGCCCGGCCTGGGCCACAACAACGTGCAGGGTTTCGCCAGTGGCCGTATCGGTACGGATTTCAAGACCGGGCAGGTAACGTACATCGGCCGTATGGGTAATGGTTTTGGCCTGCGTGGTGCGCACCTTGCGCAGGCGCTGGCCGCTGGCGTCGTAGCTGTAGCGTTCGCTGTCGTCCATGCCATTTTCACGAATAACGGGGCGCACGTGCTGCAACTGGTTGCGTCGATCCCAGCTCAGGTGTTGCCCGGCTTGCAGTGCGAGCAGATTACCGCTCGCGTCAAAGGCAGCAGCAATTTCTGCTTCGTCAGGTGTGTGGCCATTGATCACCGGCAGACTGCGGTTGCTGCAACGTGCGGTGACCAGCGCGCGCGAATGGGACTGCGTGCCTGTATGGGTAAGCTGTTGCAGGTTACCGCCGGCATCGTAGCGATACGTCTGCGTGTAATCAGCCAGCGTCGAAGGATCGGCAGGACTCTGGAAACCAGGCAGCACCGGGCCATGATTAACGACTGCCCATTCCCTGCCCGAGGCTTCGATCAGTTGATAAAGCGTGTCGTATTGATAGGTCGAAATCGAGTCGATGCGCTGGCCTTTGGAGATGGCTGGCAGAGCACGATCATCGACACGGATCACATTACCGACCGGGTCATAGTCGTAGCGCAAATCCTGCAACAACTGCCCATTACTACGCGTGGCATTCAACGCCAGCAAACGGCCGTCTTCAGTGTCATACCGCGCAGTGCTCATTACTCCGTTGCCCGCCGTTTCCGACACCACCCGCTCCTGTGCATCGTATTGAATGGCACTGACCAGAACCTGTTCGGCTTGACCATTCATTTGCAAACGACTGCTTTTCAACAGCCCAGCGACGGTGTAATCCAGAAACTGAACATTGCCCTGCGCATCAGTCTGCCGGAGAGTTTCGTTCACGGAGTTGTAGCGCCAGCGAGTAGTCGCCCCTTCGCCAGGCTCCAGCAAGGCATCGCGCCCGGTGAGTGACTCGGGCCAGTCAGGCTCGTCGAGGTTTTGCAGGAAGCGCCGCGTTTGACTGATCACACTTCCGGAAAGACCGAACTCATCGTCAAGCCGCGTACCTGCCGGATCGTCATGACGAATCAACTGACCACACTGGTTGTGATCAGTCGAATCAGGACCGCCATAGAGAAGACGCTCAACGCAGTGCTCATCTTCAAAAACCTCGGTGGGCCTGAGCAACGCGTCGTACCCGAAGCGTCGCACAACGCACCGAGCGTCCCAGACCACCAGCGCCTGCCCGGCCTCCCCCGCTAACGACACTCGCCAGCCAGCATCGACGCTGTCACTGGCCAGCACCTGACCGCTGAGCGAATGAATGACGCTGAGATTGGCGGGCGCCCGATCAGCCCACAGGCGCGGATCCCAGCTCATCGACGGACGACCCGCGACATCAAAGGCCGTATGACTTTGCCTGGCCTGCGGTTCTTCAGCAGGCTTCAGACGGCAGAAAACGACTGAATCGGTCAACAGCCGACGCGGGTCTACCACCTGTAGATGCGGGGTGTAACGGTGCAGTACAGCGCTCGTAGTATTCATGGTTCAGTCGTCCTTGATCCGCCTTGCCAGGTAGTGCACTAAATACTTTTTCAGCTCAAAACCCTCCCGATTTATTAGTGCATCGTCTCAAACCCCGGGCAAGATCCCGATGGAAATCACCTAAATGCAATCGGGCAGCTACCTGGGCGAGGACGATATCAAGCGTTTCGAAGATATCTACGGTCGCTCGAATGCGCTGGAAGCGGGTGTGAAGACGCAGACGATTGCTCGCTGATAGGGTTTTAGCTGCAAGCTGGACAGCCCTCATCAACCCTTTGCGTACTTTTATCCGCGGGGGAGTTGTTGAGGGCTTTTTCGTCTTTGTTGCGGTTAACTGGCATCAAAAAAAACGTTTATATAGCGCACGTTCGGCTGGCTTTTTGGAGGCCGATCGTTTAACGAACATCACCGCAGCGGCAAATGAATCAGCATTATTGTAGGCCAACTCAGGGGGTGTAACTCTCGTATCGGCGCGATAGTGTTTGCCTAGGGAAGGTCTGAAGTAGGCATCGATTTTTGACGCTCTCATGGCCTGAGGTTCAAAAAAAGCTCGCCCGATCAGATAATTAGACGTTTTCCGCTCTTAACTCATCGATTTTCCTTCAAACAGCACCTTTCCAAGGCGTTTTTCCGCATTACAGGCGCACCTCTCCCATCGCCAGCAGCCGTTTTCGCACCATCCAAAGGTTCGACAAGGCAAACAGAGTAGCCTGTTGCGCGGTGTTTTTAGCCAGCCCGCGAAACCGGACTTTCGTATAACCAAACTGGCGCTTGATCACGCGAAACGGATGTTCAACCTTCGCCCGTAACTGGGCTTTCGTGAACTCGATTTTGCGATAGACCCGTGCGATCAAACTTTTCTCGCCATGCTTTTTATAACGGCTTGGGCGGGCCGCAATTGACCAGATCATCTGACGATCCTGATGCTCCGCACGCTTGTCCACGCCGGTGTAGCCCGCATCACCGCTGACATAGGTTTCCTCACCATGTAGCAATTGATCAACCTGAGTCACGTCCGCCACATTCGCCGCAGTACCCACCAGGCTATGGACTAAACCCGACTCGGCATCGACGCCGATATGCGCTTTCATGCCGAAGAAATACTGGTTTCCTTTCTTCGTCTGATGCATTTCGGGATCGCGTTTGCCGTCCTTGTTCTTGGTCGAGCTCGGCGCATGAATGATCGTCGCATCGACCACCGTACCTTGGCGCAGCATCAAACCTCGATCACCCAGATAGCCATTGATGACCTGCAAAATCCCGCCTGCCAACTCATGCTTTTCCAACAGACGCCGGAAGTTGAGAATCGTGGTTTCATCGGCGATTCGATCCAGACTCAACCCTGCGAACTGGCGCAGGATCGTTGTCTCGTAAAGTGCTTCCTCCATCGCCGGATCGCTGTAACCAAACCAGTTCTGCATCAGGTGAATACGCAGCATCGCCATCAGCGGATAAGCCGGACGGCCACCTTCGCCCTTTGGATAATGTGGTTCGATAAGGGCAATCAAGCCTTTCCAGGGCACAACCTGATCCATCTCGATGAGAAAGCGCTCGCGGCGGGTATGCTTACGTTTACCCGCGTACTCGGCATCGGCGAAGGTCATCTGTTTCATCAGGGAAGCTCGGTGAAAGGTGTTGGGGTATTTTGCCAAATCAGGAAACCTTTTTCAGAGTTTCCCTAGCGTCGCGGCACCTGTATCAACTTTCCCCTCAGCCAACTCAAACAATGGCGTAGGGTCCTGACCCTCCTTGGCCTTGCCGTATACGTAATCCATAGTATCCAATGCAGCGTGAGAAAATTCGTGAATCAATACCTGAGCACTATAACTTTTTCCGGCAGCTCGTCTGGCTTCCCCCCAGACTCTTCTATGAACCATTAAAAATTTTTCCCCGCGCTCATCACGATAGTCCTTCCGGACCTCTGCCATCTCGCGTTTCAATTCGCCAGGAGAGGCACTGTTGAGAGCAGCGCGCGTAGTTGCACTTAGATAACGAGCAAAACCTGAGTAGCGCTTCATATCAAGGGAGGCCGTAACGGTCTTTCCGGGCTCGTCTGACTCAGTAATTTCAACGTTACGGATAGCGGTTTCTCGAGCGACTCGCAAAACCTTATCAATGTCATTTTTCCAACGATATTTGAGCTCGGCATCGTGACGCCTGAAAAACCGGTTCATTACTTCTGGCACATTTTTATCGGACTCGACATCAAGCAAAGCTCGTGTTTTTTCCAGCGCCCTTATCGCTTTTAAACGAGCATCATCTACCTCCTTCTCAAATCCAAATAACGGAGCTAGTCCCTCGACATCAGTCATGGATACCGGATTATTTCTGACCATACGGTAAAGACTCAACCCGTCCACCGCCCCCGCCGGATCCGGATTGATCCAGCGCTGTAACCACGGCGAGTAATACCGCAACCCGTAATAATAAAGCCCTGTCGCATCCCGCTCCTTGCCCGAGTAACGCACGGTTTTGTAATTCGCTTCGATCGCATTGCGACCTGCCCACCATGATGTTCCGCCAAACGGGTAGTAACTTTCCTGGCTGATCAGTTGCCCCTGCAAGTCCAGCTCAAGGGTTCCAGACCCCAGATGGTCGTTCAAGGTGTAGCGGATCTGGTCATTTTCAAGCGTATCGTAAGCGATCCACCAACCACACCTACCATCAGATGCGGCTTCCGTTTATCTTGGCATTTCCGGTGAGCAGTTCCACGGCAGCAACGCCTCATAGTCGGCCACCGACTGCGCAAGTGGCAACCTCTCCAGTACGTGGCGCAGCCACGTATAGGGCTCCTGGCCGTTGACCTTGGCGGTCTCGACCAAGCTATAGATCTGTGCACTGGCGGTGGCGCCTTTAGGCGTGTCGCTGAACAGCCAGGCTTTGCGCCCAATAACAAACGGCTTTATTGCGCGCTCTGCCGGGTTGTTGTCGATCGGTAAAAAGCCGGCTTCCACGTAACGCTTCAGCCGACTCCAGTTATTCGCCAGATAACCAACTGCCTTGCCCAGCACGCTTTGCGGCGTCACGTGGGACTGAGTTTTATCCAGCCAGCTTTTCAACTGAGCCAAGATTGGCAGGCTTTTCTCCTGCCGACCGGTAAAGCGCTGTTCGTCGCTGCCGTCTTTCAATTCGCGCTCGATACCGTACAGCTTATTGATCATCGTCAGCGCGATATCGGCACGCCCGGTCTTGCCCTTAGGTTGCACTTTTTGTGCTTCGACAAATTTGCGCCGCGCATGGGCCATACACGCCAAGCGCTCCACGCCCGGTTGTAACGCCAGCGCGTTATAGCCCGCGTAATCATCAGTCATCACATAGCCGCGATAACTTTCCAGCAGCCGTAACGGTACGTCCTGCGCGCGGCTGGAAGTGTAGTCGAACAATACGACTTTATGATCTGGAGGCCCGCTGGCCTGTACCCACATCCAGGATTGGCTGGTCGGGTCTCGATCTGGTTCTTTCAGTACCTGAACGCGGGTTTCGTCACAGTGGATGACCGGGCTTTCCAGCAATCGATCACGCATCAGATTTAACAGCGGCTGCAAATGTTCGCCGCACTGGATAATCCAGCGGGCCAACGTTTGACGCGGGATTTCTATGCCATGTCGGCTTAGCACCGTTTCAAAACGATGCAGCGGCAAGCCGTCGACATACTTGGTGGTCAGCAGCATGGCCAACACGCTGGGGCTGGCCATGCTCTTTTCAATCAACTGCGCAGGCTTGCCGGCTGTGACCGGTGCCGACTCACAGCCACGACAGCCGTAGACTTTGCGGATGTGTTTGATCACCCGAATCTGCATCGGCACGATATCCAGTTGCTCGCTGGTTTCCTCGCTGACGACATGCTTGCGGCAACCGCAGGCACAGGTCAGTTCGTGTTCGGGCAGCTCGTGGATGACTTCAATGCGCGGCAGATCAGCCGACAGTGGCTTGCGCTTGCCACGGCGTGGCGCAGGAGCAACTACTTCCTCATCAGCATCGCCGACCGGGAGCATAGGCTCGCTTTCAGGTTCATTGAACAAGGCAAGTTGAGGGGTATTAGGCTCGACGGTTTGTTCGGACTTTCGACCAAAAATACGGTCACGCAGCAGCTTGATCTGCTCTTTGAGATCAACGATGTGAGTGGCGTAGGCGTCTTTAACTTCCTGTTCGCGCGAGCGTGCTTCGTAGCTCTCAAGCAGCATCTGTTTGAGCAATACGGGATCGTCAGGAAGGTTGTCGGGCAATGGTCGCATGCCCTGGATTATACCCGTCAGGCAACAAACCTTGGAGTCAAAATCTTATGAGGACGGTTGCGCCACAGATCAAATCCATCCAGCAGCCAATTCAATTCCTGAACCGTCAGCACAATGGCTTCGTCGACATCATCTGGCGAGATTTTGAAACGCTCGGACTCGAGACGCTTGAGCCAAAGGCAGAAGCCGTTACGCTCCCAATACAAAATCTTCACTCGATTCCGGGATTTGTTGAGAAAGACAAAGAGCACCGGATCAAAGACCGCCACTTTAATATCCAACTCGACCAAAGCAGCTAAGCCATCGATGGATTTTCTGAAATCCACGGGTTTGGGATAGAGGTAGACTTTCTCGACTTTGGCGTCGGGTCGCATCATGGTGCTGGCTCCTGAAAGAAAACGGGAGCACAGCATCAGGCGTCAGCCAGTGGCTTGAAATGTGGGGTTCGTGGATCGGATACAGCGTATCGGGTTTGCCGGTCTGCCAGTGCAGCACGCGCACGTTATTGCGCCCGCCCTGAGCCACTACAACGTGCAGGGTTTCACCAGTGGCGCTATCGGTGCGCACTTCCAGCCCTGGCAAGTAGCGCACGTCGGCGATGTGGGTAACGGCTTTGGCCTGCGTGGTGCGTACCTTGCGCAGGCGCTGGCCGCTGGCGTCGTATATATAGCGTTCGCTGTCGTCCGCAGCGTTATCGCGAACCACTGGCCGCACCTGCTGCAACTGGTTGCGTCGGTCCCAGCTCAGATCTTGCCCGGCTTGCAGGGCGAGCAAATTTCCATTGGCGTCGAAGGCAGCAGCGATTTCTGCTTCATCGGGTATATGGTCATTGATCACCGGCAGACTGCGATTGCTGTAACGCGCAGTCACCAGCGTTCGCGAATGGGACTGCGCGCCTGTGTGGGTAAGCTGTTGCAGGTTGCCACCCGCGTCGTAGCGATAAGTCTGCGTGTAGTTAGCCAATCGCGTTGGATCCGCAGGACTTTGAAAACCAGGAAACACCGGACCGTAATTGACGACTGCCGATTCCCTGCCTGTGGCTTCGATTAATTGGTAAAGCGTGTCGTAGTGATAGGTTGAAACAGAGTCGATGCGCTGATTGCCCTTAAAGACAGTTGGCTGAGCGCGGTCCTCGACACGGATTACATTACCGACCGGGTCATAGCCGTAACGCAAATCCTGCAACACCTGCCCATTACTACGCGTGGCATTCAATTCCTTCAGGCGACCGTCTTCAGTGTCATACCACGCCGTGCTGATCACACTATTGCCAGCCGTTTCCGACACCACCCGCCCCTGCGCGTCATACTGAATGGCACTGACCAGAACCTGTTCGGCCTGACCGTTGAGCTGTAAACGACTGTCTTTCAATTGCCCTGCAACGGTGTAACCCAGAAACCGAACATTGCCCTGCCCATCGGTCTGCTGAGTGCTCTCGTTCAACGGGCTGTATTGCCAGCACGTGGTTGCGCCGTCGCCGGGCTCCAGCAAGGCATCACGCCCGGTCAGCGACTCGGGCCAGTCAGGCTCATTGGCAGAGTGCAGAAAGCGCCGCGTTTGCCTGATCACACTTCCGGAAAGACCGAACGCTTCATCAAGCAGCGTGCCTGCCGGATCATCATGACGAATCAGCTGACCGCACTGGTTATACGCGGTCGAATCAGGGCCGCCATAAAGCAGACGCTCGACGCAGTGTACATCTTCAAAAACCTCCGTCGACCTGAGCAACGCGTCGTACCCAGTACGTCGCGCAACGCCCCGAGCATCCCAGGCCACCAGCACCTGCCCGGCCTCACCCGCCAACGACACTCGCCAGCCAGCATCGACGCTGTCACTGGCCAGCACCTGACCGCTGAGCGAATGAATGACGCTGAGATTAGCGGGCGCCCGATCAGCCAACAGGCGCGGGTCCCAACGGCTGACCAGTCGACCGGCAACGTCGAATGACGCCTGGCTGATGCGCATTTCCGGCTCGTGGTCGATGCTCGAACGACACAGCAGAATCGACGCCACAGACAACCCGCGCGGGTCCACTGACTGTAGCGCAGGCGTGTGCTGATGCAGAATGAATGAGCTTTCGACCATGACAGGGACCTGTAGCTAGCCCAGAGAACCCGGAATATTCCTTGCTGCCCACAATCTAGATGAATGAACCGATGGCGCCTACTGGCACTTATGACAGGTGTCGCCCCCGCCAGGTCCTCTACCGGCCTGGTATCTGCCCATTGGTCAACCCGTCTGCAATGTCTGTAGGATGTGCAGCACTGCCCCCGGCTGGAGACCCGCCGCATGTTGATCGGCATTTTGTTAATCCTGACCTGGCTGATCCTGTTGCTGCGCTATCCGGCCAAGGCCTTGCCAGTGTCGCTCGCAGCGGCGGCGGGGCTGGGCATCGTGGCGGCCATCGTGATCTGGCAGGAAAGTCAGGAAACGCGCCAGCTGGAACGTCTGGACATCCAGCTTGGTTACGACCCGCAAGGCTGCCCGGCAGACCGGCCGCTGCGCGTTTCGATAACCAACGACAATCAGGCTGCCCTGCTGGAGCTGCACTGGCGGATCGCGGCCTACGCGCCGGGCGACACCGTGAATCTGGTGGACAACACCTACACTTCTGCACGCTATCGCGGCCCCGGCCAGCTTCAGTCAAAGGCAGCGTGGCAGGATTGTGTGCCGTTGCCTGCGTTACGTAATGGCTACCGCCCGCAAACCCTGGCATTTCGCGCAGAACATCTACAAGGCAGTTTCTCGGACTGACGACAAGGATCCCCACATGCCCATTGCTTTGATTACAGGCTGTTCAAGCGGAATCGGCCGTGCTCTGGCCGACGCGTTCAAGGCCACTGGCTATGAAGTCTGGGCCACTGCACGCAAGGCCGACGATGTCGCGGCACTGAGTGCAGCGGGTTTCATCGCCGTGCAACTGGACGTCAACGACAAACTGGCGTTGGAGCAACTGGCCGCCGGTCTGGAACACAGCGGCCTGGATGTCCTGATCAACAACGCAGGTTACGGCGCGATGGGCCCGCTGCTGGACGGTGGCGTGGATGCGTTGCAGCGGCAGTTCGAAACCAATGTGTTTTCCGTCGTCGGGGTGACTCGGGCGCTGTTTCCGGCACTGCGGCGTAACAAGGGGCTGGTGGTGAACATCGGCAGCGTATCCGGTGTGCTGGTCACGCCGTTCGCGGGGGCTTATTGCGCATCCAAGGCGGCGGTGCATGCGCTCAGTGATGCGCTGCGTCTCGAGCTGGCGCCGTTCGGCGTACAGGTGATGGAGGTTCAGCCCGGCGCGATTGCGTCGAGCTTCGCGAAGAATGCCAGCCACGAAGCCGAGCAACTGATCAGCGAACAATCGCCCTGGTGGCCGATTCGCGAAAGCATTCGTGCACGCGCCAGGGCTTCTCTGGACAACCCTACACCCGCCACGGAATTCGCTCGCGACCTGCTCAAGGCCGTGCAACACACCCATCCGCCACGCCTGCTGCGACTGGGCAACGGCTCAAGCCTGCTGCCACTGATGGCGTGGTTGCTGCCCAAAGGGCTGCTGGATATGGGCCTGAGAAAACGCTTTGGACTGAACGCTGATCTGTAGCCGAGTCTTTTAACTATAGTGCCCATGTTCCGCGTTGGCATGCCGTTCTGGACGCTCTGCGTCCTCAAGCATCAGCCGCCTACCGGCCTGACAATCACCGTGCAGGTCATACCCGCCGCCAGCAGCACATCCTGCGGTACCTGATCCAGATGAATACGCACCGGCACGCGCTGGGCCAGATGCACCCAGTTGAAGGTCGGGTTCACGTCGGCGATCAGTTCTCGGCTTTTGAAAAGCCGGATCGAAAAGACACAGCCACAGGTCACCGCTCAGAACGCCATGGGCAAACCATCAGTTACCTCGCAGTAACTGGAGCAAGCTGGAGCGATACGTGAAGGAAGGCTACTTACCGCTCGCCTAACTGAGCGCACCACCCATCTTGAATCTGGTGGGGGTTATGGAGCGCTTACGATCAATCAAGCTGCAAGGTGCTCCTGACGGAGACGTACTGCTTTCAGCAATCGACTGGCTTGCCTCAGACCCACCCAGCGGCATTAAAGATTAGCTAGTGTACTGTTTGTGAAATAGGTTACCTATGACCTTCAATCTAAGCTATCGATAAAACTTGACTTTTCCGTTAGTCAGTAACTGGTTTTTTCGAAAACAGTACACTAGTTACCTTGCGCGTGCGAAGTTTGCGCAAGGCCACGTAACGTCTAAAATGAAACTGCGATAGCTTTCCGAAAAGTGTACCGAAACTGTAGCCCCCCATTTTGGATCAACAGCGTCTCGATATTTACTATATCGCTGCAGACATATTGTGGAACCCCCCCATCTACAAAAATGCGATCCCCTGTTACACCTATTGAATTATCGGAGATCAAAAAAATTGCTACATTTAAAATCTCATTGACAGAAGGAGTAACCGTTGGTTGTAATTTTTTCGCGTACGTGTCGCTAAGTCCGCTGTAAGCCGTATGCCCAATAGCGGATGAAGAGGGGAAAGGGGGAGCACTTAAAACGTTAACTCTTATATTTTCCTTGCTTAAATCAAAGGCCAGGTAACTGACACTCTAATGGCTCGCGCGGCAGTTGTGAGTGTGTTAGCAAGGGGTACGGTGCGCGCAAAATCGCATAGTCCTGATTCCCATTCACGAACACAAATCCATGCTTTGCGATTTCAACCGTCAGCCCCACCGGTACCGCGACTAAAAAACAGCGGGTTTCTTGGACAGCTTCAATCAAAAGACCAACTGGGGTCGCTGGCTTCATCAATATAGGAAACAGCCCCGCCTGTAACGCGCCGAATAGCAAGCTAGCAGGCTCAACGCCTAATCTCATCAGGATTACTATTGGAGAATTAACATCTGAGATAGCGGCTCGAAGCTTTTTGGCCCAGACCAGAGAGCGATCTATGAATAAACTTACATTCACCACACTTGGCCAGTTAGGTGCCCGAGGATCCTGCAACTTCATACTACGATGTTCAGCCACTTGTCTGCTGAGCAAGTCTATACAGTTCGACGCTCCTAAAAAACTCATAACTCTAATCCTTGAAGACTCCAGCTATTACCCCAGGAATAACAATAGCCGGGGCAATAGCACCCTCTTGGTGTCATCTCAACACCAACTGAGATAAGCTTAGACTTACAGTGATTCCAGTACTGGCTGCTATAGGCAGTTGTTCAAGATTTACAACCCCGCATGCCTAGCAACGAGCAAAGATAAACCGGCCCCACCAAGAAGCGAACCGCAAACTCGATTAAATATTTTTTTTGCCTTAACTCCCGCAAGCCACCGCTGAAGATGCAGCCCCAAATATGCATAAATTGCAATAGCGATCCATTCGAGAGCTAAGAATGTAGCTCCAAGAGTAATAAATTGCGTGAATACATCCTCGTCAGGTACGACAAATTGAGGCAGGAACGCAGTAAATATCAATATCGCTTTAGGGTTTCCAATTGCCACAAGAAATTCTCGACGCATTAGCGTTGATATTTTCCCTTCTAACTCACCACCCTTTTGATCCATCGCACTCCCATCGCTGACCCATAACTTGTACGCCAAGTAGATAAGGTAGGCAGCACCTAGCAATTTTACGGTAATAAAAATCGTTTTGGATGCAAAGATCACGGCCGCTAGCCCGGCGGAAGCTAGAGCTATCATTATGGCGAATGCGACAAGCCTCCCAAGCCCCGCAAAGCAAGAAGCCGCGAAACCATGATGCGCTGCATTATTTATTGAGAGGAGATTGTTTGGACCCGGAGCTAGATTCAAAGCAAAGCACGCAGGCAAGAAGAATATAAGTGTCGACAAATCCATTCGCGAACCCACTTAGGTAATGTATTGCAATTTAAGGCTGATGTTTTTTTACAATTTCATTTGGCTGGTGTCAACCCAAAAAACTCTAATTTTTACGGTTGCCTGACACTACCTCCTATGTTATCCACATCGGAGAGCCGGTCATATTGCACTTCCCCCCTCTACTGGCCTCAATGCCTCATGAGATCGGGTATTTACCCTTCAATCCTGCCAATGAGTTAATCTCAATGCGCCATCACTCGTAGGTCATCCTATAACTCGCCCATATCTAATTTTCCGTAATCGATTTTTAGTGCGCCAAGGGCATCAGGTAATCGGTTTAAACACTAGCAATCGGCACTGCCAAAGCGATAGCAACTGGCTATCGAAGTTACTGGAGCGACACTCGGCGTCATTCGGCACTAGACCAACATGAGCAGATCGCGTTTTCAACTTCGCAGGCGCTGCCACTCCATACATGCCATACCTCCTTAGCACACTGGATACGGTTGCGTGGCGCTACGGCGTTTCTGAATCAGTCTATCCGGGGACGCTTATACCCGGACGGCGCGAGATCGGCGGTCTCACTTCCGGTGATATGTGGGGGAGCGTCTATCCGCATAGTGGCTTCATTCACCAGGCAGACGACTACAAGGCCGCATCTGTGATGGCTCAACGTGCAGGAGATGTAATCACGCGCCGCGGGCAGGTCCATGTCTACCAGCCACGGCTTGCGCTGCCACAGCCAGGCTACTTGCCCGCTAGAGATCTGATCGAGAGCGATGCCAGAACTGGCAAATGGCAAAAGCTCTCACCCAGCCTCAGTCAGAGCTGTGCGGTGTTTCCCAACTCGCGCCCCCGTGCTCAAGCAACGGACGGCGCTTACGCCTGGGCGCTGTGGCGGCTCTACTCCTGCTGTAAGCGGGAGGGGTAAACCTTTCTTGGCAGTACGGACGCGCTGGCACGCCATTCTGGACGCTCTGCGTCCTCCGCGTTGATCAGCCGTCTACCGGTCTGACGATCACCGTGCAGGTCATCCCCGCCGCCAGCAACACATCCTGCGGTACCTGATCCAGATGAATACGCACCGGCACGCGCTGGGCCAGACGCACCCAGTTGAAGGTCGGGTTCACGTCGGCGATCAATTCGCGGCTTTGCGGGTTGTCACGGTCGTAGATGCCGCGTGCGATGCTTTCGACATGCCCCTTGAGCACCTCGCCGCTCATCAGTTGCAGGTCCGCAGGATCACCCACTTTCAGGTGCGGCAACTTGGTTTCCTCGAAGAAGCCGTAGACCCAGAACGAGTTCATGTCGACCACGGCCATCTTCGCCTCACCGATGCGCGCATAGTCGCCGCGATGAACATTGAGGTTGGTGACGTAACCGTCCACCGCCGCCAGTACCCGCGTGCGTGCCAGGTTAAGCTCGGCTGCCTCCAGTTGCGCCTGGGCCAACTGGTAATCGGCAAGGGCCGAGGTGGCTACGTTACTCGCGTCGTCACGATTTTCCGCCGAGATGACCAGTTCATCCATGTCGGCACGCCGCCTGGCATTCAGTTTGCGCATCTCCCAGGTCGCCTTGCGTGAAGCCAGCAATGCCTGTGCCTGCTTCACGGCGATCCGGTAATGCTCCGGGTCGATCTGCATCAGCAGATCGCCACGTTTTACCCACTGGTTGTCATGCACCGGGACGTCGACCACGCTGCCGGACACATCGGCGGCCACGTTGATGATATCGGCGCGTACACGGCCATCGCGGGTCCATGGGCTATCCATGTAGTCGACCCACAGCGTGCGACCGATCCAGAGCGCGATTGCCAGCACCAGCAACGTGGCAAACAGACTGAAGAACTTTTTCATCCAGAGATTTTTCCCGACTCAGGCGTCAACGATAAAGGGGCAGCGCCAACGCGCCGAAGATGCAGATAAACAGGCTCAGACGCAGCAAGGCCGGGTGCCAGAAATGCCGATACAGGTCAAAACCGGCCAGCAGTCGATCCAGTGCCCATGCAAGAACAACGGCCAGCAGAAAGATCAGCGTGAGGGTCGGCATGTACAGACCGTGAAACGCTATTTCACGCGGCATGAACCACTCCCGAGGCGTTCTGCTCGACGGCATAGGCGGCCAGCGGCGATTGCCAGTAGCGACGAGCGGATAAAGTGCAGGTAGCTTTTTACTCGGCGCAGCACCGACGTATCGAAATGCGAAGCGAAGGGTTCATCGGCCTCCTGCACCCGCTTGATGGCCTGATCGACTGCCGCCAGGCAGCGCTGCAGATTGACCGCATCAGGCTGGATGAACAGCCGCACCAAGGCGCGCCCCATGACTCGCAACGCGATGCGCCAGGGCTGGTATCCGGCGTAGGCAGGGTGAATCGGCAGAAGCGCCTGTTCATGGCGCAGCTCGATAATGGCGTGGCCGATTTCCAGCACCACGAACATCCAGCGCAACAACTCGCGCTGAATCAGCGGTTTGCCAATCGCCAGGCCGTACGCCTGGTGCATCAGGTCGCGGGCCTGGCTTTCGAAGCTTGAGCCCAGACGCTTGAGTGGTGCGCTGATCGCAAACACCACCTGATTGCGCAAGGCCTGTTCCAGGCGTTGCCACATCCAGCGGCTGTTGGGCGGCAGGATGATTGCCCCGGCAGCGGCGCAGATCAGCATGCCCACGACCATCGCGATGTAATCGTTGATGAAGGTGTAAGGGTTGTAAACCGTGAGGTTGTCCGGCACCGAGCCCAGGCTGAAAAAGATCAGCAGCCCCAAGCCGTAACCCGTCCAATGCGGACGTGACCCCAGGTACGCGCCGAGCACAAACACCGGGGCCAACAGCAGGCACAGCAACGGAAAACCGTCGATGTGCGGGAACAGAAAAAACGTTTCGATAAAACCCGACAGCGCACCGAGCAATGTACCGCCGGCCATCTGCAGCGACATGCGCCTGGGATTGTGGGTGGTCGACGACAGCGCAACGGTGGCCGCCGAGGCCAGGACCATGCTCGCGCCGCTGGGCCACGCCGTCAGCACCCAATACACACTCATCAGGCCGACCACGCAGGTCGCCCGGGCGCCGGCTGCCAGCGCGGTCATCCAGTGGGTACGCGGTACGAACGAGCCCTTCCACTGTTCACGCTCATGCGTGTGGTCGGCCAGCGATGCATGGGTTCGTGCGTAGTCGAGCAACTCACTGAGCAGGCGGTACAGCAGCTCGAACGAGGTGTGAAAGTCCAATCGTTCGGCGTCGCTGGGCAGGGTGCGCTCAAGCTCGGTGCGCAGGCCTCTGACGCGCTCGGGAAAGTACGCCCTGCATGACTCCAGACGCGTGACCAGCAGCGCCGCGTCATCGTTGGTCAAGGCGCGGTCGGCGAATCCGTCGAGCAGTTGCGCAAGGTTTTCAAGGCCGGGATCGATATGCTTCAACACCTGATCGGCCTGCTCGAGGCGCAGACGCGCGAGCAATTGGTGCAGCGCATTGAAGCGCGTGGTGACCGCCATAAATTCGCTGTTCAAGCGGTTGAGTCGACCGTTACGGCGACGCATGTGCGGGTCTTCGAACACCGTGACGCTGCGTAGCCCTTCAAGGCCGATAGCCTCGGCCACAAAACGTACGTTGCCGGTTTCAAATTCAGTGCGTGAAATGTCGCCGCGCAGGCCGTTGACCACGAAGCGCGCGAACCCGCCAAAGCGCAGATACAGCGCGTTGCGCATCGCAGCGCTGGAACTCTGCGGCAGCACCGCTGCACTGATGGCCGTGGAACACAGGATGCCCAGGCTAATTTCCACTACCCGCCACACCGCCGACATGAACGAACCTTCCGGATGCGCCAGCGCAGGCAGCCCGACCATGGCTGCGGTATACCCGGCCAGCACAAAGCCATACGCGCGAAAGTTGCGATAGCGCGCCGCGCCGGCCGAACACAGGCCGACCCAGAGCGCGAGACTGCCGAGAAACGGCAGCGGACTCTGCGCAAACAGGGCCATCAACAGCACCATCATCGCCGACCCGGCCAGCGTCCCCAGCAGGCGATAAAAACTCTTGGCGAACACCTGCCCGCTCTGTGGCTGCATGACGATGAATACGGTGATCATAGCCGTGTGCGGCTGCGGCAGTTCCAGACGCAGCGCCAGCCAGTAGGTGAGGAATGCGGCGAGCAGCACCTTGAAGATGTAAACCCAGGTCACCCCGTCACTGCGCGCCCAGCTATACAATTCGCGACGCCACGGCAGGTCGGTGATGCGCTGTAGCGAGGCGATCATTGCCCGCCCTCAGACTCGGCGACGGTGTGTGCGCAATGACCATTGCCTTTGCGATTCCCGTCAGCGTAACCGCCCAGCGCCACCATCAGCCCGGCGTAGGCTTCCAGTCGCGCGGCCTCGACCTGTTGCTGAACCTGCTGCTGGCGAAACAACTGCGTGCGCGCATTGAGCACGTTCAGGTAATCGGTCAGGCCGCGCTGCCAGGCGATCAAAGCAATGTCGTAGGTCTTTTGCGCCGACGCCACCGACTCGGCGGCGAGTGCCTGCTGCTTGTCCATAGAGGTGCGCCGAATCAACTGGTCGGAAACACTTTTCAGCGCCATCACCAGCGTCTGGTTGTAATGCGCCACGGCCTGATCATAAGCAGCGGACACCCGCCCCAGCTCCGCCCGCAAGCGTCCAGCGTCGAAAATCGGCAGGCTGATGGCCGGCCCGACCTTGTAACCCAGCTTGCTGCCGTTCAGAAACTCGAGTAAGCCACCGCCCGTGGCCATGTAGCTCAGGCTGCCGACCAGATTGACGTTGGGATAAAAGTCCGCATGCGCAACGTCGATACCGCGTGCCTGCGCCGCCACCTGCCAGCGCGCAGCCACCACGTCAGGTCGCTGACCAAGCAGTTCGGCGGGCAATGCCGAGGGCAATGTCAGCGCGGTGTGCAACGACAGCGCAGGCCGCTGCAACGCTGCGCCCTGCCCCGGTCCCTTGCCTGCCAGCGCGGCCAGTTGGTTGCGACTCAACGCGATGGCCTCTTGCAGCGCGTTGATCTGCCGATGTGCCTCAGGCAGCGGGGTTTCGGCCTGACTGACGTCGAAGTGCGTACCGATCCCGCCCTTGAGGCGACGCAGCGCCAGGTCGAGTATCTGTTGCTGCTGGGCCAGTGCCGCCTCGGCGATATCCAGTCGGGCGTAGTCGAGGGACAGCCGGATGTAGGCGCGGACCACGTTTTCCTGCAATTCGAGCTGCGCCTGACGCTGCTCGGCAGCACTCATGTGCGCCAGA
Source organism: Pseudomonas syringae pv. tomato str. DC3000 (assembly GCF_000007805.1). Taxonomy (NCBI): domain Bacteria; kingdom Pseudomonadati; phylum Pseudomonadota; class Gammaproteobacteria; order Pseudomonadales; family Pseudomonadaceae; genus Pseudomonas; species Pseudomonas syringae group genomosp. 3. Next base: position 1,332,887 of record NC_004578.1, on the reverse strand, counting down.
TCAACGGCCTGCTCGCTGGCGTTGCGTTCACGTCCCCACAGGTCCAGTGCGTAGCTCAAGCCCAGCGACGCATTGTTGTCCCAGGTGTGAGTATCGGCCAGCGCGCCGGGGCCATAAAACTGATCCTCGGGCCAGTCGTGACGCATCAGGCTGGCGTTGCCTTGCACTTGCACAGACTCGGCGGACTCGGCCACCTGCGCCATCGCCTTTGCCTGGCGCACACGAGCAGCGGCAAGTGCCAGACTCGGGCTGCCCAGCGTCGCCATGTCGACCCATCGATCCAGTTGCGCGTCGCCGTAGGCACGCCACCATTGCGCTGCGGGCCAATGGGCGTCGAGGGAAGCGCTCTGAATCGCCTGATCGGTGGCCAAGCTGTCAGCGTGCAGAACAATGCCCTGCGGTGTGATTCCATGTGTTCCGATACAGCCGCTGAGGACCAGCGTAAAAGCCAGAAGACCTACGGGCCAGAGCCCTCTGATAATGCGACGCGGCACAGCTGCGAGTTCCCGAGCGAAGGTAATGCACCTTGAATGGCGGCGATTCTAGGCGGCACTCGACACGGCGATAAGCGGGGATATATGTGAATCTTTGTTACTGAAACGGCGATAATGCTTTGGTCTGGCTGACATGCAATCGTTACTTCATGTCACAATTTGCCATCTATTCAGAGATGTACTCATGGACACCCTGCAAAACATGCGCGCTTTCAGCAGCGTGGCACAGGCGGGCAGCTTCACCGCCGCCGCTGCCGTGCTGGACACCACGACCGCCAACGTCTCGCGCGCTGTGTCCAACCTTGAAGCGCACCTGCAGACCCGGCTGCTCAACCGCACCACACGACGCATTGCTCTCACCGAAGCGGGCAAGCGTTACCTGTTGCGCTGCGAGCAGATTCTGGCCTCGGTCGAGGAAGCCGAGGCCGAAGCGAGCGACGCCCATGCAAGGCCCGCCGGGCAGCTCAAGGTGCATTCGATGCCGGGTGTCGGTCAGCACTATGTGATCGATGCCATTGCCCGCTATCGGCGCAACCACCCGGACGTCGCCTTCGACCTGACCATGACCCACCGGGTGCCAGACTTGCTGGAAGAAGGCTTCGACGTGTCGATCGTGCTGGCCAGCGAACTGGCCGATTCGGGCTTTGTGTCGCAACGCCTGGGCATTACCTACAGCATCGTGTGTGCATCCCCCGAGTACGTCAAAACCTTCGGCATGGCGCACAAGCCCGCAGACCTTTTGAACCATGCGTGCCTGCGCCTGGTGAGCCCGGTGTTCCCGCTGGACAAATGGCTGTTCGACGGCCCGGAAGGCCAGGAGATGGTCACCATCAACAGCTCGCCGTTGCTGGTCAACTCGGCGGACGCCATGAAGACCGCGATTTCCAGCGGCATGGGCATCGGTATCCTGCCGATCTACTCGGCCATCGAAGGCTTGCGCAACGGCACGCTGGTGCGCGTACTGTCCGACTATCGCTCGCAAGAGCTGAACCTGTACGCCATCTACCCGTCGCGCCAGTACCTGGACGCCAAGATCAGGACCTGGGTCGAATACCTGCGCGGCTCGCTGCCGGAAATCCTCGCGGCCGATGAAGCCGACTTGCACGTACAGGCACTCAAAGCGTCCTGCTGACATCGTACAGCTGCAAAAAGCGGCTGCCAAAGGGCGGGCAGGAATGTTAGCGTGCTACTCATTCAATCGCTCAAGAGTGACTGCCCGATGAAAAAAACCGTACTCGCCTTCAGCCGTGTTTCCCCCGAAATGGCCGAGCGCCTGGCGCAGGATTTCAACGTTATCGTGCCCAATCCCAAACAGGGCGATATCAACGCCCAGTTTGACGAAGCCCTGCCGCACTCCCACGGGTTGATCGGCGCAGGCCGCAAGCTGGGTCGCGAACAGCTGCACAGCGCTACCCAACTGGAAGTGGTTTCCAGTATTTCGGTGGGCTACGACAACTACGATGTCGACTACCTGAGCGAGCGCGGCATTCTGCTGACCAACACGCCGGATGTACTGACCGAAAGCACCGCCGACCTGGGCTTCTCGCTGATCATGAGCAGCGCCCGCCGAGTTGCCGAACTGGACGCCTACACCAAGGCCGGACAGTGGACGCGCAGCATCGAACAGCCCCATTTCGGCACCGATGTGCATGGCAAGACGCTAGGTATCGTCGGCATGGGCAATATCGGCGCAGCCATTGCCCGCCGTGGTCGTCTGGGCTTCAACATGCCGATTCTGTACAGCGGCAACAGCCGCAAGACTGAACTGGAACAGGAGTTGGGCGCACAGTTTCGCAGCCTGGACCAACTGCTGGCCGAGGCAGATTTCGTCTGCCTGGTGGTGCCGTTGAGCGAAAAGACCAAACACCTGATCGGCCGTCGCGAGCTGAGCCTGATGAAGCCTGGCGCCATTCTGGTCAACATCGCCCGCGGGCTGATTGTCGATGAACCGGCACTGATCGAAGCCCTGCAGAACGGCACTATTCGCGGCGCTGGTCTGGACGTCTACGAAAAAGAACCGCTGAGCGAATCGCCACTGTTCCAGCTCAAGAATGCCGTCACCCTGCCCCACGTCGGCTCGGCCACCACGGAAACCCGCCAGGCGATGGCCGACCGCGCCTACAACAACCTGCGCAGTGCACTGCTGGGCGAGCGTCCGCAGGATCTGGTCAATCCGCAGGTGTGGAAGGGCTGAGTGTCATACCGCTGTTGATCGTTCCTTGCATGAGGAACGATCGACACTGGCTCAAGCCAGCTTGCCGTTCACCACAACGGCAACCGGCCTGGCTTTTCTGAACACCAGCACATTCCCCGCCATCACCAGCACCAGCCCAAGCAAGGCGGCAAAGGTCCACTGGTAGCCCTCAACCCATGTCGAGATGTTCAGCGCCACAATCGGGAACAGCACGGTGCAGTAAGCCGCGCGCTCCGGGCCCATGCGCCCGACCAGGGTCAGGTAGGCGGTAAAGGCGATCACCGAGCCGGGTATCACCAGGTAAAACAGCGAACCGACGTAGCGCGTGTTCCACTCAAACGTGAACGGTGTGCCGCTGAGCAGGCAGTAAATGCCAAGAATGCTTGCGCCGTAGAACATCCCCCAGGCATTGGTGGTCAGCGGGCGCAGGCCGGCTTTTTGTTGCAGGCTCGACAGCATGTTGCCCGCCGAGAAGCACAGTGTGCCGAGCAGGGCCAGGCCCAGGCCGATCAGGGTCTCGCGGCTGGCGCTGTGCCCGGACAGCTCGGGCCAGAACAGACACGCCAGCCCCAGCAAGCCCATCGCGCCACCGGCCATGACGTTGCCGGCGATTTTCTGGCGAAAGAACACCCGCGCATTCAGCGCATTCCATAACGTCGAGGTCGAGAACACCACGGCGATCAGGCCGCTTGGTATCCATTGGCTGGCGGTGTAGAAACACATGAAGTTGACGCAGAACAGGCACACGCCCTGCGCCAGACAGATCAACTGGCCGCGACGATTGACCGGTTGCAGGCGTTTGCTCAGCAACAAAAAACCGAACAGCACCAGGGCCGCCAATGCGAAGCGATACACGATGGAGACTGGAATAGCGACATCGCCGAGTTGAAGTTTCAGGGCGATCCAGGTCGTGCCCCAGATCAGCACAGTCAGCAGATAAAGCGAAATGTTCATGGTGCAGGCTCCTCAATGAGCCATCAGTCTGCTGCGTCCGGCGCGCGCGCCGTTTGCATAATCTTGCGCTTTTGATTGAACAGCTAATGGCAACGGCATGGGCTGCGGGTAGGATACGAAGCCTAGAGGGATCACTATGTCAGCCATCGACTCCATTCAGGTCTTTCAGGCCTTGAGCAGCTCACCCCATGCCCGCCTTGAGCAAAGCGCGCCGCTGGGCGACGGCTTGATGGCCGCGCAGTGGAACAATCGGCACGACTCGCAGGAATATCACGCGCCGACTCATCACACGTTGTCGTGTTACATCGCCGACGGCACCGGTACGTTCCGGCGCGGCCAGCCTGATCAGAAAGGCTCACCGGGCAAACTCTGCGTGCTGCCCGCAGGCCACGAGTCGGCCTGGGTGGTGAATGGCGAGATCCGTCTGGCACATTTGTATTTCAGCCAGGAACACTTCGCGCTGGGCTGCGTGACCCTGCTGGATCGCGAGCCTCGCGAAATGCAATTGCGCGAGCACACCTTCCTCGACGACGAGGTTCAGGCCAGGCGATTCCAGCAGTTGATTCACATGAACTGGGCAGAGCCCGGCGAGCGCTTGCTGACCAGCAGCCTGGCGCACGAGATGGTCAGCCATGCGATGCTCAGTCAGGTAGGGTTGCGCGAGGGTTTACGCCTGAAAGGCGGACTGGCTCCGCACTTGCGGCGTCATCTGGTGGACTTCATCGAAATGCACCTGGCCGACCCGCTGAGCCTTGGCCAACTGGCGGGGCTGTGTGCGCTGTCGGAATACCACTTCGCACGCATGTTCCGCGAAAGTTTCGGCCTGCCGCCGCATCAATACCTGTTGGCACGACGCATCGACCAGGCCCGCCGGTTGCTGCGCCAGACAACCACACCGCTGGGCGAGATCGCCCTGGCCTGCGGCTTTGCCAGCGCGAGCCATTTCAGCAACCGGTTTCGCCAGGCCGTGGGCGCCACACCGGGCGAATATCGTCTGGCGCTAGGCCAATAATTGGCTCATGGCGGCAAACGGGCTGAGCAGCGCGCCGCATCCCGCCAGTGCAAGCACCCAACGCGGCCGAAAAGGCAGCAGCGCAACCAGCAACACCACGCTGCTCATCAAGACGGCAAACCAGTGCACAACCCCAATCATCCAGCCATCGGCATCGACCGCCGCCCACGACGACAGCACCAATGCGCTCCAGCCGATCAATTTGAGCACCCGGCGGCGACGCCCGGTCAGCGAGCCTTTGAGCAGTTCGCTGTAATGGCGCGCCATCGACAGGCACAGGCAGGTGAACCCCACATAACACAGCAAGGCCGCCAACAGCATCAGTGAGTCTCCTGAGGGGTGGCCTGCACGGCAACGCGGGCTGTTTCAGCAACAGGTACAGCCTTGAACTTCAGCGCCGCCCAACCAAGAAATACGCCAGTGATCAGCGCCGTCAGGTCAAAGGCGGCGTGCACCCAACGGCCTGCCAACAGCGAATCGAGCAGATAGCGGCCGCTGGTCAGCAGATCGAGCAGCGGCAGCCCGGCAAACAGCAGCGCGCCCAGCGTCAGTTGTTCTCGCCATGCATTACGCCCTTTGCGCATAAGTGCATGCACGACTGACAAGGCCCAGAGTGTGAAAAACACGCTGATTTCCCAGTCGGCGCGCCCGGAGAAGCCCGAGGGCAGCAAACGGTTGGACCAGAAGAAGCCCGCCACGGCGATCATCAGCCCGGACATGCTGGCGATGTTCAGCACTTGCACCAAACGCAACTCCAGCGGCAGCACACCGGTTTTTGCGTGCTTGAGCTGACGCTTGCCCAGCCACATCACCAGCCCGGTGCCGATCATTGCGGTTCCGGCAACGCCAAAGATGAAATACAGCCAGCGCAACAGCGGCTCGGCAAAATGGCCCACATGCAGGCCGTACATCCCGCTCGCTATTAATAAAGCAGTCGGACGCTGCGGCACCTCATTCTGCAGCTCGCCGCTGACACCGTTGAAGGTCAGCGCACCGCCACGGTCCGGCACGATGCTGCCTTTGTCGTCACGCGTGAGCAGCACGATCGCTGTGCTGTCCCCCGGGTTATTGACGATCACCCGGCCCACCTGACCGCTGTCCCAGTTCGCGTTCGCCGCGCTGACCAACGGCGCGAGTACTACCAGCGGCGCAGGTTCACCCGCTGGCTTGACCGTTTCAGGGGACGGAAAGGCTTCGCGATAGAACGCCTGAACGGTGTCGTACTGGCTCAGAATGCTCGCAGGCATAACCATCGACATGAAAATTACCAGGCTGCTGTAGGTGATCATCAGGTGAAACGGCAGCACAAGAATGCCCAGCGCGTTATGCCCGTCCAGCCACGAACGCTGGCCCTTGCGCGGGCGGAAGGTAAAAAATTCCTTGAAGACTTTCTTGTGAATGATGATCCCGCTGATGAGTGCGACAAACATCACCATCGCGGCAATGGTCGCCAGCCAGCGGCCCCAGGGATGTGGCATCTGCAGCTGGTAATGAAATCGATAAAAGAAGTCGCCGCCACGGGTTTCGCGCGCCTGCACTTCGCTGCCGGTTTGCGGATCAAGCAGTTTGCGCACGAAGTTGTTGCGTTGCCCGGCCTTGCCCTCCGGCAACCAGCCAACCGTCAGGCCCGGCGTGCGTTCGTCAGGCAGGCTGATGAACCAGCGCGTCGCCCCGGCGGCATGGTTTTGCAGGTAATCCTGAGCCCGTTGCACGCTGGCACCGGCATCAAGGGCGCGCAGCGGGATCTCCGGCTGCATCCACTGGGTGATCTCATCCTTGAAGTAGGAAAGCGTGCCCGTCAGAAAGATCGCGAACAGCAGCCAGCCAAACAGCAGCCCGACCCACGTGTGCAGCCAGGCCATTGCCTGACGGAAACCGTCCTTCACAGCAGCCACCGAACGCCAGCGTATGCGGCCCCGAGCAATGCACACGGCGTGAGCACACCAACCCAGGCCTGTAGCGCCGTGCGGCAGGCAAAACACCAGAGCACCGCGACCAGATAAAAGAGGAACGACAGCATCATGCCCGTCACCACCGCTTCGGCGCGCGGAACCGGCAACCACTGCGCGATGCAAATACTGACCACCGACGCCAGCAGGTAGCCGCCAAGGATCGCCGCCAGCGAACGCGAGGTGACGGCCAGCCGATAAGCGACCGTAAGCCTTTTGCCTGTAGTTTTCGGCGCGCGCTTTTCTGGCACAGCCCTGCCTGCGGTGGTGACGTCCATCAGAAAATATTCACTGGGTGATTAAAACCAAAGGGGCAGGATCACAACGCAATGGCAAACGTTGTGATAAATCCCTGCAGGACCAGCCGCTCGTCCCTGTCAGGACGAATAAAGCGCAATATTAATGATAAATATTCTCATACGCAAAAGAGTCTGCCAGAATCCACGCCATCAATGAGTCCCCGTGGATTGTTCTCCGTGATGCACATCGCCCACTCCGCTCCCAATCACACTGTCGAAGGCCTGTATCGGGCGCATAACGTCTGGCTGACGACCTGGTTGCGGCGCAGGCTCGGCTGCCCCCACAGCGCAGCGGACCTGGCGCAGGACACCTTCGTCAAAGTGCTGGGCGCACGCGATACCGCGCAGATCATCGAGCCTCGCGCCTTTCTGACGACCATCGCCAAACGCGTGTTGTGCAACCACTACCGGCGTCAGGACCTGGAGCGTGCCTACTATCAGGCACTGGCAGAGCTGCCCGAGTGTGCAGCGCCTTCGGAAGAAGAGCGGGCGATCATTCTTGAAACGCTGGTGGAGCTGGATCAGTTGCTGGACGGCCTGCCAGCGCTGGTCAAACGTGCGTTTCTGATGTCGCAGGTCGATGGCCTGAGCCACGGCCAGATCGCCGCCGAGCTGGATATTTCCATCGCGACGGTCAAACGCCACCTGAACAAGGCCGCGCTGCGCTGCTACTTCGCCTTATGAACCTGAGCAACGATTCCCTGAACAAATCCGACATTTCGCCTGCCGTGGCGCAGCAAGCGGTCGGCTGGCTGCTGGAAATGCAGGAGGGCGCGCTGGACGCCCGCCGCCAGCACGCGTGGCAGTCATGGCTTAATGGCAATTCCGAGCATCAGCGGGCCTGGGCGCATATGCAGCGGGTCAATCAGCGCCTCAGCGGCCTGTCCTCGCCGCTGGCCCATGCGGCGCTCGGCGCACCGAAATCCGCCGGGCGTCGGCATGCCTTGAAACTGCTGTTGCTGCTGGGTGCAGGCTCGATGGCGGGCTGGAGCCTGCGCGAGCAGATTGCCCTGCAACCGTTGCTGGCTGACTACAACAGCGGCGTGGGCGAACAACGCAAAGTTGCGTTGAGCGATGGCAGTCGGGTGCAGTTGAATACCGCCAGTGCCGTGGATGTGCGCTTCGATGCGCAGCAGCGTTTGATCAAGCTGCTACAGGGCGAACTGCTCATGAGCGCCTCGGCAGACGCTCGCCCGCTGAACCTGTTGAGCGCCCAGGGGACTGTCAGGGCGTCGACAGGCAGCAGCCGCTTCAACCTGCGCCAACTGGACGGGCGCACGCAACTGGCCGTGTTTGCCGGCGCCATCGAAGTCGCACCGGCGAACAAAAGCGGACCCGGCTTGATGCTGCGCGCCAGCCAGCAGGTCACGTTCGGCCGTGATGCCTGGGACAGCGTGCGCACGGTGGATGCAAACAGCGGCGCGTGGGCCGACGGCATGCTGGTGGCGTCGCGCATGAAGCTGTCCGACTTTCTGGCAGAGCTGGGGCGTTATCGACGCGGCCGTCTGAACTGCGACGCGAACGTGGCCGACCTGCTGATTTCCGGCAGCTACCCGCTGGCCGACAGCGAGCGCATCCTCGACATGCTCCAGCTCGCCCTCCCCGTGCGCGTGCAGCGCTTCACCCGGTACTGGGTGAACGTGCAGGCACGGGTTTGACTGTCCCCATGCTCAAGCACGTAGCGTTATCCACGTCCTGAAAAGCCCGGAATACGGTACTGAAACTACCCTGATGATCGTTCCCACGCTCTGCGTGGTAATGCATTTCGTGACGCTCTGCGTCACACAGCTGTTTTGCGATGTCAGTGATGTTCGATTAAGGCTCAAGGCACCTTTTCGCCCCTCGGCGAGTGACTTTGAAGGATCAAAGTAACCAAAATCCTGGCTCCGTTTCCGGCCCGACTTCGTCGGGTTCCTTCGCCCTGTCACTTACGTCGCACTCTGCGTCGTCAGTGCCATCGTGATAAAAAAGCGCTTTCGTTTATGTGCAGTGATTGCGGGCCAGGCATGACATTGCGCCGCAGCAAGAATTTGACGCGGAGCGTCACAAAGAGCATTCCCATTCAGGGCCTGCAGAAAAATGGGCGGCCCTCGGAAAATAATTTCAAAAAACGTGAGCCGTTTTCTGCCGCTCGCGTGACAGACAGGGAAAGCATCTCTCAACCTTCCGGTCAAAGGACTCCTGCATGTCAGCCCGCCCTACCCAACTCTCACCGCTGGTGCGCACGTTGCGCCATGTCATTTTCGGCGCCAGCCTTTCGGTCGGCAGCCTGTCGATGGCTTATGCTGCCGATGTGGCACCCAAGGTGTATCACATCGCGCCGAGCGAGCTTGAAGCGGCGTTGAGCCAGTTCGGTCGAGAATCAGGCGTGCTGATTTCCTACGGTTCGCAGATCACCAGCGGTCTGAAAAGCCGTGGGCTGGAAGGGCAATACACGCCCGAGCAGGGCCTCAATGCCTTGCTCGAAGGTACGGGCTTGCAGGCGATGGCCGACGGTAATAACGGTTTCACCCTGCAATCGGCCAGTGCCGCTGGCGCACCGATCGAGCTGGGCGCATCCACGGTGATCGGTGACTGGCTGGGTGAAGCGCAGCAGACCAATGTCTTCGAGCACCCCGGCGCACGTGACGTGGTTCGTCGCGAAGAATTCGAGCGGGTCGGCGCAACCTCGGCGCGTGAAGTGCTCAATCGTATCCCCGGCGTCAACGCTCCGGACAACAACGGAACGGGCAGCCATGACATGGCGCTGAACTTCGGCATTCGTGGCCTCAACCCGCGTCTGGCGTCACGCTCCACGGTATTGATGGACGGCATCCCTGTGCCGTTTGCGCCTTATGGCCAGCCGCAGCTGTCTTTCGCGCCGATCAGCATGGGCAACATGGACGCAGTGGACGTGGTACGTGGCGGCGGCGCCGTGCGTTATGGCCCGCAGAACGTGGGCGGTATCGTCAACTTCGTGACCCGCGCCATCCCTGACGCGCCAACCCTCAAAGGCGGCATACAGACCGAAACCAGCCCATCGTCCAGCCACGATGGCTTCAAGACCACCGGCAACCTGCTGGCAGGCGGCACAGCGGACAACGGCCTGGGCGGCGCGATTCTGTATTCCGGCGTGCGCGGCGGTGACTGGCGCGAGCACAGCGACACCCAGATCGACGACTTGATTCTGAAGGGCAAATACCAGATCGACGAGGCCAACAGCCTTAATGCAACGGCGCAGTATTACGAGGGCGAAGCACAGATGCCCGGCGGCCTGAGCGTCAAGGATTACGATGCCGATCCGTATCAGTCGACGCGCCTGAAGGACAAGTTCTGGGGCCGCCGCACCCTGTTCAACTTCGGCTATCGCTATGAAGAGGATGCGCGCGTATTCACCGCCAACACGTTCTTTACCAAGACCCTGCGCAGCGGTTATCTCGACCAGGGCAGCTTCGTTTCCCTGTCGCCGCGCGAATACTGGGTGCGCGGCCTGGAAACACGCTTTTCACAAGGCTTTGCCCTGGGCGAAACCTGGCATGAAGTGGGCGTCGGCTACCGCTACGTCAACGAGGCCGGTCACGAACTGCGCTATCGCGAGCCAGTGACCGGCAACCTGCCGACCACCGCCAGCCGCAACGACCGCGACACGCGCGGTGCTACCGAAGCCCATGCGTTCTACATCGATGACCGTATCGACATCGGCAAGTGGACCATCACGCCCGGCGTTCGCTACGAGATGATCGACACCGCGCAGAACAACAACCTGACCAACGCCAGATACCAGGGCGACTACAGCACTGCGCTGCCTGCGTTGAACGTGCTCTATCACCTGACCGACACCTGGAACCTGTACGCCAACACCGAAGGTTCGTTCGGCAGCGTGCAATACAGCCAGATGCCCAATCGCGTCACCGGGGATGAAGTCAAACCGGAAAAAGCACGCACCTGGGAGCTGGGCACGCGCTACGACAACGGCAACCTGCGGGCTGAAATCGGCGCGTTCCTGATCAACTTCGATAACCAGTACGACAGCAACCAGACCAACGACACGGTCATCGCACGCGGCGAGACGCGTCATCAAGGGATCGAGACCAGCGTCAACTACGCGCTGGAAGGTCTGAACCCGATACTGGCCGGTTACGATGTTTACGCAACGTATGCGTTTGTTGACGCGACCATCCGCGAAGACGGGCCGAACAAGGGCAATCGTGTGCCGTTCTCGTCAAAACATAAAGGCACGATGGGCGTCAGCTACACCGAAGGGCCGTGGAAGCTGAATTTTGACAGTTCATTCCAGAGCGACCAGTTCGCCGACAACGCCAACACAGCAGCGGAAAGCGCCGACGGCAGCACCGGCAAAATCCCTGGCTACATGCTGTTCAGCACCCGCGCCAACTACGATTTCGGCCCGCAACTGTCGGACCTCAACGTAGCGGTCGGGATGAAGAACATCTTCAACCGCCAGTACTACACCCGCTCGTTCGACGACAATAACCGCGGCAAATACGTCGGCGAGCCGCGCACGGTGTATGTGCAGACGTCGGTTGCGTTCTAGTTTTGCGGGAGCGTGAGGAACGAGAGGTGTCCGCAGACCCGCTTATCGTGTCGACACTCTACGTCGGCATGCAGTTCGTGACGCTCTGCGCCACCGATCTATGGCCGTGCGCTACGTCAGGCACAACCGATTCACGCTTTTCAGCCTGTCTCACCACCGATACGTAGCACTCGCCTGCACAGTGCGTTGCGAGCCGTACCAGCACCATGAGTAGGTGTAGCACGACGCAACGTACTCCTTGTTGGCGAGATTGGTGACATTCAGCGCCAGGCGCAGGTTGTCCATCGCGTTGCTGATGTTCGGAATGTCGTAATGCACGGCGGCATCGAACAGCGTGTAACCCGGCACCTTCAGGGTGTTGGCTTCATCCCCCCAACTCGCGCCCACATAACGTGCGCCGCCACCCACACCAGCACCTTTCAACTGCCCGTCATGAACCGTGTAATCCACCCACGCCGAGGCGGTGTGGCGTGGAATGGCCGGTGCCGTGGTGCCTTTGGTGGTCAGATCAGGACCTGGCGCATCGCCGATGATGCCGGACGTGACATTGACCACGTTGCTGGACTTGGTCACCCGGTTGTCGAGATAGGCGTACGCCGCAGTGATGTCCAGGTTGTCGTTCAAACTGGCCTTGCCTTCCAGCTCGAAACCACGCGATTGCACTTCACCGGTCTGCACCTGACAGACCGCGCCGTTGCACAGGTTGCCATTGGGGTCCTGGCTCAGCACATTGGAACGACGCAGGTCGAAAATCGCCGCCGTGATAAAGCTGTTGCTGCCGGGCGGCTGGTACTTGATACCCAGCTCGTATTGCGTGCCCTCGGTCGGATCGAACAGCGCACCGCCCAGCCCCGTACCGCTTTGTGGCTCGAAGGATTCCGAATAACTGATGTAAGGCGCCAGGCCGTTATCAAACAGGTAAACCAATCCCAGACGCCCGGTGAACGCTTCGCTGTCGGCCGAAGACCGGGTCTTGGTGCTTGAAGTCAGGTTGGTAGAACTGTTGCTGCTCTCGGCCCAGTCGTAACGGCCGCCCATCAACAGCACCCACTTGTCCCACTTCAACTGCTCTTGCAGGTACAGGCCCTTCTGCTGATCACGCTGTGTGCTCGACTCGGTAAAGGCTGGAACCTCGACAGGCGAGCCATAGACCGGGTCGAAAATGTCCAGCGTTGGCCCTATGCCGTAACCCGCTTTGGTATCAGTGCTGGTGTTCTGATAATCCGCACCCAGCAATAGCGTGTGCTGCAACGGGCCGGTGTCGAAATTGGCCTGCATCTGGTTATCGATGGTGTAGGAATCCAGATTCACATCGGTGGCGATGGTGGCGCGTTCGGAGGTGCGATAGTCAGGCTGCAACGTGCCCCAGCCGTTGTAGATGCTTCGGTAAACCCCTTCGCTGCGCAGATAGCGGGCGTTCTGGCGCAAGGTCCAGACGTCGTTCAGATGGTGCTCGAACAGATAACCGACGGCGTGATATTCACGGTCGCTCTTCTCGAAATTCTTCTCGCCATCATAGAAATCGAAATCGATGTGCCGCCCGGTCGGGCTTTTTACCACCGAACCATAGGCCGGCATCGATCCGTAGGAAGCCCCCTTGGGATCGCTCTGCAGATTGGCCAGCAGGGTCAGCGAAGTGTCCTCGTCGGGCCGCCAGGTGAACGCCGAGGCCAGTGACTGGCGACGGGTTTCGGTGTGTTCGATCTGGCCATCGGCATCGTCGTATAGCCCGGACAGGCGATAGGAATAAACACCCTGATCATCAATCGGCCCGCCAAAATCGAACGTGGTGCGCTTCTTGTTGAAGGTGCCATACGTCAGACCGATCTCATGGAACGGCGTCTCGGTGGGCAATTTGCTGACCATGTTCACCACACCACTGGGGCTGGCCTGACCGTACAGCACCGACGCAGGACCACGCAGCACTTCCACACGCTCCAGATCGAACACGTCTTTCTGTGGCGCGGCATCACGGTTGTCCGGCATGCGCAGCCCGTCCAGATACAGCGCAGGCGAAAAACCGCGGATGCTCAGCATGTCCAGACGCGAAGCCGTCGAGCCACGTGTCTCGGGCACCACGGCGGCGCTATAGCGCAACATCTGGCTGAGGTTCTCCGCGCCCTGAGCTTTCATCTGGTCTTTGGTCACCACCGAGATCGACTGCGGGGTTTCGATCAGCGCAGTGTCGGTCTTGGTCGCCGAGAGGCCACGCGTCGCCACATAACCGGTTACAGGCCCCGTAGCGGTCTCCAGCCGGGACGCGCCGCTGATGGTGGTCGCCTGCAATTCCAGCGACCCCTCCACCGCCTCGGGCGCGGTCTCGATGCGATAGCGGTTGGCCGACAATGCCGTGGCGCGCAAACCGCTGCCGCTCAGCAAGCGGGCAATCGCCTCGTCGGTGCCGTACTGCCCCTGCAAACCGGGGCTGCGTTTACCCCGGGTAAGCGCCGGGTCGAACGCCAGCGCAAGGCCCGCCTGCTCCGAAAACGTATTGAGCACCTGGCTCAAATCCCCGGCCGGTATCGAGAAACTGCGCACCGTACTGACGTCTGCATTCGGCGACGAAGGCTGGGCGGCGTGCGACGGCATCGCTGCACAGGCCATCAGTACGGCAAGTGCCAAGGGGTGCAGCGAACGGGCGGGACGGGGCATGACAGATCCTTGGTATAGATTGGGGTTCCTTAGCCATGACGCACACGATCGCAAAACAGACAGCGAATGAGATGGATTTTCATTCAATAAATCACGAATAATTTTTTTACTGCGAAATATTTCTTCCATATTGGGGTTGAATTGTTGGGCCATTGCCGCCAACACTGTGAATGAGCGCAAACGAAATCGATTCCGCAAGGAATCACGCAGTCCAGCCTCGCACGAGCAAGCCCTAATAAGGATTAACTATGCAAATCCAGGTCAATAGCGATAATCACATCGAAAGCAGTATCCGACTGGAGGAGTGGGTTCGTACCACCGTTGAAAGCACGCTCGAACACTACGATGAAGACCTGACTCGCGTGGAAGTCCATATCCGCGATGAAAACGGCGACAAGCCCGGCCCGCATGACATCAAATGCCAGATGGAAGCCCGGCCAAAAGGACACCAACCCATTTCTGTTTCCCACAAGGCCGATACGGTCGATCAGGCGGTGGACGGCGCAGCCGTGAAGCTTGATCACGCTCTGGAGCATCTGTTTGGCAAACTGCGTGGCAAACGCAGTGCTGCGCCGGTTATTGCCGAGCAGGACGACGACCCGATCAGCCCGGATGCGCTGCTCGAAGAAGAATTTCTGGAAAAAGAGCAGGAGAAAGAGGCCGCTCGTTTGGGCTGATAATCTGACACATCTCGCAAAACAGACACGTTTTGCAAACAAAGGGCGAACCGGCAACGGTTCGCCCTTTTTATCTTTTATCAGCGCTGTGTCATCGAGCGTCAGGCTTGACGATGACCAGCAGGTCGGTAAACCGCTCGACCTTGATCGGCAGGTTGTCAGCCAGTGTGGCCAATGCCGCATCGGTGTCATCCAGCCGGAACACGCCCGACACGCGCAGGCCTGCAAGCGCTTGCGTATCGTAGCGCAACAGGCCGTGGCGATAGGTCGCCAGGGTTTGCAGCACTTCACTCAACGGCTGGTCATCGACCTTGAGCACGCCGCGCGTCCAGTCTGCCGGGTCATCACTGCCCAATGCGTGCGGCGTCTGCACGCGTCCATCCTTGAGCAGCGCCTGCTGACCGGTAGCCACATTTATCACATCTGCCGTGTTGGCCTGGGCGGCAATGGCCGATTCCAGCACGCTGACCGTGGTGCCCTCCTCGCCGCGACGAACCACAAAACGTGTGCCCAGCGCGGTGATGGTGCCCTGGTCTGTGCGCACCACAAATGGTCGCTGCACATCTTTGGCCACCTCGACCCACAATTCGCCTTGTAACAATTCGATCACGCGTTGCCGTCCATCGAATTTAACATCCAGCGCAGAGCCACTGTTGAGCTGCACCTGGCTGCCATCGGCAAGGGAAAATTCGCTTCGCTCGCCCACGTCGGTGTGCCGGTCTGCCATCCACACCGGCAGGCGCTCGACACTCATCCAGCCGCACACCAGCACCCCCACCAAGGCCAGCGCCTGAACAGTACGCGAGGTCGGTTTCGACCCCGCAGGTGCGAACGTCTGACGAAGGGCGATGCGCGCCGGAGTGTCGGACAATTCGTCAAAACTGCCCCACAGAGACTGCATCCGCGACAGCGCAAGCTGATGCCCCGGATCAGCCTTTCGCCAGCGTTCGAATGCATGTCTGTCGGCCGCGCTGACCGGCTCATCCTGAAGCAAGGCCAGCCAGGAAGCGGCCTCGGTGATCATTCGTTCGGAGGGTTCACGCTGGTCGCTCATGCAAAATGGCCCGAACCATGCAGTGCCTTGTAGCAATGCACCATGACGCTGGCCATGTACTGTTTGACCATGCTGGAGGACACCCCCAAATGAGTGGCGATTTCGCTGTACGTCAGACCATCGAGACGGTGGAGCAAGAAGGCCTGCCGCGGTTTTTCGGGCAGACCTTCAAGCAACCGGGCGATTCGCTCGAGTATCTGCAGCGCGGCGTGAATGGCTTCAGGGCTGGGAATGCTCGCCTCGTCGGCATGCAGCGCCAACGCATCCAGATAAGCGCGTTCGACCTTGCGGCGGCGGGCACCGTCAATCAGCAGACGGGTGGCCGTGGTCGACAGAAAAGCGCGCGGTTCCTTGAGGTTGAGCGGCTCGGTCAGGGTAAGAATTCGAACGAAAGCATCATGAGCAAGATCGGCTGCACGCTGCGAGCAGCCCAGTTTTTTCCGCAGCCAGTTCTGCAACCACGAGTGGTGGTCGACGTAGAGCTCGGTCATTTGTTGGCGACGACTGGCGTCATCATCAACGGCGGAAAAGTCGCGCATACGTCAAAGCTTCTCAAACACGAAAAATTATCATTAACGCGAAAGATGACATCAAAATCTGTCAGCAGCAAGCACAGGAGTAAAGCAACCGCTGATCAGTCATCGAGAACCAAAAGGACAAATACCCGGTCAACTTATGCAGAACCATTGAGCAGGTGAATGATATGGACAATCCTTTTCAGATGATCACGGACACATTTCACCCCGACTATCGGGTGAATCTGAGCATTCAGGGGCTGGAAGGCAGCATCATGCTGACCTTGTCCAACGAACGCGGGGTCGTTGCCAAACGCCTGATCAGCGCCGCGCAACGTAACGATCCGCTACGCCTGCGCAAGCTCATCGAAAGCGTGCAATTCGGTATCGCCATCGAGCGTGGCGAGAGCGCCATCAAGATTCTCGCGGCGATGACCGACGGCATCACGCTGCAGAAAGCGCCGAGGCCTGCGAATGGTCCTTGGGCCTCAGGCCAGACGAATACAACCGCCGCCATCTGACGACATTTATTTCGGGGGTGGATCCGCCACTCCCCGCTTCATAGCCTGTCAATTTTCAATCCTGCCCATCCACAAAGCCCTGGCGTCGTTGATGAAGTCAGGATTTTGAACGCTTCAGCCCCTCCCCCAGGTTCAGCAAAAGTACAGATACAACCTGCTACAACATTCCTTGCGCAGAAACATTCGAGCGACTGGGCATTGCGTTCAGCGCCACTGCACCGCCGGATAATTCCGAGGAGGCAACATGTTCTTACGTTACGGGGTATTGATCGCATCACTTGCGATAGCGTCAGGTTGTGTCGAGGAGCGAGTCGTGCATGAGCGATCGCACGCACATCATGAATACGTCGAAGAAGTCATCGCGCCGCAAGCGCCGCCCGAGCGGGTGATCGAAGTCGAACCGGCTGCGCGTCCCGGCTATGTGTGGGCGCGTGGTTACTGGCACTGGAATGGTGAGCGCTACGTGCCGGTTCACGGCCACTGGGAGGCGGAACGGCCTGGCTATCGCTATGTGCATCCGCACTGGGAAAGCGCGGGGGATGGCTGGCACTGGCACGCCGGGGTCTGGGCCAACTGATGCCTTTATAGCAATGCCTGTCTAGCAACTTCATGGCGGCATCCCTCCCGGATGCCGCCATTGCCGCATCAGACCTCGCCTTTCTCCTCGGTCACCGCGCCTTTGACCGCGCTGGATGAATCGGGAATCTTCGCCGACGGGTATTTGTACGACGCGTAGCGCACCACCAGAATCGCGAACGCCAGCAACAGAATGCCGCCACACAGGTAGACAATGCCGATGTCCGGCGGGTTGTGGTGGGACACGTCGGAAATCAGCAGGCGAGTCAGGGCCGTGATCGCGACGTAGATCAAAAAGCGCACGGGCATGTGGTTGGTCTTGAAATAAATCCCCGTCATCGCCCCCAGTTCCAGGTAAATAAACAGCAACAGAATGTCATCGACGGTTACGTTGCCCTTCTCGACCATGCCCATGAATGCGACCACTGACGCCCAGGCGGTGATTGCGCCGATGGCGAACAGCGCAAGAAAGTGGAAGCTCTCGACGCAGAGGTTGCCCAGTGATTCGGCCTGCGCATGCACGCGATGCCTTATCTTTACTGCCCATTTGTTTCCCATGACGCTTTACCTCTGAACCTTGGTTTATGCCAACCGGATGATGCCGGGTACTCGTGACGCTCGTTGTGGCCTGCTTTTTAAAGCAGGAACAGGGCCATAGGCTATGGTTGAGAGCGCGACGGGTTGTCGCAAGGCACATTTATCGGGCAAAAAGATGCTCAAACGCCATCAGTCAGGCAGGGGTTGATTGGCACATGGCTTTTACTGTATAAAAACACAGTAATCGAGAATCACCGCAACGCAGATGCGTGCATGAGTTAATTGGCCTTCAATGTTGCGCACCCGATGCGGTGCACCGCTCGCGATACCTGACCGGCATGCTGGTCATGCACGATCACAGCTTTTGCATCAACCCGCTGGTCAGAGCGTGAAGCACTGAGCGTCCGGGTCTAGCCCCTTAAACACTGGATAAGACGACGAGGCCAACATGGCTGTTGAAACCCTTTACCGCAGTACCCGCGATCTGGAGACTACTTTCGTGGACCGTAAACTCGCCGATGCGCACGACCAAATGCTCGAGCTGGCCGAGCTTCTCACCGACGTCCTGATCAAGAACGTACCGGGGCTCTCGGAGAAGCATGCTGAGGATGCGAGCATCTATATGGCGAAGAATCGGGCCGTGTTTGCAGCGGCGTTCAAAAACAACGCAACAGCGTTGAGCGAGCTCTCGGAGCCTGCCGAGTCTGAAGGCTGATTGCGGCCTGCCCTGCGATCCTCCTCACCCGAGGAGGTCGCTGATTGCTCATCTGTTGATTCAAGCAACTGCGTTTGACCTGATTGCCTTTGATTTGATAGTGCCTGCGCCTGACAACTTGATCATATGTAACCCGGCTCACAACAACCCCCTGCTCGCCCTTCCTGCAAACTCACTGCATAATTAAAGTTCCACACCGTCATAATCTCAGCGCCAGTTTTGTGAACCCCTTCTCTATTATTGTCATTTAACAGGCGTCAGGAATCTGCTGTAGTGACCCGGACCTAGGCCGCTGTTTTTTTGTTGGAACTTTTTGCCATCACGCCCAGTTACAGCACATGTACAGCCTATGAAAACTGTCGCAACCGCGCTACTATCAGGGCCTCAACACCCCGTATTCATTGGCCAAAACCTGACTTTCAAAAGTTTTAACCATTTACAGACCGTGTTAAAAAATGAAAGTTCCGACAAGCTGTTACTTTGAAAAATAGTTAATAAAAAATTTGGCTTTATTAAGTTCTTCTGCTAATAATCCTGACAATTCCGGGTAACAAGGCACCTCGCTACATCACATTGAAGTGAACATCGAGTCATCCACTCCGATTATTCCCGCCCGAGAAACTCATCAACTCACAAGCTAACCAAGCTGGTTGCAGCCTGGTTTTGCTGCTGTGCGGCGCGCTCAAAGCGCGGGAGGAAATAAATGGCTGGTCAACACCCCAGAATGAAGGTCCTTTCAATTTTCGGCACTCGTCCAGAAGCCATCAAGATGGCACCTCTGGTCAGAGCACTGGCCGCAGAGCCGGGTATCGATTCGAGAATCTGCATCACCGGGCAACACCAGAGCATGCTGCAACAGGTGCTGGACATGTTCGAGCTCAAGGCTGATTACAGCCTCGACGTGATGCGCCCCGAGCAGACCCTGAACTCCCTGACGGCAGCGCTTTACGCCGCCATCGACCCGATTCTGGATGACATGAAGCCGGACAAGGTTCTGGTTCACGGTGACACCACGTCGGCGATGGTTGCGGCCATGTCGGCGTTTCACAGGCGCATACCCATCGGCCACGTCGAAGCGGGCCTGCGTACTGGCGACATCCGTCAGCCCTGGCCTGAAGAGATGAACCGTCGTTGCATCGACCTGATCTCCGATCACCTGTTTGCACCCACTGCCGAGTCCCGCCGCAACGTGCTGGGCGAACGCCTGCAAGGTGTGTCGTTTGTGACCGGCAACACCGTGATCGACGCGCTGCAACTGACCGCTCAGCGAATCGACAGCAACCGCCAGTTGCGCCACGCACTTGATCGCCAGTTCTCGTTTCTGGTGCCTGAGCGCAAGGTTCTGGTGGTCACAGGGCATCGTCGCGAGAATTTCGGCGATGGCTTCCTGAATATCTGCAAGGCGCTGGCCGAGCTGGCCAAACGCGACGATATGCAAATTGTCTATCCGGTACACCTGAACCCCAATGTGCTGGGGCCGGTGACCGAGCACCTGGGCGAATTGCCCAACGTGCACCTGATCAAGCCGCTGGACTACCTGTCGTTCGTGCGCCTGATGCAACGTGCCCACGTCATCCTCACCGACTCCGGGGGCGTGCAGGAAGAAGCGCCATCGCTGGGCAAGCCGGTGCTGGTCATGCGTGACGTTACCGAGCGTCCGGAAGCCGTCGCAGCGGGCACCGTACGCCTGGTGGGCACTGAGACGGACGCAATCATCAACGGCGTGAACGCTCTGTTTGATGACGAAATTCTCTGGCAGAACGCCTCCCGTTCGGCCAACCCTTATGGCGACGGCAAAGCCAGTGCACGCATTGTCGATGCACTGATGGGCCGCCCGGTGGATGAGTTTGTCGCCGAACTGCCGCGCCACCGACCTGATTCGATGGACGCGCAACGCGACACCCGAATCAAGCCTCAGCCGCACCATTCCCGGATGCGCTCGATGGCCGGTTAACGAAAAAACGCGCAGGTAGCGCACACCAACACCTGAACAATTCCGCAGGATGCAGTCCGCAAGCGACAAGGGCACTCGGTTCCAACCGAGTGCCCGTAAAACGTTGTAACGCACCGGCACTCTGCATCAAGACCCAATGGCCTTGAGCCCTCACCGAGATCTGCCTGATGAAATCTTCCGTTGCCGTAAACATGGGCGCGTTGAATGTCCTTGCCTGCGGGATGAGCCTGTTGGCTCTGATGCCTGCCTTTGCCCTCGCTGCCGAGAGCCCGTTGACCCAGGCGATCAACCGGATCACGGCTGACAGCCGTCAGGAACGCGTGATCGAGTTGAGGGAGCTGGGCATTGATCGCCCGATCATCCTCAATGCTACAGATGCGCGCCGCGAGCTCTACCTGCCGGTGCCGGCCAATGTGCCGCTGACTGATGCGACGCTGAACTTTGACGCCAGCTATCTGAATGGCGAAGCCGGCCGCAATACGCTGCTGCTGTCGCTGGACGGTTATCCGGTGCGTGCACTGGGCCTCAACGAAGAACAGGGCAACGCCAGCGCGACCCTGGGCGTCGACAAGGCCGCGCGCGAAAGCGGCTCGGTGCGTCTGGGGATCGCCTGGTCCTCGGTGATCTCCAAGGTGCTCTGCGAAGACCAGCGCGCCATCGGCAATGTATTGCGCATCGACCCGCACACGCGCCTGACGTACAGCTATGACGCCAGCCAGTTGCAGGATGTCGGTGCGGCATGGAATGCGCTGCCCGGCAAACCTGGCTTACTGGTTGCGCCGGGCACCTTGTCCAGCGCCAGCTACGATGCGGCCTGGCGTATGGGCGTGGCGCTGGAGCGGATCGGTAAACAGGCACGCATTCTGCCGTTTCCAGCCGTGCAGGACAGCGTGGACCTGAGCAACCTGAACATTCCGGCAGAGCTCAAGCAGATCCCGGCGTTCGCCAGCCTCGACGGCAAGGGGCAGTACACCCTGCGCGACCCGGCAGAGATCGGCGCATTGCTGATGCTCGGCCAGACACCTGCGTTGCAGGCAGACCTTGCGCTCAGCGACGCGCCATTGCTCAAGGCCATCGATGATTCCCTGAACGCTCTTCAGGCGCAGGTACAAGGCCTTGATGCCTCGGCCGGCGCTGCGCTGACCCAGTGGCGTGCACGGCATATCAAGCAACCGCTCGCCAACAGCACCGAAGACGTGAGCCTGGCCCTGCTGGGCAATCGCGCGCTGTTGATGATCAAGCCAGAGTCGGCCAGCAAAGCCATCGGCCTGTTCAGTTCGGCGTGGAACACACTGGCGCGCAATCGCCAGTTGACCATTGGCGAAGAGACCGCCATGCCGCTCAGTGAAGACGGCCGTGTAGCGCTGACGCGTCTGGGCGGCAAGCCTGGCACCGTGGATGTGCTGGCGAAAACCGACTGGAGCGCTTCGTTCCCGCTGGGCAGCGTGGCCTATGACGGTCGTGTGCCGGTGACCGCGATGATCGACGTGGCCGCTGCACCGGGCGCGTCGGGAACGCCGCCGGTGGCAACGCTGTTCCTCAACGATTACCTGATCGGTGCGATGCAACTGACCGCCGATGGCAAGAAAGAGCGCATCGAAGCACGGATCCCACAATACGCACTGGCAGCGCAGAACGTCCTGCGTGTGTCTTTCCAGCGTCAGCCGGTGAGCAACCAGTGCCTTGAAACGCCGCAGGCTTTCCCGATCTCGGTACTGCCAACCAGTCACGTGGTGCTGGACAAGGTGACCCCGGACGAGAATTTCTCGGGCATGGCGGCGCGATTCGCCACCGACACTCAGGTGATGGTGCCTAAAGGCTACCTTGAGCGCCCGGCCAGTAGCCTGCCGCAGGTCATCCGCATCGCCAGCGCCTCCGGCGTCTCGCCGTTGCGCGCCCAACTGAGCGTCAGCGATGACGCCAGCGTTGCCGTGACCCCGGCCAAGGCGTTTCTGGCCTTCGAGCTGCCCGTCAAGGACGCTGCCGAGTCGGTCAGGGTCAGCAACGACGGCCATCTGCTGATCAACCATAAAAAACAGACGCTGCTCGACCTCAAGTCTCTCAACCACCTGGCTTCGCTGCAAGTGATCGAAGCGGGCGGTCAGCACGGCATGGTCTATCGCACCCTCGGCGGTCAGGCCCCGGTGTTCGAGCGTCCAGTGCTGCTGGAGCGCGGCAATGCCACGGTATTGGCCGACAGCGGCTCACTCACCACCTTTGACGCCAAGGATCCGACCGGCAGCCATATGATTGAGGACGAGGAAAGCACCGGCATCGACGCCTGGCGCAAACCTTCGCTGCTGTGGCTGATTCCGGCCGGCATCGTACTGTTTCTCATCCTGTTGCTGGCTGGCCGTAACGCCCGTCGCAATCGCTCGTAACAGGACGCCGCAATGACGTCGCTCTATTGGCCTTACTGGCTGGCCCATTACTATAGCATGCTGGAAGTCGCGACGATCATTGTCGGGCTGATCATTCTGGTATCGAGCATCGATGACCTGTTCATCGACCTCTGGTACTGGGCCAGACGGCTGTACCGCAAGTTCACCGCCGAGCGCCGCTACCGGCCGCTTACCGCCGAGCAGTTGATTGCCCGCGACGAGCAGCCGCTGGCGATCATGGTTCCGGCGTGGCTGGAATACGACGTCATCGCGCCGATGATCGAAAACATGGTGTCAACGCTCGACTACCAGAACTACGTGGTTTTTGTCGGCACTTACATCAACGACCAGCGCACCATCGATGAAGTGGAGCGCATGCGCCGCCGCTACAAGCAGTTGCACCGCGTGGAGGTGCCGCACAATGGCCCGACCTGCAAGGCCGACTGTCTGAACTGGGTGATCCAGGCGATTTTCCTGTACGAGCAGACCCATGCCGTGCAGTTCGCCGGAACCATCCTGCACGACAGCGAAGACGTGCTGCACCCGCTTGAGCTGCGTCTGTTCAACTACCTGTTGCCGCGCAAGGACATGATCCAGTTGCCAGTCGTGTCGCTGGAGCGCAACTGGTACGAATGGGTGGCCGGGACCTACATGGATGAGTTCGCCGAATGGCATGGCAAGGACCTGGTGGTTCGCGAAAGCATGACCGACACCGTGCCCTCGGCCGGCGTCGGCACGTGTTTCTCGCGGCGTGCCTTGATGGTGCTGGCCGATGAAAACCAGAACCAGCCGTTCAACACCGAAAGCCTGACCGAAGACTATGATGTGGGTGCGCGGTTGGCGAAGTACGGCATGCAGGCGATCTTTGTGCGTTTTCCGGTGCAGTTCCGGGTGCTGCGCAAATCGTGGTTCCGCAAGCCATACGAGTCGACGCTGGAGATGCCACTGTGTGTCCGGGAATTTTTCCCGGACACCTTCCGCACCGCTTTTCGCCAGAAGGCCCGCTGGACACTGGGCATCGGCCTGCAAGGCTGGGAGCAAATGGGCTGGACCGGTTCGCTGGCGAACCGTTACCTGCTGTTTCGCGACCGTAAAGGCGTGGTGACCTCGTTTGTCAGCATCATTGCTTACCTGATTCTCGTGCAGTTGCTGGCGTTGATCGTCCTGCGTTCCAGCGGGCTGTGGAACACCAGCTTCCCGACACCGTTTGAAACCAACGGCCTCATTCAGTACCTGCTGGTGGCCAACGGCGTCGCATTGCTGTGGCGGATTTTGCACCGCTGCTACTTCACTACGGTTCTGTATGGCTGGCAGCATGGCTTGCTGTCCATACCGCGCATGGTGGTCGGCAACTTCGTCAACTTCATGGCTGCGGCGCGCGCCTGGCGGATGTTTCTGGTCGGCAAGGTGCTCAATCGCAAACTGGTCTGGGACAAGACCATGCACGACTTCCCGTCCACCGACCTGGTTGCCGCCGCGCCGCGACGTCTGGGCAGCGTGCTGATCTCGTGGCAGGCCATCAACGACGAGAAACTTCAGACCGCACTGGCCGAGCAACAGACTCGCCAAGTGCCGCTGGGCCGGATTCTACTCAGCCACGGCTGGCTCGACGATGAAACCCTGGCGGAGGCCATTGCGTTCCAGAACGATCTGCCACGGGTGTTCGACATTGCTGGCAAACGTAGCACGAGCAATCCGCTGGCGGATGAGTTCTGCCTGCGCTGGCGTGTCGTGCCGCTGCAAATGAATGCAATGGGTCGCCAGGAAATAGCGGTCGCCAGCCCGCTCCCGGAAGAAGGCCTGCAACAGATTACCGAACAGTTGGGCGCCGAGCCGGTGCAGCTGATTGCGCGTGAAAGCGACATCGTCACGCAGTTGCGCCAGCTTCAGGTGGTCGAAGGTCAGCCGTTGCCGTCCGCTACGCCGCTGTTGGGCGACCTGCTGATCGAGCAAGGGCTGCTGGACCGCGAAGTGTTCCGTAAAGCCATGCTTGGTTATCGCCCGCATGTGCACGGCCGGATCGGCGACTACCTGGTCGACATCGGCGTGCTGCCCAGAGAAACCATCGAACAGGCTGTGGCACGTCAGCACAACCACTACCACGCTGACGATCAAACGGAGCAGCCACTATGAAGCGCCCCTTCATCCTGTCGCTGCTGGTGAGCGGCCTGAGCCTTGTTGCGCCGCTCAGTCAGGCAGAAACACTGCCGTTGCCGTTGACCGGTCCTGCGTATGCCATCGCCAACGAGGCCTACATGGCCTACAACCGCAAGGACTACGACCTCGCCATCGCCAAGGCGCGCGAAGCGTTGCGCCAGCGGGGCGATGCCGAGCAGTTGCACGATCTGATTGCCCTAGCCGAGCGCGACAAATACCGTCGCGACCACCCCCAGCGGTTCCCCAAGGCCCGCGTAAAGCCGGGCTATGTGGAAGGCAATCAGGCGCTGCGCGCTTATGCCAGGCGTGATTACGATGGCTCGGCAAACCATGCGCGCAAAGCCATTGCACAGGCGCCAAAAAATCTCGATTACCGCATGATGCTGATTGAGGCGCTGCAGCGTCAGCAGCGTCTGGACCAAGCGCAGGTAGCGATCAACGATGCCGAGCAGGCAGTCGGTCCACAGCCAGTGCTGACTCGTCGTCGGCAAGCGATTCAGGAGCAGGTGGCGGTCAACAAGGCTGCCGCTGGCTACAAGGCACTGGCGCGCGGTGACAATGAAACCGCGGTCAGCGAAGCGCGTGACGCAGTGCGTAGCTTCCCGAAACAAATGGCGTATCGGAAACTGCTGGTCAGCGCTTTGATCGCCCAAGGGCAATATGCCGAAGCGCGCTCTGCCGCCACCGAGGCGCTGGCGCTCAACGGCAACGATGCCACCCTGCTCGCACAGCGCGGGCAACTGCGCCAACGCCTCGGCGATCAGGACGGCGCGCGTCAGGACTTCGCTCAGGCACTCGCTGTGGGTAATCTGCCGCTGCGCGAGCAGGCTTCGCTGTACGCCGCGATGGGCCAGCCGAAAGAGGCGTTGCAACGTCTGCAAAAGGCCCGCGATGCCGGTCAACTGCAGCCGGGCGATGAAGTGCAGATTGCCTACTTCCTCAGCCAGGCGGGCGATGATCGCGGAGCACTTGCCGAATTCAAACGGGTTGACCGCAGCAGCGGGCTCAAACCCCGTGAAGTTCAGGATGCGGCTTACAGCGCCATGCGCTCATCGGACGACGCGCAGGCCATCACCTACTTCAAGCGCGTGCTCGAATACCAGCAGGCCGGCGATTTGCAGATGCCCGATCAACAGGTGTTCGATACCCGGCGCGCCGTCTCCGACCTGTCTCGCGAATGGGGCCTGACCAACACCACGACCTATCGCGGCGCCAGCACCAGCAGTGGTCTTAACGGCGCGCCGAGCAGCACGACCGACAGCGTACAGAACAGCACCGAAGTGTTCTGGCGGCCATTAGGCTACCGCAATGCGCGTTTCGTCGAGCTTTATGGCCGGGTGACCGACACGCTGTGGAGCAAGGATGGCGACTCCGACACCGGCGCGGACGCACTTCAGGGCGCGCTGGGTATCCGCGTCAAACCGTTCAGCGCGGTCAACGTCATCGGTGCGTTTGAGCGCACCTTTCCCTTGGGCAACTCCAACGCCGACGGCGACTGGCTGGTGCGTCTGGGCTACGGCTCAAGCATCGGCACTGATCTGCGGGTCGATGTGCCCAGCTGGTGGACCTCGCAGCTGTACGCTGAAGGCGGGCGTTATCTGCAGGACAAGCGCAACTACTTCAACACTGAATGGCAGGTCGGGCGCAGCTTTCGCCTAGACAGCATCAGCCCGCGATTGGTGGTATTCCCTCACGTGGTCGCCGCAGTGGACTACGATTCGAAGATGCGCAGCGAGGTCGATAGCCTCGGCCGCAGCAGCACATCGTCCGGCAACGCTGGCGGCATCGGCGTGGGTACGGGTGTGCGCTACTGGTTCCGCGAGGACACGTACAAGGCGCCTCAGTCGTATGTCGACTTCTCGCTGCAATACCGCGAGAAAGTCTTTGGCGATGACCGCGCAGAAGGCGTATTCGCACGCATGACATTCTCGTGGTGATCACCGCGAGTCATCTACCAGGGAGTAATGTTTGAAGGCTTTGGCCGCACTGCTACGCCAGACAACACTGGTCAAGACTTCGCTGGCAGCCATGCTGGTGGCTGCGCTGACCTTCGCCTCCAGCGAGCTGTATCAATTGATACAGCCCAAGGGGCCGGGAGTGGTCGGCATTGTCTGGCAGCCCGATAACGCCACGGTCGGTATCAGCGGTGACTGGGACAAGCTCGGCGCGCGGCAATTGCTCGTGCAGTGGACGGCTGTCGATGACCAGTCGTTCATACCCGGCACCGACCTGCCGAATGTGCCGGTGCTGCCCGACTGGTCGCGTATCGGCCAGCAGCCCTGGGCGCAAGAGGTGATCCTCGGGCTGGCCGGCTACTTCAGCGAGAATCGCTCACGGGACAACATCGAACAATTGGCGGTGCTCTCGGCGCAGATGGCCAAGGTCAAAACCCCGCTCAATGTCACCGGCTGGTATTTCCCGGCCGAGGTCGATCCCAGCTGGAGCCGTGCCAAGGAGTTGCCCGCACTGCTGGCAAACCTGCCAAGACCCTTGTGGATAAGCGTCTACGACGGCGCCAACATCGGCCCCGCCGCCACCGCCGACTGGCTGAAAACCTGGCTGCCGGACGACATCGGCGTGTTCTTTCAGGACGGTGTCGGCGTTTACGCACGCACCGCGCCAGTGGCCCGAACCTACGCCGATGCCTTGCGCAAACGGCTGGGCAAAGACCGCGTAAGGATCATCGTCGAAGCGTTTCGCCCGCAGTTCGGTGGTGGCTTCCGCTCGGCAACCGCTGCCGAATTGAAACCGCAGATTGCTGCTTTTGACGGGTATCCGCTGTACCTGTTCGACGGTCCGCACTACGTGACGCCCGAACTGATAGAGGCGTTAAACAAGTAGAAACAAGCGGGGCTGGACGAAACTCCCGGGCGGGGCTACAAAGAGTCTTCGTACTGAATGCCTGAGCCGCACGGGGTGGCCAATGACTCCACGTCAGCATTGCCTGACCTGCCTGCAACAGACGCCGCCCTCGGTGTTTGAAGCGGCCTTGTGGGTATCGGCAGAACACGACGCGCACTTTGCGCGCCATGAGGTGATGAGCGAGATGGACCAGTTGCAGCGTCAGGTCGGCGCAGCCCTGCCGGTCCTGCCCGCTGCCGAACTCGCACAACCGCTGTTGCGACAACTCAGCGCCCTGGGCTTTCAACAGGATGACTGGAACCCTCCGAAACCTGACTCCGCACTGCTGCACAAAATCGTGCAGCAACGACGCGGGCAGCCATTGGGCCTGGCATTGATTGCAATGGAGATCGCACGACGGCTGGACATCGCACTGGAGGGCGTCAACTTTCCCGGCCACTTTCTGCTCCGCGTGCCGGGTGCCGACCATGTGCTCGACCCTTGCGGCGGGCGCAGGCTGTACCCCAAAGACTGCCGCGAGCTGCTGATCCGCCAGTTCGGCCCGACCCTGCAACTGCACGTCGAACACATGAAGCGCGCCACACCGACCCATATGCTGCAGCGCTTGTCGCGCAATCTGCGCCACCTGCATCAGCTCAACGATGACTACATTGCTGCGCTCAAAGACGCCAATCGAATCATCGAGCTGGGCCAGGCGACCAGCAGCGATCACCTGGCCCGCGCCAGCCTGTATCAATTCCTGGAATGCCCGCAGGCCGAACGTTTCGACCTGGAGCACGCGTTGCTGCTCAGCGAAGACCCGATTCAGCGCATCAGGCTCACCGAGCGCCTGAGTCAAATGCCATCGAACCGCAGCGTCCACTGACGGCGTGGCCATTTTTTCGGTTCATTGTTGCTTGGCATTGTTACCTGCAGGGTAATGCTGCATATCCCGCACAGGGATGTTTCAGGGTCGTGACGACAGGTAACCTGCGCGCGTTGAATCGACGTGGATTTGCAAGCTCCCTTGATCCTGCGTTTTGTTTGGCCGCTGCGTGTGTATGAACACAGCGGCCTTTTTTATCCCCTGAGCACTCTCACGCCTTGGCATTAGGCGTTCGTTTGATCAGCCCCTTGTTTTCCATATCCTTGATCTTGCGCATATCGTAACTGTCGCCCGACTCGGCAAATGTCTGAAGATTCGTATCCGATCCACGAACCCCACATTTCAAGCCACTGGCTGACGCCTGATGCTGTGCTCCCGTTTTCTTTCAGGAGCCAGCACCATGATGCGACCCGACGCCAAAGTCGAGAAAGTCTACCTCTATCCCAAACCCGTGGATTTCAGAAAATCCATCGATGGCTTAGCTGCTTTGGTCGAGTTGGATATTAAAGTGGCGGTCTTTGATCCGGTGCTCTTTGTCTTTCTCAACAAATCCCGGAATCGAGTGAAGATTTTGTATTGGGAGCGTAACGGCTTCTGCCTTTGGCTCAAGCGTCTCGAGTCCGAGCGTTTCAAAATCTCGCCAGATGATGTCGACGAAGCCATTGTGCTGACGGTTCAGGAATTGAATTGGCTGCTGGATGGATTTGATCTGTGGCGCAACCGTCCTCATAAGATTTTGACTCCAAGGTTTGTTGCCTGACGGGTATAATCCAGGGCATGCGACCATTGCCCGACAACCTTCCTGACGA
The DNA here is from genome assembly GCF_000007805.1 of Pseudomonas syringae pv. tomato str. DC3000. Classification (NCBI taxonomy): domain Bacteria; kingdom Pseudomonadati; phylum Pseudomonadota; class Gammaproteobacteria; order Pseudomonadales; family Pseudomonadaceae; genus Pseudomonas; species Pseudomonas syringae group genomosp. 3. Next base: position 1,303,176 of record NC_004578.1, on the reverse strand, counting down.
TCCCGTATTGCTCAAACAGATGCTGCTTGAGAGCTACGAAGCACGCTCGCGCGAACAGGAAGTTAAAGACGCCTACGCCACTCACATCGTTGATCTCAAAGAGCAGATCAAGCTGCTGCGTGACCGTATTTTTGGTCGAAAGTCCGAACAAACCGTCGAGCCTAATACCCCTCAACTTGCCTTGTTCAATGAACCTGAAAGCGAGCCTATGCTCCCGGTCGGCGATGCTGATGAGGAAGTAGTTGCTCCTGCGCCACGCCGTGGCAAGCGCAAGCCACTGTCGGCTGATCTGCCGCGCATTGAAGTCATCCACGAGCTGCCCGAACACGAACTGACCTGTGCCTGCGGTTGCCGCAAGCATGTCGTCAGCGAGGAAACCAGCGAGCAACTGGATATCGTGCCGATGCAGATTCGGGTGATCAAACACATCCGCAAAGTCTACGGCTGTCGTGGCTGTGAGTCGGCACCGGTCACAGCCGGCAAGCCTGCGCAGTTGATTGAAAAGAGCATGGCCAGCCCCAGCGTGTTGGCCATGCTGCTGACCACCAAGTATGTCGACGGCTTGCCGCTGCATCGTTTTGAAACGGTGCTAAGCCGACATGGCATAGAAATCCCGCGTCAAACGTTGGCCCGCTGGATTATCCAGTGCGGCGAACATTTGCAGCCGCTGTTAAATCTGATGCGTGATCGATTGCTGGAAAGCCCGGTCATCCACTGTGACGAAACCCGCGTTCAGGTACTGAAAGAACCAGATCGAGACCCGACCAGCCAATCCTGGATGTGGGTACAGGCCAGCGGGCCTCCAGATCATAAAGTCGTATTGTTCGACTACACTTCCAGCCGCGCGCAGGACGTACCGTTACGGCTGCTGGAAAGTTATCGCGGCTATGTGATGACTGATGATTACGCGGGCTATAACGCGCTGGCGTTACAACCGGGCGTGGAGCGCTTGGCGTGTATGGCCCATGCGCGGCGCAAATTTGTCGAAGCACAAAAAGTGCAACCTAAGGGCAAGACCGGGCGTGCCGATATCGCGCTGACGATGATCAATAAGCTGTACGGTATCGAGCGCGAATTGAAAGACGGCAGCGACGAACAGCGCTTTACCGGTCGGCAGGAGAAAAGCCTGCCAATCTTGGCTCAGTTGAAAAGCTGGCTGGATAAAACTCAGTCCCACGTGACGCCGCAAAGCGTGCTGGGCAAGGCAGTTGGTTATCTGGCGAATAACTGGAGTCGGCTGAAGCGTTACGTGGAAGCCGGCTTTTTACCGATCGACAACAACCCGGCAGAGCGCGCAATAAAGCCGTTTGTTATTGGGCGCAAAGCCTGGCTGTTCAGCGACACGCCTAAAGGCGCCACCGCCAGTGCACAGATCTATAGCTTGGTCGAGACCGCCAAGGTCAACGGCCAGGAGCCCTATACGTGGCTGCGCCACGTACTGGAGAGGTTGCCACTTGCGCAGTCGGTGGCCGACTATGAGGCGTTGCTGCCGTGGAACTGCTCACCGGAAATGCCAAGATAAACGGAAGCCGCATCTGATGGTAGGTGTGGTTGGTGGATCGCTTACGAAGATTCTGCATGATATGGATCGTTCTGATGTAATCAGGCAACAACACTTTGGCGTAAGGGTCTCCGCTCATGGCCTTTTCCTTCATTTCAATGATCCGGTTGGCAAAGAACTCCAGTGCATTGATTTCCTTGCTCGGATCGACAAGTTTGCCTTTCTTGTCGAACTCATCACCCGCTCGGCTCATGAGCTCGGCAGTAAGATTGTCGATCATGCCAAACTTGAACAGGATCATTCCGGCTCTATTGAGGTCCTTGGGAGTAATCTGTTCGGGGTTGAACCCCTTGAACAGCGGCTTCATCCTGCGCTTCTCCATCGCCAGCGAATTGAGCGCAACCGCATTCTCACCGACCTCCTGCAACACCTGACCCACCTGCTCTGCAGCCTTCTTGAACTTGAGCCTTTCAGGCGGTGCAGCGATGGTTACCGGTGGCAGGTCACCCCACATTGTTCTTCCCACGTGATACTCCTTATATGAATGTGTTCAAACTTCATATCGGAGCCGGAAGAGCTGAGTTGATGGCTGGGGGAAAATCCGTACTTGGACTACATAGCCCTAGGGAAGGTCTGAAGTAGGCATCGATTTTTGACGCTCTCATGGCCTGAGGTTCAAAAAAAGCTCGCCCGATCAGATAATTAGACGTTTTCCGCTCTTAACTCATCGATTTTCCTTCAAACAGCACCTTTCCAAGGCGTTTTTCCGCATTACAGGCGCACCTCTCCCATCGCCAGCAGCCGTTTTCGCACCATCCAAAGGTTCGACAAGGCAAACAGAGTAGCCTGTTGCGCGGTGTTTTTAGCCAGCCCGCGAAACCGGACTTTCGTATAACCAAACTGGCGCTTGATCACGCGAAACGGATGTTCAACCTTCGCCCGTAACTGGGCTTTCGTGAACTCGATTTTGCGATAGACCCGTGCGATCAAACTTTTCTCGCCATGCTTTTTATAACGGCTTGGGCGGGCCGCAATTGACCAGATCATCTGACGATCCTGATGCTCCGCACGCTTGTCCACGCCGGTGTAGCCCGCATCACCGCTGACATAGGTTTCCTCACCATGTAGCAATTGATCAACCTGAGTCACGTCCGCCACATTCGCCGCAGTACCCACCAGGCTATGGACTAAACCCGACTCGGCATCGACGCCGATATGCGCTTTCATGCCGAAGAAATACTGGTTTCCTTTCTTCGTCTGATGCATTTCGGGATCGCGTTTGCCGTCCTTGTTCTTGGTCGAGCTCGGCGCATGAATGATCGTCGCATCGACCACCGTACCTTGGCGCAGCATCAAACCTCGATCACCCAGATAGCCATTGATGACCTGCAAAATCCCGCCTGCCAACTCATGCTTTTCCAACAGACGCCGGAAGTTGAGAATCGTGGTTTCATCGGCGATTCGATCCAGACTCAACCCTGCGAACTGGCGCAGGATCGTTGTCTCGTAAAGTGCTTCCTCCATCGCCGGATCGCTGTAACCAAACCAGTTCTGCATCAGGTGAATACGCAGCATCGCCATCAGCGGATAAGCCGGACGGCCACCTTCGCCCTTTGGATAATGTGGTTCGATAAGGGCAATCAAGCCTTTCCAGGGCACAACCTGATCCATCTCGATGAGAAAGCGCTCGCGGCGGGTATGCTTACGTTTACCCGCGTACTCGGCATCGGCGAAGGTCATCTGTTTCATCAGGGAAGCTCGGTGAAAGGTGTTGGGGTATTTTGCCAAATCAGGAAACCTTTTTCAGAGTTTCCCTAGGACCGATCTTACATCGATTGGTAAAGTCTCTTATAAATGCTTTTTTATTTGACCTAATCCGCTTTAAATACACGTACACAGATTGTTAATGTACTTCTCTGAGATACCCCTGCAGATTGGCCATCATTTCCTTCAGCGCCTCGGTACTGTCAGCAGGGTGCGCCGCGCCGTCGAAATCACCAATCGTCTGCCACTGCGCAGCGACGTCTTCCGGGCTGAAGCCCGCCTGTGGATCGAAGCACGCACCCAGGCTGCGCTCCCAGCGGACTTTGCCGATCCATCCGCCGCCTACTTCAAACAGCGCACCGCTGTCCTGGCACTGTTCACTGCCCAGGTACACCACCAGCGGGCTGACCAGTTCAGGTTTGAGCAGCTCGAACACGCTGGCAGGGATCAGGCCCTCGGTCATTCGTGTGCCGCCGGTGGGCGCGATGGCGTTGACCAAAATTCCGTTCTTGCGGCCTTCCAGTGCAAGGGTGCGAGTCAGTCCGTAAAGCCCGAGCTTGGCCGCTGCGTAATTGGACTGGCCGAAGTTGCCATAGATGGCGGAGGTCGATGAGGTGAAGATCACCCGTCCGTAATTCTGCTCACGCAGGTGCGGCCAGGCGGCATGGGTCACCTTGTAGGCGCCCTCTATATGAACGCGATAGACGAGGTCCCAGTCGGCATCCTGCATTTTGGCGAAGGTCTTGTCGCGCAGGATGCCAGCGTTGTTGACCACCACATCGATGCGACCGAAGGCGTCAAGCGCGTGTTGCACGATTCGCCCGCCATCGGTCACCGAGTCATGGTTGGCCACAGCGGTGCCGCCCGCCTCGCGAATCTCGGCGACAACCTGATCGGCAGCAGAGGCACTGGCCCCTTCGCCCTGCGCCGAACCACCCAGATCGTTAACCACCACCCGCGCGCCATGTTTCGCGAAGAGCAGCGCGTGGGCTCGTCCAAGCCCGCCGCCTGCGCCCGTCACAATCACGACTTTATCTTCAAAACGTACTGACTCGTTCATCGCAGGCTCCGTGAATACAGGGAAACGTTGCGATAAGTGTCGTCCATGCCCTCGTCCGTCACAATCAACACGCGCTGTGCTGAATCATGTCCGATAAAAGTGCAGGATGATTTCAGCCCAGTCGGATCATGAATGTCGCCAGCCAAGGCTCGGCATCGGTTTCAGGGGTGACGCTTTCACTGCCGTCCAGACGCAGCATGTCCTGCACTTCGACAATCCCCAGTTCGGCAAACAGCTCGCGCATCTGCTCGCCACCTGCACAAAAGGTGTCGCCGTAGCTGGCATCACCCAGCGCGATTACGCCCCCCGGCAAACCGCGCAGGGCTGCGGGCAGCAGGTCACGCAATTGTGAGTAGAGTGGCATGAGGTTATCGGGCAGCTCGCCCATGCCGGTGGTCGACGTGACCGCCAGCAGTGCCTGTGGCTCGAACGCCAACAGGTCTGGCAGCGCAAGCCTGGGGTTGACGAGGGTGTCGTGGCCTGAAGCTTGCAACAGCGTGGCTGCGTGTCTGGCAACTTCTTCGGCCGATCCGTAGACCGATCCACACACGATGGCGACTTTCATGGTTATTCCTGTGGCAGCCTGAAAAAGTGAAACATTATGCCCCAAAACAGCGTCTGATTTTTCCCCTGCCTTTGAGTGACGCGCAGGAAAGTTGAAACACTGAAATGCAAAAATATGATGAATGGTCAGAACAGTCCGTAGAATTAATGGTCTTTGTTCTCAATAACCGGTTAGCCCGAGTCCCGTCATGCAACCTGATTCACTCCTCACACAGGCAGAGCTGGATTTTATCCAGGGCATGCAGCGTAATCCCAAGCTGAATGTGCGCGACAGCACGCGTAGCTTGCTGGTCAATGGCGGCATTCAGATCCAGGATTTGCTGACGCGTCTGGCTGCGCATGAGCAGGTCACGATTCATGCCCAGTTTGAAAATCAGCAGATGAATTTCCCGCTGCACCTGGTCGAGGACGAATTCCATGCCCTGCATCTGGAATTGGGCGCGCCGAGCATCTTTGAAGAAGGCCCGCGCATCCGTCCATGGCGATTGGTGCTTGAAGACCCGATCCCGCTCGAAACCGAGAAAGGCGCACTGACTGCGCTTTGGGTTCACGAGCTGTCGTTCAAAGGCGTGCTGCTTGAGTACCGCAAGGAAGGCAAGCTGCCGAGAAACTTTTCAGCCTGGTTCAATCCTGCAGGCCAGGCCCCGATTCCGATGCGCGGCAAGCTGGAACGAATGACCGAGCACAATTTTGGCGCTTATCATTTCAGCAAACACGGCAAGGACGATGCCGAGCGCCTGCGGCAATACATCCTGCAAGAGCATCGGCGCAAGCATCCTGCTCTGCACAAGTAATGCTTCAACGGCTGCAAATTTCTACCGGTCTGGCACTGTTTCAGGAATAATCCTTGCTTGCTTCTCAGTGAAGCTGTCGCGACCCATCACCCCGGATCGCGGCATGTGACCTCCCTACCCGGGAATCTCACGCCTCTACCGGAGATACACAATGTCTACCTCACCCGTCACCCTGATGGTTGCCCGCCGCGTGGCGCAGGGTCGCTACCATGAAATGATGGCCTGGCTGCACGAAGGCGAACTGTTGGCCACGGACTTTACGGGTTATCTGGGCTCAGGCGTGCTGGCTCCCCCACCCGGGGACGATGAATTCCAGATTATTTTCCGCTTTGCCGACGAGTACACCATGCACGCCTGGGAGCATTCTGCCTCCCGACGCTCCTGGCTGGTGCGCGGCAGCGGTCTATTCGCGCAACCCTCCGAGCATCGTGTCAGTGGCATAGACGGCTGGTTCGGCGCAATCGATCAGCGCCCGCCGCGCTGGAAGCAGGCTGTGGCCATCTGGCTGGCGTTCTTTCCGGTGTCACTGATTTTCAACTTTCTGCTCGGCCCGCTGCTCAACCCTCTGGATCTGCTGCCGCGGATCATGATCAGCACAGCGGTGCTGACCCCGTTGATGGTCTACCTGTTCATTCCGCTGTCCACGCGCCTGCTGGCCACCTGGCTGCAGAGCACGCCTGCAACGCCTCCTGCACGACCGACACAGTCGACATCCCCGCGATAGTTTCAGCAAGACCTGTACACCCCTGACGACTCGGTACAGGTCTTCGTCCCGTTGAGACCCGCTCACCTCTTTAACGTATCGGCCCTAAGCGCCAGCTCACGCGGCATGGCGCGATTTTCATGTGGCCCAGGGTTGTACAAAAAAATTCTCTGGTATAACTTTGCACGTAAACCGGAAGAAACAATCGACCGTAGAATCCTCGTCCATTACGGACACCTGATACGTGAGCTGTCGATGGCATTATCTTCTGCACCGATCCTGATTACCGGCGCCAGCCAGCGCGTGGGCCTGCATTGCGCGCTGCGCCTGCTTGAACACGGGCATCAGGTCATCATCAGTTACCGAACCGAACACGCCAGTGTGGCCCAACTGCGCCAGGCCGGTGCGCATACCCTGCACGGCGATTTTTCGAGCGAAGCCTCGATCATGGCGTTCATCGAGCAGTTGAAATCCCACACCTCAAGCCTGCGTGCCATTGTGCACAACGCGTCCGAGTGGCTGGCTGAAACGCCAGGCGACGAAGCCGAAAACTTCACGCGCATGTTCAGCGTGCACATGCTCGCCCCGTACCTCATCAACCTGCATTGCGAGGCACTGTTACACGCCAGCGACGTCGCCGACATCGTGCACATCAGCGATGACGTGACCCGCAAGGGCAGCAGCAAGCACATTGCCTATTGCGCAACCAAGGCCGGGCTGGAAAGCCTCACCCTGTCGTTCGCCGCAAGGTTCGCCCCGCTTGTCAAAGTCAACGGCATAGCACCGGCGCTGTTGATGTTTCAACCCAAGGACGATGCGGCCTACCGCGCCAACGCCCTGGCCAAGTCGGCTATGGGCATAGAGCCTGGTGCAGAAGTGATCTACCAGAGCCTGCGCTACCTTCTGGACAGCACCTATGTCACCGGCACAACACTGACCGTAAACGGCGGACGGCACGTCAAGTAAGCCGCCCCGAGGACCCTTCTGATGAGTTCATCCCTGCCACAGCACTATCGAGACATTCTGCTCGAACTGGGTGAAAACCCAGAGCGTGAAGGTCTTCTGGACACCCCGAAACGCGCCTCCAAAGCGATGCAGTATTTATGTCACGGCTACACCCAGACCGTCGAAGAAATTGTCAACGGCGCGCTGTTCGCCTCTGACAACGATGAAATGGTCATCGTCCAGAACATCGAGCTTTATTCGCTTTGCGAGCATCACCTGCTGCCGTTCATCGGTAAGGCGCACGTAGCCTATATCCCGACCGGCAAGGTGCTGGGCCTTTCGAAAATCGCCCGCATCGTGGACATGTTCGCCCGTCGCCTGCAGATTCAGGAAAATCTGACCAAACAGATTGCCGACTCGATTCAGCAGGTGACTGGCGCAGCCGGCGTGGCAGTGGTCATCGAGGCACAGCACATGTGCATGATGATGCGCGGTGTCGAAAAGCAGAATTCGACCATGAACACTTCGGTCATGCTGGGCGCGTTTCGTGAGTCGAGCACTACCCGCATGGAGTTTCTGCAATTGATCGGACGGAGCAGAACGTAATGGCAAGACTCGAACCTGGCACCGCGCGCATTCGCGTCAAGGACTTGCGGTTGCGCACCTTCATCGGTATCAACGAGGACGAGATCGTCAACAAACAGGATGTGCTGATCAACCTGACGATTCTCTACCCGGCGCAGGAGGCTGTTCGCGATAACGATATCGGGCACGCGCTCAACTACCGCACCATCACCAAGGCAATCATTCAGCACGTTGAAGGCAATCGTTTTGCATTGCTGGAGCGACTGACCCAGGAAGTGCTGGACCTGGTGATGAGCCACGAGGCGGTGACCTACGCCGAAGTGGAAGTCGACAAGCCGCATGCGCTGCGTTTCGCAGAATCGGTGTCGATCACACTCGCCGGTCAACGCTGAAACTCTTATCATGGCGCGACTTATTGCCTGAATAGAGCCCGTCATGACCGAGCAAGAACGCCTCGAACTCGAAGCCGCCGCCTTTCGCCGACTGGTCGCGCATCTGGACAGCCGCAAGGATGTCCAGAACATCGACCTGATGAACCTGTCCGGGTTCTGCCGCAACTGCCTGTCCAAATGGTACAAGGCCGCCGCTGATGAAAAGCACATCGACATCACCCTGGATGATGCCCGCGAAGTGGTTTACGGCATGCCGTATAGCGAGTGGAAAGCCAACTACCAGAAAGAAGCCAGCGCCGAGCAACAGGCGGCGTTCGTCAAGGAAAGCAAACATGACTGATATCAATTCCCTGCGCACCAGACTGCGCAGCGGCGAACATGCGTTCGCCGACACCCTGGCTTTTATCGCAGACGGTTACGATTATCAGCCTCAGCCGTTCAGAAACGGCGACGTCGACAATGCTGCCGGGCAGAACGAAGGGTCTTGCAAGACACTTGGCCTGGCGCTGCTGGAAGGTTTGAGCGATGAAGAGGCGCTCTTGGCATTTGGCGAGCACTACCGCTCGGTGCAAGCCACGCCCGAAGGCAGCGACCACGGCAATATCCGTGCGCTGATCAAGCATGGGCTGGCAGGTGTGACATTCGAAGGCGAGCCACTCAAGCGCAAGGTTTGAAGGCACTGGAAATCAGGGCTTCTGCCCGGAGGGCGTGGGAGCTTTCGGAGGTTACGACGGCTGCGATGGGCCGCGGAGCGGTCCTGAAACAGGCTACCTCGGCTATGTCTGGCACACCGAGGCGGCTGGTTTTTCTGTCGGTTCCCGGCAGCTTGCGGACAAGTCCGCTCCCACATTTCTGAAGATCGCGGACGGGCGAAGCGTTGCCCGGTCCGCGCTCATAATGCCAATCAGAACGTGGCGTTTGCCAGACCGTCCAGGTAGCGCTCGACGTCCAGTGCAGCCATGCAGCCTGCGCCTGCCGAGGTGATTGCCTGGCGGTAAACGTGGTCAGCCACATCACCGGCCGCGAATACACCTTCAACGCTGGTGGCAGTTGCATTGCCTTCACGGCCGCCGTGTACGACCATGTAGCCGTCCTTCAACGCCAACTGACCTTCAAACAGCGAAGTGTTCGGCGTGTGGCCGATCGCAATGAACACACCGTCGACTTTCAGCTCGTCGCTGCTGCCGTCGTTGTTCTTCAGACGCGCACCGGTCACGCCCATGTTGTCGCCCAGCACTTCGTCCAGTGTGGCATTTAGCTTGAGAACGATTTTGCCTTCAGCGACACGTGCGTGCAGCTTGTCGATCAGGATCTTCTCGGCGCGGAAGGTTTCGCGACGGTGAACCAAGGTCACTTTGCTGGCGATGTTGGCCAGGTACAACGCCTCTTCCACAGCAGTATTGCCGCCACCCACAACCGCAACTTCGCGATTGCGATAGAAGAAACCGTCGCAGGTCGCACAGGCCGAAACACCTTTGCCCATGAACGCTTCTTCCGAAGGCAGGCCCAGATAACGAGCGCTGGCGCCAGTGGCGATGATCAGTGCGTCGCAGGTGTAGGTCGCGCTGTCGCCCTGCAGGCTGAACGGCTTGCCAGCCAGATCGACGGAATTGATGTGGTCGAAAACGATTTCAGTCTCGAAACGCTCGGCGTGCTCGCGCATGCGCTCCATCAGTGCCGGGCCGGTCAGACCGTGCGGGTCGCCGGGCCAGTTGTCGACTTCGGTGGTCGTGGTCAATTGACCGCCAGCCTGCATGCCGGTGATCAACAGTGGCTTGAGGTTGGCGCGGGCGGCATAGACCGCAGCGCTGTAGCCGGCAGGGCCGGAGCCGAGAATAATCACTCGGGAATGACGTACGTCTGACATGACACGCTCCTATCGACCGACTGTTCAAGCCGCAATCGAAACAGCTGGATAAAAAAGGACCGCCGAAACACTTGGGGAAGTGCCATTCTACTCGGCGGATCCTGAAAGTTCTGACTCCTGAGACAGGTCCTGAAATTGGTGCCAAGCCTATCGGGGTAGCAGAGGTTAAGGAAATATCGTTTCACAATCCACCCCATAGGTCACTTCTATAAGATGACCGAGCCACAGCGCTGTACTCGCATCAATACTCAGCCTTGGCGAGCGCAGCAAACGGTCCTGAACGCTGACATCCATCAGCCCTTTCACGGCTATCACAAAGCCGGTAAGGTCACGCCTTTCAAGCATTCGGAGGCTGCCATGCCCGCTCCTGCCCTGACCGGCCCGCAATACCTGAGGGAAGGCCTGAAACTGATCCTCAGCCCTGGCCTGCGCCTGTTTGTTCTGCTGCCGCTGAGCATCAACATCGTGTTGTTCTGCGGCCTGATCTACCTGGCGGTGCACCAGTTCGAGCTGTGGGTCGACACATTCATGCCCACCCTGCCTCACTGGCTGAGCTTTCTCAGCTATATCCTCTGGCCACTGTTTGTCGCACTGGTGCTGCTGATGGTGTTTTTCACCTTCACCGTGGTTGCCAATATCATCGCTGCGCCGTTCAACGGGTTCCTCTCCGAAAAAGTCGAAGCCGTGATTCGCGGCGTGGATGAATCGCCGGATTTCAGCTGGGCCGAACTGGTCGCAATGGTCCCGCGTACGCTGGCCCGCGAAGCGCGCAAGCTGGGCTATATGCTGCCACGCATGCTTGGGCTGTTCATCCTGTCCTTTATTCCGGTGGCCAACATCATCGCAGCGCCCCTGTGGCTGCTGTTCGGGGTATGGATGATGGCGATCCAGTACATCGACTACCCTGCCGACAACCATAAACTGGGCTGGAACGAGATGCTCGGCTGGCTGAAAAGCAAACGCTGGCAGAGCCTGAGCTTCGGCGGCATCGTCTATGTTGCCTTGTTGATCCCGGTGGTCAACCTGCTGATGATGCCTGCCGCCGTAGCCGCCGCAACGCTGTTCTGGGTGCGTGAGCGCGGGGCGGATGCCTTGCCGATCGCGCACGCCAGAGACTGACCCTTTCATGCCGGGCCGCGCAGTACGGCCCGGTAGACCTGAAAAACGAAAAAAATCACTCACTATATATATCTACCGCACCCGCCCCTCTCGGCCGAGGTTAAATGGGGCCTCAACCAACCCGTTCATGTGAAGCCCGCTTCCATGGAACATGCGACACATGAACTTAACAAGGAAGTTAAATCATGAATACTCCAGTAAACCCAGCTGTATTTTCCGCCGAAAACGCTACAACTAAAGAAAAAATCCGTGCTTTCCTGGTCAGTGAATTGGCCGAATGGTCGATCGACCCGGATAACGTTTACATCAACGGCGTAAACGATCCTGAAGAACGCATGGTCATCGGCTCCAACTCCCTGACTGCCGAAGCAATCAACCGTGTTTTTGAGAAAGACGCTCCGTCTTACTCCACACGCACCGCAGGTCTGTTCACCGTGGCTTATTCGTATGCCGATGAACATCGCCTGGCTGCACCGGATCTGGCCAAGGTAGGCGAAGTGATCGGCCAACTGGTCAATGACCTGGGCTGATCGTTCTGATTGACAGGCCGAGTGACGACAACGCCTGAAAGAGCACCGGACAGCTAATGGATTAGCTGTCCGGTACTTCTTCTGGTATCAAAACTGTCTAGCCTAAAGCAGAAGCGGAAAGATAGGTCGGTATACTGACCAACCACATGGCACATCCGATAACAATCCACAAGCCATTGGCAAGCGTCAACCTTGAGTTGGTGCTCCCGTCCGCGTCATGCGCGGCGGCATTTATCTTCGACTGTACCAGCATCATATTAAGCGTCTGCGCAGTGGCCAGCAGAACAACCCATACCAGCCAGCCACCGACCAGTTCGAATCGCAAATTCCCTGACACACCCTGCGCCAGCAGGATTCCCGCAATGGTCAATGCCAGCAGCACCGAGGCGCTAACCGCCCAGTACGCCATGTGACCAAGACCCTGCCGCCGCAGACTTTTATCCACCGTAAGAAACAGTGGAAAAGCGTAAATAACGGCAAAGATCACGCGCGCAACAGGCCACACATTGCTGCCCGAAAACTTCTTGTTCAGCGACCAGTTTCGATAAAACCAGTAAGTCGCGAAAAAACCCGACGTCAAAAAATATAGAATGAAAAACTTCTGTAACGACACGACATAAAACTCCGGGCCGCCACTGCCTGACTCATCCTTATCCAGGCTGGCTTTCGGGGGCGCATATATTAAATCTGACATTTCACGTCCTTCTGAAAAGGGGCCGATACTATCAGACCAACAGAAACCCTGCAAAAAAGACAAACATAAATACGCTTCCTACAAAAGAAAACTACAAGCCTTACAATCAAAGCCAAAAAGCTTCTAACTGGCTGGCGGCAAACCGTTGCCGCTAAAAACCAAACGTTGCCAGCGTTTCAAAAAGTGTAATGTAGTCCGTTTCTGTAGGCTAACTAAATCAGCATCCCGCCCGCTTGACTCAAGTGTGTAGGACCCAACCAATTATCCATATTGGCATTGCGCTTGCTCTATTGTCTCTAAACAACAGGAGCTGTAGAGCAATGGAAAACACCGTAAATACCGCAACAGCCAGAGCAATCAACACCACCCGACCTGCCGGTCTCGAGACCCTCCCGCAATCGCGATCAGACAGGTTTGCTCAGATATTGAGCCAAAGGGTCGGAGACCTTACGGCGAGCGAATCTGCAACGCTGGTCAAACAGGCCCTGCCACGCTCGACCTTTTTTATGAACAACATGAGCCTTGAACAACGCACCTCTGTCATCGACGATAAGGACTTTCTCCCGAGACCAGCGGCGATGGAGCGAATCGCCGACCCGCAAAATCGCCGGTTGAAATAAACCTTCGCGGTTGCGGTGAAGCCATTGAAGTTCACACAACCGCCACATAATCGAAATATTACCCGCCGAAACTGCTCTCATGAGCCAGATTCTTAATGTCACCCTGATCACTGAAACCTTTACTCCCGAGATCAACGGCGTTGCCAATACCTTGGGGCGGCTTTGTGACGGGTTGCGGTTGCGCGGGCATCGGGTCGAGCTGGTTCGGCCGCGCCAGAGCGACGAGATCAACTCCGGGGCTGCCGATGACCTGATGCTGTGCCGTGGCTGGCCAATACCGGGTTATCCGGGGCTGCAGTGGGGTCAGTCTTCGATGCACAAGCTTTTGCGACGCTGGCAGCGGCGCAGGCCTGACGTGTTGTATATCGCCACCGAAGGCCCGCTGGGGCTGTCGGCGCTGCGGGCAGCGCGGCGCTTGGGGATTGCGGTGATCAGCGGCTTTCATACCAATTTTCCGCAATACACGCAGCAATACGGCATGGGGTTCATCACCCGCCTGCTGACCCACTACCTGCGCTGGTTTCACAACCGTTCGCGCGTCACGCTGGTGCCGAGCGTCAGCCAGAAGGTCGAGCTGGAGCGGCGTGGCTTTGAAAGGATCGAGCTGCTGTCTCGCGGCGTCGACAGCCAACTGTTCAACCCCTCCCGGTGTTCGCAGGCATTACGCGAAAGCTGGGGCCTGCAAACAGGGGATATCGGGGTCATCCATGTCGGCCGCCTTGCGCCGGAAAAAAACCTCGGGCTGCTCAAGACTGGTTTCGAGGCGCTCAAGAGCAGTTATCCGCAACGCACCATCAAGCTGATCGTCGTCGGCGATGGGCCTCAGCGCAGCGAGCTTGAACAGCAGATTCCGGATGCGATCTTCTGCGGCACGCTGCGCGGTGAAGTGCTGGCGACGCACTACGCCTCGGCCGATATGTTTCTGTTCCCGAGCCTGACCGAAACCTTTGGCAATGTGGTGCTGGAAGCATTGGCGTCAGGGCTGGGCGTCGTTGCTTATGACGAAGCCGCTGCCGGCCAGCATATTCGCCATGGCCACAACGGCGCGCTGGCGATGCCGGGCGACGAAACGGCTTTTGTGGATGCGGCACGCTGGCTGCTTGAAGACAGTGAAAACCTGCGACGAGTGCGCTTGAACGCCAGGCAGCACGCCAGCCGCCAAGGCTGGACGGCTATCATCGATCAGTTCGAGCGACAGTTGCGTGACGCCTGCCCGAGCGAAAGCAGCAAGACGCTCAGGCAGACAAGCGACAAGACCATCAGACCAGTGTCGTCAATGCCTCTCGACTGAACGGCAGGATGTCCTGCTCACGACCTTCGCGCACTTTCACCGCCCAGTCCGGGTCAACCAGCAGCGCACGCCCTACCGCCACCAGATCAAATTCGTCTTTGCCCAGCCGCTCCAGCAGGTTTTCGAGGCTGGCAGGTTGTGCGACTTTTTCGGTATTGACCATGAACTGCAGAAACTCGCCATCCAGCCCTACGCTGCCGACTGTGATCGTCGGTTTGCCGGTCAGCTTGCGCGTCCAGCCCGCCAGGTTCAGCTCGGAGCCTTCGAACTCAGGCTCCCAGAAACGCCGGGTAGAACAGTGAAAGATGTCCACGCCTGCATCGGACAGCGGTTGCACAAATTCGCCCAACGCCTCAGGCGTCTGCACCAGCCGTGCGCTGTAATCCTGCTGTTTCCATTGTGAGAAACGGAAGATGATCGGGTAGTCCGGCCCAACAGCAGCGCGTACGGCCTTGATCAGTTCGATAGCAAATCGTGAACGATTGGCCAGGCTGCCACCGTACTCGTCACTGCGCTGATTGCTGCCCTCCCAGAAGAACTGATCGACCAGATAACCGTGAGCCCCGTGAATTTCGACGCCGTCCATGCCAATCGCCTTTGCGTCGGCTGCGGCCTGGGCAAAGGCTGCGACGACCTCGTCGATATCCTGTTTGCTCATACCGTGCACCAGCACCTGGCCGTCCTTGACCTTCTCCATAGGGCCATACGCCGGGATGCTGCCGTCGGGCTCGGTGCCCAGACGACGGACAGCACCCACATGCCAGAGCTGCGGGGCGATCTTGCCGCCCTCGGCGTGCACTGCATCAACTACTTTCTTCCAGCCGGCCAGCGGCGCATCGCCGAAAAACTGCGGAACGTTGGGGTAGCCGTTGGACGCCGGGTGATTGACCGTCGTGCCTTCGGTAATGATCAGCCCTACACCGGCCGCCGCTCGGCGACGGTAATACTCGATGACTTTCGAGTTGGGCACATGACCCGGCGAGAACGAACGGGTCATGGGTGCCATGACCACGCGCGACGACAGTTCCAGACCGCCCAGACGAAAAGGTGTGAACAAGGCTGCAGCCGACATGCGGGACTCCAAGGGAAAAAGGGTCGATGGCTGTACGGCGACATGCGCCAGATCAGGCGCGCAGAATATCGCCGGGCGTCAGTCAGAGCCCAGCACTATTCATCCTGCTTATTTGAGTCAAGAAGCGTTGGGTTCAGCGCAAGATAGCCGGGCAGGCGATACAGGCTGCCCAGGCCATGCGATCAGTTGTGCGCCAGAGCCTTTTCGATGGCCTGGATCACTGCAGGATCGTCCGGTGCAGTACGCGGTGAGAACCGTGCGCTGACCCCACCGTTCTTGCCCACCAGAAACTTTTCGAAATTCCAGGTGATGTCCCCTGGAAACTCCGCGCCCTCGCCCGCCAGCAAGCGATAAAGCGAATGACGGTTCGGCCCGTTGACGTCGAGTTTTTCGCCCAACGGGAAAGTCACGCCGTAATTGAGCTGGCAGAATTCGGCGATTTCCTGCTCGGTGCCGGGTTCCTGGCCAGCAAACTGGTTGCAGGGCAGGCCCAATATCACCAGCCCCTTGTCCCGGTATTGCTGATACAGGTTTTCAAGTGCTGCGTACTGCGGTGTGAGCCCGCATTTGGAGGCGACGTTGACGACCAGAACCACCTTGTTCTTGAAATCCGCCAGCGGCAGTTCCTGACCACCCAGCGCTTTCAATCTGATGTCGTGAAAAGCACTCATGAGAACCCCTTTTGAAACAAATAACCCTGGCCACAACCTGAAAAGGCACCATGACCGAACGCGCAACGAAAGTCGTCATCGCAGAACAGCCAGGGCGCCTTTTCAGTGACCTGAGCCTAGCAGCACAAATCAGTGTTGATGACCGCCTTCACCGTGAACATGGCCGTGAGCCATTTCTTCTTCACTGGCGTCGCGAATAGCCACAACTTTCACGTCGAAGTTCAGGCGCTGACCTGCGAGCGGGTGGTTGCCGTCAACAGTCACGTCATCGCCATCCAGATCGCGGATGGTCACGATCTGCATGCCGCCGTCCGGACCCGAAGCGTGGAACTGCATGCCGACTTCAAGCTTGTCGACACCTTCGAACATGCTGGCGCTCAGGGTGCTGACCAACTCGGCCGAGTATTCACCGTAGGCGTCTTCCGGCTCGACGGCAACTTTGAGCTCGTCGCCGATTTCCTTGCCTTCCAGAGCTTTTTCCAGGCCCGGAATGATGTTGCCTGCACCTTGCAGGTAAACCAGCGGCGCACCACCGGCAGAGCTGTCGATGACCTCACCAGCGTCGTTGGTCAGGGTATAGTCAATGGAGACAGCCTTATTGGCGGCGATCGGCATGGGGACAAGACCTTTTGCTTAAGATTGAAGAACGAGCAAGTTTAACCAAGCAATCGCCCGAAAGCGAACGCAACTCTGACAGACGGCCCGGATTGGAAAGTTCAACGGTTATTGGCTTAAGCCAGGATGAAGAAGGACACTGGTTTGTGCTGCTGTCCTGTGGCCACACTCAGCACCTGCGCCATCAGCCGCCATGGCAGTCGCGCGCCTGGGTTCTGGACCCTGTACAGCGTCAACGGATGACAGGTCAGGTGTTTTGTTGCGGCTGGTGTGCGAACGCCGCAGATAACGATAGTCTTGGCACCGAGAACTCGCGTTAGACGATTTCCTGACTTTTTTGGCCGGCCGCTGTTCCATATCTGCTGCGCCCCTTGCACTGCCCAATCGAGAACCCCGTATGCAGACGTTTTTCATTGCCCCCACGGATTTTGGTGTGGGGTTGACCTCCATTAGCCTGGGCCTGGTGCGCACGCTTGAGCGTGCGGGCTTGAAGGTAGGTTTCTTCAAACCGATAGCGCAACCGCACCCCGGCGATCTCGGCCCTGAACGCTCGACCGAGCTGATGGCCCGTACTCACGGCCTGAAACCGCCCAAACCGCTGGGTCTGGCGCACGTCGAACGCATGCTGGGCGATGGCCAGCTGGACGAACTGCTCGAAGAAATCATCAATCTTTATCAGCAGGCAGCCGTCGGCAAGGATGTGCTGGTGGTCGAAGGCATGGTCCCGACCCGCAGCGCGAGCTATGCCGCACGGGTCAACCTGCACCTGGCCAAGAGCCTGGACGCCGAAGTGATACTGGTTTCCGCGCCGGAAAACGAAGTGCTGACCGAACTGTCGGGAAGGGTCGAGTTACAGGCGCAGCTGTTTGGCGGCCCCAAGGACCCAAAAGTATTGGGCGTCATCCTCAATAAAGTGCGCACCGAAGAGAGCATGGAAGTCTTTGCTGCGCGCCTTAAAGAACATTCGCCGCTGCTGCGCAACGGCGATTTCCGGCTGTTGGGCTGCATTCCCTATCGCGCCGAACTCAATGCGCCGCGTACCCGTGATGTGGCCGAGTTGCTGGGCGCTCAGGTGCTGAATGCGGGCGACTACGATCAACGGCGCATGTCAAGAATCATCATCTGTGCGCGCACGGTGCTCAATACCGTGCCGCTGCTCAAGCCCGGCGTATTGGTCGTAACCCCGGGCGACCGCGACGACATCATCCTCGCCGTGAGCCTGGCAGCGATCAATGGAGTACCGCTGGCAGGCCTGCTGTTGACCAGCGATACCGTGCCCGACCCGCGCATCATGGAACTGTGCCGGGGCGCGCTTCAGGCCGGCCTGCCGGTGCTGTCGGTGAGCACTGGCTCCTATGACACGGCCAACCGCCTCAATCAGTTGAACAAGGAAATCCCCATCGATGACCGCGAGCGCGCGGAAATCATCACCGATTTCGTCGCCAGTCATCTGGACGCCAGCTGGCTGCACCAGCGCTGCGGCACCCCACGAGAGCTGCGCCTGTCACCTGCGGTGTTCCGCTATCAGTTGATTCAGCGCGCCCAGGCGGCCAATAAACGCATCGTGCTACCCGAAGGCAACGAACCGCTGACCATTCAGGCCGCGGCGATCTGTCAGGCGCGCGGTATCGCTCGCTGTGTGTTACTGGCCAGGCCCGAAGAGGTGCAGGCGGTTGCGCAGGCACATGGCATCGAGCTGCCACCGGGGCTGGAGATTCTCGACCCGGACCTGATTCGCGAGCGCTATGTCGCGCCGATGGTCGAACTGCGCAAGAGCAAAAGCCTGAACGCGCCGATGGCCGAGCAACAGCTTGAAGACCCCGTAGTGATCGGCACGGTGATGCTGGCACTCGATGAGGTAGACGGGCTGGTGTCCGGCGTGGTTCATTCCACGGCCAACACCATCCGCCCGGCCCTGCAACTGATCAAGACCGCGCCGGGCTGCACGCTGGTGTCGTCGGTGTTTTTCATGCTGTTTCCCGAGCAGGTGCTGATGTATAGCGACTGCATCATGAATCCTCACCCAAGCGCCAGCGAACTGTCCGAGATCGCCCTGCAAAGCGCCGATTCGGCCACTGCGTTCGGCATCTCGCCCCGCGTGGCGATGATTAGTTATTCCAGCGGCAATTCGGCCAGCGGTGAAGAAGTCGAGAAAGTTCGCGAGGCAACGCAACTGGCACGCGAAACCCGCCGCGATCTATTGATCGACGGACCGCTGCAGTATGATGCCGCCGCCAACGAACACGTCGCCCGGCAACTGGCCCCGGACAGTCAGGTGGCAGGACGCGCCAATGTGTTCGTGTTTCCAGACCTCAACACTGGCAACACCACGTACAAGGCGGTGCAACGCAGCGCCGACTGTGTAAGCTTGGGCCCGATGCTGCAAGGCCTGCGCAAACCGGTGAACGACCTGCCACGTGGCGCGCAGGTCGATGACATCGTCTACACCATCGCACTGACGGCGATACAGGCCGACACACTTTCCTGATACAACCTGACGACGCCACAGGCCCGCCTGAGGCGTCCGACCACTTTGCGGAGCCTTGTCGTTCATGGATTTCCTGCCTGCCCCATTGCGCGGCGTCATTGCCTCGCTGCTGTTGGCGCTTAACACCATCGTCTGTTGCACGGTGCTGTTCGCGGTCACCCTCCTCAAGATCTGCCTGCCCTTTTCCGCCGCCCAACGTTTCACCGACTGGCTGATGAGCCATATCCATGAAACCTGGATCGGCACCAACAACGCCTGGATCAGGCTGCTGTGCCACACCCGTTGGCAGTTGAGCGGGCTGGAGGGGCTCGATTACAAACATTCGTACCTGGTCACCAGTAACCATCAGAGCTGGGTCGACATCATGGTGCTGCAATACGTGCTCAACCGGCGCATTCGTCCGCTGAAATTCTTCCTCAAGCAGGAGCTGATCTGGGTCCCGGTGATTGGTCTGGCGTGGTGGGCCTTGGGCTTTCCGTTCATGAAGCGCTACTCCAAGGCCTACCTGGCGAAACACCCGGAAAAGAAAGGCAAGGACCTGGAAACCACCCGCCGCACCTGCGCAAAATTTCGCCACAACCCAGTGGGAATTTTCAATTTCGCAGAGGGCACACGCTTCACCGCCGGCAAGCATGCGCAACAGCAGTCGCCCTTTCGCCACCTGCTCAAACCCAAGGCGGGCGGCATCGCCTTCGTGCTGGACGCGATGGGCGAACAGCTGGAGTCGATCATCAACGTGACCATCCACTATCCGGGCGGGCAACCTGGTTACTGGGACCTGCTGTGCGGCAACGTGACGGACGTGGTCGCCCACTTTGAAGAGATCAGAATCCCACCGCAATTCCTCGGCAAGAACTACGACCAGGACGGCGAATACCGCCTGGAATTCCAGCAGTGGATCAATGCGTTATGGGAAGAGAAAGACAGCCTGCTGGACAGACTGCATGAGCAGTATCCGGCGCAGCGGGGCAAGCGTGACGCACGATAATCTCTACTATCGTGCCTCACGCTCCGCCTCGACATGCCGTTCCGGACGCGGAGCGTCCGTTCTTGAGTCACCGGCGCAGATGTAAGACGCAGAGCGTCACTAAGGGCCAGGAGAATAGGGCTTTTGCCCGAGGGACGTGAGAGATGCAGGAGGTTACGCCGGCTGCGAAGCGGCCCCGAAACCAAAAGCCTCGGGGCATCTGATAAACCAGGTTAATTAACTTTCTTCAAACTCGTTATAGCCTGTTCAAGGAGACCTTTGAACTCATCAAGTTCAAAACTCCAGGAAAATCCTTCAGCAGGAGTAAATATTTCAATTTCAACAGCTTTTCCAGGCTCATTTGATATTTCTGCTACCTGATTGTTTTCCGACCATATCTCAAAAACTAAATTTTCTCGATCTGACGGACTTGCTATAACTGACGATAGTTTTTTCATTACTTTGTCGGTTCCAAAAGACCAATGAATTTTCCGATAGCGTTGTTAACGTTCAGCTTTCACTGTCGCGCAGCAGCGCGCTTTCATAAATCTTGAAAGTCATAGGATTCAAGATCAGAGAGCTGTGACAACAGGACTAGGTGCTCAACAGCTTTCACTTTTTCTAGATGATCGAGCGTGTCCGCTCCGCCTAACATCAAAGCTGGCACAAAACCGTACATTTCATCGTGATGCAGAGTACCGAGCTTTTTTCTTGCCGGCCTGAAAAGATCCCCATAATCGTTAGAGCCAACTTTTCTAGACAAAATAAAAGACTGCAACCCTTTATCCATTTGACTCCCTAGGCATAAAGATTTATGCGTAGTATAGCGAGACAGAATACTGGTTATTTTAAGAGAAGCTCCTATTTCCTCACCCCACAGATATAAATCTCCGAACGCGCTTCTCGCAATCAGATGATACGCATCAAACGTTTCAAACTTTGTCCCCTCTAGCCATGAAGCTACTACTGCATCATATTCTTGAGGATTCACAGTCCAGAAAATACCATCGCCGTAGCCGCACCACCCATGCTCAGCCCAATACGTCAAAAGCTGATTGGGAAGTTTACCCCTGTAACGATCAATACTTGATTCAGGGACCTCTTGACGCCCAACTTGACCGCCAAAGGTTTCCAAGAAAATTGAAAATATTTCGTCCATCACTTTGCCCTCAGCACTTGTGAAGCTTAACATTTAGATAAGTGTCATCCCGCAAAGGCGTCAGCACTGTTTCTACAGCCTTTTTCAAACTTTCAATCTTTGGCCTCCACTGAGGCCCTATACTAGAATTAACTTGTCGATCACCAAAGTCTGCAACTATATCTTTACCACCAGCATGCAAATCAGGATTGTGCAACCCGGCGAGACTGGACATAGTCTCCTTGGCTTTTTTTACCCTTTCTATTTTCGCATCCCTAGGGAAGGTCTGAAGTAGGCATCGATTTTTGACGCCCTCGTGGCTCGAGGTTCAAAAAAAGCTCGCCCGATCAGGTAATCAGACGTTTTACGCTCTTAACTCATCGATTTCCCTACAAACAGCACCTTCCCAAGGCGTTTTTCCGCATTACAGGCGCACCTCTCCCATCGCCAGCAGCCGTTTTCTCACTATCCAGAGGTTCGACAAGGTAAACGGAGTGAAAGGTGTTGGGGTATTTTGCCAAATCAGGAAACCTTTTTCAGAGTTTCCTTAGACGCGCCTGTAGGAACTATTAAAACTGCCGGATAACTCATCTTCATGCGACTACTCAAGCTCCTACGAGCGCCTCGTAAATTTTAATTGGTCTTTTTATCCAATGGCTGCCAAAGAATCCTTTTAATATAATCCTTAGCTTCCTGCTCAGTTTCAAAATCCAAGACCTCGTACTCATCATTTACTAACATGTCTCGCCAAGAAACATTTTGATCACGAAGGCACTCGACCAACTCATACCTCATCTCATCTGTTTTGCCACTAGAATTAAGACTATTAACATATATACCTATAGCAACGTCTTCTGCCAGATTAAAATCCGAACAAAAAACTGTCTTTAGCATGTGCCGAACATTCTCATACTTCATAAATGCCTTACCTTTTTAGGGAGCAGGTGCTGGAAAGATAGTAATTGTCTCCCAATTTTTCTTGCTGGGATTATACTGATACAAGCCTTCTATACTTCGCAAATTTTCAAGCTTTTCTGGAGCGCCATTTGTCTCAAGGTTTTTAAGGATGTTGCCAGTAGGCAATACCCTCTTGAAACCCCTTCCAAGATCAACGCCGATATCGCCTGCCTCTTGAGCCGTAACCCTTATGACATCTTGGCCTGGTTGGCGCGCTATAGCCCTTTCCAAAGCTCCACCATTCCTAAGGAAGGTCTGAAGTAGGCATCGATTTTTGACGCTCTCATGGCCTGAGGTTCAAAAAAAGCTCGCCCGATCAGATAATTAGACGTTTTCCGCTCTTAACTCATCGATTTTCCTTCAAACAGCACCTTTCCAAGGCGTTTTTCCGCATTACAGGCGCACCTCTCCCATCGCCAGCAGCCGTTTTCGCACCATCCAAAGGTTCGACAAGGCAAACAGAGTAGCCTGTTGCGCGGTGTTTTTAGCCAGCCCGCGAAACCGGACTTTCGTATAACCAAACTGGCGCTTGATCACGCGAAACGGATGTTCAACCTTCGCCCGTAACTGGGCTTTCGTGAACTCGATTTTGCGATAGACCCGTGCGATCAAACTTTTCTCGCCATGCTTTTTATAACGGCTTGGGCGGGCCGCAATTGACCAGATCATCTGACGATCCTGATGCTCCGCACGCTTGTCCACGCCGGTGTAGCCCGCATCACCGCTGACATAGGTTTCCTCACCATGTAGCAATTGATCAACCTGAGTCACGTCCGCCACATTCGCCGCAGTACCCACCAGGCTATGGACTAAACCCGACTCGGCATCGACGCCGATATGCGCTTTCATGCCGAAGAAATACTGGTTTCCTTTCTTCGTCTGATGCATTTCGGGATCGCGTTTGCCGTCCTTGTTCTTGGTCGAGCTCGGCGCATGAATGATCGTCGCATCGACCACCGTACCTTGGCGCAGCATCAAACCTCGATCACCCAGATAGCCATTGATGACCTGCAAAATCCCGCCTGCCAACTCATGCTTTTCCAACAGACGCCGGAAGTTGAGAATCGTGGTTTCATCGGCGATTCGATCCAGACTCAACCCTGCGAACTGGCGCAGGATCGTTGTCTCGTAAAGTGCTTCCTCCATCGCCGGATCGCTGTAACCAAACCAGTTCTGCATCAGGTGAATACGCAGCATCGCCATCAGCGGATAAGCCGGACGGCCACCTTCGCCCTTTGGATAATGTGGTTCGATAAGGGCAATCAAGCCTTTCCAGGGCACAACCTGATCCATCTCGATGAGAAAGCGCTCGCGGCGGGTATGCTTACGTTTACCCGCGTACTCGGCATCGGCGAAGGTCATCTGTTTCATCAGGGAAGCTCGGTGAAAGGTGTTGGGGTATTTTGCCAAATCAGGAAACCTTTTTCAGAGTTTCCCTAATGGTTTGGTCAGCAAAAATCAATAATTCATCGCTGTGGAAAGCCGATGATAAAGGTGGGACTGACGGGCCGACGTCTCCGTTCGGCTTAATGGCTGATTTTGCCCGGAGCATTAGGTCTCCATCAGAGACTTTACCACCGTGAACACTTAGGGAGTGTGCGTTGGGGTGACCCGTTACAAGATCTAATTGTTTTGGATCTATCTTGCTTGAAACAGTTTTTTGATCCATTGCATCTGGTTTAGCTGCGTCTGCGGTCTTTGAGCGATTTGTTGACAAAGTCTCTTGAGCTTCCAGCGCCCCCCTCCGCGGCTCAGGCCTCTGCAAATCAGGTCGCTTCTTCAGCTCATCTTCATGCTCAAGCATCCACTGGCCCAATCGCTCGCCTTTAGCGCTGGCTCGCATTTCATTCGCCAGAGCACGAGCATTACCGCGACCGCGTGTGATGTACTGAACCATCGCGCCCAATAGCAGAATCACCACTTCAACGTGCCCTTGGGCGATTTCCTGAACAGCACTGTTCTGTGCAGCCAGGTCGTCTCCCATGAACGGGTTCCGCCCTTGTTCGCGGGGGCCTTGCCATGCTGTGGTGATACCACGAGTGTAGTATTCAATGATGCGCGGAAAGCCGTCGATGACGGATTCGGCGATGGCCTCCAGACCCAGTATCCCTAATATGAAGGCACTGGCCTGGGCACCCAACGCAGCCCCCATCAAACCACCAGGAACAGCGCCCACCCCGAAAAAAAGTACGCCCGCACCTGCACCGGCCGCCCCTCCGACAAAAGCACTGCCTACGACGATCATGGCCATCTGAGTAACGACATCGATCAAGTCTTTGATGATGCTGGAGATATCGAGATCGACGAACCGCTGTCCCAGTATGCGGCAAGCTTCCCATTCGGCACGGTCAAACGCGGACCGGACGCAATTGAAACGGCGCATGATCAATGCGGGCGACGGGACGGGTTCATTTCGGGGTGTGCGAAAATGGCCACCTCTGTAGGGCGCTATATCGCGGTCAAGCTGTCGCCGTATGCTATCCCATGAAGGCAGCATGTGAAAAAAGAACATTCGGTGTCTCCCTGAAAATTCTTGATACAGCACTGCATGAGTAACTTAACAGAAACCTTCTGAAAATCGGGGGGACACGCACGATGTGCGCAAAATCAGGAAAGTTCTTACATATGCTCTCATTGCTCAAATCTACCAATTGCAAACTCGCAAAAGTTGGCCCATACGCACCACTTTTCGAGTGCTGTACTGGCCCTTTCGCGAACAAGCTGAGCGTCGCCCGGCTCCCACGACTTTCGGCCAGAATCAAAAGCAGACTTGCGTAGCGATAAACGCTGGAGCGTGAGGCACGATAATCTCGACTATCGTGCCGACACGGCGGTATTGATCAGTACTGCTGGCCCGGAATCGGCTTGAGGTTGACCTCTACGCGACGATTCTGGGCGCGGCCGTTGGCGTCGGCGTTGCTGGCGATAGGCTGGTCAGGGCCTGCGCCACGGACTGACAGGTGAGATTGGTCGACACCCTGGGAAGTCAGGTAGGTCGCTACGCTTTGAGCACGCTGTTGCGACAGATCCATGTTGTGCTGACGGCTGCCGGTGCTGTCGGTGTAGCCAATGATTTCAATGTTGTTCTGGTTGAACTGCTTGAGCGAGTTCGCCAGGTTGTTCAGCGGCGAATAGAAGCTGCTGGCAATGGCTGAGGAATCGGTCGCGAAGGTGATATTGCCCGGCATGATCAACTTGATCTGATCACCCTGACGCTGCACTTCGACGCCGGTGTTGGCCATGCTCGCGCGCAGCGCGGCTTCCTGTTTGTCAGCGTAGTAGCCATAACCTGCCGACGCAGCGCCCGCAACGGCTGCGCCGATCAGTGCGCCTTTGCCACGGTTGTTATGGTCGATAGCCGCACCGGCTACCGCACCGGCCAGAGCGCCGAGCCCGCCGTATTTGGCCGTTTTGCTCATGCCACCGGAGCTTTGCGCCTGGCCTTGATTGTCATACGGATTGGAGGTCGCACAGCCGGAAAGCAAGGCGACGGCAGTGGCAACAATGATCAAACGACGCGAGGTAAACATTCAGGAGCTCCTGGTTTTGACGAACGCTGGTAAGCCGATTAGAGCATGCCGACTGTCAAAAATTCCTTAACCCCGGCTGAACCGCCCGCTGTGCAGGCTCGCGGGCCTGTTGGTCAGCGTCGCTCCTCGCGAATGAAAGGCTCGCCCAAAGCGCCCGGCTGGCTCATGGATTGACGCTTGCCGCTCGCCACCCAGACCATGACCAGCAACGTGACCGCGTACGGCGTCATCAGCACGAAATACTGAGGCAGACGCACACCCATCGCCGCCAGTTGCGGAATCAGCGCTTCGATACCGCCGAACAGCAAGGCACCGGCCAGCGCACGCCACGGCGATCAGCGCGCGAAGATTACCAGCGACACCGCAATCCAGCCGCGCCCGCCAGTCATGTCCGCGATCCACATCTTGGTGCTCAGCACGGCAATAAATCCCCCAGCCAGCCCCATCAGCGCCGACCCCGCCACAATCGCCGCCAGGCGATAGCCCAACACCGAGATACCCGCCGCATCGGCGGCCTGAGGGTTTTCGCCGACCGCACGCAAGCGCAACCCGGTGCGGGTGCGATCAAGCAGCCAGACCACCGCAATGAAGATCACCACGGTCAGGTACACCAACGGGTTCTGGACGAACAACTTGCCCACCACCGGCAACTCGGACAACGGCCACAGCTCGACCGCCTGCAAGCCATTGACCGGGCGATTGGTCCAGCCGAGCAACGTGCCCAGCAACCCGGTCAGCCCCTGACAAAAGAACACCAGCGCCAGCCCGGCGATCACCTGATTGATGCGCAGCACCAACACCATCAGCGCGAACAGCAATGAAACAACGCCCGCCGCCGCCATCGACGCCAACAGCGAAAGCCCCGGCGACCCCACGCTCAACTGCATGCCGATACCCGCCAGCGCGCCGACCAGCATCAGCCCCTCGACCCCGAGTGCCAGCACACCGCTGCGTTCGATAAGGATCAGGCCCAGCGCGGCCAGCGCAAATGGCACGGCGAAATCCGGCGCGCTGCCCAGCCAGTGGGAAATAAGCTCCATCAACGTTCTCCTGCCTGAATGCGCCGCAGGCGATGGCGGATGAAAAAGTCGGATGACGCAACGCAGATCACCAGGATCGCCTGGATCAATTGCACCATCGAAAACGGAATCTGATAAAACACCTGCAAGTTGCGCCCGGCCACGAACAACATGGCGATCAGCAGCGCAACAATCGTCGCGGCGACCGGGTTGTTGCGGGCCAGAAAGGCGATCAGAATCCCGGAAAAGCCGTAGCCCTGATAGAACGATTGAGTCAGCCGGCCTTCCTGCCCCGAGGTCACAACAAAACCCGCCAACCCCGCCAGGCCGCCGGACAGCAACACAGTGCCGATGATCATCTTGCGCACCGGCACGCCGACGGCCCCGGCGACCCTGGGGTTGGCATCGACAAAGCGCAGGTACAAGCCGGCGCGGGAGATGCCGACGAACCACAGGGTCAGAGCGGTGACCAGCAATGCCAGCACAATTGCGGCGTTGTACCCGGCAAACAGATCGGCAAACGCTCGAAGCTCTGGAATGCAGGCGAGTACGGGAAGTTGTCTCGCGGGTCTTTCCAGTTGCCATACACCAGATGCAGCAGGAAGTTGGCGGCAATGTAGTTGAGCATCAGGGTCGAGATGATCTCGTTGACCTGCCATTTGAGCTTCAACAGCACCGGCCCCAGGCTCCACAGCAACCCGCAGACTACCGCTGCCGCCATCATCAGCGGCAGACGCAAAAACTCCGGTCCTACTTGAAACAGTGAAATCGCCGTGGCGCCAATCGCGCCCCAGATCATCTGGCCTTCCAGCCCCAGGTTCCAGAAACGCGCACGAAATGCCATGCAACCGGCCAGGCCGACCATGATCATCGGCGAGGCCTGAAACAGCACGGCCTTGAAGTTTTGCGCATCGAATACCGTCTGAACCACGAATTCATTGAGCAGTTAGTTCGCAGGCACACCCGCCAGAATCAGAATTGCGGTACAGATCGCCAGGCCGACGACCAACGCCAGAGCAATAATCAGGGCCTGCAAGGGCCAACCGGTCTGCTGCCGGAGTTCCAGCGTGTAACGCCTTGCCAGCAAAGGTTGCCGTGCTGTTATCGGAGCCGTCAGAGGGGGTTGCGCGAGTTCAGTCATGGCTCACCATCGCTTTGCCGATGGCCTGACGGTCGGCGGGATGATCGAACTCGGCGACGATGCGCCCGCCGTTCATCACACCGATACGGTCAGCCAGGGCCAGTACTTCATCAAGGTCTTCGCTGATCAACAGCACTGCAGCACCTGCGTCTCGTGCGGCCCGCAGTCGGTCGTGCACAGCTTGCGTGGCGCGTACGTCCAGGCCACGGCTCGGGCTGTGCACCAGCACCAGTTGCGGGTCGCGGCTGAATTCCCGGGCAATCACCAGTTTCTGTGCGTTGCCGCCCGACAACAGTGCAGCTTTCTGATCGAGAGAACGCACGCCCTGCACATCGAACGACTCGACCGCACGCTGCGCGTCCTGCTTCAAACGTTTGTAACCCAGCCGCCAGAACGAACCGTAATGGCCGCTGTGAATGTTGCCGATGCCGAAGTTCTCCGCCACCGACAGCGAACCGGCCAGCGCTGCGCCGTAGCGATCCGCTGGAATAGAAGCAATGCGCAATTGCCGACGCTGTTCGGCCGAGGCGTTGCGCAGGTCGCCGAAGGGCGCCAGATGAATGTCACCCTCGGTCGCCTGCGGCAGCCCCATTAATGCGTTGGCCAGTTCCGCCTGACCATTGCCGCCCACACCGGCGATGCCGTAGATCTGCCCGGCGCGCAGGGTCATGTTCACGCCGTTCAGCGCGCTGCCGCCGACGCTGCGCAAATCCTTCACCTGCAAGCGCACCTCGCCAGGCACCGCCGGATGATGGGCCGCGACCGGCACCGACTCGCCCACCGTCAACTGCACCAGTTGCTCGACGCTGACACGCTGCGGATCAAGCGTCTGGATCGTGCGCCCGCCGCGCATGACCGTGACCCGGTCGGCATAGCGTTTGACGTCGGCCATCTTGTGCGTCACCAGAATCACCGCCGCGCCCTGCCGGGCAAAGGCTTGCACGGTCAACAACAAGCGCTCGGCCTCCTGGTCGGTCAGCACAGCGGTGGGCTCATCGAGAATCAGGATACGGGCACCGGCCAGCAGCACTTTGAGAATCTCGACGCGCTGTTGCTCGGCGACCGACAGGCTGTCGACAACCCGGCTCGGGTCAATCGCAAAGCCCAGTTCTTCAGCCTTGCGGACGATGTCCCGCTCCAGCATGCGCAGACGCTTGCGATAACTGCCTTCGCCGGGTTGCTCAGGCAGCGCCAACAGGATGTTCTGCGCCACCGTAAAAGGCTTCACCAGCTTGAAATGCTGGTGAACCATGCCGATCCGGTAGCGGCTGGCGTCCTTGGGGCCCTGAAGCTGAACCGGGTTGTCGTCGAGCATCAGCGTGCCGGTCTCTGGCGCATACAGCCCCGCAGCGATGTTCATCAGCGAGGACTTGCCTGCACCATTCTCGCCCAGCAGCGCGTGCACTTCGCCCCAACACGCGGTGAAGTCGGCATCGATCAGCGCCTTGAAACCATCGAACGACTTGCTGATGCCGGTCAGTTGCAGCGCATTGACCTGACTCATTGCTGAGTCTTCACGCCTTCGACAAACCAGTCCATTTTCCACAGATCCGGGTCGGACAACTGCTGCCCGGCTGCAACCCGCTCTTTGCCGTCACGGTCCGCCAACGGGCCGCTGTAGACGATTTTCTTGCCCGCCAGCAGTTCGGCGCGCTCGTCTTCGATCTTCTTGCGGTTTTCAGCGGAAATGATCGGGTCGCCGGTCAAGGTGATATCAGTACCGCCCTGCTGCATCGACAACAGCGCACCGTTGGCGGCCGGGGTCCAGTTGCCCGCGATGATTTTCTTCAGCTCGGGGCCGAGAAAACGGTCCCAGACCCAGACCGACGAACAGACGGTGGCTTTGGGGGCAAATTCGCTCAGGTCGCGATGGTGGCCGGTGCCATGAATACCGCGCTCCTGGGCGACGATCTGTGGCGTCGGGCTGTCGACGTGCTGGCCGACCACATCCACACCGTTGTCGATCAACGCCATGGTCGCGGCGCGCTCTTTGACCGGGTCGTTCCAGGCCCCGGTGTAGATCACCGTGACCGTGGCTTTCGGGTTGGTCTGCCGCGCGCCCAGCTCGTAGGCATTGATGGTCCAGTTGACCTGGCCAAACGGGTTGGCGGCGACGAAGCCCAGCTTGCCGGTTTTCGACGCAGCGCCTGCGGCCATGCCGCACAGGTACTGGCTCTCGTAGGTACGGCCATAAAACGATTCGAGGTTGGCGGCGTTGGTGGTGCCCGAGCCGTTCAGAAAGGCCACGTCCGGGTATTTTTTCGCCAGCGCAAGGAAGGTGTCGGAATAACCGAATGCGGTGCCGACAATCACATTGGCACCCCGCGCGATCAGACGATCAACAACGGGCGTAATGGCTGCAGCGTTTTCGGGCACGCTTTCCACGAACTGGATTTTTGTGTCCAGATCCTTTTCAAGCTTGAGCCGCGCCTCATCGAATGCCTGAGTCCAGCCGCCGTCATTGCGCGGGCTGATGTACACCATGGCGATTTTCGCAGGCCCCTTGAGGGTCAAACCCTCGGCCTGAGCGAAGCCGGCGGCCCCGAACGCGACAGCCGCACACAATGTCCCGGGCAACAGTTTCTTGTACATAGACGTTTTCCTGAGGGTAATGGCCGATGAGGGCAGCACGTGGCCAATCACGAGGCCGACTCTCAGGCTTTAGCAGCATCCATGCCACTACCGGAAAAACGCTATGCAACAACGAGCTGACGCGATCGCCCAGCCAAAAACAGATCAAATGGTCTGAATCAGAGCACTTGGTTTGTGCATGCCGCCCATTTGCTGCGCGTCCGGGGTGCGCGTGTCGGGGCACGCGCAATTTTTCAGGCCGTACGCGGCAGGATGCCATCCAGGACCATGCTGCGCAGGCTGGCCAGCACTTCCTCGAAAAACACCGGATCATCCAGCGTTTTTCCGGTCACGGCCTCGACCTGGGTGCGAAAGTCAGCGTAATGCTGAGTGGTCGCCCACAGGGTGAAAATCAGGTGATGCGGGTTGATCGGGGCCAACTGGCCGCTGTCGATCCAGTGCTGGATCACCGCCACCTTGGCCTGCACCGTATCGCGCAACGGGTGCTGCAGTTCGCCCTGAATCAGCGGCGCGCCCTGCATCACTTCCATGCAGAACAGCCGTGACTCGGCCGGATGATCGCGGGACATCTCGAGCTTGGCCTTGATATAGGCACCGATGGCCTGCACCGGCTCTTTGTCGGCGGTGAAATGCACCAGCGGGCTGAGCCAGACTTCAAGCAACTGACGCAGCACGTTCAGGTAAAGGTCATCCTTGCTGCTGAAGTAATACAGCAGGTTGGTCTTGGACACATCCGCCAGGCTCGCGACCTGATCCAGGCTGCTGCCGTGCACGCCGTAGCGGGAAAAGATCTCCAGCGCGGCATCGAGAATCAGCGTGCGCTTGCCTTCCATCAGGCGCATACGCCGCTTCAGAGACGTGGCGCTGGGCTCGCGGGTGGTCTTGACCACGGTTTCGGGCTTGACCTTGCGTCCGCGCTTGCTCGCGGGCTCCGTCACGGGAGGTTTCTTGTTCACGCACATCCATCCAGTGATGCCGAAATGAGCGGGCATCTTAACGGGCGCAGCTGTTTTGTCGATATGGATTCCCTGCCCGATCAACCCTGCCCCATCTGCGTGCGCCCTGCACAAACCAAGTGCTCTGATTCAGACCAAATGGTCTGCTAAAAACGATTTTTATTTGTAACTGATTGAATAAAAACAATAAAAATTATTGGCCCGCTTAATGCAAACGATCGATCAAGTGCTCTGGCACGCATCGATCAACGCAGAGAGGCCTCATATGGACATCGGTATCTTCATCCCCATCGGCAACAACGGCTGGCTGATTTCCAGCAACGCACCGCAGTACATGCCGACGTTCGAGCTGAACAAACAGATCGTGCAGACAGCCGAAAGCTACGGTTTCGACTTTGCGTTATCGATGATCAAACTGCGCGGCTTTGGCGGCAAGACCGAGTTCTGGGAGCACAACCTGGAGTCTTTCACGCTGATGGCGGGGCTGGCGGCAGTGACCAGCAAAATCCAGCTGTTCGCCACCGTGGCCACTTTGACCATTCCGCCTGCCATCGCAGCGCGCATGGCCTCGACCATCGATTCGATCTCCAACGGGCGCTTCGGGATCAACCTGGTCACCGGCTGGCAAAAGCCTGAGTACGAGCAGATGGGCCTGTGGCCCGGCGACGAGTTTTTCCATACCCGTTACCAATACCTCGCCGAATACGCCCAGGTCCTGCGCGACCTGTGGGCCAACGGCAGCAGCGACTTCAAGGGCGAGCATTTCAGCATGCAGGACTGCCGCGTGAGCCCGCGCCCGCAGGCCGACATGAAGCTGATCTGCGCCGGTCAGAGCGAAGCCGGCATGGCATTCTCGGCGCAATACGCCGACTACAACTTCTGCTTCGGCAAAGGCGTGAATACCCCCACCGCTTTCGCGCCGACCGCACAGAAACTGATCGAAGCCAACGAAAAAACCGGGCGTAACGTGACTTCCTGCGTGCTGTTCATGATCATCGCCGACGACACCGATGAGGCCGCACGGGCTCGCTGGGACCACATAAAAGCAGGCGCCGACGAAGAAGCCATCGCCTGGTTGAGCGAAAAAGGCGCGGCGGACAAGAGCGCAGGATCGAACCTACGGCAGATGGCCGACCCGACTTCGGCGGTCAATATCAATATGGGCACGCTGGTGGGCTCCTGGGCCAACGTGGCGAAGATGCTCGACGAAGTCGCCAGTGTGCCGGGTACTCAAGGCGTGATGCTGACCTTCGATGATTTTGTGAAAGGCGTCGAAGATTTCGGGCAGAAAATCCAGCCATTGATGACCAGCCGCACGCACATCACCCAGCTCAAGGAGGTGGTTTGATGACCGCTCCGCTAAGCGTCGCAGGCGTCGACCTGCCGCAGGATGATCAGCCTGCCCGTGTGCTGCCGGCCCGGCCCGAAGCGCTGCGTATGAAGCTCGGCGAAACGGCGCTGGTGGTGGTTGACATGCAGAATGCCTACGCATCGCTCGGCGGTTATCTGGACCTGGCCGGGTTCGATGTCAGCAGCACCGGGCCGGTCATCGCCAACATCAAGCGGGCCTGCGCAGCTGCACGAGCCGCTGGCATGCCGGTGATCTTTTTTCAGAACGGCTGGGACCCGGCCTACGTCGAGGCCGGTGGCCCCGGTTCGCCGAACTGGCACAAGTCCAACGCCTTGAAAACCATGCGCAAACGCCCGGAACTCGAAGGGCAATTGCTGGCCAAGGGCGGCTGGGACTATCAACTGGTCGACGAGCTGAAGCCCGAGCCAGGCGACATCGTGGTACCGAAAATCCGTTACAGCGGCTTTTTCAATTCCAGTTTCGACAGCATGTTGCGCAGTCGCGGTATTCGCAACCTGGTGTTCACCGGCATCGCGACCAATGTCTGCGTCGAATCGACCCTGCGTGACGGCTTCCACCTGGAGTATTTCGGTGTGGTGCTGGCAGATGCCACCCATCAGGCAGGTCCGGAATTCGCCCAGCAGGCCGCCCTGTTCAACATCGAAACGTTCTTCGGCTGGGTATCCAGCGTCGATGACTTCTGCACCACTTTCAGCCCTTTCGGGCAACCTTTGTGAGGACCTTTGCATGACCAAGAAAGCGATTATTCCTGCCGGCACCACCAAGCCCATTGCCCCGTTTGTGCCGGGTTCGATGGCCGACGGCGTGCTGTATGTCTCTGGCACCTTGCCGTTCGACAAGGACAACAATGTGGTGCACGTCGGCGACGCGACCGCACAGACTCGGCACGTACTGGAAACCATCAAAAGCGTGGTCGAAACCGCGGGCGGCACGATGGATGACGTCACCTTCAACATGATCATGATTCGTGACTGGGCCGACTACGCCAAGGTCAACGAGGTGTACGCCGAGTACTTCGCAGGGGAGAAACCGGCCCGTTACTGCATCCAGTGCGGGCTGGTGAAACCCGAAGCCCTGATCGAAATCGCCAGCATCGCCCACATCGGCTGAGCACTGACCTCAAAAACGATCGCAAAACCCGCCTGAACCCTGACCCGGAGAACGTGCATGTTCCATGAAATCCATCGTTGTCAGCTTGCCGATGCGCCGCTGTTGGTGCTCAGCTCCGGGTTGGGCGGGTCCAGCCGTTACTGGGCCGATGACCTGGCGGCGCTGACCCGCGACCATGACGTGCTGGTTTACGATCACGCCGGGACCGGGCGCAGCCCTGCCGCCCTGCCGTCGGATTACTCGATCCGGCACATGGCTGTCGAATTGCTGGCCCTGCTCGACTCGCTCGGCATCCAGCGTTGCCACTTCATGGGGCATGCGCTGGGCGGGCTGATCGGGCTGGAACTGGCGCTGTTACGCCCTCAATTGCTGCAAAGCCAGGTGCTGATCAACGTCTGGAGCAGTCCGAACCCGCACAGCGCGCGCTGTTTTTCGGTACGCAAGCAACTGCTGTTGAACAGCGGGCCGCAGGCTTATGTTCAGGCGCAGGCGTTGTTTCTGTACCCGGCTGACTGGATCGCTGCCAACAGTGCGCGGCTGGCCGACGATGAAGCCCACGCGCTGGCGCATTTTCCTGACACCGAAAACCTCCTGCGGCGCATCCATGCACTGGAAACATTCAACATCGAAGCACAGCTTGCGCGCATTCAGACCCCGACCCTGCTGATTGCCAACCGCGATGACATGCTCGTGCCGTGGCAACAATCCCGGCACCTGGCAAAAGTGCTGCCGAATGCCAGACTGGTCTTGCTGGAATACGGCGGCCACGCCTCCAGCATCAGCGACCCCCTGCCGTTCCAGCGAGCCTTGCTCGATTTTCTCAGCGCACAAACCTGAAAGGACTCACCCATGCAAGCCACAACTGAAGCCCATACCACGTTATCCGCCGACGTCATCCCGGTCAGCCAGTTGGCCTTCCGCGACGCGATGTCCAGCCTTGCAGCGGCGGTCAACGTCATCACCACCGACGGCCAGAGCGGCCGCGCCGGTTTTACCGCAACCGCGGTGTGCAGCGTGACCGACCAGCCGCCAACCCTGCTGGTCTGCATCAACCGCAGCGCGTCGGTGTATGAAACCTTCATCGGCAACGGCACGCTGTGTGTCAATACGCTGTGCAACAGCCAGCAGGCGCTGTCCAACCTGTTTGGCGGCAAGACCTCACAAGAGGAGCGCTTTGCCGCTGGCCACTGGGAAAGCGGCGTGACCGGCGCGCCGCTGCTGGAAGGCGCCAAACTGGCCCTGGACTGCAAAGTGACCCAGTCAGTCAGCGTCGGCACCCACGACATCCTTTTTTGCCAAGTGGTGGATATCAGGCATCAGGATGCGTCAGACGCGCTGCTGTATTTTGGCCGCCAATACCATCACCTGCCGGGCGCAGCTGCCGCTGTCTGAACATACCCGGCGTCTTTTTAACTTGGCGCTGACGGCGTCAGAAAACCCGCAGGCCTTGCCTTTCAGGCAGCAAGGGAGCACCTGCCTGACGGCTTGTTGACGGGCAATAAATAGACATGATTTTTTTGCTGGCCGCCCCGCATACTGGCATTTCGAGATCAGGATGATCCTTGCCGTCAATGAGGTGAAATCATGTCGATCAGCAGTCCCCGCGCTGCTCTGGTATCAGTCAGCAATCGGTCGCCCACGTGTCGCTCTTGCTCATTGCCCACTGTGCCAACGCACATGGGTAACTGAGCATGCTGAAAAAAATTCCGGTCGCCGACCTTGCCCTCGGCATGCACATCCACAAAATCTGTCGTCGCTGGACCGATGATCCGTTCTGGATCAGTCTGGTCGAAGTCATGCTTGAAGATGCCGATGTACTCAAGCGCATCCAGCAATCAGGCACCCGGGAAGTCTGGATTGAAACCGGTAAAAGTCGTGTGCTGGCACTACCACCTGCAGCCGCTACGACCCAAGGCCAGAACGACACGGCACCGGCCAGTCTGGACAAAGAGGTGTTGCGTGCCCGGCTTATCTGCGGCAGAGCCAGGAACGCCGTCATGGCCATGTTTACCGAGGCCCGTATGGGTCAGGCCATGGATGTCGACAACGTGCAGTTGCTGGTGGAAGAAATCTCCAATTCGATTCTGCGCCATCCCCATGCGCTGATCAGCCTTTCAAGGCTCAAGACCTCCGACGAGTACACCTACATGCACTCGGTGGCGGTCTGCGCGTTGATGGTCGCGCTGGCCAGACGCATGGGCATGCCTGACGAACAGGTGCGCGAAGCGGGCGTCGCCGGGCTGATGCACGATGTGGGAAAAATGATGATCGCCCCGGATGTGCTCAACAAACCCGGCCGCCTGACCCATGAAGAATTCGAGACCATGAAGGCTCACCCGGAACTGGGCCTGAAGATCCTCAAGGAAAACCAACCCGTGGCGGCAATGGTTATGGACGTCTGCCTGCATCACCACGAGAAGATCGACGGCTCTGGCTACCCTCATGGCCTGCAGGGCGAGCAGATCAGCATCTTTGCCCGCATGGGCGCGGTCTGTGACGTGTATGACGCCATTACCTCCGACCGGCCTTACAAAAAAGGCTGGGGGGTGGCGCATTCGATTCGCGAGATGGCGTCGTGGAAAGGTCATTTTGACGAGCGGGTGTTTCAGAGTTTCGTCAAAACCGTCGGTATTTATCCGATCGGCACGCTGGTGCGTCTGGAAAGCGGTCGCCTGGGCGTGGTGGTCGAGCAGAGCGAGGAATCTTTGCTCAAACCCCGGGTGAAGGTGTTCATGTCGGCGCGTACCGGCAAGACTTTCGCCGCACAGATCATCGACCTGGGCTGTTCTGCAGACCCGGACGCGATTGTGAAAATCGAGCTGCCCGGTGATTGGGGCCTGGCAGAGGTCGATACGCTGTGGGCCGGCACGCCTGCCTGATAGCGCCTGCCTTTTTATCAGCCCAGCAAGCCAAGAATCTTCGCCCTCGCCACCGCCTGAGTACGCCGCTCGACGCCCAGTTTGCTGTTGATGTGGCTGGCGTGAGTCTTGACGGTGTGTAGGGAAATGAACAACTGCTCGCTGATTTCCTGATTGGAACACCCCTGCGCAATCAATCGCAGCACACCCAGCTCACGCACACTCAGGCAGTCGCTGCCATGCGCAGGCTCAGGCGCCGCCGGTTTGAAGCAGGCCGGGAATTTTTCCCGCAGGGCATTGCACAGTTTGCAGGACGGTGCCAGTTGCAGTTGCTCGTGCAACCATTGGGAATGTTCGGCCAGCAAAACCCTGAAGGGCAACAGCGCGCCACCCGCCGAGGCTTGAACGCTGCGTATCAGCAGCGTCCGGGCTTCATCCTGTCGCCCCTGATTGAGCAACAGCGCTATTTGCTGGGTCATGGCGATCAGCCTCAGCAGTTGCGCGCCCACCTCCTGCGCCCGTTGCTCAAGTGCCTGCAAACGCTGCTCGCTGGCAACCTCATCACCCTGTATCCGCTCCAGCACGGCACGTTGCAATTCGATATGTTGCGACAACTGCGGATGACACTCCGGCGCTGCGGCACCGAGCCCGCCATTGTAGGTCTGGGTCAGGCGCAGCAGCCAGGCTTCAGCCAGATCGATGCGCCCCTGTATCAGCCACAGCTCGCATTTGACCAGGGTGATCATCGCCAGGTAGTAGATGGGCGGCACGTCCCAGATGTGCATCAGGCGTTCGGCTTCGGCAAGTTCGGCGAAGGCTTCGGCAAAGCGTCCGGCAAAGCCTTCCATCGTTGCGATCACGCAGTGGCCGATCAGCACACTGATGTCACGGCAGGCGCGTGCCTCGGCCAGACCGGCCAGCAACAAGGCCCGCCCTTCGTCCACTTGCAGACGCAGGGCCAGCAGGTACCCTTCGTACAACGTCAGACGCGCGCGAACAGCGTACAAGCGCACGGTGGACAAACCCTTGAGGCGCTGTTGCCCCTGGCGCACTTCCTCAAGGGCACGGATGATTTCGCCTCGCGCCTGCAGGACTCTCGCGCGGTCGTAATGCGCCAGGGCCTCGAACAGCGGGTTTGCAACCCGTTGCGCCAGTTCCAGTGCATCGCGATTGAGCACGCGCGCTTGCCACAGGTCGCCCTCGGCCACCGCAAGGTTGGCCAGCGTCGACAGGCAGACCAGCCGCTGGCCGTAGCGCCTTTGCGGCAAGGTCAGCAGGGCTTCACGGCAATAGCGTTCGGTCTTCTCGCTGTCACCGCGCCCACGCGCGATGATACCGCTGAGCGCCAGCCACTGCGCAAGCATGGACTTCTGCGCGGTCGCCGAGGGCGCCGGCAGGAAACGGCTCAACTGATTGGCCAGCTCTTCGGCGGCGTCCAGCTGGCAGGCCAGCCCCAGTGCCCATGCGTACAGTACGATCAGGCGTGGCGTACTGGTCAGCAGGTCGTCCGGCAGGTCCATTTTCCAACGCAGCAGCATGCCGACATTCTGTTCGGCCAGCAGTTGCTCTTCGGAAAGGTTCTGCACCAGATTGGCCGCCACATCCAGATGCCCGGCGCGCAACGCCTGTTCGACCGCCTCGTCCAGTTGGCCCTGAGCGCTGAACCAGCGGCAGGCGTTGAGGTGCAGACGGGTGGTTTGCGCATCGGCCGTCTGGCGGGCGCGCAACAGATCGGAAAACAGGTGGTGATAACGAAACCAGCGGCCCTGCTCGTCCAGCGGCACCAGAAACACCTGATGCGCCTGCAGATAACGGAGCATCTCGACACTGTCATGACTGTCTCGCGCGGCGTTGCACAACTCGGCGCAAAAACGCTCCAGGCACGCGGTGTCATAGAGAAATGCCTGAACATCGGCAGGCAGGCAGTCGATCACTTCTTCAAGCAGGTACTCGCGAATCAGCACTTCACTGCCGCGCAGCGCTTGCGACAGGGCACTTTCATCGCCGGCTTCAGAGGCCGCCAGCAACCAGAAGCGCAACCCGGCCACCCAGCCTTCGCTGCGCAGAATCAGGCTTTGTAGCGCTTCACTGTCGAGCGAACGGCTGTGCCGGTCCAGCACCGCCATGGATTCAGCCTGGGTGAGGCGCAGGTCCTGCTCGTTGATTTCAAGCAACTGACGGGTCAGACGCAAACGCGCCAGGTGCCAGTCAGGCCGTTGCCGGCTGGTGACCATGACCACCAGCCCGGCCGGCAGATGATTGAGGAAAAACTGCAAACAGCGATCGAGCACCGGCCCTTGCGCCAGATGATAGTCGTCGAGCACCAGCAACAGCGGCTTGCTCAACATCAGGTGCATGGCCAGTTCATCAAGCAGGCTGTCGAGCCATTCTTCGAACGCGAACGGCTGATGACGCTGACGCATCTTCAGCAGGCCCATCGCCTGCGCGCCCAGTTGCGGAAAGAACTGCTGCAGGCTGCCCAGCAAACGTTCAAGGAAGCGCCCCGGCTCACTGTCCCGCGCACTCAGCCCCAGCCATACGTTCTGCCATTGGTCCGGCAAGCCCTGGCAGAACTCGACCGCCAGCGAACTCTTCCCAAACCCGGCCGGCGCGCACACCAGCAGCAGACGCCCGCCCAGCCCCTCATTGAGGCGCTGACACAGGCGGGAACGGGGAACGTAACCTTCAGGCAGGGGCGGACGGAAAAATCGTCCTTCCAACGCAGGAATCGCGCTGTCTGCGAACCCTTGCATTCGGGACAGATCAGTCATGGCCGGCTCGTGTGGGAATCCGTGTGGGAATCATTGGTACGGCGTCGCGGTGTTCGGAGACTAGCGGTTAAATCGCTGCTTTTGAAGGTCATCACGAAAAAGACTGTAACAAAATTCCTACAGCTTATGAGGCAATTGCCTACACACAAAAAAGCCCCGATAACGGGGCTTTCACGCACACGAGCCATTTATGAGGCTGGGGGGTTGTATCAACAGGCGATACAACCCCAGATTCAACTCGACTCAGCCGCTCAACGCACCCCTTCCTGACGCAGTGCGTTGGGTGTGAAGTCGCTGGCGCCGGCCGTGAAACCGAACTCGTACGCTCTTTTTTCCTCGTTTTTCATGCCCAGTGCCACGTAGCGACCCGATTGCAGGTCATACAGGGTTTCGATCGCATACCACGGCACTTGCTGGTCGTAGTAGTTTTCCGAGTGAGCCTCGGCGACACGCCACAGCTGACCACGCCCGTCGTAGTGGTCGATAACGGCTGCCTGCCAGGTGTCTTCGTCAAAGAAGAAGTCGCGCTTGGCGTAGATGTGGCGCTGGCCTTCCTTGAGTGTGGCAGTGACATGCCAGACGCGGCGCAGCTCATAGCGGGTCAAGTCCTGATTGATGTGACCGGCCTTGATGATGTCGGCGTACTTGAGCGTCGGGTCGTCCAGCTTGTGGCTGTTGGAGGCGATGTACATTTCCTGCTTGCCGATCAGTTTCCAGTCATAGCGATCCGGCGCGCCGTTGTACATGTCGAGGTTATCGGAGGTGCGCAGACCATCCGAAGCGGTACCAGGGCCGTCATACGACACCTGAGGTGCGCGTCGTACCCGGCGCTGACCGGCGTTGTACAGCCATGCCGAGCGCGGTTCGGCGACCTGATCCAGGGTTTCGTGCACCAGCAACACACCGCCCGCCAAGCGTGCCGGAGCCGTCACTTCCTGCTTGAAGTAGAACAGGATGTTACCCGGGTTTTTCCGGTCGAAATCCCGCAATTTGTCGCGAAACACAAACTGGTCGGAGAAGTACACCAGGCTGTAGGAGCCGTTGGCCTGCGGCGTGGCCTGAGTGACCAGACGTTTCACGCTGCCGCCGCGATAACGGGTGATGTGGTTCCAGATGACTTCCACACCGCTGGCCGGAATCGGGAATGGAATGGCCGTGTCGAAGTTTTCCAGACCGCTGCCGCCACTGACCAGTTTGGAGGTCGTGGCATTTTTCTTGATGGCGGCAAACACGCTATCCGGCACGGTGGCGCCGCGATGGGTCGGGTAGACCGGAATCCGGTAGCTGTCCGGGTAACGCTTGAACATCGCGTATTGGCCCGGTGCCAGCTTGTCCTTGTACTGCTCCACGTTGGCGGCCGTGATGATGAACAACGGCTTTTCGCTGGCGTACGGGTTGGCAAGGAAGCCCTTGCTGTCCACCGCGCCGGCGTTTTTCGGCATCGGGCTCCAGGCCGAAATGGTATTGGCGGCATTGCCGGCCTTTTCCGCGCCCATCGGCGTCAGGGTGGTCCCAAGCTTTGCCGCGTCGGAAGCGGAGACTGCCGCCATGACACCGGTTGCCAGCAACGACAGGCCCAACACACCGGCCTGCAACAGACTTTTTGTTATTTTCATGTTCATCGTCATCCTGAAAACCATGTTCTTAGAAGTTCATGCCGAAGCTGAGCGCCACGAAGTCCCGGTCATCGACCGTGGTGTATTTCCCGTCAAAAAAGTTGGTGTAGGAAAGGTTCGCGGTGTAGGTGTTCTGGTACTCGGCATCCAGGCCCAGGCTGACCGCTTTGCGGCCTTCTTCGAAGTTACCGCCGGGGCCGGGTGAATAACCCTTCACGTCATGCGACCAGGCCACGCTTGGACGCAGGTTGACCCCGGCGAACACGCTGTTGTAATCCCAGATGGCGCGTGCGCGATAACCCCAGGAGTTGGCCGTCGTAAAGCCATCGTCTTCGCAATAGCGGGTCAGGTTGTTTTGCTCGGCACCGGTCAATGTGCCGGCGTTCAGCGTTGCGCATTGACCGCCTGGCAATGGACCCGGACCGTACACCGGGTCGCGGCCGTAACGGATTTTCGAGGTGCTTTCCAGACCACCGACGTGGGTCCAGCCCACTTCACCCACCACGGTCAGACGCTCGGCGCCCATGACCTGATCGAAGAACTGGGTGAACGTGGTCTGCATCTGGGTGATTTCTTTGCGGCGATAACCGGGCTGATCAGTGTTCGGCCGCCCGCTCAGCAGCGATACGTTGGGGTTGAGCGGCGAAATACCTGAATACAGGATGTCGGTGGTGTTGACCTGAACCGGCGCATTCGGACGGTAGCTGATCTCGCCGCTCCAGGCGGTGCCGGTAGGCAATGTGGTCGAGAAGCTCAAACCGTACAGGCGAATGTCTTCGGGGTATTCGACGTAATAACTGGAGTTGCCAGCCACCACGACGGGCAGCAAGGTCGGCGCCAACGCTGCAGCGGTGCCGGCCGGCAAGCCGTTACGAACCAGCGAGCCAACCAGCCCTTGTGGGCTGAACGAAGCCGCCGAACCACCGCGACCGCTGAAAACCGGTGCGCGGCTGTGGTAATTCATCATGTAGGCACCGAACTCGGTGTCCAGCGGCTCGAAGTTGTAGCGCATGGCAAACCCGAACTGGCCGCTGTCACGCGCATCACGATCAGGACCACGGCGCACCACAGCGCCCTCGTCCGGGTTGCCGAACACCACGCCCTGCTGCGACAGCGAGTTGAACACCGCCCCGCGCGCGCCCGCTGGCAAACCGGCCGCTGTCAGCGAACTGTTCAGGCCGCTGCGACTGCGCAGTACTGCAAGGTTATTGTTGCAACCGTCGGCGATCACGTCTGGCTGCGAGAAGAAGGTGCCGCAGTTGTCGACCACCGTCTGGTCCCATTCCAGCTGGTAGAAGCCTTCGGCAGACAGGTTGTCGGTCAGGCTTTGCGACAGGTAGAACATGTTGACCGGAATCAGGCCTTCCTTGATTTCCGAGCCTGGACGCCGAAAGGCCGAGACATCGACCGGGTTCACGCTGTTGATGCCGCCCTGAATAAAGGTACTTTCCCCCCAACTGATGACCTGCTTGCCGAAGCGCACAGCGCCCGGTTGATCTGCGATCGAATAGTTGTGATAGACGAAGGCATCAAGCAACTGGAACCCGGAGGATTTGGCGCCCTCTTTACGGCCCGAATCGCTGATGTCCTTGAACTCGCGGTTTTCATCCTTGAGTTCGAAGTCGTACCAGTATTTGCCACGTACAAACACACCGGTATCGCCGTACTTGAGCTCCAGATCATGAATGCCCTTGAAAATCTTCGAAAACGTCTCCCCACGCTTGAAGTTCAAGTGGCCGTCATCAGAGGTCTGCGACAACCCACGCCCGCCATTGTTGGCCCCGATCAGGTTTTTGTTGGCTTTCTCGGTCGACCAGCTCGCGCCCACCGACAACGAGGAGTCGAAACTGCCTTCGATTTCACCGACGTTGAAGGTCACGCCAAAAGCCGGGCCGGCCAGTGAAGACGCGAGGCTGACGGCCAGGGGCAGCTTGGCCCGACGCCAGAATGGGGTTGTGGTTGTCATCGATGCTACTCCGTGTGTTTTATTGTTATGGCAGTGGGAAAATCCAAAAACGACTCGGTCATCGAATCCACACACAGCCAGGTCCGCTCTTGCTCATTCCCTGTGCCGACTATAGCCAGCAGGCTGCTACGCTAGATCCCTCTAAAGTGTGATTTGCAGAACCAACGCCTCTGGCCCGCCCGTTTCCGGGAAGGAAAGCGAAAGCGCCCGGCGAGGAGAATGGCTTAAATTGGAAATTTGGCAAGTCGCAGAACAGGACCTGCGGCGCAGACACTTGCCGCGCCCGGCGGGCACGGCAAGCAGAGGGGGTCAAAGCGTGGAAAGGAACGTGCTGTTGCTGTTTTGCCATTCCACGATGTCCAGACGCATGCGCTTCTTGTCGAGTTTGCCGACGCTGGTCTTGGGAATTTCGGTAACAAGCGCGATCTGGCTGGGAATCGCCCACTTATTGATGTGACCTTGCTCGACGAATGGCTTGAGATGCTCCTTCAATTCCTTTGCATCGAACGGATGACCTTCGCGGATCACCAGCAAGGCAAACGGCCGCTCGCCCCATTGCGGATCAGCAATGCCGACCACCGCCACTTCGCGAACGGCCGGGTGCCTGCTGCACAGGTCTTCGAGTTCCAGCGAAGAAATCCACTCGCCGCCGGTCTTGATCACGTCCTTGATGCGGTCACGAATATCGATGAACCCCATGTCATCCAGCGTCGCGACATCGCCGGTGCGCAGCCAGCCGCC
Organism: Pseudomonas syringae pv. tomato str. DC3000; assembly: GCF_000007805.1. Classification (NCBI taxonomy): domain Bacteria; kingdom Pseudomonadati; phylum Pseudomonadota; class Gammaproteobacteria; order Pseudomonadales; family Pseudomonadaceae; genus Pseudomonas; species Pseudomonas syringae group genomosp. 3. Next base: position 1,259,167 of record NC_004578.1, on the reverse strand, counting down.
CGCCCACAGTTCGGCACCTTTTTCCGGCTCACGGTAGTAGCTTTCAGTCAGCCAGGGTGCGCGCAAGACCAGTTCGCCCTGGGTTTCGCCATCGGCCGGCAAAAAGTTGCCCTGCTGATCGATGATCGCGGCGTCTACCAGCATTCCTGGCACGCCGGCCTTGATCCGGTAGGTGATCTGCTCGTCTTCGCTGCCGGCTTTCAGCTCTTCGTTGATGTGCGCAACCGAAATCAACGGTCCGGTTTCCGACATGCCATAGGCGGCGGTGAGCTGGATGCCCTTGGCTTTTGCCGCCTGATACAGGCTGCGGTTCAGTGCGCTGCCGCCAATGACGATTTTCCAGCCGCCAAAATCGACATCCTGAGCCGACTTTGCGTTGAGCAGCATTTGCAGGATGGTCGGTACGCAATGCGAGAACGTGACCTTCTCCCGGCGCCACAACTCCACCAGCAGTTCGGGCTCGTAGCGACCGGGATAGACCTGCTTGAGCCCCAGCATGGTCGCGGCATACGGAATGCCCCAGGCGTGCACATGGAACATCGGCGTGATGGGCATGTAGACGTCATTAGTGCCGAGCAGACGCGTGCTGTCGATGCAGCCCATGATGGCCGACAGGCCAAGGGTGTGCAGCACCAGCTGGCGGTGGGTGAAATAGACCCCTTTGGGGTTGCCGGTGGTGCCGGTGGTGTAAAACATGGTGGCGACCGAGTTTTCGTCGAAATCCTCGAATTCGTATTCGGGGCTAGCTGCCGCCAACAGCGTCTCATACTCGCCGACAAGGTTGGGCAAGTCAGCGGTCTTGTCGGGCAGGTCCGTCAGCAACAGGGTCTTTTCGACGGTGGTCAGGTGTCCGGCCATGGCCTGATAAAGGCCCGTGAAATCGCTGTTGACCAGCACCAGGCGGTCATCGGCATGATTGATGGTGTAAGCGATCTGCTCGGGGGAAAGCCGGACGTTCACGGTGTGAATCACCGCGCCAATCATCGGGATGGCAAACATGCATTCCAGATAACGGTGACTGTCCCAGTCCATGACCGCCACCGTGTCACCGGCCTTTACACCGGCAGCCGTCAGCACATTGGCCAGACGGCAGATGCGCTCTTTAAGGGTCGGGTAGCTGTAGCGGACGGAGTCACGGTAAATAATCTCACGCGTCTTTTCATAGCGACTGCCGGATAACAGCAGGCTTTTGATCAGCAGAGGGTACTGGTAAGCGCCATCGGCAGGCGGAAGAACGCGAGTCTGTAACATATGGGTCCCTTTTCAAAGTCCACAGGCGAGGCTGGAAATATGGACTCTAGGGCCCTCGGCTGCCAGTGAAATCGGTCAAAGGAATGATTTGGGAAGGTGTACCGGCAGCCAGGTCAGCTATTTGCCAGCTATTTTTGAAAGGGGGATTCGACGCTGCACATGCTGAGTCGACAGCCCCCATACTCGCCAATCAGCGCACTTCGGTGAGCGCGAGCTTGATCCCCAACGCTACCAGCACGCCGCCCATGGCCCTATCGAACCAGTGCCCCATGCGTGCAAAACCGGCGCGCACCCGCGCCTGACTGAACAACCGCGCCACCAGACAGAACCACGCCGCCGTCGCAACCGCAAGGTAGACGCCATAGCCTCCCTGCACCAGCAAGGGTGTGTGCGGGTTGATCACGACCGTGAACAACGACAGGAAAAACAGCGTTGCCTTGGGGTTCAGGCCATTGGTGACAAAGCCGCTGATGTAGGCACCCCGTGCGCTGCGCTCACCGGCAACGGCCTTGATGGCGGTATCGTCCGTCGCCGCGGCCGGTTTGGCGCGCAGGGCCTTGATGCCGATGTACAGCAGGTAGGCGGCGGCCGCCCATTTCAAGGCATTGAACAGCACGATGGACTGGGAAACGATAATCCCGATGCCCAACAGCGAATAGCCCACATGCACAAAGATCGCCGAGCCAACCCCCAGCGCCGCCCAGGTGCCGGCCTTGCGGCCATGAGTCACGCTTTCACGCACCACCACCGCAAAATCAGGCCCGGGACTGGCGACGGCCAGCAGGTGAATCAGTGCGACGGTAAGAAATTCTGCCCAGTACATGCGAGGCCTCCTGGAGGGTTGACGTCAGACGCGCAAGATTACGCCGTCTGATGCCTTCGCGACAGGTGCCAGCATTTTGCGACGCAGAGCGTCGAGAACTGCATCCCCTCGCCAGAGCGTGCAGAACGATAATCGTAACTATCGTGCGACGCTCTGCGTCGGCATGCCGTTCCAGACGCTCCGCGTCCTCCTGACTCATATCCTGTTAGACTCCGCGCTTTTTCAGGAGCCATTCCATGGACCCGCGCAGTGAAGTGTTACTCCGCCAACCCGAGCTGTTTCAGGGCTCGCTGTTGCTGGTCGGGCTGCCTGCCGATGACCTGCTCGGAAAACTGCCGAACGCGCGTGGTTGGTGCTGGCATGCCGGTGATCAGGCCGCATTGGATGCGCGGTTTGAAGGGCGCGTGGATTTCGGCGTTGAAGCGCCAGAGGCCACCTTTGAGGCCGCCGTGCTGTTCCTGCCCAAAGCCCGCGACCTGACTGATTACCTGCTCAATGCGCTGGCGTCCCGCCTTGCCGGGCGCGAGTTGTTTCTGGTCGGCGAAAAACGTGGCGGGATCGAAGCCGCCGCCAAACAACTGAGCCCGTTCGGCCGCGCGCGCAAGCTCGACAGCGCCCGCCATTGCCAGCTCTGGCAGGTCACTGTCGAAAATGCCCCGCAAGCCGTCACCCTGGAAAGCCTCGCCCGGCCTTATCAAATCGAACTGCAGGACGGCCCGCTCACCGTCATCAGCCTGCCCGGCGTGTTCAGTCACGGGCGTCTGGATCGCGGCTCGGCGCTTCTGCTGGAAAACATCGACAAGCTGCCCAGTGGCAACCTGCTCGACTTCGGTTGTGGTGCCGGTGTGCTCGGCGCAGCGGTCAAACGTCGCTACCCGCACAACGACGTGGTGATGCTGGATGTGGATGCCTTTGCTACCGCAAGCTCGCGCCTGACCCTGGCCGCCAATGGCCTGGAAGCACAGGTTGTGACCGGTGACGGAATCGACGCCGCACCGATGGGCCTGAACACCATTCTGAGCAACCCGCCGTTCCATGTCGGGGTTCACACCGACTACATGGCAACAGAGAACTTGCTGAAAAAAGCACGCCAACATCTGAAATCAGGCGGCGAACTGCGCCTGGTGGCGAATAACTTTCTGCGTTACCAGCCACTGATCGAAGAGCATGTGGGCTACTGCCACGTCAAGGCTCAGGGCAACGGTTTCAAAATCTACAGCGCCAAACGCTCTTGAAATAAGCGCTTGCCGAAACGTTTTTACGGAGGCAGAATCCGCTCCGTCCTAGGGGAGTAGTCTCCCACGAGCGCCATGCTCGTCCGGCACGTATCAACATACTTGGTCCTCAGACCATGGTACGTGCGACCCGGAATCCGCTCAGACGGATCAGTGGTTTGACAAGACCTATGACACGAACACCTTACCCGGGGCGGGGAGGTCGTACGTGTCATAGCCGTGTCGACCCGCCCCTTAGGAAACCTGATGCTGGAATCATTCTTAGTCCCTACCGCAGTGGTTGCGCTCGCCGAAATCGGTGACAAGACGCAATTGCTCGCGCTCATCCTCGCCGCACGCTTTCGCAAGCCATGGCCGATCATCGCGGGCATCGTCGCCGCCACCCTGGCCAACCATGCGGCAGCCGGCGCGGTAGGCGCCTGGTTCAGCACCTTCCTCTCTGACGCAGTGCTGCACTGGATTCTCGCCGCCAGTTTCACGGCCACCGCGCTGTGGACCCTGGTGCCAGACAAGATGGACGACGACGAGGCCAGCACCGCGCGTAAATTCGGCCCGTTCATGACCACCCTGATCACCTTCTTCATCGCTGAAATCGGCGACAAGACGCAAATCGCCACCGTTATGCTGGCGGCGCAGTATTCTCATCTGTGGCTGGTCATTATCGGTACGACGCTGGGCATGCTGCTGGCCAACGTGCCGGTGGTGCTGGCAGGTAATTTTGCCGCGGATAAATTGCCATTGACGCTGATCCGCCGTCTGGCAGCCTGCGCGTTTTTCGTACTGGCATTGGTGGCGGTCTACAAGGCGATGCAGGTCAGCGGCTGGGTGTGACGATGCCTGTCATAGCGCTGCGGTGAATGCCGCAGCGCTATGGCAATGAACGTCGATCAGGATTTGGAGGCTTGCTGATACAGCGGCATGACTTTTGGAATGGCAGCCTGCAAGGAGGAGATGCGATTTTCCGAAGCAGGGTGAGTGCTCATGAATTCGGGCTGCGAACCACCGGAATTCCGGGTCATTTTCTGCCACAGGGTAATGGCTGCATTAGGGTTGTAACCGGCGCGGGCGGCCAGTTCCAGACCGAGCAAATCCGCTTCGTTTTCATTGCTGCGGCTGTTGGGCAGCGTCAGGCTGTAATTCACGACGGTATCGGCCAGCGCTAGGCTGTCCTGCCCAAGACCCAACAAGGCGCCAGCACCCTGCTTGGCCATGGACACACCGTAGGCCTTGGACATCGCTTCACGACCATGCTCGCGCAGGGCATGGGCGATCTCGTGGCCCATGACCGCAGCGAGTTCATCGTCGGTCAGTTTGAGGGTGTCGATCAGACCGCTGTAAACGAAAATCTTGCCGCCAGGGCCGCAATTGGCGTTCAGTTCGTCACTCTTGATCAGATTGACTTCCCACTGCCATTGGGCCGAGTCAGGCCGCAGTTTCGGGGCTTGGGCAATCAGTCGATCAGCGATCGCACGAACACGTTTGGCGTTCGCACTGGTGGTGTCCAGGACGCCTTTGCTGGTCGCTTCAGTGACCGTCTGCTGATAGGACTGGGCGTACATTTTGTTGACTTCATCGGTGGAGAGCATGCTGAACATATACTGCTTGCGCTCGACACCGACAGAATCGCCACTCGTGGTATTGATTGCCTGACACCCGCCGAGCAGCAAAGCGGCGCTCAAAGCACAGAAGGCAAATGACTGACGCATGGTGAATCTCCTTGATTGTGAAGCGATCATTCTCGGGGCAGATCTCTGCGCCAGATACCCGATAACCGGCAGCCTGGGCGTTGATAGAGCTAGATGGTGCCCGCAAACGTGTGCAGTTTGTATCAGATGTGCCGCAAGGCGGATATCGGATTTGTCTGATTCGCTACTTTTAACGCTGCACGCCTAACTCAATGGGGTCAGGCACTCGGGCGCATTGAGTTTCGGGTCGTTGACCAGATTGGCCAGCGGCCGCTCCCTCAGGGCTGTCTGCGGCGCTGCCAGCAAGGCTTGCAGGGTCGAAAGCGGTGTGTCGGCCGCCAGCCAGTCTTTCTGGCCCTGAGCATCCAGAATCAGCGGGCGACGTTGCGTCGCTGCCGCCTGCGTGACCACCGCCACGCTCAGGTACGTATGCCCCTGCACCGGGTACGCTTCCCATATGGCTGCAAAAAACAGGGCGGCGCCCTCCCCCGGCGTCAACCAGAACGGGCGTTTGCGCAGGTTGCCACGCCACTCGTAAAAGCCATTGGCCGGAAGCAGGCAGCGACGGTGCGCAAACGCGTCGCGAAACATCGGTTGCTCAGCAACCGTTTCGGCTCGCGCATGGGCGGGTGTTTTCGAAAGATCAGTGAGCCAGGCCGGCGTCAGCCCCCAGCGCGCGCGCACCAGTTCAATACCGTCCTTGTTTTCGGCGGCACGCATGATCAATACCCAGTCGGCTGGCGAAATATTCCATTGTGCCTGCTGATCGGCAGGAAAACCGGGCAAGGCGGCAAAGGCAGGGGTCCAGCGAAACAGGGCGTAGCGTCCACACATGGGGGTTAATCAGACTCTTTGATCGTGCTCAGCACACGAGTACATCGGGAAAGTCATCCGGCTCATCACCGAACAAGGGCAAGGCGCTATTGTACGCAGTGATCAGCTCACGTGCCCGTGCGACCTGCGCATCTTCGACCTTGAGCGCCAGAAGCCCTAAACCCGGCAGCTCACCCATCGCACCGAGCAGGTCACGACCGGCCAGGTGAGCCTTGATGCCCTCGCTGGCAAGCGTCGCCTGCAGCAACTCGGCTTCCATGAGGTTTTCGGGCTCGTAGACTTTCTGCATCACTCGTTCTCGCTGCGAACGTCCAGATTCCAGTCTTCGCCGTCGGTCTGCAGATCGAAAACGATCGGGCGACAGCAGACCGGGCAGTCCTCGATGTACTGTTGATCGCCACCGGACAAGTCCAGCACAGCCTCCACAGGTTCGCCACAATAAGGGCAGTCGTAGCTCTGTAATTCCTGCATCACGGCCTCCGGGATCAGTTGTGCGTATAATTGCCCTATTCTTCAGACGGCAGTTTTAACAAAACTGTCTTCTTTTTACCCTATCCGTTTCAAACAAGAGAGCATGATGGGCGAATTCGATGCCATCCGACCTTACAACGATGCAGAAGTCCCGGCCGTCCTGGCACGCCTGCTGAGCGACAAAGCCTTTCTCGCCATCCTGACCAAATTCCGTTTTCCTCGCCTGGCAGGCACGCTCGGATGGATCCTGCAACCCACCCTGGCACGCAAGCTGCGCCGTGAGTTTGCCGGCATCGACTCGGTCGCCACGTTGCAGGACAAGGTCGAATATTACGTCGATCACACCATCGAGCGCGCGACCGACGGGGTGACGTACACCGGCGTCGAGCAGCTCAGGTCCGGTTGTGCCTATCTGTTTCTGGCCAACCACCGCGACATCGTGATGGACCCGGCGTTCGTCAACTATGCCGTGTACCACGCAGGCTTGCCCACTCCGCGTATCGCCATTGGCGACAACCTGCTGCAAAAGCCGTTTGTCAGCGACCTGATGCGCCTGAACAAGAGCTTCATCGTGCACCGTTCGATCATCGGACGTCGCGAAAAAATGGCGGCTTACCAGTTGCTGTCGGCGTACATCAATCACTCGATTACCAAGGATTGCCAATCCATCTGGATCGCCCAGGCCGAAGGCCGCGCCAAGGACGGTGATGATCGCACCGAGTCGGCAATCCTCAAGATGTTCCACATGAGCCGCAAGGACGAGCCGTTTGGCGACGTGATTCGCTCTCTGAACCTGATTCCGGTCTCGATCAGCTATGAGTACGACCCGTGCGACAGCGCCAAGGCCCGCGAGCTGTATATCCGCGCCACGACGGGCTCTTACATCAAGACGCCTGGCGAAGATGATGTGAGCATCGCCTTGGGGATCACCGGCTACAAAGGCCGCGTGCACGTGAATTTTGCGCCGCCGATCACCGAACAGTTCGATGACACCAAGCAACTGGCCATTGAAATGGACCGGCAGATCCTCGGTGGCTATCGCTTGTTCCCGGTGCACTACCTGGCTTACGCGCAATGGAGCGACGCTGACCCCAGCCTTGAAGTACCGCCAGCGTCTGAAGTGTTTGCGGCCGACGAACTCGAGCGCGCCAGAGATGAATGGGAAGGTCGCCTGGCGGGCGTGCCGGCCGAGCACCGCCCTTACCTGATTCAGCAATACGCGACACCGGTGCGCAACCAGTACCGCGTCAAGGCGGGGTTGGCACTCTAAGAACTGCGCCAGAATGCCTGTCGTACCCATGCTCCGCGTGGGTACGCCGTTCTGGGCGCTCAACATGCATTGACTCAAACACCGCCTTCGCGAGCAAGCGAAGCGTCGTTTGGCTCGCTCCCACAAGATGCGCGAGAAGCATGCAGCCGCGGAAACATCCTGCATGACAATTCGCTGCCGTTGTCACTCAAGCGTAACGTGGCACCCGCATTGTGTGGCTCCTCGAGAAACGGACTTCACTCTTTTTGGAGCTTGTCATGCTGCACGCAAAAAATCAGGATCGCCTTTATCTCATCGCCCAGAGCGATGAGCAGCAGGAGTTGATCGACGGCTTGGCCTTCAACGTGCAGGACCGCCACTGGCTGGTCTATTGCGCCCTCGGCGGGCATGTTCACCATGACCTGCCGGATCTGGATCAGGACACCGGTTTCAGTTTTCTGGATTTTTATCAGCAGGCGGCTTGAGGCCTACCTCAGCCACATACCAGAAAACAAAAAGCCCGGCCCCTTCAACAAGGGCCGGGCTTTTTGTTTAGCGCTGAAGCTTACTGCGCCAGGGTCGAACCGATGGTCGGATCCTGGAACACGCGAGTCAGTGCGTCGCTCAGCACGTCACTCACCAGCTTGGTGTTGGTTTCCTGATTCGGCGCCATGCCGAAGCGTTGATCCAGCGACGCTGCATAGCGACCGCTGTAGCTGCGACCGTTATTACGCACGTCAGCACGGAACGTCGAGCTGATGGTGGCTTCAGTCACGTACAGGCCTTCTTTTGGCGACTGATATTTCAAGTCCGCCAGGGTCACGGTCAGTTGCGGAGCATTGCCACCCTGAGTAGGCGTGAAGCCCAGCAGGCGCACGGCGGACTCTGCCTGAGCCTGAAGCTTGGGAACGATGTCGGCACCGGTGACGCTGATAGCGCTGGTTTCCGGGTACATGCCACCGCGAGTGCCCAGCGTCGGACCAGGACGGCCATCGACTACGCGCACGACCACCGGCTGACCACGGCCTACTGCCGCAAGCTGTGCGTTGAGCTTGGGCGTGGGGCTGAGTTGTTGCGGACTGTGGGCACAGCCCACCAGGGTCAAACTGCTTACAGCAAGCAAACCGAACAAAATGCGACGCAGCATGCTCATTTCTCCATGGGCCAGACACTGAATGTGCCGCAGTATAGCGGCCTGTAACAGCCGCTCACCAGAGGCCGCCGACCGTTAAGCGTCGGACATTGGCCGCGCAGCGGGGTTCAGGCAGCCGCTCCTGCAATGATTCAGGCGGCGCAATGTAATCAGGGCGTCACATCCTCGCGGCAGACTCGTCCTCATCGCACAGACGTTCATTCACGTCACAGGAGCTGCGCCATGAATCTGTTCCGGTCCTTGTTCACTGCACGCCATCAGCACCGCCACTATGCCCGCATCGACCAGGCCGGCATCTGCCGCGCGTTCAAGCATTGCGCGCAACGCCCCTCCGGCGTCGAGTGGGTCGAAGTGACCGAGCAACGACTGGGCTGGCTGAATCAGCCACTGCCCGCCAGCGCACGCGCGACGCAGCGTAGCGCACGCTCAACGCGCGGCCAGTTGCTCACCGCCTGACCCGATAGCGAATAAAAGTCATTTAAAGCGATCAATTCCTGTCATTTCATCGCTATAATCTTCCCCCGATTATAAGGACGTCTCCTGATCGGGCCTCGCAGCATCGCTAATCGCCGTATTAGCTCCTTCGTACTGCCCACAGAGAGCCGCCCACACAGGTCATTTGCGCACGAGTGTGCTCGATGAAAGGTGAAGAATGCTCGAATCGTATCGAACCTTTCTCGCCTGCCAGCGCCTCACTCTTTATGCTCCTGACTTGCCAGCGCTGTCATCGCAGCCATTTTGAGGTTTGGTTCACGTTCCCAAAAGGACGTGAAAAACGGGTTTCACTACTTCACAAGAGTGTGGCGAGCAAATGAATAGGTACGCGTTTGTAAATGCACCATCAGCGTCTGAACCGGCCCCTTTGAACAGGGCTGACCGCGACTGCGCCTCCACAACCGGAGCCTGACGCCATCGACAGGTGCAGTCCGTTGCCGGGCTCCCTGACGATGGTCGAATGGCCTCGCGGGCTTGAAAATGCGTTCATGCTTAGCTAATGAACCCTCCCCAAGCCTGACCGGGACCTGCGCTTTAGATGCGAAAAATTGCGAAGAATCGGTCAGGCGATCCTGGCCAGGAAAACGAGGGCAACCTTTTGATCGGTCCCCGCCCACCTGGCATCCAGCCTCAGGATCGTATGCCGTCAATTTGGTGCTGCAGATTTTGGAGACGCGTTAATGGCGCATAACGAAGCAGTTGATGTAGTACTGGTCGGAGCGGGCATCATGAGTGCCACGCTGGCGGTATTGCTCAAGGAGCTCGACCCCGGCCTCAAGCTGGAAGTCGTTGAGCTTATGGATTCCGGTGCTGCGGAGAGTTCCAATCCGTGGAACAACGCCGGCACCGGTCATGCCGGTCTGTGCGAGCTCAATTACACGCCGCCTGCGGCTGATGGCTCCATCGACATCAAGAAAGCCGTGCACATCAATACCCAGTTCGAGGTCTCGAAGCAGTTCTGGGCCTTTCTGGCGCGCAAAGGCACTTTCGGTTCGGCAAAGTCGTTCATCAATCCGGTCCCGCACCTGAGTTTCGTGCAGGGCGAAAACGGCATCTCGTTCCTCAAGACCCGTTTTGAAGCCATGAGCAAGCACCATGCGTTTTCTTCGATGGAATACACCGAAGACAAGGCAACGCTGGCCGAGTGGATGCCGCTGATGATGTCCGGCCGCGCTGCAGACGAGAAAATCGCCGCAACGCGCATGTTGAACGGCACTGACGTCAACTTTGGCGCGCTGACCAATCAACTGCTCAACCACCTGTCCAGCGCGCCAGATACGCAGATCAAGTACCGCAGCCGTGTCACCGGCCTGACCCGCAAGGGCGCAGGCTGGACCGTGATGGTCAAGGACGTGAACGGCGGCGGCACGCGTGAGATCGACGCCAAATTCGTGTTCCTCGGCGCAGGCGGTGCGGCATTGCCGCTGCTGCAGATGTCGGGCATCGAAGAGAGCAAGGGCTTTGGCGGTTTTCCGGTCAGTGGCCAGTGGCTGCGTTGCGATAACCCGGAAGTGGTCAAGCATCACCAGGCCAAGGTTTACAGCCAGGCCGCCGTGGGTTCGCCGCCGATGTCGGTGCCGCACCTGGACACTCGCGTGGTCGATGGCAATAAGTCCCTGTTGTTCGGGCCATATGCCGGTTTCACCACCAAGTTCCTCAAGCATGGCTCGTTCCTCGACCTGCCCCTCTCGGTACGTGTCGCCAACATCAAACCGATGCTGGCCGTCGCTCGTGACAACATGGACCTGACCAAGTACCTGGTCAGCGAAGTGATGCAATCGATGGAGCAACGCCTGGAATCGCTGCGTCGCTTCTATCCAGAGGCAAAAGCCGAGGACTGGCGCCTGGAAGTGGCGGGGCAACGGGTGCAAATCATCAAGAAAGATGCGAAAAAAGGCGGCGTGCTGCAATTTGGCACCGAGCTGGTTTCTGCGCAGGATGGCTCGCTTGCCGCACTGCTCGGCGCATCGCCAGGCGCTTCGGTTACGGTGTCGATCATGCTGGAGCTGATTGAACGCTGCTTCCCGGAAAAAACCCGCACCGAGTGGGCGAGCAAGCTCAACGAGATTTTCCCGGCGCGGGAAAAGATTCTGGAGACCGATGCGCAGTTGTACGAACGCGTCAGCACCCAGAACGACGAAGCGTTGGAGCTGGTCGAGAAAAAAAGTCAGGAGCAGAGCTTCGCCTGACTTGCCCATTGCCGCGTGAAAGCGATGTAAACAAAAAGCCCCGTGAGCTCTTCCGAGCCACGGGGCTTTTTGGTTGCTGCCGTCAGAGCTTTTGCGACAGCACCGCAATGTGCTCCGGGCCAATCCCGCAGCAACCGCCGATGTGCGTGGCACCGCGCTTGACCCAGTCCGCGGCCCACTGCTGATAACCCTGCGGGTCAAGGTCTTCGCGCAGTTCATCCAGACCATCGTTGGCCTTGGCGTCCTTGGGCTGCGGCGGGAACGCATTGGCGTATGCACCAATGGCGATGTCAACGTTCAGGGCGTTGAACACCTCACGCGCCGCATCAATCGCAGCGCCGATCACTTCTGGCTGGCTGCAATTGAACAGTAGCGTTGCCACGCCCATTTCGGCGGCAGCCTTTGCCGCATCGGCCACCGGTTCGCCGGAGCGCAGGCGCGGGACGTCGTCGGTGTCTTCATCCTGGAGGGTAAACGATAGCCAGAACGGCTTGCCGTCAGCGGGCAGACCGGCGCGGATCGTTTGCGCCTCAAGAATGCAGCTCTGCGTCTCGGCCAGCCACAGATCGACATACGGCGACAGACCGGCCACCAGCGGCTTCAAGACATCAGCGGCCAGTTCCGGCTGGTACAGGTCAGGGCGATAGGAACCGAACAACGGCGGGATGGAACCTGCGACCAGAGCACGCCCACCCGAGGCGTCGGCTGAACCGCGCGCCAATTGCCCGGCCAGTGCAGCCAGCGCCTGGCCTTCACGGGCGAAACGCTCTTCGCCGATATGAAAGGGCACCACGGCATAGCTGTTGCTGGTAATGACCTGAGCGCCACTTTCGATATAAGCGGCATGTACCGCACTGACGGCGTCAGGTGCTTCACTCAAAGCCAGCGCCGACCATTCGGGCTGGCGAAAGGGCGCGCCGCGACGCTGTAGCTCGCGGCCCATGCCGCCATCGAGAATTACAGTTGAGCGCTGGGTCATATATGATCTACTTATATGTATATGAAAAAAACTCATTATGAGTCGGCCTTATATAACGTATTTAATACGTTCCTTTAATCAAACTACAAACCTTTTTTCAGGGGATATCTGTGAATTATCGCGCGCTGCTGGGCATTGGCCTGGTCACTCTGGCTGCCTCCACTCAAGCCCTGGCCGGTGCCACGCTGGATCGCGTGCAGAAAAACAAAGAGCTGGTCAACGTCCTGATGGAAAGTTACCCGCCCTTCTCTTTCCTGAATGACAAGAACGAACTGGACGGTTTCGACGTGGATGTCGCCAAGGCCGTGGCGCAGAAGCTGGGCGTCAAGTTGCGCCTCGAAACACCATCATGGGACGTCATCGCCGCAGGTCACTGGAGCGGCCGTTACGACATCTGCGTCTGCTCGATGACCCCAAGCAAGGCTCGTGCTGAAGTCTTCAACTTCCCGGTCGAGTATTACGCGTCGCCTGCGGTGATCGTGGTCAATGCCAGCGATGACCGTATCCATTCAGCCAAGGACCTGAGCGGCAAGAAAGTCGGCCTGACCAGCGCGTCGAGTTACGAGAGCTACCTGAACAAGAACCTGGTCATCGACGGCGCGGAAGACAAGCCGCTGCAGTACCCGTTCGACGACGTGCAGATTGCCCCGTACGACAACGACAATGTGGCGTTTCAAGACTTAGGGCTTGGCGCTGGCAAGCGGCTGGACGCGATACTGACCAATCTGGTGACGGCAAAACCGCGCCTGGATCAGGACAAGCGCTTCAAACTGGCGGGCGAAACGCTGTACGAAGAACCCAACTCCGTGGCCATCGAAAAGAACGACCCGGAATGGGACGCCAAGGTTCGCGAGGTGTTCGCCGAGCTCAAGAAAGACGGCACCCTGAGCACGCTGTCGCAAAAGTGGATTGGCGCTGACATCAGCAAATGACTTCTTTCGAGCCCCAACGCCCACCCGAGCAGGCTGATCAAGGCCTGCTCCAGCGTGTCTTCGGTTTTCGCACGCGGCTGTACCTGACCTGGCTGGTCATGTTTGTGCTATTCGCCGGGTTCTTCCTGAGTTTCGATCTGAAGCTTGCGATCATTCTCGACAAACTGCCCAATCTGATCGGCCTGCATCTGGCACCCAACGGTTTCCTGCAAGGCGCGGCGCTGACGCTGTTTGTGTCGGTGTGCTCGATTGTGGTTTCAGTGCTGCTGGGTTTTGTCACCGCGCTGGCGAGGCTGTCCAGCAGCGCCGTAGCGTTTGGTATCGCCAGTTTTTATGCGTCGTTTTTTCGCGGAACGCCGCTGCTGATCCAGATTCTGCTGATTTATCTCGGCTTGCCGCAACTGGGCATCGTGCCCGGCGCAATCGCGGCGGGGGTTATTGCGCTGTCGCTCAACTACGGCGCCTACCTGAGCGAGATCTTTCGGGCAGGCATCATCGGCGTTGCGGCCGGCCAGCGTGAGGCAGCCTTGGCTCTGGCGCTGCGCCCGACGCAGATCTTCTGGCGCGTCACCCTGCCCCAGGCAATGCGCACGATTATCCCGCCGACCACCAACCAGTTCATCTCCATGCTCAAGGATTCGTCACTGATCTCGGTGATGGGCGTCTGGGAAGTGATGTTCCTGGCACAGTCCTACGGCCGCTCCAGCTATCGATACATCGAAATGCTGACCACCGCAGCGGTGCTGTACTGGATCATGTCGATCGGTCTGGAGTTGTTGCAGTCGCGGCTGGAAAAACACTACGGCAAGGCGTATCAGGCGCGCAAATGACTGCAACTATTGTCCCTACGCTCCGTGATACACACAAGTTCGCTCTTGATTCCGGCCAAAGGCCGTGGGAGCGGACTTGTCCGCGAAGGGGGTCGTATAATCGCCGAAAATGCATCGACTAAAACACCGTCTTCGCGAACAAGTTCGCTCCCACCTGAAAAGCGTTTCAGCCAAATTCAGGTTTCAACCGCGGGCTTTTTCGATCAGTTCGATGTATTCATCTGCATTGCGCTGGTCCTTGATCAGGGCGATGAAGTCGTTGCCCTGCTCGTCCTTGCCATCGAAGTCATGGCCTGCTTCCTTGAAGAACACCAGAAAGCGCTCGAAATCATTGATGCGCAGGCCACGGTAGGCCTTGATCAGTTTGTGCAGCGACGGCGAGGTGGCATCGTACGGCTCGAAGTCGAGGAACAACTTGATCTGCTCATCGCCAATCTCGTCCCCAATCAACTGCTTCTTATCTTTACGCATTACAGGCTCCAACTTGTCGCAGACACTTTCACGGGCGGGCAGTTTACCCTCCAGCGAGCGCAGGGCTCAACGCGCATGTGCAGAGGTGGTGTGCAGATCAGCCCAGATGTGGCCGTTGGCGTAGCTGAGGAACTGGCAATAGACTTTTTCATTGCGCAGCAAATCCACCAGCACCCGGTATTGAGACAACGGGTAATACAGCATCAGGGTCCGGGACGCCTCGTCGTAGGTCGGCTTTTTCAGGCTTTTGCTTTCGCCGCCATCAAAGTGCACAAGCACCTGAGCAATCGACGCGCCCTTGTTCAGCGACTTGCCTTTGAGGCGCAACGACAGGGGGGAAGTGACCGGAATCGGCTGCTGGCTGGATTGCCTCTGATTACCGGCAACGATGGTGTACTCGGTCACCTGCATCAACTGTTGCTGTTCCGGCACCCCCTCACGCAGGTTCAGGTCGTCAGGCGGCAGGTATTGGTCGTGCATGGGGCCTACCGATACCGGTGCAGCGACGGTCAGGCCAGACAGCAGCACCAACGCCAGAGCGCCGGGGATCAGTAACTTCATTGAGGGTTTCCAGATAATTGCGAATTGACGACCGCCCCTTTTGCAGAAGCGGCGGTCATAATGCCTCACATCCCCTTGACCGCATAGATGCCCGCAGCATTACGCCAGTAGCCTTTGTAGTCCATGCCGAAACCGAAGATGTAACGGTCGATGCACGGCAGACCGACGTAATCGGCTTTCAGGTCCGGTCGGGCCTTGCGGTCGTGGTCTTTGTCGATCAGCACAGCGGTGTGCACAGCGCGCGCGCCGGCGTGTTTGCAGAAGTCGATGATCGCGCCCAGGGTGTGACCCTCATCGAGGATGTCGTCGATGATCAGCACGTCACGGTCGATGAACGAGACTTCAGGCTTGGCTTTCCAGAACAGATCGCCGCCCGTGGTTTCGTTGCGGTAGCGCGTCGCGTGCAGGTAAGACGCTTCCAGCGGGAAGTTCAGGTGAGTCAGCAGCTTGCCCGAGAAAATCAGGCCGCCGTTCATCACGCAGAACACAACCGGGTTGCGGTCGGCCAGTTCGGCATTGATCTGCGCGCCGACGCGGGCAATGGCAGCATCCACTTCAGCCTCGGTGTACAGGCAGTCAGCTTCGCGCATGATTTGACGGATGTGCTCGATATCAGCGGACATGACGCTCTCCAGGTAGGGCAGTTGAAGAAAAGCGGGCAAAGGTACGCATCCGCTCAAGCCAGAGCAAGCGATTCTGGACTAACGTTGCGAGTGTCTTCTAAAAGCCGCGAACGTCCTGACCTTGAGACAATACTGCACGCGCGGTAAGACAGTAACAGTTGAATAGATTAATCTAGACCGATTTTTTGCCCGCTGGAGCCTTTGCCAATGCCCATTCGTGAGATCCGTCATCCGCTGATCCGCCACAAACTCGGCCTGATGCGCCGCGCCGACATCAGCACCAAGAATTTCCGTGAGCTGGCTCAGGAAGTCGGTGCCCTGCTGACGTACGAAGCGACCGCCGACCTCACTCTGGAAAGCTACGATATTCAGGGCTGGGCTGGAACCGTCTCGGTGGAGAAAATCGCCGGCAAGAAAATCACTGTTGTCCCGATCCTGCGCGCCGGTATCGGCATGCTCGACGGCGTGCTCAGCCTGATTCCGGGTGCCAAGGTCAGTGCCGTGGGCGTCGCCCGCAACGAAGAAACCCTGCAGGCGCACACGTATCTGGAAAAACTGGTGCCGGAAATCGACGAGCGCCTGGCCATGATCATCGACCCGATGCTGGCCACTGGCAGCTCGATGGTCGCGACCATCGACCTGCTGAAAAAGGCCGGCTGCAAGGAAATCCGCGCCATGGTCCTGGTCGCTGCACCGGAAGGTATTGCGGCAGTGGAACGGGCGCACCCGGATGTGATGATCTACACCGCGTCCATCGACGAGCGTCTGAACGAACACGGCTACATCATTCCGGGCCTGGGCGATGCCGGTGACAAGATTTTCGGCACCAAGCAAAAGGACGCGTAACCCGATGACGCAGCAGGAGTTCAACGATCCACTGTGGCGCACGATCCTTTCCGGTGCGCAAATGCTCTTTGTGGCCTTTGGCGCGCTGGTATTGATGCCGCTGATCACCGGGCTCGACCCTAACGTGGCGCTGTTCACGGCAGGCCTTGGCACGTTGTTGTTCCAGATTGTCACGGGCCGCCAAGTGCCGGTTTTCCTGGCATCAAGCTTTGCTTTCATTACCCCGATCATCCTCGCCAAGGGCCAGTTCGGCCTGGCCGCGACGATGGGCGGTGTCATGGCGGCGGGCTTCGTTTATACCTTTCTTGGCCTGGCGGTGAAGATCAAGGGCACCGGGTTCATCGACCGTCTGCTGCCTCCAGTGGTGATCGGGCCGGTGATCATCTCGATCGGTCTGGCGATGGCGCCGATTGCGGCCAACATGGCGATGGGCAAGACCGGGGATGGCGCTGTGCTGATCCCCTATCAGACCGCCATGCTGATTTCGATGCCTGCGCTGCTGACCACCTTGATCGTGGCGGTGTTCGGCAAGGGGATTTTTCGTCTGGTGCCGATCATTTCGGGCGTACTGGTAGGTTTCGCGCTGTCGTTCTACTTCGGCGTGGTCGATACCAAGAAGATTGCCGACGCAGCCTGGCTGGCCATACCGCATTTCACCGCACCGGAATTCAACTGGCAGGCGATTCTGTTCATCGTTCCGGTCGCACTGGCCCCGGCCATCGAACACATAGGCGGCGTGATTGCCGTCGGCAGTGTGACCGGGCGCGATTACCTGAAAAAGCCAGGCCTGCATCGCACGCTGTTCGGCGATGGCATCGCCACCACGGCCGCGGGCCTGTTTGGCGGCCCACCCAACACCACTTACGCCGAAGTTACGGGCGCGGTGATGCTGACCAAGAACTACAACCCGCAAATCATGATCTGGGCGTCGTTCTTCGCCATCACCTTGGCGTTCATCGGCAAATTCGGTGCGTTGCTGCAAAGCATTCCGGTGCCGGTCATGGGCGGAATTCTGTGCCTTCTGTTCGGCTCGATTGCTGCGGTGGGGATGAACACACTGATTCGCCACAAGATCGACCTGGCCGAAGCACGCAACCTGGTGATTGTTTCCGTAACGCTGGTATTCGGCATCGGTGGCGTGCTGATCGGCACCGGCAACGGCCCGAACGATTTCGGCCTGAAAGGCATCGCCCTGTGCGCCATCACCGCGATCATCCTCAACCTGATCCTGCCGGGGCACGACAGCTGGAAGCACAACAGGCCGGATGATCAGTTGCTGTAACGCCTTGAGCGTGAGGAACGATAAGCGTCTGGAGGAACACTAGCGTGCCCATGCTCCGCGCGGGCACGCCGTTCTGGACGCTCTGCGTCCGGTTCTGATGTGCAGCGCGTTACAGCATCAGCGGTGCGCGCTCGCACAGTCGGTTCAGTTCTTTTGCCCAGTTCGGGTCGTCGTTCAGGCACGGCACCAGTATCAGTTCCTCACCGCCCGCTTCCTTGAACTGCTCGGCACCGCGGTCGCCGATCTCTTCCAGTGTCTCGATGCAATCAGCCACGAACGCCGGGCACATGACCAGCAGTTTCTTCACGCCTTGCGCCGCCAGCTCGTCGAGACGCGCTTCGGTGTAAGGTTCGATCCACTTGGCGCGTCCGAGGCGCGACTGGAATGACACCGACCACTTGCCATCGGGAATGCCCATGCGCTTGGCGAAAGCTGCCGCAGACTGCAGGCACTGAGCGCGATAGCACGTTGCAACCACTTGGGCAGGTGCGGTCATGCAACAATCGTCCTTGAGGCAATGCTTGCCCGTCGGGTCGCGTTTGTGCAAATGCCGCTCTGGCAAGCCATGAAAACTCAATAACAAATGATCGTAGGGCTGCTCAAGGTGCGGGCGTACGCTTTCTACCAGAGCACTCACATATTCAGGCTGATCGTAGAACGGCTGCAAAACCGAGAACTGCATCTTCAAGGATTTGGCGCGCACCACGCGCTTGGCCTCTTCGATCACCGTCGTCACGGTACTGTCGGCGAATTGCGGGTAGAGCGGCGCAAGCGTCACCTTCTTGAAACCCTGTTCCGACAAACGCGTCAGCACGGTTTCAATGGAAGGCTCGCCATAACGCATCGCCAGTTCGACCGGCCCGTGCGACCACTCTTTCTTCATGGCCTGTTGCAGGCGCTTGCTCAATACCACCAGCGGTGAGCCCTCGTCCCACCAGATAGACGCATAGGCATGCGCAGACTGCTCGGGCCGTTTGATCAGAATCAGCGACACCAGCAGCCTGCGCAAAGGCCACGGGATGTCGATCACATAAGGATCCATCAGGAACTGGTTCAGGTAACTGCGCACGTCCGCCACTTGCGTAGAGGCAGGCGAACCCAGATTGACCAGCAACAAAGCGTGATCGGTCATGCAACATCCTATTTCGAAAGCGTTCAGTGGCGACCCAGCAAATCCTGCAGGGCGGTGTCGAGTTCGGCGTACTTAAACGTGAAGCCAGCTTCCTGCAAACGTTCCGGCCGGGCGCGCTGGCCACCGAGCAGCAATACCGACAGCTCGCCCAGCAACACTTTCAGGGCCAGCGCCGGCATCGGCATGAAGGCAGGCCGATGCAGAATACCTGCCAGTGTCTTGGCAAACTGGCGATTGCGCACCGGTGATGGCGCACACACATTATAAGGACCCTTTGCTTCATTAAGATTCAGCAAAAAATCAATGGCCGCGATTTGATCCTGAATGTGAACCCACGGCATCCACTGCCGGCCATCACCAATAGGCCCGCCCATGCCGAATTTGAAGGGCGGCAACAAACGCTGCAGAAACCCCGCGCGATCCGACAACACCAGACCGGTGCGTATCAGCACCACACGCACGCCCAGCGACTCGGCACGCAGCGCGGTTTCTTCCCAGGCGTTGCACAACTGGCTGGCAAAATCTTCTTTGGCAGGGGGCGAGGCTTCATCGATTTCGCGTTCGCCACTGTCGCCGTACCAGCCCACCGCAGAACCGGAAATCATCAGCGCAGGCTTTTGCGTGCGGGTGCCCAGCCATGTGAGCAACTGCTCGGTCAGACCGACACGGCTTTCCCACAACAACAAACGGCGCTTGCGGGTCCAGGGGCGATCGGCAATCGGTGCACCGGCCAGGTTGACGATGGCATCCACCGGCTGCTCACCCAGTTCATCCAGCCTGGCAATGCCACGCACGGACGGGCCGCACAGCTCGGCAACGTCAGCAGGTTTTCGGCTCCACACAGTCAGCTCATGCCCCTGAGCAGACCAGAAACGGCAGAGCGCTCGTCCTATCAAACCTGTACCACCGGTCAGCAATATGTGCATGGCAGATAACCTCGCGTGGCGTGCATGACAATTGAGTAGTCTTATTTTTACCAGTGACGCTGGCAGTGACGTTTATCCGGAAAACGAAACTGTCACCAGAACCATAGGCCAGACCTGAATGAACTGCAGTTTTGACCGCTTGTTCAGGCGACTGACCGGTTCGACCCTGCAAGTTGCAATGTGACTCAACCCACAGTGTCTTGAATCACTGCAACTTATACCAAACAAGAAGATTGTACAGGTTTTAACTACGGCGTAGTCTGTACAGACAAGGTAACGAGGCCCCTATGACTGTCCCTATCGCAATCATCGGTACCGGTATCGCCGGACTTTCAGCAGCTCAGGCGCTCACAGCGGCCGGGCATCAGGTGCACCTTTTCGACAAGAGCCGCGGCAGCGGCGGTCGGATGTCCAGCAAGCGCAGCGACGCAGGTGCGCTGGACATGGGTGCGCAGTATTTCACCGCTCGTGACCGACGCTTCGCCACTGCGGTCAAGCAGTGGCAAGCCCAGGGGCACGTTGCCGAGTGGACACCCCTGCTTTACAACTTCCACGCTGGCAGGCTCAGCCCGTCGCCGGATGAACAGGTGCGCTGGGTCGGCAAGCCCGGCATGAGCGCGATTACCCGTGCCATGCGCGGCGACATGCCGGTGTCATTCTCGTGCCGCATCACCGAGGTGTTTCGCGGCGAAGAGCACTGGAACCTGCTGGACGCCGAGGGCCAAAATCACGGCCCGTTCAGCCATGTCATCATCGCCACCCCTGCCCCGCAGGCCAGCACACTGCTGGCTGCCGCACCCAAGCTGGCCAGCGTGGTGGCGGGCGTCAAGATGGACCCGACCTGGGCGGTTGCACTGGCCTTCGAGACCCCGTTGCAAACCCCCATGCAGGGTTGCTTCGTGCAGGACAGTCCGCTCGACTGGCTGGCCCGCAACCGCAGCAAGCCGGAACGCGACGACACGCTCGATACCTGGATTCTGCACGCCACCAGTCAATGGAGCAGGCAAAACCTTGATGCATCCCGTGAACAGGTCATCGAGCACTTGCACGGTGCTTTTGCAGAGCTGATCGACTGCACCATGCCCGCCCCGGTGTTCAGCCTGGCGCATCGCTGGTTGTACGCGCGGCCTGCCGGCGCTCATGAATGGGGCGCGCTGTCGGATGCCGATCTGGGTATTTACGTGTGCGGCGACTGGTGCCTGTCGGGGCGTGTGGAAGGCGCATGGCTGAGCGGCCAGGAAGCGGCACGTCGGCTGCTGGAACACCTTCAATGAACCAGATCAACCCGCGTAAACTGCTGCTGTCAAAATGGACGGCAGCCACTCCGCAAAACCGCGAAAAGCATTTTCTGGTGACCGAGCTGTTCAAGGATGAAGAGGGCGTGGTGCTGGAGGTAGAGCTGCAGGCCGTGCTGACTCAACGCAGTGAGCGCATGCCCTGGCAGGTGTTGCAGCAGGCGGATGCGTGGCGGATGGGCTGGAAGTAGCGGGTTTGCGCGGATTCAGATGATTATCGTGCCGATGCTCTGTCACTTACGTCGCACTCTGCGTCGTCAGTGCCATCGCGATCAAAAAGCCCTCTGATTATCAACTATCGTGCGACGCTCCGCGTCGCATGCAGTTCTGAATGCATGTTAAAGCAGTATTGGCACTAGCCAGTTGGGCGCTGCCTTCAAAAGCCTCTACAAAGAATTTGACTTGTACACCTATCCCCCTATGATGAGGATAAGTTGTACAGCACAGTTAATCTGTACAAGTCTTCTGTAGAGGTGACGGATGCCAATGCCTGCAATCGAAAAACCCAAACTCGGGATCAGTGCGTGTCTGATGGGTGCCGAGGTTCGCTTCAATGGCGGGCATAAGGAGTCTCATCTGTGCACGCAGGCGCTGAGCAAGTATTTCGATTTTGTTCAGGCGTGCCCCGAAGTCGCGATCGGCTTGGGTATCCCGCGTGAGCCAATCAGGCTGGTGGGCGACGCCGAACACCCCAAGGCGCTGGGCACGGTCAATCGTGAGCTGGATGTTACTCAGGCGCTGGCGGATTACGGCATTCAGATGGCGGACGAGCTGGGTGATATCTGCGGTTATATTTTCATGCAGAAGTCCCCGTCGTGCGGTCTGGAGCGGGTCAAGGTCTACCGTGAAAACGGCGCGCCGGTTGACGGCGGTGGGCGCGGCATCTACGCGCAGGCCTTTTGCGAGCGTCACCCTAACCTGCCGGTCGAAGAAGACGGGCGTCTGAACGATGCCGTGCTGCGCGAAAACTTCGTGACCCGTGTGTTTGCCTACGCGGCCTGGCAGCAATTGTTGAAAGACGGCATCACCCGTCGAGCGTTGACCGAATTTCACTCGCGCTACAAATACCAACTGATGGCCAACGACCCGGTGCAGTACAAAGCGCTGGGCAAGATGCTGGGCAGCATGGGCCGCAGCGACCCCAATGAAATCGCCCCGCTGTATTTCAGCGAACTGATGGCCGCCCTGAAAAAGTGCGCGACCCGGCGCACCCACACCAACGTTCTGCAACATCTGTGCGGCTATCTGAAACAAACCATCAGTGCCGAGGACAAGCAGGAAATTCAGGAAGTGATCGGCCAGTATCATCAGGGCATCGTGCCGCTGATCGTACCGCTGACCCTGCTCAAGCATCATTTTCGCCAACACCCGGATCCTTATGTAGCGCTGCAGGTGTACATGCAGCCTCATCCGGAAAACCTCAGCCTGCGAAATGCGATTTGATCCCCATGAATGAAGCACAAACAGATACCGAGCTGCCGGGCGACTGGCTGCCGATCCGGGAAGTCGCGCGGCAGACCGGCGTCAATGCCGTCACCCTGCGCGCGTGGGAACGCCGTTACGGGCTGATCGTCCCGCACCGCACGGCCAAAGGCCATCGGCTGTACTCGGACGAGCACGTGCAGCGGGTCATGAAGATCCTCACGTGGCTCAATCGGGGCGTGTCTGTCAGCCAGGTCAAAAGCCTGATCGATGACAACCTTCAGGACGCCCTGCCGCCGACCAGCGACTGGGACGCGCTGCGCCAGACGCTGCTGATTGCCATCGGCGAACTGGCCGAGCGCCGGGTCGACGACGTGTTCAATCAGGCGATGGCGCTGTACCCGCCACGCACCTTGTGCGAACAACTGCTGCTGCCGCTGCTCGCTGAACTGGAGCAACGCTGGCAGGGCAAGTTCGGCGCGCAACTGGAGCGCACGTTCTTCTACTCGTGGTTACGCAGCAAGTTCGGCGCGCGCATTTACCACAACAACCGCCAGCTCAGTGGCAGCCCGTTGCTGCTGGTCAATCAGTCCGATCTGCCGCTTGAACCGCACCTGTGGCTGGCCGCCTGGCTGGTGAGCAGCGCCGACTGCCCGGTGGAAGTGTTCGACTGGCCGCTGCCGGTTGGCGAGCTGGCGCTGGCGGCTGAATACCTCAAGCCACGTGGCATATTGCTCTACTCCAGCAAAGCGTTGAACGTCGGCCAGCTACCCCGCTTGCTGGCCAATATTACCTGCCCTGTAGTGCTCGGCGGACCAACGGTGAAGATCCATAACGCCGAGCTGCTCGTACAGGCAAACGAGATAGCGGGTTTGACCCTCGTCCATGATGCGCTCAGCGCTCAGACCGAGCTGGGCAAGCTCGGACTTATCTAAGGATTTCTCATGCAACTGATCTGGCTGCGTAGTGACCTGCGCGTTCACGATAATACCGCCCTGACGGCAGCCATGCAGCGCGGCCCGACGCTGGCGGTGTACCTGCTCAGCCCGACGCAGTGGCGCAACCACGACGACGCCGATTGCAAAGTGGACTTCTGGCTGCGCAATCTGGTGGAGCTGGAAAAAGCCCTTGGCAAACTGAACGTGCCGCTGCTGATTCGCGAAGCCGATACCTGGGATCAGGCACCCGAGGTGCTGGCGACGCTGTGCAAACAGTTCAAGGTCGAGGGGCTGCACCTTAATGAAGAATACGGCATCAACGAAACCCGTCGTGATCAGGCCGTGCAGCAGTCAATGCAGGCGGACGGTGTTCACTTCACCAGCCACCTTGATCAATTGCTGTTCAAGCCGGGCAGTATCCTGACCAAGACCGGCAACTATTTCCAAGTGTTCACCCAGTTCAAGAAGGTCTGTTACACCCGCCTGCACCAAGCCATGCCGCGGACGGTGCACACGCCCGAAGCGCAGCAACCGCTGTCGATAAAAAGTGACGCGATCCCGGATCAGGTGAAGGGCTTTTCCACACCGTCGAAAACCCTGCGTGACCTGTGGCCCGCAGGTGAGGTCGAGGCAAGCCGCCGGATCGAAGCGTTCGCCGGCGAACAGATCAGTTACTACAAAGACGAACGCGACTTCCCGGCCAGGCCCGGCACCAGCCAGTTGTCGGCCTATCTGGCGGCAGGCGTTATTTCGCCCCGTCAGTGCCTGCATGCCGCGCTGGCCAGCAATCAGGGCGAATTTGAAACCGGTGATGTCGGAACCGTGACCTGGATCAATGAGCTACTGTGGAGAGAGTTCTATAAGCACACGCTGGTAGGCTACCCGCGCGTTTCGCGTCACCGTGCATTTCGGCCGGAGACCGAAGCGCTGAAATGGCGCGACGCCCCCGAAGAACTGCTGGCGTGGCAAGAAGCCCGCACCGGGCTGCCGATCATTGACGCGGCCATGCGTCAGTTGCTGGAAACCGGATGGATGCACAATCGGCTAAGGATGGTCGTGGCGATGTTTCTCACTAAAAACCTGTTGATCGACTGGCGGGAAGGCGAGCGCTTTTTTATGCGCCACCTGATCGACGGCGACCTGGCGGCCAATAACGGCGGCTGGCAGTGGAGTTCGTCCACAGGCACCGATTCGGCCCCCTACTTCCGTATCTTCAACCCACTGTCGCAATCGGAACGATTCGACCCCGAAGGCGTGTTCATCAAACGCTGGCTGCCGGAGCTGGCTGACCTGAACAAAAAACAGATACACGATCCCGCTTCTGTCGGCGGCCTGTTCGGCGTCGCCGATTACCCGAAGCCGATCGTCGACCTGAGCAAAAGCCGCGCCCGCGCGCTGGCTGCCTTCAAGGCACTCCCGACTCGCCAACCCGCTGCGGGAGCTGACAATGGCTGAGTTCCTGCATCGCTTTGCGCAAGGCTTTGCGGCGCTGAACAAGGACAACCTTGATCAGGTCGCCGAGCTGTACAGCGAAGACGTGTCATTCAGTGACCCGATGCACGATATCCACGGCCTTGCCGCCATGCAGCGCTACTTCGCCGAGCTGTACGCCAACGTGCGCGATCTGCATTTCGACTTTCATGCCTTTGACGAGGTCCGGCCAGGTGAAGGCTATCTGGTCTGGACCATGAGCTACTCGCACCCGCGCCTGGCCGGTGGCCGGACGATTCGTGTAGAGGGCTGTTCGCACCTGAAATGGCGCGACAAGGTTTACCGCCATCGGGACTACTTCGATGCCGGTGCGTTGCTCTACGAACACTTGCCCATCATGGGTCGAGCCATCCACTGGCTGAAGAAGAGGTTAGGATGAACACTCCCGTTGCACGACGCATATGGTTGACCGGGGCAAGCAGCGGCATAGGCCTGGCGCTGGCCAAGGAATTGCTCGCTGCCGGACATCGGTTGGCCTTGACCGCCAGAACCCTGGAGCCCCTGCAGAACCTGGCCGCCAGTCATCCGCAGCAGGTCTTGCTGGTCACCGGCGACATCACCGACGGCCTGCAAGTGACCGCCATGGCCGACCGCATCGCCCAGGAATGGGGGGCGCTGGATACCGCGATCCTCAATGCGGGCACCTGTGAATACATCGACACCCGCCACTTCGAGGCGGCGATGGTCGAGCGCGTCGTGCGCACCAACCTGCTCGCCAGCAGTTACTGCATTCAGGAAGCCCTGCCGCTGTTGCGCAAGGGCAATCAGCCGCATCTGGTCGGCGTGGCCAGCGCCGTCACCTTCCTGGCACTGCCCCGCGCAGAAGCCTACGGCGCCTCGAAGGCTGGCCTGCGTTACCTGTTTGAAGCCCTGCGCATTGATCTGGCCAGCGAAAATATTGACGTGACCATTGTCAGCCCAGGGTTTGTCGATACACCCCTGACGCAGAAAAACGATTTCCCTATGCCGATGCGCTGGCCCGTTGAAAAAGCTGCCCGCTACATTGCCGATAACCTCAAGCGTGTGCGACGACCGCTTGAAATTGCCTTCCCGACGGCTTTCATCCTCAGTATGAAACTGCTGGCCCTGCTTCCGGTGCGCGTCAGATTCGCCATCGGCAAGCGCATGGCCCGTAGCGAAACGGGCCATAAGGACACTCAATGAAAATTGCAGTCATTGGCAGCGGTATCGCCGGGTTGACCAGCGCCTATCTGCTCAATCGCGGGCATGAGGTGACAGTCTTCGAGTCCTCCGACTGGATCGGCGGGCATACCCACACGGTTGATGTGCAGGTCGAAGGCCGCGCCTATGCCATCGATACCGGCTTCATTGTGTTCAACGACTGGACCTACCCGAACTTCATCAAATTGCTGGGCCAGCTGGACGTGGGTTTCAAGCCTGCCGAAATGAGCTTTTCGGTGCACGACCCACGCACCGGCGTCGAATATAACGGCAACAACCTCAACAGCCTGTTTGCCCAGCGCAGCAACCTGTTGTCGCCCAGGTTCTGGGGCATGCTGCGCGATATCATGCGCTTCAATCGTCAATCGGTAGACGACCTGGAAAACCAGCGTATCGCGGCCGACACCACGCTGGGCGAATACCTGAAAAACGGTGGTTATGGGCAGCGCTTCATTGACCACTACATCGTGCCGATGGGTGCGGCCATCTGGTCCATGTCGCTGGCGGACATGCTCGGGTTTCCACTGCAATTTTTCGTGCGCTTCTTCAAGAACCACGGCCTGCTTTCCGTCACCCACCGCCCGCAATGGTGCGTGATAGAAGGTGGCTCCAGAAGCTATATCGAACCCCTGACGGCATCGTTTCGAGAGCGCATTCGCCTGTCCTGCCCGGTCACTCGTGTGGAACGCGACAGCGAAGGGGTGACGGTGCACAGTGCCCAAGGCAGCGAGCGTTTCGACCAAGTGGTGTTCGCCTGTCATAGCGATCAGGCGCTGGCCATGCTGGCAGAGCCGTCCAGTGCCGAGCAGTCGGTGCTTGGTGCCCTGCGCTATGCCGAAAACGACGTGGTATTGCACACCGATACACGCCTGCTGCCTGACCGCCGCCTGGCCTGGGCCAGCTGGAACTACCGGCTTGGCGGCGGCGAGCAGCAACTGGCCGCCGTCACCTACGACATGAACATTCTGCAAGGGATCGAGAGCAATACCACGTTCTGCGTCAGCCTGAACCAAACCGATGCCATCGACCCGACGAGGATTCTCGGTCGCTACCGCTATGCGCACCCGCAATACAGCCTTGAGGCGATCGCGGCACAGGCGCGCTGGCAGGACATCAACGGGGTCGATAACACCTGGTATTGCGGCGCTTACTGGGCCAACGGCTTTCACGAAGACGGTGTGGTCAGCGGCTTGCGCGTTGCCCAGGCCTTCGGTGAAGCGCTGTGAACAGCGCCCTTTACAGCGGCTGGATCAGCCATCGGCGCTTTTCACCGCGCGCCCATGCGTTCACCTATCGAATCGGGCTGCTCTATCTGGACCTGGATGAGCAGGACGCCGTGATGGGCCTTTCGCCGCTGGCGGGCAGCAGGCGTTTCGCACCCTTTTCATTCCGTGAGCGCGACTACCTGCCGCAACTGACCGGGCGCGGCGTGCCGCTGATAGAGGCGGCACGCGAACTGGTCGGTAAAGCGCTGGGGCACATGCCACTGGGTCGCGTCTGCCTGCTGACCCAGGCGCGCAGCTGGGGCTTGTCGTTCAACCCGGTGAGTTTTTTCTACTGTCACGAGGCCGACGGCACATTGGCGGCGATCCTCTGCGAAGTCACCAATACCCCGTGGGGCGAGCGTTACAGTTATGTACTGCCAGCCACCGGCGAAGGCCACCAGCATTTTTCCGTGGCCAAGGCCTTTCACGTTTCTCCGTTCCTGCCGCGTGACCTTGAATACCGCATGAGTTTCAGCCAGCCCGCCGAGCGTATCGGCGTGCACATGGCTGACTGGCAAGGCGAGCTGAAGATGTTTGACGCCACGCTCAACCTCACCCGCCAGCAGCTCAGCCGCAAGACGCTGCACCGCTACCTGATTGCTTATCCATGGATGACTGCAAAAACCTGTCTGGCGATTTACTGGCAGGCCATGCGCCTGCTGGTCAAACGCATCCCCATTTTTTCCCATCAGGCCGCCGACGGCGATTACCGTGCTGCCGCCGCGCAACCGAAGGATTCACGCCATGAAAAGCAGTAGCAGTAGTTTTTCTGCCAATCTGGGTACCAATGGTTTGACTGCAAATATCCTGCGCAAAGGGGTGTTGCGTCAGCTCGCCAGCCTGCGCAATGGCCAGTTGGTGGTCATCGAAGGCGACGAACGTCATGTGTTCGGCAAGGCCAGCGCGCAGATCCACGCCGAAGTGCAGATTCTCGACTCGGCCGCCTGGGGCATGATTGCCAGCACCGGCTCAATCGGCGCTGGTGAGGCGTTTATCCACGGCTACTGGACCACGCCGGACCTGACGGCAGTGGTGCGTGTATTCGTCAGCAACCTGGAAGTACTGGACGCGATGGAAGGCGGCATGGCGCGCCTGACCCGGCCGCTGATTCACAGCCTGCACTGGCTCAATCGCAATACGCGCAAAGGCTCGCAGAAAAACATCGCGGCCCATTACGACCTTGGCAACACGCTGTTCGAGCAGTTTCTCGACCCGACCATGATGTACTCGGCCGCACAGTTCCTCAGCAATGACGACACCCTGGAGCAGGCTCAGTTAAACAAACTGGAGCGCATTTGCCAGAAGCTGGCCCTGAAACCCACTGATCACCTGCTGGAAATCGGCACAGGCTGGGGCAGCATGGCCATTTATGCCGCGCAGCAGTATGGCTGCCGCGTGACCACCACTACCCTGTCCAGAGAACAGTTCGCCTACACCGAGCAACGGCTGATCAAACTGGGCCTGCAGGACCGCGTCACGCTGCTGCTGACCGATTATCGCGACCTGACCGGTGAATACGACAAGCTGGTGTCCATCGAAATGATCGAAGCGGTCGGCCACCGGTTTTTGCCGACCTACTTCAAGCAATGCGCCAGCCTGCTCAAAAGCAACGGCATGATGCTGCTGCAGGCGATCACCATTCGCGAGCAGCGTTATGCACAGGCCAAACGCAATGTGGACTTCATCCAGCGTTACATTTTCCCGGGGGGCGCCCTGCCCTCGGTGGCGAAGATGCTCGACATCGTCGGCAGCGACACCGACATGAACCTGCTGCACATGGAAGACTTCGGCCTGCATTACGCGCGCACGCTACGTTTGTGGCACGACAACTTCAAGCATGCTCACGGCACACTCACCGAACTGGGTTACGACGACTACTTCCTGCGCCTCTGGGAGTTCTACCTGTGTTACTGCGAAGGTGGCTTTCTGGAGCGAACGATTGGCACCGCGCAATTGCTGCTGGCCAAACCAGATGCACTGCGTGAGCCACTGCTTGGGCGCTTCAATGCTTAAATCACTCGCCAATGCGCTGTTGTTCCAGATCGGCTGGTTTGCCTGCGTGCTGGGTGGCAACAGCTATTGGCTGTTGATCGCCGTGGGTGTGCTGGTAGTGCACTTTGCGTGGGTCAGTTCATGGGCAGCTGAAGGCAAGCTGATTGTGAGCGTCACGCTGGTGGGTGTGGTGATCGACAGCCTGTTGATGGTGCTCGGTGTTTTCGACTTCGAGACCGGCGGCTATCTGCTTCCGTTGTGGCTGGCGTTATTGTGGGCGGTCATGGGCACCACGCTCAATCACTGCCTGGCAT
This sequence comes from Pseudomonas syringae pv. tomato str. DC3000, assembly GCF_000007805.1. Taxonomy (NCBI): domain Bacteria; kingdom Pseudomonadati; phylum Pseudomonadota; class Gammaproteobacteria; order Pseudomonadales; family Pseudomonadaceae; genus Pseudomonas; species Pseudomonas syringae group genomosp. 3. The sequence continues at coordinate 1,229,301 of NC_004578.1, read as the reverse complement.
GGACCGCCAAGCCCATCTGGCGCGCTGCCGTACTGGGCGCTATTGGCGGGCCGATGTCGTACTATGCCGGCTCGCAACTGGCGCAGGTTCATCTTCCTCTTGGATTTTGGCCAAGCATGGTGCTGCTGGGGCTGGTCTGGGCGGGTGTATTCCCGCTGCTGCAATGGCTGGCCGCCCGCGCACCAGGCCCGTCAGCCAGATAACCGGGAGACACCCTCTGAACGCCACACTTATTCCGCTCGCAGAAATTCACAGCGAAACGGAAGTCACCTGCTCGACCTGCGCAGCCTGCTGTTGCCAACTGGAAGTGATGCTTATCACCGACACGGGCGTGCCTGAGCGCTACATCGATACCGACGAATGGGGTGGCGAGGTTATGTTGCGCCTGGATGACGGCTGGTGTGCAGCGCTGGATCGCAACACCATGATGTGCACCATCTACGAAAAACGGCCATTGATCTGTCGCGAGTTTGAAGCGGGTGCGGAAGATTGCCTGACAGAACGCAAAGGGATTGCGACGGCTTATCTTTGATCTGTGATGACCATCATTATCGTTCCCACGCTCCGCGTGGTAATGCATTTCGTGACGCTCTGCGTCACACAGCGGTTTTGCGATGCCAGTGAAGTTTGTTTCTGACTCAGGTCACCTTTGCGCCCTTACGGCGCCCTGTCACTGATCCGGGGGCCCCCGGATCAGTGACAGGACTCAGCCGTCACTTACGTCGCACTCTGCGTCGTCAGTACCATCGCGATAAAAGAGCGCTTTCTTTTATGTGCAATAACTGCGTGCAACGCATGACGTGGTGCTGCAGCACAGATGTGACGCGGAGCGTTGGCACAAGTGCCAGTCAAATCAGAACGGCATCTTGTAATGCAGCGCGTAGCTTTCTACACCGTCGTTCGGCTGTTTGATGCCGGCGTTGGAGTAGTGAGTCGCACGGATGCCGACTTCATGTCCGCCCGCAAAGCGCAGACCGAAACCAACTCGGTCTTCGAAGTTGAAGGCCGAACCGAACTTGCGATCTTCAACCTGGGTGTTGGAGAACACCGAGACGCCGATACCGGCTTCTACGTAAGGTTTGACGTTGCCGTTGCCGAACTCGTAGACCAGCACAGGGGAGAACGACAGGCTGTGGTTATCCTTGTAGTCCTTGCCATCCCAGTAGGTGTAGGCACCGTCCCAGTAACCGGTCAGACGGCCGATGTCGCTTTGCAGCCAGCTTTTATCCCAGTCGAACTGCACGCCAAGACGATAAGTCATGGTGGATTCGCCGGTCTGTCCAACCGAAAATTCAACGCCGTCGGCCTGCGCCAGGGAAGCCTAACCTGCCATGAGGGCCGAAAGCACGGCCAGACAAAAGAGTCTCTTCATGAGAAACGTCCTAAAATGTATGAGTTTGTAAGAAAGTGTTGGAATTCATTAACTGCAATTATAGAAGCCAGCGACGCAAGGTAAGTTCAGCCCCTAAACGCCTTTTTTTCACATTTTTTTTACAAACGGAAGCTTCTCACATTGCCAGACATTTGCGACAGAAAAGGTAGGATTTTTCCGAAATTGTCCGGTATGTCACTAGACCAATACAAAGTGTCTCGTGCGGGGCCGCTGGCAAGCAGGCCGGAACGGGACAAAAGACGCTGCAATTGACGCGCGACCGCAGCCCCGGTGTCGATCAGGGTGACCGACGCGGGGAGCATTTCGCGCAGCAATGGCTTGAGAAAGGGGTAATGCGTGCAGCCCAGAATGATGGTGTCGCAGCGCGCCGCCAGCAGAGGCTCGACGTAACGCTGTAACAGTTGACGAATCTGAGGGCTGACCAGATCGCCGGTCTCGATCAGCTCGACCAGCCCCGGGCACGGTTGTGTCACGACGCTTACGTCACTGGCAAACCGGTCGAGCAAGGCCGCGAACCTGGCGCTTTGTAATGTTCCGGTGGTTGCCAGTACACCGACGACGCCACTGCGAGTGGCCTCGGCGGCAGGTTTTACTGCGGGTTCCATGCCCACGATGGGCCAGTCGGGATAGCGTTGCCGTATGTGCGCCACGCCTGCAGCAGTTGCGGTGTTACATGCTACAACCAGCGCCTTGGCGCCCTGCCCGTGAAAAAAATCGGCAATGATCAGGCAACGCTCGATGATGAATTCAGGAGTTTTCTCGCCGTAGGGAATATGGCCACAGTCGGCCAGATACAGCAGGGACTCGTTGGGCAGCGTCTGGCGGATTTCATTGAGGACAGAAAGGCCGCCAACGCCGGAATCGAAAACCCCGACCGGTGCATCGCAGCCTGGGTTCACAGGCTGGCTCACAGGAATGTCAGGCATGTTCGCCCTGCCCGTTTATGGGCCCACACACGCTACAGGCAGGGTCACGCTTGACCTTCAGCTCACGAAAACGCGTGCTCAAGGCATCGATCAACAGCAGGCGCCCGACCATTGGCTCGCCAAAACCGGCCAGCAGTTTCAACGCCTCCAGCGCCTGCAAGCTGCCAACCAGCCCCACCAGCGGCCCGATAACACCCGCTTCGCTGCAGGTCAGTTCCGTTTCGCTGCCGTGACCGTACAGGCAGTGGTAACAAGGGCTCTCGGCACGGCGCGGGTCGAACACCGACAACTGCCCTTCCAGGCGAATGGCGGCGCCGCTGACCAGCGGCTTGCCTGCGGCGACACACGCGGCATTGACCGCTTCACGGGTGGCAAAGTTATCCGAACAGTCGAGCACCAGATCGACGGCCTGCACCGCTGCACTCAATGAATCGGCATCAAGCGCCGCACGATGGGCAATCAGCTTTATTTGCGGGTTGATCGCCGCGAGCCGGGCCATGGCTGAATCGACCTTGGCCTGCCCGATGCTCTGCGTGTCATGAATGATCTGGCGTTGCAGGTTGCTCAGATCGACGTGGTCGAAGTCGGCCAGATGCAGTTCTCCGACCCCCGCAGCCGCCAGATACAAGGCTACCGGCGAACCGAGGCCGCCCATACCTACGACCAGCGCACGGCTTTGTTTGAGTCGCAACTGACCTTCGATATCAACGTGTTGCAGCAGAATCTGCCGGCTGTAGCGCAGCAGTTCCTGGTCACTCAGCACGGCTTGCATCCGAACGTGATGCGCTCGTGTTCGCCCAGATCACGGCGGGTCTGGATGCGCTCGAAACCATGACGAGTCAACAGTTCGCGCACCGCCGGGCCTTGATCGTAGCCGTGCTCCAGCAGCAGCCAGCCATCGGCGTTGAGGTGCGCCTGCGCGTCGGCAATGATCGTGCGCAAATCGTCCAGCCCGTCGGCACCGGCCGTCAACGCACTGCTCGGCTCGAAACGCACGTCACCGGCCGACAGATGCGGATCAGCGTCGGCGATGTACGGCGGGTTACTGATGATCAGATCAAACTGCCGCCCTTCCAGCGCACTGAACCAGTGGCTGTTGAGCACCTGGGCGTAATCCAGTTGCAGACGCTGCCGGTTGCGTTCGGCCAGCGCGACCGCTTCGGGCACGCGGTCCACCGCTGTCACTTTCCATTGCTGCCGGTCGTTGGCCAGCGCCAGGGCGATCGCTCCGGTGCCGGTGCCCAGGTCCAGAACCTGAGCCGGGGCAAAGGCCGGCACCAGTTCCAGTGCCGCCTCGACCAGCATTTCGGTCTCTGGGCGCGGGATCAAGGTGTGCGGCGCAACTTCCAGATCGAGCTTCCAGAAACCTTGCTGACCGAGAATGTAAGCCACCGGCTCGCCCGTGCGTCGCCGCTGCAAGTAACCCGCAAAGGCCACGGCGGCTTCGGTGCTGACAATGCGCTCGGGCCAGGTGTGCAGAAAACTGCGCGGTTTACCCAGGGCAGCCGCGAGCAACAGCTCGATGTCGAGCCGCGCGGTCGGTGAATCGGGAAGCTCGGCGCTTCTTAACAAGCTTGCGATGATGGTCATTTACTCACCCAGTGCCGCAAGTTGATCAGCCTGATATTCAGCGAGTAGCGGCTCTATCACTGCATCGACTCCGCCGGCCAGAACTTCATCCAGCGAATACAGAGTCAGGTTCACGCGGTGATCCGTCACTCGCCCTTGAGGGAAATTGTAAGTACGTATGCGCTCCGAACGATCACCCGAACCTACGAGCAGCTTGCGCTCGCTGGCGATGGCACTGGCCGCAGCGCTGGTCTGCTGATCATTCAGTTTGGCAGACAGCCAGGACATCGCCCGGGCTCTGTTCTTGTGTTGCGAACGCTCTTCCTGACACTCGACGACAATACCCGATGGCAAGTGGGTAATGCGGATGGCCGAGTCGGTTTTGTTGACGTGCTGACCACCGGCACCCGAAGAACGATAGGTGTCGACGCGCAGGTCGGCCGGGTTGATCTCGATCGCCTGTTGCTCATCAGGCTCGGGCAGCACCGCAACCGTGCAGGCCGAGGTGTGAATGCGGCCCTGGGATTCGGTCTTGGGCACACGCTGTACACGGTGCGCGCCGGACTCGAATTTCAGCTTGCCATAGACGCTGTCGCCTTCGACCCGCGCAATGACTTCCTTGTAACCGCCATGCTCGCCTTCGTTCTCGGACAGAATCTCCACCCGCCAGCCACGTCGCTCGGCGTAGCGCGAGTACATGCGGAACAGGTCGCCGGAGAAGATCGCGGCTTCATCACCGCCGGTGCCGGCGCGGATTTCCAGAAACACGTTGCGACCGTCGTTCGGGTCCTTGGGCAGCAGCATGCGTTGCAGTTGCGCCTCAAGCTCGACCAGTTGCTGCTTGGTTTCGCGGACTTCCTCGACTGCCATTTCGCGCATGTCGGGGTCACTGTCTTTCAACAAAGCCTGCGCACCCTCAAGATCGCCTTGCACCCTGGCCAGTTGCTTGTAGAGCGCAACGACCGGCTCCACTTCGGCGTACTCCCGGGAATAGGCGCGAAAGCGTGTCTGATCGCTGATGACTTCGGCATCGCCAAGCAGTGCGGTCAGTTCCTCGAAACGGTCGCTGAGAACATCCAGCTTATTGAGCAGTGAAGCTTTCATTGCGGGGTTTTATCCGTCGAGCCCTCACCGAGGGCAAATAGTTCCTGGGCCATGGCCAGCGCATCGACGCGACCTTCGGCAGACAGCTTCTTGAGCTGCACGCTGGGCGCATGCAGCAATTTGTTGGTCAGGCCACGCGCCAGCTGGATCAGTACGTCTTCGGCATTACTGCCGTTGGCCAGCATGCGCTGCGCCTTGCTCAATTCTTCGTCACGCAGCCGTTCGCTTTGCTGACGATAGGCGCGCAGTACATCCACCGCCGCCAACTCGCGCAGCCGCGACATGAAGTCTTCGGCACCGACGCTGACCAGTTGTTCAGCAGCCAGCGCAGCGCCCTGGCGACTCTTGAGGTTCTCTGCCACCACTTCATGCAGATCATCGACGCTGTACAGATAAACGTCGTCCAGCTCGCCGACTTCAGGCTCGATATCGCGCGGTACAGCGATATCGACCATGAAAATCGGTTTGTGTTTGCGCAGCTTCAGCGCGCTTTCCACCGCGCCCTTGCCCAGAATCGGCAACTGGCTGGCGGTGGAGCTGATCACGATGTCGCTGTTGACCAGCTCGGCCGGGATATCCGACAACAACACGGCGTGGGCACCGAACTCGGCGGCGAGGATACTCGCGCGCTCCAGCGTACGGTTGGCAACCACGATACGCTTGACGCCCAGATCGTGCAGGTGGCGGGCGACCAGAGTAATGGTCTCGCCGGCACCGATCAACAGGGCCTGGCTGCGTTGCAGGTCGCTGAAAATCTGTTTTGCCAGGCTGACGGCGGCAAAGGCTACGGAGACCGGGTTTTCGCCGATGGCGGTGTCGGTGCGCACCTGCTTGGCGGCGCTGAACGTGGCCTGAAACAGACGCCCCAGCAAAGGCCCGACCGTTCCGGCTTCGCGGGCTACGGCGTACGCGGACTTCATCTGACCAAGAATCTGCGGCTCGCCCAGCACCAGCGAGTCGAGCCCCGAGGCCACACGCATCATGTGTCGCACGGCCGCATCGTCCTCGTGAACATAGGCGCTGGCGCGCAACTCTTCGAGGCTAAGGTGATGATAATTGGCAAGCCAGGCCAGAATGCTGTCCGCGCCGAGGTGCTCGTGTTCGATGTACAACTCGCTGCGATTGCACGTCGATAGAATCGCGGCCTCACGACTTTCGGTCAGATGGCAAAGCTGCTGCAGCGCATCAACCAGCTGCTCCGGGGTAAATGCCACGCGCTCGCGAACGTCGACCGAGGCGGTCTTATGGTTGATACCGAGTGCAAGGAAGGCCATTCAGGGTCGCAGGTGGTGACGTGAAGCCGGTAATTGTCCTACTTCGATAAGCTCAGAACAACCACCGCATATTATTGTCCCACTACAATCGCTCGTTGCTGGCTGCGTTTTCAGGCCCGCAACACTGCAAACACACGCATTGCATCAGTTTTTCCGACGGCTGTGGGTTTTGCCGACAGCCTTGTGTCATGATGCTCCCACCGCAGGTAAGCCGCCCTTCTTATATATGAATAGATCCTCCGCGTTGTTCCTTGCTCTTGCCTTTCTAGGCGGCTGTCAGTCCATGACCCCCGTCTCGTCGCAGCCCGTGCCCGCTCAGAAAGACGCGCCGCCGGCGCCTGAAGCGAAGCCACAGGTCTATGGCTCGTTCAGCCAGGACACTCTGGTCAGCCTGTTGAGCGCGGAGCTGGCAGGCCAGCGCAACCGCTTTGACATCGCCCTGGATAACTACGTGACCCAGGCGGTCAAGACTCAGGACCCGGGCGTTTCCGAGCGCGCTTATCAGATCGCCGAGTACATGGGCGCTGACCAGTCCGCGCTCGAAACCGCGCTGATCTGGGCAAGAAACGCGCCGAGCGACCTGGAAGCAAAACGCGCCGCAGCCATTCAACTGGCGCGGGCCGGCCGCTACGACGACTCTCTGGTGTACATGGAAAGAGTCCTGCAGGGTCAGGGCGACACCCACTTCGACTTTCTCGCCCTGTCTGCAGCCGAGACCGACCCGGACACGCGTAACGGTCTGCTCAAAAGCTTCGACCGACTGCTGGGCAAGTACCCGAAAAACGGCCAGCTGATTTTCGGCAAGGCGCTACTGCTTCAGCAGAATGGCGACTCCGAGCAGTCGCTCAAACTGCTCGAAGACAACCCGCCGAAAGAAGGCGAAATCGCGCCTATCCTGCTTCACGCCCGGCTGCTGCAAAGCATGAACCGCGGCAAGGAAGCCGTCCCGCTGCTGGAAAAAAGCATCAAAAAATACCCGGACGACAAGCGCCTGCGCCTGACCTATGCGCGCATGCTGGTCGAACAGAACCGCATGGAAGACGCCAAAGTGCAGTTTGCCGCACTTGTGCAGCAGTACCCTGATGACGACGAACTGCGTTTCTCGCTGGCACTGGTCTGTCTTGAAGCCAAGGCCTGGGAGGAAGCGGCGGGTTATCTGGAAGAATTGATCGCCCGTGGCGCGCACGTGGATTCAGCGCATTTGAACCTGGGCCGCATCCACGAAGAACGCGAAGACCCGCAAAGCGCGCTCAATGAATACGCTCAGGTCGGACCGGGCCCGGACTTTCTGGCAGCTCAATTGCGCCAGGCGGACATTCTGGTCAGCAATGGCAATGGTGCCGAAGCGGCCAAGCGCCTTTCCGAAGCCCGCGCCGAAGAGCCGGATTACGCCATTCAGCTCTACCTGATCGAAGCCGAGACCCTGACCAGCAATGATCAGCTGGACCGCGGCTGGCAGGTATTGAATCAGGCGCTCAAGCAATACCCGGATGACGCCAATCTGCTCTATACCCGCGCCATGCTGGCTGAAAAACGCAATGATCTGGCCCAGATGGAGAAAGACCTGCGGACCATCATCAAGCGCGAACCGGAAAACGCCATGGCGCTGAATGCGCTGGGCTACACCCTTTCTGATCGCACCACGCGCTACACCGAGGCCCGTGAACTGATCGAAAAAGCGCATCAGATCAGCCCCGATGACCCGGCCGTTCTCGACAGCCTTGGCTGGGTGAACTACCGCCTGGGCAATCTGGACGCCGCCGAACGCTACCTGCGTCAGGCGCTTGAGCGCTTCCCGGATCACGAAGTGGCCGCGCATCTGGGCGAAGTGCTGTGGGCCAAAGGCGATCAGCGCGAAGCTCGACAAGTCTGGGCCAAGGCCCTCGAACAACAACCCGACAGCACCGTCCTGCGTAGCACTCTGCGACGCCTGACCGGTTCAGAGAACCTTTGACGTTATGTTTTTGCGCCACGTAATCGTATTCAGCTTCATCGCCCTGCTCGCCGGCTGCGCCGGCCTCACCTCCCGCGAAGCGGTTCAGGGCAAGGGCGACCCCGCGCAATGGCGCGAACACAAACAGCAACTGAGCAGCCTTGATGGCTGGCAGATCAACGGCAAGGTCGGCATCCGCGCACCGAAGGATTCCGGCAGCGGCACGTTGTTCTGGCTGCAGCGTCAGGATTACTACGACATTCGCTTGTCCGGCCCGCTGGGCCGTGGTGCTGCGCGACTGACCGGCAGGCCTGGCGCTGTGGCGCTTGAGGTTGCCAATCAGGGCCGCTACGAAGCCCCGACCCCGGAAACGCTTCTGCAGGATCAGTTAGGCTGGAAACTGCCGGTCTCTCACCTGGTGTGGTGGGTGCGCGGCTTGCCGGCGCCTGACAGCAAAAGCAACGTGACACTCGATGGCGACAGCCGTCTGGCCAGCCTTGAGCAGGATGGCTGGCAGGTCGAATACCTCAGTTACGTCGAACAGAACGGCTATTGGCTGCCGGAACGCGTCAAGCTGCACGGTCAGGACCTTGATGTCACGCTGGTCATCAAGGACTGGCAGCCTCGCAAACTGGGGCAATGACAATGGTTGAAGCACAACTGGTGCTGCCCGCCCCGGCAAAACTTAACCTGATGCTGCACATTCTGGGTCGCCGTCCTGACGGCTACCATGAACTGCAAACCCTGTTTCAATTTCTCGATTACGGCGACGAGCTCGGCTTTGCGCTTCGCCAAGACGGTGTTATTCGCCTGCAGACCGACGTCCCCGGCGTTGCGCATGACAGCAACCTGATCGTCAAAGCCGCCCGCGCCCTGCAAAAACAGTCCGGCTGCACCCTGGGCATGGACATCTGGCTGGAAAAACGCCTGCCCATGGGTGGCGGTATCGGCGGTGGCAGCTCGGATGCGGCAACCACATTGCTGGGCCTCAATCATTTGTGGCAGTTGGGCTGGGATGAAGATCGCCTCGCACAACTGGGCCTCACACTGGGTGCCGATGTACCGGTTTTTGTCCGTGGACACGCCGCTTTTGCTGAGGGTGTCGGGGAAATTCTGACCCCCGTAGACCCGGAAGAACCATGGTATTTGGTGCTCGTGCCGCAAGTCGCTGTAAGTACAGCAGAAATTTTTTCAGATCCGTTGTTGACACGCGACACTGCGCCCATTAAAGTGCGCCCCGTTCCCAAGGGAAACAGTCGAAATGACTGTAAGGCGGCTGTAGAGAGGCGTTACCCAGAAGTACGTAACGCTTTGAATTTGTTAGGTAAATTTACCGAAGCAAAATTAACCGGAACTGGAAGTTGTGTGTTTGGGGCCTTCCCAAACAAAGCTGAAGCTGATAAAGTCTCGGCCCTTCTTACAGAGACCCTTACGGGGTTCGTAGCGAAAGGAAGTAACATTTCGATGTTGCATCGCAAGCTGCAAATTCTGTAGCAGGAATTGAGTGCGAAACACTCGATTGATTCAATTACAGGGGCGTCGCCAAGCGGTAAGGCAGCAGGTTTTGATCCTGCCATGCGTTGGTTCGAATCCAGCCGCCCCTGCCATTTTCTATACTCATCCAGGTTACCCTCAGCCTCTAGGTACTGCGCGTGTCCAAGATGATGGTCTTTACGGGGAATGCCAACCCCGATCTCGCTCGGCGTGTAGTACGTCAGCTGCATATCCCACTGGGTGATGTCTCTGTCGGAAAATTTTCCGACGGTGAAATCAGCACTGAGATCAATGAAAACGTTCGCGGTAAAGACGTCTTCATCATTCAGCCGACTTGCGCCCCGACGAACGATAACCTGATGGAACTCGTCGTGATGGCTGATGCCTTCCGCCGCTCCTCAGCGTCCCGAATCACTGCTGTGATTCCTTACTTTGGTTATGCCCGCCAGGATCGCCGTCCGCGCTCCGCACGTGTTGCTATCAGCGCGAAAGTCGTTGCCGATATGCTCACCGTGGTGGGAATCGACCGTGTTCTCACGGTTGATCTTCATGCTGACCAAATACAGGGTTTCTTCGATATTCCGGTAGATAACATCTACGGCTCCCCTGTTCTGGTGGATGACATCGAAGACCAGCGCTTTGAAAACCTGATGATCGTTTCCCCGGATATCGGCGGTGTCGTGCGTGCACGTGCTGTTGCCAAATCCCTGGGCGTCGATCTCGGTATCATCGACAAACGCCGTGAGAAAGCCAATCACTCTGAAGTGATGCATATCATCGGTGATGTCGAAGGGCGTACCTGCATTCTGGTTGATGACATGGTCGATACCGCCGGCACTCTGTGCCATGCGGCCAAGGCCCTGAAAGAGCATGGCGCTGCCAAGGTCTTTGCCTACTGCACACACCCTGTGCTGTCGGGTCGGGCGATCGAAAACATTGAAAATTCCGTGCTGGACGAACTGGTGGTCACCAACACCATCCCGTTGTCCGCCGCCGCACAAGCCTGCAGCCGTATCCGCCAACTGGATATTGCGCCGGTAGTCGCTGAGGCGGTTCGCCGTATCAGCAACGAAGAATCGATCAGCGCGATGTTCCGTTAAGGGCTTCCCTTAGCAGATATCAAGCCGACGAAAAGCGCCCCGCCCTGACATCCGGTCAGGGCGGGGCTTTTTTGCCCATACCGCCCGAGCGCTGGTCGCAAACGCAACGGTGGATGTGGTTAATTTGGAGATACAACATGAACGATTTTACCCTGAATGCCGAACTGCGTTCCGACCTGGGGAAAGGTGCGAGCCGCCGCCTGCGTCGTCTCGCTAGCCTGGTTCCAGCTGTAGTCTACGGTGGCGACAAAGCCCCCGAGTCCATCAGCATGCTGGCCAAAGAAGTTGCCAAACTGCTCGAGAACGAGGCTTCTTACAGCCACATCATCGAGCTGAACGTTGGTGGCACCAAGCAAAACGTCATCATCAAGGCACTGCAACGTCACCCGGCCAAAGGCCACGTGCTGCACGCTGACTTCGTACGCGTTGTAGCCGGTCAGAAACTGACCGCTATCGTGCCTGTACACTTCATCGGCGAAGAAGCTCCGATCAAGAAAGGCGGCGAAGTTTCGCACGTAACTTCCGAGCTGGAAGTTTCCTGCCTGCCGAAAGATCTGCCTGAGTTCATCGAAGTAGACGTGTCTGCTCTGGAAATCGGCTCGATCGTTCACCTGTCCGACGTCAAAGCACCGAAAGGCGTTGAGTTCGTAGCACTGGCGCACGGCAACGACCTGGCCATCGCCAACGTCCACGCACCGCGCGTCGTCAAAGATGAAGACGAAGAAGCTGCAGAAGGCGCTGCCGAGTAATTCATTACTTGGTAACGCGGGAGTTGCTCAGGAAACATCGCGAGCGATAGCAGGCATAGCGGGCGAGATCGCGGAGTTTACATCATGGTAAATGAGCAGTTTTTGTCCACATTGCCGCTGTCGTCAGCGGTTTAACCCACAACTCCAAAGGAAGAGCCCCTGTCGTGACCGCCATACAACTGATCGTGGGCCTGGGAAATCCAGGCGCTGAATACGAACAGACCCGGCATAACGCAGGGGCTTTTTTCGTTGAGCGTATTGCTGCGGCGCAACGAGTCAATCTCGTTCCCGAGCGCAAATTCTTTGGCCTGACCGGACGCTTTACGCATCAGGGTCAGGATGTTCGTCTGCTGATCCCCACCACCTACATGAACCGCAGCGGCCAGGCTGTCGCGGCGCTTGCGGGCTTCTACCGTATCCCGATCGAGTCGATTCTGGTGGCGCACGACGAACTGGACCTGCCTCCGGGCGTTGCCAAACTCAAAGTGGGCGGCGGTCATGGCGGTCACAACGGCCTGCGCGACATCATCGCGCAGCTCGGCAACCAGAACACATTTCATCGCTTGCGGCTTGGCATTGGCCACCCGGGCGATGCCAGCAAGGTATCCGGCTTTGTCCTGGGTCGAGCGCCACGCGCCGAACAGGAAAAACTGGACGCCAGTATCGACTTTGCCCTCGGCGTGCTGCCGGATATCTTCGCCGGTGAATGGAACCGGGCGATGAAAAACCTGCACAGCCAGAAGGCCTGACATCACTCGAGGGGAAACACCATGGGATTCAATTGCGGCATCGTCGGCCTGCCTAACGTCGGCAAGTCCACCCTGTTCAACGCCCTGACCAAATCCGGTATTGCAGCCGAAAACTTCCCCTTCTGCACCATCGAGCCGAACACCGGCATCGTGCCAATGCCTGACCCGCGTCTGGCGGCCCTGGCGGCCATCGTCAACCCGAAACGCATCCTGCCAACCACCATGGAGTTCGTCGACATCGCCGGCCTCGTGGCAGGTGCCTCGAAAGGCGAAGGTCTGGGCAACAAGTTTCTCGCCAACATCCGCGAGACCGATGCCATAGCCCACGTAGTGCGCTGCTTCGAAGACGAGAACGTGATTCACGTTTCCAACAGCGTCGACCCAAAACGCGACATCGAGATCATCGACCTGGAACTGATCTTCGCCGACCTCGACAGCTGCGAAAAACAACTGCAAAAGGTCACGCGCAACGCCAAGGGCGGCGACAAGGACGCAGTGGTCCAGAAAGGTCTGCTCGAGCAACTGATTGCACACTTCAGCGAAGGCAAGCCGGCCCGCAGCCTGATGAAAAGCATGAGCAATGACGACAAAGCCGTCATTCGTGGTTTCCACCTGCTGACCACCAAGCCGGTCATGTACATTGCCAACGTCGCCGAAGACGGCTTCGAGAACAACCCGCTGCTGGACGTAGTCCGCGCCATCGCCGAAGAAGAAGGCGCAATGCTGGTGCCGGTCTGCAACAAGATCGAAGCAGAAATCGCCGAGCTCGATGACGGCGAAGAGAAAGACATGTTCCTTGAAGCCCTGGGCCTCGAAGAACCCGGTCTGAACCGCGTGATCCGCGCCGGCTACGAAATGCTCCACCTGCAGACCTACTTCACCGCTGGCGTCGAAGAAGTCCGCGCCTGGACCGTCCGCGTCGGCGCCACCGCACCACAGGCCGCAGGCGTCATCCACACCGACTTTGAAAAAGGCTTTATTCGCGCCGAAGTCGTGGCCTATGACGACTTTATCCAGTTCAAGGGTGAAGCCGGCGCCAAGGAAGCGGGTAAGTGGCGCCTGGAAGGCAAGGAATACATCGTCAAGGACGGTGATGTGATGCATTTCAGGTTTAACGTGTAAATTGTAGGTAACATTGCAGGTGATTGCATAAGCTAGCTTAAAAGCTTAAAAATCGCTCAGAAAGCCCCACTCTATGGGGCTTTCGCGTTTCTATGTGTTGCATGCGATTGCACGACCATGCAGAAAAAAAGCGACTACGCTGGTGTATATGTTTTTTGGACAAGCCGTTTTTAGGTGTATACGATGAATGCATCCTGTGAAAACCGAGTCATCCGATGCTCACCGACGCTCACTGCCGGGCTGCAAAAGCCAAAGACAAGCTGTATCGCATTAACGACGCTAGAGGCCTGTACCTTGAGGTAAAACCTAACGGGGTGCGGGCATGGCGATACCGCTTTAAGCTTTGTGGAAAAGCCTCCTGGTTCGCCCTGGGCGATTATCCCGACCTGTCGCTGGCAAATGCCCGAGAGAAGTGCGATGAGGCCCGCAAGCTGGTCAGACAGGGCATCAACCCAGTACAGAACAGACAGCTCACGAAAATCAAACGGGAGATGGATGCTTCCAACACATTTGAGACAATCGCCCAAGAGTGGCTTGCTCTTAAGAGCTGGGAGCCGGTGACGAAATCTCGGAGACTGGGGATGCTAAAAAGGGTTGTTTTCCCTTCGATAGGGAAGCTTCCAGTTCGCACCATCACATCAGCACATGTACTCGACATCCTGAATAAAACCGTGAAGCGCGGGGCCCCAACCGTAGCTGCCGAAGCAAAACGCACAATGTCAGGAGTTTTTGAGCTAGCAGTCGCTACTCTCAGAGCGGACACCGACCCCGTATGGCCTGTGAGGAAGGCTTTGCCACCAAACAAAACCCAACACAAAGCGGCGCTTACGTCAGGCCAAGTAGGCAATCTACTTAATGCCTTCGACTCCCACGGGGGGCATTTCCAGACACAGATGGCATTCAGGTTAATGTGGTTGACGCTGACAAGAGCCAACGAAAGCGTTCAGGCGAGGTGGGATGAATTCGACCTAGCCAATGGGCTTTGGAAAATCCCTAAAGAGCGCATGAAGGCACGTCGGGAGCATTTGCTCCCCCTCCCCCGCCAGGCAGTCTCAATACTAACGACAATGCAGCCGATCACCGGCCAAAGCACGTATGTTTTTCCTAACCGAGATGATCGCCACAAGCCGATGTCTGATGCTGCTTTCCGCCAAGCACTGAAAAAACTGGGTTGGGCAACGATATATAGTCCCCATGGAACTCGTACAACAGGAAGCACGAGGCTTAACGAAATGGGTTACAGATCTGATGCAATTGAGGCGCAGCTGGCTCATGCGGAGCCTAATTCGGTTCGTAGGGCCTACAATCACGCTATATATATGGTTGAGCGAGCAGAAATGATGCAGCATTGGGCGGACAAGCTTGATCTGTGGAAAAAGGAGGCTTCAGATGCTGCGATCTGACAACGATGCCGACAAGGAAAGATTTCGCAGTCTACTGATCGAAAGCATCATAATGCACCCATCTTTAAATCATCTATCGCCGGATAAAAAGAAATCCTTAATAGGATTTCTAACAGAGCAAAAAGATGGGCTTATTGTTCTCGACAAAAGTGACACTCAAATCCGGCTAAGAGCATTGACTAAAGCAGCTTCTGACGCTAAACGACTTGCACACTCCTTAACGCTATTAAACAAACATGACATTGACGTATTCAACCTCACAAACTCTGATAAATCAGACCTAAGCGAACGGACTACAAACCTAAAAAAAATGGCACAAGAGCTGGAAACAATAGCTCAACACAGAGTAGAAGACACGAGCAACTATGCAAGAAAAGCTAGAATGTTACGTGCATTATATGCATGGCCTTTGATAACCAAGCTACAAGAATACGAAATCTCAACAACTATTAGAAATGATTTCGCTTCAACATCTGCCTACGTCCAACCAAACGAAAGTGTGCAATATCTACCAGACGTCCAAGGCAACGCGACTGCGGCCATGAGGTGCATAATGCTCGCCCTCCACTCCTCAAATAGTAAAAACTTGGACTGGAGCTTAACCGTATCACTCATAAAACTCGGAAAACCACTAGTAGAACAAACAGTCATACAAACGAAGGCACTCTTAAAAGTTAAAGAGATAATGACCCCATACGTTAACCAGCTGCACTACGCCATGTCCCTTACCGTTGATGCTCTTGAGACTCATACAGACGATAAACAGTATTCAAATATATCTGACAGGCAAAACCAACCACAACCAACCCGAAAACCAAGGGCTGTCGATAATTGAAAGCACGGGCATATTAATCAGCCAATAGGGTAATCCGGTTTTTTATTGCCCTACCAAAAGCGCCTCCATCCTACGCGCTCGGAGTTTCCCGACCCGATCAAATTTGGGTGAATACCCACGAGGCAAGCGTAGTTATCATACTTTGATCGTTATTTTCAGAAGAAAAAGTAGACGTACTCTTTAAGCATTGGACTACGACACTAATTAAGTTACAGCCTAGCACGGTATGAGCTGGCTTATACGCCGGCTCCAATATTCCCTCGGGCGCTATCTCGAATCAGCCGGACAACGCGTGGAGGCCGGGTCAAGGGCCGCCGCACCGGCTCATCGGGCCTGCCCGATGAACGGAGCGCCGGGGCGAAGCCTTCACCCTTGATGCGGTTGGAACGTATCCGATCCACGAACCCCACATTTCAAGCCACTGGCTGACGCCTGATGCTGTGCTCCCGTTTTCTTTCAGGAGCCAGCACCATGATGCGACCCGACGCCAAAGTCGAGAAAGTCTACCTCTATCCCAAACCCGTGGATTTCAGAAAATCCATCGATGGCTTAGCTGCTTTGGTCGAGTTGGATATTAAAGTGGCGGTCTTTGATCCGGTGCTCTTTGTCTTTCTCAACAAATCCCGGAATCGAGTGAAGATTTTGTATTGGGAGCGTAACGGCTTCTGCCTTTGGCTCAAGCGTCTCGAGTCCGAGCGTTTCAAAATCTCGCCAGATGATGTCGACGAAGCCATTGTGCTGACGGTTCAGGAATTGAATTGGCTGCTGGATGGATTTGATCTGTGGCGCAACCGTCCTCATAAGATTTTGACTCCAAGGTTTGTTGCCTGACGGGTATAATCCAGGGCATGCGACCATTGCCCGACAACCTTCCTGACGATCCCGTATTGCTCAAACAGATGCTGCTTGAGAGCTACGAAGCACGCTCGCGCGAACAGGAAGTTAAAGACGCCTACGCCACTCACATCGTTGATCTCAAAGAGCAGATCAAGCTGCTGCGTGACCGTATTTTTGGTCGAAAGTCCGAACAAACCGTCGAGCCTAATACCCCTCAACTTGCCTTGTTCAATGAACCTGAAAGCGAGCCTATGCTCCCGGTCGGCGATGCTGATGAGGAAGTAGTTGCTCCTGCGCCACGCCGTGGCAAGCGCAAGCCACTGTCGGCTGATCTGCCGCGCATTGAAGTCATCCACGAGCTGCCCGAACACGAACTGACCTGTGCCTGCGGTTGCCGCAAGCATGTCGTCAGCGAGGAAACCAGCGAGCAACTGGATATCGTGCCGATGCAGATTCGGGTGATCAAACACATCCGCAAAGTCTACGGCTGTCGTGGCTGTGAGTCGGCACCGGTCACAGCCGGCAAGCCTGCGCAGTTGATTGAAAAGAGCATGGCCAGCCCCAGCGTGTTGGCCATGCTGCTGACCACCAAGTATGTCGACGGCTTGCCGCTGCATCGTTTTGAAACGGTGCTAAGCCGACATGGCATAGAAATCCCGCGTCAAACGTTGGCCCGCTGGATTATCCAGTGCGGCGAACATTTGCAGCCGCTGTTAAATCTGATGCGTGATCGATTGCTGGAAAGCCCGGTCATCCACTGTGACGAAACCCGCGTTCAGGTACTGAAAGAACCAGATCGAGACCCGACCAGCCAATCCTGGATGTGGGTACAGGCCAGCGGGCCTCCAGATCATAAAGTCGTATTGTTCGACTACACTTCCAGCCGCGCGCAGGACGTACCGTTACGGCTGCTGGAAAGTTATCGCGGCTATGTGATGACTGATGATTACGCGGGCTATAACGCGCTGGCGTTACAACCGGGCGTGGAGCGCTTGGCGTGTATGGCCCATGCGCGGCGCAAATTTGTCGAAGCACAAAAAGTGCAACCTAAGGGCAAGACCGGGCGTGCCGATATCGCGCTGACGATGATCAATAAGCTGTACGGTATCGAGCGCGAATTGAAAGACGGCAGCGACGAACAGCGCTTTACCGGTCGGCAGGAGAAAAGCCTGCCAATCTTGGCTCAGTTGAAAAGCTGGCTGGATAAAACTCAGTCCCACGTGACGCCGCAAAGCGTGCTGGGCAAGGCAGTTGGTTATCTGGCGAATAACTGGAGTCGGCTGAAGCGTTACGTGGAAGCCGGCTTTTTACCGATCGACAACAACCCGGCAGAGCGCGCAATAAAGCCGTTTGTTATTGGGCGCAAAGCCTGGCTGTTCAGCGACACGCCTAAAGGCGCCACCGCCAGTGCACAGATCTATAGCTTGGTCGAGACCGCCAAGGTCAACGGCCAGGAGCCCTATACGTGGCTGCGCCACGTACTGGAGAGGTTGCCACTTGCGCAGTCGGTGGCCGACTATGAGGCGTTGCTGCCGTGGAACTGCTCACCGGAAATGCCAAGATAAACGGAAGCCGCATCTGATGGTAGGTGTGGTTGGTGGATCGCTTACGTTGGAACGACCCCAGCCTCTGCAAGGGTAGCTGATGGGTGCTCTTCCCATCAGCTACCCGCCGCGTCGCAAGGCAGACTTGGGGCGTCCAGAGGGGCAAGGCCCCTTTGGCCCGAGCGGAGCGGATCACATTGTCTCGACGGGATTTCCGAGACGCGGCCTCACGAGCCAAAAACTGATCGGCAGCGTATTCCAGTGCGGCCCAATATGCTGGATCTAAAATCAGCAGCTCGCCTTGGACAAACTTATGCGCAATCATGCCTCCACCCCTGGAAGCCAAAGTCCACGCTTCACAAACTGCTTGAATGCGCCTTCGACGTACAACGTTCCGGTGAGTACCTGCCAAGCTCGATAGCTCCACTTGATAGCAAGGATCGAGAAAGGCACTGCCATCGACAAGATGCTGATGCAGGTCATCGCCATGCTGCCTGTTGCGAGGCTGTACAAGGCGATCAAAGGACAAAGCGCAGCTAATACCCAAAACATCCGAGATTGTCGTGTGTGTGATTTAATCAAGCCCATCTGCTCTTCTTCACTCATGCCATTGAGGCGGGCACGACCCTTTTTACTAATAAGGGGAATCAGCACCTCATTGATTGAGTTTTGATCGCGCTTGGTAAAAACGCCGAACCCACAGCCACCCGAACAAGTCCATGGGTAAATCGCATTTTCGTCTGGTTCTGCGTCTTTGTGAACGAACATCACCCCCTTGTCGCACACAGGACAATGCGGGTTCCTGATCGTGCTCACCAAGTCTTTTAAATGTTGGTGGTTCGTTGAAATACTGCGCCATCCAAAGATCGAAAGAGGCATGGAAAAGAACATGAATTTTGCAGCCTTCTTTGCAGTTTTCACAATCTTCATTTCAAAGCACCTTACGCGCACGATGGCGACGTTTCACAGAGATATTGGACAGAACTTTTTCAGCTACAGCGATAAGCACCGCCATGATGTCCTGAGAGGGGAGTTCTTCTACCTTGCATCCTTGTTTCATGGTTCCGACTTCCGGGGTCAGTGGTACAAATTACCGGCCCGCAGGGGCCGGATAATTACAGCGACGGATCGCTGTCACCCTTATTATTTGGGGTTGCTGGTTTCGCGGCTTCTACCGTCTGATCCCACCATTTTTTCATGAGCGCTACCGTGTGGGGCGTGAGTTCTTGCAGCACAGGCTCATCAGCAGGCAGCACTCGGATATGTTTACCGCTTAACCAATTTTTAGACAGATCGTAGTAATGCAAAACAAGCTTAGTGATCGTATCTTGTGGAGCATTTTTTAATACTTCCATTGTGCTCATGGAAATAATCGAAAGGCTAGATATTGCATAGTTTGCTTCTTGTATTGTCACCAAAAGATTAGCGTTCTCTTTTTGCAATGCGGCATAGCCAGCCTTCCATTTATTGTTTACCTCAATCCATTGGCTATTTGCGTCTTCAAACCCTGCGTCATAACCTTCATTACGCCCCTTTTGATAACCCTGCCTGCGGCCAATAATTACCCCAGTGGTTTCTGCGTTAAAGTCATAAGACATAGTTATAGTCCCCTTTAAGTAATAATCGGCTTTTCATTGTTAACGTTGCCATCTCGGCCACTAGTCTTCGGTGAAGTTTCAGAAGCAAACGATCCGCCACCAAATCCGATAGGCCCATCATCAGCAGCCCCGGACGGGGCGACCCCCTGCGGGCCTGAACTAAGCAACTTAGATGCACCGCTCTGGCCACTACGGCCACCGCCATCACCATCACCATCACCAACTTTATGTTGAAGGCCAGACGTCCCCCCACCGCGAATTGGCTTTTTCCCGCCACCGCTAGAGCCATTGCCCAAGCTGCTTGGCCCAAATTTTTCTGTGTTGCTTCGCATCTCACTAGTGGCCTGTGTCGATCCCATAGAGTCGATGCCGATGCCGATCCATTTCAAGACCACATCTGGCAAAGTCTGCGACAACCCAAAGATCATGTAGATGACAGGCAGCAATAGCAGGCCATACATGATTAACCAGTTGCGCCATTGGAAGAACTCAACAAACCAGCCCAAAGATTCCGCACTGGTCACATTGGCCGCGTGCATTGCCCAAAACGCTTTACTGATATACAGCAGGATTGGATTTGCTATTGCCATCGCTGCAAACAAACCGAAAACGATCAGTACAGGTCTAGCAAACAGCGATAACAGCATTAAATAACCTTGTGTCTGCGAACCGACAAAAGATCGCTCTGGCGTCATGTGCATCAGCGCCCAAAGTGGCGCAGCCACAACTGCTTGCAGAACACCAAGAACCCACCCGACCACGGCAATAATGAAAATGGTGTAGGGCAGAGATGGCAGAAAAACACCAAAGTAAAATGCTAGTATTCCTACCCAGCTAGCAACTTCAACAAGTGGCTTTAAGAAATTATAGATAACCCATTCAAGCAATGTGTCAGCCAACGGAGTTGCATCAATACTAGTTCCGAAAAATGATACTGACCCAACCCCAGCAGCTACCGCTTTAGCGCCTGATAGCGCAGTATGCACAATGCGATTTGTTGTGATAGCGGATGCCTGCATAAGTGCCAGAACATCACCAGTCGTCTTGATCCGGGCAATTGCATCAACATCACCGTCTGTACCAATTAGCGTGGCCGTAACTCGCTCCATACCCCAGCCGATAAAGTTGCTCATAATGCTGTCGCCACGACTACCCAAGGTATCGATGTTCAAATCATCCAGCGATGCCGGCGCTAAAGCCGCTTTAATGTCTGCTGCATTGGGCGTGACGGGCTGCTTATAGTTTGAGCCATCAAGCGACTTGCTAATGATTGCCTGATATACAGTCTGATAGCTGTTTAACGCCAACTGGCCCCCCGGGCCTCTAGGCAGCATGTTCAGGTTCGGCTGCGTTGCAACCGCAACAGGCTCTGCAAACATAGCTCCCATCTCTTGCCGAATTCCAGAGAGGCGCTGATAAAAACCCCCAGCCATCGCCCAACCGTCTTTAGTCACATCCTCGACGTACTTCGCCATTATTTTTTGTAGCGTCTTATCATTCGTCATTTGCGACGTTAGATTTTGAGTAAGCGTATTTTGTGCTTGATTGATAATGGAGTTAAAGCGATCACTCTTAACAGCATCCCATCCGGTCTTAGTTATATCCGTGGGCCAAGTGTTAACCCATGCATCAATATCGGCCATCACCTTGTTCATGGCGGCGATCTTGGCGTTAAGCGTGGCATGGCGTACTGCCTGCATCGCGGCCTTATTGCTGGTAATCGTAGCAGGATCGAAAATTGAACTCGTAGAGGTTGAGGTCGTCACCAGTTCCGCAGGGACGCTAAAGCTATAGACCTTAATCGACCCACAAATTGGGGTGCCACCGCCAAGGTTGGTGGCCGCATTTCTATCTTTGATGAGGTAGATCGCAGCCTGTCGTCCTATGCCGTCCTGTACCTTGGAGTCAGGCTTGGAAAGCGCCTGTACAGCGGTAGGCTGGTCAAGCGACCTATAAATTGCATTGAGGGATCGGGCGCACCAGCTCGACGCCAAATAGGCTTGGCCGAACTGGCGAATGTCGTACAACGGATAGTTGGGGTTCGGCTTCGCGCCACTACCAAATCCAAGCTGGCTACTCACGCTGCTGAGCGAGCCGTTAACAATCCCGTTCTCCACACCGGCTTTGAATACGCCGTTGGCAAAACCAATCCCCCAAAGTCCAATTGTCAGTACGATGATCTGGATAATCGAATAACCGCTTGAAGCGGGCAGTAAGACTCCACCACCGAACACGATGCGCAGCGGAGTCCAAAGCGAACTCCATGCCTTGCCCATCGCTTCGCCCTCATTAGCCGTGTTGGCGACCCCGACAATGGCGATATACGAAACGAATAAAGACGCCAGTATCAGCAGACCAGAGTTGTACTGCACGAACATCGAGGCCAGCACGTTAGAGCTGGCAGTAACAGTTTCAGGGTCATTGCCTTGTGCCAAAGCGTCAATGACCGGCCCAAAGACTGCTTTAAGCACTCCAACACTTGCGTCTGAGCAACTGCTCGCGCCGTCCGTTGTGTCACACGGTGAAAAGGGCATTCCTGCCATCTGGAAAATCTCGCGGGGGAATTCACGAGAGAGTCTATAGGCCCACTGCATCCTTTAAAAGACAGGCAAAAATGGGACATGGACTATAGTCCATCTATTATGGACAACGCCCTATCAACTCATTGTTTTTAAAATAGAAAATATATTTTTTAGTATTGAAAATATCTCTAATAGGCGATAAATAATAATATTTATTGTCAACGCCAACTAAAAAGTGACCCCCTTCCGTGCTAAATCGCCAACTTAGTTTTGACCCCCCTCGGGTTCATATTTTCGAGCCGGTTCGGCCCGAGAAGATTTGGTTCCTGCTTTGCGCTTGTCCTTGAGTCGATAGCTTTCACCTGTCATCTGCACGATATGGGCATGATGTAACAGCCTGTCCAGCATGGCCGCTGTCAGTGTTTGATCATCCGCAAAGGTTCCGGCCCACTGGGTAAACGGCAAGTTACTCGTGAGGATCAGGCTGCCTTGCTCGTAGCGCTTGGCGACAACATTGAAGAACAGGTTGGCTTCATCACGACCAAACGGCAGGTAGCCGATTTCATCGATGACCAACAACCCAGGGGCCATCACCACACGACTGAAGTATTCCTTGAGCCGTTCCTGGCGGTGCGCAGCGGTCAGTTGCAGCATCAAGTCAGCCGCCGTGACGAAGCGGGTTTTGATACCGGCCATCACTGCCCGGTAGGCCAGGGCGATAGCCAGGTGGCTCTTGCCTACACCACTAGGCCCCAGGAACACGATGTTCTCGGCACGTCCAACAAAACTCAGTGCTGCCAGCTCCTGGAGCTGTGCCCGGGGGACGCCGGTGGCAAACGCGAAGTCGTATTGCTCCAGCGTTTTCACAGCGGGCAGCGCGGCAGTTTTCAGCAGGGCCTGTCGAGAGCGTTCACTTCGGGCATCGGTCTCGGCAGCCAGCAGCTTTTCGAGGAAGTCGGCAAAGCTGTCTTCGCCGCTTGCTGCTTGTTGGGCCAGGTGCGGCCAGTCCACCCCGACGCGCTCAAGCTTTAGCCCCTTGCATAGTTCTGTCAGGCGAGCATGTTGAAGGTTCATGCTCTCACCTCCAGCAGTTGCTCATAAACCGACAGCGGATGCTGCAAGCTCTCGTACGGCAGGACCCGTCCCAGGCGTAGGCCTTGGGCGGGTTGTGGGCGCAGGCTCTGTGTTGGCAGTGGTAATAGTACCTGCTGCTCTTGGGCCAGACGTACCGCCGGTTGAACACCCGTCGTGCCGTGAATCCGCTGATGAGCGACTTCGTCGAGCCATTGGCCGATATGTGCGTTGGCCGTCACCACATCCAGCGTCAGACCCGCACTCTTGAGCGTAGCGGCCAACGGGGTAATGAAACTGCCCTTCAGATACCCGTTGAAGCGCTCAACCTTGCCCTTGGTCTGGGCACGGTAAGGGCGGCAGACCTTGGGAATAAAACCAAACTCATCGGCCAGCGCAGCCAATCGGGGATGCCAACGGTGCTGGCCCTCCCCAAAAGCATCTCGCTCGGTGATGATGGTTCCGGCGTTATCAAACAATGCCTGCTCGGGCACGCCGCCAAAGTAAGCGAACGCCTCCCGAAGCCCTGTCAGCCAGGCTTCGCTGTCCTCTCGCTCGGAGAAACGGACAAAGCTTGCTCGACTAAAACCAAGTGTCGCCACGAACGCCTTAAGCGGCTGACGGCCTCGTCGAATGGTGGTGAAGTCCACCTGTATCTGCTTGCCGGGCAGTGTCTCGAAACGTACCACCGGCTCTTCTGCCTTACGTTTGAAGGGGCGAATATAAGCCTTCAGACGACTGACGCCGCCGCTGTACCCCAATGCCGTGATCTCACGCAGCAGGACGGTCGCCGGAATCCAGTGTGGGCGCGCCGCCTCAATACGCTCGTGCAGGTAGTCCTTGAAGGGGTCGATTTTGCACGGACGTGCGGGTCTCACCTTGTCACTGGGTAGCGACCGGGCCTTTCGCAGGTACTTGCGCACGGTGTTACGCGAAATACCCAGCTCACGGGCGATGAATTTGATGCCATGGCCCTGACGGGCCAACACTTTAATTTCCACAGACTGCTCCTGGGTCAACATATTGGCAGCTCAAAGCCGCCAGTTTTACCCAGGGGGGTCAATTCTAGGTTGGCGTTAGGGGGTCATTTTTACAGTGGCGGTGACAATTTATTTAGCAAGGTCTGTCACGTAGACTCCAGCATCCCGAAATTTGCCAGCAGATACGGTGAAAAGTGAGATTCAAGCTCAAGTATCAAGACAATAAAACATTAGGTATCCAGTACATTGGCAACCCCGTAGCTTGCGTACGCCTTCTCGATGAAACGACCGAGAGCGGCAACCAAAAGCAAAGCTATGTCTGCACGATCAGCCGATGGGATACCAAGCTGCCAGAACACGCAGTCCAGTTGCTTACAAAGGTTGAAGTCGAGGAGTGGAAGGCATGGAAGGCAGCCCATGATGCTGCGTTCAGACGTAAGCAGCTCGAAGCATCACTGGATGCCTTACCTCTTACGTTGAGGTATGCAACTACCGCCTTGACTGAGGAAGCGTGTACCGTCGATGAGGCACAGAAAACCGCTATTTGGTTGGCTCTGGACGCATTCAATCGTGCCATGGTGAAAGCTGGAATAGATCGTCCTACAAGGGGGCGCGGTCGGCCATCTTCGACAAAATTGGCTTCCCCAGAAATAGGAATGCCCATAATGCCGAACCTAGAACAACTTGGCTCCCCGCTTGAGTGTGCCTATCGGGGGATAGTGGAACGCTACAAAGCGTTACAGGCACGCTGCGTCGCCGAAAAATCAGATACTGATTAGATGCCTTAAAATTTTTTACCTAAGACAGCAAGCCGCTCTTTCATCAATTGGCCGTCACGCCGCATTTCTGCACGCAGGTCGTCCAGCTCCTCTGGGGTGAGCGAATAATACAGCGACCTCGTGGATGGTTCTTCAGTTGTGCGCTGCCCATCGACCCCGTCCGGGTCGAACTGCTCTCTATCGAATGTCATACCGCATACCTCTACATATTCAAAATTCGCATGGCACTCACGCCCCCAAGGATCATGCACCCACAAGTCACCAAAACCGTCCCGAATGACGTAATACGCGCCGGGGTCGTTACGCACCATGAGCGGCAAAACATCGTCGAACTCTTGCGTTTCCGGGTTGAACCGCCACACGTACTTCATTCTATCGAGCATGATCCCACCCTCACATATCCAAATCCGGCGAGTCCCGGTTCAATGAGTTCTGACGCTCACGCTCTTGCTCTTCCTGACGCTGCTGCAACCGCTGAGCTTCGGTCTGCCGTGCTGCTCGCTGATCGTCCTGATTCGGTGCTGCTGGCTCACTATCAACGTGCGTATTCATCAACGTTTGCATCGCATAATCGCACTTTTTTGTCCAAGCACTTACTGATGAATCATGCGTTTTTAACGCCTGACTCCACGCATCATCTCTAAACTTAATAGCGTCGGGATGATGGCTGTTTAAGTGATCGCACCGAGCCTCGGATGGGCGCTCTACGTTCTTGCCAAAATCATTGTCCCACTGCATGGCCTTGCCCTTCGCCATGTGTCGGCCAATGAAGCCGCCCGCCTTCTCCGGGTCTGGCCGCTTACCCCACAACTCCCGGTGTGTACGATTCAATCTAGACCGATACTGAGCCACATCAGCCTCGACAGCATCCATCTCAACATAATCACGGACTGGCCGAACCGGTGCCGGTGCTGATAGCGCCTGCTGCGCCTCATCTCGCGTCATAGCAGCCTGCCGGGGCGCTTTCTTGGCCTCGTGTTGCGCACGGATAACATCGACCTGCTGTTGATCCTCTATGAAGCGCTGACGCTTCTGGTCAATGTCGGCCTTGATGGCATCTTTGCGTTGCTGTTCAAGCTCAGGATCAGCAAACCGCACATCCAGCCGTCGCTCAACCGCGGTCGCAAGCACCCTTTCCCTGAATTCCTGCCCGCCGTGCACCGCTACAGCGCCGAATTTCTCCTTCGCCAGCAGCAACCCCATCTCGATGCTATCCGCATCGTTGCGGCTGTCCTGGTTGAAAGTGATGCGCTGTCCTTCATCCCGGAACGCTAACCGATCATTGACCGAATAGTTAACAGCACCAGTCGACCGATCAACAGTCCACGTAACACGCTCAGAAAGCCTTACAGGCCGTGCTGGGTCAAGATCGCTATCCGAAGTAGCCGCAAAATATGGCCGCTGTACGTCTGCAATATCTGGCTCTTCCTGCCGTTTGCTTTTGCGTTTATCTGCGTAGGCAAATCCCCGAAGCTGCGCTATGGCCGCCGGGTCGCCAGCCTCTGCACGATCTGTCACCCAGTCCCGATAAGAGGGGCATTTCTCTTTTCTGAAACTGGTATTTTCGGCCTTAATTAAAGCCTTTAATTCGTCTCGTTTGGCCGCAACCGTAAACGCTGCCACAGATGTAAGTGCTTTACGCTGATTGCCATATACCCCGCTTCTTCGGATCGCTTCCCTCGTTGCCTTATACTGATCTGTGAGCGACTTAAGACGTAGCTTGTGGCTATTGGCTAGTTCAGCTTTAGCCGGGGCTTTCGTGACCTTCCACTCATCAACAAACCCGTCATACTTACCACGCAGCTCTGCGCGTTCTTTGGCTCGCTTCTCACGGTTTTCTGTTCGCTTAGCTGGATCACGCAACGGACGATGCTTGCTGTAGGTCTGCTTCTCTGCCGCGCCCCGATCAAAGTACCGGGTTTGAAATTGTTCATACGGGCCAAGCTGCTTTATAAGTTTGCCGCCGCCAAGCTCCATAGCGGACGCCTTGATACAGATTCTTGGGTCTGCAGCGCTATGCACTCGGAACGCATTCATCTTGTCACTTGTAGGCCGAAGCTCCAAACCATGCTTAGCCAAAACACGATGTAGGGACTGCCAAGAAGAATCAAGCTTTTGTAACACTGCTTTAGCGTCATTTTTCGGCTCAGCCTGCGCATATGAGTAAAGCGACTCATTACCCATATGCTGCTCCATATCTTTGACCTTAGTAGGACGGCGTGTGCGCTTCTCTGCCTGCTCCTTACGGTACTCTTTTGCCGAACTCTTAGCCCAATCTACAACCTTGTTTCCGTCCCTTTCATGAACAGAAAACGGTCCGTTATCATGCTTCCATCCTTGGCTAAGCTCAATCTCCCTCATTGTTCTGTCGAGCTTGTAAAAGTCCCGGTCTGGGTAAACAGCCTTGTAGGTTTCAGGATTCACACGATTGACCATTAAATGTACATGATGATTATCGGTATCACGATGTACAGCGGCAACGAACTGGTGGTCCTGCATGCCTATCGCCACCATTGCCACTTGGCATGCCTCGAACGCTTGCCTATCTGTAGGCTTCTCGTCCTTCTGCCAAGAGATAACCGCGTGGTAGACCGGATCTTTAACCCGACCATTCATGTCCGCAACAGCCAGCATTTCACGCCAAGCAGTGTCACGGTCTAAACAGTTCGTCTCGACTGACAGCCTGTGACGCAACCGTCCCGTAATCTCGCCGGTTTCCGAGTCGATAACGTCGCGCTCCTCAATGTACTTTTGCAGACTTTTAAAGCTGCTCTTTCCATCGTTGCGCTTGTCGGGCACCTTCGCCAGCATTTTTAACCCTCGATCCTCTGAATCGCGCGTTTTATATTGACCAAAATTTCGCCATACTCTTTGGAGACAAGTCCACCGTTTGTATGCCCTCCGCCCTCAGTAAACAGATGCTTTTGTAGCCCTCCAAGACGACGTAGTTCGTTTATTATCTGGCTGTCTATAGTCGAACGTGTTTTGCGTTTCAATGCTGCGCAACGCAGGAATTCCGAAATGCTTACTCCGCTATCAATGGCCTTTTCTTTGATCTGGTCTGCCTCTTCCGGCAAACAGCGTAACTTGAGGTTTACTATGCGCTTACGGTTCTCACTTGATGACATAAACACCCCCTAGACAACACACGATCATGCTATTAACTGGCCGAATTGCGGCGGGGTCTCGGGGCGAAGCCCTGAGCAGGGGAAAAGGTTAGGACCGCAGAACGAGCGGAGCGAGTGGAGCGGGCCGGTGGCCTAACGACGCGAAGCGGCGGTGGGACAAACCCTACCCTGTCCTCTGCTCAACAAGGTAAACAGTACTGATAGCTGTATCAAGAGGGCAGCATAATTATTTTATATGAGTATAAGATATCAATTACCACAGTGTTGCCACAATGATTACACTGTACTACCACAATATGACCACATTGATTACACTGTACTACCACAATATAGCCACAATAACTACACAGTGTGACCGCAATACCGGCACTCAAATATTGTCAGTTTCTAGGTATTCACCTGTGCTCACTTGGATCGCCCCGAGTTCTCGGAGGCTAATTCTAGAGTCTCTCGCTTTCCATTTTCCTAGCTTGTGAATAAGTTCAGCTTTGTAACGCCCGTTGATGGTCACTGCTATTGCTAGGTTCTGAGTGTTGCAACCGATTTTTCTAAATACGGACTCGATGGCAGCGCTAGGAATAACATGTTGCTTAAGATAACATATGTTGCTTTTAAGATATTCAAACTTGCATGATAATTAAAATGAGCTAGACTGTTAGGATCAGCAACTAAGTATCGGGCATTTTGTATCGTATTTTTGTTGCCTTCTACAATCAGGACTGTCAGAAATGAGTAATACTTTTTTGAAGGCAATGCTATATATATTGTCTTTATGGCTGCTATTTTTTTCATTGGCAATTATGTCATACGACAAGATATTCCTGCTTAAAATCATTAGTATTGATTTTTCTGTTGCTTGGCAGCATCTCAAAGCTTTTGATCTGTCCTTTATGAAGTCGGCGAATTATATATTCCTTTTGAGCATTTTTTTTATGACTATTGGCGTCCTCAGTCTTGGACTTCTTTATGTGGGTTTTCTGGCGGGCTGGTCAGCGACTTACATAATAGAAGAGGTTTCTGATGAGAACCATGAGCACCTTGCTTTTTTGACAACATATATCATGCCTCTTGTCTTCACCGACGTGGACAAAAAAAGAACAGCTATTAATTTGGCTGTGATGATATTTGCCATTGGGGTCATATATGTTAAGACGAACAGGTTCTACTCAAACCCTTCTCTCGCGGTTATAGGATTTAGGATATACAAGGCAAAAATTAAAAACGAACCACAGAAAACATTTGTTCTCGTGTCTCACGGTCGATTGACAAACGGTTCAAAAATACAATACATCAAGCTTGATGATGACACATTGTTAGTCAGGGAGATTATTTAATGTTTAGCGGCCTTAATACATTTGTTGGTTCAAGCAGCACCACCGCAGAACTCTTTTTTGTATCCGAGACGTCAGCCGCACCTGGCGCTACAGTCGCGCTTACATTTAACCGAGTTAATTTGGACTCAAATGCCCAAACAGACTTGGCCTCAAACTTTAAGGCCAGTTTTCGGAGCGAAGTTATTGATATTTCAACAGGTCTATCTGTTCTGACAAAAATATCATCTCTGTTCAATAGCTCAAATAACGTATACGAGTACGATATCTTACCAAAAGCGCCGATTTTTGAGACCATAGAGCTCATATCGCTCTTGACAGTTAGCAGTACTGTTAATTCGTTTGATTTTGCAACACAGCCTTTAGAAAAAGTTAAAGGGATGGTTATCAAGCTCACGGATGGTAATACCAACTTATATCTTTATCAGCATAAGTTTCCCATAGCTCTACATAGAAAAAGCAAGTTATCGTTTATGAGCACTCAGAGAAATATACTAAAACGCGTTGGCCATGATGTAATTGATATTAACAAGAATATTGATTTCTTCATGTATAATGGGGTGCATTATATAGTAAATGTCAAAAGACTAGAGGCGTCTTATGGGCTAGATGCCGTCATTAACAACATGGTCAACCAAGTAATCCCCTTAATAGTTTCTTTGAATGTTATAGATATGAGCGCTCACGCCAACCCTTTAGAAATATTTGATGACCTTAAAAAGAATAAGTCAAGCATGAGAAAAATTGCGAAAATATTAAATGGCCGAATTTTGTCTGTCGGACTGACAATCCCTCAAATAATCAATGTCTGTAATGATTTCCCTGTTTTTAGTAGAGGTATAACTTTTAGTAATAATTTTGTTGATCTTAGCTCGCAAAAAAAGAAACTCATTTTTATACGAATGCTCAACGACGAAGCAGTGCGCTCGGCATTGACCAACGATGTATCTCTTGCTGACGATAGAGAGTCAGCCGCTTAATAGCCAGTACAAATATAGTGTGGCCGACTTTGGTGCAGTCGTTCTATATCCAGACCAAAGTCGTCGCTTTACTGCTGAATTATGCGACAACCTTGCATGCGCTGGATTTATTGGCTCTGACCTGTCGCATAAATCGGTCGCCGGTAGTAGTCAGCGTACAAAGACATTTCAGCCTGTGCGCGTTGCTACAACCATGCCTCACAAAGAGTTTCCGCCTGATTGAGGATGAGCTGAGCCGCTTCCTCCGCGTGATCCGGCGGGTACTTGTATTTGCGCAAGATGCGTCGCACCAGGATGCGCAGTTTGGCCCTCACACTTTCGCGGCTGTTCCAGTCCACACTGACGTTGGCCCGCAG
Organism: Pseudomonas syringae pv. tomato str. DC3000; assembly: GCF_000007805.1. Classification (NCBI taxonomy): domain Bacteria; kingdom Pseudomonadati; phylum Pseudomonadota; class Gammaproteobacteria; order Pseudomonadales; family Pseudomonadaceae; genus Pseudomonas; species Pseudomonas syringae group genomosp. 3. The sequence continues at coordinate 1,198,524 of NC_004578.1, read as the reverse complement.
ACTGGCCGTCAGCTCGTGGGCAATTTTGGCCAGGATCTCGTGGCCCAGTTCGCGTACCGATGCTTCGTTGTTGGCCAAGGCATCGTAAAACGCCAGTTCGTCATCGTTGAGCCCCAACGCATCGCCACGCTGACTGGCGGCTGCGAACTTCTTGGCCATTCCGATCAGTTCTTCGATGACCTGGGCGGTTTCAATCGAGCGGTTTTGATAGCGTTTGATCACATTGACCAGTAGCTCGGAGAACTTCTTCTCCTGGGCCAGATTGGTGCTGTAATGGCTCTTGATCTCATCTTCGAGCAAACGCTCCAGCAGCTCCACTGCCAGATTCTTCTCGGGAAGATTCCGCACCTCGGCGAGAAACGTATCGTCGAGTAGGCCGATATTTGGTTTATCCAGGCCCACGGCCTGAAAAATGTCCACCACGTCGCCAGAGACCACGGCATTGCCGATGATCTGGCGGATGACTAGCTCGCGTTCTTCGTCGGTCTTTTTCTGCTGGCTGACTTCACGCTTGATCAAGATCACCTTGATTGCCTGGAAGAACGCCACTTCCTCGCGGACGGCCTTGGCTTCATCCAAGGTGCAGCACAAGGTAAAGGCTTTGCTCATGGCCAGTGCGGTGTCGGCAAAGCGCTTCTTGCCATCTTCCAGACTCAACACATGGTTAGCGGCCCCGGCCAACAGCTTGTGGCCCCCGGTGAGGAAATCGCTGCAATCGAAGCCGTGCAGCAGACTGCGCAGGACGTCGAGCTTCTCCTCCAGCACCGAATAGGCTTCGTGGGCATCCACGGTCGGTCGGCCTTTGCCCTTGCTGCCGGTGTACTCCTTGAGCGCAGCTTTCAGCTCATTGGCGATTCCGATGTAATCCACCACCAGGCCGCCCTGCTTGTCCTTGAATACGCGGTTGACCCGGGCGATGGCTTGCATCAGGTTATGGCCCTTCATGGGCTTGTCGACGTACAGCGTGTGAACGCAGGGAGCATCAAAGCCGGTCAGCCACATGTCACGGACGATTACTAGCTTGAGTGGATCAAGCGGATCCTTAAAGCGTTTTTCCAGGCGCCTCTTGATCTGCCCTGAGTAGATGTGTGGACGCAGCGAAGCCTTGTCCGAGGCGCTACCCGTCATGATGACCTTGATTGCGCCTTTTTCTGGATCTTCGTCATGCCACTCCGGGCGCAGGGCGGTGATCTCGTTGTACAGGTGCACGCAGATCTCCCGGCTCATGGCAACGATCATGGCCTTGCCAGGCATCTGGCCCATGCTTACCAGGCCCTGATTACGCTCCTCCGAATGTTTGACCAGATCAGCTGCAACGTTGCGGATACGTGGTTCGGCTCCGACGACTTTTTCTAGCGCGGCCCAACGGCTTTTTAACCGTGACTGCTGGTCGTCCTCTTCATCTTCGGCCAGTTCATCGAACTGATCATCAATCGCGGGTAGCTCGCTATCTTTCAAGGACAGCTTGGCCAGTCGCGATTCGTAATAGATGGCGACCGTTGCGCCATCTTCGGTGGCCTGCTGCATGTCGTAAATGTGAATGTATTCACCGAAGACCGAACGGGTGTCGCGGTCTTCACTGGAGACGGGTGTGCCGGTGAAAGCCACAAAGGTCGCGTTCGGTAGTGCATCGCGCAGGTGCTGGGCATACCCGACCTGGTAACGGGTCTGGCTCGCGGTGTCAGCCGTCGCTTCTGAGACTTTCAACTCAGCACCAAAGCCGTATTGGGTGCGATGTGCTTCGTCAGCAATGACCACGATATTGGAGCGGTCGGACAAGATCGGAAAGATGTCCTCATCCGCACCCGGCATGAATTTCTGGATTGTGGCAAAGACAATGCCGCCACTCGGCCGATTGGTCAGTTTGCTGCGCAAGTCACCGCGCGATTCCACCTGAAAGGGCTGTTCACGCAACAGATCATGGGACAGCGAGAACACCCCGAACAACTGGCCGTCCAGGTCGTTGCGATCGGTGATCACCACGATGGTCGGGTTCTCCATTGCCGCGTCCTGCATCACCCGGGCGGCGAAGCAGGTCATGGTGATGCTCTTGCCCGAACCCTGGGTATGCCAGACCACGCCGCCTTTATGGGTACCACCGGGACGCGAGGCACTGACCACTTGGCCAATGGCGGCGCGTACGGCGTGGAACTGGTGATAGCCGGCAATCTTCTTCACCAGTCGGCCGTCGTCCTCAAACAGCACGAAGTAGCGCAGGTAATCGAGCAGCATCGGCGGTGCCAGAGCACCGCGCACCAAGGTCTCCAGTTCATTGAACTGACCCAGTGGGTCGAGATCTTTGCCGTCGATGGTGCGCCAGTTCATGAAGCGTTCAACATCAGCCGACAACGAGCCCATGCGCGCTTCACTGCCGTCAGAAATCACCAGGATTTCGTTGTACTGGAACAGATCCGGGATCTGCTCCTTGTAGGTCTGGATCTGATCGAAGGCCTTGCCCAGGTCGGCTTTTACATCGGCCGGGTTTTTCAGCTCCAGCAGCACCAATGGCAGGCCGTTGACGAACAGGATGATGTCTGGACGCCGGGTATGTTTTGGCCCTTGGATGCTGAACTGATTGATGGCCAGCCAGTCATTGGCCTTCACCTCGACCCAGTCGATCAAGCGCACGAAGTCGCCACGGGTCTCACCGTCCTTTTGATACTGCACCGGTACGCCACTGACCAACAGACGATGAAACAGGCGGTTGGCCGACAGCTGTACCGGCAGACCCAGTTCCTGCACCTGCTTGAGGGCATCCTCACGTGCTGCAAGCGGTACCTTGGGGTTAAGCCTGACTATAGCGCTGCGCAAGCGCTCGACCAGGAGCACCTGACGGTAGTTGTCACGTTCCGGGCTCTCGCCGTCATAGGCGATAGTCGGCCCGTAGACATGGCTGTAGCCCGTTTCTGCCAGCCAGCCGAGGGTTTCCTGTTCCAATTGGTCTTCGGTCATTCCAGTTCACTTCCTGTGTCCAGTTCCCCAGCCAGCTCCGCCTCGATTTCGGCAATGCTTGGCAGGCTGCGGCCCAAGGTTTCGGGCAAATCGCGTAAGAGTTGGTATTCGGCGACGCCGATAGGTTTGTCGATACCGGATAGCGCGTACTCGGCCACCAGGCGGTTCTGCTGCTTGCACAGCAGCAGCCCGATAGTAGGCTTGTCGTCTTCAGTTTTGACCTGCGCATCCACCGCTGCCAGGTAGAAATTCAGCTGGCCAGCATGTTCGGGTTTAAAGGCCGTGGCCTTGAGCTCTACCACCACGTAGCACTTGAGTCGGGTGTGATAGAACAGCAGGTCGATGAAGAACTCATCACCCCCAACTTCCAAACGAAACTGGCGGCCGACGAAAGCAAAACCAGCACCCAATTCCAGCAAGAAACGCGTGATATGACGGATCAGTCCGGCTTCGATCTCGCGCTCCTGGGCATCATGGCCCAGACCCAGAAAATCGAACAGGTAGGGATCTTTCAGGGTTTCCTGTGCCAAAGCCGATTCAGCGGCTGGCAGGCGGGTTACAAAGTTGGTGACCGCTGAGCCTTGCCGTTGCTGCAGGCGACTCTTGATATTCAGCTCCAACGTGCTGCGTGACCAGCCATGCAGCACGGTTTGCTGCGCATACCATTCACGCTCGGCAGGACTGTCCAGCTTGGTCAGCAGGGTCACCACATGGAACCAGGGCAATTGGGCAGCAGCCTGCTGCCCAAATTGACCCTCCGGGCAGTGCTCGGCGAAAAACGCCATGTACTTGAGGTTGCGGCCGGAAAAGCCGCGGATCTCGGGAAAGGACTCGGTGAGGTCGCGGGCCAGACGCTCGATAACCTTGGCACCCCAGCCCTGCGCTTCCTGGCGTTGTCGAATTTCGCCGCCGAGGCGGTGATAAAGCTGCACCAACTCGGCATTGACCGCTAAGGCGGCGCGTTGTCGGGCCTGAGTGATATCGCCTTTAAGCTGAGTCAGCCAGTCGGCGTAGCCCTCGGGCAGTGCGGGATTCCTCGATGGGCTCATGCACACACCGCTTCGATCTGCGCCTCAGCTTCCGGCAGGCGCAGCTGGCCGGAGATCAAGCGCGGCAGTAGAGTGTCGCGAAGCTGAGTGAGGGTTCGCATTTGATCGATGTTGTTCTGGCAGCGCTCAGAAAGGGTTTCAGTCACAGCAGAGAAACACTGTACCAGTTCTTGCGACGGACACGCGAACTTGTAGGAACCGACACCATCCTTGGCCAAGTGCAAAACCGTCGTGCCCGACGTATGTGCGAAAGTATGGCTCTGGAACAGCTCGGTGCGAAATAAGCCGTACAAATACTGACGGCTAACCCTTGGGTTGTTTGTCCTTACAATTCCGACATCTAGAGAAGCAACAAGCGTTTGATAATCCTCAACCCCGACAACAATTGCGGGTTTACCGATCAGCTCCGCAGCTTGTGTAACGTCGGTATAGGCAATTATTAGATCTCCTGGAACAACCACCTGTGTTTGCTTATAGCTTCCAGTGTATGGCTTGAAGCCATCGAGGCGGAAACCGCCACCACGAGAAAAAGACTTAAGGGTGACGAGGGCTGTGTGATGCGACTCTGCAAGTTCCGTACTTTTGTAAGACTTACCTTTAACGACTTCTGCCACATTAGCAATACTTTCTATGATCCACCCCGTTGGTACCAACCCCAACTCGGACTCTTCAAAATTGTCGGGAAACAGCGCCGCCGTGGCCGCATCCATCCCCTCCGGCTCAAGCCCTGCGACCTTGGCCCGCACCGGATCGAAATCGACAAACCAGGATTTGAACAGCGCCTGGGCTATGGATTCCAGGGTGGTGTTGGTTTCGACTAGCAGGGCGATGCGGTCGTCAAGGGCAGCGAGCAACTTGGAAATAGCCATTTGCTCATTTGGCTGAGGTACACGAATAGATACCGGGTACAGGTTATTCCTATTCAAAGACGGTTGAGCGCTACCAGAGTTAAACCCCGAAAAGTCGAATACCCTCATGAAGTAAAAAACAAACTTTGGATGGTTCCCCTTAAAGTCGGTGACATATAGCGCAGTATTCAACGGCCAGTAATCCTGATCCGTATATGCCGCCACACCAAAGGATGCGCCACTTCGGCCAATTGTCACGCCGGGGCCTTTGGCTTTGACGGTATCGTGATAACCAGTAATACCAAATGAGCCAAGAATGGGCACTGATCCCAATTTTCGATTTTGATCCGGCAGATCATGACCACGTTGGATAGCAACGAAATCTCCAAACGTAATTTCGCGCCACTCAGAACTCATAACCCAGCCCCCCCAGCTTGTGGCGGATCAACTGATCGAGCTCAGTGCCCTTGGCCAGCTGTTCACCCAAGAGCGCAGTAAGGTCCTGCATTTTGTCGGCAAAGGCTTCGTCGTCATCCTCGACGGCCTCGGCCCCGACATAACGCCCTGGGGTCAGCACATGACCATGCTCGGCGATTTCCGCCAGAGGCACACTGCGGCAGAAACCGGCAACGTCAGCGTATTCGGCGATCTCGCCGTCGACCTCCAGTGGCACCCCGCGCCAGTTAGCAACGGTCTGCGCGATGCTTTCGATGTCGCTATCCAGCAGTTCGATCTGCACCCGACTAATGTTGGTGCCGAGCTTGCGCGCGTCGATAAACAGCACTTCGCCAGGACGTTTGTTTTTTTGCTTGGCCAAAAACCACAGGCAGGCCGGGATTTGCGTGTTGAAAAACAGTTGGCCGGGCAGGGCGACCATCACTTCGACCACGTCGGCCTCGACCATGGCGCGGCGGATGTCACCTTCGCTGTTCTGGCTGGAGCTCATCGAGCCGTTCGCCAGGACGATGCCAGCGCGACCGCTGGATTTGAGGTGAAACAGCATGTGCTGCAGCCAGGCGTAGTTGGCATTGCCTTGTGGCGGCGTGCCATAGACCCAACGTGAATCGCCGTCGAGGCTGCCGTGCCACCAGTCGCTGATGTTGAACGGTGGATTGGCCAAGACGAAGTCGGCCCGCAGATCGCTGTGCTGATTGCGGATAAAGCTGTCGGCCGGTTCCTTGCCCAGGTTGAAATCCATGCCACGAATGGCCAGGTTCATCGCCGCCAAGCGCCAGGTGGTCGGGTTGGATTCCTGACCGTAGATGGAAACATCTCCCAGCTTGCCGCCGTGGGCTTCGATGAATTTTTCTGACTGGACAAACATGCCGCCGGAGCCGCAGCAGGGGTCGTAGACCTTGCCATGGTGCGGGTTGAGCACAGCCACCAGGGTCTTGACGATGCTCGCCGGGGTGTAGAACTGTCCGCCACGCTTGCCTTCGGCACTGGCGAACTGGCCGAGGAAGTATTCATAGACTTGGCCCAGCAGGTCACGAGCTTTGTTTGCGTCGCTGCTAAACCCAATGATGGAAATCATATCGACCAGTTCGCCAAGCTTGCCATCCGGCAACTGGGCGCGGGCATAACGCTTGTCGAGAATGTTCTTTAGCTGGGGGTTTTCCGCTTCGATATCGGCCAGGGCGTCATCAATACGCTTGCCGATGTCAACCTGTTTAGCGGCTGCACGTAGCGACTCCCATCGCGCCGGCTCCGGTACCCAGAACACATTCACTTCTTTGTAATAGTCACGCTCTTCGAGCTCTGAGGCCAGATACGTCGGATCGTCACCGCCCAAGTAATAATCGTCGCCAGCATCGGAAAATTTGCGTTCCAGTTCCGCGCGGCGGCCAGCAAAGCTGTCGGAGATGTACTTGAGGAAGATCAGACCAAGCACGATGTGCTTGTACTCTGCGGGATCCATGTTGGCCCGCATCTTATCGGCGGTGGCCCACAGGGTCTTTTCCAGGTCTTGCAGGGTACTGCTGGTGGCAGTCACAGCCGCTTTGCGCCCGGGCTTTTTCTTCAGTGGCTCGAATTCTGGCTCGGCACCGCTTTCGTTTGGAGAAAAACGCGCCCGGGCTTCATTGAGTGCCTGCTCGGCGAGGCTGTTGATGGCCTGTTCGCCCTTCTGATCCGTCATGCACTGCTCCTACTTCTCACGCCGATTAATGGCGCGGTCAAAAAATGAACATCCAGCCAAAATGCCGGGTGTATATGGGCAGCATGATAACGGCTCAGCGGTCTTTCGTCAGAATTCCTCGGCACTAGGTGGCGGTGGGCCATCTTAATTGTATATGTGATAATGTCCTTTATCACATATAGGAAAGGACACCCTAATGAAGCTCGACAAAGACCTGGTGCGCCAGATTCTTCTCACCATCGAATCCAATGACCAGCCTCCACTTGGTTGGATGACTCTGAAAATTGATGGCCATTCTCCCGAGTTCGTGTCGTATCAGGTCATGCAGCTGCACGATGCAGGGTTCATCGTTGGGGAGAAGCTTGGTGGGCTAAATCATTTCGAATGGCAACCCAAGCGGCTGACATATAAAGGGCACGAATTTCTCGACACCGTCCGAGATGGTGAGATCTGGCGGCGTACCAAAGCCGGCGCTGAAAAGGCGGGTGTTGCCGGCCTCGGCGTGTTGCTAGAGCTTGGAAAGGCCTACGGCAAGGAAGTGCTCAAGGAAAAACTGGGGATCGAGCTGCCGTGAGCGGGCTTGTCCTGACAGGTTCGGTTAGCGCGGATGTCCCCGTATTGGTCAGTCAGGCCGGTGAGCGTGCGGGCATGCGCTTTCTGGAGTTCTTCACGGCCAATATTCGCAACCCAAATACCCGCAGGGCTTATGCCAGGGCCACCCAGGAGTTCTTGACCTGGTGTCAGGTTGTAGGTGTCCCCAGCCTGACTGAAGTGTCCCCGCTGCACGTCGCCACGTGGATCGAGCTGCAGATGCAGACATTGGCCGCCCCCTCGGTGAAACAGCGTCTGGCCGCAATCAGGCACCTGTTCGATTGGCTGGTGGTAGGTCAGGTCGTGCCCCATAACCCCGCCGCCTCGGTGCGTGGGCCCAGTCATACCAGCCGCACCGGCAAGACGCCGGTACTGGAGCCCTTGGAAGCGCGGCAGCTGCTGGACAGCATCGATATCTGCACCCCGGCAGGCCTGCGCGACCGGGCGCTGATAGCATTGATGGTGTTTTCCTTTGCCAGGATCGGCGCAGCCTTGGCGATGAAGGTCGAGGATGTCTATATCCAGAACCAGCGGCTGTGGGTGCGATTAAAGGAAAAGGGCGGCAAGCAGCATGTAATGCCCTGTCAACACTCGCTAGAAGCGTACCTGCATGCATACCTAGTTGAGACCGGTATTGACAATGATCCAAAAGGGCCGCTGTTCCGTACGATTGGGCGGGGTACCGAGCAGCTGAGCGTTAACGCCCTGCCGCAGGCCAATGCCCATGCGATGGTGCGCCGACGTGCCTTGGCGGCAGGGATCAAAACGTCAATCGGCAACCATACATTCCGGGCCACCGGAATCACGGCCTACCTGAAGAATGGCGGCACCCTAGAAAATGCAGCGGCGATGGCCAATCACGCGTCGACGCGTACTACGCAGCTATATGACCGGCGACGTGACGAGATCAGCCTTGACGAGGTCGAGCGGATACGACTGGATCGCTAGTTACGCCTGAACGAGGCATATGCATCCAGAAGGCCGTCAAAAAGATAGGAAAGTCATGACGCGCAGGGACCTTAATACCTGGTGCGCTCGCGCCGTGAGGCGCTGCGCACTTGGGCGCCTTGCCGAAGGCATCGGCATCAAGACCTTTACGGCTGAGCTGTAGGAAATTTCCGATTCGGAAACTTTTCGGCTTTTTCTCGCGTGCGAGAAAAGTGCGCTGAAACACAAACAATGCCGGTCTGTCCGGGGTTTTCAGCCACCGCTGATGTCACCGTTCGTTAGCCCGTGACTGCTATCGTCCAAATCTGATCGCTATCACTTAACGGTGAGCTACCCTTAGCTCATGCACTTCGGCATGCGACCTTTGGAGCCTTATTGAGACCTAGCAGAGGCGCGTGGCCGCTGGAATGTCCCCAAAATGTTAGTAGTAGCCCCCAAGTGTCATGCAGCGTGGACATAATGATCTGCGCGACCGGGCGTTGATTGCGTTAATGGTCTTTTCCTTCGCCCGGATCGGCGCAGCGCTAACCATGAGGGTTGAGGACGTGTACACGCAAAACCGACGCTTGTGGGTACGGCTGCGCGAGGAAGGCGGTAAACAGCACGCAATGCCATGTCATCATCACTTGGAAGAATATCTGCACGCGTATCTAAAGCAGAGTTGGATTGAAACGATCCTAAAGGGCCTGTCCTGTTAAGAAAGCAGGGGCTGGATGTGATCCGCATAAATGGGTGTAGCAACTATGCCGGACTCTAGCTGATGCGGAGCAAAATTCTCGTGGTGGTTTCGATAGTCAGCCGCTGGTAATACTCGCTGTTTTTCAACGACGTGTTGGCGGTCTCAATCAGGCGAGCGCGGGCGTCTGCCGTAGCCTGTGCCGCCCTCGCCTCCGCTTCAGCGAGCTTGTCGGCCGCATCGGCGGTCTTTTTGAACCCGGCGGTTACGTCGTCGGCGGCTTTTCCGGCCTTGCTGCCGGCTTCCGTGAGTTTGTCCAAGTCGGTATGTACCGCTACCCTGTAGTGAGCTGGGTCGCGGCCGGCGATTGGTCGGAAGCGGTTGAGCCTTATCCGCCAGGTGCTGCTGATGAGTACGACGTGTCTGACTACAAGGCCAAGGGCCCGGCGTTTTGGCTGGTGGTTAAAGGGGACTCGATGACGGCACCTACTGCCCCTTCGATTCCAGAGGGCTCACAGATACTCGTAGACACCCGGGCAGAAGTACTCCCAGGCAAGCTGGTGATCGCGAAGCTGGCCGGCAGCAACGAGGCGACTTTCAAGAAGCTGGTAGAATATGGCGGCGTCAGATACCTGAAGCCCCTGAACTCGGCCTACCCCACGGTGCAGTGCACCGAAGACTGCAGGATCATTGGGATTGTGGTCAGGTCGCTGACGAAGTTTGCGTGACCGGCCGGGTGGCGTCGTAAGGGTGGAGCCTACAATAAGGCAAAGCCGGCACTGCGCCGATGCTTTGTAAATAATTGAATTTCATCAACTAGATGGATCTAAATTCATGCGTCTCAGGTTCTTATTACTGGTCCTGCCATGCAGCGCCTTGTTCGCTAATTCGTCAAATGCAGCGGTAGATCAAAACACGCTATGCTCCGCATACTACGGAGTTCTCATGGTAGCTGGGGATCAGCCTGACATCAGCAGGGAGATATCTTCAGAGGCCTACCTTACATTCTTCAAGCTCGCAGGTGGCGACTCCGAGGCTGAGGGTCAGGTCTCGGTACTGATGACGCAGATAGTCAAAGACATTCCCAAAGGGAAAATGACTCCACAAAATATTGCGCCTTTAAGAGCTCGCTATGACTCGCCGTGTAAGGCGATTTTAGAAAACGAGCTATCCAAAGAGCTATCCAAGATGAAAAAGCCCCATGAAAGACAGGACATCGTTCCCCCCTTAAGATAAGGGATGGTCAAACGGGTATGTTTATCAGTAACAGCAACGATATTGGCTCTCACAACAAAGGTGGGACCTGTAAGTAACTGAACGAGCCCCATGAAAGACAGGACACCGTTCCCCCCTTAAGATAAGGGATAGGAGCCCGGCCGAGCGCCGGGCTTTTTCGTTCTACCCCTTGCACTCCCTCTGCTGCCGATCAGAGGCAAGCCTTCTCAGCCTCATTTCCCCTTTCACCTCAAGTACTGTTTCGCACCCTTGAGCACGGCACTGGGCAGCTAAGTCAAGCCGCGCTGCCCCAAGCCAATGCGCATGCCATGGTTCGGCGCCGTGCCGCTGCTACAAAACGTTGATAGGAAATCACACGTTTAGAGCCACCGGTATGCGTGCTGGTTGCGGGCAGGTCCTCGTCCGCGTGACTTGAATCAGATGGGGAGAGCCTCACAGCTTTGTGAAAGGTCATCCCTCCCCCCCAAAGCACCCAGGGTTGTACTGAACAATCTGTCTAATCCGATTGAGTGCATATGACCTGCTCCCACCGTCAAGACCATGAAACATCGGACTTAGCTTTCTTGAATTTCCCATCGGGCACATTGCCTCTGTGCGTCAAAGCACACCTACTTGCGAACAGCAGGGATGGGAGCTAGGATGCTAACTAGTCGATAGCTACATCGTAATGTTGTGCCTCAACCGCCAAGCTGAGGAACGCGACACACCCCTGCTGTAGTCACCAGAAGCCCGCTCGCCAAAGCGGGCTTCTGCATTCAGGGGTTCTGCTGAGCAGCGGATTCGATTGTCGAGTGTCGCTTGACTGTTTTTGACTCGAGCCAATGATCAAGATCGTGCTCGAACCAGCCTACTATCCCGCCGCTCAGTTGCACCGAAGCCGGGAAGGATGGGTCGTTACGCTCAAGACGCCAAAGTGTTGAAGGGTTGATGCCCCCGAGTTTTTTGCAAACGGCTTTCCGGCGAATGATCTGCATGGCTACCTCTGCCCTCTATCAATTTGCATGCAGTGTCATCAGCGGGCGTTCCAAGGTCACGGATTCCGGCTTTATTATTTTCGCGCTCAAAAATCCGTGACTTACAGCCTCGGTCAAAGCCGCTTTGGGGAGGTGGGACGGCTGGGGCTGCTAAGCGGTAGCAAGCACCAAAGTGTATATGGAGGTGACTATATTTTTTTGATCCGCACGTGAAACCCATGGATTTCGGGCCCTACAGACCAGATCTACGGTTTAACGTGTAAACCACAGGCAGCATCCAGCGGGATCGCGGCGAGCGCAGATCTCTCTATCACGAAAGCCCCATTATCCGGGGCTTTCGCGTTTTTATGGATTGGCAGCTTCACACTTGCCGCACGATTGCAGGCACCCTCGAATTATTTGATGGGGCTGTCTATTTTTCTATGTAAAATGTCGTTTTTAAGCGCCGCTCATCCACGTCATTTAAACATTCATGTTTAACCCAAGCAGATGTCTCAAAGACGGCGACTGATCAGCGATTGTTTCCACGGACCGGGCAGAGCCTTGTCACAACCCAAGGTAGATACTCCTTTGAAGATCTTAGTAACAGGCGGTGCTGGTTTCATCGGTTCGGCAGTCATTCGGCACATCATTGCCAATACAACTGACTCGGTCGTCAACGTCGACAAGCTGACCTATGCAGGCAACCTTGAATCACTTCAGTCAGCAGATCAAAGCGAGCGTTATGCTTTCGAGCACGTCGACATCTGCAACCGTGAAGACCTGGATCGGGTTTTCAAAGAGCATCAGCCGGACGCCGTTATGCACCTGGCAGCCGAATCCCACGTGGATCGCTCCATCACCGGCCCGTCGGAATTCATCCAGACCAACATCATCGGCACCTATGTGCTGCTTGAAGCTGCACGTAGCTACTGGAACACGCTGGACGAAGTGCGCAAAGCCAACTTTCGCTTCCATCACATTTCGACCGATGAAGTGTATGGCGATCTGGAAGGCCCGGAAGACCTCTTTACCGAAACAACCCCTTACCAGCCAAGCTCGCCCTACTCGGCCAGCAAGGCCAGCTCCGACCATCTGGTACGCGCGTGGAGCCGCACATACGGCCTGCCTACCCTGGTAACCAATTGCTCCAACAACTACGGCCCGTGCCATTTCCCGGAGAAACTGATCCCGCTGATCATCCTCAATGCGCTGGAAGGCAAACCACTGCCTATCTACGGTAAAGGCGATCAGGTTCGTGACTGGCTTTATGTCGAAGACCACGCCCGTGCACTGTACAAAGTCGTGACCGAAGGCGAGATCGGCGAGACTTACAACATCGGCGGTCACAACGAGAAGCAGAACCTCGAAGTGGTCAACACTGTTTGCGCCCTGCTCGACCAACTGCGCCCTGATTCGGCCCATCGCCCGCATGCCAACCTGATCACATACGTTCAGGACCGCCCAGGCCACGACCTGCGCTACGCGATCGATGCCAGCAAAATCCAGCGCGAGCTGGGCTGGGTGCCTGAGGAAAGTTTCGAGTCCGGCATTCGCAAGACAGTGCAGTGGTACCTCGATAATCCTGAATGGGTTGCTCACGTGAAGAGCGGAAGCTACCAGCAGTGGATTGACAAGAACTACACAGCACGCGCCGATAAATAATGAAAATTCTTCTGCTGGGAAAAAACGGCCAGGTCGGCTGGGAGCTGCAACGCTCGCTCGCGGTATTGGGCGAAGTCGTAGCGCTCGATCGTCATACCGCCTCGACGGTCTACGGCGACCTTTCTGGCGACCTGTCCAGTCTGGACGGGTTGCGCAATACGATTCGCTGCGTTAAACCTCAGGTTATCGTCAACGCCGCGGCCTATACCGCCGTCGACAAAGCAGAGACCGAGCAAGAGCTTGCACACACGGTCAACGCTCTGGCCAGCCAGGTTCTGGCAGAAGAAGCGCGTCAGCTCGATGCCCTGCTCGTTCATTACTCGACCGACTACGTGTTCGACGGCACCGGAACCAGCGCATGGAAAGAAAGCGATGCGGTGTCGCCGGTCAACTACTACGGTGCAACCAAGCTTGAGGGTGAACAGCTCATTGTGGCGTCAGGCTGCAAACATCTGATTTTCCGCACCAGCTGGGTGTATGCGGCACGCGGTAACAACTTTGCCAAGACCATGCTGCGCCTTGCAAAAGATCGTCCTGCGCTGAATGTGATCGCCGATCAGATTGGCGCGCCTACAGGTGCAGAGCTGCTGGCCGATATAGCGACAGCGGCGCTGCAGCAGACGCTTGCAAGGCCAGAGCTGTGCGGTATCTACCACCTCGCACCTGCCGGCGAAGTGTCATGGCATGCTTATGCGCAATACGTCATTGATTTCGCCCGCGCCCACGGGGAACCCTTGGCGGTGGAAACGATCAATCCAATCGGCACGATTGAATACCCGACACCCGCGCAACGCCCTCTGAATTCGCGTCTGAACACAGAAAAGCTGCGCCACAATTTTTCTCTGCACCTGCCTGACTGGCAAAGTGGTGTAGCCCGAATGCTCATGGAAGCTCTGAATAAATGACCACCATTAATCGTAAAGGCATCATCCTGGCCGGCGGATCGGGCACTCGCCTGCACCCGCTTACCCTTGGCGTATCCAAGCAGATGCTGCCTATCTACGACAAGCCGATGATTTTCTACCCTCTGTCGGTGCTGATGCTGGCGGGCATGCGTGAAGTCCTGATCATCTCTACGCCAGAAGACTTGCCAAGCTTTCGCAAGCTGCTGGGCGACGGCAGTCAGTACGGCATTGAACTCACTTATGCCGAACAACCTACGCCCGATGGCCTGGCACAAGCGTTCATCATTGGCGAAGAGTTCATCGGCGAAGACCCTTGCTGCCTGATTCTGGGCGACAACATCTTTTACGGTCAGCACTTCTCCGACAACCTGCGCTCCGCCAGTCAGCAGACTGAAGGCGCCACGGTTTTTGGCTACCACGTCTCCGATCCGGAGCGCTTTGGTGTTGTCGAGTTCGACGAAACCGGCCGTGCCTTGAGCATCGAAGAAAAGCCTGCCGCACCGAAATCGAGCTACGCGGTAACCGGGCTGTACTTCTACGACAATCAGGTGGTCGAAATCGCGAAGAGCATCAAACCCTCTGAGCGTGGCGAACTGGAAATCACCGACGTGAACCGTGCGTACCTCGAGCAGAAGAGTCTGACCGTAGAAATTCTCGGTCGCGGCTTTGCATGGCTCGACACAGGTACTCATGAGTCGCTGCTGGAAGCGAGCCATTTTGTGCACACCATTGAGCAGCGTCAGGGCTGGAAAGTAGCTTGCCTGGAAGAGATCGCCTACACCAACGGCTGGATCACTGCCTCGCAACTGGGTGAACAAGCTCAGAAACTGAAGAAAACCGGCTACGGGCAGTATCTGCAGAAGCTGCTCGATCTGGGCTCGTTCTAAGACTGTAAACCTCTATCCCATACCGCAAGGCTGCAAACAGTATGTCTTCTGTTTTCCCAAAGGTGGCCGTGCTACTGGCAGCCTACAACGGTATGGCATGGATAGAGGCGCAACTTGACTCCATCCTGAAGCAGGCAAACGTCTGCGTCAGTGTATTCATCAGTGTCGATACCTCCTCGGACGGCACTGAAGCGTGGTGTGCTGACTATGCGCAGCACCACGTGAACATCACCCTGCTACCGCCCGCCGGCCAATTTGGCGGAGCGTCACGCAACTTCTTTCGCTTGATTCAAGATGTCGACTTCTCTTCGTTTGATTACGTAGCGTTCTCCGATCAGGACGATATCTGGTATCAGGACAAGCTTGAACGCGCCTTATCGACGCTGATGTCGGGCAACCATGATGCCTACTCAAGCAATGTCGTCGCCTTCTGGCCCGATGGGCAACGAATCTTGCTGGACAAGGCCCAACCGCAGGTCCAGTGGGACCACCTGTTTGAAGCTGCAGGCCCAGGCTGCACCTACGTAATGAACCGCCCGCTCGCCGATGCATTCAAGTCATCGCTCATAGCACAGTGGGACGTGGCTCAAAACGTCAGCCTGCACGACTGGTATTGCTATGCGTTTGCGCGCAGCCACGGCTTCCGCTGGTTTATCGACCCAGCCCCCGGCATGGATTATCGCCAACACGCCAATAACCAGGTCGGTGCAAATACCGGACTCGCCTCACTCATTACTCGCCTGAAAAAGATTGCCGATGGCTGGTGGGCCGGGCAAGTGCTGCTGATTGGCCGTTTGACAGGCGGCAGCGAAACGCTATTTGCAGGAAAGATAACCGGTACGCGATGGATGTTTCTTCGGCTCGCGTTCATGGCAGGGCGTTGCAGAAGAAGGCCCCGGGACAAGATTTTCTTCATCATCGCTTGCCTAGCAGCCATGCTGAACACACCTGAGCAGCGAAATAATCGCTAGCTGTATATGCAGCCCATTAAAAGTCACCTTCTCGCCTGCCGCTAACAAAAAGCCACAAGCCCCTGAAAACAGAGACTTTCATCTCCGCGCTGTCAAGCTGGGGAGTCAGCCTGCTCATGTATCGCCGGATATCGGGCAACACGCTGCGTTCGCTCAATTTCACCTGTGACCGAATGTTCTACTGCATCGGCATATGTTAATGTGCAGACCTTTGTTTTCGGGATCAGAAGCTCAAGGAAGCAGGCAACCGGCATGCGCGGAACCAGCGTCCAAAAGCGGGGTCACTTATACCGCCCAGCCAAGGACGACAGCACCTGAGGCGCCCCGTGGCAACGAGCTCAAATACCGGATGCGCCTTTATTTTGTAAATTTGTCCAGCAATGAAAACCTCGTGTTACTCATCGTCGGAACCTACGTCGGAAAAACTATAAATACACGATGCATGCCCCGCGCCCCGCAGTAACAACAGACCCACCTTCTTATCCAGCGCAGAGACTTTCCGCCCAGGTGGCTGGTCTATGGCGCGACCGACGCCAATGAGCTGCGGTACCGTAAAACGCCTTTCACCGGCGCTATCAAATTCCATGGCGCAAGCGTCCTCCAAAAGACGCCTACCCCAGCCAGGCCCCCATGAGTGGGTCCTGGTGAGCATTTCGGAGATACGTTACATATGAATGCAACACGCCTCGCCATTCCAGACGTCATCGTATTCGAGCCCAAAACCTTCGGAGACGATCGTGGCTTTTTCTTTGAAAGCTTCAACCAGAAGGCGTTCGAGGAGGTCGTTGGCCGGTCGGTGAAATTTGTTCAGGACAACCACTCTCGCTCGGTGAAAGGGGTGCTGCGCGGCTTGCATTACCAAATTCAACAACCACAGGGCAAGCTTGTCCGGGTGACTGTGGGCGAGGTGTTCGACGTCGCAGTCGACTTGCGTAAAAGCTCACCGACCTTCGGCAAGTGGGTGGGTCTGCATCTCACCGCCGAAAACAAGAAACAGCTCTGGATACCGGAAGGCTTTGCTCACGGGTTCATCGTTTTGTCCGAAAGCGCAGAGTTTCTCTACAAGACGACAGACTACTGGGCGCCGGAACACGAGCGCAGCCTTGCCTGGAATGACGCCACCGTAGGCATTGAATGGCCGTTCAGCGAAACGCCGTCCCTGTCCGCCAAAGACCAAAAGGCCGTCGCATTCGAAGACGCAGAGGTGTTCGCTTAATGAACCCTCACAGAACCCCCTCGGCGGGGCCTATTCGCCTGGTTGCCAGCCTTTGGACCAACCGGTCATTGATCTCGCAAATGACCAAACGGGAAGTCATCGGCCGTTATCGTGGCTCGGTGATGGGCCTGGCCTGGTCATTCTTCAACCCGGTCCTGATGCTGGCGGTTTATACCTTCGTCTTTTCCGAGATTTTCAGCGCACGCTGGGTCGGCGTGGACACCGGCAAAGGCGGGTTCGCGATTCTGCTGTTCGTCGGAATGATCGTGCATGGCCTGTTTGCAGAGTGCGCCAACAGGGCGCCATCGCTGGTGATGAGCAACAGCAACTACGTCAAGAAAGTGGTTTTTCCGCTGGAGATCCTCCCGGTCATCACCTTGGGCTCGGCGCTGTTCCACAGCTGCATCAGCCTGGTCGTGCTGGTAATTGCACAATTGCTGATCACACACACACTGTTCTGGACTGCGCTGCTGTTCCCGCTGATTCTGGTGCCGCTCATTTTAGGCACACTCGGTATCAGCTGGTTTCTCGCATCGCTGGGTGTGTACTTGCGCGATGTCGGCCACGTGATCACCGTGCTGACAACCGTTCTGCTGTTCCTCTCGCCGGTTCTTTACCCCGTGGCCGCACTTCCAGAAGTGTACCGCCCGTGGCTGCAGATGAATCCGCTGACCTACATTATCGAAGAGAGCCGCAGCGTACTGCTGTTCGGCAACCTCCCCCACTGGGACAGTCTGGGTATCGCCATTGCCATTGGCGCGGTGATTGCGGCCATGGGGTTCTGGTTCTTCCAAAAGACACGTAAAGGATTCGCTGATGTCATCTGATCAACCGGTTATCAGCGTACAAAACGTCTCGAAGTGTTTTTACACCTACGACAAGCCCCACGACCGCCTGAAACAGGCACTGGTGCCAAAACTCCAGCGCTGGTCGGGTCAGCCGACCACTACCTATGGCAAAGAATTCTGGGCGCTGCGCGACATCAGCTTTGATGTCGGCAAGGGCGAAACAGTCGGTATCGTCGGTCGCAACGGCTCCGGTAAATCTACGTTGCTGCAAATCATTTGCGGCACGTTGAGCCCCACTATCGGTGAGATTCAGACCCGCGGCCGGGTAGCGGCATTGCTCGAGCTGGGCTCAGGCTTCAACCCCGAGTTCACCGGGCGTGAAAACGTTTACCTGAACGCAGCAGTACTGGGCCTGACGCGTGACGAAGTGGACGAACGCTTTGACGCGATCGCAGGTTTTGCCGACATCGGCGAGTTCCTTGATCAACCCGTCAAGTCTTACTCGAGCGGTATGGCCGTGCGCCTGGCGTTTGCCGTTCAGGCGCAAGTTGATCCTGAAATTCTCGTTGTGGATGAAGCGCTGTCAGTAGGCGACGCGCGATTCCAGGCCAAGTGTTTCGAGCGCCTGCGACAGCTGAAAGAAAACGGTACCAGTATCCTGCTGGTCACCCATTCCAGCGAGCAGGTCGTCACCCACTGCAATCGCGCCATTCTGCTGGAAAAGAGCAGAATCGAAATGATTGGCGAATCGCGCCCGGTCATCAACCGTTACACCGACCTGCTGTTCGGACGCGACAAGAGCCCTATCACCGATAAGAGCCTGGACCTTGCCGAAGCCGAACGCGTAGAGGCAGCTCCTGTCGAAACCGACAAGATTGCGCTGCGCTTCGACGAAGACGTATACGCCAGCAGGCCTGGCTATAACCCCCATGAATACCGCTGGGGAGACGGGGCCGCAACGCTACTGGACTTCCATATGAGTGCTTCGGGACGTGAGTTTCCCAACAGTGTCGAGTCTGGAGAGGAAATCGTTCTTGACCTGGCGTTGCAGTTCAACAGCACGGTGGTCAACCCGATCATCGGTTTTACGATCAAGACCAAAGAGGGCGTCACCGTTTACGGTACTAACTCGTACATGCAGGATTGCGAAGGCACAGGCCTGATAGGCAACGCTGGCAATCAGGCAAAAGCACGTGTGAAATTCAGAAATGCACTGGCAACCGGTGATTACTTCATTTCCATCGGCATTGCCTCCCGGCAAAGTGAAGAAATCGTGCCCCACGACAGACGTTATGACTCAATACACTTTGTCGTAGAACCTACTCCGAAGCTTCTGGGTTTGATAGACCTGGGCGCCTCCATGGAAATTGAACCGGTAATTGTCGATGTTTGAACTTGATAGATACGGCTACAACCTTGATACGGGCACAGGGGTTTGGGTGCGCTCCGACTATCAGGGCATTGCCTACAGCGATGGCGACAACTCTGAAAACGAACTGGCAAAGATTGTCCGTGAAGCCAACGACGTCTCTGTGCTGTCAAGCGAGCTAACGCACCACTGTACGGACTGGCCCAAACTCTATCACCTGAGTTCAACCCGCGGAAACATCTTCCGCCCGTTCGAGCATCTTCTGGAAGGCAAATCAGTCCTCGAAATCGGTGCTGGGTGCGGCGCGATCAGCCGATACCTGGGCGAGGCCGGAGCTAACGTATTGTCGCTGGAAGGTAGCCCTCGCCGCGCCGCTATCGCAGCGAGCAGAACCCGTGACCTGGACAACGTCACGGTGCTGGCCGAGCGATTCGACGACCTGAAAGTTGATCAGCAATTCGATGTCGTTACGCTCATCGGCGTACTCGAATACGCCAGCATGTTCAGCAATGACGAAGATCCGGCATTTGGAATGCTGATGCGTGTTCGAAAGCTGCTCAAACCTGACGGCCACCTGTTCATTGCCATCGAAAACCAGCTTGGCCTCAAGTATTTTGCAGGCGCTCCAGAAGATCACGTCGGCGTCGCGATGTATGGTATCGAAGGTCGGTATGCAGACCGCCAGCCAAAAACATTCGGCCGTAAAGGGCTGGAAGTATTGATAGCTCGTGCAGGTTTTGCATCATCAAGCTTTCTGTCGCCCTATCCTGACTACAAGATTCCCAACTCGCTAATCACTGAGAACGGTTTCAGATCCAATAATTTCGACGCGGCCGCATTGGCGTGCCAGAACACTCGAAAAGATCCACAGCTGCCGTCAAATACTACATTTAACCTTGAAAAAGCCTGGCCGGTTGTCATCGAAAATCACCTGGGCATGGACCTTGCCAACTCTTTTCTGGTTGTTGCTTCGTGCCAGCAGTATGAGGCAGTTCCTGCCGACGTTCTGGCCTATCACTACAGCACAGGTCGCAATTCCGAGTACTGCAAGGCGTCGGTTTTCGTAGAGACGCCAGAAGGGATAGAAGTTCAGTATCAGCGCCTTGCTGGCACAGAATCAGAGGAAAATCCGGGAGATCCATTCAGGTTCATACTTCCTGCTGCTCACGGCTACGCAAAAGGCGACCTGCTCAGCTTGCAGTTCCTCGATGCCTCAACCACGCAAAACTGGACGGTTGAGACCTTTACCCCATTCTTGACGACCTATCTGGATAGCCTCAGCTACCTTTTGGCTACCGAAGGACATGCTTGCACGCTTGATAATGTCGATGTCTGCCTGCCAGGTCATTACATCGACGCGGTTGCACAGAACATCATCATCGACACCGAAGGTAAACCGCACCTCATAGATATCGAATGGGAGATGAAGGAAGGCGTCGAGCTTGGGCACCTGCTGATGCGCGGTCTCTTGCTGCTGATCGCCTCCACTATTCCTTTTTACCCAAGCACCACCATGATCAGCCGACGCGACTTCATTATCCAGTTGATCGGCAGTACAGGCCTTGAGGTCACTGAGGAAGAGCTGAATCGCTATGCAGTGCTGGAAGCCATGTTTCAAGAAAGGGTAACCGGTCGTGACGCTGCAAGCTTTCTGAACTGGTCACCGGAAGCAACCCTTCAGAAAATGGGGTCCCTGAAAGACAAGACGCCTAAACTGGCAACACTTTACATCGGCGATTCAGAAGGGAATTTCAAAGAAGAGCGGACGATAAGTCAGTTTGTGCACGACGGGCGCCAGACGCTTGTGTTCACGGTCCCTGCGACGTACCAATGTGCAGCGTTGCGATTTGACCCCACGAACATTCGTCAGTCATTTTCGATTGACGCCATCACCATTTTTGAAGCGAATGTGAGGGTGTGGTCCTGGCGCGACAGCGCAGAGGCACCTTTAAAAGCCGCTGGCACCACTGCGTTTGTTAATGATGTCAATGACAGCACTATGTTCATGGCGCTGAATGATGATCCCCACATCGTACTTCCGGTTGATCTCAATTCGCTATTAGCGAGGAAGTCGTTCAAAATACAGGTCACGTTTACTTTATTCACGGAAGGCCAAGTCGCTGAACGACTCCTTCAACAGGAAGAGGAGCTCAAGCTAGCGCTTGAGTCTATATCGGATTTGAATCTTAAAGATCGCTCAGCTTTAGAGGCTGTTGAAGTGGCTAATCTCGCCGTAGAGGAAAGTCATCGCCTGGCGTTGGAAGAGCTTGAAGCTGAAAATCTGGCCGTGCAGGACAAACACCGACAGGCCCTTGAAAAGCTGGAAGCCGAACACTTGGCCTCTCAGGAAAACCACCGATCTGTTCTAGAACAGTTTGAGGCGGTACACCTCGCTTCTCAGGAAAGCTATCGACTCGCCCTGGAAGAACGTGAAGCAGCAAACCTGGCGGCTCAAGAAAGCCATCGACTTGCTCTGCAAGAGCGTGAAGCCGCAAATCTGGCCATTCAAGAAAGTCACCGAACTGCTACGGAGAGTCTCAAGGCTGAAAACCTTCGGGTACAGGCCGATCACCTTCGGGTATTAGCAGATATTGATGCCGCCACACTAGATGCGCAAGAAAAGCATCGTGCCAAACTGGCAGAGCTTGAGATTGCCATCCTGGCAGCACAGGAAAGTCACCGCTTGGCATTGGTCGACAAAGATACGCATGTTCACAATCTGAACCTGCACATTATTGCAATGGAGTCATCGCACAGCTGGAAAGTAACGGCACCACTGAGAAAAATAACCCGATCATTTTTCCGAGCCAAGCGTGTCGCCTCTTCGCTGCCATTGATCATTCGACGCGGGGGTGGTCTTTCCAGCACTGCCAAAAAAGCTTATCAGGTCTGGCGGCTCAGGGGACTGGCTGGCGTTATTGCACAGGCCCGCTGGGTAAGAGGCGAAGCACAACATGCTTTCGTTGGAAGCGAGCTTCGCGAAGTTCCGGATCGCCACGATTACTCTCGCTGGGTACAGTACTACGACACTCTGGGCGAAGCAGAGATCAGTCGTATCAATGAGCACATGAATCGCTGGATTGAATACCCGCTCATTTCCATCATCATGCCGGTCTATAATCCGCCACTGGATCTTTTGCGTGAAGCCGTGGACAGCGTACGTGCGCAGCTCTACACCAACTGGGAACTGTGTCTCGCTGACGATGCATCGACAAATCCTGCCGTCATCGAGTACCTGAAATCTCTCAAGGCGCAGGACAAGCGCATCAAAGTTGTCTTCCGCGGCAGCAATGGTCATATATCCCAGGCCAGCAACTCTGCGCTGGCGGTAGCCAAAGGCGTGTTCGTTGCCCTGATGGACAACGACGATCTCCTACCCGCTCACGCGCTTTACTGGGTTGCTCGTACAATCCGTGAAAACCCGGATGTGGGCTTGATCTACTCCGATGAGGACAAGATCGATACCGACGGGAACCGTAGTTCACCTTATTTCAAGTCAGACTGGAACGAGTTTCTGTTTCGCTCACAAAATATGGTCTGTCACCTTGGCGCCTATCGCCGTGACCTGGTCAATGAGGTTGGGCAATTCCGGGTAGGATTCGAGGGTGCTCAGGATTACGACCTGGCTTTGCGATGCGTAGAAAAGCTCAGAAGTGATCAGATCGTCCACATTCCACGTGTGCTTTACCACTGGCGCATACACGCTGGCAGCACCGCCATGGCAGGTGATGAGAAACCTTATGCTGCGTTGGCGGGAGTCAAAGCACTTGATGAACACCTGCAGCGTAAAGGCAACGTTGGTACGACAGAGCTGTTACCTACAGGTCAGTATCGTGTGCACTACAACCTGCCGGCAACACTGCCACTGGTTACGCTTGTCATCCCGACCCGGAATGCTCACGCATTAGTAAAACAGTGCATTGACAGCATCCAGAACCTGACCACCTACAAGAACTATGAAATTATTCTGATAGACAACGGTTCGGATGATCCTGAATCACTGGAGTATTTCGCGAAGATAGATCAGGAAGAAAATATTCGCGTGCTGCGCGACGATGGTCCGTTTAACTACTCTGCGCTCAACAATGGCGCGGTACGTATCGCTAATGGCGAGCTGATCGGCCTCATCAATAACGACATTGAAGTTATCACGCCGGAATGGCTTGGTGAGATGGTCTCGATTGCATTGCAGCCCAGAGTCGGGGCGGTAGGCGCAAGACTCTGGTATCCCGATAACAGGCTGCAACATGGCGGCGTAGTGGTAGGGATCGGTGGTGTTGCAGGCCACGCGCACAAGTACCTTCCAAAAGGCGCTCACGGCTATTTCTGCAGAGCCGAGTTGATTCAGGAGTTTTCGGCAGTAACCGCTGCATGCCTGATCATCAAAAAGTCGATTTTTGACGAAGTCGGAGGCCTGAACGAGGCGGACCTGAAGATTGCTTTCAACGACGTGGATTTCTGCCTGAGAGTTCAGGAGGCAGGCTATCTGAACGTGTGGACGCCGTTCTCCGAACTGTACCACCACGAATCAGCGACGCGCGGCCTCGAAGACACGCCTCAAAAGCAGGAGCGATTCGGGCAAGAGATCCGCTACATCAAAAATCGCTGGCCGAACATTCTGGTGGACTACGCCTACAGTCCTAACCTGACGCTGGATCACGAAGACTTCAGTCTGGCCTGGCCTCCGAGGATTAAAAATTGATCCTCGCACTTCATAAGCGTGCGCTTGGCATAGCGCGAGCATTTGTTGTCTCGAGGGCTGCTTGTGTTTGAATCCAACCACACGGACCACCTGTCAGGCTGGTCCATCACCCGTTACCAACGGGTGTTGGCCGCTACCTACTTTCTTCTGCTGGCCGTCTGGTCAGCAGGGATTGCATTTAACGGAGCCCCTGATGAGTCAACGCATTTCTTTTTCCTGGAATACCTGAAAACGTTCCACTCGCTGCCGGGCGCCACAGAGCCGGCTCAAGCGTTCACTGGAACCATCTCGGGATATACCTGGCATCGTGGCGAGTTCTGGTACCACGGCCTGCCCTTCCCCCATGTCATAGGCGCACTGGCTACGTCTTACGGCTTAGGCTGGATGTTACCTGGCGAACTGGGCTACCTGGCTGCAAGATGTTTTAACTGGATACTGGGCGCAGTGTTTATTTGCGCCTTGTTTCGTATTGCACATCGCGCGGGGATGCCAAAAAAAGCTGCAGCCCTTGCTGCGCTTGTAATAGCCCTTATTCCACAAGTCTCTTTTGTCTTTTCATATTTCAACAGTGACGCATTCGGGCTGATGAGTGTGGCGCTGCTGATCAGTGCGCTTCTAGGCTTTTTGAAAGCACCCAGCAAGCTGGCCGCGCTGTGCCTGGGCGGTGCAATCGGCCTGATGTTGCTGGCAAAACTGTACTTGCTGCCCGCTTTGGTCTTCGTCGTGGTCATGCTTGTCGCACATCACCTTTGGGGTGGCAAAAGCCTGAGACGCCACCTCCCGACGATGGTAATCGTTGCGGCTATCGTTTCCGTGCCCATGCTGCTTGTCACCTTCATGAAGTATGGTGAGATATCAGGGATATCCGGTCAGATTGACTTCGTTGCCTTGCACAAGAATAACCCTGCTGCGGGTTTCGGAACCTGTTACATCGGGTGCTCCGGGCATCTTTTCAATATGGAAAATGTCCTTCCGTGGCTCAGCCTGACGCTGACGAGCTATTTCTCAACTACCGGCTGGATGAGCATATTTCTACCGTCGACCTATTATATGGGCGCGGCGCTATTATTCATTTTGCTCGTGACAGCAGCCATGATCCAGACGGCGCGCGTATATTCACGTGATAACAGGCGGATATTTCTACTGAATTATTTGCTGCCACTGGTCATGATATTGGGCCTGTTCCCTTCGATTATCCTGCTCAGCCTGATTGCATCGCAGAATTCTTTGCCTCAACCGCAGGGTCGGTATCTGTTCGTCACGATTCCGTTTCTGACCTTGCTAATAGCATTTGCCACAATGAGCCACGCTCGCGCCAAAAACTCTGCGTCGTCTGCAAGAGATGTCAGGTCAAGCCGTTTTCACCTGAAATGGCTGGTCGTAGTGGTGGCATGGATGGCGTGGACGAACATGGTTGCCTGGAATGAAAACACGCTAAGTTCGAAAAATATTCAGAAATCCGCCATCGGCAAAACAGTCACAGACGCAGTTCTGGCAAGCGGTGCAGGTAGCAGCTCAAGTACTGGTGCCCTGAGTGCAGCGCAGTTGACGGAACGCTTGTCCATTACCAACGGCGAGTTTTTCATCAAGACTCCGTTCGGACAATCTGCCGCGGCGGGCACCATCGACGAAGTTAGAAAAACGTCTGACGGTTGGCTGCTGAGAGGTTGGAGCGTGCCACCAGCAACTGACGGATCGCCGGAATACGTCATCGCTGTAGAGGCGGGAAAGGTCGTCGGTGCAATCAGGATAGAGATCAAGCGGCCAGACGTCGCCAGCGCGCTGTCTGACAAGACTGTCCTTCGCAGCGGCTATGAAGGCATTATTCCCGCCGTCTCGCCTCCCGACAAATGCGCCCTGAAACTTTATACTGTCACCTCGACCTTCAAAATTTTTACAATGCCTGATGTCTGCGAATTCATCAGCCGTTTGTCTCACTGATCATGGAAATCCCAATGGAAAATATTCCGCTTTTCTCGGCCATCAAAGCTAACGCTGGACTTGATTTCGCAACGCCGCTGAAGGCCGTGCTGAACAGCCACTGGTACGTTTTAGGTAACGAAGTAAAGCTGTTTGAAGAAGAGTTTGCTGCCTATGTAGGCGTACAACATTGCATCAGCGTGGCGAACGGTTCCGACGCACTGGAACTTGCCCTTAAAGGTCTGGGCATTGTGGTGGGTGATCGTGTGGTCGCCGTGGCAAACGCAGGTTTCTACGGCAGCACTGCTATTCACGCGGTGGGCGCGACTCCTGTGTATGCGGATGTCGACCCAGCAACGTTGACCCTGTGCAAAAACTCTCTGGAAGCAGTGATTGCCAAGGAAAAGCCGGCAGCCATCATTGTTACGCACCTGTACGGCCAACTGGCTAACATCGAAGAGATCGTTAAGATCGCTTCCGCCGCTGGCATTCCGGTTCTTGAAGATTGCGCGCAATCCCACGGTGCTCGACGCAACGGCAAGCAAGCAGGCAGCTTTGGCACCATCGCTTGCTTTAGCTTCTACCCGACTAAAAACCTGGGTGCTCTCGGTGACGGCGGCGCAGTGGTTACCGGTGATGACGCTCTGGCAGCACGCATTCGGCAGCTTCGCCAGTACGGCTGGGACCAGAAGTACCGCATTGCCATCCCGGGCGGTCGTAACAGCCGGCTCGACGAGATGCAAGCCGCAATCCTGCGCATCAAGTTGCCGCATCTGGACACCTGGAACGAGCAGCGTCGCTCGATCGCCAAACGCTACAATGAAGTGTTTGCCGGGCTGGATATCCAACTGCCTTCCTCGGTGTCGGACGACTACGTTGCACACCTGTATGTGATTCGCGTTAAAGATCGGGCAGCTCTGGCTGCTGCGCTCAAAGAGAAGTCAGTCAGCACTGATATCCATTACCCGATTGCCGACCACAAACAGCCAGCCTATGCAGCCGCGCCGTCCGTGGCTCTGGACGTTACCGAGCGTACATGCGATACCGTCATCTCCCTGCCCTGCTTCCCTGGCTTGAGCGACGACGAAGTTGATCGTGTCATCGAGGCCGTGACCGCGCATTTTTCCAAGGAGATATGATTTTGCTGACGTTGGTCATTCCCGTTTATCGCAATGAGAGCAATCTTCCAGATTTGCTCGTTGCCGTAACGGCGCTGGACAAGCAACTCGGACACGAGCTTGAGGTCGTGTTCGTTGTGGACGGCAGTCCCGATCGCTGTTACGAAATACTCAGGGAACAACTGCCGTCGCAATCGTTCAAGTCCAAGCTGATTCTGCTGTCCAGAAACTTCGGCTCCTTCATGGCTATTCGCACGGGTCTGCAACATGGAACGGGCGAGCGTTTCGCGGTAATGGCAGCGGACCTTCAGGAACCACCAGAACTGGTTCTGGAAATGAACACGGTCCTGATGCGCGGCGATATCGATGTTGTGGTAGGTGTGCGTGAAGGCCGCCAGGACCCGTGGGCGACGCGGACTGCTTCAAAGATTTTCTGGGGCTTTTACCGCCGTTATGTCATCCCTGAAATACCGCCAGGCGGCGTAGACATGTTCGCCTGCAACAAAGCTTTTCGGGATACTCTGCTGACCCTTGAAGAGCGTCACAGCTCTCTCATCGCACAGATATTCTGGATGGGATACCGCCGCGAAGTAGTCACCTACACCCGGCAGGAGCGCGTTCACGGTACATCTGCGTGGACCCTGCGTAAAAAAATCAATTACCTGATGGACAGCGTGTTCTCCTTTACGGACATGCCCATACGGATATTGACCAGAGTCGGCGCGTTCGGCTCGGCGCTTGCTGCGCTGTTTGGTGTGTTTACACTGATTGCCAAACTGGAAGGCAGAATTGAAGTGCCTGGCTACGCGATGATCATGCTGGCCATCACCTTTCTCGGCTGCCTGAACTTGCTGGGATTGGGTATCGTCGGTTCCTATGCGTGGCGCACTTACGAAAACACAAAGAATAGACCCTTGGCCATCCCTATGCGGATCGAGGGATTTGGAGAAACTGATGAGCAGCGGTAAGGATTTTTTCGTTCACAGCCACGCCCTGTGCGAGTCAGAGAATATCGGTAAGGATTCGCGAGTATGGGCGTTCGCTCATATCTTGCCTGGCGCCCGTCTGGGTAGCGAATGCAACGTCTGCGACAACGTATTCATCGAGAACGACGTTATCATTGGCGATCGAGTGACACTGAAGTGCGGCGTACAGGTCTGGGATGGCATTACCATTGAGGACGATGTATTCATCGGCCCCAACGCCACCTTTACCAATGACCTGTTCCCGCGCAGCAAGGTCTATCCGCAAACCTTTGCTCGCACCATCATCCGAAAAGGCGCATCTCTGGGCGCCAACTGCACGATCCTGCCGGGTATTACAATCGGGATCAACGCAATGGTGGGTGCAGGGGCTGTGGTGACACGCTCAGTGCCGCCTAACGCGATAGTTGTCGGCAACCCGGCCAAGATCATTGGTTATGTGGACGCCAAGCCTGTCAACGCCAACAGTGAAACGCGAGCAGAACAGAAAGCGCCTGGCGTAACCGCTACCTCCGTCAAGAACGTTACGCTGCACACCATGAATGAAGTGGCTGACATTCGCGGCAGTTTGTCGGCGGGCGAATTCGAGCGCTCAGTGCCCTTCAAGACCGAACGTTACTTCCTTGTTTATGACGTTCCGACTGCCGAAACCCGAGGCGAGCATGCTCACCGCATCTGTCACCAGTTTCTGGTAGCGGTAAAGGGCTCGGTTCACGTTGTAGCAGACGACGGCGTTAATCGTGAAGAGTTTATTCTCGACAAACCGAATCAGGGCATACATTTGCCTCCAATGACTTGGGGTATTCAGTATCGCTACTCTCAGGATGCCGTGCTGCTGGTGTTCGCTTCGCACTACTATGATGCCGGGGACTACATTCGTAATTACGAAGAGTTTAAGTCCCTGATCGCGAACGCTGAATAACGGCTTAATGATGAATCAGGCTGTCTCAAAATTCTTGAAGCAGGACTTCGCCAGATTCCTGATGTCAGGCGGTTTCAATACCGCCTTGACTTACGGCATCTACCTGGTCTTATTGATGTTTCTGTCTTATAAAATAAGCTACACGATATCTTATGCGACCGGAATTCTATTGGCCTATGTTCTGAATCGGTTCTTTGTATTCAAGAGCCATCAGGGCTTGCGCTCGGTTGTGCTTTTGCCGTTGATCTACGCAATCCAGTATGGTCTGAGCCTTGTCATACTCTGGTGCTGGGTCGAGAAGCTGCAGTTAGACGAACGATTGGCTCCGCTGGCTGCGATATTCCTGACGCTACCGGTCACGTTTATTCTTTCGAAATTTGCTTTCTCGGCGAAACCTACAACACTGTGACCTGACGGTCGACTTGGTGCGGGATTGATCATCACACCTGCACCACCACTGTGCGCCCCCTCTATTGGATCATTGATGCACCTACTCTCAAACTCGTTGAGAAGCAACAGTAGGCTCCATCGTTGTGTCACGCGGAACCAACCATGAATCATGCTACAAATGAGCGAATGGTAAACAACCTCATACTCTTGGCGATAGCGGCTATCTTCGTAACCGGTAATTTTTTGTGGCAAGGCCACGATGGATTTAACCTGTGGGATGAAGGCTATCTGTGGTACGGCGCCCAACAGATAATCAAAGGTGAAATTCCAGTTCGAGATTTCATGGCCTACGACCCTGGCCGATACTATTGGTCCGCCGGTTTCTTTTATCTTGTGGGGGATACGGGAATCATCGCCCTGCGCGCGGCAGTGGCTGCGTTTCAACTAGTAGGCCTTTATGCAGGCCTGTGGACAATCTCCGTCGCACTGAGGCAGCACACCGCAAGATTCGCTTATCTGTGCCTCACAGCGGTCACACTTATGGCCTGGATGTATCCGCGCCACAAGATCATCGACATGTCCACTTCGATGATCATCGTTGCTGGCCTGACTTACCTTTTGCTGAATCCCTCTATTAAACGATACTTTCTTCTCGGCATCGTCGTCGGCCTTGCGGCAGTGTTTGGCCGAAATCATGGTGTTTACGGCGCGGTGGCCAGTTTACTCGCCATGGGCTGGCTGACGATTAAAGCGCCGGAGGTAAACTATCGTTTGAAGGGTATCGCGGTCTGGGCAGCAGGGGTGGTGGTTGGGTATCTTCCTGTATTGGGGATGTGTCTACTCATACCCGGGTATTTTTCTGCATTCATCGACACGATTATTTTCATGCTTGAACAGGGCAATACGAATCTACCGCTCCCCATACCTTGGCCGTGGACGGTTGGTTTTGGTACTGCCGGCTTTATCATCGAAACAAGGTGGTTTCTGATAGGCATCTGTTTTATGGGGCTTATAGCTTTCGGCGCAGGCTCACTTGGGTGGGTGTTCAAAGAGCGATTCCGGGGTAACGCAGTACGTCCCGAACTTGTGGCGGTCGCATGCGCAACACTTCCTTACGCTCACTACGCTTTTGCCCGAGCAGATGTAGGTCATCTCGCTCAAGGAATATACCCCATGCTGTTGGGTATTTTCGTGCTCTTGGCCACCTGCAAATCCCGGTTCTCAAAATGGGCATTGGCAACACTTACCAGCCTCATCAGCCTGTTCATTCTTTCAGCCTGGCAACCAGGAATACTGGCTCGGACTCAAGACGGTTGGGTGCCGGTCAATGTATCCGGCTCCACGCTTTCTATGGACCCCAGCACTGCCGAAGCGGTAAATCTGCTGAGGGACCTGACAGACCGCTACGCTCCAGCGGGCAGAACGGTACTTGTACTGCCTTTCTGGCCCGGAGCCTATCCATTATTGGACAGGCACGCGCCACTCTGGGAGATCTACGCACTGTCGCCTCGTACAGAAGACTTTCAGCGAGCAGAAATAGAGCGGATAAAGAAAGCTGACCCAGGTTTTGCGTTGGTCTTCAACATGGCGATGGACGGACGAGAAGAGCTAAGGTTCTCAAACTCGCATCAATGGGTTGACGAATACATTCGTTCCCATTTCGAGGCAGTCCCAACCTCTCCAAACCCTGCCTATCAGATATATAAAGCCCCTGATCGGTAAAGACAAACTCGTGCTCAGAAAAAGGCCGTACAGTGTACGGCCAGGATCCCAGGAAGTTTGAGCTCAGGTTCGTTGCCCCGTGCTCAGACCCGCCCCAGACAAACGGCCAACATAAGGCTTAAATTGCCTTGCAGTGTTTGCCTGTAAATACCGGCCTTTCGGAGAGTAGACAGTCTCTTAATACCTGTTTGCCGACGGCCGTTATCAAAATCCGTCAACACAGCCCGATTTTCCACAGTAAGCACACGCTCCATGCCCTTCAGAATCGCCACGTTCGCATCATTCCACTCGATGAATCGCCCCGAAAGCATTTTGCGAAACCGCACCAGTCTGTCGCGGGTGCTAGCGTTTGCACCAATCAGGTTGCCGCTGTGCTGACGGTAATCGAGACAGGGCTGGGCGTCATAGCACACCTCACCACCACACCCGGTCACCAACAGATAAGTCAACCAGTCATGGGCGATCAGCGGAGAGTGCTCAGGCAACCGGACCAATAATCCACGAGCCGTCTGATTGATCAACATGGTATTGGCGCCCGCCAGGCTTTGAACCAACGCGTTCTTGAAGGACGGCGGTTTGCTGAACAGTGGCGATACCCCAATCACCTTCAAGTCTGCATCGACCAGTCGGGTTCTGGAGCAATAGAGCGCAGGCTTGCTGCTGTCCAGGTGCTCCAGGCGATTGACGCTGCGCTCCAGCTTGTCGCTGAACCACACGTCATCCTGATCGCTGAAAGCAAAATAATCGGCTTCTATTTCAGGACGCTGAACCAGAGAAATGAAGTTTTCCGCGAAACCTTTGCAGGGGCCATTGAAAATGACCAGTCGCTGGTTACCCCAAAGAACCTGATAGTCAGACAAGATCCGTAGCGTGTCATCAGTAGACGCATCGTCGGAAACATAGAGAACCCAGTCGGAAAAGGTCTGGGCGGCAAACGATTCAAGCTGCTCACGAAGGTAAGCCGCCCCGTTGTAGGTGCACATCAAAATGGCAACGTGCGGGCGACCTGAGGGGAGATCGTCAGCCTCCGATGGCCCACAGCCTCGCAGCGGGCTGGCATCGCCCGCTCTGTGTTTTTCGGTAAGCTGTGTTCTCAAGAAACCTTTCACCTGCAAAAGCCGAGCATTTTACGCTTTGTCTCGACTTCCGTCAGTCATCAAATGATTGAAAACGCATCCATCGATCCAACTTCCTCACGTCAAGAGCGCAGAACTGAACAACCTGCGGGACTCAATAACGCCATTTTTTGAGTCCCGCTCGGCCATTAGCTCCATCAGCCCAACCTGAACCGCGCCGTATTGTCATTCAGCGCCCGGCTGCCCTGACTCAATGTGTCCGCTGCCTGATTGACCGCCCGCGCGCCTTCCAGCAAGCGCCCGGCAGCCTGATCGACCTGCTGGATATTGCTGCTGACTTCATCGGCGGTCGAGGCCTGCTCTTCGACGGCGGTGGAGATCTGCGCCAGCGTATCGGTCACGCCCTGCACCGCTGTGGCGATTTCGCCGAGACGGATACCCAGCCCGGTCACCGATTGCGCGTCGTTGACGGCCTGGCCGCAGGCGGCTTCCATCAGGGTGACCGCCTGGGTCACGGTGGAACGCAGGCTGTCTACGGTGCCGGCAATCTGTGCGGTGGAGGCCTGTGTTCGTTGTGACAGGCTGCGTACTTCGTCAGCAACCACCGCGAACCCACGGCCTTGCTCACCTGCCCGCGCCGCTTCGATGGCCGCATTGAGCGCCAGCAGGTTGGTTTGTTCGGCGATGCCGCGAATGGCGTCCACCACCGATTGAATCTGTTGCCCCTGCTCACTCACCCTACCGAGAGCCGCGGCCGTTTCGGTCAGGCGCTGGTTGAGCTGCTGGATACTGTCAGTGGTGCGCAGGCTGTCATGGCTGCTTTGCTCGGCGATTCGACGGGTATGCCGCGCGCTCTCCGATGCCTGCTCACAGCTTCTGGCCACGCCCTGAGATGTCGCCGCCAACTCGGTCGCCGCCGCTGCAATCTGACTGATCTGGTGCTGCTGGTCTTCGACCTCGGTCAGCGTCCCGCTTGATTGAGCATTGAGGGTCAACACGGCATCGCCGACCCGCACCGTCTCCTGATTGACGCCCAGCAGGCTGGTGCGCAGTTGCACAACTGCAACGTTCAGCGCCCTGCTGATGGCGGCAAGCTCGTCGCGCCCCTGCACCGCCACTTCGACACACAGGTTGCCGTCACGCAGCGACTCGGCAAGGGTGGTAATGCCACTGGCGCTGTTGCGAATGGACGATTGCAGGCACGCGAACAGATAGATCGCCATGGCCACCAGAATGCCGAAGATCACCGCCAGCGGGATGAACTCCATGTTGGAGGTTTCATGGTAGTAATCGAGGCGCCCGTTAAGCGCGTCAAGCGACTGCTTGCGCAGGTCCGACGTACTGCCGGTCAAGGTATCGATACTCTTTTCAAACTCTTCGGGCTTGAGCTTGATGCTCCCGCCGAAAACGCCGTCATCAATCACCTTCAGCTCGGTTTCCAGCACTTGTTTTGCGGCAGCGTATTTGTCCGCCCACGGTTGCAACTGTTCGGGAAGCTTGGAGAGCAGCAGGCTTGCCGCCTTGTTCATTTGCTCTTTGGAGTCGTCGATACGGCCACGCAGATCGCGCATTTGCAGACGGCTCTGCAGGCTGAACTGGCCCGACGCCACTGACGTCTGCCCGACACTGGACAAGCGACCGATACGCTCGATCAGGTCTGGCACTTGCTGGGTGGAAAGCTGCATGAGCATGTAGGTTTCAAGCCAGGGGTCGAGAATCAGCCCGCTGTCCATGGCGATCTGTTCGCGCAGTGCCTGGACCAGATTCAACACCGTCGTGAAGCGCTCGTAGCCATCCGGCCACCAGCCAACGGTACGCAGCGATGCGGTGTCCAGACCGGTGACTGCCGCCTGCAGCGTCTTGAAACGATTCATTGTGTCGGCAGGTGCGCTTTCACGGATCAACGCTGCATTGACGCCCTCGAGCGCTTTGGTGATGCGCGGGATGCCAGCATCGACATTGGCCATTGCCTCTTTGGCAGCAGGGGTTGGCTCGCGCAGGATATCGGAGGCTTTCCAGCGGGCCGCGTGATCGCGCTGAGCGGACAATTCAACGTTGAGTTCGTCGAGCGCCAGCAATTGGCGCACGCCTGACTGCTCTCCCGAGATGACATCGAGCTTGTTGCGATAGTCCTTGGTGATTACCCACACACTGCCCGCCAACGGCAACATGAACAGCAGGAACAAGACCTGAAACTTGCGAGCAAAACCAAAATGCCCCATCAGGCGCATGCCCGGTGACAAAAGACTGTTCATGTCCTGCAACTCCCCGTGAACACCGGCCGGATCTGAACAAACAGAGGCGATGCATTTTTTCAGAAAAAACACTGACAGCAAAATGCCATGTTCTTGTTTCAATGGCGATACGTGTTGCCTCACATTGGTACGAAAAACGCTGTGGCAGGATCGCTTTCGTAGCAAGTAGTGCGGCAATTGACGCTTCAACTACATTCAAGCAAGAACCGGACCGCCCCCACCAGTCGGAAAAGGCTTTCTTACAACAGCAAATTATTCACCCTGAGAGCACGCCGAAAAAAGTAAGCTTGGTAGAAACCCCCCTATAAGTCACCGCGATCTCGCCCTCACAGGAGGTCTCCTCATGACCACCCCGCCCGCGTCGCCGCGTATCGTTGCGCAACCCTCCAAGCCTCAATTGAGCGCCGGCCAGAAAAAATTCAACACGCTGATGGAAAAGCTTGAAACCAGACGCAAGCTTCTCCAGCAATGGTTATCGGCTTCGACGACCTGTGAGCAGCTGTGGGCCAAAGAGCTGGTCCCGATGTTCAAAGAGCAAGCCGAGAACGACATAAGCAAGCTGCGCCTGCTTGACCAGGCCTTTGATCAATTCCGCCTGAGCAAGAAAGACCGCGCCACGCTGTTGGAGATCATCTGCGCCATTACGATTTCGCTCATGGGCGCAGGGCACGACGAAGAGCTCAAGCAGTTGTATCTCAAATACACAGGTAACGATTTCGACGAAGAGCGGCGATTGGAAGACGAGCTGTTCAAGACGTCGCTGGAGGACGAGTTGGGCGTGGAACTGGGAGACGATGTCGACCTGCAATCCATTGACGACGTGACCCGGCACATTGAAGAGCAACTGAGAGAACGGGCCGAACAGGAACAACACTCACAGAAGCCGAAAAAACCCACCGCCAGCGAAATACGCCGCGAGCAGGAACAGGCAGAAGGCAGCCAGTCGTTACGCGAAATCTACCGCAAACTGGCCAGCGCACTGCACCCGGACCGCGAGCAGGACGCCGATGAGCGCGAGCGAAAAACGGCGCTCATGCAGCGAGTGAACGAAGCCTACGAAAATGACAACCTGCTGGCGCTACTGCAGATGCAAATGGAGATCGAGCAGATCGACCAGACCCACATCGACAGCATCTCCGACAAACGCCTCAAACACTTCAACCGCATCCTGAGCGAACAGCTCAGAGAGTTGGAAGACGAGATCCATGATCGCAAGATGACGATCAGGGAACAATTCCTGATGGACCCCTACGAGGACATCAAACCCAAGACCGTCAACGGCAAATGTGCGAAGCAGATCAAAATCATCCGTGGACACCTTGATCAAGCGCAAGATGAACTGCAGGCACTCACTGAACCAAGGAGCCTCAAGGCCTGGCTCAGGGATCAACGGGAGATGGCCGACATGCTGGAGATGGCGGAAGAGTTCGATGACCTGGAAATGCTCGACACCCTGTTCCGATAACCACTGGAAAACGCCGCCATTGCGGTGGCGTCTGCCTAAGCGATTGATCACAAGCAATTATTTTTCACAGCAACGCTTGACACATATCCGCTTAGCGCGAATAATGCGCGCCACTTGGCTACATAGCTCAGTTGGTTAGAGCATAGCATTCATAATGCTGGGGTCCGGGGTTCAAGTCCCTGTGTAGCCACCAAGTACCTGTTTATAGACGTCTATGGTTGTCTATAAACAACCCCAAGAAGCCCGCCTAGTGCGGGCTTTCTTGTATCTGGCTGTTCATCCTTATCTACCCTTATCCTTCCCAGCCGTGTATGCCCACGTGTATGCTTCAATATTAATTGAACTGAGGCATACATGGATGAAACGCGCAGACATTAAGCGCCGCCCTCTCGCAGACACCACCCTTGCAGGCCTAGAGCCTGAGGCTGAGAGGGCTTGAGAAGCAGGGAATTCTTGAGCAGATGAGCCGGGTAAGGGCTTATT
This sequence comes from Pseudomonas syringae pv. tomato str. DC3000, assembly GCF_000007805.1. NCBI lineage: Bacteria > Pseudomonadati > Pseudomonadota > Gammaproteobacteria > Pseudomonadales > Pseudomonadaceae > Pseudomonas > Pseudomonas syringae group genomosp. 3. Next base: position 1,162,297 of record NC_004578.1, on the reverse strand, counting down.
GCAAAGACGTCTATGACTTGGCTCGCGTAACAGGCAGGGCCGTGAATAATCCATTGGAAGGGGTTCACAAATTCCTCTCTTCTGGCAAAGCTGAAAACTATGCACACGTTCCACCTGATGAGCTTCCCGCCTTGCTCAGGGCAATAAGCTCATATCCTCATGCAAAGGACGTTCAGCTTGGCCTACAGCTTCTGACGTTGCTTGCCGTGCGGCCTAGCGAGCTTCGAGAAGCGACGTGGTCCGAGTTCGACTTAGCCAAAAAAATATGGACAGTCCCCATTGAGCGAAAAGGTCGCAAAAAGGGACGTGAGCATCTGGTCCCGCTGAGTCGTCAGGCAATCGACGCGCTCAAGCAACTTTACGTAATCACCGGGTCATACACTCTTCTATTTCCTGGCCGAAGCGACCGTACCAAACCCCGAAGCGATACTGTCTTCCTGATGGCCTTAAGACGTCTTGGATACGAAGGCCGACAGACCGGACACGGCTTCCGACATATCGCAAGCACGATCCTCAATGAGCACGGATTTCCCGCAGATCATGTGGAGTCTCAACTGAGCCACAAGGCGCCTGGCGTACGAGGCGTTTACAACAAAGCTCAATACCTGGAGCAACGGGCTGTAATGATGCAGTGGTACGCAGATCATCTTGATGGACTCGCAACAGGTAACGTGGTGCAAGGACATTTCGGAAAAGCCGTATGAGTCGCCAATCCCATGTCCCAATCAAAACCGGTGTAACTCGTGTTACGGGTGTAACGAGTAAACCTAACATACTGAATTACTTAGTTTTATTTGAAGTTACACATAACGCAGTTCTAACGTACACGGCGTGTAACCTTGTCGGTTCGTGTAACGGTCACGCCCCCCTCAAGACTGATGGCAGCCGTATTTCGCTTATGGCGACGCGGGCGAAATCACACCGGATTCGGGGCGGAGGGGAAGCCTAAATGGCCGCAAAGCAGGGGAACGAGACATTACTGGAGATCGCTGGCTTCGACATAAACTCCCTAGTGTGGGACGTGGACGATGTCGAATTAGCCGTTGGCGAGCTGGCTCTACACGAACAATTCAAAGAGCACTTTTGGAAGGCCTTTGATCTGCTCAATATGGCTAGCTCATTCTTTCTTGAGGACGGCTCCTAGCCGTCCGGCTTATCCGCTGATGGCGATGCTGCGTATTCACCTGATGCAGAACTGGTTTGGTTACAGCGATCCGGCGATGGAGGAAGCACTTTACGAGACAACGATCCTGCGCCAGTTCGCAGGGTTGAGTCTGGATCGAATCGCCGATGAAACCACGATTCTCAACTTCCGGCGTCTGTTGGAAAAGCATGAGTTGGCAGGCGGGATTTTGCAGGTCATCAATGGCTATCTGGGTGATCGAGGTTTGATGCTGCGCCAAGGTACGGTGGTCGATGCGACGATCATTCATGCGCCGAGCTCGACCAAGAACAAGGACGGCAAACGCGATCCCGAAATGCATCAGACGAAGAAAGGAAACCAGTATTTCTTCGGCATGAAAGCGCATATCGGCGTCGATGCCGAGTCGGGTTTAGTCCATAGCCTGGTGGGTACTGCGGCGAATGTGGCGGACGTGACTCAGGTTGATCAATTGCTACATGGTGAGGAAACCTATGTCAGCGGTGATGCGGGCTACACCGGCGTGGACAAGCGTGCGGAGCATCAGGATCGTCAGATGATCTGGTCAATTGCGGCCCGCCCAAGCCGTTATAAAAAGCATGGCGAGAAAAGTTTGATCGCACGGGTCTATCGCAAAATCGAGTTCACGAAAGCCCAGTTACGGGCGAAGGTTGAACATCCGTTTCGCGTGATCAAGCGCCAGTTTGGTTATACGAAAGTCCGGTTTCGCGGGCTGGCTAAAAACACCGCGCAACAGGCTACTCTGTTTGCCTTGTCGAACCTTTGGATGGTGCGAAAACGGCTGCTGGCGATGGGAGAGGTGCGCCTGTAATGCGGAAAAACGCCTTGGAAAGGTGCTGTTTGAAGGAAAATCGATGAGTTAAGAGCGGAAAACGTCTAATTATCTGATCGGGCGAGCTTTTTTTGAACCTCAGGCCATGAGAGCGTCAAAAATCGATGCCTACTTCAGACCTTCCCTAGGAGGCAGCGGCAGCGTTACACAGTTCCGTATTGTTACATCACATACACAGAAACTCTCGGCGAAGTGTTACAACTATTTTATCCTTATTTTTCATTTACTTAAGCATTAGCGTTACACCTGAAACACCAGTTACACCGCATTTGAAAGGCCTGTCCCCGCCCCCCCTTTGAAGTGAGCACCATCAGCGAATGGAATCCGGCATAAGCCGGGGGACCCTGAGGACCTCCGCTGCATACGGGGCAGGGAACCCGCGCATCTTGAGTAGCCGACGTTTTCCCAGCTTAGTGAACTGGTGAACCCGGTGAACTCACCCAATCGGGTGGTGAACCCAGATGTTCATTCCCTCAGCTACTGATGTGCTGCTGTCAACCCGCCAACTGTCAACCAACGTCAACCGAGCAGCAGCTACCAAACCCACGCGGGTTTCCTGCCCCGTGCTAGCTCAATACTCCCAGGGACCCCGCCAGTTTTCGGAATTAGCCCGAACAATTCTGCCTGCTGCATGCCACTCGGGTACCAACCACGGAACTGTCGGCTGGGCTATCCCACGTGTCATGGAGCGGTAGCCGCCGCCAAACAAAAATGGTCGGATAACAGGATTAACGGTTGCTACTACTGCGCCAATCCATGTCATACCAGCTAGTAACCCCAATGAATTGCTGCGCTGCATGCAGAGTGAATGGGACAGGCAAACCAACCGTGTATGCCCACATGTATGCCTAACTAAAAATGCAAAATAAAAAACTATATAAAACAAAGTCTTAAGATTCAGGTTCAAATGACTGTGTACCACCAACTACCAGTTTAAAAGCTTCTCTGAAGCTTTAAACCAAACAAGAAGCCCGCCTCGTGCGGGCTTTCTTGTTTCTGGCGGCTGCTCACAGCCTCCAGTAGCCACTGGCGCAGCACCCTATTGCTAGTTGCTACCGCTCTGAACCTGAGCCCAGCGCTCCTGAATGCAGAAAGCCTCACCCAATGCCGTACTTTTTGCCCAGCCCACTCCCAAACCCAGCTCTCAGTCATGAGCTATGCTCAACAAGGATGGCTTACGAAGGGCCAGCATTTCTTATGAAGGAGCAACGCATGCGCAAACTCGTACTCTCCATGACTGCCGCACTCTTCCTGGCAGGTGCCGCAGCACCAGCAGCTTTCGCAGAGAGCGAGCTGGAAAAGGGCGTCAGACACGACAACCGCGAGCTGGATAAAGGCGTTGATCATGACGCCAAAGAAGTGGACAAAGGCGTAAAGCACGACGCGGGTGAGAACGACAAAGGTGCCAAGCATGACGATAAGGAACGTCACAAGGCTGACAAGCACATCGATAAAGAGGTCAAAAAGGATCTCTAACAGAAGGCCTGCCACCGTGCAGGCCTTTTTTATTCTGCGCAGTTCTGAAAGTTGAAACGATGACAGGACACCCTGTTCAGGAACCGGACCACACTCATGTGATCCGGCCTCTGTTACTGGATATACGGTCAGATCTTGAAACTGTCGACCAATTGTTTCAAACGTCCGGCTTGCTGTGAAAGCGCAGCGCAATCATTGAGGGTTTCATTAAGGTTGGCGACGCCTTGCTGATTCAGTGTGTTGATCTGGTTGATATCAATGTTGAGTGTTTCAACAACAGCGGTCTGCTCTTCTGTGGCGGCTGCGACAGACTGGTTCATGCCATCGATTTCGCCAATACGACGCGTTACATCGCGCAGTCGACTTCCCGCCTGATTGGCAACTTCGACACTTTCCTGACTAGACAACTGACTTTCGTTCATGTTGAGCACAGCGTGCTGTGAGCCGGTCTGCAAACCACCGATCATCTTGTGAATTTCGTCTGCGGATGTCTGAGTGCGATGAGCCAGGTTACGCACTTCATCGGCGACTACCGCAAAACCACGGCCCGCTTCACCCGCACGCGCAGCTTCGATGGCGGCGTTGAGGGCCAGCAGGTTGGTTTGTTGCGAAATGCCTTTGATGACATCGAGGATATGGCCGATGTTGTCGGTGCTGGCATTGAGCTGCTCGATCTGCGTGCAGGAATCGCTGATCTTGGCGGACAACTCGCTCATGGCGTTGATGGTCTTTTCGACCACCACCTGACCGTCTTCAGCCTGAGTTCGGGCTTCACTGGCCTGAATCGAGGCGTCCGATGCGTTACGGGCAATTTCCTGGGTCGCAGCACCCAGCTCGTTGATGGCAGCGGCCACACTGTTGGTGCGGGCGCTCTGCTCGTCAAAGCCGACGATTGACGAGTTGGAAGAGTTGACCACTCGTTGCGACAGGTCATGCACCTGCAGCGTGGCAGAGGAGACCTCGGCAATGGAGGCATGCACGCGCTCTACGAACTGGTTGAACGAGCCGCCCAGTTCGGCGAACTCGTCCTTGCCCTGAATACTCAGGCGTCGGGTCAAGTCACCCTCGCCCTGGGCGATGTCCTGCATTGCCCGGCCCATGTCGGTCAGTGGGCGCATCAGTGCGCGAATCAGCAGGCTCAACAACAACGCAATCACTGTCACGGCAATCAACACAGCAACCATCGCCGAGCTGCGGAACTGGCTCAACGGCGCGTAGGCCTTGTCCTTGTCGATCGACAAGCCGATGTACCAGTCAGCCGAGGGCAGCCCGGTAATCGGGGTGAACGACAACAGCCTTTGCTGACCATTGAGGTTGACCTCACGCAAGCGCGCGTCCAGGCTGAGGGTCTGGCCGGGGTAGATATCCTTGAGGTTTTTCATGACCTGGTCTTTGTCCGGGCTGACGATGATCTGCCCGTCGCCACTGACCAGAAAGGCGTAACCGATACCGCCGAATTCGACCGAATTGATAATCTTGACCAGCGTGTCCAGGCTCAGGTCACCGCCCGCCACACCGCTCACCTGACCTGCGGTCCTGACCGGGCTGGCGATGGTTACCACCAGGCCGCCGACAGAAGCCAGATACGGCGCACTGAGAATGGTTTTGCCGGCGTCGACCGTGGACTTGTACCAAGGCCGCTGGCGTGGGTCGTAACCCGCCGGCATATCGACATTAGGCCGCTGAGTGAACATGCCTTTGCTGTCACCAACGTAGGTGAACTGAAAGGTCGACACCAGTGAAGACTGCGATACCAGCCCGCTCAGGTCGGAATTCACGCCCTGAAACGCGACGTTCTGGGCGAGGTTTTCCAGCACCAGAATGCGTCCGCTCAGCCAGTTCTGCACACTGCTGGCGGTCAGTTGCCCTGCCTGCCCCACCGAGGACTCCAAGTTCTGGTTGATGGTGGTGCGTTGCAGGTAATCGTTGTACAGCGTGAACAGCGCGAACGCCAATACCACAACGCCGGACGCAGCCAGCAGGATTTTATGACGAAACTTTAAAGTCATTACGAGGCATCTCAACAGGGACAGAGGGGTTCGGCTGCCTGAGCAACTTGCTTACAAGAATGTCATTCCCTGTAAGCAATAAGCCCACAAAAAGAAGGTGTTCATTGCACGAACAGGGACAGCATTTTGACGTCTTTTTAATGACGACAATGCTCTGTTTCAATGTGCTCGGCGAGCATTTATAACCGTGACATGCCGTGATTGAAAGCCCGCCGGTCTCTTTTACTATTCGCGCATTTTTTATTTTAGCTTGGCGAACGCTGGCCGATGGTGTCTGTATGAAATGCCTTGGCGGTCGCACAGTCACAACTTCCGCCAACCGCTTCACCTTTAAAATGACCACGCTCGGAGAATTCGATGAATAGCTGGTTCGCAAACATCAGCGTCAATATGAAGCTGGCCCTCGGGTTTGGTCTTGTACTTGTTTTTACTGCCATTCTTGCCCTGACCGGCTGGACCAGCATGACCAGTCTGATCAATCGCAGCAACTGGATGAGCGACATTACGTCACTTAATTCACAACTGACCAAACTGCGGGTTGCCCGCCTGCAGTACATGGTGGCTGACGGCGACGAGAAAGTCGCAGAGGCCGTTCAGGTTTCGCTGGATGGCTTCAAGAATTATCAGCAGAAGCTGCTGGCCACGTTCAAGAGCCCTGAGAACGTGAAAATGCTCGAACAATTGTCTGCGGTGATCGCTGACTATCAGAAATCGCTGAATAATATGCGCAGCGGGTACAAGGCCAGCACTGCGGCGCGTGATGAACTGACCATGCATGCCGGCAAAAGTATCGATGTGTTTGAGCTGCTTCAGGATGAAGTAAAAAAAATGGACCCTGCCGATGCCAATCGGTTTGAGCAATACCGGATCGTCACTGATGCAAAGGAAAACCTGAGGCTCGCGCGTTATGAAGTGCGTGGCTACACCACCAATGCCACGCCCGAAACCGAGCAGGCAGCCGTGGCAAAACTGGATCTGGCCATCAAGGATCTGGACACGCTGAAAACAACGTTCAGCAGCACCCAGGCCGATCAGCTCAGGCAACTGGAAACCTCGCTGATGGCCTACCGCACCACGCTGCAGAACTTCAAGGCCGCGACTGCTAACATCGCTCTGGCTCGCCAGGAAATGACGGTACAGGGCCAGGACATCGTCAAAATCAGCGAAGCCATGTATCAGTTGCAACTGAATCGCCGCGATCAGGAAAGCGCGCAGGCCCGCACTACGCAGATCACTTGCACGCTGCTGGCCATCATTTTGGGCATGATCGCAGCCGTGATCATCACCCGGCAGATTACCCGTCCATTGCAGGAAACCCTGGCAGTGGTCGATCGCATTGCTTCCGGCGACCTGACCCAGACCCTGGCGGTCACTCGTCGTGACGAGCTGGGTGTGTTGCAGCAAGGTATTCAGCGCATGGGCAGCACGCTGCGTGAGCTGATCGGCGGGATTCGCGACAGTGTCGTACAGATCGCCAGTGCCGCCGAAGAGCTATCGGCCGTTACCGAACAGACCAGCGCCGGCGTCAACAGCCAGAAAGTCGAAACCGATCAGGTGGCCACGGCCATGCACGAGATGTCGGCCACGGTTGCAGAAGTGGCGCGTAACGCCGAGCAGGCCTCGCAGGCAGCGTCCAACGCCGACCGCGAAGCACGCGATGGCGACAAGGTGGTGGGCGAAGCGATTGCCCAGATCGAGCGTCTGGCCAACGAAGTGGGTCGCTCGGCAGACGCCATGGGCCTGCTGGAGCAGGAAAGCGACAAGATCGGCAAGGTCATGGATGTGATCAAGGCGGTGGCCGAACAAACCAACCTGCTGGCCCTCAACGCCGCCATCGAGGCCGCGCGTGCCGGGGAAGCCGGGCGTGGCTTTGCCGTGGTTGCCGACGAAGTTCGTGGCCTGGCGCAGCGTACGCAGCAATCCACCGTCGAGATCGAGACGCTGGTTGCCGCCCTGCAAAGCGGCACGCGCCAAGTGTCCAGCATCATGCTGAGCAGCCGCGAACTGACCGTCAGCAGCGTACAGCTGAGCCGTCAGGCCGGTACGTCGCTGGGCAGCATCACCCAGACAGTCTCCAACATTCAGGCCATGAACCAGCAAATCGCCGCCGCTGCCGAGGAGCAGAGCGCCGTAGCCGAGGAAATCAGCCGCAGCATCGTCAACGTGCGCGATGTGTCCGAGCAGACCGCCTCGGCCAGCGAGGAAACCGCTGCCTCCAGCGTCGAGCTGGCGCGCCTGGGCGGACAATTGCAGACGATGGTCAGCCACTTCCGGATCTGATCATCCGCAGCAACCCTCAAGCCCGGTTTTCCGGGCTTGTTTGTTTCTATCCTCCACAAAAAGGCACTCAAGCTGCTGCAAAGCTTTTCGACTGTTCCACAAAAACAAAAGACAGGTGTATAAACACATAAACACCTATCGAGGAAAAGGTATGAATACAACTCGCTGGAACATAGCCGTTTCTGTAGACACTGACCAATCGCTGCGCATGTTTCTGGCCAGCCAAGGCGGTGGTCGCAAAGGCGACCTCTCTCGCTTCATCGAAGAAGCAGTGCGGGCACATATTCTGGAATTGAGCGCTGAGCAGGCAAAAGCTTCCAATGCGCATTTAAGTGAGGCACAGCTGACCAACACGATTGATGAAGCTCTCGACTGGGCACGCAAACCCTGATGCGGGTCGTATTGGATACCAACATCCTGTTCAGCGCCCTGATCTCGCCACATGGTGCACCCGACACCTTTTATCGTGCCTGGCGCACCGCCCGCTTCGAGATAGTGACCTCACAGATGCAGCTGGATGAAATTCGTCGGGCCAGCCGCTACCCCAAGTTGCAGGCTATCCTGCAGCCCTCCAAAGTTGGCACCATGATCAATAACCTGCAGCGAGCTCTAGTGCTAGAGCGCCTGACAATTGAAGAAGAGGCCGATGATCCAAATGATTCATTTTTGCTGGCTATGGCGCTTGCAGGCGATGCGGACTATTTAGTCACTGGCGATCGCCGCGCCGGCCTTTTGCAGCGCGGCCACATTGGGCGTACGCGAATCGTGACGTCTGCACTCTTCTGCGCTGAAGCACTTTAAAATGATCACAATCGACCACCTGGCGAGGTGGCAAAGGCGCAGCTAGCAACATCAAGCCTGCGGCGGCTGGCCGTTGGACGCTGACAATCCGCCATCCACCGGGAGGTTGACGCCAGTCACGAAGCGCGCGTCTTCACTGGCCAGAAAAGCGATGACATCGCCGACATCTTCAGCTTCGCCCGGACGCCCCAGCGGGATGCGTTCCATGAACTTTGCCATTAATGCTTCATCACCCAGCATGTCTTCAGTCAGTTCGCTGCGAGTCAGTGATGGGCAAACGGCATTGATTCGTACGCCATCTGCGCCATGGTCCAGGGCCAGCGCGCGGGTGAAATTGGTAATCGCGCCTTTGGCAGCATTGTAGAAGCTCATGCCCCAGTCGCCGCCCAGGCCGGACACCGACGATACGTTGATGATGTTGCCTTTGCTGGCGATCAACGCAGGCATGGCGGTACGGGTGCAATAAAAAACACCATCCAGATCCACTGACATCACTGCTTTCCAGTCTTCCACGCCCAGCTCCGTCACCTTGCCCGACTTGACGACACCTGCGTTGTTGACCAGTACATCCAAGCGACCGAAGCGTTCAGCCACTTCCTTGAACAGCGCCTCTACATCCGTCAGATCCGCCACATCGGTAGCCCTGATCAGATGCTCTGCACCTTTCAGTTGCGCGGCTACTTTGGCAAGCTTCTCCTGATTGCGACCGACCAGCACGACGCTCGCGCCTTCATGTGCGAAACGCTTGGCGGTCGCTTCGCCGATTCCAGAACCGGCTCCGGTGACAACAACGACTTTCTGGGTGAATCGATTCATGCGGCAGCTCCAAAAGAGAGAATGGGTTATGAGGTGGACTGCGCAGTCTTGCGTAGCGTTCAGTCCCATTCAGCCAGCGCTTTATGACCGGTTAAAAATCAGGTGAATCGGTAAACCTCGACTAACAGCGCGTTGACAAACAGAGGCCACGCTGTAAATATCGCCTTGGTTGTACGACAACCTATAACGCCAAAAATAAAAACAAGACTGGGCCAATCATGAAAACTCTCGTCTACACGTCCGCCCCACCGATTATTGAAGCCTTACCTGCTCTGGCTGCGTTGCAGTGCCTGACACCTTTTCAGATTCACAGTATTCGCTGATACACCGCGAACGGTACTCGGCCGTCTGTCGGTCGAGGCCATGCCTGGCAACAGGCATCACGTAATCCTCGAAGGTGTCGGTCGCCGCTGCGCGTGACCAGAAAAGGGGACGGTTTTGATAAACAAGGGAGCAAAACAATAATGACATCTCACACTTCCCGCTCGCGCATCCTGCTGGGTGTTGGCGGCATGACGCTGATTTTCCCGATGCTGAGCATGGCCGAAGGTTTCGTGGACGACACCAAAGCCACGCTGACCCTGCGTAATGCGTACTTCAATCGTAACTTCACCAACCCCGCGTTTCCCAACAGCGCAGCGCCGCAGAACAAAGCCGAAGAATGGACACAAAACTTCATCCTCGATGCCAAGTCGGGCTTTACCCAGGGCGTGGTCGGTTTCGGGGTTGATGTGCTGGGCCTGTATTCGCTCAAGCTTGATGGCGGCAAAGGCACGGGAGGCACTCAGTTGCTGCCGATCCACAGTGACGGCCGCCCGGCGGATGATTTCGGGCGTCTGGGTGTGGCGGGCAAGGCTCGGGTTTCCAAGACCGAACTGAAAGTGGGCGAATGGATGCCGGTGCTGCCAATCCTGCGTTCCGATGACGGCCGCTCGTTGCCGCAAACCTTTCAGGGCGGACAGGTGACGTCCAGGGAAATCGACGGGCTGACGTTGTATGGCGGCCAGTTCCGGGGCAACAGCCCGCGTAACGACGCCAGTATGGAAGACATGTCGATGAACGGACGAGGCGCGTTTACTTCTGATCGCTTCAACTTCGGCGGCGGTGAGTACGTCTTCAACGACAAGCGCACTCAGGTCGGTGTCTGGTACTCGGAACTGCAGGACATCTACCAGCAGCAGTACTTCAACCTGTTGCACAGCCAGCCCATCGGCGACTGGACCCTGGGGGCCAACCTGGGTTTCTTCACCGGCAAGGAAGACGGCAACAAGCTCGCGGGCGATCTGGACAACAAGACCACCTACGCGCTGCTTTCAGCCCGCTACGGCGGCAGCACATTTTATGTCGGCCTGCAGAAACTCACCGGCGATACGGCGTGGATGCGCGTCAACGGCACCAGCGGCGGCACGCTGGCCAACGACAGTTACAACTCCAGCTACGATAACGCCAAAGAGAAATCCTGGCAGTTGCGCCACGACTACAACTTCGCAGTGCTCGGTGTACCCGGCCTGACCATGATGAACCGCTATATCAGCGGCGATAATGTGCACACCGGCACCATCACTGACGGCAAGGAATGGGGGCGCGAGTCGGAACTGGCGTACACCGTACAAAGCGGCGCACTGAAGAACCTCAACGTCAAATGGCGCAACGCAAGTATCCGCCGCGACTTCAGTGTCAATGAATTCGACGAAAACCGGGTGTTCATCAGCTACCCGATTTCGCTGCTCTGACCGTGAGGCAAAGCCTGCCTTCCGAGACCGGCTTTGCCTTGTCGCAGGTGTCTGTGCTGCAGTTCGCACAGGGACTTTTTTATACCTTGGCCGCGTTGACAATTCACGTAGGCGGTGCCGATAATCCGGCAAGTCATACGACAACAGATGACAAAAAATAACAATCGGGACTTTTCTCATGGCATCGGCTCATACCACTCAAACTCCCTTCAATCGCCTCCTGCTGACCGGTGCTGCAGGCGGCCTGGGCAAGGTATTGCGCGAGACATTGCGCCCTTACTCACACATTCTGCGACTCTCTGATATCGCCGAGATGGCGCCCGCGGTCGGCGACCATGAAGAAGTGCAGGTCTGCGATCTGGCGGACAAAGACGCCGTACACCGTCTGGTCGAAGGCGTGGACGCCATTCTGCATTTTGGCGGCGTGTCGGTCGAACGGCCTTTCGAGGAAATCCTCGGCGCTAATATCTGCGGCGTGTTCCATATCTACGAGGCCGCCCGCCGGCATGGCGTGAAACGCGTGATCTTCGCCAGCTCCAACCATGTGATCGGTTTCTACAAGCAGAACGAAACCATCGACGCGCACTCCCCGCGCCGCCCGGACAGCTACTATGGTTTGTCCAAGTCCTACGGCGAAGACATGGCCAGCTTCTACTTTGATCGTTACGGCATCGAAACCGTCAGCATCCGCATCGGCTCATCGTTCCCTGAACCACAGAACCGCAGAATGATGAGCACCTGGCTGAGCTTCGATGACCTGACCCGGTTGCTCGAGCGCGCCCTGTACACGCCGGACGTCGGCCACACCGTGGTGTATGGCGTGTCGGACAACAAGACCGTGTGGTGGGACAACCGCTTTGCCAGCAAACTGGACTACGCCCCTAAAGACAGCTCGGAGGTCTTCCGCGCCAAGGTCGACGCCCAGCCAATGCCGGCGGACGACGACCCGGCAATGGTTTACCAGGGCGGTGCGTTTGTAGCGTCCGGACCGTTCGGCGATAAATAAGCGGCGCGCTCCTGGCGCAGAACTCTGGTTGCACAACTCTGGAGATACGAACCGTCATGGATGCCGAACTGATAGTCGATGCACAGAATGCAACGGGCGAAAGCCCGGTCTGGAGCGTGCGTGAACAAGCGTTGTACTGGGTGGATATTCCCAACGGCGAGCTGCATCGCTGGGATTCCAGTCAGGACCGCACGCGCAGTTGGAAAGCCCCGCAAATGCTGGCCTGTATCGCTGCCGACAGCCGTGGCGGCTGGATTGCCGGGATGGAGAACGGCCTCTATCACTTGCAGCCCTGCGACGACGGCAGCCTGATCAGTACCCTGCTGGCCAGCGTTGAGCATGCTCAAACGGGCATGCGCTTCAATGATGGCCGTTGTGATCGCCAAGGGCGCTTCTGGGCGGGCACCATGCTGATGGACATGGCAGCGGGCGCAGTGGTTGGTGCACTGTATCGCTACAGCGCCGGGCAAAAGACACTGGAGGCGCAACTCAAAGACCTGATCGTCCCCAACGGCCTGGCGTTCAGCCCGGACGGCAAAACCATGTACCTGTCCGATTCACACCCCGCTGTACAAAAGATCTGGGCTTTCGATTACGACACTGACAGCGGCACGCCACATGACCGCCGACTGTTCGTGGACATGAACAACTATCTGGGCCGCCCGGACGGCGCTGCAATCGACGCAGACGGCTGTTACTGGATCTGCGGCAACGACGCGGGTCTGGTCCATCGCTTTACCCCCAACGGCAAACTCGACCGCTCGCTGGTCGTGCCCGTGAAAAAACCTGCCATGTGTGCGTTTGGTGGCCCGAACCTGGACACCCTGTTCGTGACCTCCATTCGCCCAGGTGGCGATCTCAGCGACCAGCCGCTCGCCGGTGGTGTGTTCGCTTTGCGACCTGGCGTCAAAGGCCTGGAGGAACCCGTTTTTCAGGGCTGATTGCGCCTACCGAACAATCCTTAGCTCGACCAAAAATAACAACATTGGAGATATCCATGGATTTCAAACGCAAGCTTCTCATCGCGGCACTCCCGCTGGCCTTCTGCATGTCGGGCCTGGCCCAGGCAGACGTCAAAATCAAGTTCGCCGAGGTTCATCCCGCAGGCTACGCGCCGGTTGTGGCCGAACAGAACATGGGCAAGAAGCTCGAGGAGCAATCCAAGGGCGAGATCAGCTTCAAGATGTACGCCGGCGGCGTGCTTGGCTCCGAGAAGGAAGTGGTCGAGCAAGTGCAGAGCGGTGCCGTGCAGATGACCCGCGTCAGCCTCGGCATCGTCGGCCCGGTAGTGCCGGACGTCAACGTCTTCAACCTGCCGTTCGTGTTCCGCGATCAGGCACATATGCGCACGATTATCGACGGTGAGATCGGCCAGGAAATTCTCGACAAGATCACCAACTCGCAATTCAACATGGTCGCGCTGGCCTGGATGGATGGCGGCACCCGCAACCTGTACACCAAAAAACCGGTACGGCAGATTGCTGACCTCAAAGGCATGAAAATCCGCGTTCAAGGCAACCCGGTGTTCATCGAAACCATCAACGACATGGGCGGCAACGGCATCGCCATGGCTACCGGCGAGATCTTCAGCGCCCTGCAGACCGGCGTCATCGATGGCGCTGAAAACAACCCGCCCACCTACTTCCAGCACAACCACTACCAGAACGCCAAATTCTTCACGATGACCGAGCACTTGATCCTGCCTGAGCCGATCGTGATGTCGAAAGCCACCTGGGAAAAGCTCAAGCCCGAGCAACAGGCGCTGGTGAAAAAGCTCGCGCGTGAAGCGCAGATGGAAGAGCGCGTGTTGTGGGACAAGTCGTCAGCCGATGCCGAGGTCAAGCTCAAGGCCGCAGGCGTGGAATTCATCACGCTGACACCGGAGCAGAAGAAAGCGTTCTACGACGCTACCCAACCGGTACGTGACAAATTCGGCGCGCCCTACAAGGACTTGATCAGCCGCATCGAAGCGGTCCAGACCAATCCGGCGCTGGCTGCGGCCAGTTCCCAAGCGGCCCAATAAGCCTGTCCGATTAAGCTGCGGGGACGAGCGCAAGCTCGTTCGCCGCCGCAGTGGTGAGCCTCCATGAAAAATACGCTTTTGCGCATCAACGACACGCTCTATCGGGCCTGCATCGGTATCGCCGGTCTGTCGGTGCTGATCATGACCCTGATCATCCCCTGGGGCATCTTCGCCCGCTACATCCTGGGCAGCGGCTCCAGTTGGCCGGAACCTACCGCCATTCTGCTGATGGTGGTGTTTACCTTCTTCGGTGCCGCCGCCAGCTACCGCGCCGGGGCGCACATGGCCGTTTCGATGGCGGTAGACCGCATGCCGCAGCAGGTACGCCGCATCGCCTCTGTGCTGGTGCAGATCCTGATGGCGACAGTGGCCCTGTTCATGATCTTCAAGGGCTTCAAGCTGTGCGCCACCACCTGGAATCAGTTTGTCGGCGAACTGCCCTTTCTGCGCGTCGGGATCTCTTACCTGCCGATCCCCATCGGCGGCATCGTGACCCTGGTTTTCGTGCTGGAAAGACTGTTTCTGGGCGACCAGAGTCATCGCGCAGTGATGCGCTTCGACGTTATTGAAGAAAGCGAAGGTGCCGCATAAATGGACGCTTTTATACTGTTGGGCAGCTTCATCGCACTGATACTTCTCGGCATGCCGGTTGCCTACGCGCTGGGCCTGTCAGCCCTGATCGGTGCCTGGTGGATCGACATTCCGGCCGACGCCTTGATGATCCAGATCGCAGGCGGGGTGAACAAGTTCTCGCTGCTGGCGATCCCGTTCTTCGTGCTGGCCGGGGCAATCATGGCCGAAGGCGGGATGTCACGACGGCTGGTCGCGTTCGCCGCAGTACTGGTGGGCTTTGTGCGCGGCGGCCTGTCGCTGGTCAACATCGTGGCATCGACCTTCTTCGGCGCTATCTCGGGTTCTTCCGTGGCCGATACCGCATCGGTAGGCTCGGTGCTGATACCGGAAATGGAACGCAACGGCTACCCTCGGGACTTCTCGACCGCCGTGACCGTCAGCGGCTCGGTTCAGGCTCTGCTTACGCCTCCCAGCCACAACTCGGTGCTTTATTCACTGGCCGCTGGCGGCACGGTATCGATTGCCTCGCTGTTCATGGCCGGGATCATGCCAGGGCTGTTGCTCAGCGCGGTGATGATTGGCCTGTGCATGATTTTCGCGCGCCGACGCAATTACCCCAAGGGTGAAGTGATTCCGCTGCGCAAAGCGCTGAAAATTGCCGGTGAAGCGCTCTGGGGCATGATGGCCATGGTCATCATTCTCGGTGGCATTCTGTCGGGGATCTTCACCGCCACCGAGTCGGCTGCCATTGCCGTGCTCTGGGCGTTCTTCGTCACCATGTTCATTTACCGCGACTACAAATGGCGCGATCTGCCCAAGCTGATGCACCGGGCTGCGCGGACCATCTCCATCGTGATGATCCTGATCGGTTTTGCCGCCAGCTTCGGTTACATCCTGACGCTGATGGAAATCCCGATGAAGATCACCACGGCGTTCCTGACCCTGTCAGACAACCGCTACGTGATCCTGATGTGCATCAACGTCATGTTGCTGCTGTTGGGCACTGTCATGGACATGGCCCCGCTGATCCTGATCCTCACGCCGATTCTGTTGCCGGTCATCGTCGGCGTCGGCGTGGACCCGGTGCACTTCGGCATGATCATGCTGGTCAATCTGGGGATCGGGCTGATCACACCGCCGGTGGGCGCAGTGCTGTTCGTCGGCGCGGCGGTGGGCAAAGTCACCATCGAAGCCACCGTGAAAGCCTTGCTGCCGTTCTACGTCGCGCTGTTTCTGGTGCTGATGCTGGTCACCTACGTTCCTGCCATCTCGCTGTGGCTGCCGAGCGTCGTGCTCTAAGGTCTGTCGCTGCAACGCCACCGGGCTCTGCAAAGAGCGCCGGTGCGCACTCTCTGTTATCCAGCCAAGGAGGCTGGTTGCGTATGTCCGCCCCTGCCCTGTTCCCCCGTCACATTGCCGTGCTGATCCTCGCGCTGCTGGCCTGCTCGTTTGCCGGCAATCACATTGCCGCACGTATTGCCTTCGATCATGACACCGGTCTGCTGCTGGCCATCCTTTGTCGCTCTGGCATGACCTTGCTGGTACTCACCAGCCTGGTGCTGTGGCAACGTGAAACACTCAGTCTGCCGGCCAGCACTTGGCGCTGGCAGTTGTTGCTCGGGCTGCTGATCGCGACCCAAAGCTTTTGCATCTATTCGGCAGTGGCGCGCATTCCGGTCGCGTTGGCGTTACTGGTGGTCAATGTCTCGCCGATCCTGCTGGCGTTGCTGACCTGGGCGCTGGGCGGTGCCAGGCCGACACGCCGTGCGGCAGGCCTGATGGCGCTGATTCTGTTTGGCCTGACACTGGCGCTGGACGTACCGCAGCGGTTGTCGAACCCGGGCAGCAGCGAGCCGCAGTGGCTGGAGGGCATCGCCTACGCGGGCACCGCCGCGGTGGTATTCGCGTTCGCACTGTGGATAACCGATAACAAACTGGCGGGCATGCGCGGCAGCGTTCGCAGCATGCTGACCATGGCCGTGGTGTTTGTGGTAGCAGCCGTTGCAGGCAGCAGTGGCGTATTGCCCGGCGGCGTGGATCTCCCCTCCAGCCGAATCGGCTGGACCGCACTGGCGAGTCTGGTGCTGCTCTACGGGCTGGGTTTCTCGCTGCTGTTCATCTGTATGGCGCGTCTGGACATCAGCCGCAATGCTCCGGTGATGAACATCGAGCCGGTGGCGAGCCTGCTGTTCGGCTGGCTGATTCTCGATCAGTTGCTCAGCAGCGGCCAGATCCTCGGCGGGCTGATCGTGGTCAGCGGCATTGTGCTGCTGACCTGGCGCCGCGCCACCCCGCAAGCCCCCCAACCACCCGACAAGGCCCTGCATCATGCCCGTGAACGTTCTGACCCTTGAAGACGGCATTACCCGCCTGAGCGTCGCTCCCGACATCGGCGGCAGTATTGTCAACTGGACCGTACTGGCCAGCGGACAACCTCTGCTGCGCCACAGTGACGAGGCAGCCCTGGCTGCCGGCACTGCGAGGCGGCTGGCCTGCTACCCGCTGGCGCCCTGGTCGAACCGGATCGGCAGCGGCGGCTTCGACACGCCCGATGGCTGGCTCGCACTGACCCCCAACAGCGCCAACGACCCGTTGCCGATTCATGGCAGTGCCTGGCAGCAGTCATGGACGGTCATTGAGCACACCGCAGAGCAGGTCTGTCTGCAACTCGACAGCCAGAAGCCATTCGCCTACCGCGCGCACCTGCGCTACACCCTGCACGATGGCAAACTGAGTATCGAACTGACCACCACTCATCTGGACAGCCACGCCATGTGGCACGGCCTGGGCTTGCACCCTTACCTGCCACGCACGCCCCATACACGCCTGCAGGCCAGGGCCGCGCAGGTCTGGCTGTGCGATGAGGCAGGTTTGCCAAGCGAGTTGCAGGATCTGCCCGCCGAATGGAACTTCCACCACAGCAACACACTGCCCGAAGCTCGGCTGGACAACGGCTTCACCGGCTGGGATGGCCACAGCCTGATCAGCCAGCCAGACCTGGGCTATGAGCTGCACTGCCACGCCACTGGCAGCGAGTACTTTCTGGTGTTCTGCCCACCGGGGCTGGATTTCTTCTGTTTCGAGCCGGTCAGCCACCCGGTCAATGCCCATCATTTGCCGGGGCATCCGGGGTTGAAGCTGTTGCGGCAAGGGGAGTCGATGGGGTTGGGGGTCAGTCTGCAGTACAAAGTCGTGTCGCGGACATTATGAATACGTCCCTGGCAGCTCATTTCAGGTTACAAGGCAAGCCGGGATATCCCATTGACATATCCCTAAAAAAACCTACTCTTGCCTATCAGACAGACCCGCCAGGAGGAATGCCCCATGGAACAATCCACAGTCTTCAAAAGCAATCGAAGTCAGGCTGTTCGACTTCCAAAAGCGGTGGCATTGCCCGACGACGTGAAACGGGTAGACGTGGTAGCAGTGGGCAGGACACGCATCATTTCCCCTGCTGGTGAAATGTGGAACAGTTGGTTCGATGGTGAAAGTGTCAGTGATGACTTCATGGCAGAGCGCGAGCAGCCAGTTGAACAACTGCGCGAATCACTCTGATGCTCAAATACATGCTCGACACCAATATCTGCATCTTCACTATCAAGAACAAGCCGGTGTCGGTACGTGAGGCCTTCAACCTTCATCACGGGCAGCTGTGTATCAGCGCGATCACGTTGATGGAGCTTGTCTACGGCGCAGAAAAGTCTTCCAGTCCCGAAAGAAATCTTGCTGTTGTAGAAGGTTTTGCAGCGCGTCTTGAATTGCTTCCCTACGATAGCGACGCCGCGGCTCACACCGGCATGATCAGAGCCGAGCTGGCCAGAGCGGGTACACCGATTGGCCCGTACGATCAAATGATTGCAGGACATGCCCGCTCTCTTGGCCTCGTGGTCATCACCAACAACCAGCGTGAATTCCAGCGCGTCGAGGGGCTGAGGGTAGAAGACTGGGTAAGCCAATGACCTCAACGCTATAACTGCAACGCCTCTTGGTTTTGAGCCGGTCAGCCACCCGGTCAATGCCCATCATTTGCCGGGGCATCCGGGGTTGAAGCTGTTGCGGCAAGGGGAGTCGATGAGGTTGGAATTCAGCCTGCAGTACAAGAAACCGTAACAGGCCTTATCCACGCGCTGACTGACTACTTCTCACGGGGTAATCACCAGTGTTGAAAGACCGCTGACGCTAGTAACGCCAGTGGCGGTGTCGCAGCTGTCGTTCAACGTTGACTGAAGATTGCCCAGTAAAAATGTACTGGTGGCATTGGCGCCTTTATAACGGCCGTCCACAATTGTCCCAACACCGACAATGGTCGTGTTTAAAGTACCAATGTTATTGATCGTCGCGTTGAACGTGTAAGTGCTGGTGACGCCATCGCTCCAGCTAATGACCCATGTCCTGCTGGAGGTTGGCAGCAGTAACGACTGGCAGGAAAAAGTCGACTGGAAGCTTTCGCTGGACGAAGCGCTGGTAACCAGAGGGAATGAGAGCGAAACACACGGGCTCCAGTTGCTCGTCGTCGATACAACAATCGTCTGACTGGTGTTGGTCAATCCTGGCGACCAGTTTGTAGTATGGGTTCCTGTACAGGTAACCAGATTTAAAGCCTCGGCTTGAGCTCGCTGAGGCGCAAAAAACCCCATACAAACGATGACCAGCAGTACACCGGCCAGCCTGGCCAGCGTAGATGAAGCACGTGCAACGCGAGTGTCCATAATGGTCTCCCTGACCTTGATAACATCCAGATCAAACATTAAACAGCCAGCGCTCACTGAGCTACTGTCAGAAATGACAGCGACGGCCTGCATGACCGGCCCGTGGTCATTGTCATGGCCGCACCTGTAAAATGCCTCCACACCGCTCGTCACATCCTGTGATCCACTCTTCATCCCGCTACGTAACACCTCTGCATCGCGAACCAAAACCAGACAATAGTGATCAGAAGGTGGATTATGCGCATTACTGCCAGTCTCAGGACCTTCTGTCACTTGTCCACCCCTCACAGCGACTCGACAACAAGCCGACTTTGGATTGATGAAGTCACCGCCGTGGCCCGCCAGAGGGACCGCGATAGCTTCATGCGCATCTACGATCACTTCGCCCCGCGTTTATTGCGTTACCTGACGGGGTTGAATGTGCCCGAGGGGCAGGCGGAAGAATTGGTGCAGGAGGTGCTGCTCAAGCTGTGGCACAAGGCGGAATCCTTCGACCCGAGCAAGGCCAGCCTGGGCACCTGGCTGTTTCGTATCGCGCGCAATCTGTACATCGACAGCGTGCGCAAGGACCGCGGCTGGGTGCAGGTGCAAAATTCACTGGAACAACTTGAGCGTCTGGAGGCCCCTGTAGACAGAACGCTCGATTACAGCCAGCGCCAGGAGCAACAACTTAATAGTGCCATTCAGAACCTTCCCACTGATCAGGCCAAAGTGTTGCGAATGTCTTACTTCGAAGCGCTCAGCCATCGGGAAATTTCTGAACGTCTTGATATGCCACTGGGCACGGTGAAGTCGTGCCTGCGCCTGGCCTTTCAAAAATTGCGCTCGCGGATCGAGGAGTCATGATGGGCCCACTACATCATCCGGATGACGCAACCCTGATCAGCTACGCCGCAGGGGCGTTGTCGCAGGTCATCGCGGTAGTCACCGCTGCTCACCTGGAGCGCTGCGCCGAATGCCGGGCACGGCTGCGGCAGGCCGAACAGATCGGCGGCGTTTTGATGCAGCAGTCCATCAGCCGTGTGGTGCCGCTCAAAAGCCGGATGGCCATGCTGGCGCGCCTGGACGAGCAGGAAACCAGCGTCGATTCGGTCATGCACGCCATGCCAGCGGCCAATCATGACCCTGACTTGCTTCCCCACTGCATGCACGCGCATTTCGGCCGGCACCTGAGCACATTGAAGTGGAAAACCCTGATCCCCGGTGTTCAGCGCGTCAGCGCTCAGGGGATCGAACAGGGCAACCTCATGCTGCTGAAAATCGCACCCGGCGTCAGCATGCCGGTCCACAGCCATGAAAGCGGCGAAATGACCATGGTGCTCAAGGGCGCTTATCACGACGTGCAGGGTGAATTCGGACTCAACGATGTGGCCGATCTGGACAGCCACATCCAGCACCAGCCCATCGCCTACCCTGATCGGGAATGCATCTGTGTATTGGCGGCAGAGTCAAAGCTGCGCTTCCACGGCTGGATGGCGCGGATGATGCAGCCGTTTTTCGGGATTTGAAAAGCGGCTGCTACAGCAGCTATCAGCGCTGAACACTCACCCCCAGCGAAGCCAGCGCATCCCAGTAACCCGGATAGGTCTTGGCGACGCAATCGGGATCCTGAATATGGATGCCTTTGATCTTCAAACCAGCCAGGGCAAAGCACATGGCGATGCGATGGTCGGAATGGGTGTCGATCAGTGCGTTGACTGTGGTCCCTGCCAGCGCCGGGTTGGCGTGCACGATCAGGTCGTCGCCCTCTTCAACCGCAAGGCCCGGTGCGATGGCGCACAGGCCGTCACACAGCGCTGAAATACGATCACATTCCTTGACCCGCAGGTTGGCGATGCCGACGAAGCGTACCGGCTGACGATTGAAGGCCGCGAGCACTGCGAGGGTCGGAATGGCGTCCTGCATTTGCGAACCGTCGATCACCGCCGGCATGTTCGGGAAGCTGTCGATGATCTGGCTGGCCAGCGCGTCAGGCTGAGTGAATGCATCACTGGCCACGCCCAGGTCGATGTTGCCTTCGGTCAGGGCTTGTGCGGCCCAGAGGTAGGTGGCTGCCGATGCATCCGGCTCGATGTGGAAATCCGTAGCGTGGTAGCCGGTGGCCGAGACTTTCCAGGCAGCGTCGCCGATGGCCTGAACTTCAGCGCCGAAGGCCTGCATCGCCGCCAGGGTCAGGTCGACATAGCCGCGTGCGCCGATCTCGCTACCGGTCAGAGCAACTTCAAGCGAGCCTTTGCCACACGCTCCGGCCATCAGCAGCGCCGATACGTACTGGCTGGACAGGTTGCCGTCGATTTCAATACGCCCGGCTTGCAGACCGCCCTTGCCCTTGATCGCCACGGGCGGGCAACCGCTGGGCGCGCTGATTTCCACGCCCATGCGCTGCAAGGCATCGACCAGCGGGCCGATCGGGCGTTTACGCATGTACTCGTCGCCATCCACCACGAAGTCGCCTTCAAAGTTGGCCAGCGCAGCGGTCAGAAAGCGCGTCGCGGTCCCGGCGTTGCCGAGAAACAGCGCTTGCTGCGGCGCTTGCCAGTGGCCGCTGCTGGTGACCACAAAGGTGCTGTCATCCGGCTCGTCGACCTGCACGCCCATCAGTCGCAGTGCTTCGGACATCACACGGGTATCGTCACTCTTCAGCGCGCCGGTCAGGCGGCTGGTGCCTTTGGCAAGCCCCGCCAGCAGCAGTGCGCGGTTGGTGATCGACTTGGAGCCCGGCGGGCTGACGCGCCCGACCAGCGGGCGCTCGACAGGCATAACAGTGAGAGTGGCTTGAGGTCGCATGATGTCCCTGAGCGTCAGCGGAAAATCGCGATCCTAGCACGAGCGGGATCAAGCCCGCAGGGCGGTTTTGCTGACCCTGCGAGCCTGATGGCCGATTACTTTTGCTCGGCACCGGACAATTGCTGCAGCTTGTCATTGGCTGCCTGCAATTGGTTGCGGTTGGCAGCCACGTCGGTGACGTCGTAGATCACCAGGCACACATGGCTGATCGCGCCGGTCGTCGAGCGCAGCGGGAACAGCGTAGTGTTCTGGTACATGAACTCTTCGTGACCGGTAATCGGCTGGTAATTCTTGAAGCGCACCAGGTATGGCCGCTGCTCCCAAATCGTAAATGCCGGTGTGCCGAGGGTAACGACGTTATCGATTTTCTTGCTCAGCCATTGCCGGTTCACCTCTGGAAACAGCTCGAAAAAGGTCTTGTCGATGGCCACATAGGGCACCACGCCGGAGCGGTTTTCCATGAAGGTGTTCCAGACCGTCACCCGGTAGTTCAGGTCCAGCACCACAATGCCCACGTCAATGTTCTGCGTGACGGCCAGCAACCAATGAAGCTCGTTGATTTCGATAGCGTTGCTCATGGGTCAGCTCATCATGTAGGCGAGTTTTTTGCTGAGCAGGTCGACCGAATCTTCGGTAAACAGCATCAGCAGATCGAAGTGAATGTTGTGGCCTTCCACGCTGTAACTGATTTCGACCGCCAGGGTCTTTTTCCAGCGCTGCTGATTGATACGAATCAACTCGTCGATGCCGCCCTGCGCACCCAGCAACTGAGGGTGGCCTTGTGAGAACGCGATGTCGATCTGCTCGGCAATTCCGCTCAGGCAGGCACCGATGAGGATGGTGGAAAGGTCCAGCAGCATCTCCATGTTCGAGCTGTCGGAATTATCGTCGCCCATCAACTTCGATACGCCGGAGATTTCCGAGTCGTGGAAGATCAGCAGCGCTTCGCCGGCAATACCGCCACCGATGTAGCCCTGACACACCGCCGTCAGGTGCTGATCCGCGTGGGCATCGGCCAGCGCCATGTGCAATTCGCCGACTTCCAGCATGTTGACGTTGGGCACCGGCAACTGCACGAACACACCCAGCACCTTGGCCAGCAGCGCCGCGGCGCGGCCCATCGCAACGTTGATGGTTTCGCGGAAGGCATCCTGAAAGCTGATCACCCCGCCCGCGCTGTTCAGGGCCGGCAGCGCAACGGGAATAGCCGGCGGTTTGCCCAGCAGGCCGAGGCGTTCCAGTGTGCTTTTCAGTTCGTCCGGGTCGGCAGGCTTTTTCAGAAACGCCAGCGCGCCGAGTTCCATGACCCGACGCACGGCTTCGTCCTGCACGTCGCCTGACACCACGATGACTTTGGCGTCCAGATTTTCGGCACGAATCGCTGCCAGCGTCTGGTAGCCGTCCATCACCGGCATGGTCAGGTCGAGCAGGACGACCTGGCCCTGCCCCTTACGAATGGCTTCCAGACCTTCCTCGCCCTGGGTGGCCAGCGTGACCGCCACATCCCAATCGGCAGGCAGCGCACGCAGCAGCTGCTTGCGCGCCATGTTTGAGTCATCGCATATCAACAGTGCAAGCGTGGACATCGTGTAGTTCTCACTGCAAAAAAATCAGGCTGGCGACGGGGACAGCACGTACACGTTCGACGGCACTATCGAGATTGGGCACTATCGAGATCAATCTGACATTGAGCCTATAACGCTCGCTCAGCAACATTCAAACTAAACCTATAGCCTTAAGTCGGCGATGTTTGGCGTTTCTGTAATTTAAGTCACTTTTTGTTGCTGCAAATCACTACCGCGACCCGCCAAACGGGCTTACCATCAAGTGATAGATTTAATAGCAATCACTCGATAGCTCAGTCACGAGGTGTGTCATGTCTCTGCCCATCAGCGATTACCATCCCGCCCTGCCCCGGCAGGACGATTTCTGGCAGCACCTCGGTATTCCGGCGCGTGGCACCCGTTTGTACACAGCGCTGCACAGCGGCTTGCCCTATGAAGTGTTCGAGCGCCTGGCGCACTACACCGACCTGAACCGCTCGACGCTGGCTGAACATCTGGGTATCGCCCCGGCGACCTTGCAGCGGCGCCTCAAGGTGCGCCGCTTCAATGCCGAGGAAAGTGACCGTTTGTTTCGTCTGGCAGCCGTCTACAAGGCGGCACTGGACCTGTTTGAAGACGACACCGAAGCCACGCGTCTGTGGCTGGCCAATCCGGTCTATGGGCTGGGCAATCGCAGACCGCTGGAAATGCTCGCCACCTCAGCCGAAGCCCAGGCCGTGCTGGACCTGATCGGCCGGCTGGAACACGGAGTCGTGGCGTGATTGCAGTGTATCGCCTGGTCAAACGCAAATGGCTGGCTCAGGCGTTCGACGGCGAAGGCGCAAAGCTCTATGGCGGGCGCTGGAACAGCAAGGGCAATGCCTGCGTGTATTGCGCGGGCAGCGAGTCACTGGCGTTGCTGGAAATACTGGTTCACCTGAACAACAGCGGCGTGGCCCGGCATTACGCCATGCTGGAACTGCAGATAGCCGAAGCACATATCCTCAACGCCCGCCCCGACACCCTGCCCCCCGACTGGCGCGAAGAACCCGCGCCACAAGCCACCGCCTCATTCGGCGACGCCTGGCTGGCCTCCGGTCAAAGCCTGGCGCTGGCCGTGCCCAGCGTGATCATCCCGCGCGAGTCCAACTACCTGCTCAACGTCCGGCACCCGGAATTTCAGGCTGTTGTGGCAACAGTCAAGGAGCTGGAATTTGTGGTTGATTCGCGTTTGAAATGAGGCCACCGGCCCCCGAAGTAACGTCTGAAAATGGCAATAGATTACAAAGCAGACCTCCCCAAGTCCTATGTAGCTGCTTTGCCTAATGTCTAGGCGGCATGCATTTCAACTAAACACTTGCACCTGAAAAAAACCGATACAAAAATATCTATTTACCGCACTTCGCGACCGACAATACCACCTAATACCAAGGAGACATTATCAAGGTGATTTAAACTTTAAGGATACGCACATGCCGCAAAACGTTGTCACTCTGCCACCCACCATCGTCACGCCTGATCAACCGTTGCCCAGGCCACTAGGACCATTACCGGGGGCCGGAGTAGTTGCCAGGCCGCTACGGTGGGACGGCACCATTCCTGCAAACCATGAAATCGATGCATTCTTTAGTAAAAGGGGAATAAGAAACGAGCATTACAGGATGTCTGTGATTATGACAGCATTTTCGACACAGCAAAGTATCGATCAGTCTTACATAGAATCTTTGCCCTTTCTTCCCGCTGACGTTGACGCGGAAATTTCCGCTGCCGTAGGGCACTATAATCTTCCTGAATTAGAAACGGCCAAGTTTGAAAAAAACGTTGTGGACAGCCTGATATCACAAAGTGCTGCTGAGTTGGCAAAAAGCAACGAACGTGCTCATGCTTTCTTTGGCAGGCATGTATTAGCGGTAGAAATTAAAAAAGTTCTGTAGATTTTTTAAATATATTTCAAACGAGGAGAGACCTGGGATCCCCCCTTGAAGTTTACAAAAGCTGGGAAGCTTCAGTTGCAGCGGCCTACAGAGCAAAAATTCTTGAAGAGAAAATCAGGATTCTCACAGAACGATCTGTATCGCTGAGCCAGCTCATTGCTGCAGCGCAAGCCAAGGAGGACGCACGTCTGGCGGCAGAAGCCGAGTTGACCAGGCTTGCTGTTGAAGCTGCAGAACAAGCACGCCTTGCAGCAGAGGTCGAAGCTCAACGGATTGCTGCCGAAACCGCTGAACATGCCCGAGTAGTAGCGGAGGCTGAAGCCAAGCGAGTAGCGGATGAGCAGGCACTCTTTGCTGCGGAAGCAGAAGCTCACCGAATAACTGCCGAAGCTGCTGAACAAGCTCGTATGGAGGCAGAGGCGCAAGCACAGCGTGACGCTGACGAGCACGCGCGCGTGACGGCAGAAGCTCAAGCGCTAGAAGCGGGCAAGACGCTCAGGCTCCCGGAAGCTGGTACACCTCAGTTAGGTGCAGTTGCAGGAGTCATTTCCGTTACAGCAGGATCCGGCCTCTTTCTGGACGCTACCATTCAAGCCGCTATCGAAATATTAGCGGCTCTCGTAGGCACAGCTGTGAGCTCTACCACAGCCGTAGGCATCGGCACGTTGCTGTACTCCCCTTCGCTTGGCAATGGAGAGTTACCGGGAAGAATGCTGGACCTTCCGGCCAGGGTTCTGATGCCTGATCTGCCCGACGCCTTGAATGACGTGGCGGCAACGGGTGGAACGGTCGATATGCCCTATAGAATTTACGGTGATCAGTCGAAGTATTCAGTCGTGGCAACACAGCCCGAAGGCGGATTTTCTCCCAAGGTGCCTGTGAGGGCTCTGATACTGGACCCAGTGGCCAACGCCTACACCTTTACCACTTCGGACACCCCGCCCATCACCTTAACGTTTCCAATCGCAGCACCTGAAAACAGCTCAACGACTACAGTGGCACAACCGATAGAAACTCCGGCGTACACTGGCATTACGCTGGAGCCTATCGAGGTGAAGGCAGAACCTTTACCCGCAACCAGCCCGCTGGATATTCGGGATGCCATTTACGTTTATCCGGTAAATTCGGGTTTACCACCGGTTTACGTGGTGTTCAGCAGCCCGTATGAAGGGGCAACCACCAAAGGGGAGCATAGCGGTCGAATGTACGATCCTGATAATGCGGGAGGCCCAACCCAGAACCTCGACTGGACAACCGCCTCAGTCACCCAGAACGGCATTGATCTGGTTAAATTGCATACAGGCCGATTTGAGCCGTCAGACGCAAACGCCGTCATGATTGATCGTCTGGAAAAAATTCTTCGTAGCGAGTTATCCATGACGGATACCGATAAAAGATTTTATACTCACGAGCTCAGGGAGCTGGAACGTTATAGGGCACTGGGCGTTGCTGATGGAGTGGAGGGGGAGGTATGGAACAATGCTCATACTGCGACCTTGGAAGACTATAAGCTAAAAGACTCTTCAGAATCATTTTATACACCTGAAGCAATAACAGCAGAAAACAAACAGGTTTATGGAGAATAAAATGAGCACAATTAATGACATTGTAATTTCGGAAACCCCCAGGGACGTTGTACAATTTATAACCAGAGACGGAAAAGCCATTTCGTACCCCTCTCTGGACAGGCTTTATAGCAACAACAACTGGGCTAACATATCAAACAATCTTGAGCTCCTAAGGCTTATTGAGACCATGACATCAGAAGGTGTCATTGAGCATAAAAATGGAGGGTTAAGGAAAGGGCCCAACTGGAAGGAACCCGCATTCATCGCTGAGAAAAAATATACTTTTGAATAAAAGCCACCCTGTCTAAAAAGCGCCCGGCTTCGGCCGGGTGTTCTTCCATCTAAAATTCGATATTCGTAACAGCAACTCTAACAGGGCATGCCCGACGTTTATTTTACAGGCACATCTAATTTGTCGACCACCTCATAAACCGTCTGCAGATCCCGCTCCGGGATTTCCCAGATCAGCAGCTTCGGCGGGGTCTGGCGAAAGGCCGGGTTGTCGAAATAGACGTTGGCAGCGCCCGAGAACTCGCCGCCGTCCTTGGCGAAGTTGCCGATCGGTGCGCCGAGTTCGCGCTGTAGAAACCCGACAAAACCCGAATTGCGCGAGAACGATGTGCCGATCAAGGCGACGTTGGGCAGGTTGCTGTCGCCGAACAGGTCGTCGAGGTTGTCGCCGCCTGCCGCCGCGTCGCTGGCAAGCTCGGTGATTTGCGTGGCGGCTACGCTCTGTGCGGCAGGCTGCAACGACAGCGGTAGCCAGTCGAGACCCGCTAAACGCACCAGATCGCCGGGGCGCTCGGCAATCGGGGCGATGCTGGTTTGAAACTGCCGTTGCGGAGTGGCCTGAAAGCCGGCTTTGCGCAGGTGCAGTGCCAGCGCTCTGGCGGCCGCGTTGGCACCGCATTCGCTCCAGTGCGTGTCGGTGCGCAGGTATGCCGTTTCACCCAGCGGTTGCAGGGTAGCGGTCAGGTCCAGCGTATCGACACCGGCGGCTTTCAGGCTGTTGGTCCATTGCGCAACTCGGGCCTGCTGCACGTCGGGGCGATACAGCCCGCACAGCTGGGCTGCAGCAATGCGGCTTTTGTCTGGCACCACGGCGACCAGCAGGTCGATGCCGCGCTTTTTCAGGCTGCGTTGCACATCGATGACCGCCTGCGCCTTGTGTTGCGCATTGGCCTGCGCGTCGCGATTGAGCCTGAATTCATCGGTCAGGAACAGCCAGCCCGGACACCCCTGACGGACCCGCGGGCCGGTGTCGTGAAACAGCAACCAGCTTGCGCCACGCTCGATATCCGCTGCGCGCTGCGCCAGAAAAGTCCCTGACAGTTGCCTGGCCAGTTTGTGAGTCACCTCGCCATGCAGCGCTGCCTCGAGGGTCAGGGGTTTGGGCAGCAACTCGACCTTGCCGCTGGCTAGCAGCATGCACGAGGCCAGCAAGCCGACGCCGATGAAAACCGCCAGCGTGATGCCCGCCGCGCCACAGGTGCGCACGGCCAGTTCGCTGGGTGGAGGCGGTACAGCAGACGGAGCAGTCATGGCCACCGACCTCAGAACTGGAAGTAAAGAAAAGGGACCGTCTCGCGGCTGGCAATCAGCGCGAACGACAGCAGAAAGCCGGCTATCGGCCACAGTGCGGCGCCCGCTATGAACAGGGGGCGGCTGGCGAAGCGCTGCTCAACGCGAACCTGCAACAACGGCGCGAGCACACAGGCCACGCCCAGCAGCGCCGCCATGCCATGCGCCGGGCGCAGGGTCACGGCCAGTGCATCGCCCAGCCCCAGGCCATGCAGGCCGAACTGTCCGGCATACAGGGTCAGCGCAGTGGCAAAATCCGGGGCACGGAACAGCGTCCAGGCCAGGCACACAAACAGCAGGGTCAACACGTGCGCCAGTGGTTTGGGAATCGCGGGCAGGCTGGAGCGCGACCAGGCGCGATCCACGCACAGCGCCACCCCATGCGCAGCGCCCCACAACAGATAGTTCCAGCTGTCGCCGCCATGCCACAGACCGGCGATGGCCATGGTCAGAAACAGGTTACGGTAGGTGTTCCAGACGCCATGCCGGTTGCCGCCCAAGGCAATATACAGGTAGTCGCGCAACCAACTGGACAGCGACAGGTGCCAGCGCCGCCAGAAGTCCTGAATGCTGCTGGCCAGGTACGGCCGGTTGAAGTTTTCGGGAAAGTGAAAGCCCAGCATCAGCCCAAGACCGATGGCCATGGCGCTGTAACCGGCAAAGTCGAAGAACAGTTGCAGCGAGTACGCCAGGCAGCCGATCCAGGCATCGGCCAGCGACGGCTCCGGCAAGTGAAACGCCACATCGACCAACGGTGACAGGGTGTCGGCCACCAGCACTTTCATGCTCATGCCAATCATGAAACGGCGTGCGCCCAGGGCGAAATTCTGGCGGTTGAAATGGCGCTGCACCAGCTCGCGACGCACCCAGTCATAGCGAATGATCGGCCCGGCAATCGAGTGGCCGAACATCGAGATGTAGGTCGCGTAATTGATGAAACTGCGCTCGACCGGCACGGTGTGCCTATGCACATCCACCAGATAGGAAATCGCCTGCAGCACAATGAACGACAGCCCGGCCGGTAACGCCACGCGCTGCCATTGCAGCGGCATCGCTCCGTAGTAC
The DNA here is from genome assembly GCF_000007805.1 of Pseudomonas syringae pv. tomato str. DC3000. Classification (NCBI taxonomy): domain Bacteria; kingdom Pseudomonadati; phylum Pseudomonadota; class Gammaproteobacteria; order Pseudomonadales; family Pseudomonadaceae; genus Pseudomonas; species Pseudomonas syringae group genomosp. 3. Next base: position 1,132,398 of record NC_004578.1, on the reverse strand, counting down.
GTGATCAACTGATTCCAGCTACCGGCGACGATGTTGGCGTATTTGTACCAGCACAGCACGGCGGTGTTGAACACGATCAGTGCCACCAGCAGACGCACCCGCCCTGTTGAGCCTTGCCGCGCCCGATCAACCAGCAAACCGCCGACCCAGGCCACGATCGTCAACACGATGTGCAGGCTCAGAAACAGCGGGCTCAGCCAGCCGTAGAACAGCCAACTGCCGATCAACAGAACGACGTTGCGCCACGCCGCCGGGCTTGCGGCATAGGCCAGCAAAAAAGCCGGCAGGAACACCATCAGAAACTCAAGCGAGGCGAATACCATAACGACGACAGAACCCGATCAGTTGGACAGTGTGTCCGTGGCCGACAACAGGCGCGGGCCTGTGGCGGACGGCACCAGCAAGATGCTATAGCGTTCACCGGCCTTGAGGTCACCCAGATTCAGCGGCGCGCCGACAGTGGCGTTGGCGCAGACCAACTGCACCGAAAGGCTCACTGGATTAATCGAACGGCGCTGCAACGTACCGGTCGGGATCGCCTTGAACACATCAGCCGTGCGACCGGCCGGACGCAGGCTTGCCTGCGCACAACCGGCATCCAGACTGAAAAACGCCAGCGAAGCCTTTAAACCGTTGAAATCATCAGGCTGCTCACGCACCGTCACCGGCACAAGGCTGCCATCGGGCTGGGTGGTCAGTACGACGGTGGCGAACTCGCCCGGCTCGACGCTGACGTCCATCGGCAGCTTTTTCTCGCCGCTGATCAACGTGCCTTTTATCGAGCTGCTGGCCTGCACCGGAAAAAACAGCGACACCGGTTTTGCCGCGTCCAGTTGCAACGGTGCCTGACCTTCCTGGGCAACCACTTGCAGCGGCGCGGCAGTGGCATTGATAAAGCGAATGAACGCCGAATCCTGGGCCGGGCCTGTCGGGTACAGGGCGATGTCGGCCGCCTGCGCTTGAACACCGATCAACAGGGCCGCGACGCTACCGGCCATCAGGCGCAGGGCGATCATTGCTTCGCTCCGGCTGCGCTGACGCTGGTGACCGGGAGTTTGCCCAAGGCATCGCCAATCGCGGTGCCCCAGGACTTATAACCGGCGACGGTAAAATGCTGGCCGTCGGTGGTGATCCATTGTCCCGGTTTGGAGAAGCTCAGCGAGTCGATGTACGTGCAGGGCGCCACGTTGCTGGCCAGAAACTGCGACATCAACTGAGTGCGCGCATCGTTCTTCTGGTACATGCCACCCACCTTGCCCCACGCAGGGCCCACCCAGGCGCACTTGGTGCCCGTGGCCGCAATCGCCTTGGTCAGGCCGGTGACGCTCTGCCATGCCCAGGCCTTGGGAAACGAAGGCTTGTCATAGGAAGCCATGGTGTCGCCGATCACGATCACCACCAGATCAGGCTTGTCGGCCGCGATCAGCTCGCCGATAGGCGTAGTCGTGGCGTCACGTCCCTTGATGACGATCTTGCCGTTGCCTTTTTGCTCGGCCCCGCAATCGACCTTTTTAGTGATCAGCCAGTCACCGGCACTCGCGCCACAGGCACCGATCGAATGCACGATAGCGCCCTGTCTGGTCAGGTTGTCATGCAGCGGTTCCATCAGATGATCGGCCAGACTCATGTGGCTTTCTCCCAGGACCAGAAGGGTCATACCGGCAAGAACGGAAGGCATCGAATTCTCCAGAAATCAGTTGGAATAAGGTGAACGGTAAGGGCTGACCGGCAGTGCCATCGGGCCGGTTATGTCCTCGAACATGTAACGCAGGTAAAGCGCGCCGCTGAACTGGCGATAGTCCCGGGCATTGTCCAGGCCCAGACTGGCCCCCATGAACAGGCTGGAATCGAGCTTGTACTCGCCTGCCGCGCTCAGGTTGTAGCCAATTCCGGTTTTGCTTTGCCCTGTGTAGCGCTGGGCGGAAGCGGCCTGTAGCGTGCTGTCGTCGGGGAAGAATTCGGCGCCGTCCTGCTTGAAGTGCTGGACCCCGACCGAGCTCTTGACCTGATAGCTGAAACGCTCGGTGCGCTGTGCCCACATCACCGGCACGCCGATGGCATAGAAGCTCTGCGGGCTGAAATAGCCACCGTGGCCGTACGTGAAGTAGCTCTGGTCATTGTCATAGCTCATGCCCATCAGGCTCAGGCCTGCGGTCAGTTTGCTGTCCTCGGCATTGCGCAGGTACCAGTAAACGCCGCCACCCACTTCGCCTCGGGTGTTGGATTTCACGTTGTTGCCAACCAGTTTGTGCCACGAGCCGTAGCCATAACCGCCGATGGTCTGGTCGTCATAGCTGAGCTGACCGCGCCCGCCGTTGGCCGTGACGCCGCCCCAGGACAGGCCGCTGCGCTCGTCTGTGGAACCGGCAAACGAAGTCACGCTGTCCGTCACCGGACGCCGTGACACGTTGAGGCCGTAGCGCAGGTCCGGGTTGTTACCCAACGGCCGGTCGACACTCGCGCCGCCGGCAACCGTGGTGTATTTGAAACCCATCGGCGTGGTGCCGATATCGGCCTTGAGGCCTTCTTCGGGGCGCTCGAACGCCACCGCCAGACCGACACCCTTGTCGCTCTGCGAACCGGCAGCACCGCTGGTGCCACCGCCAAAACGGGCACCTGCATCTGACTTCAAGCTGCCAGCATTCAGCGACACCGGCGTGACGCGCACGGCCACCCGGTTATCACCGGCAGGCAAATTGACCTCTAGCGGGGTCTCGACCACGGTCAGTTTGCTCAGACCCGACTCGCTGTTATTGCTGCGCACGGCCAGGCCCTGACTGACGAAGCCACTGCGCTGCTCAAGAATGCGATTGAGCGCCTGCTGTGCGCTGCTGGCCTGATCGCGGTCGGTGGCTGCCATGAACGGATTGCCGCGCACACTTTGCGTACGTGCGGCAGACAGCGGTTGTGGTGCGGCGATCTGGCCGGGATAAGCGGTGTCACGCGGGGCAGATATTTCAGGCGCACTGTTTGTTTCAAGCGCTCTCCCACCGCTGAGCGACACCTGAGCCGGAGCCGGAATAGCCGAAGCCGCCGCCAGGCTACGTGAGCCGCCCGTCGCAAACGGGTTGGACGACGTGGTGCTGGTCGACACAGCCTGCACAGCCATCGCGCGCTGTTTTTCACTCTGTTCGATGGCCACGGCCTTGCGCAGCAACTCGGTGGCCGCGCCGGTCTGCCCCATGCTTTGGTAGATACGTGCGGCCTCCGTCAGGGTCTGCGGGTCGTTACGCTCCAGTTTGCGGAACTGGCTCAGGGCTTTTTCGGCAAAGCCATAATCATGCGCTTTGACCGCCGCATCGGCTGCGCCCAGCAACACTTGCGGGTCATTGGGCTGGCGCTGCAACAAAGGCTTGTACAGCTCGAACGCTCGGGCGCTGTCGCCATTGGCGGTGTACATGCGGGCGAAGGCCGACACCGCCTGAATGTCGTCCGGGCGCTGCGCCAAAGCAGGTGCCAGCGTGTCGTACGCGCCCGCCAGATCACCGCCTTCACGCAGCAGATCGGCCTGACGAATGCGGTAGCGGTACAAAAGGTCATCAAAACGTTTGCGGGTCTGCACGCTCATCGGCTGACCCTGCACGTTGCGCAGGATCGCATTGACCTGCACGTCATCGCCCGCTGCGAGCAGCAGACCGGCGTATTGCAGCATCAGGTCGGCCGACGGCAAAGGGGCCTGAGCGATGGCCGCACGGGCCATTTCCCGACCGCGCGCGGGCTCGCCCGCATCGATGTAAGCGCTGGCCAGCGTGAGTTGACGCTCCGGGCTGCCGCTGGCGACCGGTTGCAAGCGATCGAGCAGCGCCAACGCTTCCTGGCGCTGACCGCGCCGGGCGATGCCGATGGCCAGATTGATCTGCACGGTCATGGTGACTTCGTCAGCAAGCGCTTTCATGTCCGGCGTGCGCTGATCAACCGGGATGCGCGTAAACGTGGTCTGCGCGTCCTGCCACTGGCCCATTTCCACTGACAGCAGCGCGCTGGTGTAGAGCGCATCGATATTGTTGGGCTGAGCCTTGAGCAGCTCGTCGATCAGCGCGCGGGCCTTGGGCGCTTCGTCGGTCTTGAGGTACAGGCGCGCCAGATCAAAACGCGTCCAGACATTGTCCGGGTCGTTCTTCACCGCGTCTTTCAAGGCCACCTGGGCAGCGCGAACATCGCCACGCTGCTCGGCCAGCCGCGCCACCTGGGTGGAGCGCAGCGCCTTGAAGCGACCGCTGTCGCCCAGTTTGGCCTGTTCGCCTGGCGACAATGTGTCGAGCAGGCGCAACGCTTCATCAGCCTGACCACGCTGGGCCAGCACGTTGATCAGCCCGCGGATTGCCTGCGGATTACCGCGCTGGGTCGCCAGTACCTGACGATAGCCCGCTTGCGCGGCGTCCAGTTGCCCGGCCTGCACCTGCACGTCGGCCAGGGTCAAACGCACGTCGATATTGTCAGGGTTTTGCCGCTGCGCCTGAGCCAGCAACGCTTGAGCCTTGCCGGTCTGCCCTTTGGCCTGCAGGTCACGGGCCTCTTGCAGCGAGGTCCAGAGCTGTACGTTTTCCAGCGCGTTTTTCCAGCGCGCACCGCCCTGCTGGCGCGTGGCGCGGGTCAGCAATTGTTCGGCTTCAGGCAACCGGTTCTGCTGCTGACGCACCACGCCCAGGCCGCCAAGCACGTTGGCATCGTCCGCCTTGATTTTCAGGCGGGCGGCAAAGGCTTCTTCGGCCGCCACATGATCATTTTTTTCCAGCGCCTTCAAGCCGCGCGCCACCAGCGGGTCTTGCTGCCAGCCTGAGGCAGCGCCGCTGGCATGCTGCTGGCGACCCTTGTTCAACTGGTCGCGGATTTCCTGATCGTCGGGATGAACCTTGAGAAACGCGTCGAACAGTGGCACTTGCGCAGCCGCAGGCGGGCCGATCCAGACCAGCGCCATGCGCCAGCTCTGATCGGCATCGCCGGCGATGTCCGGATGAGTGCTCAGGCGCGCCAGAGCGGCGATGCCTTCGGCGCGGCTGTCTTCGCGGCGGGCCAGGTGCTTGGCAAAGAACAGCGCCAGAATCGAGTCGTCAGGGTTCTGCCGCATCAGGCGTTCAAAACCCTTGCGCGCCTCGGGCCAGTCCGCATTGTTGAAGCCCAGGTTGGTGTAGTACTCGCGGCCGACAGTGCCTTGAGGCAAACGGCCGTTGAACAACTGGCGAAACACCCCGGTCGCCTTGTCACGCTCACCGGCGTCGGCCAGGCGTCGGGCATCATCCAGCAGCGCCTGATTTTGCGGCTGGCCGAGGGCAATGTCCTGCTCCAGCTGCACCGCCTGCCAGGGCGCTGGCGACAGCGCTTGCAGGCGCGTCAGGTAGGTCTGCGCCTGTTGCGGTTTGTTCTGTTTGACGCCGATCAGGCCCATGCCATACAGCGCTTGCACCTGATTGGCGTCGATCAACAGGACTTTCTGCCAGATTTCGGCGGCGCGCACTGCGTTCGAGCGCGCCTGCCAGTACTGGCCCTGCTCGATCAGTTGCGCCTCCACTGTGGCGCCCTGGGCATGAGAAACGCTGGCTGCAATCGCGGCAACCAACCCGATGACTAACGTGTGGCGGCGCGCGGGCATGACGTCTCCCATGACAACTTGAGGGTCCCGTCTTCACGGAACTGATAGCGTTTTTCGACCCAGCCCAAGGCAAACAGGCTGAGCATGAGGTTGTAATAGGCAGGTTCGGTACGGTCTGTCGGGTCGCGGGCCAGCGCCGTGCTGACACCGGCTTCGACCCTGCGCTGCTGCTGTTCCGCCAGCCACGTCTGGCCCTTGGCCTGGAAGTACGGCAGCAACGCCGCCGAATAACCAAACGGCGCCTGGCCCTGGCTCGCGCCACTCATCACCTGGACTTTTTCCGGGGGCGTACCGCTGGAGGCCGTGCTGACCGCCATGCCGTCGAGACGCGCCAGCAAGCGTGCGGCCAACGGGTCGGACGCAGGCGTCATGCCCGCCCAGAGGTAGACGCGAATCGCGTCATAGCTGCCCAGCTCGCCGGAGACCGGATCGACCACGAACAGCCCGGTTTTCGGTGATGTGCCGCGATAACCCACCCAGTCGGCGATAAAGCCTTTCGGGCTGGATGCGTCGATCAGTTTTGCCGTGTTGTCGGCGATTTCCTTCCATGGCCCGGCCGGCTCTTCCCTGGCCAGACGCCGTAACAGCGGCACCGGCAGGTAACTGGAGTTCAAACGCCATAAGTGGTCGGGCTGCACGAAACCTTCCGGGCCGGGCAGGAGCATCTTGCCCAGCCCCGGCAGGTTGACCACCAGCCGCGCTTCAACGGTCTTGAGCAGTGCCAGCGCATCGTTTCGATACGCCGGGTGCTGCCAGATGCGGGCGGCTTCCAGCAGCGCATAGATGATCCACAGGTCGGCGTCGGACGCAGAGTTGGCGTCCTGCAGTTTCCAGCTGCCATCTTCGCCCTGCCCCCACAACCAGCCGGGCAGGCGTGTCCTGGGGTCGGCGCCGGTCATATTTTCGGCAGTCCACGTCCACAGCGTGTCGAAGCGCGCGCGATCATTGGCCACCAAGGCGAAGAGCATGCCGTAGGACTGGCCTTCGGAGGTGCTGTGGTTGGCTTTCAGGCTGGATTCGAGCATGCGCCCGTCGGCCTGCACGTAGCGCGTGGCGTAGTCCTGCCAGAACGGCCAGGCCGGGCCGTCGCAGGTGCTGGCCGCAAGAGCCGGGGTCAGCGTCGCCGACGCCAGCACACCGGTCATCCAGCCAACAGCGCGGCGCAAATTGATTACCAGGGTCGGCATGACTTATTCATGCTCCAGTCGGCGTTTGGCAAGCGAACGCAGGGTCAGGTAAGCCACCCCGGTGACCAGCACCACACCCACGACGACCACCAGCAACAGCCACAGCACGTTGCGCGACATCAGCCACTGCACGTATTTGATCGGCCCAAGATCACCGACGTAGTAATTCTGTTCGGCAACCAGTGCTTCGACGGAATCGCCACGCACCACCACCAGACTGCCCTGCACCTTGTCGCTGTTGCTCAGCGCACGGGCCACGTCGCTCATGCCGCCGGGTTGGCCACTGGAGATCAGCACCACGCTGCGGCCTTTGTGCAGCGGCGATTCGAAGCCGGTCAGAAAGGTGCTGCGCGCATCGCTGGAGAACGCCATCGCCACCCGCGCCCGACGCAGGTTTTCATCCGGGTCCGGGCTCATCCAGTCACGCAGGCGGAACGCCAGATCGGAAAGCTCGAAACCCTGCTGCTGACCGTTGCCGGAGGTCGGCAGGCGGTTGGCCCACAGGTTGAGCAACGGCTGATCGGGCCCCGAAGACATGACCAGAATGTCCTTGTCGGCGGCGCTGGCGATCTGTGCGGCCTGCATCACTGTGACGCCGGTCGCCGGGTAACCGGTGGACTCACCAAAACGGCCCAGCACGTTCAGGTACGCGCTGACGTCTTCGGTACTCGGCTGGTCAGCCAGCACTACCGCCGTTTGCGACAGGTCAGCCAGACGCGTGAACGGGAAACCCGAGTCCTTGAACACGCCCAGGTTGGGCATCGCCATAAAGTGGTCGTAACCGCTGAAATCCAGAGTCGATTCCGGGTCGATGCTGCCGCGCATGTTGTCGATGATGATGTCGCCACATTCGCCCTGTTTGAGGTAATCGAACATGTAACGCAGTTGCAGACGCGATTGCAGCGCCACCGAATTGAGCGGCAGGTACACGTGCGCTTCACGGCTGACTGTGTCGTTGCCACCGGTCAGCCGGGCCAGGATCGAATTGCTCAGGTTATCGATCGAAGGCAGTGGCTCGGCCTTGATCAGGGTGTCGTTGAGGCTGACCATGATCGACGAATTGTTGGAGCGCTCCTGCGGCGTGTAGCGGTATTTGAGGTTCAGCGGCACACCGTCTTCGCGCCAGCTGAACAGGTCTGGCGGCAGGTTCAGCGGCACAGTGATGTCACCCGGATCGTAACCGGACACATTCAGTTTGTTGGCAGGCATCAGCTCGCCAAGCTTGATCGGCCGATCACTCGGCAGCCAGTTCGGCGCGTCATACGGCTTACGCGGCGCAAGCATGTCGACCCGTTCGATCAGCGCGCTGCTGCCGACCAGGCTCTGCCCGCCGACCACCAGCGCGTTGACCGCTTTTTTCAGCTCGGCGGAATTACGTCCCGTGATCACCAGCAACTTGCCGTTCGGGTCGTTGGGGTGCGTCACCATCGTCAGGGTCGGGCCTTTTGGCGCAGGCATGGTCAAAGCGCCCAGTTGCAGCGGGCCGTCGCCCTTGAGCAACACCAGCGCGTTGCCCTTGGCTGGCAGCTCGTTGAAGTGCGCCGGGAAGCTGGCCATCCGCGAGCGGGTCTTGGCCGCACCGATCCACGACGCAAGCGCACCGGCGGCTTCCAGCGTGGCGTTGTCGGGTGCCGCGCCCATCACCACCGGCAGGTTTACGTCACGGTCATCGCGACGGTCGAAGAACGGCAGCGGCAAAATGGCCAGATCGTTGGGCAGCGCGAACGGCGTCACACGGATGTCCAGACGCGTGTCGTTGTTGATCCGCGCCCACAGGCTGGAATGCTTGGGGTCTTCGCAGCTCATTGTGTAGTGGCCGATAAACTGCAGGTTCAGGCGGTTGAACTCGGTGATCATCTGCGGCGGAATTTCGATTACCTGAACCTGCGGCTTGCCAGCGCCCTCTTTGGGCAACGGCAGGGTCGCTGCGACTTCGTCGTTGATCATGACGTTGATCTGCGACAGATCGGCCAGCAACGCCGGTGAGTAGCTGTAACTCAAGGTCAGGCTCGCGCCAGTGACCACCTGATCGGCACGCACGTTGAAGTTGACGCTGTCAGTGGCGTCAACGCCGCGCAGGCTCATGGGGTAATTACGCCCCAACTGTTTCAGCGTCACGCTGTAACCCTGGTTTGCAGCGGCTGTTTCGGCCGCAGTTGCGACACCCCCCGTAGAGAGCACGGACAACGCACAGGCCAACAAAGCCCATGAGCGGCGAACGGCGAACCGTTCGGCACCGATAAAATACCGTTTAGTCATGACTACTCAATCCATCAGTTTGCGGGAGGTGGGGAGGTTTTTTTACGTGTGGGTAACAGGCGGCCGAAATCCTTGCGGGTGGCCTTGAGCAGCTCGACAACGCCACGAACGCCGACATGGCTGACTTCGCGCAGCGCGGCCAGCGGTGTATCCGGTTTGCCATGCCCCCAGGTCGATGCCCAGGTGTCGGCCCGCCCAAACGTCAGGCGTACCAGTTCACTCTGCTGGCGCAGTGAAAGATCATCGAAACGGGTGCCCAGATAGCCATCACGGCAGAACATCACCGTGGCGGGAAAATGGCTGGTCTGCGCGCCGCGATACAGTGACACCGTGATGCTGTCGCCACTGTCGATACCGGCATCGACAGGCAGGACAAGCCCCAGGCCGGTCTGCGAAAAGTCCTGCGTCACAGCGTTGAACACCACGCCATCGGCGCGGGTGACGCGAATCGGCAGTCTGGCCTGCACCCGCGGTTCAGTGCGCACCTGGCGGATCTCGCTGGCCACCGCAATCGCGGCGCTGGTGATGATGATGTTGTAGATCGTCCAGGCCATGTTGATGATGATGGTCAGGGTGATCGCATCGTTGTTCCAGCCCAGTTGATACAGGCTGTAGATACCGAGCGCGAAAACCACGGCATTGAGCGTCAGCAGCACGATATAGGGCCGCGCCAGCGTCCAGTCAAAGAACTTCTCCTCGACCACGCCGCCTTTGTCGGTGACGTTGAAGCCCCCGAATTTCGGGTTGATCAGGGCCATCAATACCGGGCCCATGATGTACCAGGCCAGCACGGCCTCGTAGACCTCGTTCCAGAACGAATGGCGGAAACGCCCCTGAATCCTGGAGTTGGTCAGGCTGGCGTGCGCCAGGTGCGGCAATACGTAAGCGGTGATCATCAGCGCCGAGGCGTGCATGACCTCGGCACCGAACAGCAGGTAGGCCAGTGGCGCAGTGAGAAATACCAGACGCGGCAAGCCATAGAAGAAGTGCAGCATGGAGTTGGCGTAGCACAGCCGCTGGCCGATCGACAGGCCCTTGCCCAGCAACGGATTGTCGGTGCGAAAGATCTGCGCCATGCCACGCGCCCAGCGAATGCGCTGGGCCACGTGGCGCGACAGGCTTTCAGTCGCCAGCCCCGCCGCTTGCGGAATCGCCAGGTACGCCGTGTTGTAACCGGCGCGGTTAAGCTTCAGCGCGGTGTGCGCATCTTCGGTCACGGTTTCGGTGGCCACGCCGCCGATTTCCAGCAGCGACGAACGCCGCAGCACCGCACACGAGCCACAGAAGAAGGTTGCGTTCCACAGGTCGTTGCCGTCCTGCAACAGGCCGTAAAACAGTTCGCCTTCGTTGGGCACACTGCGGAAGGTGTCGAGGTTCTTTTCGAACGGGTCTGGCGAGAAGAAAAAGTGCGGCGTCTGCAACATCGCAAGCTTTGAGTCCTTGAGGAACCAGCCCATGGCGACCTGCAGAAACGAGCGGGTCGGCACGTGATCGGCATCGAACATGGCAATGTATTCGCCATCGGTGGACTTGAGCGCTTCGTTCAGGTTACCGGCCTTGGCGTGATAATTGTTTTCACGGGTCAGGTAGCCAACACCGACCTGCTCGCAGAACTCGCGAAAGTCTTCCCGGCGGCCGTCATCGAGCACGTAAACACGCAGTTTGTCTCGCGGCCAATCGATGGACTGCGCAGCAAAAATGGTCAGTTTGACGATGCTCAGCGCTTCGTTGTACGAAGGGATAAAGACATCCACAGTCGGCCACTGGCTGGAATCGCTCGGCATGATCACAGGCTTGCGGTGCAGCGGCCAGGCCGTCTGCACGTAACCCAGCACGATGACGATCAGCGTGTAGAACTCGGCGACGATCAGCCCGTAGCCCAGCAGGCTGTCCAGCCAGTTATCAAAATCCAGAGTCGAGGTCAGCCGCCAGTACATGTACCGCAACGACGCCAGCAACGACAGCGTCACCAGCGCCAGCACCGAAATGCGCCCTGGTATCTTGCGAATCACCAGCATCGCGGCAAAACATGCCAAGGCAAAAAAGCACTGCGCGTAGAGATCCAGAGGCACCGTGACGACCAGTGCCATCAGCAGCAGGCCTACAACAATGGCCACGGTTTTCAGTGCGCGGCGCAGGGTTCTGGACTGCTGGCCGAACCTTTCCGACAAAGCATTCAGCCACAGCGATGAGCGCGTCCGGGATGGGGACGCGTCGAGCGACAGGTTAGTCATGACAATCGGGTCTCTTCTACGTCCTGAGTCAGCAGTTTGGTGATCAGCAAGTGACTCAGCACGCGCAGGTCCTGAGTGCCTGGGGAGGCGCTCGGAACCTGTACTGCGTTGTGTCCGTAAGCCAGCGCTTCTGCGAGCGCGTTATCCTTGTGCACGATGCCCAGCAAACGCCCGCCAAGACGCTTTGCCATGACATCGCGCATGTCGCGACTGAACGTGCGCGATGCATCGAACTGATTGATGACGTAATGACAGACCGGCGGCTGCGGACCGGCCAGCACGGGCTCAAGCCAGCCCTGCATCTGGTCCAGCGTCAGGTAGCACGCCGCATCGGCGGTGAGCACGACCAGCACTTGGCTGGCGGCATTGAGTGCCTGTTCCAGCATGAGTAAATCACCGCACGGCACGTCGAGAATCACCACGTCGCGCGCACTCAATTGCATGCGCGCAATCTGCCGGACCAGCCAGTGCGCGTCACTTTCCTGAAAACGCTCCAGAGAACGACGCTCATCAAGCTGCAGCGAGCCATAGGCCAACAACTGCGTGTCGGCGTCGGCAGACCCGTTCAACAACAGGGCACGCCAGTTCTCGCCGCTGAGGCTGGCACCCCCCAGGCCTGCCACATCCGGGCTGGCGTTGAGATGGTGCTGCAAGGCGTCCTGCGGGTCGAGGTCGATGGCCAGCGTCTGCCCGCCAGGCACTTTGACCAGGCTGGTCAGCGCCGCGCTCAAGGTGCTTTTACCCACCCCGCCTTTGGCTGACACCACCGCAATGACGTGTGCCGGGGTTCTGGAAAGTTGCTCTTTGCCCATCGACTGAGCCAATGCTTCGTTGTTACGCGCCTGCGCCTCGGCCTCCCGCGCCTGAACAGCCTCGGCGAGCAGTTTCGCCAATGTGTCAGCGGCTATGCGCCTGGTTTTATCGGGCGTTATCGAATCAGGTGCCGGCGCGTTGTTTTGCGCCGATTGCTCTGCGCATGGTTGCTCGATAGACGGCTGAGAGGTCGCGCGTTGCAGTGCAACAGACGGGGTGCTGGAAACGGAAGATTCCTGATAATCCAGGCTGTTGTCCGTCTCCAGATAACCGTCCGAGCTCGCGCCGAAACGTTGAAACAGATTGGCCACATCGTCAGCACGACTCATTCTGTACGACCTCAATTGGGGCCACCAGGCACAACCCCAGTGGAAAAGCATTAATACTAATGTGTAATGTCATTGTGACAGTGTCAATAAACCGATATATGGCGTCCACAATTTACCGATGAGCGGTAAATTACTCGTTTTTCGACATTTTATTGGCGCTACAAAATTGTAGATCTGGAGACAATCGGGGGCAAACGGGGCTGATTCGAGGGTTTTACGCACTTGCGGCTATATATCCTATGGATCGGATATATAGCCGCTCAAGGGGAGGATCGAATTAAATCAGTGGCTGGCGGGCGCAGGTTCTGCATCGACAGTCTGCGGCAATGCCATGCCCTTGGGCCACAGCAACCAGATATTGCCTTTCTGTTTCATGTCACCTGCCAGCTTCCCGGCCTCATCGCCAGTGCCCCAGAACAGATCAGCGCGGACTTCACCCGCAATCGCACCGCCAGTGTCCTGCGCAGCAACCGGGCGCACCACGCTGCTGCCATCCGGTCGCGTGGTAGACAACCAGAGCAGGCTGCCCAGCGGAATCACCTTGCGGTCGATGGCTACGCTGTAACCCGGCGTCAGTGGCACGTTGAGCGAGCCACGCGGGCCTTCGTTGCTGTCCGGGTTACGGCCGAAAAACACGTAGCTGGGGTTACTGGCCAGCAACTCGCTGATACGCTCCGGATGCGCCTTGGCCCAGGCAGCGATGCTGCCCATCGTCACGTCTTCCTTCTTCAACTCGCCCTGCTCCACCAGCCAACGGCCGATGGCGCGATAAGGACGACCGTTCTGATCGGCGTAGCCCAGACGCAACTGTGAGCCGTCTTCCAGACTGACCCGCCCGGAGCCCTGAATCTGCAGGAACTGCACGTCCATCGGGTCGGTCAGCCAGGCGATCACCGGCGCATTCAAACCTTGCGCGTTGATGGTCGCGGCATCGTCGTAAGGCTTGAGCACCCGCCCCTCAAGCCGGCCGCGCAGACGCTTGCCTTTAAGCTCAGGGTAAATGCTGTCCAGATTGACCACGATCAGGTCATCGGGAATGCCATATACCGGCACATTGGCCGTCTCTGTCCGGGTCAGGCTGCCAGGGTAAACAGGCTCGTAATAGCCGGTAATCAGGCCATCCGCACTGCCACCGTCGGCACGCAAGCTGTAAACCTGCAACTGGCCCTGCAAAAACGTACGAATCTGCGTCGCATCCGGCGCCGCCGCAACGCTCGCCGCCGCCGCACACGTCGGCCCCCAGACCGCATCGGCCTTCAAACGAACACACGCGCTGCGCCATGCGGCGAAACCGGCTTGCAAATCGGCATCGGAAACCGCTGGCAGCGCTTCCCAAGAGGCCTGAGTGTACGTGGTGTGCGGCGCAGCCGGTGGCGTTACCGGTTTATCGGACTTGTCACACGCCGCCAGCAAAACGGCCAATGGCAAAGCCAGCGCCAGGCCCCGCGACCACGGTTTGAGGGAGAACATCATCAGCAGCACCAATCCGTTTACAGCCTGCAGCAGGCTGGTGGGTAAAGGGCGTCATTGTGGCGGAATGATGCGTGGGGGCCTAGTGGGGAGCTGCATTCAAACTTCCCGGATGCGGTTGCGGGTAGTCGCGATTGATGTCGATGGGCTTGGCATACGGCCCCTCCCAGAGCTGTGCATGCAACTGGCCGATGCGCCTGGCCATCGTGCTGTCGTGCATCACCACTTCCAGGTTGCGCGAGTTGTCGAGGTAGCCGCCGAGCCAGTTGCTGGTGCCGACCCAGGCGACCTGGTCATCAATCGCCATGGTTTTGCTGTGGATCACCCGTGCGTAGGGGATGAAACCCTGAGCGGCCATTGGCAACGTCACGATGCGTATTTGTATGTTGGGCACCAGAGCCAGACTTTTCAGATAGGCGACCTCGGGCATGCCGGTGTTCCAGTCTGAAACCATGAGTTTGACCGACACGCCACGGGCGGCGGCGCTGCGCAGGGCGTTGTCGATGACCGCGTAATACGGCCGGGTTTTATCAGGCCCATAGGACAGCGGTGCGTAGTCCAGCAACTGGACACGAACCTCGCTTTTGGCTTGCGCCAGCAAACGCGGCAGTTCGGTCTCGGAGTCGCGCACGCCCGACGGGTTATAGCGCTGTGGGCTGGCGACCAGATAATTGCCACCGGGCGATGCGCCGCTGGCAGGCGGCGCACCAGAAACAGCAACCGGCACAGGTTTGCCGTCGGCAATGGCCGCCTGGGCAAGCCAGTCCTGATCGAACACAGCCTGCGTCTGTCGCACGACCGTGGGCTCGTCAATACGCAAACCGGTTTCGTGAATATGTTCCAGTGAACGCCAATCGAAGTTCTGACTGCCGATAAATGCCTGCTTGCCATCCACCACGAAAAACTTGGCGTGGATGATGCCACTGCCGGTCAGCCTGGCGTAAGGCAGCACCCGCAAGGTGAGGTTGGGGATCGCCCGCAAGCGTTCAAGGGTCTCTGGATCGGAAAGCTTCAAGCCTTTCTCTTCCAGCAGAAAACGGATGTTTACCCCGCGCTGCCCCGCTGCGGTCAGGCTTTCAAGCACCTTGCCCATCACCGAGCCTGGCTGATCTGCCACATAAAACTGTTCGATATCGATACGCTCGCGAGCCCCATCGAACAGCTCGCGCCAGACATCGCCAGGCGCTCGCAGGTCCGGGGTTTGCAGGTCGGTCCCGACGGGCACGGTGTGCACCAGGTCGAAACCGGGAATGGCGAAATCTGCATAGGCAACCGGACTGCTGAGCAGCAATGCGGCAATCAGGCTGCGGTAGCGTATGGACGTCGAGCGAAACCAGATAGAGAAGTGCATGGCAGTCTCATGGCCAGAACAGGCGAAAGCGGCACACGTCAGAGACCTGCGCCGATGTGTTGATCATGCCGTCCGGAAACCGGGCTGGGGAATGGCGACCGGATGCGGCATTTCACCCTGCACCCGCGCGCCGCTGGCGGCACGGATCAGGAGGATCTTGAGTTGATCGTTGATGCGCTCGAGGCTGTCCTGAAAGTAGTTGTGAAAGACCACGCAGAACAACGCAATCGCAATACCCAGACCTGTCGCGAACAACGCCGTACCGATACCGGCAGAAATCTGCCCGGGGTCGGACACCCCGGCGCTGGCCAAGGCTTTGAAGGTATCGATGATGCCCAGAATCGTCCCCAGCAACCCCAGCAAGGGCGCTGCGGTGGTGATGGTTTCGATCAGCCAGAGGCTGCGGGACAGCGGCGCGCGGGTGCTCAGGTACTGGGTTTCAATGACGTCATCCAGGTCCCGGCGTGAACCGTGAGCGTTTTTCTGCGCCAGTACCGGCAACACCATTTCCAGCGGCAGGCTGGTGCGGCGGGTCAGCGTCTCCGGCAGGTCTTTTTCACTGTGCACTGACGCGCTGAGTGCCGTTTGCAGCGCCCGCGACTGGCGACGCACGTAGGCAAAGTAGATGCCGCGTTCAATCGCGACGAAGATCGCAATCGCGATGGCGGCGTTTATGTGGAATGGAAAATCAACCCCTTACGTCCTAACAAAAATTCTCTACGTGAGAGGCCTTCAAGTAGATCTCCCGCCAATTTGGGAACCACATCATGGGTAAAAGCCACGAAGAGCTAAGTTGTTAGAAGCAACGTCTGGAGGCATACATGCACGCAAATCCTTTAAGCTCTTTCAACAGAGCTCAACATGGCAATCTGACTAATGTAGAGGCCAGCCAAGTTAAATCGGCAGGAACCTCTTCCACCACTAATATAGACAGTAAAAACATTGAAGAACATGTTGCAGACAGACTCAGTGATTTAGGCAGACCTGATGGTGGATGGTTTTTCGAGAAGTCACTTGGCACCTTGAAAAATTTAAATCTTGAGCAGTTAGCCGGAATCCATGATGTACTAAAATTAACAGATGGCGTAAAGAACATTGTCTCTTTTGGAGCTCGGGAAGGAGGCTTCGAGTTGGCAATGCAGTTTCGTCATGATTTATACAGATCTCAACATCCGGATGAAAACTCGCCGCACGATGCCGCAACTCATTATCTTGATGCAATCAGCCTGCAATCAAACAAATTTACAAAACTTGAAAAACTACAACATGTAGATGTATTTAAAATGCAAAACCCGTTTTGGGATGTCGGGTACAAAAACGGAATTGCGCACGCAAAAAAAATGGCATTCTTCATAACGCCAGAGTGGCTGGGTTCTGATTTCTGTAAACAGGAATTCCAGTGGCTTAGCGAAACAAAAAACAAAGACATAAAATCTGCATTTGTGATCTTTAAAGATGTAGACTTAAAAAGCAAAAATATGACAAGTATCTTCAATTTTGCAGACTTCCATAAATCACGCGTCATGATGGCAAGCACACCTCCCGAATCGGGATTGAATAATGTAAAAATCGAAAATAGCGTTGACCTGAATTTCAAGAGGTTATTAACTGACCGTGAGTCATGGGAACTAAATAATTTCCTAGGCGACTAAAAAACTCAAATCAGAGTGCCCACGATTATCGGTGTTTTTTAGCCTCGATTTGACTGGGCGTTCTGCCATCCAGCGTCGGCACATCATCGAGCTTGCGTATAAGCCCATCCAATTTTTCCAGGTCACCTTCAACAATAGCCCGCTCATCGGCCGTCAGGGGCACGGCCTCCAGATAATGTCCGATGGACGCTTTACTTTCCAGAGCCTGCGCTCTGGCACTGGCTTTGGGAATATTAAAATCGCAGCCAGCACACGCCATTCGATGAGGGCAACTGCTCCAGAACGGATTTGAACAGTACGAATCGCCCAGATCATAAAAGGTATAAGGGTCAGATGAACGTCGTGCGATTACGTCGTGGTCGATAAGCACTGACACCATGTGAGACATTTGATCAGCTTTGACAAATGATGCAGCCAGCTTGGTGGGGCGGATGCGGATGTAATGGAGCGTAGAACTGGGGGAACTGTGCCCAGACCACTGCATCAGCTCCATTAGCGACATGCCCTGCGGAACACTCGCCAATGCAGTAACGACCGAGGCGCGCCCCCGATGGCTGGTAATACGACCGCGACTGTCGTCTAGCGGGACACCGGCCTTTGCACATAGCATCGGGATAATCGTACGGTTGATGACTCCCACGCCCATGCGCTTGCCCCGAAACTGAAACAGGTAACTGACCTTCTCCCCGGTTCGTTCATCCAGAAGTGGTGCCTGGTTCACCGGTCTTTCTTTAAGCCAGGCGTCGATTCGCTCTTTAACGTAAGCGATCCACCAACCACACCTACCATCAGATGCGGCTTCCGTTTATCTTGGCATTTCCGGTGAGCAGTTCCACGGCAGCAACGCCTCATAGTCGGCCACCGACTGCGCAAGTGGCAACCTCTCCAGTACGTGGCGCAGCCACGTATAGGGCTCCTGGCCGTTGACCTTGGCGGTCTCGACCAAGCTATAGATCTGTGCACTGGCGGTGGCGCCTTTAGGCGTGTCGCTGAACAGCCAGGCTTTGCGCCCAATAACAAACGGCTTTATTGCGCGCTCTGCCGGGTTGTTGTCGATCGGTAAAAAGCCGGCTTCCACGTAACGCTTCAGCCGACTCCAGTTATTCGCCAGATAACCAACTGCCTTGCCCAGCACGCTTTGCGGCGTCACGTGGGACTGAGTTTTATCCAGCCAGCTTTTCAACTGAGCCAAGATTGGCAGGCTTTTCTCCTGCCGACCGGTAAAGCGCTGTTCGTCGCTGCCGTCTTTCAATTCGCGCTCGATACCGTACAGCTTATTGATCATCGTCAGCGCGATATCGGCACGCCCGGTCTTGCCCTTAGGTTGCACTTTTTGTGCTTCGACAAATTTGCGCCGCGCATGGGCCATACACGCCAAGCGCTCCACGCCCGGTTGTAACGCCAGCGCGTTATAGCCCGCGTAATCATCAGTCATCACATAGCCGCGATAACTTTCCAGCAGCCGTAACGGTACGTCCTGCGCGCGGCTGGAAGTGTAGTCGAACAATACGACTTTATGATCTGGAGGCCCGCTGGCCTGTACCCACATCCAGGATTGGCTGGTCGGGTCTCGATCTGGTTCTTTCAGTACCTGAACGCGGGTTTCGTCACAGTGGATGACCGGGCTTTCCAGCAATCGATCACGCATCAGATTTAACAGCGGCTGCAAATGTTCGCCGCACTGGATAATCCAGCGGGCCAACGTTTGACGCGGGATTTCTATGCCATGTCGGCTTAGCACCGTTTCAAAACGATGCAGCGGCAAGCCGTCGACATACTTGGTGGTCAGCAGCATGGCCAACACGCTGGGGCTGGCCATGCTCTTTTCAATCAACTGCGCAGGCTTGCCGGCTGTGACCGGTGCCGACTCACAGCCACGACAGCCGTAGACTTTGCGGATGTGTTTGATCACCCGAATCTGCATCGGCACGATATCCAGTTGCTCGCTGGTTTCCTCGCTGACGACATGCTTGCGGCAACCGCAGGCACAGGTCAGTTCGTGTTCGGGCAGCTCGTGGATGACTTCAATGCGCGGCAGATCAGCCGACAGTGGCTTGCGCTTGCCACGGCGTGGCGCAGGAGCAACTACTTCCTCATCAGCATCGCCGACCGGGAGCATAGGCTCGCTTTCAGGTTCATTGAACAAGGCAAGTTGAGGGGTATTAGGCTCGACGGTTTGTTCGGACTTTCGACCAAAAATACGGTCACGCAGCAGCTTGATCTGCTCTTTGAGATCAACGATGTGAGTGGCGTAGGCGTCTTTAACTTCCTGTTCGCGCGAGCGTGCTTCGTAGCTCTCAAGCAGCATCTGTTTGAGCAATACGGGATCGTCAGGAAGGTTGTCGGGCAATGGTCGCATGCCCTGGATTATACCCGTCAGGCAACAAACCTTGGAGTCAAAATCTTATGAGGACGGTTGCGCCACAGATCAAATCCATCCAGCAGCCAATTCAATTCCTGAACCGTCAGCACAATGGCTTCGTCGACATCATCTGGCGAGATTTTGAAACGCTCGGACTCGAGACGCTTGAGCCAAAGGCAGAAGCCGTTACGCTCCCAATACAAAATCTTCACTCGATTCCGGGATTTGTTGAGAAAGACAAAGAGCACCGGATCAAAGACCGCCACTTTAATATCCAACTCGACCAAAGCAGCTAAGCCATCGATGGATTTTCTGAAATCCACGGGTTTGGGATAGAGGTAGACTTTCTCGACTTTGGCGTCGGGTCGCATCATGGTGCTGGCTCCTGAAAGAAAACGGGAGCACAGCATCAGGCGTCAGCCAGTGGCTTGAAATGTGGGGTTCGTGGATCGGATACGCTTGATCTGCTCTTTGAGATCAACGATGTGAGTGGCGTAGGCGTCTTTAACTTCCTGTTCGCGCGAGCGTGCTTCGTAGCTCTCAAGCAGCATCTGTTTGAGCAATACGGGATCGTCAGGAAGGTTGTCGGGCAATGGTCGCATGCCCTGGATTATACCCGTCAGGCAACAAACCTTGGAGTCAAAATCTTATGAGGACGGTTGCGCCACAGATCAAATCCATCCAGCAGCCAATTCAATTCCTGAACCGTCAGCACAATGGCTTCGTCGACATCATCTGGCGAGATTTTGAAACGCTCGGACTCGAGACGCTTGAGCCAAAGGCAGAAGCCGTTACGCTCCCAATACAAAATCTTCACTCGATTCCGGGATTTGTTGAGAAAGACAAAGAGCACCGGATCAAAGACCGCCACTTTAATATCCAACTCGACCAAAGCAGCTAAGCCATCGATGGATTTTCTGAAATCCACGGGTTTGGGATAGAGGTAGACTTTCTCGACTTTGGCGTCGGGTCGCATCATGGTGCTGGCTCCTGAAAGAAAACGGGAGCACAGCATCAGGCGTCAGCCAGTGGCTTGAAATGTGGGGTTCGTGGATCGGATACTCTTTAACCACCACCGCCACGGGTTTGACAAAAGCCTTGAATGTCTTGCTGGCTGGAATATCGAGGTAGCACAAGGTCTCTGGTGGAATTGTGGTTCCGTCTTCGTGTACCACCTCATGAAGCTGGGCATGCGCACACCCCATGGACAGCCGCATAATTTCATTACTGCGTAGCCCGGTGTGTGTCCACACCACAGCCGCCGCCTGAACCATCGCCAAGGGGTAGTGAATTTCCGAGAGCAAATCCTTACGCTCCAGGTTTAGGCTCGCCCAGACCAGCTTGAGCCAACTGGAGTCGTCGATAACGCGTGGATTGATACCCGAGTTGAACGCCACAGTACGGGGTGTGGCCAGGTGATGACGGGGGCTGAACTTTAGACGTCCCCAGCCCCACAGTTCAAAGTCGATGAAAAAACGGCGTAAGGCATGCAGAAACGCTCGCTTTGAGTTCGGTGCAATCGCTTGACCAAGTCCTTTCAACTTCGTACCGAGCGCTGACTCCAAAGCCCACTCACCAACGGTCATCCGGTCAATCGCCGCGATGACGGCCGCGCAGGTTGATGTGTTCCAATCGACGGGGGAGCTCACCCACGGCTGCTCGCGCGTCAACCAGATGCCGGTTCTCAACATGAAGCTGTAGTTACTTTCCCGTGTCCGGGGACGTAAGGTTGAGGTGTCTCGCCAGCGACGACACCAACTGACCCAGACAGGGTCAATACCCTCGATACTCTTTTCACGCCAGTCAGCATAGCCACGCTTGCGTAACGGTTTATCCAGAATACCCAGCGCAGCTAGACCATGGGAGACTTTGCCAACCAGCCTGGCAATGCCCACGCTTCGATGGCCTTGGCCTTTAATCAAAAGCACTTCCGTGAAAGTTTCAAGCCGAGGGTCGCCGTTTTCCAACATCAATGCCGCCAGCACGCCACTCAGGAATTTTTCAAGATGACGCGCTGTGTAGCCCAGTGATTTCAAAACCGTGCTTAAACGAGTGAGCTCATCCTTGAATATCTTGTGCCCGAAAATGAATGATGCATAAATCGCAGATTGGCGAAATTTGGTAATGCGCTTTGGCGTACGAAAACCTCCCATGTGGTATGCGACTGCTGCCAGATAAGGGCGCGACCCAGCTTGGGTATCGAGGAGAGCCAGCCACTGCATTTCTGACCAAGACCAATAGGGGATATCAGTCCTACTAACGTACCAGAGAATGACGGACACAGAGGAGACCGCCAATCGATCCGAAACGCCAGCGTGTGCCACGAGATCAATTAGAGGAATAACGAGTCTGGGTACACTCGATTGTAGATAGGCCCAGTCAGAACGATACCGACGATTCGAGAGTATAGTCCGCTCCAGATCCGACAATTCCTCTTGACGCTCATAATGATCCACATCAAATGGCACGTAGCTCATGGTCAATAATGCTCCCTTGACGATTACTCCGACTTGAAGAGTTCAGCGAACAGTCGGGCGTCCAGACTACCCACCGAATGCGCCAATCTTGCAGTCAGGTCCGCGCCCGACAGGTGCACATAAATCAAGGTGGTCTTCGGATCCCGGTGACCTGCATAGGCCGTCAACTCATGCAGTTTCCACCCCGCACGAGCCAAATGCGTGAGTCGCAGATGACGAAAAGTGTGTGTGCTAAGGCATGACAGATTTGAGTCTCTGGCCCATCTTTCTACCGTTTTACTCCACGTCCACCGCGTGAGTGCCGAACCTCGATTGCGATCAGACTCGGATCGAAACAGGGCTCCTTTCGACCAACCGGCCAGACGAAGGGCATGAAGATGCGTCCCAAGTATCGGCGCAATGTCAGGGCTGTAGCACACGACACGGCTGCGTCGGCCTTTGGTCGTTTCTGCGCGCACTGAAATGAGTCGATGGGCGAGATCCAGGTCTTCGATTCTCAGGCCCACCAGTTCGGCACGACGGAGCGCACCGCAGTACGCCAACGAGAGCATAAGTCGATCACGAATAGACGACCTGGCCGCAATGCTGAGAAAGTAACGCCACTGCTCATCCGTGGGGATGTCGGGCAGCTTTATCAGGCGAGGCACCAGCCCTCTCACAAACCCTGAATGTCCAGGGATCTGACACAGGCGGCCGTGCTGGCCGCGAGGTACCGGATTCTGTGCGCAACGCCCCTGAAACACCAGGTGGTCGTACCACAGGCGGATCGCGGTGAGGCGCTGGTGCAAGGTCGAATTCGCCACCGCGTTTTCTTGCCCGGGCAGTAGCCGACGGATGTAGAGCGTGACTTGCTCAAATGTGATGGATTCAGCCTCCAGACCGGAGGCTTCGCAGTGGAGCAAGTAATGCGCCAATCCCCTGCCGTAGGCATCCAAGGTAGCCGGTGCTCTTCCCAGGTTACCGAGCAGCGCCAGCCATTGCTGAACGCTGGGGTAGCGGTGAAGCACGTGCTCATAAGAGGCAATAGAGGCCATGGGCAATCCCCCAGAACGTCGACAGAATCAGCGTAGCCCAAAAGCATTCCACTTAACTTACTACATCACATAGAAGGTGATGTCGTGGAGCTGATTCATGTCCATGGCGCAGACCTCTGGTCAATGAAGGGTTAGAAATTGGCTTCCAGGGAAACCGTGACGGTACGCTCGACGCCGACGATGTAGGCCGGGTCGCCATCGCGGAAACCGCTGTAACTGGCGGCGTTGGTCTTGGTGGTGTAAACGCCGTCCAGGTAGTCCTTGTCGAACAGGTTGTCGACGTTCAGGCGCAAAGTGGCGTCCTTGACGATTTTCTTGTCCACAGGCAAATAGATACCCGCGCCCAGATTGAAAATGGTGCGCCCCGGAATGCTTTCGTCGTTGGTCAGGTCGCCGTAGAGCTTGCTGGTGACCTTGCCGCCAAACGTGCCGTAATAACTGCCGTCGTCGTAACCGATATTGGCCGCCAGCATGTTCTTGGGTACGTTGGCGAACTGCTTGCCGCTGGTCGGCAATTCGATGGCAGCGCCGTTGTTGAAGACGGTCAGGTCATCTTTCTGTTTGGCGCGGGTGTAGGTGAACGAGGTGTAGTAGTTGAAATGGTGGGGCAACAGGCCGCTCCACTCCAGTTCCAGGCCGCTGTTGTCCACTGCACCGGCGTTGATGTCGGCAAAGTCACCGTTGATATCGCGGGATGAGACCTGGCGATCCTTGAACTGCATATAGAACAGGGTGGCCGCCAGCGTCGTGTCCTGGTCGGTAAAGCGCCAGCCCAGCTCGTGGTTCCAGCTGGTTTCCGGTTTGCTGTTGATAAAACCGGCACCCTGGTCATACAGTGCGTAGTTCTGTGGCACGCGCATGTTGCGCGACAGGCTGTAGAACAGTTGATCACGTTCATCCAGCTGGTATTTCAGACCTACATTGGGCAGCAACTTGTTATACGTCTGGTCACGCTCTTCCGGGCGCTCGGTCAGGCTGCCGTGGTTGGTGCCTTCGCGCTTCACATTCATGTAAGCCAGGCCGCCAATCAACGTCCAGTCCGGGGCGAAATACCAGGTGTCCTGAGCCCAGACTTTCTGTGCGGGCGTTACGGTATAGCGGTCCCGACCCTGGATCTCATTGCCGTTGGCATCGACCATGTAATCGGAATCTGGCCAGATGCTTTGCGGCTTGCCGTTGCTCTTCAGACGGATGAACGGCTGGGTCTGCAACTGGCGCGCACGCTCATACCAGTAGCCGACTTGCACGCTGTGCTCGTCGTTGACATCCCAGTTCAGTTTGGTGGTGATGCCCGGACGCCAGGTCTGGGTACGCGAAGGCCGGTAATAAACGCCAGTGGTCGATGAACCGTCCGCGTTGTAGGCCGCTGCAGTCGGCAGGTTGCTCAGGTCGAATACGCCGTTCTGATTCGAGCCGCGGTTGAGCGCGTAAGAAGAGCTGTTGACACCGCTGCCGTTACCCCAGAAGTAATACGGGATGACCGACAGGGCCAAGTTGTCGGCCAGTTTGAATTGGCTATTGAGCACCCCGGTAAAGGTCTGGAACGGATTCTGTGCCAGCTCATAATAACTGGACAGCTTGCCGTTGCTACCCAGCGCAGGCGTCGAAGGATAAGGGTCAAACTTGCGCCCGCCCTGCTGGAACTGGCTCTTGGTGAGCTGGCTGTAACTGTTGTTGTCCTGTTCGTGATACTTGAGAATCAGGTTGGCCGTATTGCCCGAACCCATGTCGAAAAAGCTGTTCCATTCCACCTTGTCAGCGCGCACCGCCCCATCACCGCGCCATTTCTGGCCTTCGGTGTGAGACATCGACAGCCAGTTGCTCAGCCCGTTGATCTCGCCGGTATTAAGGCGTGCAAAGGTCTTGTAAGTGCCGTTGCTGCCCGCCACCTGCTTGACGAACGCGCCGGTTTCCTTGGTGGGCCGAATGGTCACAATGCCGATGTTGCCGCCGCTGGAACCGATATGCGGGCCATCGCTTTCGGCAGAGCCTTGGGTGACGAATATCTGATCGATGTTTTCCGGGTCACCCAACAAGTTGGAATACAGCGCGTAGTTGCCGGAGTCATTGATCGGCATGCCGTCTACCGACATGCCGACCTGATCGGAGTTGAGCCCGCGCATGGTAAAACGGAAGCCCGAAAGACCGGTGGCGTCTTCACTGGAGATATTCAGGCCCGGGGTGTACTTGAGCTTGTCGATCGCGTTACCGGTGGCAGCCTGTTTGTCGAGCGCCTCCTTGGTCACGGTGGAACGCGCCTTGATGCTTTCCTCCTGAACCATGTAACCGCCACCGGCAGTCGCTTTGCCCTGCACGCCAATGGTGCCGACATCACTCACACTCTGGTCAGCCATGACCATGCCGTGGCTCATGCCAGCGGCGACCAACGCAAGGTGAATCCTGGAAAGCTTCATCACTTTGTTCCTTGTCAGTGCTATTGCACGCTGTAGTTGAAGGTGGCGGTAAAGCGCTGCTCGTTGCGCCCGCCGAAGGCTTGTTCGGGAAACGGTTTGACTTGCTTGATGCGTCGCAGGCTGTTGGTCGCGGCCCGATTGAGCAGCATGCTGGAGGCCTGAGTCTGAATGCCGGAATCCAGCACGCGACCCTGCCGATCGACCAACAACCACACCACCACTTCGCCACTCGGGCGCTCCAGTGATGCCTGACGTCCGGTGGGATACTGTTTGTAACCGTCCAGATCGTTGCGTAGCCCTTTGAGGTAGCCGCCCTCGATACCTTGAGTGTCCACTTTCGGCGGCGCGGGCGGCGCAGGCGGTGACGGCGGTGACGGCGGTGAAACCGGGGCGCTGGCTATCGGCTTGCTGGCGGCCTGAACCGGTTCGACGGGTTTGGCCACTGCCGGCTTGGGCAACGGTTTGGGGCGCGGTTCTGGTTTGGGCGCAGGCTTGGGTTCTGGCTTGGGTTCTGGCTTGGAAACAGGCTTTGGAGGCGGTGGCGGCGGCGCAGGCTCGGCCTCTTCGCTGTCGATGACGGGCGGCGCAGGCGGCGGCTCTTCGGGCTGTACCGGAGGCGGCTCGGGCTGTGCCAAAGGCTGTGGCGCAGGCGATTCGGGCTCGACCAGTGCCAATTCCACGGCAGACTCATCGTAGACCGGCTCCATTTTCAGAGGCCGGGTTTGCACGCCGATCACAATTGCAATGAGCGCCACCAGCGCAGGCAAGCCGCCCAGCCACTGACGCATCCGAAACAGGGCATACATCAGGATTTACGCGTTGCGATGGAAACGGACGTGAAACCACCCAGACGCAACGTGTCCATGATCTCGACCAGCCGTGCAACTTCAACGCCCTTGTCGCTGTTAACGATGATGGTCGTTTTGGTGTCAGGTTTTTCCAGCGCCTTCAAGGCAGGCACCAGCGCATCAACGGTGGTTGCCTTGCCATCAAGCTGCAATTCGCCGTTGAGCCCGAGGGTCAGGATCGATTTGTTCTGCGGCTTCAGTTGCTGGGAACTGCTGGCACTGGGTAACTGGGTCTTCATGCCCAGCGCCGGAATCACGTTCAGGCTGACCAGCACGAAAAACACCAACAGGAACATCATCACGTCGATCATAGGGATCAGTTCGATGTGCGCCTTACGCTTCTTGGGTTCGTCCCACGTTCTCATGCCAGCGTCTCCCTCTTCTTAGAGGCCGAGAATCTAGCAACCGAACATGACCGATCGGTTAGTTTTACAAGAACGATACATGACTGTTACATGGCCTTTATTCGCATATTGCGTGGCACTTAAATGTTTCTTGCACCTGTCACGCAAACGCCATCGCAACGCGGCAGCGTTTGAGCATTTATCTCGACGGAAAACACCGATGTGCCTCGAGCTGCCCCGTATCCGAACCTCACGCCTTCTGCTTGCCGCCTTGCAGCCGGAACAGGCATTAACCTTGTCGCGGCTGGCTGACGAGCCCACGATTGCGGCCATGACCTCTGCGCTCCCCAGCCCCTACACGCTTGAGCATGCGCAGGCATTCATCGCCCAGGCCCACGAGCAATTCGCTACGGGTCAGACACTGGGCCTTGGGATTCACGTCACAGAAACCGGGGAGTTAGCCGGGGTCGTCTCGTTCCGCTTTTCGACATTGCATCAGCGCGCAAACCTGGGCTACTGGATGGGTGTTGACTACCGAAACAACGGCTACACCCGTGAGGCGGTGCGGGGATTGATGACGTATGGCTTCACGCACATGAACTTCAACCGCATCGCAGGTCAGTGCTTCAGCGACAACCTGGCCAGCGCCAGGGTGCTGGAGAGGTGCGGGTTGTTGTACGAGGGCTGCATGAAAGGGGTATTTCTGAAAAACGGCGTCTTTAAGGACATGTCGCTGTTCGGGCTGTTGCGCGCGCAGTACGAAGCGTCGGAGGCCCGGTCATGACCGATTTCAATCCGGACCGCCGCCGCATCATTACCGGCGTGGCCGGGGCCACACTGCTGTCGATCCTCAGCCCGTTTGCACGCAGTGCTGGTGTCGATTATCCGTTCACACTGGGCGTGTCGTCAGGCGATCCGTTGCCGGACGGCTTCGTGATCTGGACACGTCTTGCCCCCCAGGTGATCACCCCGGCAGGCGACGGTGGCTTGAGCAAAGCCGTCGAGGTGCGCTGGAAAATCGCCAGCGACGCCGCCATGACGCGCATCGTGCGCTCGGGCCAAGCCACCGCCCAGTCACGCTTTGCGCATTCGGTGCACGTTGAAGTGAGCGGCTTGCAACCGGGGCGGCCCTATTGGTATCAGTTCGAAAGCCTGGGCGCACAAAGCCCGGTGGGTCAGGCCTGCACGGCCCCACCCGCGACGGCCATGGCTGCGGCGAGGTTCGGCTTTGTATCGTGCTCGCATTGGGAAGCCGGGTATTTCAGCGCCTATCGGCACCTGGCTGCGGAGCGACCGGATCTGGTGTTCTTTCTCGGTGACTATATCTATGAAGCAAACGTTTCTCCCGCGAATACACAGTTCCCACGCCGCCACGCCACATCAGACCCGATAGATCTGGCTGGCTATCGCAACCGATACGCGCAATACAAGACCGACCCGGACCTGCAAGCCCTGCATGCCTGCGCGCCAAGCGTTGTCACCTGGGACGATCACGAAGTGCAGAATGACTATGCCGCGCAGTGGTCTCAAGACCCCAGCGTTCCGGTAGAGAGCTTTCTGCGTCGCAGAGCCGCCGCTTATCAGGCGTTTTACGAGCACATGCCGTTGCGCGCCAGCAGTTTGCCCAAAGGTCCCAACATGCGTATTTACCGGAACCTGGACTATGGCCGCCTGGCACGCTTTCATGTGCTGGACGGTCGGCAGTATCGTTCCGAACAGGCGTGCATCCAGGCCAACGGTAGCCGTCGAGGCTACGTAGCGCCCAGCGATTGCACGGATCTGAGTGACCCGAAACGCACCATGCTGGGCTGGGAACAGGAAGCCTGGCTGGACCGCAGCTTCGCTGAGTCACCTGGACAATGGAATGTCATTGCCCAGGACTTGCTGGTCGCTCCGCTGGAACAGCGCAATCTCAAAACGCAGGCGCTGGGCCACTGGACCGATGGCTGGGACGGCTACGCGGCGACCCGCGAGCGCATGCTGGCATCCCTGCAACGCCACCAGACCCGCAACCCGGTGTTCTGGGGGGGCGACATCCATTCGTTCTGGACCACCGACCTGCACGCCGATGCGGGCAATCCGGATTCAGCCGTCGTCGCCACTGAATTCGTCGGCACCTCGGTGACATCCGGCGGACCGCCATTCGAGGCCTTCAACAGCATTCTCGGTCTAAACCCCCACGTGAAGTTTTTTGACAGCCGCCAGCGTGGCTATGTGGCGGTGGACCTCAGCGAGCAACAGATGCTGACCCGCTTTCAGGTGGTGTCGGATGTGCTCGACCCCGCTGCCAGCGTGTCAACGCTCAAGCGTTTTGCGGTGGAGGCTGGCAAAGCCGGGGCCGTTCCTGTGTAGGTGATTCTTTGGATAGGTAGGACTTGGGACAGTATTGTCCACTGTGGGGGGACAGTAAAACCCGCCTCAGGCGCTTTTTCCCTTTCCGGTGAACTACTAATCTGAGCCCAGGTTGCACGCCAGACCTCACCTACCCAACCGAAAGGACTTGACCATGACCAACACCCCCTACAGCCGCCTGAACAAAGATGACGCGATCGTTCTGCTGATCGACCACCAGACAGGCCTGATCTCGCTGGTGCAGGACTTCTCGCCGAACGAGTTCAAGAACAACGTTTTGGCGCTGGCTGACCTGGCCAGGTTTTTCAAACTGCCGACCATCCTCACCACCAGTTTCGAACAAGGCCCCAACGGCCCGCTGGTTCCGGAACTCAAGGCCATGTTTCCCGATGCGCCGTACATTGCGCGTCCAGGCCAGATCAATGCCTGGGATAACGAAGACTTTGTAAAGGCGATCAAGGCGACCGGCCGCGAGCAACTGATCATTGCCGGGGTAGTGACCGATGTGTGCGTGACCTTTCCGACCCTGTCGGCACTGGCTGAAGGGTTTGAAGTGTTCGTGGTCACCGATGCATCCGGCACCTTCAACACCACGGTTCAACAAGCCGCCTGGTCGCGCATGACGCAGGCGGGTGCACAACTGATGAACTGGTTCTCGGTGGCCTGTGAGCTGCAGGGTGACTGGCGCAACGACATCGAAGGTTTGGGTAACCTGCTGTCCGAGCGCATCCCGAACTACCGCAACCTGATGAACAGCTATTCGGCACTGACTGCTCGGTAGAGGCTGTTGCTAAATGGGATTCGAGGTGGATGCGCCATGTCGAATCCACGGCACGACAGCTGAGATTATCGTTCCTCACGCTCCAGCGTAGGAATGCAGTTCTTGACGCTCTGCGTCCGCTTTTGATTGCGCGACACCGCGCAGAGGTGTGACGCGGAGCGTTGGAACGATAATGATCGTGAGCAGATGACACACGTGAGGAACAATAGGTGTCCGGAAGAACACTATCGTGCCCATGCTCCGCGTGGGCATGCAGTTCTGGACGCTCCGCGTCCGCTTTTGATTGCGCGACACCGCGCAGAGGTGTGACGCGGAGCGTTGGAGCGATAATGATCATGGGCAGGTAACATCACAAGCGATCCGGCAACGTGGTGGCTTTGGTCAGCCTGGGCTCATCCAGCAGTCTGGCTTTGTAAGCCATGAGTTCATCCTCTCAGACAAACGCGCGCCATTTTGAACGAAATGACTGTAGGAAAATTCGCGACACTGAACGAAAAAAGGCTTTTCCGCTTAATCGCGAAAAAGCCTTTTTCGTCTATTCAATACGCAATATCTAAAACAAAACCTCGGAAAGCAGAGAACACTACTTCAGTTGATTGGCAAACCGCCCGACCGCACCGACCACCTGTTTGGCGCCTTCCTGAATCTCGACGATCACCGCGCCGGCTTCGTTGGCCAGTGCCAGACCCTGTTCCGCCTGGGTGCGGCTGTTGGCCATGCCGCGTACGGCTTCATCGGCCAGTGCCCTGTTCTGCTGCACAACGTTGACGATTTCTTCGGTTGCCGCGCTGGTGCGGCCGGCCAGTTGCCGAACTTCGTCAGCCACCACAGCAAAGCCTCTGCCCTGCTCACCGGCACGAGCGGCTTCGATGGCGGCGTTGAGGGCCAGCAGGTTGGTCTGCTGGGCAATGCCACCGATGGTCTGCACGATGGAGCTGATCAACAACGATTGCTTGCCCAGCGCTTCAATGCCTGAGGACGCCGACTGCATCTCTTCGGAGATCTTGCGCATGGTCTGCACGGTGTTTTGCACCACGTCCGCGCCACGCTGGGCACTGACGTCGGTCTGCTGGGAGATTTCGAATGCCACGCTGGCCGCCTGACTGACTTCGTCTTCGCGAGCCACCTGATCGGTTACCAGCGTGGCGAACTTGACGATCTTGTAGAGCTTGCCCTGAGCGTCGTGGACCGGGTTATAGGTGGCCTCCAGCCAGACTTCGCGCCCGCTGCTGTCGATTCGCTTGAAGCGCCCGGCAACGAACTCGCCCCGGTTGAGCATCGCCCAGAACTCGCGGTACGGTGCCAGTGAGGTTTCTGCCGGATCACAGAACAGGCTGTGGTGCTTGCCCTTGATCTGCGCCAGGTTGTAACCCATGCCCCGCAGAAACTGGTCATTGGCCGTCAGTACGTGGCCGCTGAGGTCGAACTCGATCACGGCGGTAGAGCGCAGCAAGGCCTGGATGAAGGCAGAGTTCTCGGCAGCGGTCTCGACGGTCTGGGTGATGTCCGACCCGTAGCACTGCAGCGTCACCAGCTTGCCCTGTTCATCCAGAACCGGCTGCCACATGGCGCGAACCCACACCAGGCTGCCGTCGGCATGCAGAAAACGGTAGTTGTCGATCACCGACTCGCCCTTCTGCACCGCCAGTTTGAGGTTGCGGTAGCAATCGAGCTGTTTGACGTAGGTCGGCACCATCTGATCAAGCTCCCTCCCCAGCAACTGCTCGGCTGTGTAGCCAAGCGCTCTGAGGAAGTTGTCATTGGCGTGGGCAATACGATTGCTGGCGTCCAGACTCAACGACACCATTCGCGCGTCCATTCCTTTCTGCATCTGCCGGTACATGGATAACTCGGCCTGCTGTGCCTGTAATTCCTTTTTCAAGCGAGTATTGAACATGGCTGCACCGTTTGTGAGGTTGTACGATGATATCGGCACAAGCGTAGACCGGATTAAGGCATTTCGTCTGACCATGAAAAATTCCATGAGGATTTTTTCTTGACGAGTGTGGCTTGAAAACTGAAAACCCCGGCCTGATCCAGCGTGATTTACAAACAGCGCATACGGCCTGCCTGATCAGCCACGTCTGTTAAGCTCCATTACCTGACACAGTCAATGAGAGGCCCGACGATGCGACGCATTCTGATCACTGGTGCAAACGGTTTTGTGGGTCAGATCCTGTGCAGCATGCTGCGCCAGGCGGGTCATCATGTCATCGCGCTGGTCGGTGCCGAGTCAGCTCTGTCATCGCATGCTGACGAATCAGTGCGTTGTGACATCCGCGATGCCAGTGGCCTGGAGCAAGCGCTGTGTCGGGCGGCTCCCACTCATGTCGTGCATCTGGCCGCGATAACTCATGTGCCCACCAGCTTCAACAACCCTGTCCTGACCTGGCAAACCAACGTCATGGGCAGCGTAAACCTGCTTCAAGCACTGCAGCGAAGCGCCCCGGAGGCATTTGTGCTGTTTGTGAGCTCGTCGGAGGTGTACGGCGAGACCTTCAAGCAAGGTACTGCGCTGGGCGAAGACAGTGCCTGCAAACCCATGAATCCCTATGCAGCCAGCAAGCTTGCCGCCGAGGCAGCGTTCAATGAGTATTTCCGCCAGGGCCGGAAAGGTATCGTCGTTCGCCCTTTCAATCATATCGGCGCCAGGCAATCACCTGACTTCGCGACGGCTTCATTTGCCCGGCAGATCGCCTTGATTGAAGCCGGGAAACAGGCCCCTCAGTTGAAGGTTGGCAATCTACAGGCGGCGCGGGACTTTCTCGACGTGCACGATGTGTGCGATGCCTACGTCGCGCTGTTGCAGCTCGCCGACGAGCAGGAGCGTTACCCAGGGTGCCTGAACATCTGCCGCGGTGAGCCGACAAGCCTGCAGACGCTACTCACGCAGTTGATGGCACTGAGTTCAAGCGTCATCGAGGTGACAATCGATCCGGACCGGATGCGTCCTTCAGACATACCCAGCGCTTTCGGCAATAACTCCGCCATGCGCTGTGCCACCGGCTGGAAGCCCAAGACGAAGCTGGACGATACACTCGAAGCGTTGTTGAACTACTGGCGTCACGAGGTGATTTCGGCGGTTTGATCAGTCAGGGCTTTCAATGAGGGCGTCATAATCGATGACGCCCTGACGACCCCCTCAGGTTGAAGGCCGACCGCCAATCAGAACGAGGTGCCGTTCTTGTTGCGCCTCAGGTCAGCCTCAACCATCAATCGACAAAGCTCCTCAAGGCCGGTTTTGGCCTCCCACCCGAGCACGTTTCTGGCTTTTTCAGGATTGCCGATCAGCAACTCGACTTCAGAGGGGCGATAGAACTTCGGATTGATCTGCACAAGGGACTTGCCTGTACTCACGTCAATGCCCCGCTCATTTTCCGCGCTGCCCACCCACTCAAGGTTAATGTCGACAGCCTTGAAAGCCATGGATACAAAGTCACGAACCGTTTCGGATCGGTTGGTTGCCAGAACGAAGGAGTCGGGCTCTTCGGCTTGCAGCATGCGCCACATACCTTCGACATACTCTTTGGCAAACCCCCAGTCACGCCGTGCGTCCAGATTACCCAACTCCAGAACGTGCGGCAGGCCCAGTGAGATTCGAGCAGCTGCGTCGGTGATCTTCCGGGTTACAAACTCTTTACCGCGCAGAGGCGACTCGTGATTGAACAGAATGCCGCTGGCGCCAAAAATACCGTAGGACTCCCGATAATTGATGGTCATCCAGTGCGCATACAACTTGGCGACACCGTATGGGCTACGCGGATAGAACGAAGTCGTTTCAACCTGAGGAACCTCCTGCACCTTGCCGAACATTTCAGAGGTGGATGCCTGATAAAAGCGTATTTTCGGGTTTACGATCCGTATCGCTTCAAGCAGGTTGACGGCGCCCAGCCCTGTGATTTCAGCAGTTGTTATGGGCTGATCGAAGGAAACACCGACAAAGCTCAATGCGGCCAGGTTGTAAATCTGAGTGGGTTCGGCTTTCTGCACCAAGCGAATGCTGGCGCTCAAATCCGTCAGATCATGCTCAACCAGATGCAAATTCGGGTGTCTGGCGACGCCGAGTTCTTCAAGACGCCAGAAGTTGACCGAGCTGGTACGACGGAACGTCCCGTAAACCTTGTAGCCCTTTTCCAGCAGCAACTGAGTAAGGTACGCGCCATCCTGGCCCGTGATACCAGTGATAATTACCGATTCTTGCGGTGCACTCATAATAGGATTCCGTTCTGGGGCTG
Source organism: Pseudomonas syringae pv. tomato str. DC3000 (assembly GCF_000007805.1). Classification (NCBI taxonomy): domain Bacteria; kingdom Pseudomonadati; phylum Pseudomonadota; class Gammaproteobacteria; order Pseudomonadales; family Pseudomonadaceae; genus Pseudomonas; species Pseudomonas syringae group genomosp. 3. The sequence goes on along the minus strand of NC_004578.1, from coordinate 1,098,666 downwards.
GCTCGGCTAACGTTAATTGTGCCGCGATACAATCACGAATTGCAGCACGCTCGCTTCGAAGGCACCCACAGAGCTTGAGTCGAAGCACCTGATCACTATAGATCCGGAACTTGAAGTGCAAGCGGTCAATTTCAAATAACCTGCGCTTGAGACTGGACGGCGGCGATCAGAAATCCAAGCTCGGCCGCGCACCTGAATCCTTTCAGCCAATCACCCACAGACCGCCGGTCGCTATTTGAAATTAGCATGCTGCAGTTTGATGGCACTAAGACATCATGCGTACTGTCCCAAGTCTCTCGATGTCAAAGTCCCGGTGCAACATGCTCGCTTCAACACTTGATCGTCCCAGCCCTGAAGATTCGCAAACCCTTGCCGAGGTCGAGCGAACCATTACTTCAGGGGTCGGAGCGCTGTGCTTCAGCCGTGGCCTTGAGCGACGTTATCAAACGGAAACCCGACTGCAACGGCGTGAGTTTCTGACTGCGATGGGTATCGGCGGCAGCCTGATCTATAACCTGTTTCTGATCACCGACTGGTTGATTCTGCGCGATGTTTTTGTCTACGTGGCGATAGGCCGTCTGTGCCTGATCACGCCGATGTTCATCATCATGCTGATCCTGGCTCGGCGCCTTGCTTCTCGTCGGGCGATGGAGACCACTGCTGCGGTCGCCACGGTGCTGTGCTCGCTCATGCCAATGGTGGTGATGACTTACAGCGAGAGCCCGTATCAGATCTTTTATCAGTTGGGCATGCTGCTGATCATGGTCTATTGCACCATGATCCAGCAGTTGCCGCTGCGCCATGCCGCCGCCGCGTTGTCCTGCATGCTGATCATTCAACTGGTGACAACCTACATTGCAGACTTCGCGGATTTCGTCATCTGGCAGGCCAATGCCCTGCTGTTCGTCTCGACGGTCATGCTGCTGTTGATGGCTTCCTATTTTCTGGAGCGGGCAAGCCGTCTGAGTTATCTGTTTGCACTGCGCGGACGCTTGCTGCAAGTGCAGTTGCTGGAGTTTGCACGCACCGATGCACTGACGCGTCTGTTCAATCGACGTTATCAGGATGAAGTGCTGACGTCGGTCTGGGAACGTGCCCGTAAAAAGCAGGCAAACGTGGCGATCATTTTGCTGGACATCGACCACTTCAAATCCTACAACGACAACTACGGCCATCCACAGGGCGATGTCTGCCTTAAGTTGCTCTGCAAGGCAATCCAGCAAAGCGCAAATGACGGCGGTGCAGTGGCCTTCCGGTTCGGTGGTGAAGAGGTACTGGTATTGATGAATGCCGATGCCGACCAGGCCACGAAGATGGCCGAGACCCTGAAAGCCACGGTGGCCGCCCTCAAGCTGCCGCACCCGGCGCTGGGCGAAGACGCGCATGTCACCATCAGTCTTGGCGTCGCATCGGGGATTGCCCCGCTGATCACTTACGATACGCTGATCAGCGCTGCCGATAACGCGCTGTACGCCGCCAAGCACGCCGGGCGCAACTGTGTGTTTTGCCAGCCATAATGCCTTCTGGCACCTTTACCCCGCCCTCCTCCGGCCTTAATCTCGACGCGCAATCATTTGGCTGGGAGCCACCGCATGAGCGTGCACATCGACATCAATACAAACCCCACGGAAGAAGATCGTCTGGCGATTCTGGAGCCGTTGAAGCGTTTCAATGCCGAGCAGGCGGGTGACGGGAAGTCAGAGAAGGTGGCGATGTTTATTCGCGATGATCAGACCCGGGAAGTTCTCGGTGGCCTGCACGCGCGCATTTTTTATCAGTGGTTGTTTATCGAGTTGCTGGTCGTGCCGCAACAAACCCGGGGCCAGGGCATGGGCTCACGCCTAATGCAGATGGCCGAGGATCTGGCCGTCGAGAAGGGCTGTGTCGGGATCTGGCTGGACACCTTCGACTTCCAGGCACCGGATTTCTACCGCCGTCACGGTTACACCGAGTTCGGCCAGATCGATGACTATCCGCCCGGCAGCAAGCGCTTCTTTTTCCAGAAGCGCCTGCCGGGCGAACAGTCCTGAGGACTGCGTCAGACCTTGAATCGGCCTACCAGGTCGTTGAAGGAAATTGCCAGGCGAGACAACTCCTGACTTGAAGCGCTGGTCTGGTGAGCGCCAGCCGCGGTCTGGGTGGAGAGGTCCTGGATGTTGACCAGATTGCGGTCCACCTCGCGAGCGACATGGGATTGTTCTTCGGATGCGGTCGCAATCAGCATGTTGCGATCGTTGATCTCGGCAAGCTCTTGGCGATGCGCTCCAGCGACTGGCCGGTGGCCTGGGCCAGCGACTGGGTGTTGCTCGCCAGCGTGCGGCTGTTGCCCATAGCGCGCACGGCCTGATCAGCACTGGCCTGGACGCTGCCGATCATGGTTTCGATTTCGCCAGTGGACGCCTGAGTGCGGGCCGCCAAGGCGCGTACTTCGTCTGCTACCACGGCAAAACCACGCCCTTGCTCGCCCGCACGGGCAGCCTCGATGGCCGCGTTGAGCGCCAACAGGTTGGTCTGCTCGGCAATACCGCGAATCACATCCAGCACCTTGCCGATCTCGCGAACACGTCCGGCGAGCTCTTCAACCATCGTGGTCGAACTGCTGATCTCGTCGCTGACCGTGTTGATCGCATTAACCGCATCACGGGCCTGATCACGGCCAGTAGCCGCTTCAGTGCTGGTCTGCTTCGACGCGTCGGAGGTGGACATGGCGTTGCGCGCCACTTCTTCAACCGCTGCGGTCATCTCGTTGACGGCGGTAGCGGCCTGCTGGATTTCATCATTCTGGCGCGTCAGGCCACGACTGCTTTCTTCGGTCACGGCGTTAAGTTCTTCTGCAGCCGAGGCCAATTGGTCGGCGGCACTGGATATCTGCCCGATGGTGCTCTTGAGGCTGGTCTGCATGTCGCCAAGGGCTGTGAGCATCAAGCCCGCTTCATCGTGGTGAGTGCTGACAATCGGCTGAGTAAGATCGCCACCGGCAATACGCTGCGCACTGAACAGTGCGCAGGCGATGGGCGAACTGATCACGCGGCTGATAAACAGTGCCAGAACAAAGGCGGCCACGAAGGCCACGCCGATACCGATGTACAGATTGAGGTTGGCTGTCGACTCTGTCTTCCCGGCAGCGATAGCGCCTTCGCCGATCTGACGATTGTTGGAGCCCACCATGATGCTCAGTTCGTCCATGACCTTGAGTTAGGCCGTGCGGACCTCGCCATCGACCAGCGCCCTTGCCGTACCAATATCACCGGAAGTTATGATGCCCAGCGCCCGATCGACCAGCGCCTGATACACAGGCCAGTCCTTGTCCATCTGATCGCCCGCAGCGCGCTCGTCATCTTCGAGTGGGGTAGCACGATAGGTCGAGTACGCCTTTTCTGCTTCGGCGCGGTTTTTTTGCAGGCTGGCGATGACATCATCCTTTGCACCTTGCGACGCATTGGCAGCCACGACCGTGATGAGGCGGTACAGGTCACGATTCTGTTCGACCACATTGGTCATCGTCTCGTTGGTTTTGGACACTGATACCAGGTTGTTGGAGAACACGAGTTTGAGATTGCTCGCCAGTTCGGCAATACCTCGACTGGCAACCATCCCCACACCGAGGGTAATCAGCGCACATAATGCGAATGAGATGAACAGCTTGGTAGACAGCTTGGCGTTGTAAAACCAGTTCATAATCGGAATTCTCGCGTTAGCATTGGCGGAGACTGCGCGGTCTTGCAGGGGATACCGGCAATTTTCGAACGTTGTGTAAAAGTGTCTATCGGCAACGCTACGCATCACTGAAGCCGCATAGCCATGCGTTTCATCCGGTTAAGTGATCGCGGCTCATATTTCCTCGCTGCAATGCCTTGAAACAGGCTGAGCCTGGCGAGCCAGCTGTGTAACAAGAACTTTCCACGCCTGCTGCGTTACTATTCCGTGCCTACGGTCCATCAGAGCCTTGAATCAGGATGTCCTCTTCGTCCGCCGAACACTGCGCGTCACTGCCGTCCATCCTTGCAGGCCCACTGTTACGCCGTCAGGAAGCTGGCCGTCTGGTGCTGTGGCTGGTGGGTTCGCGCCCACTGAACCTGACGTTGAGTCTGCGTCATGGCGCTGCTGATGCTGCATCAAGCGGCTTTATCGATTACCCGCTTACCGGCCAGCAATGTCAGGTTGTTGCTGTGGGACGCCATGCGTTCATTCACCTGATCGACCTGCAACTGGAGGCCGACCTGCCCCTGGACGCATGGGTCGATTACGACCTGCGGGTCGAGGGCGAACCGGGCGGTATCACAGAATGGGCGCCGCACTTGCTGTACGAAGGTGCCGTTTATCCGAACTTTGTCGTGCGCAGCAGCATCGACCATCTGCTGCATGGCTCTTGCCGCAAGCCACACCATTGCGCCGCAGAGGGCCTGCTTTGTGTGGACCGCTTGCTGGCCGACACCCAAGACCCGCTGCAACGCCCTGCCCTGTTGATGATGAGCGGCGACCAGATCTACGCCGATGATGTGGCAGGCCCGATGCTGCGCGCCATTCATGCGCTGATCGAACGGTTGGGGCTGTTCGATGAGCACCTCGACGGTGCGGTGGTCGATGACAGCGCCAGCCTTTATCAGCATCCGGCCAGTTATTACCAGCGTGCCGACCTGCTGCCTGCGCTGAAAAGCAACGACACGCTACGCGAGCGTTTCTTCGGTGGCGCAAGCAAGCCGGTGTTCACCAGCAGCACCGCCGACAATCACCTGGTGACCCTGGCAGAAGTCATGGCGATGTACCTGCTGGTCTGGTCGCCTACGCCCTGGACGTTAATCGAGCCGGACATGCCGCAACTCGACGCCGAGGAGCTGGAGCGTTACGCCAACGAACAGCAACTGATCGATGGTTTCGTTGCCGGGCTGGGCGGCGTGGCGCGGGCGATGGCGCATGTGCCGTGCATGATGATCTTCGATGACCATGACATCACCGATGACTGGAACCTCTCGGCGAACTGGGAAGAAACGGCCTACGGCCACCCGTTTTCGAAGCGCATCATCGGCAACGCCTTGCTTGCCTACTTGCTCTGTCAGGGCTGGGGCAACAACCCTGACGCGCTCAATGAGCTCGTCGGGCGGGCGCAGGACCTCAGTGGCCAGGCTGTGCGCAACAATCACTGGCTGGACAGCACTTCCCAGAACACCCTGATCGATCAGTTGCTGAAATTTCAGCAGTGGCACTACGTGCTGCCGACCCACCCGGCGCTGGTGGTACTGGACACCCGGACCCGGCGCTGGCGCAGCGAGTCGAATTTCAACCATCCGTCAGGATTGCTGGACTGGGAAGCGCTCTGCGAGCTGCAACAGGAACTGATCGATCATAAATCAGCGATTATCGTGTCGCCTGCCCCGGTGTTTGGCGTCAAGCTGATCGAGGCGATTCAGCGGGTTTTCAGCTGGTGTGGCTATCCGTTGCTGGTGGACGCAGAAAACTGGATGGCCCACCGCGGCGCAGCCAATGTCATTCTGAACATCTTTCGCCACTCCAGAACACCGGGCAATTACGTGATTCTGTCAGGCGATGTGCACTACTCGTTCGTCTACGAAATTCTGATTCGCCACCGCAGCGGCAGCCCGCATATCTGGCAGATCACCAGCAGCGGTATCAAAAATGAATTCCCCCGACGCTTGCTGGATACTTTTGATCGGCTGAATCGCTGGTTATACTCACCCCGCTCACCATTGAACTGGTTCACCAAGCGACGCCTGATGAAGGTCATCCCGCGCACGCCCGAGCACAGCAAGGCCGGTGAACGCTTATGGAATTCGGCAGGTATCGGTCAGGTATTTTTCAATGACCAAGGCCAGCCGACACGGATCAACCAGCTCAATGCCAATGGTGACTCGCCCACTCGTTTCGTCGAACCGGAGGAATACAGAGACGAACGGTCCGGTAACGATCGCGGTTTTCTGGAAAACAACCGGGAAACAAGGGATAGTCACCGCTAAACTTATCGGCGATTGCCGGGTCGATAGTTGCTACCAGTCAGGGTTGCGGCACGCCCTGGCAGCATTATTTCCTGGAGAGCGCCCCCGTGATTACCAATCAACGCATAGCCAGACTCAACGCCTGGGGCGCGCATGGCTTCACCGCCACCGGCGTCGTCCTTGCGTTTCTGGCAACTATTGCCCTGTTCAACAATGAACCCAAAGCCTGCCTGCTGTGGCTCGGTGCCGCTCTGATTGTCGACGGAGTGGACGGCTCGCTGGCTCGCAAGGTCAACACGACCTCGGTACTGCCGCACTTTGACGGCTCGGTACTGGACCTGGTCATCGACTACCTGACCTACGTGTTCATCCCGGCCCTGTTCATCTACCGCTACATTCCGGTGCCGGACTACACGTTGCTGTTGAGCGTGTCGGTCATTCTGGTTTCGTCGCTGTTTTGCTTCTGCAATGTCGATATGAAGAGCAAGGACAACTACTTTCAGGGCTTCCCCGCCGCCTGGAACGTCGTTGCGCTGTGCCTTTATATTCTGTCACCCGCACCGTGGCTGACGTTCATTACCATCATCGCCCTGGCGTTGCTGACCATGACCCGCATGAAGTTTCTGCACCCGTTCCGCGTGCGTCGTTTCATGCCGCTCAACATCGCAGTCACCACTGTATGGCTGCTGGCCAGCGCGCTGCTGATCATCAACCATCCGCACAATGGCCCGCTCGTCATGGGCTTGTGGCTGGCGATGTCGGCGTATTTTCTGGGGATTTGTATCTGGAGAACGTCGCTGGAATGGCTGGGCCGGCTCAAGGCCTGAACCAAAAGCCTTGACCTGCTTGCTCGCTGACTGCCTTGCGCAGTCAGCGAGTGTTGTACGGATCAGTGTTTAGCGTCAGCCTGCATCTCTGCATGGGGCTGCGTCTTGCCGAATAGAAACGTCGTATAGCAAATCAGCCCCAACCCGCCAAGGGCCAACAGGCCGCCTACAATGCCGACATTCGCCACGCCCAGGTGGCTGCTGACGACGCTGCCCAGCAAGGCACCGCCGCCAATGCCGATGTTGAATATCCCGGAAAACAGCGCCATCGCCACGTCGGTCGCATCCGGTGCCAGCGACAGCACGCGCGCCTGCAGCAACAGCCCGAAGCACATGATCGCCATCCCCCAGACCACGGTCAGCGTGCCGAGCATTGTTGCGTCGCCAGACAGTGGCAACAGCATCAGCAAGCAGACCGCCAGGGTGCCAATGGCAGTGATCAACAGACCGTTTGGAAACCGGTCGCTGAACAGGCTGAACACAATCGAGCCCATGATTCCGGCACCGCCGAAGACCAGCAGCAAGATGGTGGTCATTTCACCGCTGAGGCGCGACACGGTTTGCGTGAACGGCTCGATGTAGCTGTAGGCGGTGAAGTGCGCAGTCACCACGATGGCAGTCAACAGGTAGATGGCCATCAGGCGCGGGCGTTTGAACAGGATAGGCAGGCTGCGCAGCGAGCCGGAGTTCTGGCTCGGCAGCAACGGCAGCGCGCGCGCCAGCAGAAAGACCACCAGCGCAGCGACCCCGGCGATACCGAGGAATGTGGTGCGCCAACCCAGGGCTTCACCCAGCACACGTCCCAGCGGAATACCCAGAACCATCGCCAGCGAAGTGCCGGTCGCCAGCAAACCAAGGGCTTGAACCTGCTTGCCCGGCGGTGCGATGCGCACGGCAAGGGAGGCCGTGACCGACCAGAACACCGCATGCGCAAACGCAATGCCGACACGGCTCACCAGCAGAATCGCGAAGCTGGACGCCATCGCAGAGATGACGTGGCTGACCACAAACAGGCCGAACACAAACATCAACAGTTTGCGGCGCTCAATGTTGCGCGTCGCCAGCATCATGGGCAGCGACATCAGCGAGACGACCCAGGCGTAGATCGTCAGCATCAAACCGACTTGTGCCGGCGTCATGTCGAAGCTCTGGCCGATGTTGCTCAGCAAGCCGATCGGCACAAACTCGGTGGTGTTGAAAATAAAGGCCGCCAGGGCCAGCGCGAAAACGCCCAGCCAGCTGCCGGTGTGCTCACCGGTTTGTTCATTGGGAGGTGAAGTGATCAAGAATCTACAGCTCTCTAAAAATGTTCCGACCTGATGGCCGACCGCCACGCCTTGAAAGCACGCATGGCACCTGTACCGAAAACCACGGCTCGCCCCACCGAAAAACCAACGCGAAAACGCTCCGCTCGACAGTCATGATCGAGCGCAGTGTGCAAAGTGGATTATTGTGAATATGGGGGATACAGCCAGAATGTGAATTCTACGGACCGCTCAAGTGGATCACAACCCGTCCATACGTCTGAGACTTTACAAGTGACCGCCGGTAGGCCGTTGCCTTAAAACGCGAACGCCGCGCCGGTCGAGTGACCGGCGCGGCGTGCGAGCTGAAGAGATCGCCCGTCTGAATCAGACTTTGCGGACGAACTCGGACTTCAGTTTCATGGCGCCGATGCCATCAATCTTGCAATCGATATCGTGGTCGCCATCGACCAGACGGATATTCTTGACCTTGGTGCCGACCTTGACCACCAGCGATGAGCCTTTGACTTTCAGGTCCTTGATCACAGTGATGGTATCGCCGTCCTGTAGCACGTTGCCCGTGGAGTCCTTGATGACCTTCACGTCGTCGGAAGCATCGGCGCTGCCGGCGTCAGCGGACCATTCGTGGGCGCATTCCGGGCAGATCAGCAGGCTGCCGTCTTCGTAAGTGTATTCGGAATTGCATTTCGGGCAGGAGGGTAAGCTCACAATGGTTCTCACATCAAGGGGGGTAAAAACCATGAATTATAAAGGGCTTTTCCTGTTTCAGGTTAAAGACCGGTTTTTTACCCCTTCCTGCCGGCCTCGACGATTGGACAGATGCCAATACCTGAGCTAGAAAATAAAGGCATTCTGCTGATCTCTTCCCCCTTCGAATAACCACGCCCTGCGCCTCGCGTTGGCGGTAGCCGTTGCAGTCCCCGCCTTTATTTGACTCTTGCATCCAGAGACCACACCTCATGGGCATTCCTCATAACCCTGCGCTCGGCTATCGCCCCGAGATCGACGGCCTGCGCGCGTTGGCGGTGATTCCCGTCATTCTGTTTCACGCCGGCCTGCCGCTGTTCAGCGGTGGATTCGTCGGGGTCGATATCTTTTTTGTGATTTCGGGCTATCTGATCACCTCAATCATTCTCGCGGAAAAGATCAACGGGAAGTTCTCGCTGATCAATTTCTATGAGCGACGTGCAAGGCGCATCCTGCCAGCGCTGTTCGTGGTCATGCTGGTGTGCGTGCCGGTCGCCTGGTTGACGCTTGACCCACCGGACCTCAAGTACTTCGCCAAGAGCCTGGTGGCCGTGCCGATGTTTTCGTCAAACGTGCTGTTCTGGCTCGAAAGCGGCTATTTCGATGCGACGGCTGAACTCAAACCACTGCTGCACACCTGGACGCTTGCGGTGGAGGAACAGTACTACCTGTTCTTTCCGCTGCTGCTGATGCTCGGCTGGCGCATGGGCCGCACTAGACTGGTGATATTGCTGACCCTCATCGCGCTGGGCAGCCTGACGCTTTCGCAACTGGGTGCACGTAACGACGCCAGTAGCAGTTTTTACCTGCTGCACGCACGCGCATGGGAATTACTGACCGGCTCGTTTATCGCGCTCTACTGTGTCTGGCGAACGCGCCACGCGCCCAGCGTCAGCCTTCTCGATCAGGCGGCTGCGGCGCTGGGCGTGTTATTGATTGGCTACGCCGTCGTGCAGTTCGACGGCAGCACGCCGTTCCCTGGCCTAAATGCGCTGGTGCCGGTGCTCGGTGCAGCGCTGATCATCGTCTTTGCGCAAGGCAAGACTTGGGTTGGTCGAGCGCTGAGTTCACCGGCGCTGGTGCTCATCGGCATGATCAGCTACAGCGCGTACCTGTGGCACCAGCCGCTTTTCGCCTTTGCTCGTCAGCGCAGCCTGAATGAGCCCGGCCTGCCGTTGATGCTGAGCCTGACCCTACTGTCGCTGATAGTGGCCTGGCTGAGTTGGCGCTATGTCGAGCAGCCTTTTCGCAAACAGGGCGCATTCAATCGCCAACAGGTGTTCACCTCGGCAGGCGTCGCGTCGGCGCTGTTTATCGCGCTGGGGCTGACCGGTTACCTCAACAACGGCTTCAGCCAACGCTTCAACGTCGATCCGGCCATTTATGAGGAATTTGCCGACCCGCAGATTCGTGACAAATGCACTCAGACCACCGTCGACTTTTGCCTGTTCGGCGCAGCCAACCCAGACGCCACACCGGCTCTGGCGGTATTTGGCGACAGCCATTCGGAAGCCCTGTTATCAACCTTCGATAGCGTTGCCCGCCAGCAGGGCAAAACCATTGTTCATATCGGCCTGGGTGGCTGTCTGCCGTTGTTGGGCGTGGACGTCGCCAGCGGCAATTACGGCCCCGGCGTCTGCGAGGCGCTGGCCAGCCGCGAGTTTGAGTACGTGAAAAAGCACCGCATTGCAAAAGTGGTGCTGGTCGCGCGCTGGACGCTTTATACCGACGGCGATTACGGTAAAAAACCGATGAGCAAGTATTTCCTGATTTCCGCCGACAGTCAGGAAAGAAGCCGTGCAGCCTCACGCGCCGTGTTCAAGCAGGCGCTCGAAGCCACCGTTCGGGCGTACCGCGACATCGGCAGCGAAGTGGTCATCATTGCGCAGGTGCCGCAGCAGTTGATCAACCCGGAAAACCTTTATTACCGGCTGGCTCGCGACACATCGGACAGCCAGACGCAGAAGTTGCAGCGGATCAGCGAATTGTCAGTGCCGGTCGCAACGCATGAACATTTGCAGCGCTTCACGCGCGAAGTGTTCGGGCAGGCCAGCGAGTCGAAGCAGATCGGGCTGATCACGCCGGATGCAGCGTTCTGCAAGGACAGCCAGTGCCTGATAGGCGACATGAACTCGTACTACAAGGACTTCAACCACCTCAACGCCAAAGGCGCCGGGCTGCTTGCCGGTCAGATCAGCCAAATTGTTGCGCAGTGACAGGAGGCGACAGACGGTGTGTTTCAAAGCGTTTTCTGCAATGCTTGCGCCAGCGCACTGTTCAAGGACAACCGCATGGCTGCCGCAAGCTTCGCCCCGTTTCAGGATCTCGCCAACCTGCTGATCCCTTACACGCATGCCGAGAAGATCGACGGCTCGCACGACGTCTCACATTTGCTGCGGGTGTGGAAGAACGTCTGCGCCATACGTGACCGTGAAGGCGGCGATGCACGTGTGCTGATGGCCGCCACGCTGCTGCACGATTGCGTATCGGTCGAAAAAGACTCGCCGTTTCGCGCCGGTGCCTCGCGACTGGCGGCGGCAAGGGCCCGCGAACTGCTGGGCGACATGGGCTGGGATGAGGAAAGCATCGCCTCGGTTGCCCACGCTGTCGAGGCGCACAGTTTTTCGGCGGCGATAACCCCGGTGTCGCTGGAAGCAAAAATACTGCAAGACGCCGACCGGCTGGATTCACTGGGCATGATTGGTGTGGCGCGAACCTTTTATGTCTCCGGCCGGATGGGCAAATACCTGTACGAGCCCAATGATCCGCATGCCAGCCAGCGCCCGTATGACGACAAGCGCTTTGCCGTCGATCACTTTCATACCAAGCTGCTGCACCTTGCCGACGGCTTTCAGACCCGCACAGGCACGCAGATGGCGAAGGTCAGGCACGACCGGTTGAAACGCTTTCTGGATGAATTGATGGAAGAAATCGACGCGTCCCGGCCCTGAGCGGTTGCTGGTTTTCACCTTAAACGCAGGATGTCATAAAGACATCACATAACTGCCCTATAAACGGCTCTTCGAGAAGGTCCGTGTGTTTATAGGGGTTGTGTGCCGTGAAGAAGTTTCTGCCTCGTTTTCTACGTCGGCGAACGACAACAACCGTGTTGCGCCGCTTCAAGATCACCCCGCGCCTGGTGATCTGCTTTGGAATCACCTCTCTGCTGACGGTCGCACTGGGCGCATTTTGCCTGCTGCAGATGCAGGAAATCCGCAATCAGAGCGAAACGGTCGAAAGCGGTGCGCTGCCGAGTATTGCTATGGCCGACGCCATCGCCATCGGCCTGGTCAAACTGCGCAGCGAAACCACCCGCCTGATCGCCAACGCTGATGATCCGGGATCGGTCATCAACAGCAAGATAAACGTCGAACAGCTCAGAAACGAGGTCGAGAAAGGTTTCTCGGAATACCTCGCACGTGTGCAATCAGGCACCGAACATGATTCGATCATCGCGCTACAGGACGCTTATAAAGCCTTTATGCCGGGCTTGCAGGAACAGATCGCGCTGATTGAACAGAACAAACTGGATGAGGCCAGAATGCTGGCCAACACCATGCTCACGCTGCAGGGCGACCTGATGGACATGCAGGTGCAGTTGCTGCGAGAGCTGAACAAGCAGAGTGCCGCCAGCGCTGTAGACGCGGCCGGAGCCAGTTACGCACAAGCGCGAATTATCGCCCTGAGCGCCATCGCCGTCGTATTGACGCTAACCCTGCTGCTGGCGTGGCGCCTGAGCGTCAGCATCATTCATCCAGTGCGCCAGGCGTTGCACATCGCCAGCACCATCGCCGATGGCGACCTGACTGAACACCAGATTGCCGACGGCAAGGACGAAACCGCGCAATTATTGATCACCCTCGGGCGCATGCGGACCAACCTGCACGGTACGATCGAGCAAATTTATGCGGCGGCCACCCAGTTGTCGCAGTCGGTGCAGGAGATGGGCACCATCGCCGAGGTCAGCGCGCTCAATCTGCAATTACAGAACACCGAAATCGAACAGGCTGCGGTCGCCGTCAACCAGATGAGCCAGGCGGCCGTCGAGGTGGCGGGCAATGCCAGCAATACTGTGACTGAATCCGAGGCCTCGACCCAGGCCGCGGCGCAGGGTCAGAACAAGCTCTCGGCAACCATCAGTTCGATCAAGGAGCTGACCGAAAACGTGCTGGACTCTTCGCATCAAGCCGAAGGGCTGGCCGAACGCACGCAAAGCATCAGCAGCATCCTCGATGTGATTCGTGCGATTGCCAACCAGACCAATCTGCTCGCCCTGAATGCCGCGATCGAAGCCGCACGTGCAGGCGAAGCCGGGCGCGGGTTTGCCGTGGTGGCCGATGAAGTACGCTCGCTGGCGCAACGTACCAGTGCGTCTACCGCAGAAATCGAAGGGTTGATCAGCGGCGTGCAACAAAGTACCCAGCAAACTGCCAGTTCACTGCGCCACACGGCAACCCAGGCAAACCTGACACTCGAACAGGCTGCATCGACCGGCGCAGCGTTGACAGTGATCATCAATGCGACTGCCACGATCAATGATCGCAACCTGTTGATCGCCAGCGCCGCCGAGCAGCAGGCGCAAGTTGCGGGCGAAGTGGACCGTAACCTGAGCAGCATTCGCGATCTTTCCAGTCAGACGGCTTCAGGCGCACAGCAAACCACCGTCGCGAGCAACGCACTGTCGATGCTGGCGACGGACCTGAACCTGATGGTCCAGCGGTTTGTGCTTTGATGCGCGGATCGATCAGTCCTGCGGACGCAAACGGTACTGCGGCGGCAGTTGCTCGAAACCGCTGATGGTCACATCGAGGCTTTTCCAGCGACCATCCTTGATGCCGTAGATGCAACCATGCACGGACAGGCTCTGCCCGCGATGCCAGGCGTTCTGCACAATGCTGGTGTGGCCAACGTTGGCCACTTGCTGAATCACGTTCAGCTCGCACAGACGGTCGACACGCTCTTCTTCGGTCGGCAGCTTGGCCAGCACATCGCGGTTTTCGTAGTACAGATCACGAATCGTGCGCAGCCAGCCGTCGATCAGGCCGAACTGACGGTCCTGCATGGAAGCGCGTACGCCGCCGCAGCCGTAGTGGCCGGTCACCAGGATGTGTTTGACCTTCAACACGTCCACGGCGTACTGGATCACTGACAGGCAGTTCAGATCCGTGTGCAGCACGACGTTGGCCACGTTGCGGTGCACGAACAGGTCACCAGGCAACATGCCGACGATCTCGTTGGCCGGCACGCGCGCGTCCGAGCAGCCGATCCACAGAAACTCAGGAGTTTGCTGGCGGGCCAGTTTGGCGAAGAATTCAGGATCTTCCTGATTGATCGCGTCGGCCCAGCGTGCATTGTTATCAATCAGGTCTTGTAGCTCGTTCATGCTTTGACGCCTCGATAGTGATGCCCAGCCCTGGACTGGTAGTCCGATCCTTCACGTCACGCCTTGATGCCAAACTTGGACTGGTGTCCGGCCCTTCAAGTCACGTCGTTGTGCCACTACGTGCAACGTACGCCTGGCAGACGACTGTCCGTAGACGACTGCCCGCAAACAACTGCCCTTAAACAAAAAGGAATCTTCAAAGTCATGGCCGGTCAACTTTTTACGACCACCTGAAATGAGGATTTGTCATGAACGATTCACGCCGTCCATTCGGTGCCACCGAGCCAGAACCCATCGATGACAACGAAGACCGCATGGGCTCTATGGAAACACTCGATTTCGATGAGGAAGATCCTGCCCGCATCGGCGATCTTATCCCTGAAGACCAACTGCAACATGAAATTCCGGATCAGCGTGTGCGTGAGGCGGGCCTGACCGGCGCGTCGACGGACGACCACCATTCGACCGATGACGACCTGTCTCCGGAAATCCTGATTCGCGAAGACGGTGCCCGCTCCGCCTCCGAACAAGGCGAGGACGACCCTGCCGACCTGGACCTGACCGTAGTCGATGAAGATGATATTGGCGCAGGCAACGGGCTCGACGAGGAGGAACTGGCGGTTGTTGATCCGCTGGACGGCAATACTCAGCGCTGACCGCCAGCGTCAGTCGAACAGCGTGCAGGCCATGACCACTGCGTCTTCACGGCCGCCGTCGGGTGCCGGATAGTAATCACGACGCCGGCCTATCTCGTTGAAACCGTAGTTTTCATACAGACGATAGGCTGGCCGGTTACTGTCGCGCAGTTCCAGAAAGCATTCACGGGCGTTGAGCTGATAAGCGCGCTTCATCAGGTGGTCGAGTAGCAGCAAGCCAAGACCCCGCCCCTGGTTTTCAGGTTTGACCGTGATATTGAGCAGATGCGCTTCATCAATGATGACCTGAATAACGCCATGCCCCACCTGCTGCGCGCCCTCGAACATCAGCCAGATTTCGTAGGATTTGAGCCCGTCGAGAAAGATCCCGCGCGTCCACGGATGAGTGAACGCTGCGTATTCGATTTTAAGCACCGCGTCCATATCGGCTTCGGTCATGCGGCGGAAGGTTACGGCATCACTCATCGATCGATTTCCAGCGCGTCATCAGCCGACGCATGGCTTTCCAGACATCCGCCTTGCGCTCAGGCTCGTCCATCAATAATTCAAGACCTGGCAGCGCCCAGGCAGCGCCCAGACCTTCGACCTGAAGTTCGCGGTTGTAGGATTGGGCATCCACTTCGCCAGCAAACTTCATCGACGGCAGGCCGATCAGCCACAGGCAGGCGCAGGGCTCGTCCTCAAGCCGCGCGCCAACAAAACCCTGCACGAAATCCCGCGCCGCTTCTGGCCCCTGGTCCATCTGGCCACGCACCAGCAACGGCCAGCGCACCGGCTCACCGATAATCTGCGGGCTGTCAGGCAGGCCGGCAGCGCGCAGCATGTCCTTGAGCAAGAGGTAAGAAGGGTCGCGA
The DNA here is from genome assembly GCF_000007805.1 of Pseudomonas syringae pv. tomato str. DC3000. Classification (NCBI taxonomy): domain Bacteria; kingdom Pseudomonadati; phylum Pseudomonadota; class Gammaproteobacteria; order Pseudomonadales; family Pseudomonadaceae; genus Pseudomonas; species Pseudomonas syringae group genomosp. 3. Next base: position 1,082,983 of record NC_004578.1, on the reverse strand, counting down.
CTCTGAAACGGCTGGCCGGTGGTCAGCTCTACCAACAGCATGCAGCGCCCGGCGCGCAGCAGTTGCAGAGCGAAGCGTGGCGGCGGCACGACCGGGGCCTTGGGGGGCGCAGGCGCGGCTTCTTCTACAGGTGCAACGGTACGCGTGCTGGCCAGCGACGGGCGCGGCACTTCGATTTTCGGTCGCTCGGGCTGGCGTGCAATCGGCACAACGTTCGCCGCTTGCGCAGGTGCATCGTGTGCGGACGGCGCTGAGGCAGGCGCAATGCTCTGCACCTCGACCGGCGGTGGCAACGGCGCAAGCAGCTCCGGACGCGACGGTGCGGCGAAAGGCAGTTCTGTGCGCGGCAGCCAGTTGACCACCTGCATGGCGGTCAAATAAGCGCGGCGACGGGACTCGTTGAGCAAGGGTCAGCCACCTGTGGATAAGTTGAGCGCGCAATTCTAGCGTTGTTCGCCTTTTCGCGCTGCAGCATATCGCCGTGAGGTGAAATATCAGGCGACTGATGCAGTACAATTGCCGCTTTTCACTTGCCAACAAGCCGGCCTAACGATGATCGAACCCAAGCGCGTCCTGCGCGCCCTTGCCGAGCACTGGGCGTTACTTGAGCCTTTATGTGAACATTTCGACCAGGGTACTTTGAGCCTGAGCGAGCTGCGCCTGCAACTGGCGGCCCAGCAACAGGACAGTACCCCGCAGGACATCACCAACCTGCTGGACGTGTGGATCCGCCTGGACATTCTGGTCCCCGTCGCGAAAAGCCCGAACCGCTTTGAACTCAACGCGCAGATCCACGACTTTCTGTCCTACCTGCGCCGCGAACACCGGCTGGGCCTGTGCCTGGAGATCGAAGCTTATCTGCGTCACCTTGAGCGACTGGCCGGTTACATTCAGGATGCCTTCGATGTTCGCGATGCCAACGACCTGGCCAGACAGCTGCGGCTGCTGGACATGCGGGTGCGCGACGTCCTCAAGAAGCTGACCAACGACGAACAGGCGCTGGTCGCGGTGGCTGATCGAGCCAAGACCAGCGACCGGCAGATCCCGTTGCGTCAGCGCTATGCAGAAGTGCTGGCCACGTGGGATGAATACGTCGAGCCGATGATTCAACTGGTCAACGCCGATGGCGCCTTCGAACAGGGCGTGCGCAAGGTCGAAGTCGTTCTGTTGCGCCTACTGAGCGAGCAGCAGCGGCTTGGCCACTTGGTCGACGACGACATGCTGCTGCGCACCCATGCGCGCATCCTCGAAATGCAGACCAGTGCCCAGCTGACTTTGCGTCATGCGCGCGAGCTGCTGTTGCCGTTGCGCGAAGAGGCTCGCCGTCATAATGCCGTGACCCGAGGCGCGGCGCTGGCTTTGTCGGCTATCCGGCGCAAAGGCCTGGACGCAGTGCCGCAAGCGGCCATGCCGATGTTCACCCGTCCGCAAAGTACCTTTCTGGGCAGCGCGAGCCAGGTCGAGGCTTATGTCTATGCCCTGGCGCGCTTTGAACCCAAACCGGCGAAATTCCCCAAGGCCAGCGGCACCCGCAAGGGCGACGCGCCCCGTGCACCGCGCACGGTCAAAGAGATGCTCGAGCGCTGCGAAGACGCCCTGCCAATGCCCGACCTGATGGTCTGGTTGCTGGAACAGGAGCCCACCGGCGAAACCGACGAGCTGTTGTACTGGTTTTCGCGGTTGTCGCGTGACAAGCGTTTCGCCCGCGAACGCCTCGAGCGCCGCGAATATTTTACCCGGGAGCACCGCGTCAGCCTGCGCTCCTTTGCCCTGCTCGCTGCGCAAGACGAGCAGCCAGAGAATTCCGAGAGCCCTGTTCATGCATCTTGACCTATCCGAAATGTCACAGCTCGCGCCGATCTTTCGCGAGCTGTTCAAGGGCTATCACATCAGCCGCCGCGACCCGGAGCTGTACGCCCAGTTGTCCAATTGCCAGGATCAATACCGCACGCTGTTCAAGGCACTGGGCTACGAGCTGGTCTGCGACACTCGCGGCTTCTATTACTTCGTGCCGGAACTGGCTGCAGCCCAGGTCAACAAGACCGCTCAGCGCCTGGCGCTGTTCACCTTCATCCTCGTCGAGCACCTGGCTGATCAGGGCCGCGACCCGATGGCCGTGCTGGACGGCGGCAGCCTGGGCCGCGACGAGCTGCCTTCGATGCTGGAAAAATACCGCGACCTGTTTCTCCAGGCCGAGGTGCAGACCCAGGAAGAGCTGGAAGAGAAGATCATGCGCCGCATGACGCAACTGGGCTTTGCCAGCGAAGAAGTCGGCATCTACCGTTTCCTGCCGCCCATGCACCGTTTTCTCGACGTCTGCCTGTCGGTGCAACAGGACCGCGACCTGGCAGCCAGCCTGCACAGCGCGCTGCCACTGCCGACGCCGGTGCTCATTGATGACGACAGCGACGAGAAGCTGCTGGAAACCGATGACCCGCTGGACCTGGCTGAGTTCGGTGAAGAAACCGAAGAAGACGCACTGGCCCGGGCAATCGCCGATGAGCAAAGACAGGAGATGGACACATGAGCCAGGAACGTTATGGCATCCGCCGTTTTGCTCTGCTGAATACCGCAGGTTACAGCCTCGGCCTGTTCCCGCTGGAAAACCCGCTGTCGGTGTATGGCGCGAACAACCTGGGCAAAAGCGCCTCGATCAACGCCCTGCAGTTCCCGATTCTGGCGCGCATGTCGGACATGAGCTTCGGTAAGTACAGCCTGGAGCAATCGCGACGCTTCTACTTTGCCTCCGACACCAGCTACATCCTGGTGGAAGTTTCCCTGCCCCACGGCCCGCATGTGATTGGCGTTGTGGGTCGCGGTCCGGGTGGCGGTTTCGGCCATCAGTTCTTCGCTTATGCCGGTGAGCTGGATCTGGGTCATTACCAGAAGAACGACACGTGCCTGCGTCAGAAAGAGCTGTTCAGCAATCTGGAAAGTCAGGGCCTCAAAGCCTACGAACTCAAGCCCGATGAGCTGCGCCGCTTGCTGGTCGGCGGTCATACCTCCATTCCGCTGGACCTGACACTGATCCCGCTGCGCTCCACCAGCGAACAGAGCCTGAAGACCTTTCGCGCACTGTTCATCAACCTGCTGCACATGCGCGAAATCACAGCGGCCAAACTCAAACAGCTGTTTCTGGATGCTTTCGAGCACAGCCTGCGCTCGGGCAGCGTCGACTACATCGCGGCCTGCGAAGAAGCTTTCCGCGACGTGCGACGCATGGAGCAGGATTACAACTCGCTGGTGCTGGCTGGCCCGCTGGTCGAGGCGCTGGCTGCCGGTGTCAAGCAACGCGACCTGTTGCGTGGCAAGCTGCATCGTCTGTCACCGGTGCTCGATTCGCTGCTGGGCACCTGGTCGGATTACTCGGGTGCGCGCAAGGAAGAACTGGTCATCCAGGCCGAGCACTATCGCGCGCAGCAGGATGAAATGCAGAACGACCAGCGCAGCAGCACGCAGGAGCTGATGCGCCTGGAGCGTGAGATCAGCGGTATTCAGCGCTGGGTGGGCGAGCTGTCAGTGCTCAAGAATCGTTTCGCACTCGTCGATAATGCCAAGGTGCTGGAGCAACAGCTGCTGGCGGCCAAAGACGCACACGATGAACTGGCCGGTGCACTGGCCCAGTCCCGGCAGTTCAGCGCCGAAGACCTGGACGAGCGCCTGCGAGACCTGGAAAAACGCCTCAAGTCGGTGAAGCAGCAGCTCGATCACGCCGACAACAACAGCTATGCCCGACTGCGCGAAGAGTTCTCTCAGCCGGATGTAGAGCGCTTGATGCGCCTGTTCAACAGCGCCCTGTTCAGCCTGCCACTGGGTGAACAAGGCATCGCGCTGGACGATGGCGATGCGTGGGTCAAATCGCTGGAAACCATTCTGGATGGCTTCAAGGGCGACCAGTTTGCAGTGCCGGGCCTGACAATCAATCTGTCGAGCATTGAGCCACCCGCTCTGCAAGCGCTGGCTGATCGCGCGGCACTGCGCGATCAGAAAGAACGCCTGGAAAAAGAACTCAAGCAGCTTAAAACCCAGCAGGCTGTGGCTGCCGACCGCTCGGCGAGCAAGGTGCAGACCGAAGCGCTGTATCAACAGGTGCTAGATGCCCAGAAAGCGCTGGAAGACTTCCGTCGCTGCCAGACCCTGAGCGCCGAAGAGTCCGCCAAGCTGGAAGAGCTGGCGCAGATGGAGGCGGCTCAGGACGAACTGAAACGCTCCAGCGACGCCTTCACCGAGCGCGTCCAGCAGTTGTCGGCCAAGCTGCAACTGATCGCGCGTCAGATCGGCGATATGGAATCCAAGCAACGCACACTGGATGACGCACTGCGTCGCCGACAGCTGTTGCCAGCGGACCTGCCGTTCGGTACGCCATTCATGGACCCGATTGACGATTCGATGGATAACCTGCTGCCGTTGCTCAACGATTATCAGGACAGCTGGCAAGGCCTGCTGCGTAGCGACGGGCAGATCGAGGCGCTTTATGCTCAGGTTCGCCTCAAGGGCGTAGCGAAGTTCGACAGCGAGGATGACATGGAGCGTCGTCTGCAACTGCTGATCAACGCCTATGCCCACCGCACCGAGGAAGCGCTGACACTGGGCAAGGCTCGCCGCGCTGCGGTGACCGACATCGCCCGTACGCTGCGCAACATCCGCAGCGACTACGACAGCCTTGAGCATCAACTGGCGCTGTTCAACCGGGAGATCAACAAGCGTCAGGTGTCTAACCTGGCAAGCTTCCGCATCGTGCTCGCCCCGAACAAGGAAGCGCTCAAGCACATCGACCAGATTATCCACAGCGCCGGGCAGTACGAAGAAGGCGAAACACTGTCGGTCTTCGACCTGAGCCAGAGCGTCGAGCAGGATAACAAGAACGAAGAAGCCAAGGAGTACCTGGCACGACTGGTGGCTGCCAACCATAACCAGTTGGGCTTGAAGGACCTTTTTGAGCTGGCGTTCGAGATCACCAAGGTCAATGGCCAGCCGGTTATCCACACCGACATCGACGGCGCGGCCTCCAACGGCACGACCATGACCATCAAGGCGCTGACCAATATGTATCTGTTACTGCACTTGATGGATCGTGATCAGGCTGGGCGGATTCGCCTGCCTTACTACCTGGACGAGGCAGCCGACATCGACGAGAAGAATCAGGCTGCACTGCTGGAAACAAGCCTGCAGCTGGGCTTCGTTCCGATTCTGGCGAGCGTGAAGCCTCAGGTATCGGCCCATGTGGCTATCGACCTGGAAGGCGGCAGCGGACCTAATGGCATCTACATCGACGAGGCGGACTGGAAGTACATTCAGCGTCGCGATGAAGTGAAGCCAGCGGTTCCAGAAGTAGCGTCATAAAGACTGTCAGTTGTAACCGGAAGGCCGCATGAGAATGCGGCCTTTTTTTGTATGTGATTCAGACCTTCATTCCGTACAACCGATCATTGACGCGGGTATGGTCGAAGAGAGCCGAATCAACATCATCGCCATACCAGTCGAGCATGTTGTGGTGCTCGGGGTCATTGAGCTTTGTGATTGATGCGAGAAACTCCGCGTAGCCCCAACTGCCACCGACCATGCACCTGACCGTCCTGTCATGCTGGAAGCGATGTAAAATATCAAACTCCACAAAAACAAAAACCCTCAACGCGTAAGCGATGAGGGTTTTTGGAATTTAATCTTGACGATGACCTACTCTCACATGGGGAAACCCCACACTACCATCGGCGATACATCGTTTCACTGCTGAGTTCGGGATGGGATCAGGTGGTTCCAATGTTCTATGGTCGTCAAGAAATTCGGGTACCGAGTCGTGCCGTACGGCGCGCTTCAGCAAATCGGGTATGTGATAGCAAGCTGTTGCAGGTGTCGTTCGTGACGCAAACCTTCGGTTCGTGTCATCTCCACAGTCACCGCAATCTGGTCATTCGACTCAAATTGCTTGGGTGTTATATGGTCAAGCCTCACGGGCAATTAGTATTGGTTAGCTCAACGCCTCACAGCGCTTACACACCCAACCTATCAACGTCGTAGTCTTCGACGGCCCTTCAGGGAACTCAAGGTTCCAGTGAGATCTCATCTTGAGGCAAGTTTCCCGCTTAGATGCTTTCAGCGGTTATCTTTTCCGAACATAGCTACCCGGCAATGCCACTGGCGTGACAACCGGAACACCAGAGGTTCGTCCACTCCGGTCCTCTCGTACTAGGAGCAGCCCCTCTCAAATCTCAAACGTCCACGGCAGATAGGGACCGAACTGTCTCACGACGTTCTAAACCCAGCTCGCGTACCACTTTAAATGGCGAACAGCCATACCCTTGGGACCGGCTTCAGCCCCAGGATGTGATGAGCCGACATCGAGGTGCCAAACACCGCCGTCGATATGAACTCTTGGGCGGTATCAGCCTGTTATCCCCGGAGTACCTTTTATCCGTTGAGCGATGGCCCTTCCATACAGAACCACCGGATCACTAAGACCTACTTTCGTACCTGCTCGACGTGTCTGTCTCGCAGTCAAGCGCGCTTTTGCCTTTATACTCTACGACCGATTTCCGACCGGTCTGAGCGCACCTTCGTACTCCTCCGTTACTCTTTAGGAGGAGACCGCCCCAGTCAAACTACCCACCATACACTGTCCTCGATCCGGATAACGGACCTGAGTTAGAACCTCAAAGTTGCCAGGGTGGTATTTCAAGGTTGGCTCCACGCAGACTGGCGTCCACGCTTCAAAGCCTCCCACCTATCCTACACAAGCAAATTCAAAGTCCAGTGCAAAGCTATAGTAAAGGTTCACGGGGTCTTTCCGTCTAGCCGCGGATACACTGCATCTTCACAGCGATTTCAATTTCACTGAGTCTCGGGTGGAGACAGCGCCGCCATCGTTACGCCATTCGTGCAGGTCGGAACTTACCCGACAAGGAATTTCGCTACCTTAGGACCGTTATAGTTACGGCCGCCGTTTACCGGGGCTTCGATCAAGAGCTTCGCTTGCGCTAACCCCATCAATTAACCTTCCGGCACCGGGCAGGCGTCACACCCTATACGTCCACTTTCGTGTTTGCAGAGTGCTGTGTTTTTAATAAACAGTCGCAGCGGCCTGGTATCTTCGACCGGCGTGGGCTTACGCAGTAAATGCTTCACCCTCACCGGCGCACCTTCTCCCGAAGTTACGGTGCCATTTTGCCTAGTTCCTTCACCCGAGTTCTCTCAAGCGCCTTGGTATTCTCTACCCAACCACCTGTGTCGGTTTGGGGTACGGTTCCTGGTTACCTGAAGCTTAGAAGCTTTTCTTGGAAGCATGGCATCAACCACTTCATGTTCTAAAAGAACACTCGTCATCAGCTCTCGGCCTTAAGATCCCGGATTTACCTAAGATCTCAGCCTACCACCTTAAACCTGGACTACCAACGCCAGGCTGGCCTAGCCTTCTCCGTCCCTCCATCGCAATAACCAGAAGTACAGGAATATTAACCTGTTTTCCATCGACTACGCTTTTCAGCCTCGCCTTAGGGACCGACTAACCCTGCGTCGATTAACGTTGCGCAGGAAACCTTGGTCTTTCGGCGTGGGTGTTTTTCACACCCATTGTCGTTACTCATGTCAGCATTCGCACTTCTGATACCTCCAGCAAGCTTCTCAACTCACCTTCACAGGCTTACAGAACGCTCCTCTACCGCATCATCAAAAGATGATACCCGTAGCTTCGGTGCATGGTTTGAGCCCCGTTACATCTTCCGCGCAGGCCGACTCGACTAGTGAGCTATTACGCTTTCTTTAAAGGGTGGCTGCTTCTAAGCCAACCTCCTAGCTGTCTAAGCCTTCCCACATCGTTTCCCACTTAACCATGACTTTGGGACCTTAGCTGACGGTCTGGGTTGTTTCCCTTTTCACGACGGACGTTAGCACCCGCCGTGTGTCTCCCATGCTCGGCACTTGTAGGTATTCGGAGTTTGCATCGGTTTGGTAAGTCGGGATGACCCCCTAGCCGAAACAGTGCTCTAC
>NC_004578.1:830000-1070000 GCF_000007805.1 Pseudomonas syringae pv. tomato str. DC3000 | reverse complement strand
GGTAGATGGATTCAGGCGTGACGTCCGACTCTTTGGAGCCCGACGCAGAAGGAAGCTTGATTAGCATGATGACTCCGCAGCCTAAGGGGAACTGATGCACCAATAGACTACGGAGTATGGTGGAAATTAGATCATTGTGAGGCTTTATGGCGACGCAATAGATACTGAATCGGTCCGGACAGGGCGTAGGCGAGGAATATCAGCAGCAGAATGCGCGGCGGGTCGCTGAATACCACGGCAAACACCAGCACCACGGCCAGAATCGCAACAAAAGGTACGCGCCCTTTCAGGTCCAGTTCCTTGAAGCTGTTGTACTTGATGTTACTGACCATCAGCATGCCGGCTGCAGCGACCAGCAAGGCCACCAGAAACGACAGCTTGGAACCCTGAATCCCGAAATCGCTAAACGCCCAGACCGTACCGGCAACAACACCTGCCGCCGCCGGGCTGGCCAGACCGATGAAGTAGCGCTTGTCAGCCTTGCCGACCTGGGTGTTGAAGCGCGCCAGACGCAACGCCGCGCCGGCCACATAGATGAAGGCGACCATCCAGCCAACCTTGCCCATGTCCCCCAGCGCCCAGCCAAATGCCAGCAGCGCCGGTGCGACACCAAAGGCAACCATGTCGGACAGGGAATCGTACTCGGCGCCAAATGCGCTCTGGGTGTTGGTCATGCGCGCAACGCGACCATCCAGCCCATCGAGGACCATGGCGACGAAGATCGCAATCGCCGCGAACGCGAAATACTTGCTCGCAGCGGCGCTATCACCGGCACTCATCGCGCTTTGCGCGCTCATGGAACTGATGATGGAGTAGAAACCCGCAAACAGATTCGCGGTGGTAAACAGGTTGGGCAGCAGATAGATACCGCGATGCCGGACCTGACGGCCTTCGGCGTCATGCCCTTCTTCTACATGTTCATCGATGGGTAGCAGACTTTCAGCGTCGGAGGCCTTGTTGGGCTCCTCGGGACGTTCGCTCATGGAGATTACCTTGCAACAGCATGAAAAGGTTCGACAGAGGCCTGCCGCGAGGGTTCGCCGGCAAACGATGCAGCTTTATACCAGAGCCTGACCCATAACGAAAAAACGCGACCGATTGGCCGCGTTTTTTTGTGAAGCAAAAACTTAGTTCTTGTCTTTGTCGACGATTTTGTTCGCTGCGATCCAAGGCATCATCGAACGCAGTTTCTCGCCGATGACTTCGATGCCGTGCTCAGCGTTGTTACGACGCTTGGCGGTCATCGATGGGTAGCCGGTAGCGCCTTCGGTGATGAACATCTTCGCGTATTCACCGTCCTGGATGCGCTTCAGAGCGTTGCGCATGGCCTGACGGGATTCAGCGTTGATGACCTCAGGGCCAGTCACGTACTCGCCGTACTCGGCATTGTTGGAGATCGAGTAGTTCATGTTGGCGATGCCGCCTTCGTACATGAGGTCAACGATCAGCTTCAGCTCGTGCAGGCACTCGAAGTAAGCCATTTCTGGCGCGTAGCCCGCTTCAACCAGTGTTTCGAAACCGGCTTTGACCAGCTCGACAGTACCGCCACACAGAACAGCCTGCTCGCCGAACAGGTCGGTTTCAGTCTCGTCCTTGAAGGTGGTTTCGATGATGCCGGTACGGCCACCACCAACACCCGAAGCGTAGGACAGAGCAACGTTCTTGGCGTTGCCGGAAGCATCCTGATAAACAGCGATCAGGTCAGGAATACCGCCACCTTTGACGAACTCGGTACGCACGGTGTGGCCTGGAGCCTTCGGCGCGATCATGATCACGTCGAGGTCAGCGCGCGGCACAACCTGGTTGTAGTGAATCGCGAAACCGTGGGAGAACGCCAGTGTTGCGCCTTTTTTCAGGTTCGGCTCGACTTCGTTCTTGTACAACTGGGACTGGAACTCGTCCGGGGTCAGGATCATGACCAGGTCGGCAGCAGCAACGGCGGAAGCGACGTCAGTCACTTTCAGGCCGTGGGCTTCAGCCTTGGCGACAGTGGCCGAACCCTTGCGCAGGCCGACAGTCACGTCAACACCGGAGTCTTTCAGGTTGCACGCTTGAGCGTGGCCCTGCGAACCGTAACCGATGATGGCGACTTTCTTGCCCTGGATGATCGAAAGGTCACAGTCTTTGTCGTAGAAAACTTTCATGGAAATCCCCTGTTATCGTGGCCGTTCGGGCCATTTGCTTAATTGATTTAAATGCTCAGCACTTTGTCGCCACGGGCAATGCCCGTTACGCCACTGCGTACTGTTTCCAGGATAGCGGCGGTGCCGATGGCCTGAATGAAGCTGTCCAGTTTGTCGCTCGTGCCGCTCAGCTGCACGGTGTAGACGCTGGCGGTCACGTCGACGATCTGCCCGCGGAAGATATCCGTGGTGCGTTTGATCTCGGCACGCTGCGCGCCGGTGGCCTTGACCTTGACCAGCATCAGTTCACGCTCGATGTGAGCGCTCTCCGACAGGTCGACCAGCTTGACCACCTCGATGAGTTTGTTGAGGTTCTTGGTGATCTGCTCGATCACCTCATCATGGCCCACGGTGGTCAGCGTCAGACGCGACAGGGTCGGGTCTTCGGTTGGCGCAACCGTCAGGCTCTCGATGTTGTAGTTACGCTGCGAGAACAGACCGACTACACGAGACAACGCGCCCGGTTCGTTTTCCAGCAGTAGCGAAATGATATGGCGCATGATTATGTCCGCTCCGTCTTGCTCAACCACATATCGCGCATGGAGCCGTCCTTGATCTGCATCGGATAGACGTGCTCGCTCACATCGACCTGAATATCAAGGAACACCAGCCGGTCAGTCATGGCAAACGCTTCTTCCATCTTCGGCTTGAGATCTTTCAAATCGGTGATGCGCATGCCGACGTGGCCATAAGCCTCGACCAGCTTGACGAAGTCAGGCAGCGATTCCATGTAGGAATGCGAGTGACGCGCGCCGTAGCTCATGTCCTGCCACTGGCGAACCATGCCCAGCACACCGTTATTGAGCAGAATGATCTTCACCGGCAGGCCATATTGCAGACAGGTCGAAAGCTCCTGAATGTTCATCTGGATGCTGCCTTCACCGGTCACACAGGCAACGTGCTCGTCCGGAAAGCTCAGCTTGACGCCCATCGCCGCCGGGAAGCCAAAGCCCATGGTGCCCAGACCGCCGGAGTTGATCCAGCGGTTCGGCTTGTTGAAACGGTAGTACTGCGCAGCAAACATCTGATGCTGACCCACGTCGGAGGTCACATAGGCATCGCCCTTGGTGACTTCGCACAGTGTTTCGATCACCGCCTGCGGCTTGATGACAGTGCCATCGCCACGGTTGTACGGGAACAGATCGCCGCTACCGCGCCACTCGTCAATCTGCTTCCACCATGCAGCGACCGACGCCTTGTCAGGCGTTTCGCCGATTTCTTTCAGGGTGGCGACCATTTCGGTCAGCACGCTTTCGACAGGGCCGACGATAGGCACGTCAGCCTTGATGGTCTTGGAGATCGACGCAGGGTCAATATCGATGTGGATGATCTTGGCGTTCGGGCAGAACTTGCTCGCGCCATTGATCACCCGGTCATCGAAACGCGCGCCGACAGCCAGAATCACGTCGGTGTGGTGCATCGCAAGGTTGGCGGTATAGCTGCCGTGCATCCCGAGCATACCGACGAACTGGCGATCGGTGCCGGGATAGCAACCCAGGCCCATCAGCGTATTGGTCACTGGGGCATTGAGCAGTTGAGCCAGCTCGGTCAGTTGCGCCGAAGCGTTGCCCATGATCACGCCGCCACCGGCATAGATGATAGGACGCTTGGCGGCCAGGAGCATTTCCACAGCCTTGCGGATCTGGCCGGAATGACCGCGGACCGCAGGGCTGTAGGAGCGCAGCTTGGCTTTTTTCGGAAAGACGTATTCGAATTTCTCGGCCGGGTTGGTCATGTCTTTCGGAATATCCACGACCACAGGGCCGGGACGACCGGACTGCGCCAGGTAGAAAGCCTTCTTCAGAATTTCCGGAATTTCCGACGGGTGCTTGATCATGAAGCTGTGCTTCACGATCGGCCGGGAGATACCGATCATGTCGGTCTCCTGGAATGCGTCGGTGCCCACCAGGGTGCTCGCTACCTGACCGGACAGAACCACCATCGGAATGGAGTCCATATACGCCGTGGCGATACCGGTAATGGCATTGGTTGCACCAGGGCCGGACGTCACCAGCACCACACCCGCCTTGCCGGTGGCGCGCGCATAGCCGTCGGCCATGTGCGTAGCCGCCTGCTCGTGACGAACAAGGATATGGCTGACGGCCGGTTCTTTGAACAGGGCATCGTAGACATGCAGGAGGGCACCACCCGGGTACCCATAGATGTGCTCAACGCCTTCGTCACGCAAAAAGCGGACGATCATTTCAGCGCCAGATAAAAGCTCCACGTTGTTCACCTCTAAAACGCCAGAATACCGCCCACTCCGGGACGGGTCTTTATAGGTTTACTGCCAGCAGAGCATGAGCGACGGTGGTCGCCGACTACGTCAGCACTGACTGAGCAAGTATTGGGAAGTCCCTGAGTGTTGCGGAACATTCCCACCCAGCGCGAGGTAACGCGTTGCGGGTGTTACAGGTCGGCGCGGGTGTGCGCCTCATGATCTACCGAGAGGGTCTGCTTCTGGCAGTCCTTCTACAGCGAACTTTGGATTGTTGTGATTCCCCCACCTCAAGTCAAGTCATCCGTGAGCTTTCTCGACAGCAAGCCTATGAAATCGCACCATTTCGGACTGAATCGCACCGATATGGTAGTTTTCGGTGTGTGCAAACCTCCAGGGACCCGACATGCATTGGAAGATTCTCGCCGCCGCGCTGGCCATCAGCGCGACCAGCCAGGCCGCCTCGATCTACAAGTGGGTCGACGCGCAGGGCGTGACGCACTTCGATGCCCGGCCGCCGACCGGCCAGCAGGTTCAGGAAATCAACGTGCAGAAGCCGCCACCCGCTTCTGCGCCGAGCAAGCCCGTGGACGACGGCGATGCACAGCAGCGCGCCATCGACCAGAAAGTCAAAAGTCAGGTGAAGGCTCAGGAAGCTAAGCGTGCGGAAAACTGCGAGACCCTGCGCACCAATCTCGCGCAGCTGCAGAATAATCCGCGAGTGCGCGAGCAGGTAGGCGGCGAATCGAAGCGTCTCACGGAAGAAAACCGCAAGACGCGTATCGAAGAAACCGAGAAAGCCATTGGCGAGCTATGTCGCTAGCCGACACGATCAGCGTGCCGCAATAATCAACTGATCGAATCGGGCCAGATGCTGTTGCAGCAACCGGGCCTCGCTCTGGCGTCCGGCATAGACCATCTCGGCCATTTCCAGAATGCCGGATGCATTGGGCAGCGGCAGGTCGTTTTCGAGAATGATCTTCATGCGCGGCAGGAAGATCCATTGCAGCCACTGCGCAAACTCAAGCGTGTCAACGCTGAACGGCTCCTGACTGGCAAGTGCCTGCTCGCTGGGCGGTGTGGCATCCCACCAGCCCAGGGTGCGCAATTCGCGCTCGATCAACAGCAATTGCTCGGCAACTTCAGGTAAGCGTACGTCCATCAGCGAGCCTTTTGACGAGCCAGCGCAGCACCGGCCGCATCACCCTGCTTTTCGCGAGACTGAGCGATCAACCCCCACAGGCTGGCTTGAAGGCTGGCACGCCCATTGGCGTACGTCAGACCGCGACGGGCCAATTGTTCAGCCTGGGCGGCATCGCCCTGAGCCAGACGCACCTGGGCCAGACGATAGAGCACCTGAGGTTCGCGCGGCGCAACACGCTGGGCGCGCTCAAGGCTGGAGGACGCACCGTTGAGGTCGCCGCTGCCTTGCTGTTGCTGCGCCGTGGTCAACAAGGCCAGTACCGGGCCATCAAGCTGTTCGTCTTCAGACAGACCGCCGCCGCTGGACGGGATCCCGGTCGGTGCAGACGCAGCCGGCATGCTGTAGCTGTTATTCACCGGAGCCGGATTGATCGGCGCCTGATTGACAGGCGCTGCGTCGACAGGCGGCGTATTGACGCTGAACGGGGCCTGACTGGCCGGTGCAGAGAAGCTTTCCCCTGCACCCGCACCCGCCGCGCCCGGCACCATCACCACCACGCCATTATCCTGCGGTACAGCTTGCGGCTGTTGCTGAACAGGGGCGGTGCTTCGATAAGTACCGTTGCGCGACGCTGCTGCACGCTCGCTATTGGACACCTTGGAGCTCGAATCCACGACCGGAATCGAGCCACGTTCCACACTGGCGCAGCCGTTCAGCAAGGCCAGTGTCGTTAAAGCTGGAATCCACCATTTATTCACTTGAAAACCTCGATTGCCTAGTTCAACCAACCCTTGACCCAGTCCATCACCTCAGTGGCAGGTGCCGGAGCGCCGCCGCATGTTGCGCCGGGCTGGGGTTCACTGCCGCGAATATACGGCATCTGCACTGCATTCGGGCAGCTGGCGTCCGAACCCTGACCGGTCTGTGCATCGACCCACGCCTGAACGACGTTGTCGGGCATCGCCATGTCGAGCGGCAGCGGGTTGGCCTTGCGCATGAAGCTGGTCCAGACCTGCAAGGCACCGGTAGCGCCGGTAAACGGAGTCTTACCGTTATCGTCACGGCCCATCCACACCACGGCAAGCAGATCCTGACTGAAACCTGCGAACCAGCTGTCGCGCGAGTCATTACTGGTGCCGGTCTTGCCCGCCAGGTTCAGCGAGCTCGGCAATACGCTGTAAACAGATTTGCCCGTGCCTTCACGCATGACCCGCTGCATCGCGTTCTGCACCAGATAAATGGCACCCGGATCGAAACGCTGCTCGATCTTGAACGGATAACGCTTGAGCGGCTCACCTTCGGCAGTCAGCACACTGCGGATGCCACGCATCGGCGTATTGAACCCGCCACTGGCGATGGTCTGATACATAGTGGCGACTTCCATCGGGCTCAAGCCGCCCGCGCCCAGCAGCATCGACGGGTAGGCAGGCCACTCACGGGTCACGCCCAGTTTGGCCAGTGTCTTGAAGACCGTCGGAATGCCTAGCTCAAGACCCAGCTTGGCAGTCGACAGGTTGTAAGAGTGCGCCAGCCCCTGATACAGAAAGATATTGCCATGGGACTTGTGATCGTAGTTCTGCGGCTTCCAGATCTGGCCATCAGCGCCCTTGACCTGAAAGAGTTCGTCGGCAATCCAGCTGGTCAGCGTGTATTGGCTTGGACGCTCCAGCGCCGTCAGGTAAATAGCCGGCTTGACCAGCGAACCAATCGGCCGCACCGCATCGATCGCCCGGTTGAAACCGGAGAAACCCGCCTCGCGACCACCGATCAGCGCCTGCACTTCGCCGGTCTCCGGGTTGGTGACGACCATCCCCGCTTCTACCTCATCGACACCCTTGCGCCCGGCCAGCTTTTTGAACGTATCGTCCATGGCAGCCTGGGATTTCATCTGCAGAATCGGATCGAAGCTGGTGAAGATCCGCAGCCCTTCTTCGGTCAAGTCTTCGTCGCGGTAGTCTTCGCGTAGCTGGCGCTTGACCAGATCGAGGAAGGCCGGGAACGAGCTGTCAGCCAGCGTGCCGGTTTTGGTCACACCCAGTGGCAATTTCTTGGCCGCCGCCACCACTTCGGGCGTGGCAACGCCTTGCTGCTCAAACAGATCGAGTACAAGGTTGCGGCGCTCCATCGCACGTTCAGGGTTGCGACGTGGATTGTAGAAGGACGGCCCTTTGACCAGCCCGACCAGCATCGCTACCTGGTGAATTTTCAGCTCGGATAGCGGTTGACTGAAGAAATACTGACTGGCCAGACCAAAGCCATGAACTGCGCGCTGACCATCCTGGCCAACGAACACTTCATTGAGATAAGCCTCGAGGATTTCCTGCTTGCTGTAATGAATTTCCAGCAAGACCGCCATCATCGCCTCAGTCAGCTTGCGGCTCAGGCTGCGCTCGTTGGTCAGGTAGAAGTTCTTCACCAACTGTTGAGTCAGCGTACTGCCGCCCTGGCGCATCTGGCCCTGCGAGGTATTGACCCAGATCGCACGGGCAATGGACTTGGGTGACACACCGAAGTGGTGATAAAAATCCCGGTCCTCTACTGCCACCAGCCCGTCGAGCAGATACGGCGGTGCCTGATCAAGCTTGATGAGGATTCGGTCTTCCAGATTTTTCGGGTACAAGCCACCGATCAGCAACGGCTCGAGCCGCGCCACGGCAAGCTTGGCACCGTTGCCGGAAGATAGGTCGGCAACCGAATCGCCAGCGAAACGTACGCGCACCTGCTGTGCTGCGTCCGTGCCCTCGTAGAACTGGAAGCCACGCGTATTAAGATCGACGGTATTGCCATTAACCGCCGCAGCACCTGGGCCATTGGCCACGCTTTCGCGGCGATAACCCAGCGCGTCGAGCTCAATGAGGAAGTCATCGCGGCTCAGCTTCTGCCCGACGAACAGCTCCAGCGGCCGCGCATAAACCTTGGCCGGAATGGTCCAGCGCTTGCCGGAGAATTTCTCCTGAACAATCGCATCAAGGTAGATGGCCAGGCCGCCCAGCAGAACCAGGCCGACAATACCGAGCTTCAACGCCCAGCCCAGCCACTTGTTCAGGCTGCGGGGAGGTTGTTTTTTAGGGGAACGAGAGGTGCGGGATCGAGTCATGGGCGCGGATTATACGCACTTTACCGAGGATCGACAGACGCCCGAGTCAGCGGTTTGCAGCCTTGCGCCAAGCGGCCATAATAGCCGCATCAAGTACTTACATTTTGAACACATTCCTGAAGGATCGTCCGTGAGCCAGTCTTTGATCGCAGCCCTGCAGAACCCTGCCCTCTTCCCTCATCCGGTGGAGAGCTTTCAGGTCATCGAAACGCACATTTCGTGGGTTCTGCTGACGGGTCCCTATGCCTACAAATTCAAAAAGCCGATGAACTTCGGTTTTCTGGATTTCACCACGCTGGCCCTGCGCGAGCATTTCTGCCAGGAAGAGCTACGCCTGAACAAGCGCCTGACCGACGATATGTATCTGGAAGTCCTGCCGATCACCGGCACGGCCCAAGCACCACAACTGGGCGGCGACGGCGATGTCATCGAGTACGCCCTGAAGATGAAGCAGTTCTCGCAGGACGGCCTGCTGAGCACGTTGCAGGCCAATGGCGAGCTGACCACCGCGCACATCGACGAACTGGCACGCCAGATCGCCGATTTCCACCTCGATTCGCCACATGTCACTGCAGAAAGCGAACTGGGCTCGCCTGACAGCGTCATGGCTCCGGTCGTACAGAACTTTGAGCAGATTCGCCCGCTGATCAGCGAAAAATCAGATCTGGAGCAGCTCGATGCCCTGCAGGCTTGGGCCGAGTCGAGCTTTGAGCGCCTCAAGCCACTGCTGGCTCAACGCAAGGCCGATGGATTCATCCGTGAATGCCATGGCGACATCCATTTGGGCAACGCCACGGTGATCGACGGCAAGGTTGTGCTGTTCGACTGCATCGAATTCAACGAGCCGTTCCGCAAGACCGACGTGTATGCCGACATCGGCTTTCTGGCAATGGACCTTGAAGACCGAGGCCTCAAATCGCTTTCCCGCCGCCTTGTCAGCCAGTATCTGGAAGTGACGGGCGACTACGTCGGCCTGGAACTGTTGAATTTCTACAAGGCCTACCGCGCAATGGTCCGTGCCAAGGTGGCTTTGTTCAGCCAGCCTGCTGACGCCGACGGCGTGCAACGCGCGGCAACACTGCGCCAATATCGCAACTACGCCAATCTGGCCGAAAGCTACAGCGCTATCCCTTCGCGGTTTCTGACCATTACTCACGGCGTCTCTGCGGTCGGCAAAAGCCATGTCGCCATGCGCCTGGTGGAATCACTGGGGGCGATCCGCCTGCGTTCGGATATCGAGCGCAAGCGCTTGTTTGCCGAAGGCGGCGAAGACCTGTATGGCGACGAGGCCAGCAGCGCAACCTATGCACGCCTTCATGAACTGGCCGGCAAAACGTTGCGCGCCGGCTTCTCGGTGGTGATCGATGCCACTTACCTCAAGCGTGAGCAACGCGATGCCGCCGCGAAAGTAGCCGAAAACACCGGCGTGCCGTTTCTGATCCTCGATTGCGAAGCACCACAGGCGGTGATTGCCAGTTGGCTTGCGCAGCGTCAGGCGCAGAACAACGACCCTTCCGATGCAACGCTGCAAGTGATCGAGGCTCAACAGGCCAGCCGTGAGCTTCTTTCTGCAGACGAAGTTCTGTGCAGCAAGAAAGTGGCGACCAACATTGGCAGCGATCTGGACAGCCTTGTCGACAACCTGCGCCAACGTTTGCCAGGTCTCTGAAACCAACGCATGGCCGTTTAGCGGGTAATGCTTCACGGCCTGACAATGATGGCGATATACTGGCGCCATAATTCCAACGCAATCACAAGCACGAGGCCATCATGAGCCAGCCCAAACAGATCGACTCACCCCTTTATATGCTGCTGCGCCAGGATGATGTCGAAGGTTTCAATCAGGAAAAACCGCGAACCGGCACGATCGACATGACCGGAGGCGACTTTCGAGGGCTGGACCTGCGTGCGCTGGACACAACAGGTATCGATTTCACCGACGCCTACTTTCGCTCCGCCGACCTTCGCGGCCTGGACTTGCGCCATATCCCGATGGAAGGTGCAAGCATCGCCCACGCACAGATCTCCGGCGTATTCTTCCCCGCCGAGCTCTCGGCTGACGAGATACTGATGTCGGTAAACTTCGGGACGCGCCTGCGCTATCGCAGCCACTGAAACTGAAACCGTAAAAACGTTGCAGCCTGCATGCGCAAAGCATGACGGGCTGGCGATGTGTTGCTGATCACCACCCCTCTTGCTTCCTGCATCCCTTCTGAATGTGCAGCCTCTGCGCTTTGTCAGCCGCCTGCGGCGCCACCCGTTTGTGTCAATTGCAGCTCAAGGCCAGTCACCCGCCAGCACGCCGAAGCCGTCCAAAAGAAATGTTGACTTACAAATGAGAATCGTTATGATTATCACGTCCGGTCGCGAGACTGGACGGTAACTGAAAGACCTTGGTTCGGACTTTCAGATTATCTCCTCATCAGGCTAATCACGGTTTTTGACCCGGCTCTTTGCCGGGTCTTTTTTTGCCTGTCTGAAAAGCGACCAAACCCTCAAAAGCCGCTGCTGCTAGCTTCGAGCAGGCCCAGACTTGCCAGCAAATCGTCCAGCAAACTGGAGCCACCCAGCCGCACCCGCCTGATATTGACCCACTGCGGCCCGAAACGGCCACGGGCCATAGCCATGTACGCGCGCGCCTCTTCAAAGGTGCGAAGCCCGCCCGCGACTTTGAGCCCGGCCTGCCCGCCGACATCAGCCAGGGCTCCCAGCATGATGCGTGCAGCCTGTGGCGTGACATGAACGGCTGCCTTGCCGGTGCTGGTCTTGATGAAGTCAGCGCCCGACGCAATCGCATCGCGACAGGCGTCGAGGATCATTTGCGAGTCACGCAGGTCACCGGTTTCAAGCGTCGCCGTCAACGTTGCGCGCCCGCTGCATAACTTCGCACAGGTAGCGAGCAATTCCATACCGGTCTGCCGGTCACCGCCCAGCAGCGCGCGGAACGGATAGACAACATCGATTTCGTCAGCCCCGGACATCAGGGCTGAGCGCACCTCGGAGGCCACCAAATCGACGTTGCTGCCGCCATGCGGGAAGTTGACGACGGCCACCACTTTTATATCCCTCGCGTACATGCGGTCCAGGGTCGTTCGCGCCAGGCACACGAAGCGCTGCTGGACACAAACGGCAGCGACAGGTCCCACGGGCGTCCACGCGCGCTGGCAGACACCGACAATACGCTGCTCGGTATCATCGATATTGAGGGCGAACAGCTCCAGCAACTCTATGGCCTTGCGCGCCAGTCGCTCATCATCTGCCGTCAGTTCTTTCATGTATTCGCGCTCCTTAAACCATGAGCGGGACGATATAGGGCTTGGCGCGCCAACACGCGCCGGCCGGTCACTGCGGGAAGAGAGCTACGCAAATACCGGAAACGTCCGACTCCGCTCGGATTAGGCAATGCGCATGATGCGCTTGCGCGCAGCCGCCCGCATAAGCTGTCAAACTGAGCGGGCCGAGCACCGGCCGTAAAAAACATCTGGAGGCGTCTTGAAATTCCTTTGCGCATCGAGTCACCTGCCCGAAGCCCGGAGCAGAGGTTTCGAGCTGGGTGAACACAAGCTGTTGGCGGTACGTCGCCTGGGAACAGTGTTCATCTACAAAAACCGCTGCCCACACCGAGGCATTGCGCTGGAATGGCAGCCAGACCAGTTTCTGGACAGCAGCGCGAGCCTGATCCAGTGCGCCATGCACGGGGCGCTGTTTTTGATCGAAAGCGGCGAATGCGTAGCAGGGCCTTGCGAAGGTCAATCATTGACCGCGCTGGAATGCCGCGAGGATGGCGAGGGAATCTGGGCATCGCTGCCCGACGACGATAACTGACAGACCATGCCGCGCCCTCGCTTCAATCCGGCCAGTGCACCTCGAGATGCCGGTCGATATATACCGCTTCTGGCGTCAACTGCACCCCATACGCGAGGATCTGCACGCCGGCATCGACCGCTTCGCGTAGTGCAGCGGCGTACGCCGGGTCGATCTCTTTGGCCGGGCGCACAGCCTCTATGCCCGTGAGATTGACGCAGTACAGCAACACCGCTCGCACGCCTTCACGGGCCAGCGTGGCCAGTTCGCGAAGGTGCCGCGCCCCACGCTGGGTGACCGCGTCGGGAAACGCTGCCACCGCAGAGTCGGCGAAACCCAGGGTCACACTTTTTACCTCCAGGTACAGGTAGCCGTCCGGGTATTCCAGACGAAAGTCCACACGGCTTTTTTCCTGCCCGTAGGCCACCTCACGCTTGAGCGCTGTAAACCCCTCAAGTTCGCGGATCACCCCGGCGCGCAATGCTTCTTCGACCAGCGTATTGGCCCGTCCGGTATTGATACAGGCCAAGCGGCCTTGCGGCGTCTCGCTGATTTCCCAAGTGCCCGGCAGCTTGCGCTTGGGGTCATTGGAGCGACTGAACCATACCCGCCCACCGGGCATCATGCAGTTGAGCATCGAGCCGGTGTTGGGGCAGTGAATGGTCAGCAACTCACCGCTGTCGGTTTCGATATCAGCCAGAAAGCGCTTGTAGCGCACCAGCAGGCGACCCTGTTCGAGCTCTGGGGAAAAACGCATCAGGCGCTCCAGCTACGCAAGCCACGAGCAATTCGCTCAACCGCCTGCTCCAGGCGTGGCAGGCTTTGCGTATAAGCGAACCGTACATGATGCCCCGCCTGGAAACGGCCAAAGTCCAGACCGGGCGTAAAGGCGACGTGCTCGGTTTCCAGAAAATGTTTGCAGAACGCGAAGGCATCGCCGCCAAATGCTGAAATATCGGCATACAAATAGAACGCTCCTTCTGGCTCGACGGCAATGCCGAAACCCAGTTCCCGCAGGGCTGGCAGAAGAAAATCCCGACGACGACCGAATTCGGCGCGGCGCTGCTCCAGAATCGCCAGCGTCTGCGGCTCGAAACACGCTAGCGCGGCATATTGCGCCATGCTAGGAGCACTGATGTAGAGGTTCTGCGCCAGTTTTTCGAGATCGGCCACCGCCTCCGGTGGCGCAACCAGCCACCCCAGGCGCCAGCCAGTCATGCCGAAATATTTTGAAAAGCTATTAAGGACGAACGCTTCGTTGTCCACCTCCAGCACGCTGCTGGCGTCCACGCCATAAGTCAGGCCGTGGTAGATCTCGTCCACCACGAGGTGACCGTTGCGGGCTTTGAGCGCGCTGGACAGCGCCGCCAGTTCATCACGCGTCAACAGGGTGCCGGTGGGGTTGGCGGGCGATGCCACCAATGCGCCCACGCTGTTCGGGTTCCAGTGACTCGCCACCAGCTCGGGGGTCAATTGATAACGTTCCTGCGGGCCGACCGGCACCAGTTGCGCCTCGCCTTCGATCAAGCGCAAAAAGTGTCGATTGCACGGGTAACCCGGATCGGCCAGTAACCAGTGCTTGCCCGGATCGACCAGCAGGCTGCTGGCCAGCAACAGGGCTCCGGAGCCACCCGGCGTGACCAGAATTCGCTGCGGATCGATATCGAGCTGGTAGCGCTGGGCGTAGAACCCGGCAATCGCTTCGCGCAGTTGTGGCAGGCCGCGGGCGGCGGTATAGCGGGTCTTGCCGTCTGCCAGCGCCGCCTGTCCTGCCTTGATGATCGGCTCTGCGGTAATGAAGTCAGGCTCGCCAATTTCAAGGTGAATGACATCATGACCTGCCGCCTGCAACTCATTGGCACGCGCCAGCAACGCCATGACATGAAAGGGTTCGATGGCGCGACTGCGAGCGCTGTAGGGCTGGGTCATGGGTATTCCTTTATTGGCGCGAGCATCAAAAACATGATTGTCATGACAACGACGCATGATTCTACCTAACCGCCTGCCCGGAGGTGCGTTCACAGGGTGAAAAACCGGTCGTAGAACACTGGATAAAAGAAAGCTACGACGGTGCACAGCAGCTAGAGTTCATTTAAGTGAAGCGCAGATGCGAAATGGCCATCTCGGCGAGCAGACCGGGTCCTCATGCTCGACAACCGGGAGTAGCGCACTCCGATTTGATCTGGTAAGTTCGCCCGCTTGCAGCTGCAGGGCCGACGGGTGTCGGTGATGGAACAATCCTGCGCAATTGATTAGAAGAGTGAGAGGCGGTCCATACATGCCCACCCCAGAAAAGCAACAGAACCATCTAATCGGCGGCTTTGAACCCTATGTAGCGACAAAGGGCGAAGAGTACATGAGCGAGCCCATGCGCGCGCACTTCACCAAGATCCTGAACAAGTGGAAGCAGGACTTGATGCAAGAGGTCGACCGAACGGTGGATCACATGAAGGACGAAGCTGCCAATTTCCCTGATCCGGCCGACCGTGCCAGCCAGGAAGAGGAATTCAGCCTTGAACTCCGTGCCCGTGACCGCGAGCGCAAGCTGATCAAGAAGATCGACAAGACGCTGCAATTGATCAAGGACGAAGAATACGGCTGGTGCGAATCCTGCGGCGTAGAGATCGGCATCCGCCGTCTCGAAGCACGCCCGACTGCCGACCAGTGCGTCGATTGCAAGACCCTTGCTGAAATCAAGGAAAAACAGGTCGGTAAATGACCTGAGGCCTGCCTTGAACCAGAAAAGACGCTTAGCAGACTGTGTGAAAACCTAGCAATCTGCGCAGCGCTCAAAGAAAATGCTCCGTATCGAAAGATACAGAGCATTTTTCGTTATGGCCTACATCCAAGGTGAGTCCCGCAGCCAGACCAGCCTATTCCCGGTCTCGCTGGAAGAGTTGATCCCCGAGGATCACCTCGTTCGTGTCATTGACCTGTACGTTGCCAAGCTCGATCTGGTGCAACTGGGCTTCGATAAAGCGATTCCAAAAAGCACGGGGCGCCCTGCTTATGATCCCGCCGATCAGCTAAAACTCTACCTCTACGGCTATTTTCAGCGGATTCGCTCATCGCGACGTCTTGAAGCCGAGTGTCAGCGCAACATCGAAGTGATGTGGCTGATCAACCGGCTCAAGCCCGACTTCAAGACCATCGCCGACTTTCGCAAGAACAATAAACCCGCCTTCATCGCGACCTGCCGTGCTTTCGTTCGATTTTGTCGCACAGCAGGCTTGATCGCCGGTGAATTGGTGGCCATCGACGGCAGCAAGTTTCAGGCGGTCGCCTCCTCACGGCGTCATGTGAATTTGAAGCAGCTCAAGCGCCAGGAAGAAAAACTGGATAAGCGCATCGCTCAGTATCTGGCCGAGCTGGATGAGGCCGACAAGGCTGAAACCACAGATTCAATTGATCGCAGCGCAATCAAAGCAGCACTGGCACAGCTTGAGGCTCGACAACAGGATAATCAGAGTTGCCAGGCACTGATGCGTTCGATGGGCATCGAGCAGTTCAACACTCATGAAAGCGATGCCCGAATGATGCGCACGGCCAAAGGGCCACGTGTGGCCTACAACGTGCAAACCGTCGTGGACGCCGAGCATTGCCTGATTTTGCATCATGAGGTCACCCAGGATGGCGATGACCGAAAGCAACTGGAGCCGATGGCCAAGGCCGCCAAAGCAGAGTTACAGCAAGATGAGCTGACGGTCACTGCCGATGCCGGCTACTCCAATGGCAAGCAGTTTCAGGCCTGCGAGGATGCTTCGATTACGGCCTATGTACCGCCCAATCGTTCGAAAAACCCTGGCAGTCAGGAAGAGCAGCTCTTTGAGCGAAAAGACTTTATCTATGAGGCCGGACACGATCGTTTCCAGTGTCCGGCAGGCAAATGGTTAACGCTAAAACAGCACAACAAAGGTGATCGGATCTATCAGGCTGAGGTCGATGACTGCGCCAACTGCGCGCTGAAAACGCAATGCACTCGAGCCCAGCGCCGTTATGTCTCACGACATGCCCATGAAGAGGCTTTCGAGCGGATGGAGCAAAGAATGCAGGCGCATCCTGAGATGATGGCCAACCGAAGATCCATCGTTGAGCACCCCTTCGGCAACCTCAAGCAATGGCTATTTGGTAATGGCCGTTTCTTGCTGCGACAACTGGAGGGGACAAAAGCTGAAATGGCCTTGGCGGTGAATGCTTATAACCTGAAACGAGCGATTAAAGTGCTCGGTGTGCGCCATCTGATGGCTTTGATGGGCTGAGCGGTCATTTTTTCGTCTGCTGCCAATACAAAACAAAACGCCCCGAACAAGTCGGGGCGTTTGCTTGGGCCTTCATCAGTGTGTTTTCACACAGTCTGTTAGGCGTCTTTTTTTGTGCTCGCTCCAGCGTGGATTATCGTACCGACGCTCTGCCTCGCATGCAGTTCTGGACGCTTCGCGTCCGGTCTTGAGCTTGGGATGCCTGAGATTCAGGCTCGACTTGAGTCACCTTTTCGCCCCTCGGCGACCTACTTTGATGGGGCCAAAGTAGGCAAAGCCCCCCGCTCCGTTTCCGGCCCGACTTCGTCGGGTTCCTTCGCCCTGTCACTGATCCGGGGGTCGCCGCAACGGGCCATCCTTGGCCCGGTGCGGCTTGCTCGGCGTCCTGCCTCGCATCCCCCGGATCAGCGACAGGACTCAGCCGTCACTTACGTCGCACTCTGCGTCGTCAGTGCCATCGCGACAGAAAAGCGCTTTTTTATAGGCAGTGACGACGCACAGGGCATGGCGTTGTGTTGCAGCATAACGTGGCGACCCACCGCGTTTCGCTTGCCCACTCAAGCTAGCCACCCGTAACATCCCGCCCATGAAAAAACCGGCCTATATCGGGCGCTTTGCGCCGACTCCCAGTGGTTATCTGCATTTTGGCTCGCTGGTCGCAGCGCTGGCGTCTTATCTGGATGCCCGTGCGGTGGGCGGTCAGTGGCTGTTGCGCATGGAAGACCTCGACCCTCCGCGCGAGGTGGCTGGCGCGCAAGTGGCGATTCTTGAAACACTCGAGCGCTATGGCTTTGAATGGGACGGCGAGATGGTCCGGCAAAGCGAGCGCCATGACGCCTACGCCGATATTCTTCAACGCTGGTTCAATCATGGCCTGGCCTATGCCTGCACCTGCTCGCGCAAGCAGCTCGAGGCCTTTGAAGGCGTGTACCCCGGTTTCTGCCGCGATGCAGGGCATGCGGCGGAGAACGCTGCTATCCGCATTCGCGTGCCGGAGCTGGAGTATCGTTTCGAGGACCGGGTTCAGGGCACATTCCACATGCACCTTGGGCGCGAAAGCGGCGACTTTGTGATCCGCAGGCGCGACGGTCTGTATGCCTATCAACTCGCCGTCGTCATCGATGACGCCTGGCAAGGTGTCACTGATATTGTGCGCGGTGCCGATCTGCTCGACTCCACCCCCCGCCACTTGTATCTGCAGGAATTGCTGGGCCTGCCCCAGCCGCGCTACCTGCATGTACCGTTGATTACCCAGCCGGACGGTCACAAGCTCGGTAAATCCTATCGCTCCCCGCCTTTGCCTGCCGATCAGGCGACACCGCTCCTGCTGCGGGCGCTGCGAGCACTGGGGCAACCGGTCGACGCGCACATGGCCGATGGCACCGCGCAAGAAGTGCTTGCCTGGGGTATCCGGCACTGGAATGCTTCGCTCATACCGCGACAGCGCACTATTGAAGAAGCCCGGATAGCCTGATCCAGAGCGGTCGCTGCAAACTGCGATGCAAGGATGCTTGCAGGTTGTCCGGCATCCGTTAACATGCCGCTCCTCATCTACCAGCGCAGGGAGACCAGATGTACATTTACCGGTTGGTTTTGCTTCTGGTGGTAGGCATTTATCTGTTTTCTCCGGCCATCATGGACTGGTGGATCGACGCGACCGGCGCCTGGTATCGGCCCTACATGCTGTGGCTGATCCTGATCGTGGTGACTTTCATTCTGCAGAGCCAGCGAGATGCCGATGAGCTTTAGCCTGACGCAGATGCTGCTGGTCAGCGCCGCTTATCTGCTGGTGCTGTTCGGTGTGGCCTGGATCAGCGAGCGCGGGCTGATTCCGCGCTGGATCATTCGCCACCCTCTGACCTACACCCTGTCGCTCGGTGTATACGCCAGCGCTTGGGCGTTCTACGGCACGGTCGGTCTGGCCTACCAGTATGGCTACGGCTTTCTGTCCAGCTACCTCGGGGTTTCCGGGGCGTTTCTGCTCGCGCCAGTGCTGCTATACCCGATCCTGAAAATTACCCGCACCTATCAGTTATCATCGCTGGCCGACCTGTTCGCCTTCCGCTTTCGCAGCACCTGGGCCGGCGCGCTGACCACGGTGTTCATGCTGATCGGCGTGCTGCCGTTGCTGGCCTTGCAGATTCAGGCCGTGGCCGACTCCATCGGCATCCTGACCCGCGAACCCGTGCAAGACCGCGTCGCCGTGGCATTTTGCGCGTTGATCACCCTGTTCACGATCTTCTTTGGCTCGCGACACATCGCAACCCGTGAGAAGCACGAAGGCCTGGTGTTCGCCATCGCCTTTGAATCGCTGATCAAGCTGATCGCCATGGGCGGCGTCGGGCTGTATGCCTTGTATGGCGTGTTCGACGGCCCGCAACAGCTCGAGCTGTGGCTGTTGCAGAATCAGACCGCCCTCGCCTCGCTGCACACACCGTTGCAGGAAGGCCCGTGGCGCACGCTGCTGCTGGTGTTCTTCGCCTCAGCCATCGTCATGCCGCACATGTACCACATGACCTTCACGGAAAACCTCAACCCGCGCTCGCTGGTCAGTGCCAGCTGGGGGTTGCCGCTGTTTCTGCTGTTGATCAGCCTGGCCGTGCCGCTGATTCTGTGGGCCGGGCTCAAGCTGGGTGCCACCACCAGCCCGGAATATTTCACCCTCGGAATCGGTATCGCCGCCAACAGCAAGTCGCTGGCCTTGCTGGCCTATGTCGGCGGGCTTTCGGCCGCCAGCGGGCTGATTATCGTCACCACCCTGGCGTTGTCGGGCATGGCGCTCAACCACCTGGTGCTGCCGCTTTATCAGCCACCGGCTGAAGGCAATATCTATCGCTGGCTGAAGTGGACCCGACGCGGCCTGATCGTAGCGATTATCGCGTTGGGTTACGGCTTCTACCTGATGCTGGGCGCACAACAGGATCTGGCCAATCTGGGCATCGTGGCTTTCGTGGCAACCCTGCAGTTCCTGCCCGGCGTGCTGTCGGTGCTGTACTGGCCGACCGCCAACCGGCGTGGCTTCATCGCCGGCCTGCTGGCCGGGATCAGCGTCTGGGCGGTCAGCATGTTGCTGCCGCTGATCGGCAACCTGCAGGGCTTCTATATTCCCTGGCTGAACATGATCTACGTGCTGGACGACACCAGTTGGCACATGGCAGCTATCGCGTCGCTCGCAGCCAACGTGCTGCTGTTTACCCTGATCTCGCTGTTCACCAACGCCAGCCCCGAAGAAGTCAGCGCCGCCGAGGCCTGCGCCGTCGACAACATGCGTCGCCCGCAGCGCCGCGAGCTGCATGCCGTTTCGCCTCAGGAGTTCGCCACCCAACTGGCCAAGCCGTTGGGCGCGAAAGCCGCACAAAAAGAGGTCGAACAGGCGCTGCGCGACCTCTACCTGCCGTTCGACGAGCGCCGCCCTTATGCGTTGCGCCGCCTGCGTGACCGGATCGAAGCCAACCTGTCCGGGCTGATGGGGCCAAGCGTCGCCCAGGACATGGTCGAAACCTTCCTGCCGTACAAGTCAGGCAGTGAAAAATACGTCACCGAAGACATCCATTTCATCGAAAGCCGGCTTGAGGACTACCACTCGCGCCTGACCGGCCTGGCCGCCGAACTCGACGCCTTGCGCCGCTACCACCGTCAGACGCTGCAAGAGCTACCGATGGGCGTCTGCTCGCTGGCCGAAGATCAGGAGATCCTGATGTGGAACCGGGCCATGGAAGAACTGACCGGAATCGTCGCCCAACGGGTGGTCGGCTCGCGCCTGGACACCATTGCCGAACCCTGGAAAGGCCTGCTGACCGGTTTCACCAGCCTTCCCGATGAGCATTTGCACAAGCAGAAGCTCGGGCTGGACGGGCAGACCCGCTGGCTGAACCTGCACAAAGCGGCCATCAACGAGCCTCTCGCGCCAGGCAACAGCGGGCTGGTCGTGCTGGTCGAAGACCTCACCGACACTCAGATGCTCGAAGACAAACTGGTGCATTCGGAACGCCTGGCCAGCATCGGCCGCCTGGCGGCAGGCGTGGCGCACGAGATTGGCAACCCGATCACCGGCATTGCCTGCCTTGCGCAGAACCTGCGTGAAGAGCGCGAAGAAGACGGCGAACTGAAAGAAATCAGCAGCCAGATCCTCGAGCAGACCAAACGTGTGTCGCGCATCGTTCAGTCACTAATGAGCTTCGCCCACGCAGGCGCGCACCAGCACAGCGACGAAGCCGTCTGTCTGGCCGAAGTGGCCCAGGATGCCATTGGTCTGCTGGCCCTTAACCGGCGCAATTTCGAAGTGCACTTCTATAACCTGTGCAACCCCGAGCATTGGGCCGTTGGCGATCCGCAGCGGTTGGCACAGGTGCTGATCAATCTGCTCTCCAACGCGCGCGATGCCTCCCCGGCAGGCAGCGCCGTGCGGGTCAGAAGCGAAGCATCCGAGCACACTGTGGACCTCATCGTCGAAGACGAAGGCAGTGGGATTTCAAAGGCAATCATGGACAGATTGTTCGAGCCGTTCTTCACCACCAAGGACCCTGGCGAGGGAACCGGACTTGGCCTTGCGCTGGTCTATTCCATCGTTGAAGAGCATTATGGACAAATCACCATCGACAGCCCGGCAGATCCCGAGCAGCAGCGTGGTACCCGTATTCGGGTGACCTTGCCACGCCATGTCGACGCGACGTCCACCGCGAACTGAGACCGTCGAGAGAACTGAATCAATGCCGCATATTTTGATCGTCGAAGACGAAACGATTATCCGCTCAGCCCTGCGTCGCCTGCTTGAACGCAATCAATATGAAGTCAGTGAAGCCGGTTCCGTTCAGGAGGCTCAGGAACGCTTCAGCATTCCCTCGTTTGATCTGATCGTCAGCGACCTGCGCTTGCCGGGCGCACCGGGGACCGAACTGATCAAGCTGGGCGAAGGCAAACCGGTGCTGATCATGACCAGCTACGCCAGCCTGCGCTCGGCGGTCGATTCAATGAAGATGGGCGCGGTGGACTACATCGCCAAGCCTTTCGATCACGTCGAAATGCTCCAGGCCGTTTCGCGCATCCTGCGCGATCGCCAGACTGTCAAAAGTCTCCAGGATGAGCGCAGCGTGCTGGCCGCCAAGGCGAGCAGCGCCGACACTCCCGCAGTGCAGAACCACAATGGCGAGATCGGCATCATTGGCTCCTGCCCCCCCATGCTCGATCTCTACAGCAAGATTCGCAAAGTCGCACCGACCGACTCCAACGTTCTGGTTCAGGGCGAGTCGGGCACCGGTAAAGAACTGGTTGCCCGCGCGCTGCACAACCTGTCGCGCCGCGCCAAGGCGCCGATGATTTCCGTCAACTGCGCGGCCATCCCGGAATCGCTGATCGAATCCGAATTGTTCGGTCACGAAAAAGGCGCGTTCACCGGTGCCAGCGCAGGCCGTGCAGGCCTGGTTGAAGCAGCCGACGGCGGCACGCTGTTTCTCGATGAAATCGGTGAACTGCCGCTGGAAGCTCAGGCCCGCCTGCTGCGCGTGTTGCAGGAAGGTGAAATTCGACGCGTCGGCTCGGTGCAATCGCAGAAGGTCGATGTGCGCCTGATCGCCGCGACCCACCGGGACCTCAAGACGCTGGCCAAAAATGGCGAGTTTCGTGAAGACCTGTTCTACCGCCTGCACGTCATAGCCCTGAAGCTGCCGGCCCTGCGTGAGCGTGGCAGCGACATACTGGAAATTGCCCGTGCGTTTCTCGTGCGCCAGAGCGCCAAGGTCGGTCGCGACGACCTCAAGTTTGCCCCCGACGCCGAACAGGCCATCCGTCATTACAGCTGGCCGGGCAACGTGCGCGAACTGGAAAACGCCGTGGAACGCTCAGTGATCCTTTGCGAGAACCCGGAAATCACCGCCGACCTGCTGGGTATCGACATCGAACTGGACGGTCTGGACGACGATGAGTACATGGGCATGGCACCGCTGCCAGGCTCTTCCAGCTCGACAGGCAACGAGCCGGCCGAAGACCTGTCGCTTGAAGACTACTTTCAGCACTTTGTTCTGGAGCATCAGGACCACATGACCGAAACCGAGCTGGCGCGCAAACTGGGCGTCAGTCGCAAGTGCCTGTGGGAACGCCGTCAGCGTCTGGGCATTCCGCGTCGCAAGGGTGTGGCCAACGAAACGTAAAGCGCTGCGCAAGGCTCTGGCACGCGGTGCACAGGGCTGCGTGCAAACTGTTACCGCAAGCACTTCACGTAACAAAAGCCGGGTCTTACGGTAACGCAGGCCCGGCTTTTTTGTGCTCCGGGAAAACCGCCAATCACCGCAAAGCCCCGGTTTATGGGGCTTTGCAAAAGTTGGCACAGCTTCTGCTATATGCTTAGTACAAGAAAAACAACAAGCAGTACGACACCCATAACAAGAACAATACGAATCGACTCACGCATAACAAGAACAACACGGCGGAGGCGCAGCTAACTGATTCTTTTGGAGAGGAGTTGTATTTGGGGCTTGCCCCGCAACCAGGCCGAGAACAATAAAAACTACCCTTAGGTAGCGCCTGAACTGGTTGGATCGAATGATCATTGCAACGCAGCGACCAAAGCAATCCGTTTGCTCTTGACTCCCGACTGGGAGGGTTCACAGACAAAAGTCTCGTGAATGGGCACTCAACAAAAACAAGAAGCCCGTACAGAAAATAAAAATAAAGAGCACACACTTTGGGGGAGCTTCGGCTCCCCCAGTAGCTTCCAGACCCTATCTGCGCCGTAGTGTGTCCCTTCCGCGACAGCTTCCTACACCATCCCTCGACTAAATGCTAGAATCCCCGCCCATCATGCGGTCATTCCACGTTTTTGGCCGAATATTCCTTCAAACAGTGCATCCCATGCTGAAGAAGTTGTTCCAGTCATTTCGTTCCCCACTGCGCAAACCGCAGCAACACACGCGCACCACGCCTGAAGTGCTCAATAGCAGCCAGCATTCGCTGCAACGCAGCCAGTTCAGCCGTTATGCCGTCAATATTGTCGAGCGTCTGCAAAATGCAGGCTATCAGGCCTATCTGGTCGGTGGCTGCGTACGCGACATGATGCTCAATATCACGCCCAAGGATTTTGACGTCGCCACCAGTGCCACGCCTGAACAAGTGCGTGCCGAGTTCCGCAATGCGCGGATCATTGGCCGCCGGTTCAAGCTGGTGCACATCCACTTCGGTCGTGAAATCATCGAAGTGGCGACGTTCCGCGCCAATCATCCACAGGATGATGAAGAAGAGGACAGCAACCAGTCCTCGCGCAATGAAAGCGGACGCATCCTGCGTGACAACGTTTACGGCACGCTTGAAGAAGACGCTCAGCGTCGCGACTTCACGATCAATGCGCTGTATTACGACCCGGTCAGCGAGCGTGTTCTGGATTACGCCAACGGCGTGCATGACATCCGCAATCGTCTGATCCGCCTGATCGGCGACCCCGAGCAGCGTTACAAGGAAGACCCGGTGCGCATGCTGCGTGCCGTGCGCTTCGCGGCCAAACTGGATTTCGGCATCGAGAAGCACAGCGCTCAGCCGATCCGCGCACTGGCACCGATGCTGCGCGATATTCCTTCGGCGCGCCTGTTCGAAGAGGTGCTCAAGCTGTTCCTCTCCGGCTACGCCGCGCCGACGTTCGAGATGCTGGTTGACCTGGAGCTGTTCGAGCCCCTGTTCCCGGCCAGTTCAAAAGCGCTGGAATACAACCCGACCTACACCCACACGCTGATCAGCAATGCGCTGATCAACACTGACCTGCGCATCAAGCAGAACAAACCGGTCACCCCGGCGTTCCTGTTTGCCGCCCTGCTCTGGCCTGCGCTGCCAGCCAAGGTGCTGCGTGCCCAGGAACGTGGCATGCCGCCGATTGCAGCCATGCAGGACGCCGCTCACGAGCTGATCATCGAGCAGTGCCAGCGCATCGCGATTCCCAAGCGCTTTACCCTGCCGATCCGCGAAATCTGGGACATGCAGGAGCGCCTGCCGCGTCGTTCGGGCAAACGTGCCGACCTGTTGCTGGACAACTCGCGCTTCCGTGCCGGCTACGACTTCCTGCTGCTACGCGAAAGCGCGGGCGAGCAGACTGACGGTCTGGGCCAATGGTGGACCGATTATCAGGACTGCAACGACAGCGAACGTCGCGACATGATTCGTGACCTGAGCAACAAGCCAGAAGCCGCCGGCGCTGCTCCGCGCAAGCGTCGTCGCAACAGTGGCGCCAAACGCAAGCGCAGCAGTGGCGAGGCGCAAAGCGGTGAGTAAACCGCTGTTGACCACCGAACGCGTTTACATTGGCCTGGGCAGCAACCTTGCTGACCCGGCCGAGCAATTGCGCAGCGCCCTCAAGGCGCTGGCGCAACTGCCAGACAGCACGCTGATTGGCGTGTCTTCGTTCTATGTCAGCGACTCGCTGCTGCCCGGTCAACCGCGCTTTACCAATGCCGTCGCCGCGCTGGACACCACCCTGCCACCGCTGGCACTGCTTGATGCGTTACAGGCCATCGAGCTGGATCAGGGCCGTGAACGTCACGAACGCTGGGGGCCGCGCACCCTGGACCTCGATATTCTGCTGTTCGGCGAACGAGTCATGGACGAGCCACGCCTCAAGGTGCCGCACTATCACATGCAGGCACGCGCATTCGTGTTGTACCCGCTGGCTGAGCTGGCACCAGAGCTGACCCTGGCCGACGGGCGTGAGCTGACCCACCTGTTGAGTGAATGCCCGTTTACAGGTCTTGAGCGCCTGCCCGCCAGCGTATGAAGCCTGACTGTCACCGCACATGTGTAACCGGTTCGGCACACAGGTAACACCTGCAATTGACTTCACGCCCCCTCCTCACGAAGATAGGCCTCCCGCCGCTGCCGCACTGGCGAACGGGCGCGAAACAGGCCTTTGCAAAACACCGCGACACGACGGTGTGCCTGCTTTTCCAG
This sequence comes from Pseudomonas syringae pv. tomato str. DC3000, assembly GCF_000007805.1. Classification (NCBI taxonomy): domain Bacteria; kingdom Pseudomonadati; phylum Pseudomonadota; class Gammaproteobacteria; order Pseudomonadales; family Pseudomonadaceae; genus Pseudomonas; species Pseudomonas syringae group genomosp. 3. The sequence goes on along the minus strand of NC_004578.1, from coordinate 1,044,373 downwards.
GATGACTCTCACGCGCTGAGCACTCGGGTTCACAGCGCCTGATGGAGAACTTTACATGCCGAACATAACCGTTACGTCGCTGCTGGCCATGAAGCACAAGGGTGAGAAAATCACCATGCTGACCTGTTACGACGCAACCTTCGCCCACACGGCCTGCCAGGCGGGTGTCGAAGTGCTGCTGATAGGCGACTCGCTGGGCATGGTTTTACAGGGGCACGACAGCACCTTGCCGGTCACCACCGCCGAGACCGCCTATCACGTGGCCTGTGTGAAACGCGGCAATCAGGGCGCGCTGATTCTTGCCGACCTGCCGTTCATGGCCAACGCCACGCTGGAACAGACCTTCATCAACAGCACCACGCTGATGCAGGCCGGTGCGCACATGATCAAGGTCGAGGGCGCTGCGTGGCTGGGCGAATCGATCCGCCTGCTGGCAGAGCGCGGGATCCCGGTGTGCGCGCACATGGGCCTGACACCGCAGTCAGTCAATGTGCTGGGCGGTTACAAGGTTCAGGGCCGACTGGAAGCGCAGGCGCGGCAGATGCGCGCCGACGCCATCGCCCTGGAACAGGCAGGCGCCGCCATGATCCTGCTGGAGTGCGTGCCGAGCGAGCTGGCCGAAGAAATCACCCACGCGGTAAAGATTCCGGTCATCGGCATTGGCGCAGGCAGCGCCACCGACGGCCAGGTGCTGGTGTTGCACGACATGCTGGGCCTGTCCATCACCGGACGCGTACCCAAGTTCGTGAAAAACTTCATGATCGGTCAGCCCGACATTCAGTCGGCCATTCAGGCCTACGTCAGCGCCGTCAAAGACGTCAGTTTTCCGGCTATTGAACACGGATTCTCGGCATGAACACAGTAAAGACCGTACTGGAACTGCGCGCCGCCGTTGCGCGGGCACGCAGCGAAGGCAAGCGGATCGCGTTGACCCCGACCATGGGCAATCTGCACAGCGGCCACGCCGCACTGGTGAGCAAAGCGGCCCAGCGCGCTGACTTCGTGGTGGCGAGCATTTTCGTCAACCCGTTGCAGTTCGGCCCCAACGAAGACCTGGCCACCTACCCGCGTACGCTGGCGGCCGATCAGGAAAAGCTTCTGCAAGCCGGTTGCAACCTGTTGTTCACCCCAGGCGTCGAGGAAATGTACCCGCACGGCATGGCCGATCAGACCCTGGTCAGCGTCCCGCACCTGTCACAAGGCCTGTGTGGCGCCAGCCGCCCCGGCCATTTCGAAGGTGTCGCCACGGTGGTCAGCAAGCTATTCAATATGGTGCAGCCTGATCTGGCGATCTTCGGCGAGAAAGACTTCCAGCAACTGGCGGTGATTCGCGCCATGGTCCGCGACCTGAACATGCCTATCCAGATCATCGGCGAGCCGACCGTGCGCGCCGATGACGGTCTGGCGTTGTCATCGCGCAACGGCTATCTGGATGAAGCGCAGCGCGCTGCGGCACCGGCGCTGTATCAGGCCATTCGCCAGACAGCCGAGGCGATCAGCGCAGGCGAGCAGGACTTCGAGACGCTGTTGAACAGCAAGAAACAGCAACTGCAAGCGGCCGGCTTTCGCATCGACTATCTGGAAATACGTAATGCCGACAGCTTGCGCCCGACCACCGCCGAGGATCCCGACCTGGTGATTCTCGCCGCTGCGTTCATGGGTAAAACCCGCCTGATCGATAACCTGCACCTGACCAGGGGCTGAACGACTGCGCTGGCGGCAGTGAACTAAGCCACACCGCCAGTGCCCTATCGTTAACCATGACCGACAGCATTCGATTGAAAGCCCCGGCTCACCGTGTGCGAAAAAGTACCGGGGTCAAGTAAGGCGAAGCGCAGACAAACAGGTACGCGAAGGGTAGTCTGCTCTGCATAGCCAGTGAGAAAGCGTGCAACCTCGCTCCAATAATATCCAAAGACAGAATCAGTTAAAGGAAACCCGCAGCGATGGCGTACTACCGCAATCCTTCCGATGTGACCGCTATGCCTGCCTGGCAAGCGCTGACCAAACACCGCCAGGCCATGCAGGACTTCAGCATGCGCGAAGCGTTTACGGATGATCCCAAGCGCTTCAGCCAGTTTACGCTCAGCAGCGCCGGTCTGTTTCTGGACTACTCGAAAAACCTGATCACCGCCGAAACCCGTGACCTGCTGGTTGCGCTGGCCGGTGAAGTGGGCCTCAAGGACGCGATCAAGGCTCAATACTATGGCGAGCTGGTCAACTCATCCGAAGGTCGCCCGGCGCTGCACACCGCATTGCGTCGTCCGGTAGGCGACAAGCTGAAAGTCAACGGCGTCGATGTGATACCCGACGTTCACCGCGTGCTTAACCAGATGACCGAGCTGGTCGGCCGCATCCACGACGGCCTGTGGCGCGGTTACACCGAAAAGCCGATCACCGACGTGGTGAACATCGGCATCGGCGGCTCGTTCCTCGGCCCCGAGCTGGTTTCCGAAGCGCTGGTGGCGTACGCGCACAAGGGTGTGCGTTGCCATTACCTGGCAAACATCGATGGCAGTGAGTTCCATGAACTGTCCATGAAGATCCGCGCCGAAACCACACTCTTCATCGTTTCGTCGAAATCCTTCAATACCCTCGAAACCCTGAAAAATGCCCAGGCCGCGCGCGCCTGGTACCTGGCGCAGGGCGGCTCGGAAGTCGAACTGCATCGCCACTTCATTGCGGTCTCCAGCAACAATGCGGCAGCGGTCGCGTTCGGTATCCGTGAAGAAAACATCTTCCCGATGTGGGACTGGGTCGGCGGCCGTTATTCGCTGTGGTCGGCTATTGGTCTGCCTATCGCGCTGGCCATCGGCATGTCCAACTTCAAGGAACTGCTGTCCGGCGCCTACACCATGGACCAGCACTTCCAGAGCGCCCCTTTCGACCAGAACATGCCCGTGCTGCTCGCGCTGCTGGGTGTCTGGTACGGCAACTTCTGGAACGCGCAGAGCCACGCGATCCTGCCGTACGACCACTACCTGCGCAACATCACCAAACACTTGCAACAGCTGGACATGGAATCCAACGGCAAAAGCGTTCGCCAGGACGGCACGCCGGCACTCACGGATACCGGCCCGGTCATCTGGGGTGGCGTAGGTGCCAATGGGCAGCACGCTTACCACCAGTTGCTGCACCAAGGCACACAGATGATCCCGGCCGACTTCATCGTGCCGATCGTCAGCTTCAACCCGGTTGCCGACCACCATCAATGGCTCTATGCCAACTGCCTGTCGCAAAGCCAGGCGTTGATGATGGGCAAGACCCGCGCCGAAGCCGAAGCCGAGCTGCGTGACAAGGGCATGAGCGAGGAAGAGGTGCAAAAACTCGCACCGCACAAGGTCATCCCCGGCAACCGTCCGAGCAACACGCTGGTGGTCGAACGTATCAGCCCGCGTCGCCTTGGCGCGCTGGTGGCCATGTATGAGCACAAAGTGTTCGTACAGAGCGTGATCTGGGGCACCAACGCCTTTGACCAATGGGGTGTGGAGCTGGGCAAGGAAATGGGCAAGGCTGTGTACCAGCGTCTGACCGGCGGCACTGAAGAACCGGCAGACGATGCATCGACCCAGGGCCTGATCAACTACTTCCGCGGCCGTCACCGCGGCTAAGCGCAATAGCCCCCCAGGCTCCGTGCTACACACAAGCTCGCTCTTGATTCTGGCCGAAGGCCGTGGGAGCGAACTTGTTCGCGAAGGGGCCGCTACATTCGCCAAAAATATATCGTCTGAAATACCGTATTCGCGAACAAGTTCGCTCCCACGCCCTGCGGGCAGAAGCTCGGGGCCTCAGGGCTTGTGTCTAACCATGAGTGCGTAACGGGGTTCACTCCCCCCCCCCCGATGCATGAGCCCGACATGGAATTCATCCGTACCCGCATCGAAACCCAGATCATCAGCCTCACCGGCCTGGCCCTCGGTCAACTGGACCTGGAGAACCCCAAAGGCGATCCGGGTCTGTTTGGCCCGCAGTCGGTGTGCTGGAAGGTGCATGGCGACTTCACCAGCATGCTGGTCGGCGGCATCAGCGCGCTGATGTTGCAGGCGCTGCATCCTTTGGCATTGGCGGGTATATGGGACCATTCCAGCTTTCGCCAGGACATGCTCGGCCGGCTGCGGCGTACCGGGCAGTTTCTGTCCGGCACCACCTATGGCTCCACACGGGACGCCAACTGGCTGATCGACAAGGTGCGCACCATTCACCTGAACGTCACCGGCACGGCGCCTGACGGTCGTCCTTACGCCGCCAGCGACCCGGACCTGCTGACCTGGGTGCACGTCGCCGAAGTCAGCAGCTTTCTTGCCGCGCATTTGCGCTATAGCAATCCGGCGCTGTCACTGGCCGACCAGGACCTGTATTACGCCGAAACCGCGCTGATCGCAGAACGCCTGGGCGCCGGCGACGTGCCGCGCTCCCGACAGGCCATCGCGGACTATCTGGCAGACATCCGCGGGCAACTGGTGTGCGATGAGCGCAGCCGCGAGGTGCTGCGCCTGCTGCTCGACGCGCCTGCACCCAACTGGCTGGCCAAACCCTTCGGCGTGCTGATGATGCGCGCCGGAGTCGACCTGTTACCCGACTGGGCCAGCGAGATGCTCAACGTCACTCAAGGCCCGGTGCAACGCAGGCTGATCAGGCTGGGCGTCAACAACACCGCGCCCATCCTGCGCTGGGCAGTGCGCGACGGCTCGGCGCAGCGCGCCAAACGACGCATGGGCATCTAAGCCCCCCACACACGCAGCAAAACGTGACCGAGCGGTTCGCGGTTGGAACCGGCACGCCCATCTGTGACACCATGAGCCTCTTGATCAAAGCGCTACCGCTCTGCCGGTTCAGCCCCAAAAACAATGAGGATCAGCACCATGCAAGACGTCGTTATCGTCGCCGCCACCCGCACCGCCGTGGGCAGTTTCCAGGGTTCACTGGCCGCCGTCCCAGCTGTCGATCTGGGCGCAGCGGTCATTCGCCAACTGTTGGCCCAGACCGGTGTGGACGGCGCGCTGGTCGATGAAGTCATCATGGGCCAGGTGCTGACCGCTGGCGCTGGCCAGAATCCGGCACGCCAGGCCGCTATCAAGGCGGGCCTGCCCTTCTCCGTGCCGGCCATGACCCTCAACAAGGTCTGCGGCTCGGGCCTCAAGACGCTGCACCTGGCGACCCAGGCCATTCGCTGCGGTGATGCCGACATAGTCATCGCTGGCGGACAGGAAAACATGAGCCTGTCCAATTACGTCCTGCCGGGCGCACGCACCGGTTTGCGCATGGGCCATGCCAGCATGATCGACACGATGATAACCGACGGCCTGTGGGATGCCTTCAACGATTACCACATGGGCATCACTGCCGAAAACCTGGCGCAGAAGTACGAGATCAGTCGTGAAGCCCAGGATGCCTTCGCGGCCTTGTCTCAGCAAAAAGCCATCGCCGCTATCGAAGCCGGGCGCTTTGTCGATGAAATCACCCCGATCCTGATCCCGCAGCGCAAAGGCGAGCCGTTGTCCTTCGCCACTGACGAACAGCCGCGGGCGGGCACCACGGCTGAAACACTCGGCAAACTCAAACCCGCCTTCAAGAAGGACGGCACCGTCACGGCGGGCAATGCATCGTCGCTCAACGACGGCGCTGCCGCAGTGATGTTGATGAGCGCGACCAAGGCAGAGCAGTTGGGCTTGCCGGTACTCGCGCACATCGCGGGATACGCCAACGCAGGTGTCGACCCGGCCATCATGGGCATCGGCCCGGTCAGCGCGACCCGCCGCTGCCTGGACAAGGCCGGTTGGTCACTGGACGAACTAGACCTGATCGAAGCCAACGAAGCGTTCGCCGCGCAGTCGCTGTCAGTCGGCAAAGAATTGGGGCTGGACCCGCAGAAGCTCAACGTCAACGGCGGCGCAATCGCCATTGGCCACCCCATTGGCGCATCAGGCTGCCGCGTGCTGGTGACGCTACTGCACGAGATGATCAGGCGTGATGCGAAAAAAGGCCTGGCCACGCTGTGTATCGGCGGTGGCCAGGGTGTTGCCCTCGCGCTGGCACGCTGAGGGCGTTTATAACGTGGTCATTCAGGCGCCGGCGGGCGCCGCTTCCAGCTCGACAGGCTCAGGCCGCTTGATCAGCGCGTAGACCACACCGGTCAGTACGCTACCGGCAACAATCGCCAGCAGATAAAGCAGCGCATGGTTGATGGCGTTAGGGATCAGCATCACGAACAGCCCGCCGTGCGGTGCCATCAGCTTGCAGCCAAAATACATCGACAATGCACCGGTCAGCGCACCGCCAACTACACTGGCCGGAATCACCCGCAACGGGTCCTTGGCGGCGAATGGAATGGCACCTTCCGAAATGAAGCACAACCCCAGCACGAAGGCCGCCTTGCCTGCCTCACGCTCGCTTTGCGCGAACTTGCGGCGCGCCAGGAGGGTGGCGATGCCCATACCGATCGGCGGCACCATGCCAGCAGCCATCGCAGCGGCCATCGGCGCGTAGCTCTGTGACGCCAGCAGGCCGACCGAGAACGCATAGGAGGCCTTGTTGATCGGCCCGCCCAGATCGACACACATCATCGCGCCCAGCAACACGCCCAGCAGAATCGCGTTGGTGGTGCCCATGCTGTCGAGGAAGTGCGTCAGCGCTTCGAGCATGCCCGCCACCGGCTTGCCGACCACGTAGATCATCACCAGACCGGTGAACAGGCTCGACAGCAACGGAATGATCAGGATCGGCTTGAGCGCTTCGACGCTGGCAGGCAGGCGTGCATAACGGTTGATCGCCGCCGCGCTGTACCCGGCCAGAAAACCGGCGATGATACCGCCGATGAACCCGGCACCCAGCGTTGTCGCCAGCAAACCACCGATCATCCCCGGTGCCAGACCCGGACGGTCAGCAATCGAATAAGCAATGTAACCGGCCAGCAACGGCACCATCAGTTTGAACGCAGCTTCCCCGCCAATCTGCATCAAGGCCGCCGCCAGCGTGCCCTGCTCCTTGAACGCGGTAATGCCGAACACGAACGACAGCGCAATCAACAAACCACCCGCCACCACCATCGGCAGCATGAACGACACGCCGGTCAGCAGGTGCTTGTAGACCCCGGTCTTCTCTTGCTTGGCGGGCGACTTGGCGGTCGCCTCGTCAGATTCGACCTGACCTTCTGCCAAGGACTTTTTCAGCGTCGCTTCGGATTGCTTCAGCGCAATCCCGGTGCCGCAACGGTAGATTTTCTTGCCCGCAAAACGGTCGGTGTTGACCTCGATATCGGCAGCCAGCAACACCACGTCGGCATCAGCAATGGCTTGAGCACTGAGTGGATTGCGCGCGCCGACCGACCCCTGGGTTTCGACCTGCAGGTCATAATCCAGACGCTTGGCCGCCTGCTGGATCGCCTCGGCGGCCATGAATGTGTGCGCAACACCGGTCGGGCAGGCCGTGATCGCAACGATGCGCGGTTTTGCCCCGGCGTTGCCAACGGAAGTTCCAGTGGCTTGAGGCGCGGCTGCCTGAGACGCCACATACACCTGTGCCTCTTTCGCGACGCGTTGCAGAAACCCGTCTACATCCTGTAACGCATGGGCAGGCGAGTCCTGAAACAGACGCTTGCCGACAAAGCGGCTCAGGTCTACCGGGCCGGTATTGACCACCAGCACCAGATCAGCGGCCTGGATATCCTCAGGCGACAGCTGCTGATCGGCCTTGTTGGGGTCGATGATTTCGACGCTGGTTTCCCAGCCTTGGCGCAGTGCCGCCGCTTCGAGCAATCGTGCGCTGAGTACGCTGCTGACCTTGCCGTTCGGGCAGGCCGTAACTATGGCTAACTTCATGACGATCCTCTCTTATTGTTCTGTCAGGCTGCGTACAGTGACGCCGCCTTCAAGCCGTTTGAGTTGCGCGGCGTCGGTGATACCGAAACCGATCTGGGTCACGGCCATGGCGGCGATGGCCGTGGCGGTGCGCAAAATCTTCTGTGGCTCATGACCGCCGATCAGGCCGTGGACCATGCCCGCCAGCAGCGAATCCCCTGCACCTACCGTGCTGGCCACCGTGACCTTGGGCGGCAGCGAGTGCAGCGCCACACTCGGGCTGAACCAGTGAACGCCTTCGGAACCCTGCGAAATCACCACGTGTTCGATACCCTGCGCATGCAGGCGCGCAGCCGCCTCAGCTTGCGCGGCGATGGAAATGATCGGCGCGTCGAGCGCGTCGGCCAGTTCCTCGGTATTGGGCTTGATCAGCCACGGCCCGGCAGCAAGACCGGCACGCAAGGCCAGGCCGCTGCTGTCCAGCGCCACCTTCAGACCCAGGCCCTTGAGCATCAGCAAAAGCTTTTGCAGCCACTCGGGCGTGACGCCGCGCGGCAGGCTGCCCGCCACCACCACCACGTCGAAACCGGGGGCGATCTGTTCCACGCGGGCGAACAACGCTTGCTGCGCCGCTTCGCTGACCTGCGGCCCAGGACCGTTGAGGTCAGTGATGCGGCCACTGCTTTCGGCCATCTTGATGTTGCTGCGGGTTTCCCCTGGCACACGCACAAACTCGTCGACAAAGTGGCGACGCTCGAACAACGCCTCGAACGCCTGCTGATTGTCGATGCCGAGAAAACCGGCAACCGTCAGCTCATGGCCCAGGTCAGCCAGCACCTGCGCCACGTTGAGGCCCTTGCCCGCTGCGTGAGTGAGCATTGCATTGCTGCGGTTGACCTGGCCCAGTTCCAACTGCCCCAACTGTAGCGTCAGGTCCAGCGCCGGGTTCATGGTCAGGGTAAGAATCTTCGCCATTACACAGCCTCCACAAGCGCACGGACTTCTGCAGCGCTGCCCGCCGTCAGCGCTTTTTGCGCCAGTTGTTGAGCGCTGCTAAGGGTCAATTCACGGACACAGGCCTTGACCTCGCCAATGCTGCGCGCCGACACACTCAGTTCGTCCACGCCCAGGCCAACCAGCACCGGAACCGCCAGCGGGTCGGCGGCCAGTTCGCCACACACGCCCACCCATTTGCCATTGGCATGCGCGGCACGCACGGTCATGTCGATCAGTTGCAGCACCGAAGGGTGCAGGCCATCAGCCTGAGCCGACAGGGTCGGATGGCCGCGGTCGATGGCCATGGTGTATTGCGTCAGGTCATTGGTGCCGATGCTGAAGAAATCCACTTCCCTGGCCAGCACCGGAGCGATCAACGCGGCCGACGGCACTTCGATCATGATCCCCAGCTGCAGGTCGCTGACCGGAATTTCCGCGCGCAGTCGCTCGGTCATGGCACGCGCCTCACGCCACTCTTCAAGGGTGCCGATCATCGGGAACATGATGCGCAGCGGGCCGCTGTCGGCCGCGCGCAACAAAGCGCGAAGCTGGCTTTCCATGACATCGGGACGCTGCAGGGTCAGACGAATGCCGCGCACCCCCAGGAACGGGTTTTCTTCCTTGGCGATCGGCCAGTAAGGCAACGGCTTGTCGCCGCCGACGTCCAGCGTGCGCACCACCAGCGGACGACCGCCGAGGTCGGTCAGCACGCGGCGGTATTCAGCTTCCTGCGTGGCTTCGTCCGGCGCTTGGGAATGGGCCATGAATAGCAACTCGGTGCGCAGCAGACCAACGCCTTCGGCGCCCTGCTCCACCGCAGCGGGTGTGCCGGTGCTGTCGCCGATGTTGGCGAAGACTTCGACAGCGTGGCCGTCACGGGTCACAGCAGGTTCCATACGCGCTGCCGCTGCGGCCTTGAGTCGCTGCTCGCGGGCATCACGATCCTCAACCGCGCGCTGCAAGGTGGCTTGGTCAGGCGCTACGGTAAGGCGTCCACGCTGGCTGTCGAGCAACAGCACAGTGCCGGGCTTGAGCAGCAGCACTTCGTCACCGGCACCGACCAGCGCGGGAATGCCCAGCGCACGGGCAACAATGGCGCTGTGTGCGGTCGCGCCGCCGCGAGCGGTCAGAATACCGGCGACCTGCGCCGGGTCCAGACGGGCAACGTCGGACGGGCCGACTTCGTCCATCACCAAAATGTAGGGTTCGTCGGGCGCCGCAACGGTTTCAACGCCGCAGATCTGCGCCAGTACGCGCCGACCCACATCACGCAGGTCGGCGGCGCGCTCGGCCAGCAGCGCATCTTTGAGCTGCTCCTGCTGGACAGCCGCCGCTTCGATGACCGTGGCCCAGGCAGCGGCCGCACTTTCGTTGTCGTTCAGACGCTGCTCGACTTCGCGGATCAGTTCCGGGTCATCAAGCATCTCCTGGTGGGTGATGAAGATTTCACGGATGGCCTTGGACTTGCTGCGTTGAATCAGGTTTTCGATGTCGCGGCGCACTTCGCCGATGGCCGTCTGCAGACGCTCGCGCTCGGCCGCAACCGATTCGCCCTTTTGCGGGTAATCGAAGGTCTGCAACACTTGCACGTGCGCAGGGCCGATGGCGATACCAGGCGAGGCCGGCACAGCCGACAGCACACTGCCCGCAGCCGGTGCGTTAATCGGTTTGGCGACAGCAACAGGCGTCGGCGCAGCCTCAGGCTCGCTGGCAGCAGGCAATGGCTCGACTTCTTCGCCAAGCCCCTGCTCTACGGCGGCGATCAGCGCAGGCAGCGCATCGGCAGCGATGCTCGGCTCGGCAATGAACTCCAGTGTCTGACCACGACGCACGCCCAGGCTGAGCAGCTTGCTCAAACTCTTGGCCGACACCGCAGACTCGCCGGTTTCCAGCACGCGCACACGAACTTCGCCTTCGAATTCCTTGGCCAGTTGCGCCAGTATCTTGGCTGGACGGGCATGCAGGCCGTGCGCGTTGGCCAGTTGAATCTGTTGGGTCGGCCATTCAGCAGGCACTTCGCCGCCCAGCGCTTCAAGGACGACACGGCTGTTGGTTGCATGGCCCAGTTCATGGCCACGCCCTTCGATCAGCAGCAGACACAAGCGCTCGAGCAACGCCTGATGCGCTTCACCCAGGCTGGCAAGGCAGAACAGGCCGGTCAGCGGCTGACCCAGATAACGAATCGGTTTGTCTGGCGTCACAAACGCCAGGCCCGGACGCTTGACGGTCTGCTCACTGTGCAGCCACCACAGGCCGTCACCCAGTGAAAGGGCTTCGACCTGTTGCAGCACTGCGGCAAAACCGTTGCTCACACAGTCGGCCTTGCGCAGCAAACGCGCGCCACGCCAGACCAGTTCTTCAAAATCGTCGGCCGATACGCCGAGGCTGATCATCTGCGCATCGAGTGCCAGCTCTTGCGGCGCGCCCTGCAACAGCTTGAGCAGGTCTTCCGGGCTCTTCGCTTCACGCAGCGCCTGGCCCAGATCCTCTTCGCCCAGCGCGCGGGTCAGCAGTTGCAGCAGGCGCAAGTGCTCGTCGGACTTGGCCGCAATGCCAATCGCCAGGTAGACCATTTGCCCGTCCCCCCAATCCACTCCTTCGGGGAACTGCATGAGGCGCACGCCGGTGGTGAATACCAGGTCGCGGGTTTCGGGGGTGCCGTGGGGAATGGCGATGCCCTGACCGAGAAAGGTCGAGCCTTGCTGCTCGCGGTTCATCAGCCCGGTGAGGTAGCCCTCGGCGACCAGGCCATCAGCGACCAGGTGGTCGGCAAGCAGTTTCAGTGCGGCAGTTTTATCCACAGCCGACTGGGCCATGGATATTTGCCCCAGAGTGAGTTCGAGCATTGCCTTGACTCCTGTGCAGCGCCAGGGCGCCACCTGATTCTTGTTTTAATGGCGATCACATGTGATCGACAGCTAAGAGGATGAAAGTGATGCCCATCGAATATCCTATCGGACATCAGTTTCATCTCGATTGCAGCAGACAACAGGCGTGCTGAATCGTTTAATCTACAATTGCCCGGCACGTTACTCGATTCTGTGCGTTCATTGAAGCCCAGTCGGTCCGATCGCTGTAGGAGACTTCCTAAAATACTTGAAGTACTTAGGAATTTCCTACGGTCTGGTGTAATGATCGCCGCCACGGCGAAAACAATTCGACGGTCCTGAGCCGCCTGGCCAACTAAAGGAATTTTCGGGGTGAAACTGAGCGATATTGCACGTCTGGCAGGTGTTTCTGTCACCACCGCCAGCTATGTCATCAACGGCAAGGCCGAACAACAACGCATCAGCCCCGCAACGGTCGAGCGCGTCAAGGCGGTGGTCGAGCAATACGACTTCCGACCCAACCCTCAAGCAGCGGGCCTGCGCAGTCGTCACAGCAAAACGCTGGGCTTCATCCTGCCGGATCTGGAAAACCCCAGCTATGCGCGTATCGCCAAACTGCTCGAGCAGGGCGCGCGCAGTCTTGGCTATCAATTGCTGATTGCCAGCTCCGATGATGACCCGGTCAGTGAACTGCAACTGTTACAGCTGTTTCGCGCACGCCGCTGTGATGCCCTGCTGGTCGCCAGCTGCCTGCCGCCCAGCGACGCGAGCTATCGCGACTTGCAGCTCAAAGGCATGCCGATCATCGCCATCGACCGGGAAATGGACCCGAACTTCTTCTGCTCGGTGGTCAGCGACGACCATGATGCCAGCCTGCAGTTGACGCGCAGCCTGCTGCAAACCCAGCCAAGGCACATTGCCCTGATCGGTGCGCGCCCCGAGCTGAGCATCAGCCGGGCCCGGGCAGCAGGCTTCGAACACGCATTGGATGGTTTTGCCGGCACCACCATCGTCGAGCACGGCGAAGCGTTCAGCCGCCAGTGTGGGCAGCGCCTGATGTCCGAGATGCTGCAACGCCAGGGGCATTTTCCAGATGCATTGATCACCACCTCCTATGTGCTGCTGCAAGGCGTGTTCGACGTACTGCAAAGCCAGTCACTCAACACGACCTCACTGCACCTGGGCACGTTCGGTGATACGCAATTGCTGGATTTTCTGCCGTTGCCCGTCAATGCAATGGCCCAGCAACATCAGTTGATCGCTGACAAAGCGCTGCAACTGGCCTTGGCCGCCATCGAGAAGGACGATTATCAACCTGGCGTGCATGCCATCGCGCGCGCCTTCAAGCAACGCATTCACGGGGTGTGAAGGTGTCGCTGATCGATACCCACACCCACCTGGACTTCCCGGACTTCGATGCCGACCGCGCTCAAGTCCTGGAGCATTGCCGCTCGCTGGGCGTGCAGCGCATGGTGGTACTCGGGGTGTATCAGCGTAACTGGCAGCGGTTATGGGACCTGACCGAAGCCAACCCGCAGTTGCATGCTGCGTTCGGCCTGCACCCGGTTTATATCGATGAGCACCAGGCTGAGCACCTGACCGAACTGGGTGACTGGCTGACCCATCTGAAAAGCCATCCGCAGCTTTGCGCAGTGGGCGAGATTGGCTTGGATTACTACGTCGATCATCTGGACAAGGTGCGTCAGCAGGAAGTCTTTGAAACGCAGTTGCAGTTGGCGTCCGACTTTAACCTGCCTGTCTTGCTGCACGTGCGCCGCAGTCATGCCGATGTGATTGCCACCCTCAAGCGCTATCGGATTAAGCGCAGCGGCATCGTTCATGCTTTCGCAGGCAGCCGTGAAGAGGCGCGCGAATACATAAAGCTCGGTTTCAAACTGGGCCTGGGCGGGGCGGCAACCTGGCCACAGGCGCTGCGCATGCATCGCGTAATCGCCGACCTGCCGCTGGGCAGCGTGGTGCTGGAAACCGATGCACCGGACATGGCCCCCGCCATGTATCCCAATCAGCGCAACAGCCCGGAGCACTTGCCGGACATCTGTCAGGCGCTCGCAGCCCTGATGAACATCAGCCCGCAGCGCCTGGGCGAAGCGAGTACAGAGAATGCCTGCCAGCTGTTTGACTGGCCTCATACAGCCCAGAGTGTGTAAAAACGTCACGAGCGAAGGCAAGACAAGGCAAAAACAGGCGAAAAAGCGGAGTCTAGGTGTTCTAAATGAGCATTTTTCGCCTGTTTTTAACGCAGTATTGCCGAGCGCAGTAGTTTTTACACAGTCTGGGCCAGTCGTTGAGGCAAATCAGCGCAATAGCGTCCACAACGCAAACCCTGCGTACCAGACAATCGCGGCACGCACCAGCAGCTCCCAGAGCATGTCGAGGCTGGTCACCCCTTGCGTCCCGATGACCGGCGGCGGGACTTCGCTGGCGGCGCAGCCAACGCGGGTGATCAATTGCGCGGCGCTGATGTTCCAGTTGAGCAATTCGTGCAGCATCACCCGGCTGACCGCGACAAAATTGCCGACCAGCGCAAAGCTTGCTGCCAGCAACCTGACCGGGACCCAATCGAAGGCATGGCGCAACTGCCCTGCCCGCTCGACCAGCGGGGGTGTCTTGCCATGTTCAGCGGCAAGGGCCAAAAGCCGATAAGCCAGCGCCGCCACCGGACCGAGCACGAAATACCAGAAGATCACTGCGAAAAAACTCTGGAACGCCTGCCAGAGCATGTAACCCTGCACGCCTTGCAGCAATTGCTCGCCATTATCGGCCTCAACGCGCATGTCGCGCTGGGCGACGTGCACCGCGGCCTGCGCGTCGCCACGTCGGCAGGCATCGCGAAACGGGCCGAGCACTGCAATCAGGTCGACCCGCCCCAGGCTGTAGATCAGCACCAGCAGGTGGATGGGCAGCACCAGCCAGCCATACGCCACCGACCCGATAATGGTCAGCGCCAGTTGCAGCAGCAAAACCGGCACCAGAATCAGCAACGCCAGCGTCAGCCAGGGGCGTTTCGCCGTGCGCGGGCTGGCCTCACGCCTGGCAAACGCATTCAGCCACGGTTCATCACGTTGTACGCGCTGACGCAGGGCAGAAAACTTTTCGATAAGCACTGCCAGCAGTAGCACCAGAAAACTCATTGTTCGTCCCTCGGATCAATCCTGCAAAGCCGCTTGAAACCTGCCCCAGTCGAAACAGGGGCCCGGATCAGTCTTGCGTCCCGGCGCTATGTCGCTGTGGCCACAGATGCGCTCGGGGGTAATTGCTATGTAAGCCTGCCGCAACTGACGCGTCAGGTCGATCAGTGCGTTGTATTGCGCGTCGGTGAACGGCTGTTCGTCCGTGCCTTCCAGTTCAATGCCGACGGAGAAGTCATTACACCCCTCACGCTCGTCGAAGCTGGATACGCCGGCGTGCCATGCGCGATCAAGACAAGAGACGAACTGAATGACGTCGCCATCACGTTCGATCAGAAAATGCGCTGAAACGCGCAGATCGGCAATCCCCAGAAAGTAGGGATGCTCGGTGGTGTCCAGTTGGTTCTGGAAGAAAGCCTGTACTTTGCCGGTTTTGAATTGTGCCGGCGGCAGGCTGATGTTGTGGATCACCAGCAGCGATATCTCGCCTGCGGGTCGCGCATTGAAGTTGGGCGAAGGGCAATGCTGCACACCATCGCACCAACCGCTCGCGGGGTCCAGTTGCATGAGTGCTCCTTGTGCGAGCGGATGAGTGGTGTTGATTATGCCCGCGACAGAAACAGATGTGGGGGTTCACTCGCGGACCCGCAACGTAGGAAATGCCCTCTGTACGAGTCTCTTGTTACCTACGCATCGGTGCTCAGCGTTTTACATGAGTCCGGATAAGCCGAGAAAGCGGGGCTGGAACCGCGGCATCAGGCGGAGTACAGGATCCCCGTGGGAGCTTGCTCACGAAGAGGCCGGTACAGCCAATGAAGATTTGCTGAACAGTTAGGCCAACACATAGATGTAGGACCGACAACGTAAAACCGAGCGATCAAGCGCCCTTCAGCTTGCGCAGGTTGATGATTACCGATTCCAGTGCACGGTCGAACAGCAATGCATCATCGAGGACCCGTACAGCACCGCGGCGGAACTCGACGGCGAGGCCGATGCGGGTTTTTTCCAGGACTTTCATACCGGTGCGGTTGACGAACACGTAGCGGCCGGTCGGCTCGACGATGGCGGTCAGTTTGCAACGCAGTTTGTGTTCTTCGTCTTCCTGAATCTCGACCCAGCAGCCGACGCGCAACGTGTCGACCATGCGCAGGCCAGCGTCGTCGTCTGGCAGCTGCACCGTCGGCTCGTTGAGCATGCGTTCTTCCGGGGCGATCAGAACGATTTCCTCGACCACCTCCATCATCGGCGGTCCTTCAGCAGGTTCAGCACCTGTTAAATCTGCATCGCCTGGCAGCCCGTTGCCACTGGCTTCCTGCAGGCGCGAGAAGTGCTGAAATGCCTGAACGTGCAACGACTCCAGCTGGCTGAAGAATTCGCTGGTGGCAAACGGATCGAACGCGGCACTGGTGAGCCCGTCGCGCAGCGACTTGAGCAGCCCCGGAACCAGGTCCAGCAGGCGTTGCAGGGCCTGCGGATCGTCGTGTTGCTCGACGCTCCAGATCAACTCGTCCATGGTCGTCAACCCGGCCTGCCATTCACTGGACTGCTCGCCGTGCTTGAGGCAGGTCAGTAGCAGCACCTTGCTCCAGGCCTCCTGCAACAGGCGCACAACCACTTCAGGCAAGGTTTTGCCGAGCAGACGCTGATTCAGCTCCTGCTGCACCTGGTGCCGGGCCAGTTCGGCGCGTGCGCGGCCTTCTTCGGCGTCGCGGGTGCGTTGTTCAAGCAGCTCGCTGCGACGGCGCTCGTCGCTGGTGAAGGCGAGAAAATCCGCCAGCAATTCGGAAAAGATCGCCGGATCGTCGACAAAGTCATTCAGCAGACGCTGCACGATCTGCTCGACACGCTGATAAAGCGAATCACGCTGAAAATCGTCACGACCGCCCCAGCCCAGTGCGGCTGTCGCGATCTCATTGAGCAAGCGTCGAGCCGGATGGCTGCCGCGACTGAAGAAGCTTTTATCGAGCACCGCGACCTTGAGCATCGGAATCTGCAGACGCCCGATCAGCGCACGCAGCGAAGGCGTCAGGTTGCGATCATCGAGGATGAACTCGAACAGCATGGCGATCAGATTGATCACATCTTCATCGCCGCCGCCGACAATCCTGGATTTGCCGGTCTTGACGTTGACGCGCGTCAGCAACTGTTCCAGTTGATTGCGCAGGTCGAAATCGTCAGCTGCATCCTGAGAAGGCACGTATTGCTGCAGGTGAGACAGCAGACGCAGCAAGTCTTTGCTGGAAATCGGGCGTACTTCAGCATTGGGCTCGTGGCGCGGAACAAGGTTGCCACGCACGCTCAGCAGTAATTCCTGCAAGGCCGAGAAGACTTCCTGCACGCCCTTGTCGAGTTTGTCGGCAGCCTCGTTCAGCGCCGGATCGGACATTTCCGAAACACGACTCCTGGGTGCCGCGCGGTCGGACGAACGACGGGCAGGCAGGGCTTTCATGTCCGGCAGCACACCCGTGGCGATCAGCAACCGGTTCGCTTCGCAATACAGGTGGTCGGTGTTGGT
Organism: Pseudomonas syringae pv. tomato str. DC3000; assembly: GCF_000007805.1. Lineage (NCBI taxonomy): Bacteria > Pseudomonadati > Pseudomonadota > Gammaproteobacteria > Pseudomonadales > Pseudomonadaceae > Pseudomonas > Pseudomonas syringae group genomosp. 3. The sequence goes on along the minus strand of NC_004578.1, from coordinate 1,027,089 downwards.
CAGAACGTATTTCTCGAACAACTTGAGAATGATCAGCTTGACCTTGATCTCGACACCAAGGCTGCGCCCGGCCTCCAGAAAGAACCTGCAGAGCATCGCCGGCCCGAAGGGGTTGCTTTCCTCGGTGATGGCTTGCGCAATCAGCACGTTCAGGCGCGCAGTCAGCTGGCCCAGCGCAAGACTGTCGCGACTCATGACCTTGCTGACCATCGCATCGACAGCCACGGTTTTCTCGAGCTCGTCGTTATGCACCAGCGCCAGCTTGTCGAATGAAACGGCGGCTGGCAGGGCGGGCTCCTGAATTTGATACTGGCCTAGCGCCAGAAAAGACTCGTAGAACTTGTCGAGAAAGCAACGCTCTATGCTTTTGCGCTTGAGGCGCAAGTCACGCATGGCTTCAAAGAAGATGTTCTGGTCGGTGTTGTTGGAGGCACGGTCAGCCATTTCGAATAACGTATCGTCCGCGTTATCAAACAGCGCCTGCAGGGCATCCTTAAGCTGTTGCGCCGCTTTATCGCGGACCTGCAACAGCACAACGGGTAATCGGGCCAGAGGCGAACTCGCCCCTTGCGCAGGGAGCAATTTGCTCAACGGCACTACTTTTTCGTCGTTCGGCATTACACCCCCTGACAGGAAACAACCTGAACCCCATCACACACGTGGCTTGCTACCCTCGCACTGTGAAGCGACCCCCTTGGCCTTGCAAAACGTCAAACTCATGACGTCAATTCCAAGTCGGATTATCTTTCAAAACTTGTCATCAACACCAGTGAGACTTTTCCTTCACTCTCGTGAGAAATGTGACAAGGCACTCATATGCAGCGATAGACCACGTTTTTTGCGTTCCATCGCAAACCAATTTGCCTAACCGACCAACTGCACGTTGGGCAAACCGGGCATGAGCGCTGGCGCAGGTGGGTTAGCGCGATGCAGTGCCTTATACTCGGACGACTTTGTCAGTGGAGCCCGCTATGCCGAATTTACGAATTGCCGACCTGAGCGCCGAGATCGAAGCCAATGTGCGTCGCGCATTGCTTGAGGATGTTGGCAGCGGCGATATCACCGCCCAGTTGATTCCGGCAGAACGGCTGGCCAAGGCCACCATCATCTCGCGCGATGCAGCGGTGATCGCCGGCACGGCCTGGGTCGATACGGTCTTTCGCCAGCTGGACCCGCGCGTGGCGGTGCACTGGCAGGTGGTCGATGGTGAACGTGTCAGCCCCGATCAGGCGTTGTTCCACCTTGAAGGCCCTGCCCGTTCGCTGCTCACCGGCGAACGCAGTGCACTCAATTTTTTGCAGATGCTTTCCGGGGTCGCCACACGCGCGAAATATTTCGCCGATATCGTGGCGGGCACTCAGGTCAAACTGCTGGACACCCGCAAGACGCTGCCAGGCCTGCGTATGGCGCAGAAATACGCAGTCACCTGCGGCGGCTGTCATAACCATCGCATCGGTTTGTACGACGCGTTTCTGATCAAGGAAAACCATATTGCAGCCTGTGGCGGCATCGCCCAGGCCGTGACAGCGGCGCACCGGATCGCACCGGGCAAGCCTGTCGAGGTCGAGGTCGAAAGCCTGGGCGAATTGAAACAGGCGCTGGACGCCGGGGCCGATATCGTCATGCTCGACGAGCTTAGCCTGGATGACATGCGTGAAGCCGTGCGCCTGACCGCAGGCCGCGCCCTTCTGGAGGCCAGTGGCGGCATCAACGACGACACCCTGCGGGTCATTGCCGATACCGGGGTGGACTATATTTCCATCGGTGCGATGACCAAGGACGTGAAAGCCGTGGACCTGTCCATGCGCCTGAGCATCTGACGCACCGGGCAGACGACTGTCACCAATCGCTGGGGAGTAGACGCTTTGGAACACTGGTTTGTCATGAATGCGGGCAAGCAGCTCGGCCCGATGGATGACGCTGCGGCGCGGCTGATCGCGCGCGAAGCGCCTGGGGCCTGGTGCTGGAAACAGGGCATGCCGGACTGGCTGCCGATCTATCAGGTGGCGCAGGTGCGCGCCATGAAAAAGGACGGCGTGACACCGTTCCCGGATCCGACGCCGGACATGATTCAGCCCAAGCCCTCAGGCCTGCCCGCACAGGCCGGCCCTGCACCTGCGCCTGTACCCGCCAAACGTCCTTCGTTTACCCCGGACCCGAACGCCTCGGGCGGCTACGGTCAGGGGCAAGCGACCGATGGCGTGGACTTCAAGCTGTACGGCGCAGAAACCCAGTTTGTCGAACTGGAGCTTGATCCCGGCGAAAGTGCCGTCGCCGAAGCCGGGGCGATGATGTACAAGACCTGCGACGTGCAGATGGAGACTATTTTCGGCGACGGCAGCAATCAGTCGTCCGGGCTGCTGGGTTCGCTGTTCGGTGCCGGCAAGCGCATGCTCACCGGCGAAAGCCTGTTCACCACGGTGTTCTCGCAACAAGGCTCGGGCAAGGGCCGAGTCGCTTTCGCTGCACCCTACCCCGGCACCATTTTGCCCCTGAACCTGCGCGATTTCGGCGGCAAGCTGATCTGCCAGAAAGACAGCTTTCTGGCCGGCGCCAAGGGCGTCTCCATCGGCATCCAGTTTCAGAAGAAAATCCTCACCGGACTGTTCGGCGGCGAAGGTTTTGTCCTGCAAAAGCTCGAAGGTGATGGCTGGGTATTCGTGCACATGGGCGGCACGGTGCGCAAGATCGAACTGGCCGCGGGCGAAGCGCTGGATGTGGATACCGGCTGCCTGGCAGCCATGACCCAGACGGTCGATTACGATATCCGCATGGTCGGTGGTGGCATCAAATCCATGCTGTTCGGCGGTGAAGGCGTGTTTTTCGCCAGGCTGACCGGGCCTGGCACGGTATGGCTGCAAAGCCTGCCCTTTTCGCGCCTGGCCGGGCGCATGCTGGCGGCCGGGCCAGCCGGTGTGGGCAGAAGCGAACGTTAATGTAACCACTTCGTCATTTGACCGAGGGCTATCCGACGCCCTCTTTGCCAAGGAAGCGACATGCAGATTACTCAAGGTCAACGCATCCCCCTTTCCACGCTGATTCAGGGCAACGATCTCACGCTGTCGATCGTGATCAAATCCGCGCATGTGATCGACTACGTCTGCTTTGGCGTCGATGCCAACGGCAAGTTGTCGGACGACCGCTATATGATCTTCTTCAACCAACCGACCAGCCCCTGCAACAGCGTAAAACAGGCCAACGGCGGGGATTTCCAGCTCGCGCTGGACAGCTTGCCAGCCTCCATCGATCGGTTGGTGTTCACCGCGTCCATTGATGGCGCGGGCGTCATGAGCGATATCCAGGCGAGTCATTTCAGTATTCAGCATCAGGGCCGCGAAGTGGCTCGTGGCGAATTCTCCGGCGCAACCTTCGCCGCCGAGAAAGCCATCATGGTTGCTGACATCTACCGCAAGAACGGTGAATGGCGCATCGCATCCAACCTGCAGGGCTACAACGCCGGGCTGGATGCGCTGGTGGGGCATTTTGGCGGCGTCGCGGATGCGCCGCCCGCCGCGCCTGCCGCACCTGCACGCATTTCACTCGAAAAGAAAATCGCCGACGCCGCGCCGCAGTTGATCAGCCTGGCGAAGAAGGCCCAGGTCAGCCTGGAAAAAGCCAAGCTGACCGACACCAAGGCGCGGGTCGGCCTGGTGCTGGATGCGTCTGGCTCGATGAACCCGCAATACACCCGTGGTCACGTTCAGGAAGTGGTTGATCGGCTGATCCCCCTTGCCGTGCATTTCGATGACGACGGCGCGCTGGATTGCTGGGCGTTCGGGGCAAAGCCGCAGCAGTTGAATGCGATCACGCTGAAAAACTTCCAGAACTTCATCAAGACCGATCACGGAGGCTGGAAAGACTGGGAACTGGGCTCACGCATCAATGATGAGCCGAAGGCGATGCGCATGGTCATCGACTATTACAAGAAGTCAGGCGACAAAACGCCGGTCTACATCCTGTTCATCAGCGACGGCGGTGTGCATCAAGACCGCGAAATCACCAAACTGATGATCGAAGCCGCCAAACTGCCGATTTTCTGGCAGTTCGTGGGCTTGGGTGGTCGCGGTTACGGCATTCTGGAAAAGCTTGATGACATGGGCGGCAGGGTCGTCGACAACTGCAACTTCTTTGCCCTGGATCGTCTGGATGAAGTGCCGGAAGAGAAACTTTATGACCTGCTGATGGAAGAGTTTCCAGACTGGCTGAATGCGGCCAAGGGTGCGGGGATTCTATAGGGGGTAAGCATGCGCAACGATGATCTCAACTACTGACTATCGTGCGACGCTCCGCGTCGCCATGCCGTTCAGGACGCTCCGCGTCCTCTTTGCGACGCAGAGCGTCGCGAAATGCGTTCCCACGCTGGAGCGTGCGGAACGATAATCTTAACTATCGTGCCACACTGGAGCACGTGAACAGATAGCCTTGTAACTAGCCAATACTTTCAAAAGCCCCAATAAAAACCCCCGCCATCGCTGGCGGGGGGTTTTATCGGGCGTTGCTCGGGTTTAGCCGATTGCCACGCCGTGTGCTTCTGCCAACGGCTTCAGGCCGCCTGCGAAGCCTTGGCCGATGGCCTTGAACTTGAACTCGTCGCCATTGCGATACAGCTCGCCGAAGATCATCGCGGTTTCGGTCGATGCATCTTCCGACAGGTCGTAGCGAGCGATTTCCTTGCCGTCAGCCTTGTTCACAACGCGGATGTAAGCGTTTCCAACCTGACCAAAGCTTTGCTTGCGCTCTTCGGCGGAGTGGATGGTGACCGCGAAAACCAGCTTCTTGACTGCCGCTGCCAGGCCAGTGAGCTTGACCGTTACCGACTCGTCATCACCGTCGCCAGCACCGGAGCGGTTGTCGCCCAAGTGTTCAACCGAACCATCGGTCGATTTCTTGTTGTTGTAGAAAATGAAGCTGTTGTCGTCCAACACCTTGCCATTTTCGCCAACGATGAAGATCGACGCATCCAGATCGAACTCGGTGCCGTCGGTAACGCGTGGATCCCAGCCCAGGCCCACGGTGATTTCTGTCAGGCCCGGGGCCTCTTTCGACAGGGAAACGTTACCGCCTTTACTCAGACTTACTGCCATGTTCGTAATCCTTTTCAGAAAAATGGTTAGGCGTGAATTAGAAATTCATGCCGAAAGAGTTGGCAACCGCTTTCAGGCCACCGGCATAACCTTGGCCAACCGCACGAAACTTCCACTCGCCAGCGTTGCGATACAGCTCGGCAAACACCATTGCAGTTTCGGTCGAAGCGTCTTCTGCCAGGTCATAACGAACAACTTCAGAGCCGGACTTTTCATTCAGGACGCGGATGAACGAGCCACCCACCTGACCGAAATTCTGCTTGCGGCTGTCGGCATCGTGAATGGTCACGACAAAAACGACCTTGTCGACATCGGCAGGTACGCGGGTCAGATCGACCTTGAGCACTTCGTCGTCGCCATCGCCAGCACCGGTACGGTTGTCGCCGGTATGCTCGACGGAGCCATCAGCACTTTTTAGCTGGTTGTAGAAAATGAAGTCAGCTTCACTGCGGACCTTGCCATTGGCGCTCAGCAGGAATGCGCTGGCGTCCAGGTCAAACTCCTGGCCGTCAGTGGCACGCGGATCCCAGCCCAGACCAATCAATACGCTGGTGAGGGTCGGGTCGGTTTTCGACAGCGAAAGGTTGCCACCTTTTTGCAGAGTCAAAGCCATGATTCGTTTATCTCCTTTATCCAGTGTTTACGCTTTTTCTTCGGCAGGTTCTTCTTTACCCGGGAAGAGCAGGCTTGCAACGATACCGATGATCAGCACGACAACCACGACCAGCAAGCTGGCGTTGGCGCTGATTTCGTAACCGTGATGGAACAGATGGTTGGTCGCGTTCAGGCCCAGCTTGATGGCGATGAAGAACAGCAAGGCGATAACTGCCTTTTCCAGATGCACCAGATAACGTTTTAGGGCTTCAAGTACGAAATACAAGGTACGCAGACCCAGAATCGCGAACAGCATGGCCGAGAACACGATCAGAGGCTCACGGCTCACGGCGATGATTGCAGGCACGGAGTCGAAGGCGAACAGTACGTCGGAGATCTCTGCCACGACCAGACACAGGAACAGCGGGGTCGCGAACAGAGCGCCTTTGGCGGCCAGTGTGATACCGGCGTTTTCCGGTTTCTTGACTTCTTCTTCCAGCACCGAGCGACGCACGAAGAAGTTGCTGCCGTGCAGTTTTGGCCACACCGGGAACAGTTTCTTGGCGAAGCGATAAGCCATGTGTTGCGAGTAGTCGACTTCTTCATCGTCGTCATCACCCGCTCTGAGCATCATGATGGCTGTCCAGGCAACGATGACCGCAAACACCACTTCGACCCACGGGCCCAGCGCCAGCAGGCCTGTACCGATGGCGACGAAGATGCCGCGGAAAACGATGGCACCGATGATTCCCCAGTACAGAACGCGGTGGCGCAGGCCATCCGGAATCTTGAACCAGGAGAACAAGGCCATGAACACGAACAGGTTGTCGACGCTCAGTACTTTTTCCAGCGCATAACCGGTCACGAACAGCGTGGCAACTTCGGAGCCGTGCTGCACATACAGGAAACCGGCGAAAGCCAGCGAAATGGCGACCCAGAAAATCGACCACGCCGAAGCTTGCGCGAGGGTGATCGGCTTGTTTCCGCGATGGGAAAACATATCGATAGCCATGGCCGTAATGGCCAGACCGACGAAAACCGCCATCGTGAGTGGAGGGAAGCCTAGAGAGGTGCTTTCCATTTAACTGCGTTCCTTAGGGTAAAAAATTACAGGTCGAAATCGGACGGGTTGAGGCCAAGCTCTCGGCAGATCGTGCGGCAGACTTCCCGCTCTTTCTCATCGAAGCTGCCATCGGCACCACCGATAGCACAGCAGACGCGCACCAGCAAACGGGAGGCGTCTTCTTTCTTTTTGATCTTGCCGATGGTTTTCAACGCTTCGGCACGGCCAATTTCAAAATCGAACTCAAACTTGGAGCAGGCTTCCTGAAAACCCTGAATGACTTCCTTCATGTCGAAAACTTTCAATTCCTGAGAGTTTTGAATGAAACCGGCCATTTTCTGCTTTTCACTGGAGCTGATATCACCGTCAGCGGCCGATACCAGGGCACAGCCGGAAACCACAGCGTCCATGAATTCGCGATTCTTGAACTTCGAGACTTCCGAAGCCAGCTTGTCGCGAGCAGCTGTTGCGTTTGTTTTCAACCAGTCCAGCATGTCTATCTCCCATGAGGCGGCACAGCCAGCCCAGAAATACCACGGTGTTGTTTACTTGGAGCCGGCGGCCCAGCGCATGCCCCAGCCATAGGCCTTGTCCATGTTGCTGTGGCCGTTATGGAAATCGACACAGCGCGTCACCTTGACCGAGCCGTTGTCGTTTTCCAGCAAAGCAATTGCACACATGCCCTGACGACCACCTTCTTCATTGAGGCGAACCTCAATGGGCGGCTGACCTGGCGCGTGGATGGTGACAACTCCGTCGGTTTCTTTCCAGTTTGGCGCACCGTCGTAGATGAAGGCATAGACCAGAATTCGACGGATCTTGTTCCAGTGAGCACCGTTGATGTGCAGCCACTCGCCGTCGCTGATAGAGCCGGTACGGTCATCACCCATCAATTTGATGAAAGGCTCGGCATTGAGCGAACCAAACGAGTCGCCCAGTGCCTGAACAGCGCCTTTGAAACCGTCCTGCAATTCAAAGAGGCAGCCTACATCAAGGTCGATGGCCGTGCTCTTCTTCATCGAGAAGAAGCCGCCGCCTTTGGTGTCGTTGCGACGGTTCCAGTTCAGGTTGACGCGCATCTCGCCGAAGCCGGCACTGGATTTTTCCAGACTGATCGAAGCCCGGGTCTTGTCCAGCGTAATCTTGCTCAGGTTGACGGTCGGCTTGGCCGCTGGCGCTGGAACAGGTGCAGGTGCAGGTGCAGGTGCAGGTGCAGGTGCAGGTGCAGGTGCAGGCTGATCCTGCGGCGCGGAGACTTCAACCCCAAAGTTTTTTGCCAGTGGCTCAAGGCCGCCGGCAAAACCCTGGGCGACGCAACGGAATTTCCACGCGCCCTGACGCAAATAGAACTCGCCCAGAATCAGCGCGGTTTCTTTCATGCCGTTGGTAGGGATATCCGCTTCGATACCGCCGGTGATGTTGAGGGCCAGACGCGACACGCTGCCAAAACTGGCTTTGTTCTCGTAGATGGTCGCGGTCAGGGCAACCTTCTCTATGACCGGGTCAAGGCGGCTGGTATCGAGGCTGAATACCGCACGACCGGCCGACGCTTCCGTCTGCTGGACCGCGCCGCCGTTCACGCTTTTCTGGCCATAGAAACACATGTCCTGATCGCCACGCACCTTGCCAGAACTGGTCAGCAGGAACGCAGATACATCGATATCCGCATCCGCGAGCGGAGAATAAATGATCTCCACCGTTAGCGGACCGGCAGCGACTGGGGCGTTGGCGCCCGGGACAAGTTGGGTCATGCGCGTACAGCTCCAATAGCCAGTTCGACCAGATCATCGGCGGTACGGCCGTTGGTGGCCTGGCCTACGGCGGTGAAATCCCAGCCGGACGGCGTACGCGACAGATAAGACATCACCACGCCCGTGTGCTGGCCTTTCTCGGACAGATCAAAGCGGCCCAGTTCGTTGCGAGTGCCCAGATCCACGATGCGGCAGTAGGCATTGGCGACTTTTTCGAAGTTCTGACCGGTGAACGAGTTGACGGTGAACACCAGATACTTGACCGTCGCTGGTAGTTTTTCCAGGTCAACGCTGATGGTTTCATCATCGCCAGCGCCTTCGCCAGTACGGTTGTCGCCGGAGTGCAGAATGGCACCGTCGCGCGATTGCAACTGACGGAACCAGACCAGATCGAGCGGCTTTTTATCGGCATCGAGCATGATGCACGAGGCATCCAGGTCGATATCGCCCCCACCACCACCGAGCAGTTTGCCGAAGAAACCACTGGCTTTCTCAGGGTCCCATCCAAGGCCCATGCTGACTTTTTTGAGGCCGGTGCCAGCGGTTTTCTCGAGAGAGATCGTCTGGTTCTTTGCCAACGTGAGTGCCATTTTTCGCTCCATGTGGTCGTCGGAATACGGATAAAAGTGTTACAGCCTTACCGTGTTGGCCCGTCTTTGCCATCAGGATTGTGTAACTTGGCGTTAACGGGGCCTTTATAACGGCCTCGACGCCACGTCGGATGGAACAATCGCCAGTGCGCATCCTGAGCAGCGGCAAGCAATTCGTGATCACCTCGCGTGTCGCCCCAGGCGCGAACCCGGAACTGCGTCAGCGGCCCGTAAACGCTTTCAAGACGCGCCACCTTGGAGTCGCAACGGCAATTACTGCCCTCGATCAAGCCGGTCAACTTGCCGTCGATGACTTCCAGATTGGTGCCGATCAGCTCCACTTTCAAGCGATCAGCGAAGGGTTGCAGGACCATAGCAGGCGATGCTGAACAAAGCGTGACAATGGCACCCTTTTCGATTTCAGCCGCGATGGACTCAAGCGCAGCAGGGCGCATCAGGCGTTTCCAGTGCGAATGGCAGAAGGCTTCGGCCTTCTGTTGCAGCCACTGCACTTCAACGCCGCTCAGAAAAGCCTTGATCAGCCGGCCTTTGAGTTCGTCACGGCTCAGGCGCTTGGTCAGGTAGCCAAGGCTGGGCAGCACCAGCCGCGCCATGCGTACGGAGAAAACACGTTGCCCGAAGGCGAACTTGAGAAACGGAACAAAGCTGTCGTGCCGGGTAATCGTCCCATCGAAATCGAACACCGCCAGCAAGCGTTGTTCCACTTCGATTTCAAGATCAGGTCCTACCGGTGCAAGATCAGGTTCTACGGTTTCAAGGTCAGGTTCTATCATCTAGCTAACTGCCTCAGCGAGTCGAATGCTGGCATCCATGATCGAAGCGGGTGTGGGTAACACTCCGTGCCATTTGGCGCGCTCCATGATGTGGGTTGCCCACTTATAGTGGGTGGCCGGTTCACACATCGCATCGTTGTACTTGAACACGGCGGGCGCCACAGAGTTCAAAATCATCCGGGCGGAGTTCATGTCCTCCAGACTGACGCGTAGTGCATTCTGAATGATATTGACCTGCGAGGGGTGAATTGCCGTCTTGCCGACCAACCCATTAGTAATATCGAGCGCCAGTTCCTGTTCCAGAATGTCTGGTGTGGCGAGCTGTTCGAACACCGGCGCGGTGAGCGCAAAGCCCTGCGCGCCCATCACCCCCGCCAGCATCGGGATCACATAACCCATCGGGGTTGAATACAGGGTCATGGCCGGATTGCGGCGCAAGCCCAGGCAGCCCATCAGGTCATTGCCACCGATGCGCAGAGCGATGATCCGCTCGTGCAGGCTGGCTTTGAGCGCCTGCCCCAGCTCGACCATAGCCGTCGGGTTGAACACTTCCGGGGTTTCCAGTGTAGGCATCAATGCCAGCGCAGGGTTGGTAACCGCCTCCTCCCAGCTCGTCAGACTTTTCAGCGACAGCTTGGGGACAACGAACCCGTCAACGTGGGCCATCAACGGCCAGTCGTTGAGAATACGCGCCATCGCCGCATCACGCGGGCGAACGAACAGCAGCGGGCCATTGGCCGGACGACCGCCCCGATCGTGGATGCGGGTCAGCACCTGGCGCAGGTTGAGCAATGCGGTGTCGACATCGATCAGCGCGACCGCATCTTCCAGGCAGACAACCAGCGAACGCAGCTCGGGAATCTTTTCGCCGAACACCACATCGACGATGTCGTCCCGGGTAGCGGGCATGTACAACGTTGCCCCCAGCGCGTAAGGCGAGAATAAGGCCATTAGCCGAGACTCCGTATGATGGTCACCGCCCGGTAGGGGCCCAGGACATCGCCGACTTCTTCAACGGGGATGCCCGCTTTTTGAGTCAGGTGCAGCAGCAATTGCACGTCGCTGTCAGCCAGCTTGCGTACCAGCACGTGATCCGGCACGCGGCGCATGACTGCCCGCGTGGCTTCGGCAATGCCCGGCTTGACGCGATTCAGGTTATTGACGTCGAAGCGCTCGGCCAGCGTGTCGATCACCCGGGATGCCGCAGTCTTGAGTTCGCTTCGCTGCTGAGGCGTCCAGGGTGCCAGCGTCAGCGCACCTTCTTTCTGACGACGCTGGATGTCGATCTGTTCAATAAAACCGCGTGTAACGTCATGCGCCTGCAAATGCTCATAGACCACGCAACCATGCAGCCCGCCGTCGGTCGGCCAGATAGAGCGCGACACCAGCCCGGACACCGTTGCACCCAGAATGCCGGACGGAATTACCCAGTCTTCTGCAGACGCCGCCAGCCAGGCGCTGCCGCATGGATCGGCGAGCACCACCAGGCGCGGGTCCTGGGGAAAACGTGTATCGCCCGCCAGGCTGCGGCGAATCTCACCGGATATCGCGCCTTTGCCGGTCCAGCCGTCAACAAACACGATGTTCTGCGCGCCGTGGGCCTCAATGATGGCCTCCAGCGCTACGGTATCGATGCCGCGATCGCGGACAATGCTGATGCCGTAGTGATGCGTTTCGCGATCAAGGTCAATCAAGGCCCGACGCAACAGCACACCGAGCGGCAAACCGGCGCGCACAAAGGACACCAGAATGATCGGCGAGCCGTCGCATTCACGCTCAAGCGCGTGCGCCAGCGCCTGCACATCAGCAGCCATGCGCGCGCCGTTCTGGCTGAGCGCCAGCTCGTACAGCGCCTGGTGGGCAGCGCTGGGCGCAGATTCCTCGCTGATCATTTCCGAATAGTGCTTTTGCCGCGTCTGGATCAGGCGCTCCTTTTCCTCGACGCTGGTGGTCTGCATGTCGACGCTGCGCAACAGAAAATGCACGTCGTCGCTCAGGTAACTGCCGCTGCCGACCGTGTCGAGCCCGTGAACGGGATCACTCATGTGCTGCTCCGACAAACATTTTCGCCAACTGGCTGCGCGCAGGCGTCGCCCACCAGTGACACTCATCCATGAAACCCAGGTCGGTGATGCTGTCGCCAAAACCGAGCACCGGACGTTCGCCATTGATCGCCAGGTCACGACGCAGCCATTCCTGCACGGCGTAACGCTTGGCCAGCCCCTCGGGCAGGAACGCCAGATTGTTGCCGTTACCGTGGATGTGCATGCCGTCGAGCAAGCCTCGGGCCTGCATTTCGGCGAGTACCTTGGTGAGGATGCTGTCATCGCTTTCGTTGTGCTTGGTCACCACGTAATGAAACAGCTGCGCCTCTTCAACCACCCAGCCACGCAGTGAAAAGCCCATCTCCTGACCGATTGCCAGCGTAGCGGCAGACAATTCATGTAACCGCGATTGATAGCTGGCCAGGGTCTGCTTCATCTGCTCGTTCCAGTCAGGGTCCAGTCGCCCCATGACATCGAGCATCACGCCGCCATGCGAACAGATCGCGCCGGCAGTGAACGGCAACTTCACCCGGCTGTAAGCCTCTACACTGCGCGCGGTCACCGGCACCACATCGGCGTGCGCCAGTAGCCAGTGCGCGAAGGACTTCTGCACGTTGGTCATGTAGCCGTTGGCATTGCCGCTGATATCCAGCGTTGCGACGTGCTTTTCAATGTCAGCCGGTGTTTTGCGCGCGGTCTGGAACAGGGTGTCGTCCAGATCGACGAAGATCAGCGGGCGGTCGTTACTCATCGCAAATCACCTCGGCGTTCAGCGCTTCAATCAGCTCGGCGGGGACGGCCTGCCTGGGGGTTTCGGTGCAGATCAGCACTCGGTCAAACTGACCCGGTCGCACGTTGTAAAGAAAGTTGGGGATGCCCAGCCCGTAGTTGTCCGAGAACGACAGCGCGTGATCGATGGCATGCCCCAGCGCGATCGGCGAACGGCTGGTGGAGCTGAAATGCACATCAGCCCCGGCTTTTTCCAGGCGCTCGGCCAACAGAAAAGGACGCCAGACAAACTCGCTGGTGCCGACCACCAGAACGCGCTCGCCCTTGTTTACCGTAAGGCCAGGCGCCAGCGTATCGGCAACCGCCAGCACGCCCATGCGCCCCCAGTCGTTGGCGGTCAGCAACGGCCAGTCGCCCATCGCAACGGTGCCGACTTCCGGCATGTCCGGCAGCGGCGCGCTGACGTCCTCGTCAAAGGAATACGAGCCCTGCAACAGCGACACCTGCTCAGCCACCGCGCCCATCGACGTGCTGACCGCACCTGCCGACCAATCAGTGAGCACGCAGGTCACCACCCGCTCGATCTTGCTCAGCCCGGCCTCGACCAGCGCCTGATGCAGATTGATGAACGTCTTGCCCGTCGACGCTTCGTCATCGACCAGCACCAGCGAACGTGCACCGAGCATCATGTCGCGCAGCGCAGGATCGGCAGGCAAGTGAATCAAGTGCGCGCTGGCGTGGCTGTGCTCTTCTTCAAAACGGGCGAACAGCTCGGTGCCGGTTGGATGGCGCGTGCTGACCAAGTACAGCGCATCGGAATGCGTTTCGCTGTAGGCACGGTGCACACCGGCACCCAGGCCCACGGCTGTTTCGGCCATACCGATGACCAGCACCGGGCCTGGCAGGTCTACCGGAATCTTGTGCGCCAGGTCCTGAAAACTCTTGAGCATTACGCTCGGGCGCGCCGGGATATGACGCCCGAGCACCCGCGAAACGAACAGAAACGCGCGTTTGGGATTGCGCCGCTCGGCGAAGCCGAACAGTGAATCCGGGGCAATGGTGGACGAATCGACGCTGACGTCGAGGCGACCACGAAGCAGATCAGCACGAAGCTTTGTAGGGTTGGAAAAAGCTGCGCTGCTGTCCATCGATATATTCCTGATTAGCGGGGCCGCGGCCCCTGGCGCCTGCAACATGGGCAGGCAACACCGACTTCATTGGCGAGAGGCTTCGACGAGCCATAACGATGACTGGAAGGTGCGTGAGATTTCTGTGGTGGTGTACGACCTTTCCGCTCGGGCATGCGGCGCATCGATGCGGCACGCCTGTAGAAAGGACATCAGCAGTGCGGATTTCACTGCAAAATTCATGTTTTGCCCGTCCGGTACCGTGGACGTCACCATGCCGATGACTGCGCCGCCGTTGTCGAACAATGGGCTGCCGCTGGAACCGGGCTGAATGGGCGCGGTGAACTGGAACAGGCTGGCGTCGTTGTGCAGGCCGAACAGTCCGGAAATACCGCCCTGCGTCACCTGCAACCCGCCGCCGGAAATGGACGCCAGTGGGTAACCCAGCACCGCCACCGTATCACCCGGTTCGCAGCCCTGCCCTTCGCGGAATGTAACCGCAGACAACGGCGGCGCGCCTTGCACCCGCAGCAAAGCGATATCGTTGCGGCGGTCGATCACCACCGCCTCGGCCTTGTAGCGGCCTTCCAGCGAATTGATATAGAACACGCCCATGTCTTCGATGACATGCGCGCAGGTCATGACGTGCGCCGGCCCGACCACAAACGCGGTGCCGGTGGCCGACTCGTGCCGTGGACCACCCGCCGGTCCACCCGACCCGCCAGACGGACGACGCGGATGACGATCGTCCACTTCCAGACCGATCTTGCGGCCGAACGCCGACAGCCCATACGCCGAGCCTTCGCTCAGCGCGCGAAATTTCCATTGGTCGTTGCGCTTGTAGAACTCGCCGATGATGATCGCAGCTTCGCCGTTATCGCGCAGGTCCAGGCGATGCTCGATATTGGCATCCACTTTGAGACGCAGGCTGGCAAAATCGCGGATCGGGCCCATCGCGGCGTACACGTAAACCATCAGCAATACGCGATCACTGCCCGCCGGGAGCCTGTCCAGCTTGAGCGTGCAGCCAACATCCTGAGGGCCGCCGCTCCACTCCATCCAGCTCTGTTCCTGATGCAACAGCGCCGGGTCGCCCATGGGCTGGCGTTTTTCGTTGACTGCCAGCAGCGCCACGGCGGCGTATTCACCGAACACCGAAGATGTACCGCTCTCCAGGTTCCAGGAGCAGTGGGCGTTAGCTAAAGCAGTGTTTGCACCTGGCGCCAGAAGCTGCATGCCCGATCCTCCTTGATAAGAGCGATTATTGATAGCAAAAATCTATTATCCTGATCAAACCGTAGCCCGTACAGCGACCGTGATGGCCTTGACCCGGATATCCTCAAGCCAATGTGTTTCCGGTTCTTTCAAGCCGAGACGCCGCGCAGCAAAAATGCCCGGCAGGTTAACGCCGGTTTCACGCGTGTAACCGATCCCGCCCGAGTAGCGCGGGTTGATCTCCAGCAAGCGTGGCATGCCATCAGCGTCGTCGCGGGTCTGCACATTGATCAGCCCGTCACAGGCAAAATGCTCGGCGGCTCGTACTGCCAGTTGCACGGCTTCGCTGTCGCGCTCGAACGTCTGATTCAAACCCACCTTGCGCCGCCCGACAAACGCGACCGCCTTGCCATGCTCGCAGACCATGTCCACCGAACACTCGTTGCCGGGCATGTAAGGCATGAGCAGCATCGCCGGGCGCTCATCGGCCTGACGATAGGCATTAAGGTACGCCTGAAACGTCGTTTCGCGCGCATCCGGGTTTGCGAAACATCGAAAATCGTCGACATCGGTCTTGAACCGCCAAAAACCACGGCCATAAATCCCGACTACCGGCTTGATACACACCTCGCCCGAGACCGACAGCGCGTCATAGGCCGCTTGCAGCTCCTCGGTGTTGCAGGCAGTGATTGCCGGGATACACGCCAGCCCCGCTGCCTCGGCCGCCGCCGTGAAACGACTCTTGTCATCGACATCCAGAAACGTTTGCAGGGACGTTCCGCCAGTGACGAGGTCCAAGCCTTCGGCGACAAAACGAGCACGCTGCGCTTCATAAATGCCACCGACCCGCCCGGCGACGATCGTCTTCACGCCCAGCGAGCGAGCGGTTTCGAGCACCCAGTCGATGCGTTCTTCGTTGTCGATCGGCTCTTGCAGCGCCACGTCGGCCTGCCCGGTAATTTCGGAGCGTTGCTGGCGATGGGACGCAATAATTTTCACCGAAGCAGGCAGCGCATCACGCGCACCGATGATCACTTCACGCTGGCTGGATTGCCCTTCAAGGAACCAAATCATGTCAATCTCCGGAAGACTGCGCCGCTTGAAACGGCCTTGTCGAATTTTGTAATAACTGTTTTGCTTCGAATACGTTCGGATTAGGGCAAAGTCACGCAATTTTAAACAGAGGACGCTGGTATGAAGTGGCTTAAAAGGTCGATTTGGCTTGTGGTATTCGTTGCACTCGGGATCGGCGCATTAAGCCTCTACTACGTTCTGCCGCGCCATGATGTCGTGATGATCACCGGCGTGGAAGTCAAAAGAATGGACGCCGACGGCGTGGTCAACGCCGAAAACCCGGCAGACGGCCCGACCCGTGACGTGTACTTCATCAACACCGAAGACCCGGACACCAAGAAAGTCGTGGTCTACCGCAACGAAGACACCGCCTGGAGCTTCCCGTGGTACTTCAAATTCGACTCCGCCGACATCCAGGCCAAAGCCCAGGGCTACTCACGTGATGCACAGCAACTGGCGCTGATTCGTTATTACGGCTGGCGGATAACGATCCTGTCGATGTTTCCCAACGTGACAGAGATTGAGGCTGTGACGAGTCGTGATCAGCCGTTTCCGGTTTTCAATACGGTGTTTTTTGTGGTGGTTGGGTTGCTGGTGGTGATTGTGGTGGTTGGGGTGAGGAGGAGGTTTCGCAGGCAGCCGCGGGTTGATGGGACGCCTCGGTAATTCTTGTACCTTAACCGTTAAGAAAAGCCCGATCTGTGATCGGGCTATATTTTGAGTTGCTGGAACTTGCCTGTCGCAGAGAATCTCCACGGCACACGAAACGCTGCGCCGCCTTTTACCAACAGAGCCTGCTCGGTAATTGATGGCCACCACCGGACCAGATTCTCCGCCTTGTTCCAGTAGTTCATTTGCCACCACTGCCTGGCAAGGCAGAAGATCGGGAGGCCGCATTCCCTGAATGCAAAGCGCTCAGCGTCTCCCTTGGAGAATTTATCCTGTGAGACGACTGCCCACCCGCCTTCTTTTTTGAGGTGGGTGACCCAGTCAATATCTGCAGCGTTTGCAGGAAACCTTTCGCGCAACGAGACTACAGAATGGCCTTCACATTTGGTCAACTCGTTAAGCGCTCTGACAATAGCAGGCGGCAGATTGTTATCAATCAGAAAATTCAAGCCGCGATTCTGTGCTCAAAATTGACTGCGGCTTCCACTGCTGCTGGCGGAATCTCATAGAGTAGTGCCACGCGCTTCGCGCTCTGACCTTCAGCCAGATAGGAATGGTAAATAGCGGCGGTGTCGATTCCGGTGATTGTCAGTACTGGTTTGCCGAAGTTTCTTGCAGGGTCCAACACCACCGCCTTGCTGCGCTTGACCGGATACCAACGTTTTGCCGACTCTTCACCAGCGTAATCAATGCCCTCATACAGCGACGGGGTGATGACCTGTTTGAAGGCATATTGTCGCTTGACCAGATCCAGCAGCGCCTCGTCGCCGGTTTCGTCCAAAACGGTTGCAAATATATCCCGCCCGTCGGTTTGAAAGCGTCTGCACGTAAACGGATAGCGCTGGCCGAACATCTCTCGGGCTTGTAACGAAGCGCTGCGGATCGCTTGCAAGCTGACGCCATGCTGGCGAAACGCATGGACAAAGCGAATTTCCAGCAGGTCGTGGAAGCCGAGCAGCTTGTCGTCAAGAAATGCAATTTCCGGAGCCCAGAGGCCTGGATGTTCAACCCCTGAGGCGCTGTAGCCAAACATCCATCTACGAATGTCCTTTGCCGGAATGCCGGTGTATGAGGACGCTTGCGAAGCGGTGTACAGCCCAACGCCGAGGAGGCGACTGGGTGATGCGGTGGTGTTCATAGCCCCTCCCTTTATGTGTGGAGTCATCAGGTGGGTGATTCTGGGCTCGAATCGGATATCAATCAACGGGCGTTTTGGTCACCAAAGTGGATTAGGAAGTGGCCTAACGTAAAAGCTGAAACGTCCTACGATGCGACCGCGATAACACCGAGCAATCGAATCAAAACGCCCCCGGCGGAGCACATCCACCGGGGGCGTTATCGTTTCGACAGGTGAGTCTGGCCTGGGTTTTTAGCGGGCTCAGGCCTTATTGAACAGTTCGGGTAAACCTTCCGCTTTCAGTACCGCCTTGACGGATGGACGCGCTTCGACTCGAGCCATGAACGCTTGCAAAGCGGGCAGCGCTTCCAGCGAAATGCCAAAATTGACAGACCAGCGGGTTACCGCGAACAAGTAAGTGTCGGCAACGCTGAAGTCATTACCCAACAGGTAATCACGACCATCCGCCAGCAGGCCATTCAGGTAGGTTTGTTTGGCGATGACCGGGCGCTGGGCGTCGGTGGCATCGGCTCCTTTTGCCAGATAAAAAAGCGGTGTCCATGCCTTGTGATATTCAGCGGCCAGGTAATTGAGTATCTCCTGCAACCTTGCACGCGCCAGCGTTCCATTGGCTGGCACCAGCGTTGGCACGAAGTGGTCGCCCAGGTATTGCAGCACGGCAGCGCCTTCGGTCAGAACAGCACCGTCATCCAACCCCAGCGCAGGAACAGTCCCTTTGGGGTTGATCGCGTAATAGTCTTCGCCGGATTCAAGCGTGTGCTGGCGCAGGTTCACCTTGACCAATTCGTGAGCGACACCCGCTTCGTGCAACACGATGTGAGCGCCGAGCGAGCAGGAACCAGGCGAGTAATAGAGCTTCATAAGGACGATTCTTCCGGTGGTTGAGAATGACCCGATCCTAGCACCCGGATAACTTTTGTATAGCTGGTAACTTAAGGTTACTCTCATTCTCCGGTTACCGTTCTGTAACCTGGTTACGCGCTGGAAACTCGCGATTCGACAAAGGAACACCCCGGTAATGTCATTGAAAATGCGCAAAAGCAAAGTCAACCATCCCGTGCCTGAGTGCGCGGTGGCGGCGTGCATGTGGTTGCTGGGCGGCGTCTGGACTCCAAATCTGCTGTGGAGTTTGAGTGGTGGGCCTCGGCGATTCGGCGAACTGCGCGTCGACATCCCCGGCATTTCGGCAAAGATGCTGTCGGTGCGGCTTAAAGAGATGGAAGAGAAAGGTGTGGTGGTTCGGACGGTGCTGGCGACCTCGCCGCCTTCTGCGGAGTACAGTCTTTCGGAGCTGGGGCTGGAGTTGCTGCCGGCGATTGAGGCGATTGCGAAGATTGCGAAGATTGGGTATCGGTTGAGGTTGAAGGGGGAAGGAGAAAGCAAGTAGAGATGATCTCTTATCAAGTGCGCGCTCCAGTCACGCGGCAAGGCATGTAAACAATTGTCACTTCCATATTAACTGTAAAGTCTTATAAAAAGCCCAACCGTTTAAGATTGGGCTTTTGAATACCACACTAAGAAAAGTCCGCTCAACAGATAGCATTTTACATGCATCTGAAACTCAAAGCTGGATATTCAAAACTTAGTTTTTAACATAGCCATTGGTTACACATGCACCTGTGTAGCTCCAAGTTACCGGAGATCCAGCAGCTGCTATAGCAGGCGTTAGACTACAGGTATCGGTAGTCAGGATACCTTTAAATGCGTTCGGAGTAGCAGTAATAGCAGCGCTGGTGGCAGTTATTTCCATCTTATTGACTGCTCCGGTAGTAGCACCTGAAGGCAATGTTACACCTACTTTAGCTGCAGTGTCACAGTCAGCAACGGTACCTTGTTGAGCAGCGCACACACCCACAGCAGTTTTGACGGAGGCCATTGCAGCCAGAACCTCGGTATACGCAGCTTTTTTTGCGTAGTTCTGATATGACGGAATCGCTACCGCCGCCAAGATACCAACAATCGCAACTACGATCATCAGTTCAATCAGTGTAAAACCTTTTTGTGCATTCATTCTTACTCTCCAAGGCGTCAATTATGTAGTGCCCTGCAAGGATAGAAGCATAGGTCGTGCCAACGTAGCGAAAAGGCGCGTATCCGTCAGAACACCTTTCACACAAAGTTCGATGCGTTCAGAAATCTGCAGAAACTGACAATTTTTGTCACATTCCTCACTGCCATTTGGCAGCACCGCTCGACTGCGCTATAACCCAACCATTGTCCGTGTCTGGTGGTTTTATGACTGATGCTGTCCTCACTGGCTTGGCCAAACAATTGGTCCTCGCCGAGCTCCTTACTGAACCTGTTGCGCAGCAAGCTTATCAACAGGCGCGCCGCGACAAGATTTCGTTGGTGAGCTATCTGGTTCAGAACAAACTGGTCAAAAGCCTGACGCTAGCGGAATTGGCTTCTGATCAGTTCGGCGTTCCGTTCATGGACCTCGCCAGCCTGGACAAGGAAAGCCAGCCAAAGGGGCTGGTCAGCGAGAAGCTGGTCAGACAACACCACGCCCTGCCGCTGTGGCGACGTGGTAACAAGCTGTTTATAGGCATCTCGGACCCGACCAACCATCAGGCGGTCACTGACATACAGTTCAGCACTGGCCTGAATACCGAAGCAATTCTGGTCGAAGATGACAAGCTGACCACTGCGATAGATCGATTCTTTGACAGTGACAGCGGTCTGGGCAACCTGGAAGATGTCGATCTGGGTCTGGATATCGAACCGGCTGATGGCAAGGAAACGTCACTCGCGACGCAGAATGACGCTGACGATGCCCCGGTGGTACGTTTCGTCAACAAAATGCTGTTGGATGCCATCCGGTTAGGATCATCAGACTTGCACTTCGAGCCCTACGAAAAGATCTTTCGCGTGCGCTTGCGTACCGATGGCATTTTGCATGAGGTTGCTAGGCCTCCGATTCATCTGGCAAACCGTATTGCTGCACGCCTGAAAGTCATGGCGAGCCTCGACATTTCGGAGCGACGCAAACCGCAGGACGGCCGGGTCAAGTTGCGGGTGTCCAAAACAAAGGCCATCGATTTTCGTATGAACACCTTGCCCACCCTGTGGGGCGAGAAGATCGTGATGCGGATTCTCGACCCGACCAGTGCGCAGATGGGTATTGATGCTCTGGGCTACGAGCCGGAGCAAAAAGCGTTGTATCTGGAGGCACTGAAACAGCCGCAGGGCATGATTCTTGTGACTGGCCCCACGGGTTCCGGCAAGACCGTTTCTCTGTATACCGGTCTGAACATACTCAATACCGTGGACATCAACATTTCCACAGCCGAAGACCCGGTAGAGATCAACCTGGAAGGCATCAATCAGGTCAACGTGAACCCACGCCAAGGATTGGACTTTTCGCAGGCATTGCGCGCCTTCCTGCGTCAAGATCCCGACGTGATCATGGTCGGCGAGATTCGCGACCTGGAAACCGCCGAAATCGCCATCAAGGCGTCACAGACTGGCCACATGGTGCTGTCCACCCTGCATACCAACAGCGCGGCAGAAACCTTGACGCGACTGCATCATATGGGCGTAGCCGCATTCAACATTGCCACAGCAATCAATCTGATTATTGCGCAACGGCTCGCCCGTAAGCTGTGCAGTCATTGCAAGAAAGAGCTCGATATTCCTCGCGAGACACTGATTCGGGAAGGTTTTCCAGAAGCGAAGATTGGCACTTTCAAGATCTATGGACCGGTGGGCTGCGAGCATTGCAACGGCGGTTACAGAGGCAGGGTCGGTATCTACGAAGTCGTCAAGAAAACAGCAGAGCTGGAGCGCATCATCATGGAAGAGGGTAATTCACTGGAGATTTCCAGGCAGATGCGCAAGGACGGTTTCAATGACCTGCGAACCTCGGGCCTGTCAAAAGCCATGCAGGGCATTACCAGCCTTGAAGAAGTCAACCGCGTGACCAAGGATTAAGCATGGCCAGCAAGGCAGTCAAAGTCATCGTTTACACGTGGGAAGGTGTAGACAAGAAGGGTACTAAAACCAGTGGCGAACTGAGCGGCCATAACCTCGCCCTCGTAAAAGCCCAACTGCGCAAGCAAGGCATCAACCCGACCAAGGTGCGCAAGAAGTCTGTATCAATCTTCGGCAAAGGCAAGAAGATCAAGCCGCTGGACATTGCTTTCTTCTCTCGACAGATGGCGACGATGATGAAGGCCGGTGTCCCGCTGCTACAGTCATTCGATATCATCAGCGAGGGCGCAGAAAACCCAAACATGCGGACGCTCGTGGACTCTCTCAAGCAAGAGGTTTCAGCTGGCAATAGCTTCGCAACAGCCCTGCGAAGAAAGCCTGAATATTTCGACGAACTCTTCTGTAACTTGGTAGATGCAGGCGAACAGGCCGGAGCACTTGAAAGTTTGCTTGACCGAGTAGCAAGTTATAAAGAAAAAACCGAAAAACTCAAGGCAAAGATCAAGAAAGCCATGACTTATCCTGCTGCGGTATTAATTGTTGCTGTTATCGTATCAGGAATACTTCTCATAAAGGTTGTACCACAGTTTCAGTCTATATTTGCCAGTTTTGGCGCGGATTTACCTGCATTTACTCTGATGGTTATCGGTCTTTCAGACATTGTGCAAAAATGGTGGTTGATAATCGTCATCGCCTTTTTTGCTACTATTTTTATGCTTAAGCGAGCATACAAAAAATCGCAAAATTTTCGCGACGCCCTTGACCGTTTTCTGCTGAAATTACCCATTATTGGCCCTCTGATTTTCAAATCATCGGTCGCACGCTACGCACGCACTCTCGCAACAACTTTTGCGGCGGGCGTACCGTTGGTAGAAGCCTTGGACTCGGTAGCAGGGGCTACCGGTAATGTAGTATTTAAGAATGCGGTTAACAGGGTTAAGCAGGACGTCTCTACCGGAATGCAGCTGAACTTTTCAATGCGTTCAACTGGAGTATTTCCGAGCTTGGCTATACAGATGACATCGATCGGGGAAGAGTCGGGGGCACTTGATGCGATGCTTGATAAAGTAGCGACCTATTACGAAGAAGAAGTCGATAATATGGTCGACAATCTGACCAGCCTGATGGAGCCCATGATCATGGCGATACTGGGTGTCATCGTCGGCGGCCTTGTTATTGCCATGTACCTCCCCATCTTCAAACTCGGAAACGTCGTCTGACATGCCCCTCCTCGACCTCTTGGCCAGCTCTCCCCTGGCCTTCGTCACCACCTGCTGCCTACTTGGCCTGATCGTCGGAAGCTTCCTCAACGTGGTCGTCTACCGCCTCCCAAAAATGATGGAGCGCGACTGGAAAGTACAATCACGGGAAATGCTAGGCCTCCCTGCCGAACCGGACCAACCCGTCTTCAACCTGATCCTGCCGCACTCAAGCTGCCCGCACTGCGCGCACAAGATCCGCCCGTGGGAAAACCTGCCGGTCATCAGTTACCTGTTGCTGCGCGGCAAATGCTCGCAATGCAAAGCCCCCATCAGCAAGCGCTACCCAGTGGTGGAGCTGACCTGCGCAGTGTTGTCGGCCTACGTCGCCTGGCATTTCGGCTTCGGCTGGCAGGCGGCTGCGATGCTGGTGTTGAGCTGGGGTTTGCTGGCGATGAGTCTGATCGATGCCGATCATCAGCTGTTACCTGACTCTTTGGTGCTGCCACTGCTGTGGCTGGGCCTGATCGTTAACGCCTTTGGGCTGTTCACCTCGCTGAGCGACGCGCTGTGGGGTGCAGTGGCCGGTTATCTGACGCTGTGGTCGGTGTTCTGGCTTTTCAAGTTGGTGACGGGCAAGGAAGGCATGGGCTATGGCGACTTCAAATTGCTGGCCATGCTTGGCGCGTGGGGTGGCTGGCAGATTCTGCCGTTGACCATTCTGTTGTCGTCGCTGGTGGGTGCGGTACTTGGGGTGATCATGATGCGCGTGCGCAGGGTCGAAAGTGGTACGCCGATCCCCTTTGGTCCTTATCTGGCCATTGCGGGGTGGATCGCTTTGCTCTGGGGTGGTCAAATAACCGACTCTTATATGCAGTTTGCCGGTTTCAGATGACTCACCCTGATCAAAAACCCTGGATTCTTGGCCTGACTGGCGGCATTGGTAGCGGTAAAAGTGCAGCGGCACAGTGCTTTATCGACCTGGGCATCGACACCGTGGATGCCGACCACGCTGCCCGCTGGGTGGTCGAGCCCGGGCGTCCGGCGCTGGAGCAGATCGCCACACATTTCGGCAACGGCGTATTGCAGGCCAGCGGCGCGCTGGATCGCGGCGCGCTGCGCAAGCTGATCTTCGAAAACCCAGAGCAGCGACGCTGGCTCGAAGCGTTGCTGCACCCGCTGATCAATCAGGAAATCGTCAGCCATCTGGCCAAGGCCAAATCGCCGTATGCCATTCTGGTTTCGCCACTGCTGATCGAATCCGGGCAATCGCGGATGGTGCAGCGCCTGCTGGTTATTGATGTGCCGCAGCAGGTGCAAATAGAACGCACGATGCTGCGCGACAGTTCCAGCCAGGAGCAGGTCGAAGCCATTCTCAAGGTGCAGATCCAGCGCGAAGACCGCCTGCGCCATGCCGACGATGTGCTGGTCAACGACCGCGATCACGCTTGGCTGAACAGCGAAGTCGAGCGGCTGCACCACTTTTACCTTACTTTGCGTGGAGGCCAATCATGAGCCAACCAATGACCGTTCAATGCCCAACCTGCGACACCCCAGTGGAATGGAGCGCCGCCAGCCCGAGCCGTCCGTTTTGCTCAGAGCGCTGCAAACTGATTGATCTGGGGGCGTGGGCTTCTGAAGAACATGCCATCCCGGTGAGCCCGGATGCTGAGGATGAGATGTTTTCGGGTGATTTAGAGGCCCCGCACCGGGGGCATTGATACATTCCGGGATGCATGCACACGCTCTACGCTCATCGTTCTACTCAATTACAACTGAATCCCGTGCCAATGCTCCGCGTTGGCATGCATTTCGTGACGCTCCGCGCCACAACTCTGAGCCGCGCCGCACATTCCAATGTTAGACGCAGAGCGTCCAGAAATGCATTCCCACGCGCAGCGCGGGAACGAGAATGATCGAGATCAGAGCCCCGTTTTTCGGGCTCATTCCAACGCTTAAAAAACGTCACGCACGGGCTTAACAGTTTTTACTGAGTCTTTCCGCTAGTGCGAATGGAGTCCCACTCGGTGACAAAAGCAGCTTTCGCTTTGCTATTGAAGAGGCAAAGCTCGGTACCTTGACGACCTTTCATATGCTTCTGCGGATACTGGCCTTGCATGAGGATAGCTGTATAGCCAACGCGGTCATCAAATTGAGCTGGAGTACCGACAGGTTTGGCATCTTTCAAACCACTGGATCTGATACAGCTTTCCAAGGCGACTTTATCGTAAGCCGCCCAAGCATCAGCGCTGGAAGCTTGAGCTTGAGTGGCAAGGGCAGTGAGGCAGAGAAAGGCAAGCGAGGCGGCTTTCATAGGGAGGGATTCTTTATCGTAGGAACGAGCAGGGTCGGAGTACTTCCCGCAGAGTGTTCCAGCTCAGCGTAACAAAGCAAAGCTTTAGCCTGCTGAAAGGTTTTTTCACTCACTCTGGAGCTTTAGTCGAAAAACTCCCGAAATCATCTCAGTCTTTGTTTTTCACCTTCACGTTTGAGCGGTAAGCTACAGCCCCATGGATGACTCAGACTACCTACGCCTGTTGACGATCCAGGCCGAACAAGCCAACGCCTTTCTGTCCAATGCGCGGAAGTGGGAGCGTGAGCGTTGGGTTTGTCAGCGGTTGTTGCAGGGGCTGAACATTGCGCACCGTAATGAGGACTTCACGCCCGCCAGTCAGGAGCCGCCCGATGTGTTGTTTCGCGACGGGCGCTTTGAGGTGTTTTTTGTGCTGGATGAGGGCCGTCGTCTCAATGACGAGTGGCGTGAGGAACTGGCGCGACGACGTAGCGCGTTCTCGCTGAGCCAACTGGTGCGCCGGGAAGCCAAGCCCAAGCGTATTCCGGCCTCTGAATTGCTGCACCGACTCGCCCCTACCCTGCGCAAGAAATCCACCAATTATCGTGAACGCGGCATTGATCTGAGCGGGCTGGATATCATTGCCTTCGCCAGCCTCAAGCGCGAGGTCCTGGACCTTAACAGTCATTTTCCGCCGCCCACCGAATATCTGCGTCAGGGCTGGCGCTCGTTGTCGCTGGTGGGGCCGACCTTTGCTCGGGTATTGTTCGCGCACCCGGGCGCCCCGGATTTTCTGCGTACCAATCTGGGTCGCAGTGTTGTTTTCGATGTTGGAATCAGTCTATGAGCCCCTTGCAGGAACTGCTGGCCGATGTGCCCCAACACGGTCGTGTGCGCTGGATCGGCGTGCGCCCGGAGTCGCGGGTCGAGATGATCGAACTGGACGCTGTCGAGGCGCGCCGCGAGGCTGGCCTGACCGGCGATCACTCGCGCCCAGGCCCGCGCAATGCGCGGCAGGTCACGCTGATTCAGTGGGAGCACCTGGCTGTGGTCGGTTCGTTGCTGAACCGCTCTGCCGAAAACCCGATCGTGCCGCAGGATTTGCGGCGCAATCTGGTGATCAGCGGCATCAACCTGTTCAGCCTCAAGAATCGGCGCTTCAGGATCGGTCAGGCCGTCTTTGAAACCACTGGCTGGTGCCAGCCTTGCGCAAAGCTTGAGCAGCGCCTCGGCCACGGTACTTTTCAGGCGATGCGTGGGCATGGCGGAATTACCGCGCGGGTGTTACAAAGCGGCATCATCCGCCTGGACGATACGCTGCAGGTCGAGCCGCTGGAAATCACCGATCCCTGGCCCCCTGCCCGACAGCACGCTTGAGGCGACGCATAAAGTGAGTAGACGCCTGAACCCGGAAGCGCAAAGGTGTGTCGAAGAGTACCTTCAGGCAATCCCGTATCCAGTCGAGCGCAGGCCGCTCCTGATGCCGGTGTTGCTGTGATGAACCTGTTTACGAGCCATCTGACGCTATGAGCTGCCTTGCGCTCGCGAAGATCAAGCTCCCCCCCGATTCCTTAAACCTTCCGAGTAATCCTTATGACGCATCGTATTGTTATCGTTGGCGGAGGCGCTGGCGGTCTGGAGCTGGCGACCAGTCTGGGTAAAACCCTGGGCAAGAAAGGTACGGCCAGCGTCACGCTGGTGGACGCCAACCTGACTCACATCTGGAAACCGCTGTTGCACGAAGTGGCTGCCGGTTCGCTCAACTCTTATGAGGACGAGCTGAACTACGTGGCTCAGGCCAAGTGGAACCACTTTCAGTTTCAGCTCGGGCGCATGACCGGGCTGGATCGTGCCAGCCGCCAGATCCATCTGGCGGCCACGCTGGATGAAACCGGTGCCGAGCTGGTGCCGGCGCGCAGCCTGGGGTATGACTCGCTGGTGATCGCAGTGGGCAGCACCACCAATGATTTCGGCACCACGGGCGCTGCGGAGCACTGTCTGTTTCTCGACAGTCGCAAGCAGGCCGAGCGCTTTCATCAGCAACTGCTCAACCACTACCTGCGTGCTCACGCGGGCCAGGCAGACAGTGCGCAGGAAATCACCGTTGCCATCGTTGGCGCAGGTGCAACCGGTGTTGAGCTGGCGGCAGAGCTGCACAATGCAGCGCATGAACTGGCGGCTTACGGGCTGGGGCAGATCAAGCCGGAAAACCTGCGCATCACGGTCATCGAGGCCGGGCCTCGGGTGCTGCCTGCGTTGCCTGAGCGTATCGGTGCGCCGGTGCACAAGACGCTGGAAAAGCTTGGCGTCACCGTGCTGACCAATGCGGCGGTGAGTGAGGTGACGGCCGATGGTTTGATCACGGCCACCGGGCAGGTTATTCCGGCGAGTTTGAAGGTCTGGGCAGCGGGTATCCGTGCTCCGGCCTTTCTGCATGAGCTGGACGGGCTGGAGAGCAACCGCATCAATCAGTTGCAAGTGCTGCCGACGCTGCAAACTACCCGCGATGAAAATATCTTCGCCTTCGGTGATTGCGCCGCCTGCCCGCAGAAAGGCACTGATCGCAATGTCCCGCCGCGCGCTCAGGCGGCTCACCAGCAGGCATCGTTGCTGGCCAAGTCGCTGCGCCTGCGGATAGAAGGCAAGACGTTGCCGGAGTACACCTACAAGGACTACGGCTCGCTGATCTCGCTGTCAAGCTTCTCGGCAGTCGGCAATCTGATGGGTAACCTCATGGGCAGCGTCATGCTTGAGGGCTGGTTGGCCCGAATGTTTTATGTGTCGCTATACCGCATGCACCAGATGGCGCTGTACGGCACTTTCCGCACCCTGATGCTGATGCTGGGCAGCAAGATCGGCAAAGGGACAGAGCCGCGGATGAAGCTGCACTAACAGCAAGGGACGCTTCTGCGTCCCTTTTTTCGACGCAGAGCGTCGCGAAATGCGTTCCGACGCTGGAGCGTACGGAACGATAGCCTTCCAACTAGCGCAACTATCGTGCGACGCTCCGCGTCGCCATGCCGTTCTGGACGCTCTGCGTCCTCTTGTGAAGCAGCGACGAATTGTTGGCGATCATACCGGCCCTTTCGCGAACAAGCGAAGCGTCGCCCGGTTCGCTCCACGCCCTGCGGGCAGACGCCTGAAAGCCCCATTTCCGACGCTGACTTGCAGCGTTTTGAATACCCGCTATTTTTAAAGGGATCGGGCTCTACGCGCAGTGATCAGACGGAAGGCACCCGCACAGGTATCAAGTTCGTCTACGCCACGCAGATAACTAGGGAGTCGTGTATCACGCTGCACTGTTCAGGGATCGAACCCATATGTCGAATCAATTCAGCAGTACTGCTGCGCAAAGCCATCCGCGCTTTATCTGGTTTCCCCTGATTCCTGTCATACCTGCCGTTGCCTGGATACTGACGCAATCAGGTACGCGCCCTGCCGAACTGGTTGCGTGCGCTGCCCTTGTTGCCATCGGCGTTGGCGCTGCTTTCTGGGCTGCTCAGTCACAACGCAATGAAGTGCGTCGCGCCGTGACTCAAACGCTGGACCATCATCAGGCGCACAGCGCGCAAACCGCCGCGACGGCCACCAGTGCGCAGCTCAACGAGATCTTTCTCGGGGCCATGCCGATCTGGGCCAAGCAGGTCGAAAGCTCGCGCCAGCAGACCGAAACCGCCATTGTCGAGCTCACCGACCGTTTCACCGGTATTTCCGAGCGTTTGCAGGAAACCGTGCAGGCGTCGCAGCACGCTGCCGGTGAACTGGACGGGCAGAATGCCGATGGTGCGTTAAAAGTTTTGTCGCAAAGTGACAGCGAACTGAGTCAGGTGATTGACTCACTCAAGGCCACCCAGGCCAGCCGCGACCAGACACTCTCCCAGGTTCGCAACCTGACGGCCTACACAGGTGAATTGCGCACCATGGCCGCGGACGTTGCCGCCATTGCCGCTCAAACCAACTTGCTGGCCCTCAACGCCGCCATCGAAGCCGCCCGCGCGGGTGAAGCGGGTCGGGGCTTTGCGGTGGTCGCCGATGCGGTGCGCAGCCTGTCGAGCAAGTCCAGCGAGACCGGCCAGCAGATGTCGGCCAAGGTCGATATCATCAACAACGCCATCACGCAATTGGTCCAGGCGGCGTCCAGCGGTGCCGACCAGGACAGCCAATCGGTGAGCACCTCCGAGCAAAGCATCCAGAACGTATTGGAGCGCTTTCAGACCATTACCCGACATCTGGCCGAGTCCGCCGATCTGCTCAAGCAGGAAAGCTACGGCATCCGCGACGAGATGACCGAAGTGCTGGTCAGCCTGCAATTCCAGGACCGGGTCAGCCAGATTCTGAGCCATGTGCGCGACAACATCGACGCTCTGCATGCGCACCTGTTACAGGCCAGCCAGTCCCCCGACCAGGCCGTCGCCATCGACGCCCGGCAGTGGCTGGCGCGCATGGAGTCCACCTACGCGACCGACGAGCAACGCCGCACCCATCGCGGAGAGTCGGCGGCACAGCAGAATTCGCAGGAAATCACGTTCTTCTAGGAGCAGATCATGGCTAAGAGTGTATTGGTGGTCGACGATTCGAGCAGTGTCCGGCAGGTCGTCGGCATTGCCCTGAAAAGCGCCGGATACGACGTTATCGAAGCCTGTGACGGCAAAGATGCGCTGGGCAAGCTGAGCGGGCAGAAAGTGCACTTGATCATCAGCGACGTGAACATGCCGAACATGGACGGCATCACGTTCGTCAAGGAAGTGAAGAAGCTGGCCAGCTACAAGTTCACGCCCATCATCATGCTGACCACCGAGTCTCAGGAATCGAAAAAGGCTGAAGGTCAGGCCGCAGGTGCCAAGGCCTGGGTCGTCAAACCGTTTCAGCCGGCGCAGATGCTGGCGGCGGTCTCCAAACTGATTCTGCCCTGATCATAAAGCGGCCCCTGGAGGTCAGCATGTCTACAACCGCCGAGCACCGCGATGACATTGCACACATGCAGATCGACGGCGAGCTGACGATCTACACCGTGACCGAACTTGCCGCCCGTTTGCTGCCGCAGATCGCTGGCGCGGCGCGCGTGGAGGTGGACTTGTCGCGCGTTACCGAGATGGACGGAGCCGGCCTGCAATTGCTCGCGGTCATCCAGCGCGAGGCCGGGAAAACCGGCACAGCGCTGCATCTGACCGGCCAGAGCCAGGCAGTCACCGAGACCTTCGAACTGTGTAATCCGGGTGTCGTGCTGTAACGCGTCTATTTGAAGTACCGCCGGGTGATCGACAAAGGAAGTCATCGTGAGCATTAATCTCGATCAGGCACAGCAGACATTCATCGTTGAAGCCCGTGAGCTGTTGCAGGCCATGGAGGAATCCCTCCTGCAACTGGAAAACGATCCGGGCGACCAGGACGCGATTGGCGCGATCTTCCGCGCTGCGCACACCATCAAGGGTTCGGCCGGGCTGTTCGGGCTGACGCCTATTGTCAGCTTTACCCACATTGTCGAAGACGTGCTGGACCGCCTGCGCGAGGGCAGTGTTGCGGTGGATGCCGGGCTGATCGCGGTGCTGCTCAAGTCAGGCGACCACATGCTTGAATTGATCGAAGTGGTCGCCAGCCGTGGCGAAGCACTTCAGCCTGCGGCACTGGAGCGCGAAGCGGCCTTGCGCCAGGCGCTGCACATCTATCAGGCACCCGGCAGCGCCCCGGCCGAAGACACTGCCTGCGCGCCCGGCGCGGTGGACGGCGAACAGGCCGAGGTGGTGTGGCATATCTCGTTGCGCTTTGGCGTGGACGTGTTTCGCAACGGCATGGACCCGCTGTCGTTCCTGCGCTATCTCAACACTCTGGGGCAAATGATTCAGGTCACGACCGTGACCGACGGCATTCCGCCGGTGGAATCATGGGACCCGGAGTCCTGCCATCTGGGTTTCGAAATCGATTTTCGCTCGGCAGCCGGGCATGACGCGATCAACGAAGTGTTTGATTTTGTCCGCGAAGACTGCGTCGTACTGATCACCCCTGTCGAGCAGACGCCCGAGAGCAGCGAGCCGACCGGCACTGACCTCGTTTCGCAGAACGCGCAAAGCCCTGTGGTTGCCAACGGCGAACTGCTCGGCGATCAGCGCGCTGTGCCGCGAGTGCCAGGCCAGACGACGGCAGTGGAGCGCCCCGCCTCGGGCGGCGAGCACAAGAGCAAGGACGGCAGCTATGTGCGCGTCAACGCCGACAAGCTCGACGAACTAATCAACCTGGTCGGTGAGCTGGTCATCGCCAGCGCCGGTGCGAAACTGCTGGCCCGCTCGTGCAACAACGATCCGTTGCAGGAAGCCAGCTCGACGGTATCGGGGCTGGTGGAACAGATTCTTGATGGCGCGCTGCACCTGCGCATGATCCCCATCGGTGACACCTTCAACCGTTTTCGCCGAGTGGTGCGCGACGTCAGTCAGGAGCTGGGCAAAGACATCGACCTGATTATCAATGGCGCAGAAACCGAACTGGACAAGACCGTTGTCGAGAAGATCGGCGACCCGCTCATGCACCTGCTGCGCAATTCCATGGACCACGGCATCGAAAGCGCCGAGGCGCGTCGCGCGGCAGGCAAACCGGCCAAGGGTCATTTGAACCTCAATGCATTTCACGACTCGGGCAGCATCGTCATTGAAATCGCCGACGATGGGGCCGGGCTGAACCGTGAGCGAATTCTGGACAAAGCACAGCAGCGCGGGCTGGTGGCCGCTGGCGCAAGCCTGACCGATCAGGAAATCTACAACCTGATCTTCGAACCCGGTTTTTCCACTGCCGAGGCGGTCACCAACCTGTCCGGGCGTGGCGTCGGCATGGACGTGGTCAAGCGCAACATCACCCTGCTGCGCGGCACGGTGGACCTGGACAGCCAGCCGGGCCAGGGCACCATCGTGCGTATCCGCCTGCCGCTGACGCTGGCGATCATCAATGGTTTTCTGGTCGGCATCGATCAGTCCACCTACGTCATCCCGCTGGACATGGTTCAGGAATGCATCGAGCTGGACGAACACGACCGCCAGTCCAGCCGTGACAAAGGCTATCTGGACCTGCGCGGCGAAGTGTTACCACTGGTGTACCTGCGCGATCACTTCAACCTTGAAGGCCCGCCTGCCCGCCGTCAGAACGTGGTGGTGGTGCGCTACGCCGAGCACAAGGCCGGTCTGGTGGTCGATGACCTGCTCGGTGAATTCCAGACCGTGATCAAGCCACTGGGCAAGCTGTTCGGCGCACTGCGCGGCATCAGCGGTTCGACGATTCTGGGCAGCGGCGCGGTGGCCTTGATTCTCGACATACCGGCACTGCTCAACCAGATCGTCCAGCTGGAAGCCCGCCTGGCCCAGCCCCCCCATTCGCTCTCGCCCGCTTCTCGCTGACGGATTTGCAATTCCAAGGAGTAACCCGATGAAATGGTTCTACGATCTGAAGATTTCCACCAAGTTGATTACCTCGTTTCTGGTGGTTCTGTTGTTGACCGCAGCCATGGGAGTTTTCGCGATCATCCAGCTTGGCCAGGTGAATCAGGCCGCTCAGGACATAAAAGAAAACTGGATGCCGTCCATGCGAGCTGCTTCGGGCATGCGCTTTTACGCAGCCAATTACCGGCTGAAGGAAAACCGTCATATTGCCGCTGATGCCGCTCCGGAAAAAGCCCAGATGGAGCAGGAAGCTGCTGAGGCGCGCAGCCAGTTTGAAACACGGCTGGCAACGTACGACAAGTTGATCATCAGCGACCAGGATCGTCAGATGTTCAGCGCCGTCAGTGCGTCATGGTCCGCTTACCTGAAAGTCAGCACTAATCTGTTCGAACTCTCCCGTCAGGGCCAGGAGACCGAGGCACGTGCATTGCTGCGAGGAGAGTCCAAACTGCACTTCGATGAAGTGACCAGCCAGTTGCAAAAAATGGTCGAACTCAACGACGCCGGCGCAACTGCCGCCGGAGACAAAGGCTCGCAACTGTACGAAACCGCCCGCATCTCGATCATCGTGGTACTGATTGCAGCCTTGTTGGTCGGTCTGGGGCTGGCGCTGTTCATCGCCCGGATCATTTCTCGTCCGCTCAAGGAAGCAGCGACTGCCGCCGAGCAGTTGGCAGAAGGCAACCTGAACGCCTACATCGGGCACGGCTCGAAAGACGAAACCGGCATGGTGCTCAATGCCATGCGCAACATGGTCGGCAAACTGGCGCACATCATCGGCGAGGTGCGTAACGCAGCCGACAACCTGGCCAGCGCTTCGGAAGAAGTCAGCGCCACCGCGCAGTCGATGAGCCAGGCCACCAGCGAACAGGCCGCCAGCGTCGAAGAAACCAGCGCGTCGGTCGAACAGATGAGCGCCAGCATCAACCAGAACACCGAGAACGCCAAAGTGACCGACGGCATGGCCAGCAAGGCCGCCAAGGAAGCCACCGATGGCGGCGAATCGGTGCAGCAGACTGTCGTGGCGATGAAGAAGATCGCCCAACGCATCAGCATCATTGATGACATCGCCTACCAAACCAACCTGCTCGCGCTCAACGCGGCCATCGAAGCGGCCCGTGCCGGTGAACATGGCAAAGGTTTCGCAGTGGTGGCCGCTGAAGTTCGCAAGCTGGCCGAGCGCAGCCAGGTTGCAGCGCAGGAGATCGGCGAGCTGTCTTCCAGCAGTGTGGAAATGGCCGAGAAAGCCGGCAAGTTGCTGGACGAGATGGTCCCCTCGATCAACAAGACCTCTGATCTGGTGCAGGAAATCAGCGCCGCTTCCGAAGAGCAGGCGGCCGGTGTGGCGCAAATCAACACCGCCATGACCCAGCTCAATCAGGTCACCCAGCAAAACGCATCGAGCAGTGAAGAGCTGGCCGCAACGGCTGAAGAGATGAGCAGCCAGGCCGAGCAACTGCAACAGTCCATGAGCTTTTTCACCCTTGATTCGTCGCCAAAGCCCACAACGTCAGGCAGCAGTATCGATCACCGCAGCAGCCCGAGCCGCCAGCCACCCCGCACGGTGCAACCGCCGGCGCGCAAGGCATTTGCCCACAGCATGGCGAGCGCCCCGGACGAATCGGAATTCACCCGTTTCTGATTACCGGCTTCGATACCGCTTCACAGGGAGAACGACATGGGCTCATTGGTCACGACTCGGCAGGCCGTAACGGCGGTCGAAGAAGAGGCGCAATACCTGACTTTCATGCTCGGCGGCGAGATGTTTGCCATCGGCATTCTGGGCATCAAGGAGATCATCGAATACGGCAGCCTGACTGTCGTGCCGATGATGCCCGCCTTCGTGCGCGGCGTGATCAACCTGCGCGGCGCGGTGGTGCCCGTGGTTGATCTGTCGGCGCGTTTCGGGCGGCAGAACTCGGAAATCACCCGGCGTTCGTGCGTCATCATCATTGAGGCCAGCACCGAAGACGGCCAGCCGCAGGACATCGGGTTGCTGGTGGACAATGTTTCGGCGGTGCTGGAGATACCCGCTTCGCAGATCGAGCCGCCGCCGAATTTCGGCGCGCGGATTCGTGCCGACTTCATCAGTGGCATGGCCAAGGTCGATGGTCATTTCGTGATCGTGCTGGAAGTCGAGCGCGTGCTGTCCATCGATGAGATGTCCAGCCTTGCCGAGGCAGGTCAGACGCCAGCGCTCGACGCCGACGCGCACTGAGGCCTGCACATGCCTGACACAGCGTCGCTCAATGATCGCGAATTCGGCCAGTTCCAGTCCTGGCTGTATCGCGCTGCGGGCATCAAGCTGACGCCGGCCAAGAAAGCGCTGGTGGCCGGCCGCCTGTTCAAACGTCTCAAGCATTACGATCTGGACAGCTACGGCGAGTATTTCAAGCTGATCATGACCGACCAGCGCAACGGCGAGCTGCAAGTGGCGCTGGACCTGCTGACCACCAACGAGACGTATTTTTTTCGCGAGCCAAAGCACTTCGATTTTTTGCGTCAGCAGGTACTGACCAAGGTGGCGCCAGGCAAGGTATTCCGGGTCTGGAGCGCCGCCAGTTCCTCTGGTGAGGAGCCTTACAGCCTGGCAATGACACTGGCGGAGCAACTGGGCACCACCCCTTGGGAAGTCATCGGCTCGGACATCAGCACCCGCGTATTGACCAAGGCGCGCAGCGGCCATTACCCCATGGAACGCACCGAAACCCTGCCGCATACGCTGTTGGTGAAATACTGCCTGAAAGGCACAGGTCGTCAGGAAGGCACCTTTCTGATCGACAAATCACTGCGAAACCGGGTCAGCTTCATTCAGGTCAACCTCAACGAAACCCTCCCGGACCTTGGCGAATTCGACGTGATTTTTCTGCGCAATGTGATGATCTACTTCGATCAGGAAACCAAGAGCAAGGTCGTCGCACGCTTGCTGCCACGCCTCAAGCCCGGGGGCTATTTCATCATCAGCCATTCGGAAAGCCTCAACGGCGTGAACGACACGTTGAAACTGGTCGCCCCCTCCATTTATCGCAAGCCATGAGAAAACCCGTCGGCGCGATCGAAATAGTCCTGGCACCTGGCGAAGTGGTTT
The DNA here is from genome assembly GCF_000007805.1 of Pseudomonas syringae pv. tomato str. DC3000. Taxonomy (NCBI): domain Bacteria; kingdom Pseudomonadati; phylum Pseudomonadota; class Gammaproteobacteria; order Pseudomonadales; family Pseudomonadaceae; genus Pseudomonas; species Pseudomonas syringae group genomosp. 3. The sequence continues at coordinate 991,285 of NC_004578.1, read as the reverse complement.
TTGAAACCCGGCCTGCGCGTTTACGCACATTGCTGGGTTCCTGCGTGGCGATCACGTTCTGGCACCCCCAGCAGCACATTGGCGGCATGTGTCACTTCATGCTGCCTCACCGCCCTCACAAACATAAGGCACTGGACGGCAGGTACGGCGACGAAGCGCTGGAAATGCTCATCCGCCACGCACTGGCCAACCACACAAAACCGCGGGACTATCAGGTCAAGCTGTTCGGCGGTGGACAGATGTTTCCCGAGCAGCAGAATGACTCGCAACAACTCAACGTGGCAGATCTCAACGTGCATGCAGCGCTGGCAATGGCAGAGCGCCACCGGCTGCAACTGAAGGCTCAGGACATGGGCCGCACCGGTCATCGCACGATCATATTCGACCTGTGGGACGGCAACGTCTGGGTCAAGCATCAACCCATAGAAGTGACTGAAAAAGATGCCAGGTAAAAAAATCAGCGTGCTGCTGGTCGATGACTCGGCGGTGGTTCGTCAGGTCCTTGTGGCAATCCTCAATGAAACGCCGGACATCCACGTCATGGCAGCGGCGTCCGATCCGATATTTGCCATGGGCAAACTTGCCCACGAATGGCCGGATGTGATTGTGCTGGACGTGGAAATGCCGCGCATGGACGGCATCACGTTCCTGAAAAAAATCATGAGCGAGCGACCGACGCCCGTGGTGATCTGCTCGTCGCTGACCCAGAAAGGCGCGGAAACCTCGTTACAGGCGCTGTCTGCAGGAGCCGTGGAGATCATCACCAAACCCACGACGGGTCTTAAAAACTTTCTGATCGAGTCAGCCGCCGAGCTGGTCGCCGCCATTCGCGCGGCGGCGAACTCCAACGTGAAAAACCTCGGCAAGCGCACAGCCACACCGGTACTGACACCGGCCAGCAAACTCACCGCAGATGCCATTTTGCCTGCAGCCAGCGGTCACTCGATGGCCCAGACCACCGAACGCATCGTCGCCATTGGCACCTCGACGGGCGGCACGCAGGCGCTGGAAGCGGTGTTGACAGCGCTGCCCAGAGTCTGCCCGGGCATCGTCATCGTTCAGCACATGCCGGAAAAATTCACCGCCTCGTTCGCCGAACGCCTCAACGGCTTGTCGCAGATCGAAGTGCGTGAAGCCAGAAACAACGACCGCATCCTGCCCGGCCTGGCCCTGATCGCACCCGGCGGCAAGCACATGATGGTAACGCGCAGCGGCGCCTATTATCACGTCCAGGTCATCGACGGCCCGCTGGTCAATCGGCACCGCCCATCGGTGGACGTGCTGTTCCGCTCGGTGGCCAGGTTCGCCGGCAAGAACGCCACCGGCATCATCATGACCGGCATGGGCGACGACGGCGCACGCGGCCTCAAGGAAATGCTCGACGCAGGCAGCTCGACCGTCGCCCAGGACGAAGCCAGCTGCGTGGTGTTCGGCATGCCCAAGGAAGCCATCAAACTCAATGCTGCGCAAAGAATCATGCCCTTGCAGGAGATTCATCAGGCGATTTTGCACCGATAACGTTCGAAGGCTTCCCGATCAGATCAAGACACCTCAGCGTTCGCCATAAGCAAGCCGTCCGCTGACTGCAAAACCTTGCTCAAGCATCACGATTTTTTCCGGCTGAAAGTAATGCCCTGGATTGAGCAGAATTTCCTGCTCACCCGCCTCGCTGATGCTCATATCCGGATTGTGAGCATCCTGAATGGCATCCACGTGAATACCCGCAACGTGGTCGGCCTTGAAGCGGAAAAAGATCGACGAGGCATCAACGCGATTGCTCTGCAGATCACGCAGCGTTTGACGACGCAACACTTCAGATGAAAGGTCACCGCTTGTAAGGTCCACCGTATACCTGGCTCTGCTCAACCCTCGCTCATCCGACACACTGGAGAATTCTACTGCCGCGTCCGCGCTGGATGTCGTACTGAGAAAACCGTTGAACCGCAACGCCTTGCCAGAGAGCAGAGCTTGCAGCGCAGACTCGCCATTGAGCTGAGTCGTGAACAGATCGTCATGCCCTGTCGCACCTTTCAACAGAGAGACACCTGAAATACGCGGAGCGGCATGAATGAACCTTCGTAGAAGAGCCGTTTGTGGCGCCAACTGTGTTTCGATGTGGGTCTTGTGGATATTAAACTCCTCAGCGTTCAGTTCGCCCGCCTCGTAATGTCGAGCGAAGTCCCGGACGAAATTATTGACCTCGGCTTCGTTGTGGTATTTAGGGTCGAGGGATTGCAAGTAGTGGCTCAGTGAGCGATAACCCATCGCGCTGACATTCATCAGGTAGTTATCACCATAATCCTGCTGATAGATATGCAATGCATCAACGACTTGCGTGCCCTGCGCAGGTGAACAGCGGTTAAAGTGCTGCAGACTGTTATATGCAATCCTGCTTTTTTCTGTCGGGAAATTATTCAGCTGATTGTTGAGAATACGCTGTTTTTCAAGCTCTGCCGCGTGCGCCAGTCGGTGGCGCTGACTTAAAACCTGTTGGGCAGAGGCAGGCGCTATGCCTCTTTGCCCCAATTGCGTGGTGTGCACTGTCTGAGGGGTTGCAAAGGCAGACGCAAACCCTGTCCGGTTAACGGCGGTTAGCGGAACAGAATGCCCCCCGATGACAGCCGTCGTATTTCCAGGTCTGGCAACACGGTGAACGCCTTGTGAGCTTTGCTGCGCGCGAGACGTGGATGCCTGGTGATGGGAAGGCTGATTATTGTAGAGGTAAGCCTGATTGGCAGAGTATTGAGAGACTGGATGTGGCATGGAATATTTCCTGTAAAGCGCGTCGTTGTGCGACGGCGTTCGTTCTATTTTTTGAGACGTGCTTTGTAAACACGCTCAGGCAGTGCATGGGGTAATCACACTCTTTGGAGAAACCCGTCATGGGCTTTAACGCAACTTGCTATGGGTGATGGTCACAGCCAGACTTGCTCAGCGAGTCCAGGGCGGTGGCATCAGCGAACGGCTTGACGCGCCTGATTTCACGGGCGAAGCAGCCACGTCGGGAAATGAAACCAATTGGAAAAACGGCTCTTTTTCCAGTTCATTGGCCTGGCTGGAGGACCCCGCTCTTTCGCTTCTGTGTTCATTGCGATAAGACGCATACGCCCAGTGACCGGGCGCTACATCCGATGCAGGGCGATTATTGCTTTGCTGTACGCCGGCTGTGTGCAACTCACGCTCGATACTGCTGATCATGCCGCGCATTTTCCCCATGTATTCGGGGCTGTAAGTGTTGTCCGCGCGATCAGGTTTGGCGTACAGCGTGAATTGAGCCCCCTGCGTGACGCGCTTTTTTTCAGGCTGCAAGTCGGAACTCGCGCAACTCATGTCGGTGACTTTCCATTTGTCGACGGGGCTGTCGTCGGCTTGCAATATTTTGCCTATCGCATTGAATGCACTGGCCACATGCTGAGGGGCAACGCTGAGGTGAATCTTGTCTCCGGCGAAATCTCCCTTGCTCCTTGAATCACTGCGCTCCATGTGAATAAACACTTCAGACTCTGTCACCTTGAATTTATTGACAGCCGTCCAGCCACCATGATTTTCACCCAGAGCGCTTTGCGCAACTTCGTAAGTGGGAGCACGATGGTTCAAGGTAAAGCGCGTCGGTGTATGAGCACGCACCTCTGCGTGATTCATGTGGCGAAGTTCAGCTTCCGCATTTTTCTTGAGGGGCGCCTGTGCAATTGAAGTGTTCAGCTTCAAAGCGAGCATGGGCTTGTTTATGGGCATAACGTTGTTTTCCTGCTTTCTATCGAGAATTGAAACGCAGGGGTGGCGACGCCGTTGAATCTCGTCGCCCCCCTTTTTTATTCAGGAGCCTGAATTGATCGACAGCGTCTTTGCGGGTAACCCGGGCGACGGTCTGTTGTTCAGCGTGATCAGACTTCCATAGGCCATGTCAGGAGAATTGATCCCCTTTCGAGAAGCCGACATCGTGTTTGATCTTGCCGCCCTGGAACTGGTCCATCCACGGCAGGACATCGGCACCGGCGGCTTTCAGCGCGCCCATGTTGTCTTTTACGGCCTGATTGGCCCCGTCACGCTGTTCGAAGTTACTGCCCCCGGTCCAGTTGGCATTGCCGACTTCGCCGATCTGAGGTTTGAAGCCTGCGCCGCTCAGCGCCTTGATCTCCGATCCCAGGCGTGAAGAGGCGTCGGCACCGCTGGCGTATTCATGGATACTGCCGATCAGGCCGGGGTTGTTACTGCCGTTGGCGGCCTTTAATTGAGCGGCGTATTTGACCAGTCCGCTTTCCCCGCCAGCCGTCAGACCACCGCCCCAATTGCTGTCCTCAACCACGATGTCGCCTTTATAACCCGCGTCACGCGCAGACTTGATCAACGTGCTCTGCATGTTGGCCCAATCCTGAGTCGCACTTTTGCCACCTTCATTGAAGGTGTCGAGTACAAAGCTTGGGTGTTTTCCAAGTGCAGACACTACGTTTTTGACATCGTCGGCCGCTTGTTTCAGCTTGTCGCCCGTCAGCACATTGCCACCGCCACCATTGGCGTTGTCGCGGAACGTAAACTGAACCTTGACCCCTTGTTTGTCACCGGCATCGACCATCGCCTTGAGCTTGGCCATTTGCGCCGGGTCATTGATCTGGTCGTGAGTCATCTGGATGCGCAGTGTTCCACCGCCGGCATTTTTAACATCCTCAACCATTTTTCGCGCTGCGTCGGGAGACGCAATCCGGTCAGGGACCGTGTTCGCGCCGCCATGAGCACCCAACCCCGCGCTATTGAACGCCGGGGTATCGCTGGGCTGTTGAGACGGGTTTGAGCCTGAAGTCGGACTGGCAGCACTGCAGGTGGAAGCCTGTCCGTGTCCGTTTCCGGGCGAAGCAGAAGGCTGGCTTTCAGAACGATTATGGGCGGAGGCATTTCCGATTACGCTTTTTAGCAACGCATAGATGAGCGTCTTCAAGGCCTCGACCAGGCCACTCTGTCCCGCGCCCCCCGCTCGTCCATTCCCTGTGGTGGCGGCTGTCGGCGTGCTGTTCCCCCAACTCACCGCGCTTGGCGAACGATGGGCACTTTCCGGAGAAAGAAAGTGCACGGCATTGCTCGATGATTTCCCGGAGAAGTCCGGGCTCGGCGCGTGATTGCCCGATGAGACGGGGGACCACACAGGGCCGTTGTTGCTTACAGAGGTATTCATACTCATTTCATTACTCCTTTCCTGTGGAGGTAACGCGTTTGGGTAAACTGTTTTTTTCGCAAAACATTAAAAAAAATCCAATGCCGCCCTCGGTCATCAAACACCCGACGATCATTAGAAGGGGTTAAGCCTGAAAACCTCCGCTGCCTTCACCAAGATGGTATGGTCTATTTCGCTGATTCCACTGGCCCCTCTGGTCAATAATTTTCCGGCCTCGGTAATTCTTGCCAACTTGACGCTTTGAGATTCAAAGCCCATATCAGACGGCGTTCCGTCTACGCGCTTGGCAAGGTAATAGCGGGTGCGTGACGTTGTTCGGTCGTAATCACCGATAAAACCGTGCAACTCAACTTTAAGCCCTGTCTCTTCGTAGACTTCCTTGAGTGCATTGGTCCTCAAGTTAAGACCGGGTTCCAGCTTTCCTTTAGGAAACGCGTGCGTTGCGCCGAACGGGTGGTTGGTCGGCTCGGTGATCCATAGCCTGCCGTCAGGCTCAAAAATTATCGCGCCACTGGCGGGAGCAAGATGATTGGAAAACTTGAATTCGGGCTCTTTGAAGTCGACAGCATGGGTTCTATGCCGGCGCCAGCCATCCACCGTGTCGGGTGGCGCAAATGATTTGAACGGTATGTTGTTCAGACTGCCACGGACAGGACGATGAGGTACAAAAACGGCTGTTGCAGATGAATCACTCAACGCACGCACATCGCTGGGTGACGTGGGGTTTTTAACAATGACCACATCGCCGCCCTCATTCTTTTGGCGATGAATATGAGGAAGCGCCTGTTTCATATTGACAAGCCAATGCTTACGACTGATCAGTCTTTTACCGAGTTCAATGCGTTCGCTGTAATTACCGGGGCCGTGTTCTGCGCAGAGTGCCTTAATACGGTCGTCCGGTATTCTTTCTATTGCCGCAATGCCCATGCGGATGTCATTACGCTCAATTTTCCGAAAGGCGTGACTGGACGTGTTTTCTTTGCGAGACAGCATCGTGACCAGTTCCATTGGCGTGTTACCGAACTGATTACCCTTATGCCCCCCTTGGGCGCGAAAGAGCAGCGAGCCACCCAGGTCGATGCGCACAGGTTTGTTACGGTCATTGAAGATGATATTGTCTCCCGTCTGACCGATGACATCCCAGTTCGCCAACCAGGCGTCCACAGCAAAGCCGGACCGTAACTGGCCACTTCCCTCTATCGTTTTGATGTCTTTATGATTCCCGCCTATCAGTTTGGAAATCAATGCCGGCTTGCCCTGGCGAGACGCCATTTTTATGTCAGGCACATCAATTCCCGCGGCGCGGTACAACTTGGATGCCAGAACCTCGTTTCGAAGTCTATTGGTAGAAGGGTTCGTTTTCACATACCATTTAACGCCATCGGGTGCTTGAAACAATCCTCCTGGGTTAGAACCCTTGGCGCCAGAGAGCTGGCTCCATTTATCAGTCTCGATGACCTCGAGTTCGCCCCCCCTTTTGGACCGCCCTAAAACGTTCATGTCTACGACAATGTACGCACCTTCCCGGCGAGCATGGGTAATTTCGTACCGGTTGGTGATATCCAGAATGACTTCATGTTCACTCTTGCTGGCCACCGATAACGGCAACCGGCTTTCACTGAGTGTCACACCCCTTGCACCACTGAGATTGCGCGCGGGAACAGCGGACTTCGCGTGCAGCACAAACAGAACCGGTGTTTCTTTATTTTTGTTCGCGTTCCCCACCGCAAAACCTTGTGAAATGGCCGACACTGTCGAAGCACTGGCCACCCCCGTCGCGGTATAAACACCTTTAGGGAAACTCTGAAAAAGGTTTCCTGATTTGGCAAAATACCCCAACACCTTTCACCGAGCTTCCCTGATGAAACAGATGACCTTCGCCGATGCCGAGTACGCGGGTAAACGTAAGCATACCCGCCGCGAGCGCTTTCTCATCGAGATGGATCAGGTTGTGCCCTGGAAAGGCTTGATTGCCCTTATCGAACCACATTATCCAAAGGGCGAAGGTGGCCGTCCGGCTTATCCGCTGATGGCGATGCTGCGTATTCACCTGATGCAGAACTGGTTTGGTTACAGCGATCCGGCGATGGAGGAAGCACTTTACGAGACAACGATCCTGCGCCAGTTCGCAGGGTTGAGTCTGGATCGAATCGCCGATGAAACCACGATTCTCAACTTCCGGCGTCTGTTGGAAAAGCATGAGTTGGCAGGCGGGATTTTGCAGGTCATCAATGGCTATCTGGGTGATCGAGGTTTGATGCTGCGCCAAGGTACGGTGGTCGATGCGACGATCATTCATGCGCCGAGCTCGACCAAGAACAAGGACGGCAAACGCGATCCCGAAATGCATCAGACGAAGAAAGGAAACCAGTATTTCTTCGGCATGAAAGCGCATATCGGCGTCGATGCCGAGTCGGGTTTAGTCCATAGCCTGGTGGGTACTGCGGCGAATGTGGCGGACGTGACTCAGGTTGATCAATTGCTACATGGTGAGGAAACCTATGTCAGCGGTGATGCGGGCTACACCGGCGTGGACAAGCGTGCGGAGCATCAGGATCGTCAGATGATCTGGTCAATTGCGGCCCGCCCAAGCCGTTATAAAAAGCATGGCGAGAAAAGTTTGATCGCACGGGTCTATCGCAAAATCGAGTTCACGAAAGCCCAGTTACGGGCGAAGGTTGAACATCCGTTTCGCGTGATCAAGCGCCAGTTTGGTTATACGAAAGTCCGGTTTCGCGGGCTGGCTAAAAACACCGCGCAACAGGCTACTCTGTTTGCCTTGTCGAACCTTTGGATGGTGCGAAAACGGCTGCTGGCGATGGGAGAGGTGCGCCTGTAATGCGGAAAAACGCCTTGGAAAGGTGCTGTTTGAAGGAAAATCGATGAGTTAAGAGCGGAAAACGTCTAATTATCTGATCGGGCGAGCTTTTTTTGAACCTCAGGCCATGAGAGCGTCAAAAATCGATGCCTACTTCAGACCTTCCTTAGGGAAACTCTGAAAAAGGTTTCCTGATTTGGCAAAATACCCCAACACCTTTCACCGAGCTTCCCTGATGAAACAGATGACCTTCGCCGATGCCGAGTACGCGGGTAAACGTAAGCATACCCGCCGCGAGCGCTTTCTCATCGAGATGGATCAGGTTGTGCCCTGGAAAGGCTTGATTGCCCTTATCGAACCACATTATCCAAAGGGCGAAGGTGGCCGTCCGGCTTATCCGCTGATGGCGATGCTGCGTATTCACCTGATGCAGAACTGGTTTGGTTACAGCGATCCGGCGATGGAGGAAGCACTTTACGAGACAACGATCCTGCGCCAGTTCGCAGGGTTGAGTCTGGATCGAATCGCCGATGAAACCACGATTCTCAACTTCCGGCGTCTGTTGGAAAAGCATGAGTTGGCAGGCGGGATTTTGCAGGTCATCAATGGCTATCTGGGTGATCGAGGTTTGATGCTGCGCCAAGGTACGGTGGTCGATGCGACGATCATTCATGCGCCGAGCTCGACCAAGAACAAGGACGGCAAACGCGATCCCGAAATGCATCAGACGAAGAAAGGAAACCAGTATTTCTTCGGCATGAAAGCGCATATCGGCGTCGATGCCGAGTCGGGTTTAGTCCATAGCCTGGTGGGTACTGCGGCGAATGTGGCGGACGTGACTCAGGTTGATCAATTGCTACATGGTGAGGAAACCTATGTCAGCGGTGATGCGGGCTACACCGGCGTGGACAAGCGTGCGGAGCATCAGGATCGTCAGATGATCTGGTCAATTGCGGCCCGCCCAAGCCGTTATAAAAAGCATGGCGAGAAAAGTTTGATCGCACGGGTCTATCGCAAAATCGAGTTCACGAAAGCCCAGTTACGGGCGAAGGTTGAACATCCGTTTCGCGTGATCAAGCGCCAGTTTGGTTATACGAAAGTCCGGTTTCGCGGGCTGGCTAAAAACACCGCGCAACAGGCTACTCTGTTTGCCTTGTCGAACCTTTGGATGGTGCGAAAACGGCTGCTGGCGATGGGAGAGGTGCGCCTGTAATGCGGAAAAACGCCTTGGAAAGGTGCTGTTTGAAGGAAAATCGATGAGTTAAGAGCGGAAAACGTCTAATTATCTGATCGGGCGAGCTTTTTTTGAACCTCAGGCCATGAGAGCGTCAAAAATCGATGCCTACTTCAGACCTTCCTTAACTACCCGCAAGCCATGGATAAGACCATGGGCTATTTCGCGACTTTCGTAACCCCAAGAGATATTCAGTAATCGCGCCGCAGTCTTCTCCGGCAGCGATATCCCCCGATAAAGCACTTTAGTTTGACCCGGCTCGGCCAGGTCAATGGAATAGCGCGGTATGGCGGCCCTCAAATCCGCAAATTCTTCGTCGCTTGTTTCGGCGGCCGTGTACTTCTGCAGCAGTAGCATGAACTCTCTGCCGTCTATTGATTTCAGCACGCCGCCCTGCTGGCGTGCCAAACGATACTCATCAGCGGTGTTGAAATGCTCAAGCGGGACTCCTTTGCCTCGCCCTCGCGAAACAAAGTTCGGCACTTTATTACCGCCGGGCGCCAGCGCTGACGTACTTTGAGCGTTTGAAAACCCAAGATGACTAAAGCTGTGTGTTATAGGGTTCATTATTGAGCACTCCTGCGCGTTCGTCTCGGGGCACGCGATGAATTTTCGTCCTTGGCATTACAGGCATCATGATAGTTATCAGGCCCGACAGCAGTCAGTCGATACTCACGAGGCACATAGCCACTCTCCGGCTCGGCCGAATCCTGAATAACGCTGGGTGATAATAAGCAACTTAGAATAAGCAGCCAATTGCCACTACGGACCAAATACTGCCAATAAGCGGAGCTTATAATTGATTCGAGGTAATCCATGGCAAATGCTCACCGTCTATACCCATTAGAAAATTGAGTTAGCTGAGTGTCGCCTTGTGTCATCGGGTTCCATTAAAAAACAGGAGATGTAAGAGTAATAAAGGACTATCACTGTGAGTGATAAAGCATTGGGAAAAAGCGTGTAAGTTCGGTGAAAAACAAGAGGGCGCGGCACCCGACCGTCAATGTGTAGCAAACTGATTATTCATACGATAACTTATGAGGCGTTCATCGCTCACATCAATAAGCTTGAACTGTACAAGTTCGTTCAAACAGAGCATGTCGCAAACTTGCAAAATACCAACGATCTCTGGCAGCGGCCTTTACAGTAGAGGCTACCTCCTCACAGTCGCTTGAACGCCTCAGAAGCTGTGCGCGCGAGTACGCTCTGCAGGACGGCGCATGGCTTTTCTCGCCGAACAACTGACCCTACACGGGTTTTCCTGCGAGCTGCGGTTTCAGGGAGCGTCGTTTCAACCTCCTGGCCTGCCAGCGCAGCCGTGACGCCATTCGGCGCGGGCCTGGCGTTGGTTTGATACTGACTGGCGGAGAAGAAACCGCCTGTGACGGCGCCAAGGAACTGTGCAGTGACGCACCCCACTAGCTGGGCGAACCGGGCGCGCAACTGAGCACCCTGATTGATTTACCCGGTATTTGCGCCGCCCCCGACGCGCCCTGGGTACAACAGGGTGCAGGAAAGCGGACGCGATCAGGGGCACTCAACGCTGGACATCGCCCTGATCGGCGTCATAGGCCAGATGGCCTGGAATCAGGGTGATGATTTATTCGGCTTTGAGAATAACCTCGTGCTTAAAGCCAGCGAGTATGTCGCCAAATACAATCTGGGTTATGACGTTCCCTGGACGTACTACACGACCAGCGACGGCACCGTTCAGACTGAAATCTCATCGGCGAGCAGAGGCAGCACCCGCCCTGTCTGGACGCTGATCTACAACCACTACAACCGGGTCAACGGTCTGGAAGCTAAGTACACCAAGGAAATGATGGACAAGTTCGGCCCTGAAGGCGGTGCATATGGCGCAAACAGCGGCGGGTTCGATCAATTGGGTTATGGGTCGCTGCTGTTTAATTCCGATGTGAAGTAAAGCACTGCGCACGTGTCAGGGCGTATTCACCCGCCTTTCGCGAACCGACAGCAGGTTCAGGCGCAACTCGGAGGGGCGCAACGGTTTGGACAGCACCGACACTTCAGCGCCCTGCAATGATTCAAGAACCACTTCCACCTCCCTGCCGGTCACGATCAGTGCCGGCACATCCCAGCCTCGCGCCGCTCGTATGCTCTCGATGCAGTCAAGGCCGTTGGCCGCTGTGCCCAGATCGTAATCGGCGACGATGATGTCGCAATCGGTAATCAGCCCTTGCGCCGAGCGGGCGGTCTGGACTTCGCATCCCCATCGTTCAAGCAACGCCGCGGTGGCCATCAACACGTTGTTGTCGTCTTCCACCAGGCAGATCCTGACCCCCTTGAGCAAGCTGTCGCCCAATGGTTTTTTGCGCACGCGCTGCACCGGCGCGCTCACTTCTTCAAGGCCATGAATGGTGACAGTCGTGCCGCGATCCACCTCAGACTCGATGTTGATCTTTACGCCGAGAATCTGACTGAGCCGCTTGACGATGGACAACCCCAGCCCCACGCCCTCCACGTCTTTGTCGCGGGCATGCCGGATCCGGTAAAACTCTTCACATACGCGGGGCAGATGCTCGGCAGCAATGCCGCGCCCACGATCATGCACGCTGATCGACAGGCCACCCTTGTTTCGCCGCACACCGATCAGCACCGGATGCTCCGGCGCATATTTGAGCGCATTGGACAAAATGTTCTGCACCATCGTCGCGAGCAGGGTGGCATCGACCCTTGCCCAGCGCCTGCAAGGCCGCACCCTGAGGTCCACTCCCGCCCATCGCGCAGCCGCGGTGTTTTGCTGAGCGATCTCATTGAGCATTTCACCCAGATGGACCAAGTCTGACTTGGCGAAGACCTTGCCGCTGTCCAGTGTGTAGATGTCCAGAATCGTGCGAAACAGCTGCGAGACGTTGTGCAGGGAACGATCAATGTTGTCGACCAACTGACGCTCATAATCGCCCAACGGGCTTGAGCGCAAACAGGCGGTAAACATACCGATGGAGTGAATGGGCTGACGCAGATCGTGACTGGCCTGCGCCAGAAAACGCTCCTTTTCACGAGTAGCCACGGTCGCCTGTTCCGACGCCTCACGCGTTCTCACCAGCAGAATATGAGCGTATCCGGGCACCAGAATGGTAACGGCGACCAGCATCAGCACCATGAACGGCTGTGCCTGCCAGTAAGGCGTCAATTGATAGATGATCAGTATCGCCAGCAGGGCCAGCGACGCGGCAATTGCCAGATAACGAGAGCCATAGCGCATGCCATTGCCCAGCGTCACCCAGACCATCACACTGAAAATCGGCAGTGTCGCCTCTCCTCCCACAATCAGCCCTACGGAAATACCGGTGTAGTCATGGACCATCCCGAGTACCCGACGCACCGCATATACACCGGGGTAACTGATAATGTGCTGGCGCAGGACCAGAGAAACCACCAGAAAGCCCGCATAGTAGAGAATGATCGGTTGATATTTCGCCACATTGAGCCCTGGCAGGAAGCCGACCAGCGATACATAGCTGATCGCAAAGGTTGCCACGATCAGCCTGAGCGTGGCCTGATCCAGTTCAGCGTTTTTCCGGTCTTTCATTGGCGCACCTCGTTGCTCTGCATGCGTAGCTGCTTTAAGGCTCCAGGCTCATTGCCCTGTTCATACGGGCACAACAAAGCCCTCTATTCTGCCGCCCGAAAAGGCAACTAAATCACACTATCGATCCCGGTATCAGCGTATTAGCATCATACGATCAGCTCTTTCCCGAACGTCGATACCGAGCAAAAATAGTCACTTTAAATGTGTAACACAGACGATACATATTGTTTCTATCGAGTATGATGGCCCGACTAAAATACCGGAAGCAGAGGCATGTCGTGCAGAATCATAGTGGCTGACGACCACCCCTTATTTCGTGAAGGTATGTTGCGTACCATCGAACGTCTGTTACCAGAGGCAGTTATCGAGCAGGCCGGCAACCTCAATGAGGTGCTGATGCTTGCGCGCTCGGGCGATGAAGTTGACACGCTGATTCTCGACCTGCGCTTTCCAGGTTTGAATTCGATGCAGACCATCGCCGAACTGCGCAACGAGTTCCGGCGTACCTCCATTATCGTCGTGTCCATGGTCGATGACCCCGAGACCATTGCTCAGGTCATGTCGAACGGGGCTGATGGTTTTATCGGCAAGAACATCGACCCGCAGGAGATAACCGAGTCCATTGTCGCTATCCGCCAAGGCGAAGTTGTCGTCAAGTACAAGTCTGAAGGCTCGATATTCAATGAATCGGCGGTTAACGCCCTGAGCCCGCTCACGACTCGCCAGAAGCAGGTTCTGGGTCTGGTGGCGGCAGGAAAAACCAACAAGGAAATCGCCAAGGAACTGGGTATCTCGCCCTTCACCGTGCGTATACACGTTTCCAGTCTTCTCAAGGTTCTGGGCGTTTCCACCCGATCCGCCGCTGCGGCTCAATTTTCCAGCCTGGCTATCAGGTAACAGCATCAGTCTGCACGACTCAGTGCTGTCAGGTTCAGCGCGCGGTTGATAAGAGGTTGCACCCCCCTCTTCGTTCAAAACCGTACAACGCTGCTGACAATAACTTTGATTTCTGGGATCAGGCATTAAAACGCAGGAAGCTAGAAACCCCAATAGTACACCTGTACTAATGGCCAAAAGACATATAATCGGATAAGCGACCTGCATCAAGCGCACGCTAACTTTCCTTGCATCCACGCTGGTACACCGGACACTTCTATCCTGCAGTGCGCCCGCACGCTTAAACTCCCCAGCGTATATAAATCGTTGTACTATCACCGGCTCACTGACAAACCTGACTTGCCCTCTCAGCCTCACAGGACTGACCAGGATCGTGATGTCTATTCTCTCCAGATGCAAAGACCTGGAAATGATCCAGGCACTGTTGCGCATGGCTGTTATTGCTACGTCGTCACTGTATGCGCTGATCATGTATGCCCTGGACGACATGTCTGCAAACCGGATGTGGGTGATTCTGGGTTATTGCCTGGCCTTCGCTGTCGTCAATGCAGGCCTGATCTGGCGTATTGCAGTGCGACCCGGCGCGTCCACGCGGCGCAGGATGTTCGCACTGGTTGTCGACAACATGGCCGGTATCGTCACCATTACCGTGGGTGGCGAGCCCATGCTGCCGGTCTATTCGGTCATGCTGAGCATGACGGTCGGCTACGGCATGCGCTACGGACGCAATTACCTGTTGCTGGCCACCGGTTTTGCCTTGGCATCGTTATGCCTGATCATTCAGCTCACGCCCTTCCTGCAGGAGCATCCTGCCGTGGCGGTCATGATGATCCTGACAATGCTGGTGCTGCCATTATTCGTTTATTTCCTGCTCTCGCGACTGCACATTGCGTTGAATGAAACCCAGGCGGCCAACGATGCCAAATCACGTGTTCTTGCCCAGGCCAGCCATGACCTGCGCCAGCCGATCCACTCCATCAGCCTGTTTACTGCGTGCTTGCGCGACGCATCACTGGGTGCGGACGAGCGCCGCCTGGTGGATAACATAGACCGGGCCTTGAGCGCCGTAGAACAGCTTTTTCGCTCGTTGCTGGATATCTACACGCTGAACCAGGGTGAGGTTAATCCACGCCTGGAAACCGTCGATGTCGATGCGTTATTGAGCGGGCTGGCCGGACAGAACAGCGAAGCCGCCAACTGGGCTGGGGTCGAGATCCGTGTGCGCCCTTGCCGGCAACATATACACAGTGACCCGGCGCTGCTGCGCACCCTGCTGCAGAACCTGATGTCCAACGCCTTCAAATATGCCCCGGGCAAACCGGTGCTGATGGCCTGCCGACAGCGCGCCGGAAAATTGAGTATCGGTGTCTATGACATGGGCCGTGGCATCCCGGCAACACACCTGCCGCATCTGTGCAACGAGTTTTATCGCGTGCGCGAAGAGCGCGATCAGGACATCGAGGGCGTAGGGCTGGGGTTAAGCATCGTCAATCGGGTCGCCACGTTACTGAACCTGCACGTCGGGATCAATTCACGCCTGGAGAAAGGCACAGCGGTTGTGCTCAGCGGGCTGCCGATCGTGAACGCACTTCAGGCCGCGCCCACGCCGGATATCGACTGGAACAAACACTTGCTGGGCGGCTTGCGTGTGCTGTTGATCGAGGACAACTACAACGTGCTGCAAGCGACCGCCATGCTGCTGCGCAAATGGGGCTGCGACGTCCAGACCGCCTCCGCCACCCCCGAGGCAAGCGTCGATTGCGATCTGGTCGTCACCGACTTCGACCTTGACCGAAGTGCCACCGGCGCCGACTGCATCCGCTACCTGAGCGAACTGCATGGCCGACGGATACCGGCCATCGTCATCACCGGTCATGCGATCCAGCATGTACAGCAATCGCTGAACGACCCACGGATTCCGGTTTTGTCCAAACCGGTACGACCTGCTGAACTGCGCTCGCTGTTGCTGAGTTTCAAGATGGATCTGCTGCAAACGGCAACTCCCGACAGGGCGTCCCTTGCCGGGCCATGAGTGCGATCGGCAACTTGGAGTTGCGCACATATCTTGGTTAAAGCTGTGCGCCGTACCGCGTTAGTACACCTGTACTATAGTTGATCGTTATACCTGTAGCCTAAGCTAAGCGTTAAACGACTTCAGCAAACATGAGACGTTGCAAGGCCTGTTCATCGAGGCTTTGCCGCACGTGTCTGTCTGTCTGTCTGTCTGTCTATAAAAGCTTTCAATAACGGGCTTACCTTCAGGGGCAATCGGCATGGGCAATTATTATTCACTGGCACGGCTAAAGGGTTTAGCGACTGCAATAACGATCATGGCAACGATGACCGCCTGCTCGACAGGGGGCGGTAATCCTCTTGGTGCGCTGGATTCGCTGACGGGCGATTCAAAGTATGCGCCCGAATTCATCAAGGCCAATATCATTGCCAATAAATCTACCAAGGCAAGTATCAGAGAAAAATTCGGCGCGCCTAACTCCGTACGCGATAACCTGGGTAATAATTCATCGACGTGGAGTTACGATCGCCGCGAATCCGGGCTAAACACAATAAAGAAAATGGCGATCAAGTACAGCAACCGTTATGGGTCCGGAACGGCCGCGTCAAGTGTTTTGCAGGGTGAGTCACGTGTGGGTGATGCCCAGGAAATACTGGACGACACAGGAACTGTCACAGGGTCCAACGCACCGGGACAGAAGACCGTAATCAATGAAATCGATATCGACTTCAAAGGTGATGTAGTGAGCAGCTTCAGGACCTACTGATAACACGGCAGCTCACCGCAACAACACACCGCACGCCGTCAAGCACTCTCGGTTGAATCACGCCATGACGGCTGAATCTTAAATAAAGCCGGTCATTACTCAAAATTACCGGCGATAAGCCGATCTATTTCTGCAGTGTAAACTCAGCCTTGTCAAAAGACAGCCAGCAGGAATCGTTGTCGGTCCACTTCGATTCGCTGGTGCCTAATACGCCTTTCATGAGAATCTTGTCGCCTTTCTTGAAGGCGCTTATCTTCTTCTTGTTGACCAACAGGTCATCGCGGGTCAAACCCTGGCCAGTGCATTTGGGATTGCGAGGGTCGCTGAATATGACAGCGATCTGATTTTGGCCGACGATTGTTCCTGTTTTGGTAATGCGCTGCACAACACCTGGAATAATCAATGTTCGGGCGTCCCATTTTTCTTTCGCGGTGACCTCGTTGGTTTGCCAATCGCCCCAGATTTCTGTCAACGTTGTTTCCTTGGCATCGGTCAGCCCTCTGAAATCTCCGCTTAGCACATCACCTGTCTGGTCAATTACACCATTAGTCACCGACATGGCCTGATCAAGACCTGCACACCCCGACAAAGCCAGAATCAATGGAAACAAGGCTACACTTTTCATTCACACACTCCGCTGGCTGGTTACTTATGTGCTCTACCCCCTATGTTGAAATAATGGAGGGCAAAAAACTTCGCACAAAATCGTAGCCACTGCGCAAAACGACATCAATAGTACAGGTGCACTACAACGCGCTGCTCCAGCGGCTGGAAACATGAAACATCACACATAACAACTGACGGTCAGAAACGATAGGTCGCGCCAACGCCGAGTAAATTCGCATGGCTCTGATACGTCGCACTGTAACTGCCTAGCGCATTGGCGCGGCTGACATCGACACTTTCTTCCTGAAGATAAGAGTAAGCCACATCAAGAGTCAGTTGCGGGGTGACCTCATAGCCAGCCCCGACGCTGAATACCTCGCGATCCCCTGTGGGTGTGCGTGGTGATCGATCAGTGTTGCTGGTCGGCGACTGATCGAACAGCACGCCTGCACGCAGTACCCACTGTTGATCCAGCCGGTAGGCCGTGCCGATGGCATAAGCCCATGTGTCGTGCCAGTTCAGGCCTTCCTGAATAGACCCCGTCAGTGCTGATGCCAGGGAGCCTCCCTGCGCAGCAGAAACGGGCTGATTACGAAGGCTCAGGTCCTGCATGCTGCTCCAGCCGGTTCGGGTAGCACTGGCATAAAGCGTCCAGGCGTCACTCAGTTTCTGAGTAACGGAAAGATCGTATGACTCTGGCGTGGCCACTTTCAACGTACAGTCATAGCGATTGCTGGCGAGCAACTGCGGTGGCGTCCCGGCACCGGTCGAGACCTGCGTATGGCAGCCAAGTTTGTAATCGACTTTGGAATGGTACGTCAGCCCCACACGCGTGGTGTCGGTCGCATTGAACAGCACGCCGATGTTGAAGCCTACCGCCGTGTCATCACCGCTGACTTTTACGCGCGTGTCGGCGATGGCGGGATTGAGCGTGATATCCGACTCCAGCGTCCCGGCAATTCGATTGAACGTGGGGCCTGCGCCAATCGACAACCTGTCGTTGAAGGCGTAGCTGACCGTGGGCTGCACTGTCACCACCTTGAGGTCGCTCTTGCTGGCAAACATGCGCCCCTGAAAGCCATTTTCATAGTCAGTCGACAAACCAAAAGGTGCATAGATACCCAGGCCAAACGCCCAGTGCTCATCGAGTTTCTGGGTGTAAAACCCGAATGGAACCGAGCTGAACGGCACCATGTCGCCGTCATTGCTGCCTCGTGAACGACCGGCTGCATGGCTGATGTCGGTCGATGCATCAACGAACGTGACACCTGCCGTGATTTGCCTGCCCTCAAGACGCGCCATACCCGCCGGGTTGCCATAGACCGTGCTGGCGTCCTGCGCCATTGAAGCGCGTCCGGCCTGACCGACGCCCATGCCGCTGATGCTCTGCTCGGTGCGCGCAAAACCGCCAGCAAGAATTTGGGAGGATGCCAGCGCAGCCGTGAGGCCAAGTGTTCTCTTGAGCATAGTAATTCTTATCTGCAGGATTCAGTGTTTATACGTGACGGGAACAGCTTCGCGGGCAACTTGCTTGGGCCACTGTCATCTTTCACGAGCGATGTTTAGTGCGCGCACGAGATTAAGTTGCGCAGAAGAAAACTTCTATAGTACACATGAGCTATTGAAATATTGCATGCCCGGTGTATCGGCCAACTCGCACTGTAGTGATTGGCCACTAGTACATGCGTGCTATTTTAATAACAACTTCGCCTCTCGATACTCCCGTTGTTGGCACCCTGCCGAACGGAAACGCTTAAGCCCTCAGGGCTGGCAGCCACCCTTGTGGTCTTTATGGAGTATCTGGAGTCGCTATGAACCCCTTATTTAGAATATCCCCCCTTGCCTTTGCGATTACTCTTGCACTGCTCCCGGAGGCCCATGCAGTTGACTATGTGCTCACTAACGGTCAGGACACCTTTAGCAGCGACCGCGTGATCGATGGCGCGATCGACGTCAATTCAACTGACGGCAACACCTCCACCCTCACGATCAACAGCGGCGCGACGGTGACCAGCGAAGGCGGCCGTATCGTGGGTCAAGCCAGCCGCACCGGCGTCAACATGGCTCAGGCCAACGTTGTAGTTGAAGGGGCCGGTTCGCGCTGGGTGGTGCCTCGTACCTCATTCGTGCTCGGTAACACCATCGTTGTCGGTGGTGTAGGCCAGGGCGACCTGACGGTTCGCAACGGGGGCCAGGTGTCGGTACGGGATCTGGATCTGGGTGACGTCAGTGGCGCCCGTTCTAATGCATTTTCGAACGCGACGCTGTCGGTGAGCGGCCAGAACTCCCTGGTCGACGCAGTCAACATCGAGGCCGGTGGAGTGTTTGTCTATCGCTCGAGCATCACGGCCAACGAGGGTGCCAGAATCAACAGCCAGCAGGTCGACATCGACTCGGTCGTCAGGCTTTCTGGTGCAGGAACGCGCTGGGACAACAGCGGCTCCTTCCGGAACAGAAACGACCTGACCCTCGAAAACGGCGCAGTGCTGACGAGTAACGAGCTGCGACTGGGTTCGGCCGTTGTCAACCGTAGCAATCAGGTCAATGTTACCGGACAGGGCACCCGCCTCGACGCGCAAACGTTGACGCTCGGCACCAGCATTGTCCGTACTTACCTGACGCTGGCCGACGGTGCCGAATTGAGCGCCACCAACGGTATGCTCATCAGCCTCGTGAACGACAGCAACACGGCGACGCGCGGTACGCTTGCCATCGGCGGCTCGGTCGCGGTGGACCCTGACCGTACCGATGTCGATTCCATGACTGCCGGCGCAGCTCAGGCGGCAGGCCGACTGAACCCGCAAACCGCCGTCAGCTTTGGCACCGGCAACGGTTCCCTGGCGTTCAACCATACCGACCCCGATCTGCAGTTCGCCAACACGCTGAACGGAACGGGTCGAGTGTATGCGTTCAGCGGAAACACTACGCTGAGCGGCGACACCTCGGGGTTAGCCGGTAGCGTCGTTGTACGCGGTGGGCGGCTGGTGTTGTCAGGGAACGTCGACCAGGTCAATCAGCGCGGCAACACGGCCACCACCCAAAGCGTTTCGCGGTTTAACGTAGGCAACGGCACCCTGGTGGTCAACGGCATTGCGGGCCGCACCGAGTTCGGAACCTACACCAATAGCGCTCAGGTACTGGACGGAGGTATTCTGGCTGGCGTCGGTCAAGTGGGCACCACCCAGGTCTCTGCCGGCGGTACGCTGTCGCCCGGCGAAAACGCCATCGGCGCACTGGCCATACAAGGCGACCTGGACATGGCCGCCGGCTCACGCTACGCCGCAGACATCGCCGGCGACGGCAGGGCAGACAAGATCAACGTGAGCGGCACAGCGACCCTGCGCGGTACGCAGGTAAACGTGACCGCGCTGGATCCAGCGCAAAGCTATCAGAGCGGCAGAACCTACACCCTGCTCTCCGCTCAGGGCGGCTTGGTCGACGGCGCTGCCGCAGGCACTGCCTATGCCCAGGCGCTGACCAACTCGGCGTTCCTGAATGTCGGGCTGCAACGCACCGCCAATGATCTGAATCTCACCATCGAGCAAAAAAGCGTAGAGCCGACTCCTACACCTACACCTACACCTACGCCAACTCCAACTCCAACTCCAACTCCAGAGCCCACACCGACGCCAACCCCGACTCCAACACCAACACCAGAGCCTGTACCGACGCCAACCCCTACACCCACTCCAGAACCTGCGCCAACGCCTGCTCCCGAACCTGCCCCTGCCCCGGGCATCTTTCAGACAGTCATGCTGACCCAGAACCAGTTCAATACCGCTGGCGCGCTAAGCGTACTGGCGCAAAGCGGCGAACCCCTGCGTCTCTACAACAACCTGCTGGTTCTGGACGCTGAAGGGGCTCGTGACGCTGCCGATCAACTGTCCGGCGACTACCACAGCAGCACCTCGACCGCCCTGATCGCCAACAGCCAGGTGGTCTCCGGCGTTCTGGGCACTCGTCTGCGCAATCTTCTGGATACGGGCACGCTGCGCATGCCAGCCATGGCACTCAATCTGATGCCAAGCGCACCGACCACTCAAAACGGCGCCTGGGTGCAGCCATTCGGCAACTGGACCAAGGTAGACGGCAATAACGGTGCCGGCGGTCTGCAACAAAGCACCGGCGGCCTGCTGTTCGGGGCGGACGGCAGCTTTACCCCTGACTGGCGCGGCGGCGTTTACGCCGGCTACAGCCGCTCGAAGTTCGATGCCGATAACCGCGATGCTGACGGCCACAGCGACAACTATCATCTGGGCCTCTACACCGGTGCTCAGATCGACGCTCTGCGCCTCAGCGCTGACGTCGGTTACACCTGGCACAAGCTGGAGAGTGAGCGGAATGTGGCGTTTGCCGGATTCAGTGACCACTTGACCGGCAAGCGCAACGCCCAGTCGCTGCAGGCCAGTGGCGAAGCGGCCTACCGCATACCGATTGGCCGCGTGGCCCTGGAGCCTTTCGCCGGCCTGTCCTACGTGCGCTACGATGCCAAGGACATGCACGAAAAAGGCGGACCAGCCGCTCTGGACGTGTCCAGCGATAAACAGGACACCTTCTTCTCGACGTTGGGTCTGCGCGCGTCGTCGAACATCGATGTGGCCAACATCAACACTCAGGTTTACGGCTCGCTGGGATGGAGACGCGCCTACGGTGACCTGGACCCGCGCAACATCCAGTCCTTCGCCGGCGGCCCGAACTTCGAAGTACAAGGGGTCGCTCAAGCCCGCAACACGGCCCTCACTGAAGTGGGCGCGAAACTGCGCTTGAATCAGCGCACCGACCTGGACCTGTCCTACCAAGGGCAGTTCGGTACCGACACGCGCTTCCATTCGGTTAACGCGGGGGTGACGGTCCGCTTCTGACCGTAGTTGCAACGTAGGGCTGGATAACACCCGACGGGTTGCAACGCTCACTTCAACAAGCACTGACCAAAAAGGCGTCCCGACGGACGCCTTTTTGCTGTGCTCAGACCTGCTCGTCGTCCTTGTCATCATCGTCATGCTTGAGTGCCGGCTTCAGGCCTGGCTGAGGCGCGTGCTCGGCATTGGGCGCGATTTCTTCGCCGTGGTTCTTTTTCTCTTGCTGAACTTTTTTGTCGTGGGCGACATTACGTGGGTCGGTCATGAGAATTCCTTGAGTGGGCAGAGGGTTCAAACACCCACCGACGCGATACGCTGGCTTTAGGCGTCGGGGCAAGATTTGGAGTCAGGCCGTGCGCAGGCGTTCAGTGCATTTCGCCCCTGTGCCCTGGTACTGCGAACGTTGCGGGCGCACATGCATGTCTTATAACGCTAGAACCAGGTTTCCATCTGGATTCCGAATTGCCATACGCCACCGGCGCTGAAGTCGCTTTTGCCGAAATTGCCGGTCGTGCTGTAGCGGTCCAGGTCCGAAGACCAGTTCATGAGGCTTGCGAACACGCGCAATTCGGGACGCGTGAGCAAGTCGCCCATGTCTGGCTTGAACGTCGGCGCAACCGTAAACTTCCAGAAGTTGCCATCGACTGCGTTGCGTTGCAGGTAGCCTTTGGGGTCCAGGTCCATGGTTTGCCAGCTCAGCTCGTAGGCCATCTCGAAGTTACTGTTGATCTCGTTGGCCAGGCGCATGTTCAGCGTGAGCCAGCGATAATCGTCGCCTTTGACATATCGGTCTTTGCTCTGCTCGGCCAGCAGGCTGGGGCCGATGCGCCATCCCGGCGCAACAGGGGTTTCGCCATATAGCGCCAGACGCACCGCGCGAGCGTCGTCGAGCAGTTCACCGTCCGAGCCGATGTCCTTGACCTGCGCCCCCAGACCTTGCCCATAGAGCAAAGCGGTCTTGAAGAAGCCTTCACGGCCGAAAAAGTCTTTCTGGTGATTGGCCAACATGGAGTGCAAGCCGGAATCTGCGGGCGTCGAACCGGCCTGATTGGTGCGAGTGCCAACGTCGTTTTTCTTCGCCCCAATGGCATTGAACATCCACTGCCACTGGCCACTG
Source organism: Pseudomonas syringae pv. tomato str. DC3000 (assembly GCF_000007805.1). NCBI lineage: Bacteria > Pseudomonadati > Pseudomonadota > Gammaproteobacteria > Pseudomonadales > Pseudomonadaceae > Pseudomonas > Pseudomonas syringae group genomosp. 3. Next base: position 968,254 of record NC_004578.1, on the reverse strand, counting down.
TCGAAGAATTGGTTGGAGGTCAGGATGTAGCTCTCTACATCAGCATCGACGCCGCCCTCACTGAAGTCTCCGTAGTTACGCCCGATCAGGGAATAGTTCGAGCGCCAGCCCTTGTTCATCTGAACATCGTAGATACCGCCGCCGGTCCCGGCCAGAAAGACCACATCCGAGTCCAGCCAGTGAATATCGAAATTATCCCTGTCGAATCGCTTGCCAGCCCACAGGGTAGCGTTCTCGAATACCGGGTTGCCTTTGAACGCGGCGATATGGTCGAGCTCGGTGAATACCTGCCGCACATTCAGGTTGCTCTCAGTGGCCGTCCAGTCGTTGTAGCTTTCCACTCCATCGGCGATGGAAACCGTGAATTTGGAACGCGTGCCGTTCTGCGCATAGATTTCTTTCGACAGGTCGAAGCGCATGTAGGTGTCGTCTTCGTTACCCAGTCGCCCGACCGCACCGCCGACTGAACCCGCCGGGGTCGTATAAGGCCCGCCGCGGCCGCCACCCAAACCGTCATTGATCAACAAGCCGGAACGGGCATAGCCCTTAAAGCTGAAGCCGTCGGTGAGATGCCCGGCACCGCTTGGCTTCTCCATGCTCAATTGGCGGGCTTCGAGTTTTGCCACGCGCTCATCCAGGGCAGGCGCCGGGCTGGCCGCCACAGTGGGTGCCACAGCAGGCGCCGCAGGCTGCAAAGCAGGGTTGGCCAGTTTGATTTGCTGCAACTCCCTGGCGAGCGCCTGGGTTTGCTGTTCGGCTGCGGCTGCACGCCTTTCAGCAGCACTGGCACGGGCTTCAAATGCAGCCATCCGTTCTTCCAGAGTCGCTGCCTGAGAAACCGCCGTCGAGGTGCCGAGCACGCCTGCGAGTACCCATCTTGATGCGTTCTGCATGTGGACTTCCTGTTTTGTTTTTATTGTTTTGGTGACGTTGGCCAAGCTTTTTTCCTTCAGCGCAGAATTGTGCGAATCGAAGAAAAAAGGGTGCCACATCGAAAATACGCTGTTACATTGACGATGTTAACGTTAACTTTTATAAAAACAAAAATAAAGAGGGCTCTATGAAACAGCTGAAATCTCTTCTTCCTGTGGCGCTGCTCACCCTGTCTGCGGGGTTCTCTGCGCTGTCCAACGCAGCAAATCTGACGATCTCGTGCGGGGCCGTCGGAGCAGAATTGCAACTGTGCAAAGAGGCTGTTGATAGCTGGTCGAAACAGACCGGCAATGACGTCCAGGTGGTCTCCACGCCTAACTCGGCAACCGAGCGCCTGTCGTTCTACCAGCAAATTCTCAGTGCCAAGTCCACCGACATCGACATCATTCAAATCGACATGGTGTGGCCCGGCATGCTCGCCAAACACCTGACGGATCTGCGCGAGCTACTTCCAGCGGATGCGACACAAGGCTATTTCCAGGCTCAGGTGGACAACGCCACCGTTGACGGCCGGCTGGTAACGATGCCCTGGTTCACCGACTCGGGGCTGCTGTATTACCGCAAGGATTTGCTCGACAAGTACCAAAAGCCGGTTCCCCAGACCTGGGAGGACATGACGGCCACCGCCAGGCACGTGCAACAGGCCGAACGCGGGGCAGGAAACGCCAATATGTGGGGTTATGTCTTCCAGGGGCGCGCCTATGAGGGCCTGACGTGCAACGCCCTGGAATGGATCAGCAGTCAGCCGGAAGGCGGGGTGATCAACCCGAAAGGGGACATTGTGGTGAACAGTACCGCCTCGAAAGCCGCGCTGACCCTGGCGAAAAGCTGGGTCGGCGACATTTCTCCACGCGGCGTACTCAACTATACCGAGGAAGAGGGGCGCGGCGTATTCCAGTCGGGAAATGCACTGTTCATGCGCAACTGGCCCTATGTCTGGGCGTTGGTGCAAAGCCCGGACAGCGCGGTAAAAGACAAGGTCGGCATCGCCCCCCTGCCCCGCGGCGGAGCCAACGGCACCCACGCCTCCACACTCGGAGGCTGGGGCCTGGCAGTTTCGCGGTACAGCGCCAACCCCAGGCTTGCGGCAGAGCTGGTTGCCTACCTGACCAGTGCCCGAGAGCAAAAACATCGTGCACTGGCAGGCGCTTACAACCCGGTGATCGAGTCGCTTTATAACGATCCCGAATTGCTCGCAACAATGCCTTACTACAACCAGTTGCACGGCATCCTCGCCAATGGAGTGATGCGCCCCGCCGCCATCACAGGCAGCGGCTACCCACGCGTATCCAACGCGTTCTTTGACCGGGTGCATAGCGTGCTGGCGGGCGATTTGCCGGTCGATCAGGCACTGCTTGAACTGGAAACCGAACTGACGCGCATCAAACGCCGCAACTGGTAAGCCACACGCAAGGAAATCATCATGCCTGCCTCTTCTATCGACTTCCCCCGTGACGACGTTCTCATTACCCGGGAAACGCCTGTACAACGTCGCAGGGTGCGCGCTGCATGGCTGTTTCTGACGCCGATGCTGGTGTGCCTGACGCTGGTGGCGGCCTGGCCGCTACTGCGCACATTCTGGTTCAGCCTGACCAACGCCGACCTGTCGGACACAGAAAGCAGCTCGTTCGTCGGCCTGAGCAATTACCTGTTCTACGACGGTGCCATCTGGTCAGGCGTGCTGGTCGATCCGCAGTGGTGGAACGCAGTGCGCAACACCTTGCATTTCACGGTGGTGTCGGTAGGTCTGGAAATGGTCCTGGGGCTGTTGGTCGCGTTGCTGCTGAACGTCAAGTTTACCGGCCGCGCGCTGGTTCGTGCGCTGATTCTGATCCCTTGGGCGATTCCGACCATTGTCTCGGCGAAGATCTGGTCATGGATGCTCAATGACCAGTTCGGCATCATCAACCACCTGATGCTGAGCCTTGGCTTGATTGACGCGCCTTTGGCCTGGACGGCAGATGCGGACCTGTCGATGTGGGCCGTCATCATCGTCGACGTCTGGAAGACCGTGCCCTTCGTCACCCTGCTGATGCTGGCCGCCCTGCAGATGCTGCCGAGCGATTGCTACGAAGCCGCCAGGGTCGATGGCATTCATCCGTTGCGGGTGTTCTGGCGTGTCACCTTGCCGCTGCTGATGCCTGCCTTACTGGTTGCGGCGATCTTTCGCATCCTCGATTCACTGCGGGTATTCGACGTCATCTATGTCCTGACCTCCAACTCTTCGAGCACCATGAGCATGTCGGTCTATGCCCGCCAGCACCTGGTGGAGTTTCAGGACGTGGGCTATGGCAGCGCAGCCTCTACCTTGCTGTTTCTGGTCGTGGCCGTGATTGCCATGCTTTATCTGTACCTCGGACGTCGTCAACTGGAGGTGCGCTCATGAACCTGCGCCGACTGAAAAAAGCACTACTGCGCCTGGGCTTCTGGTGCCTTGTCGGGATCTTGCTGTGCTATGCAATCTTCCCGTTCTACTACGCCATCCTGACGTCGCTCAAGCCCTCCAGTGCCTTGTTTGAGGCGAGCTACTGGATCACCAAAGCCGACTTCTCCAACTACGCGGCGGTCCTCAGCCAGGCTTCATTCCTGCAGGCCATTGCGAACTCGCTGGTGGTTTCGCTGTGCGTGGTGATGCTCGCGCTGTTTCTCGGCCTGACGGCGTCCTATGCCTTGGGCAGGGTCAGGTTCCGTGGGCGCGGCACGGTCCTGATGATGGTGCTCGGCGTGTCCATGTTTCCACAGGTTGCGGTGCTGTCGGGTCTGTTTGAAGTGATCCGCGCGCTTGGACTCTATAACACCTCGTGGGCGCTGATCCTCAGCTACACGATTTTCACCCTGCCCTTCACCGTCTGGGTGCTGACCACCTTCATGGGGCAATTGCCGCATGAACTGGAAGAGGCAGCCATCATGGACGGCGCCTCGCCCTGGGTCACCCTGACCCGCGTGCTGTTGCCGCTGCTGTGGCCCGCCCTGGTCACCACCGGTCTGCTGGCTTTTATTGCCGCGTGGAACGAATTCCTGTTTGCCCTGACTTTCACCCTGACAGACGCCCAACGCACGGTGCCGGTCGCCATCGCCCTGATTTCGGGTGGCAGCTCCCATGAATTGCCTTGGGGCCTGCTGATGGCGGCGTCGGTGCTGGTGACCGTCCCGCTGGTGATTCTGGTGCTGATTTTCCAGCGCCGCATCGTTTCCGGCCTCACTGCCGGCGCTTTAAAGGGTTGATGCACAACCATGACAAGGAACAGCATCATGATGAAATTGAAGCTAGCCAACATCGACAAGCAATTGGGCGGCATGCGCATTCTGCGCGACGTCAGCCTGGAGATCGCTGCAGGTGAGTTCGTTGTGTTCGTCGGCCCGTCTGGCTGCGGAAAGTCGACGCTGCTGCGCTTGATCGCCGGACTGGACTCGATCTGTAGTGGCGACCTGCTGATCGACGGACGACGGGTCAATGACCTGGAACCGCGCGAGCGTGGTGTCGGTATGGTCTTTCAGTCCTACGCGCTGTACCCGCACATGAGCGTCTACGACAACATCAGTTTTGGTCTCAAGCTGGCCAAGACAGAAAAAAGCAGCCTGCGCGAGCGCGTGCTGAAAACCGCACAGATTCTGCAACTGGACAAACTCCTGCAGCGCAAACCCAAGGAACTGTCCGGTGGGCAGCGTCAGCGGGTAGCAATGGGCAGAGCCATGGCGCGGGAACCGGACATTTTGCTGTTCGACGAACCGCTCTCCAACCTCGATGCGTCGTTGCGGGTGCAGATGCGCAACGAAATCGCGCGGCTGCATAAGCGGCTGGGCTCGACCATGATCTATGTCACGCACGATCAGGTAGAGGCAATGACCCTGGCGGACAAGATTGTCGTGCTCAACGGCGGTCAGGTCGAACAGGTTGGCTCACCACGCGAACTCTATGAGCGTCCCGCCAGCCGCTTCGTGGCCGGTTTTCTGGGCTCACCGAGAATGAATTTTCTGCCAGTACGCTTGCAGGCACCAGGCCGCAACAGCCTGATCGATGTCCCGGCACTGGGCATGACGTCCCTGCCCTTTGACAGCTCGAACCTCGCCAACGGTGCGCAATTGACCCTGGGTGTTCGTCCGGAACACATCGCCCTGACGGCTGCGAACAACGGTGTTGGCGTCATGGTGACCGGTGTCGAATACCTGGGCAGCGAGGTTTACGTGCACCTGGCTACCGGCGAGAGCGAACCCTTGATTTGTCGCTGCGATGCCAAGGCTGGTTGGCAGGCAGGCGACCAGGTCGCGCTGCAACTGGATGACAGCAACCTGCACGTGTTCGACGCCGATGGCCTGGCCCTGAAGCGTCATGCAGACGCCGGTCAGCAGCTGACACCCGGCACCACGCCGCACCTCGTACAAGCAGGCACCCTATGAGTTTTTCTGTAAATGCCATGAGCAACCCGATGTCTCCCGCCCTCGAGCGCGCGCACCATGCGCTTGAGGAGGGTCTGTCGCAGGTCATCCACGATTATCGACCCGGTTATCACCTGGCCCCGCCTGCGGGCTGGATGAACGACCCGAACGGCGTGGTGTACTTTCGCGGCGAATACCACGTGTTCTATCAGCACCACCCCTTTGACGCGAAATGGGGCCCGATGTACTGGGGCCACGCCAAAAGTGCTGATCTGGTCCATTGGCAGCACCTGCCTATTGCGTTGGCACCGGGCGATGACTTCGATCGGGACGGCTGTTTTTCCGGCAGCGCCGTGGTGTGTGGCGATACCCTGGCGCTGATCTACACCGGGCACACCTGGCTGGGAGAGGTGGGCGACGAGCGTTTTATCCGTCAGGTGCAGTGCCTGGCCACCAGTCTAGACGGCATCAACTTCGTCAAACACGGCGCCGTTATCGACAGCCCGCCGCAAGACACGATCATTCATTTCCGTGACCCGAAGGTCTGGCAGCAGGATGAGCACTGGTACCTGATTGCCGGCGCGCGCCTGGGTGACAAGCCGCTGCTGCCGCTGTATCGGTCTGCAGACCTGCACGCCTGGGAATTGGTGAGCTATGTATCCAGTGGCAACGAAGGCGATGGATATATGTGGGAATGCCCTGACCTGTTTCGCCTTGATGGGCGCGACGTACTGCTTTACTCCCCGCAAGGCATGCCGGCCCAGGGCTACGAGCGGCTGAACAAATTCCATACCGGCTACCGAGTGGGCCAAATCGACAGCCAGTGGCAGTTCAGCGGCGGGCCTTTTATCGAACTGGATAACGGCCACGACTTCTATGCGGCGCAAACCCTCGTGGCTGCCGATGGCAGACGTCTGGTGTGGGCGTGGCTCGATATGTGGGAAAGCCCGACGCCCACTACCGCGCATCACTGGCGCGGAATGCTCGGCCTGCCACGCGAACTTGAAGTGCGCGACGAGCGCCTTTGCGTGCACCCCGCACGCGAACTGACGGGGTTACGCCATGCGTCAGTGCCAGGCACCCCGTGGTGGAGCGAGCCGGGTACCCGGTGGGTGACCGAGGTGCGGGGCGACCTGCTCGAAATACATGTGCATCTGGACCTGCTCGACTGCCTGGAAGGCCATTTGGGCGTGGCACTGCGTTGCAGCGCAGATGGCAAGGAGCAGACTCTGCTTTATTACGATGCCTCGCTAAAACGCTTGATCCTGGACCGCGACCCGTCGGGCTCCCACGTCAGCGGTCAACGCAGCGTGGCAATAGACCCCAAACAGGGCCAACTGGAACTGCGCGTGTTCCTTGATCGATCATCGATCGAAGTATTCGACAAAAACGGCAGCTTCTCCCTTAGCAGCCGACTTTATCCACAGGCCGACAGCCTGGGGGTGAAACTGATTGCCAACGGGACAGGAGGCCGGGTCTGCATTGCCAACGCATGGACACTCGCCTCGGGCTACCGGTAGGCCGCATCATTGACGTCGCGAAAAAAATCAGGCCTCTGTAGCATGACAATCATCAGTCAACCTGACAGGCCCCGCCTCGCATGACCTCAGTTAAAGACGTTGCACGATTGGCCGGTGTGTCCCTGATGACGGTGTCTCGAGCGCTCAATAATCCGGAAAAACTGAGCCCCGAGACGTATCAGCGCGTCCGTAGCGCGATTGACGAGCTGCAATTCGTACCCAGCCTGTCGGCGCGCAGGATTCGCGGTGACAACTTGCAGACACGAACCATCGGAGTGTTTGCCCTGGACACCGCGACGACACCGTTTGCGGTCGAGCTGCTGCTGTCAATTGAGCAGACCGCGCAGCAAGCAGGCTGGAACGTGTTTATCCTCAACCTGCTGAGCAACCCGCCCACCGACCAGAATATCGACCTGATGCTGTCGCACCGACCCGACGGGTTGATCTTCAGCGCCATGGGGTTGCGTGAAGTGAGTATTCCTCAGCGCCTGAAGAGCAAACCGCTGGTGCTTGCCAATTGCGTAGCCGATGACAGCAGCCTTGTCAGTTATGTGCCGGATGACGAAACAGGTCAGTACCGCGCCTTGCACCACGCGTTCAACCAGGGTTATCGACGCCCGCTGTTTATCAACCTGCCAAAACAGAGCCTGGCCTGGGAAATCCGGCAAGCGGGTATGCAGCGTGCCTGCCTGGCATTCGGCTTGGCTGCAGACGAACACATGCAGTACAACCTGTCCGAACATGACGCCTATTGGGAAACCGCCGCCATCCTCGAACGGCACATGATCGATGGCCGTCCGCAGTTCGACATTCTGGTCTGCGGCAATGACCGCATTGCCTTCTGCGCCTACCAGTTGTTGCTGGGTCGAGGCCTGAAAATCCCCGCAGATGTCGCCGTACTGGGTTATGACAACATGATCGGCATCGCCGAACTGTTCATCCCTGCGCTGACCACAGTGCAGTTGCCGTATTACGAAATCGGGCGCAATGCCGCCCGGCACTTGATAGAAGGCCTCGACGTATCGGGAACTCAGCCAGTGGATTGCCCGCTGGTGGTCAGGGAATCGTTATGAACGAGGTGCATGACAAGAAAGCGACCATCAGGTCGCTTTCTGTGTTTTGCCAGGGAGAAGCGCAATAACCTCTACACGTTATCGAGTTCGCCCCACGCCCTGTCACGCACGGCGTCGCTGAAGCTGCGCTCACCTTCGAGGGCAGCGCGGCTCGCCTGATCCAGGCGTTTGGCGGTAGCCTCCATCGCCTGCCGCTCGCCGAGCAAATCGGCGCGCAACCGCTGCAGCACTGAGGTGGTCAATTGAAGTTCCATTTCCAGCTCTTCGCTATCCAGACCGCCCTCCTGAACACCGCTTTCACGCTGCCTTAGCAGCGCGTCCCGGCGAGCGACCAGATCATTCACTTGCGATGAGACCCTGTTAAGTTCAAGCCCTGTGGCCGTGCCCGCTTCCACCCCTCTGCCCGCCAGTGTTTCCAAGGCATGCCCGAGCGAACGCCGACGTTTTTCAACAGAGAGCAGTTGAGCCAGCGCCGGGTCTTGCTCTTGAGTGGCCTGCTTGCCAGGTATCGTGTACACCTTTTCGCTGGCCTGATGCATGGCACTTATAGCGTCATCCAGCGCCTGATGATGTCGCTGGAGCGACGCAAATGTACCGCGCACACGTCCTCCATCGACGTCGCGGTCATCAATTTCAGGTAATGGCAATTCAGGAATGCGCAAAAGCAGCCTGTCTAGATGCGCGGACGCGATCCCATAAGCCTGCTGGAACGAACTGATAGCATTCGCCTCACGCTCATGCGCGGTATTCATGCGCTGGACTTTAACCTCAAGTTGTCGCGCGATGTCACTCGTTGTCAGCGCAGCAGCATCCACTGCGGTGCGCAACGGCGACTCTTTGCGCGGCGAAGGGGGGCCATACGCAACCTCCCCGGCCTGGGTTCTCTGCCCCAGGGCCTGAATACCGGATTGCTGTAATGCCCGTAACGGCGACTGCAATGCCCTGTTTCCGGCCTCCAGCAACTCAACCCCTTGCAGACCGTCATACAGACCGTATCGGAACTGGATTTCCGCCTCGAACAACTGATGCGATGTCGCGCCTGTGGCCGACACATTCAGCAGCGGCAGCCCTATTCTTGAGGTCACGGGGTTTTCATCGGTGTTATGTACGGCGATCGCCGCCAGCCGATAAAGGTCAGGCGTGGTTTTGATCTTGTCCAGAACGCCGCGCCAATTCAATTCACTTCCCGAGGGTCCCTGCAAACCGAGCGCACGTGCCGATGCCTGCTGCTCGCGCGCCAGTAGCGCGTCATTGATGGCGAACCTCGCCTGAGGGCGCATCTCAAAAACGTAGCGCACCTGATTGACCTTGGGCAACGACTGGAAACTCAGCATGACCTGATCGAGACCCGGCACCTTGCGACGCAGCTCCGCCAGATCGTTCAGCTTGCTGCCAAGCCCCAGATGACCGATGGCGTGAAAGACCACCGTTTCCAGCGATTCACGACCGAACAGGTTGAATTCCACACGCGCGCCGGGAATGGCTCGGGCGTGATTCTGGACGGCGCTTTGTTCCTGCTGACGCAACTGATGCAGCATCTCCACGATCGAGGCGCGCTCAATTTCGGAACTCGCCCGCCATACGCTGTTGCCGGCGTTCGACATTTCTCTCGCGGCATCGAAACGCTGACGGTGCAATGCCTTTCCGTCCATTGCACCGACGGCTTCCACGCTACGCGCCTTCGCACCTTGTATGCGGTCAATCACCTGTTTGATGGTCGCGATACGCTCACCGGGCCTGGTGGGGTAATCGAGCGCGCCCAACTCTGCGATATTGTCAGGAAAGGCTTTGGCAAGGCGCTGGCGCATCTGGCTCCACTCCCCGGCCGTAACAGGCTTGGCAACTTCGGTATCGAAGGTGCGTTTATAGCTGGCCGTCGACAGGAAGGGGCCACGGCGCTTGTCGTCAACCACAGCATCGGTCGGCAACTGCACATCGCTTGACGCGACGCGGATGCCGGCGAGTTGCAGATTGCCGTTTCCAGTGGACGCATTTATCAACTTTTGGGGGTTATCGCCCAGCGCGGAAGACAGCGCGCCTCCCAGATTCAGGCCGCTATTGAATTCAAGATTGAAATCCGTGCGGCCCTGAAATTCCAGACCGATAATATCGGCCCAGGCGTGATCCAGGTGCAACTCCATTTGCCCCCAGTGCGCGCCAGCCTGAGCCGTCCCGCCTACCGACAACGACCCTGACGCGGTGCTGCGCCGATTGTCTGGGCCAGAGACGGCCGCATCTGCCGTCGGTTTCTGTGGCCCATATTTCTGGCTCAGGCTGAATGGCGATACGCTGACGTTCGCCCCCACAGAGGCATTCACATTGGTTTCAAACAGATCAAGACCAATCGAACCACCGTTCACACCGGTGCGCAGGATTTGGGTGGTATCGGGATGGTTGACATCGAATAACAGCCGCACGAAATCGGAGATCGTCGACGGTGCGATGATCACGGCGGCGCCCTGACCATGCTGGTACGCGCCGGAAATACCCAGGTTGGTAGAGCCTCCCCACGTCGAGTTCATCGAGCGACCCGGTCGCGAATCAATAACACGGCCGCCAGTGCCGGGGCCTGGCTTGAAATCGATTCCGATCCCTGACGTCGCAGATACAGAGGCTTTGGCGTGGCGCACAAAAAACGCGACCAACCCGGCATCGCCGTCCTTGCCATCGCCGATGCGCTCTACGCCGAGCACTTGAAGCGCCTCGCCAGTCACGCCGACGCTGAACGCATTGAGATGTTTCCAGTCAGCCGATCCCAACGAACCGCGCAGTTCCAGACCACGCGACTGCGTCGAAAAGAAGGTGCTCCGGTTGAACAGATCCAGGAGTAAGTCGGACATGCGCGCCGCCATTTCGTCCGGCGCGGCATCGGGTGGCAAGCCAAGATTTTTGAGCAACTGGGTGCGGCGTGCCGAGCCCGGTAACGATATCTGTTCGCGAAACGTCGTCACCACATCATCGAAGGCCGCTAATTGACCCCACGAAGACAGACCGAGTTTGCACAATGCAGCAAGCCTGGCATCTTGCTGAAGTCGCTCCGCCATTTCCAGCGCCTGCGCGTCGGTACTGCTCAACAGCGCATCATAGTCCACCAGACCTGCAATCAATCCTGCTGTTCTCAAGCCGTATGGCGCCTGGCTGTGGGCGCTGTCAACGCTTCCATCATCTGCCGGCAAGCGTACGCCAGCGCGCATCATTTTTTCGCTGACCTCGCACAAAACGCTCAACAACTCAGCTTCACGTTCGCTCATACGATCCGCATTCAGCGCCGCGCCGCCAGCCAACGCGTTGATACTTAGGTTCAAGTCCGGAAAAATATCTTCCGATCTGGATAATCCAGCGGAAGACAGCGCCTTATCCACTCGCGAATGCTGCCGTCGCCATAGCTCGGCCAGCCGGAACGTTGGTGTCGATGTCGTCGAAACAAGACCGTGCGCACTGTCGCTGTCGCCCATATCGCCCATGATCACCCCTTCATGAAAGCCGATCTTGCGCAAGTCGCGTAACAGCGCTTCCAGCTTCCCCTCTCGCAGCGTCAACAAGCGTTGCGTTTGCTGATGTGACAGCCCGAATCTTTCTCCGTCCGACGGCCCTACGGCTGAAGCGACGCGCACTTGCGCGAGTGACGGCAGATGCTCAAACAGTATTTTTCCTGATGTATAAGCCTGTTTCGCCTCATTATGGAAACTGGCCAGGCGCTTCTCCTGAGGCGTTGGCGGCAGTACAACACCCAAGGTATGCGCCATTGCCCGCATCGTGCTGTTCGCCGCTGCGCCCACTACATCTCTCGCCAACGCGCCTACCTGAGCGCGGGTCGTATCAACCACTGCCTGTAGGCTCGACGCCATCGTCAACGGGTTGTTGGCTGTTGTCCCCGCCAGCGTCGTAACCACCGATGCGTCATGATGCGGTGTGCTGATACGACTGGCTTGCTGCTGATTGGCGAGGGCGTTGCTACCCGCCAGGAAATTCGCCGACGGCGCCTCATCCCCCTCTGGTTCAGGTTTTACGCGGGCAGGTAAGCGCTGATTATCGTGCGACGTCATTGATGGCAGCAACGTATGCCAGTTTTCTCCCAGCTGCACTTGTATTTGCCCCGTGCGAGTAGCGCGAAGACTTGAAGGGTGAACAATACCCGGCAGAATTATCGGCACCGGCTCCCAGTCATCTTTCGCACTCAACCGTTTCAACTGGGGGCGCTGGCTATGGGGATGATGCAGCACCAGTAACTGATCGTTGAGCCCTACGGCGATGGCGATGGGGCGCTGCAACGTGGGAAGTCGGCGGGCTGGGGTGTCCGCATCGGCAGCCATTAATCGCCCCGAATCCGTCAGCGCGACGACCCGGCGATTACCGTGAACCGCCAGCGCCTGTACAGGCTCGTCAAACTGCGCGATCGGGCTGGTGCGTAACGCTACCGTATCCGGTATCACCGCCAAAGGCCCGCCCGCAGGGTGACGCGGAAGCTCGGCATCGCTCGGCAACCAGGATGTACGCCCCTCCAGTTTCAACTCGACCACCTGCCGGGCATCCCCCACTAAAGCGAAAACCGGTTTCCTGTCGATAAATCCCAGCGGGCTGGAATAAAGAGCAGTCAAACCCGTCAGCGGTTCGCCGCCCGACTGCTTTAGCCGTTCCCATGACTGATCGGGAGCCGCTTTATAATGCAGCACGCCATCGATATGCCCCAGTTGAGCATGACCATCAAGCTGAACGTGCGACTGCACCGCGGCCTCCGACGGAACATGCAGCCCTTCGGTATAGAGCAGCAGCAACGGGCGATCCAGCAGGTACGCAGGACGAAACAGCGCCTCGCCCGGTGCTCGCTGCAAGCTCATGCGACGCCCGTTCTGATCCTGCAGCATCAGATGAACAGTGTCGTCTCGGGACAATCCCATGGCGGTCACGGCCCAACCTTTACCCTGCGCAAAGTCAGCAGGTAATTTCAGCCGGTGGGCTTCAACAGCGCCTGTGCCTTTCAGATCAGCGTGATAAATACGTCCCTTGTCATCAAGGATCAGTGCAGCGGTGCCACCCGGTAACGGCAGCAAATCAACGGGGCGCGCCGGACTCTGCTCGCGCCCCGGCGCGCCAGCTTTTGGCCGCCAAAGCTCGATTGGACGGGAAATGCCATTCGAATGAAGCGCGCCTTCATGCAGCCCATGCACCTCGCCACCGGCGCCAATGCGTACCGCCGCACCTTCAGGAAGGTTTTCGGTGGTCACGGACTCGGCGGCAGTTTCGGTCAAGCGCCACAGTTGGCTGCCGTTATGCAGATAGACTCCACCATCGGCCTGCAAACCGGCCATTCGCAGGGGCTCTCGGGGATTGATGCCTGGCAGCGTCAACGGCGCCCAGCGCTCTTCCATATTGGCGGTATGCACCACACCGCCACGCTCCAGATAGGCTCGATCATGGGAAGACTGCCAGATTCCGGTTAGCAACCCTATTGGCGGTTCGGCAAGCCGGGCAGCCACAGCATCAGCAGTTATGTCCCCGCTGATGCCATGTTCCATCTCGGGGTGGACCGTCAAAACGGCCATCAACATCCCCGGCACCGAGGTGAAAAACGCCTCATTGCGCGGCGCCAGCGGCTCATGATTCACGGGGGTGTAACGCACCAGTTTGCCATCGTTATCAAGACTGGTTTCGCTTTGAACCGAGGGGCGCTTTGCCAGCCAGGCATTAATGACACTCTCGCCATCGGCATGACTTCTGACACGAACATGCTTTCCACGTTGCGACGGCACCGCTTGCAGTTCGAGCACCTGACTGTTCAAACTGGCATGCGGCCGATTTCGCATGCCGCCCTTGCGGGACGACTCGCTTAAATCAACCAGATGCACAGGCTCCGGTAACTGAGGGGGACTGTTCGCGGGGGAAACACTGTCCGCATGATGAGAGAGAGGGTTGGCAGTAAATCCGGAAGAGGTAACCTTGACCATCGTTATTATTAAACTCCTGTATATAAATTTACATCCCGTTTATTACCCACGAAGCACCAACGGCATCATGCCGAAGAGGACGCGGTCTACATCTCCATTAGAAGCTGATGACCTGAAACACGATGAGCGCTGCCGGTTGGTACTTTCTCCGATGTGGTAATAAACGACAGCAAATTGAGTGGCCAGGCAACCGGATCGGTTCCGAAAATGTCATAAAATCGTCATAAACGAGGCTGTAACCAACGCACGAGAACAGGTAGGCACGCGACACCGAAGTCATATGGCCAGCAGACAGTTGACGGATGAACCACTGGAGGTGCGATGAGTTACGACAAGGACAACGTTCTATTTTTAGCGTTACAAAACGACGAGCTGGACAGATTTCTGGTCGGCGAGCCTTTTTATTTCCTCGAAACCAAAGACGATAACGATGAGCCACAGAATGTTCCTGTCGCTCTCAGACTGCTTTTTCTGCCTTACTGGCGCGAGGTTAGGGACCCCTCTTTCCCTGCGCAATTCACGCAAGCCTTACTAAAGCTGCTGAGAAGTTATCCAGATCAGAATCGAGCCATTTACATGGCCCAGTGGTGGGTTTTTTGTTACAGGTATAGCCTGACCCAAAAAGCCAAGGACCCAGAAGGGATTTACGCCGGGTTGTTTGATGTAGACATGGGGCCCGTGTCAGCAGAACTTAAATCACGCCTTGAAGCCAACAAGGAATCACTTATGGCCGACACCCGCTGGGCAGGTGTGGAATGGAACAGCGATAACGGCTTGTGGGGGCCCTTGCTGCGCTCGGCATTGAGTCTGCGTGACAAGTTCGGCGGTCCAGATTACGTACCAGAAAACCGCTGACGGTCAAGCGAGGCACAGGAACTCCAAATGCATGGGAGGAAAATTCCGCTCAGGTACGCCAACGATCCTCGACCGATCTTTGACTGGATGCAGGTGGTCCGCAAAAAGGCCGTGGTCTATATCGGCCTGGACGCCTTGTCGGACACGGAGGTCGCCGCTGCCGTCGGCAACTCGATGTTCTCCGACCTGGTCTCGGTCGCTGGCCATATCTACAAGTTCGGCGTCGACGACGGGTTACCGGGTAGCGTCCCTGGCACCAAAGTGCCTATCAACCTCCACGCCGATGAGTTCAACGAGCTGATGGGTGAGGAATTCATTCCGATGATCAACAAGGGTGGCGGTGCCGGCATGCAGGTGACTGCCTACACCCAGACCATGAGCGATATCGAGGCGAAGATCGGTAACAAAGCGAAGGCTGGCCAGGTGATCGGTAACTTCAACAACGTGTTCATGCTGCGCGTCCGTGAAACATCCACCGCCGAGCTGCTCACAAACCAGTTACCTAAGGTTCAGGTTTTCACGTCCACACCGGCCAGCTCGGCTAATGACAGTGCAACGGGCAACACCGCGTTCACGTCCTCCAGTCATGACCAGGTGCAGCAGGTCAGCGTGCCCATGATTGAGCCCGCGCATGTCGTGGGCCTGCCCAAGGGCCAATGCTTTGCGCTCATGGAAGGCGGCAATCTGTGGAAAATCAGAATGCCTTTGCCTGGACATGATCCTGATGAGGTGATGCCGGCAGATCTGCAGGCCCTGGCGGAAAGCATGCGTCAGACCTATCAGGTGGGCAAGGTCGACGACACGGGTTGGTGGTCCGCGCCTGGTTATCAGACGCTCAACGAGTCCCTGCCTGCAGATCTGCTCGACGACTTCAAAAAAATCGCTGTTGCACCTGAGGATGCGGCATGACTCTCGGCGGGTTGAGCGATCGGCAGGGGGGCATCTGATATGGCTGACGTTGCCGATCGCGCGAAACAGCAACAAGACCACGAACAGTCTTTCATAGGATCTCTCTTCACCCTGCCCTTCCGATTCGCGGCAGTAATGTTCCTCTCTCTGGGGGGAGCCATCATCGTCGAATGGATCTGCATGTACTTCTTCTGGCCGGAGGCCGGTTGGCAGCATGCTCGTGCAATGCTCGATCATGAACTCAGCTGGCTCTCCAAGGGGTTCCTGCAGAGTGTGGTTGTTCAAGAGCCTGGCCGAACAGCGACATGGCTGGTTCAAACCACGTATGACTGGCTGGTGGTCAAGACGGGGCTTCAGACCTGGGTTCAACACACCTCTGATTATGCTGCGACAGGAGAACGATCACGCGGTTTCGACGTGCGATACATGCTCGGCGTGGGAGTCAGCAAGTTTCAGGATTACGGCCTTGCGGCGCTCTACACGACACTGGTGTTTTGCGTGCGTCTGGTGATCCTGACCCTCGCAATCCCGTTATTTGTGATGACGGCGTTTGTTGGTTTTGTGGACGGACTGGTGCGCAGAGACTTGCGGCGGTTCGGTGCCGGCCGTGAGTCCAGCTACCTGTATCACAAAGCTCGAGCAACGATGGTGCCGCTGGTGATCATCCCCTGGAGCCTTTACCTGGCTCTGCCATTCAGCGTGAGCCCTTTGCTAGTGCTCCTGCCATGCGCGGCACTGCTCGGCCTGGCGGTCAGCATTACGGCGTCCAGCTTCAAAAAATACCTCTAGGTGCCCTCCATGCAATGGACAGAAGAACAACTGCCAGCTATTCACTCCTTCGCAAAGAAGCTACTGGTCCAGGCGTTTGCCGGTACCGGGAAGACAACGACACTCGTCGGTTACGCCACGCATAACTCGTCGGTCAAAATGCTGTACCTCTGCTACAACAAAGCCGTTGAGATCGCGGCAAAGAACCGTTTTCCACGTAACGTGACCTGCAAAACAGCTCACGGCCTCGCCTACGCTGTCTATGGCAGCCAGTACAAACACAAGCAGGCTGGCAATCTGCGTTTGACCGACATCGCGAGGACGATCAATACCCAGGACTGGGAGCTGGCCAAAGATATCGTTTCGACCCTCAATGCCTTCATGGCCAGCAAGGATCTGGAGCTGCTGGAAGACCACTTTGTGCGATTCCAGAGCAACCGCACACTGACCTCGGTCCAGCAGCAGTACATGAGTAAAGCGCTCAACCTGACCAGAGACGTTTGGGACAAGATGGTCGATATCCAGGACCGCTCAGTCTCCATGACGCACGACGGCTATCTGAAGCTGTACCAGATGAGCCAGCCGGATCTGAGCCAGCGCTTCGGTGCGATTTTGCTCGACGAAGGGCAGGACGTGAACCCGGTGATCGCGAACCTGGTCCAGATCCAAAAAATCACGCAAGTGACCGTAGGTGATCGGCATCAGCAACTTTATCGGTTCAGAGGCGCTGTGGATGCTTTAAACAGCCCGGCTATGAAGGACGCCGAGAAGCACTTCCTGACTCAGAGCTTCAGGTTTGGGCCGGCAGTTGCCTACGTGGCCAACGTCATCCTGTCCTTCAAGGGTGAAAAGATCCCCCTGCAAGGCCTGGGACAGCCCACGTTGGTGAAACGAGCCTTACCGGAGGATCTACCTCACCGAACCTACCTGCACCGCACTGTGAGCGGTGTGATCGAGAACGCGCTGCGCCTGGTCAACCAAGACCACCGCATGCAGTGGATCGGAGGGATCGACAGCTATTCCTTGCGTGATCTGGAGGACCTGTTCTATTTCAGCCGGCATATGAATGACCAGGTTCAGCAGCGAAAACTGCTCACTGACTATGCCGATTACGACCAGTATGTCGTGATCGCGAAGGCCACGCAGGATCCTGAGATGCTGCGCTCGATCAAAATGATCGAAAACTACCCCGACCTGCCCAAACGAATTGAGCAACTGCGAGGAGCCTCTGTCACCTCGGAGCTCGATGCAACGGTGACCCTCAGCACTGCGCACAGAGCCAAAGGTCTGGAGTGGGACTTCGTTGGGCTTTATGACGACTTTTCTGCGGATCCGCTTTCCCCTGACATCGACGCCGGCAAACGCGACGATGAGCTGAACCTTCTATACGTCGCTGTCACAAGAGCCATGAAGATTCTGGCGGTCAACTCACTCGTGATCGATATCATGCAGCGCTTCAAGGACATGAAGCAGCGCTCAAGACCTTGATAAGCTGCACCTTGCGACGCTCAATTGCCATGACCAATATGCGTACCTTAAGTGTAGCGGCTTGCAATCGAAAACAGCCGTGCTCGCAATCAGCGCAATTTTCGGCTCAGATTAACTGCGACTGACGGAGCCGTCGGGCTCAGATTAATTGCGAGCGAGCTTGCATTCAGCCGCATCGGCTTGCATTCCATCTTCTCCGACTCACATTAACTGCAACTGACCGGTCTTCGGCCTGAATCAAATCGGCAGCCCTGCGGCCAGCATTTTGTCACGCAGTTCAGCGGCTCGGGCCGGATCAAGCGCGTTGCTGAACAGCGCCTTGATCTCGGTGGGTCTGGCGTCGAACTGCTCGACCAGATCCTTGATGCGGTAGCCATGGCGCGTCAGGGTTGGTTCCAGATCATCCAGTTGCCGCGACAGCACGGATTTCACCAACTCCGCTGAGACAGGTTTCTCGCCTGTCAGGTATCCGGCGGATAAAATCCGCATATGCTGTAACCCGGAGCGCGCTGCACTTGACCCTGGTGATGAAACCGAAACGGCGTTGCTTGCCACACAGCAGGTTCATCTATCCAGGAGATCGACTCAATGCATCGTCCTATCACCGCAGGCCATACCACCTCACGTCTCATCCTAGATCAGTCAAAACAAATATCACGTACCCCATCGGAAAGTAGCGCGCAATCAGCGCTTTCTCAGCAAGCAAGCATGAGCAGCCCAGTTTTGGAGCGGTCGAAAAGTGCGCCAGCTTTATTGACTGCGGCACAGCGCACGATGCTTGCACAAGTGGGAGCCTGTAACGCTCATCTGACCTCAGATGAAAACATGGCCATCAACGAACTGAGATCACACAAGCCCCTTTTACCTAAGGATACGTGGTTTTTCACTGATCCTAACAAGGACCCAGATGATGTCGTGACCTACACCTTGGGCAAGCAATTGCAGGCTGAGGGCTTTGTGCACATCACGGATGTAGTGGCGACACTGGGTGATGCTGAAGTTCGCTCTCAACGTGCCGAGATGGCCAAAGGCGTGTTCAACAAGCTTGAGTTGCATGACGTGCATGTGTCGCGTGGTCGGGATTACGCAATGAATTCGCTTCAGTCGAAGGAACATGCCAAATTTTTACTGGAAGGTCATGCTTTAAGGGCTGGACCTGGTGAAATACACCGCGACAGCTTGCAGGACATGAGCAGGCGCCTGGCCCGTGCGCCACATGGAGTCGGTATTGTCGTAATTGCAGGCATGAGTGATATCAATGCGCTCATCACTACCTGCCCGGATATGGTGCGCGAACGGGTTGATGACATCACCATCATGGGCGGCGTCGAGCCTTTAAAGGACGCAGATGGTTTTGTACAGCCTGATGCACGCGCTTACAACAATGCGACCGACATGGACGCTGCGCGCAGTCTTTATCGGAAAGCGCAGGAGCTTGGCATTCCACTTCGTATAGTGACAAAGGAGGCGGCCTATAAAACGGCGGTTTCGCCTTCATTTTACGAAGGGATAGCGGGGAGCGGACATCCAGTAGGCCACTACCTGAGAGACGTTCAGAAGAGTGCGTTGAAAGGCCTCTGGGAAGGTATTCAAGCTGGATTGCTTCCCGGGTTGGATGACTCATGGTTCTTTCGGACGTTCATGCCGAATGCACAGATTGAAGCAGCACAACTGGATAAAAATAAAGAGAGTTCGTTTGAAGATATCTGGCCTAAGGTGACGAAGCTAAACCTGTATGATCCTCTGACATTACTGGCCTCAGTGCCAGGGGCGGCAAAACTGCTATTTAAACCAAAAGCTATACACACAGAAGGATTTGGTGTTGTAGAGCAAGTAGGTCCAGATGATGTGACGCATCCAGAGAAAGCAAAGTTATTGATGTCCGCTTTAGCCAAATCTGCGCTTGTCCAGTCGACGGTAGCCCCAGATTGACCCGTAGTGCCGACAAATGTGGGACCATCCGCGATGGCGAGGGTAGCATGGTGAAAAACCATGCTACCCGCCTGACTGCTGCTCGTGAAGTCCAGTAGATCGCGTCGACTATGATTCAGGGTGCGGGCTGCCGCGACGTGTCGGGCACAGCCAGGTCTTGATACGGAATACGTTCGGCCAATGGAGCCTCACCATATCCAAGCTTCCGAACCAGGGCGGGAATTGCCTCAAAGCTGGCATTCATGCCGTTGACAATCGCAGATCCCACATGGCGCAGGAACTCGCTCCGGGGAGCCAGCATTTGATGTAGCTCCTCTGCGGAAATGTCACGGTCTCCAGCTTCCATGTGCTGGCTGGCCCGCGCAAGGATGGTTTGTACCACGCGTGCATGCTTGGCATTGTCGGAATCAAATAGCCCGGGAACGTTGACACGCCCGCCAAGCGCCAACGCGTTCAGAGCGATGGCTTCGATTGGATTGAAGACGGCGCTCCGGAAAATACGCAGTACCTGTTCCGACAGCAGCCCGGTTGCCTTGTTGCTGGCAATCAGTGGAATCATCCCGACAATCGATGCCAGCCCCATGGACTTGACAGCGGTGCTTTCGCCCGGAGCGATATCCAGCGCATGGCGCGTCATCCGCTCAATCGTTTTTTTGGTGTCCACCCCCTCGCCTGAATGAGCCATCACGCCGTCCTTCATGCTCTGGAATAAGCCAGCACGCATCAGCTCTTCACTTTCCTTGACCTCGGGTGGAATACCGGAGGCGGCGCCAAAGATGGCCGCTTCAGTTGTCACTGAGTTTGCCGCAAGATCGCCGACTCTGGATTTGAAACCTGCATACTGCAAAACATTATTGGGGAATGACACCACCGAGGAAATAGCACCGGCCTTCAACGCCTTGGGAAGTAGATCGCTCATGGACCACTCCTCACCCTTCATGCCCTTGATGATGGCAAGTACGCACATGGTGTCCATGGACTCGATAATCAAAGGAGGCACTGAATCGATTCCAGCCAATTGCAGGGCATATTGGCTCGGTGAGAAATTTTTGCCGAAGATGGCATTTTTCAACAGCTCAGAAGCGCCAAGCTCCCATGCCGAGCCGAGTATGCTGCTGACCCCGATGCTGCCGGCTAGACCGCCGAGCTGGAATTCCTTCTTGGTGGCTACATGCAACAATTCCTGTGCGCCCAGGCGAACCTGAAGATCGTCGTCCCCCTTGAGTTTCTGGTTGATGAACTCGGAGAGGACATCGTCATTGGACGTGATCTTGGGAGCACATGAGGCGAGAAACGCTTTCGCGCTATTCTGGCCGATTGATGCGTTTGGACCAAATGCCGCAGCCCCCCGCTCGATGGCCTTGAGCAATAAGGGGATATGGATGTCTGCGTTGACATCCTCATCTACACGCTCCGACGAGTTGGCACCGGACATCAGTTGCGCCTTCACCACCGTGAAGGCGCCTTTGAATTCCTCAAGTGCTTTCTCAATATCCCGACGTGGCCGCATTTCCAGCTGGACCCCGGCAATGCTCGCGGCCTGTGGTGGAAATGCCTGGTCGGCCTGCGCAAACGATAGCAGGGCCTGCACTACCGGGTTATCGGAAACAAGGCTACCAGAGTCCCTGCGGACCGACCCGATATGCACGGGCTTTGGCTGTGATGGCGGACGAGAATGGTCTGGCGAGCTCAGTAACGGAGTTTCCAGGCTACTGCTGTCTACTGCATCTTGTGAGAGAACGCGACTCATACCTAGATGGGTCCGTTCACTCAAGACAGAAGATGCTGAACCATGTGCGGGCGGGGGGCTGGGTACGTCGAAGGATATGGCTTTCGAAGAGCCATGCAAATGTGCGCTGACGATGTCGTACTCCGATTGATCATTTAATCGGGCCTGAACCGTCAGCTCGTTATTAATCAAGTGGTCGGTTCTCACGGTATCGGTGTCAGCTGGCAGACAGATTGACGCTTTATAGGTTACTTGCGTGTGGTTACTGGATTGAAATTGAAATGTGCCATCCTGCAGAGCGTTGCGTACCAGTGATGCAAGGCGTTGGTGTTCGGCATTAGCTGAAAGGCGTTCTAGAGCCTGGTGAGCGCTTTGGCTCAATTGAGAAGGTGAAATCCTTTTAGGATGGGATTGCTGGGCCTGAGGGCCCACCGCGTCTAATGGCTGACCGCCACTGATTGGGGGAGTTGCAATGTTGTGTTGAATAGATCGTAGAGGATTCATAGCGCTATCAGCTGTCCCGGATGAAGTAATCGGATCCAATGTGTGGTCGCAAGGGCTC
Source organism: Pseudomonas syringae pv. tomato str. DC3000 (assembly GCF_000007805.1). Taxonomy (NCBI): domain Bacteria; kingdom Pseudomonadati; phylum Pseudomonadota; class Gammaproteobacteria; order Pseudomonadales; family Pseudomonadaceae; genus Pseudomonas; species Pseudomonas syringae group genomosp. 3. The sequence continues at coordinate 946,163 of NC_004578.1, read as the reverse complement.
TTGGGTTCCAAAGACAGACTCAAAACCGGCGAATGCGTCGAGCGGGAAGCACACCACTGACATGGACACACTGCGCGACGAAATGCTCGCGGCGGATTTGCCAATCTGCCCCGCTCATTTTCACTCGCAGCTAATGTGAGTTGCCAGCGATGTAATGCAAGCAGAGGCAGTTGAATGCAAGCTCGCTCGCAACTAATGTGAGCCAGAGGGCTGCGTCAGCCGCAGTTAATCTGAGCCGAAAAGTGTGCTGATTGCGAGCACGGTCGTTTCCGATTGCAAGCCGCTACACTTAAGGAAGGTTCTCACGCGCCAGCCGATGCATCGGGCGATGCAAGACAGATCAGTTGCTGCCACATAACTTGCGACCGGTTTGATTCAAGCCGGGATGCCCGGACGGGTACTGTCTATCAACCACGCGCAGCTTCTGCATGCACTTGATAATGCTCCTCAACATGCTTCAAGTCATGAGCGACGCTGCCTCGATCGCCACAGAATACAAAGGCCCCCAAACAATCCTTGTGGCAGAAAAATTCACCTGAAGCGATATCGCCTACCTGCGCAATTTTCTTCATCTTCAGTGTTTGCAGGGTTTCCATACTCGACAGTGAAACCCGAGTGACATAAAGCATTTCTTTGGCCAAGTGTTTTTTAGGGAACGTCATATAGCCAAAGGCCTCGCCCTTACGGTCAACGTGCAAGGCATCGACAAGCCCTAACTGGACGGCAAGATGAATGAAACGCAGGTCTATTCCATAAGCGATTTTTATCATATCGACAGTGGAAGCCCCACCGGGCCGATAGGCAATCTCAAGTAATTCAAATCCGTCGCCCGCATCACCAAACGCTTCAATATGGTAAACACCATCAGGCCCTTCAAAAGCGGACAACACTCGCTCGATGAATGGACGCCATAGGGTGTGTAGATCGTCTTCAGCAAGTGAAAAATATCCCAGTGGACATTCGGCCAGATAATCGATGGGTTTACCTAGGTACTTACCTGCAGACAGGAACGCCAGCTGCCCTTTTAGAACCACAGCATCAATTTGATAAAGGGGTTGTGAGTTGTAAGTTTCAATAAGATACTGGTGCTCATTCATATCCTGATAGTCATCAATTTCGGTGGCATATGCCTCAGAAAGTTGCTGGACCTCAGTAATGATTCTGACCCCTACAGATCCCGCCAGAGACCGAGGTTTCAAAATAACCGGAAACGTCGCCCCTCCACGGTTAATATCATCAAGCGATAGTTCTTTTGCTGTCGGGATATTAAACTTTTGGGCAATTTTTTTCATTCGCCTTTTATCACGAAACCGTGTCGCCACGTCAAAAGTCAATCCAGGCAGCTGCCAACAGTCGTTGGCCCATGCAGCAATGTATACCGCGAACTCGTCATTCGGAATGACGGCGGTGACGGAATATTTCCTTGCAATCTGGCCGAATACCTTTTCGACCTCGGTGTGAACGGCAAAGTCTCGGATCACAAAGTGTCCATCGCGATTCAGCGCCTCTCCCGCCTGCCCCAGAAGATCCTCCAGAAGGTAGATGAACGTCCAGGCATCGATCGGGTAGAGACTCCTGATTCGGGAGACCACCTCGCTTACATCCAGTTCGGAAGAGACGATCAGAATAGTGTTTGGCTTATTTTTGTCCATGACCTAACAGCTCTTTTAAATGTGGTTATCATTAATTGTGCAAAGGGGAATGTCACTCCTCAAACGGAGGGCTGTTTTTCGCGGCGACCTTTACCGAGTAATGTTCGCTCAGGTAGTGCACATCCCGTGAGACAAGGTCACGGTCTCCACAAAATACGAAGGATCCCAGCGAATCCTTGTAACAGTAGAATTCACCTGATGCGATGTCACCTAGAGCCGGCACTACGTGGGTTCTCAAGGTCGGCATGCTTTCGAGGGGGGGCAAGAAAATCTGAGTGACGTAAAGCGCTTCAGTAGAAAGATGCTTTTTTGGAAAAGTCATATAACCAAACGCCTCTTCCTGACGTTGCGAATCGACATAATCGACGAGCCCAAGTTGCGCCGCTAAGTGAATGCATTTCAAATTCAGCCCATGCACCATCTCAATCATTTCTACAATCGCTGCTCCGCCAGGACGATAAGCAATTTCCAATAACTCTAAGCCGAAGCCGGCATCGGCAAAGGCTTCAATGTGATAAACCCCCTCAGGGGCTTCAAAAGCGTTAATCACGGATTCAGCAAAGGGTCGCCACGTATCTTCGACGGCCTGATCAGGTACAGACAATACTCCGATCGGCTTTTCTTGCAAGAAGTCAATAGGCTTACCCAAATACTGACCGACTGAAATAAAAGATAGGTGGCCCTTAAGAACAATGCAGTCAATATGATAAATCGTATTAGGGTTGTACTGTTCAATCATGTACTGTCGCTCATCCATATCTCGGTAAGCCGCTCCCCAGTCGACATCCATTTCCGTCAGTTGTTTTGCTTCAGTAACGATTTTGACGCCCATTGAACCTGCCAGAGAGCGCGGTTTAACGACCACAGGAAATTCAACATGCCCGCCCTCGATGTCGGACAAGGTGATTTCCCGCGCAGTCCTGATACCGGCGTGTTGAGCGATTTCCTTCATTGCTTTTTTGTCACGAAAAGATTTGGCTTTTTCACGGGTTATACCGGGAAGATCCCAGCGGTCATTGGCCAATGCAGCAATGTAAACAGAAAATTCATCGCTGGGGACAACCTGAGAGATAACGTGCTGCTGGGCAATCACTTCCAGCACCGCCATCATCCCGGCTGTGTCGGCGAAGTCGCGCACGATAAAGTGTTCAGGGCACTTCAGCTCATCGTTGGCCACTCCCAGAAAATCCTCCAACAGGAAGATAAAATCCCACGTGGCAGACGGGTACATGGTTTTGACGTCGCGTACCGTTTTCGCGGCATCCAGTTCGGAAGAAACCACCAGTATTTTTTTTGTAGGGCGCATGTCGAGTTCCTATCGTCTGTGTCCGATTGAAAATGTCTTTGTCAGTGGCAGGGCCTTCAGGCCCTGCACACGCTTAGGCAAGGCCCTCAAATATAACGGTGCAGTCCTCCCCGTCGCTTAACATCCAAAGTGGCACAATGGAACGAGCCGCCGAAGGATTGGAAGTGCTTGAAAGGGCAAAGAATGGTTTCAAAGCCCCATTTGCGGAAAGCGGAGATGAGCGCCTCTTCATCTTTCTCGACCACGACAGTCCGCTCGTCAAGCATCAGGACATTCGTGTGAATCCACTTCGACGTAATGAACAAAGGATGGTCATCCGGGAGGTTGGAGGGAGGCGGATTGAGAATTTCCCAGTCCTTGAAAATATCAGGAATCTGTGGCACCCAATCTTTATTGATGAGTACGCGGCCCGGTGCTAACGGCAATATCGTTGTATCAATGTGCATGGGGCCCGGCTCTTCAAACTCATAGATGTGCACGCGGTAGTCCGGACCCAAGGTTCTACGCAACCATTCAATGCCTTTATTGTTCGTCACATGGCTGCGCTGCCCGATAATATCCCGGCCCATTTTCATAAAATCGGCGGCGTCAAACAGCGGCTCCACCTCCGTGATAATAGAACGAAACGGAAGTTCTTGTTCGAAATCATAATTCGGTTGCCAGACATCGTCCTTCAGCATGGGCTTGGGGGCCGCGATCCACTCGGCGCCCTGACTGAAATAGTCGTTCAACAGGTCGCGGAACGCGAAGGTCTCGAAGTAACGGCTTCGCCAAGCCATGGGTACTTCAATGATTTTTTTGCCGATCGCGAAAAGACAATCTCTGGGCATGGCGGAGTAAAAGGTTCCGCCCGTTGTAAAGTGCGGCGTCATGATGGGTTGGTGGTGATTTGACTCATTGGGCCTTTTTACGCGAACGCCTTCAGTTTCCAATATTCGCGCCAAGGTGTTGACTTCTTGCCTGGCTTTAACAAGCAACTCCTCTGGGAAGCGTCGCCCGGAGTACGTCATAAAAAAATCACTGGATTCTTTCGGGATAATTGCTTTTAGGCCGATGTCCCAATCCGGGACACGAATATCATCCATGATTCCGACGATAACCTCCTCCAACGGGTCCCATTCTGTATAAACCTCTACTGGGCTTTGGGTCGTTGTGAAGTAAGCGGGTTCTGCTTTTTGATATGACATGGTTGACCTTGTTTTTCTATCGATTTTAAACGCCGCTATATTGACTGAAGGGGCGCATTTAAACGTATGACCTTCACAGCCAAGCGCTGCATCCTGAGATTCACGTTATTCAGGCATTCATAGCGTCAGCAGGTAGATGATTACACCATGGCACCTCCAGTTTTTTTCATTAAACGCCTTGAGGAAGGTCTGAAGCAGGCATCAACTTTTGATCACTTTTTAGCCTGAGTTTCAAAAAATCCCCGTCCTATCAGAACCTCAGACTTTTCCCGCGTTTAATTCATTAAGTTTTGTCGATTAGCACCGTCCCAAGACGTTTTCCACACTTAGGTGCAACTTTCCTATCACCGGCAGGCGCTTTCGCCCCCCCCCCCAACTATTCGACAGGGTAAAGAGCGCGGCCTGTTGCCCGGTGTTTTTAGAGCGCCCGCGAAACCGCACTTTCGTATACCCAAACTGGCGCTTGATCACGCGGAACGGATGTTCGACCTTTGCGCGCACTGGGCTTTCGCGTACTCGATTTTGCAATGCACCTGCACGATCCAACTAGTCTCATCAAGCTTTTTGCAGCGGCTCGGACGTACAACAATCGACCAGATAATTTGACGATCCTGATGCTTGTCCACGCCGGTGTAACCCGCATTACCGCTGATCCCGCCTGCTTAATCATGTTTTATGCGCAGCACGGCCATCGGCGGAAAGGCCGGACGAACCCCTTTGCATTTGGGATAATGAGGCTTGGTCAGAAAACGCTCTTTAGAGGCTTGCTTACATTTATCAGCGTACTCGGCGTCGGCGAAGATCATCTGCTTCATCGGGTGTCCCTGCGGTTGAGATCAAACACTCTGCCAAACCTAGAGTGTATGCATCGGAATGTCCTTAAACCATGTAAGTGGCCAAAAAGTCGTTATCGGTTCCATGCCATGAACGTTATTTGTGAGAGGGCATCACTAGTGCGTGCCGTCTTCAAGACGGCGCACGGCGGTTGAAAAAAATCCCATCAGGCAAATCAGTCCGCCTAACACGCCGGTAACGACAAACAGCCATCGCACGCCGATAAGCTCACCTAGTGGAGTTGTCAGTGCCAAACCTAGTGGAGCGGCTAGCCCCATGACCATATTCAGCAACGAAAGACCACGCCCTTGCAGGTGATTGGGGATGCTGCTTTGCAGCAATGCAGTCATTGGGGCATCGCCTAGAATGAAGGACATGCCACTAACCATCCAACACACTGCGGCGATGTTGAAGCGGTCGGCCGGCATCAGACCTGTTAATGCTAGCGCGAAACATGAGGTAGCGAAGCCCCAGAGGATCCATGTGACTGGCTGGCGAGGCGCAAATAGCGCCACAACTACGCCCCCTACCAACATGCCAGCGCCTGCCATCGCATCAATAAACGCAACGTGCGGCGCACCACCGCCGAAGTGCTCTTTGACCAACAATGGCACCAATGTGAACGAAGGCATAATCACAAGTACCACGGCCCCCATCAACGCATAGAGGCGGCGCAAGCCAGGGTGACTCCAGATCAAATGCAAGCCATCGCGAAACTCACTCCTTAGAGTTGATAGGCCCGTGCGGTTGCTATTGGATGCCTGGGGAATACGGTAGCGCAACAACGGCAAGCAGCCCAATAGTGCTGTCACCACATCGATGGACAGTGCCCATCCCAGCGGGATCATGCTGATAGCGAGCGCGCCTAGCGGTGCGGCAGCAACCAGGCTTATTCCCTGCATGGCCTGACTCAAACCCGCTGCACGGGGTAAAAAACTGCGTGGCACAAGCATAGCAACACTAGCCGATGCGGCCGGCGTCTGGAACGCCTGCATCGCGCTGCGTACGAACATCATCCAGTAAATGTGCCACAGTTCAACACGCTCGGTAAGAAACAGTACAATCAATATCGACATGCACAGCGCGCTGATCATATCGGTGGCAATCATCAACACGCGGCGACTGTAGCGGTCAGCAAATATGCCTCCCAGAGGGCTGATCAGCGCCTGCGGCAAGAGCGCTACGACCCCAGCGGTTGCCAGCGCTGCCAGACTACCTGTTGTGTCTGTAATCCACCAAAGGAGAACGAACTGGGTCAGCCCGGAGCCGATCGGGGAAAGAGTCTGACCGGAGAAAATCATCCAGAAACGCACCTGCCAATTGCTCCCAAGATCGCTGTTGTCTGAGTTGGGAAGGGAATGGCCATCAGCGGTATAGATGATTTCCGGACGGTTCGATAAAGCCATAGAAAAACGTTTCCATCGGGTTATTTCTTAATGCGCAATAAAGGGAGCGGTGATCTGGGCACTTTAGGTGTTACGTTCGTGGTGCGCTTGTGCTGATGGGTTCCGTTATTCCCCCATATCTCGAAAAATAAAGGCCATGGTGGAGTTGTTAGCGCCTGAATGAGCCATATGCAAAGGCGCTATGCCCGTCAATAATGATGGCGTTTGGTACTCATCGCGCGCGACTGAAGCTTTCTGATGGGCAAAGTGGATTCAGTAGGATACGACAGTTGCTTCGCCCTCAGCTCGCCCTACCTGCCGACGCGATACTGGGCGAGGATTGCGTTAACTGCATGGACCCGAATCCGTCTTAAACACCACTCAAGGGAAATTCTGAAAAAGACTTCCTGATTGGGCAAAATTCCCGGACACCAATCGCCGAGCTTTTCGATGATGATCTGTCCGATCACACCACCTTGCAGTTGGTATCCTATGACACTCTTTGAATACACCCAGACCTTCGTCCCCCTGCCCTATAAAACCGTGACCAGCGGCGTGCTGATGTTCAAGTCGACAGATGAGACGACCGAACCGGATATTCAAGGTTACTTAAGCAGCCCTGAGACTCTACGTATTGAACCGCTACGGTCGAGAGGGGTGGGAGCTGGTCAGCGTTCAGCCGATCAATCGTGGCCACGAACGATTTGGTAATCAAAACGCCCAGGCCTGGGCGGTTGGGTATGCAATCAGTACCGGGTTCCTTTTCTTCTTTAAACGCAGCATTGTCACACCGACCCGTTTGGATAAACCCTCTCAGACCTAAAAAGGGTTTCGTACTGATTCAAACTCGGCCCTTGGTCATGCTGTGGACATAGATTCCCACAGCATCCAAGGCCCGCGACGTGAAAATCAATCTCCCCGCGCTCAGAACAACGTCTTCACGCGTGCAGATCTGCTTGACCGCAGTCCTGCTGTGCACACCGCTGCTGTTTTCCGCGCATGCCCAGGCAGCCGGCACGGCTTCTGAACAAGCCAATGTGGAAGTGATGATTCGTCAGCTCAACGCGCTCGAGGCCGTCGCCCAGCGCAGTGTCGATCTTCCACAAGACCCGGCCCAACGCTATCACCTGGACTATCCCCGGTTGGTCAGCGACATCGCGCGCATCCGCCAGGGCTTGCAAGACTACCTGTCGCCGTCCCGCGCACAGCCCCGCGACCCCGTGGAGCTATCAGGCCATTACAACGTCAGCGGTGATCACACGCCATGACGATGTCCTCCACCCAGACCAGCGCATTCCAGGCGGCGGCGGGCTTTACGCCTGCCAGCAGCAACACGCTGTGGACCGGAATCGCAGTGGGGATCCTCCTGCTGTGGGGCGTCTGGGTGTTTTCAAGCATTTATCGCGGCTGGGCTACCCGAAACCTGGCAGCCCCGGCGGCGGCAGTCGCTGCCGCTCGCTGGGCGGTGCTGTTCATGATCATGACTTTCATGTTGTTGAGTTGATTTTTCCAAGGAGATAAAGATGACGCTGCTTTCATTGTTCACCCAGGCACGTGCCTTTTTGAAACATCGGCCTTATCCGGTCCTGCTGATGGCTGCCACCCCCGGTAGTAGTTTTGCAGCGCTACCGGGTGCCCAAGCCCCCACGCGCGGCACAGGAACCAGCTTCCTGCAGACATTCCAAAACTACGCTTTCGACGGCTTCACGCTGCTGGGCTTATGCCTGTGCGCGTTCGGCATCATTCTGGTGGGCCGACATGCGCTGGGCGTCTATCACGAAATCCACATGGGCAAGGCCAAATGGGCCGATCTGGGCAGCACCGCAGTGGTCGGCGTCTGCTTGATTGGCGTCACGATCTACCTCGTCACCACCGCGTCTAACATCCTTTAAGGCGGTGAGGCTTGCATGTCTGAGCTCCAGCACGATCAGCATGAAGACGGCACCTTGCGTTTTCTGCCCAGTCGCTTGAATAACCAGCCCGTGGTGATTGGTGGTCTTACGGCGGATGAGATGTGGGTGACCGTTTTTGGCTGCAGCGGGGCAGGCTTTGTGATGGGGCTGCCGTTGGCCTTCGTGATCACTCCATCCATGCCCGTGGTCTGCGCGCTCATCGGAGGAACATTGGGGCTGCTCATCGCTGCTCGGGTCTTGCGACGTCTCAAACGCGGTCGACCGGAGACCTGGTTCTACCGCACGTTGCAGTTGCGGCTCGCCACACTCGGCCCTACGTGTCACCGCCACTGTAAAAATGACCCCCTAACGCCAACCTAGAATTGACCCCCCTGGGTAAAACTGGCGGCTTTGAGCTGCCAATATGTTGACCCAGGAGCAGTCTGTGGAAATTAAAGTGTTGGCCCGTCAGGGCCATGGCATCAAATTCATCGCCCGTGAGCTGGGTATTTCGCGTAACACCGTGCGCAAGTACCTGCGAAAGGCCCGGTCGCTACCCAGTGACAAGGTGAGACCCGCACGTCCGTGCAAAATCGACCCCTTCAAGGACTACCTGCACGAGCGTATTGAGGCGGCGCGCCCACACTGGATTCCGGCGACCGTCCTGCTGCGTGAGATCACGGCATTGGGGTACAGCGGCGGCGTCAGTCGTCTGAAGGCTTATATTCGCCCCTTCAAACGTAAGGCAGAAGAGCCGGTGGTACGTTTCGAGACACTGCCCGGCAAGCAGATACAGGTGGACTTCACCACCATTCGACGAGGCCGTCAGCCGCTTAAGGCGTTCGTGGCGACACTTGGTTTTAGTCGAGCAAGCTTTGTCCGTTTCTCCGAGCGAGAGGACAGCGAAGCCTGGCTGACAGGGCTTCGGGAGGCGTTCGCTTACTTTGGCGGCGTGCCCGAGCAGGCATTGTTTGATAACGCCGGAACCATCATCACCGAGCGAGATGCTTTTGGGGAGGGCCAGCACCGTTGGCATCCCCGATTGGCTGCGCTGGCCGATGAGTTTGGTTTTATTCCCAAGGTCTGCCGCCCTTACCGTGCCCAGACCAAGGGCAAGGTTGAGCGCTTCAACGGGTATCTGAAGGGCAGTTTCATTACCCCGTTGGCCGCTACGCTCAAGAGTGCGGGTCTGACGCTGGATGTGGTGACGGCCAACGCACATATCGGCCAATGGCTCGACGAAGTCGCTCATCAGCGGATTCACGGCACGACGGGTGTTCAACCGGCGGTACGTCTGGCCCAAGAGCAGCAGGTACTATTACCACTGCCAACACAGAGCCTGCGCCCACAACCCGCCCAAGGCCTACGCCTGGGACGGGTCCTGCCGTACGAGAGCTTGCAGCATCCGCTGTCGGTTTATGAGCAACTGCTGGAGGTGAGAGCATGAACCTTCAACATGCTCGCCTGACAGAACTATGCAAGGGGCTAAAGCTTGAGCGCGTCGGGGTGGACTGGCCGCACCTGGCCCAACAAGCAGCAAGCGGCGAAGACAGCTTTGCCGACTTCCTCGAAAAGCTGCTGGCTGCCGAGACCGATGCCCGAAGTGAACGCTCTCGACAGGCCCTGCTGAAAACTGCCGCGCTGCCCGCTGTGAAAACGCTGGAGCAATACGACTTCGCGTTTGCCACCGGCGTCCCCCGGGCACAGCTCCAGGAGCTGGCAGCACTGAGTTTTGTTGGACGTGCCGAGAACATCGTGTTCCTGGGGCCTAGTGGTGTAGGCAAGAGCCACCTGGCTATCGCCCTGGCCTACCGGGCAGTGATGGCCGGTATCAAAACCCGCTTCGTCACGGCGGCTGACTTGATGCTGCAACTGACCGCTGCGCACCGCCAGGAACGGCTCAAGGAATACTTCAGTCGTGTGGTGATGGCCCCTGGGTTGTTGGTCATCGATGAAATCGGCTACCTGCCGTTTGGTCGTGATGAAGCCAACCTGTTCTTCAATGTTGTCGCCAAGCGCTACGAGCAAGGCAGCCTGATCCTCACGAGTAACTTGCCGTTTACCCAGTGGGCCGGAACCTTTGCGGATGATCAAACACTGACAGCGGCCATGCTGGACAGGCTGTTACATCATGCCCATATCGTGCAGATGACAGGTGAAAGCTATCGACTCAAGGACAAGCGCAAAGCAGGAACCAAATCTTCTCGGGCCGAACCGGCTCGAAAATATGAACCCGAGGGGGGTCAAAACTAAGTTGGCGATTTAGCACGGAAGGGGGTCACTTTTTAGTTGGCGTTGACACCTACGTCATACAACAACGCGAATCTGGTCATCCGATCGGGCAACTGGACGTGCCGTCGGAGGGCGCAACAATGAGCCGTTATTTAAAGCTGGCCGACTCGCAGCGGGCGCACATCACCAGCTTGAGGATGGCCATCGTCCTGCTGGCGCTCCTGGCCCTGGGGCTGGGTATCGGCTGGTATCGAGCACCGCAGAACATGACCATTCACGTTCCGCCCGACCTGCGTTCCGGCAGCACACGCCTTTGGTGGGACATCCCTCCTCAGTCGGTGTACGCCTTTGGCCTGTACATCTTTCAGCAAATGAACCGCTGGCCGGTCGACGGTGAACAGGATTATCAGACGAACATCACGCGCCTGGACGCTTACATTACACCGGCTTGCAAGCAATACCTGCAGAGCGATTTTGATCTGCGCAAGTCCAGCGGTGAGCTGCGCAAGCGTGTCCGCGGTGTCTACGAGATTCCCGGCCGAGGCTTTGGCGACTCGCCTGAACTGCGGACGGTGACCAACTCCATCGACGACTGGACGGTGACGCTCGACATCTCAGCCGACGAGTATTACGGCGGTCAGCTGGTCAAGCGTGCCCTCGCACGATACCCGCTTCACGTTGTACGCATGGACGTCGACCCTGAAACCAATCCCTTCGGCTTGGCATGGGACTGCTACAACGGCGCGCCACAACGCATCGAGGGCAACGTCGAAACTCCCGCAGCTCCATCGAAAGGAGTCTTCAAATGAGGATTTTGCGTGTACTCACGGGTTCGGCATTACTGATGGTGTTGGTCGGCACTACACAAATCGCCTCGGCGGTGGAGATTCTCCGCTGGGAGCGTTTGCCACTGGCCATTCCACTGCGCATCAATCAGGAACGCATCGTCTTCGTCGATCAGAATGTCCGAGTCGGGCTTCCGAGGTCTTTGACAGACAAGCTGCGGGTGCAGAGTACGGGCGGCGCGATCTACCTGTTTGCCAAGGATGCGATCGAGCCGACACGTCTCCAGCTGCAGAACGCCAAGACCGGCGAGATCATTCTGGTGGATATCGCTGCTACAGAGGCCCCTATGGATCAACCGGCGCTGGAGCCGGTGAAGATTGTGGAAGGTGAAACATCATCCGCACGCTATGGAGGGGCTGCTACAGCACGCTCAGCCAAGGCCACGACAAAGAGCATGGATTCAACCAGCCGGTCGAACGATGAAGACGATGAGCCAGAGGAAGTAGTCAAGCGAGAAACGCCTGTCCCAGTGGTTCTGACACGCTATGCGGCCCAGATGCTCTATGCGCCGTTGCGCACCGTTGAGCCTGTAGACGGCATCGCCCAGGTGAAGGTTGAGCGCAGCCTTGATCTGGCCACCCTGCTTCCCACTCTACCTGTGAAGTCCACACCCTTGGGCGCATGGCGTCTGGATGATTTTTGGGTGACAGCCGTGAAGTTGCAGAATCAGACGGCGCAGCGCATCACGCTCGACCCTCGGGAACTGATGGGTGAGTTCGTGACAGCGGCCTTTCAACATCCCTATCTCGGGTCGCAAGGTAATGCCAGTGACACTACGACCTTGTACCTGGTCACGCGGGGACACGGGCTGACACAAGCAACCGTGTTCTCCGCCGCCCCAGCAGATCCGCGTGCAACCCGGGGAGCCAAGCATGAAGAGTAACCCGCTGCTCAAGTACCTGGTGGTTCCGCTTCTCCTGCTCACGGTGTTCATCGGCATCAAGATGATGAGAGGTGGACCCGAACAGCAGGCTGACAACGCACCGGCCCCAAAACTCACAGCGGAACAGGCCAAGGCTCTGGGTGTGGAAGGCGACACGCCGAGCGACACGCTACGCACGGTCGTGGCTGAAGGGCGCGAGCTCAAGCAGCAGATCACCGATGTGATGGCGCAGAACTCAGCCGTCAAGCAGGACAACGAGGCGCTCAAACAACGATTGGCGAACATCGATCAGACGGTAGAGCAGCGTCTGAAGAATGCCCAGGAGCAGTTCAAGCTCGACAGTCAGCAGCAACAGCAGAGCGTGCTGGATGGCTTGCGCAAACAGATGGATGAACTGACCCGGATGGGACAAAACGGCGCTACGCACCCGGATCTACCGATTGGCCTGGGCGTTCAGCAGGGAGATGGTCAACAGTTCAAGTCCGACTCAAGCGGTTCGGACCTCATGTGGATCAATCCACAGGACGCGACGGCCCTAGACAGTAACGGTAAACCGATCACTGCTGGCAATAGCGTCCCCGCGAGCGCCTACAGCTTTCCTACAGCCTTTGGCGAATCGGTAGACCGAGGACAGAAAGCCCTGACGACAGGCGCTCAGTCTGTCCGCGATGACATGGGTGGCCAGCAACAGGAGCGCAAGAAGGTACGTCGTGCCTACACCCTGCCTCAAAACTCGACGTTGATGGGGTCGGTGGCCATGTCCGCGTTGATCGGCCGGGTTCCTGTTGATGGGACGGTTAATGACCCCTACCCGTTCAAGGTGCTGATCGGTCCGGACAACCTGACGGCCAATGGCATCGACCTTCCTGACGTAGCCGGTGCGGTGGCCAGCGGTACAGCGTCAGGCGACTGGACCCTCTCATGCGTGCGGGGGCAGATCAAAAGCCTGACCTTCGTGTTCAACGATGGGACTGTCCGTACGTTACCCGCCCCAGTCCAGGGCGGTAATCAGCAGAATAATAACCAGAACAATCAGAACAACTCTGGAGACCAGCAACCCATCCAGGGCGGGCTCGGATGGATCAGTGATCCCTACGGCATTCCGTGCATCGCCGGCGAGCGACGCAGCAATGCGCAGCAGTACATCGGCTCACAAGCCCTGATTACCGCAGCAGGTGCTGGAGCAGCCTCGTTGATCAAGACCGAAGGAAGCACCTCCTCTTACGTCTCGAACGCTTCTGGGACGCTGGGTAGCACCGGTTTGTCTGGTAACGAGGCGATGGGCAAAATTCTCACTCAAGGCGTCACGGACGTGTCCAGCTGGGTCAACAAACTGTATGGCCAGGCGTTTGCGGCCATCTACGTCTTACCTGGTGCGCAGGTCTCACTGCACATCGATCAAGAGCTGGAAATTGACTACGAACTCAAAGGCCGCAAGGTCAAATACGCCTCAGGAGCGAACCATGCCAATGCCAACCTGGATTGATCAATTGGGGTCAGCGCGCAGCGCGCTGATGTTTTGCCTTCTCACGGCGGGCTTGCTGGCTGGATGCTCGACAAACAAAGAGCAAATGCTTCCGCATGGTCAAAACACCATGATGGATGTCTGGAACCAAGGGACGACCGGTTCGGCCGGGAGCGCTAGTGGCCGGCAATTGCTCGATGCACGCTCAGAGTTGCGCCGTCCAATCGATGTACGCGCTACCCAGCCCTTACAGGATAGCGCGGCCTACACCCGTACCGCTCAAAACGAGATCTACAGTCAGTTCAAGCGCCTGCCCAATCCGGACCTGGTCATGTACGTATTCCCTCACCTGGCGGGCTCAGATCCCGCGCCAGTACCGGGGTATACGACTGTTTTTCCGCTGTATCAACGCGTGCAGTACGCGATGCCCGGTGAGCGGGTGGAGGATTATTGATGGGACTTTTGAAGCGTTTGACAAAGCGTCGGGATCGAGGCACTGACACCGTGGTTGATACTCCAGTCGAGACGATCGCCGACCAGCTACGAGAAGAGGCCATCTTCGCGCAGGCCAGAGAGCGTTATCTGGCTCGCCTGGCGGCTGAGGGCATACCAGAGCCTGGCGCGTGGCTAGATCCCAAGCGCAAACCTGCGACGGTCGACGATATCGCAGCCCTGTATGCCGTCAACCCGTCATTCGTCGACATGCTGCCCTGGACGGAGTACCTCCCTCAGGAGCAAGCGATGCTGCTCGAGGACGGCAAGTCACTGGCAGCATTCTATGAACTCACCCCCATCGGCACCGAAGGTCGGGATCCTGAGTGGTTACGCAAAGCGCGCGATGCTCTCGAAAATGCGCTGCAGGACAGTTTTGACGAACTGGATGAATCGCCTTGGGTGGTGCAGTTCTACGCCAGGGATGAAACCAGTTGGGCAGATTATCTGGAGACGTTGCATGATTACGTCCAGCCTCGCGCTCAGGGTACGGCGTTTACAGAAATGTACCTGCAGCAATTCAAACATCACCTAGAGGCAATCTCCAAGCCGGGAGGTTTATTTGAAGACACCAAAGTGTCTCAACTGCCCTGGCGCGGACAGCAACGCAGGGTTCGCATGGTCGTCTACCGGCGCTGCACCGGCGATGGACTGGTTCGTGGCCAGACGCCGTCGATGTACTTGAAAAACATTTGCGAGCGTCTGACGGGAGGACTGGCCAACGCGGGCATCAAAACCCGGCGCATGGATCGCCATGACATTCGTCACTGGCTGTTGCACTGGTTCAACCCGCATCCCGAACACTTGGGATCAAAGCGCCAGGACATCGATCGTTTCTTCGAAATCGTCAATAACCGCAAGGTCGAACCACCAGAAGAGGGCACGCTGCCGCTGGCCAGCGGCGATGATTTCTCTCAGTGCCTGTTTTACAGCGAACCGCAATCGGATGCCAAGAAAGGTCTCTGGTACTTCGACTCGCGCCCTCATCGGGTCATCGTCCTCGATCGCTTACGCGATGCGCCAAAGACCGGGCACCTGACGGGTGAAAACCGTAAAGGCGGGGACGCGCTGCATGCCTTGTTCGACAAGTTGCCCGAAGACACGGTACTCAACATCACGCTGGTGATCACTCCCCAGGATGTTCTGGAGGCCCACCTGGAAAAACTGGCACGTAAATCAGTCGGTGACAATCAAGCCTCCGCCCTGACCCGTGAAGCGGTCGACGAAGCCCGGAAACTGATCGGTCGAAAACACAAGCTGTACCGGGGCAACGTGGTTTTTTACTTGACCGGCAAGGATGAGCAACAACTGGAAAGTCGGAGCATGGAGCTTGCCAATGCCATGCTTAGCGCCGGTATGGAACCTGTCTATCCTCGTGATGAAGTCGCCCCTCTCAGCAGTTACCTGCGGTGGCTGCCCGCCAGTTTTGATGTGAACAAGAAACATGCTTTGGACTGGTACACGCAGATGATGCTCGCCCAGCATGTCGCGAACCTTTCGCCAGTATGGGGGCGTGCCAGCGGCACGGGCAACCCCGGCATAACCCTGTTCAACAGGGGCGGTGCACCGCTGACGTTCGACCCATTCAACAAGCTTGATCGGCAGATGAATGCCCATCTGCTCCTGTTTGGCCCGACAGGTTCAGGTAAGTCAGCCACGGCCAACAATTTGCTGATGCAGTTAATCGCCATTTACAGGCCGCGCCTGTTCATCATTGAAGCCGGTAATAGTTTCGGCCTACTGGGAGATTTTGCCCAAAAGCTTGGGCTGACGGTCAACCGGCTCAAGTTGGCGCCAGGGTCGGGCGTGAGTCTGGCCCCCTTCACTGATGCCATTCGCCTGGTGTCAACACCTGACAAAGTCACGATCCTGGATGCCGATGACATTGAAGGATCCGATGAGCATCTGCAAACAATGCCTGAACAGGGCGAAGAGGAGCGTGATGTTTTGGGCGAAATGGAGATCGTAGCCAGGCTCATGATCACCGGCGGCGAAGAGAGAGAAGAGGCTCGACTCACTCGCGCAGACCGCAGCGCCATTAGGCACTGCATTCTGACGGCAGCCAGAACATGCTTTGACGCTGAACGAGCAGTCAAGACGGAGGATGTGCGTGATGCGCTGAGTGACGCTGGCAAGGACACCACCCTTCCGGAAAAGCGCCGAGAACGCATGTTTGAGATGGCTGAAGCCATGGACATGTTCTGCATGGGGGCTGACGGTGAGATGTTCAACCGGGAGGGTACGCCTTGGCCTGAGGCCGACATCACAATCCTGGACTTGGCCACCTACGCCCGCGAGGGGTATAACGCCCAACTGTCGGTCGCCTACATCTCGCTGATCAACACCGTGAACAACATTGCAGAACGGGACCAATTCAAGGGGCGTCCGATCGTCAACTTCACTGACGAGGGTCACATCATTACGAAAAACCCCCTTCTCTCGCCCTACGTCATCAAGATCACCAAGATGTGGCGAAAACTCGGGGCCTGGTTCTGGCTTGCCACTCAGAACATCGACGACCTTCCGTCAGCAGCAGCACCGATGCTTAACATGATCGAGTGGTGGATCTGCCTGAACATGCCACCGGATGAAGTGGAGAAAATCACCACGTTCCGTAAGCTGACGCCCGCGCAAAAGTCACTGATGCTGTCAGCCCGTAAAGAGAGCGGAAAGTATACTGAAGGGGTTGTGCTTTCCAAATCGATGGAGGTTTTGTTTCGAGCCGTGCCCCCAAGCCTGCTCCTGGCATTGGCCATGACTGAGCCGGAAGAAAAAAAACAGCGGTACGATCTAATGCAGTCGTTAGGGGTAGACGAGCTGGGAGCCGCAATAGCGATCGCACACGACCTCGACCGCATTCGCGGGATTGAACCGACAACCATTACATTCCCCGCTTCGCCCTTGGAGAACCTGGCATGAGAGCCATGGATGCCCTGACTCAAAATCTGATCGACAGCCTGACTCAACTACTCAAAAACCCGCAGGAAGATGCTCTACTGGCCTTGAAAATCTGCGCACCGGTACTGATCGAGCACCTGGAAGTCGTGAAACATGTGGCGGTTGATCGTCGAGAGATCCAGTCCCAACTGCACAAAGCGCTGGACCAGTGGCTTGAGAATCACCCACAGCCTGAAAGCGCGCAGAAGGCTCTTCTCACGTTGCTGGATCAGGAGTTGCTGACCAAACAGTTCCTCGATAAAGAGGCCTCCGCATGAAGCGACCCACACGTCGTCAGATCCTATACGGCATCGGTGCGGTAGCCTTGGCAATTCTGGCTTTTGAATGCCTGCCAGATGTCAGGCAGGGCATGCAAATGCTCAACACCGCCGACAGCATCAGCCAGACATCCAAACAGACGAAGCATAATGGCGCGTGGGTTTACGGGAGCAGCAGTGCCAGATTCACCATCGTCGAGTATGCAGATCTGGAATGCCCGTACTGCAAGGATTATTTCCCACAGCTCAAAGCATGGGTTGATCAGCATCCAGACGTGAACCTGCAGTGGCACCATCTCCCTCTTCCCATGCACGAGCCGGCCGCGAGCTATGAAGCTCGCTGGGCTGAGTGCGCAGGGATCGAGCGAGGCAATGACGTGTTCTGGCTCGCCGTCGAACTCATTTATCAGCGCACTCGGTCGAATGGTGCTGGAACTGCTGGCAATCCGCAGATCCCGGGGCTTGAGGATCGCCAGCACTTCATCGATAACTGCGCGTCGAGCAACCCGGCTGCCCGACAGGCTGTTGTTAGCCAGGCACACAAGGCCAGCCTAGGCGGCATCACCGCCACACCGACGTTGGTCATCAAGGACAAGCACTCTGGCCGCACGATCAAGCTGCAGGGAGCACCTGACGGTAACGTGCTGCTTTCCGCAATCGACTGGATGGCCAGCACGGACTCGAACAGCAGCGATAAGTGAATCCAGGCGCTCCGTGATCCTATGCATTTCGATTACGGACGGTGTGGACAACTACTGCGACCGCCGCATCGATAGCAACCGGCATAATTACGCAAAACGGGATGCCCATACGCTTACATGCAATGTGTATTCGCCAGATGCTTACACCCGTTTTAGGTCTGTAAAGCCAGCTTTCAAGTGGGGTCATCCTCGGGGTTGATCGGCAGCCCCTCCTCACTCTGCACTAGCGTAGGCGTCGCTGCGGGAGGTGTCACCGATGATAGGGCAACCTTTGCCAAGTGCTCCACAGATGGTTCCAAGACAGGCTCCACCGTGGAAGAAACGATGGGTTGGGCGGTGCGGAATATAGAGTCCACCAAACGGCTGCCTGCCCCAACGACTTTAGCCAATACTCGTAGCTGCTCGCTACAGGCAACGTTGTCCGTTGGCGATGGGTAGTTTAAGGAGTGATCTACCTCTCCCCAGATTTCCTCGAAAAGAGTGCGCACTTGGATCTCACACACCACGTCTGACTCGGCTTTTGGACGTATCACATAGTGCAAGCTAGTATAATGGCTCTCCTTCAACTCGGTGTTGATGTCCAGCTTTTTGAAAAACTCTGCTGATTCTGGATCCCACGTGTAGGCCTTTGGGGGTTCCACGAGGTGCCAGTCGTTCTTGGTCTTCTTCAGGAACTCCGCGTGAAGTGCAATAAATTGATACTGGTGTAGCAACAAAACTCTCACTCCAGACAGGTCTGTTAGCCGACGGAACATTTCTTCCGGCGCGGGTTCAGCTGCTAAATCGGCAAGTTTTCGGGCTACTTTTTCTGTTAAATGTCCCGGATCCTTAATGCGACTTTTAACTGAGTGGATAACAGGGTGTGGATGTCCGACCAGTCGCGGGTGTGTCTCAAACCACGTGCGAACTGTCGTCATAAAAATGGACAGCTCATGATTCACCTCAGTGAATCGTTGCAAGCAATGCTGAATCAGCGGCTCGGCGTTTGTCATGTTTAGCCGAGCCTCTCAATGCGTGAGAGGAGATCCTTAGAAAACTCCGTATATTTGTCCAATGTTGCCTCGAAGACCCGCCTGCTCCCCATGACGGTATTCACATCATCACCGAGATTTTCTTCAGCAGGTACTTTCCACATCGGAACGTGATACTTCTGCGACATGCCAGTAAGCGTGTTATGGGTATGCATTATTGCCGTACCGCCTATTGGCTGAGCCAGCACTTCAGCAGGTATAACGTTCCTTACGTCCTCCGGCACACAGCCCATAATTTCAGCAGGTATCTGAAGGGCGTAATGGTAATGGGCCTTCGCAAGCTCCCAAGGTTGGTTTCCTGCATATTTTTTTGCGTTGTAAATAGTGAAGCCAAGTAACTTGACGAAATCCTCGGGAAAGTTCTTCCGTTTTTCTTCCGATAGTAGATGAAATATCGTGCCGAACTGTTTCTGCCATACCGCGAGCGCACTTCCCAGATTTCGAATACCGTAAAGCGAGAACATATCTGGAGCACAAGGAATGATGAAGCCGTCCGTAGTCGAGATGACTACCTTGTTCAACGCACCAATGCTAGGAGACGTGTCCATGATCACAAAGTGATACCCGTAGGCTGCGGCGTATTCCTCGGCAAGCTTCCTTATTCTAGTAATAGTCCTTATTGCGAGCGGATCGCCCTGATAAACATCACTCCACCGGCTTGATATTTTCTCTTCATACAGATGCATCGTCAACCGACCGGGAATAAGGTGCAAATTTGGAGCTAGTGCAACTGGCGGAGGCAAGATGCCTATTTCTGCTGTACCTTCTTGGGTCGGAGTTAGGAGGTAGTGAATAGATCGAACATTTTGATTTAGAGCTTCGAACTCTTCAACGGTGCTCTGCTCGCGAGTAGCCTTGAAGTCATCAATATAAGCATTTTCCTTTGCCCAAACATCCATCAGCCAATCTTGAGGGACTGAGAGAGTGGAAATATTGCACTGAGGATCCAGATCGATAATGAGAACTTTCTTACCCATTGTCGCGAGAGCATGTGCCAAGTGGAACGTCAACGTGGTTTTCCCCACTCCACCTTTGTTGTTGAATATGGAAATGGTTTTCATGCTGATTCCCTTCAAATAGACATCGTGTGATGGCCGAGTGCCGGTAGGAGATCACACAACAGGTAAATAGCGCAAGGAGCGCAAGTGGTTCGGACTCAACCGAGCTGACGCATATCTGCGTGCTCTCCGAGAGTCATTTGGTTTGCGGGCACTCAGTGGTCCAAGGGCTCTGCAGCTTCATTGGCTGAACGGGATTGAGCCAGGATTCGATTGACGAGGGTGAAGATGGATGACCACTACAGATTGACGATGTTGCCAGAGGCCGCGCTAACTCAGTTTTCGGATTGAATTTTGGCAGTTCTAGGCAGTAAGATTTTTCCCCACCCCTGTAGGCTCCCCTATATAGCCCGTTCATGACGAAAGACTCCCTACATCGTTCATGAGCAAGAAAAGTATCGAACAGAGCCGAAAGGCTGAGGAATCTCCCGAAACCCCATCTGTACGAGTAAGCTCATCATACTGATCGAGGCTGGCATGCAACGCACTTGGAGCCTACGCCCAGAGTTCTTCATTTCTTCTCGAAATGCATTGATAACCCAGCGACCAAAACCTCGATTACGCCAATTGGGACTGATCAACAGTACGTTGAGATCTAGAATTGTCGGATCTTCTATAGCTCTGAGCACGCACAAACCTATCGCTTGCCCTTGAGCCTTGATAGCGTAAGTCATTACCATTGCTGGCTTTCCGCTGCTTAGAGCGTCATTTGCAGACTGCAATTCTGACGCGTACTGGGTGACCATAGTATTACTTTTGAGTCCGGTAAAGTGACCACGGCTCGCTTCACATTGAAGAAGCTCTAAGAAATCATCAATCTCCACTCTGCTCGCTTGACTGATCTCTGGCTCAACATACTGCACTCCGCCCATCTCATTCTTCCTTTGATATCGTGCTCGATAGTCCACGCAGACTTCATCTCGCGTGATAGGCAAACCCTACCTATCGGATCAGCAACTTTTCACGCAGCAGCTCAAGAAGCTCGATCCCAAAGGCTGCCATCATAAGTACAATTCCCAAGAAGAGAACGAGAATACCTGCCTCGGTGTACGCCAGATCTGCTGTTCGCTGCCCTGCTTCCCCCAGACCTGTTGAGGCAAGAACCGCAATTACTTGAGCCACTGATGGTTTCATACGACGTTCCTTGGGTCTTTTCGGTGCTAAAGAGGTATTTTTCTACTGACCCAGCCCCGGCGACGTTATTCTGCTTTGAAATATGCCGGTGTCAACCGCTGAATCTACATTGAACAACTCTGCAAACCATGTTGCCCAACAACGCAGGATTGTCTGCACAGCGCTTTCCATCGAACCGCCACTGGATGCGTGTTCGGTTTCAACATAGGGATTGGGGAGCAATAGTCGGTTAAGGCCTATAGGCACTGACCTACTCATCGTCACGAAGCACCCAGCCCGCTTTTGAAAAAGCCCACCGGGTCAGGACGAGGCTATCAAGGGGGGTCATACGGGCGGTTGTCCCATTCGTTACATGAGATGCTCACCCTTCTAGCATTTATGATCAGTGTTCCTGTGTGCCCTCCCCGGGAAATCAATTGGACTGAATTATCTGACTGTCGCTCGAATTCAATCCGAACCAGGATGGGATAGTCATACCCATCGCCTTTGGCCTTAAGCGGCACGGTAAACGCTATGAACCCCATGACAGGGGTAGGAATTGCGTTTATAGAATGTCCCTTAGCACTTTGGCTGCGCAGCGGCCCATTGGATATAAGCACTTTCGATCAACCACGTTGCATCAGCTGCTGTGGTCACAGGATTGAGCGCTATTTGAGCAAGCTTTTTTTCTATCCACGTCATCAATGCGGTACGTCCTGCTGGACAAGGCATCAGATCGCGCTCCAAATGGTCGGCAAGCTCTGAGATAGCAACATCGCGCTCGACACTTTTTGCAGTCATCGCAATTCTCCTTGATCACTTCGCTGCGGCGACTTTACTAGGCCACTTGGCGTTGGTGCATCCCCTTGGCCTCCAGCACCCGCATCGATTCGACCGAGTACAACGACTCGGGGACCAGTAGCAGGCGTTTTATGCCTATGGCCTCGCCAGTTTCCTGGCAAAAACCGTAGTCGCCCAGAGCGAGAATTTCCAGGGCCTTAAGCACATGGCTCAACGTCTGTCTGTCCCTTTCTATCATGCTTGCTGCCACCGCTCTGTTTTCCTCATCGGAAGCGAAGTCGGCTTCGTCCGGGTGACGCTCGACTTCGCAACTGGCCTGACAGCTGAGCAAGCGATCACGAAGCTCTGCGGCTTTGACCTCCAACCTATCTTTGAAAAAGACCAGCTGGTCTACGCTCATGTAATCGTCCTCTGCTTGATTCAGCAGTTGCTCGACACTCATCAATGCCATCTTGTGCTCCTGATCTGGTTGGTCATCCAAACTTCCTACTGAGTGACCAACGAACGCCACCGCCGCTTATGAGTAATAACAGGGCCAGGCTTGTGATCGGTCACTTCGTTCCCAGCGGTTCTGCCCTGGGCCTCGACGACATCCGGGGCTTCAATCTGGATACGTACATCCCCAGTATCCTCTGAAACGCTTAGGACTTGGATCTGAATTCCATCGCCAATCACAATATTTTCACCTTCGCGGCGAGTCAGAAGGAGCATACGATTTTCCTCTTTACCTAGAAAACTGGATCAGCGCTCTGCCTCTGGCATAAACCAACGCTGTATCGAGCAACCAAAGGACAGCCACCACAGCTGCCAGGATGTTCAAGTCAGACGATAGACCTCGCCCAACTGACGAACAAAATCATGTCAGCTGTACCAAGGCACCGACCTGGCAAAGGGTGCCGGTCGATACGCTGGGCGTAAACCTAATACCAAAATGCATGAACGGGTCATCGCCCTCAACAGCGGTGGATGTAGCATTCGCAGCAAAACACGATGCAGCAACAGTGCGACTTTACGTTCGGTCGTTATCGCTGATAAGCAATGTCATTGGTACCCTCGAGCCTCAAATTTCATGTTTTCTTGATCCAGATCAATAAAGACCCTCTGGCCTATTGCTGATGGAACCAAATTGCTGGCTACGCTAACCAAGGCCTGTGTTACGGAAAAATTGCGAAAAAGAGACGATTTGTAGATGGTGGGTTTACAGAAGACCGTAATCCAGTTACAGCGCTTTGTGATCCTCAATGGAATGCAATGACTTGACCTTAGCGGGTCACTAACACTTTTTATTTAAGGAGAAGATCAATTAAAAGGGCTAATAATTGGAAAGGCAATCTGGATGCCTACAGGATACTCCAAGAAACGCAAAATTTTACTGCGGTGCTTCCTCACTTTGTTACGACTTTCCCAGTTCAGACATGAAAACATGGCGCCACCGGAGCATCACAACCATCGCTACTTTATTACACAAGAGGAACGCCTTGGCCGAGATCTTGCTGCAAACAGGAATACGGGCCCCACCCTCAGCACGTGCGTTCGGAAACGCCAGAGATAACAGTTCGCGAAAACTGAAACAAACAGACTTATGCTTAAACGCTTCTGGATATTCGGTGCGGAATTTGTATAGAAATCATCTTTTCCGCAGCGTCACCGTTCGATTTTCAAACTCTATCAGCAATCATGGAAGAAGCACATGACTAAATTTCCATACCTCGTAACCCCCAATGATATTCGGATTGATCGGGAGTCGAGTCCACATACTGCTACAGTGCGAGGTGCGGGTGGCGAACCGGTACTGACAGTTCCCGCCAGCCTGCCTGACGAAGAAATAATGCATGTGGTAGACACGTTCAACCTTGTTTATGCGCAGGGATTTGAACTTACCAAACGGCAAGGAGGATAAGACGGCAAAGGTTCGTGTGTAGGAATTCAAAATCCTACACATCGAGATTGAGACGGCGGCTAGAAAAAACAGATGCTCCGTCACCGGCTCAGCCGGCAGACATGACGGAGTGACTACCAAGCAGTGGAGACAGAGGAGTAAGAGGGCCTGTTTCCTACAGGAAATGCTGACCGTAAGGTTTGTCCCCGAATGCTGCGGGCTCCGCGTTGTCGACATAGCGTGATAGTGCAGGACTTGCATGGCTGATAGAAATTTCCGATGGAACCTCACGCTTAGTGATGACCACGCATAGCCCTGCAACATGAACAAATGGCCCAGCACATAGGATATGTAGATTATGCAAATAAGGAATGCCCACACTTCTTCATTGATAAGGCTGGCGCAGAATACCTCGACACCTCCCCAAGTTAGAAGCACCACATAGGCCACTTTCACTGCACAAGCACCGTATTGGAATCTTTACAGGAGAGTAAAAGCTATGCGTTCCAGGGTTATAACTACATCGCTGGTAGTCATTATGCTCTCATGTGCATCAGCCGCTCCAGCTTGCTTCTCCGCAGACATGACTCCCAGCGTGTCGAACGAGAGCACGTCGGAGGCGGATTTTCAGCAATGGCTGGCTACTTTCCGCAGCAATGCAACTACTAAGGGCATCGACACAGCCACACTCGATCTTGCTTTCCAAAACATCACGCTTGACCCGACTGTGCACCAGTTGGATATGGCGCAACCAGAGTTCACGACGGCCATCTGGGATTATTTGTCTGAACGTCTGACTCCGAAGAATATCCAGCAAGGGCAGGAGCTTCTGCAAAAAGAGCCAGTTCTGAACGAGGTAGAGCGTCACTACGGTGTGGATGCGAAGATTATCGCGGCCATCTGGTGTATTGAAAGCGGCTACGGTAAGGATATTGGTAGTCGCGATGTGATTCGTTCCTTGGCCACGCTTGCTTACAAGGGCCGGCGGATGGATTACGGGGCTACACAGTTGATGGCCGCCCTTCATATCGTGCAAAACAAAGACATCGCCCGTGCGCAATTGATTGGCTCGTGGGCTGGCGCGATGGGGCAGACGCAATTCATCCCGACGACCTATCTCGACTATGCAGTTGATTTTAACCACGACAATCGGCGCGACGTTTGGAGTTCCCGGGCCGATGCGCTGGCCTCCACTGCCTCTTATTTACAACGCAGCGCTTGGAACTCGCGCGTCTCTTGGGGACAGGAGGTGCAGTTGCCCGAGAATTTCGATTACGCTCAGGCTGACATGTCGATCAAGAAGCCCGTTGCCGAATGGCAACGGCTCGGGGTGATGGGAACGAAGCAAGCGATTCCGGGCGAGCTCGCACAGGAGCAAGCATCGGTCCTGCTGCCCGCAGGTTATCGCGGGCCAGCATTTATGGTCCTAAGTAATTTCCGTAGCATCCTGCGCTATAACAACTCCACTGCCTATGCGCTAACGATCGGGCTACTAGCCGACAGTTATGCTGGCGGGACCGGCGTGTCTCACCCGTGGCCAACTGATAATCCTCCCTTGGGCAGCATTGCGCAGGTAACCGATTTGCAGAAACTGCTGACTGCTAAGGGCTACTCCCTGGGTGCTGCTGACGGTGTTATAGGGGCGATGACCCGGGCGGCCATCCGGGCTTACCAGAAGGATCAGCATTTGCCACCCGACGGTTACGCCAGCACTGTACTACTGGAGAGCCTGCGCCGATAGGTGTACTCACTTCATAGGTTTAGCTCGCTATATTTTTTTTTTTTGGGGGGGGGGTTACGCCGGGTTACACCCCCCAGAAAGAAAGCGAAAAAATTTGTATGATCGTGTGCAGTCCCAGAATAAGATCGCTTCGATATTTATAATTTACCTATTAAAATCATAGTGATACGAATAGCCGTCGGGTACTTCTATTTTGAGGAAACGCTCTGGGCGCGGATCTGGATCTCTCAAGCTTGGTCTATCGAAGGAAAGGATGTTGACTTGAAAACTCGTGAATATTATGTCGCGGCAGCGGCCGGCCTAATTGGAGGTAACGTTTCTAGCTTTGTCAAGTGGGGGACGGAAATCCCATTTCCGCCTCGCACACCAGATCGTCCGATCCCGCCTTTAGAGATGCTTGATTCGCTCGGTATCAACGCTAATCAGCTTACCTACGTGTACTCCGAGCACATGGTGAATTATGGCAGTGCCTTGATTCACCAAAGCTTTTCCATTTTTTTCGCCATCTTCTATTGCCTGACTGCGCTTAGGTATCCGCGTGTTGCCGTATGGCAAGGTTTTGGCTTTGGCATGCTTGTCACCTTGGCTTTTCACGGGGTACTTTTACCGATGTTTCACTGGGCTCCTCCGCTCTGGGAGCTTCCTCCAGCGGAATGGGCATCTGAAACCTTTGGACACTTGCTATGGATATGGGTGATCGAAGTCATACGTCGCGATCTGCAGCAACGTTGGTCGCCCGGCCCTGGTTAGCTGTAACGGCCTGCAATCGAAATGGCCTCAACCTGCGACCATCGCGTTTTTCGACCGGGATTGATTGCTTGGCGGTAAAGGCGACGTTTCAAGCTGGGCCAGCTCTGTGACGCGCAGGCCAGCTGTGTGAGTGAGCCAAAGCAGCAGCACGTCCGCTCTGGCATGCGGCCTGTCATCGAAGCCACTCTTATGAGGTGTTTGATTTGACCACGTCGAAGGTATGTTGCACGACGGATCTTGGCTGTAGTGGAACTCTCTATCAGGATTGGCGGAAATTCGCTGTCGTTCCAAAGAGAGTCAGCAGCAGGCCTCCGGGAAAGCCTACCACCAGTGTTTATGCGGCGTTATAAGAAAATGCTACCGCGCCTGCTGCTCAATGGCAGGCGCATGGCCCAGACAGGCGCCACCAAACCCCAACCGTCCCGATAACGGTTTCCTACTGACGACAGTTCATTAATCGCGTTTTCTGTACCTGACACCACCTGCAGGTACTGCCTCATGCCACCCTCCAGCCCCTATCGTTTCAGCTACAACATCCGCATGGCCTTCCTGATCTTGATTGCGGCCATACAGGTCCCCTTCGCGAACGCGGAGACGTGGATCGTTACTGACCGGAACCACCCAGTTCAGGCACCGGCACGTGTCCGGCTGATCCTCCTGGACGAATCAGAAAGGCTTGAGGCCAAGTTCTCTGAAGGATTGCCAGCGAATCAGCAGCAGGCCATTGTGATCATGCAGCAACGCCTCAAGAGCGCCGATGCGCAGCGCTTGCAACGCGACCAACAAAACCTCGTAGACGCCTGGAGCATTGGGGTCACGAAGGTCCCAGCAGTGGTGGTCGACCGCACGTTTGTTGTGTATGGCGAAACCAATGTTCTGGCGGCGGAACAGCGCATTGCCCAGTGGCGTGCTGCTGCCCACCATCAAGATGAAGCTGGCCAGGGAGATATACCGTGATGAACCTGCGCAAGCCTTCGGCATGGACGGCCTTGGCCCTGTCGATCTCGACCGGGCCAGCCGCCGCCGGTACAGTGACCTCGGCCACCCTCGCCGCCTCAACCCTGTCGCCTGACTGCCTGGAGTACAAGGTGGTCGGCATATGCTACTGGCTGCTCTGCACGCCGTTTGGCTGCAAGGTCAAGACGTCGACCAAGGTTCGACATTATGTTCCCGACGCGGTTGTATCGAGCTACTCGAACACTGGGGAAAACCCTTGGGTCGAAGTCTCTTCGCTGAGTTCACCCACTTCATTCGCCCAGGATGGCGGCGACGGAACCACCAGCCACAACAACGAAGACAACCTGGCCAAATTCAAAAACACTGACGTCATTGGCCACCCCGGGGGAGCTACGTTCAGTAAGTTTGCCAGCGCTTCGGGGTATGCCTGTCAGGGTGCTGCGACCCCCTACATGCCTTACCTGCTGAGCACGCTGGACACCATCGCCTGGCGTTATGGTGTTCCAGAATCAGCCTATCCCGAAGCCCTGATTCCCGGTCAGCGAGAGGTGGGCGGTCTCACCTCGGGGGACATGTGGGGAAGCCTTTATCCCCGTAGTGGTTTTATCCATCAAGCCGACGATTACAAGGCAGCGGCCGTGATCGCGCAGCGCGCTGGTGACGTGGTCACTCGCCGCGGTCAGATTCACATCTATCAACCCCTTCTGGCAAAACCTCAGTCAGGCTACTGGCCTGCTGGGGAATTGATCGAGACCGACGCCAGCACCGGTAAGTGGCAAGAGCTCACGCCGACCCTCAGTCAAAGCTGTGCGGTATTCCCGAACTCGCAGCCCCGTGTGCAGGCGACCGATGGCGGTTATGCCTGGGCGCTATGGCGACCCTATTCCTGCTGCAAGCGGCAAGGACAAACTTTTCTTGGCAGTACGGACTTTCAATGATGATCAAGAGGACTTCAATCATGCGCCGCGCCGCCATGTTGACTATCGCAATCATGAGCGCCCTGACGGTAAACAGCGCCCTTGCCGAGACGCCAGGGATCAGTGCCAGCTCGTCCGGCAGCGTCATCGGTGATGATGTGTTGTACAGCGTCGGTGGCGGCAACGCCGTGACCATGGGAAGCGCCGGGAACATGGACAGCATCAGCATTGGCGGTGGCTGGAACAGTAACCTGGTCTGCGGAAACATGAGCCTGAACAATACACTGGAGAATCAGTTGAACGGTACCACTTCCGGCTTTCAGACGATCATGGGCTCGATGATCTCCAACGCCACCAGCGCGGTGGCTTCATTGCCAGGGCTGATTATCCAGCGCGCCAATCCAGCGCTTTACAACCTGCTCACCAACGGCATCCTGCAAGGCCGTCTTGATTTCGACCGTTCCAAAGGCACGTGCCGCGCCATAGCGGACAAGATGCTCGATGTCGCGGGCGGACAAATGGGCTGGTACAAGATCGCCGAAGGCCAGGCCATGAGTCAGGCAGTGAAAACCGGAAACACAGACGCGGTCTCAGCCGTTGCTCAGGTCGAAAAGCAAGGTGGGAATGACGGTATCACCTGGGTGGGTGGAAGCAAGGCCGGCGGATCGGGCCAGCAACCGATCAAGGTCGTAGGCGATGTCACTCGGGCAGGATACAACCTGCTGAACGGACGTAATGCCGCTGATACAGCGTCTATCAGCCCATCGAGCTGCAACAACGGCATGGTGTGCTCTATCTGGCCTTCGCCGCAGGAAGCAACCACATTCGCCAACCGTGTTCTGGGAGAGCAGCAACAGCGCACGTGTGAGGGTTGCAACAAAACCACCTCCACTGCTGGCGTTGGGCTCACGCCCCTCATTCAAGAGTCCTACGACTCAAAACTCAAGGCACTGCAGGAGCTCATTTCAGGCAACAAGTCCCTCACGCAGGAGAACCTGTCGCAAGCCAGCAGTAGCTCTCTGCCTGTGACGCGTGGCGTGGTCGAGGCCCTTCGTTCCGAACACGACCAGGACATATTGGCCAAACGCCTTGCTTCAGAGCTCGCTTTATCGGATGTGCTGGGCAAAGCGTTGCTGCTTCAACGCACCCTGTTTACCGGAAGCAAGGAACCGAACATCGCCGCCAATGATGTGGCCCAGCAGGCGGTCAGTCAGCAGAACAACAACCTGCAACAGGAAATTGACAACCTGAAGACCGAGCTGGACATGCGGCGCAATCTGGCCAGCAACTCTCCGACAGCCATTCTCCAACGGGCTCAAATCAGGAGAGACGGTTCAAAAGGCATCTTCCAAGGCGACCCGACGCCTGATCGTCTTGACCAGTTGCAAAATCCTGCGAAAGGAAACGCACCATGATATCCACCAATTTAAAGCCTGGACGACTTAAAAAAACAGCGAAAGCGATTTTGGCTTTTCTATCACTGACATCACTGACGGTGCTGCTGGTCGTGGTGTTTTTGACTTTCGTCAACATAGCGTTCGGTGATCTGGAGCGTTTCAGTGAATGGCAGAAGGCACATTACGGAGCGATGCTGGCCTGGAGGTTAATGGTCTATACGGCGCTAGCGTTAACATGGTTCAGAGTTAGGAAGCACCTGGTTCACCAGGCATCGTCCGATATTCCCGCAGGTCTAATGCGATGTGAGGTGATCGCCCTGCTGTTGATTGCATTGATGGAGCTACGACGTGCCGGCCTACTCGAGGGAGTCAGTACGCTATGATGTTACACACCAATGATTATCTGGAGTATTACCTCACGCTGGTGGGCTGGATCATCAACAGCGGCATCTGGAACATGATTGAGGACAGCGGCTTGGTGGCCACGCCGTTTGCCGCCATCATCATCAGCGAATGGCTCAAAGCACGTGCTGAGGGTGCCGACGAAGGTAACAAAGGCGCACTCTCGCTGGCTCGAGTGGAGAACCGCTTCTACACCGCGATTCTGGTCATCATTGTCTGCTGTATGCCTTTGGTGACGGTCAGCATCGACACGCTGCAGTTTGATCGAAGCCGCTCGGAGCAGTGTCAGTATTCGGTACCCAACCCTGCCGATACGGGCTGGAACACCTCATTCAGTACGTTGAACGGCAAGAGCGCCGTAGTGCCGGTGTGGTGGTTATTTGTGCATGCGATGTCCAAGGCCGCGACAGCAGCCTCCATCACGGCGATTCCTTGCGGAGTGGACCTGCAACAGGTACGGATGGATGTGAACAGGGCACGTATCAACGACCCGCTGCTTGCCCAGGAGGTCGCTGACTTCACGAACGACTGCTATGCACGGGCGCGTGCAAAACTGTTCATGACCCAGCCTACCCTGAGTAAGGATCAACTCAACGACGTCAACTGGATCGGCTCGAGGTTCTTTCTGCAGACGCCAGGGTATTACGATGATGGTTTCTCTGGATTTAGATCACACACGCCTCGAACCAAATGGCCTTATGACACAACTCGCGATGCAGGCCTGCCCCAAACCACCGGTGGGGGTGGCTTCCCTACCTGCACGCAGTGGTGGTCGGATAGCAGCATTGGCCTACGAGCCAGGCTGCTGGAACAGGTCAGTCCAGATCTGCTGAGCAAGCTTGCACAGTGGGCAAAGTTCATGACCCAGACAGAGGTGAGTGACTCGGTCATTCGCGATCTGGTTTCTCCGAGGAAGCAGAAACTGACCCAGGGACAGGTGTATACCGACTACGGCGGCCAAGTAGGTGGTTCAGTGATGAATGACTTCACCCGCCTGACTGCAACCGTCGGTCAGGCAGCAGGATCGTTGGCGATGTACCCCGCCATGGACAGCGTCCGTCAGGCAGCCCCCATGGTAATGGCGTAAGCGATCCACCAACCACACCTACCATCAGATGCGGCTTCCGTTTATCTTGGCATTTCCGGTGAGCAGTTCCACGGCAGCAACGCCTCATAGTCGGCCACCGACTGCGCAAGTGGCAACCTCTCCAGTACGTGGCGCAGCCACGTATAGGGCTCCTGGCCGTTGACCTTGGCGGTCTCGACCAAGCTATAGATCTGTGCACTGGCGGTGGCGCCTTTAGGCGTGTCGCTGAACAGCCAGGCTTTGCGCCCAATAACAAACGGCTTTATTGCGCGCTCTGCCGGGTTGTTGTCGATCGGTAAAAAGCCGGCTTCCACGTAACGCTTCAGCCGACTCCAGTTATTCGCCAGATAACCAACTGCCTTGCCCAGCACGCTTTGCGGCGTCACGTGGGACTGAGTTTTATCCAGCCAGCTTTTCAACTGAGCCAAGATTGGCAGGCTTTTCTCCTGCCGACCGGTAAAGCGCTGTTCGTCGCTGCCGTCTTTCAATTCGCGCTCGATACCGTACAGCTTATTGATCATCGTCAGCGCGATATCGGCACGCCCGGTCTTGCCCTTAGGTTGCACTTTTTGTGCTTCGACAAATTTGCGCCGCGCATGGGCCATACACGCCAAGCGCTCCACGCCCGGTTGTAACGCCAGCGCGTTATAGCCCGCGTAATCATCAGTCATCACATAGCCGCGATAACTTTCCAGCAGCCGTAACGGTACGTCCTGCGCGCGGCTGGAAGTGTAGTCGAACAATACGACTTTATGATCTGGAGGCCCGCTGGCCTGTACCCACATCCAGGATTGGCTGGTCGGGTCTCGATCTGGTTCTTTCAGTACCTGAACGCGGGTTTCGTCACAGTGGATGACCGGGCTTTCCAGCAATCGATCACGCATCAGATTTAACAGCGGCTGCAAATGTTCGCCGCACTGGATAATCCAGCGGGCCAACGTTTGACGCGGGATTTCTATGCCATGTCGGCTTAGCACCGTTTCAAAACGATGCAGCGGCAAGCCGTCGACATACTTGGTGGTCAGCAGCATGGCCAACACGCTGGGGCTGGCCATGCTCTTTTCAATCAACTGCGCAGGCTTGCCGGCTGTGACCGGTGCCGACTCACAGCCACGACAGCCGTAGACTTTGCGGATGTGTTTGATCACCCGAATCTGCATCGGCACGATATCCAGTTGCTCGCTGGTTTCCTCGCTGACGACATGCTTGCGGCAACCGCAGGCACAGGTCAGTTCGTGTTCGGGCAGCTCGTGGATGACTTCAATGCGCGGCAGATCAGCCGACAGTGGCTTGCGCTTGCCACGGCGTGGCGCAGGAGCAACTACTTCCTCATCAGCATCGCCGACCGGGAGCATAGGCTCGCTTTCAGGTTCATTGAACAAGGCAAGTTGAGGGGTATTAGGCTCGACGGTTTGTTCGGACTTTCGACCAAAAATACGGTCACGCAGCAGCTTGATCTGCTCTTTGAGATCAACGATGTGAGTGGCGTAGGCGTCTTTAAGGAAACTCTGAAAAAGGTTTCCTGATTTGGCAAAATACCCCAACACCTTTCACCGAGCTTCCCTGATGAAACAGATGACCTTCGCCGATGCCGAGTACGCGGGTAAACGTAAGCATACCCGCCGCGAGCGCTTTCTCATCGAGATGGATCAGGTTGTGCCCTGGAAAGGCTTGATTGCCCTTATCGAACCACATTATCCAAAGGGCGAAGGTGGCCGTCCGGCTTATCCGCTGATGGCGATGCTGCGTATTCACCTGATGCAGAACTGGTTTGGTTACAGCGATCCGGCGATGGAGGAAGCACTTTACGAGACAACGATCCTGCGCCAGTTCGCAGGGTTGAGTCTGGATCGAATCGCCGATGAAACCACGATTCTCAACTTCCGGCGTCTGTTGGAAAAGCATGAGTTGGCAGGCGGGATTTTGCAGGTCATCAATGGCTATCTGGGTGATCGAGGTTTGATGCTGCGCCAAGGTACGGTGGTCGATGCGACGATCATTCATGCGCCGAGCTCGACCAAGAACAAGGACGGCAAACGCGATCCCGAAATGCATCAGACGAAGAAAGGAAACCAGTATTTCTTCGGCATGAAAGCGCATATCGGCGTCGATGCCGAGTCGGGTTTAGTCCATAGCCTGGTGGGTACTGCGGCGAATGTGGCGGACGTGACTCAGGTTGATCAATTGCTACATGGTGAGGAAACCTATGTCAGCGGTGATGCGGGCTACACCGGCGTGGACAAGCGTGCGGAGCATCAGGATCGTCAGATGATCTGGTCAATTGCGGCCCGCCCAAGCCGTTATAAAAAGCATGGCGAGAAAAGTTTGATCGCACGGGTCTATCGCAAAATCGAGTTCACGAAAGCCCAGTTACGGGCGAAGGTTGAACATCCGTTTCGCGTGATCAAGCGCCAGTTTGGTTATACGAAAGTCCGGTTTCGCGGGCTGGCTAAAAACACCGCGCAACAGGCTACTCTGTTTGCCTTGTCGAACCTTTGGATGGTGCGAAAACGGCTGCTGGCGATGGGAGAGGTGCGCCTGTAATGCGGAAAAACGCCTTGGAAAGGTGCTGTTTGAAGGAAAATCGATGAGTTAAGAGCGGAAAACGTCTAATTATCTGATCGGGCGAGCTTTTTTTGAACCTCAGGCCATGAGAGCGTCAAAAATCGATGCCTACTTCAGACCTTCCTTAACTTCCTGTTCGCGCGAGCGTGCTTCGTAGCTCTCAAGCAGCATCTGTTTGAGCAATACGGGATCGTCAGGAAGGTTGTCGGGCAATGGTCGCATGCCCTGGATTATACCCGTCAGGCAACAAACCTTGGAGTCAAAATCTTATGAGGACGGTTGCGCCACAGATCAAATCCATCCAGCAGCCAATTCAATTCCTGAACCGTCAGCACAATGGCTTCGTCGACATCATCTGGCGAGATTTTGAAACGCTCGGACTCGAGACGCTTGAGCCAAAGGCAGAAGCCGTTACGCTCCCAATACAAAATCTTCACTCGATTCCGGGATTTGTTGAGAAAGACAAAGAGCACCGGATCAAAGACCGCCACTTTAATATCCAACTCGACCAAAGCAGCTAAGCCATCGATGGATTTTCTGAAATCCACGGGTTTGGGATAGAGGTAGACTTTCTCGACTTTGGCGTCGGGTCGCATCATGGTGCTGGCTCCTGAAAGAAAACGGGAGCACAGCATCAGGCGTCAGCCAGTGGCTTGAAATGTGGGGTTCGTGGATCGGATACGTAATGGCCTTTTTGAAGATGGCTTTGATCATCTGCATTCCATTTGTCCTGGTATTCGGAATGTTTGATCTGAAGGTCGTGATGACGATCACATTCGCCGAGTTTGCACTGATTTTTGTCGACTTCTGGTTCCAACTGGCCCGCTGGGTGGACAGCACGATACTGGACGCCTTGTACGGCAACGGGATCGGCAGTGACGTACCTCATTCCAACTTCGACCCAGTGTTTGGAGCCACCAATGCACAGGGAGACCTGCTGCTGGACTTCGTGATAGGGGCAATGTTCATCGTCCTGCCAAGTTTCTGGGTCGTTGCGCTCGGCTGGACCGGAATGAAGCTTGGCTCACTTATGAGCGGACTGACCGACGGTGTTGATAGTGCGAGGCAAGCATCATCGAAAGGTGCTAATCAAATTAAAGCAGCAATGGAAAAAAAACCTTAGCATCAGCTGATTAGGGTGCTGCGCTTTACGGATTCGGCACTCTAATCAACACGAACACCACCAATATAGTTACCGAAGCCATCTACGCCATTGCGTTTGACCTTGCTGGAGGTAAGATCTTCTTCATCACCAAATCCATCCCCATCAAAATGAACAAGCTGAGAACCACGCAAAGAGCGTTCAATATCAGGGTTTGTGACGAAACCGATTGCAATTGCAATAAAGCAAACAACCGCCAAAACATACAACAATCCCCAAGCCACGAAAAATGCGCCAGTACCGATCACCGCCGCACGGGCACACCACTTGACTGGAGTGACGATCACTCTGGGCACACCGGTGCGGTCGAAAAGCGACCAGAACGCGCGCTCAACATTAAGTATTCGACGCAGACCATGACCGAGCAAGTGACCAAAACGCGCTGCTCCGCGTAAATCCGTATTGGCGTCTGTGCTCATGTGTCACCTAGTCTGGTCGGCTGAAGCATGCAGTATTGATATCAATCTATAGCCCTAAGCTTGGTATATTCAACTCAACTCCCTTTGAAATCAAGCTCACAACGGACAACTGGACAACTGATACATGCCGCTTGATTACACGAAATGGATGCTCGACCTTGGCCCGTGTCTGAGCTTTGCAGTACTCGATCTTGCGCTTGGCCTTGTAGAGAACGCTGCGTTTATTGAACCTGGAATACGTGCTGCGCCGCGCCGCGATTTGCCAGATGACCTCACGATTTTCATGCTCTTCACGCTTCTCGACACTTATGTATCCAGCGTCTGCATACACCGCGTTTTCTTCGCCGCGCAACAGCTCGGCGACCTGCGTGACATCGGCCACATTGGCCGCAGTGCCATGAACATGATGAACCAGTCCCGACTCGGCGTCGGCGCCGATATGCGCCTTCATGCCAAAGAAATATTGGTTACCTTTCTTGGTCTGATGCATCTCGGGATCACGTTTTCCTTCCTCGTTCTTGGTCGAGCTGGGGGCATGAATGATGGTGGCATCGACGATGGTGCCCTGGCGCAGGGACAGGCCTTTCTCTTGCAGATAACCGTTGATGACCGCGAGGATCGCTGGGGCCAGTTGATGCTTTTCCAGCAGGTGCTGGAAGTTCATGATCGTGGTGTCTTCAGGTATCGGGGCGCTTAAAGTCAGGCGTGCAAACTGGCGCATGGGCGTGGTTTCGTAGAGCGCTTCTTCCATGGCCGGGTCGCTCAGGGAGAACCAGTTTTGCAGCAGATGAATGCGCAGCATGGTTTCCAGAGGATAAGGTTTTCTGCCACCGCCAGCCTTGGGGTAGAACGGCTCGATAAGGCCCAGCAGACCTGTCCAGGGCACGACCTGATCCATCTCGGCGAGGAAGCGTTCGCGGCGTGTCTGCTTGCGCTTGCCAGCATATTCGAAATCGGAAAAGCTCATCTGGCTCATGAGCAGCTCGGATCAGGTGGTCAGGGCGTATTTCATCACATTTGGGGACTTGTTCGGAGATTACCTTGGTCAAGGAGGAGGAATCACAGCCTTTCCACGTGACCAACGAGCCATCCATACGAGCAACACCATCATCCCTACCGGGCAAGCCATGACCGCCAACAATCCAATGTGAATGTCTGAATAATTTATGATGACACCCACCAACCAAGGGACAATACTACACCCCGCGTTGCCGATCGCTGTCAATACAGAGAACATTGTCGCCCCTCCCTGGGGGTAGGCATCAGCAGAAACAGCTAGCATCGTTGGCCAAAGGCAACTTCCCGAAAATCCTGCGGCAATAGCAGCAGCTATTGCAATTACAGGGCTAGGCGGAAAACTGATTAGTATGAAAAGAACAGCAGTAACCGCGCAACACCCCAGCATCAGAGGAACTGGTGGGATGTGCTCTTGCAAGACCGCAGCGACCATTCGGCCGAGTGCCATACCGACGGAAAATCCAGCCAGCGTAAAGCCACCAGCTTCTTTCGAGTACCCTAATCCTTGTTCGACGTAGGTAGGCAGCCATTGTGAAAGCCCTGTTTCGGTTGCTCCACCTAAAAAGATGGCGATCAGACAAACGATAAAAAAGGGTTGCCGGATAAGCGCCGGCATCGAGTCACGTTGCGTGTCTTCATCTATTAAGGGGGGCAAGGTCAACCGCAGAAACAGCAAAAAAGTAAATAAAGGCGCAGCCATCATGACGAGTGAAACAATGCGCCACGAAATACCCCACCTCAGCGCGACACTGGCGATCAGCACTGCCCCCACAGCACCTACGCAGAAAAAAGCATGCAACCAGTTTATGGCTGCGCTACGCCGATCTGGCTGCAGGGCCGCCACGATGGGGCTCAGGATCATGTCCAGTACACCCGCGCCAAAACCCATAACCGCAACGGCGAACAACAGAAAGGAGTAGGAAGGAGAGCAGGCGACTACTCCCAAACCGGCCATGGTGATCAGCAGACCGATGAGAATGAAAGCCATGGCGCTGCCACGGTCCGCCAAAGGCCCCGTAACCAGAATTGCAACGATGAAACTGAGAAACATGACAGCGGGAATTCTGCCAAGTTGCTCAGCTGTAAGCCCTGATGCTCCACCGAACGTATCACTGAATGAAGTCAGATATACCGGTAGGAAGTTAAGCGCCATGGCCAGACATGCCATGGCGGCGTAGCACGCATAAAGTGCGCGACTGTTTTGGCTGAATAGATTTTTCATTACTCACACGACTCTTTGAATTAGAAACGGGAGGAGGTATGCGCATCCCACAGACACTCTGTCCACTCTATTTCCGAAAAGTGTGCGGCAAATGACGAGTCACCCGGGCTACTCGCAAAGAACCCGAATTGAACCGTGGTATATGCTTGAAACATATGAAACATCCGCATCATATTAAAGATTTTTCCGTCAGCGGAATGCTCGAGCAGAAAATCGTTGCCCCGGCGACTAAGTCGGTAGTACATAGTCTGCGTAACACGATCAAGATTGGTCATTGCCCAATCCGAAAACCCGTTATTCGTGACCACCGAAAAAAGCTGCTGATAGCCATTACTCTGATATTCGATCCCGCTTTTCATCCAGTTATTATCATCTATATAGATCAACATTCCACACTGATCAAAAAACATATTGGATTCAAACGCGACCTTAGATTTCAGCGTCCAGAAACGTTCCTCGCTGCGCATCACAATACCCGGAGCATTATTGTATTCAAGACCATAATAGGTACCCCGCCAAAAGTCAGTATCAGGTGACGTATGGATGACGAGTTCATTTTCGGTAATCGAGAAATTCTCAGGAGTGTTAATCCAGTTCAGCTCGGAAAAATTGAGTTTTTTCATACTATTTTTCTGCAAACCATTGCTTGATGTCATAATGATTATTGGCGATCAGATCAGCAGCGCTCAGATCCTGCTGAAATGAGCTGGAATGACGCAAACCTATACAAAACATATGGGCGGCCTTCGCAGCGGTAACACCGTGATGGGAGTCTTCAATAACCAGACATGCACGAGGTGACACTCCAAGTCCCTTGGCCGCCGTAAGAAAAATCTCCGGATTCGGTTTACTCTCTTTAACATCAGTACCACAAATAACCTCTTTGAAAAATCGACGCAATTTCGTTTTCTTCAATATAAGCTCGACCAAATTACGTGGAGACGAAGAGGCTACGGCACAGGGCACTCCGGTATGCTCCAGTAAATTGAGAAGCGCCTCCACGCCAGGCATGGATTGAAACAATTCAAAACTGATTGAGCGCATTAATTGCTGTTGATGCTGTGCCATCAAGTGGTCGATGGATTCAGTGAGCGCGTACTCATTTTTAATCGTGCTCCACATGTAGTGCTGTGTAGTTCCCAAAAAACGTGACAGATCTTTTTCATTAAGGGTCACGCCGTAGCGCAAACAGGAACTCTTTTCCTGCTCCATATAAAGGGGCTCACTGTCAACCAGAACTCCATCCATATCAAAAATAACAGCCCCTATCGCCTGCATCAGTACGGGCTCCGATTGTTCGATTCGCGCTTGAAGTGCATGAGATTGTAATGGGGGCGTGCTTCTAAAGCATGCAGCGTAAACGAATTGGCCATGTTGATATCCCGATACCCCACCCCGTCAGCAAGCGTTGCAGTTGCCGCACCACCTATGATGATAGGCACCTGCATGAGTATAATTTCATCTA
The DNA here is from genome assembly GCF_000007805.1 of Pseudomonas syringae pv. tomato str. DC3000. Classification (NCBI taxonomy): domain Bacteria; kingdom Pseudomonadati; phylum Pseudomonadota; class Gammaproteobacteria; order Pseudomonadales; family Pseudomonadaceae; genus Pseudomonas; species Pseudomonas syringae group genomosp. 3. The sequence goes on along the minus strand of NC_004578.1, from coordinate 907,090 downwards.
CCAGATCGAGATTGAATACCTGCCAGTTCAGGTGGCCACCGCCCTCAACCATGATGTGGTTTATTCCGCGCGCCTCCAGCATAGGGAAAAGTCGTGTAAAGTCGACATGCTTTGCACCGGCAAAGAGCACCTCCTTTCCACAAGCACGGATATGTTTGACCATTTCATGATCACGAGCCTGTTCGCTAGTTGCGATAATAGTTTTCTCTGGTGATTTGAAAATACTGGCGGAAGTAGGCAGATCTAAGGAGGTGGTGGGAATGATACGTATTGGGTTACGACCCGACTCATAGCGATTGGTCAATTGTGGATCGTCAGTAACAATTGTATTGCGCCCTACCATGATTGCGTCGACTTCGCCGCGGAACTTATGAATAAAACGCATGTCATCATCATCAAAGTTCTGAAACAACGGCTTGCTGGATGCGCCTTTGCCCATCGTCAACTTGCCATCAATTGATATCTGACTGAATACAGTAACTTTCATATTGACTCCTTTATTCCTTTATTCCTTTATTCCTTTATTTCGTTCGTATCATACAGAGGAAATTGGGTATTAAAGATAAGCGAGATTTGGTGTGAATACGCTTTTTATATTGGGGGCGGAAGCATCGTTCAGAAGTGCATCGAAAACCTCCGAGTGATTTTCTAGTACGTAGCGATGCGTTACCAGCCGCCCTAGCTCAGGAAGTTTTTGCACAAGACGAATTGCTCTAGGAAAGTGCTGATTGTATTCTCCAGCAGAAATAATACTGATAGCGTTAACCAGGAAGTACTTTACAGGCAGCATGTAGTGATAGTCACTATCAAATCCAAAAAGTACAATTCTCCCACCGCGACCGATGTAGCGTGAAGCTGTATCGATCTGATTACCGACAGTATCGATAACAACATCAAACTTTTCTTGGTGCTGCATCTGCAACTCAAGATCATCGGCATGTATAACATCAAGACTTTGTGAGCGGCCGAACTGTATGCGATGTGTGTTTCGATCAGTGGCGAGCGTGTCAACTCCCATTGAGCGCAGAACGATCTGCGCAATCAGACTCATAGGGCCAGACCCTAGGATCAACACACGCTCTCCCGCTCGAATGAACGCCTGGTCTATATTATTCAGAATGCAGGCAACAGGCTCAACCAACACACCAGCTGCCCAGCTCATATCGTCTGGCAATTGATACACAAAACGCTCACGAGTAACGAAGCGCTCGGCAAAAGTTCCATGTTTGTTGACACCTGCGATATCCAACCCAGCGTTCACCCCCCCATTGCATAGGTGCGTTTTAGCAAGACGGCAAGGTTCGCAAACGCCACAGTATTCGTTGGGATCAACCACCACCCGCATCCCTTTTTGTAGGTGTACTACATCCTTACCTACATCGATAATAATGCCAACTGCTTCGTGCCCGCGTATAATGCCCACCTCTCCACCTTCACGGCCCGACAATACCGCCAGATCAGTTCCGCATATACCTGATAGCACGATATCGATTTCTACGCCGTCAGGAGCAAGCATGACAGGATCCTTGCAATCCACAAGTTCAAGCCTCTGGTTATCCATTAAGCCCAGTGCTTTCATAAGTTGATAATCACTCCATTTCTACCAGGAAAACATTAGCCATAAAGCGCTTGTGCTGCCAAACCTGCAGCAACGCTTAGCCTTAAGCAATGTTGGTGTCTGCCCAACTATCTCTGTCCCAAACCGAAAAAATTCGTGCACGTTGAGTGGATGTTTTTCCAGTTTTGGTTCCAAATTTTTCGCGCCTCGCCTCCCTGCTGCCCAGTTCCCCGTACAAACGGGTTGATTTTCAGCCCCTCTCCTCACAGGCGCAATGAAGCAGGCTGAGGCAATCAAAGCCCCAAAGAGCCGAAATGGTCTGAAGCAAATGGCAAGGCGAAGGGTTTGAATGGAACGGGGAATAAGGGTAAGTGCCTTACCCGAAAAGGCCGGCGAGCCCGCCGGAAATGGATGCCGAAAGGGCTAGAAAGGCAGCTTTGCACGAATTGAAATTTACAAAAAACCATCCTAAACAAGCACTTGGAGACTACATTTTCTTCGGCAAGCATGGCAACATCGGTTCGCTGACACTGTTTGGATCCCAACCATTCAGGTGGCGGCTGATGTACTTAACCTTTCCAGGATGGATATGGGTGTCACCGCCACTGTAAAAATGACCCCCTAACGCCAACCTAGAATTGACCCCCCTGGGTAAAACTGGCGGCTTTGAGCTGCCAATATGTTGACCCAGGAGCAGTCTGTGGAAATTAAAGTGTTGGCCCGTCAGGGCCATGGCATCAAATTCATCGCCCGTGAGCTGGGTATTTCGCGTAACACCGTGCGCAAGTACCTGCGAAAGGCCCGGTCGCTACCCAGTGACAAGGTGAGACCCGCACGTCCGTGCAAAATCGACCCCTTCAAGGACTACCTGCACGAGCGTATTGAGGCGGCGCGCCCACACTGGATTCCGGCGACCGTCCTGCTGCGTGAGATCACGGCATTGGGGTACAGCGGCGGCGTCAGTCGTCTGAAGGCTTATATTCGCCCCTTCAAACGTAAGGCAGAAGAGCCGGTGGTACGTTTCGAGACACTGCCCGGCAAGCAGATACAGGTGGACTTCACCACCATTCGACGAGGCCGTCAGCCGCTTAAGGCGTTCGTGGCGACACTTGGTTTTAGTCGAGCAAGCTTTGTCCGTTTCTCCGAGCGAGAGGACAGCGAAGCCTGGCTGACAGGGCTTCGGGAGGCGTTCGCTTACTTTGGCGGCGTGCCCGAGCAGGCATTGTTTGATAACGCCGGAACCATCATCACCGAGCGAGATGCTTTTGGGGAGGGCCAGCACCGTTGGCATCCCCGATTGGCTGCGCTGGCCGATGAGTTTGGTTTTATTCCCAAGGTCTGCCGCCCTTACCGTGCCCAGACCAAGGGCAAGGTTGAGCGCTTCAACGGGTATCTGAAGGGCAGTTTCATTACCCCGTTGGCCGCTACGCTCAAGAGTGCGGGTCTGACGCTGGATGTGGTGACGGCCAACGCACATATCGGCCAATGGCTCGACGAAGTCGCTCATCAGCGGATTCACGGCACGACGGGTGTTCAACCGGCGGTACGTCTGGCCCAAGAGCAGCAGGTACTATTACCACTGCCAACACAGAGCCTGCGCCCACAACCCGCCCAAGGCCTACGCCTGGGACGGGTCCTGCCGTACGAGAGCTTGCAGCATCCGCTGTCGGTTTATGAGCAACTGCTGGAGGTGAGAGCATGAACCTTCAACATGCTCGCCTGACAGAACTATGCAAGGGGCTAAAGCTTGAGCGCGTCGGGGTGGACTGGCCGCACCTGGCCCAACAAGCAGCAAGCGGCGAAGACAGCTTTGCCGACTTCCTCGAAAAGCTGCTGGCTGCCGAGACCGATGCCCGAAGTGAACGCTCTCGACAGGCCCTGCTGAAAACTGCCGCGCTGCCCGCTGTGAAAACGCTGGAGCAATACGACTTCGCGTTTGCCACCGGCGTCCCCCGGGCACAGCTCCAGGAGCTGGCAGCACTGAGTTTTGTTGGACGTGCCGAGAACATCGTGTTCCTGGGGCCTAGTGGTGTAGGCAAGAGCCACCTGGCTATCGCCCTGGCCTACCGGGCAGTGATGGCCGGTATCAAAACCCGCTTCGTCACGGCGGCTGACTTGATGCTGCAACTGACCGCTGCGCACCGCCAGGAACGGCTCAAGGAATACTTCAGTCGTGTGGTGATGGCCCCTGGGTTGTTGGTCATCGATGAAATCGGCTACCTGCCGTTTGGTCGTGATGAAGCCAACCTGTTCTTCAATGTTGTCGCCAAGCGCTACGAGCAAGGCAGCCTGATCCTCACGAGTAACTTGCCGTTTACCCAGTGGGCCGGAACCTTTGCGGATGATCAAACACTGACAGCGGCCATGCTGGACAGGCTGTTACATCATGCCCATATCGTGCAGATGACAGGTGAAAGCTATCGACTCAAGGACAAGCGCAAAGCAGGAACCAAATCTTCTCGGGCCGAACCGGCTCGAAAATATGAACCCGAGGGGGGTCAAAACTAAGTTGGCGATTTAGCACGGAAGGGGGTCACTTTTTAGTTGGCGTTGACATATGGGTTTCGACTTGTCACGCTGAGCCCTATAGAGCAAAAGGCCCACCATGACTTCATCATGGGTACCTCAATGCTTAGTTTCTTTCAGCGAAGAAAAACATCTCCAACCACGCCCTCCAATGCTGCAGGGTTTACCAAACCCGAGTCTGCCGACGCGTTACTGTCTACTCCCCGACGGCGTCAGCTCATTGAAAACATATGGCAGCGAACGTCCCTGCCCCGCACGCAGTTCGATACGCTATACGTGCAGGCATTCAAGAGCTACGCAGCCTTGGTGCAGCATCTCCCTGCCTCGGAGAATCATCACCATGCCTATCATGGTGGCATGCTGGATCACGGTCTTGAAATCGTCGCCTACGCACTGAAGATTCGGCAAATGTATCTGCTGCCAATCGGAGCTCCGCCCGAGTCACAGGCTGCCCAGTCCGAAGCGTGGTCTGCAGCATCGGCTTATGGTGCGCTCGTCCATGACCTGGGCAAGATTGCTGTAGACGTCAAGGTGGAACTGGCAGACGGCACGACCTGGCATCCATGGCATGGGCCACTGGATCAGCCATACCGATTCAAGTACGTGAAAGGTCGGGACTACCGGTTGCATGGAGCTGCTTCGTCGCTGATCTACGCGAATGTCATTCCGGCGAAGGCACTGGACTGGCTCAGCGGGTTTCCCGAGCTCTGGACCCAACTGGTGTTCGCGTTCGCAGGGCAATATGAGCATGCCGACATCCTGGGAGAAATTGTCTCACAGGCGGATCAGGCATCGGTGGCGCAAGAACTCGGCGGCAATCCGGGTCGGGCAATGTCAGCGCCTAAACAATCCATTCAGCGGCAGCTGGCCGAAGGCTTGAGGATGCTCATCTCTGAGAAATTCAAGCTGAACCAGCCCGATGGTCCTTCAGACGGCTGGCTGACGCAGGACGGCTTGTGGCTTGTCAGCAAGCCTGCGGTAGACCAGCTCAGGGCTCATCTGCTGTCACAGGGCATTGAGCACATTCCGACGTCCAATGCCCCCATGTTCAATCTGCTCCAGGATCAGGCAATCATTCAGCCTAATGGAGAGGGAAAAGCCATTTGGAAGGCCAACATCGACAATGGTCGAGGCTGGAAGAACACGCTCACGCTACTGAAAATCGCGCCGGCATTGATCTGGCCGAACGCCACCGAAAGACCAGAGGCGTATACCGGCACCCTTACGGTGGAAGCCGCAGGACCGGTGGAAGAAGTCGAGCAAGCGCTTGTGGGAGCCGCCGAACCACTATCGGTAGATAACAACAAGAAGATACCTGCCGCGGTCAATCAGACGGCGCAGCAATCCTCGCAGAAACAAGCACCGGCACCAGTAAAAGATTTTGATGCGCTGGATGAGCTGCTCGATCTATTTCCCGATCCAGTACCTGCTGCTCCAACTGCACTAGTGCAAAGTGGCCCGGAGAGCACTGACGACGACCAGATCCCCTTTTCTCTTCCAACCAAACCACCTGCACGGCTTAGTCAGCCCAAGCTGGCTGAGGCTGACATCCCCGTTTTTGAGACAACTCCAGCAACAGACACTGCCAAGAACTCGACTGACTCGGCCCCGAATCATGGCACCAACTTCCTCACCTGGCTGAAGGGCGGTGTGATCTCTCACCGGATCATCATCAATGACGCCAAAGCGCGTATACATACCGTGGACAGCACGGCGTTTCTGGTCAGTCCGGATATCTTCAAACGTTATGCGCTTGAGCATCCCGCGATTGAGCACGAGGCGAAAGAGCGCGATCTCGAAGCCTGGCAATTGGTCCAGCGATCTTTTGAGAAGCTGAAAAAACATCGGAAGACGCCCGCAGGCCTGAACATCTGGACATGCCTGGTCAAAGGACCGCGCAAAAGCAAGCAACTGCGGGGCTATCTGCTCCTAGAGCCCACCGACGTCTTCAGTGAAGTGCCCTACGATAACCCTGTGGTCAGTTTGGCGGACTTGGCAGATAAGGAAGCATCTGAATGAACACGATGACACTGCCTGAACTGACCCAGGAATACATCCTCACTCATGACCTGAGACCCGACACCGTCAAGATCTACTGGGCTGCCACAAAGTCCTATGTCAGATTCTTCGGTAACCGTCTGGCAAGCGAGACGACGCACCGGGACATGCTCGACTGGCGCAGATCCGAACTGGAGAGAGTTTCCAAGCGGAGCTGGAATACGTACTCCAGTCACCTGCGAACGGTATACCGGTATGCAATGGAACACGGTCTCGTCGAACTCAAGGTGAATCCTCTGAAAGAAACGCGCGTGATTCCAACAAAACGTCCGAAGAAAACCATCAACACAGACGCCATTGTGCGCGCAAGAAACTGGCTAAACATTTTGGTCCAGGAGGAGCGTGCAACCGGGAACAGAACAGAGATCACCCCCGCATGGTTCTGGCTCGCAGTATTTGAAATGTTCTACTACACGGGCATCAGGCTCAATGCACTGATCTGCTTGAGGTATGCCGATATAGATTTGGGACAACGCCTGATCAGAGTCAGGGGAGAGACAGAAAAAACCCATAGAGAATTCATGATCCCCATTCCAGACGGACTGATGCCTCATCTGAAATTGCTCATGGAAATCGCGCACAAAGTCGGCTTCGCACCCACGGATCAGATTTTCAATGTTAACAGGTTTTCCGGCCATTACAGTCGGTCACAGATGAACTCTGACCAGGTGGAAGCCATGTACAAAAAGCTCACCGCTATGACGGGCGTTCGAATGACCCCTCATCGCTTCAGACATACCATCGCCAGTGAAATGATGCGACAACCGGAGCGCAATATTCACATTACAAAAAACCTGCTCAACCACTCCAATATCGCGACCACTATGGAATATATCGAGCCAGATTACGATGTGATGCGTGAGGTCATGAATGAGCGCGGCAAAAGACCAGCAAAAATTAACTACTTAGCCAAGTCAGATGCTGCTAACCGAGCGAATGCGCGCACAAGCAAGAAAGCAGCACCCGTTAAAGATCTGGCTCGGAGCTCAGCTACAAGCATCCCTGCCAGAGGTAGCTCCTCCCAAAACACAAGGATCCCTGCCCCAGCAGCAAATTTCCACTCACAATTGAAAGCTGATGAGATACACCGCCCAAGTGATCAGGTCAAAAACAATGAGTCAAACCAACCGGAAAAATATGGAACCGACCCAGTACCCGTTGGGCAAGCAGATCTTCTTGACGATTCCACTGACACACCAATGAGGCAGGCTCTGCCTCAGGACCTGTTCAGCCCGGAATATCTCGCACGGCGGCTTGACGAATTTTCTCAGTGGGTAAGAGAAGCCGCTAGCGGCAGAATAGTCGTATGTCCTACAACCACCGATAGCCGATTATCCTCAGGCCCGAACGAGCAAATGGGCAACCCACTGCCGTCAGGCTTTGACGCAAGCGTCTGGAACAACCGCACCGGCTAAAGTATGGGGGCTAAGACAATTGCTAACTGCCATCAGTAATGGTCATACCCGCCTATTGTCTGTGCCGAGAGCCTGCGTCAGGAAGACGGTACGAGGGTAGATAGCGATGAACGCTTATTCGCACACGCAAAAAAAACGCCCTGTTCACAAGCTTTCGCCTAGAACAGAGCGCTGCAATTTGACATCACCGCGTGTCGGAGTTATGTTTCGCGACAGACGGCTGCTTGCCTGGATAAATCGTTTCACATGCAATGCTCGCCCTCAATAAGCAGACGACACACCGTAATTGAAGATTTGAAGCACACAACAGTGTTTGGTCGGGGTAAGGGGATTCGAACTCCTGACATCCTGCTCCCAAAGCAGGCGCGCTACCGGACTGCGCTATACCCCGGTAAATCAAGGCACCTCAACCAGCTGCCTGCGACCTGATACGAGTGGCATCAGATCTTTAAGATTCGGCTCCAAGGTGAACCTTGGAACCAAAAATGGTGGGTCGTGTGGGATTCGAACCTACGACCAATTGGTTAAAAGCCAACTGCTCTACCAACTGAGCTAACGACCCAAATATGGTCGGGGTAAGGGGATTCGAACTCCTGACATCCTGCTCCCAAAGCAGGCGCGCTACCGGACTGCGCTATACCCCGACTGAAACTGCATTGAACCTTGCGAAATCTGGCTCCACGACCTGGACTCGAACCAGGGACCCAGTGATTAACAGTCACTTGCTCTACCAACTGAGCTATCGCGGAACTATCGATTTCAGATTCAACTTTACAACCTGTAGCCTTGAAACCAGCTCGCTGTTAACTCGTTGATTTCAATCTCATCGACCTTTGCGCTTCGTTTGTATCGTTGCGTTCACGTCTCTGAGGCGCGCTATTCTACAATTTTAAAAACACCTGTCAACCCTATAAATTGCTTTTTAAGACAATGATTTGCGATTTTTTTTCAGATGGCCTTTCGAGGCCGATTTTACCGCTGGCAGCCCCCTCATGAGAAGGGCCCTCATCCCGAGAGCCCTTCTATAGAGGCGAGAAGCCGACGCACCGATCAGCCAAACACGATCTCGTCGTCGACCACCTTGCCGGTGATGCTGCTGCCCGGCTCGAAGCCACCCGAGAGGATCAGTTGCGCCAGCGGGTTTTCGATCCAGCGCTGAATGGCGCGCTTGAGTGGCCGTGCGCCATAGACCGGGTCGTAACCGACGGCAATCAGCTTGTCGAGCGCCTCGGGGCTCAGCACCATTGTCAGCTCGCGCTCGGCCAGACGCTTGCGCAGACGGCCAAGCTGGATATCGGTGATACCGGCAATCTGATCACGCGCCAAGGGCTCGAAGATCACCACCTCGTCGATCCGGTTGACGAACTCCGGACGGAAGTGCGTGCTGACTGCGTCCATTACCGCCGCACGCTGCGCCTCGCGATCACCCACCAGTTCCTGGATCTGCGCCGAGCCCAGGTTGGAGGTCATGACGATCACGGTATTACGGAAATCCACTGTCCGCCCGTGGCTGTCGGTCAGGCGTCCGTCTTCAAGCACCTGCAGCAGGATGTTGAAGACATCGGAGTGCGCCTTCTCCACCTCATCGAGCAGGATCACCGAGTACGGCTTGCGACGCACGGCTTCGGTCAGGTAGCCGCCCTCTTCGTAACCGACATAGCCGGGTGGTGCACCGATCAGGCGAGCCACGGAATGTTTCTCCATGAACTCGGACATGTCGATTCGCACCATCGCCTCTTCGGTGTCGAACAGAAATTCGGCCAGCGCCTTGCACAGTTCGGTTTTACCCACGCCGGTGGGGCCGAGGAACATGAACGAGCCGCTTGGGCGATTAGGGTCGGACAACCCGGCACGCGAGCGCCGCACGGCGTTGGAAACCGCCACTACCGCCTCTTCCTGACCGATCACCCGGTTATGCAGCAGGGTTTCCATGCGCAACAGCTTCTCGCGCTCGCCCTCCAGCATCTTCGACACAGGAATACCGGTCCATTTGGAGACGACTTCGGCAATTTCTTCTTCGGTCACTTTGCTGCGCAGCAACTGGTTCTCGGGCTTGCCGTGCTGATCGACCATTTGCAGGCTGCGTTCCAGGTCCGGGATGATGCCGTACTGCAACTCGGCCATGCGGTTCAGGTCGCCACGGCGACGCGCCGCTTCCAGTTCCTGACGGGACTGCTCTATTTTCTGCTGGATCTGCGCAGAACCGGTGACTTCGGCTTTTTCCGAAGTCCAGATTTCTTCGAGATCGGCGTATTCCTTCTCAAGGCGCACGATTTCTTCCTGGAGTTTTTCCAGGCGTTTGATGGCTGCCTCGTCCTTTTCCTTCTTGAGCGCCTGAGCTTCGACTTTCAGCTGAATCAGACGTCGCTCAAGACGGTCGAGCACTTCGGGCTTGGAGTCGATCTCCATGCGAATGCGGCTGGCCGCTTCGTCAATCAGGTCAATGGCCTTGTCCGGCAACTGACGATCGGTGATGTAGCGATGGCTCAGCTTGGCCGCAGCGATGATCGCGCCGTCGGTGATCGCAACCTTGTGATGCACTTCATAGCGCTCTTTCAGGCCACGCAGAATTGCAATGGTGTCCTCTTCGCTCGGCTCGTCCACCAGCACTTTCTGGAAACGACGCTCAAGCGCGGCGTCCTTCTCGATATATTGGCGGTACTCGTTGAGCGTGGTGGCGCCGACGCAGTGCAACTCGCCCCGAGCCAGTGCCGGCTTGAGCATGTTGCCCGCGTCCATCGAGCCCTCGCCCTTGCCCGCGCCGACCATGGTGTGTAATTCGTCGATGAACAGGATGATCTGGCCTTCCTGCTTGGACAGCTCGTTGAGCAGCGACTTCAAGCGCTCTTCGAACTCGCCACGGTACTTGGCACCGGCAATCAGTGCGCCCATGTCCAGCGACAGCAGACGCTTGCCGCGCAGGCCATCCGGCACCTCGCCATTGATGATGCGCTGCGCCAGACCTTCGGCGATGGCGGTTTTACCCACACCGGGCTCACCGATCAGCACCGGATTGTTTTTGGTTCGGCGTTGCAGAACCTGAATGGTGCGACGGATCTCGTCATCACGGCCAATCACCGGGTCTAGCTTGCCCTCTTCGGCGCGCTTGGTCAGGTCAACGGTGTACTTGTCGAGCGCCTGACGCGACTCTTCGATGTTCGGGTCATTGACGGCACCTTCGCCGCGCAGGTTATTGATGGCATTTTCCAGGGCCTTCTTGCTGACGCCCTGCCCCAGCAACAACTTGCCGAGCTTGCTGTTCTCATCCATTGCAGCGAGCAGCACCAGCTCGCTGGAAATGAACTGATCGCCCTTCTGCTGCGCCAGGCGGTCGGCCTGATTGAGCAGGCGCGCCAGGTCCTGCGACATATTCACGTCGCCGGTCGGGTTCTGGATTTTGGGCAGTCGGTCCAGCTCAGCGCTCAGTTCCTTGCGCAGGCTGTTGATATCGAAGCCGACTTGCAGCAGCAATGGCTTGATGGAACCGCCCTGCTGTTCGAGCAGTGCCTGCATCAAATGCGCAGGCTCGATGGCGGGATGGTCGAGGCCGACGGCCAGCGACTGGGAATCCGATAACGCTAACTGTAATTTACTGGTCAATCTGTCGATACGCATCAGTCACCTTCCTTTTAATGCAGGCCGGAGCAATGAACACACCTATAACGAAAACCTGCTGAATAGTCAGTTAGATGCGGACGATTCTGCGTGTTTCAAGCGGGGCCAGGTTGATACAGATCAGACAAGCATTGCGGCAAGCCCGGCTGGCTGGCGCAAAAGAGCCCGTGTTCAGGCGTGATCGATCCAGATCAGTGAGGCGAAGCGCCCGGTGCGAGCGGCACGGCGATAGGAATAGAAGCGCGAATCCGTAAAGGTATCCAGCCCGCCGCCATAGACAGCAGTAATACCGTGGGCCGCCAGCCGCAAGCGGGCCAGCTTATAAATGTCAGCCATGAAACGATCAGGATTCGAACTGGCGACAAACGCCTGCGCCGTTTGAGGATGACTGCCAATAAAGGCTTCGCGCACCTCTGGACCGACTTCAAACGAAGGCTGGCCGATGGCAGGACCGAGCCAGGCCATGATGTCTTCTGGCTTGCTGTGCAGGCTGTCGGCGGTCGCTTCCAGCACACCGGCCGCCAGCCCGCGCCAACCTGCATGCGCTGCGGCGACACGCGTGCCGTCGCGACGACAGAACAATGCAGGCAGACAATCGGCCGTCATGATGGTGCAGGCCACGCCGGGGCTGCTTGTCCAGCTGGCATCAGCCTCGACAACCCGGGACGGATCAGCATGAGCAACGTCCACGCCATGCACCTGGCATAACCAGGCGGGCTGAACATTCAGATGAGTGGTCAGGCGCAGGCGATTGCTCGCCACCGCCGATGGGCTGTCATCGACATGATCGCCCAGATTGAAGCTGTCGAACGGAGCCAGACTGGCCCCGCCCGAGCGAGTAGTAACGCACGACTTGATCTGTGCTGGCGCAGGCCAGTCAGGTATCAGCCAGTCATTCACCCGATGAACGCCTCGCGATCCTGCTTGAGCAACGACAGCAACCAGACGAAATCGTCGGGCAGTGGCGATTCCCAGCTCATGCGCTTACCGGTGATCGGATGATCAAGCTCCAGGAAACGCGCATGCAGCGCCTGACGCGGGAAGGTCTTGAGCGAATCGACCATGGTCAGGCTGGCCGCTGGCGGAATGCGGAAACGACCGCCGTAGGCCGGGTCTCCGACCAACGGGTAGTTGACGTGCGCCATGTGCACACGAATCTGGTGCGTGCGGCCGGTTTCGAGCTTGACCCGAACGTGGGTGTGCGAACGGAAACGCTCCAGCACGCGGTAATGGCTGACCGCCTGCTTGCCGCCTTCCATCACCGCCATACGCTGGCGCTGCTGGCCGTGACGGCCGATCGGCGCGTCGATCTTGCCGCCTGCGGTCACCACGCCGATCACGATGCACTCGTAGATACGGCTGACACTGCGACTCTGCAACTGGGTCACCAGTTGGGTCTGCGCCTGAATGGTCTTGGCGACCACCATCAGACCGGTGGTGTCCTTGTCCAGACGGTGCACGATACCGGCACGCGGGACATTGACGATGTCCGGCACGTGGTGCAGCAAGGCATTGAGCAGCGTGCCGTCGGCGTGACCAGCAGCCGGATGCACCACCAGACCTGCCGGCTTGTTGATGACGAGGATCTGATCGTCTTCATAGATGATGTCGAGCTCGATGTCCTGAGCGACCCATTCACCCTGGGCCTCCTGCTCGGCAATCAGCTCGAGAACAGCGCCACCATGCACGATGTCACGAGGGCGCAGCACGCCTCCGTCCACAGTCAGGCGGCCGTCCTTGATCCAGGCGGAAAGGCGCGAGCGCGAGTGCTCAGCGAATAATTGTGCGGCGACTTGATCGAGGCGTTGACCGCCCAATTCGGACGGCACCTCTGCGCGGAGTTCTATATTTTCGGACATGACCAGACTAGGTGGCGGCTAGCCTTTGGTTTCGGCAGCGCGCTTGTGGTTAAATACGGCGTCTTTTGTCCCGCCGGTATCGCGGGGCGCTCATCATAACAGGACGGCCCCGCCCAAGACAGCAGGCCGTTATAGGGACGCAAGCCGCCATGCAAGTGAAACACCTGCTGCTGATCGCCATCCTCGCATTGACTGCGGCCTGTTCGTCGAAGGAAGTCATCGACGAAAACCTCAGCGAAGTCGAGCTGTACCAGCAGGCGCAGGCCGACCTGGGAAATAACAGCTATAACAGCGCCACGGAGAAGCTCAAGGCGCTGGAATCACGCTATCCGTTCGGTCGCTATGCCGATCAGGCCCAGCTCGAGTTGATCTACTCGAACTACAAGAATGGTGAACCCGAAGCAGCCAAATCCGCTGCCGAGCGTTTCATTCGCCTGCATCCGCAGCACCCGAACGTCGATTACGCCTACTACATGAAGGGCCTGACTTCCTTCGACCAGGACGTTGGCCTGCTGGCCCGCTTCCTGCCGCTGGACCAGACCAAGCGTGACCCCGGTGCTGCCCGCGACTCGTTCAACGAGTTCGCCCAGCTGACCAGCCGCTACCCCAACAGCCGTTATTCGCCTGATGCCAAGCAGCGCATGATTTACCTGCGCAACCTGCTGGCCTCCTACGAAATCCACGTGGCCGACTATTACCTGACCCGTCAGGCCTATGTCGCCGCCGCCAACCGTGGCCGTTACGTGGTGGAAAACTTCCAGGAGACGCCATCGGTCGGCGACGGCCTGGCTGTCATGGTCGAGTCCTATCAGCGTCTGCACCTTGACGACCTCGCGGCCACCAGCCTCGAAGTGCTGAAGACCAACTACCCGAATCACCCTCAACTGGTGGACGGCAAGTTCAACCCGCGTCAGGCCGAAGCCGATAACCGCTCATGGCTGTCGAAAGCGACCCTTGGCCTGATCGACGGCAGCGCGCCGCTGCCACCAGGCCAGACCCGTGCCGATCAGGACATCAAGAAGCAGTATCAGGACGCCAAGGACTCCATCCCGAAAGAGCTGTTGCCGGAAAATCAGGCAGAGCTGGACGAGCAGGCGGAAAAAGACGCCGAAGCGAAAGGCACCAAAAGCCGCTCGTGGTTCAGCTACATGACCCTGGGTCTGTTCGACTGACTGATAGTAGCTAGCTCAGAAAAGAGGCCTGCGGGCCTCTTTTTTTATGCATCACATTTATAAGGCACAGCCACTGTGCGCCCGCCTGCCGCTTGGCTACACTGCGCCATCGTCAATCACTAAGCTGGTAGTCATGGTTCGCTTACTCATGTGGGTCGCGTTGATCGCGGCGGTGATCTGGTTCGTCAAGCGCCTGATCAATCCCCCCAAGCCCAAGCCACGCGCAGAGCCGCCCGAAATCGCTGCTACCCCGATGGTGCGTTGCGCACACTGCGGCGTTCACCTGCCTCAGGATCGCGCGTTGAGCCAGGAAAAACAGTGGTATTGCAGCGAGGCACACCGACTGGAAGGCCCTGCGGCACGTGACCGCTGAGACGCCTTCGCTTACCAGCCCGCAGGCGCAACGGATTCTGCGGCTGTATCACCTTTATCGACTGACCATTGGCGTCGTGCTGGTTCTGTTGATCTCCAGCAGCCTGGAAACCGAGTTGCTGCAACTGGCCAATCCGAATCTGTTCCGTTCGGGCTGCTGGCTGTACCTGGTGTTCAACATTCTGGTGGTGGTGCTGCTGGAGCGCCCCAGCCGCCAGGCGCAGCTGTTTGGCTTGGCGATGACCGACGCAATCATGCTTTCCGGGCTGTTTTATGCGGCCGGCGGGCCGTCGAGCGGCATCGGCAACCTGTTGATCGCATCCGTGGCGATCAGCAACGTGCTGCTGCGAGGCCGCATCGGCCTGTTGATCGCTGCTGTTTCTGCCATTGGCATCATCTACCTGACGTTCTACATCAGCTTCGGCACACCTTCGGTGTCCAACGACTACGTGCAGGCCGGTTCTCTGGGTGCGCTGTGCTTCGCCGCCGCGCTGTTGGTGCAGGCACTGACTGCGCGCCTGCAAGTCAGCGAGGGGCTGGCCGAGCAACGGGCAGCGGATGTCGACAGCCTTGAAGAGCTCAATGCGCTGATCCTGCAGCGCATGCGCACAGGCATTGTGGTACTGGATGCGCGCCGCCAGGTGGTGCTGGCCAATCAGGGGGCCTTGACCCTGCTCGGCCATGAACGATTGGTCGGTCAGGTCATCGACGCTTACTCGCCGCAGTTGGTCGAGCGCCTGCGCCAGTGGCTGATCAACCCGATCATGGTGCCGCGCAGCATCACCACCTCATCTATCGGGCCTGTGCTGCAACCCAGCTTTGCCGCGCTCAATCGGGGCGACCAGCGTCAAACGCTGATCTTCCTTGAAGATCTGTCGCAGATTGCCCATCAGGCGCAGCAGCTCAAGCTTGCTGCGCTGGGCCGCCTGACCGCAGGCATCGCCCACGAAATACGCAACCCGTTGGGTGCGGTCAGCCATGCTGCGCAGTTACTCAACGAGTCGGAAGACCTCAGCGCGCCGGATCGCCGTCTGGGGCAGATCATTCATGATCAGTCGCAGCGCATTGATCGGGTGATTGAAAACGTCCTGCAATTGTCTCGCCGACGCGAAGCACAACCCGAACTGCTCGACCTGAAAGTCTGGCTGGAAAATTTTGTCAGCGACTTTCGTAGCTCGGCCGCTGCGGATCAGTCGATTCATGTGCAAATAAGCTCAGGCATGCTGACCACTCGCATGGACGCCGGGCAACTGACCCAGATCATCACCAACCTGGTGCAGAACGGCCTACGCTACAGCCGCCGCAATCACCCGTCGGCGCAGGTCTGGCTGAACCTGCACCATGACCGGGAAAGCGATTTACCCATCCTGGAAGTGCTGGACGACGGGCCGGGTGTCAGCGAACAACACCTGAGCAAGATTTTCGAACCGTTTTTCACCACGGAAAGCAAAGGCACCGGCCTGGGTCTATACCTTTCCCGTGAATTGTGCGAAAGCAATCAGGCGCATCTGGAATATATCCCCCGACCACACGACGGTGGCAGCTGTTTGCGCATCACCTTCGCCCACCCGTTCAAAACGAGCTGAGCATGAGCCAACGGCAAAAGATCCTGATAGTCGATGATGAGCCGGATATTCGCGAACTCCTGGAGATCACCCTCGGGCGCATGAAGCTCGACACGCGCAGCGCCCGCAACGTTGCCGAGGCCCATGACTGGCTGGCCCGCGAGCCGTTCGATATGTGCCTGACCGACATGCGCCTGCCCGATGGCAACGGCCTGGAACTGGTGCAGCACATCCAGCACGGCTACCCCCATGTGCCAGTGGCGATGATCACCGCCCACGGCAACCTGGACACGGCGATTCATGCGTTAAAAGCCGGGGCCTTCGATTTCGTGACCAAACCGGTGGACCTCAACCGGCTCCGCGAACTGGTCAATAGTGCTCTGAGCCTGCCCTCCGCCACTCAACCGGTGCACAGCATCGACAGCCGTCTGCTGGGTGATTCGCCGCCGATGCGCACCCTGCGCAACCAGATCGGCAAGCTGGCGCGCAGCCAGGCACCCATCTACATCAGCGGCGAATCGGGCAGTGGCAAAGAGCTGGTAGCCCGACTGATTCACGAGCAAGGGCCGCGCATCGACAAACCGTTCGTGCCGGTCAACTGCGGGGCTATCCCTTCCGAATTGATGGAGAGCGAATTCTTCGGCCATCGCAAAGGCAGCTTCAGCGGTGCCCACGAAGACAAGCCAGGGTTGTTTCAGGCGGCGCACAACGGCACGCTGTTTCTTGATGAGGTCGCTGATCTGCCGCTGGCCATGCAGGTAAAACTGCTGCGCGCGATCCAGGAAAAGTCCATCCGCAGCGTCGGCGGTCAGCAGGAGCAGGTCGTTGACGTGCGCATTCTATGCGCCACCCACAAGGACCTGAATATCGAAGTCGCTGCAGGTCGTTTCCGTCAGGACCTGTATTACCGACTGAACGTGATCGAACTGCGCGTACCTTCACTGCGCGAGCGGCGTGAGGATATCGATCAGTTGGCAGCCAGTGTTTTGCGACGACTTGCCGGCAACGGCGCTCAGCCCGTCGCGCGCCTGCATGCGCATGCACTGGAAACGCTAAAAAGTTATCGATTCCCCGGGAACGTGCGCGAACTGGAAAACATGCTGGAACGCGCTTACACCCTCTGTGAAAACTATGAGATCCACGCCAGCGACCTGCGTCTGGCAGAGTCCGCCAGCCCCCAGGCACAACAGGGTGCGAACCTGGCTGATATCGATAACCTGGAAGACTACCTGGAAAGCATCGAACGCACACTCATCCTCCAGGCGCTGGAAGAAACCCGCTGGAACCGCACCGCAGCGGCCGAGCGGCTCAGTTTGTCATTCAGATCGTTGCGTTACCGGTTGAAGAAGCTGGGGCTGGATTGACGCCACGGGTGACTATCGTGCGACGCTCCGCGTCGGCATGCCGTTCTGGACGCCCTGCGTCCGGTCCTGAATACGCGGCGCGGCGCAGATTTGTGACGCAGAGCGTCACCCAAGGCATTCCTAGGCTGGAGCGTGAGGAACAATAGGTGTCTGGGCTGGAGCGCACGGAACGACAACCTCACTATCGTGCGACGCTCCGCGTCGCATGCCGTTCTGGACGCTCTGCGTCCGGTCCTGAATACGCGGCGCGGCGCAGATTTGTGACGCAGAGCGTCACCCAAGGCGTTCCTACGCTGGAGCGTGAGGAACGATAGGTGTCTGGGCTGGAGCGTGGAACGATAATCTCGACTATCGTGCGGCGCTCTGTGTCCGGTACTGTTGGGTGCAGCGGGCGTTGAGGCGAGAATATCCGTGACCCTATTCCGTAGAAGTCACTTATTGTCCACTCCCCTCAATGTCAGTAAGCTGCGCCCATGAACAAAACCATCAGCAATCCCGCAGCAGGCCGTGGTCCGGTGGACCATGAGATTCGTGATCAGATCGTGATTGCGGCCACAGAACATTTCAGTCAATACGGTTACGGCAAGACCACTGTGTCCGATCTGGCCAGGGCTATCGGGTTTTCCAAGGCGTACATCTACAAGTTCTTCGAGTCCAAGCAGGCCATCGGCGAGATGATCTGCGCCAACTGTCTGAGTGAAATCGAAGCAGAGGTCAGAGCAGCAGTCAACGAAACCGACCGCCCGCCCGAAAAGCTGCGACGCATGTTCAAATCAGTCGTCGAAGCCAGCATTCGCCTGTTCTCGCATGACCGCAAGCTGTACGAGATTGCTACGTCGGCAGCGACCGAGCGCTGGCAGGCGACGTTGATTTACGAGGACAACCTCAAGGCCATGCTTCAGAACATTCTGCAGGAAGGTCGGCAAACCGGCGACTTCGAGCGTAAGACGCCCCTTGATGAAACCGTCATGGCGATCTATCTGGTAATGCGTCCCTACATCAACCCGCTGCTCCTGCAACACACCTTCGATCACACCGACGAAGGCCCGAGTCAGCTATCCAGTCTGGTGCTGCGCAGCCTGTCGCCGTGACAAAACAACGATTGTGACCATTGACTAATTTGGTCACTGGAATCAAAGTGCAGATATCGATCACTGCACGTTGAGATTCCCATGCTCCGGCACCGCTTTGCTTTGCTTGTTCTTGCCAGTGTTCTGCCGTTGGCCCTGACCGCCTGCAGCGAAAAAACGCAACCGGACCCACGCACAGACGCGCCGTTGGTGCGCGTGGCGATCCTCCAGGAAGCCAGCGTAGCGCCCCGCTCGTTCACCGGCACCGTGGCGGCGCGGGTGCAAAGCGACCTCGGTTTCCGGGTGTCCGGCAAGGTGCTGGAGCGCTTTGTCGATACCGGGCAGGCCGTCAAGCGCGGCCAACCGCTGATGCGTATCGACCCTGCCGACCTGAAGCTTGCTGCGCACGCACAGCGCGAAGCAGTGACGGCGGCCAAAGCGCAGGCAAAGCAGGCAGCGGACGAAGAGACGCGCTATAGAAGCCTGCGCAGCAGCGGCGCAATTTCAGCCTCCAGCTACGACCAGATCAAAGCGACGGCGGACTCGGCCAAAGCTCAACTCAGTTCGGCCCAAGCGCAGGCTGAAGTGGCCCTCAACGCGACCCGATACGCAGACCTTGTAGCGGATGCCGACGGTATCGTCATGGAAACCCTCGTGGAACCCGGTCAGGTCGTCAGCGCAGGGCAAGCAGTGGTGCGCGTGGCACACGCCGGGCCGCGTGAAGCCGTCATCCAGCTTCCGGAAAACCTGCGCCCTCTCATAGGTTCTGCCGCCCAGGCCACGCTGTTCGGCAACAAAGACCTGAGCACCACGACCCGGCTGCGACAGCTGTCGGACGTCGCGGACCGCCAGACCCGCACCTTCGAGGCACGTTATGTGCTGGAAGGCGAGATGGCGAATGCACCGCTCGGCACCACCATTACTGTGAAGATCCCCAGTGCCGATGTCGCCGGGCAGAGCACGCTGCAGGTGCCCATAGGTGCGTTATACGACGCTGGCAAAGGACCGGGTGTCTGGGTCATTCAAGGGGAGCCGGCTCAGGTCAACTGGGCACCGGTAGTGGTTCAGCACCTTGATGACGAGCACGCCCGCATCAGTACGCAACTCAAGCCTGGCGCGCGGATAGTCGCACTCGGCGCGCACCTTCTGCATGAAGCCCAGCAGGTCAGGGTGATCGCTCCAGCGAACGTCTCCGTGGCGGAGGGTGCGCGCCCATGAGCGAAGGTCGTTTCAACCTGTCAGTGCTGGCCGTGCGCGAGCGCTCGATCACCCTGTTCCTGATTTGCCTGATTTCGCTGGCCGGGGTCATTGCCTTTTTCAAACTGGGCCGCGCCGAAGACCCGGCCTTCACGGTCAAGGTAATGACCGTGGTGTCGGTCTGGCCGGGCGCAACCGCCCAGGAGATGCAGGATCAGGTGGCGGAGAAGATCGAAAAGCGCCTTCAGGAACTGCGCTGGTACGACCGCACCGAAACCTACACGCGGCCTGGCATGGCATTCACAACCCTGACCCTGCTCGACAGCACGCCGCCGTCGCAAGTGCCGGATGAGTTTTATCAGGCACGCAAGAAAATCGGTGACGAGGCCATGACGCTTCCGGCCGGGGTGATCGGGCCGATGGTCAACGACGAGTATTCGGACGTTACTTTCGCGCTGTTCGCGCTCAAGGCCAAAGGCGAGCCGCAGCGCGTGCTGGCACGTGACGCCGAATCGCTGCGCCAGCGCCTGCTGCATGTGCCGGGCGTGAAGAAGGTCAACATCGTGGGCGAGCAGCCCGAGCGCATCTACGTCGAGTTCTCCCACGAGCGACTGGCAACGCTGGGTATCAGCCCGCAAGAGGTATTTGCCGCGCTGAATAATCAGAATGCGCTTACCCCGGCAGGCTCGGTCGAAACCCGTGGGCCGCAGGTGTTCATTCGGCTCGACGGCGCTTTCGATGAGCTGCAGAAGATCCGCGATACGCCGGTTGTGGCTCAGGGCCGCACGCTGAAGCTGGCGGACATTGCCACGGTCAAACGCGGTTACGAAGACCCGGCAACGTTCATGATTCGCAACGGCGGCGAGCCGGCACTGTTGCTGGGGATCGTCATGCGCGATGGCTGGAACGGGCTGGACCTTGGAAAGGCGCTGGATCATGAGGTGGGCGCGATCAACGCCGAGCTGCCCTTGGGCATGAGCCTGAACAAGGTCACGGACCAGGCCGTCAACATCAGTTCGGCGGTCGATGAGTTCATGATCAAGTTTTTCGTCGCATTGCTGGTGGTCATGCTGGTCTGCTTTATCAGCATGGGCTGGCGTGTGGGCGTTGTGGTGGCTGCCGCCGTACCGCTGACCCTGGCGGTGGTCTTCGTGATCATGGCCATGAGCGGCAAGAATTTCGACCGCATTACATTGGGTTCACTGATTCTGGCGCTCGGGCTGCTGGTCGACGACGCGATCATCGCCATCGAAATGATGGTGGTGAAGATGGAAGAAGGTTACGACCGCATCGCGGCCTCTGCGTACGCCTGGAGCCACACCGCCGCGCCCATGTTATCCGGCACCCTGGTCACCGCTGTCGGCTTCATGCCCAACGGTTTTGCGCGCTCCACGGCAGGCGAATACACCAGCAACATGTTCTGGATCGTCGGTATCGCGCTGATTGCCTCATGGGTGGTCGCGGTGTTTTTCACACCGTATCTGGGCGTGAAACTGTTGCCTGAGGTGAAGCAGGTCGAAGGCGGACATGCAACGCTTTACGACACCCCACGCTACAACCGTTTCCGCCGGGTTCTGGCACGCGTCATTGCAGGCAAGTGGCTGGTCGCAGGTTCGGTCATCGGGTTGTTCGTCCTGGCAGTGCTGGGCATGGGGCTGGTCAAGAAACAGTTTTTTCCGGTGTCCGACCGCCCAGAGGTGCTGGTCGAACTGCAGATGCCTTACGGCACCTCGATTGCTCAAACCAGCGCGGCCGCGGCCAAAGTGGAAAGCTGGCTGGCCGAGCAGGCAGAAGCCGGGATCGTCACCGCCTACATTGGCCAGGGCGCGCCACGTTTCTACATGGCGATGGGGCCGGAATTACCTGACCCGTCATTTGCCAAGATCGTGGTGCGCACCGACAGCCAGGAACAGCGCGAGACACTGAAACACCGCTTGCGTCAGGCTATTTCCGAAGGGCTGGCTGGCGAGGCGCAAGTGCGCGTCACGCAACTGGTCTTCGGCCCGTATTCACCCTACCCGGTCGCCTACCGCGTTACTGGCCATGACCCGGACACACTGCGCAGCATTGCGGCGCAGGTGCAACAGGTGCTGAGCGCCAGCCCGATGATGCGCACCGTCAATACTGACTGGGGCACGCGCACCCCAACGCTGCATTTCACCTTGCAACAGGACCGGATGCAGGCCATCGGGTTGAGTTCCAGCCAGGTCGCGCAACAATTGCAGTTCCTGCTGACCGGCCTGCCGGTTACGGCGGTGCGCGAGGACATTCGCACCGTGCAGGTGGTTGCCCGCTCGGCTGGCGACACCCGACTGGATCCGGCAAAAATCATGGACTTCACCCTCACAGGCGTCGATGGGCAACGTGTTCCGCTGTCGCAGATCGGTGCAGTCGATGTGCGCATGGAAGAGCCGGTCATGCGCCGGCGCGACCGCACGCCAACCATCACCGTACGGGGCGACATCGCCGACGGCCTGCAACCGCCAGATGTATCGACGGCCATTACCCGGCAGTTGCAGCCCATCATCGACACGCTGCCCAGTGGCTATCGGATCGATCAGGCAGGTTCAATCGAGGAATCCGGCAAGGCAATGGCGGCGATGTTGCCACTGTTCCCGATCATGCTGGCGGTCACGCTGATCATCCTGATTCTGCAGGTGCGTTCGATATCGGCCATGGTCATGGTGTTTCTGACCAGCCCGCTGGGGCTGATCGGTGTGGTGCCTACGCTGATCCTCTTTCAGCAGCCCTTCGGCATCAATGCACTGGTCGGGCTGATCGCACTGTCCGGCATTCTGATGCGCAACACGCTGATCCTGATCGGCCAGATCCACCACAATGAACAGGCGGGGCTCGACCCGTTTCAGGCCGTGGTCGAAGCCACCGTACAACGTGCGCGCCCGGTGATACTGACAGCGCTGGCCGCCATTCTGGCGTTTATCCCCCTCACCCATTCGGTGTTCTGGGGCACGCTGGCCTACACGCTGATCGGCGGCACATTCGCCGGTACGGTGCTGACCCTGGTGTTTCTGCCGGCAATGTACTCGATCTGGTTCAGGATCAGGCCCGATGGCAACGAGCGGCCGCAAGGCGGTCATTCCTTGTCCACAGGTAAAGGGGTGAGCTAGTGCAAGACCGTTCCGGTGACTGCACGATTCAAGGCAACGGTCTGAGTGTGGCTCAGGGGCTCGGGTGCAGACATGAGCGCTTTCAGCACAGTTTCACGATGCTGCGCGGCTTGAGTTTTATCAGCAGCGGCCAATGCGCGCTCCAGCTCACCAACCAGCAATTCGGTGCAATAAGCCGGAGTGCCCGGCTGCTGACGCCATGAGTCGGATAAACTGCCCGAGTCCACGGCATCAAAGCCCGTTGCATCGACCAGCTTCAGCGCTACCGCCTTGGCTTCGTCATTATCGCCAGCAACCGGAAGGGCCAGTCGCAAAGGCGAACCGATTGGCAAGCCCTTGCTGGCAAGCGTCTCGGCCAGCAAAGCATTCCAGGCTTTAACCACAGGGCGGC
This sequence comes from Pseudomonas syringae pv. tomato str. DC3000, assembly GCF_000007805.1. Taxonomy (NCBI): domain Bacteria; kingdom Pseudomonadati; phylum Pseudomonadota; class Gammaproteobacteria; order Pseudomonadales; family Pseudomonadaceae; genus Pseudomonas; species Pseudomonas syringae group genomosp. 3. The sequence continues at coordinate 883,800 of NC_004578.1, read as the reverse complement.
CGATCTGTTTACTGACCCACACGCTTTCGGGCTGGCCATCGTCAATACCCTCTATCACGCCGTCGCGGATGGGGTAGTAATTGGACGTGTCGATAACCACAACATGCGCAGGCACCTGGCTGAACAGGTTAGCCAGGTCCGGATAGTTTGCGAACGGGATCGATGTAATCACCACATCAACGCCGTTGACCGCCTCTTCCTTACTGACCGCACTGGCACCCACATCGCGGGCAAGATCGCCAATGGAGTCGGGGCCTCTGGAGTTGGCCAATTTGATTTCATGGCCACTGGCGGCCAGTTTACGGGCCAAGCTCGCGCCGATTGAGCCCGTGCCGATAATTCCGATCTTCATGTGTTCGTCCTCGTTTGGGGATAGGTACAGCGCGCCGCTCAGTCAGTCGCAGGACGCGCAAAGTCGTTCAGCGTGTCGCGAAGTGTCTCCAGCCCATCGTCGGTCAGCTGACAAGCGCTCTTTATTTGCTCGGTGATGCTCCACGTAGCGTCACGTAGCGCCTCTCCAGCCTCGGTCAACGCGATCAATACCCGGCGCTCATCACTCCGATCTCGAGTACGCGTGACCATGCCCGAGACTTCCAGGCGTTTGAGCAGTGGCGTGATGGTGCCAGTGTCCATCGCAAGTCTGGCGCCCAGTTCGCCCACGCTTCTGGGGGCGGCGCTGAACAGCTCAAGCATGACGAGGTATTGCGGAAATGTGAGACCCAACGGCTCCAGCAGAGGCTTGTGCAGACGGATCATTCGGTTGGCGGCGCCATAGAGTGCGAAGGACAGTTGAGTCCCGACTTCTCGGCGCGCTTTTGATTTATTGGCACTCATTGCGTTTTCTAGCTCGCTACTATCTAGTGCACTAGACAATAGCAGCAATAACCGCTTCAGGCAAAACAGGCGGACTTGAATGACAGCATCAGATTCAGGCGAATGTGCTTTGCCGCATGAACTCAGTCAGTCAAAAATGCAGACGGCCTAACGGTGAGTAAGGTGCAGGATCGATGATCGGTTTGCGGCCCAGCAGCAAGTCGGTGAGTAGCTGGCACGAAGCAGGTGCCAGCACCAGGCCGTTGCGGTAGTGGCCGCAGTTGAGCCACAGCCCATCGAAGCCAGCCAGCGGTCCGATGAAGGGAATGCCTTCGGGCGAGCCCGGACGCAGCCCGGCCCATTGGGCGATGGGTTCGGCGTTGGCCAGTTCGGGAATCAATTCGATGGCCGACGCCTTGAGACTTTCCAGCGCGGCCTGCGTGGTGGTCTTGTCGAACCCTTCATGCTCCAGCGTGCTGCCGATCAGAATGTGGCCATCGCGGCGCGGGATTGCGTAGCGCCCTTTGGCCAGGACCATGCTGGAAAGGAAGTCAGATGCGCATTTGTAGAGGATCATCTGCCCTTTCACCGGCTCGACCGGCAGGTCCAGGCCGAGGGTTTTGAGCAAGTCACCGCTCCAAGCTCCCGCCGTCAGAATCACCCGGTCACCGGTGACATCGCCTGACGGCGTGCTCACGCCTGAAACCCTGCTGCCTTCGCGCACAAAACCGCTGACGTTGCACTGCTCGCGAATGTCCACGTTGGGCATCGCCAGCAGCGCGGCTTTGAGCGACTTGACCAGCCTGGGGTTGCGCACATTCGCCACGTCGGCCATGTGGATCGCCCGCGAGTACCCCTCCCCCAGCGCCGGCACCGCATCGTTCACTGCCGAGATATCGACACTGCTCAATGGCCGGTTCTCACGCGCAGCCCATTCGAGCGCGGCCTGTTCATCGTCGAGGTCGAGCCAGTACAGGCCGGTCTTGTGAACTTCGGGGTCAATGCCGGTTTGCGCAAACAGACGCTCGGCGAGGTGCGGGTAGAAGTCCTGCGACCAGTGCGCCAACGCGGTGACTGCCGGGCTGTAGCGCCACGGATAAAGCGGCGAAACAATCCCGCCGCCCGCCCAGGAGGACTCTTGCCCGACACCCGAGCGATCCAGCAATACGACGTTGACCTGCTCGGAGGCGAGATTGAAGGCGGTCAGCAGACCTATGACACCGCCGCCGACAATGACTATTTTTTGCTTGGGCATCTTGGTCTCGGAACAAGGAAAAACGGTTTTAGCGGCCCCAGCAGTCTTTGGTGGTCACGCCAGTGGTCGCGCCTGAGTTACTGCGCGCACCGGTATTGGTGATGACGAAACTGCCGCATTTGTCGCCGGCCATCATAGTGCCCCCGGTGGGGGCTGCTGTCAGGGTGAAATCAGTGGCGTTGAGGACCGGTGTAATCGTGTAATAGGCATTGCCGCCAACCACACCTTTGTAATCAGCGTAATTGCCCTTTTGCGAATAGAAACGCTCCAGCGCTTGAACCTGTTCGGAAAGCAAACTGGCGACTGCCGAGCGCTGAGTACGCTTCACGTACTCGGTATAACTGGGGTACGCGATGGCGGCCAGAATACCGACAATCGCCACGACGATCATGAGTTCGATTAACGTAAAGCCCCTGGATGTCGCTCGCATGATTCGTTTCCCTATTGGATTTGTCGCCACATGATGCGCTGGTTGCCGCTCCCGCCCTTTTCCTTCAGAACATCAGGCGTGTTACCCGTGGAGTTATTAATGATCTTCACCTCATTCCCGTCCCCGGTACCCGAAACGATAGCGGATACGACGGGGATACCTGTGTACCCGATCCCGGCGGCAAACAGGTCTGAATTGTTGATGCTGTTATCGCCGTTGGTATCAAGCACCTGGTAGTTGAGCATGCTGCCGGTGGCAGCATTGAGTTCAAATACCCGCCCGGTGCCTGTGCTTTCACAGGGGTCAGCGGAGTTCACGGATGCTGTCGAGAAGATAATCCGGCCTCGACTGGTCTGCGCGGGGTAAATGATTCGCTCCCCCAGATAGGGCGCTACGGCGGAAAGCGGCATGTACCAGCCCTTCTTGACTGACCAATCCACATCGTTGGTTGTCGACGTGAAATAGGTGGTTCCGTTACTGACAACACTGCCATTGACCGCCTGCGCTTGCAGGTTCGCCTCGACCGTGCCGCCCGCTCCGGAGTCCGCATCCCATATCGCGTAGAAATCCTGAAGAGCGGAGGTCTGCTTGTCTGCAACTTCGAGGAACTTGCCGGTGCCGAAATACACGATCTTGCCGTTGAGCGGATGATCAAGCACGAATGGCTGAACCGTTATTGGCTGATTGGCGCCTCGCGGTGCAGTGAACAAAGGCGCGCCGCCAAACGCTATTTTCCAGCTGGCAGCGGTTGCGCCACTCAAGTCGAACTTCCACAACCGCCCCTTCAGGTCGCCCGCATAGGCAGCCTGAACCACATTCTGAGAGTTGACGCGCAATTTGACCGAAGAAAGCCCGTTATCGGTTTCGCTATTAAGGATCGGTGTCTGAATCTCGGCAATGAACGCCCCGGTGTTGGCATTCAATACATAGAGCGAAGCTCTGCCGGTGAAGCTGCCGTAACCGTTGCCGACCACCACAATCCCGGTGCCATCCGCCATCCGGGCAACATCAGGCCTTGCATAGGCATAGCCAAGATTGTTGAATTTATTGTTGGTGTCGGAAGTGTCGGGGGCCTTGACCTCCCATAATGCGCTGACAGTGTTGCTGACACCCTCGAATAACTTGATTGCGAAGAACGCTTTGCCGCCCGCCCCCGTACCACCATAGGCAACGGTGCGCCATGAGGAACCCGCGGCAAGCTGTGTATCGAACACTGCGATCTGGCCATCGACGGTGAACTTGTGAACGCCAGATCCATAGGTGGTTGATGCGATGGTCGCCAGCGACGTCAGAGCCGTCGAAGGCATATACGCATAGCGCCTTGAACCATCGCCAGAATTGATGACGTTGAAAAAGCCGTCATTGGCATTGGCCAGAATGCTGGAGCTCATGCTGTTTGCCTTGATGGCCAGATAGGTGGTGTAGGTGGTATCACCCGTCAGGTCGGCGGCGGTCTTTTGCTTAGGGAACGCAGTACCTAGCGAAGAGTTGACGATATCGCCCAACAGCCGGGTGCGTGGCCGAAACTTCGCGTTGGCAGTGCCTTTGGCCCAGTTAATAAGCTCTATACCGTTGGCATTGCCTGGCAATGTTGCATTCAGTGCCGCCTGCTGAGCAGGGCTGAAGTTGTTGTAATCCAGAGCGATCCTTCCCGAAGTGGAAACCGTGTTCCAGGATTCAAAAACCGGTGCCGTTGATCCACTGACAATGGCAGTGTCGGTAGTCCATACGGGGGCACTCAATGCTCCCGTGGTCTGATCCAGATTGAAGGCTCTGATGGTGCCGTGCCAATCGGTCGGGTCATAGAGCGTCTGGTAAAACTGGGTACCCGCCTGGAGCGTTGATGAGTTCGCTGCCCCACCTGCGCCAGAGCCGACTTTGGCGTAAATATCGCTCAACGCCAGATTCAAGGCTGAAGTCAGCCCCGTGCTGTCATTGGCCTGAAAGTATTTGCCATGGCCATGGGTATCGTCGGCAGCATCGTTCAGCATCTGGTTAGATGCGGTGAACCCGATGGTGTAAGTGCTCATGTTCTGCTTCGCAAAGCCTGCGGTATCCCAGCTTTTTCCGGTCAGGTCGCCGCCAGTCGTCACCGCATCCCGCCGCAGGTCGATGTCATAGGCAAATTTGGCCAGGTCGTCCAGATAAAGTGTATCCCCTTCACCATCACCGGACAGGTTGTCGCCGTCATTGGCTGCATTTAAATCCCAGTTGGGTAATGAGCGCGTGGTGTCCAGAACATCGTCAGGGTCGTTGGCTGGAAACGTCCGGTCATAGGTCGGCAGGCCATCGGTAACCACAACACCGTAGTTTTTCTGGCAGCGGTATTGAATCGGACTCACGTAGTTGGAGCCGCTTTGATAGAACGGTGACATACCGCGAAAATACCGCGTGATCTCGTAATAGGTTTCAGCCAGTGGCGTGTTGGCTGACGGCGTCAGGTTGGTGATAGCGGTCTTGAGGTCAGTGATATTTTGAGTGGCCTGCTGTTGAGACACGCCGGAAGGTTGAAAGGTACTGATCGCTACCGGAGACAGGTCAGTGACAAGCCTGGCAATCTTGCCTCCTGGGCCAAGGTCACTGTTGGTCGGTTGGTTGAAGGACGCGAGCCCGATTCTGAGCGTCGTATTGTTGGTTACCAGGTTGGTCGCTACGGTTTTCGCGACATTCATTCTGAAGTCGTTCGGGATCACGCCATTGGTGTAGTTGCGAACGCCAAAAAAGCCAGGGCTGACCAGATCAATAAGATAGGACAGGTAATCAGCCGTATAACGCGTCAGCCCGTTACCGGCCGGATCGGGCAGGTTCAGACAGTACTGAATGTCATTACGAAAAACCGGACGCCCCCCAAACGGACACCTCAGTTGCAACGTGAGGATATTGGTACCATTGATATCGCCCAGCGAGAGCGTTTCATCACCCGACAGGGTGCTCAAAAATGGGCAAACTACTGTTATCAAACCGCTTAAGCACTGCGTTGAGAAGTAACTGATGTCCGGACGATTGACCGACGCGTCAAACCCCGAATCCCAGATGATGTTGTACATACTGCCCGAGTTGTCCACGAGCAACATCAGATTGGGCGGCACTGCCGGGGAGGTCAACAAAGGGACTTGCGCCGGCGTGAAGGCATAAACCGGGCTCGCCAGATACAGCGCCAGCAAAGCGCCATAGAGGTATTTCAAGCCACCACGAAGCGCCTTAGCAGTTGGCATAAATACTCTCCAGCACTGTTCGTGAAGTGCCTTGAATGGCGATGGCTGTTACCCGATACATCGTGACCGAACCCGAGCAATTTGCAGGGCGTTTTATGGGTGCGGCCGTTGTACCCAGATTCTGGATGCCAAACATCCCGGCGCTTGTGCCAATCCAGTTGACGCCAGACGTACCCACCCCAGGATTGAGTACTGTAGTCGAATCAACAGGCGGGGCGCAGGCGGCAAGTGAGTTACAGACAACCATTGCAAAACCGGACTCCATGATCTTCGACTCACCGAGACGCAACTGTGCCTCAGCCGCCTGAAACGAAACATTGCGAACCGTCACACTGCCCGCCATCTTTTCCTGCAGCGTGGCGTTCTGCATGGATGAAATGCCCAGCAATGTCAGCAGTAACAGAAATACGAGGCTGACCAGCAGCACCATACCGCGCTGTCTGGCGGGAAACGTGCAAGTCTTTGTCGAGGTGAAACGCATGGTCTTGTTCATGCCCGGCCCGTTCAAAAGCGATTACGCAGATAAGCAACGACGTTGTACTGCTGACTCTTGACCAGACCATTCTGCCCATCCTGCAGTGTCAGACTGATCCGCACGCTACGTATGTCACCGGCATTAGCCTTGGTCACAGCCGAGGTATAGGACATCGGATTCCCTGCCATCCCGAAGGAAACAGAAAAATCCGCGACGTTCTGCAATAACGGCTGTACATCGCCGCCCGTACCGAACTGAATGGTCAAGTTTGTTCCGGTAAGCTTGTAAACCAGCTGCCGCAGCGGAAAAGCGGTCTCCCCCGCAGCAGGTGCCCGACTGTTGGCGTAGAGATTTGTAGTGTTTTGACAGTCCGAAACAATGGTCCAGGTCGGGGGACTCCCCGTTGTGCCCACATCAGTGGTCACAAGAGTGAGTGTCTTGTTCGGATTATCCCAAAGAATCGGAGTATCCAGTGCGACCGGCCAAGGGATAGCCGGTGATACAGGCGTGTAATTGCTGAAACTCAGGCAACCATACATACCCGTCATCCTGATTTCCTGAATCAGTTTGCTCAAGATGAACCGGGCGTCTTCCTGCATCCGGGCAGCTGCGTTCTGGCTCTGATAAGTGGCTCTGGAAGCGGTGAATATCTGGATGATGCCCAGGCTGACCACCAGCCCAAGCACCAGCGCCACCATGATTTCGACCAGCCCGAAGCCTCTGGAAAGCTTTCTCATGGGTTGACCCCGATGCGGGACGTCAGGGTGAAGCTCTGGGTCGTCGGGCTAACGGTCGTGCTGCCCGTGGCCTGATTGCTTGCACCCGCAGCTCGCGTGTCGCTCCAGCCAATAGTGATGGTCACTATCGGAGCAGTGTTGACAACAATGCTGCCTGTGCCGCTCGCGCCTGCAAAATTAACGATATTGGTTTTGAAATCGTACAGATCCTGCGCCCGCGCATCATTCGGGTTGGCAGCCGGGGCACCAGCCAGGTTCGCCAGTGCATAAGTCGCCAGCACGTTGGTCGAACCATTGGCGCTGGCGTTGCCATCAACATTGGCGCGAATGCGGTCCATCATGTCGTAGGCGATGAAGCTGGCCTGGCTGGTCATGGCGGAACTGTCGGTGTACTTGAGGGCGTTAAGCTGGATGGCGGCAGCGCCCAGCAGGCCGATCGCCAGGATCAGGACCGAAACCAGCACCTCGATCAGGGTCATGCCGGCTTGGCGATGTCGAGCGTGACAGGGCATCAGCAGCCCCCATTGAGGACGATTCTGCCGGTCAGGCAAATATTCATGGTTCTGACAATCGTGCCTCGGGTATAGGTCATCACTACCGCCGCGGCCGGGTTGATAAGCCCGCCCAGGTTGTTGAAATCAATTGCCGCCACACTGTTGGTTGCCACCAGCGTACCGCCGCTGCTCATGGCCGCGACTTTACGAAGGGCTGTGGGCGTCGCCTTGGTGTCGGAAGCCAGATAAACCTGCAATTCGCCCGTCCACGCCGTGCCGCTGGTCGGCGCAATGCGCACCGTTACTCCCCTGTTTATCGCCTCAAGTCGCGCATAGTTGAGCGCGCGCTGCAAATCACTGAGTTCGGTGTCGGCCTTGTTGCTTTGAATGGAGCTGGTAAAGCTCGGAATAGCGATAGCCGCAAGGATGCCCACCAGGGACACAGTGACTAACAATTCGATGAGGCTGAATCCCTTGGCTATATGACGCATTGAGTGTCTCCTAGACGTTACGACTATAAGGCAGCAATGCCGCTGGAAAATCCATAGCGGGACGTACGGTTGTTTTGCGACGACGAACGCCCGCAAGGTTCTGTAACGGCGGTTTCCAGGGAGGAACGCACATGAAGCATGCAGGGTTCACACTGATCGAATTATTGATCGTCGTTGCACTGGTGGCCATTCTGGCCAACGTCGCAACACCTTCTTTCAAGCAACTGATCGACTCCAATCGGGGGCTCGTCGCCGCTCAGGAACTGGCCAGCGGTATTCGTTCGGCAAGAGTCGCCGCTATTACGCGCAATCAGATTGTGACGATTCACGCCATTGAAGAGGACTGGAGCAACGGCTGGCGGATCATACTCGACCTGGACGGCAAAGGCCCCGACGAAAAAGATACGTTGCTGGTAGAGCGCGCCAATGGCGGCACGCCTCGGGTGGTCGGCAACCGTAAAGTGACGGAGCGACTGAGCTTCAATGGCTTGGGCAACCTGCGAAACAGAACCAATGGCACGCTGCATGTGTGTCTCGACGACCAGCCGGCCAGCCACTATCGCGTGATAGTGGCGCCGACTGGACGGGTCAGGATTGAGGACACCAAGCGTGACGTTGCGTTGTGCAGATAGGCAGCCCTAGAGCAGCGACTTGACCCGCAGCTCTTTAGGCATGGAGAACGTGATGTTCTCTTCGCGGCCAGCCAACTCATCCGCGCCGGTTGCGCCCCAGGCCTGCAATTGCTGGATCACGCCGCGCACCAGCACTTCCGGGGCCGATGCGCCAGCGGTGATGCCGATACGCTCGACGCCATCGAACCAGCCCTTCTGCATGTCTTCGGCGCCATCAATCAGATAGGCCGGGGTGGCCATGCGCTCGGCCAGCTCGCGCAGGCGGTTGGAGTTGGAGCTGTTCGGGCTGCCCACCACCAACACCACGTCGCACTCGTCGGCCAATTGCTTGACCGCGTCCTGGCGGTTTTGCGTGGCGTAGCAGATGTCGTCCTTGCGTGGCCCGCCGATGGCCGGGAAGCGCTTGCGCAACGCGTCGATCACCCGACTGGTGTCGTCCATCGACAAGGTGGTCTGGGTCACGAACGCCAGCGACTCGGGATTACGCACCTCAAGGCTGGCAACGTCCGCTTCATCTTCGACCAGATAGATCGCCCCGCCATTGACGGCGTCGTACTGGCCCATGGTGCCTTCGACTTCCGGGTGACCGGCGTGGCCGATCAGGATGCACTCGCGACCATCGCGGCTGTAGCGGGCGACTTCGATGTGCACCTTGGTCACCAGCGGACAGGTGGCATCGAAGACTTTCAGGCCACGACCGGCAGCTTCGGTGCGCACGGCCTGGGAAACACCGTGGGCACTGAAGATGACGATGACGTCGTCCGGCACCTGTTCAAGCTCTTCAACAAAGATCGCGCCACGAGAGCGCAGGTCTTCGACGACAAATTTGTTGTGAACAACTTCATGGCGCACATAAATCGGCGGACCAAACACTTCCAGAGCACGATTGACGATTTCGATCGCGCGGTCCACTCCGGCACAAAAGCCGCGGGGGTTGGCGAGTTTGATTTGCATGCTGTGCCTCATGGTTGCGTGCAGAATTGCGTACAGAGTTACGTGCGGAGCAGCCCGGCCGAAACCAGGCTTGATGGCGCCGGTCAGGAAGCCAGGATTGCCTTCACTTCGAAGATCTCCACTTCAAAGCTCAGTGTCTTGCCTGCCAGCGGGTGATTGAAGTCGATGGTGACCTGCTCGTCATCGAATGCTTTCACCACGCCGGGCAACTCGGTGTTGGCCGCGTCATTGAAGATCACCAGCAACCCTTCGGACAGTTCCATGCCCACGAACTGCGAGCGTGGCATGATCTGTACGTTTTGTGGGTTGGGCTGACCAAAGGCGTTTTCCGGCAGAATCTCTACGGTCTTTCGATCGCCGGCTTTGAAGCCGAAAATCGCCATTTCAAAACCGGGCAACAGGTTACCGTCGCCGACCTTGAACGTGGCCGGGGCCTTTTCAAAGGTGCTGTCGACGGTGTCACCGTTTTCCAGGCGCAGGGCGAAGTGCAAGGTGACCTGCGTGTTCTGACCGATACGCAGCTCGTCAGACGAGCCCTGAGTCGACGACTGTTCAGTCATTGACGGTTTCTCCGGTTTTCTTGCTCTTGAACATGTCCAGCGCCAACATGATTGCGCCGACGGTGATTGCGCTGTCCGCGACGTTGAACGCCGGGAAATACCAGCGGTTTTGCCAATGCACCAGAATGAAGTCGATCACATGCCCTAACACCACGCGGTCATACAGGTTGCCCAGCGCGCCGCCCAGTACCAGCGCCAGCGCAATGGCCAGCCAGGTATCATCGCGACCCAGACGCTTGAGCCAGACCACCAGCACCGCACTGACCACGACCGCGATCAGGGCAAACAGCCAGCGCTGCCAACCGGCACCGTCCGCCAGAAAACTGAAGGCGGCGCCCGTGTTGTAGGCCAGTGTCCAGCTGAAGTAGTCCGGGATCACAATGATCTGCTGATAAAGGCTCAGCGCGTTCTCGAAGTAGTACTTGCTGACCTGATCTACAGCCACAATCAGTACGGTCAACCACAGCCAGGCCAGGCGGCCGAGCGAGGTATTAGACAAAGTGGCGTCAGGCATAATGACGCACCTCGCCCGCACCGCTGATGTTGTCTATGCAACGACCGCAGATTTCCGGGTGCTCAGGGTTCACCCCCACATCCTCGCGGTGATGCCAGCAACGGGCACACTTGGCGTGGCCGGACTTGACCACTTTCAGCTTGAGGCCCGCAACCTCGGTGACCACGGCATCCGCCGGAGCCGACACGAACGGTGCAACGCTGGCGGTGGAGGTGATCAGCACGAAACGCAGCTCGTTGCTCAGTTTCGACAGGTCAGCAACCAGCGAGTCTTCAGCGTACAAGGTCACTTCGGCCTGCAGGTTGCCGCCGATTGCCTTGGCAGCGCGCAGGTTTTCCATTTCCTTGTTGACCGAGGTCTTAACCGCCATGATCCGCTCCCAGTAGGCGCGGTCCATTTCAAAGTCGGCAGGCAGTTCGGTCAGGCCTTCGTACCAGGTGTTGAGCATTACCGACTCGTTGCGCTCGCCCGGCAGGAACTGCCACAGCTCGTCGGCGGTAAACGCCAGGATCGGCGCGATCCAGCGCACCAGCGCTTCGGAGATGTGGAACAGCGCCGTCTGGCAGGAGCGACGCGCAGTGCTGTCGGCAGCCGTGGTGTATTGACGATCCTTGATGATGTCCAGATAGAAACCACCCAGCTCCTGCACGCAGAAGTTGTGGATCTTCGAGTACACGTTCCAGAAACGGTATTCGCCGTAATGCTCTTGCAGCTCGCGTTGCAGCAGCAGCGTGCGATCCACGGCCCAACGGTCCAGCGCGAGCATTTCTTCGGCGGGCAGGATGTCGGTCGCCGGGTTGAAGCCCGACAGGTTGGAGAGCAGGAAGCGTGCAGTGTTGCGGATACGACGATAGGCATCGGCGCTGCGCTGCAGGATCTGATCGGACACCGCCATTTCGCCCGAATAGTCAGTCGCCGATACCCACAGGCGCATGATGTCCGCACCCAGTGAGTCGTTGACCTTTTGTGGCGCAACCACGTTGTTCAGCGACTTGGACATCTTGCGGCCGTTCTCGTCGACCACAAACCCGTGGGTCAGCAGTTCGCGGTACGGCGCGTGATCGTCCAGCATGCAACCGGTCAGCAGCGACGAATGGAACCAGCCGCGGTGCTGGTCAGAACCTTCCAGGTACAGATCGGCACGCGGGCCGGTTTCGTGGCCCATCGGGTGTGAGCCGCGCAGTACGTGCCAGTGCGTGGTGCCCGAGTCGAACCAGACGTCCAGTGTGTCGGAGATCTTGTCGTACTTGGCGGCCTCGTCACCCAACAATTCGCTGGCGTCCAGCTTGAACCAGGCTTCGATGCCTTCTTTCTCGACGCGCAGGGCCACTTCTTCCATCAGTTCGACGGTACGCGGGTGCAGGTCGCCGCTCTCCTTGTGCAGGAAGAACGGAATCGGCACGCCCCAGTTGCGTTGACGCGAGATGCACCAGTCAGGACGGTTAGCGATCATCGAATGCAGGCGCGCCTGGCCCCAGGCCGGTACGAACTCGGTGTCTTCGATGGCCTTGACCGCGCGCTTGCGCAGGGTTTCGCCGCTTTCAGGCTGCTTGTCCATGCCGACGAACCACTGCGCGGTGGCGCGGTAGATCAAGGGCGACTTATGGCGCCAGCAATGCATGTAGCTGTGGCTGATGGTTTCGGTGTCCATCAGGCTGCCGACTTCGACCAGCTTGTCGATGATGTTCTGGTTGGCCTTGAAGATGAACTGGCCACCGAAGAACTCCAGCGATTCGACATACACGCCGTTGCTCTGCACCGGGCTGATGATGTCGTCGTTGCTCAGGCCGTATTGTTTGCAGATTGTGAAGTCGTCCACGCCATAGGCAGGCGAGCAGTGAACAATACCGGTGCCGGCACTCAGTTCAACGTATTCGGCCAGGTAGATCGGCGACAGACGATCGTAGAACGGATGGCGGAAATTGATCAGTTCCAGCGCCTGACCGGTGGTGGTCGCAACGACCGTGCCTTCCAGCTTGTAACGGGCCAGACAGCTTTCAACCAGCTCGGACGCCAGCACCAGCAGTTTGTCGCCTACATCGACCAGCGAGTATTCGAACTCGGGATGGACGTTCAGCGCCTGGTTGGCCGGAATGGTCCACGGCGTGGTGGTCCAGATGACGATGGACGCAGGCTTGCCCAGTGACGGCAGACCGAAGGCTGCGGCCAGCTTCGCCTCGTCGGCAATCGGGAACGCCACATCGATGGTCGAGGACTTCTTGTCCTGGTATTCGACTTCAGCTTCAGCCAATGCCGAACCGCAATCGAAGCACCAGTTGACCGGCTTCAGACCCTTGAAGACGAAACCGCCCTTGACCATCTCGGCCAACGCGCGGATTTCTCCGGCTTCGTTGGCGAAGTTCATGGTCAGGTACGGATTGCTCCAGTCGCCCAGCACACCCAGACGGATGAACTCGGACTTCTGGCCTTCGATCTGCTCGGCCGCATAGGCGCGGCACAGCTCACGCGTCCGGTCTGCGGAGAGGTTCTTGCCGTGGGTCACTTCGACCTTGTGCTCGATCGGCAGACCATGACAGTCCCAACCCGGCACATAGGGGGCATCGAAGCCCGCCAGGGTCTTGGAACGCAGGATCATGTCCTTGAGAATCTTGTTGACCGCATGACCGATGTGAATAGTGCCGTTGGCGTACGGAGGACCGTCGTGCAGGACGAACTTGGGACGATCCTTGCCAATCTCGCGCAGCTTCTGGTACAGGCCAATGCTGTCCCAGCGCTGCAGAGTTTGCGGCTCGCGCTGGGGCAGGCCGGCCTTCATAGGGAAGGCGGTGTCCGGAAGGTTTAGCGTGGCTTTATAATCAGTCATTTCAGGCTCTTGTTTAGCGGTTAGCCATGCCAATGGGCACGGGCGGCGGCGACGTCCGCATTGATCGCCGTCTTGAGCGCCTCCAGTGAGGCGAAACGCTGCTCATCACGCAGCTTGTGGTGGAAAGCCACCGTTAAACGCCGACCGTAAAGATCGCCGGCAAAATCCAGAAGATGCACTTCGAGGTGCGCGCTGCCATCACCCGCCACCGTCGGACGCACACCGATGTTGGCGACGCCTGGCCAAGGCTTGCCGTCGATGTCCATGCTGACCAGATAAACCCCGCTCAACGGTACACGACGACGCTTGAGTTGCACGTTGGCGGTGGGCGTACCCAACTGACGCGCCAGCTTCTGGCCATGCAATACCCGTCCGGTTATCTGGAACGGGCGACCGAGCATGCGCTCGGCAAGGGCAAAGTCCGCCGCAGCCAGGGCTTTACGCACCTTGGTGCTGCTGACGCGCAGGCCATCGATTTCAACGGTCTGCGCCGCTTCTACGGTAAAACCATACGTCGTGCCGGCCTGCTGCAGAAAATCAAAATCACCGACCCGGTCGTAGCCAAAACGAAAATCGTCGCCTACTTCAAGGTGCTGCACGCCCAGACCGTCGATCAGCACGGTCTCGACGAAGCTTGCCGCACTGAGTTTGCTCAGGCGCTGGTTGAAGGACAGACACAATACCCGGTCCACGCCCTCGGCACCCAGCAGTTCAAGCTTGTCGCGCAAACGCGCCAGACGTGCCGGAGCCGTTTGCGGCGCGAAGAACTCACGCGGCTGCGGCTCGAAGATCACCGCGCAGCTGGGCACACCCAATTCGACGGCACGCTCACGCAAACGCGCCAGGATCGCCTGGTGGCCGCGGTGAACACCGTCGAAATTGCCAATCGTGGCGACGCAGCCCCGATGCTCGGGGCGCAGGTTGTGAAGGCCTCTAACCAGCTGCATAACGCACTTCTTGCTCATAAAGTGGCCGATTATAACCACACACGGCCGTGGACGACAGGCAACACACCAAGAGCGGATGAAGGTTCTCGGCCTGCAACGAAAAAAAACGACGATCAACCCGCAGGAAGCGGCCTACATAATGGCCTTGCGGGCGAAATCCCTCAGGCGAAAGCCCAGCATCAGAAGCATGGCGAAATACGTCACCACCCCCGCCGCGACCAGCGCACCCAGACGCAGAAAACGCTCCAGCATATGACCTTCGTCCCAGGCCGGCATGACATGCATGAGCCCCAGCAGCACAGCAGACATGACCGCGACAGCAACGATCAGCTTGAACAGAAATTTCGTCCAGCCCGGTTGCGGCTGAAACAGATCCTGTCTGCGCAATTGCCAGAACAGCAGCCCCGCATTGATGCACGCCCCCACGCTGATGGCCAGCGCCAGACCGGCATGCTGCAAAGGCACGATAAACGCCAGGTTGAGCAACTGAGTCACTATGAGGGTGAAAATCGCGATTTTCACCGGGGTACGGATATTTTGTTGGGCATAAAAGCCTGGGGCCAGCACTTTGATCAGGATGATACCCAGCAAACCGACCGAATAGGCGACCAGCGCACGCTGGGTCATGGCCGCGTCCAGCGCATTGAACTGGCCGTATTGAAACAGCGAAACGGTCAACGGTTCAGCGAGCAGGCCCAGCGCCAGCGTGCAGGGCAGCACCAGCACAAAACACAGACGCAGGCCCCAGTCGAGAATCCGCGAGTATTCCTGACGGTCGCGCTGCGCGTAGGTCTTTGACAGGATCGGCAGCAGAATCGTCCCCAGCGCGACGCCCAGGACACCGGACGGCAGTTCCATCAGTCGGTCAGCGTAGTACATCCACGACACGGAACCGGCGACGAGGAACGAGGCGAATATCGTGTTGATGATCAGAGAAATCTGACTGACGGAGACGCCCAGAATCGCGGGCAGCATCTGCTTCATGACCCGCCAGACGCCGGTATCGCGCAAATTCAGACGCGGCAGCACCAGCATGCCGATTTTTTTCAGGTGCGGCAGTTGATAAAGCAATTGCAGCAAGCCACCGACCAGCACCGCCCAGCCCAGCGCCATGACCGGCGGGGCAAAGTACGGGGTGAGGAACAGCGCGAAGAAAATCATGCTGACGTTGAGCAGGGTTGGCACGAACGCAGGCACCGAGAAACGATTCCAGGTATTGAGGATCGCGCCGGCCATCGAGGACAGGGAAATCAGCAATATATAAGGAAAGGTCACCCGCAGCAGGTCCGAGGTCAGGGCGAATTTTTCCGGCGTGTCGGCAAAGCCTGGCGCCGTGGCCCAGATCACCCAGGGCGCAAAGATCACCCCCAGCAGCGTCACCACTGCCAGCGCCAGGGTCAGCAGCCCGGTGACATAGGCGACAAACGTGCGGGTCGCCTCCTCGCCCTGCTGGCTCTTGTATTCGGCCAGAATCGGCACGAAGGCTTGCGAAAAAGCCCCTTCCGCGAAGATGCGACGCAGCAGATTGGGCAGTTTGAAGGCGATGAAGAACGCATCCGTGGCCATTCCGGCGCCGAAAGTGCGGGCAATGATGGTGTCGCGCACGAAGCCCAAAACCCGGGAAACCATGGTGATAGAGCTTACGGCGGCGAGTGATTTGAGTAGATTCATTGAAAGAGTTGTGCGCCTTGGCAAAGGATGGGCGATAAAGCCAGCCATTTATGCGATACTTCGCGCCGCAAAAACGCCCGAAGCAAAGGCCGCGAGTTTACAGGTCACAGGCCGGAAATAAATCATCCGGTCAAATGTAGCAACCACTCAGCGGAACACCTTAACTGCCCTTGACAAGACTTCAACTCATCGGCATGATTCGCGGCCTATTTTGTTTGCTATTTCACAAAGTCTTTCGAGGAGCTCGACGGTGGCCAACACACCTTCCGCCAAAAAACGTGCAAAACAGGCTGAGAAGCGTCGCAGCCACAACGCCAGCCTGCGTTCCATGGTTCGTACCTACATCAAGAATGTAGTTAAAGCCATCGACGCAAAAGACGCAGAAAAAGCGCAAGCCGCTTATGTTCTGGCAGTGCCTGTTATCGACCGTATGGCCGATAAAGGCATCATCCACAAGAACAAGGCTGCTCGCCATAAAGGTCGTCTGAACGGTCACATCAAGGCTCTGAGCCTTGCTGCTGCAGCCTAAGCGATCCGCTTGTTAAAAAACCGACCTCAGGGTCGGTTTTTTATTGCCTGCGGGAAAGTAGCGTGGCGCGACGAAAACGTGTGACGCAGAGCGTCACGACAGGCAGTCCCACGCTGGAGTGCAGGTAACGATAATTTTAACTATCGTGCGACGCTCCGCATCGGCATGCCGTTCTGGACGCTCTGCGTCCGGCCGTGAGACACATCAAGGTGCGGGCGCGGTTACCCATGGCAGGATCGGGATCGCGGTGACGGCGTTTTGCGGGCTGCCTTCGATGACACGGTCGCTGTAGACCAGGTACACCAGCGCATTGCGCTTCTTGTCGAAGAAACGCACCACCTGCATGGTCTTGAAGACCAGCGATGTACGCTCCTTGAATACCTCGTCGCCATCCTTGAGTGTTTCCTTGAAGCGGATAGGCCCTACCTGACGGCAGGCGATGGACGCCTCGGCGCGGTCTTCAGCCAGCCCCAGGCCACCCCTCACGCCGCCAGTCTTGGCACGCGACAAGTAGCAGGTCACGCCGTCCACCTTGGGGTCATCAAACGCCTCGACCACAATGCGGTCGTTAGGCCCCACCATTTTGAACACGGTCGACACCTGACCAATCTCTTCTGCCGAGACCAGGGCCGGCACAAAAAGCAAAGCAGCCAGAAATCCGTTGATAGCGCGCATTGAATCTTCCTTTTAACGACCGTAATCAGACAAGAATCAGATTATCCCGATGAATCAGCTCCGGCTCGGCCATATAGCCCAGCTCGCGCACGATGGCCTCGGATGAGTGACCAATGATCTTCTGCGCCTCGATGGCACTGTAGTTACTCAACCCGCGAGCGATCTCCCGACCGTCAGGCGCGACACACACCACCATCTCGCCGCGACGGAAGCTGCCCTGCACCAGCTTGACGCCAACCGGCAGCAGGCTTTTGTGATCGCTGGCCAGCGCCGAAACCGCGCCGTCGTCCAGCACCAGCGTACCGCGGGTCTGCAAGTGGCCAGCCAGCCATTGCTTGCGCGCCGCGAGCATTTCGCGCTCGGGCGACAGCAATGTTCCCAGCCGTTCGCCCCCCTTGAGCCGCGCCAGCACGCGCTCGATGCGCCCGCCGACGATCACGGTATGCGCACCGGAACGCGCAGCCAGGCGCGCAGCACGCAATTTGGTCTGCATGCCGCCACGCCCCAGCGCACCGCCCGTACCGCCCGCTACCGCATCCAGCGCCGGATCATCGGCACGCGCTTCGTAAATCAGCTGCGCATCAGGGTTGTTGCGCGGATCAGCGTCGAACATGCCATCACGATCAGTCAGGATGACCAGCAGATCGGCCTCGACCAGGTTGGCAACCAGCGCCGCCAGTGTGTCGTTGTCGCCAAAACGGATCTCGTCGGTGACCACTGTGTCGTTTTCGTTGATGACCGGCACCACCCCAAGCTCGACCAGCGTACGCAGGGTGCTACGGGCATTCAGGTAGCGTTTGCGGTCCGACAGGTCGTCGTGGGTCAGCAGGATCTGCGCGGTATGCCGGCCATGCTCGGCAAAACTCGACTCCCACGCCTGCACCAGCCCCATCTGACCGATTGCAGCGGCAGCCTGAAGCTCGTGCATTGCACTGGGTCGCGCCGTCCAGCCAAGGCGACTCATACCGGCAGCAACAGCCCCGGAAGAAACCAGCACCAGCTCGACGCCTGCTTCATGCAGCGCCACCATCTGCTCTACCCACACACCCATGGCGTTGCGATCCAGGCCCTTGCCATCCGCGGTCAGCAAGGCACTGCCAATCTTCACAACCCAGCGCTGGGCGCCCGTCACTTTGCTGCGCATCTTCTTCCAACCTTAGCCAGAGAGTTTTCAAATTCAAGATACAAAAACGCCGCTAACAATCGTAGCGGCGTTCAAGTTTACTTCAAGCGATCAGTCGCGGACGTAAATGATTTCCGGACCGTCTTCATCATCCACATCTTCTTCGTCCCAGTCATCTTCACCGATGTCATGCACGCTCTTCACGCCACTGCGACGCAGGGCACGCTGATCGTCCAGGGCCTGCAACTGCGCGCGCGCTTCGTCTTCGATGCGCTGATCGAGCTCGGCCAGCTCTTCGGCGTAACCAGGCTCTTCGGCGATGCGCAGGCTGCGCTCTTCGAGGTAACGCATGATGTCGCGAGTCAGCTGCTCGGTGCCTTCTTTGGCAATGGCAGAGATCACGTAGACAGGGCCGGTCCATCCCAGGCGATCAACGATCTCCTGCTTGCGGGCTTCCTGCTCCTCTTCAAGGATCTGGTCGCACTTGTTCAGCACCAGCCAGCGATCACGCTCTGCCAGCGACGGGCTGAATTTTTCCAGCTCGCTGACGATCACTTCTGCAGCGTCCGGGGCACTGGTTTCATCCAGAGGCGCCATATCGACCAGGTGCAGCAGCAGACGGGTACGCGCCAAGTGCTTGAGGAAGCGAATCCCCAGACCGGCACCGTCGGATGCACCTTCGATCAAGCCCGGAATGTCGGCGACGACAAAGCTCTTCCAGCGATCGACACTGACCACGCCCAGGTTTGGCACCAGCGTGGTGAACGGATAATCGGCAACTTTCGGCTTGGCAGCCGATACCGAACGAATGAACGTGCTCTTGCCGGCATTCGGCAAGCCCAGCAGGCCAACGTCGGCCAGCACTTTCAGCTCAAGCTTGAGATCACGCTGATCACCTGGCTTGCCCGGGCTGGTCTGACGTGGCGCACGGTTGGTACTGGATTTGAATCGGGTGTTACCCAGACCGTGCCAGCCGCCTTGTGCAACCATCAGGCGCTGACCGTCTTTGGTCAGGTCACCGATGATTTCCTGGGTGGTGGCGTCAATGATGGTGGTGCCCACCGGCACACGCAGCACCAACTCTTCACCTTTACGACCGGTGCAATCGGCGCTGCCGCCATTGGCGCCGCGCTCGGCATCGAAGTGTCGGGTGTAGCGGTAGTCGACCAACGTGTTCAGGTTGACGTCGGCGATCATAAAGACCGAACCGCCATCGCCACCGTCGCCGCCGTTTGGACCACCGTTTTCAATGAATTTTTCGCGACGGAAGCTCATGCAACCGTTGCCGCCGTCACCGGCTTTTACTCGAATGGAAACTTCATCTACAAATTTCATAACGCACGCCTCCCGCCACAGGGACGAGCAGAACCACATAAATTACATAAGACTCTTGCAAAAATGAGCGTTGCGATACCGATCAGAAACCAGCGACCCCAAGGGTCAACATCACAACAGCCCGCACAAACAGTTTTGCAAGAGACTCACCTGCCTCTCTACCTCTACAAACAAAAAAGCCCCGTCGCAAGACAGGGCTTTTAAGCAACTGCGTGATTACGCTGCGGAGACTTCAGTCTTCGGAACGATGCTCACGTAGCGACGACCGAAGGCGCCCTTGACTTGAAACTTGATCACGCCTTCCACTTTCGCGAACAGGGTGTGATCTTTACCCATGCCAACGCCGTAGCCAGCGTGGAATTGGGTGCCGCGCTGACGCACGATGATGTTGCCAGGGATGATAGCCTGGCCGCCATACATCTTCACGCCAAGGCGTTTGGCTTCTGAGTCGCGCCCGTTACGGGTACTACCACCAGCTTTTTTGTGAGCCATGAGTCAATTCTCCAGTTGAGGATTAGGCTGAATTAAGCCTGAATACCTGTAATTTTGATCTCGGTGTACCACTGGCGGTGGCCCATGCGCTTCATGTGGTGCTTACGACGACGGAACTTGATGATACGAACCTTGTCGTGGCGACCTTGCGAGATCACTTCAGCTACAACGGTAGCGCCAGCAACAACTGGAGCACCGATGTTGACGTCGTCGCCATTGCCAACCAGCAGAACGCGGTCGAAAGTGACGGATTCGCCAGTAGCGATTTCCAGTTTTTCAATTTTCAGGTATTCACCTGGGGCGACTTTGTACTGCTTGCCACCGGTAACAATTACTGCGTACATGGTATTTCTCCGAAAATCCTGCTCACCCAGCTCTTTATAAGAAGAGTATTGGCTGGCATGGCTGCATGGGGCTGGAACGGCCCGTTTGCATTGCGTAAGGCAGGTGCTGCCCAGGAAAGTTAGGGTGCGCGATTGTACGCAAGGGATTGGTGTGTTGCAAGAGGCCGCTCGTCATACCTTGACACGCTCTACCCCGCGACCTAGCATGCGGCGCAACCTATCCGGAGCACGTGTCGCTGATGCAACCCCAAGCCTTCTACCGCGCGGTGGCGGACGACTTTAGTGCCGTTGACCTTATCATCAAAAAGCAACTGACGTCGCGTGTACCGCTGGTCTCCAAGATCGGTGATTACATTACGTCGGCAGGTGGCAAGCGCCTGCGCCCGCTGCTGGTGCTGCTGTGTGGCAAGGCTCTAGGCCGTGAAGGCGACGACATCCGCCTGCTGGCCGCCACCATCGAATTCCTGCACACCGCCACCCTGCTGCATGACGACGTTGTCGACATGTCGGGCATGCGTCGCGGCCGCTCCACTGCCAACGCCCTGTGGGGCAACGCGCCCAGCGTATTGGTGGGTGACTTCCTTTATTCGCGCTCGTTCGAAATGATGGTTGAACTGGGCTCGATGGAAGTCATGAAGATCCTGTCCAAGGCGACCCGCATCATTGCCGAAGGCGAAGTGCTGCAGTTGTCCAAGATCCGCGACGCCAGCACCACCGAAGAAACCTACATGGAAGTGATTCGCGGCAAGACAGCCATGCTGTTCGAGGCCTCGACCCACAGCGCCGCAGCCCTGTGCAAGGCCTCCGAAGCGCAGACCGAAGCCCTGCGCACGTTCGGTGACCATCTGGGTGTGGCCTTCCAGCTGGTCGATGACCTGCTCGACTACCGCGGCGATGCCGAGACCCTGGGCAAGAACGTCGGTGACGATCTGGCCGAAGGCAAGCCGACCCTGCCGCTGATCTACACCATGCGCGAAGGCAGCCCGGAACAGGCCGCACTGGTTCGGCAGGCAATCCAGAAAG
Source organism: Pseudomonas syringae pv. tomato str. DC3000 (assembly GCF_000007805.1). Lineage (NCBI taxonomy): Bacteria > Pseudomonadati > Pseudomonadota > Gammaproteobacteria > Pseudomonadales > Pseudomonadaceae > Pseudomonas > Pseudomonas syringae group genomosp. 3. The sequence goes on along the minus strand of NC_004578.1, from coordinate 862,267 downwards.
GTGGCCTGGAAGATCTGGAAAGCATCCGTAATGCCGTGGAAAGTGCCGGTGCGCTTGATTACACCGCACAACTGGCCCGCGACTACGCTGCGCGCGCCATTGCCTGCCTGGACGCCTTGCCGCCCAGCGAATACCGCGATGCCCTGATCGAACTCAGCGAGTTCGCCGTCGCCCGTACGCACTGACAGCCAGCGCAGTCAACAGCCCGTCCAGCGACGGGCTGGCGTGTTGTTGATCTGTCTTTGTCGCGCTCGTGATCAGCCTTTTATCAGCAGATGCAGCCCCAGCAGCCCCATCCCGATAAAGAACACCCGCTTGAACAGCACCGCGCTGATGCGTTGCCGCAGCCATTGGCCCAGCAGCATGCCCAACAGCGCCGGAGCCAGTGCCAGCAGCGACGCGCCCAGCTCGGTGCCGCCCAGCGCACCATTCCATGACAAGCCAACCGCCAGCGCCGCAGTCGAGACGGTGAAAGACAGCCCCAGCGCCTGCACCAACTCGTTACGCTCAAGCCCCAGCGCTTGCAGATAAGGCACCACGGGAATCACGAATACCCCGGTGGCCGACGCGATAACGCCAGTCACAAAACCACCCAACGGCCCCAGCCAGCGCTCGGCAGCCTCCGCGACCTTCAACGTCGGCAGGAACAGGCCACTCAACGCATAAAGCAGCAGCGCCGCGCCCAATGCCCGCGTCATCGAATGGCTGCCACTCATGCCCAGCCAGAACGCACCGGCGCAGGTGCCGATGAAAATCATGCTCAGCATTGGCCACAGGCGTTTGAGCAAGGGTCGCAGGCTCCCGCCAGTAGCCAGTTGCCAGACGTTGGTGAGCGCCGAGGGGATAATCAGCAAGGCCGCAGCCTGCGGCGGCAGCATGACCAGCCCCAGCAAGCCCATCGCCACCGTGGGCAGGCCAAGGCCGATAACCCCCTTGACCGTGCCTGCCAGCAAAAAGGTGCCGATCACCAGCGCCGAAAGGCCCCAGCCGAGGGTTTGGTAGAAATCGAAGACTGCGCTCATGGCATCCCTGTCCGCCAGCTAAAAAACCATCAGACTAGCGCCGCGATGAACGCTCGCTTAAATAGCCCGACACTTCAAACTGGTTGCCCGCGAACTCGATTCGCGCGGCTTTATGTTCGCGCTGATAAGCGTACATCGGGTCGTAGTATTCGCCGAGCAAGCCTTCGATCCAGCCCCGATGCAGCTCAACCGCGCCGCTGCGCTGTTGCTCTTCCAGCGCAGTCTGCATGAGCGCCAGCAAACGCTGGTGACGCTCGCCGCCCAGGCGTTTGTGAATGTTGTTCAGGCTCTGCAGCAGGCGATCGGCAAACAGCCCGAAGCCGAGTTCTTCGCCCTTGACGCTGATGAACTCTGCGCAGAGGTTGACCACGTAATCGGCCAGAATACGCTCGACGCGGTGCTCGAAGCTGTCTTCCAGCCAGACCACCGGACAGCCTTGCATGGCCTGGTGCAATTCCAGCGGCACGTTGCAACTGCCGACCAGACGGCTTTCGTCTTCCACAACGAACTGTTCGATACCGGCGGCGCGCTTCTTGAGCAGGTTGATGGCCAGGCGGTTCTCGAAGTCGATCTGCGCCGGTTGCCCGGTGGCGCGCTTGCCGAAGCTGGAGCCGCGATGATTGGCGACGCCTTCCAGGTCCAGGCCGTTGGGCAATTGCGTCAGCACTTCGGTTTTGCCGGTGCCGGTCATGCCACCTAGCACCACCAGATCGCACTCGGTCACGGCTTCATGCAGGGTATCGAGCAAAAACGTGCGCATCGCCTTGTAACCGCCGAGGATGCGCGGGTAATCAACCCCTGCATCTTTCAGCCAGCGCTGCACAGTCTGTGAGCGCAGGCCACCGCGAAAGCAGTACAGGTAGCCATTCGGGTTGGCTCGGGCGAACTCGACCCACGCCTCGACCCGCTCATCCTTGACCTGCCCGCAGACCAGTTGATGCCCGAGCTGAATGGCCGCGTCCTGGCCATGTTGCTTGTAGCAGGTGCCGACCTTCTGCCGCTCGATGTCGTTCATCAGCGGCAGGTTGATCACGCCTGGAAATGCGCCCTTGGAAAACTCCACCGGGGCGCGAGCGTCCATCATCGGCACGTCATTGAGGAACAGTGCCCGGTAGTCGCTGCTGTTGTCGGCCATCAGAACACCTCGACGGCGTGGGTCTGTCGCTCGAGCAAGGTGCCGATCGGGTTAAGTTGCAGGCCCAGTTCGGCCGCCACCGCCAGAAACTCCGCTTCACCTTCAGGGCTGACCGCGACCAGCAAGCCGCCGCTGGTTTGCGGATCGCACAACAGGTCGCGCTGGGCATCGCTCAGCGCGGCAATCTTGTCGCCATAGCTTTCGAAGTTGCGCAACGTGCCGCCCGGCACGCAGCCCTCCGCGATGTAATGCTCGACACCCGGCAGACGCGGCACAGCGGCATAATCCAGACGAGCGGTCAGGCCCGCGCCGTCAGCCATTTCCACCAGATGCCCGAGCAGACCAAAACCGGTGACATCGGTCATCGCCGCCACGCCGGCCAGTTTGCCGAAACGGCTGCCCGGCGTGTTCAGTGTGCACATCCAGTCCCGCGCCAGGCCCATGTCTTCTTCACGCAGTCTGGCCTTCTTTTCAGCGGTGGTCAGAATGCCGATGCCCAATGGTTTGGTCAGGTACAGCACGCAGCCGGCCTGCGCGGTGTCGTTGCGTTTCATGTGTTTTTTCTGCACCACGCCAGTGACGGCCAGGCCGAATATCGGCTCCGGCGCATCGATGGAATGGCCGCCCGCCAATGGGATACCGGCAGCGTCGCACACGGCACGACCGCCACGGATCACTTCGCGAGCCACTTCGGGCGGCAGCACATTGACCGGCCAGCCGAGAATGGCGATGGCCATCAGCGGATCGCCGCCCATCGCATAGATGTCGCTGATCGCATTGGTCGCTGCGATGCGGCCGAAGTCGAACGGATCATCGACGATGGGCATGAAGAAGTCGGTGGTCGAGACCACGCCGCGCTCGTCGTCCAGCGCGTAAACCGCTGCATCGTCACGCGAGGTATTGCCGACCCAGAGTTTCGGGTCCAGGTTCTGCGCGCCGCTGCCGGCAAGGATCACGTCCAATACCTTGGGGGAAATCTTGCAGCCACACCCTGCTCCGTGACTGTACTGGGTCAGGCGGATTGGCTCATTCATCGCGACACTCTCGGTAACCGGGGAACAGGCTGCGGAGTCTAGGGGCTGTTCGCGTATCAGCGCAAACCGCAGCGCCCGCCGGGCGTGTCAGCCGACAGTGAAGCGCTGAACTGGCCTTTCTCGCCATGCCTCTTATAATCCCCGCGCACGGCTACCCAACTCTGCGCGGCGCTGGCTGTCCATTGATGCACGCGCTGCCTTACTTGTCTTCCTGCTCTCGACCCGGAGAAACTTCCATGCTCAAGCGTACCCTGGCGCTCGCCGCCGGCCTTGCCCTGTCCTTCTCCGCGCTGACCAGCCATGCGGCCGATACCTTGCGCGTCTCGGCCATCCCCGACGAGGCGCCCACCGAACTGCTGCGCAAGTTCAAGCCGCTGGGGGCTTATCTGGAGCAACGCCTGGGCATGAAAGTCGAGTTCGTGCCGGTAGCGGATTACCCGGCCGTGGTCGAAGCACTGGCCACCGACCGCCTCGACATGGCCTGGCTGGGCGGCTTCACCTTTGTTCAGGTCAACCTCAAGACCGGAAATGCCATGCCTCTGGTACAGCGCGAGCAGGACGCCAAATTCACCAGCAAATTCATCACCTCCGATCCGGCCGTGAAGGCTGTGGCTGATTTGAAAGGCAAGACGTTTGCCTTCGGCTCGGTGTCGTCCACTTCCGGCAGCCTGATGCCGCGCTATTTCATGCTCAAGGAAAACATCAAGCCGGAGACCTTCTTCAGCCGCGTTGCCTATTCCGGCGCCCATGATGCGACGGCGGCCTGGGTTCAGGCGGGCAAGGTCGATGCCGGCGTGCTCAATGCCAGCGTGTGGGACAAACTGGTCGCCAGCGGCAAGGTCGATACCAGCAAGGTGCACGTGTTCGCGACCACGCCGACCTATTTTGACTACAACTGGACCGTGCGCGGCAGCCTTGACCCGGCGCTGGCGACGAAGATCAAGCAGGCCTTCCTTGACCTTGACCCGGCCAACCCTGAGCAGAAGGCGATTCTCGATCTGCAGGCTGCCAGCCGCTTCATTGAAACCAAACCCGAGAACTATAAGGGTATCGAAGAAGCCGCACGCGCTGCCGACCTGCTGAAATGACCCTGCGCCTGTCCGCCATCGACCTGCGCCACAGCAATGGCACGCTGGCGTTGCGCGGGCTGGACCTGAGCATTGAGCGCGGCGAGCGGGTCGCAATCATCGGCCCGTCCGGTGCGGGCAAGACCACCTTGCTCAACCTGCTGGCCAGCGCGCTGCCGCCCAGCGCCGGGCAGCTGGAAGTGCTGGGCGTCAATCCGTGGCAGCTGTCCAGCCGGCAACGCCAGCAATTGCGCAGCCGCATCGCCCTGATTCATCAAGCGCCGCCGTTACCTGCGCGTCAGCGTGTGGTGACTGCTGTGTCGGCGGGCAAGCTGGGGCAATGGGGGCTGGGCAAAAGCCTGCTGAACCTGTTGCACCCGCTGGACGTGCCCGGCGCACGCGCGGTGCTGGCGCGCCTGGACCTGGCCGACAAACTGTTCGAGCGTTGCCAGCAGTTGTCCGGTGGCCAGTTGCAGCGCGTCGGCATCGCCCGCGCGTTGTATCAGGCCCCTGAGTTGTTACTGGCCGATGAACCGGTTTCGGCGATGGACCCACGTCTGGCCGATCACACCCTGGCGTTATTGTGTCAGCACGCCATCGAACACAACGTGACGCTGGTCGCGAGCCTGCACGCAGTGGAACTGGCGCTGGCGCACTTTCCGCGCATCATCGGGGTGCGCGACGGTCGTATCCACTTTGATCTCCCGGCCGGCGAGGTCGAACGGCAACACCTCGACACGCTTTACGCCAATGAACAACTGAGCCCGCAGCAGGTTTGCGAGGTTGCAGAAACGGTATGGGCGCCGCGATGTTGAGTCGTGACCGGCGTGACCCGGCAGCAGTGCCGCGCCTGTTGCTGGCGCTGCTGGCTATCGCACTGCTCTGGCCAGGCATTCGCCTGGCCGAGCTGAATCCGTTTGTGCTGCTGCAAGCCGACAACGCCCGGACGATGGGCAACTTCCTTGCCGGGTTCTGGCCTGTGGCGCACTCCACAGAGTTCCTCGGTCTGCTGCTGCAAGCCACCCTGCAAACCCTTGCGATCGCGACTGCCGGTATCGCCCTTGCCCTGCTGCTGGCCATACCGGCAAGCCTGCTCGCCAGCAAGGCACTGTCTTTGTCGGCGGCCTCGCGTGGCGGGCGGCCGGGCTGGCTCGGCCAATGCCTGCGCTGGCCGGTGCGCGGGGTGTTGATCTTCCTGCGCAGCGTGCCGGAAATCGTCTGGGCGCTGCTGTTCGTGCGCGCGGTCGGTCTCGGCCCTACAGCGGGCGTACTGGCCATCGCCATCACTTATGCAGGCATGCTCGGCAAGGTCTATGCCGAGATATATGAGTCAGTGGACCAGCGCCCGGCTCACGCCTTGCTCCAGGCAGGCAGCGGGCGGCTGGCCGCGCTGGCTTACGGCATTGTGCCCAACGCGGCGGCAGAGCTAACGTCTTACACGGTGTATCGCTGGGAGTGCGCAGTGCGGGCCTCGGTGGTGATGGGCTTCGTCGGCGCGGGCGGTCTGGGCCAGCAGATCGACTTGTCGATGCGCATGTTCGCAGGCGATGAGGTGGCGAGCATGCTGCTGACCTTCTTGTTGCTGGTACTGCTCGCCGATCAGCTCAGTCGCTTGTTGCGCAGGCGGTTCACATGAGGCGCACAGGCAACGTGGTGCTGTTGCTGGCGATTGTGGCGGCGGTGACCGGATCGTTTGTGTACCTCGACCTGGACCTGTTCACGCTTGGCAGTCACGACAACCTGACGCAGATGGGCCGTTATGCATTGCGCTTCATCAGCCCCGACCTGAGCCGCGATCACGTGCAGGCCATCGGCAAAGGCGCGCTGGAAACGCTGGCCATGTCGGCCCTGGGTACATTGCTGGCAGCCGTCGCCGGCTTGCTGCTCGCCTTGCCCGCTGCCGGGCGTCTGGGCTGGCCGCTGCGCAGCCTGAGTCGCTTGCTGCTCAATGCGCTGCGCGCCATCCCGGAGCTGGTCTGGGCCGTGCTGATGGTGCTGGCAGCAGGGCTTGGCCCCAACGCGGGCACGCTGGCGTTGGCGTTGCACACCACCGGCGTGCTCGGTCGGCTGTTTGCAGAAGCGTTGGAAAACACCTCGCCGGAGCCCGCCGCTGCGATTCGTCTGCAAGGTGGCAGCGCCTGGCAGGCCTTCGGCTACGGCACGCTGCCCAACCTCTGGCCGCAGTTGCTGGCTTACACCCTGTACCGCTGGGAAAACAACATTCGTATGGCCAGCGTGCTGGGTTTTGTCGGCGCGGGCGGGCTGGGCCAGATGCTTTACGTCAGCCTCAGCCTGTTTCAGGAAGCGCAGGCCAGCAGCGTGATTCTGGCGATGCTGATACTGGTGTTCGCCGTCGATGCGTTGAGTGGCTGGAGCCGTCAGCGCTGGGTGCGCAACTGACTCACCAGCACAAACAAAAACGCCACGACCCTAAGGCCGACTCTAAAGCTCAGTGCCGTGGCGTGGTCAGCAGAATGACTCAGTAACCCAGCGACAACCCGGTGTTGCGGCGCGGGTCGTTGGCGCCGTAGAAACGGTTGTTACCGACCGGCTTGCCACCCAGCGAGGGCGCACCGACCAAAATGGCCGCCACGTGGTTGAGCGGTTGCGGGCCGGCAAACTTGTGGCCCCAGCTCTCAAGAATCTTCAGCGTGTCGGGGCTCACGGCGAAGGTGTCGATGTTGGTTGCTTCCGGCTGCCATTGCTGATGGAAACGCGGCGCGTCCACGGCTTCCTGAATGTTCATGCCGTAGTCGATGACGTTGAGCATGGTCAGCAGGGTTGCGGTGATGATGCGACTGCCGCCCGGCGTACCGACGACCATGACAGTCTTGCCGTCCTTGGTAACGATGGTCGGGCTCATGGATGACAGCGGCGTCTTGCCTGGCGCGATGGCGTTGGCTTCGCCCTGCACCAGCCCGTACATGTTGGGCACGCCGACCTTGACGGTGAAGTCATCCATTTCGTCGTTGAGAATCACGCCGGTCTTGCTGGCCATGACGCCCGCGCCGAACCAGTTATTCAGGGTGTAGGTCACCGATACCGCGTTGCCCCATTTGTCGACAATCGAATAATGCGTGGTGTTGCTGCCCTCGTGTGGCGCGACGCCCGGCTTGATCTTGTTCGAGTCACCGGCTTTCTGTGGCTCGATGGCTTCGCGCAGCTTGGCCGCGTACTTGACGTCCAGCAGATGTTCGACCGGGTTCTTGACGAAATCGGGGTCGCCCAGGTAGCTGTTGCGATCCACGTAGGCATGGCGCATGGCTTCGATCTGATAATGCATACCCTGCGCCGAACGGAAACCCAGTTCTTTCATCGGGTAGCCTTCAAGAATATTCAGAATCTGGCAGATGACCACACCGCCGGAACTCGGCGGCGGTGCCGACACTACGTGGTAGCCGCGGTAGTCACATTCGACCGGCGCCAGCTCGCGGGTCTTGTAGTGATCAAGGTCAGCCTGGGTGATGATGCCCTTTCCGGCCTGGCTCGAATCGACCAGCGCCTTGGCCACCCAGCCTTTGTAGAAACCGTCGCTGCCCTTCTCGGACACTTCCTTGAGGGTCCTGGCGAGGTCTTTCTGCACCAGCTTCTGACCGACCTGCATCGGCTTGCCCTTGTCGAGGAAGATCGAGCCGGAATCAGCCATGTCGGCCTTGAACACATCGGTGGCGCTGGACAGCATGTCAACGTCGCCCTGCCCCAGTACAAAGCCGTCTTCGGCCAGCTTGATCGCCGGGGCAATGACCTCTTCGCGCTTGCGCGTGCCGTATTTGTTCAGCGCCATTTCCATGCCGGACACGGTACCCGGCACGCCGACGGCCAGATGGCCTTTGGCACTTAGATCAGGAATGACCTTGCCGTCCTTGTCCAGGTACATATTGGCAGTCGCTGCCAAGGGCGCCTTTTCGCGGAAGTCGAGAAAGGTCTTGCGCCCGTCAGCCAGCTGGATGGTCATGAAGCCGCCGCCACCGAGGTTACCGGCTGCGGGGTAAACCACTGCCAGCGCGTAACCGACTGCAACAGCGGCATCGACCGCGTTGCCGCCATTCTTGAGCACATCGACACCCACATGGGTGGCCAGATGCTGGGCAGTCACGACCATGCCGTTTTCGGCAGCAACCGGGGCTTGTGACGCGGCGAATGTGGGGGAATACGCGACAATCAATGCCGTCGCGATCAGCGACCTGGCGAGGGGTTCGAACTTCATGATCGCTCTCTTCTTTTTCTGAGTCAGGGACGTTTGATGAGTGCAGCGTCAGCCTCGGGCGAGGGATGCTGCACTTCTCATCGAAGCGTACCGTGCATCCCTGCGCGGGTTTGATGAGGGTCAAAGTAGCCGGTTCTGGCGCGTTTACCTAGTGTAAAAATATCGATACATAACGCGAATCGGCGGTGCGGAGTAATGGCTTTTCGCCGTGCGGCGACTCTCCAACCACAAATGGGATAAGATCGCGCCACTCAATGAGAATCATCCCCGGCTGTGCCGCAGGAACATCATGATGTGCGCTACTCCTCAGCTTCGTCCTGCTCCGCGCGTTCTTGTCGTGGATGATCACCGCAAGATCCGCGACCCGCTGGCCGTCTATCTGCGCCGTCATTTGTTCGACGTGCGCACGGCCGAGGACGCGGCGGGTATGTGGCAATTGCTCAGGCAACAGCCGTTCGATGTCGTGGTGCTGGACGTGATGCTGCCGGACGGCGACGGATTTGAACTGTGCAGCCGTCTGCATCGACGCGAGAACATTCCGGTGATTCTGCTCACCGCACGCGACACGTCTGCCGACCGGGTGCGTGGTCTGGACATCGGGGCAGACGATTACCTCACCAAGCCGTTCGAGCCGCGCGAACTGGTGGCACGCATCAACAGCGTGTTGCGCAGGCGCGGGCCGGTGCCGACGGTCATGGAGGCTACACCTGCCGAGGCTGCGCTTGCGCCGACGCAACACTATGCGTTCGCAGGCCTGAGTTTCATGAGCAGTACCGGAACGCTGCGGCGCGGTGACGGCTCGGCGGTCAGGCTCAGCACGGTGGAAGCCCGTCTGCTGGGCGTACTGCTCTGCCATCCCAACACCATTCTCAGTCGCCAGCGCCTGATCGATCTGACTGCGCGACCGGGCTGCGAAGTCTACGACCGCGCTATCGACCGACAGATCAGCCGCCTGCGCCGCAAGCTCGATGACAACCCGCTTGAGCCCCAATTGCTGCGCACCATCTGGGGCGACGGCTACATGCTCGCGGCCAGCGTCGCAGCGCTCGACGCATGACCGTGCCGAACTGGCTGTGGCCAAGGCGCATGACGCAACAACTGGCGCTGTTGCTGCTGCTTGCCTTGCTGGCTTCCAATGCCATCGCGATGCTTTTTCTGCAACGTACCGGCGCGCTGATTCATCCACTGTCGCGCACGCTTGCCGTCGAGCGGCTGATCACCGCGTACCACGCCACGCAGGGTTTATCGGCTGAAGACGCTTCGCGCTTGCTGGCCGCCATGCAGACGCCGGATTCAGAGTTGTGGGTGTCCGCCTGGCCCATCGCCAATACGCTGGACATGCGCGCCGAAGAATATCGACTGGTCGCCGACCTGAGTCATCGCCTGAAACTGCCCGCCGAAACCACCATCGGCATGCAGCTTGAACGCATCAGCGGTGGGCCGGCGCGCGAGCATGTGTTCGTTGCGGCGGGCTGGGCCCCGTTGCGGCTGCGCACCAGTATCGACCTGCTGAACGGCTCGTACCTGAATGGCATTCAGCACCCGGCGGGCGGCTATGAGTGGGGCCGAATGCTGGCCTATACCCTGCCGGTGACGACCATTCCGGTGCTGCTGATCGTGGTGTTTTTCATGCGCCGTATCGTGCGGCCGGTCAAGACCCTGGCCAAGGCAACCGAGCGCGTCAGCCGCGGTGAATGGATCCCGCCGCTGCCGCTGTCCGGCCCGCAGGAGGCCCGTGATCTGACCACGGCGTTTAACATCATGCAGGCGCGCATTGCCCGCCATGTGGAAGGTCGCACGCGCATGCTGGCCGCCATCAGTCATGACCTGAACACGCCGATCACCGAACTGCGCCTGCAAATGGAGCTGCTTGACGACGGGCCAGAGCGCGATGACATGCTCGACAGCCTTGATGAGCTGCGTGCGATGGTGCGCGAGACCCTGAACTTTGTGCGCGGAGATGCGGTGCAGGAAGCCACGGTAGAGATATCGCTGACCGTCCTGATTGATGATCTGGCAAAGCGTTACACGACGATGGGAACGCCGATTGGCTGGCACGGCGCAAGCGAGATCACCTGTCGCTGTCGGCCCTTGGCGCTGAAACGCGCCCTGACCAACTTGATCGACAACGCACTGAAGCACGCCGGGGATGCCACGGTGAGTTTATTCAAAGCGTCCGACGGGGACATTCACCTGGAGGTCCTCGATCACGGCACGGGCATCGAACCGGCATGGCTGACTCAAGTGTTCGAACCCTTCGTGCAACTGAGCCAGACCGGCACAGACCACCCTCAAGGCGGCGGACTCGGCCTTGGGCTGGCCATCGCCCGCGCCTGCGTGCAAGCCCACGGCGGCGAACTCACCCTGGAAAACCGCCCGCCCGCGGGGTTGTGTGCGGTGGTGCGGCTGCCTGCGGGCGTCGCAAACCTGTGACGCAGAGCGTCACGCAATGCATTCCGACGCTGGAGCGTGCGGAACGATAATCTCAACTGTCGTGCGACGCTCTGCGTCCGGTCTTGAGTACGGCGGTACGCCGCAGATCTGTGACGCAGAGCGTCACGAAATGCATTCCGACGCTGGAGCGTGCGGAACGATAATCTCAACTGTCGTGCGACGCTCTGCGTCCGGTCTTGAGTACGGCGGGACGCCGCAAATCTGTGACGCAGAGCGTCCTCCCAAGCATTTCCACTGGGGCACAAGGAACGATAAGTACCACCTCAAAACCGTACAGTGGTGCTCGCCCACAGCGTGCGGCCGTAGTTGACGGTGCCGTAGGTTTCGTCATCCAGTCGCTTGTCTGCCACGTTGTACAGCGCGGCGTTGAGCGAGATGTTTTTGCTCAGTTCATAAGAGCCGCCCAGGTCGGCTGTGGTGTAGCCCGGCGCGGCCACGTCAGTGAGGGTGTTGCCGTATTCCTTGCCGTAGTAATTGGTCGAGGCCCACAGTTGGGTACGGTCGTTGAGTTTCCACTCGGCGCGCAGATTGGCTTTTTGCTCCGGCGTAAGCGCCAACGGAGCACCGGCGTTGGCGCCGCTTTTCTGCTCGGAGTCGGTGTAGGTGTAATTGCCCTTGATCGCGACCGTAGGCGTGATGTCCCAACGGCCATTGAGCTCGACGCCCTTGATGACGGCCTTGTCGACATTGACCCGATCCATGACGATAAAACCATTCCACACTTCGGTAGTGGTCACGGTAGAAAGCTTGTCCTGAAAATCGTTGTAGAACACCGTCGCACCCGCCGACAGGTCGTTGCGGTTGGACCACAGTGCCGACAGCTCGTAGTTGGTGCTGGTTTCCGGCTTGAGACCCGGGTTGCCGAACATCACGAACCGGTTGCGACGCAGGTAAGAATAACCCGGCACCACGGCGCGCACTTCAGGGGCCTTGAAGCCTCGCGCAACACCGCCCTTGATGGTCCAGTCATCGGTAGCGCGCCAGACGCCATAAACCCTAGGGCTGAAATGCACGCCGTACTGTTCGTGGTGGTCCATGCGCAGGCCGGTGGTCAGCGCAAAAGTGTCGGTCATCGACCATTCGTTTTCCGCGAACAGCGCCTTCTGCACCACCGAGAACTCGTAGTCCTTACGGTCGCCCAGCCCTTGATTCCAGTCGGTCACCGTGGTGTCGTTCCACTGCAGGCCGGTGGTGGTGATATTGCGTTCGGTGGGCATCACCAGCTTGGCGTCGAGCACCCGGTTTTCAACTTCAGGCTTGCGTCCCAATACGTCCGTCTGGGTTGCGCTAGCCTCGCCTTCACGGCTGGATTTTTCATACGCCAGCGACACGTCCGAGGTCGCCCAGCCCCAACGGCCCTGGTGCGAGATCGACCAGTGATCGCGGTTGTTTTCCTGCTCACGGGTGGCCCAGTTGGCGCTCACGCCATCGCCATTCTTGAGGCGCGTGGCACCGGCTTCCAGGAGGATGTCGTGGTCGACCGTCGGCGTGAACGACAGCCGTGCAGTCAGGTCGCGATGGTCTGCCTTGCTGAAACCGTTGGTGGTTTCGACGTCGTCGTCAGCCTGACGATCCAGGTAGCGTCCCCAGACCTGTAAGCCCAAAAAGTCTTCCTTGATCGGGCCACTGAGGAAGAACTGGGTCTGGCGCGCGTTGCCCTGATCGCTGTGCTGACGCGCCGAGTAATCGTAGGTGACCGAACCGCCCCACTCCGACGTGACCTTGCGTGTGATGATGTTGATCACCCCGCCAATCGCATCCGAGCCGTACAACGATGACATGGGCCCGCGAACCACCTCGATACGCTCGATGGCCTCGGCGGGCGGAATGAAACTCTGCTCATAACCGCTGTTGCCGTTGACCCGCGATTCACGGGCGCTCTGACGTTTGCCATCGACCAGAATCAGCGTGTAATCAGCAGGCATGCCGCGAATGGAAATATCGGTTTCGTTGGCCCCGCCATTGACGGTCACGCCCTCGACGTCGCGCAATGCATCCGTCAGATCGCGAAAGGATTTCTTGCGTAATTCGTCGCCGGTAATCACCGTCATCGAAGCCGGTGCATCCTCCAGGTTCTGCTCGAAGCCGGAAGCGGTGACCACCACGTCATCAAGCGACAGCACATTGGCGGGCTCGACCACGGGCTCGGCAGCATGAGCGTGGCCCGCAGCCAGGCAGGCCAGCGCGAGTTTGACCATCACAGCCGCAGGCCGCAAACGAAGAGGAGAATGCATGGAGCTTCCTTACGATTCACAAGTAAAAGAGAATCGTATGCATCTGCATTCAGGAAGGTTGGACAAGATGTGACAACATTTCGGGGCAGCAGGGCCGCCCCGGCCTCTTTTCTGTCAAAGCGCTTTTTTACGATAGCCCTCGATGATCGCCGAGAAGTCCTTGCCGCCATCGCCGCGCAGGCTCATCGCCTGATAAAGCTGCTGGGCGATGGCACCGAGAATCACCGGCTGATGCGCAACGCGCGCGGCCTCGGTTGCCAGCCCCAGATCCTTGAGCATCAGCTCCGCGCCAAAGCCGCCGCTGTAGCCGCGCGATGCGGGCGCAGTTTCGACGATGCCAGGCCAGGGGTTGTACGCCTCGGAGCTCCAGCAACGGCCGGTCGAGGTATTGATGATGCTGGCCAGCACCTCGGTGTCGATGCCCAGCGCGCTGCCCAAGGCCATCGACTCTGAAACACCGATCATGGAAATCGCCAAAAGCATGTTGTTGCAGATTTTGGCGATCTGCCCTGTGCCCACTTCGCCGCAATGCACGATGTTGCGGCCCATTATTTCCAGCACCGGCTTGAGCGCTGCAAAGTGCTGCGCCGAACCGCCGACCATGAACGTCAACGTCCCGGCCTGCGCGCCGCCGGTGCCGCCCGATACTGGCGCGTCACCCAATACGACACCTTGTTGCGCAGCTATAGCGGCGATGTCGCGGATCGTTTGCGGGTCGATAGTGCTGCAATCAACGGCCGGGACGCCGGGCGCAATCCCCTTCAACACGCCGTCGTCGTTCAGGTACACGCTGCGTACATGCGCAGCGGCAGGCAGCATGGTGATGACCAGTCCACTGCCCTCAGCGGCTTGCCTGGGTGAATCACTGACCTTTGCGCCCAGCCCGGCGAATTCGCTCAGTACATCCTTGTTCAGATCGAACACATGCAGGCTGTGCCCGGCGTTGATGAGGTTGCGAGCCATGGGCGCGCCCATGTTGCCCAGACCGATAAATGCGATGTTCATTATTGTTCTCCTTGGCCTGGCTGACAGGCAGCACTCAACGCAGATTGATCGTGGTATTCACGCCATCATTCACGCTGTCGTCATCGAACCAGCGGCTGGTGACGGTCTTGGTCTGAGTGTAGAACTGCACCACCTGTTTGCCATACGGCCCCAGATCACCCAGCTTGGAACCCCGCGAGCCGGTGAAACTGAAAAACGGCACCGGTACAGGAATCGGTATGTTGATGCCCACCTGGCCGACGTCGATCTCACTCTGAAACTTGCGCGCTGCGGCACCGCTTTGTGTGAACAAGCCCGTGCCGTTGCCGAACGGGTTGGCGTTGACCAGCGCAATCGCTTCATCCAGCGTGTCGACCTCCAGCACCACCAGCACCGGGCCGAATATTTCCTGGGTGTAGATCTGCATGTCGGTGGTCACACCCGAGAACAGCGTCGGCCCCACGAAATTGCCGCCTTCATAGCCCGGCACCGAGACTTCCCGGCCATCCAGCTCAAGGGTCGCCCCTTCGCGCACGCCGCTTTCGATCAGGTCGAGAATGCGCTGCTTCGCCCGCCGGGAAATCACCGGACCGATGTCCGTGCCCGGCTCGTGACCGGCATTGACCTTGAGTTTCTGCGCCAACGCTTTAAGGTCCGACAGCCACTGCTTCGACGCGCCGACCAATACCACCACGGACGTCGCCATACAACGCTGCCCTGCTGCGCCAAAGCCTGCGCCCACCAGCGCGTTGAGCGTCTGCTCACGATTGGCGTCGGGCAGCACGACGGCATGATTCTTCGCCCCCATCATCGCCTGCACGCGCTTGCCATGCCGTCCGGCCAGGTCATAAACGTGCGTGCCGACAGCGGTCGAGCCGACAAAGGAAATCGCCTTGATGTCCTTGTGCATGCAGATCGCGTCCACCACGTCCTTGCCGCCATGCACCACGTTGAGTACGCCCGCTGGCACACCCGCCTCGACCGCCAGTTCGACCAGCAGCAGGGTCGATAGCGGGTCCTGTTCGGAGGGCTTGAGGACAAAGGTGTTGCCGCAGGCAATCGCCATCGGGAACATCCACAGCGGAATCATCGCCGGAAAGTTGAAAGGGGTGATGCCCGCGCACACGCCGATGGGTTGGCGCAGGGTGTAAGTATCGACGCCACTGGCGACGTTCTCGGCGAACTCGCCCATTTGCAGCGTACCGATCGAGCACGCATGCTCGACCACTTCAAGACCGCGAAAGATATCGCCTTCGGCATCCGCCAGCGTCTTGCCCTGCTCGGCGCTCAACACCGCCGCAATGCGTTTGGAGTGCTCACGGATCAGCGCCTGCAACCTGAGCATGATGCGCATGCGAGCGCCGACGGGCGTGTCACGCCAGGTGCGATAGGCGGCGTGGGCGGCCGCAACGGCAGCGTTCACTTCATCGCTCGTCGCGAACGGCACTTGGGCGAGAATTTCCTGAGTGGCCGGGTTGACGATGTCTTGCCATTCACCGCTTTGCGAGTCGATCCACTCGCCGTTGATCAGCAGTTTCACGCGAGCAACGGTGGTCGAAGTGTCGTTCAATGAGGCATTCATGGCAGCGGTCTCCCTTCAGAAAAGCCACGCGTCCGGTGCATCTGCAAGCGGATCGCCGTGGTTTCCCGGCAGTATTGTTTTGAGTTGGTCAGGGGGCGTGCTTTGGAGTATAGATGTGCAAACTTCTAACAAGAACGCAGATAAAAGCAGGGTCAACATGCAAAAAAACATCACATCCCTGAGCGGGTTGAACTGGGATGACCTGAAATTTTTCCTTGAAGTGGCACGCACTCGCAAAGTCAGCAGCGCGGCCCGGCGCCTGGCGGTCGACTACACCACCGTGTCGCGGCGTATCAATTCGCTGGAAACTTCGCTCGGCACATTGCTGTTCGAGAAGTCGCGCAACAACGGCTTCATCATGACCGCCGAAGGTCAGCGCCTGCTGGGCTACGCCGAGTCCATCGAAAGCACGCTGCACATGGCCTGCGAACAGGTTTCCGGCTCCAGCGTGGCCTTGTCCGGGCATATCCGCATGGGCTGCACCGAGGGTTTCGGCAGCTTCTTCATCACCCCGCAACTGAGCCACTTTCTCGACAATTACCCGAGCATCTCGGTGGACATCCTGCCGCTGCCGCACTTCATCAGCCTGTCGAAACGCGAAGCAGACATCGTCATCGCCCTGGAGCGCCCGGAACACGGCCCGTACGTGTGCTGCAAACTCTGCGACTACAGCCTGCGCCTGTACGCGACCCAGGAATACCTGGACAACCACGCGCCGATCCAGCGCAAGGCCGACCTCAGCGAACACGTATTCATCAGCTACGTCGACGACCTGGCGTTCAGCTCAGAGCTGCTGTACCTGAGCAACCTGCTCCCCAACGCCCAGGCGCAACTGCGCAGCACCAGCGTCATCGCCCAATACACCGCCGCCTTGCAGGGCCGCGCACTGGCAATCCTGCCGTGCTTTCTCGCCGCGCAGGACCCGCGCCTGCTGCCGGTGCTGACGGAAGAGGTGAACATTACCCGGCAATTCTGGATGTACTGCCGGGAGGATTTGAGGAAGCTGAAACGGATCACGTTGTTGTGGGATTACATTCGCGAGGTGACGGAGTTGAATAAGGGTTTTTTGTTGGGGGAAAACCGCGCCGCTCGCTTTGTGTAATCACAGATTTTCAAGGAATCAGGTGGCCGTATCTTAACGAGGGAAGGAGGCGGTACGCCGGTTGCAACGCGCTTGGCGCGCAAGCCGGGGTCGAGCGCCTGGGTTGCTGGACGCATGCTCGTCGCAAGTTCGTAGAAGCACAAAAAGTGCAGCCCAAGGGCAAAACCGGGCGGGTTGATGTTGCTCTGAGTTTTATCAACAAGCTTTACGGTATAGAGCGGGCGTTAAAAGAAGGCAGCGATGAGCAGCGTTATGAAGCTCGCCAGCAAAACAGCGTACCGGTGCTGACTCAGTTGCTCGCCTGGATAGAGAAAACGCCGTCTCACGTCACTGCGCAAAATGCGCTGGGTAAGGCGATCAGTTATCTAGGGAAGGTCTGAAGTAGGCATCGATTTTTGACGCTCTCATGGCCTGAGGTTCAAAAAAAGCTCGCCCGATCAGATAATTAGACGTTTTCCGCTCTTAACTCATCGATTTTCCTTCAAACAGCACCTTTCCAAGGCGTTTTTCCGCATTACAGGCGCACCTCTCCCATCGCCAGCAGCCGTTTTCGCACCATCCAAAGGTTCGACAAGGCAAACAGAGTAGCCTGTTGCGCGGTGTTTTTAGCCAGCCCGCGAAACCGGACTTTCGTATAACCAAACTGGCGCTTGATCACGCGAAACGGATGTTCAACCTTCGCCCGTAACTGGGCTTTCGTGAACTCGATTTTGCGATAGACCCGTGCGATCAAACTTTTCTCGCCATGCTTTTTATAACGGCTTGGGCGGGCCGCAATTGACCAGATCATCTGACGATCCTGATGCTCCGCACGCTTGTCCACGCCGGTGTAGCCCGCATCACCGCTGACATAGGTTTCCTCACCATGTAGCAATTGATCAACCTGAGTCACGTCCGCCACATTCGCCGCAGTACCCACCAGGCTATGGACTAAACCCGACTCGGCATCGACGCCGATATGCGCTTTCATGCCGAAGAAATACTGGTTTCCTTTCTTCGTCTGATGCATTTCGGGATCGCGTTTGCCGTCCTTGTTCTTGGTCGAGCTCGGCGCATGAATGATCGTCGCATCGACCACCGTACCTTGGCGCAGCATCAAACCTCGATCACCCAGATAGCCATTGATGACCTGCAAAATCCCGCCTGCCAACTCATGCTTTTCCAACAGACGCCGGAAGTTGAGAATCGTGGTTTCATCGGCGATTCGATCCAGACTCAACCCTGCGAACTGGCGCAGGATCGTTGTCTCGTAAAGTGCTTCCTCCATCGCCGGATCGCTGTAACCAAACCAGTTCTGCATCAGGTGAATACGCAGCATCGCCATCAGCGGATAAGCCGGACGGCCACCTTCGCCCTTTGGATAATGTGGTTCGATAAGGGCAATCAAGCCTTTCCAGGGCACAACCTGATCCATCTCGATGAGAAAGCGCTCGCGGCGGGTATGCTTACGTTTACCCGCGTACTCGGCATCGGCGAAGGTCATCTGTTTCATCAGGGAAGCTCGGTGAAAGGTGTTGGGGTATTTTGCCAAATCAGGAAACCTTTTTCAGAGTTTCCTTAGCATACAAGCCGAATGCAGGCTGAAGCTTGTTAGTAATGTTTCGAGCAATCAAGGAATACCCTATCAAACGAATGCGAAAATTTCTCTTAGACCAGAATCGCCTAAAGCCCAGCGACTTCATCCTGACGCGCTGGAGCTTTATTTCTCCACACCCATAAACACAACCTCATCAACTGGCAATACGACACATCATTTTGAATGGGCAGTAAGAGCACAATTCACTCTGATACGCAGTGGGGGAAAGCGACACTTTCCTGCGCCGCCCGTCAAGGATGGAACCCAATTTAGCGAAGCGTGGGCCAAGCCAGACTTCAACAAAGTCAACCAGCCATTTTGGGCTGACGAATCAACCCACAAGGCTAAGCCTAATGACTGAGTCAATCCATAGATCTTATTACGGCTCTCGTGCGTATAGCCCAGGCAAAACTTTACGACAAGCACCTGCACTAAAGAGCCTCCCTATTTTGTCTGGCGCTACACGTCTGCCTTGGTCCTCGACTCAGGGGACAGTGCCTATTGAACTAATGATGAGCCACACACCTGAGAGCATGAGGTTTTGGCAAAAAGCTCAGGTGGACAAAATACGGCAGAAAGCTGATAAGACTTATGTGCCGGCCAAATTTGAATCAGTTGACTTACATCAAAAATATGACCAAGAGCGATTCCGCTTTGCTCAGCTGCCGTTTCAAACGCAATTATGGTTGTTCATGCAGCAGGGTGGGAAATGGTCTTTCATTATCTTGCTACCTATGTTTTTGCTTGTAAGTTTTTTGGGTATAAACAAGCCGGCGGGGTCAGCCTTCACCCTGTACGTTAACAATGTTATCGAAACATTTCCGATTCTTATGGGACCTTGGCTGGCCTTTTGGATCATTGGCCACGTCGTCATCAACTACTTTCCCAGAGTCTGGTTCCGCCCCCCAAAAGGCCCACTCTGGGAGCTCAATCGCAGAACCGGTCTGGTCACGATCTTCGGCTACAAACGCCATCGAAAAGAAGGGGTGATCGACGAGTTCGTCGCGCCGTTCT
This sequence comes from Pseudomonas syringae pv. tomato str. DC3000, assembly GCF_000007805.1. Classification (NCBI taxonomy): domain Bacteria; kingdom Pseudomonadati; phylum Pseudomonadota; class Gammaproteobacteria; order Pseudomonadales; family Pseudomonadaceae; genus Pseudomonas; species Pseudomonas syringae group genomosp. 3. Next base: position 842,856 of record NC_004578.1, on the reverse strand, counting down.
ACGAGTTCGATGCCTACATGATCACCACGCATGATCGTCATGGACCGTATTACGGCCTGCTACTCCAGCATCGCTATGAGGAGCAGCACATCAACTTCCATGCGCTGCTCGGCCCGGACGACTTTCAGCAACGCCCCTGCGCACTCTGGGACTTCCTGCAAAACTACATGGACACCAGCGGCCCGATTCCGGACATTCCACTGTTTGAACCGTATCGCCATCTGGACCCGGTCACCGCCATTTACGATCAGCAGCGCGGCCGCAACCCTCGCTACTGGATCGATATGGACGACGCCACGTTCAAGGCTGAGGTTGATGCCATGTGGCAGCGGGTTTATGCGATTGACACGTTTAGCCGCCCGAACCTTATGGCGCGGTATGTGGATTATGGCGTGTGAGGCGTTGTGTCGGATCTGCGGCGGCCCTGAAACGGGCTGCCTCAGTTGCGTCTGATGTACCGTGTGTACCGTTGCTGCCGGTTCCCGGCAGTTCGCGGACGAGTCCCCACTACAAGCGAAGCGCCAGGTCCGCTCCCGCGCCATCCGGGCAGACGCCAGCTTTTCAGAGCCTTCACGACTTGTGCATTACAGACTGCAGGCGGCTTAGGCATGATCACGGGCAGATTCAAAGCCCGAGCATCAAGCCGCTCAGGCGTTTGACTTTGCGGCGCAGGGCTTCCTCGAAGATGCCCTGGCGCGGTTCGATCAGGCTGAACCAGTGTTTGGCGCGGGTGATGCCGGTGTAGATGAGTTCTTTGGTCAGTACCGGGTTGAGGGCTTCGGGCAGAATCAGGGCGGTGTGGGCGAATTCCGAGCCTTGGGATTTATGCACGGTCATGGCGTAGACGGTTTCGACTTCGTTGAGGCGGCTGGGCAGGACGAAGCGCACGCCGCCGCTGCCATCGTTGCGCGGGAAGGCGACGCGCAGGACCTGTTTGCCCTCGCCATCGCGCTCGGGCAATCGCAAGGTGATGCCGATGTCGCCGTTCATCAAGCCCAGGCCGTAGTCGTTGTGGGTCATCAGGACTGGCCGGCCTTCGTACCACTGCTGATCGCTTTCGATCAGCTGCGCATTGAATAACGCATGGGTGATGCGTTGGTTAAGGCCTTCTACGCCCCACGGGCCTTTGCGTACAGCGCAGAGCAACTGGAACGAGTCGAAGGCGTCGAGTACCGAGCGTGCCCATCGGGTCCAACATTCATCGTCCAGTTCAGCGCCGACTGCCGGGCGCTCGGCGCCGAGCACGTTCAGGTAATGCCTATAACCCTGCGGGCCTTGCTCGCCTTGGCCAAGGCCTTCCAGCACCAGCCGCTCGAACTTGAGGTCTTGCTCGCCCTTGAGCGCCAGGGCGAACAGATCGGTGTGACTGCCTGCCGACAGCAGCGCCCTCGCCTGTTGATCCTGTTGCTGGTTGACCAGCCGGGCCAACTGGCCGATGCCGCTGCCTTGGCCAAAACGGCGCGAGTGGCGCAGCATGACCACTTGTTGGGCCAGTGGATGTTGCTGCGCATCGCCTTGGCGCAATGTGCCTTTGCTGAGGTCTTCGCCGCTGACAGCTTCGAGCCAGGTCTGGGTTTGCGGGCTGTAGAAGCCGTCTTCGGCGTCGCGACACAAATCACCCAGTACCGCGCCCGCCTCGACGGAAGCCAATTGGTCTTTGTCGCCGAGCAGAACCATGCGCGCGTGCGGCGGCAGTGCGTCGAGCAGGTTGGCCATCATTTCCAGGTCGATCATGGACGCTTCGTCGACGACCAGCACGTCCAGTGGCAGCAAGTTACCTGCGTGGTGACGGAAATGGCGCGTGCCAGGGCGGCTGCCCAGCAAGCGGTGCACGGTGGTGACTTCACTGGGGATTTTCTGCCGCACCTCGGCGCTGACGTCCAGGCTTTGCACTTGCTGGCTGATGGATTCGGTCAGACGTGCTGCCGCCTTGCCGGTCGGCGCTGCCAAACGAATGCGCAGCGGCTGGCCGCTCTGCACGGCAGGAGCCTGAAGCAACGCCAGCAAGCGCACCACGGTGGTGGTTTTGCCCGTGCCGGGGCCGCCGGTGATGATGCTGAATGCCCGGCGGGTTGCCAGTGCGCAGGCCAGTTTCTGCCAGTCGATGATGGCGTCCGGCGCTGAGTTCGCAGGCCCGAACAAAGCGTTCAGGCGCTGCGGCAGATCGTCGGGCGGAGCATCGGCTTGCTCCAGACGCCGACGCAGGGCTGCAGCGATGCGGCGTTCGTAGGTCCAGTAGCGGCGCAGGTACAAACGTCGTTCTGCCAGCACTAAGGGTTTTTGCAGCGCCTCGGCGCTTGAGTCTGTGGCTTGCGCGACCAGCATGCTGCGCGCCAGCGCCTGGCACCACGCTGCGCCATCCAGCGCTGCCAGCAATTGCGAGGGCAGCAGCATTGCCCCGTCTTGCTGATCACCTTCGGGCGGCAGTGACAAGGCGAAGTCCGGCTCTTTCAAGGTCTCGTAAAGATCGAGGCAGACATGGCCGTGGCCCAGTTGATGGCTGGTGAGGGCCGCAGCGACCAGCACCAGTGGATCGGCCTGCGGGTCGAGGTCGCTGAGGAACGCGACAAAAGCCCGGTCCAGGGCGCGCAACCAACCGCGCTCGACCCAGCGTTCCAGCAGCATCAGCAGATCGTCGGCGCGGGTCAACGGGCTCAAGTCGGCGAGGCTGATGTCGTCCAGCGCAGTGGGCAACAGATCGTCGAACGAACGGCTCATGCCAATGCTCCAGGCAGGTCAGGCGTTAAGGGTTTGCCCTGAAACAGCAGGTCCAGGCTCTCGATCAGTTCGCGTGGCGGACGAGTGAAATACGCGCCTTGAGAGGCGGAACGGCTGCCGCGCAGGAACAGGTAAAGCGCGCCGCCCATGTGCTGGTCGTAGTCATAATCGGCCATGCGTGTCTTGAGCTGTCGATGCAGCGCCAGCAGATAAAGCACGTATTGCAGGTCATAGCGGTTGTCGAGAATCGCCGTTTCCATCGCCAGATCGGTGTAGGCGTCGTCATCGCTGCCCAACCAGTTGGACTTGTAGTCAGCCACGTAGTAACGGCCTTCGTGCTCGAATGTCAGGTCGATGAAGCCTTTGAACATGCCGTTGAGCGAGACGGTTTCGGTGGCGGCCCGTGGCGCATTGTCGTGGGTGAAACGGCGCACAAGGGTATCCATCTGCGCCACGTTGACGTTAGTGCTGGCGAACCAGAACTCCATTTCGACGCGGTACTGATTGGGCTGATTCAGGTCGCCTAATGCAACCGGCGTGGAATCAGGCGAGAGGCGCAGCGGCATGTTCAGCATATGCTGCAGCCAGTCGCGCAGGGTGTTGATCCAGCCGGCCCAACCGCGTCGATTACAACGACGCGCCACGGCGTCTTGCAGTTGGACCGAATCATGCGCCGTGTTCGCAAACCCCTCGTTGCCTGCCCATTCCAGCAACCCGTGCAGAAAGGTGCCGGGGTTCGGGCCACGCGGGAAGCGGTGGATATCGCCGCCGCTGACCAGTATGTCGCGAGGCGCTTCGGGATCAAGGCGCTCGTCGTCAAACAGCTTTTGTGCCTGCGGGCTGTCAGGTGACTCGTCGGCACCTGCCGTTACCGTGTCGCCAATACGCAGCGCGCTGTAGGAGGCGATCCACCAATTCTCGGCAGCACGGCGTTTGGGTACCAGCAGTTTGACCAGCGAGGCCTCGTTACGCGGCGCACTAAAGCTGTCATCGGTGGGTTCGGGAACCGGCTGCAAAGCAATCGCGCTGCAACCCTCGGCCAGATCACGCAGCCAGACCTTGAGGTCAGCCGACTCGGGCAGCGCCGTACCGCCACCCAGCAAATAGCCCAGCGCCGAGCGGTGCAACATCGAGCTGTTGGCATTGCCGCGTTTGAGGTCGGCAACGCCTAGCCAGCAGGCATGCTCCGAACGGGTCAGCGCGACATAAAGCAAGCGCAGGTCTTCTGCCAGGCGCTCGTCATCGGCTTGCTGAATCAGCGCCTCGGTGGGCTGCAGACTGATCTGCGCGCGGCCATCGGCATCATGAAACTGCAGTGGCAGGCGGCTGCCGTCGACCGGTTTGGACGAGCAGATGAACGGCAGGAACACCAGCGGGTATTGCAGCCCCTTGGACTTGTGAATGGTGACGACTTTGACCAGTTGCTCGTCGCTTTCCAGGCGCAGGATCTGTTCTTCTCCGGCCTGCCCGGACAGCGCCAGGTGATCGCCCAGATGACGAATCAACGCCTGTTCGCCATCCAGCTCGGCGGCGGCCTGTTGCAGCAGTTCGGACAGGTGCAGCAGATTGGTCAGCACTCGCTCGCCGTCGGTGCGGGTCATCAAGGTTTGCGGCAGGGCAAAGTCATGCAGCAGGCGACGCAGCATCGGCAGCACGCCCTGACTGCGCCATACAGCGCGATAGCCACGGAACTGCATCACACGCTGTTCCCACGCCAGTTCGTCCTGATTCAAGCGTTCCAGTTCGGCAAGCGGCAGGTCGAGGGTAATACAGGCCAGTGCCGCGCGCAGCGTACGTTCGGAATCCGGCTCGGCGCAGGCTTTGAGCCAGGACAGCAGGTCGTGCGCCTCCTGCGCGGCGAACACTGAATCCTTGTCCGACAGGTACACGCTGCGCACGCCACGCGCCGTCAGTTGAGAGCGCACCGCCTGCGCCTCTTTGCCGTCGCGAACCAGAATCGCGATGTCGGCCGGGCGCAGCCCACGCTGGGCATTGCCCGGTGCAGTGAAGCCCGCGCGGCCCTGCTGACCGGCGTTGAGCAGGCGCACGATCTCGCTGGCGCAGCGGCTTGCAAGCTGCTGGCGATAGACGACACCGGACACCGGCTGCTCGCTCTCAAGATGCCATACGGTCAATGCGGTGAGCGCGGCGCCATCGACTTCCAGAGTTTCCTTGCGACCTTGGGCCAAGGCATCGGAGAACGGCACCTGATTGCCTTCCTCGTCACGGAACAGAAACGCACCTTTACCTTCCGGGCGTTGCTCTGCTCGCGTGAAGACATGGTTGACCGACTCGACCATCGCGTGGCTGGAGCGATAGTTGGTGTCCAGCGTGTGCCAGCGACCATCGGTGGCCTGCCGGGCGCGCAGGTAGGTGTAGATGTCGGCGCCACGGAAGGCGTAAATGGCTTGCTTGGGGTCGCCGATTAGAAATAAGCCGGTTTGCTCATCGTTGCCTTCCAGACGATAGATGCTGTCGAAGATCCGGTACTGCACCGGATCGGTGTCCTGAAACTCATCGATCAGCGCCACCGGAAACTGCTCGCGAATCAGCGTCGCCAGCCGCTCGCCGCCAGCGCCGTGCAATGCGCCGTCGAGCCTGAGCAGCATGTCGTCAAAACCCATTTCGGCACGGCGGCGCTTCTCTTCTTCAAAACGCGCACTGACCCACTGCGCGGCATGTTGCAGCACGGCCGCATCTGGCTTGGGCAGACCGTCGAGCGCTGCTTTCAGTTGCGCCATTGCTGCAAACGCCGGGTGCGACGGTGGATCACTTTTCCAGGCCTCGGCGACGCCGTCTGGGGTCAAGCGTGTGAAGCCGGTGCCCAGGTCCAGCGCTTCCTGAGTTTCGTCAGCGGCCCACGCGGCGAGCTTTTCAAACCAGGGTTTGAAGAATCGCTCCTGCATCTTGCGGCCATCGACCACCTTGCGGGCCACGGCGTCCTGGCAGAGCGTGTAGAGCTCGTCAGACCATACGGCCCAAGGGGCTTTCAGGGCGGCAAGCGCTGCCCGACGCTCCAGCAACGACGCCTCGATGAGCTCGGCCGGCGCTTGGGTGTTGGTGCTGCGGTCATGGCCAAACAAGCCACGTACGCGGGGCAACAGTGCCGCCGGACCGCTCCAGTTTTCCCGCACCCAGGCCAGCGCGTCACCGCTCATGGGGTAGCAGAATCGCCGCCAGTAATCGCGCAGGACTTCGCCGAGCAGGTCACTGTGATCGGTTTCGAGGGTCTGGGTGAACAGGCTGCCGCTGTCGAAAGCATGCTCGCGCAACATGCGCTGGCACCAGCTGTGGATGGTCGAGACGGCGGCTTCGTCCATCCATTGCGCGGCGATGTCCAGACGGCTGGCACAGGCAGGCCACTGCTCGGCCTCGAACTGCTCGCGCAATTGGCTGATCAGTTCATCGGGGGCACAAATTTCGTCACGAAAGAACCGCGCAGCTTCGGCCAGCCGGGTACGAATCCGGTCGCGCAGCTCTTTGGTGGCAGCGTCGGTGAAGGTCACGACGAGGATCTGCGGCGGCAGCAATTCGCGGCCAAAACCTGACTGTTCGGAGCCGTGGCCGAGCACCAGGCGCAGGTACAGCGCAGAGATGGTGAAGGTCTTGCCGGTCCCGGCGCTGGCTTCGATCAGTTGGCTGCCACGTAACGGAAAGCGTAGCGCCAGAGGGAGCGATTGATTACTCATGCGCCACCCTCCCCGCCAGACAACGACTGCCAGGGCGCGTCGTAAATCGGCTTGTAGAGTGTCTCGCACCAGCCCGCGAATTCCTCGCTGTCCATCAAGGCGTCGAAGTCCGCAAACTGCCGGGCCAGCGCGGTGCTTTCGCGTCGTTCGCCATCGGTGGTCTGCCCGTCACCTTCGTAGGCTTTGCGAGCGGCGGCTTCGGCTTTGTCGGCGGGTTGGCCCAGCCAGGCAAATGCGGTTTTGACGGCCACCGGCAGCGGTTGTTGCATGCCGCGCAGCCAGGCCATCAGCAGGTGGTTCAGCGTGGTGATGGCAGCATCTTTTTCCAGCGGGTCGAGCATCAGGGTTTCGTCACTGGCCACCAGCGCGGTGCTCAATGGCAGCTCACAGGCGCAGGCCACCAGATGATTCACCCACGGGCGAATCAGTCGATGCCACTTACGGGTCTTTTTAGAGCCAATGCTGTTGGGAATCGCCGTGACCAGCAATAGCTCGCCGCGAGTGTTGCGGTGTAACCCGCCAAGCCAGCCGTCGATGCTGACGCCACGGTGGCTGAAACTGATCGGCAAGGCACTGCTCAAGGTTTCGGGCCACAGCGTCAGCAGATCGTGGTAGCGCCTGAGCACGTCCGGCAAGGGCTCGATCAGTTCGTCCTGCATGCAGGTGCCGAACCCGGCGAGAGGCAGCAGGCCGCTGGCTTGCAGTTTCAGAGCCTGGGCTTTCAGGGCGACATCACTATTGTCAGGGGAAACCATCGCCGCGTTGAGCAGGCTTTCACTGAGGCCGTAGCGCTCAAGGGCGTCGAGCACGAACGGTTCTTCATCAGCGAGCGGCGCTTCGGCGACCTCGAAATAGATCTTCAGGCGCTGGCTGAAAAAGTGCTTTACCGGGTTTCGCAGGAAGTCCTGCAATTGCGCAATCGACAGTGGCTCTTCCTGCTCGTGAGGGGGAAGCGCTTGAGGCACGGGCACCTGGAGGTCGGTTTCATGCAGCAGGCGCCATTCGCGGGCGAAGCTGAAGTAGCCGGTGCCTGCATGAAAGTAATTGGCGCTGAACGGCTGCAGCGGGTGATGCACCGTCAGTGCTTTCAGAAGACGTTCGCCGTCGTCCAGTTTGCTGTCAGGGTCGGCTTCGCCTGCCAGTTTCCAGCCACTGGCCAGGTGATCACGCAGCTGGCCAATCAGTACCGATGCAGGGCGCTCGCTGTTGTCACGAATGCTGCGGCCAACCCAGCTGACGTACAGTTGATCCCGCGCCGAGAGCACGGCTTCGAGCAACAGATAACGGTCATCTTCACGACGCGAACGGTCACCGGGGCGGTAATCACTGCCCATCAGGTCGAAGTCCAGCGGGGGTTGCGCGCGCGGGTAATCGCCATCGTTCATGCCCAACAGGCAGACCACTTTGAACGGGATGGCGCGCATGGGCATCAACGTGCAGAAGTTGACCGAGCCTGCCAGAAAACGCTGAGACAAGCGGCCCTGATCAAGCCCGGCAAGCCAGGCCTCACGGACCACGGTCAGCGGCAGCTCATCAATCAGGTTTACCGCTGCACAGGTTTCCAGCCAGTTTTCACGCAGTGTTTCGAGCTGAGCAAGCAGGTAGTCGTCATGCTCGCTTTCAGCAATGAAGAACAGCTGGAGAATGGCTTGCAAGCGTGCGCCCCATTGCTCCGGGGTGGCGGGCGTGGACAGCTCTGTATGGGCAACCTGCAGCCCATCGATCAACGCTACCAGCGGGCCTATCAATGCAGCATCCAGCCCGCCGATCTCGTCGTAGGGCTCAATGCCGTCATAAGCGGTACCGGCACCCACAGCGTAACCTAGCAACATGCGGCGCAGGCCGAAGTGCCAGCTGTTCTGTTCCAGCGCATCCGGCAACCCCAGACCGGCGCGTTGCTGCGCATTGAGGCCCCAGCGGATGCCTGCGCCTTCAATCCAGCGATGCAGGGTTGGCAGATCGCGCTCCTGAATGCGAAAGCGCGCTCGCAAGGCCGGAACGTCCAGCAGGTCGAGAATTTCGCTGACCGGGAAGCGGCTGTCGGGGAGCTTAAGCAGATGCTCGACAGCGATCAGCAATGGCTCACGACCACGTTGCCCCTGATCGGCCAGCGTGAAGGGAATAAAACGGCGATCTTCGCGTTCGATCTGGCCGAAGACAGCGCGAATGTGTGGCGCGTAGCTGTCGATGTCCGGAACCATGACAATCACATCACGCGGGCGCAGGTTGGGGTCTTTGCTGAACCGCGCCAGGAGCTGGTCATGCAGCACTTCCACTTCACGCTGCGCGCTGTGGGCAACGTGAAACCGGAGCGAGCGGTCTTCAAGCGGGTCAATGGCTGGCCATATCTCCCGCGTTTCATCCAGCGGGCGCAGTTCGAGAATATCGTCCTGCAACTGGTTCAGCAGATTGGTTGGCTCGACCTCACTGAACAGGTCAATCCGCTCGTCCTTGAATGACGAACGATAGCTGCGCGGATCGTCATGGCTGTCCAGCAGGTTGATGTAATCACGGCCCTGCTTTCCCCAGGCAGCGAGCAGCGGATGCGCATGCTGATGCAGCGCTTGCGGATCGAGGATCATCGGCATACCGGTCTTGCGGGCCTGACGCTTGTACTGATGACGCAGCAGGTCCTTGTCAGCGACGATGTCGGTCCAGTGGTGACGGCAGGGGTTGTGCACACAGAGCAGCACCTGGCTGAACTTCGCCAAGCCGGCCAGTGCTTCCAGCGCCTGCGCCGGGAGTGACGATATGCCGAATACGATTACCCGCGATGGCAAGCCAGGCGGCGCTTCGGTCATGGTGCCAATGCGCTCGATAAACCGCCGGTGCACGCCAGCACGGCTCTGGGCCATGCCCTTGGCTCCGACATCATCCAGCAGTGCGCGCCATAACTCGGCCTGCCAGCAATTGGCAGTGGACAAGGGCCGTGGCTGACCTCGTGCGTCGCGCAATTGGTGTAGGCCTGCGGCCCAGTCTTCCAGCCAGTCAGCGCGATAGACCTGATATTGGTCGAACAGATCAGACAAGCGTTCGGATAATTGATAGCGCTTGCGCAGGTCGGTGTCGTCGGTCAGAAAGCGCTGCAGTGGCTCGAAGTGGGGCTGATTGATCAGTGCGGGAAGCAAGCGCATCAAGCGCCAGGTCAGCGGGGTCTTGTCGAGCAGAGACGTCTGAGGAATTTCATCGCTGCCGAGGACCCTGCGATACAGCGTCCACATGAAACTGCCAGGGAGCTGAACATCTATCGCAGCCGCAATGCCGCAGCCGCCGTTGTCATCGTCCTGAGCGTCTTCAGCCAGCGCAAGTTTGAGCCATTGCGCAATGCCGTTGCTCTGCACCAGCGCAATCTCGTTCTCAAGCGGTGCCAGGGGATAGCGACGCATCCAGGACACAACCAGACTGCGCAGTTCATCCGGGCGGTTGCCTTGAACCACCATGAAACCTGCACTCAGCGGGGTTGTAACGGACATGCTTGCTTCCTTGGCGGGTGCGATTGAAACCTGAAGCCGAACCATAAGGGCAAGCGCGCTGGAATGCCACACGCATGTTGAACTGGATGACTACCGGGGATGGGTGATGGGGCGACAGGCAAGGCGATGTTTTATAAACGCCACAAAAACAAAAACCCTCAACGCGTAAGCGATGAGGGTTTTTGGAATTTAATCTTGACGATGACCTACTCTCACATGGGGAAACCCCACACTACCATCGGCGATACATCGTTTCACTGCTGAGTTCGGGATGGGATCAGGTGGTTCCAATGTTCTATGGTCGTCAAGAAATTCGGGTACCGAGTCGTGCCGTACGGCGCGCTTCAGCAAATCGGGTATGTGATAGCAAGCTGTTGCAGGTGTCGTTCGTGACGCAAACCTTCGGTTCGTGTCATCTCCACAGTCACCGCAATCTGGTCATTCGACTCAAATTGCTTGGGTGTTATATGGTCAAGCCTCACGGGCAATTAGTATTGGTTAGCTCAACGCCTCACAGCGCTTACACACCCAACCTATCAACGTCGTAGTCTTCGACGGCCCTTCAGGGAACTCAAGGTTCCAGTGAGATCTCATCTTGAGGCAAGTTTCCCGCTTAGATGCTTTCAGCGGTTATCTTTTCCGAACATAGCTACCCGGCAATGCCACTGGCGTGACAACCGGAACACCAGAGGTTCGTCCACTCCGGTCCTCTCGTACTAGGAGCAGCCCCTCTCAAATCTCAAACGTCCACGGCAGATAGGGACCGAACTGTCTCACGACGTTCTAAACCCAGCTCGCGTACCACTTTAAATGGCGAACAGCCATACCCTTGGGACCGGCTTCAGCCCCAGGATGTGATGAGCCGACATCGAGGTGCCAAACACCGCCGTCGATATGAACTCTTGGGCGGTATCAGCCTGTTATCCCCGGAGTACCTTTTATCCGTTGAGCGATGGCCCTTCCATACAGAACCACCGGATCACTAAGACCTACTTTCGTACCTGCTCGACGTGTCTGTCTCGCAGTCAAGCGCGCTTTTGCCTTTATACTCTACGACCGATTTCCGACCGGTCTGAGCGCACCTTCGTACTCCTCCGTTACTCTTTAGGAGGAGACCGCCCCAGTCAAACTACCCACCATACACTGTCCTCGATCCGGATAACGGACCTGAGTTAGAACCTCAAAGTTGCCAGGGTGGTATTTCAAGGTTGGCTCCACGCAGACTGGCGTCCACGCTTCAAAGCCTCCCACCTATCCTACACAAGCAAATTCAAAGTCCAGTGCAAAGCTATAGTAAAGGTTCACGGGGTCTTTCCGTCTAGCCGCGGATACACTGCATCTTCACAGCGATTTCAATTTCACTGAGTCTCGGGTGGAGACAGCGCCGCCATCGTTACGCCATTCGTGCAGGTCGGAACTTACCCGACAAGGAATTTCGCTACCTTAGGACCGTTATAGTTACGGCCGCCGTTTACCGGGGCTTCGATCAAGAGCTTCGCTTGCGCTAACCCCATCAATTAACCTTCCGGCACCGGGCAGGCGTCACACCCTATACGTCCACTTTCGTGTTTGCAGAGTGCTGTGTTTTTAATAAACAGTCGCAGCGGCCTGGTATCTTCGACCGGCGTGGGCTTACGCAGTAAATGCTTCACCCTCACCGGCGCACCTTCTCCCGAAGTTACGGTGCCATTTTGCCTAGTTCCTTCACCCGAGTTCTCTCAAGCGCCTTGGTATTCTCTACCCAACCACCTGTGTCGGTTTGGGGTACGGTTCCTGGTTACCTGAAGCTTAGAAGCTTTTCTTGGAAGCATGGCATCAACCACTTCATGTTCTAAAAGAACACTCGTCATCAGCTCTCGGCCTTAAGATCCCGGATTTACCTAAGATCTCAGCCTACCACCTTAAACCTGGACTACCAACGCCAGGCTGGCCTAGCCTTCTCCGTCCCTCCATCGCAATAACCAGAAGTACAGGAATATTAACCTGTTTTCCATCGACTACGCTTTTCAGCCTCGCCTTAGGGACCGACTAACCCTGCGTCGATTAACGTTGCGCAGGAAACCTTGGTCTTTCGGCGTGGGTGTTTTTCACACCCATTGTCGTTACTCATGTCAGCATTCGCACTTCTGATACCTCCAGCAAGCTTCTCAACTCACCTTCACAGGCTTACAGAACGCTCCTCTACCGCATCATCAAAAGATGATACCCGTAGCTTCGGTGCATGGTTTGAGCCCCGTTACATCTTCCGCGCAGGCCGACTCGACTAGTGAGCTATTACGCTTTCTTTAAAGGGTGGCTGCTTCTAAGCCAACCTCCTAGCTGTCTAAGCCTTCCCACATCGTTTCCCACTTAACCATGACTTTGGGACCTTAGCTGACGGTCTGGGTTGTTTCCCTTTTCACGACGGACGTTAGCACCCGCCGTGTGTCTCCCATGCTCGGCACTTGTAGGTATTCGGAGTTTGCATCGGTTTGGTAAGTCGGGATGACCCCCTAGCCGAAACAGTGCTCTACCCCCTACAGTGATACATGAGGCGCTACCTAAATAGCTTTCGAGGAGAACCAGCTATCTCCGAGCTTGATTAGCCTTTCACTCCGATCCACAGGTCATCCGCTAACTTTTCAACGGTAGTCGGTTCGGTCCTCCAGTTAGTGTTACCCAACCTTCAACCTGCCCATGGATAGATCGCCCGGTTTCGGGTCTATTCCCAGCGACTAGACGCCCTATTAAGACTCGCTTTCGCTACGCCTCCCCTATTCGGTTAAGCTCGCCACTGAAAATAAGTCGCTGACCCATTATACAAAAGGTACGCAGTCACCCAACAAAGTGGGCTCCCACTGCTTGTACGCATACGGTTTCAGGATCTATTTCACTCCGCTCTCCGCGGTTCTTTTCGCCTTTCCCTCACGGTACTGGTTCACTATCGGTCAGTCAGTAGTATTTAGCCTTGGAGGATGGTCCCCCCATATTCAGACA
>NC_004578.1:670000-825000 GCF_000007805.1 Pseudomonas syringae pv. tomato str. DC3000 | reverse complement strand
AATAGGTATAACCGTGGGGGAATTCAACGGCGTAATCCGGCGTCGGTTGATTCATGAAGGTCTGGTAAATCTCGCTGCTGGCAATCACCGCGCCCATGGGTATCGCGCCGTTGGTGATTTGTTTGGCGATGCACATCAGGTCAGGTGTCACGCCGAAACTGTCAGCACCAAACATCGAGCCGGTGCGCCCGAAACCGGTGATGACTTCATCGAAGATCAGCAGAATATTATGTTGATCGCAAATCTCACGCAGCCGCTTGAGGTAGCCTTGCGGCGGAACGATCACGCCGGCAGAACCTGCCATCGGCTCTACGATGACTGCCGCAATGTTCGACGCATCGTGCAGTTCGATCAGTTTCAGCATTTCGTCGGCCAGCGCGATACCGCCTGCTTCAGGCATGCCCTTGGAGTACGCATTGCTGGCCAGCAGGGTATGCGGCAGGTGATCGACATCCATCAGTTGCCCGAACATCTTGCGGTTGCCGTTTACCCCACCCAGGCTGGTACCACCGACATTCACGCCATGATAGCCGCGCGCCCGACCGATCATCTTGGTCTTGGTCGCCTGCCCTTTCAGCCGCCAGTAGGCACGCACCATCTTCACTGCGGTATCTGCACACTCAGAGCCCGAGTTGGTATAGAACACGTGATTGAGATTGCCCGGCGTCAGTTCGGTAATCTTTTCTGCCAGTTGAAATGACAACGGATGCCCGAACTGAAAGCCCGGCGCGTAATCCAGCACGCCCAGTTGGCGGGAAACGGCTTCCTGAATTTCCTTGCGCGTATGCCCAGCGCCGCAGGTCCACAGACCGGAAAGCCCATCGTAGATCTTGCGGCCCTTGTCGTCTGTCAGATAGCTGCCATGCGCGGCGACGATCATGCGCGGATCGCTGTGGAAGTTGCGGTTCGCGGTGTAAGGCATCCAGTGAGCATCCAGCTTCAACTGACTTGTGACCGGCACATCAGACAATTCGAACATATTCATGGGAGCGAGCCTCGCAGGCGCTTGAGCTAACGGTGATTGCAGCCAAAGTGACACGCGGCTAAAGTTCATAAAACATGATTTTTATGATCTTTAGTTTGCAATTCGCTAAACAATGAGCAACTAAACAATGAGCATCCGCCGCTCCGACCCGTTGGCCCAGGTCAGTGATTTTGACATTCGCTTGCTGCGCATCTTCAAGAGCGTAGTCGAGGCTGGGGGCTTTTCAGCTGCAGAAAGTGCGCTTGGCATCGGCAGATCGGCGATCAGCCAGCAGATGAGCGATCTGGAACAACGCCTTGGTTTGCGTCTGTGTCAGCGGGGGCGAGCAGGGTTTTCACTGACCGATGAGGGGCGCGAGGTTTATCAGTCATCGCTGCAACTGCTCAGTGCGCTGGAGAGCTTTCGCACTGAGGTCAACGGCCTGCACCAGAACCTGCGCGGCGAGCTGAACATAGGCCTGACCGATAACCTCGTCACCCTCCCCCACATGCGCATAACCCATGCACTGTCGCGCCTTAAAGAACGTGGGCCTGGCGTGCATATCAATATCCGCATGATCGCGCCCGCCGAAGTCGAGCAAGGCGTACTCGACGGCGGCCTGCATGTTGGCGTGGTGCCGCAGGCCAGCGCGCTGCCGGGGCTGGAATATCATTCGTTGTACAGCGAGCGCTCGCTGCTTTATTGCGCGGTGGGTCATCCGTTGTTCTATGCAGAAAACACAATGCTCGACGACCAGCGTCTCGCGCTACAGGAAGCCGTTGCTCCAACCTTCCGCCTGCCGAACGATATTCAGGAGCACTACAAGGCATTGACATGCACCGCCAGTGCCTCCGACCGGGAAGGCATCGCGTTCCTCATTCTGACCGGGCGCTACATCGGCTATCTGCCGGATCATTACGCCAACGCCTGGGTGCAGGAAGGCAGGTTGCGCGCATTGAAACCGGACGCGAAATTTTACGACCTCAATCTGGTCACCGTCACCCGCAAAGGCCGACGCCCTCATTTGGTGCTCGAAGGCTTTCTGGAAGCGCTTGCTGCTACCCGATGACACATTCTTGCCAGCACCCGCCGTATTCGCCCGGTCAGGAGAGCAGCCTGAAAACGCTATCCGTCTGATATAGCAGGCAATAGAGGGGCTTACTGGGAAATAACCTGAGCAGGTGGACAGTTTTTTGCAGTGATCGTGAATACCAATGCGCCAGCACATGGCACTTCCCATTTCGAGACTTCGCCATGCAGCCCGAAACTTCTGACAACGACGACCTGATCTACGGCCTGAATGACCGTCCCAAACCGCTGACGGCCATACTGGCGGCATTCCAGCACGTGCTCGCCAGTTTCGTCGGGATAATCACGCCGCCGCTGATTATCGGATCAACCCTGGGGCTGACCGAATACCTGCCTTACCTGATCAGCATGGCGTTGATGGTGTCCGGCACCGGCACGTTCATTCAGGCGCGCAGGCCGTTCGGCATCGGTGCAGGCATGATCTGTCTGCAAGGCACCAGTTTTGCGTTTTTAGGCGCAGTGTTGTCGGCAGGCTTTCTGGTCAAGCAGCGCGGCGGTAGCCCGGAGGACATCATGGCGATGATCTTCGGCGTCTGCTTTTTCGGTGCACTGGTGCAGATAGTGCTCAGTCGTTGCATCGGTCAGTTGCGGCGTATCATCACCCCGCTGGTCACCGGGATCGTGATTACCCTGATCGGCGTGAGCCTGATCAAGGTCGGCGTGACTGACCTGGGTGGCGGCTTCAATGCACCGGACTTCGGCGCACCGCTGAACCTGGCGCTGGGGGTGTTCGTACTCGCAGTGATCATTGTGCTCAATCGCTCCAACACTCCATGGGTGCGCTTGTCGGCGATCATCATCGGCCTGGCTGTCGGCAGCCTGGCCGCATGGTTCAGCGGCAAGCTGATCCCGCAGCCGATTCACGATCTGCCGCTGATCAGCGTGCCAGTGCCGTTCCGCTTCGGTTTCAATTTTGACTGGACCGCTTTCCTGCCGGTCGCGCTGATTTATCTGATCAGCAGTATCGAAACCGTCGGCGACCTGACCGCCAACTGCATGCTGGCCCGCCAGCCGATCAGCGGGCCGAGCTATGTGGCGCGGCTCAAGGGTGGCGTGCTCGGCGACGGTGTGAGCTGCATGATTGCCGCGACTTTCAGTGCCTTTCCCAACACCACGTTCGCGCAGAACAACGGAGTGATTCAGTTGACCGGCGTTGCCAGCCGCTATGTCGGCCTGTACATCGGTGCCGTGCTGTTCATCCTCGGACTGTTTCCGCATATCGGCGCCATCGTCCAGCAGATCCCTAAACCGGTGCTGGGCGGCGCAACGCTGGTGATGTTCGGCAGCGTTGCGGCGGCAGGCGTTCGCATCCTCGCCCAGTCGCCACTGGATCGGCGTAGCATGCTGATCATCGCCACCTCATTTGGTGTCGGCCTGGGCATTGCGGCGCAGCCGGCGCTGCTGCATCAGATGCCCAAGTTGGTCCAGAACCTGTTCGATTCGGCAATCACCAGCGGCGGCATTACAGCCATTGTCATGTGCCTGCTGATTCCGGAGGGTAAAGTCGCCGTGACGACGACCCAGGCTGCGACGGAACGCAAACCCCTTGAACAACCACGATAGGTTTCCATAGCCGCACTTGCGAGATAGTCGCCGGTGCATTACCTATTCAGTCATCATCAGCTCAATCGTCGCGCCCTACGACCTGTCCGGAATAGCCCATGACCCTTGAAGTTCCAGCACACAGCGCCACCAAGCCTGCGAGCCGTATTCGTCAGAAGAACGAAGAAACGATCATCCAGGCCGCCGAAGACGAATTTGCCCGCCACGGTTTCAAGGGCACCAGCATGAACACCATTGCGCTGAAAGCCGGACTGCCGAAAGCCAACCTTCATTATTACTTCACCAACAAGCTGGGCCTGTATGTCGCGGTGCTGAGCAATATCATTGATTTGTGGGACAGCACGTTCAACAACCTCAGCGTCGACGACGACCCGGCAGAAGCGCTGGCCCGCTATATTCGCGCCAAGATGGAGTTCTCGCGCCGGCAACCGCAGGCATCACGAATCTTCGCCATGGAGATCATCAGCGGCGGCGAATGCATGAGCGAATATTTCAGCCAGGATTACCGCCTCTGGTTTCAGGGGCGGGCAGCGGTCTTTCAAGCCTGGATCGATGCCGGAAAGATGGACCCGGTCGATCCGGTGCACCTGATCTTTCTGCTGTGGGGCAGCACCCAGCACTATGCCGACTTCGCCTCGCAGATCTGTCGTGTCACCGGCCGCTCTCGCCTGACCCGGCAGGACATGGATCAGGCCAGCAACAATCTGATCCGGATCATCCTCAAAGGTTGTGGGCTGACACCGCCAGCCTTGTAGAATCGGCACCTTGACGCCAGCTGGACACACGCATGCCTTTTACCCTTGCCGGCCCTTGCGAATTTCGTGAAGAAATCCGCAAGAGCCGCTTCATCACCCTCGCCGCGCCCATCGCCAGCCCGGCCGACGCACAAGCGTTCATTGAGCAGCACAGCGACTTGAACGCCACCCACAATTGCTGGGCCTGGAAACTGGGCAGCCAGTACCGCAGCAACGACGATGGCGAACCGGGCGGCACAGCAGGCAGACCGATTCTGGCCGCCATCGAAGCGCAGGAATTCGATCAGGTGGTGGTACTGGTGATTCGCTGGTACGGCGGCATTCAACTGGGCACCGGCGGCCTGGCCCGCGCTTACGGCGGCGGCGCCAACAAATGCCTGCAGCAGGCCGAGCGTCTGCCGCTCATTCAGCGCGCTTCATTCCACCTCGAATGCAGTTTCAGTGAACTGACGCTGGTCAAGCTGCGCCTGGCGGAGCTGAACGGCCTGGTGGAAAACGAAGAATTCACCGCCAATGGTGTGCAAATGGCAATTGCCATCGGCCCTGAACATGTCGATACGCTACAACGGCAACTGGCCGATCTGAGTCGCGGCAGAATCCTTTTGCACAAGGCCGCAACGGAGTAGACAGCACAGCGGCAATTGCCCACATCTACTGTGCATCCGACTGTGGATAAGCTGAGCACACTCCACTGCGCGCCTTGCTGGACGCGGCTTTAAGAAGAATGATCATTTTTTGTACAATCTGTTGCGGAAACCGCAAAAACGGCGCAAAAACAGTCTGTTAGCGCGCTTTAGCACCTTTGGGCGCTAACCCGTGTGGCGTTATTCTTCACATTTCGGCTTGCGCACAGTAACTGTGGAATAACCTGTGGATAACAGGTGCAAGGTTCGCGCATCGGTTCACTGCATCTCCCTCGCCGCGCGCTGTACATTTTTTACTCAAATCAATAAGCCATGTTTTGCACCTTCGCGTTATCAGCGCGCCCCGAACTGGTGCTGAAATGGCAAAACCGACCCCCGCTGATGCGATCTGCAAAAGCACAAAATCCCCGTTCTGGCTTGATTCAGCGTATCGCGCCTGAAACCTGACCCATTGGCCAGGATTTTGCTTTATCCACAGGCGACCCACTTTGCCTCAGAGCCTTTCATGTCAAACCACGCGATACCTGCGCGTCTCCAGTTGCGCCATATCACCAAACGGTATCCCGGTTGCCTGGCCAACGATGCTGTCGACCTGACCATTCAGCCGGGCGAAATTCATGCCCTTCTGGGTGAGAACGGTGCTGGCAAAAGTACCCTGATGAAGATCATCTATGGCGTTACCCAGCCAGATGCCGGGTCGATCATCTGGCAAGGCCAGGCGCAGATCATGCGCAATCCGGCGCAGGCCAGAAGCCTGGGGATTGGCATGGTGTTCCAGCATTTCTCACTGTTCGAGACCTTGAGCGTGGCGCAGAACATTGCGCTGGCGATGGGCGCGGCAGCCGGCACGCCCAGGCAACTGGAGCCGCGTATTCGCGAGGTCTCGCAACGCTACGGCATGGCCGTGGAGCCCCAGCGTCTGGTGCACAGCCTGTCGATCGGCGAGCGGCAGAAAGTCGAAATCATTCGCTGCCTGATGCAGGACATTCACCTGTTGATTCTCGACGAACCCACCTCGGTCCTCACACCTCAGGAAGCCGAAGAACTGTTCGTCACCCTCCGGCATCTGGCCAGCGAAGGCTGCAGCATTCTGTTCATCAGCCATAAGCTGGGCGAAGTTCGCGCCTTGTGCCACAGCGCAACCGTGCTGCGTAACGGCAAGGTCTCCGGGCACTGTATTCCGGCCGAATGCTCCGATCTGGAGCTGGCACGATTGATGGTCGGCGATGCCGAGGGCCTGACCGCGCACTACGAAAAAGTCAGCGGCGGCGCGGCCTTTCTGCAAGTGGACAGACTGTCCTGGCACAACCCGGACCCGTTCGGCTGCTCCCTCAAAGACCTTAGCCTTGAGGTGTGCAGCGGCGAGATCGTCGGCATCGCGGGCGTGGCCGGTAACGGTCAGGATGAATTACTCGCGCTGCTGAGCGGCGAACAAACGCTGCCTCATGCGCAGGCGGCGACCCTGCGTTTCGCAAACACACCGGTCGGCCACCTGCGCCCGGATGCCCGCCGCAAGCGCGGTCTGGCGTTTGTCCCGGCCGAACGCCTGGGGCATGGCGCAGTGCCGGAATTGAGCCTGGCGGATAACGCCCTGCTCACCGCCTTCCAACAGGGGCTGGTGAGCAACGGCCTGATTCAACGCGGCAAGGCCCGTGCCCTGGCCGACGAAATCATTCGCCGCTTTGCCGTCAAGACGCCCGACGCACAGGCCCCGGCGCGCAGCCTGTCGGGCGGCAACCTGCAGAAATTCATTCTCGGTCGGGAAATTCTGCAAAACCCGAAGCTGCTGATCGCGGCGCACCCGACCTGGGGCGTGGACGTGGGGGCAGCAGCGGCGATCCACCGGGCGCTGATCGCCTTGCGCGATGCGGGGGCGGCGATTCTGGTGATTTCCGAGGACCTGGACGAGTTGTTCCAGATCAGCGACCGACTCGCTGCCTTGAGCGGCGGCCAGCTTTCCGACCTGATCCCCACTGAACAGACCAGCACCGTACAGATCGGCGGCTGGATGGCGGGACAGTTCGATCATTCTCAAACCCAGGCCCACACGCCGGGTTAACGGAGCAAAACATGCTGCTTTCTCTGGAACCGCGTGGCCAGCAATCGCGCGCCATGTTGTGGTGCTCGCCGCTGCTGGCTGCCGTCCTGACCCTGATCTGCGGCTCGCTGCTGTTCATCGGCCTGGGGCTGAACCCGTGGGTGACGCTGCACACCCTGTTGATCGCTCCGGTCAGCGATCTTTATGGGCTGTCGGAACTGATGGTCAAGACGTTGCCGATTCTACTGTGTGCACTGGGGCTAGCGGTTGCCTATCAGGCACGCATCTGGAACATCGGCGCCGAAGGCCAATTGTTGCTCGGTGCGCTGGCGGGCAGTGCCGTGGCGGTGAATATCATCGAGATGGAAAGCCGTTGGGCGCTGGTGATGGTGCTGTTGGCCGGGACGCTGGCCGGGGCGGCTTGGGCAGGCGTGACGGCATGGTTGCGTACTCAATTCAACGCCAATGAAATTCTCACCAGCATCATGCTCAACTACATCGCCCTCAACCTGCTGCTGTATTTCGTGCATGGCCCGCTGAAAGACCCTGCCGGCATGAACTTCCCGGAGTCCGCGACCTTTGGCGACGCGAGCCGTCTGCCGCTATTGATGGAAGATGGCCGCGCGCACATCGGGGTGTACTTTGCCCTGTTCGCGCTGGTCGCGGTCTGGGTGTTGCTGCAACGCAGCTTTGTCGGCTTCCAGATCAAGGTGCTGGGCCTGGACAAGCGAGCGGCTGGCTTCGTCGGCTTTCGCGAGAAACGCCTGGTGTGGCTGGCGCTGTTGATCAGTGGCGCGCTGGCCGGGCTGGCGGGTGTATCGGAAGTCGCCGGCCCGATTGGCCAACTGGTGCCGCAGGTTTCGCCGGGTTACGGCTATGCCGCAATCACCGTGGCCTTTCTCGGTCGCCTCAACCCCATCGGCATTCTGTTCTCCAGCCTGCTGATCGCCCTGCTGTATCTGGGCGGCGAAAGCGCGCAAATGACCCTGAACCTGCCGTTGGCCATCACCCAGTTGTTTCAAGGGATGATGCTGTTCTTCCTGCTCGCCTGCGATGTGCTGATCCTCTACCGGCCGCGCCTGAAACTGCACTGGGCCAAGCGCCAGATGACACCCGTCACAGGAGCCGCATGATGGATATCGACCTGCTGAGCAATATTTTCTATGCCATGGTCCGTTGTGGCACGCCGTTGCTGCTCGTCGCACTGGGCGAACTCATTTGCGAAAAAAGCGGCGTCATCAATCTGGGCCAGGAAGGCATGATGCTGTTCGGGGCGGTGATCGGTTTCATCGTTGCGCTGAGCACCGGCAATCTGTGGCTGGGCGTCTTGCTGGCGATGCTGGCGGGCATGTTGCTCTCGGCCTTGTTCGCGCTGGTGGCGCTGGTATTCAACGCCAATCAGGTCGCGACCGGTCTGGCGCTGACTATTTTTGGTGTCGGGCTTTCAAGCTTCGTGGGTGCCGCCTGGGTTGGCAAACCGCTCAGTGGTTTCGAGCCGGTGGCCATCCCCTTCCTCAGCGATATCCCGCTGATCGGCCGCATGCTGTTTGCCCAGGACCTGCTGGTCTACCTGTCTTTTGCACTGTTCGCGCTGGTGGCCTGGGCGCTGCTGAAAAGCCGCGTTGGGCTGATCATCCAGGCGGTCGGCGAAAACCCGGACGCCGCCAGTGCCATGGGCTTGCCGGTATTGCGGGTGCGAACCCTGGCGGTGTTGTTCGGCGGTGCAATGGCCGGGCTGGCCGGGGCTTACCTGTCGCTGGCCTATACACCGATGTGGGCGGAAAACATGAGCGCTGGACGTGGCTGGATCGCCCTGGCGCTGGTGGTATTTGCCAGCTGGCGAGTCTGGCGCCTGCTGCTCGGCGCCTACCTGTTCGGCCTCGCCAGCATCCTGCACCTGGTGGCACAAGGCATCGGCCTGGCGATCCCGTCCAACCTGCTGGCGATGCTGCCTTACGTGGCCACCATCATCGTCCTCGTCCTGCTCTCCCGCGACGCCCTGCGCACCCGGCTGTACGCGCCGGTTTCGCTGGGCCAGCCGTGGCGGGCGGGGCATTGAGGGGGCTTCAACTTTTGACTAGCGTGCGACGCTCTGCGTCGCATGCCGTTCTGGACGCTCTGCGTCCTATCCCTGATGAGCGGCGCGGCGCAGATCTGTGACGCGGAGTGTCACCCAAGGCGTTCCGACGCTGGAGCGTGCGCAACGATAATCCAAACTATGAACGTTTCTGGCTGACAGAGATTCCAACAGTTTATAGGCAGGAGTACGCTGCAAGGTCGAAACTGTCGAGAGGCGTGCTAGCCCTGCCATGGAATCTGTCTCTCAATCTGCCAAGGAATCCTTCATGACCACTACCAAAAAAACCGCCCTCATCATCGGTGCTTCGCGTGGCCTGGGGCTCGGGTTGGTTCAACGCCTGACTGAACAGGGCTGGCAAGTTACCGCCACCGTGCGTGATCCGCAGAACGCTGAAAACCTCAGGGCCGTTGACGGCGTGCGGATCGAGACGGTGGATATGGACGACACCGCTTCGCTGGAAGTACTGGTCCAGAAGCTGCGCGGCGAGGTGTTCGACGTGCTATTCGTCAATGCCGGGATCACCGGCCCCAAACATCAGAGCGCGGCGCAGTCGACTGCGGCCGAGCTTGGGCAATTGTTCCTGACCAACGCGGTCGCGCCGATTCGTCTGGCCGAGCGTTTCATCGGGCAGATCCGTCCGGGTACCGGCGTGCTGGCGTTCATGAGTTCGTGGCTGGGCAGCGTTGCCTGCCCGGATGGCGCAGAACTGGCGCTGTACAAAGCCAGCAAGGCGGCACTCAACTCGATGACCAACACCTTTGTCAGCCAGTTGGGTGAAAACCGTCCGACCGTGTTGTCGATGCATCCGGGTTGGGTGAAGACCGACATGGGCGGCGATAACGCGGCCATCGACGTGCTGACCAGTACCACAGGCCTTGTAGAGCAACTCAACACCTACGCAGGCAAAGGCGGGCATCACTTTATCGATTACCAAGGCAAGGCGATTGCCTGGTAACCGGCAGCTCAACTAAAATCACAGCCCTTCGCCGGGGCGCACAAGCCCCGGCCACCCTGGATCAGCAGACAGGGCAACACTGAGCTGGCTAACCCTGAACCTGTCTTTCAGAGGAGCCGGCCCGTGCCTGCGACCCGTATCTGGTTGAAAAACCCTCTTGCTGTATTTACCGCCAATGACCTGGACGCCCGTGGCGGTCTGGTCATCGAAGATGGCGTCATCACCGAACTGCTGGCTGCCGGGCAGCAACCTTCATTGCCCTGCACACAGTCGTTCGATGCTCGCGAGCATGTGTTGCTGCCAGGCTTGATCAACACCCATCACCATTTCTATCAAACCCTGACCCGCGCCTGGGCGCCGGTGGTCAATCAGCCTTTGTTCCCGTGGCTCAAGACGCTGTATCCGGTGTGGGCGCGCCTGACGCCGGAAAAACTGGCCGTGGCCAGCAAGGTTGCGTTGGCTGAGTTGCTGCTGTCGGGCTGCACGACGGCTGCCGACCACCACTACCTGTTCCCCGACGGGCTGGAACACGCCATCGATGTTCAGGTGCAAAGCGTGCGCGAACTGGGCATGCGCGCGATGCTGACGCGCGGTTCGATGAGCCTTGGCGAAGCCGATGGAGGTTTGCCACCCCAGCAAACCGTGCAACAGGGCGAGGTGATTCTGGCCGACAGCCAGCGCCTGATTGAGACGTATCACGAGCGCGACGACGGGGCGCAGATTCAAATCGCGCTGGCGCCCTGCTCGCCCTTCTCGGTCACACCGCAGATCATGGCCGAGAGCGCGGCCCTAGCAGAAAAACTCGACGTGCGCCTGCACACTCATTTGGCCGAAACCCTCGATGAAGAGGACTTCTGCCTGCAACGCTTCGGCCTGCGTACCGTGGATTACCTGGACAGCGTCGGCTGGCTCGGCCCGCGCACCTGGCTGGCCCATGGTATCCACTTCAACCCTGATGAAATCGCCCGCCTCGGCGCTGCGGGCACCGGCGTCTGTCACTGCCCCAGCTCGAACATGCGCCTGGCCTCTGGCATTTGCCCGACCCTGGACCTGATTGCTGCAGGCGCGCCGCTTGGCCTCGGCGTGGACGGCTCGGCGTCCAATGATGCCTCGAACATGATCCTCGAAACCCGCCAGGCGCTGTACCTGCAACGCCTGCGCTACGGCGCGGAAAAAATCACCCCGCAGTTGGTGCTTGGCTGGGCGACCAAAGGCTCGGCGCAGTTGTTGGGCCGCACTGATATAGGTGAACTGGCGGTGGGCAAACAGGCTGATCTGGCATTTTTCAAACTCGATGAACTGCGC
Organism: Pseudomonas syringae pv. tomato str. DC3000; assembly: GCF_000007805.1. Classification (NCBI taxonomy): domain Bacteria; kingdom Pseudomonadati; phylum Pseudomonadota; class Gammaproteobacteria; order Pseudomonadales; family Pseudomonadaceae; genus Pseudomonas; species Pseudomonas syringae group genomosp. 3. The sequence goes on along the minus strand of NC_004578.1, from coordinate 813,607 downwards.
TTCTCCGGCAGCCACGATCCGCTTTCAGCGCTGTTGCTGTGCGGGGCAGACCGTGCCGATCGAGTGATGGTTGGCGGTCAGTGGCGAGTGATTGACGGACAGGTTGAAGGCCTGGATATCAAGCAGCTGATTGCCGACCACAGCCAGGCTGCGCGAGAGTTGATTCAGGGCTGACAGTGCGCAGCGAGAGTTGAACGTGCCATGCCCATGCTCCGCGCTCATCGTTATAAGCAAGTCCCGACAAGCCCGAAAAACGGGGCTAAGAGCCGCATTAGACGGCTAGACATAGATCTTTGTAGGAGTGAGCCGGATTTGTGCGTCCAGAATTTCACCTGAAACCTCAAAGCCCCAGACAAGACAGCATGATAAACGTCGCGAACAGCACGAAGTGAGTCATGCCTTCGATGGCGTTGGTTTCGCCGTCATTAAGGTTGATGGCGGACACCAGCAGGGTGATGAAAATCATCACGGTCTGCACCGGGGTCATGGCCATCTGGAACGGCTGGCCACTGTAAAGCGCCATCGCTTCCATGACCGGAACGGTCAGGATCACGGTGGAGAGCGACGCACCCAACGCGATATTGACCACCGACTGCATGCGGTTGGCGAGTGCTGCGCGCAAGGCGGTCAGAATCTCCGGCGCAGCAGAAATGGCGGCGACCAGAATAGCGGTCATGACCGGTGGCGCGCCCGTGCCCTCCAGCCCCAGATCAACGGTCTTGGACATCACCTCGGCCAGCGCGCCAATTACCACGACGCCTGTGATCAACGTGGCAATGGAGCGGGTCAGGTTGACCGGCTCGGCATGCTCTTCAGTCTGATCCGAGCCCTGACGTTTTTTCTTTTCCGGGTAGCTGTAGCTGAAAAAGTAGCTGTGCGGGCCGACCTGCATACGCAGGAACAAGGTGTAGAGCAGAATCATTGCGCCGATGGTGAACGCCGAATAGATCTTCCAGTCACCCTTGGGAATGAACTCGGGCACCACCATCGACACGCCCATCGCGGTGAGGATCATCACGCTGTAGGTCCGTGCCGAATCATCGTTGTACGACTGCTCGCCGTGCTTGATGCCGCCCATCAGCGCGGCCAGGCCGAGGATGCCGTTGATGTCGAGCATCACCGCCGAGTAAATCGTGTCACGCACCAGCGTCGGCGATGGCTCGTTGCTCATCATGATCGCCAGGATCACCACTTCGACCAGCACCGCAGAGAGCGTGAGGATCATCGTGCCGTAGGGGTCACCGACCTTTTCCGCGAGCATCTCGGCGTGGTGGGCAACGCGCATCGACGCGCAGACGATGAAGCCGACCAGCGCCAGCCCGGAGACCAGTGCGACGACCTGGCCGTTGCCCAGCAACACATGCTCCAGCGGATAGGCGACAAACATGGCGATGATTGCCAGCAGCAGAAACTTTTCTTGCTTGAGCAATGCGCCCATAACTTCCTCCAAAACCTTGCGACACATCGTCGCGGATGCTCATGACCGTGCCTGTCATTGAAGCGGTTGAGAGTGCGGTGTGTGACAAAAGGTTTCAACAAATGACCTGAATGAGAACTGCACCCACGCGTAAATGACTTTTGATCCCGCCGTCACGATGTGAAATAGTGCCCGCCGTTTTCTTCGCGCCTTTTCTGGCGCGTCTGTTTTTCACGATTCAGCTTCTGTTTAGAAAGGACATTCGCCGTGCGTGCTTTTCGACTTCCGCATTTATTGGCTTGCGGCCTGCTCACGCTGCTGGCGAGCGCCGCTCAGGCTGCGCCCATCGACATCGATGACGGCCAGCACAAGGTGCATCTGCCAGACACCCCCAAGCGCGTGGTGGTACTGGAATTTTCGTTTCTCGACGGGCTTGCTTCGGTTGGCGTGACACCGGTCGGCGCCGCAGATGATGGCGACGCCAGTCGTGTACTGCCCAAGGTGCGCAAGGCCGTGGGTGAATGGCAGTCGGTGGGGCTGCGCTCGCAACCCAATATCGAAGTGATCGCACGGCTCAAGCCGGACCTGATCATCGCTGACCTCGGTCGTCATCAGGCTCTTTATAACGACCTGGCCAGCCTGGCTCCGACGCTGATGTTGCCGTCACGCGGCGAGGACTATCAGGGCAGCCTGAAATCTGCCGGGCTGATCGGCATGGCGCTGGGCAAAGGCCCGGAGATGCAGGCGCGAATCGCAGAAAACCGTCAGCACCTGAAAACCGTTGCCGAGCAGATTCCTGCCGACAGCAACGTGCTGTTCGGCGTTGCCCGTGAAGACAGTTTCTCGGTCCACGGCCCGCACTCCTACGCAGGCAGCGTGCTGCAAGCCATCGGTTTGCAAGTACCGGAAGTGCGCAACAACGCCGCGCCCACCGAGTTCGTCAGCCTGGAGCAACTGCTCGCCCTGGACCCCAACTGGTTGCTGGTCGGCCATTATCGTCGCCCGAGCATTGTCGACACCTGGAGCAAGCAGCCGCTGTGGCAGGTGCTCGGCGCTGTACGTAATAAACAGGTGGCCGAAGTCGACGGTGATAGCTGGGCGCGCAATCGCGGAATCATGGCGTCCGAGCAGATCGCTGACGATGCGCTTGCCGTACTCAAGGGCGGCAAGGCCGTGCTGAACCCTTAAATGCGCCGCTGGCTGATGGCGGGCGTGATTGCCGCGACCTGCCTGGGACTGTTCTGGGTGTCGCTGTTCGCCTTGTCGTCGTTCAGCATTCGCCAGATAGATGCCTGGAACGGGCTGTTCACGCAGGGTCGCGAGGGTGGCAATATCGCGTATATCGTCGCGCAACTGCGGGTGCCGCGTGCCTTGTGCGCAGCATTGGTGGGCGCGTGCCTCGGTGTCGCCGGGGCGTTGATGCAAGGCATCACGCGCAACCGTCTGGCCTCGCCGTCCTTGTTTGGCGTCACGGCAGGCGCGGCGTTGGGTCTGGCGCTGTTTTCCACCGGGCTGGTCGCGCTGCCCTTTGCCGGTGGCGCACTGTTGATGACCTGCATCGGCGGCGCACTGGCGTGGATTACCGTGTTCAGCCTCGGTGGCGCATGGTCGCCGACCACCGCGCAAGGGCGACTGGTGCTGGCGGGTGTCGCCGTTGCGGCGCTGTGCGCAGCATTGACTCGCCTCACGGTGATTCTGGTCGAAGCCCAGGCGCAGAGTGTCCTCAACTGGCTGGCCGGCTCACTGGCCAATGTCGGTGCCGAGCAACTGCAACTGCTCTGGCCCTGCACGCTGATCGGCCTGGTGTTGGCGATTGCCTGTGCGCCACGTCTGAACCTGATCAACCTGGGTGAAGACGCCGCCCGTTCGCTGGGCGTGCGTATCGGCGCCCTGCGGCTGCTGGTGTTTGTGGTCAGCCTGCTGCTGGTCGGTGCCAGCGTCTGTGCAGTTGGGCCGATTGCCTTTGTCGGCCTGATCGCACCAAACATCGCTCGCCAATGGCTGGGCAATGACTACCGCTGGCTGGTCCCGATCAGTGCCGGTCTGGGCGCGGCCATTGTATTGGCTTCCGACCTGATCAGCCGCGCCGTGGCGTTTCCGGTAGAGACACCGGCTGGCGTGGTGACAGCGTTGATCGGCGCGCCGTTCTTTCTGTTTCTGGCGAGGCGTGCGCTATGAACCAGCCTCGTTCCCGGCTGTTATTGCTGATCATGTTGCTGGCACTGGCGCTGTTGTTGAGCCTCAGCGCGGGTACCGTGTGGCTTAAGCCTGGCGCGGTGCTTGATCACTTGATTGCTCACGACAGCAAAGACTTTGAAGTATGGAATCATCGCCTGCCACGCGGCCTGATCGCGATCATGACCGGCTGTGCGCTCGGCCTGGCGGGCGCCATCGTGCAAGGCGTGATTCGCAACCCGCTGGCCTCGCCGGAAATCCTGGGTGTGACCCAGGGCGCGGGACTGGCGCTGACCATCGCCATTATCGGCCTGCCGCAATTGCCCGTGGCTGCGCTGCCGTTTGTGGCATGTCTGGGCGGTGCGGCGGGCGCATTGCTGCTGGCTTTGTACAACACCGGCGTGCAGTTTTCCGGGATGCGTTTTGCGCTGTCCGGGGTGGCGATTGCGGTCACTCTGTCGAGCATCACCGAGTTCCTGATCCTGTCCAATCCACTGGACATCAACACCGCGCTGCTGGCCTTGACCGGCAGTTTGTGGAGCCGCAACTGGCACCACGTCTTGCTGGCCACACCGCTTTTGCTGCTGATCCCGCTCAGTATGCTGCTGGCCAAACCACTGAACCTGATCGGCCTTGGCGATGAGGCAGCACAGAGCCTGGGCACAAGCCTGAAACGTATTCGCTGGCTGGCGATGGGCAGTGCCGTGCTGCTGACCAGCCTGGGCGTGGGCATTATCGGGCCGGTGAGTTTTGTCGGGCTGGTCGCGCCGCACATGGCTCGCCGTCTGGTTGGCGGTCATCATCAATACCTGCTGCCCGCGTCGATGGTGCTGGGCGCGCTATTGCTGGTGCTGGCCGATACGCTGGGCCGCACGCTGATCGCGCCCAGCGAGATCCCTGCCGGGATTCTCACCGCCGTGATCGGCGCTCCGTATTTTCTCTGGCTGCTGGCCCGATTCAAAGGTTGACCCATGAGCATTCTGAAGGCGCAGCACCTCGACATCGGCTACGGCGCAACGCGGATCGTGCAGGACCTGTCATTCAGCCCGCCCGCGGGGCAGGTCACGGCGTTGATCGGCCCCAACGGCTGCGGCAAATCCACGCTGCTCAAGGCGTTCGCGCGGATCCTCACCCCGCAGTCGGGCAGCCTGAGCCTGGACGGTAAAGGCTACAGCCAGCTGTCGGCCAGGGAGCTGGCCTGCAAGGTGGCGTTTTTGCCGCAAGTGCTGCCGATTCCCGAAGGCGTCAACGTGCGCCAACTGGTGGCTTACGGCCGCAGCCCGCACAACAGTTTGTGGGGGCGTTTGAGCGGGGCCGATCAGCACAGTGTCGATCAGGCGTTGCAGCGCATGGAACTGGCTACCCTGGCCGAACGCCCGCTGTCCGATTTGTCCGGCGGGCAGCGGCAGCGCGCCTGGCTGGCGATGATTCTCGCGCAGGACGCAGCCATCGTTTTGCTCGATGAACCGACCACCTACCTGGACATCAGCCATCAGGTCGAACTGCTGGACCTGATGCGCGAGCTTAGCGCTGAAGGCAAAACCGTGATTACCGTGCTCCATGACATCAATCAGGCCTGCCGCTACGCCGACCATCTGGCGGTGATGCAGGGCGGACGTCTGGTGACCTGCGGCGCGCCGGGTGATGTGCTGACCGCCGAGCTGGTGTGTCAGGTGTTCGACGTGCACGTGCAGATCATGCGCGAGCCGGTGGCCGGCACGCCGATGTGCATTGTCGAACGCAGCACCCGCTGCACCAGTTGACAGCGCTGGCGCTCACAGCTGCACCGTCGCGCTGCACTCGCGTTGCCCTTTATTCTGGCCGAAGGCCGTTGGAGCGACCGGGGCGGCGATCAGCATTGTTTTCGGACAAGTCCGCTCACACGCCTTTTGGGCAGAATCAAAGGCGCGCGGGCAGCATAGTTGTCTTGTTGGTCAGTTATTTGCATTGTCGGGGTATGCACTCCAACAAGACCGCAAGGAGCTAGACCCGATGCACCTGACCAACCCACGTCGTCCTCTGAAAAAACTGCTGTGCGCCATGGCCGCTGTCGTCGGCATCGGCTCCAGCCTGCTCGCCTCGGCAGCCGATCCGTTGAAAGTCGGATTCGTCTATATCGGCCCCATCGGCGACCACGGCTGGACCTATCAGCACGAGCAGGGCCGCAAGGCGATGGTCGCGGCGCTGGGTGACAAAGTCAGCAGCAGCTACGTGGAAAACGTCCCGGAAGGTGCAGACGCCGAGCGGGTGATTCGCAACATGGCCAAGGGCGGCTATGACCTGATTTTCAGCACCTCCTTCGGTTACATGAACCCGACCCTGAAAGTTGCCAAGCAATTCCCCAAAGTGAAATTCGAGCACGCGACGGGCTACAAGCAGGACAAGAACATGGGCACCTATCTGGCCCGCACGTATGAAGGCCGCTACGTCAGTGGTTACATCGCGGCGAAGATGACCAAGACCAAGAAGATCGGTTACGTCGCCTCCTTCCCGATCCCTGAAGTGCTGCGCGACATCGACGCCATCCAGCTGGCGCTGAACAAATACAACCCCGGCACCGAGATCAAAGTGGTGTGGGTCAACTCCTGGTTCGATCCGGGCAAGGAAGCCGATGCCGCCAACGCCCTGATCGATCAGGGTGTGGACGTGGTGTTCCAGCACACCGACAGCCCGGCACCGATCCAGACCGCCGAGCGTCGTGGCGTGTATGCCGTGGGCTACGCTTCAGACATGGCGCACTTCGGGCCCAAAGCGGTGCTGGCCTCCATCGTCAACAACTGGGGCCCGCATTACATTCAGGCCGCCGAGGGCGTGATTGCCGGCACCTGGAAGCCGCAGGATTATTGGGGCGGCCTGAAAGAAGGCACGGTCGAACTGCCGATCAGCGACGTGGTGCCTGCTGACGTGAAAGCCGAAGCGCAGAAGCTCATCGCCAGCATCGAAAGCGGCGAGTTCCACCCGTTCACCGGCCCGATCAAGGACCAGAACGGTACGATCAAAATTGCTGACGGCGTGGTCGCGACCAATGCCGAGCTGGCATCGATGAACTACTACGTCGAAGGCATCAAGGCCGAACTGCCTAAATAACCGCCTGGCGTCACGTGCCCGTTTCGGCGGGCACGCTCATCGACACGCTACACCACAATGATTTCCAGGACCGGTTAATGGACCAGCTTCCCATCATCGACATCAGCCCGCTTTACGGCACTGACACCCAAGCCTGGCAGGCTGTCGCCACGCAGATAGACAGCGCCTGTCGGGAATGGGGCTTTTTCTACATCAAGGGCCACCCGATCACTGCCGAGCGCATCGAACAGGTGCAATCGGCAGCCAAAGACTTCTTCGCCCGCGATGCTGCCGAAAAACTGCGCATCGACATCACGCAAAGCACGCACCATCGCGGCTACGGCGCCATTGCCACCGAGCAACTGGACCCTGGCCTGCCGAGCGACCTGAAAGAAACCTTCGACATGGGCCTGCACCTGGATACCAATCATCCCGACGTGCTGGCCGGCAAACCGTTACGCGGCCCCAACCGGCACCCGGCAATTCCCGGCTGGAAAGACCTGATGGAGCAGCATTACCTGGACATGCAGGCTCTGGCGCAAACCCTGCTGCGCGCCATGACCCTGGCATTGGGCATCGAGCGTGACTTCTTCGATCAGCGCTTCCAGGACCCGGTCAGCGTGCTGCGCATGATCCATTACCCGCCGCGCCATACGGCGACTTCAAGCGAGCAACAGGGCGCGGGCGCACACACTGACTACGGCTGCATCACGTTGCTGTATCAGGACACGGCGGGCGGTTTGCAGGTTCGCGATGTACGCGGCGAATGGATCGACGCGCCGCCGATCGACGGCACCTTCGTGGTCAACCTTGGCGACATGATGGCGCGCTGGAGCAATGACCGTTACCTCTCCACACCGCACCGGGTCGTCAGCCCGCTGGGCGTTGATCGCTACTCGATGCCGTTTTTTGCCGAGCCGCATCCCGATACCCGAATCGAATGCCTGCCCGGTTGCCAGAGCGAAACTCATCCGGCCCGCTACCCTGTCACGACCTGTGCCGAATTTCTGCTGTCACGCTTCGCTGACACCTACGCTTACCGTCGCGAACAGGAGGCAAGTTGAACGCTCGGTCAGGTTTTACCCTGCGCAGCGACATGCATCTGTAGAATGCACGCGATCTGCACCTGATGAGAAAAGAATATGTACGACTGGTTGAACGCCCTGCCCAAGGCAGAACTGCACTTGCACCTCGAAGGCTCGCTGGAACCCGAGCTGCTGTTCGCCCTGGCCGAACGTAACAGGATTGCCCTGCCGTGGAATGACGTCGAAGCGCTGCGCAAGGCGTATGCCTTCAATAATTTGCAGGAATTCCTCGACCTGTATTACCGCGGCGCAGATGTGTTGCGCACCGAGCAGGATTTCTACGACCTGACCTGGGCGTACCTGCTGCGCTGCAAGGAACAGAACGTTATCCACACCGAGCCGTTCTTCGACCCGCAAACCCATACCGACCGTGGCATTGCCTTTGAAGTGGTACTGGCCGGGATTACCGGGGCCTTGAAAGACGGCAAGTCGAAGCTGGGCGTCGACAGTGGTTTGATCCTGAGCTTTCTGCGTCATCTGTCCGAAGACGAAGCCGAAAAGACCCTCGACCAGGCGCTGCCGTTTCGTGATGCGTTCGTCGCCGTCGGCCTCGACAGCTCCGAGATGGGCCATCCGCCGAGCAAATTCCAGCGCGTCTTTGACCGCGCGCGCAACGAAGGCTTCCTGACCGTCGCCCACGCTGGCGAAGAAGGCCCGCCGGAATACATCTGGGAAGCCCTGGATCTGTTGAAAATCCAGCGCATCGACCACGGCGTACGCGCCATCGAAGACGAGCGGCTGATGCAGCGCATCATCGACGAACAGATCCCGCTGACCGTCTGCCCGCTGTCCAACACCAAACTGTGCGTGTTCGATGACATGGCCCAGCACAATATTCTCGACATGCTCGAGCGCGGCGTGAAAGTCACCGTGAACTCGGACGACCCGGCCTACTTCGGCGGCTACGTGACCGAAAACTTCCACGCGCTGCACACCCACCTGGGCATGACCGAAGATCAGGCACGCCGCCTGGCGCAAAACAGCCTGGATGCACGACTGGTCAAGCCCTGAAAACCCCGAAAACAGCCTCTGCTCGTATGGCGTAGGAGCGGACTTGTCCGCGAAGGGCTGCGAAGCGGCCCCAAAACAGGCCACCTTGGTTGTATCTGGTGCGCCGAGGCGGCTGGTTTTGCTGCCGGTTCCCGACAGTTCGCGGACAAGTCCGCTCCTACAGGAGATAGCGGACAAGTGAAGCGTCGCCCGGTCTGCTCCCGTGGCCTTCGCCAGAATCAAAAGCGCGCCTGTATGGAGCGCTGACCGCGTGGGAATGCAGCTCTGAACGCTTTTACGGCGCAGATGCGACTCAGGCCGCCGCCGCGATGCTGTTGATTTCCCGCTGCCCGCTGGACGAAACCTGCAGGGTGCTGGACTCTTCTGTTGTGCGCAGCCAGCCCATCTGGATGAACAGTTGTAGCAGCCCTGCCCCCAGCGCGCCCCCCAAATGCGGGCTGCGGTCGTTCCATTTGGGGCAGGCGCAGACCGTTTCGCGTTTGCGCTGCGCCAGTGCAGGTATGTAGATGCCGCGCTCGGCAAACAGGGCCACTCCCCTGCTGGTGACCTCGATGCGCTTCTCATGCCGTTCTATCCAGCCCGCCTCCAGCAGGCGCTGATACAGTTCGGCGGCTATTTCACCCCCCAGATGATCGGAGCAGACCCGCGCGCGACGTAGCGGCAAGAGCGGCATGGGTTGGGCAAAACGACGATTGATCTGATCAGCACTGGCCACCGACGCACAAGCCAGCGCTTCCACCGCAGCGCCCACCTCCGGCGCGGCCAGACGAAAGAAACGCTTGCGCCCTCGCGCCTCCTGCCTCAACAGACCACCACTGGTAAGACGTGCCAGATGCGCGCCCGCAGACGCTGCCGAAACCCCCGCCAGAATGGCCAGCTCGTCGGCAGGGCGAGCCGTACCGTCCATCAGCGCCCAGAGCATTGCGCTGCGCTTGGGGTCGGCCAGCAATGTCGCAATCTGGCTGATGCCAGGTCCGTATTCCATGTGTTCCCTCCCTGTTGAAACATTCATCTATCGCGATGACTTAATGAAAGCGATCACGCCGCCGTAAAGTTCAACGCGGCTCTTATCTGAAATGACAAGTATAAACTCTATGCCCTCTGGCCTAAGGAAGTGAAAAACTTTTCGTACAAACTGTTGTCGCGCACAGGCAGGGAACATAGCCCGACGCTGTAGCGATCAGGCCGATTGAACGGCATCCTGTTATAACGCTGAAACCGCTCTGGAATGGGGCTTTCAGCCCTCACTCCAAGCACGACCCGAAAAGACAAGCGCAATGCCTATGACAAAAATGCCAAAACCACTTCACAACAGTCAGTTTCAACTTTGTTCTGGCACCGGAATCTTTCATTTTTTAAGTAAATTTAAATACTTTATTTTCCGACACTTCCGTAAGCCGTTTCCTACTTCAAGCCGGCCATTACAACAAACCAACAGGCGACTGGCCTACAACATGTTGCTTACAACGCGACCTGAGCATTTCCAATAACAGAATGACGGGCTTGCTGAGTTGAGCACGGTGCGCGCACAGCAAGTTCAGTGGTGCACGCTCGCCCATCAAGTCAGGCATTAACACTTTCAGGTGCCCGGCCCTTACATCGGCGGCAACGTCCAGCCAGGACTTGTACGCGACACCTTCACCTGCAACGGCCCAACGACGCACCACATCAGCATCGTCGCTGACGCGGGTGCCGCTGACCGTCACGCTGATCTCGCGCTTGCCGTCCTCCAGCGTCCAGCGGTCATGGATGCGATCACCCGGCATGAACAGCAGGCAGTTATGGTGTACCAGTTGCTCGACCTGCTGCGGCTCACCATGACGCTGCAGATAACCCGGCGCTGCACAGAGCACCCGCCGGTTGTCAGGCAACACCGGCAGCGCAACCAGGCTGGAGTCCTCAGGCGCACCGTAACGCAGCGCGACATCGACAGGCTGGCGGAACAGATCGGCAATACGGTCGCCCAGCAACAGACGCACGGTCAACTGCGGATGTTGCTGCTGAAATTCGTCCAGCCAGGGCAAAAGGACGTTGCGGCCAAAGTCCGACGGTGCGGAGAGTTGCAGCACACCCTCGCAACGGTCCTGACTGCTGGCCAGCAGGCGCCGCCCTTCTTCCAGGCTGCCGAGTGCCGCGCGCGCGTATTCCAGAAACCCTTCACCTTCGGCGGTCAGGCGCAGGCTGCGGGTCGAACGCGCCAGCAAGCGCGCGCCCAGTTGCCGCTCGATACGCTTGAGGGCGGCACTGGCAACGGCCGCCGACAGGTCCATCACCCGCGCCGCAGCAGAAAGACTGCCCAGGTCTGCTGCACGCACGAACAACTGCAGGTCATCAAAACGCAGCATCAACGCCTCGTATTATCAAAATAAGATTGAAAGAGACTGCCGTTTTAGCGGGTTTTATCTTTACTGGAAATAGCCAATGATCCGTCCATCATTTTCCTTTGAGGTCACTGACATGAAAGCCATCGCGTACTACCAGTCTCTGCCGATCAGCGACGCCCAGGCATTGCAGGACATCGAACTGCCCGAGCCAGTGGCTGGCGCTCGTGATCTGCTGGTCGAGGTCAAGGCGATCTCCGTCAACCCGGTGGACACCAAGATCCGTCAGAACGTCCAGCCGGAAGACGGCGCAGCCAAGGTGTTGGGCTGGGATGTGGCGGGCGTCGTGAAAGCGGTCGGCAGTCAGGTCACACTGTTCAAGCCAGGCGACAAGGTGTTCTATGCCGGGTCCCTGACCCGACCGGGTGGCAACAGCGAGCTGCATGTGGTGGACGAGCGCATCGTCGGCCACATGCCCAAGACCCTGAGTTTTGCTCATGCGGCGGCGCTGCCGTTGACCGCGATCACGGCCTGGGAGCTGTTGTTCGAGCGCCTGCAGGTTGCGCAGCGCAAAGGCGAAGGTTCGCAAAGCCTGCTGATTGTCGGCGCGGCCGGTGGCGTGGGGTCGATCCTGACGCAACTGGCGCGACAACTGACCTCGCTGAAAGTCATCGGCACCGCGTCGCGAGCCGAAACCGAAAGCTGGGTTCGCGAACTGGGCGCGCATGAGGTACTGGACCACAGCAAGCCGTTGAGCGAAGAGCTCAAACGCGTCGGCCTTGACCAGGTGACCCATGTGGCCAGCCTGACCCAGACCGAGCAGCATCTGGACCAATTGGTCGAGGCGCTCAGGCCACAAGGCAAGCTGGGCCTGATTGATGATCCGAAGGCGCTTGACGTGTCAAAGCTCAAGCGCAAGAGCCTGTCGCTGCACTGGGAGTTCATGTACACGCGGTCGATGTTTGAAACCGAGGACATGATCGAACAACACAACCTGCTCAACCGGGTGGCCGAGCTGATTGACGCCGGTACGCTGAAAACCACGTTCGGTGAACACTTCGGCACCATCAACGCCGAAAACCTGCGTCGTGCTCACGCCATGCTGGAAAGCGGCAAGGCCAAAGGCAAGGTTGTGCTTGAAGGGTTCTGAAGCGCTGGGTGTCAGTGCACCTTGCACTGACACCACCGCTGCAACTGATCAGGCCGTCTGGGCCAGAACATCGCGCCTGGCCTGGGCACGGCGTGTCAGCACCGAAATGCTCACGGTCAGCACGCCGCACAGGCTGATCACCAGCGCCATCGGTGTGGCGGTGCCGTCATGCAGCACGCCGACCAGACTGGCCGCCACGGCGGCGACGCTGAATTGCAGGCAACCCAACAAAGCCGACGCACTGCCGGCGCGAGCCCACTGGCCATTCATGGCACAGGCAGACGCATTGGGGATGATGCAACCCAGGCTCGCCACACAAATGAACAGCGGCACCAGCAGCGGCCACAGTGCTTCGGTACGCAGCCCGGTGATCGCGAGCAAAACCAGCGCTGCCGCCAGGTAGATCCAGACCGTGCGTGACAGCAAAAACGCAGGGCCCGTCTTGCGCAGAATACGGGCGTTGATCTGCGCAACCAGAATGAAGCCCGCCGCATTCATCCCGAACAGCCAGCCATAATGCTCTGCCGGCACGCCATACAGCTTGATGAACACGAACGGCGACCCGGCGACGTAAGCGAACATACCTGCCATCGCGATGCCGCCCGTCAGGGCATGACCGATGAAAACGCGGTCTTGCAGCAGATTGACGTACTGGCGCAACGCGCCGTTCAACGGTTGGCGAGGCGTGCTGGCCGGCATGCTTTCCGGCAGCCACAGCGCAACCGCAGTCAGACAGGCAGCACTGAACAGCGCGAGGCTGGCAAAGATCGATTGCCAGCCGAAGGTGCTGACCAGTACACCGCCCAGCATCGGCGCCAGAATCGGCGCAAGCCCCATGACCAGCATCAGTTGCGAAAAGACCTTGGCGGACTCGACCGCATTGCACTTGTCGCTGACGATCGCCCGCGACAGAACCATCCCGGCACAGCCTCCCAGCGCCTGAATGAAGCGTGCACCGATCAGCCATTCGAGGCTTGGCGCAAAGGCGCAAGCCACCGACGCGAGCATGAACAGCGTCACGCCGACCAGCATCGGGATCCGCCGGCCAAAGCGGTCAGCCACTGGACCGTAAGCCAGTTGCCCCAGCGACAGCCCCAGAAAATAGGCGGCCAGGGTCAACTGCACGTGTTTTTCATCGGTGCCGAAATACGAGGCCATGGCCGGAAAGCCGGGAAGATAAAAGTCGATGGCCAGAGGGCCAAAAGCGCTCAGTGAGCCGAGGATAAGGATCGTTCGTAGATTCATCGGGTGTCCATTAACGGGTACAGAGCAACGGGCAAGTTTAACCGGCTTACCTGAAAGAGAACGACGGACGGGAGAATTAATTCAAAATTTTTCAGCATGACTTTGGATACATGAATGGGGAAATCAACTGACTTCCCCGTTTTGAATCATGCCAATTGCGCCTGATAACCTTCTTCGCCGATCAGCCCGATGATCTGCTCCGGCGACAGGCTGCTCTGTACCTTCACCTGTTTACTGGCCAGTTCGACCTGTAACTCGGCGGCAGGGTCGGCATTTTTGATCGCTTCGGTCACGGCGCGAACACAGTGCCCGCAGGTCATGCCTTGAACAGTGAATAACTGCATGCTGTCACTCCTTCAATGATGGATGGCCCTCATCTTCAACCTTGCCATCATGGCAAGGTCAAGTTTCTGTTATCGCTGCAGGGCTGGTATTCGGACTGATCGTGAGCCAAGCTGACTCATCAACGTTTACATCAGGAGTATCAGCGATGCGCTGGTCAGCAGTGAGCCTCTTCAGCATTCTCGGTTTCTTGGCTATCGCACCGGCCACTCAGGCTGCTCAGGACTACGGCATTCTGATTATTTCCCGAGAGCGGCTGGAAGTGGCGACCTCCTGCGAAATCGGCATCTACGTTCAGGACCGCCTGGCCGGAAGGCTGTTTCAGGAGGACTCGGTGTCTTTCAACCTGCCGCCCGGCGAAGTGTCCGTGCGCCTGACCACACTGCGCGGCACCGTGGGCGGCTGCGAGGGCGGGATGGAAGCTGCGCGCAACACCAAGATCCAGCTGCATGCCGGGGATATCCTCAAGTACCGCATCGCCACCGACCTGAACGGGCTGTACCTCAAGAAAGCCGACCTCAACTATTGATTCGCGCTTGACCTTGCCCATGTGGCAAGGTTGATCCTTGCAGGCATTCAGTCTCAGGGAGTGTTACAGATGCAAGACATCACCACCTTCGACCTGCCGATCAGCGGTATGACCTGTGCCAGTTGCGCAGGTCGGGTCGAGCGTGCCCTGGCCAAAGTGCCGGGGGTCAACAGTGTGACGGTCAACCTCGCCAATGAACGCGCGCACGTCAGCGTTGCGCCGCAAACCGATCCGCACACCCTGATTTCAGCCGTCACCCGCGCCGGTTATGGCGCAACACTGATTCAGGACCGGCAGGCCGACGCCGAGAAAAAAATCCAGCATCTGCACCGAGAGCGCTGGGCCTTGCTGCTGGCCATTGCGCTGGCGTTACCACTGATCGCGCCGATGCTCCTGACGCCGCTGGGCGTGCACTGGATGCTGCCCGCATGGGCGCAGTTCGCACTGGCGACACCGGTGCAGTTCATTCTGGGCGCGCGGTTTTATCTGGCCGCATGGAAAGCAGTGCGCGCGGGCGCAGGTAACATGGACCTGCTGGTCGCCATCGGCACCAGCGCGGGTTATGGCCTGAGCGTCTATCAATGGCTGCATGCCGCACCGGGCACTACGCCGCATCTGTATTTTGAAGCATCGGCGGTGGTCATCGCCTTGGTGCTGCTGGGCAAGTACCTGGAAAGCCGCGCCAAACGCCAGACCGCCAGCGCCATTCGCGCCCTGGAAGCATTGCGCCCGGACCGCGCCCTGCGGCTGATTGACGGCATTGAGCAAGACGTCGCGATCAGCGAGCTTCGGCTTGGCGACGCGGTGCTGGTCAAGCCAGGTGAACGCTTTCCAGTGGACGGCGAAGTGCTCGAGGGCCGCAGCCACGCCGACGAAGCGTTGATTACCGGTGAAAGTCTCCCGGTGGCCAAACAGCCGGGTGACAAGGTCACCGGCGGTGCAATCAATGGCGAAGGTCGCTTGCTGATTCGTACTGCCGCGCTGGGTGCGGAAACGGTGCTGGCGCGCATCATTCGTCTGGTCGAAGACGCACAGGCAGGCAAGGCACCGATCCAGAAACTGGTGGATAAAGTCAGCCAGGTGTTTGTGCCGACCGTGCTGGTTATCGCCTTCTTCACATTGGCGGGCTGGCTGCTGGTCGGTGCATCGCTGGAAGTGGCACTGATCAACGCCGTCGCGGTGCTGGTGATCGCCTGCCCCTGCTCGCTGGGCCTCGCGACGCCGACAGCGATTATGGCCGGAACGGGTGTGGCGGCGCGCTACGGCATTCTGATCAAGGACGCAGAAGCCCTGGAGCGCGCCCATGATGTGGACGCCGTGGTGTTCGACAAGACCGGCACGCTGACGTCCGGCACCCCGCGCATCACCAACATGAGCGCCGTGCTGGGCAATGAAGAGCACTTGCTGCAACTGGCGGGCGCACTGCAACGCGGCAGCGAACATCCGTTAGCCAAGGCCGTGCTGGACGTCTGCGATGAATGGCAACTGACACTCGACCCGGTCGAAAACAGCCACGCCCTGAGTGGCCGAGGGATCGCCGGCACGGTTCAGGGCCGCGAACTGGCGCTGGGCAATCGGCGCTTGCTGGACGAAAGCGGCCTGCCGATGGGCGATCTGGCCGAATCCGCACGCATCTGGGAAGCCGACGGGCGCACGCTGTCCTGGCTGATCGAGCAGGCTCCAGAGCCGAAAGTGATCGGCATGTTTGCGTTTGGGGACACGCTCAAGCCCGGCACTGATCAGGCAATAAGGGCGCTGAATGCGCGCGGCATCACCAGCCATTTGCTGACCGGCGATAACCGCGGCAGCGCGCAGATGGTTGCCAGGGCGCTGGGGATACACGACGTACACGCCGAGGTGCTGCCTGCCGACAAGGCCGATACCGTGATGCGGCTGAAAAGCAACCATGTGGTGGCCATGGTCGGTGACGGCATCAACGATGCACCGGCGCTGGCGGCGGCTGACGTGGGCATTGCGATGGGCGGCGGGACTGATGTCGCGATGCATGCCGCAGGCATTACATTGATGCGCGGCGACCCGCGACTGGTGCCGGCTGCGCTGGACATCAGCCAACGGACCTACGCGAAGATCCGCCAGAACCTGTTCTGGGCGTTCGTCTATAACCTGATCGGCATCCCGCTTGCGGCGCTGGGCTATCTCAACCCGGTACTGGCGGGCGCGGCCATGGCACTGTCCAGCGTCAGCGTGGTGGGCAACGCCCTGCTGTTGAAAACCTGGAAGCCGCGTAATCTGGAGGACAAACCATGAACATCGGCCAGGCAGCCAGGAGCAGCGGCTTGAGCGCGAAGATGATTCGCTATTACGAGTCCATCGGCCTGCTGAAAGCCGCGCATCGCAGCGACAGCGGTTATCGGTTGTACGGCGCCGAAGACCTGCACACCCTGGCGTTCATCAAACGCTCACGGGACCTGGGGTTTTCGCTGGAAGAAGTCAGCAAACTGCTGACCCTCTGGCAAGACCGCCAACGCGCCAGCGCCGACGTCAAGGCTCTGGCCCGCCAGCACATCGTCCAGCTGAACCAGAAAATCGACGAGCTGGCCAGCCTGCGCGACACGCTTGAGGAACTGGTGAAACACTGCCAGGGCAACGACCGCCCCGACTGCCCGATCCTCAAGGACCTGGCGTCGGGTGGGTGTTGTTCATAGGTATTCCCGCTGCTCAACAGAGGACGCAGAGCGTCCAGAACGGCATGACGACGCGGAACGTCGCACGATAGTTGAAGTATCGTTGCGAACGCTCCAGTGGGACTGCCTGGCGTCAGACTCTACTGCAGCCACGGCGGCGGCGGTTCTTCGGCGGATTTGCCCGGAGGTGCGTCGTCTGCGGCGCGGGCTGCCTGGCGGCGGGCTTCGTCCAGACGCGCGGCTTCGATCTCGCGCAGTACGCCGCCCACATCGGCTTCGTCCTCCGGCTCATCAAACTCACCGGTCAGCACCGTGGTGGGCGACAGCGTGCCAGCCTCGTAGTACGACCACATCTCCTTGGCGTACTTGGTGCTCCTGAGCTCCGGCGCAAAGCGACCGAAGTACAGGGCCATGTTGCCGACGTCGCGCTCCAGCATGCTGAATGCGTGGTTGTTGCCCGCCGCATCGACCGCTTGTGGCAGGTCGATGATCACCGGGCCAGACGGCGCCAGCAGCACATTGAACTCGGACAGGTCACCGTGCACCAGACCGGCACACAGCATCAGCACGATCTGCTCGATCAGGAAAGCGTGATACTCGCGCGCCTGGTCCGGCTCCAGCACCACGTCGTTCAGACGCGGCGCCGCATCGCCATACTCGTCGGCCACCAGCTCCATGAGCAGCACGCCTTCCAGGAAGTCGTACGGCTTGGGCACCCGGACACCTGCACTGGCCAGACGAAACAGCGCCGCCACTTCAGCGTTCTGCCAGGCGTCTTCGGTTTCCTTGCGCCCGAACTTCGAGCCCTTGGCCATTGCCCGGGCCTGTCGGCTGTTGCGTACCTTGCGACCTTCCTGATACTCGGCCGCCTGACGGAAACTGCGTTTGTTGGCCTCCTTGTAAACCTTGGCACACCGCAGCTCATTGCCACAGCGCACCACATAAACAGCTGCCTCTTTACCACTCATGAGCGGGCGCAGCACCTCGTCGACCAGACCGTCTTCGATCAGGGGTTCAATGCGTTTAGGAGTTTTCATCAGCTTTTATTAAGGGTCCTTTGTTGCCAGATACGCGATTGTTGCCGTTATACGGCAATCCTCCGCCAGCGAGTAGGGGTAGAGCCTTGTGGATTGAAAGGTTTTTAAGCAAAAACCACGCAACAC
Source organism: Pseudomonas syringae pv. tomato str. DC3000 (assembly GCF_000007805.1). NCBI lineage: Bacteria > Pseudomonadati > Pseudomonadota > Gammaproteobacteria > Pseudomonadales > Pseudomonadaceae > Pseudomonas > Pseudomonas syringae group genomosp. 3. The sequence continues at coordinate 795,458 of NC_004578.1, read as the reverse complement.
CCCGGTTTAAAGCACCTTTCGTGCCGCACGGCAGGTGAAAGATATTCCGGGACAAAATGTACAGTCGCAGAAAAAGACAGCACCTGACGTCTTGTTAACGCCCGGCGCAACTTGCCCACAACATGAAACCCCATCGGGCAATCTCCCGAACTCAGCAACTACCCGCCTGCGCGGGATTGGTTACACTTACGCCCTGTTCCAGTGCAGAACGCACAACGACAGTGGCGCTGACTTACCCTACGGCCTTGTGTCGCCAGACGGCCATCGGGCACAGTACCCTGCTGATATTCCTGATTAAAAAGTTGTCCGAGCCTGCCATGCAATCGCTCCAACACTTCAAGCGCGTTGCCACCGACTGGTTCCTCTGGGGCATGGTCCTTGCGACGGTTCTTGCCTACTTCCTCCCCCACTTCGGTGCCACGGGCGGCAGCATGCATGCCGAATACGTCATTAACATCGGCGTGTTCGTGGTGTTCTTCCTGCACGGGGTCAACCTCTCCAGCGAGCAGATCAAAAAGGGCCTGAGCAACTGGCGCCTGCACGTGATGATTCAGGTGTTCACCTTCGTCGTGTTCCCGCTGATCTGGCTGGCGTGCAATAAGCTGCTGGGCTCGCATGTGCCTGCGCTACTGATGCTGGGCTTTTTCTATCTGTGCGCCCTGCCCTCGACCATTTCGTCTTCGGTGGCGCTGACCGCAAGCGCGGGCGGTAACGTTCCGGCGGCGATTCTCAACGCCAGCATGTCCAGCGTCATCGGGATTTTCATCACGCCGTGGCTGGTGAGCCTGCTGGTCGGCACTGGCGCAGGCGGTATCGATCTGGGCGATACGCTACTGAACCTCTGCGCCATGTTGCTGCTGCCACTGGTGCTGGGCCAACTGTTGCGTCCGCTGCTGGGCAAGTTCTTTGCGCGACACAAGAAGTACACCAACCTGATCGACAAAATGGTGATTCTGCTGCTCGTCTATGCGGCGTTCTGCAACTCGATGATCTCCGGCATGTGGCAAAGCCAGGGCAACAGCGTGATCCTCACCGCATTTATCGGCACCGCGCTGTTGCTGGCGTTGATTCTGCTGCTGACCACCAGCACCGCGCGGGCGCTCAAGTTCGATCACGCCGACAAAGTTGCTGCGGTGTTCTGCGCCACCAAGAAGTCCCTCGCGGCCGGCGCGCCGATGGCGGCCTTGATCTTCGGCAGCAATCCGGGGATGGGGCTGATTCTGCTGCCGATCATGATTTATCACCCGATGCAGTTGATCGTCTGTTCGATCATCGCCGAGAGCTACGCCAGTCGTCATCGCCAGCAGCTCTCGCAAGCCGCACTGGAAGAGGCTCGCGCCGCCTGAGCGCGGCTTACATCAGCGCGTCATCGTCCAGCATGACGCGCGCGTAAAAGACGATGGCCACGGTTGGGATCAACGCCGAATAACCTGGCCTGAGCGCCGTACCAAAATGCGTCAGCAAGCGCTGCACCGGCGCCTGGCGAATGGCACCCAATAACCCTTTGAGCCTGCCGGGGGCTTTTTCGGACTGCGCCGGCTTGAAAAACGCAGCAACGGTCAGGCGCTCGGCCAGCGTATCGACATGCGCGGCGTACACCTCCCAACTCATCGCTCTGACACTGGCGCGGGGCATCTGCACCAGCGGGTGCGCACTGTTGAACGCATGGCGAAAGAACGTTCTGAGCAGCAGTTCTTCCACCTCGACCACCGTGGCGCACTGGTGCAGCGCGTCGTCCAGGCCGTATTGCCGCGCCAGCATGCCCAGCGCTCGGGTATAGGGCACGCCTCGACGACGTGCGGCGTTGACCAGAAAATGTCCGGCGACCAGTTGGAATTCGCGCACGAATGCATAGGCACGGTCTGCTTCGGCATCGTGCAGGCGGGTCCAGCGGCTGCTGCGCAAATGCCTGATCGCCGCGTCCAGCAAGTGATCCGGCGAGCGCGCCAGCACGTCGTGCAGCAAGGCGTCCTGCAAGATCGGGTCGCGGGTCGCCACGGGCAAAACCGCGACACCCGTTTCCAACCCTTCACACCCACTGAAACCGGTCGCGATCAGCACTTCCTGCAAACGGCGCCAGTAATGGTGATGGCGATACCCCGCCATGCGCACATTTTCAAAATGCTCGACCGGCGTGCGCCCCAGGCTTTTCTCGCCCAGGTTCAGCAGCAACACGTGGTCTTCGCTGGAATAAGCGTTGATCAGCCGCCCGCTGATGCTTTGTTTGAGCTGCTCGGCCTCGGTGGCATTGAGGCGCACCGCTGCGGCCATCAGCAGCACATCACCCACGACCAGGCCGTGTTCCAGGGGTTGCTCGGCGTTTTTGAGTGCGCTGACCAACAGCCGGCCACCCAGTGAATGGCCGATCAGGTTGACGCGCTTTACCTGCGGATGATGCTCGAACAGGTAGCGGTCCAGTTGCGTCAGCAGCACCTTGCCCATGTCGCGGGCACGATTGCGGATGCGCGCGAAATGAACCACACGGTCCCCCGCCAGCGCAGCCGCACCGGCCAGCGGATGCACACGAGCGGCGGCCATCAGCAGGCCACGGGAGCGGTTATCCATCTGGGTGAAATGGCTCGACGGCCAAAAGGCGAGGATATTCACGCTGTGGCGCAAGGCTGCGGGAATGCTGCTGGCCAGCATGCGCCGGTCATCCAGATCGTGCCCTGAGGAGTAGCCATGAATGAAGACGTTGGCGACCTCGCCCGAGGTCTTGGGCAAGGTCAGAAATTTGAAATGATTTTCCACGTTGTCCTGTCACGCATGGGCGGGTTGCGCGCTCAATTTCTGACGATGAAGCGTTTGGCGATCAGCATGATCAGCCGCAGGCAAAACATGATACCGGTCACGGCGATCACCCATTTGGCAACCAGCACAAAATAACCTTCGATCTCATCGGAAACCAGCCCCACCAGCAGCCCCATGCCGAAGATCAGCAAACCGATCAGCGCCAGGCCAATGTAAGGCCGCAACCAGCGGGTTCGCGCGCCTTTATCGAACAGATAGAGCACAGTGCCGATCAGAATCAGAAGGACCGATATCCCAATGATGAGCCCCATGTTTTACCTCGACGTTACAAAAAAATCCGCTTTTGATTCTGGCCGAAGGCCGTGGTAGCGCCGTCCTGGAAGCTCTGCGTCCGATCTTGACTGCGCTGGCAGCGGATTATGCCCATGACCGCCGCCATTTGCCTAACGCTCAAGAATCGCCGTCACGCCCTGTCCGCCTGCTGCGCAGATCGAGATCAGGCCCCGTCCGCTGCCCGCCGCCGCCAGCAGTTTGGCCAGGTTGGCGACGATGCGGCCTCCGGTAGCAGCAAAGGGGTGGCCCGCGGCCAGTGAGCTGCCTTTGACGTTCATTTTGCTGCGGTCAATCGACCCAAGCGGCGCATCAAGCCCCAGGCGGGTCTTGCAGTAATCGGCGTCTTCCCAGGCCTTGAGCGTGCACAGCACTTGCGCGGCGAACGCTTCGTGGATTTCGTAGTAATCAAAATCCTGAAGCGTAAGCCCGTTGCGGGCCAGCAGACGCGGAACGGCGTAGACCGGCGCCATCAGCAAGCCTTCCGTGCCTTTGACGAAGTCCACCGCTGCTGCCTCGCCATCGCGCCAGTAAGCCAGCACCGGCAAACCACGTTCGCGAGCCCAGTCTTCACTGGCCAGCAACACCACCGACGCACCATCGGTCAGCGGTGTCGAATTGCCTGCCGACAACGTGCCTTTGGCGCTGCGCTCGAAGGCCGGTTTGAGGCTGGCCAGTTTCTCCAGCGTCAGGTCCGGGCGCAGGTTATTGTCGCGGATCAGCCCCAGGTACGGCGTCATCAGATCATCCTGCCAGCCCTCAGCGTAAGCGGCGGCCATTTTCAAATGGCTTTCCAGCGCCAGTTGATCCTGCGTTGAACGCTCGATGCCCCAAGTCTGTGCCATCAGTTCGCAATGCTGGCCCATCGACAACCCCGTGCGCGGCTCACCGTTGCGCGGCAGCTCCGGCTTGAGGTGATGCGGGCGCAACTGCAGCAACGCCTTGAACTTGTCAGCGGGGGTCTTGCAGCGGTTGACCTGCAACAGAATGGCGCGCAGCCCTTCATTGACGCCGATTGGCGCATCCGACGTAGTGTCCACGCCGCCGGCAATGCCGCACTCGATCTGCCCTAGCGCGATCTTGTTGGCCACCAGCAATGCGGCTTCCAGCCCCGTGCCGCAGGCCTGCTGAATGTCGTAAGCGGGAGTCTGCGCGGACAGCCGCGAGCCGAGCACGCATTCGCGGGTCAGGTTGAAGTCTCTGGAGTGCTTGAGCACCGCGCCCGTCGCGACTTCACCCATGCGCAGCCCGTGCAGGTTGAAGCGCTCGATCAGACCTTCAAGTGCTGCGGTGAGCATGTCCTTATTGCTGGCATTGGCGTACGGGCCATTGGAGCGGGCGAACGGAATGCGGTTACCGCCAACGATGGCGACCCGACGAGGTTGCGTCATGGAAAACTCCCTTTATGCATACGAATGGATGAGCCGTGTCGATCGCAAGAACAAACGTCATGCCACCGTGGTCCATTCCTTTGAACCCCGACTTCAGGAGAGTGTTCCATGCCGTCAGATCGCTATATTGATTTCGCCAATTCCGACATGGGTCGGCGTCTGGTGAACGCCGTCGGTCTGCCCGCCCCCACCCACCTGGAGCGCTGGCAGGCCGGGCGTTTGCGCCCGGTCGAAGGCACCCTGCTGATCAGCGCCGGGCCGCTGGGCGATCAGGTCAGGCAGTTCGCCAGCCGCCTGACCGACTCGCTTTACAGCTTCGGCAGCGAGATGCCCGGCGCAACCGCCTGGGTCGCCAATCAGGGGCCGCGCCTGAAAGCAGTGGTCTTTGACGCCAGTCAGATTCTGCGTACCGAGCAGCTCAGACAGCTCCGGGATTTCTTTCAACCGTTGCTGCGCAACCTCGACCACTGTGCACACGTGGTGATTCTTGGCCGCGCACCGGAGACGCTCGACGACCCGCTGGCGGCCAGCACGCAGCAAGCCATCGTGGGCTTCAGCCGCTCGCTGGCCAAGGAAGTGCGCAACGGTGCGACGGTCAAGCTGTTGCAGGTGGACGAAGACGCGCAGGACCAACTGGAGGGCGCATTGCGCTTTTTCCTGACCCCCAAGGCGGCATTCATCTCCGGTCAGTTTGTCCATTTGAGCGCCTGCCCGAGCAAAGTGCAGGACTGGACGCGCCCACTGGCCGGGCGCAAAGCCGTCGTGACCGGTGCCGCGCGGGGCATCGGCGCCTCGATTGCCGAAACCCTGACCCGCGATGGCGCACAGGTCATTTTGCTGGACGTGCCGCAAACCCGCAAAGAACTGGAAGCACTGGCCTCGCGGCTCGGTGGTCAGGCCCTGGCGCTAAATATCTGCGCGGCGGATGCACCTGCGCAACTGCTTGAACACCTGCCCGATGGCGTCGACATTCTGGTGCACAACGCAGGCATCACCCGCGACAAGACGCTGGCCAATATGCCGGAAGATTTCTGGGACTCGGTGCTGGCCGTCAACCTTGGCGCGCCGCAAGTGCTCACTCAGGTGCTGCTTGATGGCGGCGCGCTGAAAGACAACGCCCGAATCGTGCTCATGGCCTCGATCAGCGGCATCGCCGGTAATCGCGGGCAAACCAACTACACCACCAGCAAGGCCGGCCTGATCGGCTTTGCCAAGGCCATGGCGCCAGGGCTCAAGGCCCGCGGCATCAGCATCAACGCTGTTGCGCCGGGTTTCATCGAAACGAAAATGACCGCCCACATGCCGTTCACCTTGCGTGAAGCGGGCCGGCGCATGAGTTCGCTGGGCCAGGGCGGTACGCCACAGGATGTCGCAGAAGCGGTGGCGTGGTTCAGCCAGCCGGGCAGCGGCGCCGTCAGTGGCCAGGTTTTACGCGTATGTGGTCAAAACGTGATCGGGGCCTGAGGTCCCGCACTGAGTTCAAGGAGATGGATGATGACGGCTCATTGGCGCTACCTCAATTCGCTACAACCGCTGTCCAACCTGTTCATTCAGGCGGCGCTCAGGCGCAAGGTAACCGGCACACAGCTACCCGATCTTGGGTTGCGCAGCTGGATCGCGGTCGATAACGACAAGCTTGAAGCGTACCGCAAGGTCTGTGGGTTTGCAGACAGCAGCCTGCTGCCGCCGACTTACCCGCATGCGCTGGCTTTTACGTTGCAGATGCAATTGATGACCTCACCGGAGTTTCCCTTCCCGCTGCTGGGGCTCATTCATCTGGGCAATCAGATTCGCACCCTTCGCCCGCTCGGCGGCGTGAGCCAGTTGTACATCAGCGTGCAGGCCACCGACCTGCGCCCGCACCCCAAAGGCGCGACGTTTACCTTGCTCACGCAGGCCGAGGACGGAATGGGCCTGCTATGGGAAGAAGAAAGCACTCTGCTGTGCACCGCCGTTCATCTTGAGGACGCGCCTGTTCCAATGCCCGAAGCGTACCTGCGACCGCTCATCGAGCTGGACCGCTGGCGGGCGTCTGCACAGATCGGCCGCGAGTACGCCAAGGTGTCTGGCGACTACAACCCGATTCACCTCAGCGCCGCCAGCGCCAAGCTATTCGGCTTCCCACGCGCCATTGCCCACGGCATGTGGCTCAAGGCACGTGCGCTCGCAGCACTGGAAGATCACCTGCCCGCCTCGAACGTCCAGATCAGCGTGCAGTTCCAGAAACCGGTACGCCTGCCCGCCGATGTCACGCTGTCGGCCAGCGCCGCCGGTTCCCACGGTGAGTTTCGTGTCGAAGGCCAGGAAGGTATCGTGCACATGATCGGTAGCTGGCAACCGGCTACGGATTGATGTCATTGCGTACTGTGTCGGGAGCGCTGCTCCCCTCAACGTCTGAACAAACTGCAACGCCCACTTGCCTGGCGACCCGATCCCCCTGAAGCTATGCGTCTTCAGGAGAGCACGATGAACCTCGACGAGTTGACCCAACGCCTGCACCGCATCCGCGACCAGAACGACTGGAAGCAATTTCACAGCCCGAAAAACCTGGCCATGGCTGCCAGCGTGGAAATGGCCGAGCTGGTGGAGATATTCCAGTGGCTGCGCGAAGACCAGTCACGCGAGCTGCCTGCCGATCAGCTTGAGCATGCCGGGCAGGAAGTCGGCGATATCATCCTCTACCTGTTGCTGCTGTGCAGCGAACTGGGGCTGGACATGGAAACGGTCGTGCGCAACAAGCTGGCAGACAGCGAGCGGAGATTTGCCAAGTGAGTGATCGCCATTTCGACCAGTTGGCGACGCGCTTTGCGGAAAAGATCTACGGCGGGGCCAAAGGGGCCATTCGTCTGGCCGTGTTGCAGGCCGATCTGACCGAGACGCTGCCCAAGCGGCCGTTGCGTGTGCTGGATATCGGCGCGGGGTTGGGGCATATGTCGCTGTGGCTGGCCGAGCAAGGTCATGAGGTGACGCTGGCCGAGCCCGCCGAGCCCATGCTTGAAGGCGCACGTCAGCGTTTTGCCGACGCCGGACAGACGGCAACCTTCATTCAGGCCCCGTGGCAGACGCTGCCCGACTTACTGAGCGACACTTACGATGTGGTGCTGTGCCACGCCGTGCTGGAATGGCTGGCCGAGCCGTACTCGATTCTTCCGGTGCTGCGCAGGCTCACCCAGGACGATGGCTGGCTGTCGCTGGCGTTTTACAACCGCGATGCGCTGATTTATCGCAACTTGCTCAAGGGCCATTTCCGCAAGATGCGTAAAAACGACATGGCCGGAGAAAAGCAGAGCCTGACGCCCCAGCAACCGCTCGACCCTCGGGAACTCGCGACGCAACTTGAAGGGCTGTGGCAAGTCGAAACCCGTAGCGGCGTGCGGGTGTTTCACGATTACATGCCGCTTGAATTCCAGGCCCGGGCCGAGCTGACGGAACTGCTGGAAATGGAGCTGGCGCATCGACGTCATCCGGCGTTTGCCGGGCTGGGTCGATACCTGCACTGGATGTGCCGTCCGGTCTGACATCATTGCGGAGATCCACATGACCTACCGTGCTGCCTCGTTTGTCCTGTTGCTCGGCCTGAGCGTTATCGGGCTGAGCGCCTGCCAGAGCGATAACCCTTACGTGGCCAGCTCGCTGCCCATGCCGCCTGCGCCGCCGCAGGCAGCCAAAACGCTGGACTTGAGCGCTTATCCTGCGCCGCCACGCGACTATGGCAAGTACCGGACCTGGGGCTGGCTCAACGGCCAACTGCCGCCGGGTACAGCCTGGGTGGACTCGGCGCAAGTGGTCGAAGCGTTGAGCAATGGTCTGGATCAGCGCGGCTTGCGCCCGGCTCGTAGTAATCAGCCTGCCGACCTTTACGTAAGCGCCACTACCCGGCAGGAAACCCGGCTGCGCCAGGTGCGTGAGGATTACGATCCGTATTATGGAGGCGGCTCGGGCTATGGCCGTTACGATGGCTATCGACCCGGTTACGGCGGCTACGCCAGCGTACCGGTGGTGCGCACTTATCAGGAAAACGTGATGGTGGTGCAGATCAACCTGATTGATGCGCGCACCGGCCAGCCGGTCTGGAGCGCCAGTGCCGATGCACGCGCCAGCAACAATCTGGCAGACCGCAGCAGCGCATTGCGTCAGGCCGTGCAACAGGCGCTGAGCGCTTATCCTCCTTCTTAGCTCGTCTGTAACTCCTTCGGAGAACTGCCATGTTCCGCCGTATCGCCCTGCTGTCCTGTGCCCTGCTGCTGGCCGCCTGCCAGAGCAACTCGATCAACCGCGATTTCGATGCCAAGCGCGATTTCGCCGGCTATCGAAGCTGGAGCTGGAAAGAGCCCGGCGTGCAGTACCAGCCGGATGATCCACGGCTCAGGAGTGACCTGACCGAGCAACGCATTCGCCAGTCGATCGGCGAACAACTGGACCAGCGCGGCTTGCGCATGGCCGCGGGCGGTGCGCGTGCGGACTTGAACGTGCAGGCCTGGCTGATCGTCGAAAATCGCCAGCAGACGGTTAGCACCAACTACGGCGGCGGATGGAGCCCGTGGGGCGGCTATGGTTACTGGAGCGGGCCGATGAATACTGAAACCCGCAGTGTTGACTACAAGGTCAGCACCCTGCAGATCGACCTGTTTGACGGCAAGGACGGCAAACTGGTCTGGCGCGGCAGCACCGAGCGCATCCTCAACGACAATGCCGGCAACCCCGCTGAACGCGACCAGGCCATGCGCAGCACCGTTGCGAAAATCCTGGAGCAGTACCCGCCGCGCTGATTGAGCCTGGCCGTGATGTGGCAGCACTGACTATCGTGCCAGTGCTCCGCGGTGGCATGCATTGAGTGACGCTCCGCGTCACAGATGTTCAGTCGTGCACAATGAATGGCGTAAAGCAGAATCCCGTGCTCAAGCCTGCATATCGCCCTGCATACCATCGAGCAATTCCTGAATCGCGTCGAGGCGTTCTTCAGGGTCGTCGATTTCCAGCAGTTCGACTTTGTCTTTCTCGGTAAATGGCAGCAAATAGGCCAACTGGTTGGACAGCGAATACTGCCCCTCGGCGGACACGCCCATGTTCAAGGAGGCGACCATCGGGTGTTCGGCCAGGGCTTCCAGCAGCGCAACGAGGTCGGCGTCTTCTTCCTGTAACGGCCGTTCCTCAGGCTCTTGCAGCCATTCAACCTCGGCCACCAGCAGTTGATCGCGCTGGACCTCGGTTGCAATAACGCGGAAGCGGCGCCCACCCACAACACGAATGCCCAGCAAACCGTTGTCCTGCTGCTGAAAATCCTCGACCAGCGCTTCACAGCCGATTCGCGAGTAGCCGTCCGGCACGATGCCGACCTCACTGCCCTGGGTGATGCACACCACGCCAAACCCTTCGCCCTGCTTCATGCAGCGGCCAATCATGTCCAGATACCGGGCTTCAAACAGTTGCAGATCAAGCACACAACCCGGAAACAGCACAGCGTTCAGTGGAAACAAAGGCAACGTCATAGAAAAGCCTCCTTTAAATGGCCAGCGACATTGCCAGCGGCAGAAACAGTGCCGTTGCAACGCCCATCAGACTCATTGCCAACGCAGCAAAAGCCCCCGATTCCTCACCTTCTTGCAACGCCACGGACGTTCCCACCGCATGGGCGGTCAGGCCCAGGGCCATGCCCCGCGCCGCAGGATTGTCCACACCGGCCAGCGACAGCAGGCCCGGGCCGAAAATGGCACCGAATACACCTGTAATCAATACAAAAACCGCCGCCAGCGCCGCCACTCCGCCAATCTGCTCGGCGACCAGCATGGCGATGGGTGATGTCACCGACTTCGGTGCCATCGTCATCAAAATCATGTGATCGGCCCCAAACAGCACCCCGAGGCCCACGCACAGCCCGGTGGCAAATACTCCGCCGATCACCAGCGTAGTCAATACAGGCCAGAACAACTGCCGAATGCGCCGCATATTCAGATAAAGCGGCACGGCCAGCGCAACCGTCGCCGGCCCCAGCAGTGTGCTGAGAATCTCGGTGCTTTTGCGGTACTCGGTGTATTCCAGGTCGCAGACCAGTACCACGCCGATCACCACCACCATTGAAACCAGTACCGGCTGGAGAAACAGCCAGCGGGTTTTTTCGTAAGCGGCCATCGCCATCTGATAGGCACCGAGCGTGACCGCGATGCCGAAAAGCGGGTGATGAATCACCGACATCCATGCGCCGTGCCAGTCCAGAGTCATGACAACTCCTGGCGGCGAGCCTGACGCCTGACGAGCTTCTGCATCAGCCAGCCGACGAAGGTCAGGGAAATCATCAGCGACAGGGTCAGGGTGCCAAAGATCGCCCAGAAGTCCTGGGCAATGGCCGACGCATACACCATCACGCCGACGGCGGGCGGCACCAGTAACAGTGGCAGATAGCGCAACAGGCTGCTGGCGGCCACGCTGATTGGCTCGCTGACTTCACCGCGCAGCATCAGGTAAGCCATCAGCAGCACCAGGCCAATGATCGGCCCCGGCAATATCGATAGAAACAGATGGTTGAGCGCCGTGCCCAACAATTGGAACAGCACCAGCCATGTCAAACCCCGTAACAACATGAGGACTCCAGCAAATAAACGAATCCGGCGAATTCACCGCGCCATTATAAACACGCCGCGCCAGAGACTATGCGTGGGTATTCGCATCCATGCAGTCGCTTGACCAACCGGCAACCGTCTGCTGATCTTGAGGTTCGCCTGGCGGGGAAAGCCGCTGCGGCCAATGCTGCAAAACCAGACCTGACAAGGAGCGCGACATGCCTTTTGTACCTGTTACAGAGCTCAAGGACTACATTGGCAAGGAACCGGGATGTTCCGACTGGCTGTTAATTGACCAGGAACGCATCAACCTGTTCGCCGAAGCCACGGGTGATCATCAATTCATTCACATCGACCCGGTCAAAGCGGCGCAAACCCCGTTTGGCGCGACCATCGCCCACGGTTTTCTGTCGTTATCGCTGATCCCCAAGCTCATGGAAGGCATCATGGTGCTGCCCGAAGGGCTGAAGATGGCGGTGAACTATGGCATGGACAGCGTGCGTTTCGTGCAGCCGGTGGTGGTCAACTCGCGCGTGCGCCTCAAGGTCGAGTTGACGGAAGTAACCGAGAAGAAACCGGGCCAGTGGTTGCTCAAGGCAACCGCCACGCTTGAGATCGAAGGCCAGGCAAAACCCGCTTTTGTGGCCGAACCCCTGACCTTGTGTTTCGTGTAACACGTTTAAAACATGAAACAGTCGTAACAGACTGTTTCATCCCGCTTACTCGCTGCGGCATACTCCCCTGCAGTCGTGACCCATAACATCTGCTCAAGCAGAGCCGGGCTCGCCACTGAATCACTCTTCCGGGATCTCACATGCGCGCGCTTGCTCCATTGGCTTTGACACTCTTGATCGCAGGCTGCGGTGATGGCGAATCACTTTTGCCGCCAGACGGCCGCCTGCCCGATGGCGGACGCTACCGTGGCGACGTGGTCAACGGACTGTTGCAAGGCGAGGGGCGGATCGACTACCCCAACGGCAGGTGGTACGCCGGCCAGTTTGTAAACGGGCTGTGGCAAGGTCAGGGGGAATGGCACGCCAGCAATGGCGACGTCTATAAAGGCAGCTTCGAGCAGGGCCTGTATCAAGGCCAGGGTCGACTGACCACGCGCAATGGCGCGAGTTATGTCGGCAATTTCAAACTCGGTCTGCGTGACGGCGAAGGGACGCAAAAAGACAAGGGCGTGCTTTACCGTGGCCAGTTCAAGGCAGACCAGTACGACGGCCCCGGACGTCTGGAACTGGAAGACGGCAGCCAGCACCAGGGCATGTTCGCCAAAGGTAAGGCCAATGGTGAAGGCTCGCGCAGTGATGCCAGCGGCAATCAATACAGCGGTAACTTCGTCGACGGCCAGTTGCAGGGCACCGGCAGCTTCACCAGCGCGGAAGGCGACCAATATGTCGGCAATTTCCGCAACAGCCAGCTGGACGGCCAGGGCCGCTACGAAAACAGCGACGGCGACGTCTGGAGCGGTGAGTTCAAGGAAGGCGCACTGACCGGCAAAGGCGAGCTGATCGGCTCGGACGGCAGCCGCTATCAGGGCGACTTCGATAACTGGCGCTTCATGGGCCAGGGTCAGTTGCAACTGGCTGATGGCAGTCGTTACGTCGGCCAGTTCGCCGATGACACCTATCAGGGCAACGGCGTACTGACCGCCCCGGATGGCAAGGAACAGCGCGGCATCTGGGCCAATGGTCAGCGGGTACGTGACGCCAAGGGCAAATTGCTGCCCGACGTGCTTGAAGCCGGGTTGCTTGCGCAGGGCACTTTGCTGGACAAGGCGCTCGCCGCCGTGCCTGCATCGACACCGGCTACCGAACTGTACACGCTGGTGGTGGCCGGCGACGGCAAGCAGAGCGTGTTCATGCGCGAAGCGGACTACGTCAGCAATTTGCTGAAATCGCGTTTTGGCGCCATTGGCCAGGTCGGCCTGGTCAATCATCGCGATCACATGGATGACCGGCCGATGGCCACCCGCGAAACCATCACCCGCGCAGTGCAGACCCTTGCACAGCGCACCGGCCCGGAAGACCTGGTGTTCATTTACCTGACCAGCCACGGCACCCAGGACCATGAACTGGTACTCGACCAACCGCGCCTGTCGCTGGCTGATCTGCCTGCTGACGCGCTGGCTGCCGCCCTCGCCCCGCTGAAAAATCGCGATAAGGTCGTGGTCATTTCGGCCTGTTATTCCGGCGGCTTCATTCCGGACCTCAAGGACGAGCGCACCCTGGTCATGACCGCCTCCCGCGCCGACCGGGTGTCCTTCGGTTGCTCGGAAGAAGCCGACTTCACTTATTTTGGCGATGCACTATTTGCCAAGGCATTGGTCGAAACCGATGACCTGCAACAAGCATTCAATGAAGCAAAAGCCTATGTCGCCCAACGTGAGACCGAAGACAATTTCGAAGCCTCCGAGCCGCAGATATGGGCACCAAAAGGAGTTCTGGCGCGCTGGCAGCAATTGCGCAAAAGCCAGGCCGAACGCGCTTTGAATACGGCGTTGAACCGCACGGAAGCGAAGACCTCGACTAGCCGCTAGGCTTATCAGTACCAAGGGAGAACGGTAATGTATTTGACGCCGCAACATATTCTGCTCGCCGGGGCCACCGGCCTTACCGGTGAGCATTTGCTTGATCGCCTGCTTAACGAGCCGACTGTCAGCCGAGTATTGGCACCGACGCGCAGGCCACTGGCGGAACACCCTCACCTGGAAAACCCGGTCGGCGAACTGACCACCTTGCTGCCCTTGCTGGGTGGCCGTGTGGACATCGCCTTCTGCTGCCTTGGCACCACCATCAAACAGGCCGGCTCGCAGGATGCTTTCAAGGCGGTCGATCTGGACCTGGTGCTGGCGTTCGCCACTCGCGCCCTTGAGCTGGGTGCGCGTCATTTGCTGGTGATCAGTGCAATTGGTGCTGACCCGAAATCGAGCACGTTCTACAACCGCATCAAAGGCGAGATGGAACAGGCCCTGCGCGCGCAAGACTGGCCGCAACTGACCATCGCCCGCCCGTCACTGCTGGTGGGCAGCCGTACAGAAACCCGCTGGGTCGAACAACTGGCCGCGCCTATTGCCAAGCTGCTCCCCGGCAAATACGGCGCAATCGAAGCCTGCCAACTCGCCCGCGCCATGTGGCGCCTGGCGCTGGAAGAGCAGAATGGTGTGCGGATTGTCGAGTCGGATGAGCTGCGTAAGCTGGGGAAATAGAGCGTTGCCACGATAGTCGTCTTATGACGATCAATCCCCTAAAGCCCGCCTGTCGCCCGAACGCCCACCCCAGCCGCCGTCAGCAACGACAGCGGCAAAAGCAAGGTGTCGAGCAGCGCGCTGCCTGGCAGGTCCAGGCCCGGATAGCCTGGTGCTTCTGCACCGAACCGGTCCGCGGCGCAGCAACCGCCCTGTAATGCATACAGGTTCAGCCGTGTGCCGGCATACACCACGGGCGCGCCAGGCTTGGCGGCATCGAGCGTGCGTGCAGTGGCGCAACCGGTCAGTGCCAGCGCAACTGATATCAATATCAGCTTATTCATCGCCGCCCACATGATGCTCACCCCAACGCGGCAGCATGTCCTGAGGGATGTTCAGCAGGTTGAGGATCCGCGCGACGATAAAGTCCACGAGGTCGTCAATGGTCTGCGGCTGGTGATAAAAGCCGGGAGACGCTGGCAGAATCACCGCGCCCATGTTCGACAGCTTGAGCATGTGCTCCAGATGAATGCTGGAATACGGTGCCTCGCGGGGCACCAGGATCAACTGCCGACGCTCTTTCAAGGTGACGTCGGCGGCGCGCTCGATCAGATTGTTACAGGCACCAGTCGCAATCGCCGACAACGAACCGGTGGAACACGGCACCACCACCATCGCACTGGGCGCACCAGAGCCCGAGGCCACCGGCGACATCCAGTCGTCGCGGCCGTAGACGCGAATCTGCCCGGCCGACGCGCCGGTGTATTCGGTCAGGAAGGCCTGCATCATCATCGCCTTGGGCGGCAGGCGCACGTCGGTCTCGGTGGCCATCACCAGTTGCGCAGCCTTGGAGATAAGGAAGTGCACTTCACGGTCCTCACGCACCAGACAATCCAGCAAACGCAGGCCATATTGCGCACCTGACGCACCGGTCATCGCAACTGTGACGCGCTCCGGGCCGCTCATTGCAACGCCTCCGCGAGCTTGCCATGCAGGCCGCCAAAACCGCCGTTACTCATGATGACAATGTGCGTACCGGGCTGCGCCTGGCTTTTGACCTGGGCGATGATTGCCTCAAGGGAATCACAGACCAACGCAGGCACAGTGCCTCCGGCGACTGTTGCAGCCAGGTCCCAACCCAGATTGGGTGGCGCGTACCAGACCACCTGATCAGCCTGCTGCACACTTTCCGGCAGACCGTCGCGGTGCGCGCCCAGCTTCATGGAGTTGGAACGCGGCTCGATCACGGCAATGATCGGTGCATCACCAACCTTTTTGCGCAGGCCATCCAGCGTGGTGGCAATCGCGGTCGGGTGATGAGCGAAGTCGTCATAAATAGTGATGCCGTGCACGTCGGCGACCTTTTCCATACGGCGCTTGACGCTTTTGAACGCGCTCAATGCCTGCACGCCCAGCAGCGGAACAACACCGACGTGACGGGCTGCAGCGAGGGTCGCCAGCGCATTGGCGACGTTGTGCAGGCCAGTCATGTCCCATTCGACCGCGCCCTGCAGCTCGCCCTCGAACAGCACTTCAAAACGCGAACCGTCTTCACTCAACAACCGTGCCTGCCACTGACCGCCCTCGCCTGTGGTTTGCACCGGTGTCCAGCAGCCCATCTTGATGACGCGTGACAGCGCAGGCTCGGTGGTCGGATGAATCACCAGGCCTTCGCTCGGAATGGTGCGCACCAGATGGTGAAACTGGCGCTCGATGGCGGGCAGATCGGGGAAAATGTCGGCGTGATCGAACTCAAGGTTGTTGAGGATCGCAGTACGCGGGCGGTAATGAACGAACTTGGAGCGCTTGTCGAAGAAGGCACTGTCGTATTCGTCGGCTTCCACCACAAAGAACGGGGTTTCCCCCAGGCGCGCCGACACCGCGAAATTCTGCGGGATACCGCCGATCAGAAAGCCAGGGCTCATGCCCGCGTGCTCCAACACCCAGGCCAGCATGCTGCTGGTGGTGGTCTTGCCGTGCGTGCCGGCTACCGCCAGTACCCAGCGACCCTGCAACACGTGGTCTGCCAGCCATTGCGGGCCAGACACATATGGCAAACCTTTATTCAGGACATATTCAACCGACGGATTGCCACGCGACAGTGCGTTGCCGACCACCACCAGATCCGGCGCCGGAACCAGCTGCACAGGGTCGTAACCCTGAGTCAGCTCGATACCCTGGGCCTGGAGCTGGGTACTCATCGGCGGGTAGACGTTGGCGTCGGAGCCGGTGACCCGATGCCCCAACTCTTTGGCGAGTACCGCCAGCGAACCCATGAACGTGCCGCAGATACCAAGGATATGAATGTGCATGACCAACCTCTCAGAACATCCACGCAGGTTAACGTAGGGGCGGTGAAATGGCACCCTGAGTTTGTACGCTGCATTGCGTGCACGGGGCATTTCAATGCGCGGCAGATAAGCCTAAAGTCCTGATCACGGCCGGTTGCAAATAGCCTAATCTTGAATGCTTGCTGCCCACTACCCGACTGCAGAATCGACACAGACTCCCTCACAACAAGAACCAGGAGACATACCATGCGTTACGCTCATCCCGGTACCGAAGGCGCTATCGTCAACTTCAAGGAACGCTACGGTAACTACATTGGCGGCGAGTTCGTCGCTCCGGTCAAAGGTCAGTATTTCACCAACACCTCGCCCGTCAACGGCAAGCCCATCGCCGAATTCCCGCGCTCCACCGCCGAAGACATCGACAAGGCACTCGACGCTGCCCACGCAGCCGCCGCAGCCTGGGGCTCGACCTCGGTGCAGGCGCGCTCGCTGGTGCTGCTGAAAATCGCCGATCGTATCGAAGCCAATCTGGAAGTCCTGGCCATCACCGAGACCTGGGACAACGGCAAGGCGATTCGCGAAACCCTCAACGCTGACATCCCGCTGGCCGCTGACCACTTCCGCTACTTCGCTGGCGTGCTGCGCGCCCAGGAAGGCAGCGCCGCCGAGATCGACGGCAACACCGTGGCGTATCACATTCACGAGCCGCTGGGCGTGGTCGGGCAGATCATCCCGTGGAACTTCCCGATCCTGATGGCCGCCTGGAAACTCGCCCCCGCACTGGCTGCCGGTAACTGCATCGTACTCAAACCTGCCGAGCAGACCCCACTGGGCATCAGCGTGCTGATCGAACTGATCGGCGACCTGTTGCCTGCGGGCGTGCTGAACATCGTCCAGGGTTATGGCCGCGAAGCCGGCGAAGCGCTGGCCAGCAGCAAGCGCATTGCCAAGATTGCCTTTACCGGCTCGACGCCGGTGGGCTCGCACATCATGAAGCTGGCGGCAGACAACATCATTCCATCCACCGTTGAGCTGGGCGGCAAGTCGCCGAACATCTTCTTTGAAGACATCATGAGCGCCGAGCCGGAATTCATCGACAAAGCTGCCGAAGGCCTGGTGCTGGCGTTTTTTAATCAGGGCGAAGTCTGTACCTGCCCGTCGCGCGCGCTGGTGCAGGAGTCGATCTATCCACAGTTCATGGAGGCAGTGCTGCGCAAGGTCGAAAAAATCAAGCGTGGTGACCCTCTGGACACTGACACCATGGTCGGCGCTCAGGCCTCCGAGCAACAATTCGACAAGATTCTCTCGTACCTGGAAATCGCCAAGGGCGAAGGCGCCGAGCTGCTGACAGGCGGCAAGGTCGAGAAGCTGGAAGGCGATCTTTCGACGGGCTATTACATCCAGCCGACGCTGCTCAAAGGCAACAACAAGATGCGCGTCTTCCAGGAAGAAATCTTCGGCCCGGTGGTCAGCGTCACGACCTTCAAGGACGAAGCGCAAGCCGTGGCGATTGCCAATGACACCGAGTTCGGCCTGGGCGCAGGCCTGTGGACTCGCGACATCAACCGCGCCTACCGCGTAGGCCGGGCAATCAAGGCCGGGCGCGTCTGGACCAACTGCTACCACCTGTACCCGGCACACGCCGCATTCGGTGGCTACAAGAAATCCGGCGTCGGCCGCGAAACCCACAAAATTGCCCTTGAGCACTACCAACAGACCAAAAACCTGCTGGTGAGCTACGACACTAACCCGCTGGGTTTTTTCTAGGCCGGTTGATTGCCCGATTATCGTTACCACGCTCCAGCGTGGTAACGCCGCACTGGACGCTCTGCGCGATCAATCACACCACGCACCAACCCTGTGCATCACGCCCCGGCTTAACGCTGCGGCGTGATGCATCCTGCCCCTGACTAATCCGCTTACGCCTGCAAACTCGCACTCCCGGCCGGGATGGAGTATTAATTGCTTGCATCGCTTCCCACAGTCGTTTGAACCGGGACGTCACCGGTTCAACCGAAAGACTACGTCCAACGCGAACAGCGCGACGTCATGGAGAACCTGTATGGCGAGCTTTTCCCATTCTGTCGGTGCGCAGACGTACCGCTTCGACAGCCTCAAAGAAGTCATGGCCAAGGCCAGCCCCGCGCGTTCCGGTGATTATCTGGCCGAAGTCGCGGCGCAAAATGATGCCGAGCGGGTTGCCGCGCAAATGGCGCTGGCCAATATTCCCCTTAAGCATTTTCTTGAAGAAGCTCTGATCCCTTACGAACAGGACGAAGTCACCCGCCTGATCATCGACACCCACGACAAACTGACCTTCGCGCCGGTCAGCCACCTGACCGTCGGCGGTTTTCGTGACTGGTTGCTCAGCGATCAGGCCGACGAAACCAGCCTGCGCGCGCTGGCGCCGGGCCTGACGCCCGAGATGGCGGCTGCCGTTTCAAAAATCATGCGCGTGCAGGATCTGATCCTGGTGGCGCAGAAGATCCGCGTCGTCACCCGCTTTCGCAACACCATGGGCCTGCGTGGCCGGCTGTCTACCCGTTTGCAACCTAATCACCCGACTGACGACCCATCCGGGATTGCCGCCAGCGTGCTGGACGGCCTGCTGTACGGCAACGGCGATGCCATGATCGGCATCAACCCGGCTACCGACAGCACCTCAAGCATCGTCGCGCTGCTGGAGATGCTCGACGCCATCATCCAGCGCTATGACATCCCGACCCAGTCCTGCGTGCTGACCCACGTCACCACCTCCATCGAGGTGATCAACCGTGGCGTGCCGGTCGATCTGGTCTTCCAGTCGATCACCGGTACGGAAGCCGCCAACGCCAGCTTCGGCATCAACCTCAAGCTGCTGCAGGAAGGCTATGAAGCAGGGCTGAGCCTGAACCGCGGTACCCTCGGGCAAAACCTGATGTATTTCGAGACCGGTCAGGGCAGCGCGCTCTCGGCCAACGCCCATCACGGCGTCGACCAACAGACCTGCGAAACCCGCGCCTACGCCGTCGCCCGGCATTTCAACCCGTTTCTGGTCAATACCGTGGTCGGTTTCATCGGCCCGGAGTACCTGTACAACGGCAAGCAGATCATTCGCGCCGGCCTGGAGGATCATTTCTGCGGCAAGTTGCTGGGCGTGCCGATGGGCTGCGACATCTGTTACACCAACCACGCCGAAGCCGATCAGGACGACATGGACACCCTGCTGACACTGCTGGGCGTCGCCGGCATCAATTTCATCATGGGCATCCCCGGCTCCGACGACATCATGCTCAACTACCAGACCACCTCGTTCCACGACGCGCTATACGCCCGCCAGAGCCTGGGCCTGCGTCCGGCACCGGAATACGAAGCCTGGCTGGAGAAAATGGGCATCTTCACTCAGACAGACGGCCGCGTTCGCTTCGGTGACAGCCTGCCGCCTGCCTTTCGTCAGGCACTGGCGCACCTCGCATGAGTGATCAGCCGATGAACGAAGTACAAGACAACGCCGCGCCCGCCAATCCGTGGCTGGAACTGCGCCGCCTGACGCCCGCTCGCATCGCGCTGGGGCGCACCGGCACAAGCCTGCCAACCTGCGCGCAGCTCGACTTTCAAGCAGCGCATGCCCAGGCGCGTGATGCTGTGCACCTGGCGTTCGATCATGCAGCGATCAGCGCGCAACTGGCCGAAAAAGGCCGGGAAACCATACTGCTGCACAGCGCTGCTGCCGACCGCGACAGTTACCTGCAACGCCCGGACCTGGGCCGTCGCCTGAATGACGAGTCTGCACAGACATTGCGCGATTACGCCGCAGCTCATCCGGGCGGGCTGGACCTGGCCGTGGTGGTGGCTGACGGGCTGTCGGCACTCGCCGTCCATCGCCACGCCGTGCCTTTCCTCACCCGCCTGGAAGAACAGGCCAGCGCCGAGGGCTGGACCCTGTCGCCAGTGCTGATGGTCGAGCAAGGCCGTGTGGCGGTGGCGGACGAAATCGGCGAGCTGCTCGGCGCGAAAATGGTGGTGATCCTGATCGGCGAACGGCCTGGCCTGAGCTCCCCTGACAGCCTGGGCCTGTATTTCACCTACGCGCCAAAAGTCGGACTGAACGACGCACATCGCAACTGCATATCCAACGTGCGGCTGGAGGGCCTGAGTTACGCAATGGCCGCCCATCGCCTGCTGTACCTGATGCGCGAAGCCTGCAAACGGCAGATTTCCGGGGTCAGCCTCAAGGACGAAGCACAATTGAATACCCTGGAGTCCGATGACTCTGCCGAAAATTCAGACAGGAAAATCGGCAATTTCCTGCTCGACGGCCCCGCAGTCCCACATTAGATTGTGCTTTCTAAAGCTGCCGGGCAGGATCGCGTAATCCTCCCGGCACACTGCATTAGCCCATAGGGAAGTTGAGGCCAACCATGCGGATCATCAAAGCGACTCTCGAACACCTGGACATACTCTGCCCGATGTTCATCAAATACCGCGAGTTCTACGGCCAAGCACCGTTCCCGGACTCTTCACGGGACTTTCTCGAAAAACGCCTGCGTCGTGACGAATCGGTGATCTACCTGGCGCTGGCCAATGATGACGAAAGCAGGTTGCTGGGTTTTTGCCAGCTCTATCCAAGCTACTCGTCGCTGTCGCTCAAGCGTGTATGGATTCTCAACGACATCTACGTTGCTGAAGACGCTCGCCGCCAACTGGTCGCCGATCATCTGATGAAACAAGCGAAGAAAATGGCCAAGCAAACCCATGCAGTCCGCCTGCGTGTGTCCACCAGCAGCAACAACGATGTGGCGCAGAAGGTCTACGAGTCTATTGGTTTCAAAGAAGACACGCAGTTCAAAAACTACGTGCTGCCGATCAGCTCAGACTGATCACCCGCCTGATCGAGCGCGGCAGCAGCGCCGCGTTCGGCTACGATAAGGCGCCCCGGTCGTCACTCGGTCAAGCCCGCCGCTTATTCCAAAAACCCCTTCTGCGCATTCTGCTTCTATAATGCCGCGCATACCGAAAAGTCGTTTCTTCCGCATGCGACCCCGGACAGGGTTCTCGCCTCAGGTGCTTCAATGGAATTCAACCCGCTCGACCTTATCCTGCATCTCGACGTCTATCTCGACCTGCTGGTGACCAACTACGGCACATGGGTCTACGCGATCCTGTTTCTGGTGATTTTCTGCGAGACCGGGCTGGTGATCATGCCTTTCCTGCCGGGCGATTCGCTGTTGTTCATCGCCGGGGCCGTGGCTGCCGGTGGCGGTATGGACCCGGTATTGCTGGCCGGGCTGCTGATGCTGGCGGCAATTCTCGGTGACAGCACCAACTACGTCATCGGTCGTACCGCCGGGGAAAAACTGTTCAGCAACCCCAACTCGCGCATCTTCCGCCGCGACTACCTGCTGCGCACCCAGGATTTCTACCAGCGCCACGGCGGCAAGACCGTCACGCTGGCGCGCTTTCTGCCGATCATCCGCACATTCGCGCCGTTCGTGGCCGGTGTCGGCCGAATGTCCTATCCGCGCTTCGTGGGGTTCAGCGTGCTGGGCTCGGTGCTGTGGGTCGGCAGTCTGGTCGCGCTGGGCTTCTTCTTCGGCAACGTGCCGTTCATCAAGCAAAACCTGACCCTGCTGGTGCTCGCCATCATCCTGATTTCGCTGGTGCCGATGGTCATTGGCGTGGTGCGCAGCCGCAGCGCCCCGCCGGTAGATGCACGCTAAACCATGTGGTCATTGCGCAATTGGCGCAGGCGACGAACCCTCGCCAGGCATCCGGTTGCTGAAGAACTGTGGCAGCAGGTGCGCAAGCGTCTGCCGATCCTCGATGGCTTAAGTACCGAGCAGGACGCACACCTGCGCGACGCCTGCGTGCTGTTTCTGAACGACAAACACCTGAGCGCGCTGCCGGGTGTAGAGCTGGACGACGAACAAAGGCTGTTTCTCGCCGCGCAAGCGCAATTGCCGCTGCTCAGCCTGGGCGAACTGAACTGGTATCAGGGCTTTCACGAGATCGTGCTGTACCCCGACGACTTCGTCAGCCCGCAGCGCCATCGCGATGCAAGTGGCGTGGAACATGAGTGGGATGGCGAACACAGCGGCGAGGCATGGCTGCAAGGCCCGGTGATTCTGGCCTGGCCGGGCGTGCTGAGCAGCGGCGACTGGGACGGCTACAACCTGGTCATCCACGAACTGGCGCACAAGCTCGACATGCTCAACGGCGACGCCAACGGCCTGCCACCGCTGCACAGCGACATGCGGGTGACCGACTGGGCCAGCGTCATGCAAAGCGCATTCGACGACCTCAACCGGCAGCTGGATCAGGACCCGGATGCACAAACCGTCATCGACCCCTATGCCGCACAAGACCCTGGCGAGTTTTTCGCCGTGACCAGCGAGTACTTCTTCAGCGCACCCGACCTGCTGCACGAAAGCTACCCGGCGGTCTACGCACAACTTCAGGCGTTCTACCGTCAGGACACCCTCGCGCGGCTAAATGCGTTGCGTCATCAGGACCCGGCTTATCGGGACCACTGACCGCTACCGAGGCCATGCGTAGCAACCAAAACAGAATATGCCTATAATCCGGACCACTTTAGGGCGGCTCGCGCCGCAATCTGTCTGTTCAACCAGGGGGGCAATGCCCAATGAGCTACAGCAAGATTCCGGCCGGTAAAGACCTGCCGAACGACATCTACGTCGCGATCGAAATCCCGGCCAACCATGCGCCGATCAAGTACGAAATCGACAAAGACACCGATTGCCTGTTCGTTGACCGTTTCATGGCCACCCCGATGTTCTACCCGGCCAACTACGGTTTCATCCCTAACACCCTGGCTGACGACGGCGACCCGCTGGACGTGCTGGTGGTCACCCCTTACCCGGTTACCCCAGGCTCGGTCATCCGCGCACGCCCGGTCGGCATTCTGCACATGACTGACGACGGCGGCGGCGATGCCAAAGTCATCGCAGTACCCCACGACAAGCTGTCCCAGCTGTATGTCGACGTGAAAGAGTACACCGACCTGCCAGCCCTGCTGCTTGAGCAGATCAAGCACTTCTTCGAGAACTACAAGGATCTCGAGAAAGGCAAATGGGTGAAGATCGAAGGTTGGGGCAACGCTGACGCTGCCCGTGCCGAGATCATGAAATCGGTAGAAGCGTTCAAAGGCTGATCATCGATTTCGCGTTTCCGGGCACCTGATGCCAGGGCCCGGAAACACGCTTTACCTCTCCTGCGCTGCGCCCTGCGCGTCAAATCTGCTCCCGACACACCCTCATACGTATTTTTCTGCAGACCGCACGTTTAAAAACGCGCTCGGCTTTTCACCTGCCCGTAAACAGTCCGTTAATGCCCGTATAGCCTGGGTAAACGCCAGATACGTCGTTTAGTCGAAAAAGCGTTATTACGGAATCTGCCTACACGCTATTCATTCCATCCGTAGTCCAGATAGCCACCACTCTCTTGGGATAACGTCGATCTCAACACCTCGTTCATTTAAACGCCCAAGCGACGCCCGTAGAATTTGCGCCATGAATACATCAGGCGATCGACTCCGCATCCTCCTTCGAGAGTGCCACCTCACCGCGACTGACTTTGCCGCCAACCGCAAAATCACGCCGCAACACGTCAATAACTGGTTCAAACGCGGCGTACCCATGGCGCGGATTGACGAGGTGGCTGAACTATTAACCGTCAACGCCCGTTGGCTGCGCAGCGGCGACGGGCCCAAACACCCCAATGAATCGGCCAATGAAAACACCGGTGACGACAAACGGATGGCCATCCAGCAAACAAGAAACGTACTGCGCGGCGACGTGGAAATTCAGATCTACATGGAAGTCGAATCCCCCCACGGCGTCGGTAAAACCGTGCTGTCCGAAGCCCCCGGACAAAAAATCCGCCTGCCCCTGCAAGTGTTGCAAACCATGGGCATCGACCCGAAAAATTGCATGTGCGTCGCCATGGTCGGCAACAGCATGGCCGACAAAATCCAGGACGGCTCGATCCTCGGCGTCGATCGAGAACTGACCCAAGTCATCGACGGCGAAATCTACGCCCTCGAACACGGCGGCATCCTGCGCGTGCGCTACCTCTACCGCCTCCCCAACGGCGGCCTGCGCCTGCGCAGCCACAACGACGCCGAATACCCGGACGAAGTATTCAGCGGCGAGGACATTGCCAGGGAAAAGATCCGGATTCTAGGATGGATATTCTGGTGGTCGACACTGAACAGCCGGCGCAATGCGATGCTGTTGTTGTGACGGGGTTCGGGAGGTATCCGGGCTGGGCATAAGTGGTGAGGTTTAGTATCCTGCGCACCATCCAGAGCACACGGCGCTGTTGAGCGGTGCGTTGCTTGAACGGGGCATATGATCCGTTTGCCCTGTTGTCTATTCGCGCTTCGTTGAGGGCGCATCTGTTGAAGGCGATTGCGGTTTATCAAAAATAGATAGGAATCGCCTACGAGAAGCCGGCCACAAGCCGGCTTTTTAATGTCCATCGCGGCTTAATGATTGACCCTGATGGCGTGTACCACAACAACCGACACTACCCGCATTAAATGCCTTGCAGGTCGCGAAGCGCCTCAGGATGCTGGCTGGCAACCCGCAGCAATGTCTGTGCCGCGCCGTTAGGCTGCCGACGACCCTGTTCCCAATCCTGAAGAGTACGCAAGCTGACACCCAAGAGTTGAGCAAACGCATTCTGGGAAACACCGGCTTTAGCTCGGGCCTCAGCAGCCGACAGCGTCACTTCTGTAGTGCGCGCGGCCTTGCCATTTTTCATTTGGCGTACTGAATCCAGCAAGTCCTTCTGAAACTGTTCCATTTCATTGTCCATGACTGATCTCATCTTTCAATTGACTCAGGAACGCGATCGGCAGATTGTCGAATTTCGCGTTGGTGTAAGCAATCAATAGCCAGATATAGCCTTCTGAAAGCGCGTTGTAGTAGATGACTCGCGTGCCGCCACGCTTGCCCATGCAGTCACAGGTCAACATGGTCATAACATGGAACCAAAGCTTCGGAAAAGCCGCACGTCAGACACTCAATCACTTCCCCCCCCAACCGCCGCCTCCGCGCATCCAGCGCTCGGCGCAGCGAAACATCCGCATATTCCATGAAAAGCCCCGCCAGACGATTCAGCGCAGCCTCTTCCTCTTCGCCGCCCACGACAGAATCAAAGCCCAGCGCTCGCTTGTTCTGGTCGGGCAGCTCTTCCCAACTGATCATGAGGTAGGCGTACATCGCGCTGACGATCTGGAGTTTGGTTGGATAATCAGGTGCCGTAGAGCATGCGACACACTGCTTGCATCGACTTCGCGTATGCGGCAACCCCAAATAACGATGTCTACGACTGAGCAACTGCGACTTTCTGGTTTTCATTTGGCCTCCTTGAGCGCGTGCGTGCATCCTTGAGAAAGCATTTTAAATGAAAAACCCATTTTGGGATAATCCCAAATCAGGTTTATTTAGGTAGCCGGAATATTCAGACGGCGCGCCTACGTGAAAACCATCCATAACGCTCGCTACCAAGCGCTGCTTGATCTTTTGCTGGAAGCGCGCAGTGCGGCTGGCATAACGCAAAAAGAATTGGCAGCCCGGCTCGGCCGACCGCAGTCTTTTGTATCAAAAACAGAGAACGCCGAACGCAGGCTCGATGTGATTGAGTTCATGGATTTCTGTCGGGGGATCGGGACTGATCCGTACGCGTTGCTCAGCAAGCTGGAGGCTATGACTCCATCATGATTGATCTTCACTGCATTGGCGCAATGGATCTGAGCAAAGCAATCGGAGCGGCGCTAAAGGAAGCGCGCGAAGCAAAAGGTCTTACGCAGGAAGATTTTGTCGGTGTCAGTGGCCGGACTTATCTGTCCGAGATAGAACGAGGGTTGAAGAGCCCTACGCTTGAAAAACTCGATCAGCTTGCAACCAGAATCGGTATTCACCCGTTGGAGTTGCTGGTTTCCTGTTATGCCAAGCAGGCGTCGATGAGCCCTCAATCTCTACTGGATATGTTGAATGATCGCTTGGGCAAAACATGAATGACTTTTTTGACGAAAGGACTCATTTACACCCTGCAAACTCAAGCCCTCTCCACACCTTCCACGCCTCTTCCCATCCAGTTTCATGGGTCGCACCCGCAACGATAATCAGCTGGCTGCAAGCTGTGTTGCCCAGTAGCCGGTTATAACGCTCCGCTAATTCAGTGGGTATCATTTCGTCACCTGCTCCTGAAAAGTGACGCTGAGGTATAAGCGCCAAGCGCTGGGTGTAATCCAGTGGGTCCAGTGACCCGCTGAGCGGCGAAAGGCTTTTTGTTTTTGTCCATTGTGTCGGGTCTAGGTTGCCCGCGAGGGTCTGAACACCAGTCACGTCATCCCGCTGCGCAGCGAGCAACAGTGCCAGGGTAGCGCCACCGGAATAGCCGATTAACTCAAACTCACGGTTACCGTAGCGGTGCTTCAATTGGTCCAGCGCCTGGCTGATGCAGGAGACGACTTCAAGAGAGAAGCGTCGATGGGTCCAGAGTGCAGGGTTACACGCTGCGACCTTGATGAACTGGCAGGGTCGCGCCAGGTAAGCATTGGGCGTCGGATCGTTGATTGCCAGGCTCGGTACGAGCAGTTTCCGTGGGCTTGGATCAAGACTGGGCTGGGTTGCCGTGGCCCAGCCGTGACCGTCGCCTTCCAGATATACCCGCAGGCGAGCGGCCCTGAAGGTCTCTGGCGGCAATAGCGCGATCAGCGGAAAAGGCTGTCCCGGCAGGATCTGCATCTGCCGGTGGTGCTCGTCCGCCAATTGTTGCAATGAGGCGCTTGGCGACTGACAACCCGAGATGAAGGCGCTGACCAGCAGCGCCATCAAAACCCCATGAATACCGACCCGGCGTTGTTCGCAAGGACGAAACCAATCCATCAGAAGTCGTAACGCACTTTTGCCGAAAACACGTCGGCATCGAAGCCGGACTTTCCGATGTAGTCGTAGTTGACGCCCAATGTAACTGCGCCCAGTTTGTAATCGGCACCTACACCGGCTTCGTAGCTGTCACGCACCGCTTTGGCGCCAGTTGTCACGAACGGCGTGCTGCCGAGCAAAAAGGTCGATGTACTCTGAGCCTCGTCGGCGGCGAAGTCATGGTAAGCCATCAGCTTGGCCTGCGGCTCCAGCGTGCCGGCACCCAAGCTGAAACTGCCAGCCACACGCATACCTGCGCCCAACTCAATCGCCTCATAACGCTGGTCTTCTACTTTCAGCGCAGCCGAAGAACCTTTTTCGCGGTAGCCATCAATGTTTACCTGGCTGTAACGCGCGGCAAGACGTGGCTCGATCAGTACTTGCGGGCTGACGTGGTAGGTGTAGCCGCCCACCAGATTCAGACCCAGCAGGTCACTGTCGTAATCGGCCTTGGCACGCGTACCTGCGATGCTGCGCTTGCTCTGGTTGTCGTTGAAGCCGTAAGTCAGGCTCGTATCAACGAAATAGTTGCCCTTTTCAAACCCGCCGTACAGCGTAAAGGCATGGCTATCAACGTTGGTTTTGTTGCCACTTTTGCCATTCACATCGGTGTTGATGAAGCTGTAGGCCAGTCCCAGCGTCAGGTTTTCATTGACCTTGCCGTCAGCACCTACTGCGATTCCGTTGCTGTAGGCGTTGTAGCCGGCAATGCCGTCACGCCGGTCTTGAGTGGCGTCGCTGTAGAGTGACTGGACCCAGACACCCGCATCTTTGAAGCCTTCGCCAGAGGATGCACCGCGTATAGAACTGGTGCGGCTGCCCGTCACATTGCTGATCAGGCTCTGGCTGGTGGTGGCGGCGCTTCTGGCCCCACCGCTGACTTCCGGGGCCAACTCCGAAGCCAGTTTGGCAACTTGACCTCCATCCGCGTTCAACAAGAGTTGTTTGAACGAGTCGCTGTCATTCAATCTGCTGACGATGCTGTCACCGCTCAAGGTGACCAGTGTTGCCTGTTCATTAACTGAGCCGCCGTTATCAGCAACTACCTGGGCGACCTCTTCCCGGCCTTTACCGGTGACTACAGCCACCACGTTTTTGCCATCGACGGTATAGCTGTCGATTTTAAGTAGCGCGGAGGTACTGACCACATCGAGCTTGCCGGCAGAATCGACCGCTGTGCCATCTTTGCCCAGCAATTCGATCTTACCTGCCTCGATAAGCTTGTAAGTCGTGCCGTTGGCGTTGAAGTCGTCACCCTTTGCCGCCAGCTTTACTTGCGCGCCCTGCTCGAACTGAGTAGTGCCGGTCACTTTCAGCACAGCAGTTTTAGTATCAGTGGCATTGCTCAGATTCAGGCCGAGCGCAGAGTTGCCGTCGACATAGAGGTCGCCGTTAATGCTGGTGTGCGTGGACTCAAAGGTCATGGTAGTGGGGCTGCTGGAGGTGCCGCCAACGTAAACCTCGCCGCCCGTCTTGAGACGAATATTGTAGCCATCGGTATGGCTGTCAGTACCTGCGAAAGAGGTATCCCCTTCCAGCTCGATATTGCTCAGGTCTATCAGGTTGCCGACCACAACGCTGCCTTTTCTCAGGATCAGCTCGACCGGTCGGTTGCTTTTTGAAGCGTCGACGGCCCTGTCTGCAGAAATGATCGAGCCGGTGTTGTAGATGTTGAAGTCGCCCCGCTCGATAAACCAGGGTTGGGCATTGCTAATGCTGTATCGGGTAGTACCGATCGCAATAGCAGCGCCATCCCCACGAATCGTCCCCGCATTGGTTATATAAGCATTGGAGCCCGTGATCGTGGCACCGTCGATGCGAAGGCCTTTAGACCCCGTGCCCGTGGCGGTAATGCTGCCATGGTTTTCGAAAACAGCCAGACTCGTCGCGACATCCAGAGCAGTTGCCCCTGTGCTCGTCACATCAATCAGGCGCCGGTTGATAACGCTGCCGACAATTCTGCCGCCTTGGAGACTGACGCCTTTGGCTTCTTCACCACCGGCAAGGTTGCCGGAGTTGTTGATGTTCGCGTTGAAGATCAGATCCTTGTCAACCGTCGAACCGCTGAGTTTGATCGCGTCTTTAACCGTACTGCCGGTATAGGCGCCGTTGATTTCAAGATTGCCAGTATGGGCCTGACGCTCGCTGTTGTAGCCAGCATTGGTCAGTTGGACAGTTTCAGCAAAAGCAGGGATAGCAGTTGCAGCCACAGCCATGGCGAGAAGGGTCTTGCGAAAAATCACAGCGGTCACGATTCATTCCTTATGTTGGGGGCGCTTCCATGCGTAGCGGGAACCTGCTGCGGCAAAAATGGCGATTGGCCACATAGAAGAGCGCGGCGAGAATAAAGTAACAGCCTTGAAATAACATCAAATCTTATCGGTACAGTCATGCCTCGTTAAACTGTACAGGTGTTCGGGCTTATGATGCCTAAACCCGATAAGACCCCACATGCTCCAGCTTCCTGCTCTTTCGCCAGTACGAGCGTACGACTCTTGCCATCGCAGGCGAGAGGCTGAACAGGGCGATGGTCGCGAACGATATCCACCAGCCGGGGCGCAAGCAGTTGAGTACGTATTGGTTGAGCCAGATGCGCGCTATTCTCGACCGGTAGGCGCCAGGCCCAAGGCGCCTTAGTTGCTCGATGTCATCTGCTGTATAGAGCGTTTTCAGCACGTAGCTGTTTGCGGTAAAGCGCTCAGGGAAATCGACTCCGGCTTCGTGGTGGTTCAATACCCTGAAATTGCACCCCAAAACGTTATCCCACAGTTTCAGATTACTGAGGCCCACCTGACAGGGTTTTGCAAGTCGAGCGTCAATACCGCGCCTGCGCATGAGGCCAAGCATGAGTGCCTGTTCGCTCACTATGCGCGCGGATGTATAGCCGATGAAGTTTCCGAACGGGTTGCGAGACGGCGTGTTGTTGAAGAGCTCTTCTCTTTTGAACAACGGCTGTACCCACATGGCGAGCATGGCGTCACGTGTGCCGAACTGGACCAGGTCCGATATGTGAAACAGCATCGGCATTTGTTCAGGGTCGCGAATGTAAAGCGTCGTGGTGGTAATAGGCGTGTCGAACAATCGGGGCTCGACGGGCTCGTTGTCATCTGGCCGGCCGATGACAGCAAGTGCAGCGCTGGTCAGGTTGTGGTCAGCGCGCATCTTCATGATGTACGGCCGTGCTGCTGCCTGAATCCCGCCCAGCGTTGATCGCAGCATGCGATTGACGTTGATTTGATTGCCGGCATCGTCGACGAAAGCACCTGGATCATCCGACAGGATGATCTGATCAGCCTCCACTGCAGAAACATCTTCGTTGCACCAGGTTGAAACGATGATTTCAGCGTGCGGCAAATGCGTTCTTATCGACGCGATGCAGGCGAAGATGTTCCGCTTGGGGCTTAAGTTTCGATAGAGAGGGCCCTGGATAACCACGCTGATCTTTGTGGAATCAACGGCCGTAAGATGAGGCATGTTTTTAACCTTGTAATGTAAGACGACCGCTAACAACGGTAAGAACAGATCAGTCAGATGGATCGTGCAGCACGCCGAAATATGCGAAGAAAAAGATGTCGCGCTCGACGCAAGACACCCACCAGCAATGGCAGGCTGATCAGTACCTTCTCAAGACGCGTAACCATGAATAACCGTCCGATCTGAGCGGAGCGGACCGAAGCGGTTGTGCTTACCGGCAAATTGTTGAATGACTCATTGAGCGTTCGCGAGTAGATGCCCAGATGCATGGCAGGCACCATGATCACAATGTTCCGGTGTCGCAGCCTTGGGCTCAGGTAGTTATAGCGAGCAATTTTCCGGATGAAATCCATGCAGGTAGCCGAGTCGTGCTGCCCAAAATCAATCAGCACCCAGTCGCTCTCCACCGTGTCCATATGACGGGCAACTGTGTTGGCCACGACGCCGCTCACACCGTTCTCGTGAAGAAAATCTTCCAGGCTGAACTGGACATGATCTGTCGATAGATCACTGACGGGCAGTTTGGCCAGGTTGTAGCGGTCGTCAATGACAAGCACAGGAACGGTTTTTCTAGGCTCGTGTTTAATATGGGACAACTGACAGATCAACTCATGACTGGCAGGCGTGGGGCTCAAATGAGACACGACGAATATCTTCATCTGGAACCCCTGGCATAGGACGTGAAGGGCGTGGAGTTGTAGATGGCCTTCACCGCAGCCCACGCGCTTTCAAAATAGAAGATTTTCCCGTTGTTTCTGTAAGCACCCAGCGCCGAAATCAAAATGCCGGGGAGCGAAAGCAGGTTGTGGTGAAA
The DNA here is from genome assembly GCF_000007805.1 of Pseudomonas syringae pv. tomato str. DC3000. Classification (NCBI taxonomy): domain Bacteria; kingdom Pseudomonadati; phylum Pseudomonadota; class Gammaproteobacteria; order Pseudomonadales; family Pseudomonadaceae; genus Pseudomonas; species Pseudomonas syringae group genomosp. 3. The sequence continues at coordinate 763,726 of NC_004578.1, read as the reverse complement.
GTAATCATCCTGCTGACGAACAAACCATGTCTGCGTGCTGCGTTGACGCAACATGTTGCGCACTTCGCAACTATGAGTGATCAGTGTCTGTTTGGCCTGGATAGGGTCTGTCAGGAAACAGCTGACCAGAAACGCATGCCGGATACTTGGCAACTGATCACACAGCACCAGCCCCTCGAAGTCGGCGATAAACGCTCGGACCGTCTCAATGTCGTTTTTGAACGTGGACTGCTGAACCACGCGATCAATCAGTTCAATCCAGGCGCGGACGGTGATGCGATCAAGACCGGTTGGAATGATCACCGCCGACGGATTGGCCAGGTATTTGTCGCCAAACTGCCGCAATCGAGTCAACGCGGCCTCGACGGACAGATTGAAAAGAGGCATCTTTTCAAGCAAGGACAAATAGCAGGGGCCGGACATTTCAAGGCATCCGTTAACTGATTCGACCGGAGCCTTGCCACCCAGCAATGCTCGGGAGGTCACGGACTGGGTGATACCGTACGGGTTAATGCGGTTCGGAATACCCGCTCTGGAAGCCCTTAGTGCGTGCTCGATGTCTTCGTATTCGACCCAGTGGAGAGACTCGTCCAGAGGGCAGCCATTCCATACCTCCTTACGGCAAATATAGAGACTGCCTGTCGGGTAACTGGCATCGTTGTTATAACGCATCGGGCTGGCAAAACAGAATCCAGTCCGGTCGACTTCCGAGAATACTGACGGTGCAATAGCTTGCGCATTACCGTTGGTGCGGTGCAGCCCTAACAGCCCCTGCGCGACCTCGTCCATGGCCATGCCGTAATCCGAATAGCGCTGCGGATGCATGCTGATTCGATTGTCAAAGAACATGCTTTGCAGCGTCATCAGCGGATAGCGCGGACCGAAGCGATGTACGACTTCTCCGAAATTCCGGGGTAGGAAAACGCGGTCGTGCAGGATCACCAGGTTGCTGTATCGGGCCTCCTGCGCCAGGCGGTTTTTCTTTCTGCAGATCTGCACGGGCGGCGCAGTAATATCCTCCCCAATGATGCGAACCTTTTCGAAATAAGCGAAGTTGCTACCGGGTGTGCCGCACAGCAGTATCTCCTTGTGCGGAATCTCAATTTCCAGAATGCGCTTCACTACCGCATTGAGAACGGTAGCGTCGCCTGAACCGACAGGAATGCCGAAGGTCCAGCTATCGAGATCGTCATTCGACTCGGCAGCCAGCCTGGACACTTTCTCGTAGGTGACCGAGTTGCTCGAACGCGCAATAGCCTTGAGTGATCCGGCGAAGTATTCACGGTCCAGGTAACACTCGATCGGAGTGTCTTCGATGACGGTGATCTTCTCGCCGACATTCAGAAAATGCGCGCCGTCCCACAGCAGCAGCGGCGCGAGGGGTGAATCACTCTGCACGCCATAAAAGCAGTACGAACCATGATCATGTATTTGCGTACACCGTTGCGCCGCATGCAGCTTGCTGATTTCCATATCAGGCTTGCGCACAGGGTGCTTGCGAAACGAGACTAGGCTTGAGCACTCGTGGGGCAATAACAGGTCCGCCGGCAGAGTACGCAGCACATTCGCCGACGCATAACCAAGACCTGGATGGTGTTGAAGATGAATGGTTTTCATGCGTCAGACCACGTACTTGTCATCGAGCGCACCCGGCAACTTGACGACCACGGTGGTCGCATCGGTAAGCGCCTCGAAAGCCGTGATATCCCCAGGCTCGAGAACGATGATGTCGCCGGCCTTCCAGACTTTATCGCGCATGATGACTGACCCGCAGAGCAACACAGTTATCTCTGTGGCAACCTTGTGATAGTGAGCCACTTCCATGTCGCCGGACTTGTAATGCTTGATGCCCACCTCACAAGACTCGGTCTTGAACGCAGACGGTTCAAACCCGCCCACGAACCAGCCTTTGACCATGTCTCCCAGCTTCGCCGTTTTCATCGAATGTCCGCCATTTCAAACGCGTGAAGCTGGTTCTGGGTTTTCAAGGGGCGGTACTGACGGGGTTCAATCCGGTAGGCACCAATCTTCTTGTGTAACAGCACCAGTTCATTGAGGGCTGGGGCGATGTAGAAGTGGTCATTGACCCTGGCGTCCTTGCGAATCATCTCCTTGGCGGCGGAGACAAACAGCGAACCGGATTTGAACCAGTACATGCCTGCAATGGCGTGAGGACTGATCGGATTCTTTTCGGCGGCCTCGATAACGCGCTGGTCGCTGTCCAGGCGTGCAAATGAATAACGAGGGTGCAGAGAGTTGAAGATGACGACACCGGCGTCCTCGTTCGCTTCCCGAAAAACACGCAGCACCTCTCGCAGTTCTATGTCGAGAAAATCACTGACGCTGAGGATCAGCAGCTCATCATCGTTATCGATTTGCCCGCTCGCCAGAAGCGCGGTGCAGGCAGCGCCTTGGGTGATGTTGTGAACGGGAAGAACGCTGGCAGAAGGATGCATCTGCTGGACCATGTTGCGCAGGTGCAAACCGATGACGTCGTCATTCGAGAACGTGCAGATAATCCTGCGCGGCTCAAGCGCGGCACAATTATCGATCAGCGTATGGATCAACGGCTTGCCGTTGTACTCGCACAAGTATTCGGGGTACTCGCCATCGCCGGGCTGCGCTTCGCTCTTTTTGCCTGACAGAAGAATGATGTTCATTTTGCTCACAGGCTGGCCACCTTGTCGGCGTTGATCTGTTCGACTCGGTCAAGGATGTTGTTGAGGTTTGCATCGCAGGTTTGCGCAACAACCAGAACATGGGCACCCGAGGCTCTGGCGGCCTTGATGCCATTTTCGTTGTCTTCGACGATCAGGCACTCTTCGGGCTTCATGCCAAGCTGCTTGATGGCTTTGGTGTAGATGTCGGGCGCGGGCTTTGCGTGTGCCACGTCTTCGTTGGAAAGTTGCAGGTCGAGGTATTTATCAAGATCTGCCCTGCCCATCATGATCTCCACGGTGTTGCGAATGGAGTTGGACGCAACGGCCAGCTTGTAGCCCAGGGTTTTCAGCGATGACAACGCGTATTGATGCACAAATGTCGGTTTGCACTGGGCGTGGACAATCTCCATGGTGTATTGCTGTTTCATCTCGTTGATGAAGGTGTGCAAGGCAACCGGCAGGTCACGTTCGACACTCAACATGTCGAGTTTTCGCGAAGTGGGCAGACCGTCATAAGCCGTCAGGTGCTCGTGGCGACTGATGGTGTAGCCGAACAGACTGAGTGCTTTGTTCAGTGCATCGTAGTGCCACTCCTTGGCTTCGATGAGGACACCATCCATATCGAAAATCACTGCCTTGATCATGATTGCCTCACTTGAAGAAAATGGCTGCGTCTACGGGAGTATCAGTGCACAGCGTCAAACGGTTCTCCGACCTGAACTCAAGCAACTGTTGCCACAGCGCCATGCAGTCGCGGCCGTGTAGTTCCGGTGAAACCACACAGACCTGCTTGTCTTGTGACAAAAGATCACCAATAACCTGATTGGAAAACCACTCGCTGTCGAAACCATCAAGCCACACGCCTGTGGCCCTTTCGAGCCAGGCGGGTGAAGGTTCAACGTCGCTGAGGCGGGAATAGGTGATGACCTCTTCGATGAGGTAACTGCGCATGTCCGGAACAGCCATGTCGAAGACGAACCAGTTGGTGTGGCCGTAACGGGCAAACGTCTTCTTGAGCGCCAGCGCCATGCCATCGGCCTTCACATTGATGGCCAGAGGCAGGTTGCGACCCGCCATGATGTCGAGCAGACCGTCGAGCGTCAGTTCGCCGCCCACGGGCATGTCATGAGAAATCACGAGTTGACCCGCCACATCACGGACGTCGGTTTCGGTACCGAAACCGAAATCGAATGATCGATGGAAGGCTTGCGTCAGGTTGCGCTCGGGCTTGTGCAACCAGTAACCGCGATGGCTGATGATTTGCATGTCAGTTCCCGACGCCCGAGGCTGCCTGCCGGCTTAAAGGCAGTGACAGAAACAGGTTCAGATCGACGGGTATGCCAAGGCCATACATGCCATGACCTTCAGCGCCAATGCTGTAATGAATGACCTTTGCGCCTTGCTCGATCAGCTCGTTGTAGGCCGGCGCGACGTAGAACTCGCCGTTGACGCGAAGATCTTTCAGGACCATCGCTTCGATGGCTGATACCAGCTGGCCGCCACTGCGAAAGTTGTAGATGCCGACAGTGGCTTCGTCCGAGATGACTTCCTTTTCAACCACGCGATTGATGTGGCCTTGTGAATCGAACCCCACGAATGACCACTTCGGATCGCTGGCTTTCATGGTCATGATCAGGCCAGCGGCATCGCATTCGTTCATTGCATGCAGATAGGCATTGATGTCTACGTCAACGTACTGGTCGCTGTTGGCAATCATCACTTGCTGGTCATAATTGATCAGGTGCCTTGCTGCGTAAACAGTGCAGGCCGCACCACCGGTCAAACCGCCAAGTTCGACGATGCCGCAACCGGGTGCCCAGGCATTCAGTTTTTCTCTGAGCCCGTAAGCCGCGACCTGTTCCGCCTGACAGATAAAGATGAATCTGTGCGGGCAGTCAGGTGTCAGGTTATCAATCACAACCTTGATCATCGGCACACCATGCACAGGGATCAATGGCTTGGGGTCTGTGTAGCCTGCAACGGCAAAGCGACTCCCGGCTCCGGCCATTGGAACGATAATTTGCAGCATGGAAATTCCTGTGTGAAATAGTGTTTACCCAGTTGATGTAAACCTGACGCCTTGAACTTTTAAACTTCAAAAAAAGACTTACTAATAGCAACCATGTTCAATCATCCGACCACGCTCAAGTTTCAAATATCGCTGACAAAATGCTCTGCCTTCTTCTACGGCGTGAGTCACCAGAATCAAGGCCATGCCGTCATCCTGCAGGCTGCGAATTCGTTCGTGACATTTGAGCTTGAATTCTTCATCACCCACAGCAAGTACCTCATCAGCCAGTAACGTCTGCGGTTCCACATGGACAGCAACCGAAAACCCCAGCCGCATGTACATGCCCGATGAATAGTTCTTCACCGGTGTATCAATGAAATTCCCCAGACCGGAGAAATCGACAATCTCGTTGAAGCGCGAACGTATTTCCTTGTTGCTCAAGCCGAACAGACTGGCGTTCAGGTAAATATTTTCTTCGCCGGTCAGTTCGGGATGAAAGCCAACGCCAATTTCAATCAACGGCGCTACACGGCCAACGGTAGTCAAACGCCCGCTGGTAGGAATAAGGATTCTTGAGACAAGCTGCAAAAGCGTGCTTTTGCCAGAACCGTTGTGGCCCACAAGCGCCAGCGACTCGCCCTTGTGCAGGGTGAACGACACGTCGCTTACCGCCATGAAGTGCTCGGCGTACTCCCGGTGTCGGGCGTCAAACAGTCCTAGAAACTTTTTCTTCAGACCGCCTCTGTTATGGCGCAGGACGAACTGCTTGGTGAGGTTTTCGGCCTTGATGACGACGCTGCTCATAAGTACTCCACCGCACGGTCTACTCGTCTGAATATGGCGAGGCCGGCTACAAGCGACGTGGCGCCCAGCACTACGCAGAGGACCAGTTCACGGGTATCCGGAATGACCCCGGCATGCAGAATGCTGCTGAAACTTTTGAAATACAGGGCTACCGGGTTGTAGGCCGCGATACTGGCAATACCCTCGGGCAGCGAAGAGGTGACCCACACGATTGGCGTGAACCAGAACAGCAAGGGTAAAAACACATCGATGAAATGCTTGGCATCACGCACGGTTATCTGGATGACGCTGAGCGCCAGACCCAAGCCCATGATCAATGCCATGAATGCGATCAATACAATCGGGTAAAAAAACAGTGCCCGGGTAAACACACCGCCGAGCATGGCAAACAATGATGCGTACACGATCATGCAGCCTGCCCAGAACACAATAATCGTGAGCGCCCCGGAGACGGGCAGCAAGATGCGTGGGAAGCGTAATTTGCGAATGAGATTGCCGTTATTGATGAGCCACTCCCCACTCTGCGAAACTATTTGCGCCAGCAGCATCCAGTGGACGACGCCGGTCACCAGATGAAGTGCGAAACGGTCCTGACTGCTGGGCAAAATGTAGGTAAACACCATGTAATACGTGAGTGTCACAACCAAAGGATTACCCAGTGACCATACAAAACCCAGCGTCGCGCCCATATAGCGGATTTTTATTTCTTTGTAGACGAGATTGATGACCAGATCGCGCCATTTGATAACGCCTGCGATACAAGATAACGGCATACGGATATCCGGTTATTAATAATTTGGCCTGGGCAAACGACCTATGACAATCAAGCGCTAACATGGATAACCTTCAGGCCTCCTGATGCGCACACATACTCCCTTGTTTTGCCGATCTACAGCTATAGGACGCCGCCTTAGTTGCTGTAGGAATATTCCACAGACTACAGACGGCAATCTAATGCTGCCTTGGCTGCCTCGTTACGATGGGCGCTGTGCACGACCAGAATCGCAAGGCACTTCCCTCCCCGCGCATTGATCTATAACGTCAATGGTCATTTCAACGCGACCGGTCCTGCGATCGTCCCTGAACAAGCGAGGCTCTTCATGACGCAATCTCCTTACACCCCACCAAAAGTCTGGCAGCCGGAAACGCCAACGGGTGGCGCGTTTGCCAGCATCAACCGGCCTGTCGCCGGTCCCACGCATGAGAAGGAGCTGCCGGTCGGCAAGCATCCGCTGCAGCTTTATTCACTGGCCACGCCCAATGGGGTGAAGGTCACGATCATGCTGGAAGAGTTGCTGGCGCTGGGGCACAGCGGGGCGGAATACGATGCCTGGCTGATCCGCATATCCGAGGGCGATCAGTTTTCCAGCGGATTTGTCGAGATCAATCCCAACTCCAAGATCCCGGCTTTACTGGACCGAAGCCATGAAACGCCTGTGCGGGTCTTCGAGTCCGGGTCAATCCTGCTGTACCTGGCGGAGAAGTTTTCCAGCTTTCTGCCCGCAGACCTGGCAGGCCGCACAGAAACCCTCAACTGGCTGTTCTGGCAAATGGGCGCTGCGCCTTATCTGGGCGGCGGGTTCGGGCATTTCTATGCTTACGCGCCCGAGAAACTCGAATACCCCATCAACCGTTTCGCGATGGAGGCCAAGCGTCAACTCGATGTGCTGGACCGTCGCCTTGCGCAGCACCGCTACCTGGCCGGCGATACCTATACGATTGCCGATATCGCGGTGTGGCCATGGTATGGCGCGCTGGTGCGCAACAAGGTTTACTCGGCTGCCGAGTTCCTGTCAGTGCACGAATACCCGAACCTGATCCGCTGGACGGAAGAGATCGCAGCACGCCCGGCTGTCATCAAAGGCCAGAAGGTCAATCGCACCTGGGGCGAAGAAGCGGATCAGGTTCCGGAGCGACATGAGGCCTCTGATCTGGATAAATGAGGCGCAAGTCAAGGTCGGCGCGAAGAGAAACCTGATGTCACAAACCCGGCGCAAATGCCGGGTCTGGCAGGTGTGATCTGCACGTAAAGTAGCCGGCCTACTGACTTCCAAAGGACGCGCTCACATGAACCAGGGAACTACCCGCCCGGCCCCTCTCTTGCAACCAGCAACCCGATTGCCACATCGCGGAGTACTGGCAGCATGAATACTCCCAACGTACCGCAGGCACCCGCAAGTGATCGCTTCGATGAAGTGCTCGCCATGATTCAGGGCGCTCGACAGCAGGCAGCGCAGGCGGTCAACACGCGTCTGATCGAGCTGTACTGGCAAGTCGGCGCCTACATCAGTCGCAAGATTGAAAACGCTGAATGGGGCGATGCAGTGGTCAGCCAGCTTGCCGAGCACCTGGCTACCACCCAACCGGGGCTGCGCGGGTTTACACGTCGAAATCTGTTTCGCATGCGCCAGTTTTTCGAGGCTTACCGGGGCGATGAGAAAGTGTCAGCAGTGCTGACACAATTGCCGTGGACTCATCACTTGATCATTTTCAGTCAAAGCAAGCGACCCGAAGAACGTGAGTTTTACTTGCGTATGGCTATCAGGGAAAAATGGTCCAGCCGCGAACTGGAACGCCAATTCAAAACCGCCTTGTTCGAACGCACTGTCACCCAGCCAGCCAAAGCCTCGGCCATGCTCAAGGAAACCCGGCCGGCCGCACTGGAGGTGTTTCGTGATGCCTACATGGTGGAGTTTCTGGAGCTGTCTGCCGGACATGCCGAGGCGGACCTGCATCGCGGCTTGCTGCAACGCCTGAGGGATTTTCTGATCGAACTGGGTCGTGACTTCTGCTTTGTCGGCTCCGAGTACCCGGTGCAGGTGGGTGGCCAGGATTTCGCCCTGGACCTGCTGTTTTTCCATCGTGGCCTCAACTGCCTTGTTGCCATCGAACTCAAGGTCGGACGCTTTGAGCCTGAGTACCTGGGCAAACTGAACTTCTATCTGGAAGCACTGGACCAGACCGAGCGCAAACCCCATGAAAGCCCCGCCATTGGCGTGCTGTTGTGCGCCAGCAAAAACGATGAAGTGGTCGAGTACGCGCTGAACCGCTCGTTGTCACCGGCACTGATTGCCGAATACCAGACCCGACTGCCGGACAGGCAATTGCTACAGGCCAAACTGCACGAGTTTTACGCACTGGACATAGCGAAGAACGATCAGTAATACCTGCCAACCGCACGGATGCATTACGCTTGGTGCAATCAATAACGCCAGCACTTACCGGAGCCTCAGATGCCGCACAGCAAAGACCCTCGCGCCCACACTGCCCTGTCGCAACGTGGTCGCAGCGCCAGTAGCGGCCCGGGGCTTGCGGTCAATCCGCCGGTTGTGCGCCTCAGCACGGTAGTGTTCGACAGCCTGGAAAGCTTGCGCGAAGCCGAGGTTCGCACGGCCGGGCCGGAGCGTTCGCTGACTTACGGGGCCAATGGCAACCCGACTGCGTTTGCCTTGCAGGACCTGATCTCTGAGCTTGAAGGCGCGCACGGCACGTGTCTTTACCCGACCGGGCTTGCCGCCGTCGCACAGATGTTTCAATCCTTTCTGCGCCCCGGCGATCACGTACTGCTCACCGAATCGGTCTATGGACCTGTCCGGCGTCTGGCGAACACGATGTTGAAGGCTTTCGATATTCAGTTCGACTTCTATGCCGCCGATGGCAGTGACGTGGAATCGATGATCAAAACCAACACGCGGATGATCTACGCCGAAGTACCGGGCTCGCTGACCTTCGAGATGTGCGACCTGCCCGCCCTGGCGCAGTTGTGCAAAGCGAAGAGCATGCTATTGGCGGTGGATAACTCCTGGGGTTCCGGGGTTTTATACAAGCCGCTGGAGCTGGGCGCGGACATCTCGCTGATGGCCCTGACCAAATACATGGCCGGGCACTCGGATGTGATGATGGGCAGTGTCAGTACCACCCAAACTCACTGGCAAACCCTCAAGACCATGAACACCGCTGTCGGCAACACCGTCAGCCCGGATGACGCCTATCTGGTGCTACGCGGGGCGCGCAGTCTGGCGGCACGCATGGCCATGCACGAACGCCACGCGATGCAGGTCGCGCAATGGCTGCAGGATCAGCCTGAAGTCGCGCGCGTTCTGTATCCCGCGCTGCCGAGCGATCCGGGGCACGCCCTCTGGAAACGCGATTTCCATGGTTGCAACGGCTTGCTCAGTTTCGAGTTCAAAACGGCTGATCGGCAGGTGCTGGATCGTTTTACAGGTGCCTTGACGCTGTTTGGCATCGGTTATTCCTGGGGCGGTTTTGAAAGCCTGGTCACGGAAATCGAGCAGCATGGTCCAGACCGCGGTATGGGGCCTATGCTGCGGCTGCAGGTTGGCCTTGAAAGCCCGGATGATCTGATCGCCGACTTGCAGAACGGGTTTGCTGCGGGTTGAGTCACTTTGCTCGCTACGACAACGAACATCCATCGCCGTCATTTGCCCCAAGGCCGCCGCTCTGCTAGTGTCGCGCGGTTTAACCTCTACCGGAAATGCCCCCATGGCCCGCAAGAAAGCTGCACTGGATTTCGAACAGTCTCTCGCTGATCTGCAAGCGCTGGTAGAGCGACTGGAGAATGGTGAGCTGTCGCTGGAAGACTCGTTGACCGCCTTCGAGCAAGGCGTGCGCCTGACGCGTGACTGCCAGAGCGCCCTCACCCAGGCTGAACAAAAGGTTCAAGTGTTGCTGGAACGCGACGGTGAACTGACCGAAGAGCCGTTCGACGACGCGGAACTCCCCGAATGATCGCGAGCTATCAAGCGCAAAGCCAGACTCGCGTCAATGCAGCACTCGAAGGCTTGTTTCAGGCACCGAGCCCTGAGCTGAGCCGCCTCTACGAGGCCATGCGTTACAGCGTGATGAACGGTGGCAAACGTGTGCGCCCGCTGCTGGCCTACGCCGCCTGTGAAGCACTGGGCGGCGTGGCCGAAGATGCCAATGGCGCGGCCTGTGCGGTCGAGCTGATCCATGCTTACTCACTGGTGCACGACGATTTGCCGGCGATGGACGATGACGACCTGCGTCGCGGCCAGCCGACCACCCATAAGGCGTTCGATGAGGCCTGCGCGATCCTCGCCGGTGACGGCCTGCAAAGCCTCGCTTTCACCGCCTTGCTCGCCCCGCACCTGAGCTCGCGTAACGCCGCAACCCGATTGCAGATGGTCAGCACACTGGCCGCTGCCGCAGGTCCGGCCGGAATGGTGGGCGGACAGGCCATCGATCTGGGTTCGGTAGGACTAAAGCTGGATCAGGCTGCGCTGGAATACATGCACCGTCACAAGACCGGCGCGTTGATCGAAGCCAGTGTTCGGCTCGGAGCCCTGGCCAGCGGTCAGGCCGATCAGGCGCGGCTCGATGCCCTGCAGGTCTATGCACGTGCGGTCGGTCTGGCCTTTCAGGTTCAAGACGACATTCTCGACGTCGAAAGCGATACCGCGACCCTCGGCAAGCGCCAGGGTGCCGACATCGCCCGCGACAAACCGACCTACCCCGCACTGCTGGGCCTGGACGCGGCCAAGGGCTATGCCCTGGAATTGCGCGATCAGGCGCTCGCTGCGCTGAGTCTTTTCGACACCACGGCAGAGCCGTTGCGCGAGTTGGCGCGGTACATCGTCGAGCGCCGTCACTGATCGCTATTTGCCGGGACTGAAATACGATGAATCAACGACGGTTCATCAGGTCTGAATCATCAAGCTTGTCAGTCGACGGACCTTCCGCCGACTCACTTCATGGGCAGCGTGCGATGCATAAGGTAAACTGCCGCCTCTTTACTTATAAATAACGATTCGCCTGATGCCCACGACGTTCAAAGAGATCCCCCGCGAGCGCCCGGTCACGCCGTTGCTCGACCAGGCTGACACCCCACACGGCTTACGCCGTCTGGGTGAAGCCGAGCTCGAAACCCTGGCCGATGAACTGCGCCTGGAGCTGCTGTACTCCGTTGGCCAGACCGGAGGGCATTTCGGTGCCGGTCTTGGGGTCATCGAGCTGACCATCGCGCTGCATTACGTGTTTGACACCCCGGACGACCGTCTGGTGTGGGACGTGGGTCATCAAGCCTATCCGCACAAGATTCTCACCGGCCGTCGCGCGCGCATGTCCACCCTGCGCCAGAAGGACGGTGTTGCCGCCTTTCCGCGCCGCAGCGAGAGCGAGTACGACACGTTTGGCGTTGGCCACTCCAGCACCTCGATCAGCGCGGCGCTGGGTATGGCGATTGCTTCGCGTCTGCAAGGCAGTGAGCGCAAATCGATTGCCGTGATCGGCGACGGTGCGCTGACCGCCGGCATGGCATTCGAGGCGTTGAACCACGCGCCGGAAGTCGCGGCGAACATGCTGGTGATCCTCAACGACAACGACATGTCGATATCGCGCAATGTCGGCGGGCTGTCGAACTATCTGGCCAAGATTCTTTCCAGCCGTACCTACACCAGCATGCGCGAAGGCAGCAAGAAAGTGCTTTCGCGGCTGCCGGGCGCGTGGGAAATCGCACGGCGTACCGAAGAATACGCAAAGGGCATGCTGGTCCCCGGCACGCTGTTCGAAGAGCTGGGCTGGAATTACATCGGCCCTATCGACGGCCATGACCTGCCAACCCTGATTGCCACGCTGCGCAACATGCGTGACCTGAAAGGCCCGCAATTCCTGCACGTGGTGACCAAGAAGGGCAAGGGTTTTGCGCCCGCCGAAGTCGACCCGATCGGCTATCACGCCATTACCAAGCTTGAACCCCTGAATGCACCTGTCAGCGTTCAGAAAAAAGTCAGCTCACCGAAATACTCCGGTGTGTTCGGCCAGTGGATCTGCGACATGGCCGAGGCCGACTCGCGTCTGGTGGGTATCACGCCGGCCATGAAGGAAGGTTCGGACCTGGTGGACTTCAGCGAGCGCTTTCCCGAGCGCTACTTCGATGTGGCCATTGCCGAGCAACACGCCGTCACCCTCGCAGCCGGTATGGCCTGTGAAGGCAGCAAGCCGGTGGTGGCGATCTATTCGACGTTCCTGCAGCGCGGCTACGATCAGTTGGTGCATGACGTTGCGGTGCAGAACCTCGACGTGCTGTTCGCCATTGACCGTGCCGGGCTTGTGGGCGAAGACGGCCCGACCCACGCGGGCAGCTTTGATCTGTCTTACCTGCGCTGCATCCCCGGCATTGTGGTGATGACGCCGAGTGACGAAAACGAATTGCGCAAATTGCTCAGCACCGGCTATCTGCACACCGGGCCTGCCGCTGTGCGCTACCCGCGCGGCACCGGGCCGAATGCTGTGATCGAGGCCAATCTGGACCCGGTCGAAATTGGCAAAGGCGTTGTGCGCCGTCAAGGTCAGGGGGTTGCGATTCTGGTGTTTGGCGTGCAACTGGCCGAGGCTCTGGTGGTCGCTGAGAAACTGGACGCGACCGTCATCGACATGCGTTTCGTCAAACCACTGGACGAGGCGTTGGTACGCGAAACAGCTGCCAGTCATGAACTGCTGGTCACGCTGGAAGAAAACGCGGTGATGGGTGGTGCGGGTGCGGCAGTCAGCGAGTTTCTGGCCCGCGCGAACATCCTCAAGTCCGTGCTGCACCTGGGCTTGCCGGACGTTTATGTCGAGCACGCCAAACCGGCGCAGATGCTGGCTGAATGCGGGCTGGATGCTGAAGGGATCGAAGCGGCGATCAATGAGCGGTTAGCGCTGATTGGCTGACAGTTACACAAGTCCGCTTCCGACTCAGACCGTGAAGCGGACCGGGCGACGCCTCGCTTGTCCACAAACTCCCGGACTTTTACGCGACCTGTCAGACTTTTATGGGGCCTGTCGGAATCTGTAGGAGCGGACTTGTCCGCGAACTGTCGGTAACCGACAGCAAAACCTGCCGCCTCGGTTTGCCAGACAGAGCCGAGTTGGCCGGTTTTTGGGGCTGCTTTGCAGCCCATCGCAGCCGTCGTAACCTCCTGAAGCTCCCACGCCCTCCGGGCAGAAGCCCAAATCTTCACGCACCTCAAAACCTGTAAAATGCTCGCAGAGTGGCTTATGTGGGAGCGGACCGGGCGCTACAGCACCGGCACCCTTAGTCAGCTGGCTGCCGGAATCCGGTACAGGTAAAGCAGCACCACACTGGAAAATGCCAACAGGCAAACCGGCAGCGGGTGCAGGCCGAACAGTACAGCGATGGCGGCGATCCAGGCGGGAAGCCCGGCCGCCAGAAAGGCGAAACGGCGAACCGCAGCAAGTTTGATCCAGGCGGCGGGCTCTTCCGGCGTGTCGAGCGCAGCCTGAGTGGCCGCCAATGCACGTTTGTAGGCACCGAATGGCTTCAGGCTGACAAACATCGAGCCTATCCCGGCGATGAACAACGGTATCGCCAACACAGGGATAAGCGGCTCACTGGAGCCGAAAAACACACAAACCACCAACAAGGGTGCCAAGGTCAGGCCCAGTTGGCGCCACCAGGCCATTTCCAGCTTTTGGCGCACCTCGCTGCGTGTCACGCGGGGCCGACCTCGCTTTGGTGTTCGTTACCCATCATGTGCCCCAACTTGCCGGCCTTGGTCGCCAGATAAAGGCGATTGTGCGGGTTTTGCCCAGTGTGCAGCGGCACACGCTCGGCGACATTGATGCCCATGTCGGTCAGCGCTTTGACTTTACGCGGGTTGTTGGTCATCAAGCGCAGCGACTGCACACCCAGATGCTGAAGCATCGGCAGGCAGATGGCGTAGTCGCGCTGGTCGGCGGCAAAACCAAGACGCTCGTTGGCTTCGACCGTATCGGCCCCGCCGTCCTGCAGCTCGTAGGCGCGGATCTTGTTCATCAGGCCGATGCCGCGCCCTTCCTGACGCAGATACAGCAATACGCCGCGCCCCTCGGTAGCAATGGCGCGCATGGCGGCTTCCAGTTGAGAGCCGCAATCGCAACGCTGACTGAACAGTGCATCACCGGTCAGGCATTCGGAGTGCACCCGGCCAAGAACCGGAGCGCCATCCGCTACATCGCCCAGGCTCAGGACAACGTGTTCACGGCCGGTTGCTGACTCGATAAAGCCGTGCATGGCAAATTCTGCAAAGGGTGTGGGCAGTTTGGAAGCGGCGACAAATACGACGGGCACCGTGTGCTCCTGATCAGTATGAAGACTGGAAATTCGCAAGATTTGCATTGTAACAGCAGGTTCCTACAGACGCTCAGGCTGAATTCTCGGGCATTTAGATCATAAAGTTCGATAGATAGACCTGACACACCCCGTCACTGTGGGCCGCCAAAATGCTGGTAGCCACGGGTATCGGGGGTGATGTCGGCTCCGGCATGGTCGATCAGAACCACGTCATTTCCAGCCTCGACCCGGCCGATCACATGCACCGGCCAGCCGGCGTCGAGCAACCCAGCCAGATGTTCTGGCGGCAGCGTAAAGGCCAGCACGTAATCATCACCGCCGCTAAGCGCCGCCTGTTGCGCGGCCTGCAGGTCGAACAACGCGAGCAGGTGCGGCGACATTGGCAGCCCGTCGCGCTCGATCAACAGACGTACCCCCGAAGCACGGGCGATGTGCCCGCAGTCCGCGAGCAAGCCATCGGAGATATCCAGCGCCGACGTCGCCTTGCCGCGCAATGCCTGACCCAGCGCCAATTGCGGTTGTGGCGACCAGTAGCGCGCCAGCAACGGTTCGGCAATCGAAGCCTCGGCGCTGCGTTGATTCAACACCAGGGGCAACGCAGCTGCACCATCGCCCAGCGCACCGCCGACACATAACAGGTCACCTACGCGAGCGCCGCTACGTGTCAACGCAAGCCCTGAGGGTACAGCACCGAACACGGTCAGGGTCAGGCTCAACGGACCGCGCGTGGTGTCACCACCGATCAGGCGCAACGAACAGCCTTGCGCCATCAGGCTCAAACCGTGAGCAAAGCGCTGCAACCAGTCGGCATCGACATGCGGCAAGGTCAGGGCAAGGGTGAATGCAACGGGACGAGCGCCCATGGCCGCCAGATCACTGGCAGAGACGGCCAATGCACGCTGACCAAGCAGAAAGGGGTCGCAGACGGCCGGAAAATGCACATCGGCCACCAGCGTATCGGTCGAGATCGCCAACTGCTCACCGGGCGGTAACGCCAGCAGCGCGCAATCGTCGCCGATCCCCAATACAACCTCTTCACCCGCCTGCGCACAGGGCGCGGCGGCGAAGTAATTGCGGATCAGCTCGAACTCTCCCATGAAGGTCAGGCGCTGATCAGCGCTTGTGAGCCTTCACTTCGACTTCACGCAGGCGCGGTGCAAGCTTGTCCAGCACGCCATTGACGAACTTGTGGCCGTCAGTGGAGCCGTAGACTTTGGCCAGTTCGATGCCTTCGTTGATCACAACGCGGTAAGGCACGTCGATGCGCTTGAGCAGTTCGAAGGTGGACAGGCGCAATATCGCCAGCTCAATCGGATCGAGTTCTTCGATGGTCAGATCAAGGCAAGGCGTCAGAGCAGTGTCGATCTCGGTCTGGTTGATTGCCACGCCGTGCAGCAGCTCACGGAAGTAAGTGCCGTCAACGTTACTGAAGTCATTATCGACACGGAACTGGGCTTCGATTTCGTTCAGCGCGTGGCCAGCCATGTGCCGTTGGTACAGGGCCTGAGTTGCCATCTGACGCGCTTCGCGACGTTTGGCGCTCTTGCCCTTGGCGATTTCCGGCGATTTGGCGTCGCGCGGGTTGAACTGGTCGGTGTCGTCGGAAATCACTTGGCCTCCAACTGCGACAGCAGGCTGACCATTTCGATGGCGGACAGGGCAGCTTCAGCGCCCTTGTTGCCGGCCTTGGTGCCGGAGCGCTCGATGGCCTGCTCGATGGAATCGACAGTCAATACGCCGAAAGCGACCGGAACGCCGAATTCCATGGAAACCTGGGACAAGCCTTTGACGCACTCGCCTGCCACGTATTCGAAGTGCGGAGTACCGCCACGGATCACTGCACCCAGTGCAACGATGGCCGCGAACTCGCTGCGTTGAGCAACTTTCTGCACGACCAGTGGAATCTCGAACGCACCCGGCGCACGGATGATGGTGATATCGCTTTCGCTCACGCCGTGGCGTACCAGCGCATCAACGGCACCGCTAACCAGGCTTTCCACGACGAAGCTGTTGAAACGGCCAACCACCAAGGCGTAGCGGCCTTGGGGGGCGATGAAGGTACCTTCGATGGTCTTCAAGGTCATTCGGTGAGTCTCGTATTAAAGAGCAAGCCCGCCTTGGGGCGGACTTTGAGGGATATTAGGCCACGAATCACAACTGTCAGGCCAAAAGCTGCGAAAACCGTCTTTCGCACGCCTCGACCTGCCGGTATTTATTCGGAGGGCACGTATTCTACAACTTCCAGATCGAAACCGGATATCGCATTGAACTTCATTGGCGAACTCATCAGGCGCATTTTGCGCACACCGAGGTCACGAAGGATCTGCGAACCGGCACCCACCGTGCTGTAAGTGGTCGGCGTCTTGATCGGTTGCTGCCCTGCGGTTTCGCGGATATGAGCCAGCAATACATCGCCATCCAGGGGGTGACCAAGCAACAGCACAACACCGCTGCCCGCCTCGCTAACCGCACGCATGGCGGCGCGCAGGCTCCAGCGGCCGGGCTGTTTGACCATCAGCAGGTCGCGCAACGGGTCCATATTGTGGACGCGTACGAGGGTCGGCTCTTCTGCGCAGATCTTGCCCAGGGTCAGCGCCAGATGCACATCGCCCTCGACCGAATCACGGTAGGTCACCAGGTTGAAACTGCCCAGTTCGCTGTCCATCGGCTGCTCGGCAATCCGCTGAACGGTACGTTCGTGGATCATCCGGTAGTGGATCAAGTCGGCGATGGTGCCGATCTTGATGTCGTGTTGCAGGGTAAATTCTTCAAGTTCGGCGCGACGCGACATGGTGCCGTCGTCGTTCATGACTTCGCAGATCAGCCCCGTCGGCTCGAACCCGGCCATGCGCGCCAGATCGCACGCCGCTTCGGTATGCCCGGCGCGAGCCAGAGTGCCACCGGCCTGAGCCATCAGCGGGAAGATGTGCCCCGGGCTGACGATGTCTTCGGCTTTGGCTTCTTTGGCAGCGGCGGCCTGCACGGTACGCGCACGGTCGGCTGCGGAAATACCGGTGGTCACGCCTTCGGCAGCTTCGATGGAGACGGTGAACTTGGTGCCGAAACCGGAGCCGTTGCGCGGCGCCATCAGCGGCAGCTTGAGGGTTTCGCAGCGCTCGCGGGTCATCGGCATGCAGATCAGGCCACGGGCGAAACGCGCCATGAAGTTGATGTGCTCAGGCTTGACGCATTCGGCGGCCATGATCAGGTCGCCTTCGTTCTCGCGGTCTTCGTCATCCATGAGGATGACCATCTTGCCCTGGCGGATGTCTTCAACCAGTTCTTCGATATTATTGAGCGCCACGCGGCACCCTCCTTGATTCAGGATTTGAGGTAGCCGGTCTCGGCCAGAAAGCTTTCGGTGATCGTGCCGTGACCCGGTTCTGCTGCCTTGTCGCCCAGCAACAGACGCTCCAGATAGCGCGCCAGCAGGTCCACTTCCAGGTTGACCTTACGGCCAGGCAGGTAGTCGGCCATGATGGTTTCGCTGAGGGTGTGCGGCACGATGGTCAGTTCGAACTCGGCGCCATTGACCGAGTTGACCGTCAGGCTGGTGCCGTCAACGGTGATCGAGCCTTTATGGGCGATGTATTTGGCCAGCTCGCGCGGCGCACGCACCGTAAACTGGATGGCGCGGGCGTTATCGGCACGGGCGACGATTTCACCGACGCCGTCGACATGGCCGCTGACCAGGTGACCGCCAAGACGCGTGGTCGGCGTCAGGGCTTTTTCCAGATTGACCCGGCTGCCGCTCTTCAAATCGACAAAGGCAGTCACGGTCAGGGTTTCACGACTGACGTCAGCCCAGAAGCCGTCGCCGGGCAATTCGACAGCGGTCAGGCATACGCCATTGACGGCAATGCTGTCGCCGAGTTTGACGTCGCTCAGGTCGAGCTTGCCGGTTTCCACGTAAACGCGGACGTCGCCACCCTTGGGAGTCAGGGCGCGGATGCTGCCGATGGATTCGATGATGCCAGTAAACATGGGTCCTCCGGGAGAACAAGGGCTACGCGCTAGGCGAAAGCGAAGAATTATACGCCGGGTGCACTGACAGGGAGAGCAATGACTCGCCAGTCATTGCCGACGGCTCGCATTTCAATGATGTTCAGCTCCAGCGCTTCACTCATCTGCGCCAGGGGCAGATCGAGCAGCGGCCGGGCCGACGAACCGAGAAACTTGCCTGCAATGAATAGCTGAAATTCGTCGACCAGCCCGAGACGCGTGAAGGCACCGGCCAGACGCGGACCGGCTTCGACCAGCACCTCGTTGACGCCCCGCGCGCCCAGTTCGCCCATCAACCTGCGCAGGTCAACATGACCGGCGCTGTCGGCCAGCGCCAGCATCTCGTGACCGTCTTCCTGATAACGACCCCGCGCCGACGCCGCGGCGCAGGTCACGACCAGCGCACTGCCCGCCTGAAAGAACGGCGTATCCAATGGCACGCGCAGCCGTCCGTCGATCAATACGCGCAGGGGCGGACACGCAGCCGCCAGCGCAGTGAGTTCGGCATTGAGCCCCAGCTCGTCAGGGCGCACGGTCAGGCGTGCCTTGTCGGCCAGCACCGTATCGGCACCGGTCAGCACCACGCTCGATTGGGCGCGCAGGCGCTGAACCGCAGAACGCGCCTCGGGGCCGGTGATCCACTGGCTTTCACCGCTGGCCATGGCCGTTCTGCCATCCAGGCTCATGGCCATCTTGACCCGCACATAGGGCCGTCCGGTTTCCATGCGCTTGATAAAACCTTTGTTCAGCGCTCGCGCCTCGCCTTCCAGTACGCCGCACTGAACGCTGATACCGGCAGTCATCAGGCGCAAAAGCCCGCTGCCGGCCACTTGCGGATTGGGGTCCTGCATTGCCGCAACGACCCGCGCCAGCCCGGCGCTGATCAGTGCATCGGCGCACGGCGGGGTGCGTCCCTGATGGCTGCACGGTTCAAGTGTGACGTAGGCGGTTGCGCCCCGGGCAAGCTCCCCGGCCTCGCGCAGCGCGTGCACTTCGGCGTGCGGCTCGCCAGCCCGCGCATGCCAGCCCTGACCGACAATCTGGCCGTCACGCACGATCACGCAACCGACTCGCGGGTTGGGGTGTGTCGAATAAAGGCCCTTGCGCGCCAGTTCCAGCGCATGGGCCATGTAATGAACGTCGAGGGCTGCCTGTTCAGTCAACACTGCACTCATTCCTTACCCGGCTCGCGGGCCAGACGGTCGATTTCTTCACGAAACTCGTTGAGGTCCTGAAAGCGGCGATACACGGACGCGAAGCGAATATAGGCCACTTCATCCAGCTTTTGCAGCTCGCCCATGACCAGCTCGCCGACCACCAGCGACTTGACCTCGCGCTCACCCGTGGCCCGTAGCTTGTGCTTGATGTGGGCCAGTGCAGCTTCAAGGCGTTCGACACTCACCGGGCGCTTTTCAAGGGCGCGCTGCATGCCGGCGCGCAGCTTTTCTTCGTCGAACGGCTGGCGACTGCCGTCCTGCTTGATCAGGCGCGGCAAGACCAGCTCGGCGGTTTCAAACGTCGTGAAGCGCTCGCCGCAGGCCAGGCATTCGCGGCGGCGGCGTACTTGCTCGCCTTCGGCGACGAGGCGGGAGTCGATGACTTTGGTGTCATTGGCACCGCAGAAGGGACAGTGCATGGTGGCTGGCAACGAAAGAATGAGGAGCGCCATGTTAGCGCATCCTGCTGGCAAGACAAGGCTGGGGGTTTACGGTATATAGACGCGCATTAAAGCGATGTGAAATTGCCCCGGCTCGGTAATACTGCACGCTTGGCGTGACACAGCCTTTCGATTTTTGTCTTGTGGAGCTCTTGATGACGTTACGCCCCCTTTTTTTACTCGGCCTCATCGGTTTGCTGGCCGCATGCAGCAGCAATGACGCCCCGAAACCTGTCGCCGCGCCGCCCGTGGCGCCAGCGATCAAGCTGCCGGCCGGGCCGGGTCCGTTGCTGCCTTATCAGCGTGAGCTCAGCGGGCAATTGCTGGGCGTCCCGGCCGGTGCCGAGGTCGAACTGGCGATGCTGGTGATCGACGATCGCGGTCGTCCGCAAAAACTGCTGACCAGCACCCTGCTCAAGGGCAACGGCCAGTCGCTGCCGTTTCAGTTGCGCTTCAACCCTGAAGCCTTTCCGGTGGGCGGACGCGTAGAATTGCGCGGCCGCGCGAGCAAATCAGGACAGTTGATTCTGCACCTGCCATCAATGCGCATCGAACAGGCCACCACTCAGGCACTGGGGCAATTGCAGTTCGTCAAGGCGCCATGATCGCCCCGCAACATCTGCAACACGCGTTGAGCGAACTGCTTGGCGACGCCCGGCTGGTTGTCACTGCGCTGCCGGGCACAGAGCTGAAGCTGTGGCTGATCGACGAGGCCAACATGGACCGCGCCTTCAGCCCGGATGAAACGCGCCGTATTCTGGAAGATCCACCGTACTGGAGCTTCTGCTGGGCGAGTGGCCTGGCCCTGGCGCGTTTTCTGGCTGAAAACCCGCACTGGGTGGCTGGCAAGCGGGTACTGGACTTCGGTGCGGGCTCGGGTGTGGCGGGCATTGCTGCGCTCAGGGCCGGGGCGCTTGAAGTGGTTGCCTGTGATCTCGATCCACTGGCGCTCGCTGCCTGCCGGGCCAATGCCGAACTCAATCAGGTGCCATTTAGCTACTCGACGGATTTCTTTGCCGAGGCGGACCGCTTCGATCTGATTCTGGTCGCCGACGTGCTCTACGACCGCGCCAACCTGCCGCTGCTGGACCAGTTTCTCTCCCGAGGCCGCGAGGCATTGGTGGCAGACTCCCGCGTGCGCGACTTCAAGCACGCTGCCTACCAGCGTGTGACGATACTGCATGCGCACACCCTGCCGGACCTGGCCGAGCCGCACGAGTTTCGCGACGTGAGTGTGTATCACGCGGCGCGGTGAGCGCTGAATAACAGTCCAGAATCGCTCAGCCAAACGGTTTCTGCAGAATCAAAAGCAGATGTGTGGACAGTGCCAAGCGTAGGGTAAGGATGATGCCCCACCGCCGACGCCGCTTTCAGCATTGCCCTGCGGGCTTTATAGTTGGCGGCATTCAGATTCTTCGAGACGTGCAATGAGCCAGGAAACTGCTTACATCTTCGACGCAACCAGCGCGAACTTTGACCAACAGGTGATCGACAAATCATTCGATCAGCCTGTCCTCGTTGATTTCTGGGCCGAGTGGTGTGCGCCCTGCAAGGTCCTGATGCCGCTGTTGCAGCAGATCACCGAAAGCTATCAGGGCGAGTTGCTGCTGGCCAAGGTCAATTGCGACGCCGAGCCGGATGTTGTCTCCCGCTTCGGTATTCGCAGCCTGCCGACCGTGGTGCTTTTCAAGGACGGCCAGCCGGTGGATGGCTTTGCCGGTGCGCAGCCCGAGTCGGAAATCCGTAAGATTCTTGAACAACATGTCGTCATGCCACCGCCCCCGGCGGCTGACCCGCTCAAGCAGGCGCAGGCATTGTTTGCCGAAAGCCGATTCTCCGAGGCCGAGGCGGTTCTCAAGCAACTGCTGGGCGAAGACAACACTAACGCAGCCGCGCTGATTCTGTATGCGCGCTGCCTGGCCGAGCGTGGCGAGTTGAGTGAAGCCCGCGCTGTGCTCGATGCAGTTACCGGCGATGCACATAAAGCCGAACTGGCCGGTGCCAAGGCGCAACTGACTTTTCTGGCTGAAGCCGCCACCCTGCCGGATGCTGCCGAGCTGAAAAGCCGTCTGGCGCAAAACCCTCAGGATGACGAAGCCGCGCATCAACTGGCGATTCAGCAGTTGTCGCGTCAACAGTACGAAGCCGCACTTGATGGCCTGCTCAAGCTGTTCATCCGCAACCGCAACTACGCCGAAGGCCTGCCGCACAAGACGCTGCTGCAAGTGTTCGACCTGCTGGGCAATGACCATCCATTGGTGACGGCGTATCGCCGCAAGCTGTTTGCTGCGCTGTATTAAGGCTGTTCGACACAGGCGACGCACGGTTTCCTGTGGCTGAACAACCAGGTCAGATCAGGTCGCTTCTACCCAGCTGTAAAGCGGCGCATCCCCGCCGCTCTCGACCTTCACGTTCGCAGAGTGACGCAAACGCACCAACAAATGCTTGCCAGCCGCGGTGCTGCCGGCCAGCCCCTCCAGTTGCCCCAGCAGATCCGGCCCACTCATTTGCCCGGCTTTTTGCAGCATTTCCCGAGCGACCAGCCACAGTCGGTCATCCGGGTTGATCGGCTTGCTCTCGGCAGCGGTCGGTGCCGCCAGGTCAGGCGCTACCGCCTTGAGCTGCGCGCCCAGTTGGGCCCAGTCGCCTTCGTCCAGTTCAAGGGTCAAGTCCACCGGCCATTGGCCTACGGTTCCACGAATACGCAACATGATGTGTACCTGCTGACAGTCAGGCACACATGCTCCCACAGGCTGGCGCGCATTCCCATGCACAACCGCAAGGGCTCAGCCGTAAAGCCACTGATTGATGACCGGTTCTTTGCCGTTCATGAAATTGCCGAGTGCGCGCACGTCGTAGACGTTTTCCCAGTGCTCGATAATTTTGCCGTCACGAAATCGCCACAGGCCGCAAAACGGCATGATGATTCTGCGCCCCTCGCAGCGGGCGCGCAGGTCGCCCACCACCGAGCCGAAATGGTCGTTGGCAATGATGTCGTGGACATCCATGTAGAGCGTCTGACGCGTGCGTCTGAGCAGATTGATCTCGTGGGAAAGCACCGCGTCCTTGCCGATGGCTATGGACAGGCCACCACCAGCGCCCTGATCCGCCTTATGCAGGACGATGTCAGTGTCGGCAAACTCGGTGATACGTGTCGGATCCTTGTACACCGCACGCAGTATTTCCCTGTTCGAATGGAGTTTGTTCATGGATATCGTCCTTGATAATGCACTCGACCGACGTCGAACGCCTGTGCGGGCTGGCGATGAAAATCCTCCCGACGCATCCGGCGCAGGTGTAGCGATTTTCATCTTCCAGAGTAGGACTTGATGACGCAACGTGTGAGACTACTTCTGCATAAGCGCGGGTCGAGGTATTCCAGAGAGCACCACACGCTGCCGGCCTAAAGCGACTCAATCATCCAGGCGCGGCACAAAAAACACGTCCACCCTCACCGGCACTTGTTATAAGATCACATAACAGATACCCGCCCATAACTTCCGGAGTTCGCTATGCGCCGCCTGCTACTCGCCCTGCCTTTCGCCCTGTTGCCACTTGTTGCTGCGCACGCTGCTGAAGAACACGACCACGATCACGGCGACGAACACGGCAGCCTGGGTGCCCACGAGCATGGCGTCGGGCGTCTGGATGTGGTGCTGGAAGGCAAGACGCTGGAGTTTGAGTTCGACAGCCCGGCCATGAACATCGTCGGTTTCGAGCACGCTGCAACCTCGGCAGAAGACAAAGACAAGGTCGCCAAGGCCCGCGAGTTGCTGCTCAAGCCCAATGCACTGTTCAGCATCGCCGATGCGGCAAACTGCTCGGCTACGTCGGTGAAACTGGAAAGCCCTCTGTTTGGCGACAAGGATGACGATCACGACGAGCACGCCAAGGCTGGCGATGCAGAACACCATGAACACAGTGAAATTCACGGCCACTACAAATTCGTTTGCGACGCACCGGCCGTTCTGAAAAATCTCGACCTGTCGCAGATATTCAAAACCTTCCCCGCCACCAAAAAGCTTCAGGTACAACTGATTTCGCCAGGCGGCCAGTCGGGCGCAGAAGTGATCGCAGCCAACCCAACGCTGAAATTCTGATCGCACCCTGCGGCACAACGACCGGGCCTGGCCCGGTCTTTTAATTTCCAACCGAGCGTGAGTCAGCCCATGCCCCAAGCACTGATCGAGCTGTCTGACCTGAGTTTCAACTGGCCAGGTCACCCTCAATTGCTGGACATCCCGGGCTTTCGCCTCGAAACCGGCGAAACCCTGTTCCTCAAAGGCCCCAGCGGCAGCGGTAAAACCACGTTGCTGGGCCTGCTCGGCGGCGTGCAGCAACCTGTCAGCGGCAGCATTCGCCTGTTGAATCAGGAGCTGTCGAGCCTGTCGTCGGCGGCGCGTGATCGCTTTCGTGTCGACCACACCGGTTACATTTTTCAGCAGTTCAATCTGTTGCCGTTTCTGTCGGTGCGGGAAAACATCGAGCTGCCCTGCCACTTTTCCAGCGTCCGCGCCGAACGTGCCAGGCAACGTCACGGCAGTGTCGAAAAAGCTACCACCACCCTGCTCGCCCATCTGGGCCTGAAAGACCCGGCGATGCTCGCCCGCCGCGCCGATTCGCTGTCCATCGGTCAGCAGCAGCGCGTCGCCGCCGCACGGGCACTGATCGGCCAGCCTGAACTGGTGATTGCCGACGAGCCGACATCCGCGCTGGACGCAGACTCGCGCGAGGCGTTCATTCGTCTGCTGTTCGCCGAATGTCGCGAGGCCGGGGCCAGCCTGTTGTTCGTTAGCCATGACCAGAGCCTGGCTCCGCTGTTTGATCGCAACCTGTCGCTAAGCGACCTGAATCGCGCCGCCGTCGCTGTGGAGATCTGAGATGTATCTGTTTCGTCTGGCGCTCGCCAGCCTGGCCAACCGCCGCTTTACTGCGTTTCTCACTGCCTTCGCCATCGCCCTTTCAGTCTGCCTGTTACTGGCCGTGGAGCGGGTGCGCACCGAAGCCCGCGCCAGCTTCGCCAGCACCATCAGCGGCACCGACCTGATCGTCGGCGCGCGCTCCGGTTCGCTCAATCTGTTGCTGTATTCGGTGTTCCGCATCGGTAACGCCACCAACAACATTCGCTGGGACAGCTTCGAGCACTTTGCCCAAAGCCAACAGGTCAAATGGGCGATACCGGTTTCGTTGGGCGACTCGCACCGTGGCTACCGGGTGATGGGCACCAACGAGTCGTACTTCGAGCATTATCAGTTTGGCCGCCAGCAGCACCTGCAAATGGCTGAAGGCCGTGAGTTTCAGACCGATCCTTTTGAGGTTGTCCTTGGCTCGGAAGTCGCCAGAGCGCTGCATTACAAGCTCGGCGACAAACTGGTACTGGCGCACGGCGTTGCGGCGATCAGCCTGGTCAAGCACGACGACAAGCCGTTTACCGTGGTGGGCATCCTCAAGCCTACCGCCACGCCGGTGGATCGCACACTGCACATCAGCCTGGGCGGCATGGAAGCCATCCATATCGATTGGCACAACGGCGCGCCGGCCCGGGGCAACGAACGCATTTCAGCCGATCAGGCGCGCAACATGGACCTGACGCCCACCGCGATTACCGCGTTCATGCTGGGCCTGAACAGCAAGATTTCAACGTTCAGCCTGCAACGCGAGATCAACGAGTACCGCGGCGAGCCGATGCTGGCGATTCTGCCGGGCGTGGCCTTGCAGGAACTGTGGAGCCTGATGGGCACCGCTGAAAAGGCGCTGTTCGTGATTTCGCTGTTCGTGGTGCTGACCGGGCTGATCGGCATGCTGACCGCGATCCTCACCAGCCTTAACGAACGACGTCGGGAAATGGCCATCCTGCGCTCGGTCGGCGCGCGGCCCTGGCATATCGCAAGCCTGCTTATACTGGAGGCCTTCGCCCTGGCACTGGCCGGGGTGGTCAGTGGCCTTGCGCTGCTCTATATCGGCATTTTCGCGGCCCACGACTACGTGCTCGAGAACTACGGCTTATACCTGTCGTCTATGCCACCTGGCCAATATGAATGGACTTTACTGGGTGGCATTCTCGGTTGCGCGCTGTTGATGGGAACCGTGCCAGCCTGGCGAGCCTACAGGCAGTCACTGGCCGATGGACTGTCGATTCGTTTATGAGGACCTTCATGATGCGGCGCATGCTACTCACTTTGCTGCTCTCGGTTACCACTCAGGTGTGGGCCGCCGAGCCGCGTGAACTGACCTGGAATGACATGATTCCGCCCGATGCACCCGTGGTGAAGCCGGTAACGGCGCCCATACACGATATGTCCAAGCTATCCGATGCACTGGCCATGGAGGCAGCGCCTGCGGCCCATCAACTGGCACCGCATGCGCCGGTGGTCAAGGCACTGGATGGCAAACTGGTGCGTTTACCGGGCTACATCGTGCCGCTTGAGGTCAGTGAGGAAGGCAGAGTGACGGAGTTTTTGCTGGTGCCGTATTTCGGCGCCTGCATCCATGTGCCGCCGCCGCCAGCGAACCAGATCGTGCATGTCACGAGTGAGCTGGGCGTGAAGGTCGATGAGCTGTATCAGCCGTACTGGATCGAAGGACCGATGCAGGCCAAGTCGTCGACCAGCGAACTGGCAGAAGCGGGTTATCAGATGCAGGCAGACAAGATTCTTGTCTACGAGTTGCCGGATTCATAAGGATGACGGGGTTCCCAGCGATTTCATTGAGCTGAGTCAAAGTCGCCGCTCGACAGCGCTTTAACATTCTGCCCATAAATTTTGACTGATCCCTGGAGCCTCCATGAACAAGCATCTGCTACGCGCATCTCTTGCCGCGCTTGCCCTCACAGCCCCGCTCGCGGCGAACGCCTACGAGAAAGGCGACTTCATCGTTCGCGCCGGTGCCGCCCACGTCCAGCCCAACGAAGACAGCGGTGAAGTCCGCCTGGACGGTGCCAAGGTTTCCGGCACCAAATCGACGCTGGATGGCGATACTCAGCTGGGCCTGACCTTCGCTTACATGCTCACCAACCATATCGGCATCGAGCTGCTGGCTGCCACGCCGTTCAACCACACCGTATCCGTCAAGGGCCTGGGCCCCGGGCTTGACGGCAAGCTGGCCGATGTCAAACATCTGCCGCCAACCCTGTCGCTGCAATACTACCCGATGGAGCCTTCGTCCAGATTCCAGCCGTATGCGGGCGTGGGCATCAACTACACCACCTTCTTCGACAATGACCTGACCAGCGATCGCAAGAGTCAAGGTTTCAGCAACCTCAAACTCAAGGACTCGGTCGGCCTGGCCGCCCAGTTGGGCATGGACTACATGATCACCGACAACGTACTGGTCAACGCCTCGGTCTGGTACGTGGATATCAACACCGAAGCGACAGTGGACGGCCCTTCTGCTTTGGCAGTCGGCCAGACCAAGGTCGATGTTGAC
Source organism: Pseudomonas syringae pv. tomato str. DC3000 (assembly GCF_000007805.1). Lineage (NCBI taxonomy): Bacteria > Pseudomonadati > Pseudomonadota > Gammaproteobacteria > Pseudomonadales > Pseudomonadaceae > Pseudomonas > Pseudomonas syringae group genomosp. 3. Next base: position 736,073 of record NC_004578.1, on the reverse strand, counting down.
ATCGACCCGTGGGTGTACATGGTCGGTGTGGGTTACAAGTTCTGATCTGCACACTTTCAAACGCCACACACAAAGGCACCCTTATCGGGTGCCTTTGTTTTTTGTGGACGTTAATAGTTCATTTCGAAGTAACGGAGTATCGTCTTCGCGGACGAGTCCGCTCCTACATCGAGAGATCGCGGATAGGCGACGCATCGCCCGGTCCGTTCCTGCATTCACTGCCCTATCAGCAACTCAAGCCCGCGCTTCAAGGGAGTGACTTCATCGAGGGTGAAGTGTTCCAGCAGTCGCCGATTACTGGCGCGGGAGTGTTTGATGTCTCCCGAACGTGGCGCCTGGTAGGTGACTTGCGGCTGTTTGCCAACCACGTGCGACAGTGCCGACAACAGTTCATTGAGCGAGGTGGTGTTGTTCAATCCGACGTTGATCGCGCCTTCGATGGCGCTGTCTCGTGACAGAGCCTGCAACAGCAGCTTGAGCAGATCGCCCACGTAGAAGAAATCGCGTGTCTGCTCGCCATCGCCAAACACGAGGATCGGCAAGCCGTTCTGGAGGCGCTCGGCAAAGATGCTGATGACGCCGGAATACGGCGACGACGGGTCCTGGCGCGGGCCGAAGATGTTGAAGAAGCGAAAGATCACCGGCTCCAGGCCATGCTGGCGGCGGTAGAAGTCCAGGTAGAACTCGCTGGCCAGTTTGTCCGAAGCATAAGGGGTCAGCGGTGCTTTGGTGGTGTCTTCGGTGATCGCTTCGCCTTCGCCATTGTTGCCGTAAACCGCTGCGCTGGACGCGAAGATCACCCGCTTGATACCCGCCTCGCGCATCGCTTCGCAGACATTCAGCGTGCCGATGAAATTGCTTTGATGGGTGCGCACCGGGTCATCGACTGACGCCTGCACCGAGGCCACCGCCGCCAGATGAACGACCGCCTTGCAGCCCTGCGCCACACGCTTGACCAGTTCGGCATCGGCCACATCGCCTTCGATCAGTTCAACCCGTGGATTGTCCAGCGGCAGGTTGCTGCGCTTGCCCGCCGAAAGGTTGTCGAGGATGCGCACGCTGTGCCCGCTGGCGAGCAATGCGTCGGTCAGGTGCGAGCCGATGAAACCCGCACCTCCAGTGATCAGAACAGGAGCGTCAGACATGTCGATAATACCGATCCAGCAGGCTTGGCAAGCCGGCCCGCCAGGCGCGGGGCTTGATGCCGAAAGTGTGGAGAATTTTCTTGCAGGCGAGCACCGCGTGTTGCGGTTCTTCGGCTGCGTCGGGACGCGCGGCATGCGCCTGCGCGGTAGGCGACTCGATAGCCAGCGGGTGTAGCAGGCGCGCTTCGGTGAGTACCGCCTGACCCAGTGCCAGCGGCGTGGTCGCCTCATGCCCGGCGTAGTGGTAAGTACCCCACAACGGCGCTTCGCAATCGAGTTGCTTGATCACCGAAATGATCACCCGCGCGGCGTCGTCGACCGGTGTCGGGTTGCCACGTCGGTCATCGGCCAGCAGCAATTCGCCGGGTTCTTTGGCACGCGACAGAAAGCGGCCCAGTACACCGTCGGCGCTGTCATCCAGCAGCCAGCCGAAACGTACCAGCACATGTTGCGGGCAGGTCGCGCGCACGCTTTGTTCGATACGCCACAGCGCCTGGCCGCGCAAACCCAACGGCACGGGCTCGTCTTTTTCGCTGTAGGCGGTCGCCCGCGAGCCGTCGAACACTCGATAGCTGGAAGGCTGGAACAGCGTAATGTTGTGGTGCTGACACAGTTCGGCCAGGCGCTCGACAGAGCGTTCCTGGTGGGTCAGACGCGCTTCGCTGACACTCTCCGCCTGAAACCAGTCGAAGTAGTAAGCAAGGTTGATCAGGGCATCGGGACGGGTGTCGTCAAGCAGTTGCGTGAGGCTCGCCGCATCCCAGCCGTCTTGCGGTGGACGTGGTGCAAGGAAACCAATGTTTTCCTCGGCACCCAGACGAATCAGCGCCTGCCCGAGGGCATTCCCGCCGCCCAACAGCATAAGGCGCATTCGCATAGAGTCAGCAGGCTCGGTGTCAGATAATCAAACGAACAATCAAAAACGCCTGCAAACATAACACGTTGGCTGCCAACCCCCAACAGTTGCGCAGCCTGGCCGGTTAATGATGCCAAAACAAGGCGTTACAGCGCCTCCCTTATGGCCGACACCTTCAGTTATTAAGCCGCAGGCCCTGGCGCGCCGCCACCCTTGGGCAGACCCAGCGGTGCCGGTGCTGGCGCAGAAGGTGTGGCAGCAGCAGGGTCCGACGGTGCAGGAGGCCCTTCGGGTTCGGTGCCCGCTTGCGGATTGTTGAATCCCGGCCCCATGACCACCTGTGGATAAGTTTGCGAGAAACGCACGTTCGGGTTTTTATCCACAAGCCGCTTGAGGCGCTCGTTGAAGGCGCGCCCCACTGCGTACTGACCACCGGAAGAGGTCCGAAATTGCGCCGTTAACACCATGCCGTTGAGGTTCATGCTGTCTACGCCGAACACCTCCAGCGGCCCCTGCAGGTTGTGCTTGAGCAGAATGTCATCACTGATCGACTGCCCGGTTTCGCGGATCAGCGCCAGCGCATCGTCGATATCGGAGTCGTAGGTGAACTGCACCGAGAAGAACGCGTAAGCGAATTGTCGCGACTGGTTGGTGACCGCCTTGATCTGCCCGAACGGCACCGAGTGAACGAAGCCCTTGCCGTCCCGCAGGCGTACGGTGCGGATGGTCAGGCTTTCAACCGAGCCGGAATGGCCGGTGCTGAGCACCACCCAGTCGCCCACCGAGAACGTGTCTTCGATGATGATGAACAGGCCGGTGATGACGTCCTGCACCAGTTGTTGCGAGCCAAAACCGATGGCCAGACCGACCACCCCGGCACCCGCCAGCAGCGGCGCGACATTGATGCCCAGATTGGCCATGGTGGTGATCGCGCAGATCACCACCAGAATGATTTTAACGGCGTTGCGCAGCAGCGGCAGAATGGTCTTGATGCGCGTGCTCGGCTGGCGGCCGCTGCGATGGTTGACCGGCGGTTTGAGGGCTTCCTGAATCGCGGTGTCGAGCACCACCCACAGCAACCAGGTGACCACGAATATCAGGCCGATGCTGCTCAACGAGTCGCTGATCACCCGGCCCAGAGTATTGCGCTGGGCAAACTCGAACATCGAGAAGCCCCAGATACGCCCCAACACCTCAATGAACGTGATGGCCAGCGCAATGCGCACCACCGCATACAGCAGGCTCAGCAGGCGCGCCTTGTACACATGGCCGCCGCGCCCCAGAGATTCGTTCGGTTTGAACAGGTGCTGGAAGACCGTACTCAAAAACACCGTGGCGATCAGCAGAATGGTCGTGAACAACGCGCAACGCAGCGCTTCCTGACTGTCTTCAGCGGCACCGATGAGGTTGATCGCCGAGACCAGAATCATCAGCAGAATCGGCAGGTGCCACAGATTGGAGAATATCTTCAGCGACTGTTGCAGTGCAGGTCGTTGCAAGCGGCTGCCCAACGAGCGGTTACGGATCAGGTGCGCGACCGGGCGACGTACCTTGATGATCAGCATGCAGAACACCACCGAGGCGAACAGCCCGGTGAACACTGCAACGCTGGTGGTAACGTTACTGCCCAGTTGACGGGCGATCTGCGGGCTGGTCAGTGCATCGCTCAGCGCCGCCAGAAAGCCGACCACAAACAAGGGCCTTGGCGCGTAGCGGCGGATCATGCGCACCGCAGCGCGCTTGTGCCCGGAGTTGAACATCACGATCACGCAGAGCAGCACCGAGGTGGACACGATGCCGCTGCTGGTCGCGTAGGCAAAACACAGCGCCAGCGCACGGCCGACCGATGCCGGCATGAAGTGACTGACATACAGGGTCAAAGGCAGGCAGATGATCGCCGGCAATGTGAACGGCAAGACGTATTTGAGCAGCGCCTGGCTGCGCTCGCGAACATGGATAAAGTTGGTCCGGCACAGGCGAACGGCGAGGAAGCGTCCGAGGGTCGTCAGTACCGCGAACGAGCCGATCCACACAAACGACAGGGCGAGAAAGTCGCCCACGACACTCCACCCAGAGCGCGTCGTGCGTTTGTTGACCAGTTTTTCCAGTTCATCGGCTGCGCGGTCGGCGCGCAATCGCCAGGCGTCGAACAGGTTGTCATCCAGATTGAGCTTTTCCTGGACGTCATCGATGCTGGAGCTGATAGCCCCAAGCAAACCGCCTTGCACCAGAAGCTCGGCGGCCGGATCGGCTGCAGCAGGGTCGGCAGCAGCGTCTGATTTGGCATCGGTTTTTTCGGCGGACTTTTCATCCGGCTTGGCCGCTGCTTTGTCAGCAGCCTTGCCATCGGCCTTGTCGGCCGCCTTGTCATCGGCTGGCACCGCGGCGCCCATGGGCAGTGCAGGAACATCGGCCGCTTGAAGATTGAAACTGCCTGCCAATAACAACAGACCCGACAGGATCAGGATTTTCAGCTGAGACGCCACGCAGTTCTCCTTAAATGGACATGTCCGGGGGCTTTAGTCCCAAGGAACTGATTCCCGTTTGCCCGGCAAGTTCGGTTGTGGAAGGGAAATACGGTGAGCCAATGTTTCAAAAGCCGCCGTGGCACCGTGCATTTAGTCTTCCCGGCTGAACTATGCAAAGGGCTGAATGCCGGAATTATCGGGAGCTGCCAAATGCTCCGATGAGTCAGCCCGCAATGGCGCTGCCCGATCAATCCGACATCGAGAGGAATCTGCATGAGCACGTTCACCACACAAGATGGCACCGAGATCTATTACAAGGACTGGGGCACAGGCACGCCGGTACTGTTCAGTCACGGCTGGCCGCTGGATGCGGACATGTGGGAATACCAGATGGAATACCTCAGCAGCCGCGGCTACCGCACCATCGCGTATGACCGTCGCGGCTTCGGTCGGTCCAGCCAGCCGTGGACGGGCTATGACTACGACACCTTCGCCGACGACCTGGCCGCATTGATCGAGCACCTTGACCTGCGCGACGTGACACTGGTCGGTTTCTCGATGGGCGGCGGCGACGTGACGCGCTACATCGCCAAATACGGCAGCGAGCGGGTCGCCAAACTGGCCTTGCTGGGCTCGGTGACTCCGTTTTTCCTCAAGACCGAAGACAACCCGGAAGGTGTCGACAAGTCAGTCTTCGAGGGGATCAAGGACGGTTTGCTGAAAGACCGTGCGCAGTTCATCAGCGACTTCGCCAACACGTTTTATGGCATCAACCATGGCCAGAAAGTCTCCGAGGGCGTACTGACCCAGACGCTGAATATTGCCCTGCTTGCCTCGCTAAAAGGCACGCTGGATTGCGTCACTGCGTTCTCGGCAACGGACTTGCGTGATGACATGGCGAAAATCGATGTGCCGACCCTGGTGATCCACGGTGATGACGATCAGGTGGTGCCCTTCGAGGCCTCGGGCAAACGCGCTGCCGAACTGATCAAGGGTGCCAGACTGAACGTCTATCCAGGCGCACCGCATGGCTTTGCCGTGACTCACGCGCAGCAGTTGAACGAGGATTTGCTGGCGTTTGTCGCGAGCTGACACAGCCACTGTAGAAATCCCCTCGCCCGCCTCCATCGATAGAAAAACCCTGACCAAGCGGCAGTGGTCATAATTAATACACACACTGAGTATTAATATCGGCACCAGTTGAAACGAGCCCGTCGCCAACGCGCCGGGCTCGTACTCTTTCGCTGGTGAGCTGAACTCATGTCAACGCTGATCCTGCCCCGCCGACTACCGCCGCGTCAGTTACGCCACTGGCCAGAACAGCCAAACGGCGGCTGCCCGGTCGCCCCGTCTTCGCTGCGCGTGCCGCAACAGAACCCGGCGCAACCACGAGCATGGCCGCAAAACGCACTGGCGATCATGGTTGCGCTCGGTTTGCATGCTGCACTGGCGTATTGGCTGACAGCCGAGCACCGACAGGCGCCCGAACCCACGCCGCCAATGCCGATCACTGTGCAATGGGTGCCGCCGCCAGCCCCCGTGCCAGCCACGCAGCCCGTTTCACAACCGACGCCACAGCCTGCGGCCGAACCACAGCAGCAGGCTCCCGCGCCTGCTGCGCCTAACCCCACAGCATTGCCCAGGCCCAAAACGCAGGCGAAAACGGCCGCAGCAAAACCCGCCGCACCGACGCATTCCGCGGCACCTTCTACAGCACCGACGACACCTGCGCCCGCGCCAGCACCGTCGCCAGCTGCAGCACCTGCGCCAGCACAGACCACCACTGCGCCCATAGGCCGGGCCGGTTACCTGAACAACCCGCCCCCGGTCTACCCGCCCGCCGCTGCGCGCAGGCACCAGGAAGGCACGACATTGCTGCGCGTTCATGTGCTGCCCAGCGGACGTACCGATCAGGTGCAAGTGCTGCAAAGCAGTGGCGTCCCGGCGCTGGACGAAGCCGCGCAGGCCGCTGTCCGGCAATGGACTTTTATTCCCGCCAAACGCGGCGAAACCCCGGTTGAAGGCTGGGTCAACGTGCCCCTGGCTTTCAAACTCGCACCCTGAGGCTTACGTCATGAACACTGCTTATTCCGTACTCATCACTCAATCTTCGATGACGTTGCTGGTGATTTTCTCGCTGGTGACCTGGGCGCTGCTGCTCGGCAAAACTCTTCAGCACTGGCGACTGAGCCGTCAGAACCGGCGCTACTCGACGCAATTCTGGGCCGCCCGCGACCTGAAAAATGCGCTGCACCTGCCGCACAGTGAAGGCAGCCTGGCACGCCTGACCGACGCAGGCGCGCAGGCCCTCGCAACGCCGCACGACTCGCCGGACCTGGGCCACAGCTGGAATCGTCAGGACCTGCTGGAGCGCAGCCTGCGCCAGCAGATCCACAAGGAGCGTCGTCGCCTGGAGAGCGGCATGATCCTGCTGGCCTCGATCGGCAGCACAGCGCCTTTTATCGGTCTGTTCGGCACCGTCTTCGGAATCATTCACGCACTCACAGCGATCAGCCAGGCCAAGTCAGCGAGCATTGCGGTGGTTGCAGGGCCCATCGGTGAAGCCTTGGTGGCGACCGGCGTCGGTATCGCCGTCGCCGTGCCCGCCGTGCTGGCCTACAACTTTTTCGGACGACGCATGAAGCTGGTGATCGCCGACCTGGAGGAGTTCGCCGTGGACTTTCTCAACCTCTCGCAGCGCAACGCCTTCCGGTTGCAACCCGAGGGTCGCGACAAGGCAGCACCTAACCTGAAAGGAGTGAGCTGAGATGTCCTTCTCCACCTCCCATGACGACGATGCAATCAGCGACATCAACATCACGCCGCTGGTAGACGTAATGCTGGTGCTGCTGGTGACGTTCATCGTCACCGCGCCGTTGCTCAACAACTCCATCCCGCTGGACCTGCCGCAAACCGTCGCCACCACCTCACTGGACCAGGCAAGCCCCACAGTGGTGAGCGTCGACGCCAGCGGTGGTGTGTTCATTGACAGCCAGGCGGTGGCAATGGAGCAACTGCCGGACGCGCTGCAAGCCCTGCACGACCAAGACCCGGACGTCGCCGTCAGCCTGCGTGCTGATCAGGCGACCCGCTACGGCCGCGTCGCCCAAGTGCTGGCCGATGTGCAGAAAGCCGGCATCAGTCGCCTGTCGGTGATCACCGAAAGCCCCTGAACAACACTCGACGCTAAACACATGACCCGCCGCAAGCGCGGCCCCCTGACGCCTCCAGGAAACCCTTTTCATGAGCATTCGATCGATACCGCGCGCCTCCCGATTCCCCGTGACGCGTCTCGCGCTGCTGATTTCATTGAACTCACTGTGCCTGATCAGCCCGTTCATTCAGGCCGACGACAACGTGCCGGCACCTGTAACGCCGCCCGCCAGCGACGATGCCGCAGCCATGACGCTGGGCACCGTTTCGGTCATCGGTCAGGGCGAAACACGCCAGGTACAGCGCGTGACACAAAAGGATGTGAAGGCTTACTCCGCAGGCACCAGCCCGATGAAAATCCTGCAACGCCTGCCGGGCGTCAACTTCCAGTCTGGCGACCCGCTGGGCCGCGAAGAAGGCGGCCAGCGCATCAGCCTGCGCGGCTTTGACATGCACCACCTGGGCTACACACTGGACGGCGTGACGCTGGGCAACATGAGCTTCGGCAACTTCAACGGCCTGAGCATTACCCGGGCGATCATCGCGGAAAACATCGCAGCCAGTGAAGTAGCGCCCGGCATCGGCTCGCTGGGGACAGCGTCGAACAGCGACCTGGGCGGCACCCTCCAGTTCACCAGTTCCAACCCGGACAAGGCGTTCGGCGCACGGCTGTCACAGACTCTGGGCAGCTACGACACTTCACGCACGTTCATGCGTGTCGACACGGGCGAATACAACGGCCTGTCGGCCTACGTGTCTGGAGAGAAATACGACGCCGATGCCTGGAAAGGCCACAACAACCCGCAAAAATCCGACGCCGTGAACGCCAAGATCAACTACAACTTCGGCGACAACCGCGTGAGCTTTTTTCACAGCACCTCGTCCCACGACGAAGCCAACCTGCCGTCGCTGTCGCCAAGCATCATCCAGCGGCTAGGCTACAACTGGAGCTACTACACGCCGGACTGGACGCGCGCGGTCAACGCGGCCAATGGCATTTATACCGGCGGCGTGACCAGCGCAGGCGATGCAACCTACAACGCCAGCAGCCTGCGCGATGACGAACTGGACATCCTCAACGGCAACTTCTCGCTGACCGATGACCTGGTGCTGGACGCCACGGTCTATCACCACCACGACTCGGGCCGGGGCAACTCCTATTATCCGTTTGTCTACACCAGCGGCGCTACCACCGTGCCCAGCAACGCAATTCGCAGCACGGTTTACGGCATCGACCGAACCGGCTTTCAGAGTTCGCTGACCTACTTCCTGGGCCAGCACGAAATTCAGGCCGGGTTCTGGATTCAATCGAACAAGAACGACATTGCCCGTTATCTGTTCGATACCACCAATGCGACGCCGCAAAACCATATCGTCAAAACCAACGGCCTGCCGCTGGCGGCCACCGTGCTGGACCAGAGTTACAACGACCTGACACGACAGTTCTACCTGCGTGACACCTACACCCTCCTTGATGACCGGCTCAAACTTGAGTTCGGCGCAAAAAATACCGTGACCACCTCGACAGCCAAAGGCAAAGGTGGCGGTTATGCCAGCGGCTCGCTGGAAGCGCGTGACAGATTTCTGCCGCAGGTCGGCGCGACCTACAAACTCAACGACAGCGATGAAGTGTTCACCTCTTACTCGGAAAACATGGCGGCTTTTCCGAGTGGCGGTTACAGCCCGTTCTTCACCACACAGACTGCAGTCGATGCGCAGAACGGCTTCAAGGACCTGAAACCCGAAACCTCGAAAACCGTCGAACTGGGCCTGCGCCGCAGCACCAAGCTGTATTCGGCCTCCGCCGCGGTCTACAACACCAGGTTCGACAACCGCCTGGTGGCGATCACCAACTGCACCGGCATCGTCATCTGCCAGAACGGCGTGGCCAACGTCGGCTCGGTGACCAGTCGAGGCCTGGAGCTGTCATTGGGCCTGACGCCCAATGAAAACTGGCGCTGGTCCAACTCGATGTCCTACAACCACAGCACTTACGACGATGACTACGCCAGTGGCGGCAGCACCGTGCAGGTGAAAGGCAAGACCGTCGTCGATACACCGAAACTCATGTATTCGAGCAGCCTGGACTGGAACTGGGAACACTGGAACGCTGGCCTGCAAGGCAACTACATCAGCAAGCGCTATTACACCTACACCAATGACTCCAGCGTCAGTGGCTACTGGCTGGCGAACGCCAACCTCGGTTACGACTGCGGCAAACTCGGCGCCCTGAAAGACACCACCGTCTCGCTGAACATGGTCAACCTGTTTGACAAACGCTACATCTCCACCCTCAACACAGACGCCAGTGCGGCTGCCGATCCGTCAGGCAATTTGCAGATTCTGCAGGTAGGCACGCCGCGCAGCGCGTTTGTGACGTTGGGGGTGAAGCTTTGATATTTTGCTGACTGTGGGGAGCCTTGCTCGCGAAGGCAATCTTCCAGTCGATGCACGGTAAGCGTTGGTTGCCAGCCCTCATGGCGACGAACAGCGCATCGTGCTGCATACTCCGCACCTACCAAGCGCCGACCTTATCTGGACATCACATGACACCCAACGCAGAACTCTACAACCCGTCCACCGAATACGCCGACAAGCTGATTTCACGCATCGGGCAAACCCCCTCGTGGATCGCCAAACGCATCGGCGTGACAGACAAGCGCATTCGCTACATTCTTGATGGTGAGAGGACGGTAAAGGGCGAGACTACGTAAGCGATCCACCAACCACACCTACCATCAGATGCGGCTTCCGTTTATCTTGGCATTTCCGGTGAGCAGTTCCACGGCAGCAACGCCTCATAGTCGGCCACCGACTGCGCAAGTGGCAACCTCTCCAGTACGTGGCGCAGCCACGTATAGGGCTCCTGGCCGTTGACCTTGGCGGTCTCGACCAAGCTATAGATCTGTGCACTGGCGGTGGCGCCTTTAGGCGTGTCGCTGAACAGCCAGGCTTTGCGCCCAATAACAAACGGCTTTATTGCGCGCTCTGCCGGGTTGTTGTCGATCGGTAAAAAGCCGGCTTCCACGTAACGCTTCAGCCGACTCCAGTTATTCGCCAGATAACCAACTGCCTTGCCCAGCACGCTTTGCGGCGTCACGTGGGACTGAGTTTTATCCAGCCAGCTTTTCAACTGAGCCAAGATTGGCAGGCTTTTCTCCTGCCGACCGGTAAAGCGCTGTTCGTCGCTGCCGTCTTTCAATTCGCGCTCGATACCGTACAGCTTATTGATCATCGTCAGCGCGATATCGGCACGCCCGGTCTTGCCCTTAGGTTGCACTTTTTGTGCTTCGACAAATTTGCGCCGCGCATGGGCCATACACGCCAAGCGCTCCACGCCCGGTTGTAACGCCAGCGCGTTATAGCCCGCGTAATCATCAGTCATCACATAGCCGCGATAACTTTCCAGCAGCCGTAACGGTACGTCCTGCGCGCGGCTGGAAGTGTAGTCGAACAATACGACTTTATGATCTGGAGGCCCGCTGGCCTGTACCCACATCCAGGATTGGCTGGTCGGGTCTCGATCTGGTTCTTTCAGTACCTGAACGCGGGTTTCGTCACAGTGGATGACCGGGCTTTCCAGCAATCGATCACGCATCAGATTTAACAGCGGCTGCAAATGTTCGCCGCACTGGATAATCCAGCGGGCCAACGTTTGACGCGGGATTTCTATGCCATGTCGGCTTAGCACCGTTTCAAAACGATGCAGCGGCAAGCCGTCGACATACTTGGTGGTCAGCAGCATGGCCAACACGCTGGGGCTGGCCATGCTCTTTTCAATCAACTGCGCAGGCTTGCCGGCTGTGACCGGTGCCGACTCACAGCCACGACAGCCGTAGACTTTGCGGATGTGTTTGATCACCCGAATCTGCATCGGCACGATATCCAGTTGCTCGCTGGTTTCCTCGCTGACGACATGCTTGCGGCAACCGCAGGCACAGGTCAGTTCGTGTTCGGGCAGCTCGTGGATGACTTCAATGCGCGGCAGATCAGCCGACAGTGGCTTGCGCTTGCCACGGCGTGGCGCAGGAGCAACTACTTCCTCATCAGCATCGCCGACCGGGAGCATAGGCTCGCTTTCAGGTTCATTGAACAAGGCAAGTTGAGGGGTATTAGGCTCGACGGTTTGTTCGGACTTTCGACCAAAAATACGGTCACGCAGCAGCTTGATCTGCTCTTTGAGATCAACGATGTGAGTGGCGTAGGCGTCTTTAACTTCCTGTTCGCGCGAGCGTGCTTCGTAGCTCTCAAGCAGCATCTGTTTGAGCAATACGGGATCGTCAGGAAGGTTGTCGGGCAATGGTCGCATGCCCTGGATTATACCCGTCAGGCAACAAACCTTGGAGTCAAAATCTTATGAGGACGGTTGCGCCACAGATCAAATCCATCCAGCAGCCAATTCAATTCCTGAACCGTCAGCACAATGGCTTCGTCGACATCATCTGGCGAGATTTTGAAACGCTCGGACTCGAGACGCTTGAGCCAAAGGCAGAAGCCGTTACGCTCCCAATACAAAATCTTCACTCGATTCCGGGATTTGTTGAGAAAGACAAAGAGCACCGGATCAAAGACCGCCACTTTAATATCCAACTCGACCAAAGCAGCTAAGCCATCGATGGATTTTCTGAAATCCACGGGTTTGGGATAGAGGTAGACTTTCTCGACTTTGGCGTCGGGTCGCATCATGGTGCTGGCTCCTGAAAGAAAACGGGAGCACAGCATCAGGCGTCAGCCAGTGGCTTGAAATGTGGGGTTCGTGGATCGGATACGAGACTACGCCGATTCAGATGACGTATACCGAGCAGTTTGCGCTGGAGTGCCTTGTGGCCGAGGCTATCGCGCTGAGGAGGTAGGCGTTTGTGTGGGGTATGGTGCAAGCTGGGATTTTGTTGCAGCTCTTGCTGGCTATCAGGTCTGCATAACTGGAGGTCGCAGTTAGCTGTAAAAGACCGCTATCGAACGAAAACGACGTTCAACTTGAATTCATGTTCTGCAAAGACCTGTCTACGTCAGTAAATTCAGCTTTATCGCGAGTATGCTGTTGAGACCTCCTGAAGGGCAAATGCGTCACCCTCCAGGAAAGCTATATGAGTGTTTAGCGCGAACGGCCAAACGTTTACGGCACTCCTTACTTGCGATAGCTAGTATCTTGCCCGCCAAATGGATTGGGGGTGCCTCTCGACGAGCGACCATCGCTGTAGCGAGTATCTTGTGCGCCAAGAAGGTTCTCGCTGCTTTGCGACCAAGTGCCGTTACTGTTGACGGTATCTTGTCCGTGAAAAACGTTAGCGGTGCTTCTTGAGGTCGTACCATCGCTGTAGCGGGTATCTTGCCCGCCTGAAAGATTAGCGCTGCTGTGCGACGTGCGACCATCGCTGTAGTTAGTGTTTAGCCCGCCCATGCCATTAGCGCTGCTGATAGAGGTCGTTCCATCATCGTATCTGCAGGTATAGCCGCCGGACAAATTCGCACTGCAACTGTCGGCCAAGGCCTGATACAAGGGAGAAACAAGAAGAATCGACCCCAATAGAACAACCTTAAGTTTCATGAAAGCTCCGCTCAAAAGGAATCGAATCACAAGCAAGGTCGATAGACCGTGCGACCGCACACGAACATTTATTTTCTGGCAAACAGGAGCGCTTATGAATACTTTAGTTTCTCAGACTCCTTTAAATTTTGGCGATTGGAGCACCGGGCAAAACTACGAAAGTAGCAAAATGCTACCATTTATACAGACTGAGTAACCCACACTAAGTTTCCACTACAAAAACTTATTTTTTTATCACGCGCAACCATGGCGCTTCCTGCGGTGATTGCCCCACCCAGGGAACGAGGGCGATGCTTTCCATGACGTCTTTTTTGGGTCGCTTTCCGCCGGTCGCGAAAGGCAGTCGGCCTGAAGCAGTCTTGGACTGTGTATGCTTCAACCGCCAAGCTAACCGTTCAGCCCACGGCGAGGGCCTATCAGCATATGAAGTCATTCTACGAAGACATTCGAGATTTCTTGACCAGCAGCATTGTCGTGGGTGATCTGACTTTACCGACGCACTATGCAAAACCTGAGCGCTTCAATGACTTTCAAGCGGGCTTTCGCACGCATGGTAATACCGACGAAAGCCTGGTCTCCGACGCTGAGGGCGACTGGAAACCCGAATGGTATGTCATCGCAATGACCGGGCTGGATGATCCCGTTTTCCTTGCCGTTAACGAGGCTGGAAGTGGTTATCCGGTCTATACCGCAGTCCACGGTGCCGGACGATGGGATGCCATTCAGATAGCACCGAGCCTCGCAGCTTTTGGCCGCCTGCTGAAGGCATTGGCGGAGGTGAATGAAGACACCTTCGAATTCAACCGCTTGATCATGGCTGAGGTCCGCTTTCCGAATGAATACTGGCGTGAGGTCATCGATACGCGTCAGGAGACAGCGCTTTTGGAACAATCTTCCCCTGATATTAGTGACTATAATCCAGTCGACTTTGAAAGAGGCAACCTGATCGTAAGTGATCCAGGCCCCCATAAGCTGAAGGTTGTTCAGATCGTCAGCAAATGTCGCGGATTGCCGTTGAAGGACGCGCTGGCACTCGCCGGAGCGCCCGAGTTAAAGGCCGCAAGTGGCACCAGAGGCCAACTGCACAGCTTGCGCGCACAACTTGAGGCGGCAGGTGCGACGGTTGAGTTTCGGCCTGATTAATAGCGACGCGCATTACACACGCAGAGCAGTGGATCGGTAAGTTTTTCGTCAGATGAGTATTCATCAGTATCAAGTCGCTTTCGTTCAGGTCTCTATTTGCAAGCAACCTTCTACTTGAACGTCATGCCGTGCCCCGAAGTCAAAAAAACTCAGCCATGCTCCTCAAGGTGCCTTATGAGTTTGATACCCGAACTGAACAGCAAAGCTCACGTGCTGATAGGCGGGGCCAGCCGAGGCATAGGCTTGGCACTGTGTGCGGCTTTGCTCGCGCGCGATGATGTGGCTCTGGTATGGGCGGTAGCGCGAAAAGCCAGCAGCTCTATAGAACTGACAAAGCTTGCAGAACAGTATGGCCAACGCCTGAAACGAGTCGACTGCGATGCGTGCAATGAGCAAGCACTCGAAGCACTCGTGAGCGAGACGCTTGAGGGGTCCGATCATCTGCATCTCGTTATCAGTACGTTAGGCATTCTCCATCAGGACGGCGCAAAAGCAGAAAAGGGCCTGGCACACGTGACGCTTGCGGGCCTGCAAGCGAGCTTCGCGACCAACACCTTTGCACCGATCCTGCTGCTTAAACACCTACTCCCGCTATTGCGCAAACACCCTTCGACCTTCGCGGCGCTCTCCGCGAGGGTTGGCTCTATCGGTGATAATCGATTGGGTGGCTGGTACAGCTACAGAGCCAGCAAAGCGGCGCTCAACCAGTTGCTGCACACCGCCAGTATCGAATTGAAACGCCTGAACCCTGCCTCTACTGTCCTGGCAATACACCCAGGCACGACTGATACGGAACTGTCCCGGCCATTCCAGGCGAACGTGCCTGATGGACAACTATTCGAACCGGCTTTCTCCGCGGATCGCATTATTGCGCTGATAGAAGTACATGGTCCGGCCGACAGCGGGACCTTCTGGGACTGGAACGACAAACCCATTGTCTGGTGACTTATTTCACTCGCGATAACAAGATCACTATCAGCCCGGCGCGGCTATCTGACCAGATGTTTTCTGGCCAGTAGCTGCCGTCGTCACCTTGCGTTGCCGATAACTAGCAGGTCGAAGGGCCGAGTCATCACCATGACAGATGAAGGCTTAGAATCGACGGAATGACCGTACCTCTTCCTCACTCATACGTTTTCCATCCGGCATTATTACTTCAAGAGTGGATTCAACGAGTGGCGGCTGCGGACGAACGGCTTGCTCGCTTGCCCTTGCCTCGACTCTGCGCTCAATCATGGAGGGGTATCTGGAAGCAATCAAAATAATAAGCCCCACAGGAGCGAAGATCACCATCAACGTTCTCAACACTTCAAGCCGTTCACTGCGCTTATCCATAAGCTACTCCTTTTTTTCCACTGGACTTGGCTGCGGTCACCTATCATACGTCAAACCCAGGCAAGCCAGGCGCTGTACGAAAACTAGACCTTATTCCCGTCAGAATTTCTGAGATATAGTGACCTGGTAACACGCAGGCAGGGACAATCAAAAACGGGCTGCACGAGCGAGTGAACGTGCCGCACGAATGAATAAGATTTGATCAGGAGATCGATTTGGCAATCACCCCACCCTTGGCCGCTAAACGGCCTGACCATGCATGTGGCTATGTTAACCTGAGCCTTCCACACCCGAGGGCGATGCGTGCCTACGTATTATTCAGCCTACTGTTGGCGAGCACCCTTAGTCTTGACGCTATTGCCGATCAAACAACTCCAGACAGCCCAGGATTGACCCAATTCGAAATCGCAGGTCGGCAGCTCAGCCTGAGCAATGAGAAGGGCCGTTGCGTACTTAACCGAGCGGGCGATCCCCCTGTAAAAATGGACATGCAATGGCCATGTCGCTTCAGTGAGAACAAACAGCTCAACGTGCGAATCGAAGACCATCGGCAGTCGTTAGTCTTTATGGTCGAGCGCAGCGTCCCTATGCCTGCACCCAGTACGGATTGCCTCACAGACCTTCAGGCTGTTCGCCTTTTCAAGGGTCAACTTGAAATAGCACCCTCAATACGTGTAGGCGGCTGCGGTCCCGGCCTCTGGGATCAAAAACTATTTATTTGGTATTTCTCTAAATAATATTTCAAAAATCAGATGTTATACGTTTCAAACAAAAAACCGCTCCTTCAAAGGCACCAACGCCGCCCCGATAGCCGCCGCATCCCCATTGGTTTCACTCAGCAATAACCGAGGCCTTGGCGGTGGCGAGTTATACCGATGGGTCCCCCAGAAAGTCGTCGCCGCAATCAGGCGCTTCCCCAGTTCCGCCGGCAATTGCCCACCAAACACCACCGCCTGTGGATCAAACAACCCCGCCAGCGCATTGACCAGCCGGTCCAGCGTTGGCTGGATTCGTTTCAACCAGGTATCGACACCGGGCCAGTTGGGGTCGAAGCGCAGGCGCAGGTCTTCGATGGAATCCACTTGCACGCCTTTCTGATGCAGTTCTTCCAGCAAATAGCGCAACGCCGGGCGGTTTATTGATTCTTCATCGTTGTAGAGGGTGATCTCGCCTGCGTTGCCGTGGCTGCCGAAGTACGGTTTACCGTTGATGACCACGCCTGCGCCGAAACCGAAGTTGAACGACAGGTAGATGAAGTTGCTGGCCCAGGCGCCAACGCCCACCAGGCTTTCGCCGATGGCGGCTGTGGTGGCGTTGTTTTCCAGCCAGACCGGCATGCCGAAGCGTTCTTCGAGTACTGGCTGCAAGTCGATCAATGACCAGTCGCGCAGCGGCTCCGGTGCGTTGATCTGGCGGTTTTCAAGGAAGAATCCGGCGATGGCGAAGCCCATACCGATGACGCGGTCCGTCTCGATGCCGTTACGCTGAAGCATGCGTTCGATGGTTTTCGCCAGCGAATCCAGCGTGCTGTTGCGGCTCAACGGCGGCGTGCGCAGGGTGACTTGTTCCAGCACGTTGCAGCCCAGATCCGCTACGCAGACGACTGCTGAGTCGGTGTTGATCGACACGCCGATGGCATACACCGCCTCGTTGACCAGTTCGATGCGCGGGCTCGGTTGGCCTCGGCCGTTCTTCACGCGCTCGCCGCTGCGCAACAGGCCACGACTGATCAACTCTTCGATCAGGCGGTGTACCGACTGCTGCGCGAGGTCCATTTCGGCCGATACCGTGGCGCGGGTGATCGCGCCTCGACGACGAAGAATGTCCAGCAGTTTGCGTTCATTGAGGCTCAACGGTTGGTGCGAAGAAAGGGCAGTGTCGAGGTCGAGAGGCATGGAATCTACAAATCAAAGGAGGATTAAAACAGTCGGCGTGTGGAGCAGTTTATCGCTCGTCGCCAATTGCGCACTTCAATCATGAAAATTTAATAAAAATCGAGCAGGTCACAAATACTACACACAAGCTGTATTAAATGGCAGTCAGTTCTTGTGAGTGCTCCCATGCCTTTCATCAGTAGAATTTTTTCCGTACTGGCACTGCTGCCGCTTGCCACTCAGGCGCTCGCCGCACCCGCCGAGTTCTGGTACAGCCACAGCGGTGCGGCGGCGAGCGCCATCGCAGACGTGTGCAGAAGCTTCAATGCGCAACGTGAGGAAGGCGATCGCCTGCACTGCATTCGCCAAGGCACTTATGAGCAGACGTTGCAGAAAACCGCCGCCGCCTATCGCGCCGGCATAGGCCCGGCACTGGTCGAGATTTATGACGTCGCCACGCCGGACATGCTGCTGGGTGGCGCTACGCATGCGGTCGATACGGTGATGGCCGATCATCAACGAGCCTATTCAGATGACGCGTTTCTACCCGCATTGCGGCGCTATTACTCTGATGATCACGGCACGCTAGCGGCCCAACCCTTTGCGGCCTCGACAGCGGTGTTTTACACGCACCGAAAAGCGCTGGCTGCAGCGGGTATCAGTGAACCGCCTGCCACTTGGGAAGCTTTCGATACTGCCTTGCGGGCCTTGAAGAGAAGTGGCCACACGTGTCCTGTCGTAACTGAGTTTTCCCCGTGGATCTGGCTGGAACAGACCAGTGCCGCACAAGGCACGCACGTCGCGATCCGCGCCGCAGGCACTGACCATTATCAGTTCGACAAAGGCACGCACGTGCGCCTGATGACCGACCTTGCGCGGTGGACCGCCGAAGGCCTTGTGCGGCACCAGGACTCGACCCGCAGCGGCCAGCAGGGTCTGGCGTTTGCCACCGGCGACTGCGCCATGCTGCTGGATTCAACAGGCAGCTGGAATCTCATGCACGGTGATCTGGAGTCTGATATCGAGGTGAGCGCACTGCCGATCTACGCTCAAACCCAGCGCCGCGCCAACGTCCCCGGCGGCTCTTCGCTGTGGGTGATGCGCGGGCATTCTGTGCACGATTATCGAGTGGTTTCGGAATTTCTGGCGTTCGTACTGCAACCGGATAACCAGTTGATGTTCAGCGCACGGACGGGTTACCTGCCGGTCACTCAGGCTGCGGCTGCGCGATTGCAATCCAGCACAAAGAAGCCCTCGGCGGTGGCGGTCGGGCTCGCCGCACTCAACGATATCGACGGGGAGCCCTCTGCTCCGTTGCGCTGCGGCTTTATCACGCTGATGCGCTTGATCTGGTCGCAGGAAATGGAAAATGCGCTCGCAGGCCGTCAAAGCGTTGATAACGCACTGCGCCAGACAACGATGCGCGCCAACGATCTGCTCAGCCTGTTTCAACAGATGCACCAGGCTCAGGCCAGCAACTCAGCTCTAGACACACATCCTGCGACGCTTCGCTTGCTCGCGAAGAGGCCCGTACAGCCCTCGGAAATTGGGCGCGCGGACGATCGCTTTGGCGAGCAAGCTCTCTCCGACAAGAATCTCCACTCGAGCGAGGTAACGCCATGAAGGCGGGTGCGCATTTTCCGCAACCGCGTTTGGCGCTGCTGTTCGCGCTGCCGCAGTTGCTCGCGCTCGGGCTGTTTTTCTATTGGCCTGCGCTCCAGGCACTCTGGTGGTCGTTTCATCTGGTGCCCCCCTTTGGCAGTCACGAAATCTTTGTCGGCTTGAGCAATTATTGGCGGGTACTGAAAGACCCCGGCGTGCTCGCATCGCTGGGCTCGACGCTGGTGTTCAGCCTGTCGAGCGTGATGCTTTCGATCCTTATCGCGTTGGTGCTTGCGCTGTGCCTTGAGCTGAGGTTGCGTGGCAACGCGGTGTTTCGCAACCTGCTGATCTGGCCCTACGCAGTATCGGGCGCGACCATCGGCATTGTCTTTCACGTGCTGGCCAATCCGGTGATGGGCATTTTTGCCTGGCTCAACGCGATCGCCCCCGGTACCTGGGCGCCCTACGCCATCCCCGTGCAAAGTATGCTGCTGTTGATCGCGGCGTATGCCTGGTGCCTGGTGCCGTTCAACTTTGTGATGCTGGTCGCCAGCCTGAAGTCGGTGCCGGACGATTACCTCGCCGCTGCGGCAATGGATGGAGCAGGCCCCTTGCGCCGCATGCTCGATATTCAATTGCCACTGATCGCGCCGTATCTGCTGTTCGTGTTCGTCATCGACCTGCTGGAAAGCCTGTCCAACAGTTTCGGACTGGTCGACACCCTCACTCACGGCGGGCCGGGCGATACCACCAACGTGTTGGCCTACAAGATTTACACCGACGGTTTCATGGGGCTGGACCTGGCCGGATCATCGACACTTTCCGTGCTCATGCTGTTGGCAGTCGTGGCGTTGAGCGTTGCACAGTTCAAGCTCATGTCGCGCTTCAAACGCCGTGGGGTGAAAACATGATCAGGCACAGTCGGCTGCTCGATGCAGTTGCCTACTTACTGCTGACGCTGGGTCTGGTGTTCGCGTTGGGGCCGCTGTATATGGCGGTCTGCTCGGCGACCGTCAGTAACTCGCAGCTGTTCACTTACGGCCTTGCGGTCGTGCCCGGCGACCAGTTGCTGGAGAACCTGCAGCAGGTTACCCGGCGTCTGGACTTGCTGCGTTTGCTGGGCAACAGCCTATTGGTCGCCACGCTGGTGGTGATCGGCAAACTGGCGCTCTCGGCCTTGACCGCCTTTGCGGTGGTGTACTTTCGCAGCCGTTACACGTCAGTGATTTTCTTCGCTGTACTGGGCGCGCTGTTGCTGCCGCTGGAGGTGCGCATCATCCCCACGTATGCCGTGGCCAGTGATCTCCTCGGGCCGCTGCGCACGGTATTGCGATGGCTGGGCATCCAGTGGCTGCCGGTGCCGACCATTAATCTGCTCGACAGCTACACCGGCCTCGCCCTGCCCCTGATCGCTTCGGCCACCGGTACTTTTCTGTTTCGGCAGTTCTACCAGACCCTGCCCGCCGAACTGGTCGAGGCCGCGCGAATGGATGGCGCCGGGCCGTGGCGCTTTTTCATCGACATTCTGCTGCCGCTGTCGAAGACCAACTTCGCTGCGCTGGGCACGCTGGTGTTTATCGGCGCCTGGAAAGACTACCTGTGGCCGCTGGTGGCGACCAACCGCGAGGACATGCGCACGCTGGTGCTGGGCGTCGCCAGCTTTCTGCCGACCGATGCAAGTCAAATCCCTGAATGGAACCTGCTGATGGCCGCTGCAGTGGTCAGCATGCTGCCCCCTATCCTCGTCATTGCGCTCATGCAGCGATGGTTCGTCAAAGGCCTGATCGGAGTCGGTAAATGAACGCGCTCGCCCCCATTACCTGTGCGCCGCAGATTGTCACCAAAGGGCTGCACAAAACGTATGGCACCGGGCACATCCTTCATGGCCTGGACCTGACCTTCAAGGCTGGCGAACGGAACGTCATCCTCGGCCCGTCGGGGTGTGGCAAGTCCACACTGTTGCGCATGGTCGCCGGGCTGGAGGACGTCAGCCAAGGGCAGATTCTGATGGGCGGCCGCGACGTCACACGTCTGCCGCCCAAGGAACGTGGCTGCGCAATGGTGTTTCAAAACTATGCGCTCTACCCGCACATGAGCGTGGCCGACAACATTGGCTATGCGCTCAAGCTGGCCGGTGTTTCGCGCAAACAGCGCGAGCAGCGCGTACGGGAATGCGCCAGCTCGCTGGGGCTGGAGGACCTGCTGCAACGCAAGCCCGGCGAGCTGTCCGGTGGTCAGCGCCAGCGCGTCGCCATCGGCCGGGCGTTGATTCGCAAACCGCCGGTGCTGCTGTTCGATGAGCCGCTGTGCAACCTGGACAGCGCATTACGCCATGAAATGCGCCTGTTGATTCGCAGCCTGCACCAGCAGACCGGCGCAACCATTCTGTATGTCACCCACGATCAGACCGAAGCCATGACGCTCGCCGAGCGGGTGGTGATTCTCAACCAGGGCCGTGTCGAGCAGATCGGTACGCCCGCCGACATCTATGATCAACCCGCCAGCACATTCGTCGCCCGCTTCATCGGCACCCCGCCGATGAACCTGCTGCCCGTAACCTGTCTGGAAGACAACGTGCTGATGCTCGCAGATGGGCAACGCCTGCCCATAAAGCTCGGTATCGGCGCCATCCGGACAGGCAAATGGCTGATGGGGGTGCGACCCGAGACCTTCACGCTGGATCAGAACGGCGTGACTGCCGTGGTGGAGTCTTCGGAAAATCTCGGCAGCCACAGCCTGCTGTATTGCAAATTGGCCGGCACACGCTGCGTGGTCAGCCTCGCCGACCGGCACCACCTGACGCCCGGCACCCAGGTGCGGCTGGCGATCAATCCCACGCCCCTGCTGTTCGATATGGAGAGCGGCCAACGCCTGCTCGTTTCCTTCTCACACACCGCCAAGTGACCCGCCATGCCCAAATCTGCTCCCCTCGTCCGCTCGTCTCTGATTGCCCATCGCGGCGCCAAGGCTTACGTGCCGGAAAACACTTTGCTGGCCCTTGAGAAAGCTGCCGAGTGCGGCGCGAAGTGGGTCGAGATCGATGTGAAACTGACCCGTGACGGCCAGCCTGTGGTGATTCATGACGACATGCTCGACCGCACCACCAACGGGCGCGGCGCTGTCGTGCTTCATGATCTGAGCGCCATCCGCACGCTGGACGCCGGCGGCTGGTTCGCAGCGGAGTTCACTGGCCTGCAGGTCCCGACATTTGAAGAAATAGTGGCCTGTGCGTTACGCCTCGAGCTCGGCCTGCAGGTCGAACTCAAGCCGACGATTGGCGACGACGTCGAGACGGCGGAGGTGGTCATGCCGATCCTCAAAAGCCTTTGGCCTGCCGACAATGATCAGCTATTCGTTTCCAGTTTTTCAGTGCGCTCCCTCACTGCCGCTCGCCGGTTATGGGCCGACGTACCACTGGCCATCGCCTCGGTGGTGGCCCCTGCTGACCCGGTCGCACTGCTGGCCGAATATGACTGCCGAATACTTCACGTACTTGACGATATGCTCGATGACCATCACCTTGTTCGCCTGAAAAGCAGCGGCGTCGAATTCGCCGTGGCTACCATCAACAGCCCGAAACGCGCACGCTACCTGCTTGAACACGGCGCGCAATCGATTCTCAGCGATTACCCGGACCTGTTGAACCTGCCAAACGGAGGCTGCCTGCAATGAACAACCGACTCAGCGTCGCCATGCAAGCCGTAGAAAAGGCCACTGGCCTGGCTATGGCGTATTTCAACGACCGCCACACCCTCGACATCACCACCAAAAGCGCGCAAGACCTGGTCTCCCGCGCCGACTTTGAAGTCGAACAACTGCTTCGTGCAGAACTGGGCAAACACTTCCCCGACGATGCAATCCTTGGCGAAGAATTGGGCGGTGAATTTATCACCGACGGCTGGGTCATCGACCCCATCGACGGCACCGGAAACTATCTGCGCGGCACACCACTGTGGGGCATCGCCGTCGCTTACATGTCGGCAGGCGTGCCTGAAATAGGCGTCGTCGCCTACCCGGCCCTGGGCTACACACTGGCCGCCCGTACCGGCGATGGCTTGCTGCGCAATGGCATCCCCTTCGTGCGCCCGCAACCGCCAGAGTACCTGCGCATTGCCGGCATTGGTGAAAACACACGTTGGGACGCCGAAGAGCTGGGGCAGCTACAACTGACCTTGCGCCAGCAAGGCTGGGGCCTCGCCGGCTATCGCTGCGCCACCATCGGCCTGGCCTTCGCTGCACTGGGGCAAACGGATGGGTACATGGAGAAATTCACCAGCCTGTGGGACATCGCTGCGGGTGCGGTGATTTGTCGTGAGGCGGGGTTGTTGTGTGAAATCGAGGGCGAGCAGAAGCAAGGGTCCATGACAGTGATGGTCGGGCGTGAGGAGTTGATGGGGATTTTTGCGGGGTGATCGGCTAGAACGCACATCAGTCCAGCTAACGTCTGCAGACATTCGTACAGCCAAGGCTCGATAAAGAAAAATGCTTTATCGAGCCCCTCGCTGAGCATCGAACCTAGTGAGAACCGCATCATGGGGTTTCTACAACGCCTCAGCGGTTCGCACGAAAGAACGAAGCAACATCATTGAACCTGACGCCCATTTCGCGCATCGCCTGATGCGCGTGTCTCGCGGTGATCTGTCGGACATAAAAAGGTTCGCCGACGACAAAGTGATGAATCCCGTGAGTCGAGCCGAAATTGGCGCAAAACAACTGCAACGGCCAGAACCATGGGTTATTCAAGACCTGTGTCTGAGTGATAAAGTTTTTAGGGTCGACATCACCATAATAATGAATATTTGAAGTAATGAAGTGGAGACAAAAGCTTCTCAGTACATTGGGGGCAATGAGCACGACGACCAGCGTATTCATTAAAGCCACCCACGCACTTAGCCCATGAGTTTCGGCATAGAACCCCGGCGCGCCATTGAAGTAATCCGCGGTATGAAACACAAGAAAAACATACCATATACTCCAGCTCAACACGGTAAGCAGAATATAAGCCCTGGCGCCCGTCAGCAGAAGCCTGACCTTGTTTTTCCACCCGGCTTCGCGCGCGATCATCACTGAGGTTGAAAGCATCAGGTCGCAGATCATGAAAAATCGCAGGACACCCCACGGCGTGCCTTTGGACAGCGTACGCTCCTCCAGATCAGCCTCAGTGCCCGAAAACTTATGGTGATTGAAATGCTGCCGGCGTGGCAGCAATGCTTTCCAACGAGTCCATGTCAGCTCCTTCGCTCCATGCCAATGTAGAGCTGACGCGAAGACTAGACCTATAGCTTTTTATCGAGAAATACTTGTTTGGACTAAAGCATTCGATAGTGTGACCACTATAAAAAACTCCGACGTCAGCGTCTTGTCCCATAGCCTTGGTTTGGCACCGTTGACGCTGATGACCAGCCGACGCCGGGAACGACCCGCTGCCCCCGCACGTCAGACCTGCATCGACTCACTTAAAAGGTACAGCGCAATGGACAAGACGATCACCATAGACCAACTGGCCACCACTGACCTCAGATCAATCAACGAGATATGGCTCGGTGGTACTCACACTGAGTTGTGCCTGTGGCGTGGCGAGCAAATCTTCACCCACGACATGCTCAGCGAGGGCACCCACGATCAGAATGTCCGGCGCCTGTGCTTGCAGCTGGTCGACCCTGACGATCAGGCGGCAGTGGCCAGCGTCGAGGTGATTGTGCGCGAGCGGTTGGAGAAGATGGGCAGCGAGGGCGAGTTTTATCCGGCTGAGAATGTGGATACGCATCAGTAAGCAGGCCAATTACGCGATCTTGTATGCTCAGGGTCAAACGGGCTTGCCATCGTTTACGAACACGCCGCCTCCAGATAGGCTGGATTCCTGACCGGTTTACTCATCTCGAAAAAAACCCTCTGGCTTTACGGCGCAGAGGGCTTGGTTTCAAACACGTAAAGCGATGATCAGGTGATGACGAATACTGACCTGATGAGGGTTTTTACGTTTTTGGCTTAGAACGGAATATCGTCATCAAAGCTGTCAAAGTCAGCAGCAGGCTGCGGCGCTTGTTGTTGCGGCGCCGGGCGCGAATCGCGCTGTTGTGGCGGTTGCTGGTTGTAGTTCTGCTGAGGGGCAGATTGCTGCGGCGCGGATTGCTGTGGGCGCGACTGCTGTGGACGAGGCGCGGACTGGTTGTAGTTGCCGCCACCGCCCTGACCTTGTTGAGCGTCGCCCTGTGGACGGCCGCCCAGCAGTTGCATGGTGCCTTGCATGTCGACGACGATTTCAGTGGTGTAGCGCTTGATGCCGTCTTTTTCCCATTCGCGGGTCTGCAGCTTGCCTTCGATGTAGACCTGCGAACCCTTGCGCAGGTATTCGCCGGCGATTTCGGCAACCTTGCCGAACATCGAAACACGGTGCCACTCGGTCTTCTCGACCTTCTGGCCGCTCTGCTTGTCAGTCCATTGTTCGCTGGTTGCCAGACTCAGGTTGGTCACGGCGTTACCGTTAGGCAAGTAGCGAACTTCGGGATCCTGGCCGCATGTACCGACCAATATGACTTTGTTAACCCCACGGGCCATAACGTTCTCCTAGGCTTCGCACGCTTCTGATGCTGGGTTGACCAGCTTCTCGAGAGAGGCGCGATCCAATAATTTTGTGTCGAGTTTTATGTAGATGGCTGCCTCTTCGGCAACCACCACTGCATCTGTCACGCCTGCTACGGACATCAAACGCTCCGCCAGGCCTGCTTCACGCTGCGCCTGCGGCGACAACGGCAGACGTAGGCTGGTCACGTAAGGCGGTTCTCGCATGGTCACTGCGAAGGCGAGCCAGACGGCGGCCATGGCTGCACCGCCAAGGAACACCACATCAAGCCCACCGTGCTGGAACAACCAGCCGCCCAGTATCCCACCTGCGGCCGAACCAAGAAACTGGCTGGTGGAATAAACTCCCATCGCGGTGCCTTTTCCGCCCGCCGGTGAAACTTTGCTGATCAGCGACGGCAAGGACGCTTCCAGCAGGTTGAACGCAGTGAAGAATACCACTGTCCCGATGACCAGTGCCCGCAACGTATCGCCGTATGCCCAGAAGAATAGCTCAGACAGCATCAGAACAAACACGGCGCCGAGCAGAACGCGCTTCATTTGACGTTTCTTCTCGCCATAGATGATGAACGGGATCATCGCGAAGAAGGAAACCAGCAAGGCGGTCAGGTAGACCCACCAGTGCTCTTCCTTGGGCAAACCGGCTTTTTCGACCAGCGCCAGCGGCAAGGCCACGAAGCTGGACATGAGCATGGCATGCAACACGAAGATACCCAAATCCAGGCGCAGCAGGTCCGGGTGACGCAACGTCGCGCCTAATGCCTGTTTGGCGACGCCGGATTCGCGGTGCACCAGCGGACCGTTGGCCTTGGGCACCACGAACGCGACGATCAGCATGCCCAGCAACGCCATGCCTCCGGTTGCCAGAAACAACCCCGACAGCCCGAACGCGCCGGTGATGACCGGGCCAACGACCATGGCGACAGCGAACGACAGACCGATGGTCATGCCGATCATGGCCATTGCCTTGGTGCGGTGCTGTTCGCGGGTCAGGTCAGAGAGCAAGGCCATCACAGCGGCAGAGATAGCCCCCGCGCCTTGCAGGACGCGTCCGCCGATAATTCCCCAGATCGAGTCGGCATTGGCGGCCACTACGCTGCCGAGCGCGAAGATGATCAGCCCGAAATAAATAATCGGTCGCCGGCCGATCCGGTCGGAAAGAATCCCGAACGGGATTTGCAGTACGGCCTGCGTCAGGCCATACGCGCCGATCGCCAGACCAATCAGTGCAGGACTCGCGCCCGCCAGGTCCATGCCATAGGTTGCCAGAACCGGCAAAACCATGAACATGCCAAGCATGCGGAACGCGAACACCAGGGCCAGACCGCCTGCTGCGCGGGTCTCGCCGCCACTCATACGCTCGCTGTGGGTATCGTGCATGGAATAACCTCGTGTGAACCGGCGGCGATTCTACCAGTCCCATCGTTGTACAGCACATACGCGACGCTTTGCCGCGTGATGGCTCGGAGCCGTATACTCCGTCGTTTATGCCCGCCAAGCGAGGCCGCAGTGGACAAGATCCTGATACGTGGGGCACGAACCCACAACCTGAAAAATATTGACCTGACACTTCCCCGCAACAAACTGATCGTTATCACCGGGCTCTCCGGCTCAGGCAAGTCTTCGCTGGCTTTCGATACGCTGTATGCCGAAGGGCAACGCCGTTACGTCGAGTCGCTGTCTGCCTATGCACGACAGTTTCTGTCGATGATGGAGAAGCCGGACGTCGATACGATCGAAGGTCTGTCGCCGGCCATTTCCATCGAGCAGAAATCCACGTCGCACAACCCGCGCTCGACCGTGGGCACGATTACCGAGATTTACGATTACCTGCGTCTTTTATATGCGCGGGTCGGACAGCCTCGCTGCCCGGATCACGATATTCCGCTGGAAGCCCAGACCGTCAGCCAGATGGTTGACCTGGTGCTGACTCAACCCGAAGGCAGCAAACTGATGCTGCTGGCGCCGGTTATTCGCGAGCGCAAGGGTGAACACCTTTCGGTATTCGAAGAGCTGCGTGCGCAGGGTTTTGTGCGGGCGCGGGTTAACGGTCGGCTGTGTGAGCTGGATGAACTGCCGAAGCTGGACAAGCAGAAGAAGCACTCCATTGACGTGGTAGTGGACCGCTTCAAGGTTCGCGCCGACCTGCAGCAGCGTCTGGCCGAGTCTTTCGAGACGGCATTGAAGCTGGCAGACGGCATTGCGCTGGTCGCACCGATGGACGACGAGCCAGGCGAAGAAGTAATTTTCTCCGCCCGCTTCGCCTGCCCGATCTGTGGCCACGCGATCAGCGAGCTTGAACCCAAGCTGTTCTCCTTTAACAACCCGGCTGGCGCATGCCCGACCTGCGACGGTCTGGGCGTGAAGCAGTTCTTTGATATCAAGCGGCTGGTCAACGCCGAGCTGACGCTGGCTGAAGGCGCGATACGCGGCTGGGACAGGCGTAACGTCTATTATTTCCAGATGCTCGGCTCGCTGTCCAAGCACTACGGTTTCAGCCTGGAAGTGCCGTTCAAAGAAATCCCGGCCGACATGCAGAAGGTTCTGCTTAATGGCAGCGGCTCGCAGAGTGTCGACTTCCGCTATCTGAATGATCGCGGCGATATCGTCAAACGTGCGCACCCGTTCGAAGGCATCGTGCCGAATCTGGAACGTCGCTATCGGGAAACCGAATCAGCGACCGTGCGCGAGGAGCTGGCCAAGTTTCTCGGTACACAGCCCTGCCCTGACTGCCGCGGCACTCGCCTGCGTCGCGAGGCACGTCATGTGTGGGTGGGTGAAAAGACCTTGCCTGCGGTGACCAATCTGCCGATTGGCGACGCCACGCATTATTTTGAAACGCTGAAGCTGACCGGCCGACGCGGCGAAATTGCCGACAAGATTCTCAAAGAGATCCGCGAGCGTTTGCAGTTTCTGGTAAACGTCGGTCTGGACTACCTGACCCTGGATCGCAGCGCAGACACGCTGTCTGGCGGTGAAGCGCAGCGCATTCGTCTGGCCAGTCAGATCGGTGCGGGCCTGGTCGGAGTGATGTACATCCTCGATGAGCCGTCTATTGGCCTGCATCAGCGCGACAACGACCGTTTGCTGGGCACGCTCAAGCACCTGCGCGACATCGGCAACACGGTGATTGTGGTCGAGCATGATGAAGATGCGATTCGTCTCGCCGACTACGTGGTCGATATCGGCCCTGGCGCTGGCGTGCACGGCGGGCATATCGTTGCCGAAGGCACGCCGGACGAGGTGATGGCGCACCCTGACTCACTGACCGGCAAATACCTGTCGGGACGTGTGAAGATCGCCGTACCCGCCAAGCGCACGCCCCGCAACAAGAAGCTGTCGTTGACACTCAAGGGTGCGCGTGGCAACAACCTGCAGAACGTCAACCTCGACATTCCGATTGGCCTGCTGACCTGTGTGACGGGCGTTTCCGGTTCGGGCAAGTCGACGCTGATCAACAACACGCTGTTCCCGCTGAGTGCTACGGCGCTCAACGGCGCAACGACGCTTGAGGCTGCCGCTCACGACAGCATCAACGGCCTGCAGCATCTGGACAAGGTCGTGGACATCGATCAGAGCCCTATCGGTCGTACGCCACGCTCCAACCCGGCGACTTATACCGGGCTGTTCACGCCGATTCGCGAACTGTTTGCCGGTGTGCCGGAATCGCGCTCGCGGGGCTATGGCCCGGGACGGTTCTCGTTCAACGTCAAGGGCGGTCGTTGCGAAGCGTGTCAGGGCGATGGCTTGATCAAGGTCGAGATGCACTTTCTGCCGGACATCTATGTGCCGTGCGATGTGTGCAAGAGCAAGCGCTACAACCGTGAAACCCTTGAGATCAAATACAAGGGCAAGAACGTCCACGAAGTGCTTGAGATGACCATCGAAGAAGCGCGCGAGTTCTTCGACGCCGTCCCTGCACTGGCGCGCAAGCTGCAAACCCTGATGGACGTAGGGCTTTCCTATATCAAGCTGGGTCAATCGGCGACCACCCTGTCGGGCGGTGAAGCTCAGCGCGTCAAGCTGTCGCGTGAGCTGTCCAAGCGCGACACTGGCAAGACGCTTTATATCCTCGACGAACCGACTACCGGCCTGCACTTTGCCGATATTCAACAGTTGCTGGATGTCCTGCATCGCCTGCGCGACCATGGCAACACGGTGGTGGTAATCGAGCACAATCTGGATGTCATCAAGACGGCAGACTGGTTGGTGGACCTGGGGCCGGAAGGCGGCTCAAGAGGCGGGCAGATCATTGCGACCGGCACACCTGAGCAGGTCGCCGAGATGGAGCAGTCGTATACCGGGCATTACCTCAAGCCTCTGTTGATCAGAGACAGGGCTTAACCGGCGTAATGAAAACGGGTCAGGCTTCGGTCGGGCCCGGATACAAAAAAGCTCCTGTCACATCTGTGCAGGAGCTTTTTTATGGACGCTGAATCAGAACTGCGATTGCAGGTAATTCTGCAGACCGATGGATTTAATCAGACCCATCTGCTGCTCAAGCCAGTAAGTGTGATCTTCCTCTGTATCGGCCAACTGCACGCGGAGAATTTCACGGGTCACGTAGTCGCCGTGCAGCTCACAGAGCGCGATGCCCTTGCACAGTGCGGCACGTACCTTGTATTCCAGACGCAGATCGCTGGCGAGCATCTCAGGCACCGTGGTGCCGACATCCAGATCATCCGGTCGCATGCGTGGCGTGCCTTCCAGCATCAGAATGCGGCGCATCAGAGCGTCAGCATGTTGAGCCTCTTCTTCCATCTCATGATTGATACGCTCGTAGAGCTTGGAAAAGCCCCAGTCTTCGTACATGCGCGAGTGAACGAAATATTGGTCACGAGCCGCCAATTCGCCCGTGAGCAACGTGTTGAGATAATCGATTACTTCCGGGTGGCCTTGCATCGCACCTGACTCCTGCTTCAAAGAACGTAGTTTGAACCAAGCGTCGCGCAAGGTCACTCGGAAAAGCGCAATAAACCGACGAAAAGCGGCGAAATTACGCTGTAAAGAAGCGAAAAACCGGCTAAATGAGGTCGGTTCTGTTTCTCACTTCGACTCAATCCGAGAATGGCAATACGGATGATTGACACTGACATTCGGGTTTCTAAAACGCAGATAACAAAAAACCGGGCACAAGGCCCGGTCTTCTGTTCAAACTGATGTCTTATTCAGCAGCTTCTACAGAGCCACCGACAGGACGATCAACCAACTCGACGTACGCCATTGGCGCGTTGTCGCCAGTGCGGAAACCGCACTTGAGGATACGCAGATAGCCGCCCTGACGGGTTGCATAGCGTTTGCCCAGATCGTTGAACAGCTTGCCGACGATTTCTTTCGAACGAGTACGGTCGAAAGCCAGACGACGGTTAGCAACACTGTCTTCCTTGGCCAGGGTGATCAGCGGCTCGGCAACGCGGCGCAGTTCCTTGGCTTTCGGCAGGGTAGTTTTGATCAGCTCGTGCTCGAACAGCGACACCGCCATGTTTTGAAACATGGCTTTACGGTGAGAGCTGGTACGGCTCAGGTGACGTCCACTTTTACGATGACGCATGGTTCATTCCTTACCAAACTCGCGTTCGGTGATTACGACGATCAGGCCGTAGCCTTGTCGTCCTTCTTAAGACTTGCCGGCGGCCAGTTGTCGAGGCGCATGCCGAGGGACAGACCACGCGAAGCCAGAACGTCCTTGATCTCGGTCAAGGATTTCTTGCCCAGGTTCGGAGTCTTCAACAACTCTACTTCGGTGCGCTGAATCAGGTCACCGATGTAGTAGATGTTCTCCGCCTTAAGGCAGTTGGCCGAACGCACGGTCAGTTCCAAATCGTCAACCGGACGAAGCAGGATCGGATCGATCTCGTCTTCCTGTTCGATTACCACTGGTTCGCTGTCGCCTTTGAGGTCCACGAACGCAGCCAACTGCTGTTGCAGGATGGTTGCAGCGCGACGGATAGCCTCTTCCGGGTCCAGAGTACCGTTGGTTTCCAGATCAATAACCAGCTTGTCCAGGTTAGTGCGCTGCTCGACACGGGCGTTTTCCACCACGTATGCGATACGGCGGACCGGGCTGAACGAAGAGTCAAGCTGCAAGCGACCAATGCTGCGGCTTTCGTCTTCATCGCTTTGACGCGAGTCTGCCGGCTCATAACCACGACCACGAGCTACGGTGAGCTTCATGTTCAAGACGCCGTTAGACGCCAGGTTAGCGATTACGTGATCGGGGTTAACGATCTCGACATCATGATCCAGCTGAATATCGGCAGCGGTAACCACCCCCGAACCCTTCTTCGACAAGGTCAGCGTAACTTCGTCTCGACCGTGCAGCTTGATAGCCAGACCTTTAAGGTTCAACAGGATTTCAATGACGTCTTCCTGTACACCTTCGATGGCGCTGTACTCATGGAGTACACCGTCAATCTCGGCCTCGACTACTGCACAGCCGGGCATGGAGGACAACAAAATGCGGCGAAGCGCGTTGCCCAGGGTATGGCCGAAACCACGCTCGAGAGGCTCGAGAGTGATTTTGGCGCGGGTTGGACTGACAACCTGCACATCAATGTGGCGGGGTGTCAGGAACTCATTTACCGAAATCTGCATGGATGCACCTATTTTCTAGCCCTTACTTGGAGTAGAGCTCGACAATCAGGCTTTCGTTGATGTCGGCGGATAGATCACTGCGAGCTGGTACGTTCTTGAAAACGCCCGATTTCTTCTCAGTGTCTACTTCTACCCATTCTACGCGGCCACGTTGGGCACACAGATCGAGAGCCTGGACAATACGCAGCTGATTCTTAGCCTTTTCGCGGATAGCAACAACGTCGCCAGCACGAACCTGATAAGAAGGAACGTTAACGGTTTTGCCGTTTACGCTAACCGACTTGTGCGAAACCAATTGACGGGATTCGGCACGCGTCGAGCCGAAGCCCATGCGGTATACAACGTTGTCCAGACGGCATTCGAGCAGTTGCAGCAGGTTCTCGCCTGTTGCACCTTTCTTGCCGGCGGCTTCTTTGTAGTAGCCGCTGAACTGACGCTCGAGAACGCCGTAGATACGACGGACTTTTTGCTTTTCACGCAGCTGGGTACCGTAATCGGACTGGCGACCGCGGCGTTGGCCGTGGATGCCTGGAGCTGCTTCGATGTTGCACTTGGATTCGATAGCGCGAACGCCGCTCTTCAAAAAGAGATCGGTGCCTTCACGACGAGCAAGTTTGCATTTTGGACCAATGTAACGAGCCATTTCTTACAGTCTCCTGGATTACACGCGGCGCTTCTTCGGCGGACGGCACCCGTTGTGCGGGATTGGCGTCACGTCGGTGATGCTGGCGATCTTATAGCCACAGCCGTTCAATGCACGGACAGCGGATTCACGACCTGGGCCTGGACCCTTGACATTGACGTCGAGGTTCTTCAGACCGTACTCCAGCGCAGCTTGGCCAGCACGTTCAGCAGCTACTTGAGCAGCGAACGGGGTGGATTTGCGCGAACCACGGAAACCCGAACCGCCGGAGGTAGCCCACGAAAGAGCGTTACCTTGACGATCGGTAATGGTGACGATTGTGTTGTTAAACGACGCGTGGATGTGGGCGATGCCATCAACCACTGTCTTTTTAACTTTTTTACGAGGACGAGCAGCAGGTTTTGCCATGACTAGATTCCTGTCGTTGCGCTGGAGCGATTACTTGCGGATCGGCTTACGCGGACCTTTGCGAGTACGCGCGTTGGTCTTGGTACGCTGACCGCGCACTGGAAGACCACGACGATGACGCAGACCGCGGTAGCAGCCCAGGTCCATCAAGCGCTTGATTTTCATGTTGATTTCGCGACGCAGGTCACCTTCAGTGGTGAACTTCGCCACTTCGCCACGCAGCTGTTCAATCTGCTCGTCGCTCAGATCTTTGATTTTCACCGCCGGGTTGACCCCGGTGGTTGCACAAATTTTCTGTGCGGTGGTGCGACCAACACCATAGATGTAGGTCAGCGAGATAACAGTATGCTTGTTATCTGGAATGTTAACGCCTGCAATACGGGCCATTCAGTGGGACTCCAATTGACAGCTACCTACGCCCCGGAAGCCAAGAAATAGGGCGCGAGATAATATCGCTGTAGTAACAAATAATCAACCCAGCAGCGCACTAGCTGCTGGGCTTAAGCACAAATCACAATCAGCCTTGGCGCTGCTTATGACGTGGTTCCGCGCTGCAAATTACTCGAACAACACCTTCGCGGCGAATAATCTTGCAGTTACGGCACAGCTTTTTCACCGATGCACGAACTTTCATCACCAACTCCTCGAACCTTAGGGGTGCTTCAGCGCAGCATACCGCCGCTGCCACCGTAGCCCTTCAGGTTGGCTTTCTTCATCAGGGATTCGTACTGGTGCGAAACGAGGTGAGATTGCACTTGCGACATAAAGTCCATCACAACCACGACCACGATCAGCAACGAGGTCCCGCCAAGGTAGAACGGTACGTTTGCCGCGACCACCAGAAACTGGGGAAGCAGACACACGGCCGTCATATATAGAGCACCGAACATGGTCAAACGAGTCAGAACGCCATCAATGTAGCGCGCCGACTGCTCGCCTGGACGGATACCCGGAATAAAGGCACCGGACTTCTTCAGGTTTTCCGCTACGTCTTTCGGATTGAACATCAACGCCGTATAGAAGAAGCAGAAGAAAATAATCCCTGCACTAAACAGCAGAATATTCAACGGCTGACCAGGAGCGATCGACTGCGAGATGTCCTGCAACCAGCCCAGACCTTCAGACTGACCGAACCAGGACCCCAACGAAGCCGGGAACAGCAAAATGCTGCTCGCGAAAATGGCCGGAATTACGCCAGCCATGTTCACTTTCAACGGTAGGTGGCTTGTCTGCGCAGCGAAGACCTTGCGGCCCTGCTGACGCTTGGCATAGTGAACGGCTATTCGACGCTGACCACGCTCAATGAACACCACAAAACCGATGATCGCTACTGCCAGCAAACCGATTGCAACCAGGGCGAAAATGTTGATATCACCCTGACGGGCAGACTCGAAAGACTGCCCTATCGCTCTCGGAAGACCAGCCACGATACCTGCGAAGATCAACATCGAGATACCGTTGCCGACACCGCGCTCGGTGATCTGCTCGCCTAGCCACATCATGAACATCGCACCTGCCACGAAGGTAGTTACGGCCACAAAGTGGAAACCAAGGTCCCCAGAAAACGCGACGCCCTGACTCGCCAGGCCAACGGACATGCCGATAGCTTGAACCAGAGCCAGAACCACAGTGCCGTAGCGGGTGTACTGGCTTATCTTGCGACGGCCAGCCTCACCTTCCTTCTTCAACTGCTCCAGCTGTGGGCTGACGGCTGTCATCAACTGCATGATGATCGACGCCGAAATGTACGGCATGATCCCCAGTGCAAATATGCTCATCCGCTCCAGCGCACCGCCGGAAAACATGTTGAACAAGCTAAGAATGGTCCCCTCATTCTGTCGAAACAGTTCTGCGAGTCGGTCCGGGTTGATACCTGGAACCGGGATGTGTGCGCCTATTCGGTAGACGATAATCGCCAGGAACAGAAAACGCAGACGAGCCCAGAGTTCAGACATACCGCCTTTGCCGAGCGCAGAGAGAGCACCTTGCTTAGCCATTTATTCCTCGAACTTGCCGCCAGCTGCTTCGATAGCCGCACGCGCACCTTTGGTGGCGGCGATACCCTTGATAGTGACAGCGCGAGTAACTTCGCCCGACAGCATGATTTTCACACGCTGTACGTTCTGGTTAATCACGTTGGCATCTTTCAGGGACTGCACAGTTACGATGTCGCCTTCCACTTTAGCCAGCTCGGACAGACGCACTTCTGCGCGATCCATGGCCTTCAGGGAAACGAAACCGAATTTTGGCAGGCGACGATGCAGCGGCTGTTGGCCGCCCTCAAAGCCCGGAGCAATAGTGCCACCGGAGCGGGAGCTTTGACCTTTGTGGCCACGGCCACCGGTCTTGCCCAAACCGCTACCGATACCACGGCCCGGACGATGCTTTTCGCGACGGGAACCCGGCGCTGGACTCAGATCATTGAGTTTCATCGATTAACCCTCGACTCGCAGCATGTAGTAAGCCTTGTTGATCATCCCGCGATTTTCGGGAGTATCCAGGACTTCTACAGTGTGACCGATGCGACGCAGACCCAAACCCTTAATGCACAATCTGTGATTAGGGATGCGGCCGGTCATGCTTTTGATCAGCGTTACTTTAACGGTAGCCATGATCAGATGATCTCCTCAACACGCTTGCCACGCTTGGCAGCGATCGACTCAGGAGACTGCATGCCTTTCAAACCCTTGAAAGTGGCGTGAACCACGTTTACAGGGTTAGTCGAACCGTAGCACTTGGCCAATACGTTCTGAACACCAGCAACTTCCAGCACTGCGCGCATTGCGCCGCCAGCGATGATACCGGTACCTTCAGAAGCAGGCTGCATGTACACCTTCGAGGCGCCATGAGCAGACTTCATTGCGTACTGCAATGTAGTGCCGTTCAGGTCAACCTGAATCATGTTGCGGCGAGCAGCTTCCATCGCTTTCTGGATTGCAGCAGGCACTTCACGTGACTTGCCACGGCCGAAGCCAACGCGCCCTTTACCATCACCCACCACGGTCAACGCAGTGAAAGTGAAGATACGGCCGCCTTTTACGGTTTTGGCAACGCGGTTAACTTGAACCAGTTTTTCGATGTAGCCTTCGTCGCGTTTTTGGTCGTGATTTGACATAACTTAGAACTCCAGCCCGCCTTCACGAGCAGCATCAGCCAGCGCTTTGACACGGCCGTGGTACTTGAAGCCAGAACGGTCGAAAGCGACTTGCGATACACCCGCGGCTTTCGCGCGCTCGGCGACCAGCTTGCCAACCTTAGTGGCCGCGTCGATGTTGCCAGTGGCGCCATCACGCAGTTCTTTGTCCAAAGTAGAGGCGCTTGCCAGAACTTTGCTGCCGTCGGCCGAGATGACCTGGGCATAAATGTGCTGCGAAGAGCGGTGCACGCAGAGACGCACGACTTCCAGCTCGTGCATTTTCAGGCGTGCTTTGCGAGCGCGACGCAGTCGGGTAACTTTTTTGACGGTCATTTGCTATGCCCTACTTCTTCTTGGCTTCTTTACGGCGGACGACTTCGTCCGCGTAACGCACACCTTTGCCTTTGTAAGGCTCAGGACGGCGGAAGTCGCGGATCTCAGCGGCCACTTGACCAACCAACTGCTTATCGATACCGCGAATCAGGATATCGGTCTGGCTGGGGGTCTCAGCGGTGATGCCATTCGGCAATTCATAGTCCACCGGGTGCGAAAAGCCAAGTGCAAGGTTCAGGACCGTGCCTTTTGCTTGCGCCTTGTAACCAACACCGACCAGCTGGAGCTTGCGCTCAAAGCCTTGGCTTACGCCCTGGACCATGTTGTTAACCAGTGCACGAGTGGTGCCTGCCATTGCGCGGGTTTGTTGATCGCCATTGCGAGCAGCGAAACGCAGCTCACCAGCTTCTTCAACAATCTCAACAGACGAATGGATAATCAGTTCTAGAGTGCCCTTGGCACCCTTCACCGAAAGCTGCTGGCCGACGAGTTTGACTTCGACGCCTGATGGCAGCTTAACGGGGTTCTTAGCTACGCGTGACATGCTTATCCCCCCTTAGAACACAGTGCAAAGCACTTCGCCACCGACACCGGCAGCGCGCGCAGCACGATCCGTCATCACACCTTTACTGGTGGAGACGATAGACACACCAAGACCGCCACGAACTTTCGGCAGATCATCGGAGGACTTGTACTGACGCAAGCCTGGGCGGCTGACGCGCTTAACCTCTTCGATGACCGGACGGCCTTCGAAGTACTTAAGCTCGATGGACAGCGAGGATTTAACTTCGCTGCTGATCTGATAACCCGCAATGTAGCCTTCGTCCTTCAGGACTTTTGCTACAGCAACCTTCAACGTGGAAGATGGCATGCTGACGACGGGCTTTTCAGCCATCTGGGCATTACGGATACGAGTTAGCATGTCCGCTAACGGGTCCTGCATACTCATGGGCTAGACGCTCCTAAAACAAAATAATTAGCCTTGCGGCTACAGCTTGATCGCCGAGAACTTCCGGGCAAGTGAAAACACGGGCTCAGGCGAGCCGGCAATTCTAGTCCTACCCCGGAAATGAATCAAGCCCCAAAAGGGGCTTGATTCAAATTCAGGCGCCATCCCGACCGATGACTTGCGCAACCGGCGGGACGAAGCGAGAGGTGTCGCCTTACCAGCTGGCTTTAACCAGACCTGGAACGTCGCCACGCATAGCTGCTTCACGCAGCTTGTTACGGCCGAGGCCGAACTTGCGGTAGACGCCGTGCGGACGACCAGTGATACGGCAACGGTTACGCATGCGCGCAGCGCTTGCGTCACGTGGTTGCTTCTGCAGAGCTACGGTAGCTTCCCAACGCGCTTCTGGACTTGCGTTCAGATCAACGATGATAGCTTTCAGCTCTGCACGCTTCTTGGCGTACTTGGCAACGGTGAGCTGACGCTTCAACTCACGGTTTTTCATGCTCTTCTTGGCCATTTTCCTACTCCAATCAGTTGCGGAACGGGAATTTGAAAGCACGCAGCAATGCGCGACCTTCATCATCGTTCTTGGCAGTGGTGGTCAGGGTAATGTCCAGACCGCGGAGAGCATCGATCTTGTCGTAATCGATTTCCGGGAAAATGATCTGCTCTTTTACGCCCATGCTGTAGTTACCACGACCATCGAAGGACTTGGCATTCAGGCCGCGGAAGTCGCGAACCCGAGGCAGGGAGATCGACAGCAGACGATCCAGGAACTCATACATACGATCGCGGCGCAGAGTCACTTTGACGCCGATCGGCCAACCTTCACGGACTTTAAAGCCAGCGATGGATTTCCGAGCGTAAGTCACAACGACTTTTTGACCGGTGATCTTTTCCAGGTCAGCAACAGCGTTCTCGATGACTTTTTTGTCACCGATCGCCTCGCCCAGACCCATGTTCAGGGTGATTTTGGTAACGCGCGGAACTTCCATCACGTTCCCAAGCTTAAGTTCTTCCTTAAGCTTCGGAGCGATTTCCTTCCGATAAATCTCTTTTAGTCGTGCCATGGTCTTCTACCTAGCAGTGTTCAAGCATCAACCGCTTTTTGGGTCGACTTGAAGACACGAATTTTCTTGCCATCTTCAACTTTGAAACCAACGCGGTCTGCCTTGTTGGTTGCGCCGTTGAAAATAGCGACGTTAGAAGCGTGCAATGGCGCTTCTTTCTCGACGATACCGCCCTGTACGCCCGACATCGGGTTTGGCTTGGTATGACGCTTCACCAGGTTGATCCCACCAACGACCAGACGGTCGTCAGCGAGAACCTTGAGCACCTTACCGCGCTTACCTTTGTCTTTACCGGCGATCACGATGATCTCGTCGTCACGACGAATCTTTTGCATGTCGGATCTCCTTAGAGCACTTCTGGGGCGAGCGAGACAATCTTCATGAACTTCTCAGTACGAAGTTCACGGGTCACTGGCCCAAAGATACGGGTACCGATCGGCTCTTGCTTGTTGTTCAGAAGAACAGCAGCGTTGCCATCGAAGCGGATGATGGAGCCGTCAGCACGACGGACACCATGGCGAGTGCGGACTACGACTGCAGTCATCACTTGGCCTTTTTTCACCTTGCCGCGCGGAATTGCTTCCTTGACGGTCACTTTGATGATGTCACCGATACCAGCGTAACGACGATGGGAGCCACCCAGCACCTTGATGCACATAACGCGGCGTGCGCCGCTGTTATCGGCCACATCGAGCATGGATTGAGTCTGAATCATATAATTTCTCCGACCCCTAGTCCTTAGACTTCCACAGCGCGTTCGAGGATATCAACCAACGCCCAAGACTTGGTCTTGGCTACCGGACGAGTTTCACGAATAGTGACCTTGTCGCCGATATGGCACTGGTTGGTTTCGTCGTGCGCGTGCAGCTTAGTCGAACGCTTAACGTATTTACCGTAGATCGGGTGCTTTACGCGACGCTCGATCAGAACGGTGATGGTCTTGTCCATCTTGTCGCTGACAACACGGCCAGTCAGCGTACGGACAGTTTTTTCGGCTTCAGCCATGATTACTTACCTGCCTGCTGGTTGAGCACAGTTTTCACGCGAGCGATGTCACGCTTAACTTGCGAGAGCAGATGAGACTGCCCCAACTGGCCAGTTGCTTTCTGCATACGCAGATTGAACTGGTCGCGCAGCAGGCCGAGCAGTTGCTCGTTCAGCTGCTGTGCTGATTTTTCACGAAGTTCATTCGCTTTCATCACATCACCGTCCGCTTAACAAAGGAGGTGGCGAGCGGCAGCTTTGCAGCAGCCAGGGCGAAAGCCTCACGCGCCAGCTCTTCAGTAACACCCTCGATTTCATACAGGACTTTGCCTGGCTGAATCTGGGCAACCCAGTACTCCACGTTACCCTTACCTTTACCCATCCGAACTTCGAGGGGCTTCTTGGTAACAGGCTTGTCCGGGAACACACGGATCCAGATCTTGCCGCCACGTTTAACGTGACGGGTCAGAGCACGACGCGCTGACTCGATCTGACGAGCGGTGAGACGACCACGAGCAACAGACTTCAGCGCGAACTCGCCGAAGCTGACTTTGCTACCGCGCAGTGCCAGACCACGGTTGTGGCCGGTCATCTGCTTGCGGAACTTCGTACGCTTTGGTTGCAACATTTGGCGTACCCCTTACTTAGCAGCTTTTTTACGAGGCGCTGGTGCTTGTGGTTTCAGTTCTTCTTGGCGACCACCAATTACTTCGCCTTTGAAGATCCAAACCTTTACACCGATCACACCATAAGTGGTGTGAGCTTCGTAGTTGGCATAGTCGATGTCGGCACGCAGGGTGTGCAATGGCACACGACCCTCGCGATACCATTCAGTACGTGCGATTTCAGCACCGCCGAGACGACCGCTCACTTGGATTTTGATGCCTTTGGCACCAATGCGCATGGCGTTCTGAACAGCGCGCTTCATAGCGCGACGGAACATTACACGACGCTCCAGCTGCTGAGCTACGCTCTGCGCAACCAGCATACCGTCAAGCTCCGGCTTGCGGATCTCTTCGATATTGATGTGCACAGGCACACCCATTTGCTTGGTCAGGTCCTGACGCAGTTTCTCAACATCTTCACCTTTCTTGCCGATCACGATGCCGGGACGAGCGGTGTGGATGGTGATACGTGCTGTCTGAGCCGGACGATGGATATCGATACGGCTGACGGACGCGCTTTTTAATTTGTCTTGGAGGTACTCACGCACTTTCAGATCAGCGAACAAATAGTCCGCATAAGTCCGACCGTCTGCGTACCAGACGGAGGTGTGCTCCTTGACGATTCCCAGGCGAATGCCAATGGGATGTACTTTCTGACCCATCTCTTCGACTCCGTTACTTGTCAGCAACCTTGACAGTGATATGGCAAGACCGCTTGACGATGCGATCAGCACGGCCTTTAGCACGTGGCATGATGCGCTTCAGCGAACGCCCTTCGTTGACGAAGACGGTGGAGACCTTGAGGTCATCAACGTCTGCGCCTTCGTTATGCTCGGCGTTGGCTACAGCCGACTCCAGCACTTTCTTCAGGATCTCGGCGGCTTTCTTACTGCTGAAAGCCAACAGGTTGAGCGCTTCGCCCACCTTCTTCCCGCGGATCTGGTCGGCGACCAAGCGGGCTTTCTGGGCGGAGATTCGAGCGCCCGACAACTTAGCGGCTACTTCCATCGTTCCTTACCCCTTAACGCTTGGCTTTCTTGTCTGCCACGTGCCCACGATATGTGCGGGTACCGGCAAACTCGCCTAGTTTATGGCCGACCATGTCTTCGCTCACAAGAACTGGGACATGTTGACGACCGTTATGCACTGCAATGGTCAAACCGACCATTTGTGGCAGAATCATCGAACGACGCGACCAGGTTTTCACCGGTTTGCGATCATTCTTTTCCGCCGCCACTTCGATCTTCTTCAGTAGGTGAAGATCAATAAAAGGACCTTTTTTCAGAGAACGTGGCACTGTCGTATCCCTCTATTTACTTGCGACGACGGACGATCATTTTGTCGGTACGCTTATTACCACGAGTCTTCGCGCCCTTAGTCGGGAAGCCCCACGGCGATACCGGATGACGACCACCAGAGGTACGACCTTCACCACCACCATGTGGGTGGTCAACCGGGTTCATGGCAACACCACGAACGGTTGGGCGAACGCCACGCCAGCGTTTGGCACCAGCTTTACCCAGCGAACGAAGGCTGTGCTCGGAGTTCGAGACTTCGCCCAGCGTTGCACGGCATTCAGACAGTACTTTACGCATTTCACCGGAGCGAAGACGCAGGGTCACGTACACACCTTCACGAGCGATCAGCTGTGCAGAAGCACCAGCAGAACGAGCGATCTGTGCGCCTTTACCTGGCTTCAGTTCGATGCCGTGCACGGTGCTACCAACTGGAATATTACGCAGTTGAAGAGCGTTGCCCGGCTTGATTGGTGCCAAAGCACCTGCAATCAGCTGGTCGCCAGCACTCACGCCTTTAGGGGCGATGATGTAGCGGCGCTCGCCGTCTGCGTAAAGCAGCAGAGCAATGTGAGCAGTACGGTTTGGATCGTATTCAATACGCTCGACGGTGGCAGTAATGCCATCCTTGTCGTTGCGACGGAAATCGACCAGACGATAATGCTGCTTATGGCCACCACCGATATGACGGGTAGTAATACGACCATTGTTGTTACGACCACCAGTCTTCGATTTTTTCTCGAGCAGCGGTGCGTGAGGAGCGCCTTTATGCAGCTCCTGGTTGACCACCTTGACCACAAAACGGCGGCCAGGGGAAGTCGGTTTGCATTTAACGATTGCCATGATGCACCCCTTCCTTACTCAGCACTGCTGCTGAAATCGAGATCTTGGCCTGGCTGAAGGGAGATAACTGCCTTCTTCCAGTCATTACGCTTGCCCAGACCGCGAGCAGTGCGCTTGCTCTTACCCAGAACATTCAGGGTAGTAACACGCTCTACTTTCACGCTGAACAGGCTTTCGACGGCCTTCTTGATTTCCAGCTTGGTTGCGTCAGTAGCAACCTTGAAAACGAACTGACCTTTTTTGTCTGCCAGAACCGTAGCCTTCTCGGAAACGTGCGGGCCAAGCAGAACTTTAAATACGCGTTCCTGGTTCATCCCAGCAGCTCCTCGAATTTCTTCACGGCCGACACGGTGATCAACACCTTGTCGTATGCGATCAGACTAACTGGATCGGAACCTTGAACATCACGTACATCGACGTGCGGCAGGTTACGAGCAGCCAGGTACAGATTCTGGTCAACAGCGTCAGACACGATCAAGACGTCAGTCAGGCCCATGCCAGTCAGCTTGTTCAGCAAATCTTTGGTTTTCGGTGCTTCAACAGCGAAATCCTGAACCACGACCAGACGATCAGTACGAACCAGTTCAGCAAGGATGGAGCGCAAAGCTGCGCGATACATCTTCTTGTTGAGCTTCTGAGTGTGATCCTGAGGACGAGCTGCGAAAGTGGTACCGCCGCCGCGCCAGATTGGGCTACGGATAGTACCGGCACGAGCACGGCCAGTACCTTTCTGACGCCAAGGGCGCTTACCGCCACCACGAACGTCGGAACGGGTCTTTTGCTGCTTGCTACCCTGACGACCGCCAGCCATGTAGGCCACGACTGCCTGGTGAACCAGCGTCTCGTTGAATTCGCCGCCAAATGTCAGTTCGGAAACTTCGATTGCCTGAGCGTCATTTACATTTAATTGCATGTCAGCTTCCCCTTAACCGCGAGCCTTGGCTGCCGGACGTACAACCAGGTTGCCGCCAGTAGCGCCAGGAACAGCACCCTTGACCAACAACAGATTGCGTTCAGCGTCCACGCGCACCACTTCGAGGGACTGCACGGTCACGCGCTCAGCGCCCATATGACCGGACATTTTTTTGCCCTTGAATACACGACCAGGAGTCTGGCACTGGCCGATAGAGCCCGGGACGCGGTGGGAGACGGAGTTACCGTGGGTATTGTCTTGACCACGGAAATTCCAGCGCTTGATCGTACCCTGGAAGCCTTTACCTTTGGACTGACCGGTTACATCAACCAGTTGACCAGCAGCGAAGATTTCAGCGTTGATCTGATCGCCAGCCTGGTACTCGCCTTCTTCAAGACGGAATTCCATGACGGTACGACCGGCGGCTACATTCGCTTTAGCGAAGTGGCCAGCCTGAGCGGCTGTAACACGCGAAGCGCGACGCTCGCCGACAGTGACTTGCACTGCACGATAGCCATCGGTTTCTTCGGTTTTGAACTGAGTGACGCGATTCGGCTCGATCTCAATGACCGTGACCGGAATGGAGACACCTTCTTCGGTGAAAATACGGGTCATACCGCATTTACGACCGACTACACCAATAGTCATGTTGTAAACCTCATGAGTGTACGGGGCTTTCACCCGCTATGGCCGCCCATTTCAGAGCGTTACACGACTAAGACCCAAGTCTTAGCCGAGGCTGATCTGAACTTCCACACCGGCCGCAAGATCAAGCTTCATAAGCGCATCAACGGTTTTTTCCGTTGGCTGGACAATGTCCAGAACACGCTTGTGAGTACGGATCTCGTACTGGTCGCGCGCGTCTTTGTTGACGTGCGGAGAAACCAGAACGGTGAACCGCTCTTTACGGGTCGGCAGTGGAATCGGACCACGCACCTGTGCACCAGTACGTTTCGCGGTTTCCACGATTTCCTGGGTTGATTGGTCGATCAGGCGATGGTCAAAAGCCTTCAACCTGATACGGATTTGCTGGTTTTGCATTGGATTCAGACTCCAGATTGCTGTTCCCACCGAGCGCAATACGCCCGTTAAAAGGAGGCGCAATTCTATAGACGGGCTGGCAAGGTGTCAACCCAATAAAA
Organism: Pseudomonas syringae pv. tomato str. DC3000; assembly: GCF_000007805.1. NCBI lineage: Bacteria > Pseudomonadati > Pseudomonadota > Gammaproteobacteria > Pseudomonadales > Pseudomonadaceae > Pseudomonas > Pseudomonas syringae group genomosp. 3. Next base: position 691,389 of record NC_004578.1, on the reverse strand, counting down.
AAGCCCCCGCGTGGCGGGGGCTCTTTTTGGGAATCAACGCTTACGCGATGATTTTGGCTACGACGCCAGCGCCAACGGTACGACCGCCTTCACGAATTGCGAAACGCAGACCATCTTCCATTGCGATTGGCTTGATCAGGGTAACGGAAACTTTAACGTTATCACCTGGCATAACCATTTCTACGCCTTCCGGCAGTTCGCAGCTACCAGTTACGTCGGTAGTACGGAAGTAGAACTGTGGACGGTAGCCTTTGAAGAAAGGAGTGTGACGACCGCCTTCTTCTTTGCTCAGAACGTAGATTTCAGCTTCGAACTGAGTGTGCGGCTTGACGGTGCCTGGCTTGACCAGAACCTGGCCACGCTCAACGTCGTCACGCTTGGTACCGCGCAGCAGAACGCCGCAGTTCTCGCCAGCACGACCTTCGTCGAGCAGCTTGCGGAACATCTCAACGCCGGTGCAGGTAGTGACAGTAGTGTCACGCAGACCAACGATTTCCAGTGGATCCTGGACCTTGACGATACCGCGCTCAACACGACCAGTCACAACAGTACCGCGACCGGAGATCGAGAATACGTCTTCGATCGGCATCAGGAACGGCTTGTCGACAGCACGCTCTGGCTGAGGAATGTAGCTGTCCAGAGTTTCGACCAACTTCTTGACGGCAGTGGTGCCCATCTCGTTGTCGTCTTTGCCTTCCAATGCCATACGGGCGGAGCCGATGATGATTGGAGTGTCGTCGCCCGGGAAGTCGTAAGTGCTCAGCAGATCGCGCACTTCCATCTCAACCAGTTCCAGCAGCTCAGCGTCGTCTACCAGGTCAGCCTTGTTCAGGAAGACCACGATGTACGGAACGCCAACCTGACGGGACAGCAGGATGTGCTCACGGGTTTGCGGCATCGGACCATCAGCAGCCGAACAAACCAGGATAGCGCCGTCCATCTGCGCAGCACCGGTGATCATGTTCTTCACGTAGTCGGCGTGACCTGGGCAGTCAACGTGCGCGTAGTGACGCGTAGCCGAGTTGTACTCAACGTGAGCGGTGTTGATGGTGATACCGCGAGCTTTCTCTTCTGGTGCGCTGTCGATCTTGTCGAAGTCAACACGAGCCGAACCGAAAACTTCGGAGCAGACGCGAGTCAGAGCAGCGGTCAGCGTGGTCTTGCCATGGTCAACGTGACCAATGGTGCCGACGTTGCAATGCGGGAGGGAACGATCAAATTTTTCTTTAGCCACGACAAATAACTCCTAGCCTAAAGGCGCTGAATCAGCCTTGTTTTTTGGTTACAGTTTCGACGATGTGCGACGGCGCTGTATTGTATTTTTTGAATTCCATAGAGTAGCTTGCGCGACCTTGGGACATGGAGCGGACGTCGGTCGCATAACCGAACATCTCACCCAACGGAACCTCGGCACGAATTACTTTGCCGGAAACCGTGTCTTCCATACCCAGGATCATGCCGCGACGACGGTTAAGGTCGCCCATCACGTCACCCATATAGTCTTCAGGCGTAACAACCTCTACCGCCATGATCGGCTCAAGCAACTCACCACCGCCCTTCTGGGCCAGCTGCTTGGTCGCCATGGAAGCAGCCACCTTAAACGCCATCTCGTTCGAGTCGACGTCATGGTAGGAACCATCAAACACGGTAGCCTTCAGGCCGATCAGCGGATAGCCGGCAACAACGCCGTTCTTCATCTGCTCTTCGATACCCTTCTGGATAGCCGGGATGTATTCCTTCGGAACAACACCACCCACCACTTCGTTTACGAATTGCAGACCTTCCTGACCTTCGTCAGCAGGAGCAAAACGGATCCAGCAATGACCAAACTGGCCACGACCGCCGGACTGACGAACGAACTTGCCTTCGATTTCACAATTCTTCGTGATGCGCTCACGATAGGAAACCTGCGGCTTGCCGATGTTGGCTTCGACGTTGAACTCACGGCGCATCCGGTCAACCAGGATGTCCAGGTGGAGCTCGCCCATGCCAGAGATGATCGTTTGACCAGTCTCTTCATCAGTTTTGACGCGGAAAGAAGGGTCTTCCTGAGCAAGCTTGCCCAGTGCAATACCCATTTTTTCCTGGTCATCCTTGGTTTTTGGCTCAACGGCAACCGAAATAACCGGCTCCGGGAAGTCCATACGAACGAGGATGATTGGCTTGTCAGCGTTGCACAAGGTTTCACCAGTGGTGACGTCCTTCATGCCGATCAGGGCCGCGATGTCGCCAGCGCGTACTTCCTTGATCTCTTCGCGGGCGTTTGCGTGCATTTGCACCATACGACCCACGCGCTCTTTCTTGCCTTTGACCGAGTTGATCACGCCGTCGCCGGATGCCAACACGCCCGAGTAAACGCGGACGAAAGTCAAAGTACCCACGAATGGGTCGGTAGCGATCTTGAACGCCAGCGCCGAGAACGGCTCGCTGTCGTCTGCATGACGCTCCATCAGAATTTCCTCATTATCAGGATCGGAACCCTTGATAGCAGGAATATCGATTGGAGCAGGCAGGTAGTCGATCACGGCGTCGAGAACCAGGGGAACACCCTTGTTCTTGAAGGAAGAACCGCAAACAGCAAGAACGATCTCACCAGCGATAGTACGCTGACGCAGAGCGGCCTTGATTTCCTCGTTGGTGAGCTCTTCACCTTCAAGGTACTTGTTCATCAGCTCTTCGCTGGCTTCAGCCGCAGCCTCAACCATGTTGCCACGCCATTCATCAGCCAGCTCCTGCAATTCAGCAGGGATTGGCTTACGAACAGGAACCATGCCTTTGTCGGAATCGTTCCAGTAAACAGCTTCCATAGCCATCAGGTCAATTTGACCCTGGAAGTTGTCTTCAGCACCAATGGCCAACTGAATCGGCACCGGGGTGTGACCCAGGCGCTGCTTGATCTGGGCGATTACGCGCAAAAAGTTGGCACCGGCACGGTCCATCTTGTTCACGTAGACGATACGTGGAACGCCGTATTTGTTGGCTTGACGCCATACGGTTTCGGACTGCGGTTCTACGCCGGAAGTACCACAGAACACAACGACCGCGCCGTCGAGCACACGCAGGGAACGCTCAACTTCAATGGTGAAGTCTACGTGACCCGGGGTGTCAATGACGTTGAAGCGGTATTGGTCTTTGTGTTGCTTCTCGGAACCCTGCCAAAAGGCAGTGATAGCAGCAGAAGTAATGGTAATACCACGCTCCTGCTCCTGAACCATCCAGTCCGTGGTCGCGGCGCCATCATGCACCTCGCCCATTTTGTGGCTTTTGCCGGTGTAAAAAAGGACGCGCTCGGTGGTGGTGGTTTTACCAGCATCCACGTGAGCGACGATACCGATGTTACGGTAACGGCTAATCGGAGTAGTACGAGCCATAAAGCCCTCGCAAATTTAGTGACGCTGAAATTAGAAGCGGTAGTGCGAGAAAGCCTTGTTGGCCTCGGCCATACGGTGCACGTCTTCACGCTTCTTGACCGCAGCACCTTTACCTTCGGCGGCGTCCATCAGTTCGCCAGCCAAACGCAGAGCCATAGACTTCTCACCGCGCTTGCGCGCGAAGTCTACCAGCCAACGCATTGCCAGAGCATTACGACGGGACGGACGAACTTCGACAGGAACCTGGTAAGTAGCACCGCCTACACGGCGCGACTTTACTTCGACCAGCGGAGCGATGGCGTCGAGAGCTTTCTCGAAGATTTCCAGGGGGTCGCTGTTCTTGCGTTCTTTAACCTTTTCCAGCGCGCCATAAACGATACGCTCGGCAACGGCTTTCTTGCCGCTTTCCATTACGTGGTTCATGAACTTGGCCAGGATCTGGCTGCCGTATTTTGGATCGTCAAGCACTTCGCGCTTGGCTGCTACGCGTCTTCTTGGCATGGATAAGCCCTCAAACGGTCTTCAGGTTAGCTCGGGACCACCATCCTGAAAAGGATGCGCCCGACCTTACTCTTATCGACTCAGAAAAATAGAAATCTGCAATTTCAAACAGAAGCCAAAGACTACTTAGGCTTCTTGGTACCGTATTTCGAGCGACCCTGGTTACGACCTTTGACGCCGGAGGTATCCAGAGAACCACGAACGGTGTGATAGCGAACACCTGGCAAGTCTTTTACACGACCGCCACGGATCAGTACCACGCTGTGCTCTTGCAGGTTGTGACCTTCACCACCGATGTACGAGGAAACCTCGAAACCGTTGGTCAGGCGCACACGGCAGACTTTACGCAATGCCGAGTTAGGTTTTTTCGGCGTAGTGGTATACACACGAGTGCACACACCGCGACGTTGCGGGCAGTTCTGCAGCGCAGGCACGTCGGATTTCTCGACGATACGCTTACGCGGCTGACGTACCAGCTGGTTGATAGTTGCCATCTACTAGCTCCACTGTTGTCTTGCGACGCTATTGTCTTACAAGAAAAGCAAATGACGAGGCACAAGCCCCGCCAAATTTAGGGGTACAAGAGTCTAAAGAGGATCCCGCCCCCAGTCAAGACAAAGCCCCGGCCTCCTCACAAGGCAAGCAACACAAATTGTGCTGCCTGCCGAATGAAAATGCCGAGGCTTTAATCTCAATTACCGCTGGAGTTCAACGCTTCGGTCAGAGCAGCTTCTACTTCGCTCGCGCTGACACGGGTCGGTTTGTCCATTTCACGGCGACGCTTACGCTCGCTGTGATAAGCCAGACCGGTACCGGCCGGGATCAAACGACCCACGACCACGTTTTCTTTCAGGCCGCGAAGGTAGTCGCGCTTGCCTGTCACAGCCGCTTCGGTCAGTACGCGGGTTGTCTCCTGGAAGGAGGCCGCGGAAATGAACGACTCGGTGGACAACGATGCCTTGGTGATACCCAGCAACACACGAGTGAATTTGGAGACAAACTTGTCGTCTGCGCCCAAACGCTCGTTTTCTACCAGAACGTGAGTCAATTCCATCTGGTCGCCCTTGATGAAACTGGAATCGCCAGACTCGGCAATCTCAACTTTACGCAACATCTGACGCAGAATGGTCTCGATGTGCTTGTCGTTGATCTTCACGCCTTGCAGACGGTATACGTCTTGAATCTCGTTGACGATGTACTTGGCCAGCGCGCTGACACCCAGCAAACGCAGGATATCGTGTGGATCGCTAGGGCCGTCAGAGATAACTTCGCCGCGGTTCACTTGTTCGCCTTCGAAGACGTTCAGGTGACGCCACTTCGGAATCAGCTCCTCGTACGGATCGCTACCGTCGTTCGGGGTAATGACCAGACGACGCTTGCCTTTGGTCTCTTTACCGAATGCGATGGTACCGCTGACTTCTGCAAGGATCGAAGCCTCTTTCGGACGACGTGCTTCGAAAAGGTCGGCAACACGCGGCAGACCACCGGTGATGTCACGGGTCTTCGAAGTCTCTTGCGGAATACGAGCGATAACATCACCGATCGCGATCTGCGCACCGTCAGCCACACCAACCAGGGCGTTAGCCGGCAGGAAGTACTGGGCAGGCACGTCAGTACCCGGCAGCAACAGATCCTTGCCATCCAGACCCACCATCTTCACAGCAGGACGAATGTCCTTGCCAGCAGCCGGGCGGTCTTTCGCATCAAGCACTTCAATATTGGTCATACCGGTCAATTCGTCTGTCTGACGCTTGATCGTGATGCCCTCTTCCATGCCGACGTAGGTAACAGTACCTTTCATCTCGGTGACGATTGGGTGGGTGTGAGGATCCCACTTGGCCACGATCGAACCAGCGTCGACCTTGTCGCCTTCCTTCACCGAAATCACTGCACCGTAAGGCAGCTTGTAACGCTCGCGCTCACGACCGAAATCGTCTGCGATTGCCAGCTCACCAGAGCGGGATACCGCAACCAGGTGACCGTCGACACGCTCGACGTGCTTCAGGTTATGCAGACGGACAGTACCGCCATTCTTCACCTGAACACTGTCAGCTGCCGAGGTCCGGCTTGCCGCACCACCAATGTGGAAGGTACGCATTGTCAGCTGGGTACCTGGCTCACCGATCGACTGTGCAGCAATTACGCCGACAGCTTCACCAATGTTGACCTGGTGACCACGAGCCAGGTCGCGACCGTAGCACTTGGCGCATATGCCATAGCGGGTTTCACAGCTGATTGGCGAGCGAACGATCACTTCGTCGATGCTGTTCAGCTCGATGAACTCGACCCACTTCTCGTCCACCAGAGTGCCTGCAGGCACGATGATTTCTTCTGTACCCGGCTTGAACACGTCACGGGCAATGACTCGACCCAGTACGCGCTCACCCAGCGGCTCTACAACGTCGCCGCCTTCAATGTGCGGAGTCATCAGCAGGCCGTGCTCGGTACCGCAATCCACTTCGGTAACGACCAGATCCTGAGCCACGTCTACCAGACGACGTGTCAGATAACCGGAGTTAGCAGTTTTCAACGCGGTATCCGCAAGACCCTTACGAGCACCGTGAGTGGAGATGAAGTACTGAAGTACGCTCAAACCTTCACGGAAGTTAGCAGTGATCGGCGTTTCAATAATGGAGCCATCAGGCTTGGCCATCAGACCACGCATACCGGCCAGCTGACGAATCTGGGCAGCAGAACCACGCGCCCCGGAGTCAGCCATCATGTACATCGAGTTGAAGGATTCCTGATCAACTTCGACGCCGTGACGGTCGATAACGCGTTCTTTGGACAGGTTCGACATCATCGCTTTCGAGACTTCGTCGTTCGCCTTGGACCAAAGGTCGATCACCTTGTTGTACTTCTCGCCCTGGGTTACCAGGCCGGAAGCGTACTGGCTTTCGATCTCTTTAACTTCTTCGGTGGCTGCGTCGATGATGCGAGCTTTCTCATCAGGGATAACGAAGTCGTTAACGCCGATGGAGACACCCGAAATGGTCGAATAGGCAAAACCGGTGTACATCAACTGGTCAGCGAAGATAACGGTCTCTTTCAAACCAACCACGCGGTAGCACTGGTTGATCAGTTTGGAGATCGCCTTTTTCTTCATCGGCTGGTTGACGACGTCGTAGGACAGACCGGCCGGAACCACCTGGAACAACAGCGCACGGCCGACAGTGGTGTCGACGATACGGGTGTTCTTGACGCTGCCACCATCACGGTCGTTGACCGTTTCGTGGATACGAACCTTGACCTTGGCGTGCAGAGCCGCTTCGCCGGCGCGAAATACCCGGTCGACTTCCTGCAGGTCCGCAAACACACGACCTTCGCCCTTGGCATTGATCGCTTCACGGGTCATGTAGTACAGACCCAGTACAACGTCCTGCGAAGGAACGATGATTGGCTCACCGTTGGCTGGCGACAGGATGTTGTTGGTCGACATCATCAGTGCACGCGCTTCGAGCTGGGCTTCCAGCGTCAAAGGAACGTGAACAGCCATCTGGTCACCGTCGAAGTCGGCGTTGTACGCGGCGCAGACCAGCGGGTGAAGCTGAATAGCCTTACCTTCGATCAGAACCGGTTCAAATGCCTGGATGCCAAGACGGTGAAGCGTTGGCGCACGGTTCAGAAGCACCGGGTGTTCGCGAATGACTTCTGCAAGAACGTCCCAGACTTCTGGCAGCTCGCGCTCGACCATTTTCTTGGCTGCTTTGATGGTCGTGGCCAGGCCACGCATTTCCAGCTTGCCGAAAATGAACGGCTTGAACAGCTCGAGAGCCATTTTCTTCGGCAGACCGCACTGGTGCAGACGCAGGGTCGGACCTACGGTAATTACCGAACGACCCGAGTAGTCAACACGCTTACCGAGCAAGTTCTGACGGAAACGACCCTGCTTACCCTTGATCATGTCAGCCAGGGATTTCAGAGGGCGCTTGTTGGAACCGGTGATTGCGCGACCACGACGACCGTTGTCGAGCAATGCATCGACCGCTTCCTGCAGCATGCGCTTTTCGTTGCGCACGATGATATCGGGAGCAGACAGATCCAGCAGACGCTTCAGACGGTTGTTACGGTTGATCACTCGACGATACAGATCGTTGAGGTCGGACGTTGCGAAACGACCACCGTCAAGCGGAACCAGAGGACGCAGATCTGGCGGCAGAACCGGCAGAACGGTCAGCACCATCCACTCAGGAAGGTTGCCGGAACCCTGGAAAGCTTCCATCAGTTTCAGACGCTTGGACAGCTTCTTGATCTTGGTCTCGGAATTGGTTTGCGGAATCTCTTCACGCAGACGGCCAATTTCGTGCTCCAGATCGATAGCGTGCAGCAGTTCACGGACAGCTTCGGCGCCCATGCGGGCGTCAAAATCATCACCGAACTCTTCGAGGGCTTCGAAGTACTGCTCGTCGTTCAGCAACTGACCTTTTTCAAGGGTGGTCATGCCTGGATCGATAACGACATAGCTCTCGAAGTAGAGAACACGCTCGATATCGCGCAGGGTCATGTCCATCAGCAAGCCGATACGGGACGGCAGCGATTTCAGGAACCAGATGTGGGCAACCGGCGAAGCCAGTTCGATGTGAGCCATGCGCTCGCGACGAACCTTGGCCAGAGCCACTTCAACACCGCACTTTTCGCAGATGACACCGCGGTGCTTCAGGCGCTTGTACTTACCGCACAGGCACTCGTAATCTTTTACCGGACCAAAGATCTTGGCGCAGAACAGACCGTCACGCTCAGGCTTGAACGTACGGTAGTTGATGGTTTCCGGCTTTTTAACTTCACCGAACGACCAAGAGCGGATCATCTCAGGCGATGCAAGTCCGATACGGATTGCGTCGAACTCTTCGACTTGACCCTGGTTTTTCAGCAAATTCAGTAGGTCTTTCAAGGCTTTCCTCCTGGCGGAGCAGGGGAGCAGGCAATACCGCCCTGCCCCCGATTCGCGTCACGTGTTATTCGGTTTCCAGATCGATATCGATACCGAGCGAACGAATTTCTTTGATCAACACGTTGAAAGACTCGGGCATGCCCGGCTCCATACGGTGATCGCCATCCACGATGTTTTTGTACATCTTGGTACGGCCGTTCACATCGTCCGACTTCACTGTGAGCATTTCTTGCAGAGTGTACGCCGCGCCGTATGCTTCCAGCGCCCACACTTCCATCTCCCCGAAACGCTGACCACCGAACTGTGCCTTACCACCCAGCGGCTGCTGGGTAACCAGGCTGTACGAACCAGTGGAACGCGCGTGCATCTTGTCGTCCACCAAGTGGTTCAGCTTCAGCATGTACATGTAGCCGACTGTAACCGGGCGCTCAAACTTGTTGCCGGTACGACCGTCAAACAGCTGCATCTGGCCGCTTTCCGGCATATCTGCCAGTTTGAGCATTGCCTTGATTTCGCTTTCCTTGGCACCGTCAAAAACCGGGGTAGCCATTGGTACGCCGTTACGCAGGTTCTTGGCGAGGTCCAGAATTTCGTTGTCGGTAAGGTCTTCCAGGGCTTCCTGGCGACCACCGATTTCGTTGTAGATCTCGTTGAGGAACTTGCGCAACTCGATAACTTTACGCTGCTCTTCAAGCATGCGGTTGATCTTCTCGCCCAGACCTTTGGCTGCAAGGCCCAGGTGAGTTTCGAGAATCTGACCAACGTTCATACGCGAAGGTACGCCCAGCGGGTTGAGGACGATATCAACCGGCGTGCCATTGGCATCGTGCGGCATGTCTTCAACCGGCATGATCACAGAGACCACACCCTTGTTACCGTGACGACCGGCCATCTTGTCGCCCGGCTGAATGCGGCGACGGATTGCCAGGTAAACCTTGACGATTTTCAGAACGCCTGGAGCCAGGTCATCGCCCTGCTGCAGTTTGCGCTTCTTGTCTTCAAACTTGTCATCCAGAAGGCGACGACGATCAACGATGTAAGCCTGTGCTTTCTCAAGCTGCTCGTTCAGAGCGTCTTCAGCCATGCGCAGCTTGAACCACTGACCATGCTCAAGGCCGTCGAGCACTTCGTTGGTGATTTCCTGACCTTTCTTGAGGCCAGCACCGCCTTCTGCTACACGACCGACCAGCGCAGAGCGCAGACGTTCGAAAGTAGCGCCTTCGACAATACGGAACTCTTCGTTCAGATCCTTGCGGATCTCGTCGAGCTGCGACTTCTCAATGGACAGAGCACGTGCATCACGCTCGACACCATCACGGGTGAAGACCTGAACGTCGATGACAGTACCTTTGGTGCCGGTAGGCACACGCAGGGAAGTGTCCTTAACGTCGCTGGCCTTCTCACCGAAGATAGCGCGCAACAGTTTTTCTTCCGGCGTCAGCTGGGTCTCGCCTTTCGGGGTGACCTTGCCCACCAGGATATCGCCAGCGCCGACTTCGGCACCTACGTAAACGATACCGGCTTCGTCCAGCTTGTTCAGAGCAGCTTCACCCACGTTCGGGATGTCAGCTGTGATTTCCTCAGGCCCAAGCTTGGTGTCACGCGCCACACAGGTCAGTTCCTGAATGTGGATCGTGGTGAAGCGGTCTTCCTGAACTACACGCTCAGAGAGACAGATGGAGTCTTCGAAGTTGAAACCGTTCCAGGCCATGAACGCGATACGCATGTTCTGACCCAGCGCCAGCTCACCCATATCGGTGGACGGGCCGTCGGCCATGATATCGCTACGCTGAACACGATCACCCTTGCTTACCAGCGGACGCTGGTTGATGCAGGTGTTCTGGTTCGAACGGGTGTATTTGGTCAGGTTGTAGATGTCTACACCGGCCTCACCTGTTTCAACTTCATCATCGGCAACGCGAACAACGATACGGCTGGCATCAACCGAGTCGATCACGCCACCACGACGGGCCACGACGCAAACGCCGGAGTCGCGAGCAACGTTGCGCTCCATGCCGGTACCCACCAGCGGCTTGTCGGCACGCAAGGTTGGTACAGCCTGACGCTGCATGTTCGAACCCATCAACGCACGGTTGGCGTCATCGTGCTCGAGGAACGGAATCAACGAAGCGGCTACCGAAACAACCTGCTTGGGCGAAACGTCCATCAGGGTGACATCGGCTGGCGCCTTGACGGTGAATTCGTTCAAGTGACGCACAGCAACCAGCTCGTCGATCAGCTCTTGCTTGTCGTTCATTGCGGCCGAAGCCTGTGCAATGACGTGGTCAGCTTCTTCGATCGCTGAAAGGAACACGATTTCGTCGGTGACCAGACCTTCCTTAACAACACGGTACGGGCTCTCGAGGAAACCGTACTGGTTGGTGCGGGCATAGGCCGCGAGGGAGTTGATCAGGCCGATGTTCGGACCTTCCGGCGTTTCGATAGGGCACACGCGACCGTAGTGAGTCGGGTGAACGTCTCGAACTTCAAAGCCGGCACGCTCACGAGTCAAACCACCAGGGCCGAGTGCAGAAACACGACGCTTGCAAGTAATCTCGGACAGCGGGTTGTTCTGGTCCATGAACTGGGAAAGCTGGCTGGAACCGAAGAATTCCTTGACCGCTGCCGCAACAGGCTTGGCGTTGATCAGGTCCTGAGGCATCAGGCCTTCACTTTCTGCCATGGAAAGGCGTTCTTTGACTGCACGCTCAACACGGACCAGACCTACACGGAACTGGTTCTCGGCCATCTCGCCTACGCAACGAACACGACGGTTACCGAGGTGGTCGATGTCATCGACGATGCCTTTGCCGTTACGGATATCAACGAGGGTCTTGAGGACCGCTACGATGTCTTCCTTGCACAGCACGCCCGAACCTTCGATTTCGGTCCGACCGATACGACGGTTGAACTTCATACGACCTACAGCAGACAGGTCATAGCGCTCAGGACTGAAGAACAGGTTGTTGAACAGCGTTTCTGCTGCATCCTTGGTCGGTGGCTCACCAGGACGCATCATGCGGTAGATCTCGACCAACGCTTCCAGCTGATTGCTGGTGGAGTCGATTTTCAGCGTGTCCGAAACGAACGGGCCGCAATCGATGTCGTTGGTGTACAACGTCTCGATGCGAACAACCTGAGCCTTGGCAATCTTGCCGAGGATTTCGGTGTTCAGCTCGGTGTTGCACTCGGCAATGATCTCACCGGTTGCCGGATGCACGATGACCTTGGCAGTCGTACGACCCAGGACGTAGTCCAGAGGTACTTCCAGCTCTTTGATCCCGGCTTTTTCCAGCTGGTTGATGTGACGGGCAGTGATACGACGACCCTGCTCGACAATGACCTTGCCTTTGTCGTCCAGGATATCCAGAACGGCAATTTCACCACGCAGGCGCTGAGGCACCAGCTCCAGGTTCAGGTTTTCGCCGCGAACATGGAATACGTTAGTGGTATAGAAAGCATCGAGCACTTGCTCGGTGGTGTAGCCCAGCGCGCGCAGAAGCACGGACGCAGGCAGCTTGCGACGACGGTCGATACGGACGAATACGCAGTCTTTCGGATCGAACTCGAAGTCCAGCCACGAACCACGGTAAGGAATGATACGCGCGGAATAAAGCAGCTTACCGGAGCTGTGCGTCTTGCCACGGTCGTGGTCGAAGAATACGCCTGGCGAGCGGTGAAGCTGAGACACGATAACGCGCTCGGTGCCGTTGATTACAAAGGTACCGTTTTCAGTCATCAGGGGGATTTCACCCATGTAGACTTCTTGCTCTTTGATGTCCTTGATCGCTTTGTTCGACGATTCTTTGTCGAAAATGATCAGACGGACCTTGACTCGCAGAGGTACTGCGTAAGTCACACCGCGCAGCACGCATTCCTTGACATCAAATGCCGGTTCGCCCAAGCGATAACCTACATACTCCAGCGCAGCATTGCCGGAGTAGCTGATGATCGGGAAAACGGATTTGAAGGCTGCATGCAGACCGACGTCGCGGAACTGATCTTTGGTCGCTCCCGCCTGCAGGAATTCGCGATACGAATCCAGCTGGATGGCCAAGAGATACGGCACATCCATTACGTCCGGCAACTTGCTAAAGTCCTTGCGGATACGTTTTTTCTCAGTATATGAGTAAGCCATCAGCGTTCCCCAGCTTGGTCACCTGCTTGTTTGGCTCCCTCCCGACGGAAGCAGCCAGAAAATCTTGCAAACCCCTTGGTTTGCGCCACCGCCATCGGTGGATACAGCACGTTACAAACGTTGGTCGCGCCAACCGTCTATAACGGAAAAAGGCCGGTGGCAAAAGCCACCAGCCATCAGCCTTTCGCTAAACGCGTGGGCTGGACACTCAAAATCGATGCTTATTTCAGCTCGACTTTAGCGCCTGCTTCTTCCAGAGTAGCTTTGGCTTTGTCAGCTGCGTCTTTGGCAACAGCTTCCAGAACGATGCCTGGAGCGCCGTCAACGACTGCCTTGGCTTCTTTCAGACCCAGACCGGTCAGCTCACGTACTGCCTTGATCACGTTAACTTTCTTCTCGCCAGCTTCCAGCAGCATGACGTTGAATTCAGTTTGTTCTTCAACAACAGCAGCAGCGGCGGCTGGACCAGCAGAACCGGCAGCAGCAGTAACGCCGAACTTCTCTTCGAATGCCTTGATCAGTTCTACAACCTGAATAACGGACATTTCAGCTACGGCGTTAAGGATATCGTCTTGAGAGATAGACATGACTCAATTTCCTGAATTGGGGGACGGCCTACGCGACCATCAAAATAAACAAAAATACGCGAAAAGATCTGACTCAGCCTTAAGCTGCAGCTGCTTCTTTTTGGTCGCGAACAGCCGCCAGAGTACGAGCCAATTTGCTGGTAGCGCCTTGAATCACGCTCATCAGCTGAGAAATTGCTTCGTTACGGGTCGGCAAGGTTGCCAGTACGTCGATCTGATTAGCTGCGAGGAACTTGCCCTCGAACGCAGCTGCCTTGATCTCGAACTTGTCCTGACCTTTCGCGAATTCCTTGAACAACCGGGCAGCAGCGCCAGGATGTTCGTTGGAGAACGCGATCAAGGTCGGGCCGGTGAACACGTCGTTGAGGACACTGAATTCAGTGTCAGCAACAGCGCGCTTGAGTAGGGTGTTACGTACAACGCGTACGTAAACGCCAGCTTCACGAGCCTCTTTACGGAGTCCGGTCATAGCGCCGACTGTCACACCACGGGCATCAGCCACGACAGCGGACAGACCAGCTTTGGCAGCCTCGTTGACTTCAGCGACGATGGCCTTCTTGTCTTCGAGTTTAATTGCCACGGGTTTAACTCCTGCTTGTTACCGTTTCATCCGACCGGAGTCAGATGTCGTTTTGGTGTCTGATTCGGTAAGGAACCGGGAGCACCATCTGCGTAGGCTTGAGGTTTAAGACTTGCGTCGCCTACGGTCTTGGATAGCCCCCGCCAGGCAGGGACCCCAATCTTTAAAACGGAGCGGCAAACAACGCCGCGCCATTTCTGTCTTACGCTTCCAGCGAACCTTGGTCGATGACCAGGCCCGGACCCATAGTGGTGCTCAGGGTGATGCGCTTGACGTAAATGCCTTTCGAGGAAGCAGGCTTGATACGCTTCAGATCAGCGATCAGGGCTTCAACGTTTTCCTTCAGCTTGACTGCGTCGAAACCGACCTTGCCAACGGAAGTGTGGATAATGCCGTTTTTGTCGGTGCGATAACGAACCTGACCAGCCTTGGCGTTCTTGACAGCGGTAGCCACGTCAGGAGTAACAGTGCCGACTTTTGGGTTAGGCATCAGGCCACGAGGACCGAGAACCTGACCCAGCTGACCCACAACGCGCATTGCGTCAGGGGAAGCGATGACGACGTCGTAGTTCAGATCGCCGGCTTTCATTTCAGCAGCCAGATCGTCCATACCAACGCGATCAGCACCAGCAGCCAGAGCAGCTTCAGCAGCAGGCCCCTGGGTGAAAACTGCAACGCGTACAGTTTTACCGGTGCCGTGCGGCAGTACGGTAGCGCTACGAACAACCTGATCAGATTTACGAGGATCAACACCCAGGTTGACAGCGACGTCGATAGACTCGCTGAACTTGACAGTCGACAGCTCGGTCAGCAGAGCAGCGGCGTCTACAAAGTTGTAGGACTTGCCAGCTTCAATCTTTTCGGCGATTGCCTTTTGACGCTTGGTCAGCTTAGCCATTACACACCCTCCACGTTAAGGCCCATGCTACGAGCGGAACCGGCGATGGTACGCACGGCCGCTTCCATGTCAGCTGCAGTCAGATCCGCATTTTTTGCTTTAGCGATATCTTCCAGCTGAGCACGAGTCACGGTGCCGACTTTAACGGTGTTCGGGCGAGCCGAGCCGCTGGTCAAGCCTGCAGCTTTCTTCAGCAGAACCGATGCAGGAGTACTTTTTGTTTCAAAAGTGAAGCTACGGTCGCTGTATACAGTGATGATCACTGGAGTCGGCAGGCCTGGCTCAATACCCTGAGTACGGGCGTTGAACGCTTTGCAGAATTCCATGATGTTCACACCGTGCTGACCCAGAGCAGGACCAACTGGCGGGCTAGGGTTAGCCTGAGCGGCTTTCACTTGCAGCTTGATGTATGCGGTTATCTTCTTGGCCATGAGGCACTCCAATTACGGGTTCAAGCGCCTATAAAGGCTCCCCGGTTACGTACGCGTATATCCCAGTGACGAAAAAACCCCACAGCCTTAAGCTGCGGGGTATGGGATTTCAGCTCAGCTAGGCCTTCTCGACCTGACTGAACTCTAACTCTACCGGGGTAGAGCGTCCGAAAATGAGCACCGCAACTTGGATACGGCTCTTTTCGTAGTTAACTTCTTCAACGGTGCCGTTGAAATCGGCGAACGGACCGTCAGTGACACGAACAACCTCACCCGGCTCGAACAGCGTCTTCGGCTTCGGCTTGTCGCTACCGTCAGCAACGCGACGCAGAATCGCTTCTGCTTCTTTGTCGGTGATCGGAGCAGGCTTATCAGCAGTACCACCGATGAAGCCCATGACACGAGGGGTATCCTTGACCAAATGCCAAGTACCTTCATTCATGTCCATCTGAACCAGCACATAACCAGGGAAGAACTTGCGTTCGCTTTTGCGTTTCTGGCCATTACGCATTTCAACCACTTCTTCAGTGGGAACCAGAATTTCGCCGAAGCCATCTTCCATGCCTGCCAGCTTCACACGCTCGACCAACGAGCGCATGACATGCTTCTCGTAACCCGAGTATGCATGCACTACGTACCAACGCTTAGCCACGGGACACCCTTAGCCAACTATCGAGGAAACAAGCCAGCCGAGCAGGGAATCAAGCCCCCACAACAGCAACGCCATAACCAGCACAACAGCCACAACTATCAACGTGGTTTGCGTGGTTTCTTGGCGAGTAGGCCAAACGACTTTACGGATCTCTGCACGCGCTTCTTTCGCCAAAACGAAGAAAGCTTTGCCCTTGCCAGTCTGCAGCGCTACAAATGCAGCTGCTGCGGCAATCACAAGGAGAGCGAGAACACGGTACAGGATCGGCTCAGCAGAGTAATACTGATTACCGACAACACCCACGACTACCAAAATGACTACCAGGAGCCATTTCAGCAAATCAAAGCGAGAGTCTGATGCTTCAGCCTTGGGATTCATCT
Source organism: Pseudomonas syringae pv. tomato str. DC3000 (assembly GCF_000007805.1). Lineage (NCBI taxonomy): Bacteria > Pseudomonadati > Pseudomonadota > Gammaproteobacteria > Pseudomonadales > Pseudomonadaceae > Pseudomonas > Pseudomonas syringae group genomosp. 3. Next base: position 674,960 of record NC_004578.1, on the reverse strand, counting down.
ACGGAGATCCTGTGAAAAGAAAGCCAGATTACATCTAGGGAATCTGGCAGGTCAGGAGGGAATCGAACCCCCAACCTACGGTTTTGGAGACCGTCGCTCTGCCAATTGAGCTACTGACCTAAAAGCAAAATCAGGCCGACCATTATGCGGACCTGACGAGAGTTTTTCAACACCTTATTCAAACCAGGCCTTACACGCAGCCCATCTCAAACAAGCTTCAAGCAGATCACGCAATGCTGAACCACCTAAAACAAAGGCAGATATTTTCATATCTGCCTTTAGCAATGGAGCTCTTGAGCGGATTCGAACCGCTGACCTCACCCTTACCAAGGGTGTGCTCTACCAACTGAGCTACAAGAGCAAAACACAGTGCATGAACCGCAAACATGGAGCGGGTAGCGGGAATCGAACCCGCATCATCAGCTTGGAAGGCTGAGGTTCTACCACTAAACTATACCCGCGCAATTTGCAGCTCGCGCTAAATCTGGTGGAGGGGGAAGGATTCGAACCTTCGAAGTCGTAGACGTCAGATTTACAGTCTGATCCCTTTGGCCGCTCGGGAACCCCTCCTAAGCGAGGCAGCATTCTCAACTTATGCTACCCTTCTGTCAACCTTTTTCTCAGTAAAAACCTGAGGTTACATGCGTTGACTACTAACCGCTTCGTTCGCGAGACTTTCACCTCACTGCGAAGCGGGCGCCATTCTATGTAAACTACTCGGCAGTTGCAATGGCCTCACACGACATTATTTGATTTTTTAATTGCGGAAAATCCTGGCTCAGCTGAGTCATGACACTCGCCTCTACAAGACGACGACTTTCCGGGATGATTTTCAGCCAATAGGCTGTCGAGCCACCGGATTGCAGGGGCCGAAATTGTGACTGGATATCCAGGCTGTTCAATCGCTGCTCAACCAGCCGAGCGTCTTCCTGCCTGGGGAAGCCACCCAGATAGAGACACTTCGTGTCGGCATCTTGCGACACTCGATTTGCATCTGACTCGCTAAGCAGGCGGATATCCTGCTGCGTGGCGCGATGCAGCGATAGAGGCATGACCTCTTTGGCCCTCAACGGAGCCTCCTGCTGATGCCACAGGTAATAGAAGCCATTGAGCATCAACAGCAGAAGAAACAACCAACGCATAAGGACCTCAACGTAAAGGGCAAGCGAGAGCCAGGCCAACGAATACCAAATCAGGGACAATGCGAGCGCCCGGTAACACATCAGCAACCAAGACAGCGTCGCCTCCTGTCACGAAAATAGCAAAGTCGTCCCCCCAGTATTCGCGAGCTATCTCGATCTGAGTCATTGCGAATCCGCGAAGCATGAGAGAACAACCTCGCTCCACAGCCTCGGCCGTCGCACGGCCAGGCACGAGTCGTACCAGGGCTTTTTCAGCCTCTGCATCGTCATATCGAATGCGACGGGTGTGGGTACGCAGCTGATTGCGCATCAGTGGCATGCCAGGACAGATGAAACCACCCAGATGCTTTCCTGACGCTTCAACAAAGTCAGACGTAATGGCGGTGCCCAGATCGATCACCAGGCAGGCACCCTTAACAAGGTGGTAAGCCCCTACAAATGCCAACCAGCGATCCAGCCCCAAGCGTGCAAAATCGTCGTATCCATTGATTACCCCGGCAAGCTCTGGCGCCGGCGCTGCACAGACAGGGCTAATGGAAAAGGTATCTGCCAGCGCGCAAACCAGCTTCGCCGTTTCTTCCGCGCTACGAACGCTTACCAGACGGCAATCGCTGAATGCTGCGCCTGACAGATTGCCCAGGCACTCTAGCAAGGCTGTGTCCGAGTCCACTACTCCGCCGCTGACCAACGTTGAGCAACTCTTTGTGATTATCCGCCACTTGATAAAGCTGTTGCCGCAATCGAGCTCAAGAATCATCGCGCAACCTCAGGCTGAGCTCACCACCACTAAAGCTCTTTTCCAAACCATTGACTTCCAACCGCAACGCTCCAAGTGAGTCGACGCCTAACACCACCCCTTCCACCGTCTCGATTCCCGAAAGCAACTTCACTGCAGCTCCCTGCCACAAATGCCCTTGCTCCCACTCCTTCTGGAACGCTAAAAAGCCTTCCTGACGATGAACAACCAGAAGAGCCTCAAGCTGAGAACTTATGCGGGCCGCGATAGTATTGCGATCGGCAGGCGCGCCCGTTTGCAGCCTGACCGACGTCCACAACTGATCGACCTCGGTAGACGCACGCATGTTGACGTTCACGCCGACCCCGATGATCACGTGACACACATCTGCGGGATCGCCAATAAGCTCAAGCAGGATACCGGCGATTTTTTGTCGCCCGACCAGCACATCGTTGGGCCATTTAAGACCCGCGCCCTGAACCCCCATATCACGCAGGACATTCATCACCGCAAGCCCTACCAGCAGACTGAGCCCTTCCAACTGACGCATCCCACCATCGATGCGCAGCACAAGGCTGTAATACAGGTTTTCGGCAAATGGGCTTACCCACTTGCGACCACGCCGCCCCCTGCCGGCCGTTTGCTGTTCGGCAACAACGAGCAGTGGCATTGGAGCCCCAAGGGCGATAAGCCGCGAAGCCTCTGCATTGGTCGAATCGATAGAGTCGTATGTGCGCACAGACCACTCGCCAGGCATTCCAGACTCGACTATGGCAGCAGGATCTAAAAGAACTATAGGCGTCGCCAGTCGATAGCCACGCCCACGCACTTTATGAACCTCGATATCGAGATCCGACTCAAGCTGCTGAAGCTGTTTCCAGACGGCGCTACGGCTTACGCCGAGGGACTCGCCCAGGACCTGTCCAGAATGAAATGCACCATCAGCAAGAAGCTTTAACAAGGTCAGCATTTAGAATCGCCCGGCAATAAGGCACGCATCATAGCCACGCAGGAGCATGATGCATAGAAACGAAAATGTGTTTTCATCGAGGTTTTTAAGCGCGCAAAACAAAAACCCTCAACGCGTAAGCGATGAGGGTTTTTGGAATTTAATCTTGACGATGACCTACTCTCACATGGGGAAACCCCACACTACCATCGGCGATACATCGTTTCACTGCTGAGTTCGGGATGGGATCAGGTGGTTCCAATGTTCTATGGTCGTCAAGAAATTCGGGTACCGAGTCGTGCCGTACGGCGCGCTTCAGCAAATCGGGTATGTGATAGCAAGCTGTTGCAGGTGTCGTTCGTGACGCAAACCTTCGGTTCGTGTCATCTCCACAGTCACCGCAATCTGGTCATTCGACTCAAATTGCTTGGGTGTTATATGGTCAAGCCTCACGGGCAATTAGTATTGGTTAGCTCAACGCCTCACAGCGCTTACACACCCAACCTATCAACGTCGTAGTCTTCGACGGCCCTTCAGGGAACTCAAGGTTCCAGTGAGATCTCATCTTGAGGCAAGTTTCCCGCTTAGATGCTTTCAGCGGTTATCTTTTCCGAACATAGCTACCCGGCAATGCCACTGGCGTGACAACCGGAACACCAGAGGTTCGTCCACTCCGGTCCTCTCGTACTAGGAGCAGCCCCTCTCAAATCTCAAACGTCCACGGCAGATAGGGACCGAACTGTCTCACGACGTTCTAAACCCAGCTCGCGTACCACTTTAAATGGCGAACAGCCATACCCTTGGGACCGGCTTCAGCCCCAGGATGTGATGAGCCGACATCGAGGTGCCAAACACCGCCGTCGATATGAACTCTTGGGCGGTATCAGCCTGTTATCCCCGGAGTACCTTTTATCCGTTGAGCGATGGCCCTTCCATACAGAACCACCGGATCACTAAGACCTACTTTCGTACCTGCTCGACGTGTCTGTCTCGCAGTCAAGCGCGCTTTTGCCTTTATACTCTACGACCGATTTCCGACCGGTCTGAGCGCACCTTCGTACTCCTCCGTTACTCTTTAGGAGGAGACCGCCCCAGTCAAACTACCCACCATACACTGTCCTCGATCCGGATAACGGACCTGAGTTAGAACCTCAAAGTTGCCAGGGTGGTATTTCAAGGTTGGCTCCACGCAGACTGGCGTCCACGCTTCAAAGCCTCCCACCTATCCTACACAAGCAAATTCAAAGTCCAGTGCAAAGCTATAGTAAAGGTTCACGGGGTCTTTCCGTCTAGCCGCGGATACACTGCATCTTCACAGCGATTTCAATTTCACTGAGTCTCGGGTGGAGACAGCGCCGCCATCGTTACGCCATTCGTGCAGGTCGGAACTTACCCGACAAGGAATTTCGCTACCTTAGGACCGTTATAGTTACGGCCGCCGTTTACCGGGGCTTCGATCAAGAGCTTCGCTTGCGCTAACCCCATCAATTAACCTTCCGGCACCGGGCAGGCGTCACACCCTATACGTCCACTTTCGTGTTTGCAGAGTGCTGTGTTTTTAATAAACAGTCGCAGCGGCCTGGTATCTTCGACCGGCGTGGGCTTACGCAGTAAATGCTTCACCCTCACCGGCGCACCTTCTCCCGAAGTTACGGTGCCATTTTGCCTAGTTCCTTCACCCGAGTTCTCTCAAGCGCCTTGGTATTCTCTACCCAACCACCTGTGTCGGTTTGGGGTACGGTTCCTGGTTACCTGAAGCTTAGAAGCTTTTCTTGGAAGCATGGCATCAACCACTTCATGTTCTAAAAGAACACTCGTCATCAGCTCTCGGCCTTAAGATCCCGGATTTACCTAAGATCTCAGCCTACCACCTTAAACCTGGACTACCAACGCCAGGCTGGCCTAGCCTTCTCCGTCCCTCCATCGCAATAACCAGAAGTACAGGAATATTAACCTGTTTTCCATCGACTACGCTTTTCAGCCTCGCCTTAGGGACCGACTAACCCTGCGTCGATTAACGTTGCGCAGGAAACCTTGGTCTTTCGGCGTGGGTGTTTTTCACACCCATTGTCGTTACTCATGTCAGCATTCGCACTTCTGATACCTCCAGCAAGCTTCTCAACTCACCTTCAC
>NC_004578.1:0-665000 GCF_000007805.1 Pseudomonas syringae pv. tomato str. DC3000 | reverse complement strand
CAATTCAAAGGGAACCAACCTTACAAGATCAGAGCCCAATTACAAGTTTTGCCCAGCGTTCACCCGCGAATCAGCAACTGATCCGCAGGAAGGGTTGCTTCGAGCAGGTTTTGGTTATATTTTATACAGTTATTTCATCTTCATCATGTCATTCATCTTTTCCATTTCACCTTTTTCAAAGTCAAATTACCTATGAAAGACACACCGCCTAAAGCGCCCCCGCTTTATCCGAAGAGTCACCTGCTCGCTGCAAGCGGCATCGCCGCGTTGTTGAGCCTGGCTCTCCTGGTTTTCCCTTCAAGCGAAGTCGAAGCCAAACGAACGAACCTTGCCCTTGATCTGGAGATGCCAGATCAGGACGTACAAGACCAAGACGCTGCGAAAGACACTCAAGCCACACCTGAAACCACAGAATCGCCATTTGCCCAGATCGACAACGCTGACGATCAGGCTCAGAACACCGCCACCGCACAGCCGGAGGCAGAAAAACCGGCTCCGGCCGCTGCCAAGGACCCCAATCATCGGGAAGTCACTGTCAGCAAGGGCGACACGCTTTCGACGTTGTTTGAAAAAGTCGGCCTGCCCGCCTCCACGGTTCATGAGGTTCTGGCCAGCGACAAGCAAGCCAGGCAGTTCAGCAAGCTGCAGAACGGGCAGACCCTGCAGTTCGAGTTGTCGCCGGATGGCCAGCTCAAACAACTGCACACCAAGCTCAGCGAACTCGAGACCATCAGCCTGTCGAAATCGGCTTCCGGCTTCGTGTTCAATCGCGAAATCAGCAAGCCCAACGTGCGCAACGCTTACGTACACGGCGTGATCAACAGCTCCCTTTCGCAATCCGCGCAACGTGCTGGTCTGACGCACACCATGACGATGGACATGGCCAATATCTTCGGCTACGACATCGACTTTGCTCAGGACATCCGCAAGGGCGACGAATTTGATGTGGTGTACGAGCAAAAAGTAGTCAACGGCAAAAGCGTCGGCACAGGCAATATTCTTTCCGCCCGCTTCACCAACCGCGGCAAGACCTACACGGCCGTGCGTTACACCAGCAAACAAGGCACTACCAATTACTACACCGCCGACGGCAACAGCATGCGCAAGGCGTTTATCCGTACACCGGTAGACTTCGCCCGCATCAGCTCGATGTTCTCGATGGGTCGCAAACACCCGATCCTCAACAAGATACGCGCGCACAAAGGCGTCGATTATGCGGCGCCACGCGGTACGCCGATCAAGGCGACCGGCGATGGCAAGGTTCTGCTGGCTGGCCGTCGCGGCGGCTACGGCAACACAGTCATCATTCAGCACGGCGACACCTACCGTACGCTGTATGGCCACATGCAGGGTTTCGCCAAAGGTGTACAAACCGGTGGAACCGTCAAGCAAGGTCAGGTAATCGGCTATATTGGAACGACAGGCCTGTCGACTGGCCCGCATTTGCACTATGAGTTTCAGGTCAATGGTGTTCATGTAGACCCGCTGGGCCAGAAGCTTCCGATGGCGGATCCGATCGCCAAATCCGAAAAACAGCGGTTCATGCAGCAAAGCCAGCCGTTAATGGCGCGCATGGATCAGGAAAAGGCCACCACGCTGGCCTCGAATAAAAGGTAATCCATGGACTTCTTCTATATAGGTGTGATGTCTGGCAGCAGTCTCGACGGGATTGATATCGCCCTTTTGAAGCAGGATGACCGTTCAAGGCTTGTGGCCACTCACTACATTCCCATGCCGGAAGACCTGCATGCCGAGTTGCTGGGGCTTTGCTCCAGCGGCGCGGACGAGTTTGCTCGTGCGGCAATTGCCGAACAGAAGTGGTGCAAACTGGTTGCACAGGGCGTGCAGACCTTGCTGAAAGAGCAAAACAAGGTTGTCGCCGATATCCGCGCCATCGGCAGCCACGGCCAGACCATCCGCCACGAGCCTGCGCGCGGCTACAGCATTCAGATCGGCAACCCCGCATTGCTTGCAGAGTTGACCGAGATTACCGTGGTCAGCGACTTCCGCCGCCGCGATATCGCAGCAGGCGGACAAGGCGCACCTCTGGTGCCTGCATTCCACGAGGCGTTGTTCGACGACAATAAAGACCACCGCGCGGTATTGAACATTGGTGGCTTCAGCAACCTGAGCCTGATCGAATCCGATCGCCCGGTTGAGGGTTTCGATTGCGGGCCCGGCAATGTGCTGCTGGATGCCTGGATACAATCGCAGCGCCACGAAAGCTATGACAAGGACGGCGCATGGGCCGCGAGCGGCAAAGTTGATCCCGAGCTGCTCAAAAAACTGCTCAGCGATCCGTTTTTCCTGACCAAGGGCCCGAAGAGTACCGGCCGGGAAGTGTTCAACCTGGGCTGGGTGCACCACCACCTCTTTCAGCTGCCAACGCTGGCTCCGGAAGATGTGCAAGCCACCCTGCTGGAACTGACGGCGCTGACCATCACCGAATCGCTGCAAACAGCCCAGGCGGTCACCAAGGAGCTTCTGGTCTGTGGCGGCGGCGCACATAACAAGGCGCTGATGAAGCGCTTGGCTGAGCTGTTGCCAGACACCGAGGTCAACAGCACCGAGAAATTCGGCGTGGACCCTGACTGGGTTGAAGCAATGGCGTTTGCCTGGCTGGCTCATTGCTGCCTTGAAGGTGTGCCGGCGAACCGTCCAACGGTAACCGGCGCCAAAGGCCGCAGGGTTCTGGGCGCTATTTACCCCGCCTGACCCTTATGCCGCAAACAAAAACGCCGCTCCAATGAGCGGCGTTTTGTTTGAAGCAGCACTCAATCAGATCGAGAACGAAGAACCGCAACCACAAGTTGTGGAGGCATTGGGGTTCTTGATCACGAAGCGCGAACCCTCCAGGCCTTCCTGATAGTCCACCTCTGCGCCCGCCAGATACTGGAAGCTCATCGGATCAACCACCAGACTGACGCCTTCGCGCTCGACGATAGTGTCATCGTCTGCCACGTCTTCATCAAACGTGAAGCCATACTGGAAACCGGAACAACCACCGCCCGTTACAAAAACACGCAGCTTGAGGCGATCGTTGCCCTCTTCGTCGACCAGGGTTTTCACCTTGTGCGCTGCATTTGGAGTGAACTCCAAAGCGGTAGGCGTGAAGGATTCGACACTCATGTCAGATATCTCCCGGCGTTAGCCGTCGTAATGCGTAATGCGTAATGCGTAATGACGGCATTATCCGCTTCTCCTAGAAAATCGGTCAACTATTTGATCGGGAGCAGCTACAAGCTACAAGAGCATGGGCTGGCCGGTCTTCGCTTTACCACTTGAAGCTTGCCGCTCGAAGCTCAAAGCTGCCCCTCTCAAAGCTGCCCCTCTAAGGCATCATCCCCGCATGAGACAGCCCGGCGCGCTCATCCAGACCGAACAGGATGTTCATGTTCTGAACCGCCTGCCCCGATGCACCCTTCACCAGGTTGTCGATGACCGACAGCACAACAACCAGATCGCCATCCTGCGGGCGATGCACAGCGATGCGGCAGACATTGGCGCCACGTACGCTGCGGGTTTCCGGGTGGCTGCCCGCAGGCATCACGTCCACAAACGGCTCGTCGGCATAGCGCTTCTCGAAAAGGGCCTGCAAATCTACCGAGCGATCCGTGACCGTCGCGTAGAGCGTGGAATGAATGCCACGAATCATCGGTACCAGATGTGGGACAAAGGTCAGGCCGATATCACCACGGGCAGCGCGACGCAGCCCTTGGGTGATTTCAGGCAGGTGACGGTGGCCTTTGACGGCGTACGCCTTGAAGCTTTCGTTGGCCTCCGAATACAGCGAGCCAATGTTCAGACCGCGACCGGCGCCGCTGACGCCGGACTTGCAGTCGGCAATCAGGCGCGTGTTATCGGCAATGCCTGCTTCAAGCAGAGGCAGGAAACCCAGCTGGGTAGCCGTTGGGTAGCAGCCAGGCACAGCAATGAGCCGCGCGTTCCTGATCTGCTCGCGATTGACTTCCGGCAACCCGTAAACCGCATCCTGCAGCAATTCCGGCGCGCCATGCGGCTGGCCGTACCACTTGGCCCACTCGACCGGGTCCTGCAGACGGAAGTCGGCAGACAGGTCGATCACTTTGGTGCCGGCTGCGAGCAGCTCACCCGCCAGAGCATGAGCAACACCATGCGGCGTGGCGAAGAACACGACGTCACAGGCACCCAGGGTTTTCACGTCAGGCACGCTGAAGGCCAGGCCGTCGTAATGACCTCGCAGGTTCGGGTACATATCGGCGACTGGCAGGCCGGCCTCCGAGCGCGAGGTAATAACCACGACTTCTGCCTGCGGATGCTGTGCCAACAGACGCAGCAGCTCTACCCCGGTGTAACCCGTGCCGCCGACGATACCGACCTTGACCATAACCTGCCCTCAACGAAACAACTGGAAAGCGGTCGATAATAGGAGCCTATCGCCTCTACGACAACCGACAACGTGACGTATGGCCTTACAAGACACTACTATTCGGCCACCGTGAACCTGGGAATAACCAAAAATGCTCTATTTATGGATCAAAGCGCTGCACGTCATTTCGATGGTCTGCTGGTTTGCAGCCCTGTTCTATCTGCCGAGACTGTTCGTCTACCACTCGATGAGCGAGGACAGCGTCAGCCGCGAGCGCTTCATGGTGATGGAGCGCAAGTTGTACCGTGGCATCATGACCCCGGCAATGATCGCGACGCTGGTCTTCGGCGGCTGGCTGATCAGCTTCGATGCCAGCGGGTATTTCAGCCAGGGCTGGATGCACGCCAAGCTGACGCTGGTTTTCCTGTTGATCGGCTATCACCATGTCTGCGGCGCGCAGGTCAAACGCTTCGCCCGTGGCGAAAACGGTCGCAGCCATGTGTTCTATCGCTGGTTCAATGAAATTCCGGTGCTGATTCTGATCGCCATCGTGATTCTGGTCATCGTCAAACCCTTCTGACCCGAAGGCCGTTTGCGCCTGATCGGTGATGTAACAGGACGTCTCGCCCGCGCAGAGACGTCCGGCACTGTTTTCAATTCAAGACAAGGAAGCCCTGTATGACCGATACCCTCTTCAAGATCATGTTTGAAGGGCAGGTGCGTGACGGCGTAGAGCCGGAGACCGCAAAGGCCAATCTGGCCGGGCTGTTCAAGAGTGAAACGGCGGCCGTTCAGAAACTGTTCAACGGCGAGCCCATTGCGTTAAAGCGCGGCCTGGTCCATGCAGAAGCCGAGCGCTACATAGAAGCCCTGAAAGAGGCAGGTGTTGAAGCCCGTATCGAGCCCGATCAGGCAATCAGTTTCAACCTCAATGAAGTCGGCAACCAGGCCTCGCCCTGGACTCCCGCCAGGCAGGCGCCCCAGGATGCCTCCCCGTATGCGCCCCCCAAGGCTCAGGTAGGCAGTGAGCATTACGGGCACTCGACGCTCAAGGTCTTCACCACCAATGGCCGCATAGGACGCCTGCGCTTTCTGGCATGGAGCATGGTTCAGTGCGTCGCCCTGGTGGCACTGATAGCACTGGCGCTGATAGTGCTGAACTGGTCGCTGGTCGCCGGTGGTTTGCTGATCGCGGTCCTGGTGGTGGTATTTGTGACCATCGGCGTAATGATAGGCGTGCAGAGGCTGCATGACCTGGGCTGGTCCGGCTGGCTCCTGCTTTTGAACCTGGTACCGTTCGTAGGCAGTTTGTTCCCCTTCCTGATCATGCTGCTGCCGGGCACCCGAGGCGCCAACCAGTACGGCCCGCCACCGCCGCCCAACACGCGGGGCGTCAAGGTGCTGGGCATCATCTGGATTGCCATGATCCCGGTTATCTCGGTGGCCAGTATCTACTACAGCATTGGCAAACTGGCCGAGGCAGAACTGGCACTGCAAACCGACGAGTACGAGCAATCGCTGCCTTACGACGATGAACAAGAACCTGGCAGTGCCTTGAACGCGCCGGCGGATGTCATTGAAGAGCCCCAAGACCAGAACGACAAGCAATAGAACGCTCACGGTTCGGCAGACCGCCGGGCGCAATACGTACGATGGAGAACTGCATGACCCGTTACGCCCTGATCACCGGCGCTTCCAGCGGCATAGGTCTGGCCATGGCCGAGGCGCTGGCACGTCGCGGTCACAGCTTGATCCTCGTTGCCCGCCAGCGCGATCTGCTGGAAACAATTGCCCTGGAGCTGACGCAGCGTTTCGGCGTAGAAGTGCTGTTTCGCGCATGCGACCTCGGTGAGCCGCTTCGTCTTTCGGGCTTCCTGCTGGAACTGGAAGACGGCGCGCATCAGATTGACCTGCTGGTGAATGCGGCGGGCATCGGCACCTGCGGACCGTTTCTGGCGCAGGACTGGAGTGCCGAACAGGACTTGATCGACCTGAACATCCTCGCGCTCACACGGCTTTGCCATACGGTCGGTAACCTGATGGCTATTCAGGGTGGCGGGCAGATTCTCAATATCGCTTCGGTGGCTGCGTTTCAGCCCGGGCCGTGGATGAGCACTTACTACGCCAGCAAGGCGTACGTGCTGCACTTTTCCGAAGGGCTGCGCGAGGAAGTGAAGAAAGCCGGGGTCAAGGTGTCGGTATTGTGTCCCGGCCCGACCAAAAGCGCTTTTTTCCGCACCGCACAGTTGCAAGTGAACGTCGACAACCTGATGAGTGCCGAAGAAGTGGCGCTGTACACCGTTCGTGCACTCGAAAAAAACCGCGCGGTGATCGTTCCAGGCTTCAGTAACAGGCTGTGGACCTTAAGCCCGCGTCTGGTTTCACGCTGGCTGGCTCGCCAGATCAGCGGCTACATCAACAAGAAGTACTGCCCGCGCTGATGGACGAACGACTGGGCGAGCCGCGTCCCGCTCAGTACACTCGACCCCAATGCAGCACCGCGACACCCGCGACGCCCATCAACCGACAAGGAGCAAACGGCTGTGGAAACTTTGTTTACCAAGATCATCAATCGGGAGATCCCGGCGAAGATCATCTATGAAGATGATCAGGTACTGGCCTTTCACGACATCGCCCCACAGGCACCGGTGCATTTTCTGGTCATCCCGAAAAAGCCCATTCGTACTCTCAACGACCTGACCGAAGAAGACAAAGGCCTGGCCGGGCATATCCTGTTCACTGCGCAGCGTCTGGCGATCGAACTGGGCTGTGAGGAAGGCTTCCGTGTGGTCATGAACTGCAACGAGTTGGGCGGGCAGACCGTCTATCACATTCACATGCACGTACTGGGTCAGCGCCAGATGAGCTGGCCGCCGGGCTGATCCCGCATTTGCGGACTGTGCAGCCGGTCAGCGACTTCGATGCTCGCCGACCGGCCGACACAAGCCCTGCCGCCTCCGGCCGATTCGGGTAAACTGCCCCCATGATCTTCCGGAGGTGCCCATGGCTACCGAACGTCAATATTCCCCCATCGACCGTCTGTTACTGCAAGCCGACAGCGCAATGCGCACATTGCTGCCATCGAGCGCTCATTCACGCCGCCCTTCCCCTGCCATCGTCCAGCCCGATCACAAGATGAGCGACGTCGACACACGCCACGTTGCCGGCCTGATGCGCATCAACCACACCGGCGAAGTCTGCGCCCAGGCGCTGTACCAAGGGCAGGCGCTCACGGCCAAGCTGCCCAAGGTGCGCAAGGCAATGGAGCATGCAGCCGAAGAAGAAATCGACCACCTGGTCTGGTGCGAGCAACGCATTCATCAGCTCGGCAGCCACACCAGCGTGCTGAACCCGCTGTTCTACGGCCTGTCTTTCGGGATCGGCGCGGTAGCCGGGGTGATCAGCGACCGGGTCAGCCTGGGTTTTGTCGCCGCGACAGAGGATCAGGTGTGCAAGCACCTGGGTGAGCACCTGGAGCAATTGCCGATCGAGGACGGAAAGTCCCGGGCGATTCTGGAGCAGATGCTCAGCGACGAAGAACACCACGCCGAGTCCGCGCTGGAAGCAGGCGGTTTCCGCTTCCCGGCTCCGGTCAAATTCGGTATGGGCGTGCTGGCCAAGGTCATGACCAAGTCCACCTATCGCATCTGACGCCGCAAGAACAAAAAAGGCGCCTGCAAGAGGCGCCTTTTCAATGCCTGAAATCCGGGTTTACACCGCTACGTTACGACCGTAGAAGATTTCCAGCATTTCGTGTTTGACCTTGGCGGTCACTTGCTCACGCTGTTCGGCAGACAAGTTGCTGGTAGCGTCGCCAAACAGGTAGTTATCCAGTTCGAACTGCTTGAGCAGCATTTTGGTATGGAACAGGTTTTCCTGATACACGTTCACATCGGTCATCTGGTAACCGTTGCGCGTGTCTTCGGAGAGGTAATTCTGGATCGAGTTGATCTCGTGATCGATGAAGTGCTTTTTGCCTTCCACGTCACGGGTAAAGCCGCGCACGCGATAATCGACGGTCACGATGTCCGACTCGAACTTGTGAATCAGGTAGTTCAGCGCCTTAAGCGGTGAAATAACGCCACAGGTCGACACGTCGATGTCTACGCGGAACGTTGCAATACCGTCTACCGGGTGAATTTCCGGATAGGTATGCACCGTGATGTGGCTCTTGTCCAGGTGGGCCAGGATGGTTTCCGGCAATGGACCTGGCGACTCTTCGATCTGGCTTTCGGTAGGCGTCACCGGCTGCTCGGAGATCAGAATGGTCACACTGGCACCTTGTGGATCGTAATCCTGACGCGCAATGTTCAGGATGTTGGCACCAATGATATCGACAACATCAGTCAGAATCCGCGTCAGGCGTTCTGCGTCGTACACACTGTTGATGTACTCGACGTACGCCTGCTGGTCCTGCGGGGTTTCCGCATAGCAGATGTCATAAATGTTGAAGCTCAAGGTCTTTGTCAGGTTATTGAACCCGTGGAGCTTGAGTTTGCTTTTCACCGTTAAAAACTCTCTATATGTGTGCGGCGCCAGCCGCGTGATCAAGCATGCCCGTCAGCTGAGCCCGGCTCATCTGCGTAGGACGGTTAACACCTCTTCGCGTTGGCGATTTTGGTTGTCTGTTCGGGCCGGCAGCAGAAAACCAGTACATGCTGCGCCCTGAAAAAGTGGCGCATTATGCAGACGTCCGAAGCCGTCTGCCAGAGTGTGCGCCGTTTTTATGATCGTTGGATGTCTGGCGCTCAACCGAGCTCGACAATTTCATAATCGTGAGTGATCTCGACGCCGGCATTACCGAGCATGATCGAAGCCGAGCAGTACTTCTCGGCAGACAGCTCGATGGCACGTTTGACCTGTGCTTCTTTCAGGCCACGGCCCTTGACGACAAAGTGCAGATGAATCTTTGTGAACACCTTCGGGTCTTCATCTGCGCGCTCGGCTTCAAGGAAAGCCTCGCAGCTTTCAATCGGCTGACGCGACTTCTTGAGGATGCTCACCACATCGTAGTTGCTGCAGCCGCCCAGACCGATCAGCACCATTTCCATTGGCCGGACACCCAGATTACGACCGCCGCTTTCAGGCGGACCGTCCATTACCACCACATGACCGCTGCCGGATTCGCCGAGGAACATGGCTTCGCCAGCCCATTGGATGCGTGCCTTCATCGCCAAGACTCCACTGTAAAAAAGGGGCTGTCAGCTTAGCACAGCGCCAAAAGGTGTCTGGGGCCGGGAAAAGAATGCTTTTTGTAGGAAACGTGTAGGAACATTCGCAAATAGCACCCGCACGGCCTCGAAAAGCTGGCGAGAATGCATGCGCAGCCGATACCTACAAGTATGCCATTTGGCCATAGTCTTTATTTCGGAAGTCGCGCATGGTCGCAATAAGCTTTACACCCAAAGCGAACGGTCTGGACAAGCTGCTGCCCCATGCAGAGCGGCGTCGCTGCCCCGCGAAAACCAACATCATCAGTGCGGGAGATCGCTCCGAGTCGTTGTTCTTCATCCTCAAAGGCACCGTCACGGTGTTGATAGAAGACGACGAACGGCGGGAAATGATTGTCGCCTACCTCAACAACGGAGACTTCTTCGGCGAACTGGGCCTGTTCGAGCAGCCGGGGCATGAATCCGTGCGCAGCGCATGGGTGCGTGCCAAGACCGAGTGCGAGGTCGCCGAGATACCCTACGAGACCTTTCGCGAGCTGACCCGAAAAGACCCGGAAATTCTCTACGCCATCGGCAGTCAGATGGCCGAGCGCCTGCGCAATACCACGCGCAAGGTGGGCGATCTGGCGTTTCTCGATGTCACCGGACGCGTCGCCCGTACGTTGCTGGACCTGTGCAAGCAGCCGGACGCCATGACCCACCCGGACGGCATGCAGATCAAGATTACCCGCCAGGAAATCGGACGCATCGTGGGTTGTTCGAGGGAAATGGTCGGCCGCGTACTCAAGGCGCTGGAAGAACAGAGTCTGGTCAACGTCAAAGGCAAAACGATGGTGGTCTACGGAACGCGCTGAGTGCGTGCTATTCAGAGGTCGGCGAGAAGGCGCCGGTAGGCTTGCGCCAGACGCTCCAGCACCTGAGCATCCGGAAACGCTTCATGCAGGGCAATATGACTGTCGGCACGCACCCGTTGGTCAAGCTCGCAGAGTTCATTGAAACGATTGACCGCCGCCACCATCGGCACCCGCTCGTCATCCAGCAACAACGCTCCATGAGCCAGCACCACAGGACGCGTGCCGCCCTGACTCTGACGCCAGCGCTGGGCTGTTCCGACCATCTTGCGGCCTTCGAGATTGACGTTGAAACGCCCGTCACAGAATGCGCCTGCCACCTCCCCCAATGACGCCTTGCCCCCCAGTTCGATGAGCAGGTCCAGAATCGGCTGACACAGCCGCAGGTAAGCGGTTTCGATCCGGTCTCTGTCAGTGTCCGCAGGCGGCTGAGCGTAAACCAGCGCGATATTCACCGTCGCGCAGGATTGCGGCACGGGCTCGCCCCCCGTCTCACGCAGTAGAACGGGCCATCTATTGTCGGCCAGGGTTTCGCTGGCTTCGGTAAAACCCGGCAGACGGCTCATGCGTCGCGGCATGACCAGCGCGCGGTCACTGGGCCGCCAGAGCAGCAACCCATGCCCGGAAGCACCGGAACATACCGACGCCAGCAGATCCTGCTCGGCCTGCAAGCCTTGTTCGACACAGATGTCGATGATCGAGTCTTGCATGCCGGACCTCAGAGTAATATTTGGCACGCTACAGTCAGTCGACAGCCGGGCCGCCCGCTGCCGGCTTGCGCTCCGGGAAGAACAACCGCTGCAGCTCTGCGCCGGGCTGTTCGGCACGCATGAAGGCTTCGCCTACCAGGAACGAGTAGACATCGTTGATTTCCATCAGCTCGACGTCGGCGCGGTTGA
Organism: Pseudomonas syringae pv. tomato str. DC3000; assembly: GCF_000007805.1. Lineage (NCBI taxonomy): Bacteria > Pseudomonadati > Pseudomonadota > Gammaproteobacteria > Pseudomonadales > Pseudomonadaceae > Pseudomonas > Pseudomonas syringae group genomosp. 3. The sequence continues at coordinate 653,731 of NC_004578.1, read as the reverse complement.
AAATGCCGCTTTCGGTGATCACCGTGCGATCACGCGGAATGCGCGGCAGCAGGTCCAGCGTAGTTTCCAGGCTGACCTCGAAGGTATGCAGGTTGCGGTTGTTGACGCCGACCAGCTTGGTGTCGAGGGTTTTCAGCGCGCGTTCCAGTTCGTCACCGTCATGCACTTCAACGAGCACGTCCAGGCCGACACCCTTGGCAACGGCGGCAAGCTCGGCCATCTGCACGTCATCGAGCGCCGAGACGATCAGCAGGATGCAATCTGCACCCAGCGCACGCGCCTCGACCACTTGATAAGGGTCGATCATGAAGTCCTTGCGGATCACCGGCAAATTGCACGCCGCGCGCGCTTCTTGCAGGTAGGCGTCCGAACCCTGGAAAAAATCGACATCGGTCAGTACCGAGAGACAGGTAGCGCCCCCAGCCTGATAGCTTCTGGCGATCTCGCCCGGCAAAAAGTTTTCCCGGATGACGCCCTTGCTTGGCGACGCTTTCTTGATTTCCGCGATCACTGCTGGTTGTTTCAGCCTGACCTGATTGATCAGCGCATTGGCAAAGCCACGCGGCGCATCGGCGTTGGCAACCTGTTGCTCCAGTTCGGCCAGGCTCACGACAGCGCGACGAGCAGCGATCTCTTCGGCCTTACGGGCAAGAATTTTTTCCAGTACGGTTGGCACACTCATGCTTCGTTCTCCTGCTTGAATACCGCCGTGAAGGCACCCAACTCATCCAGTTTTTCCCGCGCAAGGCCGGTGTGCAGTGCGTCATGGGCCAGCGCCACGCCTTCTTTCAGGCTGGTCGCATGATCGGCAGCATAAAGCGCAGCACCGGCATTGAGCACGATCATTTCCGCAGCCTTCTGCCCGATCTCGGTCTTGCGCCGACCCAGAGCATCGCGAATCAGCTCCAGCGACTGCGCCGGACTTTCCACCGCCAGGCCATACAGGCTCTGGCTCTTGATGCCCAGGTCTTCAGGCTGCACCCAGTATTCCGTCACTTCGCCATTTTTCAGTTCAGCGACGAACGTCGGCGCCGCCAGACTGAATTCATCCAGCCCGTCCTGCGAGTGCACCACCAGCACATGCTTGCTGCCCAGACGCAGCAGCACTTCGGCCAGCGGGCGGCACAGTGCCTGATTGAACACGCCGACAACCTGATGACGCACGCCAGCCGGGTTGGTCAACGGACCGAGCATATTGAACAGTGTGCGCAGCCCCAGCTCGCGGCGAGGGCCGGCCGTGTGTTTCATCGCGCTGTGATGCGACTGGGCGAACATGAAGCCGATGCCGACGCTGTCAATGCAGCGCGCCACTTGGACAGGCGTCAGGTTCAGATAAACCCCCGCCGCCTCCAGCAAATCAGCACTGCCGCTTTTACCCGACACCGCGCGGTTGCCGTGCTTGGCCACCGTGCAGCCCGCCGCTGAAATCACGAAAGCCGACGCGGTGGACACGTTGAAAATGTTCGCACCGTCACCGCCAGTGCCGACGATATCGACAACGCCATCCAGCGTTTTCAGTTCAACCTTGTCGGCCAGCTCACGCATGACAGAAACCGCACCGACGATTTCATCGATGGTCTCGCTCTTCATGCGCATGCCCATCAGAAACGCACCGATCTGCGCTTCGGTGCATTGGCCGGTCATGATCTCGCGCATGACGTCGCGCATCTCGTCAGTGGACAGGTCCAGCTGGTTGACCACGCGGTTCAGCGCGCTTTTGATATTCATGGGGGTGCTCATAAAAAATCCTTAGCCCTGACGATGGCCGCCGCTTTGTTTGAGAAAGTTGGCGAACAACTCGTGACCTTGCTCGGTCAGGATCGACTCAGGGTGAAACTGCACCCCTTCAACGTTCAGTGTCTTGTGACGCAGGCCCATGATCTCATCAACCGAGCCGTCTTCCAGTGCCGTCCATGCCGTCACTTCCAGACACTCGGGCAGGGTATCGCTTTTGACCACCAGCGAGTGGTAGCGGGTTACCACCAGCGGATGGTTCAAACCTGCGAATACGCCGCCGTCCTCGTGCACCACCGGGCTGGTCTTGCCGTGCATCACCTGACGCGCGCGCACCACATCGCCACCGAACGCCTGGCCGATGGACTGATGCCCAAGGCAGACACCCAGAATCGGCAGTTTGCCCGCGAAGTGCTTGATCACTTCAAGCGAGACACCGGCTTCGTTGGGCGTGCACGGGCCGGGCGAAACCACGATGCGCTCCGGGTTGAGGGCTTCGATCTGCGCGATGGTCAGTTCGTCGTTACGAATGACTTTGACGTCTGCCCCCAGCTCACCGAGGTACTGCACAACGTTGTAGGTAAAGGAGTCGTAGTTATCGATCATCAGCAACATTTTGCTATCAACCTTTTGATTTTGCTCACTTTTATTTAGCCTCCTGAATTCCTGTACCCGCTTCTATACCCGCTACTATGTTTGCTTGGTAACGGTTGTGTTGCGCCGCAGGTAGTCGGTAATAAGCACAGGAGGCCGGAATCGGCGGGATGAAAATTCAGGCACGCCAACGCCAGCGGGCATGGGCCTTGATAACGCGCATCAAGAGTCTGCTGACCAACGGCACGGAGGGAGTCTCATTTGGAGGTTGCAGGACAGTAGCGTACCCAATCCTGCGGTGCAATATCATTGTACGATAGCAAACCTGCTGATATCAGGACGGGAGGCACGCCCGACCCCGCTGATGACCTGATGCTTCAACTTAGAGGGGGCTTAACAACGCATTGTCTAATGCAGAATTGATCACTCACTTCGGACGGTCCAAAGCTGATCAAGCCTTGTGGTGTAGCTCTGGCTCATCATGTCGCGACGCATTGCCCACTCGGGATTAGTAGGCACGCTTCCGGTTCTCAGCGTCCCTCTACCCCAGCGAGCATTGATCTCGTCCAGCACGCCCATTACCTTTTCTGCCGCCGCTGGCTGCGACGCCGCGAACAAGTCATCCGTGAACTCACCAGGCTGGCGAAGATCGAGCAGCAGCACTTCTGCTTTGCTGTACTTGTACCCTGGGCGGAACAGCCGGTTGACCGCTTCGGTCGCACCTTTCGTCATCAGTCGTACGTCATTTGTGGGATACGGCAGCTCGATCATCGCGCCGTTCGCATATTTGGGTTCGTCCGGATTGAACATGCCTGTACGTATGCTGACGCGCATCTTCTTGCACAGCGAGTTTTGGGCACGCAGCTTTTCGGCGGCACGCTGTGTGTAAGTGGCCACCGCTTCCTTAATAGGCTCGATAGCGGTCAGCCGCTGCCCAAACATTCGACTGCTGCAGATTTCCTGCTTTGGCGGATCCGCCTCACTCATTTCCAAGCACGACGTGCCGGCCAACTCGCGCGCAGTCTTTTCAATGACGACGCTGAACCTGGTGCGGAGGGTCCGCGCGTCGGCCTTGGCCAAGTCCATTGCGCTCCGGATATTCATTGCCTCCAGATGCGCTTTCATCTTCTTTCCTACCCCCCACACCTCTGACACACACGTATTGCGCAGCACCCAGTTGCGCTTGTGCAGGTCACAAATGTCGACGACCCCTCCTGTTTGGGCAAGCAGCCTCTTGGCGGTGTGGTTAGCCAGCTTGGCGAGCGTCTTGGTGGGCGCAATCCCGATACCAACCGGAATACCAGTACATTTTAGAATGGTGGATCGGATAAAGCGGCCAAACTCTGTCAGGTTACCCGGCATCCCGGTCAGATCGGCGAACGCTTCGTCGATGCTGTAGACCTCTGAGGCCGGCACCATGGACTCGATGATCGTCATGATCCGTTCGCTCATGTCGCCGTTTATGTGGAATGGAAATTCAACCAAAGGTCCGGAGAGACAGTGGAGCTTGGTAAGCAGGATCATGCTTTGCCGTCTTGGCCTACTGATTTCTATAGCATGATACGCGGCATAAAACCGTTCCTGATTTTACGTACCAAACCCAAGAAAAACAGGCTGCCCCCACTTCAGAAAAGTCAGGGAACTGAACCGCTTATGAAACCACTCATTTCGCATCTTTTTGAATAGGGCGCTGAAAATATGACAATCGTGTCTGGACACATCGGAAAACACCCAAGCCTAACCACTGTTCAAGCTGGGTCTTCGGCTTCGGTCGAGAATCAAATGCCTGATCCTGCACAGTTCAGTGATGGACGGTGGAAAAAGCTTCCGACCCAATTGTCGTCAATTACATTGGCGAGATTCGATCAGGATATTTGCACGAATAATCATGGCATCAGTCAGCGTGCAATGTGCTTTGGCCTTTCATTGAGCTGGATTAACATGATTCATGCCGGGAAAGATCATGTTACGCCCTATGCATCGGCAGAAAGAATGAGGTTTCTGGGTTCCTTTGAAGGGGTGGTGCATGCTCGTACTGTTCATAACTTCTATCGGACTGAGCACAAATTTCTGATGGAGCAAGCTTCCGCAAACCCCGGAGTATCAAGTGGCGCGATGGCTGGCACAGAAAGTTTATTGCAAGCTGCTGAGTTGAAGGGGTTAAAGCTTCAACCTGTTCTAGAGGACAAGTCGAACTCAGGCCTACCCTTCCTAATTGCGTGTAAGCAGTCAGGGCGGCAGGTGAGCACAGATGAAGCTGCGCTAAGCTCCTTATGTGATGCAATTGTAGAAAATAAGAGAGGGGTAATGGTGATATACAGCCAAGAAATTGCCCACGCTTTGGGCTTTTCTGTATCATCAGATGGCAAAAGAGCGACCTTATTTGATCCCAATCTCGGAGAGTTTCATACACACTCGAAAGCGTTGGCTGATACTATCGAAAACATATCATCGGCAGATGGGCTGCCTTTAATCGGCGTTCAAGTATTCGCTTCAAAAATACACTGACTTGAAGTCTCCAAGCTCTACCTTGTGGATTCCACTACACTTGGAGACCCAGCCCGATTATTTGGACACTCGCTCCACGCTCCGCTCACTTGGACAGGCCGTCGAAGCCCAGCAGATTACATTTTTAGTCTGAAGTCCCTGCCGTCGTTTTTTTGCGCATCTGCGCATCGATTCGCCCTTCAGCTCGATATGATAAGCGTTGTGCACCAACCAGTCTAGGATTGCATCGCCTGAGATCGGATCGCCAATTAGCGCATGTCATTTGTCCAACGGCGCCCTCGCGTTTTGCGATAGTGAGGCTTGATCAATTTGGTCAAGCCATTCAAGGCACGACCTGATCTATCTCTATGAGGAAGCTTTCACGGCGGTTTTTTTTGCGTTTGCCGCGCATTCGGCGTCTGAAAGACATCTGCTGATTGGAGACTACATAACCTTTTTATGGAACCGAATCCATCTCGAGGGCCACTCAAGGACCGCAACATATTTTTGACGTAGATGTATGCATACGGGAGTGTAATTTTCAGATAATCCTGGATGATCCATTGGACTCCCTACCAAACTATTTCAGAAGCAACTGGAGTAACACCAACAGGCTAAATCTCAAGCAATCACATACTCGTCAGATCAACTCAATTAGCTTTCAGGATAACTATGATCACTCCGTCTCGATATCCAGGCATCTATATCGCCCCCCTCAGTAACGAACCGACAGCAGCTCACACATTTAAAGAACAAGCAGAGGAAGCACTTGACCATATCAGCGCCGCACCCTCTGGCGATAAGCTATTGCGAAAAATATCCACTCTTGCCAGTCAAAAAGATAGAAAAGTCACGCTAAAAGAGATTGAAATAAATAACCAGTGTTATACCGAAGCTGTTCTGAGCAGGAGGCAACTGGAAAAGTACGAACCAGAAAACTTTAACGAGAACCGGCACATTGCATCACAGCTATCACGAAAGGGGACCTTTACCAAAGGTGAAGGAAGCAACGCGATTATTGGCTGGTCACCAGACAAAGCAAGCATACGCTTAAATCAGAATGGCTCACCGTTACACCTTGGAATGGATAACGACGACAAAATCACGACCCTAGCTCATGAGCTCGTTCATGCTCGACATGTGTTAGGTGGCAGCTCCTTAGCGGATGGCGGAGATCGCTATAATCCACGTACGGGATCTGGCAAAGAGGAACTTAGGGCCGTTGGATTAGATAAGTACCGCTATTCACTTACAAAAAAACCGTCAGAGAACTCCATCCGAGCTGAACACGGCCTGCCTCTGCGCATGAAGTACAGGGCACATCAATAGGGCAACCTACTGTAAGTTATTTTTTAGCGATGAGCACAGGCGATTATATCTAATTTCGCACAGAAGGAATTAAGACAAACGCCGAATTAGGACGCCCATGATTATCGATTTTTTTTCGCCTCGATTTGACTGGGCGTTCTGCCATCCAGCGTCGGTACATCATCGAGCTTGCGTATAAGCCCATCCAATTTTGCTAGGTCACCTTCGACAATAGCCCGCTCATCGGCAGTTAGAGGCACGGCCTCCAAGTAATGTCCGATGGATGCTTTACTTTCCAAGGCCTGCGCTCGGGCGCTGGCTTTAGGGACATTAAAATCACAGCCGGCACACGCCATTCGATGGGGACAACTGCTCCAGAACGGATTTGAACAGTACGAATCGCCCAGATCATAAAAGGTATAGGGGTCAGATGAATGGCGCGCGATTACGTCGTGGTCGATAAGCACTGACACCATGTGCGACATTTGATCCGCTCTAACAAATGATGCCGCCAGCTTGGTGGGGCGGATGCGGATGTAATGGAGCGTAGAACTGGGCGAACTGTGCCCGGACCACTGCATAAGCTCCATTAGCGACATACCCTGTGGAACACTCGCCAATGCAGTCACGACCGAGGCGCGCCCCCGATGGCTGGTAATACGACCCCGACTATCGTCTAGCGGGACACCGGCCTTTGCACATAGCATCGGGATAATCGTACGGTTGATGACGCCCGCGCCCATGCGCTTGCCCCGAAACTGAAAAAGGTAACTGACCTTCTCCCCGGTTCGTTCATCCACAAGCGGTGCCTGGTTCACCGGTCTTTCTTGAAGCCAGACGTCGATTCGCTCTTTAACCACCACCGCCACAGGTTTGACAAAAGCCTTGAACGTCTTGCTGGCTGGAATATCGAGGTAGCACAAGGTCCCTGGCGGAATTGTGGTTCCGTCTTCGTGTACCACCTCATGGGGCTGGGCATGCGCACACCCCACGGACAACCGCATAATTTCATTACTGCGTAGCCCGGTGTGTGTCCACACCACAGACGCCGCCTGAACCATCGCCAAGGGGTAGTGAGTTTCCGAGAGCAAATCCTTACGCTCCAGGTTTAGGCTCGCCCAGATAAGCTTGAGCCAGCTGGAGTCGTCGATAACGCGTGGATTGATACCCGAGTTGAACGCCACAGTACGGGGTGTGGCCAGGTAATGACGGGGGCTGAACTTTAGGCGTCCCCAGCCCCACAGTTCAAAGTCGATGAAAAAACGGCGTAAGGCATGCAGAAACGCTCGTTTTGAGTTCGGTGCAATCGGTTGACCAAGTCCTTTCAATTTCGTACCGAGCGCTGACTCCAAAGCCCACTCACCAACGGTCATCCGGTCAATCGCCGCGATGACGGCCGCGCAGGTTGATGTGTTCCAATCGACGGGGGAGCTCACCCACGGCTGCTCGCGCGTCAACCAGATGCCGGTTCTCAACATGAAGCTGTAGTTACTTTCCCGTGTCCGGGGACGTAAGGTTGAGGTGTCTCGCCAGCGACGACACCAACTGACCCAGACAGGGTCAATACCCTCGATACTCTTTTCACGCCAGTCAGCATAGCCACGCTTGCGTAACGGTTTATCCAGAATACCCAGCGCAGCTAGACCATGGGAGACTTTGCCAACCAGCCTGGCAATGCCCACGCTTCGATGGCCTTGGCCTTTAATCAAAAGCACTTCCGTGAAAGTTTCAAGCCGAGGGTCGCCGTTTTCCAACATCAATGCCGCCAGCACGCCACTCAGGAATTTTTCAAGATGACGCGCTGTGTAGCCCAGTGATTTCAAAACCGTGCTTAAACGAGTGAGCTCATCCTTGAATATCTTGTGCCCGAAAATGAATGATGCATAAATCGCAGATTGGCGAAATTTGGTAATGCGCTTTGGCGTACGAAAACCTCCCATGTGGTATGCGACTGCTGCCAGATAAGGGCGCGACCCAGCTTGGGTATCGAGGAGAGCCAGCCACTGCATTTCTGACCAAGACCAATAGGGGATATCAGTCCTACTAACGTACCAGAGAATGACGGACACAGAGGAGACCGCCAATCGATCCGAAACGCCAGCGTGTGCCACGAGATCAATTAGAGGAATAACGAGTCTGGGTACACTCGATTGTAGATAGGCCCAGTCAGAACGATACCGACGATTCGAGAGTATAGTCCGCTCCAGATCCGACAATTCCTCTTGACGCTCATAATGATCCACATCAAATGGCACGTAGCTCATGGTCAATAATGCTCCCTTGACGATTACTCCGACTTGAAGAGTTCAGCGAACAGTCGGGCGTCCAGACTACCCACCGAATGCGCCAATCTTGCAGTCAGGTCCGCGCCCGACAGGTGCACATAAATCAAGGTGGTCTTCGGATCCCGGTGACCTGCATAGGCCGTCAACTCATGCAGTTTCCACCCCGCACGAGCCAAATGCGTGAGTCGCAGATGACGAAAAGTGTGTGTGCTAAGGCATGACAGATTTGAGTCTCTGGCCCATCTTTCTACCGTTTTACTCCACGTCCACCGCGTGAGTGCCGAACCTCGATTGCGATCAGACTCGGATCGAAACAGGGCTCCTTTCGACCAACCGGCCAGACGAAGGGCATGAAGATGCGTCCCAAGTATCGGCGCAATGTCAGGGCTGTAGCACACGACACGGCTGCGTCGGCCTTTGGTCGTTTCTGCGCGCACTGAAATGAGTCGATGGGCGAGATCCAGGTCTTCGATTCTCAGGCCCACCAGTTCGGCACGACGGAGCGCACCGCAGTACGCCAACGAGAGCATAAGTCGATCACGAATAGACGACCTGGCCGCAATGCTGAGAAAGTAACGCCACTGCTCATCCGTGGGGATGTCGGGCAGCTTTATCAGGCGAGGCACCAGCCCTCTCACAAACCCTGAATGTCCAGGGATCTGACACAGGCGGCCGTGCTGGTCGCGAGGTACCGGATTCTGTGCGCAACGCCCCTGAAACACCAGGTGGTCGTACCACAGGCGGATCGCGGTGAGGCGCTGGTGCAAGGTCGAGTTCGCCACCGCGTTTTCTTGCCCGGGCAGTAGCCGACGGATGTAGAGCGTGACTTGCTCAAATGTGATGGATTCAGCCTCCAGACTGGAGGCCTCGCAGTGGAGCAGGTAGTGCGCTAACCCCCGGCCATACGCCTCCAAGGTAGCCGGCGCTCTTCCCAGGTTCCCGAGCAGTTCCAGCCATTCCTGAACGCTAGGGTAGCGGTGAAGCACGTGCTCATAAGAGGCAGTAGAGGCCATGGCCAATCCCCCAGAACGTCGACAGAATAAGCGTAGCCCAGAAGCATTCCACCTAACTTACTACAGCGCGTAGTTGCTGCTGAATGCGACCACTCCGTTCTGGCGCAGAACATTTTTTATTTGAAAATACGGTGCACCCATCTTTACGAATGGCTTGGCGTCATAACTTCGGGCGATGACGCAGCCGTCGTTATATCTGAATGACCCTAACTATTAGTAAGATATAAGCTTATGATTTATATGATTTTTTTTGCGCTAACATTTTTCCATTTTTTTCGCCTGATCTTGTGTGTCCTGATGCGATTTGGGAAGCCTGAGATGGCTGCTTGTGCAATACATACATATGGATATGCGGATATTAAATTGCGCATATCAACAGGCTTTCCCGATGATCCGGAGCGTTGCGATCGTTTTGAGGAAATGGAATCACTTCGCATAAGCGGAACCAGGATCATCCCACTGCGCAGTCTCAAGAACCGGATCAAGCGCGGACACCTGCGACGGTGGGCAATATGAGCGGCACCCTATTGGATTTCAGCTACTGGTCACCGCCCGTTCAAATATCATCGCCGGAGTGATACTCGCCGTTTTCACGACGCTGGCTTGGGCTCTTAACTTCATAGCCCCTGACGTCACTGGCGTCTGCAGCATTTACGACCTTACGATCATCAGGTTTCTAATCGCGGGTGCCTGGGGGCAGTAGCGTGACCCTGTATCGCGCCCAGCAGCGATTATTGCAACGCCCCCAGCAGTTGCTCGCCGCAGGGCTGGGCGCAATCGAATATTTAGGGTACAGCAGCTGTATTGCCGCAGGCGTAATCTTCGGTGGCCCCGTGCTGACGGCGGCGTTTGTTGGGTTCGTAGATGACTTGGCCGGACGCTTACGTCCGTTACGCATAGCCCGAAGTACAGTCAGCCGCGGTGTACCTCCAACCATAAGTTGCCGATCCCAAACGACGAAGCTATGAGCGTTATTACGCTTTGAAAATTAGGTCGACTCAGAAGAGTCGGATTTTCGCCAGTGCCTGTCGACGGTCGTAGTTCCGATGCCGAGTTCGCGTGCGATTTCCGTCTTGGTACGGCCTAAGGACTGCAGGGATTGAACGGCCTTTCGATTGTTCTCGGCACGTTTGCCTCTCACGCCTCGGGCACCTCCGTTACTAGCTTCGCTTCGCAACCTTCCGGCCCCGACATACTCCCTCACCTGACGCTCTTGGCTTGCTTGATACTGTTCTAGCTTCAACATGGCCAGACGAGCTTCTACGGTGGTAAGAACGAGGCTCGGAGGTATACCTAAACACTCGCACAAGGATACGAGTTTGGCTATAGAGATGCTTTGACGGCCTAGTTCTACGTTCGCGAGGTATTCGCGGCTGAGCGCCCCGGAACAATCCTCTCTTCGAAGCCCGGCATCAACTCGAATTTCCCTTAGGGTCTGCCCAAGCGTCTGCAGATAATCCATCTCTCTTCCGTACAACCACAAAAGAGAGTATGAGGCCACGCTTTGACACCCCGCATCGCTGAGCTATAACATGTATATGTGGGGCAAAAAAAATGGCCTACTAGACCCGCCGGACAGCTTGGACATGTAAGCTCGTCGTACTGATGCGCCTCCATAAGCCGTGCCGGAAATCCTTTCAACTGGGCCGCCATACGGCGGGCCGGCGAATTTGCAGCGGTGTGCTCATTGATCTACGTGCTTGACCCAGTTAGCAAGGCAGTTCAGGCGCGGTCGCACTGTGAAGTGGAAGACCTTTGCTTCCTATTGACCATCACCTCAATTCAGACCGGCCAGCGGGATCGAGCTGCGATAGTTCGTTGCGCTTACGAACTGCAGTCCTACATAACTTGCGCCATGGATGTGAAGGTCGAGGAGGTGCAACTGCTGTGTCCGCCGAGCGTGAACGGCAGTGATGCTTGGAGCCTGGAACACCTGGAAAAAATCGCTTTTTACGAAGGGATCGGAACGGGCGAGTCCGCAGTTATTTATCAAACGTCTGGCAAAACCTACAAATTTGGCAATCTAGATCTACGCAAGAAGAAAACCCGGCGAATTTGGTATTCCGAACAGCACCTTTTTTCTCGTATTACTCAACAATCTCGTCGGACTTTGGACATGCGAGAGCCGCATTTCTACGCATCCAAGGTGAGATAGAGCAATCATTTCGTCCTGATCTCACACAGTCGACTAACGACAGGCGTTAGCCAAGGTGCCTCCCTGACTGAATTAGAGCTAGCTTCAAACGCGCTACTGAATGCCAAGAAAATCGTCTGCTTCTCCGGAGCAGGTATTTCAGTGGAAAGCGGAATCCCCACCTACCGGGAAAAACAGACTGGATTTTGGGCCTGCCACAACCCCGAGCGTTTGGAAACAGCGAAAGCATTTCGAGAAAATCCAAGCCTGGTTTGGGGATGGTACTTGTGGCGACGACAACAGTTTTCGAAGGCTCAACCCAATGCAGCGCACTTGGCATTGCGCGAAATGGCCGGATCAATGGGAACCGTCTCTATCATCACTCAAAATATCGATGATCTTCACGAGAGAGCGGGCTCCGTAGATGTACTCCACCTGCACGGCAGCCTGTCCAAACCAAAGTGCTTCGCGTGTCATCGGCCTGGAATGGTGAGGAATGAGTCGGCCATTATGGAAGAAGGTGCACTAATAGAGCCTCCACGATGCACGAGGTGCAATGGAAAACTACGCCCCGGTGTGGTTTGGTACGGTGAGGATTTGCTTCCAGACGTCTGGAAGTCTGCATTGTCGTTGGTGAAAAGCTGCGACGTGCTTATTTCAGTCGGCACGTCTGGAATTGTCACCCCTGCCGCAGATTTACCTAACATTGCTCTGGCTTGTGGCGCGACTGTCATCCACGTAAATACGGTTGATGTAGGGATGGGGGCGCCCAATGAAATCATGTTGATCGGTAGAGCTACACAAATCCTCTCTCACCTATCTGCTTTTTTGTCTCGCGAGCTCAATTCACCGTAACAAGTACTCACTCTGACTGTGTTTACTGCACCCGAACGCGACGTATTGATGAAACAGCCTGGCTAGAACGGACGGTGCGGAGCTCATTTTTCTATCCCATTAGCGGTTCTCGGAGGTTTGTGATGACGACTCCTAATGAGCGCAGCCGCGCCGTGATTCATACGGAAGGCTTCCTCAAACAGCTCGCGCGGGATACTTCCCTCCCTGAAAAAGTACGCCGGGACGCCCACTTTTTGCTTCGGCACTATCCTGAGAGGAGCGATGTTTTGCTGGCTGGGCGACTTGAGGAGGAGGCGACAATGCTGCCGTCGTTCCCGTTCTTGTATCCGATATTCGGATCTACGATCGATGAGTAGCGTCGCAGCACTGATCACCATATCGACTGGACAGACGCAGTTCGTTAAAGTCGCGCGGACGTCATTTTCTGTGCTACGAATCCCCCTCGCCGGCAGATGTCGTGTCCGGGATCAGTTGACCACTACAATAAAGACAGAGCAGAAACCCATAAAAATAGGGGGAAGAGACGTGAGCCTAAATGATCACTTGAAAAAAGCATTGAATTCTGATTCCAGCGACGAGCTTGATGAAATCACCGACCTTTATGTGACGTTGCCTGCAGAGGTCTTCAGTTGCTTGACCATTTCACTCGAAGGGAATTGGAAGGAAATTGATAGCGTCTGGTCTGCTCGGTTAGACGCAGCAGATTCAAAGAATAATACAAAATGTCACGTCCATATCGCCAAAACCAAGCATCGATCCTCAAAAAGCAAACAGGTTTCTTGGAACAGTGATGGTAGCCGGCATGATAAAAAAACATTCGATGTAACGCTGGGACAGAGCAGAAAGGCCCAGGCGATAGCTAGGAAATTTTTAGGCCTTGGCGAGTCCATAAGCCTTGAAAGCAAAGATTCCAAGCAGATGGTTGAAAGACCTCTACTCAGCACTGCTACATCCTTTTCGAATGATGGAAAAGAGGTGAAGGTCGAGTTCTACGTGGAAGAATCCACCGCCCACCTTCCCGCATGGTTACGATGGTAGCGGTTGTCGAAGTACGTATAGGGGGAGCTTAGGTCTCCTACTGCCGTCAGAGGGGCACGCACAATTGCGAGCACATAGATGATGTTGACAGCTCCGTTTCGCACGACCTCCCAGTATCCTGCAGACGCGGATCGCTGCTCCAATGGGCTACAAGTGAATTGAACGCAGGGTCACCACAAAGATTCGCGCAGTGGACAAGGTGTGATCACCGGACACTTACACTTTAGGTGCAGCAGGCAGATTAATTCTGGAACATTGACTTGAGCTCATCATCGCTAGCGCCCCGCATGGCAGCCTCAAATGAGTCGAGGTCATCGTCGGAAGGGATGGTCATTGCGGGTATTGCCCGAATCCCATCCGCAATGTCCCTGCGGCTCAGATTGCAGATGATCATCTGGCCGCTGTTGATCTGGTACTCCAAGGAACCACACCAGCGATTCATGTACCCTACGGTAGGTGCCTGGACGGCTGCGCTGGGGCGCTTTCTCATCTGGTGTTTAGCGAGGGACATTCGCAGGAGCTCCATCTGAGTAAACAGCATTTGGGTACGCTTTAGGTCATCCCTCATCGTTTCAATGAGCTCTGGTTTCTCGATGAGCAGATTGATTTCCTCGATACGTTTTTGGACTGTGAAGTTCTCGTAGCCTAGGGGCTTCTGCAACTCCTTCAGCTTGAGCGGCAGCCCTCCATTGTCTGCTGCTTTGAGGTACTTGCTGATTTTCTCTCGCCATGTGCGCATCAACTCGTAAGCAGAGAAAATCCACATCTGTGACTGCGCAGACAGGAACACCGACTGGTAAGGCGTGTTTGTCTCATCGAATTTACTACGAAGGTATCCGTATTCCAGATCCATAGTAAACTCATCCACAATCGCGAGATTCATCGCTTGGCTGCTGAAGTCGAGATTGTTTGCGAAGAACATCAGGCTGTTCAGAGCAGAGTAAATCGCCATCTGATCGATTTGCTCAGCGCTCTCATAAGTAATCTCTTCGCCGTACTCTTCGTAGTCATTCATGGTCTATCCTTTGAGCAACAAACACCTTAGCGAAATGTGCATATACCGAGCGTTTACAATCATCCAGAGGTTTCCTAACGTAGCAAGAACCTAAACAAACATCGCTCCCGTCGTTAGAGTTTGATTGAAGGGCTCAAAAGTGTTGGATCGGTGCAGTGTTTTCACCTCCCAAAGATAGAATGATCGCACCGCACCTTCCAGTGCGTCCTCCCCCTCCCGATAGCACCTACCTCGTGAAGTAAGTGCTGTACCGCAGTTACCACTGAACTGCATGGGGCGCGCAGTTCCCCAACCCGCATTCCAATAACAGAGGTCCGCGATGACCTGCTCGTCAACCTTAATCTCCAACTGTCCCCCGCGAGGAGTAAGTTCGGCTTGGTCGGTGCTAGGAAGCGTCGGAAGAAAAAGCCTTCCAGGATATAGGTCGTGTTGGAGATACCCCAAACGGTCGATACCAAGCGGCGCGGCAAGCGGCCAAGCCTTGCATTGGTCCTCCATCAGCCTATCTAGCGGGGGGGAAGCGAACACGGTTGTCGTGCTCAAAGGTTCAGGAGATGCACTACGAAGCATCCAACCGTCGGCCCAGAACTCCTCTAGATGTGCGGCCAAGTCAGCGTCGGCAATACTACTCTCCTCAGCTTGTGACCACCGGACGAGTGAAACCTCCACACACCGCTCCATTGAAACAAATATTGGAGAAGCGAAAGCGATCAGTTCGTCATCCGGCCGCGCTGTTTTTACGCGGGCTACCAAGCCTCGCATAGATGATTCGATAGCCTCTCTATCGCCATCGAAGTCAGTTGTAGCGGGGAACCAAATCGGGCGCTCAGGCCTGAGCAGGGCCAACGTCGGATGAACTGGTAAGGCCAATAGAGCACTAGCTTCAGCCCGATCCGTTGGCATGCCCCAGAACTCTTCAGCCACCGCCAACGTGCGAAGGTAGGCAGAGATAGCACGAAGGGCTGTCCGCGAGGAGAGCTGTCCGATGAAACCATCGCCTAGGGGGCGCGAGAAGTGCCAAGGATCTCCTTGGAACGGGGCGTCCGGGTAAGGGACCGTTTCAAGGTCGGAAGACCCACCGCTGCTGCCGGAACTCGACGCCAGGCTGATGGAGGTGCTGCTGCCGGAACCACTGCCGGAACTTCCACCCGAGCCAGCACCTGAACCGCCGCCGACCGAACTGCCGGAACCGGTTGTGGTGCTGGCGCCGCTGACACTGCTGCTGCCATTCGCTCGTCTGGATCGGCGACTGTCGCCGTCGAAACTGGCAAAGAACGTGGTGAACAACGTGCTCACCGTCAGCGGCGCATTGACCAGCGAATGCACCAGTGCAGTGACATCCGAGTAAATCGCCATGAACGGCGCAAACTGCCGCTGAATAGTGGCAAACACCCCGGACAGCGCACTGCGCAGCGCCTGAACGTTGATGCGCACGGCATCCACGACGGCCATCACCGAGCGATAGCGCCGAAGCGCCGAGTCCAGCAGGCTCGCGGACGCGCCGAGCAGTTGCCGCCGGGTATTGAGCGTCGACACAGGAAACTTGAGCGGGTTGGCCGGATAAAACACCAGGTCCAGCCGGACCATCCCGCCTTCAATCAGGGTGTGCGTCACACTGCACTGCCCGACCTGTACCTGCATGCGCCCCAGCCACGGGTGCACCAGCTCACCCGCACCGTCCTTCTCCAGCGCCTGAAGCAAGTTGTCCCGTTTTTCAAAACAGTCGCGACCGACAATAAAAGCCGTCAGCGTATGAACCTGCGCCTGCTTGCCCAGCGACTCGAAGTAAGGCTCGTCGCGCTGTGGAAATTCATGCAACTGCCCTTTGCGACCCACCGGGACGACGGCTTTTTCAATGAAAAAACCGACACCACGGAAAGACGCTGGCAGCAGGCTGTCACGCCATGTACTCATAATCCGGCTCCTGCGCCGAGGGTTCGATAACCGACGTTTGGCGAAATCGTCAAACCCGGCTGGTTGCTTTGCACTTGTCCCGGACGCATGCCAGGCGGTGCGTTTTCAAAGCGAATATTGAGTTCGCCTTCAAGCCGCGCGCCGGCCCCCGCAGCACCCTGTTGCAGCAACAGGTTGCCGGGGGCTGGAAAGTTTGGCGCACTGAGCAATTGACTGGTCGGCGGCACTCCGGTCGCCAGGTTGAGCTGCTGCTGTTGCGAGCGACTGGCGTCAACCGCATTTGCAGCCAGAAACGCCCCGGTTCCGCCACCAGGCCCTGCGTTGCGTACCCGTTGCTCTTCAGCGAACTGATTGACCTTTTCGGTGGCGCTTTTCAGCAAGGACTTATCCCCGTCGCCGCCAAACCAGCTCATGATCGGGTCGATGAACGGTTTGATGTCTGCCCACAAATCCGCGAACCAGGCTTTGATCGGCGCCCATTTCTCGATAACCATGCCCAGCGGCGAAAAACTGAACATCATTGCCAGCGCGTCGGTAAACGGCTGCGCAGCGGTCTTGATGCTTTCCCACAGGCCGGCGAAGTACTCGGAAATTGGCTGCCAATTGGCCACAACCATGCCCAGCGGCGTCCACGAGAACAGCGTCTGCAGGAAGTCGGAAAACGGCGTGGCCAGCACTTTGATCACATCCCACAGCGCCGCAAAAAACTCGGATAACGGCTGCCAGTTGGCTACGATCATGCCGATCGGCGTCCAGGCAAATACCGCCTTGAGTACATCCCACAGCGCCATGGCCGGCCCGCGAATCGCCTCCCAAACGGCCTGAAAATAAGGCGCGACGGTCGACCAGTTGGCGATCAGCAGACCTGCCGCCAGCGCCAGGCCGCGCACGATCAGGCCCAGCGGTGACAGGCCCATCACCGCACTCAGTACGCTCATGGCAGTCGTTGCGGTCATTACCGCAACTTGCAAGACGCCGAACGCAATTGCAGCGGCCACCACACCCTTGATCACGCCAGGGTGTTCGGCCGCCAGTGCGGCGACCTGAGAAATCATCGGCCCGATCACGGCCATTGCCTGGTTCATCGCAGGCAGAAACATGCTGCCGATGTTGATGCCCAGACGATCGACACGGTTGGTCATCTCTTTGATGGCCGTGGCCGTGGTCTGCGAGTTGTCGGCGAATTCCTTCTCGAGGGTGCCGCTGTTCTGCACGCCCTCGCCGACCTTGGCCAGGTTGGACCTGAGCACATCGAGGTTGGCCAGCAATGGTGTAATCGCACCCAGCGATTCAGCGCCGAACAGTTGCGTGATGACATCCGACTGTTTGTCGGGGTCAACACTTGAGACAGCCGTCAGGACCTTTTCAATGGTCCCGGACGGGTCGCTCTGCATGCCCTGGGTCAGCTGGTTGACGTCGAGTTGCAACGCCTCGAACGCCCCCGCTTTCGCCGCGCCGCCTTCGGTCAACGACTGCATGAAGCGCTTCATGCCGCTGGCGGCCACATCGGCCGGTACATCGACGCTGGCCAAAGTGGCGCCCATCGCCGCCAGTTGCCCGGATGCCAGACCCGCAACCGGCCCGAGCGGGCCCATTGCGGTGACCATGGTGGCAATTTTCTTTTCCAGATTGTTGCCGCCGAGCACGTTGATCTTCTCGGACAGCGCCGCGACTTGCGGTTGAGTCATCTGGAACGAAGATCGCCACGAGGCCATCATGTCGCCCGACTCGGCCGCCGTCTGATCGAAGGCGACCCCCATTTTCACGGCATCGCTGGCAAACCCGGTCAGTTCTTCGCGCGGTACATTGGCCTTGGCACCGGCGGCAACAATCGCCGCGATGCCGTTGGCGCTTTCCGGCAGCCGTTCACTGAGGTCCAGAATATCGGACCCCATCTGCTGAAATTGCTGCGGTGTTTCAAAGGTAACTGACCGTTTCACGCCGGCCATGCTGGTCTCGAAACCGATCGCTGCCTTTACCCCGGCAATCAAAGGCCCCGCCAAAGCGTTGTCCGTGATCGCCTTGCCAAGTTCTATGGCCCCCAGACTGGTCTCGAGGCCTTTGACGTTGTTGCGGATAGTTGCCAGCGTTGGAGACAGCTGGTCGACGCCGGTAATCAGCGTTCTGATAGTGT
The DNA here is from genome assembly GCF_000007805.1 of Pseudomonas syringae pv. tomato str. DC3000. Taxonomy (NCBI): domain Bacteria; kingdom Pseudomonadati; phylum Pseudomonadota; class Gammaproteobacteria; order Pseudomonadales; family Pseudomonadaceae; genus Pseudomonas; species Pseudomonas syringae group genomosp. 3. Next base: position 635,220 of record NC_004578.1, on the reverse strand, counting down.
CTGCCATCACTCCCCCTGCAGGATCTGGTTGATGCGTTGCGCCTGCAAGATCGATTCGGTGATGACGTCCAGCTCCCTGGACATCATCAGTTCGGGATCGGTCTTCCAGAAGTACGCGAGGTCGTAAACGACGGCGATCAGTCCTTCAAGGTTGCTGATGCCGCTGCCATGAAAAAACTCGCAACCTTCCAGCTCAACGTGTTGATGTCGCACAGATCCATCTGATTGACCGACGAGGGCGGAATCCCGGCGCAGACGGCGATGTACTTCGCCGCCACGTCCAGGTCCAGCGACACGTCTTCGTTCTTGTCGATCTTGTACGGCAGGGCCTTGATGGCTCGCGCTTCCTGCGCCGTAGGACGTCGGAATGTCACCTGCGAAAGGGTTTCCCCGTGTGCTTCGATCGGGCTGGCAAGGTCGATGACTTCACTCATTGCCAGCTCCCCTGACTGCCTTCGAATTTGAAATCGATGGCGCCGTCATCTGCCTTGCTGATCGGGTCTTCGACCAGGTAAGCGCCGGACAGTACGTAGATCTTGCCGTTGCTGAATTCACAGGTGATGGTCATGTCCACACCGGTGGTGAGCAGCTTGATCGGCAGGTCCGCGGTATGCAGCGCCTGAAATTTCAACCAGGCCGCCTTGTCGACTTCCTTGTAGTAGCCCGGCACGACCGTATCGCGCTTGACGTTCGTCAGAGGGGCTTCGCCGCCGCCAATGATGGTCAATTGGGTGCCATCCACTTTGATGTAGCAGGTACCCGCAACTTTCTGACCCATGTTGTTTATCTCCAGAATGAAAAAACCCGCACGCGGCGGGCTTGAAAGGGTGAGTGAGGCTTACGCCGCTTCGTCGTACTGCAAGCGGAACTGGTTGAGCAGCGCGAACACGCGCAGGCCGTTGATGTAATCAGGCGGGAACATCACGTTCACGCGGCTTGGATCATTGCCGTCACGCTCGACGATCAGGTGCTGGGCGAACACTTCGGCGTTCTCCACATGGCCTTCTTCTTGAAGACGGGCGTACTGCGCAATCAACTCGCCACGAATGGTGCTCGGCGTGATGATCGGCTGACCCGCACCAAAGCGCGTACCATCGCTGGCCAGCTTGTGACGACCGTATTTGCTGGTGATGATGCCTTGCAGACGACGAATGATGAACGCCGACTGGTGCATGGTTTCGCTGTCCAGGTACGAGTTATCAGCCTGGCCGTAGGCGTTCTTCTGATAGGTAGTGATCGAGCGTTGAATGCGCACGTAACCGCCTTCGTAGTACGCCGTCGCGATGCCATAACGCAGCAGTGACTCACGCTCGGTCAGGGTGAAACGCTGACTGGCTGGCGCCGGGTCCAGGCCGGGCATGGTGCCGCTCTGGGTCGGACGGCTGGAGTCGGCAGAAATGAACACTGCAGTGCGCGCAGCCAGGGCAGCGGCCTGCAGCCAGACCGGTTGCGGCACACCGGTTTCCACGCCTTGAATGGTGATGTGCTGATCGTTGCGCAGTTGGCCAGCAGCCACCAGCGTACCGACCGTACCGCGCTTGGCGCTGTACACATGGCCATACAGTTGACGCGCCCAACTCCAGCGACCCGTGCTATCGTCCATCGCCGCTTTCCAGGCATCCAGGGTGCTGGTATCAGTCCATGGCATGCACAGAAACTCGAACGGTTCGTCGCCCAACGCAGCCAGCGCCTTGAGCTGATCAGGCGTACCCACGCCACCGGTCATGGCAGTCACTGCGGCAGTCAGGCCAGCTGGAATGACCTCACCGTTGGTTTTGCCCAGACGATTGAATTCCAGATGAATGTCGTTGCCGCTTGCCCCGCTCCATTTGCAGGAAAGGGTCAGCACGCCGGCCTCGACAACGGCCTTGATCGGCAGATCGGGCGTGGCATTGATCTTCACCGACAGCGCGGTTGCGGCTTGTGCAGCCGTTGCGCCGTTAACGACAGTCGCCTGCACCCGTGCACCGCCGACATACAGATTCAGCAAGCCCGCTTCGGTCGCCGCCCCCGTCAGGGTAATGGTTGCACCGGCCTTGACACCTTCTGTGTTGAGCAGCGGCAGGCACCAGACTTCCCCGGTCGGATCAGCCTTGCGCCAGATTTCGTACATGGCCGCCAGCATGGAACCCTGACCGCCGATGTTTTTTGCCAGCGCCACGCTGGGCACCAGCACCAGGGAGCCGAGTTCAGGTCCGGATACGTCGTCGTTGACCTGAGCAACGATCAGGCGACGCATGCTTGCCGAAGCGCTGTTGGCGGCCGTGTTGTCCATCTCCGCATAAAACAGCGGCACGCGGACATCGGATGGAATGTTGTTAAAACTGATAGCCATTATTGGGCTTCCTCTTGGTTAGGCTGTGAAGGCCTGATAGGTGGTAGGGGTTTGCTCGGTCTGAATGGTGATGTCGCCGTCGTTCTGACGACGCTGCCACCAGGCATTGAATGCCACCTGCCGACCTTCGACGGGCAGCAAATCGCCCGCCTCCGGATCCGGCACAGTGCGGCCTTCGGCCGGTACTACAGTGATGCGTTGGGTCATGGTGTTACCTCTGCGGTGAACTTCGCTTCGAGACGGCCATCAGGGCCTGGGGATTTCAGATTCGGGTCGGCGGGATCGACGCAGTCCATCTCGAGGGTCGCGCCGGTAAAACCCGGCAAACCATCCAGATACGCTTCGTGCCAGGTTTCGGCGGGCTGATCCGAGGTGCTGCGGCCCAGCTGAAACTGCGCGGCAAAACCGAAGCGATAGGTCACGCGTGCGCCGCTGATCTGCACCAGCGCACCGCCCGTGTATTGCATCGCGTCGTAATCGCGGTCAGCGTTCCAGCCCACCAGCGCGCGCCACAACTCGGCGCGAACGGCGTGCAACTGATCGCTGGCCTGCTGTCCGCGCTTGTCGTCACTGTCAAGCACCACCACGATGTCGATCTGGTCGGTGATGTTCTGGCGAATGACGTTTTGCAGGTCATTGGCCGTGGCCACATCACCCGTAGCGATGACATAGGCCGAGGGGTGCGCAAGTTGATCGCCAAGAGCAACCGCAGCCCAGTCGATGCCAGCGCTGATGCGACCGGCAAAGGTCGGGCAGGTCGCCTGCAAATGGGCAACTATCGGGGTTATCTTCATAAGGGGTTCCGCGTGTAGTAAGGGTTGATCCGGCGTGAGAAATGCCTACTGATTTGCCTTGCCCAGCGCTTCATCGGCCTTGTCCGCAGCGCGGTTGGCAGCATGCGCAGCCTGACTGGCGATAGACGCCGCCGTCTCGACCTTGTCCGCCGCCTGGGTGGTGGTTTCGGCCAGCCTGTCCAGGCGACGATCGCGCTTGCCCAAGGCTGCATCGTAGGCATCACGAACCTCGGCCAACTGCCGGGTGTGCTCGGCACTGGCCGACCATTGCCCGGCCTGAAAACCGAGCATCAGGCACCCGGCAATCAACAACACGGCGATCAGCCAGATCTCCAGCCGCCGCCACCAGTGGCGAGCTATAAAATCAATTGCGCATCTGTGCATCATTGGCACCTCCGAGCTTGGAACGGAGCCGGGCAATTTCGGCACTCTGCGTGGTGACCTTGTCGGTGAGCTGAACGATGTGGCTGGTGAGGGCTTCAATCTTGCCTTCCATACGGCCAACCGCAGCGGCGAGTTCGTTGCGCTCCCTGGCAAACTGATCGGACCGCGCTTCAGCCTCCTTGCGAGCTTGCCGCTCGGAGTCGAGCAGTTCATTGAGGCGGCGAACCGTACCGATATCAGCGTTATCCATCGCCCGGTCAGTGGCATCCCTTGAAAGAAACTTGCGCAGCCACAAAAAGCCGCCAAGCAGAATGGTGCCCGTTCCGCCCAGCCAGGTAGCTGTGCCTGGGCCTAGGTCGGTTGGGTCCATGGGTACTCCAGATACGAAAAAGCCCCGGCAGATGCCGAGGCCTGAGATAGCCGTGCGTGTCATATCAGTGTTCAACCGCACGGAAAGCAGGAACTTGAGCTCGAGAAAAAGAGCGCCTGAAATCAGACGCTAGCCCAAATTTTTCCTTTTTGAAAACAAGGAATAAGCGCCGAGGATCGATATCAGTGATAACAAGCAGGCGAATATTCCAGTCAATGAATCCAAAGCGTAACCAGCGCTTACCAACGTGGCGAGACAGGTCGAGAGCAGCATAGGCGCGAAAAGAACGAGTCGAATCACCCTCCCCATTCTGCCGACACTGGAGGTGAAGCACTCTAATAATCTTCCGGCCGCAGCCAGGAGAAAAGAGAGGGCTCCAAATCCAACAAGCACAACGAAGTAAATAGCCACCGGTGGCAGCCCATAGGTATCAGAAGGCTGTAGCGGATTTTCACTGCCCCCCCTGATTGATAAGCCTAAAACACCTAGAGCGACTGGAAATGATAAAAAAACAAAATTCCTGCGTAACGCAGCCATTGTCAATCCTTATGGAAAGAGGTTCGAACGAGTAGAAAAACAGTACACGCCTGCCTGTCTTTTTTACAGATAAGTCAACGCTGGCTACGCCACTGCTCAGGCGCTACCTGTCATGCCTTTGACCTAGTTGCCACTAACCGTAACCGGCAACGAACCGGGAATTTCGATCGAGTACGAGGTAAATGGAACGGCACTCAACAACGAAGTAAGATTTTCACCCAGCCATCCGCGATGATTGGACGGATTGGCATCGTAGACATCATTGAAGGCGCGAATCTCGCCCGAGAATGTCCATGCTCCACTCGCGTTTTTATCGATAGTTCCCACCAGCCTGAGTGTAATGTTCCCCAGCGTCAGCCAAGATGCGTTGGAATCCTTACCGACATCATAGGCGAAGTTGACATCAAGCGAACTGGTGCCAACTGGGCGTGCGCTCTGAATAACATTCATTACATCAGGGATACCACGGATATCGACGTTAAGCCCAACATTCTGAATAGGGAACGTAAGGGGTGCGCCCAAACCAAACATGCCATGAGCCAGCGCATGAAATGGTGTCATAAGGCCGCCAGACAATACATGGTTGCCTGGCGGATACTTGATGATATTTTCGTTGATCTGCTGGCTTCTGCCGATGTCAGTTGCGATTTCGTTGTAAGCCGTTCGAAGATCACGCCCTTCAGCCTCACGCTGATCCGCCGCTGCGAAGGTCTTCAAGGCAACCTTGGATTGAATCCCGAAGCTGTCACGCCTCGCTTGATCCTGAAACGTGGCAAGACAGTTCGGGCTGCAATACAAATCACCCTGAAGAAGCAGCACAGTCGCTACAGGATTCTGCATACCTCGCGGAAAGCTTTGACCAGAACTAAGGTCTTGACCACGATAGGTACCATTACCTCCTGCGCTAATTTCAGGATAAGGGGTGATGTATGTCGGAGGAAGCTCAATAGGCATTGATTTTACCTGTTAATAAGTTGATGTTCGCGAAGGATTCCGCTTTTCTATATAGATCAAAGGCGATGACTCATGGCTCACGGCCTTCACATGGCTCAGCGTTCCACATAGGGAACGCTTGATGTAGTTCGGTAGGATCACCCATACGGGCTTGCAGTTTCCAGCACTGGCCGCATCGAAAGTCTTTCAACATGTGCACGAGGCCTCTGTGTGCCTGGCCTAATGAAAAACCCCGCCGAAGCGGGGTTTGGGGTGGGTTGCGATTGGCCGGTTGGCGCTGCTGAACAGCCTGTGTCCGGCTGCAGCCCTGAGGCGCAAATCGCATATCGTGGGACCTTTTTACCCCCCTCCGGAAAGCCTGGGAAGGGGCAGTTTCGGGGCGGGTCGAGTTTGACCGGAGTTCAACACGAGTTCGACCACAGCTGTGCAATCGACCCGGATAAACGGTGCCGGCCAGCGTGTTCATGGGCACTTATCCGGCCTTGCTCGCGGTGGCTTTATTGCTTCTGGAAGCACTGCGCTCGGCAAGAATGGCCAGCACTTGCTGGTGAAGCTTGTTGATCCAGTTGCGATAGGTGCGGTCCGCGCCTTCATTGATGCCTACCAGACGCATCTGCTCGCGCACCGGCAACGACTCGACATAACGCAACGTCGCCAACCGAGCCAATTCAGGCCCACGGCCTTTCGCAAGGCTGCGGGACATTTGCGCAATGGCCGCTTCCACTTCGCTGCTTATATAGTCCATGCCACTGCCATTGCCGACCAGCGCACGCGAACCCGGCGTACGTCGCGGAATGTAAGCGCCCCATTCCATGATCCCGGCCATCGGACTGCTCAGCCCGCCGCCCAGACCTACCCGCATCCGTTGTTCGCCCCAATGCTGCAGCACTGCTTCCACTTTCTCGATCATCGTGTGTCTCCTGTCAGACCTTTCTGAAAATGCAGTGCGACTCTTCCGATCACACCGCTCAAGGCCGAACAATACATTTTGTATATTTTCAGCACAATGACGCATTACATTATGTATATTGATCCGCACCCTACAGCCTGTATGATTCGACGCATGAACAGAAAATGGTATGAAGTCGCAAGACAGGTCATGGAAACCCAGGAAATCAGCCAGGAAGAAATGGCTGAGCGCATGGGCGTTACCCCCGGCGCGGTGGGGCATTGGCTCAACGGCAAACGCGAACCGAAGATCGAGGTCATCAATCGATTGCTGGGTGAGCTGGGCCTGCCGATCCTCGCGACCTCGATCCCGTCGAGCGAGCCGGGCATGCAAAACGTGGCGCCTACGGTGCAGCCTTCGCGTTTCTATCGGTACCCGGTTATCAGTTGGGTCGAGGCCGGCGGCTGGAGCGAGGCGGTCGAGCCCTACCCTGCGGGTTATTCCGACACCTTCGAGATCAGCGACTATAAAGCCAAGGGCCGCGCCTTCTGGCTGGTGGTGCGTGGCGACTCGATGACTGCGCCCGCAGGCCAGAGCATTCCTGAAGGCATGCTGATCCTGGTGGACACCGGAATCGAGCCCACGGCCGGCAAGCTGGTGATCGCCAAGCTGCCGGAAAGCAACGAGGCCACCTTCAAAAAACTGGTCGAAGATGCCGGACGCTATTTTCTCAAGCCGTTGAACCCCGCCTATCCGACCCTCCCGGTCACCGAAGACTGCAAGCTGATCGGGGTCATCAGGCAAATGACGATGCGCTTGTGATACCCGCACCATCTGCCCAAGCCCCGATCATCGGGGCTTTTTTATGCGTCCGGTCTGAGCAAAGGTCCACATATCTGTAGGAAAAATTTGCCGCTTGCGTGAGAAACACCCCTCAATTACTGTATGCACATACAGTAAAAAGGAGTTAACGCATGCTTGACCAGCCCCCCGGCAATTCGCAACACGACGCTTACCTCGCTCTGGCACAGCGTATTCAGGACGCCATCGCCAGCGACAAGGCCCAGATCGAGCATCAAGTGCTGCTGATCAGAGAGCCTGGCGAATCCGCTGCCCACTGGGATCACATCGTGGATCAGATCAGCGAGGCCGAGGGCATCGTCGTGACCCGCAGCCCTGAAAATGGCACCGCGCACGTGTCCTGGTACATCGACTCCCTGTAAAGCAAACAAGACAATTTGTATTTAAAATACAAACTGTATTGTAACGAGGCCCTACATATCGTATTGTTTGTCTGCACCTCATCTCGGGAGTGCCTACATGCAAACCACAGGGAGTCATGGAATGAACGAAATACTCGATCAACTTCGCAAAGAATTCGCCACGCCGTGCCCTTCGTTGAGCGCCGTCAGAGAGCGATATTTTTCGCACCTTTCGAATGATCGCAATCTGCTGCGCAAGATCAACGCGGGCCGTATCGCCTTGAAAGTCAGCCGCACAGGCGGCACTCGCCAGGGCCATCCGTTCGTCTATTTGCACGATCTGGCCAATTACCTGAGCGACATCGTGACCAACAGGGCCGCATGAGTTCAAAAAAGCGCCGCAGCCGAGTAAAAAGTCTCGGCTGACCTTTGCAGTCATGACAAATCTTGGTACGTTTCCGCTACAAAATAACAACAATCAGGATTCTTTCATGACCAAGACATCAAGGTGCTGGCCCTTCGCGGCCTGCCTGCTATCGCTGGCCTGTGGCACCGCCACTGCGGGGCCCTATTCGACCATGGTGGTGTTCGGCGACAGCCTGGCAGATGCCGGACAGTTCCCGGACACCGCTGGCCCCAGAGGCTCCACGTTGCGCTTCACCAATCGCGTCGGCCCGACGTATCAGGATGGCAGCGGTGAAGTGTTCAACCTGAACTCATCGACGCTGATCGGCAGAATGCTCAATGTCTCGGCGGGTGATCTGGCAGCCTCCACCTCACCCGTCAACGCCGCGCTGGGGCAGGCGGATGGCAATAACTGGGCTGTCGGTGGTTACCGAACGGACCAGATCCTTGATTCGATCAACTCGCAATCCACCGTGGTCGATCCGAACTCAGGCACGCTGTTGCGCAGCCGGACCGGATATTTGCCCGCCAACAGCTTTCGCGCCGACCCCAATGCGCTGTATTACCTGACCGGCGGCGGCAACGACTTTCTGCAAGGTCGCGTGTTGAGCGCCAGCAGCGCGGGACAAGCCGCCAACCGCCTGGCTGACAGTGCACTGGCACTGCAACAGGCCGGCGCGCGCTACATCATGGTCTGGCTGTTACCGGACATCGGCCAGACGCCAGCCTTGAGCGGTACGCCTCTGGCGTCAGCGACATCAGCCCTCAGCGCCGTGTTCAATCAGCAACTGGTCAGCCGTCTGGCGCAGATAGATGCACAGGTCATCCCGCTCAACGTGCCACTGTTGATATCTGAAACGCTGGCGGCTCCCGCACGCTTCGGTTTCGACCCCAACGAGAATCTGGTCGCCACGTGCTTCAGTGGCGACAGTTGCAGAGAAAGTGCAGCCAACGGTCGGTCCAGCGCGACGCCTGATCCGAGCCGGGTGTTTTTCAATGACCGCGTCCACCCTACCGAAGCCGGGCAGCGACTGCTGGCCGACTACGCCTATTCGCTGCTCTCGGCCCCCTGGGAAATCAGCCTGCTGCCGGAAATGGCCAATGGCACGTTGCGCATGCATCAGGACGAACTGCGCGCGCAATGGCTCAGCGACTGGGGCAACTGGCAGGGTGTCGGCCAATGGCAGAGCATTATTGCGGCGGGTGGTCAGAAAATGGATTTCGACGCGCAGGACAGCTCAGCCAATGCTGACGGCCGGGGCTACAACCTGACCATTGGCGGCAGCTACCGTTTCGCCGAACACTGGCGCACGGGCGTCGTTGCGGGTGCTTATCGACAGAACCTTGAGGCCGGTGCCAGAGACTCGGACTACAAACTCAACAGCTATATCGCTACGGCCTTTGTGCAATATCAGGCCAACCACTGGTGGGGCGACCTTGCGGTGTCAGGCGGCAAGCTGGATTACGAAAACGCCGAACGCAAGTTCGCGCTGGGCGTGAGCGAAGGTCAGGAAAAAGGCGACACCGACGGCGAGTTGTGGGCCGTCAGCGGGCGAGTCGGTTTTGACATCGCAGGGGCTGCCAGTCGCTGGCACCTGTCGCCTTTCGTCAGTGCCGACTATGCCCATATCGACGTGGATGGCTACTCGGAAAAAGGCAACCGCTCGACCGCGCTGACGTTCAGCGATCAGACGCGCAAGTCGCGTCGTGCAGGCGTTGGTTTGCAGGGCAAATTCGAAGTGACGCCCACCACGCAACTGTGGGCAGAAGTCGCAAGGGAACGGGAGTTCGAGACCGATCAGCAGAACGTGACGATGGCCCTCAACAGCGTGCAGTCGGTCGATTTCACACTCGAAGGCTACACGCCGCAACGCGACCTGAACCGGGCGACTTTCGGCGTCAGCCAGAAACTCACCCAGGACCTGACGCTGCGCGGCAACTACAACTGGCGCAAGAACGACGACGTGACTCAGCAGGGGGTTAATGTGGCATTGAGTATGAGTTTCTAGACAGCACGCTGAACCGTGCGGAACGACAACCTCACTATCGTGCGACGCTCCGCGTCGGCATGCCTTTCTGGACGCTCTGCGTCCTGTACTGATTCTGCGGTGCCGCGCAGATCTGTGACGCGGAGCGTCACCCATGGCTTTCCCACGCTGCAGCGTGAGGAACGATAATCCCAACTGTCGTGATGCTCTGCGTCTGCTTCAAGACGTAGAGCATCGTCTGCTCAACCCTCGGCAGTCTGCGAAGCCAAAGCCACGGCACGGAACATGGCGCGGCGTTTGTTGAGGGTTTCTTCCCACTCCAGTGCTGGCACCGAGTCGGCGACGATACCGCCGCCAGCCTGCACGTGCAGCTCACCGTTCTTGATCACCGCCGTACGAATTGCGATGGCGGTGTCCATGTTGCCGTTCCACGCCATGTACCCCACCGCCCCGCCGTAGACGCCACGCTTGACCGGCTCCAGCTCGTCGATGATTTCCATGGCGCGGATTTTCGGCGCACCGGACAAGGTGCCGGCCGGCAGAATCGCCCGCAGTGCATCCATCGCCGTCAGCCCGCTTTTCAGCTCGCCAGTGACGTTGGAAACAATGTGCATCACGTTGGAGTAACGCTCGATAACCATCTTCTCGGTCAATTTGACCGTACCGATCCCGGACACCCGCCCGACGTCATTACGACCCAGATCGATCAGCATCAAGTGCTCGGCGATCTCCTTGTGATCGGACAGCAGATCCTCTTCCAGCGCACGATCCGCTTCTTCAGTAGCCCCGCGCGGACGCGTACCGGCGATTGGCCGAACCGTGATCAGGTTGTCCTCGACGCGCACCAGCACTTCCGGCGAACTGCCGACAACGTGGAAGTCGCCGAAGTTAAAGAAATACATGTACGGCGTCGGGTTGAAGCAGCGCAGCGCACGGTACAGGTCAATGGGCGCTGCAGCAAAATCGATGGACATGCGTTGCGATGGCACGACCTGCATCACGTCGCCCGCCAGGATGTACTGCTTGATCGTGTCGACTGCGGTTTCGTAATCATTCTGCGTGAAGCTTGAGCGAAACACCGGGTCGGCAGCCGGAGGCCGGTCCAGATCCAGGCCACGACGCGGTGTGATCGGCTGACGCAGCTTGTGCATCAGCTCATCAAGCAGTGCAGCGCCACTGTCGTAAGCGTCCTGCTGCGCCGGGTCGACCAATACGATGGCGTGCATCTTGCCCGCCAAATTGTCGAATACCACCACGGCATCGGACACCATCAACAGGATATCCGGTACGCCCAGCGGGTCAGGGTTCGGGCAGTTGGCAAGACGCTTTTCGACGTAACGCACGCAGTCATAACCGAAATAACCGACCAACCCGCCATTGAAACGCGGCAGACCGGCGATGGTCGGCACGTTGTAGCGCGCTTTGAAGGTCTCGACGAAGTCCAGCGGGTCTTCAACGTCCAGGCTTTCGATCTCGACGCCATCGTGGGTCACGCTGACGTGATGGCCATGTACGCGCATCACAGTGCGGCAAGGCAGGCCGATGATCGAGTAACGACCCCATTTCTCACCGCCCTGCACCGATTCCAGCAAGTAGGAGTTCGGCTGATCGGCAAGCTTGAGGTAGATCGACAGCGGCGTGTCGAAGTCAGCCAGGGTTTCGCGGGCAAGCGGGATGCGGTTGTAGCCATCAGCAGCCAAACGCAGGAATTCTTCACGGTTCATGAGCAACCTCGTGGTTTGAGGGTAAACGGTCAGGTAGGCAAACGTGCCGGCAGGCCGGCCAGAATCAAGTCAGGCGCGCCAACGCCAGCGGGCCAGGGCCTTGATGACTTTCATCCAGAGTTTGCGAGTGACCACCACGATGGATTCTCTTGAGGAGGGACGTTTGATGTCGGGCAACAGTATCTCAGCGTCCAGATCCAGGCAACCGGGAATCAGCCTGCGCAGATCATCTATTACCATCGCCGGATTTTCCTCGGCAATCGGCCTGCCGTGGTTGTAGCCATAACTCAGCGCAACGCAGGCCACACCGGCAGCCTTGGCGGCCTGCACGTCACTGCGCGAGTCGCCGACAAACAGCGACTGCGAGGCCGGGACACCGGCCATTTTCATCACGAAAAACAGCGCCGCTGGGTCAGGCTTTTTCTGCGGCATGGTGTCGCCACCGATGATCCAGCGAAAGAACCGCCCCAGCTTCATTTCATCGAGCAGCGGCGCAACGAAGCGTTCCGGCTTGTTGGTGATGAGGGCCATTTCGACGCCCATCTTCTGCAGCCACTTGAGGGTTTCGCGCACGCCAGGGTAAACCACGGTGAACTCGTGCTTTTCAGCGTAGGCGCGCATGAAAATGTCCAGCCCCCGCTCGGCAAGCGCTTCATCGACACCGCTGTGGTCAAGGTTGTTGGCCAGCGCACGACGCACCAGCACCGGCGCGCCGTTACCGACCCAGGCGCGGACCGATTCCAGCCCGGCTGTCGGCCGGCCAAGCTCAGCCAGCATGGTGTCCACGGCGACGGCAAGATCGGGGACCGAGTCCACCAGCGTGCCGTCCAGATCGAACATGATCAGCTTGGGCAGCTTGCCTGCAAACAATTGCTCGAAGTCGCTCATGCGCGCGATAACGCCAGTTCTGCGCGCATTTTCTCGATCACTTCACGGTAGTCCGGGGCGTTGAAAATGGCCGAGCCGGCGACGAAGGTGTCAGCCCCTGCGGCGGCGATTTCGCGGATGTTATTGACGTTGACGCCGCCGTCGATTTCCAGACGGATATCACGGCCCGAGGCATCGATCAGCGCGCGCGCTTCGCGCAGCTTGTTGAGCGTACCGGGGATGAACTTCTGCCCGCCAAAGCCTGGGTTGACGCTCATGAGCAGGATCATGTCGACCTTGTCCATGACGTATTCCAGCAGGTTCAGGGGCGTGGCCGGGTTGAACACCAGACCCGCCTTGCAGCCGCCTTCACGAATCAACTGCAACGAGCGATCGATGTGCTGGGTCGCTTCGGGGTGGAAGGTGATGTACGTGGCACCGGCCTCGATGAAATCGCCAATAATGCGATCCACCGGGCTGACCATCAGGTGCACATCAATCGGGGCGGTCACGCCGTACTTGCGCAGTGCGCTGCAGACCATCGGACCGATGGTCAGGTTCGGGACGTAATGGTTGTCCATGACATCGAAGTGGACAAAATCAGCGCCGCTGGACAGCACATTGTCGACTTCCTCGCCGAGGCGGGCGAAGTCAGCGGAAAGAATCGATGGGGCAATAACGAAGGGCTGCATGACGCACCTGTTTGAGCAGAATCACGGTGGTGCGCATTGTACGCCAAGCTTCGCCTGGAGCGTTAAGCGGCAAGCTTCAAGCTTCAAGCTTCAAGCTTCAAGCGTTTGATCTGCTTGTAGCTTGAAGCTTGAAGCTTGTAGCTTGTAGCTCCAGCTCACTGAGCCGTTCTCAGTTTCTCGCTACGCCCTCTCAGCCATTCCAGCACCAGCAGTAACAGCACCGAGAAGCCGATCAGTAGCGTCGCGGCCGCTGCGATGGTCGGGCTGAGGTTTTCGCGGATGCCGCTGAACATCTGCCGGGGCAAGGTTGCCTGTTCCGGCCCGGCGAGAAACAGCGTCACAACCACTTCGTCGAACGACGTCGCAAAGGCGAACAGCGCACCGGAAATCACCCCCGGCGCAATCAACGGCAGGGTCACACGGCGGAAAGCGGTCAGCGGCGACGCACCGAGGCTTGCCGCAGCGCGTACCAGGTTGTGGTTGAAGCCCTGCAAGGTCGCCGACACGGTAATGATCACGAACGGCACACCCAGCACGGCGTGGACCAGAATCAGCGAGGTGTAGCTGTTACCCAGGCCCAGTGGCGCGAAGAACAGGTAACTGGCCACACCAACGATCACCACCGGCACCACCATCGGCGAAATCACCAAGGCCATGACCAGCGCCTTGCCGGGAAAATTGCCCCGGGTCAGGCCGATCGCCGCAAGCGTGCCGAAGCCCATTGCCAACAGGGTCGCGGCCGGGGCGACGATCATGCTGTTTTTCAGCGCCCGCATCCACTCGGCAGAATTGAAGAAGTCCTGGTACCACTGCAACGAAAAGCCTTGCAGCGGATAGACCAGAAAGCTCCCCGAATTGAACGACAACGGCACGATGACCAGCACCGGCAACACGAGAAAGAGCAGGATCAGCGCGCAGAGGATGCGCAAGGCGTAATACCAGATGCGCTCGATCGGCGATGTGTAGGCATTCAACATGTTGACGCTCCTCAGCTCAGTCGCAGGCGGCTGGCGCCGACCAGCCAGCTATAAATCAGGTACAGCACGATGGTCGCCAACAGCAGCAGCCCGCCGAGCGCCGTTGCCATGCCCCAGTTGATGCTGGTGTTGGTGTAGAACGCGACAAAATAACTGACCATCTGGTCGTTCGGACTGCCCAGCAAGGCCGGGGTGATGTAGTAGCCGATCGACAGAATGAATACCAGCAGACAGCCCGCCCCGATGCCGGCGTAGGTCTGCGGGAAATACACGCGCCAGAAGCTGGCGAACGGATGGCAGCCTAGCGAAATGGCGGCGCGCATGTAGGTCGGGGAGATGTTCTTCATCACGCTGTAGATCGGCAGAATCATGAACGGCAGCATGATGTGCACCATCGAGATGTACACACCGACCCGGTTGAAGACCAGCTCCAGCGGCTTGTCGATGATGCCCATCGCCAGCAGCGCACTATTGATCAGGCCGCTCGACTGCAACAGCACGATCCAGGCCGCGACACGCACCAGAATCGAGCTCCAGAACGGCAGCAGCACCAGAATCATCAGCAGGTTGCTCTGCCGTGCTGGCAGGTTGGCCAGCAGGTAAGCCAGTGGATACGCCAGCACCAGGCAGATAGCGGTGATCACCAGGCCCATCCAGAAGGTGCGAGCGAAGATATCCAGGTAAATCGCCTGATCCGGCGTTGCAGGGGCGACTTCCCCCAGGTCATCGACGCGATGGTCAACCGCCGCCAACAGGTAATACGGCGTGACACTGCTGGTGTTGCGGCGCACCGCCTGCCAGTAAGCCGGGTCGCCCCAGCGTTCATCCAGCGCTTCGAGCGCTTCTTTATAAGAGGCCGGTTCGGTCTTGAACGGCAGCGCGCGAGCGGTCTTGCTCAGCAGGCTGCGATAACCGGCCAGTTCCATGTTCAAACGCTTGGACAGGTCGCCCAGCGTGGAATTCTTGCGCGTTTCAGCCAGGTCCAGGCTCAACGCCTTATAGACCGACTCGGGCGGCAGCCCTTTACCATCCCATTTCTGCACCTCGACCACGGTGGTCGGTAGCGCGGTAACAACTTCGGGGTTGCCAACGCTCTTGTAGAGCAGCGCGGCGATGGGCACCAGAAACACCAACAGCAGGAAAATCACCAACGGCGCGATCAATGCCTGAGCCTTCCAGCGGTTGACCCGCTCGGCGCGAGCGAGACGTTGCTTCAAGGTGGGGCTGGCGCCTTCAGTCAAGGGCACGGCGATGGCCATAGCGAACTCCGAAATCTTTCAACAAGGGGGCGTTCCCTGCAGCAGGGAACGCCCGGATCTGACTCAACGCAAACGGCTTACTTGGCAGCCCAGGCAGTGAAACGCTGCTCGAGGGATTCGCCGTTGTCGGTCCAGAACGCCACGTCCATCTGCACCTGATCCTTGATGTTCTCAGGTGTGGTGGGCATGTTCTGCAGCGTTTCCTTATCCAGCAGCTTGACCGCCTGGGTGTTGGCCGGGCCGTAGGCGATGTTCTGCGAGTAAGTTTTCTGTTGCTCCGGGCTCAGCATGAAAGCGATGAATTTCTTTGCTGCATCGGCGTTTTTCGAGCCCTTTGGAATCGCCCAGGCATCGAAGTCGTATACGCCGCCGGTCCAGACCACTTTCAGGTTGCTTTCTTTCTGCACGGCAGCGATACGGCCGTTGTAGGCCGAGCTCATCACCACGTCACCGGAAGCGAGGTACTGCGGCGGCTGTGCGCCGGCTTCCCACCACTGGATGTTTGGCTTGAGCTCATCGAGTTTCTTGAACGCACGGTCCTGACCGTCTTTGCTGGCCAGCACTTTGTAGACGTCTTTCGGCGCAACGCCGTCGGCCATCAACGCGAATTCCAGGGTGTATTTGGCGCCTTTGCGCAGGCCGCGCTTGCCAGGGAATTTCTTGGTGTCCCAGAAATCGACCCAGCCGCTTGGCGCGCTGGCAACCTTGTCGGCGTTGTAGGCCAGCACGGTGGACCAGACGAAGAAGCCCGCACCGCAGGTGGTGATGGCGCCAGGCACGAAGTCAGCGGCATTGCCGAGCAGTTTCGGGTCCAGCTCTTCGAACATGTCTTCATCGCAGCCGCGAGCCAGCTCCGGCGATTCAACTTCTACCAGGTCCCAGGAAACGCTCTTGGTGTCGACCATGGTTTTGACCTTGGCCATTTCACCGTTGTACTCACCGGCAATGATCTTGCCGTTGCCGGCCTTTTCCCACGGCGCATAGAACGCTTTTTCCTGAGCGGCCTTGTTGGCACCGCCGAAGGAAATGACGGTCAGGTCGGTGGCGGCCATGGCTTGCGCGGCGCACATCAGGCCCAACGTGATGGCGGTGAACTTCAAAGACTTCAACATAGATTCTTTTCTCCACGAGCAGTGTTGGTAAGCGATTGGGATGGGCGATCAATTCGCCTCTGTTGTTGCTTTTATGTACAGATCAATGCTCTTGCTGCAGGGGATCGAGCGCACGCACGTGCTCGACTTGCCAACCGATCGGCACAACGTCACCCACACTCAGCGTCGGGTCCAGCTCGGCAATCGGCTGCTTGACGAAGAAGTCAGTCTTGCCGGCAACTTCCAGACGCACACGGACGTGGTCGCCGAGGTAGATAAACTCGGCCACTCGACCAGAGAAACGGTTCACACAGCTTTCGCTGCGGCCATTGAGGTTGATGCGTTCGGGGCGAATGGACAGCGTCACCGGGCCACCCGGCCGACCGACGTTGATCGCCAGTGCGTGCACTTTCTCGCCGCGCTCCAGCTCGACCACGCAGCGGTCGCCGTCCTGGCTGACCAGACGCCCGTTGAGTCGATTGTTCTCGCCGATGAAATTGGCTACGAAGGTGTTTTTCGGCTCTTCGTACAGGCTGCGTGGCGGCGCGATCTGCTGGATCTCACCTTGATGGAAGACCGCAACCCGGTCGGACATGGTCAGTGCTTCACCCTGGTCGTGGGTCACGTAGACCACTGTCACACCGAGGCGCTGGTGCAGATGCTTGATCTCCATCTGCATGTGTTCGCGCAGTTGTTTGTCGAGCGCGCCGAGCGGCTCATCCATCAGCACCAGTTGTGGCTCGAACACCAACGCGCGCGCCAGAGCTACACGTTGCTGCTGGCCACCGGACAGCTGCGCCGGGTAGCGATGCGCAAACGTGTCGAGCTGGACCATGCCCAGAGCCTTTTTGACTTTTTCGCCGACGTCGGTCTTGCTCATGCCACGCACCGACAGCGGGAACGCGAGGTTCTCGGCAACCGTCATGTGCGGAAACAAAGCGTAGTTCTGGAACACCATGCCGATGTCACGCTTGTGCGGCGGCACGTTGTTGATGGCGCGGCCACCGAGCAGAATTTCGCCAGCGGTCGGTGTTTCGAAGCCGGCCAGCATCATCAGGCTGGTGGTCTTGCCGGAGCCGGAAGGCCCGAGCAGGGTGAGGAATTCGCCTTTGCGAATGTCCAGATTGAGGTCTTTGACGATCAGTGCTTCGCCGTCGTAGCTCTTCTGCACACCACGAAAGCTGACCAGAACATCACTCGCTCCAGCGCTTGTATCGACGTCGCTCATTACCCACACCTTTGTTTTGTCTGCGTGGGCTCAAGCCTAGAGCAGCGTGATCGCCCCGCAAATCGGGGACCGGGAGAGAATGGCCTAGGCAGGCTGGAAGGCCGGGGGTAGGGATTGCCCTACAGAGATGGCGCGATTGAGCATGTCGGCGACGTCTGATCGTTCCGCACGCGCTGGTGGGAATACAGTGGGTGACGCTCTGCGTCACAAAAGAGGACGCGCAGCGTCCAGAACAGCATGCCGACGCGGAGCGCCGCACGATAGTGGTCGTGGTTGAGGTTATCGTTCCGCACGCTCCAGCGTGGGAATGCAGTGCGTGACGCTCTGCGTCACAAAAGAGGACGCGCAGCGTCCAGAACGGCATGCCGACGCGGAGCGCCGCACGATAGTGGTCGTGAGTGAGGTTATCGTTCCGCACGCTCCAGCGTGGGAATGCAGTGCGTGACGCTCTGCGTCACAAAAGAGGACGCGCAGCGTCCAGAACAGCATGCCGACGCGAAGCGCCGCACGATAGTGGTGAGCAGTGTGTCGTTTTCAGACTCAGAGCAGTTTGTGCTCCATCGCGTATTTGACGAGATCGGCCAGTGAGTTGAGTTTCATTTTCTGCATCAGCCGCGCTTTGTGGGTGCTGATGGTCTTGCTGCTCAGGGCCAGTTGCTGGGCAATGTCATTGACGTTGGCGCCCTGCGCCAGGCGCTCGAACACCGAGAACTCGCGCTCAGACAGCAATGAGTGCAACGGCCGGCTATCGGTGAGACCTACTTCAAAGACCATGCGGTCGGCCAGGTCCGGGTCGATGTAACGCCCGCCCGCCGCAACCCGACGAATCGCCGTCAGCAGCAATGCCGGGTCGCTATCTTTTGTCGCATAGCCCGCCGCGCCGACCTTCAAGGCGCGTGCAGCCATCTGCGCCTCGTTGTGCATCGACAACACAAGAATCGCAGGCGGATGGGTCAGTGCGCGAATCCGCGGAATCGCCTCAAGGCCATTCACGCCGGGCATGGAAATATCCAGCAACACCACTTCGCAGGCCACATGGCGCAGGGTCTCGAGCAACTGCTCGCCGTTGCTGGCCTCACCGACCACTTGCAGGTCTCTGGCCAGACCAATCAACTGCTTGATCCCTTCACGCACGATGGTGTGGTCTTCGGCTACCAAAACACGAATCACTGGCTTCGCTCCTGTGCGGTGGGGTCCAACGGAATGTAGGCGCGCAAGGTTGTGCCTTCACCGGCCTCGCTGTCCAGTTCCAGTCTGCCGCCCAGCATCAACACCCGCTCGCGCATCCCGACCAGACCGAATGAAACCGCCCTGCCCGACTCGACGACAAACCCCTGACCGTCATCGGCGACGGTCATGCACATCATGCCGTCTTGCAGCGTCAGGCTGATCTCCACCGTGTGCGCCTGAGCGTGGCGCATGACGTTGGTCAGCGCCTCCTGAAGAATCCGGAACATGCCCGTGGCCCTGGCATCACTAAGCGCCGGGAGGTTGTCCGGCACCTGCACCAGACAAGGAATCTGCGTACGCGCCTCGAAACGGCGCGCTTGCCACTCGATAGCGGAAGCGATGCCAGCGTCGAGAATCGGTGGCCGCAATGCAGTGGCGACGTCTCGCACCAGTTGAAACAATTGAGAAATAAGGCGCTTCATGCTGTCCAGACGTTCGCTCAAGCCTGGGTCAAGATCGGCATACGCCAGCTCGCACATGGATGTTTCCAGCTTCAAGACGGTCAGCATCTGACCCAGCTCGTCATGAACTTCCCTGGCAATACGCGCCTTCTCTTCTTCACGCACGCTTTCCAGGTGCGCCGACAGTTCACGCAACTGATCGTGAGCGCGGCGTCGTTCGCTGACATCACTGAGAAACACCACCAGGTATTCCGCATCACGAAAACGCAGGAAGCTCAGCGAGACATCGGCAGGCAGAAGACTGCCATCGGCGCGCAGGCAGTGGGTCTCGAACACCTGCGCACTGTCCTCACTGGAGCGTGCGTTCTTCCACAGATTAAGCCAGCGGTCCATGTGCAGGTCGGGCTCGAAGTCGATCAGCGGACGCTCGACCACTTGCCCCGGCGCATAGCCCAACATGGATTCCACCGCCCGGTTGGCATAGCGCACGCGACTGTCCCAATTGACCCAGAGAATACCGACGGTGCTCTGATCAATGGAGAATTGTGCCAGTCGCAGCGCCTCTTCGCTTGCAACGCGACGGGCCAGATGTTCACGCCCGGCCAGCAGTTCCTGCTCCAGCGCCTGCTGCTGACGGCGCTGCCAGATCACGATGGCGAAACAGGCCAGCAGCATCACCAACAGTAAAATGCACAGGTTTTTCCAGAGCTTCGTCGATTCACTGAAGTGCGACGGGGTCAGCGGCATCCAGCGCGCATGCAGTTGCTCCAGCTCCTTGGCAGGAACCGCCCGCAAGGCTTCGCTGACGATCGCCGCCAGCTCTGGCGCGTCGCGGCGTGACGCCACACGCAACAGTTGTGGCAGGCCGGTATCGCCGACCACCGCCAGCCCGGCAAACTCCGGCTCACGCAGCAAGCGACTGAGTTGTGCTTCATCCACCACGGCATAGCGTGCCTGCTGGCTGAGCAGCAATTGCAGCGCCTGACGCTCCAGCGGCACCCCTTGCAGGTTCAGGTGCGGAAAATTGCTGCGCAGGTAATCGGCAGTAGCGCTTGGCATACGCACCGCGACCCTGGAAAGGCTGTCGAGTTTTTCCAGGTCCACGGCGGTGCTGCCGTCACGTTCACCGATCAACAGTTGCGATACGCGCAGATACGGATCGGAAAACAACCACAGACGCAAACCCGCCGGGGTCTGCATCAAGCCGGGGGCGACGTCGATTTCTCCGTTGCTCAGGGCTTTTTCCAGTGAGGCCTGATCGACAAAGTTTCGCCACAGCAACTCGACAGGCAGCGTTGCCGCCAGCGCGTTCATCAGGTCGACGTTAGCGCCGGACAGTTGCTGCAAACGCTGATCAAACTGGGCGTAAGGCGCACGCAGCACCAGACCAACCCGCAACGGCCCATGCTGATCGAGCCAGCCACGCTGTGCCGGGCTCAGTTGCGCAAGCGCAGGCGATTGCGGCTCATCGGCCTGTGTATTCGCCATGTGAACCATCAAGAGCAAAGCCATGCAGCCGATAAAACCGGTGCGCAGAAGACGAATGATCACTGTGTCGCTCTCGTGTGTTTGCATGGCAGCCATGTGCCATTCAGGCTCAGGACTGACAAAAACCGATCAACCCATTAGGCTGCCGGTACAGTTTCCGGCTTGGAATATCCGATGTCCTACACCTTTCGCGCAACGTTTCCCGCACTGTTTCTGTCATTGATGCTCCCTTGCGCCCTGCCCGCGCTGGCAGCCGACCCAGCGCCGGCCAAGGATGCCGCGGCCCAGGCACCTGTCGAACGGGCACCGCTGCTCAGCCGCTCACAGGAAGACGCCATAGCGCTGGAACGTCAGTTGCCTCGCGAGGATCAGCAGCAACTGCAGGCCGGAGACGAAAGTTTTCTCGCGCTCTGGAAGCCGGCAAACACTGACGCGCCGCAAGGCGCGGTCATCATCCTGCCGGGCGACGCCGAGTCTCCGGACTGGCCAGACACCGTTGGCCCGCTGCGCCGCAAGTTTCCTGATGTCGGCTGGTCCAGCCTGAGCATCACCCTGCCGGATGCGCAGGACAACACACTGCTGCCCCGCGAACCTGATGCCGCTGCGGGCGATGCGAACGCAGCCAAACCTGAAGAAACGCCAAAGGACGCCGCCGCAAAAGCGCCAGACCCTGCTGCTGAAGCTGAGGCTCTGGCGGCAGTTGCAACCGCAAAGGCAGCCGCGGACGAAGAGCGCAACAAGGCCCAGGCCGAGCTGATTTTTGCGCGAATTGAAAGTGCGATCAGCTTTGCGCAACAGAACAAGGCGCGCAACATTGTGTTGCTCGGCCATAGCAGCGGCGCGTATTGGGCGGCCAGGTTCCTCAATGAACGCCCCTCGCCTGCCGTGCAGAAACTGGTCATGGTCGCTGCCCGTGAGCCCGTCGATGCGGCGCCGTCACTGCTGGCGATGGTGCCCGGCCTGAAAATCAAGACTGCCGACTTCATTTACAAGAACCCGGAGGACCAGGCAGCCAAAGCACGTTTGCAGGCCAGCAAGCGCGCCAAAGGGCCAGGCTTCACGCAGATCGGGCTGATCAACATCGTAGGCAATGAAGAAACTGAACAGGAACAGATGTTTCGCCGCATTCGTGGCTGGGTAGAGGCTAAAGAGGAAAAATAAGCGCCGGCATGTGGGCCGGCGCGCAGTCAGTCATGCAAAGCCGCGGCGCGCCTTCACCACCCGATAGGCATTGTGCAACTCGCTGGTTTTCTCGGTCGCCACCCGCACTTGCTGCGCGTTGGCACCCGAGCCTGCAATCTTGTCCGGGTGATGCCGACTGAGCAGCCGCCGATAAGCGCGCTTGATGCTCAACGGGTCGGTGTCCGGTTTTATCCCCAGCAAGGCCATCGCCCCCATGTAGTCATCGCCGCTGCTGAGGGGAGCACGCTTCATAGGGTCATGATCAGCCGCCAGCGCTTCAACCTGCTGTTGCGACCAGCCCAGCCACATGCCCCACACCCCGATCAGTTCGCGCTTGACCCGCGAAGCCTTGCCATCCGCCCAGGCCATGCGCCAGCAGGCACGTAACATATCCTCGGCAATGTCCGACTGCCCCTGCAAGCCACGCAGGTAAGTGCGCAGGCCGTCGGCGCCATCACGGCCACGCTTGAACGCATTGATAGCGCGCAACTGGTCGGCTTCTTTCAGATTGATGCGGCGCATCTCGGCACGTGCCTGCTGGATATGACTGGCCACAACCCGCCCGTCACTCTTGGCCAGACGACCCAGCAGCACGAACAACAGCTCGTCCTCAGGTATCGCTGCCCGCCCGCCGAGACGTTCGCGCAGGTGCGCCCAGCTCTGCAGCTTGAGCCGCCGATCCAGCGCCTGCCCCAGTAGCGCCCCGAGCATGGCGCCCGGAATACTGGCGATCGTATAACCTACGCCAGCGCCAATCAGTGTGCCGGGCCAGAGCATTCAGCGCGTCTCCGCAAGCAACTGCTCGACTTCTGCCAGGCGTTCATGGGTGCCGACATCGACCCAGCGCCCTTTGAAGTGCTCACCCGTTACCAGCCCTTGATGCATGGCCTCGCGCAACAACGGCGCAAGCTTGAAGGCACCAGGCTCGCAGTCGGCAAACAGTTGCGGATGCAGGATGGCGATGCCGCTGTAGGTCAGGCGCAGGCCAGCCGAATCGTCATCGCGCACCTGGCCGTCGACCAGCGAAAAATCGCCGGTGGGGTGGTGTGCGGGGTTGTCGATCAGCACCAGATGCGCCAGGCCGGCAAGCGGCATGCGCAATGCGCCGAAATCGTAATCGGTCCAGACATCACCATTGACCACCACAAAAGGCTCGGCGCCCAGCAGTGGCAGCGCCCGCTGGATACCGCCGCCGGTTTCCAGCGGCTGACCTTCGGCGGAATAGCGGATGCTCAGGTCGAAACGCTGACCGTCCCCCAGGTAATCCTCGATCTGCTGGCCCAGCCACGCATGGTTGATCACCAATTGGTGAAACCCTGCTGCACGTAAGGCGTTCAGGTGGTACTCGATCAACGGAATGCCGCCCGCACGCACCAGCGGCTTGGGTGTATGCAGGGTCAACGGGCGCATTCGCTCGCCTTTGCCGGCGGCGAGAATCATCGCTTTCATGCAGTCCTCTTCAAACAATCAATCTCTCATTCAACCTGGCAGTCTTTAAAAGCGTCCGCTTTTCACAACGGCCAGCCCCTCAGACAGCTGTTTCTGCCGGCTGCTGCAAACTGGTCAGCAATTGACCCAATTGGGCCAGCTCCGGGCGCTTCGACAACACCGCTTCTATGTAGGCAAAAAAGCGCGGGACATCTGCCAGATAGCGGGGCTTGCCGTCGCGATGACAGATCCGCGCGAAAATCCCGATCACCTTCAGATGACGCTGTACGCCCATCAGATCACTGGCGCGCTCGAAAGCTGCAAAATCCTCCTGCACCGGGATACCCAGCGTACGCGCCTGATCCCAGTAAGTCCTGAGCCAGTCGCTGACGCGCTCTTGCGGCCAGCTCAAAAATGCGTCCTTGAACAGGCACGTCACGTCGTAGGTGACCGGCCCGTACACAGCGTCCTGAAAATCCAGAACGCCGGGGTTGGGTTCGCTGATCATCAGGTTGCGGGGCATGTAGTCGCGGTGCACCAGCACTTTGGGTTGTGCCAGGGCGCTGTTGATCAGCAACTGGCTGACCTGCTGCCAGTCGGCCAGTTGCGCCTCGTCCATCTCGACACCCAGATGGCGCTTCACGTACCACTCAGGGAACAGCTCCAGCTCACGACGCAGCAAGGCTTCGTCATAGCTGGGCAGCGGCGCGTCCATCGGCAATTGCTGGAAAGCCAGCAGCGCCTCGATCGCTTCGGCAAACAACCCATCGGCGTTGTCCGCGTCAATCACATCCAGATAGGTCTGACGGCCCAGATCGTTGAGCAGCAAAAAGCCTTGCGTCAGGTCTTCGGCATAAATTTTTGGAACATTAATGCCCGACTTTTCCAATAAATGAGCGATATCCACAAACGGTTTGCAGTTTTCCTGCGGTGGAGGGGCGTCCATGACAATAAAAGTTCGGGCCCCACCCTCCCAGCGAAAATAACGACGAAAACTTGCGTCACTGCTGGCCGCAGTCAACGTGGCCGGGGGCACAGCGCCCCAATTTTGCGCCGCAAACAGCGCTGGCAACTGCTCATCGAGCCAAACTTTCAGCGATTGCAGGCGTATATCTTGATCTGACATTACAAGGGTCTCCGACGGCGCTAGCCGTCAAGCGGGTCATGCTTTATTATCCGGAATCTTTTTCAGCCCATCGAGAGGCGTGCGGCCCCCCCGCGGGCAGATGGCGCGCAGGAAGCCCGGACTAATAAGATGGCATTGAAATCCCCCGCGTTTCGTAAAAAATTTCCGTTGCTCGTAACCGGCAGTCTGCTGGCGATGCAACCTCTGGCCACTCAGTTCGTGGTCGCCGCGGAACAGTATGACTGCTCAGTCTCTGCTTCGGGTGCCTGGAACTGTGCGCCGAAATCCACTGCCGCTGCTGTAGAGCTGCCTCCACGCCCCGTGCACAGCACAGCGTCGGTCAGTTCCAACGGTACGGTGACGTCCGAAAGCAGCTCTTCGGGTGAGCAGGTTGCGGGTCCGCAACTGGTTACCGAAGCCAAGGGCAAAGGCTTGAAGTCGCGTAGTGCTGACTACAGCCACCTCGATTGGGTTCCTCGCGAAAAGCTCACCGCAGCGCAACTGGCCGAGACTGGCCCGTATTGCTCGGGTGCCTACGTCGAGCCGATTCGTCCTGGCATGGACGACAAGACGCCGATGAAAGACGCGCCAATGTTCGTGGGAGCCAAGGCTTCGCGTTACGAGCAGGAAGCGCAGGTCGCGACGCTGGCTGGCGATGTGGTACTGCGCCAAGGCAGCATGCAGGTGCAGGCCCAGGAGGCCGCACTGCATCAGGCCGAGAACCGTGGCGAGCTGAACGGCGATGTCCGTCTGCGCGACAACGGTGCGCTGATCGTCGGTGACAAGGCCGAACTGCAACTCGACACCGGTGAAGCCCGTGTCGACAACGCCGAGTACGTCCTGCACAAGTCGAACATTCGCGGTAACGCCCTGTACGCCAAACGTGCAGAAAACGCGATCATCCGGCTCAAGGACGGCACGTACACCACGTGCGAACCGAACAGCAACGCCTGGACGCTCAAAGGCAACAACATCACGCTGAACCCGGCCACCGGTTTCGGCACAGCGACCAACGTTACCCTGCGAGTCAAGGACATTCCGGTCCTTTACACGCCATATATCTACTTCCCGATCGACGACCGTCGCCAGTCCGGCTTCCTGCCGCCGACCATTGCGGCAGGCGGCGATAACGGTTTCACGCTCGTCACCCCGTACTACTTCAACCTGGCGCCGAACTACGACGCCACGTTGTACCCGCGCTACATGGCTGATCGCGGCTTGCTGATGGAAGGCGAGTTCCGCTACCTGACCAAAGGCAGCGAAGGCCAGTTCGGCGGCGCGTACCTGAACGACGAGAATGACGACCGCAAGCTGCAGTCCGATTACGACAAGACCCGCTGGATGATCAACTGGCACCACAAGGGCGGCTTGGATACACGCTGGCTGACCCAGGTTGATTACACCGACATCAGCGATCCGTATTACTTCCAGGACCTGGAAACCGATCAGATCGGCGTCAAAAGAACTGACTTCCTTAACCAGCAGGGCTCTTTGACCTACCGCGGCGACAGCTACTCGGCAGTGTTCAACGCTCAGGCTTACAAGCTGGCGACTGTTGCGAACGTTACGCCTTACAACCGTCTGCCACAGCTGACCTTGAATGGCACCTTGCCGTACAACCCGGAAGGCTTGAAGTTCGATTATCAGACCGAAGCTGTTCGCTTTGATCGTGATTTGCGCACCGGCACATTTGTTGATGAAAACGGCAACTTTGAAAGTCGCCTGGACAACAACATCAGCGGGCTGGACCGTGCCAACGGCGATCGTCTGAACCTTGCACCGTCCGTCAGCCTGCCGATGAACTGGTCCTATGGCTTCCTGACACCCAAGGTCAAGTATGTCTATACCCAGTACGACCTGAGCCTGGACGGTACAGGCAAAAGTCAACTGGCGGCTTCGGGCGGGACATTCGACAGCAGCGTAAACCGCAGCGTGCCGATTTTCAGCGTGGACAGCGGTCTGTACTTCGACCGCAACACCAACTGGTTCGGCAAGGATTATCGCCAGACGCTAGAACCTCGCCTGTTCTATCTCTATGTGCCAGAGAAAGATCAGACGGACATTCCGGCATTCGATACCAGCGAGAGCACGTTCAGCTACTCGTCGCTGTTCCGCGACAACCGTTTCACCGGCTCTGACCGTATCGGTGACGAGAACAAGCTGTCGCTGGGCATCACCAACCGCTGGATCGAAGACAACGGCTTTGAACGCCAACGCTTCGCCATAGGTCAGGCCATATACTTCTCCGACCGTAAAGTACAGCTGCCGGGCGTTTCATTCGCAGATCGCGACGATGCCAAGGCAAACGTTTCGCCGTACGCACTGGAATACGAGTACCGCTTCAACCGCGACTGGCGCTTCAACTCCGATTTCAACTGGGATCCGGACAGCAAGAGCACCCGTTCGGGCAGCGCAATGTTCCATTATCAGCCTGAAGCCGAACCCAACAAGATCGTCAACTTCGGCTATCGCTATCGCAATGACCAGATTCGTTACGACGAAAGTACAGGTCGCTGGATTGTGGGTGGTGGTGACTACGGTCGTCCGGGCGATCCCAACTACGTGAAGGACTACTACAAGATTCAGCAGCACGATTTCTCGGTCATCTGGCCAATCGTGCCGCAGTGGAGCCTGATCAGCCGCTGGCAGTATGACTACAACCGTGAACGCACCATCGAAGCTTTCGGCGGGTTCGAGTACGACAACTGCTGCTGGAAAATGCGTCTGGTCAACCGTTACTGGATCGACTACGACGAATTCAGCCAGGCAGCGCCTCAGAACGAGAAAGGCGACCGCGGCATATTCCTACAAATCGTGTTGAAGGGGCTTGGCGGTGTTACTGGCGCCAAAGTGGACAGCTTCCTCGACAAAGGCATCCAAGGTTATCGTGAACGTGAAGACCAAGCTTTCTGATTGTCTGCGCCCGCTGATGCTGGGCGCGTTACTCCTGAGCGGCGCAGTACATGCAGCGGTTCAACCTCTGGACAGTGTCGTGGCCATCGTCGACAACGACGTGATCATGAAAAGCCAGATGGACCAGCGTGTTCGTGAAGTTCAGCAAACCATCGCCAAACGTGGCTCTGGCGTGCCTCCTGCAGCCGATCTGCAACCGCAGGTTCTGGATCGTCTGATTCTGGAAAACCTGCAGTTGCAGATGGGCGAACGGTCCGGCATTCGTGTTTCCGATGACGAGCTGAACCAGGCGATCGGCACCATTGCCCAGCGTAACAACATGAGCGTGGAGCAGTTCCGCGCCGCGCTGGCGCATGACGGCTTGTCTTATGAAGACGCTCGCGAGCAGGTTCGCCGGGAAATGATCATCAGCCGGGTGCGTCAGCGCCGGGTGGCCGAACGTATCCAGGTGTCCGAGCAGGAAGTGAAGAACTTCCTCGCCTCCGATCAGGGCAAGGCTCAGTTGTCTGAAGAGTTTCACCTGGCCAACATCCTGATCGCCACGCCTGACAGCGCTTCTTCGGATGCAATTCAGGCCGCAGCCGTCAAGGCCAAGAGCATTTATGACCAGCTGAAGAAAGGTGCGGACTTCGCCAAGATCGCCGCCACCACGTCTTCCAGCGAAAACGCACTGGAAGGTGGCGACATGGGCTGGCGTAAAGCGGCTCAACTGCCGCCGCCATTCGGTGACATGCTCAGCTCGATGCCAATTGGTGACGTGACGCCTCCGGCGCGCACACCCGGTGGTTTCATTATCCTCAAGCTGCTGGAAAAACGTGGCGGTCAGGGCCAGGCACAGATGCGTGATGAAGTGCATGTGCGTCATATCCTGATCAAACCAAGTGAAATCCGCAGCGAAGAAGCCACCAAACTTCTGGCGCAGAAAATCTACGAGCGTATCGAGAATGGCGAAGACTTCGCCACGCTGGCCAAAAGCTTCTCGGAAGATCCTGGTTCTGCGCTTAACGGTGGCGATCTGAACTGGGTAGATCCCAATTCGCTGGTCCCGGAGTTCCGCGACGTCATGAGCAGCACACCGCAGGGTGAACTGTCCAAACCGTTCAAGACCGCCTACGGCTGGCATGTTCTGGAAGTCCTTGGCCGTCGTGCCACCGACGCAACCGGTCAGGCCCGCGACCAGCAGGCGTTGAGCGTACTGCGTAACCGCAAGTACGACGAAGAGCTGCAAACCTGGCTGCGTCAGATCCGTGACGAAGCCTACGTTGAAATCAAACTCCCTGGCGCGACCCAGGCTGCACAGTGAAACCAAAGCGTTTCGCACTGACACCCGGCGAGCCGGCCGGCATTGGTCCTGACCTTTGCCTGCTGCTCGCCACGCAGCCTCAGCCCTACCCCCTGATCGCCATCACCAGCCGCGACCTGCTTACCCAGCGGGCCGCGCAACTGGGTGTGGCGGTCAGTCTGCTTGACGTCACGCCCGAGACTCTTCCCGATCAGCCCGCGCCTGCCGGCAGCCTGTACGTCTGGCACACCCCCCTGGCTGCTCCGGTAGAAACCGGCGTGCTGAACAAGGCCAATGCCGCCTTCGTTCTACAGACCCTGACGCGCGCCGGGCAAGGCTGCCTGGACGGGCTGTTCAGCGGCATGATTACCGCGCCGGTGCACAAGGGCGTCATCAATGACGGCGGCATCGCCTTTTCCGGGCACACCGAATTCCTCGCCGAGCTGACTCACACCGAACAGGTGGTGATGATGCTGGCCACTGGCGACCTGCGTGTGGCGCTGGTGACCACTCACCTGCCGTTGCGCGAAGTGGCCGACGCCATCACGGCGGATCGACTGGAGCGCGTGACACGCATTCTGCACGCCGACCTTGTGAACAAGTTCGGCATTGCGCACCCACGCATTCTGGTCTGCGGCCTGAACCCTCATGCCGGCGAAAGCGGGCATCTGGGCCGTGAGGAAATCGACATCATCGAACCGACTCTGGAGCGTCTGCGCAGCGAAGGGCTGGATTTACGCGGCCCGCTGCCTGCGGACACTCTGTTTACCCCCAAATATCTGGAGCACTGCGACGCAGTGCTGGCGATGTACCACGATCAGGGCTTGCCCGTGCTGAAATACAAAGGTTTCGGCGCAGCAGTCAATGTGACGCTCGGCCTGCCGATCATCCGCACCTCTGTCGATCACGGCACGGCGCTGGATCTGGCCGGCAGCGCGAACATTGACACCGGCAGCCTGCGCGTCGCACTGCAAACCGCCTACCAGATGGCCGAGACCCATTCATGACCGAGCAATTCCAACACCGGGCGCGCAAGCGTTTCGGGCAGAACTTCCTGCACGATGCAGGCGTTATCGACAAGATCCTGCGCGCCATCCGGGCCAAGCCTGAAGACCGCCTGCTGGAAATCGGACCGGGCCAGGGCGCATTGACCGAAGGGCTGCTCAACAGCGGCGCGCAGCTGGACGTAGTGGAGCTGGACAAGGACCTTATTCCGATCCTCAACAGCCAGTTCGCCAGCCAGCCGAACTTCAACCTGCATCAGGGTGATGCACTGAAATTCGACTTCAACACCCTGGGTGCCGAGCCCCGCAGCCTGCGTGTCGTCGGCAACCTGCCGTATAACATCTCTACCCCACTGATTTTCCATCTGCTGCAGAACGCCAGCCTGATTCGCGACATGCACTTCATGCTGCAGAAAGAAGTCGTCGAGCGCATGGCCGCAGGGCCTGGTGGTGGCGACTGGGGCCGTCTGTCAATCATGGTTCAGTACCACTGCCGCGTGGAACACCTGTTCAACGTCGGACCGGGAGCGTTCAATCCGCCACCGAAAGTGGACTCGGCCATCGTGCGACTTGTGCCTTACGAAACGCTGCCGCACCCTGCCAAGGACCATCGCGTGCTTGAGCGAGTGGTACGTGAAGCGTTCAATCAGCGCCGCAAGACCCTGCGCAATACGCTCAAGCTGCTGCTGAGCAGCGACGAAATTACAGCGTCCGGGGTAGACGGCAGCCTGCGTCCCGAGCAGCTCGATCTGGCCGCATTCGTTCGTCTGGCAGACACGCTCAGCGAAAAAGTTCTGACCGAGTGAGCCCCCTGGGCAAGTAAACGGCGCGATCAGTCGTCTTTTTCCGTTTACTTGTCCTAGACTGATCTACCTGCCGCACACGCCCTTTTTTTGCTACGGATTCCAAGGCCTACTGCATGTCCGATTCTCGTTACAAGGTCGACGTCAGCGTCGTCACGCGCTTCCTCGCAGAACAATCGCAACCCGAGCAGAACCGCTTCGCTTTCGCCTACACCATCACCGTGCACAATAACGGCGAGTTGCCTGCCAAGCTGCTGTCACGGCACTGGATCATCACCGATGGCGACGGTCATGTCGAAGAAGTGCGTGGCGAAGGGGTGGTCGGTCAACAACCGTTGATCAAGGTCGGGCAAAGCCATACTTACAGCAGCGGCACGGTAATGACCACTCAGGTGGGCAATATGCAGGGCAGCTACCAGATGCTGGCTGAAGACGGCAAACGCTTCGATGCGGTGATAGAACCCTTCCGTCTCGCCGTTCCGGGCTCACTGCACTGATGGCGGTGTACGCCGTCGGCGACCTGCAAGGTTGCCTCGAACCTCTGCAATGCCTGCTTGAACACGTCCGCTTCGACCCGGTTCAGGATCGACTCTGGCTGGTAGGCGATCTGGTCAACCGTGGTCCGCAGTCGCTGCAAACACTTCGTTACTTGTACAGCATCCGCGAGTCTCTGGTGTGCGTGCTCGGCAACCAT
Source organism: Pseudomonas syringae pv. tomato str. DC3000 (assembly GCF_000007805.1). Taxonomy (NCBI): domain Bacteria; kingdom Pseudomonadati; phylum Pseudomonadota; class Gammaproteobacteria; order Pseudomonadales; family Pseudomonadaceae; genus Pseudomonas; species Pseudomonas syringae group genomosp. 3. The sequence continues at coordinate 603,973 of NC_004578.1, read as the reverse complement.
GACCTGCACCTGCTGGCCGTCGCGCGCAAGAACGAACTCCTCAAGAAAGGCGACACGCTGCGCGAAATTCTTGAAGCGCCCGATCGTGACGAGTTGTTGCGCTGGGTGCGCCAGCAAAAGCTCATGCATTACGATGCCGAGCGCAACATCGCCATGGTTCATGCGGGCATCGCGCCACAGTGGTCAGTGAAAAAGGCCCTGAAACAGGCTGCTGAAGTCGAACACGCACTTCAGGACGACCAACTGTATGGCGCCTTCCTCGACGGTATGTATGGCAATGAGCCTGCCAAATGGAACAACGACCTGCAAGGCGTCACACGACTGCGGGTCATCACCAACTATTTCACGCGTATGCGCTTCTGCACCAGCGATGGCAAACTAGACCTCAAGAGCAAGGAAGGCGTCGGCACCGCAATACCCGGTTACGCCCCTTGGTTCAGCCACCAGAATCGCAAGACGCGTGATGTGAAAATCATCTTCGGCCACTGGGCGGCACTTGAAGGCCGTTGCGACGAGCCGGGGGTCTTTGCGCTGGACAGCGGGTGCGTCTGGGGCGGCGCCATGACGCTGTTAAACGTCGATACGCTTGAACGTCATCAGTGCAATTGCGATGCTGTCGGCAATGCCGCCACCGGGATCATCGCCAGTGCGCAGCCCGGTAACGCCCATATTCAGCAAATCCCGGCTCAGGAGCCCAAGCAATGACCGAATTCAAACGTATTCCGCCTGAACAGGCTCAGGCATTGCGCGCTCAGGGTGCCGTGCTGGTCGATGTTCGTGATGCCCAGGCGTTTCAGAGCAATCACATTCCTGACTCTCAGCACCTGGACAATCACTCGATTGCCGACTTCATCGCCAACGCCGACCTGGACAAGCCGCTGGTAGTGGTTTGTTACCACGGCAACTCCAGCCAGAGCGCTGCCGCTTACCTGGTGGGCCAGGGTTTCTCGGACGTCTACAGCGTGGACGGTGGTTTTGAACGGTGGCGCAGCACTTTTCCGGAAGAAACCGCGCAAGGCTGATAGAAAATATTTTTATGACCGCTGATCCCGCGTTCTACGCGGGCTCGCGCGCGATCTGACGAACGGTCGGCCCCTCTTCTCGCGCAACCCTTCTTTATCTTTCCGAATCCGAACTATCCTAAGACCAGGCCATCCGTATTCAGGGGAGAGCCGGTACACCGGCGCGTGGGTCATCGGTAGTTACTTTTAAGGTGTTCTGGGGGGTAAACAGCAGCCGGGCAATCGGTTGTTGCCAGCATCGACTGAGATCCGCCGCCGGCTCTACGTATCGAGCGAGGTGACGTCATGAGTATATTCAGCCACTTCAAAGACCGCTTTGAAAGCACACGCCAGGAAGAGCTTTCGCTACAGGAGTATCTTGAGCTCTGCAAACAGGATCGCAGCGCCTACGCCTCTGCCGCAGAACGTCTGCTGTTGGCCATTGGCGAGCCCGAGCTGGTGGACACTTCCGCCAATTCACGGTTGTCGCGAATTTTCTCCAACAAGGTCATACGCCGCTATCCGGCCTTTGCTGATTTCCACGGGATGGAAGAATGCATCGACCAGATCGTTTCGTATTTCCGCCATGCCGCCCAAGGCCTGGAAGAGAAAAAACAAATCCTTTATCTGCTCGGCCCGGTAGGTGGCGGTAAATCGTCTCTGGCGGAAAAACTCAAACAACTGATCGAAAAAGTACCGTTCTACGCCATCAAGGGCTCACCCGTTTTCGAGTCGCCCCTGGGCCTGTTCAACGCCAGTGAAGACGGTGCGATTCTGGAAGAAGACTTCGGGATCCCGCGGCGCTACCTGAGCACCATCATGTCGCCCTGGGCGACCAAGCGTCTGGCTGAGTTCGGGGGCGACATCAGCCAGTTCAAGGTCGTTAAGCTTTACCCCTCAGTGCTCAACCAGATTGCCGTGGCCAAGACCGAGCCAGGTGATGAGAACAACCAGGATATTTCCGCGCTGGTCGGCAAGGTTGATATCCGCAAGCTGGAAGAATTCCCACAGAACGACGCCGATGCCTACAGCTACTCTGGCGCGCTGTGCCGGGCCAACCAGGGCCTGATGGAATTCGTCGAGATGTTCAAGGCGCCGATCAAGGTTCTTCACCCGCTACTGACCGCCACGCAGGAAGGTAACTACAACAGTACCGAGGGGCTGGGCGCGATTCCGTTCACCGGTATTCTGCTCGCCCACTCCAACGAATCGGAATGGCACAGCTTCCGCAACAACAAGAAAAACGAAGCCTTCATCGACCGTATCTACATCGTCAAGGTGCCTTACTGCCTGCGCGTCAGTGACGAGATCAAGATTTACGACAAGCTGTTGTTCAACAGCTCGCTGGCCAAGGCGCATTGCGCCCCCGACACCCTGAAAATGCTCGCGCAGTTCACCACGCTGTCGCGCCTCAAAGAGCCGGACAACTCCAACATCTATTCCAAGATGCGCGTGTACGACGGCGAGAACCTGAAGGATACCGATCCAAAGGCCAAGTCGATTCAGGAATACCGCGACAGCGCAGGCGTCGACGAAGGCATGAACGGCCTGTCCACCCGCTTTGCGTTCAAGATTCTGTCCAAGGTTTTCAACTTCGACCCGCACGAAATCGCTGCCAACCCGGTGCACTTGCTCTATGTGCTGGAACAGCAGATCGAACAGGAGCAATTCCCTGCCGAAACGCGCGAACGCTATCTGCGCTTCATCAAGGAATACCTGGCACCTCGCTACATCGAGTTCATTGGCAAGGAAATCCAGACCGCGTACCTGGAGTCCTACAGCGAATACGGCCAGAACATCTTCGACCGTTACGTGCTGTATGCAGACTTCTGGATTCAGGACCAGGAATACCGCGACCCTGAAACCGGCGAGATTCTCAATCGCGTCGCCTTGAACGAGGAACTGGAGAAGATCGAAAAACCGGCCGGCATCAGCAACCCGAAAGATTTCCGCAACGAAATCGTCAACTTCGTGCTGCGCGCCCGCGCCAACAACAATGGCAAGAACCCGATCTGGCTCAGCTACGAGAAGCTGCGGGTGGTGATCGAGAAGAAAATGTTCTCCAACACCGAGGACCTGCTGCCGGTTATCAGCTTCAACGCCAAGGCCAGCAAAGAGGATCAACAGAAACACAACGACTTCGTCACACGAATGGTCGAGAGGGGCTACACGGACAAGCAGGTACGTCTGCTTTCCGAATGGTATCTGCGCGTGCGGAAATCGCAGTAAAGCAGCTGCAAGCTTCAAGCTATCAGCTGCAGGCGAAAAGCAATCAAGGTCCGGGCTCGGGATTGATCGTTTCCTCGCTTGCAGCTTGAGGCTTACAACTTGAAGCTCCCCGGAGGAGCCTATGAGCTATGTGATCGACCGACGTCTCAACGGCAAGAACAAGAGCACGGTAAACCGGCAGCGGTTTCTGCGGCGTTACCGTGACCACATCAAGAAGGCAGTGGAGGAAGCCGTCAGCCGACGCTCCATTACCGACATGGAGCACGGCGAACAGATCAGTATTCCCGGACGCGACATCGACGAACCGGTCCTGCACCACGGTCGCGGCGGCAAGCAGACCGTTGTTCATCCTGGCAACAAGGAATTCACCACAGGCGAGCACATCGCCCGCCCTCAAGGCGGTGCGGGCGGTAAAGGGCCTGGCAAGGCGGGTAATTCCGGCGAGGGCATGGACGAGTTCTCGTTTCAGATCACTCAGGAAGAGTTTCTTGAGTTCATGTTCGAAGACCTCGAGCTGCCGAATCTGGTCAAACGCAATCTGACCGGTACGGACACCTTCAAAACAGTGCGCGCCGGCATCAGTAACGAAGGCAATCCATCGCGCATCAATATTATCCGTACCTTGCGCTCCGCCCATGCGCGGCGCATTGCCCTGTCGGGCAGCAGCCGCGCGAAACTCAGGGAAGCGACCAGCGAGCTTGAGCGCATAAAGCGCGAAGAGCCGGACAACTTTGGTGACATTCAGGCGCTGGAAGTCGAGATCGACCGACTCAAAGCACGTATTCGTCGGGTGCCCTACCTCGATACGTTCGACCTCAAGTACAACCTGCTGGTCAAACAACCCAACCCCAGCTCCAAGGCCGTGATGTTCTGTCTGATGGACGTTTCCGGCTCCATGACCCAAGCAACCAAGGACATCGCCAAGCGCTTCTTCATCCTGTTGTACCTGTTCCTGAAACGTAACTACGACAAGATCGACGTTGTTTTCATTCGCCACCACACCAGTGCCCGCGAAGTGGACGAAGAAGAGTTCTTTTATTCACGGGAAACCGGCGGCACCATCGTTTCCAGCGCGTTGAAACTGATGCAGGAAATCATGGCTGCGCGTTACCCCAGCAGCGACTGGAACATCTACGCGGCCCAGGCCTCGGACGGCGACAACTGGAATGACGACTCGCCTATCTGCCGGGAAATCCTCACCAAACAAATCATGCCTTTCGTGCAGTACTACACGTACGTGGAAATCACGCCGCGTGAACATCAGGCCCTGTGGTACGAATACGAGCGCATCGGTGATGACTTCGCCGACACGTTCGCCCAGCAGCAGCTGGTCTCGGCCGGTGATATCTATCCGGTATTCCGCGAACTCTTCCAGCGAAGGTTAGTGTCATGACCGCCAGAGAGCAGAAGCGCCAACCCCTCTCCACGGGTTCAGAGTGGACATTTGAACTGATCCGGGCCTACGACCGTGAAATCGGCAGAATTGCCGAACGGTACGCTCTGGATACGTATCCCAACCAGATCGAAGTGATCACCGCCGAGCAGATGATGGATGCCTATGCCTCGGTGGGCATGCCGCTGGGCTACCACCACTGGTCCTACGGCAAGCACTTCCTCAGCACCGAAAAATCCTACTCCCGGGGCCAGATGGGTCTGGCCTACGAGATCGTCATCAACTCGGACCCTTGCATCGCCTACCTGATGGAAGAAAACACCATCTGCATGCAGGCCCTGGTTGTCGCCCATGCGTGCTATGGGCACAACAGCTTCTTCAAGGGCAACTACCTGTTCCGCACCTGGACCGACGCCAGCTCGATCATCGATTACCTGGTGTTCGCCAAGCAGTACATCATGCAGTGCGAGGAACGCCACGGCATTGATGCCGTGGAAGACTTGCTCGACTCCTGCCATGCGCTGATGAACTACGGCGTGGACCGCTACAAGCGTCCGTATCCGATCTCTGCCGAAGAAGAGCGGCGCAGGCAGAAAGATCGTGAAGAACACCTGCAGCGGCAGATCAACGATCTTTGGCGCACGATTCCGAAGAACGCCGATAAAAGCAGCAAGGAAGACAACGCGCGCTTCCCCGCCGAACCGCAGGAAAACATCCTCTATTTCATCGAAAAACACGCGCCACTGCTGGAACCCTGGCAGCGCGAAGTGGTGCGAATCGTACGCAAGATCGCCCAGTACTTTTACCCACAGCGCCAGACTCAGGTGATGAACGAAGGCTGGGCGACGTTCTGGCACTACACGCTGATGAACGACCTGTACGACGAGGGCCTGGTCACCGACGGCTTCATGATGGAGTTTCTGCAGTCGCACACCAGCGTTATCTATCAGCCTGGCTTCGACAGCCCGTATTACAGCGGCATCAACCCCTACACGCTTGGCTTTGCGATGTATCAGGACATCCGGCGGATGTGCGAACACCCCACTGATGAGGACCGGCAGTGGTTTCCGGAAATCGCCGGGACCGACTGGCTGACTGCGATCAAGTTTGCGATGAGCAGCTTCAAGGACGAGAGCTTCATCCTCCAGTACCTGTCGCCCAAGGTCATTCGTGATCTCAAACTGTTCAGCATCATGGACGACGATCAGAAAGAAGACCTGCTGGTGCCCGCCATCCATGATGAGAACGGCTACCGGACCATTCGGGAAATTCTGGCTGCGCAGTACAACCTCGGCAATCGGGAACCCAACGTACAGATCTACAGCATTGACCGCCGCGGAGATCGCTCGCTGACCCTGCGCCATCAACAGCACAATCGCAAACCGCTGGGCGATTCGACAGACGAGGTGCTCAAGCACCTGCATCGGCTGTGGGGTTTTGATATTCATCTGGAAACCCTGCAGGGCGACCAGTTGATCAAGACCCATCACGTCCCCCCTAAAGGCGAGCATGCCGATGGGGAATATCCCCGGCTTGATATGGCGGTCGTCCACCTCTAAGCGTTAGGGGCAGGCGGACCTGAAAGTATGTTCATGCAGTTTTAGCCTCCGTAAGCGCGACGCAAGGTTTATCCTGTCGCGCTTACGGAGGTTTTTTATGCAGATTTATAAAGTTGGCGGTGCTGTACGCGACCGCCTGCTGGGTCAACCTGTCACTGATATCGATTGGGTGGTGGTCGGCGCGAGTACCGAGGACATGCTGGTCAAGGGCTATCGCCCGGTCGGCACCGACTTCCCGGTGTTCCTGCACCCGCTGACTAACGAGGAGTACGCGCTGGCACGCACCGAGCGCAAGAGCGGCGTGGGTTATGGAGGCTTCGTGTTTCACGCAAGCCCTGACGTCACACTGGAGCAGGACCTGATTCGCCGCGACCTGACGATCAATGCCATGGCCGAAGACAAGGACGGCAATCTGACCGACCCTTACAATGGCCAGCAGGATCTTGAAGCGCGAGTATTGCGTCACGTTTCGCCCGCGTTCGCCGAAGATCCGCTCCGGGTCTTGCGTGTGGCCCGGTTCGCCGCGCGCTATGCCGGCCATGGCTTCACCGTCGCGCCCGAGACCCTTGAGCTGATGCGTCAGCTCAGCGAATCCGGCGAACTCAAAGCGCTGACGGCCGAGCGAAGCTGGAAGGAAATCTCTCGCGCCCTGATGGAAGACCAGCCGCAGGTGTTCATTCAGGTGCTGCATGACTGTGGCGCGCTGAGTGAGCTGATGCCCGAGGTCGAAGCGCTGTTTGGCGTGCCGCAGCCGGCTGCACACCACCCGGAAATCGACACCGGCGTGCATGTGCTCAGCGTGCTTGAGCAGTCGGCCATCCACAAACACCCGCTGACCGTGCGCTGGGCCTGCCTGCTGCATGATCTGGGCAAGGGGCTGACGCCAGAATCCGAATGGCCCAGGCACATCGCCCACGAACACACCGGCCTGCGCCTGATAAAAGCGGTCAACGAGCGTTTTCGGGTGCCAAGAGACTGCCAGGAACTGGCACTACTGGTGGGCCAATACCACACGCATGGCCACCGGGCACTGGAACTGAAACCATCGACCTTGCTGGAGCTGCTGCACAGTTTCGACGTCTACCGCCGACCGCAACGCTTCGAGGAGTTTATTGCAGCCTGCGAGATGGACGCACGCGGCCGCCATGGCTTCGAGCAACGCAGTTATCCACAGGCCGACTACCTGCGCGGCGCGGCACACGCCGCCCGAACCGTGTCAGTGCAACCGCTGCTGGAGAAAGGCCTGAAGGGCAAGGAACTGGGTGACGCGCTGAAGAACGAGCGCTTGAAGGCACTGAAAACCTACAAGGCGGGGCACGTCGCCTGACAGGCTCGCGCACCAATTATGCTTTTGATTCTGGCCGCAGGCCGTGGGAGCGAACTTGTTCGCGAAAGGGTCGATATAACCGCCGAAAATGCACCGACTGAAACACTGTCTTCGCGAACAAGCGAAGCGTCGCCCGGTTCCCACGCCCTCCGGGCAGATGCCGGGAATCTCACTATTCCAGGCGCTCTATGACTTACGCATAACGAGCGCTACAGCGTGGTAGCGCAGCCCTGGAAGCTCTGCGCTCAAGCTGAAAGGCGAGGATGATCTCAGCTGCGCAGCAAATCCTCAGGTGTCAGCCCCACCCCCCGCCATTCAAAAGCCACAGGCCAAAGCTGCTGATCAATCTGCGCATCCGCCCACAATTTGCTGAACGACAAGCCTACCCCCGGATGCAGACGTTCGGGGGCGATGAGCGCCAATGGGCGCAAAACGAAGGCATTTTTGAGAATTTCCGCTCTGGGCAAAATCAGCCCATCAAAGTTGCCGACCTGTTCGCCATACAGCAGCACATCAATGTCCAGCGGCAGGCCGACTCGATCAGGCGCGTAGCGGCCATTGTCCGCCTCGATGAATTTCAGGCGGCGATCCAGCTCTGTCAGCGGCAGGTCGGTCAGCGCCGAGACCACCAGATTGAAGAACGGCCCGCTCTTGATACCTACGGCATGGCTCTCGAAAACCGGCGAACAGCTTATGTCGGAGAGAAAGCCATCCAGCGCATCAAGCCCCGCATGCAGGTGCCGTTCGCGCTCGATGTTGCTCCCCAGGCCGAGGAAAATCCGCGTCAGCGACATCCGCGCTCGATCTCCACGCCGACACCGGCGGCGGCGGCCACAGCACCCGGCTTGGTCAGCTTCAGATGCAGCCAGGGAACATTGAATTCGCTCATCAGCACTTCGGCGAGGCGTTCGGCAAACGTCTCCACCAACTGAAACTGCGCCTGCTCGGCAAACGCCTGAATACGTGTGGAAACGCTGGCATAGTCAAGCGCCTTGCTCAGGTCATCACCCGCCGCGGCAGGTCGATTGTCCCAGGCAAAACTGAGGTCCAGACGCAGGCACTGGCGAATGCCACGCTCCCAGTCATAGGCGCCGATAACCGTATCGACCTCAAGGCCCTCGATGAAAACTCTGTCCAAGCGCTACTCTCCACTGCACGACAAGGGCGCGATGCGCCGTTAGAATCAGGGCATCCTCGCCCGGAATGGTTAGCATGTTTTGGTTACTGGCGACTTTCGCCTACCTGCTCGGCTCGCTGTCCTTCGCCATCCTGCTCAGTCGCCTGAGCGGCAGCCCGGACCCGCGCGCCAGTGGTTCGGGGAATGCCGGTGCGACCAACATGTTGCGTCTGGCCGGAAAGAAACTGGCCGTCCTGACCCTGCTCGGCGACCTCTGCAAAGGCCTGATTCCGGTAGTGCTCGCCGGCGCCTGGGGCCTTGATCCATCACAGCAAGGCTGGATCGGCGTCTGCGCAGTGCTGGGCCATCTGTTTCCGCTGTACTTTCGCTTCCGTGGCGGCAAAGGTGTCGCGACCGCCGCCGGCGTGCTGCTGGGGCTTTACCCGCCCGCAGCGGCCCTGGCGATAGCGGCCTGGCTGCTGACGCTCTACCTGACCCGTACCAGCTCGCTCGCCGCCCTGATCGCCACCCCGCTGACGCTGCCATTACTGGCCTGGCAGGAACCGCACGCCTTGTTGCCGATGAGCGTGCTAACCCTGCTCATCGTCTGGCGCCATCGCGGCAATCTACGCGACCTGCTGGCCGGGCGCGAACGACATTTCTGATACACAACCTGAAATCCGCTCAACCGCAGCACAGCCCACACCACCCCGACCACTAGAGCCCCGACAACTGCTCCATGGGCCAGCGCGCCTGCACGCTGATGCTCAAATCTTCTTTCTGCCCGGCCTGCAGACGCTGGCAGCCGGCAAAGGCGATCATCGCGCCGTTGTCAGTACAGAATTCCGGCCGCGCGTAGTAAACGTGCCCGCGCAACTCACCGAGCATGCTTTCCAGCGATACCCGCAACGCCTTGTTGGCGCTGACGCCGCCTGCGATGACCAGACTCTTGAGCCCGGTCTGCTTGAGCGCGCGCTTGCACTTGATGGTCAAAGTCTCCACTACCGCCTGCTGGAAGGCCAGAGCGATGTCGCAGCGGGTTTGCTCACTGTCGTCCCCGGCACTCTGGCACTGCTGCCAGGTGTTGAGCGCCGAGGTTTTCAGGCCGCTGAAACTGAACGCCAACCCGGGGCGATCGGTCATCGGCCGAGGGAAGACAAAACGCCCCGGCACGCCCTGCAAGGCCGCTTTCGAGATCTCCGGGCCGCCCGGATACTGCATGCCCATCATCTTGGCGGTCTTGTCGAACGCCTCGCCTGCGGCATCATCCAGCGTCTCGCCCAGCAGCTCGTACTGACCGATGCCATCGACGCGCACCAGCTGCGTGTGCCCGCCGGACACCAACAAAGCGACGAACGGAAACTGCGGCGGGTTTTCTTCCAGCATCGGGGCCAGCAGATGGCCTTCCATGTGGTGAACACCCAGCGCCGGAATATCCCAGGCAAACGCCAGCGCCTGCGCGCACGACGCGCCGACCAGCAACGCGCCCACAAGGCCCGGCCCTGCGGTGTAGGCGATGGCGTCGATGTCGGTCGCGACGCAGTCGGCCTCGGCCAGTGTCTGGCGGATCAGGGGCAGCATGCGCTTGACGTGATCACGCGAAGCCAGCTCCGGCACCACACCGCCATAAGCGCGGTGCAGGTCGATCTGACTGAATAAAGCGTCCGCCAGCAAACCGCGTTCGCTGTCGTACAACGCGACGCCGGTTTCGTCGCAGGAGGTTTCTAATCCCAGTACTAGCATGGGGTTGCGCCTTGTAGGGGGCAGATTTGAAGGCGCGCATAATAGTCGTCGACCGAGGTGCCGACCAGCGGTTTTCGATCAGAGGCTTTGCATTCCTCTCAATGAGGGGTTAACATCCGCAACCCTTAAAAACCGACGTACTTTGTGCAGTGTTTGTACAGAGCGTTGACCCCGGTAATGAATGAAGGTAGCTCTGGATGCCAGCCGTCAAAGTTAAAGAGAACGAACCCTTCGACGTAGCTCTGCGTCGTTTCAAGCGCTCCTGCGAAAAAGCCGGTGTTCTGGCTGAAGTTCGTAGCCGCGAATTTTACGAGAAGCCGACTTCGGAGCGTAAGCGCAAGGCAGCAGCTGCTGTCAAACGCCACGCCAAGAAAGTCCAGCGCGAACAGCGCCGCGCCGTTCGTCTGTATTAATTTACAGACCTTCGTCGCAAGCTTCTGCCTTGCCCGGCCACACAGCCGGGCTGTCTGCAGTTACAGCTTTGCTGTTTTGCGTTAGCTAGATTGATTGACCTGTCCAGGCCGCAGATGCGACTCAAACAACCAGTCAAGCACGTCCAGCCTGTTTACAGGTAGCTTCAGCCATGCCCACTCGGGCAGCAATTGGCTGATGACAAGACGAGTATGCCTTGATGACTTCGCAAGAAGCTCAGCCAAGGCAGCGTCTCTCGCCCTATCCGAATGAATGTCGTCAACGCCCACAGCCTGATGATCGATTCGCAAAAGTCATGCACCCGCTTTTTTTCAGCTTTCAGCACCGACCTTCGGATGCAAAGACGTGCCCGCTTATTGCTGTCGTCATACCAAAAGACGGCTGACAGGCTGACGGAACGCTCGTAGAGTCACTCGATATTTTCGCGACACGCTTGATGATGAGAACGCCATGGCCGGGCTGATCCCCCAGAGCTTTATCGACGACCTTCTGAACCGCACCGACATTGTCGATGTCGTCAGCTCGCGCGTGCAGCTCAAAAAAGCCGGCAAGAACTACAGCGCGTGCTGCCCGTTCCACAAAGAAAAGACACCCTCTTTCAGCGTCAGCCCGGACAAACAGTTCTATTACTGCTTTGGCTGCGGCGCAGGTGGCAACGCACTGGGCTTCATCATGGACCACGACAACCTGGATTTCCCCCAGGCCGTCGAGGACCTTGCCAAAGCCGCCGGCATGGAAGTGCCACGCGAGCAAGGCGTCAAGGGTCAGAAACCCCGTCAGCCGACCGACTCACCGCTTTACCCGCTTCTTAACGCTGCCTCCGAGTTTTACCGCCAGGCACTAAAAAGCCATCCGTCGCGCAAAGCCGCAGTGGATTACCTCAAGGGCCGCGGCCTGTCCGGTGAAATCGCCCGGGACTTCGGCCTGGGCTTTGCACCACCCGGCTGGGACAACCTGTACAAGCACCTGAGCAGCGACTCGCTACAGCAAAAGGTCATGATAGATGCCGGCTTGCTGATCGAAAACGCTGAAACCGGCAAGCGCTACGACCGCTTCCGTGACCGGGTGATGTTTCCGATCCGTGACTCGCGCGGGCGCATCATCGCCTTCGGCGGTCGCGTATTGGGCGACGACAAGCCCAAGTACCTGAACTCGCCGGAAACGCCGGTATTCCACAAGGGTCAGGAGCTGTACGGGCTGTTTGAAGCACGCAAATTCAATCGCAACCTCGATGAAATCATCGTCGTTGAAGGTTACATGGACGTCATCGCTCTGGCCCAGCAAGGCTTGCGCAATGCCGTGGCCACGCTGGGCACGGCCACCAGCGAAGAACACTTGAAACGTTTGTTCAGGGTCGTGCCGAACGTGTTGTTCTGCTTCGACGGCGATCAGGCCGGACGCAACGCCGCATGGCGAGCGCTGGAGGCCGCGCTGCCAAACCTGCAGGACGGAAGGCGGGCCCGCTTCCTGTTTCTGCCCGAAGGCGAAGACCCGGACACGCTGGTGCGCTCGGAAGGCACCGACGCCTTCAAGGCGCGCATCAATCAGCACGCCCAGCCGCTGGCCGATTATTTTTTCGAGCAACTGACCAAAGAATCCGACCCGCGCTCACTGGAAGGCAAAGCGCACATGGCCACACTCGCCGCGCCACTGATCGACAAAGTGCCCGGCGCGAACCTGCGGATCCTGATGCGTCAGCGCCTCAGTGAAATTACCGGGCTCACCGGCGAGGCCGTCAGCCAACTGGTGCAGAGCGCACCCGCAGACGCGCCTCCGAGCTACGACCCGTATGTCGATTACGACGCCATGCCCGACTTTGCCGATTACCAGCCACAAGGCGGGTACGAGGCGCAGCAGGAATGGACGCCAAAGAAAGCCGGCGGTCCGAATCAGAAAAAATGGGACAACAACAAGTCCTGGGGCAAGAAAGGCAAGCGTCAGGAGTTCGAACCCCGCACGCCGCGTGTACCGACCGCCGTCGAGCCGCCAATGCAGGCCGCATTGAGAACCTTGCTGCACCACCCGGAACTGGCCGAAAAGGTCGAAAATGCCAGCCATTTCGCTGCAGAAGACCAATCAAACGCACAACTGCTGGTCGCCCTTATCGAAGCCCGGCAAAAGAATCCCAGCCTGCGGTCGTTACAGTTGATAGCGCGATGGCACGGAACTGAACAGGGCCGCTTGCTGCGTGCACTGGCAGAAAAGGAATGGCTGATTGAGACCGACAACCTTGAACAACAGTTTTTCGACACTATAACTAGCTTATCCGCTCGCCAACGCGAGCGCAGCCTGGACCATCTGATCAGCAAGGCTCGGCAGACCGAGCTGAGCGCAGAAGAGAAAATTCAGCTAAGGGAACTGCTAAATCGCAATGTTCCCGCACAAAACCCGACCTCAACTGGCGCGTGAGGTCATAGCTCGGGTATAATCCTCGGCTTGTTTTTTGCCCGCCAAGACCTTCAGTGGATAGGGTGTTATGTCCGGAAAAGCGCAACAGCAGTCTCGTATCAAAGAGTTGATCACCCTGGGTCGTGAGCAGAAGTATCTGACTTACGCAGAGGTCAACGACCACCTGCCTGAGGATATTTCAGATCCCGAGCAGGTGGAAGACATCATCCGCATGATCAACGACATGGGGATCCCGGTACACGAGAGTGCTCCGGATGCGGACGCCTTGATGCTGGCCGACGCCGATACCGACGAGGCAGCCGCAGAAGAAGCGGCTGCAGCGTTGGCAGCGGTCGAGACCGATATCGGGCGTACCACCGATCCCGTTCGTATGTACATGCGTGAAATGGGCACCGTTGAACTTCTGACCCGTGAAGGCGAAATCGAAATCGCCAAACGTATCGAAGAAGGCATCCGTGAAGTGATGGGCGCAATTGCGCACTTCCCAGGCACGGTTGACCATATTCTCTCCGAATACACACGTGTCACCAGCGAAGGCGGTCGTCTCTCCGACGTTCTCAGCGGTTATATCGACCCGGACGACGGCATCGCGCCGCCTGCCGAAGTCCCTCCGCCCGTCGACCCCAAAGCCGTCAAGGCCGAAGGCGCTGACGATGATGAGGAAGAGTCGGCAGACTCGAGCGACGAAGAAGACGAAGTCGAAAGCGGTCCGGATCCGGTCATCGCCCAGCAGCGTTTCGGTGCGGTTTCCGATCAAATGGAAATCACCCGCAAGGCGCTGAAGAAGTTCGGTCGCGACGACAAGCACGCCATCGCCGAACTGGTTGCCCTTGCCGAATTGTTCATGCCGATCAAACTGGTTCCAAAACAGTTTGAAGGTCTGGTAGAGCGTGTCCGTGGTGCCCTCGAGCGTCTTCGTGCTCAGGAACGCGCCATCATGCAGTTGTGCGTACGTGATGCACGTATGCCGCGCGCCGACTTCCTGCGCCAGTTCCCCGGCCACGAAGTTGACGAAAGCTGGACCGATGGGCTCGCCAAAGGTAAAGGCAAATACGCTGAAGCCATTGGTCGCCTGCAGCCTGACATCCAGCGTTGCCAGCAGAAGCTGTCTGCGCTGGAAGAAGAAACCGGCCTGAAAATCGCCGAGATCAAGGACATCAACCGTCGCATGTCGATCGGTGAGGCCAAGGCCCGCCGCGCGAAGAAAGAGATGGTTGAAGCCAACTTGCGTCTGGTGATCTCCATCGCCAAGAAGTACACCAACCGTGGCCTGCAATTCCTCGATCTGATCCAGGAAGGCAACATCGGCTTGATGAAGGCTGTGGACAAGTTCGAATACCGTCGTGGCTACAAGTTCTCGACGTATGCGACCTGGTGGATCCGTCAGGCGATCACTCGCTCGATTGCCGACCAGGCCCGCACCATTCGTATTCCGGTGCACATGATCGAGACGATCAACAAGCTCAACCGTATTTCCCGGCAGATGCTGCAGGAAATGGGTCGCGAACCGACCCCGGAAGAGCTGGGCGAACGCATGGAAATGCCTGAGGATAAAATCCGCAAGGTATTGAAGATCGCCAAAGAGCCGATCTCCATGGAAACCCCGATCGGTGACGACGAAGATTCGCACCTGGGTGACTTCATCGAAGACTCGACCATGCAGTCGCCAATCGATGTCGCCACCGTTGAAAGCCTGAAAGAAGCGACACGCGAAGTGCTATCGGGCCTTACCGCCCGTGAAGCCAAGGTTCTGCGCATGCGTTTCGGCATCGACATGAATACCGACCACACGCTTGAAGAAGTCGGTAAACAGTTTGACGTAACCCGCGAGCGGATTCGTCAGATCGAAGCCAAGGCACTGCGCAAGCTGCGTCACCCGACAAGAAGCGAGCACTTGCGCTCGTTCCTCGACGAGTAATCGCACCAGCGAGTCAACAAAACCCCCGGCCTGCCGGGGGTTTTGCGTTTTCGGCCCGGCAAAACCGAGACCTGCACCGAAAACGTGAATCAGATCAAGTTACAAACTTTCAGACATTGGTCTGGTTGCGGCCCCCCGCTAATTGACCTACACCTATGTATCACCCCGGACACATGTTATCGGGTCAAACCTTGGCTCGGCATGTGTTACCAAGGTCATATCATCAGCAGCGGTCAAACACGGACTTGAGCCACTTATGGCTGGATTAATGATCGATATCAGCGACCGGGAAGCGTTGCGACTGTCAGAAGGCAGATTCGCTTCGGTCTTCGCTCAATGTCCGGACGCCATGATCATCGCCAGCCTTATCGATGGGCACATCATGGATGCCAATCAGGCATTTGTTGAGCACACAGGGCTTTCCATCGAAGAAGTCATTGGTAAAACACCTACTGAGCTTGACCTATGGGCAGTGCCGGGCATTGGCCCAAAAGTGCTGCAACAGTTACAAACAGGCAACATCCATAATCTCGAGATCCCCTTCCGCCGCAAGAACGGGCGAACCTTTTCAGGGCTGATGTCTGCGCAACCTTTCGATCAAGGCTCAACACCGGCAGTGCTGGTGGTCGTGCGTGACATCACCGCACTCAAACAGGCCCAGCAGCAACTGCAGCTTTCCGAGGAGAAGTTCGCCAAAGCCTTTCATGCCGCGCCTGACGGGCTCGCCATTACTCGCCAACAGGACGGCATGCTTCTGGAGGTCAACGAAGGGTTCTGCCGGATTACGGGTTACAGCGAACGGCACTGCCTTGAACATTCCACGTTCGACCTGGGCATATGGGCTGATTTAAGCGAGCGCTCCAGGCTTATCGAGCAGTTGAAGCAGCACGGCGTTGTGCATGGTTTTCGGGCTCGACTTCGCAATGTCAATGGCAGTATCCGGGTATGCGAACTGTCTTCGCACCCGCTTCTCATCTCGGGCGACGCGTGCCTGCTGACGATTTCGCGGGACATAACCGAAAGCCAGTTGATGCAGGAAAAACTGCACCTGGCCGCCACCGTCTTCGAGAGCACCGCCGAGGGCGTGCTTATCACCGATACCGACCAGCGAATAAGCGCCGTAAACCGCGCGTTCACTGAAATTACCGGCTACAGCGAGAGCGAGGCCATCGGCCAGACACCTCGTCTGCTCGCCTCCGGCCAGCATGACAGCGCATTCTACGCCTCGATGTGGCATCAGCTGACAGCCGAAGGCCACTGGCAAGGCGAGATCAGCAACCGACGCAAGAACGGCGAGCTTTATCCGAGCTGGCTGACCGTCAGCGCCGTACGCAACAAAGAGAACCTTCTGACGCACTTTGTCGCGGTGTTCGCAGACATCTCCAGCCTCAAACATGCCCAGGCGCGCCTCGACTACCAGGCTCACCACGACCCGCTGACCGGCCTGCCCAATCGCACCCTGTTCGAGAGTCGCTTGCAGTCCGCATTGCTGCACAGCGAAGAGTCCGGCAGCCTTGGCGCGGTGCTGTTTCTTGACCTGGATCGCTTCAAGCACATCAACGACAGCCTGGGCCATCCGGTCGGCGATTTGCTGCTCAAGGGTATTGCCCACCGCCTCAAGGAAACCCTGCGCGACATCGACACTGTGGCGCGACTCGGCGGTGACGAGTTCATCGTTCTGCTGCCCGGCCTGCTGCAGCCCAGCGACGCCAAGGCTATCGCCAACAAGCTGCTGGCCTGCTTCAGTACGCCGTTTGAAGCCGGCGAGCACGAGTTGTACATCAGCCCCAGCATCGGAAGCTGCGTATTCCCCACCGACGGCACCGACGTGGCGACGCTGGTCAAAAATGCCGACGCCGCCATGTACCGCTCCAAGGCTCAGGGCCGCAATCGGGTCGAAAGCTACACCCGCGACCTGACCGAACAGGCCAGCGAGCGCATTGCGCTTGAGCAGGAGCTGAGAAGAGCACTGGACCGCAACCAGCTGAGCCTGGCTTACCAGCCCAAAATCAGCCTTCTGACCCAAACGCTGGTCGGCGCAGAAGCACTGATACGCTGGAGCCACCCGACGTTCGGCGAAGTGCCACCTGAACACTTCATCCCCCTGGCAGAAGAAAACGGCATGATCCTGCAGATTGGCGACTGGGTGCTGGAACAGGCCTGCCGCCAAATGGGCGCATGGCGGAAAACCTGCACACCATTCGGGCCAATGTCGGTCAACCTGGCCGGCGCCCAACTGCGCCAGCCCAATCTGGTCGAGCGCATCGAACAGCTGCTCACCGACAACGGCCTGGTGCCGGATTGCCTGCAACTGGAAATCACCGAAAACTTCATCATGAGCCAGACACAGGATGCGCTGGCCGTGCTGCACAAGCTGAAACAACTCGGCGTGCAACTGGCCATCGACGACTTCGGCACCGGTTATTCCTCGCTGAGCTACCTCAAGCGCCTGCCACTGGACATCCTCAAGATCGACCAGTCCTTCATCCGCGGCCTGCCCGAAGACACCCACGACGCCGCCATCGTCCGCGCCATCATCGCACTGGGCCGCAGCATGCAACTGACCGTGATCGCCGAAGGCGTCGAGACCCACGAACAGCAGCAATTTCTCAGCGAAGAAGGCTGCGAACAGATCCAGGGCTACATCATCAGCCTGCCCCTCCAGCCCGACGAATTCAGCGAGAGATTCCTTCTTACGAATCTTTCCGACGTTTCGGATAGCACAGCCGCGAAACCGCCGTTATAATCCGCGGCCTACTGAGGGCCCATAGCTCAGTTGGTTAGAGCAGAGGACTCATAATCCTTTGGTCCACGGTTCGAGTCCGTGTGGGCCCACCATACTCAAAGCCGCGCACTGCGCGGCTTTCGCGTTTCTGGGTGGCTCTGCACAAATACAGTCCTATGGTCTAAAGGTACAAAATCGGTACAGTGCTGGTGCGCCAGTACACCTTTGGAGTCCTTTCAGATGGCAACACTAGTCAAAACCCCTTCCGGCACCTGGAAGGCTTTGATCCGCAAAACCGGCTGGCCAACTGTGGCTAAAACCTTCCGCACCAAACGCGATGCGGAGGACTGGTCACGTCGCACCGAAGACGAAATGGTCAGAGGTGTGTATATCCAGCGCAGCGGCTCCGAGCGCATGACGCTGGAGGCGGCCCTAAAGCGCTACTTGAGCGACATCACCCCCACCAAGAAGCCCACCACTCAGCGTGGCGAAACCTCGAAAGCCAAGAAGCTCATCGAGCATCTGGGCAAATACTCACTGGCTGCGCTCTCCGCTGACATCATCGCCGGCTATCGCGACAAGCGCCTGAACGAGCCCAGCCGTGGTGGGACCATTAGCAACAACACAGTGCGCCTCGAACTGGCCCTGTTGAGCCACTTGTACACCGTAGCGATTCAAGAGTGGGGTTTGGGCCTGACTTTCAACCCAGTGCTGAATATCCGTAAGCCCAGCCCTGGGGATGGTCGTGATCGGAGGCTATCGCCGGAGGAAGAACGTCTTTTGCTCGCGGCCGTGAATCGACATAGCAATCCTATGTTGGGCTGGATTGTTTGCATCGCTTTGGAAACGGGCATGCGCTCGTCAGAGATCTCATCCCTACGTCGACCTCAAGTGGATTTGGCAAAGCGCGTCATACGTCTCTCCGACACAAAGAACGACGGCTCGCGCACTGTGCCTCTAAGCAAGCGTGCCACCGAAGTATTCAAAGCCGCGATGGATAACCCGGTGCGACCAATCGACTGCAATCTGGTGTTCTTCGGCGAGCCTGGAAAGGACGGTAAGCGTCGGCCGTATACCTTCACGAAAATTTGGGGTCAGCTGAAGAAGAAGCTCGACCTACCTGACTTCAGGTTTCACGACCTGCGTCATGAGGCAGTGAGTCGGCTTGTCGAAGGCGGGCTATCTGACCAAGAGGTTTCAGCCATTAGTGGCCACAAGTCGATGCAGATGCTCAAGCGATACACCCATCTCAGAGCCGAGGATTTGGTCGCTAGACTCGACCGAATTGGCTCGGCTCCCCAGACTCAGGGTCGGAACAGATCCAAAAGTGAAAAAAAATAAGCAAATTAAAAAAAATCTGAAAAACCTAACTGTCACAACTAGTTAGTTTCGCCCAGAAAAGCCAAAACATATAACCTTGGCACTAAAATGGTGACAGCGCCCCTGCCAATCTCATACAACTTGGCGACTTCATTGTCACCACTACATTTGACACGTACTACTCGACATATAAAACTTCGCTCATCTACCGCAGACAAAGCGAATTTACGGATGACTACTGAACAGTATCTACTGCATAAATTTGGGCCACTTATGACCTTACCAGATCTCGCGAAACTCTTGGGTCGCTCGACTGACGGAGTGCGCGTATCTCTCTATGCAGATAGCGAGATATCCAGAGCGCTCCGCTCAACCATGATTAAAATAGGACGACGGGTTTATTTTAGGACCAGTCAAGTCAACACGGTACTGCACCTAGAAGCGCCATCCTCAGAGCAGTAAGGCCATGAAAGACTCAGTAACCATAAGGCATAGATATGAAAGGGACTTTACAGTTCTCCCTAATAAACTACTTAGGGATAGTTCACTTTCCTGGGGAGCCACGGGACTGCTTGCCTATCTAATCCACTTACCTAAGGAAGGTCTGAAGTAGGCATCGATTTTTGACGCTCTCATGGCCTGAGGTTCAAAAAAAGCTCGCCCGATCAGATAATTAGACGTTTTCCGCTCTTAACTCATCGATTTTCCTTCAAACAGCACCTTTCCAAGGCGTTTTTCCGCATTACAGGCGCACCTCTCCCATCGCCAGCAGCCGTTTTCGCACCATCCAAAGGTTCGACAAGGCAAACAGAGTAGCCTGTTGCGCGGTGTTTTTAGCCAGCCCGCGAAACCGGACTTTCGTATAACCAAACTGGCGCTTGATCACGCGAAACGGATGTTCAACCTTCGCCCGTAACTGGGCTTTCGTGAACTCGATTTTGCGATAGACCCGTGCGATCAAACTTTTCTCGCCATGCTTTTTATAACGGCTTGGGCGGGCCGCAATTGACCAGATCATCTGACGATCCTGATGCTCCGCACGCTTGTCCACGCCGGTGTAGCCCGCATCACCGCTGACATAGGTTTCCTCACCATGTAGCAATTGATCAACCTGAGTCACGTCCGCCACATTCGCCGCAGTACCCACCAGGCTATGGACTAAACCCGACTCGGCATCGACGCCGATATGCGCTTTCATGCCGAAGAAATACTGGTTTCCTTTCTTCGTCTGATGCATTTCGGGATCGCGTTTGCCGTCCTTGTTCTTGGTCGAGCTCGGCGCATGAATGATCGTCGCATCGACCACCGTACCTTGGCGCAGCATCAAACCTCGATCACCCAGATAGCCATTGATGACCTGCAAAATCCCGCCTGCCAACTCATGCTTTTCCAACAGACGCCGGAAGTTGAGAATCGTGGTTTCATCGGCGATTCGATCCAGACTCAACCCTGCGAACTGGCGCAGGATCGTTGTCTCGTAAAGTGCTTCCTCCATCGCCGGATCGCTGTAACCAAACCAGTTCTGCATCAGGTGAATACGCAGCATCGCCATCAGCGGATAAGCCGGACGGCCACCTTCGCCCTTTGGATAATGTGGTTCGATAAGGGCAATCAAGCCTTTCCAGGGCACAACCTGATCCATCTCGATGAGAAAGCGCTCGCGGCGGGTATGCTTACGTTTACCCGCGTACTCGGCATCGGCGAAGGTCATCTGTTTCATCAGGGAAGCTCGGTGAAAGGTGTTGGGGTATTTTGCCAAATCAGGAAACCTTTTTCAGAGTTTCCCTAGACGATAAACCACCCGCAAGTTGGCTTCCCAGGGAACTGGCTTGATAGACCATGTAGAGGACTATCCCACTCAGAGCCAATACCTCCAACATATCGGTCGCGGGGCCATTCCCAGAAGTCGGTTGGATGTCCGTCAACATCGTAGTGAAAAACTTCATACCTAGCGTCAGCACGGACGTTATTGCCGCGCTCTGCATGATGTAGTTCATCACCTGCGCAAACCATTGGTCGAACCACTTGCCGGTCATTTGGCCGAAGAGCAGCATTGCGATGAAGATCGGGCCACACCCCAGCAGAAACGACATCAGCACCTTGGCGGTAATGATCATGGCACCAGCAGGCAGCGTGATCAGAAATGTTGCGACAAGCATCGTGCCGGCCATGAGCAAGTCATAGCACATCATGCCTATCTCCGTTATGCCTCGCCTCCCTGCGCGGGCAAGGAGATCAGAGGCAATTTTGAAACCATCAGTCATAGCCCTGTCGATTACCTGATAGACAGACGTCGCAGTAGCTCCCTTTCCATTGGGGGAAAACGCATCAGCCAACCCAACTTCCAGGCCACGAATCGCTTCCACAACCCATCCAAGGTATGTGTTCGCGTTTAATGCCAGAGCGCCAATGAACGCCCATTTAATTGCGATTTTGAAAAGATGTGGTAGAGGTTGCTCAATAAAGCCGCCGACAGACAATAGCCCCATCGTCATGAAAAATAGCGCGCCACCCAAAGCGAGCAAAACGGAGAAGTCGCCAACGACAGTCTGCGCCATGAGCTGGACGTAGTCGTTCAATACGACATCGATAGATCCACCTACCCATTCGTAGAAATTGGATTCCATGGTCACGGCTCCTTCAAATCTAAAGTCTCGCGCTTACGGAACCCTCGTTCAGCAAGCCGCAGTTCATTCTCGGCCTGCTTGGCATTGACGCAATTCGGCGTCAACGCAAGCCTTCCCGGATCACGCTCACATTCCGAGATCTGAGTCGCCCTTTCTGCGTTATGAGCCTTATACCAATCGACAGAACGGACAGGTTCATCCGCTCCGCATCCTGTGAGCAGTAGGGAAAACAAAACCAACCAACGAGAGGTAATCATTCCTGATCCTCCCGCTCGACAACGCTCAGGTTCCGGGGCGATGCGCAACGCGCCTTAGCTCGAAAGTACTCTGCGTATTTAAGGGAGTACGCGAGTTCAGCGGTATCGATAATCTGCAAAGCGGCGAGCGTGCGCAGGGCACTTTCTCTTGTGCCAGCCCAACTACCAGCAATGCGAGCTTCGGCCTTCGAAACCAAAAGAGCCGAGGCAAGCGCGCAGGCAAATGAAATCAAAACTGCGAGCGTTGATGAAATCGGGCCTGTTGCTCGAGGCGGGACTATCTGGAGCCAATCAGCAAGCGCCAAGAGGAATGGCATCACTGCCGTCGCGGCGGCGAGCAGATCACTCTGAATCAGTTCTGGGGCACGCCGCGATACCTCTTTCAGAGCGCCGAACCAGCCGATACACAACCAGAATCTACGCAATGACGTGAGAATGAAGAAGCAAACGATGATCGGGAGGATGTGAGCGTACGAAACCATTTCAATTTCCCCCCAGGTTCAGCATGGTGCGAGTCTTGAATCCTCGCTTATCAAGAATCTGGGCATTCAATTCACGCTGCCTCTGCTCCTGTACCTTGTCCTCTGCCTGAGCCACCATTTGGAACATCTGCAACTTGGTCTGCTCGTTTTGAATCATTGCTTGCTCTGCAGCAATGCGCCCCTGTAACTCGGCGATGCCTTTGGGATCTTGGGTTTTATCAATTTGCCCCATGAGCTGATCAAGCTGACGCAGCCTACCCTTGGCTTGATCATAGGCGTCCAATGCGAACGCTTTGTCCTGCGATGGCTTTACAGCCTGCGCCTGACAGGCAGCCCGTTGCTCATCCTGAGCGAAACTTTGGCATGCATCGAACACCTTGTTATCTGCATAGATCATCTCGGCACGGCCATCCAGGCCTGAATATCCGCCGCTTTTCACTGAGTCATAGACCGCTTGCCATTCTTGAGGCAGATACTCTCGGAGCTGAGGATCATCGAACACTCTTCCGAGTCCTCGCGAGCCTGTGATCGCTCCGTACTGCTGCTTCATCTGGTCAATCTGAGAAGCCATCTGTTGAACCTGCTGACCCCAACGGGTGGAGTTGGAAGCAAACTCAGCGATAGTCATCGGGGATTCGGTTACCTGGCTGGTAACGGTTACAGGAATTTGTGCAAAACCCTGCTGCGCGCACATCAACGATGAAAATGCGGCAGTAATACGAAGCGGTTGCTTGCCCATACGAGCCAGACACTTAAACAGATCCATAGTCACCTCTCCATTAGCAATGGTGAGCGCTGGACCGTCTGTCCGGCCTGTCGATCTGTTTAGGAATCGCACCCGGCACGGCGTTGCCGTTCTTGGGGTGACTATGCGCCAGTCTTACCCGGTGTAGGCCCCGTCTTTTAAGGGCCGCGCCCATAATGCAAGCAGCATCAGCGAGGCGGTTTCAGCGTTCGTTTTAGAAACCAAAAAACAGTATTTTGGCGAAACAATTATCTCATTATGGTGCTATGACCTGAAGTACCGACCGTCCAGGAAACTTCGTCATGACGAAGTTTTTCTCTGTCCAAAAGCTAGTGGCGCATCAGCTAAAACCAAAACACTTTATATTGGCAAACCAACTATATAACTTTGGCTCAACCGTCGAGTAATGAGCTCCTAATCCTTCGTCATGACGAAGTTTTCATTGTCACGAAATACTAGTGCAGGATAGGCTAATCGCCGGTAATGTGTGCGCACACTCGTAACAAAGTATGACCTTGCTAAACTATTTATCGTTGACTGGGAGTATTTGTGGAGAAGCCGAGCCGTTCCATGAACATCCACCTAGGAGCAGAGCTTAAAGCCAGCTGGACGGATTATTGCCTTGCTTTGGGCAAGTCTCCGGGGACAGCAATCAAAGCGGCTATTGAGCAGCAACTGGCGCATGCAGCAACCTCTGAGCCGAGGACTTATCAGCAAATTGCAGAGACTCCGACTAGCGAGCCCAAGCAACGCTTTGAAATCCTGCTGACTGCCTCAGAAAAAGCAGCGATCAAAGAGCGTAGTCGAACAGAGCGGTGCTCTATGCGGCGGTGGATTGTCGACGCCATCCGAGTGGGCTTAACTCACGAACCGCAATTCGGCATGAGCGAGATCGACGCATTAGGTGAGTCGAACTATCAGCTTTTGGCTCTAGGAAGGAACCTCAACCAGGTTGCCCGTCGGTTGAATGAGGGCGAATATGAGCCAGTCACTCTCGAGAGGATCGAGGCGCTGAGCGAGCTTATCCGAAAGCACACTGGAGTCGTCAGCCAAGCCATTCGAGCAAGCCTTGAGCGTTGGGATATCGAATGAACATCGCATCTGCTGGAATCATTCTGGCTCGCTGAAGTGGATATGACTAATGCCACCCGCCGCCCTAGACGGACCGACTGCAGGTTTTAATCCACTATGGCCTGCCGCGAGCAGAGGCTGTCGACCCAAACCCACCTATGAATCTAATTGATGACGCACGGTGGGTCGGTGCATCATTGCATATCGCTGACGTACCCACCCGTCAAGCGATCGAGCTTTCCAAGGTTATCGACAATTTTACTCCTGAAGATCTTGAGCGTCTTGAAACTCTTTCGACAACGTTGCCGCCCAGACTCGCTCCGGTTACCACGGCAATTAATCTTGCCAAAACTATGGGTGTCGGGGGATGGCACGTGCGCTTCTCAAGCCAAACCGGCCTAGATGCTTCCTTCGCGAGTGAACCAATGGCGCTTGCGAACCAGCTCTATCGCGAAAACTTGTTGGGTCAACTGCTGTGACAGACGAGCATGAAGAGTTGGACGTCGACATTGACGTCTTCGAACAATCGGAGACCGAGCAGGCAGCGAATTCGGATAAGCATTGGGAGCCGTTGCCAGCATCCTCAATGTTGTCGCTGGATGATGCTGACATGCTACTGCGGTGGCGAAAAGCCTCGATTGTCACCATTGTTGGCGAGCGAAACGGTGGCAAGACAACTCTGGTCGCTCAGCTGTACGAGCAGTTTTTACGAGGACCTTTTGCAGAGACGCTTTTTTCCCACAGCTTAAGCCTTCAAGGTTTCGAAAGGAAAAGCTTTCAGTCGCGTGCAGAATATGGGGCAGATAACCCAGATACCCCACGTACATCAGCGCAGGATGGACTGACTTTCTTTCATATTGCAGTTTCAGATGAGACCAGCCTAGAACGTACAGACCTCTTGATTTCCGAGCGTGCGGGGGAGAGTTATAGAGACGTGCGCGACAGACCCGAGCTTGCCGCTAACCTGATAGAAATTCGGAAAGCCTCCACGATTGTTCTTATCTTAGATGGAGAACGAGTGGCTCAACCACGAATGCGCGCGGGCGTTTTCGCTTCCGTTCGCACAATTACTCGAGCCCTGGTGGAGTCTGGCGGCATTGACCCTCAAACACAGATCCAACTTGTTACTACCAAGTTTGACTTGCTTAAGGGCGATGCAGCTGCTGATGCACTGGAAGCTTTGGCTACCTTTGAGGCTAATCTTACCGCACTGCTAGAAGGTAGGTTCCTATTAACGACATTTCGCACAGCTGCACGTGATCCCGATGGAAATGTGGCCCCTGCCAGCGGGATGGATAGGCTTTTAAGGAGCTGGATTTTGCCACCCCACAAATCTTATCTGGATGACCCGAAACTCCCCGCATTAGTGAGCGAGTTTGATCGACTTTTGTTGAGAGGGAGCCACTCATGAACGCTAGTTTCGTAATCATGGGATTACCTGCGTCTGGCAAAACTACTTTTTTGGCTGCGCTATGGCATTTGGTGGAGTCAGGAGAGACCGAATGTCGTCTTGTAATGGACCATTTCCGGGGAGATTTTACCTACCTTAATAATATTGCCGATGCGTGGCGTAACTTTAAAAAGGTCCCTCGCACATCGCAAACTGGCGATACGGATGTGACGATCTATCTACATGATCGTGTAACAGGAGCTCGGGGCACGGCGCTCTTCCCAGACTTGGCCGGAGAAATATTTGACCTTCAGGTTGAGGAACGACGTTGTCGACGTGAGTTTGTCGAACAGGCCGATGCCGAGGACGGAATTCTTTTTTTCATCAACGCAGATGTGAAAGAGGACGGACTATCAATCATCGATCTTAACGCACGGTTGCCAAAAGACGCTGCTGGGAATATTTCTGGGCTAGAGTTGCCTCAAGAATTGGGGGAGGTAGGTACCCCTGTCAAAGTGCCTGAGTGGGAACCAAAATTTCTGCCTGCGCAGGTCCGAGTAGTTCAATTGCTTAGCGACCTCTTGCGCCCCCCATTTACCCACCGCTCCCGCAAACTTGCTTTTATGATTTCAGCATGGGATCTCGTTCGAGATCAGGGCCATAGCCCTGAACAGTGGCTGGCTAAAAACATGCCCCTTGTTGACCAATTTCTTCGCACCAACGGTATGTCATTCACTTACCAGGTTTATGGCATCTCGGCACAGGGTGTTCGCCTTGATGACGACGTTGCGGTTGACGATGCCACGAAGATCGTGCCGAGTCGGCGAGTTCAGATCGTTAGGCATGATGGCGAAGGTCACGACTTAACAGCCCCCCTTGTCTGGCTGATGTCGGCGGAAGAATGAAATTCGATCAGTGTTTATTTGGTTATGATGACGGGCATAGGCTACTCGCATCATCGCTCCCCTTAGGTACCGAGACTTCATTTCTTACCGAGCTTAGCGATTTGGCGCCTGGGACTATTTTCAATCAGTCAGAGGGCTACTGGACTGGTCTTCCAGTACCTGGCATCAGCCGGTATGTTTTGATGCGTACATGGCCTGCCCCCGAAATGTCTCGGCCAGGATGTGTATGGACGCATGCCCTTCTTCTTGAACCCGCGCTCTTCGAATCGATTGAGGATTTGTCAGTATTACAAGCCTTCGCGATCCGCCCCAAAGGGCTGGTCGATAAAGAGCGTTATCGTGAGCCACTGACGCACGACGTAAGCCAATTGGTGCAATCCCCTAAGTCGGTCGACATCGCAATACTCAAGCGACTCCTTCTGTCTCTCTACACTGGAGGCTCTCCGTCGATAGAGGTTGAGTCACCTGGCCAATTGGACGCTCCGCTTTTTGCTGTCTGGTCCCAACAATGGCCGAGACTAAGACGCAACCTTCGCTTCCAGACTGCGGCTTCAAGAGCACCGCGCTCTACAGGCTCCATGCGCTTTGACATCACAGTAGAACTGGCTCTAACCATTACAACGCCATCACGTGATGGCGTGAAGGATTTGCCTTGGCTCGAATCTGCTGCACTTGATGTTCAAGAGGGAACAGCAGGTACGCTGAGACCTTTCCTATGGCGCTATGGGCGCGATGTCAGACGCCAGCGCGGTTCGTTTCTCCCGCTGGCAGAAATCAAGGCCATCGACACCGAAGGGACGCATGATTCAGGCGAACGTTTGATTGAGATTGTAACCACATCATTTTCGACTTTAGATGACGCACAGCACCTGAAGCAAGATCTCGTGGATGGCAATCTGGCCCCCGTGGCCCAACCGCAATTGCTACAACTCGTACTATCGGGAGCAGGACGCGCTGTTTTCCCAATGCCAACATGCTCCGGCATATCAAAACTTATTGATCTGTGGCCAGAGAGGCGTAAGGAGATGCTTTCCCTAATAGAGATCACTGTGGACGCAGTTGATCCTATAGGCCAATCGGTGTTTGACCTTCTAACCCGAGGAACTCAGGAATCGCTGACTTGGCTACTCACACAAGCATCCTCCCAAACTCGTAAACGGATCATGCGGGAAAACCCGGGGCTTTTGCTTGCAGATTGGTTTCTTGATCTGGAAAGCCCTGCGGTGATTGAACTTCTGCCGCTGATCCCTGAGAAGCTTCCCGGAGTTGACGCGCTGTTGGCGAAATTGCTTATGAGAAACGACCGCACCTTAGCCGAGGTGGCGTTCGAGCATTTTCCCATCCTAATGGCTGGGCAAATCGTATTAGCGGCGGGTGGTGCAAGCACACATGTCGCAGACGTTTGGTGGCAAAAGCTTAGGCAAAATCCCGCTGTATTATTACAGCCCGAGGTTTTGCGCTTCGTGTCCCGTATGAGCCAGCTTTACGCAATGGCGGAAATATTGGGCTGGCTGAC
This sequence comes from Pseudomonas syringae pv. tomato str. DC3000, assembly GCF_000007805.1. Classification (NCBI taxonomy): domain Bacteria; kingdom Pseudomonadati; phylum Pseudomonadota; class Gammaproteobacteria; order Pseudomonadales; family Pseudomonadaceae; genus Pseudomonas; species Pseudomonas syringae group genomosp. 3. The sequence goes on along the minus strand of NC_004578.1, from coordinate 575,807 downwards.
GCCAAGTGTCGTTGCAGCAGGTCCAGCGTTATGGGCCCCAATTCTCAGCAAAGCTTCAAATGATCTCCCCACAGAGCAAGCGGACACTTTGTATAGCTTCCTAGTTGGGATCGCAATCTCATCTGGAGATAGCAGCGGAATACTCCTAGTCGAAAAGCTGTTCGATGTCATACATGAACAGTTACTCGCATCAAGGTTGTCCGACTCCGCGCGAGATCTCCTTGAAGACCTGCTGCCAGACGTAGGTTGGATTCGTAGGTGGGACGTGGCTCTGCGTTTCCGTGTAGCAATAGCAAATGCTTACGTTCGATTTCGGTGGCCCCCTCAAAGCTACGCCAAGTTAGGTAATACCAGGAGGATACGCAGGATGCTTGTAGATGCTGCGTCAGACGTTCCTGGCGGAAAACACTATGCCGAGGCCGCAGACGACTGAAGTTTGGCAAGTAACTCATCGTAGCCCTGTGTTCACTAGGGTGGAGTGCGGGGAGGGAGACACGCCCTCCCTGCGAGATACGCTGAAAAATCAGTACAACCACAGTACAGTACTCAGCTTGAGACACTTTCTCTAAACTACGCTAAACACCAGTGAAACCGGGGCCTCCAGCTATGCCAACCTACGTTCACCTACGAACGATTTCTCTAGGCATAGCACGTCGCCCAGCAACTCATAATCCTTTGGTCCACGGTTCGAGTCCGTGTGGGCCCACCACCTTTGAAAGCCGCGCATTGCGCGGCTTTTTTCGTTTTGGACCGGGGCAAACCAGAGTCATGCTTAGCCCCAAAAATCACCAAAGTGTCCACATGGAAATCCTCACTCGGTGGCTGCATTAGCCTTGCTGTCCACATTTGCCAGGTTCATCTGAAAAATCGGGTGCAGCTCGCGATGGCGGTATTCATCCATGCGTAGGGGCATTATGCACCACAAAGACCTCGGCGATAACACGTCCGAACTGACGTATACGTTCAATCTGCGTTTGAGACCCCGCTGGCTGGGGTGGATGTTTGATTCGCTGATCAACAGGTTGTTTGAAATTGAAACCCGGCGACGCTTCGCGGCGATGGCGAAGTACCTGGCTGGGGAACACGGACAGATGCCCTCTAACCAGGACGGGACAATGAATCAGTAAAAGCCGTGGTACCTTGCCGGCCTTATTAATGACAAGGAGGTCGCCATGCGCACCCTTTATATCTCCATCATAGTGGCATCCGCAGTATTGGCATCGGGGTGCACCATCAACCAAACGGTGACTCCCGTTCAGCTTTCTCAGGACCTGGCACCGGAAATCTGCATGATTCCTGCTAAGGGTCTGCGCGAAGGGTTCAATACGACCTACGTCAGGTTGCTGACCGAGAAAGGCTTTCATACACGTCAGATTCCGCCGGGCAGCAGCCCGTCCAGCTGCCCTCTGACGACAACCTATATCGGAACCTGGAGTTGGGACGTGGCCATTTACATGAGTTATGCCGACATTCGCGTTTATCAATTTGGTCAGCAAGTGGGCCAGGCTGAATATGATTCGCGCTGGGGCGGTGGACGTGTGATCGACAAGTTTATCAATGCAGAGAAAAAGATCACCGAGATGACCAACCAGTTATTTCCCAAAGGCGCCGCAGGGTTGAAAGGCGCCCAAGGTTCGAACTCAGTTGCCGGCACATCCCCCCTGACAAAAGAAGCCTACCAGCAGCAACAGCTCGATCTGCTTAAACATCAGAGTCTTCCTTATGCTGAATATCAAAAGCGCTACAAGCAAATAATGGCCGAATAGCTCGACAAGCTTACCGGGGTAATTGCCAGCGCCTGATCCCTTTGCCCGCGATTCGTGCTCAGTGTCAGGCGGCAGCCAGAGTCCGACGATCTGCGCAGGTCGAACTTCATGGAGTTTCCCCCTTGGTCACTGTAAAGAGCCCGAAAGAGCTTGCGCCTGTCCAAGACAAATCACTGGTTACCATAGCGGCTCAGGAAAATAGCCGCCCGTTTCGTCACCACGGGCAAGGAGCCCAACTCGATGGTTTCATTTTCACTGTGCGCACCTGCCCCCCACGCACCAAGACCGTCCAGGCTCGCAGTCACATACTTGTTCACATAGGAAATATCTGCGCCGCCTCGTTCTGCTGAAGGCGCCGACTCCAAAGCAGGTCCGTCGAGATCCTGGCTGACCTGACTGTAGGCTGCCAGTAGTTGGCGATTGCTTTCGCGATCCGCCATGACCGGCATGATGGCTTTTATTTTCAGGTCGCTGTTGGTCTGCGGCAGCGGGTGACTGGCTATGTCCTTCATTCGGGTTTCCGCAGAGGCCCTCTGGTCTTCACTGCTGAAGCGCAAATCACCATGCACCGACGTGATCCGGGCAACTGTTGTCTTTCTTCCAGAAGCCGTGCCTTGCCCACTGGCGCTATCTTCCACAGCCGTTGAGCCGCCCAGAATGAGTCCCGGATTGATGGTCAGGCCCTGCTCGTTCGACAGTTTCTGACGAATCTCGTCAAGCACTCGGGCCGACTCGTACATCGCACCAAAACCGGTCTCAGGCTGAAAGATCGTCGCTGAATGTTTGTCGATGCCGGTGCTGGTCAAAAACCATTCGCTCAGCCCTCTTCGCTCGGTGATCAGTTGATTGGGCGACAAGGCGAATTCGAAGCCCAGCGCAATGTCGCTTCTTTTGGCTTCGGCGATCAGCCACTCTCTGGAAATCTCGGTCGGTTTGGCCGCCAGCTCTTCATCGCCTATCAAGACTACCGAGATGTTCATCTTTTCCAGCGCGCCGCTGTGCTTGAGCGCCTGCAATGCATAAAGCATCGTGACCACGCCGCCTTTGTCATCAATGACGCCGGGGCCCTTGGCTTTTTTGCCGCCGTCCAGGTAAGCGAACGTCTGAAAGCGGCTTGTTTGAGGAAAGACCGTATCCAGATGGCCTATCAGCAGAATACGTTTTGCAGACTTGCTGCCGTCATGCACAGCGACAAGGCTGCCGGCATGGTTCATTGCCGAGGGCAGGTCGTGCCAGGCGGTCTCGAAACCCAACGCCTCCAGCTCCGGCTTGATCAGGTTACCGACCTTGACGACACCCTCAACGTTGTCTGTCCCGCTGTTGATGTTGACCAGCTTCTCAAGCAACGCGATCTGTTCGGTGCCGTGACTGTCGATGTAAGACGTGATGTTCTGTTCATCACGTGCCGTTCCTGCCAATGCACCTTCGCAGACGACCAGAGTAAGGAGCAGAGCAATACATTTTTTCATGCGGGATAGAGTCCACTTGGCGATCAATCAATAGCATCAGATTACCCGTGACGGGCCTGACTGTGCCGACTTAAGTGGCAGGCAGGCTCTATGGGTTCCCTTAAACGGGTGTTCGACAGATGCAAACCCGAATATTTTACCCACCCAAAGAAGCGACGCTGGAAGATGAGCCGAATAGCCTGCACAATCGGCTCATCTCATGAGCCGAATAAATCCTTTATTCGGCTCACTGCACAGGCATATCCGATGTCCGAACATCTCTGGATCTGGCAGCAACCGGACTGGCCGTTTTTCAGCTGGGACGAAGAACGCATCGCACCGTTACTGCGGGCATGTGCCAAGGCTCAAGGACAGTTGCTGGGTATGAGCGGTGCTGTGGCTGGCGATACCGGAATGCAGGAGGTTCTGGATACGCTGCTACAGAACATCATCACCTCGTCTGCCATTGAAGGCGAGCAGTTGAATGTGGGCTCTGTAAGGTCTTCACTGGCCCGTCGCCTGGGAATTGCCGATAAAGGCAAGCTGAGCCCTCGCAGTGAGGGGTTGGCCGAACTGATGCTGGACGCCATCCGAGGACACGCCCAGGCGCTTGACTTGCAGCGTCTGTATGACTGGCATCGCTGGCTGTTTACAGCGGAGGACAACTCAGTCTCCGGGCGCATTCTGGCCGGCCAACTGCGTGGCGACGATCCCATGCAGGTTGTTTCCGGAAGACTTGATCGGCCAAAGGTGCATTTTGAAGCGCCACCCCGCCCGGTGCTTTCCCGGCAGTTGGACGATTTTATCGACTGGTTTGCCACCAGCCAGAATGACCAGCGTCTTGACCCATTCATACGTGCCGGTATTGCACATTTCTGGTTTTTGACGCTGCATCCCTTTGATGACGGCAATGGTCGTCTGACACGAGCACTGACTGACCTGGCACTGGCTCAGGGCGATCAGCAGGCCATTCGGCTGTTCGCCATGTCGGCCAGCATCCTCGACGACCGGACCGGGTATTACCGCGTATTGGAGGCCAGCCAGAAAAGCACGACCGACATAACCCAATGGCTGGAGTGGTTTCTGCGCACATTGCTGAGCAGTATTGAGCATGCCTTGGCTCGCATTGAACGCGTGCTGGCCAAAACACGGTTTTGGCAACTGCACACCCGCGACGGCTTGTCCGCCGAGCAGGTAAAGGTGCTCAATCGTCTGCTTGACGGAGGCGAGCGCGGTTTTGAAGAGGGGCTGAGCGCTGCGCAGTATCAAGCCGTGGCGAAAGTTTCCAAAGCCACGGCTACCCGTCATTTAAGCGCCCTGCTCGCCAACAACTGCCTGGTGCGCTTGCCAGGTGGCGGTCGAAGTACACGCTATCAGATCAATTGGTCTGCGCTGTAGCGAGCCGCAAAACCAACGGCGCTGCTAACGCTTCAGGCGCGCCCCACTGGTCGCAGTGACCGCAGCATCCAGTTCCGCGCCAGCAAGGAACTGGCTGTAGTAGTCGTGCAGTTCGGCCTCCCAGCTTGCGACCTCATCCAGCACGGCTTCAGCTTGCGACTTGTTCAGCGCAAAGTGACTGTGCTGGCTCAACAGATTGCCTCGATTGAGACGCGGACCTTCGATACCCACCGACATGGCAAGCACCTGAGCAGGCCCTTGGTCCAGAATCGGCAGCACGTCGTACATGGGCGACAGTCGCCAGGTGCTGTCTTTCCAGATAACCGCGTGGTTACGAGGATGGTCATCGGCATTGCCGACCAGCACGTTATAGGCCATGCGCCGATACAGCTCTCGCCTGTCCTGATCGGGAGCCCCCCGGCGATAGAGCTCGTCAGCGAGTGCAGCGTATTGCCAATCCGGATGGCTACGCGCTTTCCACTCGGCATCCAGCAAGGTCAGCCCGCTGAGCATCGGCAGCCGCCGAAAACGACCGGTACGCTCTTCAAAAAACCGGTCAAAGCGCTCGACCAAAAGCGTATTGATTCTTTCGCTGCGATACAGCGACGTGTTGGCCGCCTGAAGCCCTTTGAGCCCTGCGAATGTCATGCAGGCATGCTCTACAGAAGGCAGATCATAGTGATCGAATTTGTCACGGGGCTTGGCCAGGATCAACTTCTTGTCGAACAGGTAGGTTCGCTTTGGACGAGCGCCACCTGCCGAGGATCGCTGATCCCTGACCTTGAGAATCTCCAGTTGCTCGGCAGTGAGTTGGCTGTCATAGATTGCTTCGCAAGTATCGATAAAGTGATCGAGGCCTCTGGCATGCAGGGCCTTGGGAGGCGTCTGGCCCAACCCGTCCTGCGGCACGCGCGCCGCACCGGCCATGATGTTGCCAGCTCTGTCGCCGTTGGGGGACTTGAGCAGAAGCTGGATCGAATCCAGCGGGCCTTTCTCAACCCGATGCAACAGCCGCTCACCCCAGCCGTCCGGCATGGCGTCGTCAATAAAACCGGGAACGCCGCCATTTTTCGTAACGGAATAAGAGCGCGCAGACAGCGGATACCTGAAAGGATCCGGCACCCAGATGTTTTCCTGCACCGCATCAGGTGAATACTGAAAAGTCCCGACACCGGACTGAATCGTCAGCTTGCCCAGCGTAAGCGTCTGCCCGCTGACAGGGCACTCCATGTAAATATAAGCCTGAGCCATCAGAAATCCTCCGGCCTGTTCCTGGGTAAGCGGACGCGCTTGCGGTCGGCAGCTTCAAGCTGTTCGACGCTGAACGACTCGTCGTCTCGCAGCCCCTGAAACAAGCGCTCTGACACACCCAGGCCCCAGACCACCAGCATGAAGTCGCGCAGCGATACGCCGTCTGCGCTGCCAGCTTCAATGCGGCGGAACGTGCGAAGCGTGATGCCCAGCCTCTCGGCGAGATCGATCTGGCGAACGCCCTGCTGCAGCCTGGCCTGCTTCACCAGCAGGGCAATGCGCATCAGCGTGTCGGTGCATTGAACGGGGAAAAAAGCTTTCATGAGCAATACCGGCAAGCAGGGCGCGGGAAATCAAGAGATCACAAAGTAGCACGTATGCACACCTTTGGCTGCTGATAATGGCTCATGAAAACACACATTAACCACGATAAAGCTTCATATAGAGCCACCTTAAGAAGACATAAATCTTGCTCTTACTGCATTCAGAGCTCTTTTCCTACCGTTCATGTGCGCAAGGCCATGCTCACCGATCACCAACAAACCCCACCCATCGCCGGTCAAATGTGGCTTACTGAGGCCTACCATCATCCAATCAGGGATCTCTTCCCTACCCTCGCGGTCTCTTAACGCATGACGAATTCGCGCTCTGCTTTCATACCCTCCTGGCTTCGCCCTGTTCTGCGTCCTTTGCTGGATCCGTATCGCCGTTACCGGCATGCGCGGCTGATCCATGCGGCGCGGATTGCGGTGGGGTTGCTGGTAACCATCCTGCTGACCACGGGCCTGAATTTGCCGCATGGCGAATGGGCGTCGGTGACCATGCTGATCGTGATCGGCGGTTTGCAGCATCACGGCAATATCGGCAAAAAGTCAGTCGAACGGGCCTACGGGACGCTGATCGGCGCCGGGCTCGGCCTGATTGTGGTGGTGCAGCAGGGTTATCTGGAAATGCCGCTGCTGACCTACGCAATGATGTCGGTGCTGTGCGGCTTTTTCGCCTATCACGCCATCGGCAAGGGCGGCTACACCGCGCTGCTCTCGGCGATTACGCTGTTTATCGTTGCCGGACACGGTTACAACCCGATCAGCGACGGGCTGTGGCGCACGGTAGATATCCTGATTGGTATCGCGCTGGCGCTGGCCTTCTCCTTCGCGCTGCCGTTGTACGCCGTGTTTTCGTGGCGCTACAACCTGGCCAGCGGCCTGCGTGACTGCGCCAAGGTGTACGGACGCATTGTGCAAGGCCAGCCGGTCACCGCTGACGAGCACCTCAAGCTCACGGCCAGGCTCAACGCCACGATGCTGCAATTGCGCTCGCTGCTGCCGTCGGTCTCCAAGGAAGTGAAGATGTCCATGGTCGAACTGGACGCCATTCAGGGGCATTTCCGCATGTGCCTGAGCACCCTGGAAATTCTCGCCAACATTCGTCCTGCCGACCTGGACAAGGTGGCGGGTGAATCGTTGAAAGCCTCGCTGGACGGCGATTACCGGCAGATCCGTCGGCAGTTGATCGGCATGGCTCGCGCGCTGCAAACCGGCGCGACCGAGCGCTTGATACGTACGCCTGAAACGACTGAAACGCCAGCGGTGCAGCCAGTCATACCGGCCGAATTGATGGGCTATCACTTGATGACTCAGCAACTGGCGCAGAACCTCGACGGCTTGCAGGCACGTCTGGCCAAGACCGCCAAACGCTGGAAGTTCTGAAGGAAATGTCCGTGTCCGAAACCCGCCCGCCCGTGCTCGATGAAATTGATCAGAAATTGATCGCTGCGCTGCAAATCAACGCACGCGAAAGCGTCGCCATGCTGGCCCGCCAACTGGGCATCGCCCGCACCACCGTCACCTCGCGACTTGCACGGCTGGAAAGCAGCAAAGTGATCACCGGCTATGGCGTGCGTCTGGCGCAACGCGTGGTGAACGGCGGCTTGCAGGCCTATGTCGGCATCACCGTACAACCGCGCTCGGGCAAGGAAGTGCTACGGCGCTTGAGTGCGATGGCGCAGGTTCAGCAATTGTGTGCGGTGAGTGGCGAGTTCGATTATGTCGCCTGGTTGCGCACTGATTCTCCAGAGCAACTGGACCAGCTTCTTGACCTGATTGGCAGCGTGGACGGCGTGGAGAAAACCACCACGTCGATCATTCTCAGCAGCAAGATCGACCGTGGGCAGCCGGTCTGACTCAGTGCGAATAACGACGAAACACTCAAAACAACCACAAGCTTCGTCATTTAGCACAAACAAACTGCATTTCGACGACACTTTGCGTCTTATTAACGTGCTCGCGCTTATCTAGACTGTTGTTTTTCGCCGTTGCCCATCAAGGTCCGTCATGAAGAACAACCGTCACCCCGCCAACGGCAAGAAGCCGATCACCATGTTCGGCCCTGATTTCCCCTTTGCCTTCGATGACTGGATCGAGCACCCGAAGGGTCTGGGCAGCATTCCGGCTGAACATCATGGCGCAGAAGTGGCGATTATCGGCGCCGGTATTGCCGGGCTGGTAGCGGCTTACGAATTGATGAAGATGGGCCTCAAACCCGTGGTGTATGAAGCCTCCAAGATGGGCGGCCGTCTGCGCTCGCAGGAGTTCGAAGGCGCCAAAGGCATCGTTGCAGAATTGGGCGGCATGCGCTTCCCGGTGTCATCGACGGCGTTCTTTCACTACGTCGACAAGCTGGGCCTTGAGTCCAGGCCGTTTCCCAACCCGCTGACGGCCGCCTCCGGCAGCACGGTCATCGACCTGGAAGGCACCACTTATTACGCGCAGATGCTATCGGACCTGCCAGCCCTGTTTCAGGAAGTCGCCGATGCCTGGGCCGACGCACTGGAAAGCGGCTCGCAGTTCGGTGACATCCAGCAAGCCATCCGCGACCGTGATGTGCCGCGTCTCAAGGAGCTGTGGAACAAGCTGGTGCCGTTGTGGGACGACCGCACCTTCTATGACTTCGTCGCGACGTCCAAGGCGTTCGCCAAACTGTCCTTCTATCATCGCGAAGTGTTTGGCCAGGTCGGTTTCGGCACTGGCGGCTGGGATTCGGACTTCCCCAATTCGATGCTGGAAATCTTCCGCGTGGTGATGACCAACTGCGATGAGCACCAGCACCTGATCGTCGGCGGCGTGCAGCAAGTGCCGGTCGGGTTATGGAGCCACGTGCCCGAGCGTTGCACCCATTGGCCGAAGGGCACCAGCCTGTCTTCGTTACATCGTGGCGCGCCTCGCCCCGGCGTGAAGCGCATTGCGCGAGCCGAGGATGGAAGCTTTGCCGTGACCGACAACTGGGGCGACACCCGGCAATACGCCGCCGTGCTGACCACCTGCCAAAGCTGGCTGCTGACCACCCAGATCGAGTGCGAGGAATCGCTGTTCTCGCAAAAGATGTGGATGGCCCTGGACCGCACCCGTTACATGCAGTCGTCGAAGACGTTCGTCATGGTCGACCGGCCGTTCTGGAAAGACAAGGACCCGCAAACCGGTCGCGACCTGATGAGCATGACCCTCACCGACCGATTGACCCGTGGCACTTATCTGTTCGATAACGGCGACGACAAGCCGGGGGTGATCTGCCTGTCCTACTCGTGGATGAGCGATGCACTGAAGATGCTGCCGCAACCCATCGAGAAGCGCGTGAAGCTGGCGCTCGATGCGCTGAAAAAGATTTACCCGAAAGTGGACATCGCGGCGCGCATCATCGGCGATCCGATCACCGTTTCGTGGGAAGCCGATCCGCACTTCCTCGGCGCGTTCAAGGGTGCGCTTCCGGGCCATTACCGCTACAACCAGCGCATGTACGCGCACTTCATGCAGCAGGACATGCCCAGCGAACAGCGCGGCATGTTCATCGCCGGTGACGATGTGTCCTGGACGCCAGCCTGGGTAGAAGGCGCGGTGCAGACGTCGCTGAATGCGGTATGGGGCATCATGAATCACTTTGGCGGCAAGACTCACGCTGAAAACCCGGGCCCCGGCGATGTATTCCACGAAATCGGCCCGATCACGCTGGCTGACTGACAACCAGGGAAAACGTCATGCGCATAGCGCTGTATCAATGCCCGCCACTGCCGCTGGACATCAGCGGCAACCTGGCTCGTCTGGAGCAACAGGCCGTCAGCGCCGCCGCACAAGGTGCGAATGTGCTGATTTGCCCGGAGATGTTTCTGACCGGCTACAACATTGGCGCCCAAGCGGTCAGTGAGCTGGCGCAGGCACACGACGGTTCGGCAGCTACGCGCATCGCTGCGATCGCGAAGGCCAATGGCATTGCGATCCTGTACGGCTACCCGGAGCGCGATACCGATCAGCAGGTGTACAACGCTGTGCAACTGATCGACGAGCACGGCGTCAGTCTGTGCAACTACCGCAAGACGCATTTGTTCAGTGAGCTGGACAGATCGATGTTCTCCGCGGGCGCAGACTATTTCCCGGTGGTTGAATTGAACGGCTGGCGATTGGGCATGCTGATTTGCTACGACGTGGAATTCCCCGAAAACACTCGCCGGCTGGCGCTGGCAGGGGCCGAGCTGATCCTGGTGCCGACCGCGAACATGGCGCCTTACGACTTTGTCTGTGACGTGACCGTGCGGGCGCGGGCGTTCGAGAACCACTGTTACGTGGTATACGCCAACTATTGCGGCAGCGAAGGCGAGATTCGTTACTGCGGGCTTAGCAGTCTCTGCGCACCGGACGGCAGCCGCCCGCTGCTGGCAGGTCAGGACGAAGGCTTGCTGGTGGGGACGCTGGACAAAGCACTGCTGGCGCAGGCCAGAACGGTGAACGACTACTTTGTTGATCGTCGGCCAGAGTTGTATACGTCACTGACCCGAGCCCGAGACTGATACATCAAGCGGCTGCAGCGGCCTCTTCGTGAGCAATGCGGATCGCCGCCCCGGTCACTCCCACATTTTGGACTGCCCCCCGGAAGTTGGACAGTTTTAGCTTGCCGCCTGAGTCCTGTATTTTACGGGGCTCAGGCCGCCTAGCTTCAGCTTAATGCGGTCATGGTTGTAGTAGCGGATGTACTCCTCCAGACCTGCCGTCAGCTCTTCTATGCTTTCAAATCGTTTCAAGTAGAAAAACTCGGACTTAAGCGTACCAAAAAAGCTTTCCATCGCAGCGTTGTCCAGGCAATTTCCCTTACGAGACATGCTTTGCTTCACACCCTTTGCCGCCAGTTTCTGACGGTACTGCGCGTGTTGATACTGCCAGCCTTGATCCGAGTGCATCACAAGCTTCGGCTCGTCTTGCAACTGCTGCAACGCCTTGTCCAGCATACTGGTGACCAGCTCAAAGCACGGCCTGGTAGACAATTCGTACGCCACGATCTCACCGTTGTACAGGTCCATCACAGGCGAGAGATACAGCTTTCGATTGGCCACTTTAAACTCGGTCACATCGGTCACCCATTTCTGGTTCGGGCGTTGCGCCGTGAAATTGCGCTCCAGCAAATTCGGTGCAATTTTTCCGACGGTGCCCTTATAGGAACGGTATTTTTTTGGTCGAACAACGGAGCGCAGACCCAGTTCAGCCATCAATCTCTCCACAACCTTCTTGTTGACCAGCGTGCCTGAGTTGCGGATAACCGCTGTGATGCGCCGAGCCCCATAAAGACCTCTCTCCTCGTGATAAATCCGCTCTACCTCCTGCTTTAGAGCAGCATCTGGATCGGGTCTGGATTGCACCTGAACCTGATAGTAGAACGTACTGCGCGCCAAGCCCGCCAGCGTCAGAAGGGCGCAGAGCGAGAAGCGGCTCCTCAGTTGTTTGACGATCAGGGCTTTTTCTTTTGCCGTCGTTGCTGCTCCTTCAACTCTTCCAACTTTTTTAGGTAAGCGTTCTCCATGCGCAGGTATTCGAGCTCGGCCATTAACTGGTCACGCGTCTTCTGCGTATCGTCGTCGATTACTGGTGCGGTGGGATAAGGCTTCTTGGGCATGGCAACAGACTTTCTTCTCTTGGGAACGTAGGGGGCTAGATCGTTACTGTAATGCTGCTGTTCCCAAATGACTATTTGGCCAGGATCACCAATACCAAAATGCGCTGCGGTCTGGCGAAGGGACAGCCCGTGCTCGCGCTTGTGCTCCAGCACTGAGCGTTTGAAGGCTTCGCTGTACCGAAGACCAGGCTTACGATGGCCTGTGTGCCCATGGCTCTTGTAATTGGCGACCCAGCGTCGAAGCAGGCTGGAATCGATCGAGAACTGGCTGGACACCTTGCGAAAGCCTATGTTGCCTGCAAGATAGGCTTTGACGACGGTGAGCTTGAATTGCTCTGAATACTTGGCCATTTGAACACCCCCATTAGGTCGGATTGGTGTCCAACTTCTTGGGGGCAGTCCATTTACGGGGCACACATGGCCCCTGTGGGAGCGAACTTGTTCGCGAAGACTGTGTTTCAGGCGATCCAATTCCTGCGACTGTACTGGCCATCTCAACTATCATGCCAGGCTCGCGAACTCCGTCGGTTATCCGCTAGCATGACGCTTTGCCTTCCCTGCTCCTGTGGACGCCCTCATGCCTGCCCCTCAATCCGCTGACCTCAGACGCATCACGCTGGCCAACGGCCTGAGTGTGGCGCTGTGTCACGATTCGCGGCTCAAGCGCAGTGCGGCATCATTGCGCGTGGCCGCAGGCAGTCACGATGCGCCGCTGGCGTGGCCGGGGCTGGCGCACTTTCTGGAGCATCTGTTTTTCCTCGGCACCGAGCGCTTCCAGGCCGGGGAAAACCTGATGACGTTCGTGCAGCGTCACGGCGGTCAGGTGAATGCCAGTACCCGTGAACGCACCACCGACTTCTTCTTCGAACTGCCGCAGACGGCATTCGCTCAAGGGCTGGAGCGGCTGTGCGACATGCTCGCCCGGCCGCGCATGACCGTCGCCGATCAGCTGCGCGAACGCGAAGTGTTGCACGCCGAGTTCATCGCCTGGCGTGGCGATGCAAACGCGCGCGATCAGTTACGTTTGCTGGCTGCAGTCAATCCACAGCACCCGCTGCGCGGCTTTCATGCGGGCAATCGCTACAGCCTCTCGGTGCCCAACCCGGCCTTTCAACAGGCGCTGCAAAACTTCTATCAGCGCTTCTATCAGGCCGCACAGATGACCCTGTGCCTGAGCGGTCCGCAATCGTTGGCGGAACTGGAAACGCTGGCTAATACGCATGGCGCACTGTTCGCCAGCGGCACAAAAGTCAGACAGCACGCCCCTGCGCCGCTGATGAAGCACCCAACCAGCCTTGAACACATCGACGAGCAAAAACACCTGCTGTTCGCCTGCGAGCACCTGCCCGCGAAAGCTGACGAGGCCGTGGCGTTCCTCTGTCACTGGCTGAATGCCGCGCAGCCGGGCGGGCTGATCGCCACATTGATCGAGCGGGGCCTGATCGAGTCGCTTAACGCAACGCCGCTGTATCAGTTTGATGGGCAACTGCTGCTGGATATCGAGCTCAACGCAAATCGGCCGAGCGCATCCACGATAAAATCGCTGCTTTTGAGCTGGCTCCGGTTCTTCAAAACCCAATGGCCAGCGCTGATCGAGGAATATCAACGCCTGGAACAGCGCCGCCTGCAAATGAGCGGAGCACTGACCCTGGCACACCATCACTGTCGTGAACTGCCTGCACAGTTGAGTGACCAAGGCGCTGACGCATTGCGTGAGCTGCTGGAACAACTCACAAGCAACGCTCTGATCGGCTCGGCACCAGTGGATAACCTGGACAGCACGCTGGCCGAATGGCGCCTGCCAGCGCCCAACCCCTTTCTGGAATCCATAGCCGAAGACAGCCCTGAAGCGGCGCTTTACCTGCGTTGGGAATTACCTTCAGCGCAGCCGACGCTTTGGCAGATGCTCAATACCCGGCTCACGCCACTGATCGAGGACGCCCGGCAAGCCGGTGTAAACCTGACGTTCAGTGCCTACGGCAACTACTGGCAGATACAGCTGAACGGTTTGCGGGCACCGATGGTGGCGGTCATCGAACACGCTCTGCAACGCCTGCGACACGCCGCACCTGGACCGCTGACACACGCCGGGCAGGCCAGTGAACCGCTGATCCCTGTTCGCCAGTTGCTCAAGCATCTTGCTGATCACTATTTGATCAGCAAACAGGCGCAAACCACGGGTGATCTGCACACCGTCTGGAAACATTCGCGCTGGATCAGCTTCGCCAGCGGGTTCTGCGCCGCCAGCCAGTTGCAGTTGAACACCGCACTGAACGCCACCCCGGGCACCCGGCAAACAGACGTGCCCACGCTACCCGCCATTCGCCTCGGCAAACGCTGGAGCAGCGAAGCATCGTCCTCGTCCGAAAACGCCGTGCTGGTATTTTGCCCTGCGCCAACGGCCTCAGTCGAAGATGAAGCCGCCTGGCGGCTGCTCGCGCACCTGCTGCAAGCGCCGTTCTACCAGCGGCTGCGCGTCGAGTTGCAATTGGGGTACGCGGTGTTCAGCGGCATCAGGCAGATCGCCGGGAGGACCGGGCTGCTGTTCGGTGTGCAATCGCCCACCTGCAGTGCCGATCAGCTTTTTCAGCACATCGAGGCGTTTATCGGCCGTTTGCCGGCGCTCATTCGCACTGCAGACCTGCCCGAGCAAATCCGGGTGCTGTCCGCCCAGTTCGACCCCGCAAACATGCCGGATCAGCAACAGGCAGATATACACTGGCAGGCGTACCTTGCCGGGCATCGGGCGCATCATTCGCAAGCCCTGCAGCGCGCCCTGTCAAATCTGGATACACACTCGCTGCTCGCCACCGCCAACCAACTGATTGACGCTGCAGGCGGCTGGCTCATCGTAGCCAGCCGCCCTGCCAGCGCGGCCGTCCCGTTATCCTTACCTGAACGGTAACGGTCTTTTCTGCAGATTCTGGCCCTGCCAAATTGTTAAATTGAGTAACATAGCTCCCTAAGCATCTGAACGTATGCCGTCAGCGGTGCACTAAGATGTAGTCACCAACCGTAGCATTCATCCGAGGAGATTTTTATGTCGTGGACTAAACCTGCTTACACTGATCTGCGTATCGGTTTTGAAGTCACCATGTACTTCGCAAGCCGTTGATTTCATTGCGCTGTGAAGCCTCGGTTCGCCGGGGCTTTTTTTATGGTTGTAGCGGTTCTTTGTTTTTGTGTTCCAGATTGTGTGCCAGGGAGCTGACATGTACATCCAGATTCTAGGTTCCGCTGCGGGCGGTGGATTCCCGCAGTGGAACTGCAACTGCGTCAATTGTGCGGGTTTTCGTGACGGCAGCCTGCGGGCGCAAGCGCGTACCCAGTCGTCCATCGCGCTGTCCGACGACGGCGTGAACTGGGTGCTGTGCAATGCCTCGCCGGATATTCGCGCGCAACTGCAGGGTTTTGCGCCCATGCAGCCGGGGCGGGCGTTACGCGATACCGGCATCAGCGCTATCGTGCTGATGGACAGCCAGATCGACCACACCACCGGCTTGCTCAGTTTGCGCGAAGGCTGCCCGCATCAGGTCTGGTGTACCGACATGGTCCATGAAGACCTGAGTACCGGCTTCCCGCTGTTTGAAATGCTCAAGCACTGGAACGGCGGCCTGAACTGGAACCGCATCGAGCTGCAAGGTAGCTTCGTGATCCCGGCCTGTCCGAACCTGCGCTTCACACCGTTCCCGCTGCGCAGCGCGGCACCGCCTTACTCGCCGCACCGGTTCGACCCGCATCCGGGCGATAACATCGGCCTGCTGGTCGAAGACACACGCACCGGCGGCAAGCTGTTCTACGCGCCGGGCCTGGGCAAGGTCGATGAAGCGCTGGCCGAGAAAATGCGCGACGCCGACTGCCTGCTGGTCGATGGCACGATGTGGGACGATGACGAGATGCAGCGCCGTGGCGTCGGCACCCGCACCGGCCGGGAAATGGGCCATCTGGCACAGAACGGGCCTGGCGGCATGCTCGACGTGCTGGAAGGCTTCCCCGAGCAGCGCAAGGTGCTTATCCACATCAACAACACCAACCCGATTCTCGACGAAGACTCGCCGGAGCGCGCCGAACTGGTCCGGCGCAACGTTGAAGTCGCCTTTGACGGCATGAGCATCGAGCTTTAGGAGCTGACATGAGTGAAGCGACTGCGCTGTCCCCGGCTGAATTCGAGCAGGCCTTACGTGCCAAGGGCGCCTATTACCACATCTATCATCCGTTTCATGTGGCGATGTATGAAGGCCGCGCGACCCGCGAGCAGATTCAGGGCTGGGTCGCCAACCGCTTTTACTATCAGGTGAACATCCCGCTCAAGGACGCCGCCATTCTGGCCAATTGCCCGGATCGCGAGATTCGTCGCGAGTGGATTCAGCGCCTGCTGGACCACGACGGCGCGCCCGGTGAAGACGGCGGCATCGAAGCCTGGCTGCGCCTCGGCGAGGCCGTGGGGCTGGACCCGGATCAGTTGCGCTCGCAGGAACTGGTACTGCCCGGTGTGCGCTTTGCGGTCGATGCCTACGTGAACTTCGCCCGCCGCGCCAACTGGCAAGAGGCCGCCAGCAGCTCGCTGACCGAGTTGTTCGCACCGCAGATTCATCAATCGCGCCTGGACAGCTGGCCACAGCATTACCCGTGGATTGACCCCACAGGTTACGAGTATTTCCGTACTCGCCTGGGTCAGGCACGTCGCGATGTGGAACACGGCCTCGCAATCACGTTACAGCACTACACTACGTATGAAGGCCAGCAGCGCATGCTGGAAATCCTGCAGTTCAAACTCGACATTCTGTGGAGCATGCTCGATGCCATGTCCATGGCGTATGAATTGAACCGCCCCCCGTACCACAGCGTCACAGACCAGAAGGTCTGGCATAAGGGGATTACGCCATGAAGCACGAGATAAAACACGATCCGGCTTTTCGAGCACTTACGCCCAAGTGGCACCACGGCTATCGCTTTCAATACGAGCCTGCGCAAAAAGCTCATGTGGTTCTTTACCCGGAAGGCATGATCAAGCTCAATGACAGCGCGAGCCTGATCGGTGGGCTGATTGATGGAGAGCGCACGATCGCCGCTATCATCGCCGAACTGCAAAGGGAATTCCCCAACATCCCCGAGCTTGGAATGGACGTCGACGACTTCATGAAAGTGGCCAAAGAAAAGTACTGGATCGATCTTGTCTGATATCGCGCCTGCTGCCCACAGCCCTTACATACCGCCCACCCCGGAGGTCGGCCTGCCGCTGTGGCTGCTGGCCGAGCTGACCTATCGCTGCCCGCTACAATGCCCTTACTGCTCTAACCCGCTGGATTTCGCCAGGCAGGGTCAGGAGCTGACTACCGAGCAGTGGTTCAAGGTCATGCAGGAAGCGCGTGAAATGGGGGCCGCCCAGATCGGTTTTTCCGGTGGCGAGCCGCTGGTGCGTCAGGACCTGGCCGAGCTGATCGCCGAAGCTCGGCGATTGGGTTTTTACACCAACCTGATTACCTCAGGCATCGGCCTGACAGAAGAAAAGATCATCGCCTTCAAAAAGGCCGGGCTGGACCATATCCAGATCAGCTTTCAGGCCAGCGACGAGCAAGTGAACAACATGCTCGCCGGCTCGAAAAAAGCCTTTGCGCAAAAGCTGGAGATGGCCAAAGCGGTGAAGAAGCACGGCTATCCGATGGTGCTGAATTTCGTGACCCACCGGCACAACATCGACCGGATCGACAAGATCATCGAGCTGTGTCTGGCGCTGGAAGCGGACTTCGTCGAGCTGGCAACCTGTCAGTTCTATGGCTGGGCGCACCTGAACCGCGTCGGTCTGCTGCCCACCAAGGATCAACTGGTGCGCGCCGAAGCGGTCACCAATGAGTACCGCGACCAGTTGGCCGCGCAAGACCATCCCTGCAAACTGATCTTCGTGACCCCCGATTACTACGAAGAGCGTCCCAAGGCCTGCATGAACGGCTGGGGCAATATCTTCCTGACCGTCACCCCGGACGGCACCGCCCTGCCCTGTCACGGCGCGCGACAGATGCCGATCCAGTTTCCCAATGTGCGCGAACACAGCATGCAGCACATCTGGTACGACTCGTTCGGCTTCAACCGCTTTCGCGGTTACGACTGGATGCCCGAGCCGTGCCGTTCGTGCGACGAGAAGGAAAAGGACTTCGGCGGCTGTCGCTGCCAGGCGTTCATGCTGACCGGCGATGCTGCCAATGCCGACCCGGTGTGCAGCAAGTCTTATCACCACGGGATCATCACTCAGGCTCGCGACGAGTCCGAAACCGCTACTCAAACCATTGAAGAGCTGGCCTTTCGCAATGACCGAAACTCACGCCTCATCGCAAAATCTTCCTGACACCCTGACCGCCGCACAGGCGGTCGCCGCTGGCGTTGACTTCGCCGAGCTGGACGTCAGTTCGGCGGGCCTGTTCTGGAACGAATACCGCCCCGAAGACGGCGCATGTCGCATCTGGCACTGGTACGCCAACAGCAAGCACTGCCTGACGCCGCAAGGCTTCAGTGTGCGCAGCCGGGTGTACGAGTACGGCGGCGGCTCGTTCTGCCTGGCTGACGATGCCGTGGTGTTCGTCAACGAGCGCGATCAACAGCTGTACCGCCAGGCGCTGGACGCCAGCGTGCCGGTTGCGCTGACTCAGGGCGACAAACGCTATGGCGGCGTGTTCTTCAGCAATGGCCAGGTACTCGCCGTCGAAGAAGACCACAACACCCATAGACTGGTCGCTATCAATCTGGCTGACGGGCAGCGCGTGTTGCTGGCCGAAGGCGCTGATTTCTATGCCTCGCCGATCGTCAGTGCCAACGGCAAGCGCCTGGCCTGGATCGAATGGCAGCGCCCGCATCAACCGTGGACCCGCAGCCGCCTGATGTGTGCGGCAAAGCAGGACGATGGCCAATGGGGCGTCGCCGTGTGCATTGCAGGCGACGGCGCTGAAGAATCCCTGCAGCAACCTCGTTTTGATGCCCGGAGTCGCTTGTATTGCCTGACCGACCGCGCCGGGTTCTGGCAGCCGTGGGGCGAAACACCGTCCGGGTTTGCTGCGCTTCCTGCCGCCTCCGCCGATCATGCGTCTGCACCCTGGCAACTGGGCAGTTGCACCTGGCTGCCGATCAATGACGGCTATCTGGCCAGTTGGTCGCAGGACGGTTCAGGGGTATTGGGGCTTTGTCAGGCTGATGGCTCAACAGAGGATTTCAGCGTTGGTTACAGCCGCTTTCGCAGCCTCGCGGTTGACGAAGAGTTTGTCTATTGCATCGCCGCTTCGGCCGTGAGCACGGCGGCAGTGCTGGCCATTTCCCGCGCCGATCACAGCGTGCACGTGCTGGCAGGCGGTGGCTCCCCGCTGCCTGCCGAACTGATCAGCCGCCCGCAGGCGCTGTGCTATCCCAGCGGCGGAGCCGAGGCCTATGGCTATTTCTATCCGGCCATGACGGGTGCGCAAAAGCCGCCGTTGGTGGTCTTCATCCACGGCGGCCCGACCTCAGCCTGTTACCCGGTACTCGACCCGCGCATTCAATACTGGACGCATCGCGGCTTTGCCGTTGCAGACCTCAATTATCGCGGCAGCAGCGGCTACGGACGCGCCTATCGCCAAGGCCTGCACCTGACCTGGGGCGTGGCGGATGTGCAAGACGCTTGCGCCGTGGTCACGCATCTGGCCGAGCGCGGCTTGATTGACGAACAACAGGCCTTCATCCGTGGCGGCAGCGCTGGCGGTTACACCACGCTGTGCGCACTGGCCTTCGAGGACGTGTTTCGCGCAGGGGCCAGCCTGTATGGCGTCAGCGATCCGGTCGCACTGGCCAAGGCAACGCATAAGTTCGAGGGCGATTATCTGGACTGGCTGATCGGCGACCCGGTAACAGACATCGAACGCTACGAGGCACGCACGCCTTTGCTACATGCAAATCTAATCAGCGTGCCGGTGATTTTCTTCCAGGGCGAACTGGACGCCGTGGTGGTGCCGGAGCAGACCCGCGCCATGCTCAAGGCTCTGCAGGACAACGGCATCAAGGCCGAAGGGCACTTTTACCCGGACGAGCATCATGGCTTCCGCAAGGCACATAACCAGGCAGATGCGTTGGAGAAAGAGTGGCGTTTTTACCGGGACGTGCTTGATCAGGCCGTGTGATCGTTCCCGATGGGGAACGATCAACGAATGCGCCGTGGCGTTACTTACGCGAAACGATGATGTAGATCGCGTGGATGATGCCTGGAATGTAGCCCAGCAGGGTCAGCAGAATATTCAGCCAGAAAGCGCCAGCGAAGCCGACTTGCATGAACACGCCCACCGGAGGCAGCAGAATGGCGAAAATGATACGAATGATGTCCATGAAAAGCTCCTGATTGATTGGCTCTGATTGGCCATACAGCTAATCGACCCTTGCCGGCGGTGAGGGTTCAACCGGCTCTGGCACGACGCCATTATTCTTTCTCTGGGGGCTTTATCTAAAGAAGACCGCGACACGCGGCGCAAGGGGGCGTTCAAGGCGGAATTGATGAACAGCGAAAACCTCAATCCTTAAAACGCAGACAAAGAAAACCCCGCCTAAGCGGGGCTTTCCAGACTGTTTCCCTGATTTCCCTTTCACCCCGCCGTCCTGGCAGGCTTCCCTACGTGTCCCTGTTATGTCTTGTTGCGCTTCCTGCGCTACGTCCATGTACAAAGATTAACTTTGGATCCCTTTATTGGGAAGAGGTCAATTGGCACCACGGAGTGTAAGCAAATGCTTACACGACTTTTTCAAGTCAGAATTGTGATGCCTCCAACAAAAACAGTGATTCACTGCCTGCCCGCACCGAGGCATCCAGCGAATGAATACGCGGCAGCAGGCGGGCGAAGTAGAAGCGCGCCGTGCCCAGCTTGCTCGCATAAAAGTCGTCCTGCTGCTCCTTGCCAAAGGCTGCCTTGGCCATCATCGCCCACATGTAGGCGTAAGCGGTGTAACCGAACAGATGCAGGTACTCAACGGATGCAGCGCCGATCTCGTTCGGGTTGCTACGCGAGCGGTCCAGCACCCAGCCGGTCAGCTCGTCCAGCATATTCAACGCTGCCGTCAGCGGTCGGGTAAATTCACCGAGCGAGCTATCGGAAGTATCGATGAACTGGCGCACTTCATCCGAGAACAACTGATAGAGCGCGCCATTGGAGCCGACGATCTTGCGCCCCACCAGGTCCAGTGCCTGAATGCCGTTGGTGCCTTCATAGATCTGCGTGATACGCACGTCACGCACCAGTTGCTCCTGACCCCACTCACGAATGTAACCGTGACCACCGAACACCTGCTGGCCGTGGACCGTGGTTTCCAGACCGATGTCGCTCAGGAAGGCCTTGGCGACTGGCGTGAGCAGCGCTGCCAGATCATCGGCACGTTTACGCGCGGCGTCATCTTCGCTGAACTTGGCGATGTCCAGTTGCAGAGCAACGTAACTGGAGAATGCCCGACCGCCTTCGTTGAAGGCTTTCATGGTCAGCAGCATGCGCCGCACATCAGGGTGGACGATGATCGGATCAGCGGCCTTGTCCTTGTTCTGTGCACCGGTCGGGGCACGGCTTTGCAGACGATCAACAGCGTACTCGACAGCGTTCTGATAAGACTGCACACCGGACGCCAGACCCTGGATACCGACACCCAGACGTTCGTAATTCATCATGGTGAACATCGCCGCCAGGCCCTTGTTCGGCTCACCGATCAGATAACCGACGGCGTCATCGAAGTTCATCACACAGGTGGCCGACGCCTGAATACCCATCTTGTGCTCAATGGAACCACAACTGACGGTATTGCGCGCACCGAGGCTGCCGTCGTCACCGACCATGAACTTGGGCACCAAAAACAGCGAGATCCCTTTCGGCCCGGCCGGAGCGTCCGGCAGCTTGGCCAGTACCAGGTGAATGATGTTCTCGGTCAGGTCGTGCTCACCGCCGGTGATGAAAATCTTGCTGCCAGTGATCGTGTAGGCGCCGTCCGTCTGCGGTTCGGCTTTAGTGCGAATCATGCCAAGGTCCGTACCGGCGTGCGCCTCGGTCAGGCACATCGAACCTGCCCAGACGCCCGAGTACATGTTGGGCAAAAATTTGGCCTTGAGCGCTTCGGTGGCGTGGGTGTTTATCGATACGCAGGCGCCGGAGGTCAGCATCGCGTACAGGCCGAACGCCAGGCTGGCGGAGTTGATCATCTCCTCGACCTGAGCCGAAACAATCTTGGGCATGCCCATACCGCCAAACACGGGGTCGCCACCCACGCCGACCCAGCCGCCCTCTGCGTAAATCCGGTAGGCCTCCGGGAAACCTGCCGGAGTGGTCACGACAGTGTCTTTCCAGTGGCAGCCTTCCTCATCACCGTTGCGGCTCAGCGGGGCGATGGTCTTGCTGGTGACTTTGCCGGCTTCTTCAAGAATGGCATCGACCGTTTCGGCGTCGACTGTTTCAGCCAGCTCAGGCAGTTGAGCCCAGAGTCTGGAAACTTCGAACACTTCATTGAGGACGAAGCGCATATCGCGCAGTGGCGCTTTGTAGTCAGCCATGGCAAACCTCGTGAACTCGGAGCAAGAGACCTGTGGAAGCTGATCGATGCACGCAATGATGCAGATCAGCTGTCGATAACCACGAGTCTACCCGAACAACATTTCAGAGACATAGGGTCGTGTCATGACTCAATAGTCATAACAGGTCACGAGAAAGTGCCTGATTTGCTCAGTGGGCAGCTTCGGTGGTGCGCACTGCGCCGCGCCGGTTCAACTGCCCGTAGGCGACCACACAATTGCGCCCTGCGCCTTTGGCCGCGTACAGCGCCTGGTCTGCGCTCTTGAGCACTTCTTCCGGGGTGCGGTGCTCTGGCTGACGCTCGGCTACGCCAATACTGACCGTCACCGATACACTGGCTTCGTGAGCGCCGCTGCGCCGCTGGCGTCCTTGCTGATCGTCCTGAGGACGGCTGTCTTTGTTGCGCAACTGGATCGCGTAATTGGCGATGGTTTCGCGAATGGCTTCCAGGTGCGGCATACATTCATCGATGGTTTTGGCGGCAAACACGATGGCGAATTCTTCACCGCCATAGCGGTACGCCCTGCCGCCACCGTTGGTGATTTTCGACAGTTTGCTGGCGACCAGACGCAGCACCTGATCCCCTACATCGTGGCCGTGGGTGTCGTTGAATTTCTTGAAGTGATCCACATCACTCATCGCCAGCACATAATTGCGCCCCAGACGCTGCATGCGCTCATTGAGCGCCCGGCGTCCGGGCAAGCCGGTGAGCTCGTCGCGAAAGGCCATCTGATAAGCCTCGTGAGCAACGGCGGCGGCGATCATCAGCATGACCTGGCTGCAGAGAATGTTGAGGGTGAAGGGCAGGATGAACGTTTTCGGCAGCGCCCAGAACAAACCCAGCAGACCGACGATCTGTGCGGCATGCAGCGGTCGCGGTTTTTCCAGGTACTGCCAGATGAGCACGGCGAACGACAACAGAAACATCGCGTAAGACAACTGAATCAGGCTCATCCACGAACCGTGCAGCGCGGGCCAGCGAATATCCGCCAGCCACACTTGCAGTTCGACCGGGTAACTCTGCTCCAGCCCCAGAGCCACGCTGCCCACCGCAA
Source organism: Pseudomonas syringae pv. tomato str. DC3000 (assembly GCF_000007805.1). NCBI lineage: Bacteria > Pseudomonadati > Pseudomonadota > Gammaproteobacteria > Pseudomonadales > Pseudomonadaceae > Pseudomonas > Pseudomonas syringae group genomosp. 3. Next base: position 552,402 of record NC_004578.1, on the reverse strand, counting down.
TCAGCACCGCAAGCCGCGCCACCAGATCCTGGAACAGGTGAGTGCGCTCCTCCCACGCCGCATAAAGGCCGAATAACACCGGCAGCAGCAGGCAGACCAGATGGAAGATGACCGCGGCATCCTCGCGCACCTTGCCGTTGTCACGGTAAAAGTCGGTCTGGGTGTCGAGAAGGTAATAGGCGATATACACCGTGACCATCAGAAACAGCTCGCGCTGGCGCCGGTAAACACAGCAATACGCACCGCCCAACAGCAACACCAGTGTCGGCAGCACGTTGAACAGCGAAGTGAGAAACACGTTGAGGTCTTTTACGTACGCAGCAGCAAACCCCGCCACCAGCAAGCCAAGCGAAGGCAGAAAATGACTCAAGCGTGCAGCTGATGGACGCAACAAAAGAGGTTCCCTCCTACCTGGCATCGAAATGACGCACAGACTGGTGGCATTGTGCCCTCAGCCAGCGAACAATGCATTCGGCAGGATCAATAAACAAGCTACTTCTGTAACGGCAGGAGGCTGGAAATGTTTATTCGTGATTCTCGCTACGCCGCGCACTCAAGATCGGACGCAGAGCGTCCAGAACAGCATGCGACGCGGAGCCACGCACGATAGTCATAAGTGACTGAAAGGTCCGTTGAATGTAATCGCTCCATGAACCCCACATTCAAAGCCGCCCTCTGATCCCTGATGCTGTGCTCCCGATTCCTTTCTAGAGCCAGCACATCATGATGCGTCCCGACGCCAAAGTCGAAAAAGTCTATCTCTATCCCAAACCTGTCGACTTCCGAAAATCCATCGACGGCCTCGCCACGCTGGTCGAACTGGACATCAAGGTCGCAGTGTTGCTCAAGCAGATGCTTGCAAAGATGCAATCCAGAATGGGCATGCTCGAAGAGCAAGTTGCCCTGCTGAGGCAGCGGCTGTTCGGTCAAAAATCGGAACAGATGATCGACCCGAAGGCTCCCCAAATGGCGCTGTTCAACGACGCCTGACACGAGGTTGAACTGGCGCACGAGGCCATTGAAGAAGAGGTCGTAGCTCCAGCCAGACGTCGTGGCAAGCGCAAGCCGCTGCCTGCCGATCTACCGCGCATCGAAGTCATCCACGAACTGCCCGAGTACGAACTGATCTGCGCCCGCGGTTACCGTAAACACAGCATTGGTGAGGAAATCAGCGAGCAGCTCGAGATCGTGCCGACGCAAATCCGCGTTATCAAACATGTGCGCAAGATCTACGGTTGCCGCGAGTGCGAAGCCGCCCCAGTCACCGTGGACAAGCCTGCTCAACTGATTGAAAAAAGCATGGCCAGCCCCAGCGTTTTGGCGATGTTGCTGACGACCAAATACGTCGATGGCCTGCCACTGCATCGCTTCGAAAAAGTGTTGGGTCGCCACGGTATCGAGCGAGATTTAAAAGAAGTCGGCGATGAACGTCGCCACGAAAGCCGACAGCAAAACAGCCTACCTGTGCTGGCGCAGTTGCACACATGGCTGGAGAAAACCCAGCCACAAGTGACGGCGCAAAATGCGCTGGGCAAAGCCACCAGCTACCTGGCCAGCAACTGGATCAAGTTGGTACGCTACACCGAAGCCGGTTATTTGCAGATCGACAACAATGCGGCAGAGCGTGCGATCAGCCCCTTCGTTACCTTCCAGCGTGGAACCGGGAGACGGATAGAACAGCGAGATCGGCTGGTCAGGATCGTCTATCGGACGGTTACGATCTGCGCGCCCGCCAGCAGCTCTGCTCACTGACGAGCATCATCAAAAAGGGAACCTGATGCTGCTCAGTGACCACTCATAACCTTAAATTATGAGGATATGAGGAGATGCATTATGAAAAACGCATTTGACCTGCTTGTGGAAGGGCTGGCTAAGGACTACAACATGCCGCCCTTGCCTGACAAGAAACATATCGATGAAGTCTATTGCTTTGAGTTTCAAAGTGGTATGAACGTAAAAGTATACCAAGACGAATTTCGCTGGGTATATTTCACCGCTGACGTTGGGACATTTCAAGATAGCAGTATTGACACATTAAACTACGCGCTCCAGCTGAACAACTTTAGCCTTAGAAAACCTTTCCTGACCTTCGGAATGACGAAGGAGAAAAATGGTGTATTGCATACACGCACCCCCTTGATTGAGGTAGACAACGTGCAAATGCGCAGGATATTTGAGGAGCTTATAGGCGTGGCAGGTGAAATCAGAAAAACACTAAAACTCAAATAGTAGCGAGGAAGTTTTTTAGCCTTGTGAACTCTGGTAATGTCACATAAATGCATCAATATTACATGGGCACTGTACATACACCAGAGCGTCGGGCATAAAAGAAGCAATCTGCAGTTTTTAAAAAGAGGAAACCATTATAGGTAATATTTGCGGCACCTCGGGCTCACGTCATGTGTATAGCCCATCCCATACACAACGAATAACTTCAGCTCCCTCTACATCCACTCATGTTGGTGGAGATACACTGACATCCATTCATCAGCTTTCGCATAGTCAGAGAGAGCAGTTTCTGAACATGCATGATCCAATGAGAGTAATGGGACTTGACCATGATACCGAGCTTTTCAGAACGACGGATAGTCGCTATATAAAAAACGATAAACTCGCGGGCAATCCACAATCCATGGCGAGTATCCTTATGCATGAAGAACTGCGCCCCAATCGTTTTGCCAGCCATACAGGTGCCCAACCACACGAAGCAAGGGCGTACGTTCCGAAAAGAATAAAAGCCACCGATCTAGGAGTTCCATCACTGAACGTAATGACTGGCTCGCTAGCGCGAGACGGAATTAGAGCTTATGATCACATGAGTGATAATCAGGTCTCTGTCAAAATGCGACTGGGAGATTTTCTCGAAAGGGGTGGCAAGGTCTATGCCGACGCTTCGTCTGTAGCTGACGATGGGGAAACATCACAAGCTCTGATTGTCACATTGCCCAAAGGACAGAAAGTGCCGGTCGAAAGGGTCTGAATATCGGTGCTCGTCTAAACTGTAGATGAGCATCTCAAGCGTGTCGCAAACGCAGCGTCACAGACTCATATCCACTTTATGCATGCAAATAGCGGGTTACTCTGCATCGACAGAAAAGTGGGCATATTCAATGTGCATGGCCTTTTAATATAAAAGGCCATGAGCATTTAACCTGGACAAAACCAACTCAATCACGCACATAACAACGGTGATAGATATGACTTTCATAATCAACAACCTAATAGTAGCGCCATGAATATAAATCGACAACTGCCTGTATCAGGCTCGGAGCGATTGTTGACTCCCGACGTGGGCGTATCTCGCCAGGCTTGTTCCGAAAGGCATTATTCTACTGGACAGGATCGGCATGATTTTTACCGTTTTGCTGCCAGGCTACATGTGGATGCGCAGTGTTTTGGTCTGTCAATAGACGATTTGATGGATAAGTTTTCTGACAAGCACTTCAGGGCTGAGCATCCTGAATACAGGGATGTCTATCCGGAGGAATGTTCTGCCATTTATATGCATACCGCTCAAGACTATTCTAGTCACCTCGTAAGGGGGGAAATAGGAACGCCGCTGTACCGAGAGGTCAATAATTATCTTCGACTTCAACATGAGAATTCTGGGCGAGAAGCTGAAATTGATAATCACGACGAAAAGCTATCGCCTCACATAAAAATGCTTTCATCTGCGCTTAATCGTTTAATGGATGTCGCCGCTTTTAGAGGAACGGTTTATAGAGGCATTCGCGGTGATTTAGATACCATTGCTCGGCTCTACCATCTATTCGATACGGGCGGCCGGTACGTAGAGCCCGCTTTCATGAGTACAACTCGAATAAAGGACAGTGCCCAGGTGTTTGAGCCAGGCACGCCAAACAACATAGCTTTCCAGATAAGCCTAAAAAGAGGCGCCGACATTTCGGGATCTTCCCAAGCGCCCTCAGAGGAAGAAATCATGCTACCCATGATGAGTGAGTTCGTCATTGAACATGCATCCGCTCTTTCCGAAGGAAAGCATTTATTTGTATTAAGTCAGATTTGAGTCCATGAAGGAGGCCGTACGAAAAATGTGCGATGCGCCAGACGCGATTGATGAAAGCGAGTCTGGCCTGCCAGCGATAAATTACGTCAAACACAGAAAATCGCATGTTCCGTCGTCATCCGCCAAAACGCATCCATAAAAAAACCGCCTGATCAGTGATCAGGCGGTTTCCATGACTAATGCAGGGCTTAGTAAGCCAGGCCGAAGTCCTCTTCTTTCATGTCCATCAGGTTGCCAGCGCCCGACAGGATGGCGGCAACGTGGGTGCGGGTGCGCGGCAGGATGCGCTGGAAGTAGAAGCGCGCCGTCTGGATCTTGGCACGGTAAAACGCTTCGTCAGCCGTACCGGCTGCCAGTTTTTCAGCAGCCAGACGCGCCATGTCGGCCCAGAAATAAGCCAGGCAGGCATAACCGGAATACATGATGTAATCCACCGAAGCAGCACCGACTTCTTCACGGTCCTTAATCGCGGCCATGCCGACTTTCAGGGTCAGCTCGCCCCATTCCTTGTTCAATGCAGCCAATGGTGTAACGAATTCCTGAACGCCTTCGTTACCTTCATTGCTCTGGCAGAACTTGTGGACAATCTTGGTGAAGCCCTTCAACGCTTCACCCTGGGTCATCAGCACTTTACGGCCCAGCAGGTCGAGGGCCTGGATACCGGTGGTGCCTTCGTACAGCATCGAAATGCGGCTGTCGCGAACGTTCTGCTCCATGCCCCACTCGGCGATAAAGCCATGACCGCCGTAGATCTGCACGCCGTGGTTGGCAGCTTCAAAACCCACTTCGGTCATGAAAGCCTTGGCAATCGGTGTCATGAACGCCAGCAGCGCGTCGGCGGACTTCTTCTGCTCCGGGTCTTCGCTGTACTTGACGATATCGACCTGTTTGGCGGTGAAGTACACCATGGCCCGAGTGCCTTCAGCGAAGGCCTTCATGGTCAGCAGCATACGGCGCACGTCAGGGTGAACGATGATCGGGTCAGCTGCTTTTTCCGGCGCCTTAGGGCCAGTCAGCGAACGCATCTGCAGACGGTCCCGGGCGTATTTCAGACCGCCCTGAAACGCGACCTCGGCATGCGCCAGACCTTGCAGTGCAGTGCCCAGACGCGCTGTGTTCATGAACGTGAACATGCAGTTCAGGCCCTTGTTCGGCGGGCCGATCAGGTAGCCGGTAGCGCCGTCGAAGTTCATCACGCACGTGGCGTTGCCGTGAATGCCCATCTTGTGTTCGATCGAGCCGCAGTTCACCGCGTTGCGCTCGCCCACACCGCCGTCGGCAGCCGAGAGGAACTTGGGCACGATGAACAGCGAAATGCCTTTGGTGCCAGCCGGTGCATCCGGCAGGCGGGCCAGCACGATGTGGACGATGTTATCGGCCATGTCGTGTTCGCCAGCAGAAATGAAGATCTTGGTGCCGGTCACCTTGTAGGTGCCGTCAGCCTGAGGTTCGGCCTTGGTGCGCAACATGCCCAGGTCGGTACCGCAGTGGGATTCGGTCAGGCACATGGTGCCGGTCCATTCGCCGGAGACCAGCTTGGTCAGGTACGCGTCCTGCTGCTCGGGCGTGCCGTGCTCGGAGATGGTGTTCATCGCACCATGCGACAGGCCTGGGTACATGCCCCACGACCAGTTGGCTTCGCCGACCATCTCGCTGACTGCCAGGCCCAGCGACTCAGGCAAGCCCTGACCGCCGTGCGCGACGTCATGCGCAAGGCTCGGCCAGCCACCTTCGACGAACTGCTTGTAGGCTTGCTTGAAACCGGACGGCGTCTTCACGCCCGACTCGCTCCAGGTGCAACCCTCGGTATCGCCAACACGGTTCAGCGGCGCAAGCACCTGCTCGCAGAACTTGGCACCCTCTTCAAGAATGGCGTCGACCATGTCCGGAGTGGCGTCGTGACAGGCTGGCAGACTCTGATAGTGCGCTTCGTAACCGAGCAGCTCGTCACGGACGAAACGAATATCACGCAAGGGGGCCTTGTAGTCAGGCATAGCGATAAACCTCTGCTGATGAATCCTGGAACGAATGACCGGGCGGTCGCTGAAAGCATGGCTTCAAGCACCAGACAATCTCACATGCCTTGCGGTCAAACAGGTGTTTGAAACATACGTTTACGCCCAAACCTTGTCAATAGCGAAGCACGCACCATTCGTCCACGTTGCTTTATCAACCGCGCACGCACAGGCGCACGACGCGAAGAAAAGCGTAAGCAAAATTTTAGTAAAGGATGGAGGCGTTGCAGGGACGATACAAAAGCGTGATGCGGGGAAATTCAGCAGACGACGCCGTACAGGTCAGGCACGGCGTGAGCGTTACACAGGACTTTCAGAAACCCCGTATCAGGCGTAGGTGTCGATCAATGTGCCGAGCGCTTCGTCGCTGGCTTTCTGAACCGCAACACCGGCTTCAATCTGGTTCTTGCCAGCATTGAGTTCGACAATGTTGGAGGACAGATCCGAACGCTGGCTGCGATCGACAGAACGCAGGTTTTCGAGCTGAAAGTCCGAAGACTGGCTTCTGCCCGACACTTCGATGTTGGAGCTGGCGATCTGGGTAGCCGCCTGATCGACACGGCCTTGCCCGACCTGCATGGCGCTCAGACCTGGATAAAGGGTGTTGTTCATGGTGATTTGCATAAGCCGATCCTCAGTTCAAAAAACGAACACGTGCCATTGAACCAGTATTTACAGCTGAATACCCGACAAACAGACTAATGGCACAAGGCCGTGCCATAGACTGAGTCTTGATAAAACCTGAACACCCTTGCCTTTCAGCAAGATACGGACGCTGTCAGTTCAACAGCTGCACGTCGAGATAATGCGCCACATTTTCGGCGCTCGCCTCGCTCAGCCGTGGCACGCGCCCCAAACAGGGGGCAGGCAAACGCTCGCGCAGCGTGGCGAGGTTTTCCTCCAGCCGAGAGGTTTGTGCGTCGATAACGTTGGCCACCCAGCCCGCCAGGTGCAGACCGTCCCGAGCGATAGCCTCGGCGGTCAATACGGCATGATTGATACAGCCCAGGCGCACGCCCACCACCAGAATCACCGGCAACCCCAAGGCAATGGCCAGGTCGGACAAATTATGTTCCCCGGCCAATGGCACGCGCCAGCCGCCTGCACCTTCGATCAAGGTGAAATCCGCCTGTTTGTTCAGAATGTGCCGCATCGGTTGCAGCAGTGAATCGACAGTCAGCGTAACGCCTGCTTCAAGCGCCGCCAGATGTGGAGCAATGGCGGGGGCGAATGCCAGTGGATTGACCTCATCGTAATCCAGCTCGATGGAACATTCAGTCTGCAACGCCAGCGCATCGGAGTTGCGCAACCCCTCCGCCGTCATCACGCAGCCGGAAGCCACAGGCTTGCCTGCCGCTGTGCTCAGACCCTTCAAGCGGGCGGCATGCAAGAGGCCGGCAGCCACGGTGGTCTTGCCGGCGTCGGTGTCGGTTCCGGTAATGAAATAGGCTGCGCTCATCTCGACCATCTTTCCTTATAACGTGAAGCCATCAGGCTTTTTCAAGCACTGCATAAACCACTTGATACGTGGCAGGCAGCCCGGCTGGCTGACGAAAACCTTCGTAGGCCTGGACCATGCCCAGAATCCGCTCGCGCCCGGTCAGGCCGTTGTGCCGCCCAGGGTTAAGGTTGTGGGCACCGAGCGCCTTCAACTCATGGGTCAGGCTGCGCACGTCCGGGTAATGCAGCACCTGCGGACGCACTTCAAGGCTGCGCACCCGCAGGCCGCTGGCCGCGCACAACTGGCGGTAGTCATCTTCGTGACGAAAGCGATTCACATGCACCTGGCCGTCAACGGCACGCCAACTGTCACGCAATTCGTACAGCGTGCCGACGCACAGGCTGGCGAAGGCAAACACGCCGCCCGGCGACAATACGCGATGAGCTTCGCTAAGCACTGCCGCAAAGTCGGCGCACCACTGCACGGCGAGGCTGGAGAAAATCAGCTCGCAGCGCTCGTCGCGCAACGGCAAGCGCTCGGCGTCACCAGCGACAAAATGCTGCGCGCCGCCCAACGGCTGCGCATGGCGCAACATGCCTTCGGCGATGTCCAGCGCGATGCCTTCGCTTTGGCTGAATGTCCGGGCCAGCGCACGACTGAAATAGCCGGTGCCGCACCCCAGATCCAGCCAGGGCGAAGGCGTGAACCCGGCAGGCAGACGAGACAGCAGTTCGCTGCCGACACTGCGCTGCAACTCGGCCACGCTGTCGTAACTGCCTGCCGCTCGGGAAAACGATGCTGCAACCTGGCGCTTGTCAGGCAATACCGAGGGCGGCTTGGGATGTGAAAGGTCAGTCATCGCCAGACTCATGTAGAAAGGCCTGGATCGCGGCCGCCACTGCGTGTGGGTTTTCCAGCAAAAACGCATGGCTGGCCTGTTCGATCAGGCCCACCTCGACATCCGGCAACACGGCCAGCAGATCACCTGCAGCCTCGGCTGGCACGAAAGCATCAAGCCCGGCGAACAGGTGCAGTTGCGGGCCGCGATAGGTTTGCAGCGCACTGCGCGTATCGAGTTGCTGAAGTATTTTCAGCCCGTCGACCAGCGCGGTTTTAGAGCTGTGCGGCGCGCCGGCCTTGAGCAGGCGTGCCAGACCACGTGGGTCTTGCGCGCCTTGTGTGCACAACAGACTGAAGCGCTTGAGCGTCGCGTCGGGATCCACCGAACAACCTGCCAGAAACGCATCGAAATCCTGCGCGGGCATCGCATTCGGCCACCCGCCCTGGGTGACGAAACAGGCGTTGCTGGCCAGGGTCAGCAACCCGCAGCAGCCTTCACCGCGCCGTGCTGCCAGCTCGGCGGCAAGCATGCCGCCCAGCGACCAGCCGCCTAGCCAGGCGTTGTCCGGCAGGTTGGCGTCCAGTTCGTCGAGCCAGTCCGGCACCTCGCAGCTGTCGATGTCCGGCAACGGCTCGATCTCGACCCGCAGGTGCTCATCAAGCCCACGCAATGCAGCCGCGAGCGGCTCCAGCGGAGAAACACCCAGGCCCCAGCCCGGCAGTAGAATCAGACGATCACGCATGGACGGGCTCCGTGGATTCACTTGCATCCAGCAGCGGGTAGCACTGCTCCAGAGCTTCCAATAATAGCTGCACGTCAGCCTCGCTGTGCGCAGCAGACAACGTCACGCGTAAACGAGCGCTGCCCGCAGGCACGGTCGGCGGACGAATCGCCGTCACCAGCAAGCCGCGCTCACGGAGCAACTGCGACAGACGCAATGCGCGCCCGGCATCGCCGATCATGATCGGCTGGATCGGCGTGAAGCTGTCCATCAATTGCAGACCGAGCTGCTCGGCGCCGCGACGAAACTGGCCGATCAAACTCGCCAGATGCTCACGACGCCAATGCTCGCTGCGCAACAATTGCAGGCTTTTCAGCGTGGCGCAGGCCAGCGCAGGTGGCTGGCTGGTGGTGTAGATGTACGGACGGGCGAACTGGATCAGGGTTTCGATCAATTCTTCGCTGCCCGCCACGAATGCCCCGGAGGTGCCGAACGATTTGCCGAGGGTGCCGACCAACACCGGCACATCCTCCATGCTCAGGCCGAAATGCTCGACGATACCTGCGCCATTGGCACCCAGCGGCCCGAAGCCATGGGCATCGTCGACCATCAGCCAGGCGCCCTTGGCCTTGGCAGCCTGCGCCAGCGCGGGCAAGTCAGCGATATCGCCGTCCATGCTGAACACGCCGTCTGTCACCACCAGCGTATCGCCCACGGCTTTTTCCAGACGCGCGTTCAAACTGCCGGCGTCGTTGTGCAGATAGCGGGAAAAGCGTGCGCCGCTGAGCAAACCGGCGTCCAGCAGCGAAGCGTGATTGAGGCGGTCTTCCAGCACCGTGTCGCCCTGCCCGACCAGGGCTGTGACCGCACCGAGGTTGGCCATGTAACCGTTGGAGAACAACAGCGCTCGCGGACGTCCGGTCAATTCGGCCAACGCTTCTTCCAGTTCATGGTGCGGCGTGCTGTGGCCGATCACCAGATGCGATGCCCCGCCGCCCACGCCCCAGCGCTCGGCACCTGCCTGCCAGGCCGCGATCACTTCGGGATGGTTGGCCAGGCCCATGTAGTCGTTGTTACAGAACGCCAGCAATGGCTGACCATCAACAATGACATGCGGGCCTTGCGGGCTTTGCAGCAGTGGGCGCTGGCGATAGAGGTGTGCGGTGCGACGGGCATCAAGGCGCGTGCGGAGATCGAAAGACATGCAGGCCCCGGTCCGGAATGTGGCGATTCAAAGCGGGCCAAAACGTCCGGCCCGCTCAAGGCATCAGGCAGAGGCGGCGTCGTAGAACATGGCGCTGCTTTGCTGTTCGACCAGCGCCTGTTCGATGGCGGCCTGATGCACTTCGTCGGCATGGCCTTCGCCCGCTTCAGGCTTGATACCCAGGCGCGAGAACAACAGCATGTCCTTGTCGGCTTGCGGGTTGGCGGTGGTCAGCAGCTTGTCGCCGTAGAAAATCGAGTTGGCACCGGCGAAGAACGCCAGCGCCTGCATTTGCTCGTTCATCGCTTCGCGCCCGGCGGACAGACGCACGTGGGATTGCGGCATCAGAATACGCGCGACCGCCAGCATGCGGATGAAGTCGAACGGGTCCACGTCTTCGGCGTTTTCCAGCGGCGTACCGGCCACCTTGACCAGCATGTTGATGGGCACCGATTCCGGGTGCTCTGGCAGGTTTGCCAGTTGAATCAGCAGCCCGGCGCGGTCGTCGAGCGACTCGCCCATGCCCAGAATGCCGCCGGAGCAGATTTTCATGCCGGCATCGCGCACATAGGCCAGCGTTTGCAGGCGCTCGCCATAGGTGCGGGTGGTGATGATGCTGCCGTAGAACTCCGGCGAGGTGTCCAGATTGTGGTTGTAGTAATCCAGCCCGGCGGTGGCCAGCGCTTCGGTCTGTTCCTGATCGAGACGCCCCAGGGTCATGCAGGTTTCCAGGCCCATGGCTTTCACACCTTTGACCATCTCCAGTACATAAGGCATGTCCTTGGCGGAAGGATGCTTCCAGGCCGCGCCCATGCAAAAGCGGGTCGAACCGATGGATTTGGCGCGCGCAGCTTCTTCGAGGACCTTCTGCACTTCAAGCAGCTTTTCTTTCTCAAGGCCGGTGTTGTAGTGACCGGACTGCGGGCAGTACTTGCAGTCTTCCGGGCAGGCACCGGTCTTGATCGACAGCAGGGTAGAAACCTGGACGCGGTTGGCATCGAAGTGAGCGCGGTGCAACGTTTGCGCCTGAAACAGCAGGTCATTGAATGGCTGTACAAACAGCGCCCTGACCTCGGCTAAAGTCCAGTCGTGACGCAAAGTGGCGGTGGTGCTGGCGCTCATCGGGCGGCTCCTTGGTGTTTCTGGGCAATGCGCGAGGGCGGAAAAGACCACAGGCGCTACACGGATGTCGGGCATATTTAAGGAAGAGCCATGCGCTGTCAACCCAGCTATGATCGCCAGGTTTACATCTGGTTAAAAAACAAACAAACCTGCTTATTGTGCGATGAGCGCAGCGAGGTCCCAGCGCCCATCTGCGTGCCCTGCGAAGCCGAGTTGCCTTGGCTTGGCGAGCAGTGCGAATACTGCGCGCTGCCCTTGCCGGTCTTCGGCCTGAGCTGCGGGCAATGCAGCAAACGTCCTCCGGCCTTTGCCCAAGTGGTTGCGCCGTGGCTGTATGAGTTTCCGATAGACAGCCTGATTACGCGCTTCAAACACAACCGCAAATGGCCCATGGGGCGGCTGCTCGCTGAGCTGTGCGGCCAGTTTCTGCAACACCGCTTCGATGAAGGCCTGCCGCGTCCGGACTACCTGCTGCCGGTGCCGCTGGCCAACAAACGCTTGCGCCAGCGCGGTTACAACCAGGCGGGAATGCTGGCCGGATGGCTGGGCAAACAGTTGCAACTGCCTGTCGATGAACAGCATGTAGTACGCAGCCGAGAAACCGCAGCACAACAGGGTCTCGACGCCAAAGCGCGCAAACGCAACCTGCGCGGCGCATTCGCATTGATTGATCCCGATTGGGTGCACGGCAAACACCTGGCGTTGGTCGATGACGTATTGACCACCGGCTCGACGGCAGAGGTCATTGCTCGATTATTGAACAGCGCGGGCGCCCGGCGCGTGGACGTCTATTGCCTGGCGCGGACGCCCAAGCCGGGGGATTGATTGGGCCATATGCTCAGACGCTTTTAATGCAGAATGGTGACGCAGAGCGTCACGAAAGGCATGCCAACGCGGAGCATTGGCACGATGGTCATCTCAAAACGTTCATCGCTCCCACGCTCCGCGTCCGGCTTTCGACGCCACACACAAGAACGATCATACTGCCCGCTCCTCTCCAGCCACCCCGGATCACCATGTCCCTGCCCCCGTCACTCACGCAACACATGGTCCGCCGCCCGCAACGCATTGCGCTGTTGCAGCACATTGCCGAACAGGGCTCGATCACCCGCGCGGCGAAAAGCGCAGGTTTGAGTTACAAGGCGGCCTGGGACGCCATTGATGAGCTGAACAATCTGGCGCAAAAGCCGTTGGTAGAACGCAGTGTCGGTGGGCGCGGTGGTGGTGGCGCCAAACTGTCGGTCGAGGGCGAACGGGTGCTGCGTCTCTATCAGCGGGTGCAGGCCTTGCAGGCTCAGGTGCTGGAAACGGCCGAAAACAGCAGCGACCTGGACCTGCTCAATCGCCTGACCCTACGCACCAGTGCACGCAACCAGTTGCTGGGGCGCATCGCGGCCATCACCCGTCAGGGTCATCATGACCAGGTTCGCCTGCAATTGGCCGATGAGGTGTTCATCGAAGCGCAAGTGACCCACGACAGCACGCGGGATTTAGGCCTGGAAGTGGGCACCGACGCGGTGGCGCTGATCAAGGCCGGCTGGCTGGAACTGCATGCGCAACACGTCGAAGTAACAAATGGAAACAATTGCTTGGTCGGGCAGATCGAGAGCGTGATCGACGCCGACGATGGCCCAAGCGAAGTGCGCATCAAACTCCCGAGCGGCCTGACATTGTGCGCCCTGGCGACACCTGCACACCTGCAGGCTCAGCAGTTGAAAACCGGCGTTACCGTGCAGGCAGGATTCGCGGCCTCGTTCGTGCTGCTGGGTATACCGACGTAAGCGCCGGGAAGTCATCACCGCGACACAATTCCGTCATATGCGCGCACTAAGGTGGCTGCCATATTCGAGGGAGCCGTGATGATGAAACTATTAGAAGAAAATCAAACCACCGATCTGGAAAACATGGTCGGCGCAAGCAGGGCCGGTCTTACCCGTCGGGGCTTCATCAGCGCGGGCGCACTGTGTGGCGCAGCGATGTTCCTGGGCGGCAACATCCTGAGCCGCACGGTACTGGCAAACAGCGTCAGTGCAGCGTCCGGCGCATTGCTGGGTTTCGAGAGCATCCCCACCGCCACGGCCGACAGCATCAGTTTGCCAAAAGGGTATACGTCTTCCGTGCTGATCAGTTGGGGCCAACCATTGCAAGCCAATGGCCCGGCGTTCGACCCGAGCGGCAAGGGCACCGCCCAGGCTCAGGAAGTGCAGTTCGGCGACAACAACGACGGTATGTGCCTGTTCCCGATGCCGGGTCACAAAGACCGCGCGCTGATGGCGATCAACAACGAATACACCAATTACCGCTACCTCTTCGATCACGGCAAAGAGCCGCAATCGGCCGAAGAGGTGCAGAAGGCACTCGCCGCCGAAGGCGTGTCGGTAATCGAAGTCCAGCAGAAGCAAGGCAAATGGCAGTTCGTCCAGGACTCACGCTACAACCGTCGCGTGCATGGCAACACGCCAATCAAGCTGAGCGGCCCGGCTGCCGGTCACGACTGGCTCAAGACCGACGCCGACAAGGGCGGCACCCATGCGCTGGGGACTTTCCAGAACTGCTCCAGCGGCCAGACGCCGTGGGGCACTTACCTGACCTGTGAGGAGAACTTCACCGATTGCTTCGGCAGCAGCAACCCGGAGCAGAAATTCGATGCGGGCATGAAGCGCTACGGCGTCGTCGCCGCCAGCAAGGAGATCAACTGGCACCCGCACGACCCGCGTTTCGACGTTGCGAAAAACCCCAACGAAGTGAACCGCCACGGCTGGGTAGTGGAGATCGACCCGTTCGACCCCAAGTCCACGCCGGTCAAGCGCACGGCGCTCGGGCGCTTCAAGCATGAGAACGCGGCGTTCACCCAGACCAAGGGCGGGCGCGCCGTGGTGTACATGGGCGATGACGAGCGTGGCGAGTTCATCTACAAGTTCATCAGCCGCGACAAGATCGATCACCAGAACCCCAAAGCCAACCGCGACCTGCTGGACCACGGCACCTTATACGTGGCGCAGTTCGACGCGGGCGACAGCAACCCGGATCACCCGAAAGGCAAAGGCCAGTGGATCGAACTGACCCACGGCAAGAATGGCCTGGACGCCGCTGCCAGTTTCAATAATCAGGCAGAAGTGCTGATTCATGCGCGCCTGGCTGCCAGTGTCGTAAAAGCCACACGCATGGACCGCCCGGAATGGATAGTGGTGAGCCCCAAGGACGGCCAGGTGTATTGCACGCTGACCAACAACATCAAACGTGGCGACGAAGGTCAGCCGGTAGGTGGACCGAATCCACGTGCCAAGAACCAGTACGGGCAGATTCTGCGCTGGAGCGAAGAAGGCAGCAATGCGTCGGCCATGGCGTTCGACTGGGACCTGTTTGTGGTCGCGGGCAACCCGGCCGTGCATGCCGGTACGCCGCAGGCCGGGTCGAGCAATATCAACGCGCAGAACATGTTCAACAGCCCGGACGGCCTGAGCTTCGATGAAGCCGGTCGTTTGTGGATTCAGACCGACGGCGACTCCAGCAACAAGGGCGACTTCGCGGGCATGGGCAACAACCAGATGCTTTGCGCAGACCCTGCCAGCGGCGAGATTCGCCGCTTTCTGGTCGGCCCGGTCGGTTGCGAAATCACCGGCATCAGTTTTGCGCCGGACTACAAGACGATGTTCATCGGCATTCAGCACCCTGGCGAAAACGGCGGTTCCACCTTCCCCGAGCATTTGCCTAACGGCAAACCGCGCTCATCGGTGATGGTGATCACCCGCGAAGACGGCGGCGTGATCGGCGCCTGATCGAGTAGCTCTGATCGTGCCCGCGCTCGGCGTGGGCATGCAGTTCGTGACGCTCTGCGTCATCTTCAGAACAGGACGCAGAGCGTCCAGAACAGCGCTACCACGCAGAGCGTGGGAGCGATCAGATCAATCAATCAACCCACCCTCATCATAAAACGGGTACGGCCCTTCATAGTCCCCGAACACGGCGTTATGGCTGACCAGCCCTTGCTCCGGGTCCCAGCGGTGCAGCACGTAGCCGGCCGGTTCCAGGTTGAAATGAGCGGGGGCGGCTTCGTCGAGGTCCAGCACGATCTGATGCGAGGTGCCGGGACAGATGCTCGCCACACTGCCACCAAAACGCCGCTGCATCGGTCGATGCAAATGCCCGCACAGTAAACGCTCCACTTGCGGATGCTGAGCAATCACCCGCTCCAGTGCTGAAGCATTGCCGAACGGTTCGCGGTCCATGTGGCCGATGCCGGTGATGAACGGCGGATGGTGCAGAACAATCACCGTCGGCACATCAGGGCGGCGCGACAATTGTGCGTTCAGCCAGTCCAGCTGGCAGTAATCCAGCCGCCCGCCATGTTCGCCGGGGATGGTCGTATCCATGCCGATCAGGCGCAGCGGATACTGTTCCACCACCCAGTCCAGAGGCCCGCTGGCCGCCAAAGGCAAATACACCTGATCGGCGAACGCAGCCAGCAGGTTTTCGCGATCATCATGATTGCCGGGCACCAGATAAAACGGCATCTGCAAGCGCTCCAGCTCTGGCTTGAGCACGGCATATTCATCCTCGCGGCCGAAGTCCACCAGATCACCACTGATGACCACGATGTCGGGGCGCTGCTTGCTGGCATTGATGTGGGCAACGGCGCGGCGTAACGCGCCCAGCGTGTCGACCACGCCATAGGTCAGGCGCCCGTCGGCTTTGAGGTGCAGGTCGCTGATCTGGGCAATAAGAAACGGACGATTCAAAATAAACTCTCTACGGAAACGACTTCACGAATGCAGGGTGAACAGTTGTTGCGGCTCGACACTCAGGCCAATGGCGGCGTTGGCGGGGTAAATCACGTTGTCGGTGCTGTCGACCAACAGCGGCTGCGGGCCGCCGACATCGACCAGCAAGCGGCTTTGCGCGCCCTGAAAAAACTGCCCGACCAGACGACCCTGAAGATGGCTCTGAAGATGGCCATGCCCCGGCACCAAACGCAGGTGCTCAGGACGGCAATACACCGTGCCCGGCATGTCTGCGCCATTCCACGGCAACTCGCCGCCGCTGACCGTGAGGCCCGACGAGGTGCGCGCAACCACACTGAACGCATTCAGATTGCCGACAAACCCTGCGACAAAAGCATTGGCGGGCCGCTGATAGATTTCCCGTGGCGTCGCCAACTGCGACACGCAGCCTTTTTCCATCACCAGAATCCGGTCGCCCAAGGCCATCGCTTCGCCCTGATCATGAGTCACGAAAACCGAGGTGATGCCCAGCCCGCGCAGGAGCTGATCCAGCTCGCTGCGCAAGCGCTCGCGCAACTGCGCGTCCAGTGCGGCCAACGGCTCGTCGAGCAACAGCACCCGAGGGCGCGGCGCCAGTGCACGGGCCAGCGCAACCCGTTGACGTTGCCCCCCAGACAGCTCGTTGACGCGACGATTGCCGTGACCGGTCAGGCCGACCAGTTCCAGCAACTCGTCACAACGCTTGTTGCACTCGGCAGCCGACAGGCCGCGAATCTTCAGACCGTAGACGATATTCCCGGCCACATCGAGATTGGGAAACAACGCATAGTTCTGAAACACCATGCCCACGTCACGCCGCTCGATGGGCAGGCGCGTGACGTCCTGATCGTCGAACAGCACCTGCCCGACGTCCGGCCGCTCAAGCCCGGCAATCAGGCGCAACGTGGTGGTCTTGCCACAACCGGACGGCCCGAGAATCGCCAGCGTTTCGCCGGGTTCGATGGTCAGGTGCAAATCCTGTACAGCAACGGTGCCGTCGGCAAATGCCTTGCGGCAGCCTTTCAGGCGAATGGTGGTTCCGCTCATCGGCTCTCTCCACGGGCAAGACGCGCGCTGATGGCCTGCAACGCAATCAGCAGCGGCACAATCAGCAACAGAAAAAGAAGGGTGTAGGCGCTGGCGACTTCCAGCCGGGCCGAGGCATAACTGTCGGCCAGGCCGACCGGCAGGGTCTTGGTCATCGGCGTGTGGAGCATCCAGGTCAGGTTGAATTCACCCAGCGACAGGGTCACAACCATCAACACACCGGCCAGAATCCCGGCCCGGCAGTTCGGCACCACCACGCTGAAAAAACGCTTGATCGGCCCGGCCCCAAGACTGGCCGCGGCCTCCTCGAGCACCGGCAACTGCTGACGCTGCATGACCGCCATCACCGGGCGCACCAGAAACGGCAACGTGAACAGCACGTGGCCCACCAGAATGAACAGCCAACTGCTGCGAAAGCTGCCGAACTGGCCGTAGGTCAGCAATAACGCCAGCGCGCTGGCAAGGCCAGGCATGGCGACCGGCAGCACCATCAGCTCTTCAAATGCACGGCTGAAGCGATTGTTCATGCGTACCAGCGCATACGCCGCCGGAACGCCGACCAGGCACACGCAGATCGCGCAGGCCACCGCCAATTGCAGCGACAGCCAGACGGTCGGCGAATAGCCCTGCCAGACCTGTACCAGCCAGTCGAAGGTCAAACCGCTCGACAGGCCCAGAAAATAATTGCGGGTCACGCCGGCCAGCAGCGACAGCACCACCGGCACCAGCATGAACGCGCAGACCAACAGCGTGAACGCCAATTGCGCAGCAAACAACGGAGAGCGTTTCACAGGGCAACTCCCGATTTTCCGACCATGCGCCGGGCCAGCAACAGCACCGCCCAGGTCACCAGGCCGAGGATCACCGACAGCGCCGCGGCCACGGTGAAGTTGGCGTAATTGGTGAATACGTTGTAGATCGCCACCGGCGTGACGTTCAGCCGAGTACCCAGCGTGAACGCCGTGCCGAATGCGCCCATCGACGTCGCGAAACAGATCGCCCCGCAGGACACCAAAGCCGGTGCCAGGCCCGGCACGATCACATCGCACACCACCCGCCAGTGACCGGCACCCAATGAATGCGCGGCTTCTTCAAGGCTGCGGTCCAGGCTTTCGCAAGCGGCCATGACGGTGAGGATCACGCGCGGTATCGAAAAGTACAGGTAGCCGATGAACAGACCGATGAGCGAGTAGGCAAACACCCAGCGCTCCCCCGCCAGTTGCAGACCGAGTGCAGCGAAGATGCCTTGCCGACCGGCCAGCAGAATCACCAGAAAACCGACCACCACGCCGGGAAATGCCAGCGGAAAGGTCAGCAGTGCCACCAGCGCAGAGCGCCCAAAAAAATGATTACGGGCCAGAAACACACCGCTGATGCCGCCGATCAGCAACGCCACAAGCGTCACCACCAGCGCCAGCAGACAAGTCTGCGCCAGACTGCCCAGGTACTGAGCACTGCTCAATACCTGCCAGTAGCCGCTGCCATTGCCATCGGTGCCTTGCGCACCGAGCAGGATCAGATGGGTCAACGGCAGCAGCCAGAAAGCCAGCAATACCGCCATCGCCGGGGCCAGCGCCACCGCAGCGGTCGGGCGCAGCCGCAGCCTGAAAAACCCGTCCTTGCGCAGAGCCAGCGCGTGTTCCGGCGAGGCTGGCATTACTTCACCTCTCGCAGATAACGTGCGGCGAAGGCTTCCTGCACGGCGGCCATGCGCTGGTAATCCACCACACCGGCACGTGCGTAGTCACTGTCGGGCAGGAACTGTGCGGCCACGTCGGCAGGCATCTTCGAACGCACCGGACGCAGATAAGCCTTGGCCCACAGCGCCTGGCCCGCGTCAGACAGGACGAAATCCAGCACCTTCTCGGCATTGGCGCGGTGCGGCGCTTTGGCAACCATGCTCATCACGTAGGGAACGCCGATGGTGCCCTCCTTCGGAATCACGAAGGCGACGTTGGCCTTGTCCTTGTAGCGGGCGCGATAGGCGTTGAAGTCATAGTCGACCAGAATCGGCAGCTCGCCTGACAGTGCGCGAGCGTAGGCAGTTTGCTTGGGCACGATGGGCGAGTTCTTCGCCAGTTTCTGGAAGTAGTCGATGGCCGGGCCGAAGTTGTCCAGCGAGCCGCCCATGGCCTGATTGATTGCCACGGCGGAAACGTAGCCGACGAACGCGCTGGAGGGATCAAGGTAACCGACCATGCCCTTGTACTCAGGCTTGAGCAAATCTGCCCAGCTCTGCGGCACGGGCAGACCGCCCAGTGCATCGACGTTGACCATGATGCCGAGGGTGCCCGAATGAATGGCGAACCAGTGCCCCTGCGGGTCTTTCAGGCCTGCCGGAATGTCGTCCCAGTGTTTGGGTTTGTAGGTGTCGACCACACCCGCTTTTTGCGCTTGCAGGCCGAAGGTCACGCCGTAATACACCACGTCGGCGACCGGTGCCGCCTGCTCGGCAACGATCTGCGCCAGCGCCTGCCCGGAGTTCTTGTTGTCCAGCGGCACTTGCACGCTGGTGCTGTCGGCAATCGCCTTGAGCTGAGTACCCCAGTCGGCCCATTCAGGCGGGCAGTTGTAGCAGATGGCGGTTTCGGCGGCCTGGGCGAGGCTGGCCGCACTGCATAACAGCAGCGCCGCGAGGGTTTTACTGAGGCTGAACATGAAGCATCTCCTGGTAGGGCTGGGTGCTTTCACCGGGCCGGATATGGCACGGCAGACAATGAGAAGCCGCTGCGGCGCCGGCAATCCGGGCCAGCAATTGTTCGATGACGGTGTGCGCCAGTTCGGCGATGGGCTGAACCACACTGCACAGCGTGGGGTGCATCTGAGTGCCCAGCGCAATGCCGTCAAAGCCGATGACCGACAGGCGTTCGGGCACGCCCCAGCCATGGCGGCGCAATTCGGCAATCAGGCTGATGGCCAGCAAATCGTTGGAGCAGACCAACGCGCTGGGTGCGTTCGGGCCGCGCAGCAAGGGTTCGAGCGCGGCAAACTCGGCGTTGGTATGTGCCGGCATTTCGATCACTGGCCGCGCCTCAAGCCCACGCTCGTTCATGGCATCGCGGTAGCCTTCGTAACGCAGGCGGGCGCGGTCGGACTGCATGACCGGGCCGGCAACCATGGCAATACGCTGGTGGCCGGCATCGATCAGGTACTGTGTCGCCAGTGCCATGCCTGCGCGGTTATCCACAGACACGGCGCTGTAATCCTCATTGTCGGTCTGGTGATAAGCCAGCACGAACGGCGTGTCCTCACTGACCAGACTCTCCAGCACACGGTTATGCTCGGCGTCCGTCACCGTCAGCACCAACCCGTCGACCCGCTGGCGCAGCAGCTCTTCAACCACGGCGCTTTCACGTTCGGCGCTGTAGTCGGTGGTCGCCAGCAACAGGTTGTAGCCTCGCGCACGGGCCGCCCGTTCCATGGCCTGAAACTGCTCGGCAAACACCGGGTTGAGCAGGTTTGGCACGATGACGCCAATCAGATTGGTGGTTTGCAAGCGTAACTGCCTGCCCAACCGGTTGGGTCGAAAACCCAGTTCACGGGCAGCGGCGAACACGCGCTCACGGGTCTCGATACGTACCACCTTGGGGCTTGCGAACGCGCGTGCAGCGGTGGCTCGGGAAACGCCGGCCAGGCGTGCAACATCTTTCAAATCGGTCATGGCGGCTCGCTTTGAGATCGATCTCATTGGCAGCAAATCTATGTGGCGAACATGGCTAAACCGCGTCCGGGTGATGACCGTTTGGTGACAACTCGACCCTTGGGCACTTTAAACATCAGGGGTTTGGCGAACCGGGACCGGTCTGCGTTACCATCAGCGGTCCGACGCGGCAACCTGCTGCGCGCAGGAGTAGTCATGGCTCACCCGTTTGCAACACTTACTCCCGATCTGGTTCTCGATGCCGTCGAAAGCATCGGTTTTCTCAGCGATGCCCGCATCCTGGCACTCAACAGCTACGAAAACCGCGTTTATCAGGTCGGTATCGAAGACGGTCAGCCGCTGATCGCCAAGTTCTATCGCCCGCAGCGCTGGACCAACGAGGCCATTCTCGAAGAGCACAGCTTCACGTTCGAACTGGTGGACGTCGAAGTGCCCGTGGTCGCGCCCATGGTGCACAACGGCGAAACCCTGTTCGAGCACGCCGGCTTTCGTTTCACGCTATTCCCGCGCAGGGGCGGACGCGCGCCGGAGCCGGGCAATCTTGATCAGTTGTATCGCCTGGGTCAGTTGCTGGGGCGTATCCATGCGGTCGGCTCGACCAAACCGTTCGCACATCGCGAAGCGCTGGGCGTGAAGAACTTCGGCAATGACTCGGTCAATTACCTGCTGGAAAACAACTGCATTCCGCGCAGCCTGTTACCGGCCTACGAGTCGGTGGCCCGCGATCTGCTCAAGCGCGTAGAGGACGTTTACGCTGCCACACCGCACACCAACATCCGCATGCACGGCGACTGTCACCCCGGCAATATGATGTGCCGCGACGAAATGTTCCACATCGTCGACCTGGACGATTGCCGTCTTGGTCCAGCGGTCCAGGATATCTGGATGATGCTCGCCGGCGACCGCCAGGAACGCCTCGGCCAGCTCTCCGAATTGATGGACGGTTACAACGAGTTTCACGATTTCGACTCACGCGAACTGGCCCTCATCGAACCGCTGCGTGCCTTGCGCCTGATGCATTACAGCGCCTGGCTGGCCCGCCGCTGGGATGACCCTGCCTTCCCCCACAGTTTCCCGTGGTTCGGCACCGAGCGTTACTGGGGCGACCACATCCTGGCCCTGCGCGAGCAGATGGCCGCACTGAATGAAGAGCCGCTGAAACTGTTTTGATTTGTAGAACGTGAGGCACGATAACCCCGGTTATCGTGCGACGCTCCAGCGTGAGTACGATCAAAACCATCAACCGCATCACCCCACAATAAAACCGGAAATTTCTGCATTAAAAGGGACGCTCCATGCAAGCTGCCAATCCACGCCGCGGATACATTCTGGGCCTGAGTGCTTACACCATCTGGGGCCTGTTCCCCCTGTATTTCAAAGCCATTGCCGCCGTTCCAGCCATCGAGATCATCATCCATCGTGCGCTGTGGTCGGCGCTCTTCGGCTTGATCGTGCTGATGTTCTGGAAACACCCCGGCTGGTGGCGTGACCTGCGCAACAACCCGCAACGGCTGGCCGTGCTCGCGCTGAGCGGCACCCTGATTGCCGCCAACTGGATCGTCTACGTGTGGGCCGTGAACAACGGCCGCATGCTTGAGGCAAGCCTTGGGTACTACATCAACCCGCTGGTCAACGTGTTGCTGGGCATGTTGCTGCTGGGCGAACGGCTCAGGCGTCTGCAATGGGTCGCAGTCGTTCTGGCTGCAACGGGCGTCGCGCAGCAGGTCTGGCACGTTGGCAGCCTGCCGTGGATATCACTGGCGCTCGCACTGACGTTCGCTTTCTACGGCCTGATCCGCAAAAAAGCCCCGGTCGCCGCCCTGCCCGGCTTGGTCGTGGAAACCTGGATGCTGGTGCCGCTGGCCCTGATCTGGCTAACGCTCAACCCGACGGCCGTCACCGCACAGGCAGAATTCTGGACCACCACCCAGGCCATCTGGCTCGCTGCGGCAGGCCCGGTGACGCTGATACCGCTGGTGTGCTTCAACGCCGCCGCTCGCCATCTGCCGTTCACGACACTGGGTTTCCTGCAATACATTGCACCCACTCTGGTCCTGCTGCTGGCCGTTCTGCTGTACGGCGAACACCTGACCACCAGCACCATCATCACCTTCGCCTTCATCTGGGCGGGGCTGGCTGTCTACAGTGTGGATATCTGGCTAAAATCCCGCGGCCGCCGCTGATCAAAAAACACACAAATTTATGCAGACCACGCCCCCCGTGGCCTGCAAGAAGTTCTCCAAGGGTTATCCACAGGCAGACTGACCTTATCTGTGCACAAGCCCTTGAAACTGTTGGTTTTTTGATCAGTATCCGCCAAGCCACGGCAGGCGGGGCGCGCAGGGCTATTCCCCCAGGTTATCCACAGGCAGGTGCACGGTTAACTTGGATAACCTGGGTATACTCAAAGAGCGCTTAAGGAGTGCACATTTTTTGGTACACTTCAAGTCTATAAAGGCCTGATGGGATTTGATCGCCAAGATCCTTTAACGAGATGAACAAAGGGCAGACAGCGCAAAGCAGCACTCAAAAGGAACAAATAATGAACCAGCACATTGGCTCTGACTTCGATGACTTTCTTGCCGAGCAAGGCTTTGCGGAGGAGGTGTCTGCCGCGGCACTCAAACGGGTTATTTCCTGGCAGATCGCCGAGGTCATGAAACAGCAGAAGGTTACCAAAAAGGCTCTCGCCGAGCGTATGCACACAAGCCGAACCGCAGTAGACCGCGCTCTGGATCAGAATGATCCGGGGATGACCCTTGCAACGCTGGCCAGCGCTGCAAGGGCACTGGGTCAACGGGTAGAGGTCAGGCTGGTCCCGGAGCAAGAAGCCAAACGCGCCTGAGCACAATCAGTTTCAGGAATCACTCCTCACCACCCAACACCAACTCCACCATCAGATCATCAGCCAGTGTCTCAAGCCCGGCCTGCAGATCATCCAGCGATAAACCCACTGGCACGCCCAGCACTGCATCGGCGTGGAACAGCAGTTCGCTGCTCATGGGGGCCGGAGTGACGTCGGTGATCAGGTGTTCGACGTTGACGCCCTGTCCGGCCAGCAATCGGGTGATGTCGCGCACGATGCCGGGGCGGTCGTTGCCGACCAGTTTCATGCTGATCAGTTGGGTCGTGTCGCTCGTCTCTACTGCGCTGTCGGCCAGCAGCATACGAATACCATAGGCTGACAGTGCGTTCAGCGCCTTGATCAGGTCGTCGTATTGC
Organism: Pseudomonas syringae pv. tomato str. DC3000; assembly: GCF_000007805.1. Classification (NCBI taxonomy): domain Bacteria; kingdom Pseudomonadati; phylum Pseudomonadota; class Gammaproteobacteria; order Pseudomonadales; family Pseudomonadaceae; genus Pseudomonas; species Pseudomonas syringae group genomosp. 3. Next base: position 528,341 of record NC_004578.1, on the reverse strand, counting down.
TGCGGCTCGACGCCGACCTTGAGGATCCCGGCAAACTGCCCGGCCATGCGTGACATGCGGCTTTCCAGCCAATTGCCACCGTGCTCCGCGATGCATTGGGCAATGCGTTCGACCTGGCCCGGTTTGTCCGGGGCAACCAGCGTTACGACGAGATGATCCACGGTCAATTCCTCTTTCAATGAAGATGATTTGAAAACTGCGACGCTCGCACGAGTATAGGCCTGCTTGAAGCCCACCTGATGTGTGGCAAATCGTGTACCGTCTGGCAGGCTTTATGGAACAATCCTGAGCGAATCTGGAAGCACCGTGACCCTCGGCGTGACCCGACGTTGGGATTCAGTCGTTTAATGACATATCCAGCGACGTTTTCACACGACTGCGGCTGATGTAGTATCCCACAGCGATCACTACATAAAACCAAGATCAATGACAGAGCGCTCCCTGAGTGTGCTCGACCCTGCTGAGCAGAGTGAGGCAAGTGCAATGACTGAGTACGTTCAAGTCGGTGACCTGCAAGTCGCCAGAGTCCTGTTCGACTTCGTGCAGAACGAAGCAACCCCCGGAACCGGCGTCGATGCGGGCGCATTCTGGGCCGGTGCGGACCAACTGATCCACGACCTCGCGCCAAAGAACAAGGCACTGCTCGCCCAGCGTGATGAATTGCAGGCGCAGATCGATGCCTGGCACCAGTCGCGTGCTGGCCAGGCGCACGACGCCTCGGCTTACAAAGCCTTCCTTCAGGAGATCGGCTATCTGCTGCCAGAAGCGGCGGACTTTCAGATCACCACGCAAAACGTCGACGAAGAAATTGCCACCATGGCTGGCCCGCAACTGGTCGTGCCGGTGATGAACGCACGCTTCGCGCTCAACGCATCGAATGCACGCTGGGGCTCGTTGTACGATGCGCTCTACGGCACCGATGCAATCAGCGAAGAAGGCGGCGCGGAAAAAGGCAAGGGCTACAACAAGGTGCGTGGCGACAAAGTCATCGCCTTCGCCCGCGCCTTTCTTGATCAGGCTGCGCCGCTGGCGGCAGGCTCGCACGTTGACTCGACTGCTTACAAATTGATCGACGGCAGACTGGTCATCAGCCTCAAGGGCGGCAGCAACACCGGCCTGCGCGACGATGCACAACTGGTCGGTTTTCAAGGCGATGCCTCGGCACCGTTCGCCGTGCTGTTCAAGCACAACGGTCTGCATTTCGAATTGCAGATCGACGCTGCAAGCCCGGTCGGCCAGACCGATCCGGCAGGCGTGAAAGACATCGTCATGGAAGCCGCGCTGACGACCATCATGGACTGCGAAGACTCCATCGCGGCCGTCGATGCCGACGACAAAGTGGTCGTTTACCGCAACTGGCTGGGCCTGATGAAAGGTGATCTGGTTGAATCGGTGTCCAAGGGCGGCGAAACCTTCACCCGCACCATGAACCCGGACCGGGTCTACACCACGCCACAAGGTGGCGAAGTCACGCTGCACGGTCGTTCGTTGCTGTTCATCCGCAACGTCGGCCACCTGATGACCATCGACGCGATTCTCGACAAGCATGGCAACGAAGTGCCAGAAGGCATTCTCGATGGCCTGCTGACCAGTCTCGCTGCGATCCACAACCTCAACGGCAATAACACACGCAGCAACAGCCGCAGCGGCTCGATGTACATCGTCAAACCGAAGATGCACGGGCCGCAGGAAGCCGCGTTCACCAACGAGCTGTTCGGGCGTATCGAGCAGGTACTGGGCTTGCCGCGCAACACGCTGAAAGTCGGCATCATGGACGAGGAGCGCCGTACCACGGTCAACCTCAAGGCCTGCATTCAGGCCGCAAGCGAGCGCGTGGTGTTCATCAACACCGGCTTTCTGGACCGCACCGGTGACGAAATCCACACGTCGATGGAAGCAGGCCCGGTGGTGCGCAAGGCGCAGATGAAAGCCGAAAAATGGATCTCGGCCTACGAGAACTCCAACGTCGATATCGGCCTGAAATGCGGCCTGCAAGGTCGTGCGCAGATCGGCAAGGGTATGTGGGCCATGCCCGATCTGATGGCCGCCATGCTGGAGCAGAAAATCGCCCACCCGCTGGCAGGCGCAAACACCGCCTGGGTGCCATCACCCACCGCGGCTGCGCTGCATGCTCTGCACTATCACAAGGTGGATGTGTTCGCTCGTCAGGCCGAACTGGCCCAGCGCGAACAGGCCTCGGTGGATGACATCCTGACCATACCGCTCGCGCTGAACACCGACTGGACACCGGAACAAGTCCAGAACGAACTGGACAACAACGCCCAGGGCATTCTTGGCTATGTGGTGCGCTGGATTGATCAGGGCGTGGGTTGCTCGAAAGTCCCGGATATCAACGACATCGGCCTGATGGAAGACCGCGCCACGCTGCGCATCTCCAGCCAGCACATGACCAACTGGCTGCGGCATGGCATCGTCACCGAAACGCAGGTACTGGAAAGCCTCAAACGCATGGCCCCTGTCGTGGACCGCCAGAACGCCAACGACCCGCTGTACCGCCCACTTTCACCAGACTTCGACAGCAACATCGCCTTCCAGGCGGCCGTCGAACTGGTCATAGAAGGCACGCGACAGCCCAACGGCTACACCGAGCCGGTGCTGCATCGCCGCCGTCGCGAGTTCAAGGCGAAAAACCGGGTGTAAGGATTTCAGTCATTGGACCGGAGAGGCGGCTTGCTGCCTCTTCGGGAAGGTGATGAGTAAACATCGCGTTTTTTCGTTTGAACGACCCAGATACTTTCTAACTCGATACATCATCGAAGCAAAACAAACTTCATCCTGCTTGTGGGAAAAAGTCACCCCCCGCGTAAGACGCCTGATCAATATAGGTAAGTCGAGTCTTTAATTATAAAAACGTAACCACAAGGTATTTCCGCGCACGACGCACAGTGCTATCTCTCTTCCTGTTGAATTAACAAAAGTCATACCCCTTAAACAACGCCGTTTAAATTGATGAGCGTTGAGAGTGGCCATGACTTCAGTTCTGCTCAAGGAGAGTTGCATGAACCGACTGGCAATTGTTGTAGGTGATATGACGGATCATGGAGGACACGTCATGACAGGCTCCGAAAGCCATATTATTGATGGGTTCCCCACGGCGCATGTCGGGTGTGATGTTATTTGTCCGCTGCATGGCCCTACCAAGATAATCAGCGGGCAGAACGACTACCTCGTAGAAGGCCAACCACTGGCGCTTGAAGGCGACCTGACAACCTGCGGTGCACGACTGGTATCTTGCCAACAGAACTTTTTCCTGGTCGAAAGAGAATTCTCTTCCGAACCCACACCCGTTACCCCGCCAATGAAACGGGCATATACCCCCGTCGTACTTGCTCAGTCCTGCACTTCGTCGACTTCCAGACAAAACCGAATCGTGTGTGACGAGCGTTTTCAAATGCTCACCCACCAACACAATCGCCTTGGGCATCTGGATTACGTGCTGCTGGAACATAACCAATACACGGCTCGCGGCACCCTCGATGAGCACGGCCACAGCCGCAAACATGGCAGCTCAAGCCCCTCGACCCTGCAGTTTGCCGCCTCCGCCCCTTGGCCTGTAATGGAGTAACTGAACATGTCCCTGAATGATTTCCAGCGCACCAATGCCGTCGGTCCTGATACCTACTTTGCTCTGCCACAGGGTGTGTCACGCACCTATGCACCCTTGGACACGCCACCCAAGCAAGTCATCATCGAAAACCTCGCCCTGTCCCGCATCCCGGGCGCCATGCGCAACATGGGCTGGGATACCGCCGCGGCGTTGTTGCAACGATGGTTTGATAGCCCGGGGTGGGAGATGCCGGCGGATTGGAAAAAGCCGGAAACACAGCCTGATCCGATGAGCTTATCTCCTGAGCAATGCGATGAAGACATAGTGAAAATGGAGTGGGCAATGCAGTTTGAGCGCTGTCGAACCGCAATAGCCGTGGCGGAGTCCAGATTGACTACGCCCAATGCGCTTTTGCGGTTAAAAAAGCTTTTGAAAAAGCAGGGATGGCATGGAAGCGCTCCGTTTAAGCTGGGTTCCACGCTTATGACCGCCCGACAAATAGACGTATCCTCTCAGGTAAATTTTACCGAGTTTGGTGGAGCATGGGATGCACTGGATGACATGTACGGAGCTTTAGGCACCGCGACACTCAAGGTTGGTGTCGTGGGGGAGGTTTTTACCAAAGAACACCCTATTACTCAGCAAGCGCAGCATTATTTCAGAGTCGAGCACTTAGGTTTTTACATTCGCGATCACTACGACTTCAACGGCTTTCAATACTTGGGCACATGGACAGAGGACCGTGTGCTGACGAAAGCAGAAACCGTTATAGCTGTGACGCCACAAGGAAACTTAATCATACGCCTGAAAGAGGGACCATTTGCGGCCATAGCCAATAATCACTTTCGAAAATACAGGGATAATACAAGTAACGGCGGAGACTTCTTTATCTATTCGGATGTGTTATGGAAAAAAGCCGACCCATTCATTGATCTGGAAATTCCCATTTGAAAATAAGCGCGAGAAAAATCCAATTCCTTTCTGCCTATTTTCTTATCGCACTCAGCCTGTGGGCCGCGTCGCAATGGTGGGAAAAAGGCTTGGCGGAAAGGTCAGGTGACCCGATCGTCAGCCCTGATGGCTGCTACCGACTCGAAACATTTAAACCATTCTGGGTACTGCCGAATATGTTTCATCGCAAGCCTCATCCTGACGAAGACGTACCGCCAAAATGGTTCCCGTTGTGGGGCTACCCTGGCTTCTATCGGCTGTATGACAATCGCAACGGTGAACTAATTTCAGAAAACAAGATTTATGACCTTGAAACAGCAGGATGGGGAATAGATTGGGGAGAAGAGTCGGGTTTCGTCTACGCAGGAATGATCCTCATCGGGCCGAACGTCTCTGATTGCATCGGTGATCGCTCTTCACATGTCACGAACCAAAAATGAAGTCGCCATCGACACACATCATCTTTCTTGCAACCTTCATCACGACCGCTGGAAGCCTATGGGCTGCTTCGGAGTACTGGGAAAAGGGCTTGGCGGAAAGCCTGAACGAACCTGATATCAGTCCGGGTGGATGCTATCGAGTTGAAACGTTCAAGCCGTTCTGGATTTTGCCCATGATGTTTCATAGAAAAGCCAACCCCTATAAAGATCATTCACCGAAATGGCTTCCTTGGTGGGGCTACCCTGCATTTTTCCGTCTCTACGATCACCGCACTGGCAAATTGATCTCGGAAACCGAGATTTATGATCTGGAGTCGGCAGGCGGGCCAATGTCTTGGGGTGGTGGGTCAGGGATGGTCTACGCAGGAATGATCCCCATCGGCCCGAATGTCCCTGACTGTAGGGGGGACCGCCCAGCTACACGTGCTGCGCCTCAAGAATGAAGTCGCCATCGAAGCGCATCATCTTTCTTGCAGCCTACATCACCATTGCAGGCAGCATATGGGCTGCGTCGGAGTGGTGGGAAATAGGCTTGGCCGAACGCTTGAGTGACCCCTACATTAGCCCTGGCGGATGTTATCGCGTAGAGCTTTTCAAGCCATTTTGGGTTTTGCCCATGATGTTTCACACAATGCCCGACCCGAACGAAGGCGTACCTCGGGAATGGCTCCCTTGGTGGGGCTATCCTGCATTTTTTCGTCTCTACGATCACCGCACTGGCGAACTGATCTCGGAAACCGAGATTCATGATCTGGAGTCGGCAGGTGGGCCAATGTCTTGGGGTGGTGGGTCAGGCATGGTCTATGCCGGAATGATCCCCATCGGCCCGAATGTACCCGACTGCATCGGTGATCAGCCTGCCACCCATTGAATTCCCGGCATCTCTACGCTCATCAAAATAAAAAACCGGAACCGAATCCATATTTCGACCACCCATCCAGACAGGTCCGAAAACCTCCCGCTCAGGCAGGGAAACGTTTCAGGCACCTGCCACAGCTGACCCACCAAAGGACGCAAGCCGCGAGTCAGCACGTAGCCCCAGCCCCCCGAGCAAACACGCCTCCCCGTGCCGCCCAGGCAGTTTGAAGAAGTGTCGCCTTCCGCCGCGACAGCCCTTCGAACACGTTTTACGCACCACCGAATGCGCAGTGTCGATTACTACCACCACCTGTATTGATCTGTCGAACTTGATATCTGAGCCGATGGAGCCCGCTCATGACCTTAAGAATCAATACTCGTTCTGCTACCCCGGTTGTACCTCTGGAAACAGGCTCTACATCGCAGCCGACACCACCGCCGGTCACGGCAAGAGCGACTGAGCCTCCCCCCGTCGCCAATCCTGCGGCGCCTAAATCAGCGCCAGGTGTTCAGCAAGCACACGGGCTGAAGACGCGCATCGCTGGCAAGCTTTCCGAACGTCAGACCAATTTCAGTCTCGGGATTCCCGGCACTGGTCGTACTCTCAACCGGCCCTTGCGCAGCGGGATTCCGGAGGAAGGTGAGCAGGTATCGAACGAGGAGAGTCATGATCCGTTGCTCAAGGAAGCGCATGAACTGCAGCGTATGGTGGAGTCGGCGCTGACCCATCTGAAGGCGGCACCGACGTCTCTCTGGGAGCGTCCCGCCCCTTCAACGGTAAGGCGTATTACCACCAAGATTTTTCCGTGGCTAAAGCCTGCCCCGCTGCGCGAAGTCGCAAGCAATGGCAGCAACGCCAAGACCAAGATCAAGATCAACTCACAGCAAAGCCCTGAAACCATCGCAGCGGCGGTGAAAGAGCTGAGCACCCGGCTCGATCACCAGAGCAAGGTGCTCGCCACAGCCACCCACGCACTGGTCGCTGCGCGTGAGCATCTTGAATCGCTCGAACAGGCCACCCCGCCCTCGTCGACCGAACCACTGGACCATGCCAGGGCTCGCGTTCAACAAGCCGACTCCACCACCCGCCTGGCCAGTCAGCAACTTCGTGAGCTGATTCAGGGTACAGACGTGTTGCAACTGGGCGCGCTGAGTGAAGGGCAGGATCAGGTTGAACAGAAAGCCGAGTTTTCTTAGCAGTGGCTGAGCGAGTTGCGCACACGCATGCAGGCGGTGGATGTCCGTTTCGCCGACCGGCACACTGCTATTGAAATCGAACTGCAACTCAAGGTGGCGCAGACTCGTGAGCTGATTTCACTCGATCACGACATGACCGCTGCCGAGCACACGGCCGCGCAAGCCAACACGCAGCTTTCTGCCTTGCGCGCCCAGCGACAGGAAACGCCCGAAGGGTCAGACGAAGCCGACAGACTGGACACCGCCATTGGGCAGACGCTTGCAACGCGTTCGCAGGCCATGCAAACGCATCAGCAGCTGGCAAAAAGACTGGTGCGGGTCGATGCCGATGTTGCGCGCCTGAACGACGAGCTGGGCGAGATTCATCAGCGAATCGCGATCGTCAATGATGAGCGCTTTGCACTCAAGACACTTGATCAGAAACTACCCGCATCAGAACAGGTCGCCGCGCCTGCAGAGGACCAAACTCAGGAACGAATCGACAAAACCGCGCTCAAGAACGTTCGCGAGCAGTACCTCGCCAGTCAGATCGGTGAAGCGCACGCTTTTGCAGCAACCGGCGCGGACGAAATTCAAGCGGCCCTGCAACGTATCGGCGATCGCCTGCAAGGCACGCCGCCACCCACACCGCTGCCAGCTTTTGCGGTTATCGAGGTGGTGACGTCGGCGTTGGCAGACGTGACGGGCAATGACGCCACGCGCGCCAACCGCGTGCTCGACTTGCTGAACCAGCACCCACTGGAACATTGGCCTCGCGTTGCCGAGGAGATGTCGAAGTCGGTCAGGACCCGCAGCGCCAACAACAACAGCGTCCAGCGGGACACGCTCGACCTCTGTCGAAAACTGGCAAATGTGCCGCGTGGCATGGAAATGCTGCAAGTGCTCTCCAGCGACGGCACTGCACCGATAGTGGCCGAGCGGGCCAAGCCTTTGCGGGTGTTCTGGAATGCCGATGAAGCGCAGCAGAAAGAGCCCGACGGCAAGGTCAAGGCATGGCTGCAAACCGCCAAACAGGTGGCACGCAGCAAGCTGGATGGAGACGAGAAGTCGTTCGACGATGTCGATCACGCCGCTTTCAACGCGGTTCGTAACGGTTATTTCAGCAACGCTCCCGGCACGCCCTATGCGCAACATGACCAGCGCCTGAAGAAAGCGACGATGGAATGGGTCATGCGCGCTGTGGCGGCCAATACCCCGGAGCAAGCAACAGCAACGGCACCGACGAAAAGCTCGTTGCCACGCCGCCTGGTCCCCACGCTGAACAAGACACCCTTTGCCAAATCGACGCTGGATCGGGCCTACTCGGTGGGCGAAAGCATGGGCCTGCAATCACCCAGAAAGCAGGTTGATCAGGTTATTTCCGCGCGTATCAGCATGCTGGAAGAAACGCTGAAAAACGCCAAGGGCGCACCGGGACTGCAACTTGAAATCTCGGCAGCCCACGCCATGCTCGATCACCTTAAATCTCTGGAGAAGAAAGGCACTCACCTGTCGCAGGTGACGCTCAAAAAGCGCGATGGCAAATCGATGCAAAGCCTGCTCAAGGCCCGCGTTCAGCAGCAGCGGCTATCACAGATATGGGATAAGCCGGACGCGAATGGCAAGCGCGCAGTCAACGTACTGCACAAAGCTCAGCACATCGAACTGCCGCCGCTGTACAGCGAACTGGCCAACAGCAAGCTGTCGGTCTACGAAGCCCTCAATCGTGTCGATGAGCACCTGCGCGAGGTATTGCCGCCAGTGCTGCAACCTGCTGAGTCTGTTGAAGAGGTGCTTGATCAGGACTTGAGCGCAGCGATAAAGCTGCTGAAAACCCGACACTTGAGCGAGAAAAGCGACATCGTGACGTTTTTCAAGCCGTTCATTCTTGAAAGCCGCCTGCGCGACCGGTTGCGACTGGGCGGCGGAGGCACGCTGGGCGTGGGCTTGCCGTCGCTGCCCTACAGCTTGATATCGCCCATCGTGTCACCGATCTTTTCGGCAGAGAAATCTCGCAGTGACGAAGCGTTTGCCCAGCTGTTCATGCCGATTCTGGGCATGGAAATGTCCTTCGGCAAAGCACGAACCGAAGCCGCCGAGGCCACCATCGGTGTGGCGGCAGGAAGTGCGGTTGCAGACGGTGTGGCGATACAGGCTGCGCTCACTGGCCGCTTTACCGCTCAGGAAACTCAAACCAGCTCGACCCTCATGCGCTTTTTTCGCACCCGACACAAGGACGATGAAATGCGCGGCAACATGCTGACCGCGCTGGACAGCATGGTGCGCTGGGACATCATCGATCCGCAAAAGGGCCAGCGTTACGCCGGGCCGCTGGAAGCCATACTGGCGCGTAACCCGGAGGTCTCTGTCAGCCAGATCGATGCGACGTCCAGCACCCGCAACGTCGCGGCGCGTGTGGCACTGCGCGTCCCGGCGGTACGTTTCAAGGATGGCGCCAGTCACGCCTCTCAAACCCTGACGCCGGAACCCTCGGTGTACGTCGAAGCGGATCGAATCAAGGAAACACGCACGGAAACCGGCGGATTCATCAGCGTTGTCGGCGCCAAGGGTGACACCGCTCAGCAACGGATGGGGGTCACCGCCAACCTGAACTTCGCGCCGATTGCCAGCTCGGCCACGCCAGCAGAAAAAGGTGCCAACCATGGGGTTCAGGGTCAGGGGCTGGGTTTGCAACTGGGCATGTCCCGGGACCTGGCCTGGGCACTGGAAAAGAACGAAATATCGCCCTTCCTGATTGGCGACAAACAGGACGCCGATCTGGACCGACATTACTCCACGCCGCGCGACATGCAGGCCGAAATCACCGCCAACCGCGACCTGTGGTTGATGCGTTGCATCGAAACACTGGAGCCGGATGAGACAGGCAACAAAAACACCCCGGACAACCGCCTGCGCGCGGCCATGCACCTTGACGCTTTCGAGGCGACGATCAAGCGTCTGGGCAAGGACAGCAAGTATTGCCAGTACAACGTCAATTACTCGATGAAAGGCCGGGCAGGCGCCGAGATAGATGGCTATCGCGGTATTCAGGCACTCGCTTTGCAGCGCGGGGATGTGCAGGCAGCGGAAAAGGCCCAGCAGGCCATTGACGATATTTTGCTGACCAAAGAAACGTGGCGACCACTGGTGTTGATCGTTCGTGAGCGAGCGCGGGATTCAACCGTGGTTGGCTGGCGTAACCTACTGCGTTGGCAGAAGCTCTCCAATGTCGACGGTCAGCGCACCGCAGCGCAGTTTCCGCCGCCGTGAAGACGGGGTGACTGGCCCATGATCAGCGGGCCAATGCCGGGATCGGCACGCTGGTCATTCAGCTGTACGACGAATGCTTCAACTCATTCCCAGCTCACGCTTCACCAGCTTCACCAGTTGTTTGGTGTTCAACGGCTTGAGCAGGAAGTCCACCACGCTCAGGTGCATGGCGTCGATGGCGTCGCGCACGTTGGCGTCGCCGGAAACGATAATGATGGGCAACTCGGCGCGGTCCGACTCGCGGACCTTGCGGATCAGGTCAAGACCGTCGAAAGGCGCCATGCGCAAATCGGTGATCAACAGGCCTATAGACTGGCGCGTCTGAATCATTTTGAGGGCGCTGTCACCACCGGGCGCAGTCATGCAACTGATGTCATTGAGACTCAGAATCTCGGCCAGCAGCTCGCGCGCGTCACTGTCGTCATCAACGATCAGGACCCGTTGCGGTGCGCCGCGATCAGGCGAGAGCATGACCTCATGGAGGGCATTGCGCTCATCGTCGCTCAAAATATCTTGGTCAATCATTGCAATCTCATCGTTCCCTGGACTATCCGACAGCAGATTCTGTCAAATCTGCGATGCAGTTCGTCGGCATCCCGGCCAGTCTTCGCTCGCAGTCCATTGCGCTCGTCAAATCGGTTCCAGCAATCACCATCACTTTGCCAATCGCCTCAGGCGTAAGACTTACGTCCAATGGGCACCTGGCTACAAGCGGCCGACCATGAGCACCAATAACAAGAGTGCGGAACAGGCCATGAGCAAGGCAGATGCGTTCACCCAGGCAGGCAAGACAGCCGTGCTGCAGAACATACACGGCACCATGCAGTTCCTGCAAAAATTCCCGCCTTTCAACCAGATGGAAAACGCTCATCTGGCGTATCTCGTCGAGCAGTGTCAGCTCAGGTTTTATGCGGCAGACGAGAGCATCATAAAGCCCGGCGATGGGCCAGTAGAACACTTTTACATCGTCAAACAGGGGCGAATCGTCGGTGAACGTCCTCATTCCGCGAAAAGAGGCACCGAAACCACCTTCGAAATCACCACGGGCGAGTGCTTCCCGCTCGCCGCCCTGCTGGGTGAGCGTGCCACGCGCACCGAGCATCTGGCCGCCGAAGACACTTTCTGCCTGCAACTGAACAAGCAGGCCTTCATCAAGCTGTTCGCGCTGTCCACGACATTTCGCGACTTCGCCCTGCGCGGGGTCAGCAGCCTGTTGGATCAGGTCAACCAGCAGGTCCAGCAGCGCGCCGCCGAAACCCTTGGTACGCAGTATTCGCTGAACACGCGCCTGGGCGAGCTGGCCATGCGTCATCCGGTGATGTGCAGCCCCGACATGCCCATGCGCGATGCGGTAAAACTGATGCATGAACAGCAGGTAGGCAGCATCGTGATCGTCGACGAGCAGCAAGCGCCGTTGGGTATTTTCACCCTGCGCGACCTGCGTGAAGCGGTTGCCGATGTGAATGCCGATTTCAGCGCGCCGGTCAAAAACACCATGAGCCCCTCACCGTTTCACCTGAGCCCGGACGCCAGCGCGTTCGACGCAGCCATTGCCATGACCGGGCGTCATATCGCCCATGTGTGCCTGGTCAGAGACGGGAGGTTGTGCGGTGTGGTGTCGGAGCGGGATCTGTTCTCCCTGCAACGGGTCGATCTGGTGCATCTGGCGCGCACCATCCGCAATGCGCCGCGTATCGAAGCGCTTGCCGGTTTGAGGGGCGATATCGTCCAGCTGGTTGATCGCATGCTCGCGCACGGCGCCTCGTCCACGCAGATTACCCAGATCATTACCTTGCTCAATGATCACACGGTGTGTCGGGTGATCGAACTGACGCTCGCGGAAAAAGGCGACCCCGGCGTGCCGTTCAGCTGGCTGTGTTTCGGCAGCGAGGGCCGACGCGAACAGACGCTGCATACTGATCAGGACAACGGCATTCTGTTTGAAGCCAGCGATGCCACAGAGGCAGAGCAGATCCGCACACTGCTGCTACCCATTGCCGAACGCATCAATCAGAGCTTGGCGCAGTGCGGTTTTACGCTGTGCAAGGGCAATATCATGGCCGGCAACCCTGATTTGTGCCTGTCGCGACTTGAATGGTCGAGGCGCTTCTCGGCCTTTATTCGCGAGGCCACCCCGGAGAACCTGCTGGCATCGAGCATCTACTTCGACCTGCGCGTGGTCTGGGGCGATGAGAGCGGCGGCGGGCAACTGCGCCGCGGCATTCTCGATCAGGTGGCAGACAATCGGCTGTTCCAGCGCATGATGGCCGAGAACGCCCTGCGTCAACGGCCGCCGGTGGGCCGCTTCAAGGATTTCGTGCTGGCGCGCAAAGGCAGCGAGAAAGACACCCTGGACCTCAAGACCGAAGGTCTGACGCCCTTTGTCGACGGTGCGCGCCTGTTGGCGCTGGCCAACGGTATCGGCGTCAACAATACTCAGGAACGCTTGCGGCAACTGGTCGAGCGCGAAGTCATCGACCCGCTGGACGGTGCCGCCTACGAGGAGGCTTATCACTTCATTCAGCAGACCCGTATGCAGCAACACCAATTGCAGAGTCGCCAGAACCTCGCCTACTCCAACCGCATCGACCCGGACACACTCAACCACCTGGACCGTCGCATTCTGCGTGAATCGTTTCGTCAGGCGCAGCGATTGCAGATGAGCCTGACCATGCGTTATCAGCTATGAACCTGTTCGAGTGGTTGAAGCCACGTCCGAAAAAGGTCCCTTTGGACGCTCATCAACTGAAGCGGATCAAGCAATTGCCGGTCTGCGCGAAGCTCAGCGACAAACCGCTGCGCCAACAGCGCTGGGTGGTGCTGGACCTGGAAACCAGCGGGCTGAACATGAACCGCGATCAGGTGCTGTCCATCGGAGCGGTTGTGATTGAGGACGGAGCCATCGATCTGGGCCAGCAGTTCGAGCGCACGCTGTTGCGCGTCGATCACAAGCTCAGCCCGGCCGTGCTGATTCATGGGCTGGCACCCAGTGCGATTGCAGCGGGCAGCGAGCCGGTCGAGGCGTTGCTGGATTTCATGGAGTTTGTCGGCGACAGCCCGATTCTGGGCTTTCATGCACCATTCGATCAGCACATGCTGGCGCGTGCGCTGAAAGAAAGCCTGGACTACCGTTTGCAGCATGCGTTTTTCGACGCCGCCGAAATAGCCCCGATGCTCTGCGAACAGGCCAACCTGCGGCACGCCGGGCTGGACGACTGGACGCAGTTTTTTGGCCTGCACGCCGAAGAACGCCACAACGCCAGCGCCGATGCACTGGTCACCGCAGAGCTGGCGTTGATTCTGTTCAGCCACGCCCGCCGCCAGCAGATCGACAGCACCTTGCGACTGGCAGAATCACTGGGGCAGTGGCGCAGGCGCAAGCAGTCGCATTCGTTCTGATGGCAACTGCTTCTCGCGTGTGCATTGGCACGACACACGCCTCAGCACTCGGCATAAGCCTTGTGGGAGCGACCTGGGCTCAGCCCTGGGAAATGGTCTTGGCGATCACATCCACCGTGGCATCGACCTGCTCGCGGTAACGCTTCAATTCGACCTTGTGCAGTTGCTCAAGCTCGATCTGCTGCGAGCAGAGATTCAGGGCTGCCAGGACCAGCAAACGGTCGCCGATCAATGTCGGGTATTTGCGCTTGGTGTCGGCCAGCGACGCATTGAGCATCGCGGCGGCCTTCATGAGAGTCAGGTCTTCGCCAGCCGGGGCCTTGACCGAGTACTCATTACCCAGAATTGAAAGAACGGTTACACCGTTGCCATCGACGTTCATGCGCCAACAGCACTTGCGCTGGTCGCGCGGTCAACCAGTGCCTGGATACGCGCGGCGGTGCTGCCCTGCTTTTCTTCCTGCTCCATCAGGCTCAGTTGCAAGTTCTCGTTCTCGTCCTTGGCTTTTGCCAGCTCGGCGCCGAGCTGTGCATTCGTGTCCTGCAGGGTCTGGTTTTGCTGCACCAGGTCACCGACAAGTTGTTCCAATTGGCTAAGGGAGGCTTCCAACATTTTGATTTCTCGAGCAAATTTCAACGGGCGCGTACGATAAAGAAAAGTCGCTGCGCATGCCAGCGCTCAGGCTTTGATACCGATCTGTCATGACATTGACATGTCGATAACGTAAACGCGTAGGGGGCTTGTGACTACGTATTCGGAATCCGGTTCCTGCTGTTCGTCAGACCGCCCCGAACTGCGACAAATGCGCACAGCCAATGAGCAAAATGATATCACCCTGACTGCCCTCAACGCCGTGTTTTCAAGGGTTTGCGCGGATTTTTGCCATATCCCAAAATAACCGTCAGTAATAAGTCGTCAATATTTAGTGCCTACTAACTCAAGACGTTAGTCGCATGACCGATAGGCAGCCATTCACTGCATTCCCTTCACCGTTAAATCGCATGGACCGCGTACCTACCCTGGAAGCTTTCTATGTCCCTGCGAAATATGAACATCGCGCCCCGAGCGTTTCTTGGATTCGCCATCATCGGCACACTCATGCTGATCCTCGGTGTATTCGCCCTGTCCCAGATGAACAAGATCCGTGGCGCGACTGAAGACCTGGCCAACGGCAATGTGCCCAGTATCAAAAGCCTCGATCGATTCGCAGAAGTCAGTATCCGTTTGCGCGTGTTGTCTTACCGACTGCTGGTCAACCGCGACCCGGAAACCCAGCAGAAGACCATCGACCTGCTGGCGATGCGCAACAAGCAGATCACCGACGCTCAGGCGATTTACGAGAAGCTGATCAGCGACCCCGACGAGCGCAATCTTTACGGCCAGTACGTGCAACTGCTGGGGCAGTATCGCCAGCTTGAAGAGCGCCTGAAGACGCTGACCCGCGCCAACAAAATCGAAGAGCTGCAGAGCCTGCTCAACAACGAACTGCTCAGCAACTCCGATCAGATGAACGTCGTGCTCGGCAAGCTGGTAGAGATCAATACTGCTCAATTGAACCAGGTCAAAAAGGATGCTTCCCGCGAGTACGACTCAGCATTCAATATGGTCATCGGGCTGCTCATAGCTGCCACGCTGCTCACCATCGTGTTTGCCTGGATGCTGATCAAAAGCATTACCACGCCGATCGCCACGGCGCTGCATGCGGCGGAAACCATCGCGAAAGGTAACCTGACCCAGCCGATCCAGATTGATGGCAGCGACGAAGCCGGTCGTTTACTGCTGGCCATGAAAACCATGCAGGACAAACTGCGCGACACGCTGCAGGGCATTTCCGGTTCGGCCACGCAACTGGCCTCGGCGGCCGAAGAGCTGAATGCCGTTACCGACGAAAGTGCACGTGGGCTGGTGCAGCAGAACAACGAAATCGAGCAGGCTGCCACTGCGGTCAACGAAATGACCAGCGCCGTGGAAGAAGTCGCCCGCAACGCTGTCAGTACGTCGCAAGCGTCTCGCAATGCGGCGACCTCTGCCGGTGACGGTCGTGATCTGGTTCAGGAAACCGTCAGCGCCATCGAACGCATGAGCGGTGACGTGAAAGGCACGGCTGAACTGATCATCAACCTGGCTACTGAGTCTCGGGATATCGGCAAGGTGCTGGACGTGATCCGCGGCCTGGCCGACCAGACCAACCTGCTGGCGCTCAACGCCGCCATCGAAGCTGCACGTGCCGGTGAAGCCGGACGCGGTTTTGCGGTAGTGGCCGACGAAGTGCGCGCTTTGGCACACCGCACGCAGCAATCGACCAGCGAAATCGAACGCATGATCGGCAGCATTCAGAGCGGCACGGAACAGGCAGTAAGCTCGATGCGCAACAGCACCGAACGCGCCGAATCCACCTTGAACATCGCCAAAGGCGCGGGCATGGCGCTGAACACCATCAATGTCGCGGTCGAAGAGATCAACGAACGCAATATGGTCATCGCCAGCGCCGCTGAAGAGCAAGCGCAAGTCGCACGCGAAGTGGACCGCAACCTGGTGAACATCCGCGACCTCTCGGCACAATCAACCAGCGGCGCCAACCAGACCAGCGCAGCCAGCACCGAGCTTTCCCGCCTGGCCGTGGACCTCAACAGCATGGTGTCGCGCTTCGCGCTTTAAGGGTCAACGATCGTGCGACGCTCTGCGTCGCATGCCGTTCTGGACGCTCCGCGTCCTTTTGCGACGCAGCGCGTCGAAAACGATAACCTGACTATCTCAATTATCGTGCGACGCTCTGCGTCGCACGCCGTTCTGGACGCTCCGCGTCCTCTTTGCGGGCCCCGCGCAAAGATCAGTCAAATTAAAGCCGCACACTCGCAAACGTCGATTCATTACGCGCCTGGCTCAACGCCGAGAGCGGTCCCGACAACGGCGCGAGCACCAGTGCTTGCGGGATTGGCATCATGGCGACCTGTTGCGCGGTGTTGGAGCCTACGCGCTCGTCGCGCGGCGGGATGCCGAAGTATTCGCGGTAGCATTTGGAGAAGTGTGGCGTCGACACGAAGCCGCACACTGACGCAACCTCGATGATCGACATCGGTGTCTGCTTGAGCAATTGCCGGGCGCGGATCAGGCGCAGTTTCAGGTAATAACGCGACGGCGAGCAGTGCAAGTATTTCTGGAACAGCCGCTCCAGTTGCCTGCGCGACACGGCGACGTACACCGCCAGCTCATCAAGGTCGATCGGCTCTTCGAGATTGGCCTCCATCAAGGCCACGATTTCCTGCAATTTCGGCTGATTGGTGCCCAGCATGTGCTTGAGCGGCACGCGTTGATGGTCCTGCTCGTTACGAATGCGCTCATAAACGAACATCTCGGAAATCGCCGCCGACAGCTCACGGCCATGATCGCGGCTGATCAGGTGCAGCATCATGTCCAGCGGCGCGGTG
The DNA here is from genome assembly GCF_000007805.1 of Pseudomonas syringae pv. tomato str. DC3000. NCBI lineage: Bacteria > Pseudomonadati > Pseudomonadota > Gammaproteobacteria > Pseudomonadales > Pseudomonadaceae > Pseudomonas > Pseudomonas syringae group genomosp. 3. The sequence continues at coordinate 511,251 of NC_004578.1, read as the reverse complement.
CCACCGGAGCTGGTGAAGCGGTTACGGTCCAGCGTGAACAACCGGGTGCTCATGGACACACGCGGAAAGGCTTCCTGCATTGAAGCCAGGCATTCCCAATGCACGCTGCAATCGAAACCATCGAGCAAACCGGCGCACGCCAGCGCCCAACTGCCGGTGCACACAGCACCCAGGCGACGCGACTGACGCGCCTGGCTCTGCAGCCAACTGACATGCTCACGGGTTACAGTGCGCTGAATGCCGACACCACCGCAGACAATCACAGTATCGAGCGCCTGGGCCTTGTGCATGGCGGCGTCCGGGGTGATCTGCAAGCCATCGCTGGCCCAGACCTGGCTGCCATCGACACTCAGCGTGGTCCAGCGATACAGCTCGCGGCCCGACAGCTGGTTGGCCATGCGAAGAGGTTCTACCGCCGATGCGAGGGAGATCAGGGTGAAGTTATCCAACAGCAGAAAGCCGATGGACTGTGGCGCGCGGTTCTGGGGTTGAGCCCCTTGATTGAACGATGTCATCACACTATCTCCTCACATATGGCTATGGTTGGCCTCAGGGCGGGCTCTTCTTATACCCCTCGTCACTGAAGGGCTTTGTGATGACATCGCAAATCTCATGCCGGAAATTGATCAGGCATTCAATAACACCTGAAAACGACGTCGCGAAGTGTCTATCCGGCAGCGACCCGAGTGTCTGTTTGCGACGCGCAGGCATGCGGGCTGCGCTGCCTGATGAGCAATTCGGTAGCACTACGGGGAAACGCTCAGGGGCTGACCGTGCCCCGAGTGCTACTCAAGGCACACCGTGAAAAAATCAGGCAGCCAGCGGGTTTTCGCGCTAAAAGGTGGCGGCCATCGAGGCGTGTGATCAAAAAGTGCGCAGTGCTCGAAAGTCGTATCATCTTTGGCGCCGCTATGGCCCGACCACAGCCCATAATGAACTTGTCGGCGTTACCCCCCTCCAAAAGACCGCGTTCGCGCAGGCACCGACCTGCCAACCGACGGCTGCCGACCTGCGCAGCGACCGTGTAACGTACTGGCCGCTTTTCAGCAGTCCCGACACTGCAACCGGGCGCGCGTACGATGCAATGAATCTGTAAGCGACCTTGCGCGCACTGGATGCGACGCCTCCTGCACTGGATACGACGCCCCCTGTAGGCGTTTGATTTTCCCTGTTACATGATCGGGTCCGACTCGATCGCCCGGCGCAGTGATGGAGCTTCGCGAAAAGCCTCGCCAACCCATAAGCCGCGTCAGCGTTCACCTGCTGATGACTAGAAGAAACTCACAGGAGTCCACCCCATGAAAGGTTCCAAATCGTTGCTGTTGGCCGCCACGCTCTGTATGCCGGTGCTTGCTCAGGCAGCCGAGCCAGAGGCCTGTCATACGGTCAACTTCTCCGACGTAGGCTGGACTGACATCACCGTCACCACAGCGGTGACCAGCGCCGTACTCGAGTCACTGGGTTACAAGACCAAGACCACCATGATTTCCGTACCGGTGACCTACAAGTCGCTGGCAGATGGCAAGAACATGGACGTTTTCCTCGGCAACTGGATGCCGACCATGGAAAACGACATCAAGCCTTATCGCGAAGCCGGCACTGTCGAAACCGTGCGCGCCAACCTCGAAAACGCCAAATACACCCTGGCCGTGCCGCAAGCGCTCTACGACAAAGGCCTGCATGACTTCGCCGACATCACCAAATTCAAGAAAGAACTGGGCGGCAAGATCTACGGTATCGAACCCGGCAACGACGGCAACCGCCTGATCCAGAGCATGATCGACAAGAACGCCTTCGGCCTCAAAGATGCGGGCTTCAAGGTGGTGGAATCCAGCGAGGCGGCCATGCTCTCGCAGGTTGATCGCGCCGTGAAACGCAAAAACGATGTGGTGTTCCTGGGCTGGGAACCGCACCCGATGAACACACGCTTCAAGATGAAATATCTTACCGGCGGCGATGACTTTTTCGGCCCCAACTATGGCCAGGCGACTATCTACACCAACACCCGCAAAGGCTACAGTCAGGAATGCAGCAACGTAGGCCAGTTGCTCAAGAACCTGTCCTTCACGCTGGAAATGGAAAGCACCCTGATGGGCAATGTGCTGGATGACAAGACCAAGCCTGATGCCGCCGCCAAGGCGTGGATCAAGAAAAACCCGCAAGTGCTCGACACCTGGCTGGCAGGCGTGACCACCGTGGATGGCAAACCAGGCCTGGAGGCAGCCAAGGCCAAGTTGACCCAGTAAGCCGACAGCAGGCGGGCCCGTCCCGCCTGTTGCCCTCTTCACCTTCCGCAAGCGGACACCCGACATCATGCTGACTGATCAAAAAATCCCTCTGGGCGAGTACATCGCCGCATTCGTCGACTGGTTGACGGCCAACGGCGCCGACTACTTCGACGCGATAGCCTCGACACTGGAAATGATGATCCACGGGTTCACCTTTGCCCTGACCTGGTTCAACCCGTTTGTATTGATCGGCCTTATTGCCGCGCTCGCGCATTTTATTCAGCGCAAGTGGGGCCTGACCGTTTTCGTCATCCTGTCGTTTCTGCTGATTCTCAACCTGCATTACTGGCAGGAAACCATGGAAACCCTCGCGCAGGTGCTGTTCGCCACTCTGGTCTGCGTCGTCATCGGCGTGCCGCTGGGCATCATTGCCGCGCACAAGCCGCTGTTCTACACAATCATCCGGCCGCTGCTCGACCTGATGCAGACCGTTCCCACCTTCGTTTACCTGATTCCGACACTGACGCTGTTCGGTCTGGGCGTGGTGCCCGGGCTGATCTCGACGGTGGTCTTCGCCATCGCAGCGCCCATACGCTTGACGTACCTGGGCATCCGCGATGTGCCGCAGGAATTGCTCGACGCCGGCAAGGCCTTTGGCTCGTCGCGCCGCCAGTTGCTGACCCGCATCGAACTGCCTTACGCAATGCCCAGCATCGCCGCCGGGATTACCCAGTGCATCATGCTGTCGCTGTCGATGGTGGTAATTGCCGCGCTGGTCGGTGCCGATGGCCTGGGTAAACCGGTGGTCAACGCACTGAACACTGCCGACATCGCCCTCGGTTTCGAAGCCGGCCTGGCAATCGTATTGCTGGCCATCATGCTCGACCGCATCTGCAAACAACCCGAAGCCAAGGTAGGGTCCGACGCATGAGTATCATCAAATTCGACAAGGTTGACGTCATCTTCTCCAAGGACCCGCGTGAAGCCCTCAAGCTGCTGGACGAAGGCCTCACGCGTGACCAGATCCTCAAAAAGACCGGGCAGATCGTCGGCGTGGAGAACGCCAGTCTGGACATCGAAAAAGGCGAAATCTGCGTTTTAATGGGCTTGTCCGGCTCGGGCAAATCCAGCCTGTTGCGCTGCATCAACGGCCTCAATACCGTCAGCCGTGGCTCACTGTTCGTCGAGCATGAAGGCTCGCAGATCAACATCGCCAACTGCAGCGCTGCCGAGCTGAAAATGATGCGTACCAAGCGCATCGCCATGGTCTTCCAGAAATTCGCCCTGATGCCTTGGCTCACGGTGCGCGAAAACATCAGTTTTGGCCTCGAAATGCAGGGTCGCCCGGAAAAGGAACGACGCAAGCTGGTTGATGAAAAACTCGAGCTGGTCGGCCTGACCCAGTGGCGCAACAAGAAGCCCGACGAGCTGTCGGGCGGCATGCAGCAGCGGGTCGGCCTGGCTCGCGCGCTGGCGATGGACGCCGACATCCTGTTGATGGACGAACCGTTCTCGGCGCTCGACCCACTCATCCGCCAAGGCTTGCAGGACGAACTGCTGGCCCTGCAAAGCAAGCTGAGCAAGACCATTGTCTTCGTCAGCCACGATCTGGATGAAGCGCTCAAGCTCGGCAGCCGGATCGCGATCATGAAAGATGGCCGCATCGTCCAGTACAGCGTGCCGGAGCAAATCGTCCTTAACCCGGCAGACGAATACGTGCGCACCTTCGTGGCGCATACCAACCCGTTGAACGTGCTGTGCGGTCGCAGCCTGATGCGTACGGTTGATGAATGCACGCAGGTCAACGGCTCGGTGTGCCTGGACCCGAGCGGCGACTCATGGCTCGACCTGGCCGAAGGCAATGTGATCAAGGGCGCCCGGCAAGGTGCCGCGCCACTGGACCTGCAGAACTGGACCCCCGGACAGGACGTTGGCACGCTGGATCGTCGCCCTACCCTCGTGCACTCCAACATCGGCATGCGCGACGCCTTGCAGATCCGTTACCAGACCGGCAACAAACTGGTCTTGCAGGATGGCGAGAAAGTGGTCGGCATTCTCGGTGACACCGAGCTGTATCACGCCCTGTTGGGCAAAAACCACGGTTAACGCCTGAAACAGACAAGCCCGCCCCTACGCTCTGGAATCACTCCAGCCGGGAGCGGGCTTTTTTGTTTGCAGCCTCGTCACTGCGCAACGCCCCCTCGCGCGATATCTACTCCCCAAGCCCCCATGTCGTAAACGCACCTTTGTGTGGCGTCCATAGGCATTTGGCGACTTCGGTCCGGCCCTACCATCGCTCTCAGAGGGCGCCGTTGGGCCCTAACGACAAGTCAGGCGCCGCGCCGCCGCCGGGAGATCCGCGATGTTCAGCAAGCAAGACCAGATTCAGGGTTATGACGACGCACTGTTGTCGGCAATGAACGCCGAGGAGCAGCGTCAGGAAGACCATATCGAGCTGATCGCCTCGGAGAACTACACCAGCAAGCGCGTCATGCAGGCCCAAGGCAGCGGCCTGACCAACAAATACGCCGAAGGCTATCCCGGCAAGCGCTACTACGGCGGTTGCGAGCACGTCGACAAGGTCGAGCAACTGGCCATCGAACGCGCCAGACAGCTGTTCGGTGCCGATTACGCCAACGTCCAGCCACACTCCGGCAGCCAGGCCAACGCGGCGGTCTACCTGGCGCTGCTGCAGGCAGGCGACACGGTGCTGGGAATGAGCCTTGCGCACGGCGGCCACCTGACCCACGGTGCCAAAGTCAGTTTCTCGGGCAAGCTGTACAACGCCGTGCAGTACGGCATCGACACCACCACCGGCCTGATCGATTACGACGAAGTCGAACGCATCGCCGTCGAATGCCAGCCAAAAATGCTCATTGCCGGTTTCTCGGCCTATTCCAAAACGCTGGATTTCCCGCGTTTTCGTGCAATCGCCGACAAGGTGGGTGCCTACCTGTTCGTCGACATGGCCCACGTTGCAGGTCTGGTGGCTGCCGGTCTTTATCCAAACCCGCTGCCGTATGCCGATGTGGTCACCACCACCACGCACAAGACACTGCGTGGCCCGCGCGGCGGTCTGATCCTTGCCAAGGCCAACGAAGAGCTGGAGAAGAAATTCAATTCAGCCGTCTTCCCCGGTGGTCAGGGCGGCCCGTTGATGCACGTCATTGCGGCCAAGGCCGTGTGCTTCAAGGAAGCGATGGAGCCCGGCTTCAAGACGTATCAGCAGCAGGTCATCGATAACGCACAAGCGATGGCGCAAGTCTTCATCACGCGCGGCTTCGACGTGGTTTCCGGCGGCACCGACAACCACCTGTTTCTGGTCAGCCTGATCCGTCAGGGCCTGACCGGCAAAGAAGCCGACGCCGCGCTAGGCCGTGCGCACATCACCGTCAACAAGAACTCGGTGCCCAACGACCCGCAGTCGCCATTTGTCACCTCGGGCCTGCGCATCGGCACCCCGGCCGTCACCACTCGCGGTTTCAAGGTCACCCAGTGCATCGAACTGGCAGGCTGGATATGCGACATTCTCGACAACCTCGGCGCCGCCGATGTCGAGGCCAACGTCGCCAGCCAGGTAGCAGCCCTGTGCGCCGATTTCCCGGTTTATCGCTGAGTCAGGAGTAGCCTTACATGCAGCATTACTCAGGCTTCGGCCTTCTCAAGCATTCCCTCAGCCATCACGAAAACTGGCAGCGCATGTGGCGCACGCCAACGCCGAAGAAGGTCTACGACGTGGTGATCGTCGGTGGCGGCGGGCATGGTCTGGCGACCGCTTATTATCTGGCCAAGGAACACGGCATCACCAACGTGGCGGTGGTCGAGAAAGGCTGGCTGGGCGGCGGCAACACGGCGCGTAACACCACTATCGTGCGCTCTAACTATCTGTGGGACGAGTCGGCTCATCTTTATGAGCACGCCATGAAACTGTGGGAAGGCCTGTCCCAAGACCTGAATTACAACGTCATGTTCTCCCAGCGCGGCGTTTACAACCTGTGCCACACCTTGCAGGACATGCGCGACTCAGAACGCCGTGTCAGCGCCAACCGGCTGAATGGTGTGGACGGCGAATTGCTCAACAGCAAGCAGGTCGCTGAAGAAATCCCGTACCTGGACTGCTCGAAAAACACCCGTTACCCGATCATTGGCGCAACCGTGCAACGCCGTGGCGGCGTGGCTCGTCATGATGCCGTGGCCTGGGGCTTCGCACGTGCTGCCGACGCTTTGGGCGTTGACCTGATTCAGCAGACTGAAGTGATCGGCTTTCGCAAGGAAAACGGCGTGTGCATCGGCGTCGAGACCAACAAGGGCTTCATCGGTGCCAAACGCGTTGGCGTGGTGACCGCCGGTAACTCCGGGCACATGGCCAAACTGGCCGGCTTTCGTTTGCCGATCGAGTCACACCCGTTACAGGCGCTGGTCTCCGAGCCGATCAAGCCGATTATCGACAGCGTCATCATGTCCAACGCCGTGCACGGCTACATCAGCCAGTCCGACAAGGGCGACCTGGTGATCGGTGCCGGTATCGACAGCTGGGTCGGCTATGGCCAGCGCGGCTCGTACCCGGTGATCGAACACACTATTCAGGCCATCGTCGAAATGTTTCCAGTCTTGTCCCGCGTACGCATGAACCGCCAATGGGGCGGCATCGTCGATACCACGCCGGACGCCTGCCCGATCATTTCAAAGACGCCGGTGCCGAACATGTTCTTCAACTGCGGCTGGGGCACAGGTGGCTTCAAGGCCACACCGGGCTCGGGCAACGTATTTGCTGCAAGCCTGGCCAAGGGCGAAATGCACCCGCTGGCCAAACCGTTCTCCATCGACCGCTTCCATAACGGTGCGCTCATCGACGAACACGGCGCTGCAGCCGTAGCCCACTAACAGGAGAACCCGACCATGCTGCATATCTTCTGTCCTCACTGTGGCGAGCTGCGCTCCGAAGAGGAATTCCATCCGTCCGGCCAGGCGCACATCCCGCGTCCGCTGGACCCCGCTGCCTGCACCGATGAGCAATGGGGCGACTACATGTTCTTCCGCGACAACCCGCGTGGCCTGCACCACGAGCTGTGGATTCACGCTGCCGGTTGCCGTCAGTACTTCAACATGACGCGCAACACGGTGACCTACGAGATTCTCGAAACCTATCCGATCGGTAGCAAGCCGCAGTTCACGGATCAGGGAGAAAAGGCATGAGCCAGAGCAATCGCCTGCCCAACGGCGGCCGCATCAACCGCAGCAAAGTGCTCAACTTCACCTTCAACGGCCAGACCTATCAGGGCTTTGAAGGCGACTCGCTGGCGTCCGCGCTGCTGGCCAATGGCGTTGAGATCATTGGTCGCAGTTTCAAGTATTCCCGGCCACGCGGCATCTTCGCGGCGGGTTCGGAAGAACCGAACGCCGTGTTGCAGATCGGCGCGACCGAAGCGACGCAGATCCCCAACGTGCGCGCCACCCAGCAAGCGCTTTATTCGGGGCTGGTGGCGACCAGCACCAACGGCTGGCCGAGCGTAAACACCGACGTAATGGGCATTCTGGGCAAGGTCGGCGGCAAACTGATGCCTCCGGGCTTCTACTACAAAACCTTCATGTACCCGCAATCGTTCTGGATGACGTACGAAAAGTACATCCGCAAGGCGGCAGGCCTCGGTCGCTCACCGACCGAGAACGACCCGGACAGCTACGACGCGATGAACCAGCACTGTGATGTGCTGATCGTCGGCGCAGGCCCGGCTGGTCTGGCCGCCGCACTGGCAGCGAGCCGCAGCGGCGCCCGAGTGATCATCGCCGATGAACAGGAAGAATTCGGCGGCAGTCTGCTCGACAGCCGTGAAAGCCTGGATGGCAAACCCGCTGCCGAGTGGGTTGCAACAGTAGTTGCCGAGCTGAAAAGCCTGCGCAACGTGACACTGCTGCCACGCGCCACGGTCAACGGTTATCACGATCACAATTTTCTGACCATCCACGAGCGTCTGACCGACCACCTCGGTGATCGCGCGCCCATCGGCATGGTTCGCCAGCGCATGCACCGGGTGCGCGCCAAACGTGTGGTGCTGGCTGCCGGCACGCACGAGCGGCCGCTGGTCTACGGCAACAACGATGTGCCGGGCAACATGCTTGCGGGTGCAATCTCGACGTATGTACGTCGTTACGGCGTCGCGCCGGGCAAAAAACTCGTGCTGTCCACCAACAACGACCACGCCTACCGCGTCGCGCTGGACTGGCTCGACGCCAGCCTGCACGTGGTGGCGATTGCCGATGCGCGGCACAATCCACGCGGCCCGCTGGTTGAAGAGGCTCGCGCCAAAGGCATTCGTATTCTGACCGGCAGCGCCGTGATCGAAGCGCGTGGCAGCAAGCGGGTGAGCGCTGCACGCGTTGCCGCCATCGACCTCAAAACGCACAGCGTCACCAGCCCCGGCGAGTGGCTTGAGTGCGATCTGGTGGCAAGTTCCGGCGGTTACAGCCCCATCGTCCATCTGGCCTCGCACCTGGGCGGCAAGCCGGTCTGGCGTGAAGACATCCTCGGTTTCGTGCCGGGCGAAGCGCCGCAGAAACGTATCTGTGTGGGCGGCGTGAACGGCGTCTACAGCCTGGCAGACAGCCTGGCCGATGGTTTCGAGGGTGGCGTGCGCGCTGCCAGCGAAGCAGGCTTCAAGATTGTCGAGGGCGTGATGCCCAAAGCCCTCAGCCGCGCCGAAGAACCGACGCTGGCGCTGTTCCAGGTGCCCCATGAAAAAGGCACTGCACGGGCGCCCAAGCAATTCGTCGATTTCCAGAACGACGTGACCGCCGCCGCCATTGAACTGGCGACCCGTGAGGGTTTCGAGTCGGTCGAGCACGTCAAACGCTACACCGCGCTGGGCTTCGGCACCGATCAGGGCAAGCTGGGCAACGTCAACGGGCTGGCCATCGCAGCCCGCTCGTTGAACGTGTCGATCCCGGAAATGGGCACCACCATGTTCCGCCCCAACTACACACCGGTCACCTTCGGCGCGATTGCCGGGCGTCATTGCAAGCACATCTTCGAGCCGGTGCGCTTCACCGCGCTGCATGCCTGGCACATCAGAAACGGTGCCGAATTCGAAGACGTCGGCCAGTGGAAACGCCCGTGGTACTTCCCTAAAAACGGTGAAGACCTGCCCGCTGCCGTGGCGCGTGAATGCAAGGCGGTGCGTGACAGCGTCGGCCTGCTGGACGCCTCGACGCTGGGCAAGATCGACATTCAAGGGCCGGATGCGCGCGAATTCCTCAACCGCATCTATACCAACGCCTGGACCAAACTGGACGTGGGCAAGGCCCGTTACGGCCTGATGTGCAAGGAAGACGGCATGGTCTTCGATGACGGTGTGACTGCCTGCCTCGCCGACAACCACTTCCTGATGACCACCACGACGGGCGGTGCTGCACGCGTCCTGCAATGGCTGGAAATCTATCAGCAAACCGAATGGCCGGACCTGAAAGTGTATTTCACCTCAGTGACCGATCACTGGGCGACCCTGACGCTGTCTGGCCCCAACAGCCGCAAGCTGCTCAGCGAAGTGACCGATATCGACCTGGGCCGTGAAGCGTTCCCGTTCATGACCTGGAAAGAAGGCTTGGTCGCAGGCGTGCCGGCGCGGGTGTTCCGTATCTCGTTTACCGGCGAGCTGTCCTATGAGGTCAACATTCAGGCCGACTACGCGATGGGTGTTCTGGAAAAGATCGCCGAGGCCGGCAAGCAGTACAACCTGACGCCTTATGGCACTGAAACCATGCACGTACTGCGCGCCGAAAAGGGTTTCATCATCGTCGGTCAAGACACCGACGGCTCGATGACCCCGGACGATCTGAACATGGGCTGGTGTGTCGGGCGGACCAAACCGTTCTCGTGGATTGGCTGGCGCGGCATGAACCGCGAAGACTGTGTGCGTGAACAACGCAAGCAATTGGTCGGCCTCAAACCCATAGACTCGACCCAATGGCTACCGGAAGGCGCTCAGTTAGTGTTCGACACCAGGCAGGCGATCCCGATGAGCATGGTCGGCCACGTGACCTCCAGCTACGCGCACAACTCGCTGGGCTATTCGTTCGCGATGGGCGTGGTCAAAGGCGGCCTGAACCGGATCGGCGAGCACGTGTTCGCGCCGCTGGCCGATGGCAGCGTGATCGAAGCCGAGATCGTCTCGTCGGTGTTCTTCGACCCGAAGGGCGAGCGTCAGAATGTTGAGTAAACAGCAGGGCCAAACAGAATTTAAAGCAGGTGAATCATGAGCACAGCCAACGTTTACCAGCAGCGCCCGACCACCGACGTCAAAGCCGAGTCGCCGCTGTTCCACGCCAGTCTCGACAGCCTGATCGGCAAAGGCCGCGCCAGTCCGGGCGTGTTTCTGCGCGAAAAGAAACTGCTGGGCCACCTCACCCTTCGGGGTGATGCCCACGACCAGGCCTTCGCCGCTGGCGTACACAAGGCGTTGGGCATGGAACTGCCAGCAGCCCTGATGTTGGTGATCAACGGCGAAAGCTCGCTGCAATGGCTCGGCCCGGACGAGTGGCTACTGATCGTGCCAAGCGGCGAAGAATTCGCGGCAGAACAGAAGCTGCGTGAGGCGCTGGCAGGGCTGCACATCGCCATCGTGAACGTCAGCGGCGGCCAGTCGATCCTCGAACTGACCGGCCCGAAAGTGCGCCAGGTATTGATGAAATCCACCAGCTACGACGTCCACCCGGACAACTTCCCGGTGGGCAAGGCGGTCGGCACGGTGTTCGCCAAATCGCAACTGGTGATCCGCAGGACCGGCGAAGAGACCTGGGAACTGCTGATCCGCCGCAGTTTCTCGGATTACTGGTGGCTGTGGCTGCAGGATGCGAGTGCCGAGTACGGGCTGAGCATTCAGGCGTGAAAAGCCTGTGGGAGCGGACTTGTCCGCGAAGACGGTAGTCCAGGCGATACATTTTCGGTGAATATACCGTCCCCTTCGCGAACAAGTTCGCTCCCACGGCCTTCGGCCAGAATCAAAAGCAGATTTGTGTATGACTTTGCGGATAACAAATACCCAGGAGCATTGATTGAATGAGCCGCGCCCCGGACACGTGGATTCTGACAGCCGACTGCCCCAGCATGCTGGGCACAGTAGACGCGGTGACCCGCTTTCTGTTCGAGCAGGGCTGCTATGTCACCGAGCACCACTCCTTCGATGATCGCCTGTCGGGGCGGTTCTTCATTCGCGTGGAATTTCGTCAGCCTGACGCCTTCGACGAGCAGGCATTTCGTGAAGGGCTGACTGAACGCGGCGAGACGTTCGGCATGATCTTCGAACTCACAGCGCCCAACTACAGGCCAAAAGTGGTGATCATGGTTTCAAAAGCCGATCACTGCCTGAACGACCTGCTCTATCGCCAACGCATCAACCAGTTGTCAATGGACGTGGTCGCGGTGGTGTCCAACCACCCGGATCTCGAACCGCTCGCTGGCTGGCACGGAATTCCGTACTACCATTTCCCTCTGGACCCGAACGACAAGCCTGCGCAGGAAGCCAAGGTCTGGCAGGTGATCGAGGAGTCCGGTGCTGAACTGGTGATCCTCGCCCGCTACATGCAGGTGCTGTCACCGGAGCTGTGCCGCAAGCTGGATGGCAAGGCGATCAATATCCATCACTCCTTGCTGCCCGGTTTCAAAGGCGCCAAACCGTACCATCAGGCCTACGAAAAAGGCGTGAAACTGGTGGGTGCCACGGCGCATTACATCAACAACGATCTGGACGAAGGCCCGATCATTGCCCAAGGCGTCGAAGTGGTCGATCACAGCCACTACCCCGAAGACCTGATTGCCAAGGGTCGGGACATCGAAGGGCTGACACTGGCCCGCGCGGTGGGTTATCACATCGAACGACGGGTGTTTCTCAACGCCAACAGGACGGTGGTTCTGTAGTTGCAAGCTGCAAGAGTTTCTCTCTGCTTCACCACAATAAAAGCGAGGCGACATGTATGTCTGGTAATCGCGGTGTAGTTTATCTCGGCGCTGGCAAGGTCGAAGTGCAATCCATCCCCTTCCCGAAAATGGAAGACCCACGCGGCAAGCGCATCGAACATGGCGTCATCCTGCGCGTTGTTTCCACCAATATCTGCGGCTCCGATCAGCACATGGTACGTGGCCGCACGACGGCGCAAACCGGGCTGGTGCTGGGGCATGAAATCACCGGCGAAGTGCTGGAAGCCGGTCGCGATGTCGAGCATCTCAAGGTCGGTGATCTGGTTTCCGTACCGTTCAACGTGGCGTGCGGTCGTTGCCGCAGTTGCAAGGAGCAAAACACCGGCGTCTGCCTGACGGTCAACCCGGCTCGCCCCGGCGGGGCCTACGGTTATGTCGATATGGGCGACTGGGTCGGCGGTCAGGCTGAATACGTGCTGGTGCCTTACGCAGACTTCAACCTGCTGAAACTCCCGGACCGCGATGCGGCGATGGAGAAGATTCGCGACCTGACCTGCCTGTCCGACATCCTGCCCACCGGCTACCACGGCGCAGTGACCGCAGGCGTTGGCCCTGGCAGCACGGTCTACGTTGCAGGCGCTGGCCCGGTCGGTCTGGCTGCGGCTGCTTCCGCGCGCTTGTTGGGCGCGGCAGTGGTGATCGTCGGTGACGTCAACCCGACCCGCCTGATCCACGCCAAGGCCCAGGGTTTCGAGATTGCCGACCTGTCTCAGGACACGCCGCTGCACGAACAGATCGCTGCCCTGCTTGGCGAACCGGAAGTCGACTGCGCCATCGACGCCGTGGGCTTTGAAGCACGCGGCCACGGTCACGCAGGCGCTCAGGCCGAAGCACCTGCCACCGTGCTCAACTCATTGATGGGCGTGGTGCGTGTAGCAGGCAAGATCGGCATCCCCGGCCTGTACGTCACCGAAGACCCGGGTGCCGTGGACGCCGCCGCAAAAATGGGCAGTCTGAGCATCCGCCTTGGCCTGGGCTGGGCCAAATCCCACAGCTTCCACACCGGCCAGACACCGGTCATGAAATACAACCGCCAACTGATGCAAGCCATCATGTGGGACCGCATCAAGATCGCCGACGTGGTGGGTGTCGAGGTGATCAGCCTGGACGATGCGCCGCGTGGTTATGGCGAGTTTGATGCGGGCGTGCCGAAGAAGTTTGTGATTGATCCGCATGGGTTGTTTGGTGGGGTGTAGGTTTGTCCGACACCTCACTTTAGCTCCATTAATAATCCATGCCCCGATTACGAAGATCTTGAACCGCATCCCGTACTCGGCTCACCACATTAGAGATGGGTCGGGTTGGGACAGGGGCAATCCTTGAGTTATTGGCGTTAGCGCCAGAAGGCCCTGTAGATGGTACAGACGACTCAAAAAGTGTGTATTGCGGAGGAGGGTCATAGATATCACTGTCGTGTATACCTAATTGAGAAGAGCTGTATGTCGGCGGAGCTACGGACGGCAGACGAGACATGGACGGCAGAGACCCGGCTGACGGATTTGCCAAATCAGTAGACAGTTGGCGGGACATTGGCCCGAGCTGCGCGCTGGTACGCAGAGCAACATTTTGCCCAAGTGCGGGATCAACTGAGCGGTGCGGTGCGGGGGTCCCGGAAGGAGTATTCGCAATGACGGATGAACGTCGAACAAGTGAAATCTGGGGCGCATTAGGTTGCGTATTACTGCTGCGCCGGAAAAACCATCGCACATGCCCACTCGGATCAACCCCATTAACCGGATCCCCCTCACAATACGCATACGCATTCAGCCCACCCTCGCCAAACGGGCTCAAACTGTCCGGGCTATTGAACCGCATCAACACCGGGTTAAACGCCCGGTAACCATTGCCCAACAAATAATGCCCCGTTACCGGATCAACTCGCTCACCTGTAAAGCCCGGCAGGTTCATCGGCCCTGTTGAAGGCTGACGATGGCCGTAAGGCGTATAAGCAAACGCCAAACTCTGAGCTGCGATCACGGACTGCTGTTGATCCGTCGCCAGCAACGCACAGTTGCTCTGGTTGTTTTCCACACTCAGGCGGGCCAGCAAATACTCGTCCGTACGCAGAAGCGTGTGCTGGATCTGCCCTTGAATTTGCGTCGCCAAGAGGCTCTTCTGATAAAAAAGCCGAGTGCTGTCCTGCTCCGCAGGCGAGCAGTCAGCCAAGCGATCCGTTGCGTCGTAATGGTAAGTGCAGAGCACTACAGGGTTGGCAGAAGACATGAACATCACCCGCGGCAATCGATGATAGAACCGTAATTCTGGGCGTATGATCTCGTGCTGCACAGCTAGCAACTGTGCTAGGGAGCCCGCCTTGCCTGCCAGAGCTGATTCCGACAGATGAAATAACCGCCTGTCTTCAGCGCGTTGGGAACAAGCCTCTGTTGCTCACAGTCAAACCGTGTGCTTTATCGCCCACTCACGGGCGGTTCGAGTTCGATAAAGGTGACGCAATGAAAACTGCACGCGGTATGGCTTTGGTAACGTTGATGGCGCTTGCGGCAAGCCCGGCGTTTGCCTTCAATCTGAATGACGCCGCAAATGCGGTTTCCAATGCCACGGGCGGCAATCAGAAAGCCACGGCGGCACCCGAGGCGGCCGGCTTGCTCAATATGCTGGGCAGCCAATTGAATGTCACACCTGAGCAGGCTGTCGGCGGAACGGGCGCATTGTTGGGGCTGGCAAAGAATAAGCTGACCAGCGCTGACTACTCGCAATTGAGCAAGTCGGTCCCTGGGCTGGAGCAATTGTCCGGAACATCGGCGCTTGAGAGTCTGGGTGGCGCAAACGGGCTGGGCAGTTTGCTGGGCGGCAACTCGGCCAACAACTCGATGCTCAACAGCGCGCTGGGCAATGTGCAGAACATGAACGACGTGAACACTGCCTTCAAGGCACTGGGCATGGACAGCACCATGGTCAGCCAGTTTGCCCCGCTGATTCTGCAATACCTCGGCCAGCAAGGCGCCAGCGGGTCGGCATTGCAGAGTTTGAGCGGGTTATGGGGTGCCGGCAGCTGATTCACGCCGCAACGCCGCAATACGCGCATCTTTCTCGACCCAGAGCTGATTGACCCAAGCCTGCACTTTCTCGCGAAACACCGGGTCGTTCTCGTAATCGCCCTGCCACAGCGCAGGGTCCAGCTCGCGGGTCTGGATGTCGACGATCACCTTGGCAACCTGCCCGCAAAGCATGTCCCAGAACCCCGGAATGCTTGAGCCAGGATAGACCACGGTGACATCCAGGATGGCGTCCAGTTGTTCGCCCATTGCCGCCAGCACAAATGCAACGCCACCTGCCTTGGGCTTGAGCAGGCTGGCGTATGGCGAAGCCTGGGCGGCATGTTTTGCCGGTGTGAAACGTGTGCCTTCCAGGTAGTTGACGATGGTCACCGGCTGGCGCTTGAACAGTTCGCAGGCCGCCTGGGTGATTTCCAGGTCCTTGCCTTTGAGTTCCGGGTGCTTTGCCAGAAAAGCCTTGCTGTAGCGCTTCATGAATGGGTAATCCAGCCCCCACCACGCCAGCCCCAGCAACGGCACCCAGATCAGTTCCTTTTTCAGGAAAAACTTGAAGAACGGCGTGCGGCGGTTAAGCGCCTGAATCAGCGCCGGGATATCGACCCAAGACTGGTGATTGCTGATGACCAGATACGAGGTGTCGCTGCGCAGGCCTTTATCGCCGCGGATGTCCCATTGCGTCGGCACGCACCAGGCGAAAATGAGCTTGTCGATTTCGGCCCAGGTCTCGGCGACCCACATCGCGCCCGTTGAGCAACGATCGCGCATTCGACCTCTGAACAGCAGCTTGAGCAACGCAAAAATCAGTAGCGGGCCGATCAGCACGAGTGTGTTGATCAGCAACAAAATGGCAACGAAACAGCCGGTGAGCAGACGGCGCATGACGGACTCTTGAGGGTTCAGGGGCGGCAATGATAATGATCTGCGCGTTTTACGCCAATTACACAGGTACTTACAAATGTTTCACGCTTGGGCATTTATGCTGAATAGACACTCATGCCACCGAACCTGCCAGCGGTTCGCTGTCTAAACCCGGACGCCACTCCGGCGCTGCCCCTTGCGAGGAACCTCTCACGTGAAACCGATCCTGGCGCTATTGTCTCTGCTGGCTCTGCCGGTCATGGCCGCTGAACCCACGCTGTATGGCCGCTACGAGAACATCAAGGTTCTGGAAATAGGCCAGACCTTCAAGGCCAAGATGGACACCGGCGCGCTGACCGCTTCGCTGTCGGCCAAGGACATCGAGCTGTTCCAGCGTGATGGCGATGACTGGGTTCGCTTCCGCCTGGCAACCAAGGGCGCGGATGACAAGGTGTACGAGCACAAGGTGTCGCGGATCAGCAAGATCAAGGGCCGTGCCGAAGGTGATGATGAGGACGACGAAGGCATCAACCCCGCCAAACGCCCTGTCGTTGATCTGGAGCTTTGCCTGGGCAACAAGAAACGCACCGTCGAAGTCAACCTTGTAGACCGCAGCCACTTCAACTTCCCGCTGCTGATCGGGGCCAAGGCATTGCGCGAGTTCGGCGCTGCCATCAACCCGGCACGCCGTTATACCGCTGACGAGCCTGATTGCTGAGGTTTTTATCGCCTTGCACTATCGGGCGACGCTGCGCAAACCTGTGACGCGGAGCGTCACGCAAGGCATTCCCACGCAGTGGACTGCCCCCCGGAAGTTGGACAGTTTTAGCTTGCCGCCTGAGTCCTGTATTTTACGGGGCTCAGGCCGCCTAGCTTCAGCTTAATGCGGTCATGGTTGTAGTAGCGGATGTACTCCTCCAGACCTGCCGTCAGCTCTTCTATGCTTTCAAATCGTTTCAAGTAGAAAAACTCGGACTTAAGCGTACCAAAAAAGCTTTCCATCGCAGCGTTGTCCAGGCAATTTCCCTTACGAGACATGCTTTGCTTCACACCCTTTGCCGCCAGTTTCTGACGGTACTGCGCGTGTTGATACTGCCAGCCTTGATCCGAGTGCATCACAAGCTTCGGCTCGTCTTGCAACTGCTGCAACGCCTTGTCCAGCATACTGGTGACCAGCTCAAAGCACGGCCTGGTAGACAATTCGTACGCCACGATCTCACCGTTGTACAGGTCCATCACAGGCGAGAGATACAGCTTTCGATTGGCCACTTTAAACTCGGTCACATCGGTCACCCATTTCTGGTTCGGGCGTTGCGCCGTGAAATTGCGCTCCAGCAAATTCGGTGCAATTTTTCCGACGGTGCCCTTATAGGAACGGTATTTTTTTGGTCGAACAACGGAGCGCAGACCCAGTTCAGCCATCAATCTCTCCACAACCTTCTTGTTGACCAGCGTGCCTGAGTTGCGGATAACCGCTGTGATGCGCCGAGCCCCATAAAGACCTCTCTCCTCGTGATAAATCCGCTCTACCTCCTGCTTTAGAGCAGCATCTGGATCGGGTCTGGATTGCACCTGAACCTGATAGTAGAACGTACTGCGCGCCAAGCCCGCCAGCGTCAGAAGGGCGCAGAGCGAGAAGCGGCTCCTCAGTTGTTTGACGATCAGGGCTTTTTCTTTTGCCGTCGTTGCTGCTCCTTCAACTCTTCCAACTTTTTTAGGTAAGCGTTCTCCATGCGCAGGTATTCGAGCTCGGCCATTAACTGGTCACGCGTCTTCTGCGTATCGTCGTCGATTACTGGTGCGGTGGGATAAGGCTTCTTGGGCATGGCAACAGACTTTCTTCTCTTGGGAACGTAGGGGGCTAGATCGTTACTGTAATGCTGCTGTTCCCAAATGACTATTTGGCCAGGATCACCAATACCAAAATGCGCTGCGGTCTGGCGAAGGGACAGCCCGTGCTCGCGCTTGTGCTCCAGCACTGAGCGTTTGAAGGCTTCGCTGTACCGAAGACCAGGCTTACGATGGCCTGTGTGCCCATGGCTCTTGTAATTGGCGACCCAGCGTCGAAGCAGGCTGGAATCGATCGAGAACTGGCTGGACACCTTGCGAAAGCCTATGTTGCCTGCAAGATAGGCTTTGACGACGGTGAGCTTGAATTGCTCTGAATACTTGGCCATTTGAACACCCCCATTAGGTCGGATTGGTGTCCAACTTCTTGGGGGCAGTCCACAGAGCGTGAGGAACGACAGGTGTCTGAGCTAAAGCGTAACTATCGTGCGACGCTCTGCGTCGCATGCCGTTCTGGACGCTCCGCGTCCGATCCTGAACACGCGACGTGACGCAGATCTGTGACGCAATGCGTTCCGGCGCTGGAGTGAGGCACGATAGTCACGGTCATGACTTACGCCGGCGGCTGGGTTGCCAGCATCGACGGCCGTTGACTGACTTCCAGGTACCAGTTGGCCAGCCGTGGGTACGTGTTGCGCCAGCGCAGTTCGGGCTGGCGGAAGTCGAGATAACCCAATGCGGCCGCCACGCTGATGGAGGCCACATCGAACGACGAACTGAGTTCGGTAATTGCATCGCGCTCGAAATAACTCAGCGAGCGTTCGATCTTCTGCTGCTGATTGTCCAGCCATTGATCCCAGTGTTTTTCCTGCGGGCGCAAGGCGGTTTCATAGCGAATCAGCACCGCAGCGTCGAGTACGGCATCGGCCAGCGACGCCAGGGTCAGGCGTCTCCAGCGCGCAGAGCCTTCGCGGGGGATCAGCGGCTGCCCCACGTGCTGGTGGTCGAGGTAATCAAGGATGACACGGCTGTCGTGGATCACGTTGCCATCGGCCAGGCGCAAGGCCGGGAGCTTGCCCGCCGGATTGTCTTCATTGAGTTCGGCAGACGGGCTGACCGGCGTCAACACGGTAGGCTGCAACTGCACACGGTCGAGCTGACCGGTTTCATGAAGCATCACCATCACTTTGCGGGCGAAAGGCGAAGCGGCGTTGAAGTACAACGTCATCGTGGGCGCGGACATGAGTGTTCCTCGAATGAGACAGCTCCCTAGACTAGTCAGCGAGTAGCCGGTCTGCAATCGATGTGTTGATCAGCCGCGCCGCGCCAGCAACCCCCGAACGCTGAAGACCGATGCACTGCCCATCGCCAGCCAGGCCAGCGTGTCCCACCAGCCGTCACCCAGTAGCGCCGCGAACAGGCCTGTTGCGGTGAGCACGGCAATCACGCCGGGGATGGCGAAAGTCTTCCAGAACCGCGACGGCCTTGCGCTCATTGCGCGACCTGCGCTTGAACAGCGCTGACCGAACGGGCGACGCGGCGTCGGACCCACCACAGGTAGACCCCGCTGCCAAGCACGATGATGGTCAGCACATCCAGCACCGCCCAGAGCACTTTCATCGGCATGCCGCCGTAATCACCGAAATGCAGCGGTTGCGACATGCCCAGCGCATCCATGTACCACGGACGCTCGACCACTGCGGTGACTTGCAGGGTCTGTGCGTCGATCAGCACCGGTGTGGCTAGGTGCGCGGTCAGGTGCGTATTGCCTTTGAGAAACACAGCGTAGTGGTGCTCGCTGGAGAAACGCGTACCGGGAAAAGCGATGAAGTCAGCTTGCATGCCGGGCGCAGCCGACTCGGCAATCTCCAGCAGGCGTGTCGGCGCTGCTCGCTGCGTCAGCGGCGGCGCATCTTTGTAAGGGGCGATCATGCTGGCCAGCGCGTCGTTGCGCCATGAAGCAATCAGCAGGTCGGCGCAGGCACTGATCACTCCCGTTACGCCCACCACCAGCGCCCAGGTCAGCGTTACTACGCCGATCAGATTGTGCAGGTCCAGCCAGCGCGTACGCGTGGATTTGTTGACCCGCACTTGGCCAAACTCCAGCTTGCGCATGAACGGCGAATACAGCACGGTCCCGGAAACAATCGCCACCACGAACAGCAGCCCCATGAAGGCCAGCAGCAGTTTGCCGGGCAACTCGGCGTACATGTCCACGTGCAGGCGCAGCATGACCATCATGAAACCGCCGTTGGCCGAAGGCATTTCCAGCGCCTCGCCGGTGCGCGCATCCAGGGCAAAGGTGTGTGATGAGTTGGGCTCGGTGCCTGCCGTGGCAGCGGTGATCGCCATCACGCCATTGGGGTCTTCGTCATCCCAGCCGAAATACTGCATGACCTCGCCGGGCCGATGGGCTTCGGCAGCTCTGGCCAGTTGCTCCAGATTCAGATGCGGCGTGTCGGCCGGCATCTCTTTGTAATGCGGCGCGTCGCCCAGCAGATGATCAATCTCATGGTGGAAGATCAGCGGCAGGCCGGTGATCGCCAGCATCAACAGAAACAGGGTGCAAATCAGGCTGTTCCAGGTGTGCACGATGGACCAGCGACGCACGGTTTGGCTTTTCATGGTTTATCCACAGGCGATGAGGCCAGGCGCTGAGCGCGCCCCGAAATGACGTATAAGACTAAGCCGCTCGAAACCGGAAAAGTGTCAGGGCGAATCGACGCTGATGTAAATCGAGGTGTATCAGGGTTTTGCCGGGTTGGCGGCCGCCTGCTCATCGCGCGCCAGCACCGTGACCCACCATTGGGTGTGTTGCTCGATCTGCACCGGCAACGTTGGCAGCAGCGCCTTAAGCGCCAGGTCGGTATCGGCCAGCGGGAAACTGCCGGTGATGCGCAAGTCCGCCACCTTCGGATCGACGCCAACGTGCCCGGCACGATAGCGGCCCAGTTCAGCGAGCATGTCGGCCAGCCGCGCGTTGTCCACCACCAGCATGCCTCGCGTCCAGGCATCGGCACCTGACGGCAAGGCGAGCAACGTGCCAAAGCCGCTGCCGGTCAGGCGAATCTGCTGGCCTTCATGCAGCACCTGTTCGCCCGGTGCGTTGCGTGGCTGGGCGACAACCGCCGATTGCAGAACACTGAGCAGCGTCCCGTCGGCCTCGCGCCTGACCAGAAATCGCGTACCCAGCGCGCGCATATTGCCGTCTGCCGTTTCAACGATGAATGGCCGGGGATCGTCGTGATTGCCGGTCTGCACCAGTATTTCGCCGTCCTGCAGAATGATCCGGCGTTGCTGCGCGTCGAAGCGCACATCGATTGCGCTGTGGGTGTTGAGACGAATCAGGGTGTTGTCAGCCAGACGCACTTCGCGCTGTTCGCCGGTTGCGGTGCGCTGGTCGGCCAGCCAGTAATCCATCGGCAAGTAACGGTCCCCGACAAACAGCGCCAGGCCGCACGCCATGAACACTCCCGCCAGACCACCGCCAAGCTTGCGCACGCTGCGCCGCAGCGAAACCGGCGATTGCTGCAAGGCCTTGCGTGCCGGGCCGGCTGGCAGGACGAAGCGCTGGTTGACCATGCCCAACTGGCTCCAGGCCCTGGCATGTTCTTCGTCGGCGGCCAGCCAGCGGGCCAGTTCGGCGCGGTCGGCTTCGCTGCCGCTGTTGCCATCCATGTTCAGTTGCCACTCGATTGCGGCGTCGAGCACACGGGCAGATACCGGTCGTGTGTTCATGTCGGCTCGCCGTACAGCGCGACATAGCACTGGCGCACAGCCTGGGCGAGGTACTGCCTGACGCGTGATACCGAAACACCCAGGCGCTCGGCAATCTCGCCGTGGCTCAGCCCGTCGAGGCGGTTATAGAGAAACGCAGCCCGCGCTTTGCTGGACAGCGTGCCCAGCATGCGATCGATAGCCTTGAGGTCTTCCAGAATCAGCAGTTGCTCTTCGGGCGACGGCTGCTCGGCCTCGGGGACCTGCAGCAATTCCCCAAGATAAGCCTGTTCAAGCGCGGCCCGCCGGAAGTAATCGAACATCAGACCTTTGGCGATGGTCGCCAGAAAAGCACGCGGCTCGCGGGGCAATTGCAGTTCATCGCGCCCCAGCAGGCGCACAAACGTGTCCTGGCTCAGGTCCTGAGCCCGTTGTGGGCAAGCGACATTGCGCCGCAGCCAGGCCAGCAACCAGCCGCGATGATCGCGATACAACGCACCAACGATCTCGCTATGAGCGCTTGGGACTGACGACACGAATGGCCTCGATGAGAAAGATCTAACTAAAGAGAATCATTCGCGATTGTGGTAGAGCGGAGGGGGAGTGGCAATTGGCGTCTGTCGGGAGGCTGACGGCAGCGTTGGCTGGCGGACGCCAGTCGCCCTCACGGCGTGAGAACGACTGGTCGCCCAGATCAGATCAGGCCTGGTGGCTGATCTCACGCAGCGGCTTGCCGCGTGCTGGCTTGTCGCCTGCGACGAAGTAGTCGGCGGTGCTGCGTGGCAGGGGCTGACGGCCACGGATCTTGTCGGCGATTTTCTCGGCGATCATGATCGTCGGCGCATTCAGGTTGCCGGTGGTGATGATCGGCATGATCGAGGCATCCACCACACGCAGGTTCTGCATGCCGTGCACACGGCCCTGACCATCGACCACAGCCATTTCGTCGGTGCCCATCTTGCAGGAGCAAGATGGGTGATACGCCGTTTCGGCATGTTCACGCACGAACTGGTCCAGCGCTTCGTCAGACTGCACGTCGATGCCCGGGCTGATTTCGCGGCCGCGGTACGGATCGAGAGCCGGTTGCTGCATGATCTCGCGGGTCAGGCGGATGCCGTCGCGAAATTCCTGCCAGTCCTGATCCGATGCCATGTAATTGAACAGAATGCTTGGGTATTCACGCGGGTCCTTGGACTTGACGTGTACGCGACCACGGCTTGGCGAACGCATCGAGCCAACGTGCGCCTGGAAGCCGTGTTCCTGAACACCCTTGGTGCCGTTGTAGTTAATCGCGACCGGCAGGAAGTGATACTGAATGTTTGGCCACTCAAAGGCTTCGCTGGAACGAATGAAACCACCGGCTTCAAACTGATTGCTCGCGCCGATACCGGTGCCGAGGAACATCCACTCTGCGCCAATGGCAGGCTGGTTCCACCACTTCAACGAAGGGTAAAGCGACACAGGCTGGGTGCAGGCGTATTGCAGGTACATCTCCAGGTGATCCTGAAGGTTCTGACCCACACCCGGAAGATCATGAACCACTGGAATATCCAGCTTGTTCAGGACCTCGGCCGGGCCAACACCGGAGCGCTGCAGAATCTGCGGCGAAGCGATGGCGCCGCCACACAGTAAAACTTCCTTGCGGGCACGGACTTCAATGCGCGTGTCGCTGTCACCCACAAGATAGGCCACACCCACAGCGCGCTTGCCTTCGAACAGAATGCGGTCGGTCAGCGCGTGTGTGACGATGCTCAGCGTGTCACGCTTTTTCGCTTCGTCCAAGTAACCGCGAGCAGTGCTGGCGCGACGGCCTTTCGGGGTCACGGTGCGGTCCATCGGACCGAAGCCTTCCTGCTGATAACCGTTGAGGTCGTCGGTGCGCGGGAAACCGGCCTGCACGCCCGCCTCGACCATCGCGTGGAACAACGGATTGTTACCGGCCTTGGGCGTGGTCACGCTGACCGGGCCTTCGCCACCGTGGTAATCGTTCGGGCCGATGTCACGGGTTTCAGCCTTGCGAAAGTACGGCAGGCAGTCGAGGTAGCTCCAGTCTTCGAGGCCCGGCTCTTTCGCCCAACCGTCGTAGTCCATCGCGTTGCCGCGGATGTAGCACATGCCGTTGATCAGCGACGAACCGCCCAGGCCCTTGCCGCGACCGCATTCCATACGGCGGTTGTCCATGTGCGGCTCTGGCTCGGTCTCGTAGGCCCAGTTGTAGCGACGGCCCTGCAACGGGAACGCCAGGGCGGCGGGCATCTGGGTACGGAAGTCCAGACGATAGTCCGGGCCACCGGCTTCGAGCAGTAGAACAGTGACGCCTGCGTCTTCGGTGAGACGGGCTGCCAGGGTGTTACCGGCAGAGCCGGCACCAATGATGATGTAGTCGTATTCGGATTGCGTGGTCATAGAGGCTCCCTCATAGAGCTGCAAGTCTCAAGCCTGGGCTGCAAGCAGAAGCAGCCAGGCGATACTTGTGAAAATGGGGTGCGGCAAGCCGCTTTTGATTGCGTCTGCTTGAGGCTTGTCGCGTGCCACTTGAACGGTCTTTAGAACACCGAGGCGTAGTCGCCCAACTCGATCTGAACCGACTTGATGCGCGTGTACTGGGCCAGCGAGCTGATGCCGTTTTCACGACCGACGCCCGACTGCTTGTAACCGCCGACCGGCATTTGCGCCGCCGACTCGCCCCACGCGTTGATCCAGCAGATACCGGCTTCCAGCAAGTGAATCACGCGGTGCGCGCGGTTCAGGTCACGGGTCACGATGCCCGCAGCCAGGCCGAAGTCGGTGTCGTTGGCGCGGCGCACCACTTCGTCCTCGGTGTCGTAACCAAGAATGCTCATCACCGGGCCGAAGATCTCTTCGCGCACGATGGTCATCTCGTCGGTGCAGTCGGTGAACACGGTTGCAGCCACGAACGCGCCCTTGTCGAAAACGCCACCGGTCAAACGGTCGCCGCCGCACAACAGGCGTGCGCCCTGCTCTTTGCCCTTGGCGATGTAGCCCAGCACGCTTTCCATGTGTTCAAAGCTGACCAGCGGACCGAAATTGATGTTTTCGTCTTCCGGGTTGCCGGGACGAATACGCTTCACACGCTCCAGGATTTTCGCTTCGAACTCGCCTTTCAGGGCATTCGGTACGAACACGCGCGTACCGTTGGTGCAGACCTGACCGGAGCTGTAGAAGTTGGCCATCATGGCGATGTCGGCGGCGCGATCCAGGTCGGCGTCGTCGAAAACGATCAGCGGCGACTTGCCGCCCAGCTCCATCGTCACTTCCTTGAGCGACGAACTCGACGCACTGGCCATGACTTTCTTGCCGGTGTCGGTGCCGCCGGTGAAGGAGACTTTCTCGATGCGCGGGTGCTCGGTGATCCAGGTGCCGACTTCACGGCCGCTGCCAGTCAACACGTTGAACACGCCGTTCGGCACGCCGGCTTCGGTGTAGATTTCTGCCAGCTTCAGGGTGGTCAGCGAGGTGACTTCGCTCGGCTTGAAGATCATCGCGTTGCCCGCAGCCAATGCCGGGGCGGACTTCCACAAGGCGATCTGGATCGGGTAGTTCCAAGCACCGATACCGGCGACCACACCCAGCGGCTCGCGGCGGGTGTAGACGAAGGACGAATCACGCAGCGGAATCTGCTCGCCTTCGATGGCAGGCACCAGGCCTGCGTAGTATTCCAGCACGTCGGCGCCGGTCACGATGTCAACGTAACGGGTTTCGGAAATGGCTTTACCGGTGTCCAGCGTTTCGAGCGCGGCCAGCTCATCGTTGCGCTCACGCAGGATATCGACGGCACGACGCAGGATGCGCGAACGCTCGACTGCAGTCATTGCGGCCCAGATCTTCTGGCCCTTCTCGGCGGCGACCACCGCACGCTCGACGTCTTCCTTGCTGGCGCGCTGGATCTTAGCCAGAACTTCGCCGTTCGCAGGGTTGATCGAGTCGAAGGTTTCAGTGTTGCTGGCATCGACATAACCGCCGTCGATGTAGAGTTTTTGCAATTCAAAACGGGCCATAAAGTCCTCGCAAATTCAGTGGGGGGCGATGACTGATTTCAGTGTGCCGGAAACTTTGGGCAACACGTGTATGCAGTCGTTCGGCGAGCGGGCTTCAAAAGCACTCAGCTCGCTGATTTCGCCAGTTGAAAATCCATGTATTCGTAAGCGATCCGTTGCGCTTGCTCGGTGTCGAATGCATCGCCTGACAAAGCGCCTCGCAGCCACAGCCCATCTATCAGGGCTGCCAGCCCACGGGCGGCGTTGCGTGCCTGTTCCAGTGGCAAGGTGCGACGGAACTGGCAGCACAGGTTGGAATACAGACGATGGTCGTTGATACGCTGCAATCGGTGCAGCGAGGGGTGATGCATGCTGGTCGCCCAGAAGGCCAGCCAGGTTTTCATGGCCGGGCCGCTGACCTGACTGGCGTCGAAGTTGCCTTCGATTATCACTTGCAGATGCGCCCTGGGGCTGTCTTCGGTCAATGCCTGACGGCGTTCGCGGACGTTCTGGATCAGGGCGTTCATCAGATGCCGCATCGTCGCGGCAATCAGGCCGTTCTTGTCCTGAAAATAGTGACTGATGATGCCGTTGGAGACGCCTGCCAGGCGTGCGATCAGCGCAATGCTGGCATCGCCCATACCGACCTGATCGACCGCCGTGAGCGTGGCCTGGATCAGTTGTTGGCGGCGGATGGGTTGCATACCGACCTTGGGCATTGGCGCAAATCTCCCGGTTGTCTGCAGTGATCGTTGTACCAAAATGGTGACGCCAGTCTAAAGATTTTTTATTGAACGATCAATCAATAAAAAATCAGTGGCGAGTTTTTAGCGGCAAGCGGCAAGCGGCAAGCTGAAAAGCGCCTGAATGCGGGTGTGCCGGGGGATGCGTCAAGGCGCAGATTTGTGACGCGGAGCGTCACGACAGGCATCCCCACGCTGGAGCGTTGGGAACGATGACCTCAACTATCGTGCTAATGCCTCATCCTCAACTATCGTGCGACGCTCCGCGTCGCATGCCGTTCTGGACGCTCTGCGTCCGGTCTTCAGCGCTGGAACAGCTCAATCCTGCAACACCACACTCGCCAATTCATCAATCGCTTCCTGCCTCTCGCCCTGATTCGGTTTCGGATGCGGGTTGAGTGTTGACCACTGCGGGTGGGCGCGGGCTCGAGAAAGCGGCTCGGGGATCTTGCCTTTGCGCCAGGTCTTGTCCTGTGGCGTGGTCAATTCCAT
The DNA here is from genome assembly GCF_000007805.1 of Pseudomonas syringae pv. tomato str. DC3000. Lineage (NCBI taxonomy): Bacteria > Pseudomonadati > Pseudomonadota > Gammaproteobacteria > Pseudomonadales > Pseudomonadaceae > Pseudomonas > Pseudomonas syringae group genomosp. 3. Next base: position 484,440 of record NC_004578.1, on the reverse strand, counting down.
GCTGTGAATGGCTGCGTGCCCTCTCACGCCCAACGCCAGCAGCAAATGGCCCTGACGCAGCGCGAGCAGGCGCAGCACGGCATCATCGACGGTCAGTTCTCTGCGGCCCTTGAGCTTGCCCAGCAAACGGCCGCCATAGCTGCGCGCCGTCAACAAGGCTCCGCCTGCAAGCGCGCCGACCAGCGCCGCCGCACCGAGGGTCACGCCACCAACCATCAAATCTACCCCCGCCCCGGCGGCTGCACCCGCCGCCACGCCGCCGCCGACGCGCACGCCCATCAACTTGAGGGTTTCGGGGTTGAACAGGTCATCGCCCCAACGGCCGTCCATCAACGGCAGGTCGCTGGTGGACACGTCGTCTTTGCGAAACGCGTACAGCTTGAGCAGCGCCTCGACGCAGTGCTGCTCACGCTGACGAACAGCCTGGCGCAACGCTTCCACCGCCTGCCGCTCTTGCTCGGGAAGCGTCTCGACGCTGCGCCGACAGGCCGCGCAGTCAATCAACAGCTCAGCGATAAGGCGTGCCGCGCTGTGTTTTCTGGCCTGGCGTTGCTGCTGCTGATCTTCAATCAGACGCTCGAGCCGGGGCCGCGCGCTTTCCAGCAGCAGTGCCAGGCTTTCATACAGACGACGGCCGCCGTCTTCGGGCGGCGCCACACTGTCGAAACGCACCAGCGCATGCAGCCCCAGACGCGAAAGCGCTTCTCGCCACTCGGGCTCGCGGTGTTCGCGCGCACTGACGAAATTCAGCACCGGCAGCAGCGGCTTGCCACAGCTCGCCAGCACCGCCAGTTCATCACGGTATTTGGCCAGCACCGGTTCGCGCGCATCGATCACATACAGCCCTGCGTCCGAGGCGAGCAACTGGCGCATGACCTTGGCCTCCTGCTCAAAGCGCTGCCGTGCTTCGCTGCCCTCCAGAAAGCGCGCCAATCGCGCAGGGCCATCCAGTCGTTCGCCGGGACGATCCAGCCGCTCAAGGTAATCGAGCAGCGCAATGGCATCCTCCAGACCGGGCGTGTCGTACAGCTCGAGCAGCGCCTGACCGTCTACCGACAGGCGTGCCCCCTCCACATGACGGGTGGTGCTGGGCCGATGAGAAACTTCGCCGAAGCTGACATCGCCGGTCAACGTGCGCAACAGCGAGGTCTTGCCGACATTGGTATGCCCCACCACTGCGAGCTTGATGGCGGGTGCGTTGTCCATTTCAGTCATGGCCCGTCTCCAGCCAGTTCAAGGGCGCGCTATTTGTGCGGGACAATTGCAGTTGATCCAGCGCGACATGCCAGTCGTCAAGGCGCTCAGGGTCGAGCGTCTGCCCGGCAGGCGCGGGCAGCAGCCAGAGGCGTGTCGCCCCTGCACAACGCGCCAGTTCGGCAATCAGCGCCAGACTGCCGCGATCCGGTGAACGACGCGGATCACAGGCGATGACCAGGCGCGCAGGCGGATAGTGGGCCAGTTGCTCCAGCAACTTCTGGCGCGATTCACGGCTGTCGAGCACCCCGGCATCGGCCACACCAGACGGCAACTGTGGCGGCCAGACCTGCTGATCATCCAGCTCGATGGCCACCAGCAGCGCGCCGTCGCTTTCAGCAGCACCCGCATTGGACTGCACCTGATGCAGCGCAGCAGGCTCGGCATCGTTGACGCCCAATCGCTCGCTGCTGGGCATCAGCCGTTCACGCAGTTCAAGGTATTCCGGCAGCTCAAGGTCAAGACGCAGGGCCGCCCGCCCACGCTTCCAGCGCCACAGGCAAAACACCGCCAGCAGCAAGCGCGGCAGGATGCCGTACACCAGCAGCACACCGACCAGCCAGGCGGCCCAGGCCTGCCGAGCGTTCTCGATACTCAGCGCGCCATTTCCGCTGGCGCGGATCATGGTTTCATCCGGCACGCTGAAACCCAGCCAGGCCGGGAGCGTGCCGAGGGTCTGAGTCAGGCTGACGAAGGTGTCGCTGCTCAGAATGGTGGTTTCCCAGACAAACCCGTAACGCCGGGTCGCCATCAGCATCAACAGCACCACCAGCGCACTAATCAGCGCCAGCAGCCACAGGCTATTGACCATCAATCCAAGCACCCAGCGATTCAGGCGTTTGCGTTGCAGCAGCAGAACCAGCGCAGGCGCGAGTTGTGCGGCCTGAGCATCGCGGGCGAGCTTTTCGCTCAACCACAGCCACAGCCGCCCCAGCCCGGTGTTGCTGCGCCCGGCGAAGATCAAACCGAGCGCCCAACTGGCCAACAGCATCAGGTTCAGGCCCAACAAGCTGCCCAGCGCCCAGAACACATTGACCGGGGCCTGGCCGTCCCCCATCGCCGCGAAGGCCAGGCCCGCGCCGCTGATGACGGCCAGCACGGCCAAAACAATCAACGCCAGCCGTGCGCCCTGCTTCCAGCGATGCAGCGCCGCTAGCATGCCGTCGCGTTCAGCCAGCCCGAGGGCACGGTGCGTGATGCGGGCAGTCAGGTCGCCTCCGGCAGCGCGGGCACGGCGGTTGGCTTCCTGATCATCCAGCGCGCCCGCCTGTTGTTCACGCAGGCGCACGGCTTCGGTCAGCCAGAGAGTATCGAGGGGGGTCAGTGCAGTCACACGGGGTCTCTTGAATGGATACTGCGGGATTGAATACTGCGGTGAGCATAACCGCTGTCATCGGACTGAGCACGGCGCGTATCAGTTCATTCGCCCGCCCCGCGACCTCTGATATCCTCGCGCCCATGAAAACTCATCTCCCGCTCAGCCTGATTGCCGCCCTTGGTGAAAACCGAGTGATCGGCGTCGACAATTCCATGCCCTGGCATCTGCCGGGGGATTTCAAGTATTTCAAGGCCACGACCCTCGGCAAGCCGATCATCATGGGTCGCAAGACCTGGGACTCGCTGGGCCGCCCACTGCCCGGCCGTCTCAATCTGGTGGTCAGCCGCCAGACGGACCTGCAACTTGAGGGTGCGGAGGTCTTCCCGTCACTGGACGCCGCCGTGGTACGCGCCGAGCAATGGGCGCAAGAACAGGGCGTCGATGAGGTGATGCTGATTGGCGGTGCGCAGCTTTATGCGCAGGGTCTGGCGCAGGCGGATCGTCTGTACCTGACTCGCGTAGCGTTGAGCCCTGAAGGCGACGCATGGTTTCCGGAATTCGATACGGCGCAGTGGGCGTTGGTGTCCAATGCCGAGAACGCTGCCGTTGATGAAAAGCCTGCTTACAGCTTCGAAGTCTGGGAGCGCGTCTGATCAGCGTTTTTCAGCGCTTTTGAGGTCGCTGACGAAAAACCGCAACAAAAGTGTCGTTTTTGGTTTCGTCGTCGCAAATAAAGGGGCAAACGGCGTCTTTCGACCTTTTTCGGGTCGCTGACGTACTTTTGCCTTCACAATAATTTGTTACGGTCTGCCCCTTCGTTTTTTTGACAAGGGGAAATCGCCTATGAAATTCGCGCCAAAATTGCTGGCTGTTGCACTCTGCGCCGGGCTTGCCAGCCAGGCTTTTGCTGCCACCCAATTGAAGCATTGGCCCGAGCCTGCCGCCAAGGCACTTGACGCGATGATTGCCGCGAATGCCAACAAGGGCAATTACGCGGTCTTCGACATGGACAACACCAGCTACCGCTTCGACCTTGAAGAGTCGCTGCTGCCGTACATGGAAAACAAAGGCCTGATCACCCGCGAAACCCTTGACCCGTCCCTGAAACTGATCCCCTTCAAAGACACCGCCGAACACAAGGAAAGCCTGTTCAGTTACTACTATCGCCTATGCGAACTCGACGACATGGTCTGCTACCCGTGGGTGGCGCAGGTGTTTTCCGGCTTCACGCTTCAGGAACTCAAAGGCTACGTCGATGAGCTGATGGCCCTGAAAAAGCCGATCCCTGCGACCTATTACGACGGCGATACCGTCAAGCAGCTCAATGTCGAGCCGCCACGCGTGTTCACCGGGCAGACCGAGCTGTACAACAAGCTGATGGAAAACGGCATCGAGGTCTATGTAATGACCGCCGCGTCCGAAGAGCTGGTGCGCATGGTCGCCGCCGATCCCAAGTACGGCTACAACGTCAAACCGCAGAACGTGATCGGCGTCACCACGCTGCTCAAGGACCGCAAGACTGGCGAATTGACCACCGCGCGCAAGCAGATCACCGCGGGCAAATACGATGCGAAAAGCAACATGGGCCTGGAGCTGACGCCCTACCTGTGGACCCCGGCAACCTGGATGGCCGGCAAGCAGGCGGCGATTCTGACTTACATCGATCAGTGGAAAAAACCGGTGCTGGTCGGCGGCGATACGCCCACCAGTGACGGCTACATGCTGTTTCACAGCGTCGATGTGAGCAAAGGCGGCGTGCACTTGTGGATCAACCGCAAGGACAAGTACATGACCCAGCTCAACGGCATGATCAAAGCCAATGCCGAAGCTCAGGCCAAGGAGAAGTTGCCGGTGACGGCAGACAAGAACTGGGTCATCGTCAAGCCGGACGAGATTCAGTAAGCGGTGAAGGACTTGCGGGTTGTTACCAACCCGCAAGCTCATTCAGTCGACTTTCTCGAACTTCAAATCCCACACACCGTGGCCGAGTTTTTCACCCCGGCGCTCGAACTTGGTGATCGGACGTTCCGCAGGGCGCGGCACGTACTGGTTGTCTTCGGCCTGATTGCGATAGCCAGGCGCTACGCTCATCACTTCCAGCATGTATTCCGCGTACGGGCCCCAATCGGTGGCCATATGGAATACGCCGCCGACTTTCAGCTTGCTGCGCACCAAGGCGGCAAACTCGGGCTGCACGATCCGGCGCTTGTGGTGGCGGCTCTTGTGCCACGGGTCCGGGAAGAACAGCATCAGTCGATCAAGGCTGTTATCGGCGATGCAGCGGTTCAGCACTTCAATGGCGTCGCAATCGTAGACGCGCACATTGGTCAGCCCTTGGGTGAGCACGCCATTGAGCATCGCGCCCACGCCTGGATAATGCACTTCGACACCGATAAAATCCTGTTCCGGTGACGCCGCGGCCATTTCCAGCAACGAATGGCCCATGCCGAAGCCGATCTCCAGGGTGCGCGGCGCAGAGCGGCCGAACACCTGGTCGAAATCCACCGGCGTGTCGGTCAGCGACAGGCCGAACAGCGGGCGCCCCTGGTCCAGACCACGCTGCTGGCCTTCGGTCATACGGCCAGCGCGCATCACAAAACTCTTGATACGGCGGTGAGGTCGCTCTTCGCCTTCTTCGGCAGCAGGCAACTCGGGGGGCGGAACGTGTGTATCAGTCATCAACGGGCTCTTACTTGATCAGGCCATCCAGCGGCGAAGACGCGCTGGCATAGAGTTTTCGTGGCATGCGCCCGGCGAGGTACGCCAGACGACCGGCAATTACAGCGTGCTTCATCGCTTCGGCCATCATGACCGGCTGCTGCGCGTGGGCGATGGCCGAGTTCATCAACACCGCCTCGCAACCCAGTTCCATCGCGATGGTGGCGTCGGACGCAGTGCCGACACCGGCATCGACCAGCACCGGCACTTTGGTTTCTTCAAGGATGATCTGCAGGTTGTACGGGTTACAGATCCCCAGACCGCTGCCGATCAGACCGGCCAGCGGCATGATCGCGATGCAGCCGATTTCAGCCAGCTGGCGAGCGATGATCGGGTCATCGCTGGTGTAGACCATGACGTCGAAACCGTCCTTGACCAGTATTTCAGCGGCCTTGAGGGTTTCGATCACGTTCGGGAACAGGGTTTTCTGATCCGCCAGCACTTCCAGCTTGACCAGATTGCGACCGTCGAGCAGCTCGCGAGACAGGCGGCAGGTGCGCACGGCCTCGACGGCATCGAAGCAACCAGCGGTGTTCGGCAGGATGGTGTAGCGGTCAGGTGGCAACACGTCGAGCAGGTTCGGCTCGCCCGGGTTCTGGCCCAGGTTGGTGCGACGCACGGCAACGGTGACGATCTCGGCACCCGAGGCTTCGATGGCCAGACGGGTCTGTTCCATATCAATGTACTTGCCGGTGCCCACCAGCAGGCGCGACTCGAAAGTCCGACCGGCCAGGACGAAGGGCTTGTCGCTGCGAACATCGCTCATCGGAAATCCTCATAACGTGCAAATTGGGGTTCGGTGCAGGGCGAGTGCGAACTAGCCACCACCGATGGCATGCACCACTTCGACCTGATCGCCTTCGCGCAAAACGGTCGATACGTGCTGGCTGCGCGGCACGATGTCCAGGTTCAGCTCCACCGCAACCCGGCGTCCGGCAAGGTCCAGGCGGGTCAACAGCGCCGTGACGGTCTCGCCATCGGGCAATTCAAAGGATTCACCGTTCAACTGAATGCGCATGCGACAGCAGCCATCATTTTAGGGGGCCAGCATTCTAGCCCGATCAGCCGGTATGACCAAGGCAAAGCCACGCCATTCGTCTCGAGCGGCCTGTTGTTCAGGGAGCACTCAAGGAGCGGAACCCAGCCTCCAGGCCGCCAGCCCCAGCATCGACCAGCCAAACAGAAACGCCAGACCGCCGAACGGGGTGATGATGCCCAGCTTGCTGATGCCGGTCAGGGTCAGCGCGTACAGGCTGCCGGAGAACAGCAGAATGCCGATGGCGAAAGAAAACCCGGCAAAATTGATCAGGCGTCCGGGGATGTGCGTCGCCAATACGGCCACGCCCAGCAGCGCCAGCGCATGGATAAGCTGGTAAAGCACGCCGGTATGAAAAACCGCCAGGTACTCGGCGCTCAGGCGTTCTTTCAGGCCGTGAGCCGCGAATGCGCCCAACGCCACGCCGGTAAAGCCGAAGAAAGCGGCCAGCATCAAAAAACTACGAAGCATCAGGAACTCCAGGGAAAAATCGTCGGAAGGCGCACGGTCTGTATAATGGCCCGCTCAACGGGTTCGGCCAAGCCATCTCTATGCTGCAAATCATTCTCCGTCGCCTCATGAAAGCCCTGCTGTGGTTCGCTGCGGGCAGCGCTCTCGTGGTTCTGGTCCTGCGCTGGGTACCGCCACCGGGCACGGCGCTGATGGTCGAGCGCAAGGTCGAATCCTGGTTCGACGGCGAACCCATCGACCTGCAGCGCGACTGGGAGCCGTGGGACAAAATTTCCAACAATCTGAAAATCGCGGTCATTGCCGGCGAAGACCAGAAGTTTGCCGAGCACTGGGGCTTTGACGTCGACGCGATTCAGGCCGCCATTCTGCACAACGAGCAAGGCGGTTCGATTCGCGGGGCCAGCACGTTGAGCCAGCAGGTGTCGAAGAACCTGTTTCTGTGGTCGGGCCGCAGCTACCTGCGCAAAGGGCTTGAGGCCTGGTTCACCATGCTCATTGAATTGCTGTGGTCCAAGGAGCGCATCCTTGAGGTGTACCTCAACAGCGTCGAATGGGACGAAGGCATATTCGGCGCCCAGGCTGCCGCGCAACACCACTTCCGCACCAACGCCAGTGCACTCTCCGAGCAACAGGCCAGCTACCTCGCCGCCGTCCTGCCCAACCCCCGCCAATGGAGCGCCAGCCACCCGAGTGGCTACGTCTCGCGTCGCGCGGGCTGGATACGTCAACAGATGCGTCAACTGGGTGGGGATGAGTATTTGCAGGGGCTCAATAGCAGCCGTCGGTGGTGAGCGCGCCACAAAGAGGGCGCAGAGCGTCCAGAACGGCATGCGATATTGAGATTATCGTTCCCTACGCTCCAGCATAGGAATGCGGTTCGTGACGCTCTGCGTCACAAAAGAGGATGCGAAGCGTCCGAAGCGGCATGCGACGCGGAGCGACGCCCGATAGTTGATACACAAACGAAAACGCCCCGATCATCTCGGGGCGTTTTTCGTTGCCGGGGTAGGCTTACGCAGCGATCGACGTCTTGAGCTTGTTCATCGCGCTTTTTTCCAACTGACGAATGCGCTCGGCGGAGACGTTGTACTTCTGCGCCAGGTCGTGCAGCGTGGCTTTTTCTTCGGCCAGCCAGCGCTGGTAGAGGATGTCGCGGCTGCGTTCGTCCAGCACGTCCAGCGCCTGATGCAGGTTGGCGGTGGAGTTGTCGGTCCAGTCTGCATCTTCCAGTTGACGCGCCGGGTCGTACCGGTGGTCTTCCAGGTAGTTGGCAGGCGACTGGAACGCGCTGTCGTCATCCGCCTCGGCTGCCGGGTCGAAGGCCATGTCGTGACCGGTCAGGCGGCTTTCCATTTCGCGAACTTCGCGCGGCTCGACACCCAGGCTTTCTGCGACGCGATGCACCTCGTCATTGTTCAGCCAGGCCAGACGCTTCTTCTGGCTGCGCAGATTAAAGAACAGCTTGCGTTGCGCCTTGGTCGTGGCGACCTTGACGATGCGCCAGTTGCGCAGGATGAACTCGTGAATTTCGGCTTTGATCCAGTGCACTGCAAACGACACCAGACGCACGCCCATTTCCGGGTTGAAGCGCTTCACAGCCTTCATAAGGCCGACGTTGCCTTCTTGGATCAGGTCAGCCTGAGCCAGACCGTAACCCGAATAACTGCGCGCGATGTGCACGACGAATCGCAGGTGAGCGAGGACCATTTGTCGGGCCGCGTCCAGATCCTGCTCATAGTAGAGACTCTCAGCCAGTTCACGCTCCCGCTCCGGCGTCAGCAAGGGAATGCTGTTGACCGTGTGCACATAGGCCTCAAGGTTTGCACCCGGGACTAAGGCATAAGCAGGTTGCAAAGAAGTGGTCATACGAAAAAACCTCCAGCGCACATGTGATGTGCAGTTCAACACTAGCCAGATTGACCCGGAACCGCTAACCAAGTTCCTTGATTTTCAGAAGCCAATCTGGTGAACGAAAAAATTCCCTTTAGCGGGGCGCCAGTTCACGCAAGTGACGAGCGACCGCAATCCAGGCACCGATATACCCTAACAGAACGGCTCCAAGCAAGAGCGAAAGACCATCACCCGTCGGAACACCCGCCAGCGCAAAGTCGCTTCCATACAGACCCGCCAGCCCGACGACCGCACCGTTCAGCCAGTTAAGACCATACGCCAGAACCCCCCAGGACAGGATCCCTGCCCCGAAACCGTACAGCGCGCCCATATAAAGGAAGGGTCTGCGCACGTAGCTGTCGGTGCCGCCCACCAGTTTGATGACTTCGATTTCGGTACGGCGGTTTTCGATGTGTAGACGTATCGTGTTACCAATTACCAACAGCAAAGCCGAGACCAGCAGAACCGTCAAGCCGAAAACGAACCGGTCACCCAGTTTGAGGATCGCCGCCAGTCGTTCGACCCAGACCAGATCCAGTTGCGCCTGCTCCACTTTCGGCAGGCCGGCGAGCCGGGTGCGCAAGGCTTCCAGTGCGGGCTTGTCCACTTCGTCCGGAGTGACCAGCACTACGCCTGGCAACGGGTTCTCCGGCAATTCCTTGAGCGCCTCGCCCAAGCCGGACTGTTGCTTGAACTCGCCCAATGCCTGTTCGCTGCTGATGTACTCGGCATCTGCCACGCCGGGCATGGCCTTGATCTCATCGCGCATGCGGGTGCCATCAGTGGTGCTGGCATCCAGATTCAGATAAATCGAAATCTGCGCCGCACGCTGCCACGAACCACCCAGGCGCTCGACATTGCTCAACAACAATGACAGGCCCATGGGCAGGCTCAGGGCAATGGCCATCACCAGACAGGTAAAGAAGCTGCCGATCGGCTGCTTGGTCAGACGACGCAGGCTGTCGAGCAGACTGGACCGATGACTCTCCAGCCAGGCAGACAACAGCGCGCTGAAGTCAGGGCCGTCATCATCATGATCGTGGCGCGGTTTTTTCTGCTTTTGCGGCGAAGGATCGGCGGCTCTGGGCGCGACGCGCTCTGAAACCTTGGGGCTGCGTGTGGCACTCATACTCCAGCCTCCCCGTCACCGATCAGACGACCGCGTTGCAGGGTCAGCATGCGGTGGCGCATGCGGGCAATCAATGCGAGGTCGTGACTGGCAATCAGCACGCTGGTCCCCAGTCGGTTGATGTCTTCAAACACGCCCATGATTTCCGCTGCCAGACGTGGATCGAGGTTACCGGTCGGCTCATCGGCCAGCAGCAAGGCCGGGCGATGGACGATAGCGCGGGCAATGCCGACACGCTGTTGCTGGCCGGTGGACAGGTCGCCGGGGTACAGATCGGACTTGTCGGACAGCGCCACACGCTCAAGTGCCGAATCGACCCGCTTGGCAATCTCCGGCTTGGACAAGCCGAGGATCTGCAGGGGCAAGGCGATGTTGTTGAAGACCGTGCGGTCGAACAGCAACTGGTGATTCTGGAACACCACGCCGATCTGCCGACGCAGAAACGGGATCTGCGCGTTACTGATCTGCCTCAGATCCTGACCTGCCAGCATCAGTTTGCCGGTCGTCGGGCGCTCCATGGCCAACAACAGGCGCAACAGCGTGCTCTTGCCGGCACCGGAATGACCGGTGACGAACAGAAACTCGCCGCGACGTACTCGAAAGCTCAGTTCATGCAACCCGACATGTCCATTCGGGTAGCGCTTACCGACCTGCTCGAATCGAATCATGGACGCTCCCGCTCCGCAAACAGAGCCTGAACAAAGGGTTCGGCCTCGAAGGTACGCAGATCATCAATGCCCTCGCCCACGCCGATATAGCGAATAGGCAGGCCGAACTGCTTGGCCAGGGCGAAAATCACGCCGCCCTTGGCTGTGCCATCCAGTTTAGTAAGTGCCAGCCCGGTCAGGGTGACCGTCTGGTTGAATTGTTTGGCCTGATTGATGGCGTTCTGACCAGTACCAGCGTCGAGTACCAGCAGGACTTCATGGGGAGCGTCGGCGTCGAGTTTACCGATCACACGGCGAACCTTCTTCAACTCCTCCATCAGGTTGTCCTTGGTATGCAGACGCCCGGCAGTGTCGGCAATCAGCACATCAATGCCACGGGCCTTGGCGGCCTGCACGGCATCGAAGATCACCGAGGCGGAATCGGCGCCGGTGTGCTGGGCGATGACCGGAATGTGGTTACGCTCGCCCCAGACCTGCAATTGTTCGACAGCGGCAGCGCGGAAGGTGTCACCCGCCGCCAGCATGACTTTCTTGCCTTCCAGTTGCAGCTTCTTGGCCAGTTTGCCGATAGTCGTGGTCTTGCCTGCGCCATTGACGCCTACCACCAGAATCACGAAGGGCTTGTGCTCGGCCTTGATCACCAGCGGTTGCTCGACCGGCTTGAGCATCGCTGCCAGCTCACCCTGCAGCGAGGTGTACAACGCTTGAGCGTCGGTCAACTGCTTGCGCGCGACTTTCTGGGTCAGGCTCTTGATGATGACTGACGTGGCCTCGACGCCGACATCTGCGGTCAGCAGACGGGTTTCGATTTCTTCCAGCAGGTCATCATCAATGGCTTTCTTGCCCAGAAACAGGCTGGCCATGCCTTCGCCGATGCTGGCGCTGGTCTTCGACAGGCCCTGCTTGAGGCGAGCGAAGAAACCGACCTTGCCGGCTTCTGCCTCTGGCACAGGTGCCGGTGCTGCTGGCGCTATGATCGGAACCACTGTCTGAGCAGGCTGCACTGGCTGAAGGACGGGCTGGGCCGCGACAGGTTCAGGTTCAGGAGCAGGTTCTGCAGCAGGCTCAACCAATACCGACTCTTGAGCGCTGAGCGGCAGGATATCGGCTACAGGTTCGGCTTGCGGCTCATAGGCGACAGGTTCGGACACCACCGGCTCAGGCACGACATGAACATGACCCTGTAGCGGAATCGCCGGGGTTACGTGCGGCTCGCGCTCATCACTCAGCGCCACCGACTCTTCGTTGACCGGCAAGGTCAGCCAGGGCTGAGGTGACGGCGCGCCCGGCTCTACATTGATCTGCGGGGCAGGCGCATCCGCCTGGGGGATGCTCTCGGGCGCAGGTTGCGGGGCAGCAGATGGCTCGACCAGGGGGGTCTTTATAACCTGATCGATGACCGGTTCGGGTTGCGCCGGCGATGATTCTGGCGGCGTTGGTTCGGCTTCTTGCTGCGGCTTCTTGCGCAGCCATCCGAACAGGCCTTTCTTCTCACCAGCCGCAGCTGGGGTCTTCTTGTCGTCGCTGGAACCAAACATGGATGACGGCTATCTCAAGGTTGCGGGCCGCCAGAGGGCGGCGCGGAAAATTCTGACATGCAAAACAGACTGCGTTTAAGACTTCTTGTTCACTCAGCGGCCGCTTAAGCAGCTACCTTTACCTGCGCTTTAAACAGGTTTCACTCGCAATTGGCCAGTGAAGGCTGTCTCTGAGGCAAACGGATCAGTATCCTAACACCCCCGCGCCCGCCGACGCTAAGTTCACGCGGGCCGTCCTACAGGTTCAAACAACGAATGAATGCTCTAGCCCGCCGCGCCGCAGGCCTGCTGCTCAGCACGATTTGTCTGCCTTTGACAGCATTGGCTGCTGACCCGCAACCGACCCATGAATTTACCCTGGATAACGGCCTGAAGGTGGTTGTCCGCGAAGATCACCGCGCTCCGGTGGTGGTTTCCCAGATCTGGTACAAGGTCGGCTCCAGTTACGAGACGCCGGGCCAGACAGGTCTGTCTCATGCCCTTGAACACATGATGTTCAAAGGCAGCAGCAAGACCGGGCCGGGGGAGTCCTCGCTGATTCTGCGCGATCTGGGCGCTGAAGAGAACGCCTTCACCAGTGATGACTACACCGCTTACTATCAGGTGCTGGCCCGCGATCGCCTGAGCGTTGCGCTGGAGCTGGAAGCCGATCGCATGGCAACCCTTAAACTGCCCGCCGACGAGTTCGGCCGCGAGATCGAAGTCATCAAGGAAGAGCGCCGTTTGCGCACCGATGACAAACCGATGGGCAAGGCTTTCGAGCGTTTCAAGGCAATGGCCTACCCGGCCAGCGGCTACCACACGCCGACCATCGGCTGGATGGCCGACCTTGAACGCATGAAGGTTGAAGAGCTGCGCCATTGGTACGAATCCTGGTACACGCCGAACAACGCCACGCTGGTGGTGGTCGGTGACGTGCAGCCGGACGAGGTCAAGGCACTGGCAGAGCGTTTCTTCGGCCCGATCCCGCGCCGCGACGTGCCGCCTTCGAAAAAGCCGCTTGAGCTGGCCGAACCCGGCGAGCGCAAGATTACCCTGCACGTCAAAACCCAGTTGCCGAGCCTGATCTACGGCTTCAACGTGCCGAGCGTAGCCACCGCCGAAGACCCACGCTCGGCCAACGCCTTGCGCCTGATCGCCGCCCTGCTCGACGGCGGTTACAGCGCGCGCATTCCGACACGCCTGGAACGTGGCGAAGAGCTGGTGTCCGGTGCTTCGTCGCGCTACGACGCCTTCGCTCGTGGCGACAGCCTGTTCATGATCAGCGCCACGCCGAACATGCAAAAGAAGAAGACCCTGGCCGATGTCGAAGCCGGCATCTGGCGTCTGCTCGATGACTTGAAAACCAAGGCGCCGTCCGCTGAAGAACTTGAACGCGTCCGTGCTCAGGTCATCGCCGGCGTGGTTTACGAACGTGACTCGATCACCAGCCAGGCGACCATGATCGGCGAGCTGGAAACCGTCGGCCTGTCCTGGAAACTCATGGACAAGGAACTGGAAGACCTGCAGAGCGTGACCCCGCAGGACATTCAGAAAGCCGCCAACACCTATTTCACCCGTGAGCGCCTCAGCGTTGCGCACGTTTTGCCTGAGGAGAAAGCCAAATGATCAAGCGCAATGCTCCACGTCATGCGCTGCTCGGCCTGATCCTGGCCGGTTCGCTGGGTGCCTTGGTCGCCCAGCCGGTTCTGGCAGACGACGCCCCTGTTGCCGAGGCAACCCAGACCACGCCCGCATTGGGCAGCAACCTGCAAACCCTGAAAGAACTGGACGGCAAGGCCCCAGCCCGCCGCGCCTTGAAAATCCAGACCTGGAACACCGCTGAAGGCACCAAGGTGCTGTTCGTGGAGTCTCGCGAACTACCGATGTTCGACATGCGCGTGATTTTTGCCGCTGGCAGCAGTCAGGATCAAAAATCGCCCGGTATCGCCTTGCTGACCAACGCCATGCTCAATGAAGGCGTCAAGGGCAAGGACGTCAGCGCCATCGCCCAGGGTTTTGAAGGGCTGGGCGCAGACTTCGGCAACGGCTCCTATCGCGACATGGCCGTCGCATCGTTGCGCAGCCTGAGTGCGGTCGACAAGCGCGACCCGGCCTTGAAGCTGTTCGGTGAGGTCGTGGGCAAGCCCACCTTCCCTGCCGACTCGCTGGCGCGCCTCAAAAACCAGCTGATCGACAGCCTGGAAAGCCAGAAGCAGAGCCCGGGTGCCATCGGCAACAAGGCGCTGTTCGAGCGTCTGTATGGCGATCATCCATATGCTCATCCGAGCGAAGGCAATGTAAAAAGTATCAATGCTATTACGCTGGCTCAACTCAAGGCGTTTCACGCCAAGGCCTATGCGGCTGGCAATGCGGTGATTGCACTGGTTGGCGACTTGTCGCGAGACGAAGCGCAAGCCATCGCGGCGCAGGTGTCCGCCTCGCTGCCAAAAGGCCCGGCGCTGGCCAAGGTTGCCGACCCGGTCGAACCCAAGGCTGGCCCGACGCACATCGAGTTTGCTTCCAACCAGACCCACCTGATGCTCGCGCAACTGGGCATCGACCGCAACGATCCGGATTATGCGGCGCTGACCGTCGGTAATTCGGTATTGGGTGGCGGCGGTTTCGGCAGCCGACTGATGACCGAAGTGCGTGAAAAACGCGGACTGACCTACGGTGTCTCGTCTGGCTTCACGGCCATGCAAGTGGCCGGGCCGTTCATGATCGGCCTGCAGACCCGTGCGGAAATGAGCGAAAACACCCTCAAGCTGGTCCAGGACATAGTTCGCAACTTCCTCGCCAGCGGCCCGACCCAGAAAGAACTCGACGACGTGAAGCGCGAGCTGACCGGGAGCTTCCCGCTTACCGCAGCCAGCAACTCGGCCATCGTCGGCCAATTGGGCGCCATCGGCTTCTATGATCTGCCATTGACCTACCTTGAGGACTACATTGCCGCCGCCCAGAGCGTGACGGTCGAACAGGTCAAGGCTGCAATGAGCAAGCATCTGAGCGCCGACAAGATGGTCATCGTCAGCGTTGGCCCGACAGTGGAGCAAAAGCCGCTGCCCGCGCCGACCGACAAACCCGTTCGCCAACCTGTAGGGGTCCCGGAACACTGATGGCCAATCCACGTCCGAAGGGCCATAACGGCCTGGGTCAGCTTCGTATCATCGGGGGAGAATGGGGCAGCCGCCGCCTGACCTTCCCCGACGCCCCCGGCCTGCGCCCGACGCCTGATCGCGTGCGCGAAACATTGTTCAACTGGCTCGCGCCTTACATCGCGGGCGCCAGGGTGCTGGACGTCTTCACCGGCAGCGGCGCGCTGTTTTTCGAGGCGCTGTCGCGTGGCGCCAGCATGGGCCTGGCACTGGACAGCAACGCTGCCGCCATCGCCAGCCTGCGCCAGAACCTCAACGCCCTGAACTGCACCAGCGGCCAGGTTGCCCAGACCGACGCCCTGCGCCATCTGGAAACCGCCACCGCATCGCCCTTCGACCTGGTTTTTCTCGACCCGCCCTTCCACCAGGGCCTGCTCGCTTCGGCCTGCACCCTGCTGGAAACCCAGGGCTGGCTGGCCGAAACCGCCTGGATCTACACCGAAAGCGAAACACCGCCCTCGACCACCGGCCTGCCGGGCAGTTGGCGATTGCATCGCGAGAAAAAAGCCGGACAGGTGTATTACGCGTTGTGGCAGCGGGGGTAGCACAGAAATCTGATTAGACGGGACGCACCCACTGGCGTCCCGTTGGCCGGATAATCAGTCCTTCCCCAAGCGACCTACCTAAATCGAAGACCAGTCCTACGTCGCCCTCGTTGACTCAAGCTAGCAGCCATAGTCCCATCTGCTCATACCCTCATACGCGTTCGCGGCTTTTTGCCATGTCTAAAAGGAAGGTTATGAACAGATTACAAAGGACTGCAATACGGCAATTGCAGAGTGTGATGTATCGCATCACAATCACCCATTGATCGTCAGCTGGAGACACAAAGGGCTCAAAGCTTTTTTCGAAACCGGCTCTAGCAGCGGCATCAGGGCGGATCACTCAAAACGCCTCGCGCACGTCCTGGCAGTACTGAATCGAGCGAGAACCCCTGCTAACGTCAACATGCCCGGCTGGCGGCTTCATCCCCTGAAAGGTGAACTGGAGGGTTTCTGGTCAATAACTATCAATGCGAACTGGCGGATTATTTTTCGTTTTTTCGATACAGATGTCGAACTGGTCGACTACCTGGATTACCACTGAACCGAGGTCCCCATGGAAATGTTCAATCCTCCCCATCCGGGGGAAATCCTCCTTGAAGAGGTCATTCCCGGCTTGCAGACCACCATCACTGAATTCGCCAGTCACCTGGGTTTTGCAAGAGAAACGCTGTCAAGAATTCTGCATGGGCATGCACCTGTAAGCCCTGATCTGGCGGTAAGGCTCGAGCGAGCGGGTATCAGCAGCGCGCGCCTGTGGCTGGGTATACAGGCGGACTATGATTTGTGGCAAGCGGAGCATCGCGAGCAGCCGCCGATCGAGCCTTATGTCATAGCAAACCCGGGGTAGTGCCGATCTTGCCAGGACGACTTATCAAACCACTTGCCATTCCCCACTTACATCCCGGCCCACTTAGTGGCAACGTACCGCATCAGCCCTTGAATTGATCGTCGAGCAATACCGTGCCTACACGCCCTGCCTTTGTGCCCCATGCAAACCCGTTCGTCCCGGCCGTCGGCATGGGCAATCCGCACCTGCAGACGCTTTGGGGCCCGCTGGTGCGCAGGCCAACGCTGCTGGCGCGTTCTCGCGAGCGGTTGTGGTTGAAGGACGGGGATTTTCTGGACATGGACTGGCACGGGCCGAACGACGCCGATGCGCCATTGGTGCTGGTGCTGCACGGCCTGACCGGGTCGTCCAACTCGCCGTATGTAGCCGGCCTGCAAAAGGCCATGGCGGCGAAGGGCTGGGCCAGTGTGGCGCTGAACTGGCGCGGCTGCTCGGGGGAGCCCAATCTGCTGTCGCGCAGTTATCACTCCGGGGCGAGCGAAGACCTCGCCGAAGTGATCGCTCATTTACGCTTGCTGCGCCCACTGGCTGCGCTGTATGCCGTGGGGTATTCACTGGGCGGCAATGTGTTGCTCAAGTATCTGGGCGAGTCAGGCAAGCACAGCGAGCTGCTGGGTGCGGTAGCGGTGTCTGTCCCTTTTCGTCTGGACGAGTGCGCCAACCGTATCGGCCAGGGGTTTTCCAAGGTCTATCAACGGCACTTCATGCGCGAAATGCTGACGTACATCCGCGACAAGCAACAGCGCTTTCAACATGAAGGGCTGACCGAAGGGCTCGCTGAACTGTCTGCCCTGGGCTCGCTGGAGAACATGCGAACGTTCTGGGACTTCGATGGCCGGGTGACGGCCCCTTTGCACGGCTTCGTCGATGCCACGGATTATTACCGCAGGGCATCGAGTCGCTATTACCTGGGCCAGATTGAAACGCCGACGCTGATTATCCAGTCTCGCGACGATCCGTTCGTTTTCCCCCACAGCCTGCCCGAGCCCGGCGAACTGTCAGCCTGCACCGAATTTGAACTGCATGCCAAAGGCGGGCACGTCGGTTTTGTCGACGGCTCGTTGCGCAACCCGACTTATTACCTCGAGCGGCGTATCCCGTCATGGCTGAGCGCCGCGCAGGAACGTGAAAGCGCCCGCTCAAGCTGACGCCAGGTCAACCGGCGCCAGTGGCTATTTCACGCGTCGGATCGGTAATCCATTCGCTCCAGGACCCTGCATACAGGGTGCCCATCGGGTAGCCGGCCAGGCACAGTGCGAACAGGTTATGACAGGCCGTGACACCCGAGCCGCAATAGGACACCAGACTTTCCGGAGGGCGGCCTTGCAGCTTTTCGGCGAAACGCTGCCTGAGCTGCTCGGGCGGCAGAAAACGCCCGTCCGGCCCGAGATTGTCGGTGCAGGCCGCACACTGCGCACCAGGGATGTGTCCGGCAACAGGGTCCAGAGGCTCCACGTCGCCGCGAAAGCGGGCTTCAGCGCGGGCATCGATCAACGTCATCTCCGCACGTCCGAGGCGGCTCTGCAATCGGCTGCCACTGAGCAACATCGACATGTCCGGCTCACCGCTGAAATTGCCCGGCTCATGGTTCAGCGCATCCAGGCTCAGCGGCAAACCCGCCGCGTGCCAGGCTTTAAGCCCACCGTCGAGCAGGTACACACCCTCGCGCTTGCCCATCCAGGCCAACAGCCACCAGGCGCGCGCGGCGAACATACCGGGGCCGTCGTCGTACAGCACGACGTCGCTGTCGGCATTGATACCCCATGCCTGAATGCTTTCCAGCAAGGCACCGGGTTCCGGCAGTGGGTGGCGTCCGGTCTTGCCTTTGATAGCCGGCCCGCTGAGGTCACGCTTCAGATCGGCAAACGACGCACCTTCGATATGGCCCTGCGCATAGTTGCGCTGGCCGTAATCCGCATCTTCCAGGGCAAAGCGACAATCGAGAATGACCAGACCCGGCGCTTTCTGGCGCATGGCCAGGCGTTCAGGGCTGATCAGTTGCGCAATGGACATGACACACTCCTGTGGCAGAAACCCGATGGTCAGGCTACTCATCGGTTCTGGATTCAGGCCAGAGCCTCTGGCAACGACGAATGAAACGTTTCACATAACGCATCGAACGCTTCGCGAGCCTGAGGCGCGACAAAGACCGATTCGAGCATAAGCACCTGATAGACACCACGCCGGATGGCTGATTCGTTCAACTCGGCATTGTTTTCCCGATTAGTGCACAAAAACCGCACCCACGACGTCAGCACAATCCAGGTATTGAGGCTGGTCCACTCGATCTGCGACTCATCCATCTGCAGGATGCCCGCCTTGATGAACCCCCGGTAAATGTTCATCGCCTGCATCAGGCAACGGTACGAAAAACGTCGGTAGCGCCTGGCAAGCTCCGCATCCGACGTCAGCAGGTGTTCAAGGTCCTGGTGCAGAAAACGATAGCGCCACATGGCGTCGATCATTGCCAGAAAGTAATCGCGCTTGTCCTCGATAGTCGGCAGGCGGTCTGTGCGCAACGTCAGAAAACTGCCCACCAGCGTCTCGTACTGGGTGAACAGCTCGGCAATGATTACCTGCTTGTTGGCAAAGTGATAATAGAGATTGCCGGGCGATATCTCCATGTGCGCAGCAATGTGATTGGTGGTTATGCAACGCTCGCCTTGCTGATTGAACAGCTCAAGGCTGGCTTGCACAATACGTTCACGGGTTTTGGTACGGGGTGCCATGCTGGGCCGGGACGCTCGGTTGCTGATGGGATGATGGCAATCTTAGCGCAGGCAAGTGCCACTATGGTGACTGAATCGTCGCTTTGACAGCAGTCAGTCAGCCTCGTGATTGTTGTATCGAATAGCAGGCGAACACCTGAAGGCATACAGAAATCAGATGACCATATGCCTTTAAGCATTCAAAAAACCATTGGTTGCAACGACCAGTGGCATGAACAATTTGACGCTGTAGAGCAAAAACTCTAGAAACCCTGTCATACCCGACCCGGAAACCTCCATGCTCGCCGAAACAATGCCTCAGCACACTGACCCTTCAATTGAAGCCATGCACCGTGCATTTGCCCTGCAACGTGCCGCATTCAGGGCCAATCCGATGCCTTCGGCAGCGCAGCGCCTGCAATGGCTCAAGTCGCTGGGCGAGGTGTTGAGCCTTCATCGCCAGGATCTGATCGACGCGATAGGCGCAGACTTCGGCCAGCGCAGTGCCGATGAGACCCTTCTGGCCGAGCTATTGCCGAGCCTGCTGGGTATTGCTGATGCGCGAAAACACGTGAAGCGCTGGATGAAACCGTCGCGGCGGCGCGTTGGCCTGATGTTTCAGCCTGCATCGGCGAAAGTCGTGTATCAGCCGCTAGGCGTGATCGGGGTGATTGTGCCGTGGAACTACCCGCTTTTCCTGGCGATCGGGCCCTTGATCGGTGCGTTGGCGGCAGGCAACCGGGTCATGCTCAAGCTCAGTGAATCGACACCCGCAACCGGCGCGCTGCTCAAACGTTTGCTTGCCAACGTGTTCCCGGAAGATCTGGTTGCGGTAGTGCTTGGCGAAGCTGAAACCGGCATGGCGTTCTCGCGCCTGCCGTTCGATCATCTGCTGTTTACTGGCGCATCCAGCATTGGCAAGCATGTCATGCGCGCTGCCGCTGAAAACCTCACGCCGGTCACTCTGGAGCTGGGCGGCAAATCGCCCGCTATCGTGTCGCAGGATGTGCCCCTGCAAGACGCCGCCGAGCGCATCGCATTCGGCAAGACACTCAATGCGGGACAAACCTGTATTGCTCCGGATTATGTGCTGGTGCCGAAGGACCGTTTGACAGGGTTTGTCGACGCTTACACCGCAGCAGTAAAACGCTTTTACCCGACGCTGATCGACAACCCTGATTACACCGCAATCATCAATCAACGCCAATTGCTGCGCCTGAACCACTGCCTGGAAGACGCCGAGAACAAAGGCGCGACAATCATCACGCTGTATGAGCAAGGTCAGGATCGGCGCATGCCGTTCAGTGTGTTACTTGATGTCAGCGACGACATGCTGGTGATGCAGGACGAGATTTTCGGACCGTTGCTGCCGGTCGTGCCTTACCACCGTATCGAAGATGCCTACGCCTACATCAACCAGCGCCCTCGCCCGCTGGCCCTGTACTACTTCGGCTACGACAAGGCCGAGCAACGGCAGGTACTGGAACGAACGCATTCTGGCGGGGTGTCGATCAATGACACGCTGATGCATGCCGCTCAGGACGATCTGCCTTTCGGCGGGGTCGGCCCGTCAGGCATGGGTAATTACCATGGCCGCGAAGGCTTTCTTACCTTCAGCCAGGCCAAGGCGGTGTTCACCAAACAGCGCCTGAACACAGCGCGATTGATTTATCCACCGTACGGCAAAGCGATTCAGCGCCTGGTTTATAAACTTTTCATGCGTTGATTGCGTGAAAGCCATAACAGTAAATAGCCCCTGAATCAGGGGTTTCACGCCACACATGGCCGATAATCGGCGCAATACGGCCTTTTCCATCAGTCGAGTCGCTTGGCCCATCGGGACGGCTGCGATACCATCCGAGTCCCACAACGGACTCCGACCAGGACGACGCGATGAACCGAGTGTTGTACCCAGGCACCTTCGACCCTATCACCAAGGGCCATGGCGATCTGGTCGAACGCGCCTCGCGCCTGTTCGACCAAGTGGTCATTGCAGTTGCCGCCAGCCCGAAGAAAAACCCGCTGTTCCCCCTGGAGCAACGCGTCGAGCTGGCCCGTGAGGTGACCAAGCACTTGCCTAACGTGGAGGTCGTCGGTTTCTCGACGCTGCTGGCGCATTTTGCCAAGGAACAGAACGCCAATGTCTTTCTGCGCGGCCTGCGTGCGGTGTCGGACTTCGAGTACGAGTTTCAGCTCGCGAACATGAATCGGCAACTGGCACCGGACGTCGAAAGCCTGTTCCTCACGCCGTCAGAACGTTACTCGTTCATTTCTTCGACGTTGGTGCGCGAAATCGCGACGTTGGGCGGTGATATCACCAAGTTCGTACACCCTGCCGTCGCCCAGGCACTGACCGAGCGATTTAAACGCTAGCACATCAAGGTGCATCCCGAAGCCTAATGCGGCACAATTCGCCGCATTGGTTTTCATATGCCCCGGCGTCGGCCGCGGCAGGAGCAATTCATGTCCCTTATCATCACTGACGATTGCATCAATTGCGACGTCTGCGAACCCGAGTGCCCAAACGAAGCGATATCACAGGGTGAAGAGATCTACGTGATCAATCCGAACCTGTGCACCGAATGTGTGGGGCATTACGACGAGCCGCAATGCCAGCAGGTTTGCCCGGTCGACTGCATCCCGCTGGATGAAAATCACGTCGAAAGCAAAGAGCAACTGATGGACAAGTACCGGATCATCACCAGCAACGTCTGATCCAGACCCTACTGCTGCTTGCCGTATCCGTCACCGGTGCAACCCAGGCAACGCACAAACGCCGCCTTGCCCGGATCGACTACCAGTGCCTTGCCCGTCGCGCCAAGGTTGCCGCCTGCCGCTGCAAATGGCGCCGCAATGACAAACAGACCTGTGCCGATGATGGTCGCGCCGATCAACAGCGGTCGGGCAATCAGCAAGTCTCCGATCATGGCGAACGCCGGCGGGTTCTGGATGGTGTAGACCGGATCGCCGCTGCCTTGCGTGATATCGGCAGCGACTGCGGGCAGGGCCTGCAAGCCAATGAACAACGCCAGCGTGGCGGCGAAAATACGAAACGGGTTCATGGCTTGGTCCTTCAGGCGTCGCAAATTAGGGTGCCATCACTATAAACAGGGATGCGGGTTAAGCAAGCGGCGCAGGGCTCATAAGTCGTTCAGCGCTGGCACTTGGGACAGTAAACGCTGGCGCGCTGGCCCAACTTGATCTCGCGCAACGTTGTGCCACAGACCTTGCAAGGCTGACCGCCGCGCCCATAGGCAAACAATTCCTGCTGAAAATAGCCGGGCTTGCCATCGCCGCCGATGAAGTCGCGCAACGTCGTGCCACCGCGCTCAATGGCATACGCCAAAATGCGTTTGATCTCGATGGCCAGCTTCAGGTAACGCGCCCTGGAAATCCCCCTGGCTTCGCGCCGAGGGTCGATGCCCGCCGCAAACAGCGCTTCTGTCGCGTAGATATTGCCCACGCCCACCACCACGGCGTTGTCCATGATGAACGGCTTTACGGCAATCGACTTGCCGCGCGAGCGCTCGTAAAGACGCTCGCCGTCGAACAGATCGGTCAGCGGCTCGGGACCAAGACGGATCAACAATTCGTGATTATGCGGATCATGACTCCAAAGCATCGCCCCGAAACGACGCGGGTCGGTGTAACGCAGCGCCAGCCCGGATTCCAGCTCGATATCGACGTGCTCGTGTTTGAGCGCCGCAAGCCCCGCCTCGACGAGACGCAGATTGCCCGACATGCCCAAATGGCTGATCAACGTGCCCACTTCGGCCTGAATCAGCAGGTACTTGGCGCGGCGACTCACCTGAACGATGCGCTGCCCGGAAAGACGGATGTCCAGGTCCTCGGGAACGGGCCAGCGCAGACGGCCATCACGCACGATCACGCGGCTGACGCGCTGGCCTTCGAGGTGGGGCGCAATGCCACGGCGGGTGGTTTCGACTTCTGGTAATTCAGGCATGGATAACTCGGTCGTGCGGAAAGTAAGGGCTGACAGCGCGCAGGATCAGCGCGCACCGAGCTCGCGAATACTTTCCCTCAGGTATTCAAAATCGTATTCGGACAACCCGACGTAGTCCAACACCAGCGCGCCGATGCTTTCCCACTCGTGATCCTCGTCCTGATTGCCCAGTACCCGGTAGGACTGACAGATATGCTCGGCCATTTTCAGGGGCGCCAACAGATTCTTCAATGTGGCATTACGGCTGGTATCGTCTTCAAAAATCGCCAATGCGTTGTGATGATTGGCGATCGCGTCGGTAATGTGCGCCGGCAAGCGCCAGGACTTGGCCGTGTAATAGCCCACAACCGAATGGTTGGTGTCAAACGCACTGTTTTCGGTATCCACGATGCGGCGTTCAGGCCCGGCATTGGCGTAAGCGTCTTCAAGCACCGGCATGTAATTGGGGAAACGCTTGAGCATCAGCGGAATGCCGCAGTCATGAAACAGACCCAATGCGTAGGATTCATCCACCGTCTGCGAGCCGATGCGCTTGGCCAGCGTCAGACTGGTCATCGCGACATCCTGAGCGGTATCCCAGAAGCGGTTGAGTGCCACGATGGTTTCATCGCTCATCTCGCCCCTGATCGACTGCGCGTTGATCAGGTTGATAACGGTCCGACTGCCCAACAGATTCACCGCCTTGTCGATCGAGGCGATCTTGTTGGACAGTCCGTAATGCGCAGAATTGACAATCTTCAGCAGCGCCCCGGACAAGCCGGGATCCTGTGCGATGAGACGTGCAATCGCGCCCAGGTCCGGGTCAGGCATGTACTGCTCCATCTGCAGATCCACCATGATCTGCGGCTGCGGGGGCACGCTGATGCCTTGCAACGCTATCTGGATCTGCTCGGAGGTAAGCTCTTCGGACATAGGTAATCACTCTCGGTGGTGAAGGGATTCTGACCCTTTTGAGGGGCAACGGTCCATCACCGGGGAAGAAGATATTCTCGGAACTTTAGCTGATAGACAGCTTCAGGCCCTGTGCCCCATGGCGTTAAGGTCAGTCCCGATCATTGAGGCGCTGTCGGCACAATAGGTTACGAAAGTTGTCGTCAACCCGGCGCATCAGCGGGATGACGCGCTATAATCCCGCTCTTTTTTCAGGAGCGACGTCATGTCCCTGCCTAGCTTGCGCCTCAAAGCCAACGCCGACCGCCGCCTGCGCGCGGGTCATCTGTGGGTCTACAGCAACGAAATCGACGTAGCCGCCACTCCGCTGAATGGTTTTGCGGCCGGTGATCAGGCATTGCTTGAAGCGGCTGGCGGCAAGCCGCTGGGCATCGTCGCCATGAGCCCCAACAACCTCATCTGTGCACGCTTGCTGTCGCGTGACATCAAGCTGCCGCTCGACAAATCCCTGCTTGTGCACCGCATCAACGTGGCGCTTTCGCTGCGCGAACGTCTGTTCGACAAGCCGTTCTATCGCCTGGTTTTCGGCGATTCCGACCTGCTGCCGGGCCTGGTGGTGGATCGCTTCGGTGACATTCTGGTTGTCCAGCTGGCCTCGGCCACCATGGAAAACCACAAGGAAGACATCATTGCGGCGCTGGTTCAGGTCATCAAGCCTAGCGGTATTCTGTTCAAGAACGACTCGGCGGCCCGCGACGCGGAAGGCCTGAATCGTTACGTCGAAACCGTGTTCGGGCTGGTGCCGGAGTGGGTTGCGCTGGAAGAAAACGGCGTCAAGTTTGAAGCACCGGTCATGGCCGGGCAGAAGACGGGCTGGTTCTATGACCATCGCATGAATCGCGCACGCATCGCCCCTTACGTCAAAGGCAAGCGTGTCCTGGACCTGTACAGCTACATCGGTGGCTGGGGGATTCAGGCCGCAGCGTTTGGCGCCAGTGACGTGACGTGCGTCGATGCCTCGTCCTTTGCTCTGGATGGCGTGGAGCGCAACGCAGCGCTGAACGGTTTTGCGGAAAAGATGACCTGCATCGAAGGCGACGTTTTTGAAGCGTTGAAAGAGCTGAAAGCCGGTGAAGAGCGTTTCGACGTCATCGTTGCCGATCCACCTGCGTTCATCAAACGTAAAAAAGACATGAAGAACGGCGAAGGTGCCTATCGCCGCCTGAACGAACAGGCCATGCGCCTGCTGTCCAAGGACGGCATCCTGATCAGCGCGTCGTGCTCCATGCACCTGCCGGAAGACGACTTGCAGAACATCCTTCTGACCAGCGCCCGCCATCTGGATCGCAACATCCAGCTGCTGGAGCGCGGCGGTCAGGGCCCGGACCATCCGGTACACCCGGCGATTGCCGAGACGCGCTACATCAAGAGCATTACTTGCCGGTTATTGCCCAATAGCTGATGTATGAAGAGCTCTGCGTCGCACGATAGTTGAGGTTATCGTTCCGCACGCTCTGCGTGGGAATGCCGTTCGCGACGCTCTGCGTCGCAAAGAGGACGCGGAGCGTCCAGAACGGCATGCCGACGCGGAGCGTCGCACGATAATTGCAATTGATACCCGATAGTTGCGGTTCTCACACCCGCTCCAACACCACCCGCACCCCCAGCAACACAAGGAAATGCAGCGGGTAGATCGCGTAGGCCCAACGCCGCATCGGGATCACTGAGAACTCAGGCTTTGTCCGCAGCAACGCGATGCCCAGCACTGGCGCCAGCGCACAGGCAATTATCGAACCTACGGAAACTGGATCGCCCCAGGCCGCACCGGCGAACATCTGTGACCAGGCGTTCCCCGCCAGACAAAAAACAGCCGGGAACGCTGCATACCAAAGCCGTTTTTGCAGCACCAGCACAAAGACCAGCGGCAACAGCACGCCGGCGAAGCCAAACATCAAGTGCTGCTGAAAAACCGCTGCCAGCAGCAGTGCGACGATGGCCATGACACGGGTCGTTACATTGCGATGCTGCCAGCCCTGAGCAATCAACAGCCCCAGTAACAGGGTCGGCATCACGTTCAGCACGGTCGCATCCGCCATGAACAGTCGATACGGAATCTCCGATAACGCGGCGAACGCCAACAACCAGCCCAGATACCGCCATTGCACACGCGGGGCCACAAGGGCTGCGCTGCGCCGTGACAGGTTTACCGCAATCGCCAGACAGAACCAGGGAAAGGCGAAACGCCCTGGCACGTACAGAAAATCAATCGACCAACCCACGTAGCGCAGATGATCGAGCACCATGCTCAGCATCGCCAGCCACTTGAGCAGGTCCAGCGCCTTGTTGCGTCCGGGCAGAAAAGGCGGGTTGGAAAGATCCATATCACTCCTGAATGTGTGGGCGCGCCGTGCATGCAAAGCATGACCGCCCCCCTCTTTGTTCGCTACAGTGCGCAGCATAATTGCCCATAAGGAATCGGCCATGACAGACCAAAGCCAACAGTTCGCCAGTGACAACTACTCCGGTATCTGCCCTGAAGCGTGGGCCGCGATGGAGCAGGCGAACAAAGGCCATCAACGTGCCTATGGGGACGATCAATGGACTGCGCGCGCCTCGGATGATTTCCGCCGTTTGTTTGAAACCGACTGCGAAGTGTTTTTTGCTTTCAACGGCACAGCGGCCAACTCGCTGGCGCTGTCCTCGCTGTGCCAGAGTTACCACAGTGTCATCTGTTCGGAAACGGCTCACGTCGAAACCGATGAATGCGGCGCGCCGGAATTTTTCTCCAACGGCTCCAAGCTGCTGACCGCCCGCAGCCCGGGCGGCAAGCTGACCCCGGAATCGATTCGTGAAGTGGCGCTCAAGCGTCAGGACATTCACTACCCCAAGCCGCGCGTTGTAACCCTGACCCAGGCCACGGAAGTGGGCGGCGTCTATCAGCCAGAAGAGCTCAAGGCCATCAGCGCCACCTGCAAGGAACTGGGCCTGCACCTGCACATGGACGGTGCGCGCTTCTCCAATGCCTGCGCGTTTCTGGATGCATCGCCGGCCGAGCTGACCTGGAAGTCCGGCGTTGATGTGCTGTGCTTTGGCGGCACCAAAAACGGCATGGCGGTGGGCGAGGCGATCCTGTTTTTCGACCACGATCTGGCCGTCGATTTCGATTATCGCTGCAAGCAAGCCGGGCAACTGGCGTCGAAAATGCGCTTCCTGTCCGCGCCCTGGGTTGGCCTGCTGGAAAACGACGCGTGGCTCAAACATGCTCGCCACGCCAACCGGTGCGCACAGTTGCTGGCTGATCTGGTCAAGGACATTGCCGGCGTCGAACTGATGTTCCCGGTGCAGGCCAATGGCGTGTTTCTGCAACTGTCGGAGCCTGCCATCGCAGCCTTGACCGCCAGGGGCTGGCGCTTCTACACCTTCATCGGCAATGGCGGCGCGCGCTTCATGTGCTCGTGGGATACCGAAGAAGACCGCGTGCGTGAACTCGCCGCGGACATCCGCCTGGTGATGCAGGGCTGAAGCGTCTGGCTCAAAGCTTGCAGGTGCAGCCTGGCAATCTTTGGGGTAACCCCCCTCTCAAAGCAATCGGCTCAAAAGGCCATCCGGACTTCACCGACCACCCTCAAGAAGGAGCTTGTCTGCATGTTCGATTTCTCCGCCCGGCTCAAGCAGCATTTCGCTGCTTTGCAGAGTGAAGCGCAATTCTTTTCCGTACGTTACGTGCGCCGCACCGGCCAACGCTTGTGTGTGCGCAAGAACGTGGCCGAGCCACCGTCGCTAAGCAGCGATGAAGGCGCAATGCTGACTGTGCGCCTCAATGGCGTTGAAGCCTACGCCGCCACCAACGACACTTCCCGCCAGGGTTTGCAGGCCGCATTGCAGCAGGCCGAGGCACTGGCCCGCCGACTGGCACCACACGCCTTGCTGGACCTGAGCGAGCAAGCCGTTTCAACCGCCAGGGCTGACTACCTGTCACCGAACATGGATCAAGCCTTCCCGCCGTTGAGCGACTGCATTGGCCTGCTGATGGCTGAGTCAAGCGCAGTCCCCAAGGACGAGCGCCTGGTCAACTGGCAGGCCATTCTGGGGCTGGAAACCGTCGAGCAGATCTACCTGAACAGCGCAGGTGCGCAGCTTCGTCAGGCGCAGCGTTTTGTGTTCCCCGGCATGAGCGTGACCGCTTACGACGGCCGCGACAGCCAGACGCGTAACCTGGGCGGCGACAATTTCGGCCAACAGGGTGGCATCGAAGTACTGAGCAGTTGCGGGCTGATTGGCTCAGCTGCAAGGGTGGCCGATGAGGCCTTGCAGTTGATCCTCGCACCCAACACGCCAACAGGCCCGCGCGACCTGCTGTTGATGCCGGATCAGATGGTCCTGCAAATTCACGAGTCCATCGGCCATCCGCTGGAACTGGACCGGATTCTGGGCGACGAGCGTAATTACGCCGGCACCAGCTTCGTCAAGACGTCGGATTTCGGCAGCCTGCAATACGGCTCCAGCCTGTTGAACGTGACCTTCGACCCGGACATTCCCGAACAACTCGCCAGCTACGCGCACGACGACGACGGCACCCCGGCGAACAAACAGTTCCTGATTCGCGACGGCCTGCTGCAGCGTCCGCTCGGTGGCGCGCTGTCGCAGTACCGCAGCGGCCTGGACGGCGTTGCCAACAGCCGCGCCTGTGGCTGGAATCGCGCACCGATTGATCGCATGGCCAACCTGAACATCGAACCGGGCGACCAGTCGATGGACGGCCTGATCGGCACTATCGAGCACGGCATCCTGATGTCGAGCAACCGCTCGTGGTCCATCGACGATGCGCGCAACAAATTTCAGTTCGGTTGCGAATGGGGTCAGTTGATTGAAAACGGCGAACTCAAGGGCGTGGTGAAAAACCCCAACTATCGGGCGATCTCCGCGCAATTCTGGAAAAACCTCAGTGCTGTCGGCGATGCCAGCACCTTCAAGGTGCTCGGCACACCCAATTGCGGCAAGGGCGAGCCCAATCAGGTGATCCGTGTCGGTCACGCCTCTCCGGCGTGTGTATTTGCCAATGTCGATGTATTCGGAGGAGACGCCTGATGTCGCACCAACAGCAATTCGAGGCGCTGGTCGCCGTGCTCAAGGCTGCCATCAGCCCGACCGAACACTTCACCCTGGCTTACGACGCCGAAGCGTCGGACTTCATTCGCTTCAACCACGGCCAGGTACGCCAAGCCGGCCGCGTGCAGCAGGTCATCGCGACGTTCAAGCTGATCAATGACGGGCGGCATGCCAACCTGGAAGTGACACTTTCAGGCGATTCAGAGACAGACACCCAGCGCCTGACCGACGCTCTGCAGCAATTGCGCGAAACGCTGCCTGCCTTGGCGAAAGACCCGTATCTGCTGCCCAACACCGAGGCCTGGCAGAGCAGTAATGTTCAGGACCTGCCGCTGCCCGACAGCGCACAGGTCGTCGAGCAGATCTGCGAGTTATCGGGCGAACTGGACCTGGTGGGTTTTTATGCCGCAGGTCCGCTGTATCGGGGCTTCGCCAGTTCCTGGGGCGCGTTGGGCTGGCATCAGGCCAACAGCTTCAATTTCGACTGGAGCCTGTTTCATGAGAACGGGCAGGCGGTGAAAGCCAACTATGCCGGTCATCACTGGAACAATGAGGCCTTCGTAAGACGTTTCGAGCAGGCGCGTGAGCAACTGGAGTTTCTCGGTCGCCCGCTGCACACCCTTGAACCAGGCCAATACCGCGCCTATCTGGCCCCGGCAGCCGTTGACGAAATCATCGGCATGCTCACCTGGGGTGGCTTCTCCGCGCAGGCGCTGGCCAGCAAACGCAGCCCGCTGCAACGGCTGTATGACGGTGATACCCGGTTCAGCCCGTTATTCAATGTCGAGGAGCACGTCAGTGGCTCGCTTTCGCCGGCGTTCTCGCGCGAAGGCTACCCGCGCAAGGACCTGACACTGATCGTCGACGGTCAGGCCCGTGAGCGATTGGTGGATTCAAGCAGCGCTGCCGAATACGACCTGCCCGCCAATGGCGCGGATTACGGTGAAGGGCCCAGCGCGCTGGACATTGCCGGTGGTTCGCTGGAGCTCGATCAGGTGCTTGAAAAGCTGGGCACAGGTCTTTACATCAGCAACCTGTGGTACCTGAACTTCTCGGACAGAGCCGCCGCGCGTCTGACCGGCATGACACGTTTCGCAACGTTTTGGGTCGAAGAGGGCAGGATCGTCGCACCGGTCAGCACCATGCGCTTCGATGACAGCGCCTACAGCCTGTTAGGCAGCGCGCTGGAAGACCTGACCCGCGAGCGGGAACTGATCCTGCAATCGAGTACCTACACTCAGCGCCAGACCGGCTCCATTCAACTGCCGGGTGCGCTGGTCAGCCATATCACTTTCACGTTATAGCAGGAGCCTATGCAGAACTCAGCAGCGCCGATCATGGACGAAAAGACCCTGCGCTGGATGCCTTGGGTCATCGCCATTGCGTTCTTCATGCAAAGCCTGGACGGCACGATTCTCAATACCGCCCTGCCGTCCATGGCCCGCTCTCTGGCAGAAGATCCGCTGCGCATGCAGTCGGTGGTCATCGCCTACATGCTGACGATCGCGCTGCTGATCCCGGCCTCGGGCTGGATTGCCGATCGCTTCGGGATCAAACGCATCTTTTTCAGCGCCATTTTGCTCTTCAGTTTCGGATCGCTGCTGTGCGCGCTGTCCAACTCGCTGACCATGCTGGTCGCGGCGCGGATTATCCAAGGGCTCGGCGGTGCACTGATGGTGCCTATCGGGCGGCTGATTGTGCTGCGCGCCTACCCGCGATCAGAGCTGGTGCGGATCATGGGCTTCATCACCATACCCGGCTTGCTCGGCCCTTTATTGGGTCCGACGCTGGGCGGGTGGATGGTCGAATACCTGAGCTGGCACTGGATTTTCCTGATCAACATTCCGGTCGGGCTCTTGGGCTGTTACGCGGTCAAGCACTTCATCCCTGATCTGCCCGGCGGTGGCCGAACGCATTTCGACGGAATCGGCTTCATTCTGTTTGGCGCAGCGATGGTGCTGATCACCATTGCGCTGGAAGGCCTGGGCGAACTGCACCTGCCGCACATGCGCGTGGTGCTGCTGCTGTTTGCCGGGATGGGCTGCCTGGCGGCCTACTGGCTGCGGGCCGGGCACATCGAGTCGCCGCTGTTCGCACCCTCGCTGTTTCGCACCCGCACGTTTGCGGTGGGCATCATGGGCAACCTGTTCGCGCGGCTGGGCAGCGGTGCCCTGCCCTTTCTGGTGCCTTTGCTGCTGCAGGTCGCGCTGGGGTATTCGCCCTCGCAGGCCGGCATGAGCATGTTGCCGCTGGCGGCGGCGGGTATGTTCGCCAAGACCGTGGCGCGCTGGTTGATCGAACACTTGGGTTATCGGGTCATCCTGACCAGCAACACATTGCTGCTCGGCATTCTGTTGGCCAGCCTGGCGCTGGTGGACGGGCAGACGCCGTACTGGATTCTGCTGATCCACCTGGGGCTGCTCGGCGCGGTGAATTCCTTGCAGTTCACGGCGATGAACACCGTGACCCTGATCGACCTGGACGACGCCAGCGCCGCGAGTGGCAACAGCCTGCTCTCGGTGGTGGCACAGTTGTCGCTGAGCCTTGGGGTTGCCAGCGCTGCGGCCTTGTTGGGCGGCTTCAGTGAGGAGGTGACCAGCGGCGAGGTCAGCAGTGTGCTGGGTGCGTTCCAGCTGACCTTCCTGAGCGTCGGAGTCTTGGCCATGTTCGCAGCCGGGATCTTCCTGCAATTGCCGCCCAAAGAGGTAAAGGCGGCGAAGGCCTGACCGCACGCCCTCTCGAGAAGCTTGAACCCGCACGGCCGATACCCCCTGAAAACAGGGGTTTTGTGCTTAAAACGGGTAATTTCGAGTATCCGACCAGTTACATTGAAGAACCTGCGCCTGCGGCCGACACTTTTATAGCACTAAGCCACTGTGGTCTCTTGTAAGCACGGGCCGCATGATGCAACCTTGCCATAAGCGAACGTGGGTTTACCCCCGTCGCGACTAGTATTCCGGAAGCGAGTTTGTTCATGAAAAGCCAAACCGATGCTGCCGGTAGATCCGCAGCCGAGGTAGTGACGCAATTGCCGGTGCCATCGCGCCTGGGCATGCTGCGTTTCGAGCGGCTGAATGAAGCCAATTGGGCGCTGTTGTTTCTCGACCCGAACTGTGAAAAACAGCTCGGGCTGCCGGCTGTTGACCTTTGCGCCCTGATTGGATCCCCTTACGCCAGCCTCATGGAGCCGCAAGCACGTTATCAACTGCACGATGACATCCAACTGCAACTGGCCTCGTCTCCGAACTACCTGATCCGCTATACGCTGCACAGTCCTAAAGGCCCGCTTGGCCTGCTCGAAATCGGCGAAGCCTACAAACAACACAATCGTCATTTGCTGCGCGGTTATTTCATGATCGTGGAAGACCTTGTCACCGATGGCGAATCAGTCACTGACTCTGACCTGGAAACCCGCAACTCACGGCTGCAGATTGCCCTGGAACTCAACCAGCGTGCCCAGCGTGACCAGTTTGCACACCTTGAACGAGTGCGCGCCCAGCAAGACCTTATCCTGCGCCTGACCCGCCACCGTTACACCACGGCCAATACCCTGCTGGAAGCGGCAGAGCTGATTACCAGAAGCGCGTGCGACATCTACGATGTCGATCACGCCAGCATCTGGAACCTGAACGACAAGCGTCTCGAGCCGATCACCGACTATCGTCGGGAAAGTGGCGACTACCAGACCCGTACGGCGATTGACATCAGCGCCTACCCTACTTATCTGCAAGCCCTGAACACCAGCAGGGCGATTGACGCCAGCAATATCCAGACAGACCCGCGCACCCGGGAAATGGCGATAAGCCTGAGACCTGGAGAGACGCGCGCGGTCCTGGACGCCAGTATCCGTATCGACGGGCAAGTCATTGGTGTGCTCTGCCTGGAGCAGTCGGGCTCGACGCGTGAATGGCAGTCCGACGAAATCGCGTTTGCTGGCGAGCTGGCCGACCAGTTCGCTCAGGTCATCAACAACCATAACCGCCGGGCCGCGACCAACGCGTTGCACCTGTTCCAGCGCGCCGTCGAACAAAGCGCCAACGCCTTTTTGCTGGTCAATTGCAATGGCGTGGTCGAGTACGTCAACCCAAGCTTCACGGCGATCACTCAATACAGCTCCGAGGAAGTCTCCGGCAACAAGCTGTCGGAGCTGCCCGCGCTGGAAAACCTCAACCAGTTGCTGCTCGAGGCCAACTCCAGCCTGACCAGCAGTAACAGCTGGCAGGGCGAATTCAAGAGCCGCCGCAAGAATCTCGAACCCTACTGGGGTCAGTTGTCGATTTCCAAGGTATACGGCGACAACCGCGAGCTGACGCACTACATCGGCATTTATGAAGACATCACTCAAAGCAAGCTTGCCCAGCAGCGTATCGAGCGCCTGGCGTACACCGACAACCTGACCAATCTGGGCAACCGCCCGGCCTTCATCCGCAATCTGGACGAACGCTTTGCCCGTGACACCGACACGCCGATGAGCCTGTTGCTGGTCGACATCGACAACTTCAAGCGCATCAACGACAGCCTCGGCCACCAGACCGGCGACAAGTTGCTGATCAGCCTCGCACGCCGCCTGCGCAACACACTGAGCCCGACCGACGTGCTGGCGCGCTTTGCCAGTAACGAATTCGCGGTGCTACTGGACAACACCGGTCAGGAAGCCGGGCAGGCCACCGCCAGCCAGGTGCTGGCGACGCTGGACAAGCCGATGTTCGTAGATAACCAGTTGATCAGTGTGACAGGCTCCGTGGGCCTGGCCTGCGCGCCATTGCACGGTCGTGACCCGCAAACCCTGATGAAAAACGCCGGGCTGGCCCTGCACAAGGCCAAGGCCAACGGCAAACATCAGGTTCAGGTGTTCACCGAAGCGCTGAATGCCGAGGCCAGCTACAAGCTGTTCGTCGAGAACAACCTGCGCCGCGCGCTGACCCAGAATGAGCTGGAAGTGTTTTATCAGCCCAAGCTGTGCCTGTTGACAGGCCGATTGCTGGGTATGGAAGCGCTGCTGCGCTGGAATCATCCTGAAAAAGGCATGATCCGTCCGGACCAGTTCATCAGCGTGGCTGAAGAAACCGGGCTGATCATTCCGATCGGCAAATGGGTCGCCCGGCAGTCCTGCCGCATGAGCAAGGACCTGACCGCTGCAGGCTTCGGTAACCTGCAAGTAGCGATCAACGTATCGCCCAAGCAGTTTTCCGACCCGGAACTGGTGTCCTCGATTGCCGCCATCCTCAAAGAGGAACAGCTCGACCCGTCGCTGCTGGAACTTGAGCTGACCGAAGGTCTGCTGCTGGAAGCCACAGAAGATACTCGCCAGCAACTCGACTCGCTGAAGAAGCTCGGCCTGTCGCTGGCGATGGATGACTTCGGCACCGGTTACTCATCGTTCAGCTACCTGAAGAAATTCCCCATCGATGTGATCAAGATCGATCGCAGCTTCATCCGCGACATTCCGGACGATGAAGACGACATGGAAATCACCTCGGCGGTAATCGCCATGGCTCACAACCTCAAGCTCAAAGTGGTCGCCGAAGGCATTGAAACCGCAGCCCAACTGGCGTTTTTACGTCGCCATCGTTGCGATGTCGGCCAGGGTTACCTGTTCGACAGGCCCATCCCCGGCGAAGAGCTGATCGAAAAACTGACGCGTTACCCTCGTCGCCCGTCTGCCTGACAACCTTCCCTGCACCCCGCCCTCTCGGGCACACTGTAAGTCTGTTATTACACGGCAGCACTTGTTTCTGCGTGTAACGGGACTTATGTATTTGTATTGATCATCCGTCCTGGCCCCCGCTGCCCGTCTCCACACGAGAGGATATGGTTCATGACTTTGCGCTCGGAAATTCTAGTGAACAAAAACGTACTGCCTACCGCTGAACAAGCACTGCCGGGTCGTGAAACACCGATGACGCTCCCGGAAACTCACTTCGTCAACGGCAACCCGCTGCTGGGGCCGTTCACCAGCAACGTGGAATTCGCCATCTTCGGTCTGGGTTGCTTCTGGGGCGCAGAACGCCGCCTGTGGCAACAGGAAGGTGTGGTAAGCACCGTTGCAGGTTATGCGGGCGGGTTTACGCCGAACCCGACGTATGAGGAAGTCTGCTCGGGCCTGACGGGTCACACAGAAGTGGTGCTGGTGGTCTACGAGCCTGAGAAAATCAGCTATGACTCGCTGCTGAAAGTGTTCTGGGAAGCGCACAATCCGACCCAGGGCATGCGTCAGGGCAATGACATCGGCACTCAGTATCGCTCGGTGATTTACTGCACAACCCCTGAGCAACTCGCAGCCGCCAAAGCCAGCGCCGACGCGTTTCAGGCCGAATTGAGCAAAGCCGGTCTGGGCGGTATCACCACTGAAATCGAAGAAGCCCCGACGGTCTACTTCGCCGAGACCTACCACCAGCAATATCTGGCCAAAAACCCGCAGGGCTACTGCGGCCTGGGCGGCACCGGGGTTTGTCTGCCGGCTTGAGGCATTCCCCTCGGGCTTCTGTCCGGAGAGCGTAGGAGCGCTTGTGTGGGAGCGGACTTGTCCGCGAAGGCGATGGTGGGGGCGACAGTTTTTTTGCGGATGTACGACCCTCTTCGCGGACAAGCGAAGCGTCGCCCGGTCCGCTCTACACCGTCTTCTAAAGCCTGTCAGGACCTGTGTGTCACGCTGAGCGCTCTGCGTGGGCATGCAGTTCTGGATGCAGGCACGCCTACTCGGCAATCAACCAGTCCATCTTCCAGCCGCCCTGGGTCTGGCCCAGCTTTTCGGCCAGATACGGCATCAACTCGCGCAATTCTTCTTCAAGCCCCCACGGCGGGTTGGCGATGGCCAGACCGGAGCCGTTCAGGCTTGCCGGGGTGTCCAGCGGGTGGACGTAGAGTTCGACGCGCAGCAGCTTGGGTGCGCCGGTCTCGGCCAGGTCCTGATAAAAACGCCGCAACAGGCGCGGGTCCTTGATCGGGTACCAGATCGCTGCCACCGTCTGACGCATACGCCCGATGGTTTCCTTGAGCGCCACCGCGCAACGCTTCATTTCATCGAGCTGCTCGAAGGGCGGGTCGATGAGCATGACAGCGCGCTTTTCAGCAACCGGCAGCAAGGCACGCGGCACATGCCAGCCTTCACCCAGATGCACCGCCACACGCCGGTCGCCCTTCATGTTTTCCTTGAGCAGACGTCCGTCTTCGGGGTGCTTCTCATTGAGCAGCACACGCTCGCGCTCGCGGGTCAATCGACGGGCCAGTTCAGGCGAGCCGGGGTAATAGCGCAGTTCGCCATCGGGGTTCATGTCGTGCAGCACTTGCAGATAATCAGCCGCCAGCGCTGGCAGGTCTGGGATATTCCACAGGCGGCCAATGCCCTCAAGCCATTCCCCGGTGCGGGTAGCCTGATCGCCCTTGAGGTCGTAAAGCCCGAGCCCGGCGTGGGTGTCGAGGTAGGCAAACGGCTGCTCCTTGCGCGCCATCAGGGCGATCAAGCGAGTCAGGGTGAGGTGTTTGAACACGTCGGCGTGGTTGCCGGCATGGTAGGCGTGACGGTAATTCATGGCAGCTCCTGGCAAGCTGCGCAGTTTAGCAAACCTGAGCAACGAACAAGAATTTGTAACGAATTTGCGGGATTTGTCTGTATCACTTGAAGGAA
Organism: Pseudomonas syringae pv. tomato str. DC3000; assembly: GCF_000007805.1. Classification (NCBI taxonomy): domain Bacteria; kingdom Pseudomonadati; phylum Pseudomonadota; class Gammaproteobacteria; order Pseudomonadales; family Pseudomonadaceae; genus Pseudomonas; species Pseudomonas syringae group genomosp. 3. Next base: position 447,590 of record NC_004578.1, on the reverse strand, counting down.
ATTTCCGAGAAGCTCCCGGCCTATTGTGCCTGCCGATTTCGATGACTACTCTGCGCCCGTCGCTGCATATTCAGCGATGAGGATTAGTAGCCCTCGTTATCCAGGCGCATCGCGCCACTTCGTGCAAGGTGCTTTCAACGGCCTGCACTTTTATGGTGGTCGTGCGCGGGGCATCTTCGGATGCACCGGGGTTCCTGGACCGGGCTACTACCTGCGCATGACCACCACCCTCGCCTGGTAGCCGACGGTAATGGTCTTTTAAAACTCCAGGAGATACATCACATGCTCAAACTCGTCCCCGATCCACCCCCTTACCGCGCCAACCCCACCATCAGCCATGAAGACGCACTGATGTATGCCAGTGACCTGCTGCGCTGCGCCGCCACCAGTGCCTACGAATTCAGCGACGGCATGACCGGCGCGCAGCGAGACATGACGCTGACGATCATGCACCTGGTGGAAATGGCAAAAGTCATGGTCGACAACACGATAGAAAACCTGCAAACCCAATGACCACGACCTGAGCTGAACTGAAAACGACGTACCTGTAGTCAATCCTGCCATGCGCGACGCACAGCACTTGCCCTTGGCAGGCGGCCCTCCCAGAATCGGAAAAAAGCCCGATCAAAGGAACAGACGCCATGATGCACGCAGACTTGATTGACCAGGAAGACCTGCTCGGCCAACTCAGGGCCCTGGGGTTCGAAACGCCCGGCGGCGCCACAGCCGAACAGGCCTGCGCCCACGCCGTCTGCGGCCTGAACGCCGAACGCGCTACCGCCCTGCGACGTTTGGTAGAACAGCTACTGAGCGGCAGCGCCACGCTCCTCCCCGCCGTCCGCCAGGCCATCGACCAGCAACTGCTGCCCGCGCTGGCGATTTACCGGCAGGGTCAGAAGGGGTCATGAAGCCCCAGCCAGATCCTGACTAGGCGTTTTAGCGCAGATCTGTGACGCAGAGCGTCACGCACTGCATTCCCACGCCAGAGCGTGCGCAACGATACCCCCCACTGTCGTGCGACGCTCCACGTCCGGTCTCAATACTCGATCCGCACATCGCCCTTCGGCACGCTGCAGCACGACAGGATGTAGCCCTCTGCAACGTCTTCGTCGGTGATGCCGCCGTTGTGTTCCATTTCCACTTCGCCGCTCAGCTTCATGACCTTGCACGTGCCGCAAATACCCATACCGCAGGCTTTGGGGATCATCAGGCCGAGCTTGGCGGCGGCGGCGTGGACGGTTTCGCCCGGGGCCACGCGGATGCTCTTGCCGGTGTCGGTAAACTCGACCTGATGCAGGTCAGCGGCGTCGACATCAGGTGCGTCGGCAGCGATTTCAGCCTGTTCGACCGCATCGGCGCGGGCTTCGGGCGGTGTCGCGCCGAACGACTCCTCATGGTATTGGGCCATGTTGAAGCCGTTTTCCTGCAACAGGCGCTTGACCGCGGTCATGTACGGCGTCGGCCCGCAACAGAACACTTCGCGGTCCATGAAATCCGGGGCCATGAGCTCGAGCATTTTCTGGTTCAGGTAGCCGCGATAACCGGCCCACGGCTCGCCCAGCCCGTGCTTTTCACAGACCAGATGCAGGCTGAAGTTGTCGATCCGCGAGGCCATGTGCTCCAGCTCGCGGTGGTAGATGATGTCCTTGGGCGAGCGCGCGCTGTGCACGAAGACCATGTCGACATTGGCGTTGGTGTCGTAGAACCAGCGCGCCATGGACATCACCGGCGTGATACCGACACCGCCACTGAGGTACAGGATTTTCGGGTTCGGGAAGTCGATGGCATTGAACAGCCCGACCGGGCCATGCACCGCCAGCTCCTGCCCTTCACTCAGCGTGTCATGCAGGTAATTGGAGACCTTGCCGCCTGGCACGCGCTTGACGGTAATCGAGAAACTGTAGGGCACCGACGGCGAGCTGGAGATGGTGTACGAGCGCATGATCGGCACGCCGTCGATCTCAAGCTCCAGGGTCACGAACTGCCCGGGCTTGAAAAAGAACATGATCGGCTGGTCGGCCATGAAGCAAAAGGTGCGAACATCCCAGGTTTCCTGGATCACCTTGACGACCCGAACCAGGTGACGCCCGTTGGCCCATGTCTGGGTGGTAACCGGGCTGAGGAAACTTTGGGACATACTTGATCTCCACGGCCGACTGTCGGCCTCTCATGTGCCGATTCTGCGTAACGCGCGAAGCGACCGTTTATCCATCAACGACATTCACGTACTTACCGCGACCAGCCCCGAAGAACAAGGGTTGTCGCGTCGGGAACAGATTGGGCCATGTCGCCCATGGATAAGGTCAGCTCTGCGCCCGGCTCCACACTCGCCATCAAGGGTCATAAGCGTGAACGACTGATCTATCGTCTTGACCACAACCGTATCAGCCACATTCGCAGGCCGCCCATGACGCGGTCATGAGGGATTTTAACGATGGACGTCACCGCAACCTTGAGCCTGGGCGATCCGCTGGAACCTGCACGCAAGGCCACTGCCGAGATGCTGCAGAATCGCGAGCGCACGTACTCGCTGCCGCAGCCTTTTTACAGTGATGACCGGCTGTTTGAAATCGACATGCAGGAAATCTTTCATAAAGAATGGCTGATCGCCGGAATGACCTGCGAGATCCCGACCAAGGGCAACTTCCTGACCCTGCAGATCGGCAAGAACCCGATCCTCGTAGTGCGTGGCCCGGACGGTGCAGTCAACGCGTTCCATAATGTGTGCCGCCATCGCGGCTCGCGCCTGTGCACGGCCGAGAAAGGCAAGGTCGCCAAACTGGTCTGTCATTATCACCAGTGGACCTACGAACTGGACGGCCGCCTTCTTTACGCCGGTACTGAAATGGGCGACGACTTCGACATGAAGCAGTTCGGCCTCAAGCCGGTGCACGTCAAGACCGCAGGCGGTTACATCTTTATCAGCCTGGCGGAGAATCCGCCTGCCATCGATGAGTTCCTGGCGACACTCAAGCACTACATGGAACCCTACGACATGGAAAACACCAAGGTGGCGGTGCAAACCACCTTGATGGAGAAGGCCAACTGGAAGCTGGTGCTGGAGAACAACCGCGAGTGCTATCACTGCGGTGGCGCGCACCCTGAATTGCTCAAGACCCTGCTGGAATGGGACGACGTCACCGACCCGCGTGCCGACCAGGCCTTCAAGGATCATGTCGCCGCGTCCGCCGCCGCGTGGGACGCCGAGAAAATCCCTTACGCCCACGCCAGTTTCGGCCTGCGTAACCGCATCGTGCGCATGCCGCTGCTCAAGGGCACCGTCTCGATGACCATGGACGGAAAGGTCGGCTGTAAAAAACTGATGGGCCGCATCCAGAACCCGGAGCTGGGCTCGATGCGCATCCTGCACCTGCCACACTCCTGGAACCACTGCATGGGCGATCACATCATCGTGTTCACGGTGTGGCCGATCAGTGCACAGGAAACCATGGTCTCCACCAAATGGATTGTCCACAAGGATGCGGTAGAGGGTGTGGACTACGACGTGGCGCGTATGCGTCAGGTCTGGGACGCCACCAACGACCAGGACCGCCGTCTGGCCGAAGAAAACCAGCGCGGCATCAACTCCACTGCCTATCAGCCCGGCCCGTACTCGAAAACCTATGAGTTCGGCGTGGTCAATTTCATCGACTGGTACAGCGCACGTATGCTGGAAAACCTCGGCGCAGAGCCCGCGCCTTATCTGAAAGGGGTGGCGGTGAATCACGAGTAGCGGGCTCCCACGCCTTTGGCAATACCAGGTACGGCTCACTCTCCTGCGAGGTGAGCCTGCTCGCATGATCCTCGACTGACGACTTTCCCGCTCCCCTGCAAAAAAATTGCTCCATCGATACCGTCATTTCTGACAGTTACGTGAAAAATCCTTTCGTGATCAACTCCAGTTGAAGTCAATCCAACGGACGGAGACACGAACCATGCTCAACCCAAAAATCATCAATCAATATAAAAACAAGAAAGTCGACGCAGCCTCTGACATGCCGGATATAAGAGGCAAAAATATTCTCATGGGCTTCTGGCACAACTGGCCTTCCGAACCCGGCCAGGGCTACCAGCAGGGCTTGTTCAAGGAGATGCAACTGACCGATATACCCGAAGCGTATAACGTCGTGGCAGTGGCTTTCATGAAAGGCGCCGGCATTCCCACCTTCAAGCCTTATAACCTCAGTGACGAGGCGTTTCGCGCCCAAGTGGCAGCACTGAATGCACAAGGCCGTGCGGTGCTGATTTCTCTTGGCGGCGCTGATGCGCACATTGAGCTGCACGCGGGCCAGGAAGAACCACTGGCCTATGAAATTATTCGCCTGGTTGAAGTCTACGGCTTTGACGGGCTGGACATCGACCTTGAGCAGGCCGCTATCACGTTTGCTGATAACCGTACGGTATTGCCAGCGGCGCTGAGGATGGTGCGCGAACACTACGAAACGGAAGGCAAGCACTTCATTATCAGCATGGCCCCGGAGTTTCCTTACCTGAGAGCCAGCAAGAAACTTCCTGCCTTGAAAGAGATCACCACCTACTTCCCTATCCTCAAGGAGTTTGTGACGTTCCTCGAATCGTTTAGAAGCGGCGGTGCCTACCTCGCTTATATCAATGCACTGGAAGACATCTATGACTTTATCGCGCCGCAGTATTACAACCAGGGCGGCGATGGCATATGGGTCGAAGAGCTGAACCTGTGGGTCACTCAAAACAACGACGCCCACAAGAAAGCGTTTCTTTACTATCTGACCGACAGTTTGATCCACGGTACGCGTGGCTTCACTAAAATTCCGGCCGACAGACTGGCCATTGGTCTACCGACCAACAATGACGCCGCCGCTACCGGTTACGTCATTAACCCACAGGACGTCAAAGACGCACTGCAAGAACTGAAAGATGCTGGCAACCCCATCCGCGGGCTGATGACCTGGTCTGTCAACTGGGATGCGGGCAAGGACAAGACCGGCAAGGACTACAATTGGGAGTTCGTGAACCGCTACGGCTACCTCACCGGCGGCGAAACACCTGTGCCGGATAAACCTCCAGCGCCTGCTGACCTGACATTGTCATGGCAGACCAAGGATTCGGTAACGCTGATATGGAGGCTTTCGGAAGGTGCACACCCGATCCGAGTCTATAATTTGTTCAAAAACGGCACGCCTGTAGGCGACCCAACGGCGCCACCGTTTGTCGATACAGATGTTTCACCTGGCGCTGTCTACGATTATCAGATCAGCGCGACTGACATTGAGGGGAATACATCGGACCTGTCCACAGTGCTGACTGTGTACATGGATCACGATCAACCGCCATCAGCACCCACTGATCTTAAAGCAACGGATATCACTGCTTACAGCGTGTCCCTTGAGTGGACAGCTCCCTCAGGGCCACATCGCATCAAGCAGTATATTGTTTACCGAAATCGGATGCGCCTTATTACAGTCACCGCGCCACAAACCACCTACACCGACGCTGGACTTACGCCTGAAACTGATTATGTTTACGAGATCAGCGCGCAGGACAAAGATGACGCTGTTTCCGCTGGAAGCGAATCTCTGACCGTCACGACTGAGCTCGACAGCGGCGGTAATGTTACGGTGTGGGCGCCAGGCGTGCAGTATCAGGCAGGCAACGAGGTGACTCATCAGGGCATTAGCTACAGATGCCTTCAGTCCCATAAGTCAATCCCGGAATGGTCCCCGGAGCTACCTGGCTCTGCGTCCTTGTGGTAGTTGCTCGGGCGGTCAACGGGCTCTAAACACTAGCAGCTTAAACGGCGTTACCGGGGAGCAGCTAAGCCTTCCCGGTAATAAAGCGTACTCACAGGGGTAAGGAAACAACTCACCCACATGAGCGGGTGCAGATGAGCTGGTTATTTTTCAACCAACTCACTGCAAAGCCCGTACTTCAAAGGCTACAGCCAGACGCCAACAATTTATCCACAGATGCACCAACAGACTTTGGGAATAACTTGGGTCGGCGGAATTGTGCCCTGTGGAAAACTTGAGGCAAGTCCACCTACGCCTCCTGCGAAAGAAACCATCAACACTGGCTCAAACTTTGATCATTTTTTGCACAAACCTCTAGAGATCAAGCATTTAAAGGCGTGCAGACAACCATGAACAACTTACCCACAGGCACACCAACAGAGATTGTGGGCAAATACGCAAACTCGTTTCCGAGACGTTTTTTTATCCACATTCAAGATCACTACCGTCGAAGGCAAGCTGCTCATTTTTTGATCACCACCCTACAGGCCACGTTATCCGTGACGTTTGGTAACCGGCCAACACGTTATCCACAGGCGCACACACAGAGAATGTGTGTAACTCGATCACCTCACCTGACAACGCCTTCGTCAATCAACAACTTCAGTATCGCCGCCGCGCTTTGTTCGGGTGACAGGCCCTTCAAGACCTGTCCCGAACCCCCGCTGGCCTTGGCAGTAGCCGCTTTCATACGGTCCGCGCCACTCTTGGCCTTGATCACCTTAAGACGCTTGGGGCGCGGCTTGGCAGGCTGCAGTGATTGAGCTGTGAATAAGTCGTCAATCACCGTTTCAATCTTGTCCACATCCAGAATTCCGCGCTGCGCAGGCCCATAAGCACTTTGCCGAGGCGCAGGCGCTGCGTTATCCACAGTGGCGAGAAACGGCAAACGAACCTTGAGACGACGACGCTGACCACGTGGCAATGCCTGCAAAACCAGTGCGGTGCCGTTACTCAGCGACTCGACCTCAGCAAGCCCCGTCACCAGCGGCCAGCCGAGCCCCTCGGCCAGCAGAAACGGCAGCATGCCCGAGCCTTCGCCGGTTTCCGCCTGGCTGCCAGCCAGCACCATCTGTGCGCCAGAGTCGCGTATGTAATCGGTCAGCGCGGCCAGCGCGTCAGCACCGTCTGGCTGCTCAAGCACATGCAGTTCGCTCAAGCCCATGCCCAGATAGGCGCGCAATGCTGGCTCTGCAGGATTGCCGGCGTGCAGCACCTGCAAGTTATCCCCAACCAGTTGCAAGCCAAGTTCCACTGCCCGCGCATCCTGTTCGGCGCGCCGCGCACGGCCTGATGTCGGGTGCGCGCCTACGGAAACCAGGCTGATGATCTGTACGTCATGTTTATCCACAGGCACGTCAGGCCGCATCACGCTTCTCCCCGTTACGCCAGGCTTGGACTGCTGCGACCAAGGCGGTGAGGATTTCGCCACCATCACCAATGACCGACAAATCAGCGCGTTTGATCATGTCGCAGCCCGCATCCAGATTGATCGCAATGACCTTGTCGCAGGCACCAATACCTTGCAGATGCTGAATCGCCCCGGAGATGCCGACAGCGAGGTAAACCCGCGCGGTGACCCAAGTGCCGCTGGCGCCCACTTGACGCTCGCGCCCCATAAAACCATCGTCCACCGCCACCCGCGAAGCCCCCTCGGTTGCGCCAAGGACCAGCGCGGCGCGGTGGAAAAGATCCCAGTCCTTGACGCCATTACCGCCAGACAGAATGAACTCCGCTTCGGCCATGGGGATAACTGCCGGGTCAACCGCCACTGCGCCTAGGTCTTCAATGCGCGACAAGCTGCGTGCAGCGCCTGTGGATAACTCGACAGGCAATGCTTCGTGACGGGTTTCACTGACCGGCTCGGCACACTCGACGTCGGCCAGCATCAAACGCGCCAAGGGACGCACAAGGTCTTCGCGCCCTGCCCCGGCGCGGCTTGTGCAGTGCTCGCCCTTGACCTGCCAGACCCGCGTTGCAGGACGTTCGCCAAGGCTGGCCGCAAAGCGCCGCCCCAGTTCACCACCGCCAGTGCGGCTGTCAGGAAATACCCAGCGTTGCGGGCCAAACTGGTTATCCACAGCGCGCAAACCCTGCACGCGCTGTTCAGGGGAGTAGCCATCGGACTCGTTACCGTCGAGCAACAACAGGCGGTCCACACCTGCACTGTCGAACGCCGTCTCTTTATGCTCGCCGAACACCACCGCCAGCACCGCGCCTTCGGCCCCCGCCAATTGACGCGCCAGGCCCAGCACGTCGCGATCATGGCTGCTCAAACGACCGCCGACCATGTCGGGAACAACGTTGATATAGAACGCTGGCGTAGCGATCACATGCAGCGGCAACTGGACGTCGGACACCACCGAACGCTTGCTCGTCCCGCCCTGCTGCGCGCCGCTACGGTCGATGCGCTTGATGCCATTGGGGCCGATAAACCCCAGGCCATGCACGTTCTTGCGCATCAAGCCGTTGGGACCCATCCAGCTGCTTTGTGCGGGCTGCATGGCCGCGTGCAGCGGGTGCAGTCGATTACGAGCGATCCATTGAGCACGAGGATCGCGGCGGATAATGTCGCTCATCAGTGCACCTCCGCGGGTTCACGTTTGGCGGCAACAGACGGGCTGGGGATAACTTCTTCAACCAGCGCATCAGCCACCAGCTCGGCGATATCCTTGATCAGCGGGCGCGGTTCAACCACACCTTCAAGCATGGCCGTGCATTGTGGACAACCCACCGCCACCACCTCGGCAGCGGTTTGACGAATGTCGTCCATACGCATGTCGGGAATCCGCTGTTTGCCGGGGATGTCCGTAATCGGTGCGCCGCCCCCACCACCGCAGCAGCGAGAACGAAAGCCGGAGCGCTGCATCTCCCTGACTTCGATACCCAGCGCGCGCAGCACTTCACGCGGTGCTTCGTATTCGCCGTTGTAGCGGCCCAGGTAACACGGGTCGTGATAGGTGACGCTGGCGCCTTTGTGCTGGCTCAGATTCAGGGTGCCGCGCTGTACCAGTTCGGCCATGAAGGTGCTGTGATGCTGCACCTGATAGTCACCGCCCAATGCGCCGTATTCGTTTTTCAGCACATGAAAGCTGTGCGGGTCGCAGGTCACGATGCGTTTGAAGTGGTACTGGGCCAGGGTCTGAATGTTGCGGCGGGCGAGCGTCTGAAAAGTCGCCTCATCGCCCAGACGCCGAGCCACGTCACCGCTGTCGCGCTCTTCAAGGCCCAGCACGGCGAAATCCACCCTGGCCGCCTTGAGGACTTTGACGAACGCACGCAGCGTGCGTTGATTGCGCATGTCAAACGCGCCATCGCCAACCCAGAACAGCACGTCTACTGTCTTCCTCACGCTGAGCAGATCAAGGTTCAGGTCGGCGGCCCAGTTCATTCGTCCGCCCGGTGCGAAGCCGCCGGGGTTGTCGGTGGCGATCAGGTTATCCAGCACTTGCGCGCCTTTGTTCGGCGTTGCGCCTTTTTCCAGGGTCAGGTAGCGGCGCATGTCGACGATGGCATCAACGTGCTCGATCATCATCGGGCACTCTTCGACACACGCGCGGCAGGTGGTGCAGGACCACAGCGTCTCGGCATCCACCAGACCGTTGACGATGGGCTGATGCGGGTTGCCGCCATGCTCGCCCAGTGGCTTGCCTTTGCCATCAAGCGATGGGTACGGGCTGCCGGCAAATTTTGCGTCGGTGCCGCCGGCAAGGCCGACGACCATGTCCTGGATCAGCTTCTTGGGGTTCAGCGGCTGACCCGCCGCGAACGCCGGGCACGCTGCTTCACATTTGCCGCACTGCACGCAGGCGTCGAAACCCAGCAACTGGTTCCAGGTGAAGTCTGCGGGCTTCTCGACACCCAGCGGTGCAGTCCGATCATTCAGATCAAGCGGTTTCAACCCGGTGGAACGTCCACCGCCAAAACGCTCGGCACGGCGATGCCAGGCCAGGTGCAAGGCCCCGGCGAAAGCGTGCTTCATCGGGCCGCCCCAGGTCATGCCGAAGAACAGCTCGCTCACGCCCCACAACACACCCAACCCGAGAATGGCGACCAGCACCCAGCCACCGAAGTGTTCGGGAAGAATACCGGCCACCGGCAACGTGACCAGAAAGAAGCTCGCGGAAAACGCCATCAGGCTTTTCGGCAGGCGCATCCACGGTCCTTTGGACAAACGCGCAGGCGGGTTGAGGCGACGGCGATAGACAAACACTGCGCCGACGAACATCACTGCGGTCATCAGCAATAGCGCGTAGCCCAGCACACGGTTATGCAGACCGAAACCATGCACCAGAATCGCCAGCACAACCGAGGCGACCGCGCCGCCTGCCGTCGCCACATGCGTGTTGGCGATGTATTTGTCACGGGCAACCACGTGGTGCAGATCGACCATGTAGCGCTTGGGCATGGCCAACAGCCCGCCGAGCAGATCGACTCTGGAAGCACGGCCCATGCGCCACATATTCACCCGCCGCCAGGCACCCAGCGCCGCGAGGGCCAGGGCGCTGAACAGCAGGATGGGGAGAAGGGTGTCTAGCATCACGTTGACCTCAGGTGCGAGCTTTAAGGTGCGGGCTTTAAGCTGCAAGCCTCAAGCTGCAAGAAAAAGCACGGGGCAAAGGCTCTTACTTGCAGCTTACAGCTGACAACTTGCCGCTGCGGTCAGAAATCCTTGCACAGCCGCAAGCCGTCGTAGATCGCTGCATGGGTATTGCGCTGCGCCACGCAGTCGCCGATGCGGAACAGCAAATAACCGTCGCCCGGCTGGCTCAATGAAGGCTGCGGCTCAATGGCGAACAGTGCGTCGATGTCTATCTGGCCCTTGTTGCGCGAGCCTTCCTTGAGTGCGTAGTAAATCGCTTCGTCCGGGCGCACACCGTTTTCCACCACCACCTGATCGACCACCCGCTCTTCCTTGGCCCCGGTGTATTCGTTTTCCAGCACCGCGACCAGCTTGTCGCCCTCGCGATAGACCTTTTCCAGCATCATGTCGCCGGTCATGATCACTTCCTTGGGGTACATGCTGCGGTAGTAGGTCGGGAACGACGTACCGCCGATCGCCACACCCGGCTTGATGTCATCGGTGACGATCTCGACCTGGCAGCCCTTATCGGCCAGGAAGTCAGCCACCGACATGCCGGTGAACTCGCAGATGGTGTCGTAGACCAGCACGTTCTTGCCTGGCGCGACCTTGCCGTCCAGTACGTCCCAACTGCTGACCACCAGCCCTTCTGCCGCGCCCCAGTGTTCGTTCTGTTCCAGAAACGGATGACCGCCCACTGCCAGCACCACGATGTCCGGGCGCAGGTCGAGGATGGTCGCCGCATCGGCGGCTGTGCCAAGGCGCAGATCGACTTTCAGGCGCGCCAGCTCAAGCTGGAACCAGCGCGTGATGCCGGCAATCTGGTCGCGCTGCGGTGCTTTCGATGCGGTGGTGATCTGCCCGCCGATAAACGCCTTTTTCTCGAACAGGGTCACGTCATGGCCGCGCTCGGCAGAAACCCGCGCAGCTTCCATGCCGGCAGGGCCAGCCCCGACCACCACGACCTTGCGTTTCGGCCCGGCGGATTTTTCGATGATATGCGGCACGCCCATGTATTCGCGGGACGTAGCGGCGTTCTGGATGCACAGCACATCCAGCCCTTGATACTGACGGTCGATGCAGTAGTTGGCGCCCACGCATTGTTTGATCTGGTCGATCTGACCCATCTTGATCTTGGCGATCAGGTGCGGGTCGGCGATGTGCGCGCGGGTCATGCCGACCATGTCGACGTAGCCACCTTCCAGAATGCGCGTGGCCTGGTTTGGGTCCTTGATGTTCTGCGCGTGCAGCACCGGCGCTTTCACCACTTCCTTGATACCGGCCGCCAGATGCAGGAACGGTTCCGGTGGGTAACTCATGTTCGGGATGACGTTGGCCAGAGTGTTGTGGGTGTCGCAGCCCGAGCCCACCACGCCGAGGAAATCGATCAGGCCAGTGTCGTCGTAATACTTGGCGATCTGTTTCATGTCCTCGTGGCTCAGGCCATCAGGGTGAAATTCATCGCCGCAGATGCGCAGGCCCACGCAGAAATCAGGGCCGACTTCCTTGCGCACCGCCTTGATGACTTCCAGGCCGAAGCGCATGCGGTTCTCAAAACTGCCGCCCCATTCATCGGTGCGCTTGTTGACGCGCGGGCTCCAGAACTGGTCGATCATGTGCTGATGCACGGCAGACAATTCGACGCCGTCCAGCCCACCAGCCTTGGCGCGAGCCGCTGCGCTGGCGTAATTGCCGATCACGCGCCAGATTTCTTCCGGTTCGATGGTCTTGCAGGTCGCCCGGTGCACCGGCTCGCGGATGCCCGATGGCGACATCAGGGTCGGCCAGTGATCACCATCCCAGCGCGAGCGTCGGCCCATGTGGGTAATCTGGATCATGATCTTCGCGCCGTGCTTGTGCATGGCGTCGGCGAGGTTCTGAAAATGCGGGATAATTCTGTCGGTCGCCAGATTGACCGACTTCCACCAGCCTTGCGGGCTGTCAATGGCCACGCTCGACGAGCCGCCGCAGATCGCCAGGCCAATACCGCCCTTGGCTTTCTCTTCGTAATACTTCACGTAACGGTCAGTGGTCATGCCGCCGTCGGTGGCGTACACCTCGGCGTGCGCGGTGCTGAGCACACGGTTGCGGATTGTCAGTTTGCCGATCTGGATCGGCTGGAACATCGCTTCGAAAGCCATAACGCGATCCTCGATTTACAGCGGCTTGACGACAAACAGTCCGTCGTCGTGACCTTCTTCGGAGCCACCGTAAATCTGCTCGGCAACGGTCCGGATCGAGCTGCCACTGGCGGCGAGTATCTGGTCCATCGCACCGGCGAACCAGCCGGTGAACATGTAATCGACCTTGCGCCCGACCTTGCCGTAGACGTACACAAAGCATGAATGCTCAAGCTTGACGCTGGCGGTGCCTTTCTCGATATCGATGTCCTGAATCCTGAACAGCCCCCAGCCGCGTTGCGACAGGCGTTTCATGTAGTGCTCGAACACCGCAACACCCTGCAGACCATGGCATTCGGCCTCTTTTTCACACCAGTGCCAGGCAGATTTGTAGCCGGCCTTGTAGAGAATGTCGGCGTAGGCGTCGGCGCCCAGTACTTCTTCGATGCCTATGTGGTTGTTGACGAAAAAGTGCCGTGGCACGTAGAGCATCGGTAACGCATCGGAGGTCCAGACACCGGTTTCGCTGTCGACTTCGATGGGCAGTTGCGGGGCGATTTTAGCCATGGGGTCAAACTCCAGATAAGAGGGGCTACACCCACCGCCATCAGGGCCATGGGGGTTCAATTCGATAAGGTTTGGCTGGCGGGTTACTCGCCCCAGACGTCCGCCAGCACGTTTACCCAGTTCTCGCCCATGATCTTGCGCACCACGCGCTCGGGGTGACCGCGCCTGAGCAGGGTTTCAGTGAGGTTGGGGAACTCGCCCACGGTGCGGATGCCCAGCGGGTTGATGATCTTGCCGAAGCTGGTCAGGCGGCGGGCGTAGCCCTTGTCATGGGTCAGGTATTCAAAAAAGTCCTGACCGTGGCCCTGGGTGAAATCGGTGCCGATACCGATGGCATCCTCGCCCACGATGTTCATCACGTATTCGATGGCTTCGGCGTAATCGTCGATGGTCGACTCGATGCCCTTGGCCAGAAACGGCGCGAACATGGTCACGCCGACAAAGCCGCCGTGGTCGGCAATAAACTTCAGTTCAGCGTCGGATTTGTTGCGCGGGTGCTCTTTGAGGCCGGAAGGCAGGCAGTGGGAATAACAGACTGGTTTCTTCGATTCGAGAATGACTTCTTCAGAGGTTTTCGACCCTACGTGGGACAGGTCGCACATCACCCCGACGCGGTTCATTTCAGCGACGATTTCGCGGCCGAAACCCGACAGGCCACCGTCGCGTTCGTAACACCCGGTGCCGACCAGGTTCTGCGTGTTGTAGCACATCTGCACGATGCCGACGCCGAGCTGCTTGAAGATCTCGACGTAGCCGATCTGGTCTTCGTAGGCATGCGCATTCTGGAAGCCGAAGAGGATGCCGGTCTTGCCCAGCTCCTTGGCCTTGCGGATGTCGGCGGTGGTGTGCACCGGCATGACCAGGTCGCTGTTCTCGCGCATCAGTTTCTGGCTGGTACAGATGCTGTTGATAGTGGCTTGAAAGCCTTCCCATACCGATACGGTGCAGTTGGCCATGGTCAGGCCGCCCTTGCGCATGTCTTCAAACAGCTCGCGGTTCCACTTGGCGATGATCAGCCCGTCAATAACGATGCTGTCGGCGTGCAGTTCGGCTGGGCTCATCAGGCTGTCCCCTTTTTTGCTTGCGGCGCGCCGAATCGGCTGTCGGCGCTAATGAGGCCAGCATATGCCGGAGGATCAGGTGAGCCGGGTGCAAAAACGACAGGGGGTTTGCCGAAAGCGTCAAGATGCGACAAAGGGTGACGGCGTATCGTCCTGCGATGTCGTAAACCTGTTCATTGTCTCGCGCTTGAGACAGAATCCAGCGTATCAATGGATCGGAGCGACTCGATGAAAACGTTTTTGCTGACCTTGGCCCTGATGGCGACGGCTGTAACAGGCGTGCAGGCTGCTCAGAACCCGGACGCTTCGCCTTGTGACGGTGTCGACGACGACAAGCAGACCCTGGAATGCTCGGTTTACAGCCGCACGACCGCAGAAGAATTGCTTAAGGAAAATTTCAACAACCTGCTCAAGCGTGTTCAGTCGCAGTTCGTCGCCAACAAGACGCAGTACAACGACTTTACGAGCAAACTCAAGACGGCTCAGCAGGCGTGGGAAAAGCTGCGTGATGCCGATTGCGCGGTCGATGTGTTCCCTTCTGCCGCCGGCAGCAAGGCGTTCACCATCAGTGAAAACGACTGTATTGCGCGCATGAGCGATGAGCGTTCGGAATACCTGGAGTCGATTGCGCAGGAATAACGGCTACGATGAGATAACCTGTTTCTTTATATGAACCAGCTCATCAGGTTTTCTCATGATTATTTGCGGTGTAGAAATCAAAGGCAGCGAAGCCATTTTCGCCCTCGCCACCCGCCAAGGCGGTGATATAGGGCATTTGCCACTCGCCACCAAAAAGCTTGCGCTGGAAGACGACGACGAGGCCGCCAACGTCAAAGTCTTCGCCTCACAGCTCGCAGGCTTCGTGCGCGAAAACGGCGTCAGCCATGTGGTGATCAAAAAACGCAGCAAGAAAGGCGAATTCGCCGGCGGCCCGACCACGTTCAAGATCGAAACCATTTTTCAACTGATGTCCGATTGCGAAGTCCTGTTGATCTCGCCGCAGACCATCAATGCGCAGAACAAGAAACACAACTTCGCCTTGCCCGACACCCTGAACAAGTATCAGCACGAGGCGTACAAGGCGGCGTGTGCGGGGTTGATGAAAAGCGTTTAGTTGCGAAGACCGGACGCAGAGCGTCCAGAACGGCATACGACGTGGAGCGTCGCAAGATAACCGCACGCTCTGCGTCACAAATCCAAGCCTCGCAACCAATATCAAAGCGCTATAAAGAAACCCGCATTTCTGCGGGTTTCTTCAATGCTCGATCAACTCAGTTGATCTTGGCATCCAGCTCGCCACGGGCGTAGCGTTCGAACATGGCGTCCAGGGAGACCGGTTTGATCTTCGAGGCGTTGCCAGCGGTGCCGAATGCTTCGTAACGCGCGATGCACACGTCGCGCATGGCCGAAACGGTTTTGGCCAGGTACTTGCGCGGGTCGAACTCGCTTGGGTGTTTGGCCATGAATTCGCGGATGGCACCGGTAGAAGCCAGACGCAGGTCAGTGTCGATGTTGACCTTGCGCACGCCGTGCTTGATGCCTTCAACGATTTCTTCGACCGGCACGCCGTACGTTTCTTTGATGTCGCCGCCGAACTCGTTGATGATCTTCAGCCATTCCTGTGGGACCGATGAAGAACCGTGCATCACAAGGTGAGTGTTCGGGATGCGCTTGTGGATCTCTTTGATCCGCTCGATCGCCAGGATGTCGCCGGTAGGCGGCTTGGTGAACTTGTACGCGCCGTGGCTGGTGCCGATGGCGATGGCCAGTGCATCAACCTGGGTGCGCTTGACGAAGTCAGCCGCTTCCTCGGGGTCAGTCAGCATCTGGCTGTGGTCCAGAACGCCCTCTGCGCCAACGCCGTCTTCTTCACCGGCCATGCCGGTTTCCAGCGAACCCAGAACACCCAGCTCGCCTTCCACGGAAACACCGCAGGCGTGGGCAAAGGCCACTACGCGACGGGTCACATCGACGTTGTAGTCATAGTCAGCCGGGGTCTTGCCGTCTTCACGCAGCGAGCCGTCCATCATGACCGAGCTGAAGCCCAGCTGGATCGAGCGCTGGCAGATATCAGGGCTGGTGCCGTGGTCCTGGTGCATGACCACCGGGATGTGCGGAAACTCTTCAATTGCCGCCAGAATCAGGTGGCGCAGGAACGGCGCACCGGCGTATTTGCGGGCACCGGCAGAAGCCTGAACGATCACCGGGGAGTCGGTCTTGTCGGCCGCTTCCATAATGGCGCGCATCTGTTCCAGGTTGTTTACGTTGAAAGCTGGAACGCCATAGCCGAATTCGGCTGCGTGGTCCAACATCTGGCGCATGCTGATAAGTGCCATTGTCTGTCTCTCTCCCGGTAGGGTCGTTATCGTGCAAGCCTGCCGTAGTGGCGGCTGCTATTCAAGTTATAGGCACGGCCACAAGGGCCGGGCGTGTGTGCGCGTGATCCGGCTTATCGGGCCTTGCAGCCGCGACCGATCAGATCGTTGGTAGCGTCCCAGTAGATCAGGCCCTCGCTACCCTTGTTGACGAATGCCAACACGTTGTTGCTGTACAGCGTTCCGCTGGCAGCGCCGGGTTCAGCCTTGAGCCTGAACACCTGGTCGCTCTGATTGAGGCGAACATCGACTTCCTTTTTGGCCGAGTCGATGTAGCGCCAGTTGACCTCTGCATTGCTGTCGCAGACCCAACGGTTCCAAGGATCATTCTGCTGCGGTGTGCTCATGCTCGAACAACCGCCAAGCAGTGCAAAAACCCCAAGGGCAATCACGCCTTTCATCACGTCTCCTGGCTGCTCGGAAAAATATTCATTCAATAAAAACCACCGAAGCCGGTCAATCGTGACTGACCGGTCTCAGGCCTGAACTACAGGCAACCCACGCTGCCGGTTTTGCGCGGCATGAATTCGTACCGATCCCACACCTCCGGCCCGCCACGCTTGTAGATCACCGGCACGGTCTCGGCTTGCCAGCCCGCCTGATAGCAGCTCAGCTGGAGCGGCTGGGTCTGGGAATCACTCTCCACCTCATCAGCCGCAGGTTTGCCCGCGCAACCGGCCAGCAAACCTGCGATGAGAAACCACGGTAACGCCCTGACCATTGACTACTCCTTGTCCAAAGCCACTACTCAGGCCCTGGCACGTTGTTCGAGCATTTCAACCGCTGGCAGAACCTTGCCTTCCACGAATTCGAGGAACGCACCGCCACCGGTCGAAATATAGGAAATCTGATCTGCCACACCGTACTTGTCGATCGCGGCCAGGGTGTCGCCACCACCCGCGATGGAGAACGCTTTGCTTTCAGCAATGGCCTTGGCCAGCGTTTTGGTGCCTTCACCGAACTGGTCGAATTCGAACACGCCAACCGGACCGTTCCACAGGATAGTCCCGGAAGATTTCAACAGTTCGGCGAAGTGCGCAGCAGTCTGTGGACCAATATCCAGAATCATGTCGTCGTCGGCCACATCGGCGATCAGCTTGACGGTTGCAGTGGCACTCTCGGCGAATTCCTTGGCAACCACCACGTCAGTCGGCAACGGCACGCTGACCTTGGCGGCAATGGCGCGCGCGGTGTCGAGCAGGTCTGGCTCGTAAAGCGATTTACCGACCTTGTGACCGGCTGCAGCCAGAAAGGTGTTGGCAATCCCGCCGCCAACAATCAACTGATCGCAGATCGCGCTCAGGCTGTTGAGCACGTCCAGCTTGGTGGACACTTTGGAGCCGGCAACAATAGCAGCCATTGGCTGAGCCGGAGCGCCCAGCGCCTTGCCCAGCGCTTCCAGTTCGGCAGCCAGCAACGGGCCAGCAGCGGCAACCTTGGCGTATTTGGCCACGCCGTGGGTCGAGCCTTCAGCGCGGTGAGCGGTGCCAAAAGCGTCCATCACGAACACGTCGCACAGGGCCGCGTACTTCTGCGCCAGCTCGTCGGCGTTCTTTTTCTCGCCCTTGTTGAAGCGAACGTTCTCGAACAGCACGATATCGCCCGCCTTGACGTCAACGCCGTCCAGGTAATCGGCGACCAGCGGAACGTCACGACCCAATGCCTTGCTCAGGTATTCAGCAACCGGCTTGAGGCTGTTTTCAGCAGAAAACTCGCCCTCGGTCGGACGGCCAAGGTGCGAGCAGACCATGACAGCCGCGCCTTTTTCCAGCGCCAGCCTGATGGTCGGCAGCGAAGCAAGAATACGTGCATCGCTGCTGACAACGCCGTCCTTTATCGGGACGTTGAGGTCTTCGCGGATCAGTACACGTTTACCTTGCAGATCGAGGTCGGTCATCTTCAAGACGGTCATGAGCATTCCTGTTTTTTTACTGTTATTGGTCAGCGACGCGCAAAAAGTGATCAGCGACGTCGAGCATTCGATTGGCAAAGCCCCACTCGTTATCGAACCAGGCCAGCAGATTCACCAGCCTTGGACCAGAAACGCGGGTCTGACTCGCATCGACAATCGACGAATGCGGGTCATGATTGAAATCGCAACTGGCGTGCGGCAACTCAGTGTAGGCCAGCAGCCCCTTGAGCGGGCCGCTGGTGGCAGCCTCGCGCAGGATACGGTTGATTTCCACGGCATCGGTGTCCCGCGCCGTTTGCAATGTGATGTCCAGGCACGACACATTGACGGTCGGCACACGAACAGCTTTGGCCTGAATTCGGCCGGCAAGTTCCGGAAGCAGCCGCTCGATTCCCCTCGCCAGACCGGTGGACACCGGAATGATTGACTGGAACGCCGAGCGTGTGCGGCGCAGATCTTCGTGGTGATAAGCATCGATCACCGGTTGATCGTTCATCGCCGAGTGGATTGTGGTGATGGTGATGTATTCAAGCCCGATGGCCTGATCCAGCAAACGCAGCAGCGGCACACTGCAGTTGGTGGTGCACGACGCTGCGGAAACCAGTAATTCCCGGCCGGTCATTTTCTGCTGATTGATGCCGAACACCACAGTGGCATCGACATCGCGCTCACTGGCCATCGGCTGGGAAAACAGCACCCGTGGCGCGCCGGCCGCGAGAAAACGCTGGCCGTCGTCACGGGTGTTGTAAACACCTGAGCATTCAAGCACCAGATCGACTTCCAGCCCGGCCCAGTCGATGCCCTCCGGCGTCGCACTGCGCAGCACCTTGATACGGTGGTCGTTGATATGCAGGTATTGCCCTTCGACCCGCACTTCGCCGGGAAACCGGCCATGTGTGGAGTCAAAGCGCGTGAGGTATTCGAGACTGGCCATGTCAGCCAGATCGTTGATGGCAACCACTTCAAACCCGGCCTTGGTCCCCCGCTCGCACAACGCGCGTACAACACAACGGCCAATACGGCCGTAACCGTTCAGAGCAACTTTGTAAGGGCGGGGCTGGGGCATGACATTTTCGCCAGGGAATAACAGTCATGTGGGAGCGGACTTGTCCGCGAATGGGAGCACTCGGTGTAGCTGATTTACCGAGTTGCTGCATTCGCGGACAAGTCCGCTCCCACAAAATCAAACACAAACCATCAAGCAGCTGATCAGTCTTCCAGCAGCTCTTCAGCAATGCTCAGGACGTTTTCCAGCGTGAAGCCGAACTCTTCGAACAGCAGCGGCGCAGGCGCCGACTCGCCGAAGGTGGTCATGCCGATCACGCGGCCTTCCAGGCCCACGTATTTGTACCAGTAGTCGGCATGGGCCGCTTCGATGGCGATACGTGCGCTGACCTGAAGCGGCAGAACGGCTTGCTTGTAGCCCGCGTCCTGCGCTTCGAACACGCTGGTGCATGGCATGGAAACCACACGAACGTTGCGACCCTGAGCGGTCAGCTTTTCGTAGGCTTCAACGGCCAGACCGACTTCAGAGCCGGTCGCGATCAGGATCAGCTCGGGTTCTGCAGCGCAGTCGCGCAATACATAACCACCACGAGCGATGGCATCTATTTGCTGCTGTTCGCGCGCCTGGTGAGTCAGGTTCTGACGCGAGAAGATCAGCGCGGACGGGCCGTCGTTACGCTCCAGCGAGTATTTCCAGGCCACAGCCGATTCAACGGCATCTGCCGGACGCCAGGTGTCCAGGTTCGGCGTGGTACGCAGGCTGGTCAGCTGCTCGATTGGCTGGTGAGTCGGACCGTCTTCGCCCAGACCGATAGAGTCATGGGTGAACACGTAGATCACGCGCTTCTTCATCAACGAGGCCATACGCACCGCATTGCGCGCGTATTCCATGAAGATCAGGAAGGTTGCGCCGTATGGCACGAAGCCACCGTGCAGAGCGATACCGTTCATCATGGCGGCCATGCCGAATTCGCGAACGCCGTAATGCAGGTAGTTGCCGTTAGGGTCTTCGCCGGTGATGCTCTTGCAGCCTTTCCAGATGGTCAGGTTGGAACCGGCCAGGTCAGCCGAACCGCCGAGAATTTCCGGCAGCAACGGGCCCAGTGCGCTCAGCGCGTTCTGACTGGCCTTGCGGCTGGCAATGGTTTCGCCCTTGGCGTTGACTTCGGCAACGTAAGCCGCCGACTTCTCGGCAAAGTCAGCAGGCAGTTCGCCGCTCATGCGACGGATAAATTCATTGGCCAGCTCCGGGAAGGCAGCAGAGTAGGCAGCAAAGCGCTGGTCCCACTCGGCTTCAACAGCCAGACCTTTTTCCTTCGCATTCCACTCGGCGTAGATATCAGCCGGGATTTCAAAAGGACCATGGTTCCACTTCAGGGCAGCGCGGGTCAGGGCGATTTCGTCAGCGCCCAGCGGTGCACCGTGGGATTCTTCCTTACCCTGCTTGTTCGGCGAGCCGAAACCGATGGTGGTCTTGCAGCAGATCAGCGTTGGCTGATCGCTTTTGCGGGCCGTGTCGATGGCGGTCTTGATCTCGTCGGCGTCATGACCGTCGACATTGCGAATGACCTGCCAGCCGTAGGCTTCAAAGCGCTTTGGCGTGTCATCGGTGAACCAGCCTTCAACTTCGCCGTCGATGGAGATGCCGTTGTCATCGTAGAACGCGATCAGTTTGCCCAGTTGCAGCGTACCGGCCAGGGAGGCGACTTCGTGAGAAATGCCTTCCATCATGCAGCCATCACCCATGAACACGTAGGTATGGTGATCAACGATGGAGTGGCCTGGACGGTTGAACTGTGCAGCGAGTGTCTTCTCGGCAGCGGCGAAACCGACGGCATTGGCAAAACCCTGACCCAGTGGGCCAGTGGTGGTTTCAACGCCTGGGGTGTAGCCGAACTCCGGGTGGCCCGGCGTGCGGCTGTGCAACTGACGGAAGTTTTTCAGATCGTCGATGGACAGGTCATAGCCGGTCAGGTGCAGCAGTGAATAGACCAGCATCGAGCCGTGGCCGTTGGACATGATGAAGCGGTCACGGTCGGCAAACGACGGGTTGGTCGGGTTGTGTTTCAGATAATCGCGCCACAGAACCTCCGCGATATCCGCCATGCCCATCGGGGCACCCGGATGGCCGCTGTTGGCTTTTTGCACGGCATCCATGCTTAGGGCACGAATAGCATTGGCACGCTCACGACGGCTTGGCATCGCTGATCTCCTGGGAATTGTAAAATTAGGATCGGAAAAAAGACTGCCATTTTCCCTCAGGGACAGGCCGGGGGCAATCACAGATAGTCGACCATAGGCTTTTTTCCTGCATCACGGACATTATTTGGTCTGTAAGAACTGGATTACCCATCAGCGCGACAAGTTCACAACGCCTGACCGATGCCACCCATCAAGCAATATCAAAACTTTTTGATATTGCCCTTGCGACGTTCAGGATCGCTCTTTAGACTGCGCAACCATGAACCTGCGCGTACCTGCCATTCGCCATGACGCCTGCGACGACCTCTCTGCATTGTGCAAGGCCGGCGGCGACCCTTTGCGACTGAATGTACTGCGCGCGCTGAGCAACGATTCGTTTGGCGTGCTGGAACTGGCGCAGATTTTTGCCATTGGCCAGTCCGGCATGAGTCACCACCTCAAAGTGCTGGCGCAGGCTGATCTGGTTGCGACAAGGCGTGAAGGCAATGCGATTTTCTACCGTCGCGCCCTGCCGCATACCGATCTGCCCGGCGGCAGGCTGCATGCAGCGTTGCTCGATGAAATCGATACGCTAGGCTTGCCCGATGATGTTCAGGGGCGTATCAGCCTGGTGCATCGCCAGCGCGCACTGGCCAGCCAGGACTTTTTTGCCCGCACTGCAGAGAAATTTCGCGCTCAGCAAGACCTGATTGCAGGGCTGGCGCAATACAGCGAGAGCCTGCTGACGCTGCTCGACAAACTGAGCTTCGGTGCGCAGGCAACGGCGCTGGAAGTAGGCCCCGGGGACGGCGGCTTTCTGCCAGAGCTGGCGCAACGCTTCCAGCAGGTGATTGCCATGGACAGCAGCCCGGCCATGCTTGAACTGGCGCGGGGCCTGTGCGAGCGCAGGGCACTGGCTAACGTTGAGCTGAGACTGGCCGATGCACTGACCGACACTAAAGTCAGTGCCGATTGTGTCGTCCTCAACATGGTGCTTCACCACTTTGCAGCACCGGCCGAAGCCTTGAGGCAACTGGCCGACCATGTAAAACCCGGCGGTAGCTTGCTGGTAACAGAACTGTGTAGTCATGACCAGAGTTGGGCCAGAGAGGCCTGTGGCGATCTCTGGTTAGGTT
Source organism: Pseudomonas syringae pv. tomato str. DC3000 (assembly GCF_000007805.1). NCBI lineage: Bacteria > Pseudomonadati > Pseudomonadota > Gammaproteobacteria > Pseudomonadales > Pseudomonadaceae > Pseudomonas > Pseudomonas syringae group genomosp. 3. The sequence goes on along the minus strand of NC_004578.1, from coordinate 424,883 downwards.
TCGAGCAGGAAGACCTGGCCCGTTGGGCCATCGCTGCGGGGCTAGTTCCCGGGGAAAGCCTCTATGTAGGCTTACGTAATGGTTTCCAGATCCAGGTTCGCCATTTTCAGCGACCGGCTGGCAACACTCACCATCGGTAAAATGAAGGAAACCCGTAGAGATGAGCGAATACTCACTTTTCACCTCCGAGTCCGTGTCCGAAGGGCATCCGGACAAGATCGCCGACCAGATTTCCGACGCGGTTCTGGACGCCATCATCGCTGAAGACAAATACGCCCGTGTAGCGTGCGAAACGCTGGTCAAGACCGGCGTTGCAATCATCGCTGGCGAAGTGTCGACTTCGGCCTGGGTCGATCTGGAAGACATCGTGCGTAACGTCATCCTCGACATCGGCTACAACAGCTCCGACGTCGGCTTCGACGGCGCGACCTGCGGCGTGATGAATATCATCGGCAAGCAGTCGGTGGACATCGCTCAGGGCGTTGACCGCAGCAAGCCTGAAGATCAGGGCGCTGGCGACCAGGGCCTGATGTTCGGCTATGCCAGCAACGAAACCGACGTGCTGATGCCAGCGCCGATCACCTTCTCTCACCAGTTGGTACAGCGTCAGGCCGAAGCCCGCAAATCCGGCCTGCTGCCGTGGTTGCGCCCGGATGCAAAATCCCAGGTCACTTGCCGCTATGAAAACGGCAAAGTGGTCGGCGTCGATGCCATCGTCCTGTCGACCCAGCACAACCCGGATGTGTCCTACAAAGACCTGCGCGAAGGCGTAATGGAACTGATCGTCAAGCACGTCATTCCTGCGCACCTGCTGCACAAGGACACCCAGTTCCACATCAACCCGACCGGCAACTTCATCATCGGTGGCCCGGTAGGCGACTGTGGTCTGACCGGTCGCAAGATCATCGTCGACACCTACGGCGGCATGGCCCGTCACGGTGGCGGTGCGTTCTCCGGCAAGGATCCATCGAAGGTTGACCGTTCGGCGGCCTACGCCGGTCGTTACGTGGCCAAGAACATCGTCGCTGCCGGTCTGGCCGAGCGCTGCGAAATTCAGGTGTCCTACGCCATCGGTGTGGCTCAGCCTACGTCGATCTCGCTGAACACCTTCGGCACCGGCAAGCTGTCGGACGACAAGATCATCAAGCTGGTCCGCGACAACTTCGATCTGCGTCCTTACGCAATCACCACCATGCTCGACCTGCTGCACCCGATGTACCAGGCCACTGCGGCCTACGGCCACTTCGGTCGTACCCCGGTCGAAATGACCGTTGGCGATGACACCTTCACCGCCTTCACCTGGGAAAAAACCGACCGCGCCGACGCCCTGCGCGCCGCTGCCGGCCTGTAAAAACCCCGAAAGAAGCCCCGAACGACCAAGTCGTTCGGGGCTTTTTTTCGCCTGAAGATTATCGTGCGACGCTCCGCGTCGCATGCCGTTCTGGACGCTCTGCGTCCTCTCATCAAACATGCGGCACCGGGCTTCGGCAAAACCCGGTAACCAGACCTCTCGGCGATAAACCACACCAGCAGCTAGCCTCATCGGGCCAATTCCTAAAGCAAGGATGCTTCGATGTTGCCTGCCTTACGCCTGATGACCTGCGCCCTCCTGACTTTTTTCACAACGCTCAGCCATGCCAGCCAGTGCCCCGACTGGTCTCACGCCAGGGCGAGCAGCGAAATCACAGCCCTGCAACAGCAAATAGCCAGCTGGGACGACAGTTACCACCGGCAAGGCCTCTCGCAAATCCCGGACGAGCTTTATGACCAATCCCGGCAAAAGCTGAACGACTGGCGTTCGTGCTTTGCAGTGTCTACACCTCAGGCCAATCCGCTGAAAACCGCCACTGGCCCGCTGGCACACCCCGTCCCGCACACAGGTGTGAACAAACTCGCGGACGAGAAAGACGTCAAGGCCTGGCTCAAGGGCAGAACCGATCTGTGGATTCAGCCCAAGGTCGATGGCGTGGCGGTCACGCTGGTCTACGACGAGGGCAGGCTCGTGCAGGCGATCAGTCGCGGTGACGGGACACAAGGCCAGGACTGGACCCCACAGGCACGGCTGATCAAGGCGATCCCTCAACAGTTACCCCAGCCCGACTCGCTGATCCTGCAGGGCGAACTGTATTGGCGACTGACCGACCACGTACAGGCGGCGTCCGGCAGCGTCAATGCTCGCAGCAAGGTGGCAGGCATGCTGGCCCGGCAGACCATCAGCCCGCAACAGGCCGACGCCATCGGCTTGTTCGTCTGGGACTGGCCAGACGGGCCTGCCGATATGGCTCAGCGACTCGCCGGCCTGCAAGCCATGGGTTTTAACCACAGTGTTGCGTACACGCACCCGCTGGAAAACCACGCTCAGGCAGCAGATTGGCGCGAGCATTGGTATCGCAACCCTCTGCCGTTCGCCACAGACGGCGTGATCATGCGCCAGGGTCAACGGCCACCGGCGCAGCGCTGGCAGGCCAGCGCGCCCTACTGGATTGCTGCCTGGAAACATCCCTATGCCCAAGCGCTGGCGGAGGTGCGCAAGGTGCATTTCAACATCGGCCGCACCGGCAAGATCGCACCGGTGCTGGAACTGACGCCAGTGCGCCTCGATGATCGCACCGTCAGCCGTATCAGCGCAGGTTCACTGTCACGCTGGGAAAAACTCGACATAAGGCCGGGCGACCATATCGCCGTGAGCCTGGCCGGGTTGACCATCCCTCGGCTCGACGGCGTGGTCTCTCGTGCCGCCGAGCGCGCTGAAATGAGCGTTCCGCACGCCAGCGACTATCATGAATCGAGCTGCTGGCAAGCCGCACCCGGCTGCGAAAGCCAGTTCCGCGCCAGGCTGGTGTGGCTCAGCGGCAAGAAGGGTTTAGCCTTGCCAGGCGTGGGTCCGGGGACTTGGGACAAGCTCATTGAAAGCGGCCACATCAGTGGCTTGCTCGATTGGATGACCCTGAATCATGCTGAGCTTGCTAACATTCCCGGCCTCGCCGAGCGCAGCAGCGATAAACTGCTCGACAGCCTGCAAACAGCCCGTGAAAGGCCCTTCCAGACATGGCTCAAGGCCATTGGCTTGCCGCCTGCCGGGAATGCAAAACTGCCTGATAACTGGCACGACCTGGCCGAACGCAGCGTCGAGCAATGGCAGGCAGAACCGGGTATTGGTCCAGGGCGCGCGGCAAAACTCAGGGCATTTTTTCAGGACCCACACGTACAGGCACTAAGCCAGCAATTGCAGGCTCAGGGCATTTCAGGTTTTAAGTAGCGGACGTTCATTTTTTTGTCCGTATTCAAACGGAGTTCATATGCAGTTTTTGTCACCGCTGATCCTTTTCACCAGTTGCACTCTGCTGGCAACCAGCTTGCTGGCCGCCGAACAGGCACCGCCACCCTCTGAGTGCCTGATCAAAAGTCAGCAAATCAGCAGCCAGATTCAGGATGCCAAGACCGAGGGCAACAAGGCCGAGCAAAGCGGGCTGGAAAAGGCGCTCGCCGAAGTCAATGCCAACTGCACGGAAACCTCGCTGCTCAAACAGCGCGAACAAAAGGTGCTGGACGCCAAACGTGAGGTCAGCCGTCGTCAGACCGATCTGAACAAGGCCATGGACAAGGGTGATCCAGAGAAGATCAACAAGCGCAAAGACAAGCTTGCCGAGTCGCGCAAGGAACTGCAGGAAGCCCAGACTGACCTCGAAAAAGTCCAGTCAGACGATTGATCAAGGTTGCCAGGACGCGGCGCTTCGGCTGACCGACAGCGCCGCAGCATGTGTCAGGACACCGCCGGGAAAGCCGACACCCCGAACAGCGCGATAATCAGGCCCATGCCGGCCAGCCAGACAACCGAACGCAACGCCGCAAGGTCTGCCAGATAGAAAATGATGTAGAGCAGACGGCTGGTGATAAACAGCACCGCCAGTACATCAATGGTGACCAACTGCGCATTGCCCGCGATGTGCGCAATGATCACCGCGGCGGCAAACGCAGGGGTCACTTCAAAGCTGTTGAGCTGCGCGGCGTGCGCGCGTCGCGGAAAACCCTCCAGCTTGTCGAGAAAGGCGCGCGGATCATGATTGTGTCCGCTGCCAAATTTGCCGCTGCCGAACTTGGCGATGCCCGCACAGATAATCGGCAGCAATATCGCGACCAGCACGCACCAGAAAGCAACTGTCATACGTCCATCCTTATAGGTTCAGCTTCGATTGAAGCATGCCGGGCACACCCGGTTACAACCTTATGAACCATAGCTCAGCGAAAGGTTCTCGACGTGCGACCTATAACCGCCCACTTAGACCCGTCTCGGGAAAATCAGGTTGAAGGTAGTGAACTGTCCTGGCTCGCTCTGCACCGTCACCTGCCCCTCATGCAGGCTCATGATGGAACGCACGATGGCCAGCCCCAGCCCCGTACCGCCCTGCTGCCGGGCACGACTGACGTGCACGCGGTAAAAACGGTCGAACAGTCGCGGCAAGTGCTCGGCGTCGATGCCGTCGCCCGCATTGCGCACTGCCAACCAGACTTCATCCTCGTGCGTATCAAGGGTAATGGTAATGACACTGCCAGCCAAACCGTGGCGAATGGCATTGGACAGCAGGTTTGAAATCGCCCGCTGGATCATCAGTTTGTCGCCCGACACCTTCGCAGCCACGTGCACCTGCAGGGTGATGTCGCGATCTTCGGCCGACGATGAAAACAGCTCGGCGACCTTCTCTGCTTCTTCCCCCAGATCGATCACCTCAAGCGGCAACGGCGCAGCGGGCTGACTTACGCTGGCAAGAAACAGCATCTGGCTGATCATGCGCGACATGCGCTCCAGTTCTTCGGTACAAGACTCCAGCGCCTGTTTGTATTCTTCCGAAGGGCGCGGCCGGGACAGCGTGACCTGCGCCTTGCCCATCAGGTTGTTCATCGGCGAGCGCAATTCGTGCGCCAGGTCGTCGGAAAACTGCGCCAGTTGCTGCACATCGCCGTCCAGCCGGTGCAGCATGAAATTGACCGCATGGGCCAGATCGCGCAGCTCATCAGGCAAGCCTTTTATTTTCATGCGATGCGACAGATCGCGGGCCGAGATCAGCGCGGTCACTTTACGGAACGCCCGCAACGGCCTGAGGGCACGACGCACCACCCACCAGACGCCAAAGCCGACCAGCAGCAGAATCAACGGCAGGATAAAGAATGTCGATTTCAGATAAGCATGCAGCAGCGTGCTGTCGCTTTCCCGGTCCATTGACAACCTGACCAGAATGTCCTGGCCGGTCTTGAGGCGTATTTCCCGATAACCCATCAGAATCTTGTGGCCGTGTACCGACTGCAACTCCTGAAAACCCTGGGGTATGCGGTCGGCATCGGGGATAGGCAGGTTCCGCCCTTCCTCGTTACCGACCATCATCAATTGTTGGCGTGGCTTGCTCGAATCGAGCACCGCCAACGAGTAGCTGTCGTGGCCGACAATCTGGTCGCGCAGGGTGTGGGGGTATTGAACGATGTCTTCTATGGCGAGAAAACCCTCACTCATACTGTGTTCGATCTGCGCAAACTTCTCGTTCAGGCTGTCTTCGGCGCGCACATCGAGCTGCCGGGAAATAGCCATATAAGCCAGCATCTCCATCACCAGCACCAGGCAGGCAATCAGCGCAGTAACCGTCAGCCCCAAGCGCGTCGAGAGACGGGTCGGCGTCATTCGCGCACTTCCAGCACATAGCCCACGCCGCGCAGGGTGTGAATCAGCTTGGTCTCGAACGGATCATCGATCTTCGCCCGCAAGCGGCGGATCGACACTTCCACCACGTTGGTGTCGCAATCGAAGTTCATGTCCCATACCAACGAGATAATCTGGGTGCGCGACATGACCTCGCCGCTGTGGCGCATCAACAGGTGCAGCAGCGCGAACTCCTTGGTGGTCAGATCAATACGCTGCTTGCCGCGAAACGCCCGGTGCCGACCCTGATCGAGCTCCAGGTCGCCGACCTGCAACACTTTGGCGGTGGTGGTCTGCTCGCTGCGGCGCATGAGGGTGCGAACCCGCGCCAGCAGCTCGGGAAATTCAAACGGCTTGACCAAATAGTCGTCTGCGCCCATTTCCAGGCCTTTGACCTTTTCTTCCAGACGCCCCCGTGCCGTGACCATCATGATGCGCGTATTGACGGTTTTTCTCAGGCGGCTCAGCACTTCCCAGCCGTCCATTTCCGGCAGGTTCACGTCCAGTATCACCACATCGTAAGCCTGATGCTGCGCGAGGTAGAGCCCATCGAGCCCGGTGGCGGCGATATCGACGACATAGCCACTCTCGGTCAGACCCTGATGCATGTACTCGGCAGTTTTCGGCTCGTCCTCGACGACAAGGATTCGCATAAGTCAGGCTTCCTGTTTGATGAGCGGATGATGACGATGCCGTGCAGTGTACTGAAAAGAAACGCTTATCTTGCTGGATAACAGAATCGTAATTTTCCGGCAATCCCTCTGATAACTCCCATTGCATAAAGTCACCCCAGCCAACTTCAGCGCCCAAGTGCCTGGTTGTTAATTTCTGCTTTGAGGGGTGATTCATGGGACTGCGCAACGATGTACGCATGCAACGTACAGACCGCTTTGCAAGGTGCCCGGCATGAGAGTCGGCGCATTTTGCCTGTTGCTGTTACCGCTTGTTGCCCCCGGTGTGGCAAGTGCCCAGGGCATCAGCCTGCCGCAGGCACTGGAAGCGGCCTTTGCCCACAACCCTGAGCTTGCAGCCGCGCAGTGGGAAATCGGTGTTGCAGAGGGTGATCGCCAGCAGGCCGGACTGATCCCCAACCCGGTGCTGTCGTGGGAAGTGGAAGACACCCGCCGCGACACCAGCACCACCACCGTGATGCTCAGCCAGGCGCTGGAACTGGGCGGCAAACGCGGTGCGCGTATCGAAGCGGCCGGCAAGGGTCAGGACGCTGCCAGACTGGAGCTTGAACAGCGTGGCAACGAACTGCGCGCCGACGTGGTTCAGGCGTTTTATGCCGCAGCGCGGGCGCAGGCAGGTCTGGAGCTGGCGCGTCAGTCCAGGGCACTGGCCGAGCGCGGCCTGCATGTCGCCGAAGGACGTGTGCGGGCGGGCAAGGTCTCGCCGGTCGAAGCCACCCGCGCACAAGTGCAGCTGGCAGAAACCGACTTGCTGGTACGCCGTGCCGAAACCCTGAAAATCAACAGCAACCGTGAACTGGCACGCGCCACCGGCTCGCCGACCGCCTCTTTCGAGCGCCTGGATTACACCGACCTGTCGCCGGGCAAATCGCCATCGAGTGCAAGGATGATGACCGCCCTCAATCAGTCCGCCGAGCTGCGCCTGGCCCAGACCCGGATCGAACAGCGCGAAGCCGCACTCGGCTCGGAACGCGCCAAGCGCATTCCCGACCTGACCGTCAGCGTCGGCAGCCAGTACAGCCGCGAAGAGCGCGAGCGGGTCAACGTTGTGGGGCTGTCGATGCCGCTGCCGTTGTTCGATCGCAATCAGGGCAATGTGCTCGCCGCCTCACGCCGTGCCGACCAGTCCCGTGACCTGCGCAATGCCGTCGAACTCAAGCTGCGCACCCAGACGCAATCAGCTCTCGATCAGTGGAGCACCGCGGCACAGGAAGTCGAGTCATTCAACAAGGTCATCCTGCCTGCCGCGCAAAGCGCCGTTGACACCGCAACCCGTGGTTTCGAGATGGGCAAGTTCGGCTTCCTCGAAGTGCTGGATGCGCAACGCACATTGATTTCGGCCCGTAGCCAGTACCTGGAGTCACTGGCGACGGCCACCGAAGCGCGGGTCGCCATCGAGCGTATCCACGGTGATCTCAACCGGTTCAGCTTCACCCCCTGACTGTCTTTTTCCGCCTACATCGAGCGTATCCAAAGGTGCTGCACGTACCTGATCGCCGGGAGCCTTCATGAATAACAAACGAAGCATTGCCATCGCACTGGCGGTGGTGGTCATCATTGGTCTGGGCAGTCTGACGGTGAGCCAGCAGATGCTGCCCTTCGCCGCTGAAACCGACGCCTCGGACAAAAAGCCTGCAGATAAGGAGCATGGCCATGAGTCAGAGGACGCCCACGGCGACGATGACCACGCCAGTGACCCGAAAAAGGCGAGTGCCGCAGCCGCAGAACAGCCCCATGAAGAGGAGGAAGAAGGCCACATCGAGCTGACCGCCGAGCAGATCAAGACGGCCGGCATCGAACTGGCCACCGCCGAGCCTCGGCAAATGAGCACCACCGTGACCTTCCCCGGTGAAATCCGCTTCGATGAAGACCGCACCGCGCATGTGGTGCCTCGGGTCAGCGGCGTGGTCGAGTCGGTCAAGGTCGATCTGGGTCAGGCTGTGAAAAAGGGCCAGGTGCTGGCGGTCATCGCCAGCCAGCAGATCTCCGACCAACGCAGCGAACTGAATGCCGCGCAGCGACGTCAGGAACTGGCGCGCCTGACCCTGCAACGCGAGAAGAAACTCTGGGAAGACAAGATCTCCGCCGAGCAGGATTACCTGCAAGCGCGCCAGGACTTTCAGGAAGCCGACATCAACCTCGCCAATGCCCGGCAGAAGATCAGCGCCATCGGTGCCAGCCTCAGCCCCTCCGCAGGCAATCGCTACGAGCTGATCGCGCCCTTTGACTCGATGGTCGTGGAGAAACACCTCGGCATCGGCGAGATGGTCAACGAAGCGAGCAACGCGTTCACCCTGTCGGATCTGTCCCGCGTGTGGGCGACCTTCGGTGTGGCGCCAAGGGATCTGGACAAGGTGGTGGTCGGTCGCCCGGTCATCGTCAGCGCGCCTGATCTGAATGCGCGGGTCGAAGGCAAGATCGGTTACGTCGGCAGCTTGCTGGGCGAACAGACCCGCGCCGCCGCCGTACGCGTCACACTTGCCAACCCGCAGGGCGCATGGCGTCCCGGCCTGTTCGTGTCGGTCGAAGTGGCTGCCGAGCAGTCCAGTGTCGCGGTCAGCGTGCCCGACTCCGCAATCCAGTCAATTGAAGAAAAACCGTCGGTGTTCGTGCGTAACGCTGAAGGTTTTCAGCTGACGCCGGTGACGCTCGGCCGCCGCGATGGCGGTCATGTGGAAATCGTCAAAGGCCTGGCCGCCGGCACGCAAGTGGCCGCCGCTGGCAGCTTCATCCTCAAGTCGGAGCTGGGCAAAGGCTCCGCCGAGCACGCCCATTGATCTGCGCCACACGAGTACACCTCCATGTTTGAACGGTTGATTCAATTCGCGATTGAACAGCGCATCGTCGTGATGCTCGCTGTGTTGCTCATGGCTGGGCTGGGCATTGCCAGTTACCAGAAACTGCCCATCGATGCCGTCCCCGACATCACCAACGTTCAGGTGCAGATCAACACCTCCGCGCCCGGCTTCTCACCGCTGGAGACCGAGCAGCGGGTTACCTTCGCCATCGAAACCAACATGGCCGGCCTGCCTGGCCTGCAACAGACCCGCTCGCTGTCGCGCTCGGGCCTGTCCCAGGTCACGGTGATTTTCGAAGACGGCACGGACTTGTTCTTTGCTCGCCAGCTGGTGGGCGAGCGCCTGCAGATTGCCAAGGACCAGTTGCCCGAAGGCGTCGATGCCATGATGGGGCCGATTTCCACCGGCCTCGGCGAGATTTTTCTGTGGACGGTCGAAGCCCGCGACGGCGCGCTGAAAGAAGACGGCACGCCTTACACGCCGACGGACCTGCGAGTGATCCAGGACTGGATTATCAAGCCGCAACTGCGCAACGTGCCGGGCGTGGCCGAGATCAACACCATCGGCGGTTTCGCCAAGCAATACCAGATAGCCCCCGACCCGAAAAAACTCGCGGCCTACAAGCTGACCCTAAACGACCTGGTGGCCGCACTGGAGCGCAACAACGCCAACGTTGGCGCGGGTTACATCGAGCGCGGCGGCGAGCAACTGTTGATCCGCGCACCGGGCCAGCTCGGCACGGTGGACGACATCGCCAACATCGTCATCGCCAATGTGCAGGGCACGCCGATCAGAATCAGCAGCGTGGCCGAGGTCGGCATCGGCAAGGAAATGCGCTCCGGCGCCGCGACTGAAAACGGTCGGGAAGTGGTGCTCGGCACGGTGTTCATGCTGATCGGTGAAAACAGCCGGACCGTCTCGCAGGCCGTGGCGGCCAAGCTTGCCGACATCAACCGCACACTGCCCGAAGGCGTCGAGGCGGTCACGGTGTATGACCGCACCAACCTGGTCGAAAAGGCCATCGCGACGGTGAAAAAGAACCTGATCGAAGGCGCGATTCTGGTCATCGTGATTCTGTTTCTGTTCCTGGGCAACATCCGCGCCGCACTGATCACCGCCATGGTCATTCCACTGGCCATGCTCTTCACCTTCACCGGCATGTTCACCAACAAGGTCAGCGCCAACCTGATGAGCCTGGGCGCGCTGGACTTCGGCATCATTGTCGATGGCGCGGTGGTGATCGTCGAAAACGCCATCCGCAGGCTGGCACATGCCCAAAAGAAATACGGCCGCATGCTGACCCGCAGCGAGCGCTTCCACGAAGTGTTCGCCGCCGCCCGAGAAGCCCGTCGGCCGCTGATATTCGGCCAGTTGATCATCATGGTCGTGTACCTGCCGATCTTTGCCCTCACCGGCGTGGAAGGCAAAATGTTCCACCCGATGGCCTTCACCGTGGTCATCGCCCTGCTCGGCGCCATGATCCTCTCGGTGACCTTCGTGCCGGCCGCCATCGCCATGTTCGTCACCGGCAAGGTCAAGGAAGAAGAAGGCTTTGTGATGCGCACCGCTCGCCAGCGCTATGCGCCGATCCTGAGCTGGGTGCTGAGCCATCGCGCCATCGCCTTCGGCATGGCCTTCGTGCTGATCGTGCTGTCCGGCTTCACTGCCAGCCGCATGGGCAGCGAGTTCATCCCAAGCCTCAGCGAAGGCGACTTTGCCTTGCAGGCGCTGCGCGTACCCGGTACCAGCCTGAGCCAGTCGGTGGACATGCAGCAGCGTCTGGAAAAAGCCATCATCGAAAAAGTGCCGGAAGTGCAGCGCGTCTTCGCCCGTACCGGCACCGCCGAGATCGCCGCCGACCCGATGCCGCCCAACATTTCCGACAGCTACGTGATGCTCAAGCCGCAAAGCGAATGGCCGGACCCGGACAAATCCCGCGAAACGCTGATCGCCGACCTGCAAAAGGCCGCCGCCAGTGTGCCGGGCAGCAACTACGAACTGTCCCAGCCGATCCAGTTGCGCTTCAACGAACTGGTTTCCGGGGTGCGCAGTGACGTGGCGGTGAAAGTGTTCGGCGACGACATGAACGTGCTCAACCAGACCGCCGCCAAAATCGCCGCCACGCTGCAAAAAGTGCCGGGCGCCTCAGAAGTCAAAGTCGAGCAGACCACCGGCCTGCCGGTACTGACCATCAACATCGACCGCGACAAGGCTGCGCGTTACGGCCTCAACGTGGCCGACGTGCAGGACGCCATCGCCATTGCGCTGGGCGGTCGTCAGGCGGGCACCTTGTATGAAGGTGATCGGCGTTTCGACATGGTGGTGCGCCTGTCCGAGCAACTGCGTACCGACGTGGACGGGCTTTCCAGCCTGCTCATTCCGGTGCCTGCGAACGCGAGCAGCCAGCAGATCAGCTTCATCGCCCTGTCCCAGGTCGCCAGCCTTGATCTGGTATTAGGCCCGAACCAGATCAGCCGCGAGAACGGCAAGCGCGTGGTGATCGTCAGCGCCAACGTGCGCGGTCGCGACCTCGGCTCGTTTGTCGAAGAAGCGGGCACCACCATCGACAGCGGCGTGCAGATCCCGGCGGGCTACTGGACCAATTGGGGCGGCCAGTTCGAGCAACTGCAATCGGCCGCCAAACGCCTGCAAATCGTCGTGCCGGTGGCATTGCTGCTGGTCCTCGCACTGTTGTTCATGATGTTCAACAACCTCAAGGACGGCCTGCTGGTGTTCACCGGCATACCGTTCGCCCTCACCGGCGGCGTCATGGCCCTGTGGCTGCGCGACATTCCCCTGTCGATCTCCGCAGGCGTGGGCTTCATCGCCCTGTCGGGTGTGGCCGTGCTGAACGGCCTGGTGATGATCTCTTTCATCCGCAGCCTGCGCGAAGAAGGCCGCTCGTTGCACGACGCCATCAACGAAGGCGCCCTCACCCGCCTGCGCCCGGTGCTGATGACCGCCCTCGTCGCCTCCCTGGGCTTCATCCCCATGGCCCTTGCCACCGGAACTGGCGCGGAAGTGCAGCGGCCACTGGCAACGGTGGTGATTGGCGGGATTCTGTCGTCTACGGCGCTGACGTTGCTGGTGCTGCCGGCGTTGTATCAGTGGGCGCATCGGCGCGAGGAGGAGCAGGAAGAGGATGAGGTCAAGGCGCTGAAATAGTTTTAACCGCCAACCACTCACGCTTCAGGATGCTCAAGACAGGGCCTCCTGAAGCTTTCGTGTGCCTGCAATGAACTTTCGCTTGAGGAAAGGTCGAACGCTTAACTTTTGCAAGTAGAACCTGTCCGTAGCCTTTGTCCCACAGGGTTTTCAGTTTTTTCCATGTCGGCCGTTCGCCATTGGAGATGCAACCGGCTCGTTCAAATGCCTATCGTCAGCATACAAACGGGTGTCTGGCGCGGCATTGACCGGCGCCACCCGGCATAAGGAGATGTAGACATTGATGAACAAGGCCAAGGCTCTATGACACGACCCAGTCTCTACGACCGTATCTCCGAGCGCCGACTGGCTAACGAAGCCCTGGCGCGCGAGGAAGCTGAACGCGCCGCTGCGCAACGTGAACTTGACCTCATTCAAGCGGCCATTCCCGTTCCACAGCCCTTGCTCGACGCCCCCTGCAGCTTCAACTTCGGCGGGTTCCATTTCGGCTTCCCGGAAGGGTTCCGCTGCAGCGCGATTGAAGCCACTGTTCACGTTGAGGGAGAGCCTGTTGTCGTCTCCATTCAGAGGCGCGATGTGCCTGAAGGGGCAAACCTTGCCGAGGCATTCGCCGAAGCCGTCAAGGCGCTAAAGCCCCTGCATGGCGAGGTCCGGATCATTCGCCACTATGAAACGCTGTTGGCCGGTAATGCGGCGCTGGGGCTGGATTTTCACTTTCGCGAAGGCTTTGAGGAGCGACACGGGCGCTTGATCGGCGCCATCGTGCCGGTCGCCGATCACAATCAGCGTCAGTGGCTGAGCGTGGGATGCGTGATCGACTCTGAAAAACCCGCGCTCACCACCTGGCTGCTGGATTTCGACAGCATGCTTGAAGGCCTGACCGCCTCCTGAACTCCACTTCACCGCTGACAGGACACGTTTTAATGGACTATCCACTGCACAACATCAGCCTCACTCCCGGTGACGCCCCCTCAACTGTCCGCAGCCTGCAGGAGTAACGGCGATGTTCGAGGCGGCGCGGTTGATGGATGAGATTGATCACACCAGTGCCATGACAGGCTTTGTGCTCGGTGCGATTGTGGGCATTGCGGCAGTGGCGTATGTGTCGTTCACCGTCGCCACCTGCGGGCTCGGCGGAATTTTACTGGGTCTTGCGGTCGGTCTGGCCGGTAATGCCATTGCCAGCCTCGGAGAGAGTATCGGCGCCGCCTTCAGCTCTGCGGCGGGGCAGATCGAGTCGGGCTCGCCCAACGTGTTCATCAACGGTCGCCCCGCCGCGTTTGCCATCGACAGCACGGCGGTGTGCGAAAAGCACTCGCCCATCGTCAAGGTGGCCGAAGGCTCCAGCAATGTATTCATCAACGGCAAGCCTGCCGCGCGCAAAGGCGACAAACTGACCTGCGGCGCAAAAATCGGCACCGGCTCCAACAACGTGTTCATTGGCGGCGGCACCCATCGCTACCTGGCGGTGGACGATGAAGTGTCGGCGACAGCCCGCTACACCGTGGACATTCTGCTGGTGGTCGCGGGCGGTGCCAAAGCGGTGGGCAGCATCGCCAAGCTGGGCCTGCAGGCCGGGCTCAAAGCCGCTGGCCCTTGTGCGCTACGTTTTATGGGCGGCATCGTGTTGAGCGATGCCATCGTTCGCTTTGGCGTCGCCCCGCTGGCGGAAAAAGTGCTCGGCGGCCTGCACGGCAACCCGGTGGACACCACCACCGGGCGCAAACTGCTGATCGACGAGTTCGACTTCAGCCTGCCCGGCCGGATGCCTATCGAGTGGACACGCTTCTACGCCAGCGACCTCAATGTCGACAGCGTGCTGGGCAAAGGCTGGGTATTGCCGTGGGAACAAAGCCTGCGCCGCAAGGGCAGTTTTTTGTACCTCAGCGACAATCAGGGCCGCAGCGTGCCGTTCGTGACACTGGACTACAACCAGCGCATCTACAACGCACAGGAACAGCTGTACCTGGTGCGCACCAACGGCGGTCATTACCTGGTGCAAACGCTGGACAACGTTTTCTACTACTTCGGCGAAGTACCCGACGACAACCAGCCGGTGCCGCTGGAACGCATCGAAAACGCCCTCGGGCATTTTCTGCATTTTGTGCGCAGTGAAGACGGCGTACTGACCGACATCTGCGCCACCGGCGGGCAGCGCGTGCACCTGCACTACGACGAAGTGTCCCACCGCCTGAGCACCGTCAAACGCATCGTTGACGGCAAGGCGGTCGAAACGCTGGTGCGTTACCACTACGACAGCAACGGCCAGTTGAACGGCGTGTACAACCGCAATGGCGATTCGGTGCGCACCTTCAGCTACACCGACGGCCTGATGACCCGCCATGCCAATGCACTGGGGCTTGGCTGCGAGTACCGCTGGGAAGTGCTGGATGACAAACCGCGTGTGGTCGAACACTGGACCAGCGACGGCGAGCACCTTCACTTCGATTATGATTTTGAAGCGCGCCAGACCCGCGTAACCGATGTACTGGGCCGCTGCGCCGAAGTGACCTACAACAAGGACCGCCGCGTCATCGCCAGCACCGATTTCGGTGGCGAGCAGTACCGCATCGCGCTGGACGACACCGGCAACATCACCGGCCTGACACTGCCCGACGGCAATCAGCTGGGCTTTGAGTACGACGACCTGTCACGCCTGACAGCCGAAACCGACCCGCTGGGCCGAACCACCCGCTTCAAACATCACTACAAGACCACGCTGGTCAAACAGGTCACCTACCCCGACGGCAGCACCTGGCAGGCCCGTTACGATGATCGGGGCAACCTCATCACTGAAATCGACGCGCTGGGCAACAAGACCGAGTACTACAACGGCGAAGACGGCCTGCCGCACACCATCACCGACGCGACCCTCAAGTCAAAATACCTGTGGTGGAACAGCCTGGCGCAGGTCGAACGCTTTCAGGACTGCTCGGGCAAGAGCACCCATTACCGGTACGACGAACGCCATCAACTGATCGCCGTCACCGATGCCCTGAACAACACCACCACGCTGGAACGCAAACCCGGCGGCGAAGTGCTGCGCATCGACCACCCGGACGGCAGCCGTGAACGCTTTACCTACAACGCCCACGGCCAGGTGCTGACACACACCAACGGCAAGGACCAGACCACCCACCTGGCCCGCAACGCCCGTGGCCTGCCGGTCCGCCGTCAGGACCCCAAGGGCTTGATGGTCGCGTACCAATACGACAAGGCCCTGCGCCTGGTGGCACTGACCAATGAAAACGATGCGACCTACACTTTCGCCTACGACCATTCCGACCGGCTGATCGAAGAAAAACGCATCGACCAACTGACTCGCCGGTTCAGCTACAACCTGGGCGGGCATCTGACTCAGGTTGAAGAAACCGGCTACAGCGAAAAAGGCGAACGGCCACAGCGCAGCACGTATTTCGAGCGTGATTCGATTGGCCGCTTACTGGCCAGACTCAACGACGATGCCCGTCAGGATTTCGCGTACGACGACAGCGACCGCCTGCTGTCGATTCAGCGCAAGCCCACCGACAGCGGCAGAAAACTCGGCGTGACGGCTGAAAAGCTGGAATAATGAGATGGTCAGCCCGATCCGAGAAACCCGGAGTGTCTACACTTTCCGGGTTTCTCTCTAACGTCGAGGAGATCACTCATGAAAAACGGCCTCAAGCTCTTAGGCATCGACATTGGTAAAAACAGTTTTCACCTCATAGGCCATGATGCAGGCGGCCACCAAGTATTACGCAAGTGCTTCAATCGCAATCGCCTTCTGCAGTTTGCGGCTCAGATTGAACCCTGCACCATTGCAATGGAGTCGTGCGGTGGCTCTCACTGGCTTGCCAGGAAACTCGCCTCGCTGGGGCACCGGGTGAAGTTGATTGCTCCGCAACATGTGAAGCCCTACGTGACGGGCAACAAGAATGACTTCATCGATGCCGAAGCTATATGCGAGGCGGCCTCCAGACCACGTACTCATTACGTTGCCGTCAAGACTGTGGAGCAGCAGGTACTTTCTGTACAACATCGTCTTCGCGAGTCACTGGTTTGCCACCGTACTGAAGCCATCAACAGGGTGCATGGTTTTTTGCTTGAGTTCGGAATTGCCTTGCCAGCCACCAAGGCAGCGATCGCCAAAGTGCCTGAGCTGATTGACGATTCACGTAGCGACCTGCCGCTGCAGTTCAAAAGGGTCATGGAGCATTTGCTGGAGGATATTCATCGCCTTGATACCGAAATAAAGGCCTGTGATGCGCAAATCAAGCAGCAACTGGCGCAAGACGATGCTGGTACACGCTTGATGACGATTCCTGGCATTGGTCCTATTACCGCCAGCGCATTTGTAGCGGATCTGGGTGACGCTTCCAATTTTCGAGCCTCACGAGACCTTTCCGCTTTTCTGGGGCTGGTTCCCAGACAGTTCTCTACAGGCGGGAGACCCGTATTGCTGGGTATCAGCAAGCGAGGTGACAGGCACCTGCGAACCCTGTTGGTGCAAGGTTCTCGAGCGCTCATGATTCGAATAGAACGCCGCGATGATGCCCTTGGGCAGTGGGTAAGAGACTTGTTGGCACGCAAGCATCCGAACAAGGTGGCATGTGCTTTAGCGAACAAGCTGGCAAGAATCGTATGGGCGGTGCTCAGACGAGGTAGCACTTACAACGCATCAATGATCTGAGTAGGACATAGGCGTACCGGCTTTTGCGACGCAGTGATGATGACGATAAACAGCTCATGGCCAGACTGAAAACCTGATAGGCAAAGCAGCCTTCGAGGCTTTAGGGATTTTTGAGGACAGTAAGGCGGCGAATACTCATCAAGGGCCGGGCAGCGAAATTGCCCAGAATGAGCCCGGATACATTAGCGCAAGCATGCTTTACCGCTCATCGAACTGCGATTGCAGGAGGTGGGCTGACCATACATTTGCCTACGACATCCTCTGCCGCCTGACGCAGGAAGCCTCGCCTCGCAAACTGCACCCACACAGCCCAAAGACCCCGTCGGTGCAGCGTGTTCATGCTTTCACATCAGCCATTCAATTCCTGCGGTCAATGATGTAGAGCATTTTGCCTCGCTCCGAGACGGCGTAGTCTCTGGCATCCTTGCGCACAACCAGCACGCTGCCCTGGTCTTTCTGATAGGCCTCGTTGATGTCCGGAATATCGGCGATGGCTGTTTCGATTCTGGCGCGTTCATCTTCGTTGACTTCCGAGGCCTGAACGAAAACGGTCACCAGTTCTTTGCGCGCATCAGTCACTGACAGGTGAACCTGGATTTCCAGCGTGCGGCCCAGTGTCTGTTTGATCGCTTGTTGAATGATGCCCAGACCAATGAGGTTGCCCATGAAGTTGAAGCTCATGTCCTCCCGCTGGATGTCAGTCAAATAGAGCTTGTCGCCTTTCAGCGAAAGCGTTGCGGTGTCTCCCAGGCGATACCGGAGCAGCGGTGTGAAGTTCTCGCGGGTCAACGAGGTGATGAGGATGCTGTCGCCTTCTTTCTCGATGAAGTATTTGTCGGAAAGAAACTCGTATTCGGTGTGGCAAGGGCTGTTGGTGAAACCCAGAATGCCGCCCTCGGAACTGCCATATACGCCGACGATGGAGACCTGTTCGCCAAAGGCTTCCCTGATGATTTTCTTCTGAAAGGTTTTCAGGCCCTCGCCATTGAAGACGACCTTTTCGATATCGATGTGCACACCGTGCTGCTGCATGGCATCGATGAACTGCAGGATGGTCGAGGGTACGCCGAGCAGTACGTTGAGCTTGATCGAGTTGAGCGCCTCGAAGTGACTCTTGGTCAGCAGGGTGATATCGCCTACGGACACCACATGCGCACCGCAGTTACCGGCCATCATGGTGGTGATGTTGTTCAGGGCAGAAAACAGGTTGATGGTGAACAGGTTGGCGCAGCGATCACCGGGTTGAATGAAACCATTGCTGCGGAAGACGTTGGAGCGGGAACTGTCTTCATCGACTTCACAGTCGTAGTAGTAATAACAGCGTTTGAGGTTGCCGCTGGTGCCACTGGTAAAGCCGATCAGGCAGTTGCGCTCGTTGCGCTCAAGGCAGCGTTCGGTTTGTGCCGCGAAGCCTTCCTTGTCCATGATCGGTACGTGGGTTCTGAAGTCCTGGTAGGTGAAACCTTCAAAATCGTTGTTCTGGTGAGTTTTAGCGGCAGTATTGGAAATTCTGCTCCATTCCTTTTCTACATCGTAGGCAGTCATGAGAGTCCTCTATAGTCCATTTTTTTGATTATCTGTACGACCTGCCCACCCGTCAGCAGCGAAGGGCGGACAAAGCGTGGGCTATGAGTTACCTCGATGGCGAGATCGGTTCCCTGTTAGGTCGAGCTTGTTGCCTATCCGCTTTTTCATGAGCAGATGCGCCACCCAGCAGGCACAAAAGGCCACTATGGTGTTGCCCAGCAGTTGCCCGAGCATGACACCGACACTGCCGAATGCCTGTGCGCCATACCACACGAACGGCACCGTTCCCAGGCTGGCCCGCAGCCAGCCAAACAACGTCACGTACATCGGTCGACCTGCGCTGAGAAAGATAGACGTGGCAATGAACTGGAGCCCGATCAGCGTCCAGAGAAGACCGCCCCATCGACAGAACGCGGAGAAAACAACCAGGCCTTCGCCGGAAACATGGAACAGTCTGGCCAACGGCTCAGCCAGCAGAATCAGCAACAGCGAGGTGGTTGCCCCGTAGCCGATCAGCAACCCGTACGTGGTTTTTACGGCTTGCGAGACGCGGGCGGTGTTCATTGCGCCGAGGTTTTGTCCCAGTATCGGAATCAGCGCGCCGGGCAAGGCAAACACCACGCAAAACGCTACCTGAATGACCCTGTCGATCACCCCGATCGCCGCCAGCGCCTGTGCACCGAATGGCGCCATCGCAGCCATTACGTAGGCCATGCCCACCGGTGTCGCCAGGTTTCCGATCACCGCGGGCACGGCAGTTCGGCCGATAATGCTGATGTCGCCTGACAGGTGCGTCAGGCTGACCCGACAGGTCAGGCGGGCGACACGGTGGACGTAATAAAATCCCAGGCACGCCGATACCAGGCTCGATATCAGGTAGGCGACCCCCGCACCCGCCAGGCCCAGATCGAACACGATGATAAGCAGCGGGTCGGCGATTGCGACGGCAGCAGTCGCAGTCAGCAGGGTCCACATCGCCTGTTTGCCGAACCCTGCACTGCGCAGTATCTGCACGCACAGTTGCTCGACGGCAACCAGCACCGAGGCCGGAAGGGTTAGCCAAAGGTACTCGCGCGCCGCGGTGAAACTACTGCCCTCGCCGCCCAGCATTTGTATGGCTGAATCCAGAAATATCAGCTCAAGCACAGCGCAACAGACAGTGGCAATGATGCCCAGCAGCAAGCCGCTGCTGGCGAGCCGCCTGGCCTGATCCGGCACGCCACTGCCCAAGGCTCTCGACACGGTTGAAGAGACTGCCACGGCGATGCCAAGAATCATCGAGATAATGAAAAACATCAGGGTCTTGGCCACCGCGAACGCGGCCAGCAAACTGTCGTCGCGCAGCATCGCGATATAAACCACGGTCAGCACTTCGATCAGAAAGATCGACAACAGGCTGGTCGCACTGGTGCTGGTCATGAACACAACATGCCGCAACACCGAGCCCTCGGTGAAGACTGCTTTGGTAACCGCCATTGACCCTTCTCTTCCCGTTGAACGCCATCGCCGATTTTCAGATGAGCATCGGCAGTGCAGCACCCCGGACTATTGAGCGCTCACTGAGTGACCGAAACAACGTTGCAGTTCCGGAAAGTTTACGGGCAAGAACCATCGCACAACGAAAAAGCGCCCCGAAAGGCGCTTTGACTGATGCTGCTGTTGAAGTGTGATAAGCGGTCAGAGCACGCTCAACGGATACTCCATAATCACCCTTACTTCATCCAGATCCGATTCAAACGCTGTCGCGCGAGTATTGGCCTGGCGAACGCGCAGGGACAGGTCTTTCAACGAGCCGGTCTGCACGATGTATTTGGCTTCGATGTTGCGCTCCCAACGCTTCTGATCGGTCAGCGGGTTACCTTGTGCGTCGCGGCGCATGTAGGTGCTGTTGGCGTTGGAGTAGTCGGCGTCGGTGCCTTTGCCGTAACGGGTCATGAATGACAGGCCGGGAACGCCATAAGTGGACATGTCGAGGTTGTAGGTGACCATCCACGAGCGCTCTTTGGGTGAGTTGAAGTCGCTGTACTGGATGGAGTTGGCCAGGTAGATGGAGTCGGACTGCCTGAGGTAGTCGAAATCGTCATCACCCTGGTTGCGCTGGTGCGAGAGCGACAGGGTGTGCGCGCCGTATTGCAGGGCGACTTTTGCACTCCAGATATCGTTGTCGAATTCGCCGAGCAGCTTTTTGCCTTCGTCGGTGGCGTTGTAATAGTTCAGGCTGCTGGTCAGCGACAGTTCATCGGAGAGTGGCAGAACGTAAGACGCCGAGGCGTATTTCTGATCCCAGGCGTCTTTGAGTCGGCTGGTGTAAAGGCCAAGGCTCAGCCTGTCGGTGGCCTGATAGTCACCGCCGAAGTAGGCAACCCACGGAGAGTCGACGGCACCGCCGTAGAATGTGACGAAACCGTCCCGCATGTTGCTGGAGACCGGCTGGCTCATGGAGTGCAAGCGACCGCCTTGCAGGGTCAGGCCCTCGAAGCTGTTGTTGATCGCCGTGACGCCGCGAAAGCTTTCCGGCAGCAAGCGAGAGTCGCCGAAAGCAACCACTGGTGTGGACGGGAAAACATCACCTACGTTCACGACGGTGTCGAAGGCACGGGCTTTCAGTGAGCCGCCGACTTTGGTGTATTCGTCACGGGCGCTGCCGTCCCCATCGACCGGCATTACGTCGAACGGGCTGCGCCCGCCGTTGCGTCCGTCACCGGTGTCGAGCTTGATGCCGATCATGGCAAAGGCATCGACGCCAACGCCGAAGGTGCCTTGGGTAAAACCGGACTGGAATCGCCCGATGATGCCGTGCGCCCACGCTTCGGAATAACCATTGCCGGTAGGGCTGGACTCGCCGTTGCGGTGGTCTCGGTTCATGTAGAAGTTGCGGTTGAGTACGGTCAGCGTGCTGCCTTCGATGAAGCCTTCTTTCTGCTCGTCGGCAAATACGGCAGCCGGTGCGACACCTGCGAGTGTCGAACACAGGGCCAGTGAGAGTGTTTTAAGTTGAGTCATGTGCGCTCCGTCTGATCGGCAGATTGTTATAAACATGTCGGCCTGGCTATTTTTATAAACCCGAGCGCTGCCAGTGGGGCACAATCTTGAAGTGGCGAAGATAACGCCAAGGTGACAGCCAGATTACAAATAGGTAATGAAGCACACGACGGCGTGTGTTTATTCAATAAAATGAAACATGCTTTGACACGCGCAACCCGGCACTCAAGATCGGACGCGGAGCGTCCAGAACGGCATGCGACGCAGCACGTCGCACGAGAGTCAAGCCGCGTTGTGTATACCGCTGAGCGTGGGGGCGATGGCCCGTGGCGGAAATAAAAAAAAAGCGCCCCGCAGGACGCTTAAAGATTCGCCCCGTCCAAAGGAGCAGGGAGCTGCTACAAAGGGCGAATGGGGGTGCAGCGGGTCGGGCATCAAAGGCATCAGCCTTCGGACTTGGTCGACCGCTCGGCCTTGGCGTTGTCGTCTGTATTGACGTACTGCTCGGCTTTATTGCTGCTGTTCTGTTCGTTGAAACGCAATTCCTGCGCCAGACGCATCTTGTCAGCGGCGATGCTTGCGTACTCGTTACCGTCGTCGGCGAAGGCTGCAGTGGCGGACAAGGCAGCTACGGCGAAGACCATCGACTTGATCAGTTTCATCATCATTACCTCTTGGGTGTGTAAGGGGTTCCTTAAGAGCGCGGTGCTCGTCAGGGATGAAACAAGCTTATGCCAGGGCAGCTAACAGGAAGGTGAGCAGAGAATGACAATACTGTTAGAAAGCTGACATTTACCAGATTACCGATTTGTAATGTTTCAGCCACTTTCTGGTTAGCACGCACTTGTTAAGGTTAAGCCACATTCAAACGGAGACAAAAGAAAATGCGCACAGCCAAATCGTTGTTACTTGCTCTGGTTATCCTTTCGCCACTGAGTGCTTTCGCTTACACCACTGATGAAGTCAAAGCCACTACCGTGATTAAAGAGCACCAGGCCAGCGTACAGAAGTACGCCGCTATTCATAACAAGCCGATGCCTGAGATCAAGGAATACAAGTACGGCATGAAGCTGGACGTTGCCAAGGTCATTCGCAAATCCCCGGATCTGCAGACCTGTAGCGTGATGCCCAAGCTGATGACCTACGAGGACTCCAAAGGCAAGCTGAACACCGTGCAGTATCAGATCCTGAGCGGGTGCAGAAACAGCCAATGATTCTGAACCTGCCAGGGAGGCCACCCACCGTTACATCCCCCGTCAGCCCGGACCGTTATCCGGGCTGACTTTTTTATATGTGCCCCCCCCGACGTTCCTCGCTTACAACCCGCCAGACCGTTTATTCCCGCTTTTTTGCAACATCACCGTTTTCGCGTGGTCAACGCAGACCCTGCTGTGTCGCATCGCTATGTGCCTGGACACCGCCCCGGTCCATCAAACACAGGCTCGGTTACGGTGATCGAGAAACTGCAATTACGGATTTTGGAATAACGGATGCTTGAGCTCGCTGCTGGTTTTATCTGCCTCACCTCGCTGCTGACCTATGTGAATTATCGTTTTATCGGTCTGCCCCCCACCATCGGCGTAATGGTCACTGCGCTGATGTTCTCGTTGCTGCTGCAAGGCCTGAGCTTTCTGGGCTATCCCGGCCTGGAAGATCGCGTCCAGCAGTTGATCGGTCAGATCGACTTCGGCGATCTGCTGATGAACTGGATGCTGTCGTTCCTGCTGTTCGCCGGGGCGCTGCACGTAAACCTTGCCGACCTGAAGAGCTATCGCTGGCCCATCGGCCTGCTGGCAACGTTTGGTGTGTTGATTGCCACCACCGTCATCGGCGCGTTGGCTTACTGGATTTTTGCCCTGTTCGGCTGGCACGTCAGCCCGCTGTACTGCCTGCTGTTCGGCGCGCTGATCTCGCCCACCGACCCGATTGCGGTGCTCGGCGTGTTGCGGACCGCCAATGCGTCCAAGCCGCTGAAAACCACCATCGTCGGTGAATCACTGTTCAACGACGGCACGGCGGTTGTGGTGTTCACCGTGTTGCTGGGCATTGCGCAACTGGGCGAGACGCCTACTGTAGGCGAAACCGCGCTGTTGTTTGTTCACGAAGCGGTGGGCGGTGTGCTGTTCGGCGGGCTGATCGGCTACGCCGTGTACCTGATGATCAAGAGCATCGAGCAGTATCAGATCGAAGTCATGCTGACGTTGGCGCTGGTGATCGGCGGCTCGGCAATGGCTTCGGAGCTGCATGTGTCCGGCCCTATCGCGATGGTCGTGGCCGGGCTGATCATCGGTAATCTGGGGCGCAATCTGGCGATGAACGACATGACCCGTCGCTACATGGACGGTTTCTGGGAGTTGCTGGATGACATGCTCAACGCATTGCTGTTTGCGCTGATCGGCATGGAGCTGTTGCTGCTGCCGTTCTCGTGGCAGCACTTGATTGCAGCCAGCCTGCTGGCCGTGGCGATTCTGCTCTCGCGCTTTGTCACCGTGGCCCCGGCCATTCTGCTGCTGCGTCGCTGGCGCAAGGTGCCGCACGGCACCATCCGCATTCTGACCTGGGGCGGTTTGCGCGGCGGCGTCTCGGTAGCGCTGGCGCTGGCCCTGCCCAACGGGCCGGAACGCGACTTGCTGTTGAGCATCACCTATATCGTGGTGTTGCTGTCGATCCTCTTTCAGGGCCTGACCATCGGCAAGCTGGTGAATGCAGTCACTCGCGAGCCACAGGCGAAAGACCCGGCAGGTCACTGATCAGACGAGGGCAGCGGCGCGCCGGTATTCACTGGGCGTCTGCTGCATTTCCACGCGAAAGTGCCGGTTGAAGTTGGACAGGTTGGCGTAACCGACTTCAAAGCAGATGTCTGACACCGACATCTCGCTTTGCAGCAGCAACCGGCAAGCCCGCTGAACGCGCAGTTTGCGCATCAGATCAATGAAACAGTGGCCGGTGGTGCGCTTGAAAAAGCGTGAAAAGCCCGGATCACTCATGTCCAGCCGTTGCGCGATGACCGACAGGCGAACATCACTGGTCAATTCGGTCAGCAGATAATCGAACGCCTTGTTGATCCGCTCGGAACTGCGCGCATCCAGCGTCGGTGCATAACAGGCGCTGGCCAGCAGGTGAGCGTCCTGGGTGGGCGCTTTCATCAGTGTGTTGACCAGTTGCAGGAACAGAATCAATCGCTCCAACCCCTGAGCCGGGCCAATCTGTTCAAGCAGTTGCGCCGCCTGCACCGCCGTTTTGCCAGTGAACTCCAGCCCACGACGCGCCTGCTCGAACAGACGCTGCAAGTCACCCACTTCCGGCAATGTGCCACGCAGCGCCAGCAACGCCGCGCCGTCGAACTGCAACACCACGTCACGCCCGGCCAGATGCTCGCCGGGAGCCAGGTCGCCGATCCAGTCGTGGGGCAGATCGGGGCAGATCAGTGCCACATGACCGGCACCGAACTCGCCGATGTAATCACCGGCGACCAGCCTGCCGCTGCCTTGGCGGATCAGATGGATTTCAAATTCAGGATGGTGGTTCCAACGCGCCAGCGAGTAGGGATAGTCGTGCTCATACCAGCGAAAGCAATGATCGGGCTGCGGGAGGATGACCTCAAGCTCGGCGGGGCGCTGCTCGAACAAGGCAGCTCGGCTGTCAGGCATAGATTGCGCCTTTTATCGTTATGAATGCTCTGTGCACGTACAAACATACGCCCTCCCGTTCGCCCAGCGCTAGCTCGCGATGAGGCCGGCGCTGGTACTTTTTTGCTTTCAGACCGCCAGGCAGGCTTCGGTTAAAAAAGTATCAGTCGAGCGTTCCTGCTGCGTTTGTTCACCCGCGCACAGGCTGCTGTAATCGGCTCGTCCATCAAGGCCGCTCAGCCGTGGTCAACAACAAAAACAATAGCTCCCGCCGAACAAGGCGCGGAGTGGAGAGCACTACGATGAATATCCACAAAGCACTTTGCCTGTCCGCAGGTGTGTCTGTTGCCCTCATCAGCCTTGCCGCTCAGGCCGCCGAAACCGTGACCATCGCCACTGTGAACAACGGCGACATGATCCGCATGCAACGCCTGTCGAAGATCTTCGAACAGCAGCACCCTGATATCAAACTCAACTGGGTGGTGCTGGAAGAGAACGTTTTGCGCCAGCGCCTGACCACCGACATTGCCACCCAGGGTGGCCAGTTCGACGTGCTGACCATCGGCACCTACGAAACCCCGCTGTGGGGCGCCAAGCAATGGCTGGAGCCGATCACCGACCTTGCGCCGGAATACGACCTGGAAGACATCTTTCCCTCGGTGCGTCAGGGCCTGTCGGTCAAAAACACCCTCTACGCCCTGCCGTTTTATGGCGAAAGCACGATCACCTATTACCGCACCGACCTGTTCAAGCAAGCGGGCCTGAGCATGCCGGAGCGCCCGACCTGGACGCAGTTGGGCGAGTTCGCGGCAAAGCTTCATCAGCCTGACAAGGGCGTGTACGGCATGTGCCTGCGTGGCAAAGCGGGTTGGGGTGAGAACATCGCGCTGCTCAGCACCATGGCCAACGCGTTCGGCGCGCGCTGGTTCGATGAACACTGGAAACCCGAACTGAACAGCCCGGAATGGGCTAACGCTGCGAACTTTTACGTCAACACCCTGAAAAACTATGGCCCGCCGGGCGTATCGAGCAACGGTTTCAACGAAACCCTCGCGCTGTTCAATAGCGGCAAATGCGCCTTGTGGGTGGACGCCAGCGTGGCGGGCTCCTTCACCACCGACAAGGAACAGAGCAAGGTGGTCGACAGCGTCGGCTTTGCGCCTGCGCCGGTTGAAGTGACCGACAAAGGTTCTTCATGGCTTTACGCCTGGTCGCTGGCGATACCGGCCACCTCCAGGCACAAGGATGCGGCCAAGGCATTTATTACCTGGGCGACGTCCAAAGCGTATATCCAGTTGGTCGCCGAGAAGGACGGCATCACCAATGTGCCGCCTGGTACCCGGACCTCCACCTACAGCGAGGCCTACCTCAAGGCTGCGCCGTTCGCCAAAGTCACGTTGCAGATGATGCAGCACGCCGACCCTGCACAACCCTCGGCCAAGCCTGTGCCTTATGTCGGCATTCAATACGTGACCATTCCGGAGTTCCAGGCCATCGGCACCTCGGTCGGCAAGCTGTTCTCAGCCGCTGTGACCGGGCAAACCACCACTGAACAAGCCCTCACTGCCGCACAGGCCGTCACCGAACGCGAGATGAAGCGCGCCGGTTATCCAAAGTAAACCGGCAGTTCTCACACTTATTGGACGGATGATGAACCCATGAAACGACTTGAAGGTAAAAGCGCGCTGATCACCGGATCGGCGCGGGGCATTGGGCGGTCTTTTGCGCAGGCTTACATCCGCGAAGGGGCCAGCGTGGCCATTGCCGATATCAATCTTGAGCGTGCACAAGCCACAGCAATCGAACTGGGGCCGAACGCTTATGCGGTCAGCATGGACGTGACGGATCAGGCGTCCATCGATCAGGCCATCGCCGCCGTGGTGGCGCAGACCGGCAAGCTGGATATCCTGATCAATAACGCGGCGCTGTTCGATCTTGCACCGATTGTGGATATCACGCGTGACAGCTACGAGCGGCTGTTTTCGATCAATGTCGCGGGCACGCTGTTCACCTTGCAGGCAGCGGCAAAGCAGATGATTGCTCAGGGCCACGGCGGCAAGATCATCAACATGGCCAGCCAGGCCGGCCGGCGTGGTGAAGCGTTGGTGGCGGTGTATTGCGCGACCAAGGCTGCGGTGATCAGCCTGACGCAATCGGCCGGGCTGGACCTCATCAGGCACGGTATCAATGTGAATGCCATCGCCCCTGGCGTAGTCGATGGCGAGCACTGGGATGGCGTGGACGCGATGTTCGCCCGCTATGAAAACCGCCCGCGGGGCGAGAAAAAGAAACTGGTCGGCGAGCAGGTACCCTACGGACGCATGGGCACCGCGGATGACCTGACCGGCATGGCTATCTTTCTCGCCTCGACCGACAGTGAATACGTGGTGGCGCAGACTTACAACGTCGATGGTGGCAACTGGATGAGCTGAGGTAAACGGGCTGCCGAGATGAGCCGAACCGCGCAAAAAGCCCAGTCGCCGCTTCCATTGCCGAGGCGATTGGCTAAGATGCGCGGACCGCCTGTTGTCTTGGCGGCTCATCAAGGAGCACGAATGTCCACTGAAGAGGAGATCGCCATTTCTGGCGGTACACCTATGATCCCCGATCAGCGCCGGGAGCTGATGCTGCGTCAGTTGCGCAAGCATCAGGTACTCAGCGTTCATCAGTTAATGGAGATGTTCGACTGCTCGCACATGACCATCCGCCGCGACATCGCTCAGCTGGAGCAGGAAGGCCGGGCCTATTCGGTCACCGGTGGCGTGCGCATCGCCAGCCAGGTGCACAGCGAGCCCAGCCATCAGTCCAAAGCCGTGGTAGAACTGCCGCACAAGCAAGGCATGGCGCGGCTGGCAGCAGGTTTGCTGCACCCGGACATGACGATTTACCTGGACGCAGGCACCAGCACGCTGGAAATCGTGCCGCACATTATCGCGCTGTCAGGCATGACCGTGGTGACCAATGATTTCGGCGTGGTCAACGCACTGGCCGATGCTGCGCATGTGGATGTGATTCACACCGGCGGGCTGCTCGATCACCCCAATCGCTCCAGCGTCGGTGGGCTGGCTGCAGCGACGTTGCGGCAATTGGCCACCGACGTGGCGTTCATGTCTACCAGCTCGTGGGACTTGCAGCGCGGTACCACGACGCCGTCGGCCTTGAAAGTCGAGGTCAAGCAGGCCGCCATGCAATCAGCCTCGCAAACGGTTTTGGTCGCCACCAGCTCCAAATACGGCACCTTCGGCATGTACAAGGTGGCCGGGCTGGATCAGTTCGACACCATCATCAGCGACGCAGCCTTGGCTGAAGCCGCAGCCGACGGCATTCGCAAGCAGCGCATCGAGTTGCTGCTGGCCCCCGTGGGCGGTCGCTCAAAGTAGAGGTGGCTGCACTGGCTGATGCCAGAGGCCACAAATGGCAGGCATAAAAAAACCCGGTCTCGCGACCGGGTTTTTTGTGTCTAGCCGACTAACTGATCACTCAGTTGCCCGACTTCTTGGCAGCGCGGGTACGCTCGCTTTCGCCAAGGATTTTCTTACGCAGGCGGATCGACTTTGGAGTCACTTCGCAGAGTTCGTCTTCTTGTACGAATTCCAGCGCTTGTTCCAGAGTGAAGCGGATAGGCGGAACCAGAGCGATGGTTTCGTCTTTACCGGAAGCACGCATGTTGTCGAGCTTCTTGCCCTTGGTTGGGTTTACACCCAGGTCGTTGTCGCGGCTGTTGATGCCGACGATCTGACCTTCGTACACATCTTCGCCATGACCCAGGAACAGCTTGCCACGGGCTTGCAGTGTTTCCAGGGAGTAGGTCAGTGCCTTGCCGGTAGCAACCGAAACCAGAACGCCGTTCTGACGGCCGGACATGTCGCCAGACTTCATCACGTCGTAACGGTCGAAGATGCTGGTCAGAATGCCTGCGCCGGAAGTCAGGGTCAGGAATTCGTTACGGAAACCGATCAGGCCACGAGCAGGGATGTTGTATTCAAGACGAACACGGCCCTTGCCATCCGGAACCATGTTGGTCAGGTCGCCCTTACGGATACCGATCTGTTCCATGATGGAACCCTGGGATTCTTCCGGCAGGTCGATGGTGACGTTCTCGAACGGTTCGTGCTTGACGCCATCAACCATGCGGATGATCACTTCAGGACGACCAACACCCATTTCGAAGCCTTCGCGACGCATGGTTTCGATCAGTACCGAGAGGTGCAGCTCACCACGGCCGGAGACCTTGAACTTGTCGGCGGTGTCGCCTTCTTCAACGCGCAGGGCAACGTTGTACAGCAGTTCTTTGTCCAGACGTTCCTTGATGTTACGGCTGGTGACGAACTTGCCTTCTTTACCGCAGAAAGGCGAGTCGTTTACCTGGAACGTCATGGAAACGGTAGGTTCGTCAACGGTCAGCGGCTTCATCGCTTCAACGTTCTGTGGGTCGCACAGGGTGTCGGAGATGAACAGCTCTTCGAAGCCGCTGATGCAGACGATGTCGCCGGCAGCTGCTTCTTCGACGTCTACACGGTGCAGACCGTGGTGACCCATCAGTTTCAGGATACGACCGTTACGGCGCTTGCCGTTGGCGTCGATAGCCACAACCTGGGTGTTTGGCTTGACCTTGCCGCGAGCAATACGGCCAACGCCGATGATGCCCAGGAAGCTGTTGTAGTCCAGTGCCGAGATTTGCATCTGGAACGGGCCGTCACGGTCAACGGCAGGTGCCGGAACGTTGTCGACGATGGACTGATACAGCGGGGTCATGTCTTCAGCCATTTCGGTGTGGTCCAGACCGGCAATGCCGTTCAGGGCAGAGGCGTAGACGACTTTGAAGTCCAGCTGTTCTTCGGTAGCACCCAGGTTGTCGAACAGGTCGAAGATCTGATCCAGAACCCAGTCCGGACGCGCGCCTGGACGGTCAACCTTGTTGATGACCACGATTGGACGCAGGCCGGCTTCGAAAGCCTTCTTGGTCACAAAGCGGGTTTGCGGCATAGGGCCGTCCTGGGCATCGACCAGCAGCAGTACGGAGTCAACCATCGACATCACGCGCTCTACTTCACCACCGAAGTCGGCGTGGCCCGGGGTGTCCACGATGTTGATGTGGTAGCCATTCCAGTTGATCGCGGTGTTCTTCGCGAGAATGGTAATACCGCGCTCTTTTTCCTGGTCGTTGGAGTCCATCACGCGCTCATCGTTGAGCTCGCCGCGCTCCAGAGTGCCGGATTGACGCAGGAGTTTGTCTACCAGGGTGGTCTTACCATGGTCAACGTGAGCAATGATGGCGATGTTGCGTAGATTTTCGATCACTTGTGTATCTCGATCAGAGGATTCGGTCTGCTGCCTGTTTACAGGCAGCGATTACTATTTCGAGTCGGCAAAAGCCGTTACGGCATGACGACTGGTGTCGGGGGGCCGGTGACGCAAGCCACAGGCAAACAGCCCCGGGCACTTAGCTCGGTCGATAAACGCGCACATTGGCATGCCCCTCACTGAGCAAATGGTGAGCATGCAGGCGACTCATGACGCCTTTGTCGCAATACAAAAGGTACTGGCGCGTGTCATCCAGTGCCTTGAAACGGCTGTTCAGTGCGTAGAACGGCAACGTCTGTATCTCCACGCCGGGCACTTGCAGCGGCTGGTCTTCCTGGGCATCCGGGTGACGGATGTCGATGATGACCTGGCCGGCCAGCGCCTGGCTGACTTCTTCGATGTCGATATTGCGGCTCAGATCGTCGATGACCCGATCGATCGAAACCAGCTTGGCGCGCTCGAGCGCCTGCTCGAGAATCGCCATGTCGAACTGTTGTTCTTCGTACTCAACGCGATTTCGCTTGGCGTTGGTCTTCGGGTTGACCGAAATCACCCCGCAATACTCGGGCATGTGCCGGGCAAAATCGGCAGTGCCGATTTCAGTCGCCAGGTCCACGATGTCCTGCTTGTGGGTTGCAACCAGCGGTCGCAACACCAGTTTGTCGGTGGCCGCGTCGATCAGCGACAGGTTCGGCAGTGTCTGGCTGGCAACCTGTGAAATCGCTTCGCCCGTCACCAGCACGTCGATTTCGAGACGATCAGCCACAGCGGATGCAGCGCGTAACATCATACGCTTCAAAACTACACCCATATGACTGTTATCGACTTTCTGCAGAATTTCTCCGAGAACTTCCTCGAAAGGCACGCTGACAAACAGCACACGCTGCGAACTGCCGTACTTCTTCCAGATGAAATGCGCGACTTCCATCACGCCCAGTTCATGGGCACGACCGCCCAGATTGAAGAAGCAGAAGTGCGCCATAAGGCCGCGGCGCATGATCTGGTAGGCCGCAACGGTCGAATCGAACCCGCCGGACATCAATACCAGGGTCTGCTCCAGCGCGCCCAAAGGATAGCCGCCCATGCCCTTGTGCTGGTCATGAACAACAAACAACCGTTGGTCGCGAATTTCCATCCGCACGACCAGATCGGGCTTTTTCAGCTCGATCCCGGCCGCGCCGCATTGCATGCGCAACTGGCTGCCGACGTATTTTTCGACGTCCATCGAGCTGAAATCGTGACGACCGGCGCGTTTGCAGCGCACTGAAAACATCGTGCCCGGCAACAGATCGGCGTAGTGCAGTTTGCACTTGGCGACCACGTCATCCATGTCGCCCAGCGGGTACTCGGCCACCTGCAGAAAGTTGGCAATCCCCGGCATGCAGCTAAGCCGGTCCCTTATGCCCTGCAGCACTTTGGGGTCGGTCAGACGGGTTTCGACCTCAAGGTTGTCCCATACGCCACCCACGACAATGTCCGCGTCCAGTTCACGGAGCACGGTACGAATGTTCTTGCCCAGCTGCCGGATGAATTTCTTGCGCACCGGCGGGCTTTTGATGGTGATTTCTGGGAAAACTTTAACGATTAGTTTCATGGAAACAGAGCGTGAGGTGCCGACTGAAAAAGGGGGGCGCGGATTATAGCGGAAATTGCTCAACGTTTAACCAGTTATCGTACACGCAATCGTCGACGCACCAAAAAGAGTCAGCACAACAAATGACAGCGCCATAACGGTGCGTGATTTTCCCGGAAGACGCGTTTTCATCCCCTGAAAGCCGGCTTTTGAAGCAAAAAACCCAACTCGGGGCACTGGCATGCAAATTGCTCCCTTGTGAGGCAGGTTGCCTTGGCAGAATACTCGCGCCGGCATCACCCAAATTCAAGGGACCCAGCCTATAGAAGGCGGTCCTTAGCCACCCGGAGGACACCATGTCGAAGTCGGTTCAACTCATCAAAGATCATGACGTTAAGTGGATTGATCTGCGCTTCACGGACACTAAAGGTACGCAGCACCACGTGACCATGCCAGCTCGCGATGCGCTGGAAGACGACTTCTTCGAAGTCGGCAAGATGTTCGACGGCTCCTCCATCTCTGGCTGGAAAGGCATCGAAGCCTCCGACATGATCCTGCTGCCGGACGACGAAACCGCAGTTCTGGATCCGTTCACCGAAGAGCCGACCCTGATTCTGGTGTGCGACATCATCGAACCGTCGACCATGCAAGGTTACGACCGTGACCCACGCGCCATTGCTCGTCGCGCCGAGGAATACCTGAAGTCCACCGGTATCGGTGACACCGTATTCGCAGGTCCGGAGCCAGAATTCTTCATCTTCGACGAAGTGAAATTCAAATCCGACATCTCCGGTTCCATGTTCAAGATCTACTCTGAACAAGGTTCGTGGATGTCCGACCAGGATGTGGAAGGCGGCAACAAAGGCCACCGCCCTGGCATCAAAGGTGGTTACTTCCCGGTTCCGCCGTTTGACCATGACCACGAAATCCGTACCGCCATGTGCAATGCTCTGGAAGAAATGGGCCAGACCGTTGAAGTTCACCACCACGAAGTGGCGACCGCTGGCCAGAACGAAATCGGCGTGAAGTTCAATACGCTGGTCAAGAAGGCTGACGAAGTTCAGACCCTGAAGTACGTTGTTCACAACGTTGCTGACGCTTATGGCCGCACTGCGACCTTCATGCCAAAGCCTCTGTACGGTGACAACGGTTCGGGCATGCACGTGCACATGTCCATCGCCAAAGATGGCAAAAACACCTTCGCAGGTGAAGGCTATGCCGGCCTGTCCGACATCGCGCTGTACTTCATCGGCGGCATCATCAAGCACGGTAAAGCCCTGAACGGCTTCACCAACCCGGCAACCAACTCCTACAAGCGTCTGGTTCCAGGCTTCGAAGCCCCGGTCATGCTGGCCTACTCGGCACGTAACCGCTCTGCCTCGATCCGTATTCCTTACGTCAACAGCCCACGCGGCCGTCGTATCGAAGCACGCTTCCCGGATCCGGCAGCCAACCCGTACCTGGCCTTCGCGGCTCTGTTGATGGCTGGCCTGGACGGCATCCAGAACAAGATCCACCCTGGCGACGCAGCTGACAAAAACCTGTATGACCTGCCGCCTGAAGAGGCCAAAGAGATCCCACAGGTTTGCGGCAGCCTGAAAGAAGCGCTGGAAGAACTGGACAAGGGCCGTGCGTTCCTGACCAAAGGCGGCGTATTCAGCGACGACTTCATCGACGCTTACATCGCACTGAAAAGCGAAGAAGAAATCCGCGTTCGCACCTTCGTGCACCCACTGGAATACGAGCTTTACTACAGCTGCTGATCCAGCCGCGCCAGCATTGATGGCGTAACAAGAGACCTCCTTCGCAGACTGTGTGAAAACCTAGCAATCTGCGCAGCGCTCAAAGAAAATGCTCCGTATCGAAAGATACAGAGCATTTTTCGTTATGGCCT
The DNA here is from genome assembly GCF_000007805.1 of Pseudomonas syringae pv. tomato str. DC3000. NCBI lineage: Bacteria > Pseudomonadati > Pseudomonadota > Gammaproteobacteria > Pseudomonadales > Pseudomonadaceae > Pseudomonas > Pseudomonas syringae group genomosp. 3. The sequence continues at coordinate 390,958 of NC_004578.1, read as the reverse complement.
ACATCCAAGGTGAGTCCCGCAGCCAGACCAGCCTATTCCCGGTCTCGCTGGAAGAGTTGATCCCCGAGGATCACCTCGTTCGTGTCATTGACCTGTACGTTGCCAAGCTCGATCTGGTGCAACTGGGCTTCGATAAAGCGATTCCAAAAAGCACGGGGCGCCCTGCTTATGATCCCGCCGATCAGCTAAGACTCTACCTCTACGGCTATTTTCAGCGGATTCGCTCATCGCGACGTCTTGAAGCCGAGTGTCAGCGCAACATCGAAGTGATGTGGCTGATCAACCGGCTCAAGCCCGACTTCAAGACCATCGCCGACTTTCGCAAGAACAATAAACCCGCCTTCATCGCGACCTGCCGTGCTTTCGTTCGATTTTGTCGCACAGCAGGCTTGATCGCCGGTGAATTGGTGGCCATCGACGGCAGCAAGTTTCAGGCGGTCGCCTCCTCACGGCGTCATGTGAATTTGAAGCAGCTCAAGCGCCAGGAAGAAAAACTGGATAAGCGCATCGCTCAGTATCTGGCCGAGCTGGATGAGGCCGACAAGGCTGAAACCACAGATTCAATTGATCGCAGCGCAATCAAAGCAGCACTGGCACAGCTTGAGGCTCGACAACAGGATAATCAGAGTTGCCAGGCACTGATGCGTTCGATGGGCATCGAGCAGTTCAACACTCATGAAAGCGATGCCCGAATGATGCGCACGGCCAAAGGGCCACGTGTGGCCTACAACGTGCAAACCGTCGTGGACGCCGAGCATTGCCTGATTTTGCATCATGAGGTCACCCAGGATGGCGATGACCGAAAGCAACTGGAGCCGATGGCCAAGGCCGCCAAAGCAGAGTTACAGCAAGATGAGCTGACGGTCACTGCCGATGCCGGCTACTCCAATGGCAAGCAGTTTCAGGCCTGCGAGGATGCTTCGATTACGGCCTATGTACCGCCCAATCGTTCGAAAAACCCTGGCAGTCATGAAGAGCAGCTCTTTGAGCGAAAAGACTTTATCTATGAGGCCGGACACGATCGTTTCCAGTGTCCGGCAGGCAAATGGTTAACGCTAAAACAGCACAACAAAGGTGATCGGATCTATCAGGCTGAGGTCGATGACTGCGCCAACTGCGCGCTGAAAACGCAATGCACTCGAGCCCAGCGCCGTTATGTCTCACGACATGCCCATGAAGAGGCTTTCGAGCGGATGGAGCAAAGAATGCAGGCGCATCCTGAGATGATGGCCAACCGAAGATCCATCGTTGAGCACCCCTTCGGCAACCTCAAGCAATGGCTATTTGGTAATGGCCGTTTCTTGCTGCGACAACTGGAGGGGACAAAAGCTGAAATGGCCTTGGCGGTGAATGCTTATAACCTGAAACGAGCGATTAAAGTGCTCGGTGTGCGCCATCTGATGGCTTTGATGGGCTGAGCGGTCATTTTTTCGTCTGCTGCCAATACAAAACAAAACGCCCCGAACAAGTCGGGGCGTTTGCTTGGGCCTTCATCAGTGTGTTTTCACACAGTCTGTTCGGGAGGTCTCTTTTCGCCCGGATTTTGCGGGGTGAAGTTTTATTCACCCCGTAAGGCTGGCCCTGACCAGGCACTTGGCGTTAAATCTGCGTCTCCTCAATAACCCGAGATGGACCGCAATGCGCCTGCTTCTCGCCACTTCCCTGCTGACCCTGACGTGTATGTCTTCCTGCTTCGCTTTCGCTGCCGAGCAGAAGCCTTCGGCTATCGAGCCATTGTTGCAAGCGATCAGCGAGCGTCTGACCATCGCCGATCAGGTTGCCCTGAGTAAATGGGACAGCGGCAAAGCCGTCGAAGACCCGCCCCGCGAACAGCAAGTCATCAGCGCCGCGCAGGCACGCGCTGACGAGTTCAAGCTGAACCCCGACGATGTTCAACGCCTGTTCCGCGCGCAGATCGAGGCCAACAAGCAAGTACAGAACTCACTGCTTGCCCAATGGCATGCAGCGGGCAAAGCCCCTGACACACCCAGACTGAGCCTGGTAGACGACATCCGCCCGAAACTCGACCGGCTGCAAACCCAGTTGCTGCAGGCGTACGCCGCCTTCCAGCCACTGCGCAAGAGCGAGGACTGCAAGGTCCAGCTGGATGCCGCGCTGAAGCGCTACCAGACCGACGCCATTCATGATCAGGCGCTGGTCTTGGCCACCGCTGATCTTTGTGCGGCAAAACGCTGAGACATCAGGCGGATAGCGCAGCATGGGGCGATGTGTTCTATGCTGACGGCCACTTGTGCCATTGCTGTCGAGAGTCTCATGCGTCAAAGCCTGATTTGCCTGCTGCTGTTGATCAGCCTGCCTGCCCTGGCGCAGATCTATAAATACACCGATGCGAATGGCAACACGGCATTCAGCAATCAGCCACCCAACGGCACCAAAACCGAAGTGGTCGAGCTGCCGCCGCTCAACAGCATCGAAAAGCAGACGCCTGCCAGACCGGCCGTGAACAGTGCGCCGCAAAACGCGCCCGAGCCGGCGCAGCAGCAGTCACAACCCCTAACCCGCTACGACGTGCTGGAGCTGACCGATCTGCCCACCGACGAGGCCTTACGCGCCAACAATGGCACGTTCATCATCGGTGTGAAGGTTCAGCCGCGCCTGCAACAGAACCATCGCCTGCAACTGCTGCTGGACGGCAATCTGTACGGGCAGCCCTCCAATCTGCCGCGCTTTCAGGTGGTCAATGCAGACCGCGGCGAGCACAGCTTTGCGGTGGTGGTGAAGGACGGCGAACGGATCGTTCAGCAGAGCGAGACCATCACCCTGACCATACAGCGCGTGCACCTCGGCAAACCATGAACAGACACCGAATACGCAGCGCGCTGGTCTGCTGGCTGCTGCTGATGGCGCTGCCCGCCGCTGCCGACGTTTACACCTACATCGATGCGCAGGGTAATCGGGTGTTTACCGACCAGCCGCACAAGAATGCCAAACGCGTGGACATCCCGCCCAGCAACAATATGACCGGCACACCGCCGACCAAAACCTTGAAGGCGCACCCCGCAAGCCCCGCCGTGCAGCCGATGTTTCACTATCAGTTGCTGAGAATTCTGGTACCCGAGCCCGACGCCACGCTGGTCAATCCCAGTGGCGACCTGATCGTGACCGTCACCAGCGAACCGGTGTTGCAACCGGGCCACAGCTATCGGCTGCTGCTCGATGGTGTTGCCGTCGGCCAGGCCGGACGCAGCCCGGTGTTCCCGCTGAGCAATGTGGATCGTGGCACGCATCAGCTGTCGGTCGAGATTTTCGACGAGATGGGTCGCGTTCTGGAAAAGACCCCGAACCAGCCGTTTCATCTGCAGCGTATTTCTCTGTCGCAAAAACGCGCGACCCATCCGTGCAAGGACGAGGACTACGGGGTGCGTCCAGAATGCCCACTCAAGGACAAGCCCGAGCCCAAAAGCAGCATCCTGCCTTTCTTCTGATCCCTCTAGAACCGATAGCACCTTTTTGGTGCACACATTGAACGCATACGCAACAATACAGCCCAATTTGGTTCAGGATTGCGCTTGAGAGAGCGCCGTATGCGGGCACGTTCGCCAAAAACGATCCGCTTTTGCAGATAAAGCGCTTCTTTTCGGAGCCTTGGTTTGTTTTTTGCAACTTCACTGATACAGCACCGTATGGGTGGCTTTGCTCCTGCTGGCGCAGGCCTGCCAGCACCAGCATTGCGCGACTGCAATGTGCCAAAAGAGGTCAATACGATTCATGACTATCAGCGACGCGCTGCACAGACTGTTACTGGATAACCTGACCACTGCCACCATTCTGCTCAACGCCGACCTGCGACTTGAGTACATGAACCCGGCAGCGGAAATGCTCCTGGCCATCAGCGGGCAGCGTAGCCATGGGCAATTCATCAGCGAGCTGTTCACCGAGTCGGCTGAGGCACTGAGTTCGCTGCGTCAGGCAGTGGAACAGGCACACCCGTTCACCAAGCGCGAAGCGATGCTCACCGCACTGACCGGTCAGACATTGACTGTCGACTATGCCGTGACGCCCATCCTCAGCAAGGGCGATACCCTGCTGCTGCTTGAAGTGCATCCCCGTGACCGGCTGTTGCGCATCACCAAGGAAGAAGCCCAGCTGTCCAAACAGGAAACCACCAAGATGCTGGTGCGCGGCCTGGCTCACGAAATAAAGAATCCGCTCGGCGGCATTCGCGGCGCTGCGCAATTGCTGGCCCGCGAACTGCCCGAAGAAAGCCTCAAGGATTACACCAACGTCATCATCGAAGAGGCCGACCGCCTGCGTAATCTGGTTGACCGCATGCTGGGCTCCAACAAGCTGCCGTCGCTGGCGATGACCAACGTGCACGAAGTGCTTGAACGGGTGTGCAGCCTGGTGGAGGCCGAGAGCCGGGGCTGCATCACGTTGGTGCGTGACTATGACCCCAGCATTCCCGACGTTTTGATCGACCGCGAGCAGATGATCCAGGCGGTGCTCAATATCGTGCGTAACGCCATGCAGGCCATCAGCGGCCAGAACGAACTGCGTCTGGGCCGGATCACCATGAGAACCCGCGCCATGCGCCAGTTCACCATCGGGCATGTGCGCCACCGACTGGTGAGCAAGATCGAAATTATCGACAACGGCCCGGGCATCCCGGCCGAGCTTCAGGAAACCATTTTCTATCCGATGGTCAGTGGTCGCCCGGACGGCACAGGGCTCGGTCTCGCCATTACCCAGAACATCATCAGCCAGCACCAGGGCCTGATCGAGTGTGACAGCCATCCCGGCCACACCACGTTCTCGATCTTCCTGCCGCTGGAACAAGGAGCAGCTTCGACATGAGCCGTAGTGAAACTGTCTGGATCGTAGACGACGATCGTTCGATCCGCTGGGTACTGGAAAAAGCCTTGCAACAGGAAGGCATGACCACACAAAGCTTCGACAGCGCCGACGGGGTGATGAGCCGTCTGGCCCGCCAGCAACCGGACGTGATCATTTCCGACATTCGCATGCCCGGTGCCAGTGGTCTGGACCTGCTGGCGCGGATTCGCGAGCAGCATCCACGTCTGCCGGTGATCATCATGACCGCCCATTCAGACCTGGACAGCGCTGTGGCGTCGTATCAGGGTGGTGCTTTCGAGTACCTGCCCAAGCCATTCGACGTTGACGAAGCTGTCTCGCTGGTCAAGCGCGCCAATCAGCACGCTCAGGAACAGCAAGGCCTGGACGTCGCACCCACGCTGACCCGCACCCCTGAAATCATTGGCGAAGCGCCAGCGATGCAGGAAGTGTTTCGCGCCATCGGGCGTCTGAGCCACTCCAACATCACCGTGTTGATCAACGGCGAATCGGGTACCGGTAAAGAACTGGTCGCTCACGCCCTGCACCGCCACAGCCCACGCTCGGCTTCGCCGTTTATTGCGCTGAACATGGCGGCGATTCCGAAGGATTTGATGGAATCAGAGCTGTTCGGTCACGAGAAAGGTGCCTTCACCGGCGCGGCCAACCTGCGTCGCGGTCGCTTTGAACAGGCTGATGGCGGCACGCTGTTTCTCGATGAAATCGGCGACATGCCGGCCGACACCCAGACCCGCCTGCTGCGCGTGCTGGCCGATGGCGAATTTTATCGGGTTGGCGGGCACACGCCGGTCAAAGTCGATGTGCGGATCATTGCCGCGACTCACCAGAACCTGGAAACCCTGGTGCAGGCCGGGAAATTTCGTGAGGACTTGTTTCACCGTCTGAACGTGATCCGTATTCATATCCCGCGCATGTCGGACCGTCGCGAAGACATCCCGACCCTGGCCAAACACTTCCTGAGCCGCGCCGCACAGGAACTGGCGGTCGAACCCAAGCTGCTCAAGGCCGAGACCGAGGAATACCTCAAGCATCTGCCATGGCCGGGCAACGTTCGACAGCTGGAAAACACTTGCCGCTGGATCACCGTCATGGCCTCGGGCCGTGAAGTGCACATCAGCGACCTGCCGCCGGAACTGCTCAGCCTGCCGCAAGACGCCGCACCGGTTACCAACTGGGAACAGGCGCTGCGTCAGTGGGCCGATCAGGCGTTGTCGCGCGGTCAGTCCAGCCTGCTGGACAGCGCGGTGCCGACCTTCGAGCGGATCATGATCGAAACCGCCCTCAAACACACCGCCGGTCGCCGCCGCGACGCTGCTGTGCTGCTGGGATGGGGCCGCAACACCTTGACCCGCAAGATCAAGGAACTGGGCATGAAAGTCGATGGCGGGGATGACGACGAGGCTGATGAGGGCTGAGTGGTTATATGATGGTCGTGGGTGCCAATGCTCCGCATTGGCATGCATTTCGAAACACTCTGCGCCGCGCCTACTATTCAAGGCAGGACGCAGAGCGTCCAGAACTGCGTTCCCACGCGGTGGGAACGATGGTCAGCACCGCGTGCCTGACTCTTCTGGACTTATTGGCACGCGCATTACTCAGCCAGAGATGGCTTTTCCCACAGATTGATCCCGCCTTCCACCGCAAAGCTGTCGATCTCGGCCAGTTCTTCGCTGCTGAACGCCAGGTTCTGCAGAGCGCCAACGTTTTCGATGATCTGCTCCGGACGGCTCGCGCCGATCAACGCTGAGGTTACGCGCGGGTCTCGCAGGGTCCAGGCCAGGGCCATTTGTGCCAGGCTTTGACCGCGACGCTGGGCAATTTCATTGAGGGCGCGCACGTGGGCGATGTTCTGCTCGGACAAGTGCGAAGCCTGCAGCGAGCCACCGCCCGGACGATTGACCCGTGCGTCCTTGGGCACGCCGTTCAAATACTTGTCCGATAGCAACCCCTGAGCCAACGCAGTGAAGGCAATCACGCCAGCACCCAGTTCTTCGGTCGCATCAAGCAGGTCTTTCTCGACCCAACGGTTGAGCAGGTTGTAAGCCGGCTGGTGAATCAGCAACGGCACTTTCCACTCTTTGAGCAGCGCGGCTATTTCACGGGTCTTGGCCCCGGAATACGACGAGATGCCGATGTAAAGCGCTTTGCCCTGCTGCACCGCAGTGGCCAGCGCGCTGGCGGTTTCTTCCAGCGGAGTGTCCGGGTCGAAGCGGTGCGAGTAGAAAATATCGACGTAATCCAGCCCCATGCGTTGCAGGCTCTGATCAAGGCTGGCCAGCACGTATTTGCGCGAGCCACCGCCCTGCCCGTAAGGCCCCGGCCACATGTCCCAGCCAGCCTTGCTGGAGATGATCAGCTCGTCGCGGTAGCGCTTGAAGTCTTCACGCAGCAAACGACCAAAGTTGATCTCGGCGCTGCCGTAGGGCGGGCCATAGTTGTTAGCCAGGTCGAAATGGTTGATACCCAGATCGAACGCGGTGCGCAGCATGGCGCGCTGAGTGTCGATCGGCGTGCTGTCACCGAAGTTGTGCCACAAGCCCAACGACAGTGCCGGAAGCACCAGCCCGCTGCGGCCGGTACGGCGATACGGCATGTCTTTGTAACGATTTTCGGCAGCGATATAGGTCATTGAATCCTCTCTTGTCTGCGGGATATTCGAGGCGTGTCGCGGTGCGCTCGCGAGCTTGAAGCGTCTGCTCGCCGCGCAGGAATCATGGCTTTTGCCAGACAGCCTGCTGAATGTCGACCCGCTTGGGTATCAAGTGGTTGTCGTAAAACAGATCGGCGGTCGCTTGCTGCGCACGCACGATTTCAGGCGTGATCGGCAAGCTGGGTGATGCAGGTCGATGGTCAAGATACTGAGTGATGACCGCTTCGGACAAGCCCATGCTGCGCGCCAGGATCTGGATGCTCTCTGCGCGTTGCGTGCGAGTCAGTTCATCGGCCGTCGTCAGTTCGTCGAGGATCTGCTGGACGAACGCGCCGTTTTTCTCGGCGAATTCCCGGCGTGCGGTGTAGAACGGCCCCGACAGCCCGAGCCCTTCACCGTTGGCCAACAGGCGGCTGTGGCCTTCGTTCAGGGCGATGGAGTAGTACGGGTCCCAGATCGCCCAGGCATCGACGCTACCGTTTTCAAACGCGGCACGGGCATCGGCCGGGGTCAGGTAGATCGGCTGAATATCCTTGAACGCCAGCCCTGCCTTGTTCAGCACACGCAGCACCACGTTGTGCGCGCTGGAGCCTTTCTGGAGCGCGACTTTGCGGCCTTTCAGCTCTGCCACGCTGTGCAGCGGGCTTTCGTTGCGCACCAGCAGGGTTTCCGCCTGCGGCTTGGCGGGCTCCGCGCCGATGTAGACCAGGTCTGCACCTGCCACCTGAGCGAAGATCGGCGGAATGTCGCCGGTCGAAGCGATGTCCAGGCTGCCGATATTCAACGCCTCAAGCATCTGCGGCCCGGCCGGAAACTCGATCCATTTGATTTTTGTGGCAGCAAAGCGCTTCTCCAACAGGCCGTGCTCCTTGGCCAGCACCAGAGTGATCGAGCCTTTCTGGTAGCCGATGCGCAAGGCGTCAGGCTCGTCGGCAGAGGCGGTATTGAGCAAGCCGCTGAAAGCCAGAATGGCGGCGATGAAAGTGAATGATTTCATGGTTAATCCTTTAATTCAGTGGTCTATGCCCAGTCTCTGTGTTGTAAAAAATCCGCTCCCACAACGCCCTGCGGGCAGAAGCCTGAGCGCGCCGTTTTCTGAGTCCTCCAGGGCTTGCATGCGGGAAATATCAAAATCCATAAGCAGGCCGCTGCAAGCCCAGGTTTTCGCGCAACGTGGTGCCTTCATATTCAGTACGAAACAACCCGCGCCGCTGCAACTCCGGCACCAGCAACTGTGCGACGTCTTCCAGACCGCCCGGCAGATGCGGCACCAGCACATTGAAGCCGTCCGCCGCGCCTTGTTCGAACCAGATTTGCAGCTCATCGGCGATCTGCACAGGCGTGCCTATCAGGCTGTAGTGCCCTCGCCCACCGGCAATCCGCCGCCCCAGTTGCGCCAGGGTCAGGTTTTCCTGGTCGGCCAGTTCAGTCAGCAGCTTTTGCCGACTGCGCTGGCCGCTGTCGGTCAGTGGCAGTTCCGGCAACGGGCCGTCCAGCGGGTAGCCGGACAGGTCGAAGTTACCCAGCATCCGGCCCAACGGAGCAACACCCACCTGCGGTTCGACCAGGTCCTGAAACGACTCGAACTTCTGTTTCGCCAGCGCTTCGGTTTCTGCCACGACGATGAACACGCCGGGCATGACTTTCAGCGAATCTGCGTCTCGCCCGTAAGCGCTCAAGCGTCCCTTGATGTCGGCATAAAACGCCTGAGCACTGGCCAGCGAGGTCTGCGCGGTGAACACCACCTCTGCCGTCTGCGCCGCAAGGTCGCGGCCGACTTCCGAGGAACCGGCCTGCACCACCACCGGCTGACCCTGCGGCGAACGCGCCACGTTCAGCGGGCCTTTGACGCTGAAATGCTCGCCCACGTGATCCAGCACATGCACGTTGGCCGGGTCGTAATACTGGCCGCTGGCCTTGTCACGGGTGAAGGCGTCGTCTGTCCAGCTGTCCCACAGGCCGGTCACTACCTGATGAAACTCACGCGCTCGGCTGTAACGCTCGGCATGGCCGACATGCTCGGCGCGACCGAAATTCTGCGCCTCGGCGGCGGCGTCCGACGTCACCAGATTCCAGCCCGCCCGGCCGCCCGACAGGTGATCCAGCGAGGCGAACTTGCGGGCCACGTGATACGGCTCGTTGTAGGTGGTGGTTGCCGTCGCGATCAGGCCGATGTGATCGGTCACCGCGCTCAGCGCCGAGAGCAGCGTCAGTGGCTCGAAATGATCCGAGCGGGCCATGCGACTGGCGATGTCACCGGTCGCCGCCGCCACACTGTCGGCCACAAACAACGTATCGAATTTCGCCGCTTCAGCGACCTGGGCCAAATGCCGGTAGTGCTTGAAATCCAGCCCCGCATCCGCAGGCACATCCGGGTGGCGCCAGGCTGCAACGTGGTGCCCGGTGGCCATCAGGAAAGCGCCCAGTTTCATCTGTCGAGCAGTCGTGCTCATGCCTCACTCCTTACTGTGTTGCTGCGGGCAGCGACTCAAAAATCCTTGCGCAGCTGCACGCCGAAATAACGTTCGTCATCACGCGGCACGGATCGGTAAACGTAGTTGCCGCCGGTTGCCAGCATCGGCGAATAAGACTTGTCTGCCAGGTTCTTGCCAAGCAGTGCCACGCGCCAGCCGCTGTTGTAATCGGCCAGTGCCACGCTGGCGTTCCAGATGCCGTACGCACCCTGCCTGGTGTCCGGGTTCTGGCTGATGTCGTACTGCATTTCGCTCTGCCAGCTGTAATCGGTGCCCAGTTCGATGTCCAGGCCGTTGTCCAGCGGGATGGTGTAATCGGCGCGCACGTAGCTTTTCCAGTCCGGGCTGTAAGGCAGGGTTTTGCCATCGACGTTGCACGACGCCGCTGCACCGGCCGGGCAGGCGAAGGTGTCAATGCGCGCCTTGGTGTAGGACAGCGCACCGGAGAATTTCAGGTTCCCAGTGGCCTGCAAGGCGTAATCCAGCTCGACGCCTTCGGTGCTGACACTGCCTGCGTTAATCAGGCGCGTCACGACATGCCCGGCCACGCTGTCGAAGAAGTTCGCCTGATAGTTGTCGTAATCGCTGTGGAACACCGCCAGGTTGGTGGTCAGGCGATTGTTCCAGGTGGTGGCTTTGACGCCCACTTCCCAGGTGTTTGAGGTTTCCGGCTTAAGGGCTTCGGTGTCACGCGGCTGCATGTTGAAGAACACGTTGTAGGCCGGGCCTTTGTAGCCGCGCGAGTAGGTGATGTAGGTCATCACGCTGTCGCTCAGGTCATATTGCAGACCCAGCCGCCCGGACTTGCCGTCCTCGTCCACCGACCCGGAACTGCTGGTTGCAGGCTGAATGCCGCTGAGCCGATGTCGAAACGCGGCGATGGTCGTATTCCAGATCGTCGTGGGTCCAGCGCGCCCCCGCAATCGCGCGCAAATCCGGCGTGAAATTGAAGGTGGTTTCGCCAAACACCGAATAGCTGTCGGTGGTGGTGCTGTAATCGGCGATGCCACGGTTTTGCGTGGTCGGGGTGAGCAGCGTGCGCTGATAGGTTTCGTCACTCTTGCCGTGCATGTAGAACAGCCCGCCGACGTACTCGACAAACTGGCCCTTTGGCGACGCCAGACGCAGCTCCTGAGAATACTGGTTGAACGCCAGATCGCCCTTGTCTTCGGTGCCGGGGAAGGCAGCAGTGACGGTGCCGAGACGGTCGCCATCCTGATACTGGGTGTTGTCCCAGCCGCGCCAGGCGGTGATGGAGGTCAGGGTGTAATCGCCCAGTTGCCAGTCAAGCTGACCGGACAAGCCTTTGTTGACGTCTTCGACGTGGCTGCGGTAATCGCTGAGCACGTTGCGGTTGTCGCTGTCGGCGCGCACCGGTGACAGCGCACTGGCGAACGCCGGGGTCAGCGCCTTGCTGACCACGCCGTTGGGCGCGTCATCATGGGACTGCATGTAGTCTGCTGCGAGGGTAAGCGTGATGTCGTCGTTGGGCGTGAACTCCAGCTTGCCGCGCGCGCCCTTGCGGTTGTAACCGTTGACTTCCTGACCGTTGAGCTTGTTGTCGACGTTGCCGTCGTAGCTGCCGAACAGCGTGGTGATCGAGCCCCTGAGGGTCTGCGGTATAAGACTGCCACCGATGCCGAAACGGGTGCGGCTTTCATTGCCGCTGTAATACGACTGATCGATATAACCGTGGGTCTCTTCGGTCGGTGCCTTGGTGGTGACGTTGAGCACACCGGCCGACGCATTCTTGCCGAACAGCGTGCCTTGCGGGCCGCGCAGCACTTCGATGCGTTCAAGGTCGAGCATGTCCAGCGTGGCCTGACCCGGACGCGCATACACTACGCCATCAATCACGGTCGCCACGGTCGGTTCGACGCCCGGCGAAGTGGAAATGGTGCCGACACCGCGAATGAACAGCGAGGTGTCCTTGTTGGAGGCGCCGGTGCGGAAGTTCAGCGACGGCACTTGCTGCACGATACTGGCCACGCCGTTGCGGTTGTCCCGCTCCAGTTGTTCGCCCTGAATCACCGAGACTGCGACCGGGACTTTTTGCAGCGACTCTTCACGGCGCGTTGCCGTCACGGTGACCGACTCCAGCGCTACGGTCTCAGGGTTTTGCGCGGCCTCGGTCGCGGCCATTGCCGGCACCCACGGCAAAGCCGTCAGCCCCATCAACAACCAGCCATAGCGACGCCCCCGCGCCACATGAGCCTGGTCGATGGCTTGCGCCAGAAGTGTGTGTTTGACGCCATCCCCGTGTGTTGTGTGCATCTGCGTGCCTGCCTGAAATATGCCCTGATCCGACAGTGCGATGCGCACTGGCGCCTGTTCGTGCTGGCTAAACCGGGTCCGGGCATTCGCGGTGGCGAGTAGCAGACAAACCATCGTTGTTAGCGCTAACATCGCCAGTATCAGGAATTGGCGGATAGATCGTCCAATACTGAAAAATTAGTTTTATATTCCTTTTACTTTTATGCGAAGTGATTCGAGCATGGCTGACGAAAAACCTGCGACACGCAAACGCCGAGGCGCCGGCCGGGTGACGATCACCGCCGTGGCACGCCAGGCGGGGGTGTCGGCCATCACCGTGTCGCGCTATTTCAATCAGCCGGAGCAAGTCTCGCCCGAACTGCGCGAACGCATCGCGGCGGTGGTCAATACGCTGGGCTATGTGCCCAACCTGGTGGCAGGCGGCCTGGCGTCGGCGCGCAGCAAGGTGGTGGCGATGGTGATTCCCAACATCTCCGGGCCGATCTTCGCCAACACTATTCAGGGCTTCAGCGACACCTTGAGCCAGCATGGTTTCCAGTTGTTGCTGGCCTCCAGCTACTTTTCCGCCGAGCAGGAAGAAAGCGCCGTGCGGGCGTTTCTGGGCTGGTCTCCGGCGGCCTTGGTGCTGACCAGTCACTTCCACAGCCCGGCGACTGAGAAGATGATCGAGCAGACCGAGGTCCCGGTGATTGAAACCTGGGACCATCAGCCTGACCGCAGCCCGATTCAGATTGGTTTTTCCCACTACGACGTGGGCGTTAGCGCAGCCCGCTATCTGTATGCCAAAGGCTATCGCCGCATCGCGTTCGTACAGAACAGCGTCGCGGGCGACTTCAGCGCACTGGAGCGGCGCGACGGTTATGCCGCGACGCTGGAAGGGCTTGGCCTGAGGCCGTGGGTATTTGTCCCGGACGCCGGGCGAGCGCCTTTCGAGGCAGGCAAGCAGGCCATGGAAATGCTGATGAGCCAAGCGCCGCGCCCCGACGCCATCTTCTTCGCCAACGACAACCTGGCAGCCGGCGCCCTGCTCGCCAGCCAGCGCGCAGGCCTGCACATCCCGCAGGACTGCGCCGTCATGGGCTTTGGCGACTACGCCTTCGCAGAAATGATGCTGCCCAGCCTTACTACAATCAAACCACCTGCACTGGAGATCGGCGTAATGGCCGCAACCCGCGTGCTGGAGAGTTTTGGGGTGCTGCCGGTGGAGGGGGCACCGCAGCGGCTGAATTTGCTCGATTGCAGGTTGGTGGAGCGGGAAAGTACGTGAGCCTGCAGACAAGCTCTCGTTCCCACGAGCCCTCAACTATCGTGCGACGCTCCGCGTCGTATGCCGTTCTGGACGCTCCGTGTCCGATCTGGAATAGAGCCATTCAGAGCGCAAACGGCAACGCGATGTGTGGCGTTTGACGCTCTGCCAGGCGCTGTTCGAACTCGACAGGGTCGTGAATCAGCACGTCCTGCCCGGCGAAGGTCTCGGCGGCGATCAGGCGGGACAGCCAGAAACGCACGCAGGCTATGCGCAACATTGTTGCCCACAGCTTTGATTCGGCAGCGGTGAACGGACGCAAGCCGGCATAGGCACCCAACAGCGCGCGGGCGCGGACGGCGTCGAGCTGGCCGTTTTCGCGGGAGCACCAGTCGTTGAGGGCAATCGCCAGGTCGTAGAGCATCGGACCGGAACAGGCGTTGTAGAAATCGATCAGCCCGGTCAGGTGTGTGCCCTCGAACAGCACGTTGTCACGAAACAGGTCGGCATGCAGATTGGCGCGCGGCAATGCCATGATCTGCGGCTTGAGGTCTTCGATCTCCTGAAGACTCTTTTCAAGCAGGGCGCGCTGAGTCTCGCCCAGATGCGACAGAAAATTGCGTCCCTCGCTGAGCATCCAGTCAAGACCACGGTCAGTCTTGCGCTCAAGCACCTGCTCGCGGGTGGCCAGGTGCAGGTTGGCCAACAGTTCGCCAATCTGCACGCAATGCTGGGTGTTGGGCTCGCTGATGTGCTTGCCCGGCAGCCGCGGCTGCAAGAGCGCAGGCTTGCCCGCCAGCTCGCGCAGGGCCTGACCGTCGGTGGTGCGCAGCGCGTAGGGCACCGGCAGGTTGGCGTCGTGCAGCACATCGAGCAGTTCGATGAAGAACGGCATCTCCTGCACCGGGCCACGCTCGACCAGCGTCAGGACAAATTCACCCTGCTCCAGGCTGATGAAGTAATTGGTGTTTTCACTGCCGGCGGCAATGCCCTGATAGTCAAGCAGGCGGCCGAGCCCGTAAGGGGCGAGAAATGTTTCCAGCTCGGGCCGAGCCAGTGGGGTAAAAACAGACATGTCAGAACTGCCAACGATTAGGGTGAATGTAAGGTGCTACCAGCTGAATATTTCCCACTGCGGGATCAGCATGTCCGGTTGGTCCGAACGGATGAAGTTAGGGCTTGTACCATCGGCGCGCACCAGAAAATAGGGCTTGCCGTGTTTCGGAGTGATTTTCACGGCGTACAGGAAACCATTCTGGCGGTATTCCTGAATCGTTTTGTCGCCATCGGTGCGAATGGTCACGTCCGGTGCCGCCGACGGCGGGTCCTCTGCCGAAACTGCGAGCAAAGGGCAAAGTGCCAACAGGCCGGTCAATATCAGTCGATTTACCTTGCGCATGATAACCTTGTCCCTTTGTCGTCAATGGTCTGCGCATTCTAGCGCCGACCCCGCCGAAAAGGTTGATTCTGCTCATGACCCAAGCGCCGCTCGTCCTGGTGGACGGTTCTTCTTACCTCTACCGCGCCTTCCACGCCCTGCCACCCCTGACCACGTCCAAAGGGTTGCCGACCGGCGCCGTCAAGGGCGTGCTCAACATGCTCAAAAGCCTGCGCCGTCAATACCCGGACAGCCCGCTCGCGGTCGTCTTCGATGCCAAGGGCGGGACGTTCAGGGACGCGCTGTACACCGACTACAAGGCCAACCGGCCGAGTATGCCGGATGACCTGCGCGTGCAGGTCGATCTGCTGCACGCTTGCGTGAAAGGCATGGGCTATCCGTTTTTGTGCGTTGAAGGCGTCGAAGCGGATGATGTGATCGGCACCCTGGCGCGCAGCAGCGCGGCGGCTGATCGTCCGGTGGTCATTTCCACCGGCGACAAGGACATGGCGCAGCTGGTCGATGGCCATATCACGCTGGTCAACACCATGACCGGCAGCGTGCTGGACGTGGCGGGCGTAAAAGAAAAATTCGGCGTCGGCCCGGAGCACATCATCGACTACCTCGCTCTGATGGGCGACAAGGTCGATAACATCCCCGGCGTGCCCGGCGTTGGCGAAAAAACCGCTGTCGGCCTGCTGGTGGGCGTGGGTGGCGGGATCAAGGAGCTTTACGACAACCTGGAAATGGTCGCGACCCTGCCGATCCGCGGCGCCAAGACCCTGGCCGCCAAGCTTGAAGAACACCGCGCGATGGCCTTCCTCTCTTACGAGTTGGCGACCATCAAGATCGACGTGCCGCTGGACATCGAGCTGGAGCAGTTGCATTGCAGCGAGCCAGACCGCGACAAGCTGATGGAACTGTACGCCGAGCTGGAATTCAAGAGCTGGATCGAAGACCTGCAACGCGATGCCAAACGCGCAGGCCAGGAGCTGGTGGTCGAAGAGCCGACCGTGGCAGCCAAGGAAGCAGCGTACGAGGTCATTCTTGAGCAAGGGCAGTTCGACGCCTGGCTGAAAAAGCTTCAGGCGGCACCGCTTTTCGCCTTCGTTACCCAGAGCAACGGCACCGACGCCCAGCGTGCGCAACTGGTGGGCCTGTCTTTCGCCATCCAGCCCCACGAAGCCGCCTACATCCCGCTGACCCACTCCTATATGGGCGTGCCGCAGCAACTGGATCGCGACACCGTCCTCAAGACGCTCAAGCCGCTACTGGAAGACCCGAACAAGATCAAGGTCGGTCAGCACGCCAAATTTGCCATCAACCTGCTCGCCAACTGCGCGATCGGCGGTGATCAGGCGCAGGGCATCGAGCTGCAGGGTGTGCGCTTTGACACCATTCTTGAATCCTACGTACTGGACTCCACCGCCACTCGCCACGACCGCGACAGCCTGGTGGCCAAGTACCTGACGCATACGCCGATCAACTTCCAGGACATCGCCGGCAAGGGTGCCAAGCAGCTGACCTTCGACCAGATCGCCATCGAGCAGGCCGGTAACTACGCCGCCGAAGAGGCCGACCTGACCCTGCGCCTGCATGAAGTCTTCGAAGCCCGCCTGGCCGCGATTCCGACCTTGCAGCCGGTGCTCAACGAGATCGAGATGCCATTGGTGCCGGTGCTGGCCCGCATCGAACGTCAGGGCGCGCTGGTCGATGCCAACCTGCTGGGCATCCAGAGCGTTGAGCTGGGCGACAAGATGACCGCACTGGAGCGCGAGGCGTTCGCCATTGCCGGTGAAGAATTCAACCTCGGTTCGCCCAAGCAGCTTGGCGTGATTCTCTACGAAAAACTCGGCATGCCGATCCTGAGCAAGACCGCCACCGGCCAGCCATCGACAGCCGAGGCGGTGCTTGCCGAGCTCGCCGAACAGGACTTCCCGCTGCCCAAGGTGCTGATGCAGTACCGCTCGATGAGCAAGCTCAAGAGCACCTATACCGACCGCCTGCCCGAGCAGATCAACCCGCGCACCGGGCGTATTCACACCTCCTATCATCAGGCGGTAGCCGTGACCGGGCGTTTGTCTTCCAGCGACCCGAATCTGCAGAACATCCCTATTCGTACCGCCGAAGGCCGCCGCATCCGTCAGGCGTTCGTGGCGCCCAAGGGTTACAAGCTGCTGGCGGCAGACTATTCGCAGATTGAACTGCGGATCATGGCGCACCTGGCCAAGGACGAAGGCTTGCTGCATGCGTTCCGCAACGACCTGGACGTCCACCGCGCGACAGCGTCGGAAGTTTTCGGCGTCGAACTGGAGAACGTCACCACCGACATGCGCCGCAGCGCCAAAGCGATCAACTTCGGCCTGATCTACGGCATGAGCGCATTTGGCCTGGCCAAACAGATCGGCGTGGACCGCAAGCAGTCGCAGGCGTATGTCGATCGCTATTTTGCCCGCTACCCCGGCGTGCTGGACTATATGGAGCGCACGCGCACCCAGGCCGCCGAGCAGGGCTTCGTCGAGACTATTTTCGGCCGTCGCCTGTACCTGCCGGACATCAACGCCAAGAACCCTTCACTGCGCAACGGCGCGCAACGCATGGCGATCAACGCGCCGATGCAGGGCACGGCGGCGGACATCATCAAAAAAGCGATGGTGGCGGTGAATGGCTGGCTGGACGAATCCGGCCTGGATGCACGGGTCATCCTGCAGGTGCACGATGAACTGGTACTGGAAGTGCGCGAAGACCTGGTTGATCAGATCAGCGAGCAGATCCGTCCACACATGAGCGGAGCGGCAGAACTGGCAGTGCCGCTGCTGGTGGAAGTCGGGGTCGGCAACAACTGGGACGAGGCACATTAACGCTGAAAAACGACGAATTCGTGGGGGGATTCGTCAAACATTGTAGGAAATGTGAACTTTTCTTAATTGCTGGAACTTAACCGTTTGGACAGGAGTCAGAGGTTCCGATTGATTGAAAAATCCATCGTGCTCTTAAGTTGTGTTAAGTGTTGGCAGTTATTCCGGACCCCACCCTAAGGTCCGGACCTTAAGCCCCGGTACTTCCCCTCCCCATGTGAAGTCCGGGGTCTTTTTTTGCCTGCGATTTACTCCGCAGGCGCTTTGTCTTCCAGCTCCATCCAGCCGGCCAGCACTGTGTAGGCCTCTTCCAGCCCCATGCGTTTGGGCGCCGAAAACAACTGGATGCTCACTGCGTCACCCCAGCCTTTGCGAATCTCGGCCTGAACCTTGAGCAGCGTGTTCTTGGCAGCGCCGTAGGTCAGCTTGTCAGCTTTGGTCAGCAGGATGTGCATTGGCATGTGGCTGGCAATCGCCCAATCGAGCATCAGCAGGTCGAAGTCGGTCATTGGATGACGGATGTCCATCATCAGGATCAGCCCTTTCAGGCTTTCGCGGCTGCCCAGATAAGCTTCCAGGTGGCGCTGCCAATGCAGTTTCAGCGGGATTGGCACTTTGGCGTAGCCATAGCCGGGCAAGTCGACCAGACGACGATCTTCATCAAGGCCGAAAAAGTTCAGCAACTGGGTGCGCCCAGGAGTCTTGGAGGTGCGCGCAAGGCTGGCGTGAGTCAGGGTGTTCAGCGCGCTCGACTTGCCCGCGTTGGAGCGCCCGGCGAATGCGACTTCAAAACCTTCGTCATCGGGGCATTGGTCGACCTTGGCGGCGCTGAGCATGAACGTGGCCTGTTGGCACAGACCGAGAATGGGGTTTTTGAGCTGCATGTGATTTCCGGTGAAGACCCTGCCTGCAAGGGGTGCGGCAAGAGGTGTCGGTTTCGTTTGGGTGCGTGCGCCTATAATGACACACCTGCCCCCCGGCCCATACTCGCACCCTGTCGGGGCGCACTGACTGGCGGCTGGAACATTCAGACATGACCTGCTTCACTCCTTATGCAAAAAGGCCGTCCAAGGCCGCCCATTTTTACAACCTCAGCGTTACACTAACGAACTCAGGCTTTCGCGACCGGTCGAACAACCGCCGCTTGAAGGCGATTTTATCTGCTCAGGAGTAAAGCATGCGTAATCTGATCATCAGCGCCGCCCTGGTTGCCGCCAGTCTGTTCGGTATGTCCGCCCAGGCTGCCGAGCCCATCGAGTCCGGCAAACAATACGTCGAGCTGACAAGCGCTGTGCCCGTCGCCGTGCCGGGCAAGATCGAAGTCATTGAGCTGTTCTGGTATGGCTGCCCGCACTGCTACGCATTCGAGCCGACCATCAACCCGTGGGTCGAAAAACTCCCGTCCGACGTCAATTTCGTGCGCATCCCGGCCATGTTCGGCGGTCCTTGGGACGCTCACGGCCAACTGTTCATCACCCTGGACACCATGGGCGTCGAGCACAAGGTTCACGCAGCGGTATTCGAAGCGATCCAGAAAGGCGGCAAGCGTCTGACCGACAAGAACGACATGGCTGACTTCGTCGCAACCCAGGGCGTCAACAAGGACGACTTCCTCAAGACGTTCGACTCCTTCGCCGTGAAGGGCAAGATCGCGCAGTACAAGGAACTGGCCAAGAAATACGAAGTAACCGGCGTTCCAACCATGATCGTCAACGGCAAGTACCGCTTTGACCTGGGTTCTGCCGGTGGTCCGGAAAAGACCCTGCAGGTTGCCGACCAGTTGATCGACAAAGAGCGAGCGGCTGCCAAGGCCGCCAAGTAAGCGCTCGCCATGCGCCGCTGGGGCAAAGGCAGCCCGCGTATCGTTGGCCTGCATGATCCGCAGGTCAACGAACATCATCTGACGCAAAGCGGCTTGCCGGAAGACGGCAGGCTGCGGCTGCTCAGTTTCAATATCCAGGTCGGTATCAGCACCGAGCGCTACCGGCATTACCTGACGCGCAGCTGGCAACACCTGCTGCCGCACGTCGGCCGGGCTGGCAACCTGCAGAAGATCGGCGACCTGATCAACGATTTCGATCTGGTCGCCTTGCAGGAAGTCGATGGCGGAAGCATGCGCTCCGGCTTCGTCAATCAGGTCGAGCATCTCGCCCAGCTGGGCGGTTTCCCGTTCTGGTATCAGCAGCTCAATCGCAACCTCGGACGCTTTGCCCAGCACAGCAACGGTGTATTGAGCCGCCTGCGTCCGACCAAGATCGAAGATCATCCTCTGCCGGGTCCGGCAGGGCGCGGGGCCATTCTTGTCCGCTTCGGCGAAGGCGAAGATGCGCTGGTGGTGGTCATGATGCACCTGGCTCTGGGTACTCGTACCAGAACCCGGCAACTGGCCTACATTCGCGAGCTGATCGGCGGTTATCGTCATCAAGTGCTGATGGGCGACATGAACACCCACGCCAACGATCTGCTGGAACACTCGCCGCTGCGTGACCTTGGCCTGCTGGCCCCGCAGATCGAAGCGACCTTTCCGAGCTGGCGGCCACAACGCTGCCTTGATCACATTTTGCTCAGCCCGACCCTGACACTTGAACGCGTGCAGGTGCTGGCTCACCCTATTTCCGATCACCTGCCGGTTGCTGTCGAGATCCGCCTGCCCGCTTCACTGCACGGGGACTCGCTGCCTGTGCCTTCTGGTGGAAACCTTGCATGAGCGACGAGGCGGAGCGCTGGAGAGAGAAGTACCTCAAAGGCATCGAGCAGCAGGATAAGCTCGAAAAGCGCTGGGACGCGCGGCTCGACTTGTTGCGCCGCGGTTTGGTGCGCAGCAGCCTGGCGGCGGAAGGCTCCGACCGCGCCGTCGATGAATGCATGAAGGAAATGCGCGAAATCGTCCGCAGGGACGACATGGACGCAGGTCTGGCAGCCTTGATTCCACGCCTTGAAAAAGCCGTGCTGGACTCCGAGCAACGCCGTGAAGTCCGCGTCGGGCAAATTGGCTCGGCACTGACCGCGCTGGTTACACAGTTGCAGGCACTGCCGTTGACTCGAGAGGTGCGCAAACCCCTCAAGCGCTTTGCCAAGGACCTTGAAGAGCGGGCGGCGCAAGCACGCGAGTTGCCACTGCTGCTCAGCGAGTTGAGCGGCTTGCAGGGGCAGGCCCTGACTCAGCTTGAAAAACAGGATGAAGGCCAGCGCCCGGGGCTTCTGCAACGCCTGTTCGGCTCACGGGACGAGCACGGTAACGAGCATCCTCCTGAAGCGGCCCATCCGCAAAGCCTTCCGCCCGCGCAGGAAATGCACGACGAAGTTCACGAGCCCCCAGAGGCACCCGACGCACAGGCCCCGACATCGCCTGCGCCTGCCGCTCTGGAAAGAGAGATCGAGAGCAAACCTGCGGTGCCAGCGCCCGAGCCCAACGCTGAAACACCCGCCCTGACGAACACTGTGGAACCTGTGCCACCGCCAGCGGCTGTTTCGGTCGCTCCAGTGCCGGTAGAAATTACCGTCGAACCTGCCAGCGTGCCCGTGGAGCATATCGATACAACCGACATGCTGGCGCCCACGCCCATCGTGCCCTATCAGCAACGCCCTGCCCCCGCCGCCCTAGAGGTGGAGCCGGAAGACGACCCCGAGCCAGACACCGAAGGTGAAGACAGCGAAGAGGGTTATGCACTGCCCTCCTCTCCGGAGCCAAGCTACAGTTCGGTCGCCGCACACATCGAAGAAACGCTGCTGGGCCTGCTCAACGACCTGACCCTGTCAGAGCATTTCCGGCCGCAAGTCGAAGACATGCAGTTGCGCCTGAAACATGGCTTGAACTGGTACGAACTGCTACCGATCCTCGACGATCTGGCTGTGCTGATGCTGGCGATCAACAACGGTGACCAGCAGGAATTCAGCAGCTATCTCAAGCAGCTCAACGAGCGCCTCGAGTCTTTCCAGAGCCACTTGCAGGCCGCCAGTGAAGACCATGCCGAGAACCAGTCCAGCGCGCGTGACCTGAACGAACAGTTGCGCGAGCAGGTTGGCGGCTTGCAAAGCAGTGTGCAGGACGCGTACGACCTGAACAGCCTCAAGCAAGTGCTCGACAACCGTTTTGAAGGCTTGCTGAGTACCATGGATAACTACCAGCTCAAGCGCGACGAGCGCGAGCGGGAAGTTGCCTCACGCCTGCAAGGCCTGGCCTCACGTGTCGCGAGCATGGAGCAGGAAGCGTTGGGGTTCAGGACCCATCTGGAAGAACAGCGCCAGAAAGCCTTGATCGACCCGCTTACCGGCCTGCCCAATCGCGCCTCCTGGGGTGAGCGCCTGGAGCAGGAAATGGCTGATTGGCAGCGGGATAAGAACAGCCTGCTGGTGTGCATACTCGATCTGGATCATTTCAAGCGTATCAACGACGGTTACGGCCACCTGGCCGGCGATAAAGTGTTGAAAATTGTCGCCAACGTCTTCAAAAAGCGCCTGCGCCCCGCCGACTTTCTCGCAAGGTTTGGTGGCGAAGAGTTTGTCATGCTGCTGCCGGCGACGCTTCTCGGCGCAGGGCTGACATTACTCGACGAACTGCGCACTGCGGTCGAGCTGTGTCCATTCCACTTCAAAGGCGAGCGAGTGACAATCACCGTCTCCATCGGCGTGACCGCATTGCGCACCGGTGAGCGAAGCGATACCGCCATTAAACGCGCCGACCAGGCTTTGTATAAAGCCAAGGAAAACGGGCGCAACCGGGTCGAGCAAGGCTGACTGAAACATTTTGACCTGAACGAATGCTTCAGCGCTGAAGCTATTTTCGGGCTCTTTGTTATGATGTTTCATTTCCTGCCGACGCTGCCTACCCCATGAAGCTGTATCTCTCTGCCTTTATCCTGCTCGCCCTCACAGCCTGCTCCAGCGCTCCGAAGCTGGACACCAGCCATCCGTCGGTGAACTTCGATAACCGGGTTCAGTACGTCGTCATGCATTACACCTCGACGTCGATGGAGCGGTCCCTGCAACTGCTGACCCATGGCGAGGTAAGCAGCCATTACCTGATTGGTGACGACAGCAAGGCGACCATCTACAAGCTGGTCGATGAAAACGCACGCGCCTGGCATGCCGGTGAAAGCGAGTGGGAAGGGCGCACCTGGCTCAACTCCAGTTCGATCGGCATCGAGATCGTCAACCCCGGCTTCAAGGACACACCGACCGGTCGCTTGTGGTATCCGTACACCGAAGCACAGATCCAGTCGATCACCGTGCTGCTCAAAGACATCGTCAAACGTAACAGGATCGACCCGAAACACGTCATCGGGCACAGCGACATCGCCCCGCTGCGCAAGCAAGATCCGGGTCCGTTATTCCCGTGGAAACGCCTCGCCGCCGAAGGGCTGGGCACCTGGCCCGACGAGCGACTGGTTGCCCAGCGCCAGGCAATGCTGGCAACCAACCTGCCGAGCGTCAGCTGGTTCCAGCAACAACTCGCACGCCTGGGCTACAGCACCCCACAAACCGGAGAGCTCGACACCGCCACACGCCAGGTCATCGCCGCCTTCCAGATGCATTACCGCCCTGCACGGTTTGACGGCGAACCCGACACACAGAGCGCGGCCATTTTGCAGGTGCTTAATCATTTGAAGTGATTGGGCGCCATACAATGCCACTTCGACGAGCAAAATAGGGCGTGTCGACGGTTTGATCGTTACAACTTCAACACTCAAGATAAACAATATCTGCGATGGCTTAGCGGGATTGAATTTACGTACAATATTCTGTACAGCAGTCCTATGCCCAAGCTGTGTGCTTGAAGATGCGCTCGGCGCCTGATTGACAGTCGAGCAGTTCCAATCCCTCACGGGAATTTACAAGAGCTCCTGGCTTGCAGCCTGGAAGGAATATTTTATGCAGGTTTTATCATTCAGCCAGGCTCGCGCCGGTTTAAAGCAAGCGATGGATGATGTGTGCCGGGACCATGAGCCAGCACTCATCACACGCCTGCGCGGTGATCATGTAGTCATGCTTTCCCTTGATGACTACAACTCGATGTCAGAAACCATGTACCTGCTAGGCACAGAGGCCAATGCGAAGCACCTGCGGCAATCCATTGCGCAGCACAAAGCCGGAAAAGCCTTCGTAAAGGAAATTTCACTGGATGTCACAGGGTCAGAAACAGAAGAATAAACAGGCAGCAAGGACCGCTGTCGGCGTGCATTTCACCCTATCGGGATGGGATGATTACACTCACTGGAAGGATGCCGATCAGGCAATTTCCCTGTCAATAGACAGCCTCATTAGCCAGTGCCTGCGTACGCCGTTCAAAGGCACCGGTAAGCCGAGACCACTGACCGGCGATTTAACCGGGTACTGGTCCCGCCGCATCACCAAAGAGCATCGTCTTGTCTACTTCTATGAGGGCGGTGTACTGACAGTCATCGCGTGTCGCCATCATTACTAGCGCCAACTTTTTAAAGGACGCCTTGCGCTGCGAACTCCTCAAAATGCAGCACTGAGGCCACAGGGCTTGGTGGCTTAAGGCGTAAACTTCAAAGCAGCAGCGCCATATAGAACTGAGTGCCCTGCCCCGGCCTTGAGTAGACGCCCATGCGCCCGCCGTGCAACTGGACGATTTCCTTGCACAGCGCCAAGCCAAGGCCAGCGCCGCCTTTTTTGCGGCCGACCTGGACGAAGGGCTCGAAGATTCGTCCTTGCTGCCCATAGGCGATGCCTTCGCCGTTGTCTTCGACACTGATGATCGCCCGCTCGCCGTGACGCCTCGCCTGCAAGCGGATCAGGCCGTTGGGCGGTGTATGACGCAATGCGTTGTCGAGCAGATTGTCCAGCACCCGCTCCAGCTGGGACTGGTCCGCATGCAGGCGCGGCATCGGTTCCTGGATGTCCAGCATCAGCACGATCTCCTGCTCCTGCGCCTGCCCTTCGTATCGGGCTCTGGCTTCTTCCAGCAAGGTTTCGATAGAGCACGGTGCCAGTTTGAGTTTTTGCAGGCCGTTCTGGTAGCGCGAGAAATTCAGCAGGTCATTGATGAGCTGCATCAAGCGCTGCATCTCTTCGGTGACGGTATTGAGCAGATCGGCTTCGCGGGATTCGGGGGCGAAGTGCAATCGCTCCTGCAGCAGGCCGAACGCCATGTGCATGCCCGTGACCGGCGTGCGCAGTTCATGGGAGGCGCGCAGGACGAATTCGCTGCGCACGCGTTCAAATGCCCGCTGCTCGGTGACGTCGTGCAGCACCATCACAGCACCCAGGATATGGCCCTTGGTGTGACTCACTGGCGTCATGCTGTAGGTCAGCAGCCGCGACTCACCGTCGATGTCGATGGCCAGGTCTTCCGGGGCGCGCTCCAGGGTCCCGCCACGCAGGACCAGATGCAATTGCTCGTCCAGTTCGGGACGACTCAGCGCCTCCCCCAGACTCTGCCCGAGGCGACTCTCGTCCCAGCCGAGCTGGCGCTGAGCAACAGGGTTCAAATGCTCCAGATGGCCTTGGCGATCGATCATCAGCAGGCCGTCGTCAATGCTGTCGAGCACCGCCTGCAGGCGCTGCTGGCCGGCCAACAACTCATCGACATTGGTCGCCTGGTGCTGACGCAAGGCCTCTGCCATGATGCCGAATCGCCGGGTCAGCAGGTTCATTTCGGCGGCCGAGGAAATGGGCAGCGTGACCTCGTAATCACCTTCGCCAATGCGGTCGGCAGCCTTGGCCAGCGCTTCGATAGGTGCACCAAAGCGACGGGCAATACCGTGCGCGGTCACAAAGCCGATGCACAGCACCGCCAGCCCGACCAGCCCCAGAAGGCCCGCGATCCACAGCGCGCGATCGCGGGAATTGATCTCGGCGCTGCTGATGTTTTCCAGCGCCTTGCGGTGCACATTCAGCAAGCCGTTACGCAAGCTGTCAAAGCTTTCACTCAACTGCGGATTGCCACGTATGCCTCGCGGGTCGGTGCCGAATTGTTTCAAGGCATCGATGAATCGCCGGTAATCGACCCAGGTCCCCTCAAGCCCGTTGCGCACGTCCTCCTGTGTGTCCTGCGCCGACGCTTCCTCCAGCAACTCCTCGAACTGACGCTGAATCTTTTCCAGCTCGGGCGGATTACGGGTGGCCCCGGTCATCAACACCAGTTGGTCACCCAGGTTCTGACGCAACTTCAAGCCCAGATCCAGAATGGCGAAGTTGTGCTGAATCAGCGATTCCTGCGTGCGCGCCATCTGCATGACGCTGACGAGCCCCAGCAGCAGTCCGAGCAAGGCAACCGTGATCAGCGCCGAAATGCTCAGAAAGAGGCGAGTGCGCAGCTTCATGGCCAGTTTCATTTGAGGTCATTCATAGGTTGTACTGTTTGCGTTTGCGGTAAAGCGTCGAAGCATCGATACCCAGCGTCTTGGCGGCCTGATCCAGGGTTTCGCTGGTCGCCAGCACGGCACCGATGTGCGCTTTTTCCAGCTCGTCCAGACTCAGAGCGGCCCCGACGCGCGGCGCGTTGTTCGCCGGTTGCTCGGCCATGCCCAGATGGCTGACCTCTACACGCTCCTGCGGGCAGATGATGCTGGCGCGTTCGATCACGTTGCGCAGCTCACGAATGTTGCCCGGCCAGCGGTAGTTGAGCAGCGCGGCGCGGGCTTCTTCGCTGAAACCCCGTGCCGGGCGGGCGTACTCTTTGACGAAGCGGGCCAGAAAGCGGTCCGCCAGGGTCAGAATGTCTTCGCTGCGCTCACGCAAGGCAGGCAAATGCAGGGTGATGACGTTCAGGCGGTACAGCAAGTCTTCGCGGAAGCGTCCGCTGCGCACCATGTCCTCCAGATTGAGGTTGGTGGCAGCAAGGATGCGCACGTCGGCCCTGCGGGTGACCGGATCGCCAACGCGCTCGTATTCCTTGTCCTGAATAAAGCGCAGCAGCTTGGGCTGCAGCGTCAGCGGAAAGTCACCGATCTCGTCGAGAAACAACGTACCGCCGTCCGCCTGATTGACGCGCCCCAGCGTGCTTTCGCTGGCACCGGTGAAGGCCCCGCGGCTGTGACCGAACAATTCGCTTTCCATCAGCTCTGCGGTGAGCGATGGGCAGTTGATCGTGACGCAGGACTTCTTGGCGCGCTTGCTCCAGCCATGAATCGCCCGAGCCAGTTCGCCCTTACCCGTGCCCGACTCACCCAGAATCAGGATGTTGGCATCGGTGACCGCGACCTGACGGGCTGTTTCCAGAATGGCCATCATTGAAGGGCTGTGGGAATCCAGTCCGTCCTTGGGCTTGCGAACTTCGCCTTCGAGCGCCTCGAGGCGTGCAGACAGCTGACGGACTTCAAGCTGCTTGGCGGTCGCCAGGCGCAATTGGTCAGGGCTGCAGGGTTTGACCAGATAGTCGGCTGCACCTGCCTGAATGGCATCGACAGCGGTATCCACCGCCGAGTGCGCAGTCACGATCACCACGCGCATCCACGGCGCCTGAATGCGCATCTGCGCCAGCACATCGAGGCCGTTGTCTTCTCCCAGACGCAAATCAAGGAAGCACAGGTCGAACACCTGGCGTTGCATGAGCGTGTCGGCCTGCGCTGCGCTGTTGGCAGTGGCGACACTATAACCTTCGTCTTCCAGACAGTACCGGAAGGTGCGGAGGATGGCGGACTCATCGTCCACAAGCAGAATACGGCCCTGATTCTCAGTGGCTGCTTCCATTTTTCCTACGCTCCTTAATGAATTGTCTCAGTTAGTCTCGGAATCATCGGGCAAGTTGCATGGTCAATTCTGATTGATTATGCGGTATGCATGCTAGCTCTCTGATCATCTAATGATGAACAGCCTGATTAATCCGTGTTTATGTCGTTAAAACCGTCTATTCGGAGACGAAATCTCACCTCAAAAGGTAAACCCGTATGTTTTCGCTGAAAAAAATTGCTCTGGTCACCGCTGCTGCCGCAATGCTGGGCAGCGGTCCGGTTCTCGCCCAGCCTGATCTGCCTGCCCAACTCGATGAAGCTCGCCAGGAGGGTTCGATCTGGACGGCCTTCGCGCTGAACAAGCATTTGAGCCCGTTCAAGATCGACGTGGATGTCGAGCAAGGCACTGCCATTCTCAAGGGCAAGGTCGAAAACGAGGTCGACCGTGAACTGGCCGAGCGCATAGCGCTGGATACCAAAGGCATCGAGAAGGTCGACAATCAGTTGGAAATCGACCCGGCCGTCGCCAGCGATCCAGGCACGCGAACCAACATGGCCCAACGCTTCGAAGACGCAACGCTGGTAGCGACGGTGAAATCCAAACTGCTGTGGAGCAGCGTTACCGAAGCACTGAGCATTGATGTGGACAGCAAAGACGGCGTCATCACCCTCAAGGGTCGCGCGCAGAGCCCCGAAGCCAAGGAGCTGGCGGGCAGCCTGGCCAGCAACACCGATGGTGTGGTCAGCGTCAACAACCTGATCAGCCTGAGCGCAGCTGATTCAATCGCCGCCAAGACTCAGCCCCAGTCAGTGATCCCGACTGAAGAAATGAGTGACGCCTGGATCACCAGCAAGGTCAAGGCGAGCCTGATCTATAGCCGTACGCTGGATGGGCTGAACATCAAAGTGGACACCAAGGCCGGGGTCGTCAGCCTCAACGGCGTGGTCGCCAACTTTGCTGAGAAGGAACTGGCCGTGGAAATCGCGCGAAATATTCGGGGCGTAAAAGGGGTAAATGGCGACGCCTTGAAAGTCATGGCGCGCAGCGCGGGCTGATCATAAGGACGTAGCACGGCAGAGGCTTCGTGCAGAACGCACGATTACAAAGGTGTAATCGTGCAGCTTGCTGGTAGGACACCTTCGCAAAACTTTACAAGACATTGATTTAAAAGGAAAAAATATCAGCTAACAAACTGGCATGCAGTCTGCAATAACTCTTTCAACAAGGTCGGGACATACCGACCCATCAGATTGATTGCCCACTCAGGCCAAGGGGAGTTTGCAGATGAACAGCCAGCGTATTGCACAATTGCGTATTTCGCCTCTGCACATCCAGCAAGGTCTTTTTCTACTCCTCGCCCTGCTCGTCACTCTGATCGCCATTCAGCAGTTCCAGCGTTGGAATCAAGCCAGCGAGGCAACTCAAGCCAGACAGCAATTCATCCATGCCAGCAGCATGTCCTTTCGCGGAGTAAGCGCTCCAGCGGTCAAGGACCTGTCTTCCAGCCTACGCCCTGTCGATGGCCTGGTTTCGGTGGATGAAGTCGCGCCGCAGCAAAAATGGGTTTTTTGACCCAACCTGAAAAAATGCAGCATTCACATTAAAAATCGGCACCAAAAAGGAGTATCACCATGTTGAGTTGGGCTATCACGTTTCTGATCATCGCCATTATCGCTGCAGTACTGGGCTTTGGCGGTATCGCTGGTACGGCTACTGGTATCGCCAAGATCCTGTTCGTCGTGTTCCTGGTGATGTTCGTTGTATCGTTCTTCTTCGGTCGTCGTGGTCGAGGCTGAACATGCACAGGTCGTTTCGCACACTGGCTGCCGCCCTGTTGATGGGCGGCAGTGCCATAGTCATGGCAGCCAATGATGGACAGTCTCGGGTCAACGAGCTTTTAAGCTCTGCACCCGAGTACCGCACAACCTGGGCGAAAGTCGTCAAGAAGGAAGAGCGGTTGCCGGAATGGGTTCTGAACCTGTCCGGTGCTTCCGAGCAGCAAATGACGGCGACCTCCGAGGACCGTGACAAGTATCTGGTCGGGCCGCTCTGCGAAACTGCCGATACGTGCAAGAGCAAGCGTCTGATCGTGGCGTTCAGCCTCGATAAGGAAGACGCCTACGCCATGTTGGTTGAAGTCCCTGCAGGCTTGCCTGCGGATAAGTCGCCAACCCGTCACGCGACTTATCGATATTTGGGTAAGCCTGACGAGGGTATGCAAAAGCTCTTGAACGAAGAGCTTCGCAAGGACCCGAACTGGTATTGATTTATCGCAAGGCGCCGGCCCAATGGACCGGCGGCTTTGTAACATGTGCGGCCTGAGGAAGGTGCGCGCATGACCAAGGGGCCGGGATGCGTTGATCGAAAGGATCGGCGTGACCTAGGGGTACAGGGAGTACCTCCGCCAAGGGCCGGGTCAGGCAAGCTGCCGTGCAAATCACGAGAGTGTTTCGAGCTATCCGAACCTCTGGATGATCGTTGCACGGCGCTTTATATCTTGGTTAAACCTCCCTGCTTAAATCGCATCCCTTGGCAGCATCAAGCCCAGCGGCAAGCGCACGCGCGCCTCCAGACCGCCGCCCGAACGATTTCTCAACTCGACATTACCGCCGTGCATCGCAGCGATACGCTTGACGATGGCCAGCCCAAGGCCGGTTCCCTTGCCGCTGCGTGCGCGATCGCCGCGGATGAACGGGTTGAAGATCGTGTCCAGTTCGGACGGATCAATGCCCGCCCCTCTGTCCAGCACACTCAGCACCACGTAGGGCGCGTTTCTGTCACCTGAGACGTAAGCAGCCACTTCGATACCGTTGCCCGCATGATGCCTGGCGTTGCCGATCAAATTGGTCAGCAGACGTTTCATCGACACCCGGCGCAGCGGAAACGGCGGAATTGGCTCCAGGCACAGGCGGATGCTGCCTTCAGCATTATTAAAGGGCGCAACCACGTCACGCACCAGATCGCCCAGGTCGACCTCTTCAATTTCCTCGTCGCGACCATCACGGATAAACGCCAGAAACTGGTCGAGAATGGCGTCCATGTCCTCGATATCGCGAACCATGCCCTCGGAAAACTCGTTGTCGTTCATCAGCTCCAGCGAAAGACGCAGGCGTGTCAGCGGCGTACGCAGGTCGTGGGAGACGCCAGCCAGCATCAGCTCGCGCTCCTGCCCGGCCTGTTCGACATCTTCGGCCATCTGGTTGAAGGCCCGATAGACTTCGGTCATCTCGCTGGGTGTATCACTGACCGGTAAGCGCACGCTGCGCCCCTGCCCCAGTTGCCGGGCGGCAAAGACCAGACGCTTGAGCGGCTGGTTGAGCTGACGCACGAAGATCCACGCCGACGCGGTGGACAACAGGCCGATGGCCAGGAACCAGCCCAGCACGCTCCAGATTTTCTGGCCGCGTAACGGATGCGGGTAAAGCGGCACTTTCAGCCAGCCATCCCCCAGGCTCGGCGCGCGAACCCAAAGCGCGGGCGGTGCATGCACGCGCAGACGCACTTCGGTATCGGCACCCAGTTCAGCCTGCATCTGCCGCTGATAGATCTCGCTGTACGGCCAGTGCTGCTCGCCTTCCGGCACGCCTCCCCCCACTACCCGAATCAGACCAGCCGCCTCGGCAATCGCCTCCCGATCGTTTTCATCGGCAGCCCAGTAGGCACGCAAGGTCAGTGCGACGCCGTGGCTGTACTGCCTGTCGACCAGCACGTCTTCGTTCATCAACAGGTAAACCAGCGTCAGGGCCTTGGAAAACAGCACGACGATGAGCACCAGCCAGAGCGTGCGGGAAAAAAAACTTTGCGGGAACCAGAGCGGAGTCTTCATAACTGCAGCCATACACTTTGCAAGGCGAGCCAGGCTCGCAGGTTTGCCGAACGCGGGCGAGACCCGATGGACGAACGCAAAAAACCAGAACGTCGATAGCCTTGCGCAAGGTTATCGACGTAACTGGCGGGAGTAACGAGTTTCGGTGCTGACAGCCGCGCTGTCAGCGGCTTCCGGCACCATCCGGAACGAATACATAACCTACGCCCCAGACTGTCTGGATATAACGCGGCTTGGAAGGATCCGGTTCGATCAGGCGACGCAGACGGGAAATCTGTACGTCGATGGACCGCTCCAGCGCATCCCACTCCCGGCCACGGGCCAGATTCATCAGTTTGTCGCGGGTCAGCGGCTCGCGAGCGTGCATTACCAAAGCCTTGAGGACCGCGAATTCACCCGTGGTCAGCATGTGTACTTCTTCACCGCGTTTCAGTTCGCGGGTCGCCAGGGAGAGCACGTAGTCGCCGAAGCTGACCGACTCGTCTTCACTGCCGGGCGCGCCTGGCACAGGTGCTGCCTGACGACGCAGAACAGCCTTGACCCGCGCCATCAGCTCGTCCGGGTTGAACGGCTTGGCCAGGTAGTCGTCAGCGCCCAGTTCGAGCCCCTTGATGCGGCTCAGCTCATCGCCCTTGGCGGTCAGCATGATGATGGGTACCTGATTGTTCGCGGCACGCAGACGACGGCAGGCTGAAAGGCCGTCTTCTCCGGGCAGCATCAAGTCCAGCACCACAAGGTTGAAAACCTCACGGGCCAGCAAGCGGTCCATTTGTTCCACGTTTGCCACGGCGCGGGCACGGTAGCCCTTGCTGGAGAAAAAACGTTCCAGAAGGCTGCTCAGCCCCGGATCGTCATCGACAATAAGGATTTTTTCGCCTTCAGCATTTTGTGCGGTGCTGCTCATCGGATGCTCCTCTGATCTCGGGGCGCATTATGGCGTAGCTGCGGTGATGCGCACCTTGTGCATTGTTAGCAGATTTTACTGGAGGCGACACTTGTGCATGCTTTTTCGCCGAAAAAAGAGCGTATTTGTCGGCTAATCCCCTAATTGCGCTTCGGCAGGTATAATGCGCCGCCCTCAAAGTCAGGCAACGCCGGACTCATGGCGGTTCGCCAGCCCTGAAAATAAAAGCCGGCAGACGGACACCAGGCAAGGCAATTCGTACACAGCCCAGTTTTCTGCTCACAACTCCAGGTGGTTTTATGGACAGCATCAACAGCCGCATCGCCGAAGAACTCGGCGTACGCCCACAACAGGTCGCAGCGGCCGTAGCACTACTGGATGAAGGCTCGACCGTGCCCTTCATTTCCCGCTACCGCAAGGAAGTGACCGGCAGTCTCGATGACACGCAATTACGCCATCTGGAAGAACGTCTGCGCTATCTGCGCGAACTGGACGACCGGCGCGTCAGCATTCTTGCCAGCATCGAAGAGCAAGGCAAGCTGACCCCGGAACTGGCTCGCGACATCAAGCTGGCCGACACCAAGACCCGCCTTGAAGATTTGTACCTGCCTTATAAGCAGAAACGCCGTACCAAGGGCCAGATCGCCCTTGAAGCGGGCCTCGGCGAGCTGGCTGATGGCCTGTTCAACGACCCGAGCCTGACCCCGGACGCCGAGGCCGCCCGTTTTGTCGACGCCGAGAAAGGCGTGGCCGACGTGAAAGCTGCGCTGGAAGGCGCCAAGTACATCCTGATGGAGCGCTTCGCCGAAGACGCCTCGCTGCTGGACAAACTGCGCAGCTTTCTCAAGCAGGAAGCGGTGATCAGCGCGCGCGTGGTGCCGGGCAAGGAAGAGGAAGGCTCCAAGTTCCGTGACTACTTCGAACACGACGAGCCGCTCAAAAGCATGCCGTCGCATCGCGCGCTGGCAATTTTCCGTGGCCGCAACGAAGGTTTTCTCAGCTCAGCACTGAAAGTCGGTGAAGAACTGCCAGGTGCCATGCACCCGTGCGAACTGATGATCGGCGAGCGTTTCGGCATCCAGAACCAGAGCCGTGCGGCGGACAAATGGCTGGCCGAAGTGGTGCGCTGGACCTGGAAGGTCAAGCTGTATAGCCATCTGGAAACCGATCTGCTGGGTGAGTTGCGTGAAGGCGCTGAAACCGAAGCCATCAACGTGTTCGCCCACAACCTGCACGACCTGCTGCTCGCCGCCCCGGCTGGCCAGCGCGCCACGCTTGGCCTGGACCCGGGCCTGCGCACCGGCTGCAAGGTCGCGGTCGTGGATGCCACCGGCAAACTGCTCGACTACGCGACTGTTTATCCGCATGTGCCGAAAAATCAGTGGGATCAGACCATCGCCGTGCTGGCCGCCCTGTGCGCCAAGCATTCGGTCGACTTGATCGCCATCGGCAATGGCACCGCCAGCCGCGAAACCGACAAGCTGGCCGCCGACCTGATCAAAAAATACCCAGGCCTGAAAATGACCAAGGTCATGGTTTCCGAAGCTGGCGCATCGGTGTACTCGGCGTCGGAACTGGCCGCCAAGGAATTCCCGGACCTCGACGTGTCGATCCGTGGCGCAGTATCGATTGCCCGCCGTTTGCAGGACCCACTGGCCGAACTGGTGAAAATCGACCCGAAATCCATTGGTGTCGGCCAGTATCAGCACGACGTGTCGCAGCTCAAACTGGCTCGCGGCCTGGACGCGGTGGTTGAAGACTGCGTGAACGCAGTGGGCGTGGACGTAAACACCGCGTCGGTGGCGCTGCTGGCGCGAATTTCCGGCCTCAACACCACGCTGGCGCAGAATATCGTCGCGCATCGCGATGAAAACGGTGCGTTCAAGACCCGCGCAGCGCTGAAGAAAGTCAGCCGTCTGGGCGAGAAGACCTTTGAGCAGGCCGCAGGCTTCCTGCGCGTCATGACCGGTGACAACCCGCTGGACTCTTCTGCCGTTCACCCGGAAGCCTACCCGCTGGTGCAGCGTATTGCGGCTGAAACCGACCGCGACATCCGTTCGCTGATCGGCGACGCCAGCTTTCTCAAGCGTCTGGACCCGAAGAAGTTCACCGACGAGACCTTTGGTCTGCCAACCGTCACCGACATTCTCCAGGAACTCGAAAAACCGGGCCGCGACCCGCGTCCGGAGTTCAAGACCGCTGAATTTCAGGAAGGCGTCGAGGACCTCAAGGACCTGCAACCGGGCATGATCCTCGAAGGTGTTGTTACCAACGTTACCAACTTCGGTGCTTTCGTCGACATCGGCGTGCATCAGGACGGTCTGGTGCACATCTCGGCGCTGTCCGAGAAGTTCATCAAGGACCCGCGCGAAGCGGTCAAGGCCGGTGATGTGGTGAAAGTGAAGGTCATGGAAATCGACATCCCGCGCAAACGCGTCGGCCTGTCGATGCGCATGAGCGACACGCCCGGCGAGAAAATCGACGGTGCGCGCGGCGCACGCCCTGGTGCCTCGCCTCGCCAGCAGAACAGCGCCCCGCGCAAGGAAACCACTGCTCCGGCACCGGCCAACAACGCCATGGCCTCGCTGTTCGCCAACGCCAAGCAATTGAAGAAGCGCTGATGGACATTCCCGAGGATCTGACCCAAAGCGCCTACTTCAAGATGCTCGGCTGCGAGCTGCGGCGTCTTGACGAGGGCGTGGCCGAAGTTGCGCTGCCGCTGGAGGCGCACCTGCGCAATCGCGGCAACGTGATGCACGGCGGGGCGATCTTCAGTCTGGTCGATATCAGCATGGGGCTGGCCTGTTCCAGCTCTCATGGTTTTGACCAGCGCAGCGTGACCATCGAGTGCAAGATCAACTACGTGCGTGGCGTGTCCGACGGCGAAGTCCTGTGCATCGCCAACGTGCTGCATGCGGGCCGCAGGACGCTGGTGGTCGAGGCGCAAGTCGTGCAGGGCGACAAGCTCGTCGCCAAAGCTCAGGGCACGTTTGCGGTCATCTAAGCTCATTCAAAGGCTGATGAAAGCAATCATTGCGAACAGAACCTAGCCGTATCGACATCATTTGGGTTAATTTCGGCACCATTAGCGTGGTGCCGAGTCCATTTGGGTGGTACGACGAAGTGCAGTGATTGTGAACAGGCGTTACAGAGTCAACCAGGCGACCACGCCAGTTCCTTTCTTCACCCTTGTAGACCGTCAAGTCCACCCCAATATCGGGGCGACCGATGCGTGAAGGATTACACCTTGAGCGAACTTTTAAACCGTCGTCTTGCTTTGCTCGGCGAGCGCAACAACCTCTCTTTGCTGGAGCAGTGCCTGCACGGTATCGAGCGTGAGTGCCTGCGTGTCACGCCACAGGCAGAGCTGGCCCGCACGCCCCATCCGCAAGCTCTGGGTGCCGCACTGACCAACGGCCTTGTCACGACCGATTATTCCGAATCGCTGCTGGAGTTCATTACCCCGGCGCTGAAGAACCCGGTCGATACCCTCGACAGCCTGGACAAGATCCATCGCTTTGCCTACAGCAAGCTGGACAACGAGCTGCTCTGGAGCCCGTCGATGCCTTGCCCGTTGCCGGACGAGGAGCACATCCCGATTGCGTATTACGGCACGTCGAACATCGGCAAGCTGAAATACGTCTATCGCAAAGGGCTGGCGCTGCGTTATGGCAAGACCATGCAGTGCATTGCCGGTATCCACTACAATTTTTCGCTGCCGGAAGACGCCTGGGCGTTGCTCAAGCAGACCGAAGACTTTGCCGGCGATGCGCGCGACTACCAGTCGCACTCCTACATCGCGCTGATCCGTAACTTTCGCCGCTACAGCTGGCTGCTGATGTACCTGTTTGGGGCATCGCCCGCACTGGACGCAGGTTTCCTGCGCGGTCGCGAGCACCAACTGGAGCAGTTCGACGCTGATACCCTGTACCTGCCATACGCCACCAGCCTGCGCATGAGCGATCTGGGTTACCAGAGCGATGCCCAGGCCGATCTGACGCCGTGCTACAACGATCTGGTCAGCTACACCGACAGCCTGCGCAAGGCCGTGGCCACGCCGTACAAGCCCTACGTCGATATCGGCACGCACGACCAGAACGGCGAATGGGTTCAGCTGAACACCAATGTGTTGCAGATTGAGAACGAGTACTACTCCAACATCCGCCCCAAGCGTGTGACCTATAGTGGCGAACGCCCTATCCAGGCGCTGGTGGCCCGTGGGGTGCAGTATGTCGAAGTCCGCTGCCTGGACATCAACCCGTTTCTGCCGACCGGCATCAGCCTGGAGCAGTCGCGCTTCATCGACGCATTCGTGCTGTATTGCGCACTTGAGGAGAGCCAGCAACTGGCTGGTCATGAGTGTTCCAACGCCAGCTCGAACTTTCTTGCAGTGGTCAAGGAAGGGCGTCGTCCGGGCCTGAACCTGCAACGCGATGACTCGCCTGTCGAGCTCAAGGCCTGGGCCACCGATTTGCTGGAAAAAATCACGCCGATTGCCCGACTGCTCGATCAGGCGCAGGGCACCGATGAGCACATCAAGTCGATTGCCGTGCAACAGGCCAAGATCGACGACACCTCCCTGACACCTTCTGCCCAGGTGCTGGCCAGCATGAGAGCGCATGGCGAAGGCTTCACGGCGTTTTCCCTGCGCCAGAGCCAGGTCCACGCCGAATACTTCCGCACCCATCCGCTGAGTGCCGCAGAGCAGGCGCATTTCGAAGACCTGGCCAAAACCTCGCTGGAGGAACAGGCCGAACTGGAGGCGACAGAAGAAGTGGTGGATTTCGACACGTTTGTCGGGTCGTATCAGGCGAGCATTCTGTCGATCAGTAACTGATCGACAGCGTGAGGCCAGAGCGTCACGAACGGCATCCCCGCGCTGGAGCGTGAGGAACGAAAATCTCACTTATCGTGCGACGCTCCGCGTCGCATGCAGTTCTGGACGCTCTGCGTCCGCCCCTTAAATCGCTTTTTCAAAGATCTTCGAATTACGCTGGAAGTTGTACAGCGACGCACGGGCGCTTGGCAGGCGGTCGACGCTGCTGGGCTCGAAGCCGCGCTCGCGGAACCAGTGTGCGGTACGGGTGGTGAGGACGAACAGGGTTTTGATGCCCAGCGCCCGCGCGCGGTTTTCGATACGCTCCAGCAGCTCGTCGCCACGCCCGCCGTGTCGGTATTCCGGGTTGACGGCCAGACACGCAAGCTCACCAGACTCCGAGTCGGCAATCGGGTACAGCGCCGCGCAGGCGATGATCAGCCCTTCCCGCTCGACCACACTGAACTGGGTGATCTCGCGTTCCAGCACCTCACGAGAACGGCGTACCAGAATGCCCTGCTCTTCCAGCGGGGTGATCAGGTCCATCAAACCGCCGACGTCCTCGATGGCCGCCTCGCGAACCAGTTCAAACTGCTCCTGCGCCACCAGCGTGCCACCACCGTCGCGGGTAAACAGCTCGGTCAGCAGCGCGCCGTCTTCGGCATAACTGACGATATGGCTGCGAGCCACACCACCGCGGCAGGCCTCGGCCGCTGCATCGAGCAATTCGGCCTGATAGTTGCCACCCAGCCGCTGCAAATGCGCAGGCACCTGTTGCGGGCGCAGTTCGCGCACCAGTCGGCCCTGCTCGTCCAGCAACCCGGTTTCGGCACCGAACAACAGCAGTTTGTCGGCAGCCAGATCAATCGCAGCGCGCGTGGCGACGTCTTCGCAGGCCAGATTGAAAATCTCGCCGGTCGGTGAATAACCCAACGGCGACAGCAGCACGATATGACGCTCGTCCAGCAGGCGATTGATACCCTTGCGGTCT
The DNA here is from genome assembly GCF_000007805.1 of Pseudomonas syringae pv. tomato str. DC3000. NCBI lineage: Bacteria > Pseudomonadati > Pseudomonadota > Gammaproteobacteria > Pseudomonadales > Pseudomonadaceae > Pseudomonas > Pseudomonas syringae group genomosp. 3. Next base: position 353,069 of record NC_004578.1, on the reverse strand, counting down.
ACCCTGCGCACCTCACCGGTGTGCTGATAATCAATACCTTCCAGCACCCCGATAGGCCGGGCAGTGACCACATTGCCGCTGGTCACCCGCAGCCGCGAGCCCTGCATCGGCGAGGCTGCCATGTCCATCGACAGGCGCGCTTCTATCGAGATGCGCAACTGGCCAACGGCGTCGATCACGCACTCCAGCGTCTCGGTATCGGTAATACGCATGTCGCGATGGTAGCGCGGTGTAATGCCGCGCTGGGCCAGACGGCTTTCAATCTGTGGACGCGAGCCGTGCACCAGCACAAGCCGCACGCCCAGGCTGTGCAGCAGCACCAGATCGTGGACGATATTGCCGAAGTTGGGATGCGCAACGCCGTCGCCGGGAAGCATGACGACGAAGGTGCAATCGCGGTGGGCATTGATGTAGGGAGACGCATGGCGAAGCCAGTTGACGTATTCGGGCATGACAACAAGAGCCTGTAGAAAAAATGGACGAAAAGAAAAAGCACGCACAACGGTGTGGTGGTTATCGTCGGAACAGGCTTGGCACTCGCAATCTCCTTATATTCAAAACGTGTAGGGCCTGACTCATTGAGGCGTCAGGCAGTAGTGCTCGATCAGTTGCCGTAACAGACGCACTGTAGGGTCCAGACGTGACATTTCGAGGTATTCCCCCGGTTGATGCGCACAGGCGATATCACCAGGGCCGAGCACCAGCGTCTCGCAACCGAGGCGCTGAAGATAAGGCGCTTCGGTGCCGAATGCTACTGCCGCTGCCGTGTGACCGGTGAGACGCTCGGCAACACGCACAAGTTCAGCGTCGGCCACCTGCTCGAACGGCGCGCACTCTGGGAACAAAGGAGCATAGTCGATCTGCACCTGATGCAGCTCGGCCAGCGGTTGCAGCTTCTGCCGGATGGCGGCACGCAGCACCTGCGGGTCCATGCCCGGCAGCGGGCGCAGGTCGAATTCCAGCGAGCACTGGCCACAGATCCGGTTCGGGTTGTCGCCGCCGTGAATGCAGCCCAGGTTCAAGGTCGGCTGCGGCACCGTGAACTGTGGATTGCGGTATTCAAGCTGCCACTGCGTGCGCAGGCCCTTGAGTTCGCTGATCGCGTCGTGCATCGCCTCCAGCGCGCTATGGCCCAGGCTCGGGTCGGACGAATGGCCACTGCGCCCGAGGATATGGATGCGCTCCATCATCACGCCTTTGTGCATGCGAATCGGCTTGAGCCCGGTCGGCTCGCCGATCACCGCCGCACGACCCAGCGGGCGTCCGGCTTCTGCCAGCGCACGCGCGCCGGCCATCGAGCTTTCTTCATCGCAGGTGGCGAGAATCAACAGGGGCTGCTTGAACGGCTGATCGACAAGACCACGCACGGCCTCGATGACCAGCGCAAAAAAGCCCTTCATGTCGCAACTGCCCAGCCCGACCCAGCGGCCATCGACTTCGGTGAGCTTCAAGGGGTCGGTTTTCCACAATGCCTCGTCGAACGGCACGGTGTCGCTGTGGCCAGCCAGTACCAGCCCGCCGGGGCCTGTGCCGAAGGTGGCCAGCAGATTGAACTTGCCAAGGGAAACCTGCTGGATATCGCAGGCAAAACCCAGGTCCCCGAGCCATCCGGCCAACAGATCGATGACAGGCCGGTTGGTCTGGTCCAGAGAAGGCTGAGTGCAGCTCACCGAGGGCGCAGCGATCAAGGCGGCAAACTGGTCTTTCATGGACGGCAACGGCATGGACGCTTCCTGTTATCAAGACGGAACACGACCCATCATAGGGCCATAGCAACCCAGGAATAAACCGTTTCGGGCCATGTCCTGTACACTGGCGGCCTCAGCAGCCGTTCAGTCATGGGCTGCGCTCCCGTTATCAGTATCAGCGTTTGGATTCCCCCGGCCATGCAAAAAGAAACAGAAATCAAACTCCGCGTCAGCCGCGAGACCCTCGCTGCACTGCGCGAACACCCGTTGCTCAAGAAGCGCAACAAAAGTGGCTGGGAGCGCCTGGAACTGTCGAACCAGTATTTCGATACCCCTGAGCGCGAGCTGGCCCATGCCAAGGTGGCGTTGCGCATCCGTCGTGACGGCGATCAGATCATCCAGACCATGAAGACCCGCGGGCAAAGCGTGGCCGGCCTGTCCGAACGCAACGAGTACAACTGGGACCTGACCAAGGCCAAGCTGGACCTGAAAAAGCTCGAAGGCGATTGCTGGCCCGAGCAACTGACCGAACTGGACAAGAAATCCATCAAGCCGCTGTTCACCACCGATTTCATCCGTGAAAAAGCCGAAATTGCCTGGGGTCGCGGCAAAACCAAAGTCGTGATCGAAGCCGCGCTGGACCTCGGCCAGGTGGTTGCAGGCAAGCAGAAAGAAGAAATCTGCGAGCTGGAGCTTGAGCTGCGCGAGGGCGACCCTGCGGCGCTGCTGGAACTGGCCGCTGAACTGGCTGCAACGCTGCCGTTGATGCCGTGCGACATCAGCAAAGCCGAGCGCGGCTATCGCTTGCTTGATGCCAGCAGTTATTCGCTGAGCCTGCCTGCGCCAACCCTGAACGCAGAAACCCCGCTGGACGACGCCTACTCCGCGCTGGCCTGGCACCTGCTGGGCAGCAGCCAGCGTCTGGCCGAGCAATACCGTTTCAACGGCCACTGGCGCCTGCTGCAGGACTGGGTCGAGATGCTCGGCGAACTGCGCGCCCTGACCAGCAGCCTCGGCCAGGCGGCGCCACGCACTTCGACCGCTCAGCTGCGTACCGCGCTGGATGCGTTGCTGGAAGACTGGCGTCCGCTGGTTCAGGCCGGTCAGGAAGATGCCGATGTCCGTGGTGCAGCCCACGAGCAGTTTCTGGAAGAATTGCAGGACACCCGCTGGGGCGAGTTCTCGCTGAACACCTCACGCTGGTTGCTGGCCCGCAGCTGGACCGCAGAACGCAACACCCGCGGCAACCGCCAGGGTGCTGCGCTGTTGAGCAGCTGGCTGCCCCGTTTGCTGGGTGAAGAAGCGACATCCCTGCAACTGAGCCGTTATCAGCAGCAGCCGGAAGACCTGGCCGAGCAACTGCCGCGCATTGAGCGCATCCAGGCCTGGCTGCACTGGGCCCGCGGCGCGCTGGACCTGCCAGAGCTGGACCGCCTGTACGGCGAACTGCGCAAACTCGAAGAACTGGCCCATCTGGACATCAGCGACGAAATCCTCGATGCCCGCGTGCAACAGGCCATCACCGTCTTCCAGAGCCGCGCGTGGAAGACCTTGTTGCGTTTGTAAGGGCTGGAGGACTCTCGTTCCGGCGTTATGGCTTATCGTTCCCACGCTCGTGTGGGAGCGCAGCTCTGGACGCTCTGCTTAACTATCGTTCCCACGCTCCGGCGTGGGAATGCCGTTCTGGACGCTCCGCGTCCGATCTTGAACATGTGGTGCGACCCGAATTTGTGACGCAGAGCGTCACGAACTGCATGCCAACGCGGAGCATTGGCACGATAGTCATCTCGAGGCACAAGTCATCGTTCCCACTCCAGCGTGGGAATGCCGTTCTGGACGCTCCGCGTCCGATCTTGAACATGTGGTGCGACCCGAATTTGTGACGCAGAGCGTCACGAACTGCATGCCAACGCGGAGCATTGGCACGATAGTCATCTCGAGGCACAAGTCATCGTTCCCACGCTCCAGCGTGGGATGCCGTTCCGGACGCTCTGCGTCCGATCTTGAACATGTGGTGCGACCCGAATTTGTGACGCAGAGCGTCACGAACTGCATGCCAACGCGGAGCATTGGCACGATAGTCATCTCGAGGCACAAGTCATCGTTCCCACGCTCCAGCGTGGGATGCCGTTCCGGACGCTCTGCGTCCGATCTTGAACATGTGGTGCGACCCGAATTTGTGACGCAGAGCGTCACGAACTGCATGCCAACGCGGAGCATTGGCACGATAGTCATCTCGAGGCACAAGTCATCGTTCCCGCGCTCCAGCGTGGGATGCCGTTCCGGACGCTCCGCGTCCGATCTTGAACATGTGGTGCGACCCGAATTTGTGACGCAGAGCGTCACGAACTGCATGCCAACGCGGAGCATTGGCACGATAGTCATCTCGAGGCGCAAGTCATCATTCCCGCGCTCCAGCGTGGGATGCCGTTCCGGACGCTCCGCGTCCTGTCTTGAACATGCGGCGCGGCACAAACTTGTGACGCAGAGCGTCACGAACTGCATGCCAACGCGGAGCATTGGCACGATAGTCATCTCGAGGCGCAAGTCATCGTTCCCACGCTCCAGCGTGGGAATGCCGTTCTGGACGCTCCGCGTCCTGTCTTGAACATGCGGCGCGGCACGATGGTCAAAAGCGCACGTTCAACCTCCCTCGCGCAGCAGCGGCAAGCTGGTGGTGGATTTGATCTCTGACAGGGCCACTGTCGAGTTCACTTCCTGGATGCCGGGCACCAGCGACAGCTTTTCGAAGAAGAATCGCTCATAAGCCTCAATGTCCGGCGTCACGATGCGCAGCAGAAAATCCACTGAGCCCATCAGCACATAGCATTCCAATACCTCGGGAAAGCCCCGAATGGCATCAGTGAATTCAGTGAAGTTGGAGCGCCCGTGGGCGTTGAGTTTTACCTCGGCGAATATCTGCGTATTCAGGCCGATTTTCTTGCGATCCAGCAACGCGACCTGCCGACGGATCACCCCTTCATCCTTGAGCCGCTGAATACGACGCCAGCAGGGCGATTGCGACAGACCGACCTGCTCGGCGATCTGCGCGCTGGAGAGCGACACGTCTTCCTGCAGCAGCGCCAGAATCTTGCGGTCGTACATATCCAGATCGATTTGCATAATTAATTTTCCACAATGCGCTTTGACGCATAAACGAGTCGCAACAAGCGTAATCCAGTTGATGATCGACCAGAAATTTCTTTTTCACCGTGTAAAGATTTCTCCCATCGCTCTGGAGAATCAGCATGCCCAACCTTGAAGCCGTCACCGCCGCCTCGCAACGTCCCGACAACTGGTCATCCAGCAACGCGCCCTGCTGCGCGCGCTACCAGATTGTCGCCGAAGCCGAGCCGGCGTTGCTCTGTCAGGTGCTCAACCTGCTTGCGATGCAGTACCTGATTCCTCACCAGCTCACCGTTGTGCAGCAGGAAAGCACGCTGATCATCGACCTGCACGTCGCCAGACTGAGCTGGCACCGGGCGCAGGTGATTGGCGAAAAAATGCGCAATCTGATCGACGTTTGCTCGGTGGGAGTCGAACAAATCGACGCCCTCAATACCCCACAAACTCACGTTGCGCTGGCCACCGGCTGAATCAATTCGCCTGCTCCGGTAATTCCCGGTCGCATAGAACGAGTAACGCTGTCACGCTTGGCGTCTACTCTTGTTCATCGTTCAATGACCAATTGCCTCAAGGAGCGCGCATGGCAGCCCTGGCCCCCTCTTCACAGGATCGCTGGCTCGACCTGAACGACGTGTTGCGTGAACTGGTCACCGAAGGCTATCTGAGCCAGGACGACACGGAAACGGCACTCAGCCAGCGTCGCAGTGCGGTGAATATCCAGCTGCATCCGCTCGAGTTTCTCGCGTCGCAGCAGTTTGATGACTTGAAGCGACCGGGCAAAAAACTCGACCTGGAAACCCTGACGGCCTGGCTGGCGAAAGCCTCCGGTCAGCCCTACATGCGCATCGACCCGCTGAAGATCAATGTAGCGGCCGTCACGCCCCTGATGTCCTACGCCTTCGCCCAGCGCCACAAGATTCTCGCCGTGGCGGTGGACCGCGAGTCGGTGACCATCGCCAGCGCCCAGCCATACGTGCGCTCATGGGAAGCGGACCTGGCGCACGTGCTCAAGCTGCAGATCAAACGTGTGGTCGCCAACCCGACTGACATCCAGCGCATGGCGATGGAGTTTTTCAGGCTGGCGAAGTCGGTCAGCGGCGCCAATGCGTCTGAGCAGAAAATGAGCAACATGGGCAACTTCGAGCAGTTGCTCAAGCTCGGTGCCAGTGACCAGGAGCCAGACGCCAACGACGCGCACATCGTCAACATCGTCGACTGGCTGTTCCAGTACGCATTCCAGCAACGCGCCAGCGACATCCATATCGAGCCGCGCCGCGAACAAGGCACGGTGCGCTTTCGCATCGACGGGGTGCTGCACAACGTCTATCAGTTTCCAGCGCAGGTCATCATGGCGATTGTCAGCCGCCTGAAAAGCCTGGGGCGGATGAACGTCGCTGAAAAACGCAAACCGCAGGACGGACGGGTCAAGACCACCACGCCTGAAAATCGCGAGGTGGAGTTGCGTCTGTCGACCCTGCCGACCGCGTTCGGCGAAAAAATGGTCATGCGCATCTTCGACCCCGAGGTGTTGCTCAAGGACTTCGACCAACTGGGCTTCTCCAGTGACGATCTGCGGCGCTGGCAGGAAATGACCCGCCAGCCCAACGGCATCATTCTGGTCACCGGCCCAACCGGTTCGGGCAAGACCACCACGCTGTACACCACCCTCAAGAAGCTGGCGACCTCGGAGGTCAACCTCTGCACCATCGAAGACCCCATCGAGATGGTCGAGCCCGCCTTCAATCAAATGCAGGTGCAGCACAATATCGATCTGAGCTTTGCCGCTGGCGTGCGCGCCTTGATGCGCCAGGACCCGGATATCATCATGATCGGCGAAATTCGCGACCTGGAGACGGCTGAAATGGCCATTCAGGCAGCATTGACCGGTCACCTGGTGCTATCGACGCTGCACACCAACGACGCACCCAGCGCCATCAGCCGCATGCTTGAACTGGGCGTGCCACATTACCTGCTCAAAGCCACCATCCTCGGCGTCATGGCCCAGCGTCTGGTGCGCACGCTGTGCCCGCACTGCAAGGCGCCGATCAACCTGAACGAGACAGACTGGCAAACCCTCACCCGCCCCTGGCAAGCGCCTGTACCGCCCGGCGCGCATCAGGCGGTCGGCTGTGTGGAGTGTCGCGATACCGGTTATCGGGGCCGGGCAGGTGTGTACGAGATCATGGTCATGTCCGACAACATCAAGGCATTGATCTCGGCGGACCTGGACCTGACCGCCATGCGTCGTCAGGCGTTCAAGGAAGGGACGCGCAGCTTGCGTCTGTCTGGTGCGCAAAAAGTCTCGGCCGGGCTGACTACACTTGAGGAAGTACTGCGGGTGACACCGCAGAGCGAACAGCGCTGACAGGGTTGGAAGCGTTGTGCCGGAGGCCTGACGTCATGGCGAACCCGCTAAAGTGAACTAAGTGGTACACATTGATTGAACTAGTTCATGGCTTTAGCTATCCAACCCCTCAGAACAACCACAGTTGGAGTAACTCATCATGCGTCTCAAGTTTGCTGTCGCCACCGTAGCCTTGCTTTCCATCCCAATGGGTTCAGCGATGGCTGACACCTTCTGGCGTAACGTGCTGTCGTCGGGCGCTACTACCGGCTCGTCTTACCTGACCTTCAAGGACCACAAACTGATCGTTGCCGCCCAGGATGATGCGGGCAGCTATGTCGCCAGCAACGGTGACATTCGTGGCCCGTTTCTGGAAGCTGCTATCCAGCAGGTTCGCATAGACAACCCTGGCCTGAAAGCCACGGACATGGAACTGGCCAACGCGATTCTGGAAAAGAATCTGGTTGCTGAAAGCCAGTAAGTCTCGTCGGCCAGCGGGTGTGGCCGATAAGCACCGCGCATAAAAAATGCCGCTCGATGAGCGGCATTTTTTTGCCTGACGATTACTCGCCGATGGCGCCTTTGTAGCCTGCAGCGTCCAGCAGTTTGGCCAGATCAGCCTCTGCACTGGCTGGCTTGACCTTGAAGATCCAGGCGCTGTACGGCTCGCTGTTGAGCGACTCGGGCGAATCGCCCAGCGCCTCATTGACCTCGACAACTTCACCGGCCACTGGCGAGTAGATGTCCGAGGCCGCCTTCACCGACTCGACAACGCCAGCCACATCACCGGCAGCGAACACCTTGCCGATTTCCGGCAGTTCGACGAAGACCACATCGCCCAGCGCTTCCTGTGCATGGTCCGAGATGCCAACGGTCACGGTGCCATCAGCCTCCAGGCGTGCCCATTCATGACTTTCGGCGAAACGCAGCTCGGCGGGAATATTGCTCATTTAGTCCTCCTCAACATCGGGTCAGCGGAAAACCCGCCATAGGTTAGATCAAGGTTTTGCCATGGCGCACGAACGCAGGCTGCACCACCCGCACCGGGTACCATTTGCCGCGGATTTCCACCTCGGCCCGGTCGGCAGTCGCCATCGGAACGCGAGCCAGTGCAATGGATTTGCTCAACGTAGGAGAGAAACTACCACTGGTGATCTCTCCTTCGCCAATTTCTGCGACACGTACCACCTGATGCGCCCGTAAAACGCCGCGCTCTTCGAGCACCAATCCTACGAGTTTGAAGGCGGTTCCTTCAGCCCGTTCGCTTTCCAGCGCCTGACGGCCGATGAAATCACGCTCGGCAGGCTCCCAGGCGATGCTCCAGGCCATATTCGAGGCCAGCGGCGAAACATGTTCGCCGATGTCCTGACCGTAGAGGTTCATGCCTGCCTCAAGGCGCAGCGTGTCACGCGCGCCCAGACCGATGGGCGAAATACCCGCGCCAACCAGTTCATTGAAAAAACGCTGGGCTTCGTCGGCAGGCAGCATGATTTCCAGACCGTCTTCGCCGGTGTAACCGGTGCGCGCAATGAACCAGTCGCCATCATCGAGGCCTTCAAACGGCTTAAGCTGGCGGATCAGTTCTGCGCGAGCGCTGGAAACCAGCTGGGCAATCCGGTTTCTGGCCTGTGGCCCTTGAATTGCCAGCATCGCCATTTCGCTGCGTGCGAGCAACTGCACATCGAAATCGCCCAACTGCGACTGCATCCAGGCAAGGTCCTTGGCACCGGTCGCGGCGTTGACGACCAGCCGGTAACCATCGGCGGTGAGGTAGACGATCATGTCATCAATGACACCGGCCTGCTCATCCAGCATGGCGCTGTACAGGGCGCGACCAGGGGTCTTGAGCTTGTCGACGTCGTTGGCCAGCAACCGGCGCAGCCAGGCTTTGGCCTCACGGCCGAGCACATCAATGACGTTCATGTGGGAGACGTCGAAGACCCCACAGTCGCGGCGCACCTGGTGGTGCTCCTCAACCTGCGATCCATAATGCAACGGCATGTCCCAGCCACCAAAATCGACCATTTTCGCGCCAAGGGCGAGGTGCAGGTCGAACAGGGGGGTACGCTGTCCCATGGGTTTCTCCTTCCGGGCGTGGCGAAGGTGCGGGCAGAAAATATCGGCAAGCCCCCAATAAACCGGAGTTTGCAGCACATTACAGCTGACCGAATAATCTGACAGACCGCACCAATTGCGGCGCATTGTAGCCGCAAGGTGAGGGGCCCGCACCTAGCCAATCTGACGGGCAGAGCGACGAATCAACACAATGACAGGCAATAATCCTACAAGCACCAGAGACAAAGCTGGCAATGCAGCCCGCGCCCACTCGCCCTCGCTGGTCATTTCAAAGATGCGCACGGCCAGCGTATCCCAGCCAAACGGGCGCATCAGCAGGGTTGCCGGCATCTCTTTGAGGACATCGACGAACACCAGCAATGCCGCGCTCAGCGCTCCCGGAATCAGCAGCGGCAGGTACACGTTGAGAAACAACTTCGGTCCACTGACCCCCAGACTGCGTGCGGCTTCGGGCAACGAGGGGCGGATGCGCGACAGGCTGTGTTCCAGCGGCCCGAAGGCGACGGCGATGAAACGCACCAGGTAAGCCAGCAGCAGGGCTGACAGACTGCCCAGCAACAGCGGCTTGCCCGCGCCGCCCAGCCAGCCCGACAGCGGGACGACCAGCACCCGGTCCAGGTAACTGAACGCCAGCATGATTGAAACGGCCAGCACCGAGCCCGGTAGTGCATAACCCAGGTTGGCGAGACTGACGCCAGAGCGAATGGCCGGCGTGGGTGCCATGCGTCGGGCAAAGGCCAGAATCATCGCGACGCTGACGGTGATCAAGGCCGCCATGCCGCCCAGATAGAGAGTGTGCAGGATCAAACCGGTGTACCGCTCGTCGAGGTCGAAACGGCCACGCTGCCAGACCCAGACGATCAATTGCAGCACCGGTACGACGAAGGCGCAGAGAAACACCAGCCCGCACCACAGGCTGGCGCTCCATGCCTTGACGCCGTGTAGCGTGTAAAGCGCGGTAGCGCGGGGCCTTTCGTTGCCCGGCCGGCTTGCGCCACGGGCACGACGCTCGCCATACAGCAGGATCAGCACCGCCAGCAGCAACAGGCTGGCCAGTTGCGCGGCGCTGGACAGGCTGAAGAAGCCGTACCAGGTCTTGTAGATAGCGGTAGTGAAGGTGTCGAAGTTGAACACCGATACCGCGCCGAAATCCGCCAGGGTTTCCATCAACGCCAGCGCCACACCCGCGCCGATGGCCGGACGCGCCATCGGCAGCGCCACGCGCCAGAAGGCCTGCCAGGGCGAGTTGCCCAGCACGCGGGCTGCTTCCATCAGCCCCTTGCCCTGCGCCAGAAACGCGGTGCGCGCCAGCAGGTAAACGTAGGGATAGAAGACCAGCACCAGCACGATGATCACCCCGCCGGTGGAACGCACTCTTGGCAAGCGCAGGCCAGCGCCGAACCATTCGCGCATCAGGGTTTGCACCGGGCCGGAAAAATCCAGCAACCCGACAAACACGAACGCCAGCACATAGGCCGGGATTGCAAACGGCAGCATCAGCGCCCAGTCCAGCCAGCGTCTGCCGGGAAACTCACACAGGCTGGTCAGCCAGGCCAGGCTTACGCCCAGTAGCGTCACGCCCACGCCAACCCCCAGCAGCAGGATCAGCGTGTTGCTCAACAGGCGCGCCATCTGGGTTTCAAGCAGGTGCGACCAGATCTGCGTGTCGATGGTCTCCCATGACAGCAGCAAAACGCTCAGCGGCAACAGCACCAGCGCAGCGATGGCAAAGACCAGTGGGTACCAGCGGCGTTGGACAGGATGGGCCAAGGGGGTTCTCGAAATGAGGAGTGATCAGTTTTTAAGTCATACATCTATGCGGCACGGCTCACTCACGCTGGAGCGCTCAGCGATACACAAGTCTGTTTTTGATTCTGGCCGAAGGCCGTGGGCAGAAGCCAGAAAGCCCCGTATTCCGGGCTCGTCAGGCTTGTGTATACCGCTGAGCGTGGGCGCGATAGGGCAGTGGGTATTAAATCAATTCCAGCCTGCGCGATCCATCATGCGAATGGCTTCTGCCTGACGCTTGCCTGCCACTTCGACAGGGATGGTGTCGGCCTTGAACTGCCCCCAGCTCGCGACTTCTTCCGAAGGCGCCACGTTCGGGTTGGCCGGGAACTCCTGGTTGACGCTGGAGAAGATCTTCTGCGCCTCAGGGCCGGTCATCCACTCCACCAGCGCTTTGGCCGCTTGCGGGTGCGGCGCATGCTTGGTAAGGCCGATGCCCGACAGGTTGACGTGCACGCCACGGTCCGCCTGGTTCGGCCAGAACAGCTTCACCGCCAGGTCCGGGTTCTGCTTGTGCAGGCGGCCATAATAGTACGTGTTGACGATGCCCACATCGCACTGCCCGGCATTGATTGCTTCAAGCACCGCGATGTCATCGGAGAACACATCCGTAGACAGGTTATTCACCCAGCCTTTGAGAATTTTCTCGGACGCTTCTGCGCCGTGGGTTTCAATCAGTGTAGCAGTCAGCGACTGATTGTAGACCTTCTTCGCCGTGCGCAGGCACAGACGCCCTTCCCAGTTCTTGTCGGCCAGCGCTTCATAGGTCGTCAGCTCGACCGGTTTAACCCGGTCGGTGGAATAGGCGATGGTGCGCGCACGCAGGCTCAAGCCGGTCCAGCCGTGGGTAGACGAGCGATACTGCGGCGGAATGTTGGCTTCGATGACCGGCGAAGTAAATGGCTGCAGGATGCCCATCTGCTCGGCCTGCCAGAGGTTGCCGGCATCGACCGTCAGCAGCAGGTCGGCGGTCGCGTTTTCGCCCTCGGCCTTGATGCGCTGCATCAACGGCGCTTCCTTGTCGGTGATGAACTTGATCTTGACGCCGGTCTTTGCCGTGTAGGCATCGAACACCGGCTTGATCAGCTCGTCGATACGGGAGGAATACACCACCACTTCATCGGCAGCCTGGGCGGCGCTGCCCAGCAAAGTCAGTGTCAGCGCAGCCAGAAGACGCTTGCTTGCCTGCATCGGGGTATCTCACGTTCGCAAATGAGGCGAAATGGTAGTGAATCCCATTTGCTATCTCAATCGAAGAGGCGTCGGAGCCGTTACCGAATGTTTCCGGCCTGTAACGCAGAGCGCCTGATCAGCACACCGCCCTGGCCCTGGAGAAGTTGGCAATCTTGCGCAGTTTGTCGACATCGAACACTTCCAGTTGCCCGATGCCCAGGCGCACGACCTTACGCTCGTGCAGATCTTCAAGTACTTCAAGCAAGGCCGAGTGCGAGAGGTCTTGCAGTGAGGTGACTTCATCAAGCGTAATCAAGCGCCGTGCATGGCTCAACGGTCCATACCCTTCACTCAGCAACAACAACCGCGATGCGACCCGCGAACGAGGCGGCAACAACTGAAGCTTCTCGGGGTTTTGCAGCGGCAAACCGAGCTTCTGACTCAGCAGCGCAGCGAAATGGCGCCAGTATTCGGGATGCCGGTCGAGCAAGGAGACCAGAAACGAGTGCGGCACCTGCAGGAAGATAGTCTGCTCCAGTGAACAGACATCGAAGCGGCGCGGCATTTCATCGAACAGCGAGACTTCGCCGAACCAGTACGGCCGCCGGATCGGCTCGAGGCGAGGTCCCAGCCGCTGAAAATGCGCGCCACCGATGCGCACGTCACCTTCCAGCAGTGCATAAAGACCGCACGGCGCAGCGCCTTTTTCAAACAGCATCTTGCCGGGCGTCTTGCGGACCTGGCGAGCGGCGTGCAGCACGCTATCCTGCAAAGCGGCAGGCAAGTGTGAAAACCAGTAGTCGGACAGCAACGATGACCGCCACAGCACTCCGTTTGTCATATTTGCTCCCTTTTATTGCAGGCAATCGTATTGCAAAGGCGATACGTTAACGGAACCCGATCATCGTCGCAGGCAGGAATAATAATGAAAACCCTTGTCGATCATCTCAGCCAATACGCGTCCTATCACCGTGACTCACGCAACATCTTGACCCACTTCGTGGGCATCCCGCTGATCGTGCTGGCCGTGGCGGTGCTTTTATCGCGTCCGGGCTGGAACATCAGCGGGCTGTGGATTTCCCCAGCGGCGCTGCTGGCCCTGGGCTCGACGGTGTTTTACCTGCGGCTGGACAAAGCGCTGGGCGCGGTGATGGCGGTATTGCTGGCGCTGTGCATCTGGGCGGGGGCCAATCTCGCGCAGCAGGCGACCATGGCCTGGCTGAGTGCGGGCGTCGGGTTGTTTGTGATTGGCTGGATCATCCAGTTCATCGGCCATTATTACGAAGGCCGCAAGCCGGCATTCATCGATGACCTGACAGGCCTGATTATCGGCCCGCTGTTCGTGGTCGCGGAACTGGCGTTCCTGATGGGCCTGCGCAAAACCTTGCAGCACGCCATCGAAGAACGCTCCGGCCCGGTGGGGCGGAATGCGCGCAAGGCGGCGGTGTAAAGGCTCTGCTCGCTTTGCACTAAGCATCTATAGCGATGCGCAAGTCCTGATGGTCGAAAAATCTCGGAGTTTCTGCCCGAAGGGCGTGGGAGCGAACTTGTTCGCGAAGGGGTTGTTACATCCGTTGAAGATGTATCGCCCGGAATGGAGCTTTCGTGGACAAGCGAAGCGTCGCCCGGTCCACTCCCACGGCCTTCGGCCAGTATCAAAAGCGAACCTGAGTACAGCGATTGACGCTGGAGCATCGCTCCAGCGCAGGCCATCAAAGCTTCTGCCACACCTTCGGCTTGAAGAACAGTGTCTCGCCCTTCGCCAGCCCGACCAGGCTGTCGTGGTCTTTCACCACTTCGGCCTCGATCAGTTCGTTCTGCCCTTCTACCTTCAGCGTCACCCGTGTGGTAGCGCCCAGCGGGCGGATGTCGCGGACTTCGGCGGCGTGGTGGTCTTCGATTTCCTGGCGTGACAACGAGACTTCGTGCGGCCGGAACAGCACATGGCCCTCGTCGCCCAGGCTCAGGCGGTTGGAGTCACCCAGGAAGTGGTAAACGAAATCGTTGGACGGGTTCTCGTACACCTCGCCCGGCGAGCCGATCTGTTCGATCACGCCCTTGTTCATGACCACGATGCGGTCGGCCACTTCCATGGCCTCTTCCTGATCGTGGGTCACGAACACCGAGGTCAGGTTGATGTCCTCGTGCAAGCGCGCCAGCCAGCGACGCAGTTCCTTGCGGACCTTGGCGTCCAGCGCGCCGAACGGCTCGTCCAGCAACAGCACTTTCGGCTCGACCGCCAGTGCGCGGGCCAGGGCGATACGCTGACGCTGACCACCGGACAACTGCTCCGGGTAGCGATCAGCCAGCCAGTCCAGCTGCACCATGTTCAGCAGCTCGTGGACTTTTTCCGCGATGCGCGTTTCGTTCGGGCGCTCGCTCTTGGGCTTCATGCGCAGGCCGAAGGCGACGTTGTCGAAAACGGTCATGTGGCGGAACAGCGCATAGTGCTGGAACACGAACCCGACGTTGCGATCACGCACGTCATGGCCGGAAACGTCTTCACCGTGGAACACGATGCTGCCGTCATCCGGAGTTTCCAGACCGGCAATAATGCGCAACAAGGTAGTCTTGCCGCAGCCTGACGGGCCCAGCAAAGCGACCAGCTCGCCACTCTGGATGTCCAGACTGATGTTGTTCAGGGCCTTGAAGGCGTTGAAATTCTTGCTGACGTTACGGACTTCGATCGACATGATTATTCCTCCGCCGCGTTATGGCGCAGACGGTTAATGCGCGATTCGCTCCACTGCTTGAGCAGCAGGATGAACAGCGCCAGGATCAGCAACAGGCTCGCCACGGCAAAGGCTGCGACGTGGTTGTACTCGTTGTAGAGAATTTCGACGTGCAGCGGCAGGGTGTTGGTAACGCCGCGAATGTGCCCGGAGACCACCGACACGGCACCAAACTCACCCATCGCCCGTGCGGTACACAGCACCACGCCGTAGATCAGGCCCCATTTGATGTTCGGCACCGTGACATGCCAGAACATCTGCCAGCCGTTGGCGCCGAGCAGCCGCGCGGCTTCTTCTTCCTGCGTGCCCTGCTCCTGCATCAGCGGGATCAGCTCACGCGCCACGAACGGCACGGTGACAAAAATGGTCGCCAGCACAATGCCCGGCAGAGCAAACACGATCTGGATGTCGTGGTCCTGCAACCACGGCCCGAACAGGCCCTGCGCACCAAACATCAACACGTAGACCAGACCTGCGATAACCGGCGATACCGAGAACGGCAGGTCGATCAGCGTGACCAGAATGCTCTTGCCACGGAACGAGTATTTACTCACGCACCACGCCGCGCTGACGCCGAACACCACATTGAGCGGCACCGAAATCAGCACCGCAATCACCGTCAGCTTGAGGGCCGACAAGGCGTCAGGTTCAAGGATGGCGGTAAAAA
The DNA here is from genome assembly GCF_000007805.1 of Pseudomonas syringae pv. tomato str. DC3000. Classification (NCBI taxonomy): domain Bacteria; kingdom Pseudomonadati; phylum Pseudomonadota; class Gammaproteobacteria; order Pseudomonadales; family Pseudomonadaceae; genus Pseudomonas; species Pseudomonas syringae group genomosp. 3. The sequence continues at coordinate 337,475 of NC_004578.1, read as the reverse complement.
ATGCACCCAGACCGTTCTTCAGCCCCTGCGACACCACGATGAACAGCGGCAGACCCAGAAACAGCACGAAGACCAGCCAGCACAGGCCGATCAGAATACGCCGCGACACCGCGCTGCCACGACGGGCTGCGTTGGCGGAGGCGGCGGCTGAAACAGATGAATAAGACATGTTCTGCGCCTCCTCAGGATGGGGTTTCGATACGCCGCTGCAGCAGATTGATCAGCAGCAGCAGAATGAAGGAAACCACCAGCATCATTACGCCGATAGCGGTGGCGCCGGTGTAATCGTACTGGTCGAGTTTGACCATGATCAGCAGCGGCAGAATCTCGGTTTTCATGGGCATGTTGCCGGCGATGAAAATCACCGAACCGTACTCGCCCACGCCCCTGGCAAACGCCAGCGCAAAACCGGTCAGCCAGGCTGGCAGCAAGGCCGGAACAAGGATGTGGCGGAACACCTGCAGCGGACGCGCACCCAGACAGGCGGCGGCTTCTTCGACTTCTCGCGGGATATCGGCCAGTACAGGCTGCACGGTACGCACCACGAACGGTAGCGTGACAAACGTCAGCGCCAGCGTAATGCCCAGCGGGGTGTAGGCGATCTTGAAGCCAAGATCAGCGGCGAACTGCCCGACCCAGCCATTGGGTGCGTACAGCGCTGTCAGGGCGATACCGGCCACGGCGGTCGGCAGGGCGAACGGCAAATCGATCATCGCATCGATGATCTTGCGGCCGGGGAAGGTGTAACGCACCAGCACCCAGGCCAGCAGCGTACCGATCACGCCGTTGATCAGGGCCGCGTAGAACGCGGTGCCGAAACTCAGTTTGAGTGCCGCAATCACGCGAGGCGCCGTGATGATGGTCCAGAACTGATCCCAGGTAAGCTGCGCGGCATGTATGAACATGGCGGCCAGCGGTAGTAGCACAATCAGACTGAGGTACACCAAGGTGTAGCCCAGCGTCAGCCCGAAGCCGGGTATGACGGGGGAGATACGACGCGACATAAAAGTCCCTGGTTTCACTTGCACGAAGCCCGGACGTTAATCCGGGCTGCTTGACTAAACCTGTGATGCCGCTCGCGCGGCATCGTCATTCGGTTTATTGCGCTTGGTAAATCTGGTCGAACACGCCGCCATCATTGAAAAACTTCGGCTGCGCAGTCTTCCAGCCGCCAAAGTCTTTGTCGATAGTCACCAGGTCAAGTTTCGGGAATTGCTTCTCGTATTTGGCAGCGACTTCGGCATTGCGTGGACGATAGTAATTTTTTGCAGCAATTTCCTGACCTTCCTTGCTGTACAGGTGCTTGAGGTACTCGGTCGCGATCTCAGTGTTGCCCTTCTTCTCGGCGTTTTTGTCGACCACGGCAACCGGAGGTTCGGCAAGGATCGACAGCGAAGGTACGACAATATCGAACTTGTCTTTGCCTTTGCCGCCGTCTTCGTTCTGCGCCAGGAATGCTTCGTTTTCCCAGGCCAGCAACACATCGCCCTGACCGTTGTTGACGAAGGTAATGGTCGAGCCGCGAGCGCCGGTGTCCAGAATCGGTACGTGCTTGAACAACGTCTGCACGTATTCTTTGGCTTTGGCTTCATCGCCGCCGCCCGCTTTCAGGCCGTAGGCCCAGGCCGCCAGAAAGTTCCAGCGCGCCCCGCCGGAGGTTTTCGGGTTGGGGGTGATTACGGAAACGTCTTTCTTGATCAGGTCGCCCCAGTCCTTGATGCCTTTGGGGTTGCCCTTGCGCACCAGAAACACGATGGTCGAGGTGTACGGCGTGCTCGCGTCCGGCAGTCGGGTCTGCCAGTTTTCAGGCAGGGTTTTGCCGAGCTTGGCGATTTCGTCAATGTCACCGGCCAGCGCCAGGGTCACCACATCGGCACGCAGGCCGTCGATTACGCCACGCGCCTGCTTGCCCGAGCCGCCGTGAGACTGGTTAATCTTCACGGTGTCGTCCGGATGGGACTTTTTCCAGAAGTTGACGAATTCTGCGTTGTAATCCTGATACAACTCGCGTGTCGGATCGTAAGACACGTTGAGCAGTTCGTAATCCTTGGCAACAGCCGAACCTGCGAAAACAGCACTGGCGAGAGCGGCCAGAGCAAAACGGCGAATGGACATAGATGAAGCTCCTGGAATGCAGTGTGTTGGCTTTTTTGATTTCTTCTTCGCGCGCCAGAGCGGCATCCGCAACGACGCGCTGCTTTTTTTCAGGGTTGTATCAGGAGTCAGGATGAAGCCCTCCGGTGGACCAGTCGGGTACCGTTTCAGCTCTGCTTGGCGGCGGGGTTCTGCAAACGAAACTTTTCCTTGCGCTCGATCTGCACCACTTGCGCGTTGTGCACAGTGATTTCGACGGCGCCAAAACGCAGGTCACGCAACGCACTCTGAATTTCACGCAGAATTGCTGCTTCGTCCTGACCGTCAACACTACGTAGAGATGCGCTCATTATCTTTTTCCTTGAAATGTGAGTTTCCGGCCTTCGCGACTGGGGGCGATGGCGTATGGCGGTAGGGCAATAATAGTGACGCGCGGATATTCTTAAAAAGACTATTTAAGAATGCAGATATAACCAAAAGACATTTAGCAAGTTGATGTCTCGCCAGGATGCGTTGCACACCCTGGCAAGCCTGATGTTTTCAGGACGCGCCAGGGCCAAAAACAGGCGCGTGAGACCAGTCGATCAGGTGCGCAGCCATCGGCCGTGCAAACCAGTAGCCTTGCCCCAGCTGACAGCCATTCTCCAGCAGAAATGCAGCCTGGCTGGCCTGTTCGATGCCTTCCGCCAGCACGCGCATGCCCAGGCTGGCGCCCAGTGCGATGACGGCTCGGACAATCGCGATATCGTCGCCGTCACCCGGCAGCCCGGCCACGAAACCCTGGTCGATCTTCAACTTCTGCACCGGCATGCGCTTGAGCCGCAACAGTGAAGAGTAACCGGTGCCGAAGTCATCGATGGCCAGGCTCAGGCCCAGCTCACGCAGCCGGTGCAGCTGCTCGATCGCCTGTTCGGGGTCTTCCATGACTGCGCTTTCCGTCACTTCCAGCTCCAGAAAAGCCGGATCAAGCCCGATATCGTGCAGCACCTGCGCAACCTGACGGTCGAGATCGCCGCGGCTGAACAGGCGGCTGGACACATTGACTGCGACGAATGCAATCGGTACGCCCTCGGTCAGCCAGGCGCGCATCTGCCGACAGGCGGTGTTCAGCACCCAGGCATCAATGTCAGCGATCAGGCCGTTCTGTTCGGCGATGGGAATGAATTCGCCCGGCGAAACCATTCCGCGCGTAGGGTGCTGCCAGCGCACCAGCGCTTCGACGCCGCAGACAGAACGGGTGATGAGGTCGTGGACCGGCTGGTAGAAAACCCGCAACTCACCCTGTTCGATGGCCTGACGCAGCTCGCCGGCCAGTTGCACGCGCTGCTGGGCGTGGGCGGTCAGTTCCTCTGTGTACAGCGCATAACAGTCGCGCCCCTCACTTTTGGCCTTGAACAGCGCCGAATCGGCATTGCGCAACAACTGCTCGGCGCTCTGTGCATCGCCGGGATACAGGCTGATGCCCATGCTGGCGGTGACAAACAACTGATGCGCGGCGATGACAAACGGCGCCTTGAGCACCTCGCTGACCTGTTGCGCCAACGCAGCAGCCCGGACCACCTGCGAGCAATTCTTGACCAACAGGGCGAACTCGTCGCCGCCGGGACGTGCCAGGGTCGTTTCGTTGCCGCACAGGCCTTTGAGCCGCTCGGCGACGGCCTTGAGCACATCGTCACCGACGTTGTGGCCGAGGCTGTCGTTGATATTCTTGAAGTGGTCCAGGTCAATCAGCAACAGCGCGCAGCCGCGCTTGCTGGCGCGTGCAGAGGTCAGCGCCTGACTGATGCGATCCGTCAGCAGCAGCCGATTGGGCAAATCGGTCAGGGCGTCGAAATGGATCAACTGAGCCAGTTCTCGCTCGGAGCGTTTGATGGCCGTGATGTCGGAGAATACCGCGACAAAGTGTTTGAGCTGGCCATCGTCGCCCATAACGCTGCGAATGGTCTGCCACTGCGGGTAAATCTCGCCGCTCTTGCGTCGATTCCATATCTCGCCGCTCCACTGGCCCACGCTGAGCAGCGAGTGGTACATCTGCCGGTAGAACTCCGGGCCGTGGCGGCCGGATTTGAACGTGCTGGGGTTGAAACCCAGCACTTCCTCGGCTTGATACCCGGTGATGTCGACAAATGCACGATTGACGTGAACGATCCGCCCTTGCGCATCGCTGACCAGCACGCCTTCACGAGTGCTGTCGAACACCGCCTCGGCCAGCCGCAGCCGGTCGTAATCGTCCTGCTGGCGCTCGAAATGCGCCTCGCCACCGATGATTTTCCTCAACCTGTCACGCGCAACGAAGATCGTCACCGCGCTGAGCAGCACCCAGGCGTAACCGGCCATCTGATGGCAGAACGCCAATCGAGCCGGTTCGTCGACGAAAAGGGGCAGCAAAATGTCGCACGCCATAAACCACAAAATGGACAGCAGCCCATACAGGACGGCCGTTCGCAGCGCGTCACGGGAGTAATCTGACATCAGAAACGAAAAACCTTATGAAAAGGCAGAATTATAAAGCAAGAAACATTCTGCGACGCTTATCTGAAAGGGTGACTGGTTTTCTGTGTGATGTCAGTGATAATGCTCATCGCAACTTTTTTCTTCACGAGTCACTTTTCGAGGGCCAAACAGCCTATGTGGTACAACGGTTTGCTCGACCTTTCTGTCTGGCAGGTAATAGCAGTCACGCTGGCGATGACCCACGTGACGATCGTCGGGGTCACGGTCTATCTGCACCGCTACTCGGCCCACCGCTCGCTTGAACTCAATGCGGGGCTGAAACACTTTTTCCGCTTCTGGCTGTGGCTGACCACGGCGCAGAACACCCGCGAGTGGACCGCCATCCACCGCAAACACCACGCCAAATGCGAAACCGTCGACGACCCGCACAGCCCGGTCGTCAAAGGCCTGTCCACCGTCTTGCGCAAAGGTGCCGAGCTGTATCGCGAAGAAGCCCAGAACCAGGACACTCTGCGTATCTACGGCAAGAACTGCCCGGAAGACTGGATCGAGCGCAATCTTTACTCGCGTTACAAAATGCTGGGTATTGTGCTGATGGCAGTCATCGACCTGGCGCTGTTCGGTGCCATCGGCATCACCGTCTGGGCGATCCAGATGATGTGGATTCCGTTCTGGGCTGCCGGTGTGGTCAACGGTCTGGGTCATGCCGTCGGCTATCGCAACTTTGAATGCCGTGATGCGGCCACCAATCTGGTGCCGTGGGGCATCGTGATCGGCGGCGAAGAGCTGCACAATAATCACCACACCTACCCCAACTCGGCCAAGCTTTCCGTCAAGCCGTGGGAATTCGACATGGGCTGGGCGTGGATCAAGCTGTTCAGCTTCCTGCGTCTGGCCAAGGTCCAGCGGGTCGCGCCTATCGCCCACCGAGTAGAAGGCAAGGGCCATATCGACATGGATACTGCCATGGCGATTCTCAACAACCGGTTCCAGATCATGGCCCAGTACCGCAAGCTGGTCATCGCGCCACTGGTTACCCAGGAGCTGGCCAAGGCCGACGAGTCAGTGCGTCATCAGTTCCGCCGCGCCAAAAGGCTGCTGTCACGCGAGACCAGTCTGCTCGATGACAAGCACCATCTGCGCATCCAGACCATGCTCGAGCACAGCCACGCGCTGAAGGTGATTTATGAAAAGCGCCTGGCCTTGCAGCAGATCTGGGTCAAGACCAGCAGCAACGGTCATGACATGCTTTCAGCCATGAAAGAGTGGATTCACGAGGCCGAAGCCAGCGGCATTCAGTCATTGCGCGAGTTCGCCGATCAACTGAAAACCTACTCGTTACGCCCTGTCCACGCCTGATACCGTTGATCGGCGCGCCTCTGGTGGGCGCGCCCGTTCCGGAACTTCCCCCCGTTCAACCTATCTCATCAACTTTCCCGGGCTCTTTGGGAAGGTGTGTGGCGCTGGCCGCAATCGCTTGAGATGCGCTCTTATGGAAAAGCAGTCCCCTACCGCCCTACCCGGCACGCCGATCACTGATATGCCTGCAGCCGCAGAAACCCTGTTAGCCCTGATGCACGCCCAGGCAGAAGTCGCACGCCTGAGCGAGCGCGAACAATTGTTCAGCTCGTTGCTGGTGAGTGTGAACGCGGTTCTGTGGGCGTTCGACTGGGAAACCCAGCGCATGATCTACGTCAGCCCGGCTTACGAGCACATTTTCGGTCGCTCGGCCGGGCTGCTGCTGGCTGACTACAGCGAGTGGCGCGACAGCATCTACCCCGACGACCTGAATTACGCCGAGCGCAGCTTGAGCGAAGTCATCGAGAAAGGCGCTGTCGAGGACCGCGAGTACCGCATCATTCGCGCCGACGGCGAAGTGCGCTGGCTCAGTGACAAATGCTTCGTCAGCCACCGCGCCGACGCCAGTCAGCGCCTGATTGTGGTGGGCATTGCCGAAGACATCACCGACAAAAAGCACCTCGAAGATGAGCTGCAGCGCCTGGCCACGACCGACGTACTGACCCAAAGCAGCAACCGCCGGCACTTTTTCGAGTGCGCCCAGCGCGAGTTCGAACTGGCTCGCCTCAACGGCACGCCGCTGGCCTTCCTGTTGCTGGACATCGATGACTTCAAACTGGTGAACGACACCTACGGCCACCAGGAAGGCGACACCGTGCTGCAACGCATCGCAGAAAGCGGCCGCTCGGCATTGCGGCGTGGCGATCTGTTCGGCCGGATCGGCGGCGAGGAGTTTGCAGCGGTGTTTCCTGGCTGCGCACCGGAGATGGCCATGCAGATCGCCGAACGCTTGCAACGCGAGATCCAGCGCCAGAACTTCCAGGCAAATGGCAGCACCTTCAGCATCACCGCCAGCCAGGGCCTGACCAATCTTGGCCCAGAAGACCAAGGCCTGGAAGCCCTCTACGGCCGCGCCGATGCAGCGATGTATCAGGCCAAGCGCCAGGGCAAGAATCAGATTGTGCTGGTGTGACGCACCTTAAGTAACCTCAACTACCGTGCGACGCTGGAGCGTGCGGAACGATAACCTCAACTACCGAGTTATCGTGCGACGCTCCGCGTCGCATGCCGCCCTGGACGCTCTGCGTCCGATCTTGAATAGGCGGCGCAGCTGAGCTTTTGACGCAGAGCGTCAGGATGATGTTCGCCTGTGGGAGCAAGCTTGCTCGCGAAGGGGTTTGGCCACGCTCTTATTTCTTCGTCACACCCTGAACCGCATCGCCCGGGTCCTCAAGCGCCGCGGGCTCTTGAATAGGTGCCTCAGGCGTAAGGTCCAGCAAGTCATGCTCATCTTCCTCAACTGCATCGGCAACGGCCTCAGGCTCGACCGGCAGCGGTATCAGCAGGCTCGGATCCGTCACGCCGGTGAGTTTCTTGCGCAGACGCTGCAAGTCGCCAACGCTTAGCTTCAACAGCTTCGCCGACTTAGTCTTGATCAACGGGGTAACACTCTCTTCCTCGCCCAGACGCGCCATCTGGCCCGCCAGGTTCATCGCCAGTACCTCGCGAGTGAAGATGCCGGTGTTGTACTGATATACCGCAGCGATCAGCTCACGCAGCTCCAGCGGCAAGCGCCAGCGGGTGCGCAGCGCAGAACCGAAGGCAGCGGAATACTGCTCCAGCGATTGCTTGATCACCTCTTCATTCAGCACGCCACCAGCCAGCAGCCACTCCTGCAAACAGCCCAGCACAGCCAGATCACCCAGCGACTGCAACAGCCCGGCGCAGAAACAACGCTCTACATCCAACTCCAGCATGCCACCCAGAATGCGCGCGTAGTCAGCGGTGCGCTGCGACATGGTCCAGAATTCATGGGCTTGTGCCAGCAACGCATCGTCGGTCAGCACCGCCATGCGCTTTTTAGCCAAACCCGATGCAATGTTCGCACCTTGCACCGGCCCCAGAATGCCAAGCGCCCCACCCATGGTCTGCACCGGCTTGCCCAGGTGTTGGGCAGCGCTGTTGGCGGCGGCGATTAAAACGGCGGTGATGTGCGGATCGTTGCGCAGTTCCTGCTCCAGCAAGGCAACGTCGATGCCATTCGCGGTTTGACTGAGCTTCACGGCGGTCGCGACATCAACGAATAGCGGCGCGCCGTCCGCCACGTCACGGCGCTTGTCGAGAAACTTGGTGAGGGTCAGCCCAGGCGTCAACGCAGGCACTTCACCCGGCGCCGGGGCGCGATGCTCCAGCAGCAGGCTTTCAAGGCGCTGGCGCAAACCCTCGGTGTTCAGGGGCTTGGTCAGATAGGCGGTCGGAGCCAACGGCAAGACTTCACGCACGCTGGCGCTGTCACTACGGCTGCTGATCAGAATGAAGGGGATAACAGGCTGACGGCGCAGGTTACGCACGCCACGCAACAGGCTGAGCCCATCGATGCCCGGCAGCTCGCGTGCAGCAATGACCAGATCCGGCAGTTGCTTCTTCATCCACTCGACGGCTTGCTTGCCATCGGTGCACATCTCCAGTTCGACGTCCGCGCGCACGCCCAGCACCAGATCGCTGAGTGTTTCGCGAACCCACGGATCAGACTCAGCAATCAAGACGCGAGGTACCGCGGGTAAAACTACAGCAGTCATCATGACTCTCCGACATCGATGCGTTCACCTTAGCCAATGCGTTCGCCCGGATATAGCCAAAAGAGTGAAATACCTTGCTCCAGACGAAAAAAAACCCGTCGAAACGGGCTTTTTTTGTCCGTTTGGTCACAAATTAATCAATTCGCGACCGCACGTTTTTCACGCTATTTCAGCGAAGCACTCGTCGAGAATTGCCAGACCACGGGTCAGCAGTTCCTCTTCGGCGGTCAGCGGTACCAGTACGCGCAACACGTTGCCGTAAGTACCGCACGACAGCAGGATCAACCCCTTGTCACGCGCCTTGGCGACAACCTGAGCCACTGCAGCGGCGTTAGGCTTGTGCGAGTCGCCGTCTTCAAACAGCTCGACAGCGATCATCGCGCCCAGCGCACGCACTTCACCGATCACCGGGTACTTGGCCTGCATGCCTTTGAGCGCCGTCACCAGACGCTCGCCCACGGTCTTGCAGCGCTCCAGCAGGTGTTCTTCTTCAAAGATATCCAGCACCGCCAAGGCTGCCGCGCAGGCCACCGGGCTACCGGCATACGTGCCGCCCAGACCGCCGGGCGCAATGGCGTCCATGTATTCAGCCTTGCCGCACACGCCCGCCAACGGGAAACCGCCCGCGATGGACTTGGCGAATGTGGTCAGGTCAGCAGCAACGCCCATCTGCTCCATGGCGAAGAACGTACCGGTACGGCCAGCGCCGGTCTGCACTTCGTCAGCGATCAGCAGGATGCCATGCTTGTCGCACAGCTCGCGCAGACGCAGCATGAAGGCCTTCGGCGCCACGTAGAAACCACCTTCGCCCTGCACCGGCTCGATGATGATCGCAGCGATGTCCCGTGGCTCGGCGTCGTTCTTGAAGATGCGCTCGATGCTGGCGATGGAATCGTCAACGCTCACGCCATGCAGCTCGCACGGGTACAGCGCGCGGAAGATACCGCCCGGCATCAGGCCCATGCCGGCCGAGTAAGGCACAACCTTACCGGTCAGGCCCAGGGTCATCATGGTGCGGCCGTGGTAAGCACCGGTGAACGCGATCACACCTGCACGGCCAGTGGCAGCACGAGCGATCTTCACGGCGTTTTCCACCGCTTCGGAACCGGTAGTGACCAGCAGGGTTTTCTTGTCGAAATCACCTGGCACTTTGGCGTTGATCTTTTCGCACAGCTCTACATAAGGCTCGTACGCCAATACCTGGAAACAGGTATGGGTCAGCTTGGTGAGCTGCTCTTGCACGGCGGCGACGATCTTCGGGTGCAGGTGACCGGTGTTCAGCACCGCAATACCGCCGGCGAAGTCGATGAATTCACGACCTTCCACGTCGGTAACGGTGGCGTTCTTCGCCGAAGCAGCGAAGATAGGGTGGATCTGACCAACGCCACGCGGGACGGCAGCATGGCGGCGTTGCATCAGGGATTCGTTGGTCTGGCTCATGTATTCCTCATTCGCCGCTCATCGGTCGGCGTGGTTCAAGGATCAAGCGGGCTGGATCAACTGCAACAGCATACGATGATCGACTGCTGCAGCCTTCAGGCCGCCAAGAAATTACGGTGCAACAAAAGCCGATGGCACGTCGCTCTCGCGCGCCATCGGCTGCAACACCTCAGCGCCAGTCAGTCAGACCGACAGGCAGAGGTATTTGATTTCCAGATAATCTTCAATGCCGTACTTGGAACCTTCACGGCCCAGGCCGGACGACTTGATCCCGCCGAACGGTGCCAGTTCGTTGGAGATCAGGCCGGTGTTGATACCCACCATGCCATATTCCAGCGCCTCGGCCACCCGGAACACGCGGCTCATGTTCTGCGCATAAAAGTACGACGCCAGACCGAACTCGGTATCGTTGGCCAGCGCAATCGCCTCAGCCTCGTCCTTGAAACGGAACAGTGGGGCCAGCGGACCGAACGTCTCTTCTCGGGCAACGGCGGCATCTTTCGACACATTGACCAGAATAGTCGGCTCGAAGAACGAGCCTTCCAGGCTGTTGCCACCGGTCAGCACGGTCGCACCTTTGCTGACAGCGTCGGCAATGTGCTCCTTGACCTTGGCCACGGCCTTTTCATCAATCAACGGGCCAGTGGTAATGCCGTCTTCCAGGCCGTTACCTATTTTCAGCTTGCCGACCGCCACCTTGAGCTTCTCGGCGAATGCGTCATACACGCCGTCCTGCACATAGATGCGGTTGGCGCAGACGCAAGTCTGACCGTTGTTGCGGTACTTGGAGATCATCGCGCCTTCGACGGCCTTGTCGAGGTCGGCGTCGTCGAACACGATAAAAGGCGCGTTACCGCCCAGCTCCAGCGACACTTTCTTGATGTCCTTGGCGCATTCAGCCATCAACTGGCGACCGATCTCGGTCGAACCCGTGAAGGACAATTTACGCACGATCGGGTTACCGGTCAGCTCGCTGCCGATATCGCCCGCGCTGCCCGTCACCACGCTGAACACGCCGGCCGGAATACCCGCACGCTCGGCCAGTTCAGCCAGCGCCAACGCAGAAAACGGCGTTTGCGACGCAGGCTTGAGCACCATCGTGCAACCCGCCGCCAGCGCAGGGCCGGCCTTGCGGGTGATCATCGCTGCCGGGAAATTCCACGGCGTAATCGCCGCCGTCACACCAATCGGCTGCTTGAGCACAATCAGACGCTTGTCCGGCTGGTGACCGGGGATCACATCGCCGTACACGCGCTTGGCTTCTTCAGCGAACCACTCGATAAACGACGCTGCATACGTGATCTCGCCCTTGGCCTCAGCCAGCGGCTTGCCCTGCTCCAGGGTCATCAGCAGACCCAGGTCGTCCTGATTCTCGATCATCAGCTCGAACCAGCGACGCAGCTTGTTACCGCGCTCTTTGGCGGTCAGCGCACGCCAGGCCGGCAGCGCCTTGTCAGCCGCCTCAATCGCCCGACGCGTCTCGGCCGCGCCCATTTTCGGCACAGTGCCGAGGATCTCGTTGGTCGCCGGGTTGTTGACCTTGATCGACTGACCACCGTCCGCATCCAGCCACTGGCCGTTGATGTAGGCTTGCTGGCGGAACAGGGTGGAATCTTTAAGCTGCATGTCGGCCTCCTAAACAGCACCGCGCAAAGGCGGAGCGAACAATTGAATATCGATGCACCCCGTTTGGAAGCCATCGCCAGGAAAACATTCCATCGGGTTCCAGCGATGCGCAACGCATGAAAGCAGGAAGACCGAACAAGAGCGTTTGAAATCTCAAACGAATCCTAGGCATTGCGGGGGCAAAGGACAATAGGCCGTTCGAAAAAAAGATCGGGTGTTCAGGGCTGTGTGGTTTTTTGATCCGTGCCAGTCCCGGAGGGGACTGCACCACTATCGATAATCAGGCAGCGTGAACGACTGAACCGCAGGCGTTAGCGCCCTGGCAGCACGCTTGCTGATAAAGGGGGTCGCCACCAACCGCTGCACGGCGCGAAGGATCCTGACACCCGTGCGACTGCGAGGATGCACCAGACGCGGAACAAGCCTGGGCACACTCTGCGACTTTTTCACCACCGGGCGCAGCACATACTCATACGCGGCAAGAGCCGCGGCAATGGAATCGGTTTTGGTCAGCTCGCCAGCCAGCACATACGCGCCAATCAGCGCCAGCGAAGCGCCGACCCCGCCCAGCGGCGTGACACACCAGGCCGCATCGCCCAGCAACACCACAGGCCCGTTGGACCAGCGATCAATCTTCACCTGGCGCAGATCATCGAACCAGAAGTCCTCCGCGGCCTCCATCCCGGCCAGCAGACGAGGCACCTCCCAGCCCGCGCCGTCGAAAGACGACCGAAGAAACGCCTTCTGCTCGGCAATACTGTTGCCAACCCCGAGGTGGCTGCGGCCGTGCACATTAAAGAACGCACGCGTCGTACCGCGATTGTCCGGGCGAACACCTGCACTGCGACCGCCTACTGCGTTATACCAACGCGCAGTCTGGCTATCGGTCGGCGCACGAGGCACGGTAAAGAATGCGCACGCCATGTCCATCCTGCGCGGCTGATTCTCGCCGGGGAACACCAGCTCCCGCGTACGCGAGCCGACCCCTTCCGCGATGATCAACAGATCAAAACGCTCCTCGTCACCGTTCTCGAACGTGACCGACACACCGGCATCATCGTGCACCACCGAGACAATACGATAAGCAAAGCGATAGAAGGCATCGGCAGACGAAGCCTCATACAGCAGGCGGGCAAGATCACCACGCAACACCTCAAGCTCAGCCGTAGGACCATCGCCGTCCAGACCGGACAGATCAATTTGCGCCGCCGTACGGTTATCCTCATCGACCCACGCCAGCCCCGTCTCGCCGGTATTAAGGTCCTTCACCGCCTGCTCAAGCCCCATCAAACGCAGCACCTCCCGAGCCGCGCCGCGCACATCCACATTCTGCCCGCCATCGCGAAAGGCAGGCGCCTGCTCGACGACCGTGACATCGCAATTGCGCTGCGTCAGCCACCATGCCGCAGCGCAGCCTGCGATGCTGGCCCCGGTGATAAGAACGCGGCACGGGCTGCGCTCGATGCTTTTGAACTGGTTGATAAGAGGACCTCGGGGAGAACGATCTGGCTGGGGGGTAGTGGGGCATCATGCACCACGTGGTGGTTGTGCCGGAAGCGGGTGGCTGTCTCTTTGTGGGTGGCAGTGGGTGTGGGGTGATGAAAGGCTTACTGGCGTCCGCCTGCCGGGGGCGCTGGATGATTTGCGTTACGGGCTGACCGCAACTGGACGCCCCGTACCCATGTGAGTATCATGGCGCCCGCGCTGCACCAGTAGCTCAGCTGGATAGAGTACTGCCCTCCGAAGGCAGGGGTCGTGGGTTCGAATCCCGCCTGGTGCACCAATGAATTCAGGGCTTTCAGCCCATTCAGCCTGACAGCGCATACACCCGTGACAGCAGGGTGACAGCATCAGGCGAAAAAAAGCCCCGCACAGGATCTTCTGGCGGGGCTTTTTTATGCTCGATGATTATGAACCCGATGACTCCCTGATGCGGAGCACGGTCGTCGTGGAGCAGTCAGCGTGCCGGGCAGTGGCACGGATGCCCAGCCCAGCCCTCAAAAGCTCTTTCACGCGCTTGTGCAGATCGGCGTCGACCGGGCGGCCCTGATATTTACCCTCGGCCTTGGCCTTCTCGATCCCCTGCGCCTGGCGCTCGCGCCGCTGCTCGTAATCCTTACGGGCAATCGCAGCCATCATCTCCACCAGCATTGAGTTGATCGCGCCCAGCATCCGGGCGGTGAACTCGTCGCCCTTGGTGTCCTGCATTCCCTGGTGGCTCGTTGGCAGATCGAGCGCGACGATTCGCAGGCCCTTGGAGTCGATAGCGGCCTTGAGCTTCTGCCAGTCGTCCACAGGCAGGCGCGAGAGCCTGTCGATGGATTCCACCAGCAGCACGTCACCCTTGCGCGCATCCTTGAGCAGGCGTAGCAGCTCGGGGCGATCCGCTGTCGCGCCGCTGGCATTCTCCAAGTATTCGCTGGCAATGACCTTGTTGTGGTCGCTGGCGAACTGCTCGAGCGAGGCGCGAGCCCGGCCAGCGTCTTGCTCATCGGTTGAGGCTCGAAGGTATGCGCGAATGAACATGATGTGCGTACCGTATCAGTTTAGGCGTATCACTAATAATGTTGCACTTTGAGTGTCATTTATCAAGCGAAAAGCCGAAATAAACGGATATTTGCGTGTATCAGCTCATGCATACCTTTGTTTACGCCACGCTGAACTTGCCCCGAGGCCCGAGCAAAGTGCCGAACGACTCGGCATAACTCTCTCTCATCTGCTTCGTGAAAATCTCGGTCAGCTCGACAACCTCCGGTCCGACTTCCTCACCGCAATGGATCACCGCGATAAAGCGGCCCATGACGTCAGCGTTCAGTTGCGCGCGCTCACGCCATACGTGTGGTGGCGTTTCGGCCTCCATGCCCTTAAAGATTACCGGCACCAGAGCCTGGCTTAGCGCCTCGATCAGCTCTGGCATATTGATATCACTGATTTTCATCGTTTCCCCCTAATAATTTGCATGGCCGGGCCGTTTCTCTGCAGATCGCGCAGCATCATCTCGTAGCCACCCCTCATGCCTCGGGATGCACCGTCGTCCGCTGCCTGCTTCAGTTGCTGAGCCGTGTTCTCGTCAGCGCCTCCTTGAAAGTAAAAGTTCTGCTCGATCGTTGGCAAGCCTACCGATGCTGAAGAGCTAGAAACCCTGGATGTTGATGCGGCGCTGCCGACATACCCGCCGTCGGCATAGCCCTTGGTGTTGGCGTTCATGCGCTCCAGGAACTCACGCGCGCCGGGCTGGCTGACTACTTCCTTTTTCACGACAAATTCTCCGGCGTGGACAACGCCCTTAGGCTCGAACTTACCGCCAGGTGCAGGCCCCTTTCTGTAATCCAGCGCTTGGCTCGATTACGCTTGCTGCTGAAGTTTCTAGGCTCGCCCAATTGCCGACTCCAAGCTGATAACTGGCTTGTTTTCCGAGAGGGCTATTAGCAGGGCATTGGCCGTGACATTACCGCTGTCGGCAGCCGCACGAATTCGCGCCCAGGCGAGATTTAACTCGGTGCGGGTTGGCCTAGCTTGCGGGCCGCGTTGCTTTGCTTGGGTGGTATGCATGATCAATCCTCAATTGGCCGCGTAACCTTCTTACAGCGCAAATTAGGCTTTATCTGAATGCACATCCAGTGCTTTTTGAGTGCACTTAGAGTGATACACAGAACGAGACAGAACTGGACGAAAAGACCCTTTAAAAGCGGACGAGCGGTCTATTCAAGGAGGGTCGTTTTGTTGCAGTAAGTAGAAGGGAGGCTAAGTGATACAGGGCTGGAATCTCAGCTCAGTGATCCAACCTCAGATTGAGGCTGAGCGGTAACTTCCCCCAGCGGGGAAAGTTGTTCCGCGCCACGAAATGAGAGCACTCAAAATCGTGGCGCGCGACTCTGCAGTGAACGAATCGCTCACCCTCGTGTTACGGCGTGCTGTCAGGCTTTTCCACCGACGGTGGCTTTCAACCCTCCTCCTTTGGGAAAGGTGGGAAAATCCCACATCGAACTGATGAGCCTGGTCACAGAAAGCCGTGCTCAGCTTTGAGCACATCTCCAACACTACCCAGCACCCGGCCTCCCGTTTCGGAATGGCAGGTATGCCCCCAACGGGGGAGCATCTCCGGCCGCGGCTCAGATCTGATCCATCCCCCACTGGGGCTCGAACCCGCATCCAGATGTGAGCAGCTCTGCGCGCATCTAAAGGTGGGCCAGGATCACTTTTACGATCTGCTCGTGAAAGGGTGTCGTTCCTTGAAACGGCACCCTTCTGGATCTCAAATCCGAAACTACCCAGATTCCGGGTAGGTATCCCAAACTTTCGGGACACCTAAAAGTGGGATTTTTCCACTTCGCACAGATAGATCGGCTTAACTTTCAGCCAATCCCCCAAATCTGGGGCCAGCTCGTACGCACCACCCGGGCAGTGCGTGGCACCGGGCAAGGCAGGGGGTGCAATTATTTTGCATCCTCCTATTGCGTCAGTACTAACGATATGTGAATATGCTCGCACGTCAGTACAAACGAGGTATGTCATGGCAGAGAAGACCGAACAGAAACCCAAGACCAGCACAGAGCGACAGCGCGAGCTGAAGGCGCGTCGGGTTGCAGATGGGTACAAGCACACCACGGTATGGATTCATGAGGAGACAGCGAAGGATGGGATCAGGGCGGCACGGAAAGGCGAGCCACTGGCACCGATGGACTCACTAGACCCGCTCAGTTGGGCGGCAGGGTGGATCAGCGAGAAGGGTAGGCAGTAGACCGGCAAAGAATTTTGCCAATCTGAAATAGGTGCCAACCCGGTGCGTCAACACCGGGTTGGCTGCCACACGACGCAACTCTTGAGGAACACGTCATGCAACAGTACCAAAAATACACCGAAACCGTTGGAAATCAAGACATTATAGCCGAAACGGCGGTAGTGCTTGAACTGCTGGCCTTCGCGCTGGCGATTATCGCAATGCCAGGCACTACGCCGATCGTTTCAAAGGTGCTGGCCACCCTGGCACAGCACACGGCGTCGAGCTGGGCTGAATTGTTAGCCCAGTCCTCAGCTGTCGAAGGGGGTGCCCAATGAGCGCGAAAACCGAACAGCCAGGCGCAACAGTCACCCTGCTAAGGCGCGCACTTGATGCCGATTTTACGCCCGAACAGAAGACCATAATCGCAGAGCTGCTTACCGCCGAAAGAGCGCACGCGTCCCGCTGGTGGACACATTTGAACGAAATGCGCCTTGCCCAGCAGCTCCCGGCGTGGTGTTCAGGCGCAGACGTGGGCAGTCGCGCGGATCGCGACCGGTGGCAGCAAGATTGCAGCGCCACCACGCAAGAGTTGCTCGGTTACAGAGGGCACTTAAACCGGTTCGACCCGCAACACGTCCATAAGGTTATCGACCTGGACACCAAGCGGTGCTTCTCGCTCGAAAATCCGTCCGCGCACGGTGAATCCGGCAAGGGGGATGAAGCATGAGCGGCCTCTTCGCTGATCACGCTGCTTTTGGATCGGAGCCAATAAAACGAGAGTTTCGTAGTAAGACCTGCTGACGCGACATTGAAAAAGGGATGCCCTCAAACCCGAGTGCATCCCTTTTTCGTTTGATGATCCAAATCTGGACCATCTTCAATGTATCCAAGCCTGGATGCATCTCCCCAAAACTGGGGCAACCTGAGATGCGTCCAAATCTGGACCGATCGCGTAATTACCCGAGAGAGCCCGAGTGTGTACGTTTCAACACAGTGTGTCGTTTCCTACACAGTGGATAACGTTGAATGGCGGCGGTTTAACGTTAAAACTGTCTCTGGGACAGAGTTGCGGCCGGACTTCCTGCATCGGCGGGAGTTATCAAGGCCCGCGAGACAGACCATATCGTCCGACTCGGACCTAGAGCCCCATCTGCCGAGCAATTACCCTAGGCTCCACGCCACGCTGCAAGGCGCGCCGGGCGTCAGCAGTCATCTGGTCCAGCGCCTTCTCTTCAAACGCCGTAGCCATCGCACCGGCTTTCCTCACAATCAGCAGTGCCAGCTCGGGCGGGAACTCGACTTTCGCGGTGGGCAGGTAGTCGCAATCGATCACGGACATTCAGGGCTCCCGGCTATTTGTCGTATGGCGGGAAGTTTAGCGCGTAGCGGTCCGGCTTGGTCAGGGTCTTCACGATCAGGCCGCGCTCTACCAAGTTCGCCAGGGCTTTGCGCACTTTGAGTTGAGACGGCAGGTCTCTATCAACGTCCGGACGCAGCTCACGTGGACGAGCATCCCATATCTGATGAAAGAAGCTCACCAACACCATCCGCGAATATTGCGGAGCGCCTTTCCACGCTCTACTGCGCATGATTGAAATGGGCATGATGAGGTGATCTTTCATGGCCGCCCGTATCTGATACTTCTTCAGTGTAATGCCCATCGTGTATTCCTCGGTGAAAGATCATAGAGAGGCTGTGTGTATGGTTTACGTAGGAGTGGTCCATATTTGATACCTGTGACTTCAGAAAACAGCCTCCACAGGTACTAAAAATGGTACCTGTGGAGTCGTGAAACCCCTCATATGGTCCATATTTGATACCTGTGGAATGCTCACAGGTATCGTTTATGGACCGGTAGAAATCGAAACTCAGCTCTTTTCCCAGTCATTTGTCGGCGCCCTATTGTTCCAGCAAGGTAGCCAGGTTAGCCGCCAGGTCCGGGTCTTGGATTGCGTTCGACTACAGAAAAGACTCTCATCAACCATTACAATGAATCCGGCGTCGGTCAGCTCTTTGAATACCCTAAGGGCCAACGTGCGTGAGCAGGGTATTTCCTCTTCAGCTTGGCGAACCCCGAATCCAACAGGGCCAGCTGGCGTCCAATGGCGATGCATTAGCTGCATCAGTGACTTGGCCTGAGGGGTTAGCTGTCACCGCCACTGTAAAAATGACCCCCTAACGCCAACCTAGAATTGACCCCCCTGGGTAAAACTGGCGGCTTTGAGCTGCCAATATGTTGACCCAGGAGCAGTCTGTGGAAATTAAAGTGTTGGCCCGTCAGGGCCATGGCATCAAATTCATCGCCCGTGAGCTGGGTATTTCGCGTAACACCGTGCGCAAGTACCTGCGAAAGGCCCGGTCGCTACCCAGTGACAAGGTGAGACCCGCACGTCCGTGCAAAATCGACCCCTTCAAGGACTACCTGCACGAGCGTATTGAGGCGGCGCGCCCACACTGGATTCCGGCGACCGTCCTGCTGCGTGAGATCACGGCATTGGGGTACAGCGGCGGCGTCAGTCGTCTGAAGGCTTATATTCGCCCCTTCAAACGTAAGGCAGAAGAGCCGGTGGTACGTTTCGAGACACTGCCCGGCAAGCAGATACAGGTGGACTTCACCACCATTCGACGAGGCCGTCAGCCGCTTAAGGCGTTCGTGGCGACACTTGGTTTTAGTCGAGCAAGCTTTGTCCGTTTCTCCGAGCGAGAGGACAGCGAAGCCTGGCTGACAGGGCTTCGGGAGGCGTTCGCTTACTTTGGCGGCGTGCCCGAGCAGGCATTGTTTGATAACGCCGGAACCATCATCACCGAGCGAGATGCTTTTGGGGAGGGCCAGCACCGTTGGCATCCCCGATTGGCTGCGCTGGCCGATGAGTTTGGTTTTATTCCCAAGGTCTGCCGCCCTTACCGTGCCCAGACCAAGGGCAAGGTTGAGCGCTTCAACGGGTATCTGAAGGGCAGTTTCATTACCCCGTTGGCCGCTACGCTCAAGAGTGCGGGTCTGACGCTGGATGTGGTGACGGCCAACGCACATATCGGCCAATGGCTCGACGAAGTCGCTCATCAGCGGATTCACGGCACGACGGGTGTTCAACCGGCGGTACGTCTGGCCCAAGAGCAGCAGGTACTATTACCACTGCCAACACAGAGCCTGCGCCCACAACCCGCCCAAGGCCTACGCCTGGGACGGGTCCTGCCGTACGAGAGCTTGCAGCATCCGCTGTCGGTTTATGAGCAACTGCTGGAGGTGAGAGCATGAACCTTCAACATGCTCGCCTGACAGAACTATGCAAGGGGCTAAAGCTTGAGCGCGTCGGGGTGGACTGGCCGCACCTGGCCCAACAAGCAGCAAGCGGCGAAGACAGCTTTGCCGACTTCCTCGAAAAGCTGCTGGCTGCCGAGACCGATGCCCGAAGTGAACGCTCTCGACAGGCCCTGCTGAAAACTGCCGCGCTGCCCGCTGTGAAAACGCTGGAGCAATACGACTTCGCGTTTGCCACCGGCGTCCCCCGGGCACAGCTCCAGGAGCTGGCAGCACTGAGTTTTGTTGGACGTGCCGAGAACATCGTGTTCCTGGGGCCTAGTGGTGTAGGCAAGAGCCACCTGGCTATCGCCCTGGCCTACCGGGCAGTGATGGCCGGTATCAAAACCCGCTTCGTCACGGCGGCTGACTTGATGCTGCAACTGACCGCTGCGCACCGCCAGGAACGGCTCAAGGAATACTTCAGTCGTGTGGTGATGGCCCCTGGGTTGTTGGTCATCGATGAAATCGGCTACCTGCCGTTTGGTCGTGATGAAGCCAACCTGTTCTTCAATGTTGTCGCCAAGCGCTACGAGCAAGGCAGCCTGATCCTCACGAGTAACTTGCCGTTTACCCAGTGGGCCGGAACCTTTGCGGATGATCAAACACTGACAGCGGCCATGCTGGACAGGCTGTTACATCATGCCCATATCGTGCAGATGACAGGTGAAAGCTATCGACTCAAGGACAAGCGCAAAGCAGGAACCAAATCTTCTCGGGCCGAACCGGCTCGAAAATATGAACCCGAGGGGGGTCAAAACTAAGTTGGCGATTTAGCACGGAAGGGGGTCACTTTTTAGTTGGCGTTGACAGTTAGCTGAAGCCATCTCGCAGACGAATACATGCGGCGCTGTGAAACGACTGTCCCCCCCTCCTTATCGAAAGGGAGGCGGCTTTTTTTCTTAGCCATTCAGTAGCTCGCAGGCAGTCGCCGGAAGCGGAATCGCTCCCGGCCGAGTGGTTAGGAGGCTTCACGCATCAGGACGTATTTTGCGACCCGATGCGGTGGCCGGCCTGGCTCAGTTGCCTGCCATACCCAGTTGGTGCGGATGTCGAAGCCGCGATTGCGCAGCCGGCGTATCGTGTTCGGCGGCTGGACGATGTCCAGATTTTGCGCAGCCTCAATGGTAGAAATCGGGCCTTCGCGTAGCGCCTCGATCATTTTGCGGTCTTGCTCAGTGGAAGAGTGGCGTGTCATAGTTTCGACCTCACGTTGGTGCTACCCAGTGTGTTTTTTGCTCTGACGGTGCTCGAACACCGTCAGGGCATTTCCCCCGCGCTTCCTGCGCTCGCAGTGCTCCCTCCATAGAATTTTGCTAATCATGCGACCACCTTTGCGCGCCAGGCACCCAGCTTGCGCAGCATTTCGAGATCGATCACCTTCGTGGCTGCAGGTAGTGCGATCTGGCACAAAAACCTCTCTTCACCATCATGCAAAGCCACTTTGACGGTCGTTCCGTCGATAGCAGCCATCACCGCGCACCAGCTTTGGCCGCGCGCTCAATCCATGCACGAAGCTCGGTCATCAAGATCAGGCGACGCTTGCCGAGCTTGAAGGCCTTCAAGTCGCCCGAGGCTATGACCTCATAAATGCCGGAGCGGGAGTGACCCACCAAGCGTGCGGCCTCTTCAACGCTTACTGAAAGCTGAGGTGTTACTGCGAGTTGCGACATAGCGTCTCCTTCTGGCGGGTTAGGTTTTGCCAGTGGTTGCTAGTCTATATTCATAAATTATAACAGCGCAAGCAATTGCTAAATCAATCCGTACTTATTCGGATTGACTGGGGAATGCAGGTGAAGCAAGCTATACGCGCAGGTCGGTTGGGCCGGCCGTTACGGTGGTAGGGATATGGCAACGAAGACGAGCAAGCGCACTGGCGAGACGAGCACCACGGTTGCCGTGGGCATCCGGATTGACCCGAAAATTAAATTCGCTCTGGATATAATGGGTCGACTGCAGAAGCGTTCGTTGACGGCCGTTGTGGAATGGGCGATTTCGAACGCCATCGCCGACCAGAAAGTAGATGTAGCTGGCAGAACTGGCAGAACAGAGATGTCTCTTGGGCGAGCAATCGACCAAATTTGGTCGACCGACGAATCTACTCGGTTTGTGATGCTTTGCTTCGATATGCCTCAAGCCCTCACCTATGACGAATTACGGATATGGGAAACAATCAAGGCAAGCCCGTTTTTTTGGAATACAGATGAGGCAGGCTGTTATGGCGTTGACAGGGATTCTATTTCCCTTGTGTCTGTAAGAATGGCGTGGGACTCGTTGATCGCTCATGTGGAAAAACACAAGCTGAGTGCTACGGTTGTACCTATTCGGGACGATGATTGTATCCCGTTCTAAATCAGCTCCACCGCCGCGGCCTTCGTGCCCGGTGCCAAGTGCGCATAGCGCAAAGTCATCTTGATGTCGGTGTGCCCCAGCAGCTCACGCACTGTGTTGAGCGGTACGCCGGCCATCACAAGTTTGGACGCGAAGGTGTGGCGCAGATCGTGCCACCGGAAGCGCTCCACTTTGGCCAATTTGAGCAGGCCGCTCCAGCTCTTCTTGACGTTATCCAACCGTTTGCCGTGCTGGCCGGGGAAGACGAACCCATTGCCGCCCCGCTGCTCTTTCCACTTCGTCAATGTGTCCAGCGCCTCGCGGTTCAGCGGGACGTGCCTGGTCTGCCCTGACTTCGAGGTGTCACCCTCGACGGTGATCAGCTTGTTCTTCAGGTCGACATCTGCCCAGGTCAGATTAAAGGCCTCGCCACGGCGCACGCCGGTATTGATCGAGAGCACCACCAGCGGCTCCAGGTGATCGGCGTAGCGAACCGCGCGCAGGTCCGCCAATGGCTCTTTATGGCGCTCCAGTCGCCACTTGTTTGCACTGTCGCGGGCATCGCGCATTTCGTTGCTGCGGGCCTCCAGAGCCTCTCGCAGAGCTGTTTCTTCCTCAATGCTGAGGTATCGCACCCGGCTGCGGTCGTCGACCTTGAGCTTGCGCACCTTGAGAGGGTGCTCCTGCAGTACTCCCCACTCCAGCGCGCGGCTCAGCACGCCACGTAGCCGGGTGATATTTCTATTCGCTGTCGATGGTGCCAAGCCGGCACGAAGCCAGGCGGTGCGGATCTGTTCTACACGCTTGGTGTCGATGCTACTGAGCGGTATTGAGAGCAGCGCTTCGAAACTGTGCCTGATCGCCCGATTTCCGTTCTTGGCGTCCCGGTGGTGCTCCGCGGCCCAAGGTTCGAACGTGTGGGTTAGGAAATGGTCGAGCGTCGGCATAGCAGCGCCGGTACGCTTCTCAGTGATTGCCACTGGCTCACCTATTGCGTGAGCATCTGCCAGATACCTTGATGCGTCCGTCCTGGCCTGCTCAAGCGTGATCACGCCGACACGGCCAAGGGTGGCCGCCTTGTTCCGTGCCCACGTGACCATATAGCTCGCGTGACCACTGGGCAGAACCCGTATTGAAAGACCGGGCTGGAGAGTGTCGTGGATGCGGTAAACCTTCTCCGCTGGCACAATGCGGGATATCGTCTTGCCGGTGATCTTGGTCTTCATGCTTTGTCCGTGACAGCAGGGTGACAGCAAAAAACACTATACGGCTACGATTACGCATACACAACCGGACGACAAAGCCCAGCAACACTGGGATCACCCCTGTATTTGCTGACTTAAATTTTGCTCTCCGAAGGCAGGGGTCGTGGGTTCGAATCCCGCCTGGTGCACCATATTTGTTAACTATCTGTCAGATAAGTAGTTCTGGCGGTTAGTAGGTCTTCAAGGCTGGTGGGGCACTGCACAGTGCTTGCAGGTGGTGCATCGCAAAGGTGCCAGTAATGCCGGCCCAACCCTCGCACATCACGATCAACCGCCATCGCACTTACTATTTCCGCATACGCATAATAATAGTAGTACCCAAGCCCGTGCGCGCCGCATTGGGCCTTCAGCGCGAGATTCGCCGCTCTCTCAAAACCGACAGCTTACGGCTAGCGCTTCGCCGCGCCAGGCAATACGCTGCACGCTTAGGTAGAAGCCGTTTTTGACAAGGTGCTAGTTCTGGGTGATCAAAACGATTATGACCTGACAGATGAAGAGTATCAGTCGCTCACCAAAGAGCTGATCAGGCGAGCCATGCCGAACTCTGGGGATCGCACTTAACCGGTCCCGTAGAACCTGAACCAGCTTAGCAAGTCGGCTTTCACGGATGACGAATGGCGCCAGCTAGAAGAGAAGCAAAGGCGCGATTATATTGCACAAGTATTGACCGGCTTCGCCAAAAGAGATGTGCCTGAGAGCCAGCAGGAGCTCGCAGAGCAGCTTTACGCAGCGGGACTCATCTGCCACCACGTGAGTTTGTGCGGCTGCTGCCTAAGCTCATAGACAAGCTGGTGCTGAGCCACCTTCCAAGAACAGTACAGCCAACGCCCCGGTAATGATCTAGGCAGCGCCCTTGCCGGCTGACTCAACAATATTCGAGCTGTAGGGACTCCTACGCAAATCGGGTATTCGGCTTAACAAAAAGAAATCAGTCAGTGCTCAAAATGATGAGCACGGACATGCATGCAGGCTCAACATCTTGAGTGGGGAACGAACCCTTTTTCTCGCTTAGCCTTGAAGCGATCAATTAGCTATATCTGCAATCTTCACAAGTAAAAACTGTGCGTGGGGCCAAAATCCCAGCACCAGACGCCCCAGTCGAATCAATCCTCGCCAATCCCGCTCCTCAAGGTGCAGTTGCAGCCGGACGCATCTCCTAGCTCGTCGGTCACAGCCGATCGCTACCAGATTTCGTCAGAGACTCGCACTTGAGCGTGTAATGCGTTCAAAATCTTAAGCTGTATGCCCAGCGCCCATCCTACAGATGCAGCCCTAGCAAGAATACGAGGGGCAAGACTTTTGTTATAGTTCGCATTTTTTCCGAGCATGGGCGTGGATATGGGCAACGAGAAGGCCACCGATCAATTTGTACGTGACCTGCTGCGCGACATCGGCGTAACAAAACCGTGGGAGCAGGACGGCGGACCTAAATGGAAGCGTGCTGCTCTCTCCGGAGGATCCAAGTCGAAAACTGCTAAGGGTGAAGGCAAGCCCGAGTTTGTATTCGTCATCGATGACTTTATCGTGATAGTCGAGGACAAGAAGGAAGCACGTTTCACCCGCTTTCCAGCGGAAGGTCAGGTGACCATCGAGCATCCATACAAGCAGGATTACGCACTCAATGGCGCAGTACATTATGCGACCGTAATGCTGCGCAACGGCGTGCCATACAAGAAAGGTATCTTCGCTGTTGGCATTGGTGGTGAAGAGCACCACCATGAGATTGCCGTGGCTTATGTAGGGCCCGGCCAGATTAAGATGCTTGAAGACCTCGACAACCTTGACGTGTTCGGAGCGGAGTCAATTGGCGAGTATCATTCAGTCGCGGTACTAGGAAACAAGCCCCAGGCGGAGATTCGGCTCGACACAGTGAAAGCTGCTGCCTCGCGCCTGCATGAGGGAATGCGCAACTACGGTTCAGTTGAGAACGACCGCAAAGCACCGCTCGTTTCTGCAATTTTGCTGGCACTGGAGAAGCCGGGCTTCAGTATCGAAGAACTGAAAGGCTCTTACGATCAGGTTCTGCCGGATGATTGGGATGGTTCGAGGATCTACAAGGCAGCACATGCCTACATGATCTCGAAAGGTTTCGGACCGCAGCAAAAGATCGGAACGCTACTCGACCAGTTCGCATTCATTGAAAAATCACCGGCGCTGAACCGTGTACACAAAGAGCTGGGGATGACTCCCCTTAAGTGGTTCGCTCAGATTCTTAAGTCGGACGTGCAGAAGGTTGTGACCGACCCTTCGATGAGCTCATTCGACGTGCTTGGTAATTTCTATCACGAGTTCATTTCGTACGGAGGTGGCGACGGCAACACCCTCGGCATCGTCCTTACTCCGGAACACATCACAGCACTCATGAGTGCGCTGATAGACGTCGGCGCTAGCGATTGGGTCCTTGACCCGACAGCTGGTACCGCGTCGTTCCTCATTTCTGCGATGCACCGGATGTTTAAAGACGCCGGGGACGACGAGGATATGAAGGAGGACATCCGTACGAACAGGCTCCACGGTATAGAGCTTCAGGACAAACTGTTCGCCATCGGGGCTACAAACATGATTTTGCGCGGCGACGGTAAAGCTAATTTCCGCCGCGACTCAATTTTCGAGGCTCCGTTACATGAGATGCGTGGTGACAAGCGCGGCACTGGAGAGGCTTGGATTCCAGGACACGGCTTTACGAAAGTACTGCTAAATCCGCCATATTCGCAGGCAAAGGACAAAACGACGCGCCACCTATCTGAGTTAGCGTTCATAGATAGAGCACTGGAGTTTTTGAATATAGGGGGCCGTCTCGCAGCGATCGTTCCGCAGTCGACAATGGTTGGGAAAACGTCAGAGGACAAGGACCGAAAGGTTTCGATTCTCAAAAGGCACACACTCGATGCTGTAATTACGCTGAATGGTGAGACCTTCGCCGATTCAGGTGTCGGGGTGCATCCAGTAATCGTGCTGTTCACAGCAGGACGCCCTCATCCGTCATACGCAAAGGTGAAGTTCATTAACTTCCAACATGATGGGTATAAGGTGCAAATGCACCGAGGTCTCACCGACGATGGCACGGCTGCCTCCCGACGTAAGCACCTGCTTGAAGTCTTAAGAGGTGATGCTGTCGATGATACTCGGTTTATCGTGCGCTCGTAGGTTACAGCGCAGGATGAGTGGCAGCACTCCTATTTCTACTTCAATGACCAGCCCCCAACTGTCGAAGACTTCATGAAGACAATTGCAGACTATGTAACTTGGCAGGTAGACACACACGCCCACGGCAACGGCGATTTGATTACTGCCTCTTTAGATACATCGCAGCACGATGGAGCTGGCTCGTGAATGCATTCGATGAGCTGGTATTTGCCCCAATGTATGTAACCAGCGTCGACGGGCGTCAGGCAGGAGTCTTCCATGCGCATAAAGGGCGGCGGTTGATTGCGGCGCACAGGAAAGCTGGAACAACTCCATTCGTAGGCGCGTCGAGGGTAAACAATAGCATTACCGGTTTTGCCGACACTCCCGCACTCTTTCCTGGAGGATGGATAACATTGATCTACAACGGCGACGGAGGAACTGGTCACGCGAAGTATCAACCAGCTCCATTTAACGCCTCTGATGACGTCATCGCTCTCGAACCGATATCGAAACAGGCTACCGAACCAGCCTTGCTGCTGATCGCGAGCATGCTCACGCTGCAATGCGTTCCGAAATTTGGGTTCGGCTATAAGTTGACCTTACATCGCCTTGATCGTCAAAAAATCATGATTCCCGTGCTTACCAATGCCGATGGCGAGCAGGTCGTTAACTGGAGCGGATTGACGCGCCATGGCAAGAGACTGTTAAACGAAGCAAAGACCAGGGCCCGGGCCGTTCGTGAATTGACCTCAACTGCGAAGCCGAAACTTCCCGAGCTGAACTACATGCCGATGTTTATCACAGATGTGTTTGAGTCAATGAATGCAGCTGGCAAATGGTTCGATTTTGCAAAGGCTTGCTTGTCTGGAAAACCGTTTGCCCCGTATATTGCGCGCTCGGGAGGCGGAAATGGGGTGGGATCATTTGTCCCGCATCAAGGGTTCGCCCCACCCAATGCCGGAAACGCCATCACAATCGGAGTTTCCACTTCGACCGTGTTTTATCAACCCGTACCCTTCTACACCAGCAAAGAGATCCAGGTCCTTCGGCACCATAAGCTTACGGCTGACAGCGGGCTTATTCTTGTCGCGCTACTTCGAGAGCAAATGGGCAAATTTCAATGGGGTAACGGAGCATCTTTGGAGCGGCTTAAAGCCACCCGGATCATGGTGCCAGCGATGGTTGGAGCCGACGGTGAGGATGTGGTGGATTGGGATGGTTTGAGCCGCTACGGGCGCGCACTTCGCGCCCGGGTAGAGCTTGCAATAAATGCGGTATTGTAAAAAATGGGAAAGCCGGTTGTGTCATATCAGACCGGCGCCAAAGGAACAGGCGTAAAATGGCATCAGTCGAGACAGCCCCCTCATGACTATCGCAACGCTTGCGCTGACGCCACCGCCAGAGAGTTGATCGTGAGACTCGACGTGAAATTGGTGGCAGTGGTACTGAAAGCAACGGATCAGAAATTTATTCAGATGTTAACTGTCTCCCTCTGACCGCTAATCACTGACAGCAGAGGGTTCCAACCTGTGCTGAAAGATAAATGACGCTTACCTCACCGACACTAGACGAACATCAGCTAAGCCCAGCCGTGTAACCAGCATGAAAATTGCCCTCGCATCACAATCAGAGAAGTATGCAAGTTTGATAGTGGCACGACCATTTGTCGAACACCATCAAATAACTATTTTAAATAGCTATCTGATTTAGTTGTCAGTATCCGTCCGGCCAAGGCATCTACCCAACCCCGCAAAGCTCAGACATGGTGTGCAACTAAATCTAGGGAAGCTCTGAAGTAGGCATCGATCTTTGATGCCCTCGTGGCCTGATGTTCAAAAAATCTCGCTCGACCAGATAATCACACTTTTCCGTTTTTAATTGTATCCGTCAGAGCATCCCGTCTTGCGTAATTAAACCGGTTTCCAGTTATGCGGCAGTAAGTGGCCAGTCTCACTCGACCGATGCGTCGGCAGGTGCGTGAGAACATCTTTCAGGTACGCATACGGGTCATGGCCGTTGAACCGCGCAGACTGGGTCAAACTCATGATCGCAGCCGCCCGCTTCCCGCTGCGCAGTGAACCTGCGAAAAGCCAGTTCTTACGACCAAGCCCCCATAGCAGCATCTGGTTCTCGGCCCAATTATTATCTATGGGTGCGGCACCGTCATTGAGGTAGCGCGACAGCGCTGCCCAGCGTCTCAGGCAGCTCTGGCCGGGTGATCCGGGAAACAGCGCTGACCGTCAAACAGCCACCTGATGAGCCCAAAAAGTAGATCGCGAGCACGAGCAGTAGCCAGGGCTTTTTATTCCCACATATATGCCCGCAAAAACCGAAGACTAGTAGACCTAACAGATATGAGCCTGCCGGCCTCCAGTTCAAACGACGTCTGGGCATGTGAGAGCGCCTTGGTACCACTCTAAAAAAACACCTAAACCACAACCCCAACGAGTAAAGTACCGCCGCCCGAGACGTGGATCCGGGGTTTTTCCATGGAGTTTTACCTTGAAGTCATTTAGCAAAGTCGTAGCCGCTGCAGTATGTGGTCTGGTTCTGGCGGGTTGCACCGGCACCCCTATGAAAACTCAGCAATACGACAGCAACCAGTACACCGTCGTTGGCCACAGTGAAGCAAGCGCCACCGGCCTGATGCTGTTCGGTTTGATCCCGATTCGTCAGAACGACCGTTTTGTTCGCGCGCAGAACAGCGCTATCCAGGCCAAGGGTGGCGATGCGCTGATCAATACCCAAGTGCAGGAGAAGTGGTTCTGGGCCTGGGTCCTGAACGGCTATACCACCACCGTCTCTGGTGACGTGATCAAGCTGAAAACCGCTAAATAAGCGCCGCTCGGTTTCAGAAAGCCCGGTTCGCCGGGCTTTTCTGTTTCTGGCCATTGGTGGATGCGCAGTGGGGCGGTGGTGTAAGAGCAGACACGCATCGTTGCCAACGGCTAAAAGGTTTAGCATCCAGCCCACCTCCAGATGTGAAGTTTCTGCATGACGGCCTTCTACCTCAAGTTACTCATCACCCCCGCGCTCATGCTGGCCATTTCGTTGGCGGCCAGGCGCTGGGGCACTGGCGTGGCGGGGCTTCTTTCTGGTCTGCCGATGACTTCGGCGCTGGTCATGCTGTTTCTCAGCCTTGAGCAGGGCGCCGTATTCGCGTCGATGGCGGTGCCCGGGGCGTTGGCGGGGCTGGCGGCGATTCAGGCGACTTATCTGTTTTACTTTCTGGTTACTCGACGCGTTTCAGCGGTGGCGGGATGCGTGCTGGCCTTGGCGCTGTATGGCGCAACGGCCTTTTTGATGAACCTGTCGGGATCGCTGGCGCTGTCGATCTTGTTCACGCTGCTGATGGTTGCGTTGATCATCGTTGCCACCTCGAAACAGACGCCGCCGGCCGCAGCGCCCTACGTTGCACTGCCGCGCTGGGTTATTCCGATGCGAATGTTGACGGCCACCCTTCTGCTGCTGGCGATTACCGCAAGTGCTACCTGGCTTGGGCCTGTGGTCAGTGGGCTGCTGGCGCCGATCCCGGTGATTGCCTGGCCGCTTGCCGTGTTCGTCCACGTTCAAGGCGGGCGTTATGAGTTGGCGGCGATAATCCGGGGCAATGCCATTGGCGCTGTCGGGGTGCTGAGCTTTTACCTGACCCTCAGGTATTCCTTGCTGCAATGGGGCGCGCTTCTGTCTATCACCACTGCCGTTTTGTTGGCTGTTGTGGTGACGGCTGTGTTGGCGCGGTTGTTGGCAAAGCGATAGTGCTCATAATTGCCTCCAAGGCGACTTCGACTAAAGCCAGCCAGATACAAACACTGACGACAAAGCGACTAGAACGGCAATGGTGCACACCGGAATCCAACCGCTTCTTTGAAAAATAAGCTGAACTTGTATCAGGTGCCGTCCCTCTCAATAACTACGCGCACCTATTATGAGGAAAACATAATGTCAAAACTCGCAGAATTCCGTCAGCTGGAAAAACACCTCGCCGAGCAGCTCCAGGCACTGGAAGCCATGAAAGGTAATGAGGGCCTGAAGAAGGAAATCGAGTTCGAAACCAAGCTGCGCAAGCTGCTTGAACACTACGGCTTCAGCCTGAAGCACATCGTCAACCTGTTGGAGCCACAGGGTTCGGCCAGTCGCCAGACATCTGAAAAGCCTGCAGGCACACGCAAACCACGCGAGCTCAAGGTGTACAAAAATCCGAAGACTGGCGAAGTGATCGAAACCAAGGGTGGGAATCACAGAGGTTTGAAGGAGTGGAAGGCAGAGCATGGCAGTGATGTTGTTGAGGGGTGGTTGAAGAAGTAAGGTTGCTTCAACTGGAAAAGGGCTCTGAGGGGCCTTTTTTGGTTTACGCGCTTCACTGAAATTAACGGTCTTGGTTGTAACTCGCAGTCTCGTGGCAACACGCACAAGATTTGTGTTTCTCTGCCCCCTTCAGTCACAACCTGCTTTCGGCCAGATGCGCGCTCTCGCCATCCAGGGATGTGGTGTTTTCGTACCATCTCTGGAAGCAGTATTTTCAAAGCGAACGAATCCTTATAATGGTGCCGTAAGATTATCTATCAAGGCCTGCCCGCCAAGGAATTAAGTTTGAGAAGCGTAGGGATATTGTTGTTGCTCTATTGCATGAATGGTTTCGCCATAGAGTCGTCGCTCGAGCATTATGCCGACGCTAATCGCGCCCGTGCCGCAGGCATCACTCAACTGGAAAGCTCGACAATTCTTGCCGAGGAGGCGCGGCTCGCGCCGTTGGCCAGTGACCTTTTACTCAGCGTCAAGCCAATGATCCGTGAGGGCGGCAGCGGTGCTGCGATTCAAAGCTACGTGTTGACGCAATTCGAACGCTACGGCTGGCTGCCTATGCTGGTGGGCTATAAAGGCTATACAGCGGCGGTGCCGGTGTCGGTGAATAACCAAGTGGGTAACGTGCAGCCTACTGATACGCCATTCCCGGACGCAGCCTTGGTCAAAGTAGAGTTGGTTGCCGCATCGACCCAAGCCCATGTCGCCCAGGTTTGGACATTTGCCACACCTAACGCCACACAACAGCAGCGTCAATTGCTGGCAACGGCCCGCAGCGCGTTGCGCAGTGGCATTGATCAGGTTTGTGCTGGCGAGCGGTTATTCAATGTGGGCCAGGCCATCCAAAAGGTGCTTGATGCCAATCAGGCGGTCGCGATTCATGAATTGTCAGGTTACGCCATGGGACAGGCGCGAATTCAGAAACCTCAGGTGCTGGGTTACAAGGGCAACATAAACGATGACACCCTCATGCTACCCGGGCAGGTACTGAACGTTTATGTGATCGCTAAGGCGGGCGCGTTCGGGGTGCGATTCCAGCCGCCTGATTTTTGGACCATCCTCACTCAGGACGGTGCGGACAGCGTCATGCTGTCGGCAATGGTGGAGGTTACAGCTGACGGGCACCGACTGCTGAGTAGATTGGTAGACTAATTACTGTTAGCCAAGTAGTGGAGGATAGGCACGGAATACGCCAACGAGTCTGTCGAAAGTTATGCCTTCAGGGATTTTGGCACCTCAAAAACGTCGTGCAGTCGCCATATTCATAAATTAAATTAACTAATTCTTGGCAATGCCACCATTTTGCCCCAAAATTTCCCGGCGTCTAAACGCTTGCTGGTAGCCTGAAAGCTACTCGATATAAGGAAATACAATGGCGATGGTCTTCTGTCGTGGCTGCGCGAAGGAAATACATGAAACGGCGCTCAACTGCCCGCAATGTGGCGCTAGCCAGTTCCCCGCAACCCCTGTGAAACAGCTACAAGAGAATGGCTCTCCGTGGATGGCTATCACCTCACTGGTGCTGGGCATTCTCTGCTCGCTGGCATTGTTTGACGATGGCGAATGGGATCTGGAAACCATCGTCGGGCTCGGCATGTGCTCGGTGGCCGGACTGGCTCTGGGTATCGTCAGCATCAATAAAAAGATGCCTGGATACGGAATAGCGATCGCTGGCACTGTCTTGTCAGCCGTATCGCTACTGGTATTTTTTGGATTAATCGTTAACTGATTTAGGGAAGAATGAAATGGTATTTTGTCGTGGTTGTGCAAAGGAAATCAGTGACGACGCTGGCACGTGCCCGCACTGCGGGGCACCGCAGCTGATTATTTCGTCAGCAAGTGCCAACAAAGAGGCTCCCGCATCAGGGAACTGGTATTTCGAAGTTCTGAAGAAATATGCGGTGTTCACCGGTCGCGCTCGCAGAAAAGAATACTGGATGTTCTTTCTGTTCAACGTCTTGATCTCGATAGTCATCGGCGTTATCGGTGGGCTCGTGGGAGATGGCGGTATACTCGCCAACCTGTACTCCCTGGCCGTATTGGTCCCGGGTATTGCAGTGGGTGTCCGCAGGCTGCACGACACAGATCGTAGCGGCTGGTGGTTGCTGGTGCCGATTGCCAACCTGGTGTTCCTGGTTCAGGAAGGTCATGCAGGCCCTAATCGTTTCGGCCCAAGCCCGAAATAAATGCTGCGTGAAGATGTGGTCGACTGACCACATCTTCAAAAGGCTTTTTCAGGTTAAGCGCAATTAATGTCTACGGGCCTGGCACACTCGCGATCGTGAGCCCAAGTGCCAGTCAAGGCCGAGTAACCGTCACCTCAACATCCAGTACATGTCCCGAACCCGAGTAGTGGTCAAGGGTGATGGCTTCACCCACATTCCCTTTCTTGGGCGATAGTGCAATCAACTGCGACCAGAACTTAGGCAGTTGGTAATCACTGGCGCCGTACTTGACTGTTTTCATCCGATCAATACCTACAAAAGAAAGCTCGCCGGTAATCCGTACCGTCCCTTCAGGCTTGACCAGTCGCGGTGTGATTTTGCCGCTCAGGCCTAACGCTCGCGTTTTCTTACGCTCTACGCCTTTTGTGACGCTGGTGACATATTCAATCGAATCGTGCTCCGTGTAGATGACCTGCTTTCCGCTTTCCACGTAGTCGATCTGGACAGGCAAAGCCTTACCGTCCACTTTTACATTGGTGGATACTTTCAACTGCTCAGCAGCTTGGGCCAGTGAGGCGGAAAGGACGGTGAGGGCCAAAACCAAAAGCGTTGTTCTCTTCATGAGGATTGTCTACTTGTCGAAGGGGGCCGCGTCCGGATGATCGGCTACGCATTAGTTATGTGTGGGTTGCTAAGCGATCGAATGCAGGAGCGATTATCGGGGTTCAATCATAAAAGATCTGAAACTTTATGCTTGATGAAATCCTGAAGAAACGGATGCCTTCGAAATTGCTGATAAATTCAAGCCAGAAACAAAAAACCCACCGTGAGGTGGGCTCTTCATGAGTCACTATCGTATGTCCGTGGGTGGAGGCTTTCGCCCTCGTTTCCCTGGGCCAGCGGATTTACCATACGGATAGTCGCAGTTATCGTCAACGCGGCTCCCCTATCATCCGGCAAACCTGCCTCCCGCCCAAAAGATCGAACCCCCAACCCATCAAGCACTCGAAAACGTGTGACCTCAAAACTCGACCCTTTTCCCTCCGTCTGGCATCGCCGTATTTAAAGCCTTGGCTAAGCCCTGGGATCGCTGCATTTCCGACACCGACGCTCACGTGTCGCCGAAGGCTTCAGACCTCGCCAGACGGCCAACCCGAATTGAAAAAGAGTAACCCTATGAGACCCCAAACCTCCTTCATCTTCGACCTCGACGGCACCCTGACCGACAGCGTCTACCAAAACGTCGCTGCCTGGAAAGAAGCACTGGACGCAGAAAATATCCCGCTCGCGATGTGGCGTATCCATCGCAAGATCGGCATGAGCGGCGGGCTGATGTTGAAGTCGTTGTCGCGTGAAACCGGCATGAGCATTACCGATGAGCAAGCCGAGCGGCTCAGCGAAAAGCATGCGCAGGCGTACGAGCGGTTGCAGCATCAGATCATTGCGCTGCCGGGTGCGGTCGAGTTGCTTGAGACGCTCGACAAGGAGAACCTCAAGTGGTGCATCGCCACGAGCGGCGGGATTGATACGGCGACGATCAATCTGAAGGCGCTGAAGCTGGACATCAATAAGATCAACATTGTTACGCGCGATGACGTGAGTTACGGCAAGCCGGACCCGGACCTGTTCCTGGCGGCGGCGAAGAAGATCGGCGCTCCGATTGATGAATGCCTGGTGATCGGCGATGCGATCTGGGACATGCTGGCGGCGCGTCGCTGCAAGGCGACCGGCGTCGGCCTGCTTTCGGGTGGCTATGACATCGGCGAGCTTGAGCGGGCGGGTGCCTTGAGGGTGTACGAGGACCCGCTGGATCTGCTGAATCATCTGGACGAGATTGCTTCACGTCCTTGAATGCTTGGCTGGAATAGTGAATGAGGTAACTATTTACCTACACGCTACGGATTATCAGGTTCATCATTGCGCTCATAACCCAACGCTGCTGTCGTTGACCGTGACGGTGCCAGCCCATAATGTACGAGCATGTGCCGCGCTCTGCGGTGCGTGATATCGCCAAGGAGAAGGCAATGCCTGACAGCCCGCGCATGGATCAGCTCGAGACAGCCTTCTCTGACGTTCCGAATTCGCCATGAGCCAAGCCGCATTTGTTAATCCAAGCATCCTCACGTGGTCCCGAGAACGTGCGGGGCTTTCTGCTGCACAGGTCGCTAGAAAGCTGCCCGTAAAGCCTGAGCGGGTCGAGGAATGGGAATCGGGCGAGGCAAGGCCAACCTTTCTGCAAGCCCAAAAATGGGCAAGCGTCGCGCACGTTCCTTTCGGCTTCCTGTTCCTGCTTCAGCCTCCTGTTGAGCAGCTTCCGCTGCCAGACCTGCGCACGGTCGGTAACTCGGCGCCATTGCGGCCGAGTCTGGAGCTTTTGGACACAGTAAAAGACGCGATCCGCAAACAGGACTGGTATCTGGAATACCTCCATGTGCAGGAGCGTCAGCCTCTTCCATTCGTGGGTCGCTTTGACAGCCGGACGCCGGTGAAGACGGTTGTGAGCGATATTCGGCAAACCCTGGGCGTCGATCCGGAAAAATCCCGCCTCGATTACGATAAATACAGCCGCGCGCTGATTGATGCTGCCGAAGTGGCTGGCGTGCTTGTCATGCGCAGTGGCATTGCGCTGGGCAACACACACCGGAAACTGGAAGTCAGTGAATTTCGAGGCTTCGCCATCAGTAACCCACTGGCACCGGTGGTGTTCATCAACAGCTCTGATGCTCCAACAGCTCGGCTATTCACGTTGATGCATGAACTCGCTCATATCTGGATTGGCAGCAGCGGCGTTTCTGATGCAGGTACTGCTAACGGTCGAGAGGAAGAGCGATTCTGTAATGCTGTGGCAGGTGAGTTTCTTGTGCCCGAAGCGCTTTTTCGTACCGTATGGAGCGCCAGTATTGAGTGGGAAAGTAATCTGGCCACGCTCGCCACGCGGTTCCATGTCAGCAAACTTGTCATTGGTCGACGCGCGATGGACCTGGGCTACGTAACGCAAGAACAGTACGGCGCGTATTACCAGAAGATCCTGAAAGCATTCCGGGACGAGAAAGGCGGGGCTGAGGATTACTACCGCAATGCAACGGCCAAAAACAGTACGCGTTTGAGTAAGGCTGTATTGACCGAAACCCTGAGTGGCCGGATGCTGCTGCGTGAAGCAGGCAATCTGCTCGGCGTACAGCCTGCCAAGTTAAGAACGCTGGCCGCTGAACACCTTTGAGCTGCTACATCACCTGAACGCCATATTCGTTCTGCCTCACCCCGGCGAAACACCGCCGCCCTCATCCGCCACGATGTCCGGATCATCCGAATACACTTCCGGCTCGTCGTCTTCGTAGGCCTCATCTTCTTCTGTACGCGCCTTCACTTCGTCGCCCTTTTTCGCGCCGGCGCCGGGTTTGTTGGCGTTCATGGCAAGGACCGGGTCGGCTTCGCGGTCGTATTGGCCGAGCCTGGCGCTGGCGGGATCTTCTTTGGGTACGGTGTTGGTGAGTATGGGATCGGTCGTCATGTCAGCCACCTTTTTCATTTGCCAAAGAAAGTGGACGTGGCGCGGGGCTGAGGGTTCGATTCAATTGATGAGCGTGGCGGTGCTTATCCGCCGAACGATGCGTATTGCAGCGGCAGGCCGGTGGTGAATTTGATCTGCTCCATGGCAAAGCTGGAGCTGACGTCGCTGATGCCGGGGATGCTGATCAGCTGTTTGTAGACGGCGTCGTACCCTGCGATATCGGCTACGACGATGCGCAGCATGTAGTCAGTGTCTCCGGCCATGCGGTAGCACTCGACGACCTCGGGCAGTTCGCCGACGGCGGCGTGAAACTTTTCGAGCCAGGCGGCGTTGTGCTGGTTGGTGCGGATGGCGGCGAAGACGCTGACCGAGACGTTCAACTGCTGCGGATTGAGCAGTGCGACGCGGCGGTCGATAATGCCCGACTCTTCCAGCTTCTGGATTCTGCGCCAGCACGCGGTGCTGCCCAGGCCGATGCGCTCGGCAATGTCGGCGACAGAGCGTGTGCAGTCGGTTTGCAGGATGTCGAGGATTGCCCGGTCGAATTTGTCCATGGGGGGTTCCTGAGTGAAGTCGGGGCAGATGCTGATCGTTTCTCGCGTTCTGCGCAGGGCCTTTACGTGTACATAAATATCGTGGGGGCGACCGGGGCGGCGATCTGCGTTGTTCGCGAAGACTGTGGTTCAGGCGATACATTTTCAGAGAATGTACCGGCCCTTTCGCGAACAAGTTCGCTCCCACGCCCTGCGGGCAGAAGCCTGGCAGCGCCGTATTCAGAGCTCATCGCGACTTGCATAACCCCGAGTGTGGAGCGTGAGAAACGAGAGGTGTCTGGCTATAAGATTGCACGCCTGACAGCATCCTAGAATTTTTAATCGCATTAATCCAATCAGAATCGAATAATTTTTCGCATTCGTCGCCAATCTCCGGGTAAATATCAAAAAATTTTCGCCTCTTGATCAGTAACCTTTCACATCATCAGCCTTGCGAGGCTAACCCCTGATTCTGACCCGATCACGAAGTGAATTTGCCCATGACCACACCTGCTCTTTATCTGGATTACGCCGCTACCACGCCTGTTGATGAACAGGTCATCGAAGCCATGGTGGCCTGTATGGGCCGCGAAGGTCATTTCGGTAATCCGGCGTCCAGCGGGCACGGGTATGGGCAGGTTGCACGGCAGGCGGTCGAGCTGGCACGGCGTCAGGTGGCCGATGCGGTGGGTGCGCCTGCGGATACTATCGTCTGGACGTCCGGCGCCACGGAGTCCAACAACCTGGCGATCAAGGGCATCGCTCATGACAGCAGCGCGCAGCGCCGGCACATCATTACCAGTGTTCTGGAACACAAGGCGGTGCTTGATACCGTCAGCACGCTGGAGCGTCAGGGCTTTCCGGTTACCTGGTTGAAACCGGACGCCCAAGGCCTGATCCAGCCGCAGGCGGTTCAGGCTGCGCTGCGCGAAGACACGCTGCTGGTGTCGCTGATGCTGGTGAACAACGAGCTGGGCACGCTGACTGATATCGCCCGTATTGGCGCTATCGTGCGCGAACACGGCGCGCTGTTTCATGTGGATGCGGCGCAGGCGGTGGGCAAGGTGAAGGTTGATCTGGCGAGCCTCGCTGTAGACCTGATGTCCTTTTCCGCGCACAAGGCGTATGGCCCCAAAGGCATCGGCGCGCTGTATGTAGGCCCGCGTGCTCATTCGCTGTTACAGGCGCAAATCCACGGCGGCGGGCACGAGGGCGGTTTTCGGTCGGGCACGCTGGCGACGCATCAGATCGTCGGCATGGGCACCGCCTTTGCGTTGGCGATCAGCCAGGCAGAAGCTGAAAATCGTCGCATCGAAGAACTGAGCTGTCATTTGCGTGAAGGCCTGCTGGCCCTGCCGGACGTGCAACTCAATGGCAGCCCTGAGCAGCGCATCCCGCACACGCTCAACCTGTGTATCACCCGCAGCGGCTTCACAAGCTCGCAGTTGTCTCACAACCTGGCGGTGTCCTCGACGTCTGCGTGCAACTCGGCGAGCAATGCGCCTTCGCATGTACTGCTTGCCCTGGGCATGGACTCCACGAAAGCGCTCGCCAGCGTACGCGTCAGCCTGGGCCGCTACACCACGCAGGCGGATGTCGAGCGTGCTGTTGAAGTGTTCAGCAAAGCCCTCAGCGCTCCCGCTGCATTCTGGTAATTTTCAACGCCTCCCAAGCCGCCCTGCCAACGGGCGGCTTCCTGCCTTTCTTCCACTCCCACTAAAACCTTCTGCCTTGCATCCCGCCACTTGCAGCCCGCAACTAAAGAAAATGTACCCCTCCAGATACAAAAAGACACAAATTGGCACAGTTCTTTCAAGTGGAACGGTCGTGCCATAAACCAATGGTGCACGCTGCAGTCAAGGGGTGCCCACACGCACCAAATGCAGTCCACGGGCGCGAGAGCGTCCACAAACAGTGCAGGCGTCGGATCACAAGTCTTGCGCCTCACCAGGAAAGGAATCTGGCTGTGCCCTACCCGTACCGTGTCACATCACCATTGCGCTGGCCGCTTACCCCTTGGGTATCACCTGCCCTCGACGCTGCACGCCCGGTCGCAGCGCCTTTGCCCGGCCCTGCGCGCTGCTTCATGACCGCTTTGCATTTCTGGACCTGAGACATTTTGCGCTCAACGTTGCCTGTTCTGATGATTAATCAGCGCCTTGCGAAACTGTGCGCGCGATATAAGAAAAACGTACCGGCTTATCATTAACTGACACTTAACATACACCCGTTGTCCGACAATTTTTTCTAGCCAGTTCCATTTGGCCACTCTTTTTATGACGGCCTTTATTTCATTAGCGGTTACCTGCATTACCCACCACGAGCATTAGGAGCATCCTTTTTGAGCGACTGACCAACTAACGCACCAACTTGATCCCCGCCACACAGTATTGGTGCATCAAGCAAAGTGACTTGCACGTCACGCTTTTCGAACTCGTCTGCTCAAGCAGAGGGTGTTTAGTCACGCGCTGTTTTTTATGACGTGTCATTCGAGTGAGTGCTTTTCACGCCCATGAAATCGGGATTCGATAAATAGTTACACGAATGCGACACCCGTTCTGAACCAAGGCTTACCGCCCTTACGTTCTGGCACAGCGGTTGCAATGTAGCTTTTAAGGAACATGGATGTACGTACCCGTACATCACGATAAGAAGACAAGGATCAGCAATGCCAGCGCCCTGATGTAGAACTCGTTTTCCCTGTTTGAGCCTGTGCGCACGCACAGGCTTAGTGGCGTCATGCACCTGATCAATGTGCGGATATCCAGCATTCGAATATTCACGAAATATTCGAACGGACTCTTATTGCCCTTCAACTACCCGAGGGAGCGTTAATGAATGATGCGGTAATAATGAAAGCAGTGCCCGGCCCATCGCCCGATATAACACCTACGGCGTGGCAGGGCATTCCTTTCACGGCCAATACGTCACGCCCGGGCGGCCTTAACAAGCCGCAAGTCATGGTATTGATTGCTGCGTCGGTACTTATTCACGGTGTGATCTGGTGGTACATGCAAACGGCGCAGCCAGCACTGCCCGAAGTTGCACCACAGGTTCCGGAAATGACCATTGAACTGACCAGCCCGACACCGCCGGCGCCGGAACCGCCGCCACCCGAGCCACCACCTCCGCCTCCCCCGCCGCCGCCACCCGAACCGGAACAACCGGTCGAGGATCCGGACGCCGTGGAGCCGCCGCCCAAGCCGATCGAAAAGCCGAAGGTCGAGAAGCCCAAGCCGGTCAAGAAGCCTGAACCGGTGAAAAAGCCGACGCCGCCCGCGCCAACGCCTGCTGCCGCACCGAGCCCGCCTGCGCCGCCAACACCTGCGCCCGCGCCTGCTGCCCCTGCTGCGCCGCCTGCACCGGCCAAGGAAAGTGCGGCTGTTTCCGGGCTCGCCAGCCTGGGCAATCCGCCACCGGAGTATCCGGGGCTGGCCTTGCGCCGCAGTTGGGAAGGTCGCGTGATTCTGCGCATCAAGGTGCTGCCCAACGGCCGCGCTGGTTCGGTCGAGGTGACCAAATCCAGCGGCAAACCGGCACTAGACGATGCCGCCGTGGAGGCCGTGCGCAACTGGAAGTTTATCCCGGCCAAACGTGGCGATACGCCGATAGAAGGCTTCGCGACGCAGACCATCGACTTCAAGCTGCCGGAATGATCCGGCCCATGACAACCGACAATTCATTTAAAGCTGGTGAGGTTTAAACCATGAACGCATCGCTCTCTTCCATGATCGTCCCCGCCGTACTCTGGGCATTGATTGTGTTTTCCGTGTTGAGTTGGGCCCTGTTGCTGATCAAGTCGGCGCAGTACGTCCGCCAGAAGTCGCAGAACAAACAGTTCACCAAAGCGTTCTGGAGCGCGCCGGATTTGCTCACCGCCGCCGAGCACTCTGCGCAATACCCTGGGGCGCTGGCGCGTATTGCCAACAGCGGTTTCGAGGCAATGGCAGTCGATGAGTCGCCACGCACCACGCAACAACTGGCGCACACCATCAACCGCTCGGACCGCCTGGAGCGCAACCTGCGCCAGCAGATTCAAAAAGAGCGTCGTGCGCTGGAAAGCGGCCAGGCCATTCTCGCCAGTATCGGCTCCACCGCGCCCTTCATCGGCCTGTTCGGTACGGTCTGGGGGATCATGGAAGCGCTGCAAAGCATCGGTCTGACCGGTTCGGCCAGCCTTGAAGCGGTCGCCGGCCCCATCGGTCACGCACTGGTTGCGACCGGCGTGGGTATCGCTGTCGCCGTGCCGGCGGTGCTGATCTACAACTTCTTTCTGCGCCGCCTCAAGCTCGCCGTGGCCGACATGGATGACTTCGCCCACGATTTCGACGCCCTCGCCCAGCGCAGCGCCTTCGCCGTGACCCGTCAGCCCATCGCCAGCAAGAATGGCCATGCCGTTCGGGAGGCCAGCTAATGTCTTTCTCCACTCAGGACAACGACGAAGTACTCAGCGAAATGAACGTCACGCCGCTGGTGGACGTGATGCTCGTGCTGCTGGTGGTGTTCATCGTCACCACGCCGCTGATGACCAACGCGATCAAGGTCAAC
Source organism: Pseudomonas syringae pv. tomato str. DC3000 (assembly GCF_000007805.1). NCBI lineage: Bacteria > Pseudomonadati > Pseudomonadota > Gammaproteobacteria > Pseudomonadales > Pseudomonadaceae > Pseudomonas > Pseudomonas syringae group genomosp. 3. The sequence goes on along the minus strand of NC_004578.1, from coordinate 295,956 downwards.
CTGCCCAAGACCGACTCGGTCGCGCCCGCCGAGAAGAAAAATCCGGTGGTGGTCAGCGTCGATCAGGACGGCAAGTTCTACCTCGCCAAATCGGAAATCGCCCCGGAGCTGCTGGAAAAAAGCCTGCAGGACGAGAAAGCCAAGGACCCGGAAATCCGCGTTCAACTACAGGCCGACACCGCCGTGAACTATGGCCAGGTAGCCAAGGCGATGGCGTCCATTGAGCGCTCCGGTATTACCAAAATATCCGTCATGACGGCGAAATGACCCGAACGTGATCTGAGGGCTTCGCCTGGCGAAGTCCTCTGACCCGACTCCCGTGAATGCGGTCGTCCGTGGGCTGAAAAGCTCCTGGAGGGGAGCGGCTTGCTGGAAAACGAAGAAGTGGAATACCCGCTCGGCACAACCGCGTCGGGAACAGAGGGCTCACAAGGCCATTTCAATAATGTCTGGACCAAGTCGGAACTAACCATGCTGATGAATCTTCCCGGTAGCACCCTCAAACCACTGGCCCTCGCGGTCCGGCGTCATCCACGTGCCCTGCTCTGTGCATTGGCCATGGGCATGAGCGGTGCCCAGGCGGCTGAAGCCGTCGATGCAGACACCAGCGGCTCGGCCGTGTCCTCCAGTGCAGCGGTTGTGCCTGCCACAACCCAGTTGCAACGTGTTGAAGTGACCGGTTCGGCGATCCGCCGGGTCGATGCCGAAACGGCAGTGCCGATTACCATCCTGCGCGCCGACGACCTGAAGAAACAGGGCGTGACCACCACTCAGGAAATGGTCCAGCGCATCACCGGCAGCCAGTCGATCAACAACAGCGCAGGCTCGGTCGGAGCCGGAACAGGGGGAGCCTCCTTTGCTGACATGCGCGGCATCGGCGCAAACAAGACGCTGGTCCTGCTCAACGGCCGACGCCTGGCTAATAACGCCTTGTCCGGCGTGGGCACGCCCAATGGCAGCGCCATCGACCTGAACATGATCCCGTTCGCCGCCATTGACCGCGTGGAAGTGCTGCGTGACGGTGCCTCGGCGCTTTACGGCACCGACGCCATCGGCGGTGTAATCAACTTCATCACCAAAAAATCCCTGACCGACGGCAGCCTGACCCTGGGCGGCGAGACACCGACCGCCAGCGGTGGCGGTGCAACCAAAGACATGAGCGCCAGTTGGGGCTTTGGCGATCTGGAGCAAGACCGCTTCAACGTCATGGGTGTCTTCAACTACAACAAGCAGCAAAACCTGGACGCCAACGATCGCTCGTTTGCCAAAGATTACGTGCCAGGACGCGGTCTGAACCAGACCTCCGGTACGGCTTATCCCGGCAATTACTTCCAAGGTGACAACTCCGCCAACCCGCTGGGCAGAAACTGCGGTGGCGCCAACCTGATTGCCAGCAACGGTATCTGCCGCTTCAGTACCCGCGAATACATCGATCTGATTCCGCAGACCGAAAAGACCTCGTTCTTTGGCAAGGCCACCGGCAAGCTGGCAGACGATCACAACGTCAGCCTCGAATACTTCTGGGCCCGTAACAACAACCATACCGATATCGGGCCAGCGCCCTTGACTGGCCTTTCTCTGGACTCATCGTCGCCTTTTTACCCCGGCAACGGCATTACCCCGGCACCGACCGACTTCACCCTCGACCCGACCCAACCCATCAGCACTGCCTGGCGAGAAACGGCGGCCGGGCCACGCGGGTCCAGCGATCAGAACACCAGCCAGCGTTTTCTGCTGAATTTCGACGGTTTGGTGGGCGGCTGGGATTACAACGTCGGGGCCTCCTACAACCAGAACAAAGTCTTGTCATCGCTCACCAACGGGTACATCAGCGACGCTGCAATGCTCAACGGCCTGGCCAATGGCACCCTTAACCCGTTCGGCCCGCAAACCACTGCCGGTCAGGCACTGATCGACGCGAGCGAATATCACGGCCAGTATTCCAGCGCTGTTGGCCGGGTCGCAGGCCTCGATGCGCGCATCAGCCGGGAAATCGGCGACTGGTTCGGCGCAGGTCCTGCCGGCATTGCGCTGGGCGGTGAATACCGCAAAGAGAAAATGCATCAGGAGTACGAAGCTTACGTCAACGACATCAGCAGTCTGGGCGCAGATGCCGCAGGCAGCGTCGAAGGCGACAGGAGCGTCAAGGCGCAATACGCCGAACTGAACGTCCCTGTGCTGGACAGCCTGGAGCTGACCGCCGCGGTTCGTCACGACAAATACAGCGACTTCGGCAGCACCACCAACCCGAAATACTCCTTCCGCTACCAGCCGTTCAAGCAACTGGTGGTCCGTGGTGCCTACAGCGAAGGCTTCCGCGCACCGTCGCTCTATGAACTGTATGCACCGCGCAGCACGACCTTTACGCAGGGCTATTACAACGACCCGGTTCTGTGTGCCGGAGGTGTCGTCCAGCCTGGTGGCAACGCCGGTCGTGATTGCCAGCAGCAGTTCCTCAACAATGGCGGAGGCAACACCGAGCTGGCCCCGGAAAAAGCCCGCAACATGACCCTGGGCTTCGTCTATCAGCCGGTCAGCAACCTGTCGATGGGCCTGGATTTCTGGTGGATTCATATTTCCAACCAGATCCAGGCGTTCCCCGAGTCGACTGTGTTCGATGACCCGAACACCTACGCTGACCGCTACGTGCGTGCCGCCGACGGTTCGATTGCCAATATCGTCACCGGTAACGCCAACCTGGGTATCGTCAAGACCAGCGGCGTCGACGTAACGCTCGACTACCGCTTTCCGAATACGCCGTACGGCCAGTTCGGCCTGGGCATGACTGGCACCTATGTGACGCGTTATGACTTCCAGAACATCATCGACGGCCCGTACACCGACAAGGTCGGCGACTTCCAGGGCGATGGCGTGATCTCACGCTGGAAACACGTACTGACCGGCACCTGGGCACTGGGCGACACCCGCGCCTCCCTCACCAATCGCTTCACCAGCGGTTACAACGACTACGACCGCACCACCAATGCGCGGGTCGCGTCGTACGCGCTGTGGGACATGTCGGTGGGTCATACCTTCGACAAGGTGCTGGATATCGATGCCGGGGTACGCAACATGTTCGACCGCAACCCGCCGTTCTCCAACCAGGCCTACAACTTCCAGTCCGGCTATGACCCTCGTTACGCCGACCCGTTGGGCCGGACCCTGTTCGCACGCGCGACTTACCACTTCTGAGTGTGACGACATGGCCCATACATGCTCCGTGGGCCACGTCAGATTGCGAGCTCGCCCCCTCCGGCCCAGGCTTCATCCACCTTCCCCGGCCGGGGGCTTTTTCGCGACTCATTGTCATTCAGTGCGTACGAGGAAAGCCCCACCATGTTGCGTCATACCCGTTTGTTGCAGCGCCTGATTCTGGGTGTTGCGCTATTGAGTGGCTGGCAGGTCACGCAGGCCGCGCCGACCCACGCCTTGACTGTCTACGGCGAGGCACCCAAATACCCGGCTGGCTTTCAGCACTTCGACTACGTCAACCCGAACGCTCCCAAAGGCGGTTCACTGACGCGCTCGGCGGAAGAAATCGGCCAGTTCAACTACCTCAATCCTTATGTCGATCAGGGCATCAATGTGCGGGAGGTCGATAGCTGGGTTTATTCACCCTTGGCCTATCGCTCGCTGGATGAGCCGTACACCGTTTATGGCTTGATCGCGGAAAAGATGGAGATGGACCCGAACGGTCTGTGGATTCGTTTTTTCCTCAACCCCAAGGCACGTTTCGAGGACGGCAAGCCCGTCACTGCGCAAGACGTGCGCTACACCTTCGAGCTGATGACCACCAAGGCCAGCTTCAGCTATCGCCCCATGTTCGCCGACGTCAAAGAGGTGATCATCGAGGGGCCGCTACAGATTCGCTTCGACTTCAAGAACAACCTCAACCGCATGCTGGCGCTGGACATTGCCAGCCTGCACATCCTGCCGGAGCACTGGTGGAAGAGCCGCGACTTCGCCAACGGCGGCGGTTTCGAGCCGCCGCTGGGCAACGGGCCTTACCGGGTCGCCAAGGTCGATGCCGGGCGCAGCGTGGCCTTTGAACGGGTCAAGGACTGGTGGGGCAAGGACCTGCCGGTCAGCCGTGGCCTGTACAACTTCGACAGCCTGACCGTGAACTACTACGGCGACACCGAAATCGCCCGGCAACTGCTGCAGGCCGGGGCCTTCGACTATAACCGGGAGTTTTCCTCCTCAGGTTTCGTGGTCGGTTACAGCGGCCCGGCGATTGACGACGGGCGTCTGCAAAAAAACATCTTCGCCCAACAACGCCCGGTCGCCGCGCAGGGTTTTGTGTTCAATCTGGACAACCCGATCTTCAAGGACCGCCGCGTGCGTGAAGCGCTGTCATTGCTGTGGGACTTCGACTGGATCAACCGCCGGGTCATGCGCAATTTCTACGTGCGCGAGCAGAGCTACTTTCCGAAAAGCGACATGGCCGCCACCGCGCTGCCGACGCCCGCCGAACTGAAGATTCTCGAACCATTGCGCGCTCAGGTGCCGGACGAGGTGTTCACTACGGTGTATCAACCGCCTAAAACCGATGGCAGTGGTTACATCCGTGACAAACAGTTGCAGGCCCTCAAACTGCTGGCCGAGGCCGGCTGGCACCCCAAAGACAACAAGCTGGTCAACGCGGCGGGCGAGCCGATGGTGTTCAGTTTTCTCGACGGTCAGGGCGGTTTCGACCGACTGATTCTGCCCTTCAAACGCACCCTGGCGCAGATCGGCATCACCCTGGATTTTTTGCGCATCGATTCGGCGCAGTACATCAACCGGCTCAATGCACGGGACTACGACATGATCGTGGTGACATTGCCGAAAAACGGCAACCCGATCATTTCTCCAGGCCGCGAACTGTACAACCTGTACGGCTCGCAAAGCGCCACGGAGGTGGGCAGTTCCAACGCGATGGTGCTGCGCAACCCGGCAGTGGACACGCTGATCGACGGGCTGGTGAGCGCCAACACGCGCAACGACATGGTGACCTATGCCCGCGCGCTGGATCGGGTCCTGCAATGGGGCTACTACATGATTCCCAATTACTACTCCAAAGGCACGCCGCTGGTGTTCGCCAACCGTTTTGGCATGCCTGCGGTGGCGCCGATTTACGACGTGGGCCTGGAAACCTGGTGGCAGATCAGCCCGACCCCGCTGACCAATGCTCAGGCTGCTGCGCTTGCCGGCAAGACCACCGCTGCGAAGGAGCATTGAGATGCTGGCTTACGTGATTCGACGCCTGCTGCTGATCATCCCCACGCTGCTGGCCATTCTGATTGTCAACTTCCTCATCGTGCAGGCCGCCCCCGGCGGGCCGGTCGAGCAGGCCATCGCCCGCATTCAGGGTTTCAGCCCCAACGGGGTCGGTGGCGGCGGTGGTGAAGTGGCCGCAAGCGGCACCGCCAGCCGCAGCACGCGCGGGCTGGACCCGGCGCTGATCGAGCAGATCAAAGAGCATTACGGTTTCGACAAACCCATGCACGAACGACTCTGGCTGATGCTCAAGAACTACGCGCAACTGGACTTCGGCACCAGCTTCTTTCGGGGTGCGCCGGTCACCGAACTGATTGCGCAAAAGCTGCCGGTATCGCTGTCACTCGGGCTATGGGCGACGCTGATCACTTACCTGATTTCCATCCCGCTGGGCATTCGCAAGGCGGTGCGGCATGGCAGCGCGTTCGATGTGTGGAGCAGCACGCTGGTGATCATCGGCTACGCTACGCCCGCGTTTCTGTTCGCCATTCTGCTGATCGTGGTGTTTGCCGGTGGCAGCTACCTGAGTTGGTTTCCGGCGCAGGGTTTGCTCTCGGAAAACTTCGACAGCCTGAGCACCTGGGGCAAGGTGAAGGACTACCTGTGGCACCTGGTGCTGCCGGTCAGTTCGCTGGTGATTGGCGGGTTTGCCACGCTGACCATTCTCACCAAGAACAGCTTTCTCAACGAGATCAGTCGCCAGTACGTGGTCACGGCGCGGGCCAAGGGTCTGACCGAGCATCGCGTGCTGTACGGCCATGTGTTTCGCAACGCCATGCTGCTGGTCATCGCCGGCATTCCGCAGGCATTGATCGAAGTGTTCTTCGCCGGTTCCCTGCTGATCGAAACCATCTTCGGCCTCGACGGTTTGGGGCGCATGAGTTACGAGGCTGCGGTGTCGCGGGATTACCCGATTGTGTTCGGCACGCTGTTTCTATTCACGCTGTTCGGCCTGCTGATCAAACTGATCGGTGACCTGTGCTACACGCTGGTCGACCCGCGTATCGACTTTTCCGCGAGGAGCGCCTGATGTTCGAGTTCTCTCCCCAGACCCAGCGTCGCTTCGCCCTGTTCAAGGCCAACCGGCGTGGCTGGTGGTCGCTGTGGATCTTCATCGGCCTGATGCTGGTGTGCCTGTGCGGCGAGCTGATCGCCAACGACAAACCGTTACTGATCAACTACGACGGGCAGATGTATTACCCGGTGTTGCACACCTACATGGAAACCGATTTCGGCGGCGAGCTGCCGTTTGAGCCGGACTATGCCAGCGACTACGTGCGCAAGCTGATCGCCGCCAAGAATGGCTGGATGCTCTTCGCGCCGATCCCGTTCAGCTACGACACCATCAACTATGACCTGGACGCGCCATCGCCCAGCCCGCCCGACGGCACCAACTGGCTGGGCACTGATGAGCAGGCCCGCGATGTGCTGGCGCGGGTGCTGTTCGGTGCGCGGATTTCCATCCTGTTCGCGCTGCTGCTGACCGTGATCAGCACGGTAATTGGTGTCTGCGCCGGGGCCATTCAGGGCTATTACGGCGGCATGACCGACCTGATCGGCCAGCGGATTCAAGAGATCTGGTCGGGTTTGCCGGTGCTGTACCTGCTGATCATTCTGTCCGGCTTTGTATCACCGAGTTTCTGGTGGTTGCTGGGCATCATGGCGCTGTTTTCCTGGCTGTCGCTGGTGGACGTGGTGCGTGCCGAGTTTCTGCGCGGGCGCAATCTGGAATACGTGAAAGCCGCCCGCGCACTGGGCCTGACCGATGCTGCGCTGATGTGGCGGCACATCCTGCCCAACGCAATGACCAGCACCCTGACCTACCTGCCGTTCATCATCACCGGCGCCATTGCCACGCTCACCGCACTGGATTTTCTCGGCTTCGGCATGCCGGCGGGCAGCGCTTCGCTGGGTGAACTGATCGGTGAAGCCAAGCGCAACCTGCAAGCGCCCTGGCTGGGGCTGACCGCGTTCGTGGCGCTGGCCTTGATCCTTTCGTTGCTGGTGTTCATCGGCGAAGCCTGCCGCGACGCTTTTGATCCTCGGAGCTGACATGCAAGACAACCTGATTGAAATTCGCGACCTGCGGGTCGCCTTCAACGGCCACGAAGTGGTGCATGGCATCAGCCTTGATATCCGCCGTGGCGAATGCCTGGCGCTGGTGGGCGAATCCGGTTCCGGCAAATCAGTGACCGCGCATTCGATTCTGCGCTTGCTGCCCCCGAAAAACGTCAGTACCCAGGGTTCGATTCGCTATGACGGGCTGGATCTGGTCACGGCCAGCGACAAGCAATTGCGCAGTCTGCGCGGCAACCGGGTGGCGATGATTTTTCAGGAGCCCATGAGCTCGCTGAACCCGCTGCACACGGTCGAAAAGCAAATTGGCGAAATCCTCGTCACGCACAAGGGCCTGAAGGGCAAGGCCGCGCTGAGCCGGACGCTGGAGCTGCTGGAGCTGGTCGGCATTCGCGAACCGTTGTTGCGGCTCAAGGCTTATCCGCATCAACTGTCGGGCGGGCAACGCCAGCGGGTCATGATCGCCATGGCGCTGGCCAACGAACCTGACTTGCTGATCGCTGACGAGCCGACCACCGCGCTGGATGTGACGGTGCAGGTGAAGATTCTCGAGTTGCTTAAATCGCTGCAACAGCGGCTGAACATGTCGCTGCTGCTGATCAGCCACGACCTCAATCTGGTCCGGCGCATCGCTCAGCGAGTCTGTGTGATGCGTGAGGGCGAGATCGTCGAGCAGGCTGATTGCCAAGCCCTGTTCGATAACCCGCAGCACCCTTACAGCCGTCTGCTGATCAATGCCGAGCCGGATGGCGAACCGGTGCCGTCCACGCACAGCAATACGCTGCTGTCGGTGCAGGACCTGAAGGTCTGGTTCCCGCTGGGCAAAGCCTGGTTCCAGCGCGAGCAGCAGTACGTGAAGGCGGTGGACGGGGTCAGTTTCGAGCTGCTCAAGGGCAAGACGCTGGGCATTGTCGGCGAGTCCGGTTCGGGCAAATCGACGCTGGGCCAGGCGATTTTGCGGCTGGTGGATTCAGAGGGCAGCATCCGCTTTGGCACCAAGGAACTGAGCTTGCACAGTCAGCACCTGATGCGCCCGTTGCGTCGCCAGCTGCAGGTGGTGTTTCAGGACCCGTTCGGCAGCCTGAGCCCGCGCATGACCGTAGAGCAGATCATCGCCGAGGGCTTGGTGACGCATAAAATCGGCACGCCCAAAGAACGTGAGCAGACGGTGATTCGGGTGTTGCAGGAAGTGGGGCTCGATCCGGCGACGCGGCATCGTTACCCGCATGAGTTTTCCGGTGGCCAGCGCCAGCGCATTTCCATCGCCAGGGCATTGGTGCTTGAACCGGATCTGATCCTGCTGGACGAGCCGACGTCAGCCCTCGACCGCACCGTGCAGAAGCAGATCGTCGCACTGTTGCGCGACCTGCAAATCCGTCATGGCCTGACGTACCTGTTCATCAGCCATGACCTGGCGGTGGTGCATGCGCTGGCCCATGACCTGATCGTGATCAAGGACGGCAAAGTGGTCGAACAAGGCCCGTCCCGCGAGATCTTCGCCGCGCCGCAGCAGGCCTACACACAGGAACTGCTGCGCTCGTCGGGGCTAGTGTTTGCCTGAGCCTGAATTTGAAAGCCGGATGTGAACGCTAATTATGGAAACTCTGGCCCAGCGCTGCCAGGCGTACGGCCAGCGGCGACAGGCTCTGGCTGCTGCTCGCCAGTACGCCGATATTGGCGGCAGTGTGTTCGGCGATGGCCTGCACCGAACGCAGTTGATCGGCGATTTCGCGGCTGGCGGTGGCCTGCTGTTCGGTGGTCGTGGCGATCAGGCCGTTGAGCTGCGTGATGTGCCCGATGCCTTCGCCCACCGAGCGCAGGGATTCAGACGCGCGCTGACTGTTTTCCACACAACGACCGACGCCTTGCAGGCTGTCGCTCATGGCCGTTGCAGCCTGGCGACTGCCCTTTTGCAGGTCTTCGATGATGGTCTGGATCTCTTTGGTGGATGACGCGGTGCGTTGTGCCAGGTTGCGCACCTCGTCGGCTACCACCGCAAAGCCCCGGCCCTGCTCACCCGCGCGGGCGGCTTCAATCGCAGCGTTGAGCGCCAGCAGGTTGGTCTGCTCGGCGATACTGCCGATCACGTCCAGCACCTTGCCGATCTGTTCTGACTGATTGGCAAGTGCCTGCACGGTTTCGTCGGTGGTGCTGATGCGCGCCGCAAGCTGGGTGATTTCGCTCTGCGCCCGGTCGACACTGTCGCGCCCGTGGGCCACCTGATCACTGGCGTCACCGGCACGCTGCACGGCCTGCGCGACGTGGCCGGAAATGTCATTCATGGCATCGCCCATGCGCTGCATTGCGCCGGTCATGCGGGCGATCTCGCTCAACTGGTGCTGCGCACCGGTTTCCAGCGTGCCACTGGCTTTGGCGAGGTCATGGCCCAGTTCGCCAAGCCCGCGCGTGTCGCGCACAACACCGTCGACAAGGCCGGTGATCTGCGCCAGAAACTGCTCGAAACGCTGCGCCAGCGAGACGTGTTTGCCCGATCGCTCGTCGATCCGGCTATCGGGGGAGAACTGGTTGGTGGTGGCCAGCATGCGGTCGAGCATGTCCTGATTCTCGACCGCCTCGGCCTGATTCTGCACGGCCAGGTAGACCAGAATGGTACTCTCGACCACCACGTAAACCGCATGCATAGCCACCATGCTCCAGCCGCCGCCATGTTGCATGACGTACACCGGGAAGCCCGAGTGGTGCAGGGCATGAAAGCCGATGTGGTGGATAGCGATGGTGACGGCGGCGACCAGAATCGGCAGCCAGTCGCGGTAGAAGGTCAGCACGGCGAGAAATACGAAGATGCCGAAGTGTATTTCAATCTGCCCATGTGCCTGATTGATGTGCAGCGCGGCCATGACCATCAGCCCGATACCGACGCAGCAGCGCATCAATCGAGTGCCCCCGATCACGCGATACAGCCCGGTCAGCACCAGCGCGGTGCCACCACCGACCACAACCGCCTGGGTAAACGTATCAAACCAGAACCCCAGGCCCAGCGCGTACACAAACAACAGCCAGATCAGACCCAGCATGATGCGGTCGGCCTTACGGTAATGCTCAAGGAAACGAGGGGCTGCGGGCATCGAACACATCCTTATGAAATCCGTGACGACAGGGAAGCCCGGTCGGAGTCAGGTCTTGACGAGCAAAAGCCCGGCCAACGCACCGCCCAGATAGTAGCCCCGTGCCATAAATTCAGAAATAGATTATTTACCCGGTGTTGAGGCGCGATGATGGAGCGGGCATCCGTTGGTAGCAGGCCGGACCTCTTCGCGGACAAGTCCGCTCCCACCACATCAACCGGTGATCCTGACCCTGTGACCCTGATCCTGATCCTGATCCTGATCCTTATCCTTATCCTGAGATCCTGCACTCCTGTAGGAGTGGACTTGTCCACGAAGACTGATCATCAGACACCGAATGAATCACTGAAATTACATGCTGTAAAGCATTACTCAGTTGATCCACGTGCCACGCACTAAAGTTCACCGATGAAGTGATTTTAGGGGCAAGGGAATGCATGTTTACTCTGCGTCAAAACGTTTGCGTACAGGCCGATATTCCGCAATAGGCCAGATATACATGGTGACTTCAGTGACACGAGGACGCGAACCGGTATTCGCCGATGTTCGTCTCGGGCGCTTGCTGGTTCGAGAGCTGAGACGATGCGAAGAGCAGGAATTGGTCAAGTCGCTTGCCTGGGTCGTAATGCCTGACCACTTTCACTGGCTTTTTGAGCTCAAAAAGAATTCCCTGCCCATGTTGATTCAACAACTTAAAGCACGCAGTTCAATAGCCATCGGAAAAATCAGAGCACATCCCGACACCTTATGGCAGTCCGGGTATCACGACCAGGCTGTGCGCAACGAACAAAACATGGTCGGTCTGGCTCGCTATATCGTCGCAAACCCGCTACGCGCAGGACTGGTCAAGAAGATAGGAGACTATCCATTGTGGGATGCGATCTGGATTTGATCCCCTCGCATCCACACTTTACGCCGTTTCAATGCCGCAACAACTTGCGCAGCGGCACGCCGTCTTTCATGACCGGGGATTTGATGACGATGTAGCTGAAGTACTTGGAGATGCCGATGTTCTTGTCCAGCAGCTCTTCGATCACTTCCTGATAATGCTGAATGCTGCGGGTCATGAAGCGCACCAGGTAGTCGTACCCGCCGCTGATCAGGTGGCACTCCAGCACTTCGTCCACATGGCGGATGTTCGCTTCAAATTTGGCAAAGTCTTCGCGTTTGTGGTCGCTCAGGGAGATTTCGGTGAACACGGTAACCGATTCGGTGATTTTTGCGAGGTTGAGGTGCGCCTTGTAGCTGGAGATGTACCCAGCCGACTCCAGACGTTTGACGCGCTGCAGGCAAGGGCTCGCGGAAAGCCCGACGGCGTCGGCCAGGCTGACGTTGGTCATGCGCCCGTCTTTCTGGAGTTCTACCAGGATATTGATATCAATCCGATCCAGTTTGACCAAGCCTTCCATTACCTACCTCTTGTATTGCCATTCACGGTGCCTACCTTCTAGCAAAATCAGCGCCGTAAAGACAGCTGATGCTGAGCAACGAGGTCGGCCATGCTGCTGATACAGATGTCTGCGGTACATGGCTGGCGGTGCTGTTCGCGGCGGCGACGGATCAGGCACAGCCCGCCCAGACCCGGCGCAGAAGCAGGCGGACGGGACACCAGCAGGGTGTCGCGGGTGTCCAGGTCCATCTCGGCGAGCCAGCGCGTGTCGTCCAGCGGGTGAGTGGCCCGCGACAGCAGGCTGTCAGGCTCAAGCCCCAGGCGCTCGCACAAAATGCCGCGATCCTGCAGGTCGCGGTCGGCGTACACCAGCAGTCGATAGAACTTGCGCAGATAAAGCATGGCGCCCGGCGCGTCCTCGAACAGCGTCCAGTCGGGCACTGAACGTGCGAAGGTCATGCCCTCTTCCCAACTGGTCTTGATGGCGAGGCGCTCGGCCAGCTGGCGGTGCGCAAAGCACAGCAGGCCGCTGAAACCCAGCTCGTCGAAGCGCGCATACAGCGTGCGCACCACGCCATTGAATTCGGTCAGTATCGACTCTTTATCCGGTGTATTCAGGCCGTTTTCCAGTAACGGCTGCAACGCCGCCCAGACACCTGAATCACGGTCCACCAGAACCTCGTCACAATCGATCAACAGTGCGCGGTAATCAATAAGCCCCATGGCAGGCAACGTCTCCATTCAACAATGATCCCCAGCGCTGGTGGTCGCAGCGTCTCGCGACAACCACGCCGACGCTTAGCTGGACTTCAATACTCGTGCCAAGGCGGCATCGAGAATGCTCAGTGCTTCATCGATCTGCTGCTCGGTGGTCACCAGCGGTGCGAGAAAACGCAACACGTTGCGGTACACACCGCACTTGATCACCAGCAGGCCGCCGATGCGCGCCTGATCGATGACTTTCTGGTTGAGATCAGCGTCCGGGCTGCGTGCAGCGTCGTTCTTGGTCAGCTCCATCGCCAGCATGAAACCGGTGCCGCGTACGTCGCCGATGCAGGCGTAGCGGTCCTTGAGCCTGAGCAAACCGGCACGCAGGTGCTCGCCCAACTGTTCGCCACGCGCCAGCAGATTGTCCTGCTCGTAAGTATCGATTACGGCCAGCGCTGCGGCGCAGGACAGCGCATTGCCGCCGTAAGTGCCCCCCAGACCGCCCGGAAGCGGTGCATCCATAATCTCGGCACGCCCGACCACGCCCGACAGCGGCATGCCGCCCGCGAGGCTCTTGGCAACCGTCACCAGGTCCGGCTGGATACCGGCGTGCTCGAAACCGAACCACTTGCCGGTTCGACCAAACCCGGTCTGGATTTCATCGAGAATCAGCACGATGCCGTGTTGTTCAGTCAACGCGCGCAGGGCCTTGAGGAATTCGACCGGAGCAGTCAGAAAGCCGCCGTCACCCTGAATCGGCTCGATCAGGATGGCCGCGACGCGATCCGGCGCGACCTGGGTCGCCAGCAGTTCATGCAGCGCAGCCAGGGCCACTTCGGTGGTCACGCCGCGGTACTCGTTCGGGTACGGGGTGTGGAACACTTCCGGCGCCATCGGGCCGAAATTCTGTTTGTACGGCTGGCTCATACCGGTCAGCGTAGTGCCGAGCAACGTACGGCCGTGGAAGCCACCACGGAACGAGATGATCGCCGGGCGATTGGTGCGCGCGCGGGCTATTTTCACCGCGTTTTCCACCGCTTCGGCGCCGGAGGTGAAGAACACCGCTTTGTGATCAATACCGCTCTGGCCGGCGATCATCAGGCTCAGGCGTTTGGCCAGATCCAGGTAGGGCTGATAGGACGCCACCTGAAAGCAGGCGTGGGTGACTTTGCTCAGTTGTGCCTGAATCGCCTTGACCACGTTCGGGTGGTTGTGGCCGATGTTCAAGACGCCGATGCCGCCGACGAAATCCAGATAGCGCTTGCCGTCGACGTCCCACAGTTCAGAGCCCTGGGCGCGGTCGATAACCAACGGGTGGGCTGTGACGATGCCACGCGGCACAAACTGGTCGCGCTGGCGGAGCAGATGAGGAGTTTCGTCGACTTTGCTGTTCATGGTTTTACCTATCGTGGGCCTGGCAGCCGGCGGGGTGGCTGCGATGTTGTTCAGGTTAAGCGTTCAGCGAAATGATCTACGCCGAACTTGCCCTCTCAGATGTCCAGATCAACTGTTTTTCGCCTCGCAAACGGCAGATTCCTTCATGCCCTGCGAGCACCACGCAATCTGCCGGGCAGCGCTGCTTTTCAGTCACGCCGACGCTCTGCAAAAGGCTGTTTCGACAGATCCTGCTTGCGACTTGCGGCATGATGAGGCTCCACTTTCATACTCAGGAAATGCCCATGCCCGCCCTGCTCTACAAAGCCGACCCCGCACGTGCAGAACGCTGGCGTGTCCTGTTTGCCGAGCACGCGCCGGACATCGAATGGCGCGTATGGCCGGACATCGGTGACCCGGCCGATATCCACTATCTGGGTGCCTGGCTGGCACCTGATGACCTGCAGGACCTGTTGCCCAACCTGAAAGTGCTGTTTGCGCTGTCGGCTGGCGTGGATCAACTGGACCTGAGCCGTATTCCCAAGTCGTTGCCGGTGGTTCGCCTGCTCGACCCCGGCATCAGCCACGGGATGTGCGAGTACGCATCTTTTGCGGTGCTGAGCCTGCACCGGGAAATGCTGCGCTATCGTCAGCAGCAGGTTGAAGGGCTCTGGAAAGCCCAGCCGTTGATACCGGCGAACAAGCGTCGAGTGGGCGTGATGGGGTTGGGCTTGCAGGCGCAGCATATTCTGTCGAGCCTCAAACCGTTCGGTTTCCAGCTGTCAGGCTGGGCGCGCAGTGCGCATCAGGTCGAAGGTGTGACGTGTTATGCGGGCGAGGAGCAGTTGAGCGAGTTTCTTGGGCAGTGCGACATTCTGCTGTGTGTGCTGCCTTTGACTGCGCAAACCGAAGGCATCCTCAACCGCCAGCTTTTCGAGCGCCTGCCCGAAGGTGCCGCCCTGATCAACATGGGCCGTGGTGGGCATCTGGTGGAGGCCGATCTGCTTGAAGCACTGGACAGCGGCCAACTCAGCGCGGCGGTGCTGGATGTGTTGCAGCAAGAGCCAGCACCTGCCGACCATCCATTCTGGCAACACCCGAAAATCCTGCTGACACCGCACGTCGCGGCCATGACCCAACCGGAAAGCGCCTTCCCCGGCCTGCTCGACAACATCCGCCGCTTTGAGCGCGGAGAAGCGATGCAAGGACAGGTTAATCGCGGGCAGGGTTATTGACTGTCAACTGTCGCTATACTCAGCTCCGATGAGCATTGAGAACAGCGTTTCTGCCCGCAGGGCGTAGGAACGGACTTGTCCGCGATGGGCTGCGAAGCGGCACTGAAACCGGTCACATTGGCTGTGTCTGGCACACCGAGGTGGCCGATTTTACTGCCGGTTCCCGGCAGTTCGCGGACAAGTCTGCTCCCACGAAAACCGAGAGATCGTGGGCAAGCGAAGCGTCGCCCGGTCCGCCCCTACACAAGCACCGTTTTGCGCTCTACAACCCACCCACATGAAACGCCTTCACTTCCAGGTATTCATCCAGGCCGTAGCTGGAGCCTTCGCGGCCCAGGCCGGATTGTTTGATGCCGCCGAAGGGGGCGATTTCCATGGAGATGATGCCGGTGTTGAGGCCGACCATGCCGAATTCCAGCGCTTCGCCGAAACGCCATGAGCGACGCAGGTCCTGGGTGAAGTAGTAAGCGGCAAGGCCGTAGGGCGTTGCGTTGGCCAGTGCGAGGGCCTCGGCTTCGTCGGTGAAACGCATCAGCGGGGCAACCGGGCCGAAGGTTTCTTCGTTGGCCAGCAGCATGCCCGCATGGGTATCACCCAATACCGTTGGCTGGACGAACTGGCCGTCACCGTTGGGCAACCCGCCGTACAGCAACTTCGCGCCCTGGCTCAGCGCATCGTCGATGTGCCGGGCAATTTTGCTGACCGCTGCCGGATTAATCAACGGGCCGATGGTCACGCCCTCTTCCAGACCGTTGCCGACCTTGAGTTTGGCGACTTCTTCCACCAGCCGCGCAGCGAAACGGTCGTAAATGCCGCTCTGCACCAGAATCCGGTTGGCGCACACGCACGTTTGCCCGGCGTTGCGGAATTTGCTGAGCATAATGCCGGCCACAGCCTGCTCCAGATCAGCGTCGTCAAACACGATGAACGGCGCGTTGCCCCCCAGTTCCAGGCTCAGGCGCTTGATGTGTTCGGCGCTCTGGCGCATCAGCAGACGGCCGATCGGCGTGGAGCCGGTGAAGGAAATCTTGCGCACCACCGGGTTGCCGGTCAGCTCTTCGCCGATGGCGGTCGGCATGCCGGTGACGACGCTGAACACACCAACAGGAATGCCCGCGCGCTCGGCCAGCACTGCCAGCGCCAGCGCCGACAGCGGCGTGAGGTCCGACGGTTTGACGATGATCGTGCAGCCTGCAGCCAGAGCTGGCGCGCATTTGCGGGTGATCATGGCGTTGGGGAAATTCCACGGGGTGATCGCGGCGCAGACACCGACCGGCTGTTTGAGCGTCATCAAACGACGATCAGCGCTGGGCGTGGGAATGGTTTCACCGTACGAGCGGCGCGCTTCTTCAGCG
Source organism: Pseudomonas syringae pv. tomato str. DC3000 (assembly GCF_000007805.1). Taxonomy (NCBI): domain Bacteria; kingdom Pseudomonadati; phylum Pseudomonadota; class Gammaproteobacteria; order Pseudomonadales; family Pseudomonadaceae; genus Pseudomonas; species Pseudomonas syringae group genomosp. 3. Next base: position 279,473 of record NC_004578.1, on the reverse strand, counting down.
AACCATTTGACGAAGCTTGCGCCATAGCGGATCTCGCCACGCGACTCGTTCAGCGGCTTGCCCTGCTCAAGGGTCATGATCAGCGCGAGGTCTTCGACGTTGTCGAGCATCGCCTGATGCCAGCGCTCCAGTAGCGCCGCACGCTCGGCGGCAGGACGCGCGCGCCAGGCAGGCCAGGCACGATCAGCGGCCTCGATGGCGCGGCGGGTTTCAGCGCCTTGCAAGGCCGGAACCTGCGCGATCACTTCGCCGGTCGCCGGGTCGCTGATGGCCAGCGTTGCACCATCATCAGCGCTGATCCATTGCCCATCGACGTAGGCGCGGTCCACCAGCAGGCTGGGGTCTTTCAACTGATTCTTGAGCATGGTCGAGTCCTGTTTCGGGATACCTGCCAGTCTAGGCAGGCGTCGCAGTCCAGGATGCTGAAAGCAGGATAACGGCAGCGTCCGATGCTGAAATTCGCGCCCGGACGGCAGCCTCTACTGCTTCAGCGAGCCGAGCAGGCTGTGCAGAAAGCGCTCGCCCGCGTCCATCTGGCTCTCGTCGATAAATTCATCCGGCTTGTGCGCCTGCTCGATGGAACCTGGCCCGCACACCACCACCGGCACGTTGAGCCGTCCGGCGAACAGCCCGCCTTCGGTGCCGTAGGACACCTTGATGTGCTGAGTACCCGGCTCGGCAAATGCGTGCAGCATGCGCACCGCCTCAACGCTTGGATGCGTCTCCAGCGCGGGGTATTCGTTCATCACTTCGATCTCGATAGCGGCAACGCCCGACAAGTGTTTCGCTTCGCGTACCAGCACGTCGGCACGCTCGCGCAGTTGCTCCAGCAGCACCTCGGGATTGTCCCCCGGCAGGTTGCGGTACTCGAATTCCATGGTGCACAGGTTGGGCACAATGTTCAGCGCCTTGCCGCCATCGATACGACCGATGTGCACGGTGCTGTAAGGAATGTCATAACCCTCGTCGCGGCTGCCTTGCTGCTCGATTCGTTTCTGGCTGTTGCGCAGTTCGGCGATGAAATCGCTGGCCAGGTGAATCGCGTTGACCGCCCGGGGGGCCAGCGAAGAATGCGCTTCCTGGCCTCGGCAGAAGGTGCGATACGACGCCTTGCCTTTGTGCCCGACGGCAAACTGCATCAGCGTGGGTTCGCCGACCACGCACAAGAATGGACGCACCGGCGCAAGGTGCAATACGTCCAGCAAACGCCGCACGCCAACGCAGCCGATTTCTTCATCGTGGGACAAGGCCAGTTGCAGCGGACGCAGCAGGGTCATGTCTGCCGCATTGAGCATGGCGTCGATCGCCAGCGCAATAAAGCCCTTCATGTCGCAGGTACCACGGCCATAGATACGGCCGTCGCGCAGGGTTGCCTGAAACGGCGGCATCGTCCATGCCTGACCCGCAGCCGGCACCACGTCGGTGTGGCCGGAAAGCAGCACGCCCGGCACATCACGCGGGCCGGTGCTGGCAAACAGGTTGGCCTTTTTGCCGGTCTCGTCCTTGACGATCAGCGACTCGATGCCTTTGCTGGCCAGCAGCTCGCGGACGTATTCGATCAACGCCATGTTAGGCTCCGACGACACGGTGTCGAAGGCGATCAGGCGCTTGAGGATTTCCAGTGCACGGGGGCTCATGAGGCTTTGCTCGCGTGTTCGGTGACGATTTCAAAACGGCGAATGTCGAACGGGCTGATGGAGGTGCTGGTCGTGCCGGTGCTGATCAGTTCAGCCATCACGTCGCCCACGCCCGGACCAAGCTGGAAGCCGTGCCCGCAGAACGCGAACGCATAAAACAGCCCGTCGACCTTGCCGCTGCGGCCCATCACCGGCAGTGAGTCGGGTGTGTAGCCTTCGATGCCGCTCCACACGCGGATGATATTCAGGTTACCGACACCGGGCAGCAGACGACGCATCTGCTGGACCTGATTGACGATGCTGCGCGGCTCGACGTAGGCGCGACGATTGACCATGTCCGGCTTGCTGCGAAAGCCACCGCCAATGACAATGTTGCCGCGCGCGATCTGCCGGAAATAAATCACTTCATGGGGGATTTTGGTGAACACGCCGATGACGGTCGGCAGCGCGTAAGGCACCGGTTCGGTCACGGCCATCTGCGGGCCATTGGTCTCCAGCGGCACGGGTTCGCCAAACTGCGCAGAGAGCTTCTGCCCCCACGCGCCAGCGGTGATCAACAATTGATCAGCTGTGAAAATACGCCCGTCAGTGGTGGTGACTTCAAATTCGTTACCGACCTTTTCGACATGCGCCACTTCAGTACGCTCTTCGATCCGCGCCCCGGCACGAATCGCTGCACGCGCAAAAGCAGGCGCGGCCAGACGCGGGTTGGCGTGGCCATCGTGCGGCGCGTAGGAACCGCCCTTCACGTCAGACCCGAGAAACGGAAAACGCTCGTGCAGCGCTTTACCGCGATAGATTTTCAGGTCCAGCTCACGCGCTTCTGGCGCAGCGGCATAAGCTTCCAGCTCGGCAATTTCGTCCTCGCGATAGCAGACGCGCATGTGCCCGCTGGGCAGAAATTCCAGGTCCTCGCCGATCAGTTCCGGCAGCCGCTGCCAGAGTGCACGGGAACGGTTGGACAGCTCCAGCTGGCCCAGATGACGACCCTGACGCCGCACGTTGCCAAAATTCACGCCGCTAGCATATTGGCCGACCACGTCACGCTCCAGCAGGGTCACCGACTTGCCGCGCTGGCGCAGAAAAAACGCCGACGCCGAGCCCATGAAGCCGCCACCGACAATCAGCACATCGACTTTCGGTTGTTTCATGACACCACCTCGTCTATCAGCATCGACAACGGTTTGACCGGTGCCTGACCGCGCTGCCGACCCACCTGCTCGACCGGCACACCGGCTTCGGCGGCGATCACCTCGGCCCCGGCCTGCGAGCAATAGCGGCCCTGACAGCGGCCCATGCCGACACGGCTGAACGCCTTGGCGCGGTTGACTTCGCACGCGCCCTTTTCACGCACCACGCCACGCAATTCGCCTGCGCTGATCATCTCGCACCGGCAGACAATCGCCTCATCAGGCAGCGCCGCCGCCTGAGCAGCAGGCCACGGGAAGGCTTCGGCCAGCCCCACGCGGAAGCGGTCCATAACCACCAGGTTCTTGCGCACGGCTTCCCTGTGCGACTTATCCACAGGCCGGCCGAGGTCTTCCAGCAACGCCATCGCCGCCAGCCGACCGGCCTGCTCGGCCGCATCGGCACCGCGAATCTTCGCGCCGTCGCCAGCGGCATACACGCCTTTGACCGAGGTGCGGCCTTCTTCATCGACGGCCAGCACCCATTGCCCGGAGGCGTCATCGAAGCGCAACTGGCACCCGGCCAGATCAGCGAGCTGGGTTTCCGGGCGCAGGTGGTAGCCCAGCGCCAATGCATCGCAATCGACGGTCAGTACGTTGCCGCTGGCAAGCTTTACCCGCACGCCTGTCACGCCGTCCTGCTCGCTGCCCATAATCTCTTCAGGCTGCACGCCCAGATGCACCGGCACGTTGGCGCTGTACAACTGCGCCAGCAGTTTCATGCCGTTGAACAACAAACCTGGGCGCGCCAGCAACTTGGGCATCGCGCCGATGCGCTTGCTGAACGGTGAAGTGTCGAGCACGGCGGCCACCTCGGCACCGGCTTTGACGTACTGGCTGGCAACCAGATACAGCAGCGGCCCGCTGCCCATGAACACCACGCGGCTGCCGATGGAAACCGACTGCGACTTGAGGGCAATCTGCGAGCCGCCAAGGCTGTAGGTGCCCGCCAGTTGCCAGCCTTTGATCGGCATCAGACGGTCGGTGGCACCGGCGCAGAGTATCAGCGCGTCGTATTCGACCACGCTGTGCACGCCCTGGCTGGCGCAGCACAGTTCGCCCTGCGTGAGGTTCCAGGCCAGCGTGTCAGGGCGATAGTCGATCTGTTTGCGCAGGCGGTCGAAGCTCTCGTGCAGGTCGCGCGCCTTGGCCGCTTCAGTGCCGTACAGCGCCGAGTAATCACGCTTGAAGCCTTCGGGCTGGCGGCGATAGATCTGCCCGCCGTCACGCCGGTTTTCGTCGATCAGGATCGGCTTGATGCCCGCCGCCAGCAGGGTTTGCGCACAGCGGGTGCCGGCCGGGCCCGCGCCAATGATGACGACTCTGGGGCTGCCAGGGTTATGAACGTCTAACCGTGAAGAAGTGGCCATTTCGCCTCCGGCTGGGTGGTGACGATGTCGAGTCCATCGCGAACTTCGTTGGAGCAAGCGCGCAGGCGCTCGCCACTGCGGGTCCAGACCCAGCAATCCTGGCAGGCGCCCATCAGGCAAAACCCGGCACGCCGCCCCGAGTCAAACTCGGACTGGCGCAGCGTGGCTTTGCGGGTCAGCAACGCGACCATCAGGGTGTCGCCCTGCAACGCTTCGATGGGCGCACCATCGACCAGCAGGCTGACAACCGGGCGATCGCGCTCGCCCAGTCTTACAAAACGGCCACTCATGCGTAGGCTCCCACGGTCACAGGATTAAGGTTTTCTTGTACGGCTTGCAGTTCGTCGCTGTCGCGATGGCAAAGAATTTCGCTGCCGCCTGCAATGCGACGACGGCCAGGCGCGGTCCTGTTGCACAGGCCTTCGATCCGCGCCGGGCAGCGATTGAGAAAAGTGCACAGCTCCCGGTTGTTGACCGGGGCGCTGATCGGCGGCAGTTTGCCACTGGTCACGCCGCAGCTTTCCAGCCAGCCCTGACGCAGTTCCGGCACCGAGTGCACCAACAGATCGGTATACGGATGGAACGGTACGTGGCTGAAGGTTTCACGGCTGCCCTCTTCGACCTTGTGGCCGCTGTACATCACCACAATGTCGTCGCACAGCGCGCGGACGGTGGAAATGTCATGGCTGATGAACAGGTAGGAAACACCCAGCTTGCGGCGCAGTTCGCCGAGCAGTTCGAGGATGCAGGCACCGACCACGGTATCGAGCGCCGAGGTGACTTCATCGCAAAGAATAAGGTCTGGTTTGGCGGCCAGTGCACGGGCCAGGTTAACGCGTTGCTTCTGCCCGCCCGACAGTTCATTGGGGCGCCGCTCGGCCAGCTCGCGTGGCAGACGCACCAGGTCCATCAACTCGTCGATACGCTCGCGCAACGCCTTGCCCTTGAGACCGAAATACATTTTCAGCGGCCGGGCGAGAATCGCACCGACGCTGTGCATCGGGTTGAGCGCGGTGTCGGCGTTCTGAAACACCATCTGGATGCGCCGGAACTGCTCTTCGGTGCGCCCCGCCAAGGTGCCTGACAGTTCAGCGCCGTCAAACGTCAGGCTGCCGTGGGCCGGATCCAGCAGACCGGCTACCACACGGGCCAGGGTCGATTTGCCCGAGCCCGACTCGCCAATCACGCCGATGGCCTGGCCACGGCGGATGGTCAGGTCGATGTCTTCCAGCACGCGAATCATCGGCATGCCTTGCAGGTTCTTTTTGCCGTAGCCGGCGGTCAGCCCTTTGATGGTCAACAGGGTGCTGTCCTTGACCACCTCGCTGGCCGGTTTCAGCACTTTATCCGGCCGCGCCGCTGCCAGCAGGCTGCGGGTGTACGGGTCTTCCGGGCCTTTGAGCAATGCCGCCGTACTGCTCTGTTCGATGATCCGCCCGCCGTTGAGCACCACGATCTGATCAGCCATCTGCGCCACCACTGCAAGGTCGTGGGAGACATAGACCGCCGTCGCGCCGCGCTCGCGCACTACACGCTTGAAGGCGCGCAGCACGTCGATCTGCGTGGTGACGTCCAGTGCGGTGGTCGGTTCGTCGAGGATCACCAGCAACGGGTCGCTGATCAGCGCCATCGCCGCCATCACCCGTTGCAACTGCCCGCCCGACACCTGGTGCGGATAACGCTGGCCAATGGTTTCCGGGTTGGGCAAGGCCAGATCGCGGAACAGCTCGATGGCTTTGGCCTGCAAGTCTGCACGACTGCCCAGACCGTGAATCAGCGCGCCCTCGATCACTTGATCGATGAGCTTTTTCGCCGGGTTGAACGCCGCGGCGGCACTTTGCGCGACGTACGAAACGCGATTGCCACGCAGGCCCTGCAACTGGCTTTCGGGCAGGCTGAGCATGTCATGCTCGCCGACCCGAACCACGCCGCCTGCCAGTTTGCAGCCGCGCCGGGCATAACCCAGCAGTGCCAGCGCAATAGTCGTCTTGCCCGAGCCGGACTCGCCGATCAACGCCAGCACTTCACCTTTTTCCAGTGCGAAGCTGACGCCTTTGACGATTTCCAGTTCACCGTGATCGCCCTCGGCAACCACGCGCAGGTCTTGTACGCGAATCAACTGGCTCATTTCAATGCCCTCCCGAACGACGACCGCGCCGTGAGGCCAGCCGGTCGATGAACAGGTTGACGCCGATGGTCAGCGTGCCGATCGCCAGCGCCGGAATCACGATGGCTGGCGCGCCCTGGCTGAGCCCGCCGATGTTTTCCCGCACCAGCGAACCGAGGTCGGCATCGGGGGGTTGCACACCGAGCCCGAGAAAACTCATGCCGCTGAGCAGCAACACGATGAAACCAAAACGCAGGCCCAGGTCGGTCAGAACCGGGTTGAGCATGTTCGGCAGAATCTCCCGGCAGGCGATGTACACGCGGCCTTCACCACGGGTACGCGCCACTTGCACGTATTCCAGCGCCTCGATGTTCACCGCCAGGCTGCGCGCGATACGAAACGCCCCCGGCGAGTAGCTCAGCACCGCCGTACAGATCAGCAGCACTTCGGACGAACCGAACGCCGACACCATGATCAGCGCCAGCATCTTGCTCGGGATCGAGATAAAGGCGTCCATCAGGCGGCTGATGATTTCATCCAGCCATTTCGGCGCAACCACCGACAGCAGCGCACACAGGGTGCCGATACCACTGGCCAGTACCGCCGAGATCAACGCCAGGCCCACCGTAAATTTTGCGCCGACCAGCACCCGGCTGAGCATGTCGCGGCCCAGGTAATCGGTGCCGAACGGGTAGACCGCGCTCATGTTTTCAAACATGTTGTCGGACACCACTTCGCCAACCGGGTGCGGCGCAAGCCAAGGGCCGAACAACGCGACCATCAGCCAGAGAAAGCACACCGTTGCGCCCAGCAGGCCCAGCCAGGAAGTCGGGCGGGACGCTTTTTTGCGCAGCACCGGTTCCGGCGCGGCAGGCGTCGATTTCGCAATGAATTGAGTCATTGGGTTCTCAGCCTCGGATTGGAAAGAATTGCACACAGGTCGGCCATCAGCACCAACCCAAGATAAGCGGCGCAGAACAGCATGGTGCAGCCCTGCACCAGCGCCATGTCGCGGTTGGTGACCGCGTCAACCATCAGACTGGCGATGCCGGGATAGTTGAAGATGGTTTCAACGATGACCACACCGCCCAGCAGGTACGAAAGGCTCAGCGCCACGGCGTTGACGATCGGCCCGATGGCATTGGGCAAGGCGTGACGCAATACGATGCGCACCGGGCTGACGCCTTTGAGGCGGGCCATTTCCACATATGGGCTGTCCAGTTGGTCGATGACTGCGGCGCGGGTCATGCGCGCCATCTGCGCCACGATCACGCAGCACAGGGTCATCACCGGCAACGCGTAGGTGCGCATGAACTGCCACGGCGAGGTGACATCAGAGCCGTAGGACAACGCCGACAGCCAGCCCAGGTTGACGGCAAATATCAGCACGGCCAGCGTCGCCACGAGAAATTCGGGAACGGCCACCAGCGACAGCGTGATGAAGTTCAGCGCGCCATCGAGACGACCACCACGACCCATCGCCGCGCCGATACCCAGTGTCAGGGCGACCGGTACCGAGACCAGCGCGGTGGTCGCGGCCAGCATCAGGGTTTTCGGAAAGCGTCCGGCAATCAGCTCGGAAACCGGCATCGCATTGGACACCGATTCGCCGAAGTTGCCACCGAGCAGGTTCGTCAGCCAATGCAGATAACGCACCACACCGGGTTGGTCCAGGCCCAGTTTTATACGCAATGCCGCGACCTGTTCAGGGGTCGCGAATTGCCCAAGAGCCTGTTGTGCCGCGTCACCAGGCAGTACCGCCGTAATGGCGAATACCACGATGGAAACGATCAACAACGTCACGATCGCCGCGCCCAGGCGCTGTACGATCAACCAGAGTGTGTTGCTATTCATCTGCATCCTCCCGCTCGGTTCAGCGTTGCATTTACGCGTCCAGCCAGACCTGCTCGCTGAACATGTAGCCCATGAAGCCGCCCAGCGGGTTGCTGGAATAGCCCTGGATACGCTTGTCCACGCCGTCGATGTTGCTGATGAACACAGGGATGCCGATGCCGCAGTTCTGGCTGACCAGAGTCTGCATGTCGCCATACATTTTGGCGCGCTTGGCGTCGTCGGTTTCGCCACGGGCCAGCAGCAGCAACTGGTCGAACTGATCGTTTTTCCAGCCCGATTCGTTCCACGGTGCGGAGGACTGGAAGAACTGCGAGAAGATCACGTCGGCGTTCGGGCGCGGGTTGATGTTGCCGAAGCTCAGCGGGTGCTTCATCCAGTGGTTGGACCAGTAGCCATCGCTCGGCAGGCGGTTGACGTTGAGGGTCAGGCCGGCCTGTTTGGCGGATTGTTGCAGCAGCACGGCGATGTCCACCGAACCGGTCGCGGCAGGCGATGCCGCCACGGCCATGGTGATCTTTTCCATGCCCGCTTTTTTGAGCAGGAACCTGGCCTTTTCAGGATCGTAGGCGCGTTGTGGCAAGTCGGCGTTGAAGTAACGCGAGCCAGGCGCAATCGGGTGGTCGTTACCCACGCGGGCATAGCCACGGAACACAGCCGATTTGACCTGTTCGCGGTCCAGCAGGTGCTTCATGGCCTCGGTGAATTCCGGGCTCTTGCCGGGCATTTGATCCTGACGAATGATCAGGTCGGTGTAGTTGCCGGACGGCGCATCCACCACGCGGTGCCTGGCGCTGGCAGCAATGCGCGTGGTGGAACGCGGGTTGACCTCGTTGATCATGTGCACGTCGCCGGAGAGCAGCGCGTTGACCCGCGATGGCTCATCGGAAATGGCGATGAATTCGATTTCGTCCAGGTATGGCAGGCCCGGCTTCCAGTAGTTGGGGTTACGCGCACTGACCGAACGCACGTCAGGGTTGAATTCCTTGACGGTGAACGGGCCGGTGCCGATGCCTTTGCTGAAGTCGGTGGTGCCTTCGGGCACGATCAGCAGGTGCGAAACCGCGAGGATCGACGGCAACTCGGCGTTCGGCGAGCTGAGGGTGATCTGCACTTCCATCGGGCCGGTGGCCTTGATCTCGGAGAACTGCGCCATCAGCGGCAGGACTTTCGAGCCGGTGGCCGGGTCTTTGTGGCGCGACAGGGAGAACACCACATCGCCTGCGGTCAACGCTTTGCCGTTGTGGAAGGTCACGCCCTGGCGCAGGGTCACGGTCCAGACGGTAGCGTTGTCGCTCTCGATTTTCTCGGCCAGTTCCATGTGCGGAACCAGGTGGCTGTCGAAACGGGTCAGGCCGTTGTAGAACATGAAATGGCGAACGTAGTCGGTGGACAGTGCGCCTTTGGCCGGGTCCAGTGTGTCGGCGGTGGAACTGGACATGCCCGCCACACGGATACGACCGCCTGGCTTGCCTTTGACAGGCGTATCGGCGTCATCGGCAAAGACCTTGCCCGCCGCACCGAACAGGCTGGTGGAGCCGGCGGCAACCACACCTGCGACACCCAGCATACGCAGTGCATCGCGACGTGACAGACCACGATTGAGACCCTCGAAAACACGCAGGCTGTCTTGGCCTGTGATCAACTGGGAGTCGGTTTTATTGTCAGCCATATCAGTTCTACCTGTCGAAAAGGGGAAATTCCGAGTTGCTCACGGTTGGCCGGAGCGTCCTTCATACACACACGACGACGGTGAAAAAAACTCAGTGGCGGCTGTCCTGATAGCGGTAGTAAGCGCCTACCAGGGGCAGAAACCAGGGCTTGCCGAAGTGGCCGGGAATCGCTGGCCAGTTCAGGTCTTTCCAGGGGTTGGCCTGCGCCTTGCCTTCCATGACCTCGGCCATCACCTGCCCCATGTGCACCGACATCTGCACGCCATGCCCGCTGTAGCCCATGGAATAGAAAACACCGTTGTGCTCGCCTGCACGCGGCAAACGGTCGGACGTCATGTCCACCAGACCGCCCCAGCAGTAGTCGACCTTGACGTGGGCCAGTTGCGGAAACATCTGTACCATCGCCGCTTGCAGCACCTTGCCGCTCTTGGCATCGGAGCTGCTGTTGGACATGGCAAAGCGCGCCCGGCCGCCGAACAGCAGGCGGTTGTCCGGGGTGAGGCGGAAGTAGTTGCCGATAAGACGGCTGGTCACGTAAGCGCGCTGATGAGGGAACAGCTGGTTGATCAGCGCCTGCGGCAACACTTCGGTGACGATCACGAAACTGCCGACCGGCACGATGCGTCGGCGATACCAGCCCAACCCGCCATGCTGGCAGGCGCCGGTCGCCAGCAACACCTGCCCGGCCTGAATAGACCCCTTGGAGGTGTTGACCACAAAACCTCCACGGTTGGCTTTCCAGTCCTTGACCGTAGCGTCCTGGTACACACGTGCGCCATGACGCACGGCGGCATCGGCCAGGCCCAGGCCAAAGCGGCCCACGTGCATCTGCACGCCGTTGCGCTGCAGCAGGCCGCCGTGAAATTCGTTTGAATCGATTTCGCTGCGCACGTCCTGAGCCGACAGCAGTTCGACATCGGCATCGACCTCACGACGAATCAGCTCGCAGGTGCGCGCCAGTCCTTCGTAATGCCCCGGTTTGGCGGCCAGTTTGAGCTTGCCGTTGCGCTTGATGTCGCAGGCAATGCTTTCCTGCTCGACCACTGTGACAACGCTCTGAACGGCACTTTCATACGCCTTGTAATACTCGCGGGCCTGATCAGCACCCAGGGTCGCGCTCAATGACGCGTAATCCTGAGCCACGCCGGTGTTGCACTGCCCACCGTTGCGGCCAGAGGCTTCGCCGATCACCCGGCCCGCCTCCAGAACCACCACGCTGGCACCTTTCAAGGCCAATGCACGCGCCGCCGCAAGGCCGGTAAAGCCGCCACCGACCACCACAACGTCAGCTTGCCCCTCCACTGCGCCATCCTGCGCGCCGGTGAAATCCGGAGCTGTGTCGAGCCAGTAAGACTCACTGCGCATTCTGTTCCCCTTGTCACTCATTGAAGAGCACCTTGAAAAATGCCGGTGTTGCTCGGGTTTGCCGGTTTAAAGACCGACCAGCCCGGCCAGCCCGCCGATGTCCGGGATCTGGTGGTACTCGTAGAAGCTATTGGCTGGCTGTTCATGACCACGCGCCACGAAAGCCTTGTTCTTGATTTTCATGTCGTGTGCGGAGAACAGGTCGTAACGGAAGCTTGAAGACACATGCAAGATGTCTTCCGGGCCGCAACCGAGGTTGTCGAGCATGAACTCGAAGGCCGCCAGACGTGGTTTGTAGACCTTGGCCTGATCAGCGGTGAACACCTTGTGGAATGGCGCGCCGAGCTTTTCGACGTTGGACATGATCTGGCTGTCGCTGGCGTTGGAGAAAATCACCAGCGGGATCTTGTCGGCAATTTTCGACAGACCGGCCGGCACGTCGGCGTGCGGACCCCAAGTCGGCACAGCGTCGTAATACAGCTGGCCTTCCTCGCGGTATTCAACATTCCAGCGCTTGCAGGTGCGAGCCAGTGCCACTTTCAGGATTTCGTCGTATGGCATCCAGTCACCCATGACCTGATCCAGACGATACGCCGAGAAGTCCCTGACAAACTGATCCATCTGTTCAGCCGGAACGCGGTCGGCGAAGATCTCGCGCGTCATGGTGCCCATGTGGAAGTTGGTCAACGTGCCGTAGCAGTCGAACGTAATGAATTTTGGTCGAAGAAAGCTCATTGTGTGCGGTCCTGAAAGTTCGTTGAGGTCATGGCATGACGAGCAATCCGGCCTCGTTTCAAGGGCGGTGATGCACGCTGCAGCACACCCTCATTACAACACCGTGAAATCAGCATATGGCGTTAAAAGTGATGGCTGCTTGATAGAAACCACCGTTTTGAGGTGCGCGCTCAGCAGACTTTGCGGGGCGCTCCAGCCTTGGGCAAACCCCGGTTTTCGGCGCTTTTTTGACCCTTTTCAGGGCGCTCAGGCTCAAACACGGGGCTTTGCACCGCAGAAACTGCGCCGCGCTACCGATTGCGGAGCGGGCAAATCCGGCCACGCTATAAAGAGCTTGATCCGGATAAAAAACCACAAGCATTTGCTGCCGAGCCCTCGGCCGATTTAAGCAGTAACTGTGGTCTGGCGAACGGCGGTTTGTGGAATCTGCCGAATGCGTTCCGCCCTCTTGTCACCTCTCGCCACAGGTGGGATACAACACACCTGCCGCACCTTTTTATTTGCCTGTGCATCCTTATGGACGGAGACACGTCATGCTCGCTCAGCAACGCCTCGACTTTGAATTTCGCCCCATGACCGCCGCCGATGTCGGCAACGCGCATGAACTGTCCATCGCCCTGAAGTGGCCACATCGACTTGAAGACTGGGCCATGCTGCAACGCGTCGCACAGGGTTTTGTCGCGGTGCGCAACGGCCGTTTGATCGGTAGCGCCTTTGCCTGTCATCAGGGCGAGTTTTCCACCATCGGCCTGGTGATCGTCAGCGACGACTATCAAGGCAAAGGCATTGGTCGCAAGTTGATGGAGTTGGCCGTCGGCAGCATTCCGCCACGCACCGCCATCCTCAACGCCACGCTGGCGGGCGCCCCGCTGTACGAGAAAATGGGCTTTGTCAGCTTCGGCGAGATTCAGCAGCGCCAAGGGCAGGCGCAACTGCCGGATGCGACATTATTAACAGCAGAAGAAAGCTGCCGCGTGCTGAGCGAAGCCGACCACGATCGCGTGCTGGAACTGGGCAATGCCGGTTCAGGCCTGGACCGCTCGGTCACACTGGGCGATCTACTGAACAACCTCGAACACGCAGTCGGCATCGACCGTGACGGCCAGCTACAGGCCTTCGCCCTGCTGCGCCCGTTCGGCCGCGGCCTGTGCATCGGCCCGGTGGTTGCCCAGACGGTCGAGCAAGCACGGCACATGATCGAACACCTGCTGGCCAGAGTGCCCTACGCCTTCGTGCGCATCGACATACCCACCCACTGCGGCCTGGCGGACTGGCTAGAAGCAGCCGGCCTGAAACGCGTGGACAGCGTGACCTGCATGAGCATGGGCGCAGTTCCGCAAGCCCGCGAAGGTGTGAGCCAGTTTGCGTTGATAACCCAGGCGATCGGTTGAGTGCCCGGAAGAACATCATCGTGCCAATGCTCCGCGTTGGCATGCAGTTCTGGACGCTCTGCGTCCAGTCTTGAGCATGTGACGCAGAGCGTCACGAAAGGCATTACCACGCGGAGCGTGGGAACGATCAGCCACTCTTCAACTTCAGGAGCCCAACCCAATGCCCCAACCCACAGTCCTGCTATTAGCCCGCGCTGACCTCAGCCCGGTAGGTACCGAATTCACCACCGGCCCCATTGATGCGCATGACCCGTTCGATAGCGGCCGCCGCACAGCGTTTGTCGATGAACAGGGTATTGCGGCTGGCATCGTTGAATTTGGAACGGCGCTCTCGGTTGAGGCCTACCCTTACACCGAAATGCTGGTGATGCATCGCGGCAGCGTCACGCTGACCTCAGGCACCGACAGCGTCACCCTCAGCACCGGTGAAAGCGCAGTGATCGGTCGCGGCACGCAGGTACGCATTGACGCGCAACCGGAAAGCCTCTGGGCGTTCTGCGCGTCCACTCAGGCCAGCGGGCCAGACAAATCCGGCATCACCGCCCTCGACCGCCTCGCCCTGCTCACGCCGTCCTCGCCGCCCGACCCGAGCATCATGATCAGCCCGCTGCCGCAGTGCCGCAGCAACAACCTGTTCGAAGACACCGCCAGCACCCTGCGTATCGGCGTCTGGGACTCCACGCCCTACGAGCGCATCTCACGCCCGCACAAAATCCACGAGTTGATGAACCTGATCGAAGGCCGCGTAGTGCTGAGCCTGGAAAACGGCTCAAGCCTGACCGTGAACACAGGCGACACGGTATTCGTTGCACAGGGCGCACCTTGCAAATGGACCAGTACGGGGTATGTGCGCAAGTTTTATGCGGTGACGTGAAGAAAGTTGTTGCGCCCTTCAGCCTTGCAGGGCGCAACATGCTTAAGTGTTTAGCTCTCGCCAGCGCAGTTAATCCAATGCAGCGCTAAAAGACAAGAATAAAAAACATCTTTCGCCAATGCGCGAAGAATCAGAAATTTCCTACTTGCTTTCCTTGTCGCCTGTGTTAAAACAACAACGGACTTCAGCAAGTAAAAATTTGCTCCTGACGGGCAAATCAAGATAGCGATACGCTTCATGCGTCGCTTTAACGTTTATCTATTATATTAAATGGAGATACCTTATCTGACCGACGCATTCACTATGCGCACGCCCTGCCTATCCCTCCGCGACACTCTATAAGCTGAACGATCCGCCTGGACACGAACGACCGCTGCCCCGTTTCGTCGCGCTTTTATCTTATTCAAATCAATATGTAATCACTCATTAAAATCAAGGATTATTCCCTATGAAAACTAACAAGACCTTATTGGCCTCCCTTGCTTTTGCAACACTGTGCACCAGCGTGACAGCGCAAGCGGGACCAGCAGTCACTGTTACATTTAAAAATCTGAGCTCTGAGGTGGCGGAGTATAAACCCGTTACGCGTAATGAGATCTCTGCCCGGCTGAATGCTAAATCACCGATTAACTCTGCAGTCCCCCCGGGAGGTTCAGATACTTACTCTATGCAAAGCACTCTATCACCGGATACAAGCTACGCCAGTGTTCGCTACGTCATGGGTTCCAAGGTTTGCGTATTCTCGACCACCTTCATAAAGCTTCCCGGTGCAGGCGGGGCCAAGGTGCCGAAATGGAACCGGACTGCAAATTCTGAAGGCGGCGCTGTCTGCACGGCGACTTCTCGTGCTACCAATCTCTCCACCTACGCGTGGGCTGCTGAATTCACCATGAAATAAGCCCCGGAGCGTGCGTGTCGCATTTTGATACGCACGCTTTTCAGCGGAAAACTAAAGCGGTGTCTGGCTGGGCCGATACAAAGAGTGAATATAAAGCCATGGATTGGCCTCTGCCGCGAGGACGCAGCATGATTGATACAAAATCCATCACACACCTCACCAGTAAAATCGCACTAACGACTGTCGAGAAAAGCATCTCCGCCACGACCATAAACTCTAGTCTAAAAGAACTAGATTCTGCACCTGCCATTGACGGCGCCACCTTCTCGACATTGTCCAGTCAGTTAAGTAGCAGCGCAGCACGAGCCCAAGCTCGTGACAGCAGTCTTGACTTAAAAAACCTGGGGGCCTTGGCAAAAAATATTAGTGATAAAGTTGCAGGCAACAGCTATTACGCCAATAGAAAACTGCACGACGCAGAGATTCCGGATACGGACGACCCTGTATTGCTCGAAAGGGCCAGGCAAGCGACTTCGTTCAGCAACGGGGCAGGAAAAAACCCATTCGCGGGTTTATCTCAGGATCAACTGAGGTTGATTATTTATGACGAGGGTGGCGACTTCACAATAAACGAAAGAAATGCCGCGTACTCCGAAAACTACTCTCAAGAACAAGTATGGAAAAGGGCCATATGCCAAAGGTATACCGACGAATACAACGAGACCGGCAAAAGCACTCAAACGCTGGTGATGCTTCTCGCCCACTACAACCAGCTGCCCCCCATAGAAAAAGCACAATACCCGGCCAATTACGCCGCCAACATTACTTCGGGGGACAGTTCAGCCCTGGATATTTTCAACACACTGAAAAGTCAGTCACACACTCAGGAGGCTTGATTGCCAGGCATGAAGAACGCCCGTAACGCCTACGAGAACTTGAGTGTCGACGAGGACGATGCAATTGCGCGTGCTCCCCGGCGAAAACCAAGGAGGATGCCCACATTCCAGCGCAATGTGTTGGCGGTGCTTGTACTCATGGCGCTGTGTGGCTACAGCCTGTTTCATTACAGGCATTTGCCGAAAACAACCGACCCCAACCCTTCACCGCCTCCTGCTTCCGTTGTTGCCGACGCCACAGTGATTGCTCCGCTGCCAGTGAACGAGACGCAGGGTCGCCCCCAAACGCTGCCCGAATGCATGGGGCCGGATAATCTCATCGACGAAGCAGTCGCGACCTGCCGTTTCGGGAAAAACCAAAGGGTAGTTCCCGGTTCAACCGCACAGGGCATGGTGTCTGCGCGCTACATGAGCCAATACAAGGCACAGCAGCAGATGCATCAGCCCAGGCTCGCAGCAGCGCAATTTATCGAGTCAGCCGTTGTATCGCAGTGGGACAGGAAGCGGACCTATGCCGCTGAATGGGTCGTCAGTGGCAATCAAATTGACGGCACCAGCGTATGCCGCAACTGGCGTCGGGGCTCGATCGAGTACCGGGAATGCCGCAAAGGCGCGAAGGTGCATTTCAAGGAGCAATGCAAACGACTCGCTGAATCCATTATTCGCCAACGCTATTGCAGTGCGGCGAGCGGGTTCAATCCTTTGGGTTGAGGGGCCATGAAGCGCCGCATCACTCAACGGTTCAGGCTCCGCGCCGACAAGTCGCGGCGTTTACCCGAGCATTTCCGGGGGTCGTACGTCGGTGCGGCTTCGGAGATGTTTAATTACAACATGGCCCCGGCACCAGTAGATTACGACCGTAGCCACTCAAACAGTGAACTGCTCCCGACACTCTCGATTGAGGGCTCGATTGGAGCCTGCGCCACATCACGCAAATAGTTGACGGCAAGCATGAGATTTCGACCCTGTCCATTGAGGTGCCCACACCATCAATCGAGTCAGATCGAGAGAGACAGCACAACCGGGATGGAGACCTTATCATTTACAGCAGGCCAAAAAACCACACGCTAAAAAACCGATCACTATAGAACTGGATATCGTATGCAAGCCTTTAAAAACCATCTAAGAAATAAATATTTTTGGCCTTTTTTATTTCTTGTTTTTATATCGATTTCTTTAGTGATTTACGCCGCCCTATTCAGCCTGCTCGACAACTCCAGCTGCCAGCGCTATAACCACACAGAAAAACTAAATGGTGGCTCAAAATCTTTCAACAATAAACCGTTCACGATAACTATTTGCGGAGCCGGGGTAAACAATAGTCTTTTTAATGGCGATGGTATGGAGAGGGTACGGCTGACTATTTTCGACGATCAAGGCGAGCTGTTAGCCAGAAGGTACTACAAGGTTTTTTGGGACGGGCAGCCCGGACATGAGCCGCTTAAGGTCTCCGAGGTGAGTATTGTCTATCAAGATGACAAGGAGCAGATGGACCACACAATCACGATGCCTCCCACACGCCTGGAATGGATTCGGGCAAGGCTTCCCCTGTAACTCTGGGAACCTTTGAAGTCATGAATATCAAGCAGCGTCGGCTCAGTGGAGCCGCCTGTCTGCGCACCAGACCTAACACTGCTGACCGTCCGCGACCCTCGTAAAAGCTACAAATACTGCAACTGTCCGGCATCACATCACTTTATCCAAGTGATCACTGTTATGTTAATTAACCTGGCGTTGACTACAGTGCAGGAACGATATTTCTGGCGCCTAAATGAATGAAGATATTTTACAACACATCGTATCTTTGGGGTCTACGTATAGAGGCTTACCGAAACTGTCGGTTTTCCATCCAGGCACTAAATAGGCTGAAGCAGACAATAGCGGATTAGTGCCTGTTCAACACTTTGTTTACCACCTAATACGAGCACTATGACGATGACATTAATATCATCTGTCTCCCTCACCTCGTAAAAGATCCGGTATCCGTCAGCGTTCAACTCACGATAGTGCAGTACGCCCAGCTCACTCAATTGAGGACTGACCGGGTAGCCCAACGGGGTGGACAGGAGCTTGTCCTGAATGGCATCAATCAGGGTGTCTATGCGCTGAGCAGCGGGAGAGAATCCCTGATAGACCGCCAGGTGTTCAACCTGATCTTCGAGGC
The DNA here is from genome assembly GCF_000007805.1 of Pseudomonas syringae pv. tomato str. DC3000. Lineage (NCBI taxonomy): Bacteria > Pseudomonadati > Pseudomonadota > Gammaproteobacteria > Pseudomonadales > Pseudomonadaceae > Pseudomonas > Pseudomonas syringae group genomosp. 3. Next base: position 261,385 of record NC_004578.1, on the reverse strand, counting down.
TTTGCTGGGCAACATCGGTAAAGCGCAGTGCAAACATATTCATTTATGCTCCTCTTTATTCTTTGTGGGCAAACCTCCTGCTCAATCGGGCTTTAAGTTCGTCAGCAGAACAGTGCTTGCCTTGGGAGTACTCGCGGGAACTGATTGCCAAGAGCTTCACCAAGGCAATGGACTCATCGCGACGCTTACGATCTGCGTAAGACTCCACCACGTAGGCCGGGACACCGTTTTGCGTGACAATCAGTGGCTCATCGAGAGGCAGATCGGCTGCATTGCGTTTCAAATAGCTTATTGTTTCAACTCGCATGAGTTGATATCTCCTTCGTAGTGGCACCGAGAAAATCGTGCCTAACTCTCCGCTGCTTTCGGCACGATTTGGCCTAAACTGGAAATCACAAGACCAAATATAGACCAAATAAGGACTTTTCGCAAAATCTATTTTTTACCGAATTAAGGGGAATCTAAGCTAATGAAGATCTTTACAGGGTATGCAGCCGATATCGTCGATTCGTTATCTGGCAAGATCTGCAACAGGCCCTCAAACTGATAAAACGAAGGCAAAAAAAACCGCCTGACAAAGGCGGTTTTTTCAAGCAGCGCTACTTACAACTTCGGACCCGCAGCCTTGATGGCGTCGCTCACGTCGAACTTCTTGAAGTTCTCCACGAACAGGCCAGCCAACGCCTTGGCGGCTTCGTCGTAGGCGGCTTTGTCAGCCCAGGTGTTGCGTGGGTTGAGCAGGCCGGTGTCTACGCCGGGTACCAGTTTCGGTACGTCGAGGTTGATGGTGTCGAGGTGTTCGGTTTCTGCACCGATCAACGCGCCGCTCTGGATGGCTGCAATCACGCCACGGGTGGTCGGGATGTTGAAGCGCTTGCCGACGCCGTAGCCGCCGCCGGTCCAGCCGGTGTTGACCAGGTAGACCTTGGATTTGAAGCCGCGGATACGCTTGATCAGCAGTTCTGCGTATTCGCCGGCCGGACGCGGGAAGAACGGTGCGCCGAAGCAGGTGGAGAAGGTGGACTTGATGCCCGAACCCGAACCCATTTCAGTCGAACCGACCAGTGCGGTGTAGCCCGACAGGAAGTGGTAAGCGGCTTGTTCTTCGCTGAGGATCGACACAGGCGGCAGGACGCCGGTCAGGTCGCAGGTCAGGAAGATAACGGCGTTCGGCTCGCCACCGAGGTTTTTCGGGGCGCGTTTTTCGATCAGTTCGCGCGGGTAAGCGGCACGGCTGTTCTGGGTCAGGCTGCTGTCGGCGTAGTCAGCGGTCTTGGTGACCGGGTCGAGTACGACGTTTTCCAGTACAGCGCCGTGCTGGATGGCTTTCCAGATGACCGGCTCGTTCTTCTCGGACAAGTCGATGCACTTGGCGTAGCAACCGCCTTCGATGTTGAACACCACGCCCACGCCCCAGCCGTGTTCGTCGTCACCGATCAGGTAACGGCTTTCATCAGCGGACAGGGTGGTCTTGCCGGTGCCGGACAGGCCGAAGAACAGGGTTACATCACCCTCTTCGCCCATGTTGGCAGCGCAGTGCATCGGCAGTACGTCTACGGCCGGCAGCAGGAAGTTCTGCACCGAGAACATGGCTTTCTTCATTTCGCCGGCATAACGCATGCCTGCGATCAGCACCTTGCGGGCGGCGAAGTTGATGATGACGGTGCCGTCGGAGTTGGTGCCATCACGCTCAGGGTCGCAGACGAACCATGGCGCGTTCTGGATTTCCCACTCGTCCTTGCCAGCCGGGTTGTACTGTTCAGGGTTGATGAACAGGCAACGGCCGAACAGATTGTGCCACGCTGTTTCGGTGGTCATCTTGACAGGCAGGTAGTGCGCAGGATCGGAGCCTACATGAACGTGGGAAACGAAGCGCTCGCGCTCGGCAAGGTACGCACCGACACGGTTCCACAAAGCGTCGAATTTCTCGGCGGGAAACTTGCGGTTGATCGGGCCCCAGGCGATGGCGTCCTGGGTGCTCGGCTCTTCAACGATGAAACGATCGACCGGCGAACGGCCAGTACGATGGCCTGTCTCCACAACCAGTGCGCCAGTGTCGGACAGTACGCCTTCGTTGCGGGCAAGGGCTTCCTTGACCAGTTCGTCGGTGCTCAGATCGGTGTGCACAGCGTTGTTGATTTGCGTCATGAGGTTCCCCGTCGGCCTGTAGCCGAGTGCTCCAAACGGTTTTGTAGTAAAAAAACAACCACTACTACAGCGTAAAAGTGGGCCGGATTATGCCAGAAATGCCCAGAAATGGTAGGACCCTCCTGTCAGAACAGTATTACAGGGGCCCACACCGTATTCTGAGGCTGTTTACGCGCTGATTAATGACGCGTATCAGATGGCGAATCGACACCGCCGCCAGCAAACAGCTGCGCAACGTCAGTGGCATCGAACAGGTAGCGCTCGTTGCAGAACTGGCAGTCGATCTCGATGCTGCCGTTGTGCTCGATAACCAGTTGCTGCGCGTCCTCCAGCCCAAGGCTGGCCAGCGCATTGGCCGAGCGCTCGCGTGAGCAACTGCAGCGAAAGCAGATTGGCTGGACATCGAACAGGCGCACCGGGTCTTCGTGATACAGGCGATGCAGCACGGTCTGGTTGTCCAGGCTGAGCATTTCTTCGGCCGTCAGGGTGCTGGCCAGGGTAACGACGTGCTCCCAGCTGGCGTCGCGTTCTTCCGGGTCGGTGATCTGGGCGGCGGGCAGTTGTTGCAGCAGCAGGCCACGGGCGCGATGACCGTCAGCCTTGAGCCAGAAGCGGGTGCCCAGCTGTTCGGACATCACGAAGTAGTTGGAGAGGCTTTCCGACAGGTCGACGCCGTCCAGCGCCACGATGCCCTGATAGCGCTTGCCCTGACGCGGGTCGACGGTCAATGCCAGCGAGCCGTCCGGCATCAGGTCCTGCAGGCCGGCGCCAGGGGTGATCAGCGCTTCGTCGTAACGGGCAATGCCACGCAGCTCGCGCTCGCTTGAGCACTCGACCATCAGCAATGGTACGGCGCCGCTGGAGCGCGCCTGCAGAATCAGCAAGCCGTCGAACTTGAGGGTGCCGACCAGCAGGGCCGCGGCCGCCATCAGTTCGCCGAGCAGTTGCGCGACCGGCTCCGGGTAGGGGTGTTTGGCAAGCACTTCGGCGTAGCTGCGCTCCAGGGCTACCAGCTCTCCGCGTACGTCGCTTTCGTCGAAGATAAAACGCTGGGTGAAATCGATGTCCGGGAAATCATGCATAAGAAGTGGGTATCTGAGGTAATGACAGTGAATGGCTCGCGGCGGGAAAAGCGCCGTCCTGCACTCGAAAGTGTCTGGAGCCATACGGGTTGACCGGTATTTTAGGAGCTATCCGGGACGCTTCCAAGCTGGATGGCATTTCGAGCGCCGAGCGGAGCTTTTATTCGCTGTCGCGAGCGCCGCGGAAATCGAAAAGCTGGCGACGCTGCTTCTTGGTCGGCTTGCCATCGGTGGTCACACCCAGGTTGCCGGCCTTGCGCTGAAGAGCTGCATTTTCACGTTTGGCGATGCTTTCCGGGGTCTCGCGATAGAGCGTCTGCGCTTGCGGCGCGCCACGGCGAACAATGGACAGCGCCTCGACGACCACTGTGCGTTCATCGAAGCCCATGCGAATCTGAAACTCATCGCCAAGGCGAGGCTCCTTGCCGGGCTTGCAACGTTCGCCGCGACAGTGCACCTTGCCGCTTTCGATAGCGGCTTTGGCCAGCGCACGCGTTTTGAAAAAGCGGGCGGCCCACAGCCATTTATCCAGACGAACCTTGTCGTCCTCTTCCATCTTTTGTGCCATTTGAATTCCTCATCAGTGCGGCAGTCTGAACGTTATCCGGCTCATCAGGAAACGTGACTGCCTGCGGTTGCTGATTTGTAGCTATCAAGAACATGAAGTAACCGATCCTTGCTTGTCAAAATCAGCTATTCATCATTTTATGGCCCTGACCTCACATGGAGCGCGACGTGACAGATTTTCCAACTTCGTTGACCGCCCCCAAAAAGGGGTGTGAGGGCTGCACCGGCAGTCCGGAACTGGGCTTTTCGTTTGATTACGCCTACCAACCCATCGTCAACCTGCACGACCAGTCGATCTTCGCCCACGAAGCGCTGGTCCGCGGTCCGAATGGCGAGGGCGCAATGTCGGTGCTGAACCAGGTCACCGACCAGAATCGCTATCGCTTCGATCAGAAGTGCCGGACCACAGCCATCGCCGGCGCGGCAAAACTGGGCATGACCGAGCGTTTATCGATCAACTTTCTGCCCAATGCCGTGTATCGTCCCGAGCTGTGTATCCGCAGCACACTGGAGGCGGCCAAGCAGCATGACTTTCCTATCGAGCGGTTGATTTTCGAGACCATCGAAAGCGAGCATGTGGATAACAACAACCATTTGAGCAACATTTTGCGCGAGTATCGCGAGTTCGGTTTCATGACCGCCATCGACGATTTCGGTGCCGGCTACTCCGGGCTGACCCTGCTGGCTGATTTTCAACCCGACCTGATAAAGCTCGACATGAATCTGGTCCGCGATATTCATCGTGATCGCGCGCGTCAGGCTATTGTTCGGGGTGTTGTCACAATGTGTAAGGACTTGGGGATTAAGCTCATCGCCGAAGGTATCGAACACATTGAAGAGCGGGATTTTCTGGCTGATTGCGGCATATCCCTGATGCAAGGCTATTTGTTCGCCAAACCTGCATTCAAAGCCCTGGCTCAGATAGCACCTGAGGCCTGGCAGAAGCCTTGAGAAGTACGGAATCGCATTGAAAACATTTGATCACCTGACCGTTATCGGCCTGCGCGAGTGGGTGGCGCTGCCCGACCTTGGGGTCGCTGGCCTGCGGGCAAAAATCGATACCGGGGCGAGCACTTCAAGCCTGCACGCGACTGAAATCGAGCCGTTTGAACGTGATGGCCAGAAATGGGTGCGCTTCAACGCGCACCTGGGCACGGTGGTGCAGTTGCGCCATCGCCGCTGCGAGGCGCAGCTGGTCGCCATGAAAACCATTAAAAGCTCCAACGGCCAGGCACAGGTGCGTTACGTCATTCGCACCACGCTGGCCTTGGGTGATCGTATCTGGCCGGTGGAATTCACACTGGCTTGCCGCAGGTCGATGCGTTATCGGCTGCTGCTGGGCTCCAAAGCCTTGATCGACGGCCATCTGGTCGTCAATCCGGGCATCACTTATGTACAAGACAAGCCGGTGTTCCCGGCCTCTACTTCCTCAGGTGTTGCATGAAGATCGCTGTGCTTTCGCGTAATCCGCGTTTGTATTCCACACGTCGTCTGGTCGAAGCGGGTATCGAGCGGGGCCATGAGATGGTGGTGATCGACACGCTGCGCGCCTATATGAACATCGCCAGTCATAAGCCGCAGATCCACTATCGCGGCAAACCGCTGGAGGGCTTCGATGCGGTCATTCCACGCATTGGCGCCTCGGTGACGTTCTATGGCTGTGCGGTGTTGCGCCAGTTTGAAATGATGGGCGTGTTTCCGCTCAACGAATCCGTCGCCATTGCCCGCTCGCGGGACAAGCTGCGCTCGCTGCAATTGCTGTCACGCCGGGGGATCGGCCTGCCGGTCACCGGGTTTGCGCATTCGCCGGACGACATTCCCGACCTGATCCAGATGGTCAACGGCGCGCCGCTGGTCATCAAGGTGCTGGAAGGCACTCAGGGGATCGGCGTGGTGCTGTGCGAAACCGCCACGGCCGCTGAGTCGGTGATCGAAGCCTTCATGGGCCTCAAGCAGGACATCATGGTTCAGGAGTACATCAAGGAAGCCGGCGGCGCAGACATTCGCTGTTTCGTGGTTGGGGACAAGGTAATCGCCTCGATGAAACGTCAGGCCAAACCGGGTGAGTTCCGCTCCAACCTGCACCGTGGCGGCAGCGCCAGCCTGATCAAGATCACCCCCGAAGAGCGCATGACCGCGTTGCGCGCAGCCAAGGTCATGGGCCTGAGTGTCGCGGGCGTGGATATCCTGCGCTCCAATCACGGCCCGTTGGTGATGGAGGTGAACTCCTCACCCGGCCTGGAAGGTATTGAAGTGACCACCAGCAAGGATGTCGCTGGAATGATCATTGAGTACCTGGAAAAGAACAGCGGTCCGCACATGACCCGCACCAAGGGAAAAGGCTGACCGGCCAAAACAATGTCGAGCGCCCGGGGCATAACTCATCTGCGGATGAGCAGCCTCGGGAGTTTTGATACCGTACATCCGTTAAATCCCCCGCGTAATCGATTCAGCACACCGATGTTCGTCCTTCCCCCACGCTTCGCCTCATCAGCCCGAAGACGACGTATTAGCCACCTTTACGCCAAATAGCCATCTTCTTGTTTGACACAAATCAACACATATTTGCGCATTTGTATGCCGATTGAGCATGAGGTAGTCGTTTACGGCATTAGACGTACACGCACGTCATGGGAATAGTTGCGACTTTTTTCGCCTGCTATAGAGCTGGGATGCTCGCCTGCGGTGACCTTCTCGGGACATTTCCAAAGGGAGCCCGTGCCCTGAGAGTGCTGTGAAAAGCACGCTCGGAGTAACGGTCTGGACTTGCCCAAGCCACTTCCAACAAGGGTAATAATATGAAGAAGGCAAAGCTGAGCCTGGCCTGGCAGATTCTTATCGGGCTGGTACTGGGCGTCGCGGTGGGAGCACTGCTCAACCATTTCGGTGACGAGAAAGCCTGGTGGATCAGTAATATCCTGCAGCCCGCGGGCGACATTTTCATTCGTCTGATCAAGATGATCGTTATTCCTATCGTGGTCGCATCGCTGATTGTCGGCATCGCGGGGATGGGCGACGCGAAGAAGCTGGGGCGCATTGGCCTCAAGACCATTCTTTACTTTGAAGTCGTGACCACCATCGCCATCCTGGTGGGTCTGGTGCTGGCCAACGTGTTCCATCCGGGCACTGGCATCGACATGAGCACCCTGGGGACGGTCGATATCTCCAAGTATCAGCAGACCACCGCTGAGGTTCAGCACGATCACGCCTTTGTTGCGACCATCCTCAACCTGATCCCGTCCAATATCTTCGCCGCCATGACCCGTGGCGAGATGCTGCCGATCATTTTCTTCTCGGTGCTGTTCGGCCTGGGGCTTTCGAGCCTGCAAGCCGAGGTGCGCGAGCCGCTGGTCAAGCTGTTCCAGGGCGTTTCGGAAACCATGTTCAAGGTCACTCACATGATCATGAACTACGCACCGATTGGCGTATTCGCCCTGATTGCGGTGACGGTCGCCAACTTCGGTTTCGCGTCGCTGCTGCCGCTCGCCAAGCTGGTGATTCTGGTTTACGTGGCCATCGCCTTCTTCGCCTTCGTGGTGCTGGGGCTGATCGCTCGGGCATTCGGCTTTTCGGTCATCAAGCTGATGCGTATCTTCAAGGACGAGCTGATTCTGTCCTACTCCACCGCCAGTTCCGAAACCGTGCTGCCGCGCGTGATTCAGAAGATGGAAGCCTACGGCGCGCCGAAAGCGATCTGCAGTTTCGTGGTACCCACCGGCTACTCGTTCAACCTCGACGGTTCGACGCTTTATCAGAGCATTGCAGCGATATTCATTGCCCAGCTGTACGGCATTGACCTGTCGATCAGTGCGCAATTGATGCTGGTAGTGACGCTGATGGTCACCTCCAAGGGCATCGCAGGCGTGCCGGGCGTGTCCTTCGTCGTGCTGCTGGCGACACTGGGCAGCGCGGGCATTCCGCTGGAAGGCCTGGCGTTCATTGCCGGTGTCGACCGGATCATGGACATGGCACGTACGGCCCTGAATGTGATCGGCAATGCGCTGGCCGTGCTGGTCATCTCGCGCTGGGAAGGCCTGTACGACGACGCCAAAGGCGAACGCTACTGGAACTCCCTGCCGCACTGGCGCAGCAAGGAATCTGTTGCGCTGGGTCAACCGACAGCGGATTGATCTTCCGGCCTGCGTGCTGACAAACCCCGGACTTCCGGGGTTTGTTGTTTTCAGGTCGCCGGTTAGACTGCCCGCCTTACTTGAGGATTTACCATGACCGACGCAATCGACAATGACGAAGAAGAATTTGCCGCCTCGACCCTGATCGAAGCCATCGAGAACCAGATCGAATCCGGTAATCCGCCGGCGGCCAAGGCCGTGTTCAACATGCTCACGCTGGTTAATTATGAGCGTGAAGACATTCTTGAAATGATGGCACACGTACTGGCCATCGAGATCGACGCCTTGCTCGAGCAGGACCGTGCGTTCGATACGCAATGGTACGAAGCAGCGCTGCGCGCCCTGCCTGAACTGCCGCCCGAGAAATAATCACCCGGCCGGTCACGCCGACAATATATATGCTGCAAACACGCCAGACGCTGACTACACTGCAAATGCCCCGCCGCAGCTCAATCCTCCGGGGCTATCACGCCAAACCGGCTTTAACGGTCATCCAGAACCGACGAGCGCAGACAGGACACGTCGATTCCAGAGCCCACCCGCCAGCCGGCCAGGTCGTACTACTATAAAAAGTCTGGAGTACCTATGTCGTATACCCCTGAGTTGGTTGCCGAACTGGAAATCCTTGCACTGTTCAATCTGGGAAACACCCAGGAAGGCCTCAAAGTCCACCACGTAGCGGCCCCCGCTGCCGTCTCAGCTGCAAAAAGACTCTTCGAAAAAGGCCTCACGACTCAAGTCGATGGCGGCTATCTGACCAGCCTCGGTCTTGAATCCGCTCAGCACGCGCAGTCACTGCTGACCATTCTTAGCGTCTCCAGACAAGCTGCCTGACAGTTGCCGGGCCTGCACACAAAAAAGCGTGGCAGGCCCTTTACTTATCTGAACGCCAGTCGATACAGGACATTGGCGCCAGAATAACAAACCGACTGAATCCGCTTCTCTCGGCTGCAAACTTTCTTTGCCCTTTTGCTCAGTAAGTCCATGCCTGCACGGGCCAGGTGCCTTGAGTTGCGATGACGCGTAATCCTGAAATTCGCCCCGATCTGGATGAGGGCATTGACCGCAAGGTTCTCAGCCAGTTGCGTAACCGCTTCCTGTCGCTCAATGACGGGCGATACGCGCGCGCCCTCGAAGGCATGTCGACGCGCCAGCAAAGCGTATTGACGCTGCTGCCACTGTTCTTCCACGTCAATCATCCACTGTTGCCCGGCTACGTTTCCGGCAGCACGCCTGCCGGCGTCTCGCATTACGAGCCAGACACCCTCGCGCTGGCCGAGGCGCAGCGCCTGACGCGCTCGTTCTCGTACAAAGCGCGACACGGCAACCCGCCGCAGCCTATTCACGGTCTGTTTCTGATGGGCAGCCTCGGCACGCTGGCCCAGGCTGATCAAAGCGATATGGACGTTTGGGTCTGCCACGACAGCGAACTGGACCTGGAAGCCATCGCCGAACTGCGCAAGAAATGTCAGGCCCTTGAAGCCTGGGCTGCCACCATGGGGGCAGAGGCGCATTTTTTTCTGATCGATCCGCAACGCTTCAAAAGCGGCGAGCGCGACTCGCAGCTCAGCTCTGACGATTGCGGCACCACCCAGCATTATCTGTTGCTCGACGAGTTTTATCGCACAGCGATCTGGCTCGCCGGGCGCACGCCGATGTGGTGGATGGTGCCGGTCTACGAAGAGCAGAATTATGAGGATTACACCTACACCCTGCTGAGCAAACGGTTCATTCGCGCCAGCGAAGTGCTCGACCTCGGACCGATGTCGCACATCCCCGCCACAGAGTTTATCGGCGCAGGGCTATGGCAGTTGTTCAAAGGCATCGGGTCGCCTTACAAGTCAGTGCTCAAGCTGTTGTTGATCGAGGTGTATTCCAGCGAACATCCCCGCGTGCAGTGCCTGAGTCTGCGCTTCAAACAGGCGGTGTTTGCCAATCAACTAGACCTGGATGAGCTGGACCCTTACGTGGTCGTGTACCGCCGTATCGAAGAGCACCTGCAGGCGCGCAACGAGCCCGAGCGTCTCGAACTGGTGCGGCGCAGCCTGTATTTGAAGGTCAACAAAAAGCTCACCGGCTCGACCCGCCAACGCAACATCGGCTGGCAACGCCTGCTGCTTGCGCGCCTGACCTCGGAATGGGGCTGGGATGAGCGGCAATTGACGTTGCTCGACAGCCGCAGCCAGTGGAAAGTGCGCCAGGTGGCCAGCGAGCGCCGCGCGCTGGTCAATGAGCTCAATTACAGTTATCGCTTCCAGACCCGCTTCGCCAGAGCGCAAAGCACTGCCGACACGCTCGATGCCCGCGACCTGACCATTCTGGGGCGGCGCCTGTACGCGGCGTACGAGCGCAAGGCGGGCAAGGTCGAGTTCATCAACCCGGGCATCGCCCCTGACCTTGCCGAAGACACGCTGACGCTGGTGCACTCGCCTGACAAGCGCGAGCCTGGCAAACATCAGTGGGCGCTGTACAACGGCAACCTGGGCATTCATGAGTGGGCAAACTTTTCGCCCATCAAGCGCAGCCGGGAATTGCTTGAGCTGTTGGCCTGGTGCCACCGTAACAATGTGATAGACACCACCACCCGCGTGGCGCTGCACCCCGGCACCAGCGACCTGAGTGAATTCGAGCTGTTCAACCTGTTGGGGGCCTTGCAGCAGAGTATTGAGCTGCCACTGCCCGAGGTCAGCGATGACGAGCTGCTCAAACCCAGCGCGCCCAGCGAGATACTGCTGCTGATCAATGTCGGCGTCGATCCGCTCAGGCATCACCGCGATCTCAATATTCTGATGACCACCGAGCGCACTGATTCGCTCAGTTATGCAGGCGTTCGGGAAAATCTGGTGCTTACGCTGGACCAGATCACGCTCAATACCTGGAACGAAACGCTGGTCAGCCGCTACGACGGCCCGCACGCCCTGCTCGACTGCATGAGCGAGTTGCTCGGCAGCTTGCCGACGAGTGGCAAACAGCCGCAGATTCGCGTGCGTTGCTTTTGCCATAACCGCGCGTCTGCCATCGCCCAGCGTGTCGAAGAGCTGATCAGCACAGCGCAATTGTTACTCGCCAGACAGCTCAACCACCGTTATCTGATACAGGTGCAGCAGCAGTATCACGTACTGGAGATCAAGCCCGGCCAGGTTGGCCATGTGGTGGTCAACAGCCTGCCAGGGTTGTTCAAGTACCTGGGCGAGGAACTGCCACGTTACAGCCCTCTGCATCTCGACCCTCAGGCACTCGACGGGCATGACCTGGCCCTGATCCTGCCGCTCGGGCAGCCGGAGTGCATTCAGGTGTTTTACCGGATCAACGAGCCGGATGCGGATCTGTATGTGCTGGACGAGCACAACTCGCTCTGGCACCAGCGTGTGCCTTATCACGATGAGCAGAGCCTGTTGACGCCCCTGCAGCGCTTTTTTCACTCGCTGGTCTATCGTCGTGGCGCATCGTTGCCGCTGGATGACCCGTCCGAGCCGGTTTCGCTGGAAGCTCTTTACTATCAGATCCTGCCTTCCGGCCCGGGGCACGCACGGCGTGTCGAACACCGATTGGCACCGACCGCGACGGACCGGTCTTTCTATGACGTGCAGGCAATCATCGAAGAAACCTCGCCAGGGCAGCTCAACGCCACCCTGTATTGCGACAACAGCGAGTTTTCCGAGCTGGAATACGGCGATCAATTGTATGCAGCCGTTGCCCGGCAAATTCTCGGTAAACGCCTGGAACCGCAACGCTATCGCTGTTACATCACCGACCTGGACCTCTCCGGCCTGATGGATGGCAAGCACGGGCAAAGCATCCTCTTCCTGCGCCACAAGGCCGAGCTGGAGACACTGTTGAACGAGGCGATGGAGCAGGCGTGACGCTGGAGCGTGCGCAACGATAATCTCAACTATCGTACGACGCTCTGCGTCGCATGCCGTTCTGGACACTCCGCGTCCGGTCTTGAATGTGCGGCGCGGCAGAGATTTGTGACGCAGGAGCGTCACCCAATGCATTCCGACGCTGGAGCGTGCGGAACGATAACCTCAACTATCGTGCGACGCATTCCGACGCTGGAGCGTGCGCAACGATAATCTCAACTATCGTACGACGCTCTGCGTCGCATGCAGTTCTGGACGCTCCGCGTCCGGTCTTGAATGTGCGGCGCGGCAGAGATTTGTGACGCAGGAGCGTCACGCAACGCATTCCTACGCTGGAGCGTACGGAACGATAACCTCACTATCGTGCGACGCTCCGCGTCGCATGCCGTTCTGGACGCTCCGCGTCCGGTCTTGAATGTGCGGCGTTGGCACGATAGGCGTTCTCCGCAGGCGACGCTTTTCGATTACTCGTACTCGCCCGCCGCTTCCGGCTGATATTCGACGGCCAGCAAGGTCAGTTTGAGGGTCTTGCCGCCCGGTGCGGGCCAGTCGATGTGCTGGCCGACCTGCAGGCCGAGCAGGGCCGAACCCATTGGGGCCAGGACCGATACGGTGCCCTCTGCGCCGGCATCCTGCGGATAGACCAGCTTGAGGTGGTAGTCCTTGCCACTGACTTCCTCACGGCAATGCACACGCGAGTTCATGGTCACAACGCCCGCAGGCACCTCATCGTGGCCAACCACTTGTTCGGCACGGTCCAGTTCGGCCTGCAACGCCTGCAGGCCCGGTGTGTTTTCGTCCTGGCTGTCGATGAAACTCTCAAGACGCTGTACGTCGAGCCGGGTGAGGATGATCGAAGGTGCTGTGGTCATGGTCTGGGCAGACTCCTTTATTCTCCATGAATAAAACAAAACCCCGCCGGGGCAGGCGGGGTTTTACGGGCTTCTCGATCTGGAGAAGCAGGGTCTGACACTAACACAGCGCAACAAATACACAACCCGACCCGGCGCTAGCCAGCGGCTTGCCCAACCTCGGCAGCGGCCCGACGCTGGTCTGCATTGAGGCGGATCTGCCGACGCCGGTCGTCGTCGGCCGAGCGCCATTCGCGTATGTCTTCGACGTGGCGAAAGCACCCCAGGCAGACTTTCTGCTCGTCAAGCCGACACAGACTGACGCAAGGTGACGCCACGGCAGGGCTGACGTTGCTGAAAAGCGGCTTGGGCGGTCGTGCAGGTGTCTGGCTCACAATCAGATCTCGGAAAAGTCCAGGTCGGCACCAGCTTGCTCAAACGTCATGCGCGCAAGCATCTCGCTGAGCAGCTCGTCACTGGTGTCACACGCCCAACGGCTTTCTTCTTCATCGTAATCGAAGTGAAAACCACCCGATTTGGCTGCCAGCCAGAGCTGACGCAGCGGCTCCTGACGGCTGAAAATAAGCTGCGAGCCACCTTCGAACTTGACGGTTAGTACACCGGCCGAGTTTTCCAGATCCACATCCAGACCACTCTCGTCGAAAACGTCTTCGATATTCTGCTGAGTCGCATCGACCAGGTCGTGGAATCGCGCTTCGGTCAAACTCATTACGGGAACCTCGATAAGTGTCTGCTGATAGCGCAGAGGGGCAAGATACGGACGCTGCCAGGCAAATGCAAAGCTTACCCGCCAGTTGGTGTTACGAGAACGGTTTAATGTCCGAGGCCCGCCAGACGGGAAGCCCCTCGCATAGGCAAGCTGGCGGGTGGTCGGTATACTCGGGCGCAATTAATGCTTTTACAAAGGATTTCGCCATGAAGCGCCTGATCTCTTCGCTTGCTGCGCTTGTCGCGGTCGCTTGTCTTGTTTCAGCTTGTGGTCAAAAAGGCCCGCTGTATCTGCCGGATGACAGCAAAACCCCGGAAGAACAAGCCAAATCGCAATCGCACAAGCACCTTTAAGGGAATCCCATGGACGCCTTCAACTACCGCGACGGTGAGCTGTTCGCGGAAGGGGTAGCATTGTCTGCCATTGCCGAGCGTTTCGGCACGCCGACCTATGTCTATTCGCGCGCTCATATCGAAGCGCAGTACCGTGCCTTCGCCGATGCGCTGAGCGGCATGCCGCACATGGTCTGCTTCGCCGTGAAAGCCAACTCCAACCTGGGTGTGCTCAATGTCCTGGCGCGTCTTGGCGCCGGTTTTGACATTGTGTCGCGTGGCGAACTGGAACGCGTGCTGGCCGCTGGCGGCAAAGCCGAAAGAATCGTGTTCTCCGGCGTCGGCAAAACCCGTGAAGACATGCGTCGCGCCCTTGAAGTCGGCGTGCACTGCTTCAACGTCGAATCCACCGACGAGCTTGAGCGCCTGCAGGAAGTCGCCGCCGAACTCAACGTTCGCGCGCCGATCTCGCTGCGCGTCAACCCGGACGTGGACGCAGGCACTCACCCCTACATCTCCACCGGCCTGAAAGAAAACAAGTTCGGCATCGCCATCGCGGCTGCCGAAGACGTTTACATTCGCGCCTCGCAGTTGCCAAACCTGGAAGTGATCGGCGTCGATTGCCACATCGGCTCGCAGCTAACCACGCTCGAGCCGTTCATCGATGCGCTGGATCGCCTGCTGGATCTGGTCGATCGCCTGGGCGATTGCGGCATTCACCTGCACCACATCGATCTGGGTGGCGGCCTGGGTGTGCGTTATCGCCATGAAGAGCCCCCGTTGGCGGGCGATTACATCAAAGCGGTACGCGAACGCCTTGCCGGGCGTGATCTGGGCCTGCTGTTCGAGCCGGGGCGCTTTATCGTGGCCAACGCGGGCGTGCTGCTGACCCAGGTCGAGTACCTCAAGCATACCGAGCACAAGGATTTCGCCATCGTCGATGCGGCGATGAACGACCTGATCCGCCCTGCCCTGTATCAGGCCTGGATGGACGTCACGGCGGTGCGCCCGCGTGACAGCGAACCGCGTGCGTACGACATCGTCGGGCCGATCTGCGAAACCGGCGATTTCCTTGCCAAGGGCCGCGAGCTTGCACTGGCTGAAGGCGATCTGCTGGCGGTGCATTCGGCCGGCGCTTACGGTTTTGTCATGAGCTCTAACTACAACACCCGTGGCCGTGCCGCTGAGGTACTGGTCGACGGTACCCAGGCGTTTGAAGTGCGTCGTCGCGAAACCGTGGCCGAGCTGTTCGCTGGCGAAAGCCTGCTGCCGGAGTAACCCCATGCTGCTGCGTTTTACCAAGATGCACGGGCTGGGTAACGACTTCATGGTCCTGGACCTGGTGAGTCAGCACGCGCACATTTTGCCCAAGCACGCCAAACAATGGGGCGACCGCCACACCGGCATCGGTTTCGATCAGCTGTTGCTGGTCGAGGCACCGAACAACCCGGACGTGGACTTTCGCTACCGGATCTTCAACTCGGACGGCTCCGAAGTCGAACAGTGTGGCAACGGCGCACGCTGCTTTGCCCGCTTCGTACTCGACAAGCGTCTGACCGCCAAGAAACAGATACGCGTCGAGACCAAAGGCGGCATTATCGAGCTGGAGATCCGCAGCGACGGGCAGATCAGCGTCGATATGGGACCGCCGCGCCTCGTGCCGGAAGAGATCCCGTTTCAGGCCGCGGAGCAAGCCAAAAGCTACTCGCTCGACGTAGACGGGCAGACAGTCGAGCTGGCGGCCGTGTCGATGGGCAATCCTCACGCCGTGCTGCGCGTCGATGACATCAACAATGCGCCTGTGCACACACTAGGCCCGAAGATCGAACATCACCCGCGCTTTCCGGCACGGGTCAACGTCGGCTTCCTGCACGTTGTGGACCGCCAGCGTGCGCAGTTGCGCGTCTGGGAACGCGGCGCCGGGGAAACCCAGGCCTGCGGCACCGGGGCCTGCGCAGCGGCAGTGGCCGCCATCAGCCAGGGCTGGATGGATTCGCCATTGCTGATCGACCTGCCCGGAGGTCGCCTGTCCATCGAGTGGGCAGGCCCGGGACACCCTGTCATGATGACCGGCCCTGCTACAAGGGTCTACGAAGGCCAAGTTCGTCTTTAAGCGAGTAACTACGATGACCGATCAGCCTCCCGCTTCAACCGGCACCCCCAGCGAATCGCCTGTCGATAGCGCAGCGCCAGACCTTGAAGCAGAAGCGGTCATCGCTTTCCTGCTTGAGCATCCTCAATTCTTCGCCGAGCATGACGAGCTGCTGGTGTCGATGCGCATTCCTCACCAGCGTGGCGACACCGTCTCGCTGGTCGAGCGTCAGCTCAATCTGCTGCGCGAGCGCAACATCGAAATGCGCCATCGCCTCTCACAACTGATGGACGTGGCACGCGACAACGACCGTCTGTTCGAGAAAACCCGTCGCCTGAACCTCGCGCTGATGGACGCCACCAGCCTGGACGAGCTGGTGATCGCCGTGGAAGACAGCCTGCGCCAGGATTTTCAGGTGCCTTTCGTCAGCCTGATTCTATTCAGCGACAGCCCGATGCCAGTGGGCCGCTGGGTCAGCAGTGCCGAGGCACAGAAAGCCATCGGCGGTCTGATTGGCGAGAAGATCATCTGCGGCGCGCTGCGTGAGCATGAGCTGGCATTTCTGTTCGGTGCCGAGCAAGGCAAGGAAGTCGGTTCGACCGCCATCGCCAGCCTTAACCATCTGGGCCTGCATGGCGTGCTGGCCATCGGCAGCCGTGACCCACAGCATTACAAAAGCTCGGTCGGCACGCTGTTCCTCAGTTATATCGCTGACGTACTGAGCCGTCTGCTGCCCCGCTTCGCCCATTCGCTGCGTTCGGTCCGCTAGCCGTGGAACAGCATCTGGACGCCTACTGCATGCACCTGCGCAGTGAGCGCCAGGTGTCGCCGCACACACTTGAAGCCTACCGACGCGACCTGAGCAAGGTTCTGGCGTATTGCCAGAAAGCCCGGCTGTCGAGCTGGAATGATCTGGATATCCAGCACCTGCGCAGCTTCACCGCCCGCCAGCATCAGCAAGGCCAGTCCTCGCGCAGCCTGGCGAGAATGCTGTCGGCAGTGCGCGGCTTCTACAAGTACCTGAACCGTGAAGGCCTCTGCCAGCACGACCCTGCCAACGGCCTGTCTCCGCCCAAAGGCGAACGACGCCTGCCCAAGACGCTGGATACCGACCGCACGGCGCAATTGCTGGACGGTGGCGTTGAAGATGATTTTCTGGCTCATCGCGATCAGGCCATCATGGAGCTGCTTTACTCATCAGGGTTGCGGCTGTCCGAACTGACCGGCTTGAACCTCGACCAACTGGACCTGCGCGACGGGCTGGTGCAGGTGCTGGGCAAAGGCAGCAAGACCCGCGTATTGCCGGTCGGCAGCAAGGCACGCCAGGCACTGGAAACCTGGCTGCCGCTTCGCGCCCTGACCAACCCGCAGGACGACGCCGTGTTCGTCAGCCAGCAAGGCAAACGCCTCGGCCCGCGCGCCGTTCAACTGCGGATCAAGACCGCCGGTGAGCGCGAACTGGGGCAGAACCTGCACCCGCACATGCTGCGTCACTCCTTTGCCAGCCATCTGCTGGAGTCGTCACAGGACTTGCGCGCGGTGCAGGAACTGCTCGGTCACGCGGACATCAAGACCACGCAGATATACACGCACCTGGACTTCCAGCACCTGGCCACTGTCTATGACAGTGCCCACCCCCGAGCCAAGCGTAAAGGAGCTGCAGATGATTAAGCTGGTGACGTTCGATCTCGACGACACGCTCTGGGACACCGCGCCTGCCATTGTCGGCGCAGAAGCCGCGCTGCGTGACTGGCTGGCCGAGCAGGCGCCAAAGCTCGGGCCGGTCCCCGTGGAGCATCTGTGGGAAATCCGCTCACGCCTGCTGGACGAAGACCCTTCGTTCAAGCACCGGATCAGTGCACTGCGACGCCGCGTGCTGTTTCACGCCCTTGAAGATGCTGGCTACGACTCCGACGAAGCTCAGCAACTGGCCGACGAGAGCTTTGAAGTCTTTCTGCATGGCCGCCATCAAGTGCAGATTTTCCCGGAGGTGCAGCCCACTCTGGAAATTCTCGCCAAGACCTTCACGCTCGGCGTTATCACCAACGGCAATGCTGACGTGCGTCGCCTGGGGCTGGCCGACTACTTTGCCTTTGCCCTGTGTGCCGAGGACCTGGGCATCGGCAAGCCCGACCCGGCCCCGTTTCTCGAAGCGCTGCGCCGTGCAAAAGTCGATGCCAGCGCGGCCGTGCACGTCGGCGACCACCCCAGCGACGACATTGCCGGCGCACAACAGGCGGGCATGCGCGCCATTTGGTACAACCCGCAGGGCAAGGCATGGGACGCAGATCGCTTGCCGGATGCCGAGATTCACAACCTGTCGCAATTGCCGGAAGTACTGGCGCGCTGGGCCTGAAAACAGCCTGAGACGCCCACAATAGAAAAAGCCCGCAGCGACGGCGGGCTTTTTCTCATACAGCGTCTGCCACCTTAAATCGGGCGGCTGCCGTATTTGTTGTCTGGCTTTTTGGGCGGATCGGCGACCACATTGGCCTCCACTTCCTGCACCTTGCCGCCACGCGCCAGGAATTCTTCCATCGCACGCGCCAGAGCATCACGCTCTTTGTTCTTGGCTTCTACGCTAGGCAGCTCGTCAACCGAGACCGCAGCCTTGGCCTTGCCTTTTGCGGGCGCTGCCGGGACGTCGGAATCGTCTGGTTCGGCCGAGTCGTCTTCCGGGGAAGCAGCTGCAAGCTCCTCACCGTCCTCTTCGCCTTCCAGGTCGTCTACCAGATCGTCGTTAGTATCGTCGTCGCTCATGTTCTACCTCATGACTTGCGAAAGCTGATTAGTTATAGCCCAGCCGCCCAGAATTGCTAAGGCAACCGGAAAAATTCAACAACCGCTGTCTCCAGCGGTTATGCGTACTCACCCTGAAGGGTGGCCAGGACGTTACGAGACCCACCCGCGTCTCGATGTTCGCCCAGATAAATACCTTGCCAGGTGCCCAGCGCCAGTCGGCCTGCCGTCACCGGCAAAAACAACTGGCAGCCCAGCAAACTGGCCTTGAAATGCGCGGGCAAATCATCAGGGCCTTCGTCGTCATGTTCGTAGCCGTCCACGCCCTGAGGCACCAGACGGTTGAAAAAACGCTCGAAGTCACGACGAACTGCCGGATCGGCATTTTCGTTGACGGTCAACGAAGCCGAGGTATGTTGCAGCCATACGTGAAGCAGGCCGACACGACAATCGCGCAACTGAGGCAAGCCTGCGACGATCTCGTCAGTCACCAGATGAAACCCGCGAGACCTGGCGCGCAAGGCAATCCTGGATTGATGCCACATACCGTTCTCCGCACCTTCGGCGCGCATTCTAACTCGACTGAGGAAAAAGCAAAGCGCGCAATAAACCGGCTTCCCTGCAAGTTGACGAAGACTGCTGCTACATCGTTACCTGCGCTGCGTCACGCTGCCGAAATCATTGACACGGGCAAGATCAATGACAGCAAAAAAGCGCGGTTGATCCGCAAATGTCAGACAAAAAAATGCCCGGAGACCGGGCATTCTTTTTTGCATCGGCGGCTGCTTACAAGTTGTAGCCACGCTCGTTGTGTTGCGCAAGGTCCAGACCGACAGACTCTTCCTCGTCGGTAACCCGCAGACCCATCACTGCATCCAGTACCTTGAGGATGATGAAGGTCACGATCGCGGTGTAGACGACGGTGAACGCGACGCCCTTGAACTGAATCCAGACTTGAGCACCGATGTCAGTCACCGTGCCGAAGCCGCCCAGTGCAGGTGCTGCGAACACACCGGTCAGGATCGCGCCGACGATACCGCCGATACCGTGAACGCCGAACGCATCCAGGGAGTCATCGTAGCCAAGCTTGCGCTTGAGGCTGGTGGCGCAGAAGAAGCAGATCACGCCTGCCGCCAGACCGATGATCAGCGCGCCCATCGGGCCAACTGTACCGGCCGCCGGGGTGATGGCAACCAGACCGGCAACCACACCCGAAGCGATGCCCAGCGCACTTGGCTTACCGTGCGTCAGCCACTCGGCGAACATCCAGCCCAGCGCGGCGGCAGCGGTAGCGATTTGCGTCACCAGCATCGCCATACCGGCAGTGCCGTTGGCCGCAGCGGCGGAACCGGCGTTGAAACCGAACCAGCCAACCCAGAGCATCGCTGCGCCGATCAGGGTGTAACCCAGATTGTGCGGAGCCATCGGGGTGGTCGGGAAGCCTTTGCGCTTGCCCAGTACCAGGCAAGCCACCAGACCGGCTACACCGGCGTTGATGTGCACCACGGTGCCACCTGCGAAGTCCAGAACGCCCCAGTCCCACATCAAGCCACCGACGCCGCCCCAGACCATATGGGCAATTGGCGCGTAGACCAGCGTGAACCAGATACCCATGAAAATCAGCATCGCGGAGAACTTCATGCGTTCTGCGAAAGCACCGACGATCAGGGCTGGAGTGATGATCGCAAAGGTCATCTGAAAGGTGACGAACACCGCCTCAGGGAACAATGCAGCAGGACCGGTAAGGCTTGCAGGCGTGATACCCGCCAGGAACGCTTTACCCATACCGCCAAAGAAGGAATTGAAGTTGACGACGCCAGCTTCCATACCGGTTGTGTCAAACGCGATGCTGTAACCGTAAACGACCCACAGGATGCTGATCAGGCCGGTGATGGCGAAACACTGCATCATCACGGACAGGATGTTTTTTGAACGGACCATGCCGCCGTAGAACAGCGCGAGACCGGGAATGGTCATGAACAGGACCAGAGCGGTCGCGGTCAGCATCCATGCGGTGTCGCCAGAGTTCAGCACCGGCTCGGCCACTGGGTCAGCCGCCAGGGCAAGACCAGGTATTGCGAGGGACAACAGGGCACCGAGCCCTGCGAATTGACGCAGAGTCATATTGTTTTCTCCTGGGGCGTTGGGGTTTTGGCGGCTTAAATTGCGTCTGTATCGGTCTCGCCGGTACGGATGCGAATGGCCTGTTCCAGATTGACCACGAAAATCTTGCCGTCACCGATCTTGCCAGTGTTGGCAGCCTTGGTTATGGCTTCGATCACACGATCCAGATCCTTGTCATCGATGGCGACATCGATCTTCACCTTAGGAAGGAAGTCGACGACATACTCAGCACCGCGATACAGCTCGGTGTGACCCTTCTGACGCCCGAAGCCTTTGACTTCAGTAACAGTGATGCCCTGCACGCCGATTTCAGACAACGACTCGCGCACGTCATCCAATTTGAACGGCTTGATGATGGCAGTGACTAGCTTCATGAAAACTTTCTCCCGAATTGGTGGACTTGCCCCAGGAAAACAAACCCGACTCAAGTCTAAGCGCAGTGTCTGGCTTTGTAACGTGTCGGCCGCCTGATCAGGCCAGACCAACTCCAGAAAACCGCTTCTGACGAAACACTTCCCCGCTCCGCCTGCCGCACTGCATTCGTCACAGCGACTGCATCAGTGCATGGGTCATTAGCCACTAAGCAGAAAGCTTGCCATCTCGTGAATATTCATTGAATACAGGCCCTTGGATGCGTTTCGCTTCATCAGGCATGTATTGCAATGGGGGTAATGCACAACAATGGTGCTTATGTGCCCGCCCCAGCGCGCCATAAGCGTGCACCTTGCGCCCTCGGAATTGACTATAGACGCTGCATGTTACACTGCTGCCCATCTGATTCAGGAAAATCATCATGCTCGCGCCCAAAGCTTTCCTCGATGCCCTCAGCGGCCACGCCTCGCGCCTGTTCAACGGCGAAACGCCGGTACCTCGCAGCGAATTCGAAACCCAGTTCAAAGCCCTGCTGCAAAGCGGTTTCAGTAAGCTGGACCTGGTCAGTCGCGAAGAATTCGACAGCCAGATGGCCGTCCTCGCCCGCACCCGTGCCCGCCTTGAGGCGCTGGAGGCCAAGATGGCCGAGCTGGAAGGTAAGGTCGGCGGGGCTGAGAAGGCTGGCTCTGAAAAGGCTGAATAAGGGCTCATTGACTGCGCTGACGGGTGACAGTTATCAAGCGCAGTGGGCCAGACATTTGACCTGCTCACGAATCTGCGCGCCCTTCTCTGTCTCTGCCTTGCGCAGATCGTAGGCAAGCTGCAGGTTAAGCCAGAACTCAGGACTCGTCTCCAGGCATACAGCCAGACGCAGCGCTACATCAGCGCTCACACCTCTGCGCTGGAGCACGATGTCGTTCACCGTCGGCGTAGAAACCTTAAGGGCCCTGGCCAACGCTGCGGCGGTCAGCCCCATCGGCTCAAGATATTCCTCTTTCAGAACCTCGCCTGGATGGACGGGGCGCATTCCGTTTTTGTTCATTGGAGCACCTCAGTGATAATCGACAATTTCTACGTCCTCGGGACCGTTGATGCTCCAAACGAAGCAAATCCTGAATGGAGCGTTTATACGTACGCTGTATTGGCCAGAACGACTTCCATCAAGCGCCTCTAGTCGATTGCCGGGAGGAGAGCGCAGATCCAAAATCGAGGTAGCAGCATCAAGCATTGCGAGCTTGCGCTCGGCAACAGATTTAATCGATGGCCACAGCCGCGTCTTGCCTTGTAAAAAGAGATATCTCGTGTGCACGCACTTAAAACTCACAATCATGATTAAAGCTTAACGTTATTCGTTAACGCAAGATTTTATTTGCTATCATCGCAGCCTACAATCCGACCCTTCGGCCCATGCCGGACGAGTTCATCCGCATCGAACAGCTTGAAGCCTGTGACGCCATGCTGCAGCGGGTGCTGGAATTTGTATCCCGCCCATAGGGTTTCTTCAGTTATTGCGGCATCAAGTGATTCGGCAGCTCATGCAGGAAACAGCCTTTCCTGCTTTTGCATAAGCGCCCCCCCCTTCAAGGCCCGGCAGCGATTGGCACATTGATCGCCGCCAATCGTGCCTCGACGATCGAGGCTTGCTCACGCAATGCTTCTTCAAACAGCCCGACCAGCCTGGACGCAGGTCGGTGCAGCGGTTTGACAAGGCTGACCGTGAACGGTATCGACGCCGTAAACGGCCGGATCTCCAGACCCTGCCCGACAAAGTCCAGCGCAGTGAGCGGGTTGACGATGGCCAGCCCGATTCGCTCGCGTACCATGGCGCAGACCGAGGCGGCACTGTGGGTGTCCAGCACCATCTGCCGCTCTACCTGGGCCAGGCGGAAAATCTCGTCTATCTGCTGCCGGTAGCTGTCCAGGCTGGACAGGCTGATGAAGGGTTTAGAGGCAAAGTCCTCGGGTGCCAGCACCTGTTTTGCCAGAAGCGGATGGCCGACGGGCAATACACACACCTCGTCCACAACCATCAACGGCACCAGCTCTGTGCCCGGAGGCGCGCTCGCCACTTCGGTCAGCCCTAGGTCGTAGCGCTGAGCCGACAGCCACTCTTCCAGCAACGGTGATTCCTGCGGCGTGATGCTCATGCTGGCTTTGGGGAACTGGGCAAAAAAGCGTTGGCACGCTTTCGGCAACAACGACTGTGAAAACACCGGCAGGCAGGCGATGGATAACTGGCCGTGCTCGAACTCTCGCAGTGACGCCGCCGTGCTCAGAATACGCCCCAACCCGAAGTAGGCCCGCTGCACCTCCTCGAACAGTGACAACGCCTGCGCCGTAGGCCTTAGTCGCCCGCGTACGCGATCGAACAATGTGAGCTGAGTGAGCAATTCGAAGCGCGCCAGCTCGCGGCTTACCGTCGGCTGAGAGGTGTTCAGCATGTTGGCGGCTTCCGTCACGCTGCCTGACGTCATGACGGCTCGGAACACTTCTATGTGGCGCAACGTTACTGACATGGACCGCACTCATTGCCTTCGACAGAGCCATATCATAAATGAATGGACTTGCTGAATATTGATATTTTATGAGTGCACCGTCTTTGCCCATCATGCCGCCCTTAGCGCAGTGGCACCTTTGATGCACACGCGATAATCAAGGTAGGGAAGACCGATGGACGCTCAAATATTTGATGCGGTGGGAGTAGGTGCGGGTCCGTTTAACCTGAGCGTTGCGGCGCTCCTTCATCCTCTCAAGGATGTAAGGCATCTGTTTCTGGAGAAGCAGAGTCAGTTCTGCTGGCATGCCGGAATGCTGCTGGACAACACAACGGTTCAGAACAGTTTTCTCAAGGACCTGGTCAGTTTCGCCGACCCCACCAGCGCCTTCTCCTTTCTGGCCTTTCTTCACCAGCACAAGCGCCTTTATCAGTACGTGAACGCCGGCTTTCAAAGAACCACCCGCCGGGAATTCAACCAATACCTGCAATGGGCCGCAAGGTCCCTGCCTGCCGTGCAGTGGGGGCAGGAGGTCAGAACGGTAAAACCTCATGCCTGTGGGTTCGAGGTGTTCACCGACACCGGTGCTTACATCGCCCGCAACCTGATTGTCGGCACCGGACCACGTCCGTCTGTTCCGGTCATGGCAATGCCTCTTTTGGGGGAGCAGGTGTTTCACAGCAGCGACTACCTGTTCAAACGGCAGGCGCTGGCAGGGCGTCGGGTCGCCGTGATCGGTGGCGGCCAAAGCGGCGCGGAAATCGTCCTGGACCTGTTAGGGCAAAGCGTTCCGCCCAGCGAGATTGTCTGGGTAAGCTCGCGCACGCACCTGGCGCCGCTCGATGAATCGCACTTTGCCAATGAACTCTACACGCCGGCCTATGTGGAGTATTTCTGGGGCCTGGAACGGTCGAAAAAACATCAGTTGCTTGCGCAACACACGCTGACCAGCGACGGGATATCCCCGGAAACGCTGGAAGCGCTCTATCAGCGGCTGTATCACCTGCGTTTTGTCGAGGACGGTGCTCCGTGCCGGTTGATGCATTCGCGCCGGGTCGAAGACATCAGGCCCACCGCAGACGGGTACCTGCTCGATATCAGGGAGCTGGATACCGGCGGCACAGACGTCATCAACGCCGAGCGGATTGTACTGGCCACCGGCTACAAGCAGGACGCAATACCCGCCGTGCTGGAGAACCTGCTGGACGACATCGAGTTCGCCCATGATGAGCCCGTTGTTCGTCTGGACTTCTCGCTCGGTTATCGCGGGCCCGGGAAAATATTCCTGCTCAATGCGGCCAGGCACAGCCACGGCGTCAGCGAGCCAAACCTGTCGCTGAATTCGTGGCGCGCGGCAACAATCATCAACGCCATCGTCGGCCACGAGCATTACCCCAGCCCGCATGCTCAATCGATGCTTGAACTGGGGCACTTCCCCCATCGAGTGGGGGTCGCCTGATGATCCCTTATCTGTATGTGCTGGCGGCTGCATTTCTGTGGGGAACATCGTTCGTCGCGGGGAAAATAGCCTTCGGTGTCGCTGACGCGCCGCTGATTGTGCTGGCCCGCTTCGCCATGGCGGGTCTGTTCTGGCTGCCGGTTTTCTGCAGGTCGGTGCGCAGCGTTCCCTCATCACGATGGGGCGCACTGTTGTTGCTGTCTTTTCTGATGATCCCGGCCACTTTCCTGCTGCAATTCATGGGGCTGCAATACACCAGTGCAACCAGTGCAACGTTGATGATCGGCTTTGAGCCGTTGATGGTGATGCTGGTCGGCTGGCTGATCTGGCGCGAACAGATGACTGCGCTTCATCTGCTGCTCGGCACGGTCGCACTGGCCGGCGTGCTGTTGGTGATGGGATGGCCCAGCGGCGCCAACTTTCTTGGCTGCTTGCTGGTTCTGCTTTCGACGGTGGTAGTCGCCATCTGGGTACGCTGGTCGAAAATCTGGATGCAGAGCCTGTCGGTCAACGCCTTCACCGCGCTGACAACGGTGCTGGGCACCATCATGCTCATCCCGTTTGCCTTGTTCCTGACCAACGACTGGCAGGTCAACCTCTCGACTCAGGGCGCGTCCGCATTGCTGTATCTGGGCGTTGGTTGCAGCCTGGGCGCGGGCTGGCTCTGGAACATGGGCATGCGCTCTATTCCCGCAAACGCAGGCGGCATGTTTTTGGCGCTCGAACCGATCTTCGGCGTCATATTCGCAGTCGCCCTTCTCTATGAACCACTGGGCGCAACGACCCTGGCAGGCATCGGCCTGGTCGTGATTCCGGTGCTGGTCATTTCCGTTCTGCCCGTGCTTCAGGCACGCCGTTTACCCGAGGCATGTTGATATGAAAACCCTCGCTGACAGCCAGCTGTCCAGACTGGCCGATCAATACGGCACTCCGCTATGGGTGTACGACGGCCAATTGATTAAAAAGCGTGTTCAGCAACTGGCTGCATTCGACACAGTGCGCTTTGCGCAAAAAGCCTGTTCCAACCTTCATATCCTGCGCCTGTTGCGCGACGCTGGCGCGGCGGTGGATGCCGTCTCACTGGGGGAACTGGAGCGCGCCCTGCACGCAGGCTTCAGCGCCCAAACCACTCAGGGCGCGGCCGGTGTCGTGTTCACTGCCGATGTGTTTGACCGAGCCACCCTGCAGCGCGTGGTCGAGGCACAGGTCGAGGTGAATGTCGGCTCGATCGACATGCTGCATCAACTGGGCGCGCTTTCCCCCGGCCACCGTGTATGGCTGCGAATCAACCCGGGCTTTGGCCACGGCCACAGCCGCAAGACCAACACCGGCGGCGAAAACAGCAAGCACGGCATCTGGCATACGCACCTGCAGGATGCGCTGACGCTCGTCCACTATTACCGGCTGCATCTGGTCGGCCTGCATATGCACATCGGCTCGGGGGTCGATTACCAACACCTCCAGCAGGTCTGCAGCACCATGGCAGAACTGGTTGTTGAAATGGACCACGATATTGAAGCCATCTCGGCAGGTGGCGGTTTATCAGTGCCCTATCGCGCAGGCGAACTGCCGATCAATACCAGCCACTATTTCGCTCAGTGGGACCACGCCAGAAAACGCATCGAAGCCCATCTCGGGCACCCGATACGTCTGGAAATCGAGCCCGGCCGTTTTCTGGTCGCGCAGGCCGGTGTGCTGGTGTCCGAGGTCCGTGCTACCAAGCACATGGGCGGCAAGCACTTCACGCTGGTCGATGCAGGGTTCAACGACCTGATGCGTCCTTCGCTGTATGGCAGCTATCACGAGATGTCCCTGATCACCTCGCGCGACGAACCGCTGCCGATGCAGGAAACAGTTGTAGCGGGGCCACTGTGCGAGTCTGGAGATGTGTTCACGCAGGCCGAAGGCGGGATCGTCGAGTCCCGTCTACTGCCCGTCGCGCAGGTGGGCGACTACCTGGTTTTTCATGATGCAGGGGCTTATGGCGCGTCCATGTCTTCCAACTACAACAGCCGCACCCACGCGGCAGAAGTGTTGGTTGATGACGGGCAGGAACGATTAATCAGACGGCGTCAGCCACTGGATGATCTGTTGCGACTTGAAGAAGACTGTTAAGCAAGCCGCTGCGGGCACTGAATAAGTGCCCGCAGCCATTACATCAATCAACGCCGTTCCTTGATCCGCTGTTCAATGACATGATTGCTTTCACCAACACCGTGATGATGCGCAACGCTTGATTTTGATACATCGCGTAAAGCCGGTTGAGCGCAATGGGTCACTTTACTGACAACGGACTGAAAAAATGACGCACAACCCTTCTATTTCCCGCTGGCTCGTCGCGGGAACCCTCTCGTTACTGATCGGCACATCCGCCTTCGCGGACAGCACGACCCTGCGTTCCGGCAAGTACGAGCAATTGATGCTGGCGGTAACGCCCGATCATCAAGTCGAGGGCTACTACGAGGAAGAACGCGGCGAAGACCCGCCCTTCAGGTGCGCTTTCTATTTAAAAGGCACTATCGAGGCCGGGAAAGATGTCGCGGTGGCTTCCTGGTCCGACGGAGCCTATCCGGGAACACTAAAGCCCTCGGCTGACGGCGTCACGCTGACCATCAAAGAAGGCCAGAATAACTCAGGCTGCCTGAACGTGTTGATGCCGGAAATCGCAACCGGTCTGGACCTGACCCGAACAGCCAGCAAGCAGTGGATAAGCCTGGTGAAGGTCAACGCTGACAAGGCATGGCTGCAGAAAACTGCAAATGCCAAAGCCACTCGCGGCCCCTACATCGTCAAAGGTGATGTTGTCGGGGTACTGGCCTTCAAGGATGGCGCGGCCCAGGTCGAGTTCATCAACGCTGACAACCGCTCGTTCACGGGATGGATCAGTCAGGATCAATATGCGCGACTGACTGCCCCCAGACAGTAATGTCAGGCAGTTTGCATCAGACGATCTGGCGTACCCGGCTCACGTCTTTTGAAGGCGGGCAGCCAGACTGGCGCGGTGTACTGCGCAACCAAATTCGCCGTCAGAGCCATCTCCGACGGACTGCGGCAAGAAACCGGCAAAATCCGCGTAACCGTCGTCTGTCCCGGCGTGGTCGAGTCAGAACTGGCCAACTCGATTTCAGACGAAACGGCGCGTGAAGCAATGAAAGGGTTTCGAAAAGTGGCGCTGGGGGGCGGATGCGATTGCGCGGGCGCTGGTGTATGCGATTGGGCAGCCCGATGGGGTGAATGTCAGTGAGATTGTGGTTAGGCCTACGGGGGGTCCGTACTGAGGCACGAGCAGCGAAACACTACTTTTCACGGCATGGACACTATTGCATACAGATAACGAGTTCACGCCCTGTATCGACCTCTCCAGAATGAGGCGCTCAACCCCAGCGCCTCAACGCCTCACGTCACATGCGTCAAACGGCGCTATACTTGCGTCAAATGTCGCACATGGAGGAACACATGATGGTTTCCGCCACCACACGTAACGTCGAGCCCGCAGCGCCCGCCCGCAGGCCAACGGAATATCTGCTCAGGACCGATGCAGGTCAGCTCAGTCAGGTCATGGTCTACAAGCTGACCGTTAAAGGCTTTGAACTGAAAGACGTACAAGACATGCTTTCGATCTCTGATCTTTATTCGACGAATAAAATCATGAGCCGCATCGTGGGCAAGTCCGTAAGGACAATCCAGCGGCAGGGCAGCAGCAAGCAGCCTGCACACCTCAACTCACAACAAAGCGCTGTGGCGTTCCAGTACGCAAAGGTTCTGGAACACGCCACCCATGTGTTCGGTAATCAGAAGCTCGCAGAAGAGTGGCTCGGGCGCCCTTGCAAATACCTGGACGGCGACGTGCCGCTGGACGTCATCGACAATCCCATCGGGTTTCAGACAGTCGAAGACTACCTGGAGCGTATCGAGTACGGGGTCTATCAGTGAATCCACTGCCTTGGACTGATTCATCGATGAAGCTCTTTGGCTGGCAACTGACTGAGCGATATCGTGTAGGCTATTCTTTCTAACGAGGCCATTGACCCCATCCTCAAGCAAGGCAAAGCATCAGCATACACGGCTAGCCAGGAATCGCATGACGCGAAAATTAACGCTGATCTAATACTGTTTTAAATCATGAGCTTAAAGAGCGAATATCCTATTTTTTGCCTTGTCTCGGAATGAACCCGTCCAGGCGGCGCGAGAGTTTGTCTCCTGTTAGCAATGCTTCCCGTACGATTTTCTCCGAATTTTTCGGGCTCTCCTGATTGATTTTTGTAGAATAATGGCATCTTGCCACCCGCGAGCCATCAGGCTTTTTCTAAGGATTGAGGACATTTGATGAACGCTTTAATGGCAGCCATCTGTATTACGTGGTCTGGATTTTCCTTTCTTTTTTATCGAGGGCTCTATCACCGGCGTGTTCGTCACGCTGCGTATGCCGAGTTTGCACGTGCCACGTTCACTGCAGTGCAAGCGCATTTCCCAGAGTTGAAATCAAAAAGCTCGAGCCTTGTTATCGACAAAGGCTTTGGGGTTAAAAATGACGAAGCTTGGCAAGAGGCGCTTCATACTTTCATCTCCCATCGAGTCGTTCCTGAGCTGAGCCCCAGAATCAGAGAGTCTTTAAAGGCTTCACCGAGTGCGAACAAGGATTTCTCTACGTTGACTGTCAACTTAGTGCTCACATTGGTCGAGTATCAGAGCATGCCTGAGACCTACAACCTCACCGAAGCTATCGCCTTGATTGAGGAGCCCGAGGATCCATTTGCATTTCTATCCGGAACTCCAAAATTCAAGCCGCAGAAAGAGGTATTGACCCGCTTAGCGGTTGTTGTATTGGCAGTCGGAATTATAGGAGAGACCTCACCTTCTAATGCAGCCGGTGGAGAAGCTTTTTCTCCTCTATCGGCCTGCAGCGCGCTTGCCGATATTGACGGTTTTCAGCCAAACAAAAGCGGCTACATTGAGCTTTACGATGGCATTTTTTCTTGCGCTACACCTTACAAGGAATTGGGAAACCAAGCATTACCTAACAACATCGCTTTGTATGGCAGAGGGAATGCAAGCGAAGTCACCCGTGTAAAGTTGATGCTTAACGTCAATGTTTCCTCACGTGGAGCCCAAGACGCCATGCTTTTGGCAAGCCTCTGCACGCAGATGATAACCAACGTCACGGGGAATCCGGCTTCCGGTTTTGAACACAAAATAGCTCAGGGCAAGCCTTTCAAGCAGTCTTTTCACGGCTATAGCGTGTACCTAGATAGGACCTTATGGGGAACAGGGAAAGGTTACGAGCTTAACTGCGGTATTGCTACGCTGAATAACAAGGAGTAAGTGGTGTTATCTATTATGCTCAGCGGGGTCCCGTACGGAATAAACCCACGGTGGTGGGTTGTTACAGGTGTAGTAACTGCGTTAGGAGTGAGCGTTTTTGCGGCAAGCTGGATCTCCGGTTTGATGCTGATATGTCTTGCCATTTTGATCAGCCCCCCAGTCTACGACCGCTTGCTGGTCGCCCTCAAAGCCGGGGATCCACTTCACTTACGGGTGCTGATCGTCCTCATAGGGCTGACTGCGTCTACGTATGCGCTGAACGTTCACACCTCGCATATAGAGGCTCAGCGCGTCGCTGCAGCCAAAGCAGAACAGGATCGTACGGGTCAACTTGAACGCGAGGTCAGCGCAGCAGCTGCTCACGCAAAGATCGAGAGCACCCGGCAGTTCTACGCAACCAACAAGTCTTCGATATTGCGAGAAATTGCTATGGCGCTAGACTCGAGAGACGTCAACAAAGCAACCACCATCAACGCCAGATATGCCTCGGTTATCACGGACCCAGAGTACTTGGCACTGCAGCAGAAGCTGGCGACGCTCGCTGGTGAGATCGCTATGGCTAAGCGTGAGCAAGAGCGTAAGGGAAAGATTGCAGGGCTACTTAACGATCTCAAAACTTTGGACGCCGCCGATTACACCAAAGCGATTTCACTCTACACCTCACTGCTTCAGCTTGAACCCGCCAATAAGGCCTACCAGCAAAGTCTTGAACGCTTCAAGAAAGCTGAAGCGTCACGTCAGGCGAAAATCGAGGCCGACCAACAGGCCGCAGCGGCGCGTGCTTCACGCACCAAACAGATCGAAAGTCAGTTCAGCCAATGGGATGGTTCGCACCGAACATTTGAGAGGCTGATCAAACAGGCTATGAACGATCCCGACAGCTATGACCACGTGGATACCCGCTACGTAGATAAAGGAAAATTTATCCGTGTCTACTGCACGTTTAGAGGTAAAAACGCCTTTGGAGGTACTGTTAAAAATACCCGGATAGCGGACTTTGACATCAATGGCAATTTCTTGCGGGAGGTCGAATAGGTTCAGGCTATTCTCCTGTGAGTTCACCCGCTGAGTCAGACATTGCTTCACAGGTCTGCTCGGCAGGTAACAGTCAGTTCAACCATGCCTTCGCCGCCAACTGGGGAGACGGCGGTACCTCATCCTCAGATTGCCAGCACTTCCGTGCAGGCGAAGGCCAGAGCACGGGGCACGCTAGCCCAAAGTGCGGTAACGAAACGGGACGGCTGTTTGAGCTGAACAGTGAGGGGATCTGCAGGCCTAGGTTTTGTACGAAAAGTCGGCTGGGGTAGAATTGCCGCCATGATTGGCTGGAGGCCCGCATGGCAAAGCGTTACGAACTCTCCGACTCATCGTGGGAATTGATCAAGGATCTGGTTTCTCCCGAGCAGAAAATGGGTCGCCCACGTAGTGATGATCGTTTGATACTCCACGGAGTCCTTTGGATTTTGTGCTCGGGTGCTGCCTAGCGTGATCTGCCGGAACGCTTTGGGCCTTGGTCGACGGTGTATCAGCGTTTTCGCGACTGGCGCGATGACGGTACGTTCGACCGGATACTGGAGCGCTTGCACATTCGACTCAACCAGGAAGGACTGATCGATCTGGACACCTGGATGATCGACTCCACGGCGGTACGTGCAACCCGAGCCTCTTCAGGCGCCGGGAAAAAGGGTGACCTGAAGAACCGCTAGACCATGCTCTGGGGCGCAGTCGAGGCGGCCTGACGACCAAGATTCATATGGTTTGCGACGCTAATGGCGTGCCATTGCGCTTCATGCTTTCACCGGGACAAGCCAGCGATATCGCCCACGCCCAGCCGTTGCTGGATAAGGTGCGCATTCCCGGTAGGCCGGGGCGACCACGAAAACGCAGTAGATGGTTACTGGCTGACAAAGGCTATGACGCAGAACACCTGCGTTACTACTGCGACCGTTACCGAATACAGCCTGTGATCCCGCTACGCGCCATGCCACGTAACCCCGGCCTGGCTTGCCCCGACTTTTTGATCGTCCAAAGTATCGGCAGCGCAACATCATTGAGCGGATGTTTGGCTGGCTAAAAGAGAACCGCCGAATCGGCACTCGCTACGACAAGCTGGCCAAGAGCTACGCAGCCATGGTCACGCTGGCCTGCAGCCTACGTTGTATGCGGCAATACTTTTCGTACAAAACCTAGGTTGATATTCACTTGACAAAGAAATTTTTGGAGATTAATTTTAGCACTGGTTTAATGGGTTGTTACATTTTTTGAAAAAAACAGTCTATAAGGATATGGATCGTGCTACAAATAAAATGGATTTTACTCATCATATATAGTTCTAGCTTCCACATTGCGAAGCTACAGTTCAAGGTTTTGACTGGTAACGCCGCTCAATATACGCCGTTCGATGTTATAAAGTTTATAGTGATAATATTTATTATTTCGCTTCATCCCCCCCCTTTTTTTACATCTCTCCCTTAAAAGCTATTAGCGGAAGCGTTAGTAGTAAGTAAGCGGTCTATTGAAGTTATTTTTATAAGTGCTCAAGTTATAGAAATTTGAACTTGTGAAATAGCGATACACATAAAACCAGTACTTAAAAAGGAAGTTGAGAAATGCTTACACCGGCTCTCAAGTATAAGTATTATACAGCGTATCTACCTCACTACGACGAAATAAGCGTCACTTCTTTCAGCCTCGGTTCGAGAATATATTTCGATATTTGGTTTAAAGTCTATAGATAATTGGTTTATGCATTAGCTTATCTATCTCAGTGCATTAAATAATATGCGCCCAAGAATTTCTTACGATTCAGAAATGCTTATATAGGAATCGGCGTAGTAAAGCTTATGGAAGGAGGTCATGGAATGATAATAAGTAATGTAAAGCTGGTTGATATCTGCCTCTTAAAGCCACATGAGCATGTTGATGAGAGTGATCTTAAATGCCTCACGGAAGAAATAAATAAACATGGATTTTGGCATGTTCCAATTATATTTGATAAAGAAAGTGGCGTAATTATGGATGGGCACCATCGCTATAACTTCGCTCTCATATCAGGTTTTTCCAAAATACCAAGCTATGAAATGTCATACCGCTCGGAGAGCGGTAAAGGTATATGACTGGAAAACCGGACTCCCTTTCGCATATCAAGAAATATTGAGAACTGTCGATTCAGGAGAATTGCTTCCACCTAAAACTACTCGTCACGAGTTTTATGAGAAGTTTGCAAGTGTCAATATTGAGTTGACTCAACTTTATTAAAGTTATGACTAGCCAATTGAAAAAATCAAATGATAGTCGCGTCATTATAATTGCTCATTCTACTCATAAATATCAATTTGATGAGCGGAGTCACTCGGCTAAATAAAACCACACAAAAACCGTAGCATATGGAAATCATGAGGTAAATTATGTCGTTTGCAAAGAAAAACGTAATTGATGGAATTTCTAAAACTCCGCTTATTGATCTTGCAAGGATCAATAAGGAAATAAGTACTAACGTCATTGTTAAGTTAGAGAAATACAATCCTGGTGGAAGCATCAAGGATAGAGCCGCAGCTTATATTATTCGGGAAGCTGAGAAAAAGGGGCAACTCAAGCCAGGCGGTACAATAATTGAGTCGTCCTCGGGGAACTTCGCAATCAGCCTTGCTATGATCGGTGCTGTAAGTGGATATAAAGTCATTGCGCTCGTTGACCCTAAAGCCACGGAAACCAATAAAGCTCTCATGAAAGCATATGGGGCTGAAGTTATTACCGTGACTGAAAAGGATGATACCGGCTCTTATCATAAAACTCGTATTAAGCTAGCTAATGACTTAGCTAAAAAAATTCCAGGAAGCTATCGACCAGATCAATGCTTTAACGTCCTTAGCTCCCTAGCACATTATAACTCGACTGCAAAAGAGATCCATGAACAAACCTCAGGAAATATTGCAGGTGTGGTTTGCGCTGTAAGTACAGGCGGCCAAATTGGAGGAGTCTCAGAATACTTCAAAGATCACCTTCCTGATGTCAAAGTTACCTGTGTAGACGCTTACGGCTCAGCAGTATTTGGAGGGCCCTCTCATGCTTACAAAATTCCAGGCGTCGGACTTGGATGGACACCTAGGAATATAAATGATACTACAAAGATCGATTACTTTTATCGGGCAAAAGACGAGTCAGCTTATATAGCTGCTCGACTTCTTTGCCGGCATGAGGGAATATTGGTAGGTGTCTCCTCCGGAGCAGTTCTTTTGGCTGCGCTTAATTTGTCTTTACATTTAGGAAATCAAAAGCCTATTGTGGCCATTCTAGGGGATAGCGGGGAAAGATATTTAGATACTCTTTACAATGATGATTGGCTTAATGAACATGGAGTAGATACTGGACTTGAACTTAACAAGTTACAGCTACTCATTGACAATATGGCGACCCCAATTGAGTCCCCTCACATAAAGAGTAACTATAGAGACGACCTGATTGGTATTCTAGAAGTTCCAGAAACTACTATTACCCATTTCAATATGTTGGAAGGTCGAAATTGAAAAAATGAAAAATTATATTGTTTTCTCTACGAGCTTTATTTTGTCATTTGTAAACTTTATGATTTTCTATAGCTATCCTTTCAAGCTTGAAGAAATGGGAGTAGAAAATGGCATAGCCGGTTTAGTGGTAGGAGGTGCGACTGTCCTGACTCTTATAATGAGACTCGTTTCAGGAGTAGTCGCTGACCGTATTAAAACTAGATGGGCGATGTTCATAACTACAATTTTGTATTGTAGTTCTCTGCTCCTAATAAATCTTAACTGGGTTCCATCAGTTATCCTGGGGAGACTGGCACAGGGAGCTCTATTGGGGGTGTTGTCTACACTTCTTATGTATTATTCAATTGCGTTTAGTGATAATGCCGCTGAGAAATCAAAAAACGTGT
The DNA here is from genome assembly GCF_000007805.1 of Pseudomonas syringae pv. tomato str. DC3000. Lineage (NCBI taxonomy): Bacteria > Pseudomonadati > Pseudomonadota > Gammaproteobacteria > Pseudomonadales > Pseudomonadaceae > Pseudomonas > Pseudomonas syringae group genomosp. 3. Next base: position 226,167 of record NC_004578.1, on the reverse strand, counting down.
CAATGATTACGTTCTTCAATGTTCTTCCTACTTGTCTTGCGCCATTTATAGCTCTTAAGATAACTCAAACTTGGGGAGGCGGTAGCGTTGCGCTAGCCGCTTTAATGCTATTTTTAATATGTTTATTTCTAACATTCGTTTTAGATGCGCGACAAACTTATTCTGGTATCCCAGATAAAACTTCTTCATCTACAAAGGGAGTATTGCAGATTGTTACAGATTCAAATGTTAGGACTGCGCTTATAATATTGGGGCTAGTATATATAATTAGCGGAACCACTGTTACGTTTTTGCCATTCTTTCTAACCAAAAAAGGAATGAGCGACCCCTCGTGGTACTTTCTTGTCTTTACCGTCTCCATGATGCTACCTAGACTTTTTCTTAATAAAAAATTGCCCAAAGATAGCCGCTTTCCTACTAGGATCCTAGCGGCTTGCGTAGTTTCTGCTATATGTGGGACACTTTCAAATTACTTTATGGTTGGAAGTGGCTTTGTATACATTGGAGCGATATGTTGCGGCGCGGCGCTTGGGCTTATCTATCCGGCAGTCATGTCATATGTTGTCTGTAACATAGATCAGGCACTGGTAGGGACATCTTCATCTGTTGTCGCGGCGTCAGCAGATATAGGTGTCATTTTTTCAAATATTGGCTTGGGTGTAGTTGTTGTTAAATTCGGGGGAGATGCTGCAATGTTAATTCCAATTATAACGTCTTGTGTAGCCCTAGCGTTTATTTTTTCAAAAGCTTGGACTCGGAATTTCATTCAAGGAGAAATTTAATTATGAAAACAGTTTTGTTTTTGTCTGACTATGAAGACGAGATCGAATACGATGCGGTATTTGAAATTCTTTCGAAATGGGGTATCAAAGGTATTACAGCGAAGCCGTGTGAAATTTGCATAGAAAACGGAGTGCACGGATCTTCCTTTGTATTTCGCGATAGTCCTCTGAAGCCTGATTTGGTTGTTGGCTATGCATATGAAGAGGATTTAATTCCAGCAATGAAGTTAATGAAATTATGGAAAATGATGGGGGTTACTATACTGAACGATGCGGAAACCCTCTTTTGCGGCCAAAATAAAGATTTGTCTTCGGCTATGCTTAACAGCTCTCCGGATGTACGACACTTGCCATATTATAAGTTTCTTGAAGCGCCTTCTGCAGAGGCACTTTCTTGTGTTGGCTTTCCTTTAGTAGCTAAGCCTGTCAACGGAGCTTGCGGGAGAGGACTATTTAAAATTGACTCTTATGATGATTTTATTATTTGGTTTCGAGAACAGGCAGCAAATATAAAAGATTATTATATTCAGCCCTATATTCAAAAGAAAAACAACGAAGACTTTAGAGTGGTCGTTGTTAACCACGTTGCTGTATATGCATATTCACGTCGTGGCGCGAACGGAAGTTGGATTACTAATCTGATGAAGGACGGTACAGGAAAGACATTCGCTATTAATGCTTTACCTCAAGAGCTTGTTAGCATGGCAGAAAAAAGCTCTGTTGCAGCAAAGTCGCTTTTTTGCGGTGTAGACATCGCTATGGATACTTCAAACGTACCATTTATTATTGAGATAAATACTTGCCCTGCGATTAAAATCAGCCGATATATATCCGGCGCCGACACGCTAGTTGAGCATGCATACGCTGAATTTATCCGCCAAGTACTTGATCATGATATCTGAGCTTTGTAATCTCAACACTGACCTTGATAATATCATGCACGGTCTTATCACGGGCTGGGCTAAATCAAGAGGCGGATCGGGAGTTTCCGTCGAACATGCGAGAGGAATATCTCATTGCTTCTTTGAGTATTCTATAGGTAAAAATGCTCGTAACAGAGAGACATTTTGCTGGGGTACACTTAACTGTATCGATTCAATAATTCAGTTTCACAAGAAAAAATATCACTTCTTAAGCGTTTTTGATATCGATATTGAAACCCATAAACAGTTACTGCTTAATGGCTACAAACTAGTTGTACGGGAGACCCATATGTATAAGCCGATTCCCGACAATGTTCATTCGCCTAATTTTAGTGTCAAAAGAGTATCGAGCAAAGAGGAGGCGGACTGGTATAACTCTCAAAAAGGGTCGAGTTTTATCAAGCCTGAGCATATTGTTGATCCGGATGTTTTTGACTTTTATACACGCGACCGAGACATTATGACTTCCTCTGCCAGAGCTATTCGTGTCGGACGTTTTTGGGTTGTTGATGATGTTCAAACGCATCCGGCTTTTAGAAGGCGAGGAATGGCTTCAAATTTGTTAGTGACCATTACTTCTTTCGCGCAAATGGATAAAACCTGCATTTTAACACTTATCTCAAGCAGTGAAGGGCTTCCATTATATATTCGTGACGGATATACAAAAGGCCTTTCTCTCAACGTTTATAGCTCAACATATTAATTGAAGAGGTGACAATGAATATTATAGCACTTGAAGCATTAACTTTCGGTCTCGGTCGTTTGGCGGAGGCCTCAAAAAAATATGGCTGTTCGCTAACTCTTTTAACTCGTGATAAAACAGTATACAGCTATGAGTTGTCTTCTCTTGACGAACGGCTCGTCAAGGTTGTAGAAATAGACACATTCGATAATAATAGGGTTGTACAGTTGATTAGAGGCGAAGGTGATGCGGTAGCGCTTCTAAGCTCAACAGACACATGGAGCCTGCACTGCCTTGACGTGAGTGGGATTCTAAATTTACATGCTCAAAATCCAGATGCTATCCGCATAGCTCGTGATAAGTTTCAGCTTCGCAATCGACTATTCGAGGCAGGTTTATCTTCTGTAAGAAGTATATTGGCTGATCCTAAAAATTTCGATAAAAACTCGTTAGCAGAAAATTTTAGTTTTCCATGTATTATTAAAGACTCTGCTGGAACTGGTAGCCAGAATGTATGGGTTGCCTATAGTGAAGAAGAGTTACTTAAAACTCTTGTTAAGGCTGATCAAGAAACTATTCGCGGAAAAATCGTTATTGAGCCATTTTTTTCAGGTACGCTTTATAGTCTAGAAACAATAAGTTGGAAAGGTGAAACACGTGTAATTGCCTTAACTAGCAGGGTGCTCTCTCAAGAGCCCTATTTTCGGGAAGAGGCTTTTTCATCACCTGTCACTATAAGTGACTCAGTGAACGAGGCACTTGATGCGTGGATTAAGCGTATTTTACACTGCATTGGATATGACAATGGTTTTGCGCATACTGAATTTATGATTACTTCTAACGGATTTGAAGTAATTGAAATTAATCCTCGCCTGGGAGGCGTACAAATCGGAGAGGCGCTTTGCCAGTCCTTTAGTATAAATATATATGAAGCTTGGATTGAAATGGCGCTAAATAGAAGGCCCAATCTTTTGGATGCTCCGCTTGAAAGCAATAAGGGTATTGGTCAGTTGATTGTTTATGCCACAGAGGCTGGCGAATTTTCTCATATTGAAGGAGTTGAACGATTGAATGCTCATCCTGGAAGACCTAAGTTCTATCCAACCGCTTACTGTGGTAAAAAAATCAATACAATTGACGACCAACGAGCCAGCATCGGAATTCTTTTGGCTGAGGGTGAAACTTCAGAAATAGCGCTACTAAACGCCTTCGCTGCTAGAAACAAAATACGTGTAATTATGAAAAAAAATTGAGCAAATAATTTTAAATTTCATAGAGATTAATATCGAAATTTGCATATGGAGCTCAGCGGTTTTCAAAAGTGGGCCGCTGATTGTAACTCGGCTTTTGAGTAGGCCCGGTGATCCCCGGCTTTCGCTGAATCGCCTAGGTTTTGTACGAAAAGTCGGCTGGGGTAGAATTGCCGCCATGATTGGCTGGAGGCCCGCATGGCAAAGCGTTACGAACTCTCCGACTCATCGTGGGAATTGATCAAGGATCTGGTTTCTCCCGAGCAGAAAATGGGTCGCCCACGTAGTGATGATCGTTTGATACTCCACGGAGTCCTTTGGATTTTGTGCTCGGGTGCTGCCTAGCGTGATCTGCCGGAACGCTTTGGGCCTTGGTCGACGGTGTATCAGCGTTTTCGCGACTGGCGCGATGACGGTACGTTCGACCGGATACTGGAGCGCTTGCACATTCGACTCAACCAGGAAGGACTGATCGATCTGGACACCTGGATGATCGACTACACGGCGGTACGTGCAACCCGAGCCTCTTCAGGCGCCGGGAAAAAGGGTGACCTGAAGAACCGCTAGACCATGCTCTGGGGCGCAGTCGAGGGTATCCGATCCACGAACCCCACATTTCAAGCCACTGGCTGACGCCTGATGCTGTGCTCCCGTTTTCTTTCAGGAGCCAGCACCATGATGCGACCCGACGCCAAAGTCGAGAAAGTCTACCTCTATCCCAAACCCGTGGATTTCAGAAAATCCATCGATGGCTTAGCTGCTTTGGTCGAGTTGGATATTAAAGTGGCGGTCTTTGATCCGGTGCTCTTTGTCTTTCTCAACAAATCCCGGAATCGAGTGAAGATTTTGTATTGGGAGCGTAACGGCTTCTGCCTTTGGCTCAAGCGTCTCGAGTCCGAGCGTTTCAAAATCTCGCCAGATGATGTCGACGAAGCCATTGTGCTGACGGTTCAGGAATTGAATGTATCCGATCCACGAACCCCACATTTCAAGCCACTGGCTGACGCCTGATGCTGTGCTCCCGTTTTCTTTCAGGAGCCAGCACCATGATGCGACCCGACGCCAAAGTCGAGAAAGTCTACCTCTATCCCAAACCCGTGGATTTCAGAAAATCCATCGATGGCTTAGCTGCTTTGGTCGAGTTGGATATTAAAGTGGCGGTCTTTGATCCGGTGCTCTTTGTCTTTCTCAACAAATCCCGGAATCGAGTGAAGATTTTGTATTGGGAGCGTAACGGCTTCTGCCTTTGGCTCAAGCGTCTCGAGTCCGAGCGTTTCAAAATCTCGCCAGATGATGTCGACGAAGCCATTGTGCTGACGGTTCAGGAATTGAATTGGCTGCTGGATGGATTTGATCTGTGGCGCAACCGTCCTCATAAGATTTTGACTCCAAGGTTTGTTGCCTGACGGGTATAATCCAGGGCATGCGACCATTGCCCGACAACCTTCCTGACGATCCCGTATTGCTCAAACAGATGCTGCTTGAGAGCTACGAAGCACGCTCGCGCGAACAGGAAGTTAAAGACGCCTACGCCACTCACATCGTTGATCTCAAAGAGCAGATCAAGCTGCTGCGTGACCGTATTTTTGGTCGAAAGTCCGAACAAACCGTCGAGCCTAATACCCCTCAACTTGCCTTGTTCAATGAACCTGAAAGCGAGCCTATGCTCCCGGTCGGCGATGCTGATGAGGAAGTAGTTGCTCCTGCGCCACGCCGTGGCAAGCGCAAGCCACTGTCGGCTGATCTGCCGCGCATTGAAGTCATCCACGAGCTGCCCGAACACGAACTGACCTGTGCCTGCGGTTGCCGCAAGCATGTCGTCAGCGAGGAAACCAGCGAGCAACTGGATATCGTGCCGATGCAGATTCGGGTGATCAAACACATCCGCAAAGTCTACGGCTGTCGTGGCTGTGAGTCGGCACCGGTCACAGCCGGCAAGCCTGCGCAGTTGATTGAAAAGAGCATGGCCAGCCCCAGCGTGTTGGCCATGCTGCTGACCACCAAGTATGTCGACGGCTTGCCGCTGCATCGTTTTGAAACGGTGCTAAGCCGACATGGCATAGAAATCCCGCGTCAAACGTTGGCCCGCTGGATTATCCAGTGCGGCGAACATTTGCAGCCGCTGTTAAATCTGATGCGTGATCGATTGCTGGAAAGCCCGGTCATCCACTGTGACGAAACCCGCGTTCAGGTACTGAAAGAACCAGATCGAGACCCGACCAGCCAATCCTGGATGTGGGTACAGGCCAGCGGGCCTCCAGATCATAAAGTCGTATTGTTCGACTACACTTCCAGCCGCGCGCAGGACGTACCGTTACGGCTGCTGGAAAGTTATCGCGGCTATGTGATGACTGATGATTACGCGGGCTATAACGCGCTGGCGTTACAACCGGGCGTGGAGCGCTTGGCGTGTATGGCCCATGCGCGGCGCAAATTTGTCGAAGCACAAAAAGTGCAACCTAAGGGCAAGACCGGGCGTGCCGATATCGCGCTGACGATGATCAATAAGCTGTACGGTATCGAGCGCGAATTGAAAGACGGCAGCGACGAACAGCGCTTTACCGGTCGGCAGGAGAAAAGCCTGCCAATCTTGGCTCAGTTGAAAAGCTGGCTGGATAAAACTCAGTCCCACGTGACGCCGCAAAGCGTGCTGGGCAAGGCAGTTGGTTATCTGGCGAATAACTGGAGTCGGCTGAAGCGTTACGTGGAAGCCGGCTTTTTACCGATCGACAACAACCCGGCAGAGCGCGCAATAAAGCCGTTTGTTATTGGGCGCAAAGCCTGGCTGTTCAGCGACACGCCTAAAGGCGCCACCGCCAGTGCACAGATCTATAGCTTGGTCGAGACCGCCAAGGTCAACGGCCAGGAGCCCTATACGTGGCTGCGCCACGTACTGGAGAGGTTGCCACTTGCGCAGTCGGTGGCCGACTATGAGGCGTTGCTGCCGTGGAACTGCTCACCGGAAATGCCAAGATAAACGGAAGCCGCATCTGATGGTAGGTGTGGTTGGTGGATCGCTTACAATTGAATTGGCTGCTGGATGGATTTGATCTGTGGCGCAACCGTCCTCATAAGATTTTGACTCCAAGGTTTGTTGCCTGACGGGTATAATCCAGGGCATGCGACCATTGCCCGACAACCTTCCTGACGATCCCGTATTGCTCAATTGTCACCGCCACTGTAAAAATGACCCCCTAACGCCAACCTAGAATTGACCCCCCTGGGTAAAACTGGCGGCTTTGAGCTGCCAATATGTTGACCCAGGAGCAGTCTGTGGAAATTAAAGTGTTGGCCCGTCAGGGCCATGGCATCAAATTCATCGCCCGTGAGCTGGGTATTTCGCGTAACACCGTGCGCAAGTACCTGCGAAAGGCCCGGTCGCTACCCAGTGACAAGGTGAGACCCGCACGTCCGTGCAAAATCGACCCCTTCAAGGACTACCTGCACGAGCGTATTGAGGCGGCGCGCCCACACTGGATTCCGGCGACCGTCCTGCTGCGTGAGATCACGGCATTGGGGTACAGCGGCGGCGTCAGTCGTCTGAAGGCTTATATTCGCCCCTTCAAACGTAAGGCAGAAGAGCCGGTGGTACGTTTCGAGACACTGCCCGGCAAGCAGATACAGGTGGACTTCACCACCATTCGACGAGGCCGTCAGCCGCTTAAGGCGTTCGTGGCGACACTTGGTTTTAGTCGAGCAAGCTTTGTCCGTTTCTCCGAGCGAGAGGACAGCGAAGCCTGGCTGACAGGGCTTCGGGAGGCGTTCGCTTACTTTGGCGGCGTGCCCGAGCAGGCATTGTTTGATAACGCCGGAACCATCATCACCGAGCGAGATGCTTTTGGGGAGGGCCAGCACCGTTGGCATCCCCGATTGGCTGCGCTGGCCGATGAGTTTGGTTTTATTCCCAAGGTCTGCCGCCCTTACCGTGCCCAGACCAAGGGCAAGGTTGAGCGCTTCAACGGGTATCTGAAGGGCAGTTTCATTACCCCGTTGGCCGCTACGCTCAAGAGTGCGGGTCTGACGCTGGATGTGGTGACGGCCAACGCACATATCGGCCAATGGCTCGACGAAGTCGCTCATCAGCGGATTCACGGCACGACGGGTGTTCAACCGGCGGTACGTCTGGCCCAAGAGCAGCAGGTACTATTACCACTGCCAACACAGAGCCTGCGCCCACAACCCGCCCAAGGCCTACGCCTGGGACGGGTCCTGCCGTACGAGAGCTTGCAGCATCCGCTGTCGGTTTATGAGCAACTGCTGGAGGTGAGAGCATGAACCTTCAACATGCTCGCCTGACAGAACTATGCAAGGGGCTAAAGCTTGAGCGCGTCGGGGTGGACTGGCCGCACCTGGCCCAACAAGCAGCAAGCGGCGAAGACAGCTTTGCCGACTTCCTCGAAAAGCTGCTGGCTGCCGAGACCGATGCCCGAAGTGAACGCTCTCGACAGGCCCTGCTGAAAACTGCCGCGCTGCCCGCTGTGAAAACGCTGGAGCAATACGACTTCGCGTTTGCCACCGGCGTCCCCCGGGCACAGCTCCAGGAGCTGGCAGCACTGAGTTTTGTTGGACGTGCCGAGAACATCGTGTTCCTGGGGCCTAGTGGTGTAGGCAAGAGCCACCTGGCTATCGCCCTGGCCTACCGGGCAGTGATGGCCGGTATCAAAACCCGCTTCGTCACGGCGGCTGACTTGATGCTGCAACTGACCGCTGCGCACCGCCAGGAACGGCTCAAGGAATACTTCAGTCGTGTGGTGATGGCCCCTGGGTTGTTGGTCATCGATGAAATCGGCTACCTGCCGTTTGGTCGTGATGAAGCCAACCTGTTCTTCAATGTTGTCGCCAAGCGCTACGAGCAAGGCAGCCTGATCCTCACGAGTAACTTGCCGTTTACCCAGTGGGCCGGAACCTTTGCGGATGATCAAACACTGACAGCGGCCATGCTGGACAGGCTGTTACATCATGCCCATATCGTGCAGATGACAGGTGAAAGCTATCGACTCAAGGACAAGCGCAAAGCAGGAACCAAATCTTCTCGGGCCGAACCGGCTCGAAAATATGAACCCGAGGGGGGTCAAAACTAAGTTGGCGATTTAGCACGGAAGGGGGTCACTTTTTAGTTGGCGTTGACACATAAGTGCGATACGGTCGCGTGTGGTTAAGGGGACGGTCATTGACAAGCCTCCTTCAGAGAGCAGCGGGCAGCAAGCCCATCAAGTACATCCAGAGTTTGGAAACAGTAGCTGTCTATCAGAGGGCTGTTTTCTTCTGCCATTTTCTGTGGCCAGGCGCCCATGTCTATAAGTGGAACGAGGTAATAGTCCCGGACTTGAAGGTTTGCTCGCTCCATGCGCACAGCAATGGTGATATCTGGTGCCAGGCTAATGTCGAATCTCAGTTTCCATCGAAGAGTGCCTGCCGGAGTTGAGTGACAGCGGGCGATAACTACAGATGCCGTCCACTCACCGTTAACTGTTAATACGTCATTCTGAGCACTGATTTCTACACTCGCTCCAGCGTTTTCCAAGTGTTTTATTACGTCTTCAAAAACCTGTGGATGTAGTTGTCGTAGAGACCGATTGATATCCATATATCGATAATCTCGGTCTGGTGCGTAACCGATGAGGGTATAGGCGCGTAAAAGTCCACCAAAACGACTTATGTAAACAGTGCTGGAGGGCATGTTGTCCTGCTCGTCAATGAGCATCCCAGATAATGAGCCTGCCTGTTGAAGTAAGGCGCGGAGCAGTTCTAGCATTTGTGTATCATCTAGGCGGTGTGAACGCTGCAGGATGATTTCGCGAGCGCAGGTAAAAACCTCTAGTGAAACAATTCCTTGAAATGCGCCATCACAGCGTATCCACTTGTCGGGCGGGTTGCGGCTGCTACGTTTGCGTAGCTTGGATGATGTTTTGTTGTATACGTTGTTGCCAATATATTTCTCATTGGTCAGCACCTCGTGGACGCTGCTACGGCTCCAAGGACGATCAAAGTCGGTGAGCACACCGTCAGCATTAAGTGCGTTAGCAATTTCGCGTTCGTTCATCCCGTTGTGGATGAATCGGTGATAGATGTGTTGAACGATTTCTATCTCAGCTTCAGGCCCAGGAATTAGGATGACCCTGTCCGTCTGAATGCTTTTTTGCTGCCCCCGCGACAGTTCTGCCTTGAACTCATTTTTCTCATCAATCAGAGCGCGGCGCAGTCCATACCCTGCGGGCCCGCCCTGATGGAAACCCTTTTCCACAAGGCGGCATTGGCCAGCGAAAACTTTTTGAGAGAGCTCGCGACTGTACTCTCCTGCCATTGAACGTTTGATACCTTTATAAATCGTTGCCAGAGGCGAACCATCGTTCTCGAAGGGCTCTGCGCAATACACCACCTGGATGCCTGAGCTGGTACAGAGGTATTCATAATGAGCGCTCTCGTCTGTGTTCTGAAAGCGCCCCCAGCGACTGACGTCATAAACCAGAATAATTTGGAACTGAACATTTCCCGCCTGGACGTCATCGAGCAACCTACGCAGAGCGTCGCGGCCCCCGATGTCTAAGCCGCTTTTGCCTTCATCACGATAGGTTTTTACAATGTCCATGCCATGGCTCAGGGCGTAAGCATGAATAGCAGCAGATTGGTTTTCGGTGGAATAGCGTTGGTGATCAGTCGACATGCGAACGTATTCCGCAGCCGCTATCAAGCCGTCGGAGTAGTCTTCTAGTCTTTTTCGCATGGACGGAGAGGACAAGGCAGGCCTCCTCTAGACCAGAAAATTCCGGCCCATTCTATTCAGCCTAGCGTTGCTTTATGACCTGATGGTGACAAGGCATGGAGCAGACGCTAGGTGGGTTACAAGGCTATGGGGTACAGGTTTGCTGACTCCTCCTGCTCAACTGCGATGCTTTCATAAGACTTATATGGACTACAAATTCTGTTAGCAGTCGGCGAGAAAAATGCCTGTTCCATGCTGGCTGGAATCCCTGTAACCTTAGGGAAATTGCCAATTTGTCAATCTGGGTTACGCATTGAACTCTTTGAGTGGGCGGCGTAGCGGATATGTAGTGCGGTCAGCGCGCAGTTCTTCTGGCTTGCGGAAAATGACAATAAGTTGCGCTCGTTGGACGGAAGATGACATCTTGTTTGACGCGTTCATGTCATTAATCTTGCCCAATTCGTTCTTAAGTCATTGATTTTTATAGCGTGACGGATGACATTCATGTTGCCCGCCGACAGGACGCTTGATCAAACATCTACCCCGGCGAAAGCCGGGGTTTTTGTTTGTGTGGTGCTTGAAACACACAAGTGGTCTGGCAGACCAAGGCGCTTGGATGAGAACCCTGAGCACGGCATAGAGGCCGACGCGGTGACAGATGCCAAGCTTGAAATGTGCAAGGGCGACTTTGCCGAGCACCCGGATTGCTACAGTGTTCCACGTGGAACACATTATCGTGAGAAGCAAGCAGGCGTTTTTCACCCAGTCAGCGAACCCTCCAGGAGCAAGCTCGCCGTATAAAGAATGATTCACCAGCGTCTACTTAGCGGCCGATACACCACCTACATGAGCGCATTCCCGCACCTAAAACAGCTTCGCCAAACGCAGATTCAACCTGGACTTCTCCATAAAGCCCTGCTCCACTTCCACATCTCTACCGATCACTGCCTGTACCTGAATCGATGGCGTCAGCATGTGAGTGGCGCTCATGCGTATATACGTGGTGCTCAGTCTATCGTTCTGATCGATGCCACCCACCCGGTTTTCTCCGCCATTGATGTAGCCGCCACCCAACGCAAAATGGGTGTGTGGCGAAAGGTTGTAGCGCAGATAAGCCTGATATTCGTGGCGTGTTTTTTGTTCAAGCGTGGCACTGCCAGGGCCGTAGTCGTTGTTATGGCTGAACCATGAAATATCGGCGGCGGTGTCGAGCGCCCATTTTTCGTTGAAGTGGTGGATGTAAGCCGCCTGCAGCAAAAGACGCCAGCGGTTTTCGCCGAGGTTTAACGCGTCATCGTTGTCGTAGCTGCCGGTGGGCGCGTATAGGTAAGGTGCCAGGGAAAAGACATCCTTGTGTGCCGTGCTCAAGGTCCACTTCACCGGTGCGCCGAGAATCAGGTCGCCGGTGCCTGTAGTTGGCCGAGCGAGTTTGCCTCGCCGTCGTCCTTGAGATGTCCATAGGGCAGGTTGGCCAGGTCATCGAACCAGGCCAGGCCGAAACTCTTCTCCACAGGCTCTCCAGTCTCGCTATCCAGTGCTTGCATGAACCGACAGTTGAGGCAGCCGACGGTGGCTCCCTCATCACGCAGAAACGTCATCCCGGTTTTCAGGACGGGTTGTATGTCGTTCAAGTACAGGTCGCGCTCCTGTCCAGTGGTACTGCTCCAGTCCTGGCCGGAACGAATCAGGCAAAGGTTGTCGCGGCCTGAAACGCGTACACGACCTGGGCGCTGAGGCGCTTCACTCGTGGGGCCGCCGCTACCGATCAACGCGTCGGTCTGGGCCAGAGGAATGCGGTCGCGAGAACTGCCCCAGTAGGCGTGTTCCAGAATCGGCTCGCTCATGTGGGTGGCTAAATGAGCAACGCCTTCGGGCGTTCCCGGGGCAGAAAATAATGTTTCGAAACGCTCGGCGCTGGGACAGACAACTTCAAGAAACCAGCCAATTGGTCCTGTTTCACGAGCCGGATCTTGCCACCATTGGTTGAAACCCGAGTCGTTGTGCCACTGATAAAACGCGTCCACGTTTCGCCAGTAAGCAAAGGCAGTGCAGGTATGCAGGCCATTGGCATCCACGCAGCGCGCGCTGTCCCAATACTGAGGACCTGAGCCCGCGACGAAATACTTGGTGATAGGTGCAAGGTCCGGCAGACCTACTGGATGCAATGCCTGGATGCCGAAGTAAGCCATCACCACCTGCCCTGCCAAGGGATCGAAACGCGCCGACCACGCAGGAAAAGGTGGTTGATAGCCTTCAGGTACATTGCTGTTCAGCGTGCGCGGTGTGCGCAGATGGTCAGGAATGGCTGAGTGCATGTCACACCTCCATCGCAATGACTGGCTGAATCGGCTCGCCAGCGTTGCTGCCAATCGGCAGGCCAGGCAGTTCCACCACGCAAGGGTTGGGATTGGGGTTGAACATCAGGCGTGTGACGTCAGGGCGCGAGTAGTGCCCTGCCGGGTCGGCCGCGACTTTGGCGAAGATCAAAGCGGCAGGATCAAGTGTTGCGTAAAGCAGGCCTTCTTCATGTTCGCCCAACGGGGTGGCGAGGTCGCTTCCGTCCGGGCCAAAGATTCGTGCATGCCCTCCGCCGGCCTGCAGCAAGCTGTGCTTGGCATCGCTGTCACAGAGCATCTCGATCATTTCCGGAGAGACCACTGCGCACGGTGCAATGACGAAGCACTGCCCTTCTGCGGCATAAACGCGTGAAGCGGCGGTGTTGACCTCTGGGCCAAGCGCGCGGGTGGCGTTCTGGTACAGGCTGAAGCTGGGCCAGGCGGCTACGTGAATCTGTTCGTTCTGCGCGTACATGGCGTATTTCGAGAGCGGTTGCAGGTGCTCCCAGCAGCAAAGGGCACCCAGTACGCCTACAGGTGTTTCAAAGGGTCGCAATGACGCCCCGTCTCCTTCGCCAAACAATGTACGTTCCACATGCGTCGCCTTGAGCTTGCGGCGCGTGCCGACGGTCTCGCCTTGATCGTCGATGATCCACTGACCGATATACAGCGAAGCCTTGCTGCGCTCGCTGTAACCCAGCACCACGTAGATACCGTGCTGACGAGCTGCATCACTGATGCGTCGTGCCTGAGCACTGTCCAGCACCAGAGACTGCTGGTGATAGCGATGCACCAACGGCATGTTCCAGGCCGGTGCGTCCAGCCACAAAAACCATGGGTAGCCCGGAATCCACGTCTCGGGGAATGCAATCAGACCGGCTCCGGCGGCCGCTGCCTGCTCGATCAGGGCTATGGTCTTGTCTACCGTGGCGTCCAGATTCAGGAACATGGGCGCGGCCTGTACGCAGGCAACTTTCAGTGGCGCTTTCATAGTCATTAGCTCAAATGGCGGGTAGGTGGCCACAGGCTATTGGCTTTTCCGGCAGTGGTATTAGGACGAAAAGTAACCGCTTTTTGACTGTCGTGCACCGACCGGCAGGAGTGGTTTCAGACTTGCATGGCGAAAGGCTTGAAGCATCGAAGTGCAGGTTGAACGCGATGAGCATCTTTTTCGATACCAACAATATTGCAGCGCGAGAACGAGCAGAGTTCTGGCAAGAGGTGGTGTGCAATACTTTTGTACCGCTGAGCTGCGCCTTTTCGGATCGGAATAACTTCCAGGGCCGGCTGCGCTCGCACAGCATCGCTACGCTGTCATTGGTGGACGTGCAGGCTTGCAGGCAAACCGTTGTTCGCGATGCCGCGCGAATTTCTCGCAGCGACGATGAATTTGTACTGGTGAGTCTGGCGCTTGAAGGCAGGGCGCAGGTTTCCCAAGAGGGGCGCGAGGCAGTATTGGAGGTCGGCGACTTTGCTATCTATGACACTCGTCGCCCCTACCGGCTGCACTTCGACAGTGCATTCAGGCAGACCGTGGTGCAAATCCCGCGCAAGAGTCTGCAACAGCGCCTGTGCAATCTTGAGTACCTGACGGCGTTATCAATGTCTCGCGATAACCCGCTCAATGGATTGGTGTTCGACTTTTTCACCGGCCTTGCCGCCCTCGAGAATCGAGTGGGTGAAACACAGCAAGTTCGGATAACTGAGCAAGGGCTGGACCTGCTGGCAATGGCGCTGTCCGAGCGGGTCAAAGGACAGACACAGCGCAGCGCCCTTCTGCTGGGCATCAAAGACCACATTCAGTCCAACCTGACAGATACAACGCTTAACCTCCCCTGTGTCAGCGCCCGGTTCGGAATAAGCACTCGCTACCTCAACAGCCTTTTTCATGACGAGGAGACATCGTTCGGTCGGTAACTGCTGTCTTCACGGTTGCAACACTGCGCCAACGATTTGCGCGAACCACTGCTGGTCAATCGACAGATCAGCGAGATCGCCTGGCGCTGGGGATTCAGCGATGTGGCGTACTTCAGCAGGGTGTTTCGTCAACGGTACGGATTGCCTGCGCGGGAGTATCGGATAGTCGTATCTCGCTAGAGGCCTTGAACAAAAAAACCGACCCTTTCGAGGTCGGTTTTTTGTACATCACCAAAACTTATGCACGTTTTACGCGCTTTTATGGCTAACAGAAATATGTATAGGAATTAATAGGTTAAACGCCGTTTTTGGATTTTTTCAAAATTCCGTGCACAGGTTATCCACAAAATCACGCCGGGACCTTTTCGGTGCTTGTCGCCGGTGCAACCGGTGAGCCCAATGCGCGTTGAGTATCCTCATTCCAGGTCTGAACGCGCTCGTTCAACGCTGCGATGGCGCGGGGGCCGGTGCCTTCGGCGTACATCGGTTCGCCGATGACTACCTGAATAGTGCCTGGCTTCTTCCCCCAGCCATCGCGAGGCCAGTATTTGCCTGCGTTGTGAGCAATAGGCAGAACCGGAAGGTCGGCGTTGACCGCAAGTGCCGTGCCGCCACGCGAGAACTTGCCAACCTGGCCGTAAGGCACACGCGTGCCTTCCGGGAAGATCAGCACCCAGACGCCGTCCTTGAGCAGTTCGTCGCCCTTCTTGGCGATTTCCCTGAGTGCAGCCTTCGGGTTATCACGGTCGATGGCGATGGGGCGCAGCATGGCCATCGCCCAGCCGAAGAAGGGCACGTACAGCAACTCACGCTTGAGGACCTGGCTCAGTGGCTCGAAATACGCCGACAGAAAGAAGGTTTCCCACGTGCTTTGATGGTTGGAGATGATCACGCACGGCGTTTTCGGAACGTTGTCTGCGCCGCTTACTTCGACCTTGATGTTGAGGAACACCCGGGTCAGCCACAGTGCGCAACGGCACCAGTAGACATTGATGAAGCGATAGCGGGCCTTGAACGGCAGAAACGGCGCAATGAAAAAGCTCAAGGTGCACCACAGCAGCGAGCTGGTGCCCAGCAACAGGTAAAAGATGAAGGTCCTGATTGCCTGCATGATCGACATAGTTACGTTTACCGTACGGGCAGGTGCCCGCTCCTTGAGCGTCCTGAACCTGGAAGGTCAGTTGTTCAGTGAAGCGCTAGTGTGGATAAGTTCTGCGGCAACCGCCGCCAGATCGTCAAAAATCAGCGTACCTGTCGGCACTTCGCCGTTCATCGTCTTGCGGCCTTTACCGGTCAACACCAGCACAGGCTGAGAATCGACGGCCAGCGCGGCTTGCAGGTCACCTTTGCTGTCGCCCACGAACCACAGGCCCTTCAGGTCTGCCGAGTAGTGTCGGGCAATGGCCTGGAGCATGCCGGGTCGGGGTTTGCGACAGTCACAGCCATCGTCTGGCCCATGCGGACAATAGACGATCAAACCAACCTCGCCACCCTGCTCTGCCACCAGCGTGCGCAAGCGCGCATGCATGGCGTCCAGGATGGCCAGGTCGTAATAACCTCGGGCAATGCCCGACTGGTTGGTGGCGATGGCCACCGTCCAGCCGGCCTTGCTCAGCGCTGCGATGGCCTCGACCGAGCCAGGAATGGGTATCCACTCCTCAACCGACTTGATGTAGGCGTCGGAGTCGTGATTGATCACGCCATCCCGGTCGAGTATCAGCAGTTTCAACAGCGTCCCCTTGTCAGCCCAGCAGCGAGATATCGGCAACGCCGAGGAACAGGCCGCGCAAGCGCGCCAGCAAGGCATAACGGTTGGCGCGCACATTGGCGTCTTCCGCGTTGACCATCACCGCTTCAAAGAACGCATCGACCGGCTCGCGCAGCATCGCCAGACGCGCCAGCGATTCGCTGTACTGACGCTCGGCAGCCATTGGCTGGACCGCATGATCAGCCTGCTGGATTGCCGAGTACAGCGAGAACTCGTTGGCGTTGTCGAAGTACTTGGGCTCGACGGTCTGGGCAATGCTGCCCTCGGCCTTGCTCAGCAGGTTCGATACGCGCTTGTTCACGGCAGCCAGTGCGGCGGCTTGCGGCAGTTTGCGGAAAGCCTGCACCGCCTGAACGCGCTGATCGAAATCAAGCGCCGAGGCGGGCTGCAAGGCACGCACCGAGAGATATACCGCCACTTCGACGCCTTCGTCTTCGTAACGCGCACGCAGACGGTCGAAGATGAATTCCAGCACCTGCTCAGCCAGCCCTGCGGGCTTGACCTTGGCACCGAACTGCGTGACCGCGAACTTCACGGTCTCGACCAGGTTCAGGTCCAGCTTCTTCTCGATCAGGATCCGCAGGATACCCAGCGCCGCACGACGCAAGGCATACGGGTCTTTGCTGCCGGTGGGCAGCATGCCGATACCGAAAATACCGACCAGCGTGTCGAGCTTGTCAGCGATGGCAACTGCCGCACCGGTCAGCGTGGTCGGCAGCTCAGCACCTGCGCCACGCGGCATGTACTGCTCGTTGAGCGCCAGCGCGACATCTTCTGCCTCGCCATCGGCCTTGGCGTAGTAGTAACCAGCAATGCCCTGCATTTCCGGGAACTCGCCAACCATTTCACTCGACAGATCGCACTTGGACAACAGCCCGGCACGTGCCGCACGCTGGGCGTCGCCGCCGATGCGGGGTGCGATGTAGGCGGCAAGCTTCGAGACGCGCTCGGCCTTGTCGAACACGCTGCCCAATTGGGCCTGGAACACGACGTTTTTCAGGCGATCGTTGAAGGTTTCCAGCTTCTGCTTCTTGTCCTGCTTGAAGAAGAATTCGGCGTCGGTCAGGCGTGGACGAACCACCTTCTCATTACCGGCGATGATCTGGGCCGGGTCCTTGCTCTCGATGTTGGCCACCGTGATGAAGCGCGGCAGCAACTTGCCGTCGGCATCCAGCAGGCAGAAATACTTCTGGTTGTCCTGCATGGTGGTGATCAGGGCTTCCTGAGGCACATCAAGGAAACGCTCTTCGAACGAACACACCAGTGGAACCGGCCACTCGACCAGCCCGGCCACTTCATCCAGCAGGCTTGGCGGCACGATGGCGGTGCCTTCCTGTTGGCTGGCCAGCTCTTCGACGCGCTTGCTGATGATCTGGCGACGTTCGTTGAAGTCGGCCAGAACATTAGCTGCGCGCAGGTCGCTGAGGTAGCCGGCAGGCGAAGAAATACGCACGTCTTCCGGGTGATGGAAGCGGTGGCCGCGAGAATGACGACCGGCGCTCTGGGCGAGAATCGTGCAGTCCACCACCTGATCGCCGAACAGCATCACCAACCACTGGGTCGGCCGTACGAACTCTTCCTTGCGAGCGCCCCAGCGCATGCGCTTGGCAATCGGCAGGTCGTTCAACGAGTCTTCGACAATGGTCGGCAGCAGCGAGGTGGTCGGCTTGCCGAGAATGGTCTGGCTGTAGCGCAGTTTCGGGCCGCTCTGATCGATTTCGCTCAGGTCGACGCCGCACTTCTTGGCGAAGCCCAAAGCTGCCTGAGTCGGGTTGCCGTCAGCGTCGAACGCGGCCTGACGCGGCGGGCCGTCCAGGTTCACGCTGCGATCCG
Organism: Pseudomonas syringae pv. tomato str. DC3000; assembly: GCF_000007805.1. Lineage (NCBI taxonomy): Bacteria > Pseudomonadati > Pseudomonadota > Gammaproteobacteria > Pseudomonadales > Pseudomonadaceae > Pseudomonas > Pseudomonas syringae group genomosp. 3. Next base: position 207,973 of record NC_004578.1, on the reverse strand, counting down.
GCTGTTGCGTGGCCAGTGCGGTGATCAGCACGGCCAGGCGACGCGGCGCGGCGTAGACCTGTTTGGCGCTATAGGTCAGACCTGCGCCCGCAAGGCCTTTTTCAATACCGGCGAGAAAAGCATCTGCCAGCGACACGAGGGTCTTGGGTGGCAGTTCTTCGGTGCCCAGTTCAACCAGAAAATCTTGAGCACTCATTGCGCTGCCTCCAGCTTGGCCAACACTTCATCGCGTAGATCGGGCGGCGCCATCGGGAAGCCGAGACGGGCCCGGGCTTGCAGGTAGGCCTGAGCCACCGAGCGGGCCAGTGTGCGTACGCGCAGGATGTATTGCTGACGCGCGGTCACGGAAATCGCGCGACGGGCATCCAGCAGGTTGAAGGTGTGCGAAGCCTTGAGGACCATTTCGTAGCCTGGCAACGGCAGCTCCAGCTCGATCAGGCGTGCAGCTTCGCTTTCGTAGAAGTCGAACAGTTCGAACAGTTTGTCGACGTTGGCGTGTTCGAAGTTGTAGGTGGACTGCTCCACCTCGTTCTGGTGGAACACGTCGCCGTAGGTCACTTTGCCGAACGGGCCGTCAGCCCACACCAGGTCGTAGACCGAGTCCACGCCCTGCTGGTACATCGCCAGACGCTCGAGGCCGTAGGTGATTTCGCCAGTCACCGGGTAGCACTCGATGCCGCCGACCTGCTGGAAGTAGGTGAACTGCGAGACTTCCATGCCGTTGAGCCAGATTTCCCAGCCCAGACCCCAGGCGCCCAGCGTCGGCGATTCCCAGTTGTCTTCGACAAAACGCACGTCATGCACCAGCGGATCGAGGCCGATGTGCTTGAGCGAGCCCAGGTACAGTTCCTGGAAGTTGTCCGGGTTGGGCTTGAGAATCACCTGAAACTGGTAGTAATGCTGCAGGCGGTTCGGGTTTTCGCCGTAACGGCCGTCAGTCGGCCGACGGCTTGGCTGTACGTAAGCGGCATTCCAGGTTTCCGGGCCTACGGCGCGCAGAAACGTGGCGGTGTGGAACGTGCCGGCGCCTACTTCCATATCGTAGGGCTGAAGTACCACGCAACCTTGTTCTGCCCAGTATTGCTGGAGGGCGAGGATCAAGTCTTGGAAGGTACGCACGGCTGGCGTAGGCTGGCTCACAAATTTCACCTGTGCTGGGCTGCGATTCAAAGAGCGGGAGTATACCCGATTCGGCCGCACGTCCACTCCTGGGAGCCCTATGACACGCTGCTTTTGGTGCAACGAAGACCCCTTGTACATCGCTTATCACGATCAGGAGTGGGGAGTGCCGCTGCGCGATGCGCAGAAGCTCTTCGAGTTGCTTTTGCTCGAAGGGTTCCAGGCGGGTCTGTCGTGGATCACGATTCTCAAGCGTCGGGCGCGTTATCGCGAGGTGCTGTTCGGCTTCGACGCCGAGCGGCTGGCGCAATTGAGCGATGCCGAGATAGACGCGCTGATGCTAGATCCGACCATCATCCGCAATCGCCTCAAGCTCAAGGCCGTGCGCACTAATGCGCGGGCCTGGCTGGCGCTGGAAGACCCGGTCGGCCTGCTCTGGTCGTTTGTCGGTGGCAAACAGAAAATCAACCATTTCAAGGATCGCAGCGAGGTCCCGGCCATTACCGCCGAGGCCGAAGCAATGAGCAAGGCACTGAAAAAAGCCGGCTTCACGTTTGTCGGCCCGACCATCTGTTATGCCTACATGCAGGCCACCGGCATGGTTATGGACCATACCGTCGATTGTGATCGGTACACGCTCCTGAGCCGCTGACGTTACACTACCTGCCTCGAGAATCTGGGAGTCATCTGTGGATAAGTTCAAAGGCGCCGTAATGGTCGGGGCGTTGCGATTGTTTGCGCTGCTGCCGTGGCGAGCCGTGCAATGGGTCGGTACGGCCATCGGCTGGTTGATGTGGAAGCTGCCCAACCGCTCGCGCGAAGTGGCGCGGATCAACCTGTCCAAGTGTTTCCCCGAACTGAGCGAGCCCGAGCTGGAAAAGCTGGTCGGCCGCAGCCTGATGGACATCGGCAAGACACTCACCGAAAGCGCTTGCGCGTGGATCTGGCCTGCTCAGAAATCGATCAATCTGGTGCGCGAAGTCGAAGGGCTCGAAGTGCTCAAGGACGCGCTGGCGTCCGGCAAGGGCGTGGTCGGGATTACCAGTCACCTGGGCAACTGGGAAGTGCTCAATCACTTCTATTGCAGCCAGTGCAAGCCGATCATTTTCTATCGTCCGCCCAAGTTGAAAGCGGTGGATGACCTGTTGCGCAAACAGCGTGTGCAGTTGGGCAACCGTGTTGCCGCATCGACCAAGGAAGGCATTCTCAGTGTCATCAAGGAAGTGCGCAAAGGTGGTTCTGTGGGCATCCCGGCCGATCCGGAGCCGGCTGAATCAGCGGGCATCTTCGTGCCTTTTTGCGGCACCCAGGCGCTGACCAGCAAGTTTGTGCCGAACATGCTGGCTGGCGGCAAGGCCGTCGGCGTGTTCCTGCACGCCATGCGCCTGCCGGACGGTTCGGGCTACAAGGTTGTGCTGGAGGCGGCTCCCGAAGCCATGTACAGCACCGACACCCAAACCTCGGCAGCGGCGATGAGCAAAGTGGTCGAGAAATACGTGCGGGCTTATCCGAGCCAGTACATGTGGACAATGAAACGCTTCAAGAAACGTCCACCAGGCGAAGCACGCTGGTACTAGGAAAGACCGGACGCGGAGCGTCCAGAACTGCATGCGATGCGGAGCGCCGCACGATAGTTGAGGTTATCGTTGCGCATTGGGTTCAACTGGCCGCCGCTATCAACCCGCGCCGCTCCAATGCTACTTGCGCCCCTTCCGGGCTCATCCGCACCAGGTTCACCGGGATAGATTTCGCTGCAGGGGTGTTGCTGCGGCTGTCGCGGTTGGCCAGTGGCAACAGGCCGTTGGTTTCCGGGTAGTACGCTGCGCAGCAGCCTGGCGGTACATCATAGGCGATGACTTTGAAGCCCGGCGCGCGGCGTGGGGTGGTCAGGTCCAGTGCGGTCTGGAATTCGATGTAGTCCCCGGCCTTCAGCCCCAGGCGTTCGATGTCCTGCGGGTTGAGCATCACCACCATGCGGTCGCCAAAAATATCCCGATAACGGTCATCGTTGGAGTACACCGTGGTGTTGAACTGGTCATGGCTGCGAATCGTCATCAACTGCAAGTGCGCAGCGCCCGGCGGTGTGTCGTCCTCGTCGTAGATCCCTTCAGTGAAGAGGAAGTTGGCTTTGCCGGACTCGGTGTCCCACTTACGCTCGCTGGCAGCGTTGGGCAGGCGGAAGCCGCCCGGCTCGAGAATGCGCCGATTGAAGTCGTAAAACTGCTCGGGCAACACTTCTTCGATCTTGTCGCGAATCCTGGCGTAGTCGCCCACATAGCTGTCCCAGTCCACGTTGGGGTTGGGCGCAAGCGTCGCTTTGGCGATGCCGGCGATGATGGCGACTTCGGAAATCAGATGTTTTGACGCAGGCTCCAGCATGCCGGTCGAGCCGTGCACTATCGACATCGAGTCTTCGACCGTGATGGTTTGCGCCACGCCGTTCTGCAGGTCCCGTTCCGAACGCGCCACGCATGGCAGCAAAAAGGCTTTCTGGCCGTGCACCGTGGCGCTACGGTTCAGTTTGGTGTTGACCAGCACTGTCATTTTCAAGCGGCTGACGGTCGGGCAGATCGCGTCGATGTCAGGAATGGCGCGGAAAAAATTGCCGCCCATGGAAATGAGCGCTTCCACTTCGCCACGCAGCAAGGCTTCGCAGGTCTCAGCCACCGCGTGCCCTTTTCTTCTCGACGCCTCGAAACCGAACACCTTGCTCATGCTGGCCAGAAACGGCTCACCGGCTTTTTCATAAATGCCCATCGTTCGGTCGCCCTGCACATTGGAGTGCCCGCGCACCGGGCAGGCCCCGGCACCAAGCTTGCCGATGTTGCCGCGTAACAGCAGCAGGTTGATGATCTGCTGCACGGCATCGCCGCCGCGCTTGTGCTGAGTGACGCCCATGCCCCAGCAGCAGATGACCCGCTCCGAACGCCTGTAGACCGCCGCCACATCCTCAATGGCCTGGCGCGTCAGGCCCGAATGGCTTTCGATGAGGTCCCAAGGCAACTGCCGGCAATAATCAGCGTATTGCTCAAAACCGTGGGTGTGCTCTTCGATGAACGCCACATCAAGAACGCGCGGCAGATGTTCGCGCCGGGCCACGTCATCGGCTTCGATCACCGCTTTGCAGACGCCTTGCAGGGCGATCATGTCGCCGCCGATCCTGACCTGATGATACTGGGAGCTGATCTCCACGCCATGCAGGCTGAGCATGTCGCGCGGGTCCTGAGGCGAGGCAAAGCGCACCAGCGCCTTCTCGCGCAGCGGGTTGAACGAGATGATGCTGGCGCCCCGTTTTGCCGCCGCGTGCAGCTCGGACATCATGCGCGGGCTGTTGCTTCCCGGGTTCTGGCCAATGATGAAAATCGCGTCGGCGTTCTCGAAGTCTTCCAGCGTCGTGGTGCCCTTGCCGACCCCGATCGACTCCGGCAGCGCCACAGTGGTGGTCTCATGGCACATGTTCGAACAATCAGGGAAATTGGCCATGCCGTACAGGCGGCCAAACAGCTGATACAGAAACGCCGCTTCGTTCGACGTGCGCCCGGAGGTGTACAGTTCCAGCTTCCACGGGTCGCTCAGTTGGCGCAGCTCTTCGCCGATCTCGGCGAACGCCTCATCCCAAGTGACGGGCAGGTATTTGTCGCTGGCCGCGTCGTAGCGCATCGGCTCGGCAATACGGCCCTGTTTTTCCAGATCGTGATCGCTCCAGGTGGCCAGCTCACTGACCGTATGCCGGGCGAAAAACTCAGGCGTCACGCGTTTTTTGGTAGATTCCCAAGCCAGTGCCTTGGCACCGTTCTCACAGTATTCAAAAGTATGCGGCTTCTTTGGGTCCGGCCAGGAACAACTGGGGCAATCGAAGCCGCCGGGCTTGTTCATGGACAGCAGCGTGCGGTTGCCCTTGACCAGCACATGCTGGTGCAGAAGGTGTTTGTTGACCGCATTCAGCGCAGGCCAGCCGCCTGCCGGGGAACCGTCGGTTTGCGAGCCTTGAAGGGGGGCGTTGGAGTCAGACATTGCGTATGTTTCCCTGGTAAAGCCCGTCACAGGCTTAGTGCGCGTGTAATTGAGATACACGGGCCCAAGGAGAATTCGCCCGGATCGACGAGCGTTGCCGACCGAGCCGGTCGGCCGGAGGTTCAGTCAGCCGGCAGGCTGTTCAGAAAAAGCTCAGGCCTACCTGAAACAGCCGCTCCACATCGCGAATGCACTTTTTATCCACAAGAAACATGATCACGTGGTCGCCGGATTCGATCAGGGTGACGTCGTGGGCGATGAGGACCTGTTCGTCGCGGATGATCGCGCCAATCGCCGTACCGGTCGGCAGGTTGATGTCCTTGATGGCGCGACCGACCACCTTGCTGGATTTCGGGTCGCCGTGGGCAACGATCTCAATGGCCTCGGCAGCGCCACGCCTTAGAGAGTGAACGCTGACGATATCGCCCCGGCGTACGTGGGCCAGCAATGTGCCGATGGTTGCCAGTTGCGGGCTGACCGCGACGTCAATCTCGCCGCCCTGGACCAGATCAACGTAGGCCGGGTTGTTGATCAGCGTCATCACCTTGCGTGCGCCCAGCCGTTTGGCCAGCAGTGACGACATGATGTTGGCTTCGTCGTCGTTGGTCAGCGCCAGAAACAGGTCGGTGTTACCGATGTTTTCTTCCAGCAGCAGGTCGCGGTCCGATGAGCTACCCTGCAGCACCACGGTACTGTCGAGGTTCTCCGACAGGTAGCGGCAGCGCGCCGGGTTCACTTCGATGATCTTGACCTGATAACGGCTTTCGATGGCTTCGGCCAGACGCTCGCCGATGTTGCCGCCGCCGGCGATGACGATGCGTTTGTAGTTCTCGTCCAGACGCCTCAGCTCGCCCATCACCGCACGAATATCAGCCCTGGCGGCGATGAAAAATACCTCGTCGTCGGCTTCGATGACCGTATCGCCTTTGGGCAGGATCGCCCGGTCGCGCCGGTAGATCGCTGCGATACGGGTATCGACGTTAGGCATGTGCGCGCGCAGCTGGCGCAGTTGCTGACCGACAAGCGCCCCGCCGTAATAGGCTTTGACCGCGACCAGCTGCGCCTTGCCTTCGGCGAAATCGATTACCTGAAGCGCGCCGGGGTACTCGATCAGGCGCTTGATGTAATTGGTGACCACCTGTTCCGGGCTGATCAGCACGTCGACCGGAATCGCGTTCTTGTCGAACAGGCCTGCGCGGGTCAGGTACGCCGCTTCACGGATGCGCGCGATCTTGGTCGGTGTGTGAAACAGCGTGTGGGCCACCTGGCAGGCGATCATGTTGGCTTCGTCGCTGCTGGTCACGGCGACCAGCATGTCAGCGTCGTCGGCACCTGCCTGGCGCAGCACCGCCGGATACGAGCCTTTGCCCTGCACGGTGCGGATGTCCAGGCGATCACCCAGATCGCGCAAGCGGTCGCCGTCGGTGTCGACCACGGTGATGTCGTTGGCTTCGCCCGCCAGATGCTCGGCCAGTGTACCGCCCACCTGACCCGCACCCAGAATGATGATCTTCAACTGGTTACTCCTGCGCCGCCGCGATCTTGAGCTGCGATCTTGATCAGTTTGGCGTAGTAGAAACCATCGTGGCCACCTTGTTGGGCCAACAACTGACGACCGTGCGGTTGCTTTATGCCGGCCGGTGGCTGCCCGGCCTGCCCGGCGATATCCAGTTCTCTGGCCCCAGAGGTGCGGGCCAGAAACGCCTCGATGACGTCGGTGTTTTCAGTTGGCAGTGTCGAGCAGGTCGCGTACACCAGCATGCCGCCTACTTGCAGCGTGGGCCACAACGCGTCGAGCAGTTCGCCCTGCAAGGTGGCGAGCGCGGCGATGTCGTCCAGTTGGCGGGTCAGTTTGATGTCCGGGTGGCGACGGATCACGCCGGTGGCCGAGCACGGGGCGTCGAGCAGAATGCGCTGGAACGGCTTGCCATCCCACCACTGCGCTGTCTCGCGGGCATCGGCGGCGATCAGTTCAGCGTCCAGACCCAGGCGCTCAAGGTTTTCACGCACGCGCACCAGGCGCTTGGCTTCCAGGTCTACCGCCACCACGCCGCTCAGTTGCGGCTGCACCTCCAGCAAATGGCAGGTCTTGCCACCCGGCGCACAGCAGGCGTCGAGCACGCGTTGGCCGGGGGCCAGCTCCAGCAGGTCGGCGGCCAGTTGCGCGGCTTCGTCCTGCACACTGATCCAGCCTTCGGCAAAACCGGGCAGCGAGCGCACATCGCACGGCTCGGCCAGCACGATACCGTCCTGACTGAACGTGCACGCGCTCGCTTCCAGCCCGGCAGTCTTGAGCAGCTCAAGGTACTGATCGCGACGCTGGTGACGGCGGTTGACCCGCAAAATCATCGGCGGGTGCGCGTTGTTGGCTGCGCAAATGGCTTCCCACTGCTCCGGCCATGCGGCTTTCAGGGCTTTTTGCAGCCAGCGTGGGTGGGCGGTGCGCACCACCGGGTCGTGTTCCAGTTCGATCAGCAGCGCTTCGCCATCGCGTTGAGCGTTGCGCAGCACGGCATTGAGCAGGCCTTTGGCCCACGGCTTTTTCAGCTTGTCGGCGCAGCCAACAGTTTCACCAATGGCCGCATGCGCAGGGATGCGGCTGTAAAACAGCTGATAAAGCCCCACCAGCAGCAACGCTTCGACGTCAGCATCGGCGGCCTTGAAGGGCTTTTGTAACAGTTTGGCGGCCAGTGCCGACAGGCGCGGCTGCCAGCGCGCCGTCCCGAAAGCCAGGTCCTGGGTCAGGCCGCGATCACGTAGCTCGACCTTGTCCAGTTGCGTGGGCAACGAACTGTTCAACGACGCCTTGCCGCTGAGCACGGCAGCCAGTGCCTTGGCGGCAGCCAGACGCGGGTTCATTGGCCCAGCACCGTGCCGATGGCGAATTTCTCGCGGCGACTGTTGAACAGGTCAGTGAAATTCAACGGCTTGCCGCCCGGCAGTTGCAAGCGAGTCAGGCGCAGGGCGTTCTGGCCGCAGGCGACGATCAGGCCGTCCTTGCTGGCGCTGAGAATGGTCCCCGGTGCGCCCTGCCCTTCGGCCAGATCAGCCGCCAGCACTTTCAAGGCTTCTTCGTTCAGCGTGCTGTGGCAGATCGGCCACGGATTGAAGGCGCGCACCAGACGTTCCAGCTCATCGGCCGGACGTGTCCAGTCGATGCGCGCCTCATCCTTGTTCAATTTGTGCGCGTAATTGGCCAGGCTGTCGTCCTGAGCCTCGCCGACCAGCGAACCCTCCGCCAAGCCAGCAATAGCCTGTAACACCGCAGGCGGACCGAGCTCGGCCAGGCGGTCGTGCAACGTGCCGCCGGTGTCCTGCGCGCTAATCGGCGTGACGGCCTTGAGCAGCATCGGTCCGGTGTCCAGACCTGCCTCCATGCGCATCACGGTCACGCCGCTCTCGGCATCACCGGCCTGCACCGCACGTTGAATCGGCGCAGCACCGCGCCAGCGTGGCAGCAGCGAGGCGTGACTGTTGATGCAGCCCAGACGCGGAATATCCAGCACCACTTGTGGCAGGATCAGGCCGTAGGCGACCACCACCATCAAATCAGGCTTGAGCGCAGCCAGTTCGGCCTGGGCCTCGGGGGCGCGCAGCGTTGGTGGCTGCATGACCGGGATGTCATGTTGCAGCGCCAGTTGCTTGACCGGGCTGGGCATCAGTTTTTGCCCACGGCCAGCCGGGCGATCAGGCTGGGTGTACACGGCAACGATCTGGTGAGGGCTGTCGAGCAGGGCCTTGAGGTGTTCGGCGGCAAATTCCGGGGTGCCGGCGAAGACGATGCGCAGTGGCTCGGTCATAAGCTTCTCGTTCTGGAAAAACAAAAAGGCCTTGTGCAGGCCTTTTGGAGGGACGACGGATCAGGCATTCAGCTTGTGCTGTTTTTCGAGCTTTTTCTTGATCCGGTCACGCTTGAGGTTGGAGAGGTAATCGACGAACAGCTTGCCGTTCAGGTGATCACACTCATGCTGGATGCAGATGGCCAGCAGGCCTTCGGCAACCAGTTCATAAGGCTTGCCGTCGCGGTCCAGCGCCTTGACGCGGACTTTTTGCGGGCGGTCGACGTTCTCGTAGAAACCCGGCACCGACAGGCAGCCTTCCTGATACTGATCCATTTCATCGGTCAGTTTTTCGATTTCAGGGTTGATGAAGACCATCGGCGCGCTGCGGTCTTCGCTCAGGTCCATGACGACCACGCGCTTGTGAACGTTGACCTGCGTGGCAGCCAGGCCGATGCCGGGCGCTTCGTACATGGTTTCAAACATGTCGTCGACCAACTGGCGAATGCCGTCGTCTACCATCGCTACAGGCTTGGCGAGGGTGCGCAGGCGCGAATCGGGAAATTCGAGGATGTTTAGAATGGCCATATACGTAAGAGCTGCACTGTTAAGGTAAAGTCAGTGTCGGGTGCCGGGCTCGGGAGTTCAAGGCTGGCAGCCCAGGACAGGACTCTAGGGTTCGCGTGAGGCAACATGATAAAGGGATTCACCGCATGAGGAAATCACTACTCGCCCTGCTGCTGTTGACCGCCAGCGGTCTTGCCCAGGCGCAAGTGCAACTCAGGGAAGGCTATCCGCAGAGCTACACCGTTGTTGCCGGAGACACACTCTGGGACATTTCCGGCAAGTTTTTGCGTGAACCGTGGAAGTGGCGCGAGATCTGGCGGGCCAATCCGCAGGTCCACGACCCTGATCTTATCTACCCCGGTGACACCCTGGCATTGACCTGGGTGGACGGCCAGCCACGTGTGACGCTCAACCGTGGCGAGTCGCGCGGCACCATCAAATTGTCACCGCGTGTGCGCAGTACACCGATGGTTCAGGCCATTCCAAGTATCCCGCTGGGTGCGATCAATGCCTTTCTGATCAGCAACCGAATCGTCGACAATGCCGAGCAGTTCGACAAGGCGCCCTATATCGTTGCCGGCAATGCCGAGCGGGTGCTCAGCGGCAATGGCGACAGGGCCTATGCCCGCGGCAAACTGGACCCGACGCACACCGTCTATGGCATCTTCCGCCAAGGCAAGATCTACACTGATGCGCAGACCAAGGAAGTGCTGGGCATCAACGCTGATGACATCGGCAGCGCTGAAGTGGTTGCCACCGAGGGCGATGTCTCGACCCTTAGCCTGCAGCGTTCCACGCAGGAAGTGCGTTTGGGCGACCGGCTGTTCGCCAGCGAAGAACGCTCGATCAACTCGACCTTTCTGCCCAGCGCTCCGCAGACCCCCATAGAAGGTTTGATTCTGGATGTGCCGCGCGGTGTAACCCAAGTCGCCGTCATGGATGTGGTCACCCTCAACAAAGGCAAACGTGACGGTCTGACCGAAGGCAACGTGCTGGCGATCTACAAAACCAGCGAAACGGTACGTGACCGAATCACCGGCGAACAGGTAAAAATCCCCGACGAACGGGCTGGCCTGCTGATGGTTTTCCGCACTTACGACAAGCTTAGTTACGCCTTGGTCCTGCAAGCGAACCGATCTTTGGCCATCATGGACAAGGTTCGAAATCCGTAGCGGTCTGTTTTAGTTCTGATACGGATTTGTCTTACCCGCCAGTCACTTATCAAATTGTTGTCAACAGAGTTATCCACAGGTTTGCGCACCATTCCGGGTGCGCAATGGATCAGGGACGATCTCATGCCACTGTTCGAAAAAGAACGCTCCTCGCCTGCCGAACTGGAAGCGCGTCTGCGTGTGCATCGCTTACCCGAGGTGGGGCCGAAACGCTTTTTCAGGCTGATGGAAGCCTTCGGCTCTGCCTCTTCGGCACTCAGCGCACCGGCCAGCGCATGGCGTGCGCTGGGCCTGCCCGGTGCCTGCGCAGAGGCTCGGCGTGACCCTTTGGTGCGTGATGGCGCCAGCGTTGCGCTGGCCTGGCTGGAGCGTCCGGGCCAGCATTTACTGATGTGGGACGACCCTTGCTACCCCGCGTTGCTGGCGCAGATCGCCGATCCGCCGCCGCTGATTTTCATCGCCGGCGACCCTTCCATTCTTGAGCGCCCGCAGTTGGGAATGGTCGGTAGCCGTCGCGCCTCCAAGCCCGGGCTGGACACCGCCAAGGCATTTGCACGCAGTCTGGCCGGCGCCGGTTTTGTGGTCACCAGCGGTCTGGCGCGGGGCATCGACGGTGCTGCGCATCAGGGCGCACTGGATGTCGGTGGGCTTACAATCGGCGTGCTTGGCACCGGGCTTGGAAAACTTTATCCACAGCAGCATCGCGCCCTCGCCACTCAGATCGCGGCACAGGGTGGCGCGGTGATTTCCGAGTTCCCGCTGGACGCCGGACCGCAGCCCAGCAACTTCCCGCGGCGCAACCGGATCATCAGCGGCCTGTCGCTCGGCGTGCTGGTGGTCGAGGCCAGCGTTGCCAGCGGTTCGTTGATTACCGCACGCCTCGCCGCCGAGCAGGGACGAGAGGTTTATGCGATACCGGGCTCGATTCACCATCCGGGCGCCAAAGGGTGTCACCAGCTGATAAGGGACGGCGCGACGCTGGTCGAGACCGTCGACCACATTCTGGAAGGCTTGCAGCACTGGAAGCGCGTCGCACCCAGCGCCGACTCTTCAAATACCGAACCTGCTCCCTGCGACCATCCACTATTGGCCTTGTTGCACGCCGCGCCGCATACCAGCGAGGGGCTGTCGGTCTCCAGTGGCTGGCCATTGCCGAAAGTATTGGCTGGCCTGACCGAGCTGGAACTGGACGGACGCATAAGCTGTGAAGCGGGACGATGGTTCGCCAGCGCGCCCTGAGGTTAAACTGCCGCCAGGATTTATCGGAGAGACAGACAATGGTCAGCAGCTGGCGTGTGCAACAAGCCGCTCAGAATATTCGAGCCGGTGCGGTGATTGCCTACCCGACCGAAGCAGTCTGGGGGCTGGGGTGTGATCCATGGGATGAAGAGGCGGTCTATCGCCTGCTGGCGATCAAATTGCGGCCGGTGGAAAAAGGCCTGATCCTGATCGCGGACAACATTCGCCAGTTCGACTTTCTGTTCGAGGACTTCCCCGAGTTGTGGCTCGACCGCATGGCCAGCACCTGGCCGGGGCCCAATACCTGGTTGGTGCCGCACCAAAACCTGTTGCCCGAGTGGATCACCGGCATTCACGAAACCGTGGCACTGCGTGTCACCGATCACCCGACCGTACGCGAACTGTGCGCGCTGGTCGGCCCGCTGATCTCCACATCGGCCAACCCGGCGGGTCGCCCGGCTGCCCGGTCGCGATTGCGGGTTGAACAGTACTTCCGTGGTCAGATCAACGGCGTGCTCGGCGGCAGCCTGGGCGGCCGCCGAAACCCTAGCGTGATACGTGATATCGCCACCGGGCAGGTGATGCGCGCCGGCTGACGCTCGTTCAAGGAATCAGGATGGTCGAGCCAGTGGTGCGCCGCGCCGAGAGCTCAATCTGCGCCTTGGCGGCGTCCTTGAGGGCGTACTGCTCAATGCCATCGACCTTGAGCTTGCCACTGGCGAGCATGTCGAACAGCTCATCGGCCATCGTTTGCAGGTTTTGTGCGTTGTTGGCGTAGCTGCCCAACGTCGGGCGGGTGACATACACCGAATCCTTCTGCGCCAGAATGCCCAGGTTCACGCCTGACACCGGCCCTGATGCATTCCCGAAACTCACCACCAGCCCACGCGGCGCCACGCTGTCGAGCGAAGTCAGCCAGGTGTCCTGCCCCACGCCGTCGTAGACCACCGGGCATTTCTTGCCGTCGGTCAGCTCCAGCACACGCTTGGCGACGTCCTCGTGGCTGTAGTCGATGGTTTCCCAGGCACCGAGTGCCTTGGCGTGCGCCGCTTTCTCTGGCGAACTGACCGTGCCGATCAACTTGGCACCCAGTGCCTTGGCCCATTGGCAGGCCAGCGAGCCGACACCGCCTGCAGCGGCATGAAACAGAATGATCTCGCCCGGCTTCACCTGATAAGTCTGGCGCAACAGGTATTGCACGGTCAGGCCCTTGAGCATCAGCGCCGCGGCCTGCTCGAAACTGACCGAGTCCGCCAGCTTGACCAGATTCGCCTCAGGCAGCACGTGCACCTCGCTGTACGCGCCCAGCGGCCCGGTGCCATAGGCAACCCGGTCGCCCACCTTGAAGCGCGTCACCTCATCGCCCACCGCCTCGACCACACCCGCCCCCTCGGCGCCGAGACCGGATGGCAAGAACGGCGCGGGATACAACCCGCTGCGGTAATAGGTATCGATGAAATTCAAGCCGATAGCCTTGTTGCGCACAACCACCGCCTGCGGCCCCGGAGCCTCTGGCTCGAAATCGACATATTCAAGAACCTCGGGTCCTCCGACAGTGCTGAACTGGATACGCTTTGCCATGTGCTCTCTCCGTGATGGTGACCCAATATCTTATGCTTCAGACAAACAAAAGTAGCACGCTGTGCTGCGGTCAAAACGAAAGCACTGTCTGGCGTTCAGCTTTGGGAGCTTTGAGAAAGGACAGACAGGAAGCCTTCGATCAGCGCATCACCCTTGGCGCTTTTTGATTCCAGGCCCACCATCGATGGAAAGTCCTCATAGGCCAGGAAAAAGGCTTCGCCTTTTATTTGCACGTCCCAGACGCGCACATCCACAGCGTCGGACTTCGACGTAACGGTGCCTCCGAGCAGGCCGAGGATAATCTCGGCATATCGGGGGAAACCCTCCCAATCGACTTCCGCTGAAAGACTGAGGCACGAATGACCAGAGTGCATTTTTTCGATAGCCATAGCGTTTAAAATATTTGAATTCGTCATTAGAAAATATCCTCCCCTCCTGCTCGCGTAGCACTGTCTATGATTTGCTCGAAAGTCTTTCCTTTGTTAATCAAGTCGTCAAACGTAGGCCCCATTGGATTTCCGTATTTATTCATGTTCCGAGCATTAATGGTTTCCAGCAGCTCCGGAGGAGTAAATTTACGGTACTCAATTTTAAGGTTCGTTCTCGCTTCATGAGCGTGTTTTGCTATTTCTTCAAGATCCGTGCCACTCGCTCTCATGCGATTAATGGTCTTTTTTAGCTCATAAACCGCTCTCACATAGTTTTGACGAAGTGGTGGTAAGTAACCGAAGTCACCATCTGCCCTAGAATTAACAGTGTCCCACTCAGTTGATTCGTTTTTAAAGTCATTCTTGCTGTATTGGGTTTTAGGCTGGAAGTCTGGGTGTTTTAGGAAGGTCTGAAGTAGGCATCGATTTTTGACGCTCTCATGGCCTGAGGTTCAAAAAAAGCTCGCCCGATCAGATAATTAGACGTTTTCCGCTCTTAACTCATCGATTTTCCTTCAAACAGCACCTTTCCAAGGCGTTTTTCCGCATTACAGGCGCACCTCTCCCATCGCCAGCAGCCGTTTTCGCACCATCCAAAGGTTCGACAAGGCAAACAGAGTAGCCTGTTGCGCGGTGTTTTTAGCCAGCCCGCGAAACCGGACTTTCGTATAACCAAACTGGCGCTTGATCACGCGAAACGGATGTTCAACCTTCGCCCGTAACTGGGCTTTCGTGAACTCGATTTTGCGATAGACCCGTGCGATCAAACTTTTCTCGCCATGCTTTTTATAACGGCTTGGGCGGGCCGCAATTGACCAGATCATCTGACGATCCTGATGCTCCGCACGCTTGTCCACGCCGGTGTAGCCCGCATCACCGCTGACATAGGTTTCCTCACCATGTAGCAATTGATCAACCTGAGTCACGTCCGCCACATTCGCCGCAGTACCCACCAGGCTATGGACTAAACCCGACTCGGCATCGACGCCGATATGCGCTTTCATGCCGAAGAAATACTGGTTTCCTTTCTTCGTCTGATGCATTTCGGGATCGCGTTTGCCGTCCTTGTTCTTGGTCGAGCTCGGCGCATGAATGATCGTCGCATCGACCACCGTACCTTGGCGCAGCATCAAACCTCGATCACCCAGATAGCCATTGATGACCTGCAAAATCCCGCCTGCCAACTCATGCTTTTCCAACAGACGCCGGAAGTTGAGAATCGTGGTTTCATCGGCGATTCGATCCAGACTCAACCCTGCGAACTGGCGCAGGATCGTTGTCTCGTAAAGTGCTTCCTCCATCGCCGGATCGCTGTAACCAAACCAGTTCTGCATCAGGTGAATACGCAGCATCGCCATCAGCGGATAAGCCGGACGGCCACCTTCGCCCTTTGGATAATGTGGTTCGATAAGGGCAATCAAGCCTTTCCAGGGCACAACCTGATCCATCTCGATGAGAAAGCGCTCGCGGCGGGTATGCTTACGTTTACCCGCGTACTCGGCATCGGCGAAGGTCATCTGTTTCATCAGGGAAGCTCGGTGAAAGGTGTTGGGGTATTTTGCCAAATCAGGAAACCTTTTTCAGAGTTTCCTTTAATAATTTCTCTATATTTTTTGCTAACCAGTCAGCCAGTTGCTTGTTTGATATCTCTGCCTGAAGTTGAGCGCTACGAGCCATAATGTCATCGGCAGAGCTCTGTAAGCTATTTTTTATTTGCCCTCGCATTACATAAGTAACGATAGCGGTTAGGAGAAGAGTAATAAGCTGCTCTTGCCCGTTCGCTAGTAGTCTAGAGGCCTCGTCAATCCTAGAGTCTCTGCGAGCGGCAGAGCCGCCAGTTGGATCTAAACCGACAGGCGTGCCATACTCTGCGTTCCATGCTAGTGCTAGGCCGTCATGCAGCGTTGCCAAGCAGGCGGGCAGCCCCTCATAAAAATAATCAGCAATTGCGGAGAGTCCTAAGGCCATGAGAATAACGTTGCCAAGCTGAAAGCCAATACCTCCGCCTATAACAACTCCTGCACCTATTCCCGTTCCATACGCTAAAGCTCCGATGGAGCCACCTATAATGCTGCCAGCCAGTACGCTGCCACCTACGATCATCGTTACTTCTTTCGCAACTTGAAGTAAGATGTTAATTATTTGGTCGATCTCTATTGATGCCCACCGCCGGCTCAATCTTGTTAATATAATGGGATAAGATAGGCGCAGAGCTTCTTTAACTGCATCGATTCTGTCTGGGCCCATATCGCCAAAAATAGACGTAACGCGAAGACTTATTCTCCTAGTGAAGCCGTGCCATTCATCTTGAGTAGACGTCCATCCACGATCAAAACTTTGGTTGACGGTATCAAAAGTATCTTTTAGTGTTCGCTCTACGTCATCCCAGTCGGGAGTGTCTGCGAATATTCTCATGGATATATTATGTCCCTATTTGTGTAAATATTTCGCATCCTTGCCAGATTATGCTCTACATAAATAATTTATGGTGTGGCTGATTTAAAAAGTATATCGGTCTGCAGAATAATTACTTATCCTTCGCAGAGCAAGTCCGCAGTGTGCTTGACGTCACAAATTGACGCGAGCCCCCATCGAACGCTTTCGCTCGACCTTCGTCAACTGCCAGTACGCTCTGCCGATGGTATGCTACGCGCCAGTTTGCCTGCGCCTCTTGTGCTTAGGGGCTCAGCCGTTTGACGTCAATCGTAAGGGATCTTCATGAGTACCCGTACCGAGGCCGTAAAAGCCTACCTGCTCGACCTGCAAGACCGTATCTGCACCGCGCTCGAGCAGGAAGATGGCAACGCACACTTCGTGGAAGATGCCTGGACACGTCCGGCGGGCGGCGGTGGTCGCACGCGGGTGGTCGAGAATGGCGCGGTCATCGAGAAAGGCGGCGTCAACTTTTCCCATGTGTTCGGCAGCAACCTGCCGCCGTCAGCCAGTGCGCATCGGCCTGAATTGGCCGGGCGTGGTTTCGAGGCGCTGGGCGTGTCGCTGGTGATCCATCCGCACAGCCCGCATGTGCCGACGTCTCACGCCAACGTGCGGTTTTTCATCGCTGAAAAAGAAGGCGAAGAGCCGGTGTGGTGGTTCGGCGGTGGTTTCGACCTGACGCCTTACTATGGCGTTGAAGAAGACTGCGTGCACTGGCACCGGGTCGCGGAGCGGGCCTGCGCGCCCTTCGGCGATGATGTTTACCCGCGTTACAAGGCGTGGTGCGACAGCTATTTCCACCTCAAGCACCGCGACGAGCCGCGCGGCATCGGCGGTCTGTTTTTCGATGACGTGAACCAGTGGGATTTCGACACCAGCTTCGCATTCATTCGCGCCATCGGCGATGCATTCATCAATGCCTACCTGCCGATCGTGCGCCGTCGCAAGGCTGCGGCCTATACCGTGCAGCAGCGCGAGTTTCAGGAATTCCGCCGTGGACGCTACGTCGAGTTCAACCTGGTGTACGACCGCGGCACGCTGTTTGGTCTGCAATCGGGTGGTCGTACCGAGTCGATCCTCATGTCGCTGCCGCCGCAAGTACGCTGGGGCTATGACTGGAAAGCCGCGCCGGGCAGCGAAGAGGCGCGTCTGACTGATTACTTCCTGACTGATCGCGACTGGCTGGCGGATAACTGATGGACCAGTATGTCGTCTTCGGTAACCCCATTGGTCATAGCAAGTCGCCGCTGATTCATCGCCTGTTCGCCGAGCAAACCGGCCAGGCACTGAATTACCAGACCGCGCTGGCACCGCTGGACGATTTCACGGCGTTTGCCCAGGCGTTTTTCCAGACCGGGCGTGGTGCCAACGTGACGGTGCCGTTCAAGGAGGAGGCGTTTCGCCTGGCCGACAGCCTGACCGAGCGCGGGCAGCGTGCGGGGGCCGTCAACACCCTGAGCAAGCTCGATGACGGGACGCTGCTGGGCGACAACACCGACGGTGCCGGGCTGGTGCGCGACCTGACGGTCAATTGCGCATGCAGCTTGCGCGGTCAGCGCGTGTTGTTGCTGGGCGCGGGCGGTGCGGTGCGTGGCGCGCTGGAACCGCTGCTGGCAGAAAAGCCCGCCGTACTGGTGATCGCCAATCGTACGGTCGAAAAAGCCGAACGACTGGCTCAGGAATTTGCCGATCTCGGCCCGGTGTTTGCCAGCAGCTTCGACTGGCTTGAAGAGCCGGTGGACCTGATCATCAACGCCACGTCTGCCAGCCTGGCCGGGGAGCTGCCGCCCATCTCCCCGAGCCTGATCCAGCCTGGTGCGACCTTTTGCTACGACATGATGTACAGCAAAGCGCCCACTGCTTTCTGCCGCTGGGCCACAGAACAGGGTGCGGCGCAGTCGGTTGATGGCCTGGGGATGCTGGTCGAGCAGGCGGCAGAAGCCTTCCTGTTGTGGCGCGGCGTGCGCCCGGATTCAGCGCCTGTATTGGCGGAGTTGCGCAGATTGCTGGCTGCGGGTTGATCGGCTATCTGCGGACTATCGTGCCAATGCTCCGCGTTGGCATGCCGTTCTGGACGCTCCGCGTCCTCTTGCAACGCAGAGCGTCGCGACGATGAGCGACAACTCAATCCTCAAACAAAATCGGGCAGTTCTCCGGCCCTTCCAGCTTGTGCAATTCCTCGATTACCAGCGGTCTGGCATTGCGCAGAACCAGCACTCGCCCCTGCTGCCCCAGGCGTCTGGCTTCTTGATGAAGCATTTCCACACCTGAGTAATCGATGAAGTTGATCTGTTGCGCATCGATCACCACACGCAGCCCTTCGGTGCGTTGCAGGCGGGTTTGCAGGTAATGACTGGCACCGAAAAAGATCGATCCACCGACACGCAACACATCCTCATCACCCTCGCGCCATTGCTGCACGCGGGGCTGTGAGGTGCGCTTGAGGTAGAAAAACAGCGAAGCCAGCACGCCTGCATAAATCGCCGTTTGCAACTCCAGCAACAGCGTGGCCAGGCAGGTCAGCGCCATCACGAAGAACTCGGCGCGGCTGACGCGCAACAGTGCGCGAATGCCACGACGGTCCACCAGCCCCCAGCAGATCAGCAGGATTGAAGCCGCCATGGCCGGGATCGGAATGTGCGAAACCAATGAAGCTCCGGCGACCGCGAACAGCGCCACCCACAGCGCCGAAAACACCCCGGCCAACGGCGAACGAGCGCCCGCTTCATAACTCAGCGCTGCACGGGTGAACGAGCCCGCGGAGAGATACCCGGAAAACAGCGAGCCGACCATGTTTGACAGCCCTTGGGCGCGCACTTCCTGATTGGCGTTGAGCATCTGTTGCGAGCGTGCCGACAGAGAGCGGGCAATCGACAGGCTGTTGACCAGCCCGAGCATGCCCACCGCCACTGCCGTCGGCAGCAGCTTGAGGATCAGCTCAAGGTCCAGCGGCAGCGGGCTGAAAGGCGGTAAATGCCCGACGAAGGCGCTGACCACTCGCACATGCCCGAACATCGCTGGCCAGAGCCAGACCAGCAGGCTGCTTGATACCAGCGCGATCAACAGCGTCGGCCAGCGCGGCACCCATGCTTTGAGGCCGATGCCCAGCGTGAGGGTCAACAGGCCCAGCATCAACGAAGGCTTGTCGAGTTCGCCGCGATGCTCAAGCACGGCGCTCAGGCTTTTGAGTGCCGTGGTCTGGCTCGGCAGATCGATGCCCAGCAAATTGGGCATCTGCCCGAGCGCAATAACGACGGCAGCGCCCAGTGTGAAACCGAGCACCACCGAGTGCGAAACGAAATTCACCAGCGCGCCGAAGCGCATCATCCCCAACAACAACTGGAAGACACCGGCGATAAAGGTCAGCAGCAGGATCAACATGATGTAGTCCTGGCTGGCCGGCACGGCAAGCGGACTGACACTGACATACAGCACGATGGAAATAGCCGCCGTCGGCCCGCAGATCAAGTGCCAGGACGAGCCCCACAGGCAAGCGATGAGCACCGGGACAATGGCGGCGTACAGACCGTACTCGGGAGGCAGCCCGGCGATCAGCGCGTAAGCGATGGATTGCGGCAGGGCCAGAATCGCACCGCTTAAACCCACCAGCGCATCACGCCCCACGCTGGCGCGGCTCTGCTGCGGCAGCCAGGCGAGAAATGGCAGGAATTTATGGCGATTGAGCCAGCGCATCGGTCCCTCATGTTGGATGGATCATTGCATCGCCACGTCAGACCGTCCCTGCCCGGAGCCGCGAGCGAAGGCTAGTTCATGGCGTAGCATTTCGAGGTGGCGACGTTTGTGTCTGACCCGGTTCCAGCACCTCTGAGCATGCAGATAACATAGTGTTTTTTGTTGTTAAGCGTCACTACCGGGCCATTCTCTGCCACGTACGAAGAAACAACCGTTGCTCCTGCATTGAGCATCTCCTCCATAGAGACATTGACGGCCTCTAGCTTGGTCGGATATTCCAGCGCGTTTCCGGGTACTTTGGCGCTGGTTTCTGGCGGCCAGTTACCCGCAGAGGCAAAGGATGCGCTCAGAATCAGGGCCAGCGAGAGGGGTATAAGTGACTTTTTCATACTGTTCTCCAGTGTTAGCGGACAGGCCGCACGGCAGCCTGGTGGTTTGCCCCCTTCCGTTGGTTCCCAACTGGTGTCTTCCAGAATGACGCTTTGAAGTGCCAATATTGCTGAAAACCGGCGCGGTGGAAACCCCTGACGCCGGGTCAATACTTAATGTCGAGGCCTACAACTTCGCCTTCACTGCCGCCAGCCCGTCTTTGCCATCAACCGTCTTCACGCCCTCCAGCCACGTGTCCAGTACCGCAGGGTTGGCCTTGATCCAGGCTTTGGCGGCTGCGCTATTGCTGAGCTTCTTGTTGGTCACCTCGGCCATGATGCTGTTTTCCATGTCCAGGGTGAAGCTCAGGTTGGTCAGCAGCTTGCCGACGTTCGGGCAGGCTTGTGCATAACCCTTGCGGGTCAGGGTGAAGACAGAGCCGGTGTCGCCAAAGTATTTCTCGCCGCCCTTGAGGTAGTGCATGCCTTTGATCTGCACATTCATCGGGTGCGGTGTCCAGCCGAGGAAGACCACAAACGCCTTCTTCTTCACATTGCGATTGACCTCGGCGAGCATGGCCTGCTCGCTGGACTCCACCAGCTTCCATTGGCCCAGATCAAACTCGTTCTTCTTGATGATCTCCTGCAACGACAGGTTGGCCGGCGCGCCGGAGCCGATACCGTAGATTTTCTTGTCGAATTTTTCGGCGAATTTGCTCAGGTCGGTAAAATCATGCACGCCGGCCTCCCAGACGTAGTCCGGCACGGCCAGCGTGAACTCGGTGCCTTCAAGGTTCCTGGCCAGTTGCGTCACGTCACCGGTGGCCACGAACTTGTCGTAAAAGCCCTGCTGCGCCGGCATCCAGTTACCCAGAAACACATCCAGCTTGCCGTCCTTCAAACCGCCATAGGCAATCGGCACTGCGAGCGTGTCGACCTTGGCCTTGTAACCCAGACCTTCAAGCACCACGCCGGTGATAGCGTTGGTGGCGGCAATGTCACTCCAGCCCGTATCGGCCATCTTCACGGTGCTGCAACTTGCGTCCTCTGCCTGCGCGGCGAAGCTGCCAAACGTCATGACCGCGACCGCAACGGCTGTGGATAACTGTTTCATCGATGTACCCCTTTTGATTTTTTGGTGTGGGCAGGGTCAAGGTTGCGGAAAACGTGCCTTGCGCTCCAG
The DNA here is from genome assembly GCF_000007805.1 of Pseudomonas syringae pv. tomato str. DC3000. Classification (NCBI taxonomy): domain Bacteria; kingdom Pseudomonadati; phylum Pseudomonadota; class Gammaproteobacteria; order Pseudomonadales; family Pseudomonadaceae; genus Pseudomonas; species Pseudomonas syringae group genomosp. 3. The sequence continues at coordinate 186,394 of NC_004578.1, read as the reverse complement.
ATCGTCGAGATCAATGTGGTTGCGCATGTACTGCTGACTGGCGTCGACCAGTGGCTGGTGATCCCAACTCTTCAGCTTGCCGGTTGCCAGCGATTTGGCGACAAAGCGCCTTCTGCGCTGGCTGGCGAGCACCTGTTGGTGTATCGCCGGTATGTCCCACTTGGCCCGAGCTTCGGCCAGAAAATCATTGAACAGCTTTTCATGGGCTGGCGACTGGCTCAGGTCTTTCTGCTCTTTCGGGTCTTTCTTCACATCGAACAACAGGCACGGGTCCTGTTCCGAATAGATGAATTTGTACGCACCGCGACGGATCATCATCAGCGGGCTGGTCGTGCCTTCGGCCATGTATTCGCCAAACACCTCATCGTGCCCGCCTTTGCGTTTCAGGTGCGGCATCAGCGAGCGCCCGTCCAGCGGCAAGCCGGCGTCCAGTGTGCCCTTGGCCATTTCGACAAAGGTCGGTAACAGGTCGGCCGTCGACACCGACGCACTGACCCGCCCCGGCTTGAACTGCCCCGGCGCGTACACCACCAGCGGCACGCGAGCGGCCATTTCGAACCAGTGCATTTTGTACCAGAGACCCTTCTCGCCCAGCATGTCGCCGTGATCGCCAGAGAACACCACGATGGTGTCGTCCGCCAGCCCGACCTCATCAAGCGTCTGCATCAGCTTGCCGACGTTCAGGTCGATGTAGCTGCACGCGCCGAAATAGGCACGGCGCGCATCACGAATCTTGTTTGTCGGCATCGGCTTGTCCCACAGGTCATACACCTTGAGCAGCCGTTGTGAGTGCGGGTCCAGCGCGGCCTGATTGGCGTGCGGCGTTGGCATCGGGATTTCGTCGTCGCTGTACAGGTCCCAGAACGGACGCGGGATGGTGTACGGGTCGTGAGGGTGAGTCATGGAAACGGTCAGGCAGAACGGCGCATCACCGTCCTGACGCACATGGTCGTAGAGGTACTGCTGAGCCTTGAACAGCACCTCTTCATCGAAATCCAGCTGGTTGGTGCGCACGCACGGGCCGGCCTGCAATACCGATGACATGTTGTGATACCAGCTCGGGCGTACGTCCGGCTCGTCCCAATTGACCGACCAGCCGTAGTCGGCCGGGTAGATGTCACTGGTCAGGCGCTCTTCGTAACCGTGCAACTGATCCGGCCCGCAAAAATGCATCTTGCCCGACAGCGCGGTCTTGTAACCCAGCGCACGCAGGTAGTGCGCGTAGGTCGGAACGTCTGCCGGGAAGTCCGCCGCGTTGTCGTACCCGCCGATCCTGCTCGGGAGCTGACCGCTCACCAGAGTAAAGCGCGAAGGCGCGCACAGCGGGCTGTTGCAATACGCCGAGTCGAACACCACGCCGTCGGCAGCAAGGCGGCTCAGGTTGGGCATCAGGATGGGAGACGGGGCGTAGAACGGCAACATTGGCGCGGCCATTTGATCGGCCATGATGAACAGAATATTTTTGCGCTTCATGTAATCGCTGCATCCCATTGTGAAAAGTTATGCGAAAGTGCTGGGCACGAGGATGGAGTCCTCGTGTTTGATGGTAAAGCCCATGCGCAGCAATGCCTAGGATAAGTACCGCTTATGTTTGAAGCTTTTGGCGACATGTCCCTTGACCTGCTGCGTGCTTTTGAAGTCGCGGCCCGCCTGCGCAGCTTTACTGCAGCGGCCATCGAACTGGGCACGATTCAGCCTGCCGTCAGCCAGCAGATCAAGCGCCTTGAAGAACAACTGGCCACCCGACTGTTTGACCGCATCTATCGCGGCATCGAGCTCACCGAAGCCGGTGAAATACTGTTCAGCCACGTACAGGCAGGCTTGCAGTCCATCGACAGCGGGCTGATAGCGATCACCGAACAGCAGCAACACGAGGTGCTTCAAGTCGCCACCGACTTTGCCTTTGCCGCCTACTGGCTGATGCCGCGCCTGCACCGCTTTCACAAGCTTAACCCCGACGTGGACGTCAGCCTGGTGACCAGCGAGCGTACCCACAGCATGCTGCGCGCCGATATCGACGTCACCGTGCTGTTCGGTGACGGGCGCTTCAAACAGGGCGAAAGCCGCTGGCTGTTCAGCGAAGAAGTCTTCCCGGTATGCAGCCCGCTGCTGATTGCCGACCGCCAGACACCACTGCCCAACGACGCCCTTCGCGACTTCCCGCTGCTGCACCTGCGTGGCGACAGCATCAACAACTGGTTCGACTGGTCTGGCGTATTCCGCGCCCTCGACATCCCCCAGGCCCCCGCCCCCGGCCAGTTGCGCTTCGACAACTACACCCTGCTCATCCAGGCCGCCATCGGCGGACAAGGCATCGCCATCGGCTGGAAACACCTGGTCGACGACCTCCTCGACCAAGGCCTGCTTTGCCGCCCCATCGCCGGCGCAGCCATTTCCGGACACGGCTATTACGTGGTTTTGCCCCAGCGCAAACGGCGGGTGCAGATTGTCCAGCAGTTCATGGACTGGCTGGCGAGCGAGCAGGCGTTGAGCGGGGTTTCGCTGGCGGGCAGGCCGTTGCCTTCGATTGCGGTTTGACGCTCCAATTACAGTGCAACTGTTGAAATTAAACCCGCCGCACCCAGTATGAACCCTATAATAGCGCCCCTCTGCGGTATTTCTCGTAGCATTGCATAGCTAACAATAGGTTCAAGTATCAATAGCAACGTCAAGGAGGCTACCGTAACCACCCATATATTACCGGTCGCCCGATACCCTAGCCAATAAGCGAAGACTAGGCTGATCCCGGCAATGCTAATAAAACCCATGGGCTTGAGAAACATCCCAGGTGATTCTAATAGCTTGCCGGGTAGCTTTGCAGAGTAGACCTCGCTGTAGATAGTCAAAATCTCGCCGAAGATCATCAGCATCAATGCAAGAACGATAGAGTACTCTTTTTTCACGGTTGCCTCTTATTCAGACTATTAACGATTTCATCAGTTACTGTGCTACCCATTGCTTGGCTGTTGAGCAGAAAGCGTAGATCGTCGTGATCAAAGAAACGTATTTTATATTTTCTGCCTTCAAATTCTGCACTCAACCTGACGATAACTTCCGCTTATTTTAATCTGTGGGGATAATAGGTTTACGGCGCTCTCAAAATGAATGGCTTCATCAGCTATCAAGTTTAGTTTTGTGCGTTCAGACGATTATCCAAGTCCAGAATTATGGGCTGAATCGCCTTTTTTGCCAGTCCGCTTTCTCAACCACCCTGCAGGACCTACTATCCGTTTTCACGAGAAAAAATGATCAAGGCTGACGACACACCTGCATCATCCAGGCCTTCAGCCGAGAAAGGAGCCTCTACCTCAATGCAAGACATCCACGGCTACCACGCCCACATCTATTTCAACGCCCAAACTCTGGACCAGGCCCGAGCCCTGTGCGAGGCCGCGACCGAGAAATTTGCCGTGCAGATGGGGCGCGTCCATCAGAAGCTGGTCGGGCCGCATCCGGACTGGAGTTGCCAGTTGGCGTTCGGGCATGAACAGTTGGCTGACGTTACGCTGTGGCTTGCGTTGAATCGCGATGGGCTGGTGGTGTTTCTGCATCCGTTGACGGGCGATGAGCTGCGTGACCATACCGATCATGCCATCTGGATGGGTGCGGTCAGGCCTCTTGATCTGAGTGCGCTGACTGGCTGATAGCCAGCTTCCCGGCCATCTTCCTTCTGCGGTTACTAGCGCATCCATCGTCGAAAAGATCGGTGTAAGATAGCTCCGCTGAAAAATGACCGCTCGGTCCGTTGCAGCGCAAACTTCAACAAGATGGTCATGCATACGCTTCAACATGATAATTCGCCTGCTACGGGCGGCTTGAGCCGAATGCTGAAAGACCAGACAGAGGATCATCAGAAATGCCGGATCTACTCATCGACGGTAAGACCCTTCACTACGCTGACCAAGGCACCGGTCCGGTTGTCCTGCTGGGTCACAGTTACCTTTGGGACAAGGCGATGTGGAGTGCGCAGATCGACACGTTGGCCAGCCGGTATCGGGTGATTGTGCCGGACCTTTGGGGGCATGGGGATTCCAGCGGTTTCCCGGAGGGCACCCGCAACCTCGATGACCTGGCTCGCCATGCGCTGGCGCTTCTGGATCATTTGAATATCGAACGTTGCAGTATCGTCGGGTTGTCGGTGGGCGGTATGTGGGGTGCCATTGCGGCACTGCTCGCGCCAGAGCGCATCACCGGGCTGGTGCTCATGGACACGTATCTGGGCAAGGAGACCGAGGCCAAGAAGGCCTATTACTTCTCGCTGCTCGACAAGCTGGAAGAGGCCGGTGCTTTTCCTGCGCCGCTGTTGGACATTGTGGTGCCGATCTTCTTCCGGCCTGGTATTGACCCGCAGTCGCCGGTGTATCAGGCGTTTCGGTCGGCGTTGGCGGGCATGAATGCCGAGCAGTTGCGTCAGTCCGTCGTACCACTGGGAAGAATGATTTTTGATCGTGATGACCGGCTTGGGTTGATCGAGCAATTGAATGCCGACACCACGCTGGTGATGTGTGGCGATGCAGACATCCCTCGCCCGCCTGAGGAGACTCGTGAGATGGCCGGCCTGATTGGCTGCCCTTATGTGCTGGTGCCCGAGGCGGGGCATATCGCCAATCTGGAAAATCCCGCGTTCGTATCGGGTGCGCTGATGACGTTCCTGGCGCGGGTTAACCAGAAGCAGGGTTGAGCCGGGCTGGTTTCCGCGCTGGGCGGCCCTCAAGATCGGACGCGGAGCGTCTAGAACGGCATGCGACGTGGAGCGTCGCACGATAGTGAGATTATCGTTCCTCACTCCAGCGTGGTAATGCCTTGTGTGACGCTCCGCGTCACACGTCTGCGCGTCGCCGCGCATTCAAGGACGTCAGCAGACCATCAATTCAACACACCATCCAGAATCGCGTAAACGATCCCCGAACCCACGGCGATCAGTACGACGTCGGTGCCCAGGCGGCGCCATTCGTAGCCGTCGTAACGTGGCAGGTATTGCAGTGAACGGCTGTCCAGACGTTTGCCGTAGCCGCGCGGCAGTGGTTGGCCTTTGGCGATGTGCACGCCCGGTGGCAGGGGCTGGCCCCGACCGATGACGTCGCGGTGTTGCTGGAAAGTCTCGCGTACCGGGCCGAAATCCTGCGGCGGGCGGTTGCCGCCACGGTTGTCCTGATGGGCCTGTTTGCCTGGGCCGTTGCTTTTGTCATTCCCTGGGCCGCGCTCATTCCCGCGTTCATTCCCGCGTTCATTGTGCCCGCCATTCTGTGGTCCCTGCTGCTGGCCGCCACGGTTGGAGTCCGGGCCTTCACCGCGCTGATCAGGTGGTGCTGCTTGCAGCAGCGAGCTGGCGCTGATCATCAGGATACCCAGCCCGGTGATAAAACGGTTTGGCAGTTTCATGGGTGCTTCCTCGGCTTTACTCAATGCAGCAAAAAGGGGTTCACGACGCTGGTCATGAACCCCTTGTGTCTTGCTACATAGAACCGCTGCCAGCGCGTTGATTCCTCTGTATCAGAAACTTTACCCTCAACTGACGCGGGCGTTACGTACGCCTTCGGCCAGTGCGGCGCACAGCGTCAACACGCCATCGATTGCCTGCTCCGGCGACTCGGCTGTGGCGATCTTGTCGACGAACGCCGAGCCCACCACAACACCGTCAGCCAGACGCGCAATGGCCGCTGCCTGCTCAGGTGTGCGGATACCGAAACCGACGCTGATCGGCAGGCTGGTGTGGCGACGCAGGCGTGCGATGGCTTCGGTGACGTGCTCGGTGGTCGCTGAACCCGCACCGGTCACACCGGCGACCGACACGTAGTAGACGAAACCGGAACTGCGCTCCAGTACGCGCGGCAGACGCGCATCGTCGGTAGTCGGCGTGGTCAGGCGGATGAAGTCGATGCCGGACGCCTGTGCAGGCGTCGCCAGTTCGGCGTCATGCTCGGGCGGCAGGTCAACGATGATCAAGCCATCGACGCCCGCTTCCTTGGCCTGTGCCACGAACGCTTCGACGCCAAAACGGTGGATCGGGTTGTAATAACCCATCAGCACAATCGGCGTGGTCTGATCGTCGACACGAAACTCGCTGACCATCTGCAAGGTTTTCAGCAACGTCTGGCCGGCGTCCAGGGCGCGCAACGTGGCCAGCTGAATGGCCACACCATCAGCCATCGGATCGGTAAACGGCATGCCCAGCTCGATCACGTCAGCACCTGCAGCGGGCAGGCCTTTGAGCACTTTCAGCGAGGTGTCGTAGCCAGGGTCGCCAGCGGTGATGAAGGTGACCAGTACCGCGCGACCTTCGGTTTTCAGCTGGGCGAAACGTTGTTCGAGACGGCTCATACCAGCTTCTCCTGAGTGTTGTCGGCGGCTGCCATGTGGTTCATGACGGTTTGCATGTCTTTGTCGCCGCGCCCGGACAGGCACACGACCATCAAATGATCGTCGCGCAGGTTGGTCGCGCGCTTCATGGCTTCGGCCAGTGCGTGAGCGGTTTCCAGCGCCGGGATAATGCCTTCGAGCAAGCAGCACTGATGAAACGCGTCGAGCGCTTCTTCGTCGGTGATGCTGACGTATTCGACGCGCTTCACTTCGTGCAGGTAAGCGTGTTCCGGGCCGATGCCAGGGTAGTCCAGGCCAGCAGAAATCGAATGAGCGTCGGTGATTTGCCCGTCGTTATCTTGCAACAGGTAGGTGCGGTTGCCGTGCAGCACGCCCGGTACGCCGCCATTCAGGCTGGCTGCATGCTTGTCGGTGTCCACGCCATGACCGCCCGCTTCGACGCCGATGATTTCTACGCTGGCGTCATCAAGGAACGGATGGAACAGCCCCATCGCGTTGGAGCCACCACCGACGCAGGCGATCAGGCTGTCCGGCAGACGGCCTTCCTTCTCCTGCATTTGCTCTTTGGTTTCCTTGCCGATGACGGACTGGAAGTCGCGCACCATCGCCGGATACGGGTGCGGGCCTGCCACCGTGCCGATCAGGTAGAACGTGTCATCGACGTTGGTTACCCAGTCGCGCAGGGCTTCGTTCATCGCGTCTTTCAGGGTGCCGGTGCCGGAAGTGACCGGCACGATTTCAGCGCCCAGCAGCTTCATGCGGAACACGTTGGCCTGTTGACGCTCGATGTCGGTCGCGCCCATGTAGATTACGCAAGGCAGGCCGAAACGCGCGGCAACGGTTGCAGTGGCAACGCCGTGCATGCCTGCACCGGTTTCAGCGATCAGGCGTTTTTTGCCCATGCGCTTGGCCAGCAGCACCTGGCCGATGCAGTTGTTGATCTTGTGCGCGCCGGTGTGGTTGAGCTCTTCACGCTTGAAGTAGATTTTCGCGCCGCCACAGAATTCGGTCAGGCGCTCGGCGAAGTACAGCGGATTGGGACGGCCAATGTAATCGCGCTGGAAGTAGGCCATTTCCTTGATGAACTCAGGATCGGCCTTGGCGGCTTCGTACTCGCGGTTGAGGTCCAGCACCAGCGGCATCAGGGTTTCAGCTACGTAGCGACCGCCGAATGAGCCGAACAGGCCGTTGGCGTCGGGGCCGCTGCGAAAGTTGGTCTGGGTCATGAAGTGCTCCAGTTGCAGTATTAAGCGAATGGATTGAGCCGGATCGGCAATGGGTCCACTTTAACCAGCGCATGCCCGAATGAAAACCGATAAGATCGCTGCAACCTGTCAGGAAAACTCACAGATCATGAGCCGCGACCTCCCTCCTCTCAATGCTTTGCGTGCCTTTGAAAGCACCGCCCGATTCGGCAGCGTCAGTCAGGCCGCCGAGCAGCTGAGCGTGACCCACGGTGCTGTCAGCCGTCAGTTGAAAGTCCTGGAAGAACACTTGGGCGTCAGCCTGTTCAGCAAGGACGGGCGTGGCCTGAAACTCACAGATGCGGGCATTCGCTTGCGTGACGCCAGCGCCGACGCATTCGACCGGCTGCGAAGCGTGTGCGCAGAACTGAGCAAAGGCAGCGTCGATGCGCCTTTCGTGCTCGGTTGTTCCGGCAGCCTGCTGGCCCGTTGGTTTATCCCGCGCCTGAGCCGCTTGAATGCGGAGTTACCGGACCTGCGTCTGCACCTGTCGGCAGGCGAAGGTGATCTTGACCCACGTCGGCCAGGGCTGGATGCGTTGCTGGTATTTGCCGAGCCACCCTGGCCTGCAGACATGCAGGTCTTCGAGCTGGCCAGCGAACGAATCGGCCCGGTCCTGAGCCCGCGCTTTGCGCGATTCGAAAGCATGCGCGATGCGCCCGCCAACGCCCTGCTTGAAGAATCCTTGTTGCAAACCACGTCACGTCCGCAAGCTTGGCCAAGCTGGGCACAGCAGAACGGAATCGATCCGGACGCGTTGCGCTACGGTCAGGGTTTCGAGCATTTGTATTATTTGCTGGAGGCGGCCGTGGCAGGCTTGGGCATCGCGATTGCGCCGGAACCGCTGGTCATCGATGACCTGAAAGCCGGTCGCCTGGCTGCGCCGTGGGGTTTCAGTGAAACCCCGGCACAGCTGGCGTTGTGGGTACCCAGAAGAGCGGCCGATGGACGAGCGCGGCAGCTTGCTCAGTGGTTGAAAAATGAGCTGAAGCGGTCTGGGGACCCGATCAGAAACTGATCAGTTACCGCGCTTGAACAGCAGATAGGCGGCGAGCAGGCCGATTGCACCGACGGCAACACCAGCGGTGGTCCAAGGGTGCTCTTGGGCGTAGTCACGGGTTGCCAGGGCGTTTTCGCGGGTTTTCTCTTTGACGTCTTCGTAGACGTCGCTGAGCAGGCTGCGCGAATGGCTCAGCGCGCTTTCGGCGTTGGCTTTCAGGTTTTTCAGTGTCTTGCGCGACTCGTCAGTAGCGTCGTCTTTCAGGCCCTCGAGGGACTTCAAGAGGCTCTCGATCTCAGCTTCCATACTCTGCAACGAGGCCTTGCGAAGTGAAGTACTAACCATGGTGTATCTCCTGCAATGATGAGTGGGCGTGTTGTTTCCGACTCCGGGCTTTTTGGAAAGTGCGATGGGATTTTTGCAAAATGCTGAACTTTTGCGCGCCTTCCCCTGACAGAAGCAGGGAGCGCGGTTTACGTTGCGCCTTGCCAGACACTTTCAGGAGAACTGCAATGAGCGATAACCACACGTACAAAAAAGTCGAAATCGTCGGCTCTTCCACCACCACCATCGAAGACGCCATCAATAACGCACTGGCCGAAGCCAGCAAAAGCCTCAGCCATCTGGAATGGTTTGAAGTGACCGAAACCCGCGGCCATATCGAAAACGGCAAAGTCGCGCACTTTCAGGTCACGTTGAAAGTCGGCTTTCGCATCGCGGCCAGCTGATCATCACCTGAACCTTTCGACTGGCCGATTGCCATAACCTGCGCTACACACAGATATGACCCTGTCAGGATCGATGTGTGAGCGCGGGGATGTTCAATGGGCGCCTGTTCCGATGGCGTCTGCAGTTGGCCGGACGAGAGGGATTACCCATGAAGAAGTTTTTGTTGGCTGTAGGCTTGTTGAGCATTGCAGGCACCGCCCTTGCGGCAGGCAAGCCATGTGACGAGTTGAAAAGTGAACTCGATGCCAAGCTCCAGTCGAAGGGCGTAACGTCCTACACGCTGGAAGTCGTCGAGAAAGGCAGTGCAGCCGGCAAGCAAGTGGTCGGCACCTGCGAAGGCGGCACCAAGGAAATCGTCTACCAGCGCGGTTGATGACTGATCGAGCCTGATTCAGGTCAGGCCGGTCAATCCCGTTTGCAGGTTTCACGAACATGATCGCCCCGGACTGGTTACAGTCCGGGGCGATCGTGTTTTTGGTCGAGCACTTTGCGATGCTGCTTCTCGGTTTCAGGATTCGCCTAGCCGTGTGCGACCTGCGCGAGAATCTCGTAGGACCGCAGCCTGTCTTCATGCTCGTACATGTCGCAGGTAAAGATCAGCTCGTCGGCATCGGTCTGCTCAAGCAGCACGTCCAGCTTGGCGCGGATCTTCTCCGGGCCGCCGACCATCGCCAGCCCCAGGAAGCTCGCCACCGCTTCACGTTCGTGTGGCAGCCACAGGCCGTCCATGGAATCGACCGGTGGCCGCTGCATCAGACTGTGCCCGCGCATCAGCGCCAGAATGCGCTGGTAGACCGAGGTGGCCAGGTATTCAGCCTGCTCATCGGTATCGGCTGCCGACAGCGGAACCCCGAGCATCACGTAGGGCTTGTCGAGCACGGCCGAGGGCTGGAAGTGATTGCGGTACACGCGAATGGCCTCGTGCATGTAACGCGGTGCGAAGTGCGAAGCGAACGCATAAGGCAGCCCGCGCATGCCCGCCAATTGCGCGCTGAACAGGCTCGAGCCCAGCAACCAGATCGGCACATTGGTGCCGGAGCCCGGCACTGCGATCACTTTTTGATCAGGTGTGCGCGGCCCCAGGTACTCCATCAGTTCAGTGACATCATCCGGAAAGTCTTCGGCGCTGCCGGAGCGCTCGCGGCGCAAGGCACGGGCGGTCATCTGATCGGAGCCCGGCGCGCGGCCCAGGCCTAGATCAATTCGATCAGGATAGAGGCTGGCCAGGGTGCCGAACTGCTCGGCAACCACCAGCGGCGCGTGATTGGGCAGCATGATCCCGCCAGCGCCCACACGAATGGTTGAAGTGCCCCCGGCCAGGTACGCGAGCAGCACGGAGGTCGCCGAACTCGCAATGCCGTCCATGTTGTGGTGTTCAGCCACCCAAAAACGGTTGTAGCCCAGCTTTTCAACGTGCTGAGCGAGGCTGAGCGAATTGCGCAGGGATTCGGCGGGCCCTTTGTCGTGGCGCACGGGCACCAGATCAAGGGTCGAAATTTTTACATCTGCCAGACGTTTCATAGGCCGGGGTAGCTCCTCGAATTGAGATGGGCTGGCTGCTGGAGCTGCCCAAGATGAAGCAGCAGTGCGGGCGCAAGTCGGGCTTTTCAATGGCAGTCGGGTAAAAACCTACTTAAACAGTAGGTCTTTCCGACGGTTGAACTTTCCAGAGCGGTCTATCCTCAGAACCTTGTAACAGCATTGAACCAATTCATTCCAAAAGGAGCCACCATGAGCATCGTCAAGAAAGCATCCGCCCACTGGGAAGGTGATCTGAAAAGCGGTATCGGCAGCATCTCCACGGAAACCGGCGTGTTGCGCGAAGCGCCTTACGGCTTCAAGGCACGTTTTGAAGGCGGCAAAGGTACCAACCCCGAAGAACTGATTGGTGCGGCCCACGCGGGCTGTTTCTCGATGGCACTGTCCATGATTCTGGGCGACGCAGGCCTGAAGGCTGACAGCATCGATACCAGCGCCGAGGTTTCGCTGGATCAGGTTGAAGGCGGTTTCGCCATCAGCGCTGTGCACCTTGTCCTCAAGGCCAAAGTGCCAGGAGCAACACAGGAACAGTTCGACGAACTGACCAAGAAAGCCAAAGAAGGCTGCCCGGTTTCGAAAGTGTTGAACGCCAAGATCACGCTAGACGCCACATTGGTGAGCTGATCCTCGGTAAACCTGGCGGGGGCGCCTTGTGCGCTCCCGTATCTGCTGTATAAAGCTGGCTGCTTCATCTGTCATGCGTTGATTGGCGCATGGTTTGATTTTGATCAGGAGTCGAGCATGAAACGTTTTATTCTGGCAGCAACCTGCACTTTGCTGGCAACCAGCGCCCTGGCGGCCCCGAAATCCTGTGATGAACTCAAGGATGAAATCGAAGCCAAGATCCAGGCCAACAATGTCACGTCCTACACACTGGAAATCGTTAGCAACGAAGAAGCCACCGACCCGAACATGGTCGTCGGCAGCTGCGAAAACGGCAGCAAAAAAATCATCTACCAGCGTAATGATCGCTGATCAGATGCAGTGCACACCGCCCTCTTCTTCCTCTTCGGCCACTACGTTGCGTTTCTCATCGTAAAGCCAGGCGTCGACACTGTTCGCCAGTGAGCGCACCTCCAGCATGTAGTGCTGCCCTGCAGCGAAGTGCTTGTAACGAACACTGACGTAACAGGTGATCTCGGTGTACTCATCACCGATCATCCCCATCCCGCCTGAGCGGTATTCGTAGTCATAACGCACCTGCAACTCATGGCTGCCCGGCGTCACCTGAAAATAGCGCCCGTCGTAGGTGTTCTTGCCATCCAGTTTGTCGGCCATGATCAACTGGCCGGTGAGTGTGCGCATGTCGATCCACGCCATGTTTGGATCAACCGCAGGCAGGGGGCCGGCGCATCCGGCGAGGGTTGCGAGGGTGAATGCGATTGTTAAAGTGAGAAAACGGCTTGGCACCTGAGTCTGTACCTCTGCTTAAAAAGGTTTAGTGGCGACTGTTGACATGACCTGTTGTTGGCCATTCATCCAATCTGCCGAAACGATGCAACGTGTTTCAGTCAGGCGTTGAATAACGGCAAAATCGCTTTTCAGGTTTCGTGAAAAGATCGGCTCATGATGAGCAATTCGATTTCGAAGCAACCGGATTTGCTCAAGATCAGCTGCGATCTTTGCTCGGTGTGTAGATACAGTGAAGCATTTTTCCAGGTTTGGAAAAAAACGGTGTAAGTAAGGTGCCCAGAGACGGCCCTCAAACCGTTTCGTGAACATTTTTTCCCAAAACACAAATTTCAGCTCCGCGATAACAGACCCGGTTGTGGAACATTTTTGTCTGGCTCTTGCAAGCTCTTGCTTTGGCTTGAAAGTCGGGCCTGTGACATCCGGCAAGCTCTGCTCGAAACCAGGGCTCCACGGCCATCGAGGGCCGTATACCGAAGCAATTGCGTCGGCAACGCCGTTACGGACAATTACCTCACACAGGTGCAAAGGTGTAAGAAATGCTCCAGAGACGAGGGCGTTCCAGGCATATAACGTTACAGCCTCATCGAGTCCCCGGCCCACAGCAAGCGCTGCATTTTCATAGGTTGAAATCCGGGCAGAAGAAATGGACAGTCTGATTGCTTTTGCAACTTCTAGAGTCGACATTGACGACAACTGCGAATTTCCTTATAGTCAGCTCACTTGCCGAGGGCTTAGCTGGCTTATGCCTCCCCCCACGGACAGATGATACAGCAATACCCAAAGCTCACCCATACGGTGGGCTTTTTGTTGTGTGCGGTAATGAGCGCAGCCCTCGCTGAGGGGCGGAATATGCGGTGTCTGAACGAAGCTCTTTTCCGCAGAGCCCCAGTCAATGGCCTGGTCCCATGGTGTGCTCCGAAGTACCTCATAAACTGGAATTCAGCTTTCGCGAGCCTCTGACGGATCGCGATTGGCGATCCGCCTTGGCTCACCAAAGCGCCACCACTCACCCATTACCAAACATCTGCCACAACGACGCCCCCACTCCGGTAATGCTTTCCCCGGCGATCAGCCCCGCTGCCGCAGTAATCGCGAAACGTTCGGTGAGACTGGCCCAGCGACCGCTGACTGTCCACGTGAGCACCGCGCCAAGGGCCATCATCAACGACACCGAAGCCGGCAAGACAAACGCCAGGCCCAGCGCAGCGGCGCTTGGCAAGTAACGGGCGCGACGGGCGGGCAGCGTGCTGTCGAGTACCCCAAGCAACAGGCCCGTCAGGCCTGCAATAAAGATGGCCCAACGGATGCTCGCTGATAACGAGTCCAGCCCGTGGGTCAGGGTTTGCGCCACAGCCTTCCAGGTGGCCACTGCCGGAGCGGGCCACTCCTCAGTGAGCAACATGCTTTGCGGGTCTGGAATCAGCGCCATATAAGCCAGCACTCCGACGATACTGCCGACGAAAATCCCCAGCGTCTGTGCGACCAACTGTTTGCGTGGCGTGGCCCCGATCGCCTTGCCCACCTTGAAGTCGTTCATCAGATCGGTGCATTGCCCGGCCGAACCGCCCGCCGTGTTGGCGCTCATCAGATTGATCGTTACCTGCCCTGGCGCGACGATGCCGAAGCTCAGTTGCGATAACTGCCCGATAGCACCAATGGGCGGAATGCCCGTCGCACCAACCACCCTGGCGGCCACCGCTGCCAGGCAAATGGCTAGAGGAATGGTCAACAGTGCCATCCACAGATTGATGCCGAACAACAGCGCCTGCAGGCTCACCACCAGAATGATCGACAACAGCAGACCGAGTGCCGGCCCCGCCTTAGGCACGGCCCAGATCGTCCCGCTGTTCGCTTTGGTGGACCTGTGCAATCCCCATAAACGAATCGCGAGCGACGCCAGCGTCGAGCAGACCATCAAACTCACACCCGGCCACAGCAACCACTCCACCAGCGCCGCGAACTGCGGGCCACTGCTGCCGGCCGGTAACGTCACCAGCCCTTGCGCCAATAACCACGGCGCCAGCCCGCCCCACGCCAGCAAGGCACCGAGCAACAGCGTCACCCCCACACGAATGCCGATGATTGCACCGAACCCCACCAATAACAGCGAAGGGTCTGCGGTAAACGTCAAACGCTCCAGCGACGCACTCGGCGACCAGCGCGGGAATGCCCACACAAACGTATCGACCCACTTCGCCAACCCGGACAGCAACGCAGCATTGAGCAACACCTTCAACCGCGTAGCCGCTTCCCGGCCATGGTTGTAGATGTGCAGCAGCGTCTCCAGCGTCGCCATGCCCTCCGGGAACTTCAGCGATGTGTCATTGAGCAACGACGGCCGTAAATACCATGCAATCCAGATCCCCAGAAAACTCACCGAAAACACCCACGCCATCATCGGAATCGCATCCAGCTGCTGCCCCGTCAACAAGGTATAAGCCGGAATCGGCGCCACCAACCCACCGGAAATAATCGACGCCGCCGCCGACGCTACCGTCTGATTGATATTGCTCTCGTGCAACGTCCACGGCGGCTGATGGGGCGAGCGTTTGGCCAGCCCTTGCCAGATGGCGTAACCGATCAGCAGCGCAATGATCGACATGTTGAACGACCAGCCGATCTTCAGGCCTGCGTAGACATTGGAAGGGGTTAGCAGGATGCCCAGAACGATGCCGGTGATGACGGCACGCAGGCTGAGTTCGCGCTGGACCGGGGGGATTTGCGGGGTTGGGGCTGTAGGCATGCGAAGTCCTTTCGGCGGTTGGCGTTGAGGATGTTACAACTACGGCATTAGAAGGGAGTGTTGAGGTGGGGGACGGTTCAGGAGAGGCATGGCCTCTCGGCATTGTGTAATGTCGTTTCCGTGGCGCAGCGTCTTACGGATAAACCCGCCTATGCCGGCAGGCTTGTAGCGCCCGCCAATGACAATGGGCATTCGAATGTCCTTACA
The DNA here is from genome assembly GCF_000007805.1 of Pseudomonas syringae pv. tomato str. DC3000. Lineage (NCBI taxonomy): Bacteria > Pseudomonadati > Pseudomonadota > Gammaproteobacteria > Pseudomonadales > Pseudomonadaceae > Pseudomonas > Pseudomonas syringae group genomosp. 3. The sequence goes on along the minus strand of NC_004578.1, from coordinate 171,198 downwards.
GTCACCGTGCCATCCGGCGCCTGCGAATCCATGCAGCCATGTGGTAACCGCCTCCTGCGGTAAACACGATTGCGAACAGGCCCGTCAGCAGGCTCACGCCCCATAGCGCGCCCTGGTCTTCAATGATCGCGGTGCTGGAGGGGGCTTCGCCGAGGTAGAGCACTGTCACCGGGTCGCCCACCGAATAGCCGAATATAAAGCCGCCTTGGGGGTAGCTGACCGCTTTGCCCACAGCATCGGTGAAGTCCACTTGTGGGTGGCTGCCGCCCGCATTCAGGGCGCTGACATGCCCTTCAGCGCGTTGCGCCTGGGCCAGGAAGTTAATCCGGTCAACGACCAGGCAAACAGTAAGGTAGAGCAGGCACAGGCCCAGCGGGATGAAAATCAGCGCGCGGGGCAGATCACCTCGGCCGGAAGTGGGTGTTTTGGTCATGGCAGGTCCCTTGCGTTGTCCGTAGCGCCAGCCATTACAGTGAACCGGCCGGAGTCTGTCAATTGGATACGGTTAACAAGCAGCGCAATGCGCCGTTTCATACCCTCACAACACTTGCACACCCGCACACCCGCACACCCGTCCGGCATAACATCACCGTATCCACACCACCAAAGCCCTGCCCTCCATGCCCATACCCTCTGCCTCACGCCTTCGCCACCTGTTCGCGCTAACGGCCCTTACGCTGCTCGCCGGTTGCTCCAGCGTTTCCTACTACGGCCAGTTGGCGCAGGGCCAGTGGCAGTTGCTGCAGGCGCGTGAGCCTGTGGAGAAGATTATTGCCGACCCGACTCGGGACGCAGGCTTGCGCGAGCACTTGGCTCGGTCACAGTTGGCGCGCAGGTTTGCCAGCGATCATTTGCATCTTCCGGATAACAAGAGTTATCGCCTGTATGCGGATCTGGGGCGGCCTTATGTGGTGTGGAATGTGTTTGCGACGGACGAGTTTTCGCTCGAGCCGGTGACGCACTGTTTTCCGATTGCCGGGTGTGTCGCGTATCGCGGTTATTACAGCCCTGGCGGGGCGCGTGGCGAGGCGGCGTTGCAGCGCCAGGCGGGCAAGGACGTTTATTTGAGTGGCGTGGAGGCCTACTCAACGCTGGGCTGGTTCGATGATCCGATTCTCAGCTCGATGCTGGGTTGGGGCGACGAGCGCTTGGCGACGCTGATTTTTCATGAGTTGGCGCATCAGCGTTTTTATGTGAAGGACGACACCGAGTTCAATGAGTCCTACGCCAGTTTCGTCGAGCAGGAAGGTACGCGGCAGTGGCGTGCTGCCCGGGGCTTGCCGCCGGAGAGTGTTTCTCAGTCGGCGCGGCGTGATCAGTTCATTCGGTTGGTGCTGGAGACTCGCGAGCGGCTAAAGGCGCTTTATCGTCAGCCGTTGTCGGCAGAGGTGATGCGGGCGCGCAAGGCTGCGGAGTTCGAGCGGTTGCGCCGTGATTATCGGCAGATGCGTGATGAACAGTGGGCGGGCGACAAGCGTTTCGATGGCTGGGTCAACGGCCCGATGAACAACGCCAAGTTGCTGCCGTTTGGCCTTTATGATCAGTGGGTGCCAGCATTTGCGGCGTTGTTCAGGCAGGTCAATGGCGATTGGCCGGCGTTTTATCAGGCGGTGGAGGCGCTGGGCGGGCTGCCGGTCGAGTCGCGCAAGACGGCGCTGCGGCGGTTGATGCACTGAGCGCGATCATCGTTACTACGCTCCGCGTGGTAATGCCTTTCTGGACGCTCTGCGTCCGGTCTTGAGTGAGCGGCGCTGCGCAGATTTGTAACGCAGAGCGTCACGGGATGCATTCCTAAGCTGGAGCGTAGGAATGATAGTTACGGCTTATCAAACCCCTCAGCCAGATGCTGGTCCTTGAGCTTCACGTAGTTGGTGGCGCTGTACGGAAAAAAGGCGATTTCCTTTTCGGTCAATGCACGCGCCTGTTTGACTGGCCTGCCGACATACAAAAAGCCGCTTTCCAGCACTTTGCCCGGTGGCACCAGGCTGCCTGCGCCGATGATCACTTCATCTTCCACCACTGCGCCATCCATGATGGTGGTGCCCATGCCGACCAGGATGCGGTTGCCAATGGTGCAGCCATGTAGCATCGATTTATGGCCGATGGTCACCTCGTCGCCGATCAGCAGCGGGAAGCCGTCGGGGTTGAAGGGGCCGGCGTGGGTGATGTGCAGCACGCTGCCGTCCTGCACGCTGGTGCGCGCGCCGATGCGGATGCGGTGCATGTCGCCGCGTACGACCGTCAGCGGCCAGATGGAGCTGTCGGCACCGATTTCGACGTCACCGATAACCATCGCTGAATGATCGATAAAGGCCCGTTCGCCGAGGGCTGGGGTGTGGTCCTGAAACTTGCGAATGGCCACGATAGGCTCCTTCTTTGGCAGTGATAGACGTCTGGAACAGGTTTGGGTGCTGCGCACGGCATCGATTGTAATTAAGATGGCTGAGTGTTTCTTCCAGGCAAGGTGCAAAACCGTGAGCGCGAACAACCCTCTTCTGCAATCGTACGACCTGCCACCCTTTTCGGCGATTCGTGCCGAACATGTCAAACCTGCTATCGAACAAATCCTGGCCGACAACCGTGCCGCGATTGTCGACATCCTCAGCAAACAGGGCTCGACGCCGACCTGGGCCGGGCTGGTGTTGACCATGGACGAGCTGAACGACCGCTTGGGCGCTGCCTGGAGCCCGGTCAGCCATCTGAATGCCGTGTGCAACAGCCCTGAACTGCGTGAAGCGTATGAGTCGTGCCTGCCGGCATTGAGCGCCTACTCCACCGAGATGGGCCAGAATCGCGCACTGTTTCAGGCTTATGAAGCGCTGGCCAACAGCCCTGAGGCCGCAGGCTTTGACGTCGGTCAGAAGACCATTCTGGAGCAATCGCTGCGCGACTTCCGCCTGTCCGGCATCGACCTGCCGCCCGAGCAGCAGAAACGTTATGCGCAAGTGCAGAGCAAATTGTCCGAGCTGGGCAGCCAGTTTTCCAACCAGTTGCTCGATGCCACTCAGGCCTGGACCAAGCTGGTCGCTGACGAGTCCGCCCTCGCCGGCCTGACCGATTCTGCCAAGCAACAGATGGCCGCAGCTGCCAAGGCCAAGGACCTCGAAGGCTACTTGATTACCCTGGAATTCCCGAGCTACTACGCGGTAATGACCTACGCCGAAGACCGTGCCCTGCGCGAAGAAGTCTACGCAGCTTACTGTACCCGTGCTTCGGACCAGGGTCCCAACGCTGGCAAGAACGACAATACGCCGGTGATGGAGCAGATTCTCGATCTGCGCCAGGAGCTGGCGCAGTTGCTCGGCTACGCGAACTTTGCCGAGCTGAGCCTGGCGACCAAGATGGCAGAGTCCAGTGATCAGGTGTTGAGTTTCCTGCGTGATCTGGCCAAACGCAGCAAGCCGTTCGCTGCTCAGGACCTGGAGCAGCTCAAGACTTATGCGGCCGAACAGGGTTGCCCGGACCTGCAAAGCTGGGACAGCGGTTTTTACGGCGAGAAGCTGCGCGAACAGCGTTACAGCGTTTCCCAGGAAATCCTGCGCGCCTACTTCCCCATCGATAAGGTGCTCGGCGGCCTGTTTGCCATCGTCCAGCGTCTGTACGGCATCGAGATTGCCGAGCAGAAAGGCTTCGACACCTGGCACCCGGACGTTCGTCTGTTCGAGATCAAGGAAAACGGCCAGCACGTCGGGCGTTTCTTCTTTGATTTGTATGCTCGCGCCAACAAGCGTGGCGGTGCCTGGATGGATGGCGCCCGTGATCGTCGTCGCACTGCGCAAGGTGCGCTGCAAAGCCCGGTGGCTAATCTGGTATGCAACTTCACGCCGGCCGCTGCCGGTAAGCCTGCGCTGCTGACCCACGATGAAGTCACCACCCTGTTCCACGAATTCGGTCACGGCTTGCACCACCTGCTGACCCGCGTCGAGCATGCGGGTGTTTCCGGTATCAATGGCGTGGCATGGGATGCGGTCGAGTTGCCGAGCCAGTTCATGGAAAACTGGTGCTGGGAGCCTGAAGGTCTGGCGCTGATCTCCGGTCATTACGAAACCGGCGAGCCACTGCCGCAGGACCTGCTGGAGAAAATGCTCGCCGCCAAGAACTTCCAGTCCGGTCTGATGATGGTGCGTCAGCTGGAGTTCTCGCTGTTCGACTTTGAATTGCACGCCACCCACGGTGACGGGCGCAGCGTGCTTGATGTGCTGGAAGGCATTCGTGACGAAGTGTCGGTCATGCGTCCGCCTGCCTATAACCGTTTCCCGAACAGCTTTGCGCACATCTTTGCAGGCGGTTACGCAGCCGGTTACTACAGCTACAAGTGGGCCGAAGTACTGTCTGCCGATGCGTTCTCCAAGTTCGAGGAAGACGGCGTGCTTAACGCCGAAACCGGTCGGGCGTTTCGCGAAGCCATTCTGGCGCGTGGCGGCTCACAGGTGCCGATGGTGCTGTTCGTCGACTTCCGCGGACGTGAGCCGTCGATTGACGCATTGTTGCGTCACAGTGGCTTGAGTGAGGACGCGGCAGCATGACCGATACACCGGCAGTCATTACCAAGAAACGCTTCATCGCCGGGGCTGTATGCCCGGCGTGCAGCGAGCCTGACAAACTCATGATGTGGAGCGAAAACGACGTGCCGCACCGCGAGTGCGTCGGCTGCGGGTACAGCGATACGCTCAACGAACAAGGTATTTCGATACCCAAAGAGCTGGGCACGCGGGTTAACAAGGCGGTGGTCAAACCGGCGGATCCGAAGGTCCAGGGCGTGCAGTTTTTTCCGAATCCAAAGTTGAAGAAGCCGGTTGATCTGGGATGAATTGATCTGCGTGTTTCACGTGAGGCGTTTTAACTAAAAGGTTCGCTCGTTTGAGCGAACCTTTTTTTATCAGCCCCTCGCCGTCGAGGCTCTCAAGAGCGGAATCACCAATCGGCAAGCTCCCCCACCTTTTTTCTGAACGCCAGCGCCAAGTCATGGAGCACGTCTTCGTCCCTGCCCAATTCGCCTTCTATTATCTTGTATCGCCCGTGAGGGTAGAGTTTTATCAGGGCATGTTCTTGCAGTTCATCTTCCTCGTAAAACTCAATGGCTATTACAGGATGGTTATGTCGCTCAGTATCTTCAGCCCACAACCGAATCTCGTACTTGACCATCACCCACCTCTTTTTCAGGTAAATGCGCCTGTACCCGATAGCCGAGTTGGCGTTTCGCTACACTAGGCTTGAATAAAAAGTGCGTCTACTGACAGAACTGACAGGTGGTTTTTTGTACATGAAGGAAAAGCATCTAACGATGGCAGAAATAACGCTGATTAGTGCAGTCTGGACAAGCGGCGGGTGCCGCTTGCCCTTGAGCAGGTGTATAGCTTCAGGCTGATGCCTGCAGCCTGCGTTTCTCTGCCAGCACGCTACGCCCGTAAAGCACGGCAATGGCAGTAAGGGCGATGGCCTGTGCACCGAGCGAGTACAGGTCGGCGTGAATGCCCAGCCAGTCGAACTCGAAGAACGGCACTGGCCGGGTACCGAAGATGCCAGCTTCTTGCAGGGCCTTGACGCCATGCCCGGCGAACACCACCGACAGCGCACACAGCAGTGCAGCGTTGATGCCAAAGAACAGCGACAGCGGCAGTTTCGCCGAGCCGCGCAGAATCACCCACGCCAGACCGACCAGCAGCACAAGTGCCGTGGCGCCGCCCGCCAGCACTGCGTTGTGCCCGGCTGGTCCTGCCTGCAGCCACAGGGTTTCGTAGAACAAAATGACTTCGAACAGCTCGCGATACACCGAGAAGAACGCCAGCACCGCGAATCCGAAACGGCCACCGCCGCCGACCAGGCTGCTTTTGACATAGTCCTGCCAGGCAGCTGCATGGCGACGGTCGTGCATCCACACGCCTAGCCAGAGCACCATCACGCTGGCAAACAACGCGGTGGCCCCTTCCAGCAACTCACGCTGTGCGCCGCTGACGTCAATGACATAAGCCGCCAGTGCCCAGGTCCCGAGACCGGCCAGCAGCGCCAGGCCCCAGCCCACGTTGACGCTGCGCACGGCGGACTGTTGGCCGGTGTTACGCAGGAACGCCAGAATCGCCGCCAGCACCAGAATCGCTTCCAGCCCTTCGCGCAGCAGGATCAACAGGCCTGAGATGTAGCTCAGCGAAAGGCTCAGACCATCGCTGCCCAGCAGGCCTGCCGACTCTTTGAGTTTGGCTTTGGCCACCTCAAGCTTTTGCTCGACCTGTGGTAGCGGCAGGCTGTCCTGCAATGATTGACGGTAAGCCATCAGGCTCTTTTCGGTGTCTTTACGGACGTTGGCATCGACGTTATCCAGCGAGCTTTCGACCAGCTCAAAACCTTCCAGATACGCCGCCACCGACAAATCGTAGGCCTGCTCGCGATCACCCGCCTTGTAGGCCGCCAGGCTCTTGTCCAGCGTTACACCGGTGTAATCGAGCAGTTGCGCCGGGCCGCGCTGCACCTGCGGCGGTTGTGCGCGCTGGGCGCGGAAGGTCGCTGCGGCGTCCGGGCCTTCCGCAGCCTGTACCTCGGCGGGGGTTTGACGGGCCAGGTCTGCCAGGTTGAACGCCTTGGTGGCAGTGGCCACAGGTTGCGCGCTGAAGCTTGCGATAGAGGTCGCGATGTCCCAGCGCTGGCGATCATCCAGCTGGTCGGCGAACGCGGGCATATCGGTGCCGGCAATGCCAAGGCCGAGGGCGTTGTAGAGATCGTAAAGACTCAGGCGATCCAGCCGCGCAGTGTCACGCAGGTTCGACGGCGGCGGCTCCAGACCGATACCTGCCGGGCCGTCACCTGCACCGGTGTCGCCATGACAGACCGAGCAATGCTGAGCATACAGAGGCGCGCCACGGGCTGGGTCTGGCGTGATGGCGGGTGCCTGGCTGACCTCATAGGCCACAGCCAGTTTTGCCGCCAGTTGCCGTGCCTGACGCGCAACCTGTGTGCCGTCCTGTTTGCTGCTCACGGCATTTTTCAGCTGCGCAACAGCCTGTTCCAGATCCGCGCGCTCGGCGCGTTGCGGCAGAGCGAGCACAAGGCCTTGTAGCGTGGTCAGGGCTTCAATCTGCTGCTGGTAGTCGGCAGCTTCGACAACCTTGCCATCCGCCACGCTGGCCGGGTAGTCAGCACCCAGATAATCCAGCAGGTGCAACGCCTGGGCTGCGCCCTCGACAGGGTCGGCCAGCGCGATGCTACTGCACAGCGTCAGTAGTGGCACCAGCAGCCAGACAAGGAAACGAGAACGGAGGGGCATTGCAGAATCTCAACAAGAATGCGATGCGTTGCATTGTTCACTCCGCAGGAGTGCTACTCAAGAGTCGAGATGGATTTTTGTTACTGAATTTTACGATCAGCCCATATGGGTTCCTGAAACAGTGCCTGATGCCCTGTTTCAGGTGATCGGGACACGGGCAAAAGCCGGTGTGCGGCCGATTCAGGCCGTGCCGCGGTGCAACGTCGCGAGAAAACCGGCCGCGCCGACGAACAGGCTGGCAAAGGTGCGGTTCAGGCGACGCTGTTGGCGAGGGGTCTTGAGCGCACGCAACACCTTCGACGCCAGCCCTGTGTAACCCGCCATGACGATCAGATCGACCACGACCATGGTCGCGGCGATGATCACGTACTGCATGAACAGCGGAGCAGTCGGCTCGATGAACTGCGGCAGGATCGCCAGGATGAAGATCAGCGCCTTGGGGTTGCTGATGTTGACCAGAAAACCGCGGAACACCAGCGTCATCGGCTTGCCCACCGGCCGCACGGCGGATTCGTCGGCAAGGTCGGTGGGCGATGCGCGCCACTGTTTGATGCCCAGATAGACCAGATACGCCACGCCGAACCACTTGATCAGCGTGAAGGCCATCTCGGAAGCTGCCAATACCGCGCCAAGCCCGGCCGCGACAATCGCGATCTGCGCCACCAGCGCTATCTGCAGCCCCAAGGCATTCCAGTAGCCGCGCAGGAAACCGTATTGCAGGCCGCAGGACATCGAGGCGATGGCACCCGCGCCAGGAGAGAGGCTGATAATCCAGCAGGCCGCAAAAAAGCCCAGCCACGTTTCAAGTGCCATTGCGCACCTCGCGAAAGTCGAATGTTCGATAAATTAATGCGTGTTGTTTCGCAAAGCCAATTATTTCTAGTCCTGCTCATCCGCCGGTTTTGCAGCCACCATCTGCGGGAACAGATCACTGCCGCGCCAGCGACGCACCGACTTCTGAAAGAACTGGCTATTGGGCACCTGAACCAGCGCGCCGCCGGCTTCCGGGGTCTCGATCAGGGTGGTGAACATCAGGTTGATGGCGACCACCCTGCCCTTCACGCCGGGCTTGTCCAGCGTATCGACCAGCTCGACCATGTCGCCAATGCGGAACGGGCCGATGGTGAAGATCAGAATGGCGCAAAGCAGGTTCGACAGCACGCTCCACATTGCGAAGAACGCGACAGCCGCGACCGCGACAAAGCCGGACAGCGCAGTCCACAAAACCGTTGCCGAAACACCAAGCCTGCCCAGCACGAAGACGAAAGCGCTGCCCATGATCAGCCAGCGCAAGCCGCCGCGAACCGGCACCAGCAGCTCCGGCGGCAGCGGATAACGTTCGCCCAGCCCGGTCAGAAAGCCGCCCACGACGCGTTGCAACACATAGCCGGCCAGCAGAATCAGCAAAATCTGCACGCCGATCAACAGCGGTTCTATCCAGTAGGCGGATATCGGCAACCCCAGGACTTCCATCAGACTTCTGCCTTGATCACGACAATGCTTCCAGCTCGGCCTGCATAGACTCGAGCAATTCCAGTGCTTGCATCCAGGCGTCTTCCAGCTCGGACTCACGCACTTTCAGTTTCGCCTGCTCGGCCAGCAGATCGCGCAGCTTGTCCTTGTTGGCAGCCTCATAGTTGGTGCTGTCCGCCAGTGCCTCTTCGACCTTGGCGAGTTTTTCATTCACCAGGCCGAGGTCGCGCTCCAGCTTGTCGGCTTCGCGCTTGTGCGGGGCCAGTTGCTGACGCAAGGCCGCTGCCTGTTGGCGCTGGGCTTTTTTGTCGGTCTTGTCGGCATTGACCGGCGTGTTGCTGACCGGCGCGTTGCGCAGTCGGTAGTCCGCCAGCCAGCGCGTGTAGTCATCCAGATCGCCGTCGAACTCCTGCACGCGGCCGTCGGCCACCAGCAGGAAGTCGTCGGTGGTGCTCTTGAGCAAGTGCCGATCGTGAGACACCACCAACACCGCACCGCCAAATTCCTGCAGGGCCATGGTCAGCGCCAGACGCATTTCCAGGTCCAGGTGGTTGGTCGGTTCGTCGAGCAGCAGCAGGTTGGGTTTTTCCCAGGCAATCAGTGCCAGCGCCAGGCGGGCTTTTTCACCACCCGAGAAATTCAGCACCGGCTCGTCCAGACGCGCGCCACGGAAGTCGAAGCCGCCGAGGAAGTCGCGCAGGGTCTGCTCACGCTCGGTCGGTGCCAGGCGCTGCAAGTGCAGCAATGGGGTGGCCTTGGCGTCCAGTGAGTCGAGCTGATGCTGGGCGAAGTAGCCAACCGTGAGGTTTTCACCACGCACCAGCCGGCCGCTCTGCGGCTCAAGCTCGCCAGCCAGGTTTTTGATCAGTGTCGACTTGCCGGCGCCGTTGGGGCCTAGCAGGCCAATACGTGCGCCCGGCGTCAGTTGCAGCTTGACCTTCTCCAGGACGGTCTTGTCGCCATAACCCAGGCGCGCGTCGGACAGGTCCAGCAGCGGGCTGGAGATCTTGTCCGACTCACGGAAGACGAAGTTGAAGGGCGAGTCAACGTGGGCAGCGGACAGCTCTTCCATGCGCTCCAGCGCCTTTATGCGGCTCTGTGCCTGGCGGGCCTTGGTGGCTTGTGCCTTGAAGCGCGCAATGTACTTCTCCATGTGCGCACGTTGCACTTGCTGCTTCTCGTAGGCCTGTTGCTGCTGGGCCAGACGTTCGGCGCGGGCCCGCTCGAAGGCGCTGTAGCCACCGCGATACAAGGTGATCTTGCGCTGCTCGACGTGAGCGATGTGATCAACCACGGCATCGAGAAAGTCCCGGTCGTGGGAAATCAGCAGCAAGGTGCCGGGGTAACTCTTGAGCCAGTCCTCAAGCCACAGAATGGCGTCGAGGTCCAAGTGGTTGGTGGGCTCATCGAGCAACAGCAGGTCTGAAGGACACATCAACGCCTGCGCCAGGTTCAGGCGCATCCGCCAGCCGCCGGAGAAGCTGCCAACCTGACGTTCCATCTGCTCGTTGGTGAAGCCCAGGCCCGCCAGCAGCTTGCGCGCACGCGCGTCGGCGGTGTAGCCGTCGGCACTGTCGAGCTCCGAATGCAGGCGCGCCTGAGCAGCGCCGTCCTGCGCCGCTTCGGCCTCGGCCAGCGAGCTTTGTACTTCGCGCAGGCGCTCATCGCCGTCCAGCACGTAGTCCACTGCCAGGCGTTCGAGGGTATCGACCTCCTGACGCATGTGCGCGATGCGCCAGTCGGCGGGTAGCAGGCAGTCGCCGGCGTCGGGCGTCAGCTCTGCGCGCAGCAAGGCAAACAGGCTGGATTTCCCGGCGCCATTGGCACCGATCAGGCCGGCTTTATGGCCGGCGTGCAGGGTCAGCTCGGCGTCTTCTAGCAGACGTTGCGGACCACGCTGTAAGGTAAGGCTCTGAAGTCGAATCATAATGGCGGCGGAGTCTACCAGCTTCGTCCTGAACAGGTGGATCACTATGCCTTCAGCGCTCTGGAGTTTCACCCTCGATTTCTACGCCCGACCGGGTGTGGAGCAGGCTTGTCTGACGCTGCAAGCCAACGGGGGCAATGTGTGCATGGTGCTTTGCGGGGTCTGGCTCGGTGCGCGCGAAGTGGCCTGCACCGCGCAACGATTAGCACAAATAAGACAATTGGCGACGCCCTGGCACGACGATGTGGTGCGTCCGCTGCGTAATTTACGCAGTGAATGGCGAAATGCGGCACTTGAGGATGTTGCGCTTGGCGGGTTGCGAGCAAAGGTCAAGGCGCTGGAACTGGAGGCCGAGCAGAGTTTGATGGCACGGCTTGAGGGGCTGAGCGCAGATTGGCCCGCTGGCGAGGCAAGGGATGCCGAGGAGTGGCTGATCGGGCTTGTCGATGAACGTGCAGAAGGCTGTGTCGAGGGTCACCGCGATGCGCTGCATGTGCTGCGCATCGCGGTGGGGCGTAGCGACGACCAGCTTTAGGAAGCGCTGGTTGGCGTTGCATTGTCGGCAGGTTTTGCCGATGCAGCGGCCGGTGCGGCAGGTGTCGGCTTGGCAGCGGCTGGCGCTGGTGTTGCCGACTTGGCGGCAGCTGGCTTGGCAGCGGGCTTGACGGCAGCAGGTTTGGTCACTGCTTTCACGGGCGCTTTGGCAGGCGCTTTCACAGCGGGCTTGGCGACCGCCGGCTTGGCAGCAGCTGGTTTGGCAGCGCTGCTCGCAGGTGCCTTGGCCGCAGCAGGTGCTTTGGTGACGGCAGGTTTGGCAGCTGGCTTAGCGGCAGTCGATTTGGCTGCAACGGGCTTGGCGGCTGCGGCTGACCGTGCTGCTGGCTTGGCTGCGGTTTTTGCCGGGGCCTTGACCACTGCAGGCTTGGCAGCCGGTTTTGCAGCGACCGCAGGTTTGGCTGCAGCTTTGGCAACCGGCTTGGCAGCGGCTGCTTTCACCGGCGGCTTGGCAGGTGCTTTGCTCGGAGCTTTTGCGGGGGCCTTGGCAGCAGGCGCCTTGGTTGCGGCTTTCGGGGCTGCAGGCTTGGCGCTGCGGGTGGTCAGAATCTTGCCGACGGCTTCTTTTACGCGACCGATACCCTGCGCAAGCTTGAGGCTCTCTTGAGCATCACGCTTGAGGTGCAGAATGTAGGTGCGGGTTTCAGTCTGGCGCGATTTGAGCGCATCAAGCAATTCTTCCAGTTCAGCCACGGCATCTTTGGCCTTGGTCTGTGCCTTGGATTTTCCGGCGGTGGCAGCGTCCTGCAGTTTGATGCGGGAGTTGTGCAGTTTTTCCTGCGCCTTGCCGCGTTGTTTCTCAAGCTTGGCGAGCAGTTTTTCGGCATCAGCCAAAGCTTGGGAGCATGCGTCTTCCAGATGTTCTAGCAAGCTGCCCGATAATTGTTGGAGCAAATGCAACGGAGTGTTTACTGGCTTCTTTTTGGCCGACATGACTTACCTCCTGGGTGACGAAATTGCGGCTCATACTAGGCTTCTGCGCGCATCGCCGCTAGGGCATCTTGACACCACCGAAGGGGCGCTGTTGCATACTGTCAAAAATGATTGCTTGATACGATGCGCAGGCATTGTGAAATTCACTTCGCAAGACTCGTCACTGCACGCGCTTGCGCTGGCATAATCGCTGCCTTCCCAGGCCGGAGAGCATTAATGTCGCGCTACTTGTTAACGTCGTTGTTCCTCTTGCTACCCTTGGCTCAAGCCGCCGAAGCACCACCGGACAATGATGCTCATGACCTTGCATACAGTCTGGGCGCCAGTCTTGGCGAGCGCCTGCATCAGGAAGTCCCGGACCTTGATCTGAAGGCGTTGGTCGATGGTTTGAAACAGGCTTATCAGGGCAAGCCGCTTGCGCTCAAACAGGAGCGTATTGACCAGATCCTGCGTGAGCATGATGCAGCGATCGCGCAAGCCGAGACCGCAGGTACCGATGCGCCTACCGAAGCCGCCCTCAAGGCCGAGCGCACGTTCATGGCCGGCGAGAAGGCCAAGCCAGGCGTCAAGGAACTGGCCGATGGCATTCTCATGACCGAGCTGACACCGGGCACCGGCCCCAAGCCTGATGCCAATGGCAGAGTCGAAGTGCGTTATGTCGGTCGTTTGCCGGACGGCAAGATCTTCGATCAGAGCACCCAGCCTCAGTGGTTCAGGCTCGACAGCGTGATCAGTGGCTGGACCAGCGCGTTGCAGAACATGCCGACCGGCGCGAAGTGGCGCCTGGTGATCCCTTCGGATCAAGCCTACGGCGCCGAAGGTGCTGGCGACCTGATCGATCCGTTCACACCGCTGGTGTTCGAGATCGAGCTGATCGCGGTTTCACAGTAAGCGCGCCCCAAGCCGAGTCTCCAGACATGCAAAAGGGTGCAAAAGCACCCTTATGGCAACGCTATGGACATGCACCGCGGGCATTCAGACCTGAGCGGCGACTTCTTCCTTGTGGGAGGTGTGCAGCACTTCAATCAGGCAGTCTTCCAGCTCGAAGCGCTCATGCAGCAACTGCCCCAGCTGGTTGAATTCCTTGGCCACGACCGCAGCGTCCGAGCAATCACCCTTGTCGCAACGATCATTGAACGTCAACGCAAACTTGGTGATGACATCGAGACGGGGATAGATCGTGTCAGCCAGCTCGAGCCCGCGCTCGTCGTTGAATGCCCGGGCTTCGTCACCCAGCTGTTCGTAGACTTCGAAGTGCCCGGCCGATACATAGTCAACCAGAATGCCGCAGAAATTCTGCAGGCCTTCACGGTCAGCTGCCAATGCCTCGGGTGTGTCGCCCAGTGCATCGTAAGCCTCGATCAGTTCGAGACGACTTTGGAGCCAGCGATCAATCAGCTTGTTGACTCCACCCCAGCGTTCCTGAGCATTCTGACAACTTTCCAGCATGGTCTTCTCTCTTCCCTTCAGGGGTATGCGGTCCTGTGCCGTTCTTGCTGGTCAGCAAGAACCTGGCCTGATAGATGCGTCAGGACAGCATATTTCCAGTGACGCGTGCGGCCCAGATTATGCTCGCTCGACAAGGCCATCAAGGTACGCAGGAGATAAAGTTCATACAAGCGTTTAATACTCGCCCTGACTTTTGCCAGCCAGCCAGTGGCTGAATTCGCTCAAGAGGGGGTACAGCGGCAGCAACGCAATGCCTGTAAATGCCAGCAGACTCCACTCAGGCAACGTGATGCCGAACAGCGACCAGGTGATCTCCGCGCAAAGCAGCGCATCGCTGCGCAGGCGGTCGACACAGGTGTCCAGCGACAACAGCCCCATGACGTGTTCCAGCCGGGCAATGAACGGTATCAATTGATCGGCGGAAGCCGTTTGCAGCCAGACCTGAACACCTGCTGCGCCCACTCCGGCGAGGGCGATCAGTAACAGCCCCAGACTGTAACGACGCCACCCGACCTGGCCCGGCGCGTGACACGTTGCCGTCAGCGCCAGCAGGCCACAACCGACAATGGCAGCCCGTTGCAAAAGACAGAGCACGCACGGGTCCAGGGCAAAGGCTTGCTGCAAATAAAGGGCGGTGCTGAAGATCGATGCACATGCCAGAAAGGCCATGAAAAACAGAAAGCGTGTGCGAGCCAGATACATGGCAAATCCGTAACAAAGGACGAGGCGATTACGGTAGAGGAAAGGGTGCGGCGCTTTCAAGGTGGCGGCGTACGGATGCGTCGCTGTTTACCGAGGAAAACAAGCACACCGTGGTGTGGTTCTTTTACATATCGGTGTAGGACGATTCTTACGCGCTGATTTTTCGGCTGTCGAAGTAAAACGGAGAGCCCTCGCACAGGGCTCTCCGGCAGATTCAGGCCTTGGTCAGCGCCGGCAAAGGACGAGACAAAAAGCGCTCGTCGAGCAGGCCCAGGCCTTCCTGGAACAGCATATTGCTGCGATCCGTCTCGCCCAGTTGCGCCAGCAGGCGTGCGAGCTCTGCGCAGGTCTCCGGGTTGCGCTCCAGACGCAGGCTGCTCTCCAGGTAATCCCGCGCCTTGCCCCACAGTCTGCCTTGCAGGCAGATGCGGCCCAGGCTCAGCAGCAGGCTTGGGTCAGCAGGATGATGTTTGAGCCAGCCCTCTGCCGTTTGCAGTTGCTTCAACGGGTCACTGCCGCGTACCAGCCCGTAGAGCCGCGCCAGATGGCTGTTGTAATCGCGCTTGAGGGCTGCGCGAAGCACCTCTTCAGCCTGAGCCTCGGCACCCAGGCGACGCAGTTGATCGGCATACGCCAGCACCAGTTGCGGTTCCTGGCGTTGCGCGGAGCTAAGCCCCTGCCAGGCCGCTTCCAGCGAAGGCAGGCCAGTGGGCGCGCCTTCGTGTTCATCGCGGTACGCCGCCAGCGTGAGGTTCTCGCCCCAGGCGCGGCGCTCCAGTTCGGCCAGCTCCTTGGGCGGCAGGACCTTGTCCTTGCGCAGTTCCGGCATCAGGCGGATCAGGTCGGACCAGTCACCACGTTGCTGGTACAGGCGCTGCAACTGACGCAGAACCTGCGGGTTGTGCGGGTGACGCTCGTTCATCGCCTGCAGTGTGACGAGTGCACCGTCGGTGTCGCCACGGTCCTGCTGCAACTGAGCGTGATTCAAGGCGACTGCCAGCTCGGCTTGCGGCTGACGTTCCAGTGCGCGTTCCAGCAGCGCGTCGCAGTCTTCGTAGCGACCTTGCTCATTGGCAGCGCGCGCAGCACCAATGTAGTAGAGCAATGGATGAGCATCGGCCTCGGCTGCGCGTTGCAGATGACGTTGCGCGCTGGACCAACGGCCCTCGGCAAGGTCCATCTGGCCTTGCTCGATAGCGATTTGCACGCGGCGACGGCGGTTACGACGCGACCACGGGTTGACCACACGGCCCGAGGTCGTCAGCAGCGTGATCAGCAGCCTCAGTATGGCGATGACCAGCAGAACTGCGACCAGCAGCGCCAGGGTCGCCCACAGGCTCGATTCATAGCGGAAGTTCTGGTACGCAATCAGTACGTAGCCCGAATGCTCGGCCACAGCGACACCGATCAGCGCCGCTGCGACGATCGCGATGAAGAACAGCACATAGACGCGCTTCATCGGCTGGTCCCCTGCTGCGCCTCGGCTGGCTGGCCGGCGGCGTGACGGCGTTCAAGGTAGGCTTGCACCGAGCTCAGGGTCGGGGCCAGGTCGGGGGTCTTGACCGATACCGGCTTGCTGGCCAGCGCCTCAAGCCCCTGCCCAAGCACCTTGCTCTGTGGGTCGTCCTGGTTGAAGTTGGCTTTCAGTACGTTTTGCGCTTCGGTGATGGCCTGGCTGTAGACCTGTGGTTCACCGTTGAGCGCCGCCCATTGCGCCTGCTCCAGTGCCAGGCTCAGGGCCAGACGCACTTGTGCCAGACTTTGCCCTGCCAATACCGGGCGGATGTCCTTGTTAGCGTTGAAATCGACACGGAAGTAATGGGAAATCTCGTCCCACCATTGCGACCAGCGGCTTTGCTCGGTGTTGTCGGCAGTCAGCCCCAGAAGCGACTCGCCCTTGTCTTCGTACTCGGGCGCCAGCTTGTTGAGCTGTACGGCCTGCTCACGCAAGGCGCCTAGTTGCAGAAACAGCCCGGTGCGGTCCGGTTGCTCGACACTGCGCAGGGCGGCAAGGCTCTTGGCCAGTTGCTCGCGGGCAGCGAAGGAGCCCGGATCATCCTGCTCACGCAGAATTTCGTCGGCACCCTGCACCAGTGCCTGGGCGCTGTTGATATCTTGCAGCGCCGAAAGACGCAGGCTGGCCAAGCGCAGCAGATGTTCAGCCTCGGCCAGACGCCAGTCCTTGCGGCTGGCACCCAGAACAGTTTCGAGTCGCTGGCTCAGACGCTGCTGATCGCCCTGCAACTGCGCGACCAGACGGCGACTGTCTTCCAGTTGATTGGCTGGCGGCAATTGCGCGAGTCGCGCGCTCAGTTGCTGGTCATTCTGCGCCAGCACCAGCGTCTGCTCGGCGATGTCCTCGACCTGACCGCGCTGCTGCTGGTGTCCGGCTTGCAGCATACGCAGTTGCCAGACGCCCCAGCCCGCGACGGCGATACCGGCGATGCCAAGCAGCAGCGCCAGAAATACCAGACCGCTGCTGCGGTTGCCGGTCCGCTCGACGCGTACCGGTTCAGGCTTGGATGCAGGCGTTTTCAACACCGATTCTTCGTCTTTAGGCAAGGCTGTTTCGCTCACGTATCCCATCCTTTGCATTTTGGCGTAATAGCGTAAACGACAAGTGTCGATCAATACGCTTTGACGGCAGGCTGGGGTTGATCCCGCAACGCTGCCAGCAATGCCGCTGCGCTGGCGCCACGACAATCAATAACGTTCCGGGCGCCCGCTGCCTGCGCAAGGCTGGCAACCCGGGGGCTCGGTACAAACAGCGGCAGACCGGCCAGATCCGGCCATGAATCACCTGCCAACTGAAGCAAATGTTCAAAACCCTGCCCACTGCTGACCACCAGCCCGTTCAAGCGTTCCACCTCTACGCGTTGCAACAGGGTGCCGGGGGCGTGCTGCGGCAGGTAGCGACGGTACAGCGGCAGGTAATCGACACCCACCCCCCGTTCGCGTAATTGCTCGGCCAGCAGTTCACGTCCCTCATTGCCGCGCATGATCAGTACGCGACTTCCAGGTACGGCAATCGCCTGTTTAAGGCGTGGATGGTCGAGCAAGGCCTCGCTGTCATCGCCCTGCTCCGGCCAGCTCGCATCGAGTCCGTAATCAAGGAGTATCTGCCCGGTTGCTGAACCCACACTGAACCACGGCTGCATAGGCGGTTGCGGCCACACTTCATCGATCAGTTCGATGGCCAGCCGCGCAGCAGGTTTGCTGACCACGATGACTGCACTGTAATTGAGCAGCTCGAAAATGATCGAACGCTGTGCAGGCGTCAAGGGTAAAGGCTCGGTTTCAAGTAAAGGCAGACTGCTGCTGAAGATTCCGGCATCTGCCAGCACCCTTGCCAGCGCCGCCGATTCTTCGGCGGGACGGGTCAGCAGCAGACGCCAGGCACTCATTCGTTGTTGGCCTCGCCGTAGACGGCCTTGAGGATCTCGGCAGCCCCTTGAGCCAGCAATGCTTCGGCAACCTGCACGCCCAGCGCCTGTGCAGAGGTCTGCGGCGCTCGGGCGTCGGCGTGCAGCAACACCCGCCCTGACGGATCGCCGACCAGCCCGCGCAGCCAGACATCATCGCCTTCCAGCACTGCGTAACAGGCGATAGGCACCTGACAGCCACCATTGAGGTGCTTGTTCAGCGAACGTTCGGCAATCACCCGCACAGCGGTGTCTTCATGGTGCAGCGGGGCCAGCAGGGCATGAATTTCGGCATCGACGCTGCGGCACTCGATACCCACAGCCCCCTGGCCACCCGCTGGCAGGCTGTCATCGACGCTGATCGCCGAGGTGATGCGGTCTTCGAAGCCCAGGCGGATCAAGCCGGCAGCGGCAAGAATAATGGCGTTGTATTCGCCGGCGTCCAGCTTGGCCAAACGGGTATTGACGTTGCCACGCAGGAAACGGATCTGCAGGTCAGGACGTCGCGCCAGCAGTTGGGCCTGGCGGCGCAGGCTGGAGGTGCCGACGATGCTTCCCGCCGGCAGTGCGTCCAGGCTCTCAAAGGTATTGGACACGAACGCATCGCGCGGGTCTTCACGCTCGCAGATGCAGAACAGACCCAGCCCCTGGGGGAAGTCCATCGGCACGTCTTTCATCGAGTGCACGGCGATGTCGGCGTTGTCTTCCAGCAACGCCGTTTCCAGCTCTTTGACGAACAGGCCTTTGCCGCCGATTTTCGACAGCGGGGAGTCGAGCAGCTTGTCGCCACGGCTGACCATGGGCACCAGGGTAACGAGCAGGCCGGGGTGAGCCTGTTCGAGGCGAGCTTTTACGTATTCGGCCTGCCAGAGCGCCAGCGCACTTTTGCGCGTGGCAATGCGGATTTCGCGAGAGGACATTGAACAATCCGTACTGAGTAGATGCGCCGGATAATAACAGCTCAGCCGGGGCGGCTTCAGCGCTGTCTGAAAACTTGGTCAGCGCACTGATCCCGATCAGCCCAATCGGCCAGTGGCTGGACGCTGCAACAGCTGTCAAACGACCAACCGGAAAACACACAGACCTGATACGCCTGTCAGTTCTGTGCCTCGGCTTCGCCGCCAGGCTCCAGGGGTAGAGCCCTAGAGCTGCTGCATCATTTTGCGCACACCCGCTACATGGCGGCGACTGACGATCAGCGCATCGCCATTCAGGCCTCTGAGGAACAGCTCGAAATGCCCCACCGGCGTGCGCTTCATGCTTTCGATTCGCTTTCGGGCTACCAGCGCATTGCGGTGAATACGCACGAACCGGTCGCCGAACTCGTCTTCCAGTGCCTTGAGCGGCTCGTCCAGCAGGACTTCACCACCTTCGTGGCGCAGGGTGACGTACTTGTGATCGGCGATGAAGTAGATCACCTGATCCAGCGGAATCAATTCGATACCTTTTCGGGTACGCGCACTGATGTGCGTGCGCGGCCCGGAACCGCTTTCTGCCGCCGGCCGTGTCATCGCCGCCAATTGCACGCGGTTTGGTCGCTCGGCCTTTTTCAACGCTTCGATAAGATGCTCGGCGCGCACAGGCTTGACCAGATAGCCGACCGCGCTGACCTGAAAGGCTTCCAAGGCAAATTCGTCGTGGGCGGTGCAAAAGACCACGGCGGGCGGAGCTTCCCGTTCGCACAGTTTGGCAGCCACCTGCAGGCCGTCGATACCCGGCATACGGATATCAAGTAGCACCACGTCAGGCTTGTGCTTTTCGATCAGCGCCAAGGCTTCTTCGCCATTGGAAGCGCTGTCTTCCAGTACTCGATAACCCTCGATTTCATTGACCATGCGGCTCAATCGCTCGCGGGCCAGGGGTTCGTCATCAACGATCAGGACATTCATATAGCTCTGGCTTCCTGCGTGAGTCTCGCACAAGGATAGCGTAGACAGGTGTAGTGACGACCGTCACGGCGCTCCACGCTCAGACTGGCGTGCGGGCCAAAAAGTGCCGCAATACGCGCACCTATATTCGACAGGGCCTGTTGAGTACCGTTGGAAGTCTGCCGATTGGCAACTTCTTCATAGGGATTGCTGACGCTCAATATGAACTCTCCCCCTTTATAGTCCGCTTCGACCGTTACCACGCCTCCGTCAATTCGCGGAGCAATGCCATAAATCAAAGCGTTTTCAAGTAATGGTTGCAAGGTTAGCTGGGGAATCGGCAAGTCATCAGGAATTGCGCTCACCCTCCAGTCCAACTGTAGACGCTCGCCGAGACGATATTGCTCAATCGATAAATATCGTTTTGCCAATGCCAGCTCTTCGCTCCACGTCACCAGGCTGCCGGGCTTGGCCAGACTGGCACGAAACAAGTCGGAAAGATCCAGCACTGCCTGCTCGGCCTTGCCCGGATCGCTGGCGACCAGGCTGGCGATGCTGTTGAGAGTATTGAACAGAAAGTGCGGGCGGATTCGCGCTTGCAACGATTCAATCCTGGCCCGCAGCTCGCCCTGCTGCTGTTTGCGCCACTGACTCTGCAAGTAGAAGTAGCGCAGCATCAGGGCTGACATGATCAGGGCGATGGTCGAGTAACGCAGGTAGCGCTCGACCATCCCGCTGATTGAAATCCGCCCGGTAAGCTGACAAACGTCGGTGACGGCTGTGCAAAGAAGGGTCAGGCCGACGACCAGCAGGCAACTGAGCATGCCGGCCAGCCCCGGCGTCAGGCGCGCCAGCCAGGGTCGCAAGCCGCAGAGCAGCGCTGCGGACAGCAACACGATCCACTGCACGAACAGCGACATCAGCGCCAGACGTACCCAGTCGAAACCGGCACGCATCGGTTCTACCAGCACCAGAATCACCACCAGCAGCTCGGCCAGCACGACAAGCACCAGCAATGCCTGCGGCAGGCACAGTTCGGGGAGAAAAAAATCTTTGCCGGGCGCAGGCCTGGCAGGGGTTTTCACAGGTTCTATTCGCATGCTTGCAGTCTCTGCCCAAGCCTTGTCAGCGGCAAGCCATCCGGAAATAAAAAAGCAGCAACCCTGTTATCATCGCAACCGCCCTTGTGCCAGGTATCGGGCACGCCACTTTCTGTTGAGCAACGAGCGAATCCATGAGCACCGACAAGACCAACCAGTCCTGGGGCGGCCGCTTCAGTGAACCCGTCGACGCGTTTGTCGCGCGTTTCACTGCCTCCGTCACCTTCGATCAACGCCTGTATCGCCACGACATCATGGGCTCCATCGCCCACGCCACCATGCTGGCCAAGGTGGGCGTCCTGACCGACGCCGAGCGCGATACCATCGTGGACGGCCTGAACACCATTCAGGCCGAGATCGAGGCCGGCAACTTCGAATGGCGCGTCGATCTCGAAGACGTGCACATGAACATCGAGGCCCGCCTGACCGATCGTATCGGTATCACCGGCAAGAAGCTGCACACCGGTCGCAGCCGTAACGATCAGGTCGCCACCGATATCCGCCTGTGGCTGCGTGACGAAATCGACCTGATCCTCAGTGAGATCACCCGCCTGCAAAAGGGCCTGCTGGTTCAGGCCGAGCGCGAATCCGATACCATCATGCCCGGCTTCACGCACCTGCAGACCGCACAGCCGGTCACATTTGGTCACCATATGCTGGCCTGGTTTGAAATGCTCAGC
This sequence comes from Pseudomonas syringae pv. tomato str. DC3000, assembly GCF_000007805.1. Taxonomy (NCBI): domain Bacteria; kingdom Pseudomonadati; phylum Pseudomonadota; class Gammaproteobacteria; order Pseudomonadales; family Pseudomonadaceae; genus Pseudomonas; species Pseudomonas syringae group genomosp. 3. Next base: position 149,831 of record NC_004578.1, on the reverse strand, counting down.
CGTGACTACGAGCGTCTGGTGGACTGCCGCAAACGCTTGAACCGCATGCCTTTGGGCAGCGCTGCGCTGGCAGGCACCACCTACCCGATCGACCGCGAGCTGACCTGCAAACTGCTGGGTTTCGACGTGGTGGGCGGCAACTCGCTGGACGGCGTTTCGGACCGTGACTTCGCCATTGAATTCTGCTCGGCTGCGTCCATCGCGATGATGCACTTGTCGCGCTTTTCCGAAGAACTGGTGCTCTGGACCAGTGCGCAGTTCCAGTTCATCGATCTGCCGGATCGCTTCTGTACCGGCAGCTCGATCATGCCGCAGAAGAAAAACCCTGACGTGCCTGAGCTGGTGCGTGGCAAGAGTGGCCGCGTATTCGGCGCGCTGATGGGCCTGCTGACCCTGATGAAAGGCCAGCCGCTGGCTTACAACAAGGACAATCAGGAAGACAAGGAGCCCCTGTTCGACGCTGCCGACACCCTGCGTGATTCGCTGCGTGCGTTTGCCGACATGATCCCGGCAATCAAACCCAGGCACGCCATCATGCGCGAAGCGGCGCTGCGCGGGTTCTCGACCGCTACCGATCTGGCTGACTATCTGGTTCGCCGTGGCCTGCCGTTCCGTGACTGCCACGAAATTGTTGGCCATGCCGTGAAATATGGCGTCGAGACCGGCAAGGACCTGGCTGAAATGAGCCTGGAAGAGTTGCGTCAATTCAGTAACCAGATCGAGCAGGACGTGTTCGCCGTGCTGACCCTGGAAGGCTCGGTCAACGCCCGTAACCATGTCGGCGGCACCGCACCTGAACAAGTCCGCGCCGCCGTGGCTCGTGGCCAGGAGCTGCTGGCCGGGCGTTGAATGCAACCAAGGCTTTCCTGGAGCCTGAGGAACGACAACTCAACGATCGTGCGACGCTCCGCGTCGCATGCTGTTCCGGACGCTCTGCGTCCGGTCTTGAGTATGCGGCGCAGCGCAGATTTGTGACGCAGAGCGTCACCCACGGCATTCCTACGCTGTGGACTGCCCCCCGGAAGTTGGACAGTTTTAGCTTGCCGCCTGAGTCCTGTATTTTACGGGGCTCAGGCCGCCTAGCTTCAGCTTAATGCGGTCATGGTTGTAGTAGCGGATGTACTCCTCCAGACCTGCCGTCAGCTCTTCTATGCTTTCAAATCGTTTCAAGTAGAAAAACTCGGACTTAAGCGTACCAAAAAAGCTTTCCATCGCAGCGTTGTCCAGGCAATTTCCCTTACGAGACATGCTTTGCTTCACACCCTTTGCCGCCAGTTTCTGACGGTACTGCGCGTGTTGATACTGCCAGCCTTGATCCGAGTGCATCACAAGCTTCGGCTCGTCTTGCAACTGCTGCAACGCCTTGTCCAGCATACTGGTGACCAGCTCAAAGCACGGCCTGGTAGACAATTCGTACGCCACGATCTCACCGTTGTACAGGTCCATCACAGGCGAGAGATACAGCTTTCGATTGGCCACTTTAAACTCGGTCACATCGGTCACCCATTTCTGGTTCGGGCGTTGCGCCGTGAAATTGCGCTCCAGCAAATTCGGTGCAATTTTTCCGACGGTGCCCTTATAGGAACGGTATTTTTTTGGTCGAACAACGGAGCGCAGACCCAGTTCAGCCATCAATCTCTCCACAACCTTCTTGTTGACCAGCGTGCCTGAGTTGCGGATAACCGCTGTGATGCGCCGAGCCCCATAAAGACCTCTCTCCTCGTGATAAATCCGCTCTACCTCCTGCTTTAGAGCAGCATCTGGATCGGGTCTGGATTGCACCTGAACCTGATAGTAGAACGTACTGCGCGCCAAGCCCGCCAGCGTCAGAAGGGCGCAGAGCGAGAAGCGGCTCCTCAGTTGTTTGACGATCAGGGCTTTTTCTTTTGCCGTCGTTGCTGCTCCTTCAACTCTTCCAACTTTTTTAGGTAAGCGTTCTCCATGCGCAGGTATTCGAGCTCGGCCATTAACTGGTCACGCGTCTTCTGCGTATCGTCGTCGATTACTGGTGCGGTGGGATAAGGCTTCTTGGGCATGGCAACAGACTTTCTTCTCTTGGGAACGTAGGGGGCTAGATCGTTACTGTAATGCTGCTGTTCCCAAATGACTATTTGGCCAGGATCACCAATACCAAAATGCGCTGCGGTCTGGCGAAGGGACAGCCCGTGCTCGCGCTTGTGCTCCAGCACTGAGCGTTTGAAGGCTTCGCTGTACCGAAGACCAGGCTTACGATGGCCTGTGTGCCCATGGCTCTTGTAATTGGCGACCCAGCGTCGAAGCAGGCTGGAATCGATCGAGAACTGGCTGGACACCTTGCGAAAGCCTATGTTGCCTGCAAGATAGGCTTTGACGACGGTGAGCTTGAATTGCTCTGAATACTTGGCCATTTGAACACCCCCATTAGGTCGGATTGGTGTCCAACTTCTTGGGGGCAGTCCACTGGAGCGTGAGGAACGATAACCTCAACTGTCGTGCGGAAGTTTTTCAACGATCGTGCGACGCTCCGCGTCGCATGCCGTTCCGGACGCTCTGCGTCCGGTCTTGAGTATGCGGCGCAGCGCAGATTTGTGACGCAGAGCGTCACCCACGGCATTCCTACGCTGGAGCGTGAGGAACGATAACCTCAACTGTCGTGCGGAAGTTTTTCAACGATCGTGCGACGCTCCGCGTCGCATGCCGTTCCGGACGCTCTGCGTCCGGTCTTGAGTATGCGGCGCAGCGCAGATTTGTGACGCAGAGTGTCACCCGCAGCATTCCTACGCCGGAGCGTGAGGAACGATGATCTCAACTGTCGTGCCGAAGTTTTTCAACGATCGTGCGACGCTCTGCGTCGCATGCCGTTCTGGACGCTCTGCGTCCGCTCTTGATTGTGCCGCGCAGCGTCAGCCGATTTCCCTCCAGCGCACCCCGCCGTTATCATCGCCGCATCTTGTGAGGGACTTATCCGATGCTCAATGGCCTGTGGCTTGGTTTTTTTGTCGTGGCGACGATTTCTGCGCTGGTGCAGTGGCTGGTGGGCGGCAATGCGGGGATTTTTGCGGCAATGGTCGAAAGCATCTTCGCCATGGCCAAGCTCTCGGTCGAAGTCATGGTGCTGTTGTTCGGCACCCTGACGCTGTGGCTGGGCTTTTTGCGCATTGCAGAGAAGGCCGGGATCGTCGACTGGCTGGCCAAGGTGCTGGGGCCGCTGTTTCTGCGCCTGATGCCGGAAGTCCCGCCAGGCCACCCGGCGCTGGGCCTGATCACCCTCAACTTTGCCGCCAACGCACTGGGGCTCGATAACGCGGCCACGCCTATCGGCCTGAAGGCCATGCGCTCGCTGCAGGAGCTCAACCCGAGCAAGACCGCTGCCAGTAACGCGCAAATCCTGTTTCTGGTGCTCAACGCTTCATCACTGACCCTGCTGCCAGTGACAATCTTTATGTACCGCGCCCAGCAAGGTGCTCCCGATCCGACCCTGGTGTTTCTGCCTATCCTGCTGGCCACCAGCGTCTCGACGTTTGTCGGCCTGTTGTCGGTGGCGTTCATGCAGCGCCTGCGCCTGTGGGACCCGGTGGTGCTCGCCTACCTTATCCCCGGCGCACTGCTGCTTGGTGCGTTCATGGCCTTTCTCGGCACCCTGTCGGCCGCAGCGCTGGCGGGCCTTTCGTCGATTCTCGGCAACCTCACGTTGTTCGGCCTGATCATGATGTTTCTGATCATAGGTACGCTGCGCAAAGTGCTGGTCTACGAGGCGTTCGTTGAAGGCGCGAAAGAAGGCTTCGATGTCGCCAAGAGCCTGCTGCCTTATCTGGTCGCCATGCTCTGTGCGGTCGGCGTGCTGCGCGCATCCGGCGCATTGGACTTCGGCCTGGAAGGCATTCGGCATGTGGTGCAATGGCTGGGGCTGGACACACGCTTCGTCGATGCGCTGCCGACCGCGATGGTCAAACCATTCTCCGGCAGCGCGGCCCGGGCGCTGCTGATCGAAACCATGCAGACACAAGGCGTGGACAGTTTCGCCGCACTGGCTGCCGCGACGATTCAGGGCAGTACAGAAACCACGTTCTACGTGCTGGCGGTATACTTCGGCGCCGTTGGCATCCAGCGCGCCCGACACGCAGTAGGCTGTGCCTTGCTGGCGGAGTTTTCCGGCGTTGTGGCGGCAATCTTCGTCTGCTACTGGTTCTTTGGTGCCACCGCCACCTGAGGCGTCACTGAGCCGGAGCTGCGGGCGCTGACTCAGCCGCAGCAGGCGCCGGTGCCGGTGCCGGTGCCGGTGCCTGAGGTTGCGCCGGTGCCGATTCAGGCGCAGCTTCGTCGCTCGAGTCGCCACCCGGCTTGAGTTTGATGATCCGCCCGGTAGGTCGCTTGACGGCCGGTTGATCTTTGTCGGTCACCACGAAACGCAGAACGCCGATCATCTGACCGTCCTCGGTCAATACCCGTACCTGCCAGCGCCCTGTCACGTCCTCCGGGAAGTTCTGCTTGCGGGTCCAGGCGCGATAGCCCTCCTTGCGCCCACCGTGGATGTCCAGGGCAATGCGGTCCATCTCCTTACCTTCGTGCCACCACACATGGTAGATGCGCTCGTCCAGTCCACGCGGCGCGTTGATGGCGGTGTAGGCGTACAAACCGCCATTGCGCAGTTGTTTGACGCTGATCAGCGAGATGCTGTCGCCCGGCGTCCGGTTCTTGTTATCGAAATCCGGGCTGACGGCCACTTCGGTCAGCCAAAGAGTCGCCGGTGGTACCCACGAACGCAGCAGCCAGCCCGCAGCGCCAATAGCCAGAATCATCGTGATCACCGTCAGCGCGTTACGCCAGGTATTGAGCGCGAAGGTCGACATCAGGCTGGGGACCGACAACAGCATCGCCACGCCCAGCGCCAGTTTGTAACTCTCGGCGGTGGTCAGGTGCAGAATGATCGGTAGCGCGGTAAGCAGTGCAGCAAACAAGGTCAGCGTGTGCAGCGTCATGAACAGCCAGCGTTTGGGGGCCAGCCATTTGTAGTACAAGGGGTCGATGATCGAGATCAGCCCGGCAGCCCCGAGTGCCGCCGTGAACACCGCCTGACCGCTGTTCCAGGTGGTGGTGATGAAAAAGAACGGCAGTACGAAAAACAGACTTTCCTGGTGGATCATCTGCGTGCCGTAGCGCAGCAGGCCCTGCGGAATCTCGCGGCCCAAGGCCTTGTTGAGCAACCCGACCATGGTGTTTTCGACCATCAACCACAGCCAGCTGATCAGCATCACCACGGCGATCCAGGTCGCCAGCGCTTCCTGGCGGTCGACCAGAATGAAACTGGCGATACCGGACACGAAACCGAACGCCGCAATGAGCCCCGGGTAGCGCTGCATCAAGTCGAGCACGGGTGTCACAAAGCGGTTCAGATCACGCATTTCAGTTGTTCACTCGGTTTGAAACATACAAAAAACGCGCAGCTTAACAAACGCTGCGCGCGGCACGCACCCAGAGTGCGGTTCGGCGTCAGAATTCTATGCTTTGCCCCGTGCCCGCCAGCGCCACACGGCCAGCAGCACGATCAGGCCCAGCACGCCACCCGCCAACCAGTACAGTCCGTCATAGCTGAACAGCGGTTTTTCGATGCGCATATAGCCTGGCTGTGCGAGTAACTGGCGCATGGCCTGGTTGGCTGTTTCCAGCTTGACCGCCTTGATGCGCTTGGCCGGATCCTCGAAACGCCCCTTTTCGTAATCGTTGAGCGCGCTCCAATAATAGTCGGCCAGCGCACTATTGCCTTGCGTGGCCCACGATTGCCGGTCGATGGCGAGCTGCTGCAGCCGCGCAAACGTGGCGGGCTGCATACCGTCTTTTTGCAGGCGCTCGACCAGTGCCCGAATATCCCGCTCGGCTTCATCGGTATCATTGCGTTCGACGTCAGCATTGAGGCTCAGAAACCCCACATCGCCGAACACTTCGCGCTCGGCAGACGGCCCATAAGACAGGCTGCGTTTCAGGCGCAGTTCCGTATAGAGCGCCCAGTCCAGGTAAGCCTTGACCAGATCCCAGGTTTCGTCGTGCTGGTCGTCAAGCTGCGGCTCGGGGTAGATCAGGTGCAGCTTGGCGCTCTCGCCCAGCCCACCGCGCTGTAATTCTTGTCGCGCTTGTGCCGAGCCGCTGCCTGGTGCCAACGGTGGGTGATCAATCGGGTCGGTAGGTGCGAGTTTGCCGTAGGTGCGCTCCAGATAGGCAGGCAGGAGCTTGTCCAGATCGCCGACCACGATCAGCGTCATGTTGTTGGGCGCATACCAGTTGGCGAATACGTCTTCGATGTGCTCAAGCTTGATGCCGCCCACTTCGGGACGCTCGGCGCACTTGAGCCCCATCTCCACCGCCAGTTGGCTGATGGCGCTGCGGCCTGAGTCTCGGCGGTCCAGCAGGCGCTGCAAGTGTGAAAAATGCCCGCCGTCTTCGCGCTCTACCACGCGTTTGACGCCGTCCAGACGCGCCTGACTGAGCTCTGTGCGGGTCATGATTTCCAGCAGCAGGTCCAGCACCTTGCGTTGATTGCGCGCAGGCGCTTCGATCACAAACGTGGTGTCGGCGTTGCTGGTGAAGGCGTTCCACTCGCCGCCCAGCGCCTGCATGCGCTCTTCCAGCCCGCCTTCGCCGCCGTCATCAATACCGCTGAACAGCAGATGTTCCAGCAGGTGCGGCAGCTCCTTGTCCTGGCAGGGGAAATCGTCAAAGCCGATGCCCACCACCAGGCGAATGGCGACGTGACCTTTTTCATAGCCGGGTTTGAGCAAGACCTGCAAACCGTTGGGCAGCAGGTAGCCCTCGACCTGAAGGCGGTCAAGGGCAAACGAGGGGAGTGAACCGAGAAGCAGACAAGCGAACAGCAGGCAACGCATAAAACAGCTTTCCTGGCGGGCCGGTATGTTTAACAGACTTCATACCTGGCCTTACGTTCACAGTGATCGTTCGGGCTGGTCCTCACTCGACAAGGCCCCGGTGTCGGACGTTTCCAGCACCACGTAGGCACTGCTGCAAAACAGCGAGTTGAGGCGCTTCATGTCGGCAATCAGTTCCAGGTGCAGAGAACTGGTCTCGATACTTTGCACGACTTTATGTCGCAGACGGCTCACATGCGCGTGCGCCAGGCGACGCTCCTGAGCCCTGAAACGGCGCTTCTCACGCAGCAATTGCCGCGCGCTTTCTTCGTCGCCGCTGAGAAATACCGAAAGGCCCAGGCGCAGATTCGACTGCAGTTGAACCTGTAGATCGGCAAGCTCTTCAAGCCCGACCTCGGAGAATGAGCGACGATGCGAAGTTTTCTGCTGCTGGATCTTGCGCAACATGCGCTCGATCAGGCCGCTGGCCAGTTCCAGGTTGATGGTCAGCTCGATGATTTCAGCCCAGCGCCGGTTGTCGTGCTCGCCGAGGTCTTCGCGGGGCATTTGCGCCAGGTACAGTTTGATCGCGCTGTACAGTGCTTCGACGTCATCGTTCAGACGCCGTACTTCCTGAGTGACCGCCGTTTGTGTGCCGCGCAGCACGGCCAGCATCGAGCCGAGCATGCTCTCGATCAGGTCGCCCATGCGCAGCGTTTCGCGTACGGCGTTGGCCAGTGCGAGGCTGGGCGTCGCCAGCGCGGTCAGGTCCAGATGCCGAGGCCTGGCCAGCCCGCCAACCTCGTTCTGCTGCGGCAGCAAGCCTGCGCATAGCCGCGCCATCGGGCCGACCGTAGGTAGCATGATCAGGCAGCGCACCGTGTTGTAGATCAGGTGGAAGCCGATGACCAGCTCCTGTGGGCGAAAGCCCAGCGTATCGATCCAGGCAACCAGCGGGTCGAGCACCGGAATGATCAACAACAGGCCGAACAGCTTGTACAACAGGCTGCCCAGTGCAACCTGCCGGCCAGCGACGTTCTGCATGCTGGTGCTGAGAAACGCCAGCAGGCCGCTGCCGATGTTGGCACCAATCACCAGGCCGATCGCCACCGGCAGGCCAATGACTTCGGTACCTGCCAGGGTGGCTGTCAGCAGCACTGCCGCCAGGCTAGAGTAGGAAATCAACGCGAACATCGCGCCCACCAGCGCATCCAGCAGCAGATCACCCGTCAGTGAGGCAAACAGCACCTTGACCCCGGCCGCCTGAGTGATCGGTGCGGCAGCGGCGACGATCAATTGCAGCGCCAGCACGATAAGGCCCAGGCCGATACCGACCCGGCCCAACTGACCGGCGCGGGTCTGCTTGCGTGACAGAAAGAACACCACGCCGAGGAAAATCAGCAGCGGCGACAGCCACGACAGGTCGAACGTCAACACACGGGACATCAAGGCCGTGCCGACATCGGCGCCGAGCATGATCACCAGCGCAGGCGTCAGCGTCATCAGCCCCTGGCCCACGAAGGATGTCACCAGCATGGCCGTGGCATTACTGCTCTGCACCATGGCGGTGACCAGAATGCCAGCGATGAAAGCCAGTGGTCGTTTGGACATGTTCTGGCTGAGCAAGCGGCGCAGTTGTGCCCCGTAAACTCGAAGGATGCCAGTACGCACGATATGCGTGCCCCAGATCAGCAGGGCGACGGCAGATAGCAAATCGAGCAGGGTCAGCATGCTGAAAGCCCCCTGAGGTTTGCCCATTCAGGCGATGAATTGAAAGATGCAGCATGTAGCGAGCGGGGAAAGGGTGTAATGCTCTACTAAGCTTTTAGTCGGCCTTTGGCCTTGACGCCAGCATCGCACAGGGTTGGGTTCATTGAAATAAAAGTGTCATAAATCGTTGGCTGATTGTTACGCGTACGCTTGAGCGCTCTGCGTCACAAGACTGCGCCGCGCTGCAAATGCAAGATCGGACGCGGAGCGTCCAGAACGGCATGCGACGCGGAGCGTCGCACGATAGCTGAGATTATCGTTTCTCACGCTCCGGCAGCCCTCAACGAAACCGGTCAACCTCGTTACGCAGTTCGGTCGCCAGGCCATTGAGCTCCTGAGCGGTGATGGCGAGGTTGGACATGACCTGGCGTTGTTCGCTGTTGGCCATGGCGATGCTTTGCAGGTTGCTGCTGAGCATCGTTGCAGTGCTGCTCTGTTCCTGGGTTGCGGTGGTGATGGCTGCGAACTGGTGGCCGGCCGAGCGGCTTTGTTCGTCGATCTGGGCCAGTGCCGAGGCGACTTTGGCGTTGAGCGACAGGCCTTCCTGCATCAGCGTATTGCCCTGCTGCATGGTGCTGATCGCGTTGCCGGTTTCCTGCTGGATACTGGCGATCATGCCGGAAATCTCGTCGGTCGCTTCGCGAGTACGAGACGCCAGGCTGCGCACTTCGTCAGCCACCACGGCAAAGCCGCGGCCTTGTTCACCGGCACGCGCGGCCTCGATGGCGGCGTTGAGGGCCAGCAGGTTGGTCTGGTCGGCAATCGAGGTGATCACCCCGACAATGCTGCCAATTTCCTGCGAGCGCTGGCCCAGTGTGTCGATGACTGTGGCGGTGCTGCTCAGCGAGGTGGCGATTTGTTGCAGCGATGAAGACGCCTCGTCCATCGAGGTGCGACCGATGCGGGTCTGCTGGGCGTTTTCCTGCGCCAGGCGCTCGGTGTTGCCCATGTTGTCGGCGATGTTCATCGACGTGGCGCTGAATTCTTCGACCGCACCGGCCATGCTGGTGATCTCGCCGGACTGTTGTTCCATGCCCTCGTAAGCGCCGCCAGACAACCCGGACAGTGCGTGGGCACGGGTGCTGACTTCCTGCGCGGCGGTACGGATATGCGACACCATGGAGGACAGCGCTTCACTCATCTTGTTGAAGCTGCCGGACAGTTGGCCGATCTCGTCGTTGCTGGTCACATTGAGGCGCACGCTCAGGTCGCCCGCGCCCAGTGCATCGGCCTGGCGAACCAGCTCAGACAACGGACGCAGCTTGCTGCGCAGCAGCCAGATAGCGCTGATGACGGCGATCAGCATGGCCAGCAGGCTACCGATGGCCAGTTGGGTGCCGACGCTCCAGGTCACTTCGCTGATTTCACTGCGTGGCATGCTGGCGATGACTGTCCAGGGGCCACCAGCGAACGGTTGGCCGACGCTGTAGAAGTCGCCGCCGCCTTCATTCCAGAACTGTGCCTTGCCCGGTTTGCTTGCAAGGTCAGCGACAGCTTTCGCGGCACCGTCGAGGGATTTGATGCCCGCAGGCGGAACCAGCCAGGTGCCCTTCTCATCGAGCAATGCCAGCGAGCCGGTAGAGCCGATGCGGAAGCTCTTCAGGTTATCGAACTGGGTTTTCTGTGCATCGGTGTAATCGAATCCTACAAACAGCGCGGCAATGATCTTGCCGCTGCTGTCGCGAACCGGGCTGTATTGCGTCATGTAGTAGCGATCAAACAACACCGCTTTGCCTACGTAGCTCTGACCGGCCATCAAACGCTCATAGGCAGTGCCCTTGCGATCCAGCACGGTGCCGATGGCGCGCGTACCATCCTGTTTGCTCAACGAGGTGCTGATACGAATGAAGTCGTCGCCGCTGCGCACGAATATCGTCGCGACGCCTGCGGTCATCGAACGAAATTCGTCGACTTCGGTAAAGTCGTTGTTCAGGGCAGTATCGCGCAGATACAGGCCTGGGGTCTGGGTGCCCGCGACCGCAACCGGTTTGTCGGTCTGCAAGGTCAGGCCGCCGGCGAAGCGCTTCTCGAACAAGCCGCTCAGGCGCTGGGTGCTGTCGCGCAGTGTGCTGTGAAAGGTGCTGAGCTGATCGGCCAGCAACCGGGCTTCGCTCGACATGTGTTCTTCGCGAATGACCAGATTGGATGCGTCCAGAGACCTCAGAGCGAACAGCGTACTGCCGCTGATAACAACTGCCAGGATCACCGCCAGAGCAATACCGAGTTGCGAGGCAATTCGGGTACGGGGCTTGGACATAGAGACTCCACGCCAAATGATTGGAGTCGCCGGGTCCGTGGCTTACCATTCAGCTGATTTTAGTTAAGGTTTTCAAGCCACCGGATGGGCGGTCGTTAAACATTTCTTCGGCCAGTAAGATCGTTACTTGAGCGCGAGGCGCGACATTAACAAATGATGGCAGTTCAATACTAAACAAATTTTTCAACGCAGTACTTCAACTAGCGGCAACTTCATCGCCTTCACTTCCGCCTGAAGAAAATCGCTCAGCCGCCGCAACCGCTCTGCGCCGGGCCTTGTGCGCGGCCACACCAGGTAATAGTTCTCGCCACTGAACACTGCCGTGCGCCACGGCAGGCTCAAGCGCGACTGCGCCAGATCCTCGGCGACCATCAGCAAATCGCCCATCGACACGCCATAACCCCGTGCTGCCGCAATCATCCCCAGTTCAAGCGTGTCGAAAACCTGCCCGCCCTTGAGCGAGACCTGGTCTGCCAGACCCATGCGGTTGAGCCAGGTGCGCCAGTCACGCCGATCAGGTGTGGGGTGCAGCAATTCGGCCTTGGCCAGCCGCTCTACATCCCACGGCGGATCCTGCGACAACGTCGGTGCACCCACCGGAATCAACAACTCCGCAAACAGCAGCGTGGCTTCCCAGTCCGAGGGGAAATGCCCCTGGCTGAGCAGAATCGCGCAGTCGAAAGGCTCCCGGGTAAAGTCCACGGCATCGATGTCCATCCATGCGCTGGTCAGTTGCACCTCGTTACCCACTTGCAGATGACGGAAGCGGCTGAGCCGGGCCAGCAGCCAGCGCATGGTCAGGGTCGATGGCGCTTTCATGCGCAGGACGCCCTCGTCGGTCTGCAGCGTGCTGCACGCTCGCTCCAGAGCCAGGAAGCCGTCGCGTACGCCGGGTAACAAGGTGCGTGCCGACTCGGTCAGTTGCAAGTTGCGCCCGTTACGCTGAAACAAACGGCAGGCAAAGTGCTCTTCCAGCGTGCGGATATGGCGGCTTACTGCACTTTGAGTAATCGATAGTTCTTCAGCCGCCCGCGTGAACGAGGTATGTCGTGCGGCGGCTTCAAACGCCCTTAGTGCATAAAGAGGAGGCAGATTACGAGGCATGCGGAGCTTCCTGCTGGCGACGAGCAGCTACTTTACTGCAGATTGATTCAGATGAGTTTTACTCATGCAGCGCATCAGGTTTATCGTTTTGTGCTTCGACGTCCAAGCGCCCAGAATAGATGCTCATCCGAACTCCCGCCGTAGAGCACCGCCGACATGCAGCCGCCCGCCTTCAAAGAACTCTGGATCATCCTGCGCCTGGCCGGGCCGCTGATCGCCTCACAGATGGCGCACATGCTGATGGTCTTCACCGACACCGTTATGATGGGCAAAATTGGCCCCGAAGCGCTGGCGGGCGGCGGTCTGGGCGCTGCCACATACAGCTTCATCTCGTTCTTCTGTGTGGGCGTGATGGCGGCGGTTGGTACGCTGGTGTCGATTCGGCATGGCGCAGGCGACAGCGAAGGGGTAACCCGCCTGACGCAGGCGGGCCTGTGGCTGGCGTGGGGGATGGCGTTGATCGCCGCACTGCTGCTGTGGAATCTCGAGCCGATCCTGTTGCAGTTAGGGCAGGCCGAAGCCAACGTGCACATGGCTGCTCAATTTCTGATCACCCTGCCCTTCGCGCTGCCCGGCCTGCTCAGCTTCATGGCGCTGCGCGGCTTTACCAGCGCGCTCGGCCGCGCAGGCCCGGTGATGACTATCAGCGTGGCCGGGGCTGTCGCCAACTTTGTGCTTAATTACGCGATGATCAATCAGTGGCTCGGGCTGCCCAATCTGGGGCTGATGGGGATCGGGCTGGTGACTGCGATGGTGACCAACTGCATGGCGCTGGCGCTCGCCTGGCACATCAAAAGGCACCCCGCCTACGCGGCGTACCCGATCAGCAAGGGGCTGTCGAAGCTCTCGCGCAGTCACCTGAAAGAGCTGTGGCGTCTTGGCCTGCCGATTGGCGGGACTTATGCGGTCGAGGTCGGTCTGTTCACCTTTGCGGCGTTCTGCATGGGCGCAATGGGCAGCACGCAGATGGCGGCGCACCAGATCGCCCTGCAGACGGTGTCCATGGCGTTCATGATCCCGGTGGGTATTTCTTACGCAGTGACCATGCGCATCGGCCAGCACTACGGTGCCGGCAACATACTGATGGCGCGCACGGCAGGCCGTCTGGGCATCGGTTTTGGCGGCAGCGTGATGCTGCTGTTCGGCATTTTTTTCTGGCTGGCCCCGCATTGGGTCATCGGCCTGTTTCTGGACCTTGATGACCCGGCGTTTGCCGAGATTGTCGTGCTGGCCGCAAAACTGCTGGCCATTGCGGCCTGGTTCGAGTTTTTCGACGGCACCCAGACCATCGCCATGGGCGCGATTCGCGGGCTCAAGGATGCCCGCACCACATTCCTGATCGGGCTCGGCTGCTATTGGCTGATCGCCGCGCCTGCCGCATGGCTGCTGGGTTTTTATGCTGACGGCGGTGCGTCGGGTGTCTGGTGGGGGTTGGCGCTGGGCCTGTTCTGCTCGGCCGTGGCGCTGACATACGCGTTTGAATGGAAGACCGCCCGCCTGTTGCGCAAGGAAGCCGTCGGTGCGGCAGTGCCTGGCTAAGCCAGCGCACTGTCTCAGCCAGACTGAGAAGCATCGGCCTGACTGGCTTCCAGGCGCAGGTACGTCAGCAGTTGCTCCATCGGCAGCGGCCTGCTGATCAGGTAGCCCTGCACCTGATTGCAGCCGAAACTGCGTAACAGCTCCAGCTGCCCGGTGGTCTCGACGCCTTCGGCGACCACTTCCAGATTGAGGTTGTGCGCCAGCGTGATCATGGCGTTGACCAGCTTGCGGTTCTCTTCGCGTGCTTCCATCTGCTCGACAAAGCCCATGTCGACCTTGAGCAGCGCAATGGGCAGGCTATTGAGGTGCATGAACGACGAATAGCCCGTGCCGAAGTCATCCAGTGAAAACCGCACGCCCAGCCGGCCCAACGCTTCCATGGTCTGTCTGACCTGATCGCTGCGGCGCATCACCGCTGTTTCGGTCAGTTCGAACTCCAGCCAGTGCGCGTCGACGTTGTGCTCTTCGATCAGGCGATTGAGCGTCGGCAACAGCTGACTGTCCTGAAACTGCCGGAACGACAGGTTGATCGCCATGTGCAGCGGCGCCAGGCCTTGCTCGCGCAGGGCCTGCATGTCTTTCAAGGCCCGGAAGATGACCCAGTAGCCGAGTGGCACGATCAGGCCGCTTTGCTCGGCCAGCGGTATGAACTCACTGGGCGGCAACAGCCCACGCTCTTGATGACGCCAGCGCACCAGCGCTTCGAGGCCGACAATACGGCCCGTGTTCAGGCACAGCCGCGGCTGGTAATGCAGCTCCATCTCGTCGCGGCGCAAGGCCCGTCGCAGTTCGCCCTCCAGGTCGGCGAGGCTGCGCGCGTTGCGATTGATGCGCTCGTCGAACAGGTGGAAGGTGCAGCCCTGCATGCTTTTGGCCTGACGCATGGCGATATGCGCGTGCCACATCAGCGGGTCGGCTTCGGGGCGGGTGGGTGAGTGCGCAATGCCCAGGCTGCAGCCGAGCAGCAGGCTTTCGCCATCGACCCAGTAAGGCTCGGCCAGCACGTCGGTAATACGTTCGGCCAGTTGCAGGGCGCGCGTGGGGGTGGTTCGGGTATCGATCAACAGGGCAAATTCATCACCGCCAAGACGGGCGATCTGGTCGCCGGCATCGAGCTGGTTTTTCAGGCGCGCCACCACTTGCAGAATCAGCCGGTCGCCGGCTTGATGCCCCAGCGAATCGTTGGCGTGGCGGAAGTTGTCCAGGTCCAGATGCCCCAGCGCCAGGCTGCCGCCCTCTGCCAGACGGTTGGCCAGCAGCGCCTGAAAACCCTGACGGTTGGCGATGCCGGTCAACGGATCCTGGCCAGCCAGACGTCGCAAGGTGTCTTCCAGGCGGCTGCGCTCATGAACGTAGCGCAGGCAGCGGCGCAGGACATCGCCGGTCAACGTGTCGCGCACCAGCCAGTCACTGACACCGCTCGGTCCGACCAGCGGTTCCTCTTCCAGCAGCACCACGGTTGGCAGCAGGCAGGTTCCGGTTTTGGGCAGCAGGTCGGGCGTGGTAAGCAGCACGGTATTGCGCTCGCTGCCGTACCGAGCACTGAAAACATCCCAGTTCGCGCCATGCAGCAGGATCACATTGCCGCCCGGTGCGGCGGCGCAACCGTTCAGAAGCGCCTGCCAGAAAGGCTCGTGTGCCAATAAAAGCAATCGCAGGGGTTCGACAGGTGTAGGCAATCTAACTTCCTAAGTACAAAGGAAAAATCGGTGGCCGCACTCTTCAGGGAGCGCGACAGATACACGTATCGTCGCGTCGCGGCGCAAATGTAACAAAACCAGAAAAATTAGATAGCCGTCACTGACTGCCTACGATGATCGCTGCACAAACGCGTGGGCCTGTTAAAATGCCCGACCTTTTTTACAGACGACTCTTCATACCGCCATGTCCCGACTCAATCCCCGGCAGCAGGAAGCCGTGAACTACGTCGGCGGCCCTCTTTTGGTGCTCGCCGGTGCCGGTTCCGGCAAGACCAGTGTGATCACCCGCAAAATTGCCCACCTGATCCAGAACTGCGGCATCCGTGCTCAATACATCGTCGCCATGACCTTCACCAACAAGGCCGCGCGCGAGATGAAAGAGCGCGTCGGCACGCTGCTCAAGGGCGGTGAAGGGCGTGGCCTGACGGTCTCGACCTTCCACAATCTGGGCCTGAACATCATCCGCAAGGAACACACGCGGCTGGGCTATAAGCCGGGGTTTTCGATCTTTGACGAGACCGACGTCAAGGCTTTGATGACCGACATCATGCAAAAAGAGTACTCGGGTGACGACGGCGTCGACGCAATCAAGAACATGATCGGCTCGTGGAAAAACGATCTGATCCTGCCTGCCGAAGCTCTGGAAAACGCTCGCAACCCCAAAGAGCAGACTGCCGCCATCGTCTACACCCACTACCAGCGCACGCTCAAGGCGTACAACGCGGTGGACTTCGATGACCTGATTCTGGTGCCGGTCAAGCTGTTCCAGGAGCACCCCGACGTTCTGGAAAAATGGCAGAACAAGGTGCGCTACCTGCTGGTGGACGAGTATCAGGACACCAACGCCAGTCAGTACCTGCTGGTGAAACTGCTGATCGGCACGCGCAACCAGTTCACCGTGGTGGGCGACGACGACCAGTCGATCTACGCCTGGCGTGGTGCGCGGCCGGAAAACCTGATGTTGCTCAAGGACGACTATCCGTCGTTGAAAGTCGTCATGCTGGAGCAGAACTACCGCTCCACCAGCCGCATCCTGCGCTGCGCCAACGTGCTGATCTCCAACAACCCGCACGCCTTTGAAAAACAATTGTGGTCCGAGATGGGCCATGGTGACGAAATCCGCGTCATCCGCTGCCGTAACGAAGACGCCGAAGCCGAGCGGGTGGCGATGGAAATCCTCACCCTGCACCTGCGCACCGACCGGCCTTACAGCGACTTCGCCATCCTCTATCGCGGTAACTATCAAGCCAAGCTGATCGAGCTGAAATTGCAGCACCACCAGGTGCCGTATCGCCTGTCGGGTGGCAACAGCTTTTTCGGGCGCCAGGAAGTCAAGGACCTGATGGCCTACTTCCGCCTGCTGGTGAACCCCGACGACGACAACGCCTTCCTGCGGGTGATTAACGTGCCGCGCCGGGAAATCGGCTCGACCACGCTGGAAAAACTGGGCAACTACGCCACCGAGCGCAAAGTGTCGATGTACGCCGCCACCGAAGAAATCGGCCTGGGCGAGCATCTGGACAGCCGCTACACCGACCGGTTGCAGCGTTTCAAGCGCTGGATGGACGGCGTGCGCCAGCAGTGCGCGCAGAACGACCCTATCGCCGCGCTGCGCAGCATGGTCATGGACATCGATTACGAAAACTGGCTGCGCCAGAACAGCTCCAGCGAAAAGGCGGCCGATTACCGGATGAGCAACGTCTGGTTCCTGATCGAAGCGTTGAAAAACACGCTGGAGAAGGACGAAGAAGGCGGCATGACCATCGAGGAGGCCATCGGCAAGCTGGTCCTGCGCGACATGCTCGAGCGTCAGCAGGAAGAGGAAGACGGTGCCGAAGGCGTACAGATGATGACCCTGCACGCGTCCAAGGGCCTGGAGTTTCCGTACGTGTTCATCATGGGCATGGAGGAAGAGATCCTTCCGCACCGCTCCAGCATCGAAGCCGACACCATTGAAGAAGAGCGCCGTCTGGCCTACGTGGGCATTACCCGTGCGCGGCAGACCCTGGCGTTCACCTTCGCCGCCAAACGCAAGCAGTACGGCGAAATCATCGACTGCGCGCCTAGCCGTTTTCTGGACGAGCTGCCCCCGGACGATCTGGCCTGGGAAGGCAACGATGACACGCCTACGGAAGTTAAAGCGGTGCGCGGCAACACCGCACTCGCCGACATTCGCGCCATGCTGAAACGCTAGCCGACACCACGAAATTGATCATTTATTGCGCAATGGCGCAGCCAAGGAATTGAAGTGGAAGCACTGCACAAGAAGATTCGCGAAGAAGGCATCGTACTGTCCGATCAGGTGCTGAAGGTCGATGCGTTTCTCAACCATCAGATCGATCCGGCGTTGATGAAAGCCATCGGTGACGAATTCGCCCGCCTGTTCGCCGACGCAGGCGTGACCAAGATCGTGACCATCGAAGCATCCGGCATTGCCCCAGCGGTCATGGCCGGCCTGAACATGGGCGTACCGGTGATCTTCGCGCGCAAGCATCAGTCGCTGACCCTGACTGAAAACCTGCTGTCGGCGACCGTGTACTCGTTCACCAAGCAGGTGGAAAGCACCGTCGCCATCTCGCCGCGCCATCTGAACAGCACAGACAACGTGCTGATCATCGATGACTTCCTGGCCAACGGCAAAGCCTCGCAAGCGCTGATCTCGATCATCAAACAGGCTGGCGCCACCGTCGCAGGTCTGGGTATCGTGATCGAGAAATCCTTTCAGGGCGGCCGTGCCGAGCTGGATGCACA
This sequence comes from Pseudomonas syringae pv. tomato str. DC3000, assembly GCF_000007805.1. Lineage (NCBI taxonomy): Bacteria > Pseudomonadati > Pseudomonadota > Gammaproteobacteria > Pseudomonadales > Pseudomonadaceae > Pseudomonas > Pseudomonas syringae group genomosp. 3. The sequence continues at coordinate 131,874 of NC_004578.1, read as the reverse complement.
AGGCTATCGCGTAGAGTCGCTGGCACGGGTCGAGTCACTTGCCGGTGGCGTGGTGACGTTTAAGTAAGGCGCTTGGGGTTGCACACAAGTCCGCTTTTGATTCTGGCCGAAGGCTGTGGGACCGGGCGGCGCTTCGCTTGTCCGCGATGGGCTGCGAAGCGGCCCTGATCCAGACTACCTCGGTTGTACCTGATGTAACGTATGCACCGGTTTACTGCCGGTCCCCGGCAGTTCGCGGACGAGTCCGCTCCCACGAAAACCGAGAGATCCCGGACGAGCGAAGCATCGCCCGGTCCGCACACATAACGGGCTTCTGCCCACAGGGCGTGGGAGCGGACTTGTCCGCGATGGGGCCGCTAAGCTTTCCGAAAAATGCATCGCCCGGTCGGCTTCCACGGCCTCCGGCCAGAATCCAAAGCAGGCTTGCGTATCAGCCCGAAACACCCAGCGCACGCAAACGCCGATACAACGTGCGTTCGCTCAGCCCCAGTTCTCTGGCCAGTTCGCTGCGCGAGCCGTTGAATACGCGTAGCGCGTGGGCGAGTTTTTCCAGGCTGTCATCCGTTCTGCGGTAAGCCAGGCCGCTCTCTTCTTGATGCCCGCGCACTTCTGCGGGCAAGTCCTGTGCGCGAATGATGCCGTCATCGGTAAACAGTCGGGCGCGTTCAAGGATGTTGCGCAGTTCGCGGATGTTGCCCGGGTAGTGGTAGTGGCTCAGCAGCTTCATGGCATGGGCATCGATGCGCGGTGCAGCGCCCTGTGAGGTGCGTTGCAGCAGGCTGTCGATCAGCAATGGCAGGTCTTCGCTGCGTTCGCGCAGAGCGGGTAAGCGAATCGGGAATGCGCTGATGCGGTAAAACAGGTCCTGGCGAAAACTACCTTCGGCGACCATGTCCTTGATCGGTTTGTGGGTGGCAGCCACCAGACGGAAATCCGAGTGCACGGTTCTCAGGCTGCCCACCGGACGAAAGCTGCCGGACTCGATCAACCTCAACAGCTTGACCTGCATGGCCAGCGGCACCTCGCCGATCTCGTCCAGAAACAAGGTGCCGCCATGCGCCGCTTCGGCCAGGCCGGTCTTGCGTTGCAAAGCGCCGGTGAAGGCGCCTTTTTCATAGCCGAACAGCTCGCTTTCCAGCAGGTTCTCCGTCAGGCCCGTGCAGTCGACCACCACCAATGGCCCGGCGGACCTTGAGCTGCTGGCGTGCAGCGCGCGGGCAAACAGCTCTTTGCCGGTCCCGGACTCACCTTGCAGCAGCACGGGAATCTGCGCGGGTGCGGCACGTTGCAACGCACTCAAGACGTCCTTGAAAGCCGCCGAACGACCGACCAGCCCGTGCTGCTGAGGCTGGACCGAAGCCACTGCCACCGATGTCAGTCGTTCGACATAGGCAATGACCTCGCCACGATCATCAAGGATCGGCCGCAGCTCCACATCCACATGTTCCGGGCCACGCGGTGTGTGGTGAATGTGCAGCAAGCGCTCCGGACGCCGCGTCTCATCAGCCTTGCGCATCGGGCAATGCTCACCGGCCTGGTCGCAGGGCACTGCAAACTGATGGGAAACCCGGTAGCACTTTTCGCCCACGTGCGGCATGCCCTCGACCCCGAACTGGCGCTGATAGGCCGTGTTGGCAGCGATGATGTTGTAATCGGTGTCCAGAACAATGGTCGGCTGCACGTCGTGTTCGAGGTACGACACCAGCGATTGCATGCGGCTGCCGGGCAGATCGGTGGCGATGAGTGACATACGTGCTCCTGCGGAGGGCTCAGCCTGGGTTAAGTGGCTGCCAGTCTATGCCAGAAGCTGCCACATGACTGCCAGAATATGGCAGTCAATCCATGCTGATTGCCGTCCGCCCATCTTGTAGAACTGTTCAGACCCCCGTGCCCACTAAGCTCCACATGCTCAAACGCTGTTGGCATGTTTATTGAGAGTCAATAGCAACGTCTGCCAACCGCCTGGCCCCTATGGGCTTGTCTTGAGGCGATCTACAGCAACGGAAATCGCACATGATCATCGCTGAAAAGCTTTATGTCGAAGCGCTCTTCGACAGTCATACCTGGACCATCAGCTATCTGGTGATGGATCTGGAGAGCAGGCAATGCGCGCTGATTGACAGTGTGCTCGATTACGACCCCAAGTCCGGCCGTACCCGCACCGAAGCTGCAGACCGGATGATTGGCCGGGTGCGTGGTTTGCAGGGCTCGGTGCAGTGGATACTCGAAACCCATGTGCATGCCGATCATCTGTCGGCAGCGCCCTACCTTAAACAGAAGCTGGGCGGGCAAGTAGTCATCGGCAGTCACATCACGGTGGTCCAGGAAACCTTCGGAGCGCTGTTCAACGCGCCGGCGGATTTTGCGCGCAATGGCAGCCAGTTCGACGTGCTGGTCGAGGATGACGCCTCATTCGCCATTGGCGGGCTTCAGGTAAAAGCCATGCATACGCCGGGGCACACGCCAGCCTGTACGAGTTACCTGATACAGGTGGGCGAAAAGATGGTCGCGTTTGTGGGCGACACGCTGTTCATGCCCGATTACGGCACCGCACGCTGCGACTTTCCTGGTGCCGACGCACGCACGCTGTACCGCTCCATTCGCAAACTGCTGGCGTTGCCGCAGCAAACCATCCTGTTCATGTGCCATGACTACTTGCCCGACGGGCGAGATCTGAAATACATGACCACTGTCGCTGAGCAGCGCGCCAGCAATATCCATGTGCATGACGGCGTGGATGAAGACGCGTTCGTCAGCATGCGCGAAGCACGCGACGCCACGCTGGAGATGCCGGTGCTGATGCTCCCGGCGGTGCAAGTCAACATGCGCGGTGGCCACTTTCCCGAGCCGGATGACAACGGCGTCGTCTATCTGAAGATCCCGCTCAATGCTTTTTAAGCCCTGCCCGCTTTCGGAAACCCTGCGATGACTGCCTTGAACACTAACTGCCAGATCCTGATTGTCGGCGGCGGCGCTGCCGGCATAGCGACTGCCGCAAGCCTGCTTGCCCGTGACGCCTCGCTGCAAATCACGCTGGTGGACCCGGCCGATACCCATTACTACCAGCCAGGCTGGACCATGGTCGGTGCGGGGGTTTTTGAGCCGCAATCGACGGCGCGCAGTATGGAGTCGCTTATTCCCAAAGGTGTGCAGTGGATCAAGGCTGCGGTAGCGACGTTCGAGCCGCAGGATAACGCCCTCACGCTGGAAGACGGGCGTTCGATTGGCTATCAGCAACTGGTGGTTTGCCCTGGCCTGAAACTGGATTGGGCGGCCATCGACGGGCTGGTCGATACGCTGGGTGCCAATGGCGTGACCTCCAATTATCGTTATGACCTGGCGCCCTACACCTGGAAACTGGTGCAGGGCCTGAAACAGGGTCGCGCGTTATTCACCCAGCCGCCCATGCCGATCAAATGCGCGGGTGCGCCTCAGAAAGCCCTGTACTTGTCCTGCGATCACTGGCTCAAAGCGGGTCGTCTCGGGCAGATCAACGCACAGTTCTATAATGCCGGTGGCGTGTTGTTCGGCGTGGCGGACTATGTTCCTGCGCTGATGAAGTATGTTCAACGCTATGCCATCGACCTCAAGTTCAGCCATCGACTGATCGCGGTCGACGGGCCTGGAAAGCGCGCGACGTTCATCCAGACGCTGCCGGACGGAACCTGTGAGACCGTCGAGCAAAGCTTCGAGATGTTGCACGTAGTGCCACCGCAGATTGCCCCGGACTTCATCCGCAACAGCCCGCTGGCCGATGTGGCAGGCTGGGTGGACGTGGATCCCGCCACGCTCAGGCACCGCCGGTTCGCCAACATTCATGGCCTGGGCGATGTCACCAACACCAGCAATGCCAAGACGGCCGCGGCAGCGCGCAAGCAGGCGCCGGTGGCGGCCAACAACGTGCTGGTTGCGATGGGTCGTCTGAGTGAACCCGTCATTTACGACGGTTATGGCTCCTGCCCGCTGACGGTCGAAAAAGGCAAGATCGTGCTGGCCGAGTTCACCTATGGCGGCAAGGTTGCCCCCAGCTTTCCGGGCTGGTTGCTGGATGGCCGCAAACCGACCCGTCTGGCGTGGTGGTTGAAGGCGAGCGTGCTGCCGGCGCTGTACTGGAACGGCATGCTCAAAGGCCGTGAATGGCTGGCCCGACCGAAGAAGGCCACAGCCAGACATGATTGATCACTCGCTATTGGGTGCAGGTCTGGGCGTGATCATCGGGGCGGTCCTGGCGTTGACGGGTGCTGGCGGTGGCATTCTGGCAGTGCCGCTGCTGGTATTCGGGCTGGGCCTGACGATTATCGAAGCAGCGCCGGTAGGCTTGCTGGCTGTCGGTCTTGCCGCCGGGGTCGGTGCGGTATTGGGGCTGCGTCAGGGCATCGTGCGCTATCGCGCTGCGGGTTACATTGCGGGTATCGGCGTGCTGATGGCACCCATCGGTCTCTGGCTTGCCCATCGTTTGCCCAACACGCCGCTGGCGCTGATCTTTTCTGCCGTGTTGCTGTATGCCTGCGGGCGTATCTTCATCAGGGCCAGCCGCGAACTGCGTGATGGCCGCCAGGCACCGCGTGCGCAAATGCTGCCTTGCGTGCTCAATCCGTTGCAAGGTCGCCTGCGCTGGACAATGCCGTGCCTGCGCGCCCTGACGTTGACGGGTATGTGCTCGGGGTTGCTCTCCGGGCTGCTTGGTGTTGGCGGTGGTTTTGTGATCATTCCGGCGCTGACACGCTACAGCGACCTGAACATGAAAAGCGTCGTGGCGACATCGCTTGCGGTAATCGCGCTGGTCTCGACCGGTAGCGTCATCATCGCGTCGCTCAGTGGGGTGATGCACTGGGCAGTGGGCGCGCCCTTCGCACTCGGCGCAGTGGCCGGTTTGCTAGGTGGCAGGCAGGTCGCCCGCTACCTGGCAGGGCCGCGCTTGCAGCAGTTGTTTGCTGTTTGCGGGATTGCGGCAGCGTTGATGCTGGTGTTTGCGGTGGTGCAGGTGTGAGCGCCAGGCATTGAGATCGGATGCCGAGCGTCCAGGGCTGTGTACCGACGCTGGAGCGTCGGCACAATATTTATCCGTCTATCCTGTCAGCCCGGTTGTATTGTGCAATCCGGCCAGCAATAGCCGCTGATACAGTTCCTCGCGCAGGCCTTGAGGCTGGTCGAGTTGCATGCGTTGCAAGTGCTGCGGGAAGGTCTCCGGGTCGGGGGCGTCGAGGGTGGCTTTGCCCAGTTCGAGTATTTCGGTGAGCTTGAGTTTGCTCTTCAGCCAGTTCAATGCGCGCAGCAGATCACGCTCCTCGGGGGTGAAGTCGCAGCCTAGCGGGTACTCGGTGAACAACGACGGATAGTGAGCAGCAATGCCACGCAGGCGCTCCGGCGTATTCTGGGTAAAGCGCGGGTCGAGGATGAAGTCCTTGGGCAATTTACCGGCCTTTTGCGCCTGCTCGATCAAGCCGGGCTGAAACCGCGAATCGCTGATGTTCAGAATGCGTTCGATCACTGTGGCGTCAGTCTGACCGCGCAAGTCAGCGATGCCGTATTCAGTCACGACGATATCGCGCAGGTGCCGGGGGATCGTCGTGTGGCCGTACTGCCAGACGATATTGGAACTGACCTCGCCGCCTGACTCGCGCCAGCTGCGCAGCATCAGAATCGAACGCGCGCCCTCAAGCGCATGGGCCTGCGCGACAAAGTTGTACTGGCCGCCCACGCCGCTCAGCACCCGCCCGTCTTCCAGTTGATCGGCCACCGCTGCACCCATCAGGGTGACGGTGAACGCGCTGTTGATAAAACGCGCATCGCGGCGTTGCAGACGCTTGAGGTCTTCCTGGCCGTAAAGCTCGTTGATGTAGCTGATGGCAGTCATGTTGAACTGCGCCAATCGCTCGGCGGGTAGCTCGCGCAGCCGCTCGTAGAAGCTTGACGGCCCTAGAAAAAACCCACCATGCACGACCACACCTTCAGGGTGCGCGTCTTCATCCAGCGTGCCCATGTTGGCCAGTCTTTGCAGTTCGGCATCGGCATACACCTTGCGCCGCACAATGCCCGCATCGGCCAGCACCAGCAGCCCGTTGACGAACATCTCGCTGCAACCATAAAGCCCGCTGGCGAAAGGCTGAGTACCGCCTTCCCGGTCGATCAGGGTCTGCCAGTTGCTCATGTTCAGGTCAGCCAGCAGGCTGCGCCAGGTTTCGTTGTCGGCCTGCCGCGCCAGCAATGCGCCGGTCAGTGCGTCGCCCATCGAGCCGATGCCAATCTGCAATGTGCCGCCGTCGCGCACCAGCGTGCTGGCATGCAGACCGATCAGGTGATCCTGATAACCCACCGGCATGTTGGGCGTGGAAAACAGCGTGCTGTGTTCGTCTTCGTTCAACAGCAGGTCGAAGGCTTCGACGTCCAGCTCCGAGTCGCCCGGCATGTACGGCAGGTCGGCATGGACCTGCCCAAGCATCAGAATGGTCTCCCCGGCGGCGCGCCGTTTGGCGATCATCGGCAGCAGGTCGAGGGTCACGTCGGGGTTGCAACTGAGGCTCAGCGTGCCCGGCCGCTGGTCGTCACGCGCGACCAGTTGCGCCACCAGATTCAGGCCATGGGCGTTGATATCGCGGGCGGCGTGGCTGTAATTGCTGCTGACGTAGTCCTGCTGGGCCGGAGCACTGTCGAGCAGGCTGCCCGGCTGCATGAAGAACTGCTGAACGCGGATGTTGGGAGGCAGCTTGTCGCGGCGCAATGCGGCGAGAAATTCAAGCTCCGGGTAGTCACCGAAGGTGCGTTCCAGAAACGGCTCGAGAAACCGCGCCTGCAAACCCTCACCGGGTGTGGGGCGTCCCAGGGTCAGGGCGGTGTAGATCGTCAGCCGTCGCTCTGGCAGCTGGCTGATGCGCTGGTACAACGCGTTGACGAACCGATTGGGCTTGCCCAACCCCAGCGGCATGCCGAGATGGACATGCTCGGGTAACTGCGCCAGAACGTGATCGACGGCTTGCTCGATGGAACAGGAATACGGCATCCCAGCTCTCCTGAATTGTTATTGGGTGCAGCTTGGACCTTTGATGCAGTGAAAGTGCTGCATGGCGGGTGCGCAGAGCGGCCAGTACAGCTCCGCTCACTCCAGCCCGGACATGCTCCGTATGGCATTCTTCAGTTCGTCGTCAGTGCAATCGGCGCAGCTGCCTTTGGGCGGCATGATGCTCAGGCCTTTCAGGGTGCTGGCCAGCAGGCCATCGAGCCCGCCGGCTTTATTCGCGCGCTCTTCCCAGGCCGCGGTGTCGCCGATTTTCGGCGCTTTCAGCAAGCCGACGCTGTGACAGGCCACGCAGTGCGTGGCAATGATGTCGTCAGGGGATCGGGCGTTGTCGGCAGCCTGGGCGTTGAACGCCCAAACCGTCAGTGCACCTGCGGTGGCCAGAATCTTCAGGGTAAGGTTCACGCTGCACTCATCGCGATAAGGCGCTCAGAAATTGGCGGGTGTTGCCGCGCTGATCAACCGCGCAGGCACGTCGAACGGGTTGCGGAAGCGATGCGGTCGGGTGCTTGCGAAATAGTAGCTGTCGCCCGCTTCTAGCAAGTAGGTGTCGAGCCCGACCACCAGCTCAAGACGCCCTTCCACAAGGATTCCGGTTTCTTCGCCCTCATGAATCAGCATTTCTTCCCCGGTGTCTGCACCCGGCGGGTAGGTTTCGGTGAGAAACGCGATGGCGCGGCCCTGATGCGATTTGCCGACCAGCTTCATGGTCACGGCGCCGTCAGAGATATCGATCAGCTCGCTGGCCTTGTAGACCACCTGAGCTGAGTTTTCCGGCACGGTCTCTTCGGAAAAAAACTCGACCATGGACATGGGAATGCCACCCAGCACTTTGCGCAGGGAACTGATCGACGGGCTGACGCTGTTTTTCTCGATCATGGAGATGGTGCTATTGGTCACGCCTGCCCGTTTGGCGAGTTCACGCTGGGACAGGCCCTTGAGCTTGCGAATCGATTGCAGCCGTTCACCCACGTCCAATGCGATATTCCCCCAGTTTTTGTCAGGTCTAGTCGAGATGAACGCCATCATGGCAACAGCGTTCATTATTTACAACACTTCGACCGACACCGCGCGCCTCGGGGGCCTGGCGGACAGATCAGGCAATCAGTTTTCTGAATAGATGCGCGGAACGCGACGCAGGTTGCAGAAGATCTGATAGGGAATGGTGCCCGCTTGCGTGGCCACTTCGCTGGCGAGCACGGCCTTGCCCCACAGCTCGACGCGGCTGCCGAGCCCGGCCTGCGGCACGTCGGTCAGGTCTACGCAGAGCATGTCCATCGACACCCGGCCAAGCAGCCTTGAGCGTTGGCCGTCGATCAGCACCGGCGTACCCGTCGGCGCATGGCGCGGATAGCCGTCGGCGTAGCCCATTGCGACTACGCCGATGCGCAGGGGGCGCTCACTGACGAAAGTCGCGCCGTAACCCACGGCTTCGCCAGCGGGCAGTTCGCGCACGCTGATGACTTTCGATTCAAGGGTCATGACCGGTTGCAGACGCTCGGCAAGCGGCTGCGTCTGGTCAAACGGCGTGGCGCCGTAGAGCATGATGCCGGTGCGTGACCAATCGCTGGGGATCTTCGGCCAGCCCATCACGGCGGGAGAATTTTTCAGGCTGGTTTCAGCCACAAGCCCTTGGCGAGCGGCTTCAAATACCGCGACCTGCTGATCGCTGCAGGCGCTGTTCAATTCGTCGGCACACGAAAAATGGCTCATCAGGACGACCCTGGCCACTTTGCCGGTCGCCAGTAAACGTTGATACGCCGCGCGATACTCGGAAGGGTGCAGGCCCACACGGTGCATGCCGGTGTCGAGCTTGAGCCAGACCGTCAGAGGTTTGCCAAGCTGCGCCTGTTCAATGGCTTCCAGTTGCCAGATCGCGTGCACCACCGTCCACAAGTCGTGCTCGACAATCAGTGCCAGCTCGTCGGCTTCAAAAAAGCCTTCGAGCAGCAGAATCGGCGCTCGGATACCTGCCGCGCGCAGTTCCAGTGCTTCTTCGATACACGCCACCGCGAAACCGTCGGCCTGCGCTTCCAGTGCCTGAGCGACATGCACCGCGCCGTGACCATAGGCGTCGGCCTTGATGACGGCCAGCGCTCTGCCGCCGCTGCTGTCACGGGCCAGTCGGTAGTTGTGGCGCAGTGCCTGAAGATCAATAAGGGCGCGGGCTGGACGCATGGTGACGTTTCTTGTCTGGAGAGGTGAAAAGGGTCAAAACGCCCGACGCCGATAGAGCGTCGCCGGGCTTTTCGATGTGTTACGGCAGCGCGGCAATAACCGACAGTTCGACGAGGATTTGCGGCTCGCACAGTTTGGCTTCGACCGTTGCACGCGCAGGTGCGAAGCCCTTGGGCAGCCATTTGTCCCAGACGCTGTTCATGCCCGCGAAGTCAGCGTCGATGTCTTTGAGGTAGATCGTGACCGACAGAATGCGCGTTTTGTCGGTGCCGGCCAGGTCGAGCAAACGCTCGATGCTGTTCAGCACCTCTCGGGTTTGCTGCTCGACACCCGCAGTCATGTCATCGCCTACCTGCCCCGCCAGATAAACGGTGCCATTGTGGACGACGACCTGACTCATGCGCTCATTGGTGAGCTGGCGCTGGATTGACATGCTGTGCATTCTCCTGGGGGTTGCCGTAACGAGAAATATCAAGCCCTGCGGCACTGATCTGAGGTCTCTTGCGGGCAATGAGGTCTGCCAGCAAGCGGCCTGAACCGCACGCCATCGTCCAGCCCAATGTACCGTGACCGGTATTGAGGAACAGGTTGCGCAACGGTGTTGCACCCACGATCGGTGTGCCATCGGGTGTAGTCGGACGCAGCCCGGTCCAGAAACTGGCCTGGCTCAGGTCGCCGCCCTGAGGATAGAGGTCGCCGACGATCATCTCCAGCGTTTCACGCCGACGCGGGTTGAGCGAGAGATCGAACCCGGCGATTTCCGCCATGCCGCCGACCCGGATCCGGTTATCGAAGCGGGTGATGGCGACTTTGTAGGTTTCATCGAGAATGGTTGAAGTCGGTGCCATGGCCGGGTTGCTGATCGGCACGGTCAGCGAATAGCCCTTGAGCGGGTAGACCGGTGCCTTGATGCCCAGCGGCTTGAGCAACTGCGGCGAATAGCTGCCCAGCGCCAGCACGTAGCGGTCAGCGGTTTCCAGTACACCATCAATCCACACGCCACTGACGGTGTCGCCTGCATGCTCAAGGCGTTCGATGTTCTGCCCGTAACGAAACTCGACACCCAGCTCGACAGCCATCTGAGCCAGGCGCGTGGTGAACAACTGGCAATCGCCGGTCTGGTCGTTGGGCAGGCGCAGTGCGCCACTGAGGATGCCGGTCACACCGGCAAGCGCAGGCTCGACACGGGCAATGCCTGCGCGGTCCAGCAGCTCGTAAGGCACGCCGGACTGTTCAAGCACGGCGATATCCTTGGCGGCGTTATCCAGTTGTGCCTGGGTCCGAAACAACTGGGTGGTCCCCAGGCTGCGCCCTTCATAGGCAATGCCGGTTTCGATGCGCAGCTCATCAAGGCAATCGCGGCTGTATTCGGACAGACGCACCATGCGCTCTTTGTTGACGGCATAGCGGTTGGCCGTGCAATTGCGAAGCATTTGCGCCATCCACAGGTATTGATCAATATCTGCGGTGGCTTTGATTGCCAGAGGCGAATGACGCTGCAGCAGCCATTTGATTGCCTTGAGCGGCACACCCGGCGCAGCCCAAGGCGAGGCGTAGCCCGGCGAGACCTGACCGGCATTGGCGAAGCTGGTTTCCATGCCGACCGCCGGCTGACGATCGACCACTGTCACCTGGAAGCCGGCACGCGCCAGATAATAAGCACTGGTTGTACCGATTACGCCACTACCAAGGACCAGAACGCGCATGTCGATGACCTCATCGCGGATATCCGCTGACGTTTTAAGTTTTAAGCAAGGATGTGGGCAGTATATTGAGCAATGGGCAGTGCTTCTCACTGTATAAGCATCTATATTTGGCGTTTATTCACGGCAATAAACGCTTTGCTAGAGGGGAAATTACCCGTGCGCACTCAACACCAGTCAAATCGCGAGCTGGACAAGATCGACCGCAACATCTTGCGCATCCTTCAGGCCGACGGTCGTATCTCGTTTACCGAGCTTGGCGAGCGGGTTGGCCTCTCGACCACGCCGTGCACCGAGCGCGTGCGTCGGCTGGAGCGCGAGGGGATCATCATGGGGTACAACGCCCGTCTGAACCCACAGAGCCTCAAGGCTAGCCTGCTGGTGTTCGTGGAAATCAGTCTGGATTACAAGTCCGGTGACACGTTCGAGGAATTTCGCCGCGCAGTGCTCAAGCTGCCGCACGTGCTGGAGTGTCATCTGGTGTCCGGCGACTTCGACTACCTGGTCAAGGCGCGTATTTCCGAAATGGCCTCTTATCGCAAGCTGCTGGGCGACATCTTGCTCAAGCTGCCGCATGTGCGCGAGTCCAAGAGCTACATCGTGATGGAAGAAGTCAAAGAGAGCCTGAACCTGCCGATTGCCGACTGATCATGCTCGCCGGCCTAGACCAGCACTTGCCGGGTTGAGGCCATGTACTCGTGAATCTGCTTTTCGGCCCGTGGATGAATCAGTTCGACCGGACGACGGCCGTTCGGGCACGGCAGGCTTGCGGTGGTGCCGAACAGGCGGCAGATCAGCGGGCGTTCGTCATACACGGTGCAGCCTTGCGGGCCGAGGTGTACACAGTTGAGTTCATTGAAGGCCGCTTCCTGCTCGGCGACCGTCTTGCGCGGCAGGCGCGACATTTCTTCGGACGAGGTCGTCACCGGGCCGCAGCAGTCGTGACAGCCGGGCACGCAGTCGAACGAAGGAATCTGGCGGCGCAGATCGCGGACTTTTTCACGGTTACAGCTCATTGAATCGATCACCCGAACGTGTTGCCGCAAGTGTGCCTCAGTTGGCAGGCGCATGACAGCGGCTTATCCTCCTGACAACCCAGACGCCGCCAACAGGACAAATCCATGAACGCCCGCGTTCAGCACCTAGCCCGTGACGATCAGCATGTTGCCTCCTATTACGCCGCCAGCAGCCACCCGCAAGCGGATCACCCGGCGTTGCAAGGTGAGTTGAAGGTCGATGTGTGTGTCGTGGGTGGCGGGTTTTCCGGGCTTAACACCGCCATTGAGCTGGCCGAGCGCGGGCTGAGTGTTGCGCTGCTGGAAGCACGCAAGATCGGCTGGGGGGCGAGCGGGCGTAACGGCGGCCAATTGATTCGTGGTGTCGGTCATGGCGTCGAGCAGTTTGCCAATGTCATTGGCAGTGAAGGCGTGAGGCAGCTCAAGCTGCTGGGCATCGAAGCGGTTGAAATCGTGCGCCGGCGCATCGAACGGTACGGGATCGAATGCGACCTGAAGTGGGGTTATTGCGATCTGGCCAACAAGCCGCGTGATCTGCACAGCCTTGCCAAAGACGCCGAGGAGTTGCGCAGCCTGGGTTATCGACATGAGTTGACGTTGCTGCAAGCCGATCAGATGCGCACTGTCGTGGGCTCCGACCGCTATGTCGGCGGGTTGATCGACCTGGGTTCCGGGCATCTGCACCCGTTGAATCTCGCGCTGGGCGAAGCCGCCGTCGCGCAATCTCTGGGCGTGCAAGTGTTTGAGCATTCTGCTGTCACGCGCATCGACTACGGTCCGCAGGTCAAGGTGCACACGGCTCAGGGCTCGGTGCTTGCGAAAACCCTGGTGCTGGGTTGCAACGCTTATCTCGACGAGCTGAACCCGGAAATCAGCGGCAAGGTGTTGCCCGCAGGCAGCTACATCATTGCGACCGAGCCTTTGAGTGAGGCGCAGGCACGCGAGTTGCTGCCGCAGGACATGGCTGTTTGCGACCAGCGGGTAACGGTTGATTACTATCGGTTGTCTGCTGACCGCCGCTTGTTGTTCGGCGGTGCCTGCCATTATTCGGGGCGCGATCCGCAGGATATCGCCGCTTACATGCGCCCCAAAATGCTGGATGTATTTCCGCAACTGGCCAGCGTGGCCATTGATTATCAGTGGGGCGGGATGATCGGGATCGGTGCCAACCGCTTGCCGCAGATTGGCCGACTCAGCCAGCAGCCAAACGTGTTTTACGCCCAGGCTTACTCGGGGCATGGCGTGAATGCCACGCACCTGGCGGGTCGCTTGCTGGCCGAAGCCATCGCCGGGCAACACAGCGACGGCTTCGAACTGTTTGCCAGGGTGCCGCACATGACCTTTCCGGGCGGCAAACACCTGCGCTCGCCGTTACTGGCGCTGGGCATGCTCTGGCATCGCCTGAAAGAGCTGCGCTGAAAGGCTCACGCCCTCCAGAACGGCTTCATCGCCTCCACTCTGGCCTGCTGAAAATCCAGGCCAACGTCGCGCAGTTGATCGTCGGTCAGTGTCAGCAAGGTGCGGCGCGATGCCCAGCGGTGACGATACAGCGCCCAGCGGCTCATGATCGCCAGTAGGTCGGCCTTTTTCGGGCGGACCGTTCGGAGCACTGTCGGCCGATATTCATTCAATTCCTGGCTGTGAAGCGCAAGGCGCACATCGCTGAACCCGTTCATCTCCAATTCCCTCATCCTGGGTGGGTGTGGGTCTATGATGAAGCGAACAACCAAACCATTACAGATTCAAAAAGTTCTTATATTTTCCATACAGAAGATTCAAATACGCTGCTGAATGCTATATTTTCGGCTGATCTGTATTGCTTTACAGCGTTGAATAACTTGAGAGTACGCCATGACGCTCTACGTCAACCTTGCCGAACTGCTCGGCTCGCGCATCGAAAACGGCTTTTACCGGCCCGGCGACCGTCTGCCGTCGGTACGCGCCTTGAGCGTCGAACACGGTGTCAGTTTGAGCACCGTGCAGCAGGCGTACCGGGTTCTGGAAGACAGCGGGCTGGCCGCGCCGAAACCCAAATCCGGCTATTTTGTCTCGGTCAGCAGGCATGCACCCGCGCTCCCGGCGGTGGGTCGGCCAGCGCAACGGCCTGTGGATATCTCTCAATGGGATCAGGTGCTGGACCTGATTCGGGTAGCGCCCCGCGAGGCGGTCACCCAACTGGGGCGCGGCATGCCCGACGTCACCAGCCCGACTCTGAAACCGCTGATGCGCGCCTTGGGCCAGTTGAGCCGCCATCAGGACATGCCGGGCCTGTATTATGACAATATTTACGGCGTGCTCAGGCTGCGTGAGCAGGTTGCCCGGTTGATGCTCGACTCCGGCTGCAACCTGACCGCCAATGACGTGATCATCACCAATGGCTGTCATGAGGCACTGTCTGCAAGCGTGCGGGCGATCTGCTCGCCCGGTGACATCGTGGCGGTGGACTCGCCAAGCTTCTTCGGTGCCATGCAGACCCTCAAGGGTGTGGGCATGAAGGCGCTGGAAATCCCCACCGATCCGTTGACTGGCATCAGCCTTGAAGCGCTGGAACTGGCCCTTGAGCAGTGGCCGATCAAGGTCATCCAGCTGACGCCCAACTGCAACAACCCGCTGGGTTACGTCATGCCGGAAGCCCGAAAGCGCGCCTTGCTGACCCTGGCGCAACGCTTTGACGTGGCGATCATTGAGGATGATGTGTATGGCGATCTGGCCTACAACTACCCTCGCCCGCGCACCATCAAGTCGTTCGATGAGGATGGCCGCGTGCTGCTCTGCAGTTCGTTTTCCAAAACCCTGGCACCTGGGCTGCGGATTGGCTGGGTCGCGCCGGGCCGCTATCTGGAGCGGGTGCTGCACATGAAATACATCGGCACCGGTTCCACTGCCCCGCAGCCGCAACTGGCCATCGCCGATTTTCTTGAAGGCGGGCATTACGAGCCGCACGTGCGCCGCATGCGTACGCAGTATCAGCGCAGCCGTGACCAGATGATCGACTGGGTGATGCGCTATTTCCCGGAAGGCACCCGCGCCAGTCGTCCACAGGGCAGTTTCATGTTGTGGGTGGAGCTGGCCGAGGATTTTGACACGTTGCGCTTGAATCGCGCCTTGCTGGACAAGGGTGTGCAGATTGCCGTGGGCAGTATTTTTTCGGCCTCGGGCAAATACCGCAACTGCATGCGCTTGAACTACGCAGCCAAATCGAGCCGCGAAATCGAGAGCGCCGTGCGTATCGTGGGCGAGACGATTGCGCAACTGATTGCGCAAAGTGACTGACGCGGGCAAATCTTTCCCGGTTTTGTGGGTCATATCGCCAAGTCGAGCCATCTCCAGACGCGGAAGGTCAATTTGAACAACTCATGGGCCTTGCCCTTTTGCTTGCTGGTGGCTGTGTGCGTCAGTGGTTGCGCGCACCAGCAGATCGCCAGCGAGCCGAGCCAGGCCATGCCGCCCTCGGATTCTGCCTTTGGCCGTTCGATTCAGGCCATGGCGATGCCGCACGAGGGGCGTTCGGGTTTTCGGCTGTTGCCTGACAGCAGCGACGCCTTCAAGGCCCGCGCCGAACTGATCCGTAACGCCAAAACCAGCCTCGACCTGCAGTATTACATCGTCCACGACGGCCTTAGCACGCGCGCGCTGATCGACGAGCTGCTCAAGGCGGCAGACCGTGGCGTGCGGGTGCGCATCCTGCTGGACGACACCACCAGCGATGGCCTCGATCAGGCCATCGCCACGCTTGCTGCGCATCCGAACATTCAGATTCGCCTGTTCAACCCGCAAAACCTGGGCCGCGAAACCGGCGTCACCCGTAGCCTGGGACGCTTGATGAACCTGTCGCGTCAGCACCGGCGCATGCACAACAAGCTGTGGCTGGCCGACAGCAGTGCGGCCATCGTCGGCGGGCGCAATCTGGGCGATGAATACTTCGACGCCGAGCCCAATCTCAATTTCACCGACATCGACATGCTCAGCGTCGGGCCGGTCGCCGAGCAGCTCGGCCACAGCTTTGATCAGTACTGGAACAGCACGCTCAGCAAGCCCATCGATCAATTCATGTACTTCCTGCCCGATGGCCAGGACCTGGCCGAGGCCCGGCAGCGGCTGGACGATTCGCTTGAGCAGGCTCATCAGCAGCACAAGGCGCTGTATGAGCGGTTGATGGCCTACAAGACTCAGCCACGCATGAAAACCTGGCTCAACGAGTTGGTCTGGGCGCATAACCAGGCGCTGTGGGATGCGCCGACTAAAGTGCTGGCACAGGGCGAGCCTGATCCACACCTGCTGTTGACCACGCAACTGGCCCCCGAGCTGCTGAACACTCGCAAGGAGCTGATGCTGATTTCTGCGTACTTTGTGCCCGGTCAGGAAGGCTTGCTGTACCTGACTGGCCGTGCCGATGCCGGGGTCAACGTCAGCCTGCTGACCAATTCGCTGGAAGCCACCGATGTGCCCGCCGTGCATGGTGGTTATGCGCCGTATCGCAAGGCGCTGCTGGAGCACGGTGTGAAGCTGTATGAACTGCGTCGCCAGCCCGGTGAGACCGAAACCATGCGCAGTAGCGGCCCGCATTTGTTCAGGAAAAGCCATTCACTGGTCAGCTCGGAATCGAGCCTGCACAGCAAGGCGATGATCTTTGACCGGCAGAAAGTGTTTGTCGGCTCATTCAACTTCGACCCACGCTCAGTGTTGTGGAACACCGAAGTCGGCGTATTGGTCGACAGCCCGCAACTGGCGGAAGAACTGCGCGAGCTGACGCTGCAGGGCATGGCCCCGTCGCTCACGTACGAAGCTCGGCTGGAAGACGGCAAAGTGGTGTGGGTGACCGAGGACAACGGGCAGATCCACACGCTGCACACCGAGCCGGGCGACTGGTGGCGGCGCTTCAATGCCTGGATGAGCCGTGCCATCGGTCTTGAGAGAATGCTTTAGGCGGGTGCTGCCTGCGAATCCCCGAACGCGCCGCGCCGCCTGATCAGCATCAGCAGGCCAAAGGCACCTGCAGCCATCATCAGCGGCAAGGCCTCGCCGCTGACCCACTGGCTGCCCGCGCCAGCTATCAAAGGGCCGAGCAGGCAGCCGATGCCCCATAGTTGAGCGACATGCGCGTTGGCGCGGACCAGCAAATCATCGCGATAGCGTTCGCCGATCAGAATCAGCGACAGGGTAAACAGCCCGCCGGCACTGGCACCAAAGACGGTCCACAGCGGCCAGATCAGAGCGGTATCGATCAGCAGCGGCACCAGCAGGCTGGAAATCAGCAGCAAGGCGGCGCAGCCGGTAAACATCGCGCGACGTGAAATGCGGTCGGCGAGCATGCCGATAGGCAGTTGCAGCAGCGCGTCACCGACCACCACCACGCTGACCATGATCAGAGCGATTTGCGGGGTGAAACCGTGACGTATGCAATAAAGCGGCAACAGGGTGAGGATCAGCGCTTCAAATGCGGCAAACAGAGCGACCGCCCAGGCGATGGCAGGCATGCCGCGACAGAAACCGGACAGATCGGCAAGCGTCACATTGCAGGATTCGGTCGACGGCGCCCCGGTACGTCCCAGAAGCAGAAATGGTGAGCCGACCAGCAGCACTACGCCAATCCAGAAACCATAGTCGGCTTCGGTGCCGATCACGCCCAGCAGCAGCGGGCCCGCCAGCTGACTCAATGCGTAGGTGCTGCCATACAGCGCCACCAGACGCCCGCGCAGGCGCTCGATGACCAACTGGTTGATCCAGCTTTCACCCAGCACGAAGACGATGGTCAGGATCGCCCCGAGGGTCAGCCGCAAGACCAGCCAGATCCAGTAGTACGGGAGCAGCGCCAGCGCTCCGACCGAAACCGCCCCGGCCCACAGGCATAGGCGCATCAGACTGGCCGTGCCAAAGCGCGCCGCCAGACGACTGGCCAGCGCCGCGCCGAGCAGCACGCCCACCGCAGGCATCGCCGCCATGATGCCAATGGCAAACGAGCCATAGCCCCAGCCTGCCAGCCGCAATGAAACCAGCGGCATGCTGACGCCCATTGCCAGACCAACACCCAGCACCGACGCCAGTACGGCAAAATAAGTACCCCAACGCATTTTCAAACTCCTGCTCGGCGTTGCGCTATGCGCTCATCGCCCTGTACAAATCCTGAAATGCCTATCGTGCCAATGCTCCGCGCTGGCATGCATGAAAAACAAGGGGAGTTCCATGGTGAGTGAGACCTCTGAATTGCTGGTCGCATTGGACAAGCTGATTCTGTCATTGAAAAGCACAGGTAAAACGGGACCTGCGCAATTCTTTGCGAAGAAGTCTATCGAGCTGCAGGCAGGGGGCACTGCCGATGCTGCGATTCAAGGGCTTTCGACCTGTATCGCAATTGCACAGTACGGTGATTTCACTTTCAGCGAAGAGCGGCTACTGGAAGCGGTTGTGGAGGTCGCTAGTAGAAGCCGCAATTAGAAAGCGCCAGACAGCTAGCGCCCCTCGCGCCCTAACGTTGGAGCAAGCGTAAAGGTTGCGCCTTACAACTTGATCCAGGTGGATTTCAGCTCAGTGTATTTGTCGAACGCGTGCAGCGATTTGTCGCGGCCGTTGCCCGATTGTTTGAAGCCGCCGAACGGCGCGGTCATGTCGCCGCCGTCGTACTGGTTGACCCACACACTGCCCGCGCGCAGTGCTCTGGCGGTCAGGTGCGCCTTGGAGAGGTTCGCGGTCCATACCGCAGCGGCCAGGCCGTATGGCGTGTCGTTGGCGATCTGGATGGCTTCTTCGGCTGTGTCGAACGTCAACACCGAAAGCACCGGGCCGAAGATTTCTTCCTGCGCGATCCTCATGGCATTGTTCACGCCG
Source organism: Pseudomonas syringae pv. tomato str. DC3000 (assembly GCF_000007805.1). NCBI lineage: Bacteria > Pseudomonadati > Pseudomonadota > Gammaproteobacteria > Pseudomonadales > Pseudomonadaceae > Pseudomonas > Pseudomonas syringae group genomosp. 3. The sequence goes on along the minus strand of NC_004578.1, from coordinate 113,137 downwards.
TCAAAAATCGTTGGCTCGACGTAAGTCCCGCCAGTCTCCTGCAGAATTTGCTTGCCGCCCGCGACCAGCCTGGCGCCATCGGTATGCCCGGCTGCGATGTAAGACAGCACTGTGTTCATCTGCTGAGTATCGACCAGTGCGCCGACATTGGTCGCCGGGTCCAGCGGATTGCCGGGTTTCCAGGTGCCAAGGGCTTCGATCACCATTGGCAGGAAGCGATCCTTGATGGAGCGTTCGACCAGCAGGCGCGAACCCGCCGTGCAGACTTCGCCCTGATTGAAGGCAATTGCGCTGGCGGCGGAGTCGGCGGCTGCCTGCAGGTCAGGGGCGTCGGCAAAGACGATGTTCGGGCTTTTGCCGCCGGCCTCCAGCCAGACGCGCTTCATGTTCGATTCGCCCGCATAGATCATCAGTTGTTTGGCGATTTTGGTCGAGCCGGTGAACACCACCGTGTCCACATCCATGTGCAACGCCAGCGCCTTGCCAACGGTGTGGCCGTAACCCGGCAGCACATTGAGCACGCCCGCCGGAATGCCGGCCTCGATAGCCAATTGCGCGATGCGAATGGCCGTCAGCGGGGATTTTTCCGACGGTTTGAGCACCACCGAGTTGCCGGTGGACAGCGCAGGGCCGAGCTTCCAGCAGGCCATCATCAGCGGGAAATTCCACGGCACGATAGCAGCCACAACACCGACCGGCTCGCGGGTTACCAGGCCCAGTTGGTCATGAGGTGTTGCGGCGACTTCGTCATACAGCTTGTCGATCGCCTCGCCGCTCCAGCTCAGGGCCCGGGCGCCGCCGGGTATGTCGACACCCAGCGAGTCGCTGATCGGCTTGCCCATGTCCAGCGTTTCAAGCAAGGCCAGTTCTTCAGCATTCTGCTCAAGCAACCCGGCGAAACGGATCATGGTGGCCTTGCGTTTGGCCGGGGCCAGTCGTGACCAGGCGCCCGAGTCGAAGGCGCTGCGAGCGCTTTCTACCGCACGCTGGGCGTCGGCGGCATCGCAACTGGCGACCTTGGCAAGCAACCGGCCATCGACCGGGCTGATGCAGTCAAAGGTCTCGCCGGAGGCGGCAGCGGTGTATTCACCTTGAATGAAGGCGCGGCCTTCGATCTTCAGATTTTGGGCGCGTTGTTCCCAGTCAGCACGGGTCAGGGTGGTCATTTTTATGTCCTCCTCTTGTTGAATGCGGGTGTGTCATGGTTGATTAGCGACACGATATGAAAAGTTCAGGAGCGGCCAATACCCTAAACCAGCGGCTTGGCAAAACCAATATATTTGACATAAATAGCCATTACCGGCCATTTTTGTTGATTTTATTAAACGGTCGTTGTGGGTATCCAGGGCATTACTGCCCTGCTTGCTCATTCAACCGTCAACGTATTCAGCGCAAGGATCCAGCATGAGCATTGAAAGCATCGTCGACTTCAGCGAAGCCAGCACCGACGCTGAGCACTATCGCCCGGCGCCGGAAAAAGTCTTCAAGGGCGACCCGGCACAGACGATCTACAACCACTACAACAGCCCATGCGGCCAGATGAGTGCAGGTGTCTGGAATGGCGAGCCTGGGCAGTGGCAGGTCAACTACACCGAGCATGAATATTGCGAGATCGTTCAGGGCGTCAGCGTGCTGCGCGACGAGCAAGGCACTGCCAAAACACTACGTGCAGGTGACCGTTTCGTGATCCCGGCAGGCTTCAAGGGAACGTGGGAGGTGCTTGAGGCGTGCCGCAAGATCTACGTGGTGTTCGAGCCGAAACAGGGCTGAGGCTGTTTACACGGATGTGATCAGGGATCTGATGCACGTTGGGGCTGAACCCGCAGGCACAAAAAAGCCCGCTGCGAGGCGGGCTTTTTTGTAGTCGACAGAATCAATTACTTGATTTTGCCTTCTTTGTAGATCACGTGCTTGCGTACAACCGGATCGAATTTTTTGATTTCGATTTTATCCGGAGTAGTACGTTTGTTCTTGTCGGTGGTGTAGAAATGGCCTGTACCAGCGCTCGACACCAAACGGATCAATTCACGCATGATTCTCTCCCTTAAATTTTGCCGTCGCGACGGAGTTCAGCGAGCACAACTTCGATGCCACGCTTGTCGATGATGCGCATGCCTTTAGCAGATACGCGCAGACGAACAAAACGCTTCTCGCCTTCAACCCAGAAGCGGTGATGCTGCAGGTTTGGCAGGAAACGACGACGGGTTTTGTTGTTTGCGTGGGAAATGTTATTCCCAGTCACCGGACCCTTACCGGTAACTTGACATACTCTCGACATGCCTCAGCCCTCTAAAACCACATGCCCAACCCGGCATGGGTTGGCCGCTTAATCTCTCAGTCATTTGGCGCCAGGCGCCGCGTTTCTTTAAGGGTCTTACCGGCTACACCTACAGTGAAGGAACCGGGCCCCTAGAAAAGAGCGCTGCTTTATACCAGAAACCCTGCAATGCAACAACAGGCAAAGCACTTTAGCCCGAATCGTCGCGCCCTGTGCGGCGGTATGCTCAAGCACAGCGGGGGTACGGGCAAATCGACCGCTCGTCGCACCGTGACGATTGTTCTACGCCATTACATGGTCTAGGGTTAGCTCTTCACCAGACTGCGCCGGCAGATGGACCCCTTTCTGAACAGGAATATAGCCATGCGCCTTGCTGCACTTCCCTTTTTGCTTGCCTCCACGCTACTCCCGCTTACCGCACAGGCGTCGAGCCTTGCGGTCTGCACTGAAGCCAGCCCCGAGGGTTTCGATGTGGTGCAGTATAACTCGCTGACCACCACCAACGCGTCGGCTGATGTGCTGATGAACCGTCTGGTGGACTTCGATGCCAAGAGCGGCAAGCTGGTGCCGAGCCTGGCGCAAAGCTGGACCGTCTCCGCCGACGGCCTGACCTATGATTTCAAGCTGCGCACCGGGGTGAAATTCCACACCACCGACTACTTCACGCCGACCCGCGAATTGAGCGCGGATGACGTGCTGTTCAGCTTCCAGCGCATGCTCGACCCGCAGAATCCGTGGCACAAGATTGCCCAGAGCGGCTTCCCGCATGCGCAGTCCATGCAGTTGCCTGCGCTGATCAAAAGCATCGAAGCGCCTGACGCTCATTCGGTCCGCTTCACGCTCAATCGAGCCGATTCGACTTTCCTTGCCACGCTGAGCATGGGTTTTGCGTCGATCTACTCGGCGGAGTACACCGCGCAGCTCCTGAAAGCGGGCACGCCGGAAAAACTCAACAGCCAGCCAATCGGCACCGGGCCGTTTGTCTTCAAGCGCTTCCAGAAAGATGCCGTGGTGCGTTACGAAGCGTTCAAGGATTACTTCGCCGGCAAGTCGGATATCGACACGCTGGTGTATGCCATTACGCCGGACGCCAATGTGCGCCTGCAGAAAATTCGTCAGGACGAGTGCCAGATCGCCCTGTCTCCCAAGCCGCTGGATATTCAGGCAGCCAGCAAGGACGACTCGCTGAAGGTCGAAAAAACCGACGCGTTCATGACTGCATTTGTTGCGATCAACAGCCAGCACCCGCCGTTCGACAAGCCCGAAGTTCGTCAGGCAATCAACCTGGCTTTCGACAAGGCCAATTACCTGAAAGCTGTATTTGAAGGCACCGCCGGCGCTGCCAATGGCCCTTATCCGCCCAATACCTGGAGCTACGCCAAAGACCTGCCTGGCTATCCGCACGATGTTGCCAAAGCCAAGGCATTGCTGGCCAAGGCCGGTTTGAAAGACGGCTTCAAGACCACTGTCTGGACACGGCCTTCCGGCAGCCTGTTGAACCCCAACCCCAGTCTGAGCGCGCAATTGCTCCAGGCTGATCTGAAGCAGATCGGTATCGACGCCGAGATCAAGGTGATCGAGTGGGGCGAGCTGATTCGGCGCGCCAAGGCCGGTGAGCATGATCTGCTGTTCATGGGCTGGGCGGGCGATAATGGCGATCCGGATAACTTCCTGACGCCTCAGTTCTCGTGCGCTGCGGTGCAATCGGGGACCAACTTTGCGCGTTATTGCGACAAGACCCTGGACAAGCTGATCGCTGACGGCAAATCCACCAGCGATCAGGCCGAGCGCAGCAAGCTGTATCACCAGGCTCAGCAGCAGATCCAGCAACAGGCGCTGTGGATCCCCCTCGCCCACCCGACAGCCGCTGCACTGGTGCGCAAGGACGTTTCGGGCTATCAGGTCAGCCCCTTCGGACGGCAGGACTTTTACAAGGTGCAGGTGAAGTAACTCGCTGTGTTGATCGTTCCCGTGCCGGGGGCGCTGGAACGATCAATCGGCCCGCTACATCAATCCCTTCTCCACCATCGACAACGGCTCGCCGTCACCTACGATCACATGGTCAAGCACATGAACATCCACCAGCTTCAGGGCTTCTTTGAGGCGCTTGGTCAGGTCGATGTCGGAGCGGCTGGGCGTTGTAATGCCCGAGGGATGGTTGTGGCAGAGGATCAGGCTGGCGGCGTTGTGCGCCAGCGCCCGCTTCACTACCTGACGTGGGTGCACGTAGGATGCATTGATCGTCCCGCGAAACAGGATCTCGAAGGTCATGACCCGGTGTTTGTTATCGAGAAACAGGCAGGCGAAGACTTCATGCGGTTCGTGTCGAAGCTGGGCCTTGAGGTAGTTACGCACCTGGGCCGGGTTTTCCAGCGCTGAATCGCGGCGCAATGACTCGGCCATGTGCCGGCGCGCCATCTCCATGACGGCCTGTAACTGAGCGAATTTTGCCGGTCCCAGCCCCAGTTGAGCGGTGAAAGCGGGCTGATCAGCATCCAGTAACGATCTGAGCCCGTCGAATTGATTCAAGAGGTGACGCGCCAGGTCTACAGCGCTTTTTCCGGCCACGCCGGTGCGTAAAAAGATCGCCAGCAATTCGGCGTCCGAAAGGCTCGCCGCTCCCAGCTCCAACAAGCGTTCCCGCGGGCGTTCGGCCGCGGGCCAACTGCGAATACTCATAGCACCTCCATGTGGTTGGGCGCCGCTGTTGCACTGCGGTCGCTGTGCTATCTTAGCCCATCTTTTTTGCGCGACGATCTGGCCTGGGGAGGCGTCATGGCCGTCGCGTATTCACTCGACCAAAAAGGCAGGTCTATGCAGCGGCTGTATCGAAAACGCATCGTTCTGGGCGTCGGCGGCGGCATCGCGGCCTACAAGAGCGCTGAGCTGGTCCGCCGATTGCGCGACCAGGGCGCTGAAGTGCGTGTGGTCATGACCAAGGGCGGCGCAGAGTTCATTACGCCGCTGACCATGCAGGCTCTTTCCGGGCACCCTGTGCACCTGGACCTTCTCGATCCGGCCGCCGAGGCCGCGATGGGGCACATCGAGCTGGCCAAGTGGGCCGACCTGATCCTCATCGCACCGGCCACTGCCGACCTGATCGCGCGTCTGGCTCAAGGCATCGCCAACGACCTGCTGACCACCATTGTGCTGGCCACCGACGCAACCGTCGCCATTGCTCCGGCGATGAACCAGGCAATGTGGCGTGATGCTTCCGTGCAGGCCAACACCCGCTTGCTTGAACAGCGCGACTTCCGTGTATTCGGGCCTGCTTCCGGCAGTCAGGCGTGTGGCGATGTCGGCTTCGGGCGCATGCTGGAGGCCGACGATCTGGCCCGGTGCGCGGCCGATTGTTTCCAGCGCCTGACCCTGACCGGCAGGCATGTGCTGATCACCGCAGGCCCTACCCAGGAAAACATCGATCCGGTGCGCTATATCACCAACCACAGCTCCGGCAAAATGGGCTTTGCCCTGGCCGAAGCGGCGGTGGAAGCCGGCGCTCGCGTTACGCTGATCACAGGTCCCGTCAACCTGCCAACGCCGGATCGCGTCTCGCGCATCGACGTGGTCAGTGCCCGCGACATGCTGGCGGCGTGTGAGGCTGCCATCCCGTGTGATCTGTTCATCGCGTCGGCAGCGGTGGCGGACTACCGACCGGAAGTCATTGCCCCTCACAAACTCAAGAAAGATCCTTCAAACGGTGACGGCTTGCTGCTGCAGATGGTCCGTAATCCAGATATTCTGGCGACCATTGCAACCCGCCCGGATCGTCCGTTCAGTGTCGGCTTCGCTGCCGAGACCGAGCACCTGCTCGACTACGCTGCCCGAAAGCTCAAAGACAAAAATCTTGACCTTATTGTCGCCAACGATGTGGCCAACCCCAGCATCGGCTTCAACAGTGAGGAGAACGCTTGCAGCGTGATTGACCGGGCGTTGCACGCAACGCTTTTTGCCCAGACCAGCAAGGCCAAGATTGCCCGCCAGCTGATCACTTTTATCGCCGACCGCATGAATCAGGTTTAACTACGAATGCACGCTCTACAAGCCAAGATCCTCGACCCTCGCATTGGCAACGAATTTCCGCTCCCGGCTTACGCCACCGTGGGTTCGGCCGGCCTGGACCTGCGCGCCATGCTCAAGGAAGACACCCTTCTCGAGCCCGGCCAGACCCTGCTGATCCCCACCGGCCTGTCGATCTACATCGGCGATCCGGGGCTTGCCGCCCTGATTCTGCCGCGCTCCGGCCTGGGTCATAAGCATGGCATCGTGCTGGGCAATCTGGTTGGCCTGATCGACTCCGATTATCAGGGCGAGCTGATGGTGTCTTGCTGGAACCGTGGTCAGACTGCATTCACCATCGCAGTGGGCGAGCGTATTGCACAACTGGTGCTGGTGCCTGTGGTACAGGCCCGTTTCGAGCTGGTAGAAGAATTCGACGAAAGTCAGCGTGGCACAGGCGGCTTCGGTCACTCCGGCAGCCATTGATTGTTATCATTCGGCTCATGAAGCGGTTGCGCATCAAGGCTCAGGGAGAGGTCGGTGAAAGGCACTCAGCACAGCGCTTTAAAGCAAGCCATACCCGCCGATAACGCTCCCCCGGCTGCGAGCCTCAATGCGCTTGCGCCGGGTCTTGTGCCAGCTGCAGTCGGCCTGATCATCGCTGCGGTGCTGGTCTGGGTTGCCCTGATGACCGGCCCGCAGCAGCAGGATCAACTGGTGCAGGCATGGGGCGGCAGTCAGGCGTCAGCGGTCAGCCTGGCGCTGCGGCAGATCAATGCCGACACTCAGGCCGCGGCGTCCAGCGCAGCGCTGGTTCAGGCGCTGCAAAGCAACGACGCCAGTGCGCGGGTGGCTGCGCAGGAGCGCGTTACCCGTTGGGGCGGTCTGTCAGGCGCACGGCTTTATCCCAAGGGGCTGGCTGATGTCGATACGCAAGGCGTGCTGCCGGTCAGCTTTGCCACGCTGGATATGCTCAACAAGGTTGCGCAGGGTGAGGGGGTTGCCCCGGAGGCTCGCAAGGTCGGTGAGCGCTGGCTGATCTACAGCGCAGCGCCGGTACGTGCGGGCGCAGATCAGCCGGTTCTGGGTACATTGCTGCTGGCCTTCGACATGCAGCGCTTGCTCGATGCCTTGCCCGTGCTGCCGGCCGAGGCTGGGCAAATCGTCCTCAGTCAGCAGTTCGGCAGCGGACCTGCGCAGGTTTTTCTGCAGCGCGGGCAGGCAGACGGCGACAAGCCGCAAGGGTTCGATACCGGCTTTGCCGGCTGGAAGCTTGAGTTCACGCCGGGTGCGGGGCTAAAAACTTCGCCCTCCATCGTGCTTTTGCTGTTGGCACTGGTTATTGCTGGAGCAGGTGTGCTGCTTGGCCTGCACCGTAACGAAAGGGTTTTGCAGCGGCGTATTTGTGCCGATGCGCGGCAGCTGGATCAGCTGCTTCAAGAACTCTCACGCGGAAAAGCCGTCAAACCTTTCGGTTTGAGCCTCCCGGCCCTCAGTGGTCTGGCTCAGGCCCTTGCTCGTGTTTCGCTTCGTAGTCAGCCTCAGGCCGTGCCTGTACAGGCGACCAGCGAGCAGCATGGCGCAAATATTACCCAAGACAGTACTTCGCCTGCAGTCGTTGCGTCGCGTACCGACTGGACCGATCCGCTGTTTCAAGATACCGATATTCTTGATATCGACCCTCTCGACGAAAACCAGGACTTCCTGAGATCGGAGCATCCCCTCGCTATGAACAGCCCAGCATCCGTGGCACCCATTCTCCCCGACACTATTTTCCGTGCGTATGACATCCGCGGCGTGGTCGAAGATACCCTCAACGCTGAAACGGCGTACTGGATCGGTCGCGCAATCGGCTCCGAAAGCCTGGCGCAGAACGAACCCAATGTCAGCGTTGGCCGCGATGGTCGTCTTTCCGGTCCTGAGCTGGTGCAGCAACTGATCCAGGGCCTGCACGACAGCGGTTGCCATGTCAGCGACGTCGGTCTGGTGCCGACGCCTGCGCTGTATTACGCAGCCAACGTGCTGGCCGGCAAGACCGGCGTCATGTTGACCGGTAGCCACAACCCCAAGGACTACAACGGCTTCAAGATCGTCATCGCGGGCGATACCCTCGCCAACGAGCAGATCCAGGCGCTGCACGAGCGCATCAAGACCAACAACCTGACCTCGCAAAAAGGCAGCATCACCCAAGTCAACATCCTCGATCGCTACTTCAAGCAGATCAAGGACGACATTGTCATGGCGCGCAAGCTCAAGGTCGTGGTCGATTGCGGCAATGGTGCGGCAGGTGTGATCGCCCCGCAGTTGATCGAAGCGCTGGGCTGCGAAGTGATTTCCCTGTTCGCCGAGGTGGACGGCAACTTCCCGAACCATCACCCGGACCCGGGCAAGCTGGAAAACCTGCAAGACCTGATCGCCAAGGTCAAGGAAACCGGTGCCGATCTGGGTCTGGCCTTCGACGGTGACGGCGACCGTGTCGGTGTTGTGACCAACGCAGGCAATGTGGTTTATCCCGACCGCCTGTTGATGCTGTTCGCGCTGGATGTACTCAAGCGCAATCCGGGTGCCGACATCATTTTCGACGTCAAATGCACACGTCGCCTGACGCCGCTGATCAGCGAACACGGTGGTCGTCCGGTCATGTGGAAAACCGGTCACTCGCTGATCAAGAAAGAAATGAAAAAAAGCGGCGCGTTGCTGGCTGGCGAAATGAGCGGCCATATCTTCTTCAAGGAGCGCTGGTTCGGTTTCGATGACGGCATCTACAGCGCGGCACGTCTGCTGGAGATCCTCAGCCAGGAACCGGCCAATGCCGAAGACCTGTTCGAGACCTTCCCGAACGACATTTCGACGCCTGAAATCAACATCAAGGTGACGGACGTCACCAAGTTCAGCATCATTGAGGCCCTTGAGAAAGACGCCCAATGGGGCGACGCCAAACTGACCACTATCGACGGTGTCCGTGTGGACTATCCGAAGGGCTGGGGTCTGGTTCGCGCTTCCAACACCACGCCGGTGCTGGTGCTGCGTTTTGAGGCTGAAACCCAGGCCGAACTGGAGCGTATCCAGGGTGTGTTCCACGCTGAGCTCAAGAAAGTTGCGCCGGACCTCGACCTGCCATTTTGATTGTTTTTCCTTTTGACTGGAGCCCTGAATGACCCTCGAACGTGATGCCGCCTCTAATGTAGCCAAGGTTCTTTCCGAAGCGCTGCCGTACATTCGCCGTTTCGTCGGCAAGACGCTGGTTATCAAGTACGGCGGCAACGCCATGGAGAGCGAGGAGCTGAAAACCGGCTTCGCGCGCGATATCGTGTTGATGAAAGCGGTCGGTATCAACCCGGTGGTGGTTCATGGCGGCGGGCCGCAGATCGGTGATCTGCTCAAGCGCCTGTCCATCGAGAGCCACTTCATCGATGGCATGCGCGTCACTGACGCACAGACCATGGACGTAGTGGAGATGGTGCTGGGCGGCCAGGTCAACAAGGACATCGTCAACCTGATCAACCGTCATGGCGGCAGCGCCATCGGTCTGACCGGCAAGGACGCTGAGCTGATTCGTGCGAAGAAGCTCACCGTCACGCGCCAGACGCCGGAGATGACCAAGCCGGAAATCATCGACATCGGTCAGGTGGGCGAAGTAGTCGGGGTTAATACCGGCTTGCTGAACATGCTGGTCAAAGGGGATTTCATTCCGGTCATCGCGCCTATTGGTGTGGGGCCGGATGGCGAGTCCTACAACATCAATGCTGACCTGGTAGCGGGTAAGGTTGCCGAGGCCCTCAAGGCCGAGAAGCTGATTCTGCTGACCAACATCGCAGGTTTGATGAACAAGCAGGGCGAGGTATTGACTGGCCTGACCACCGAGCAGGTCGATGGTCTGATCGCTGACGGCACTATCTACGGCGGCATGCTGCCGAAGATCCGTTGCGCGCTGGAAGCGGTTCAGGGCGGCGTCAACAGCTCGCATATCATCGATGGGCGAGTGCCTAACGCGGTCCTGCTGGAAATTTTCACCGACAGCGGTGTGGGTACCCAGATTACCAACCGCAAGCGGCATTGATTCAGGCGTAACACCTAAAGCCCCGTGAGCTGACGCTGACGGGGCTTTTTGGTTCTTATGTCCCGTCCTTTAGGGTGTGGTGCTGCATGGATTTGTGACGCAGAGCGTCGCCCAAGGCATTCCTGCGCTGGAGCGTGAGGAGCGATAGGTGTCAGGGCTGGAATGTGCGGAACGATAATCTCAACTATCGTGCGACGCTCTGCGTCGGCATGCCGTTCTGGACGCTCCGCGTCCGGTCTTGAAGGCGTGGTCTACTGCGTCAGCCGCTGTACGCGCACGCGATCTTCGGCGAAACCGGCTTCGGCTTTTACGCGTGCGGCCTGATACCCGGCGATGTCGGCCTGTAGCTTGTACTGCTGGTCGCGCAGGTCATTGAGCTGATCGACCAGTGCCTGCTGAACCGGACGCCCTGCGCGCTCCAGATCGGCTGCCTGGCTTTGCAGGTTGCGCTGCTGCGCGGCAAGCCCCTGGATGTTGCCTTGGGCAACGCCGACCAGCGCATCCAGTTCGGCCAGTTTGCGGGCCTTGACGCGATCCACCTCCCCCACGCTGCTGTACAGGCTTAACAGCTGTGCATCAGCGGCGGCCTGGCGTTTGTCGGCTTCAATCTGGCGAATCTGCTCGGCGGTCGGTGCGGGCGGTACGACCTGTATTACCCGGCCACGGCCATTGAGCACTTCGTAGCCTTTGGCGACATAGTCGGGCGGCACGCCCTGGGTATCGATCACCGTCACGCCGCGGCTGTCAACGTAGCGATAAAGGCGGATTTCCGGCGCGTCGGCGGCTTGAGCGATCAGGGGCGCAAGCATGCCAAGCGCCAGCCACAGCCCCAAAATGCTTAGCGTGCCTGAAACCGGATGCTGTCGTCTGCCGCTGACTGCCATAGGCCTGACCTCAGATTCCGTATTGCGCGCGGTAGGCTTCGACGGCAGGCAGGTGCTGCTTGAGCTGTTCGTCATCGGCCAGGAACTCAAGCACCTGATTCAGTGAAACGATGCTCACCACCGGAATGCCGAAGTCACGCTCGACTTCCTGAATCGCCGACAGCTCGCCATTGCCGCGTTCCTGGCGATTGAGGGCGATCAGCACGCCAGCCGCTGTGGCGTCCTGGTCTTTGATGATCTGCATGACCTCACGGATGGCCGTGCCCGCAGTGATCACGTCGTCTATGATCAGCACGTTGCCCGCCAGCGGAGAACCGACCAGGCTGCCACCTTCGCCGTGCGCTTTGGCTTCCTTGCGGTTGAAGCACCACGGCAGATCCCGGTCATGGTGTTCGGCCAGCGCCACGGCTGTCGCCGACGCCAGCGGAATGCCCTTGTAGGCCGGGCCGAACAGAACGTCGAAGCGGATACCGCTCTCGACGACCGCCGCTGCGTAGAAACGCCCCAGCTGAGCCAGTGCGGAACCGGTATTGAACAGCCCGGCATTGAAGAAGTACGGGCTGGTGCGCCCGGACTTGAGGGTGAACTCACCAAAGCGCAAAACGCCTCGATCAATGGCAAAACGAATGAAATCGCGTTGATACGCTTGCATGAAAAAAGCCCCGAATACCACGGATTTAGCTAATTAGGTAGAGCTCGGGTATCATACACGCACGTGATTTTTGGGGCCATTTATGCGGATCATCAGTGTGAACGTAAATGGCATTCAGGGCGCAGTCGAGCGTGGTTTGCTCAGTTGGCTGCAAGCTCAGAATGCCGACGTCATCTGCTTACAGGACACCCGCGCCTCCGCCTTTGAACTGGATGATCCAGCTTTTCAGCTGGATGGCTACTTTCTCTATGCCTGCGAAGCCGAAGTTCCAGCCCAGGGCGGTGTGGCGCTTTATTCGCGGTTGCAGCCCAAGGCGGTCATCAGTGGCCTGGGTTTCGAGACAGCCGACCGCTACGGGCGTTACCTGCAAGCAGATTTCGACAAGGTCAGTATCGCCACCCTGCTCTTCCCTTCGGGAATGAACGGGGATGAAGATCTGAACCAGAAATTCAAGCTCATGGACGATTTCGGCAAGTACATGGACAAGCAACGCCGCAAGCGTCGCGAGTACATCTACTGCGGGTCGCTCTATGTGGCGCAGCAGAAGCTCGACATCAAGAACTGGCGTGACAGTCAGCAATCTCCTGGTTTCCTGGCACCTGAACGCGCCTGGATGGACGAGATTGTCGGCACAATGGGCTATGTCGATGCCCTGCGTGAAGTCAGTCGTGAGGGTGATCAGTACAGCTGGTGGCCAGATAACGAACAGGCCGAGATGCTCAATCTGGGCTGGCGTTTCGATTATCAGATCCTGACACCAGGCCTGCGCCGCTTTGTGCGTAGCGCCCGTCTGCCACGTCAGCCGCGCTTTTCACAGCACGCGCCCTTGATCGTTGATTACGACTGGACCCTGACTATCTGATCGTCAGGTAAACAGCGCACATGAAAAAGCCGACTTGAAGTCGGCTTTTTGCGTTGCTCGCGCGGTGCGTTATTTCAGCACGCGCCAGGTAAACGGATAACGATATTCCAGTCCATTGTTGGCCTTCACTCCGGCGATAACCGTGAGTATGAAAGCGCCAAGACATACCAGCATGAACAGCGCGATGCCGATTACCACGAACATCAACATTATGCATATCAGGCCCGCAATCGCGGCAGTGATTTGAAAGTTCAGCGCTTCCTTGCCTTGCGAGTCGATGAACGGGTCTGATTCCCTCTTCATTTGCCAGAGAATCAATGGCGCAAGGAGATTGCCAAAGGGAAAGACCAGCCCGATGAGTGCAGATAAATGACAGAACATCGCCCACTGGCGGGCTTCCCGGCTGGGTTTGTACAAGGGCTGCGGACTGTCATTCATCATCAAGCTCTCCTTTTTATCAGTCGGCCAGTGCGGCGCGCTGCATTTCAAACAATTCGGTCATGCCCTTCTGTGCCAGAGCGAGCATCGCGTTCAGCTCTTCAGGCTGAAACGGTGCGCCTTCTGCGGTGCCCTGTACTTCAATGAAGCCGCCTGCGCTGGTCATGACCACGTTCAGGTCGGTTTCAGCGGCGGAATCTTCCAGGTAATCGAGGTCAAGCACCGGCTCGCCCTGATACATGCCGACCGAAACGGCTGCGATCATCTGCTTGAGCGGGTCGCCGCCTTTCAGGCCGCCGCGCTTCTTGATGACTTTCAAGGCATCTGCCAGGGCAACCATTGCGCCGGTGATGGACGCGGTACGAGTGCCGCCGTCAGCCTGAATGACATCGCAATCGACATACAGGGTGACGTCGCCCAGCTTGGACATGTCCAGTGCTGCGCGCAGCGAACGACCGATCAGGCGCTGGATCTCGAGTGTACGACCGCCCTGTTTGCCACGGCTGGCCTCACGCTGGTTACGCTCGCCGGTGGCGCGCGGCAACATGCCGTATTCGGCAGTCAGCCAACCCTGGCCCTGGCCCTTGAGGAAGCGTGGCACGCCGTTTTCGACGCTGACGGTGCAAATCACCTTGGTATCACCAAACTCGACCAGTACAGAACCCTCGGCGTGTTTGGTGTAGTTGCGGGTGATGCGGATCGAGCGGAGCTGATCGGCGGCGCGACCACTTGGACGTTTCATCTGGGATACCTGTACTGAGACGGAAAACTGTCGATCATTATAGAGGCCATCGCTGCGACTGGGCATCTCTAAAGTCGTCAATGCCGGTATGGCACTACCGGAGTGCTCTGAAACAAGGCTTTCGAGCGCTTGGCGCGATGAAGTGCAGTGCCTTGCGGCGCTTGTCTCATCGCCGGATTGGGAGCCTGCGTTGCACTGCGCTACAATCCTGCGCCTCTGGCCTGTCGGCTTCGCCCGTAGGGATGGCAGCCGTTTTTACGCGCTCTTGAGCAGAATCATCTGAGCCGAGCCGTCTGATCTGAACAAAGAGGTAAATCCCATGGTGCACAGCATGACTGCCTTCGCCCGAGTAGAGCGGGCTGGCGCCCAGGGCACATTGAGCTGGGAGCTGCGCTCGGTCAATCATCGTTACCTTGAGCCTCACCTGCGCCTGCCTGAATCGTTCCGCGATCTGGAGGGCGCGATTCGCGAAGCGCTGCGCCAGGGTCTGTCGCGTGGCAAGGTTGAATGCACCTTGCGCTTTGTCGAAGAGACCGCCGGCAAGCCGCTGCAGGTTGATCGCGAGCGTGCGGGTCAATTGATCGCCGCCGCCGAATCGGTTGCTGGCTTGATCAAGCAGCCTGCCGCGCTGAACCCGCTTGAGGTGCTGGCGTGGCCGGGCGTTCTGGTCGCCGATGCCAGCGACCCGCAAGTGTTGAACACCGAGGCGCTGACGCTGTTCAATGACGCGCTGAGCGAATTGAAACTGGGGCGGGGCCGTGAAGGTGCAGACCTGGCCAGGTTGCTGGATGAGCGCCTGTCTTCCATTGTCGGGGAAGTGGCCACTTTGCGCACGCTGGTCCCGCAGATGCTGGCCGCTCAGCGCCAGAAAGTGCTCGATCGCTTTGCCGACATGAAAGCCGAGCTTGATCCTCAGCGGCTGGAGCAGGAGATGGTTCTGCTGGCACAGAAAAGCGACGTGGCCGAAGAGCTGGACCGCCTCAGCACGCATGTCACCGAAGTGCGCCGTGTGCTCAAGGCCGGTGGTCAGGCGGGTCGTCGTCTTGATTTCCTGATGCAAGAGCTTAACCGCGAAGCGAATACACTGGGCTCCAAGGCCTTTGACCCACGCAGCACGCAGGCCGCCGTCAACCTTAAAGTGTTGATCGAGCAGATGCGTGAGCAAGTGCAGAATATTGAGTAAGGCTGAACCTGACATGACCCATATCACTGGCACCCTTTACATCATTTCCGCCCCGTCCGGCGCGGGCAAGACCAGCCTGGTCAAAGCCTTGATGGACGCCCAGCAAGAGCCTCAACACGGCGCGCAGGCGAAGATTCGCGTCTCGGTCTCGCACACCACCCGCGCCATGCGCCCTGGCGAAGTGGACGGCGTGAACTACAACTTCGTCGATCGTGCCGAGTTCGTGCGCATGATCGAGCACGGCGACTTTCTGGAGCAGGCCGAGGTTTTTGGCAATCTGTATGGCACCTCGCAGAGCCATCTGCAGCAGACGCTGGATGAAGGTCACGACCTGATTCTGGAAATCGACTGGCAGGGCGCCCGCCAGGTTCGTACGCAAATGCCGCAGGCCCGGTCCATCTTTATTCTGCCGCCGTCCCAGCAGGCGCTGCGTCAGCGTCTGACCAACCGGGGTCAGGACAGCGATGAGATCATCGAAGCGCGGATGCGCGAAGCGGTCAGTGAAATGAGCCATTACAACGAGTACGAATACGTAGTGGTCAACGATGATTTTGCCGGCGCGCTGGAAGACCTCAAGTCCATTTTTCGCGCAAATCGCCTGACTCAGCAGCATCAGCAAGAACAATACAGCGAGCTTTTTCAGGAGTTGCTGGCCTGATCGAGCCGTTTCCATGCAACAGGTTGCAGGTTAAAAACACACCGTTGGTGGCTTGCCGCTTGATGCAGGGTGCCGTCCGCTTGTAAACTATTGAGTCCGCTCGCCCATCCGGGCATCGCGCATCCGCATTTGCTACGAGGAATACCCATGGCCCGCGTAACCGTTGAAGACTGCCTAGAACACGTGGATAACCGCTTTGAGCTGGTCATGCTCTCTACCAAGCGTGCCCGTCAGCTGGCAACCGGCGGCAAAGAACCAAAGCTGGCGTGGGAAAACGACAAGCCTACCGTTATGGCTCTGCGCGAAATCGCAGCGGGCCTGATGGATTACGCTGTAATCGCAGAAGCTGAAATCGTTGAAGATGAACCATTGTTTGCAGCGTTTGAGGACGAGTCCAACGAGGCCGTCTAAGCCTATGCCGGGTCGACGCAGTACGGCGCAGGGTAAAAGCCATTGGCAGGGGGTAGCGCCTTGCCGAGCATAGACGCCCTCGCCGACAGACTGTCGGCCTACCTCGGTAAGGACCAGGTCAATCTGGTCCGCCGAGCGTATTTCTACGCCGAACAAGCCCACGATGGCCAGCGCCGTCGCAGCGGTGAAGCCTACGTCACCCATCCTCTTGCGGTAGCCAATATCCTTGCTGACATGCACATGGACCATCAGAGCCTGATGGCTGCGATGCTGCATGACGTCATCGAAGACACCGGTATTGCCAAGGAAGCGCTCAGCGCGCAGTTTGGCGAAACCGTCGCGGAACTGGTCGACGGGGTCAGCAAACTGACCCAGATGAACTTCGAGACCAAAGCCGAAGCTCAGGCCGAAAACTTCCAGAAAATGGCCATGGCGATGGCGCGGGACATCCGCGTGATTCTGGTCAAGCTCGCCGACCGCCTGCACAACATGCGCACACTGGAAGTCCTGTCCGGTGAAAAGCGCCGCCGCATCGCCAAGGAAACCCTCGAAATCTATGCCCCCATCGCCAATCGGCTGGGCATGCACAGTGTGCGCATCGAATTTGAAGACCTGGGTTTCAAGGCCATGTACCCGATGCGCTCCTCGCGAATCAACCAGGCGGTCAAGCGCGCCAGGGGCAATCGCAAGGAGCTGGTCAACAAGATCGAAGAGTCCCTGAGCCATTGCCTTGCGGTGGATGGCATCGAAGGCGACGTCAGCGGGCGGCAGAAACACCTCTACGGCATCTACAAGAAGATGCGCGGCAAGCGCCGGGCCTTCAACGAGATCATGGACGTTTACGCGTTCCGCATCATCGTCGACAAGGTCGATACCTGTTATCGCGTGCTGGGCGCTGTACATAATCTGTACAAGCCGCTGCCCGGCCGATTCAAGGATTACATCGCGATCCCCAAGGCCAACGGCTACCAGTCGTTGCATACCACGCTGTTCGGCATGCACGGCGTACCGATCGAAATCCAGATTCGCACACGCGAAATGGAAGAGATGGCCAATAACGGCATCGCTGCGCACTGGCTGTACAAATCCAGTGATGACGAGCAGCCCAAGGGCACTCACGCCCGCGCCCGGCAGTGGGTCAAGGGCGTGCTGGAAATGCAGCAGCGCGCGGGCAACTCCCTGGAGTTCATCGAGAGCGTCAAGATCGACCTGTTCCCGGACGAGGTCTACGTTTTCACGCCCAAGGGCCGGATCATGGAGCTGCCCAAAGGCTCCACGGCAGTGGATTTTGCCTATGCAGTGCATACCGATGTCGGCAACAGCTGCATTGCCTGTCGCATCAACCGTCGACTGGCGCCATTGTCCGAGCCGCTGCAGAGCGGCTCCACGGTCGAGATTGTCAGCGCCCCCGGCGCACGTCCGAACCCGGCATGGCTGAACTTCGTCGTCACCGGCAAGGCACGTACCCATATTCGCCACGCGCTCAAGCTGCAACGCCGCTCCGAGTCGATCAACCTTGGCGAGCGCCTGCTCAACAAGGTGCTTAACGGCTTTGAATGCAGCCTGGACAAGGTCACGCCAGAGCGCATTCAACTGGTGCTGAATGAATATCGGGTCGAGGTGCTGGAAGACCTGCTCGAAGACATCGGCCTGGGCAATCGCATGGCCTATGTCGTCGCCCGCCGCTTGCTGGGCGAAGGCGAGCAACTGCCAAGCCCGGAAGGCCCGCTGGCGATTCGCGGCACCGAAGGTCTGGTACTCAGCTACGCCAAATGCTGTACGCCGATCCCGGGCGACCCGATTGTCGGCCATTTGTCTGCGGGCAAGGGCATGGTCGTGCACCTGGATAACTGCCGTAATATCAGCGAAATCCGCCACAACCCGGAAAAATGCATCCAGCTTTCCTGGGCCAAGGACGTCACCGGCGAATTCAATGTCGAGCTGCGTGTCGAGCTAGAGCACCAGCGCGGTCTGATCGCCTTGCTGGCCAGCAGCGTCAACGCAGCCGATGGCAATATCGAAAAAATCAGTATGGACGAACGCGATGGTCGCATCAGCGTGGTCCAACTGGTGGTCAGTGTGCACGACCGCGTGCACCTGGCCCGCGTGATCAAGAAACTGCGCGCCTTGACCGGTGTCACACGCATCACCCGGATGCGCGCGTAGGCAATCCAATCATCAGGAGTTCTTCATGACCAAGACTGTCATCACCAGCGACAAAGCCCCTGCGGCTATCGGCCCGTATTCCCAGGCGATCAAAGCTGGCAACACCGTCTACATGTCCGGACAGATTCCGCTGGACCCGAGCACCATGGAGCTGGTTGAAGGCATCGAAGCCCAGATCACTCAGGTTTTCGAAAACCTGAAGTCGGTTGCGCAAGCCGCGGGCGGTTCGTTCAAGGACATCGTCAAACTGAACATCTTTCTGACCGACCTGGGTCACTTCGCCAAGGTCAACGAGATCATGGGCAGCTATTTCTCGCAGCCGTACCCGGCGCGTGCGGCCATTGGCGTTGCGGCATTGCCGCGTGGCGCTCAGGTTGAAATGGACGCGATTCTCGTCATCGAATAAATTCCCGACGGAGCGCGTTTCGCGCCCCGTTCTCCCTGAAGGAAGGAATCCGTTATGCGTTCCGCGCTCGTCATTTCGCTGCTCGCCGTCATTTTGAGCGGCTGCGCCAGCCTCGCCGACCGCAACCCGGACGGCACCTGGATCAACCAGACCGCCATCGACGCTGCCGTCAAACAAGGCAATCTGCGTCAGGCACTGCTCGCCAATGGCCCGAATCTGGAGTGGAAAATCAACTCCAAGGCCAATCAGGCTATCTACTCAAACGGTTTCGAGCTGGGCGAAGGCAAGATTGTCAGTGCCGCCGAAGGCAAGCTGCACATCGACTTCTACGGCAACTTCTTTGAAGACCTGAGCGTAAAGGGCGGCGACCTGGTTCAAGCCGCCAGCGAGTCTGGCCCGGAACAACACTTCCAGAAGCCAGAGAACCCTGCGCCTGAGGGTGCCCAGCCGGGCAGCAGCTTTGAGAGAGCGCTGTACGGCGCTTACATGGGTGGCAAATGGACCGTTGTTGAAGGCGACGGCCAAGGCAGCACTGTGCAATTCATGCCTGATGGCAGTGTGCAGGGGCTTCCCGAAAATGATCGTTTCGCGCTATGCCTGGCTGGCGATTGTGCAGCCATGAGCGGCGAATACGACAGCATGTGGCTGGAAAAGGCCGAAAAGGGCAACCCTTGGATCTTCTCCCGCAAAGGCAAGCAACTGGAGATTTTCCAGGCAGTAAACAATGCCGGTCCAGACCAGATGCCTGAATTGCGTCCGGGCGCACGTCACTGGTTGCTGCAACAGCAGTAAGCAATTGATATTCATGAGCGCCTGCAACGGCGCTCATGAATCAACGTTCTACCCCAGTAAAGCCGCATAGCCAGCCCGGTAATCCGGGTACATCGGCGCCCATCCCAAGGCTCGTGCCCTGGCATTGCTGCAACGCTTGCTGCCGACGCGCTGCACGCTGACATCCTCCGACCATTCGGTCACGCCTAGATACTCACGCAGCCACGCCACCACGTCGGCCAGCGCGGCAGGGTCATCATCGACCCCCAGATAGCAGCTTTCCAGTGCCACACCGCGCAAGTCCGCTTGCAGCAGGTGTTCCAGCAGGCTGGCGGCGTCATCGGCATGAATGCGGTTGGCGTAGACAGGCGGGTCCACCCGCACGCTGTGCCCCTGGCGCACACGATTCGACAGATCGCTGCGCCCCGGGCCATAAATGCCGGTCAGCCTGACGGCCGTGGCGGGCAACCCGCTGTTCAGCGCAAGCTGCTCGGCCTCAAGCATCACCGTGCCGGTATAGCCGCCCGGTTCGGTGGCCGAATTCTCATCGACCCACTCGCCGTTCTGCTGGCCGTAGACACCGCTGCTTGAGACAAAGATCAGCCGTTTGGGTTGCTGCCCCGTCTGCTCAAGCCAGCTCAATACGTTACGCAGGCCTTCCACATAGGCCATCCGGTAACCCGTTTCGTCGCGTTGTGAAGGCGTGGCGCAATACACCACGTAGTCCAGCGCAGCAGTGGGCCACTGCGCGGGCCGCTGAGCCTCGAACAGATCACCCTCCACGCCAATCACCCCGGCCGGAAGCTCGGAAACAGTGCGGCGCAGCCCGTGGACAACCCAGCCATGGGGCTGAAGCCGGGTAGCGAGTCGAGAACCGATGTCGCCACAACCGGCGATCAGAAGCGAAGGAGCAGTCATTTGATATCTCCGTACAAGGCGGTGTCAGCACCTTGCAAAAGGGTCGTTGAAGGTCGGGCATTTGGGCAAATATGTAAAAAAGATACAGTATTACTTTTGTTAACAAGAACGATTTGCAATAATGGCAGCCCATTTGTTCCATGCGAGCGTCGAAAGTACTGAACGACGCACTGGAATCATCCCCCTATTTTTCTCTCAGGTCCGGCCAGCATGACACGCATTCAATCAATCGCTTCGCCTACCAAGCTGCCTCGCCTGCCTCGTGCATGGCGTGGTATTGCAGCCCTTGTCTTGAGCCTGATGTTCGTGCCCGTGGCACTCGCGGATCAATCGGCGCCAGCGACCACCCCCCCTGCAGCCTCCGCCGCTCCAGCGGCAGCGGCTCCTGTTGCACCTGACGCCGCCGCACCGGTTCAGGCGCTGGAGCCAGTGGCTGAAGACAACAGCCTGGGCATGGCACATGACCTGTCGCCGTGGGGCATGTATCAGAACGCCGACATCGTCGTGAAGATCGTCATGATCGGGCTGGCCATCGCCTCGATCATTACGTGGACCATCTGGATCTCCAAGGGTTTCGAGTTGCTGGGCGCCAAGCGCCGGTTGCGCGGAGAAATCGTCAACCTGAAAAAAGCCCGCTCCCTGACAGAAGCCAGCGCAACCGCCAGCAAGGAAGGCACGCTTGCCCACCTGCTGGTGCACGACGCGCTTGAAGAAATGCGCCTTTCGGCCAACAGCCGTGAACGCGAAGGGATCAAGGAGCGTGTCAGCTTCCGCCTCGAGCGCCTGGTAGCAGCCTGTGGCCGTAACATGAGCATGGGCACCGGCGTGCTGGCAACCATCGGTTCTACGGCGCCGTTCGTGGGTCTGTTCGGCACCGTGTGGGGCATCATGAACAGCTTCATCGGCATCGCCAAAACCCAGACCACCAACCTTGCCGTCGTCGCCCCCGGCATCGCCGAGGCCCTGCTGGCCACGGCGCTGGGTCTGGTTGCCGCGATTCCTGCGGTGGTGATCTACAACGTGTTTGCGCGCTCCATCGCCGGTTACAAGGCCCAGGTCTCCGACGCCTCGGCACACGTGCTGTTGCTGGTCAGCCGCGATCTGGATCATCTGCCAGAGCCTGCCGAACGCAATCAACAACAACCGCACATGGTCAAGGTGGGCTAACACGTGGGCCTGCATCTTAACGAGGGCGGCGATGATCTCGCCGAGAACCATGAAATCAACGTGACGCCGTTCATCGACGTCATGCTGGTGCTGTTGATCATCTTCATGGTGGCCGCGCCGTTGGCCACCGTAGACATCAAGGTCGATCTGCCGGCTTCCACCGCCACGCCGCAACCCAGGCCCGAGAAGCCGATCTTCCTCAGCGTCAAGACCGACAAAAGCCTGTATCTGGGCGAAGAGAAGGTGGCCCGCGAGCAGATTGGCCAGGTTCTGGACGCCCGCACCAAGGGCAAGAAGGACACGACGATCTTCTTCCAGGCCGACAAGGGTGTGGATTACGGCGACCTGATGGACGTCATGAACACGCTTCGCGGTGCCGGTTACCTGAAGGTCGGGCTGGTCGGGCTTGAGACGGTTGGTAAGAAATGATCAGTACGCGCCAGAAACTGACGCGCTATAGCGGTAGTCTGTTGTTGGTGCTGGCCGTGCACGCTATCGCAATCATTGTTGCCGTTCGCTGGCCCGCCTCTCAGGCGATCGAGTTGCCGCCGGCAGCGATGATGGTCGAGCTTGCGCCATTGCCCGAGCCAGCGCCGCCGCCACCGCCAAAGGTTGTTCAGCCGCCGCAGCCGCCCGCGCCCGAAGAGCAGGTTCCCATGCCGGAAGTCGCGCAAGCGCCGAAGCCGGAAATCGTGGTGCCCAAGAAGGTCGAGAAGCCCAAGCCAAAACCGCAGCCGCCCAAGCCGCAGAAGAAGCCTGAGCCACCTCAGGAAAAGCCTGCTGACGAAAAGCCGGTCGATACTCCGCCGAGTACAGCCAAACCGGAAAAATCGGCTGCTCCGGCACCAGCGCCTACGCCTTCGCCGCCCAGCACCGCATTGCCTAGCTGGCAGGGCGACCTGCTGAGTCATCTGGGCAAGTACAAGAAGTATCCCGAAGACGCTCGCCGTCGCGGTATGCAGGGTGTTGCCCGTTTGCGGTTCGTCGTGGACGCTGATGGCAACGTACTGTCCTACTCGATTGCCAACAGCTCGGGCAGCCCGGCACTGGATCGGGCAACGATGGAAATGATCCGTCGTGCGCAACCATTGCCCAAGCCGCCGAAGGAAATTCTCAACAACGGCACCATTGAAATCCTCGCACCGTTCGTTTATTCGCTGGATAAACGCTGAATTGCACTTTTGTTACTCATGAGTGCTTCTGATAACGTGCGTCTATCGATCGCACCCGCTATGCTGGGGTAGCAACTTCATGGACGCACGTTATGACTCTTACAGAATTGCGCTACATCGTTACGCTCGCCCAAGAGCAGCACTTTGGTCATGCGGCCGAACGCTGCCACGTCAGCCAGCCAACGCTGTCGGTGGGCGTCAAAAAACTCGAAGACGAACTGGGTGTGCTTATTTTCGAGCGCAGCAAGAGCGCAGTGCGCCTGACTCCGGTCGGTGAAGGCATTGTTGCCCAGGCCCAGAAAGTACTGGAGCAGGCTCAAGGTATCCGTGAGCTGGCCCAGGCAGGCAAGAATCAACTGACCGCTCCGCTGAAAGTCGGTGCGATCTATACAGTGGGCCCTTACCTGTTTCCTCACCTGATTCCACAACTGCACCGGGTCGCCCCGCAGATGCCGTTGTACATCGAGGAAAACTTCACCCACGTGCTGCGCGACAAACTGCGTAACGGCGAGCTGGATGCGGTGATCATCGCCTTGCCGTTCAACGAAGCCGATGTGCTGACCCTGCCGCTGTACGACGAGCCGTTCTCTGTCCTGATGCCTGCTGGCCATCCGTGGACTCAAAAAGAGACCATCGATGCCTCGGCCCTCAATGACAAGAGCCTGTTGCTGTTGGGCGAAGGCCACTGCTTCCGTGACCAGGTGCTGGAAGCCTGCCCTACGCTGGGTAAAGGCAACGAAGGCGCCCGGCATACGACGGTCGAGTCCAGCTCGCTGGAAACCATTCGCCATATGGTCGCTTCCGGATTGGGTATCTCGATCCTGCCGTTGTCGGCAGTCGACAGCCATCACTATGCGCCCGGTGTAATCGAAGTCCGCCCGCTGACGCCACCCGTGCCGTTTCGTACGGTCGCCATCGCGTGGCGTGCCAGCTTCCCAAGGCCGAAGGCTATCGAGATTCTCGCTGACTCTGCACGTCTGTGCTCGGTTGCGCGTCCGAAAAACGTCGCGAGCTAGGCAGTAGAGAGATGAGCGAGCTTTCCAGGGTATCGGTCACGGCACTCAAAGGTGTCGGTGAAGCGATGGCAGAAAAGCTGGCCAAGGTTGGTCTGGAAAATCTGCAGGACGTGTTGTTTCATCTACCGCTGCGCTATCAGGACCGGACTCGCATCGTACCTATAGGTGCGTTGAGCCCCGGTCAGGATGCGGTGATCGAAGGCGTCGTGAGCGGTGCCGATGTGGTGATGGGCAAGCGGCGCAGCCTGTTGGTGCGACTTGGCGACGGCACCGGTGTCGTCAGTCTGCGTTTTTACCACTTCAGCAATGCCCAGAAAGAAAGCATGAAGCGCGGCACGCACCTGCGTTGTTTCGGTGAAGCGCGCCCCGGTGCTTCCGGGCTGGAAATCTACCACCCGGAATACCGTGCGATCACCGGCGATGAGCCGCCACCGGTCGAGCAGACCCTCACGCCGATCTACCCCACGACCGAAGGCCTCACTCAGCAGCGTCTGCGCCAGTTGTGTCAGCAGAGCCTGGCGATGCTTGGCCCGAAAAGCCTGCCGGACTGGCTGCCGGAAGAACTGGCCCGCGACTATCAACTGGCCCCGCTGGATGACGCGATTCGCTACCTGCATCATCCACCCGCTGACGCCGACGTGGACGAACTGGCGCTCGGGCATCACTGGGCGCAGCACCGTCTGGCCTTTGAAGAGCTGCTGACCCATCAGCTTTCTCAGCAACGGCTGCGCGAAAGCCTGCGTTCACAGCGTGCACCCGCACTGCCCGTTGCGAAAAAACTGCCGAAACAATTTCTCGCCAACCTGGGTTTTGCGCCCACTGGCGCGCAGCAGCGTGTCGGCAAGGAAGTGGCCTACGACCTGAGCCAGCCCGAACCGATGCTGCGCTTGATTCAGGGTGATGTCGGTTCTGGCAAGACCGTGGTCGCCGCATTGGCTGCGCTGCAGGCACTGGAAGCGGGTTATCAAGTGGCGCTGATGGCGCCGACCGAGATTCTGGCCGAGCAGCATTACATCAACTTTCAGCGCTGGCTCGAACCACTTGGCGTGGATGTGGCGTGGCTTGCCGGCAAGCTCAAGGGTAAAGCGCGTGTGACCTCGCTTGAGCAGATTGCTACGGGCACCCCCATGGTGGTCGGCACTCACGCCTTGTTTCAGGACGAAGTGCAGTTCAAGAATCTGGCACTGGTGATCATCGACGAGCAGCACCGATTCGGTGTTCAGCAGCGTCTGGCGCTGCGCAAGAAGGGTATTGGCGGCCTGATGTGCCCACACCAGTTGATCATGACTGCCACGCCCATCCCGCGCACGCTGGCCATGAGCGCCTACGCTGACCTGGACACCTCGATTCTCGACGAACTGCCGCCCGGCCGAACGCCGGTCAATACGGTGCTGGTCGCCGACAGCCGCCGCCTGGAAGTCGTCGAACGCGTCCGCGCCGCCTGCGCCGAGGGGCGCCAGGCGTATTGGGTCTGCACGCTGATCGAAGAGTCCGAAGAACTGACCTGCAAGGCTGCTGAAACGACGTACGAAGAACTCACCAGTGCTCTGGGTGAGGTTCGCGTCGGGTTGATCCACGGGCGCATGAAGCATGCAGAAAAAGCCGCGATCATGGCTGAATTCAAGCAGGGCGCGCTGCAATTGCTGGTGGCGACCACGGTGATCGAGGTCGGTGTCGACGTGCCGAATTCCAGCCTGATGATCATCGAAAACCCCGAGCGTCTCGGCTTGGCTCAACTGCACCAGTTGCGTGGACGCGTCGGACGCGGCAGTGCCGTCAGTCACTGCGTGTTGCTGTATCACCCGCCACTTTCACAGATCGGGCGGCAACGGCTGGGCATCATGCGCGAGACCAATGACGGTTTTATCATCGCGGAAAAAGACCTCGAACTGCGCGGTCCTGGTGAAATGCTCGGAACCCGACAAACGGGCCTGCTGCAATTCAAGGTCGCCGACCTGATGCGCGACGCCGACCTGCTCCCGGCCGTACGCGACGCAGCGCAGGCGCTGCTCGAGCGTTGGCCGCAACATGTCAGCCCGCTACTGGACCGATGGCTTCGTCATGGCCAGCAGTATGGCCAGGTGTGATGCAGGCTACGCTTTGGAAACCGCGTGCGACCGAAAACGAATAACGTGGTTATACTTCAAAAAATGTAGGAATTTGGACAAAGCCCATGACAGAAGTTGCCCACGTCAATGATTCTCACCATGCACCGCCCGTGATTCGGCAGTTGCTTGAAAAATTGGCCATCAGCTATAACGAAGTCATGGACGACAAAAGTCTGCCTCCGGCGCGCAAGGTTCAGGCTGTGCTGGTTGAAGACGCTGTCGGCGCCTTGCTTATCCTGTTCCCGCAGAGCCAATTGCTCGACCTGAGCCGCATCACCGAGCTGACCGGACGCCAACTGACTGCCGTGCCCCATGATCGGCTGGCGCGCATGCTCACCAAACACAGCCTGCAGGTGTTGCCGGGTCTTCCTGCGTTGACCAGTTCACCGTGCCTTTACGACGATCGCCTGCTGCAAGAGCCGACACTGCTTGTGGGTTCGGGCGAAGCGGGCCTGCTGCTGGAAATCAGCAGTGACGATTTCAAAGGCATGTTGAGCAAGGCCAGCGCTGCGCACTTCGGCCAGTCCGTGGCAGCGATCCATCCGAACCTTGATCGTCCTGATGATGATCCGGCAGAAATTACCCAGGCCATGCGCGCCTTCACGGCGCGCCGCATCCAGCAGCGACTGGAAGCGACTCTGGAGATCCCGCCGCTGGCCGGCACCGCACAGAAGATCATCAAGCTGCGGGTCGATCCTGATGCAACCATCGACGACATCACCGGCGTGGTCGAAACCGACCCTGCACTGGCGGCACAGGTCGTCAGCTGGGCGGCATCGCCGTACTACGCATCGACCGGCAAGATTCGCTCGGTCGAAGATGCCATCGTTCGCGTGCTGGGTTTCGATCTGGTCATCAACCTGGCGCTGGGCCTGGCGTTGGGCAAGACCCTCAGCCTGCCCAAGGATCAGCCGCAACAGACCACGCCTTACTGGCAGCAATCGATCTACACCGCAGCGGTCATCGAAGGCCTGACCCGCGCCATACCGCGCGCCAAACGCCCTGAAGGTGGTCTGAGCTACCTCGCCGGCCTGTTGCACAACTTCGGTTATCTGCTGCTGGCTCACGTGTTCCCGCCGCACTTCACGCTGATCTGCCGACAGCTCGAAGTCAATCCGCACCTGCACCACAGTTACATTGAGCATCACTTGCTGGGCATCAGCCGTGAGCAGATCGGTGCCTGGCTGATGCGTTACTGGGACATGCCGGACGAACTCTCCACCGCGCTGCGCTTTCAGCACGACCCGCACTACGCCGGCGAGCATTATGCCTACGCCAACCTGGTGTACCTGGCGGTACGCCTGTTGCGGGCGAACGGCGTAGGTGCCGGGCCGGAACAGGAGATCCCGGACGAGCTGTTCGACCGACTGGGCCTGAGCCGCGAAAAAGCCAATGAATCAGTGAAAAAAGTGCTGGAGGCAGAGGTCTTGCTGCGCGAGCTGGCGTCGCAGTTCAGTAAGTAGATGGTGGCCTGCTGGGCAGTGCCGACGTTATCCACCACTCCTGAGGCGCTTGAAAACGGTGTTTCTGCCCGTAGAGCGTCGGAGCCTCAGGAGCTTACGACGGCTGCGATGGGCTGCGAAGCGGCCCTGAAACCGGCCACCCGGGTTGTTTCTGGTGCACCGAGTCGCTCAGGCCACTCCTTCAGCTTTTGGCCAGAATCAAACCAGAACTGTGTAAAGCTGAACGTCAGGGCTCACCTTCATCCCCCGGCAAATCCTCATCCAGATGCAGCCATGGCAATCTGTTCTCTATCCAGATATGGCGAGACGGCACGGCCAGTTCGGGCTGATCTAGCGTTGCGATGGTCACGTCCATTTCGTTCGGGCTGTTGCGGGTGAACAGTGCCATATGGGCGCCGCAGTTGCCGCAGAAATAGCGCACGCAGGTTGCAGCAGAATCGTAAGCGGCCGGGCTTCCTGTCAGCCATTTGAATGAGGCCAGCGGCACGCTGATCCAGGTCACGACGGTTGCGCCCGAGGTGCGCCAGCAGATGGAGCAGTGACAGTGCGCGATGTCCTTCAGCGGCGCATCGAACTGATAGCGAAGCCTGCCGCAATGACAGCCACCTGCGTGTATCTCGCTCATCCGCATTGCTCTCGTTCATGGGCCATAACCCTTGTGACAATAAAATTTGCGCAACTGCCGATTGAAAGGTCGGTGAAAGCTTGGGCCATTAGCATCGCTTCACTTCCGGCAAAAAGACCGGGTAGCCAGGAACGGACTCCAACGTGTTTCAGGCCCAATTAACAACAATAATGGTGATTCCGATGCTTGCTGATTTCTTGATGTGCACCCCTCTTGCGCCCCCACTCCACGTACCGCTCCCGCTGAGCTGACTCGTTCATTTCATCGTTTTGTAGCCGTATTACGTCTGGAGTACTCCCATGCTGACTTTCCTTGGCTTTGCCATGGTCATTGCGTTCATGTACCTGATCATGAGCAAGCGCCTGACTGCGCTGATCGCCCTGATTCTGGTCCCGATCATCTTCGCCCTGTTCGGCGGCTTTGCCGCGCAGATCGGCCCGATGATGCTCGCTGGTATTACCAAGCTTGCGCCGACCGGCGTGATGCTGATGTTCGCCATTCTGTACTTTGCGCTGATGATCGACTCCGGCCTGTTCGACCCGGCCGTGCGCAAGATCCTGAAAATGGTCAAAGGCGACCCGGTGCGCATCTCGGTCGGTACTGCCGTGCTGGCGCTGGTGGTGTCCCTCGACGGTGACGGCGCAACCACCTACATGATCTGCGTGGCCGCCATGCTGCCGCTGTACAGTCGCGTTGGCATGAGCCCGCGGATCATGGCCGGTCTGATCATTCTGGCCGGTGGCGTGATGAACATGACGCCCTGGGGCGGCCCGACCGCTCGTGCGGCCAGCGCCCTGCATGTCGATGCATCGGATATCTTCGTACCGATGATCCCCGCCATGCTGGCCGGTGTGGTTGCGATTCTGGCAATTGCCTACTTCTACGGCAAACGCGAACGCGCTCGTCTTGGCGAACTGCATCTTAAAGGCGATGAAGTCGATCACAGCGAAATCAGCGTCTCGCAGTTCCCGGATGCCCGCCGTCCAAAACTGATCTGGTTCAACGGCGCACTGACCCTCGCACTGATGGTCGCCCTGATCATGGGCCTGTTGCCACTGCCGGTCCTGTTCATGATCGCGTTCAGTATCGCGATGATCATCAACTACCCGAACCTGCAGGACCAGAAAGACCGTGTTTCGGCTCACGCCGGTAGCGTTCTGGCGGTGGTCGGCCTGATCTTCGCGGCGGGTATCTTCACCGGTATTCTGACCGGCACCGGCATGGTCGATGCGATGTCGAAAAGCCTGCTGGCAGTGATCCCGGACGCGCTGGGCCCTTACCTCGCCGTCATCACCGCGCTGGTCAGCATGCCGTTCACCTTCTTCATGTCTAACGATGCGTTCTACTACGGCGTATTGCCGGTGCTGTCGGAAGCCGCTGCCCACTACGGCATCAGCCCGGTCGAAATGGCCCGCGCTTCGATCGTCGGTCAGCCGGTTCACCTGCTCAGCCCGCTGGTGCCATCGACTTACCTGCTGGTTGCGCTGGCCGGTATCGAGTTCGGCGACCACCAGCGCTTCACTCTGAAATGGGCGGTTCTGGTGTGCATGTGCATCCTGGTTGCGGCGCTGCTGATGGGTATCTTCCCGTTCTATAGCAGCATGTAAGCCTCGCAAGCGCTCACAAAAGCTCGCCGTCGACTTGAACGTTGACGGCGAGTTTTGCGTTTGAGGTGTTCGAATACTTGAAGGCCGATGCTGCAACGCCTCGGCCGGATGACTACGAGTGATCGCCTCCACTTGCTCCAGATCCGCCAGGGCACGCGCTACGTTCAGCCGCCTTTATCGCTGCCAGCTCACTGGTAGTTGATGCCCGTGGCGTTCTTTTCAGTGGCGCTGATCTTCTTGTCGGTGGAGTCTTCACGGCCAGCCTGGATGGCCTCGAGCACGTCCAGAAGCTGCTTGCGCGCGGCTTCCCGAGCTTGCAACGCTTCTTTGGCTCTGAGAAGCCCTTCGGCGCGTTGCATTCCATTTTGCTGCTCTCGCATGCTGTTGATGCTTTCAGCAACGCGTTGAGCTGTCTCTTTTTGCCTGTGCAAATCAGGATTGGGTGTCTGATGATCACCGTAGGCTTCAGCCTCTGTCGGCTTTGTTTGCTTGGCATTGAACCTTGCCCCGTTCCTCTCCTCTCGGCCAGGTCGTCCCTTGGCAGACCTGTCCGCGCGAGGACTGTGGCGTTGCGCGTGATCCAGCGCAATGCCCAGCAAACTCAGCACCGAGCCTGCGGGAGGCCGCCGAGGTAATGATGACGAAGCCGTATCGCTCTGCGCATCAGGCTCTGATGGATTCGACGTCGTCGTGACCGCGTTGGGCGTCGGGTCCCAGGGAGTGAGCTTGCCGGCGCTGTCCTGCATATAGACCCTGACAAGGTTCAGGTCGTGATTGGGGTCAGCCTCAAACGCCAACACAGGTTGGAGCGTCGAGGGGCGCGCTGAAAGAGCCGGGACACCGAACATGTTGCTGCCCAAGGAGGCGAGCTCGAACAGTTTCCCTTTCTCGATGCTGGTGCGGATGTGGTCACTGATGGCGCTACGCACCTTATTCAACCACTTGATTGAAGCGGCATTGATCATGCGCGTGGAGTTGGGAATGGAAATTTTGTCTGTGCCTTGTGCGGACGAGCCCTTGCCCGCGGCTGACGTGAGCGGCGTAATGTTCATTGAGTAATCTCCCTTTATCGCTGCTGAGTGGCGATTCGCGGTGATGAGTTCCTCACGGATATATAAAGGCTCGTCGCCGCCTTGATCGTGGGTGGCGAGTTTTACGTCTGAGGGTGCTCAATTACTCGAAGGCCGATACTGCAACGCCTCGGCCAGATGGCTGCGAGTGATCGCGTCCACCTGCTCCAGATCCGCCAGCGTGCGCGCCACTTTCAGCAGTCGATGAGCTGAGCGCAGCGACAACGTCAGGCGCTCGCAGGCCGTTTCCAGCCAGCGTTCGTCGGTGCTCGACAGCGCGCAATATTGGCGCAGCCCCGGCAGATCGAGAAACGCATTGGCGCAGCCCTGACGTTGCTGCTGGCGTGCGCGAGCCTGCGCAACCACTGCGGCAGCGCTGGCGGTGTTTTCGCTGGTGGTCGGGTCAGGGTTGAGCGCCGTAGCCTCGCGGGCGACCGTCAGGTGCAGGTCAATCCGGTCCAGCAACGGCCCGGACAGCTTGTTGCGATAGCGCTGCACCTGCTCGGTGGAACAACGACAGCGCCCGGTCGGCTCACCGAGATATCCACAGGGGCACGGGTTCATCGCCGCCACCAACTGAAACCGCGCCGGAAAGCGCACGCGATCCCGTGCACGGGAAATCACGATATGCCCGGACTCCAGCGGCTCACGCAGAACCTCCAGCACACGGCGATCAAACTCCGGCAGCTCATCAAGAAATAGAACGCCGTGATGGGCGAGGGTGATCTCGCCCGGTTGCGGACGACTGCCGCTGTCGGCTTTCGAAATAACTGAGAAAGGGCTAGGCTAGAGGCCTTTGTTGGCCATAAAACGCTTCTGAAATTACTGAGAAGAATGTCGGTAATAAATGAGACCAGATAAAAAATGATCGGAAATAAATGCGACCAAATTAAACCGGTCCGGAAGATCAAGCCGACTCGCCGTAGCATTTCAGGAGTGATGGCTTTCAAGGGGCTCGGTGGTGTTGCTTTCGAATCGTCGTTGGAAAGGGATTTTTTGAAACGGATGCGGTTCTCTCACCAGGTCGAGTCGGTTATCTCCCAACCGGTTGAGGTTCCTTTCACCGACTCTTTGGGCCGTCCCCAGATCTACACTCCTGATTACCTTGTTTTCTATCACCAGCAGCACCTGCCCTATTTCGGCGCAATGCAACCGCTGCTGGTGGAGGTCAAGCCGAGGGAGCAATGGGTAGAAAATTGGCGAGACTGGTCAGGTAAATGGAAGGAGGCTCGCCGGTTGGCCCGTAGCCAGGGGTGGCAGTTCCGCATTTATGATGAATCGCGCATTCGCGGTCTCCCGCTCGAAAACATTGTGTTCCTGGAACGTTTCGAGCGAATGATTTTTGAACAAGGCGACATCGTTGCTGTGTTGAAGACGCTGCGTGAGATGGAAGTCGCCCCAGTGCACTACCTTCTGGCACGGCACTTCAATGGTATTTTCCGTGACCGGGGCGTGTCGCTGCTTTGGCACTTGATCGCCACGCGTCAGGTCGACTGCGACATCACCGAACCTCTGAACCACGATCTCGAACTGTGGGTCCCCGATAATGAAACTGTATGAAGACGACACCAGCGAGCACCTGGTTCCGTTTGAA
This sequence comes from Pseudomonas syringae pv. tomato str. DC3000, assembly GCF_000007805.1. Taxonomy (NCBI): domain Bacteria; kingdom Pseudomonadati; phylum Pseudomonadota; class Gammaproteobacteria; order Pseudomonadales; family Pseudomonadaceae; genus Pseudomonas; species Pseudomonas syringae group genomosp. 3. Next base: position 80,887 of record NC_004578.1, on the reverse strand, counting down.
CCTGCTCGGTCACGCGTTGCCATTGAAGTCGGCGCGATGGTGCGCCGGGACAAGGAGGTTTACCGGATCGTTCAAATCCTAGATCTACAAACGGTGATCGGGACCGAGGTCGAGACGGGCCGCAGTGCGGCCCTTCAAATTATCGACCTCAGAGCTGTAGATCCGGAGAAACTGGACGGGCTGTACGTTAACCACGATATCAGCAGCATCAGTTCGGATGCCTGGGCTATAGCGCAAAAGCGCTATTCCGCGATTCTGCCTTTATTGGGCAACACGGTGTTGTCCAAAGAGACAGTGGCAGCGCGTGCGAAGGCCACCGGGATCAGCCCGGCAACCCTTTATCGTTGGCTGGATCGTTACAGTCGATGGAATGAGGTTCTGGCTCTTGTTCCGCGCAAGCGCGGTTGGCGCGAGGGCAGCACACGTCTTTCTGTCGAAGGAGAAAAGCTCGTACAGGACGTGCTGGATGATTACTACCTGACGGTGCAGAGGTACACGGTTCAGTCCACGATTTCGGAGATTGAGCGCAGAGCGCGAGCGCTCGATATCCAGCCTCCTGGCGCATCTGCTATCAGGGCGCGGATTAGGCAGATTCCCGAGGTGGTGAAGCTTCGTCGGCGTGGTTATGCCGAGCAGGCGAACAACAGACACACTCCTTCAGTCGGACAGTTTCCGGATGAGGGCTATCCGCTGGCCGTTGTGCAGATCGACCATACCCCGGTCAACCTCATTGTGGTGGACGAACGACATCGCAAGCCAATTGGCCGGCCTTGGCTCACCCTCGCCATCGACGTCTACTCCTGCATGATCGTTGGTTACTACTTGGCGTTCGAGGCGCCTTCCGAGACATCTGTGGCGATGTGCATCGCACATTCAATACTTCCCAAGGAGGCTTGGCTGGCTGCTCACGACATTCGTGGTGAATGGCCTGTTTGGGGGTTTCCACGAACAATTCATACTGACAACGGTGCTGACTTCCGGGCGCAGAACATCGTGGATTCCTGTAAGAACTACGGGATAGACAGCGTCTTCCGGCCATCCAAAGTTCCAAAATACGGTGGTCGAATTGAGCGGGTGCTTGGCACTTTCATGAGAATGGTGCATGAGCTGCCAGGCACTACCTTCAGTAACCCTCAGGAACGCGAGGGCTATGATTCGGATGCTAAAGCCGTTCTCACGATGGCGGAATTCGAGGTATGGCTGGTTCGATCAATTTTGAAGTACCACCAGACCTATCACAAAAAGATCCACATGAGCCCTGCTCGCAAGTGGCAGTTGGCGTTCTTCGGCAATCGGGAGGTTGATCCTCTGGTCAGTGTGCCGGCGCGGCCCACCGATCCTTTGGCTGTCCAGTTGGATTTCCTACCATCGGTTCGCAGGACTGTGCAGACGTACGGTGTGCAGTGGGATCTGTTCTACTATTCCGAAGCGCTGCGTCATTGGATCAATCAAAAGGATCCCGCGACCGGGAAGGCAATCAAGTTGCTCTTCAGGCGTGACCCGAGGGATGTCAGCGTCATTTGGTTCTATGACCCTGTTCTGAAGCAGTATTTTCGCGTACCGGCCTCATACCAGGCATTCCCTGCGGTGACGCTTTGGGAATATCACGCTGCCAAGGATAAAGCTGTCAGCGAAGGGCGGGGGAACATTGACGATGCATTGATCGCCGAGTACGCCGTCGAAAACCGAAAGCTAGTCGAGGAGGCTTCTGCGACCAGCAAGAGAGCTCGCAAAGACGCTCAGAAGAGTCGTACCCACAGCAAGAAAGGTACACCGGCCCAACCCACAAAGCCCGTAGCCAAGCTGGTGCTGGATCTCGTGCAGGAGGATTCTGACCTGCTTATGCTTTCGGAAGTCGAATCGACAGGTGAAGTCGAATGAGCACATACGACCACATCCATCCTGATTTTCGACCAGTGTTGCAGTTGAGCGACCGGGAACGGATCCTCTTCATAGGAGAGGAACGTTGGATAGGTTATGCATTGGCTCGCACAATCCTCGACACGCTCAATGATCTGATCGTCATGCCCAAGCGAGCCCGCATGCCTAATTTGCTGATCGTGGGGGATTCCAATAACGGTAAGACGACCGTTATCAGGCGATTTCAGAAAACGCATGGCGAAGGGTACGTCGACGAAAATGATGATCCGGTCCGCCCCCTGATTTTGGCAGAGGCCCCATCGACTGCTGACGAGAAGGCGCTGTATGTGGCTCTTTTGGAACAGCTATGGATGCCTTACAGGATCACGGATACCAAGTTGGCGTTGCGCTACCAGGTTATTCACTCCTTCCGCGAGCTTAAGGTCAGAATGCTGATCATTGATGAGTTCCATTCATTGCTCACAGGCTCTGCAATCAAGCAGCGTGAGGTGATGAACGCTTTGAAGTCCCTCTGCAACGAGCTGGTGATTCCAATCATTGGTGTTGGAACCACGGATGCTGTTCGCATCCTCCATCATGATCCACAACATGCCAGTCGCTTCGATGTTATCAAGCTCGATCAATGGAAGCTCGATCCCGAATTTCAGCGCATGCTCAAAGGCTTTGAGTCGATACTGCCTTTGAAAAAGCCTTCTGGGCTGGCACATCCAGACAAGGCTCGGCGTGTACACGCGATTTCCGGCGGTAACCTTGGGAATGTACACCGGCTTCTGATGGAGTGCTCGAAGCAGGCCATAGTCTCCGGCAAGGAATGCATTGACATAGAACTCATCGAGAGCATGTCATGGTTGCGTCCTACTCGTGGCATCCGGGAGCAGTCTCTGTAAACCCGGTCTGGCCTCTTAGTAAACCGCTGCTTACGGACGAGCTTCTGACTTCCTGGATTATCAGGATGGCTCTGGCTCACGGCTGCTCACCAGCAGCGTTGACAGCAATCGCATGGCCTGGCACTAGGGCTTGGGCAAGTGATTTGGATCGATCTGTTTCAGTGAGTAGGCTTGCGGTTCTGAGTAAGCAGTCGGGTGTGCCCTGCGCAAGCTTGCAGTCTGCTACCCTCAAAAATGTTATGACTTCGATTGTGCGTCAGCCGCACAGATTACTGCGCGCAAGCTGGCCTTGGCTGTCAACGCCAACTAAAAAGTGACCCCCTTCCGTGCTAAATCGCCAACTTAGTTTTGACCCCCCTCGGGTTCATATTTTCGAGCCGGTTCGGCCCGAGAAGATTTGGTTCCTGCTTTGCGCTTGTCCTTGAGTCGATAGCTTTCACCTGTCATCTGCACGATATGGGCATGATGTAACAGCCTGTCCAGCATGGCCGCTGTCAGTGTTTGATCATCCGCAAAGGTTCCGGCCCACTGGGTAAACGGCAAGTTACTCGTGAGGATCAGGCTGCCTTGCTCGTAGCGCTTGGCGACAACATTGAAGAACAGGTTGGCTTCATCACGACCAAACGGCAGGTAGCCGATTTCATCGATGACCAACAACCCAGGGGCCATCACCACACGACTGAAGTATTCCTTGAGCCGTTCCTGGCGGTGCGCAGCGGTCAGTTGCAGCATCAAGTCAGCCGCCGTGACGAAGCGGGTTTTGATACCGGCCATCACTGCCCGGTAGGCCAGGGCGATAGCCAGGTGGCTCTTGCCTACACCACTAGGCCCCAGGAACACGATGTTCTCGGCACGTCCAACAAAACTCAGTGCTGCCAGCTCCTGGAGCTGTGCCCGGGGGACGCCGGTGGCAAACGCGAAGTCGTATTGCTCCAGCGTTTTCACAGCGGGCAGCGCGGCAGTTTTCAGCAGGGCCTGTCGAGAGCGTTCACTTCGGGCATCGGTCTCGGCAGCCAGCAGCTTTTCGAGGAAGTCGGCAAAGCTGTCTTCGCCGCTTGCTGCTTGTTGGGCCAGGTGCGGCCAGTCCACCCCGACGCGCTCAAGCTTTAGCCCCTTGCATAGTTCTGTCAGGCGAGCATGTTGAAGGTTCATGCTCTCACCTCCAGCAGTTGCTCATAAACCGACAGCGGATGCTGCAAGCTCTCGTACGGCAGGACCCGTCCCAGGCGTAGGCCTTGGGCGGGTTGTGGGCGCAGGCTCTGTGTTGGCAGTGGTAATAGTACCTGCTGCTCTTGGGCCAGACGTACCGCCGGTTGAACACCCGTCGTGCCGTGAATCCGCTGATGAGCGACTTCGTCGAGCCATTGGCCGATATGTGCGTTGGCCGTCACCACATCCAGCGTCAGACCCGCACTCTTGAGCGTAGCGGCCAACGGGGTAATGAAACTGCCCTTCAGATACCCGTTGAAGCGCTCAACCTTGCCCTTGGTCTGGGCACGGTAAGGGCGGCAGACCTTGGGAATAAAACCAAACTCATCGGCCAGCGCAGCCAATCGGGGATGCCAACGGTGCTGGCCCTCCCCAAAAGCATCTCGCTCGGTGATGATGGTTCCGGCGTTATCAAACAATGCCTGCTCGGGCACGCCGCCAAAGTAAGCGAACGCCTCCCGAAGCCCTGTCAGCCAGGCTTCGCTGTCCTCTCGCTCGGAGAAACGGACAAAGCTTGCTCGACTAAAACCAAGTGTCGCCACGAACGCCTTAAGCGGCTGACGGCCTCGTCGAATGGTGGTGAAGTCCACCTGTATCTGCTTGCCGGGCAGTGTCTCGAAACGTACCACCGGCTCTTCTGCCTTACGTTTGAAGGGGCGAATATAAGCCTTCAGACGACTGACGCCGCCGCTGTACCCCAATGCCGTGATCTCACGCAGCAGGACGGTCGCCGGAATCCAGTGTGGGCGCGCCGCCTCAATACGCTCGTGCAGGTAGTCCTTGAAGGGGTCGATTTTGCACGGACGTGCGGGTCTCACCTTGTCACTGGGTAGCGACCGGGCCTTTCGCAGGTACTTGCGCACGGTGTTACGCGAAATACCCAGCTCACGGGCGATGAATTTGATGCCATGGCCCTGACGGGCCAACACTTTAATTTCCACAGACTGCTCCTGGGTCAACATATTGGCAGCTCAAAGCCGCCAGTTTTACCCAGGGGGGTCAATTCTAGGTTGGCGTTAGGGGGTCATTTTTACAGTGGCGGTGACACTTGGCTGACGGTACTGGGTTGTCGAGGCGGTCATCATAGCGGAGGGCTGCAATGCTGCCCGGATTGCATTGCGCAATCCAATTCACGTTTTTTCATCCAGTGGCGTTTGGCCTGGCATACCTGCTGCCCTATACATGGGGTGCAGTTGATTGAGCGGTGCGGGCATTGTCTGGCGCCTATGCAACCGGAGCTGCTGAGAGCCGGTGCTTCGCTCAGTGATTGCTACAGGTGCGGTGCTGCGCTAAGCGATGGCGCTCGGTGCGACGCTGCAGAAGCTGCGCTGGCTTTCCAGATATACGTGGACGAAAACATTGGCCGCTGGCCCTTGTACGGCTCATCGCCACTCGACTTTCGCGATTGGTTAACTGTTGCACGAACTTTGGTGAGCTTTGCTCAGGCAGCAGTGCGTCGCCATAGCGCTGCGGCTGAAAGATTCTTCGAATCACTAGGTATACCGCTTGAGTCCCTTCAACCGATTCCGTTGGGGTTGCCCCTTGAATACCTGTCTCCCGCTGAGCGCTCTGTCCTGCTCAGCATCGTGTGGGTGATAATGTCAGCCGGGCCACAAAGATTTATCGAAGCGGCACGGCATGAGTCACTTCCAGCCTCGACGCTGCATTTACCCACCAGTGGTTCTCCTCCAGTTTTGCTGGATCTGGTCGCCGCATTGCAGTCGCCCAGGCATCATCTGGTGAGCGGTGTTGACCGTGAACATCCCAGTAGCCCCGCGCAAACGCTGCGTATGTGGTTGCGACTGAAACGAAAGGTCAGACGACGTGGTATCCGTTGAACATTTGGCTCGCTGTGAATGCGACGGCTGCGGCCGTGCCATTGAGCAGCCTAAGAGGATTTACCAAGAAAAGCGCTATTGCGGCAACTGCTACCCGCGGCTGTTCAAGCGTCGACTATGTCCTGCCTGTGGCAATTTCGCCAGACTCCCGACATTCGATAAGACCGCTCGCTGCAGTGCCTGTTTAAGACGCGGTTCTTGTGCCCGATGCAACAAAGTCGATTTTAAGATAGGGCGGATCACCCCCTATGGGCCTGTATGCAAACCCTGCGCAGTGCACTTTCGTGAACCGGCAATCTGTGACGCCTGTGGAACGCTTTCTCAGCGAACAGCGAGGAACTCGCTGACCGGCAGATTGCTCTGCCCAAAATGCAGCGGCCCTGCTGCCGAAACCTGTCCTGATTGCCGGCGCCATCGCGTACTGATTTCGGAACTTGATGGTCGCAAGCGCTGCAAGGTATGCATTGAGCAGGGTGTGCTTGCGTGCGCGACTTGTGGTGTCAGCACACCAGCCGGGCGAGGCAAGGAATGTGAGAGGTGCTATTGGGAGCGAACCTTCCAAAAGCGCCTGGCAATCAATACCAGCGGTTTAAGCGTGCTATCTATGGCGCAGCGATTTGAGCGTTTCGGAAACTGGGTTTTGCTTGAGCTCGGACCCAAGGCTGCGGCCTTGAAAATCAACACCTATTACAAGTTCTTTAAAGAGCTCGAAAACGTCTGGCAGGGTGTGCCTCAGTACTCTCAGCTGCTGCGGCATTTCTCAGCCGAAGGATTGCGCCGTTCTCGTGTGCCGATGAGCTGGCTGAGCGAGTTCGACGGATTAGTGGTGTGCGAACAAGCCCGTGAGGAGGATTCGGAGCACCGACGTGTGCAGGGCATCATGGAGCAACCCCGAGAGTCTTGGCCTCAGCAGTTGATCACTGGTTATCACCGTATGTTGCAAAGTCGGCTGGCGGCCGGTGACATCAGTTTACGGTCCATCAGGCTCGCCTTGCGATCTGCTTCTGACCTTCTGGATCATTCGCGACTGAAGGCTGCCGCCATGATTGACCAGAAAGTACTCGACGGCTATTGGCGTAAGTCGCCGGGGCATGTGGCAAGTGTCACGGGGTTCGTCGGGTACTTGAATCAGGTCTACAACGCAGGGCTGAACTCTCGCCCGGATCCGAGGTGGGCAAGGCAACAGAAACAAGCGAAGCGCGAGAGAGAGCTTGTCGAATTGCTGCCACAACGCGACGAGACTAGCGATTTTGAGTCACGATGGATCGTTAAAGCCTTGGCTTATTTCCATGGGATTGGCAGGGTCAGTCGCAAGGGGCTGGTATATACGCCGGCAACCTACCAGGGGACTGCTGGATTCAACATCGAATGCTCACAAAGGGTGCTCTGGGTGCCATCAGCGAGCACCTATGAGCGAACCATAGAAGAATGATGGTGAGTCATGGAGGCTGACCTGCTGTTTGCTTTCGACCTGACTGCCACGTGGAGATTTACAGGCATGGCGGTCTTCCTTGGAAAAAGCTTGCTGAAACCTCAATCCTCTCGCGCTTGACCACCGCGGGACACTAGTAGTGACGGGACAGAGATCCAGGTTAGCTGAGCGTGATCCCAAGCTCGCTGAATTTGTTGATGAGGATGCTCCGGTAAAGAATTTCTTTATCGTGTTTGCCGTGGTTGAAGGTGACGTAGTCTGCTGGGTAGAGCTTGTTGAGCTTGCTGAACACCCCTCTGTAGCCAACGATTCTTCGGCACAGCTCGTTGACGAAATTTTTGAACGCCTCTTCATTTTCGCTGAATTTCATCAACAGTCCGGCAGATCCGGGGGGTATTTCACCTTTTTTGCCGTCCTTGCGCTGAACCTCGACGCAAAAATAGTTGCCCTTGATGGTTTTGATGCGCACGATCAGTATGCCTCGTCGCAGTCCAGCGCTCCGGTCCAGATACAGCCAGGACCGCACATCTGATGGCAGATCCTCTTCATTTTCGACCGCGAGTTCAACAATACCGAGGGGCGGCTTACTGCTGAATCGCGCCACGGGTGTGTACCAGTCCACGCGCAGAATCTGTTTCGGATTTTCAGCGCCAATCGACTTGAGCGCTTTCCAGATGTCCATGAAAAAGCCTTGGATTTCGAGCACCACGTCGAGCGCAGCCTCATGCTCCTCATCCGATACCGTCTCTAACTTGCCAACTTGCTTTCCACTTCCCGTGCCGGTACCTGCGGAAACTCCATCTGCCTCAGGTGGTGCTGGCCCAAGGCGGCTTTTGTTGGCCTTCACCACGGATTTTGTTTTCTTCACTGGGCGCTTTGCGCCGAGTACTTTAAAAGGCGCCGCTTTCGCCTCATAGATTTCGGCATGCCGATCCGGCTCAACCGTGGATCGTTCTTGGAGAAACTCTTCGAGAGCGGCGCTTTTGATTGGGCGTGGCAGCACGAGCCTTCCCAAGCCATCCACACCTTCGCTGCTGTCGAACTTTAGCTTCTGAAATTCAACTTCCGGACCTTTGGGCATGTTCGTTCCCATAAGATCCAAGCACAAAAACGTTTTCCCGCCATTCAGCCATTTACCCCGGGCGAGGATTTCACCAGGGCCTTCGAGCCAGGGTCGGCATTCGAGGAGTATGGGCTTGCCCGGTGACTGGGAAATAAACTGCGAATTCACTCTCTTTACAGCGCTGGTTGTGCGTGGGTCATAAAGTATATGAGCCAGAAACACCGCATCGAAGAAACGCATTCTCGGGCCGGGGCGAACCAGCCAGACTGGCAGATTACGTTCTGCTACCGGGTTCTGAAAAAGAACGTTAGAAACATCGCTCCAGCGCAAATTGGCTAAAGCCCTGCAAATCTCCATGTTTCTGGCATAGGCACGTACAAAGTATTCGGTGCACGGGATCAGCAGATTGCGACCATCATCGAGCGAGAAGTTGAGAAGTTTGCAGCGATCGTCGTTTCCCAAGATTAGCGGATACTCCTCATCTGCAAAGAGGTGCCCTTGACCTGAAGCGATGAGCGCTCTGCGTGAGGTAGTCCGCCACTTCCCTGCATTGAAGTTGACCGCAAGCCTCTCGGTGTCGAGCTCGGTGTCAGAAATGCAGCGACCATTGCGCCAAATGGTGCCGACCCTGTAATGGGGAAGGCTAGTGAACGGAATGTAGGCCACCTTAAAGTCGCCTGGGACGTTGTCCTTGAGTCTGCGGAACAGCACCACCGCTAGGGGGATTGACATCGCCCTGTTATTGCGCATCGCAGGACCATACCACCAGACAATGTAGTCGCCTGACCAATCTTGAGTTTTGGGATCAGGATTTCTGAGATCTGGCCTTCCGTATGCAAAATTGCAACGCGTCACTGCTTCAGTCACCGACCGCTTTCTCCTGGCTTTCAGCTCAATCTATTCCGCGCTTCATCGGCTCACCGATGTGCTGCTTACTTGATATCACTATCCAGTGTAAGGACCAAGCGCTCTGATGTGAACTCTCTGGGGCCTGTTGTCACGGCAATCGCGTCTTTGGGAAAAGGGCTCTAGCTAGAGCCTCGTCCATCAGAAATAACTGGTGTGAACACCGATCTTCTTGAAACGAATGTCATTAATGGGGCATGACCTGATCTCGTCGCCAGATGGTTCCAGCAATGGCAGCTGGCTTGAAGTCAGTGATGCCTGCAGAGCCCAATGGGGAAGTGGCTTGTAGTGGAGGATCAAGACTAAGCGTTTGCCCGGTGCTGAGCTGTAGCTGTGTGAAATACACATCGTGTGAGTCGTTGATCTTGTTGATCAGACGTCCAAACAAGCGGCTACCTCGTGCGATTGCCACGTTCTCGTAGTCGTCGTAAACATTCTCGTACACCATCGCCGCAACATAGTTCGGGTCCACACGCTCCAGCGTCAGATTGAGGAACGTCCCTTCAGTTACCTCATACGGTACGCTTACGGGGCGCTGAGCGACTGCCGCCGGCTGTTGAGCCTGCGCCCAACCTGCAAAAATCAATACGTGAGTCACCACAGTGACCCAAACGAGTTTTTTACCTACCATCAATAACTCCTGACATCAGCGAGCCACCACGCGCAAACAACTCGCATTGGACGAAAAATTATTTTATGAATCTACTTGGGCGATCATCAATCGTCAGCGTCTGACTGCGCCTTGCGAGGCACCGATACCGACGGAGTGAAAAACATGGTGCGTTGAGAGGCCGGCATCAGGATGTCAGTTGACTTGATGCTGCTGCCTTTGCGGCGCTTGGTTCGCCTATCCTTGTCGAAGACTTCGATGTCCTTGCACAGGATCGGCAGGTGAAGCGCTTCACGAACGATGCTCTCGTTAGCCATAGTTCCGTTGGCCATGCCCCTCATCATCATTCTAAACGACTGCGTTGGCCGGTCGTAGATCTTGCGTGGCAGAAGTTCAGATAGCTCCGTCTCGATCCGCTTGCCGGTCACGCCATCGAAAAAATGCTCTTCACCGAAACCCAGGTTTCGCTGATCGGTCACCTGAATGTCGCGCTTGGTGTCGTAGCCAACAAACAATGCAGGCGTCATGGAGTGCGAAAAATGGTTGCCGTACTTCCAGTGGATTTCTTTCATTACCGCATTGGCGCGATAGCTATTGGCGAGGTGGATGAACCAGTAAGTCCTTGGATTGGAACCGAAGGGTGTAATAAAAAAGACCGTCATGAATTCCGCACCGCTTTCTTTCAGAATACCTTCTGCCAGAAATCTCTGTATGAGGTGCTGCCATTCCCGGCGCATCGTGGCCTTGAATGAGGGAAGCTTTTCCCAAGGAATGTATTTCTCAAGATCGATGTTTTGCAGTGCCTTGCGGTTTTCATCTCGTTCGGACAGATAGTCAATCAAACTGTCTACGTTGAATGTTAATAATACCTCAGCATTATCCACTTCATTGAAAATGGTTCGAATACTCGAAAATGGCACATCTTTATACGCGTATTGATCCAGCAGAAACAGCGCTCGTTCGGAAAGCTTGAATTTCTTGATTTTATTAATCAGAGCAGGAAGCGCATTGGTAAAACGCGACTTGAGCAGAAATACATTCTGATCAATGAGGTGGCTGTACCCCCTTTCAAAAAGCACGCCACGTAAATAATCGATGTTGTCTTTCTTGATGTCTACGAAGTAGTAGTTGGCTGCAACCTCGCGATCTTGCCGCCTTAAAATGTTCAGCTCGGCAACGGTTTGTCGAACTGTATCCAAGGCAATGATCGGCGAGCCGTAGTGGATGCCCATTCCGTCATCATCTTGGTAAACACCACCTCCGCAGAAGCCGTCTATGATATTTATCCCAATCTTGGGAATTCGCTGATTACTCATCACGACTGTGATGTAAGTGCGGATATAGTCCTCAATGATTTTGTGCTTTATCTTGCTGTGCGGGTCAATCTGGGGATACGTTCCTGTGGAAATATTCCATTTATATTTTTCATCCTTGGCCATGCGGTCAATCCCTAACTCAGGCTAAATTTAAAAGAGGTATCTCATCCCAGGTTTGACCGTTCAACAGTCGCCCATTGGCTTTCTTCGAGCGTTTGACGCCATCTGCCCCCCAGCCTCCCCATTGTTTGAAGAAGAAGGCCGAGCCCGATACGTCGCACTGGCGATGAATGTTATCGACCCATTCCTGCTGCATTGGGCGTGCCTTGTTACCTGACTCACCACCGACAATCACCCAGTGGATATCGGTCAGATCAATCTCGCCTAAATCCTCCAGAAGAGGTTCTGCCGAGAGAAACCTGATTGTTGCATTTACCCGGCGCAGGCAATCAATACGAGGAACACCGTATGCCTTGTCCTCAACCGAGACGCCCAGCCAGGCATTGGTCGGTGGTGTGCGCTTGCTAAAGTAGTCTGCGAGTCTCTCCGCCCGTTTTGTCAGAATTTGGAAGGTATGTTGCGTTGCTTCGCGAATTACCTCAAAGACCTGATCGATATAGTGATCAGGGACTTTTTCATGAAATAGGTCAGACATCGAATTTACAAAATAAATAGTCGGCTTTTTGCGCTGAAGTGGTTCTCGCAGTTTTTCCGGGCGCAGGCTAAGTTTAAATCCATTCTCGTAACCCGGCGTACCCATCGCTTGCAAACGATGAGCCATGTTTTCTGCATAACAATGCTTGCAGCCCGGCGATACCTTGGTACACCCAACAATAGGGTTCCAAGTCATTTCAGTCCATTCAATGCTCGTCTGGGTACTCATTGCATTTTCACTCCTGTCGTCATGCAGGAAAGTCTTAATCATGGGTTTGAAATAACACTCGCCGCCGAAGTGGCGGAGCATATATTCTAATCCCTTCCAAGTTTCAAGCATACCACAAAGTTTTCAAAAAACCAGGAAAATAGTCCGGCGACATAAATAAAAGTCAATTTATTTAGATATATAAGACAAGCGGTGATAGGGCGAATGTTACTTGTTGCTGTTCATGCTTATCACCAATAAATTGATGGGATTCATTCTGCACAAAGTGCCCATCGCTCGCTTGCTCTTGGCCAATTAGGTCTGACAGGTTTCTTTGTCCGACCTTCAACGTCAGTATCCAAGTTGTATATTTTTCCTTCCTTCACGAGCTCTTTAAAAGCGAGCTGGAAGTCCGTAGGGTATAGGTCCGTTTCTTCCAAAAAGCCCGCCCAGCACTCATTGTCTATGAGCATCGGGCTCGCCGAGAGCTTTGTGAGCAAGAAGGTCTTTGCAAGCGTTCGGTTGTCTTGAGCAGCCGTTGCCTCAGGCGGCTCCTCGATGGTGCCGAACAGGTCGTCGATAGGCGCGCGCTTGCTCGATTGATGTCGCAACTTTGTCTCAAACTGACTGACGCGTTGAATCATGTGCATTTGCTCAGCGGCTTCTTTGAAGACAATCAGGCCTTTTGGATGTCGGGTGAGATAAATCAGGAAATACAACACACGATCCATACCAGGACGCTCCACCGTCACATGTGCCGACCTGCCACCGTAAAGGCTTCCAATGGCTTGGCGGTACTGCGCGACGATAATGCGCTGTCGCTCGGTCGCCGACTCTTTACCCGAAAAGCTGACCGGTTTGCCCAACAGCTCTTCCACGTTTGCCTGCTGGGCTTTCATCGACATCGCTCTGTTGATGAAGTCATACATCAGGTTGATGAGAAACTCTGCTTTTTTCAACGCCAGTAGTGGAGCAAGCACCGGAGCATTGATGACCTTGCGCCACCCTTTAGGGTCGATAAAAAAGAAGGTGAAGTTATGCGATGCCCATGCGGCAATCTCAGGAATTTTGGTGGTGTAATCGCCTTGGATGCAGTCTGCTGCAACGCAGGAACTCGAATCGTCGTCGAGAAAGCTTTTCAGCTTTGAGAAGGCTTCTTTGTTTTTCTCGATGTATAAGGCGCGAAATTTAACTTTGCAGCCATGGACCTCTTCGAGCGACTTGGCGCAGTCTTTCATCAGCTTCAGTGAAATACCAATAGAGGTGTCGCGTAAATCCTCTGATTCTTCAGACCACGGTCCAGCGAAACAGTCTACGTAATTGATAACTGTTTCATTTCTGCCAATAATCATGAAAAGCCGTTGGAGATAGGTCTTTAGAATCGTGTGCTTTACGTAAGCCTGTTCCCGACCGTGGTACTCCACTGGTATCGCCGCCATAACACTTCCCTGTTGATGCGCTCGTTCACTGGTTAGCTAGACGAACAAGATGGATATTTCGTAGTGGCGATACGATATCTGAGCCGTTACGGGATGGCTACGCTGAGGACGTCCAGCGAGCTGTCGCTTTCTTGGTCATTACGCCCTAACAGAAGCATTCCTTCTTTGGCTTGTGTGAGCAATTCCTCTACCCGATTTGTTCCGGGGGTAGTCGAAAGCATTTCGATGGGCATTCTACCTGAAAACTGCGACTTGGGTTTGGAGAGCCAGCACTTAGCTTTTTCGACGTCCCCACAGAAAGATTCTGCGAGGGCCAAGATATGTGCGATTCGATAGAGGTAATCACTTTCGCTGTTACTCAGCCGTGCATCGCTCGATTGCAGTGGCTGTACGTCAATATTCACGATTCCAATAGCCCGCAATCCCTGAAGGCTGCTCCCTGTCAGCCCCGTCTCCACCAGCTCGTGGAGCTGCCCATCGGTTGCATCTGTTGAGATGTTGAGATGTTGAGATGTTGAGATGTTGAGATGTTGAGATGTTGAGCAAATATCTCAAGCGGTGGCGATAGGTGCGAGAGAAGTCTTGCCGCGCAGCCACCCCGATCCTCGCCTGCCGCGTTGCCAAGTCTGATATCGGCCTCAGGATGATTGAGCGTCCGACAACATCAACCGCCAGATCATCGCCGATTGCCAAAGCCATTTGGTTCAACAACTCACTTGGCAAATTGATGATGAGATCGCCGCTACAATCGTTGGTCTCTTGGCATTGAATCGTCCACAGATGATGACTACTCATATCCGGCCACCTCGAACCTTCTAATGACGATGTATTTCAGCCTGGAGTTGCTCACTATCACTGCCCCACGAGGGCGTTGAGCTCATCAAGAGTGATCCCCTGTCGATTGCCCCAGCCAAGTAAAACGTACACGGTGTTCTTGGTCAGGAAATAACCTGCCGATTCAAAACCGATCTGAAAGGATATGCGCACCCAATCGCGGGGTTGGTAGCGTCCACGGCTGTCGAGACAACACACAGCGCGTAGACCAAAACCGGTTCCAATCCACGCGTGTGTAGCGCATTGAGTTCTTCGGCGTTGACGTCAATGTCCAGAATGGTCCAGTCGCTGACCAAGCAATATGGACGGGAAGCGAATTTTTCCTGTACAGCAAGGGCGGCTTCCTTTAGGGATAAACTGCACCCATCTGTCGGCTTACCTTGTCCGCTGAAAAGCCTTGCCAATCCTGTCAGGTTCATCATCAGTTCCTACCACATCAGCGATGTGCGTACATTCTGCGCTTCCTCATAAGACAGCGCTGGGGTCGTCCGATCCGGTCACATTTCTATCGGAGCCCTGATGCCAGAAGCTCTCTTCTATAGATCCTGAGTAACCCACTGAAATATAGGACTAACGCATCACTACGCTCCGGTTTGCGCCTGCGGACCTCAAGATCTGCGCCAATGGTATTTACTAGTAATCAGGATATTTGTGTTATCTGAACGCCTGCTGTCTGGAGCAGGTGGTACAACGTGGCAATTTTCGTGCGGCCCCCGCGTTTGGCACAATATGTGAAAATCACGCGCTGCTTGGCTCGGGTGAAGGCGACAAAAAATCCGGCGGTTGCTTCAATCTCATCGTTGGAAAAACTCCACCATGCTCCGTCGTCCAAGCCAACAAAGATGACAGTGTGATACTCCAGCCCTTTGCTTTTGTGAATGGTCATCAGTGGAATGGCATTGACGCCTTCATAGGTGTCGAGTGCCGAAGGCCAATCTGCACATTTGATTGCACAGTTAAATAGATGTGTTGCAGCAGCGTCGAGCACCTTTTCGAGCCATTCTCCTTGTGCGTAAGCAGGGTGTCGGCTCTTGAGGTGGCCAAGTCCAACAAAGCCCATGACCTCATCAACTAGTGATCGTGCGGCTTTCAGCGTAGTCGGTAAACTTGACCGGTTCGCACCAAGCCAAATCGCGCAGGCGTCCAGTTCGCGTGTGAGTTTGGAGTGCCCGATTTCATCGTCGAACTCGACTCCCCGCAACGATGCCATCCATTTTTGGCATTCAGACCAGTAGCGTCCTGCCCGGAGTGTCATGGATAGGCGAAGTAGCGAAACCAGAAGTACCGAGACCTCCTCGACGAGCAACTCCTGCAACATAATCGCTCCGACCAGCCCTGCCTCATTGCGTAAGCTCAGTCCCTGAGCCGTAAAAGCCGGCTCTAGCACCTCGGCATATTCCCCCGCCTTCTGGCGAACAAGGAGAACGAAATCGCGTGGTGTGAGTTTGCCCGACGCGATGTTCGACGCAACAGATACGGCTAGATTGTGTGCTTCTGCATGTGGGCTGGGGAAGTCGAAAACCGTGCAGCTTTCTTCGTTAATCGTACCTGCCGTCTGTGAAATGGGTTCAACCGCTGCGATGTCCAAGGCCTGAGCCAAAATATGCTGGATACGTACCAAGTCAGGCGAGGAGCGGTAGTTGTTGTAGAGGGACGTCCGCTTAGCCGAAAAATCTGCGTCGAATTCGGAGAAAGGGTCATCCATTGCCATAGCCCAGCGCATGATTTGCTGTTTGTTATCACCGACGGCGGTTAATACGGTGTCAGTACCTCGGAAAATGGTACTCACAAGATCGTATTGGACCTGCGTCGTGTCTTGGAACTCGTCCATGAAAAGATGAGAGTAAGTCAGCCGAAGCGCGTCACGTGCCATGGAATTAACTCGCAGTAAAAGCTCTGCGAGTCTGCCTATCATGGGGAAAGACAAGACACTTTTTTCACCACCGTGGAGGGATGCCCGCCAGAATAAATCCGCAGCCCATTGGCCGACGGTCGGACACAGCCATCCATCAATCGGGAGCGGTTGGCCGAGTACATAGTTGCGCTCGAATATTTTCGGTCCGACTGCGCGTAGATCCGCCCTTGTGCCAATTGTCGTTGGAGGCAAGCCAACGTCTTGAAAGAGGAAGTCTTTGTAGTCGCGCTCGTAGTAGCTTGTGATTTCGTAATCGGGTCGGGGTCGCCAACGCTCGGGCAGTGATTGGCCGAAGCGATCGACCAGGCTCTTTGCAAACGCATCAAACGTCATGGAGTCCAAACGACCGGCATGGTCAGGGTGACAGCGCTTTCGCACGCGGCTGGCGAGGTTGGAGGCAGCATCTCTTTTGAAACTGATCGCAAGAATACGTCTAGGCGCAGGTGCTGCACCGGTTTGTAACAAATAGGCGGCACGCTGCGCGAGTAATTCAGTCTTGCCCGCGCCGGGGCCTGCGATGACGGATCGGTTTACGTGTGAACAAACCACCTCAAACGCGTGCTTTTCAAGAGATTTTACCCCTACCGGTTTCCAGTTTTCTGAGCTGACTCTTCGCGACGATAAGGTCATGTTCAGTCCCGCCTCAACGACGCGGAAATGTGTTTGAGCACTGAAGCAAGCACAACTGGCATGTGCGCTACCAGTTGCGCCTTTGTGATATGAGTCAACGCTGCAAGGTGGGTTGCAGGCTTACTGTTAGTGAGAAAGTGGTAGCGGTAACTCGGGAATTGAGGGGGATAACCAACAAAGGGCCCTGTGTAGGCTTTTAATCCGGGACCTGCCGTTCCCAATACCACTTCGGCGGCTTTGTCAGCGGCCATGCGAGAACCCCCGCGCTCGGGGACGATGGCTGCATAGGCGGCAGGGAATGCTTCCAGCATTGCTAGATCTAAATCCAGCGGTGAGGAGAAATACACTCCATGAGCTTTTAGGTTGTTGTTGATCCATGACAGGAGGCCGCTATGATCGACCGAATCAGGCCAATTATGCATGTTCGCTAAGTCGGCATCGGATAAGATGCCAGTTGTAATTCTCAGCACTTCGGCTTTCGGTGCACCGAACTCGATCAGCTTTTCGATCGCCGTTTTGACTCGTCCAAAACCGCCTCCATCGCGCCCTAGGTCAAGATCCAACAGCGTGGCGTGAGGAATACCCAGATGTTTAAGCAAGCGCCAAAAATGCTGAACATGACGTCCACCCAATGGGACAATAGCGACAAAGGCTGGATCGATCAGCAAATTCAGCGCCTCTGCGAGTCGCGGTAAAACAATTCTTTCCGAATCTCCCTCAACCAGCAAAACAAACCGCGCAAAATAAAGCTCTGGGTAGGCCAACATCGCACCCCTTACAAACTTGCTAGCCTCCACGTCGTTGACTGGAAGCTTAATCCGCTTGACCGTAGACACGCGCGTTTTGGGGTCGCATCTACAGTATCGAACTTCCGTCGGATTGACGCGGCTAAGTACTGCGGGTGAGTGACTGGTGACAATGGCTTGCGCGCTGCCATCGGTTGTGAGTGATCGGACTTGGCGGATGATGCGAGCAAGGAAATATGGCGAAAGGTGGTTCTCTGGTTCCTCCAAAGCGAAGATCGTCAACGCAGGTATCCGCAGAGCGTCACTTCGGAAGCCCTCAATTGATCCCGCTACAACCTCACGCTCTAGGTCGAAGACGGCCGCAGCCAGAGCGAAGTAAAAGAGCGATTGTTGACCGTCGCTGAGCGCCTCGATACCGCGCTCCTGACCGTCAGGTCCCTGCTCGAACATGACTGCAATTTTGTTGACGACCTCCTCGAACCTGCGACTTACCAGACTCAGGCGCGGATTAGTGTCGACGACGTCATCATGAAGTGCCGACCACCGCGTCTGTAGAGCTTCTGTGATTGCGGCAATTGCCGCTTCTTCCTCGAAGGCAGAGGCAAGATTTTCGGTAGCGTCATGAACCGCCTCTTCGGTATCGGACGACCACTCGATCGCGCGTAACAAACGAGCCGCCAATGCTCCGGCAGTCGCCCGGGTCTGAGCAGCAGCGTCTCTGCTTGCCGGTGTGTAATACAACTGAATTAATCCCCGATCGGCTACGGAGACGGGGTGGCACTTGTCTTCTGGCGGTGCATCGTCGAGCGTGTCGACCCAGTGCAGGGTTTGCGAAACCTCGCCTTCCACGGTTCCATCGTCCTCCCACTGAGCGTCAAGCCGAAGACGACAGACGGGAGCATCGTCTGGTCGCTCGATTAGCATATGCCGAAATGAAGGTGCGATCGTTTCTGGCGTTGCAGTTCCATCAATCAGTTCGGGAAGGGCGATCAAAACCTCAATGTAGAGGTGCTTTGATTCAAGACTGGTGGGATCGTCATCAGGTCCCAAGTGAAAGTCCGAGCGACGTACGGTGCGTTGTGCCCGAGTCACTCCAAACAGCTTCGCCAACGCGTGTAGAAGCGCAGTTTTCCCTGCCGCGTTGGGGCCGACGATGGTCGTGATCTTTGGCGAGATTGTTACGCTGATAGGACGGGGCGCAAAGCAACGGAAACCAGATAGGACGGCAGATTCGATTAGCACAGGATCCCTTCCTCTATGCCGCGACGGATATGGGTTTATCGCGGGCTGACATAGCGTAGGCAGGAGAAGAGCGTCTTGCCACTAAGAGCGCTGAATTTGAAGCACTAAAGGAGCAAATTAGCCCCTTACCAATCACTGGTCTTGTCCTTTCAGGAAGAGGCATCGCGCTCTGTCGCACTAAAGGCAGTGCGCCCGCACGATAGGGCAAATCGTAGCCTCATTTGGTGTGCTCACCGAAATAAGAACCACCGGCCCGAAATTCGTCACGCGTCGAGACCAAGCTCGACGCGTGAGGGTGGACGCAACAACTGGCTCTTTGCTGGATCACTACGCAGTGGACAACGGGCGGCGGCAATCATGAGCTTGATCCGTATGCGTATCTGAAAGACGTGTTCACGCGTCTGCCGACGCAGCGGGCGAGTGAAATCGATCAGCTGTTACCGCATAAGTGGCAATCGGTTTAATCACGCAAGGCGTGATGGACGGACGCATGCGGCGAATTTCAACAGCTTGCCAGAGAGCAAATATTTCCCAATAGGCTAGGAACTGCAAGCTGGTGCGGCTCCACTAAAACCTCCGCCCTCTCCACAAGGGTAAAAATGAGGACTGCAGGCCTGCTCCTGCACCGTAATTTTTTTGACAAAGAGGTTTTCAATGAATCGCATTTCAACCAGCTCAGTAAATTCCAGCTTCAATTACACGGCCCCTACGGAGGAAGCGCAAAACCGCTTCGCCTCAGCGCCCGACAATTCCCCTCTAGTTGTCACCACAACATCTATCGCCCAAGCGTCGGAAGGGCTACAAAGGCCGGGGGCAACGCTAAGCATGCAGGCCCAGCGACTGCGCCAATTGATGGGGAGCCCGTCTGAGCAGTGCCGGAGGGACACAATGTTAGCTAAAGCTTTTGATGCTCAACGCCTAAACATTAACACTCAAGCAGGCTCTTCCAACAGCCCACACTTGAACGCTCTCAACACGCTCCAACAACGACACTTCAAACCTGCGGCTGGTGGGCTAGAAATCCCAGTTACATCCAACTCCTTATTGGGCGGTGGCAGGCAAGTCTATCAAATTGGCTCATCGTCACGCGAGCTAAGCCACCGACCGGTCAATGATCAGGACCGCGCGCCCTTCAGGGCGCTTGAGCGGCTGCACGCCGAGTTGTTTAGAGGTGGGCCGATTGAGTTTGTGCCTAGAGGCAGCAACGTGTTGGCCTCAAACGTGAGGGATGTCGACATGGACGAGTTCGATGTCATCAACTCTAAAGACGGCTGCCAAGGCATTGGCACCACTGGCCTGGGACCCTGCATTGCAGTGTGTGCAAGAGGCATGGATAGAGAAGGGCTTCCGGTGCTGGGTGTCTATCACCACAGTGGTATCGGCTCACCAGAGGATACCATGGCTACTCTTGATCAAGCGATGCGCGATAAAGGTGCTTTGCAAATCAAATACTCCCTGGTAGGCGGCATGATCATGCCTAAAGAGGAAGAGGCTGGCAGCTATGACGACGAGCAAAGCTTTTTGGCATTGAAAGGCAGTTATTCAATCGAAGGGGCGCGCTTGCATGTATCCGAAGGCGAAGAGGACGTGCATACCGGCGAGGACAACAGTGTCAATGTTCTGCTGATGCCTGACCGCGTTCTGTACGGTCGCGACACGCTCTACTGCTGAGTGGGTTGTGGTGAAAGTGACCACTACACAGGTACCTGGTCAGATTCAGTGCAAAAGAATTTTTAGCCCGAATTTTGCTAGCGCGTCAAAGCTCACGGCGAGATATCTAGGGGGGATTGGGATGCCTGTATCGTTTAAAGGATGAACAGGCATTCTCCTGTGTCGATCAGTTTTGCGTAGGTGTGGATCTATCAGAGCTTTAGAGAGCTTCTCACCACTGAGCATGATTCAAACGAAATGCCGAGTTCTCTCCAGAATTCTAGCGAGCAAGCCTGCTTCGACAGACGAGACTGCTGGTCGGCGGAACTCTACGACATTACATTCAGCTAAAGGATAGGCGTGTGAAGACTCTATGATCGTTGCCACAGGCAGGTACGATTGATCGCCGATGTCCAAAGCTTCGAATGACAAAGTCAGCTGAGTGCCCTGTTCTGAGTAATCAAATTCATCAACGATTTTCATAAAAATGCTCCAATGCTGCTACCGATAACCGGTTGATCTCAAATGCCGCGCGAGGATAAACCCTGAACGATGAGAGATTCAAGAGTCGGAATAGCTTCCATTGTGACAAAAGCGACGGGATGAGCCTCCCTGGTTTGCATAACGCCCTCCGAGTTTTTCCGACCTTTGGGGTGAGCAGAGAAGAAGCGAAGAAATCGTGAGGGCGCTACGCCATCGAACGGCATCACTCTCACCTTATCCGTTTCATTCTCATTTTCAGTTATAGCATCCTCGTGAAGCTTCGTCGCAAGGCTCTTCCGGTAGGGCTCCAAAAAGTAAACCTCACGTACACCAGCTGCGACGATGTGCCGCGCACATGAATGACATGGATACGTGGTCACAAATAGTTTCCCATCACGGATTTTCCCGCCATCGGTGCTTCCAGCACTGAGTAAAGCATGCATCTCGGCGTGCACAGCACGAGAAAACTCAATCAGGCTCTTGAGTTGGGATTTCTTCCGTATTGCCTTGTAGACCTTTTCGCGGTTTGCTTCATCGATGAGCCCTTCGCTCGATAGCAAATCGACGATAGCGTTCGAGATGACCTCTTTCTCCTGATCGTTGGAGCATCGACCGCCTTCGAGGTTCCAGCAGCGTCGATCTTCATCTGGGGAGCTTCCATAAGACTCTGTCTGGTAGAGCCCGCCGAAGGCTTTGGGTACGTCATTCCACCCCGTTGCTAATATTTCCCCTTCCTCGCTTGTAATTGCAGCGCCGACCTGACGGGAGAGGCATGCGGAATTTCGTGCGGCGGAAAATGCTGCATACATAGCGCGCTCGTTGAGGGTTGGCGTCGCGATGACTGTTCCCAAAATGAGATCAAGGAATCGTTTAACGCGTCCTTTGCGATGCGTGTCGGTCGTTTTTTCTACGCGTAAGAAGAAGTCTGCTTGCGGAAAGGTGTCTTCGACTCGTTGCCCGTGATCCATCTCTTCGCCGGAGTCTCGATCGATCAGATCGTGAATCTGATCGCCTTGGCCTTTGTAGCGTTCTAGCCTGGTGATTCGTAGCTCAATCGGGGAATAGACGCCTACCACATGCAGCATGTCCCCGTAGACGGAGCGCAGCAGGCGGAGTTCGTCGATATGTTTAATTGAGTCGATAATGTGGCAATAGCGGACAGTGATCTTTGGAGTCGGCGGCGAACCCGAAGTGTCGAAAAGGTCAGGCTCTTGAATTTTTTCAGCAGCCTGCTGCGCTTCTTCTCGTTCAAGGGTAATTCGACGAATGGCGAAGCGCGCCAAGATCTCGTTTCCATGTTCTTCGCGAAGTTTGTTACCTGCTTCAATTAGCTTGAGGATCGACTTCTCACCCGTCAGCGACTTTTGCTTACGGATTTCGTCACTCAGCCTGATGATGTTTACTTTTTCGTAGTTGTAATCGGTGCCAAGTAGCAGTTCCTGGAATGTTTTTGCCACGTCGTGCAACGGTGTTCCCATCGGTCCGCACAACGCGATAACAATCTCTGGAGTGATCGTTTTACCGATTGCACCGATGTCGTCGAAATGCCCGCCTTTATTACTGTTAGCCGATGCTATGAGACGAAAATCCGGAGCTGCCATAACGATCCCTGCTGGTAGGTGAGCTTCACTGGTGAATCATCGCACAATGACATCACCGTTTAGTAGCTTTGCGTTAAATAGCGTCTCCAAGCGTAGTCAGCAGTCGCATTAATTTCGAGAATTTCTCATTTATTTCGAAAACCGACAGCCGCCGCCCACCAACGCCGGGCCAGACGCCGAGTGATGCGGCTGCCGAAACGGCCGCTGCGGCCAACTTGTCAACGGTATTTGGCTAGCGACCGACTGAATCGCCGCCACCTCCAGCGCTTCGTGCTCATCCAGCGGCGGCAACAACCCCGGCAGGCGACTGGCGAGCAGCGTTTTGCCGGTGCCGGGCGGCCCGCTGAACAACAGGTTATGCGCCCCGGCAGCGGCAATCACCAGCGCACGCTTTGCGGCAGTCTGGCCCTGTACCTCGCTTAAATCCGGATAAGGCTTGGGCTGATGCAGCAAGCCGCTGGACTGATAAGGCGCGATCACCGTACGCCCGTTGAAATGCCCGACCAGCTCCAGCAAATGACTCACCGCAATCACCCGCAACCCGGACGCCAGGCAAGCCTCCTCGGCATTCACCGCCGGGATGATCAACGTCCGCTCCGCCGCACGCGCCGCCAGCGCGGCAGGCAACACCCCCTGAATCGGCCGAATCGCACCTGACAACGCCAGCTCGCCCAGGCATTCAACATCCTGCAACGCAACCAGCGGTATCTGCCCGCTGGCCGCCAGCAAACCCAGCGCAATCGCAAGATCAAAACGACCGCCATCCTTGGGCAAATCAGCCGGGGCAAGATTGAGCGTGATACGCCGCGCCGGAAAATCCAGCCCGGAATTGAGAATCGCACTGCGCACCCGGTCCTTGCTCTCCTTGACCGCGCCCTCCGGCAACCCCACCAGCGTCAGGGCCGGCAGGCCATTGGTCAGATGCGCTTCAACAGTAACCGCCGGGGCTTCCACCCCGACCTGGGCACGACTATGGACGATGGCCAGCGACATGGATCATTCCTTGATAGGTGCGATGGGCGGGTATGGTGCTTTATTTGGGGGGCGAGGGTGGGTGGGGAATGGATACAGGGTGTGAGGGGAGAGGGGGTACACGCGATTTGCAGACCGCACTGCTCCGGGTCGCGTATTCTCTTCAGCTGTACGAAAGCTCTGATAATGCGCGATCATGGCCAGAACATTTTGTTGCCATGAAGCCAAGGAAGCTCTGAAGAAGACCTCCAGATTTTGCAGAATACCTGATCTCAGCCACCGAGACGCTTGATGAAGCAGATGACCTTCGCCGACGCCGAATTCGGTAACGGTCGCAGTAGCTACGCAGGTGTTCTGCGTCATAGCCTTTGTCAGCCAGTAACCATCGTATCCGATCCACGAACCCCACATTTCAAGCCACTGGCTGACGCCTGATGCTGTGCTCCCGTTTTCTTTCAGGAGCCAGCACCATGATGCGACCCGACGCCAAAGTCGAGAAAGTCTACCTCTATCCCAAACCCGTGGATTTCAGAAAATCCATCGATGGCTTAGCTGCTTTGGTCGAGTTGGATATTAAAGTGGCGGTCTTTGATCCGGTGCTCTTTGTCTTTCTCAACAAATCCCGGAATCGAGTGAAGATTTTGTATTGGGAGCGTAACGGCTTCTGCCTTTGGCTCAAGCGTCTCGAGTCCGAGCGTTTCAAAATCTCGCCAGATGATGTCGACGAAGCCATTGTGCTGACGGTTCAGGAATTGAATTGGCTGCTGGATGGATTTGATCTGTGGCGCAACCGTCCTCATAAGATTTTGACTCCAAGGTTTGTTGCCTGACGGGTATAATCCAGGGCATGCGACCATTGCCCGACAACCTTCCTGACGATCCCGTATTGCTCAAACAGATGCTGCTTGAGAGCTACGAAGCACGCTCGCGCGAACAGGAAGTTAAAGACGCCTACGCCACTCACATCGTTGATCTCAAAGAGCAGATCAAGCTGCTGCGTGACCGTATTTTTGGTCGAAAGTCCGAACAAACCGTCGAGCCTAATACCCCTCAACTTGCCTTGTTCAATGAACCTGAAAGCGAGCCTATGCTCCCGGTCGGCGATGCTGATGAGGAAGTAGTTGCTCCTGCGCCACGCCGTGGCAAGCGCAAGCCACTGTCGGCTGATCTGCCGCGCATTGAAGTCATCCACGAGCTGCCCGAACACGAACTGACCTGTGCCTGCGGTTGCCGCAAGCATGTCGTCAGCGAGGAAACCAGCGAGCAACTGGATATCGTGCCGATGCAGATTCGGGTGATCAAACACATCCGCAAAGTCTACGGCTGTCGTGGCTGTGAGTCGGCACCGGTCACAGCCGGCAAGCCTGCGCAGTTGATTGAAAAGAGCATGGCCAGCCCCAGCGTGTTGGCCATGCTGCTGACCACCAAGTATGTCGACGGCTTGCCGCTGCATCGTTTTGAAACGGTGCTAAGCCGACATGGCATAGAAATCCCGCGTCAAACGTTGGCCCGCTGGATTATCCAGTGCGGCGAACATTTGCAGCCGCTGTTAAATCTGATGCGTGATCGATTGCTGGAAAGCCCGGTCATCCACTGTGACGAAACCCGCGTTCAGGTACTGAAAGAACCAGATCGAGACCCGACCAGCCAATCCTGGATGTGGGTACAGGCCAGCGGGCCTCCAGATCATAAAGTCGTATTGTTCGACTACACTTCCAGCCGCGCGCAGGACGTACCGTTACGGCTGCTGGAAAGTTATCGCGGCTATGTGATGACTGATGATTACGCGGGCTATAACGCGCTGGCGTTACAACCGGGCGTGGAGCGCTTGGCGTGTATGGCCCATGCGCGGCGCAAATTTGTCGAAGCACAAAAAGTGCAACCTAAGGGCAAGACCGGGCGTGCCGATATCGCGCTGACGATGATCAATAAGCTGTACGGTATCGAGCGCGAATTGAAAGACGGCAGCGACGAACAGCGCTTTACCGGTCGGCAGGAGAAAAGCCTGCCAATCTTGGCTCAGTTGAAAAGCTGGCTGGATAAAACTCAGTCCCACGTGACGCCGCAAAGCGTGCTGGGCAAGGCAGTTGGTTATCTGGCGAATAACTGGAGTCGGCTGAAGCGTTACGTGGAAGCCGGCTTTTTACCGATCGACAACAACCCGGCAGAGCGCGCAATAAAGCCGTTTGTTATTGGGCGCAAAGCCTGGCTGTTCAGCGACACGCCTAAAGGCGCCACCGCCAGTGCACAGATCTATAGCTTGGTCGAGACCGCCAAGGTCAACGGCCAGGAGCCCTATACGTGGCTGCGCCACGTACTGGAGAGGTTGCCACTTGCGCAGTCGGTGGCCGACTATGAGGCGTTGCTGCCGTGGAACTGCTCACCGGAAATGCCAAGATAAACGGAAGCCGCATCTGATGGTAGGTGTGGTTGGTGGATCGCTTACAGTTATCCACAGCCTGGCGCAGCTGAAGAGGCAGCCTGGTCGCCGGATTCCGCGACTGCGCTATACCAAAACCCTAGGTGCTGGTGGGATACGGAGGCAGGGGGCCATGAAACGGGCCATTGAGCAGGAGACGTTGCTGGCGTTGGTGGAAACCGGGGCGGCGCGGGAATTTCGCGTGCTGCGTGAAGGGGAGGCCTGGCGGCTGGAGCTACGAGTCGGCGTGAAATGGCTACCGGTGCGCTCGCGACGTGAACAGGTGGGGCACTGGCGCTCGCTGACAGCGGTGTGACGACTTTGCGAATGTGCGGGGATCAAGATGCTGACGGTGGAGCTGTAGCCACGATGCAGATTAGAACTGTATGACGTTTTCTTACGTTAGCTGCTCTAAAGTATGCCCTGATGCGTACTCCCCCAGCCTGAAGAATATCCGTTTCACACTCCCTCCTTATCGAACAATCTTACGATCCGATCAGGACACCTTGAGATCGCCGATGCTACCGCGACAGGTGAAGCTGTACTGTCGACGGGCTTCGGCCATACAAGTAACGCGGCTTTAAGCAGGGCTTTCGCACGATTTTCGATGGCTACGTCGTCCCATGATGCAAGCGCTGACTGGTGGAAATAGGTATTCAACAGCAGAGCGCTTTGACCTAGTCGAGATCGTTTGCCCAGAACCAGTTCACCATCGACACCTATGGTGTCGGTAAAGGGGCCATTGCTGATTGAGCTGTTCAGCGGTTGAGTCAGCAGCGTCAAGTTTCCAAAACCATGTACAGCGATATCTCTGAGCTGACTCTGTCCTTCGGTCATGCTTTCAATCTGGTAATAAGACAGGTTCTTCCAGCTTTGTGGCAGTACATGCTCGACAGTCAAATCAGACTGGGCAGGCACATGGTTGCTTGCTTGCTGGGAGCCACGGGCTGCATATTCCAACGCCCGCAAGACGCCGCACGTTTTGACGGGCCTAAGCTCCTTGTACACCGCTCTATGGCACCACTTGTCACTGAATGAAGCGTCGTCCGGCCAGATTTCACTGGTGCCCGTTGCGGCCAAAAGCGTTTCCCTAAGTGCCAGGTGCGGATCAATCGATGCCGCTGAAACCGACTGAAGGACACGCATGAAGAAGCGGTTGTAACCCTTAGTGGTCGATCCGCAGACAGTACGCCGAGTCAAATAGGAAGCCAGGTCACTGAGCGCCTGCTTCAGCTCTGTACTGTCTTTATCAAGACGTTCACGCAACGCGAGATAGACCGGAGTTACCGTACTGACGTCCAACGACCTAACTAGCCGTGCAAACTCAGCGAGGTACCCAGTGCCTTCCGGCGACACCAGCTCCTTGAAGTGTGTGCTGGATGCAACAAGCCGCCCCAGTTCCGCCTCCAGATCACGCGGCTGCTTTTGCCACCAGGTTTTGAATGACTGGAAAACATGGCTGGCCAGGGTTACTTCCTGGCTGCGGAGAGTGGCGTAGTTATAGAAAAACAGATCAATTCGCGGATAGGTCAGACGGCCTTGACGCTCTTTCTCTCGCCAGTAGGCGTTGGTCGAAACGCCTTTGCCGGAGTTTGCTACCAGATCAAATGGACTCCAATAACTTTCATACAGCGTTGGCACATCCTTCCCCTGACGCGCCGCTTCCAGGAAAACATAATTGCGTACCAGATCCGATGCAAGCAAAGGCTCGCCACGGGCATTGAGGGTTTCGAAGATGATTTGAGGGTCGTCTTCGGCTTCCAAAGTCAGCGTCATTATTTGCATGAGGTCGGACAGCGCCATGTATAGCGCCTCACCTCGACTGGATATCAAAGGCAAACCAGCTTGCAACGGCAGAACATCATTGTGACGGCGAATATCAGCAATCAGCGTGTCGCCTAATGTGGCATCTGAAGCCGGATTCACCGCATCGGTGAGGTCAACGCCTCTCATGTAAGCCAAGCAGGCGTGGTAAAGATACAGATAGGTCTGAATCATCAAAGGCCGTTCAATGCGGACACGGCCATCGCGTACCGGGTACCCATTACAAATGACCTGAGCATCTGTAGCAGCATCGCTCAAGCGACGCATTTCATCCTGACCGGCCTGCGTTGGCCAAATTTTGTAGTGATCTTCCGCACACTGGTATGGGCCTGGGTTACGCACGAGGCCGTTGAGCATTTGCGGTATAGGGCTACCCGGTAGTTCAAGCGCAGCCTGGCGGAAAGCCAGTAACAAGAGCTGTAGCGTGGTAGAGCGCTGCTGCCCATCAATGACTTCAAAGGCGGCAACCCTACCAAAGCTGTTGGGCACTGGAGTCATGACAATGGAACCCAAAAAATGCTTCTGCAACGGCTTCAACCCAGCGTTCGTGCCTGTTGAGGACAGCGAATGCTGCTCAAGAACGGCATCTGCTCGATCTTGAATGTCGGCCCACAAAGGGCCGACCTGCTTTTCCAGCGTCCAAACATATCCCCGTTGGAAAATGGGGATCTGATATTGATGTGGACTGTTGAACAGGCCCGTAACCGTTGTTTTGCTCGGTTGCATCTTGAAATCCTTATCAGTGCTTCAAAAGCGATCGACAGTGACTTTTAAGCAATATCCAGTGCCGGCAGCGAGTTGACGATCTTTTGGGTTTCTAGGCTCACTGTGACCACACGCTGGAACAGCTCAAGAGGGTACTTAGGGTTGCCCATAGTTTCGGTGGCCCAATCGTTGGCGTCGTTGACGATGCCGCTGGCTTTGTCCGTGCGCACGGCCTGGCGCTCCATCACCCAGCTCAGTGCGGCCTTAGCGTTAACCACGTAGTCCCAGGCTGCTTCAGGGACGCCTTTGAGGGTGATGCGGTGGTTGTAGATGACAGTGGTCTTATCGCCTTTCTTGGCGAACTTCATCTTCTCCACTCGGTAATCAGCATCGGTAAGCGTGCCCTTGGCTTCGATGGTTAGCGGGTACGGCTCGACGGTTTCGTAGTTTAGGTGGAGATCGGCCAGGGCGCGGCCCGCCTTGCTGAAGACCCAGAAGTCCGCAGCATTCCTCACTGCCGGAATGCGCGGTAACTCCTTGCTCAGATTATCGGCATAGCGTTCGCGGTAGTCCTGTGAATGCAGTATGCCGTAGACGTAATAAAACAGGTCTTCTTTACCGATTTTCTCGTCTTGATAACTAGCTTCGAAATGAGTCAGCCCCTCGTCAGTGATAGCATCGCGACGCCTTAGCGCTGGTGTTTCCGACGTCACAAACAATCCGCCTTGATCAGGGCCTTCAGTCGGCTCATCGTAAAGATAAAGTGGAAAACACTGACTCCCCCCTTTCATCGCTGCTATACAAAACTCAACAGGCACTTTTGAAATGATCGCACTGAAACCTGTTATGCAGCCTGGGCCAGAGACACAAATCATTAGATTGTGGTCTGCCGCATTAGGGAAGATACGCGGCATCTGATAGACCATCTCGTTGAATCTGCGATCAAAGTAAATCCATTGTTTAGTAAATGGTCGATACAAGCATTCCCGCATACCACTTTCCTGGAAATCAAACTTTTTACCTTTCGATAGATCCTGCTTCAGAGCCCTAGTCCAGCTAATTTTCTCCGGATTGGCGTCGATAAAAGAATCAACAAGCGCGTTACGAGACTTTTGATCTATACCGTTAAAACGTTTATTGAACCTTAAAACTTCGCCATTATAAAAATCAATCATGGCACCCATGTTTTTTACAACTTTTTTATTACTTCCATTGAAACACCAGGTATCCCTTGCAGTAAGAATGCCCTGCGAATAACTATGGAATAGCTTCGGAGAATTAACTTTCTTGTCTCCTAACAAGAAAAAATCGTTAAATCCATCTTCACGCTGCCTCAGCCAATCTCCATATGAGTCTGGGCTAATCTCTGTCCAGCCGTTGGCCGCAGCGATCCCTGAGACATCCTGCAACTCTTTTAACTTTGCAAGCTTTTGGTCGCGGTCTAGATATTCTTCGATAGAATGAAAATAAATGTTCCCACGTCGTTCGGAATCAGTATTTTTGACTAGAAAGAATATGCAGATTGCTGTCCCACTGCCCATGCCGAATATTTGCCCACCTTCCTGTTTGGCTCTCTCACCGGACGTATGCTTTCCTCGCAGCCCTCGTAGGTGAAATATGTAAATATTACTAAACTCCTCAGCCAAACATTTCCGCATTCCGTCCGCAAATCTCGCTTCGAGAAAGCCTGCGTTGGTAACAAAGCCTACTATTCCGCTTTCACCTAAGCGGTCGCTTGCCCAACGAATCGCCCGTATATAGCTGTTATATAAACCTTTCGAAAGTGTTGCTGCGGATTGTCGAGCATATGTTGATCGAATTTGACTATCTAATTTCGGATAACCCAGGTTGGCATTATTATCGTTTTCACTTTTTTGACCCTCGGAATACGGTGGGTTGCCAACAATCACTCGAATGTCCAAATTCTTCTGGCGCTTACGCCGGGCACTGTTGTCCACTAGCAAAGCGTCTACCAAATCGTCCTTCTCATACATCTGGAAAGTGTCGGTCAAGCAGATACCTTCAAACGGGGTGTACCCGTCGATCACTTCACCGTGATAGGCCGCTTCAATATTTATGGCGGCGATGTAATAGGCCAGCAGCACCAGTTCGTTGGCGTGGATCTCGTGCTTGTATTTGTGTGGCAGTTCTTCCGGTTTGATCAGGCCCGACTGGATCAGGCGGGTGATAAAGGTGCCTGTGCCGGTGAATGGGTCGATGATGTGTACGCCCTTGCTGCCAAGGGTCTGGCCGAATTCCTGTTGCAGCAGGTGGTTTACGCTGTGAAGGATGAAGTCCACCACTTCGACTGGTGTGTAAACGATGCCCAAGCGTTCAGTCATTTTCGGGAAAGCGTTGCGGAAGAATTTGTCATATAGCTCGACGATGATCTTCTGCTTGCCCTGAGCATTGTCGATACCCAAGGCACGCTGTCGAACGCTGGCGTAGAACTTCTCCAGGGTGTCGGCTTCTTTCTCCAAATGGTGTTCGTGGAGCGCGTCCAGCACCCCTTGCATGGCCTTCGCCATAGGGTTGTGCTTGGCGAAGCTGTATTCGTCGAACAGCGCATCGAACACCGGCTTAGTTACCAAGTGCTGGGCGAGCATCTCGACAATCTCGCCATCGCTGATGCTGTCGTTGAGGTCGTCACGCAACTCGGCGGCGAAGGCGTTGAAAGCGGCCTTTTCCCTAGTGTTGGCTGAATTCTCCAAGATGCCCTGGATACGGTCGATATGGGTACGGGCGATCTTGGCGATGTCGTTCGCCCAGTCTTCCCAGTGGTGGCGGTTGCCACACTTCTCGACGATCTTGGCGTAGATGGCCTTTTCGATCTCGCCCACTTCGTAGGTCAGCTCGGCCTGCTGAGTCATCTGACCTTCGGCATCGTGTCGAGGGCGCTTCTCGCCGATGCCGTACTGGCCTTTGCCGGCTTGGCCGTTGCTCGTTCCGCTGGTTCTCTTCGCCTTCTTGTCGGCCTTGTCGGTGATGGCGATGACCTCCATCTTGCGCGGGTCTGAGCCGATCAGATCAAGCTTGTTGACCATGGCGTCGAAGCTGTCGTCGTGCGAGCGCAGGGCCTGGAGCACCTGCCAAACGACCTTGTAGGTCTGATTGTCGTTGAGCGCTTCGTGCGGCTCCATACCGGCTGGAATGACGACGGGCAGCACGACATAGCCACGTCTCTTGCCCGGCGCGTTGCGCATCACCCGGCCTACAGACTGCACCACGTCCACTTGAGAGTTACGCGGGGTGAGGAAGAGCACGGCGTCCAGCGCCGGCACGTCAACGCCCTCAGATAGGCAGCGCACGTTGCTGAGAATGCGGCAAGTGTTGGCTGGAGGCTCCTCCTTCAGCCAGTTGAGCTTGGCTTCTTTCTGGCTGGCATTCATGCAGCCATCGACGTGTGCAGCTTCGCAGATGATGCGCGAGGCCTCGTCGATGTTTTCTGACTCTTGATAAGCCTCAACCACCGACTGGAACATGCTGGCGATGTTGATCGAGCTGACCTTGTGCTTGGTGCCCTTGTAGCTGGGCGAGATGACCTGACAGAAGGCTACAGCGCGCTTCATGGGCTGATCATCACCCACCAGATTTTCAGCTAGCCCCTGTTTGGCCAGGGCTTTCCAGCAGCCGACGATTTTGGCGGCGTCGTCCACCTTGAGCTGGTTGTCTTCGTCTTTCAGCAGCTCTTGAAGCCGACGATTGACAATGCTCTCTTCAACAGTGAGTACCAGCACCTTGTAGTCGGTGAGCAGGCCGCGCTGAACGGCCTCGGAGAAGTTAATTACGAACAGTTCTTTACCGTACAGCGCCTCGTCATCCATAGAGCACAGGGTGACTTCACCGGATTCGGCCTTGATCTTGGCGTTGTCGCCGTAGATGCGTGGCGTGGCGGTCATGTACAGGCGTTTGATGGCGCGGATGTAGTCGACATCATGGATGCGCACAAAGGTACTTTCGTCATCGTCGTCGAAGGTTGCGCCGGTTGTGCGGTGCGCTTCATCGCAGATCACCAGATCGAATGCTGCCAGGTCGTATTCGTGTTGGGCGCGGCTGATCACGTCGATGGAGTGGTAGGTGGAGAAGACCACGCTCATGTGCTCGGCATCGTGGCGCTTGAGCATTTCGGCTGCGAGCCGATCCGCCTTGGTGGTAGCTGGGTAGCGCAGTTCGTGGGTGAACACCTGCACGGTATCTTCATCGGCCTTGCGCTTCTTGCCTACGTCGCTATCCGAGCACACGGCGAAGCTATGGAGCGGGGTTTCGCTTTCCTGCGTCCACTCGGTGAGGGTCTGCGATAGCAGGGACAGGCTAGGTACCAGGAACAACACACGCTTGCCCTTGCCAGCCAGACGCTCAGCAATCTTCAGGCTGGTGAAGGTCTTGCCAGTGCCGCACGCCATGATCAATTTGCCGCGCTCGGCATCATTTAAGCCGGCAGCGGTGGCGTTTAGTGCGGTTTGTTGGTGATCGCGCAATTGCTTACGCGCTTTGAGAACAACGGCTTGGTGGGGCTGGTACTTGGCCCAGTCGATCTGGCTTTCTTCCAAGGCTTGCAGGTCGATCTTATTGATCGTCTGGTGTTGCCCCTGCAATGCGTCCTCGGCGTGTTCGCTCCAGTTGTTGGTGGTTGCAACGATGATCCTGTGAGTGAACGGAGCTTTGCCCGAGGCAGTGAAAAAGCTGTCGATGTCCTTCTTCTGGACTTTGTAATCTTCGGCGTACAGCTTGCACTGGATGGCGTGGTACTCGCCGGTTCCTTGGGTGCGCGCTACCAGATCAATGCCCGCGTCCTTACCACTAAGACCCTGCTCCTTCGCCCATTCGGCATACGTCCACACCTTTTCGTATAGATCGCGATAAGTGGCTTCGTTGCGCAGGTAGCCGCAAATCAGCTCTTCGAAATAGGTGCCTTTTTCGCGCTCAGTGACAGCGGCGGAGCGATAGGTGTCGAGCAGGGAGGATAGGGCGGACATGAGGAATTCCTTTTGATTACCACTAACGCACGTCTCGGGCGCTAAAGGTTCCCAGTCTATCAATAGGCGTCTCTTTGAGCAGCCAAAAGAAAACCCCAGGAGATACGAGATCTATTGGGGTTTGTCTCTGCTTACTAACTTTGGCCGAGTGGGCAAATAACTCTGTCCACCTACAGCTGGCTGGCTGGCTGGCTGGCTGGCTGGCTGGCTGGCTGGCTGGCTGGCTGGCTCAGCATGCGGTCTGTTTTAATGTATCCGATCCACGAACCCCACATTTCAAGCCACTGGCTGACGCCTGATGCTGTGCTCCCGTTTTCTTTCAGGAGCCAGCACCATGATGCGACCCGACGCCAAAGTCGAGAAAGTCTACCTCTATCCCAAACCCGTGGATTTCAGAAAATCCATCGATGGCTTAGCTGCTTTGGTCGAGTTGGATATTAAAGTGGCGGTCTTTGATCCGGTGCTCTTTGTCTTTCTCAACAAATCCCGGAATCGAGTGAAGATTTTGTATTGGGAGCGTAACGGCTTCTGCCTTTGGCTCAAGCGTCTCGAGTCCGAGCGTTTCAAAATCTCGCCAGAT
The DNA here is from genome assembly GCF_000007805.1 of Pseudomonas syringae pv. tomato str. DC3000. NCBI lineage: Bacteria > Pseudomonadati > Pseudomonadota > Gammaproteobacteria > Pseudomonadales > Pseudomonadaceae > Pseudomonas > Pseudomonas syringae group genomosp. 3. The sequence continues at coordinate 46,867 of NC_004578.1, read as the reverse complement.
GATGTCGACGAAGCCATTGTGCTGACGGTTCAGGAATTGAATTGGCTGCTGGATGGATTTGATCTGTGGCGCAACCGTCCTCATAAGATTTTGACTCCAAGGTTTGTTGCCTGACGGGTATAATCCAGGGCATGCGACCATTGCCCGACAACCTTCCTGACGATCCCGTATTGCTCAAACAGATGCTGCTTGAGAGCTACGAAGCACGCTCGCGCGAACAGGAAGTTAAAGACGCCTACGCCACTCACATCGTTGATCTCAAAGAGCAGATCAAGCTGCTGCGTGACCGTATTTTTGGTCGAAAGTCCGAACAAACCGTCGAGCCTAATACCCCTCAACTTGCCTTGTTCAATGAACCTGAAAGCGAGCCTATGCTCCCGGTCGGCGATGCTGATGAGGAAGTAGTTGCTCCTGCGCCACGCCGTGGCAAGCGCAAGCCACTGTCGGCTGATCTGCCGCGCATTGAAGTCATCCACGAGCTGCCCGAACACGAACTGACCTGTGCCTGCGGTTGCCGCAAGCATGTCGTCAGCGAGGAAACCAGCGAGCAACTGGATATCGTGCCGATGCAGATTCGGGTGATCAAACACATCCGCAAAGTCTACGGCTGTCGTGGCTGTGAGTCGGCACCGGTCACAGCCGGCAAGCCTGCGCAGTTGATTGAAAAGAGCATGGCCAGCCCCAGCGTGTTGGCCATGCTGCTGACCACCAAGTATGTCGACGGCTTGCCGCTGCATCGTTTTGAAACGGTGCTAAGCCGACATGGCATAGAAATCCCGCGTCAAACGTTGGCCCGCTGGATTATCCAGTGCGGCGAACATTTGCAGCCGCTGTTAAATCTGATGCGTGATCGATTGCTGGAAAGCCCGGTCATCCACTGTGACGAAACCCGCGTTCAGGTACTGAAAGAACCAGATCGAGACCCGACCAGCCAATCCTGGATGTGGGTACAGGCCAGCGGGCCTCCAGATCATAAAGTCGTATTGTTCGACTACACTTCCAGCCGCGCGCAGGACGTACCGTTACGGCTGCTGGAAAGTTATCGCGGCTATGTGATGACTGATGATTACGCGGGCTATAACGCGCTGGCGTTACAACCGGGCGTGGAGCGCTTGGCGTGTATGGCCCATGCGCGGCGCAAATTTGTCGAAGCACAAAAAGTGCAACCTAAGGGCAAGACCGGGCGTGCCGATATCGCGCTGACGATGATCAATAAGCTGTACGGTATCGAGCGCGAATTGAAAGACGGCAGCGACGAACAGCGCTTTACCGGTCGGCAGGAGAAAAGCCTGCCAATCTTGGCTCAGTTGAAAAGCTGGCTGGATAAAACTCAGTCCCACGTGACGCCGCAAAGCGTGCTGGGCAAGGCAGTTGGTTATCTGGCGAATAACTGGAGTCGGCTGAAGCGTTACGTGGAAGCCGGCTTTTTACCGATCGACAACAACCCGGCAGAGCGCGCAATAAAGCCGTTTGTTATTGGGCGCAAAGCCTGGCTGTTCAGCGACACGCCTAAAGGCGCCACCGCCAGTGCACAGATCTATAGCTTGGTCGAGACCGCCAAGGTCAACGGCCAGGAGCCCTATACGTGGCTGCGCCACGTACTGGAGAGGTTGCCACTTGCGCAGTCGGTGGCCGACTATGAGGCGTTGCTGCCGTGGAACTGCTCACCGGAAATGCCAAGATAAACGGAAGCCGCATCTGATGGTAGGTGTGGTTGGTGGATCGCTTACGTTTTAATGAATCCGCAAGCGTATCTCAATGGGCCGCCCATCAGCGGTGGTTTAGGGGGCTGATGGGCGACGCTGTTTTGATTGCCATAAATTACCTCGTATCAGATAACCCTAAATCTCCCAGGTTTTTTGCCTTTATCAATACGAGATTTTCCGAACAACCCTTGTAGCTTCGCTACAAAATGGACTCCACAGATACTGCCCAGCCATCCCTAAAGCTCTCAGCAAGAAAGAAAAAACCCCGGCGCTAAGCCGGGGTAGTGACGCTTTTTGTCATGACAATAACCTGCACGAACATGACAATTAACTTGCCCGTCGACACGTCCTGTCGGCGGGCAACATGAATGTCATCCGTCACGCTATAAAAATCAATGACTTAAGAACGAATTGGGCAAGATTAATGACATGAACGCGTCAAACAAGATGTCATCTTCCGTCAAACGAGCGCAACTTATTGTCATTTTCCGCAAGCCAGAAGAACTGCGCGCTGACCGCACTACATCTCCGCTACGCCGCCCACTCAAAGAGAGTTCAATGCGCAACCCAGATTGACAAATTGGCAATGTCCCTAAGGTTACAGGGATTCCAGCCAGCATGGAACAGGCATTTTTCTCGCCGACTGCTAACAGGATTTGTAGTCCATATCAGTCTTATGAAAGCATCGCAGTTGAGCAAGAGGAGTCAGCAAACCTGTACCCCATAGCCTTGAAACCCACCTAGCGTCTGCTCCATGCCTTGTCACCATCAGGTCATAAAGCAACGCTAGGCTGAATAGAATGGGCCGGAATTTTCTGGTCTAGAGGAGGCCTGCCTTGTCCTCTCCGTCCATGCGAAAAAGACTAGAAGACTACTCCGACGGCTTGATAGCGGCTGCGGAATACGTTCGCATGTCGACTGATCACCAGCGCTATTCCACCGAAAACCAATCGGCTGCTATTCATGCTTACGCCCTGAGCCATGGCATGGACATTGTAAAAACCTATCGTGATGAAGGCAAAAGCGGCTTAGACATCGGGGGCCGCGACGCTCTGCGTAGGTTGCTCGATGACGTCCAGGCGGGAAATGTTCAGTTCCAAATTATTCTGGTTTATGACGTCAGTCGCTGGGGGCGCTTTCAGAACACAGACGAGAGCGCTCATTATGAATACCTCTGTACCAGCTCCGGCATCCAGGTGGTGTATTGCGCAGAGCCCTTCGAGAACGATGGTTCGCCTCTGGCAACGATTTATAAAGGTATCAAACGTTCAATGGCAGGAGAGTACAGTCGCGAGCTCTCTCAAAAAGTTTTCGCTGGCCAATGCCGCCTTGTGGAAAAGGGTTTCCATCAGGGCGGGCCCGCAGGGTATGGACTGCGCCGCGCTCTGATTGATGAGAAAAATGAGTTCAAGGCAGAACTGTCGCGGGGGCAGCAAAAAAGCATTCAGACGGACAGGGTCATCCTAATTCCTGGGCCTGAAGCTGAGATAGAAATCGTTCAACACATCTATCACCGATTCATCCACAACGGGATGAACGAACGCGAAATTGCTAACGCACTTAATGCTGACGGTGTGCTCACCGACTTTGATCGTCCTTGGAGCCGTAGCAGCGTCCACGAGGTGCTGACCAATGAGAAATATATTGGCAACAACGTATACAACAAAACATCATCCAAGCTACGCAAACGTAGCAGCCGCAACCCGCCCGACAAGTGGATACGCTGTGATGGCGCATTTCAAGGAATTGTTTCACTAGAGGTTTTTACCTGCGCTCGCGAAATCATCCTGCAGCGTTCACACCGCCTAGATGATACACAAATGCTAGAACTGCTCCGCGCCTTACTTCAACAGGCAGGCTCATTATCTGGGATGCTCATTGACGAGCAGGACAACATGCCCTCCAGCACTGTTTACATAAGTCGTTTTGGTGGACTTTTACGCGCCTATACCCTCATCGGTTACGCACCAGACCGAGATTATCGATATATGGATATCAATCGGTCTCTACGACAACTACATCCACAGGTTTTTGAAGACGTAATAAAACACTTGGAAAACGCTGGAGCGAGTGTAGAAATCAGTGCTCAGAATGACGTATTAACAGTTAACGGTGAGTGGACGGCATCTGTAGTTATCGCCCGCTGTCACTCAACTCCGGCAGGCACTCTTCGATGGAAACTGAGATTCGACATTAGCCTGGCACCAGATATCACCATTGCTGTGCGCATGGAGCGAGCAAACCTTCAAGTCCGGGACTATTACCTCGTTCCACTTATAGACATGGGCGCCTGGCCACAGAAAATGGCAGAAGAAAACAGCCCTCTGATAGACAGCTACTGTTTCCAAACTCTGGATGTACTTGATGGGCTTGCTGCCCGCTGCTCTCTGAAGGAGGCTTGTCAATGACCGTCCCCTTAACCACACGCGACCGTATCGCACTTATACCTATCGCAGAAATTCATATACTTAACCCGCGAACGAGAAACAAGAAAATCCACCATGAGCTTATCGAAAATATCAAAACAGTCGGACTCAAACGCCCGATTACTGTCAGCCGCAGAGTGTCAACTCAAGGGTCTTTCAACTATGACCTTGTATGCGGACAAGGTCGTTTAGAAGCGTTCCTGGCTCTAGAGGCTACTGAGATTCCAGCTTTCGTGATCGACTCGGCGGAAGAAGATTGCCTTGTCATGAGTTTGGTGGAAAACGTTGCGCGAAGGCAACATCGTCCGATCGACCTTATGAATGAAGTGGGGCGCTTAAAAGGCCGAGGCAAAACAGATGCGGAAATCGCAACCATAATTGGTAGTACATCCTCATGGGTCAACATGATTGTTAATCTGATTGAGCGAGGTGAAGAAAAACTCCTCTCGGCTGTTGAAACCGGGCTGATCCCATTGAGCATGGCGACGGATATCGCTCGGAGCAGTGAAAGTGATATTCAAGATTTACTCACCGACGCTTACGAACGAGGGATCAGAGGAAAGAAAATCACCAAACTACGGCACCTCCTGGAGCTCCGGGCCAAGAAGGACAAGCTTGTACGCGGAAATCCCTTGGGCGTTAGCCAAAATAAGAAAAAAAGGCTTACCCCAACTGACTTGAGGCATTTATTTGAGCGGGAGGCTGAGCGGCAGCGTTTGATGGTGAAAAAAGCAGCATTTACTCACGACCGTGTTGTTTTCTCAATCCAAGCTATAAAAGAGCTTTTGGCCGTCAGTGATTTCGAAAAGCTACTTTCTACAGAACACCTAGATTCGATGCCAAAGCTGATACAGGCTAGACTATCGAATAGAGGAGGCTTGTGATGTCTAACCGAAAATTAAGCCCTGATAAAACACAGCCAATATATGCTCCCAACAATGCTTTTCTGGACGAATGCGTTCGAGTCGAAATCATTAATATTCTGCCGCTGAAGGTCTTACGTCCTGCGGTCAAAGAGAGTACTAAGTATCATCAAATTCTTGCCTCTATCCAAGATGTAGGACTAGTGGAGCCGCCAGCTGTCACACCTGCACCGGGCACCAGTGGACAATATTTTCTGCTCGATGGCCATCTGCGCATTGAAGTTCTGAAAGATTTAGGCGAGCTAAAAGTAGATTGCTTGGTAGCAACTGACGATGATACTTATTCGTACAATAAACGTACTAATCGATTATCCGCTGTCCAAAGTAACAAAATGATCGTACGAGCAATGGAACGAGGCGTATCAGCCGAAAGGCTTGGTAAAGCCCTCGGGCTATCACCGCAGACCATCAGGCAGAGATTTCGCCTGCTTAATGGTATTTGCGCAGAGGTCGTAGCCCTTTTGGGTGACACGGACTGCCCGGCCAATGTATTTAACCTGTTACGGCAGATGAAACCCTTAAGGCAAATCGAAGCAGCAGAACTGATGATTGGGAACAAAAACCTATCGGTTCTCCTTGCTAAAGCACTATTAGCGGCCACACCACCCGACCAGCTCGTGATGATAAAAAAGCCTTCTCAAGATCATCAGGTTTCTGCGGAGTCCATGGCACGCTTGGAGCGCGAGCTAGCTGCCTTGCAGATGCAGATCAAGACAGTCGAAGAGGACTATGGGCCTGATGTCCTTCATTTGACGGTTATAAAAGGCTACCTGACCAAGCTTCTCGCCAACGCTGCCGTTGTGCGGTGGTTAGCTCGGCACCAACCAGAGTACCTGAAAGAATTCCAGTCCATTGCCGAGTTGACCGAACTGCCTTGGGCAGACAACGGGCCCGAAGATGATTTACAGAGCACCACTGCCGAGGGTTGATGGTGCCAACCGGATGTATCCAGATGCTATTCGTATTCGATATACCTCGTTGGAGGGACATTGGATCATCCAATGGCGCATAGGCGCACGTCGTAGTATGGAAGCCGAGATTCCGTCTTGGAATTATGGCTCACGAATAATTATTGGATTTTAATAATTCGGCATAAAATCTTTGGCCTCGGCCAGACAGGTCGTTGAATGAGCACGCAAGCGGCTCATAAGATACAGAGCCAGCCGAAGCAATCCTCAGCCACGACCCGCTCAACGGCTAACTATAGGTCGTTTGGCCCGTTGATCCGCTGCATGCCACCAGGTAATGAGAAAGACGCAGTTCGCGCCCCGTGAACCGGGTTACCGTCGATTCTTCGCGAGGGTTCGCCGTCTGTACTGTTGTAGGCACCGGGTATCATTAATTTGAAAGAATGATTGTCACTGCAACCGCTCTGGCGTCAGATGAATGCCCTTTGAACGAAGCCTGAGGAAAGTCTGCAGCGACTGTCGGCCACCCTTACGATGAAAACTGGCAATCACATAAAAGCTTCCGCTGACTGTCCGCAGTGCCCAAAACGAGCCATAGCGGTCTGCATGGAGAATGTCAGAGGTTCGTAACCTGTGACCGTCTTCGAAATATCCTACTCGACTTACCTTCACATGCCGGTACATTACGCCATATCCGCAGCAGGACACGATGATGACATTGGTAAGAAAAGCCGTAACCAGCTCAGGAAAATAGCAGCTATAAGCCCGAGCCAGGCGGCATCTGGAGTAGCGGGAAAGGCTATCCACTGAACCTCTCCTCGATTAAACCGTTAACACTAAACCAGCATCGAAACCGGTATCTTCATTTGGATACCCACGCGGATTGCATACCACTCTGGTGCCTTCAACGTCATAGTCCACCGCTGTGTGTGAATGGCCATGTACCCACAAATTGGCCCGATCGCTACCCATGAGATGTTCCCAACGATTTGCATAGGCAGCATCCATATGACCACCAGCATGCGGGTTGTCCTGAAGGGATCGTAGCGAAGGAGCATGGTGTGTGATCACCACCGTCGCGCCGTCGTATGGCTCTTTCAGTCTCGCCCACAACCACTCTCGCGCATTCACAGACCTCTCAACCAAGTCACTTGGCCGAATACGCCGGTAATTTTCGGTACGGATTTGCCGAAAATCGTTCATTAGATTTTGGGCGCTTATGGATGCCAGTGGAGCGTTGCCGGTAGCTGAAAAATCCGTCCACGCTGTGGCACCCAGAAAGCGGACGCCTTCTATGACGACCTGTTCGAGATCAAGAATCTGGACATGACTGTCACATGCCAAGCGCATTTTCTCCAGCGTCTTGGTGAGATGACCACCGTAGTACTCGTGATTGCCAGGCACATACAGCACAGGGCAGGTGAAAGCTTTACCGGCCCAAGCAACCCCACGGGTTTTGATATCAATATCGCCGGACAGGATCACCAAATCCACATCCAGTTTTGACGGTAGGTAGGGCTCAAACTCGTTGTGTAAATCGGAGAGCAGGTGAATGCGCATCGTCTTTTCCTCAAACGGTCACTGAGTGGCGGGGCGTCTGACATGGGCAAGCTGTCATGGGCAAACTTGTCGATGATCATCCTTCAACTCGGTCAGCTAGATAGGCCCCGAGCAATTTCATACAGCTCTAGAGGACGCGCTCTAGGACATCAGGCGCTGAAACCTTGCGCATCCCACCGCCTAGCAGCACGTAAACCGTGCGGCACGTCTTAAAGAGAAACCCATCTTGGAAAACGTGTAGCGGTGAGGTTCGAACAAAGTCACCACACCTCCACTGATCGGTACTGTCATGTATGACGGTATGGGCATATAAAATCACGGGCTGACAACGGGCTTCTTGCAGATCTGCTCGCTGCACATCGCTAACATCCAAATCGACCCAAACCCAATCCCGGACTAAGCAAAAAGGCGCCTGCGGACAATGTTGCCGGACGTACGCAATCGCCTCATCGTTCTTCATTTCGGAACCAGACATTGGCTGGCCTGGCCCATAAAGCACTTCAACCACATCACTGAGGTAATGCATTTCAGACTCTCCATGCGCCAGCTGGCGCCGGTTACGTTGTCGCACAGGCGGCTAACACTGGATAAAATCCACCTGGGCCATTTGATTAGCCAAATCTCGGATAGTGGGCTTACGCAGTTGAGCTCCGCGTGCCAAGTCAGCACTCCGCAATAACAGGCCACGATGAGCTCCTCCTGCTTCCTGAGGCGGAACAATGCATTCGATCTTCGCGGGCCGGAGGGACTGGAGCAAATAGGGCGTTTTGGTCTCAAGCTGCTTGGAGATCTCAGCAGTTGGAACGTATGTCAGAAGAAAACGAACAAGCGCGGATACAGGCACTACATCTCGCTTAGCTTTGCCATGTTTCTCTTCGACAGCATTAAGGTATCCGCCCTGAATCCATTTCTTGATCACTGCAGGTTTCCACCCTGATATCTGGGCCAAGTGGTCTACGCTGAGCGCGACGTCCGGATTGTTGTCTCGAACACGCTGTTCGATTTCGGCCTGATCGAACTGTAAGCCTGCCAGTCCAGGGAGAGCTGGCACATGCCCCGTCGGGCAGATCGTTCCCTGCAAAATGTCCTGGAGCACCGCGACAATCTTGGCATTGGATATGCCGTGTCTTACCGAAATGTCCTGAATTCCGATGGGGAGAGAAACCCGAGCTTTCTTACGCACCCGTTTAATCAACTGAGCAACAACTGCGTCAATCTCGGTAGCTAAAAATTCGCCCGCGACTAACACAGGCCGCTCATCACGTTTGTACCGGCGGAGGCCTCCGGCTTGCACGAAACGCTCAAAAAATATTTTTGAGACGTTCAGTCGACGGCGAGCCTCGGTTGCGGAAAGGTATTCAGCACGTGCTGATGCGATCTGATCAAGCATAGAGCGGTGAATGGCGACAAAGCGACTCTTACCTTCCTGGTGAACCCTCCCGATCACAGCTTGCTTGATCACTAGGTTGGCCAGAATATCTGGAGCAACTCCTAACAAGCGCGCAGCCTCTGCCGCTGAGAACCACTGCATCGCTTCAGCGTTATCAGGCCCAAACATCATCGCGCGCGTATTGAGCCCTAAGCGCCCGTCAAAGTGTTCAGCCACTTGTGCCCTGAACTGATCTCGAACGAAATCAAAGCTGGAGGATGAGTAGGTGCTGAATAACTCCCTGTACCAAGATCCAATCCGTTCGGCGAGACCAACGCCATGGCCTGAGCGAAGTTGGTTTTGCATGGCCGCATCAAAACGTGCTGGCCAATCACTCAGCAACGACTCCAAACAACCCACCATCACCAGCGAATCTTGCAAAGGTGAAGAACTGCTGAAGCGAGGTTTAGCCATCGGCAAACCGCTTCGTTGAGCTTGGTGCTTCGCGAGTAGCGTTAAGAAGTCAGGCAACAGCGGTTCGAATCCCTGACGGCGGCAAATCTCGGTAAACCCTTTGTGCTCGCCGACACCCGCATCAGCCATCAGTGCGGATAATTTCATTGCGAACTCTGACGCTTGGGCGCTAACAGCAAGCCGTAGATCGTACCCGCAGTCACAAAGCTCCAGCGTGCGTCGGTGGTAACTGATCGGTTTCTCGCAGTCGGGGCAGTTGCCAAGCAGCACAATGCCATGGGTGGGACAAGCTGTGACCAGCAGATGAGACCAAGCCTCTTTAGCATATCCATCGGAGGCCAAGCACTCTGGACAGACCGGTGAATGGCCATTGCGAAGGTAGCTGGGTTGACCAAGGTAATGCGTTTGGCCAATGAGAGTTGTACTGAGCTGTTCCTCTTTCAGCTCAAAACATTCGCAGATTTGAGCGAGCTCTGGCGACGAGTAAGCGGCTGCTAACTTGAGCCCTCGTTCGCCCAACAGCGCCTGAGCGCAACCATAGCCGTTGAGCTCCGCTTTTCGCATCAAAAGAGAGTTCAGGCTTTCACCTGATTGGAGGGCCACATTTTGGAAAAACGACATTTATGTTGCCCTCTACAGCCGGGGAATAGGGAGATGAGCCTCGCGCAACACCTTCACATAAGCGGCGTTCAAATCGTGATCCGAAATGACGGTGCCAGGTGTAAACGGGTTGCCAGAAAAAGGCTGGTCATTGACGGCGTTACGGTAGGCTTTAGCTAGACATCTAACGTCAATTATCTTGTTGGCATTATTAGTCTCGGCATGGCTGAAGAGATCGACCAACATACCGAAGCGGCCTAAGGAGGAGGCATAAAGGGACTTAATAGCTACATCGCCACTTAGCTCAAATATCCAGCCTTGTTCACTGTACGCAGCAGCCACAAGCGAAATACCCGCAGCAAAATCTTGGCGATCAGCAGCACTAATCCACGAGTAGGGGTAGATCAGCTCAGTGGCCAAACTGCGACCACGTAATTGCTCATTTAGCCCCAGCAAGCGCTCAGCAGCAGGAAGACCAAGCAAAATGAGAGAGATGTTGAGTTCATCGCTTAATACTTTGAAGAAATCAGCTAGAGCTCTTACTTTTTGTGGGCTGTGTAGCTCTGCCAGATGTTGTACTTCATCGACGATGATCGCCCTGACTTTCGCAATCTCTAGCTGGCGCAACGCTTGATCGTACAAATCCGGTGTGCTGCATTTGCTCAGTACCCTACCACCGAGGCCACGGATAATACTTAGCGTGAGCGCACGCTGATTGGGTTCAGTTGGGGCTGTGACGCGGATCAGTGGCTTACAGATTTTGCCGTTCACCTCCTGCGTGGGAAAGTCTGCCATCAGTGCCTGAGCGACTTCTCCTTTGCCTATTCGGCTGGGGCCGAACATCGGCAAGATTTGCCGCTCACCGGCAAGGGAGGCCTCAATGACTTGAAAGGCCCGCTGATATGATCTCAACATCCGGCCATGGAAAAAGCCCTCAGAACGAATCACCTTAATGACTTCATTCGCCATCATTTTTTCCTCCGGTGGGGCGCAACTACGATTTCTGTCGGAGCAGCAGCGAGAACGGTTTCAGCAATCGGCAATTGTTGTTCAGGAGTGATCGCCGCAGCGTTGGCTTTATCGACTGTTCGTTGAGCTCTTTGATTCTCGCGAATCTTGCCTTTTGGACGTTTCTGCGCATTGGCATCTTCGATAATATTTATATGATTGATGACGTAATCTTCCCCAGACAACTCGAAGTCTGACTTATAATGTGCCTTCCGGATTTCCTTAGCCTGTTCAAAACTAATAGCAGGCATGTTCGGGTTCTTATTTTGAACCGTGACCCACTCTTTCAAGCCAAGGTCATAAATATGAACCGACCGGCAGTCAAGTGGATTAATGCACACATCTACCTTCACCGTAGAGTTTGTTTTGAAAAGCGCTGAAACATACTCGTTCTGATAGAACTGGCGCTGATAGTTAATACCTTCACGAGTGATACTTAACTTGACTTCTAAGTAATGACGACAGGCTTCCATCAATTCTTCAGCCGAAGGGGCTGGAAAAACTACATACTGCTGGCTCAGACGAGTCAACGCCTGCAATGGAGTAAACTCCTGACCAAACTTTTCGGACAAGCGATCACTCTTCTTAATATGATATGAATCCGTAATCCAGCGGATGATGACTTCGTTAAGTTTTTCGATGGTCAAGGTCGCAGATTTTTGTGCGTCTTCCAGACCATGCGTTTCCCGCTTGTCATGTGATTTCTTAGCGCCTGGCAGTTTCTTGATCAGCATCGTGTTCAACGTGCCAAAAAAACGCTCAATAAACGGTTTCTGGTAGGGGGCACCGGCAACACAGTACTCCAACATCATACCCAGGTGTTGCGACGCTTTAACGATCATAGGGCCATGGCAATCAGATCCGTTATCCAGAACCAATGTGCGGATATCTGCCGGGGCGGGCCACTCATGCATACAGCTCCATTGCGTTTTAAATGGCTCTCCCTTGGGGCTAAAAGCAAACTGCAGGGATTGCATCAACCCGACCTGGCTTGCTGCCTGAATGGTGAGGTGAATTCCAACAATGGTCATTGTTGCTGTATCGATCAAAGCATAGAAGGTGGGGCAACCAATTACGTTGCCAGAGGCATCGACAATGAAGATGTCCAAAACCGTAGAGTCACCCTCTACGCGGGCATAAGGCTCTTTGACATCGAGATAGCTACACGCATTTCGCATAATCAAACGAAAGGTGCGGGGGTTCAGCCGACCTTTGATATTTTTCAGATTTAGTCTCGCAATGAATCGGCCTACCGTACGCCTAGACACACCGCCAAGTTCAACACCGATCTCAGCTGACTTTTCTGAACACCGAATATTAATTGCATGAACAATATCCTGAATGCTAAACCTACTGCTACTGCAATACTTTGACTCGATGACGTTAAGAATGATTTCTTGAACCTCGGGTTCCATCGATAACGAATGATGAACCCCACGATCCGAAAAATGTGCAGCTAAGCAGTTTGGCGAATATGACTCTTTATAAATTCTCCAGTATCGTTCAATTGATCTTCTTGACGGTACAGTACGATGCGAGCCATATCGCCTTTGGATCTCAATGTAGATATCCTTCCAAGTAAAATCCTCAATCAGCTGCTCTACAACTCTGATGTACTCCTGCCGCTCATCTCTAGATTTAATTTCTGTGGGACTCAAGAATCGAGGTTCAAAAACCTCTTCTACCCCACATGGGGTTTCAATACGCACGACCGAGCGTAGATCCCCCGAAGCGACTGTATTGCGAAAGTCGTCATCCTGGTAGACATGAGATTCACCTAGCTGCCCAATCAGCACTACTTGCCGTGCTTTGGTATTGATCGTTCCAATTACATACGAACGACCATCTGCTCCGATGAGCGCGGCGCCAACCCTGTATCGACGCGAGCTGATGAGCCCTTCATTAACGGCAGCCATCTCAGATGTCCATTAGCTTCAGATGATCCAACGAGCCGTGCGCCGCATTGACCCAGCCATCCCCCGAGAAAACATTCTCCGACAAGTCCGCGCTCAGCACCCCATATGCCAATCCAAAAAAAATGTCCGCATTAGATAGTGCCCCAGATTCTTTAAGCTCTAGGGTCGGCCACCGCTTACGATTTTTTAACGCGATGCCTACCTTTTCACAGGCACCTGCCGCGCGTTCCTTTTGGGCAGGACTAAGCGCCTTTTTCAAATTTTCCAGATTGGAGATGAACACCGGAGAGAATTTCTCCTCGGTGAAGGTGATAAATTGCTTGCCATATGTGGCCAAGATGCGTTCAGCCCGAGCATGCTTATCCGCGTGCTTCTCTAAGAAAGCGCTGGGTTTGCTCTCGCAGATAAAGATCTGTCCGTCATGCCGCTCAATTTCACTGTCAGCAGTGTAAGCCACAGCCTTTTTACCGTCTTTCTTGGGCAAGTCCTGTCGGCTAATAAGCAGATTTTCGTTTTCCAGGTCGACACAGATTGACTGGTCGGATATCCGCGTGAATCCAGGCATGAGGCTGAGAAGCAGCAAGTGGTTGCGCTCAAGAAAACTCTCGCCCGCGACAATCCCATTCGCGTTGCGATCCGTCGGCACGATATAAGCTCGGCGACCCCGTTTGGTACGCTTGGCAACGTCACGTACAGGCTTAACGCCCTTATTTCTGACGGGCATAACACAACTCCAAAATCTTAAGAAAGCACCGTCAAGGCGGTGTGCGCCATGGCGATGCTTGACGCCGTAAGCGCCAAACCCCAAACTCCGACTGGATTCTGTAGAGTCCAAACAATCGACGTATAGAAATACTGCTGGCCGGCCAACCTGTCAATAGTTTTCCGTCCAAACAAAATGGGGTTGGCATGGGTAGAAAAGTGGACACCACCTGGTACGGCATCTATTTGGAAGCAATCGCCTTCGAGAACCTCTCGGGAGATAAGTCCGTAGGCACACCAGAGTTGGCAGATCATCTGGGTGTGAAGCCAAAAACACTTGCACGAATAAGGTCTGCAGGCCGCTTCATCCATGAGGTGCTACCTGGGGTAAAGCCAGAGCAAATTCAGTGCGGTTACGCCTCGTTAGAGCTGTTATCTAAGTTATGGGGAGCGGATCCCTCGGGCGCACAGTCTCGATTGGAAAGTGTCCTGGCCAACAGGACTAAGCTGCCTGAGCTAGAAGAAGCTATTCGTCGGCTCAAGCTTGGCGAAAACAAAAGCTCCACAGAAAGCAACCTAGTCGGGCCGTCCCAGCTTGGGTTTATGGCACGAATGGATGTCTGGATAGCATCGTCAGATTTGGTGCATTTCGATTCGTATCGGGGTACAGCGTTTAGACTCAAACCATGCCTCGGCTCCTGTCCTGGATATCTCATCAACACAGAAAACGGTCAACCGAGCGCCCTCGTCCTTTGCAAACAGGGGAGCGGCTGGCGGGATCCTGCCGGCGTCGCTAGGGAGCTGTATGAGCATGCAATAGCTCGCAGGCACACAGCCCCAGCGATCTGGTATGTCTTTGAAAAAGACAGTGCAGTGCTTCAGCACCTCGCAGAGCTAAGCATCTGGTGGGGTGGCTCGCCTACTAGTGACGATCCATGGTTACTCTTGGCCTATCTGACCGAATCAGGGAAGCTTGAGGTGCTTTTTGAGGAATACTTCTACAACCTGATAGGCAGCATGACAAAGGGCGAAGGTGCGCTTCGGCCAAATGATCTGATCGCCACTGGGGAAGCTATGGATGGCAGCAAGGCATGCATCACAATTCCTTTACGGAACATCCAGCCTATATCTGCAGCGACGAAACATCGCCCGTACTCCGAAGTACTTCGAGAGCGCTTACTGGCGATTGCCGGGCAAGGTCATGCAACGTCGGATCAAATTGACCGATTGGCTGCTATTGACCTAGGTCTCTGACCTGCATCGGCTAAGCGTTACCGGTGCTGCACAACTGTAGATGTAACTGGGAGATCAAGGCGATCGGCTTTCAAACACGGAGTGCTTGAAAGCCATCAAATCGCGAAAGTCAGATGGCGATCCTGCTCCAGTCCGGTTTAGATAATGCCCTTTGATTCCAAGGGCTATTGGCCCGTCTCGATCACAACGCTGGGAATCCCCGATCATCCACACCTTGCAGGCGTCTACAGCCAACTCAGTCAGCGCTGCCTCGTAGATCCGCCGATCTGGCTTGAGCGTCCCTATCTCATAGCTGAAGCCGTAGCTCTCCAAGCCAGGAAAGATGCGCTTAACAGCCGCGCCATAGGGCCTGGCCAAATTTGAACAGACCGCCACTTTCAGACCATGCGCTTGCAGTGCCTCAATGCAGGCGAGGGCGTCGGCGAAGGGTTGGATGCTAGCGACCTCGGCATCAAGTTCGGCTTGGATTCGCGCAAGCTCTGCCGGTGTTACATCAATACCGAAATGGTCAGCGGCTTGTGCAAGCCCCCAAGGATGGCGCATTAGCATTGACGCATCATCCGGCTTAGGCCGCCGCCCTTGGGCGATACCCAGCTTTAGAAGCTGGCGAAATGGATGGCGCGCGTTCTCGATCCGCGTGATGGTACCGAACGCATCGAAGATCACAGCTTGGACATGGCTCATACCGCGTACTCCCTCCAGACCATTGAACCTCACCCTTCATTATCGAGGCGGTCGCTGCTACCGATAAAAAGACTACCTGACAGGAGACCGTCAGGGACAGCACCTGTCCCTCTAACTACGACGTGTCGTGACACAACATCCACCATCAGGTTCTTTCCAAGCACACCCTTACGCATATTCAAGCCTAAGCAACGGCCACTTTCAGTTGTCGACCCTGCTACCGCAGGGCTCACCGGTCACCCTCGGCGTGTACAGTCTGCTTGCTCAAGCGAGAGATGGGCGAAGCACACCTGCCGATTCGGCGAAACCCACCCCTGAATATGAGCGAAGCTTCTCAATGATCGAGCCGTTCAGCCCACGCCAGGCCAACGCCCAGCGTGAACCGAAGAAACCGAGGAAGCAATTGAGCGCGCGGAAGCTACCCTGACCTTGGTCTTGGTCTTGGTCTTGGTCTTGGCCTTGGCAAAGGTCAGGGACGTCAGGGTCATTCCTAACTTCCTATGAGTTTAGCTGCGCTTGATTAGCGAGTATGGTCGACTCCCCACGCTGACAGCGCGCGGTCGACCGCCGAACCGTCAATGGCGACCGACGCCAGACTTGGCTTGGCCTATGCTGGAAGGGTTGGTACGACCTTCCTGACGAAATGATAAATGGCTATGCCAAGAAGAGCCGGCTGACACGCCAAAAAGTCATTTCTGACATCTTAAGAATATCTTAACAATATCCTGTACGTATCTCGATGACTCAGATACCGTCTCCTCACACCCAAAATGGAGGAGGCAAAATGTCTGTGGAAGAGCCAAAAGTATGGGGCGTTTTTGTCGGGGATGCCGGGGATCAGCTGGAGGCATTTAACTCAAAAGCCGGCCCTTTCCCACCGGATCCAGGTTCCATTGGTTACATTGCTATTGGGTGGCCGGCAGTGGGGGATATGCGGCTTTACAAAGATAATTACCCAGATTTCGTTGAGAAATTTAGAATCGCCTATCCCAATGACAACGAAAGAGTTTTTAAGACCACAGCCAACATGCCATGGAATTTTGCATTCAAAATGCAAAGCGGTGACTGGGTAATGTGCCCGTCTTCTACGTCGGGGTATTTACTAGCTGGAAAAGTAGAGGGTGAGTATTTATCCAATTTTCACGGATCAAAATCGTTGCCCAACGCACATACGCGGGTCGATTTTGTTCATTTAAGAAAGGTTAAATGGCTGTACGTCGTTTCGGACAAAGATCCTCGTTACGCAAAGCTTCACCGTATCGGACAACTCACCGTTGTCCAACCCGACATTTCGGCGTCAACGCTCCAAGGCGTTCTTAAAGGCGAGTTGTAAATTCGGTGCGGGACAAAGTACTGTTACATTGTAGACACGTGGCCACTGGTTGACCTAGGTGGCCAGTGCGTTTGCGGCCATCCATTTAGCCCCTACCGAATAGCTTCAGAAAGGCTATGTGTTTTGCCTGGCGCCACGTTTCAGTCAAGTCGCCGTTGAGCTCCAGCGCTTCGAAGATACTTTTGACCTGCTCATTTGTGATCAACTTGGCCGTGAGCATTTTCTTTAGCAGTTCGTGGCCATGCCAGACAGCAATTCCGAAATCTTGAGCCAGCTTGTGCATACCTAGGTCATCCGTGACCACAATGGCGTCTCGAATTTGGCCAAACGCAAGCACCCGACAGTCCGTGGAGGAAGGGGGAGAACGACCAGCCGTGGTATAAACCGTCGGGTTCGTTAAGACCCAACCACGCAGGACGCTTTGCGCAGCTTCTAACTGACCTTTCTCGTCGGCGCTGAGTCGTACCTGCTTGGCAACCCGCTCAGCGGCAAGATCCTCACCGTCAAACCAAGGGAACTTGAATTTCAGAGCACCACTGCGATGCACTTCCTCTTCAACATCTTTCAGAATGGTCAGAACGTAGTTTTTCTGCCCAAACCCAACCCCCAGCATTGGGCGTACACGCTTCGCAAGCCGCAGATACGCGTTGGTATCCAGCAATACGAGCGTGGACGCCGCGCTCAACGCGCGAGCTCGCCGTAAAGCGCGGAGGCATCACTGAGTGATACATCCATGATTTGCTGAACATACGACGGGCCCGTCCCGTGCTCGCGAATCATGCGTTTCAGCGCCAGGAAGAACTCAGACTGAAACACATTCGACGCTGCGGCAATGTATTGCGCCGGTTTGGGTGGAGTCGGATCAAACAGGATCGTACTGACCAACTGCGGCGTGGAGCTGTTGCGCACCGCGTGAATTGTCCTTTCCGGTACCCGTAAGGATGGCAGATTGTTTTCCGCCGCATATCCCTGCGCCTGCTGGAACACCGTGTTCAGTGAAATTTGGTGATGCCGGGCATGCTGCTGAAGGACACTCACCTCCCCAGCTGCGCTAGGCGCTTGCGCCGCCTCGGCATACGCTAGCTGCACGCAAGCCTCAGGAAACAGCAGGGCACCGGCAAAGGCATCCGCAAAATCCTCCCCCTCGTCACTACCCGCAAGCTCAGGAGTGTAGACATGCGCTAACTCGTGGGCCATCCAAAACTTGAAGTCTTCCAGCTTGGTATCCAGGTTGACGAAGACAAAGGTGACATCTGACGCCGGCAATAGAATGTGCAACGCATTCTTGTGTTGCTGCTTTTGTCCCCAAAGAACGGGCACCAGAACCGCCCCGCACGCCTTGAACTCGGCGATCAGCGCTTCATAACCCAGCACGCTGCGCTCACCCAATCCCAATTTACTGCGTACCTGGGACGCATCGCTTTGCAAACGCGCGTAGCTGATGGAAGGCGAGGAAATCTTGGTGCGTAAGGTCGGCAACTTCGGTAAAAAATCGACCAAAGGTTTAAGCAAACCGCCAATGCCCATCGCTTTCAGAATGTGTTCGTCGGTGGTTTTGGTTCCCGCCTTCTTGCGGAACGCCACCACAGGCTGATCCTCAGGTGGAGCCACCAACTGCGAAAATGACAGCTGCAGCGTTGTGGCCAGCTTGAGCAGCTTGTCAGGGCGAGGAAAATCCTTACCTTTGAACCAGTTGGTAACGGACTGCGCCGAGACCCCCAACTGATCGGCCAGGTCTTTTTGTGTCCAGCCACGCTGAACGAGGGCCGCCCGAAGCGACTCGATGTGTAGGGTATTTTGCATAACAGCCAATGTAGTGCCTCGGCTGGTGAAAATCAAGTTTGATCAAGTTTTGCTTGCGCAGCATTGTCGAAACCATCATGTGCTTGAAGCGCCGACGCATCGCTCACCGTCCTGAGCCCGGCCACAGGAAGGCGAAACCTGCGGCACCCGGTACACCTAATGGACGTTATGGTCAGACTCCTAGTCTGGCCATGGGCCGGTCGATACATAGAGAAATGCCAATTCGGTAACTAGCAACCCCTGGCTAGAGAAGAATTTAACGTCCTAATGGCTGTTTGCCTTTACCCACAAGGTCGGTCTGGATAATGTGACGGACGACACAGGCTAAATACCTATAGGGCTGTGCTCTCTCCTACCGCGCCACAATCTTGCGCACGGCCAGGGCAGTGTCGTCACGGAGTCGGTATGGAAATGGATTGGGAATCGCTGTTAGACGAACTGTGGAGTTATGCGGCATCGGATCCTATGGAGCTGGAGACGAAGATCCGTTCGAGCCTGAAAGGCCATTCCTCAGAAGGCCTGCTCCAAGCCATTTCACTTCTGATTACTCAGGGGCAGCACGCCACAGCCAGAACACTCCTCAGCGAGTTCCTAAAAAACCATCAGGCTGCGGAAGATATTCGGCGCAGGCTTGAACTGATCCTTCGTTTCAAAAAACATCGCGCACAGCAAACGCTTTCAATCAAGAGCAAGCAACGCAGCAAAGAGCTGCTCCTCAAAGACGTCAACAGCCTGGTCGCGTCTGGCAAGTTACAAGCTGCCGAGTCGCTCCTCCTGGAAGCAATTGCTACGTTTGAAGAGCCTGACTATCTAAACCTGCTAAGTCGCGTTTACATGCGACAACGCCGCCCGATAGATGGGGCCAAAGCCATGCAGCGCGCCCTAGTGCTGAGACGCCAACAGCAGGCCTTTGTCGAAATAGCGACTGAAGAGTCGACGGATGATCTTCCGACAGCCAGTGACCTGGCTTTCCTCAACGACTCAGCTGAGAGCCTAACGACCTTAGAAAGCCCCCCACCCCCGATCAACAAGGCGTTGACCGAAACAGCCGATGACTCGCTCAACTTCATTCAGCACACGGCATCTAAATACCCGTCGTTGAAAACTGACGGCTGGTGGGAAGGCCAATTAACGCCTTCTGAAGCTCCAATGTGCCTCGGCAAACCTGAAGCCGGTGATGCACCTGATATGGCTTCAGCAGCTAGAGCCGACTCCACCGAAGAGCACGCGGCTGAGGACGAGACCGCTCCGTCCGCCCCCATAAAAAACATACTCAAACTCACCCATCCGAGGAAAGAGACGGAGGCTGGAGAGGGATTAACCAAGGTCAAGGTATTCAACAAATCAGGGCGCTCGTTAACCTCTATTCAGCCAACAAGATTGGACACTCCAGAACCATTGGATTCTGATGGCCCTCCCTCACATGTCATACCGTCGCTAGTCATGAAGGCTTCTGCTCCCACGCCTCCAATTCAAGATCAGATATCCGATGAGAACGATGAGGATGAGGATGAGGATGAGGATGAGGATGGTGAAGACCTCGCATTAACCGATCTGGAGCTAGACCTTCCTACTACGCCCCAGCCGAACTTGGGGCTTGAAGCCCTTGAAGATGACCTCGACCTCGATCATGACTTGTATGATCTGACCATTATCGAACTTGGGACAGGCCTCGAAGAAGAAATTCGCACCGATCTAGATGACTTCCGTGATATTGATGATGACTATGCGGCTTATGCCTTTGACCCGGATGAAGTCTTTGACGGCGAGGAGGCTGTAGCTGCAGAGCCAAATGATTGGCTCGCTGACAAACTCTCACGCGAAGAGCGTGCGCTTCAGAAAGCCGCTGAGTTGATCGGAAAGGCCAACTGGCCGCTCAGCACACTCTCTCTTGTTCAACAGATTTTTGTGATGAGTGGCTGGGGACAGACTCGTCTCGCACTTGAGAGAGAAATCGAAAAAGGACTCGTCCCTCAAGAGCTAATCTTGGCTGCTCATATCAAAGTGATCTGGTCTGAGAATGATATCTACTGGATCGCTTTTGATAAAAATGGCAGTAGTAGCCTGTCCTACTACGCGTTGTCATGGCCGACAGCCTTGCTGATCGTCCGCTCTTTTGAATCACTGCCACAGGTGGAAGAAATAGAGGTTTTCCTAGAAAGTCTCTTTGCTTCCTGGTACGAGAACACTGTCCTGCGCCGCGCATTTAAAGCATTTTCTCGGTATTTGTGGTTCAGGTTTGCCAATTTGGAAGGCTGCCTACCTGCTAATCAGCCCTTCGACTTCTGCGATCCTCACGAACTACCTGCTGAGGAATACAGTGATTTGGGGCTATGGGATGTGCTGGAAATCGAAAAAACCGAGATCCTTCGGGCCTACGGCGTATTTAAAACCAAACATCCGCAAGAGCCTGGTTGCTATTTGAGTGACAAACCACTTGTAGAAGAAAAGCCACCGCTTAATGCCGAAAAGCGGAATAAGAAACAACACCCTGAGGACACGAATACTCCTCAAGAAACTGAGGGTGAAGATGAGACTCTTGACGATTGTGCTTATGAAGCGCCATCACAGTGGTCAGCAGAGTCGCTCACATCTGCCTTGCATGCACAGCGTACCGACCTAACCTTGCCAAACATCGAACCGTAACGGATATAGGATTAGCGCATGAAGCCCCTCAGACTTACACATGTACCAGGTTGCTGGGTCAGCCAGAAATTACCCAGCGGCCAAGAGGAGCGTCGGGGCATTGTCAAAATGGCGATTGCTAAAGAATCCGAAGATCAACTTCAGGTTCACTGGTTTAGCCCTGAGAAAAAGCTGGCCTATGTCGATGCTTCCGCCGTGCACTCAGGCTTTCAAAATGGCATGGACGTGGTCGATGAGACCCCTGGCAGCGGCGTCCTCTCGCTAGGGCAGGGCGTCATCATGCAACAACGCACCTTGGCAGGTAGCGAACAAGTGTTGGTGGACTTTCCTGAACGTGGTGAGCGCCATTGGTTGTCACCGCCACTGTAAAAATGACCCCCTAACGCCAACCTAGAATTGACCCCCCTGGGTAAAACTGGCGGCTTTGAGCTGCCAATATGTTGACCCAGGAGCAGTCTGTGGAAATTAAAGTGTTGGCCCGTCAGGGCCATGGCATCAAATTCATCGCCCGTGAGCTGGGTATTTCGCGTAACACCGTGCGCAAGTACCTGCGAAAGGCCCGGTCGCTACCCAGTGACAAGGTGAGACCCGCACGTCCGTGCAAAATCGACCCCTTCAAGGACTACCTGCACGAGCGTATTGAGGCGGCGCGCCCACACTGGATTCCGGCGACCGTCCTGCTGCGTGAGATCACGGCATTGGGGTACAGCGGCGGCGTCAGTCGTCTGAAGGCTTATATTCGCCCCTTCAAACGTAAGGCAGAAGAGCCGGTGGTACGTTTCGAGACACTGCCCGGCAAGCAGATACAGGTGGACTTCACCACCATTCGACGAGGCCGTCAGCCGCTTAAGGCGTTCGTGGCGACACTTGGTTTTAGTCGAGCAAGCTTTGTCCGTTTCTCCGAGCGAGAGGACAGCGAAGCCTGGCTGACAGGGCTTCGGGAGGCGTTCGCTTACTTTGGCGGCGTGCCCGAGCAGGCATTGTTTGATAACGCCGGAACCATCATCACCGAGCGAGATGCTTTTGGGGAGGGCCAGCACCGTTGGCATCCCCGATTGGCTGCGCTGGCCGATGAGTTTGGTTTTATTCCCAAGGTCTGCCGCCCTTACCGTGCCCAGACCAAGGGCAAGGTTGAGCGCTTCAACGGGTATCTGAAGGGCAGTTTCATTACCCCGTTGGCCGCTACGCTCAAGAGTGCGGGTCTGACGCTGGATGTGGTGACGGCCAACGCACATATCGGCCAATGGCTCGACGAAGTCGCTCATCAGCGGATTCACGGCACGACGGGTGTTCAACCGGCGGTACGTCTGGCCCAAGAGCAGCAGGTACTATTACCACTGCCAACACAGAGCCTGCGCCCACAACCCGCCCAAGGCCTACGCCTGGGACGGGTCCTGCCGTACGAGAGCTTGCAGCATCCGCTGTCGGTTTATGAGCAACTGCTGGAGGTGAGAGCATGAACCTTCAACATGCTCGCCTGACAGAACTATGCAAGGGGCTAAAGCTTGAGCGCGTCGGGGTGGACTGGCCGCACCTGGCCCAACAAGCAGCAAGCGGCGAAGACAGCTTTGCCGACTTCCTCGAAAAGCTGCTGGCTGCCGAGACCGATGCCCGAAGTGAACGCTCTCGACAGGCCCTGCTGAAAACTGCCGCGCTGCCCGCTGTGAAAACGCTGGAGCAATACGACTTCGCGTTTGCCACCGGCGTCCCCCGGGCACAGCTCCAGGAGCTGGCAGCACTGAGTTTTGTTGGACGTGCCGAGAACATCGTGTTCCTGGGGCCTAGTGGTGTAGGCAAGAGCCACCTGGCTATCGCCCTGGCCTACCGGGCAGTGATGGCCGGTATCAAAACCCGCTTCGTCACGGCGGCTGACTTGATGCTGCAACTGACCGCTGCGCACCGCCAGGAACGGCTCAAGGAATACTTCAGTCGTGTGGTGATGGCCCCTGGGTTGTTGGTCATCGATGAAATCGGCTACCTGCCGTTTGGTCGTGATGAAGCCAACCTGTTCTTCAATGTTGTCGCCAAGCGCTACGAGCAAGGCAGCCTGATCCTCACGAGTAACTTGCCGTTTACCCAGTGGGCCGGAACCTTTGCGGATGATCAAACACTGACAGCGGCCATGCTGGACAGGCTGTTACATCATGCCCATATCGTGCAGATGACAGGTGAAAGCTATCGACTCAAGGACAAGCGCAAAGCAGGAACCAAATCTTCTCGGGCCGAACCGGCTCGAAAATATGAACCCGAGGGGGGTCAAAACTAAGTTGGCGATTTAGCACGGAAGGGGGTCACTTTTTAGTTGGCGTTGACAATTGGTTGCCTTATCAATATCTGCGTCAGGTGAAAGGCGTTAAGCATCGGTTTGTCACAGCCAGCAAAGGGGAACCAATCGACGCCGAGCGTATGCGCATGCGCATGTTGGCTCATGCCATTAAGGTGTGGAATGAAAACACTGGTGCTCTTTCTCACCTGGAAATTGAGCCGCTGCCTCACCAGATTCACCTGGTGCACCACATCCTGGCATCCGGCAACTTCAACTGGTTGATTGCGGATGATGTGGGATTGGGTAAGACCATCGAGACTGGAATGTTGCTGCACGCCCTGCAGCAACGAGACCTGGCCAAACGCATCCTGCTGATCACGCCCGCAGGCCTGACCAAACAATGGCAGGAGGAGCTGTACCACAAGTTCAAACTGGAAGACTTCGAGATCTATGGGGAAGACTTTTTCATCAATGAACCCCGCCAATGGAAGATGCACGACTGCGTCATAGGCTCCATGGATCGTCTAAAACAAGTCGACCACCTGGAAAGCCTGCTCCAGGCAGAGCCATGGGATCTGGTGATCTTTGACGAAGGGCATCGACTCAGCCGCCGCCAGTACGGACAGAAGCTGGACAGCTCTGAACGCTATGACTTGGCAAAGAACCTACGCAGCCAAACCAAACACATGCTGTTATTGAGCGCGACTCCTCATCAAGGCATGCAGGACAAGTTCGTGGCACTGCTAGAGCTACTACGCCCTGAGCGTCGCACCGAGCTGATGATGCTCAACCTGAATCCAGAAATTCTGCATGACATGGTGTTCCGCAACCACAAAGCCGACGTCACCGATGCGGAAGGGAACTTCATCTTCCAGGGCAAAATAACCAGTGCCTTGCAGGTGCCCAGCAGCCATGAATCCATCGAGTTCGACAAAACGCTTCAAGCCTATCTGCGCAAAGGCTATGACGCAGGTGAAGCGCTAGGCCGTACCGGTAACGCCATTGGATTCGTCATGACGGTTTATCGCAAGCTGGCCGCCTCCAGCGCAGCAGCCATTCACCGGGCACTGTCTAATCGTCTTCAGAGGCTTCTTGACGATGAAGCCAAGGGCACCTCAAAAGACGAACCCAGCGATGAACGCTACCTGGGTGAGTGGGAAGAGCAATTTACCAGCGATGCCCGCGAGTTCTTTGCCGGTGAAGTCCAGTTGTTGAAAGATCTTATTGATGAGGCCGCTGCGCTGAAAGCCAACGACCTCAAGCTGAAGCGATTCATCGATGAGATCATCGGCAAAATCCACACAGCTAACCCCGACGAGAAAGTGCTGATTTTTACCGAATATCGCACCACTCAAAACTATCTGCGTGATGCCTTGGCCAACCACTATGGTAGCGACCAGGTCGATCTAATCAATGGCTCCATGCAGCATGCTGAACGGCGTGAAGCCATCAAGCGCTTTGAAGAGCAAGGGCGATTCCTGATCTCGACCGAGGCGGGCGGCGAAGGCATCAACCTCCAGAGTAAGTGCCACGTCATGGTCAACTACGACCTGCCCTGGAACCCCATGCGTCTCGTCCAACGCATCGGTCGTTTGTATCGCTATGGTCAGAAGAAGAAGGTCGTCGTGTTCAACATCCAGCAAGCTGACAGTCTGGATCAGAACATCGTCGACCTGATGTATGAGCGGATCGACAGCGTGGTGAATGACCTCGCCGAAGTTCAGCAGCATGAATTCAACGATGGCCTGAAAGACGAAATCCTCGGTCAGGTAGCCGAGTTGATCGATGTGGAAGATATCCTGCAACAAGCCACAAAACTCGGAATCGACCGAACCCGAGAGCGCATCGATGAAGCGTTAAAGCAGGCACGTACTGCCGCCGCTAAACAACGAGAGCTGTTTGCTCACGCCGCCACCAGTGACCCAAACGAACTGCGCGACGAGCTAGAAATCACCGTCGATCACCTTTACAGCTTTGTCCTGGGCATGTTCGATCAACTTGGCATAGAGGTGACAGAACGCAGCCATAAAGAGCGGCTATTGCGTATTCGCTTGTCTGATCAAGTGATGCGTGAAATGGGCCTATCACCCAAAGCCTCACAACGCATGGACGTTACCCTGGATCGCTTGCTGGCCTCCAATCGCCCTGACACCCATATGCTCGATCTCAACTCCAAGCTCATGCAGTACCTACTGGGTAAAGCCTGCGAGTATGACTTCGGCGGTTTGGCCGCAATGCTTCAAGCACCCGAACTCGGTGAAGGTGCGCTGCTCGGTGCCATGCTGCGCTGGCAAGGCCCACAGGGCAAACGCATGCGGCAGGAGTTTGTGGCCATTCAGGTTGACGATGGCAAAGCCAAACTCAACCATGCAAAAGTTAGCCAATGGCTAATGAGACCAGCGGAATACAGCGTCCTGAGTCCCGATGGCCAAACCTCCAAATTATTGTTCAAGGCCGCAGAGGAGATGGCCAACCAACGCCTGGCTGATGCAAGTAACCGCTACCTGATACCAGAGAATTTGGACTGGGCTGCCGCCGGCTGGACGCATTAAGCGGCAGTTTGCACACTTTAGGCATCGGTACTGCGCCGATTATTAAAGCTGAACACTATGAATAAAGCCCTTAACCGGATGACGATTCGTCGAGGCCTGCCTCGATACACCGCTGAAAGGTACCACGACATGCATGGATGCTTGGTGCGGGAGTGAGGCCCCGGCCTCACTTTGCAATGCGTTTATCTTCGCTTACCCCAAAACTCTTACAGAGCGGGCAACGGACTAGCAACCTGCGGCCAGCCATGAAATGCTGATCACACCTCTTGCAAATGAAGAAGTACGGCGGGGCAGAGCGGAAATCAGACATTGCGCTTGATCTTCAAGTGCGCGGATGTTTTTCCTTTGGGGATTCCGCCTTCAAGACCTGACGAGCTAGCTGAGATACCGGCGTCGAAATCATAGTCTTTCACCATGGCCAGAGCCGAAACACTGAGCGCCGCTAAAAGCACCAGTACGCCGCCAATGATTGCGGCGGTACCCGTAGTAATACCTGCCGCAGCTGCGGCGCTTGCAACCACACCGACCCCTGCTGCGCTGCCGGCTGCCGCGCCGAACCAGCCGACAGGGTTCCAAAATACGGCAGCAGATGCTCCAGCCACAGCGATAATGGCAGCGAGTGTTTTGTAGGGGATATTTGAAGCCACTTTGACGCAGGTTGCTAACTTGGCATCAGTGATAATGATGTCGCCGATCTTGTCATCAATGGCCTTCTTAAGTTCCTTTGTTGTACTTACCGTTCGGCTATTGTTCATTGCTCGTTCCTTCATTCTAAGGCTCCCATGTGGACAGGAAATAAGTTGTTTCAATCGAACAGCAGGGCCTCGGTCAGCCCCTTGTCGGGATCCGGTTCATCGATGAGGTGGGCCATGCCGACCAGGCTGCGAGCCAGCTTTTCGTATGCGAGCCACTCAGTATGCAGGTGATCGAACACCTGGTTGATCAGTCTAGTGGTTTCGACTTCCAGGCTGTCTTCATCGAATGCGAACACCTGATCGAATCGAACAGATTCCAAGTGTTCGTTAAGTATCTCTTGCTGTTCGAGCAGTGAGTCATAGCCGTCGCGGCACTCTTCGCGAATTTCATTGGCGAATTCGGTGAATGCCTCGTCTGTATCGTCGAAGTGCTCCCGCAGGTGGGTGGGGATGTCGTTCAGACTTGTAAAACGCTTGCGTCCTCCATCCCGGCGGATCTCTCCAACCAGTGCCTCTAGCTCATCGAAATCGCCGAAATCTGGCAACCAACCGCACAAGGTATTGGCATGCAGGGCTTCGGAGACGCACTCACTGATCTCGTTCATGCTGGCCGCCAGGGGAGTGCGGCGAAAGAACGGGGCCAATAGCGCATGCAAATCGTTGAAAGCTTGTGCACGTGCTTGGTAGCGGTGGGCGATGAGGTTGGCTTCTCGGGCGTTCATAAGGCCTCACTGGCATTGGTTGGACGTTCAAAATGCGCAGACGTCGACGACCTGCGGCTGGCGTGTATAAGCCGGCGTTGGCCCTGATCCGGGTCATAGTGGCGAAATGCCCTGAGGCTGTCGAGAGTGCAGTCGCCGATCTTTCGGGGAATGACGGCTGAGCGCTTTCCGGCATTTGCTCGAATGCGCAGGGAAGATTGAATTATCGCCAGTCGTTTAAGGCAGTGGTGCCGTTAACCGACGCCAGGGGTTCTGGCCAAACTGCGTCGCGCCCAGCGACCTCCCGATCAGACCACAGTGGCCCTGCCTTCAGGCAGGCACAAGCAGGAGGATAACGCCAAGCCCCGCCCACCCGCTCCTCGACCGCCCTGCGCGGAATTGGCGATTATGGTGAATTGCCCCCCACCGTTATCCACAGTCTGGTGAAGCTACAGGGGCAAGCTGGTCGCCGGGTTCCATGGTTGCGCTATACCAGCAGGGTGGGGCCTGGCTGGATAGTGGAGCGGAGGAGCAGTCCATGAAAAGAGCCATCGAGCAGGAGACCTTGGCCGCCCTGGTCGAGACCGGCGCGGCGCGGGAGTTTCGCGTGCTGCGCGAGGGCGAGACCTGGCGTCTGGAACTGCGCCTCGGCGCCAAATGGCTGCCGATCCGTTCACGGCGCGAGCCGGTGCGCTATTGGCGCTCACTCACTGCCGTCGGGCGGTTCTGCGAAGGGGTGGGCATCAAGGTGCTGACGGTGCAGTTTTGACCAACCGCTCGTTATCTCTGTCGTGCCCGCCAAACGTCTTCGATGTCGACAGTAGCCAACGCTTCGCGCATCCGTCTGAACGCGTTATCAGAAAAACGGGGAATCCGGGTCGATCCAAACTCGAAGACATCACGGCAGGCCACATCCTCATCGACTCCCAGATGCGCTCGTAGCGCGCTGGCTTTGGGCAGCGTCAGTCCGACCTTTTGCGCGAGGTCGGCGGCTCCCAGGTAGAACTTCTTCTGAAGATCCAGCTCCCGCACCGCCGCCGCTTCAGCAGGATCGTCACCGCCGATATATCGGATGGGGGCGCCTTCCTTCTTGGTGAAGTGCACGAGCAGATTCACCCCTTCACCATCCGTCCGTGTGCCTACTGTGGATAAACGTGGAAAGACCTCTTTGATCCCTTGGCCTGCACGGACGGCCTTTTCAATGCGGTCAATATCTCGTTCGGAGACCTCCACCTCTTCGACCGCAATAGATTCCATGGCCAGCATGGAGCGAATGCGTGCACGCGCCTCATCCCGTTGCCGCCGTCCTGGCTCCAGTAATTCCCTAACCAAGTGATATTCGCGATCCACCAGAAACTCGAAGTCTCCTGGCGGGGATGGTTGAGACGGGCAATACCCGAGCCGGGATATGCTCGATCAAGGCATCTTCCAGGGCTCGCTGAAGGTAGGCATCAAAGGCGGTAATCAGTGCCCTCGTATTGAGGTACAGCAGATCCTCCGCGACCACAATGAACCAATGCTGGGCGGCATCGCGTAGGCTGTCGACGGCTCGCATCACTCCCGCTTCCTCTGCCGTCAGGCCATAGTGCGCCATACAAAGTCCGAGGCTTTTGTCGAAGGTTATAGAGCGTCCAGTCTCCTTATCAAAAACCTTCGCTTTGTTCTGAACCAACACCGCCTTTAACAGCATTTCGCACGCATGCTGAAGGTGTAGCAAGACGGTGGTAATGCGCCCATCGTCATCAAAGCTGTTAAAGGCCTGCATCCCTGTACGGAGGGAGCTGACGGCTTTGGTCTTCAGCGTTCTGGCGTCGCGCAAGAGCTTCATCATTCATTCCTTTGATTGGTGTAGTTATCGGTATCCATCCAAACACGATCCGGCTGAACATTACACCGCGTCCCCAAATGTCGCCCTCTCCAGTACCTGATGCTGCTTCTGCCACTCTGGCATGTAGCTAGCCACCAGGCCCCAGAATGCCTTGGTGTGGTTTTTCTCTACCGTATGACAGAGTTCATGAATGATGACGTAATCCTGCACGCTGGCCGGCAACTCCATCACGCGAGGATGAAACTCCAGGGTGTTGTTTGCATCGCAGCTGGCCCACCGGCTTTGGAAATGACGAATACGAGCGCCCGTTGCCTGAAGGCCAGTTTCACGCTGCCAGTGACGGACGCGCACCAACAATTTGTCTTGAGCACGTTCCCGGTAGAAACGCTCCAACAGCGGTATCAATGCATCAGGCTGGATGCTCGCGCTATCTGGATTATCCACAATAAAGCGTGATGCCGTGAAGGTCAGTCGGGGCTTGAGGATATCTGGTGTATGCCTGACTTCGGTGAAGTAGGTACGCCCGGCATAGCGCAAGCGGCTGCCCGTCACGATAGCTTCGTTAGCCAAAGGCAAATTTACCTGGGCCAGCTTTTCGCGAATCCAGCGCGCACGGCGGAGCACCAACGCCTCTTGTTCAGGATCATCCACCTGTGGCCCACGCAGCAGAACAGGTCGTCCCCGTTCTACGGTCACGTAGTGGCGCTTGAGGTTGGTATCGAGCTGGAAGTACCACTCGATAGTCGTTTGGCCGTAATGCAATACAGGCATGGTCAGCGCCGCGTTAGTTTTTCAGCAAAATATCGAACAGGGCAGCCTGCGGCTGCAAATCGCCCGTTCTTACGATCGCGTAGCAGCAGAAACATTGATTTGAGCTTTGTCATGATGCCCGTTATTGATCATCATGAAGCCTGCTTACCCACCGCTGCTGCTTCAGATGAGTCCAGCCTACGCACCTCGACCGCTCAAAAACCTCTTCACCGCTAACCAGTATTGGGCACATCTCCTCGAAGGGGGCTATGAAGACATGACGCCTTCTTCATAACGTCAACTTGATGCATAGGCATCTTAAAATCCCCATGCATAAACTCATCAGTCCTCGTTTAGCCGCAGCGGAACGAACTGACACTCAGATGCTGACTTTGTACATTCATATCCTTGAATTCCAACCGCGCCACGCTCTTTAATCCAATTGTGCTGACCTTCAATGGAAACGATAAGTGTCTTTAGTCTATTCTCATTTCCTGATTTTCGATACTCAAGATCTATTACGCCATTATCTCCGCTTAGTGAATAACTACAGTTAGTCAATGTTCCTCCCTTCTGACTTTTATCCACTGAAAGATATAAAGCAGTGGAAAACTCTTTAATGGAGTGTTTCTTGTGTGGTTGAGAAACCCAGTTCCCCTCCCAACCAGCAAACGTTTCCGGCGCGATATAGATACCATTAACGTACTTCACGCTTTGCGGGACAGGACAACTCATAGCATGAGCGTTAGCTGCCATAATGCAGGGGGATGCGGTCAATATAGCCGCCAGCAGACTGGTCTTGTGAAGCCTGTTCATAGCACTTGTCCTCTTGTCTGGTTCTTATAAATAGAATGAATGACTAGGCTCTATACGTAAACCAAAAAATACGATTGCTTGTAGAGAGCACGGAAGTGTTAGTGGAGCCGCACCAGCCGGCAGTTCCCAGCCTGCGGGGAAATATGAGGGCCGGGGAGCAATGAACATCGATTTGAGCTTTGCCATGAGGCCCATTATTGATCATCATGAAGCCTGCTTACCCACCGCTGCTGCTTCAGATGAGTCCTGCCTACACGCCTCGACCGCTCAAAAACCTCTTCACCGCTAACCAGTGCTGGGCACACCTCATCGAGGAGGGCGGCTTACGCGACATCGAAGTCGAGTCCGTCACCAAAATGCTGGCCTGCGGCACCTCGATCCTGGGCGTCAAACACTACACCTGCGGCAACCACAGCTGCCCGCACGTCAAATACCTGTGCAACACCTGCAGTTGCCGCGCCTGTCCATCCTGCGGCAAAAAGGCTACCGATCAGTGGATAGCCAATCAACAGCACCGCTTACCCGAGTGTACCTGGCAACACCTGGTGTTCACATTGCCTGACACCCTGTGGCCGCTGTTCTTTCATAACCGTCACTGGCTCGATGCCTTGTGTCGCCTGGCCGTCGACAACCTGCTCTATGCGGGCCGACGCCGGGGCGTGGAGGTGGGTGTTTTCTGCGCCATCCACACCTACGGGCGGCGACTTAACTGGCACCCACACATCCATGTCTCGGTCACCTTGGGTGGGATCGATGACGCAGGTGTCTGGAAAGATCTTTCGTTTCATCCATCAGCCTTGCGTCGACGCTGGATGTGGAATGTACGCCAGTACCTGCTCAGTCAGTGGGAGCACACCACCGTCCCACCTGAAAACGCTCATCTGCAGAGCGAAAATGACTGGCGTCACCTCGTGCTCAACGCCGGTGGTCAGCACTGGCACATCCACTTGTCGAAGAAGACGAAAAACGGCAAAAAGACCGTCAATTACCTGGGCCGCTACCTGAAAAAACCGCCCATCTCGGGCAGTCGTCTGGCGCACTACACCTCCGGTGCCACGTTGAGCTTCACCTACCTGGATCACCGCACCAAGACCTATCAACAGGAAACACTGAGCCAGACCGACATGCTGCGCCGGGTGGTGCAGCACATCCCGGAGAAGCACTTTCGGATGATCCGGTATTTTGGATTTCTGGCCAACCGCGTCTGTGGCCGACAGCTACCCCGGGTGTATGAGGCGATACGAATGGAAAGGCGTGGCAAAGCGCCAAAACTGTATTTTGCGCAGATGAGCAAAGCGTTCTTGCATCGGGATCCGTTCAGCTGCGTGCTGTGCGGAGCGCGGATGGTGTACACCGCAGCCATCGCCGGTCTGACAGTGCAGGGCTTGATCAACAACGCTCAAAGCATCGCGCAATTGAGGTACGTGCCGGCCTGATACGGGAGAGGTGCGTCCAAAATCTGGAAAAGGCACAGAAAAGTCGCTTTCAATCCATTTTTCGGCGTGGGTGATGGGTGAAAAAAGCTTTTTGCCGACATCGACGCCACGTTGGCATCACGCAGAGGGTGCCTTTTTAGGAGGATTACCCTGTATAGGAATTATTGAAATTCCTATACATCAAGATTCGCTTGGCGTGTTCACGTGCTACTGAGCGCTCCCACCCCGCCAGCGGCATCAACAACCCGCGCAGATGGTCTCTGATGTCCGGGTGCAGATCCGGCATCTTCTTCCAGTTGTCGGTGGCGACCGTCCGGCTCAGCTCTCCATCCTCGAACAGTTTGGTCGTTGCCACCCTGGCCGTGTCCTCGGCCAGTAGCGCGGTTAGGTAGTGATACACCGCTGAATGTGCGGGTTTGATAAATCCGGTGTTGTCCTTGTCCTGGATGCGCTGACCGAACAATTCCAGTTGCTCCAGAAATTTAGCCTGGGTAATGCGACCCGCCTTTTCTTCTTCCAGCAGCTTTTGCAGCTCCTCAGCCAGCTTGTCGAAGAATGCAGGGTCTTTGTCCTTGCCGGTGACAATTGTATGTTTCAGCTGGTTCTTCATCACCAGGGCTCGGCTACCAGGGCTGGCCAGCTGCTTCAGGCGCGCCATGTCGCTGGCATCAAGAATCGACACCTCATGGCCCAATAGGCTCTTAGCCGGACTGGCGGCAACGTACTCATCCAGCAGCTGTTGAAGCAGTACAGACTCCAGCTTGGTGATGCGCTCCTTGTAGGTATTACCTGGCAGCTTGTCCCGCAGCATCAACCGTATTTCACCTAACAGGGTGAAGTAGGGCTTGAAGGGCACGCCGCGCACATCCGGCAGAATGATGTCCACAGAGCGGTTGAACTGCTTCACCAAGTCCAGGAACTCTTCGACCATGTCCAGTCTGGTAGCTGGATCTAGGAAACGCTCGGCGTCAGTCTTGTACCCCTCACGCTGCGCAACCGGATCATGTTTTTTCGGCAGCAGCTTAAGTATGCGGTCAAGCGTGGCTTGCAGCTTGGGCAGTTCGGTTTCGACACCTTCCCAGACCTGTGAAGGCTTCACTTCGCCGCCGTAAATTTTCAGCGCATGGTCGAGGTGCTCGACCACTCCGTGGTAATCCACGATGTAACCGGCATTCTTGCCGGGCAGGGTGCGGTTCACCCGTGCGATAGCCTGCAAAAGGGTGTGTTCCTTGAGCGGTTTGTCGAGGTACATAGTGCCGACAATCGGGGCATCCCACCCGGTCAGGAGCATGTCGGAGACAATGATCAGCCCAACGTTGTTCGCCTGCGGTTTACCATCCAACCCACTACTTTCCTCTCCGTAGGGCAGGGGGAACAGCTTGCTGACAAAGTTGCCAATCTGCTCGGACGGCATGGCCACCGGGGTGTTTCCGGCTTTCACTTCGGCCTTGACCCGTTCCTCGATGCTTTGGATCTTGTCGAGGTCGACCTCGTACTCTGATGCCTCCTCCATAGCAGAAGCACCCGTGCGGGAAGCGGTGATGCTGGCCAGGGAAATAACCACCTTGCTGTCAAAGGTTGGCAGCCCTTTTTGCACTCGCTCGGCCATGATTGCATCGAGCAGATCCTTGTAACCCACTGCCATATCGCGTCCGTCGCACACCAGCATGGCCTTCAAGCCCTTGGCCTTTACGTTACTGAGGAAGTGCTCGACCAGATGTTCAGCGACCTGTTCCATACGGTTACCGGCCTGACGCCAGCGGCGCAGCAGTTCGCGCTTAAGCTCGTGCTGGCGAGCTTCACTCTGGCCAGAGAACTGCTCTTTGAATGCAGCATCCAATTCAGCGTTGGCCGACAATGCTACCCAGGCATCCTGGTATTTGATGGACAGGGTCGCGCCATCCGCCACCGCTTCATGCAGGCGGTATTCGTCGATGTATTCACCACCGCCAAACTCACCCAGTGTGTGTTTGTCCTCTTGCAGCAGCGGCGTACCTGTGAAGGCAATGAACTTGGCGTTGGGCAAACTGGCGCGCATAAAAGCCGCGAGGAAATCGTACTGGCTACGGTGAGCTTCATCGACCAGCACATAGAAATTGGATTTGGTACTCAACACCCGGAAATGTACCTTCTCCCGGCTGATTTCTTCCCACTTGGCTTTCACCAGCACACCGTTCTCATCCACTTGCCGGTGGCGAACATTGCGCTCATGCAGGATGAAGAAGTCCTTCTCCTCGCGAATCCGCCGGTGCCGGGTTGCTTGCAGGGCATTGTCTTCCTCATCAGGAGTCACAGCAGGCTGCTCACCGGGCTGCTCGTTCTCCTGGAACTTCTGCACCGTGCTGGTGAACACACTGCCGTAGTCGTTGGACAACATCTTCAGCAAGCCTTCAACCGACACGGCCTGAATAGCACTGATGCCCACTGCATGGAAAGTATCGAAGATCTGTTTGTCGAGGTCTTTGCGGTCGGTCAGTACCAACACAGTAGGGTTGTTCAAACCGGTGCTATCGGCACGCAACATGCGAGCGAGCAGGGCCATGGTCAAGGACTTACCGCTACCCTGGGTGTGCCAGACAACACCGCCCATGGGTTTTGGAGCACACAGGCGATCCAACGTTTTGCGCACGGCCCGCCATTGTTGATAGCGCGGCAGCTTTTTCATTGTCTTGCCGTCGCGGGTTTCGAACAGCGCAAAATGTGTAATCAGTTGCAGGAAGCGACTCGGCTCGAACAATGCCCACAGCAGGCTTTCCTGCTCACTCGGGACATCGCCCAGCAAAGCAGCTACAGCAGCAGATTCCTGCGCCTGCAACCGATAGCGGGCGTAGTACGCAGGCTTGGTAAGGATCGCACCATATGCCCCCTCACGCCGATTAAGCCCAACGCATACCTGGTTGAATACAAACTGGGTTGGGAAACAGTTCTGATAGCCATCCAGTTGCCCCAAGGCCTCATCCAGACGGTGATGGCTGGCTTTGCATTCGATGATGGCCAGGGGCAGGCCATTCACAAACAGGAGTAGGTCGGGACGGAAAAAATCCCCATCAGCGTTGCGCCCCACATACTGATCAACCACATGGAAGTCGTTGTTGGCGGCATCACTGGCGTCGAAGAAACGCACACTACGCGGCCTGCCTTCGACGTCCTTCACCTGAATATCCGAACGGTGCACCACCTGTTCCCAGAACGCCTTATTCGCGGGCAACAGCTCATCGTTGAGACGTTTACGTAGCTCGATCAGTGCGGTAGGGATGCCACCGGGTACGCTCTCCAGCCACGGGTTGAGGATCAGCAGTCGAGCCTGCAACACATCGTCCAATACCGGTGCCAGGTGACGATATTCAACCTGTACCTGATTACTGGATAGATGGGTGTAGCCCAGCTTGACCAGCCAATTAATGGCGGGCAGTTCAACCCCGACTTTCTCCGGTGACTGGCTCATTGCTTACTCCTGTTCCTTGGAGGTTTCCCTCGGGCGACTTCGATACCAAACCACCGTAGGGCCATTATCGGCTTGGCTTTGCTTACGAATTTCAAACTGCTGCGACTCATGGATGACATGACGCCAACTACCGCAGCCATAGCGCTTCGGCGTCAGCTCTGGATAGGTCTTGGCAATCCAACGAATAGCCTCGAAAAGAGGTGTCCAACCTGCATGGGCCAGCTTAGTTTCCGCTTCACGCAAGCAGGCAGTTATCCCACTGCTGGGCCAGTGTACGATGCCATCTAGCCAAATACCGTTGATAACGGCATCCCTATACTCTTGGGTTTGCATAAAGGACACCATAAGCTGTCGAGCCTCATCCATGGATTTGGCCCAGTCGCGCAGCGTCAGGTAGTGGCCGTCGATGGTTTCGTAACTTTCATCGAGATATGACTCAGCGGCTATACAGCCATCGACGCCCCAAAGGTCGAAGCGCTGAAGGAAGTGGTGCACCAACTCGTTACGCAGGTCGACCAACTCCTTCAGCGCAGCCTTGGTCTCGGCATAACGTTCTTCGGTTAACTCCATCTGACATCGGAAGCTAACCCATACCCGATCAATTGGCTCCGCTTGCTCTGGCTCATCAGACAAGTCCGGCAGTTTCAGATAGCTCTCGGTCAGCATCCCCACCAAGGTACCCAGAGTTTTCTTATCGGCACAGGCAACCTTCTCGTCGCGAATCGCCTGAAGTCGTTCCGGAGGGCCACTCAACTCGCCATGGGCCACCATGGCCTTCAGCAGCCGCTCGTACTGCTGCGACTGCAATATGCAGCGCCCAAGCTTGCGCTGCACGGTGCGCTGAAGGTCAGGCAGAGGATCTGAGGGCAGGGGGATGATTTCGTCCATGAATAAAATCTCAGACCGTACCGGTAGGGCTATCGATCTTGACCCGCCATTCGCCGGTTAGCAGTTTTTGCATCAGCCCGCGTTTGAGGGTTTGGAAATGGTTTTGCTTACTGTTCAAGGCTTCAATTTTGGATGTAACGTCAGAAAGAATCGCTGCAATGTGCTCTTGCTCAGCTAGCGGTACTAAAGGCATCCGAATGCTTAAAAATGCTGGCTTGGAGATGTTCTTCATGCTGCCACTTGTGCCCGTTGCTGCCTTACTGATTTCTTGACGAACAAATGGTGACTGCAAATAAAAAGACAGCCACTTTATCGAATGGGGGCTTTCAGAGGGCTCGATTTGCCAGAGTTTGTCTGGGAGAAACAAGTTGGGCCACGCAGAATTGACATACGCTGATTCACCGACTAATGCAGGAGTGTTCGCTCGACTGACGATAATACGTCCCTGTAAAACGGGCTCAGCGACGCGCTCTCGCTCCTCGGGGACAACTGTCTTATGACAATTTGGATAGAACCCACCACGGAGTACGCAACTCACCTTGAGGACACCGATCTCATCATCACCATGCATACGATCTTCTGCGTTAACACTGACCCCTGAACGAAGAGCTGATACGTAATCCGCTATCACGCCAACATCCCATAGCGCTGGAATCGTGCCGAGTTCACTGTCCTTGAACTCGGTATGCTGAATCCAACGACCAGTAGTATCTTGGGTACCCACGCCCCGGCTGAACAGGGCTTGCATCAGGCCCTGTTTCAGAGCCTGTGTGGCTTTAATCTGACGGAAAATTACGTCCAACTTATCGTCAACCGCAGTGAGGATGGCGGCGATCTTTTGTTGTTCGGGCAGTGGGGTACGAGGAACAGGCAGCGACAACACTGTCTCTTTCGAGATGTTCTTCATGCTGTTGCTGGTGCCAGTTGCACTGGCAGCAATCAATCGGCGAACCCCAGGATGCTGCAACCAGTAAGACAGCCAACGCTGTGAGTGTGGACGGTCTGAAGGCTCAGTTTGCCAAAGGCGATCAGGTAGGAAGAGATTGGGCTCATCCTTTGTCACATAGCCTGACTCACCAACAAGCGCAGGAGTATTCATGCGACTGATGATGATCCGGTCTCCGACAACGCTTGTTGCCACTCTTCCCATGTCTTCCGCGACGACTACCTTGTACTGCTCCGCAAAAAATCTACCACGGAGTACAGCACTGGTCTTCA
The DNA here is from genome assembly GCF_000007805.1 of Pseudomonas syringae pv. tomato str. DC3000. Lineage (NCBI taxonomy): Bacteria > Pseudomonadati > Pseudomonadota > Gammaproteobacteria > Pseudomonadales > Pseudomonadaceae > Pseudomonas > Pseudomonas syringae group genomosp. 3. Next base: position 8,960 of record NC_004578.1, on the reverse strand, counting down.
GCACACCAAGCTCGCCCTCTGTGCAGCCAGAGTCAGTTTCAAAAGCATTGACGCTAACACCTGCTTGCAGCGCAGTTACAAAATCGCCAATTACCCCCATCTCCCAATCTGAGGCAACGTCTCCTATTGCAGTCTCTCGGAGCGAATCAGCCTCACATTGGCTCATACCCCAGTCTCCAGCAGTCCCAACTCCATCAAATAGCGATTGAGCCGCTGATCAATCTGCGCTTCCTCCTTGGCCAGGGTCGCCATATGCGCCAAAGTGGCAGCCACATTTACGACCTCGTCGGACTCACCGTTATCGATGTAACGGACAATGTTGAGGTTACCGTCATTGCTACGGATTTCGTCCAGAGTCACCAACCGACAATAGTTTTCGACCTCAACTTGCTGCTCAAATGCCGCCTTGTGGGTGCTGACAATGCGCAAGATATCTTCAGCATGTAGGCTGTTCTGCGCCTTACCTTCTAGATAGTCTCGGCTGCCGTCAATGATGATGACCTTGTCCTTTAGGGCAGAGGGTTTTTGCTTGTTCAGGATCAACACGCAAGCCGGGATGCCGGTGTTGTAGAACAGGGCTGAGGGCAGGCCGACGATGGCTTCAATCACGTCGCCCGGCTGGTTGCCGCTGGCGGCGCCAGTCCCGAACAGCAGTCCTTCGCGGATCTTGCCTTCCTCGCCACTTCGAAACAGCACTCCATGGGGCAGGATAACGCCCATGCGGCCATCAGCCTTGAGGCTAGCCAGCATATGCTGAGCAAAGGCAAGGTCAGCATAGCCCCGTGGCGGGACGCCATAAACTAACCGACCATAGGGATCGCTGACCTGCTTATAGTTGGGCGCTTTGACCTTCTTGCCATTCTCCTGCTCGTTTTCGTTGCTCAACTCCAGCGGAGTCCACCAGGATTTGGCTGAGAACGGAGGATTAGCAATAACCCTGTCGAATGTCTTCAGGTAATCGCCGTCGAGGTGTTTGGGTTCGACCAGCGTATCTCCACGTTCAATAGATGCATGCATGTTGTGCAGGTAAAGATTGAGCTTGGCAATGGCCCAGGTGCCTAGGTTCTTTTCCTGCCCGTACAGCAGCACATTAGGCTTGCCCATCAAGGTGCCATCGGGCAAACCAGATACATGATGGGCGCTCTCAACCAACATACCACCACTGCCGCAGGTGGGATCATACACACTGTGCCCCGGTCGCGGATCAATCAACTCAACCACCAGTTGCACCACTGCCTTTGGCGTATAGAACTCGCCACCTTTCTTACCCGCATCGTCGGCAAACTGCTTGATCAAATACTCGTAAGCATCGCCCAGCATGTCGGCCTTATACAGGTCGTCATTGCCCAATTTGTACTGGTTAAAGTGACGCAGCAGGCGCTGCAAGGTGGCATCCGCCAGCACTCGCTTGTCACCATACTGGGTAGCGGTCAGTACGTGTTGCAATTCGGGGTTGTTGGCCTCAATGGTCGCGAACGCCTTGTCCAGAGCCTCCCCGATATTCTCGGTACGTGAAATCAAGTCAAACCAGCGGGCACTGATAGGGTACTTGCCCCATTTGTCCTCGATTTCCTCCTGAGCTTCGCCATAGCTCAGGTTTTCCTCTTCCCTCAGCTTGGTGACACGCTCGTCGAACACGTCGTTGTAGCGTTTGAGAAAGAGCAGGCCGAAGATGTAGTTCTTGAAGTCGGAAGAGTCGATGGAACCGCGCAGAATGTTCGCGGATTCCCAGAGCCAAGACTCCAGCGTTTCGAGTGACAACTTGTCAGCCATGGGTAAATCAATCCCTATAAAAGCACGAAGCCCAACGCCAGTGACTACTGCCATCCAGCATGGGCATATCAGAAAAAAGTGTGCCTGATTGTACAAGTCGACGTCACTTGGAGCCCGAAAAATCCATCCCCTTGTAACGTCAAAACCCCGGCAGACCTTTCGGTCAACCGGGGTTTATTGGTAGGGCAGTGGGCCATTAACCTTGGTCGATGCGCTTAACTTTGACCGAAAGGGCAAATAACTTTTCCCACCTACAGGCTGGCTGGCTGGCTGGCTGGCTGGCTCAGCATGCGATTTGTTTTAATGAATCCGCAAGCGTGTCTCACTGGGCCGCCCATCAGCGGTGATTTAAGGGGCTGATGGGCGATGCTGTTTTGATTGCCGTAAATTGCCTCGTATCAGCTACACCTTAGGTCGCCCAATTTTTTGCCTTCGTCAAAGCGAGATTTTCCGATCATCCCTTGTAGCTTCGCTACAAAATGCAGTCCACAGATGCCGCCCAGCCATCCCTAAATCTCTCAGTCAGAAAGAAAAACCCCGGCGCTAAGCCGGGGTAGTGACGCTTTTTGTCATGACAATAACCTGCACGAACATGACAATTAACTTGCCCGTCGACACGTCCATCAGAAGTCCAGGTTGGACACCGCCAGCGCATTGCTCTCGATGAAGTCACGGCGTGGTTCGACCGCATCACCCATCAGGGTGTTGAAGATCTGGTCAGCGCCAATGGCGTCTTCGATAGTGACTTTGAGCATGCGACGCACGCTTGGGTCCATAGTGGTTTCCCAGAGCTGATCCGGGTTCATTTCACCCAGTCCTTTGTAGCGCTGGATGGTATGACGCTTGGTGCTTTCAGCCATCAGCCAGGCGAGGGCTTGTTTGAACTCGGTGACGGGCTTTTTGCGCTCGCCACGTTGCACGTACGCGCCTTCTTCCAGCAGCGTGCTTATCTGCGCGCCCAGGGCCGTGACGGTCTTGTAGTCGTTGCTGCCGAAGAAGTCGCGGTTGAAGGTGATGTAATTCGACAGGCCGTGGGAGATCAGTTCGACCTCTGGCAGCCAGACGTTACGCTCACGGTCTTCGCGCAGGCTGGCTTTGTAGACCAGACCCGACTTCTCGCCAGTGCGCAGACGCACGTCGAACAGTGCCAGCCAGGCTTGCATGCCCTCGTGGTCGGATAGCTGCTCCAGGGTGATTGGCGGCAGGTAGACGAAGTGCTCGGTCAATTCCTGTGGGTACAGACGCGAGAGGCGCTTGAGGGTTTTCATGACCATGCGGAAGTCGTGAACCAGTTTCTCCAGCGCGGTGCCCGAGATACCCGGTGCAGACTCGCTGAGGTGCAGACTGGCGTCTTCAAGGGCCGATTGGGTCATGTATTCTTCCATGGCCTCGTCGTCCTTGATGTACTGCTCCTGCTTGCCTTTCTTGACCTTGTACAGCGGCGGCTGAGCGATGTATATGTAGCCACGCTCGATTAGCTCCGGCAACTGACGGAAGAAGAAGGTCAGCAGCAGGGTGCGGATGTGCGAGCCGTCGACGTCAGCATCGGTCATGATGATGATGTTGTGATAGCGCAACTTGTCGATGTTGTACTCTTCGCGGCCAATGCCACAGCCCAGCGCGGTGATCAAGGTGCCCACTTCCTGAGAAGAGATCATCTTGTCGAAGCGTGCTTTTTCAACGTTCAGAATCTTGCCCTTAAGAGGCAGGATGGCCTGGGTTCTACGGTTACGTCCCTGCTTGGCTGATCCGCCAGCAGAGTCCCCTTCCACCAGGTACAGTTCGGAGAGGGCAGGGTCTTTTTCCTGGCAGTCAGCCAGTTTGCCTGGCAAGCCGGCGATGTCCAGCGCGCCTTTACGGCGAGTCATCTCACGGGCCTTGCGCGCGGCTTCACGGGCACGGGCTGCGTCGATCATCTTGCCGACGACGGCTTTGGCTTCGTTCGGGTTTTCCAGCAGGAAGTCGGAGAAGTACTTGCCCATTTCCTGTTCGACTGCAGTTTTGACTTCGGACGAAACCAGCTTGTCTTTGGTCTGCGAGCTGAACTTCGGATCAGGTACTTTGACCGAGATAATTGCAGTCAGACCTTCACGCGCATCGTCACCGGTGGTCGCGACCTTGTGCTTCTTGGCCAGACCTTCCTGCTCGATGTAGTTGTTCAGGTTACGCGTCAGTGCGGATCGGAACCCCACCAGGTGAGTGCCGCCATCGCGCTGTGGAATGTTGTTGGTGAAGCACAACAGGTTCTCGTTGAAGCTGTCGTTCCACTGCAGGGCAATCTCGACGCCAATACCGTCATCGCGCTGGACATTGAAGTGGAACACTTCGTTGACCGGCGTCTTGTTGGTGTTCAGGTATTCAACGAACGCACGCAAACCGCCTTCGTACTTGAACAGTTCTTCCTTGCCGCTACGCTCGTCCTTGAGGACGATGCCAACACCGGAGTTCAGGAACGACAGTTCACGGATCCGCTTGGCCAGAATGTCCCAGCTGAAGTGGATATTCTTGAAGGTCTCAGCAGATGGCTTGAAGTGAATCTGGGTGCCGGTGCTGTCGCTTTCGCCGACGATTTTCATCGGTTCTTGTGGAACACCGTGAATGTAGGTCTGTTCCCAGATCTTGCCGCTGCGACGCACTGTCAGCAACAGAAGTTCTGAAAGGGCGTTGACCACGGAAACACCTACACCGTGCAAACCGCCGGATACTTTGTAGGAGTTGTCATCGAACTTACCACCCGCGTGGAGCACGGTCATGATGACTTCGGCTGCCGACACGCCTTCTTCTTTATGCACGTCTACCGGAATACCGCGGCCGTTGTCGCGCACGGTGATAGATTCGTCTGGATGGATGATGATGCTGATGTCGTCGCAATGGCCTGCCAATGCTTCGTCGATCGAGTTATCAACCACCTCGAACACCATATGGTGCAGACCGCTGCCATCGTCTGTATCACCGATGTACATTCCGGGACGCTTGCGTACGGCATCAAGTCCTTTCAGCACTTTAATGCTGGACGAGTCGTACGTTTGGTTTTCGCTCATGCAATCACTCCCGATGGTCGTGGGTCTGGGTGATACGGCCTTGTTCCACGTGGAACAATGCGACTGGCGTATCCGTCTGCCAGCCTTCCCTCAAAAATTCTTGATCTACACAGGTGATAAATACCTGGCAGCGTAATTCTTCCAGCAAGCGGCAAAGCGCGCGTCGATGGTTGTCGTCCAGTTCGGAGGGCAAGTCATCCACCAGGTAAATACACTGGCCGCGACGGACCTGGCTGACCAGGTGTCCTTGAGCAATACGCAGTGCACAGACCACCAATTTTTGCTGACCACGTGACAAGATATCTGCCGCGTTGTGGGCACCTAATCTAAGGCGCAGATCAGCACGTTGTGGTCCTGCCTGGGTGTGGCCCATTTGCTGATCGCGATTCAGGGAGGAGGCGAGCACAGTGCTCAGCTCTTTTTCCTTGTCCCATCCTCGGTAGTAGCTAAGGGTCAAACCTTCAAGTTCAACAAGTTCGCTCAAAGTCTTTTCAAAGACGGGCTTCAATGCCTTGATATAGGCTCGACGAAACTCATCGATCTCGTCACTTGCCAAACACAGCTCCCGGTCCCATGCCGCCTGCGAAGCGGCGTCAAGTGTACCATGCCGAAGCCACGAGTTTCGCTGCTTGAGGGCCTTCTGCAGGCGCTGCCAGGTGGACATGAAGCGAGGTTCCACGTGGAACACTCCCCAGTCCAGAAACTGCCTGCGAATCTTCGGCGCGCCCTCAAGTAATCGGAAGCTATCAGGATTGATTAACTGCAGCGGCAGGATCTCGGCAAGCTGCGCAGCGCTGCGTGCATTCTGGCCGTCGATGCGAATCTGAAATTCACCCTGCCTATCGCGTGAAACACCCAGATTGCTGTGGCCGCCTTGCGCGAGATCAACCTGCCCGAAAACCGTACATGACGGCTGCTCGTACTGAATAACGGGAAGCAGACGACTGCTGCGAAACGAGCGGGCGATGCCCAGCAGATGGATCGCTTCCAGCACACTGGTTTTGCCGCTGCCGTTGGCACCGTAAAGGATATTGATACGCGGGGAGGGGGAGAGGGTCACCGGGTGCAGATTGCGCACCCCGGTGACCGAGACGCGACTAAGAGACATCTAGGTTGCGCTGGACATGAAGTTACAGACGCATCGGCATGACAACGTAGGCGGAATCGTCGTTATCCGACTCTTGCACCAGAGCGCTGCTGTTGGAGTCAGAGAGAATCAGGCGAACCTGTTCGGTGGTCATGACGCTCAGCACGTCGAGCAAGTAGCTCACGTTGAAACCGATCTCCAACGCCTCACCGTTGTACTCGACGCCGATTTCTTCTTCTGCCTCTTCCTGCTCAGGATTGTTGGCCTGAATTTTCAGTTGGCCGTTAGCCAGTTGCAGACGAATGCCACGGTACTTCTCGTTGGACAGAATCGCGGTGCGGCTGAACGCTTCACGCAGGGACTGACGATCGCCCAGTACCAGCTTGTCGCCACCCTTGGGCAACACACGCTCGTAATCCGGGAACTTGCCATCGACCAGTTTCGAGGTAAAGGTAAATTCACCGGTGGTGGCGCGGATGTGATGCTGACCCAGCACGATGCTGACCATGCCGTCCTGCTCGGTCAGCAAACGCGCCATCTCCAGAATACCTTTACGAGGCACGATGACCTGATGACGGTCGGCGTGTTCGATATCGGCTGACATCGAGCACATTGCCAGACGGTGGCCATCGGTAGCCACTGCACGCAAGATTCCGGCACTGACTTCAAGCAGCATGCCGTTAAGGTAATAGCGAACATCCTGCTGAGCCATCGCAAAGCTGGTGCGCTCGATCAGGCGACGCAGTTTGCTTTGCACCAGATTGAACGTCAGCGAGCCGGGGCCTTCTTCCACCGTCGGGAAATCGTTGGCAGGCAGCGTGGACAACGTGAACCGGCTGCGACCTGCCTTCACGATCAGTTTCGAGTCATCAAGCTTGATGTCGATCAGCGCATCATTGGGCAGGCTTTTGCAAATGTCCATAAGCTTGCGCGCGGGAACGGTGATTTCCCCAGGTTCGGCAGGCTCTTCCAGCTGAACACGGCCAACCAGCTCGACTTCCAGGTCAGTACCGGTCAGCGACAGCTGCTGGCCTTGCACGACCAGAAGCACATTGGAAAGAACCGGCAAGGTCTGGCGGCGTTCTACCACGCCGGCGACCAATTGCAGGGGTTTCAACAGGGCTTCGCGTTGAATGGTGAAATGCATGGTCTAGTCCCTTGCCTTGATAAGCTGCACTGGCTTCATCACGTAGTCAGAGTGCGCAGCAGGTTCTTGTAGTCCTCACGGATATCCGCGTCGGATTCCTTGAGTTCGTTGATCTTCCGGCACGCGTGCAGAACAGTCGTATGGTCCCGGCCACCAAACACATCGCCGATTTCCGGCAGGCTGTGGTTGGTGAGTTCCTTGGAAAGTGCCATGGCCACTTGACGCGGTCGGGCTACGGAACGGGAACGACGCTTGGACAGCAGGTCGGAGATCTTGATCTTGTAGTACTCGGCCACGGTTCGCTGAATGTTATCCACACTCACCAGCTTGTCTTGCAACGCCAGCAAATCTTTCAGCGACTCGCGAATCAGCTCGATGGTGATATCGCGACCCATGAAGTGCGAGTGGGCAATGACACGCTTGAGCGCGCCCTCGAGTTCACGGACGTTGGAACGGATACGCTGGGCGATGAAAAACGCCGCATCGTGAGGCAGATCGACCTTGGCCTGATCTGCTTTCTTCATGAGGATCGCTACGCGTGTCTCAAGCTCCGGTGGCTCGACCGCGACGGTCAGCCCCCAGCCGAAGCGGGACTTGAGTCGCTCTTCCAGGCCTTCGATTTCCTTTGGATAGCGGTCGCTGGTCAGAATGACCTGCTGTCCACCTTCCAGCAGCGCGTTGAACGTGTGGAAAAACTCTTCCTGTGAACGTTCCTTGCGAGCGAAAAACTGAATGTCATCGATCAGCAACGCATCAACCGAGCGGTAGAACCGCTTGAACTCGTTGATTGCGTTGAGCTGCAAGGCCTTGACCATGTCCGCTACAAAGCGCTCCGAATGCAGGTAGACAACCTTGGCGTTCGGGTTCTTCTTCAGCAGATGATTACCCACAGCGTGCATCAAGTGAGTTTTACCAAGGCCCACGCCACCATAAAGGAACAGCGGGTTGTAGCCGTGCTTGGGGTTGTCGGCAACCTGCCAGGCGGCAGCGCGTGCCAGCTGGTTGGATTTACCCTCGACGAAATTCTCGAAGGTGAATGTGCGGTTCAGGTAACTGGTGTGCTTGAGCGCACCTTCGACCTGCACCGTACGTTGCTCGGCACGGGCCGGCGCCTGCTGCGAGCTGGCGCCTGCCATCGGATCGAAGCTGTCGCGTGACGGCTCGTCGTGAGTGGCGACGTTATGCACAGGCACAGGCGCTGCAACCATCGGTGCAGGAACGGCCATGGCCGGTGCAGACGCTGAAACGCTGCTGACCGAATTGCCAGACAACGCCTGGGACGCTGCAGCAGCCAATGGCGCATTCGGTGCGGCACGCGGCGCTGAGCTGCGCTTGCTTCCTATTAATAAGGAAAGAGCGGGCGCCATGCCTTGACCACGTTCGCCGAGAAGCTCAAGCAAACGGCCGAGGTATTTTTCATTGACCCAATCGAGAACAAAGCGGTTGGGTGCGTACACACGCAACTCGTCGCCTTCGGCTTCGACCTGTAGCGGACGGATCCAAGTGTTGAATTGCTGGGCCGGCAGCTCGTCGCGCAAAAGCTCCACGCACTGCTGCCAAAGTTCCACTGACACGGATATCCCCTGAGTTGAAAGCCGGTGAGGCAAAAACAGCCGCCATTGTAACGATCCGAGGACGACTTATCCACATGTAGGTTGCTCACAGATAGCTATAAATCAACGATTTATCGATTGGCCACACGACAAACGGTCGCGCCACGAGCTCTGTGGATAACCTGACTTCAGCCCATTGCATAACTCAGGGTTAAACCCTGTGCACAACTCGCCTGTGGATAAAACTGCATTCCATGCACAGCTTTTCCGAGGGTGCGGCACAGGCAGAGCACCGTTTCTCGACAACCTTTCTGATCTCTGTACACATTGAATATCAAGGGCTGTAGACAGTTATCCAC